>CAVRHO010000001.1:0-1512904 GCA_963721065.1 uncultured Alphaproteobacteria bacterium
GAGGAGCCACTCCTCGGTGAACTGCATATAGTCCTCGATAGAATGGAATTTGTCCCATTCTGCCCTGAGACGCTTTTTCTGCCCTTTGTTTTGCAGGTGGAAGTCAACAATTGTGTCATGCTCAGGAAGGCGAAGCCAATAAGGCGGATCGCAGACGATCACATCTATTTGATCGGAGAGATGTGCAAATATGTCGCGGCAATCTGCGTGGTAAAGTGTCACATTGGGATGAATTGGCATCGGGCCAGATAAGTGGGGAATTGGCTTCTGTACTTCTTTTGCTATATGATGCTCTGGACTCCTCGATGTATGCAGGGTTCCGCTCGATCAATATGACCTTGGATGCGCCCTGCTGCAATGCGGGGATGGCCGTGGTACCCGACCCGCCGAAGGGGTCGAGCACGACACCTCCTGGCGGTAGTGTTGCACGCAGACAGCGATCAGGAAGTTCGACGGGGAAGGTGGCGGGATGGTTCCCTTTGTAGGGCTTCGGTGCCAGCCTCCAGACGGTGCGAGCATTTCGTCCGGTCGGGTCGCCCCATCGACGCATGTAATCGTCGCTATTTTGGCGAGTGATAACGCCGCGCTTCATCGAGGGACGTCCAAACTCAGGGGGGCCGCTAGGTTCCAGGATAGCCTTCGCATCGTAATAATAGCTCCTCCGTTTGGAGAACAAGAGAGGTGGCTATGAGCGCGTGTTGGCCGATCACGGACACTTTCCGGGTGGACTACCAACTTTTCGAGGATAATGTCTGCTCTTAGAATCCAACCGTCTTTTTGCAATGCATCCGCAACGAGCGAGGCTATGAGTAGTAGGTTTTTCGGTGCGATGTCAGTATCCGATGACGTGAGGGCTTTCTTGACGCGTCTTGGCGATGCAGGATCATCGCCCTTAGTAGGCTCGGCGTCATCGGCGTTCAACCCGATGTAGGCGTCCTGAACTTCGAGCCAAAGAGTTCCTCCAGCCAGCAGCTTTTTCCGCACGAGCCGGGCAATCGCTTGCAGCTTCTGAATATATTGTGCCGGATCATTCTCCGTTCCGATCCCCGTTGTATATCCGTAGTCGCGTGCGCCGCGCCAAAAAGGGCGGGACGTGACACAGAGTGCTTAACACTCTCGTCGGGAATGGTAGAGAGCATTTCCACAACGTCACCGCAGAGAAAGTCCACTTGCAAGGGGCAAGAAGGGAGGTCTAATGTATGTTCCGTAGCTTCCGCTATAAATAGGCCCTTCTTGGCTGAATTTGTCATATCTCGCCTTTGCTTCCATCATGGCGAAGGCTTTTTTCGGTAGCCAGGGCTTTTATCTCATCCCATTTGCGAGCGGTCGCCCAAGTGAACGAATCCAAGAACTCGGCCCATCGGTTATGAAATTCCTCGTGCTTGTCCGCCCACGGGCGGCTTATGTTGAGGTTCCGGCGAGCCCAGTCATCAATGTTGATATGAAGTCTCACGAGAGTATCCTTGGTCCTTCCCCATGTACGTCCGACATGTCGTAGGGATGTATAGATATAACGTTGATAATACTTCTTGCGAATCTGGCGTAATGTGCGAAGTAGACTGGCCTTTTGCCTCCTGAGCCTCGCGCGATGCAAGGCTGTCCGGTCTCTTCTATTGCGCTTTCCATTCGCCCGTGCCGCCATCGATGCCTCCTTTTTTCTGGCGGCATGCCAAGTGCCACACGGTGCGGCTCTGCTAGCACCGAGCAGTAAAGTCACGTCTTCGTGAGGTTCGGGGCCTAGCCGCTCTCAGGGGGCCGAGGCCGGAGGCTAGCCACCTCAGCACCGATCTGGATGACGGTGTCTCGGTCGATCAGCCGATTGGCGCGCGAGGGGCACGCTCCAGATGTTCGATCAGCCATCTTGCATATCCGTAAGCGTTAGCAAGCCGGTCCGTCTGAGCGAGTATCCGGAGTATGTCGTCATCCAATTTATTAGATTGATCCTGCTCGAATAGACCGTCTGCGCTCCAACACCCACTTTCCATGAGAATGCCCGCCCAGAGTGGAGCAAGGGCGCGATAGTGAGGCCAGTATTCTCTCTGCTTTCCATCCGACCATCGCTGCTCATGCCTGTGCGCTGCCGCCGCGATTGCTTTACGTGCCTGCGTGAGGGTGCAGTTCCCCTTACCATTTAACCGTGGCAGAGCCATCAGAATGAGGGTCAGGCCGGAAACCTTCCCCTCCCGTAACGTGGGTAGCTCTAGATCGTTAGCAACCAGATAGTCCTGAAGATCGGACCATCGGACGTTTCCTCGGTTCCACGTCGGAATAGGATCAATCAGCCTGACGTGCCGTATCCTATGCGTTGCGACCGCTTCGGAGACCTTCCCATGAATCCACATCATGGTGAATAGCTCATCGGGGACGAGCCCGGCAGAATCCGGTATCGTATCGGAACCTATGATCACTTCTTCGAAGAGCTTGAAAGGGGCGAGGAACTGTTGCTTATCGAGCTTGAAGCCGAGTTCTCGCATTATGTCGTCTAGGAGGTAGGGGTCATCACCCTCCCAAATCTTCACTTCTTCCGCACGTTTCGAAGCGAAGTATACGCCTTTTCGCCTAGCTCTCGCATTCTGTTAGCATAGAGCAGTGAAAACCACTGCCGACTGGCTTCAAGGCGATCCTCTGCGGTGCTGGAGGGCGGCAGCAGCAGCAGACCGAGCGTGTTGATGCCCGCTGACGGCGCATTAGTGTCGAAGTCGACTACTGGCGGGCCGCTTGCGCGATGTTTCAGTCTCATGTCGGTGGGTCTCGTGCGAATTGATCACGACATGAATGCCCTTGGATGGAATGCCCGGCAAGCATGGCGTGGTAGAGCTTCCAACCGTGCCACGCTCTGGCACGGGACTGACGTTCGGGACGGCCTTCAACCCCTGCGTGCCCCGACGATCGGGCCAACCGTCGCTCGCTATTCCTTTCCGAGCCAACCTCGCCGCAACCGTGGTTGCGCCCATTCCGGTGGCGTGCTGTGTGGTCGGGCCGAACAGGGCCACCATCGCGGCGAGCGTCCGGTGACAGCCATTGAACGGCGCCAACCTTCCGGTGAACGATGACAGGGCCGAGCGACACGCCCGCACCAGAACCGTTTTAGCTGGACGGGGGAGCCTCCTCCTTCCGGCTCCTTTCGCGCAGTTCGCCGCCATCACCACGGTCACGCAATACGGTTTAGTGGCGAGCGTCGGCCCGGACGCTGACCGGATCGCCATCGCCACAGCCGACCCGATACCGTTTTACGCACCCACACGTCGCTGGCCCTGCGATCGTCGCGCCAGTTCTGTCACCGGCCCCAGGCATGAACAAGGTTGCTGCAATCCCAGACCGGCCCGTGGTATTCTCAATTAGCCAGCATTTTCGCTGGCGCTTTCGATTTCATCTCGTCGGAAACAGACCGTGGGGTAGCTCCCCACGGTTCCGATGCGTTGGGGTCGGGAGCAGACACCTATTTGAGATGAGATTATGAAAAACGTTTGGAGTGCCGTTACCGTCGATGGTGACGGCAAAAGCTACGACTGCACTCAGGAATTGCAGCGGGTTCTGCTAGCGAAGCTGATCACCGATGACGCTGTGTTCGCTCAGTGCGAGCACGCGGTGCGAACGGAGTTTTTCGATGACCCTCTGGTGCCGCCCGTGCGCTTCATTTTCAAGCATTATGACGATTACCACTCCCTGCCGTCGTGCCAGATCATCAACGCCGCCACCAGCGTTGATCTGTCGGACATCGAGCCATTGCAGCCCGACGAGCATGAGTGGTTCCTCGATCAGGTCGAGCAGTTCTGCCGCTACCGGGCGGCAGAGAACGTGATCCTTGACGGCATCGACCTGCTGCGGCAGGGCAACACGGATGAGATCGAACGACGAATTATCGAAGCGCAGCAAATCTCGATCCGCGAGGTGAGCCAGAAGTTCAAGCCTACACAAACCGAAGATTTCAGCACAGACACGCTGCCGCAGTGGTTGCTCCCATACCTGCTGTACGAGCAGCAGATCGGCGTCTGCTATGCCCCGCCCGGCAGCTACAAGACCTTCACCGTCCTTTCGCTCGCGCTGCTGCTCGCCTATGGGATGACCCTGCATGGCAGGAAACTCTATGCCCGCAATGTCATCTATGTCGCGGGCGAGGGCGGCACCATGCTGTCCATCCGCAAGCGGGCATGGTTGCATCACCATGGCCTGCCGATCAAAAACGATCGCTTGTCGATCCTGCCCCGTCCGGTGCAACTGCTCGATCCTGCCGAGGTAGGTGAATTCATCCGTGCCATGCGGCCATACAACCCCGGCCTTGTCGTGCTCGATACCCTTTCCACCTGCATTGCCGGTGCCAACGAATCGGCCCCGGAAGTGATGACCGCAGCCATAGAAGCCACTAAGCGCATTCGCGATGAACTCGGCTGCGCGGTGTTGATCGTGCACCATCCGGGAAAGGACGAAAGCCGAGGTGCGAGAGGCCACAGTTCACTGCTGGGGAACGTGGACACGATGTGGCTGATCGGAAAAACAGCCGGTAACGGCACCATCACTCTCACGGTCGAGAAGCAGAAGGATGCGCCCGTGGCCAAACCAATGCATTTTGCTGTGCTCCATCAAGCTCTGCCGGTCCATGACCGATACGGCGAACAGATCACATCGTGCGTGGTACGCGAGCTATCGGTGTCGGATACGAGTGAAAAGCCGTATGTCGAAGTCCCCGGCACCGAACTCCCGAAGGAGACAGCCGACCTGATGCGATTTGGCGAAGCGATGGACCTCGATGTGCCGGTACCTCGGGCAGCGGCATGTGCGGCCTAATCGGGCGGTCGAAAGGAGGATTTGTTGGCCTCGATCGAGCAAGCCATCCCTGTCGGGGAGACACGTCGGGTTCGTACGGCCCGACATGGCGTGGTCGAGTTCAGTCGAATCGAGGGACCACGCGGAGCGAAATTGCTCTCCATTCGACAGGTCGAAGGCAAGGAGGTCTGACACCTCCACCTGTTCCCATTGACCTGTTCCCCTATAGATACAGAGATACGGGAACAGGTGGACGTCGATGTATAGCCAAGCACATATCTAAAGATATGTGCTTTGGCATATACACACTCGTTTCGTGCTGATTTGTGCAAGAGGGAATGAGACGAGATGGATACGCTGGTTTTGGCCCTGTTCGCCTGCACATAGCCCGCATCGCCACTGGCTCTATCTCGGGCAATCGCTCCATTCGGCCCGGTATGAGAGCGGGATACGCGGATTTGATGTGTATTCGCTGCGTTGACCCGTGACGCAATGAGTGGCTGATCTGCAACCCCGAAACCGGGTGATGTCACACTGCACGGTCGGGTCAGCCATCGCGTCGACCTTCCCCCGCCGCCCGAATGCGGCCCACGACACCGGCGACTTGCGCGATCCGACTCACCAACCCCATCACCTGCCCCTGATCTCCGCACCCGATATCTGCCGCCATGTCCCGACGACGGCGCCCGCACGGTCGCCCAGCCCATCGCGGAGCCCGATGAAGGCCGGTGGCCTGAACGGTGACTGGATCGTAGTCCCTAACCATGCCGCCGACCGTCTGCCGCACCGTCGCCCCCACGATCGGCCTAACCATGCCGCCGACCGCGCTCCCGACGACCTCGGCACATCGGCGCCGACGACATTCACGCCGGCGATGCGGCGACGGTGATGCAGTTCTGCACGTTGATCGTGGATCAGGTGGTTCGACGATCATGCTCGCGTGCTGGTCCGTCGTGGTGCACGGTCTGGCGGAAATCGCCGCCGGACGGTCGCATAGTGGTGCCAACATCGTCGGCGAGGGGATGGCCTGTTCGCTGATAGAATTACGCGACCCCGCCGATCCTGGTGACCGCCTGCTGGAAATTCGTCGCCCGTGGTCAGCCGGCCGGTTCGCGCCACACGCAGCCATTGAGAAACGGGAGGGCAGCGGAAACGAGTCAAGAAAACAAATCGCAGGATGACGCAGAAAAAGAGATTCGACATCGGCAAGCCTATCGAAGTCATAAGTGCATGCGAGCTACAGAGCCGTCGTAGTTATTTAAGCAGAGCATTGGGATATGACAGACAAAAAACGCCTTCTCAAGGTGTTGGATAGGCTCGCACACCCCAGCGTGGACGGCACGGACTTGGCAGCCACTGTAGCTGCATTCCGACGACTGCTCGACGGCAAGACCCCTTCCGATCTGCTGGCGCAAGAAAGCCACGCGCACCGACAGGGCCACGAAAGCCGCTGAGCGGGCAGCACACCATTGGGAATTCAGGCGAAGTAAGTGGGAGGCGCAAAGCCCGCGCAGCCCAGCAACAAAACCGCGAGTTGCATGCGCTGGCCGAACGATCTACGGCAAGAGATCGATGATCTGCAACACGCCCTGCACACGAAGGAGCCGGAGAAACAAAAGCGACGCAATGGCTTCTCTGATCCACCGGCACCCGACGACCGATGGTTCCGTTCAGCCACTGATCGTCCGACCCCAGCCCGGCGGGACAAAGCCGGGCATAAACCTTGCACCATCGCGACGGCACCGTCGCACGACCGTCACGCCGACCATCATCAGGACGATCCGCCACCGTACCACCAGCCTGACCGTGCGGCACATCGTCGGCGACGCTGATCCAGGTCTGAGGATCAGGCAGATGACGATCTCGGCCCATCCCTGCCCAGCATCGGCGAGATCGTCGCGGCCGTGGCGGGCTGGTCGGTGGCGGGATGGTCGGGATGGCGACGTCGCCGAATTCGGTAATGTGATGCCCGATCGCACCATGGCGGTCACCTGATGGAAATCGGTCACCAACGGTCGGCGGAGATGGCGCCGACGCCGTGGTGAACATTCGGCCAGCATCCTCGCGGCGACGCTGCGCCCGGCCTATGGGTCAGATGGTCAGAGTTCTCAGTGGCGATCTGTTCCAGCCTTGCCGCTCTCCGGTCAGTCGATCTGCCAGTTCCATGAGCCTGCTGGCGATCTCGCCGTCGCCGTAAATTGGGCGTAATGGCGGAGACGGTTTGCCCTCGCTCGAAGCTCAGCCGCATCCAGTTCAGCACGGTTCGGCATGGTATCGCGACCATGACGCGCGACACCTTTCCCGTTGGTTACCGGCCGACGGCGAAATATGCCGGGCAAAATTCAGCGTCGAGCAGGACAAAGGATGGCCCGAACCGGCTCCGACGCCATCGCCCATGACGATCCGGCACCGGGCGAAAACCCGATCCAACCTGCCGTCTACGTGCCGTCTACGGCCTTGTGGAGGACGGCCGGTAAGCAGCTAACGATTGAAAAGATTGGCGGACCCGGCGCGACTCGAACGCACGACCTTCGCCTTCGGAGGGCGACGCTCTATCCAACTGAGCTACGGGTCCGTGCAGCCTGCATAGCGCGAAACCTGCTCGCCGTCACCCCCCGGAATCCATCCCGGGCAATCCGCCTCCGCGACCCGGCGGCAGGTTGACCGCCTGCACCACCGCGTCCGTCTCGAACAGCATCAGCACGCTGCGCGAAGCCGGGGCCACCTCGATCCGCCGCATCAGGTCCAGCGGCATGCCCAGGAAATGCGCCAGCACCGCCTTGATCACGTCGGCGTGGCTGACCACCGCCACCGCGGCATCCGGATACCCCGCCCGCAGGCGCAGCATGCAGGCCACCGCCCGGGCCTGCACCGCCAGCATGCTCTCGCCCTCCGGCACCGGCGTGCTGCCACGGAACGTGTTGAACGCCCGCCAGCGCGGATCCTGGTGCAGCGTGCCGAATTCCGCCCCGGTCCACGCCCCCAGGTCCAGCTCGGCCAGGTCCGCATCGACGACCACGTCCAGTCCGGCCCGGCGTGCAATCGGCGCCGCGGTCTGCAACGCGCGGTCCTGCGGGCTGGACACCACCGCCGCCAATCCGGCCAGCGCTGCGGCCCCCGCCACCGCCTCGGCCTCCGCACGGCCCGTGGCACTCAGCGACACCGGTCCACGCCCCACCAGCACGCGCCCCAGCAGATCGTGGGAGCCATGCCGTACCAGATGAACCACCGTGCCGCTCACGCCGCCTCGCCGCGAATGAACCGCTCGGTCAGCACGCGCGCCTCGTCATCGGTGAACTGCTGTGGCGGGCTCTTCATGAAATAGCTGGAAGGCCCCACCAGCGCGCCGCCGATCCCCCGGTCCAGCGCCAGCTTGGCGCAGCGCACCGCGTCGATCACCACCCCGGCGGAGTTCGGCGAGTCCCACACCTCCAGCTTCACCTCGCAGTTCAGCGGCACGTTTCCGAACGTGGTGCCCTCGATCCGGATATACGCCCATTTCCGGTCCGTCAGCCAGGGAACATGATCGCTCGGCCCCACATGCACGGCGGCATCCGGCAGCGTCTCCGCCAGTTGGCTGGTCACCGCACGGGTCTTCGACAGCTTCTTGGACGACAGCCGCTCGCGCTCCAGCATGTTCATGAAGTCGGTGTTGCCGCCGAAATTGAGCTGGTACGTGCGGTCCACCCGCACGCCGCGCTCGCGGAACAGATTGGCCAGCACGCGGTGCACGATGGTGGCGCCGACCTGCGATTTGATGTCGTCACCGACCAGCGGCAGCCCCTTCGCCTCGAACCGCCGGCTCCAGTCCGGATCGGAGGCGATGAACGACGGGATGCAGTTCACGAAGGCGCAGCGCGCCGCCAGTGCCTGTTCCGCATACCACTTCGTTGCGCGATCAGCGCCGACCGGCAGGTAGGAAACCAGGACGTCGGTCCGGGCATCGCGCAGCGCACCCGCGACGTTCGCCGGCTCCTCGTCGGCTTCCTGCACGACGTCGTGCAGGTACTTGCCGATGCCGTCCAGGGTCGGGCCGCGACCAACCGTGACGCCGGTGTCGGGAACCTGGGCAAACTGCTCGGTGTTGTTGGGTTCGGCGAAAATGGCGCGCGACAGGTCGCGGCCCACCTTGCCGCGCGCGACATCGAACGCGGCCACGAACTCGATGTCGCCGACACGATATCCGCCCAGGTCCGTGTGCATCAGCCCGGGGACGTGGTCGTCTTCCACGTGGCGGTAGAACTCGACTCCCTGCACCAGGGACGATGCGCAGTTGCCGACACCGACAACGGCCACCCGTACCGTGTTCAACGGGAATCCTCCGATCGCTGCTGAGTTGCATCGAGACGTGGCGGACCGGCGCTGCCTGCGCCACGCACAATCCTGTGTGGCCGCGCATAGACGAAAGCAACGGCATCCCACAGGCGAAACGGCCTCGCGCGCCACATCTCGGTGCGCAGGCCCTGAGCCGTCGTCCACGCCGCGACATGGGCGGCGTCGGCTTCGGGATCGGCGCCGTAGGACAGGTTCAGGACCACACAGCGCCCGCCCGGACGCAGCAGCCGCGCGATATCGGCGACGTGCTGTCGTGCAACGTCATGTCCTGCCTGCAACAGATAAGGAAAACTGTCCGCCACCAGGATCAGGTCGAACGCGTCGCCTGGCAGCGCCGTCAGTCCAGTTCCAGGCGTCACGGCAAAGCGCAGGCGTTGCACGCCCGCATGGCGGTTCCGCGCTTCCGCAATCATGCACGGCGACACGTCCAGGCCCAGCACCGAGGCGGCGTCCGGCGCAAGCACGGCCGCGATGCGGCCGATGCCGCAGCCAAGGTCAAGCACGTCCATGCCCGGCGCGAACAGGCGCTGCTGCGTCAGCCACTCCACCACCTCCGCCGTGGCCGCCGCCAGCAACGCGGGATCGCCCAGCGCGTAGGCGGCGACGCTGATTTCCGGCCCGCGGGCGACGGCAGCATCGAATTGTGCCGCGATATACGCCGGAGTGGCGTCCCGCGTGTGATCCACCTGCGCCGCCGTGGCCCGCACCTGCCGCAGCGACGGCGCGTGCGTGCGGAAGAATGCCAGCAATGGCGCAGCATCGGCCCGGGCGTTCAGCGCCTGTTCGATGGCAGCGTCGGACAGGCCGGCGAGCACCAGCCGGGCCAGCATCACCGGCGCGGAAATCCGCCCGTCCAGGCACAGCGTGATGGGATCCGCGTCGGTGTTGCGTGCGGGATCTGGCGGCATGGCTATGCTGCCTTCAGCCGGCAGGACGCATTGTGGCGATCCTGCGCGCCCCAGGCGTACTTGTAGCTCTCGCCGCCGCGCAGGAAGTGGACCGCCGGGCATTCCCTGGCGATGGCCTCGTCGATCATGGCGGCGATCAGCAGACTGCCCGGGCTGACTGCGGCCAACGCCGGGTCGAAGCCAATCATGTAGAACATCAGCCGCTGCTGCCGGTCCGACAGGGCGTAGCACAGGGCGGCCATCCGCCCGGCAACGTGCAGCGCCGCCAGTCGCAGCAATCCGGTCTCCAGCAGGTTCGGCAGGGCTGCACGATGAAACTGGCGGACGGCCGGGTCCACTTCGTGCCAGCGCTGCGCTTGCAGCCGCAGCAACTGGTCCAGCAGGTCCGGCGCCGTCGCCCGGGTGGCTTCTTCCAGGCGCCAGCCGCCGGCGCGATCCGCGCGGTGGCGGTTCATCCGCAGCTTGCGGCGCTGCCGGGCGGGTACCACCGCCGGCGCGTCAGCCGCCCAGGCCGGCAGCGGCAGCACCGGGCACGGCATGTCCGGACGCCACGCGCTGTGCCATCCGACCGGTGGCGACGCCTGCCGCAACCGGCTGGCCGCCGGGACATCGACCAGGTCGCAGACCCGCGCGCCGGCCGACCTACCGGCATCCAGTGCCTCCGCCAGCAGGCCGCGAACAGCGTCGTCCGGCACATCCGGCTCCAGCAGGGCGTCGCAGTAGTCGGAAATGCCGATGCCCAGTGGCAGCAACTTGCGATGCCCGTCTTCCTCCAGGACGTAGAGCGGCAGCAGCCCCGCAAGCCGGTTGCCGTCGCGCAGGCAGGCAACCATGGGCCGCGCGGTGCCGAACACCCGCCACCAGGGCAGCAGCCAGGCGGGTGACTGGAAGGGCGTCGCGCCGGGCACGCGATCCCACAAGGCCTGCCAGGCGGGCTCCAGCGACTGCAGGTCCGTGTCGTCCGTCACCAGGCTGATCGCCAGCGTGCTCATGCCGCCACCGGCATCCGCGCGACGCGTTCGGCGTAGCGGGCGAGATAGGCGTCGGTCATGTGCCGCAGCGAGAAGCGCCGGCGCGCGGTACGGCGGCACAGTGCGGGGTCGATCTCTGCGGCCCGGTGCATCGCGGCAGCCATGCCGGCCACGTCGCGCACCAGGAAACCGGTTCGTCCCGGTTCCACCACGTCGGTCAGCGCGCCGTGCGGAAAGGCGATCACCGGCGTGCCGCAGGCCATAGCCTCCATGGCCACCAGCGACGCGGTTTCCTCCACCGTGCTCGGCACCAGCAGACAGCGCGCGGCGGACAGCAGCCGACGCTTGCGTGGGAAGGGCAGGGGACCCAGCCACCGGCGTCGCCGGTCCAGGCGCGGTGCGATGCAGTCGGCGAAATAGGACTGGTGGGCCGCGTAGGGGAACACCGCGCCGCCCAGCAACAGGGGCAGGCCGGCGGCGTGGGCTGCGTCCAGTGCCAGGTGCTGGGCTTTCTCGGGACAGATGCGCCCCAGCGTCAGGGCGAAGCCGCGCCGCGCGTGGCGGTGCGCCGACAACGCCTCCACCGGCACCCCGTTGGGAATGGGCGGCAGCAGGCGGTCGCCGTCAGGGCAGGCGCGGTGCTGCGTGGCGGAGACGCCGTGCAGCCAGGTGTCGGGTCGTTCGGGGCGGAGCGCGTGCGGGGGATACCAGCCCGGGGGCAGATGCAGCGTGACCAGGCAGGGCGGGCCGGGGGGCGGCAGGTAGTCCGCGAAGTCGATGCCGTGCAGGTGGATGAGATCCACCGATCCGTCACGCACCGCGCCGGCGATGGTGTCGCGCACCTGCCGGTGCACCCGGGCACGGACCGCGTCGTCGATCGCGCCCGAGGGGAGGGTCGTGCGCCAGCAGCGTGCCGGCGGTGTCCGACCCGGCGCAGGCGATCACGGTGCTGCGGTGGCCGGCGGCGACCAGCGCCCGGTCGATCGCCGACAGCACCTGTTCGGCGCCACCCACGGCGTCGGGCCCGACCGGCGCGAACGGGTAGGCGACCGAGAGGATGTGAAGGCGTCGCTCCGGTGGCGCGCCCACGCCTCCCCCGCCGCTTGCGGGAGGGGGATGGGAGGAGGGAACCCGCACGTGCGACCGCCTTCTCCCGGGCCCCTCCCGCAAGGGGCGGGGGAGATGCTGAAGCCCTGCACCGGCCAGGCCACGCCACTGCGCGCCGGTGATGCCCCAGCCGAAGCGTTCGTACAGCAGCTTTCCTGGATGCGGTGCCGTGAAGAAGTCGCAGGCGAGGGCAGGGCGAAAGACCTCGCGGCCCGAATCGAACCGCGCCAGTGTGTCGCGCTGCGTGGCGAAGCAAGCCAGGGCCGCGCGTTTGCGGGCCACGTCCGACGGATCCAGCCGCAGCGCTTCGCCCGGCGGACCGGATGGCAGGAAACGCTGCACCACCCAGTCCCCACCTGGTGCTGCATGATAGGCCGGGAACTCCAGCACCGCCGGCGGCCGGGCAAGCATCGCGCAGGCCCGCTGCACTGCCAGGGCGCAGGCATCGTGGTCGGGGTGCCCGCCTTCATACGCATGGGTGATGACCAGCGCGCACCTCGCCAGAATGTCGCGCAATGACGAGACGATTTCCGCCAGGTGCCGCACCGCCCGCTGGTCACGCACGCCCAGCGCGACATATCGCAACACTGCGCCGGCCGCCTGCATCGCCCGCCGCAGTTCATCGCGGCGCGCTGCGGCATAGCCCTCTGCCGTCACGAACCCCGCGGCGCGCGCGTCCTGCATGCGGGCCGGCGCACCGTCCGTGACATGAACCAGTGTCAGGTGACGCAGCAACGACAGAGACGCACCGGCGGCGATCGTCTCGTCGTCCGGATGCGCCACCACGATCGCCACCGGATCCCAGATCGGCGTGCGCCGGCGCAAACGGGCGAGGAAACCGGCCGCTTCCATCAGGTCATTCCGCGGCCAGGGCGCGCGCACGCCCCGGCGCGTAGCGACGGATCATGCTGGCGCAGAAGTCCGCGAACTCTTCCGGCACCTGGGGCGGCGCCGTGTAGTGCGGCCAGGTGCCGCGGTGCTCGGGCGTGAAGCAGAAGGTCAGTGTCACGTCGAAGCCTTCCAGTGCCCGCATCTGCCGGTCGAACCAGGCTTCCGCGTTGGGGCGGAACCAGTCGGCCCAGGACAGGCCGGTGCGCAGATAGGTCACGCCCAGGTCGCGCATCCAGCGCACCGCGTCATCCAGCCGGTGGTCCTCGAAGTGGAACCACTGGCACAGCCCCATCTCCGGCGCGCAGTCACCAAAGCTGCGGGCGGCCAGCTTGGGTTTTCCGTGCTCGTCCAGCAGCCCCATGTGGAAGTGGCGGTAGTACGACGAGCCTTCCGCCTCCCGGTGCCGCGTGGTGGCGGGCCAGGCGGCGGGCAGGTCGTACAGGCTGTACCAGTGAATCCGCGGCGCCCGCCCACGCAACAGCTCGGCGCTGCGGCGCAGGCCCCATTCCTGCACTTCCTCGGCGCCGAAGGTGGAGACACCGACTTCCGACACCCACACCGGCAACGCGGTGGCCGCCTGGATTTCCTGCAGCTTCTGCGGCCACTCGTCGATCATCCAGTGGTTCCAGTCGAGCGGGAAACCGTGCACCGCCACCGCATCCAGGTCGTCCATCACGCCCTGGCCGGTCAGGTTACGAATGAAATCAGGATCGATCGGCGAGATGCCGCCCAGCACGCGGGGCAGGCCGGGCGCCTCGGCGGCGATCGCCTGGCCGGCCAGCTTCGCCATGCGGGAAAATTGCGACCAGTCGGGGTCGGCCTCCAGGTCCCAGTGCGACTTGTTGTTCGGCTCGTTCCAGATCATCGCGGCTTCGATCATTCAGTCCCCTCCGATGGACGCGCGGGATACACCGCAGCATAGCCGTCCGCCGCGCGGTCCATGCGCCGGCAGACGAACACCTCGTCTTCCGGATGCTGCAGGATCTCGAACCCGGCGCTGCGCAGCATCGCTTCCGAGCAGGCCCGGTTGGGCGCCCACCAGTTGGTGGGGTCGCCGGAATAGTGGTGCTCGATGAAGTGCAGTTTCGGATAGCCGGGATCGTCGAAGTGGTCGGCCTGCCAGAAATCGTAATCGGCGGCGACCGGCGCCACGCTGTTGCTGCCGCGCTGCATCGACTGGAACACCAGCAGGTCGCGCGCGACGTGTTCGTGGATCAGGTCCAGCGCCAGCAGCGGATGGCGCAGGTGGTAGAGCACGCCGATGAAGATCACCAGGTCGAAGCGCTCACGCAACGCACCGACATCGTACACCGACAGCTTGCGGAACTCGATGTCCAGATTTTCGACATCCGCGGCGAAGCGGGCCTGGGCCAGGTAGTCCTCGTCGAAATCCACACCCAGCACGCGGGCGGCGCCGCGGCGCTTCATCTCCATGCTGTAGAAGCCGGCGTTGCAGCCGATATCCAGCACGCTCTTGCCGGTGAGGTCGGTCGGCAACGTGTGGGCGAAGCGTTGCCACTTCACCCGCGGATAGTCGCCCAGGAAATGATCCGGTGCGGTGCTGACGCCGCGCAGGTCCAGGTTGTGGAACCAGGGGCCGAGTTCCGCTGCACGGGTGCGGATGCGTTCCGGTGTCCAGTGCATGTTCATCGCGCGATATCCGTCTGCTCCGCCGGTTCCCGTCTGGCGTTGCCGGACCTTGCGCCGTTCGCCACAGCCGGTGCAGGCACCGCATCGGCGGCGGCGTCGGCCAGCAGATGCATCGCTTCGCGGTAGCCGTGCAGCGTGCCGACATCCACGTAGCTGCGCCCGGCGCGTGTGGCGCAGGCGGTCCCGCCGGCGGCGAGCCAGGCATTGATCAGCGTGCCGAAATATTCGTCCTGCCGGCCACGTTGGCGCCACAGCGTGTGAAGGTCCTGCATCACCCGCACGGGTGCGCGGAAGGCGCCCCAGACCCAGCGGGACTGCGCCTGCGCCGACTTCACCTGGATGGCCGTCACGCGGTCGCGCTCGTCGGTGACCACCGCATCGAACAACTCCGGTCGTTCGACCGGAAACAGCAGGAACGACAGTCCGTCCGCCGGCACATGGCACAGCGCGTCGGCGGGAAACCAGATGGTGTCCGGCAGGCCGACGATCACGGAGTCATCCGGTGCCAGCAGCGGAAGGGCGCGGAAGATCGCATCGCACAGGCCGCGTGGCTGCGTCTGGATGGTGTAGGCGATACGGGCGCGGTCGAAGTCGCCGCCGTAGTACTGCAGGATGTCGGCCTTCCATGGCGAGATCACGAAGCAGATGCGGTCCGCGCCGGCCCGCACCATGCGCTCCACCAGATATTCGCTGACCGCGCGTGGCCGTTCGACGCCACGCGCATCGCGGCGGCTGCCCACCGGCAGCAGTTCCTTGGAGAACGCCAGTGGCTGGATGCGCGTGCCGTTCCCCGCGGCGGGAATGATGCCCCACATGCGCCTACGCCGCCTGTGCCGCGTGGGTGGGGCCGAGCGCTTCGAGCATGGTGTGGGCGCGGTGCGCGGCGGTGTGCTTGGCCAGGACACGCTGTCGGGCCCGCGCGCCGATGCGGTGAAGCTCTTCCGGCGAACGGTCGAGCGCCGCCATCGCCTCTTCGGTCGTGGTCGCCAGCAGGATTTCCTCGCCGGGCGTGAAGAATGCGTCCAGCCCCTCCCATGTGTCGCTGAGCACCGGGGTGCCGCAAGCCGCCGCCTCGAACAGCCGCCCGGAGGGACACCAGCCGGCCTGCGCCATGGCGGCACGCGTCACGTTAAGTGTCAGCCGCGACGCGGCATGGAAGGCGCAGTGCTCGCCGGGCGGCAGGTGACGGACGAAGAAGATGTTGTCGGTCCACGGAAAAGCCGCGGGATACTGTGCACCGGCGATGACGAAACGATCGTTCGGGCGATGACGGGCCGGGGCGATCAGCAGTGCTTCCAGCGCATGCTGCCGGTCGGCGGCGTAGGTGCCGATATACGACAGCAGCGCGGCGTATTGCGGCTGCGGCTCCGCCGGGAAGTGCTGCGCCGGATCGGCCCAGCCGTACAGCGGCACCGCGCGGCGCGCGCCCAGCCGGTCCCGTAATCCGTCAAGCGCCGCGCCGCCGGTATAGCTGAAGACGACGTCGAATCCGCCCAGGCCGTGCGGCCCGATATAGTCCACGGTCTCGCCCGCCGCGATCCGCGCCAGGGTCACCGGCGTGTCCAGGTCGTAGAAGCAGCGCATGTGGACAGGTGCGTCCAGCAGCAACTCGGTCGCCGCGATGCCGACGGGACAATAGGAGGTCACCATGCCCAGATCGGCGCCGGCCAGGGCTGCGGCGGCGCGCGGCCGGACTGTGTCCCAGTCGCGGTACAGCACCAGCTCACCACCCGCCGGCAGCGCAACGATGTCGCGGTGTGCTGCATAAAACGGCTGGTCCTGTTCGAAGAACGTGACCTGATGACCATCGGCCAGCAGCGCACGCAGCAGCCCTCGCCACAGCGCGGCATGTCCGTTGCCCCAGGTGGAGCTGACCGTCAGGCCGAAGATCACGATGCGCATTCACCACCCCTCTCCTGAATTCCGCCCGCCAAGCGGAGCGGCGGGAGAGCGCAAGTCGAACGTGCCGCGACGCCAGCGGTTGCGTTCAAAACCCCGCCAACGCGGCACGCACCGCGTGCAGATCGGGCAGGACTGCCAACGATTTGCGCCGGACATGCGCAGGAACCGGTGCCAGGTCGGGGATCAGGATCGGCAGCGCACCGGCTGCGTGGGCGGCTTCTATGCCGTGGGCGGAATCCTCCAGCACCAGGCATGCGCCGGCCGCCACCCCGAGCGCCTGTGCGGCACGCAGGAACGGTTCCGGGTGTGGCTTGCGATGAATCACATGATCGCGCGTGACCACCGTGCAAAACCGGTCTTCCAGTCCGGCGCGTGCCAAAAGGCAGCGGGCGGTGGTTTCGGAGCAGGTGGTGGCGATCGCGGTCGCGATCCCGTGCGCGTCGAGCCAATCGAGCAACGCGACAGCGCCGGGTTTCAGCGGCACACCCGACGCCAAATACTGTTGCTTATGAAAGTAATACCGCCGCTTGAACGCCGCGGCGGGGAATGCGGTGCCGAAATGCCGCGCCAGCCGGACGAGGCGGTCCGGGGTCGCCAGCCCGATCAACTGTGCGTACAGCGCCGCATCGGCCGCAAAGCCGAGCTCGGCAAGCGCATCATGGAAGGCGCGACGGTAGAACGGTTCGCTGTCGTACAGCGTCCCGTCCAGGTCGCAGATCATCCCGTGGATCGGCGGCACCGATGCGGCCTGAAGACGGGATATGGCGGACCGGGTCGCCGCACGCACTGCTGTCAGGGTCGTCATGGCCTCGCCTGCAATGCGCCGACCCGGTCGCGGTTGCCGGAGGTAACGGTCTCTCGGCTCCCTCAGCCGGGGTTGGGCCCGGGCAGCGGTGGCTGCGGGGGAAGGTCCGGGTTCGGCGCCGGTACGGGCGAACCCGGGCCGGGACTGGGCGGGATGTCCGGGCCAGGCGTCGTCGGCGGCGCTTCCGGGGTGCCGGGCCGCGGCAACTGGGGTTCGGGCCCGGCGGGCGGCTGATGCGGATCGCGCGGTGGTACTTCCGGCGATTGCAGAATTCGATCGTTGATCATGGTGTTCATCCTCGTGCGTTTGAACGAGGGCAGGGACGCCTCAGCTCCGGCGACGGTCGCTTGCGATCGCCATGCCGGAACGCGGGCTTGCGCGACAACTTCAGAAAATCCGCCGGCGCGTCCACCTTCGCGGAAACGTGCACACGGCGCCATCTGGCGTGCGGCCGGTCGGCCCGTTTCTGCCTGCCTCTTCTGCTGCCTGCAAGCGAAACCGGCCGGCGTGGTCAAGGGTTGCATGCAGCCGCTCAATCGATGGGAATTCGTTTCGTGCGATGCTTGTCCGGATTGCGGGACAGCCGTCTCGGCCAAGACCTCCGGGCGAGTGCCGCCGATCCCTGGCGCGATGCCAACAAGATCCCGCGTCTGCAGGCCGCAACCGTGCACGGTGGCAGTGTGTTCGCGTATGATGAACGACGGCTCTGAAGGTGTTGGTGGCGGCGGCCGCATTGCCGCCCGGATAGACCGGCTTCCCCTGACCTGGGCGCAGCGGCCTGGCTGAACTCCCTGCCCCCGAGTTCGAAAAGTATGCAGTGCCGGTCAGCCAACATGTGCCAATGCGCGAACTGCTTCGCGGCCGCTATGGAAGGCGCAGCATCGTTCTTCTGATCGCCTGGACACTGGGCTACAGCGGCATGGTTTATGGTTTCGCCGGATACGAATCGGAAATTCTCAAGGTCTTCGGCCTGACTCCAGGCCAGACCTTCGGGGTGATCCTGGTTTCCAGCGTACTGGGCGGCGGACTTGCGCTGGCGCTGTGTGCGGTGATCGGCGAGGCGGTGGAACGCCGGATGGTCATTCTGAGCGCCGCCGTGATCAATGCCGCCGCGCTGATCCCGGCAGTGCTGGTCGCCTGGCTGGGCATTGATCAGCGTCAGGCGATCCTGGAGGAGATCTCGGCCTGAACCGGAGCCAACGCCGGTTGTGTGACTCAGGCGGCGACGGGCAGAGGCTCCATGCCTGTTTCGCGCCAGGCGCCGGCATCGGCGAACAGGGCCCGCAACAGCCGGTTGTTCAGCGCGTGTCCTGAACGATGCGCCACAAAGCGGCCGCACAGGGCGGCACCGGCCAGCGCCAGGTCGCCCGCGGCATCCACCAGCTTGTGGCGCACGAACTCATCCCGGGACCGCAGGCCGCCCGGATTCAGCACCTGTGCGCCGTCAACCACCACCGCGTTGTCCAGGCTGCCGCCCAGCGCCAGCCCGGCCGCGCGCAGGGCTTCCACTTCCTCCAGCAGGCCGAACGTGCGGGCTTGTGCCAACTCCCGGCGGAATGCGTTGGGGGAGAGCCGCAGTGAGGCTGTCTGCTGGCCGATCGCCGGGGCCGCGAAGTCGATCGACAGGGTCATGTCCAGCCCATCCATGCCAGCCGGGGCCGGCTGGAATTCGGCAAACGCGGCGCCATCGCTGACCCGTACCGGCCGCAGCACTTCGATCGTCCGCCGCGGCGCCGGCTGCTCCACGATGCCTGCACACTCGATCAGGAACACGAACGGAGCGGCCGAACCATCCAAAATCGGCACTTCCGGCCCGTCCACTTCCACCAGGACGTTGTCGATTTCCAGCCCGGCAAGCGCGGCCATCAGGTGCTCGACCGTGCCGACGCGCGCGGACGCCCAGCGTTCGTCCGCCAGCACGGTGCACAGGCGGGTGTCCACCACGCGGTCGAACCGGGCGGGAATGTCGCGCCCCAGATCGGCCCGCCGCAGCACGATGCCGGTGCCGGCTTCGGCCGGATGCAGCCGCAGGTTGACGCGGCGGCCGGAATGCAGGCCCGTACCCACGCAGCTTATCGCGCTCTTCAGCGTGTGCTGGCGGGGTGCCTGGCGGTTCGGAAGGGGGGTGATCTGAGGCAGTCGGTCCATCGCGGCGGCTCTTACCCAACGGCGCGGCAAGATTCCGCGTCAAGCGTCAACCTACTGGTCGCATCCGCGTGTGACGAGTCAATGATTGTTGCTGAATGTTACCGCGTAACCCACTGAAATTTCGACATTCGACGCGGTGCAACTGAAACATCGCCAGGTCCCTGTAAAGGGCGGGCGGGACAGGCGGTTCCCGGCCGCGACGAACGCTGTCGCGGCCGGGATCTGCGTCAGGACGACTGGCGGCGCAGGAACGCGGGGATATCCAGCGCCGCGTCATCGGTGGACACCGGCCGTACGGAGGCGCGGGCCGGCTCGGGATGCGCCTCGCTCATCACCGGCTCCTGGCGGTCCGACATGGCCTCGGCCATCTGCGGTCCACCGGCCCGGCGGCGGAACGCGCCGGTGACCGTGCTGAACAGGCTGGGCCGAGCGGGCTCACCGGTGGGCTGCGGCACGGCGGGCGCGGCGGTCGGGCGCGGTGCCTCGGCGAACAGGCCACGGGTCGGCGGCTGCGGCGCAACGCGCGCCGAGGGCATGGACGGGGGCACCGCATGCAGGGTGCCGGGCGCGGGGCTGGGCTGCTGCGCTGTTTCGGTCGCGGGCTGGCCCAGCGACGGTTCAGCGTGCGGTTGTATCGAGGCATGGCGCAGCGGTTGCGCTGCCTGTACCGGGGCGGGACCGGACGCAGCCGGTGCGGCACCGGGGACGCTCGCCGGCTGCGCCGCGTTCGGCACCGGGATAGGCTGTGGCGCCGGCATCGCGCCGCCACCCACGGCGACCAGGCGCGGCCGCTGCGCGTTTTCCCGCGGCGTATCGATGCCGGTGGCCACCACGGAGACGCGGATGCGGCCGGACAGGTCTTCATCCACCGCGGAACCGAAGATGATGTTGGCTTCCTCGTCCACTTCCTCGCGGATGCGGTTGGCCGCCTGGTCCACCTCGAACAGCGTCAGGTCGTCGCCGCCGGTGATGTTGATCAGCAGCCCATGCGCGCCGGCCATCGAGGTGTCTTCCAGCAGCGGATTGCTGATCGCCGCTTCCGCTGCACGGATGGCGCGGTTTTCGCCTTCCGCCTCGCCGGTGCCCATCATCGCCTTGCCCATCTCTGCCATCACGGTGCGGATGTCGGCGAAGTCCAGGTTCACCAGGCCGGGCGCCATCATCAGGTCGGTGACGCCGCGCACGCCCATGTACAGCACCTGGTCGGCCATCTTGAACGCATCTTTCCAGGTGGTGCGCTCATTGGCCATACGGAACAGGTTCTGATTCGGGATGACAATCAGCGTATCGACATACTGCTGCAGTTCCTCGATGCCCTGCTCGGCCGCACGGGATCGCCGCACGCCTTCGAAGCCGAACGGCTTGGTCACCACGCCCACGGTCAGGATGTTCCGCTCGCGTGCCATGCGCGCGATCACCGGCGCGGCGCCGGTCCCGGTGCCGCCGCCCATGCCGGCGGTGATGAACACCATGTGCGCGCCGTCGAGATGACGGTACAGCTCGTCCGAGGCTTCTTCCGCCGCCGCCTTGCCGATTTCCGGCTTCGCCCCGGCGCCCAGCCCCTGGGTGATGTGCGGGCCAAGCTGGATCCGCCGGTCCGCCCTGCTGTTCATCAGTTGCTGCGCGTCGGTGTTCGCCACCACGAACTCCACGCCCTGCAGATTCGCGTGGATCATGTTGTCCACCGCATTGGTGCCGCCGCCGCCGACACCGATGACGGTGATGCGGGGGGTGAAATCGGTATGCACCTGCTGCGGGATTGTCAGGTTCAGTGTCATGCGAACGCCTCCCCGTTGCGTGTCGATGGTGAGTTAGAGTGCTGCTTACGCCAATGCATGCGATTCGCCAGCCGCATCAGACGCGCTCCTTCAAAAAATTAACCAGTCGGCGCAGCAGTCCCGCTGGCCGGTCTTCTTCCAGATCCACGTCATGCATCGTGCGTCCTTCTCCGGCCGCCCAATGCAGCAGACCCGTTGCTGTCGCGAAGGCCGGGCCGGACGCCGAGTCGGGCAGTCCGCGCACGGTGTGCGGCCTGCCGAGCCGCACCTGGCGCCCCAGCATCTGTCCGGCCATTTCGCGTAATCCGGCGAGCTGACAGGCGCCGCCCGTCAGCACCACGCGGTTGCCGGCCGCGCGGTTCAAACCGGATCGATCGAGCCGGTCCTTTACCAGCTCGAACGTCTCTTCCAGCCGAGGCCGGATGATGTTCACCACCATGCTGCGCGGCACTTTCGCGATCTGGTGCTCTTCCTCGCCGACCAGTGGAACCGGCAGCAGTTCGCGTTCGTCGTCGGCGCAGGCCTGCACGTTGCCGTACAGCGTCTTCAGCCGTTCCGCATGGTTGATGGAGGTGGACAGGCCGCTGGCCAGGTCCTTGGTGACGTGCAGTCCGCCGATGCCAAGTTGCGCGGTGTGCAGCAACTGGCCGTCGGCGAAGACGGCCATGCCGGTGGTGCCGCCGCCCATGTCGATGACCGTGCAGCCGAGTTCGCGTTCGTCTGCCACCAGCGTGGACAGCCCGGTGGCCATCGGTGCGGATACCAGTTCGGAGATATCCAGGTCGCAGCGCGACATGCACGCGCCCAGTGAGCGCAGCGCGGTGGAGGCGGCGTCGATGATGTGCAGGCGTGCGTTCAGCGTGGTGCAGAACAGGCCGCGCGGATCCTGCACGTGTTCGGTTTCGTCCACGGCGAAACCCAGCGGCAGGGCATGAACCGACTCACGTCCGTCTGTCGCGGCGCGGGCCCGGCTTTCGTTCACCACGCGGCGGATGTCGCTGTCCGCCACCGCGCGTCCGCCCACCGGCCACTGCACGTTGAACAGGCGCGATTCCGGCTGGCCGCAACTGAGATTCACGGTGACCGAGCGTAGCCTGGTGTCGGCCATGTCCTCGGCCTGGCCGACGCAGGCGCGCACTGCTTTCTCCGCCTCGTCGAGATCGACGAGGCTGCCGCCGCGCACGCCCCGGCCACGGTGCCAGCCGAATCCCAGCACGCGCAGTGTGCCGTCGGATTCGGTGCGGCCGATCAGGCAGACGATCTTGGTGGTGCCGATGTCCAGCACGCCGAACGGGCCGGAGCGGTAGTGCCGCGGGCGTTCCGGCTCTTCGGGCGGCGTGGCCAGCGGCGTGACGATGCGGCGCGACATGTCGTTCATGACCGCACTCCGGTGTGGCGGGGGGATCGGTGTGAGGGGGCGGGCGTGACGTCGGGTCCAACGTTCAACGTTGTGGCGGATGTGGCGTTGGGCCGAACGTTCAACGTCGTGGCGGATGTAGCGTTGGGTCGAACGTTCAACGTCGTGGCGGATGTGGCGTTTGACCGAACGTTCGATGTCGTGGCGAATGTGGCGTTTGACCGACCGCCCCACGCGATGGCGGACGTAGTGTCAGGCCGGCCATTCCACGTCGTGGCGGGCGAAGGCCCGTCACCCACGACTGCGTCATGCGGCAACGCATCGGCGTCGGTACCGAACGGCATGGAGACCCGTGGGTGCCTTCGGCACGACAACGTCGTGGATAGCGGACCTTCGCCCGCCACGACGGGGGATGTCAGGCCTTCGCCCGCCACGACGTGGGAGGGCTGACCGGCGCTCGCACTCGCGGCGACCGGGACCACCTCGATAAACGTGCCGACGCTCGGCCGCGACATGGCATGCATGGCTCCCTCCCTCATGCCGGCTTCCGCGGCGCCGCGGGGTTGGCGGCGGTGTCGCTGTGCGCGTCGGGGCGGGGGCGCAGTACCAGACGATCCGGCAGGCGCATGTCGATCACCGCGAGTGGCCGGTCGAGTACTTCATGGTCGCGCTGCAACTGCTGGAGTCGGTCCAGTGCGACGCTGGCGTGGCCTTCCGGCAGCATCACGCTGGTGCCGTTCTTCATCAGCAGATTCCAGCGGCGCTTGCCCACGCGCACCGCCGCTGTGACGTGCGACTGCACGGTCGGCAGGTTGGTCAGCGCATCCAGCAGCGCGGCGGCATGCTCCGGCGCGCCCGCACCAACCACCAGCGGCAACTGGCGGAACTGCGCGACATCCCGATGCGCGACGATCTGGCCGGCGCGATCGATCAGCACGAACTTGCCGTCATGCTGCCAGATGGCGAAGGGCCGCCGCTCCTGCAGATGCACCACGACGGTGCCGGGCAGGCGGCGTTCCACGGTGGCGTGCTCGACCCAGGACAGCGTCTCGATCCGCTTGCGCGCCTGCTCGACCGAAAAGCCCAGGATCGGGTCACCACGGTGCACGCCGATCGCGGCACGCAGCAGCGGTTCCGGCGTATTGGCGCGGCCTTTCACCACCACCTTGCTGACGCGCAGTCCGGCGAACGCGGTGGCGTCGCCCAGACGCTCGCGAAAACTGGCCAGCGTGCCGTCGGGCGAGGCGGCATGAATGGCGATGGCGATGCCCAGCGCGACAACGGCTACTCCCGACAGCCAGGCAAACGGACGCAGCAGCTTGCGGGCACGCCGCAGCATCAGCGTGGCGCGTGCCGGACGGTCCTTCACCGAATTGCGCGGGCGGCGGGTCATGCGTGCGCTCCCGCCCCGTTGCTTGCGAGGGGGGCTACGCGTCGCACGAGGCATTCTCCACCATCCAGGTACAAAGCTGAGGAAAGTCGATCCCGTGATGCGCCGCCTGCTCCGGCAGCAGCGATGTCGGGGTCAGGCCGGGCTGCGTGTTGATCTCCAGCAGCACCAGCCGCCCGGGTTCACCGGACGTGTCGTCGTAGCGAAAATCGCACCGTGATGCGCCGCGGCAGCCGATCGTGCGGTGTGCGGCCGCGGCGATGTCCAGCGCGCGCGCATAGGTATCCGGATGCACCCGCGCGGGGATGATGTGGCGCGAACCGCCATCGGCATATTTCAAGTCGTAGTCGTAGAACACACCGGCATCGGCGAAGATTTCGGTCACCGCCAGCGCGCGTTCGCCCATGACCCCGACGGTGAGTTCGCGGCCGGGTATGTATTCTTCCACCAGTGCGGCGTGTCCGAAGCGCCAGGCGCGGGCCACTTCGGTGCGGCGGTTGTCGCCCTGGCGGATGATCTCCACACCCACCGAGGAGCCTTCGTTGATCGGCTTCACCACATAGGGCAGCGGCAGCGGATCGTGCTCCGCCAGCTCTTCCCGGTTGACGACGCGGCCGCGCGGCACCGGCAGGCCGGCCGCGGCGAAGGCGGCCTTCGCCGCAACCTTGTCCATCGCCAGCGCGGAGGCGCGCACGCCGGAATGCGTGTAGGGCAGGGCGAGCCAGTCCAGCACGCCCTGGATCACGCCGTCCTCGCCGAAGCGGCCATGCAGCGCGTTGAACACCACATCGGGCTTCGATTGCAGCGCGGTGATGACGGCCGCAAGGTCCGGACCGACCTCGATCGGTTGCACGGTGAAGCCGGCGCTGCGCAGCGCGGCGATGACCTGCGTGCCGGATGCCAGGCTGACCTCGCGTTCTGCCGAGATACCGCCATACAGCACCGCGACGCGCGCCGGCCGTACCGCCATCGCTTCGGGGATATTGGCGCAGACGGTGCTCATGCGACCACCTCCGGTTTGCCGGCGGGAATGCCGATGCGGCGGATTTCCCATTCCAGGTTCACGCCCGATGCGGCGAACACGCGGCGGCGTACTTCCTCGCCCAGGCCTTCGATATCCGCCGCGGTCGCGTTGCCGGTGTTGATCAGGAAGTTGCAGTGCTTCTCGCTGACCTGCGCGCCGCCGCGGGTCAGGCCGCGACAGCCGGCCGCGTCGATCAGTTCCCAGGCCTTCATGCCGTCCGGATTGCGGAAGGTGGACCCGCCGGTGCGGGCGCGCACCGGCTGCGACGCCTCACGCGATGCGCGGATCTCCGCCATGCTGGCGGCGATCAGCGCCGGTGCGCCGGGCTGCGCGCGCAGCCGGGCGCGCACCACCACCGCGCCATGCGGCAGGCGGGCATGGCGATAGGCGAAGGCCAGGTCGGCTGCCGACATGCGCCGCTGTTCACCGCTGCGCGTCACCACCTCCGCCCAGTCCAGCACGTCGGCGATTTCGCTGCCGTAGGCGCCGGCGTTCATCGTGACACCGCCGCCGATGGTGCCGGGAATGCCGCACAGGAACTCCAGCCCGCCCAGCCCGGCAGCCGCGGCATGTTCGGCGACCGTCACGTCCAGCGCGGCGGCACCGGCGATCACGCCATCGGCTTCCGGCGTGATCGTGGAGAAGCCGCGCGCCAGGCGGATGGTGACGCCGGGCAAGCCGCCGTCACGGATGATCAGGTTGGAACAGGCGCCGATCACATGCACCGGCACATCCAGCGGCAGCGCGTAGAGGAACTGCGCCAGGTCCTCGGCATCGGCGGGACGTACCAGTGCCTCGGCCGGGCCGCCGGCGCGGAACCAGGTGAACGGCGCCAGCGACGCGTTCGCCTGTACGCGGCCGCGCAGCGGCGGCAGCGAGGCAACGAAACCGGGTGTCCGCGTTGCTGCCATCATGTCGCACCTCCGGCAGCCCGCCGCAGGCCGCCCGACTGGAGTTCGGTGAGTTCCGCCGGCAGCGCCGCCGCCCACTGCGTGATCGAACCGGCGCCGAGGCAGATCACGTAGTCGCCGGGGCGGGCGATCGCGTGCACCATTTCACCCAGCCGGCCTGGTGAAGGCAGCGGCACCACCGAGCGATGGCCGCGCGCCCGCAGCCCTTCGACCAGCGCGTCGCGATCGATGCCGGGAATGGGTGTCTCGCCTGCCGGATACACGTCGGCGACGATCACCGTGCCGGCGTCGTTCATGCAGGTACAGAAGTCGTTGAACAGCGTCTGCAGGCGCGTGAAGCGGTGCGGCTGCACCACCGCGACGACGTCGCGCGCCCCGGCCTGGCGGGCGGCCTTCAGCACCGCAGCGATTTCCACCGGATGGTGGCCGTAATCGTCGATGATGGTGATGCCGCCGGTTTCCCCGGTCTTGGTGAAGCGGCGCTTCACGCCCTTGAACGCGGCGAAGGCGCTGCGCAGCGTGGCGTCGTCGATCTCCATTTCCACGCCCACCGCGACAGCGGCGAGTGCGTTCTGCACGTTGTGGTGACCCAGCATCGGCAGGCGGAACGGGCCCATGCGGCGCTGGCGGTTGCGCGCGCGGTCGGTCACGACGACCTCGAAGGTGCAGCCCAGCTTGTCGGGTTTCACCCGTTCGGCGCGCACATCGGCCTGCGGTGAAAGACCGTAGGTGATGATGCGGTGGTCCGACAGGCGCGGAATCATCTGCTGCACCGCCGGATGGTCGATGCACAGCACCGCGAACCCGTAGAATGGCACGTTGGCAACGAACTGGTCGTAGCCGGCGACCATCGCCTCCGGCGTGCCCCAGTGGTCCAGGTGTTCCGGATCCATGTTGGTGACCACGGCGATCACTGCCGGCAGGCGCAGGAAGCTGCCGTCGGATTCGTCGGCTTCCACCACCATCCAGTCGCCGGAGCCCAGGCGGGTGTTGGTGCCGTAGGCGTTGATGATGCCGCCGTTGATCACGGTGGGATCCAGGCGCGCCGCTTCCAGCACGCAGGCGATCAGGCTGGTGGTGGTGGTCTTGCCGTGCGTGCCGCCCACCGCGATCGACCATTTCAGCCGCATCAGTTCCGCCAGCATCTCCGCGCGGCGGACCACCGGGATCAGCTTGGCGCGGGCGGCGGTGACTTCCGGGTTGTCGCGCTTCACCGCGGTGGAGACGACGACCACCTGCGCGCGGCCGAGGTTCTCGGCAGCGTGGCCGATGGCGACGGGAATGCCCGCGGCGCGCAGGCGTTGCACGTTGGCGGACTCGGCGATGTCGCTGCCCTGGACCGAGTAGCCGAGGGTGTGCAGCACCTCGGCGATGCCCGACATGCCGATGCCGCCGATACCGACGAAGTGGATGGTGCCGATGGACAGGGGGAGTGCCCTCATGCCGGCACCTCCTGGCGCATGTGTTGCTCCACCAGGTCGGCCAGCCGAACCGTTGCCTCGGGTTGCGCCGCGCTGCGGGCACCGTGCGCGGCGCGGGTCAGTTCCGTTGCATCTGTCACGATCGTCTCCAGGCGCTGCGCCAGGGCCGCAGCGGAAAATTCGGGCTGCGGCATCACCCAGGCGCCGCCGGCTTCGGCAAGGGCGCGGGCATTCGCGGTCTGGTGGTCGTCGATGGCGCCGGGCAGCGGCACCAGGATCGACGGACGCCCGGCCACTGCGAGTTCCGCCACTGTCGAGGCGCCGGCGCGTGCAATCACCAGATGCGCCGCTGACAGGCGGTCGGCGACATCCGGAAAAAACGGCGCCAGTTCCGCGCGGATGCCGCTGTCCGCATAGGCGGCGCGCACGCGGTCCAGGTCCTCTGGGCGACATTGCTGCATCGGCGCGATCCGCGCGCGCAGTGCGTCGGGCAGGGCGCGCAATGCCGCCGGCACCACGTCGCTGAACACGCGGGCGCCGAGCGACCCGCCGAGCACCAGGAGGCGGATCGTGTCGGTTGGCGGAGCGTACGTGGTCTGCGCCATCGCTGCGATCGCGGCGCGCACCGGGTTGCCGGTGACGCGCGCGTTCATCCCCGGGCCCACATGCCGTGTCGCGGCGAAGCTCAAGGCCAGAGCGTCGGCGCGGCGTGCCAGGAAGCGATTGGCGCGGCCGAGCACGGCATTCTGTTCATGCAGCAGCACGGCCGGGCGGTGCCGCAGCAGGCGCGCGGCCAGCACGGGGGCAACGCAGGGATAGCCGCCGAAGCCGACCACTGCGGCGGCGCCAAGTTCACGCAGGATGCCGCGCGCCTGGTGCACGCCGGCGGTCAACGCCAGCACCGATCGCGCCGCGCGGACAGCGCCGCGTCCGGCAATGCCGGCGCCACGGATGACGAAGTGCTCGCGGTCGGCGAACACGGCGCTTTTCAGTCCGGCGGACCGGCTGTCGGTCATCAGCGCAATGCGGTGGCCGCGTGCGACCAGTTCCGTTGCCAGTGCCTCGGCGGGGAAGAAGTGCCCACCGGTGCCGCCGGCGGCGATGACGATCGGCTTCACTGCGGGGCCCCTCATGGCAGGCCTCGCGCGCGATTTCGTGCTGCGGCTACGGGCGATCTCGTTGCCGGTGAAGGCAGGGCATGTTCGGCCTGCCGTGGAGGACACGGAAAGTCGTGGATGCGGACCTGCGCCGGCACGAGTGGGCAGCGACCTGCGCCGGCACGACGGGAATCGCGATCTGCGTCGGCATGACGTGGATGGCGACCATCGTCGGCGGGACGGGGGCTGGAGTCATTCGCCGTCCTCCCGGTGGCGGCGGCGGGTCAGCGCCAGCAGCATGCCCATGCCCAGCGCGATCGCGATCACCGAGGAGCCGCCGTAGGAAATGAACGGCAGTGTCATGCCCTTGGTGGGAATCAGCTTCAGCGTGGAGGCCATGTTGATGAAGGCCTGGAGCCCGAAGCCGGTGAGCAGGCCGGTGCAGGACAGGATGGTGAACATGTCCTGCTCTTTCAGCAGCTTCAGCAGGCCGCGCAGCACGATGAAGGCGAACACGGCGAGGATGACGGCGCACACCACCATGCCGAATTCCTCGCCGGCGACGGCATAGACGAAGTCGGCATGTGCGTCGGGCAGCACGTCCTTGACGCGGCCTTCGCCGGGGCCGCGACCGAACAGGCCGCCATTGCCGAACGCCTCCAGTGCCGTGGTGATCTGGTAGGTGTCGCCGCTGCTGGGGTGCAGGAAGCGATCGACGCGGCTTTGCACGTGGGCGAACAGGAAGAATGCGCCCACGCCGCTGGCGGCCATCATCAGCAACCCGATGGCGACGAGGACCAGGTTCAGCCCGCCGACATAAAGCTGCGTCAGGAAGACGGCGATGATCACGCCGGACATGCCGATATCCGGTTGCGCCTGCAACAGTCCCACGATCAGCAGGAAGATTGCGAAGGCGATCAGCATGCCGGGGAAGCGCGGCGACCGCTTGGCCTCACTCAGCAGCCAGGCGGTGGTCACGGCGAAGCACGGCTTGAGGAATTCCGAGGGCTGCACCGAGAACAGCGGGAACGCGATCCAGCGGCGCGCGCCCTTGATGTCCACGCCGATCACCAGCGTGGCAGCGGTCAGCACGATGGCGATCAGGCAGCCGGCGATGGCGATGCGGCGGATGTTGCGCGGTGACAGCAGCGACACGCCCACCACGATGGCGGCGGCGATCGCCAGGAAGCCCACCTGCTTGATGATGAAGGTGTCGCGGCCGGCGCCGATGCGCTGTGCGACCGAGGGCGAGGCCGCCAGCATCATGATGTAGCCGAAGCCGATCAGCGCGCCGATGGCGCCAAGCGTCCAGCGGTCCACCGACCACCACCAGCGGCCCAGCAGGGAATTGTCGGCGCGGGACAGCGTGGGCATCAGTGCGCCTCCCCGTTCAGGCTGCGCGCGAGTTCGGCGAAGCGGTCGCCGCGCTGGTCGTAGCCGGTGAACTGGTCCCAACTGGCGCAGGCGGGCGACAGCAGCACCACCGGGGCGCCGGAGGCACGTGCGGCGGCGAGCGCGGCGGGGACGGCGGCGTCCAGGGTGCCGACGATCTCATGCGGCACGTGATGGCGGGCCAGGGTGGCGGCGAAATCCGGGGCGTCGCGGCCGATCAGCAGCGCGTGGGCGATGCGGGGGAAGTAATCGGCCAGCGGCTCGATGCCACCTTCCTTCTGCATGCCGCCGGCGATCCAGACGATGCGGTCGTGGCAGCCCAGGGCGCGGGCGGCGGAGTCGGCGTTGGTCGCCTTGCTGTCGTTGATGAAGACGATGCCGTCGATCGCCGCGACGCGCTGCTGGCGGTGCGGCAGACCGGGGAAACTGGCGATGGCACGTGCGATGATGCTGTCGGGAACGCCGAAGAAGCGCGCCATGGCGGTGGCCGCGGCGGCGTTCTGGGCGTTGTGCGCGCCGGGCAGGGCGGGGGCGTGGCGCAGCGCGTCGCGGAGGAAGGCGTTGGTGGCGGAAGAGGTCTGCGTGCCGGGCGCCGCCATTTCTTCCGGCACCGTCTCGCCCAGTATCGCCGCGCCGGACACCGGGACCACGCGCGCCGGTGCGGCACCCAATTCCCGGGCCATGTCGCGTGAGGCCGGGTCATCCATCCCGACCACCGCCAGGTCCCCATCCGTCTGCCGGTCGAAGATCGCCCGCTTGGCGGCGGCGTAGCCGGCCATGTCGCCGTGGCGGTCCAGATGGTCGGGGCTGAGGTTCAGCATCGCTGCCGCATCGAAGCGCACGGACGCGAGTCGCTCCAACATGTAGGAGGACATCTCCAGCACGTACACTCCATTATGTGGTAGCAGCGGCAAAGACAGCGCGGCCGGGCCCAGATTCGCGCCGGCGGCGACGGGCGTGCCGGCCTCGGCCAGGATGTGTGCCAGCAGGGCCGTGGTGGTGGACTTGCCGTTGGTCCCGGTGATGCCGGCGAAGCGGGCGCGGGAGCCGGCCTTGCGGACCGCCTGGTACAGCAACTCCACATCCGCCAGGATCGGCACGTCGGCCTGACGCGCCCGCAGCGCCACGCGATGCGGCTGTGGCAGGCGGTGCGGGATGCCGGGCGACAGCACCAGGGCGTCGAAGTCGAATGGGCCGTCGGAGGGATCGCGCAAGGTGACGCCGGTGGCGGTCCGGCGGGCGGCTTCCGAATCGTCCCAGGCGATCACGTCGGCGCCCATCGCGGCCAGGAACTGCGCGGCGGGCAGGCCATTCTTGCCCAGCCCCACCACGGCGAAGCGCTTGCCGGCGAACAGGTCGGGGGGAAACGCGCTCATCGGATCTTCAGCGTCGCCAGGCCGATCAGCGCCAGGATCATGGCGATGATCCAGAAGCGGATCACGATGGTGGGTTCGGCCCAGCCCTTCTTTTCGAAGTGATGGTGCAGTGGCGCCATCAGGAACACGCGCGTGCCGGTGCGCTTGTACCAGAACACCTGGATGATGACGGAGACGGTCTCGACGACGAACAGGCCGCCGACGATCATCAGCACGATCTCATGCTTGGTGGCGATGGCCACGGCACCCAGCGCGCCGCCCAGCGACAGAGAGCCGATATCGCCCATGAACACCGCCGCCGGCGGTGCGTTGAACCACAGGAAGCCGAGTCCCGCGCCGATCAGCGAGGCCAGGAACACCGCCAGTTCCCCGACGCCGGGCACGTAGTTCAGTTGCAGGTAGTCGGCGAAGATACGGTTGCCGACCAGATACGCGATCAGCACGAACACGGCGGCGCAGATCATCGCCGGCACGATGGCCAGGCCGTCCAGCCCGTCGGTCAGGTTCACCGCGTTGGACGCGCCCATCAGCACCAGCATGCCGAAGACCGGGAAGAAGAACCCGAGCGGGATCAGCACGTCCTTGAACACCGGGATGGTCAGGTCGGTGCCCAGCGGGGCGCGGGTCAGCGAAACGATCCAGACGGTGGCGCCCAGGCCGATTCCCGCCTGCACGAACAGCTTCACCCGGCCGGACACGCCGCGCGTGTTGCGCTTGGTGACCTTCAGGTAGTCGTCCACGAAGCCCAGCGCGCCGTAGCCCAGCGTGACGCTCAGCACCGCCCAGACATAGCCGTTGCGCAGGTCCACCCAGAGCAGGGTGGAGATGGTCATGGCGAACAGGATCAGCAGGCCGCCCATGGTGGGCGTGCCCTTCTTCTCCACCAGGTGGCGCTCCGGTCCGTCCAGGCGGATCGGCTGGCCGTGGCCCTGCACCGATTTCAGCCAGGCGATCAGCCGCGGCCCCAGCCAGAAGCTGACGATCAGCGCGGTCAGGCAGGCGGCGCCCGAGCGGAAGGTGATGTAGCGGAACAGGTTGAACAGGAAGAACTGGTCCGCGAGCGGCCGGGCGATGATGGACAGCATCAGCGCGTCTCCGCACGCCGCGCATCGAGCGCGTTGACGATGGTCTTCATGCGGCTGCCGAGGCTTCCCTTCACCAGGATTGCGTCGCCCGGCGCGACCTGCTGCGCGACGATCGGGGCGAGCGTTGCGGCATCGGCGGCGTGGGCGGCGCGGATGTGCGGCGGGACCGTGTCGAAGAGATGGCGCATCAGCCTGCCGCAGGTAAACAGGCGGTCGGCGGCGCGGGTAACGGGTTCGGCGAGGGCGGCGTGCTCCGCCGGGCCGGCATCGCCGAGTTCCAGCATGTCGCCGAGCACCGCGATGCGGCGGGTGGCGGGCTGAAGGGCGAGCACGGCGAGGGCGGCGCGGGTGGAGGCGCCGTTGCCGTTGTAGCTTTCGTCCAGCAGCAGCGCGGTGCCGCCGGGCACGGCGATGTGGCGGCGGGTTCCGCGGCCGGTGACCGGCGCGAAGGATTCCAGCGCGCGGGCGGCGGTGTTGTCGGCTTGGGTCAGGCCCCCGGATACCGTTGCCAGCGCTGCCAGGGCGTTCAGCGCCATGTGCCGGCCGGGGGCGTTCAGGCGGAAGCGCAGCGTCGTGCCGCCGGCTTCCGCAACAACATCGCTGCCGTCCGCATCCGCGTCGGCCTGGACCAGGCGGACGTCCGCGCCCACCCCGGTGCCGAAAGTGACAACCCGGGCATCGCCGGCGGCGGCGCGCAGGCGGGGCAGCAGGGGGGAGTCCGCCGGCAGCACCGCCACGCCGCCCGGCTCCAGCCCCTGGCAGATCGAGCCCTTTTCGTCGGCGATCGCCTCGATGCTGCCGAGGTGGCCGATATGCGCTGCCTCCACTGCGGTGATCACCGCCACATGCGGCCGCGCCAGGCGGGCGAGCGGGGCGATCTCCCCGGCGTGGTTCATGCCGATCTCCACCACGCAGAACGCGGCATCCGGCGGGGTGCGGGCCAGGGTCAGCGGCAGGCCCCAGTGATTGTTGTACGATGCCACGGCCGCATGAGTCGGACCGAACGCCGACAGTGCCGTGCGCAGCATCTCCTTGGTGGTGGTCTTGCCGACGCTGCCGGTCACGGCGACCACCCGGCCGGTGAAGCGGGCGCGGGCGAACGCGCCCAGGCGGGACAGCGCGGCCAGCGTGTCGTCCACGACCAGCAGCGGGCCGGCACCTGGCACGGGCTGGTGCACCATCGCGCCCGCCGCGCCTTTCGCCAGGGCGTCGGCGACGAAGGCGTGCCCGTCGCCGGCCTCGCCGCGCAGGGCGATAAACAGGTCGCCGGGCTGCAGCGTGCGGGTGTCGATCGACACGCCGCCGGCCTGGAACGACGCGGTCAGCGTCCCGCCCGTGGCAGTGGTCAGGTCGGAGGCGGTCCAGAGCGTCGCCATCACCGGCTCCCGCTCCCCTCGCGGGGTTTCGGGCTGCGGGATGGGCCACCGGTGGAGGTGTCGACGGTTGAGGTGGCGGCGTTCCGGGACCCCGGCGGGCGTTTCGCCGGTGCCTCCTGGCACTGCGTCGCCGCCGAACCACCGCCCGGCGCGGAGGGGCTGATTGCGCCACCGCATTCACCAACCAGCCGGCGCACGACTTCCACATCATCGAACGGGATCACCGTGCCGCCGATGCTCTGGCCCTGCTCGTGCCCCTTGCCGGCCACCGCCAGCACGTCCCCGGCCGCCAGCCCGTTCAGCGCCGCGGCGATCGCCTTTTCCCGGTCGCCTATCTCCCGCGCCGTCGGCGCAACCGGACAGCACTGCGGCGCGGATCGCAGCCGGGTCCTCGCTGCGCGGGTTGTCGTCGGTGACGATCGCCACATCGGCGAAACGTGCGGCGGCGGCGCCCATCAGCGGGCGCTTGCCGGGATCGCGGTCGCCGCCGGCACCGAACACCACGTGCAGTCGGCCCTGCGTGTGCGGGCGCAGCGCGGTCAGCAGCCGCTCCAGCGCATCCGGCGTGTGCGCGTAGTCCACATAGACCGCCGCTCCGTTGGGCAACCGGGCGGCCAGTTCCATACGCCCGCGCACGCCCCGCAGCCCGGCCAGCCGGTCCAGCGCGTCGGCCTGGCCAAGCGCCATCGCCAGCGCCGCCGCCATCAGGGCGTTGTCGGCCTGGAAGCGGCCGGGCAGGGGCAGCGTGATCTCCCGCCGGGTCCCCCCGCGACCTCAGCCACGATCACCTGGCCGTCGGGCCGTGGGCGCACATCCAGGATGCGCAACGCCTCGCCCGCCTCGCCCACGGTCTGCAGCTTCAGGCCGCGGCGATCGGCCACCGTCCGCAGGGCGGCCAGCGTCTCGGCGTCCATGTCGGCATTGACGACAGCCGGTGCGCCATAGGGCAGCAGGTCGGTGAACAGGCGCAGCTTGGCGGTGCGGTAGGCCGCGACGGAGCCGTGATAGTCCAGATGGTCGCGCGTCAGGTTGGTGAAGGCACCGGCGGTCAGCCGCACGCCGTCCAGGCGATACTGATCCAGGCCGTGCGACGAGGCCTCCATCGCCACGTGCTGCACGCCGCGGCGGGCCAGGCCGGCCAGTGCCTCCGCGAGGTTGACCGGATCGGGCGTGGTCAGGCCGGGGCCGGGATCGAAGCCGGGCGCGATCACGCCCAGCGTGCCCAGGCTGGCGGCCTTCTGTCCCCCGGCCGACCACACCTGGCGCAGGAACTCCACCGTGCTGGTCTTGCCGTTGGTGCCGGTCACCGCCACCACCGTGTTCGGCTGCGGCCCGGCGAGCACCGCGGCGATCTGCGACAGGCGCCGGCGCGGCTCGGGGTCCAGGATCAGCGGGCGGGGCGGCACGCCCGCCGGCCATTCGGTGCCGGGCGGGGCCAGCACGGCGACGGCGCCGCGCGACACGGCCTCGGCGATGAAGCGGCGGCCGTCGCTGCGCGTGCCGGGAATGGCGGCAAACAGGTCGCCGGGCGCAACCTGGCGGCTGTCCGCGGTGATGCCGGCGATGTCCAGCCCGGACACCACCTGCCAGGCGTTGTCTCCCATGTGCGGCGGGGCGTGCTGCATCTGGCGCATGGCGTCAGCGCTCCGCCACGGCCGGCATGCCACGCCCGGCGATGGCATGACGCATCGCGGCCTCACGGCGGTCGTCATGACGCGCCCGGGACCGGCGCGCCTCATGGCGGCGGTCTTCCGCGCTCGGCCGGCCGGGGGGCTGCGCGGCGGGCGCCGCAGACGGAGGCGCCTGGCCAGGTCGGTAGCCGAGGGGAGTCTTCTCGGCGGCCTTGACCAGGTTCTCGTTCCACGGGCCCAGCGCCGGGGCGCCGGGCGGACGGGCCGGTTGCAGCGGGATCGACAGTTCGGCGTTGATCGTCGGTGCGTCCTTGATGTCCGGCAGCAGCCCCAGCATCGGCGCGATGCGGGCGATCACCCGGCCGGCCGCCGGCGCCGCAACCCAGCCGGCAGTGGAGAAGCCATAGGTGCTTTTGTTCCCGTGTGGCTCGTCCAGCATCATGTACACCGCGTAGCGCGGGTTGTTCATCGGGAAGACGCTGACGAAGGCCGAGACGTTGAAGTCGCTGCGGATCCCGCGATGGTAGCCGTGCTTGCCGACCTTCTCGGTGGTGCCGGTCTTGCCGCCCGGGTAGTAGCCGGCGACTTCGGCCTTCTGGCCGTAGCCTTCCGTGACCACGAGGCGCATCAGCTTGTGCATGATCGCCACGGTCGAAGGCTTCATCACCTGCACGCCCTGCGGATCCTGCCCGGGCTGCAGCGCCAGAAGGGTTGGCTTGTACAGCGTGCCGGTGGCAACCGCCGCGGTGCCGCGCACCACCTGCAACGGCTCGACGGCAATGCCCTGTCCGAAGCCGACCGTCATCGTGGTTGCCAGCCTCCAGTCATTCACTGGATGCACGATCGGCGGCGCCGCCTCCGGCAACTGCACCGGCGCCCGGCTGAACATGCCCATCTTGCGGAGCCAGGCACGCTGCCGGTCCGCCCCCACCAGCGTGGCGATGTGCGCCGCACCCAGGTTGGAGGAGTAGGCCAGCACTTCCGGCAGATAAAGCCAGCGGTGCTTGCCTTCGAAATCCGTGATTCGGAAGCGGCCGACACGGATGGCGTGGGCCGCGTCGAACTGGTCCCAGATGTGCACGACGCCGTCGTCCAGCGCCATCGAGGCGGTTTGCAGCTTGAACTGGCTGCCCGGCTCGTACACGCCGGTGACGGCACGGTTGAACCGCTCATCGGCCGGGGCGGTGCGGAAGTCGTTGGCGTCGTAGTCGGGCAGGCTGACCATCGCCAGGATCTCGCCCGTATTGACGTCCATGACGATGCCGCAGCCGCCGATCGCCTGGAACTCCTTCATCGCCTGGGCGAGCTCGTCGCGCACCACGCCCTCGACCCGGACATCCAGGGACAGGCGCAGCGGCTGCGGATCGGTGCGCAGACGGTGGTCGAACCACTTTTCCACCCCCGCGACGCCGTGCTCGTCCACATCCACCCCGCCCAGCACCTGGGCGGCGAGGCGGCCCATCGGGTAGTGCCGTTCCTCGGTGGGCAGGAAGTTCACGCCGGGAATGCCCAGGCGGTTGATCGCTACTTCCTCACGCGGGGTGATCTGGCGCTCCAGCCAGACGAACTGCTTGTTGCTGCGGGACAGGCGCTTGGTCGCCTCGGCCAGGTTCAGCCGCGGCAGCACCTGCTTCAGCTTTCGCGCGGCCTCGGCCGGATCGACGATCTGGCGCGGGTCGGCATAGACCGAGACGGTGGGCAGCGAGATCGCCAGGATCTGGCCGTTGCGGTCGGTGATGTTGGCGCGCTGGCCGGACAGCAACGCGGCGTCGGGCTTCGGCGGCTTGACCAGGGCGGCGATCGACTGCTCCGGCCGGTGCGGCATCAGCGGATCGATGATGGTCGCGTCCGTCAGCTTCGCCAGCACGGCGAGGAACAGCACGACAAACCCGGCAGCGGCGATCACCAGCCGGTTGCGCGCCTTCTCCAGCGTCTGGCGGCGGTGCAGATCGGGTGCGGTGACGCGCACCGTTTCCATGCGCGGCGTGGCATCGGCCGCGGCGGCGCCACGGCGGCGCGACACACGACTGAAACCGTTCAGCGGCGGAGAGTCGGGCGGCGGGGTGTTGTCATCGAATTCCGACACCGGACTAGCCTCCGCCGTCGCGGAAGGACTGGTAACTGTTCACCGGCATCGGCCGGGGCAGCGGCACGGGCCGCGGCAGGTTCCCGCCCTGCGCCATGCCGAGCATCGAACCGCCGCGTTGCGTGGACGACGGGCGTGGTGACGGTGCCGGCGGGGGGGCGGGGCGCGGGACATAGCGAGGCGGCGGCTCGGAGGCAACGACCACGCGCCGGGCCGGGGCTGGCCGCGGTTCCGGCCGGGCCTGGGGGCGTGAGTTCTGGGGGCGTGAGTCCTGGGGCCGTGGGGCCTGCGGCCGCGGTTCGGCACGGTGCGGCTCGATTCGCGCCTCCCGCACCCGCCGGTCGGCACTGCCGGTTTCGTGTGGCCGGGACTCGCTGTGGGTCTCGGGTGGAGTCGCCTGTGCCACCATCGGGTGCGACGGCGCCGGGGGCAGCTCGGGCGCGGGCGGTGGCGGCGGCGGTGGCAGCACGGCAACCACGCCGGCCGTGTCCACCGGCTGGTCCGGCGTTGCGTCCGGTGCGGGCGGTTCGGCCTGCGCCACCGGCACGCCGGTTTCCGGCACCGCATCGGGGGCGGGCTGCGGCTTGCTGCCGGGGGGCGGCGTGAGCTGGACCGGCGGCAGGCGGGAATCGAGATCCGCCAGGCTGGTGTACTGGCTGGGCGAGACCGGCTGCAGCGTCAGGAACTGGTTGGCCAGTTTCTGCAGCCGCTCGGGAGCGTTCAGCAACATCCACTCGGCCGACAGCATGCGGGTCTGCGCTCGCATCGCATCGGCCTGGCGGGCAGTCTGCTCGATCTTGTGGTCGAGCACCTGCACCCGGTGTTTCACATGGTACAGATACAGGCCCGATCCGCTGGCAGCCAGGAAGCAGATGAAGGTGATCGGGCGGATCATGGCGCGGTCCTTGCGCCGGCGGCCGACGCGGCTGGGATCGAGGGTGGCGTGGGCAGCCGCTCCAGGGCGCGCAGGCGGGCGCTGCGGGCGCGGGGATTGCGGTCGGTCTCGGCCTTGCCGGGGCGCAGCGCCTTGGCGGTGACCAGGCGGAAGTCCGGCCGCGGACGGGCGGCCAGGCCGCGCGGGTCGTGGCGCGACGGCGCCGGCGCCCGGCCCGCGGCGTGGCCCATGAAGCGCTTGACGATGCGGTCTTCCAGCGAATGGAAGCTGACCACCACCAGGCGTCCGCCGGGGGCCAGCAACTGGGACGCCTGCTGCAGGCCGCGCTCGATTTCCCCCAGTTCGTCATTCACCCGGATGCGCAGCGCCTGGAAGCTGCGGGTGGCCGGGTCGATGCCGGAGCGGTCGGGCGGCAGTACGCCGCGGATGATCGCGGCCAACCGACCGGTCGTGGTGATCGGCGCCTCGGCACGGGCGGCGACGATAGCGCGGGCGATGCGGCGCGAGGCGCGTTCCTCCCCCAGCTCGTACAGCAGGTCCGCCAGGGGGCGCTCGCCCAGGGTGTTCACCAGCTCGGCGGCGCTGGTCCCATGGTTTCCCATGCGCATGTCCAGCGGCCCATCCGCGCGGAAGGAGAACCCCCGAATTCGGGTCGTCGAGCTGGAAGGAGGACACGCCCAGGTCCAGCACCACCCCATCCAGCGCGCTGACGCCGGCCTGACCGAGCAGGGCGAGCATGTCGCCGAACCGACCCTGGATCAGGTGCAGGCGGCCATGGTGGCGGGCGGCCAGGCTGGCGCCGCGGGCGATCGCCTCCGGGTCGCGGTCGATCGCCCACAGCGTGCAGTCCGCGGCCTGCAGAATCGCCCCGGCGTAGCCGCCGCCGCCGAACGTGCCGTCCAGGTAGCGGCCGCCGTCACGCGGCGCGAGCGCCGCCAGCACTTCGGCGAGCATGACGGGGATATGGCGGGGTGCCGCGCTCATGCCGGTGCGCCCGGCGGTTCGGCGGGACGCGGCGCCGCTGGCGGGGCCTGCAGCGTGAAGCCACGGGCGCGGGCCCGTTCGCGTGCCTCGGCGCGGCGGCGTTCGGCGGCCGCCGGCTCCCAGATCTGGAAGATGCGGCCCAGCCCCATGAAAACCACCGATTCGGTCAGTCCCGCGTGGGCAACCAACTGCTCCGGTAAAATAATGCGGCCTTCCTTGTCGCTCTCCACCGGATAGGCTTCCGCGTACAGCGCCGCTGCCATATCGTCGTGCTCGGGGCTGAACAGTTCGTAGCGGTTCAAGGATTGCGCGAGCCCATGAAATTCGGCGGGAGGCCAGGCCTCGATACACGGATGCTGATGCGACGGACGCAGCACCAACTGGGTTGTCGCAGCGGGCGTGCCGTTGCCGCCGTTCTGCGACTTGAGCACGGTGCGGAAGGGCGCAGGCACGGAAACGCGCCCCTTGGCGTCCAGTCTGTTCTGGTGGGTGCCCAGAAACTGGTTCATCCGGACTGGCCCGCCTTTCCCGCGCGTCGCCTCGCTGTGGTGTGGCAGGAACGTCTGTTGGGCAACGAAGTCTGGCTGCCTGCCGGTTCAGCCCCCCGTGCATCCCCTGGGGACGATGGCCCGCCGTGGGATGGCCTGGGATATCATGGGAAAGCATGGGCGTCAAAGGATTTTGCCTGGTGCGAATTCCCCAACTCGACAATTTTCTCGGGTTCCTCAAGGGGTTACGAAATCCTTCCGAGTCCGCCCAAGGCAAATCGGCAAATGTGATCGTTGCCCGTTCGTTCCTGGGGATAACTCTGTGGGAATTGCCTGTAGAAAGTGCGCCAGACGGCCTGTAAGCCGGGTTCTGTCCGCACCTTTCGGCGCGGGACGGCCATTCCTCTGGGACGTGCCTTGCGGCACGCCTCGCGCGACCAACCCGGACGGCAGGACGGGAATGTCCCCGCACCCTTGCGGATGCCGCCGTCCCTATTCGGTCTTGCTCCCGGTGGGGTTTACCCTGCCGCCCCTGTTACCAGGGGCGCGGTGCGCTCTTGCCGCACCGTTTCGCCCTTGCCCGCGGGCCTCTTTGCAGCGCTTGCGCGGGCGGTTTGTTTTCTGTGGCACTTTCCCTGGGGTCGCCCCCGCCGGCCGTTAACCGGCACCGTATTCCCGTGGAGCCCGGACTTTCCTCCATCCGCGGGGTAAGCCGCGGACAGCGGCCGTCCGGCCGTCTGGCGGATGGCAGAGATGACGGTGGCTGCCGGGTGCGTCAAGCGGGGCAGGGGCTTTGGGCCGGCCCATGCTTTCCCATGCCGGCCGGTCCCATGTTGGCCCATGCCGTTCCGTCCCATGTTGGCCCATGGCGACCCGCTGCTCCGTCCCTTTGGGCGCCCATGCCGAGCGGCCGCCTTGCACAGGACCCCTGGATCGGCCATCTGTCGCGCCCGACCACTGATCGGCGGCCCGTGTCCATGCAGCGTATCTTCTCCGGCATCCAGCCTTCCGGCATCGCCACACTCGGCAACTACCTGGGCGCCATCCGCAACTGGGTGGCGTTGCAGGACGACCATGAGTGCATCTGGTGCGTCGTGGACCTGCACGCGATCACCGAGTGGCAGCAACCCGATGCGTTTGCCCGGCAGACGCGGGAGATGGCGGCGGTGCTGCTGGCCTGCGGCATCGACCCGCAGCGCCACATCCTGTTCCTGCAGTCCAGTGTGCGGGCGCATGCGCAATTGGCGTGGATCTTCAACTGCGTCGCGCGCATCGGCTGGCTGAACCGGATGACGCAGTTCAAGGACAAGGCGGGCAAGAACCGGGAGAACGCCTCGGCGGGGCTGTACGTGTACCCCAACCTGATGGCGGCCGACATCCACGCCTATCACGCGACCCGCGTTCCGGTGGGCGACGACCAGCGCCAGCACCTGGAGCTGGCCAACGATATCGCGCAGAAGTTCAACCACGACTACGGGGTGGATTTCTTCCCGCAGATCGAGCCGTTGATCCTGGGGCCGGCGGCCCGGGTAATGAGCCTGCGCGACGGCACGAAGAAGATGTCGAAGTCCGATCCGTCGGACCAGAGCCGGATCAACCTGAACGACGATGCCGACACCATCGCCCTGAAGATCCGCCGCGCCCGCACCGACCCCGAGCCGCTGCCGAGCGAGCCGGAGGGGCTGGCAAACCGGCCGGAGGCGCGGAACCTGGTGGGGATCTACGCCGCGCTGTCCGACACCGACCATGCGGCGGTGCTGCGCGACTATGGCGGGCAGGGGTTCAGCACCTTCAAGGAGGCGCTGGCCGGCCTGGTGGTGGAGAAGCTGGCACCGATCGCGGGGGAGACCCGGCGGTTGCTGGCCGATCCGGCGCAGGTGGACGCGATCCTGCGCAAGGGCGCCGAACGGGCTGCAGCGTATCGCCGATCCGATCGTCGCGGAGGCTGAACGGCTGGTGGGCTTCCTGCGGGCTTAGGCCGCGAGGCGGAACAACTGCGTCATTGAGCGATGCGGAACAGCCGCGTTATCGAGCGCAGCCAGCCCGTACGGCGCGGTGGCGGCACGACCCGTACAATCGCGTCATGGCCGGACCCCCAAGCCGGCCATCTGCCCCGTCAGACCGTGCAGGCTCGCGGCTACCGACCCGATCGTTCCGGGACGGGGGCCGGCTCGGGGGCCGGCCAAGACGCGATTGTACGGGGGCGATGTGGCCTTCGTGGTGACGTGGTCTGCCCGGCGACCTGGCCTGTCTCTGACTTGGCCTCCATCTGGCGACGTCCCGCCATGACGGGGGCACAGGCAGTCTCCAGAGGAGAGTGACGCCTACTCCGCCGCCTTGCGCACCGGCCAGTCATCAACGGGGATGCGCGGCATCTCGAACCGGTCGGTAGTGCGGGCGTACCAGCCGGCGCCGTGCATGCGGCCGATCAGGTCCAGCTTCGGCGTGTCGATGTAGCAGCGCTCCGGGTCCAGCACGCAGTCGTCCTGCACGTGGATCGCCACCACGCGGCCCAGGATCACCGCCCGATCGATGCCCACTTCCACGATCACCAGCCGCTCGCATTCCATCGACACCGGCGCCTCGGCGATGCGGGGCGGCTGGATGCGCTTGGAGGGCGCCGTCGTCAGGCCGGCCTGTTCCAGCTCGTTCACCTCCTTCGGGAAGTCGATGGCGGTGACGTTCATCTGCTGCGCCAGCTTGTGGCTGACCAGGTTCACCACGAACTCGCCGGTGCGGCGGATATTGCCGCCGGTGTCCTTCACGTCGCCCGGCGCGCGCCCGCCGATGCCGATCGCCACAACCGGCGGATTGCCGGACATCGCGTTGAAGAAGGAAAACGGCGCGGCATTCACCGAGCCGTCCACGTCCTGCGTGGTCACCCAGGCGATCGGCCGCGGGCCGATGGTGGCGACCAGCAGCTTGTAGGCGTTCTGGTTGGTGACCTCTTTCAGATCGAACAGCATGGGTGCGCTCCGTGCATGGTTGCCGCGACCGTTACGCGAGGCTCCGGCCCCTGTCCAGAATGAGCCGCACGGGGCAGGATGCGGCATCGCGATACGTCGGATGCCGAGCCGTTGCCGTCCCGCCTGTTGTTTCAGCCCCGCGCGGGGCGTCTGAGCGCCTGGTGCTATGTACTCGTCTGGGCCGGCACGCTGGCCGACCAGTTGCTGCACGTGCCGGTGGCCGGTGATGTCGGCGGCATGGCCATGTTGCTGTTCCTGCTGCTGGAATTCCCCAACCAGCGGCGCTTCGCGAAGGTGCTGTTCTTCGCGCTGGTGGGCGCCGGCCTGCTGGGCGTGGCGCACGCCGCCCACCCGCTGCCGCTGTTCCTGGCGAGCTGGCGCCGCGGCGCCGCCTATGGCGCGTTCTTCCTGGCTCTGACCACGCTGCGGGACGCCGCCGAGACCAGTCCGCTGGTGCGTCGCTGCGGCGCCCACCTGGTGGCGCAACCGCCTGGCCGCCGCTACGTCGCGTTGACCGCCGGCGGGCACCTGTTCGGCATCATCCTCTCCTACGGATCGATCGAACTGCTCGGCTCCATGGTCACCCGCGCCAACACGCTGGAGGCCGCGGGCGGGTCCGAGCCGGTGCGCACGCTGCGGGCCCGGCGCATGCTGATGGCGATCTATCGCGGTTTCTGCGTGATGAACTGCTGGAGCCCGCTGAACCTGATGACCGCCGTGGTGTCCACCGCGGTGCCCGAGGCGCCGATGCGGCTGCTGATGCCGATCGCGCTGGTGGTGTCCGTCGGCATGGCGGCCCTGGGCTGGCTTGAGGATCGAATCTCCGCCGCCCGCCGCGCGACCAGTGGCGGGGCGCGCCCGGTCAGCCGGGAGTCCTGGACCGTGCACCTGCGCATCGCCGCGTTGATTGCCCTGGTGATGCTGCTCGCCGAGGCCGGCAGCGCGGTGTTCGGCGTGAAGCTGGTCACCGGGGTGACCATCGTGGTGCCGACGGTGGCGGCCGGCTGGGTGCTGGTGCAACTGCGGCGGTATGTCGGCGTGCGGCTCGGGAGTTCCCGTCGCGTGAACCGCGCGTCCCTCGTGGGGGAGGGCGGCGGTGGGGGGTGGCATGAACCTCCGGCTGATGGGCGGATCGCACGAGCCTCCATCCCCGGCAGGGAAGGAGGGAACACCGTGGTCGCGCTCTCCTTCCGCAGCATGCTTCGGCTGCTCGGCCTGCTCCGCCGGCGGGCCGTGCGCTTCCTCTGGCGCGTGCCGCACTTCCGCAGCGAGGCGACGGTGCTGGCCGGCTCCGGCTTCATGGGCGTGGCGATCGGTGGAGCCCTGCCCACAACGGGCATGGCGCCGCTGCTGGCGCACCTGCCGGCGATCGCGCTGCCGCTGCTGGTGCCGGTGCTGCTGATCGCCACGGGCCAAATCGGCCTGAACCCCGTGGCCGTGGTCGCCCTGTTCGGTGCCATCATTCCCCACCCCGCAGCGCTTGGCGTTCCTCCGGCAGTGTTCGCGTTTGCCTGCATGCTGGGCTGGGGGTTGGCGATCAACATGACGCCGATGTCCGCCTCGGCGATCACCACCGCGCGCTGGGCGCGCGTGTCGCCGTGGACGGTCAGCACGGCATGGAACGCCACGTTCACGGCCTCTGCCTTGCTGCTGGCCTGGGGAGCGATCGCGGTCCTCTTTGCCGTCTGGCCGACCTGATTCACCGCTGGTTAATCCCGCGTGAGGCAGACTTCCCGCAACAACCTCGGGAATGTCTGCCGTGCGACACCTGCTCTCCCTGCCCCTGCGTGCGCTGCGCGATCTGTCCATCGGCAGCAAGCTCGGCCTGACCGTCGTTGGTGCGCTCGTGCTGCTGAGCGGTGTGTCGTGGTTCGCCCTGAACCGGCTGATGACCGTCGGCGCGTTGCAGGACGGGGCATTGGCGGAAGCCGCGAACGAGCGGCGTATCGAGCAGGTGCTGCACCGCGCCGCCGAACTGCGCGTGATCAGCCGGGAACTGGAGTATCAGCAGACCGGACGCGCGGTGCGGGCCGCGGCACAGCGGGCGCATCAACAATATGTCGGGGCACGTGCCCTGCTGGCATCGGCTCGGGACGCGACCACCGTTTCGTCCGACCGTGATGCGCTGGGCCAGGCGCTGCAGGCGCTGGATGAGCTCGCCAAAGCCGTTAAGCAGGAGGCCGCGGTTCGTAACGAAATCCTCGATACACGGTGGAAGCGCCTGCTCCAGGCCAGGCCCGTGTTCAAGTCCGCGCTGAATAATTTCGCCGTGGAGCTGCAGAACGGCGGCGTGCGCAGCGGTGTGGATGCGGTGCGTGACGGCGGGCCGAAGGCAGCCGTCAATCTGGATAACCCGTCCGAAGCGGCGCTGAACGACTACAGGCTGGCGATGGCGGATCTGCAGAATGCGGCACTGCTGTTCCTCGCCACCGGCAACCGTGCCGCTGCCAATGAAGTGAAGGGCGCCGCGCAGCGGGCCGCGGCGAAGATGGCGGCGATCCAGCACGGCGATGCGCCTGACGCAGTAAAGTCCGATTCCAAAGTGGTGGCCACGATCGGCGGCGCCATCGCCAAGGGCGCGATCGCGCTGATCGAGCAGACCGATCGACTGAACCACATCATGCAGACCGGGGTGGAGGCCGCGAATCAGCAGATGCAGCAGGCGATCGGCCAGGTAGCCGATGCGCTGATCATGCGTGTCAATACGACGGCCGATGAGGCCTCGGCCGCAAGGGTCAGGGCGCAGCACGAGGCGATTCTGCTGATCGGCGGCATCGCGGCGCTGATGCTTGTGTTAGGTGCGCTGACTGCCTGGATCATCGCCCATCCAATGCGGCGGCTGACCGGGATTGTGCAGGCGATCGCCCAGGGCAATACCGCCACACAGGTGGATTACACAAGCTGGCGTGACGAGATCGGCCGCATGGCCGGGGCGGTGGAGACGCTGCGCGGGGTGATGCAGCAGACCTTCGTGCAGAGCCAGATGATCGAGCAGATCCCCGTCGGCGTGATGACCGCGGACCCGGCCGGCGACTTCAGGATCACTTATGTCAATGCGGAGACGAAGAACATCATGCGCCGGGTGGAACAACATCTGCCCGTGCCGGTGGACCAGATCATGGGCCAGAGCATCGACCTGTTCCACCGCAACCCGGAGAAGCAGCGCGCACTGCTTGGCGATCCGGCCAACCTGCCGCACCGTGCCCGGATCACCCTGGGTGACGAGGTGCTGGAGCTGACCGTCAGCGCAATCCACGGCCGGCACGAGGAGTATGTCGGACCGATGCTGACCTGGAAGCGGCTGACACGGGAAGTCCGGCTGAGCGAACGGTTCGAAAGCAGCGTTCAGGCCATTGCCCAAACGGTGGGCGAGGCGGCCGCAACCATGCGGGCCACGGCACAGGAGATGAGCGAGGCGGCGGTGGCCACCGGTGAGCGCACCGGCTCGGTGGCAACCGCGGCGGATGAGGCGACCTCCAATGTCAGCGCCGCAGCCGCGGGGGCCGAGGAGCTGGCAACCTCGGTCGCCGAGATCGGCCGCCAGGTGGCGGAATTGGCCCAGATTGCCGGCCGGGCGGTGCAGGAGGCCCAGGCCACCGACGCCAGCGTGAGTGGCCTGAGCCAGGCGGCCGGGCGCATTGGCGACGTCGTGCGGCTGATTGGCGACATTGCCGGGCGAACCAATCTTCTGGCGCTCAATGCCACGATCGAGGCGGCCCGGGCGGGTGAAGCCGGCAAGGGCTTTGCGGTGGTGGCGAGCGAGGTGAAGGCGCTGGCCACTCAGACGGCGCGTGCCACGGAGGAGATCGGAGCGCAGATCTCCACCATGCAGGGCGCCACCGGCCAGGCGGTGACGGCACTGCGCTCGATCGCTGCCACCATCCAGCGCATGAACGAGATAGCCACGGCGATCGCCGGCGCCGTGGAGGAGCAGAGCGCGGCAACGCAGGAGATCGCCCGCTCTGTCCAGCAGGCCGCGGTCGGCACCGGGGAAGTCAACAGCAACATCGGGATGGTGACGGAATCGGTGGACAACACCGGCCGGCAGGCCGGGGCGGTGCTGGAGCGGGCCACCGGCCTGGTGGAGCAGTCGGAGACGCTGAAGGCGGAGGTGCAGGACTTCCTGGGGGCGATGCGAGTCGCATGAGTGGGGGTAGGGGCCGCGCAAAGCGGCACAGGTTTGAGCGCTGGCAGATCACTCATCGTAATGGTCCGCGCCGGGGCAACGGCGTCACGCCAACGCGTTTAGCCACGGGCCCGAACCAATCACGTCGCGGCGGGCGCGGGCCAAACGCGTTGGTGGAAGTGCGGACAACCGCCACCTTTCTGAGTCCTGGCCGGCCTTGCCTTGAGCCGGCCATCTATCCGGACAAGGCGTTTTCCTTGCATCCCGACCCGATCTTTGCGGTGTCAATGGCCGGCTCAGGAAAGCTCAGGGACGGCCATGACATGAGGATCAGGTGTCCGTGTGCGGATACTGACGTCAATGGGGTGCAGGCTTGCCGCCCCACGACTTGATCGCACGCACCGGAGAAAAGCCGTTAACGGCCCACCTCAGCTGCCGGCACAGGTCATGACAGAGTAAGCGCGAACGTTGTTCGGACGTCACGCAGCCTTGCCTCGTACGGCTCAGGTATCGATCAGCCCGGATGCGGTCATCTGGGCGCGCGAACGCTGCATCGCCTCGCCCACCGCCAGTGCGGCCGCCAGCGCCCGCCGACCCGCGGACGCATCCACAGCCACCGGTGCACCATCCAGCACCGAGGCGACGAACGCCGCGTGTTCCGCGGCCAGCGAGTCGCGATCCTCCCACGACTCATCCTCGATGCCGAAGCCCTCGACCCCCGGTAACGGCTTCCCGTGGCCGCGCGAGATCACCGTCAGGCGGCGCGCGGAAAAATCGACCGCGACATAGCCGTTCCGCCCGAAGATCCGCATCCGTCGCTCGGTGCGGGCGGAGACGCGGCTGGCAGTGACGGCCGCGACGGCACCGTTGGCGAAGCGGATGCGGGCGTTGGCGATGTCCTCATACGGGCTGGACACCGCGGCGCCCACCGCATCGACATGCTCGATCTCGCTCGCCACCAGCGACAGCACCAGGTCGAGATCGTGGATCATCAGGTCCAGGATCACCGAGACGTCCGTTCCGCGCGGCTTGAACGGTGCGATCCGGGTGGCCTCGATGTACAGCGGTGCGCCGACGCGGCCGGACAGTGCACCATGCGCCGCCGAAAAACGTTCCAGATGGCCGACCTGCAGCACCAGCCCGCGTTCCGCCGCCAGTGCCGCCAGTTCGTCAGCCTGTGCCAGCGTGGCGGCAATCGGCTTTTCCACCAGCACATGCTTGCCGGCGCGCAGGGCTGCTGCGGCAAGCCCGTGATGCGCCTCTGCCGGCGCCGCGACCACCACCGCGTCGCTTGCCGCGAGCAGGGAGGGGAAGTCCATGTCCGGCGCGCCGGCTTCCCACCCGACGGTTCGGGCGCGTTCCAGGTCGGGATCGTGGATGCCCGCCAGGACGGCGCGCTCGGACGCGGCGACCTTCAGAGCGTGGTATCGGCCGAAATGACCGGCACCGGCAATGCCGATGCGAAGGTGGGAAGCGGGCATGGGTAATCCGGTTCTGTCCCGAGCAGCATAGCCGAATTCGAGGTGACTTGGAGGGAGTCCCGGAAAAGCCGGCGGCACGGCACCCGTCCGGCCGGCCGGGTGCCGTGCCGTCTGAACCAGGGGGCGATGTCAGCCGGAACGGGCCCAAAGCACTGGCGGCCTCCGGCTCCGCGTCCCGGCCGCCTGTTCGAACTGGTGGCCGACCCGCAACACCGTGGCGTCCTGCCACGGGCGCCCGATGATCTCCAGCCCCAGCGGCAGGCCGGTGGCGGTGAAGCCGCCGCACACCACCAGGGACGGCACCGCGGCGACATTCGCCACGGTGGTCAGCAGCGGGCGGGAGAAGCCGTCGTCCGGCCGCTGCTCGCTCAGCAGGGGCGCGCCACCCTGGACCGGCGCGCTGACCAGCACGTCGAACTTCTCCAGCACCTTGGCGGTCGCGGCGATCAGGTCGGTGCGCCGGCGCTGCGCGGCGATGTAGTCGGCGGCGCGGATCAGAGCGCCGGCCAGCACGCGGATGCGGAACACCCGGGAATACTCGGACAGCCGGGTGCGCAGCGTGGCCTCGTGCAGCGCGTAGGCCTCGGCGCAGATGATGACCCGTCCGACCGCGTTGTAATCCTGCACCGGCGGCAGGACGGCTTCCTCCACCCGGCAGCCCAGTTGCTTCAGCGTCGCCGCGGTTTGGTTCATCATCTGCAGCATCTCCGGCGAGCCCGGAACGTCATGCTCATAGAACCGCCGCAGCAGCCCGACACGCAGCCCCTTCAGCGGCGCATCGAGCCCGCGCGCATAGGGGCCGCCCGGTCCGGGCACCGACGCCGGATCGTCGGCATCGTGCCCCGCCAGCACATCCAGCAACAGGGCGCAGTCCTGCGCCGTCCACGCCATCGGGCCGGCCGTATCCAGGCTTGGCGCCAGCGGGATCACGCCGCGGCGTGACACCAGGCCGGGCGTGGGCTTCAGGCCGGCGATGCCGCAGAACGCGGCGGGCAGCCGGATCGATCCGCCGGTGTCCGATCCCAGTGCGCCGAACGCGAGCCCCGCCGCCACCGCGGCGCCGGAGCCGGCGGACGACCCGCCCGTATAGCGCCTGGTGTCCCAGGGATTGCGTGCCGGCGGCCAGGGCAGGTCGGTCGCCGGGCCACCGATGGCGAATTCGTGCGTCGCCAGCTTGCCCAGCATCACCGCGCCCGCGGCATGCAGCCGCCGCACCGTCTCGGCGTCACGCGCCGGCACGTTGTCCGCCAGGATGCGGGAATGCGCGGTGGTGCGCACGCCGGCGGTCTCGTAAATGTCCTTGTAGGCAACGGGAACGCCCAGCAGCGGTCGCTTCTCGCCGGCCATGACGGCGCGTTCGGCGGCGCGGGCGGCGGCCATGGCCTGGCGCTCGGTCACCAGCAGGAATGCGTTCAGCTTCGGGTCGGCCGCGGCGATGCGCTGCAGCATCGTGCGGGTCAGTTCGACCGGTGACAGCTTCTTCGTGGCGATCAGCCGCGCGGCTTCGGCGAGAGTTCAGGAAATCCGGAACGCCGCCGGTCATCGCCCACGCGTGGCGCGGCCGCGCGCCTTGGGTTTGGCCGGGCCGCGTGGCTTGGCCCTGGCCGGTGGCTTCGCCTTGGCCGGCGTCTTTGGCGCGGCGCGTTTCGCGGCGGCACGCCTGCCGGGTGCCTTCTTCGGTGCAGCCTTCTTCGACGGGGCGGAAGTGCGGGCCGGCCGTGATGGCGCCGGATCGGCGGCAGGCGGTGGCAGGCGGAAGCTGAGCGCCAGGTCGTCGGCCAGCGGCCGGTCGTGCGGCAGGCTGGCGATCAGCCCGGCCACCTGTCGCCAGGCCAGCACCAGGTCGGCCACCTGGCCGGGGTTCAGCACCAACCCGGCGCGGGAGACGAGGATCTGCATCTCCGCCGGGCTGATCGTCGGTACGGCGTTGGTGGGCGCTGCCGCCATCGCGTCGCTCGGTTCGATCGAAACTATTCTGAGCCTAGTCGGGTCTACGAACAGCGGCAAGGCAATGGAACGTCTTCTTTTTTGTCTCCGGTGCGGATCGACCCGCCTCAGGCCCCGGACCCGGAGGCGGATTGCGGCGCCGGTTCGATCATGTCCGGCCCGCTGCGGGTCACGCGGAACACGGCCAGGCCGCGCCGCACCTGCCCGTCCGGAAGCATGGCCATCCAGCCGTCGGCGCCGATGAAGCCGGCCTCCTGGGTCAGCGCTTCCACCGTGTAGCCGCCCGCGTTGGACAGCACGCGGGCGATCGCCGCGGCATCGAACGCCAGGTCGGATATCGCCGGCGGCGCGGTGCCGTATTTGGCCGTGTATTCCTGCTGATAGGCGCTGCGCGCGGCGGGATCCGGCGCGGCATACCAGGCGCCGGGGATCTGGCCGGATCCGCTGGCCGGCGTCGCCCACAGCGCCGGGCCGATGAACTGCACCTGCGTCGTGTCCACATCGTAGTAGGCCAGCATGGAGGCGACTTCGCCCAGCGACTCGCCGGTGTCCGCCAGCAGCAGCACGTTGAACGGCGGCGGTGGGATCGGTTGCTTCGCCAGCTCCCGTGCCTCCTTGCGGCCCTCGGCGGTGCCCAGGTCGCGGGCATGCTTGATCTTGGCCTCGATCGGGCCGCGGCGATCGGCATATTCGGCCAGGACGCGGGCCGACCTCTGGATGGAGGCCATGCCCTGGCCGTGGAAGTTCACGGTGGGCGGGGGCAGGCCCAGGCTGGTGGTGGTCTGGCGCAGGGCCTGGGCCATGGCTTGGCCGAAATCGCTCTCCGGCAGGAACGCGGCGACCTGGGTGCGTCCCTGGGCCTGTGCGGCCGACATAAGGCGGCGGACCTGCTGGCCGGGTGTGATGCCCAGGGTCCATACGCCCGGCTGCGCCTGCGACGGGTCGTTGGTGAAGGCCAGAACCAGAACTCCGGCACTGCGGGCGACCGGGGCCACGGCGGCGGTTTCGGCCGCGGTCAGCGGGCCCAGGATCAGCCGGGCACCCTCCGCGATCGCCGATTGCGCCGCCGCTGCCGCGGCCTGTGGATTTCCCCCGGTATCGCGCACGATCAGGGGTGGCGACCCGGGTTCGGCGAGCGCAAGTTGGGCTGCCTGCAACATCGGCTGGCCGGCATTGGACAATTGCCCGGACAGCGGCAACAGGATGGCCACCGGCCCGCCGCCCGCCCCGGCACCGCCCGGTGCGGGTTGTCCCAGGCCGATCGGCCCGCCGCCATAGCCTGGGGGCGGCGTGTAGCCGCCGCCCATTCCGGTGCACCCGGCAAGCAGGCCCGGGCCTAGAAGGAGCACGAATGCCCGACGACGCATGCGCCACATCTCCCGCTGATCAGCCGGCCGAACCCGCGGGCCTGCCGGAGGGTCTTGTGCTGGTTTCCACGCCGATCGGCAACCTTGGGGACATATCCCCAAGGGCCAGCCGGACGCTGGCCGCCAGCGACCTGATCCTGTGCGAAGATACCCGTCATTCCGCAAGGCTCCTTTCGGCTCTTGGCGTGACCGTGAAGACGGAGCCACTGCACGAGCACAACGAGGACGCGCGGATCGCCCCGGTGCTGGCGCTGCTGCGTGCGGGCAAGCGGGTGGCCCTGGTGTCGGATGCGGGCACGCCGCTGGTGTCGGATCCCGGGTACCGCCTGGTGCGTGCGGCGCTGGCGGCCGGGCTGCCGGTGGGTGCAGTGCCCGGGCCGAACGCGGCCCTGACGGCGCTGGTGCTGTCCGGCCTGGCGCCGCTGCCGTTCCTGTTCCTGGGCTTTCCACCGCCGCGTTCCGCCGCGCGCCGGTCGGCGTTCGGGACGTTGCGCGCCGCGGAGCGTGCCGGGCTGGCCGCGACCCTGATCTGGCATGAGGCGCCGCACCGGTTGGCGGAGGCGCTGGCCGACATGGCGGCGGCCTTCGGTCCGCGTCCGGCGGCCGTGGCGCGGGAATTGACCAAGCGCTTCGAGGAGGTGCGCCGCGGGACGCTGCCGGACCTGGCCGAACACTATGCCGCGCATGCGGCGCGGGGCGAGGTTACGGTGCTGGTCGGCCCGCCGCAGGAGGCGGACCCGGAGGACCTGGACGGTCGCCTGCGGGCGGCGCTGGCCACGCAGAGCGTGAAGGATGCCGCGGCCGTAGTGGCGACGGCGACCGGATTGCCGCGCAAGGTGGTGTATGCACGGGCGCTGGAACTGAAGACATGAGCGACCTGGTCCAGGGCCGTCCGGCCTGGACCAGGGCCGGATCGGATCGCCGCGTTCAGCCCGCGATCAACCAGTACACCAATGATGCGATGCCGCCCCAAAGCACGGTCCCGATCAGCACGCTGATGCCGATGCCACGCACGGGGGCGAGGTCGTCGTCATCCTGTTGCCGTGCCGCGTCCTCCAGCAGCTTGTCGCGGCGCAACAACGGCAGCAGCGCGGGATTCACATCCTCCCTCCGGCCTGGACGCCGACGATCCTTCGGTGCCGGTTGCGATCCCGCCGGTTGCGCCGCGTCCGCCGGTGCCTGGCTGTCACCCGATGGGTGTGTTTCGCTCGTCTGGTCGTGTATCCGAACCATTGTCCCACTGCCACGCTCGCTGGGCCGTGATTCGCACAGGTTGGTTTCGGGCGGGTTAACGGCAGGTCTGATCGAGCCGAAGTGTTCCGGGGGGGGCACGCCGCGCAACCGCAACACCGCTAACCTGTATCGCGACGGTGTCGCCCGGCATTCCATCGAAGTCCCGTATTGTCGCCAGGGACAGCGCCCGTTATGGTCAAGCGATGAATTGCGAATGATTCGCAACTAGAGGGATCGGAGCCGGGGATGGTGCGAGAATCGAGCCTGATCGCCCGCCGATGTGAGCGCGCGGTCATCACCGCCTATCGCGATCTGCGTCATCTCGGCACGGATGATCTCGCGGCGTTCCAGGCGTGCACCACGCTGTACCGCATCCATCATCCCGAGGCGTCGGTGAACGAGGCGCGCCGCCTTGTCGCCGAATGGATCGACCATCACGTGGTGCGCGGCGATCGCGGCCCGACCGCCGGCTGCGCCTGCGCCTGATTCCCCGGCCAGCCGGGCTGGCGAAGCGGTCCGGCAAACCATCCCCGCCAAAGGCGGGCGATTCGTCGAAAAGAGGTAGGCCGCAAATCTTGCCAGGGCCCGATGGGCCTGATATCGCGACCATCTCCTGCTGTTCGGCCATACTGCCAACGGCCGACTACATTGCTGTTGCGCGGTTGCCGCTTGAACGAGACGACGCACATTCCTGGTCCAGGCAGCGACCTACCCGCCGACGATCGGCATCTGATGTTCATTCACGCCGACGTGTTCCCGGTGGGTGCAAAGGGCGGTTTCCAGCACGGGGGCCGGACCACGCTGTCGAACGGCCTCATCCGGAACGGATGCTTCGTCCTTGATTTTTCTGACCGGGACGTCGCCCGTGCGGCTCTGGCGGCGGCACCAGCCGGACTACTTCCGGGCCATCCCGACAGCCTGCTGCCCGGGACCATCGCCACGGGACGACTGCGCCCAGGGCTCCAATCATCTGTCACAGACGATGGGCAAATGGTCAAGAAATTGTGATTGATCGCGCAACAGCCTATGACAAATTGTTCGCTCCGAGCCAGATGAACTTCTTGTCCCCGATCGAGAAACGCATGCAGATCCTTGGGGCCGGTGGTGGCCGATTCCGGCCGGCGCCCGCGGCCGCCGGCCGGGAGCCGCACATCGCCTTGTCCATCGAGCGCACGCGGTAGCTCGCTACAACCTCGAGGTTGCCTGAGCCGGAGCCAAATTCCTGATGTTCCCCAAGATAGCCGCACTGCCCGTTGGCAGGCCTGCCGTGTCGGATCCAGCCCCGCAGGGGTCGGCGGTTGCAAGCCGGTGCCGCTGGCCGAGCATAAATAGATGAGGTCATACAACATCAATTCCGATGATCGCTGGGCAGAGTCATGGTCATCGACGCTCAGGATCAGTCTGGCCAGTCAGCGGCTCCAATGGCAGATAGCCCTCGGGGCCGTACTGCTCCTGCCTTTCGTCGGGATGTATGCCCGGAGCCTTGGGGATGCGCTGCTTTCGGCGGTAGGAATACTGTTTCTTGTTCAAAGAGCAGAATCACGCGACTGGCGGTGGATTTCTGCGCCCTGGACCCTGCTCGCACTGGCTTTCTGGCTCTGGCAACTCGGTGTCAGCATTGCGCTGGGTAATGGTCACCAGATCATGGAAGCACTGGTGCTGGTGCGGTTGTTCGTTTTCGTTGCCGCGTTGGAGAACTGGGTGTTGGCCGAGGCGCAGGCGCGACGCCTGATGGGCCGCGTGATTCTGGTCGTGGCGCTCTGGGTCGCGATTCAATGCTGGGAGCAGTATCTCACAGGCACGAACATTTTCGGCTATCCGCGTTGGGGCGACGGGTCCTTGACCGGTCCGGTCGTCGAACCGCGGGCAGGCGCCACGTTTGTCTATCTTGCATTTCCGGCATTCCTTCCGTGGATCTCTCACGGCATTGGCAGCACGCGCCGCTCGCCGCGCGTTCTCGCGCTGGTCGGTCTGCTGCTTGTGGTGGTTACCCAGGTTCTGATCGGCCAGCGCATGCCGACGATGCTGATGATCCTAGGCCTGTGCACCACGGCGCTGTTGCTGCCACGCGTGCGCTTTCCTGTCATAGTCGCGATGGGCGCCGGCATCGCGTTCGCCGGACTGACGGCAGTGATTTCGCCGCCGACATTCGGCAAGCTCGTCGTGCATTTCTCTGCTCAGATGTCACATTTCATGGCCACCCAGTACGCCCAGTTGTTTGAGCGCGCGATGGTCATGGTGACAGTGCATCCCTGGCTGGGGCTCGGGTTCGATGGTTTCCGCAATCATTGCCTGGACCCCGAATACATGCGCAACCTTAGCTGGTTCGCAGTCAGCGATGCGAAGAGCTCGCTTGGCTGTAGCATTCATCCGCACAACTACTATCTTCTCGTTGCAACCAACGCCGGACTTATCGGCCTGGGGCTATTCGTGCTGCTGGGGCTCGCCTGGCTGTGGCGGCTCGGGCGGGGTGCAAAGCATTCCGCGCTCCGGGTCGCACTGTTCGTGCCTGCGGCGATTACGTTCTGGCCAATTGCCGGAACCACCTCCCTGTTTACTTTGCCGAATGCTGCGTGGGTATTCCTGATGATTGGTTGGGGATTGGCGGAGGCAAGGTCGGCCGAGTGCTCGCCGAGCCGGGCAACGTGACCGATTGGATCCTTGCGTCCCCCAAATGGCAGCCGGTGCCCTGTCATCGCCGCGGCGTCGCAGGGCCCACGCCTTGGCCGCGACCCACCAACCCGCGTTGTGTTGGACACACGGTCGGTCCTTCACCGCCATGGTCCGCGCAGGCAGGCTATTCACGTCCGCTCGTCGCTGCCAGGAGCAAATGTCGCGGATGCCTGGACCTGGTGCGAGCCTGTCACACTCAAGGCCGGTCACCTGGGTGACGACGGGCGATCAATTGCGCAACTGAGACCACGCCCGTTGCGCCGAGCGTGGCGCCGTGCTCGCCACGGTCAAGGACGCTGCGCGCCGCCTTCGGCGGTGGCCTATAACCATCCTGGACCGCGGCGGCGCGCGACGCCTGGGGAAGGTGTGGCGGCACGGAGAATCGGGCGCTGCGGGGCTGAACAAAGACACAGGGATGGCTCTGAACGGCGCGCGGAGCGATGGCGCGGACAGCCGGGAACACATCGGGGAAACTGCCACCTATGTGCCCGGTCCAAAGTGTTGCCAGCGTGAACGCCTGAACCCTTTGCCGACCATGGCGCTCAACGGGCGGATCATGGTGGGCAGATAACGGTGGAACCGTACGCGGGCTGGTATCAGTGCGTAAGGATCTGATCGAACATCGTGATGTGGTGCGCGACGAATCCAGGACGCAGGTGCAGACCGTCGGCGAATTTCGGCTCTCCGTCGTTGAAAAAGGCTGAGCAGACCGGGCCGTCGCCGCATACGTCGTGCAGGGGGTTGAGGATCTTCGCGCCGGTCTCGGTGGCAATCTTTCGCAACCGCTGGTCAACGCCGGCTGACTGCTCGGCCAGGGCGCTGACCGGCACACCCTTGACCACGTCGCGATCGACCCGGAACCCGAAGGCAGAGCGGCGAACCATGCGCCGAGGGTCGAAGCGTGAGTTCGCGACGGGTTCCAGTACCAGGTACACTGCGTGACCCGTCTGCACCAGATGCCGAACTTCATCTTCCAGATTGGCATAGAAGGCATCGATCGCGGCAGGAGAGCTCATCTTCAGTCGGGCGCCGCGACGCCGGACGTGGATATTCTCAAACTCGTACCCCGCCCAGTTCGCGCCAAGGACGATCGTGCGGATGTGCCGGCGGGCGATGACCGAGTCCATGACGGCGGGCAGGTGATTGCAGAACGCGAAGTGGCCGACGCGCACCACGCCCGGCACCGGCGGGCAGCTTGCTCCGACGGCAAAATACACCGCCTTGTCCAGTCTTCCCCGGTCGAGCAGCGCCTGTACCCGCGCGCCATACTGATAAATCACGCTATCTCCGGCAAACAGCACCTTGTGCTCACCGGTGCCGATGCGTGACACGGTGATGCCCTTGACCTTGTTCACCTGCATGCTTGGGGTGGACTGGAAGATGCCGTCACCGATTGCGGCGTTGATCCTTGCAATGTTGAGCGCCGGCAAGGCCGGGTAACGGCCGGGGAAGCCGCGCGCCGACCAGGTAACAAGGCCCCCGGCACCGACCCCGATCATCAGTATCACCAACAGCGAGGTGTTGCGGCGACGGTTGCCGCCAAAACGCAACGGATGTTCGACGAAGCGGTAGGTCAGCCAGGCAAGCAGCAGGCTGACCGCGATCAGGATGCAGACCAGGCCGGCTTTGAGTGGAAGCCCGTGATCGATGTTGTAGGAAAACGAGATCAGCGGCCAGTGCCAGAGATAGAGCGGATAGCTGATCAGCCCGAGAAAAACCGCGGCACGGTTGCCCAGCACCGCGCGGTTGAGCAGCGCCGCCGGTCCGGCGGCGATCAGCAGCAGCGCGCCGGCCACCGGCAGCAGTGCCAGGCCGCCGGGAAATGCCATCCTGCGATTGAACAGCAGGGTGGCGCCGATGATCAGCGCGCATCCGAGCACGGAGGCGAGGTCCGCAGCCGACAGTCGCCGCAATGTCGGTCGCCGCGGTATTACAGGGCTGGTGCCGCGCCGGGCCAGCACCACGAACGCAAGCAGCGCGCCTGCATCAAGTTCCCACAGCCTGGTAAGCGGGGAGTAGAAATCCTCAGTCCCGGCATGGCGGACGATCGCCAGACTGTATGCGAGCGACACGCCGCCGACCAGAAGCAACGGGATGGGACTCCGGCGCTGCCGCCGGTACAGCAGCCACAGCATCGCGGGCCAAACGATATAGAACTGCTCTTCGACGCCCAGTGACCACAGGTGCAGCAGCGGTTTGATAATGGCGGCCTGATCGAAATACCCGGCCTGCTGCCACAGCAGCAGGTTGGCGACGAAGGCCGCTCCGAAGCCGACGCTTTCGCCGAGCAATGCGAGTTCGTGTGGCAGGAGGACGACGAAGCCGTAGGCCAGGCAGACGGCCAGCACGATGAACAGTGCCGGAAAGATACGCCGGATGCGGCGTGCGTAGAAGTCCCGGAAGGTGAAGCGTCCGTCTTCGAGTCGCTGGAAGATGTTGCGCGATATCAGAAATCCCGAGATGACGAAGAACACGTCCACACCGACGAAGCCGCCGGTGAACACAGTGGGAAAGCCGTGGTAGAGGATGACCGCGGCTACCGCGAGCGCGCGCAGGCCATCGATGTCCGGCCGGTACGGTATTGCGTGGGCGGCCGTCCTGCTTTCGACCCGTTTGATATCTCGCCTTGCATCACGTACGGGTTCGAGATCAGACCGTCGAAACTTCAACTCCATTCCAACGGCATTCCTCGGTGCAGCGGCTGGATGACAGCGCGGATCACCAGGCACTCAGGCGCCGGTTGAACGTCGTGACAACGGCTGCAGTTCTCCATGGCAGAACGCGGGGGTTCGCAACCGTCGGCGCCTGGCGTTCTTATGACGACGGTCGTCACTGTGTTTTCCTCGTGGATTGTCGGGTGCTTGCGCGCCCGTTGCAGGACGTTGCTGATCACCTTTCGCTGACCACCCCTCGTTGATCGACTGCGCCGACACGTCCGCCAGCAGCCGTTGCAGCCGCTTCATGCCGATGTCTTGCGCGTCGTGCAAATACCTCGCCTGGGTCGCGGCCGCTCCTGCGGTTGGCCACAGGGCGCGACAGTATGCCGCAGGTCGCCCGCGGGTTCGGGTTCGGACATCGTGCGAGGGGTTGCGTCCAGATTCGCTGCCCCAAATCCCGGCGGGGACCTCTGGGGAGAGCGGCTGCCGAACGCCGGCGGTTACAGCCGGGCTCGGATCAGTGCGAAGGCGTGTGCCACGGCAGCCGAGCGAATTGCAGTGCGGTCGCCGGGGAAGACGCGGCTGTCGCTCTCCGCCGGGCGTCCGCATCGTGCAAGGCCGAACCACACCAGGCCGACCGGCTTCTCGGGCGTGCCGCCGCCCGGACCGGCGACACCGGTGACCGACACCGTGATGTCCGCCCGGGACCTGGCCAGCGCCCCGGCGGCCATGGCGCGGGCCACCGGTTCGCTGACGGCGCCGTGCTCGCGGATCAGCTCTTCCGGCACGCCCAGCATCTCCTGCTTCGCCGCGTTCGAGTAGGTGACGAAGCCGCGGTCCACCACGTCGGAGGATTGCGCGATTGCGGTCAGGGCCGCCGCGATCAGCCCGCCCGTGCAACTCTCGGCGGTGGCCAGCCTGACCTGGCGGATGCGGCAGGCGTCCAGCAGGCAGGCAGCCTCATCGAGCAGGTGTTGGTCGATCATGCCCCGGACCTCAGGGGAGGAAGAAGACGTGCCGGCGGCGATGCACGCGTGACCGGTTCGCCGCGCCCGCCGGTCGCGGGGTTTGTGCAGGATCAGCGGGGGATCGTCTATACCCGCTCCAGGATGGACAGGCCGCGGTTGCGATCCACCAGGTAGATCAGGCCGCGCGCATCGACATAGACGTCGTTGCTGCACACCCGCTGGGCGCCGGAAGGGACGTCCGGCATCCACCAGGCCGCCTGGCGCATGGCCAGTGGATTGCTGATATCGATCACCCGCAGGCCGCTGGCGAACCATGCGGCCGGCACCTCGGTGCCGGTGACGGTCTCCACCGGCTGGTGGCAGGCGGTCATCAGCGGCGAGCGCTGGCCCACCAGCTCCGGCAACTGGAACGTGCCGACCGGGATTGGTCGCGTCTCGTCCGTGATGTCCACCATCCACAGGCTGGCCGGTAGCTCCGGCGACAGCTCGGGGTCCAGCGGTTGCACGTGTTCGTCAGCCACCAGCATCCAGCGATGGCCGGCGATCGGGAAATCGATCGGCACCAGGCTGTGGGTCGGCCAGCCGAAGGGCGGGCTCCAGTCGAACGCCGCAACCTGCTTGGGCTGGCTCATGTCGCTGATGTCCAGGATCACCCCGCCGCCGTACCAATAGCTGACATACAGGCGGTCACCGCGGCGGATGGGATGATGGCAGCGATGGTTGCGGCCTTTCCAGCCTGGGGTTTCACCGCCGGCGGTGTGCTGGCCGGGCATCCACCAGCGCCCGACCTCCTGCGGGTTGGCCGGGTCGGCCAGGTCCAGGATCATCACGATGGTGCCGACATAGCCTTCGATCTCCGGAGAGATGTAGGCGTAGCGGCCGTCGAAGGTGAATCGGTGCACGCCCGTGCCGGCGCATTGCCACCGGCACACCTCGCGCGGCTGGCGTGGGTCGGCCACGTCCCAGATGCGCAGCCCGACATAGTCACCGTCCGGCACCGGGCCGCCGCGATGGCCTTCGCGGTTGGCAACCATGATGCCGTTGGCCACCCGTACCTTGTGGGAGTGCAGGCCGACGGGGATCTCGGTTTCCCAGACGATGCGTGGATGACGCGGGTCCGACACGTCCACCACGGACGTGCCGTGCGGCGGGTCCATGTGTCCGAGGTAGGCGTAATTGCCGTCCACCACCACCTGGCCGCTGCCGGCGCAATCAAGCCACGCGACTTCACGAATGCCCTGGCCGTGACCCATGGTTTCCTCCCGGTTCGGTATTACTGCCGGAACAGGATCAAGCTGGCCGCCACCACGACGCCAAGCGCCCATCCCAGCAGGACCATCCCACTGTAGCCGCCCAAGCCGGACAGGGCGAGCAGGCCCACGAGAGCGATGAGCGCAAGGACCGCCCAGATGACGAGCCGTCGCCAGAGGATGGCGGGGGATTCGGACTGCACTGGCTGATACATGTGATTCCCACGGGTACTGTTCTGCCATCGAATTGTGAAACAGTCGCGGGAGGACGTCAATCACGAGTCAGAATTGAATGTATATGTAAGAAAGTTGTAGTAATCATGCTCGTGTCGAATTTGGCCGACATTCGTCCGCCCCCCCCATCAAGGCGGGCAGGGCGTCATGGCGGGCGAAGGCTGGCCATTTGTGCTTCTGCTTTGCTGCGTGCGCTGGTCTCGTGGGTAGCGGGCCTTCGCCCGGCACTCGGCGTGGTACGGTCTGCCTGGGGCAGCACACCTCATCCTGGCGCCAATAGTGCCGTCGCCCATCGCGACCTGGTTGGTGCCGCCTGCGGTCACTCTCGGGACGACCGAGGTGGCGTTCGGGACGACCGCGGTGGCGTTGCCCTGCAGTTCCCTGGGGCGGCCATGACCGTGTGGGGGCAGCCGTCGATCGAACCCTCCGCCGGCTCCCGCCAGGCGCGAGCCCGGTGCGGACCGCGAGCCATCCCCACCGGGCGTGCGGTCAGGTCGCCGCCGGTGGCTCCGCGACCAGCACCGGCACGTGGTGTGACGCGGCAATTCGGGTGGCACCGGCGACGCTGCCGGCGCCCGCGGCGGACCGGCCGGCGACGACCAGACGTTCCCGGGGCTCTCCCAGCGCTTCCAGGACCGTATCCGCCTCCGGGTTTGCAATGATCCTGGCTGTGATGCGCTGGCGTGGAACGCCCAGTGCCGCCGCGCGATCGGTCGCCGCTTCGTTCGGATGGTCCGGGCCCGCGGGCAACAGGATCAGCAGGTCCGAGTGCCCGGCCACCGCGACCCGGGCCGCCGCCTGCAACGCGGGGTCGGCCGGCCCCTGCAACACGGCCGCCACCGGGCCCGTGCGTGGCTGCAGGTTGGCGGGCAGCAGCAGCACCGAGGCCGGCATGCGCTGCGCCGCCTCCTGCAACCGGAGCACGGCGGTCGCGCTGGCGGCCGCGGCCGGCTGCGTCACCACCAGAATGTCGGTGGTCGAGCACAGCCCGCCGATGCAGGTGACCAGGTCGCCGCGGACCACCTGGAAGACATTCGGCACGTCAAGTCGCACCACGACTGCCTGCATCGCGCGGCGTGCCTGTTCCGCGGCCTGGTGAAGCTCATCGGAGAGACGGTCCGCCGCCAGCGGGGTCCACTCATGGGTGGGCAGGCGGATTTCCCGCGCGAAGGGCAGGGCGGCCAGGGCGTGCAGGGACTCGTCCTCGACGAAGACACCGTGCATGGCCAGTCCCAGCAGGCGCGCGAATTCCGCCGCGGCCTGCAGGGTGCGCGGATCGGCGCCGGCGTGGCCAAGCTCGACGATCAGCCGGCGATAGGTCGGATGGTTGGTGCCGCTCATGAGTTGTCGTCCGCTGGTTTCGCTGCCGCTTGCTTGCGGGCCTTGGCGAAGTCCGCCAGCCTTTGTTCGACCAGGCGGTTCACCGAGCCCTCCGGCCAGGCGCCGGCGGCGCCACGCTCCCCGGCGGGGCGGCCGGTCAGCAGGGCGATGCCGTCGTCGATGCGGCTGATCGGCCAGATGGTGAAGCGCCCGGCGGCGCAGGCCTCCCGCACATCGGCGCGCAGCATCAGGTGCTGCACGTTCGACTCCGGGATCAGCACGCCCTGCGTGCCGGTCAGGCCGCGTGCGTTGCAGATGTCGAAGAACCCCTCGATCTTCTCGTTCACGCCGCCGATCGCCTGCACCACGCCGTGCTGGTTGACCGAGCCGGTCACCGCCAGGTCCTGGCGCAGCGGCAGCCCCGACAACGCCGACAGCATGCAGTACAGTTCGGCGGACGAGGCGCTGTCACCATCGACACCGCCATAGGACTGCTCGAACACCAGGCTGGCGTACAGCGACATCGGCACGTCCAGTGCATAGCGGCCGGCCAGGAAGCCCGACAGGATCAGCACGCCCTTGGAGTGCAGCGGGCCGCCGAGTTCCACCTCGCGCTCGATATCGACGATCTTGCCGCCGCCGGGATGCACGCGGCAGGTGATGCGGGACGGGCGGCCGAAACTGTAGCCGCCCAGCGACAGCACGCTCAGCCCGTTCACCTGGCCCGTGCGGCTGCCGGCGGTTTCGATCAACGCCAGGTCGCGCAGGATCATCTCCTGGCTGCGTTCGCGGATGCGGGAGGCGCGGTAGATCTGCTGGGCGATCGCCTGATCCACATCGTCGCGGGCAATCACAGCGTGGCCGTTCTTGCCGGCCCAGTGATGCGCCTCGGCCACCAGGTCGTGGAGCCGTTCCACCAGCAGCGTGAGTTTCTTCGAATCGTCGGCCAGCCGCGCCGCGTGTTCCACGGTGCGGGCGGCGGCGTCGCGATCCAGCGGGCGCAGGTCCTCGCTGGCGGCCAGGCCGGCGAGCAGGCGGGCGAGCATTGCCTCGCTGGACGGGTTGCGGTCGATCTCGTCGTCGAAATCGGCGAGCACCTTGAAGTGCTGGCCGAACTCCGGGTCCAGCGCCGACAGCAGGTAGTAGAGAGAGCGGTCGCCGTACAGCACCACCTTCACGTCCAGCGGGATCGGGTCGGGTTCCAGCGACACCGTGGTGGTCATGCCGACGAAGCGGGTGACGTCCTCGATGGTGATCTGCCGGCGGATCAGCGCGCGCTTCAGGGCCGGCCAACTGAACGGCTCGGCCAGCAGGGCGCGGGCGTCCAGCAGGATGCTGCCGCCATTGGCGCGGTGAAGCGCGCCCGGCTTGATCAGGCGGAAGTTGGTGACCAGTGCGCCCTGCATCTGCAGGTATTCGACCCGGCCGACCAGGTCGCCGAGCGTGGGGTGGAGCTCCTCGACGACGGGGGCGCCGGTGCCGTGGTCGGCCTGGGTGACCAGTACGTTGATCTCGTAGCGGTCGAACGGGTTGCCCATGCGCTGGGCGGCGAGTGTGCCTTCCGCCCCGGCTGCCGCCGCGGCGAGGAAGAGCTGCACGTTCTCCAGCATGTCGGCGCGCATCGCCTCGATGTGGTCGGCCACCTTGGGAAGGTCGGCGAAGCGGGCCTTCAGCTCGTCCAGCGGCTGGCCGATGGTGAACTGCGCGGTTTCGCGGTCCAGCGCACGGATCGCGTCGCGCTGTTCCTTCTCGGCCCGCGGCAGGGCGCGCAGGGTCTCCTCCAGTTCCTTTTCCAGGTCCTGGATGGCGTCGCGCACCGCTTTCTGGTCCGCTTCCGGCCAGGCGTTGAACTCGGCCGGCGGCACCACCTTGCCGTCGCGCACCGGTGCGATGCCGAATCCCATGGGCGTGCGCAGGATGGCAACATTGCGCGCGCTGGCCTTCTCGTTCAGCGCGGCGAAGGCGTGTTCGTTCCTGGACTGGATGCTTTGCTCAATGGCGCCGCGGCGCTTCTGGTAGTCCTCGCTTTCAAAAATCGCCGGCAGGGCCAGCTTCAGGTCATCCAGCACCGCATGCACCGCCTTCTCCAGCTCCGGCGCCCGGCCGCCGGGCAGGGCGATGGCGGTGGGGCGGTGCGGCGTGGCGAAGTTGTTGACATACACCCAGTCGGACGGCGGCGGGCGCTCGCGTGCAGCGGCGTCCAGCATGGCCCGAACCGACTCCTGCACCCGCGCGGCGGTGGCGCCCATGGCGAAAATGTTGAAGCCGCGGTGGGAAATCTCGGTGCCGAAGGCGATCGCCGCCTCGGCGCGGGGCTGTTCGGCAAGGCCGGGCAGCGGAGCCAGGTCCCGCGTGGTGGTGAAGTCCAGTGCCGACAGGTCCGCCGGGCGGTACAGAAGCTCCGGTGGAACGGGGTGAAGTGTGGCGGGCAGGTTGGTGTCGGAGGGCATTGGCTTGGCTTTCAGGCCCGTGGGCGGCGGGACCGCGGGTGGGGCATTCTCTTAACGCATGGCCGTACGGGTGACGGTCCTGGCCGGCTGCCGCGTCGCCGGCATCCGGTTGCCGATCCCGTTGCCGGCTGGGGCGCCGGTTGGGGCGCCGGATTCCGGGGTGGTGCCGGGCGACACCGGGGCGCCGGGCCGCGCGAGGGCGCAGCCGAACGCTGGTGCGAGGAGTGACGGGGAAAGGCGCATACGGGCCTCATCGGAAAGCGCCGTGACGACGGACTCGATCCGACCGCTTAACAGGTTCGGTGGGGCGTCGCCTTGACGCAAATCAATCCGGGACAGGCCGAAGATCCGCCGGGGGTCGTCAGCGGCAAGCGTGAATTTCGGCGTGATTTTCCGTAAATCCGTGCTCCGGCTGCGCCGTGATGGCTCCGGTGAGGGGCGTCACGCGGATCGCCCGGTCGAAAACGCTGAAGTACGGGGGAAAGATCGCCCGGGCCATTATCATCCGGCAACAACCAAGTCGGCCGACGCAGGTGCGGCACGGTTTGCCGCCCGCGTCCCGCCCTAATGGGAGCATTGGCTATGCCAGATCCGTTCTCGCTCGTCAGGTACCTGTTCGAGGGCTGGTGGACCAATACCGTCTTCACCAGCGCGGACAATGCGGCGATCGCCGAAGGCGACGGCAACTTCCTCGTCTTCGCCAGTGGCAACGGCACCACGATCAACCTGGGCAACGGCAACCAGATGGTGGCCGTGTCCGGCACCAGCGACACCATCACCATCGGCGACACCCCCGGCATGAGCTGGATCAGCAGTTCGGCCGGAATTGCGGGGATCACCGCCGGCGACGGCAATGTCCAGGTGGTCGCACAAGGCAACGACAACACCGTGACCCTGGGTGACGGCCACGACGCGGTGCAGGCGAGCGGCATGTACAACCGCATCATTGTCGGTACGACCTCCGGCACCGGCGACGTCAACACCGTGTTCACCGGCGGCAACTCCGTCGTGCAAATGGGCGCGGGCCGGAACACCGTGTTCGCCACCGGCGATGCCAACAGCGTGTCCACCGGCGACGGTGTTCAGCGGATCACCGCGCTGGGTGCGTACAACACCATCACAATCGGCAACACGCCGCAGGCGACAGGGACTGATTGTTGGGAGCACACCCGCGAGGGCGGCAGCCTGGTCCGCACCGGCCATAATGCCTCGGTGCGCGCCGGCGATGGCGACGTGACCGTGGTCGCGCGCGGCGGGCACGACATGGTGCAGACAGGGACCGGTGATGATTCCGTCTTCCTGCTGGATGGGCCGAATGCCGGCTTCAGCGCGGTCCTGTTGGGCAACGGCACCAACCGTGTCTTCCTCAGCGGCGAGCACAACACCGTGGTCGGCGGCAGCGGATCCGACACGATCGTGGACCGCGGTACCGGCAATGACGTATTCGTGCTGAACGCCGCGGGCAGCGACACCACGATCTATGGTTTCCAGTCCACCGACCACATCGATCTTTCCGGCATTCTGGGCGGCAACACCGACACCATCGCGATGACACTGCAGGACGATCCGCGCTTCGGCGCCGGTGCGGTGGACACCGTGATCACCGCGACGGGCGCCAGCGCCACCGCGCATGTCACGCTGGCGAATTACGATGGCGGCAGCGTGGCGATGATGCTCAGCCAGGGCGTGCTGTCGGCGTAACAGCCTTGCTACCCCGCCGGCGGCGCCGGCGGGGAGGGTGAGGCGATGCCTGCCGCGCCGCCTTCGGGTGCGCCTGTCCGTGCAGCAACCGCCCGCTGCTCGGGCCAGGAGGGCCGAGGCATGTGCGCAGGCCCGCCTCATTCCGCGTCCGTGTGCACGCTGCCAGCCGGAGGCATGCTCGGTTGCGGCACGCACGCGTACCGCGCCCAGCCCAAACGGAACACCAGCGGAATAGAACACCGTCAATCACGCAAAGAGTTGCGATTGCCGGGCGCAGACCACGTGCAACGCAATGCCGATTTGCCTCGTTCGGGCTGCCATAGCTCAAGGAGGCCGGAATGAAAATTCAACTGATCACCGCAACGGTTCTGGGTCTGGCTGGCGCGGGGTTCGCAATCAGCCCATCGGCGTTCGCGTACACCAACAATATGGGCAACAACGCCGGTATGTCCTACAATAACGGTTCGCAGACGTACGGTAACAATAATCCGCAGATATACCGTAACCAGAACAACGGCAGATATGCGGGCGAGAACGGCCAGCAGGCCACGAACGGACCGAACAACAACGGCTGGACGCGCAACAACGGCTGGATCGGCTCCAGCGGCAACGGCTCCTCGCAGAATACCGGCTGGCAGTCGCATGAGAGTGGTCAGCAGGCCACGAACGGACCGAACAACAACGGCTGGACGCGCAACAACGGCTGGATCGGCTCCAGCGGCAACGGCTCTCGCAGAAACCGGCTGGCGGTCGCATGAGAGTGGTCAGCAGGCCACGAACGGACCGAACAACAACGGCTGGACGCGCAACAACGGCTGGATCGGCTCCAGCGGCAACGGCTCCTCGCAGAACACCGGCAGGCGGTCGCATGAGAGCGGGCAGCAGGCCATGAACGGACCGAACAACAACGGCTGGACGCGCAACAACGGCTGGATCGGCTCCAGCGGCAACGGCTCCTCGCAGAACACCGGCAGGCGGTCGCATGAGAGCGGGCAGCAGGCCATGAACGGACCGAACAACAACGGCTGGACGCGCAACAACGGTTGGATCGGCTCCAGCGGCAACGGCTCGTCGCAGAACACCGGGCTGCGCTCGCACGAGAGCACGGCAACCGGCACTATGTCTCGGTAAGTCGCGCAGGATGACAGGAATGCGTGGCCGGGCGATCGGCCCGGCCACCACCGATTCTGCACGGATCGCGGTGCCCATCCCGCCTGGGGATCGGCACGCGGGCCGGGGATTGGGCGTGGCAGGAAGGCCGCGCTTTGCCAACTGGCTGCTAACCCTGTTGTTCCTGTTCGCGACAGCCCCCTACGCCTCCGCCGCGGGCCCGCCGGTGGACTGGAGCAAAGTCGCGCACCGCGTCATTCCGGCGGTGGTGAACATCTCGGTCGCGAAAATCGGTCGTGGCGGCGGTGCGGCAGGCATCGGCACACGCGAGCGCTTTTCCGGCTCCGGTTTCATCATCGATCCGCAAGGCGACATCGTCACCAACAAGCACGTCATCAAAGGTGCGTTTCGCATCGAGGTCATGCTGCATGACGGGACGGAACTGCGCGCGCATGTGGTCGCCGCCGCCGCGATGGTCGATCTGGCGGTCATCCGGATCGATGCAGGCAAGCCTTTGCCCTATCTGACGATGGCGAGTACCGATACCGTGCGCGTGGGCGACCCGGTCCTTGCGGTCGGCAATCCCCTCGGGATCGGCACTTCGGTCAGTTCGGGCATCGTCAGCGCACTCAACCGAAACCTGCGCAATTCCCCGTTCGACGACTACGTGCAGACCGACGCCGCGATCAATCACGGCAATTCGGGCGGTCCGCTGCTCAACACCGCCGGCCAGGTGATCGGGGTGAACACGATCCTGCTCACCAATCAGAAGAATGAAGGCTCCAACGGGCTGGGCTTCGCCATCTCCTCGGTGGTGGTGAACTATGTCGTGCAGCACCTGGAAAATCCGGCGCAGGCGCCGGTGGGCTGGATCGGCACACATGTGCAGGATGTGACCTCGGACCTTGCCCGGGCATTCGCCATGCCGCGGCACGCGGGCTGCGTCATCACCAAGGTCGATCCCGACAGCCCCGCGCGGCGGGCCGGCCTGCGGTCCGGCGATGTGATCCTGGCCTATGGCGGCAAGCCCCTGGCCAACGCGCGGCAACTCATGCGTGAGGTCGCCACGACGCCGATCGGTCGTGCCAAGAGATTGCGGATATGGAGACGTGGCATGGCGCGTTCGGTCCGTGTCACGGTGCGGGCATGGCCCAACCTGATGGAGCCGCACGGCGCCATGCTGCCGGGAAACAACATCAAACGCCCGGTCCGATCCCCCAACCTGGGCATGTTGATGGCGCCGCTCACCCCGCTGGCTCGCAAACAGGTACGGCCTACAGGGTGTGCACGGTGTTCTGGTCGTCGCCGTGGACCGGCAGTCGGAGGCGTTTGCCCAGGGCGTGGACCCGGGCGATGTGATCGAGCAGGTGCAGGGCGTAGCGGTCTCCGACCCCGGCCAGGTCACGCGCCTGGCGCGTCGGATGGCGAGCCCGGGCGGTATCGTGGCGTTGCTGGTGCGGTGGCCGCCCGGGCAACGCTGGATCGCGTTGCATACCGGAAACCGGGCCTTACCAGCTACGGCGCACGGCGCAAAAGCGCCCGCACACGGGACCGGGCCGGGACACACGGCCGCCGCGCAATCCGCCACGACGCCGTCGCGCCATTAGGCGCGCGTGTTCAGTTGCCGCAACCGCGTTGAGATGCCACGGCCGACCGCGTAAGCTCTCGGCACAATGAGCAAGCACCGCATCGGCATCGACCTCGGCGGCACCAAGATCGAAATCGCCGTGCTCGCCCCGGACGGCAGCGAATCGCTGCGTCACCGCGTCCCCACGCCACATGGCGACTACCAGGGCACCCTGCGCGCCATCGCCGGCCTGGTCCGCGACGCCGAGTCGAAGCTCGGCGTCACCGCCACCGTGGGCATCGGCATCCCCGGCGTGATCAGCCCGGCGACCGGCCTGGTGAAGAACGCCAACTCCACCACACTCAACGGCCACGCCTTCGACACGGACATCACCACCGCGCTCGGCCGCCCCGTCCGCGTGGAGAACGACGCCAACTGCTTCGCCCTGTCCGAGGCGGTGGACGGGGCCGGTACCGGCTACCGCCTCGTGTTCGGCATCATCCTGGGCACCGGCTGCGGCGGGGGCATCGTGGTGGATCGCCAGGTGCATCGCGGCCCGCACGGCGTTGCCGGCGAGTGGGGCCACAACCCGCTGCCCTGGCCCAATGCCGACGAACTGCCCGGCCCGGCCTGCTGGTGCGGCCAGCACGGTTGCCTGGAAACCTGGGTCGCCGGCCCCGCCCTGGCGCGCGACTGCGACGGCCCCGGTGCGTTGGATGCCTCCCACATCCCCGACCGTGCCGCCGCGGGCGAGGAGAAGGCCCAGGCGGCGCTCACCCGCCATGCCGACCGGCTGGCCCGCGGCCTCGCCCAGGTGGTCAACCTGCTGGATCCCGATGCGATCGTGGTCGGTGGCGGCCTGTCCAACATGCCGCACCTCTACACGCAGTTGCCGCAACTGCTGCCGCGACACGTGTTCAGCGACGTGATCGCGACGCCCATCCTGCCCGCCAAACACGGGGACTCCTCCGGCGTGCGCGGCGCCGCCTGGCTCTGGCCGGCCGACTGATCCGTGCCGGCGCTGTGCCGCGACTGCATGGCGGTGGTCGGCGACAGCGCACACTGCCCGCACTGCGCCGGCCACCGTATCGTGCGCCATGCGGCGCTGTTCGACCTGACCATCGCGCATATCGACTGCGACGCGTTCTACGCCAGCGTGGAAAAGCGTGACCGGCCGGAGCTGACGGCCCGCCCGGTGATTGTCGGCGGCGGCACGCGCGGCGTGGTGACGGCCGCCTGCTATGTCAGCCGGCTCTATGGGGTGCGCAGCGCCATGCCGATGTTCAAGGCGCTGAAAGCCTGCCCCGACGCTGTGGTGATCCGGCCGGATTTTCCCAAGTATGTCGCGGTGTCCCGCCAGATCCGCGGCATGATGGCGCAACTGACCCCGCTGGTGCAGCCGCTGTCGATCGACGAGGCGGTGCTGGACCTGGCCGGCACCCGGGCGCTGCACGGCGCGCCGCCCGCCGTGGTGCTGGCCCGCTTTGCCCGCCAGGTGGAAGACGCGGTCGGCGTGACCATCTCGATCGGCCTGGCGACCAACCGCCTGATGGCCAAGATCGCCGCCGGCCGCGACAAGCCGCGAGGTTTCGCGGTGATCGGCGCCGAGGCCGCGACGGTGCTGGCGCCGGAACCGGTGCGCCTGCTGCCCGGCATCGGCCCGGCCCTGGCCCGCAAGCTGGAAAGCCTCGGGATCACCCGGCTCGGCCATCTGCAGGCGCTGGACGACCGGACCGCGCTGCGGAAGCTGGGGGAGGACGGTCCGTCCCTGGTCCGCCGCGCCCGGGGTGAGGACGCCCGCCAGGTGCGCCCCGACCGCATCAGCAAGTCGGTCAGCGCCGAAACCACCTTCGACACCGATCTCTGGCGCCTGGAGGACCTGGAGCGCCCGCTCTGGCGCATGGCCGAGAAACTGGCCCGCCGCCTGGTCGCGGAAGACCTGGCCGCCGGCGGGGTGGTGCTGAAGCTGAAGACGGCCAACTTCGCCCTGCGCACCCGCGCCGCCCGCCTGTCCAGCCCCACCGTGCTGCCGGACCGCCTGTTCGACGCCGCCCGTGGGCTGTTGCTGCGGGAAGCCACCGGGACCCCGTTTCGCCTGATCGGCATCGGCGCCAATCCCCTGGCGCCCCGCGCCGAGGCCGACCACGGCGACCTGGCCGACACCGAAACCCCACGTCGCGCCGCGGTTCAGGCCGCGATCGACACGCTGCGTGGCCGGTTCGGCGAGGCGGCGATTGGGCGGGGCAGGGGGCTGCGATAGGTTCCGTTCGTCTTGACCGGCGAACCTCTCATCGCCTGTGCCGTCCCGGGCGATGGCAGCGCCGAGACGCTACCCGAACGCGCCGACCTCGTGCATCACCGCGGTGGCGATCTCGCGCACGAGTTGGAACAGCGACCGCATGGGCGTGAAGATCTCCGCGTGCTCGCGCAGATACGCCGTGGTGCCGCGCGGCGCGACGGGTTCGGCGTAGTCCAGTTCCATCGCCTCGTCGGGGGCGGCGGGGAAGATCTGTCCCAGCATCTCGATCGCCGGGTCGATCTCCAGGCGCAGGATCGCATCCTCCAGCACCCTGCGGGTCACGCCGTGACGCGGGGAGAAGTCGGAGATCTCGGTGGACAGCAGCCAGATCCGATGGATCAGCGCCAGGCGTAGCGCGTGCAGCAGCACCTCGCGCGTCGCCATGTGCGGGGCTTCCGGCCAGACCTCGCGCAGTGCCAGGTGGTCGGCCTGCACGCGGCGGAACATGGACTGCGCGGCGGCCCAGATGTCCAGCCGCTCCAGCGCCCGGGCGACCGACACCATCGCCGCGTGGCCGGCGGGGTCGTTGGCATGCCCTGCGCGGTCCAGCCAGGTGCCCGGATCCAGCGTCGCGATCACCGCGCGCAGCACGTCGATGTCCGAATGCGCCAGGGCGTGCGTCGCCAGGTCCATGGCGCGGTGGAAGCGCCGGCTGTTCTGCCGCATGTCGGTGAACAGTTCCGGATGCCGAGCGGCGGCGGCGCCGATGCCCTGCAGCGTGTTGGCGCACCAGCCCAGTTGCTGCAGGATCGCGTTGTTGGGAATGGCGCGCAGCTCACGCGGATGGCGGATGCGGGCGGCGCGCACCATGCCGTCGGCCTGCCGGGCGGAAGGGCGGGATCCGGTCCTGTCCAGCAGCGCCGGCCCGAAGGCGCCCAGCAGCGCGGCATAGCCTTCGTCTTCGACCAGACCCTGCATGCCCGCGCGCACCGTGCCGAAGAAGTCGGCGGCGAAGTCCGGGTTGGCATACACCGGATCCTCGATCGGACCCGCCGCCGGGTGATAGGTCTGCTCCGCGATCCGCGTGACGGTAGCCAGCGCGAGTTCCGGGGTGCCGAACAGCAGGTAACCGTCGCCGCCCTGGAAGGCGGATTCCTCGCGCACCCGCAGCCCCGCCTGGTTCAGCGCCTGGCGCGAGGCGGTGGGCGAGAGGTATTTCAGCCGGTCCGCCAGGGCACCGGGATGCGCGCCGCGGCCGATGCTCTCGCCATGGGTATCGAACAGCAGCACCTCGACGCCGGAAATGCCGTGTTGCGCCAGGGTCTGGCCGATCTTCAGGCGCAGCCGCTCGATCAGGTAGCTGGCGGCGAGCTGGCCCACATAGCGGCCGGAATCGGAATAGCCGAACTGCAGCGCCAGCCGGCCGGTCTTCTGCAGGTAGGCCTGGTAGTGCGGGCTACGCAGGGCCTCCTCCAGCACTGTCGCGCCCTGTTCCAGCGCTTCGGCGGTTTCGAACAGCGGGCTGATCTCGACATGCTGCTCGATGCCGAACAGCCGGGCGAGCCACAGCGCGGCGAGCAGCGTGTAGCCGGTCTCGGTCTCGGCGATCAGGAAGCGCACCGGCGCCGACCCGTCCACGTGCTTGACGATCTGCGCCACCGTCATCATCAGCCGCACGGCCGAGGCCTGCTCCGCCAGCAGCGCGCCGAAATCCACCCCGACGGGCGTGACGTCGTCCAGCGCGGCATTGATCGCCGCGAACAGGGCGCGGCGGTGTGCCGGCTCCTCGGGCGAGTCGGTGATGCCCAGCCGTTGCCGCACCGCGTTGTGGATCTGCGCCGCGTTCAGCCGCGTGTGGGTGTGGGCCAGCGCCAGGCTGTGCGACACCAGACCGGCGCGGGCGGTGCACAGCGCCAGGCGGGTATCGTCGTCGGCCGCGGCGGCGCAGGCCTGGGTGAACAGCGGCAGCAGCGGTTGCGGGGCTGTCAGGGCTTCGTCCCGCTGCCCCACCAGCGCCTGGGCGAAGGCGGCCACGCGCGGCGGGTCCGGGGTATCCGGGCACAGCGCCAGTTGCGCCTGCACCGCGTCGCGGGCGGCGGCGATGCGGTCCGCCAGCGGCTGGGCGACGGGGTGCGGCGTGACCTGGGCATGCAGGCGCTCGAGCTGCCGGCGCTTCATTTCCAGCCGCAGGCGCAGCGTGACCCACCAGCCGATATCGGTGCGGCCATCGGTGTCGTAGCCGACCCAGCTCGATACGATCAGCGGGCGGGGCACCAGCTCCGTCCAGCGGTCCGGCCAGGCGTCGCGGGCGACGGTCAGCAGCGCGGCATTGAACTGGTCCACCGCGTCACGGGCGTGGGCGATGGCGGCGCCGGCCTGCTCGAACTCGTCCTGCAACGTGACCGGCGGCGGGCGGTGGGAGCCGGCGACGCTGGTCGGGCGGCCGCTGGCGGTCTCGGCCAGGGCGTGCGCCACCGGGACGGGCAGGGCGAAGGTGGGATGGGCGGTGAACACCGCGGCGAAGCGGGCGCGCTCTACCAGGGCGCGGTACTCCGCCCAGCGTACCGGGCTGTCCTTTGGGTCGGGACGCACCAGCCGCTGGGCCAGGTCGTCCAGCACCGCGCGGTTGGTTGCGATGTCGGTGCCGCCGACGTACTGCGCGACGCGGCGGGCGCGGTCGGCGAAGGCCGCATCGCGCAGCTCGTCGATCAGGGGACGGACACTGGCCTCATCCAGCGCACCGCTGCGCATGCGCCGGCTGATCGCCAGGGCAACCAGCAGGACCGGATTGCCGAACGGGTCCTCGTCGGCACTCGCCCGGATGCGCGCGGTCAGGGCCAGCAGATCCTCGGCCAGCGGACCGGGCGGGTTGGGAGTAGCATCAAGCACGGAGACAGTCTGTCGCGGATTGTGCAATGCAACAAGGGTCTGCCAGGGCAGGTTGCTGCATTGCGGTCACGCCAATTGCTCAACTTTACGTTCGGTGCCAGAAAGCGGCCCGATCCGCAGAAGGGACCCGCCTGTGAGCACCACAACCAAGCCGCGCGGCCGTCAGTTCTTCGCCAACCCGGGCCCGACCAATATCCCGGACAGCGTGTTGCGGGCGATGGACCGGCCCAGCATCGACTTCCACGATCCGGACTTCGTGGAGGTTTATGATGCGGCGTTCGCGGGACTGAAGCGGGTGCTGCAGACGGACCAGCATCTGTTCATGTACAACGCCTCCGGCCACGGCGCCTGGGAAGCCAGCCTGACCAACCTGCTGTCGCCGGGCGATCGCATCGTGGTGCTGGAATCCGGCTACTTCTCCGAGGAATGGGCGGCGATGGGGCGGGCGCACGGGCTGGACGTGCTCGTGGTGGAGGCCGACTGGCGGCACGGCGTGGACATCGCCAAGCTGCAGGCCGTGCTGGAGCAGGACAGCGGCCACGCGATCAAGGCGGTGTGCGCCGTGCACAACGAGACCGCGACCGGCCTGATGCTGCCGCTGCCGGAAATCCGCGCGGCGATCGACGCGGCGCAGCATCCGGCGCTGTTCCTGGTGGACACGATCTCCTCGCTGGCCTCGCTGGATTTCCGCATGGACGCGTGGAAGATCGACTGCGTGGTGGGCGGCGGCCAGAAGGGGCTGATGCTGCCCACCGGCATGAGCTTCACCGGCGTGTCGGACAAGGGCATGGCGGCGCATGCCAATGCGAAGCTGAAGCGCTTCTATTTCGATTGGACCATGATGGCGGCGCGCCCGCAGAAGAGCTTCATCGGCACGCTGCCGGTGAACATGTTCTACGGCCTGCGCGAATCCACCCGGCTGCTGCTGGAAGACGAGGGCCTGCCCAACGTCATCGCCCGCCACAGCCGCCTGGCCGAAGCCACCCGCCGCGCCGTGACAGTATGGAGCGGCAACAACGGCCCGCAACTGTTCTGCACCAATCCCGGCCGGTTTTCCGATTCCGTCACGGCCGTGCTGATGCCGGAGGGCTACGACGGCGAACTGGTCCGCCGCACCGCACGCCACCGCTTCAACGTTTCGCTCGGCGGCGGGCTGGGCAAGCTGGGCGGCAAGGTGTTCCGCATCGGCCACCTGGGCGACCTGAACGAGCCGATGCTGCTGGGCGCACTCACCGCGGTGGAAATGGCCTTGCGCATGAACAACATCCCGCATGCACGCGGCGGCGTCGATGCGGCGATGGATTACCTGGCCGAGGCCTGACGCAGGCGGCACGCCTTACGGAATTCCAAGGCATTGTTAACTTTCGCCTGTGCCTCACACGCGCGAGACTGCGGCCGTGCCGCCGAGCACGGGCCGCGGCGCGGATGACAAGGATCGTGCGGCAATCGTGACAATTGATCGACGAAACCTGCTGAAGCTTGGCGGCGGCGCCGTCCTGTTGCCGCTGGCGGGGTGCGACTCCGACACGAAGTGGCACGAGGAGAATGTCAGCGGCAGCCTGCCGCCATTGTCGTTCAACATGACGGACGCGATGAACGGCAAGCCGGTCACCGCGGCGGATTTCCGCGGCAAGGTCGTGTTACTGTATTTTGGCTACACGCTGTGCCCGGATTTCTGCCCCACGACGCTCACCAATCTGGCGACGGTGCTGCAGAACCTGGACAAGCAGGCCGACCAGGTACGCGTCCTGTTTGTCACCGTCGATCCGAACCGCGATACGCTGCCGGTGCTGAAGCAGTACGCCGGCCTGTTCGCGCCGCAGGTCGTGGGGCTGCGCGGCACGCCGGATCAGTTGGCATCGCTGGCGCGACGGTATCGCGTGGCCTATTCGGTGACGCCCGCGCATGACGGCCATCCGTACGAGGTGACGCACAGCTCTGTTGTTTACATCTTCGACCAGAACGGTGATGCGCGGCTGCTGGTGGCCTCTATGGCGACCCAACATCCCGATGTGGATGGCACCACCGCGGATCTGCGCACGCTGATCACGCATCGGCGCAAGCCGGGGTTGTGGCAGCGGATTGTTCAGATGGTGTGAGGGCCTCGCGTGTGGCGCGGACGCACCGCCCTTCCTCTCCTAGCGCGGAAGGGTGGGGGCATACGCAACGCTGAATCGGGAGTGCGGCACATTCCCCCGGCGCCGTCCCGCAAGGGGAAAGGCCGCTGTTCCGGTACCGTCCGGCGCGCCTCTATTTTCCCTTGGCCCCGTAAACCGGAAACGTGGCCAACAGTGTCGTGCCGTCCTGGAATCGCAGGGACACCGGGATGTGCCCGCCGGGCGCCATCTTCGCCGACGGCTTCATGCACATCAGGTGATACCCGCCCGGGCGGAAGCTGACCGAGCCGTGCGCCGGAACGACGATGCTCTTCACCATCCGCATGTGCGCGGTGCCGCTCTCAACCACGCTTTCATGCAGCATCAGCGTGCCGCATGCGGGTGACTCGGCACCGGTGAGTTCCACCGCCTGTGCGCCGGCATTCTTCAAGGTGAAATAGCCGGCGGCCGGGATGGCGGGGGTCAGGAAGCGAATCCACGGCTGGGAGATAGTCAGGTCCTGGCTGGCGGCCTGCGCGCCCGGCGCCGCCAGCAGCGCGAGCGCCAGCGCAACGCTAGCGACCCGTCCAGGCCGAGGCCCGGATGATGATACCCCCTTCGTCGTCTTCATCGTTCAACTCCTCGACAGGCAGCCCGTCCTCATACACGCGCAGCGCGTTCAGCACCGTCATGAAGCCGACGGCGCTCATCATGCCGGCGGGAATCCATGCAACGATGCCGCCGATGTGCTGGTCATACACCGCGCTGATCGAGGGGAACAGCCGTCCGCAGAGGTCGTAGTAGGGATAGATGTCGTGCGGTGTGAAGGCGATGTAGGCGCCCAGGCCGATCTGCGGGAACATGACCGCGAAGGGCAGCACCATGCGCATGCCGTAGCTGATGCCGGCCTCGGCCTTCGGGCGCGGATCCAGCACCAGCGTCCAGAACAGGATGCCGTCGCCGATCATCAGCCAGTTCATCAGCGCGTACAGCTTCGGGTCGATCATCGCCCGGAAATGCACCGGTGGGATCAGGAACAGGTAGATCAGGCCGACGAACAGCACCGCCGCGATGAACGGCTGCTGGATGACGCCGAAGATCTCCGCCAGGACACGCGATTCGGTGATGCGGCGGAACGGCGCCGGCATGCCACGCTTCAGCATCCCGCCGGGCCAGGACAGGGCGACCAGGTACGGGCCCAGGTGATGCATGAAGATGTGCTGCACGCGGTTCAGGAAGAACTCGTGCTGTGCCATGTAGTCGAAATGCGTCTGCACCACGGCGTAGATCGCGGCGATGCCGGTCAGGTAGGCGGCCTGGCGCCACGCCGAGGGCCGATCCGCTGCCGTGGTGCGGGACACGCCGCGCATGTACCACCAGGTGCCCAGGGCGGCGGCCAGGAACTCCACCCAGGAGAACTCCCACGGCGCCCAGAACGGCAGGGCCGTGGGATGCGACCCGCACAGCCACGACACGGCCCCGCCCAGCGCCAGAATCCCCAGCAGGCCGGTCAGGTCTTCGCGGTCGAATCCTGAAACGGGTTTGGCGGCAACGGCAACGTCGAGGGCTTCCATGGCACGGCTTGCATAAGCCCAGCCCGATGTCAGCTGAAGGGGCCTCACATTGAAAATCTGTCATGTTTGCGTCGCGGCCCGCAGGAAGAAACGCCGGGGACACGTGTCCCCGGCGTTTCGCGCCGTTTGCCGAGTTGATTGCTGGAAGCCGTTACGGACGGGTCACCACCGTCGATCCGGGTGGCGCATAGGCCGCTGGCGGCGCATCCGACGGCGGGGTCACCACGGTGGTCTCGTGGCGCGGCGGCGGGTGCTCATGCACGTCGATACACCCCGCCAGGCCAAGCGCGACCAGCGGTAGAAGAAGCAGCCAGGATCTCATTCGATCGGGTTCCTTTGCTGTTGGTGGCAGTACCTCCGGTTGCCGGCACCACCCGAGCTGGGAAGGATTCGTGTCCCGGACGGGACGCCACCGTGGCGGCTTGTTGGCGACGGATCACGACGCGGTGGGCTGACGCCTGTCCGAAGCCGGCCGGTGGACGGAACTCCCGGCGCCAGGTGCCGGATCCGGTGCCGGAAAAGCAGGGGCGAGCTGCTGCCGGGTGGGGTGCGACCGGTGGTGGATTCGCGAAGGCTAAAACGGACAGGGAACGTCGTCCCGCAGCGTTCCTGTTCTGGTCCTGTCAGCCCGGCGGCGCTAAGCTGCGGTGCCGGTCCGCAGGCCCGTATCCGCGGGACACGTCGTGGCAAGGTTGCAACAGTTCACCGCTTTCCCGCATGCATTTTGTGGGTCTGCGGCTCAGATCGGTCTATATGTAGTTGACCCCGAATCGTCGGAGACGGAATGAGGGGGGCGCAGACACCGCCAGTGACGCCAGGGGAGGCAGCCATGCTCGACGCCGTTCAATTGCCAGGCCGGCACCAGGTTCGCATCGATCGCTCCCGTGACGCGCTGCTGACCGCCTTCGGCCGCGCCACCCTGTCCGACCGCTACCTGATGCCCGGCGAGGACTTTCAGGACCTGTTCGCCCGGGTCGCGTCCTATTACGGCGACGACGCCGCCCATACCCAGCGGCTGTACGACTACATCAGCAAGTTGTGGTTCATGCCGGCCACCCCGGTGCTGTCCAACGGCGGCACCCAGCGCGGCCTGCCGATTTCCTGCTTCCTGAACGAGGCCGAGGACAGTCTGGACGGTATCGTCGGGCTGTGGAACGAAAACGTCTGGCTGGCATCCAAGGGCGGCGGCATCGGCAGCTACTGGGGCAACCTGCGCTCGATTGGCGAGCGGGTCGGCGCGGTGGGCAAGACCTCCGGTGTGATTCCCTTCATCCGGGTGATGGACAGCCTGACGCTGGCGATCTCGCAGGGCTCGCTGCGGCGCGGATCGGCCGCGGTGTACCTGCCGGTGTGGCACCCCGAGGTCGAGGAGTTCGTGGAAATCCGCCGCCCCACCGGCGGCGACCCCAACCGCAAGGCGCTGAACCTGCATCACGGCATCCTGGTGCCCGACGCCTTCATGCGCGCGGTGGAGGACGATGAGCTGTGGCCGCTGCTGTCACCCAAGGACGGGTCGGTGGTGCGGTCCATTTCCGCCCGGGCGCTGTGGATCCGCATCCTGACCGCGCGGATCGAGACCGGCGAGCCGTACCTGATCTTCTCCGACCACGTGAACAACGCCCGCCCGGAGCACCACAAGCTGGCCGGGCTGGAGGTGAAGACCAGCAACCTGTGCAGCGAGATCACCCTGCCGACGGGCCGCGACCAGCACGGCAAGGATCGCACCGCGGTGTGCTGCCTGGCGTCGCTGAACCTGGAGAACTGGTTCGAATGGGAGAAGCATCCGACCTTCATCGAGGACGTTATGCGCTTCCTGGACAACGTGTTGCAGGACTTCATCGACCGCGCGCCGCCGGGCATGGAGAAGGCGCGCTATTCCGCCATGCGGGAACGGTCGGTCGGCCTGGGCGTGATGGGCTTCCACAGCTTCCTGCAGTCGCAAAGCGTCCCGTGGGAGAGCGTGATCGCCAAGGTCTGGAACAAGCGGATGTTCAAGCACATCCGTGAACAGGCCGACGCGGCGTCGCACCTGCTGGCCGAGGAGCGCGGGGCGTGCCCGGATGCCGCGGAATACGGCATCATGGAGCGGTTCAGCCACAAGCTGTCGATCGCGCCGACGGCGTCGATCTCCATCATCGCGGGCAACTCCTCGCCGGGGATCGAGCCGATCGCGGCGAACGTGTTCCTGCAGAAGACGCTGTCCGGCAGCTTCACCGTGCGCAACCGGCACCTGCAGAAGCTGCTGGCCGAGCGGGGAATGGACAATGAGGAGGTGTGGTCTTCGATCACGCTGAAGAGCGGCAGCGTGCAGCACCTGGACTTCCTGACCGAGCAGGAAAAGGCGGTTTACAAGACCGCGTTCGAGCTGGATCAGCGGTGGATCGTCGAGCATGCCGCCGATCGTTCGCCGTTCATCTGCCAGAGCCAGTCGGTGAACGTGTTCCTGCCGGCGAACGTGCACAAGCGGGATTTGCACCAGATCCACATGATGGCGTGGAAGAAGGGCGTGAAGTCGCTGTACGACTGCCGCAGCATGTCGATCCAGCGGGCGGATGCGGTCAGCGAAAAGGCGATCGCCCCGGGGATGATCGCGACGCTGGTGGTGCCGGCGAACGATGGGCAGGGGTCTTTGCCGCTGGTGGCCGGTGGGGCTGCGCCCGGGGCCAACCCGACGGATTACGAGGAGTGCCTGGCCTGCCAGTAGGCCGGGCCACAGGCGGCCGGACCGGGTGCGCTGCAAGCTCTCGTCCTGTGTTGTCTTGATGTTCCCTGGGTCGGTTGGTGAAAGAAGGCTGACTCGGCGCTTCCGGTAACGGGCGGTTCGGGGTTGGCGATGGCGGAGTCGCCACAGGGGGCGCTCTGGCGCGGGCTCGTGCATCGCATTCTTTCTGTGCTGATCAGGGCGGGCCGGCGCCTGGCACCGGCACAGGTGCCGCGCCGTCGCCCGGGCGGCGGGGTATCCGGCGGGGCCGGGACTGAAAGGCGGACGCGAACGTCAGCCTGCGCGCGTCAGGTCCTGGTGAAGGTGTCGAGCCAGGCGAAGGGCGAGCGCGACAATCGTAAACGTCGGAAAGCCACAACCGCTCGTCGGAAAAGATGAGCTGCCGCCGATGTAGAGATTGGCAATTCCGTGGACACGGCAGTTGCGGTCGACAACACCGGAAGAGGGGTCGTCCGACATTCGCGTTGTCCCCATGTGATGGGCGCAACCGCCAAGTTGTGCCGGTTCCGTGGAATTCGGATCAAGCCACGACGGCAGCCTCACCCGGCCGAGGCCCAGTCGCGCAATTTCGGCTGCGAGCGTTATCGAGAAGGTGCGGAATGTATGGTGGTCGAGTTCCGTGAACTGCCAGTTGAGCAAGGTCCGGCGCTGTCCAAGTCTGTCCACCTCGTCCCCGAGCGTGACGCGGCTTTCGGGGTTCGGGGCCTGCTCGAACTGCCCCTCGAATTCGAGGTAGTTATGCGGATTGGGGTCCCGGCCGGTCTCGCGCCGGTAGATTCCCGCAATGACGTCGCCGGCGTTCAGCACGATCTGCTCAATCAGATGAGCGAAATTGGACGGGATTGTCCTCGCGGCAAAGGCCGCTTCGAGTTCACGCACGGCGGCGATTCCCTCGGGAACCGGGCCCGGCTCGCGGACCCTGAAGCGCGCGAATGCCTCCAGCGTCTTTTCCCGCTGCTCGATCTGCGGCGCGAACCATAACGCCTGGTGCGTCAGGCGCCCCTGGTCGCCGTGATAGATGCGGCCACATTCCCCACGCGGATGATCCATGAAGAAACGTCCGACCAGATCACGGGCGTTGCCGAGCCCTGGCTTCATGACGCTGTTCGAGAGCAGCAGCAGCCGCGCATTCTCGATACCGCCGCAGCAAAGGACGAACACGCGTGCGCGGACCGTACCGCGCTTGCCTTCGAGCGTGCCGAACGTTGCCGTTTCGACCGCGGTTGCATCCGGGTTCGCGCGAAGCTCCAGCAGATTGGCGTGTAGCAGAACCTTCACATTCCGCGCGTGCCGCAGTTCTGCACGATAGGCCGTTCCGAAGTTGGCGCTGCCGAGCGCACCGGTGTGATAGCGGAGTTTCGCAGGGTCCACCGGCAGGGGATCAGACGGTGGCCTGCGAAACGCGGCGACCGGCGCGCCGCACAGCTCGAGCGCGCGTGTGTAGTAGGGTTCGATATCGGCCTGCGCGACCGGCCAGCCGCTGAACGGGATCCACGGGCGAACAGCGAATGCGGCGTTCTGGAGCGGCACGCAGCCGTGCCCCCAATGATTGGTGGAGCCGCCGAAAAACCGCACGCGCGAAAACATCAGCTCGGGGAGAGGCTGCTCGTCGCCGGCCTCGCGGGTGCCGGCGTCGTACCAGGGTTGCCCCGTGGTTTGACCGTCGTACAGCTCTTGCGTGTCAGCGTCGTAATCGAAGCCGCCACTTTCGAGAAGGCATACGGTCAGCGGCGTTCCGGCCAGTGTGGTCGCGATCGTGATCCCGGCCGCGCCGGCGCCGATGACGCAAACATCGACGTCAAGCTCGAGGCCGTCGTCGAGCTTGCGGAAATCGGCGAACACTGGGGATCAGACCGCGGAAATGAGCGCGCAGACCTCGGCCTCTATGCGGGCCAGGACCCAGCCGTTGACCACTTCGACGCGGCCGGCGGCGAAATCCTCCATCCGCAGTTCGGCGATGCGCGAGCGGACGGCGCTGCCATCGAGACCGTCCAGGCGGGCCAACAGATCTGCGGCCGCGTTGGACTGGCGTGCGCGGAAAAGCCGGCCCAACGCCCGCACACCAGCGTTTCGGCCCAACAGGCGATGAAGAGCCGCCGCCGCCGACTCGGCAGAAACCTGCATGTGCGTCGTGACGAGCCCCGCCGTCGCTACAGCGAACGCAAGAACGGTGCGGCGCCGGAGCTTGCCGGGCTGGCCAGCAGTCATTAGTCAAGACTCCCTTTACAACGCTCTTGATCAGCCCAAGCACGTTGAGATTAATACGCGCGCCCGTAGCCTGATGCATCGCGATGTGCGACACGAACGACGTTGGTACCATTTACTCATAATCAGCCGCGGTGCAACAGTTTTCTTCCGTCACGTTCCATCTTGGATCCAATGACCGCGGCGCAGGCGAAACTGCGGGGCGCCGCTCGGGCGTGGTGCGCGTTCGCCGGTCGGAACCGCCGCCGGATCTCCCACGATCGATCCGACGCTAAGCGGATCGAGCCTGCAAGCGAAGTGCACCTGGTCGTGGCGGGCGAAGGTCCGTCACCCGTGACTTTCCCCACGCACCGAACAGCAATCGTGCATGGCCGGCCGGCGCCGGCCATGACGATGTTGGCACCGCACCGGGCTGCACGTCACGCAGCTCCGCGTCGCGGGCGGGCTCAAGCAGTATCGTCGCAACTACCCGGTTGCCCGACGCGCGCTTGCCGGATGGGTCGCACCCAGCGCCGACACTTCGGGCACCCCCGCCCGCCGAAGTCCGTCGAGGTAACGCGCGACCAGTCGTTGATCACCACAGAAAAAGAAGTCGGACTCGGCAGTCGCAATCGAATAGTCCGGATACCCGTCCAGCAGCTTCGCCGCCGCAAGCCCGGCCTCCTCGGTTCGCGCCATCAGGCCCAGCACGGATGCCAGCGTCGCGAAGGGCCACTGATTGGTGTTGGGAACACGCATCGCCTTACGGGCAAAGTCCACCGCCTTGCCGAACTCGTGCAGCGAAAGATGCGCCAGGGCGCGCGTGGCATGGAATGACGCCAGGTGCGGATCGCGCGGGCTCAGCTCGGTTGCGCGTTCCAGATAGGCGATCGCCTTGTCCGGCTGGCCGCAGGCAATCAGCGTGAAGCCCAGCGCGAAATAAGCCTGTGCGAAACTGGGATTTACGGCGATCGCCTCCTCCAGGTAAGCGATCGCTTCTTCGTACTCATGCTTGAAGCACAAGACCCGGCCGACGACGCACAGGTTCATGCAATCCTGGTCATCCAGCGCCACCGCGGACCGGCCATGTGCCAGGGCGGTCTCGAGCAACGTGGCCCGCTCTTCGCGACTTCGCAGGACAAGGCTCTGCAGCATCACATAGGCCAGTGCTCCATGTGCCCGCGCAAAGCCGGGGTCCAGTTCGATCGCGCGGCGGAACATTGCCTCGCCTTCGGCCAGGCCGGGTTTGCTGAAGCCCCACAGATGCCACAGCCCCCGCTGGTAGCAGTCCCAGGCGCCCAGGTTCACCGGGGGGCACCGCACGGCGGCCTCCCGCTCCAGGCGCGCCAGTTCCGGCTCGATCACCGCGGCAACCTGTTGCGCCATGGTGCGCTGGATGTCGAGGATGTCGGCAAGATCGAAATCGTACGATCCCGACCAGAGATGCGTCCCGGACTGGGCGGAGATCAGGTCCGCGGTGATCCGCACCAGGTCGCCGCGCTTCGCCACGCTGCCATCGACCAGATACCGGACACCCAGCGCCGCGCCGATCTCGCGCGGATCGGTGTCGCGGCTGCGGAACGCCGCCGCCGAGTGGCGGCTCAGCACGTCCAGCCAGCGGTTGCGCGCCAGCAGGCGGATCACGTCCTCGGTCAGCCCGTAGCTGAAGTAATCCGTGTCCGGTTCCCGGCTCAGATTGGCGAACGGCAGCACCGCGACGGATGGCCGGAGGGTGCTAAGCCTCGGCTTCTCGACCGGCGTATCCGGGGCGAAAGACGGCTGGGGCGTGCTGTCAGGGGGCGCAGCGGTTTCCGCACCCTGCTCTTCGACCGTGCCGATGAAGCGGAATCCGCGGCGGTGGATGGTCTTGATCAGCGTCTGGCGGTCGCCATCGTCGCCCACGGCCTTTCGGGCCGCGTTGATCCGGCTGCTGAGGGCGGCTTCCGAGACAATGCGTCCGTTCCAGATCGTGTCGAACAGCTCGTCCTTGCTGACCACGCGGTCGCGATGGGTCAGCAGGTGAACCAGCAGGTCGTAAACCTGGGGTTCGACGTGCAGGGTGGTGCCGGCGCGCCGCAGCTCCCGCCGGTCCAGATCGAGTTCGTGTCCTGCGAATGCGAACTGCATAGGTGACCCATCCCCGCTCTCCGGCCGGGGCGGGACCGGGCGAGCCGTTCCCACGTCCGACGGAGGCCATTGTCCGGGAATGGTGCTGCCTTGCCTCGGGATCGCACTCCGGAGACGAGGCCGAGCAGCGTTCCCCGGAAATCGAAGAACACATGTGACGCTTATGCGGCCGGCTGGTTTCCGCAGCGCGGTGACGTCATCTTGCCCCGTTGCACATATTACTATCTATCAAAATATACGTGCCATATACCGGTCCGGAAGCGCTACACGAATTGGTGAACCCGCTCTTCAGGCATGGCCGTCGCAGGTCTGTCCGTTGCCAAAAGTGTCGCAGGAAACCAATCGGCATATGGGCGACTTTCGCGCCACGCCCGCCCCATCACGGGTGGGCGCGGGGTGGCCCATTCGCGATGTTGTTGGGGCAACCGCGGGTTGGGTCGGATCGAATGGCAGGAATGCAGTGCTGATCTTGACTGAACGTGCAGCGCGGCCGTTCGCCGAGCGACTGTAATCCAATCCTCCTTGTCCATGACAACCTGGTGGACTGGACGACGGCCTCAATGCCGTGCCCGCACCGGAACGATCCGCCCGGCGCGGGCACGCGACGTGCTCAGCCCGAGATCTGCTCCAGGATCGCCTTGCGCTGGTTGATGCCGCGCCACCCGATCAGCGCTGCGGGCACCAGGGCGCCCGGGATGGTGACATACAGATACCACCCGACATGGCCGGCGCCGGCGGTCGCCGCGAACAGCGCACCGGCAATCAGCGGACCGAAGATCGACCCGAGATGCCCCAGCCCGTCCGTCAGTCCGGTGCCTGTGGCGCGCAGCCGAGTCGGATAGGCGGCGGCGGTGTAGTTGTACATGTTGAACAGCCACACGGTCATCGAGCCCCAGGCAACGGCCGACAGCACGTAGGCGGCAACCAGCGAGTGCTCGGTGAACATCACGAACATCGCGGCGCAGAACAGGACCGCCGAATAGACGATGGAGGTGCGCCGCTCCACCCGCTCGCCGATCAGCGCGCTGATGCCAAGGCCGATGCAACCGCCGCCCGTGCTGGCCACCAGCAGCCCGCCAAAGGTCTGGCTGGCCGACAGGCCGAAACTGCTGAACAGCGCCGGCAGGTAACCGGTGAACCCGTAGACCAGGCCGGCATAGCCAATGATCCAGGCGACCAGCAGCAGGATGGTGCGCTGGCCGTATTCGCCACGGAACAGCTCGCGCATCGGCACGTGCTCGCTCACCGGCACGGCATAGCGCGCGTATTCGGGTTCGGGCAGGGCGTCCAGGCCGCTGCGGCGCAGGCAGTCCGCCTCCAGCATCGCCATCACCTGCTCGGCCTGGTCATGATGGCCGTGCGCTTCCAGCCAGCGGGGCGATTCCGGCATGGCCCACATGGCCAGCGGCACCAGCACCAGCAGCGGCACCACGGAGAACAGGTAGATGAACCAGTCGTAGTGCAGCGGCACCCACAGGATGCCCGGCACGTTGCCCAGCAGGCCGAACACCAGCACGGCCAGCACCTGGGACGCCAGCATCACCCGGCCGCGTTCGCGCGGCGGCACCACCTCGCCCATGTACACCACGTTGGTGGACAGCACGCCGCCCATGCCGATGGAAGACAGGCCGAAGAACAGCAGCAGCAAGCCGAAATTGTTGGTCAGCGCGGTCGGCCACAGTGGCAGCGCGACGGCCAGCGAGGACAGCAGCAACGCGGTGCGCCGGCCCCAGCGGTCGGCGGCGATCCCCAGCAGATACTCGCCCACCAGGATGCCGACGCCGAACTGCACCGCCAGCAGCACCGACAGTTTGCCCGTGCCGAAATCGTGCTGCGGCCCCCAGACGAATGGATAGAGTTTCGCGGGAATGCCGTCCGCGGCGATGATCACGCCCCAGAAAATCTGGGTGATCAGCGCCAGGCGCCACTGCGTCCAGGTCAGTGGCAGGCGGTCGATACGGGCCGCGATACGGCCTGACGCGCTGACCTGCGCCGCGGACGGCGATGGATTGGAGGGTGGGTTACGACCGAGACTTGCTGGTTCAGCCATGACGTTATTTTCCTCGCCTATTGGACCCGATAGAATTTGCTATCAGACAATTCTATCCTTTCCTTACCTGTCCAGTAGGGACGCTATCAGGTAGGGGAAAGTACTTGCCAGTATTTCCGTGGAACATGGACGGTTTGTGAGCGGGGCGCGGCCGGGCTGAGGCGGAGGCCAGGCTGAGGGGGAGATCAGGCTGAGAGGGCAGGTCAGGCTGAGAGGGCAGGTCAGATTGAGGGGGACGCCAGGCCGGAGGGGAAACGACGAGCGGAACTCCTCATCCGACCCGCATGGAACTCGACGCCCGGGCCGGCCCTCAACGGTCAGGGTGGGCGGAGACCGACAATCCCCGTCTTTGCCCCTGCCAGCGACGGAAGAACGTGGACGGTCTGTGTCGGCCAGGGCGTTGGCCGTGCGATTGTGGGTCAGAGCCGGGTTGGTATCGTCGCGGTGTCGGCGCGGCCTGACAGGCGGTGCGGGCAAGCGCGGCGGCGGTCCCGTTCACCACCCGGATGCCGCAAACAGAGCGGGGACGCGCGCCGTATCGGCACGCGCCCGCCCCGCATCCCTGTGCAACAATACGCGCCTCAACCAGCGGAACCCGGCGGCCAAGCCGTCACCGGGTCCGCTACCGGGAGGGTTGCACGCCGCCGTCGGTTCGCGTCAAGCCGCAGGTTGCGTCCAGGCTACCGACCGACCACGAAACCGCCCACGCCGGGGATGCCGATGAACTCGTTCCGGCCGCGATAGCGATTGTCGTAGCGGTGATGGTGATGGTGGTGATGATGATAGGACGGGCCGGGGCGATGATAGGACCCGTAGCGCTCGCCGTAACGATAATGATTGTGGTGATGGTGGTGCTGATACCCGTACTCCCGCCCATAGCCGCCGCGGTAGCCACGGTTGTAGCCGTCGTAGTCGGCCTGCTGCACGCCTTCCATCGTCGGCTGCGCGGCGCGCGCGGCGTCGTCGGCCTTCAGGGTTTCCACCGCATTCGGGATCGGGTCCAGCAACTCTGCATAGCTGGCGGCGGTGGTCACACCTTCGGCGGGATTGGCGGCGGGGGAGGTCATGGCCTGGGCTGAACCCGCGGTTGCCAGCCCGGCGACCGCGCCGAGCAGTCCAATGACGAGTTTGTCCATCTTGCTGTCTCCGCATGTCATTTCTAAATCGTGCCGATTGGCTTCGCTGACGACGTTCCGAGAACGGGACCGGACAAGCCGGGGTTCCGGTACCCGCTCGCGCCGCGCGGACACGGGGTCGCGACACGTAGCGCTTCCCTCGGCCCCTCTGGTCGGGCCACAGTCGGGTGCCTCCGGCCAGACCTGTGGCGAGTCCCTTGAGTCCCGATGCCCCGCGCCTCCCGTCCTGATTCCGTCCCCCGGTCCGCTTCGCGTAACCGCACCGCACAATCCAAGCGGCGCGAGGCGGCCACGCAGCCGCCCGCCGTGCCGCCGCCAAAGACGCCGAAACCCATGCCGAAGTCCCGGGCGAAGTCCGCGGTGCAGCCTCCGTCGAAGTCCCCTGGGTCCGCGAAACCGGCCGAGGCCACGAAATCCGCCAAGCCGGCGCGATCGCCCAAGGCCACAAGGCCGGCCCGGCCGGCGAAGCCCCTGGAACCACGCAAGGCCGCCGCACCGCCGCCCGGCGATCCGGGCCGGACGGGGCGCCGCCCCCGGTTCCGCCTGCTTCGCTGGGGGTTCATCACGCTCGTGTGGGGCGCCCTGGCCCTGGCACTGGTGGTGCTGTGGTTCGCGCGCGACCTGCCGCGCCCCAAATCGGCTCTGGAAGCGGTGCGTCGCCCCAGCCTGACGCTGATGGACCGCACCGGCCGGATCTTCGCCGCCTACGGCGACGTGGTCGGCCAGCCGATGCACCTGTCGGATCTGCCGCCCTACGTCCCGCAGGCGGTGGTCGCGGTGGAGGACCGCCGCTTCTGGACATTTCCCGGCATCGACCCGATCGGCCTGGCGCGCGCCGCCTGGACCAACCTGGTGCATGGCCGCGTGGTGCAGGGCGGCTCCACCCTGACACAGCAGGTTGCAAAGACGCTGTTCCTGAGCAACGCCCGCACGGTACGGCGCAAGGTGCAGGAACTGCTGCTGACGCTGTGGCTGGAGCACACCTTCACCAAGCGTCAGATCCTGGAGATCTACCTGAACCGGGTCTATCTCGGCGCTGGCACCTGGGGTATCGACGCAGCCTCCCGGGTCTATTTCGGCATCTCCGCTCGGCATCTGAAGCTCTGGCAGGCCGCCGTTCTGGCGGGGCTGCCGCGCGCACCGTCCCGCTTCAACCCCCGCGTCGATCCCCAGGCCGCCGCCGCCCGCGCCAGGCAGGTGTTGGCGGCCATGGTGGAGACAGGCAAGATTTCGCCGGCGCGGGCGCAACAGGCCGCGGCGCGCATTTCGTTTCCGCCGCCGCATGTCGCTTCCGGCTGGTTTGCCGACTGGGCGGCGGAGCAGGCGGAAGCCGCGCTGCCCCCCGACACGGATGCCAGCCTGCGCACCACCCTGGACCCGCGGTTGCAGCGTGTGGCGGAAACGGGGTTGAAGGCGCTGCTGGACGGACCGGGAAAGCAGGCGAAGGTGGGCCAGGGTGCCGTGGTGGTGCTGGATGCGGCCACCGGCGCGGTGCGCGCGATGGTGGGCGGGCGCGACTACACCGCCGGGTCCTACAATCGCGCGGTACTGGCGCGGCGCCAGCCGGGGTCGGCGTTCAAGGTCTTCACCTGGCTGGCCGCGCTGCAGAAGGGCAAGCGGCCGGACAGCAAGGTGCTGGATGCGCCGATCCGCGTCGGCCGCTGGACACCGCATGACTTCGAGCCGCACTACCGCGGCGTGGTCACCCTGGAGCAGGCGTTGGCCCACTCGCTGAACACCGCCGCGGTGCGCCTGTTGCTGGCGGATGGCGGGCCGCGCGTGGTGGCGGATACGGCGGCGAAGCTGGGAATTGCCGACAAGCTGCCGGATGACGCGTCCCTGGCGCTGGGTACCGGCGAAGTCGGGCTGCTGGAGCTGTCGGCCGCCTATGCGCCCTTCTTCAACGGCGGCAAGCGGGTCACGCCCTGGGCGATCCGGACCCTGCCGCACCCGGCGCCGGAGCCGGTGATCTCGCCCGCGCACGCCGCCATGATGGCGCGCATGCTGCAAGCCGTTGTCACAGACGGGACGGGGCGGGCGGCCGCCGTGCCGGGCCACGTGGTGGCCGGCAAGACCGGCACCACGCAGGACTTCCGGGACGCCTGGTTCATCGGCTGCATCGACGGCGAGATCATCGGCGTGTGGATGGGCAACGACGACAACCGGCCGACGCGCGGCGTCACCGGCGGCGACCTGCCGGCTCGCTTGTTTCACGCCATTGGTGCGGCAGTGCGCTGACCGTTCCGTTCAAATGCCATTGCCCGTGGCAACCGGACGCACCGCAAATCTCTTTCCTGTGCATGCGTAACCCTGACTGCCGTTTCGTGCCTGAACGGCAGTGATCACGCTTTTCCAATCCTGCACAGGAGAGATGCAATGATCCAGGCTCGTACCTTCGGTACCCTGCTCGCCCTCGGCGCACTGACGGCTCTGCCCGGCTGTTCCTATCTCGGTATGAATGGCGGCGGCAGCGGCCAGCAGTACAGCCAGGCGACGCCGGACACGCAGTACAACAGCCCGGCGACATCGCAGGAAACGGCCGAGGCCGGCAACGCGAACTCCGCCGCGCAGAGCCAGATCCGTCAGCCGATCACCACGGCGCTGGTGCGCAAGGTGCAGTCGCAGCTCAAGCGCAACGGCCTGTACCACGGCAATATCGATGGTATTTGGGGTCCGCGCAGCGAGCAGGCGGCAACGCAGTTCCAGCAGAATCACAACCTTAACACCACCGGACAGATCGACCTGCCGATGCTGCAGGCGATGAACCTGAACCTTTCCAATGCCAATCAGCAGTACGGTCAGGCCAACACCGGTGCGAACGCGATGGGTAGCAACGGTCAGGGTGGGCTGAACCACGCCACGCCGAACCAGCAGTATGGACAGGCGAACACCGGCCAGACCGGCAGCATGGGGCCGAACGGCAATGTCGGGCCGAATGGCTCCATGAACGGCAACACCGGGCCGAACGCCAACACCCAACAGTATGGCCAGGCGAATACCGGGCAGAACGGCAACATGGCGCCGAACGGCTCCATGAACGGCAATGCCGGGCCGAACGCCAACACTCAGCAGTATGGCCAGGCGAATACCGGGCGGTCCGGGTCCATGACACCAGGCGCCAATACCGGCACCAACCAGGCCAACACCGGACCGAATGCCGCCGGCCCGAACAACATGCAGACCGGCGCCAACACCAACTACACCACCGGCGATCAGAACGCTGGCGGCACGGCGCAGGCCACAAACATGCCGTACAACAACGGGCCGAACCACAACACGACCAACCACCAGGCGCCGGCCACCAGCACCGGTACGACGCGCTAATGCTCGGCGGAGTGGGAGCCGGACGGGGGCAACCCGCCGGCTCCGCAGCCGTCAGCGGTTTACCACCCGCTGCATGATCGTCACGGCTTCGTCCACCTGCGGCGCCGTGACATCCAGGTGCAGGCAGGCGCGGCCGCGCCATGTGTCCGACACCGAAACCAGCACCCCTTGCGGCCGCAACCTGGCGGCGAAGTCCGACGCGGTCATTCCGGTGCCCTGGGTGTTGAAGAACACCAGGTTGGTTTCCGGTTGCTCGACCGTGATGCCGGGGATCTGTGCCATGCCGCGGGCCAGCGCCTTCGCATTGGCATGGTCCTCGGCCAGCCGGTCGATATGGTGGTCCAGCGCGTAGAGACACGCCGCCGCGCAGATGCCGCCCTGGCGCATCGAGCCGCCCAGCCGCTGCTTCCACCGCCAGGCCTGGCCGATGAAGTCCCGCGACCCGGCCAGCACCGCGCCCAGCGGCGCACCCAGCCCCTTGGTGAAGTCCAGCCAGACGGTGTCGCAGCCCGCTGTCAGGTCCGTCGCCGGCACGCCCAGCGCCACGGCGGCATTCATCAGCCGCGCGCCGTCCATATGGGTCGCCAGGCCGTGGCGGTGCGCCGCATCGGTGACCGCGCGCAGCCCCTCCACCGTCCAGCACGCGCCGCCGCCGCGGTTGGCGGTCTGCTCCACCGACAGCAGCGTCTGCGGCGGCGAATAGCGGGAGCGCGGGCGGATCGCCGCTTCCAGCGTCTCCACGGTGAACTGGCCGCGCGGGCCGGTCAGGCCGCAGATCATCGCCCCGGTGATCGCGGCCGGCGCGCCGCCCTCGGCGGTGAGGATATGGGAGTCCTCATGCGCGATGATCTCGTCGCCCGGCCGGCAGTGCGTGGCGATCGCCACCTGGTTGCACATGGTGCCGGACGGCAGGAACATCGCCGCCTCCTTGCCCAGCAGCGCCGCGCTGCGGTCGCACAGGGCCCAGATGGAGGGGTCGGAGCCGAACTGCTCGTCGCCGACCTCGGCGTCCAGCATCACCTCCCGCATCGCGCGCGTCGGCTTGCTCTGCGTGTCGGAGTAGAGGTTCACGCGGACGGGAATGGAGGAGTCGAAGCGCTGCGGCTCATACGACATGTCGGGTCACCCTGGCATTCGGTGTCTGCCGCGGACGTAGCACGCCCGCTGGTATCCGCCCAAGGCCGGGTCACCTATGCTGCCCGGCCATCGCCATGGTCAGGAGCCCGCGCGTGAAGATCAGCAACTTCCTGTTCCCGGAAAGCCGCCACCCGGACGACGACGCGCGCATCATCGACGAGACGGTGCAGGAGGCACGGCTGACCGACGAGCTGGGCTTCGACGTGCTGTGGCTGGCGGAGCATCATTTCGACGGCGTGTGCGCCTATGTCGATCCGGTGAGCTTCGCCGCGGCGCTGGCCCTGGCGACGCAGCAGGTGAAGCTGGGCTTCGCGGTGGCCCAGGCGTCGCTGCATCATCCGGTGCGGATGGCGGAGCAGTTGTCGCTGATCGACAATCTGACCAGGGGGCGGCTGATCGTCGGGCTGGGGCGCGGCACCGCCTACAACATCTACGATTACCAGGGCTATGGCCTGGATCCGGAGGAGGCGCAGGCGCGATTCGAGGAAGCCGAGGAAATCATGTTCGCCGCCTGGCGTGGCGGGCCGCTGGAGCATCACGGCCGGTTCTGGGACCTGAAGCTGCCGGGGTTGCGCCCGGCGCCATTCACCCGGCCGCATCCCCATGTGATCCGGGCCGCGTCCAGCGAGCACGGTATGCTGGACATCGCCCGCCAGCGGCGGCCGTTCATGATGAACGTGCAGAGCAATGCGGAGACGCGGCGTCGCATGGACCTCTACCGGCAGACGCTGCGTGAGGCCGGCTGCGACGATGCCGCGGTGGCGCGCAACGTCGATCAGTGCTGGGTGTGGCGCAATGTCTGCGTGGCGGAGACCGACGCGGAAGCCGCCCGCATCGCGGTCCCCGCCTTCGAGGCCATGCAGGCCCACCGTTCGGCCATGCGCGAGCAGGTGTACCGCGAGCAGGGTGTGTCGATGGTGCCCATGCCGGCCCCGGGTGCCACGCCGCCGGCGCGGACGCAGGTGGAGCACTCGCTGATCTACGGCTCGCCGGCGACGGTGGCGGAGAAGCTGGCGCAGGTGGCGGCGATCGGCGTGGGCGGCGTGATCATGCAGTTCCGGCTTGGGCCGATGTCGTATGACGACACCGCGCAGAGCCTGACGTTGTTCAGGCGGAAGGTGGCGCCGGCGATTCAGGCGGGTGCCGCGGTTGGGGGAGCCTCGCGCCGGGCTCCGGAATAGCGCAGTGGGATAACGCAATCCGGAACACGCCTCGCGCGAAGGATCATGCCTCGGTCTGCCCCACCGCCATGCCACGCCGTACCTGAACGACCGGGCTTTCCGGCTTGTCCGGGTCGAGCACTTCCAGCAGCCGTAGCGCTGGCCCGGACGGGCGCTTTGCGCCACGTTCCCATTGCGCGACCGCAGACTTGTCCACGCCGAGAAGCCGGGCGAACACTGGTTGGCTCATGCGGGTCGCCGCCCTGATCCGCTTTACCGCCGCACCGTTGTAATCGGGCCGCGGGGGCAGGCAGAGGCGGTCCATGTCCTGCATGTCGGACGCGGTGATCGCACCGACCCGTTGCAAAGCCGCCGCCAGCCCATGCGCCGTCGCGAGCACATCATCTTCGACAGCCTGCTTCGACGACTTACGCCTGTTCGTGGCCATTGCAATCCACCTCGCTCACATCACCGGCGACCAGAAGTGCGGTTACCTGTCGATCGGTCGCGTTGAGAAATCCTGCAGCCGCTTTCGCCAATGCTTCCTGTCCTTGCGGTGTCAGCGTGGCGGCGGCGTTCTTGGCGAAGCCGTAGACGAACAATACCCGGTCCGTACGCGGCGGTCGGAACGCGATGATCATCCGATAGCCCCCGCTCTTGCCGCGGCCGGGTCGCGCGATGCGCTTCTTGTACAACCCGCTGCCAAGATTGGCCTCTCCGGCACCGAGCGTTCCGGCCACCACCTCGCGCGCCGCACGACATAATGACTCAGTGGAAAGCCGTTCCTTCGACATCATCTTGGCGACTTGCGGAACCAGGAAGATCCTCATCAAGCTCATAGCACATAGTGCTATATAGGGCGCCGCCGGGTAGGGGCGAGTCTTTTCGGCGGCCCGAAACCGCTGCTGGCCGATTCGGCCGGGGCTGGGCTTTCACGCCCCCCGCACGCGATCCACCAACGCCATCGCGTCGTCCGGCACGCGATCCCCGCGCCACGCCACCACCTGATCGGGCCGCGACAGCACCAGCTTGTGCCGATACGGCTCCGGCGCCCCGTCCACATCCACCACCACCAGCGGCACGCCGCGAGCCGCCGCCGCGTCCACCAGCGGCGGCGACCGACACCGACCGGTCGAAGCGCAGCAGCGAGAAGTCCGGCCCCATCGCGTCGTACAGCGACCGCCCATCCGCCAGCCAGACATGCGGCGTGCGGCAACCCGGCACCGTGGATGGCGTGAAGTCGTACATCGTGTATTCCGGCGCTGCCTCTCCATCATACGCGATGATCGGCGATTCATCGTAGAACGAACCGAAATTCAGCCCGCCACAACAATATTGCGGCGTGTTCAGCGCCACCACGCGCTGCCCGAGTTCCGCTCGCACCGCATCGCCGTCCGGGCCGGGCGCCTCGATCTCCGCCGGCACCGCGGCCCGCGTGCGCGCCAGCGCCATGGCGGTGTTCATGGCGTATTTCGACACCTGCTCGGTGATCGGCCAGCGTTCGGCTTCATGCGCCGCCAGGATGCGCGGATCGGCCCAGCCCTTCAGCACGCCGGCCAGCATCCACGACAGGTTCATCGCATCGGCAATGCCCGCGTTCATCCCGTAGCCGCCGAACGGCACCCAGATATGCGCCGCGTCGCCGCAGATGAACACGCGCCGGTCGCGGAACCGGTCCGCCAGCATGCGCCGGCCGATCCAGTCCTCCTGCGAGATGATGTCGTAGCGGAAGTCCTCGCCCACCCCCAGGATCAGCCGGATGCAGCGGTCCCGGTCCACCGCCGCGAAATCGGTTTCATCCGCACGCAGGTAGTTGTGGATCAGCCAGGTTTCCCGCCCGTCCACCGCAAAGATATTGGCGCTGCGCCGCGGGTTCAGGGATTGCGTGGACCAGGCCGGCGGTGCCTGCATCCGGCGGATCAGGTCCGGCGCGCGAATGAACGAAGACTGCGTGCGCCCGATCATCGCATCGCCGGTCAGCCGCGCACCGATCTGCCGCCGCACCTCCGATGACGGCCCGTCGCAGCCGACCAGATACGCACCGTGGATCAGCAACCGTTCGCCGCTGTCCAGATCCTCCGCCTCCGCCTGCACCCCATCGGCGGACTGCGAGAAACCGGTGACCTTCGTGCGGTGCAGGAAACGCACGTTGGGCAGGGAAGCGGCGTGTTCCACCAGCACCGGTTCCAGGAAGATCTGGTTGATCCGGTGCGGCGGTTCCGGCGTCGGCCACCACGTGTCCGGTCCGCCGGTCGCGGTGTAGCGGTCGCGCCGGCAGGGGATCGGGATGCGGGCGAACTCGATCCCGGTCGTGGTGGTGCGGAACGCCACGTCATTCGGATAATCCGCCGGCAGCCCGGTCTCGCGCACCGTGCGCGCAACGCCCAGCCGCCGGAAAATCTCCATCGTGCGCGCCGACACGTGGTTGCACTTCACGCCCGGCGGTTCGCCCCGCGCCCGCAGTTCGGCGACGATCACGTCGATGCCGCGCCAGGCCAGGTCCATCGCCAGCACGGTGCCGACCGGCCCGCCGCCGACCACCACCACGCTGGCGCGCAGCGTACGCATCAGGGAGGGCAGATCACGTTGACCAGCGCCTGCTGGCCGGACCGCACCGCACCAGCCGCGCGCTGCAGGGCCGCGGGAAGTTCGGACGGATGTTCCACCCGCTCGCCATGCCCGTCATGCGCCGCGACGATGCGCTCGAACGCCGGCGTGGGCAGGTCGGCCAGCAACCGTCCGCCGCCTTCCGCCGCGGCGCCGTGGTCGTACATGTCCAGCGTCGCCCGGCGCACCGCGCCGTACAGCGTGTTGTTGTACACCACCGTCAGCACCGGCAGCTTCTGCGTCTCCGCTACCATGTGGCACGCGGTAGGGTTGGCGAACATGTAGGCACCATCGCCAAGAACCGACGCCACCAGCTTGTCGGGCGACGCCAGCTTGGCCCCGAGCGAGGCGGGGAACCCCCAGCCCAGCCCGCCGGCGGCGCTGAGGGCGAACAGGCTGCCGGGCGTTTCCAGCGGGCAGTATTCCTGGCGGAACGAGTATTCGCTGATCATCAGCGTGTCGCGGTCCACCACCGCGCGCAGGCAGTAATTCAGCCAGGCGAGCGTGTTGACGTTGCCGCGCCCGGCGCGTTCCGCTTCCTCCCGCCAGCCGGCATGCAGCTTCGCGGAGCGTTCGGAAAGCCGCGTGTGGCGGTCCGCCGCGTCGGGACATTTGCGGTCGGCCAGCGCCTGTTCCAGCGCCTCCAGCACCGGCAGCGCGGACGCGGTGATGGTCAGGTCGCTGGGGAAGCTGCGCATCGGATAGCGCGCATACAGCGGGTCCTCGCCGATCTGCACCACCCGCGCCCCGGCCGGCGGGCTTTCCTTGCTCGGCAGCCACGGCACGTCGGTTTCCAGCACGATCACCAGGTCGGCTTCCTCCAGCAGCGGCCGGGGGGTGGAGCCCTGGAACATCGGGTGATTGCCGGAGATGGCGAAATACCGCGTGTTGTACGGAATCACCGGCAGCGCATACCGGTCCGCCAGCCGCGACAGCACCACGCTTTCCTGCGGATTGCGGCCGAGCGTGCCGGTGATGATCAGGGGCAGGCGGGCGGCAGCGATCCAGTCGGCGAGGCGCTCGATATCGGCCGGCGCCGGCACCGGTGCGCGCGGGCGGGCGCGCGGCGTGCGGGTGGTTTCACCCGATACGGTCTCGCCCAGCACCTCGCGCGGCAGGCTGATATAGACCGGGCCCTGCGGCGATGCGGTGGACATCTCCAGCGCGCGTTCCACCACCGTCTGCACCTGGTCGCCGCGGGTGAGTTCGTATTCCCACTTCACCACCTCGCGCAGCATGCCGGCCTGGTCGTACATCTCCTGCGCCCAGTGGATATGCGCATTGCGCGCGCCGGACGGGCCCGACTCGGTGTACGGCGTGCGGCCGGAGCACAGCAGCATCGGGATGCGGTCGCGGTTGGCGTCGATCAGCAGGTTGATCGCGTTGGCGGTGCCGACATTGGTGTGGGTCATCACCGCCTGCGGCTTGCCGGTGACCATGGTGTAGCCGTGCGCCATGCCGACGGCGGCGTTCTCGTGCGGCACCACCATGGGGCGCGGCACCTTTCGGTTGGTGTGGCCGGCGCGGGCGTAGGCCTCGATGATCGGGGCGAAGTCGGTGCCGGGGTTGGCGAACAGGTGCTCGATGCCATGCGCCGCCAGGGCGTCCAGGTAGTCCTCGGCGGCGATGCGGGGTGGCGTGGTCATGGGCGAACTCCCTGTTGTGGCGGCCGGCCCTGGTGGTGTCCGGGCAATCGTCCGCGATCATTCGTGCGCAGGGCGCGGGGTCAAGGGCCGGCGGCCGGCGCTGCCCCGGAGGGGGGCGGGAGAGCGTTCCGGGGCAGGACAGATCGATTCGTTACGCCGCAGATCATTCGTTGCTTGACCGCAGCGCCTGGTTGGCACCACAACTTATGGTGGTTGCCGCCCGTTCCAACGTCGCCGGAGGTTTGCACGATGACAACACTGACCTGGACCGCCGGCACATCCGGTCTGTGGGGCGCTGGCGTGAACTGGTCTCCCGCACAGGTGCCGGCCGCGGGTGACACGGTCCTGATCGACCAGGCCGGCGCGTATCTGATCTCCCTGATCGGCACCGCAAGCGTCGGCAGCGTGACCCTGGACGACGCGTCCGGCGAGTTGTCCGTCGCCGGCAGCCTGACAGCCGCGAACACGGTCGCCGTCTCCGCCGGAACGCTGGCAGTCGGAGGCGGGCTTCGCGCGGGTGCCCTGTCGAACGCCGGCACCGTGCAGGTCGGCGGATCGCTGCGGGTCGGCGGATTCGACAACACCGGCACGCTGCTGAACGCCGGCACCGTCTGGGTGCAGGCGGACGTCACTTCCGCCTCGCTGAACCGGATCGGCGGCACCGGGACCTTGCTCGTTTCGGGCATGGTGGCGAATTCCGGCGCCACCCTGGACGGCACGTCGCTGGGCCAGGGAATCATCCTGACTGCGGGCACCATCCACGGCGGTACCGTCGCCAATCTCACGGACCCGGGCGTGGCGACGCTGGACGGCGTCACCTGGCGCGGGCCTTCTTCAGCCAGGCGGCGCACTGACGATTCTGGACGGCCTCACGATGACGGATGCCAGCGGCAGCGGGCCGGGCACGCTGGTGCTGAACAGTCGGTATTACAACGCCGGCCTTCTGGACTTCGTGGGAACCCAGGGATTCGACAACGTTGCGGTGACGGGCTTCGGCACCGTCACCGCGGAAAGCGGGACCCTGACGCTGGGCAGCGGGGCCAGCTTCACCCCGACACTGCTGGCCTTCATTACCGGTACGCCCGGCTTCGCATTCACCGGAAAAGGAACGATCCTCAACTACGGAACGGTCATCGGCCTGGCGAAACAGGCGGATGGACCGGCCCTGCCGAACAACGGCACAGTTTCGCTGGCCAATGCGGATTTCGAGAACTACGGCGTGATCGACGCGTACGACGTCAGCATGCCGGGCACGAATCCACCGGGCATGATGAACCAATATTTCCCTGGTCGGGTCACAGGCATCATCAGTGCCGGCACCTTCGTCAATCACACCAGTGGCACGATCGAAGTCGGCCAGAGCTTCGGTGACGCGTCGCTCACCATCGCGGCAACCACGAACTTCACGAATGACGGCACGCTATCGACGCAGGACTCGCAGTCGAGCTCGATTTCCGGCGGAACGATCGATGTCGGGGCGTTCCTGGCCGGCAGCGGCATGATCGCGCTGAACGGCGGCGGCACGGTGGAGATCCGCAGCGCGACCAGCAACAGCCAGACGATCGATTTCGCCGGCCCGGGCACGCTGATCCTGGACCAGCCGGCCTTCGTTCCCGCCGTCATCAACGATTTCGGCTCCGCCGATCTGATTCAGCTCGGCGTCTCCGCAACCCCCGTCAGCTACACCAGCGGCGATCTGAAGCTCGCCACCGCGGGCGGCACGATCGACCTGGCGATCACCGGCGCGCACACCCTGTCGGATTTCATCCTGAACACGCAAAGTGCGTCCACCACCGTCCAACTGGCGTGCTTCGCATCGGGTACCCGACTTGCCACCACGCGCGGTGCGATGCCGGTGGAGCAGTTGCGCGAAGGGGATGCGGTGACGCTGGCGGACGGGGCAGGCGCGCTGCCGGTGGTCTGGATCGGGCATCGCGCGCTGGACTGCCGGCGCCATCCCAGGCCGGAGAAGGTCTGGCCGGTGCGTATTGCGGCCGGCGCCTTCGCGCCCGGCGTGCCGCAGCGCGACCTCTATCTCTCGCCGGATCACGCCGTGTTCGTGCGCGGCGTTCTGGTGCCGGCGAAGTGCCTGGTGAACGGCAGCACCATCGTGCAGCAGAAGGTGGACCGCGTTGTCTATTGGCATATCGAGTTGGAGCGCCATGCGGTCGTGCTGGCCGAGGGACTGACGGTGGAAAGCCTGCTGCCGGACAGCGACCGGTCGGAGTTCGACAACGGCGATCGCCCCGTTATCGCGCTGCATCCCAACTTTCTGGGCTGGCAGTGGGAAGGCGCCGGGTGCGCGCCGCTGGTGCTGACCGGACCGGACCTCGACGACATTCGCGCCGGTTTGGCGCGCCGAGCCGAGTGGCTGCAGCGCGCGGCGTAACGCCGGCGGGGGACGGGGGCGCCTCCTGCGTGGCCGCTCACACCTGATGGTCGGCCGACCATGACGCTTGATGCCGCAAATGCGCCACGTCCTGCGCGCAGGTTCCCGTCATTCGGCGGGACTTGCCGCGGTGCGCCGATGCAGCCGTCACGCCGCGTCGTGGAAGATGATGCCCAGGGTCTGCCGCACGCCGCTGCGCACCCGGCTGACGCCGTGCCGCATCGTCACCCGGTGATGGCCGCGCGTGCCCGCAACCGGCCGGTGATGCACGGGAAAGACCACGGCTTCTCCCTGCGCCAGCGGCACCACCTCGGTGCGTGACTGGGCGCGGGGGCGCTGCTCGACCAGGACGAATTCGCCGCCGGTGAAGTCCGTGCCGGGTTCGCTCAGCAGAACCGTCAGTTGCAGCGGAAATACCAGCGCACCGTAAAGATCCTGGTGCAGGCAGTTGAAGTCGTCGGTCGTGTAGCGCAGCAGCAGCGGCGTCGGGCGCGTCTGGCCGGCGGCATGGCACTCCGCCAGGAAGTCCTCGAGAGTGGTCGGAAACCGCCCGTCTTCTTTCAGGATGCCGCGCCAGGCATTGGCAATGCGGGCCAGCGGCGGGTACAGGGCCGCGCGCAACTCCGCCACGGTGTCCGGCAGCGGATAGGCGAGATACTTGTACTCGCCGCGACCGTAATTGTGGTGTTGCATCACGACACGCCGGCGGAACCGCGCGTCGTCCTCATAGAGCGCGGCCAGCGCGCGACAGGCGGGCGCGTCCAGCAGCGGCAGCGTGGCATAGCCCTGCCGGTCCAGCGTCTCGGCGAGTTGGTCCGTCGTGGCCAGGGAAGGCAGGTTGGTGCTCATGCGCGCGAGGCTATCGCCGCCGTGGCGATCCGGCGAGGGCCGCGGCCGGACCACCGCAACAAGCGGATAGCGAAGCCGCAAGCAGATACCGAAGTGGCAACAATACCGGCGACGACGTTCCGCTGACAGACTGGTCCGACTCCGGTGCGGACCGGGCGCGTTTCACCCACGATCGGCAGATGGGTGCAGCGCGCGGCGAAAGATGTCCGGGGTTACACATTCCACACTGGACTTTTTGATCGCCAACGCGCGAAAAGGTGAACGGCCGATTTTCGGCAAGTAACGCGCCCGTATCAATTGATCGGGCCCAGAGGATGAACCGAATGCAGCTTCGTACCCGGCGCTTCCGCACTGCCCTGATGCTTGGCGCCGCCTTTCTTGCCGGCGCAGCGGCCGCCGGTGGGGCTTCCCACGTCATCACCCACGCCTTCGCCGACGCCACCCCGACCGCCGAGGACAACGCCAACGCCGGCACCTATCGGCTGCTCACCCTGTTCGGCAACGTGTTCGAGCGTGTGCGCGCCGACTACGTCGATCCGGTGACCGACAAGGAACTGGTGGAGAATGCGCTGAACGGCATGTTGGGCGGCCTGGATCCGCACAGCGGCTACATGGACGCCAAGCAGTTCAGCGCCATGCAAGTGCAGACCAAGGGCCAGTTCGGCGGCCTGGGCATCGAGGTCACCCAGGACCACGGGTTCATCAAGGTGATCAGCCCGATCGACGACACGCCGGCGTCACGCGCCGGCATCAAGCCGGGCGACATCATCACCGCGATCGACGGCAAGACCGTGCAAGGCCTGTCGCTCAACCAGTCGGTGGACCGGATGCGGGGCGCCCCCAACTCCAAGATCACGCTGACCATCAAGCGTGCGGGCGATGACAAGCCGCTGGACGTGGCGCTGATCCGCGAGATCATCCATATCCAGGTGGTCAAGTCGCGCATGGAGCCCGACCATATCGGCTATGTCCGCCTGACCCAGTTCACCGAACAGGCGAACTCCGGCATCCGCAACGCGATCGACAAGCTGAAGAAGGACGCTGGCGGCAAGCTGAACGGGCTGATCCTGGACCTGCGCAACAACCCGGGCGGCCTGGTGGACCAGGCGGTCGCCGTGGGCTCCGACTTCATCAACCAGGGGGAGATCGTCTCCACCCGGGCACGTCATCCCGAGGACAGCCAGCGCTGGGACGCCAAGGGCGGCGACATGATCCCGGGCGTGCCGATCGTCGTGCTGATCAACGGCGGGTCTGCCTCGGCATCCGAGATCGTGACAGGCGCGCTGCAGGACCATCACCGCGCGGTGGTGCTGGGCACCCGCAGCTTCGGCAAGGGGTCGGTGCAGACGGTGATCCCGCTGGCGGGACATGGCGCCATCCGGCTGACCACGGCGCGCTACTACACGCCGTCCGGCCGCTCCATCCAGGGGCGGGGCATCACGCCGGACGTCAAGGTGGCGGAAAGCCGCACCGCGCAGCCGGAATTCGGGCCGGCGCATGAGTGGGACCTGAACCACACCATCCAGAACAAGGGCGGCACCGGTGAAAAGGCCGCGCCGCCGCGCACCGACTTGCCGCCGATCGCCAAGGAGATCCCGGCGAAGCCGCCGAAGGGCTTCCCGCAATACGATCCGTCCAAGCCCGACTCCACGGACTTCCAGTTGAAGCAGGCCGTGGTGCTGATCAAGGGCATGGCGCAACAGGCGGTCTCGGCCAACTGACGGATGGGTCGCGGTGCCCGCGAGGGCGTCGCGACCCACCCGGGGTCGTGCCGGCAAATCGCTGACCGACAAGGGGGCTTTTCCGCCGACACCGTAACCATCGGCGCGGCCGGACTGCTATGATGCCTCGCACGGCCACCGCGCCGCGGTGGCCGCCGGCATTCAGGGAGCCTCACGGGTGACGTCGGGTTGGCGCAGGTTGACGTGGTTCTGGGTCGCCGTGCTGCTGGTGCTCGGCGCCGGAGCCGGCACCCTGCAGGTGCTCGGCCCGCCCGCGCCCCCCGGCAGGACGGCGGCCTCGTCCCATAATCCCGCCGCGTCCCATACCCCCGCGTCGTCCCATACCCGCGCGTCGTCCGATTCGCCGGCGCGGGTCGCCGCGGAGCAGCAGCCGAAGGCGGCGCCACTGGTCCGCGAACAGCGTGGCATTCCCCCCGCCGAACGGCCCGGGCGCGACACGCCGGGACCCACCGCCGATCCCGACCCGTCGCTGCTGGAACCGGGGCCGGACGGCGGCGCGTTGCCGCGTATCGCCGCAGACGGCCGCATGCCGATGCAGGTCTATGCCGCCGGCTTCGACCACAGCAGCCGCCGGCCCCGGGTCGGCCTTGTGGTGGCCGGCATCGGCCTGGACCAGGCGGAAAGCACCGCGGCCGTCCACGACCTGCCGCGGGGCGTGACCTTCGCGGTGTCGCCCTATGCGGTAGAGCCCGAGAAGATTCTGGACGCCGCCCGCTTCTCGGAACACGAATTCCTGCTGTCGCTGCCGATGGAACCGGAGTCCTATCCGCTGAACGATCCCGGCCCACGGGCGCTGCTGACCGGTCTGAGCAAGGCCGAGAACCTGAAGCGGCTGAACTGGTTGCTGTCGCGCATCAAGGGCTATGTCGGCGTGACCGACGCGTTGGGCAACGGGATGCAGGGTGCCCGGTTCGCGGCAATGTCCAAGCAGATGACGCCGGTGCTGCAGCAGATCGCCGATCGCGGGCTGCTGTTCATCGACGGGCGGCCGGACCAGAAGCCGCTGCCGCTGGTGTGGCAGCGCGACGCCGATCTGGTGGTGGACCGGCCGGCAACCGGGATCGAGGGGAAGCTGGCGGAACTGGAGCGGATTGCCCGCCGCAAGGGCAGTGCACTGGGTGTCGCGTTGACACCGCTGCCGGTGACGGTGCAGCGCATCGCCACCTGGGCCAGTGCGTTGGCGGATCACGGCCTGGTGCTGGCACCGGTCAGCGCCCTGGTGCAGCCGCCGCCCGATTCGGAGAAGAAGACGCCATGACAACTCTGCCCTATCGCCCGAACGTCGGCGCCGTGCTGTTCAATCCGCACGGCCTGGTGTTCGTCGCCCGCCGTGCCGACCTGCCGAATGCCGAGGGTGCGCCGGGCGGCTGGCAACTGCCGCAGGGTGGTGTCGACGCGGGAGAGGACGTGCGCGCCGCCGTGTTGCGCGAACTGGCCGAGGAGATCGGCACCGACCGCGCCGAGATCATCGGCGAGCATCCGGACTGGCTGACCTACGACCTGCCGCCGCACCTGGTCGGCGTGGCGCTGGGTGGTCGCTACCGTGGCCAGCGCCAGCGCTGGTTTGCGCTGCGCTTCACCGGCCGGGACGCGGACATCCGGCTGGACGCCGACCCGCATCCCGAGTTCGATGCCTGGCGCTGGGTGGAGCTTGCGGCGCTGCCGTCGCTGGCCGTGGATTTCAAGCGCGACATCTATCAGGTGCTGGCACGGTCGTTTGCCGGGCTGGCCGCCGCGCTGGCACGCGAGGGGCGTGGCTGACCCGCATCGTGGCGTCGCGCGCGAGGCTTGCCTGCACAACCGTCACGTTCGGCGCAAGGGGGGAATCCAATCCCGGTCTGGCCATGCCGAGGTCAGGCCATGCCGAGGTCCGGCCATGCCAAGGTCCGGCCATGCCAAGGTCCGGCCATGCCAAGGTCCGGCCATGCCAAGGTCCGGCCATGCCAAGGTCCGGCCATGCCAAGGTCCGGCCATGCCAAGGCCCGGCAATGCCAGGGCCCAAGGGGGGCGGCTGCCGACGCAATGTGCCCGTCATGGCCGGGCTAAGGTCCGGTAGGCGCTAGAATCATTCGGGACGACCGCCGCTCCTCCGAGTCGTGGCCGGGCCTGACCCGGGGCCTGATCCGGCCATCTGCCCCCGTCCGGGCGTGTGCCGTTGCATCCCGACCCGATCGTTCCGGTGTCGATGACCGGGTCGAGCCCGGCCATGACTTGGGGGAGCGGTGACGCGTGCCAACTTCACCGCGCGTGAGCCTACGCCCGCCAGGACGGGGCCGCCGGCGACAACGCGGCGAGCCGGCGGGTTTCGGGTGGCAGCCCCGATGCTGTCGCTAGGCCGCAGCCAGCGCATCGAACAACGGCTTGCCGTCCGCACCGCCCATCAGCGGGTCCACCAGGTTCTCGGGATGCGGCATCAGGCCGAGCACGCGCAGGTTGGGGGAGAGGATGCCGGCGATGTTGCGGGCACTGCCGTTGCGGTTGGACTCGGGGATCGTTTCGCCGGTCGGGGTGGCGTAACGGAAGGCGACCAGGTTCTCGCCTTCCAGCCGGTCCAGTGTGGCATCGTCGGCGAAATAGTTGCCGTCGCCGTGCGCCATCACCGCGCGGAAGGTCTGGCCGCGCTGGTAGTTGTTGGTGAAGACGGTATCGGCGCGCTCCACGCGCAGGCGGCAGTCCTGGGAAAGGAACCGCAGCGTCGCGTTGCGCAGAAGGGCGCCGGGGAGGAGCCCTGCCTCGGTAAGGATCTGAAAGCCGTTGCACACACCCAGGACGTAGCCGCCGCGCTCGGCGTGGGCGCGTACCGCGGCCATCACCGGGGAGTGCGCCGCCATCGCGCCGCAGCGCAGGTAGTCGCCGTAGCTGAAGCCGCCGGGGATCACCACCAGGTCCAGGCCGGACAGGTCGGTTTCCTGGTGCCAGATCATGCGCGGCCTGGCGCCGGAACCCTCCAGGGCGATCGCCATGTCGCGCTCGCGGTTGATGCCAGGGAAGACGATGATGCCGGACTTCATGGGCGCGCGACTGCTGGGTAGGACATGGGCTCCATTCTTGCCACGGACGCGGCGATCGGGCCAGCGCTGTGGCGCCGGCCCGGGGCACCCGGGGGCGCGGGCGCCACGCGTGTTACGTTACCGACAGTGGGCCGGGGCGCCTTGCGCCGGTCGCTTCTGCCGGGGCGGGATGGTAGGCTATGGCCATGAGCCAGGCCGGCAGTTGCCCGCTTCTCACCGTCCCCGCTTCTCACCGTCCCCGCTTCTCACCGTCCCCGCTTCTCACCGTCGATGAGTTCCAGGACTGGGAACCACCGTCCGGGATGGAACATCTGCGCTGGGAACTGGTCGATGGCGAGCCGGTCGCCATCGCGCCGCCCGACGTCAACCACGGCGCGATCCAGACCCGGCGCGATCCAGACCCGGGCGATCCAGACCCGGCGCGATCCAGACCCGGTGCGATCCAGACACGGCGCGATGCAGAGTATGGCGGCATTCCTGCTGACCGCCCACCTGCGGGCCAACCGTCCGGGCTGCCGCGTCATCATCACCCCTGGTGTGATCCCGCGGCTTCGCTCCCGCTGCAACGAACGGGTCCCGGACCTTGATGTGTCGTGCGGGGCCATTCACCGACGGACGTGCCTTGGCCGACCCGGTGTCGCTGGTGGAAATCCTGTCGCCATCGAGTGAAGCGAAGACCCGGGCAAATGCCTGGGCCTATGCCACCATTCCCAGCGTGCAGGAGGTGCTGATCCTGTCCAGCACCGCGGTCCGGGCGGAAATCCTCCGCCAGGGCGAGGAAACCCCCGAACGCGTCGTCGGGAGGGAGTCCCTGCGCCTGATCAGCATCGGTTATGCCGGCCCGCCGGCAGAGCTCTACGCCACCACCGACCTGGCCTGACCGCGGCGCGCCTACCCGTTCACCGAAACCCGGAAACTCTCGATCACCGTGTTGGCCAGCAGCTTGCGGGCCATTTCCTCGGCCTCGGCGCGGGCCTTTTCCGGGTCGGTTTCGGTGAGTTCCAGTTCGATCACCTTGCCGGCGCGGACGTCACCCACGCTCGAGAAGCCCAACGTATGCAGCGCGTGCTGGATCGCCTTGCCCTGGGGGTCCAGCACGCCCTCCTTCAGCATTACCGTCACGACAGCCTTCACTGCATGGTCTCCGGGCCCTTCAGGTCGCGCATGCCCGCCTCGGGCAGGATGCCCAGGCGCTTGGCGACTTCCTGGTAGGCTTCCTCCACCTTGCCCAGGTCCCGGCGGAACCGGTCCTTGTCCATCTTTTCGTTGGTCTTGCTGTCCCACAGGCGGCAGTTGTCCGGGCTGATCTCGTCGGCCAGGACGATGCGCATCTCCTCGTTTTCCCACAGCCGGCCGAATTCCAGCTTGAAGTCCACCAGGGTGATGCCGACGCCCAGGAACAGGCCGGTCAGGAAGTCGTTCACCCGCAGCGTCAGGGCCACCATGTCGTCCAGGTCGGCGGTGTTGGCCCAGCCGAAGCAGGTGATGTGCTCCTCGGACACCATCGGGTCGTTCAGCGAGTCGTTCTTGTAATAATACTCGATGATCGAGCGCGGCAGCCTGGTGCCTTCCGGGATGCCCAGGCGCTGTGCCAGGCTGCCGGCGGCGACGTTGCGGACCACCACCTCCAGCGGAACGATCTCCACCTCTCGGATGAGTTGTTCGCGCATGTTCAGGCGGCGGACGAAATGGGTCGGGATGCCGATCTCGGCCAGGCGGAGCATCAGGTACTCGCTGATCCGGTTGTTCAGCACGCCCTTACCGGTGATCACGCCCTTCTTCTGGGCGTTGAATGCGGTGGCGTCATCCTTGAAGTACTGGACCAGGGTACCGGGTTCCGGACCCTCGAACAGGATCTTGGCTTTGCCTTCATAGAGCTGGCGGCGGCGGGCCATCTTTGTTCCCCTCGGGCCGGGCGGCGGGCGGGCTCCGCATATAGCAGCCAGTGGGTGCGGCACAAAGGGCGGTGGCCGCCTGCCGGCTAAGCCATCGAGGCAAGGGTCGGGCGCGCCGCGGGTGCGCCGGTGCGGCCATACACGCCACGCTCCTCCGGCAGCGGGGCGAAACGGTCGGTGATGCCCAGCACGGTTTCCGCCCCGCCCAGGTACAGCACGCCGTCGGGCGGCATCTGTGCGGCGATCGCCTCCAGCACCCGGGTCTTGGTCGGCTGGTCGAAATAGATCAGGACGTTGCGGCAGAACACCACGTCGAAGCGGCCGAGCGGGCGGAGATCGCTCAGCAGGTTGTACTCGCGGAACTGGGGGACCGAGCGCAGCGGTTCGGTGATGCGCCAGCCGGTGTCCTCCTTGCGGAAGTATTTCATCAGCATCTGCACCGGCAGGCCGCGCTGCACCTCGAACTGGGTGTAGAGGCCGTCGCGCGCGCGGGCGAGCTGGTCGCGGGCGATGTCGGTGCCCAGGATCTCCACCTTGCGCTGGCCGAGCTGGACCCTGGTTTCCGCCAGGATCATGGCCAGCGAGTAGGCTTCCTGGCCGCAGGATGCGGCGGCGGACCAGACCCGCAGCGGCGCGCCGGGCGGCCGGGCGGCGTGCAGGCGGGGCAGGGCGCGGCTGCGGAAGTGCTGGAACGGCTTGTCGTCGCGGAAAAAGAAGCTCTCGTTTGTGGTCATCGCCTCGACCACCTCGCGCGCGATCGCCTCGGCGGCCGGCGAGCGGAGCCGGTCGGCCAGGGCGTTCAGATCGCGCAGCTTTTCCCGCTTGAGAATGGCGGCGAGACGGGTTTCCAGCAGGTAGGTCTTGTCCCGGCCGATCACCAGGCCGGACCGGGCCTTCAACAGGGCGGCGAGGCTGTCGAAGGAACTGGGGGACAGGCTCATGGGGTGGATCCTGTCCGATGGGCGGCCTGTGGGAATGTCGCGCTCATGACCGGGCACCCCGCAGCAGGTCCACCAGCTTGGGCGCCAGCCGGGGCAGCGGCAGGACGGCGTGGCACAGCCCGGCCTGGGCAATCGCACCCGGCATGCCCCAGACCACGCTGGTGGCCTCATCCTGCGCCACGGCGGCGCCGCCCGCCTGTACCACCGCGCGGGTGCCCGCCAGGCCGTCATGGCCCATGCCGGTCAGCATCGCCACCAGCACCCGTCCGTCGCAGGCCGCCGCGGCGCTGCGCAGCATCGGATCGACCGAGGGGCGGCAGAAATTCTCCGGCGGCGAGTCGGACAGGCGCACATGCATCGCGCCGCGTGCGCCCTCGACCAGCAGATGGCGGTCGCCCGGCGCCAGATAGATCCGCCCGGCCTGCAGGGGCTCGCCGTTCTTTGCCTCGGCACAGGGCATGCCGCCCAGCCTGTTCAGGTGTTCGGCCAGGATCGGCGTGAAGGTCGCGGGCATGTGCTGGGTCAGAACCACCGGCACGCTCACCGCGCGGCCCAGCCCCTGGACCAGCGTGAACAGCGCCTGTGGCCCGCCGGTGGAACTGCCGACCGCGAGCAGCCGGGCCGACAGGGCCGCCGCCGGACGCAGGGCGAGGCGGGGACCGCCCCCCGGGGCGGGCGGCGCAACCGCACGGTGCCGCAGCCGCGCCAGTCCTTTCACCTTCTCCAGCAACTCGCGCCGGAAGCTGTCGTCCGAGACGGTGCCGATCGAGGAGGGTTTCGGCAGGTAGTCCGCCGCGCCCAGCCGCAGCGCCCGCAGCGCGATGTCCGCGCCGCGCGTGGTCAGCGTGGAGGCCATCACCACCCGCAGGCCGGGATCGGCACGCAGCAGCAGCGGCAGGGCCGTCATGCCGTCCATCACCGGCATTTCGATATCCAGCACCACCACATCCGGCCGGCTGCGCTTCAACTCGTCCAGCGCCGCCTGGCCGTTGCTGACGCGGGCGACCACTTCCACCGCGGGATCGGCCTGCAGCATGCGGCTGATCGCACCGCGGATCACCATGGAGTCGTCGCACACCATCACCCGGGCTCGGCCGCCCGGTGCGGCAGAGCGCAGGGCGGCGCTCATGCCAGACCCACCTGGGCCAGCTTTCCGACCAGGATCTCCTCGTCGAACGGCTTCATGATGTATTCCTGCGCGCCGTTCTCCATCGCCTGGGCGATGTGGTCCATGTCGTTCTCGGTTGTGCAGAAGACCACCGGCGGGTTGTCCGGGCCGTGCTCCGCGCGCAGGGCCCGCAGGAAGCTGAGGCCGTCCATCACCGGCATGTTCCAGTCGAGCAGCACGCAGTCGGGCAATCCCTGCCGGCATGCCTCCAGCGCCTGCTGGCCGTCGGCGGCTTCCGCCACCGTATAGCCGTGGGCTTCCAGGATGCGGCGGGCGACCTTCCGCACCACCCGGCTGTCATCCACGATGAGGCAGGTGTGCGACATGATGCGGCCTCAGTCCGTCCTGCCCACCGCCAGCAGCCGGCCGACATCCAGAACCACCAGCAGCTTGCCGTCCAACCGGAAGATGCCGGTGCTGAAGGCGGCCCACTCCGGCGGCAGCGTCGGCGGATTGCGTTCGAACGCATTGGCACGCAGTGTCATCACCTCTGACACCTGGTCCACCAGCAGCGCGTAGAGCTCGCCGCCCTGTTCCGCCACCACCGACATGCGCGGCTGCCCGGCCGGGGCAGGGGGCAGTTGCAGGCGCCGGCGGAGGTCGATCGCCGTGACGATGCGGCCGCGCAGGTTCAGGCTGCCGGCGATTTCCGGCGGCGCGAGCGGAATACGGGTGATCGCCTGCTCACTGAGAATGTCGCGCACGCCCTGCACAGGCACGCCGCAGAGCTGGTCGGCCAGGGTCAGGGTCACGAACACCTGCTCGTCATCGGCAGTCGTATCGGGGCGATCCAGGACGTCGAGCGTCATAGGAGGTTTCCTCGAGCCAGGGAGAAGCTTGCCTTCCGGGATGGGGGCAGAAATACGGCGATTCGGATCGGTGGCGCGGGCGCGTCGCGGGTTGGGTCGCCGGGGCCGTTGCTGCGGCCGACCTAGCCGCCGCCGGGCCCTGCGAAACGCATGGCGGAGACGGCTTGCGGCGCTGACGCATCATCCGGTCGTCACCGGTTCGGCCAGGCATTCCTGCAGGCTGGCCAGCAGCGCATCGCGCTGGAACTTCGCGACGTAGTCGGTGAAGCCGGCATCGCGCCCTGCCTCCACGTCGCGCGGTTCGGCATGGGCCGACAGCGCGATCATGGGCAGCGCCGCCCAGGGACCGGATTCGCGCACCGTGCGGGCGAAGGCCAGGCCGTCCATTTCCGGCATCTCGATGTCCGAGACGATCGCGTCGAACATCACGCCGGCGTCGCGCAGGCGGAGTGCCGCCATGGCGTTCGGCGCCGCGGTCACGCGAAAGCCGGCGGCGCCCAGGGTCGGTGCCAGCAGTTGGCGGAAGAAGTCGCTGTCCTCCACCACCAGTACCCGCCGCGCGCCGGTGGACCCGCCGCTGTGCGGCGCATTGCGGAACCAGTCGTGCCAGGCCTGGGTCAGCCAGTAGCCGGTATCGATCACGTCGGTGGCCTGGCCGGCGATCACCGCGGTGCCCAGCAGGCCGGGGCGGGCGCCGGACAGCTCGATATCCAGCCGGTCCTCCACCACATCGACGATCTCGTCCACGATCAGGCCCATGCTGCGGTCGCGGTCGGCGAACACCAGCACCGGGTGGTGCGACCGCTCGGGGTCGAACTGGCCGGACAGCGGCACCAGCGGCATCAGCTTGCCGCGGTACTGGGTCACCGGCGCGCCGCTGGAGATCTCGATCCTGTCGCGCGCGATATCCTCCAGCCGTGCGACCAGGCCCAGCGGCACGGCCATGGTCTGCTGATCGCCGGCGCGGAACAGCAGCATGGCGTTGCGCTCGCCGGACCGCAGCGCGTCCAGCGGGGAGGCCACCGCGGTTCGGCTCTCGCTGCCGGCGCCGACGCCGGTGGCGCGGGCAATGCCGTTCGGATCGAGGATCATGATCACCGACCCGTCGCCCAGGATGGTGTTGCCGCTGAACATGGTGATGTCGCGCAGGATCGGGGCGACCGGCTTCACCACGATCTCCTCGGTGTCGAACACGCGATCGACGATGATGCCCAGCATGTTCGCGCCCACCTGGGTGACGACGATGGTGGCGTCGGTATCCGCCTGGTCCGGCGCGTCCAGTGCCAGCAGCCCGGTCAGGCTGACCAGCGGCAGCAACCGGTCGCGCAGGCGCAGCACCGGCGTGTCGTTGATGTGCTCGATCACCGATTCCGAGTCCTGCGCCTTTCCCTTGCGGCGACGGGCGCGCACCAGTTCCACCACGCTGATCTGCGGTATGGCGAAGCGCTCGCCGCTGGCCTGGACGATCAGCGCGGAAACGATCGCCAGGGTCAGCGGGATCTTGATGAAGAAGGTGGTGCCCTGGCCGGGCGTGCTCTTCAGGTCGATGGTGCCGCCGATCTTCTCGATATTGGTCTTCACCACGTCCATGCCGACGCCGCGGCCGGACACCGCGGTGACCTTGGCGGCGGTGGAGAAGCCGGCGCGGAAGATGAAGCGCTGCACCTGGCTGTCGGACATGCCGTTCAGGTCCGCCTCGGTGGCCAGCTTGTTGGCCAGCACCTTGGCGCGGATCCGGTCCACCGGCAGGCCGGCGCCGTCATCGGCGATCTCGATGATGATGTGGCCGCCTTCGTGGAACGCGTTCAGCGTGATGCGGCCGGTTTCCGGCTTGCCCGCGGTGCGGCGGCGGCCCGGATCCTCCAGGCCGTGATCGGCGCTGTTGCGCACCATGTGGGTCAGCGGATCCTTGATCAGCTCCAGCACCTGGCGATCCAGCTCGGTGTCGGCGCCGAGCATGGTGAGCTCGATCTTCTTGCCGGTTTCGCGGGCGAGGTCGCGGACCAGGCGGGGCAGCTTGTTCCAGGCGTTGCCGATCGGCTGCATGCGGGTCTTCATCACCCCCTCCTGCAGGTCGGAGGTGATGTGCGACAGGCGCTGCAGCGGCACCGAGAAGCCGCTGTTTTCCTGTGTGCGGGCAAGCTGCAGCAACTGGTTGCGGGTGAGCACCAGCTCGCTGACCAGGGTCATCAGGTCTTCCAGCACCTCCACGGCGACGCGGATGGTCTGCGACCCGACCGGCGGTGCGTGCGCGGCGGCCGCGGCCGGCGGGGGGGCGCTGGCCTGGGCGGGTTCGGGCGGTGGCGGCGGCTCCTCCTGGGGCGCTGCCTCGGCCTCGGCCCGCTCGGCTGCGGCTGGTCCGGCAGTGGCTGGTTCCGCCGTGGCTGGCTCGGCCGTGGGTGGTTCGGTCGTGGTTGGTGCTGGGGCGGCCGGTTCGGGTTCCGGCGCCGCTGCCGTGGCGGCAGTCTCGGCGGGCGCGGGTGCCTGGGAGGGAGATGGGGCCGGCTCCGACGCCGGCTGGGCTGTCGGCGCGCCCACGGTTTCGCCCGCGGCGACCCGTTCCAGCGTGGAGATCAGTGCCGCGTCATCGCCGGCCGGCTCGTTTCCCGTGGTGGCGAGTTCGCCGACGATCGCCTTGATGCAGTCCAGCGCGACCAGCACCTGGCTGACCAGGTCGGGGGTGACCGCCAGCGTGCGGTCGCGCACCTTGCCCAGCACGCTTTCCGCGGCGTGGGCCACACGCTCCAGCCGCGGCAGGCCCAGGAAGCCGCAGGTGCCCTTGATGGTGTGCACCAGGCGGAAGATCTGCGACAGCGTGTCGGCATCGTCCGGCGTGCGCTCCAGCGTCACCAGCGCCAGGTCGAGCTCGGCCAGGCTTTCGTTGGTTTCGGTCAGGAAATCGGCCAGCAGATCGTCCATGAGCACCCCCTCGGCGTTCGCGTGTGCGAACGGGGCGATGGTGCACCGGAGAGAACGAAGAAAAGGTAAACCGCGGCGGATGAATCGTCGCTATTTCACCCGCCCGGCGCGACCATCCGCAGCGGCGGCGGCCCCGACTCCACCGCCCCCATCAGCAGCGACAGGCGGAACCCCATCGAGTCCGCCAGCAGCACCGTCAGCGCCATCTGCACCTTGCGCGGGTCCTCCAGCACGTCCCACGCCTCCGCGGGGCTGGCGATGCAGGCGGCCAGGCCAACCGGCCAGGTGGCACGCCGCCCGTCCACGGCCAGCACCAGGTCCTCGGGCTCGTCCGGTCAGGCTCGCCTCCCCGCCGATCGGCAGGGCGTCGGCCCCCAGCAGCAGCAGGTTGACCACCATCCGCGCGGTGGTGGGCGGGAACACGGCGTTGGCCGGCAGGCCCTCCAGGTTCACCGTGCAGCGGTTCTGCGCCAGGCCGAGCGCCAGGTCGCGCAGCCGGTCCAGGGCAAGGGGCTCCGCTGTGGGGCCCCATGCGACCCGCAGCAGCCGCAGCCGCTGCACCATCTGGGACGCCGTTTCGTTCGCCACCGCCAGCGGTTCGGCGGCCCGCTCCGGCTGTTCGAAGGCCAGTTCCAGCAGGCTTTTCAATGCACCGGTGCTGCCGCTGAAATCATGTGCCATCCGGGCACACAGCAGCTCCGCCACGCGCAAGGCGTCGTCTCGACCGGGCATAATCACGTCCCCTGGACCGAAGGATTAGCTCCGGAAGGCCAGATATCCTGTCGCTGTCCCGGGAGTCGAGCGAGATATTACCTGCCGAGCCGCACGACCGGGATGACACACGCATTGTTGGCTTGCGGTAGCCCGCTCCGCATCGAAGCTGGTGCTGCGCACGCGGGATAGGGGCGGCCCATGAAATTGCTGGCGGTGCACCCAAGCGGCCTGATGTACACCCAGGTTTACCTGCGGCTGGAGCCGTTGGGTCTCGAACTGATCGCCGCGGCGGCGCGGCAGGCCGGCCATGCGGTGCGCGTGCTCGACCTGCAGGTGGAAACGCATCGCGACTTCTACGCCACGCTGCGCCGGTGGCAGCCCGATGCGGTGTGCTTCTCCGGCAACTACCTGGCCAACGTGCCGGAGATCCTGGACCTCTCGCGCGGCGCCAAGGCGGTGCTGCCCGGCTGCTTCGTGTTCGTCGGCGGCCATAGCGTGAGCTTCATCGCCGCGGAGCTGCTGGCGCACGCCGACGGCGCGATCGACTGTGTCCTGAAGGGGGAGGCCGAGGCATCCGTCGCCGCGCTGCTGCAGGCCGCCCGGGACGGCGGCCTGGGCGACGTGCCGGGCGTGACCACGCCGGACGGCGAGGGCCCCCCGCCGCGCTTCGTGGACAACCTGGACACGCTGCGCCCGGCGCGCGACCTGCTGCGCCACCGCCGGCGCTATTTCATCGGCACGCTGGACCCCTGCGCCTCGATCGAGTTCGCCCGCGGCTGCCCGTGGGACTGCACCTTCTGCAGCGCCTGGACCTTCTACGGCCGCAGCTACCGTACCGCCTCGCCGGAGGTGGTGGCCGAGGAGGTGGCGCACCTGCACGAGCCGGGCGTGTTCATCGTGGACGACGTGGCCTTCGTGCACCCCGAGCACGGCATGGCGATCGGCGAGGCCCTGGCCCGGCGCAATGTCCACAAGCAGTACTACCTGGAGACCCGCGCCGACGTCCTGCTGCGCAACCCCGAGGTCTTCCGTTTCTGGCGGCGGCTCGGCCTGGAATACATGTTCCTCGGCCTGGAGGCGATCGATGCCGAGGGCCTGAAGCGCTATCGCAAGCGGGTCAGCCTGGACCGCAACTTCGAGGCGCTGGAGGTGGCGCGCTCGCTGGGGATCATGGTGGCGATCAACATCATCGCCGATCCGGACTGGGACCATGAGCGGTTTGCCGCGGTGCGGGCGTGGTGCCTGGAGATCCCGGAAATCGTCAATATCAGCATCAACACGCCCTATCCGGGCACCGAGATCTGGCACCGGGAGCAGCGGCGCCTGACCACGCGCGATTACCGGCTGTTCGACATCCAGCACGCGGTGCTGCCGACGAAACTGCCGCTGGCGGAGTTCTACACGGAGCTGGTGCGCACCCAGCAGGTGCTGAACCGCAAGCATCTGGGGTGGGGCGCCCTGAAGGATACCGCGGGCACGGCGCTGCGCCTGCTGGCGCACGGCCAGACCAATTTCGTGCGCATGCTGTGGCGCTTCGAATTGGTGTTCAATCCGGAGCTGCAACTGGCCGACCACGCCCGCCCGGTGCGGTATCAGATGCGAGCGCCGCCGCCGGCCGAAACCGGCCGGCTCGATCCGAAGCTGCTGTACATACACAGCCCCGCCGGGCGTCGCGGCCGGGCGATCGACGATTCGACCGAGCGGTTCGTGGACGACACGCGCATGGGCCAGTCCGCGGACTGATACCCACCGGCATGGCGCCTGCCCCGCCATCATGCCCGGAAGGCTCCCCCGGGCGCCGAACGCGCCCCGGCCGGCGCGAAACGCCGCAAGGGCAGGGGCGGCCCTTGAAGACCCGCCCCGGTTGGCGCAAGTGACTCTTTTGTCCCGGGGCGGTTCCGCCGCCACCGCCGCCGCCGGCGGGAGGAGGAGTCAGAGTTCGTACCATGATCGACCCATTCGGCCGCAAGATCACCTATCTCCGCGTCTCGGTCACCGACCGCTGCGACCTGCGTTGCGTGTACTGCATGGCGGAGGACATGCACTTCCTGCCAAAGCGGGAAGTGCTGACCCTGGAGGAGCTCGACCGCATCTGCGCGGCTTTCATCCGCCTGGGCACCAACAAGCTGCGCATCACCGGCGGCGAACCGCTGGTGCGGCGCGACGTGATGACGCTGTTCCAGCGCCTGGGCGACCGCATCGGCAACGGGCTGAACGAGCTGACGCTGACCACCAACGGCACCCAGTTGGCGAAGCACGCCGAGGGGCTGTACGCGGCGGGCGTGCGTCGGGTGAACGTGTCGCTGGACACGCTGGACCCGGTAAAGTTCTCCGACATCACCCGCCGCGGCAATATCGAGGTGGTGCAGGACGGCATCTTCGCCGCCAAGGCCGCCGGGCTGGCGGTGAAGATCAACGCCGTGGCGCTGAAGGGCGTCAACGAGGACGAGTTCGACGCCATGCTGGCGTGGTGTGGTGAGCACGGCTTCGACCTGTGCCTGATCGAGACCATGCCCCTGGGTGAGATCACCGGCGATCGCACCGAGCAGTACCTGCCGCTGTCCATCGTCCGCGGCCGGCTGCGCAAGCGCTGGACCTTGCAGGAGACCGACTACCGCACCGGCGGGCCGGCCCGGTACTTCAACGTGGCGGAGACCGGCCGGCGCATCGGCTTCATCACACCGATGACCCACAATTTCTGCGAAAGCTGCAACCGGGTGCGGCTGACCTGCACCGGCACGCTGTTCATGTGCCTGGGACAGGAGGATTCCGCCGATCTGCGCTCGGTGCTGCGTGACGGCGCGACGGACGCCGAGCTGGATGATGCGATCCGGGCGGCGATTGCGCGGAAGCCGAAGGGGCATGACTTCATCATCGACCGCCGGCACCAGGAGCCCTCGGTCGGGCGGCACATGAGCATGACCGGCGGCTGACCGGCCGGACCCGCGTTGGCGGGGCAGGTCGAGGGGCGCGCCGACAGCGTTGTTGTGAGCGCAGGTCCATACCGGGGGTGGGCGCAGGTCCATACGCGCTGAAGTTTCGGACCTGGCCGCAGGCAGAACCACCACGTCGTGGCGGGCGAAGGCCCGCCACCCACGAATTCGTCATGCGGACCGCATTGCACGACGGTCACGCCCCGGCAGTCTGTCAACGCAGGACAGCCGGGCGGACCCGGAGCGGACTCTCGCAGCGCGCCTCGCAGCCTCCTGGTCGTGTTGACCGTTGCGCGCCGTGGTTGCCGCTGCTCCAGCGCTGCGGTTATCGTTCACCCAAGGTGCCCCGATGTGCACGACATAGGGGAAATGTCGGCCGATAGCCTTGCGGCGTGAGACATGCGAGGCTCATCGGCAAAGTGAGGGAGGCACAGCATGCGCGACCCGAGGGCCTTGATCAGCACCGGTGAACTCGCAGCCCTGCTCGGTGACCCGTCGCTGCGCGTCTATGACTGCACCACCTCCACCGTGCCGCCGCCGCCGGGCAGCGACGTTCCCTATGTCGCGGTGCCCGGGCTGCCGGCGTTCGAGGCGGCGCACATCCCCGGTGCGGACTTCCTCGACATCCAGGGCGAGTTTTCCGACCAGTCGACCAAGCTGCGCTTCATGATGCCGCCGATCCCGCAGTTGGAGGCGGCGTTCGGGCGGCACGGCCTGGGGCCGGGCACCCGGGTGGTGCTGTACAGCAGCGGCACCATGTGGATGTCCACGCGCTTCTGGTGGATGCTGCGGTCGCTCGGCTTCGACGCAGCGGTGCTGGAAGGCGGCTTCGAGAAGTGGCAGGCCGAGGGGCGGCCGACCGAGAGCGGCAAGCCCAAGGGCTACCCGCCGGCCACCTTCGTCGCCGCGCCACGGCCCGGCCTGTTCGTTGACAAGGCTGCCGTGCTGGGTGCGATCGGCCAGCCCGGCACCGTGATCGTCAACGCTCTGGGCGACGACCTCTACAAGGGCAGGGGCCCCAGCCGCTATGGTCGGCCCGGGCGCATTCCCGGCAGCGTCCAGGTCTCGGCCGCCACCCTGGTCGATCCGGCCGGGAAGGGCTTCACCACGCTGGCCGACGCGCGGGCCAAGTTCGCGGCCAAGGGCGTCACGCCGGACAAGCACGTCATCGCTTATTGCGGCGGCGGCATTTCGGCGACCATCGACCTGTTCCTGCTGCACCAGCTCGGCTACGACGACATCACACTGTATGACGCCTCGATGGGTGAGTGGGCGCGCGACGAGTCGGTGCCGATTGAAACCGGCTGAGCGCTACGTATCCGTCATCATCTTCATCATGGCATCCGGCGCCGCGTCATCGCCGTCGGGGGGCAGCAGGACGGAGCGCGGCGTGGGCGGCACCTGCCTCGAATGGGGCGCGGAGCTGCTGCTTGATGGCCCCGACCGTTTCCCAATTCGCTGAAAGTTCGATTTAGACCGGAGGCCAAGCCGAGCGGCGAGGTTCATAGGACCGCAGCCGACCCAACTTGGGCATAGCCCCGCCCGGAAGGGCACCCCAGGAGCGGACACACAGCGCCCACATCTGCCGACAGCAACGCGCCCACTCCGATCATCCATAGCGTTGAGGCATTTGCTCCCGAGCCGACATCCTAACTAGCTGGAAGTAGCCGAGCCATTCAGCAGGCTTTCATATGGGCGTTGAAGAGCAGTTGTCGTTATTGAAACGCCGCCATCCACCACGGACGTCACTAGGAACGGCATCTCCTTGATACCTCGAGTCTAATTTATATTGCCCAGACTCATGTGAGCCACCACCAATCCAAGTCACGTCGTCATTTCTCTTATAGTAGAGGAGACAGCCGCTTGGAGCTAAGGGTGACGTATGAACGCGATCTACCATGATCGCCACCGAATCCGCTCCAAAGCCGCCAGAGTTTGACCCCAGATGCTTTAAAATTCGGTATAACGTCGTCGGTGGCGATTTCAGGCCCTTCTTTATGGCGCTGACTTCGTCTTTAGCGTCCGAGCGGTTCTTGCCGTTTACAAATGCAAAGAGATACCCGCTACGCTTCCCAAGGTTTGTCTCTTGATTTTTGACCCATCCAACAAATGTCTCGCCACCCAGTTTGTTTAGATCGTCGCTATTGTGCGGAATGTGCACGGCATACATTGAGGCTGCGCCGACATAGACGACGCCCATGCAGCCGCGTATCCCGGTGATCCCGACAACGTTATTGTCATGGCCATAGCAATACATGTTAGCGAAGTACATTCCGAAAACTCCCAGCGGTGCCCAGGAATGGGCAACCTATCCATGTACTTAACCGGCATTAGCCGGATGACCCAGCGAGCCTTCAGGTGACCGGTAACCTAACGCCGTCCCAGGCAATCCACAATAGTTGGATGGCCAGAAGGGATCCACGTGGCCCGCCGAATCCCAAATGCGGATCGATCGCTGGTAGCGTCGGCGCTCCCCTAGCCAGGAGCGGCGGGGCGTCGGCGAGGGGTGGGAAGCCGCGGAAAGAGGCGAACAAATGCACGGCCGACCCGCGCCCTGTTGGAGATGACATCGCCAACTGGTTGCCGTTGACCAAGCGTGATGATAGGGGTTGGTTTCGTCCAGTCTGCTGCAAATGAACATGGATCTGGCAGCTCACTGCACAACGGTACAACTCAGAAGAAGTTGGCAGAAGGAAAAAACAGGAGATGAGACTCCTCGGATTGGCCGTCGTGTGCGCCTTCGGGTCCATCCTTGCGGCCCCGGCCCATTCCACGCCCGTCACCTGGACCTTGCAGAATATCGTGTTTGGAGACGGCGGCACTGCATCAGGCAGCTTTACGTATGATGCCGATACCAACACGTACAGTGCCGTGGATATCACAACGACTGCGGGCAGCATTCTCGGCGGTGCGACCTACGTTGCCCAGTCGCCCGGTCAGGCCGCGAGCAGTCGTGCGCAGTATCCCGATTTCGTCACAAGCACGTCCGGTGATCTCACAAATACATTCGGCCTTAATCTTTCCTTTCAGCAAGCGTTGACAGACGCGGGCGGTACCGTTGCCCTGGTAGCGAATTATTCTCTTGAGGCCTGGTGCGGCAACGCCACCTGCTCCAGCATCGACTACTTCTATTCCGGCACCTCTACTACGCACGGTCGCCAGCCCACCCAAGGGGCGGTTGTCGCCGCGGTGCCGGAACCGGCACCGGTTACGGTGTACGTCGCCGGACTGCTGACCCTCGGCCTGGTCCGGCGCGTGAAAAGGCGCAGCCGGACCAGACTCCTTCGGCGCGACCGCCAGACCGGCTGATGTGCCCGGCCTCCGCGCACGAAGGACGAGCCGGTGCTCGCCGGCCGGCCACCAACCAGGACACACCCCCGCCCCGCCTTTGACACTGTCGCCCGCCTGTCACACACCGGCGGCATGAACATCCTGTCCATCCAGTCCTGGGTGTCCTACGGCCATGTCGGCAACGCCAGCGCGGTGTTCCCGCTGCAGCGGCTCGGCGCCGAGGTCTGGACCATCAACACGGTGCAGTTCTCCAACCACACCGGCTACGGCCACTGGACCGGCCAGGTGTTCACCGGCGACGCGGTGCGGGACCTGGTGGACGGCATCGCCGCCCGCGACGTGCTGCGCCACTGCGACGCCGTGCTGTCCGGCTACATGGGCGACGCCGCGATCGGCCAGGCCATCCTGCACGCCGTGGACCGCGTCCGCGCCGAGAACCCGCGCGCCGTGTATTGCTGCGACCCGGTGATCGGCGACGTGGAGGAAGGCGTCTATGTCCGCCCCGGCATCGAGGAGTTCCTGCGCGACCACGCCCTGCCCATGGCCGACATCGCCACGCCGAACCGCTTCGAGCTGGAACGCCTGACCGCCATGCCCTGCGCCTCGCTGTATCAGGCGAAGCAGGCCGCGTCCCGGCTGGCCGGAATGCTGCGCCCGGACGGCCTGCGCTGCGTGCTGCTGACCAGCCTGGACAGCGCGGAAACCCCCGGCGACCACCTGGACCTGCTGGTTCATGAGGCCGGGAACTTTCACCTGCTGCGCACCCCGCGCCTGCCGGTGGCGGTGAACGGCGCCGGCGACGCGATCGCCGCCCTGTTCCTGTATCATCGCCTGCAGACCGGCGACCCGGTCGCGGCACTGGAGATGGCCGGCTCCTCGGTGCACGGCCTGCTGCGCCGCACCGCCGAGGCCGGCGCACGGGAGATCCTGATGGTGGCGGCGCAGGACGAGTTCGTCACGCCCTCCACCCGCTTCACCGCCCAGGCCTGCTGAGATGGCGCGCCGCATCTCCTGCGGCGTGATCGTCACCGACGGCAACGTGCTGCTGCTGGGCCACGCCACCGGCTCGCCCGCGCTGGGACATCCCCAAGGGCCTGGCCGAACCCGGCGAGGATTTTCGCGCGGCTGCGCTGCGGGAACTGGAGGAGGAAACCGGCCTGGCGGCGCCGCCCGACGCGCTGCGCGAGCTTGGCGTGCAGACCTACATGCCCGGCAAGGACCTGGCATTGTTCACCTGGCGGCCCGAGCGGTTGCCCGATCCACAGACGCTGGTCTGCAGATCGATGTTCGCCTTCCGCGGCGGCGCCATGCGGCCGGAATTCGACCGGTTCGGCCTGTTCGCCTGGGACGAAGCACTCGCGCACGTCGGCAGGAACCTGGCCCGCGTGCTTCAGGCGCTGCGTCCGGACCTCACGCACGGGCCGGCGGATACAGGGCCGATCCGGCAGGCCGGCCCGGAGCCGGTGACTACACCTGCTCGGGGCAGATCGCCTCCAGCGCGTCGCTGACATCGTCGAAGCGACGGGCCCGCCCGACCATCGGCTGCAGCACGATGCTCTGCTCGGTTCGCCACAGCAGCCAGAGCGGACCGGCACGATCCGGCAGCCGCAGGGTGATGACCTCCTCGTATTCCGTCTGATCGACGTGCCAGTCGAGCTCGATGTTCAGCCGGAACTCGTGGAACTGCGCCCAGGCGGTCATCAGCATCAGTTCGGGGATGCTGAAGGAGATGCCCTCGATCCGGTTTTTCGATGATGCGCGGGACGTGTGCATTGCGGGGGTCTCCGGTCCAGTGCCGTTCGGCACGACGCAGGGGATCACACCGCGGCTGGCGGGGAAATTCGGAACATCCCGTACGGGCAACACACGATGCCGAACCGGAGTCGGCCACGGCAGCCGCGGGCTTCCGGCGCGCCATCGAGGCCCCGGGCAAGTCCGGCATGTGACCCGCGCGGCGCCCGCAGGATGGAACCGCATCGACCACCCCGCTATACCACCCCCGTCAGCCACACCCGGGACACATGACAGACGCCAGCCCAGCCCCCGCCGTTTCCCAGGAACTCGCCCGCGACTTCGGGCTGAGTCCCGACGAATACGCCCGCGTCCTCGAGATCATGGGCCGCACCCCGACGCTCACCGAGCTCGGCGTGTTCAGCGTCATGTGGTCCGAGCACTGCAGCTACAAATCCTCCCGAGTCTGGCTGCGCCAGTTGCCCACCAAGGCGCCGTGGGTGATCCACGGCCCGGGCGAGAACGCCGGCGTGGTGGATATCGGCGACGACCTGGCCGCCATCTTCAAGATGGAGTCGCACAACCACCCCAGCTTCATCGAGCCCTACCAGGGCGCGGCCACCGGCGTGGGCGGCATCCTGCGCGACGTGTTCACCATGGGCGCCCGCCCCATCGCCAACCTGAACGCCCTGCGATTCGGCTCCCCCGACCACCCGCGCACGAAGCACGTGGTGGACGGCGTGGTGCGCGGCATCGGCGGCTACGGCAACTGCGTGGGCGTCCCCACCGTGGGCGGGGAGGTGAACTTCCACCCCGCCTATGACGGCAACCCGCTGGTCAACGCCATGACCGTGGGCATCACGAAAAAGGACCGAATCTTCCTGTCCGCCGCCGCCGGCGTGGGCAACCCGGTGGTCTATGTCGGCTCCAAGACCGGCCGCGACGGCATCCACGGCGCCACCATGGCCTCGGCCGAGTTCGGCGCCGATTCCGAGGAAAAGCGTCCCACCGTCCAGGTCGGCGACCCTTTTACCGAAAAGCTGCTGATCGAAGCCTGCATGGAGCTGATGGACACCGACGCCATCGTCGCCATCCAGGACATGGGCGCCGCCGGCCTGACCAGCTCCAGCGTGGAAATGGCCGGCAAGGGTGGCGTCGGCATCGAGCTGGACCTGGACCAGGTGCCGGCGCGCGAGACCGGCATGAGCGCCTACGAGTTCATGCTGTCGGAAAGCCAGGAGCGCATGCTGATGGTGCTGCGCCCCGACCGGCAGGACCAGGCCCGCGCCATCTTCCAGAAATACGAGCTGGATTTCGCCGTCATCGGCCGCCTGACCGACACCGGCCGCATCGTGGTGCGCCACAAGGGCCAGGTGGAAGCCGACATCCCGCTGACCCCGCTGGCCGACAAGGCCCCGCTGTACCACCGCCCGACCACCGAACCCCCCAAGCAGACCCAGCTCAACAGCGCCCGCATCGAGGACCGGCTCGGCCTGACCGGCGCGCTGCGCAAGCTGATCGCCTGCCCGGACCTGTGCTCCCGCGCCTGGATCTGGGATCAGTACGACAGCACGGTGGGCGGCATGACGGTGAAGCGCCCCGGCGCCGCCGACGCCGCGGTGGTGAAGCTGGACGGCTATGACCGCGCCCTGGCGCTGACCACCGACTGTACCCCCCGCTACTGCGCGGCCGACCCGGAAACCGGCGGCCGCCAGGCGGTGGCCGAGGCCTGGCGCAACCTGACCGCGGTCGGCGCCCGCCCCCTGGCGCTGACCGACAACATGAATTTCGGCAACCCGGAAAAGCCGGAGATCATGGGCCAGTTCGCCGCCGCCATCCGTGGCATGGCCGCCGCCTGTGAGGCGCTGGACTTCCCCGTCGTGTCCGGCAACGTCTCGCTGTACAACGAAACCGAAGGCCGCGGCATCCTGCCCACCCCGGCGATCGGCGGCCTGGGCGTGCTGGACGACGTCCGCAAGGCGGTCGGCCTGGCGCTGCCCCCCTGGCTCGACATCGTCCTGATCGGCGCCACCAAAGGCTGGCTCGGCCAGTCCCTGTGGCTGCGGGAGATCGCCGGGCGGGAGGAAGGCGCCCCCCCGCCGGTGGATCTGCCCACCGAACGGGCCAACGGCGACTTCGTGCGCGGCCAGATCCTGGCCGGCGTGGTGCGCGCCTGCCACGACGTGTCGGACGGCGGCATCCTTGTGGCGCTGGCGGAAATGGCGATGGCCGGCAACACCGGCGCCCGCCTGGCCACCCACCCGCGCGACATCCCGGGGGCGGCCTTCTGGTTCGGCGAGGACCAGGGCCGCTACCTGCTCGCCGTGCCCGAGGCCGCGGCGGTGATCCGGGCCGCCGAAGCCGTGGGGATCTTCGCCATTCGCATCGGAACTTCCGGCGGACAGGATTTGACACTCCCCGATGGCGGCACAATATCCGTGCCGGCGTTGCGCGCGGAGCACGAGCGCTTCCTGCCGATGTGGCTGGACGGCACCTGACACCGGGAGACTTATCTGCATGGCGATGGCGGCGAACGAGATCGAGGCCCTGATCAAGGCGGCCCTGCCGGATGCCAACGTAACGGTGGAAGACCTTGCGGGCGACGGCGACCATTACGCGGCCCGCGTCGTTTCCGAACAGTTCCGCGGCCTGCCGCGCGTAAAGCAGCACCAGATCGTCTATGCCGCCCTGCGCGGCCGCATGGGGGGCGAGTTGCACGCCCTCGCCCTGCAGACCTCGGCGCCGGAATGATCCGCGCCGGCCTGATTTGATGTCCCAGGAGTCCCGACCCATGGCCAGCCCCGTTCACGACCGCATCCAAGGTGATGTCAGCCAGAACAAGGTGATGCTCTACATGAAGGGCACGCCGATGTTCCCGCAGTGCGGCTTCTCGGCCCGCGTGGTGCAGATCCTCAGCCACATGGCCGTGCCCTTCCAGTCCGCCAACGTGCTGGAGGACATGGAGCTGCGCGAGGGGATCAAGGAATTCTCCCAGTGGCCGACCATCCCGCAGCTTTATGTCGATGGCGAGTTCGTCGGCGGCTGCGACATCATCATGGAGATGTTCCAGTCCGGCGAGCTGGAGACGCTGCTGAAGGAAAAGGGCGTCCCCCACAAGGCCGCCGCGGCGTAACCATCCCAACCGTCGTCCCCCTCCGCGTGTGGGCCTGAGCCGCGAAGCGGATCGAGGCCGGGGAGGGGGCGCACGTTCGATTTCTCCCACGCCCCCTCCCGCACGGGACGGGGGCGGTTTGCATGTACGCCCGCCATCCTCTGGGGACATGCATGGCCGCCGCCCCGCGCCTGATGCGCAGGTTCGGCGACTCGCCCCGTTGTCACCAAACCGCAGCCTGACTGCCACGCACCTGTCAGCGACCGCGCCCTATGAGGGCGGCTGTTTCCTGACTGATCGGACCCGTGAGCAGCAGTATCACTCTCCAGGCGGTTCTCCGCCCCACGACACGCGTACGCCGACAACGCCGCGCACGCCCCACCCTGGTTGCCGCCGCCCTGCTCGCACCGTCGGGGATCGTGCTGCTGGCCTTCACCTACTGGCCGGTGCTGCAGGCGTTGCAGGCCTCGCTGACCGTCCGGTCCTTCGGCACCGCGCCGCACTGGGGGCTCGCCAACTACGCGCGGCTGTTCGCTGATCCGCACTTCGCCCGCGCGGTCATCAACAACATCGTCTATGCCGCTGGAACCATTGTGCCGAGCGTTGCGCTGGCGCTGGGGTTTGCGCTGGTGCTGCGGGAGAGCACGCGGTTCGCCGTTGCGCTGCGCACGCTGATCGCGCTGCCGATGCTGATTCCGCTGGTGGCGGCGGCATCGTTGTTCATCTTCATCTTCCTCCCCGGCGGCGGCCTGCTCGACTACTACCTCGCCAAGCTCGGCCTCGGCCTGGGGCAGACCAACTGGCTGGGGGAGCCTTCCCTCGCGCTGGGGTCGATCATCGCGCTGACCGTGTGGAAGAACACCGGCTATTACATGCTGTTCTTCCTGGCGGGGCTGGCCGGCATTCCGCAGGACCTGATCGACGCCGCGAAGATCGACGGCGCCCGGGCGTTCCCGCGCTTCCGCCATATCACGCTGCCGCTGCTGGGTCCGACGCTGGCCTTCGTGCTGGTGATCGCGCTGCTGAACGTGCTGACGCAGGTGGACCACGTGGTGGTCATGACGCAGGGCGGGCCGACGGATTCCACCGCGCTGGTGCTGTACTACATCTACCAGCAGGCGCATCAGAACTTCGATATCGGCCTGGCCTCCGCCGCGACGATCGTCAGCGTGGCATTCCTGTTCCTGCTGTCGATGGTGTCGCTGCGCACGCTGGAACGAGGCATCCACTATGAAAGCTGATGCCTCCCGCCGGCTGGTCTGGCTGCTGCTGGCCGCGGTTGCCGTACTGTGGGCGGTGCCGTTCGCCTGGATGGCCGTGGCCAGCCTGCGCCCCAACAGTGCCGGCGCCGCCGATATCGGTTCGCTGTTTCCGACCGGGCCGTTCAGCAGCGCCAATTTCGTGGACGCCTGGAAGTCCGGGCATTTCCCGTTGTGGTACGCCAACACGGTGGTGATGTGCGGCGGCATCCTGCTGGTGCAGTGCTTCACCGTCAGCCTGGCGGGCTACGCCTTCGCGCGGCTGAACTTCCGCGGCAAGACCGTGCTGTTCTACGCCTTCCTGCTGCAACTCATGCTGGTGCCGCCGATCCTGATCGTGCCCAACATGCACACGCTGATCGCGCTGCACCTGTATGACTCGCTGCCCGGCGTGATGATGCCGTATTTCGTGTCGGCGTTCGGCGTGTTCCTGATGCGCCAGACCTTCCGCACCATTCCGCGCGACTACGAGGAAGCCGCGGTGGTGGATGGCGCCGGCGTGCTGACGCTGATCTTCCGCGTGCTGCTGCCGCTGGCGCGCCCGGGGCTGATCGCCTTCGCCATCGTGTCGCTGACCTATCACTGGAACGAGTTCCTGTGGCCGCTGATGGCGACCTCCTCGCCATCCACGCAGGTTCTGACGGTGGGTTTGGCATCCTTCACCTCCGGCGCCGAGGCCGGGTCGGAATGGGGCGTGATGGCCGCCGGGACATTCCTGGTCGCCGCGCCGCTGCTGGTGCTGTTCGTCGCGTTCCAGCGGCAGATCGTCGCCAGCTTCACTTTCTCCGGGATAAAATAGGGAGTCTTCGTATGCGATTGCTGTCAGCCGCGACGCTTGCGCTCGCGCTGTCCTTCGGGTCCGCGCAGGCCGCGACCGACCTGGACATGTTCTTTCCGGTGCCGGTGCAGGGCAGGCTTGCCACCGAGATGCAGCACCTGATCGACCAGTTCGACAAGACGCATCCCGACATTCACGTCACCGCCGTCTATACCGGCAGCTACGACGACACCAACCTGAAGACACGCGCGGCGATCCAGGCCGAGCACCCGCCGGGCGTGGTGCTGATGAGCGCGAACTTCATTCGGGAGTACGCGATCAACCATGACGCGATCCCGCTGGACACGCTGATCAGGCAGGACGGCGAGACGCCGAAGCAGTTCATGGACGAGTTCTGGCCGGCGCTGCGCCTGAACGCGACCGAGCAGGGGCATGTGTACGGCGTGCCGTTCCAGAACTCCACGCCGCTGCTGTACTACAGCGTGGATGCGTTCAAGGATGCCGGCCTGGACCCGAACAAGCCGCCGGCAACCTGGCAGGAATGGGTGAACGACCTGCGCAAGCTCACCAGGCACAACGGCGACACCACCAGCCGCTGGGGCCTGATGTTCCCCAGCACGTATGACTACTGCGGCTGGATCACCAGCGGCCTGGTGATGGCGAATGGCGGCCAGTACTACAACACCGGCTACGGCGGCGAGGTGTACTACAACGAACCCACCACCATCGGCGCGGTACAGTTCATCGACGACCTGGTGCACAAGTGGCACGTGATGCCATCCGGCGTGACCGATGCGAATGCGGTGACCACGGCGTTCTTCCAGGGCCGGACAGCGATGATGATCCTGTCCACCGGGTCGCTGTCCTTCGTGCGCCACAACATGAAGACGCCCTACAAGGTGGCCTTCCTGCCGCGCAAGATGGTGAATGCGGCGCCGATCGGCGGGGCGAGCCTGCTGATCCCCAGCGGCAACTCGCCGGAGCGGCAGAAGGCGGCGTGGACGCTGATCAAGTGGCTGACCAGCCCGAAGATCGCCGGCCACTGGAGCCGTTTCACCGGTTACTTCGCGCCGCGCATCGCCGCCTATGACGAGCCGGATATGAAGGCGTATATCGGGAAGCATCCGGACGCGAAGGTGGCTCTGGAGCAACTGAAATACGCGCGGGGCTGGTTCGCCACCTACAACACGGTGGCCGTGCGCAAGGCGCTGGAGGACGGCGTGCAGGGCATCCTGACCGGCAAGACCACGCCCGAAAAGGCGATGGAAGCCGCGCAGAAGCAGGCCGATGCGCTGATGAAGCCGTATGTCGAGCAGACCGCGCTGAAGCTGCCGCACTGAGCCGGTTGCGCAAGCGCCATACCGAGCCGGTCCCGCCGCTGCTGCACCGAACTGGTCTGCAGATGCCGCAAGGAGCCGGTTCCCCCATCGTCATGGCCGGGCTTGACCCGGCCATCTGCCCCGGAACGACCGGGGCGCCGCCAACACAGGCAATGCCCGACCATCCCGGTCATGCGAGTTCGCGTTCGGTTGCTCGGCACCCCACCGTCATGGTCGGCGAAGGCCGACCATCCACGACTATCCCGATGGCGGCTACGAAAAGACGTGGATGGCCCGCCTGCGCGGGCCATGACGGTGGGGTGCCGGCCAACGGTGAAACGATACGCAGGCTGGCACTATCGGTCCGGGTGCAACATGGGCGGCACGGAAGCCCGCCATGTTGCACCGGGTGCTTTTCCCGAGATCCCGCGCTATGCATCCTTCATCAGGGCCAGGAGTTCCATGATGCTGATCTGCCAGCTCACCGACCTGCATGTTCGTCCGTTGGGCAAGGCCTCCAACCGGGTGTCGGAAACCAACATGCTGACCGAGCGCGCGTTCGCGTCGGTGGCCGCGTTCACCCCCCGGCCGGACGTGGTGGTGCTGTCCGGCGACCTGACCGAATGCGGGTTGGCGGAGGAATACACGAACCTGTCCCGCCTGATCGAGCGCCACCTGTCCATGCCGGTGTTCGTCATCCCCGGTAACCACGACCGGCGCGACACCCTGCGTTCGGCTCTGGCACACCTGCCCGGGGTCACCGTCGATCCCACCTATGTGCAATACGCGGTGGACGACTATCCGGTGCGCCTGGTGATGCTGGACACGCTGGTGCCTGGCTCCGGCTATGGTGAACTGCGGCCCGAGCAGCTTGCGTGGCTCGACCGCACCCTGGCGGCCGCGCCGGACAAGCCGACGCTGGTTGCGATGCATCACCCGCCGTTCCAGTGCGGCATTGCCCACATGGACCGCATCAGCCTGCGCAACGCCGCCGACTTCGCCGGTGTCATCGCCCGTCACAAGCAGGTGGAGCGGATCGTCTGCGGCCATCACCACCGGCCGATCACCGCGCGCGTGGCGCACGCGATCGCCTCGATCTGCCCTCGGCCGCGCATCAGGTGGAGATGGCGTTGCACCCGCAGGCACCGGCGTGCTTCGTGTTCGAACCGCCGGCCTTCCAGTTGCACCGGTGGACCGCGGCGGACGGGATCGTGTCGCACACGGTTTATGTCGAGCGGTTCCCCGGGCCGTTTCCGTTCATTCAGGATCCGGACTACCCCGGGAAGAGCTGAGGTTCGGCGCGAACGGACGCGTTTGACTCGCGGAGCGTGGCGTGCCGACCTGCATGGAGCGGGACTCGCGGAGCGGCATGCAAACGTGATGGTCGGTGGAGGCCGACCATCACGCTGAGCTGGTTATACCAGCCCGCGTTATGTTTGACACACGGCCAGCCATTCAGCGTCATGGCCCGCGCAGGCGGGCCATCCACGACTTCTTGCTGATGGCGGCTACAAAAAGACGTGGATGGCCGGCCTGCGCCGACCATGACGATGAGTTGCCGCCCAACGGTCGAACGATACGCGGGTTAGTATCAGAGCGTGTCTTTCAGCAACCGCTATCGACGAGAATGCGCGGCCTCTCGCGCTGCCGACCCGATTGCTTCGCTGAGCGTTGGATGCGGATGGATGGCCGCAGCCAGGGTTTCCACGTGTGCGTGCGCCTCGACCGCCAGCGCAGCCTCGCCGAGCAGTGACGCCGCGCCCTCCATCAGGATATGTACGCCGAGCACGGCGCGGCTTTTCTCGTCATAGACCAGCTTGAGCATCCCCTCATCCTGGCCGGAGATCTGGGCCCTGGCGTCCGTCCGATAGGAATAGCGTGCGACAGCCACATCGAAGCCCATGGCGCGCGCCTCATGCTCGGTCAGCCCGACAAGGCCCAGTTCGGGCGTGCTGAAGATGACGGCCGAATTGCGCGCCGGCACCGGAAAGCGGGTCGGCCGGCCGAGCAGATGCCCGGCCAGCGCCAGCCCCTGGGCGGTTGACCAGTGCGCAAACATCGGATGGCCGAGCACGTCTCCCACGGCATAGATACCGGGCTCGTCGGTTTCCAGCGCGTCGCCGACCTTGATGCCATGCGCGTCAACCCGCACGGCTGTTTCTTCCAGCCCGAGGCCGTCCACGTTTGGCGAGCGCCCCGCGGCTTCCAGAACGGTGTCCGCAGACGCGGACTGCGCGGTGCCGCCGGCATCGCGATAATCCACGCGCACGCCGTCGCCGATACGCGAGATACCCAGAATTCGCGCGCCGCATTCCAGTTGGATTCCCTGCGCGCGGATATGTCCCTCGAGAGCCGTTGCGAGTTCTTCGTCAACGGGGGCAAGAATGCGCGAACCGGCCTCGAGCAGCGTCACCGTGCTGCCGAGCGCGGCGAAGATCTGTGCCATCTCCACCCCGATCGGCCCTGCCCCGATCACGGCCAGCCGTTTCGGCAGGCACGCGATGTCGAGCAACTGCTCGCTTGTCAACACCTCAGGGAGGTCGATGCCAGGCACGGGAATCCTGTTGGGTACCGAACCGGTTGCGATGATGGCTGCGGAAAATTCGATCTCGAACGCGGCGCCTTCGCGCGGGATAACGCGTGCGCGACGCGGGCCCAACAGGGAGACGGTGCCGAACTGCACGGTCAGCGTCGGAATTTGCCGTGCATGCTCCAGGGCACCGTGCGTGCGGCGATTCAGTATCGCCGCCTTGCGTTGCATGATCGTGTGCCAGTCAACAGCGATCTCGCCGGCCGGCAGGCGCAAACCGAAGTTTGCCGCGTTGCGGATCGCCTGAAGGCGCTGTGCGCTCTCCCGCAGGATCTTCGATGGAATGCAGCCTTCAAACAGGCAGGTTCCACCCAGGCCGGTCCCCTTCTCGACCAGCAGCACGCGGCGCCCGCCGTTTGCCAGCGCCATGGCGGCGGGCGTACCGCCGGGTCCGCCGCCGATGACCAGTACGTCCACCTGGGTCATGTCTCACTCCTTGCATCCATCGCAGCGCGTACGACCCGACCGTCCAGACGGACCGCAGCGGCGACGGTGTTGGTGATCGTGCCGAACTTGCGGATATTGGTGTGCAGAAGCTCCAGCCGATGGTCGCTCTCATCCGTATCGATGATGATCTCGTAGGCAACCGAAACCATCTTCGGAGGCCTGTCCTGCCGGAGGCCGTGAAGCCTCAGCACAACACTGCGCAGTTTGAAGTCCAGAAGCGGCGTAGCCCGTTCGATGCCCTTGATCATGCAGGCGGCGATCGCTGCCAGAAACAGTTCGGCCGGGTTGAACGCATCGGTTCGGCCGCCGGCGTCCGTGTCGAGGACGAGTTCCGCGCTCTTGCATCTCGCGATGCTGCCGTGTGCATCGATCCGCTCCACCACCACGTCGTATTCAAGCATCGGGCCTGGTTTCCTTTGGGGCGCAGATCCTGCTGGCACGGCAATTCCCGCCGCTCACAGACGCGCGCAGCACGGGAATCGCGCCTTATGACGCATACCCGGAGCACGGAAGGCATACCGGCTTGTTGTCCTTCAGGCGCAACCTGTTCTCCGCCACCGCTTCGCCGCAGACCGAACACAGGACCAGATTGAAGCTCGGCTTTGGGCTTTCATGCAGCGGATATTCGAAGACGTCCGAGACCATGAACAGCTCCTCTGCCGGCTTCAGCAGAAGCCCTTTCACCAGTCCGGTGCTGATCTCCAGCGGCACTTCGGTCGGCGGAACGCCCCGGTGCCTCATCTTGACGAACTCGGAGTTGAAGGACGCCTGCATGACGCCCGGACGCACAGACACGCGTACAGCCCGGCGGCTGCCACGCTCAATCAGGTTGAGTGCCCACTTGCCGTACTCGGCGCGCTGGATGAGACCTTTGCCGAAGGTGCAGCCGGTGCCCATCTGCGCTCCGTCGGCGAAACATCCCGCGGCGTGGCCCAGTCCGGTTTCCACGACAACCAGCTTGGCCATGTTCAACTCCCGCTCGACCCCCAGGGCGTGCAGGGCGGCCAGTCCGGCGCGAAAGCCAAGCGGCATCCCGCCACAGACGTGACCGTGGATGAAGAACGCGGATTCAAGGATCGTGTCCCACAGCGGGCCGAATGCCTTGCCCTGTTGTCCCAGGTTCCGGATGGCGTCGATCTGCTCGATTTTCATGACAAACTCTCCTGCATCAGCCGAACAACGAACGGGCGATGACCGGCCAGGCGAACTTGACGGCGACGCCAAGCAGCAGCAGGCCGAACAGTTGCTTGATCCAGCGCGCCTTCATCTTTTCCTTCATGACCTTGGCGCCGATCTGGGAGCCGACGACAACAGCGGCCAGGCCAACGGCCATAAGCCGCCAGTCGTAGTGGCCCTCGGCGACGTGACCGGCGAATCCGGAAAACGATGAAAACACGACGACGAAGGACGACGTCGCGGCGGCCTGTTTGGTGGGGTAGCCCACGGCGATCAACGTGGGGACAAACAGGAAGCCTCCGCCGATGCCCAGCAGGCCGGCGAAAAAACCGATGCCAAGGCCAATGGCCGCGGTGATCAGTGCCCGCTTGCCGAACGGCAGCAGAGCGTCCGGTTCCCGCGAAGAGGATCGCAACAGCATGATCAGGCCGCCGACGAGCATGCCAAGCGAGAACAGCAGCTTGAGCGCGTCCGTGGGAACCGCCGGTGTCATCAGCGCACCGACCGGTGCGGCGATGAACGAGGCAACGATCATCGGAATCGCGCCCCGGACATCCACCATACCGGAGCGGAGATAGAAGATGGATGCTGAAAGGGCGGTGACGCCGTTGAGCAGCAATCCGGTCGGGATCGCCACGGTTTTCATATCCATCCCGAACCAGGTGAACACGGGGATGTAGAGCATCGACCCGCCCAGCCCCAGCATCGAGAACAGAAATGCCAGCGAGAGGATAACCAACCCAAGGGCGATCGGGATCATGCCCTGTCAGCCTGGGCAAATGCTGTTGCCATGCCAGAGAGTTCCCGCGACACAATATCTACGCCCGCAACTTGCCGGCGCAGGGGTATCAGAGCAGCCACCCTGGTTGTCGATGATATAGGTCAAGACTCATACCAGCCCGTGCAATCACCGAATCTCGACCGCTGGCCCAACCGTCGTGGCGGGCGGAGGCCCGCCATCCACGACTTTACTGATGGCAACAGCGAAAGTCGTGGATGGCCGGCCTGCGCCGACCATGACGTTGAATGCCGGCCCGTGTGTCAAACGATAGGCGGGCTGGTATGATTGGCCTCCGCCAACCATGACGTTGGGGGGATCGCGCCAACGGTCGAAACGATGCGCCGGTTGGTATCAGATCCTCCGGTCGGTATCAGATCCCGAGGTCGGCCGCATGGGAAATCTCGGGGGCTGCGGGAGCCGTTCAGCCCCGCCCCCCACCGCCCGCCGCCGGAATGATCAGCGCATCCACCGCGGTCACCGTCTCCCCGATGCAGATCAGCGGGTTCACGTCCAGCTCGGCGATCACATCGCGCTGGTCCGCCGCAAAGCGGGACACGTTGCTGATCACCCCGGCCAGCCGGTTCATATCCACCGCCGGCATGCCGCGGAATCCCTGCAGCAGCTTCACGCCCTTCAGCGACCGCAGCATCTCCAGCGCGTCCGCCGGAGTCACCGGGGCGGGGGACAGGGCGGTGTCCTGCAGCACCTCGACCAGGATGCCGCCCAGCCCGACCACCACCATCGGCCCGAACAGCGGATCGACGCGCGCGCCGATCACCAGCTCCACGCCCTGCGGCACCATCGGCTGCACCAGCACGCCGTTGATCCGCGGCGGCGGCGACACGGCCTCGGCATTCGCCATCACCGCGTCATACGCCGCCCGCACCGCATCGGCGTCACGCACGTTCAGGCGGATCACGCCGGCTTCCGTCTTGTGCGGCAGGTCGGGCAATTCCACCTTCAGCACCACCGGATAGCCGAGCGCGGCGGCGGCGTTGACGGCGTCTTCGGCGCTGGTGGCGAGGCGTTCGCCCACCACCGGCACGTCGTACAGCGCCAGCACCGCCTTCGCCTCCCGCTCGGTCAGCGGGCGGTTCCCCGCGGCGACGATCTGCGCCCGCGCGTCGCTGCGCGCGGCCTGGGGCGTCGGGGCCAGCGTCGCGGTGCCGGCGGCGCGCTTGTCCGCCCGCCAGGTCCATGCCTTCAGCGCGGCGAACAGCGCGCTCATGGAGCGGAACAGGGCGACGTTGCCGCATTCTTCCGCTTCCTTCACGCCGGGGCCTTCCAGCCACTCGGTCTGCCAGGCCAGGCACACCATCTTGCCCGCCTCGCCGGCCAGCCGCTCATACACCGGGATGCGTGCGGCGGAGGCGACGTAGCCGTAGGTCATCGGCACCACCAGCGCGGCGTATTGCGGGTCCGCCAGGAAGCCGCCGGCGCAGACGTTCAGCGACTCCGGATCGTTCAGCACCTGGCCGGTCACGTCGCACGGATTGCGGGCGGCGCCGAAATCCGGGATGCGGGAGACCAGCAGGTCATGCAGCGCCGCGGGCGGCTGGGGCAGGGGCACGCCGTGCTGCTCGGCCCGGTCCGCCGCCATGATCGCCGCGCCGCCGGACGCGGCCACGATCGCCGCGCCTTTCGCTTTCGGCGGCGGCGCCTTGGCGAAGAAGCTGGCGGTTTCCACCAGCGCCTCATACCCCTCCACCAGCACCGCGCCGGCGCGCTGGAACACCGCGCGGTAGGATGCGTGGGACCCGGCCAGCGACCCGGTGTGCGACATCGCCGCCGCCGCGCCTTCATTGCCGGTGGCCATCTTGTAGACCACCAGCGGCTTGTCCTTCTGCCAGGCGTATTCCGCCGCGTGCAGCAGGCGTTCCGGCGAGGCCATGCCCTCGAACACGCAGGCGATCGCGGTGCAGTTCGGATCGTCGGCCAGGTAGCTGACGTAATCCGCCATATCCACGTCGCACGAATTGCCGGAGGTCAGCACGTGGCTGAACGACGCCCCGCGCACCACCGCCTGCGCCAGCGCCATGCCCAGCGCGCCGGACTGGCTGATGATGCCCACCGCGTGCGGGCGCGGCTTGGGGATCGGCGTGATGTCCATGAAGGTGAGGCGCGAATCCAGCACCGCGTTCACCACGCCGATGCAGTTCGGCCCGACGATGCGCAGCCCGGTTTCCCGCGCGATCGCCGCCAGGCGTGCCTGGTCGGCGATGCGGTCCTCCCGCCCCATCTCGGCGTAGCCGGAGGCGAAGATGATCGCGCCGCCCACGCCCGGCCTTGGCGCAGTCCTGCACGATCTCCTCCACCGCGTCGCGGGCGGCGGTGATCACGACGCAGTCCGGCACTTCCGGCAGCGCGGCCAGCGACGGATAGCACGTCTGCTCGCCGATCTTCTGGTAGCGCGGGTTCACCGGGTAGGTGCGGCCGGCGAAATTCGCCTGGTTCTGCAGCACGCGCTCCCCGAAGGAGCCGGCGCGGGCCGAGGCGCCGATGACCGCGACGCTCTGCGGATGCAGCAGGCGCTGGAGGTCGGCATGGCGATAGACGGTTGTTCGTTTCGTTGGCATGGCCGTCCCGATTGACGTTTCCTGGCCGCGGACGATACTCACGGGTAGCTTTCCCGCCAAGCATTCGAAGGAATTCGCCATGTCGTCGTTGTTCGACCTGACCGGCAAGGTCGCCATCGTCACCGGCTCCAGCAAGGGGATCGGCCGCGCGATCGCCGAACGCCTGGCCGAGCAGGGGGCGAAGGTGGTGGTATCCAGCCGCAAGCCCGACGCGTGTGAGGCGGTGGCCGCCGGCATTCGCGAGAAGGGCGGTGACGCGGTGGTGATCCCCTGCCACATCGCCCGCAAGGAGGAGCTGCAGGCGCTGGTGGACAAGACCGTCGCGCAGTACGGCGGGCTGGACATCGTGGTGAGCAACGCCGCGGTGAACCCGTATCTGGGCCCGGCGGCCGGTGCGTCCGACGAGGTCTATGAGCGGGTGATGGGCGCCAATGTGCGCAGCAACTTCTGGCTGGCGAACATGGCGTGCCCGCGCCTGGTGGAGCGCGGCGGCGGATCGTTCATCATCATCTCCTCGATCGGCGGGCTGCGCGGGTCGGCGACGCTGGGGCTGTATGCGATCTCCAAGGCGGCGGACATGCAGATGGTGCGCAACATCGCGGTGGAGTGGGGGCCGCAGAACGTGCGCGCCAACTGCATCGCGCCGGGCCTGGTGCGGACCGACTTCGCCAAGGCGCTGTGGACCGACCCGGTGCGCTATCGCCACGCCACGAAGAACGTGCCGCTGCAGCGCATCGGCGAGCCGGACGAGATCGCCGGCGCCGCGGTGTTCCTGGCCGCCCCGGCCGGCCGCTTCGTCACCGGCCAGACGCTGGTGGTGGACGGCGGCACCACGGCGGGCGTGGTGATGCAGAAGGACGAGGACTGAGCGCGTCCGGGGGGCGTTCCCGGCCTGAGCGCCGGGGGCGTGGGCTCCTGCAATGCTCGTACAATCCCGTCATGGCCGGCCCCCGAGCCGGCCATCTGCCCCGCAACGATCGGGTCGGGCTGCTGCGTGCCGGCACGGTCTGACGGGGGTAGATGGCCGGCTCAGGGCCGGCCATGACGCGGATTTGCGAGGCTGGCGCGACGTGGATTTACGAGGCTGGCGCGACGCGGATGCACGAGGCTGGCGCGACGTGGCTCACGAGGCTGGCGCGACGCGGATGCACGGGGCTGGCGCGATGCGGGTGTACGGTCTGGCGCGGGATTCCCCGCAACGATCGGGTCGCGCTGCTGCGTGCCGGCACGGTCTGACGGGGGCGGATGGCCGGCTCGGGGGCCGGCCATGACGGGGTTGTACGCGCCCCCGCGTGGCCTTCCCACTTCCAACCGGGGCGGGTTTGTGGTCTCTCTGGCTCTCCCCTGAACCGCGACCGATACCCATTGCCATGCGCCTGCTGATTAGCCTGCCGATCCTGATTGTCCTGATCCTGTTCGCCCTGTCGAACACCGGTTCCGTGCAGGTCGGGCTGTGGCCGACCGGCCTGTCCGTCCATGCCCCGCTGTCCCTGGTCGTCCTGGGCGGCATGGCCATCGCCTTCCTGCTGGGCGGCTTCCTGGTGTGGTTCACCGAGCTGGGCCAGCGCCGCCGCGCCCGCCGGGCCGAGCGGCAGGTGCGCATGCTGGAAGCGCAGGTGGAGGACCTGAAGGCCCGCCTGCCGCAGGTCGCCGCGCTGCCGCCCGCCGCGTGATGGCCGACCGCCGGCTGATCGTCGCGCTGGACACCACCGACCCGGACCGCGCCGCCGCCTGGGCCGCCGCCACCGCCCCGCATGTGGGCCTGTTCAAGCTGGGCCTGGAGTTCTTCGCCGCCAACGGCCCGGCCGGGGTGCGTGCGATCGCCGGGCGGCCGGTGTTCCTGGACCTGAAGCTGCACGACATCCCCAACACCGTGGCGGGCGCCGTGCGCGCCGTGCTGCCGCTGGCCCCGCGCATGCTGACGCTGCACGCCGCCGGCGGCCCCGCCATGATCGCCGCCGCCCGCGCCGCCGCCGACCAGGCGGGCGCCGAGCGGCCGATGCTGCTGGCGGTGACGGTGCTGACCAGCCTGGACGCCGCCACCCTGGCCGCCACCGGCGTGCCCGCCCAGCCGGCGGAGCAGGTGCTGCGCCTGGCCCGCCTGGCGCTGGACGCCGGCGCGGACGGCCTGGTGTGCAGCCCGCTGGAGGTGGCCCTGCTGCGCCGGGAACTGGGCAGCGCGCCCACCCTGGTGGTGCCCGGCATCCGCCCCGCCGGCGCCGCGTCCGGCGACCAGGCCCGCACCATGACGCCCGAACAGGCGGTGGCCGCCGGCGCCAGTTGGATCGTGGTCGGCCGCCCCATCACCGCCGCCCCGGACCCGGGCGCCGCCGCCGCCGCGATCTCTGCCGCCATCGCATGAGCGGCGTGCGGGTCAAGATCTGCGGCATCAACGACCCGGCCGCCTGCGACGCCGCGGTGGAGGCGGGGGCCGACTGGATCGGCTTCGTCTTCTTCCCGCCCTCGCCGCGCTACGTGACCCCGGCGCAGGCGGCGGACCTGGCCGCCAGGCATCCGGACGGCCCGCCGCGGGTGGGGCTGTTCGTCGATCCCGCGCCGGAGGCGATCGCCGAGGCGCTGGCCGCGGTCCGGCTGGACGTGCTGCAACTGTATGGACGCGTGGACCTGCCGGCGCTGCGGGCGCGGTTCGGGGTGGCGGTGTGGCGCGCCATGGGCATCGCCTCGGCCGCCGACCTGCCGACCGGGGCCGGCGGCGCCGACGCGCTGGTGCTGGAGGCCAAGCCGCCGCCGGACGCCACCCGCCCCGGCGGCAACGCGGCCCGGTTCGACTGGTCGCTGCTGCGGGGCTGGCAGGCGCCGGCGCCCTGGGTGCTGGCCGGCGGGCTGACGCCGGACAACGTGGCGGAGGCGATCCGTGTCACCGGCGCGCCGGCGGTGGATGTGTCGTCCGGGGTGGAGCGGGCGCGCGGGGTGAAGGACCCGGCGCTGATCCGGGCGTTTATCGCCGGGGCGCGGGGGGCGTAGGGGGCGGCGGGACCACGCCCGCCGCCACCGTTCCGTCACGCCGTAGCCAACTCGAGCAATGTCGCGTACCGGGAACGCAGCACCATTTTCTGCACTTTTCCGGTTGGGCCGTGCGGCAGCTCATCCACCACGATCACCCGATCCGGCACCCACCAGTTGGCCACCCGGCCGCGATAATAGTCGCGCAGCGCCTCGGGGTCCGGTTGCTTGCCGGGGCGGGGCACCACCAGCACCACCGGCCTTTCGCTCCAGCTTGGATGCGGCACCGCGATCGCCGCCGCCTCGAAAACATCCTCGTGCCCCATCATGATGTTTTCCAGCGCAACCGAACTGATCCACTCGCCACCCGACTTGATCAGATCCTTGGTGCGATCGGTCAGCTTGACGAAGCCATCGGGATCGAAAGTGCCCACGTCGCCCGAGGGAAACCACGCGCCGGGCGCGATATGGGTTTCCGGCATGCGGTAGTAGCCGCTGGCAACCCAGTTGCCGCGCACCTCCAGATTGCCCTGTTCGGCGTCGTCCCACGCGATCTCCGCACCGGTTTCATTCACGGCGCGGACATCGACGCCGAACACGACGCGTCCCTGCCGGACGCGTTTGTCCAGGCCGGCATCGGCGTCCAACCCGGCGGTGGCGGGCGTGGGGGCGTTGACGGTGCCCAACGGGCCGGTCTCGGTCATGCCCCAGACATGGATGATCGGGATGCCCATCGCCTCATAGGCCGCCATCAACGATCGCGGCACGGCGGCGCCGCCGCTCATGATGCGTTGCAGCGTCTCGATTCGCGCGCCGGTTTCACGCAGATGCGCCAGCAGGTTGAGCCAGATCGTTGGCACGCCGGCCGTGACCGTCGCGCGTTCGCCGTTCAGCAGGCTCAACGTCGACACGGGATCCAGGTGGCGCCCGGGCATGATCATGCTGGCCCCCGCCATCGGCACGGCATAGGGCAGGCACCAGGCGTTGGCGTGGAACATCGGCACGACGGTCAGCAGCCGGTCCACCGCGCGCAACGCCAGCACATCGGCGAAGTTCATGATCATGCCATGCAGGACCATGGACCGGTGCGTATAGAGTACTCCCTTGGGCCGGCCGGTGGTGCCCGAGGTATAGCACAGCGAACTCGCCGTCATTTCGTCCAGCGCCGGCCAGGTATAGTCGTCGTCCTGGTCGGCCATCAGGTCCTCGTAGCACAGCGCGCGCATCCCCGGCATCAGTGTCAGCGCGGGCATTTTTCCGGCCTCGCACAGCACCACCACGATACGGGTCACGCCGGCGATCAGTGGCGCCAGTTGCTCCACCAATGGTGCGAAACCGGGATCGACGAACAGGATCCCGTCTTCGGCGTGGTTGATGATATAGGCGATGTCATCCAGCGCGAGCCGCGGATTGACGGTGTTGCAGATCGCACCGAGGCCAGAAATCGCGTAGTAGAGTTCGAAATGGCGATCACTGTTCATCGCCAGCGTCGCCAGCCGGTCACCTTGCTTCACCCCCAGCGCCGTCAGCACCCGGGCCAGTTGGCGGGTGCGTCCGGCCAATGCCGCGTAGGTGGTGCGGCGGATCGTGCCATCGTCGTCACGCGACACGACCTCGGCCGAACCGTGGTGACGGGCGGCGTGGCGCAGGATCGATGAAATCAACAGCGGTTCTTTTTGCATCAGGCCAAGCATGTGGCGGTCCTCCCTATTGTTTGTGGTGTGGCTGGACGATGCATCTTGGATGGCCCTAAAATCCATAAATCCGCCCCTGAAGAAGGCTGAAATGATGATCCGTCCATGACCGGGCGTGACAATCGCATCCTGGCCTTCGGGCCTTTCCGCCTGGATGTTGCCCAGCGCCGCCTGACGCGGGACGGCGCCCCGGTCGCGCTGGGTGGACGTGCGGGCGCGCTGCTCGCGGTGCTGGCCGACGCAAGCGGGGCGGTCGTCGGCAAGGAGCGTATCTTTCAGGAGGTCTGGCCCGGCCTGACGGTCGAGGACAACAATATCCAGGTGCAGATCGCAGCGCTGCGCAAGGCGTTGGGCGAGGGCTGGATCACGACCGAGCCGGGCCGCGGCTACCGGCTGGTGGTGCCGGAGCCCGTACCCCGGTCGCCGGAAGTCGCTCGGCCGACGCTGGCCGTGCTGCCCTTCGTCAACCTCTCGGGTTCGTCCGATCAGGACTATCTTGCCGACGCGTTGACCGAGGAAGTCACCAATGCGCTCTCGCGGGTGCGTTGGTTTCAGGTCGTCGCGCGCAGTTCCGCCTTCGCCTACAAGGGACGCCAGGGCCTGGATATCCGCGCCGCCGGGCGCGATCTGGGCGCGCGCTATCTGCTGGAAGGCAGTGTCCAGCGCGGCGGGCAGCGGATCCGTCTCGCCGGCAGCCTGATCGAGGCGGAAACCGGCCTGCGCCTGTGGGCCGATCGGTTCGAGGGCGATATCGGCGACATCTTCGCCCTGCAGGACCGCATGAGCGAGGCGGTGGTCGGCGCCGTGGAACCAAGCCTGCGGCACGCGGAGATAGCGCGGACCAGGGTGCGGCGGACGGATAGTCTCGATGCATACGACCTGTATTTGCGGTCCCTGCCACTGGTCTGGACCGGCACCCGTGACAGCTATGATCAGGCGGTCGAACTGTTGACACGGGCCGTAACGATGGATGCCGGCTTTACCATCGCCAAGGCATTCCTGTCCTTCGCCCTGATGACCCGCAACGGCCATGGCTGGGGCGATCGCGAGAGTAATCTTCTGGGCGCCCGCATGGCACGGGAGGCGCTGGAAAGCCACGACGACGATCCGGACGTACTGCGCCTCGCCGGGCAGACGCTGGCTTTCTTCGATCGTGACTTCGATCGTGCCCTGGCCGCGACAGAGCGGGCGCTGGCAATTCATCCGAATGGCATCGGTGTGTTGATGAGCGCCGGTTGGGTCCGGTGCTATCGCTGTGAACCCGAACTGGCGATCCCCCCGTTCGAGCGGGCGTTGCGGTTGAACCCGCTGCACGCCGAGCTGGGATATGTGCTGTCGGGCTTGGGTTTCGCGCATGTGATCGCGGGTGACGACACGGCGGCGGTGCCGGTGTTGCGCCGCTCGATTCCCGAAATGCCGAACTGGGTGCCGGCGTTTGAGTTTCTGGCGGTGGCGCTGCAGCGGTTGGGCCAGGTCGAAGAGGCGCGGCAAGCCGCCGCTCAGGTGATGGCGATGGTGCCGCGCATCACCGTCCGGCCCGAAAAATGGGTGATGGTCGCCGGCAAGGCTCGCGACGGCTTCCTGGCGGCGTTGCGCGACGCCGGAGTGCCGCCGTGACGTCCCGACCTTCAATGCGGCGTGCTTCGTCGCTGTCGCGGCGTTGACCATCGCGCGCAGGCTGCGCGCCTAACGTGATTGCGCCGCGCGCCGTCCATCCGGGGCGCGACGGGCGGATAGGGCGAAAGCCTCTCGATCGCAACACGATGCCTCTTCCGATCAGAAATCAAGATTTTTGTGCCGAGGTCCAAGGCGTTGAAACTACTTAGCCTTCCCGGTGCACAATTCGGGTGCGAATTTGCCGGCTTGGTCTCCAGGCATCGCCGAGTGTCAACGCGATGGGCGTTGGTCGACGCTCGAGGCGTCATCTCTACTTTGCATACGGTTCTACTTTGCGCTCACGGTGACTTTTCCACCTTGCGTGGACAGAACCCTTCGAGCGCTCAAGCACGGATCGAGCGTCCCATGGCCCGGCATAAATTCCTTGCCTCGCACCCCGCCCGTCAGTTATACACCCTAACCATGCGCGACGCCGACCACACCGCCGGCCTGCCTCCCCAACCCGATCCCCCACAGGACCGGCCCACCAAGCCCGTCCCGCCCAACATCGCCGACCTCCTCGTCATCGTCCGCATCCTGCTCGGCTACGGCCGCCACCTCGCGAACACCCTCGAACGCCGAGCGGCCGGGCGCGGCTTCGCCACCATCGCGCAGTTCTTCGGCACCGCGCGCCTGCCCGCCATCCAGGCCCGGCTCGCCCGCGGCCTGCTGCGCGCCATGGCGCTGGAACAGGTGCTGCTCGCCCGCGCCGCCCGCGGCCGCGACCTGGTGTTCTACAAGCCCCGCGACCCGGATTACCGCCCGCCGCAACCGGCCCGCACGCAGGCGGCGCAGCAGGCCGCCGCGCCACCCCCGCCCCGGCCGGTCCACGGCCCCGACCCGGACGAACCGCCCGATCCCGACAACCTTCCCACCCTGGCGCAGCTTCGGGCGGAAATCCGCCGCCGCCCGATCGGCCGAGCGCTCGCCGGGATCTGCGCCGACCTCGGCATCTCGCCCAGCCTGTGCGACGGCAATCTCTGGTTCGACATCACCTGCGCGCTGATCCGCTACCGCGGCAACCTGCCGAAGCTGATGAAGCAGTTCCACCGCCGCGAGATCCACTTCTGCGACACGGAAGCCGACCGCAACCCCGCGCTCGGCTGGCCGGAGCCCACGCGCGCCGGCATCCGCGGCGTCCTGGGCTTCTTCATCGGCGAACCCCCGTTCATCGGCGAACCCGGGGCCACGCCGCTCCCGCCGCCCGCCCTGGCGCCGGCCGCCGCCGCACGCCCGCCCTGACCGCACGTCCGTGCCCCCCGCACGCCTGCCCCCACGGGACCGGCCCCCAGCCGGCCCCGCCGCACGGATTCGTGCCGGCCGAAGCGGCGGTGTGAAACGACCTACCCCCGGGGCTCGCCGATCGGCGGTACCTCCTGGTCCATCCCCGCCAGCACCTCCGCCACGTGGCGCACGTGCACGGCGTGCCCCTCCCGCGACAGGCGCCCGGCGATGTTCAGCAGGCAGCCCAGGTCGCCGGCCAGCACCGTGCGCGCGCCGGTGGCGGCGATGTCGCGCGTCTTGTCCGACGCCATGCGCACCGAGATCTCGGGATACTTCACGCAGAACGTGCCGCCGAAGCCGCAGCAGATCTCCGGCTCCGTCATCTCCACCACCTGGGCGCCCACCGCCTCCAGCAGTTGGCGCGGCTGCTGCTTGATGCCCAGCTCCCGCAGGCCGGAGCAACTGTCGTGATAGGTGACCGGCCCGCCGGTGTAGCGTGACGGCAGGCTGTCCACGCCCAGCACGTCGGTCAGGAAGCCGACCAGCTCGAACGTCTTCGCCGCCAGGGCGTCGGCCCGGGCGCGCAGGTTGGGGTCGTCGTCGAACAAATGCGGCATGTGGTGCTTCAGCATGCCGCCGCAGGACCCGGACGGCACCACCACGTAGTCGTAGCCGCCGAACGCATCCAGGATGCCGCGGGCCAGGGCGCGCGTGGTGGCGCGGTCGCCGGAGTTGTAGGCGGGCTGGCCGCAGCAGGTCTGGGCGCGCGGCACCTCCACCTGGCAGCCGGCGTCCTCCAGCAGCTTGATGGCGGCGAACCCGACACTCGGACGGTGGAGGTCGACCAGGCAGGTAACGAACAGCGCGACGCGCGGCTTGGTGGTGGTCATGGGGGGAGGGTACAGCATTTCGGGCCGGCCGCGAACAGCCGGGCGTGCGGTTGGGGCGGGGCTTGCGCTTTGCGGCGGGGGCTGTCGGCCGGAGGGACCGGGCCTGGCCGTTGCCCGTTGGGGCGACCCGATCGTTCCGGGGTGGATGGCCGGCTCGGGGGCCGGCCATGACGATGGGGCGGGGGACACGCGCTCCGCGCGGGACAGGATGTCGTGCGGGCGGGCGCGGCCGCCGGGGCCCTACTTCTTCGGCAGGTCGATCCCGGTCAGCGCCTGCCAGACCCGGATGACGAAGGAGTCGTCCTTCATCCCCTCCCCATGCGCCGCCGCCGCCAGGAACAACTGGTGCGCGGCCGAGGCCATCGGCAGCGGGAAGGTCAGCGACCGCGCCTGGTCCAGCACGATCCCCAGGTCCTTGACGAAGATGTTCACCGCCGAGGATGGCGTGTCGTCGCCCTCCAGGATGTGCGGCACCCGGTTCTGCCACATCCAGGAACTGCCGGCCGAGGTGGAGATCACGTCATACAGCGTCTGCGGGTCGGCGCCGGCGCGGATGCCCAGCGACAGCGCCTCGGCCGCGGTGGCGATGTGCACGCCGGCCAGCAACTGGTTCACCATCTTCACCGTGCTGCCGACGCCGGGCTCGCTGCCCAGCTTCCAGACCTTGGTGGAGATCGCGTCCAGCACCGGCTGGGCCTTGGCGAAGGCGGCGTCGCTGCCGGATGCCATCACCGTCATGGTGCCGCCCTGCGCGCCCGCCTTGCCGCCGGACACCGGCGCATCCAGCATCAGGAACCCGGCCTCGGTGATGCGCGGTCCCAGGCCGCGGGCCACCTCGGGCGCCACCGTGGCGCAGCACAGGATCACCGCGCCCTTGTTCAGCTTCGCCAGGCAGCCATGCGGGCCGAACAGCACGTCCTCGGTCTGCGCGGCGTTGATCACGAAGACCAGCACCGCCTCGGTGTCGGCGGGCAACTGATCGGCCGCGGCGACGGCCGCACCTCCGGCGGCGGCGAATTCCGCCCGCACGGGCTCCCGCACCTCGCAACCGGTCACCGCGTGACCCTTGCGGTGCAGGTTGAGCGCCGCACCCATGCCCATGGTGCCAAGGCCGATCACGCCGACTTTCATGCAACTGCGTCCTTCTTCCTGGGGCGGCCCCGGTCGGTGGGGCCGCCTGCGGGCGCGGAGTGTGGGCGACGGGGGCCTGAGTCGGCAACGGCACCCAGTCCGCAGGCGTGACCTGCGCGCATTGCAATCCAGCGGAAACTTGCAGGCTGCCGGACAACGTCCATGTCTCGCCGCATTATTTGTGCGGAGGCCTGGCAAATCATGGACCTTCTCGCGGCGCTGGGCACCTTCACCCGCATCGTGGAGGCCGGCTCCTTCTCCGCGGTGGCGCGCGAGACAGGCAACAGCCACTCCACCGTCACCCGGCTGATCGGCCAGTTGGAGGACCATTTCGGTGTGCGGCTGTTCCAGCGCACCACCCGCCGTCTGCGCCTCACCGAGGACGGCCACGACCTGCTCGGCTATGCCCGCTCCGTGCTGGACCTGGCCGGGGAGATGGAGGCCTCGATGGGCCGCCAGCGGACCTCTCCCACCGGCCTGGTGCGCGTCGGCACGCCGGTCGGCATCGGTTCCTGGATGGTGTCGCACCTGCCGGACCTGCTGAAGCAGCATCCCGGCCTGGTGGTGGAACTGGTGCTGGGGGACCAGTTCGGCAACATGATCGATGAGCGGCTGGACATCGCCATCATCGGCCAGGACCCGCCGGACGAGTCGCTGATCGCCCGGACGGTCGGTTCGTTCGGCCGCATCGCCGTGGCCAGCGCGGCCTACCTGGAAAGGCACGGCGCGCCGTCCCGGCCCGAGGACCTGGCGAGCCACGCCTGCATCATCCACGATATCGGGCCGGACAGCGCACGCTGGCGGTTCGGCCCCGGCGAGACGCAAGTAGAAGTGGAAGTCTCCGGACCGCTGCGCGCCAACAGCAGCACGGTCGTGCAGCAGGCCGCGCTGAAGGGCCTGGGTATCGCGCGCCTGTCGGAACTGCAGGCGGCCGATGACCTGCGCGCCGCCCGGCTGTACCGCCTGTTGCCGGACTACCAGCCGGAGCGGTTCCAGGTGCACATCGTCTATCCCTCCCGACGGCACCTGCCGCCGCGGGTGCGGGTGACGATCGACTTCCTCGTCGAGCAGGCGCGCCAGCTCTTCGCGCGTTTCGAGAACGATCGCGTCTGGGGTGAGAACGAGGCGACATGGCTGGTGTAGGATCCGGACGCATGGCAGCCACCCATTGAGACTCAACCACCGTCATGGCCGCATGGCCTGTGGTCACTGAACCGGGCGGATCATGGCGTCGCGCGCAACCTGCAAACGCCAAGCGGCCGGCGCGAACGCCGGCCGCTTGTCAACAAGCCGTGGATTGGGATCAGCCGTTGCCGCTGGACCCGATCCAGTTCGTGTTCCGCTGCGGATGCCAGTGCACGCCGCTGCCCTGCGGGGCATAGAACGTGTACGGCTGAGCCGGCTGCTGCGTCTGCTGGTACATGTACTGGGACGCCTGCTGTGACGGCGGAGTCACGGTATTGGCGAAGGCCGAAACCGAACCAAGGCTCAGGGCCGCCGCCGCGGCAAGAAGCATCGTTTTCATCTCAACTCTCCTCTTCGTAATACGGGAGCCGATCAGGGGTGGCTCGAGACCGTTGCCGGGCGTTGAACCACGGTGCCGGCTGCGATGAGGCGTAGATGATCTCCCGCCGCCGGAATGATAATCGCGAGGTCTGGGAACTCAGTTGTGCGTCAGTTCGACAAGTCAGGGGGCTTGTCAGATCGCGTCGGCTGCCTTTCACGCCCGGACCGGCTTTCGCCACGAAAGCTGCCTGTGGCGCAGGCTGCATCAGCGGGATTGCTTCGAAGTGCCGCTTGGATTCCGCTACGGACAACAGCGTCCATTGCGCGGGCCGGGTGCGGACCCTTCCGCAAACCCACACGTGATCGTTCACGCGAAACACGTGCCGGTGCACCTTCTTCACCTATCCGGCGAATTTCGGCTGGGGTCCGCATCAGCAGCTTTGGGGTTCGGCCTGCCTGCCGGTGCGATGCCTGACGTCGCTCGAATTCACCTCGGCACCGGTGCCCAGGCGTCGTGTATCGCTTCGTGGTTTCCCGTGATCTTCGTGTTGGAAGTGTGCAGCACAACAAGCCGAGCGAGTCCTGCGAGAAGGCACCGCATCGCGTCCGCGCATGCCTCGTACTCCGCCCGTATCGATCGGGGCATGCCGGGGCGGTTGCGTTGCATTGCCTCAGGCCTGTCCGTTGGCATTAACGGCAAACCCATGCGTCATATGAGCTAACATCTTCTTTTGCAGGTACGCCTTTGCGCCATCGACCCAACTTGTCGCCGAACGTGTTGGTCCGTAGTCATGTGCCGGACTTGGTTCGCCTGTTATCATTGACGGGTCAGGCAAACGGATGGCGACGAATGCCCCACTGATCCGTGAGCTGCCAGCAAGATCCTCGGCTGGATCTGCTGGACTCACAACGCCACTTCAGGCGTGCCTGTCTGCAAGGCGAAGAATTGTCTGTGACAATCTCATGGTTCCATATACGGTTCAATTTCGCGCTCTGGGCTGGCATCCGTCACGAATGACCCGCAACTTCGTGACTTGACCGGGCGTGGGCATCGTCGAGATTCCCGACTGTTCGCCGACACGCTCGGTGCAATCAGGGAGACCAAAGATGCGGACAGCACTGCTAACAGGCACACTACTCGTGGCATTTGCAATGCCAGCGTTCGCCCAGGCTCCATCCGGACAACAAGGCCAGCAGCCGTATCAGGGAAGCGGCCAATACCAGAACAATCAGAACGGCTTCGGTCCACGTGGCCCGATGTGGCGGGGCTCCGGCCCACATCAGTGGCGTGGTGATCAGTGGGAGGAGATGGCCGGGCGGTTTGGACCGGGACATATGCGTGCGCTCATGGGCGTCGTCGGTGCGCTGAGCGAGGGAACCTTCTACCGCTTCAAGCGTGGCGAAGACGAGGTGGATGTTCACTGTCCGCCTCGTGAGCAATTGCAGGCGTGCATCAACGGTGCGACGAACCTGATGAAGACCTTGCAACAGGTTGGTTCACCCGCTGTGAGCGGGCAATCGCAATCCTCGAAGTAGTGACGCGCAAGGGTGGCAGCATTGCCTGCCACCCTAATTCCAGCACGGGCAGGCTTACACGACCGCGACAGCAGGTCGGTACCCGGCGATGTGACGTGAATATCCGGCGCATCGGCCTGTGGAGGCAGGCATCCGCCCTCCTCTCGTGGTTTCCATCAGAGAGAAACGTAGGCGGCCGACTGGCGCCGGCCATGACGGGATGGGTCAAGCGCTGCGCCGGCTGGCGTGGAATTGCTGCCGATCAGGAACTGGCGCGGAATCGGATTGCGGCGAGGCGGGACTTCACGCCAATGCGCCTACCTCGCACAGAGCCGGTTACGTGCGTCGGCGGGTCATGATCTGCCGGAACACACGTCACCAGGCCGTCATCCGCCACAGCACACAAGGCTTGAACCGCCGTGAGCCGGCCGCCGGTTACCGCCCGTGCCGGAACCGCTCCACCGCCGCCACCAGGGCACGCCGGACGCCCGGCTCCAGCGCCGAGTGGCCGGCGTCCGGCACCACCGAAAGGCGTGCATTCGGCCAGGCCGCCGACAGGTCGAAACTGGTCTTCGCCGGGCAGATCATGTCGTAGCGGCCCTGCACGATCTCGGCCGGCAGGTGGCTGATCCGCGACATCCCGCCCAGCAGCCCTTCCGGCGGCAGGAACAGCTTGTGGTGGAAATAATGCGCCTCGATCCGCGCCAGCCCCAGCGCGGTCCGGTCCTGCGCGAACGAGGTCACGGTGTCCGGGCTGGGCAACAGCGTGCTGCAGGATCCCTCGTACACCGACCAGGCACGCGCGGCGGGCAGGTGCACCGACGGATCGGGGTGGTTCAGCCGGCGCAGATAGCCGGCCAGCACGTCACCACGCTCCTCCGGCGGCAGGAACTCCAGGAAATTCCGGTGCGCATCGGGATAGAAGCGGGCAATGCCGTGCAGGAACCAGTCCACTTCCTCCGGCCGGCCCAGGAAGACGCCGCGCAACACGCAGCCCAGTACCCGGTCCGGATGGGCCTGGGCATAGGCCAGCGCCAGGGTGGACCCCCACGAGCCGCCGAACAGCAGCCAGCGATCGATGCCCAGATGCCGGCGCAGCATCTCGATATCGGCCACCAGGTCCGGCGTGGTGTTGCGCTCCAGGCTGCCAAGGGGGCGGGAACGGCCGGCGCCGCGCTGGTCGAAAATGATGACGCGCCAGAAGTCGGGGTCGAAGAAGCGGCGGTGCACCGCGCCGGCGCCGGCGCCCGGCCCGCCGTGCAGGAACAGCGCCGGCCGCCCGCGCGGATGGCCGACCTGCTCCCAGTACATGACATGGCCGCTGGAGAGCGGCAGGTAGCCGGTCTCGAACGGACCGATCTCGGGAAACAGATCACCACGGGGCATAACGACACATCGTATAAGCGGCAGCGGCAGGACGGAACAGGCCGGTGTGACCGTATCGGCATCGTGCTGCCCGGTGATTGCGACGGTGAGGCGTTTCGGTATGCAGAAATTGTGGTTCGGCCTGGGTTCGCTGGCCGGCTTGACGGCGGTCGCCATGGCGGCCGTCGCGGCCCACGGGCTGGAGGCGCTGGGCCCCGCGCGCGTGGCCATGGTGCGCAGCGGCGTGCAGATGCAGGGCTGGCATGCCCTGGCGCTGCTGGCCTGCGGCCTGTGGGCGCCGCGCGGCGGCAAGCTGGCCGACTGGGCCGGGGGCGCCTTCCTGCTGGGGTTGGTGCTGTTCTGCGGCTCGGTTTACGCGCTGGCGCTGGGTGTCGTCCCGGTCGGGAGGCTGGCGCCGGTCGGCGGCACGCTGCTGATGCTGGGCTGGGCGCTGCTGGGGCTGTCGGTGCTGCGGGCGCGATGATCCGCGCCGCCTACCTGACGCCGGCCGGCTACGAATCCAGCCTGGCCGAGGAACTTGCCCGCCGCGGTGTTGCGGTGGACGCCTGGCACGGGCGCCTCGCCCTGTCGCCCGATCCGCCGGTCCACGCCGCCTGGTCGCTGGACACCTGGACCGCGCCGCGGGAAATCGCGGTGGCCTCGGTGAAGCAGGCGGCCGACGCGTTGCGGGCCATGCAGCGCAACTGGGCAGCCACGCCGGTCGCGCATTTCCGTCGCATGGCACTGATCGCCGATCGCCTGCCCCCGGTGAGGGCAAGGCCGCTGGCATTCCCCTGTGCAGCACCGACGTCTCACCTCGGTGCCTGGACGTTGCTGGCACCGGACCGCCTGCTGGCCAGCCCCACCAAGACCAGCCCGTTCCCCAACGGGGAATGCCAGTTCGTCGAGAACCGCACCGGCCCGCCCAGCCGCGCCTACCTCAAACTCTGGGAGGCCTGCACCCTGCTTGGCCGCTGGCCGGCGCCCGGCGAGACCTGCATCGACCTTGGTGCCGCCCCGGGCGGCTGGACCTGGGCCCTGGCGAGTCTCGGCGCCCGCGTCACCGCGGTGGACAAGGCGCCGCTCGACCCGGCGGTGGCAGCCATGCCCGGCGTGAGCCTGCGGCAGGAAAGTGCCTTCGGGCTGGCGCCGCAGCCGGTGGACTGGCTGTTCAGCGATGTGATCGCCTATCCCGACCGGCTGCTTGCGCTGGTGCAGCGATGGGTGGAGGCGCGGGCGGCTCGGCGCATGATCTGCACCATCAAGTTTCAGGGCATGACGGACCATGCCGTCGCCGAAGCGTTCGCGGCGCTTCCGGGTGCGCGGGTGCGGCACCTGTTCCACAACAAACACGAACTGACATTCATTGCCGGTCCGGCGGAAGATGCTTCAGCGCCGTAGAAGAAAGCGCCAAAGCGGCGGCGTTCGGTTCACTTCGGAAATCCCAAATGCTTGACCGGTTCCTGCACCAACGCGGGGCCCGTCCGGGACGTTGTGCGAGGGCGTGCCGCCCCAGGGCGGCGCAGAGCAAAACCAAGGAGCACGACATGACGAGCACGAAATCCGCGAAGGTCTGGCTGGCTGCGGCCTGCGCGCTGTCATTGACGGCGGCGCCGGCATTTGCCGCGACCTCCGGAACCTCGGGCAACAACGTCGGCACGCCGGGCATGAACTCGGGGACGTCCTCGCACATGAACAGCGGGACGAATTCCGGGATGAACAATGGCAGCGGAATGAACAACGGCAGTTCCAGTGCCATGAACACCACCAACGGCACCAGCGGGATGAATTCCAAGACCACCGGCGCCGACAACAGCACCTCGGGAATCAACCACGAGAATTCCAAGGGGCTGCAGGCAGAAAACGGCACCGGGAACGATAACCTGCAGCACAACGACACTACGGGCACGCGCGGCCTGTCGGCCGGCAGCGGTTCGGGCGGCAGCGGCTCGGGCGGCACGTCGTCCACCATGGGCACGGCCGGCTCCAACAGCAGCAAGTAACCGGCCCCGCCCGGGATCGGCCCGCGGCCTTTCCCGGATACGACACGGCATCGGGCCGTCGGCGCTGGCCGGCGGCCCGATGTTTCTGTACCGCGCCACGTTCCGCCACCGCGAGAACGGATCCCGGCCGGTCCGCCATATTCGTCCACCGTACTCACGGTATGCGGAGCGGTCCAAACTTCGGAACATCTCCGTCGTTATCACGCGACCTACTGCGGCGAGCACTGGGCTGCCGCCGGATCCGCCTGCACTGCACGTTCCGTTACAGGTGAGTCCGTATCGTTCATCCGGCCCGTCGTGTCTGCCGCCGCCATCGCGGCCGCGCCGGTGCCGTGTTCAATCGAGGAGATCGATCACGTGCTGAAACTGGCGCTGTTCTTCCTGGTTATCGCGCTGATCGCGGCGATCTTCGGGTTCACCGGAATCGCCTCGGCGGCTGTCGGAATCGCGAAGATCCTGTTCTTCATCTTCATCGTCATCTTCGTCGTGCTGCTGGTCCTGGCTCTGTTGGCCGGGAAGGCCATCTTCTGACGACGCTGCCGGGTCCTGGCGTCCCGGGTTCGAACGCTACACTTGGGCGCCGTCCTGACGTCGTGGCGGACGGAGGGGCATGAGCCGATCCCGCGCTGGGGACGCATGGCCATAGGGGGAACGAGCGGGTGTGACGCGCGACCGCGGTTGCCCTCAACCGGTGGCGATGCGGGCATCCACCACCGCGACACCGCCGGCCGCCACCCTCTCGATCGCCCGGGCAAGTGCGCCAGGCAGCGCCGCCGGTTCGGTCACGGGGCCGAACCCGGCGGCGCCCTGGGCCTCCGCCATGCGCGCCAGGTCGATCTCGGGATCCGCCATGCGCTGGCCGATCCAGCGGTTCTCCACCGGCCGGTTGCGCATGCGGGCCATCCTCTCCTGGTGCATCTCGTCGTTGAAGAATGAGCGGTTGTTGGCGATCACCACCAGCAGCGGCACGTTGTAGTGCACGGCGGTCCACAGGGCGGTGACGCCCATCAGGAAGTCGCCGTCGCCACACACCGCCACCGGCAGCCGGCCGCTTCCCTTCAGCGCCAGGGCCGCACCCACCGCGATGCCCGGTCCGGCGCCGATCCCGGCGCCCCCGTCGCCGCCGATGTAGTCCAGCGGCGCGCGGAACGGCCACAGTGCGGCATCCCACGACAACGACACGTGCAGCAGCGTGTGCGGCCGGTCGCCGATCGCGCGGCGGAGCGCCTGGATCAGATGCGGGGCACGCAGGACACGGGGTTCGTCCGCGACATCCGGCGGTGCGGCCCGGTCCTGCCGCGGCGTGCCCGGGGGCACCCGCGCCAGCAGTGCCGCCACCGTGGCGTCGGGGTCGGCGGGCAGGAACAGGTCCACCGGCGGCAGCGCCTGATGATCCATGCTCCAGCCGTTATGCACCTGCTGGTCCAGCGAGACGGCAATCACTTTCGCAGCGGGAGACAGGCTGCCGCAGGCGGCCTTCAGCGTGCCGCCCAGGTCGAGCCAGTCCAGCGACAGCACGACGTCCGCCTCGGCCAGCGCCTGGTTGGCCTCCTGGCCCTGGAACGTAGCCGGTGCGCCGGCGTGCAGCGGATGATCGGTGGGGAAGATCGCGGCGCGCTTCAGGTCGGTCAGCACGCGGGCGGACAGTGCCTCGGCGAGGGCGACCCGGTTGTCCCAGTGCGCCGGCTGATGCGTGCCGCGGCCGAACAGGATCACCGGGCGCTGCGCCGCGCGCAGCAGGGCGACCGCCTGGGCCAGTTGGTCGGGATCGGGTGCGGCGGGCGGCAGCGGCGGCAGGAACCGGGCCGGGTCGATCGGCGGCGGCGGTTCGGCCAGCGGCGCTTCCTGCATGCCGGCGTCGAGGTTCACATAGACCGGCCCCATCGGCGGGGTGGTCGCCAGCCACATCGCCCGCAGCAGCGATTCGCGCGCGGCCTCCGGCGAGGCGGGCTGGTCGTCCCATTTGGTGTACGGCCGCACCAGCGCCCCCTGGTCGCGGGCGGTGTGGATCCAGTCGATCCACGGCCGGCGCTTCGGCGCATCCACCGGACCGGTGGCGCCCAGCACCAGCACGGGCAAGCGGTCGCACCAGGCGTTGAAGATGGCCATGGTGGCGTGCATCAGCCCGACATTGGAATGCACGGCCGCGGCCATCGGCCGGCCGGTGACCTTGGCGTAGCCGTGGGCGATCGCCACGGCGTGTTCCTCATGCAGGCACAGCAGCATCTGCGGCGCCCGGTTGCCCAGGTGGTTCACCAGGCTGTCATGCAGGCCGCGATAGCTGGCGCCGGGGTTCAGGGCGATGAACGGGATGCCGAGCGCCCGCAGCGTTTCGGCGACCACATCGCTGCCGAACAGGGCGTTGCCGGCGGGGGCGGACACCGGCTGCTCGATCGGGTGGCCGGCGCCGTCGGTGATGGGGGAGGGATGGTCGGGCATGGACGGGGCTCCTCGATTGGTAACGAGGTTGTGTTTGCCGACCATGTGGGTGCCGCGACGCGATGGCCGGGCCCCGAGTGTGTCACGGGCCGTGACGTCCGGCCAAGGTCCCGGTGGCCCGCGCGGGGCGGGACGGTAAAGCCGCCTGGTTTCTCCGCGACGGCAGGCCCCCTCTGCCAGGCGCGTTCAAGCAGGCCTCTTTCGCCAGGTGTGTCCCGGCAGGCCTCTTCCGCCAGGCGCGTTCCGACGGGCCCCGGCATCCGAAGCCGGCGGCCCGCTGCTAGGACCCCAGCTTGGCGCCGCCCGACAGGTCCGCGGTTTTGCGCTGCAGGCTCGCCATCAGCGCCGGGGCGCCGCCCTTCTCCAGCAGTGAGCGGAAATCCGAGCGCAGCACCGCCACCCGGCTGATTGAACCATCCAGCAGCACGTCCACCGCCTGCCAGTTCGGGCTGCCCTGGCGCATCACGTAGTCGATCCGCACCGGACTGCCGTTGGCGCGGATGATCTGCGTCGCCACCACCAGGTCCGCGCCGACGGCGCGATTCTGGGGCAGCACCTCGAACTTCTGCCCGTCGTACTGGTCGAAATTCGCCACATAGGTGGCCACGGTGAAATCGCGGAACGCCTTGAACAACTGGGTGCGCGCGGCGTCGTCCAGGCTGGACCAGCGGGCGCCCACGGCACGGGCCAGGATCGCCGACAGGTCGAACGTGTGGTCGATCACCGGCGCGATCTCCTGGAACCGTGCGCCGAAGGGCGTTTCCGATCCCTGCCGCATCAGCTTCTCCAGCCCGGCATAGAGCGCTTTGATCGGCACTGTCGGATCGGCCGGCGCTGCCAGTGCGGGTATCGGCACGGCGGCCAACAGGGCCAGTCGGAGCAGCGAACGGCGCGCGACAACAGCCGCACGCCGGTTGAGCGGCGAGGAGGGGACGGCGATCATTCTCCTAGTATAGGCACGGCAGGGCTGGTCGGCAGTACCCCTCGGCCAGGTTGCCGGTTCAGCCGGCCGCTTCGCGCGCCCGGTCCCGCAGCACGTCGATGGGCTGCAGTACGCCGTCGCGCTCGAAATGCCAGAAGGTCCAGCCGTTGCACGACGGCGCGTTCTGGACCGCCGCCCCGACCTTGTGGATCGAGCCGCGCGCCTGGCCCGACACCAGCGACCCGTCCGCGGCCACCACGGCGGTGACCCGGCGCAGACGGTCGTGCAGCTTGCTGCCCGGGGGCAGCAGGCCCAATTCCACCAGGCTGCCGAAGGGCACGCGCGGCGCATCGCGCTTGGAGGGGGCGGTGGCGATGCCGTCCTCCGGCGCGGGGCGGGTGTGGCGAATCCGGCCAATGGCTGCCTCGGCATAGGCCGGGTGGCGTTCCAAGCCGACGAAATGGCGGTGCAGGCGCTTGGCCACCACGGCCGTGGTGCCGGTGCCCAGGAACGGGTCCAGCACGATGTCGCCGGGGCCGGTGCTGGCCAGCAGCACGCGGTGCAGCAGCGCTTCCGGCTTCTGGGTGGGGTGCAGCTTCAGCCCGTGCTGGTTGCGCAGCCGCTCGGGCCCGGTGCACAGCGGGATGAACCAGTCGCTGCGCATCTGGATGTCGTCGTTCAGCGCCTTCATCGCCTGGTAGTTGAACCGGTGCCGTGAGTCGCGCTGGCGGGCGGCCCAGATCAGCGTCTCATGCGCGTTGGTGAAGCGGCGGCCGCGGAAGTTCGGCATCGGGTTGGACTTGCGCCACACCACGTCGTTCAGGATCCAGAACCCCAGGTCCTGCAGGATGGCGCCGATCCGGAAGATATTGTGATAGGCGCCGATCACCCATAGCGTGCCATCCTTGCGCAGCAGCCGGCGGCATTCGCCAAGCCATTCCCGGGTGAAGGCGTCGTATTCCTGGAAATCGACGAAGCGGTCCCAGTCCTCATCCACCCCGTCCACCAGGCTGTCGTCCGGCCGGCGCAGTTCCCCGCGGAGTTGCAGGTTGTAGGGCGGGTCGGCGAACACGCAGTGGATCGAGGCCGAGGGCAGCATGCGCATGAGCCGCACGCAGTCGCCCAGCAGGACCTGATCCAGTGGCAGTTCGCGGGTGATTTCCAATTTCGCTCCGGGCGGAGGGCAGAGGGGTTGACGGGACGCCGCGGAGCGGGCGGCTCTGTGGCGCCCGTATGGTGGCGGTCGCGCCGAAGTCGCGTCAATCCGGTTTGCGTTCGTGACCAGGGCGTGGGTCCGCCCTGCCAGGCCAGGCCAGGCCAGGACCGGGCTGCGGCGCGTGGTGGGCGGGCATGCGCGCGATCCCGTTTCGTTCCCGGCCTGGGTGGCGCGGGCTTCGGGCTGCTCGTCATCCCGCCGCTGTCGTCCGCCGGGGTTGCGCGACATGCAGCCTGGCGCGGCGCCGGTTACAGGGGCCGGCTGCCCGGACGCTTGTTGCGCCTGGGGCCCATGGCAGTGCGATGGACCGTCAGAGCGGGGCCGGAATCCCCGTGGAGCCGCATCCCCGTGGAGCCGCGCGTTACCTGACCTGGCAGGCTGGCCAGCGAGGCCGCGCTACCCGGCGATCTGCCGTTGCAGCGTGCCCCACCGGTCCATGATCGGCCCCAACTCGTCCGCCTTCGCCGCCGGCAGGCTGAACACCACGCGGGACACGCCCAGTTCCTGGCAGCCGCGCAGATACTCGGGGTCGTCGGGCACGCGGAACAGCGTGATCGGCAGCGACGCCGGATCACGCCCCGCTTCCGTCGCCATCTGGCGGAAGCGCGCCAGCACATCCGCCAGTTCGCCAATGCGGTCGGCACGCGGAATCCAGCCGTTGCCGTAGCGGATCGCCCGCCGAGCAGCCTGCGGGAAGGCGCCGCCGACGATGACCGGCGGATGCGGCTTCTGCACCGGCTTCGGCCAGCAGGCCATCGGGTCGAAGTTGACGAACTCCCCGTGATACGCCGCCGCGTCCTGGGTCCAGATCGCCTGCATCGCCTCCACCCGCTCGCGCGACAGCTTGTGCCGCGTGGTGAACGCCGTGCCGTGGTCTTCCATCTCCTCGCGGTTCCAGCCGTTGCCCACGCCGAACAGGAAGCGCCCGTCGGACACCTGATCGATCGAGGCGACCAGCTTCGCCGTCTGGATCGGGTCGCGCTGGTTCACCAGGCAGACGCCGGTGCCGACCTTCAGAACTCTGCGTCGCCGCCGCCGCGGCCGTCAGTGCCACAAACGGGTCCAGGATGTCATAGTACGGGCGTGGCATCTCGCCGCCCGCCGGGAACGGCGTCTTGCGGCTCAGCGGCACGTGCGAATGTTCCGGCACCCACAAAGATTTCGAATCCCCGCTGTTCCAGTTCGCGGCCGAGCGCCACGGGCTGCATGGAGTATTCGGTGAAGAACATGACGGCGCCGATGTGCATTGGAGCCTCCCGCGGTCTGGTTTGGTGCGGAGTGTGCGCCGGTCGGGCGGCCGGGCGCAAACCGGCGCGGGCCGGCCCGCAGGGTTGCAGGGACCGCCGCCGCGGGGCTCAATCGCAGCGCCGTCGAGGGAGGAAGCACCAATGAAGATCACCGCGATCACCACGCAGGAATACCGCTGGCCGCGCACGAAGCCGATCACCAACGGCCTGCACACCTACACCCATGTCGATTTCGCCCTGGTGCGGATTGAAACCGATGAAGGCGTGGTGGGCACCGGCCTGGGCAATGGCAGCCCGATCTGGCGCGCGTCCGTGGCGACACTGGCGCAGCAACTGATCGGCGAGGACCCGATCGATGTCGAGCGGCTGTGGCAGAAGATGTGGATCCCCAAGCTGACCGGCCGGCGCGGCCTGGTGACGCGGGCGATCTCCTCGATCGACATCGGGCTTTGGGACATCCGCGGCAAGGTCGCCAACCTCCCTCTCTACAAGCTGCTCGGCGGCTTCCGTGACCGGGTGCCGACCTATGTTGCCGGTGGCTACTATGAGGAAGGCAAGGGCCTGAAGGAACTGGCGCAGGAGATGGAGCAGAACCTGCGCATGGGCGCCCGGGCGGTGAAGATCAAGGTGGGCGGCGCGTCGATCGCGGAAGACGTGGAACGCGTCCGCACCGTGCGTGAAACCATCGGCCGCGATGTGAAGCTGATGGTCGATGCCAACTGCGCCTATCGCTGGCACCAGGCGGTGCAACTCGCGCGCCGGATCGAGCCGTATGACGTGTTCTGGTTCGAGGAACCGGTGCAGCCGGACGACTACGAAGGCCATCGCAAGCTGGCGCAGGCCACCATGATCCCGATCGCCACCGGCGAGAACGAATACACCCGCTATGGCTTCCGTGACCTGATCCGTCACGATGCGGCGGCGATCCTCAACCCGGATGCGAAGATCCTGGGCGGCGTCACGGAGTTCATGAAGGTGGCGGCGCTGGCGCAGGCCGACGACCTGGACATTGCGCCGCATGGATCGCAGGACATCCACGTGCACCTGGTGTCGGCGATCTCCAACGGGCTGATCCTGGAGTTCTACCACCAGTCCACCGACCCGATGTGGGGCCGCATCTACCGCAACACGCTGCGGCTGAACGACGACGGCACCGTCAGTGCGCCGAACGCACCCGGCATCGGTATCGATGTGAACGAGGATGCGCTGTCAGAGTATCGCGTCGCCTGAACCGGAGAGCACAGCATGAAGATCACCAAAGTCCAGCCGCTGATGGTGGACCGGTTCTGCCTGGTCCGCATCGAGACGGATGCCGGCATTACGGGCATTGGCGAGTCCGGTGCCTGGGGCCAGTTGGAAGCCAGTGCCGCGGCGATCGACAAGTATGCGGAATACCTGGTCGGAAAGGACCCGCGCCCGATCGAGCACCACTGGAACGTGATGCTGCGCGCCAACCACTTCACCGGCAGCGCGATCAGCGGCGCGGTGTCGGCGATCGACATCGCGCTGTGGGACATCAAGGGCAAATACCACAACGTCCCGGTGTATGAACTGCTGGGCGGCCGCATGCGTCACAAGGCGCGCATCTACGGCCACGTGAAAGGCCGCACGATCGACACGCTGCTGGGCGAGGCAAGGCGGCTGAAGGAAGAAGGCTTCACCGCGCTTGGCCATCTGAATCCTCTGCTCGACGAGGACATCGACACGCCGTACTACAAGTCGCACGCCGACAGGATCGGCACGGCGATCGACAATGTGCGCCGGCTGCGCGAAGCCGTGGGGCCGAGCGTGGATCTGTGTATCGAGATTCATCGGCGTTTGACTCCGCCGGAGGCGATCGCGCTGGGCCGGGGCATCGAGCCGTACCTGCCGATGTTCCTGGAAGATCCGCTGCGTCCCAACAGCTTCGATGCAATGGCGCTTGTGGCGGACCATATCGACATCCCCATCGCCACGGGCGAGCGCTTTACCAGCCTGTACCAGTTTCAGACGCTACTGACCCGCAACGCGGTGCAGTATCTACGCCCCGACGTGTGCCTGTGCGGCGGCATCACCGGCACCAAGAAGATTGCCGCGCTGGCCGAAGCGCACGATGCCTGGGTCGTGCCGCACAATCCTCTGTCGCCGGTCAGCACCGCCGCGTGCCTGCAGATCGCCGCCTGCATCCCCAACTTCGCCATCCAGGAATATCCCTCCCGTACACCGGAAATCGACGGCGGCAAGGATCTGCTCGGCAATGACATCGCGACCGGATTGTCGGAACAGGTGGGCGGATTCCTGGCCATCCCGGAAACGCCGGGCATCGGCCTGAGCCTGGTGGACGATGTCGAACGTCGCTTTCCCGCGAAGCCACGCCCGATCCGAATGCGACCTCATGCCGACGGGTCGGTGGTGGATATGTAGAAGCGAATCTCCGATTGTCGGAACTGGACATCAGGAGCGTGTCCGCGTGGACACACTGCCCGGCGGACCGCCGATGCTTTCAGGCCGGCACTGGCCCTTGCCGATTCTGCATAGTCACTGACACAGCACGGCCGTACCTACCCGCACGGTTATGAGTGGGAGAACGGTCGTGATGAACCGGTCGCGCCAAATGACGTCATGTCTCCTGCTGGCGACAGCACTGGGGATTGGCGGGTCGCTGTCCTGCGCACAGGCACAGCAGGTGGGATATCCCGTATCCGGACTGTATCTCGGGGCAGCCGGCGGATTCTCGCTGAAGGGCAATGAGTCCATCAAGAACCTGAGTTCCAGTTCGCGGCCGGGGACGACCGGCCTCAGCACGCCGAACCTGAATGTCGGAACCACGATCGGTGGTGCGGCCATTGGGGCAATCGGCTGGGGTTTCGGCAACGGCCTGCGTGCTGAAGTGGAGTTTGATTACCGCGGCAACAGTTTCAACAATGTCAGCGGAGTTAACCCATCCGGCTATTGGGCCGGTGCGACAGCGACCGGATCCGAGCAGCTTTACGGCCCAATGTTCAACGTCGCCTACGATTTCGTGGATCTGGTGCCCTGGATGGTGCCCTATGTGGGCGTGGGTGTTGGCTACCAGCGTGCCCACCTGTCGGACTTCACGGTGACCGGTGCGGGCACGGCCGCCGCGGCGTCGCCCGTCGCGGCTTCCGGCGATACGCGCGCGGCGTTCGCATTCCAGGGCATAGTGGGTGCTGCTTTCCCGATCGACCAGGTTCCGGGACTGTCGCTGACCGGCGAGTACCGGATTCTGGCCCTGACCGGAACGCGCACCTACAACACCACGCTGACAGCGACAGTGCCGGGTGAGGGGCGGATCACCCGGGGTGGCACCATGGAATGGGGCAGCCAGTACAATAACACCTTCCTGTTCGGCTTGCGCTACGCGTTCAACACGACGCCGCCGCCACCGCCTCCGGCCCCGGTTGCCGCACCGGCCCCGGTCGTGCAGCCGGCCCGGTCCTACCTGGTGTTCTTCGACTGGGACAACGCAACACTGACCGACCGGGCCCGCCAGGTGATCCGCGAGGCGGCGGAGAACTCCACCCGCGTCCAGTACACCCGGATTGAGGTGAACGGCTATACCGATACCTCGGGATCCGCGGAGTACAACAAGAAGTTGTCGGTGCGGCGTGCCGATGCGGTGGCCGCGGAACTGGTGCGAAACGGCGTCCCGAAGAACGTGATCAGCATTCAGGGTTTCGGCGAGACGCACCTGCTGGTGCCCACCGGCCCGAATGTGCGGGAGCCGCAGAACCGTCGGGTGGAGATCATCATCAGTTGACATCGCTGGGGCGGGGACCGGGCCCGGGTGTGGTCACACCCCGGTTCCGCCGGCGGCTGAAGCCATCATCGGCGAAGGCAAGTGCGTCGGAGTTCTTCGCACTGTCCTGTGCCGGCGTATGACACTCAGGGGGACGCCGAACAGCACCAGGCTCATCACCTCGGCCTGTCGGACCGGGCGTAAACCCAGGTCGTCATGCGCTTCGCCCTGTCGGCAGCGTGGCCGGTTCCGGCCCGGGTCGCCTAGTCCTCGCGCGGCGCTGCCGGCCCCAGCGCCGCCTGCACCCCGAACTCCCCCGGCAGCGCGCCCCGGGGGAACAGCCGCGTCACGTGGCCCATCTTCCGCCCGGGTCGCGCATCACGCTTGCCGTAGAGGTGGGGAATCAGGCCCGGTGTGGCGACGAGTTCCGGCCACAGGGCGGTTTCCTCCGGCCCCACCAGGTTCTTCATCACAGCATCGGAATGACGTGTCGCCGGCAACAACGGCAGGCCAGCGATGGAGCGGATGTGCAGTTCGAACTGGCTGGCCGGACAGGCGTCGATCGTCCAGTGGCCGGAGTTGTGGGGCCGCGGCGCAAGCTCGTTGACCAGCACCTTGCCGCGTGGATCGACGAACATTTCCACCGCCAGCAGGCCGACCAGGTCCAGCGCCTGCGCCACGCGGCGGGCGATGTCCTGGGCCTGCCGGTCCACCGTCTCCGGAATGCGGGCGGGCGCGAGGGTCAGGTCCAGGATGTGATTCCGGTGGCGGTTCTCCACCGTGTCGAACGCCGACATGGCGCCGTCGGCGCCGCGGGCGATCACCACGCTGATTTCCTGGTCGAAGTCGATGAAGCCTTCCAGGATCAGCGGCTTTGGCGCGAGCCTGTCGAACGCCGGAGCCAGGTCTTCCACCCTGTGCAGCATCGCCTGGCCCTTGCCGTCGTAACCCAGGCGGGTGGTCTTCAGCACGCACGGCAGGCCGAGCTGCGCGACGGCGGCGTGCAGCTCCTCCAGGCTGTGCACCGGCAGCCAGGGCGCGGTGGCGACACCCGCGTTGTTGAGGAACGACTTCTCGGTGATCCGGTCCTGGCTGATGCGCAGGATGTCGGGGGCGGGGCGCACCGGCTTGATGGAGGCCAGCAGTTCCAGCCCCTCGGCGCTGACGTTCTCGAACTCGAAGCTGATCACATCGACCGCTTCGGCGAAGCTGCGCAGCGAGACGGGGTCGGTGTAGTTGCTGATCGTGGCGGCGGCGGAGACCTGGCTGGCGGGACTGTCCACCTCACGCGTCAGGATGTGGCAGCGATAGCCCAGCCGCGCCGCGGCCATGGCGGACATGCGGCCGAGCTGGCCGCCGCCGACCAGGCCGATGGTGGAATTGGGGGGAAGGGGAAAGGTCATCGGATTGCCGATCAGGAGAGGGGCGGATGCGTGGGCACCCGTCCGTGATGCGTGTCCCTCATGCCGGGTCTTGCGGCTCGGCCGCCACCGCCTGCGTCTGCGCCGCGCGCCAGGCGTCCAGCCGCTGGGCCAGCGCCGGATCCGTGGGAGCCAGGATCGCCGCGGCCAGCAAGGCGGCGTTGATCGCGCCGGCGCGGCCGATCGCCAGCGTCCCGACCGGGATGCCGGCGGGCATCTGCACGATCGACAGCAGGCTGTCCATGCCCTTCAGCGCATGCGATTCCACCGGCACGCCCAGCACCGGCAGCGGCGTCCAGGCCGCGCACATGCCGGGCAGGTGCGCCGCCCCGCCCGCGCCGGCAATGATCACCCGCAGGCCGCGTCCCCGGGCCGCGCCGGCGTAGTCGCGCAATCGGTCCGGTGTGCGATGGGCGGAAACGATCCGGGTCTCGTGCGGTATCTCCAGCCGGACCAGCGTCTCCGCTGCGTGGGTCAACGTCGCCCAGTCGGACTGGCTGCCCATGATGATGCCGACCAGCGGCTGTCCCGGTGCGGAGTCCATGTCAGGCGATGCTGTCCGGGATCAGCCGGCTCTCCAGCCAGGAGATCTCATCCTTCAGCATCAATTTGCGCTTCTTCAAACGTTGGAGATGCAGTTGATCCGTCGCACCCTGGTCGGCCAGGCGGGCGATGACGGTATCCAGGTCGCGATGCTCGCTGCGCAGTTCATGCAGCTTGCGAAGCAACGAGTCCCGGTCGGTCAGCATGGCTCACCCATAGCACAGCATGCCCCGGCAAACCCAGAGCCGCCTGGGGGGTTGATACTGGCGGCCGATATGGCAATTGCGCTACAATCGTTCACCGCAGTCACCGTCGTGGCTGCGGTTGTTAGACCCTGTTGAACAAGAGGTGGTCCCATGAGCCTGCAGGCCCGTCTGGATGCCCTGAAGGAACGGCATGCTTCCCTCGAGACGCGCATCAACGACGAGGACCAGCGACCACAGCCTGACAGTGAAACCCTCAACCGCCTGAAAATCGAGAAACTGCACGTGAAGGAGGAGATCGAACGCCTCCGCGTGCAGGTCCACTGAGTCGGCACAGGCACCATGCCTCCGCCGCCGCTCAGGCGGCTTCGTCGGTCTCCGGCGGCGGCGGGATGGGAACGGCCTGACCCTCACGTTGCAGCCGCTCGTTCGCGGCGGCGACGGCGGCGTTCAGATCGGTCTGGCTGCACAGGCCCAGGATGACGGGGTCCCGCGGCTTGATATTCGCACTGTTCCAGTGCGTCCGGTCCCGTACCTTCTGAATCGTATCCTTCGTCGTGCCCAGCAATTTGCTGACCTGGGATTCGCTCAACTGCGGATAGTTGCGCAGCAGGAAAGCGATCGCGTCCGGCCGGTCGTTGCGCTTCGCGACCGGGGTGTAGCGCGCCCCGCGCAGCCGCTTCGGCGCCGGCAGGCTGGACGGCAGCAGGCGCAGCCGCAGGTTGGGGTCTGCCTCACACCGGGTGATCTCCTGCTGGGAGAGCTGGCCGTTGGCCACCGGGTCGTAGCCGACGATGCCTTGCGCCACCTCGCCATCGGCAATCGCCTGCACCTCCAGCGGGTGCATGCCGCAGAAGTCTGCGATCTGCGTGAAGGTAAGGGCGGTCTTCTCGATCAGCCACACGGCGGTGGCCTTGGGCATCAGCGGCAGGGTCATGGCATATCACTTCCAGCGGGCCGCTGCATGCGCGGCGGCGGAACGAACGGGCACCGATTTGCGGCCGGACTGCCGATATGACAACCGACCGGGGGTGGGTCAAGGGAGCGTGACAGCATTATGGTGCCGCTGCACTGTCAGGGAGAGCGATGATGGCTGCAGACGACGACGATGCCCCGATCCGCAAGCGCGCGCGACTGGAGCAGCCGCCCCTCGACCCGCTGGGGGTCGAGGAGCTGCATGCCTACATCGGCGAGCTGCGCGCCGAGATCGCCCGGGTGGAAGCCGAGATCGGCCGCAAGCAAGGGCACCGCAACGCGGCCGAGGCGTTTTTCCGCAAGCCCTGACCCATCAGAGCGCGGCGTTCGGCTGGTCGCCCGGCGCGGCGCCGTCGCCCTTGCGCGGCGGTTCGCCGCCATTCCCGGCCGAGGCCTGGGCGCCTTCGTCCCGCGCAGCCTGCATGCCTGCATCCGTGGCGGCGCGGACCACGCGCGCCCCCCGGTGCAGCATGTCCTGGGCGATGTCCTGCGCCGCTCCCGCCGCGCGTTCGCCGGCCTGGCCGAACTGCCGCTCCTCGAATTCGCTCTTCGGCAGCAAGGCGCCGAACAACGCACCGGCCGTCATGCTCATGGCCGACAGCAGCAGCGGGTTCTCGGTCACCGCATGCGCCAGGCGGCTGCCGGCATCCGAAGCATAGGCGCCCGCCCGCGCCGCGCGGTCGCTCGCGCCAGCCGCCCTGTCGCGTCCGGAGGCGGCCATGTCGCCCGCCCGGTGCATGCCCTGCCGCGCCGAGTCGCGCATCGACGCCGCCGATTCCCGCGCCCGGTCCAGCGCCGCACGCACGCGGTCTGCGAAGGCCTCGGCGGTCTCCTGTGCCTGACGGGTCACACCCAGCGCCTTGCCCTGGGCTTCGGAAACCCGCGCGCGGAATGCCGCGTCGGTCTCGCTGGTCATCCGCGTCACCGCCGCACCCGCCCGGTGCGCCCGGTCCGCGACATCCTCGCGGGCAGCGTGGAGCTGGGCGTCGCGGTCGGCGTGGAACTCCGCCCCGGTTTCACCGTACGGCACCAAAGCGCGGGAGGAGGAACGCGCCGGCGTGCCGCCACCGCCCCGCGACATGGCAAGCCAGGCGATGCCGATGCCGGTCAGGACGGCCGGCATCGGGTTGTCCCGGACCTGGTCCCGCAGGTTGCGCATGAAGTCCGCGCCGTCGCCGTCGCGCGCATAACCCAGCCCCTCATCGAGCAACTGCCCGGGCGACAGGCGGCGTGTCAGTTCGTCCAGGCGGGTTCCCAGCCGGGCACGGGTCTGTTCCAGTTCACTCTCGATGTGGGCGGTATGCTTCGGACTGTCGCTCATGCGGCATGCTCCTTCACTTCGTGTGCGTCGGCCTGGAGATTTTCCGCCGTGCGCTCCGGCAACAGTTCAGACGGCTGCAAGGCTTTGCGGGCGGCCAGCGCCATGGCGGCGCCAATTCCCAGCACCAGGACGCCGATGACCACCAGTGCCGCCGAAGCGGGAATGACCAGCGCCAGCGCCTGGGCGACGCCCATCAGCACCACGATCAGTCCGGCGTAGGCCAGGAACATCGCGCCAAGCAGCGATACCAGGCCGGCGACCAGGCGGTTGGTCTTCTCCTCGAACTCGGCGCGGGCGAGGCGGACCTCGCCGCGCATCAGGGTCGCGGCATCGTCGGCCAGTCCGCCGACGACCTCACGCAGGCTGGTGCGATTTTCAGTGTGCAAGGCCAGTCCTCCCGGTTTCGGCACCGGCGTCGTCCCGGCGCCCGGATTGCTGCGGTTCGGCCCGATTGCCGCTGATGTCCTCGGCCGTCCGTTGCGCGCCCGCCATCGCGTGGCCGCCTTCGCGGCGGGCCGTTTCCATGGCCTCGCCGGCCACATCCGACATGCCGGCGGCCGCGGGGGCCGCACCCGAGCGGACCGCGCGCATTGCGGCGAAGCCGGCGGCGAAGGCGGCGCCGGCCACCAGCATCGGCTGGCGCCGCGACAATTCCTCCGTGCGGCTCAACATGCTGCGCAGGTCGTTGGTGCGCAGCGTTTCCGACAGGTGTGCCAGTTCATCGGCGCCGCGGGAGACCAGGTCGGCCAGCCATGGCTCCTGCTGTTGCAGGCGTTCGGCGGCGCCACGCGCGGCGTCGGTGGCGTGGTCCACGCCCTCTGCCGCGCGGTTCTTTCCGGTTTCCGCCCGATCCTGCGCCTGCGACATGGTTTTTTCGCCGGCGTTACGGGCGTCGGTGGCGAGGTCTTCCCGGCTTTCGCCGTCGCCCATTCCGCCGGCCCCGGCACTGCGGCCGGCCGGCTGCTGTTCGATTGGCATTTCCTGCTCCTGCCTGTTGCCGAATTGCGAAGCGCAACGCGGCTGTCCCGGCGTTGGTTGCTGACGGAAGCGTTCCGAACCCTCGGGCGCCGGCCGGATGCCGCCGTGGGGATTTGCGCGAAACCGGCAGCGCCGTGCAGCGGCGTTTGCATGTGCACCGAACCGCCGGGCCGCACGGTCCTGCCGATCCGGTGCGCCCGGTCAGCAATGTGCAAAACCGCTTCAGTGCAGACGAATTGAATCCGGACAGGCTTGCCCCGCCCGGAATCTGCCGGCGCACGAATCACACGCAGGGACGGGCGCCGGTTGGCACCCGTCCTGGCAACCCGGGGCGCCTGATCCGGTCCCCGGGACTGGTTTGTGGCGTGTGACTATGCCTCGCCCATGAGCGGCAACAGCTTGCGATGCCAGGAGCTGTTCACCAGCAGTGCAAGCCCCAGGTAGTAGGCGAAGAAAGACGAAGCCAGCAGGCAGGCGCCGCCCGCGGCCGAGACGCCCGCAACGCCGCCGCCACCGGCCGCGCCGTTGGCCGCCGCCGTGACGGGCAGCATCAGGAACTGGCCGATGCCGGTCAGCGCGTAGCCCAGTCCCAGGAAGATCAGGACCGCCACCATCACCACGTTGCGGCTGACCGCGCCTGCCGCCAGGCCGAACGAAATGAACGCGAACGATTCAAGCAGGAAGCCGAGCATTTCGTGATATCCGGCGCCGGCCTGAATCACGCCGACGAACCCCAGCAGCAGCATCACGCCGGCCGTGAAGTTGAAGGCGCCGAAGCAGGTGAATGCGGTCGCGTCCAGGGTGTGCCCGCGGCGGAATGCGAACAGCCCGGCGATGAACTGCGGCAGTCCCGCAAAGAACAGCAGGACGGGTGCCACCGCGAATCCATAGGCGACCGGCAGGAAGCCGCCGAGCACCGTGGCGGCCATCCAGGTTCCGGTCGCGAAGCCCCAGAGGGCGAGCGGCGAGGGTTCGGCGATCGATGTCAGCGTGCGCTCACGCAGCAGCGCGATTTCGCGATCCGGCAGATGCGACGAGACGGGGCCGGAGTTGGTCCAAGTCTCATGTTTATCAACCATTCGCGGGTATTCACTGACGACTTTCGGATTGTCCGACATGGTCATCCTCCTTAACATCGAGGTAATCCGCCACTGTGCAGATCTACAACCGCCGCCTTGGACGAGCGGCAGTGTTGCAGTGCACATTGACTGCTGCGTAGGGAGGTAACGCAGGTCGAGCGGACTCCAGTTGCCGTGCTCGCGACTCGCTCTGATCAACATTTGTTTCGTGGCGCGCGAGAAAGCGTCTAGCGGCACGGTTCTTGCCCGCGAAGCGGCGTCCGGCCAGCACAGCCGAAGCGGCGCCCGGCCAGCACAGCCGAAGCGGCGCCCGGCCAGCACAGCCGGCGCAAAACAAAAGGGGCCGGAAATCCGGCCCCTTCGTTCGTCTCTCTCTGTGCTGCCCGATCAGGCCGCCTTGGCGGCGTTGTTCGGATCGTTGGCGATCGGCGTTGGCGCACCGGAGCCGATTTCGATCCGGCGCGGCTTCAGGGCCTCGGGCACCACGCGCTTCAGGCCCACATGCAGCAGACCGTCCCGCAGGTCCGCACCCTCGACCACGATGTGGTCGGCGAGCACGAACCGGCGCTCGAACGCACGGCCGGCGATGCCGCGGTACAGCACCTCGCCCCGCTGGCCGTCATTGCCGACACGGCCGGAGATCAGCAGCGTGTTCTCCTTCACCGTGAGGTCGAGGTCCTGGGGACGGAAGCCGGCCACCGCCATGGTGAGGCGATAGGTGTCGTCGCCGGTCTTCTCGATGTTGTAGGGCGGGTAGCTGGATGCGTCGGGCGCGGATGCGGCGGTGTCCATAAGCCGGGCGAGCCGGTCAAAGCCGATGGCGGTACGGAACAGCGGCGCGAAATCGAACGTCGTCATGACAAACCTCCTAGCACTAGCAAGGTCTTATGCCTTGGGCCGCCCGACTGGGCCGGCCCGGGTGACGCTCCGGAACCCCGATGGGCATTCCGGACAGCGATCATTTGGCGAGGCGGTTTGCCTGGTTCAAGAGGCCCGGCGCTTGGCCGGGCCACGGAATCGCTCAGCGCTTGATGCCCAGGCCTGCGAACTTCTTGTTGAACTTCGCCACCTGGCCGCCGCTGTCGATGATGCGGTGCTGGCCGGTCCAGGCCGGGTGGGACTTCGGGTCGATGTCGAGCCGCAGTGAGTTCCCCGGGCTGCCGTAGCAGGAGCGGGTCTTGTACTGGGTCCCGTCGGTCATGATGACCGTGATCTCGTGGTATTCCGGGTGGATGCCTGACTTCATCGGTATGCTTCCCTGTCTGGCGCCGCCGATCCCGACCGGCCGCGCGAAGCGGGCGATATAGCGGCGGCGGCGGCGAATGGCCAGCCGCATTGTCCCGGAAGGGCTCGCCGTGGGCGCCAACAGGGCGAACCGGAGGTCGGTGCGGCCGGCCGGCGAGGGTGAGCGGCGGGCCAGATAGGCTTTTTCGACACGCAGGACGAACGACGACGTCATGGAAGTTCGGGTGACGCCGCCGGCAATCGGCTCGATCCCGGATCTCCGCGACCCTGATCGCGGCCCCGCTTCGCCTCGGTGCCGGAAATTTCAGGCGACGGTGGGGCGTACCCAGGCGAAGCGTTGGTGCCGGCGATTCCGCCAGTGTTCGCGCCGACGCCGCGGCCGTAGGCTTGCCGCCGACCTTTGCAGGCAGGGAGCGGAACCATGGTACAGGTTGTCGGCATCGACCATCTGGTGATCCGGGTCAGCGACTATCAACGGTCGAAGGACTTCTACGGCCGGCTGTTCACTTTCCTCGGATTCGAGATCTCCGACGAGTATGCGGACGCCATTGGCTGGACCAACGGCAAGACGCGCTTCTGGATTGGCCCCGCGGATGCACAGGGGCGCAAGCACAAGTATCGCGTCGGCGATGTCGGGTTCCACCATTACGCGTTCCAGTTGCGCAGCCGGAAGGACGTCGATGCGTTGCAGGCGTTCCTGCGGGATGATCTGCACGCCACCATCGTCGATCCGGCCGGCGAGTATTACGATGACTACTACGCTGTGTTCTTCCTGGACCCCGACGGGTTGAAGCTTGAAGGCATGAAATACGGCGAACGTCACGCCCAGGAGGAGCGCGCGGCCCGTCGGCAGTCCTCCGGGACTTGAGTTCGGCAACCGCAGGCCAGGTATTTGCCGGACTGCATGGAGAACGGGCCGTCCGCCGCCGCCGTGGCGCGCCGGGTGACCGCATGGGGACGGGGCTGACGGCCTGGGTCCGCGGCAGCGGCAGAGGACTGGTACCTGCGCAGAGAGGTTTCGACCGACTGAACTGCTGCTGCGAATACCGTCCGAGCGCCTCGGATTATGGCTCTGGGCAGAAGAACAGGTGGTTCAAGGGCACCCTCGTCAGGTGCTGTACGGCCGCTGTTCGCGGGCGGTGCAGGCGTTGCTGGTCGACAGACACGATCGGTCGATCTTCGCCCATCCCGGTCGCCCACTGTTCTTGAGGCATTCCCAAAAGCTGACAGCTCCTCCGCGCCCCGCTGGGCAAAGGCCGAGCTTCTCTGCCGCTCCGGGGACGGGAACTGATGCCTGCCATTCGGCTCGCCGCAAGCCTTGGCTCGCGGCGAGCTTTGGCGGGTGGTCAGATCTTTATCTTCAGCGACGACCTTTGCAATTCCCCCTTAGAGTTGAACCAGAAATCGTTCAGGAATTTGGATGGGATAGATACCATACCCATCGTACCTTCTTTCCAATAGAACAGACCGTATTGCGCGCGCCCCATAGCAACCTTGGATTTTTTCTCTCCTTCTTCTGTTTGCTCTGTTAATTCAACCATCTGCCTGATTTGGGAATGGGTACTAGTTCCCTCCACACTCACCATTTTTTGCTGCTTTGTCGCGTCCACAAATCCCGGGTAGCCCTTTACCCGCACGTCATTGTAGTCCCTCTTCCCTAGCGATGCCGCCAGTACTGAGGCGAGACACTCGTGTTCGTGGATGTGCTTGCTCACGGTTATGGCCGTAACCTTGCCGTTGTCTATTTTCGCATTCTCATCGTCCACCGCAACCATTCCCGCGCCACCACACGTTAGGAGTTTGATGTATTTATGCTTTATTGGAAGACCGCTTTTCTTCAGCTGATCGGCTAGATCGTTGGCCGTCATCGTGGTTTGGGCTGGAATTCCGAGGATTTTATGTGATTTCTTCGTCGCCGGCCCCGTCGTAATGGCGATATCGCTCGTGTGCGGCAGTCCATGTCCGGCGATGATCAGCATGTCGTCGCTCTCGACCAAACTGAGCGATTCGCCTTTCATTACGACCGTTAGGTCTGCTCCGTATTTTTCTTCATATCTCTTACAATTCCCCGGCATCGTCGGGTCTTGAGATATGTCGTCAAACGCAAAATAGAGCCATTTTCTTGCCATTCTTCTTCTCCCCTCGGCATTCTTATGCGATGTTCACGAAGCTGGTATAGACGACGACTGCAAAGCTGTATGCGAAAATGACCGCAGTGCCGCTCCGGGTCGCAAGCGGACTTGCCTACGCAGAATCTCAGATGAGGGGGCGGAAGTCTTGGCGCGGCCGGATACCCAACCTGCCGAAATCTCTGTGCAGCGGTACCAGGTACCGCGGCACAGGTTCTGACCGGTTTGACGGTGGGTCGCCGGTGACTGGCTGTCCGCCGAATTGCCGGCTCTATGCAGGACAGCCGGTTCCGACCCGGAGCGGGCCGTTGCCAGGCGCCTGCAAGCTGGCGGCCCTTTGGCGTCGGAGGACACGCGGTCGGCCCGCCTTGCCGGTCGTGGAACATCAACGGAGATCAGCGGATGAAGTTCTTCCTCGACGACGACGACCAGGACGAGCAGTTGAAGCGCACTGCTGCGGCGGCTTACTGCGGCGCAGCCGATCTCGGTGAGATGCTGGTTGCCGCCACGGCGGTCAGGCCCGCCGACTCGGGCAGTTGGTATCTGGCCTGGTCCGCAGCGGCGGAGCGGGCGGAGGCGCTGGCCAAGAGCGCCGGCGAACGTAGGACCGTGGCGGAAGCGTGGCTCCGCGCATCCGAATATTGGCGGCAGGCATTCTTCTTCCTGCGAGACGACATCAACGATGCGCGCCTGCAGACGGGCTGGAGCCGTCACCGCGATGCCTTCCGCGCGGCACTGCCTCTCCTGCCAGGCGCCTTCTCGATTGCGGAAATCCCCTTCGGCACGGGCCGCCTGACCGGCTATCTGATGCGCCCGGCCGGCGTGGCCGGGCCGCGGCCGACCGTGCTCCTACCGGCCGGGTACGACTCCACCGCCGAGTCCGCTTACGCCGAGACGGGCTGGATGGCGCTGGCGCGTGGGATGAACGCCTTCACACTCGAAGGGCCGGGACAAGGCGGCACGCTCTACCGTGACCGCATCCCGATGGGTCCGGACTACGAAAATGTGCTGATGCCTGCCCTGGACTGGCTGCTCCGACAGGATGGTGTGGACGCCGGTCGCCTGGTGCTCGTAGGCCGGAGCCTTGCCGGATACCTGGCCCCGCGGGCGGCGGCGTACGAGACCCGCCTTGCCGCGCTCGTCTGCGATCCCGGACAGGTCGAGTTCGCCAGCCGTGTCAAGGCGGTGCTCGGGCGCTTCATGCCCGACGACCTCGACGCGGCCTGGGCCGCAACCCTCGCCGCCGACCCGCAGATGGATGCTGTGCTACAACGTCTCCTTGATCATCCGCCCACGCGAGCGATGCTGCTGCCCCGCATGCTGACGCTCGGCGCGACAACCGTCGGCGCGTTTATGCGCCGGCAGGCGGCCTTCACGCTGGACGGCATCGCAGATCGCATCCGCTGTCCCACCTTGGTGGTGCATTGCGAGGGGGACTTCGCCTCGCAATCCGCCAGCCTCTTTTCCGCGCTCCGGTGCGAGAAGACCATGGTTACGCTCGATGCAGCCAGCGGCGCGGGCGGGCATTGCGGCGGGCTAGGTCAGCAGGTCTGGGCGGGCGCGGTGTTCCCGTGGATCGCAAGAACCATTGGGTGGCGGGAATGACCGCCCCCCACCCAATGCGGCCGCTCCGGAGGACGCCTGCTCGGCGGCCGGACGCGCCGGCCAGATGGACCCGCGACGCCGGGATGTGCTGCCGCAACCGGTCAAAACCTGTGTGCTGAGCTACCAGGCCGTTAGCGTCTCAGCCCTTGCGCGCCCGGAAGTCGGCCGCGCAGGCCTGCACCAGCGTGTCGAGCGAGCCGAACACCCGCGCGCCGGCGGCACGCAGGCGACGCGCCTTGGCCTCCAGCGTGCCGGACTCGCCGTGCACCAGCGCGCCGGCATGGCCCATGGACACACCCTCCTTCGCCTCCCGCCCGGCGATCAGCGCATAGACCGGCTTGCGCAGGCCGAGCTGTTGCAGGGTGGCGGCGAACTCTTCTTCCTCGGTGCCGCCGACCTCGCCCACCAGGATGACCGCTTCGGTGGGTGGGTGGGCGAACAGCGGCGGCAGCAGGTCGGCGAAGCGCACGCCCTTCACCGCATCGCCGCCGACGCCGATCCAGATGCTCTGGCCCAGGCCCTCGCGGCCCAGGCGGTAGCCGACCTCGTAGGACAGGGTGCCGCTCTTGGTGATGATGGCGAAGGGGCCGGGGTGCAGGGTTACGTCGGGAAGGAAGCCGAGCTTGATTTCGCCGGGGATGGCCATTCCGGGGGTGGAGGCGCCGATCCACACTGCGCCGGCGTCACGGGCGGCGCGGCCGATGCGCAGGGCGTCGTGCAGCGGTACGCCCTCGGCCACCGTGACCACCACGCGGATGCCGGCGGCGAGCGCTTCCTCCACCGCGGCCAGTGTCTCCAGCGGCGGTGCCATGGCGACCGAGGCGATGGCGCCGGTGGCGGCCACCGCGGCGGCGCAGTCGGGAAACACCGGCACGCCGGCGGCCTCCGTCGCGTCGGTGCGCGTGGAGGTGCCGCCCACGATGTTGGTGCCGTAGCCCCGCATCAGCGCCGCGTGGGTGCGGCCCATGCGGCCCGTGATGCCCTGCACGATCGTTGGCGTGGTGCGGGAGAGGGTAGGGAGCAGGGAGGCCGGCGCGGACGGGAGAGAGGCTGGCGCGGATGGGGGCGACTGTCCCTCCCCTGGTTGGCTTCGGTCGCGAGAGCGGACCAAGGCGCCGGGGGAGGCGGGGCGGACTTCAGCGGTACCAGCGGGCTCGCTCCCGCTCTCCCCCGACCCTTCGCGCGAGGGGAGGGGGCGCTTCTCCGTCCCGGCGCTGCCGGTGACCGCGGCCATCGCCTCTTCCAGATCCTCCGTGACCAGCATGTCCGGCTGCCGCTCGGCCAGGATCCGCTTCGCCGCCTCGGCACCGCGGCCGACGAGCCGCGCGACCACCGGCACGCGCAGAGAGGGCGTCTGCGCGACTGCGGTGGCCAGCAGGTCGGCGAATTCCGCCAGGTCGGTGATCCCGGCGAAGATGTTGACCAGCACGGCGCGCAGCGAGGGCCGCGCGGTGATCCATTCCAGCACGCGCATCAGCCGGGCCGGGCTGCCGCGCATCTGGCCGGTGCGGATGTCGCAGAAGTTCAGCGGTTTGGCGCCGCGCGCGGTCAGCTCGTCGATCAGCATCATCGACAGGCCGGCGCCGGTGGTGACCAGGCCGATCTCGCCGGCCGGGTCGAGTTCGACGTAGTCGAAGCCCTCGTGCAGCTTGCGGTTGGCGTCGGCGTAGATCGTGGGGCGGGCGGCGATCAGCTCGGCGATGCGCGGCTGGCGCTCGATCGCGTTCAGGTCCACCACGACTTTCGCGTCGCCGGCGATGCAGCCGGAGGCGGACACGAACAGCGGGTTGATCTCCGCCAGCATGAGTTCCCGCTCGACCAGCAGGCAGGCGAGGTTGCGGCCGAGTTCGGCCAGGTCCTCGCGCCAGGCGGGCGGTTCCTGCGCGACCATGCGGGCGACGGTGGCGGCGATGGCGTCCACGTCGGGCGGACAGATTTCTCCCAGAGCGGCGCCGGACTGTTCGATGTCGATGCCGCCCTGGGCGCTGTAGATCACGCGCACGCCATAGCTGGCGGCGTCGACCATCAACGCCAGGTAGCGTTCCTCGCCGCTGACGGCCCGTTCGACCAGGCAGGTTTCCACCTGGTGGCCCTTCAGGCGGCTGCCGAGCAGGCGGTGGACGGTGGTGTGGACGTCTTCGTCGGTGGGGCAGCGCACCACGCCGCCGGCCTTGCCGCGCCCGCCCACCGGCACCTGGGCCTTCACCATCCACGGGCCGGGGTCGGGCAGGGCGTTCAGGGTCAGGGTGGGGGAGGGTTCTGGCTCCGGCTGCGCGTCCCTGGGGGGCGTCGTGGAGGTGGATGCCGCCCCCTCCGTCATGGTCGGCGAAGGCCGACCATCCACGTCTTCGTTGCGGAGGTCACGGAAAGTCGTGGATGGCCGGCCTTCGCCGGCCATGACGAGGGAGGCGCTGTCCTCGCCGGCCATGACGCTGGGAGGCACCGCAATCCCGTATTCCGCGAACAGCGTCTTTCCGTCGGCTTCGATCAGCAGCACGTCAGTAGGTTCCCAGGCCCAGGATGCCCTGGTTGAAATCCACGTCGTTGACGATCTTCCGCCCCATCAGGTCGCGCAGAGTCTCCGACGTGCCGCCGCCGATCGTTCCATAGCGCGCACCGCGATAGAAGCGCGATACCGGATACTCGTCGGTGAAACCAAACCCGCCGTGCAACTGCACCGCTTCGGTGGTGACGCGCAGCGACATCTCGTTGTTGAACACCTTCGCCGTCGCCGCCATGAACGGGTCCGGGAACGGATTGGCGGTCAGGCACGCACGGTACAGCAGGCCGCGCCCCGCCTCGATGTCCTTGAACATGTCGGCGAGTTTCCAGCGGATGCCCTGCTTGTCGGAGATCGGCTTGCCGAACACCGTGCGCTCCCGCACGTAGTTCACCGCCTCATCGAACGCGCCTTCCGCCAGGCCCAGCGAGATCGACGGGTTGAGGCAGCGCTGCGTGTTGAACGCGGTCAGCAGCTTGCGGAAACCATCCTCGCGGATCACCAGGTTTTCCAGCGGCAGTTCGCAGTCGTTGAACTGGATCTCGTGCAGGTTCTCGCCGCCCATCGTGTGATAGGTGCCGGTGACCTCGAACCCCTTGGTGTCCGGCTCCAGCAGAACGCAGCCGATGCCTTCGCGCCCCGGCTTGTCGTCCACCCGCGTGAACACCACGAACATCCCCGCTTCCGGCGCCCGGCTGATCAGCGTCTTGGTGCCTTTCAGGATCACGCGGTCGCCGACGATGCGCGCGTTGGTGCGGTAGTTCGCGACATCCGTGCCGGCATGCGGTTCGGTCATGCAGACCGCCAGCATGCAGTCGCCGCTGACCACTTTCGGCAGGATGCGGTCGCGGATGTCCGGTGGGGCGTAGCGGGCGATGACGCGGGTCTGCACGCCGACCTCGCCCAGCACCGCCATGGCGGTGACGTAATCGACCTTGGCGATCTCCTCCAGGATCAGCGCGGTGTCCAGGATGGGCAGGCCCAGCCCGCCGTATTCCTCCGGCACCGACATGCCCAGCACGCCGAGATTGGCGAGCTGCTTCATGTTCTCCCAGGGAAACGTGCCGTCCATCCAGCGTCCGGCCTTCGCCTTGAACTCGGACTGCGCCAGATCGCGCACCGAGGCGATCATCTCCCGCTGTTGTGCGCTGATGTGGAAATCCATGCGTCCCCTCATTTCCTCGCGTCGCGGCCAGTCTAGGCAGGACGGTGGCCGGGCACCACATGGCCTGGGGCGGAGAGCCCGGAGGATGTGCTATGGTGCCGGCATGGAAGCGGCGCTGAAGATCCCACCCGTGATGACCCTGGTCGAGTTCCTGGCCTGGAACGCGCCGGCCGGGCAGCGCTGGCAACTGGTCGATGGCGAGCCACAGGCGATGGCGCCGGCCAGCCGCACGCACAACGTGATCCAGGGGGAACTCGGGCGTCTGATCGGCAACCACCTGGTGCAGCAGGGGCGGCGTTGCACCCTGGTGCCGAACGCCGGGGTCCTGCCGCGTGTCCGCTCCGACATCAACATGCGTATTCCCGACCTGGCGGTGACCTGCTCCGGCTATCAGGAGGAGGAGTATGTCGTCAGCGATCCGGTGCTGCTGATCGAGATCCTGTCCCCCAGCAATCGGGCGGAAACCTGGGCCAATGTCTGGGCCTATGCGACCATTCCCAGCGTGCAGGAAATTCTTGTGCTGCACAGCACCGCCGTTCGGGCGGAGCTTCTGCGGCGTGACGCCGGCGGGCAGTGGCCGGAACAGCCGGTGGTGATTGAGCAGGGCATGCTGGAGCTGCGAAGCATTGGCTTCCAGGTGCCGCTGGTTGAGGCGTATCGCGGTACCCGCTTCGATCGCCAGACCCAGGCCTGATCCGCGGTCCGTCTCCCCTACGCGCTAAAAACAGGCACGCTGGCACCAGTCCTTCGCGTCATGGCCGGGCTCGACCCGGCCATCGACACCGGAACGATCGGGGAGGGTTGCAACGGAACACGCCTGGACGGGGGCGGATGGCCGGCTCAAGGCCGGCCATGACATGGTAGGGCGGCCGTTGCTCGGTAGATCGGGCGTCGCTCGGTAGGCAGGCGTCGCTCGGTAGAGCGGCCGTTGCTCGGTAGGGCGGCCGTTGCTCGGTAGAGCGGGCGTCGCTCGGTAGGGCGGCCGTTGCTCGGTAGAGCGGCCGTTGCTCGGTAGAGCGGGCGTCGCTCGGTAGGCAGGCGTCGCCCGGTAGAGCGGGCGTTGCTCGGGACAGCGGGCGTTGCTCGGGACAGCGGTTGCTGTGCGCACGATGCTGACGCACTCCGCTGACGCCGATGCGTCCCGTCCCCTCCACCTGACAAGTGTCCCCGCCGGTGCTACCGGAGAGAGGCGATCGACAAAGGGGGAGGAACGCATGGCTCGCCTGAACAACAAGATCATCCTGATCAGCGGCGGTGCGCGCGGACAGGGCGCCGCCGAGGCGCGGCTGTTCGTCGCCGAAGGCGCCCGCGTGGTGATCGGCGACGTGCTGGAGAGCGAAGGCCGGGCGCTGGCCTCGGAACTCGGCGATGCCGCGGTGTTCGTGCGCCAGGACGTCACCAGCGAAGCCGACTGGGCCGCGGCCGTTCAGGCCGCCGAGAAACTGGGCGGCCTGCACGGCATGGTCAACAACGCCGGAATCTACCAGCCGCGAACCCTCATGGAGACCGACGCCGAACTGTTCGAGCGCCACATGCGCATCAACCAGCTCGGCTGCTTCCTGGGCATGAAGGCCGTGGTGCCGGCGATGGAGCGGTCGGGCGGCGGGTCCATCGTAAACATCTCCTCGGTCGCCGGCCTGCGCGGCTCGCCCGGCGCGATCGCCTACAGCGCGACGAAATGGGCGCTGCGCGGCATGACCAAGGCTGCGGCGATCGACCTGGCGCCGAAGAAGATCCGGGTGAACTCCGTCCACCCCGGCCCGATCGACACCGACATGCTGAAGGTGCGCACGCCGGAGCAGAACCAGCAGCGCCTGCAACTGGTGCCGATGCGCCGCATGGGCACCGCCGGGGAAGTTGCCAACCTGGTGCTGTTCCTGCTGTCGGATGAAAGTGGTTACATCACCGGCGCCGAGGTCGCGATCGACGGCGGCGCCACGCTGTAAACCGACCGGAACCCAGGAGATCACGCCCATGCCGCGTCAAGCCCTGAAGACGATCCTGCCCGTCGCCGGTTGGTCCGCGGACCGCGCCGACACGGTGGAGTTCACCGGCGGCGCCGACCCGGTGCTGCCGACCCCGTTCCGCATCGGCATGGCCGGTTCTGCCACGCTGGCCGCCACGGGGCTTGCCGCGGCGAATTTGTGGGAGATGCGCTCCGGCCGGCGCCAGAACGTCGCGGTGGACCTGCGCCAGGCCACCGCGTCGCTGCGCAGCGGCCACTACATGCAACTGGGCGAGGGCGATGTCTCCCACGCGCGCAACACCATCATGGGCGTGTATCCCACCAAGGACGACCGCTGGAGCTACCTGCACTGCAACTTTCCCAACCACCGCGCCGCCGCGCTCAGCGTGCTGGGAGTGGCGGAAGACCGGGAAGCGGTGGCGCGCGCGGTGAAGACCTGGAACGCGCTGGACCTGGAGGAAGCGATCATCGCCGCGAAGGGCGCCGGCGGCATGGTGCGCTCGAAGGCGGAGTGGGCGCAGCACCCGCAGGCCGCAGCGATCGCGGCGTTGCCGCTGCTGGAGATCGTGCGCATCGGCGACAGCCCGCCGGAGGACCTGCCGCCCGGCAACCGCCCGCTGTCCGGCATCCGGGTGCTGGACCTGACCCGCGTGCTCGCCGGCCCGACCTGTGCGCGCACGCTGGCCGAGCACGGGGCGGATGTGATGAAGATTACGGCGGCGCATCTGCCGAACCTGGGGTACCAGGAACTGGATACCGGCCACGGCAAGCTGTCGGCGCAACTGGACCTGCGTGAGCCGGCGAATGTGGAGACTCTGCGCGGGCTGGTGCGGGAGGCGGACGTGTTCTCGCAGGGCTATCGCCCCGGCACGCTGGGCCATCGCGGGTTGTCGCCGGAGGCGCTGGCGGAGATCCGGCCCGGGCTCGTGTATGTCTCGCTGTGCGCGTTCGGCCACATGGGGCCGTGGGCGTCGCGGCGCGGGTTCGATACCGTGGTGCAGACGGTCAGCGGCATCACCACGCGCCAGGCGGAGGTGGTGCCGGGGAAGACTCCGGGGCCGCAGTTCTATCCGGTGTCGGCGATCGACTACTGCACCGGCTACCTGATGGCATTCGGCGCGATGGTGGCGCTGGCGCGGCGGGCGCAGGAAGGCGGGAGCTGGCTGGTGCGGATCTCGCTGGCGCAGGTCGGCAAGTGGATCGTCGATCTGGGCGAGGAACCCGAGGATGCGGTCCGCGATGCGCCGGCCGAATTCTCCGCTGAGGAACTGGCCCGCTGGTCGATGACGACAGAAACGCCGTCCGGCAAGCTGCATCACCTGAAGCCGGTGGTGCAGATGTCGGAGACGCCGCCCCACTGGGCTCGGCCGTCGGTGCCGCTGGGCTACCACCAGCCTGTGTGGCCGCCGCGGGGGGCGGTGTGAGTGGGATTGTCCGCCCCGCCATGGCGGGGTGTCGGCCCATGGGCGTTGCGGTGTCCATCGGGCGCTACAGTCCCCATGGGCGTAACAGTCGTGCGGACGAGCACCGCTCTCCCGCGTCATGGCCGGCCCCCGAGCCGGCCATCTGCCCCCGACAAGGCGTGTTCCGTTGCATCCCGACCCGATCGTTCCGGTGGTAGATGGCCGGGTCTGGCCTGGCCATGACATGAAGGACTGTGTCGGCCCACAATATGGATTGTGTCGGCCAACGACCTGATCCCACGCCCCAACCAAGCCCCCCCCCCGCGCCATCCGACAGGAACACGCCATGCAGAACCCGCCCTCCGTCCCACAACACTGGGACGCCGAAGCCGATGTCGTCGTCGTCGGGTTTGGCGCCGCGGGCATGGCGGCCTCGGTCACCGCGCACGAACTCGGTGCCAGCGTCATCATCCTGGAGAAGGCCCCCGAAGGAGAGGAAGGCGGCAACACCCGCGTCGCCGGCCAGGGCTACCTGAACACCTCGGCGGTCGAACCCGCCATGGCCTATCTGAAAGCGCTGTGCGGCCCCTTCACCGTGCCGGAACCCATGGTGCGCGTCTGGGCCGAGGAGATGTGCCGGAACAACGACTGGCTCGCCGGCCTGGGCGGCGACCCGCAGGAACACCAGCACCCGCCGGTCGGCATCGAGTTCCCCGACCTGCCCGGCTCCGAGTGCGTGCACAAGTTTCACGATGGCCCCACCTACGGCTACTCCTACACCTGGAAGCTGTTCGAGCGCCTGGTGAAGCAGCGCCCGATCACCGTGCTGTACGAAACCCCCGCCCGGCAACTGATCCAGCACGACATCACCAGGGAAATCCTCGGCGTTCGGGCACAGCGCGACGGCAAGGTGTTTCACGTGAAAGCACGTCGCGGCGTGGTGCTGACCTGCGGCGGCTTCGAGAACAACCAGGAGATGATCCGCAACTACCTGCCCGGCGTGCCCTACTGCTACACCTCCGGCTCGCCGCACAACGAGGGCGACGGCATCACCATGGCCATGTCGGTCGGCGCGGACCTCTGGCACATGAACAACTACGCCGGTCCCTCCATGGCACTGAAAGTGCCTGAGGTGCGCACCAGCTTCTCGATGCAGGCGCTGCATTTCAGCAAGCAGATGCCGGGCGGCATGATCGTTGTCGGCCCGGACGGCCGCCGCTTCACCGACGAGAAGTTCAAGACCCGCCACGGCAAGGTGCCGGTGAACGGCCGCTGGCTGCCGCTGTCCACGCCATGCCCGATGTTCATGATCTTCGATGACACGCTGTTCCGCGCCGGCCCGCTCTATGACAAGCACCCCAGCCACGGCTGGACCCAGATTGTCGAGCGCTACGAGTGGAGTGAGGACAACAGCGCCGAACTGGCCAAGGGCTGGATCAGACGCGCCGACAGCCTGGCGTCCCTGGCCGCGATGCTCGGCCTCGACCCGGCGGCGCTGGAGGATACCGTCAGCCACTGGAACAACGGCTGCGAAACCGGACGGGACTCCGCGTTCGGCCGCAGGCTGATGCTGGCGCCGATCGTCGAGAAACCATTTTACGCGGTAGAACTCTCCCCCTCGATGCTCAACACCCAGGGCGGGCCACGCCGCAACGAGAAAGCACAGATCGTTCGGCCGGACGGTTCGCCGATCCCGCGGCTGTACAGTGCCGGAGAGCTGGGGTCGATCTACAGCTATCTTTACCAGGGCACGGGCAATATCGGCGAATGCCTGGCATTCGGACGGGTGGCGGGACGCAATGCAACGGCAGAGACCGTCTGGGGGTAGTGGACACCCCTGGGTCATGACGGCCTGCGCGGGTCCGGCGTGAGACGCTCAACCGTGTGTCACCCCGCGTGCCGGCTGGCAGGAAAGCGATGCGGCCGAGCGAGGGTTAGTTCATCGCCAGCGCGCGCTTCACCTCGGCCACCAACTGCACTTCGGAAATGGGTTTGCGCAGGATCGGACCCAATGCCTCCTGCTCCGCACCGGGCACGTCGTAGCCGGTCATGTAGATAACCTTGATATCACGCCGCCGCATGCGCGCCATGCGCGACAGCGCGACGCCGTTGATCCCGTCGGGCACGACGATGTCGGTCACCAGCAGATCGAGCGGCCGCTCGCTTCCCAGCAACTCCAGCGCAGGCTGGAAGTGCGCCGCAACCGCCACGTCGAAACCGGCTTTGCGCAGTATCGTACTGACCGCATGACCATAGACCTCATCGTCTTCGAAAACGAGAATGTGTCCGTGCGGGCCGGCCGGATCAGACGTTATAGAGGCTTCGTCGCTCACGAGGTTTACCCCACAGCTTCAGCTCGAAGCATGATAGTTGCAAATTCTGGCGCGTTGCTGCCGGCAGCAACCCACCTACCGGTACTGGCGCCGGAACCGCACTTGATGTAGCAACATTGCCGCAGCAAAGAGTTTCGATCCACTCCATCGGATCGCAATCAGCATACGGTGAGGTATGGATAACACCAATGTGATTTTTTCGCTGGTCAGCAAGCACAAAGAGACGCTTCTGACCGAATGGCTCGCATGCCAGCAGCGGGACGGGGCGATCGCGGGGTCCATGGGGGAAGACGTCGCCGACCAGGCCCGCCGGTTTCTCGAGGAAATCCCGCGCGGGGCACAGCTCGGCCCGGTCGACGAGATCGCGGTAACCGAGTGGCCCGGGATGCGAGAGCTGCTGGAGGATATCTCCGCACAGCGGGCGACCGAGGGCTTCAGCCCCACCCAGACAGCCGGCTTCGTTTTTTCGCTGCGCGAACCGCTGCTGCAGCAGTTGCGCCGCGATATGGGCAACAACGTGAAACAGTTCACGGGTGAGATGTTTCGCGCCTCCCGGCTGATCGATCGCTTGGGGCTGTACACCTTCGAGTGCTACCAGAAAGCCCGCGAGGACGTTATCGGCCGGCAGCAGCAGGAACTGCTGGAGTTGTCCACGCCGGTGGTCGAATTGTGGCGTGGCATCCTCGCGTTGCCGCTGATCGGCACGCTGGACAGCGCGCGCACGCAGATCGTGATGGAAAACCTGCTGGAGCGCATCGTCACCTCGGAAGCCGAGATCGCCATCATCGACATCACCGGCGTGCCCACGGTGGACACGCTGGTCGCGCAGCATCTGATCAAGACGGTGTCCGCCGCGCGGCTGATGGGCGCCGACTGCATCATCAGCGGCATCCGCCCGCAGATCGCCCAGACCATCGTCCACCTGGGCCTGGAGCTGAACGTGGTGTCCAAGGCCACCATGGCCGACGCCTTCGCCCTGGCGTTGCGGCGCCTCGGGCGCACCGTGACGCAACCCCGGGCCGCGGCCGGGCGGGAGGCATAGCGCGCATGGGTGAGATCCCGATCCTGAAGATCGGCGATTGCCTGCTTGTCTCCATCCAGGTGGACATGCACGATCACATGGCCATGGCGCTGCAGGACGACCTGACCGAACGGATCGTTGCCGCCGGTGCGCGCGGCGTGATGATCGACATCTCCGCGCTGGAGATTGTCGATTCATTCATTGGCCGCATGCTGAACAGCATCGCCGCCATGTCGCGCGTGCTGGACGCGGTCACGGTGATCGTCGGCATGCGCCCGGCCGTCGCCATCACGCTGGTGGAACTCGGGCTTGGCCTGACCGGCGTGCACACGGCGTTGAACGTGGACAAGGGCCTGGCCATGATCCGCCGGATCATTGATGCCGATGAGCAGACCGATGCTGGTCGAGGCCGATGAAACCCTGCCGATCCGCACATCCGGCGATGTGGTGCGGGTGAGGCAGGCAGTGCGGGGCAGGGCCGTCGCGGCCGGGTTCAGCCTGGTGGATCAGACCAAGATCGTTACCGCCGCCAGCGAAATCGCACGCAACACGGTGGACTACGGCGGTGGCGGGACCTTGCATATCGAGCTGTTGCGCAATGGCGCACGCCGCGGCGTGCGGCTGACGTTCAAGGACCAGGGACCCGGTATTGCCGACATTGCCAAGGCCATGACCGACGGATACTCGACCGGCAACGGGCTTGGCCTGGGCCTGAGTGGAGCGAAGCGCTTGTGCAACGAGTTCGACATCCGGTCGTCCCCGGGCGCCGGCACGGAGATTCGCCTGGCACGGTGGAGGTAGTGTGATCACCACGGTTACCGATGCAAGCCAGGTTGCCCAGGCTCGGCGAACCGTTACCGCCTTCGCCGCCCGGTGCGGCGCGTCACAGGCGCGGGTCGGCGCGATCGCGATCGTGGTAACCGAACTGGCGACCAATCTGCTGAAGCACGGCGGCGGTGGAGAAATCCTGGCGGGCCAGTTCGACGATGTCGACGGCACGGGCGTGGAGGTGCTGGCGCTGGACCGCGGCACCGGCATGGCGGATGTCGCACGCTGCATGCGGGACGGCTATTCCACCGCCGGCAGCCTCGGTCAGGGGCTGGGTGCCGCGGCCCGGCAATCGGATCACCTGCGCATCTGGTCGCACCCGGGACAGGGTACCGTTGTGTCGGCACGTTGCGTGCTGCAACCGCCGTCGGCCGGAGTTCGCTCGCAATGCGGCACCGCCGTAACACCGTATCCGGGCGAAGTCTCCTGCGGTGACGACTGGGCCTGCGTGTATCCGGACGCCGGTCCGACCCTGCTGCTGGCCGACGGGTCGGGGCACGGCACGGAAGCGCAGAAGGCGGCACACCTGGCAGCCCAGACGTTCCGCGGGCATGGTGCGGAAAGCACCGAGGATCTGGTCGGGCGGCTGCACCGGGCGCTGATGCCGACCCGCGGTGCCGCGCTGGCCGTCGCGCGGATCGACCGGGCCGCGTCGGTGGTGCGCTTCACCGGCGTCGGCAACATCAACGGAACAGTCATCGCCGGTGGCAAGGTGATGCGCATGGTCTCGAATAACGGCACGGCCGGCCATGTGGCGCCGCGCATCCGCGAGTTCACCTACGCATTTTCCGGCGTGCCGCTGGTCATCCTGCATTCCGACGGGGTCGGCGCGCGCTGGGACCTGTCCGCGTATCCCGGCGCCATCGGCCAGCATCCGTCCCTGGTGGCGGCGATCCTGCTGCGCGACTTCCGACGCGGCCGTGATGATGCGTCGGTAGTCGCGCTCCGCCTGATGCGATAGGATTTCGTCATGGATGCACGCCTTCTCCAGGTGGCGATCGCGGCGGAGACGGACGTGGTGGTGGCGCGTAAGCGCACCAACCGGCTTGCGCAGTTGATCGGCTTCGATACCCAGGACCAGAACCGCATCACCACCGCGGTGTCCGAGATCGTGCGCAACGCCCTGGAATACGCCGGTGGCGGCCAGGTGGAATTCCACCTGTGCGGCGACGTTCGCGGGCAGGAATTCGTCATCGTCGTACGCGACCACGGCAAAGGCATTGCCGCGCTGGACACGGTGCTGGCGGGGGCGCGCAAGTCACCCACCGGCCTTGGCCTGGGCATGATGGGCGCGCGCCGGTTGATGGACGGGTTCGACGTGCAGACAACAGCGGGGCGTGGCACGAGGGTGCGTCTCAGCAAGCGCCTGCCCCAGGGCGTGCTGCCGCTGACCAGGACCGAGGTGGACCGCATCGTTGCCACCCTGCAGGCGGACGGTCCGGCCGATGCGATGGAGGAAATCCGCCGGCAGAACCAGCAGATCCTGCTGCAGATGGAGGAATTGCGCAGCCGGCAGGAGGAACTGGAGCGGCTTAATCAGGAGTTGCAGGACACCAATCGCGGCGTCGTCGCGCTGTATGCCGAACTGGACGAACGCGCCGATCACCTGCGCCGCGCCGACGAGCTGAAATCCAGGTTCCTTTCGCAGATGAGTCATGAATTCCGCACGCCGCTGAATTCGATCCTGGCATTGTCGCGCCTGCTGCTGTCACGCAGTGACGGGGATCTGACCGGCGAGCAGGAGCATCAGGTGCAGTTCATCCACAAGGCCGCCGAGGACCTGACGCTGCTGGTGAACGACCTGCTCGACCTGGCGAAGGTGGAGGCCGGCAAAACCGTGGTCTCGCCGTCGGAATTCACCGCCGAAAGCCTGTTCGGCGCATTGCGCGGCATGCTGCGGCCGCTACTGGTCGCCGACACGGTGGCGCTGGTGTTCGAGGATACGGCCGAACTGCCGGTGCTCGACACCGATGAGGCCAAGGTGTCGCAGATCCTGCGCAATTTCATTTCCAACGCGATCAAGTTCACCGAAAGTGGCGAGGTACGCGTGTGGGCCAGCACCGACCCGATAGCCGACACCGTGACGTTTCATGTCCGGGACACCGGCATCGGCATCGAGGCGAACGACATCGAGGTGATTTTCCAGGAGTTCGCGCAGGTCGGCAACCGGTTGCAGGGCCGAGTGAAGGGCACCGGCCTTGGCCTGCCGTTGGCGCGCAAACTGGCCGAACTGCTGGGCGGACATATTTCGGTTGAGAGCACGCCGGGCGAAGGCTCAATGTTTTCCGTGACCTTGCCGCGCGTGTACCGTCCGGCCGGTGCTGTCGCTGCCGAGCAGGACAATTCCTGGCAGGCTGCGTCCGGCATTCCCGTATTGCTGGTCGAAGACAATCCCGCCGACGCATTCGTGGTGGAACGTTGCCTGGCCGACACGCCCTATCATCTGGTGCATGTCACTGGTCTGCGCGCGGCCGAACGCGCGCTGCAGCGGATGCGGCCTGCGGTGATCCTGTTGGATTTGCTGCTCGCCACGGAGGAATCCTGGAGCCTTCTGCTGCGCCTGCGCCATGACGACGCGCATGCGCACATTCCGCTGGTGGTGATCTCCTCGATCGGCGAGGAGCGCAAGGCTCGGCATCTGGGCGCCGACGAATACCTGGGCAAGCCGGTGGACCGCGAACAGTTGCTGGGGCTTCTGGACAGCATGACCGGACGGCAGGCCGTGACGAAGGTGCTGCTGGTCGATGACGAGGACGTGACCCAGTACCTTGTGCGACAATTGTTGCCGCGCAGCCAGGTACAGTGTTGATATCGCTATGGATGGGCGAGAGGCGCTGCGGCATCTCGAGGCGACCGGTGCAGACCTCATCCTGCTGGATCTCAATATGCCCGGCATGAACGGCTACGAATTCATCGAGCAGCTCCGCGGCACTCCGGCGCTTGCCGGCGTGCCGACAATAGTTTTGACCTCCGCGGACCTGTCGGCGCAGGACCGGCTGCGTCTGCGGTCCGCGAACGCCGTCCTGTCCAAGTCTCATCTGTCAACCACCGTGCTGACCGACGCCATCCGTGATGTCCTGCATGCAACCGAAACCGTGGGGGCCGGATGACGGCATCAGCCAGTACCGATTTTGGTTGTCGATGATGACGCGGCCGGGCGTTACCTGAAGTCGCATATCCTGAAAAAGGCCGGATACCAGGTGACTCAGGCAGCCACTGGGGCCGAAGCCCTGGTGCGCTGCCGGTCGCATTTGCCGGATCTGGTGCTGCTGGACGTGCGGCTGCCGGACGTCAACGGCGTCGATCTGTGCCGCCGGATCAAGGAAGCGTATCCGGGGATTGCGGCCCTGCAAACCTCGGCCGCGGTCACCAGCGCGCATGATCGTGCCACCGCGCTGGACGGTGGCGCAGACACGTTTCTGGTGGAGCCGATCGAGCCGGAGGAACTGCTGGCCATCGTCAAGGCGCTGCTGCGCATGCGCCAGGCGGAACAGGGGATGCGCCGCCTGAACGAAACGCTGGAACAGCAGGTCGCCGCGCGCACGCAGGAGCTGACGCAGGCCAATCTCCGGCTGGAGATGGAGGCCTCTGAACGCCGCAAGGCCGAGGATGCCTTGTGGCACGCACAGAAGCTGGAGGCCGTGGGCCAGTTGACCGGCGGCGTCGCGCACGACTTCAACAACCTGCTCGCGGTCGTTGTCGGCACGCTGGAGCTGATCCGTGGCGCCCTGGAAGACGACCAGGACGTGCCCCGCGCCAAGCTGTTGCGACTGCTCCGCGCGGCGGAAACGGCCAGCGAACGCGGCCGCAAGCTGACGCAGCAGTTGCTGGCCTTCGCCCGCCGCAGCACGCTGCAGTCGGAGACTGCAAGCCTGGGCAACCTGTTCGCCGCCAGCGAGCCGTTGCTGCGCCGCGCCGTGGGCGAGACGATCACGCTGGAGCTGTCGTTGCCGCCTGATCTGTGGCCGTGCCATGTGGATCCGGTGCAGTTCGAGGCGGCGATCCTCAACCTGCTGGTGAATGCCCGCGACGCCATGCCGAACGGCGGCGCGCTGCGTATTGCCGCGAGCAATGTCCAGCGGGAGCCGGATAAGTCCATGCCGCCCGAGGCGCTGCCGCCGGGGCCCTATGTGTGCATCACGGTCACCGATTCCGGCCTCGGCATGACGCGGGAGGTGGTCCAGCATGTGTTCGAGCCGTTCTTTACCACCAAGGAAGTCGGCAAGGGTACCGGACTGGGGCTGAGCCAGGTCTATGGCTTCGTCAAGCAGTCCGGCGGCGACATCGCGGTGGAGAGCATGCCTGGCGCCGGTACCTACGGTGCGGCTTTTCTTCCCGCGCGCCGAGTCCGAGCTTGCGGTCGCCGCGCATTCGGGCGGCCGGGGCCAGCCCGCCGCCACCGGATCGGAAACGGTGCTGGTCGTCGAGGACGATGAGCAGGTACGCGAGATGGCCGTCGCAACGCTCAGCGAACTCGGCTATCGCGTGCTGACTGCCGCCAACGGGCCGGAGGCGCTGGACATGCTGCGCGACGGGAAGGAAATCGACCTGTTGTTCAGCGACGTGGTGATGCCGGGCGGCATCAATGGCTACGAGTTGATCGGCCGAGCGCGCGGGATGCGGCGCGGCCTGAAGGCACTGGTCACTTCGGGCTACACCAACCGCCAGCCGATGGACCGCGAACCGCTGAAGGTTCCGCTGCTGCCGAAGCCGTACCGTCGCACTGAACTGGCGGACAGCATCCGCGCGGCGCTGGAAGGGGCGTAGCCGCCGGCACCGGCGTTCGCGACCGCGTCTGGGAGATGCGGGTCCGATAAGCGTTACGTTCGTGGTCCTGCCATCCGTGATGCGTGCTATCGGACTCGCGCTCTCGACCGCTGGCCCAACCGTCGTGGCGGGCGCAGGCGGGCCATCCACGACTTTTGCTGATGGCGCCTGTGAAAAGACGTGGATGGCCCCGCTTGCGCGGGCCATGACGCCGAATGGCTGCCGTGTGTGAAACGTAACGCGGCCTGGTATCAAACGATAACGCGGATTGGTACTACGGTCCGCGCCGCCGCATGCCGCCACGGCCTCCCCGCCGCTTCGATGGATCGTAGCCGCCCCCGCCCGGACCCAGCGGCTGCGGCGTGCGGTCCTTGCGGCCGCGTCCGGCTTGCGCGGGGCGCAGCGACGCGCTGGCGGCCGGCGGTGGCTCCAGCCCGAGGTCCAGTGCTTCCAGTCGGCGGATTTCGTCGCGCAGGCGGGCGGCTTCCTCGAATTCCAGGTCGGCGGCGGCGGCGCGCATGCGCTTTTCCATGTCCGCGATCGAGGCCTTCAGGTCCTTGCCGACGAACTGCGCCGCCTTGCCCTCCAGGGTCGGCGCGACGGTGACATAGTCCTGCTCGAACACGCTCTCCAGCACCTTGCCGATGGTGCGGCGGATGGAGATCGGCGTGATGCCGTGTTCCTCGTTCCATGCGCGCTGCTTGTTGCGGCGGCGCTCGGTTTCCTCGATCGCTGCGCGCAATGACCGGGTCATGGTATCGGCGTAGAGAATCACCTTGCCATCCACGTTGCGCGCCGCGCGGCCGATGGTCTGGATCAATGAAGTCTGCGAGCGCAGGAAGCCTTCCTTGTCGGCATCCAGGATTGCCACAAGCTGGCATTCGGGAATGTCCAGGCCCTCGCGCAGCAGGTTGATGCCCACCAGCACGTCGAACACGCCCACGCGCAGGTCACGGATGATCTCGATGCGCTCCAGCGTGTCGATGTCGGAGTGCAGGTAGCGCACCTTCACGCCGTGCTCGGTGAGGTACTCGGTCAGGTCCTCCGCCATGCGCTTGGTCAGCGTGGTGACCAGCACGCGCCCGCCCTGCGACGCGACCGTGCGGCATTCGGCCAGCAGGTCGTCCACCTGGTGTTCCACCGGGCGCACCTCGGTGACCGGGTCCACCAGGCCGGTGGGGCGGATCACCTGTTCGGCGAACACACCGGCGGTGCGTTCCATTTCCCAGGGGCCGGGCGTAGCCGAAACGAAAATTGTTTGCGGACGAAACCGTTCCCATTCCTCGAATTTCAGCGGGCGGTTGTCCACGCAGGACGGCAGGCGGAAGCCGAATTCCGACAGCACGGACTTGCGGTTGAAGTCGCCGCGGAACATGCCGCCGAGCTGCGGGACGGTGACGTGGGATTCGTCAACGATGAGCAGGGAATTTTCCGGCAGGTACTCGAACAGCGTGGGCGGCGGGTCGCCGGGATTGCGGCCGGTCAGGTAGCGCGAGTAGTTCTCGATGCCTTTGCAGGACCCGGTGGTCTCCATCATCTCGATGTCGAAGGTGGTGCGCTGCTGCAGGCGTTCGGCTTCCAGCAGCTTGCCCTCGGCGGTGAGTTCCTCCAGCCGCTGCTTCAGCTCCACCTTGATCTCGCGGATCGCCTGGTTCAACGTCGGGCGCGGCGTCACATAATGGCTGTTCGCGTACACCGTGATCTCGGCCAGTTCGGTGGTCTTCTCGCCGGTCAGCGGGTCGAATTCGTGGATCGATTCGATTTCGTCGCCGAACAGCGTCACCCGCCAGGCGCGGTCCTCGTAGTGGCTGGGGAAGATGTCCACCGTCTCGCCGCGCAGGCGGAACGTGCCCCGCTGGAAGGCGGCGTCGTTGCGGCGGTACTGCAGGTCCACCAGGCCCTTGGCCAGCGCGTCGCGGTCGATGCGGCCACCGGTTTCCAGCTTCACCACCATCCGTGCATAGGTTTCCACCGAGCCGATACCGTAGATGCACGACACCGACGCCACGATGATCACGTCGTTGCGTTCCAGCAGCGCCTGGGTCGCGGCATGGCGCATGCGGTCGATCTGCTCGTTGATCTGCGCGTCTTTTTCTATGTAGGTGTCGCTGCGCGGGACATAGGCTTCCGGCTGGTAGTAATCGTAGTAGCTGACGAAGTATTCCACCGCGTTGTCGGGGAAGAAGCTCTTCATTTCGCCGTAGAGCTGCGCGGCCAGGGTCTTGTTCGGCGCCAGCACCAGGGTGGGCTTCTGCACCGCCTCGATCACCTTCGCCATGGTAAAGGTCTTGCCGGAGCCGGTGACGCCCAGCAGCACCTGGTCCCGTTCCTCGGCGTTCACGCCGGCGGTGAGTTCGGTGATGGCCTGCGGCTGGTCGCCATTGGGTTCGTACTCGGACACCACCTTCAGCCGCCTGGTCAGCGGCTTGGCAGGCTGCTTCTGCGGCATGAACAGGACGGGGGGCGGCCGGAGCAGGGTCTGTGACATGCTTGGTTCCTCAGCCTGGAAGATGTGGCGATGGGCGGCGCCGGAGTCGAGGGGCCCCGCCGGCGGTCGTCGAGGGCCCCCGCCGACGGTCACGGTGAGGCGATGCCGGCCGGTGCTCTACGATGCTGATACCAGCCCGCCTGTCGTTTGACACACGGGCGGCCATTCAGCGTCATGGCCGCCCGTCCACGGCTTTCGCTGCTGCCATCGGTAAACGCGTGGGTGACGGGCCCGCCCCCGCGAACCGAAGCCCACGCGGCCCGGTGCGGCGCTCGACGCCCGGGTTACCGCCTGGCCCGGCGTGCCGGCCGCAGCGGCGTCACCACCGCCGCTTCGGCGGGTGACCCGATCGCGGTGCCGGTCAGGCGGCCGATCAGCGCGTCGTACTCCGACAGGTAGTCGTCCATCGCCAGGTGCCGTTCGGCATACTTGCGCGCGTTCTCCCGCAGGCGGCGGGACAGGGCCGGGTCTTCCAGCAGATCCAGCACCGTCCGGGCCAGCCCGGATGGATCGAAGAACGGCACCAGCAGGCCGTTGACGCCGTGGGTGATGAACTCCCGCACCGGTGGCGTGTCGCTGCCCACCACGGCGCAGCCGGCCGCCAGCGACTCGCGCAGCGACCAGGATGCAACGAACGGATAGGTCAGGTACACATGCGCGTCGGACCGCTGCAGCAGGGCAATGTAGTCCTGGTACTCCAGCCGCCCGGGGAACGCGACGCGGCTCATGTCGATGCGGTCGCCGACCTCGTTCAGCATCACCTGGCGCCAGGCACCCTTCTTCGATGCGTTGCCGTAGCTGACGCCGTCGGCGCCGACCATCACCACCCGCAGGTCCTTGCGGCCGCGCAGCAGGTCGGGCAGCGCCCGCATCATGACGTGGAAACCACGATACGGCTCCAGGTCGCGCGACACATAGGTGACCAGCTTGTCCTTCGGGCGGATCGTCATGCCGCCGATTTTCAAAGCGGCCCGCTGCGCCTTCGGATTCGGCTGGCACACGTCCAGGCGCACGCCCTCGCGCAGCAGCGTGAGCTGTGGACGCGCCCAGTCCGGATAGGTGGACAACTGCCACTCGGTCGGGGTCTGGCCGTGCTGGCCCAGGTTCAGCGTGATGTGGTTGACGGCGTTCTTCGCCCGAATGCGCGGGTAATCGGCCTCCGACACCGGAAACTCCGGGTCGAAGTTCACGTCGGTACCGTCGATCCGGTAGTAGAACTCCTGATATCCCAGCAGCGGAACGCCCGGGTACACATCGACCAGGTTGGCCATCTCGCCCCAGCCGTGGTGGCCGATCATGATGTCCGGCGTAAATCCCAGGGACTTCAGGTTCTGTGCGGTGCCCGCAACGACCTCGGCGCGGCGGACCGCGCTGTCCAGTTCGCGGGCAGCCGGATGCACATCAGCGGAGGTCGGCTGCGGCTTGCGGTACGGCACCTTGCGCACGCCATCGATGAAGTTGGCGTTCGGTTCGGTGATGAACACCACCTCATGCTGCTTCGACGCCGCCAGGTGCCGCACGATGTGCAGGAACTGCCCGGGGAAGTTCTGATGAACGAACAGGAACTTCACGCGCAGCACACCCCGATGCCGACAGTCGCGATCTTCGCCGGCATTGCCTAGCGGCTCCCGCCCTTGGCGCGACTGCCGGAGCGTGTGCGGCCTGCCGTGCGCGGGGCCGATGCAGCGGGCTTTTCGGCCGGCTTTTCCGGGGCGCGCGTGGCGCGGCGGGTCAGCACCACCTGGAACGCCTCCAGCGCCGCCAGGCTTTCCGCCTCGCAGGTTTCGCCGGCCGCGACCGGCCCGACCTCGCTGCCATCCGTGAAGGTCGCGGAATAAGTGCAGTCCCAGGTGCGGGCGGCGGCCCCTTTCAGCCGGATGGTCACGCCCAGCAGCGGCAGCGCCATGCCGCGGCTGCCGCAGAACTTGCCGCCCTCCACCCAGGGAGACAGCCAGCCGCGGCCGAGCACCGCCTGGTATTCAATGTCATCGGCGGTGATGCCGTCCTGTGGTGCGATGCTGAACCCTTCGATCCACATGCGGCTGCCGCGGTTGCCGATCCAGTCACCGAGGCGGGCACCGACATCGCCGGCACGCTGGACATGCGCCACCACCTCGGCATTTTCGGGATTCGCCGTGGGCGCGCCGGGCGCGACCGGCGCCTGGGCGGGCGCCGCAGCGCCGCTCGCCTCGCTGCTCAGCCTGGTAACCTGCAGTCGGGGCGCGCCATCCGTGGCCTGGCCCGACTGGTAGATGGTGACCAGCACCTGCGCCGGGCCCTGCGTCACACGCACCAGTGCCGCGCCGTCCATCCAGCCATCGGTGCGGAACGTGCTGATGCTGACTGCTTCCGGCCGGCCCGCCGGGCCGGGCGGCAGGGACAGCCGCACGCCGGGCAACCCGGTCGCCCGGTCGGCTGCCGGGCTGCCCGGCGAGGGGAAGATGCAGAAAACGCCGGTATCCAGCGTCATCAGGTGGCCGGAAACCCGCAGTTCCGCGACGCGGTTCTGGGCCCCTTCAGCCGCCGGCGGGTTGGCACCTTGCGGTGCGGCTTGGGGAGCAACCGCATTGGCGGCTTCAGGCATGCGCGGCTCTCGCTCTCTCGGGGTGCGTGGCATCGACGATCGTCCAATGGCAAGGAGGTTTGGCAGCATGCAACTGCCAATCAGGTTCCTTCATGAACTGTCAGGCCGCATGCTGCAACAAGTGCGTTATTGATTGCGTAAGATGGCAGGCCGGGCGTCAGAAGAATGCCACGACCCGTGCGGCGGATCCGTTCCGCCGGGGCGCCGAGATCGAAGGCGGCGACAGGCAATGTGCCGCGCCAGAGTTCCGACAGGCCCAGGCTCCACGTCTCCGGCCAGATCGATGGAAGAAAGCCGAGGCTGGCCCGCTGCATGGCGATCAGCGACGTTGCCTCCTCGGGCCGATACGGGCCGGTGATGAAGACGCGGCCGGTGCGCAGCAGGCGGGCGTCGTCGATCGTGTGGCCGACCACGACGAAGTCCATCGGCAGGCCGCGTTCCGCCGCGTCGCGTGCGCAGGCCAGCAGCACGTCGTAGCCTTTGTGCAGGCCGATGGCGCCCAGCACGAGCACCCGGCACGATCCGTCGCGTGGCGATGGGGGCGGTGGATCGGCCAGCGCGCCATCATCCTCGTGCGGGATCACCACCGGACGAAGGTCCGGAAAATGCCGCCGCATGCGCGCTGCCGTGTCGTCCGAGGGCGCGACCACCTGGTCGGCCTGGGCCAGGAAGCGGGTGGAGCGTGCGCGCAGATCGGCAACGGTGATGCGTTCCCCGCTCAATGCGCCGTGGTCGGCGATGCAGGATTCGCAGCGCGGCAGGGCGGGTTCGCCGCAGTAGCGCCGGTCCCCACCGACCAGCGCGATGCGCGGGCAGAACCAGGCATAGTCGTGCACGTGCACGCTGTAGGGCACGCGAAGCCGGTCGATCACCTGGTGGATCTCTGGCGGATGGCCGAGCAGGTGGTGCACCTCCACCGACTCCGGCCGCTCGGCGCGCAGCAGGCGCAGCAGGTCCGCCATCTCCTCGGGCAGGCGGAAGCGCAGGTTGGGGAAATCGTTGCGGACGCCGTCGCTGACCTGCACCGCCGCGGTGCCGTCCGGCAGTGTGGCCGGACGCAGCAGGATGGCGCGCCGGCCGGCATCGCGGTGCAGTCCGGCCGAGGCGGCGACCTGACGTTCCACGCCGCCGCCTTCGTCATGGGTGACAAGGATCGCCGCCCGCTGTCCGCGGCGCCGCAGTGCCCGCCAGCGTTGCAGGTCCAGCCGGCGGCGGGCCTCCGCCAGGGGATCGCGGGCCTGGAAGTCCTGCACCAGCGCGGCGTAGCCGGGATGCAGGCGGTTCAGCAGCACCTCGTTGCGGGCGCGCAGATGGCGGCCCGCGGGCCCGAAGGAGCCGCCGCCGGCGTGGCCGACGAACAGCCCGGGTACCGCCACATGCCGCCAGCCCAGGTGACGGGCGCGCAGGCAGAAGTCGTTTTCCTCCCCGTAGCCCTGGGCGAAGACATCCGCGCGCAACAATCCGACCGACTCCAGGCAGTCGCGGCGGATATACAGGCAGAAGCCGACCCCGACGGGGATGTCCACCACCGCATCGCCGTTGGCGGCCTGCGCCTGGCGGTTCAGCGTGATCACATCGCCAGGGGTCGGCGTCGCGTTCCGCTCGGCGTCATCCGGGTAGCTGAGGATGGTCGCGTGGTTGGACAACGGCGTGGCGGTGCCGATGTCGGGCGCGCTCCAGGCCGCGGCGTGCAACTGCTCCAGCCATCCGGGCGGCACCCAGGTGTCGCTGTTCAGCAGCACGACATCGCGGCCGGGGCAGGCGGCGATGCCGGCATTGGCCGCGGCCGGGAAGCCGCCGTTGCGTGGCTGGCGCAGCAGTGTCACCCGGCCGGTGCGGACGAAGCGTTCCAGGACCGTCGCCACGTCCGGGTCCGGCGACGCGTCATCCACCACCACGATGCGGCTCGGCGGCGTGACCGAGGCCACCACACGTTCCAGGCAGGCGCCGACCGCTTCGGCATTGCCGTACACCGGAATGACCACGTCGGGCGCCGCGCTGCGCCGTTCCGGCCTGGGGCGCGGCGGAGGCGGCCCCACCACGTCGGCAGGCATTGCGGGCGGCGGCTCGTGCCGGGCCGCGGGTGATCGGTGCTGTGGCGGACGCAGGGCCGCAGGGTACAGCCGGGCCAGTGCGGCCGCCGCGGCTGCGGTGGCGCGCTGTTCGGCGGTCGGGTCCAACGGGCTGCCGCTCAACGGGCGGCCGTCCGGGCCGAGCACTTCCAGTGGGCCCGGCGGCATGCGGGCGAGTGTATCGGCCGAGAGCGCAAACCGGCGCGGGCGTGCCAGGGTGCCCGCCGCGTCCACGTCATCCGCGGGTTCGTCCGCGGTGATCCGCAGGCTGCGTCGGCCGCCGACCGGGCGGATCAGCAGCGTGGGGTCGGTGTCCGGGTCGCCGGGGTGCCAGGCCCAGCCGCGCAGGCCACCGTTGTCGGCCTGCACGAACCCGGAGATGCGTCGGATGGCCGCGATATCGATCGGGCTGCCGAGGAGTGGATGGCGGCCCAGATGCACGCTGAGCCGGCGGGCCTCTTCCCAGCCGCGCGGCAGTTTCGGCCCGGAGCAGGGGCGGCCGTCGAGCGCGACGGTCACGTCTCCGGCGATGCGGGTCCGGACAGCCACGGTGCCGTCGCCCTGCAGGCCACACCAGCCAGGTGCATCGGCCGCACGGACCACCTGGTCGGCCATGCCGGGCATTGCCGCGATCAGGCCTGGTTCCGGGGCGTGGCGCTGCAGTGCCCGTGCCAGGGCCGCCGCCGCGCCCGCGGCATCGCCGAGGCGGAGATTGGCGGCCGACAGGCCCAGCCAGGCTTCCCGGACGTCTTCGGTCCCGGTGACGCGGGCGAAAAGGGCCAGGGCGCGCGGTGGATCACGGGACAGGCAGGCCGCCGCCAGGGTCAGCGTCAGGCCATGATCGTCCGGTGCCAGGCGGCAGGCGCGGTCGAGCCAGCGCACGGCGTCTTCGCTGTCACCGGCAGCGAGCGCCGCCCGGCCGCGGTCCAGGGCGTCGCGGGCGAGTTCCGCGGTGGTGGCGGGGGACAGTGCGGCGGGCGATGCGCGTGACTCCGCCTCTCCCGGCGGGCTTGGGCGGTGGAGCGGACCACGCTTGGGGGAAGGCGGACGGGCACCACAGTCGGTGGGTGTGTCTCCCCCTCCTCCCATCCCCGTCCCGCAAGGGGAGGGGGAGTGTTTGGGCGCTCGATCCACCGTCCGCACGCCTCAGTGGGCGGCGGCGCGCGATTCGTCCGGGGCGGGGGGTGCCGGCAGTGCCGCCAGGTCGGCACGGGCATCCTGCAGGCCCTGCGCGACCGCGCGTTCCAGCCAGGTACGGGCCCGGTCGAAGTCGCGTTCGCCGGCCAGGCCGCGGGCGAGATAGCGGCCCAGCATCATCTGTGCATAGGCGTGCCCGCGCTCCGCGGCGGCCTGGAACCACTTCTGCGCCTCACGACGGTCGGTCGGCACCTCATGGCCGCCGCCGCGCATGGCCCCGACGGCGAACATCGCGCCGACATGGCCGCGCGCCGCCGCCTGCTCGAACAGCACCAGCGCGGCCGGGTGGTCCTTCGGGCCGCCACGGCCGTTCAGCACCATTTCGGCCAGCAGCACCTCGGCTTCCGGCATGCCGACATCGGCGGCACGCTTGATCCAGGCGCGGCCTTCCTCGGGATTGGCGTCCACGCCGCGGCCCTCGATCAGCATGCGGCCGTACCAGTACTGCGCGTTCACCACACCGTCGGCGGCGCGGCGCAGCCACTCGGCGGCCTTGCGGTCGTCGCGTTCGACGCCGACGCCCTCGGCCAGGCAGACGCCGAAATTGAACGCCGCGACAAGGTCGCCGGACGCCGCTGCCTGTTCGAACCACTCGCGGGTGCGCACGGAGTCGGCCTCGCTGCCTTCGCCGCGCAGCAGCAGGTTGGCGAGTTCGACCTGGGCGTTGCGGTCGCCCCCCTCGGCGGCGACGCGGAACCAGCGCGTCGCCTCCTCCTGGTCGCGGGCCACGCCGGCGCCGGTCATGTGCAGCATGCCCAGCGCACGCGCCGCGCCGCGATGGTTGGCCTCGGCGGCGCGGCGGAACCAGATGGCCGCCTCGGCATAGTTCGGCGGCAGCTTGCCGCCCTTGGCGTAGAGGTCGCCAACCACGGCGGCGGCTTCCGGATCGCCGGCCAGTGCGGCGCGCGCGCAGCCAGGATTCGCCCTCGGTGGTGTTGGCCTCGACGCCCTGGCCCTCCAGCAGCGCCAGGCCCCAGCGTGCCTGGGCGTTGCGATGTCCCTTCTCCGCCGCCTGGCGATAGTAGTCGCTGGCGCCGCTGCGGTCCGCGTCCACGCCCAGGCCGCGTTCTGTGATCACGCCCAGCAGGTACAGGGCCGTGGGCAGGCCGGCATCGGCTGCGGCCCTCAGGTGCTTGGTGACCTCCGCCTGCTGTTCCGGCGCCTTGGCGGTGTTGGCCAGCGACAGGGCGTAGCCGAGGTGGCCCTGCGGGCAGTTGGCCTCGGCCGAACGCTTGTACCACTTGAACGCCTCTTCGGCGTTGCGCATGCCCTCGGGGCCGGATGCCAGGATGTAGCCGAGCAGGGCCTGGCCGTCGGCGGACCCGCCCTCGGCGGCGCGGCGGGCCCACTTCTCGGCCGCGGTGAAGTCCGGGGCGGTGGCGTCGGTGTTGCCGGCGAACAGTTTCCCCGCGCCCGCGTCGGACCCGGCGGCCTCGGCCGCCAGACCGTGCAGATAGAGCGTCGCCAGCAAGGACTGGGCTTCGACGAAACCCTGGTTTGCGGCGCGTTCCAGCCAGCGCGCGCCCTGCGACCGGCTGACGGGGACGCCGGCGCCTTCCAGGTAGCAGCGTCCGACGCGGTATTCGGCTTCGGCTATACCGGTCCGCGCGGCACGCGACAGCAGCGGGAAGGCGCGCTTGAACGCGCCCTGGTCCGCCAGGCGCAAGCCGCGCCGCAAGGCCCCTTTGGCCGACAGCGCGCCGACGAGGCGGTCAACCGCCCTCATGCCGGCATCAGTGCGTTGTGACCGAACATCGGTCGCGCCTTACGCCGGTGGCCGGTCCGGCACTTTCCTGCCGGTCTCATGGCTCGCGCATCGCATCCATGCCGACCGGCAACACGCGGCCCAGCAGGTAGGTCAGTATGGACCGCTTGCCCACCTTCACGTCCGAGGTCACCGGCATGCCGGGCATCAGGTGAAAGCCCTTGGGCACGCCGTGCAGGTCCACCTTGTCGATGCTGATGCGGGCCCGGTAGTACGGTTCGCTGGTGTTCGGCAGGGGCACGGCGCTGCTTGGGTTGCGCTGTTCCTCCTGTCCCGTGAAGCTGTCCGCACTGACGATCCGCACGGTCCCGTGCGCCATGCCGTACTGGGTGAACGGGAAGGTGTCGAACTTGATCGCGACAGGATCGCCGACATGCACATAGCCGTCGTCCCGGCCGGCGACATTCGCCTCGATCTCCAGCGGTGCGTCGGACGGGACCAGGGTGATCAGTTGCTGGCCTGACTGCAGCACCGAACCCACCGAGACCTTGGCCACGGTCAGCACCGTCGCGTCCCGGTCGGCCCGCAGCACGACCAGTTGCTTGCGCAGTTGCGCCTTGTTCAGGGCCTCCCGCGCGTCGGACAGCTTGCTGGTGGCCTCCGACAGCTTCTCGGCGATCTTGGCGTGCCAGTTCTGCACATAGGCATCACGCTCGGCGATCAGCGCCGCCAGGTCGCGCGCCGCGGAGGCCGCCTGCTCCTTGGCGCTGGCCAGGTTGCGTTCCATCTCGGCGCGGTTGTCGATCGCGGACAGGGTGTTGAGCTGGCTGCCGACATGCAGCTTTTCCAGTTGCCGGCGCATCTTCTCGACATCCGTCGCCACCTCCAGGCGCGCCTTGTAGCCCTTGGCGTCGGCCCTGGCGCGGGCGATGTTGGCGATCAGGCTGTCGGCCTTCTCCTTATAGTTCTGCAGCCGGTAGTGGTACTCGGACTGGCGTTGCGCATAGATCGCCGCCTGCAGCGACAGGTCGGGGTCCAGGCCGGAATAGCTGAACGGCTTGTTGTCCACCTCGGCCTGCATGCGGGCCACCTGTGCCTGCAAGGCTGGAGACCTGGGCCGCTGGGCACTGAGGTCGGCGGCGGCGAAGGTCGGGTCGAGGCGTGCCAGGATCTGGCCCTTGTGCACCTTCTCGCCGACATGGACCTTGATCTCGCGCACGATCGAGGTTTCCAACGGCTGCACGACCAGGGTGGACTCCTTCGAAACGACTTCGCCGTGCGCCGTCACCACGCTGTCCACCTTGATCAGCGCGGAGGCCGTGATGAAGGCGGCCACCAGCTGAAGATGACCCACACCGTGTGCCGCGCGGATCGCGGCACCGGCATGTTGATGACGGCGGTGGACGGTGACTGGAACTCCAGGATCGCCGGCAGCGTCGGATCGTTCCGCTCGGCGACGGTGAGGGCGTTCTTAGTCGCCCTGGACGAGCGCTGGGGCGGGAGAGGCATGGCGGGGACCTTGGTTTTCCATGTAGCGGGTCTGCTGGGCCCAGAGCTGGCGGTACACGGTGCAGCGCTCGAGCAGCACCTTGTGCGGCGCGCAGTCCATCACCTTGCCCTTCTCCAGGACCAGGATCTGGTCGCACTCGGTCAGCGACGAGAGGCGGTGAGAGACGATGACCATCGTCCGCCCGCGCGCCGATGCGCAGCAGGTTGGCATTCACCAGCGCCTCCAACTCGGGGTCCAGCGCGCTGGTGGCCTCATCGAGGATCAGGATGCGCGGATCGGTGATCAGCGCGCGCGCCACGGCAAGCCGCTGGCGCTGGCCGCCCGAGAGGTTGGGCGAGCCTTCCTCGATATACGTCTCGTAGCCGTTGGGCATGCGCTCGATGAACTCCTCGGCGCCGGCCAGGCGGGCGGCGCGTACGGCATCATCCAGCGTCAGTCCGGGCCGCCCGGCGAGGATGTTCTCGCGGACCGAGCCGCGGAACAGGAAGTTCTCCTGCAGCACCACGCCGAAGCTGGAGCGCAGGTGGCGCAGGTTGATCTCGCGCAGATCCGCGTTGTCGATCTTCACGTAGCCGGAGTAATCGCGGTTGATGCCCTGCAGCAGCCGGGTGATGGTCGATTTGCCGGACCCGGACCGACCGACCAGGCCCAGCATGGTGCCGGGCGGCACCGAGAAGGTGACGCGGTCCAGTGCCGGGGTCTTGCTGCCGGGATAGGTGAAGGTGACGTCGTCGAAGGTGATCGCGCCGGAGAATTTCGGCCGCAGCCCGCCGGATGCTGGCATCGACCTCCAGCGGCCGGTTCAGCACCGACGCCGCCTCGTACACCGAGGAGGCGACTTCCTCGTAGTCCTCGAGCAGGCGGGCCAGTCCGACCAGCGGCTGCGACACGCGCTGTGACAGCATCATGAACGCGAACAGGCTGCCGACCATGTAGCCGTTTTGCGAATTCATCGCGAGATAGGCGCCCAGCATGATCACGCCCATCCACATGAAACGCTCGACGGGTGTGACCAAAGTCTGCGGCCAGTTGGAGAGCTTGGCGAAAGCCACGCGCCACTTGCCGGCCTCGGCGACACGCTCGTCCCACAGCGACTTGCGCTGCGGCTCCAGCGCCAGCGCCTTCACCGTCTTCACGCCGAAGATCGTCTCGTTCAGCGCCGAGTGCTTGTTGGTCTCGGCCTCCACCACACGGGCGAACACCACGCGCAGCGGACGCAGGTAGGCGAGAATGGTCAGCGTGATGATGCACGCGCAGGCCACCACCATCCACGACAGCGTCGCGTTCAGCCAGAACAGGAACGGCAGCAGCACCAGCAGCGTGATCAGGTCGAGGAAGGTTTTCAGCAGCTTGCCGGTGATGAACTCGCGCACCCGGTGAATCTGGGTGATCTTGTACATCGTTTCGCCGGCAGGATGGCGCTCGAAGTAGTCCAGCGGCAGTCGTACCAGCCGGTTGAACACGTGCAGGTTCAGTCGTGAGTCGATGCGCACGCCGATCACCGCGATGATCAGCCGTCGCATGAAGCCGAGCACCGTTTCGTAGATGACGGCGACGCCGAGGATGACGCTGAGCAGGATCAGGGTGGAGTACGCTGTGGTGCGACAGCACCTTGTCCACCACGACCATCACCAGGAACGGCGGGAAGATGGTCAGGATGCTGAGCACCAGCGAGGCGATGCCGATGTCGCGCAGGGATTTCCGCTCGCCCAGGACGAGATGGAAGAGCCAGCGGAAGGAGAACGGTGCGTCGGCCTCGGTCTGGCCGCGCTGGGTGCGCAGCAGGACGGCCTCGCCGGACCACACCTCGCTCAGCCGCATTTCGTCCACCGGGACTGGCGATTCCGCCGACGGGCCCAGCGGGTCCTTCAGGAAGACGACCTTGTGCTCGGTGTTGATGCCGGTGAGCAGGGCGGCGGTGCCGTCCGAGAACAGCAGGACCACCGGGCCGGTGTTCTGGAAGTGCATCAGGTGACGCCAGCGCAGGCGCACCGCGCGCGACCACATGCCGGAATTCTGCGCCCAGGCGGACAGGGACGCGGCGCTGGGCACTTTCTCGCCGGCCTGGCCGCGGAATTCCTGCGGGTCCAGTTCGATGCCGTAGAACCGGCCGGCCATGATCATCGCCTGCAGGCGGGCGTGGACCGGATTCTCGCGCGATCCGGGCGTGTCGGCGGGGCGTTCGGTTGGCGTGTCGCCGCCACCTGAACCGGCTTGTGCGGCCACAGGCCGCCCATCCTGCCCAGCGGGGCCGGAAGTCGTTCCGTCAGAGATATCCACGAGCAACCCCTTCCAGAGGCGGGCCGGACAACGCTGTCACAGTAGTCCTTGCGCTTCCCCGCCCAATGCGCCGATGCAAGCCCCTCCTGCCGCGACGGGCAAGGAAATTCGGCTGCCACTGGGACAGGCCGGCCACGGTCGCGACCAGCCATTCACCGCTTCGAGTATGCCCTCCGGCTTCGATACTGTTCAACAAAAACCTTGATTTCACTTGCGGATCGGCAGGACGACTGCCGCGGGGGCGGTTTTTCCGACCATTCGTGGCGGCAGCATGGCAGACTGTGCGCAGCCGGTTTATGACATGAAGGGCAGATGGGGACAATTCGATGGTCACAGACTCGGCAGGGGCCTTCGTCCCCGGACCACTGATGACGCAGGCGCCGCTGGGTACAGGGCGCCTGTCCGGTCTGAGCTTCGCGGTGAAGGATCTGTACGACGTTGCTGGCGCGGTCACCACGTACGGCAATCCCGACTGGGCGGCGACTCATCCGCCGGCGGTCGCCACGGCGCCGGCGGTGCTGGCACTGTTGCAGGCCGGCGCCCGGCTGGTGGGCAAGACCAAGACGCAGGAACTGGCCTATGGGCTGACCGGGGAGAATGTCTGGCACGGCACCCCGGTCAACCCGCGTGCGCGGGACCGCTTTCCCGGCGGGTCCAGTTGTGGGTCCGCGGCGGCGGTTGCGGCCGGGCTGGTGGATTTCGCCCTCGGCTCCGACACCGGCGGGTCGGTTCGTATCCCGGCCAGCTATTGCGGCCTGTTCGGCATCCGGCCGACGCATGGCGCGATAAGCCTGGCCGGCGCCTGCCCGCTGGCACCCAGCCTGGATACCTGCGGCTGGTTCACCCGCAGCGCGTCGCTGCTGGCCGGGGTGGGGGAGGTGCTGTTGCCCGGCAGCCCGCATGGCGCCGACGGACCGTTATTGCGGCCGGAAGAGCCCTGGGTGAATGCGCAGCCCGACATCGCCGAAGTGCTGCGCCCGGCGCTGGAGAAGCTGGAACAACTGCGCGGGCGCGCGATCGGCATACGTATCGTCCCGGAAGGCGTGGACAGCGTCTTCGACCATTTCCGCACCGTGCAGGCCGAGGAAGCCTGGGCCACGCTGGGCCCGTGGGTCAACGCCATCGAGCCCCGGTTCGGGCCGGGCGTCGGCGAACGCTTCGCCGCGGCCAAAGCGACGGATCCCGCCATCGCCGCACCTGGCCGGGCTTTCCGCCGCGCGCTGCAGGCACGCATCCGCCCGTTGCTGGCCGGTGGCGCGGTGATGGTGTACCCGACCAGCCCCTGCATCGCGCCGCTGCTGACCGCGAGCCAGCAGGAGCAGGACATCGTGCGCCAGGCGACGATCGGCGTGACGGCCATCGCCAGCCTGTGCGGCCTGCCGGAGGTGACGCTGCCGGTCGGCAGTGCCCACGGCGCGCCGGTGGGGCTATCGCTGGTCGCCGGGGTCGGGCACGATCGGGCGCTGCTGGCCCTGGCCTGCGATGCGGCAGCGGTGCTGGGACTGACGGTCTGAGTTCATGAGGTGACCATGGAGATCCGCAACGCCACCGAAGCCGATGTCCCGGAAATCCAGGCGATCTATGCGCATCACGTGCTGAACGGCACCGGGACCTTCGACGTGGAGCCGCCCTCGATCGAGGAAATGCTGGCGCGCTTCCACAAGGTGGCGACCGCCGATGGGCTGTGGCTGGTGGCGACCGACGCGAGTGGCGTGCTGGGCTTTGGCTACTACACCCAGTTTCGGGAACGTCCGGCCTATCGCTACTGCGTGGAGGACAGCATCTACGTGCGCGACGACGTGCGCGGGCAGGGCGTGGGCAAGGCGCTGGTCGGCAACCTGGTGGAGGAGGCCACCGCCCGCGGCATGCGGCAGATGGTGGCGGTGATCGGCGACTCGGAGAACATCGGCTCGATCGGCGCCCATGCCAGCCAGGGCTTCCAGAGGGTGGGCATGCTGCGCGCCGCCGGCCTGAAGTTCGGCCGCTGGCTGGACGTCGTTTACATGCAGCGCACGCTGGGCCGCGGCAGCGCGGACATTCCGGCCTGAGGCAGGCACACGTGCCGGAGGATGACGGCGCGTCGCGGGGCGCGCCGCTGTGGCGTGACCGCGGACTGTGGCTGATGGGAGCCTTCGGCTTCGTGTCCGGCCTGCCGCTGTCGCTGTCCGGCTTCACCCTGCGACTGTGGCTGGCGGACAGCGGCGTGTCGCTGGCGCTGATCGGCGTCACCGCGAATATCGGGCTGGCCTATTCGCTGAAGTTCCTGTGGGCGCCGCTGCTGGACAACGTGGCGCCGCCCGGGGCGCTGCGCCGGCTGGGACGGCGGCGCGGCTGGCTGGCGGCGATTCAGCCGGCTCTGGCCGTGGCGGCGGTGCTGCTGGCGCTCAGCAGCCCGCGCCTGCTGCCGATGCTGCCCATCGCGGCGGGCGGCCTGGTGGCGTTCCTGTCGGCCAGCCAGGACATCGTCATCGACGCCTGGCGTATCGAGACCTTCCCGCCCCGCCGCCAGGGGGAGGCGCTGGCGGCCTATGTCTGGGGCTATCGCGTCGCGCTGCTGATCGCCACCACCGGGGTGATCGCCGCCTCGACACGCGTTGGCTGGCATGTGGCGCTGCTGGGCCTGGCGGCGCTGATCGCGCTGGGGCTGCCGCTGACGCTGTTCCTGGCACCGGAACCGGGCGTAACCGCCACGGTCGTGGTGTCCGGCCTGGCCGCCCGGCTGCGGCATGCCGTGGTGGAACCGCTGCAGGATTTCCTGACGCGCCCGGGCGCGCCACTGATCCTTGCCTTCGTCGCGGTGTTCAAGCTGGGCGAGGCGATGGCCGGGATCATGACGGCGCCGTTGTACCGGTCGCTGGGGTTCAGTCGCGATGCGATTGCCGCGACGGGGCCGTTTTCACTGACCGCGACACTGGCGGGGATCACGCTGGGCGGCTGGCTGGTGGCGCGCATCGGTGTGGGGCGAGCCCTGCTGTGGACCGGCTGGGTGCAGACCCTGGCGATGGGGATGTACCTGCTGCTGGCGGCATCCGCCGGCGCGCATGTCATTCTGTACGGCACGGTCTCGATGGAGGCGTTCGCCCAGGGCATGGCCGATGCCGCCTTCCTGACCTACCTGTCGGGGCTGTGCTCGGTCGCCTTCAGCGGCACGCACTATGCGCTGCTGTCCTCGCTGGCGGCGATCTCGGTGCACACGCTGGGCGGGGCGTCGGGCGTGCTGGCGGCGGCGCTGGGGTGGGTGCCGTTCTACGCGGTGTGCATGTTCGCCGCGCTGCCGGCGATGGGGCTGATGCTGGTGCTGCTGCGACGCTATCCGCCCGCGGAGCGCAGCGACCAACCGTAGGTCCCGACGCCGTCTCCGGACAGCGGCGACGGAACCGTATGAATGGCCTGCATGCGGCTGTCCTTCCCCACAGGTCTGACCCGGACAGTATCCGGCGGCATTGCCCCCACCGTCATGGTCGGCGGAGGGGGCTCTCGTCCGATCCCGTTTCGCCGGTGGTCAGTCGCAGCCGCTGGCGCAACGCACAACGTCGTGGCGGGCGCAGGCCCGCCACGACGTTATAGGATCGGCCGGCGGCCACCCCCGTGATGATCGAGGCGCGATTGGATCGCGGCCCACTTTGCCGACCATGACGAGGAGGTGCACCACATCCCGATGTCGGTCCGCTGCTGGTTGCATTCGGTAATTTCATGATATTGAAACAACACGGCGCCCGGTAACGTTACGGCCGCATTCCCGTGCGGGCGCCCCACGCGGAACCCCCGTTAACGCCCTGCAAGCGTCGCGTCACCGTCAACGGACGTGTCAGCCGCCCATCACGCCGATGTGAGCGGTCCGCATTTGAGCAGCATGGAGTTTAGTGAAGTATTAACGGAGTCGGACTCTTCTTATTCTTGAAACGACTCTGCTATGGTGCATCGCAGCCAAGTCATTCATCGACCCGTCCGGGACATGGCCTGTAGCAACAAGGGGAGACTGCGCGATGCCAGGTGTGACACTGACAGGCGGCGCCGGCGAAACGGTGACCCTGCCTTTTCCACCAGGACCGAATGCCGTGCTGGCGCAATATCTGGCGGACCAACTCACGCTTTCCGTCGCGAGCGGCGCACTCAAGCCGGTGGAGTACACGGGCCTGCCGCTGCCACCGGTCACGGGTGATGAGGAGGTCATCATCAAGGCCAACGGGCCGCTGTTCCTGCCGCATGCGACGAAAGCGGTGGTGGATACCGCGCATTTCTCGGTCCTGTTCGGCAGTGGGGCGCCGAACGAAACGGTGCTTTCGGGGTCCGGCAACTTCACCTACTTCACCAATGGCGGGTCCGGCACCCTGGTGGCCGGCGACGGCAAGACGCGTGTCGTGCAGACCGGCAGCGGTCCTTGGGATATTCACACAGGAAACGGCAACGACCAGATCCTGATCTCCGGCGGCGCGAACACCATCTCGGCCGGCGGTGGCCGCAACGAAATTCTGCTGGGCGGCGGCAACAACCTGATCACCTCGACCGGCGACGACCACATTGCCGCGGTCAGCGGGTCCGACACCATCGTGGCCAGCGGCCATCAGCCGGTGCACGTCGAAGGCGTCGCGGCCGACATCACCTTCATCGGCGGCGACGGTCCGGCGACGGTTGTCGGCGGCATGGGCAGCGAGACCGTGTTCGCCTCGGCCGGCGGATATTTCCGCGGCGGGTCCGCGGGCCACAACCTGATCTACGGCGGTGACGGCCCGACGACGATCGTTGGCGGCGGTGACGGCGACCAGCTCTATGCGACGGGTGGCCACAGGACGGAGATCGTTGCCGCCGGCGGCAATGAGACGCTGAATGCGGCGCTGTCCACCGGCAACGATGTGCTGCAGGCGGGGTCCGGCCATGACCAGGTGATCGGTGGCTTCGGCAACGACACGCTGGCCGGCGGCAGCGGTTCGGCCACGATGATGGGCGGGGCCGGCAAGGATGTCTTCGCGTTCGTCAAGGGCGAAGGCTCGCACGCCACCATTGCCGACTTCTCCGCGGTCGAGGGCGACAAGGTGCGCCTGGTCGGCTTCGACCGCCACGACGTGCATCACGCGGTGGAGCACGCCCATGTCGGCAGTGGCGGCGTGACCATCACGCTGGGCGATGACACCAAGATCACGTTCGCCAACATCACCGACATCAACAAGGTGAACTTCAGCTGATGCCAGGCCGGGTGTGCACGATCAAGGTCGCGGCGAGGCGTTGATGGACGTGGGTATCGCGACGGCTGCGGTCGCACCGAACGCCTGTTTCGGCCGAGCGGATCCGGTGGAGAGCTGCACGGTGACCGGGTGGTTCGTTGCGCCGGATCGTGCGACGGGGGCGGCGCAGGTCGATGCTTTCATCGACGGCGAAGTCTGCCGGCCAGGCGGCAGTTCTGGCCTCGGCCGAACTGCCGCCGGACGCCCCGTCCTACGCCCGGGGATTTTCCTATACGATTCCGTGGAACTTCCAGGACGGGCTGTCGCATGTGCTGTCCCTGGCGCTGCCGGACGGCACTGCCGTGGAGTTCCCGGCGCGTGGCGGCGTGACCCGCGCCAATCTGCGCTTTCGCTTCGCTGAGTCGGCGGCGCCGCCCGACGAGCCGCAGCGAAAACCGGCCGTTGCACCGTCACCGCCGGTACAGGCGGCACCCGACCGTGGCGGGGATGCGTCGGACTATGTCGGCTTCGCCGATCCGTTCTCCGGCACTGTCATCACGGGATGGGCCGTCTGCCGCGGCGCGCCGGACCGTCGGGTGCGGCTGCGGATGTTCGTCGATGGCCAGGCCGCGGGCACGGCGGATTGCGACCAACCCTGCGAGAGCCTGCGCGCGCTTGGTTTGCCGACCAGCTATGGCGGATTTGCGTTTTCGCTTCCGGCGCGGTTCCTGGACGGAACGACGCATTCGCTGTCCGCCCTGTTCGAGGACGGCACGCCGCTGCCGTTCCGCGACGCCGACGGCGGTACCCGGACGAAGCTGGCGTTCACCGCCGAACCGGTGACCGCCATCGAAGGCGTCGTGGACGGATTGCACGGTGACGGCATCCGCGGCTGGGTGGTCCGCAAACACCTGACCACCGGCGAGTGTGACGGCAACGTCCGTCTGCAGGTGCTGTGCAACGGTATCGCGGTTGGCGAGATCGTCGCCGACCGGCCCCGGATGGATGTCGCCCGTGAACACCGGTGCGATCCCGGCGTCGGGTTCGAATTCAAGCTGCCGCAGCACTGCCGCAACGGCATGGAGTTCGAGTTCGTCTTCAAGGCGCTGCCGGAGGGCGAGGAGCTGGCGGGCTGTCCGCTGTCGGTGAAGCACCGCTCCAGCGAAGGGGCGGACGAACTGCGCGCGCTGAGCGACACCGTGAATGAACTGTGTGTCCGGGCGTTCAAGCTGCAGCGGCAGGTACGTGACCTGTTGCCCGTCGCCGAAGCCACCGTGCACAATTACGATGCCTGGGCGCGCCGCTACCTCGTTCGGCTGCGCGGGCGCATGGCGGCGGCGGAGCCTCTGCCGGACGACGCGCCGCTGGTCTCCGTCGTGATGCCCACCTATCGCACCAACCTGGCACACCTGACCGCGGCCATCGAATCGGTGCGGGCGCAGACATATTCGAACTGGGAGCTCATCATTGCCGACGACGGCAGTCAGCAGCGCGCGCTGGCCGCATGCCTGCGTGACTATGCGGATGCCGACGAGCGGATCACCTGCGTGTTCAGTCGCGAGAACCGCGGCATCAGCGCCGCCACCAACGCGGCGCTGCGCAGGGCCAACGGCGCCTATGTGGTGCTGTTCGACCATGATGACCTGATGGTCGAGGTGGCGCTGGAAGCGATGGTTCGCGAAGCGCTGCGGACCGGTGCCAGGCTGCTTTACTCCGATGAGGACAAGATCGACGATTTCGGGGTGTTCAGCGAACCCAACCTGAAGCCGGACTGGAACTACCGGCTGCTGCTTGGCGTGAACTACATCTGCCACCTGGTGATGATCGACCGCGCGCTGCTGCGCCGCGTCGGCCTGCTGCGGACCGAGTGCGACGGGGCGCAGGACCACGATCTGCTGCTGCGCGTGTCGGAGCTGTGCCGGCCCGGACAGATCGTGCATCTGCCGGAGATTCTGTATCACTGGCGCAAGAGCGCCGCGTCCACCGCCAGCGCCGGAGAGGCCAAGCCCTATGCGATCGAGGCCGGCCGGCGGGCTGTGGCCGATCATCTGCTCCGGCGCGGATTCGAAGTCGTCTCAGGTGCAACCGATCGGCAACAGCACGACGTTCCGGGTGGACTGGGGCGAGCAGCGGAAGCCGAGCGTGACGGTTATCGTGCCGTTCAAGGACCAGATCGCGACGACGCGGCGGTGCCTGGAGTCCCTGCTGGCCAGCACGGACTGGCCGGACTGGCGCGTGGTGCTGGTCGATAACGGCTCGGTCACGCCGGAGGCCGAGGCGTTCTGCCGAGAGGCGGCAGCGGACCCGCATGTGGTTGTGCGGCGGGTGGATGAGCCGTTCAACTACTCCCGGCTGAACAACATCGCCGCGCGGGAATATCCCGCCGAGTACTACGTGTTCCTCAACAACGACGTGTTCCTGGAACAGCCGGACTGGCTGCAGGTGATGATGGCCGAGGCGCTGGCGGACGACCAGGTTGCGGTGGTCGGCGCGAAGCTGATCTACCCGAACGGCACCGTGCAGCATGCGGGTGTGGTGCTGGGCGTGGGCGGCATCGCCGATCATGTGTTCCGCGGCATTCCGGCGGATCATCCCGGATACCTGTACCGGGCCCGCTGCGCCCAGCAGGTACTCGGCGGTTACCGCGGCGTGCATGCTGTGCCGGGCCGACGTGTTCATGGAAGTCGGCGGCTTCGACGAGCAGGAGCTGATGGTTGCGTTCAACGACATCGATCTGTGCCTGAAGATCGGTCGTCGCGGGTGGCGCATCATCTGGACGCCGGACCTGGTGGCCGAACACCACGAGTCGCTCAGCCGCGGCGACGACATTTCACCCGGCAAGGCGCAACGCTTCTTCTACGAAAACCACGTGATGCTGGAACGCTGGCACGACGTGATTTCCGTCGATCCGTTCTACAACCCGCACTTCTCGCGCGACCGGGGCATCTTCGTGGACCTGCAATGACCAATTCTGCGTTTCCGGTGTTGCATCTGATTGTCGATGAGGCGTCGACGACGCGGGTACGGGGCTGGGTGATGGATCCGGAGGCGCCCGATGCCCCGGTGTTCCTGCGCTTCCGGGTGAACGGTGAGACGGTGTGGGAGGGACTGTGCGATGCGCCGCGGCCCGATGTCGCGGCGAGTCACCCCGGCGGAAATGTCGGCTTCGCGTTCGTGTTGCCAGCGCATGTCAGGCCGGACAAAGCGAACATCCTGACCGTCGAGAGCCGGGGTGGCGTGCCGTTGCAGGTGGCGGTTGACGGGCAAGGCTGCACCGAGGTCACGCTGCGTTCACCGGACGAAAAGCGTGACGCACGCGGCCACATCCACAGCCATATCGACAGCTTCCGCAACGGACGGATCCAGGGATGGGTCCTGCGCTCGGTCGCCACCCCCGACGGACCGCGTCTGCTTGGCGGTTGTTCGGTGATGGTGGTGCAGGACGGGCGTATCGTCGGCCAGGCCACCGCGGACCTGCCGCGACCGGATGTCGCGCAGGCGCTGCGCGGCGAGGAGCGGTGTGGCTTCGCGATGCAGATCCCGCGGGCGCAGCTCTCGGCTTCGGTGTTTCGCGTCCTGGTGATGCCGGACCGGCAGGAGTTGGACGGCAGTCCGTGTGTGCTGACCTCGGTGCCGGCGGCGGCGCGGGTCCGGGCTCCGGCCGCCGCCGCAAAGCCGGCCGCCCCGGGCGCGGGGCGCTGCGCGGTGTGCACCGTCGTCCGGGATGAAGCGCGGGATCTTCCGGAATGGCTGACCTACCAGGCCGCGGTCGGCTTCGACGCGGTGATTGCGTACGAAAACCTTTCGGTCGATAGCACGCCGCTGGTGCTGGCGCGGGCGGGCCGGGTGATGGACGTGCGGGTCACTCCATGGCCCAGGACCGATGGCCACGGGCGGAGAGATGCCTACCAGGACTGCCGCGACCGGTTCGGTCGGGAGTTCGACTGGATCGCGTTCCTCGACGCCGACGAGTTCCTGGTTCCTCATGCGCATCCCGACATAAAGGCTCTGCTTGCCACGCACGAGAGCAGTGCGCAGATCGTGGTCAACAGGGCGGTGTTCGGTTCCGGCGGCCGGGACGACGATCCGGATGGCCTGATCATCGAAAGCTTCACGCAGCGCGCGCCCGGCGTGTTCGCCGCCAACAGGCAGGTGAAGGGGATCGTCCGGCCCAACGCCGTGCGCGGGGTGTTGAACGAGCACGTGATGGATGTCGGTGACGGGTCAACGGTGCTTGCCGACGGGTACTCCGGTGGCCTGGCATACGCCCGGCGTCACGTCGGCGCCGGCGAATCACACGGTCTGTCAGCTCAACCATTACTTCGTCCGGTCGCGAGCCCACTGGGCCGGGAAAATCGGCAAGAGCTACTACCGTAGCCCGATCCGTCGGGCCGAGCAGGACTTCGAGATTTATGACCGTAATGAAGTGACGGACACCAGCGCGCTGCGGTTTGCCCCGCGGGTGCATGCCATGTTGCAGAAGATGGGGCTGCCCGGGCGTGCCGGTGATGTCGTCTGGAAGGTCGCATGACGGCAGCGCACCAGCCGGTATCGTGGAGCAGGCGCCTGGTGCTGGGCGCCGGCGCGATGCTCGCCGGTCAATGGGCGGGTGTGCGCCCGGCGCGGGCTCCCTGGGTGGCACCGCCACCCTGTCCGCCTTCCGAACGGCGCGTGGGTATCGCCTATTCGCTGTGGCATACGACCGCCCGGTGGGAAGCGATGCCGCCGCCGTCCAGGCCCTGGGGGCAACCCTTGCTGGGCTTCTACCGCTCCAACGATTCGCGCGTGCTGGCGCAGCATGCCGAATGGTTGAGCGATGCCGCCGTGGATTTCGTGTTCCTCGGCTGGTCGAACAACCTCGGCATGGATATCCGCTACCCGGGCGGGCCGAAGACACAGCGGTTCATCGAGAGTGCCACGCTGACCTTGTTCAACACCTGGGCGCAACTGCCGCGGTCGCCCCGGGTGGCGATCATGATCGGCACGCCGGGCGACCGTCACGCCATTCCGGATGGCGCGCTCTCGATGAAGGCCGACGAGGTGTACGACCTGTTCGTCGCCAATCCGGCCCGTGCCCCGCTGATGCAGCATTACCTGGGCAAGCCGCTGCTGCTCGTTTACGTCGGCACGCCGTCGCAGTGGCAGCATCAATTGCCGCCGTGGTCGGACGATCGTTTCACCGTTCGCTTCATCACCGGATTCATCACGCAGCAGCCGGCGCTGCTGTCGCCCGGGCGGGTCAGCCGCTACGGCTACTGGTCCTGGGAAGACCGCGGCCAGCCGACCTTCAGCGTGTTCGACGGACATCCCGAGTGCATGACCGTGGTGGCGGCGTGGCGTGGTGCGAACAGCCCCGGCCGCGACAATGGACAGACCTATATCCGCAACTGGGAATACGCCCGCCGGATCGGCCCACGCTTCGTGCTGGCCGGTACATTCAACGAATGGTGGGTCAGCGAGCAGATCAACGCGGCCCACAGCAAGGATGTCGAGCCGTCGGTGCAACACGGCTGGCGCAGCATGGACATCCTCAAACAACAGGCAACGCTGTTCAAGCACGGCAAGTGACCGCGGCGCACGCCGGGTCGTCCGGCATTGGGGGCAACAGGACCAACGCACGATGAATGAGATACGAACCCAGGACGCCCTGGCGAATTCCGGACTGATTCTGCTGAACCAGTCGGAACCGTATGCGGGCCCCCGCACCTTCCTGGTGTCCGGCGTGGCGCGCGGCGGGACGTCGCTGCTGGCCAAGCTGCTTGCCATGCTGGATGTCCCGATGGGCAGGACGGCCGATCCGGTGGTGTTCGAGGACACCGAAATCGCCCGCGCGCTGAACCAGCCGGACCGCCTGATGCTGGGCGCGGCGATACACCAGCGCAACACTCAGCATGCGGTGTGGGGCTTCAAGCGGCCCGGTCTGTACAACCTGATCGCGCCGCAGGAGCTGGAGCTGTTCCGCCGCCCGTTCCTGATCCTGACCTTCCGCGATCCGGTGGCGATCGCCCAGCGCAACGTGATCTCCACCATGTCGCGGGTCGGCAACTCGCTGCGTTCGGCCGGGCATGAGCTGGCTCGACTGACGGAATTCGCCCAGCAGGCGCGCTGCCCGACCCTGCTGGTGAGTTATGAGAAGGCGCTGACCATGCCCGCGCGACTGGTGGACGCGCTGCTGGCGTTCGGTGGCTGGTCGGTGGACGAAAAGCAGCGCGCGCGCATGATTTCGGCTGTAACGGTGGACAATCCGATCTACTGGCGTACCGCTCGGCTGGAACTGAAGGGAATCATCGACGGCGTGTTCGGCGGACGGCTGCAGGGTTGGTGCCACATGGTCGGCCACGCGCAGCCCGTGCCGCTGGAGTTGCTGATCGACGGCAAGGTGGTCACGGAGTTTCGTGCCGATGTGTATCGGGAGGATCTGAAGAAGGCACGGATCGGTGAGGGGCGCCACGGGTTCCAACTGGACGTCGGCCGGTTCCGGCCTGGCGACGATGCGGTTGTCGCGGTGCGCGCGAAGGGGCGGGACTACCTGCTGGCCAACAGCGGACGGTCTTTCGCGCAAATGCTGCAGATGGGCGGTGGGGTGGCTCGGGCCGGCTGACGTGGTCTTCGCCAAGGGCGTCCGCGGCCTTGCAGGACCCCCCGCAGTCATGGCCGGGCCTGAACCGGACTGTTACTTTCAAGTGCGGTCGGGAACAGAAGGCATCGGCCGAGCGTACTGTCGGCGGTGTGTACCACGTCGTGGTGGGCGAAGGCCGCTCATCCACGTCTTCGTCATGCGGAACGCAGTGAAACGGGCCGTCGGACCTGCAGCACTGGTCTTGTGGGTTCTGACATTATCGGGGTGCCTTCGGCATGACGAAGACGTGGATGGCCGGCCTTCGCCGACCATGACGATGTGCGGGCGCGCGTGACGATGAGCGGGCGCGCGTGACGATGTGCGGGCGCGCGTGATGATGTGCGGGCGCGCGTGACGATGTGCGGGCGCGCGTGACGATGTGCGGGCGCGCGTGACGATGTGCGGGCGCGCGTGACGATGTGCGGGCGCGCGTCGGTCGAACGCGCCGCGGTTGATATCACACGGCCAGCAACGCCAGCCGGTCCTCCTCCAGGACCGCGCAGCTCAGCTTGCCGCCCATGCCGGCGCCCGTATCCAGACCGATGCGGTTGGCCAGTGTCGCCGGCGACGGCTCGGTGTTGTGGCCATGTACCACCACCACGCCGTGGTCCTGCTCGCTCCAGAGAAACGGCTGGCGAATGCCCAGAAGATCGTCCTTCGTCTGGCGCGCCAGTGGCACGCCGGGGCGGATGCCGGCATGCACGAACAGGTATTCGCCCTCCCGATGGCTCAGCTTCAGGCCGCGCAGAAACGCGACGTGTTCGGCCGGGATGGCGCCGTGCCAGGCCTCGCGCGGCAGGTCGGGCGGCAGGCCCCAACTGGCCAGGGTTGCCTTGCCACCGGACCACAGCCAGTCGGTCGCCGCGGCTCTGTCGCCGTCCAGCGCGTCCAGCAGCATCCGTTCGTGCTCGCCGCTCAGGTTGACGACGCGCGCGCCCGGAATGTCCGGGCCGCGGCTGAGCAGCGCCAGCACGCCCGCACTGTCCGGCCCATGGTCGATGTAGTCGCCCAGGTGCACCACCACCGGCGTCGCGACCGGGCGCGTCGCCAGATCCTCGGCGATGATCCGGTGCAGCGCGCGCAGTTGCTCCAGGCTGCCGTGCACGTCGCCGATCGCGTACACCCGCCGGCCCCGCGGCAGCCGGCCCGGCGCCGGGACGAAGCGCAGCGCGTCGGCGCGGTCGGGCAGGGTGCGCGGTCCGTCCCAGGTGGGAATGTCCGCCGCCGCCAGCGCGCTGCGCGTGCGCGCGGCGGGACGCCGTAAAGGTCGCCTCACGCCGGGTCGCCCCCCTTCCGTAATGCCGATGTCCTGCTAGGCTTGCCGCAGCCCAAGGAGCGGAGGAACCCGTTGGCCAAGATCACTTTCCCCGTTGAAGCGTCACACATCATGATGTTCGCGCGCGCCGTCGGCGACACCAACCCGGTGTATCACGATGCGGAGGCAGCGAAAAAAACCGAGGTCGGAGGCATCGTCGCGCCGCCCACCTTCCCCCAGGCGGTGGCGCAGTTCGACCCCGACTACCACCTGCGCTGGCGCCCCAACCAGCCGTGGTTCGGCTCCGGCAAGACGCCCTCGGGCGTGGAGGGCAAGCCGTCCTCCAGCGGCGGGCTGCATGCCGAACAGCACTTCGAATATTTCCGCCCGCTGCGTCCGGGCGACGTGCTGAGCGTGGAGACCAAGCCGGGCGAGACCTGGGAAAAGCAGAGCAAGCGCGCCGGCAAGCTGACCTTCCGCGAGCGCATCACCGAATATCGCGACGAGAAAGGCGAACTGGTGGCCCGCGCCCGCAGCGTCGGCGTGACCACCGAGCGTCCGGTGGACCAGGGCTGAGGGGGAGCGACGGCAATGGCACTCAAGGCAAGCCAGTTGAAGGTCGGTGACACGCACAGCGAGCGTGTGGCGACCAACCTGACGCGGACGCAGATCGTGATGTACTGCGGCGCGTCAGGCGACTACAACCCGCTGCACGCGGACGAGGTGTACACCACCAAGGCCGCGGGTTACCCGTCGGTGTTCGCGCACGGCATGCTGACCATGGGCATGACCGGCAAGATGCTGACCAACTATGTCGGTGACGGGCGGCTGACCAAGTTCGGCGTGCGCTTCACCAACCAGGTGTGGCCGGGCGACGACCTGGACGCGAAGGCGACCGTGGCGGCGCTCCGCGAGGAGAACGGCCAGCACTTCGTCGATCTCACGGTGTCCACCACCAACCAGGACGGCAAGGAAGTGGTGAGCGGGACGGCGACGGCGCGCATCGATCCCTGAAACGGGACGGGGCCTCTCTCTCGAGAGGCCCCGTCATCGCGCCTCGGCCCGACCCACGCGGCGGCGCAGGGCGCGCTTGGGCGTCCGGCGATCAGGCCGTGGCCTGCCGGCGCATCAGCAGGCAGGAGCCATACACCCCGGCCACGATGGCCAGACCGATCAGGTCTGTCTGCAGCCCCGGCTTCAACAGCACGAACGCCGCCACCAGCAGCGGAGCACGCTGCACCCAGCCGATCGAACCCACGCCGTAGAGCCAGCCCTCGCTGCCCGCGGCCAGCATCCAGATCGCCAGGATCGCCGTGCCGATGTCGCGCACCACATCCAGCGGGGCGCCCACCAGGATCAGCGTCGGGTTCAGCACGAACAGGAACGGCAGCACGAAGTTGATCATGCCCAGCCGCATCGCCCACACGCCGGTCTGCCACGGATTGGCGCGGGCGATGCTGGAAGCGGCGATGGCGGCCAGCGCCACCGGCGGCGTGATGAAGCTGATCAGCCCCCAGTAGAGGATGAACAGGTGGCTCGCCACCGGGTTCAGCCCGCCGCCGATCAGCGCCGGCCCCAGCGTGACCGCCAGGAAGATGTAGCAGGCGCTGGATGTCATCCCCATGCCCAGGATGAAGCTGGTCAGCGCGCCGAACACCAGCAGCAGCATCACGTTGCCATGCGCGAACTGCAGCAGCTCGCGGGAAAATGCGCCGCCCACGCCGGTGTAGGACAGCGAACCGACGATGAACCCCACGCCCGCCAGGATCGCGGTGATGTTGATGATGTTGCGCGTGGTGTCGATCGTCAGGTCGCGCAGCCCAGACAGCCCGAAGCGGTTCGCGCCGAACAGGAAGGAGGTGATCAGCAGCACGCCGGTGGCGATGTACGGCGCCAGCGCCTCCTGCTTCATCACCAGCAGCAGGTAGGTCAGCAGCACCAGGCTGAACAGGAAGTGCCAGCCCTGGCGGAACACGTGGCCCAACCGGGGGATTTCCTCGGCCGACTGGCCGCGCAGCCCGTTCTTCGCCGCATAGTGGTCGGTCTGCAGCAGCAGCACGCCGTAGTACAGCACCGCCGGCACCGCGGCGGCGATCATCACGTCGGCATAGGGCACGTTCAGGAACTCGGCCATGATGAACGCCACCGCGCCCATCACCGGCGGCATCAGCGCCCCGCCGGTGGACGAGCAGGCCTCCACCGCGCCGGCATAGAACGGCGGATAGCCGATCCGCTTCATGGTCGGGATGGTGATCTGCCCGGTGGTGACGACATTGGAGATCACGCTGCCCGACAGCGAGCCGAAGAAGCCGCTGGACAGCACCGCCACCTTCGCCGGCCCGCCGCGGCTGCGGCCCATCAGCGCGGTGGCCAGCGCCATGAAGAATTCGCCGCCGCCGGTCACCACCAGGGCGGAACCGAAGATCAGGAAGCCCACCAGCAGTGACGCGACGGTGCGCATCGGCACGCCGATGATGCTCTCCACCCCCATCGCATGCGCCCGCACGGTCTGTTCCAGCGTCATGCCCGGCCCCCACAGGAACCCGGGCATGTGATCGGAGAACAGTGGGAACAGCGCGAACAGCACGCACATGCCGAACAGCACCAGCCCGCCGGCCCGGCGCAGCCCCTCCAGCGCCAGCAGGCAGATTATCCCGGCGACAACCGTGGCATCGGGCGGCGCGGCCAGGTCCCAGCCCTCGGCGATGATCCGCCCGCCGTTGTAGGCCAGGAAGCCGCACGCCCCCAGCGTCAGCGCGAACAGCCCCCAGTCGTACCAGGGGATCGCCTGCCGGTCGGCGGACCGGCCCGGATAGGCCAGGAACGCCAGCGACAGGAAAATCCCCAGCATCACGTAGAAGAACGACGTGTCGATGATAGGCCCGCCGAACAGGTGCAGGTTGAACGTCTGGTTGATCGCCAGCACGATCCCGCAGGCACCGAACACCAGCGCCAGCCAGTAGGAAAATCCGCTCAGCCTGTCGCGCCCGCCATCTTCCGGCGCGAGTGCCAACTCGAGCGGCTGCTCGCCGCCCACACTGCTTGTCATCGAACGCAGCCCCCAGAATGCGACCTCGCGACGTCAGGTCCGGTTTCGGCAGCGCTGCGCGAGGGCGTTTGACCCGCCGTTGGTATATTGGCAAATATGCCGGACCGCAAATGCGACAAAGCGTAAGCGCGGGAAGACAAGGAGTGGAAACGATGCCGACCCGAAGAGCCGTTCTGATCACCGCCGCGATGGCCCCATTCGGCGCCGCGGCCGCGCGCGAGGCGCAGGCCGAGGGACTGCCGCGCAGCTCGGTGTGGACATCCTACGACCTGGGGTCCTCGGGTTACGTCGAAGCCTCCGCCATCGCCGAGGCGATGCAGAAGCGCCAGAACATGCGCGTGCGGATCATGCCGTCCGGCACGTCGATCGGCCGCCTTCTGCCGCTGAAGCAGCACCGCGCCACCTACGGCTACCTGGCCAATGAGCTGTATTTCGCCGCCGAGGGCACCGAGGATTTCGCCGCCCGCACCTGGGGGCCGCAGAACCTGCGCGTGGTGCTGGCGCGCCCGGCCTCCAACGGCCTGGCGATGGCCAAGGACACCGGCATGACCAGCATGAGCCAGCTCAAGGGCAAGCGGCTCGGCTATGTGAAGGGCAATCCCTCGGTCAACGTGAAGAACCAGGCCTATCTCGCCTTCGCCGGGCTCACCGAGAAGGACATCCAGCCAGTCTGGTTCGGCAGCTACAACGCCATGAAGACCGCGATCATCAACAACCAGCTCGACGGCATGGGCTCGGTCACCACCTCGGCCAACATGCGCGAGATCGAGGCCAGCCCGCGCGGCCTGATCTGGCCGCCGTTCCCGGCCGACGACAAGGAAGCCTGGGCGCGCATGCAGAAGGTGCTGGACTTCCTGGAGCCGCGCCGGGAAACCTCGGGCGCCGCGATCCCGCCGGGTGGCGTGGAACTGATCGGCCTGCGCTACCCGATGATCACCACCTACGCCACGACCAGCGCCGACGAGGTGTACGCCTTCGTCAAGGCGGTGGACAGCGATATGGACATGATCAAGACCACCACCGGCAGCTCGATCAACTGGATGCCGAAACTGTCCGGCCTGCCGCGGGCGGATGCGCCGTTCCATGAGGGCACCATCCGCTACATGAAGGAAAAGGGCTGGTGGACCGAGGAGGCGGAGGCCTGGCAGACCCACCGCGTCGCGCGGCTGAACAAGCTGATCGCGGCATGGAAGCAGGCCCAGACCGCATTCAAGTCGCAGAAGGACCACAGCGACGAGGCGTGGGTCCCGTTCTGGACCGCCCATCGCGAAAAGGTGCTGGCCGGCGCCTGATCACGCGCAGCGTGTTGCCGGCGGAGTCGATGGCATATGCCACCGGCCCCGCCGGCCTCAGGCCAAAGGAAGCCCACCGGCTTCCGGTATGCATCCGGCCGGGGCGGGTTCCGCTCGGCCGCTGTTCCTGTCTCTATCGTCGGGACGATCGCCTGCCGGGGCGTCTTCCTTCTCGTGCCGCGGTCCCCACCTTCAGACCCACGCGCTGCGGTGGCCGTGGCACGCCCGTCCCGCGGCGCGCCTATTGCGGTGGAGGGACGACGGTGACCTACGCAAGTGTGATGGTGCATGTGCAGGCGGACCCGGCCGCCCGGCACCGGGTGGCCCTGGCAGCGGACCTGGCCGCGCGGTTCGGTGCGCGCCTGGTCGGCGTGGGGGCGCTGGGAATGCGCCCGATGGGGGTGGGCACGCCGGCAACGCTGCGCATGACGCCGCAGCCGCTTGGTGGCTGGCACGGCGAAACCGCAGCCTTCATGGGGCGCATCCAGCAGGAGCAGGAGCAGATCGGGGCCGACCTTCGGGCCGCCGAGGCCGCGTTCCGCGAGGCCGTCGCGGGCGACAAGAAGCGGGACACCGCCTGGCATGCGTTCGCCGAACCTCCGGCGGACGCGATCATCCGCCAGGCGCGCGGGGCCGATCTTCTGGTGCTGGACCGCACGCCGAGCGATGGGGAGACCAGCGCGGCGGTCTTCCCAGATCCGGGCGCCGTGGTGCTGGCCGCGGGCCGGCCGGTGCTGCTGGTGCCGCCCGGCATCGCCACGGTGGCGGCGGAGCAGGTCGTGCTGGCCTGGCGCGACACGCGCGAGTCCCGTCGCGCCGTGGTCGATGCCATGCCGTTCCTGACCCGGGCCAAACAGGTGCGGGTGGTGGCAATCTGCGAAGAGGGCGACGCGGGCCGCTATGCGGCGGAAGCCGGAACGGCCGATGTGGTCGCCCACCTTGCGTGCCACGGCGTTGCGGCGGTGCCGCAGGTGCAGCCGCTGCAGGGGCGGAGTGTCGCCGATGAATTGCATGCCGTCGTCAGGCAGAATGGCGCCGACCTGATCGTGGCCGGCGGCTACGGTCACATGCGCCTGCGGGAGGCCGTGTTCGGCGGCGTGACGCGCGACTTGCTCCGCGGCAGCCCGGTTTGCTGCCTGTTGAGCCATTGACTGGCGCGACACTGACCGCCGGTTCGTTGCCGGGCCAACAGAGTCCGATCGCCGACCGACCGTGCACCGTCATGGGCGGCGAAGGGCGGCCATTCACGTCTTACCGGCGTGGCCGACAGCGCAGACGCGGATGGCCATCCCCGCCAACGATGCAGGACCGACGCCGTCTCTACAACTCCGGCGGCGGGCGCAGCATGAACAGTTGCGCAGGAACGAACACCAGCGTGGCGAGCAGCGTGCACCCCAGGCTGATCAGCAGCAGCTTGCCCATGCTCGACGTCCCCGGATGCGCCGACAACGCCAGTGAGCCGAATGCCGTCGCGGTGGTCAGGGCGGAAAACAGGATCGCGCGTGCCGTCGCCGAACCCAGCAGGTCGGAACGTCCATCCCGCCAGTTCATGACGAAATAGATGTTGAACGACACGCCCACCCCCAGCAGCAGCGGCAGGGCGATGATGTTCGCGAAGTTCAGCGGCAGCGGCAGCAACACCGCGACGAACAGGGTCAGCAGTGCCGACAGCAGCAGCGGCGCCAGCACCAGCGCCATGTCGCGCAGGCGGCGCAGCGCGATCAGCAGCAGCAGCGCGATCGCCGCGACCGCATAGATGCCGGCGTTGCGGAACGCGGTGATGATGGTGTTGCTGGTCGCCACGATCGTCACCGCCGAACCGGCGGCGTCGGGTGCCACTTTGGTCACCTGGCCCACGAAGTCATGCAGATTCTTGCTGACATTCGTCAACGTCTTCGGCACCACCTGGATGCGGGCCCGGCCGTCCGGCAGCACCCAGTTGCGCTTCAGGTCCGGCGGCAAGGTTTCCAGTGTTACCGGTTTTGCATTGAGCGCGGTACGCAGACGGTCCAGTTCCCCCGGCAGGAAGCGGGTGAGAGAGGCATTCGCCTGCATCGCCACCTTGTCCGATGCCGTCTCCAGCTTGTGCAGATCGCCGGCAATCGCGGCCAGCGGACTGCCTGCGGGAAGCTTGTCCAGGGCGGGCTTGATCTGCTCGTACGCCATCTTCGCCGCCATGCGCACCTGATGCGGCGTGATTGGCGCGGGCGGCGTGCTCGGCGGGGCGATGGTCGGCGCCAGAATGGAGTTCGCGTCCTCGATGACCGCCAGCTTCTTCTGCTGGTTGTCGGGGATGAAGCTGTTGATGTCGATCACGCTGGAGACCGTGGACAGGCCCTTCAGCCGGGGCGTCAGGGCCGCGGCGGCCTGCACGCTGGGGGCGACGATGTCGATGGTGTACGGGTTGGTCACCGGGTTGTTGATCAGGTCCCGCAGCGTGCGCATCGCCTCGGTGTTCGGGTTCTTGGTGTCCAGCGGATTGGCATCGAACTGCAGATGCGACGAGACCGCGATCGCGGCCGCGGCCAGCGCCAGGAAGCCCAGCAGGATGGGCTTGCGCCGGCGGGCGATCGCCGTATCCAGCCCTGCCGCCCAGTGGAAGCCCACCTCGGACAGTTCGCCGGGCGGGTGGAACAGGGTGATCGCCGCGGGCAGGAAGGTGATGGTGCAGGCGAAGGCGATCAGCATGCCGACCCCGGCGATCAGGCCGAGTTCCGCCACGCCCGAGAACGCGGTCGGCACGAAGGCCAGGAATCCGGCCGCGGTCGCGATCGCGGCGGCCAGGATCTGCACGCCGGTGCGGGCCGCCGTCCGTCGCAGCGCATCGGCCGGCTCGGGATGCAGAAATCTTCGCTCGCGGTAACGCACGGAAAACTGGATGGCGAAGTCCACGGCGATGCCGACGAACAGCACACCGAATCCGACCGAGACCAGGTTCAGCGTGCCCACCGCCAACGTGGCGAACAGCAGCGTCACCGCTAGGCCCAGCGTCAGCGTCATCAGGATCGGCACGATCAGCCGCCAGGTCTTCACGGCCAGGAACAGCCACACCGTGATCAGCACGACGCTGCCGATCAGCGCATCCACCGTGCCTTCCGCGACGCTGGCGAATTCCTCGTCGGCCAGGGCGACCTGGCCGGTGATGCGGACCCGCGCGGCGCCGGACTTCACGAAGGGCAGGTTGGCGATGACGTCGCGCATTGCCCTGGTGGCGGCGCCGCCGGGCTCCAGCGCGCCGTAGTTCTGGCGGGGTTTGGCCAGCACGAAGCGGTACTTGCCCGCCAGCTCCTCCAGCCCCCCGCCCAGCAGCGACTGCCAGGACAGCGGGCGGGGGTGGCCGTCCAGCACGTCCTGCATGACGTGATGGAAGCCGTTCAGCGTGGGTGCGTAGGGGGTGAGATCGACCGACCCCTTCGCCGCCCCCATGCCGAACAGCGACAGCGCCGAGAACAGGCCGCGCGCCGTCGGGTCGGCGACCAACTGGCCCAGGAAGGGCTGCGCGTCGATGGTCTTTTCCATCAACGTATTCAGTTGCTTCATGTCAAGGAACAGGAAGCCTTCCCGGGTGAAGAACGGCGACGAATCGGGGCGGGTGACCGAGATGAAATGCTGGTGATCTGCCGCCAGCTTCTCGGCCAGTTCCCGGGCGGTGTCGTCGGCCTGCTCGGGTTCCCGGGCCTCCACCACGGCGACCAGCAGGTCGCGGAACTGCGGGAATTCCTTGTCGTAGGCCTCGGCGCGCTGCCGCCACGGCAGGCTGGACGAGAACATCAGGTCGGTGTTGGTGGTGACGCCCAGGTGGTTGAACGCCATCCAGACGGAAAAGGCGGCCACCAGCAGGCTGACCAGCATCACGGAAAGGGCATTGCGTCGGCAGAAATCGACCAGGCCGACCAGCAGGCAATTCAGCATAGGGCAGAGATCTCGGAGGAGGGCGGCACCTGATAGTCGCTTCGCCGGCCCGGGTCCATGCGGCGCGGCCACGGGTCAGTTTGGGTCGCCGGCGCGCCGTCCAATGCCGATCGTCTGCCCGATTGCGTGAGACCGACCGGATTTGATCGGCGGTTGCACCGTGCCAGGGGCCGTGCCGCAGGCTTTGACGTCACGCCGCGGGCGCGCGAAAACCCGGCCATCAGTGAGGAGGTGCCGCCCATGTCCAGCTCCACGACGCAGTCCAGCCGTCCCGCCGGCGCCCGCAGCCGTCCGCCGTTCCGGGCCGATCATGTTGGAAGCCTGTTGCGGCCACCGGAGTTGCAGGAGGCCCGCGCCGCCTGGAAGGCCGGCACCCTGGCGCCGGATGCGCTGCGGGCGGTGGAGGACCGCTGCATTGCGGCGGCGATCCGCAAGCAGGAGGCACTGGGCCTGCGTGCGGCCACCGACGGCGAATACCGCCGCGCATACTGGCATTACGATTTCGTGTCCGGGCTGGACGGGGTGGAGCTGTACGAGCCCGAACAGAAGATCCAGTTCAAGGGCAATGTCGCGCTGCCGCACATGCTGCGGGTGAACGGCAAGATCGGCTGGTCGAAGCCGGTGATGCTGGACCACTACAGGTTCGTCGCCGACCACGTGACCACGGCGATGCCGAAGATGACCATCCCGTCGCCCAGCGTTGTGCATTTCCGCGGCGGGCGGCAGGCGATCGACCCGAAGATCTATCCCGAGCTGGACACGTTCTTCGCCGACCTGGGATCGGCCTACAAGCAGGCGGTGACGGCGTTCGGCGCCGCCGGCTGCCGCTATCTGCAACTGGACGAGGTGAACATCGCCTATCTGTGCGATCCCGAGCAGATCGCCAACCTGAAGGCGCGCGGCGAACATGTCGAGAACCTGCTGGGTATCTACGCCGACATGCTGAACACGGCGATTTCCGGCAAGCCGGAGGGCATGACGATCAGCATGCATCTGTGCCGGGGCAACTTCCGCTCCACCTTCGTGGCGACGGGCGGGTATGAGCCGGTGGCCGAGGTGCTGTTCAACCGGATCAACAGCGACGCCTACTTCATGGAGTACGACACCGACCGCGCCGGCGGGTTCGAGCCGCTGCGCTTCGTGCCGCGTGGGCACAAGGTGGTGGTGCTGGGCCTGGTCACGTCGAAAACCGGCGCGCTGGAGACCAAGGACGAGCTGAAGCGGCGGATCGATGCCGCCAGCAAGTACCTGCCGCTGGAGCAACTGGCGCTGTCGCCGCAATGCGGCTTCGCCAGCACCGAGCACGGCAATGTGCTGACCGAGGAGGAGCAGTGGGCGAAGCTGCGCCTGTGCGTCGAGGTGGCGCAGGAGGTCTGGGGCGGGGTGTGACGTTCGGCTCGTCAGCGAGGCATTGACCGGCCGGCCTTCGGGGCTGCAAAGCAATCCCAATTCGTCGGTGGTCAGTCGCAGCCGCTGGCGGAACGTACACCGTCCTGGCGGGCGAAGGCCCGCCATCCACGGCTTCGTCCTGCCGAGGGCGCCCGATGCGTGAGAAATCTCCGGCGCGGGATTCGGACAGGTGCGTCCCGCACGACAAAGTCGTGGATGTCGGCCCTTCGCCCGCCACGACGTTGTACGACCTGCCACGACGTTGTACGATCTGCCGGTGCGCCAGGCTCTTTGCGTATTGGTATCAGCGGGCAGCGGACTATCCGGCCAGCCAGTCCTCGGCGCGTAGCCCTGCGACTCGATTGAATTCCCGCAGGTTGCCGGTCACCACGACAAGCCCACGGCTGCGCGCGTGTCCGGCGATCAACACGTCGTAGCCGCCGATCGACTGTCCGCGGCGTTCCAACTCGGCACGAATCTCCGCGGCATGGGCCGCTGCGGCTTCATCGAAGGGCAGGACCTCGAGCCGCCCGGCCATCCGGTCCACCTCCCTGCGATTCTCCACCGGGCGATTGGACTTTTCCGCGCCGTGCAGCAGTTCTGTCAGCACGATGGTGGAGATGCACAGCGCATCCGCGTCGCGGTTGAAGCGCACGCGCAGACCCGCAGGCCGATCGCGCAGGACACGAATGCAGAGGTTTGTGTCCAGCATGTAGCGCAACATCAGAATGAACTCGCGGCGCTGTGCCTCCGGCTGGTCGCGCCCGGGCAGGTCGATGCCGGGCGAGTCGAAAAAGTCATCCCACACTGCGTCCACCGGAACGACGATGCGGCGCGCGCCATCCCGCAGGATACGGACCTCCCGCACGCCGGGCGGGAAGGCGACTTCCTTCGGAAGCCGAACCGCCTGAGACCGGTTGGTAAGAAACAGGGTCGTGCGTGTCATAACAGTCCGCCAGCGTGGGATATACGCAACGTATATCCGAATGCCGGGCGGCGATTCAACTTCGTCCTGCCCTTACGTGATCAGCGGCAATCCGACGTAGTTCTCCGCCAGTGCGGTGGACGCGGCCACGGAGGAGAAGATGTAGTCCAGCTCCGCCCGCTGCACCTGCCGCTCGAACGGCGAGTGTGACGCGAAGCGGTGCAGCAGCGAGGTCATCCACCAGGAGAAACGCTGCGCCTTCCACACCCGGCGCAGCGCCGTGGCGGAATACCCGTCCAGCAGCTCCGTCGCCCCGGTCTTGAAATACGCCGCCAGCGCGCGGGTCAGCACCGCGACGTCGGCGGCGGCGAGGTTCAACCCCTTGGCGCCGGTCGGCGGCACGATGTGCGCGGCGTCGCCGGCCAGGAACAGCCGCCCGCTCTGCATCGGTTCCACCACGAAGCTGCGCATCGCCGTGATGCCCTTCTGGGTGATCTCGCCTTCGGTCAGCCGAAACCCCTCGCGCGTGAACCGGGTCTGCAACTCGGCCCAGATGCGGTCGTCGGACCAGGCCTCCAGGTCCTCGTCCGGCGTGCATTGCAGATACAGCCGGCTGACCGTGGGGGAGCGCATCGACAGCAGCGCGAAGCCGCGGTCGTGGCTGGCGTACACCAGTTCCTCCGACGCGGGGCGCGCATTGGCGAGGATGCCGAGCCAGGCGAAGGGGTAGTCGCGCTCGAAAAAGCGCAGCGTGCCGGCCGGGATGGAGTCGCGGCAGATACCGTGGAAGCCGTCGCAGCCGGCGATGATGGCGCAGTCCAGCCGTTGCCGCTGGCCGGCATGCTCATAGGTGATGTGCGGCGCGTCGGTGTGGAAGTCGTGCACCGCCACGTTGTCGGCCTCGAACACGATCTGCCCGCCGGCGGCCAGGCGCGCGGCGATCAGGTCCTGCACCACCTTGTGCTGGCTGTACACCATAACGTGCTTGCCGGTGAGTGCGCGGAAGTCGATGCGATGGTCCTGCCGGTCCACGCGCAGCCGCACGCCTTCGTGCGGCATGCCTTCGGCGCGCATGCGTTCGCCCACGCCGGAGTCCGCCAGCAGGTGTTCGGTGCCCCATTCCAGCACGCCGGCGCGGATGCGGTTCTCCACGTACTCCCGGGAACGGGACTCCAGCACGACGGACTCGATGCCCTCCATGTGCAGCAGGTGCGACAGCAACAGGCCGGCCGGGCCGGCGCCCACGATGCCAACCTGAGTGCGCATCGGTCCCTCCTCGAATCATGTGCCCATGTCGGGACCGGGCCGTTCCGGCCACGACAGGGAAGCGCTTCAGTGTAGCCGACGCCGATGGCACATGCCTAATATGCTGCAATGCAGCAACAGGAGTCCGTCATGCCAGAAACACCCGCCGCGGACGCAGTGTCCGCCGAGTTCGACATGCTGATGGCCCGTGCCGGCCTGACCATCCCCGAGGCCCGCCGGGCGGCGATGCTGAGCGCGTACGCCGACCTGCGCGCGCAGATCGCGCTGCTGCATGGGCGCTACGGCCCGGCGCATGAACCTTCAAACGTGTTCCGCCTGGCCCCGGCAGGAGACAAGTGATGGACACGCAGGACCTGTCGATTGCGGAAATGGGCCGGCAGTTGCGGGCCGGCCGCGTCACCGCCGAGCAACTGGCCCGCGATGCGCTGGCCCGGGTGGCGGCGCGCGATCCGGCGTTGCATGCGTTCGTGCTGCTGACCGAGCAGCGCGCGCTGGACGATGCGCGCCGGGCCGACGCCGAACTGAAAGCCGGCCGCGACCGCGGACCGTTCCACGGCATTCCCTATGCATTGAAGGACATCTACGACACGGCCGGCATTCGCACGACCTGCCATTCCAAGCTGCGCCTGGACAACGTGCCGGAGGCCGACTGCGTCGTGGCCGCCAGGCTGAAGGACGCGGGCGGCGTTCTGCTGGGCAAGCTCGCCACGCATGAATTCGCCCTGGGTGGGCCGAGCTTCGACCTGCCGTTCCCGCCGGCCCGCAATCCGTGGAATACGGAGCATATCACCGGTGGTTCGTCCTCCGGGTCCGCCACCGCGATCGCGTCGCGCATGGTGCGCATGGCGATGGGGTCCGATACCGGCGGGTCGATTCGCGGACCGGCGGCGTGGTGCGGGCTGGTGGGCATCAAGGGCACCTACGGCCGCGTGTCACGACGCGGCGTGTTCCCGCTGTCCTGGACGCTGGACCATTGCGGACCGCTGAGTCGCAGCGTGGAGGATGCGGCGATCACCCTGCAGGTGCTGGCAGGTCACGATCCGGAGGATCCCGCCAGCGCGGATGTGCCGGTGCCGGACTACCGTGCCGACCTGGAGAAGGGTGTGGCCGGCCTGCGCATCGGCATTCCGCGTGCGTTCTTTGCCGACGCGAAGGCGACCATGCCGGAGGTGGTGGCCGGCATCGATCGCACCGCCGCGCAACTGCGCGAGGCCGGCGCGACGGTGGAGGACATCACGCTGCCCGACTACGCGCTGTTCGCCGCCGCTGGGCGGGTGATCATGACCGCGGAAGCCTTCGCGATCCACGAAGCCGACATGCAGACCCGGCTGCTGGACTATGGCGAGATCACCGCGACGCGGTTCGGCCTCGGCGCGGCGATCACCGCGGCGGACTTCATCAACGCATTGCGGGCGCGGCGGGAGCTGACCGCGGCGGTGAATGCCGCGCTGTCGCGGTATGACGGGCTGCTGACCGCCTCGGCGCTGAACACGGCGCCGCGTTTCGACCAGCCAACGGATGCGATGTCCAGCGCGGCACCGATGCAGACCATTCCGTTCAATGTCACCGGCCATCCGGCCATGAGCGTGCCGGTGGGGTTGGCGGACGGGTTGCCGATCAGCGTGCAGGTGGTTGGGCGGGCGTTCGACGAAGCGACGGTCTTCCGTATCGGCCGCGCGGTGGAGCACCTGTCCGGCTGGGAAAGCGTGCCGCTGCCGTCCTACCCGGCGTAGCCCGACGCCCGGAACCCTCCCTTCGCTTGCGGGCCTGGGCCGCGAATCGGGCTCTGGGCCGCGAAATCGGGCTCCGGGCCGCAAATCGGGCCACGGCTGGGAAAGCGGGCGCGCGTGGGTGAGGAGGGGCGCGGGCGCATTCCGGACGCACGATTCCGCCCCTCGACCTCCTCCCACAGACCCAACCCCCTCCCGCAACGGGAGGGGGCGTTCCCAAATTCCGGCGATGACGAGGCACGCACAGGGCGACGTCCGCATCGGCATTTCCGGCTGGACCTACCCGCCGTGGCGCGGCGTGTTCTATCCGAAGGCCCTGCCGCATACGCGTGAACTGGAATACGCGGCACAGCAGTTCCGCACCATCGAGATCAACGGCACCTTCTACCGCGCACAACGCCCGAAGACCTTCGCGCACTGGGTGGACCAGACGCCGGACGACTTCGTGTTCGCCGTGAAGGGCCCCCGCTACATCACGCATATGCGCCGGCTGCGCGATCCGGCCACGCCGCTGGCCAATTTCTTCGCCACCGGCGTGCTGCGGCTGGGCCGCAAACTCGGGCCGGTGCTGTGGCAGTTTCCGCCGCAATTCCAGTTCAGCGCCGAACGGATCGAGCCGTTCCTGCAGATGCTGCCGCATGACACGGAGTCGGCCGTGCAACTGGCGCGGCGGCATGACAGCCGCTTTTCCGGACGCACCTGGCTGCGGACCGATGCCAACCGTCCGATACGCCATGCCTTCGAGATCCGGCACGACAGCTTCCGCTCTCCCGCCTTCACCGACCTGCTGCGGCGCTACGACATCGCGCTGGTGTGTGCCGACACGGTGGCGTGGCCGCGGCTGATGGATGTCACCGCGGACTTCGTGTACTGCCGGTTGCATGGCTCGGAGGAGCTGTACGCCAGCGGCTACGACGACGCCGCGCTGGACGAATGGGCCGGGCGCGTCGCGGCCTGGGCGCGCGGCGCCGAACCGCAGGACGCGGAACGGGTGAACGGCCCGGCGCGCCACCGTCGGCGCGACGTGTTCGTTTACTTCGACAACGACGCCAAGGTGCGTGCGCCGCAGGATGCGCAGGGGCTGGTGCAACGGGTTTCGCGGCTGCTGGGGTAACGGTGTCTCGGGGAGCCGTGGCACGACCCAATCGGTGCGGCGGCGCCAGGCGGGGAATTCATCCATCGCGGGTGTCGGGTTACGGTGGTCCCTGGCCGCATGCAGCCCGCCCGACCGGCGGCGCGCTGCGGGGCGGCAATCATAACGGGGGAACGCCCATGTCCGACGAACGCTCCACCGCCAAGCGCGTACCCGATCCCGGGTTGCGCGCCCTGTACCGGCTGGAAAGCCGCTGGCAGGCCTGGCTCGACGTGGAAGCGGCCCTGGCCGCGGCGCAGGCCGAGCTGGGGATCGTGCCGCAGGAAGCGGCCGACGCGATCGCCCGCGCCGCCAGGCTGGAGCTGATGGACCGCGCCCGCATCGACGAGGGTTTCGCCCGCACCAGCCACACCATCGTGCCGCTGGTCTGGGAACTCAGCCGCGTCACCGGCGACCCGCATGGCGGCTGGGTGCACTGGGGCGCCACGACGCAGAACATCGTGCAGACCGGCGACCTGCTGGTTCTGCGCCGCGCCCACGCGATCTTCCAGCAGCAGTTGCGCGACATCCTGCACGCGATGGCCGACCTGGCGGAGCGCGGCGCCGACATGCCGATCGCCGGCCGCACCCACGGCCAGCACGCGGTGCCCGCCACCTTCGGCTTCAAGGTCGCGGTGTGGATCGACGAGCTGCTGCGCCACATGGAGCGCTTCCGCCAGGCAGAGCCGCGGGTGTTCGTCGCCATGCTGGGCGGCGCCGCGGGCACCTTCGCCTCGCTGGGCGAGCAGGGGCCGGCGGTGCAGGCCGGCATGGCGAAGCGGCTGGACATGGCGCCGATGACCATCCCCGCCCGCACCATCGGCGACCACCTGGCCGAATACCTGATGCTGCTGGGCATGCTGGGCGCCACCTGCGGCAAGATCGGACGCGAAATCTACACGCTGATGAAGACGGAGTTCGGCGAGGTGGAGGAACCGGTGCCGCCCGGCACCGTCGGCAGCTCCACCATGCCGCAGAAGCGCAATCCGCAACTGGCGCAGGACGTGATCGCCGCGGCGGCGGAGCTGCGCTCCATCGTGCCGCTGGCGCTGGAAGCGATGCAGACCGAGCACGAGGCCGACCGCGCCCACGAGCTGATGATCCGCTCCGCCGAGGGCCGCGCCTGCGTGATGGCCGGCGACATGCTGCAGCGGCTGCGCATCATCACCGCCGGCCTGACGCTGCATCCCGACCGGATGCGCCGGAACCTGGACCTGGGCGGCGGCCTGATCATGGCCGAGGCGGTCATGCTCCAGCTCGGCGCCACCATCGGCCGGCAGCACGCGCATGACGTGGTGTACGAGGCGGCGCAGGCGGTGGCGGTGGAGGGCGGGTCCTTCGCCGACCGTCTGGCGGCGGACCCGCGGGTGACCGCGCACCTGGATGCGGCGGCGATCCGGCAGTTGCTGGACCCGGTGGCCTATACCGGGCTGTGCGCCGACATGGCGCGGGCCGCGGCAGTGCGGGCCCGGGCAGTGTGACCCGGGTCCGGTCGGGCCCTGGCCCGGCAGGCACGAACACGGCAGAAGCGGTCGATCGTGGGGCATGCCGGCGCCAGGGAGGGCACCAGCCCCAAACCCCACGGCCTCACTGGCGCCAGGCCGCACAGGCGCCAAGCCCATCGGCGCCAGACCTCATAGGCGCCAAGCCCCGCGAGCCCCAGGCCCCACAGGCGCTAGGCCTCACAGGCGCCCAACAGGTGTTACGGGCGCCATGCTTGGCGTGCGAGGCCCGAAAAATCCCGTCATGGCCGGCCCCCGAGCCGGCCATCTGCCCCCGTCAGAGCGTGCACGCAACAATGCGACCCGATCGCCGAGGGGTGGATGGCCGGCTCGGGGGCCGGCCATGACGGGATCGTTAGGAGTCGACGTGGCCCATGTTCACGCACGTCATGCACAGGCCCGCCGCGCAGCATCATCCGGCCCGCCCAGACCATCATCCGGCCCGCGCAGCCATCATCCGGCCCGCCCAGACCATCATCCGGCCCGCGCAGCCATCATCCGGCCCACCCAGACCATCATCCGGCCCGCGCAGCCATCATCCGACCCGCCCAGACCATCATCCGGCCCGCGCAGCCATCATCCGGCCCGCCCAGACCATCATCGGGCCGCGTAATCCCGGAAACCCTATGCCGGCAACCGATACCGGACGGTACTGCCGCAATCGGACCGCTACCCCGCCCGAACCTCCGCCACCTGCGCCGCGGTCATCCGCAGCAACTCCGCCGGCGTGGTGCGGAACACGTGCTTGGGTGACCCGGCCGCCGCCCAGACCGGATCCAGCGCCATCAGGTCGGCGTCCAGCAGCAGCAACGGCGGCGCCAGGTGCCCGACCGGCGCCACGCCGCCTACCGCGAACCCGGTGGTCGCGCGCACCCAGTCCGCATCGGCACGGCCAAGCTTCACCCCCAGCGCCGCCTCCGCCCGGGCCTGGTCCACGCGGTTGGCGCCGGAGGTGATGACCACCGCCGCCCGCATCCCCGCGCGGAACACGATCGACTTGGCGATCTGCGCCACGTCGCAGCCAACCGCGGCGGCCGCATCGGCCGCGGTGCGCGTGCCGGCAGGGAATTCCGTGATCGTATCCGGATGCCCGGCCGCCAACAGCGCCGCACGCACACGCTCAACCGATCCGGCAGCCGCACCCGACATCACCTATATCTCCGACCTGATGGAACCACTCGCGCTCTATATCCACTGGCCGTTCTGCCTGGCCAAGTGCCCGTACTGCGACTTCAACTCGCATGTGCGGGACCGCATCCCGCAAACGCGCTTCGCCGCCGCGCTGCGCGCCGAGCTGGCATGGGAAGCCGAGCGGCTCGGCCGTCGGCGGGTCACGTCGGTGTTCTTCGGCGGCGGCACCCCCAGCCTGATGGCGCCCGAAACGGTGGCGGCGCTGCTGGAGGACGCCCGCCGCCTGTTCGACGTCGCCGACGACGTGGAGATCACGCTGGAAGCCAATCCGACCAGCGTGGAGGCCGGCAGGCTCGCCGCCTTCCGCCAGGCCGGCGTGAATCGCGCCTCGCTCGGCGTGCAAAGCCTGGACCCCACGGCCCTGACCCTGCTCGGCCGCCAGCACTCGGCGGAGCAGGCGGTGGCCGCGCTGGAGACGGCCCGCGCCATCTTCCCCCGCCTGTCCTTCGACCTGATCTACGCCCGACCTGACCAGGACGAGGCCGCCTGGCGGGCGGAACTGCGCGCCGCGCTGGCGCTGGCGGCGGACCACCTGTCGCTGTACCAGCTCACCATCGAGCCGGGCACCGCGTTCGAGACCCGCTATCGCCGCGGCGACATCGTCCTGCCGGATCCCGACCAGGCCGCCGCGCTGTACGACGCCACCGTCGAAGAAGCCGCCCGCTTCGGCCTGCTGCCCTACGAGGTGTCGAACTACGCCCAGCCCGGCGCCGAAAGCCGCCACAACCTGGCCTACTGGCGCTACCACGACTACGCCGGCATCGGCCCGGGCGCGCATGGCCGGCTGACCCGGGACGGCGCGCTTTATGCCACGCGACGCCACCGCGCACCGGAAGTCTGGGCGGACCGGGTCGAACAATCCGGACACGGCACAGTGGAAGACGTGCCGCTCGGCACCGAGGACCGCGCGCGTGAAATGCTGCTGATGGGGCTGCGCCTGACCGAGGGGATCGAAGCCGCCCGGTTCCTGGCCCGCGCCGGCATGCCGCTGAACGCAGCGGTGGACACGGACGTGCTGCGTGATGCAGTCGAAGCCGGTTATCTCCTGTGGGACTCGCAGGTTTTGCGCGCCACCCCGGAAGGACGCCTGCGCCTCGATGCGCTGCTCGGGGCACTGGTCCAATGATCCTTTCGGCGCCCGTTGTTTCCCGAGGAGGCTGCGCTTCGGTTCGTCATGACGGCAGGCGTCGTTGGCGGCCGGCTCAGGGGCCGACTCTCCGGCTGGAAGCTTCCGGCGTCCCAGCCAGAGAGCAAATTGACATCAATACATCACCTGCTCTACATCACGGTGGATGAGAACGACACTGACCTTGGACCCCGACGTGAGCGTCGAACTCGAGGCGCTCCGGCGGGAACGTGGGCTAAGCCTGAAGGACGCAGTGAACGATGCTCTGCGGCGTGGCCTTCGTGCGATGGCCGAGGGCCAGAGAGGCGGAGCCACGTTCGTCACCGAGAGCGTCGATCTGGGACTGGCGCGTCTGCCGCTTGACAATGTGGCGGAAGCTCTGGCGGCGGCGGAAGGCGAAAGCTTCCGCTGATTCTCGTTGACGCCAACCTGCTGATTTACGCCGTCAACACGGCCGCTCCTCAACACATCGATGCGCGGGAATGGCTTGATGGACGCATTAACGGCACCGAGCGCGTAGGGCTGCCCTGGGCGTCACTGCTGGCCTTTTTGCGGCTGGTCAGCAACCCACGGATCTTCCCGCGCCCGCTCGGCATGGCGGAGGCCTGGAGCCGGGTCGATGCGTGGCTGCGTAGTGGCCCAGTGTGGGTTCCCGCACCAACTCAGCGCCATGCCGAGATCCTCGCACGTCTGCTCGCGGCGCCGGGGGTGCATGGAAACTTGGTTCCGGATGCTCACTTGGCCGCGCTGGCTATCGAACACGGGCTCGAGCTCAACTCGACTGACGGCGACTTCGCACGCTTTGCCGGGCTGATGTGGCGCAATCCGCTTGCACTCGGACAGCATACACGATGAGGCACCGGCATTTGCGTGCGGGCAAACAAACGTCGTGGCAAATGGCTTCGGGCGGCAACGTCGCTGCAGTCGTATGATACCAACCCGCGTACCGTTCGACCGCTGGCCGGCAGCTCACCGTCGTGGTCGGCGCTGGCCGGCCGTCCCTGACTTTTGCTGATGGCAACTACGAAAAGACGTGAATGGCCCGCCTGCGCGGGCCCATGACAGTGAATGGCTGAGCGTGTGTCAAACATAACGCGAGTTGCTATGACAAACCGCTGAAGTGACGCCCGCTCAAGAGCCGAATGCCACGCCGGCCGGTGTCAGCCGATCTCATCCTCCTGCGGCGGAGGAAGCACCTCGCCCATGATGGCGTCCTCCTCGTAGTTGCTGGCCACCGACTGCTCGACGATGCCGACCTGCGCGCCGGTCAGGCGTTGCAGGTCCCACTGGGTGATCCACGCCTTGATGTACTGGCGCATGGTCCGCGTGGCAGTGCGTTCGGGCGGCGGCGGCTCGGGAGGATACCAGTCATAGGCCTGCCCGTAGATCTCCCGCAGGCGCTGGCAGTCGCGCGTCAGTTCCTCCAGCCCGGGCGGCGGCAGGCGGTGCCGGCGCACCGTGTCGGCGATGTGACGCATCGCGGCCAGGGCCAGCGCCGCTTCCTGGCGCCGGCCCTTCAGGCGCAGGCGTTCCGGCAGCTTTTCCTCGTCCTGGCGCTGGTCGATCACCGCCGCGACGAAGTCGTCGGTGATGGCATAGGCGGTGGCGATGCCGGGCAGGCGGGCGCTGCCCTCCAGCCCCAGCCAGTCGGCGAGCCCGGCATAGGCCATGGCCCGCTGCAAGGGGCTGTAGCGGCCGATCAGTTCCACCTCGTCCAGCAACAGGCACCAACCGGCATAGCCGGCGGCGCGGAACATGCGGCTGGCGAAGGCGATGCGCTGCCGTGTCAGGTCCGCGGCGACCGGCATGCGCAGGTCGAACATCTTCGCCGCGCCGACCGCCGCCAGCGCCTGGCGGAACGACGTGGTGGTCATCCGACCGCCGGCCAGGAAGCGCTCGCACCGGCGCAGCACCTCGGGCGGCACGCCGGGGCGGCGCAGCAGCAGCAGGATGGCGGCGAAGATGCCGGCGAAACCCGCATCCGGTTCGGTAATGCCCTGTTCCAGCGCCTCCAGCTTTTCCGGCGCGCCGCGCAGGGTGGCGAAGACGGCGCTGACCGCGTCGTCATTGCGATCGGGCACGACGGCGCTGCGGATCGCTGCTTCGAACATGCGCGCCGGGTCGGCCAGCGGCGTTTCCTTGCTGATCACCACGCGGCTGACGACGAACCGGTGCGTGCGGGCCACCTCCGCCAGGTACCCCAGCAGATGCGACTTGCCGGCGCCGAACCCGCCGGCGACGCCCAGGCCGGGGGCCGGGATGGCGTCCGGCGCCCAGATCGACTGCAGCAACTCGTCGAACGCGTGCTCGATGCCGGACTCGCCGGTGCCCATCAGGCGCACTGCCGCGCGGTTGGGAACGCCGGCGCGCAGGGCCTCGATCGCGGTGCGGGAGTCCAGGTTCATGCGCGCACCGTCACCAGCGGCGCCAACGGGTTCTGCCGATCGCCCGGGCGCACATCGGGCCAGATCCGCATCTCCAGCGCCTTGTAGCTGTCCAGCGTGCGGCGCCGGTCGCCGGCGATCAGCATCTGGTCGGCCAGCCCCAGCACGAAGAGGCCTGGCAGGTGCTCCAGATCGTCGATGATCTCCCGCAGGACCTCGTACAGGTCCATCAGCGCGGCCGGCGAGTAGCGCAGATCGCCCTCCATCGGCTTCGCCGGCAGGGCAGGGCGGAGATCCAGCGTCAGCAGCAGGCCCGCGCTGCCCGCCTTGCGCAGGACGTGGCACAGCGACACCAGCATGGCGCGGGCATTGGTGCGGGTGATGCGGGCGGCGATGTCGAACCGGCGCAGCAGCGCCAGACCGACCTTTTCCCCGCGCAGCCATTGCAGGACGGGGACATCCGCCTCACCGTCCGACTCCAGCCGGCCGAGGCAGAGCTGCATGATGGCGGCCCGGAAATCCTGGGCCAGGGCGGCGTCGTCCCACAGATCGTGGGTCAGCCACTGGTCGCGGCTGCGGCCCAGCAGGTTGGGCGCCACGTCGAAATGCTGCGCCAGCGCCGGCATGGTCAGCGCCACGCCCGGCTGCGGCCAGGGATAGCCGTTGCGGCGGAACAGGTCCTCGATGTAGCGCTGCAGCAGCGAGTCCCAGGGCAGGGCGCGGGTGATGGCGAAGAACAGCTCGTGCAGCATGTGCAGCCTGGTGGCGCCGGCGCTGACGGAAACCGTCAGCATGCCGTGGCGCCGCGCCAGGTCGGCGACCGCGTGCTGCAGGCGGGCCAGCGCGTCCGCCTCGCCGACGACGAACTTCGCCCCGGCGCCACCCTGGGGGATGTAGGCGCCGAAATATTCCGGTTCGACCACCTGCAACCATTGGTCAACCGGCAGAGGCTGGACGTCGATCACGTCCATCGCGGTTACTCCGGACCGGAGAAGCGGATGGCGAAGTAGTCGTGCTGCACGCCGGATTCATCGAACACCGACAGCCGCTTGCCGCCCTTGGTGCCGGTCGATCCGCCGAGCTCGAAGCGGTGGCCGCGGGCGGTACGGGCGTCCGGTTCGCGGTCCAGGCGGAGCAGATCGACCAGGAACTCCTCCAGCGGGTAGTCGGCGGCGGCGGCGGGCAGGAGGGTGAGCAGGTCGTGGATGTCGGACAACGGCACCAGCGGGCCGTCGCCCGGCCGGTTTGCCTGCCAGTCCGGCATCTGTCTTGCGGCCAGCACGGCGTAGGCGCGCAGCAGGCGGTCGAGGAAGCTGCGGGCGTTGAACCGACCGGGGCGCTGCTGGATGGCGCGCAACTGGCGGGCCAGGAAGCTGGGGCGGATCCGGCGTTCCAGCCGGCGGCCGACGCGCACGCCCTGGGTGCGGGCGTCGAGGCGCAGCACCACGGGGAATGCGGTGATCCGGCCCTCGCGCTGCACCAGCAACACCTCGGCCGTAGCGGCGGCGTGGGAGAGTTCATCGACGAACCGGCCATTGGCGAAGGACGCGGCCAGGTCGATGTCCGGGGCGACGGCGGCCTGACCGACGCTGTCCTGCAGTTTCGCCGCGTTGTCCCGCAGGTCGTTGATCGCGGCGGGGAAGCCGGCGACCGCCCCTTCATGTGCCGCCTTGCGCAGGCGGCGGGCGGACCGCAGCACCTGCGCGGCCTGGCGTTCCAGGCCGGCGAGCTGTTCGTCCCAGTCGGCAAGCGTTTCCTCGAGGCTCGTGGCCGGGCTGCCGATCGATTCGGAGTCATCCATGGGCGGAGTATGGAAGCCGGGATGACAGGCGCCAAGTGTTGCGCAGATCAGCGTCCGGATGAGCGATTGGGGCCGTGGCGGGCCGGCGCCCATAAGCGTTGAACCAGCGGGTCTGGCTGCGGGCGGAACCAACCACGTCGTGGTGGGCGAAGGCCCGTCACCGCACGACTGCGTTTTGCGGCAACGCATCTTCTTGCAGACTTGCCGTGGGGCTTGCCCGGGGTGGATTGCCGTCGGCATGACGAAGTCGTGGGTGGCGGGCCTTCGCCCACCACGACGTTGTACGGTCTGCCAGCGGCCACATCTGGCCAGGCCGGAGTGGTGCCCTCTTCGCGACGATGACGCGATGCGCACCGCACGTGGCAAACGCTCTAGTGGCCGGCCGGGGGCTGTCCTTCAGCGCTCCACGAGGGCGACGACGTGGTATGAAAAGGCCGACGGCCGCTGTCCCGGGCACCGGTTCGGGGCGTGGTCAGCCACCGGGAGGACGCGCATGATCAAGGTCATCAGCCTGCTGACCCGCAGGCCGGAAATCACGCACGACCAGTTCGTGCGGCACTGGGTGGATATCCATGCCCCGCTGGCGCACGCCGTGCCTGGCGTGCGCCGCTATGTGCAGTCACACATCACCAAGACGCTCACCCGCCCGGACATCCCGGAAACCGCGGTGGAGGTCGATGGCATTGCGGAGCTCTGGTACGACGACCGGGACGCCTTCGCCCGGGCAGCCGCGACACCGGAGATGAAGCGGCTGACCGACGATGGCGCCCTGTTCATCGGGCGGATCAAGACGTGGGTTGTCGAGGAGAAGCAGATTATTCCGCGGCAGGGCTGAGCTCGACGGCCTCGTATGGCAGGCGCTTCACCCGGTCCATGTTCTGCCCCTCGATGCGCAGCAGCCGGGTGGCGCCGTCACGCCGCGGGGAGTGCAGCACGCCCGGCTCATACAGGTGGGCATCGCCCGGCTTCATCGTGTAGTCGCGGATGTGCCGCGCCTTGCCGGGCTGGTTCTCGGTCGGGCGGGCCAGGCATTCCCAGTCGGTCATGATGGTCTCGCCGGCCGCCTGGCCGTAGATCGCCCAGGACGAGGCGTGATCGTGCGGCTTGCTGTTCTTCGCGCCTTCATAGGCGTGCGCCAGGATGGCGAAGCCCAGCTCGGGGTCTTCGTACAGCACCTTGCGCTCCGGCGTGCCGGGCGGGATGTAGCTGTCCACGAAGCTCTTGTCCTGCAGCACCTGCTGCACCAGGTCGCGGACCTTTTCCCGGCCGGCGGTGCCGGGCTGCGCCTTCAGCGCGTCGTGACATTGCTTGGCGAATTGCTCGATCGTGGTACCCATGGATCGCTCCTTGGCTGTCTGGGTTCAACGGCGATAGGGGTAGCAGCGCGACCGTTCCAGGCGCAGACCGAAGTGGTCGCCCAGGGCCCGGATGGCGTCCCCGTGTTCGGCATAGGGGTCGGAATTGCCGGGCCCGACAATGATGCAGGCGAAATCCGCGTCGCGCCGGCCGCCGGGTGGCAGCATGGCGGTGACCAGCGACCCGCCGTTCTCGTCCTTCAGTGTCAGGAACAGCGGCATGGTACGCTGGATGTAGCTTTCCTTGCCGATTTCCTGCTCGATATAGACATTGGATACTGGCCGGAAACTATCGGCGGCGCGCTCGCGCTCACGGCGATAGTGCTTTTCGACGGCGTGCCGCATCGAATCGGACTCCGCCGCGGCTTCCCCTTCGGTAACCAGGCGGAACCAGGTCCGGTCACCCGGCGCGTCGCAAACGTATTCCATGCGTCGCCCCTCCCTGACTTGGACGGTTTCACGGGGGGAGCTTAGGATGAAGCCCGGTCCGGAGCAAACGGGCGCAGTCGGGGAAGACGCATGGCCGCAGAGCAGAACGGGGACGGCTTCGATTACGTGATTGTGGGCAGCGGCGCGGCAGGATCCGTCCTGGCGAACCGGCTGACCGAGGATCCCGGCGTGACGGTGTGCGTGCTGGAGAGCGGTCCGCCCGACCGGCACCCGTACATCCACGTGCCGGCCGGCTTCATCAAGATGCTGTTCAACCCCGAATACACCTGGCAGTTCCAGACCGAGCCGGGCGAGGGCACCGCGGGCCGCCGCATTCCCACCACGCAGGGGCGCACGCTGGGCGGGTCGAGCTCGATCAACGGCATGGTCTATAACCGCGGCCAGCGGGCGGATTTCGACAACTGGGCGCAGCGCGGCAACCGCGGCTGGGGCTATGTCGATGTGCTGCCGTATTTCAAGCGCACCGAACGCCGCATCGGCATCGGCGACGACCGCATCCACGGACGCAGCGGCAACCTGCCGGTGACGGATATCGACTGGATTCACCCGGTGTGCGAGTCGTTCATCGCGGGCGCGGTCGGCATGGGGATTCCCCGCTGCGCCGACTACAACAGCGGCGATCACCAGGAAGGCGTCGGCTACTTCCAGCGTGCGATCTTCAAGGGATACCGGCACTCCGCGGCGCGCGTGTTCCTGCATCCGGCGCGCCGCACCGGGCGGCTGGACGTGCGCACCGATGCCCGCGCCGCGCAGGTGCTGTTCGACGGCAGGCGCGCCATCGGCGTGCGCTATCTGGATGACCGCGACCGCACCACCGAACGCCGCGTGTTCGCCAGGCGGGAGGTGATTCTGTCCTGCGGCACGGTGAACACGGCGAAGCTGCTGCAACTGTCCGGCGTCGGGCCGGCTGCGGTGCTGCAGGATATCGGCGTGCCGGTGGTGGCGGACCTGCCCGCGGGGGAGAACTTCCGCGACCACTACTCCGCGCGAATGGTTGCGCGGGTGAAGAACATCCGCACCATGAACGAAATGGCCCGTGGCATCGGCCTGGCCGGGCAGATCGCGCGCTGGATGCTGGGCAAGCCGAGCATTCTGGCCCTGAGTCCGTCTCTGGTGCACTGGTTCTGGAAGTCGGATGAGTCGCTGGATTATCCCGATCTGCAGGGCGTGTTCAGCCCGGCCAGCTACCGGCAGGGGTTTGTCGGGCTGCTGGACCAGTTCCCCGGCATGACCTGCGGCGTGTGGCAGCACCGGCCGGAGAGCGTCGGCTATGTCCGGGCCCGTTCGGCCGATCCGTTCGAGGATCCGGTGATCCAGCCGAACTACCTGAAAGACCCGATGGACCGGCAGGTGCTGCTGGCGGGCATGAAGCTGGCGCGCAAGCTGCTGCACACGCCGGAACTGGCGCCGTATTTCGATGGCGATGTGCTGCCGGGGCCGGAGGTGCGGAGCGACGACGAACTGCTGGATTTCGCGCAGCGCTACGGCTCGACCGCCTATCACCTGATCGGCACCGCGCGCATGGGGCCGGAGAGCGACCGCACGACGGTGGTGGACGACGAGTTGCGCGTGCACGGGATGCAGGGGTTGCGGGTGGTGGACGCGTCGATCATGCCGAACATGCCGTCGGCGAATACGTATTGCTCGACGATGATGATTGCCGAGAAGGCCTCGGACATCATCCGCGGGCGTCCGCCGCTGGCGCCGGTGGCAGGTATTGCCGCGTAGTTTGTCGTTGCCGTGATGCTTCGTTGTCGCGTGGCCGCCGGGTGGGCGACCGCCATTCTGTTGCTGGGTGTATTGGCGCTCGCCCCGGTGCCGGCGCGCGCGTGGGGCAGTGAGGGGCACAAGGCGATCGCCCTGATCGCGTATCAGCACCTGACGCCGTCGGTGCGGCACAAGGTCGATCGATTGCTGCGGCTCGACAAAAGCAGGCGGACCAGGCCGGACTTTGCCAGCCGGGCGACCTGGGCGGACCGCTACCGCGAGAGCGACCACAGTACGACGCGGACGCACTACGACCTGACCTATCGCTGGCATTTCGTCGATCTGGAACTGGATCATCCCGATCTGGCGACCGCCTGCTTCGGTCATCCGCCGCCGGATGTTCCCGCCAGTGCGGGGCCGGCGAAGGCCTGCGTCGTGGACCGGATCAATGCATTCGCGCATGAACTGCGCACGCTGCCGTTCGGCAGCCACGAGCAGATCATCGCCTTCATGTTCCTGCTGCATCTTGTCGGCGATGTGCACCAGCCTCTGCATGCCGCGGACAATCACGACCAGGGTGGCAACCAGGTGCTGGTGCTGTTCGGCCGGCACCGTGTCGGCCAGTCGCTGCATGCCTACTGGGACACCGCGGTGGTGAAGCGGCTGGGTCGGACGGCGCGGAAAGTTGCGGCGGTGGCGCAGCGTCGGTTCGGGTCACAGTGCCACGCGTGGATGTCGGGGACGCCGGCGGACTGGGCCTGGGAGTCCTTCGCAATCGCCAGGGACACGGCGTATCGGCTGGGGCAGCCGGTCCGGGACAGGCACGGGGACCCCGTATACCGGCTGACCCAGCAATATCAGCACCGGGCCGCGGCGGCGGCAGCCGAGCAGATCGAGAAGGCGGGTTGCCGGCTGGCGATGGTGCTGAACCGGTCGCTTCAGTAGGCCTAAGCCTTGCCGGGCGGCTGGTAGCCGGCGAACAGTTCGCGTGCCTTCTCCCGGATTGCCGTGATCTCCTGCGGGCTGAACAACCGGAACACATGCGGGTTGCGCAGGGTGTCCGATTCCATCACCACGTGCGACAGGGCCTCAGCGGTTTCCGCATCAGGTGCGTCGAACAGCGTCATCACGCCTGGACCGTCATAGGACGTGGCGTACATCGCCTCCAGCTTGCAACCGGATGCCGACAGGAAGTGCTTCACGGCTGCCTGGCGATCGGTGTCGCGTCTTTCCCGCATTGCCCGCAAACCGCTGGGTGAGTATTGCACAAGCAAGCAGTACAACATCGGATAGCGTCCTCTGTTGAGCATTTACAGCAGGTGCAGGCTAACGACGGCGCTACCGACGGAACAAGCAAAACCGGAATTTGCACAATCACCAAGCTGTGCAGTTACGTAGGTTGATGCCAAAGCCTTCGGACCGCACGTTTTTCTTGGCTTTGTCGGTCAGGAAGCTGCTGGTCCGTACGAGTGCTTCGTGCGCGTTACAGCAGTGACGCCGATGCATGCGCTTCGAGATGGTGCGCGGCAACATGGCGCATGGGCCGGGGCCATCAGCGGCACGGCTGATCGCGGCTGCAGGAAGGGGACATGGCCGGACTGCGCCGGCCATGATGATGAAGGCGCCCGTGTTACTGCTGCACACCTGCGGTCTTCGGGTCGAGCTTGGCGTAAACCTCCTGATAGAGAATGGCTGAAAGCTTGTCCGGCTGGTTCTCCACCGGCGCGATCAGCTTTGCGTATTTCGCATACAGCTTGCGATAGTTGGCAACGAACTCCGCCGCATCGTCGATGCCCAGTTTCTCGTGGGCGTGGGCGATCACGTTGTTGATGTCGTGTTCCACGAACTGGTCGCGCAGCTTCACCAGCCCCGGGTCGGGCTGCACTACGGCGATGTTCTTCTTCTTGGCCAGCGCCAGTCCGACATCGTCTGTATGATGGTACGCGTTCACCGTCGCCACCACGCCCGTGGACGCGGCCTTGAAGATCGCGGTGCGCTCCTCCGGCGTGAACTTCGCCCATTTGTCATGGTTGAAGGAAAACAGCGCCAGCGCGCGGAAGGAGCCGGTCTTCAGCATGATCACCTGGTGCGACACGTCCGCCACGCCCAGGCTCTTCAGTCCGCCCACCGCATACAGCGCCCCGGTCAGGATGCCGCGCGACATGCCCTCATACATTTCGGAGGTCGGGATGTTCACGCCGACCGCGCCGATCGATTCGGCGAAGCGGTCCCACAACGAACCGCCGGCACGCAGCTTGGCGCCCTTGATCTTCTCCGGCGAGTTCAGGTCGTCCTTGGCGATGATCACATAGGGCGCCGTGCTGCCGCCGACCACGAACACCTGGTTCTGCCTGGCGAATTCCTGCTGGCAGGCCTTGCAGTGCAGCCAGTAGAGCTCGGTTACCGCGAACGCGGCGGCCATGTCGTCGTCGCCGATCATGGCCATGTTGTTGATCATGATACCATGCGGGTAGTAGGCCGGCGTGTAGGTCATGACCACCTGGCCGAAATCGGCCACGTCGTCGCGCACGCCGTCGGAAATCGCCTTGGCGCCCAGCAGGGATTCGCCGGCGAAGATGTGCGCGCGCAGCTTGCCGTTGGAATCCTTCTTCAGTGCATCGGCGAAGGCCTGGAAGCCGATGCCGATGGGATGCTGCGGGGAGACGAAATGCGCCCCCTTCAGCGTCTCGGCGGAAGCCGGCGCCACGCCACTGCCCAGCAACGCGCCGCACACCAGGGCACCGGCCATCGCGGTTCTGTAGATCCAGCGTGCTCGAAACTTCATCGTTGTAGTCCCCCTGTGAAACGTTTTCTTGTGCTGCCGTTCTGGCGCCGGCGCTTCGGCCGGGGCGGTCAGTCGATCAGCCCCGGCAGGTACAGGCTGATCTGTGGAAAGGCGATCATCAGGCCCACCGTGATGATATCCACGGCCATGAACCAGAGGATCCCCTTGAAGATCGTCTCGGTGGGAATGCGGTCGCCGACGATTCCCTTGATGACGAACACGTTCAACCCGACCGGCGGCGAGATCAGCCCGATCTCCAGCAGCTTTGTCATCAGCACGCCGAACCAGATCAGATCGACGCCGCTTTTGCTGACCGCCGGCAGGAACACCGGCAGCGTCAGCAGCATGATGCCGATCGGGTCCAGGAAGCAGCCCAGGAAGAACAGCACCGCCATGGTGCCGATCATCAGGCTGACCGGCCCGACGCCGTACGAAACCACGAACTCGGAGATCACATCGGTGAACCCGGTCAGCGCCAGGAACCGGGTCAGCAGGTTGGCGCCGATGGCGATCACGAAAATCGCCGCGGTGCTGACCAGGGTTTCGCGGATCGCCAGCTTGATCTTGTCGAAGGTCAGCGTGCGCTGCGCGAAGCCGATGACGAAGGACAGGAACGCGCCGACGGCGCCGGCCTCGGTCGGGGTGAACACGCCGGCGAACAGCCCGCCGAACACGCCGATCACCAACGCCACCACCGGCCAGGCGCCGCGGAACGCGCTGATGCGGTCGGCCCAGGTGACGGTAAACTCGTCCGGCGGCGCGAGCGACGGCGACAGGCGCACGCGGATCGCGATCATCGCCGAATACAGCACCGCAGTCAGCAAACCCGGCAGCAGTCCCGCAATGAACAGCTTGCTGATCGGCAGCTCGGCGTAGATGCCGAACAGCAGCAGCAGAATGCTGGGCGGGATCATCGACCCGATGGTGCCGGCGGCGGCAACGGTTCCGGCCGCCAGGCCGCGGTCGTAACGGCTCATCAGCATTTCCGGCACGGCGATGCGGCCCATCGCCGCCGCACAGGCCACCGAGGACCCGGTGACCGCCGAGAAGCCCGCGGCCGCCCCCACCGACGCGACGGCCAGCCCGCCCGGCATCCAAGACAGCCAGGTGCGCGCGATGCGGAACAGGCCGTCGGTCAGTTGCGAATGAAAGCAGACATAGCCCATCAACAGGAACATCGGCACCGAGCTCAATGTCCAGTGCGCGACGAAATCATACGGAACGGCGGTGAGGATGCCCCAGGCAGAGCGGGGCCCGATCTCCAGCCAGATGCCGATGAAGGAGACGCCGCCCAACGCGACGCCGACCGGCACCCGCAGCATCAGCAGCACCAGCAGCACACTCAGGGCGCCGGCGCTCAGGGTCAGTTCATCCATGGCTTGTCTCGCCCTTGGGTTGCACGACGGATCAGGACGCGGATGGTTTCAGTCGAATCCCTCGAGATCCTTCGCGCGCGCCAGCACGGAGTTGTCACCGATGAACAGGCGGATGCTCTTGTACAGCAGCATCAGCGTGATCAGCCCGCAGCCGATCGGCAGGTAGAAACGCGTCGGCCACACGGTGATGGGCGTGGTGCCGAGCATGACCTCGCCGACGTTGTATTTCTGGATGGCGTCCTTGCCGGTGCGCCAGGTGAAGGCGCCGAAATAGCTGGCCGACAGCAGGCCGATGCAGGCGATCAGCAGTTCCTGCATGCGTTGTGGCAGATGCTGGCTGAACAGCTCGACCACGATGTGCGCGTTCAGGCGTTCGACCAGGGCCAGCGGCAGGAAGACGATGGCGACGATGTAATAGGTGGAAACGATTTCCACCGTATCGCGGATCGGCAGGGCGAACAGATAGCGCAGCACCACGTCGGCGGTGATGTGCAGCATCATCAGAATCAGGATGGCACCGGCGATCAGCGCCATCAGATCCGCAGTGCGGTCCAGCAGCTTTTTCGACATTCCTGACTTAGACGCAGCCGGACCTTCCGCGGCCAGCAACTGGTGCTGTCCGCTCTGCCTGGCGCGTACTACCCCCTGTAAGTCGTCGTTCTTGTTGCGACCCACCGTTCCATCTTGCGCGGCGGATGTCAATTAAAGTGTCGCGGGACGGCTGGAGCGGTTGGGGGCGGCCGTCCTGGCGCGGTGCGGGACGCCGACGCGCGGTCGGAATCGCCTGATGTCAGCCACGAAACACGTGGATGGCCGGCCTGCGCCGGCCAACACGCTGCATGATCGTGTTTCGGCCAAACCCAGGACGGGGTGGTACGATGAGGCTTGCGCTACGGCAGCCAGCACGCGGTCGATGAAGGCGTCTGTGCTTCCCAGATAGCCGGCCGGGTCGGTCAGCCGCTCGATCGCCGGGCGGTCCAGCGTGCTGCTGACGGCCGGGTCGCGCGCCAGCGCTTCGGCGAGCGGAATGCGCTCGGTCAGCGCCACGTCGCAGGCGTGCTTCACCACGTGGTGTGCCTCGCCGCGGCCGATCTGCGGGGCCAGGCCCATCATCACCGCCTCGGCCACGATCAGCCCGTGGGTGATGCCCAGGTTGGCGCGCATGCGGTCGGCGTCCACCACCAGGCCCTCGGCGATGGTGCGGGCGTGCAGCAGCGCGCCGTGGGTCAGCACGAAGGCCTGCGGCAGCGCCAGGGCTTCCGCCTGCCAGGGCCCGGTGGCGCGCTCGTGATCCTGCGCCATCGCGCCCTGCATCAGCGGCACCAGCGCCTGCACGCCGCGCGCGGCGGCCAGGATGTATTCGGAGGCGATCGGGTTGCGCTTCTGCGGCATGGTGGAGGACGCCCCGCGCCCGGCGATGTAGGGTTCGGCAACCTCGCCCACCTCGGTCTGCGCCAGCAGGATGATGTCGGTGGCCAGCTTGGCCAGGCTGCCGCAGACCAGGCCGAGGAAGCCGACCGCCTCGGCCAGCCCGTCGCGGCAGACATGCCATGGCGCCACCGGTGCCCCCAGCTTCAGTTCGGCGGCCAGGCCCTCCATCACCGCGACCCCTTGCTCGCCGAGGGAGGCCAGCGTGCCGGCGGCGCCGGCGAATTCAACCAGTTCCACCCGGGCGCGCATCTGGTCGAGCCGCTGCAGATGCGCCAGGAACGGCTGCGCCCAGGTGGCGCATTTCAGGCCGAAGCTGGTGGGCAGCGCCTGCTGCAGATGCGTCCGCCCCGCCATCACCGTGTGCCGGTGCCGCCCCGCCTGTTCGGCCAGCGCTCGCAGGACGGCCATCAGTTCGGCGCGCACCAGGGCCAGCCCGTCGCGCACCTGAAGCACGGTGGCGGTGTCCATGATGTCCTGGGTGGTGGCGCCCCAGTGCGTCCAGCCCCCGGCGGCGCCGGCCGCGCGCGACAGGCCGGCGACCAGCCCGACCACCGGATAGCCGACATTGCGGGCGCTGGCGGCGAGATCCTCGGTGCGCAGATTGTCCACCCTGGCGGCGGCCGTGATCGCGTCCGCCGCATCCGCCGGGATGATGCCCAGGCGCGCCTGCACCCGGGCCAGCGCGGCTTCCACGTCCAGCATGCGCTGGAAGTAGGCACGTTCGTCGAACACGGCGCGCATGGGGTCGCTGCCATACAGGGTGCCGAGGATCGGGCCGTCGGCGGGATTGATGGGCATAGGGAGACTCCGAACAGGGTAACCGGCCTCCCTCTTTTCGCCTGCGAGAGGAGGGCGCGTGCGGGGGAGATTCGCACGACGGGCTCGGTCCCCCAACCATCATCCACGTCGTGGTTTCACCCCGGAAGAGGCGGGGCGGGGTTTCCGCATTTTCGTAGAAGGCCGTCCCGGGTCGGCGCGCCGGTCGGGGTGGGGGGCGGGGTGGGGGCGGCACCCACGGGGCACAGAAAGTGTGATCGCGTTGCGTGAAAAGTGACCGCCCAGTGCATTCCGCCGCTGGAACAAGAACCCTGAATTGCGGCAAAGTCATTGACAGTTGTAATCGATTGGTCGTTTTGTCCGCATGATCATGATCCGGCAGGGTGGCGTTCCAGGGCCGGACCGGTCGCGCCGCGGCATGTCGCGGCCGCAGGCACGGGCACCAGCACTGGCCACACGCTGTGGCCGGTGACCCAGCAGCGTGTGCCATCGGGTCCGGGCGACGGGCGCGGGCCTGTCACGGCAGTATCCCGGGCGGCCATGGGCCTGGGACGGCCGGCCGCGCCGGGTCAGTTCTCCAGCATGCGGCGCAGCAACTCGATATCCTCGGCGAAGCCCGCGTCACGTTCGATCAGCTCGCCGATGCGGGACACCGCGTGCATCACCGTCGTGTGGTCGCGGTTGCCGAACTTGCGGCCGATCTCCGGCAGGGAGCGGCTGGTCAGTTGCTTGGCCAGGAACATCGCCACCTGCCGCGGCCGGGCCACCGCCCGGGCGCGGCGGGCAGAGGACATGTCGGTGAGGCGGATGTTGTAGTGTGCCGCCACCTTGCGCTGGATTTCCTCGATGGTGATGCGCCGGTCGTGCGCCTTCAGGATGTCGTGCAGCACATCCTGCGTGGATTCCAGCGTCACCGGCCGGCCGAACAGGTTGGCGTGCGCGATCAGGCGGTTCAGCGCGCCTTCCAGCTCCCGGATGTTGGTGGTGATCTTGTGGGCCAGGAATTCCAGCACCTTGCCGGGGACAGGCACGCCGGCGCGCTGGACCTTCGCCTCCAGGATGGAGATGCGGAGTTCATAGGTGGTGGCGTGCAGGTCGGCCACCATGCCGCACCCCAGGCGGGTGCGCAGTCGGTCCTCCAGGCCGGAGATCTCGGCCGGCGACTTGTCGGCGGACACCACGATCTGCTTGCCGGCATCCACCAGCGCGTTGAACGTGTGAAAGAATTCCTCTTGTGTGTTGTCCTTGCCGATCAGGAACTGCAGGTCGTCCACCATCAGCACATCGACGCTGCGCAACTGGTCCTTGAACTCGATGGTGGACTGGCTGCGGATGGCGGCGATGAAGCGGTACATGAACTTCTCGGCCGACATGTATGTGACGGACAGCGGCGCGGGCCGCGAACCGCCATGGCCCAGCAGGTCCCAGGCGATGGCGTGCATCAGGTGGGTCTTGCCCAGGCCGACGCCGCCATAGAGGAACAGCGGGTTGAAACCGGCGCTGGCCGGATGTTCGGCCACGCGCCGGGCGCAGGCATAGGCGAATTCGTTGGGTTTGCCGACCACGAAGCCGTCGAAGGTGAAGCGCGGGTCGAGCGGGGCGTTCAGTTCGGACCGCGGGTCGCCGCGTTCGCCCGGGCGTTCACTCATGCGGCTCACCGGCAGGGGCGGATCCAGGTCCTGGGGAGATGTGGCGGCAGGTGCGGGGACTGGCGGTTCGGACAGCGGCTCCCCCAGCCCATCCCCGCCCGAGATTGGTGACAAACCGTTGCCCACGCGGACCTCCACGCGGCGGATATCGGGATTTTCAGACTGCCACAACGCGGTGAGCCGGTCGCGGTAGTGGGTGCGCACCCAGTCGCGCAGGAAGCGTGTGGGCAGGGTGACCGTGATCTCATCGCCGTCCAGACCGGCGAGGCTCATCTGCTTCAGCCAGGTGCGATACTCGACGTCGCCCACCTCGTTCTGTAACCGACCGCGAATGCGCGCCCACTGGGCGGCGAGTTGTGGAATCGCCACGATATCCTGCTCCATGGTCGTGGGCATGCGTGCTCCCCTGTCACGGTTCTTCTGCCGTCACCTGCACCACTCCTGCGGCGCGCACGTCTCGCCGCGCGCGGCTCACGCGTCTCACCGCAGCCATCCGCGGAAAGTCGATGATCTGTGGAAAACTACGACGATAGGGCGCTTTTCGAGAAACGAGTATGCCACTCTGTGCTGAGGCGGCAATCGAAATCTTAAGGATTTTTTTACAGTGAAACTAAGACGCAATCATATTGCCCAGTCAGCCTTACGTGACCAGAAATTGCATTTATACGTGATTGGGCGCGCAACAGATGGGCTGCTATAGTTACTTAGCAGTCACGGTTCCGGGCATCGCTGGAATATTATTATCGCCACCGGTCCGGCAGAGGTCAAGCGTCGCCGCGCCGTCGCCGGCGCGGCGCCAGTCAGGTGCTGGCAATGGCCTTGATACGGGCAGACAGGCGGGACAGCTTGCGCGCCACCGTGTTCCGGTGAATCACGCCCTTGCCGGACGCGCGCTGCAGCTCGGGTTGCGCCGAGCGCAAGGCATCGGACGCGGCCGCCTTGTCGCCCTTGGCGATGGCCGTCTCTACCTTCTTGACAAAGGTCCGCATGCGGGACTTGCGCGCCTGGTTGCGTTCGGTGCGCCTGCGGGTCTGACGGATGCGCTTGCGCGCAGAGGCGTTGTTGGCCATGGATCTCGATTTTCGCTGTCTGCCACAGAAATAGGGAGCCGCCGGGCCACGGAGGTCCGGCGGCGGAGAGGCGGAGTTCTAGGCAGGCGCCGGAGGCAAGTCAAGAAAGCCCCCGAGACCGCCGGAAGAGGTCGCGGGGTGTGGCGCGGCATGCCAGCCGTGTCGAAAACCTTCCCCCGTCCCGCAACCCGGAGGGTGCGCTGCCGTTGCCGCAAGGACCGGTCTGGACCGGCCGTCAAACCCCTCACCCTGCCGCTTTCTCTGTCTCCGCCGATCGTGATGCTGCAGCGCAAAAAATCACTTGCATACGAATGACCGAGCGCCTAGCTTGTGTCTCGCAGCACTGCGGTCCTTGACCGCGCTGTCTGCTTTCTTGGACGTTTCCTCCCTAAACTTGGCGGCGCCACAAGCGCCGCCATTTTTTTGGCCAGCCCAGAATGGGAGCCAGTCGGCAACTTAAAGTTGAACTTGCCGATGATCAATAAAACCGGATGTCCTTTGCAGACCCGCGACAGCCGGATCGGGTGGCTCACGCCCGCGACAGCCGGATCGGGTGGCTCACGGCTTCGTCGCCGGAAATGGGCCCACCGGCACAATTTCGTATGCCGGGTCCGCCGGCCGGCATGATAGAAATCAGGCGGTCCGCCACCTTGAAGGGGGCGACCGATCGAAGCCCGTCCGCCCATGCCCGTGATAATGAGAAGTCGCCGGCGAAACGTGCCGCCTCGCGGTGTCCGCGGTCCGGTGCCCCTGCGCGTGACAACGGCACGGACGACCGCCGCTCCCCCGGGTCATCACTGGGCTGCCTCACTGGCCCGCCCCACTGGCCCGCCCCACTGGCCCGCCCCACTGGGCCGGACCCGGGCCAGGACATGAAGCACCCGGCCATGACGGCCTACGCGCGACCCGCCCAACAGCCTGTTCGCCAGCATGCTTCGGGGTGTCTGTTTCGGGAATCGTAAGATGGACCTACAAACGCTTGCTGATCGGCTGCAAATCAATGATCTCTTTGTACGTTACGCCACGGCACTTGACTCCGGTGACGTGGACGGCATAGTTGCCTGTTTTACTGTGGATGCCGTTCTCGAAAGCCCCGCCGTGGGCACCTATCGCGGCCAGGATGGCATCCGCGCATTCGCCGTCCGCTTCGCTCGGCTGCGCCAGCGGGGCAGCCAGTTGCGTCACGTGCTGGCCAACCTCGCGGTGGAACTCGACGGCGACCGGGCGCACGCCACCTGCTACCTGCTGACCGTGCTCACCCGCGACGGCCACAGCACGCTACGTCCGCCCGGCCGCTACGACTGTCACCTGGTGCGGATCGATGGTGCCTGGCTGTTCCGCCACCGGGTGGTGACGGAGGACGCAAGGGCAGAGCTGCCGGGCATTTGATCGCGACCGTCCCCGCCGGCGCGGGGCCGGAGCCGCGGGTCCGGTATCCCGGGTTTGGCGCCGCGAGGCCGGTGCCGCCGGTGCGATCGCCCGGGCCGGCGCGCTAGCCGCGACCGTAGCCGTAGCGCGCGCTCGCGGTCGGCTTGGCACCGACCGTGCCGATCGCCACGGGAAGCGCCGGCAGGGCCTGTGGCTCGCCATGGCCATCCCACAGCCAGTAGGTATTGTCCCCCGAGCCGTTGACCGCCACCACCTTGTGATTGCCCCGCGTGTCGATGGCGTGCACCGTCACCCGGCTCAGCAACCCGCCCTGCAGCCCGCGCATGTCCTCCACCGCCTCCAGCACCGCGTCCGCCACGCTGGCGCCGCGCTTCATGTAGAGCACGATGGCGCGCGCGGTGCCGCAGCGGATGGTCATCTCGCCGGCCCCGGTGCAGGCCGCCGCGCCATAGCGGGAGTCGGCATACGACCCGGCCCCGACGATCGGGCTGTCGCCCAGCCGGCCGGGATACTTCCACCCCCAGCCGGAGGTGCTGGTGCCGCTGGCGATCGTCCCGTGCGCGTCCTGGGCCAGGAAGACAGTGGTGTCCTGCCCGGACGGCCCCACCGTTTCCGGGTCGATCGCGTGGCGGCACAGCGGGGCCAACGCGACCTCCGGCCAGTCGCGCTGCTGTTCCTCGGAAAGTTCGGCTTCGAACCAGGACTGCCAGGCATGCCGGGAATCCTCGGTCAGGTTTTCCGCCGTGTCCGCGCCGATCTCCCGGGCAAAGCGGGCAGCGCCTTCGCCGACCAGCAGTTCGTGCGGCAGTTTGCGCATCACCTCCCGCGCGACGCTGACCGGGTGGAGGAAGCCCTGCAGCGCCCCCACCGCGCCGCTGCGCAGCGTGTCCCCGTCCATCACGCAGGCGTCCAGTTCCAGTTGGCACAGCAGGTTGGGCCAACCGCCGCGGCCGACGGTGCGGACGGACGGATCGGCCTCGATCAGCCGGATGCCTGCCTCGATGGCGTCCAGCGCGGGGGCGTTCTCCGCCAGCCTGCGGGCGGTGGTCGGCACGCCGACGGTGCCTTCGTTGTTGGTCAGCAGGATCATGCGGACGAGTCCTTATGAGCGATAGGCGAGGGCGGTCGGGCCGGCAAAAGACAGCGCGGCCAGGGCGCCGGCCACGCGCTGTAACACGTCGGCCCAGTCGCCGGCCTGCTTCTGCCGGAACAGCCGGGCGGTTGGATACCAGGGGCTGTCCGTTCGGGCCGGGAACCAGCGCCAGTCGGGGCTGAACGGTAGCAGGAGCCAGACCGGCCGGCCCAGCGCGCCGGCCAGGTGCGCCACCGCGGTGTCGATGCTGATCACGAGGTCCATCTGTGCCAGCACTGCCGCCGTGTCGGCGAAGTCGTGCAGCACCGGTCCGTGCGCCCGTATCGACGGATGGCGGGCGAGCCAGTCCGCGTCGGTCGGCGTGGTTTCCTTCTGGACCGCGTGGAATTCCAGATCCGCCCGCTCCAGCAGCGGCGTCAACAGATGGACGGGGATCGAGCGCTTCGGAATGTGCTGCGCCCCCCACCAGGCGAGCCCGACCCGCGGCCGCGTGCGCGGGCCGAGCCGCACGGTCCAGGTCTCCAGCCGGTCCGGCGGCGGCGCCAGGTAGGGCAGATCCGCGGGTATGGAGGTCACCTCGGTCCCGAATGCCAGCGGCAGGCTGAGCAGCGGAGTCAGCAGATCATGCGGCGGCACGGGATCATCCGGCCCGACTACCTGCGCCACGCCCTGGATGCCGGTGAACAGCGGCTGCAGGTCCGGATAGACCTCGGCGATCACCTGCGCGCCACGCTGTGCCAGCAACGGCAGGTAGCGTGCGAACTGGATCGAATCGCCCCGTCCCTGCTCGGCGAACACCAGCACCCGCTTGCCCGATACGGCGGCGAGGTCGAGCACCTGCGCACCCGGCCGCGGCGGGTCATGCTCCGGCACCAGGAAGCGGCTTTCGTACAGCCGCCAGCCAGCGCGGTAGTCGCCGAGCATCAGCCGGGTGAGACTTTCATTCCACTCGATCACCTTGTGGCCGAACAGGTGCGGCGGCACGTCGCGACAGGCCGCCAGCGCGGCCTCGTAGCGTTCCTGGTCGATGAAGGCGTGGCACAGGCCGGCGACGACATCCGCCAGCCGGTCGGGCGGTGCATCACCGCCGTAGTCGAGTGCGGCACGGAACTGTGTTGCCGCCTCGGCATGCCGCCCCTGCGCGGCCAGCGCGCGGGCGAGGTTATACAGGCTGGGGGCGGTATTCGGCCGCTCTGCCAGCGCCTGGCGGAAGCAGTCGGCGGCCTGCGCGTGTCGTCCCGCGCCGGCGAGCGCATTGCCGAGATTGTTCAGTGCATCGAAATGCCCCGGCACCACACGCAGGGCCGATCGGAACGCAGCTTCGGCCGCATCGAACAGCTTCAGGCCGAGCAGCGCATTGCCGAGGTGATACTGCACCTGCGGCTCGTTCGGCCGTTCGGCTGCGGCGCGGCGGAGCCAGGCAGCGGCATCGGCCAGGCGGTCGTCGTTCAGGCACAGCACGCCCAGCAGGTGCAGCGCGTCGAAGTGGCGCGGATCGGTGCCGACGATCGCGCGGGCACACCGTTCGGCGCCGGCGTAGTCCCGGGCGCCGTAGCAGCGGGCGGCATCCTCGATGGTGGGAGCGGCGGTCGCGTCGGCGTTCGGTGTCACGGTTCGCGCGTGGTACTCATATCGAACAGCGCCTCGACGGCGAGGCTCCATGGCGGTCGAAGGAAGCCCAGTGCGCGCACGTCTTCGAACCAGAACCCCAGCGGAGATCGGCGTGCATAGGAGCCCCCGCCGGAGATCCGGCAAAGTCGGGTCATGACCAACTCCGCAAGGGAAGCAATATTGGCCTTGGCCAGTGCGACATCTTCGCGGGCTCGGCCCAGGCGCTCCAGTGCCCTGAGCCCGCCCTCGTACGCCTGGCGCACGAGCCAGGCCTCCCGTTCGGCCATCACCCACTCCACCTTGTCGAAAGCGGCCAGGGAGCCATCGGCCCTGGTGGGGGCACGCAATTGCTGCCGGGCATGATCCATGGCGGCATCGACGATGCCTACCACGACGGCGGTATAGAACATTGCGATTGTCCCTCCGCCGCCCAGCACCTCCTGCCAGGAGCCCGGCCAGGCCACGCGAGTGGCCGGGTAATCGCGGAAGGCGAACGCGTGGCTGTTGGTCGCGGTCATGCCATGACCGTCCCACTCCGCGACGCAACGCATGCCGGTGGAACCGTCCCAGGGAGCATCGCGTACATCGAGGAAGAACCAGGCCGGCGAGTTCTCGCCCTCCGGCACCGCTGTCGTCAGCATGAACGACGTTGCGCCGGATCCGGAGCCAAAATGCTTGTCGCCCGTGATCCGGTAGCGCGTGTCATCGCGCTTGGCGACTGCGCGAGTCTTGCCTACATCGCCGCCACTGCCGGATTCCGAGGTGATGGTGCCCCACCAGGCGCCATCCAGCACGCTCTGATACACTTGCCGCTTCTGCTCTTCCCAGGCGACGGATGCGGGGTCTGGTGGTTCTGAGTCGCGCCAGAAGGCCAGCACGCCGGGATGCATCGACGCCGACAATGCGACCGAGGCGTCGCCCTGAGCCAGAATGCGCAGCGCCTCGCACAACGGCCGGACTGAGTGCTGCGTCCCTTCCCAAAGTCCGCCATTCGCGACGGGCACGGCGGCCCGGGGCAGGCCGATATCCATCAACTGCCGGAAGTCGTTCGGATCGAGTTGTCGTCGGCGTTGCCGTTCGGCGCGCTGCTCACGCCAGGCGGCGGAAACCTCTCTTGCCTTCGTCAGGAGATGTTCGGCGTCTTGCATCGCGCTCTCCCTCCATCCGCCGCCCGGCGGTCTGCATTACGGCAACCTGGGCTGCCGTCAGTGGAGTGGGGCCGGCAGCGGCAATACCACCGCTCAGCCGTGACCGTCACCGGAACGTGGCGGCTTACCCTCGCTTCTTGCCGCCGGCGCCCGGCCCACGCGTTGCCGCCGGATGTTTCGGCGCCGCGGCGCGCTTTGGCTTGGCCGCGCTCTTCGGCGGTGCCTTGCCGGCGCGAAGCTGGGCGATGGTCTGGCGCGTGGTGATCTGCTCGGGGTTCATGCGCAGCTCGATCACCGCCGGCTTGCCGCTTTCCACCGCGCGCTGGAAGGCGGGGGTGAATTCCGCCGTTTCGGTGACCACCTCGCCGTGGCCGCCGAAAGCCTCGATGTAGCGGGCGAAATCGGGGTTGGTGAGTGCGGTGCCGGAGACGCGATACGGATAGGCGCGCTCCTGGTGCATGCGGATGGTGCCGTACATCTGGTTGTTGAACACCAGCACGATCGGCGCCACGCCGTGGTGGAACGCGGTGGCCAGTTCCTGCCCGGTCATCATGAAGCCGCCGTCGCCCACCATGCCCACCACCATGCGGTCGGGGAAGGTGACCTTGGCGCCGACCGCGGCCGGCACGCTGTAGCCCATCGCGCCGTTGGTCGGGCCGATATAGCGCTGGTCCTCGCGGAAGTTCAGGAAGCGCGTGGCCCAGCCGGCGAAGTTGCCGGCGTCGGTGGTGACGATGGCGTCCGGCGCCAGCAGCGTTTCCAGCTCCCGCATGCAGGTGCCCAGGTTCAGATTGCCTTCGTAGTTGGGCACGGCACGCTGTGCCTCGCGCAGGCTGCGCAGTTCCTCGGTCCAGCGGCTCCACTGCGGCTGCACCGGCTCCATGGATGCCATGGCCTGGGCGAAGGTGTTCAGGTTGGAGACGATGCCCAGGGCCGGGCGGAACACCCGGCCGATTTCCCCGCCATCGGGATGCACCTGCACGATCGGGATGCTGCCGGCCATGTCCAGCAGCGTGTAGCCCTGCGTCACCGCGTCGCCGAGCCGGCTGCCGATCGCCAGGATCAGGTCGGAGTCCTTGACCTTGGCGATCAGGTTCGGATCCGAGCCGACGCCCAGATCACCGGCGAAATTGTCCAGCGTGCCGTCGTAGTGCGCCTGGCGGCGGAATCCGGTGGTCACCGGGATGTCGTTGCCGATCAGGAAGTCGCGGATCGCGGTGCGCCCCGCCGCGTTCCAGCACGACCCGCCGAGCACCGCGACGGGGCGGCGGGATTTCGCCAGCATGGCGCGGAGCTGTTGCAGGGCGGCCGGGTCGGGATGCGCCGGGGACACCGGGACGCGCGGCAGGTCAGGGACCTCCGCGCTTTCCTTCTGCATTTCCTCCGACAGGGCGATCACCACCGGGCCGGGGCGGCCGGAGGTGGCGACGTCCACGGCGTGGGCGACGAGTTCCGGGATGCGGCTGGCCTGGTCGATCTGCACCACCCACTTGGCGACCGAGCCGAACATCTGCCGGTAATCGATTTCCTGGAATGCGTCGCGCCCGGCATCGCCGTGCGGGATCTGCCCGACGAACAGCAGCAGCGGCGTGGAATCCTGCATCGCCACGTGCACGCCGATGGCGCCGTGGCAGGCGCCGGGGCCGCGGGTGACGAATGCGGCGGCGGGGCGGCCGGTCAGTTTGCCGTAGGCTTCCGCCATGTTCACCGCGCCGGCTTCGAAGCGGCAGGTGACCAGTTGCAGCTTCTGGCGCACGTCGTACAGGCCGTCGAGCGTGTCGAGAAAGCTTTCGCCGGGTACCTCGAACACGTGGTCGATGCCTTGCGCGACCAGCGCATCCGCCAGGATGCGACCCCCCATCCGCGGCGTGATGCGCGACTTGCGCGCCTGTCCCAACTCCATACGCTGCCTCCCACTCGGGCGTTTGCCGGCACAATAGGCAGGGTCTGCGCATCCGTCACGCCTGCCGGCGTGACTTTTCGACGGCGCATGAATTGGCATGAGTCATGCAATGCCATGCGTGCGTCCTGCGGTGCAGGCGCGACCAAGGCCGCTGGCAGAAACGTGAGGCCGCGTAACGGTCCGGTGTTCGGACCGCCACAAAGCCATCACAGGCCCTACAAATTTCTGCCGCCCGTGGTCTGGGAGACTGGCGTATCGATTCACGCAAGGAGGACTGGCATGCTGCGGAACCTGAGCTGGGAAGTGACCGATGCGCTGGCCAGGCAGCAGTTGCAGCTTTATCGCGCGGTGGGCGAGGAGATGCGGCTGAGCGAGGAAGAGCGGCGGCAGGCGCTGCTGTTGTCCGAGCAGGAATGGGCGGCATGGACGGATTTCCTGGACGAGGGCGATCTGCCGGCTGAACCGTCGCTGCCGGAGATGCTGCAGCGCCTGGGCAGTGCCACATGGCACCTGGCGACCCTGGCCGAGCGGCCGCGCAGCGCCGATTGAGGCTGATCGCGCGCACCGTGCTAAGCTGCGCCGCACCGGAACAGGAGGCGGCGCATGCGGGCGATCTTCGTCATGATCAAGTGCGAGATGGGCCAGGCCTACAGGGTGGCGCAGGAGGCGGCGGACACGATCGAGCAGATGTCGGAGCTGCACTCCACGTCCGGCCAATATGACCTGCTGGGCAAATTCTACCTGGACCCGGACCAGGACACCGGGCTGTTCGTGACCGAGAAGATTCAGACCCTGCCCGGCGTGAAGGACACCTACACGCTGATCACCTTCAACGCGTTCACCGCTGCCAGGTGAAACAGACGGTTGTTTCGGGTGGCGGGTGTTAACGTTTACGGTTCGTATCGTAACGGGGAGCCGGCTTCGACGGAGAGACGCGGCTTTCTGGTGGGCGCCCGGTGAGGTGTGCCGCCATTGGTCTTTCATTTCATGGCGGGGGTGTCGCGGCCGGGCCATTTGTGTCATGGCTGGCCCTTCCGTGTCATGACGGGCCCTTTCGTGTCATGACGAGCCCTTTCGTGTCATGACGGGCCCTTTCGTGTCATGGCCGGGCCTGACCCGGCCATCTACCCCGTAACGATCGGGTCGGGATGCAACGGAACACGCCTTGTCGAGGGCAGATGGCCGGGTCGAGCCCGGCCATGACTGGAAGAGGGGCGTTTGTCCGCGCCACTGTCTGCTTGAGCGCCAGTGAGGTGCACGCCTGACCCGACCCCGCGCAGTCCCCCAGCGGCCAGCCATATGAAACCAAACCGGGACAGGCCATCCAATTACACTGCCGCCCGCCTCACGCGGCCGGTAGCAGGCGGCCGTCCCACTGTACGGGCTGTTCCTCGCTGACCACGATGCGCGCGAAGGCCGCGTGCAGCGGGTTGATCACCGCGGTCTCGTCCAGCCCCCGCGTGACCACCGACGGCACCAGCAGCACCAGCGCCGATCGCTCCCGCAGCCAGCGATCGCCGAAGGCGCAGGAGACGCCGGGTGGATGCACATCCCAATCCGGCACGTCGGCGGCGGTGATCCGGTGGATCGGCGCATCGTCCGGCAGGTCGATGCCGACGTAGCGCGCCTGCCTCGGCACATGGCCGATGTTGCTGTGTACCAGCACCTCCAGCACCGCCAGCGCGAAGGATGCCGCGCCGTAGATCGCGGGTGTGCCGGCGCGGTTCCAGCGCCCGCCCTTCAGTCGCGCGCCGTCACCGCTCCAGACCGGGTAGAGGCCGCTGCCAATGCGCCACAGCCGCATTCACACCGGCAGCCCGAAGGCGAGCCCGTCCAGCACGCGCTCCACCGCGCGGCCGCCCAGTTCGCTGAGGGCGGCATCCACCGGCCGGCGCCCCTGCAGTTCCGGGTGCGGGCGCTGCATGAAGGCGCGGGCGTCCTCCAGATCCCCGAACACGCGCTGCGCATAAGCGAACAGCCGAGCCAGCCGCTCGGCCTGTTCGCCCTGCGCCGGGGTCAGCGTGCCGCGACGGCTGAGGCTGGATTTCGGCACCACGGCATGGACCAGCCGGTTGGCCTCGGCCGGGTCCGGCAGGATGGCGCGGGCGACGTTCTGCAACGCTTCCCGCGGCAGGCCTTCTGCGATCGCCTGTTCCATCGCCCAGAAGCTGGACTGGGAGTCTGCCATCCCCAGCAGGCGGGCCGGCTCCTGGCTGGGGCGCAGGGCCGGATCGGGGACCAGAGGGGGGGCTGCCTGTTCCATATGGACCTCCACGCAGAACCAGATGGGCGCGATCCGTTCGCCTGTCAAGCACGGCCGCGGCCAGGCGCTCGAGACGGCACAATCGCCACGTCCGGCGCCGACGCCCTTTATGCAGACGCCCTTTATGCAGACGCCCTTTATGCAGACGCCCTTTGTGCCGACGCCCTTTATGCCGACGTCCTTTATGCAGACGACGCCGGGACGCCGTGCCGGCTAACGATCGGTAGCGTCGATACCGACCCGGGCACTGCGGTTAAGCGACCGCCGGGATGCGGTCACAGGACGCGCCGCCCCCGGCGCCGCGGGTCCAACACAGCAACGGCGTCGCGACCCGCCTTCAGCGGGTGAAGGTGACCTCGGCGGCCCCCAGGCCCTCGAACCGCACCCCGCAAACGTCCCCCGGCTTGAGGAACTTCAGCCCGGTGCACGACCCGCAGGTGACGAACTGGCCGGCCTGCACGCCGCCCTTCGCGCGCATCAGGTTCACCAGGGCAACGGCGACGCCCAGCGGATCGCCGGTGGGATGGCCGCCCACCTGGTCCAGGGCGGTTTCGCCGTTCACCGTCAGCGTGACCTTCAGCTTGCCCAGCTCCAGCCCGCGCCAGTCCGCCACGGGCGTAGCGTGCACGAAGGCGCCGTTGCTGATGGAATCGGCCAGCGTCTCCAGGTTGGACACCTTGGTGCGGTCGGCATAGCGGCTGTGCACCACCTCGATCGCCGCCAGCGCCTCGACGGCCGCCGCCACCTCGTCGCGCGTGTAGTCGGTGGAGCGGGCCGGCAGGTCGCGGCGGAACAGGAAGGCCACCTCGCCTTCCACGCCGCAGGACGGCACCTCGGCCGCCGGAATGCGTGCGGGGCTGGGCAGGATCGTGCCGTCATAGATCACGCCGCGCACCGGGTCGTCGTTGGCCGGAGCATTGGCCTTGTAGGCGCCGACGCGCCTGCCCAGGGCGGCAGTGGTGGCATCCTGGATCGCATGCGCCTCGGCGATGCTGGCCGGACGCATGGGCTCCGGCAGGCCGGCGATCGGCTGCATGCTGCGGCGGGCCTGCACCAGAAGCGCGGCTGCCTGTTCGATCTGCGACTGGTCCATGCGGTTCGTCTCCCCATCTGGCGGCAGGGCAGCGTGGCACGGGCCGGCGGCGTTGTCACAGGCGCGCCCCTGCGCGCGCCCTGGGCGCCGCCACGTGGTATGATGCCGACCCGTCGTCCGGCGCCCGAGTCCGACCGCACACACGTCCGACCGCACAGGAGAGTTCCGCCATGAGCCTGCGAGATCAGTTCAGCGACCAGCTCAAGGCGTCGATGAAGGCCGGTGACAGCGCCCGTACCTCCACGCTGCGCATGATCCTGGCGAAGCTGAAGGACACCGACATCGCCGCGCGGCCCAAGGGCGTGGACAAGGTGCCGGACGAGGAGATCGTCGCCATGCTGCGCGGCATGGCGAAGTCGCGCCGGGAGTCGGTGGACCTCTACCGCCAGGGCAACCGCCCGGAGCTGGCGGACAAGGAGCAGGCGGAAATCGCCGTGATCGAGGGCTTCCTGCCGCAGCAGATGGATGAGGCCGCGCTGCGCCAGGCGATCGACGACGCGGTCGCCGAAACCGGGGCGAGCGCGATGAAGGACATGGGCAAGGTGATGGCGGTGCTGCGGGCAAAGCACGCCGCCACACTGGACATGGCCAAGGCCAGCCCGATGGTGAAGGCTCGGCTGGGGGGCTGAGGCGATGCGGTCGCGAAGTTGGAGGCGTAATGCCGCGTCCATCGCGTCCTTGCGCGCCTGATGCCGCTCCCCTCCGCCTTCCTCGACGAGCTTCGTGCCCGGATCCCGCTGCCGGCGGTGATCGGCCGCCGCGTGCGGCTGACGCGCTCCGGCCGGCAATGGAAGGGGTGCTGCCCGTTCCACGGCGAGAAGACGCCCAGCTTCTACGTGTATGACGACCACTACCACTGCTTCGGCTGCGGCGCGCACGGCGACGCCATCGGCTTCGTCATGCAGAGCCAGGGTGCGGGCTTCACCGAGGCCGTGGAGCAACTCGCCGCCGAGGCCGGCCTGGACGTCCCCAAACCCAGCCCCGAAGCCGCCGAGGCGGAACGCCGCCGCCACGACCTGGCCGGCGTGCTGGCCGCGGCGCAGGCCGCCTTTCAGCGCCGCCTGTTCCTTCCCGAAGGCCGGCGGGGCCTGGAATACCTGCTGGGCCGCGGCCTGACAGAGGAAACCATCCGCCGGTTCGGCCTGGGCTGGTCCGGCGAGGGCCGCGGCACGCTGGTCGCCGAACTCGGGCGTGAGGGCATTACGCCACAGCAGATGCTCGAAACGGGATTGCTGCGCCGGGACGACGCAACCGGGCGGTTGTCCGAGCTGTTCTTCTCCCGCGTGATGTTTCCCATCCGGGACCGTCGTGGCCGCACCATCAGTTTCGGTGGCCGCATCCTGGGCGACGGCCAGCCGAAATACGTCAACGGGCCGGAGACTGCGCTGTTTTCCAAGCGGCGCAATCTGTACGCCGCCGATCTCGCCCGGGAAGGGGCACGCGGAGGCGCCACGCTGGTGGTTGTCGAAGGCTACATGGACGTCATCGCTCTTCACCAGGCGGGCTTCACCGCCGCGGTGGCGCCGCTCGGCACCGCCCTGACCGGAGAACAACTGGAGGAACTGTGGCGCCTGTCGCCGGCACCGGCGCTGTGCTTCGACGGCGATGCCGCCGGCGCCCGGGCCGCCGCCCGCGCCGCGGAACTCGCCCTGCCGATGCTGGCCCCGGAGCACACGCTGACAATCGCCACGCTGCCCTCGGGCGAGGATCCGGACACGCTGGTGCGCCGGCAGGGTGCGCCCGGCTTCCAGGCCGTGCTCGATGCCGCCCGCCCGCTGGCGGATGCGCTGTACGACCTGTTGCGGGAAAGCGTGGGCGTCACCACGCCCGAGCAGCGCGCCGCCTTCCGCACCAGGCTGGAGGAAGCCGCCCGCCGCATTCCCGACCGCGCCCTGGCCAGCGAGTACCGCCGAGCGCTGCTGGACCGCTTCTATGCCGGCACGCCGGCGTCCGCAACGCGGCCGGGCGGGGCCATCGCCGACCCGCACCCCGCCGCGGCCGGAGCCGGCCGCCGGGATCGCGGATGGTGAACGCCTGCGCATCCTCACCGCAATCCTGCTGCGGCATCCGCGTCTGCTGCATGACCTGGAGCATGCCTACGCCACGCTCGATCTTCCGCCGGAATGGGCGCGATTGCGCGACGAATTAATCGACTGGGCGGATCACGCCGATGTGCTTGACTCGGGGGCACTGATCGACCACCTCACGAGTTCTGGATTAAACACCGAAGTCGAGCATGTCCTGGCTGCGGCTCCCGTGCCGCTGCCGGAGTTTGCCGCTTCGGCCACAATGCCGGCGGAGGCGGAGACGGGATGGTGGCACATCTTCGGGCTGCTCAGCCTGGAGCGTCTGCGGGAAGAAGTCAGCCTCGCCCGCCTTGCGTTCACCCAGGATCCTACGCCCGACACGCAGCGCCGCCTGACCGCACTGTGCGAGGCCTTGGATAGGGTCGTCAGCGGAGAGCCCGACGGGGTCGGGCAAGCCGCATAAAATAGAGGGCCACGCGCCCCGGACTTGAAGGAGAGCCGTTGGACATGGCGACCAAGCCTGCCGTAGCCGCTGATACCGTCACCGCCGAACAGGATGTGGAAACCACGCTGCTGGACGTGCAGTCCGCCGCCGTGAAACGCCTGATCGCCAAGGGCAAGGAGCGGGGCTACATCACCTTCGACGAGCTCAACACCGTCCTGCCGCCCGAGCAGAACAGCTCGGAGCAGATCGAGGACGTGATGGCCTCCTTCTCCGAAATGGGTATCCAGGTCGTCGAGGGCGAGGAATCCGAGGAGGGCGAAACGCCGCCCCCCAAGACCGAGAAGTCCGAAGAAGGCGGCGAGAACGAGGACGAAGAGCACACCGGCAATGTCGATGAGGCCACGCTGGGCCGCACCGACGACCCGGTGCGCATGTACCTGCGCGAGATGGGCAGCGTCGAGCTGCTGTCGCGCGAGGGCGAGATCGCCATCGCCAAGCGCATCGAGGCCGGCCGCGACATGATGATCGGCGGGCTGTGCGAAAGCCCGCTGACCTTCAAGGCCATCATCAGTTGGCACGACCAGCTCAAGGCCGGCCGGATGCTGCTGCGCGACATCGTGGACCTGGAGGCGACCCAGGGGGCCGGCGAGGGCGGCAACGACAACGAACCCTCCTCCGGCGACGGCCTGGACAACGAGGAGCCCGACGAGGAGGAGGGCGAGGGCCCCGGCATCTCGCTGTCGGCGCTGGAAGAGAAGCTGAAGCCCGAGGTGCTGGCCACCTTCGAGGAGATCGAGGGCCTGTACAAGAAGCTGCACAAGATGCAGCACCGCCGGCTGGAGACGATGACCAGCGGCGAGGAGGTCAACACCCGCTCGGAAAAGACCTACGAAAAGACCCGCGAGGAGCTGGTCGAGAAGGTCGGCCAGGTGCGGCTGCACAACAACCGCATCGAGGAGCTGGTCACCCAGTTGAAGCAGCTCAACCAGCGGCTGACCACGCTGGAAGGCCAGCTCATGCGCATGGCCGAAGGCGCCAAGGTGCCGCGCGACGAGTTCCTGAAGCAGTATCGCGGCAACGAGCTGGACCCGAACTGGCTGGAGCGGATCGCCGGCCTGCCGGGCAAAGGCTGGAAGACCTTCGCCAGCCGGCACTTCGAGGACATCACCAACCTCCGTACGCAGATCTCCGCGGTGGCGACCGACGCCAGCCTGCCGATCAGCGAATTCCGCCGCGTCTACATGACCGTCAGCCGCGGCGAGCGCGACAGCGCGCGGGCGAAGAAGGAGATGATCGAGGCGAACCTGCGCCTGGTGATCTCCATCGCCAAGAAGTACACCAACCGCGGGTTGCAGTTCCTGGACCTGATCCAGGAAGGCAACATCGGCCTGATGAAGGCGGTGGACAAGTTCGAGTACCGCCGCGGCTACAAGTTCAGCACCTATGCCACCTGGTGGATCCGCCAGGCGATCACCCGCAGCATCGCCGACCAGGCGCGCACCATCCGCATCCCGGTGCACATGATCGAGACGATCAACAAGCTGGTGCGCACGTCCCGCCAGATGCTGCACGAGATCGGCCGCGAGCCCGCCCCGGAGGAACTCGCCGACAAGCTCGGCATGCCGCTGGAAAAGGTGCGCAAGGTTCTGAAGATCGCCAAGGAGCCGATCAGCCTGGAAACCCCGATCGGCGATGAGGAAGACAGCCACCTGGGCGACTTCATCGAGGACAAGACCGCGGTGATCCCGCTGGACGCGGCGATCCAGGCCAATCTGCGCGAGGCCACCACCCGCGTGCTGTCCAGCCTGACCCCGCGTGAGGAACGCGTGCTGCGCATGCGCTTCGGCATCGGCATGAACACCGACCACACGCTGGAGGAGGTCGGCCAGCAGTTCAACGTCACCCGCGAGCGTATCCGCCAGATCGAGGCCAAGGCGCTGCGCAAGCTGAAGCACCCCAGCCGCAGCCGCAAGCTGCGCAGCTTCCTGGACGACTGAACCACGCCGCGCAATCGCTTTCCCTTCATCACCGGCGCCAGTCCCTGTTCACCGGCGCCAGCCCTTCCCGTTCGCCGGCGCCAGTCCCTGTTCACCGGCGCCGGTCCTTCCCGTTCACCGGCGCCGGTCCTTCCCGTTCACCGGCGCCGGTCCTTCCCGTTCACCGGCGCCAGTCCTTCCCGTTCACCGGAGCCAGCCCTTCCCGTCATGGCCGGGCCTGACCCGGCCATCCACACCGGAACGATCGGGTCGGAATGCAACGGAGCGCGCCTGGTCGGGGGTGGATGGCTGGGTCAGGCCCGGCCATGACCCGGGAGGGCGGTGCCTACCGCACGATTGCAACGCGTATGAGGCCTTCGTCCGCCACGTTGCAGTCTTCCGCCACGTCGCAGTGTGTGGTGCCCCACACTGTCGATCAGCAGGAGATCAGGGTGCGGCGTTCGTTAAAATCCGCCCATCATCCCCTTGACCCCGCGCGCCGGACGCGAAAGATCGGGACCGGCGGCTGGGCAATCACTCCCCGCCCCGGGAGGGACATGGAAGCGATAGTGCGGGTGGGCGTGACCGTCACGTTCCTGAGGATGGATCGGCCCCCGTCAGAGCAGGCGCCGATCCTGCGTGATGGTTGCCAGGTGGTGAGGGCCACCACCCCGACCGTGCCGTTCTATCGCTATCTCTACAACACGGTCGGCGGCGACTACGTCTGGTGGCTGCGCCGCACCACGCCGGACGCCGAACTGGCCGCGCTGCTGGCCGATCCGCTGGTGGGGATCCACGTGCTCTACCGCAACGGCGAACCGGCCGGGTTCTTCGAACTGGATGGCCGCGCCTGGCCCGACACCAACCTCAGCTATTTCGGCCTGATGCCGCATGCCGTGGGCACCGGCCTGGGCTTTGCCTTCCTGCGCCAGGCGGTGGACACGGTCTGGCGGCAGGGCGCCCGGGGCATGACCGTGAACACCTGCACCGCCGACCATCCGCGCGCCCTGCCCAATTACCTGCGCGCCGGGTTCCACACCGTGCGCCAGGTGCGGGAAATCTGGAACGTGCCGGAGCGGCTGGGCCTGCGCATCCCGGCTCATCTGAAGGTCTAGCCTGGCCCGCCTGGCCCGGTCCCGTCAGCCCGCGCGCAACCACGTCGGGGCTCTCATGCGTTGTCCCCCTGCTCAAGCGGCGCGAATACCGCTAGGAGAGCCGAATTGTTCACTCCTGTGACCCGGAGGGCGCATGCAGGACAGCGCGACCATCGCCGCCGCCGACCACGCCGCTCGGCACTGGCGCTTCGAAGGCGGCTTTGGCGGTTCCGGCGATGAGGGGCACCGCACCGCGTTCTGCCGGATGCTGCTGGACACCTACAACCCGTACAGGCCGGCGGTGATCCAGTGGCCGGTGCTGGAGCCCGAGGCAAAGGCCCGCCTGCTGGCCCTGCCGATCTGGGACATCGCCGTGCAGACCGAGGGCCGGGCCCGCATGCGCATCCTCAGCTTCGCCCGCGGCATCGCCGACCCGCTGCTGCGCCGGGCGATGGAGCACATGGCGTTCGAGGAGAACCGGCACAAGGAGGTGCTGTCGCACCTGGTCGCCGCCTACGGCATCCAGCTCGAGCCGGAACCCGCCTATGTCGAGCCGCGCGATCCCGAGTGGGGATTCATGGTCACCGGCTACTCGGAGTGCATCGACAGCTTCTTCGCCTTCGGCCTGTTCGAACTGGCCCGCCGCTCCGGCTTCTTCCCCAAGGAGCTGGTCGAGACGTTCGAGCCGGTGATCCAGGAGGAAGGGCGGCACATCCTGTTCTTCATCAACTGGGTCGCCTGGCACCGGTGCAACATGCCCTTTTGGCGTCGTCCCTGGTTCTTCCTGAAGACGCTGGGCGTCTGGGCCTTCCTGATCTGGGAGCGGATCGGCATCGCGCGTGACGTCGGGGGCGGCCCGAAGCAGGACGCCAACTTCACCGTCAGCGGCGCCGGCGCCGTGGGGGTGGAAATCGACACCGCCCAACTGATGGACATCTGCCTGGCCGAGAACGACCGCCGGCTGGGCGGCTACGATCCGCGCCTGCTGCGGCCGACCACCATGCCCACCCTGGTGCGCTTCGCCCGACGGTTCATGCGCAGCAAGAAGCCGGCACCGGCCGGCGCGGTTTGAAACCGGGGCCGGCCGCGGATACAGACGCGAGGCAGCAGCGGGTGCGGCCTGCCTCGACCTTCGGTGTCCGACCGGCAGGCGGGCATGCCAGGGCCGGCCGCCGGAATACTGCAACCGCGCAGCCTTGCGACGGTTCAGGCACTGCGCCGGATGGGTGTCGTCACGGGAATCTACCGGGTTTTGTTTGATAAAGGCGAATATTTGAAGGTGAAGTTCAGGACGTATTCTTTGGCCGTGATGCCATCGTTTCTCACAGTGAACCGGTACGGCGCCTGGAAGGCGATCGCAACGCCCCGGGATTCCGGCGCGCGATGGGATGCGGCGAAACCTGACGCCGCCGGCCCCTCTCTGTCCGTGGTCGGCGCCGGCGGGGGCGCCGCCTAACGTGCGCACGGTTTCCGTCACCCTGGCCCTGATCGGGCTGCTGGTCTCCGTGCTGCTGATCGGCTGGTTCGGTTTCGGCAATGTGCTGCATGCGATCGGCCGGGTCGGCTGGGCCCGGTTCGGCGTGATCGTCGGCTGGCAACTGGTTCTGTTCGTGATTCTGGGCCTGGCCTGGGATTCCATCATGCCACCCAGCAAGAACCGGCAACCCTGGCTGTTGATCTGGGGCCGCATGGTGCGCGACTGCGCCTGCAACTGCCTGCCCTTCTCCCAGGTCGGCGGGTTCGTGATCGGCGCCCGCGCGGTAACGCTGCACGGACTGACCTGGTCCACCGCCACGGCGTCCACCGTGGTGGATGTCACGGCGGAATTCCTGGCCGAGATCGCCTTCACCGCCATCGGCCTGGTCATCCTGATCGTGCGGGCGCCCAGCTCGGAGATGGTGGTGCCGCTGGAAGTGGGGTTGGGCCTGGCGGTGATCGCGGGAGTTGCCCTGATCTGGGTGCAGCAGGGTGCGGCGCCGACGTTCGCCCGGATCAGCCAGCGTATCGCCGGGCGATGGTTCGGCAATGCGAAAGACAGGCTGCAAATGCTGCAGGAGGACCTGTCACTGATCTATGGCCATACGGGTCGCCTCGTGCTGGGCTTTTCGGTGCACCTGGCCGGCTGGATCGGCACCGGAGTAGCCGGCTGGATCGCCTATCGCGCGCTGGGCGTGCCGATCCGGTTCGATGATGCCCTGGCGATCGAGGCTCTGCTTGCCGCCATCGCCGCGCTGTCCTTCCTGGTGCCGCTGAATGTCGGTGTGCAGGAGGCCGGCTACGCCGGCCTGGGCGCCATCTTCGGCATTCCGCCGGAGATGTCGTTGGCGGTGTCCCTGCTGCGGCGCGCGCGCGACATCGCGGTCGGCGTGCCGATCCTGCTGCTGTGGCAACTGTTCGAAGTCCGGCGGCTGCGGGAGAAGGCCGGGTAATCCCACCCCGCTCATTGCGAGGGAGACCGCAGGCACGCCGGTCCACGCCCGGGCGCGCTCTCAGTCGCGCAACCGATCGTCCACCGTCACCAGGCTGACCGGTCTGGAGTGTCACCCATCTGACCGGTTCGTACCCGAGCCCGGCCATGGCTCCGAGAGCGGTGCGGACCCGCACGATCTCCGCGCTGCCGGGGTCGTTGCCCGTCCCGACATGATACGCGTTGTCCGCGGGATCGATCCGGTGACGTCGGATTACGGGCTGAAGGTCAGTCACCCGCCTGGGGCACTTCCTTGCCGGCCGTTGCACGCCGCTTCATCCGCTCCTCGATCCGCTGCAGCACGACGAAGAACGATGGCACGAACAGCACCGCCAGGCAGGTGGACGCGATCATCCCGCTCAGCACGCTAAGCCCCAGGGAAATCCGCGCCGCGGCCCCGGCGCCGCTGGCGCTGACCAGGGGGGCGACACCCAGCATGAAGGCGACGGATGTCATGACGATGGGGCGGAAGCGGGTGCGGGCGGCTTCCACCGCGGCGTCCACGATCGGCAGGCCGCTGTCGCGGCGCCGCTCCCGCGCGACTTCCACGATCAGGATCGCGTTCTTCGCGGCCAGTGCGATCAGCAGCACGAGGCCGATCTGCACATACAGGTTGTTGGCAACCCCCAGCCCGCCCAGCGCCAGTGCCGGCCCGACCAGCGCCAGCGGCACCGCGAGCACCACGCCCAGCGGCGCGATCCAGCTTTCATACTGGCCGGCCAGGCACAGATAGACCAGCAGCAGCCCCAGGCCGAACACCAGGTAGATCTGCCCGCCAACCGCTTTCTCCTGATACGACATGGCCGTCCACTGGTAGGCCATGCCGCGCGGCAGCGTCTTGTCGGCGATCTGCTGCATCAGCGACAGCGCCTCGCCGGAGCTGAACCCCTGTGCCGGTGCGCCGACGATGGTCGCGGCCGGATACAGGTTGTACAGGTTGATCAGCGCCGGTCCCACGGTGGGCTCGATCTGCACCAGGGAGCCGAGCGGAATCATCTGCCCGTTCTGGCTGCGCACATTGAGCTGCAGGATGTCCTCCGGACGCAGCCGGTAGCGCGAATCCGCCTGGGCGTACACCTGGAAGGTGCGACCGAACCGGTTGAACTGGTTGACGTAGCTGGAACCGAGATACGCCGACAGGGTGGAGAACACGTCACCCACCGACACGTTCAGCGCCTCGGCCTTCACCCGGTCCACGATCACCCGCAACTGCGGCACGCCGGCGCGGAACGACGTGTTCAGCCGTTGCAGGCTGCTTTGACTGTTGCCGTCCGCGACGATCGTCTGCGCGACACGCTGCAGCTTGGCGTAGTCGTTGCTGCCGTCACGCAGCTCCACCATCATCGTGAACCCGCTGGCGTTGCCGATGCCCTGGATCGGCGGCGGGACGATGACGAAGCCGGTGGCGTCCGGCAGCTTGTCGTAGGCGGCTGACAGATGGTTGTAGATGCTGCGCAGGTCCCGCCCGGTGCCCATGCCGCGCTTCGACCAGTCTTCCAGCACGACATAGACCGCGCCGGCCGACGGCAGCGATGCATTGCCGTCCAGCACCGAGACGCCGGCGATCTCGATCACCTGGGCCACGCCGGGCGTCTTCTTGGCGATCTTGCCCACTTCATCCAGCGCGCGCTGCGTGCGTTCCAGCGAGGCGCCGTCGGGCAGTTGCACGCTGACCACGACATAGCCCTGGTCTTCCAGCGGAATGAACGCGGTCGGCAGCCGCGCGATGCCCCAGATCGCCAGCCCCGCGATGACCAGGGCCAGCAGCGCCATCGGCGTGGCGTGTCGCACCATGCGGCCGATCAGCGATGCGTAGCCGCGCTCCACCGGATTGTAGGCGCGGTTGAATGCGCGGAAGACGATGTTGCGTCGTTCGGGTGGCACCGGCGGGCGCAGCCACAGCGCGCACTGCGTCGGTTTCAGCGTGGCGGCGTTGATCGCGCTGATCAGGGCCGTTGCCGCGATCACCATGGCGAACTGCGCATACATCTGCCCGGTCAGGCCCGGCAGGAAGGCGGCGGGCACGAACACCGCCATCAGCACCAGGGTGATGCCGATGATCGGGCCGAACAGCTCCTGCATGGCGCGCACCGAGGCGTCGTGCGCGGACAGGCCGCGTTCCATGTGGTGCGTCACGCCCTCGACGATGACGATCGCGTCGTCCACCACGATGCCGATTGCCAGCACCACGGCGAACAGGGTGGACAGGTTGATGGTGAAGCCCATCGCCGCCATGGCCGCGAAGGCGCCGATGATGGTCACCGGCACCGTGGTGGCGGGCACCAGCGTGGCGCGCCAGTCCTGCAGGAAGAACAGGATCACCACCAGCACCAGCACGGCCGCCTCGACCAGCGTCATATAGACTTCGCTGATCGAGGCGTTGACGAAGCGCGTGGTGTCGAACGGCACGTTCCAGGCCAGGCCCTGCGGGAAACTGCGGGCCAGTTCCTTCATCTTCGCCCGCACCTTGGTGGCGACCGCCAGCGCGTTGGCGTCCGGCGACTGGAAGATCGCGACGCCCGCGGCGGGCTGGCCGTTGGCGCGGAACGACTGGGCATAGGTCTGCGCGCCCAGTTCCACCCGCGCGACGTCCTTCACCCGGATCAGCTTGCCGCCCGGGCCGCTTTCCGCCTTGACGACGATGTTGCCGAACTGCTTCGGGTCGGCCAGCCGGCCATGCACATTCACCGTGTACTGGAACGCCTGGTTCGCCGGCGCCGGCGGGGTGCCCACCTGTCCCGCGGTAACCTGCTGGCTCTGCTGCTGGATCGCCTGGATCACGTCGCTGGCCACCAGGCCGCGCGCCTTCAGCTTGTCGGGATCCAGCCAGACGCGCATCGAGTACTGGCCCACGCCGAACACGTTGACATTGCCGACACCGGGAATGCGCGACAGCTCATCCACCAGGTTGATGGTGGCGTAGTTGCTGAGGAACAGGCTGTCGTAGCGCGAATTGGGCGAGGTCAGCGTGATGATCTGCAGGATCGAGGTGGACCGCTGCTGCACCACCACGCCCTGCGCCTGCACCGGTTGCGGCAGCGCGGCCAGGGCGCTGGAGACGCGGTTCTGCACCAGCACCTGGGCGAAGTTCAGGTCCGTGCCGATGTCGAAGGTGACGGTCAGCGAATAGGTGCCGTCGCTGGCGCTGGTGGACTGCATGTACAGCATGTGCTGCACGCCGTTCACCTGTTCCTCGATCGGCAGGGCGACCGTGTTCTTCACCGTCTCGGCGCTGGCGCCGGGATAGCGCGTGGTGACCTGCACCGTCGGCGGCACCACGTTGGGATACTGTGAAACCGGCAGGCCGACCATTGCGACCAGGCCGAGCAGCACGATGACGATCGCGAGGACGTTGGCGAGGACCGGCCGGTCGATGAAGAAACGGGAGATCATCAGACGGTTTGCATCATGGCGTGGCGACCGTCGTCAGCGCGGCGGATGTTATCGTGGATGACTGCGGATTTACCTTGTTGCCCGGAACGGCGTGCTGGATGCCGGAGATCACCACACGGTCGTCAGGCTTCAGGCCCGAGGTGATGACGCGCAGGTCGCCGACGGTCTGGCCCGCGGTGACGGTGCGCTGTTGCACGACGTCGTTCTTGTCCACGACCAGCAGGTAGCGGCCCGCCTGGTCGGCCCCCAGCGCCGTATCCGGCACCAGCAGCGATTCCACCGCCGGCTGCGCCTGCGGCAGCGGCACCCGGACGCGCACGAAGAAGCCGGGCAGCAGGGCGTGGTCGGCATTCGGCAGCACGCCGCGCACCGTCATCGTGCCCGTGGCGGTGTCCACCTGGGGGGACGCGTAGTCCAGCGTGCCTTTGTGCGGATACCCCTGTTCCGTCATCAGCCCGATTTCGACCGGCACCTTGCTCAGCCGGGTCTCGTCCAGCCCGCGCCGGTGCAGGTTGGCGCGGATGCGCAGCACGTCCTGCTCGCTGACGGTGAAGGACACGTAGATCGGGTCGAGCTGGATGATGGTGGCAAGTTGCGTCGGGCCGCTCGCGCCGACCAGGCTGCCGACGGAAACCTGGTGCGCCGTCACGATGCCATCGAACGGCGCGGTGACCTGCGTGTAGCCCAGATTGATCGCGGCGAGCGTCACGGCAGCCTGTTCGCTCACCACATTGGCCCGCGCGGAATCGGCCGTCGCCTGCGCCTGCTGAACCGTGGATTGCGAGGAAAAGTCGCTGCGTCCCAGCGAGGCCTGGCGGTTGAACTCGGCCACGGCCTGCGTCTGCTGCGCCTGTGCCGAGTCCAGCGACGCCTTCGCCTGTTGCAGCTTGGCCTTGTATGGTTCGGGCTCGATCACGAACAGCGTGTCGCCGCGATGCACGATGGCGCCGTCCTTGTAGCGAATGTCCTGGAGGAACCCCGAGACGCGCGCAACCAGATCGACCTGGTTGTAGGCGACCGTATTGCCGGTGGCGTCCAGATAGGACGTCACGTGCTGCTGCAGCGGCGGCGCCACGGTTACTTTTGGTGGTGGCGGCGGAACATAGTCGTTCTTCCGCTTACACCCGGGAAGCGCCAGCAGTACTGCCAATGAGGCCACAACGGTGCAACGCGCGATGGAGGCGGCCGGCCAGGTCATCGTGCCGCGCGCACCTCGCCGAGGGCCCCCTTGCACCCTGGCGACAAATGACTCTCATTCCCCATCAAGCACGCAAGCGCTCGGCCGCCGCCAAGCCGGACGCCGTCGCACCAGGTGCGGAAATCCTCGCCGCATGCACCGCGCAGCAGCCGTGCTTCCTCACGAAACGACATCGCGGGGGCTGGCGGCGTGCTTTGCGCCGCGGCCGGCGGGCGGGGAGCGTTCCCTTCCGTGGCGGAAACGGCGGACTGGCAGGCCGGCGACAGGTCCATCAGGTGTTCCTGCAGGCACTGCAAGGCGGCGCGCCCGCCGGTCGGCACGCTGGAGCAGTAGGACATGTAGTCGGACCGGCAGTTTTCGCGCATCGCGGATATCTCGGCCGACGTCGGTTGCTGGGCGGTTGCGATGGCCGCCTGGCTCATGAGGAAAAGCCCGACAAGTCCGGTGCGGATCGACAGGCTGGCGGTCGGCGACATCGTGGGCTCCCCTTGCGTTGTTGTGTCTCAGCGCCTGAAGCGGCCGCCGCCGAATCCGCCACCGCCGTTGAAGCGGCCGCCAAAGTCCCCGCCGAAGCGGCCGCCGGCCCCTTGCCGCCAGTCGCCGAACCGCGCCTGGCGGTCCCGCTCCAGTTGCTGGTACACCGACTGGTTGAACTGCGGGCGCTCGCCGCCGCCGAAGCGCGATGCGCCGGTCTGCGTGGCGCCCAGATCACCGGAGCCGCGTGTGCCGGCCGTTCGGTTGTCTGTCGTGCGGGAGGGCGGATTGACCGGCTGCCAGCCGCCGTCGTTCCATTTCGACCAACCGTTGGCGCTGTGCTGGTACACATTGCCGTCGCGGCCGGCATAGGTGTCGCCGCCCTGCGTGTGCACGGCGCCGCCGCGGTTGCCGTTGACGCCGCGATAGCCCGCCCCCGCCGCGCCGGTGGAGGAGCTGAACCCGCCCACCGATCCGCGTGCGTTGCTGGCGCTTGCGGTGTTGACCGTCTGGTGTGGCCCGCTGATCGTGCTGGAGCCCCAGCGCGAATACGGGTTCCAGTTCTGGTTGGTGGACCCGGCGATGCCCGTGCGCGGATTGTAGTAGTTGGCGTGCGCATACCCGCTGCCGCCGCCCCAGGCCGCGCTGCCATGCGCATAGGCGCCGGTCCTGGGATTGTAATAGGAGAACGCGCCGGCACCGCCATTAGGACCGTAGATCGCGCCACCGCGTCCCCAGGCGCCGGTCGCGGGATTGTAGTAGGTGCCGCCGCGCGCGACGCCGCCATACGGCCCGTAAACGGCGCCGCCGCGTGCCCATCCGCCGATGGCCGGGCTGTACCAGACCCTGCCGACATAGGTGTACGGATAGGGATAGAAGATCGGCACCGGGCCGGGGATCACCACCGGCGGATAGTAGTAGCCGGTGCCATAGACCAGCACGCCCGCGGTGACGAAACCCATCATGTAGCCGGCCGTGTAGCCATAGGTCACGGTGGTCGGCGTCGAGCCATACACCCTGACATAGGTGACGTTGTACAGCGGACTGGCGGGCGGGATGGTGTAGATCACCTCCGGCACCGATGCGGCAAGCACCCATGGGCCCGGTCGGCGACGGCCCGACGAACCAGGCGCCCTGGTAGCAGACGTAGTAGTTCCCGCCGGTCTCGATCACCTGGTCGGCGGTGTTCACCGCGTACATCAGGGACGTGTCCGGGATCGGCTTGAACTCGGGCTTGCCGGAGTACACCACATCGACCTTGGCCGCATCGCGCTTCAGTGTCGCCTGCTTCGGCACCTGCGCCTGCAGCACCGCCAGTTGCGCCTGGCTGGTGCCGGGCACCGAGGCCAGCACGTGCCCTTGCGGGCTGGCCGGCGGAATCAGCGCGAAATCCGGTGGCAGCTTGTCGGTGGCAAACTGCCACGGACCGTCCAGGCCCGGCGCGGAGAACCAGCGTCCGGAGATCAGCACGTAGTACCTGTCCGCTGGACGGGTACAGGAACAGGTCCGCGTTCGTGTTGCGGACCGACTGCAGGCCGGTGCCGGCAACCGGCGTGAATTTCGGCGGGCCGTTGGTAACGATAATGTCGGCCGGCTTCGTGCTGACGAAGATCTTCGGCACGATGCCGGCACCGCGGTGTTTGGGCGGGATCGCCTTGCGCACCGCGGCGAAGTTGCGATCGGTCGGGATGCGCTCGAACGCCGGAGGCAGCCGGGTGACATAGCGGTACGGACCGGCATAGGCCGGCGCGCTCATCCAGACATCGCCGTTCAGCAGGTACCAACTGTTACCATCGCTGAACACGTCCCAGTTGGTGTTCACCGCGAAGGAAAGCCCGGTCTTGCCCACGGGGGCCAGCACCGGGTCACCGTCGAACACCACCAGGCTGGCCGGCTTGTCACTGTAGAAAATGACAGGCGGCGCATTGTGCAGGGTTACGTCCCGGGGATGTGCCGTCTGCCCCAGGCTCAGCAGAATGGCCTGCAGGGGCACATGCCTGGTCTTCATCTCCGGCAGTGCCTGGCGGATCTTGTCCTCCAGTTGTGCGGCCTGTTGCGTGTCCAGGGATGGGAAATGCGTGCCGAGCAGCTTGGGGTCGGTGAAGCTGACGGTGTTGGTTGCGGCATCGGTTTCGGTCTTCAGCGCGACCTCGACCGTGCCGAGTACCGGCGTGGTTGTGCCCGGACGGGTGATGGCAACCGCCGCGCGCGCGGTCAGTATCTCATGGTCCTTCCAGTCGATGGCCTGCGGCTGGTAAACCTCGATAGAGGCGCCATTGATGCTGGTCGTATGCGGCCATGAAGGCGACGGTGCCGTAGCCTGCGCATCGGCCGCCACAGCGGGCCGGAAGCACACCAGGGTAACGAGTAGCACCAGGACAGCCACGACCGCGGACTTTCCCCGCATCTCGTTTCCCCTGCGGCTTATTGCCGGCTTCGAACTTGGTTACGAAAATAAACTAGCCCGGCGGATGCGCATTGCGCAAGCGTAATCCCGATGCGCGTCAGTGACTGTTGTTACGTCGTGTTTCAATATGCAGCGTGACCAGCCGGGCGAGCAGCACTGTCAGGTAGAGCTGCCCCAGTACCGCTTCCAGGTTGGCCAGGCTGCGCGCGATCGGCTGCACCGGCAGGATATCGCCGAACCCGGTCGAGGTGAGCGTGGTAAAACTGAAGTATAACATCAGGTTGAGTGTCGATAGCTCGCTGCGGTGACCCGGCAGCGTGGCGAAGGCATTGGGGTCGAGCTCCAGCACCAGCCGATACGCCGAGGTGAATGCCGCGGCGATGTTCAGGTACAGGACGATGGCGCCCTGGATCCGGTGATGCGTGATGCGCCCGCCGGCGAACACCGACCGGCCGATCACCAGCGACACGGCCAGCAAGCCCAGGATCACCGCCACATGGCCGAACCAGGTGGTCAGCACCGAAGGATGGTCGATGCGCAGTGCAGCGCCGGCGATCCCGATCGCGACGGCCGCAGCGGCAAAGGCCCGCGCGCCGCCGCCAGGGGAGGCGACCACCAGCGCCACGACCAGCGGCACCGCGAGCACGGCGCCGGCGAACAGCGGAAAACGAAACCCCATGTCGGCAAGTGGTGACGCGACGAACATCATCAGCGCTTCCGTCACCAGCAGCGTCGTCAGCGCGCGGTCGCGCAGCGCCATTGGATCGCGCCGTACCCGTACGGTGCGGAACGCCCGGTCCGCGTCATGTCTGTCCGCTGGCTGGGATTTCCCCGGCACTTGTCCGCACCGGCCTGTTGCGCCTTCATAAAGCGTACCGGCTTGATTTGTACCGCGTCAATGCATGGTTCGTCCCGTGCACGACGCGCCGCCATCGCGTGCGGCAACCGCGCTGGACGCCGGCAGCAATCGCCGCTTCACTGTGCCGGCTATCAGCGGGAGGGAACCGAGATGGACCTGACCAACCAGGTTGCGCTGGTGACGGGCGCCGGCCAGGGCATCGGCCAGGCAACGGCGCATGCCCTTGCGGCTGCGGGCGCGCATGTCGTGGTTGCCGATATCGACCGCCAGAAGGCCGAAGCGACCGCCGACGCCATCATGGCCATGCAGAAGCGCGCCCTGCCGGTGGCGGCCGATGTCGGCGACCTGCAGGACATCGACCGCATGGTGCGCCAGGCGCTGGAACAGTTCGGCCGGATCGACATCCTGGTGAACAATGCCGGCGTCACCCGCCGCGCCGACATCATGGACCTGACCGAGGCCGACTGGGACCGCATCCACCGCGTCAATGCGAAAGGCGTGTTCTTCTGCCTGCAGCGCGTGGCGCGGGAGATGATTCCGCGTCGCAGCGGGCGCATCATCAACATGGCCTCGATCGCCGGAAAGGGCTACGCCGGCACCTCCAACGCGGCCTACGCGGCCAGCAAGGGCGCCGTCATCAGCCTGACCAAGATCGCCGCCCAGCAGCTCGGCCCGCACAACATCAACGTCAACGCGGTCTGTCCCGGCGTGACGCGAACCGCGTTGTCGGACGCCAACCTGCAGGTGCGCGCGCAACAGGAAGGCGTTACCCTCGAGGAGATGGAGCGTCGCCGCGCCGCCGCTGATTCCGCTGCAGCGCGCGAACGATCCCGAGGACATCGCGGCGATGGTCGTGTTCCTGGCATCCCCGGGCGCACGCAACATCACCGGCCAGTCCTTCAACGTCGATGGTGGCCTGATCCCCGATTGAACCAAGGAGATATCGGATGCCTGTCGCAGACCCCAACAAGCTGATCCTGACCGGCGAGAACCCGTTCATCCGACTCAGTGAGACGGACGGCGCGGATGTCAGCACCAACGCCAGCTTCTGGCGCATCATCCTGTCGCCCGCCGGGCCGGGCCACGTGCTGTACCTGAAGAGCGAAGTCACCGACAACCGCTGGCGCATCTGGTCCGACAACATCGCCATGGCGCGCTGGCTGCAAGGCACCGTGCAGGGCATGCTGAACGCGGAACTTGCCGACACGTCCATCCCCGTCACCGACGCGGCGTTCTCCCGCGACGGCAATGCACGCGATTTCTGGACCGAACGCGCAATGGCGCGCGGCGAGGAAGTCACGCTCACCTGGTACGACATCGGCGAACCGCTGCTGATTCACACCCAGCCCAACGCCGAACCCAACCGCCCTTACGGCGTCTGCACCGTCCTGATCCCGGCGCTTGGTGCACGCCTGACACACAACGGCATCCAGGCGGCGGGCCAGCCCTGGCCGCGGGAACGCGAAGGCCGTCCGTTCAGCACCTGTGCACTCGCATTTTCGGAAAGCTGGACGGCGGCGCGTTAACGGAAGGTATGAATGACGGAACAGAATCTCGACTGGCTCGGCCTGAAGGACCGGGTGTGCGTTGTGACCGGCGCGGGCAGTGGCATCGGCCGGGCGATTGCCGCCGGCATGGCGGCGGCCGGCGCGGCGGTGGTGCTGCTGGACAAGAACCAGGCGGCCTGCGAGGCAACGCAGGAAGCGCTGCGCCCGCGTGGTGTGAAAACCCTGGCGATTGGCTGCGACATTGCCGATCCGGCAAGCGTCGCGCAGGCCGAACGCCAGGCGCGCGCCGTCGGCCCGTGCGATATCCTGATCAACAACGCCGGTGTGCTGCGGCCGGGCCCGCTCGCCACCGTGTCGCTGGAGGAATGGAACCTGCTGCTGTCGGTCAACCTGACCGGCTACCTGCTGTGCGCGCAGGCGTTCGGCAAGGCGATGATCGAACGCGGCCGCGGCGCGATTGTGCATACCGCCTCGATCGCCGGCACCAACCCGCAGGGATTCTCCGGCGCCTACAGCGTCAGCAAGGCGGGCGTGCTGATGCTGTCGCGGCAACTCGCGGCGGAGTGGGGGCCGCACGGCGTGCGCAGCAACGTCATGAGTCCCGGGTTGGTGCGGACTCCGATGAGTGAGAGCTTCTACCAGGCCCCCGGCGTGGCGGAACGCCGCGCGGCCAGCGTGCCGCTGGGACGCGTCGCAAGCCCGGATGACATGGCGCAGGTGGTGCTGTTCCTCGCCAGTGACCGTGCCGGTTATGTGAACGGGCAGGAGATCCTGGTGGACGGCGGATTTGCGCAGATGCTGATGAGCTTCGTTCCGCGCCCGGGATTCGAACGGGGCAACTGACGGCGCCAGGGGGTGACTTCCGCGCAGCGTAACGCATCGTAGCGGTTGAAGATCCGCAGGCGTTGGAGTGGTTTAGGGTGGTCCAGAGTAGCCTGGAGTAGCCTGGAGTAGCTGTGGAGTAGTGTGGAGTAGTGTGGAGTAGTGTGGAGTAGTGTGGAGTAGTGTGGAGTAGTGTGGAGTAGTGTGGAGTGGTGCGGACAAGCGCCGCTCCACCGCGTCATGGCCGGCCTTGAGCCGGCCATCCACCCCCGACAAGGCGTGTTCCGCTTGCTTCGTCACCCGATCGTTCCGGTGTCGATGGCCGGGTCAGGCCCGGCCATGACGCGAAGGGCTGGTGTTGGCGTGCCTGCTTCATCACCCGTGAGACAAACGGCCCTGCAGGGACGCCCCACCATTCTGTTCGGCGAAGGCCGGCCATCCACGACTCTCCTTCGGTGCATGCGGCCAATTCGGTGCATGCGGCCAGATGCATGCGGCCGGTGCATGCGGCCAGGCTGTCCCTGCGTGCGGCCAAGCCGTGGCCAACAGACCCCCCTCACGCCACGCCGCCAGCCGGTCTCCGCCCGCCACCGCGCGGTACGGCCCACAATTCCTTGACACCACCCGTGCAGTTAGTTAAAAGGACTAACTATGCATGACGCGGACCCCACCGTCGGCCTGCCTCCCCCACCCGGTCCCCCGCAGGACCGGCCCGGCAAGCCCATGCCGCAGAACATCGCCGACCTTCTCGTCATTCTCCGCATCCTGCTCGGCTACGGCCTCCACCTGGCGGAAACGCTGGAACACCGCGCCGCCGCACGCGGTTTCGCCGTCATCGCGCAGTTCTTCGGCACAGCGCGCATCCCCGCGATCCGCGCCCGGCTCGCACGCGGCCTGTTGCGGGCCATGGCGCTGGAGAACGTGCTGCTCGCCCGCGCCGCGCGGGGCCGCGACCTGGTGTTCTACAAGCCCCGCACCCGCGCGGCCCGTGCGCAAGCGGCCGCTGCACCGGCGCCCTGCGCGCGTCCGGCCCACCGCCCCGATCCGGACCGCCCCGATCCGGGCCGCCCCGATCCGGACGAAGTGCCCGATCCCGCCCACCTGCCGACCGTGGCGCAATTCGAGGCGGAAATCCGCCGCCGCCCGATCGGCCGCACGGTCGCCGATATCTGCAGCGACCTCGGCATCGCGCCCAGCCTGTGCGACGGACGCCTCTGGCTCGCACTCTCCGGTGCCATCATGTGGTACCGCGGCAACCTGCCCAGGCTGATGAAGGAATTCCGCCGCCGCGAAATCCGCTTCTGCGACACCGAGGCAGACCGTAATCCCGCCCTCGGCTGGCCGGAGAGGACCCGCGACGGCAACCGCCGCATGCTGGGCTTCTTCATCGGGCAACCGCCGGTCACGCCGTTCCCACTGCCCGCGCCGCCCCCGCCGCTGGCAGCGGCTTCGCGCCCGCCCTGAACGCCCAGCCCGCCCTGAACGCACAGCCCGCCCTGAACGCACAGGCCGCCCTGGACGCACAGGCCGCCTTGGACGCACAGGCGGTGGTCATGGCGCGCACCCCCGCATTGAAAGCAGGTCGCGGCCGCGAAAACCCGTGGCCGGCCCGCCTGCGCGGGCCAGGGCGTCGTACACGCAACGCAGTGCCGGCCACGCGGCCCGCTTCCAGCTACGCCGCCTGGCGCGGCGCCTGCTCGCCGAACAGCGCCAGCATTTCGTCGCAGAACGCCGGCAGGTCGTCCGGCTTGCGCGAGGTCACCAGCCGCCCGTCCCGGATCACTGCCTTGTCCTCCCAGGTCGCGCCGGCATTGCGCAGGTCCGTCTGCAGCGACGGCCAGGATGTCATGGTGTGGCCGCGTACGCCGTCGGCCTCGATCAGCGTCCACGGGCCGTGGCAGATCGCAGCGATCGGCTTGCCCGACTGTACGAAGTGCCGCACAAATCCCACCGCCTTCGGAATGGTGCGCAGCGCGTCGGGGTTGGCGACGCCGCCCGGCAGCACCAGTGCGTCGAATTGTTCCGCCGACACACTGTCCAGGTCCTGATCGACCGTCAGCCTGTCGCCCTTGTCGTGGTGGTTCATGCCCTGGATCTGTCCGCCATGCGGCGCGATCACCACGACATCCGCCCGGGCGTGCTTCAGGGCCTTCACCGGCTCGGTCAGTTCCACCTGCTCCACGCCGTCGGTCGCGACGACGGCGATCCTGCGGCCTTCCAGATTGGCCATATCCATCTCCTTTCGTTGTCGCGGTCTGCACCCGCTTTGGCACGGTGCGCCGGGATGCGTCCGTGGCGGGTGAACGTGTCGGCGGGCGCGGCGTTCACCTCCGGTATGAAGTGCCAACCATCACGGAGGACGATCGCGATGCCCACCGACGGGACCCGCGGCAAGCGCCAGGACGACCGCAAGCAGGAGGAAGCCGTTCGCGACAGTTTCCCCGCCAGCGATCCGCCCGCCACCTCCGGCATTGTCGGCCCGGGCGAGCCGCAGGCGCCGGGTGGGGCAGGCCGGACACAGCCGCCGCCCCGGCGCGAGGAGGACAAGGCGAAGGCACCGAAGCGGGGCTGACCCGCCCGAATTGCCTTCGGCATCGTCCGCAGCGTAGGAGCGGCGGCGGTGTCGAGGGGTGGCCGGCATGCGGATTCCCGGACTGAAGCGCCTGCTGGCCTACGGCAGTATGCCGCTGGGGCACCTCCGCAGCCACCGCCAGGTCGTGTTCGCCTGGCCCGGGGAAACGGTCCGCCTTGGCCCGCGCGTGGCGTTGCTCTGCCATTTCGATGCGGCTGGCCGTCTGCGGCCGGACCTGCTGCGTTACCTCCGGGAACTGCGGACCGCGGGGCTGTCCCCGGTGCTGGTCTCCAACAGCGGCCGCCTGCACCCGGAGGCTTTGGCCGCCGCCCGGGCGCTGTGTGCCGCGGTGCTGGTGCGCCGCAATGTCGGGCTGGATTTCTGCGCCTGGCGCGATGCGATGGAGCATCTGGGCCTGCCCCGTGCCGACACCGACCAGGTGCTGCTGGCGAACGACAGCGTGTACGGCCCGCTGCGCCCGCTGGCTCCGCTGCTGGACCGGTTCGGCGGGCAGCCCGGCCTGTGGGGCCTGACCGGCAGCACGCAGCGCGCGTTCCACCTGCAATCCTGGTTCCTGCTGGCCCAGCGCGATGTTCTGCACGGCGCCGCCTGGCCGCGATTCTGGCGGGGCGTGCGGCCCATCCCGTCGAAATGGCTGCTGGTCGGCCGCTATGAGGTCGGGCTGACCCAAGCACTGCTGCGCGCCGGCCACTGCTGCCGTGTCGTCTTCCACCGTGCCGCCGGGAACCGTTGGGCGAACCCCGTGCTGGACGGCTGGCGCGAGCTGCTGGAGGACGGAATGCCGTTCATCAAGCGCGAACTGCTGCGCGACAACCCGACCGGCGTTCCCGGACTCGAGGCCTGGCGCGGTGTGGTCACGGCGATCGCCGGTCCCGCCGCCGTGCAGGAGATCGAACAGGACCTGGCCCCCCGTGGCCAGCCGCTCACGGTCCCGCCGCCGGCGCTGCTGTTCGCTCGCCGCCAGGGTCTGTAGCATGCCGGCCCGGAGCAGCAGCGGAGCCGTCATGCCGTATCGAGGCCAGTCCATCCGCCGCCTGGAGGATGCGCGTTTCCTGACCGGCCAGGGCCGGTTCATCGAGGACATCGACCTCCCGGGCCAGGCCTGGATGCAGGTGGTGCGCTCGCCCTACGCGCATGCGGAGCTGGGGCGGATCGACACCGCGGCCGCGCAGGCGATGCCCGGCGTACTCGGCGTGTTCACCGCGGCGGACCTGGCCGAGCTGGGGCCGCTGCCGTGCACGGTGCCGGTCGCCAGCGTCGCCCCGATGGTGGTGCCGCCGCGTCCGGCGCTGGCGCAGGACCGGGTGCGCCATGTCGGGGACCCGGTGGCGTTCGTTGTGGCGGAGACCCGCATCGTCGCCCGCGACGCGGCCGAGGCGGTTGTGGTGGACTACCGCACCCTGCCGTCGGTGGTGGACGGGCCGGCGGCCCTGCGGCCGGAGGCGCCGCAACTGTGGCCGCAGGCACCGGGCAACCTGTCCTACCGCTTCCGGAAGGGCGATGCGGCTGCCGTGCAGGCCGCGCTCGCGTCCGCGGAGCATGTGGTCGAACTGAAGCTGGTCAACAACCGCATCGTCATCAGCGCCACCGAAACCCGCGGCGCCATCGCCCGCCATGATGCGGAGGGCTACCACCTGATGTTCTCCGGCGCCGGCGTGCACGGCCTGCAGTCGCAACTGGCCGACAGCGTCTTCCGTGTCCCGCACGAACAGATACATGTCTCCTGTCCGGATGTCGGCGGCGGATTCGGCGTGAAGAACGCGCTGTATCCCGAGTGGGTGATGATGCTGTGGGCCGCGCGCCGCTGTGGCCACCCGGTGAAGTGGATCGGCGACCGCGCCGAGGATTTCGTCAGCACCGCCCAGGGCCGTGACAACGTCACCTGCGCCCGCCTGGCGCTGGATGCGGACGGGCGGTTCCTGGCGCTGGAAGCGGTGACGGTGGCCAATCTGGGTGCCTACCTGTCCTCCGGCGGGCCGGGCAGCTCCACCAATGCACCGGCCAACGCGATCGGCAGCGGCTACGACATTCCGGCGATCTGCATGGACGTGCAGGGCGTGTTCACCAACACCGTGCCGATCGACGCGTATCGCGGCGCCGGCAAGCCGGAGGTGAACTACATGATGGAGCGGCTGATCGACGAGGCCGCCCGGCGCTGCGGTTTCGATCGCATCGACCTGCGCCGCCGCAACCTGGTGCGCGACTTCCCCTACCGCAAGGCGCTGGGCTCGGTCATCGATGGCGGCCGCTTCGCCGCCAACCTGGACGACGCGGTCGGCGCCGCGGACGTCGCCGGCTTCTCCCTGCGCCAGGAGGAGTCACGCCGGTGCGGACGGCTGCGCGGCCTGGGCGTGACCTGCTTCATGGAAACGGCCCGCGGCGCCCCCAACGAGGGGGCGGAGGTGCGATTCGCGTCCGACGGCATGGTGGAGCTGCGCGTCGGCACCCAGTCCAACGGCATGGGCCACGCAACCGCCTACGCCCAGATCGCCGCCGACCTGCTGGGCCTGCCGCTGGATCGCTTCCGCTACATCCAGGCCGACACCGATGCGGTGCGCGCGGGCAACGGTCATGGCGGCGCCCGGTCCATGCACATGGGCGGCGCGGCGCTGTGCAGGACGGTGGACACGCTGCTGGACAAGGGCCGGGTCATCGCCGCCCGCCTGCTGCAGGCGGCCCCCGACCAGGTGGCGTTCTCGGCCGGCCGCTTCGAGGTGTCGCAGGATCCGTCCCGCGCGGTGGACCTGCCGGCGGTCGCCGCGGCGGCACGGGATCCGGCGAACCTGCCGGACGGAATGGAACCCGGCCTGGACACCTATGTGTGGAACCTGCTGGACGTCATCACCTTCCCGAACGGCTGCCACGTGGCGGAGGTGGAGGTCGATCCGGACACCGGCACCGTGGCGCTGGACCGCTACACCGCGGTCGATGATTTCGGGTCGCTGATCAATCCGATGCTCACGATCGGCCAGGTGCACGGCGGCGTGGTCCAGGGCATCGGCCAGGCGATGCTGGAGCAAACGGTGTACGACCCCGAGTCCGGCCAACTGCTGAGCGGGTCGCTGATGGACTACACGCTCCCCCGCGCGTCCGACCTGCCCGACCTGGAGGTCATGCTGAGCGGGGTTCCCACCAATGCCAATCCGCTCGGGGTGAAGGGGGCGGGGCAGGCGGGTGCGATGGCGGCCCCGCAGGCGATCCTCTGCGCGGTTCTGGATGCGCTGGCACCGCTGGGCGTGACGCACCTGGACATGCCGGCCACGTCGGAACGGGTGTGGCGAGCCGTGCAGGGTGCCGCGCGGTCCGGATAGCTAGTAGCCGCGCGCCCAGTCGATCACGTTCTGCATGGGCGTGCCGTCCAGATAGGCAAGCAGGTTCTCGCAGAAGATGTCGATCGCCCCGTGCCGGCTCTGGTCGCTCGCCCCCGAGATGTGTGGCGTGATCAGCACGCGCGGGTCCTGCCACAGCGCGTCCGGCGGCGGGCCGGCGAACTCGCCATTGTACACGTCCAGCACCACCCCGCGCAGGTGGTCGCGCGCCAGGGCGTCGGCCACCGCGGCCTCATCGACGATCTCGCCGCGCGCGACGTTCACCAGCACGCTGCCCGGCTTCATGGCCGCCAGGCGGGCCGCGTTGATCAGCCCGGTGGTCTCCGGCGTCCACTGGCAGCACACCGCCACGAAGTCGCTCTCCCCCAGGAACCGGTCCAGATCGTCCGTGCCGCCGAGTGCGGAAAAGCCGGCGGGGAGGGGGGCGTCCGGGCGCGGATGGCGGCGCGTGCCGATCACCCGCATGCCCAGCGCGGCGCCCAGGCGGCCCACGTCGCGGCCGATGCCGCCAGCGCCCACCACGCACAGCGTCTTGCCTTCCAGCAGCAGCGGGCGATAGGCGCGGTGATCGAACGTGCCGTCCTGCCGGTCCACCACGGCGCGGTGCAGGCCCTTGGCGAAGAACAGGATGCCGGCGATGGCGTATTCCGCCATGGCCAGCGTGTTGCCGGCGCCGCGGGAGGTGGTCACCACCACGTCGCTGCCCCACAGATCGCCCATCCGCAGGTTGCTCGCCCCGGCGGGCCGCTGGTGGAACCAGCGCAGCCGCGGCGCGCGGGCGCGCAGGTCCATCGGGAAGGGCCAGCCGCCCAGGATCACCTCGGCCCCGGCGAGCAGCCGGTCGCGCTCCTCCTGCGTGCCGGCGCCGGTGGAATTGGGCGCCAGATAGCGCCGGACCGTGAACTCCGGCCAGGTGGCGCGGATCTCGCCGTCGAACCAGCCGCCGGCATCGGTCAGCCGGATGCGCGGATCGAGCGCCTCGATCCGGGCGCGGTCGGCGGCGCTGATGCGCTGGATGCTGAGCACATCGACCTGTGCCATGAGCCCCTCCCTGGTGCGGTGCCTTCCAGCGCAAAGCACGGATGCCCTCCGGCGTGCAAACCCGGGCATGGACGCGGCCCCCCGCGCCGGTCCACAACCCCGCCGCCCGCCCGGCTGACATGCAGCCGGCCCGAAGTGGAGACGTGCGTATGGCATCCGAGGAACAGGTCACCGTCACGCCCGGTCCGGCGTCGCCGCAGACCGTGGAGATCTGGACCGATGGTGGCTGCAAGCCCAATCCCGGCCCGGGCGGCTGGGGCGCGGTGCTGCGCTATGGTGCGCATGAGCGGGAGCTGTCGGGCGGCGACCCCAAGACCACCAACAACCGGATGGAGCTGACCGCCGCGACCGAGGCGCTGGAGACTCTGAAGCGTCCCTGCAAGGTGATCCTGCACACCGACAGCGAATACGTGAAGAACGGCATCACCCGCTGGCACGTCGGCTGGGTGCGCAAGAACTGGCGCAGTTCCACGGGAGAGCCGGTGAAGAACATCGACCTCTGGCAGCGTCTCCTCGCCGCGGCCGCCGCGCACGAGGTTGAGTGGCGCTGGGTGCGCGGGCATTCGGGAAACCCGATGAACGAACGGGCCGACGCACTGGCCACACGGGCGCGGCAGGCGCTGTAGCCGACACTTGTCGGGGGCCGGCTGGTTCACCCGGTTGCAGCCCGCCGGAGCAGACCATCGGCTGGCGGCGACGTCGCCGGGCGCCGGTCTACTTTGGAGACCTGTCCTGTGCGATGGCCCCGTGGCTCAGGCGATCATGGTGGCGGAATCGATGATATGCCCATGGTCGTAGGAACTTGCCTGGCAATAGAAGTGCCACTCGGTGCCGGTGCGCTTGCCGATGACCGCCGCATATTGGTCATAGCCGTCGCCTCTGACGACAGAACCGCTCTGATTGTGGAAACCGCCGGTCACCGCGTCGGTCAGGTCCGTGCGCCGCTGGTCCAGGTCGTTGGTGCCGAGATGCGGCTGAATATGGGACACCAGCACTGTTCCGTCCGCATCCGAGCCGACGGCGAACATGCAGCCGGACAGGCGTGAAGTGATCGCGATGCTGGGGCCGGTGCCGGTCGGCAATGAGTAATGGCTGGACCCTGTCGCAGCGTTGGCGACCTGCGCCATCGGGATGTAGAAGGCGTTGAACTCATTGGTCGCCAGGTGGTCTGCCGCGGCGCCGGCATGACTGATTCTCTGCATAGACGCGGTTTTTGGTCCGTCCGAGAACTCCGCTGATGCCGGTGGTAAAGCCGGTGACGGCCTGCGTGTCGTCAACGGCCACCGTAAACTTCGCGATCGCGGCCTGGCCATTGGGTGGCACCGCGCCGCCTGAGCCGGCGATTTGCAGGTAGCACCGGCGCATCAGGGTCTCCGGCGTCTGGAACAGCGCGATGACTTCGGCTGGCGTCATGACTTGGCTCCCGTGTCGCTATCCTCGGCCAATCGATGCCACGGGATTCGTTTCGGCAAGGTTGAGTCTTCGTAAAGAGCGTTCCGAAACGCCATCACGTTTCGATCCGTTCGGCATGGCGGACCGGTGGCGCTGCCCGTGCGTCCGTGGCCGCGGCGCAATCCGCGCACGGAACGATGCCCGGGGGGCGCCGCTGACGGTCATCATGGCGCCTCTGTCCGCACCACGCCGGCCACCGCGCTGCCCGTCGCCGCCAGCCTGGAACGCAGGCGATGCTCACACGCCCCGAGCGTGGCACACGTGTCGGCCACCGTGCCGCCCCGATCGCCGCAAGGCCTCTCCCCCCGCGGGCCCGGGAATGCTAAATCCACCTTCATGGACGCAACCACCCCCCCGCAGGCCCAGGGAAAGGGCCTGGCCCGCTCCGCCGGTGCACTCGCCGGCATCAAGGTCGTTGACCTCACCCGCGTGCTCGGCGGCCCCTACTGCACCATGATCCTGTCGGACCACGGCGCCGACGTGATCAAGATCGAGCCGCCGCAGGGCGACGAGGTGCGCGACTGGGGCCCGCCCTTCCACGAGGGGGACGCCAGCTATTTCATCGGCGTCAACCGCAACAAGCGCGCCATCGCGCTGGACATCAGCAAGCCGGACGGCCAGGCGGTGCTGCTGCGCCTGCTGCAGGACGCCGACGTGCTGATCGAGAACTTCAAGCCCGGCTCGATGGAAAAGTGGGGCATCGGCTACGACACGCTGTCGCAGAAGTTCCCCGGCCTGATCCACTGCCGCATCTCCGGCTTCGGCGGCGACGGCCCGCTGGGCGGCCTGCCGGGCTACGACGCCATCCTGCAGGCGATGACCGGCCTGATGAGCACCAACGGCGATTCCACCACCGGCCCGATGCGCCTGGGCACCGCCATGGTGGACATGGGCACCGGCCTCTATTCCGCCATCGGCATCCTGATGGCGCTGCATGAGCGGACCCGCTCGGGCCAGGGCCAGTACCTGGACATGACGCTGTACGACTGCGGCATGTCGCTGCTGCACCCGCAGGCGGCCAACTTCTTCCTGAACGGCAAGCGTCCGACCGGCACCGGCAACCCGCACCCCAACCTGGTGCCGTACGACAAATACCCGACCCGCACCTGCGAGATCTTCATCGCCAGCGGCAACAACGGCCAGTTCCGCAAGCTGTGCCAACTGATCGACCGCCCGGACCTGGCCGCCGACCCGCGCTTCGCCAACAATGGTGAGCGCAACGTCAATCGCCACGCTTTGGGCGCCGAACTGGCCAGGGCCTTCGCCGACCAGGACGGCCACGAGCTGGCGCTGCGCCTGATCCGCAACGGCGTCCCCGCCGGCCCGGTGCTGTACACGGATGAATCCACCGCCGCGCCGCATACCGCGCACCGCGAAATGGTCACCGAGCTGGACTGGTACCGCGGCATCGGCACGCCGATCAAATTCTCCCGCACCCCCGGCGGCACCCGTCGCCCGCCGCCGAAATTCGGCCAGGACGTAGCCGAGGTGCTGACGCAGCACGGCTACACGGAGGAGGAGATCGCCGCCCTCCAGCGCGACGGCATCGTGCACAGCAAGCGGCGCGTGTGACCGTGACCAGTGAGCGCCACTGACACCCCGGCCGCCGTCCAGAGTCCTGCATTGGACGAGGGGCGGTGGCTGACCGTCCGGCGTCGCGGCGTGCCGTCGGGTCGCGTTGCTGGCGTGCCCAGGGGCAGGCTCCGGCCCGCCGTCCACGGCTGCGTCATCCGGGACGCAGCCCCGGGTGCGATTCGCCCGCCGGCACCCGTCCTTCATGTCATGGCCGGGCCTGACCCGGCCATCTACCCCGGAACGATCGGGTCGGGATGCAGCGGAACATGCCTTGTCGGGGGCAGATGGCCGGGTCAGGCTTGGCCATGACGGGAGGGCGGCGTTTGTCCACACTTTTTTCGCGTCCCTGCGTCTCGCGTCCCTGCGTCCAGCTTTCCCGCCCCTGCATCCGGCGGCCGCCACCGCGCCCTTGCATCCAGCGCCCGCCACGATCCCGTACGCCAAGCCGCAAGACCCTGTCCGCTGACACACCCGTGAATCCGGGACAGTTGAAAGACAACACCCACCCATGGCGATAGCCGACCTTCCCGCGCGCGAGCGCCTGCGGCTTGCTGGCGAGACGGCTATCGCCTGGGCGGTGTTCGATCCCGACTGGTACCTTGCGACCTATCCCGAGGTCGAAGCCCAGCTCACCGACCGCGCGCCAGCCGCCGTCCTGGCCTGGTATCTCGACAACGGCCAGCACCTCGGCCATTCGCCGACAATCCTCTTCGACGAGGCCTGGCACCGCCACGCCTATCCCGGCGTGGGGCAGGCGATCCGCGCCGGGGACGCTGCCTCGGCCTTCGATGCCTATTGCCGCGGCGGCTTCCGCACCCGCTCGCCGCACTGGCTGTTCGACGAGGCCCATTACCGCCGCCGCTACCAGGACATCTCCGACGCGACGCTGGAGCAGGCCGACCTGGCGAACGGCTACGACCACTTCCTGCGGCACGGCAACCACGAGCACCGCATCGGCCACCGGTTCTTCGACGCGGCGCTCTATTGCGCCGAACTCGAACCCGAGGGCGCCGAACAGGCCCGCGCGGTGGGGCCGTTCCTGCACTACCTCCGCCGCATCCGCGCGCCCGTCCCGGAACCCCGCAGCTCGGCTTATTTCGATCCGGCCTGGTATCTCGGGCGCTACCCGGAGGTTGCGGAGGCCATTGCCGCCGGTGAATGGCTGTGCGCCCTGCATCATTACCAGTGCAATACGCGTCCGACCGAATACGACCCGCTGCCGGACTTTTCCGAGGCCCACTACCTCGCGCGCAATCCCGACCTGGCCGAAGCGGTGCAGCAGGGCAGGATGCGCAACGGCTACGCGCATTTCCTCCAGCACGGCATCCGGGAGCAGCGGTCGCCCAGCCCGTCGATCGATCTGCGCTACTACGCCGCGCAGGACACGGTGCGCGCCGACCTGGACCAACGGAAAGCCCCGGACGCGTTCTGGCACTGGCTGCGCATCGGCCGCCGCAGGGGCCTGCGCGCCGCTCCGCCGCCGGAGGAAATCGTCACCGCCGGCCACGCCCGCACCCTGCAGCACCGCCGGGCGCAGGCGCTGCTGCCGCTGCTGGGCCGCAATCCGCTGGATTTCACCTGCACGGAAAAGCCGGCCGTCAGCGTGGTGATGGTGCTGAAGGATGCCTTCGCGCAAACGCTGCACACACTGAGCGCGCTTCGGGCCGGTTTCGCCGGCGACGTCGAACTGATCCTGGTCGATGGCGGATCGACCGACGAGACCCGCCACATCGGCCGCTACGTGCACGGCGCCCGCCTGTTGCCGCTGGATATGGACGTCACCCTGGTCGCCGGCCGCAATGCCGGCCTGTATGCGGTCACCGCCGGTGCCGTGCTGCTGCTGCATGCCGACGCCGACCTGGCGCCAGGCGCGCTGGCCGCGGCGCTGCGGCGCCTGGCGGAAGCGCCGGATGTCGGCGCCATCGGCGCACGGCTGATCCAGCCGCACGGACCGCTGGCCGAGGCCGGCGGCATCGTCTGGCAGGACGGCAGCACGCAGGCCTATCTGCGCGATGCCGATCCGCTGTGTCCGGAAGCGACGTTCCGCCGCGGCGTGGACTTCTGCGGCTCGGCCTGCCTGCTGCTGCGCGCCCCGCTGCTGCAGGATCTGGAAGGCTTCGACGACACCTTCGGTCCGGGCCCCTGGGCGGATGCCGATCTGTGCCGTCGCGTCACGGCCGCGGGATACCGGGTCGAATACGATCCGGCGCTGACCGTCTTCGCCCCGGCCGCGCCGCCCCTGCCGCCGGAGACCCGGCAGCGCGAACAGGAGGCGTTCCGCGTCAAACACGCCGCCTGGCTGGAGGCCCGCCCCGTCGCCGACCCGCGCGCCCAGTTGTTCGCCCGCTCCAGCGATCCCGGACGGCGGGTGCTGTTCATCGAGGACACCGTGCCGCTGCGCCGCATCGGCTCCGGCTTCGTGCGCTCCAACGACGTGGTGCGGGCGATGGCCGCCGCGGGCTACCGCGTCACCGTGGTCCCGGTGAACGACGGCCGATTCGACCTGGCCGGCATCTATGCGGACCTGCCGGACACCGTGGAGGTGATGCACGACCGCAGCCTGGACAGCCTGGCCGATCTGCTGCGCCGGCGGCAGGGCTATTTCGACGCCGTCTGGGTGGCGCGCGCCCACAACCTGGATCGCGTCCTGCCGCTGCTGACGCCGACCCTGCTGGATGTCCCGGACCCTCCGCCGGTGATCCTGGACTCCGAGGCGATCGCCGCGTTGCGCCAGGCGGGGCATGCGGCGCTCGAGGGCGAGCCGGTGGCCGACATGGACCGCGCCATCCGCGAGGAGTTCGCCAACGCCACGCAATGCGCGCACATCATCGCGGTGAACGAAACCGAAGCGGCGGCACTGCGCCGCTGCGGCTTCGGCAATGTCTCGGTGATCGGCCACATGGGCACGCCGCAACCCACGCCGCGCCCGTTCGAGCGGCGCGCCGGCATGCTGTTCGTCGGCGCGATCCACGCGACCGACAGCCCGAACTACGACAGCCTGTGCTGGTTCGTCGATCACGTGCTGCCCCTGGTGGAGCGGGACCTGCGGTGGGAAACCCGCCTGACCGTGGTCGGTCATGTCGCCCCTGGGGTGTCACTGGACCGCTTCCGCCCCCATCCACGGGTAACGCTGCGGGGTGCGGTGGCAGACCTGCGGCCACTGTATGACTCGCACCGGCTGTTCGTGGCGCCCACCCGGTTCGCCGCCGGGATGCCCTACAAGGTGCACGAGGCCGCCTGTTTCGGCCTGCCGGTGGTGGCGACCTCGCTGCTGTCGCGGCAGTTGGGCTGGCAGGACGGGCAGGACCTGTTGACGGCGGACGCCACCGATCCCGCGCAGTTCGCCGCGCGGATCGTCGCGCTGTACCGCGACGCCGGCCTGTGGCAGCGGCTGCGCGATGCGGCGCTGGCGCGGATCGCGCAGGACAGTCAGCCGGACACCTTCGCCGCGGCGATCAGCCGGATCCTGGGGCCGGCGGTCACCGCCTGAGGGGCTGCGACCAGGGATGAGCACTGGCCGACCACACCGCGTCGTGGCGGGCGAAGTCCCCATAAGCGTGAAGGCAGTGCGGACAGGCACCGCTCCCCCAAGTCACGGCCGGGCTTGACCCGGCCATCTGCCCCCGTCCAGGCGTGTGCCCATGCCTGCCGGCCCGATCGTTTCGGGGTAGATGGCCGGGTCAGGCCCAGCCCCTGTGCAGGAAGGGTCGGTGTCGGCGTGCTCGTGCTGGCGCCCATCGGGCCTGCGCCCGCCACGGACGACGTCGTCGTGCGGAATGCATCGCTTCGAACGCTGCACCGGGAGTGGTGTCCGGACCGGGTGCCTTCGGCACGACGAAGCCGCGGGTGGCGGGCCTTCGCCCACCACGACGTGGTACCGACGGCCAGCGGCTACGTCCGGGGCGTGATCGAAGCGGGATTGGATGACTGGCCCCCTCCGCCGCCCCCCGCGACCACGATGGTGAGTGGCGGCCAACGGCCAGCCGCTGCCCCGGCGCGGTTCAGGCGCGGGTCACCCCAGCGCCTCGCGCCCCATCTCCAGGAACTTCTCCCGCCGCCGAGCCTTCAGCGTCGGCGCATCCAGCGCCACCAGCGGTGCCAGCGCCTGCGCCACTGCCTCGCCAACGGCCTCGATGGTCGCCGACGGATCACGCTGGGCGCCGCCCAGCGGCTCGGGGATGACCGTGTCCACCAGGTTCAGGCGGAACAGGTCCTCGGCCGTCAGGCGCAACGCCTCGGCCGCCGCCGACGCCTGGGCGGCGTCGCGCCACAGGATGGAGGCGCAGCCCTCCGGCGAGATCACCGAATAGATCGCGTGCTCCAGCATCAGCACCTGGTCGCCCGCCGCCAGGGCGATGGCGCCGCCCGAGCCGCCCTCGCCGATAATGGTTGAGACCAGCGGCACCGGCGCCTCCAGGCAGGCCTCGATCGAGCGGGCGATGGCCTCGGCCTGGCCGCGCTGCTCCGCATCGATGCCGGGGAAGGCGCCGGAGGTATCCACGAAGCTCAGCACCGGCAGGCCGAACCGGCCGGCCAGCTCGATCAGGCGGCGCGCCTTGCGATAGCCCTCGGGCCGCGCCATGCCGAAATTGTGCTTCACGCGGGAGTCGGTGTCGGAGCCCTTTTCGGTGCCCAGCACCATCACGGAACGGCCGCGGAACCGGCCCAGCCCGCCCAGCACCGCGGCGTCGTCGGCGAAGGCGCGGTCGCCGGCCAGCGGGGTGAACTCGGTGATCAGCCCGGCGATGCAATGGCTCGCCTTGGGGCGGTCCGGGTGGCGGGCGACCAGGGTCTTCTGCCAGGGGGTCAGCTTGGCGTAGGTCGCGCGCAACTGGCGGTCGGCCACGGCGGACAGCCGCGTGACCTCATCGGCAATATTGATCCCTTCGGGCTCCGACATGCGTCGGAGTTCCTCAATCTTGCCTTCCAGCTCGGCGATCGGCTTTTCGAAGTCCAGGAAATGGCGCATGGGGCGGGGGCTTTAACGGCAAATCCGGGGCGCGGGAAGCCGTGGGCGGTCTTTCGCGCCGCATTGATGCCCGTTGGCCGGTGGTTTTCCCGCAGCGGAACAGGGACCGCGCCTTCACCGGTTCTTCACCACTTGCTGCCATGCTGGCCGATGGCTGGAGCGGGAGGACCCTGGTGAAGGCGCGAGCGTCCTCGATGCGGCGTTTGCTGGTTGTGGACAACGAGCACGCACATTGCCTGGCGGTGCGGCGCGCGGCGTCCGGCCTCGGCTACGTCACCGACGTCGCCCCGACGCTGGAGGCAGCGGCGGCACGGCTCGCCGCCCGCTGCTACGACGCCGTGGTGCTGGATCTGGCGCTGGCGGAAGCCGACGGGCTCTTTCTGCTGCAGGCGCTGCGACGCATTGCCATGCAGGCGGCCATCGTCCTGGTGTCCCATCTGGACGACCGGTTGCGCACGGCGAGCTTCTGGCTGGCCTCCGCGCTGGGGCTGCGCGTCGCCGGCACGCTGTCGAAACCCGTGGTGCCGGCCGCGCTGCTGACGGTGCTGGACAACACCGCCGCGGCACCGCTGTCGCCCGCGCAGGTCCTGCGTCGCCGCGTCACCACCGACGATCTGGAGGCGGCGCTCCGGAAGCACCAGATCGTCGCGGCCTACCAGCCGCAGGTCAGGCTGGCCGATGGGCGGGTGACGGGTGCCGAGGCGCTCGCCCGCTGGCCGCATGCCAAGGGGGAGATTCCCCCGGACCTGTTCATCCCGCTGGCGGAACGCAGCGGCCTGATCGTGCCGCTGACCTTCAGCATCCTGCGCCAGGCCATGGAAGCCTGCCGGCGCTGGCGCGGCGTGCATCCCGACTGCACCGTGGCCGTGAACATCTCGCCCCTGGTGCTGGCCGATCCCGGCCTGCCCGAGTCGATCGAACGCCTGTTGCGCGATACCGGGCTCGGCCCCGGCGCGCTGGTGGCCGAGATTACCGAAAGCACCGGCATCGGCCATCCGCTGGTCGCCGGCGACGTGTTGCGGCGGCTGCAACGCAAGGGGGTTGGGCTGTCGATCGACGATTTCGGCACCGGCCAGTCCTCGCTGGCGACTCTGCATCGCCTGCCATACGGCGAACTGAAGATGGACCGGTCCTTCGTCACACACTGCGACACCGATCCCCAGGCGACCAAGATCGTGCGCGGCATCCTGTCCATGGCGCGCGAACTCGGCCTGCAGGTGGTGGCCGAGGGCATTGAAACCAAGTCGGTCGAACGGCTGTTGCGCGAGGCCGGCTGCGATGTCGGACAGGGCTGGTGGTACGCCCGGGCCATGCGCGAGGCCGACCTGCTGCACTGGATGGCAGAGCGTCAGTTCGCGGCGGCGTGACGGCGGGCCTCGTGCCGCGGCCTGGCGGCGCTATCGGAGGTCCGTCAGCGCCTGCAGCCGGTTTTGCCGGTGCAGCACGATATAGCCGTCGTCCAGGCTGAGAATGCCGTTCTCCCGCCAGGCCGCAAGCTGCTTGTTGACGCTCTCGCGGGACGCCGCGATCAGGTTGCTCAGGTCGCGCTGCGACAGCTTGAACGCGATCCGCGTGCCCTGCGGCGCCGGCCGGCCGTGATCCGCCGCCAGCTTCAGCAGCACGCGGGCCAGCCGCACGGGCAGCTCGAACAGTGCGATCTCCTCCAGTGTCATGCTGGTCTGGCGCAGCCGGTCGCAGAGCACGGCCAGCAGGCGCTCCGCCAGGTCCGGATTGCGGGCGACGAAGGGCATGAAGTACCGGCGCTCGACGATCAGCAGCGCGGTGTCCTCGGTTGCGGTCGCATCGGCGCTGCGCGGACGGCCGTCCAGCAACGCGATCTCTCCGAACACCTCCCCCGGCGCGATGACGTTGAGCGTGACCTCCTTGCCCTCGGAGGAGACCACGCTGATCCGCACGCGGCCGCGCAGCACCGCCATCATCGACGATCCGCTGTCCCCCTTCTGGAAGATCGTCTGGCCGCGGTGGAAACGCCGTTCCGTCGCATGGGAGAGGATTTCATCGAGTTCGTCAGGCCGCATGACCTGGAACAGGCTGCTGTCCAGCAGCGCCGTGCGGCGCGGATCGTACTCCGGCTTTGCCATGGTTTCGGCCCCCGTGTCCGCCACATGCCGGGTTCGCGGGCGGGCGGTTGCGGCCATAGTCACCCTGGCGGGGCACTCGAATCAACCGGCGGTGGCGGGTCATCTGCCCGCTCGGCCGCAGGGTACGCAGGCGTACGGCGCTTTCGTCGCCGTCGCCTGTCGCACCCGCCGAACGTCAGCGCGCGTAGGTGATCGCGTTGCGGTTCTTCGCCCAGGCCGCCGGCGTGGAGGCGGGGTCGGTCGGCCGGTCCTTGCCGTAGCTGATCGTCTGGATGCGCCCGGCGGCGATACCGTGTGCCACCAGGAAGTCACGGTCCGCGTTGGCGCGGCGCTGCCCCAGGGCGAGATTGTATTCCTCGGTGCCGCGCTCGTCGCAATTGCCGGCGACCAGAACGTTCACCCGCGGATAGCGCTGCAGCCAGGCGGCCTGCCGGTCCAGCGTGGCGCGCGCCTGGTCGGTCAGCGCGCTGCTGTCGGTCTGGAAGAAGATGCGATCGCCGACCGACTGGACCAGGTCCTCCTGGGTGCCGGGCGCGGCCTGTCCGGCGGCCATGCCACCAGCCCCGGCACCCACGCCCGCGCCCGCCTCCGCGCCGCTTGCCATGCCGGGCTGCGTTCCGCCGGCCCCCGCGCTCATGCTGGCGCCTTCATCGGAGGAACAGGCCGCCAGCAGCGACACGGCGGCGACGGCGCAGATCAGTTGGCGAAGCATGCGGCATTCCTGTTGCTGTTCGGCGAATCGGCGGACCGCCGGAACCGACGATCGCCGCGGCGGCATCCAATCCACATTTGCCGGTAAGTCGGCAACCGCCAATTCGATGCGCCCACCGTCCCGCCGCCGGACCCGCCCCTGGCCCCCCACTGGACCCCCGCTGGGCCGAAATCCACAATGCCGCCTTCGTCAGCCTCTGTTGAAGGACACGCCGCAATGGCCAGAGTGCCGTATCTGGACGTCAACGACCTCGCCGCCGAGGATCAGGACCTGCTGAAACGCCCGATCGCCCTGTTCAAGGCACTGGTGAATTCGCCCAAGGGCGCACGGGCCTTCGGCGGCCTGGGCAACTTCATCCGCTACGGCAGCAAGCTGGATCCGCGCCTGCGCGAGCTGGCCATCCTGCAGGTCGGCTGGCTGGCCCGGTCCCCCTACGAGTGGTCGCACCACGTCAAGCTCGGCCACGATTTCGGCGTCACCGACGACGACATCCGCGCGCTGATCGACGATACCGCCGGCCGCCCCACCAGCTTGGACGAACGCACGCGGACCGTGCTGCGCGGCGCCCGCGAAATGACCCAGGCCGGCGCGATGAGCGATGCCACCTTCGCAGCGCTTCAGGCGGCGCTGGGCAACGAGCAGGTGGTGGACCTGACGCTGACCATCGGCTTCTACAACGCGGTCGTGCGGGTGCTGGCGACGCTGCAGATCGACGTGGAAGACGATTACATGCCTTACCTGCAACAATTCCCGCTGCCCACATAAAACCGGTCTGCCGTTCAACACCGTGCGAGCGGCGGGTCCGTCAACTCCCTGACCGCCCCGTCATCTTGTAGCAAGCTTGCCATGGAGACACTGGCGAGCTCGGGGGATCGGCAACAATCGGCCGGGGCACGGCAACCGGCCGAAGCACGGCAACCGGCCGAAGCACGGGGAGATGTGGCAGCAATCGACTGTCGGGCCGTGCTCGACGAATTGCCGGATCCATTCTACGCGATCGATGCGCAATGGCGGGTGCTGTACCTCAACCGCGCCGGGGAACGCCTGTGGGGGCTTCGGCAGGCCGAGGTGATCGGCCGGCACCTGGACGAGGTGCTGCCGTCGCTGCCCGGTTCCGAAGCGCATCGCGCCATCCGCCAGGCGCTGCAGACCGGCCAGCCGCAGCGGCTCGAGGCAATGTCCACGGGTACTGGGCGTGCCGATCGAGGTCGGTCTCAGTCCCATGCCGTGGGGCCTGGGGGTGCATGTCCGCGACATCTCCGAGCGGCGGTGCATGGAAAAGCGGCTGCGCGAGCGTGACGAGCTGCTGACCCTGGCGGAGACCTGCGCCGGGGTCGGCGTCTGGGAGATCGACACGGCCACCGACACCGTGCGCGGCACGCCGCAATACTTTCGGATCATGGGCCTGGAGCCGACGACGGAGCCGGTGCCGATGGCGCAAATCCGGCAAATGCGGCTGCCGGAGGACCAGGTGCCGATGTGGCAAAGCTATCAGCGCATGCTCCCCGGCGGCGATGCCAACGAAATGGAATACCGCATCCGTCGTCCGGATGGTGAAGTGCGCTGGGTGTTCGGACGCGGACGACTGATCCGTGACGCCAACGGCAACCCGGTGCGCTACAGCGGCGTGGATGTCGATGTCACCGAACAACGCATGTCGGAAGCAGCGTTGCGCGAAAGCCAGGACCGCTTCCGCCGCGTCTTCGAGCAAAGCCCCCTCGGCAAGGCGACGCTCGGCCGCGACTTCCGCCTGCGGGAAGTGAATCCCGCCCTGTGTCGCATGATGGGCTATGCCCCCGGGGACCTGGTCGGCCGCAACCTGCTGGACCTCGTGCATCCCGATCATCGGGAAGAATGCTACGCCCAGGGCCAGGCGCTGCTCGACGGAACGCAAACGCTCGTCCAACTGGAAGAACGTTTTGTCCACAAATCCGGCGCGCCGTTCTGGGTCAGCGTGAATGTCGGCCCGATCCGCGACGCCGCCGGAAACGTGCTGTACACACTCGGCATCATCGAGAATATCGACGAGCGCAGACAGATCCGTGAGGCGCTGGAGGCCAGCGAGCAGCAACTGCGCGCGCTGACCGAGCGGTTGGAGCAGGAGGTCGAACGGCGTGCGCGGCAACTGGCGTCCAGCCGAGCCCAGATGCAGGCGTTCTTCGACAATTCGCCGGACTGGCTGACCCTGCAGCGCGTGCTGCCGGACGGACGCATCGAATATGCCGATCTCAATCCGGCATGCGAACTCGGTTACGGCCTGACCCGCGCAGAGGTGATCGGGCGAACCGCCGAGGAAGTCCTGGGTGCCGAGGCCGCCCGCATTCCCATGCAGAAGCTGCGCGATTGCGTGCGCACCGGGCAGACACAACGCTATCCGGCACGCCGCACCATGGCGGGACGCACGACGACCATCGACGTGGTGTTCGTGCTGGTGCCCGGGCAGGACGAGCATGGTGCGCGCTATGTCATCACCACCGCCCGCGACCTGACCGAGCGTGAGCAACTGGAGGCGCAGTTGCGCCAGGCGCAGAAGATGGAGGCGATCGGCCAACTGACCGGTGGCGTCGCGCATGACTTCAACAATCTGCTTGCGGTGGTCATGGGCAGTGCGGAACTGGCCAAGCGCCGGCCGGGCAATGCCGAGACGCTGGTTGACAACATCCTGCGGGCGGGTGAGCGCGGCGTGGCGCTGACCCGCCAGTTGCTGTCGTTCTCCCGCCGCCAGCCGGCCGATCCGCAGGTGCTGGACCTGCGTGTCGAACTGCCGCGCATCGCCGGCATGCTGCGCACGTCGCTGCGCGGCGACATCACGCTGGAGACCAGCATCGATGGCGACGTGTGGCTGATCGAGGCCGACCCGAACGAGCTGGAGGTCGCCTTGCTGAACCTCGCGGTGAATGCGCGTGATGCGATGCCGGACGGTGGCCGGTTCGAGATCATGGTCGGCAATGCAGGCGCGGAGAGGCGGGACGCGCCGCCCGGCGAACACGTGGCGATCGCGCTGCGCGACAGCGGTGTCGGCATCCCGGCCGATCTGATGGGCAAGGTGTTCGATCCATTCTTCACCACGAAGGAGCCGGGGTCGGGAACCGGGCTCGGCTTGAGTCAGGTGTATGGCTTCGCGCAGCAGTCCGGCGGTGCCGTGCGGATCGCCAGTACGCCCGGGACAGGCACCACGGTCACGCTGTATCTGCCGCGCAGTACGAAGGCGCTCGCCGGTGACTCGGACATGCGGGCGAGCGGCCACCTGGCGCGCCCGAACGGGCGGCGTGTGCTGCTGGTGGAGGACAACGGCGAAGTCGCTCAGGTGACCGTGCAGATGCTGCACGCGATGGGATTCGACGTGGTGCTCGCCAGCCGGGCACGCGACGGGCTGGCGCTGCTGGAGCGGGAGGCGTTCGACCTGCTGCTGAGCGACGTCGTGATGCCGGACGGCATGAACGGGCTGGAGCTTGGACGAACCGCGCGCGCGCAGTTCCCCGATATGCCGATCCTGCTGATCTCCGGCTACAACGATGTGGTCGAGGTGAACGGGACCGAGTTCCGGCTGTTGCGCAAGCCCGTTCCGTACGCCGAACTGATGGATGCCGTGTCCGCGTGTCTGCCCGGATCGATTCCGTCGAGCGCTGCGCCGGATCCGGCAAGGCGTTCCGCGCCGGTCGGATGATGTCAGGCGCCGCTGCCACGCGGCATTGCGTTTGACTGACAGGATTGTGCCGGGTTGGGTCTGACTGACAGGACCGTGCCGCATTGCGCTGGACTGACAGGACCGTGCCGCCTTGCCTTTGACCGGCGCGTCCGTCCAGCGTCATGGTCGGCGAAGGCCCGCCACCCACGACTTCGCCATGCGAAGGCACCGGGGTGCAACGGAATCACCGGGACAATATGCGGAGCGCTGCGTGCCGCACGACGAAGCCGTGGGTGGCGGGCCTTCGCCCACCACGACGTGGTACGGTCGGCCAGCGGTTACCCGGGCGATGGGCGCAGCGGGATCGGATGACGGTCCCCTACGCCGGTCATGACAAGGCAGCCTACGCCGGTCACAACTTAGCCCTCTACGCGGGTCACGACTCAGCCCTCTACGCCGGTCGCGACGCGAGACGGTAGCAAGCGGCGCACGATCGCAGCGACGAACGCACCGATATAAGACGCATCAGCCCGCACCCGGCCACACCACGGCATCGTCCGGGCCTGCTGCGGGGGGGCGGACTTCAGCCCTCGGACGGCCCCATGGACTTGATCAGGTCGAATACACGCTTGCGCAACGACGGGTCACTGATCCGGTAGTAGGCGCGCACCAATTCCAGCGTCTCTCGCCGGTTCATCGTGTCGTCGGTGACGCTTTCCTGCGGTTCGGTCAGCCCGGGCGGCCGGCGGGTGGAATGCATGCCGAAGGCGCTGGTGACGCTTTCCGGCATGTCATCGAAAAAGAAGCTGATCGGCACGTCCAGCACGCGCGACAGGTCGAACAGCCGGGACGCGCCGACCCGGTTCACGCCGCGTTCGTATTTCTGCACCTGCTGAAACGTCAGGCCCAGCGCCTCACCCAGCCGCTCCTGCGACATGCCCAGAAGGGTGCGGCGCAACCGAATGCGCGACCCGACATGAACGTCGATCGGGCTGGGCCGCCCCTCACGTTCGCTTCCGCTGACTTCCGCGCGAGCCATACGAGGCTCCCCCTGTAACTCATCCAGCATGCCCAACTCCTCAGGCCGATCGGCCTGCCAACTGGCAAGCAGCCGCGTTTTTGCGTTAAGGGTCTCTTAACCTCACAACCTCCAATAGTCAACGGCAAAGCCATTTCAGTCAAAATGACATACAAAAGTATATGTGTCTCTTTTTTTCTCCCTACCCGGCCGGCCGTGTCCGGCCCCGCCTCAGTCGTGACGACAGAAGACCGACCGCGGCAGAAATCGCAGCGAGAGTTCCGGGGATCAGCAGGCCGAAACGGGAGAAAGGCGTCGCGGGCAGCGCGGCGGGCAGCGAAACGATCAGCACCCCGGTGCGGTTCATGCCCAGCCGGGCGAGTTCGTGTCCACGGGCGTCGAACGCGGCGGAAATGCCGGTGTTGGCCGCACGCAGCAATGGCAGGCCCTGTTCCACGGCGCGCATCCGCGCGGCCGCCAGGTGCTGGCGCGGGCCGGTCGAGTTGCCGAACCAGGCGTCGTTGGTGATGTTGACCATCCAGGCCGGCCGGTCCGCCGAGGCAACCACCTGGCCCGGAAAAATCGCTTCGTAGCAGATCAGCGCCCCGACCGGCGGCAGACCCGGAACGTGCAGCGTGCGCGGACCGGGGCCGCGGGCGAAACCGCCGCCGGGCACGACCTGGATGCCCAGCGGCAGCCAGTCCGGCTGGTATTCGCCGAACGGCACCAGGTGCCATTTGTCATAGATGCCGGCGATGTCGCCGTCACCGGTCAGGGCGAACAGGCTGTTGCGCGGCCGGCGGTCGCGGCCGAACCGCACCGAGCCCACCAGGGCCGGGTGGTCCCCCGCCGCAGCACTGATCGCCTGGCGCGCGGCGGGGGTGCGCTGCAGCAGGAACGGGCTGGCGGTTTCCGGCCAGACCACCGCCATCGGCCCGCCACCGGCGCGGGCGACACCCTCCCGGGTCAGCCGCAGGTAGCGGCTGAAGATGTTCATGGCCAGGGTGCGGTCCCATTTCTGGCCTTCCGCCACGTTGCCCTGCACCATCACCACCTTCACCCCGGGGCCGGCCGGCAGCGGCGCGTGCATCCGCACCAGGCCGAACCCCAGCCAGGCGGCCAGCAGCGCGCCGCCGGCCGCCCGCCAGCGCCAGCCCAGCATCGGCAGGCAGGCCAGCAGCACGGTCGCCAGCGTCAGCCCGTGCACGCTGACCAGCGAGGCCGGCTGGATGAACACGTCGCCGAGATGGCCGGGGAATTCCCAGTCGCTGCCCAGCGGGTTCCAGGGAAAGCCGGTGGCGACGAACTGCCGCGCCAGGTCCGCCAGCGTCCAGGCACCGGCCAGCGCCAGCACGCGCGGCCAGCCGCGATGGGCATAGCGCGCCACCCAGGCGGCGGCGGCAATGAAGGCGGCGAGCACCGCGGCCAGCCCCGGCACCGCGAACGGCACCAGCCACCAGTAGCGGGCGGCCTCCACCAGGATCGCCTCGGTGATCCAGTACAGCCCGACCAGGTGCATGCCGAATCCGAACCACCAGCCGCGCCGGGCCGCCACGGCGGGGCGCGGGCTGGCATCGATCAGCGTCAGCAGCACCGGGAAGGCGACCAGCAGCAGCGGCAGCGCATACATCGGCGGGAAGGCGAGCGCGGCCAGGGCGCCGAACGCCAGCGCAACCAGGTCGGCCCGCACCCCCCGCAGGGCACCCAGGCGGCTGCCCCATCCTGCAAGGCGGGAGCGCTTCAGCACCGGCGCGGCGGGGGCGGAAGGCCCGGCGCCGGCGTCATCCATGCTCAGTCGAGCGCATCGCGCAACTGCCGCTCGTAATGCCGGTAGTACTTGTCCGTCACCAGATCGGTCTTGACCACCACCGCAACGTCGGTGGTGTTGAACTGACTGTCGATAACAGCACCGTCACCAATAAAGCCGCCCAGCCGCAGGTATCCTTTGATCAACGGCGGCAGTTGGGCCATCACGCGGCGCGGATCCAGCACCTCGGACCGCAGCCGCCGCATTTCCACATAGCGGTGGGGCAGGGCGCGCGGGCGTACGGCCGGCGGGGCGAGATGGTTCTCGTACAGATACGTCAGTTCCATCGCCAGCGCGTCCGGGTCGGTGCCCGGCAGGCTGGCGCAGCCGAACATCAGGTCGATCTGGTAGTGAAACACGTAGGCCGCGATGCCGCGCCACAGCAGTTGCATGGCAGACCGGTTGCGGTAGCCGGTATCGACGCAGGAGCGGCCGAGCTCCAGCACACGGCCGGGGAAGCCGATGATCGGGCGGATGTCGTATTCGTCCGCGGAATAGAACCGGCCGATCCGGGCGGCTGCGTCGCGCTGGATCAGGCGGTAGGTGCCGATCACGCCTTCCGGGCCGGGGCCGATGGCGTGATCAACCACCAGCAGATGGTCGGCGATGCTGTCGAACGCATCCCGGTCCCGCTCGGCGCGGGCGGTCTCGCCGTCCGGGGTGGCGCCCATTTCGCCGTAGAACACGCGGTACCGCAGCGCCTGCACCGCATCGATCTCGGCGGGGCTCATGGCCAGGCGGACACCCAGGTTGCCGCCCCGCAATTCCGGGAACGGCAATGCCGCCGGTGCGGCGGACCGCCCCACCGGACGCTCGGCGGTCACCGCTGCACCCCGCCTTCCGCGCCCTGTCTGTTGTTTCGCTCGCCGTTCACCCGCGTGCTGCCGCGTCGGACGCCGGTACGGGACGCGCCCGCAGCCTGGCGGCGTCGGCCGAACAACTCGAGTCTCAACGACACGAGGTCAAACCCCAGTCGCCCTGCGATTGTCTGCATCAGCCGCTCGTACTCCGGATCCTGGAACTCGATGACCTTGCCGGTGTCCACGTCGATCAGGTGGAAGTGGTGGCCCTGCTCGGTCGGTTCATAGCGCGCACGTCCGCCGCCGAAGTCCCGCCGCTCGAGGATGCCGATCTCCTCCAGCAGGCGGACCGTGCGGTACACGGTGGCGATCGAGATATGCGCGTCGATGGCGCTGGCGCGCCGGTACAGTTCCTCGACGTCCGGATGGTCGCTGGCCTCGGACAGGACGCGCGCGATCACCCGGCGCTGCCCGGTCATTTTCAGGCCCCGTTCGACGCACAGGCGCTCGATCCGCGATACCATGCGATTCCTTGCGACCACACCAAGCCGCCGGTTCATTCGACCGGCCCCGGACGCGTGACGACCGGGTCTGCTCCGGGTGGAGGCAGGTCCATAGGCTGCCACGCCGCGCCGGTGCTGGCCAGCGGCGTAGCCGATCCGGGGGCTGCCTGTCTATGCGTTGTCGCGGAGTCGCCGGCGTGGTGCGGGTGGATTGTCGGCCTGCTGTGGCGGCGGGGCAGCGCGGCCGGGGTCAGCGCGCACGGCGCGGCCGGGTGCCCAGGCCGATTTGGCGCGCCAGCGAGGCGCGGCGCTGGGCATATTCCGGCGCGACCATCGGGTAGTTGGCCGGCAGGTTCCAGCGTTCCCGGTACTGCTGCGGCGTCATGTTGTACACCGCCTTAAGATGCCTCTTCAACATCTTGAGTTTCTTGCCGTCTTCCAGGCAGACAATGTAATCCTGGAACACCGACCGGCGCACCGGAACGGCGGGCACCGGCTGCGTCTCGGCGGGCGCCTCCTTGCCGAGCGTGGCGAGAGTCCGGTACACCTGCCGGATGATGTCCGCCAAAGCGTCCGTTGCGACGGGATTATGCGAAACGTGCGCCGTGACGATCTGTGTTGTGAGGTCAAGCAAGTCGTGACGCGCCGCTTCATCCGACATGGCAAATCCCTTCGAGGCCGGTTCGATTCGCACACTATGTGTTGCAAGCCCGTTTCGCAACTGGACCTAGCTGAATCGTCATCAATTCCGGGATCAGCATGAGCACGACCGAACCTGCCGACAGGGAGATCGACATCACCGACGATGTCTGTCCGATGACATTCGTCCGGACCCGCCTCGCCCTGGACCGCATGGCCCCGGGCCAGATCCTGCAGGTGCGGTTGAAGGGTGACGAACCGCTGCGCAATGTGCCGGCCACGGCGGCGGAACAGGGGCATACCGTCCTGTCGCTGGAAACGGGGCCCGACGGGGTTGGCGTGCTGCGGCTGCGTCGCGGCGGGTGAGCCTGCCTGCGACGCAGGCTCAGGCACACCCGTCCGCCGGGCCCGAGGCGATCCGCGGCCGCCACGCCGTCACCCGGGGATAGGGTGGCAACGTTCGTCGGACCGGTGTCGTCGGACCGGCGAAGGAGGACCAGGCCCCATCATGGGCGCGCTATTTCCGCTGCTGACGATTTTCGTGATCCGCCTGTCGCCGGGCATGGCGTTCCAGTCCGTCGCTGTTGCCGGTCCGGTCATGCTCTCCCGCACCGGCCTCAGCCACGCCCAGCTTGGCCTGGCGCTGGGGGCCTTCACCTTTCCCGGCCTGATCGTCAGCGTGCCCGCCGGCATGCTGGCCCGCCGTATCGGCAATTCGGCCGTCCTGCTCGGCGGCCTGTTGCTGATCGCGCTGGGCTCGGCCCTGGCCGGTGCAACGAATGCCTATCCGGTGCTGATCGCCGGCCGGGTGCTGGCCGGGGCGGGCGGCATGTCGGTGCTGATGCTGACCGTCAAGATGACCGCGGACCGCTACCTCGGGCCATGGTTGTCCACCGCCTCCGCGGTCGCGCTCACCGCATGGCCGGCAGGGCTGGCGGTCGGGCTGCTGCTGTTCGGACCAACTCCGGCGGCTTTCGGCTGGCGCGCCACGATCGGCCTGGCCGGGCTGCCGGCACTGGTCGCCATTCTGCTGCTGCCGCTGATCCGTCGCGCACCGCCCCCGACATCGGCCGAGGCCCGTGCCGCCGCAGCAGCGCCTCGGCCGCCGCGCAGCTTCACCGTCGGCGCAATCGTCACCTGGTGCCTGATCAATGGGGTGCTCACGACCCTGATCGGGTTTCTGCCAAGCTACCTGGTGGCGCGCGGCGCCAGCGTTTCGGGTGCGGCGGCCGCGACGAGCCTCGCCATGTGGTCGCCGGCGCTGTGCATTCCCCTGGGCGGCCTGCTGGCGGACCGGCTGGTGGGGCGCAGGCTGGCGGTCGCGGGCGGGCTGGCGGCCACCGCGGCCCTGCTGCTGATCATCGCGGGCGGGGGTACGTCGGGGCTGGCCCTGATCGGCTTCGGCGTGGCGTTCTCGGCCGCACCCGGGCCACTGACGGCACAGCTCGGCCAGACGACGCCGGCGTCGTCACGCGCGGTGGTATTCGGCTGGTACAGCGCCTGTTCCTATATGGCGATGACGCTCGGGCCCTGGCTGGCGGGCTGGTTGCGTGACCTGACCGGGGATCCGGGCGCGCCGCTGCTGTTCGCGGCGAGCCTGTGCGTCACAGCGCTGGTTCCTTACGCGGTGATGAACCGTGCGCTGGCAACGCATGAGCGCACCTTCATGGTGCCGGATCGGACGGGGTAGGCGCCGGTAACGTGCCGGTTGGCATCACATCGCCATTTCCGGCTTCGCCGCGACCTTCTTCTTCGGCTCCGGCAGCTCGGTCATGGTGGCCTCGGTCAGCAGCAGCGCGCTGGTGATCGACACCGCGTTCTCCAGCGCCACGCGCACCATCCTGGTCGGGTCGATGATCCCGGCTTCCACCAGATCGACATCCGACCTGCGGGCCGCATCGAAGCCGAGATTGCCCTCGCTGCCCGGCATGCGCGCCACCACCACGCCGCAATCGACCGCGGAGTTCTCGGCGTTCTGCCGCGTCGGCACCTCCAGCGCGCGGCGGAGGATCTGCACGCCGGTGCGTTCATCGCCCTCGGTTACCGCGCAGGATTCGGTCGCGGGCGGTGGAGCGGAACAGCACTTGCCTGGCGGGGATGCGTCGGACTCCCTGAGATCAGCGCCAGCGACGATATGATGCGGCCTCACGCACCCGCTGCCCGGCCAGGGCGATGGCGGCCTGGCGCGGGGTGCTTCCGGTTTCCTGGGACTGCCGCAGCACCTGGCCGGTGTTGCGGGCGATCTTCTCGGCGATGGCGGCGAAGGCGTCGGTTTGCGTGCCGCCGTGGTATTCCACTGCGGCGCAGATCACGCCGCCGGCATTGGCGATAAAATCCGGCAGTACCAGCACGCCGCGCGCGTGCAGGGCGGCCTCGGCGTCGGCCGTGGCGGGGATGTTGGCACCCTGCGCCACCAGTTTCGTCTGCAACCGCCCGACATTGTCGGCGCGCAGCACGTCCGGGCGCGCGGCGGGGATCCAGATGTCGCAGGGCACGTCGATAATCGCGTCGCGGTCGCGCACCGTCGCGTCACGGTAATCCGCCAGCGCGCCGCCCTGCCGCTTGTGGCGGTTCAGGGCCGGCGCATCCAGGCCGTGTGGATCGACCACCGTGGCGGAGGAGTCCGCGGCCGCAACCAGGATGGCGCCCTTTTCCGCCAGGAAGCGGGCGGCGTGCTGGCCGACCGCGCCGTATCCCTGCACCGCGACGCGGGCCCCGTGCAGCGACAGCCCGATGGTGGGCGCGGCGGTTTCGATCGCCACGGCGACGCCGAAGCCGGTGGCGCCGATCGTGTCCAGCGGGATGCCGCCCAGCACCGGCGGCAGGCCGACCGAGCGGCCGGTCTCGTCCTGCACCCAGGCCATGCAGGTCTCGTCGGTGCCCATGTCCGGGCCGGGGATGTACTCGTGCAGGTCACGGATGGCCTGGGCGAAGGCGCGGATCAGGCCTTCCTTGTCGGCCGGCGGCATGCGCGGGTCGGCGAAGATCACCGACTTGCCGCCGCCATGCGGCAGGCCGGCCGCGGCGTTCTTCAACGTCATGGCGCGGGCCAGGCGGGCACATTCCTCCAGGCTGACATCCGGCGCCATGCGCACGCCGCCGATCGACGGTCCGCAGGCGACGTTGTCGATCACCACGATCGCCTTCAGCCCCGCCGCCTGCTGGTGAATGTGCACGATTTTGGCGGGGCCGAGCGCGTCGGCGAAGCGGAAGGGGTCGGTCATTCGGGGGCTCCGCTGGGTTCCGGCGCGTCTGGCGGTTGAGTCATTTGGGGGCGGGGCGACGGGCCAGCTTGCCCCTGGCCGACTTCCGAGGGGCGGCGCTGCACACGACACCGGCGGTGGCAGCCGACCCCGGCTCCGGCGAAGGGCCGGGCGGCGTGCGGTACCGGCAGAACGGGACGGTGACTTGCGCCACGGCGTGCAGGGACACGGGGCCGACCTCCAGGCTTGCCATGCCGATAGCGCGGATGGGCAGGTTCGTGTGTTGAGGTAGATCAATTCCGATGTTGGGGGCGGTCGGGTCGGGACTGGCAATGACGTCTCTGGATACGGACCGGCGTATTCAGCGCTACTGCACGGGCATGGGACGCAGGTGCGGGTCACGACAGGGCTCGCCCCGGTAACGGGCAGGGCCAACCCGGCCATCGACCCCCGGGAAGGCGTGAAGCGGTGCATTCCGGCCGGATCGTTCCGGTATCGATGGCCGGGTCAGGCCCGGCCATGACATGAAAGAGCGGTATCGGAAGGATAGTGCCGGACGGGGCGTGCCGGACCGGCGGTGCCGGACGGGGCGTGCCGGACGGGGCGTGCCGGACGGGGCGGTGCCTGGCGGGCGGTGCCGGACGGGTGGTGCCGGAAGGAGCGCCGGAAGGGGCGGTGCCGGCGCGGCTGTTCCAACCGGCCGGCGCCGACTAGGCGGCGAAGCGCTGGCCGGTTTCGGCGTCGAACAGGTGCACCAGCGCCGGGTCCGGAGCGATGCGGATCGACTCGCCCGGCTTGGCCGAGACCCGCTCGCGGAAAGCGCAGACGATCGGGGTGCCGCCCAGCTCCGCCATCACCTGCGTTTCGGAGCCGGTCGGCTCGATGACGTTCACCTTGGCCGGCACGCCATCGGCGCTGAGCATGAAGTGTTCCGGCCGCACGCCGTACACGATCGGGTGTCCCTCGCCCGCCCGGCCGGGGCCGGGCAGCGGCAACACCGCGTCGCCCGCACGGAAGCTGCCGCCGGCAATCTGGCCCTTCAGGAAGTTCATCGCCGGGGAGCCGATGAACCCGGCGACGAACAGGTTGTTCGGCCGGTCGTACAGGTCCAGCGGTGCGCCGATCTGCTCCACGTTGCCGCTGTTCATCACCACGATCTTGTCGGCCATCGTCATCGCCTCGATCTGGTCGTGGGTGACGTACACCGTGGTGGTGGTCAGGCGCTGGTGCAGCTCCTTGATCTCGGAGCGCATCTGCACGCGCAGCTTGGCGTCCAGGTTGGACAGGGGCTCGTCGAACAGGAACACCTGCGGGTCGCGGACGATCGCGCGGCCCATCGCCACGCGCTGCCGCTGGCCGCCGGACAACTGCCGCGGATAGCGGTTCAGGTACTGCGTCAGGCCCAGGATCTGCGCCGCCCGCTGCACCTTCTCGTCGATCAGCGCCTTGGGCGCCTTCGCCAGGCTCAGCGCGAAGGCCATGTTGTCGCGCACCGTCATGTGCGGGTACAGCGCGTAGTTCTGGAACACCATCGCAATGTCGCGCTCCTTCGGCGCGACATTGTTCACCACCCGGTCGCCGATGGCGATCTCGCCGGCGCTGATGTTCTCCAGGCCCGCGATCATCCGCAGCAGCGTCGATTTGCCGCAGCCCGAGGGGCCGACGAGGATGACGAACTCCCCGTCATTGATCTCGACATTCACCCCGTGCAGCACCTCGGTCTGGCCGAAGCGCTTGCGCACGTTGCGGATGGAAACGTTAGCCATGCTCTCTCTTCCGTAGCCTGCGAAATTGCGGGAGGGGAACGTGAAAAGGGCCGCGCAAACCGCCCCTCGGGACGATCCGCACGACCCCTCCCCATACCCCCTCCCCACGCGGGGAGGGGCGCTTGGCTCTATCCTACCCTAGCGGGTCAGAACTTGGAAACCCGGGTTTCCTTGCCGGTGATGAACTCCAGCAGGGCGGGCTTGCCGGCCTGGGTCTGCTCGATGCCGCGCTGGATCGCCGCCTTGATGTCGCCCGGCTGGGTCACGCGCTCCCCGTAGCCGCCGAACGCTTTCGCCATGTCGGCGTAGTTGCCGGAAATGTCGGTGGAGCGGTACTTCTCGGTGGAGACCGGCATCACCTTCAGCTCGATCGCCATGGAGAAGTTGTTCAGCAGGATCGACAGGATGGGGATGCGCTCGCGCACCGCCGTTTCGAAGTCCATGCCGGTGAAGCCGATCGCCGCGTCGCCCCACAGGTTGATGCACAGCTTGTCCGGCTTGGCCAGCTTGGCGCCCATCGCCAGGCCCAGGCCCATGCCCAACTGGGTGGTCTTGCCCCAGCCGATATAGGACAGCGGCTCGGTGGATACCCAGAACGGCGAGATCTGGTCGCGCGGGCTGCCGGCGTCGTGGGTGATGATGGTGTTCTTGCCGTCCACCGTGTTCATCAGCTCCCAGATCACGCGATAGGGGCTCAGCGGCGCTTCGTTGGAGTTCAGCAGCGGCCGCCACTCGGCCATCCACTCCTCGCGGACCTTGGTGATCTCCTGCACCACCGGGGACGGGTCGCGGTTGGTCTTGATGGTCTGCTTCAGCTCGCCGATCAGCGCGTCCAGCACCAGCCCGGCATCGCCCAGCAGGCCCACGGTGCTGATGATGTCCTTGTTCAGGTGGCCGGGATCGAGCGTGGCGTGGACGAACTTCTTGCCCTTGGGGAACTTGATGCCGAAGTTCGTTTCGGTGAACGAGCAGCCGATGCCGATGATCAGGTCGGCGTTCTGCACGAAGTGGTGCACCGGCTTGGGCACCGCGTTGCCGCCCGAGCCCAGCGACAGCGGGTGGTTCTCCGGGAACGCGCTCTTGCCGCCCAGGCTGGTGGTGACGGGCGCGCCGAGCAGTTCGGCGAGGGTGCGGAGCTGCGGCCAGGCCTCGGCCCAGTGGACGCCGGTGCCGGCGTAGATCACCGGGCGCTTGGCGGCCAGGATCTCGGCCGCGGCCTTGCGGACGTCGGCCGGATCGGGCGCATAGCGCGCGCGGCTGACCGGCGTGTAGTCCAGCTCGCCGATCTCCTCGTTCCAGATATCGGTCGGGACCTCGACGATGCAGGGCCCGCCGCGGCCGTTCCGCAGGTTGCTGAACGCGCGCCGCATCACGTTGCTGACCTCGTTCGGCAGGAACACCGGCTCCGCCGTCTTGGCCACGCCGCGCATCTCACGCACCGCGCTGTAGTTCGGATCGATATGCGCGATGCGGCGCGGATAGCCCTGCGGCACCACCAGCAGCGGAATGGATTCGCTGTAGGCCTGGGCGACGCCGCCATAGGCGTTTTCCGTGCCCGGGCCGTGCTGCATGCAGAACGCGCCGATCTTCCGGCCGGAGGTGACGCGGGTGATCGCGTCGGCCATGTGCAGGCCGATCCGCTCCTGCCGGACGATCACCGGACGGATGTCGGCCTTGGCGGCGAATTCCAGCAGGTGGTTCACCGGGTAACCGCAGAGGATCTCGATCCCCTCGCGCTTCATGATCTCCGCAACAGCTTCGCCGACCTTCATGTGGCGCGTTCCCTCATCCTGGGTTTCTCCGCGCGCTCCGGCGCGATCCGGCCGGTAGCGCTATCGCAAATCAGGGTAGGACCGGGGGGCTGTGGTGGCAACCGCGCGGTCAGGCGTCGCCGCGTCGATCCACGGTTGAATCGATCCGCGCGATCAGGTCCGGCGGCAGCGGCCCCGCCTCGGCCGCGGCGACGCAGGCGGCCAGTTCCGCCCGGTTCTTCACGCCCAGCACCAGCGTATCGATATCCATCCCCAGCGCGTAACGGTGCGCCACCACCGCCGGATCCTCCCCCAGCTCGGCGCACAACGCGCGGAACCGGGCGGCGCGGGCGTAGTCGTGCATTTCCGGATGGTCGGGCGGCAGCTTGCGGTCCACCGCGGCGGTCAGCGCGCCGGCCTGCACCGCGCGAATGCCCATCACCGCCACGCCGTTCGCCCGGGCCGCCGCCATCACCTGGCGCGGCTTCGCCGGCCCGTCGAAGAACTTCAGGCCGCCGGGGGAATCCAGCAGGTTGGCGATGCACTGCACGGCCGCCGGCCTGGGCGCCTCGCCCAGTACGCGGATGATGCTGTCGGGGTGGCCGATGCCGGTCAGGCCCCAGGCACCGATCAGCCCCTCGGCCGCCAGGCGTTCAAAAGCCGGCCGCACGGTGCCGGCGAACAGCTCGTAGGAGGTCAGGCGCGCCACGGCATCCGGCCGGCGCCACATCGGATGGTCCAGCGGCGCGATATTGCAGTGCAGGAAGAACAGATCCAGCCGCGGCAGGCGCAGCCGGCGCAGGCTCTCCTCGATCGAGCGGCGCAGAATGGGCTCCACCTGGTCGGCTGGCGGATTGCCCAGGTTGCATTTGCTGGTGACGCGCACGCCTGGCGGCAGGGTCCCGCCCAGCGCGGCGCCGACCACGTCCTCGGCCTTGCCGTCGCCGTAGCGCGGCGCGAGATCCAGCAGGGTGATGCCCGCCTCGATTGCGGCGTGCACCGTGGCGACGCACTCATCGAAGGTGGTCTCGCCCCAGAGCATGCCGAGGCCGCCGCCGCCCAGGGTGAGGGTGGAAACCGAGCCCAGCGGGCCGAACGGATGGGATCGCATGCCAACTCCTCCCGGCAGGATGGTGCGCCAGCATGCGACACCGGCCGGCGCACGGCCAGAGCCTGCGCCGGCCAGGGGCCCCACCCGTTGCGCGGGATGATGCCGAAGTTGCGGCCGGGCTCAGTGGGAGGCCGCTTCCTTCGCCTGCTCCCGCAGCCGGGTGGGGGCGGGTTCCGGCGGATGCGGGGCGCCGAAGCTGTCCGGCAGTTCCACCGGGACGCCGCCGACCAGTTCCGCGCGCTGGCGGGGCAGGGCGTGCGGGTATTCGGCCTGCAGGAAGGCGATCAGCTTCTCGCGCACCTCGCAGCGCAGGTCCCACGCATTGCCGGAGTTGCTGGCGCTGATCAGGGCGCGCAACTGCACCATGTTGTTCGGCGTGTCGGTGACCTGCACATTGGCCACCTTGCCGTCCCATTTCGGGTGCCCGGTGACGATTTCCTTCAGCTTGTCGCGCACCCGCTCGACCGGCACGCTGTAGTCCACGTTGAGCATGACCGCGCCCAGCAGGTCGGCGCTCTGGTGGGTCCAGTTCTGGAACGGCTTCTCGATGAAATAGGTCAGCGGCACGATCAGCCGCCGCAGGTCCCAGATGCGGATCACGACATAGGTGCTGGTGATCGCCTCGATCCAGCCCCACTCGCCTTCCACCACCACCGAGTCCTCAATGCCGGATCGGCTGGGTCAGAGCGAGCTGGATTCCGGCGATCAGGTTGCTCAGCAGCGGGCGGGCGGACAGGCCGACGATCAGGCCCGCCGCGCCGGCCGAGGCGAACAGGCTGACGCCGTACTGCCGCACCGCCGGGATGGTCATCAGCGCCCCGCTGATCGTGATCACGACGGTCAGCGTCTGTGCCGCGCGCTTCAGGATATTCACCTGGGTCAGGTGCTTGCGCGCCAGCAGGTTGTCCGGCGCGCTCGCGTCGAAGCGCCGCAGGTAAACGACGGCGCCAAGCTGGAGGGCGTTGGAGGCGCCCCATCCCATGGCGAGCACGAAGGCAATCACCAGCACATGGGCCAGCGCCGCGGTCAACGGGAAGCCGAGCCCGGCCGCCGGCAGAGAGGCGCCAAGCACGGCGATCACCAGGATGGCCGCCACCGGTCCGCGCGCGTGATCGACCAGCGTCTTGGGGAAGGTGCCGAACCGTCCGGCCATGCGGACGAAGATGCGCAGGATCCAATTGTAGATGACCAGCGCGATGATCGCCGAGCCAACAAGCACCCCGATGGCGACGATCCATGGCGGTGCCCAGCCGAATGTCGCGACCACGGATTGTTCGGCTCGGTTGAACGTATTCATTCCGCCTTATTCCCCCTCCTGTGCTGTTGGAGGCAACCGGCATGACGCCCGGATCGCCCTCGCTCGCCGCGCTGTGATCTCGCCCGGACGACGGCACGGTGTCCCGGTGCCGGATCGTTCTGCGACGGACGGCACCTGCGAGATAAGTCCGGTGTTGCGGCAGGAGATGGCGGCATTCGTCACGAATGCCAGCAGAATTCGTCCTGTTCAGCGCCGGGGCCGTGTCGGCCAGGCACGACCAGTGGCGCCGCGTCCGGGACCGCCACCCAAAAGGCGGCCAACGTCGGACCGGCGGTGAGACTGCCCGGGAGGGGGGATACAAGCGGCGAAAATAGCTGCGCGGGAATGTCGGAAAGCGGGCATGGCCGGACCACGCCCGGGGACGCACCCACGGACGCGGCCGGCCATGCCCTCAGGCGGATGTCCGCATGCGGCTACTTCTTGGCGTCGCGCGCGGCGTCCTTCGTGCTGCCGACGGCGTTCTGTACCTTGCCTTCGGCCTTCTCGCTCTTGCCTTCCGCCTGCATTTTCTCGTCGCCGGTCACCTTGCCGGCGGCGTCCTTCATTGCGCCCTTGGCCTGATGGCCGGCGCCTTCGACGCGATCCTTGTCCACCATCTCGTTCTCCTTCGTCTGGTCTGGCCCAACGGCCGTGGAAACCCCAACGGCCGGGCTCGAGGGTGGTTGCAACGCGTAGCTCCTGCCGCGTGGGGCGCTTGCGCGGATCCGTGGTATACATTATGCAGAATGGCAGCAGCCCGGAGCTCCCGCCGTGCCGGATGACGCCGTTCCCCGCCTGCGGGTCGAACCGCTCGACGTCAGCATCAGCCTGCGCCAGCAGGCCTGCGAGGCGATCAAGCGCGCCATCATGCAGATGGACCTGTACGGGGCGCCCGGGGATCTCCGCCTGGACGAACGCCAGTTGTCGCAGGACCTCGGCGTGTCCCGCACGCCGATCCGCGAGGCGCTGTCGGTGCTGGAGCAGGAGGGGTTCGTTCGTTCCATTCCCCGGCGCGGCATCCACGTGGTGCGCAAGTCCAAGCGCGAGATCGTGGAGATGATCACCGTCTGGGCGGCCATCGAGAGCATGGCCGCCCGGCTGGCGGCCCCGCGCATCACCGACGCGGACCTGGCCGAACTGCGCGCGCTGGTGGACGCATTCCAGGACGACCCCGACGCGCACATCACCGAGTACTCCGACGCCAACATGGCCTTTCACAAGGCCATCATCCGCATGGGCGGCGTGGCGCTGATGAGCAGCATCACCGAGAACCTGTTCATCCACATGCGGGCGGTGCGTGCCGTCACCATGACGCAGGACAACCGCGCCCGCCGCTCCATCATCGACCATCGCGCCATCATCGCCGCCCTGGCCGACCGTGACGCGGACAAGGCGGCGCGGCTGGTGCGGGAGCACACGATGGGCCTGGCCGCGCATGTCGAGAAACACGGCGACTTCCTCGATGCGCTGCAGACGCCGGCCGACGAGAAGCGCCGTCAGAACGCCTGAAAAGGAGGAGACCATGTCAGCCACCACAGCGGCCCCGGCCGCGTCCGTTACGCCAGAAACAACCCGTTCGGCACGGAGGCGCTGATGTCCGCATCCGTTGAACAGAACACCGCCGAAGCTGAAGCCGACCTGACCGACGGCTTCCACCTGGTGATCGATGCGCTGAAGCTGAACGGCATAAGGCACATCTACGGCGTGCCCGGAATCCCGATCACCGACCTGGGCCGCCTGGCGCAGGCCGAAGGGATGCGGGTGATCTCCTTCCGGCATGAGCAGAACGCGGGCAATGCCGCGGCGATCGCCGGGTTCCTGACGAAATCGCCGGGCGTGTGCCTCACCGTCTCGGCGCCGGGCTTCCTGAACGGTCTGGTGGCGCTGGCCAATGCCACGACGAACTGCTTTCCGATGATCCTGATCAGCGGGTCGTCGGAACGCGAGATCGTCGATCTGCAGCAGGGCGACTATGAGGAGATGGACCAGCTCGCCGTCGCCAGGCCGCTGTGCAAGGCGGCGTTCCGCGTGCTGCATGCGCAGGATATCGGCATCGGCATCGCGCGGGCGATCCGTGCCGCGGTATCCGGCCGGCCGGGCGGCGTGTATCTCGACATGCCGGGCAAGCTGTTCGGCCAGGTGATGGAGGCCGAGGCCGGCCGCCGCTCCCTGGTGAAGGTGATCGACCCGGCGCCGGCGCAGATCCCCGCCCCCGAGTCGGTGGAGCGTGCGCTGGACGTGCTGCGCGGCGCGAAGAAGCCGCTGATCATCCTGGGCAAGGGTGCCGCCTATGCGCAGGCCGACGACGCCATTCGCGCGCTGGTCGAGAAGAGCGGCATCCCCTACGTCCCGATGAGCATGGCCAAGGGCCTGCTGCCCGACACGCATCCGCAATCCGCTGCCGCCGCCCGGTCCACCGTGCTGCGCGACAGCGACGTGGTGATGCTGATCGGTGCCCGGCTGAACTGGCTGCTGAGCCACGGCAAGGGCAAGCAGTGGGGGCCGCCGGGCAGCAAGAAGTTCATCCAGGTGGATATCGAGCCGCGCGAGATGGACAGCAATGTCGAAATCGTCGCGCCGGTGGTGGGCGACATCGGCTCCTGCGTGGCGGCGCTGCTGCGCGGCATGGGCGATGGCTGGCAGCCGCCGCCGTCCGAGTGGACCCGGTCGATCAACGAAAAGAAGGAATCCAACGTCGCCCGCATGGCCGCTCGGCTGGGCAAGAACGCCCTGCCGATGGACTATCACACCGCCCTGCGCGTGCTGCGTGACGTGATCAAGGAGCGGCCGGACACCGTCCTGGTGAACGAGGGCGCCAACACGCTGGACCAGGCGCGCGGGGTGATCGACATCTACCAGCCGCGCAAGCGCCTGGATGTCGGCACCTGGGGCGTGATGGGCATCGGCATGGGCTTCGCCGTCGCCGCCGCGGTGGAAACCGGCAAGCCGGTGCTGGCCGTGGTGGGCGACAGCGCGTTCGGTTTCTCCGGCATGGAGATCGAAACGATCTGCCGCTACAAGCTGCCGGTCTGCGTCGTCGTGTTCAACAATGACGGCATCTATCGCGGCGACCACGTCAACGCCGGCGGCGGCGACGATCCCGCCATCACCAGCTTCGTGCCGGGCGCGCGCTACGACCGGATGATCGAAGGCTTCGGCGGTGTCGGCGTGAACGCCACCACGCCGGACGAACTGAAGCGCGCCGTCGATGCCGCGATCGGGTCCGGCAAGCCCACGCTGATCAATGCGGTGATCGACCCGGCGGCGGGCAGCGAAAGCGGCAATATCGGCAACCTCAATCCGCAAGAGTGCTCTGTCCAGGAAAGGAGCAGCGTGACATGAAAGCCCTTGAAGGCGTCAAGATTTTCGACTTCACCCATGTCCAGTCGGGGCCGACCTGCACGCAGTTGCTGGCCTGGTTCGGCGCCGACGTGATCAAGGTGGAGCGGCCGGGCACCGGCGATATCACCCGCGGCCAGCTCCAGGACATCGCCAATGTGGACAGCCTGTATTTCACCATGCTGAACCACAACAAGCGGTCCATCACCATCGATGCGCGCAATCCCAAGGGCAAGGAAGTGCTGGAAGCCCTGGTGAAGGAATGCGACGTGATGGTGGAGAACTTCGCCCCCGGTGCGCTGGACCGCATGGGCTTCACCTGGGAGCGCATCCAGCAGCTCAACCCGCGCATGATCCTGGCGTCGATCAAGGGCTTCGGGCCGGGGCCGTACGAGGACTGCAAGGTGTACGAGAACATCGCGCAGTGCGCCGGCGGGTCGGCCTCCACCACCGGGTTCGATGACGGCCCGCCGACGGTGACGGGCGCACAGATCGGCAACTCAGGCACCGGGCTGCACCTGGCGCTGGGCATCGTCACCGCGCTGTATCACCGCACGCACAGCGGCCGCGGACAGAAAGTGTCGGTGGCGATGCAGGACGGCGTGCTGAACCTGTGCCGGGTGAAACTGCGCGACCAGCAGCGCCTGGCGCACGGGCCGCTGACCGAATACCCGCAGTATCCGCATGGCGAGTTCGGCGAGGCGGTGCCGCGGTCGGGCAACGCCTCGGGCGGCGGCCAGCCGGGCTGGATCCTGAAGTGCAAGGGGTGGGAGACCGATCCCAACGCCTATATCTACTTCATCACCCAGGCGCCGGTGTGGGAGAAGATCTGCGACGTCATCGGCAAGCCGGAATGGAAGACCGATCCGGACCACGCCACCCCGAAGGCGCGCCTGCCGCACCTGAAGCAGATCTTCGATACGATCGAAGCATGGACCATGACCAAGACCAAGTTCGAGGCCATGGACATCCTGAACAAGTACGACATCCCCTGCGGCCCGATCCTGTCGATGAAGGAACTGGCCGAGGACATGTCGCTGCGCGCCACCGGCACGGTGGTGGAGGTGGATCATCCCACCCGCGGCAAGTACCTGACCGTCGGCAACCCGGTGAAACTGTCGGACAGCCCGGCCGAGGTGAAGCGCTCGCCGCTGCTGGGCGAGCACACCGACGAGATCCTGCGCAAGGTGCTGCGCTGGGATGACGGACGGGTGTCGGAGGTCGTGGAGTCGGGCGCGGTCGGCACCGTGTCGCGGGCCGCGGCGGAGTAGGGAACTCGTGTGGTTGGGGCCGGCCGGGCATCGGGCCGCGGCCGGCCCCGCCGGTATGCCGGCACGGGCGGCGAAGGTGGCTGCAAGCCAATTCCACTGCGATATGGTGGTGAAGGCAGCCGCTGGCCCTGCCTGCCACGTCGTGGTCGGCCAACCGCCCCGCGCGGCACCCGTCACCGCGCCACGCCCCTGCCGTCGGCGTGTTCCAGCAGCGTCCAGGCCTCGTCCGGGCCGGCCAGGATCTCCACCAGACGCACCTTGTCCGACTGTGTCAGCGCGCCGCCGGCCGGGATCGCCTTCACTGCGTCGGTGGTCTGCCGCAGCAGCAACTCGTAAACCTCCGCACTGCCGAAACGCCGGCCTTCGGCGCCCAGGGCGCGCAGCCCACGGGCCGCGGCCTCCAGCCGCATCACCCCCTGGTCGTCCGCCTCGCTGACCAGCGCCTCCAGCGATTTCACGAACTCGGCCCGCAGGCCGGTCCAGAACCGGGTGCGGCAGCTCACGTCCAGCCGCTGGCGGAGCTCTGTTATGCGGGCCGCCACACCGGGTCCACCGGCCTCCATCCCCTGCAGGAGGAGAGCGATGCGCCGCACTTCGGCGCCCGCCTCGTCCAGTTCGGCGCCGACCACCAGCGCCTCGGCGCCGCCGTCCGCTTCCAGCCGCTCCAGCAGGCTTGCCTTCGCCTGCTCGGTTGCCGCCCGCACGCTCACTGCGGCCGCGCCGCCGAGCTCGGACCCGGCCTGGCGCAGCGTCGCCGCTGCCTGGGGAAGGCGCGCCAGGACCAGGGCCACCAGCAGCCCCAGGGCCTGCGGCCGAGCGGCGGAGACTTGCTGCAGCATGGTCCGGAGCGTGCCGGCGGAAGGCGGAATGCCGACCTCGGACTCCGCACACAGCGCCTGCAGCGGCAGCACCTGGTCCAGCACCGCGGCCGTATTGGCGGCGAGCAGACCGAACATGTCGGGCGCCAGGCCGGTCTGCTGTGTCCAGCCGGCCGGCACGGGGCTGCGCAACAGGGCCTGCGCGGCGCAGGGCCACAGCAACGCACCGGCAGCGGCGATCACCTGGCTGTCGCGCGTGCTGCGGCCGTCGATCATCGCATCGACGCGGGCGGCTTCCGCGCCGATCGTGTCGTGCGCGGATTCGGCCAGGGCCGGCAAAGCGGTGCGTGGCAGGGACGGTGCGTCCGGACGCCAGCGCGGGGCCGGCACGATCAGCGGATCCAGCGGGCTGAACAACAGGCGGGCGAAGCGCAACGGCCGCGCCGGACGCAGTTCCGCCAGGCGCTCGCGGAACGGTGCGACAAGATCGTCGACCATCCCCCGCTCGCTCAGCCCGTCCACCATCGCCACCAGCCGGGTGATCTGCGCGTCCTCGGCGCTGGCCAGGCTGCGGCGCAGGGCACTCAGCTCACGCTGCGGGAGCCAGCCTGGCTTGGCTTTTGCCGGGGGTGGAGTGCTCATCGGACCGACCTCTTGCGACGGGCTGGGCATCACATCGAGCGGGCGCGCAGCCGCTCGTTGCGCGACACAAGGTCCAGGGCAGCGACACCGCTGCGCCAGTCCTCATTGGCCTGCACCGTGCGGCGATAGGTGAACGCACCCTGTTCCCGCAGCGGCAGGCGCACCCACTGGACCGTCTCGCGCGGCAGCACCGGCGCCAGCTCGGCCATTTCCTCCAGCGCGGCCTCGCGCGCGCCCGGCATGGACGCCTCGCGCCACAGCAGGCAGATCTGTTCCCAGCCGTCCAGCAGCCAGTCGGGCCGGGCCGCCATGCGGATGATCGGGTCGGCGTTGACGCTCCATCGCTGCACCAGGCCGACCACGTCCTCGGTGAGGGCACGCACGTCGCGCAGGGTTGTTGCGGCGCAGGTCAGGGTGGCGGCGGCGGCATCGGCGAGCAGCGTGGCCAGCGCGCCGCTTTCGTTGCGATGGGTCCGGCCCCAGTTGGTGGTGTCGCGGTGGACCTGCGACAGCATCTCCAGCAGTCGCGGAATACGCGCCGGCTCGTGCTCGCCATGCACCCCCACGGCGCTGAACACCTCGGCCAGCCGTTCCAGGTCGGAGGCGATCACGTGCGGTGGCAATCCCAGGCGGGACGCATGGGCCAGGATCGTCCGTTGCGCCCGGGCCTCCCGCTCGGCTGTCGGCTCCTCCACCCGGATATGATCGGCGCTGCCGGGGTCAACCCGGTCCAGCAGGGCGACCAGCAACAGGAAGTTGGTGCGGCGCCGGGCGTGCTGGTCGAAATCCGTGGACCGGGCGGCGGCAACCTGCGCCTCCCGTCCCGCCAGCCCTTCCATGGCGACCTCGCGGGCCGCCTGGCGGATGGTGCCGGGGGTGACGCTCATCAGTGCCTCCACCTTCTGGTCCAGCCGGCGGTCGTGCACCGTGGGTGCGCACAGCTTGTGGATGTTGGTCCAGGACAGGACATACACGCCGCGGCCGCCGGACAGGTTGGGGACCAGCAGCTCCACCCCGTTGCGTTCCGTCGGGCGGACGCGGCTGCCCACCAGAATGGGCGTGGTGAACGGCACCAGCACCCCCCGTTCCAGGAAGGTCGTCGGCACGTAGGTCGTGATCTGGAACGGCAGGGCAGCCGACATGCGGAACCGACTCGGGACAGGGCCCGCGCAGGGTAAACGCGAAGCCTGAACAAAAGGTTAGGACCGGCCGCCGGCGCTACCGGACGGCGATGTCGTCCAGCGCCGGGCGGCCGGTGACATGCCGCCAGTGGTGCCACAGCAGCCGGGCGGCCAGGCTGCGCGCCGGGCGCCAGTCTTCCGCCAGGGCGCGCAATGCCGCCGGGCCGGGACGCGCGGCCAGCCCCTTCAGGTCGGCGGCGGCGGCGGCCAGGGCCAGGTCGCCGGCGGGGAAGACGTCGGGCCGGCCCAGCGCGAACAGCAGGTAGATCTCGGCGGTCCACCGGCCCAGGCCGCGCACCGAGGCGATGGCGGCAACGGCGGCCTCGTCATCCAGCGATGCGATGTGGGCTGGATCGAGCGTGCCATCCAGGAACGCCGCGGCGAGCGAGCGGGCGTGCGACACCTTGGGGCGGGACAGGCCGGCGGCCCGCAGCGCCTCGTCGGACAGCGCCAGCAGGCCGGCCGGGTCCAGCGCGCCGGGCAGTTGGCGCAGCCGGCCCCAGATCGCGGCGGCGGCCTGGTTGCTGATCTGCTGCGCCATGATTGCCTGCAGCAGCCCGGGGAAGCCGGGCGTGCGGGTGCGCCAGGGCAGCGGGCCGGCGCGGCTGATGATGCCGGCCAGATCGCGGTCCTGGGCGATCAACTGCGCCAGGGCGGCCTGGGCGGCCTTGGGCGGGTGCGGGAAATCCACGCGCGCGAGTGTAGGGCAGGGGCGGGGGGCGGCCAATCGCCCCGGCCTGTGTGTGGGCGGGCGCCCGCCCGGCCGGTTGGGCGACAGGGCGGGCAGGGCAGGGGCGCAGCCTGGGGCGTGCGCCGCTTTATCCTTGTTCTCGAGGCCTTCACCGATTCGGCGGGAGCACCCGCTGATCTGGGGCAGCGCGTATGGCGGGGCCGGCCGGCGTCCGGTCCCGTTTCTCAGGCGCAAACTGGACGTGGTCACGCCGTCAGGGGGGCCGGGGAACAGCGGCCTGTTGCAGGGGCGGCGCGAGTGGCGGGAACGGGGTGACCGGCTGCTCGCCAATGAAAAAGCCCAGCCTGCGGCGGATGCCGTCGCGCGTCGGCTCCGGCCAGCCAAGGGCGGGATTGCGGTCCGCCTCGGTGTCGCAAAAGACGATCTCGCGGCGACGGAATGTCTTCATCAACCGGGGCAGGTTGCCGCGATACGACATGATCGCGCAGGAGAGGGCGAACCAGAGGCGGCCCTCACACAGGCTGGGCGAAATGCCCAGGTCGGCGCAGATATCCGCAAGCACCCGGCCGATGGGGTGGCGGCGGATGTCCGCCTGAAGCTGCGCCACGGTCGGCAGATCGGCGGGATCGGGGGCTTCGTCCGGCTCGGCGGACCGGGCCGGGCGGGACTGCGGCGGGTGCGGTTCAGCGGCGGAGACCGTTGCTTGCGCACGGGCCGGTCGCGCCGCGCGCTCGACCGGCATGCGGGACAGGCTGGAGACAAGGTCGCGGCCCCGCGCGGCACGGGCCAGCAGCACCCGTTCCAGCGCCATGGCGCGCAGCAGGCCGCGTGCGAGCCGGGCACGGATCGCCGCGACGCGCGCCGTGCCGAAGAACTGGGCGATAACGGCAAAGCCGCGCGCGGCGGCGCGGTGCTCCAGCGTTTCCGCCAGGTGCAGGCCGTAGCCGATCAGGATGTGGAGAATGGCGAGGACGTCGGCGATGTTCTGCGGGACGGGCCTGCCGGGCCGGTCCTGTGGGGGACCGGGCGGGGAAGAAAGGCCGGCGGTGGTGTCCGCGTCGCGCATGGCAGAATAACTAACTAACACGTCGCGGAAAGTCAAGGGGAAATGCCTGTGCATGCAATGACCGCCTCGCGACCGCTGCCCCGGTCGTCGTGGCGCGCCAGGGCACGCCATTCGCAATTTTGCCGATACAGACAGCGGAAATTGTGTGCGATCCACCTTTGCAGGCGATGTCGTCGAGTGGCACGCTGTGGGGTCGGGGAGAACACTGCCGTGGATAGCCACGCGTCGCTGGGGGCGCAGACTCGGGCGGTGGTCAGGCCGCGTCCCATGGGTTGACGAGGGTAAGGCCGCACCCCTCGAAATCCCCGGTATTGCGGGTGACCATGTGTGCGCCATAGGCGCGTGCGATGGCCGCGATCATGAGATCCGAGGTCGCTGTCGGCTTGCCGGCGCGCTTACGGGCGGCGAAGATCTCCGCGTAAAACTCTGCGGATGTTCCATCGAACGGCAGGATTCGACCGTCGAAGGCGCTCGCGAAGATCGCCTTTGCCGCCGCGACCAGGCCGTGCCGACGGCGCCCGTCCGGCATGACCGCGACGCCGGCAAGAATTTCCGCCTGGCAAACGGTCGTGGTGAAGAGCCGATCCTCGGGCTGCGCCGCGATCCAGTCCGCCACGGCGGGGACAGGCCGCGCGCCCATCACGGCAGAGATGACGTTGGTATCGAGGACGAACATCAGTCGAATGTCGGCGGATCGCGGGTCGGCTCGCGTGGTGGCAACTCAAGGTCGATACCGCCCAGTGGCTCGACCAGGGCGCGGATCCGCTCATAGAGATTCGACGCGGGCGCGCGGACCGGAGCTTCCAGGGTGGATTGCAGGATGCGGCGGGCCTCGGCCTCCATCGAATGGCCATGCTGGGCGGCGCGCACGCGCAGCCGTTCCTTGGTCGCGGGGTCCAGGTTGCGGATCGTAATGCTGCTCATGGGCAACGCGCCTCGCCTGCCGGGATGGCGATGTAATCAATGATTGCGATGATTTCAATGCGTCGCGAATTCGAAATGAACGGGCTTGATATCGAAGAGAGGGCGATAACGGCGAGGATGATGGTCGGCGGCAAGGCTCAGGTCCATCACACCGCCAGTCTCACGCCTGTCCCGCACCAGCCGCCCCCTCCCGCAGCGGAAGGGGGCGGCCGGGCCGCGGTCAGTTCACCCGGTGCAGCCGGCCGCTGTGCGGGTCCATGGTGAAGTGGGCCACCGCCGCGCCGTTCGCCGTCGCGTAGGCGAAGCCGATCTGCCCGTTCTTCTGCTGCGTCACGTCCGTCACCTTCCAGCTATGGTTGCCGTTCCACAGCAGGAACGCCTCGGCGATCGTCTTCACGTCCGACGGGCTGAGGTTGCGGTCCTTTTGCGGGTACACCAGGGCGAAGGTGCGCGGCCCGCCGATCATGCCGTGACCCTCGCGCCCATGATGGTGGCGCCAGCCGTGATGCCGCCACTCGCCGAAACGGTGCGGCCCGGGCGGTCCGCCGAAGCCGAAGCCGGGGCCGGCACCCGGGCCCGGGCCGGGCGGCGGCGGCGCGGGCTGCGCCTGCGGGGCCTGTTGGGTGGGCTGGGCATGGGCGAGCAGCGCGCCGCCGCCCACACCGGCGATCGACAGGGCGGTGACGGCGGCAACAATGGTCTTTCGCATCGTGTTCCTCCGGTTGCGAACAGGCCCAACATGGCGGACGAACGTTGCCGGCGTACGGCCGCTCCGCGACGAAGTGCAACGGAGTGCAACGCACTCTGCCGCGCCCACCGCAGCCGCGCTATGTTCCGGGTATGGAGCCGATGCCCCACATCATGGTGGTCGATGACGACCGGGAAATCCGCGACCTGCTGGGCCGCTTCCTGGAACGGCACCACCTGCGCGTCACCACCGTGCGCGACGCCCGCGAGGCCCGCCGCGCCTGGACCAATGGCCACTACCAGTTGATCGTGCTGGACCTGATGCTGCCCGGCGAATCCGGCCTGGACCTGGCCCGCTGGCTGCGCAGCGAATCGGACGTGCCGATCGTCATGCTCACCGCCATGGGCGAGGAGACCGACCGCATCATCGGCCTGGAACTCGGCGCCGACGATTACATGCCCAAGCCGTTCAACCCGCGGGAACTGCTGGCCCGCATCCGCGCCGTGCTGCGCCGCGCCGGCGATGCGCCCGCCTCCCGCCACGAGGCCAGCGCGCGGGCGCTGCGGTTTGCCGGCTGGACGCTGGAACCGGCCCGCCGCCGGCTGCTGAACCCGGACGGCGCGGAGGTGGCGCTGACCGGCGGCGAATTCGACCTGCTGCAGGCGCTGGTGGAGCGGCCCAACCGCGTGCTGACCCGCGACATGCTGCTGGACCTGCTGCGCGGGCGGCAGGCCGGGCCGTTCGACCGGGCGATCGACGTCGCCATCTCCCGCCTGCGGCGCAAGCTGGAGGATGACGGGCGCAACGCGCAACTGATCAAGACGGTGCGCGGCGGCGGCTACGTGCTGGCGGCAACGGTGGAGCGGCTGTGACGCTGCGCCTGTGGCCGCGCAGCCTGGCCGCAAGGACCGCGGTGGTGCTGCTGGCCGGGCTGATGATGGTGCAGATCGCCGGCCTGACCATCCACGCCTTCGACCGGATCGACCTGCAGCGGCTGGAGGCGGCGCGCGACATCGCCATCCGGGTGATGAGCCTGTACCGCACCGTGGTGATGACCAACCCGAACCAGCGCCAGACGGTGCTGGACGAGGAGCATCACGCCCCCGGGGTGGATGCCGAAATCAGCCCGACCCCGCCGGTGAGCACGATGCCGGAGCTGCCGTTCCACGCCCGGCGCATGCTGCGGCTGAGCATGACGCTGGTGCCGGTGCCGCGGCGGCTGCGGCCGCATGAGTTCCGCGTGCTGGGCGGGCCCGGCTGGTCGAAGACGATCGTGGGGCTGCGGCTGCCCGACGGGTCCTGGCTGAACGTCACCATGCCGCCGCCGAATCTCAGCCCGTGGCACTCGCCGGCGTTCCTGGCGGCGTTCCTGCTGATGACGGTGGTGGCGGCGCTGCTGACGCTGTGGACGGTGCGCCGGCTGACCGCGCCGGTGCGCACGCTGGCCGCGGCGGCCGAGGCGCTGGGGCGCGACGTGAACGCGCCGCCGCTGCCCGAGGACGGGCCCACCGAGGTCGCCACCGCGGCGGCGGCGTTCAACACCATGGCCGCGCGCATCCGCCGCTTCGTGCAGGACCGCACGGAGCTGCTGACCGCGATCGGCCACGACCTGCGCACGCCGATCACCCGCCTGAAGCTGCGTGCCGAATTCATCGAGGACGAGGAACAGCAGCGCAAGATCCTGGCCGACCTGGAGGAGCTGGAGGCGATGGTCTCCGCCACCCTGGCGTTCGGCCGGGATGCTTCCGGGGCAGAGCCGGTGTCGCCGCTGGACCTGGCGGAGCTGCTGCGCACCGTGCTGGACGAGGCGGGCGACGCGCGGCCCGAAGCGGCGGAGCGGCTGGCCTATGAGGGGCCGGGGCATTTCACGCTGCGGGCCCGGCCGCTGGCACTGAAGCGGGCGCTGGCGAACCTGGTGGCGAACGCCGTCAATTACGGCGGGTCGGCGCGGGTACGCCTGCTGCCGCCGGCCCCGGCCGGCGCGGTGACGATCGAGGTGGAGGATGACGGCCCCGGCATCCCTCCGGGGGAGCTGGAGCGGGTGTTCGAGCCGTTCCACCGGGGGGAGCCGAGCCGGTCGCGGGAGACCGGGGGGGTGGGGCTGGGGCTGCCGATCGCGCGCAACATTTTTCGTGCGCATGGCGGGGACGTGGTGCTGGCGAACCGGCCGATGGGCGGGGTGAAGGCGACGGTGACGCTGCCGGGGTGAGGCGGCTGCCGGTGTGACTCCGCGCCGGAAAGTGGCCGCCGGCATTCCCTGCCAGGTCATGGTCGGCGCAGGCCGGCCATCCACGCCTTCGTCCTGCCGAAGGCATTTGACCCGCCGGCTCACGGCTGATCCGGCTGATGCTGACGCATGACGAGGCGTGGATGGCCGGCCTGCGCCGATCATGACGTGGTGGTGCGAAACCACTGCCACGAAACGCCGCGTGACGCCGGCCGCCGCTTCTGGTCCCTTATGCACCCTGGCAACGGGTGGAGTCGCGGCATGGCGGTGGTGATCACGGTCGCGCAGCAGAAGGGCGGCACCGGCAAGACGACGCTGGCCGCCAACCTGGCGGCGGCACTGGCGCCCGCGCGGCGGGTGGCGCTGCTGGACATCGACCCGCAGAAGAGCCTCACCCGCTGGCACGGCCTGCGCCGCGCCCGGCTGCAGGAGGCCGCGGCGCTGACCTTCTCCGATGTCTCCGGCTGGCGGCTGTCCGCGGAGCTCGACCGGCTGAAGCAGGCGCACGACGTGGTGGTGATCGATTCGCCGCCGCAGATCGACACCGACGCCCGGCTGGCGGTGCGTGGGGCGGACCTGGTGCTGGTGCCGGTGCAGCCCAGCCCGCCGGATGTCTGGGCGGCCGAGGGCACGCTGGCGCTGGCGGCGGCGGAGCACCGGGCGGCGCAGATGGTGCTGAACCGGGTGCCGCCGGCAGGAAAACTGCGCGAGTCGGTGGCCGCCGATCTCGCCAGCCGCAAGCTGCCGCTGCTACGCAGTGCCATCGGCAACCGCACCGGATTCGCCACCGCCTTCGCCGAGGGCCTGGGCGTGACCGAGGCGGCGCCACGATCGACCGCGGCCAGGGAGCTGCGGGCTCTGCTGGATGAACTTTTGGAGACGATGCGATGACGAGCGTGCCCGGATGGGTCTGGTCCCTGGTGCTGGCGGTTCACATCCTGTGCGCGGTGCTGTGGGTGGGCGGCATGTTCTTCGCCTACCTGGTGCTGCGGCCCAGCCTGGTGGCGATCGATCCGCCGCAGCGCATGCTGCTGCATACGCAGGTTTTCCGCCGGTTTTTCCTGGTGGTGTGGCACGCGATGCCGCTGATCCTGCTGTCCGGCTTCGCCATGGTGTTCTGGCAGTACGGCGGCATGGCCGGCCTGCGCTGGAACATCCACGCCATGCTGGGCCTGGGCCTGCTGATGTCGGTGGTGTTCCTGTTCATCGTGCTGGGCCCGTACAAGCGGTTCCGCCGCACCACCGACCGGGCACGCATGGCCTCGTCGCTGGACAGCATCCGTAAGCTGATCGGGCTGAACCTGGTGCTGGGGCTGATCACCGTGATCATCGCCGCCTGGAGGTTCTAGGCCGGGGCCGCGGCCGGACGGCACTTTGCCGGCCGCCTGCCTCGGATGATGGCTGCTGCCGGCCCCTTTATGGCGTGGCTGGGCTCTTTGTGTCATGGCCGGGCCCTTCATGTCATGGCCGGCCCTTCATGTCATGGCCGGGCTCGACCCGGCCATCTGCCTCGCAACGATCGGGTCGGGATGCAACGGCACACGACTTGTCGGGGGTGGATGGCCGGCTCAAGGCCGGCCATGACGCGGGAGGGCGGTGCTTGTCCGCACTATCTCAACGCGCAAGGGGGGCAGCCCCAGCCACGACATGGACGGCAACGTCCCTGCCCGGCGGCCAGCCCCGCGTCTGGCGGCCAGCCCCGCGCCCGGCGGCCAGCCCCGCGCCCGGCGGCCAGTCCCGCGTCTGGCGGCCAGCACCCGCCAGGCGCCCCGGCTACAGCCGCTCGGCCGGCGCCGCCGCGCTGCCCGGCAGCTCCCGCAGGCGGGCCAGCAGCGCCGGCACGCCGTGCACCAGCTCGAACAGTTGCAGGATCTCCGGCCGGGCGAAGCCGTTGGCGATGGCGCCCTCCATCGCGCCCACCAGCGGCGCCGCCGACCCGGCCACGTCGCAGATCAGAACCGGCTTGTCGTGCAGCTCCAGTTGCCGCCAGGTGATGATCTCGATCGTCTCGTCCAGCGTGCCCAGCCCGCCGGGCATCGACACGAAGGCGTCCGACTCGGCGAACATGCGCTGCTTGCGGCTGTGCATGCTGTCGGTCACCACCATCTCGGTCACGCCGGTGTGTGCCACCTCACGCTGGGTGAGGAATTCCGGGATCACCCCCAGCACCTGGCCACCCGCCGCCAGCACCGCGTCGGCCACCGTGCCCATCATGCCAATTCGCCCGCCGCCGTACACCAGTCGGATGCCGGCTTCGGCCATCCCCCGTCCGAGTTGGCGGGCCGCGTGGGCGAAAGCAGGGTCGTCCCCGGCGCGAGAGCCGCAGAACACCGCAACGGAATGAATGGCCGGCATATTCGTCCTTCCAATGGCGCACCGGAATTTGACCCGATCGCCTGGTCTGATACTGAGTGGTCGTGGTCTGACCGTGGCGCTGCAACCAAGGTCCGACACACGTGACACACCGGGAGAGTCATCGCATGAAAAGAACGCTGGCGCTGGCAGTCGTTGCAAGCCTCGCCGTCGGGGGTCTGGCGCGTGCCGCAGGGCCGGATCCCATCGCGGTGCGGCAGGCGGGCCAGGACCTGCTGTTTGGCACGTTCACCGGCATCCGCGGCGTGGTCGCCGCCAAGGGGGACATCACCAAGCTGGAGCAGCCCGCGAAGGCCATGGCGCGCTGGATCCGTGTGTTCCCCACGCAGTTCCCGCCGGGCAGCGACAAGGGCGAAAACACCAAGGCGCTGCCTGCCGTCTGGTCCAACCACGAGGGATTCGTGAAGGCGGCCGACCGGCTGGCCGTCGCGGCCGACAAGCTGGCGGTCGAGGCCAAGGCAGGCAACCGTGAGGCGGTGATCGCGCAGATCAAGGAGGTGGGCGAAGCCTGCAAAGCCTGCCATCAGCACTTCAAGGCGCGCTGATCAGGCGGCGTCCGCCAGTACGCTGATCAGGCGGCGTCCGCCAGTACCAGGCGGCGGCGCGGCGCGGCACGCACCGGCATGGCGGCGTACACGTCCTTCACCGCTTCGGTGAGTGTCACGCCCGCCACTGCCGGCAGCACCCGCCGCCCCATCCGCTCGGCCAGCGAGGCGGTGCGCAGCACCAGCCGCCAGCGAATCGGCGGCAGGTACAGTGCCACGTCGCGCTGCTCGACGCGGAACATCGAGCCGGCGAGCAGGCGGCCCAACTGGCCGAAGGAATAGGGCTGGCCGTGGCCGAACGGGGTGCTTTCCCAATAGGCCCACGGCCCGGTGCGATTCGGTGCCACCACCAGCAGGCGCCCGTCGTCCTTCAGCACCCGCCAGACCTCCCGCATCATGCGGCGGGCATTGTCCGCTGCTTCCAGCCCGTGCACCAGCAGCACCCGGTCGAAGCTGAGGTCGGGGAACGGCAGGCTGTCCTCCTCGGCGGTGCAGGACAGGTTGGGTGCGCCGGGCGGCCAGCGCGCGACGCCCATCTGCGCCGGGGTCAGGGCGATACAGCGGGTTGCCGGCCCCTGCCACAGCGGCAGGTACGGTTCCGTATAGCCGATGCCCAGCACCGACTGCCCGTGCAGGTCCGGCCAGAGCAGACTGAGCCGTTCGCGTAGCAGCCGGGCTGCCACGGCGCCGCGCGCGGACGCATAGAACTCCGCCGCCGCATGCGAATCAGCCGCCATGCGCCAACATATAGCACGAATTGCGGACGATGCCCGCGCGGGTGGCAATTTTCGGGCGGCGCGTCGCTGCCCGATCAGGCCCCGGGAGCGGTGAGGCCCCCTGGGCGCGATCAGCGCCCCTCTTGGGCGCGATCAGGCCCTCTTGGGCGCGATCAGCCGCCGTTGGGCGCGATAAGATCCCCCTTCCGCGCGATCAGGACGCCTTGGCCGGCTTCCTGTCGTTCGCCGCGGTGGGCTTGATCACGCTGCTGATCGTCTCGCGCAGGACGGTCACCCGCAGGTTGGGGGCGATCTCCACCTCGATCTCGTTCGAGGGCACCTGCTTGCCATCCTTGTCCTGCACCATCGGCACGCGCTGCACCGTGCCCAGGATGCCGCCGCCGGTCACCACGCGGTCGCCGCGCTTGATCGCCGACAGCATGGCCCGCGCCTCCTTCTGCTTCTGCTGCTGGGGGCGGATCAGCAGGAAGTAGAAGACGGCGAAGATCAGGATCAGCGGCAGGAACTGCGCGGCGCTGCCGAACGCGGCGCCGCCGTCCTGGGCGAAGGCAGGGGAGATCAGCTCAAATCCATGCATCGTGGTCCGGGTCCTTGCGGGGAATCGGCCGGGACCATAGTTTGCGCCCCCTTCCCGTCAAGTTGTTCGGAACCGACCGCATGGACCAGCGCCTGATCGAGCTCGCCACCCGCATCGCCGAGGCGCTGGAACGACTGGCCCCGCCCCCCCTGCCGCCGGTGGCGCTGGACGCGGCCGACGCCTTCGTCTGGCATCCCAGCCCGGCGCACCTGGCGCCGGTGAAGCGTGTGTCGCGCGTGGCGATCGATCTGCTGCAGGGGGTGGAGCGGCAGAAGCAGATCCTGCTGGAGAACACCGAACGCTTCGCCCGCGGCCTGCCGGCCAACAACGCCATGCTGTGGGGCGCGCGGGGGATGGGCAAGTCGTCGCTGGTGAAGGCGGTGCATGCGGTGGTGAACCACCGCGACCCCGGCCGCCTGGTGCTGATCGAGATCCACCGCGAGGACATCCGCACCCTGCCGGACCTGCTGAACCTGCTGCGCGAGCAGGACCGCCGCTGCCTGATCCTGTGCGACGACCTGTCCTTCGAGCGGGAGGATTCCGACTACAAGGCGCTGAAATCCATCCTGGAGGGCGGCATCGAGGGCCGGCCGGACAACGTGCTGTTCTACGCCACCTCCAACCGCCGCCACCTGATGTCGCGCGACATGATCGAGAACGAACGGTCCACCGCGATCAACCCGAGCGAGGCGATCGAGGAGAAGGTCTCGCTGTCCGACCGCTTCGGCCTGTGGCTGGGGTTCCACAACTGCGACCAGGATACGTTCTTCGCCATGATCGAAGGCTATGCCGCGGCGCTGCGGCTGCCGATCGAGACGGAGGCGCTGCGGGCGCAGGCGGTGGAGTGGTCGATGACCCGCGGCTCCCGGTCGGGGCGGGTGGCATGGCAGTTCATCCAGGACCTGGCCGGGCGGCTGGGGATGAGCGCGCACGCGGCCTGAGAGTTCCGGGGGGAGTTCTGGGCTGAGTTCGGGTCGAGCGGTGGTTGGGGGCAGTCGGTAGGAGGGCGCAAAGATTTTGACACAGAGTTTCACTAAGTTCCCCACAGAGTTTCACAAAGATTTATTATGGGCGCTTCGCGCGCAAACTGCATGTCATCACGCGCTGATACATGGCGGCTGCGAAGCAATATAAAATTCCTCTGTGAAACTCTGTGGGGAACTTAGTGAAACTCTGTGTTAAAAGATGACCGCCGGCCCGGACTCCGACCCCCAGGTGAGTGCCTCCCACCCCAGCACTCCAGTCCCCAGGTGAGCCCCTCCCACCCCAGGGCTCCAGCCCCCAGGTGAACCCCTCCCACCCCAGGTGGCCGCCTCCCAAGCCGCGGAGGCAGACGCCCCCATCCAGCACCATCCCGTGAGTCGCGCCTCCGCCCGGAACCCACGCCCTCTCCCTCGCTTCGCCTGTGTGAACGCATGCAGGAGAGCGTCTGTCGATGCACTGGTGGTTCGGCCGCAGACTTGCGGTGTTGCTGATCGTCCTCGCCGCCCCGGCCCTCGCGGCCGCGCAGGGCAAGCCGTCCGGCGCCCCGCCCCCCGCCGTCGTCGTCGCCCCGGTATCGGTGCAGAACGTCGCCCCGAAGCACGCCTTCATCGGCCATGTGCAGGCCATCAAGTCGGTGCAGTTGATGGCGCGGGTCACCGCCTTCCTGGAGGCGGTGAAGTTCCAGGAGGGCGCCCAGGTCAAGCAGGGCGAGGTGCTGTTCCAGTTGCAGAAGGCGCCGTATGAGGCCGCCGTGCACGCCGCCCAGGCGCAACTCGCCAAGGCCCAGGCCAATTACGCGCAGGCGAAGGTCGCCTATCAGCGCGCGCAGCGGCTGAACAAGCACGGGTTCGAGGCGCAGGCCAACCTGGACCAGGCCCGTGCCACCCGCGATGCCGATGCGGCGGACGTGGAGGCCGCCAAGGCGAACCTGGCCACCGCCGCGATCAACCTGAGCTACTGCACCATCACCGCACCGATCGCCGGGCGGATCGGCGCGTCCACCTACGATGTCGGCACGCTGATCACCCCCAACTCCAAGCCGCTGGCGACGATCAACCAGATGGACCCGATCCGCGTGGCCTTCGCCGTGCCGGACCGCCAGTTGCTGACCGTGCAGCAGACTGTGGGGCAGGGCGCGCGGCAGATCGCCCAGCAGCTTACCGTGTCGCTGCAACTGGCGAACGGGGCCGCCTATGGCCACCAGGGAAAGATCTCGTTCATCAACAACGCGGTCGATCCATCCACCGGAACGGTCACGGTGTGGGCCGATTTCGCCAATCCCAACGGGCTGCTGGTGCCGGGCGCCTTCGCCACCGTGCAGGTGCGCCGAACCACGCCGGAGAAGAAGCCGATGGTGCCGGTGGCCGCGGCACAGACCGACCAGAAGGGCAGCTATGTGCTGACCGTCGGCCCGGACGACAAGGTGAAGCAGCAGCCGGTCACGCTGGGCCGCCAGGTGGCGCAAAGCTTCATCGTCAACCAGGGCCTGACCGGCGGCGAGCGGGTGATCGTGCAGGGCATGCAGAAGGTGCGGCCCGGCGAGGTGGTGAAACCGGTGCGCCAATCGGTGCACCAGCCCGGGCAGGCCACGGCACAGGACGCCACGACCCGGCAGGGCGGCTGAGGCGTGCCATCCACCTTCTTCATCCGGCGGCCGATCTTCGCGATCGTGATCTCCATCGTCATCGTGATCGCCGGCGGCCTGGCGCTGTGGGTGATCCCGGTGGCGCAGTACCCCAGCATCACGCCGCCGCAGGTGACGGTCTCGGCCAGCTACCCGGGCGCCAGCGCCGCCACGCTGGCCAAGACCGTCGGCCAGCCGATCGAGGAGCAGGTGAACGGCGTGCCGGGCATGCTGTACATGCACAGTACCAGCTCCAGCTCCGGCACCTACGCGCTGCAGGTGACCTTCGCCATCGGCACCAATCCGGATATCGACCAGGTGAACGTGCAGAACCGCGCGCAACTGGCGGTGGCCAACCTGCCGACCGAAGTGCAGCGGGAAGGGCTGACGGTGCGCTCGGCGTCGAGCAATTTCGTGCTGGCGATCAACCTGTACTCGCCGGACAAGAGCCACGACCAGGTTTACATTTCCAACTACGCCTACATGCATCTGCAGCAGCGGATCGCCCGCATCGCCGGCGTCGGCGACACGCGCATCTTCGGCGAGCGGCAGTATGCGATGCGGGTGTGGCTGAACCCGGTGCGCATGACCGCGCTGGGGCTGACCGCCAGCGACGTTGTGGCGGCGATCCGCGCGCAGAACATCCAGGCGGCGGCGGGGCAGATCGGCGAGCCGCCGGTCAACGACAACCAGCAGCGGCAGCTCACGGTGCTGGCGCCCGGGCGGCTGAGCACGCCAAAGCAGTTCGGCAATGTCATCGTGCGCACCAGTGCGAACGGTGGCGTGGTGCGTGTCCGCGATATCGGGCGGGTGGAGCTGGCGGCGCAACGCTATGGATCGACCTCGGCGCTGGATGGGTCGCCCTCGGCGACGCTGGCCGTGTACCAGGCGCCCGGCGCCAATGCGCTGCGCCTGGCGAGCACGATCGAGCAGCGCATGCAGACGCTGTCGCAGCAGTTCCCGCCGGGGATGAAATACGCGATCGTCTATAACGCCACCAATTTCGTGCGCGCCGACATTACCGAGATCCTCTACACGCTGGCGATCACCCTGGCGCTGGTGATCGGCGTGGTGTTCGTGTTCCTGCAGGACTGGCGGGCAACGCTGATCCCCGTCATCGCCATTCCGGTCTCGCTGATCGGCGTGTTCGCGGTGCTGTATGCGGTGGGATACTCGGCCAACACGGTGGACCTGTTCGCCATTGTGCTGGCGGTGACGCTGGTGGTGGATGACGCCATCGTGGTGGTGGAGAACGTCACCCGCAACCTGGAGCAGTCACCGGACCTCTCGGTCGCCGCGGCCACCGAGCGGGCGATGCATGAGATCACCGGGCCGGTGATCGCCAGCACGCTGGTGCTGGTGGCGGTGTTCGCGCCGGTGGGGTTCATCGCCGGCGTCACCGGCGCGCTGTACCGGCAGTTCGCGGTGACGATTTCGATTTCCGTGCTGATCTCCGGCATCAACGCGCTGACGCTGAGTCCCGCCCTGTGCGCGCTGATCCTGCGCCATCCGCGGCCGGCGCGGTTCTTCGTCTTCCGCTGGTTCAACCGCGGCTTCAACGCGTCGCGCCACGGCTATGGGCTGGCGGTGCGTTTCCTGTCGTACCGCCTGCTGTTCGGCCTGGGCGGCGTGGTCGCGGCGTTCGGCATCGCCTACGTGGTGTTCCTGCACACGCCGACATCGTTCCTGCCGAGCGAGGACCAGGGTTATTTCTTTGTCAGTGTGCAGTTGCCGAATGGCGCGTCGCTCGGCCGCACCGACAAGGCGGTGAGCGAGGTGGGGCAGATGCTGCTGCACACGCCGGGCGTCGCGCATGCGATCGAGCTGACCGGATTCAGCCTGGTCGGCGGCGCGCAGTCTGCCAGCTCCGGCAGCGTGATCGCCATCATGCAGCCGTGGAGCAAGCGTGGGCCGGGCGAATCCACCACCGCGGTGATCGCGAAGCTGCGTCCGAGGTTCAACGCCATTCCGGCGGCGCAGATCGTCAGTTTCAACCCGCCGGCGATCCCCGGCATCAGCACCACCGGCGGCATCAACTTCGTGCTGGAGGCGCAGAACGGCCAGTCCTATCAGAAGCTGGCCTCGGTGGCGCGCGGGCTGATCTTCGCCGGCAACCAGAACCCGAACCTGAGCACGGTCTTCACCACCTTCAGTGCCAGCGTGCCGCAGATCCTGGTGCACGTGGACACCACGCAGGCGGCGCTGATGGGGGTGACGCCGGCCGCGGTGTACCAGGCGCTGCAGGCCAACCTGGGCGGCCAGTTCGTCAACAATTTCACCTATAACGGCTTCACCTTCCAGGTGATCGTGCAGGACCAGCCGCGTTTTCGCGACCGGCTCAGCGATATCAGCCATCTGCACGTCAAGAGCAGCAGCGGGGCGATGGTGCCGCTGAGCAGCCTGGTGACGATCAGCACCATCCAGGGCGCCAACGCGATCAACCGCTACAACCTGTATCCGGCGGTGCTGGTCAACGGGTCCGCCGCGAAGGGCAAGAGCTCCGGCCAGGCGATCGCGGCGATGGAGGCGGTGGCGGCGAAGCACCTGCCGAAAGGCTACGGCTATGACTGGACGGCGATGTCCTACCAGGAGCTGCAGGCGGCGGGGCAGGAGGCCTATGCCTTCGCCTTCGCGGTGGTGTTCTCCTACCTGTTCCTGGCGGCGCTGTATGAAAGCTGGACACTGCCGCTGTCGGTGGTGCTGCCGGTGGTGTTCGGCCTGCTGGGCGGGCTGTTCGGCGTGCTGGCGCGCAGCATGGACCTGAACGTGTATGCGCAGATCGGCCTGGTGCTGCTGATCGGCCTGGCGGCGAAGAATGCCGTGCTGATCGTGGAGTTCTCCAAATACCGGCTGGACCGCGGGGGTGTCGGCCTGGAGCAGGCCGGCGAGGAGGGCGCGCGCACGCGGTTCCGGCCGGTGATGATGACGGCGACGGCCTTCATCATCGGCGTGATCCCGCTGGTGCTGGCCACCGGCGCGGGCGCGGGGGCGCGGCAGGCGATCGGCACCACGGTGTTTGGCGGCATGATCGTCGCGTCGTTCGTGGGGATCCTGTTCGTGCCGCCGCTGTTCGTGGCGTTCGAGCGGCTGGGGGAGCGGATCTCTCGGCTTTTCCGGGGTGGGGAGGGGGTGGAGAAATAGGTGGGGAGGGGGTGGAGAAATAGGTTCGGGGGCTGGATCCGGGGGGCGGAGTCCTGGACGGATGTCTGCTTTTTACCACAGAGTTTCACAAAGTCCCACACAGAGTTTCACAGAAAGAAAAATGGCACCATATTTTGTACCATGTATTCGGAGTGGCTTAATACTGCGCGAAGCGCTAATAAAATTTCTATCTGTGGAACTCTGTGCCAAACTTTGTGAAACTCTGTGGTAAAAAGCGGACGTCCGTCCAGGACACCGCCCCCCGGCAGAAGCCCCCCAAATGCATCGGCCCTATGGCTTTCCACCCACCCTCATGTAAATAGCACTTACATGAGTTGGTCCGGACCAAATGGGCGCGGCGGTCGGCGCGGCTATCACCATGGGAACCTGCGTGAGGCCCTCGTCTCCGCAACGCTGGAACTCATCGCGGAGAAGGGCCCGGCCGGGTTCACCATCGCCGAAGCGGCGCGCCTGGCCGGCGTCAGCCCCGCCGCGCCCTATCGCCACTTCCGCGATGCCGAGGCGTTGATGGCCGAGGTCGCCCTGCGTGGCTTCGATCACCTGACGGCGGCACTGACCCGCGTCTGGGCCAATGGCACGCCCGACCCCGTCACCGCCTTCGAAGCGCTCGGCCGCGCCTATCTGCGGTTCGCCCGGGAGCAGCCGGCCTATTACGCCGCCATGTTCGAGGCCCGCATCGTGCGGGAAAACTACCCGGAACTGCGCACCGCCGGCGATCGCACCTTCGCCGTGCTGCGCGATGCAGCGGGGAAGCTGGCCGAAAACCTGCCGCCCGACCGTCGCCCGCCGTCCCTGATGGTGGCGCTGCATGTCTGGGCGATGACGCACGGCATTGCCTCGCTGTTCGTGCGGCCCGATGTATCGCGGCGCGCCCTGCCGATGGCACCGGAGGAGCTGCTGGAAGCCGGGGTGCTGCTGTACCTGCAAAGCCTGGGGCTGGCCGGCGGGCACGCGGACCGCACGCGGGGATAACCCCCTCCGGCACGAAAGTGCAGGCAGCAGCATACGATCTTGCTTGACCCCGGGGTGGGGCGTACCCATGATGTAAATGTGTCTTACATTCACATGGGGACCGCTATGGTAAGCGCCGCCAACCACGACGCGTATGGAAATCCTGGCTGGGGGAGCCGCCCGACGGGCGGTCCGAGCTCTAGCCCCTGGGGACCGCCGCCCTGGATGAACCAGGGGTGGCAGGGCCGTCCCGACTGGGCGCGTGACGTGCCCAAACCCGTCTGGATCGCCTTCATGGTGCTCGGCTTCATCTTCTGGTGGCCGGTCGGGCTGGCCATGCTGGTGTATCTGATGGCCTCCGGCCGCCTGAGTTGCGGCTCGCGCGGCCGCCACTGGGCCAACCAGCCGGACGGCTATGCGTCCCGGCCGGATGGCGGGTCATCGTCCGGCTGGGGCTGGGGACGCTGGGGCGGTGGCGGCGACCGGCCGCCGCCGAGCAGCGGGAATTGGGCCTTCGACGAGTATCGCGCCGAGACGCTGCGGCGTCTGGAGGAGGAACAGCGCGAGTTCGGCGCCTTCCTGGAGCGGCTGCGGGTTGCCAAGGACAAGGCGGAGTTCGACCAGTTCATGGCCGAACGCCGCGGCCGCCCGCCGCAGCCGGCCGACCAGTTCGACGCGCCGACGCAGCAGTAACACGTGCCGCCGAACCCGCCCGCCGCGGTGCCTGCACCGCGGCGGGCGGTGTGCGTACGGAGGAAGGGGGAAGGGCTCCCGCAAGGAGCGGGGCAGTGCCCCACCGGCGTCAATCGGTTTGTTCCAACGCCGCTCTCCCACGTCATGGCCGGGCCTGACCCGGCCATCTGCCCCCGTCCAGGCGTGTGCCCGTACAGCCCGACCCGATCGTTCCGGGGTAGATGGCCGGGTCAGGCCCGGCCATGACCACATCGATCGAGGCCTGATCGCCTGATCGCCTCCCCCGCTCCCCGCTTTACCCGCGACCGATGAACGGCATCTTCGTCGCCATGATGGTGACGAACTGCACGTTCGACTCCAGCGGCAGGTTCGACATGAACAGCACCTGCTGGCCGACATGGTTCACGTCCATCCGCGGCTCCGGCACCACCTGGCCGTGCGCCTGCAACTGCCCGGCGACCGAGCGTGCCGTCATCGGCGTCGCCGCGTTGCCGATGTCGATCTGGCCGGAGCAGATATCGAACTCCCGCCCGTCCAGCGCGATCGACTTGGTCAGCCCGGTCACCGCATGTTTCGTGGCGGTATAGGCCACCGAACCCGGCCGCGGCACATGCGCCGAGATCGATCCGTTGTTGATGATCCGCCCGCCGCGGGGCGACTGGTCGCGCATCATGCGGAACGCGGCATTGGCGCACAGGAACATCGCGTTCAGGTTCACCTGCACCACCTTCATCCACATCTCGTAGGTGAAGTCGCCGAAATTGGTGGTGGGCGTGCCGCCGCCGGCGTTGTTGAACAGCATGTCCAGCCGGCCGAACTCCGACTTCACCTGCGCGAACAGGGCGGCGACCTGGTCGGGATCCGTCACGTCGGTCGGCGCCACCAGCGCGCGGCCGGCGGTCTTCATGCCGGCGGTTTCCTCCAGCGCGTCCTTGCGCCGGCCGGCGAGGGCGACGGACCAGCCGTCATTCATCAGCGCCAGCGCCGAGGCCCGTCCGATGCCGCTGCCCGCGCCGGTGATGACTGCGAAACGGTCTGCCATGATGTGTCTCCCCTCCAGGTTGCTGCGCACATTCTGGACCTCGGTTGCGGAGCGGGGAAGATGGTGCAAGCCTTGGCGCAACGTGTCCTACGGAGGCATGGCCGGACCTGATCCTGATCCCCACCCGCAAGGCTGCAACCGACAGTAGCCGTTGGCCGACCGTGCAGCTTCTTTGGTGAGCGCGGGCTCGCCACCACGGTCACCTCATACGGACGCGCATGTGGGTACTGCCAGGTCTTGATCCGGCCCTGTTCGGCAAGAGGAATTCCGATGCCACGCTTCGCCGCAATCGGCCTTGACCACCGCCATATCTATGACCTGACGCAGGGCCTGCTGGACGCCGGTGCCGAATGCGTCGGCTACAATCCCGATACCACCGATCCGCGCGTGCTGACCGGATTCCGCAAGCGCTTCCCGCACGTGCCGCAGGCCGAAACCATGCGGCTGCTGGACGACCCCGGCATCGATTTCGTGGTGATCGCCGCGGTGCCGCGCGACCGCGCCGAGCTGGCGATCGCGGCGATGCAGCGCGGCAAGGACGTGATGGTGGACAAGCCGGGCATCACCACGGCCGAACATCTCGCCGCGGTCCAGCGCTGCGTGGCGGACACCGGCCGCATCTGGTCGATCGCGCTGGGGGAGCTGACCTCGCCGGCCACGCAGGAAGCGTTGCGCGTGGTGCGGTCGGGTGAACTCGGGCGCCTGGTGCACACCACCGCGCTGGCACCGCACCGGCTGAACCGGGCGCTGCGGCCGTCGTGGTTCTTCGACAAGCCAGCCTATGGCGGCATCATCAACGACATCGGCTCGCACTCGATCGCGCAGTTCCTGGCCTTCGCCGGTGCGAGCGATGCAACGATCGAACACAGCACGGTCTGCGCGTTCGGCACCGAACCGGAGGGGTTCGAGGATTTCGCCGAACTGGTGCTGTCCACGCCGCAGGTGCGCGGCTACGTGCGGCTGGACTGGTTCACGCCGGACGGCCTGCCGGACTGGGGCGATGGACGCCTGTTCGTGGTCGGCACCGACGGCACGCTGGAGCTGCGCAAGAACCTGGACATCGAGGGGCGGCCCGGCACCAACCACATGTTCGTCGCCAACCGCAGCAACACGCGCTACGTCGATTGCAGCGTGCTGCCGGTGACGTACTACCGCGACTTCCTGTCCGACATCGCCAACCGCACGCAGACCACGATGCCGCAGGCGCAGGTTTTCACCGTGTGCCGCCTGGCGCTGGACGCACAGGCACGGGCCAACCGCTATGCGGCGCAGCGCGCATGATCGGCGTCGCGATCATCGGCCTGGGCAATGTGCTGGAGCCGCATGCCAAGAGCCTGCTGGACCTGCGCGACCGCGTGCGCGTGGTGTGGGCCGCCGCGCCGCGGGAAGGGCAGCCGCAGCAGGCGGTGGCGCAGTATGGTTTCCCGCCCACCACCGATATCGACGCGGCAATCCGCGACCCGGCGGTGGATGCGGTGGTGGTGCTGACTCCGGCCAACGCGCACCTTCCGATCGCCGAGGCCGCGTTCGCCGCCGGCAAGCACGTGCTGTGCGAAAAGCCGCTGGAGGCGTCGGTGGCGCGGGTCGAGCAACTGCTCGCCGCGCGTGACCGGTCCGGGCGCAAGCTCGGCGTCGTGCTGCAGCAGCGGTTCCGCGCCGGCAGCCAGCGCTTGAAGCAGGTGCTGCAGGCTGGCGAACTGGGTGAGGTGCAGGCCGCTTCGATGGCGGTGCCGTGGTGGCGGCCGCAGGCGTATTACGACCAGCCGGGGCGCGGCGTGAAGGCGCGCGATGGCGGCGGGGTGCTGATCACCCAGGCGATCCACACGCTGGACCTGTTCCGCTGGTGCGTCGGCGTGCGCAGCGTGCAGGCCGCCCAGGTGCGCACCACCGCGCTGCACCGCATGGAGTCCGAGGATTACGCCGCCGCCCTGGTGCAACTGGGCAACGGCGCACCCGGCAGCATCCTGGCCACCGTCGCGGCCTATCCGGGCAGCAGCGAATGGATCCAGGTGATCGGCGCGCGCGGCACCGCCTGGCTGCAGGGCGGCAGCCTGCGTATCGGCTGGCTGGACGGCCGCGAGGAAGTCGTTGCAGACGACAGCGGTTCCGGCAGCGGCGCCAACCTGATGGGCTTCTCGCACGAACCGCACAAGGCGGTGCTGCGTGATTTCCTCGATGCGATCGAGCAGGATCGTGACCCGGCGATCGCCGGCGAGGAAGCGCTGGCCACGCAACGGCTGATCGACGACATCATCACCCAAGGGGGACACTGACCATGCAGGAGCTGTTGCCGCTTGCCGAACGGATCGGCGCGCGACTGAAGGAACGCGGCGACACGATCGCCATCGCGGAGTCGTCCACCGGCGGACTGATCTCCGCGGCGCTGCTGTCGGTCGGCGGCGCGTCGGCGTATTTCCGCGGTGGCAGCGTGATCTACACCGCCTACGCGCGCTCGGGGTTCCTGGAGATCCCCGACCCGCTGCCCGAGCCGATCAAGCGCGCCTCCACCGAGCCCTACGCCATCCTGCTCGCCGACACCGTCCGTGCCCGGCTGGATGCGAAGTGGGGACTGGGCGAAACCGGCGCGACCGGCCCGACGGGCAACCGCTATGGCGACGCGGCGGGGCACACCTGCATCGCGGTGACGGGCGGTAGTTTCTCGCGTGCGATTACGCTGGAGACCGGCAACGCGGACCGCGTCGCCAACATGCGCGCGTTCGCGAAGCGGGCGCTGGAACTGCTGGCGGAGGCGCTGGGGTGAGGTGGTGAGGGCCGGCCCAGGGTGAAAGTCAGGGCGTCTGAAGGGGGTCCCTCACGTCATGGCCGGGCTTGACCCGGCCATCTACCCCGCAACGATCGGGTCGGGGTGCAACGGAACACGCCTTGACGGGGGTGGATGGCCGGATCAAGTCCGGCCATGACGCGTAAGGGCGGTGCCTGGCCGCGATATACTGCGGTCGAAGCACCCTCCGTCCTTCCACCGAAGCACCTTCCGCCCTTCCACCGAAGCGCCCTCCGCCCTTCCACCGAAGCGCGCTCCGTCCTTCCACCGAAGCGCCCTTCTTCCAGAAGCCGGAACGTCCTCTTTCCCGCCTCCGCGCTCCCACGATTTCCTGCCTCCCCCGCCCCCACAAGGAACGGGGAGAGGCAGGCTCCCGCTACTGCGCGGCGACCAGCTTGTCGATCGTGACGCCTTTACCCACACCGGCACGCTCGCGATGAGGCGCGGTGTCCAGCTCTTCCAGTTCGATCTCGCGGTTCAGCACCTTCTGCTTCCAGGCCTGGTGCTCGGGTTCCATGCCGTGGAATTCCGGCATGACCTCCTTCGCGAACAGTTCCAGGCTTTCGCAGATATGCTCGTGCTTGTTCCGGCCGGCCTGGTTCAGCAGGATGATGCTGTCCACTTTCGATTCCGCGAACCGGTGCAGCTTGCGGCGGATGGTTTCCGGTGAACCGATCAGGCCGCCGCGCAGCGCACGTTCCGCGGCCTCGGGGTTGGCGCGCTTCCACGCCTGGTATTCCTCCCACAAGCTCACCTTGCCCGGGGCGGCGCGTTCGCGGTTGCGGGAGCCGCTGTAGTACGCCAGCGAGAACTGGAAGAACGTCACGCCATCGGCGCGGCGGCGCGCTTCCTCGTCGGTTTCGGCGCACATGAAATAGCTGACCATGGCGATGTTGCAGTTGCTCTGGTAGTCGGTGAGCTTCTGCTGCCGCTTGACGAAGCTGTTGTAGTAGGCGTGCACCCAGGCATGCGCCATTTCCGCGCTGAGGAACTGGAAGCCCAGCGCACCGATGCCGCAGCGGCCGGCCATCTCGATGGTTTCAAGCTGCGAGCAGGCCACCCACAGCGGCGGATGCGGCTTCTGCACCGGCTTGGGCAGCACGTTGCGCAGCGGGAACTTGAAATAGGGGCCGTCGTATTCCCAGCCTTCATGGGTGAACATCGGCAGGATGCAGCGCACGGCGTCTTCCCACACCGCCTGCTTGTTTTCCATCTGCCGGTCGAACGGGCCCAGCTCGGTGATGCTGGCGCCTTCGCCCATGCCGAACTCGACGCGGCCGTTGCTGACCAGGTCCAGGCAGGCGACCTTCTCCGCCACGCGCGCCGGATGGTTGGTGGGAAGCTGGACGATGCCGTGGCCGAGGCGAATGTTCTTGGTGCGCTGGCTGGCGGCGGCGAGGAACACCTCGGGCTGCGGGGAGTGGGAGTATTCCTCCAGGAAGTGGTGTTCCACTTCCCAGGCGTAGTCGTAGCCGAGGCGATCGGCCAGTTCCACCTGCGTCAGGGCGTTCTGGTAGAGCTGCCGCTCATCGTCCGGCGCCCAGGGGCGCGGCAGTTGCAGCTCGTAGAAGATGCCGAATTTCATCCGTTCCTCCGCTTGGCCGGTGCCCGGGGCACGCGGTCGCATTTCGCATGATGACACAGTAGCACCGGGGCGAAGGGGAGGGGCAAGAGGTGGCGGCGGGCGCGGGTACTGCCGGCACTGAGGCCGCGGGCAGCATACATTACGGCAACGTTACGTAAGAACGTGTCGGGCGATCGTGTTCGTCGGCCTTGCGTACCACGTCATGGTCGGCGAAGGCCGGCCATCCACGTCTTTCTCATGCGGAACGCACGCGCACGGGCTGTCGGAAACGCCGGCCGTTGTCGCCCTTGTTCCGATGGTCCCAAGGTGCCTTCGGCAGGACGAAGACGTGGATGGCCGGCCTTCGCCGACCATGACGCGGTAGGGAAGGCCAGCGGCTGTGACCGGCGCAGTCGTGCGGGTGGTGGTCGCTGACGCCAGCGCAGCGGTGCCGGTGACGGTCAGCGTCGAGCACCGCCAGGACCACAGGGGTCGAGACCTGCTTGCAGACCCGGCTACTCCGCCTCCTCGTCCACGTCGGTGTCCGGCATCACCACCGGAATCGGCCGCTCCGCCAGGTGGCGGAATGCCTCGCGGGCGCGGCGCAGGGCGATGGAATGCGTGCGGTCCGGCTGCAGGGCCAGGAATACGACCGAGCGGCCGGCCACCGGGTATTCGCTGCCGGTGCGGAACGTCCGCGTGCCGTCGGTCGCCAGGTCGTTGGTGTCCAGCAGGCAGCGCCAGCGGGACCCGCCGGCAACCTCGGGCAGGGTGAAGTCCACCGGCTCGTGATGCGCGTTCAGCACGATCAGGCCGGTGACATCCAGCGCCGGGCGCTTGATCCCGCTGGCCTGCGCCCGTCCGTCGATCAGCATGCCGAAGCAGCGGGCGTTGGGGTCGTGCCAGTCCTCGATATCGGTCGCGTCGGGCTTCAGCCACGACACGTCGCGCACATCCAGGTCGCTGTTGTATTCCCCGGAAAGGAAGCGCGAGCGGCGCAGGATCGGAAACGATTTGCGCAGGGCGATCAACCGGCGCGCAAACTCGGCGAGTTCCAGCCCGGACTCGCCGATGTCCCAGTTCACCCAACTGATCTCGTTGTCCTGGCAGTAGGCGTTGTTGTTGCCGCCCTGGCTGCGGCCGAACTCATCGCCGGCCAGCAGCATCGGCGTGCCCTGCGCCAGCAGGATCGTGGCCAGCATGTTGCGCTTCTGGCGGTCGCGCAGCGCGGTGATCTCCGCATCGTCGGTCGGGCCTTCCGCGCCGTGGTTCCAGGACAGGTTGTCGGAATGGCCGTCGCGGTTGTCCTCGCCGTTCGCCTCGTTGTGCTTGTCGTTGTAGGAGACCAGGTCGTTCAGCGTGAAACCGTCATGCGCGGTGACGAAGTTGACGCTGGCCCAGGGCTTGCGGCCGCGCCGGCCGAAGCAGTCGGCCGAGGCGGCGATGCGGGTGGCCATCTCGGCCAGCTTGCCCTCGTCGCCCTTCCAGAAGCTGCGCACGGTGTCGCGGAACTTGTCGTTCCATTCGGCCCAGCCGGGGGGGAACCCGCCTACCTGGTACCCGCCCGGGCCGATGTCCCACGGTTCGGCGATCAGTTTCACCTGGGACAATACCGGGTCCTGCAGGCAGGCGTGCAGGAAGCCGTGGCCCTCATCGAAGCCGTAGTGTTCGCGGGCCAGGATGGTGCCCAGGTCGAAGCGGAAGCCATCCACATGCATCTCGGTGACCCAGTAGCGCAGGGAATCGGTCACCATCTGCAGCACGCGCGGATGGCTCATGTTCAGCGTGTTGCCGGTGCCGGTGTCGTTGATGTAGTAGCGGGACTGGTCGGGCAGCAGGCGGTAATAGGACGCGTTGTCGATCCCCTTGAACGACAGCGTCGGACCCATCTCGTTGCCCTCGGCGGTGTGGTTGTACACCACGTCCAGGATTACCTCGATGCCGGCATCGTGCAGGCGCGCCACCATTTCCTTGAATTCGGCGAACACGAAGGCGGGCACCGAGGAATAGCGCGGGTCGGGGGCGAAGAAGCTGATGCTGTTGTAGCCCCAGTAGTTGGTCAGCCCCTTTTCCAGCAGATGCTGGTCGTTGACGAAAGCGTGCACCGGCAGCAGCTCCACCGAGGTGACGCCCAGCGAGGAGAGGTAATCGACGATTTCCTTGCGGCCGAGCGCGGCGAAGGTGCCGCGGAGGGGCTCGGGGATGGCGGGGTGCAGCTTGGTGAAGCCGCGGACATGCATCTCATAGATGATGGTGCGGTCCCAGGGCACCTGCGACGGGCGTTCCCGACCCCAGGTGAAGGCGGGATCGATCACCCGGCATTTCGGCATGAAGCGGGCGCTGTCGCGTTCGTCGAAGCTCAGGTCGCCGGCGTCGTCGCCCAGCGTGTAGCCGAAGCAGGCCGGGTCCCAGCGCAGCGTGCCGACATGCGCCTTGGCGTAGGGGTCCAGCACCAGCTTGTTGGGGTTGAAGCGGTGGCCGTTCTCCGGTTCGTACGGGCCGTGCACACGGTAGCCGTACAACGTGCCGGGCCGGGCGTCGGGCAAATAGCCGTGCCAGACCTCGCTGGTGAACTCCGGCAGCTCGATGCGTTCCAGCTCGGTCTCGCCGGCGTCGTCGAACAGGCACAGCTCCACGCGGGTGGCGTTGGCCGAGAACAGGGAGAAATTCACCCCCAGGCCATCCCATGTCGCACCGCGCGGGTTGGGGGAGCCCTCGCTGAGGCGCGATTTCAGGATGGCAGGCGGCATGTGGGCGATCTCCATGGCGTTCGCCGGTCTGACCCGGGCGCGGGCAAGCAAAAGCGCGACCGGTGAGTTGGCCGGCCGCGCTCCGCCAGGTCAAGCCGGGCAGGGGTCAGCCGGTGAGCCGGCCGAGAATATAGCCGATCCCCAGGGCGATAACCGCGGCCATCAGGGGCTGGTCGCGCACCATACCGCTTACCTGGCCCATCGTCTGCTCTGCCTGGCCGGCGGCCTGGTTGTACAGGCCGTTGGCCTGGGTGCGGCTGTCGCCCATGAACTTGCCGGCCGTTTCCTGCGCGCGGCCAGCCATGTCGCGCGCGGCTCCTTGCATGCTTTCACTCATATCCCGTCTCCTGCTGGTTCCGGTTGGAAGGCTAGCGTAAACGGTGAGGCGGGCCGCAGGTTGCGTAACGACCCGATGAATCATGCGCATCGGGCGTACGGCCGGGACCACGCCGCGACGGGCGGGCCCCGGATTCGGTCAGGCGAAGTTCAGCTTCAGGCCGGGTTCCGGCCACTGCATTGCCCCCAGCCGGCCGGTGTCGGACAGGGTGATATAGGCGGTACGCATGTCCGGGCCGCCGAAGCAGATATTGGTGGGGTAAACGTCCGGCATCTTCACCTGGTCCACCACCTCGCCGGCCGGCGTAATCACGGTGATGTGCCCGGTGCCCAGCGTGGCTACGCAGATATTGCCGCTGGCGGTTACCGCCAGGCTGTCGAACCGGGCGAAGCCGGGCAGGCCCGCCACCAGCCGCCCGCCATGGGCCGCCTGGCCGTGGTGCTTGCGGATCACGCCGGGTTCGACGATTTCGAATGCCCACAGGCGCGCGCCCTCGGTATCGGCGACATAGACGGTCTTGCCGTCGGGCGACAGGCCGCAGCCGTTGGCGCTGAGGATCGGGTAGGCGACCTCCACCACCTTCGACCCGTCCGGCATCGCGTAGTACAGCCCGCCGTGGTCGCGGTGCCGGGCGTAGCGCTTGCCCAGGTCGGTGAACCAGAAGCCGCCATGCTCGTCGAACACCAGGTCGTTCGGGGCGGAGAAGCGGTGGCCGTTCACCTCGGTGTACAGTTTGTGGGCCGTGCCGTTGGCCATGTCGATCCACTCGATCCAGCCGCCGGCGTAGCCGTCCAGCGGGGCGGCGCCCATGGACGTGCCCGGCAGGTATTTGCTGCCGCCGTTGTTGCAGCCGTACAGCACACCCTTTGGTCCCATTGCCAGGCCGTTCGGCCCGCCGCCGGTATCCGAAAAGAGCGTCACTTTGCCGTCCGGCGCCACGCGGGATACCCGCCGGCTGCGGATTTCGGTCAGGATCACCGAACCATCCGGCATTGCCACGGGTCCTTCCGGAAATCCCAGGCCGCTCGCAAGAATTCGCACTTCCGCCATTGTCGCTTTCCCCCTCGCACCGATGTGTGAAGGTGACATCGTGGCCGAGCGCGGCGCGGCGTCAAGCGTGGATGCTGCTCTGGAACCAGTGATGCATCGGCGAGTTGCACACCCGTGTGAGCGTCACGATTGTGAGCGTCATGATCCGGCCAGGGGAGGACGGGACGATGCGGACCAATCATATCGATGGGATCGGCGTACGCCGCGGCGGCGGCGGCCGGACGCTGCGTCATCCTCTTTTCTCCCCCGAATAGCGACTCGGCCAGATGTCGGCCGGGGCCAGATCGAGTGCCTCGGCAATGATCGTTTCCATCGCGGGCCAGCGCCGTTTCAGCGCCTTGCCGGCGGCGGTGGGGTGGTAGCCATGCTGGGTGGACAGGCCCGCCAGCGTCTTGCCGCGCTTTTTCAGCGCGGCCAGGACGTCGGCCGGATGCCAGTCGGACAGGGTGGCGGCGGACTTGCTCTCGGTATCGTTCATCACTGACCAAACATTCTTCTTAGAGAATCGTTCTCCATCGGGTAGCCTCCTTTCCGGAGCTTAATAGTCGAATTGCGTGCCATCCTGGCGGAAAAGTGTCGAGAAGGTGGGTGGATCCACGACGAATGTCACAGGTTCGGGAGAGAGAAGGTCTGGCAGGGGAGGGCGTGGCGACTGTTGGTGCCGAGCGGGCCGCTTTCGTCGCTCGGCTACAGCGGATCGTGCAACACTGGCCGAGCGCGGATCGCCTGGCCCGTGCGGTTGGTGTGTCGCCGTCTGCCTTCCGGAAGTGGCTGAAAGGCGAGGCGGAGCCGAGTTCGGGAGCGGCTGGTTGCGCTGGCGGATGCGGCACAGGTGCCGATCGGGTGGCTGGCGAAAGGCGAGGGAACGCCCCCGCGCTTCATCGAAGCGGAGCCGCGGCGCGGAGCTGGCCGATTGCTCGCGGGGGCGATCGTTCAAATGGACCAGTTCCTTGTCCTGCCGAAGCGGATCGAGGCCGCGGCGGCAGGGAACGAGGCCCCGGCGACCCGCCCGACGAGCGAATACATCGCGTTCCGCAACGACTGGATCCGCGCCGCGTTTGGCATCAGTCCCGACGACGTGTCGATGGAGGTTGCGGCCGGCGAATCGATGCAGCCAACGATCCGGGACGGTGACCTGCTGCTGGTGGACACTACGGACCAGGCGGTGCAGGGTTTCGGCGTCTATGTGGTGGAAGTGGCCGGGGAGCGGCTGGTCAAACGCGTCCAGCGCAAGGTGGATGGCGGACTGGTGCTGATCAGTGACAATCCGGCCTATCAGGCTGATCTGCTGCCACCGGACGTGGCGGCGAATGTTGTGATCGTCGGCCGGGTGATCTGGGTGGGGGGCGCTGTCTGACCCGGTGCTGCTGCTGCCGGCGGTGCGGGGCTCTGTCTGACCCGGTGCTGCCGCCGGCGGTGCGGGGCTGGTGCGGCCGTTGCCCTCAGGCGTGGCGGGCCCCGCTCACCTGCGCCCGTTGAAATCGTGCGAACCGGCCGTCCACGGGCTTTTTTTCGGTGCGTGCGGTAACGTCGTGGTCGGCGGGCCTTTGCTAGCCACGCCGTGACACGCTTCGCCTGGGTGTTCGGCCCGTTACCACCTGACCACCAGGCCGCGCTGGGTGATCACGCGATACTTCAACGCGGGTCGCGGCTGAGTCCCTTCTGGGCCAGTGCCGCCAGGTAGGCCTGCCAGCGCTGGTCCTGTTCGCGGCCAAGTTCGTGCAGGTAATCCCAGGAATAGATGCCGGTGTCGTGCAGGTCGTCGAACAGCAGCCGCACCGCGTAGTTGCCCACCGGTTCGATCGTCATGATGCCAACATGGCGGCGGCCGGCGACGATCTGCCTCTGGCCGGGGCCGTGGCCCTGCACCTCGGCGCTTGGGCTCTCCACGCGCAGGAATTCCGCCGGAAAGCGGAAGCGGGCGCCGTCATCAAATGCCACTTCCAGCACCTGGTCCGCCTTGTGCAGGCGGATTTCCGTCACCACCGGCATCAGTCTTCCAGCTTGCGGGCTTCTTCGGGCAGCATGATCGGAATGCCGTCCCGGACCGGGTAGGCCAGGCCGGCCTTGCGGCTGATCAGCTCGCTGGCTGGCCGGTCGTATTCCAGCGGGCCCTTGGTCAAAGGGCAGACCAGAATCTCCAGCAGCCTTGGATCGATCGGCGGCTGGCGTTGTGGCTGTTCGGCGGTTTCGTCCATCGCGGTGCTCTCCTGTCAGCTCGCCGGCTGGCCCGGAGGCAGGCCGGGCCCCGCGGCGCCCATCTGCAGCAGCGTCAGCAGCGTGGCGCCACGGTCCGCCTCGCTGGCCGCTTCCAGCAGCGCCTGCTTCTCCACCGGTTCGAACGGGCAGACCATGGACAAGGTGACCACCAGCGCCTCATCCGGCATGCGGCGGATCGCCTCCCAGTTGGCTTCGATATCGCGGCCGGCGAAGTAGCTGCGCAGGGCGGCCAGCAGCGGTTCGCGTTCCACGCTCAGCGGCTGGGGCGAAAGGTCCAGATCGGCGGTCCAGGGCGAGAAGTCGCCGCGCACCCGGCGGTAGCCGCGGCGCAGCGGCAGTTCGTCCGCCACGGTGAAGCGGGCGAGGCCGGTCAGGGTGATCAGGTAGCGGCCGTCATCGGTCTCGCTGAACGACGACAACCGGCCCAGGCAGCCGATGCGGAACAGGCCCGGCCCGGTGTCGCCTTCCGGCAGATGGGGGTCGGGCTGAATCATGCCGAACATGCGGCCGGCGCCCAGCGAATCCTCCACCATGGCAAGGTAGCGGGGTTCGAAGATGTTCAGCGGCAGCTTGCCGCGGGGCAGCAGCAAGGCCCCCGGCAGCGGGAACACCGGGAACTCGCCCGGCAGGTCCTTGGCGCGGGGGTGGAATGCTGCCATTAACTGAACAACAGCGCCGACAGCTTGCGGCGCGATGCCATGGTGACCGCGTCGTCGAACCCCCAGGCCTCGAAGAACTTCAGCAGTTGCAGGCGCGCGGCATCGTCGTTCCAGGCGCGGTCGCGCTTGATGATGTCGAGCAGCGCGTCGGCCGCCTTTTCCCGCTCGCCGGTGGCGTTCAGGGCGGTGGCCAGGTCGTAGCGGGCCTGGAAGTCGGCCGGATCGGCCTCGGCGCGGCTTTGCAGGTCCTGCAGTTGGGACCGCGCCTGGCGGCCTTCCTGCGCCAGGGCCAAAGCACTGCGGGCGCCGGCGACCTCGGCGTGCTCGGCGATCTTGGCGGGGACGCCGTCCAGCGCCTGCTGCGCCTCATCCTCGCGCCCCAGGGCCATCAGGGCGCGGATCAGGCCGCCCCAGGCCTCCGGGTTTTCCGGCTCGCCCTGCAGCAACTGGCTGAACATCTCGCCGGCGGTCTGGGCGTCGCCTTCCTCCAGCGCGGCCTTCGCCTCGGCCACCAGGTCGGCGGCGGGCATGGAGCCGCCGGCGTTCTTCAGCAGCGCCTCGACGAAGCGCTTCACCTCGGATTCCGGCAGGGCGCCCTGGAACAGGTCGGCGATCTGGCCCTGCCAGAACGCGGCGACGGTGGGCACCGACTGCATGGGCAGGCCAAGCTGGGAGAGCTGCTGCACCAGGGCGCGGTTCTTGTCGATGTCGATCTTGACCAGCTTCACCCGGCCGCCGGCGGCGGTGACCACCTTTTCCAGCGTGGGGGTAAGCTGCTTGCAGGGGCCGCACCAGGTGGCCCAGAAGTCCACCAGCACCGGGATCTGGCGGGACGCCTCCACCACATCCTGCATGAAGGTTTTCTGATCGCCCTCGACGATCATGGCGGCGCCCTGCGCTCCGGCATTGCCGGCGGCCTGGGCGGAGGGGGCCTGGCCGATGATGTTGTCCATAGCTGCCTGTGTCCTGCGCACGTGTTGGCGTTTACATGCTGTGCCGTGGGCGGGGTGACAAGCGCCCTGCGGCGGGTTGGTTGCGACCTTGCCGCCGGGCGCGGCGCGCGTCCAGTGCGGGCGGGCTGCATTTTCGTGGCGGCAGGGTGCTTGCAATCGGCGCGGAGCCCGCATAGAAGGCGCTTCCGTTCGACGGAGCGCGGGCGTAGCTCAGGGGTAGAGCACAACCTTGCCAAGGTTGGGGTCGAGGGTTCGAATCCCTTCGCCCGCTCCAGTCGGCTCCCACCGAACCTCTCTCCGCCATCAGTTAACGCGCGAAACGGCCCAGGTTTCGCAAGGGTTTGTGCGTCAGGCTTGGGGGTTGGCTAGCGGAACGAACGGTCGAATTTCTCTCCAACCCGCATTTTCTCTCCGGGGCTTGGGGATTGGCCGATTTAATCTGCAAGATTTTTTTCTGAACGTTTTCAATTGTAAAGCCTTCTCAAGCCCGGCAAAATTCGAGTTCCGTTCCCTGAGGTGAAATGCGGCTACGAATCGGCTCCTTCGCCCCCAAGCGTTGCCGCGGGCCCCTCGCTTAGCATCCAGAAGGATGGTGGGGGGCCAATTCCGACGCACCTCGAAAAAGGCAATTGGCCCTGCTATCAGTGCTGTAGCACGGACCGTGTGATTTTTCGGCGCCGATCGGAGGGGCAAATGCCGTGCCAATTCACAAGCTGACGCAAGTCCACGAGGAGGAAGTGGTCCTCCCCAAGCGTGTGGTTACGATCCGCCACGGCAAGAGCGTTAAAGACCGGGAAGGCCCAACTCGCTGCCAATTGGCGCAACTGCTCTGGTCACAACACCGCCGCCTGCTGGGCCGGTTCTCTGTTCGGGGGCCGCCAGCGGCGCCCGAGAATACGGCCGGTCGCGGTTTTCTCACCGGGGTTCTCGCGAGCCGACTGCGTCTGCCGTTTGGCGGCATGTTCTGGTGACGGGGTTCATCCGAACATATTCCGGGTGCGGAAGTTCCTTGCAGGACAGGTTCGATGTTGCGGTTGTGATACCGACCGTGCTGCGCCCGGCTCTGCAACACGCCCTGCGGTCAGTATTCGTTCAGGACCTGATTGGGCGGGTGCAGGTTCTGGTCGGCGTTGATGTGCCGACAGGTGATTTGTCGCTGTTGGACGCAGTCTGTGCCGAGCGGCCGGAACATTGCGTCGTGCAGGTGTTCTATCCTGGCTACTCGACGTCGGTTCGGCATGGTGGGCTCGTGCGGGCGAAGAGTGGCGGCGTCCTACGCTGTATCCTGAGCTACCTCGCCAACAGTCCCTATGTCGCTTATCTCGACGATGACAACTGGTGGCGTCCAGATCATCTGCGGCTGCTGCGTTACGCACTGCGTCAGGCTGACTGGGCGTTTTCACTGCGTTGGTTCGTGCATCCGGTCTCACGTCGCACCATCTGCGTGGATCGATGGGAATCGGTGGGACCGAACCGCGGCATGTTTCGCGACAGGTTCGGCGGGTTCGTGGATCCCAACTGCCTGATGGTGAACAAGGTGACGTGCGAGGCCGTGCTGCCCTGGTGGAATCGACCGCTGCGCGGCGATGAGAAGGGGATGTCGGAGGATCGGAGTGTGTTCGCAGCTCTATGCCGGTCCTTTATTGGCGCCGGCATAGACGAGCCGACGGTGTTCTACACGGTAGACCCGAAGGACATTCTGCACGCGACCCGCATCCGATTGATGGGCGCTGCGTACGATCGAGCGGCTGAGCCGTAGCGGTCTCCCTGCTTGGTGAAGCTGTTCTCATCGATGATCAGGCAGTCGTCCAGCCTCGCCCCGCCCTCGCTCGGGTCGGCGAGAAGATTGCTCAGCTCGCGAAGGACCAGGCCGGCAAATTTCGCGGCCTCGCTGTCCCCGGAGGCCGGTCGCCCCCGTCCCTTCGGCTTCACCTCGGTGGGCCGCCGTCCTGCACGACGCAGGACGTAGCCGGGCGGCCTTCCGGGTCCGTGCCCATGGCGGTGGTCTCCAGCACGAACGAACGCGGGCCGGTCTCGGCGTCGTCCTTCGCCATCTCGACCTGCCACAGCCGGCGCTCGCGTTCGTCCCGCTCGCGCCACACGTGAACAATGGTGTCGGCGCCGCCTGTCATCGTAATGCTTCCCGCACGCGTGCCGCCCGACTTGATCTTGTGGTGTACGAGAAGCAGCGCGCAACCGTGGTCTGCCAGCATGGTGACGGCTTGCAGATCGGTGGACGTGTCCGCCGCGGCCTTGACGTTGCCGGCGCCGAAGCTACGGAACACCGTGTCGATCGTAATGCCGACGGGTTGACGCCCGCGCCGCCTTGCGTCCTCCAGAGCGGCGATGATCGACGAAGGGTCAGGTGCGTAGGTCAGCCCGCGTGCGTCGGCGCAGATCAGCATTGGCCGCCCGCGTGCGAGGACGAACCCGGCCGGGAATCTGTCCCGGTCCCGTCCACGCCTCGAAATCCTCGCACCCCTCGGCCTCCAGGGCCCGCCATCGAACGCGCCCGTCACCTTCTTGCGGCACACGGCTGGCAAGGCGAATGGCAGGAGGGTATCGTCGCTCATGGCGGGTGTGGCAGCCTTTGTCCCGGTGGGAGTTTGGTCTCGACACCCGGATCTCTGCACTAAATCGACAGTTGATATCGCATCCGCCAGAGAATCACTACCATGCACGTGAATAAGACGGGTTAACGAAGACGCGTTTCAGGGGGATGACGTGCGACGCCTGTGGACCATTGCATTCTGCTTAGCCATGAGTGGCTGCAATACGTTTACCGACTGGTTTCTGCCAACAGCGCCATCGCAAGCTGTCCAGGTTCCATATCGAGATGCAGCGCGAGTAATCGCCCTGAACGCCTGCCCTGTAAGTGACGATGCGGCAAAATCCCCGAGACCTGCCTTTGCGCCTGTCGGTGTTGGCGCTGCTGTTATCCCGCGCCTCATTGAGGTAAGCAGCAGTGCGCTGAAGGGTGCGGTTCTGGAATTTCAGGATGATCTCATGGCCACATATGTGGCATACGGAAAAACCGCATCGCTGGACAATTCACCAACCTGCGTGGTCATAGTCCGAGGAAGATTTGGCCCGAGGACCACCAGACTTATACCAACAGAAGGCAGACTTACTCCAGCCGTCTTAAACATGGTTGGGGCAATAGCCCAACCATCTCTATATATAGAGATAAAGATTACTACCAACAGGAAAAATGGTGAAATGGAATTTCGTCCAGTGTTATTGCAATTCAATAACACTGCTGCCAAAAATCCTGGTGATGGAGAGAAGTACATCGGTGTGATGCTGGCATTCAGCGCTTTTCCCCTCGATGCAAAGGCAGGCATGAGTTCCTCGAATATTACCAAGGCATCAAACGTCTTCGTCCCATTCTCGTTTGGTAAGATCCGCCGGGGAACTTGGCTGGTTGGAAACTTGGGAGTTCCTCCGTCCCCTAGCGATGTCTTTTTTGATCAAATCAGGATTCTCCCAATAAAAGCAGCCGATGGAAAGGTTCTTCCTTCGGCTCTGGATTCATATGCGTTCGTTACCGAGGGCCCTGACCCGACGTTCTTTGAAAAGTTATTTTTACAGGCGGTGTCCAGCACGACAGTTACCGACGATCTCCAAAAGCTATTGCCCTGAATTCGGGTATCTGCTCATCCCGGCTTGAGCACGATCTCCGTGCACAGGGCGGCTTGGACTGCTTGGTAGGCATCGCGACCGTTTCGCGCCGCGGTTCCGATCACCGAACGGACCGCAGCGAAGAAATCAGCGCCCCATACGCTTGATCGACGGTCACCGCCCGCACTTTTGCCCCTCTTACGTCGGTGCCAGGTAAGCAGCGGCAATCGGGCTGTATCGGGCATGCGAATGCCGCTGGGATGGCTGAGGGTCGAAAGGCCGAGCAACGCGGTCCTCTCTGATGCCGCATCAAGCCGCCGATTTGTTCGCGGTCCCTATGGACACCCGCGCGTTCACTCGTGCTTCGGCAGCGGTCGGGTGACCGGCAGGGGCGCTGGCTCGCCCCATAGGGTCCTGGCCGTGTCCGAAAGGGCGGCTTCGACACGCATGACAGCGCCGAGCACACATGCCCGGAAATTCACTCCACCCGGTCCTTTGACACCGGGCGCCAGAACGGCTTCCGGCCCCGCACCGGATCCAGCAGCGACCAATCGCCTTGCTCGACCAGGTGGCCCTTGGGGAAGGGCGGCCGCGCCTCCAGGCCGAGCGACACCATCACCCGATCGTCGCGATAGTAGCACAGCAGGACGATCCGGGTGAGAACGCGAACCGGCGCGCCGCCTTCGGCCCGCAGCTTCGCCGCCACCGCGGCGCGATGCGGCGCATCCAGCGCGGCAACGGGACCGCCGGATAGTGCGCGCAGCCTGGCCAGGGCCGCCCGCACGGGATCCAGGTCGCGCGCGATGCTGCAGATGATGTCGGAAAATATCGTGTCGTCGTCGGCGCCGGGCACGCCGTATTTTGCGCTGGCAGGAATGATCAGGCCTGCAAGGCAGCGCAGGTCCTCGATCTCGGCTTCGGTCAGGGTCTGCCCGTCCATTTTCCACTCTCAGTCGAACAGGGTTGCGAGGCGCTGCTTGATGCTGTCGGCGATGTAGAGGGCCAGTGCCTGGATCGTGGAGGTCGGGTTCACGCCGCCTGAGGTGACGAAAATGCTGCCATCGACGATGAACAGGTTCTTCACGTCGTGGCTGCGCCCCCAGCCATTTACCACCGAACGCTCGGGATCGGTGCCCATGCGCGCCGTGCCGAGCAGATGCCAGCCGGAATACACCATCGGACGCACGACATTCACGTGCCGCGCCCCCGCGGCGGCCAGGATCTCCTTCCCGCGGTCAACCGCGAAATCGAGCATGCGGGTGGTGTTCTCCCCGATGGTGTAGTCGATCTTCGGGGCTGGGATGCCGTGGCGGTCCGTCAGCACGGGATCGAGCGTTACGCGGTTATGCGCCTCGGGCAAGTCCTCGGGGCAGATGCTGATCTGCATGCGGTGGCCGACCATGCCGCGGAAGGCATCGTGGTGGGCCTCGCCCCAGGGCAGCACGCCGTTGGCCTCGGCTTGCACCGCCTCGTTGCCAGCGCTGGCCATGCGGACGAACTGGAAGTTGAAGCCGCGCACGAACCCGCGGGAGCGGTCGGTCTCGTAGAACTCCTGGCTCCACAGACACAGCGGCGGGCCATGCCGGTCCATTGGCTCTTCCACATAGCCGATGACCTGCGCCCAGGGATGCAGCATCAGGTTCCTGCCGACCAGCCCGCTGGAATTCGCCAGTCCGTTCGGGAAGCGGCCGGACGCGGAATGCAGCAACAGCCGCGGCGTGCCGATGCCGTTGCAGGCCATGATCACGACCTCGGCCGGCTGGAACTGGGCAACGCCGTCGCTGTCGTAATACACCGCCCCGGTGGCCATGCCGTCCTCGCCCGTGGTGATCTCGCGCACCCGGCAATTGGTGCGCAACTCGACGCCGGCGCGGATGGCATGGGGCCAGTAGGTGATGTCGGTGCTCGCCTTCGCCCCTTGCGCACAGGCCGGCGTGCAGTGGCCGAGATTGATGCACGGCGCGCGGCCGTCATATTCGGTGGTGGCGACCGCACTGTCGGATGGCCACCAGTGCCAGCCGAGCTTGTTCATGGTCGCGCCGATCCTCGCGCCGGACTTGCCCAAGGGCAGGGGCGGCATCGGCGGCTCGTGCGCCGGATAGGCCGGATCGCCCGCCAGCCCTGCAACGCCGGTCATGCGGTCGTTCTCGGCGAAGAACGGTTCCAGCGTGGTGTAGTCGATCGGCCAGTCGTCGGCGACGCCGTCCAGCGAACGGACGCGGAAGTCGGACGGATGGAGGCGCGGATAATGCGCCGTGTACATCACGGTTGACCCGCCGACGGCGTTGAAATTCACGATCTTGATCGGCGAATTGTCGTCATTGATCGGATAGTCGCTCGGCCGCCCGCGGATGTTCGGGCTGGTCGCGTAGTCGCTGAAGAGGCGTGCCTCGTAGTCCCGGCCGTTGGAGGGATAGTCCGACTGCTTCATCCAGTCGCCCTGTTCGAGACACAGAATGCGCATCTTCGTCTCGGCGAGGCTCCAGGCCACTGCGGCGCCCGACGCGCCGGAACCGATGATCAGAACGTCAACCTTGTCCTTCATGGTGTCTGCCTCAGCGCTGCGCGACGAGGAACTGCCGGTTGACGCAGTTCTCCAGCCGCCCGTCGCGCAAATAGCGGGCAGCGGTGCGCGACGCGAAGCCGCGGTTGTCGCGCATGCTTTCCGGTGTGTAGAAGGCGGAATGCGGCGTCAGCAGCAGCCGATGGCGGATCCAGTCCTCATTGCGCTGCCATGCGGCGATCAGCCGCCGTTGAGCGTTGGCCGGCTCCTCCGGCAGCACATCGAGCCCGGCCGCGAGCACGGTGCCATCCTGCATCGCGTCGTGCAGTGCATCGATATCGACCACCGGGCCCCGCGACGTGTTGACCAGGATCATGCCGCGCTTGGCGGCGGCGAAGGCGTCGGCGCCGATCATGCCTCGTGTCTCGGCGGTCAGTGGCGTGTGGATGCTGACGAAATCGCACTGCCCCATCAACTCGGCCAGCGAGTTCGGCACGGCGTACGCCGATCGCAAACTGATAGCCGTTCGGCTGGTATGGATCATAGAACACCACATCCATGTCGAACGCCTTGGCGCGGCGGGCGGCGGCGGTGCCGATGCGGCCCATGCCGACCACGCCGAAGGTGCATACCGAAAGCCGGCGGCCGAATGGATTGTGCGCCGGCCGCCAATTGCCGTGCAGGTCGGCGTGCAACTCCAAATCGTGGTAGGCGATGCTCTTGGCCAGGGTCAGCATCAGGGCCATCGCATGATCGGCGACCTCCCGCGTGCCGTAATCGGGCGTGTTGCAGACCGGGATGCCCAGCTTGCCGAAGCGCTCGATATCGACATCGTCGTAGCCGACGCCATACTTCACGAAAATGCGGCAGTTGCGCAGCTTGTCGATGTATTGCGGCGGGCACTGGCCGACAACGGCGTCGGCATTGGCCCACTGCTCGTCGGTCACCTCGGCCGGACTGGCGCAGAAATCGGTCTCGAAACCGGGGCCGATCGCATCGCGGGCAACGGGAATGAGGTGGTCCGGCAGGTTTGGCCAGAGAATGCGCATGGTGGTGCCGTTTCCTCGTCACTTGGTGTTGGGTCCGATCATGCCATCCCGGCGGGCGGCCGGCTATGCTCGTGGCAGCGCCGTGCGAATGCCGGTCCATGGCGAGGGGAGCGGGATGGACATGCCGCGCTGTCCGACCGCACGCTGTACGACCGGGAACGAGGACTGTGCGATGGCCGGTCAGACCGTCAACGACCCCGTCCCCCCGCGTTGATGCCGCGCGTTCGCGGGGGAGCGGCAATGCGCGACGCCAGATTCGACGCCGAGGATGCGCGCACCCTGACCGGCCATGCCGCAGGCCCGGCTTGTGCGGTTACGAGTATTCCGGTCTGCCGAAACGACTGAAACCAAGCACGCTGTAACGTCCAACGAAAGCAAATCGCCATGATGATCGCCGATGCGCAAATTCACCTGTGGGCGAAGGGCACGCCGCCTGTGCATCACCGCCAGACACCGTATCTGCAGGATGAAGCCCTGGCCGCGATGGATGCGGCCGGCGTCGATCGCGCCGTGGTGCATCCGGTCATGTGGGATCCCGATTCGAACGAACTTGCGGTGGAAGCGGCCCGGGAGCATCCCGATCGCTTTGCGATCATGGGCTGGATCTATCTGGACCAACCGGAGCAACGCGCCTTGCTGGAGACGTGGAAGAGTCGGCCCGGCATGAAGGGTTTGCGATTCTACTTCACCGATCCGAGGTCGCAGTCCTGGCCGGACGATGGCACCCTGGACTGGCTGTTTCCGGTAGCCGAACGCCTGGGCATTCCCGTCTCGTTGCAGGCATCGGCGTTCCTGCCGCGCGTTGCCGGGATTGCCGAGCGCCATCCAGGACTGAAGATCAGCATCGACCACATGGGCGTGCCGCGTGGGACGGCCGGGGCCGAGGCGGCCTATCGCAACCTGCCGCAACTGCTGGCGCTGGCGAAATATCCGAACGTCGCCGTGAAGGCTACCGGTCAGGCGGGTTATGCGCTCGACCAATATCCGTTCCCCAGCATTCACGACGCGCTGCACCGCGTGTTCGATGCTTTCGGACCGCGACGCATGTTCTGGGGCACCGACATCACCCGCATGCGTTGCACGTGGCGCGAATGCATCACGCTGTTTACCGAGGAATTGCCCTGGCTGCATGACGCCGACCTGGATCTGGTCATGGGCCGGGCCTTCTGCGACTGGATCGGCTGGGACACCGGCAGCCCGCTTTGAGCGGACCGCGAGCGCCGAAGAGCGGTGTTGGAATGTCTGTTCTGGAGGCCGCAGTGCAACGCCGTCGGGAACCGTCGCGGCGGTGCTCGCCGTTCGGTCCACCCTCTGGACAAGGCTCCAGCCGCTGTTCAAGGCTTGGTATCCTGGCGTGGCAACGACCACGCATCAGGCCGCGTCCAGCGCGCAGCGGCTTGACCACCCCACATATCGTACTGCTCTCGTTGAAAAATTATCCCTGGAGCGTCCCGTGCTGACCTATGATTTCCGCCTGCCGCCCGGTCCGCGAACCGCTGAGTACGCGCTTCTGGCAGAAGACCTCGGCTTTCGAGCGGTCTGGTGCCCCGAGGTTCCCGCCTTCGGCCACGATATATGGGTTACCCTTTCGCGCATCGCCGCAAAGACGAGCCGCATCAAATTCGGCCCGTCCGTACTGATCCCGAGCTATCGCCACCCCATGGCTCAGGCTTCGGCCATCGCAACACTCGAACAGATCGCGCCGGGACGCCTGATGGTCGGGTTCGGCACCGGCTTTACGGGCCGCGCGGGGATGGGGAAGAAGCCCCTGAGCCTCGCGAGCATGCGTACGCATATCACGCAGGTTAAGGCATTGCTGCGCGGCGACGTTGCCGACATCGACGGCGGTCTTGCCCAGATCCTGGCGTCCGACGGTTGGCTGCCCGACCGTCCGATCGACGTGCCAGTCTATATGGCAGGCCAAGGCCCGAAAGCCCGCGCGCTCGCCAAAGAGATTACCGACGGCCTGATTTCCCTTGGCGGCCCGGCCGAAGGGTTCGGGACCTGCCTTGTGTCAACCAACGGCACGGTCCTCGATGATGGCGAGGACGTCACCTCCCCCCGCGCCTCGACCGCCCTCAAACCGCTGATCGCGCTCGCCTATCACCACAGGTACACGACCGATCCAGAGAGTGTGAAGGCGCTGCCCAACGGCGAAGCGTGGCTGGCGAGCGTCGAACGTGTGGGCGAGAACGTTCGCCACCTCTCCGTTCACCGCGGTCATAACCTCGACATTTCAAATGGCCACGACCGGCTCGTCGATGTATCCGCCGCCAAACAGATGACCTTCACAGGCACGCGTGAGGAGTTGCGGGAACGCCTGACCCAGCTCGAGGCCCGTGGTGCCACCGGAGTCATCTTCGGGACCAGCGGTTACGACGTCGAGCGGGAGCTGAGGGCCTATGCGGAGGTTGCGGGATTGAGGTGATTGAGGCGCGGTGCTTATCTGGTCAACCGGGATCAACATGCACGCTTCCGATCGCCGCCTCTTGCAATGACCGGATGCCGAATCTCCGAAGGCGCCGAATCCGGCCTCGAAGTGGACTGCCGCTATACGCACCGAATCCGTTGGTGCGGTCCCGACCCGACGCGGAAGTTGGCGTGCGGTGCGGCACGTGTGTTTCCGGGAAGGCGTGCCCACGGCCCCGTTGCCTCAGTGACAGGCGGGGCTATATGGCGGCTGGGCCGCCGAAGTGCTGGCGCAGCGTTGGCTTGTGGATCTTGCCGGCGGCGTTGCGCGGCAAGGCGTCGGTGAAAACCACGTCCTGCGGCAGCTTGTAGCGGGCGAGCTGGCTGGCGCAGTGGGCCAGCACGTCGTCGGCCGACAATGCGACATCGGGCTTTGCCACCACGACGGCGCGCCCGGACTCGCCCCAGCGGGCGCTGGGCACGCCGATCACCGCCGCCTCCGCCACGCCCGGCAGGCGCGACAGCACGTTCTCCACCTCGGCCGGGTACACGTTCTCGCCGCCCGAGATGTACATGTCCTTCCAGCGGTCGACGATGAACAGGTAGCCCTCGGCGTCGCGGGTGGCAGCGTCACCGGTGCGCAGCCAGCCCTCGCTGAACGCCGCCGCGGTGGCCTCGGGGTTGTTCCAGTAGCCCGGGGTGATCGAGGGGCCGCGCAGCCAGATCTCCCCCACCGTGCCATCGGCCACGTCCTGCCCGTCGGCATCGACCAGGCGAATGTCGACATGCAGCGCGGGCTTGCCGGCGCTGCCCGCCTTGCGGAGAGCGTCGGCCTTGTCGAGATAGAGCACCACGGGTCCGGTCTCGGTCATACCGTAGCCTTGGGTGAGCATCACCCCCTGCTTCTGCCAGGCCTCGATCACCGATAGCGGCGCCGGCGCTGCCCCTACCGCGGCATGAGCGAGGCGCGACAGGTCAGTGGTGGCGAAGTCCGGATGCTGGGCAGGGAACTGGTAGTGCGCGGGCACGCCGAACAGCAGGTTGATGCCGAGCGCCGGGTCGCCCAGCGCTTGCAGCGCCGCGCCGGGTTCGAAGGCCGGCATCACCGCGACCGTGCCGCCGGCATGGAACACCGGGTTGGCGTAAACGTTGAGCCCACCGGTGTGGAACAGCGGCAGCACACACAACTGCACCGTGCGATTGGAGATCTCGGCCAGGCCGGTGACGTTCACCGCATTGAACAGGTTCATCGCGTGGGTGACGATCACCCCCTTGGGCAGGCCGGTGGTGCCCGAAGTATAGAGGATGCACGCTACATCGTGCAGCGCCATCTCGGCCCACCGCGCCGGCCGCCGGCCGCTGGTCGCCGCCAGGGCGAAAGCGCTGCCCGGGCCCATTGGGACGAGGCGCGCGGCGCTGCCATCCGGCACCAGTTGCGCGGCAAGCGCCGCGAAGGCGGCATCGTGCAGCAGGAGCGCGGGCGTGCAGTTGGCCATGATCGCCGCCAGCTCCGGTGCGGCAAGGCGGGTATTGAGCGGCACGAAGATCGCGCCCAGGCGGAAGCAGGCGAACTGGATAGCGAACATGTCGGTGGAGGCCTGCGCCAGCACTGTCACCCGATCGCCTGTTCCGATGGCGAAGTCATCGGCCAGACAGGCGGCGATCGCGTCGATGCGCGCGTGGAAGGCGCGGTAGGTCAGGCGCTCACCGGTGCCGAGGTCGATTGCGGCCTCGGCCTCCGGCCGGCGCATTGCGTGGTTCGCGATCCAGTCGTGGTGACGTAGGACGGTGCCTTGCATGGCATTTCTCTCCCCGATGCGAATGCTTCCCCCCGGCGGCGGATTGCCGCCATACAACGTATTCGAAATCCTGCAGGGTACCTGAGCGGTCCGGCCACTGAGCGAGGATTGCATCGAACCGACATGACCCGGACGGCCGGACTTTTTGTTATAGATCCTACTGGTGATCCAAGGGCGATTGCAACGATGACAGTCGCTGGATGGACGCGCCGATTGCTTGTCGATCGTGCAGAACCGCTGTGCGGCGCTACTGGCTCCATCCCTGCAGCCCTGCGGCCTCCTCCCGGCAGCGTTCCGGTCCGCCCAGCATCTGGCGGTTGAAACTGATGCGCTTGAACCAGAAGTGCAGCCCGAGCAGGTCAGTGAAGCCCATGCCGCCATGCGCCTCGGTGGTCATTCGCGCCACGTCCCGGCCGACGTCTCCGACATGCGCCTTGGCGTGGCACGCGGTCAGGCGTGCTTCCTCCGGCAGCGCGTCCTGCGCGTGCGCGGCGTACCATACCAGGCCTCGGCAGGGCTCGAGCATGGTGACGCAATCGGCCAGCATGTATTTCACCCCCTGAAAGCTTCCGATGATCCGGCCGAACTGCACGCGTTCCTTGGCATAGGCCACCGCGCGATCCAGCATCCGTCTGGGCCGCGCCCAGCGTGTCGGCTGCCAGCAATATGCGTCCGGCATCCAGGACCCGGTGTGCCGTCTCGGACGGTGCGTTGGCGGCCTCCAGCCGTTGCGCCGGCGCGCCAGCGAAGGTCAGCTCGGCAACCGGGCGCGTGCGATCCAAACTGTGCCGCGTCCTGCGGCTTACGCCGGGTGCGTCGGCCGGCAGCACGGCGGCGGTGCCGTCGCGCAGAAACACGAGCAGATGAGTCGACGCGGCCGCATCCATCACCGCAGCGATGCGGCCGGTCAGGCGATCGCCGTCCAGTGTGCGCATCCGCCGCGCCGGTCTGTCCGGCCGCGCCGGCAAACATGACCGCGAAGCGAGCCTCACCCGCAGCAATCAGCGGGAGATAGTCGTCCTGCTGTGCCTCGGTCGCGCCATGCATCAAGGCCAGTGTCGCCATCGCGTTACCCACGAAAGGCACCGGCGCCGCGGCGTTCCCAAGCGCCTCGGTGGCGACGGCGGCATCGAGCATCTGCAAGCCGGCGCCGCCGAAGCGCTCCGGGACCAGCAGGCCGTGCAGGCCGAGTTCAGTCAGGCCATGCCAAAGCGATTCGTCGTGGCCGCTGCCTTCTTCCGCGAGTGCTCGAAGCTGCTCCATCGGCAGCCGGTCGGCGAGGAACGCACGCAGCGAGTCGTCGAACTGACGCTGTTCCAGTGAGAGCGCGAATTCCATCAGCCCCTCCCGATCGCCGCTGCTGCCTGCACTTTTGGTTCGCGCGGCAGGTCGAGGCCCCGTTCGCCGATGATGTTCTTCTGGATATTGTTGGAGCCGCCGCCAATCATCAGGCCGACATCGTAGATGTAGTCGATGTTCCAGGTGGTGGCGTCGTCGTCTTCCGCATCCTCGCCTTGCGGTTCATAGGCAAGTCCGGCTGCGCCGAGCGCATCCACTGCGAGCGACGAAAGGCGGAAGCCGAGCATGGTGCCGCCGTATTTCACGATCATGCGCTTGATGCCGGAGTTGATGCCCTGCACGGCTTCGGTCAACAGGCGGAGATTGTGCGCCTTCCATGCCAGCACCTCGCCCTGAAGGCGAAGCAGACGATCGCGGTATTCCGGCAGATGGATCAGCCTGGTGCCGTCGATCTCGGTGGTGTGCAGCAGATGGACAAGCTGTTCCAGCCGGTGCGTCATCTTCGTGGCGTCACCGATCATCAGGCGTTCATGCTTCAGCGTCACGTTGGCAACGTACCAGCCCTTGCCGCGGTCGAGCACGATCTGGTGCTGCGGGACCTTGACGTCGGTGAAGAACACCTCGTTGAACTCGCTGCGCCCGGTCATGGTTTTCAGTGGGCGCACCTCCAGTCCCGGCGACTTCATCGACAGCAGCAGGTACGAAAGGCCTTCGTGTTTCGACTTGTCCGGTTCGGTGCGGCACAGCAGGAACATCATGTCGGCATAGTGGGCCGAACTGGTCCAGATTTTCTGGCCGTTGACGATCCAGTTGCCGTCGCGCAACTCTGCCCTGGTCTGCGCATTGGCGAGGTCGCTGCCGGAACCGGGTTCGGAATAGCCCTGGCACCAGATGATATCGCCGCGGATCGTCGGTCCGACATAGTCACGCTTCTGCTGCTCGGTACCAAGTTCCAGCAGCGTCGGCACCAGCATGGAGATGCCCTGGTTGGTGAGGCCGGCATAGACGTTCGCGTGGGCAAACTCGGAAGCGATGATCGCGGCCGCCATCACGTCCGGCTGCGCGCCGAACCCGCCGTAGTCGCGGGGGATGACGCGGCCCGCGTATCCATGTTCCACCAGCAGCTTTTGCCAGTCCAGCGTCTTCCGGTCGGGACGCTTGCGCCCGCCACCGGGTTTGGGGGACTTGTGGCCGTGCTCGCGGATGAAAGCGCGGATCTCGGCTTGCAGCGTGCGGTGTTCCTCGGAGAGGCTCAGGTCCATGGTTCCCTCCTGGGTTCTGCAGCAGACCTGTCCCGAACTGCTGCCTGGGTAATGCGCATGACAGCCTGTGTGTCGGCGTCGTAGCTCGTCCGACCCGCAGATTGCGGCGATCCGGGCACACGGGCAATCCATGCGACACCATGCCACCCATCCGCGCACCCCTGGTGGTGAATGCGCCACCGGTGGCCGGGGCTATGCGCCCGGGGCACAGGCCCGGATGGCGGCTTCGAACCGGGCACTGGCATCCGGCCCACGGGCGAAGGGGCTGATGATCGGCACGTCCAGCCCTGATTGACGGTACGCCTCGATCCGTGCGCGACACTGCGCCGGGGTGCCCGAGACGCTGGTCGCGTCGATCATGGCGTCACTGACCGCGCGTTCGGCAGCGTCGTGGTCGCCGCGGGCCCAGGCCGCCGCAATGGCCGCGGCCTCGTCCGCAAACCCATGCTCGGCCATCATCCGGTTGTAGCGTGGAAAAAACCCGCAATAGAAGGCAATGCCCGGCCGTAGCGCCGCGAGCGCGGCCGCATGCGTCTCGCCCACCGAGGTGGGCAGCAGTGAGGTCACCGTGATCCGGCTGGGATCGCGCCCGGCGGTGCGGGCGCCGTCGGCCAGGTGGTGGCGCACCTGTTCTGCAGTGCGCAGGGTGCTGCGGGTCAGGATGATTCCATCGGCCACTTCGCCACACAGGGCGATGCCTTTCCGGAACACGGCCGACAGGTAGATCGGGATGTCCCGGTGCCGTGGCGTGTACCAAAGGTCGAAGGACCCGATGCGGATGGTCTGCCCGAGGAAGTGCACCTGCCCGTCGCGGATCAGGTCGCGGACGACGGCCACGGTCTCCCGGGTGCGGGTCAGTGGCTTGGCGTAAACCATGCCGTGTTCGGGTTCGACCTGTGCCTTGTGGCTCGATCCCAGCCCCAGGATGAACCGTCCGCCGGACAGGTCGGCCACGGTGGACGCGGCCATGGCGATGGTCGGCGCGGTGCGGACGAAGACGCTGCTGATGCTGGTGCCCAGCCGGATGCGCGAGGTCCGCATGGCGCAGGCCGCCAGGATCGCAAACTGGTCTCCGCCGTGTCCTTCGGCGACCCAGGCGGATTCATAGCCGAGGCGTTCGGCCAGTACGACGAGATCGATGATCTCGGCCGGGTTGGGGCCGCCGGAAATAGCGATGCCGATCCTGTTCATGGTCCCGCTCCTGTTGACTGTGGCATGGCAGCATGGCCTGGATGGTCCCTGCCAGTGCTTCCACCGGAAAACGGGGTGCCCGTCAGCCCGTAGCCCGCCGGTCCAGGCTGTAGCGGTTGACCACCGGGCGCAAACCGAGGTTTTCCCGCAGGGTGCCGCCCTCATAGTCCGTGCGGAACAGGCCGCGGCGCTGCAGTTCGGGAACCACCATATCGACGAAGTCCGCACCACCCCCGGGCAGCGTCGCGGGCGTGATGTTGAAGCCATCGCATGCCCCGGCTTCGAACCATTCGTGCATAACGTCGGCTATCTCGGTGGGCGTGCCGATCCGCGCCGAGCCGGTGATACCGGACCGTAGATACAATTCGCGAATGCTCAGCTTCTCCTTTCTGGCCCGCGCGACGAGCTGGGAACTGATGCTGCGAAGCTCCTGCGCGCCCAGCGTGTCGTCCGGGACCGGACCATCCAACGGATAGCCCGAAAGGTCGCCAAAGGCGTTGTAGAGCGAAGCAAGGCCGACCAGCGGATCGAACAGCGCCTGCAACTGATCGTATTTCGCCTGCGCCTCGGCGCGCGTGCGGCCCACGACGGGGCAGAAGGCCGGCATGATCTTCAGGTCGTCCGGCGCGCGGCCGTATTTCGCCATGCGTCCTTTCACATCGGCGTAGTAGGTCTGCGCAGCGTCCAGCGAATGTGCGATCGCATAGATCACGTCGGCGGTCGCCGCGCCCAGTTCCCGTCCCTGCTCGGACGCGCCGGCCTGCACGATCACCGGATGGCCCTGCGGCATGCCGGCCACGTTCAACGGACCGCGGACCGTGAAGAACCGGCCCCGATGATTCAGCACATGCATCCTTGTGTCATCGAAGTACCGGCCGCCTGCCTTGTCGAACAGCAGGGCGCCATCTTCCCAGCCATCCCACAATCCCTTCACCACCTCGACGAATTCGGCGGACCGCGCATAGCGCGTATCGTAATCCAGCGTGGTCTCCAGGCCGAAGTTCTGCGCTTCATGCTCCGACCACGACGCCACCACGTTCCAGCCGGCGCGGCCTTTGCTGATCAGGTCCAGCGTGGCGAACTTGCGCGCCAGGTTGTACGGCTCGTTGTACGTGGTGGACGCGGTCGTCACCAGGCCGACGTGGCGCGTGACCATGGCAAGCGCCGGCAGCAACGTCATCGGCTCCAGCTCCAGCATGTCGCGGCCGGTGCGGGACAGCGAGCCGGGTGGATCGTCGCCCTGGCGGATGCCCGCACCATCGGCGAAGAAGATCATGTCGAGCTTGCCGCGTTCGGCAATCTGCGCACTGCGCACGTAATGCTCGACATGCAGCGTGCCGTCGGCCGGCACATCCGGATGCCGCCAGGCGGCCGGGTGGTAGCCATGGCCACGGATCGACAGGCCGAGGCGCATCGTGCGTGCAGTCATCGTCCGGTCTCCTCGGATGAAGTGTCGCGGCAGAGCGCGTGAGGATGTCCACGCCGAGCGAATACGTGGCCGCCATCGGGGTCAAGGCTTGCCCGGTTGGCAGGCTTTGGACAGAGTCACCGCGAATTCGCATGCGTCAACGGAGGCAGTGACATGACGACCCTGACGGTGGCCTCTGGTCCGGAAATCGATGCCAAGGCCTTCTGGACAGCGCTCGGCCAGCGTGCGATCGGCATGACTGTGGTGACCGCCGACAGTGACCAGGGGCCAACCGGGTTTCTCGGGCTTTCGGCCGCCCATGTCACCGCCAGCCCGCCGACACTGCTGGTCTCGGTCGATCACAAGACCAGTGCCCTGGCAGGCATCCTGGCACGCCGCCACTTTGCGGTGAATTTCCTGCCGGCCGAAGCCGCCGCGGTCGCTGATGCTTTTGGCGGCAGGGCAGGGGTCTCCGGCGCGGATCGTTTCGTTCGCGATGACTGGACCACGCTTTCGACCGGCGCCCCGGTCTATCGTCTCGCTCTGGGCGCGTTCGATTGCAGCGTTGACGAGGTTCTGCCACGCGGCGAGGTGTCGATCATCATCGGCACAGTTGTCGCCGCGGCCTGGCGGGGTGACGGCGATCCCCTGATCTTCTTTCGCGGCAGGCAGCACGCCGGACCGATCGCGGGCGGCTAACTGCCGGCCGCTGTCAGCGCCGGTTCATGCGTCACCGGCGGCGCGGCCCATGGATGCCCTTGATGGCGCGTATGCAACGGGGAATACTCGCCGGTAGGGAAGACGCGTGTTGCGGAAGCAGTGGGAAGGCGCATGGTGATGTCAGCGGCGGAGACGGCGAGTGCGCCGGACCAGGCAACGCTCGATGCGTTGCGGGAAAGCGTTGCCAGCGTGCTGGAGGAGCAATGCGGCAGCACCGACCTGCACGCGTTCATCGACGGCAAGAGTACGCTGGATAAAACCCTTTGGGGCCAGGCCGGATCGCTGGGCTGGCTGGGAATCGGCATTCCCGAGCAATTCGGCGGCCTCGGCATGGGGGCGCAGGGCCTGGCCATTCTGCACGGGGAACTGGGGCGGCAGGCCGCGCCGGGGCCGTATATCGCCACCGTGTCGGCGGCGCAGGCGATCGTCGAAACCGGCGGCGAGGCGCTGTGCCAGGCATGGCTGCCGCGGCTGGCATCGGGCGAGATCAGCGCGGCGGTGCCCGCGGCACTGGACACGCCGGGCCTGAGCCGTTCGGGCGCCGGCGTATCGGGCACCGTGCGCTGCCTGGGTGCTACCGACGCGGCGTTCCTGCTGGCACCCGTTGGCGATGACTGGGTGATCCTGGACCTGTCCGCGGCCGAGGTGACCGCGGCGGCGATGTGGGACCGGACGCGGAGCGTGATCGATGTGCGCCTGAAGGACGCGACACAAGCCGCCGTGATGCCGGATGCCGCCGCGACCCGCGCGGCGCTGACGCGGGCCATGGCGCTGGCCGTTGCCGCCGACAGCGCCGGCGGCGCCCGTTCCATCACCGAGCGCACCATCGCCTACATGAAAACCCGCGAGCAGTTCGGCCAGCCGATCGCCGGGTTCCAGGCGCTGAAACACCGCGCCGCCGACCTGACGACGCGGCTGGAAGTTGCGGACGAAATGGTCCGGCACGCCGTGCAGCGTGCCGTGGCGGATGAACCCGACGCCGCGATCTGGGCCTCGCTCGCGAAGTCCGAAGTCACCGAATCCTGCGTGTTCATCACCACGGACTGCGTGCAACTGCACGGTGGCGTCGGATTCACCTGGGACTTCGACCCACACATCTTCCTGAAGCGCGCACGGCTGAATGAAGTGCTGGTCATGCCGAACACCGCGCTGCGTGATCAGGCCGCCTCTGCCCTGGCCGCCATGACGGCGTCCGGGCGTTCCGCGCTGGAGCTTGGACTATGAACATCCTTGACGCGCAGCATGACCTGCCCGCTTTCCGCCAGGCGATCCGCGACTGGCTGGCCGAGGTCGTGCCACCCGACTGGAAGGCCCGCATGGCAGGGGCCTCGAACGAGGACTACATCGCGTTCCAGCGCTGGTGGATGGCGGAGCGCAGCAAGGTCGGCCTGGCCATTCCGCACTGGCCGAAGGAATACGGCGGCGGCGGGCTGTCGCAACGCCACCTGGTCGCCATCGCCGATGAGATGGCGCGCGCGGATGCACCGCAGGCGCGGATGTTCACCATCTCGCTGATCCACATGCCCGGCACGCTGCTGCCGCACGGCACCGAGGCGCAGAAACAGCGCTACCTGGCCGGGGTGGCGAAAGGCGAGGTCTGGTGCCAGGGGTTTTCCGAGCCGAACTCCGGATCGGACCTGGCGTCGCTGCGCTGCCGGGCGGTGCGGGACGGCGATCACTACGTGATCAACGGGCAGAAGATCTGGTCGTCCTACTCGATGTATGCCGATCACTGCCTGCTGCTGACGCGCACCGATCCGAACGCGCAGAAGCACCGCGGCATCACCTACTTCATCATGGACATGCGGTCCCCGGGCGTGGAGGTGCGGCCGATCCGCCAGGCCAACGGCCGCGCGGAATTCGGCGAACTGTTCCTGACCGATGTCCGCATCCCGGCCGAGAACATGATCGGCGCCGAGAACAACGGCTGGCGCGTGGCGCAGGCCACGCTGGCGTCCGAGCGTGGCGTGATCGCGTTCGAAGGCGGCGAGCGGCAACGCTATGAGGTGGAGGCGTTCTACCGCAAGTCGCTGGAGACCGGTGCTGCCTGGCTGCGGGATGCACAACTGCACCGCGAGTTCGTCGGCTTCCTCGCGGAAATGCAGGCCGCCCGGCGCCTGTTGCGGCGCGTGCTGCAGGAGAGCGAGACGCCCGGCGCGTCGGCCAGCGTCCTGCCGTCCATCGTCAAGCTGTCCTCGACGGTGTTGCGGCAGCGGATCTGCTCCTTCATGACGCGCATTGCCGGCGTGGATGGCCAGGCCTTCGCGCTGTTGGCGGAGGAGCCGTTCGGCAGCCCGATGTTCGACTTCCTGAGTGCGTTTTCCGGCACGATTGCGGGTGGAACGAACGAGATCCAGCGCAACATCGTCGCGGAGCGCGGCCTGGGCATGCCGCGGATCTGACGGCGCTCTCTTGCCGCGCCGCGTCCAGTCACATGCCACGGGTTGCCCGTTCACCGTCATGGTCACCCCCGACCATGACGCGCGGGCCTTCACCCGCCACGACGCCGTACGGTCTGCCAGCAGCCAACTTCGCAGTGCCGAACGCAGGATTGGATTCATCTGCGCAGGCCGGCCATGCCGCGCGGAACCTGTCCCGCAGGTCGAAGCCCGGGCAGGTGGCATGACACGATGCCCGTCCGCGACGCCGAAGTTCCTGGCGCAAACACCGATCACCGCCCTGTCAGCCATTCGTCACCCAAGGAATCCGCACGATGACCGAGGACGCGCTTGCCGGGCTGACCGTACTGGAACATCCAGACAGCGTCGCCATCCGGTATTGCGGGAAACTGTTCGCCGCCCATGGCGCACGCGTCATCCAGGCGGCAGAACCGTCCCCGGTTGGCGTCGGTTACGGTGGTGCTGCGAGCAAGGCGTTCGCGGCCTGGCTGGATCACGGCAAGGAACGGCACGCCGCATCCGACGACGCGCGCGCGGATCTCGTGATTTCGGCTGATACGACCGCCGCCGCACCCACCGGTGCGCTGCAACTCGCACTTACCTGGTTCAATCGGCACGGCCCGTACCGGGACTGGCAGGGCACCGATGCGCTGATCCAGGCCCTGTCCGGCGTCGCCTTCGCCGTTGGCCCCGCGGAAGGGCCGCCGTTGCTGCCGCGCGGTCATGCGCCGCAACTGATCGGCGGCGCGACCGGCTTCATCGCGGCGATGGCGGGACTGATCGGGCGCGGAAACGGCTGGCGCGGTCAACGCATCGAGGTGGACGTGCTGTCCGCCAATCTCTGCTTCATGGAATCGCAGGTCGCGACGCTGGCCCTGGCCGGCGACAAGGCGGTGCGGCGCGGCATCAACCGGTTCACCACCTATCCCGGTGGCATCTACCCCGCCGCCGATGGCTGGATCGGCGTCACCGCGCTGACGCCCGCGCAATGGACCGCCTTCTGCGACATGACGGGCCTGGCGGCGCTTGGGCGGGACCCGCGCTACCAGGTGATGGCGAACCGCTTCGCGGACTCCGCGCTGCTCGATCCGCAACTGTCCGAAGCATTGGCGCGCCGCCCCGCCGCATACTGGCTGGAGGAAGGCCAGCGCCGCCGTATTCCGATGGCGCCGGTGCCGGATCTCGCCGAGCTTGCGCGTACCCCGCACTGGCAGGCGCGCGGCAGTTTCGCGCCGGTTGGTGGGATGCAGGCCGCGACCGGGCCGGCGATGCCCTTCCACTTCCATCGCCTTGGCCCCGAGCAGCCGCGGCGCGCGCCGCCGGCGGAACCGGCACTGCCGCTGCAGGGGATCAACGTTCTCGATCTGTCGATGGGCTGGGCCGGACCGCTGGCCGCGCGACACTTCGCCGATCTCGGCGCCGACGTGCTGAAAGTGGAATCCTGCGGCTATTTCGACTGGTGGCGCGGATGGGACGGCGACATGAATGCCGATCCGCCGCCGTATGAAACCCGGGCGTCCTTCCTGATGGTCAATCGCAACAAGCGCGCCATCACGCTGGACTTCAAGACAGAGGACGGGCGCGCATTGCTGCGGCAACTGGCCGCGCAATCGGATGTGCTGATCGAGAACCACGCGCCGGGCGTGCTCGACAAGCTTGGGGTCGGGGCCACGACACTGGCCGAGGCAAATCCGGGGCTCATCGCGCTGTCGATGGGTGCGTTCGGGGCGCGCGGGCCGTGGTCCGGTTTCCGCGCCTATGGATCGACCGTGGAGCAGGCGTCCGGGCTGCCCTTCGCCAACGGAAGGGCGGAGGACGCACCCACGATGCAGCATGTCGCGTACGGCGACCCGGTTGCCGGGATCTACGGCGCGGTCGCCTGCCTGGTCGCGCTGTACGCCGGCCGGCAACGGCGCGTCAGCACATGGATCGACCTCGGCCAGGTGGAGTGCCTGTTCCAGTTGGGCGCGGATGCAATCATCGCCCAGTCGCTGCGCGACGACCCGTTGCCGCGTCAGGGCAGCGCGCATCCCGCATCGCTTCTCCGGCTTTGCGTTCCGTCCGCGGGACAGGATGCGTGGCTTGCCGTTTCCGTCGAAACGGCGTCGCAAATGCAGGCGCTGTCCAACCTGATCGGCACCGCGGAGCCGGACCGGATCGAACCCGCGCTGGCAGCCTGGAGCAGCGGCCGACACGCCGAGGATGCCGCATCGGCCCTGCAATCGGCCGGCGTGCCCGCCGCAATCGTGCGCCCCGCCCACGACATGCCGAACGATCCCCAGTTGCGCGAAGCCGGTGTCTGGCAATGGCTGGACCGCCCGTTCATCGGCCGACACCTGGTGCCACTGGCACCGTACCGCCTGGATGGCACCGCGCCCCCACTCGCCCGTCCCGCACCGACGCTCGGCCAGCACAACCAGGAAGTCCTGAGCCAGCGTCTGGGACTTGCCACCGCGGAACTGGAACGCCTGGAGCAGCAGCGTGTCATCGGCACGCGCGCGGCAACACGGGCAGCATAGGAATGGCCAGGAACAACATGCCCTTCAGCAAGCTTCTGATCGCCAATCGCGGCGAAATCGCCATTCGCATCGCCCGTGCGGCGGCCGATCTGGACCTTCCCTCCGTTGCCGTTCATTCGCGTGACGACGCGCGGTCGCTGCATCTGCGCGCGGCCGACGAAGTACAGGAACTGCCGGGGCAGGGCGCGGCGGCGTATCTGGATGCCGACGCCATCATAACGGCGGCCAAGGCGACCGGCTGCGACGCGATCCATCCCGGCTATGGCTTCCTGTCGGAGCGGGCCGACTTCGCCCGCCGTTGCGCCGCCGCGGGCATCACCTTCATCGGTCCCGCTCCGGACCATCTGGAACTGTTCGGCGACAAGGCGCAGGCACGAAAAGCCGCCGCTGCGGCGGACGTGCCGGTGGTCCGTGGGATCGATCACGCCGTATCGCTGCAGGAGGCGCAGGCGTTCTTCGCGTCCCTGCGCGGTGGCGCGATGATCATCAAGGCGCTCGCCGGCGGCGGCGGACGCGGCACCCGCGCGGTGCTGCTCGAGGAGGAGATCGAGCCCGCCTATCAGCGCTGCCGCTCCGAGGCGCAGGCTGCGTTCGGCTGCGGCGATGTGTACGTGGAGCAGTACATCCCCCGCGCCCGCCATATCGAAGTGCAGATCCTGGGTGACCGGGGCGGGAACGTGACGCATCTCGGTGAACGCGAGTGCAGCGTCCAGCGGCGCTTCCAGAAGATCATCGAGGTGGCACCGGCGCCTGCTTTGGACGACGGACTCCGCTACGCGATCATCGAAGCGGCCGCGCGTTTCGCCAAAAGCGTCGGCTACACCAACCTGGGGACATTCGAATTCCTGGTGGACGCCACAGGCGACCCGGGCAGCCAGCCCTTCGTTTTCATTGAAACCAACGCTCGGCTGCAGGTGGAACACACCATCACCGAACTAGTGACCGGCGTCGATCTCGTGCAGGCGCAGATTTTGCTGGCGCAGGGCAGCACGCTGAAGGAACTCGGCCTGGGGCGGGAGCGGCCACCGCACGGCTATGCCATCCAGGCGCGCGTCAACATGGAAACCGTAAACGCCGATGGCAGCCTCCGCCCCGGTGGCGGCACGCTTTCCGCCTATGAGGCGCCGAGCGGCCCGGGCGTGCGGACGGACGGGTTCGGGTATGTGGGGTATCGCACGTCGGGCGCGTTCGACTCGCTTCTGGCGAAGGTGATCGCGCATTCGCCCCGGCCGGACTTTGCCGCCGCGGTGACGCGCACCGCACGCGCCCTGAGCGAATTCCGGATCGACGGTGTCGTCACCAACATCCCTTTTCTGCGCAACATTCTGGCGCACCCGGACTTCATCGGCGGCACCGTTCACACGCGCTGGGTGGATGAGCACATCGCCGAACTGGCACGTCCCGCCGATCACCGGCAGCGCACCGTCGAACCGGCGCGGGCGGGCGCGGAGGCGGGGTTCGCCGGCGCTCGGGTGAAGAGCCGCGACCCGCTGGCCTTGTTTGCGCACGACGCGGCCACGAAAGCCGAACAGCAGGCAGCGGCACTGCCGGAGGAGGACGTTCCGGACCTGGCCGGGCCCGACGGATCGGCCGGAATCGCCTCGCCCATCCAGGGCATGATCGTCGCCATCAAGGTCGCGGAAGGCGACGAAGTGCGGCGCGGCCAGCAGGTGGCGGTCGTCGAGGCGATGAAGATGGAGCACGTCATCACCGCGCCGCAGGGTGGTATCGTCCGCAAGGTGACGATGGCAGAAGGCGATGTCGTGCGCGAGGGCTTCCCGATCGTCTTCGTGCAGGAAACCGAAGGCTCGGACGACGTCGTTGAGGCGGCCGAGGAACGCGACCTGGATGAGATCCGCGACGACCTGCGGGAGAGCATCGAGCGCCACGGACTGACCCTGGACGAGAACCGTCCGGAATCAGTGGCAAGGCGGCGCAAGAACGGATACCGGATGCCGCGCGAGAACATCGCGCGCCTGGTCGATCCGGGCTCCTTCAACGAATACTGGCCGCTTGTCGTGGCGCGGCAGCATCAGCGGCATTCGATGGAGGCGCTGCGCAAGAACACGCCGGGCGACGGTGTCGTTGCGGGCACTTGCGCGATCAACGGCGACCGGTTCGACGACAGCCGTTCGCGCGCGGTGGTGGTGCATTACGACTACACGGTGCTCGCCGGCACGCAGGGCCACCGCAACCATTACAAGCAGGACCGGATCTTCGAGTTGGCCCACCGCTTCCGACTGCCGGTGGTGCTGTTCGGCGAGGGCGGCGGTGGCCGCCCGGGCGAGGACTATATCGGCCCGCGCGTCGCGATCGACACGCCCACCTTCACCACGTTTTCGCAGTTGAGCGGACTTGTCCCGCTTGTCGCCATCGTCAACGGCCGCACTTTCGCGGGCAACACCGCGCTGGTGGCGTGCAGCGACGTGATCATCGCCACCGAAGGCTCCACCCTTGGCATGGGCGGGCCGGCCATGATCGAGGGCGGCGGCCTGGGCATATACACGCCCGAGGAAGTGGGGCCGATGTCCGTGCAGGTCCCGAACGGCGTCGTCGATATCCTGGTCAAGGATGAGGATGAGGCGGTTGATGTCGCACGAAAGTATCTCTCCTACTTCCAGGGCCCGGTGGACGCGTGGGACGCCCACGACCAGCGCCGGCTGCGGCACGTGGTGCCGGAGAACCGGCTGCGCCTCTACAACATGCGCGACGTGCTGGAGATCATCGCGGACAAGGACTCGGTGCTGGAACTCCGCCCGAAATTCGGCGTCGGCATCATCACCGCGCTGATCCGGGTGGAGGGACGGCCGATCGGCGTGATCGCGAACAACCCTCACCACCTGGCCGGTGCGGTGGACTCTCCGGGGGCCGACAAGGGCGCGCGCTTCCTGCAGCTCTGCGACGCGTTCGACATCCCGGTGCTCAGCCTGATCGACTGCCCCGGCATCATGGTGGGCCCGGAGGTCGAGCGCACCGCACTGGTGCGTCACTGCACCAGGTTGTTCAACGTGGGCGCCAATATCACGACGCCGTTGTTCAGCGTGGTCGTGCGCAAGGCATACGGGCTGGGGGCACAGGCGATGCTGGGGGCGGGGGCCCTGGTTGGCTTCTTTTCCGTCGCATGGCCGACGGCGGAGTTCGCCGGGATGAACATCGAAGGCGCCGTCAAGCTGGGATACCGCAAGGAACTGATGGCGATCGAGGATCCCGAGGCGCGGCGCCAGGAATTCGACCGGCGCACGGCAATCGCCTACGACAGTGCGAAAGCTGTCAATGCCGTCGCCGGCGGCGGAATCGACGATGTCATCGACCCGGCCGACACGCGGACATGGCTCGTCAACAGCCTGAAGCGGCTACCCCCCGTGCCGCCGAGGACCGACAAGAAGTATCCGTACATCGACCCCTGGTGACCGATCGACCGAGCTTCAGCCTGACTGTTCGCTCCGGGTCCGCTTGTGTATAGCTGGGTCGGTGCGGCCCTTGTTTGATTCGGGCGACGCGCTCGGCTTTGATGGACAGCAATCCGTTCGCGGATCAAGGAACAACACCCGGGGTGTGACGATGCGACCAAACAAGATCAAGCAGATGTGGCAGGCCGGCCAGCACGCAACGCTGGGCTGGCTTTCGGTCTCTCACGGGTTCACGGCCGAGGTCATGGCGCGGCAAGGATTCGATGCCCTGTGCGTTGATCTGCAGCACGGCACGTCTGAAATGAAAGACGTCGGCCCGTTGCTGCAGGCGATCTCGCAGACCGACACGGTTCCGGTCGTGCGGGTCGCATGGAACGAGCCGGCGGCCATCATGAAGGCCCTGGACCTCGGCGCCTACGCCATCATCGTGCCACTGGTGAATACCGCGGAGGAAGCGGCAAAGGCGGTCGCCGCGTGTCGTTACCCGCCCGTCGGCATGCGCTCCTCGGGGCCCGTGCGGGCCATCCACTACGGCGGCGCCGATTATCAGGCCAAGGCCAATGATGAGGTGATCGTCATGGCCATGATCGAGACGAAGGAAGGCATCGCCAACCTCGACGCTATCTGCGCCACGCCCGGTCTCGACGCGGTGTATATCGGCCCGGCCGATCTGTCGTTCGCGCTGGGTCTGCCGCCGCGCGGCGACAACCCCGACCCGCTGCATCTTGCCACGTGCGACAAGATCCTGGAGACGGCCCACAAGCACGGCATCAAGTGCGTCATGCATTGTGCCAGTGCGGCGTTCGCGGCGGGCGCGGTGAAGCGCGGCTTCGACATGGTGATGCTGACATCCGATCTGTCGTGCATGATTGCCGGTGCGCGGATGCAGCTCGACGAACTGAAGTCCAAGACGGCCTGACCCTGTCCAAGGCCCCGATCCGCGCTTGGTCAGAGCGCGGGTCGGGGCGGACGAACGACCGGTGTTTGCAATCGTAACAGACCGACCGGTGCGGACCCGTCAGAGTCCTACCCGCCAAGCACCAGGTCGATTGCGGTCTCCGCAAGGGCGATGGCGGCGGCGTTGATCATCGCCCGTGGGATTGTCGATATCGCCGAGGCGTTGGTGACGCCTGGGCCCGCCACGCCGTTCACATGCAGGCCCGTATCGACCACGCTGCCCATACCGACCGGGTGGTGAAACGACTTCGCGTCAGGACGGATGAAAGCCTCGGCAGAGGATCACGCCTTTCGCAAGAAGATGCAGGTCCTCGAGTCCGGGAAAGATAATTCGGGTCGATCCTGGCCGGCGCGCGCGGATCGGCGGAAGCCAGCATCACGCTGCGGTGGCTCTTCGCACGTCGCTCGACGACGGTGACGCAACGCCCGCCGAAGTTTGCCGCTCGCGGCAGGACCGGGGCCATTCCAGCGCAGAATTTTCGTATTTGCCAGCGGTGACGCGGCCATTTGCCAAAACTGCATAGCGATCCACCCGGCCAGCGACGTACGGGAACTCCCCGACCATGCGGAGGCCGTGCCTTCAGGACGGGCACGGGGACGAGATGCGCCCTTTGATTCTGGCTGTCGCCTCGCTTCTGCTGCTCGCCGGCCCGTCGCTTGCGCAGGCACCGCAGCAGGCGGCCCAGCCGGTCGGCACGGTGACAGCCGAGCGTCGTCCGATTACGCGGGCGGCGGATTTCGTCGGTCGGGTGGAAGCGATCGAACGGGTCGATGTGCGCGCCCGCGTTACCGGCTTCCTGGACAAGGTGCTGTTCAAGGAAGGCGAAGTCGTGAAAAAGGGCCAGCCGATCTACCAGATCGAGCCGGACACGTTCAAAGCGGCCGAGACGCAGGCGCAGGGTGCCCTGTTCGAGGCTCAGGCCAAGTACCAGAATGCGACCGCGCAGCGCGCCCGCGTTCAGGAACTGGTCAAGACCAGTGCCGCCGCACGTTCCCAACTCGATCAACAGATAGCGGCCGAAAAGGCGGCGCAAGGTGAGGTCGTCGTCGCCACCGCAAATCTTGAAAACGCCAGGATCAAACTTGGCTACACGACGATCACCTCGCCCATCACCGGCGAGATTGGTCGCACCAACGTCACGATGGGCAACGTGGTCGGTCCGGATTCCGGGATACTGACCACGATCGTCAGCCGTGATCCGATGTACGTCACCTTTCCCGTCAGCCAGCGCGAGTTTCTGAAGGTGCAGAAGGCGGAGCAGCAGACCAGGAAAGAGGAATTCGCTGTACGGATCCGATTCGCCGACGGATCGCTGTATCCCCAAGTAGGACATATCAACTTCGTCGATATCAAGGTGGACCGCACGACCGATACCGTGACCGTGCGGGCAAGCTTCCCGAACCCGGAGGGCACGTTGATCGACGGACAACTGGTGCGCGTGGCGGTCAGCACCGGCAAGCCGGAGGAGAAGGTGCTGGTCCCGCAGGCGGCCCTGATCGTGGATCAGCAGGGACCGTACGTCTTTCTGGTGGAAAACGGCAAGGCGGTGGTGCGGCGCCTGCGGCCTGGCGGAGAATCCGGGCCGGATGTGATCGTGGAAGACGGTTTGAAGGGCGGGGAACAGGTTGTCGTGCAGGGCATGGAAACGCTGCGTCCCGGGACCGCGGTGATTGCCAGCCCGGTTCCGCCGCCCGGCGGGCAGGGCTGAGTCCCGGTGTTCTCCTCGATCTTCATCGCCAGGCCGCGACTGGCAGCGGTCATCGCGATCGTCACCACGATCGCCGGCCTGCTGTCGCTGCTGGCAATTCCGGTGGCGCAATATCCGGACATCGTGCCGCCGCAGGTTTCCGTCACCACCATCTATCCCGGCGCGTCCGCCGCCGTGGTCGAATCCACCGTCGCGCAGCCGATCGAAAGCCAGATCGTCGGCGTGGACAACATGATCTACATGAAGAGCGTCAGCGGCAACGACGGCAGCTACTCGCTGAAGGTGTCCTTCGAACTGGGCACCAACCCCGACATCAACACGGTCAATGTGAACAACCGTGTGCAGGTCGCGCTGTCCAAACTGCCGGAGGACGTACAGCGCCAGGGTGTCACGGTAAAAAAACAATCCTCCGCCCTGCTCGGCGTCATCGCCCTGTACTCGCCCAAGCGCACCCACGACGAACTGTTCATTTCCAACTATGCCACAATCAACCTGCTGGACGAGATCAAGAGCACGCCCGGCGTGGGCGACGCGGCGCTGTTCGGTCCGCAGGACTACGCCATGCGGGCCTGGGTCAGAACGGACCGGCTGACTGGCCTGGGGCTGACGACGGCCGACGTCATCAACGCCATCCAGCAACAGAACGTGCAGGCCGCGGTCGGGCGCCTGGGCGCACGCCCGACTTCCAGCGACCAGCAACTGCAACTGAACATCCAGACCAAGGGCCGGCTGTCCTCGGTCGCAGACTTCGAGAAGATCGTGATCCGGACCAATCCGGACGGGTCGGTGCTGCGCCTGGGTGACATCGCCCGGTTGCAGTTGGGCGCCGCCAATCTGGACCGGTCCACCCGCCTGAACGGCGCACCCGCGGCACTGATCGCCATCTACCAGGCGCCGGGGGCGAACGCGCTTTCGGCGCTGGACCGCGTCAAGAAGGTCATGGCCGATGCGGCCGGAAGCTTCCCCGACGACCTGGCGTGGAAGGTCACCTACGATCCGACCACCTTCGTGACCGCGACGATCCACGAGGTACAGAAAACGCTGCTGGAGGCGTTCGTCCTGGTGGTGCTGGTCGTTTATCTGTTCCTCGGCAACCTGCGTGCAACCCTGATTCCCACGATTGCCGTGCCGGTCAGCCTGATCGGCGCGTTCATCGTCCTGAACGCCATCGGCTATTCGGCAAACACCGTCTCGCTTCTCGCGATCGTGCTGGCAATCGGCATCGTGGTGGATGACGCGATCGTAGTGGTCGAGGCGGTCGAGCAGGTGATGGAACGCCATCCCGAGCTTTCGCCCGCCGCGGCGACCGAGATGGCCATGAGGCAGATCTTCGCCCCCATCATCGCCATCACGCTGGTGCTGCTTTCGGTGTTCGTGCCGGTCGCGTTCATTCCCGGCATATCCGGTGAGTTGTTCCGGCAGTTCGCGGTGACCGTTGCGGTGGCGATGTTCCTGTCGGCGATCAACGCGCTCACCCTGTCGCCGGCCCTGTGCGCCTTGCTGTTGCGTCCGCATCATGGGCCCAGGCGCGGCCCGATCGGCGCCCTGATGCGTGGCATCGATCGCGTGCGCGATGGCTATGGGACAATTGTCGCGCGCCTGGTGCGGATTTCGATCATCGGCCTGGTCATGGTCGTGGCTGCCGCGGCCGGTATCGTCGGGCTTGGCAAGATCACCCCCACCGGCTTCCTCCCGGAGGAGGACCAGGGCGCGTTCTTCGTCATCGTCCAGTTGCCGGACGGCGCCGCGATCGGCCGCACCACCGCTGTCGTGCAGCAGATCGAGGGGATCATCAAGCAGGAGCCGGCCGTTGCCGACTACTCGGCGACGATCGGCCTGAATTTCATCGACAACTATTCGCAGTCGAACGCCGCGTTCCTGATCGTGTCCCTGAAGCCGTTCGAGGACCGCACGTCCCCATCGGAAACCGCGTCGGCGATTATCGCTCGGCTCGCGGACAAGCTCCGCACTGTCCGCGGTGGGCGTGCCGTGCCATTGGCACCACCGCCTATCATCGGCCTGGGAACCGGCGGCGGGTTCAGCTACGTCGTGCAGGATACTGGCGGGGCCAACCCGAAGGTGCTTGCCGGGGTGCTGCGCGGCCTGCTGGTCGCCGCCAACCAGGATCCGAAACTCCGCCGCGTGTTCAGCACCTTCTCGGCCAGCACGCCGTCCATCTACCTGGACATAGACCGCGACAAGGCACAGGTGCTGAAGGTGTCGCCGTCAACCATCTTCCAGGCCCTGCAGGCGTCGCTGGGCGGCTACTATGTGAACGACATGAACCTGTTCGGCCGCACCTGGCAGGTGCAGGTGCAGGCCGAAAGTGCAGACCGGTCCACGGTCAACGATATCTACCGGATCAACGTGCGCAGCGCCGACGGCAGGATGATCCCGCTGCGCAGCCTGGTGGAAGTGCGTCCCGTCATCGGTCCCCAGGCACTGATCCGCTACAACAACCGGCTGGCGGTCACGGTGCAGGGCAGTCCGGCGCCTGGTGTTTCCTCCGGCCAGGCGCTGGCCGCCATGGAGCAGGTGGCGGCCCATACTCTGCCGCGCGGCTATCGCGGGCTGTGGACCGATGTGTCGTTCCAGGAGAAACGGGCCGAAGGCACCACCGAGATTATCCTGGGCTTCGCCGTCCTGTTCGCCTACCTGTTTCTGGTGGCGCTGTATGAGAGCTGGACGATCCCCATTCCGGTCCTGCTTTCCGTCACCATCGGCGTGCTTGGCTCCTACGCCGCGATCGTGCTCGCCGGCCTTACGCTGGATCTGTACGCGCAGATCGGCATGGTCGTGCTGATCGGCCTTGCCGCGAAGAACGGCATCCTGATCGTGGAATTCGCGAAGGAACGGCGTGCCGAAGGCATGCCGCTGCTGGAGGCCGCCACCGAAGGCGCCCGGCTGCGGTTCCGCCCGGTGATGATGACTTCCTTCGCGTTCATCCTGGGCCTGCTTCCGCTGGTGCTTGCCGTGGGGCCGTCACAACTGGCTCGGCGCGATGTCGGCACGCCCGTGTTCGGCGGCATGCTGGCCGCGTCGTTCGTCGGAATTTTCGCCATTCCCGCCCTCTACGTCATCTTCCAGAGCATGCGGGAACGGCTCCACTTTCTACGGCCACGCGGTCGGGGCACCCGCACCGAACAGCATGCATCAGTGGACCGATCTCCATGACCCGGCGACCGCTGCCGGATGGATCGGCCATGGCGAACGTATCAGTCGCAGGAGCCGATACGCATATCCGGTTGGTACGCACCGCGTCGCGCACGCCGCATTCGCCCGCGCTGCGTTGGTCGAGGTCCCGCTATGGCACAAGACGCGCCAGTGGAGATACGCAATGAGAAAACAGGTTCTGCGCCTGGCCGCGTGCTGCCTCGTGCTTCAGGCGGCGATCCCGGCGCCACTGCATGCGCAGGCGCAACCGCAGCCCGTCGCAACCGCCGCCGACGCTGCGAACGCCTTCAATACCGAGCAACTTGATGCATTGCTGGCGCCGATCGCCCTCTATCCCGACCCGCTTCTGACCCAGGTCCTGATGGCCTCGACGTTTCCGCTGCAGATCGTGACAGCGTCCCGCTGGATGGAAGACCCCGCCCACAAGGGCCTCACCGGCGATGCGTTGACCAAGGCCCTGGAGACGGAAAACTGGGATCCCAGCGTCAAGTCCCTGGTGCCGTTTCCGCAGGTGGTTGCCATGCTGAACGGCAATCTGGAATGGACCCAGCAGCTTGGCTACGCCTTCGCCGACCAGCAGGCCGCGGTGATGGATTCCGTGCAGCGGCTGCGTCACCAGGCGCAGACGAATGGCAGTCTGCAGACGACGCCGCAACAAGTGGTGCGGGTCGAACAACAGGCGATCGTCATCGAGCCGGCGCAGCCCGAGGTGGTGTACGTGCCAAGCTACAACCCCACCGTGGTTTACGGGACATGGCCGTACCCCAGCTATCCGCCGGTCTATCCGACGCCGGCGCCGGGCTACGCGGTGGGAACCGCCCTCATGTCGGGCCTGGCGTTCGGCGCCGGGGTCGCGATTACCGCCGGACTGTGGAACTGGGCGCGACCCGCATGGGGCAGGGGCAATGTGAACGTCAACGTGAACAGATATAACAGCATCAACGTCCACGGAGCGCGGATCAACTCGAACGTTTGGCAACCCAACCGCGCGGGCGGACGGCCTGCCGGTATGGCACGCGCGCCGGGCGGCCCGGTCGGGCGGCCGGCCCGCGCGACCGGATTGCCCGCCAATGCAATCGGTCGCCAGCGGGTGTCGGTGCCGCGCAGCGCGGTGAACCCACCGGCCCGCACCACCGGCGCCGCACAGCGCGGGCGCCCGACAACGCAAGGCGCGCGAACCGGTGCCGCGCAGCCGCGCGCGACACAGCAACGCACACGCACAACTCCCAGTGTGCAACGGCCGAACGTCAGCCGGCCCGCGAACTCCAACCAGGGCATCCCACGACCGTGGTGCCTTCAGCGGCATCAACCAGGGCCGGCAGGCACAGCAGTTCAGCCAGCGCGGCGGGCAGAGCCGGACCAGCCATCAGATGCAACGATCTGCCCCGAGAGGCGGCGGAGGCGGACATGCCGGCGGACGCGGTGGGCGGCGGTGAGGACGCGTGCAATGACCATGACTCTTCGCAGGCCCGTCGTGGCCCTGGCATTCTGTCTGTTGATCGTGTTCGGCTGCGGCGGCGCATGGGGGGCGACGGCACCGGCCCAACACAGCTTCGACTCTCCGCAAGCGGCGGCGGCGGCACTGGCACAGGCGGCGCGATCGGACGACAAAGCCGCGTTGCAGGCAATCTTCGGACCGGGCCACGACAAGCTGCTGTTCTCCGGCGATCCTTATGCCGATCGCGAACAACTGCGGCAGTTCGCCGAACTCTATGACGAGAAGCGCAACCTCGTTCCGAAGGGACCCGGACGGGTTGTGCTGGAGGTTGGTCCCGATGACTGGCCGCTGCCGATTCCGATCGTGCAGCAGGATGGCCACTGGCGTTTCGATACCGGCGCCGGTGCCGAGGAGTTGGTCAACCGTCGCATCGGCCGGAATGAGCTTGCGACGATCCAGGTGATGCTGACCTATGTCGAGGCGCAGCAGGATTTCTTTGCGCGCGCGGCGAAGCAGGCTGGCACGGGCTACTATGCCCGGCGCCTGATCAGCCGACCCGGCAGGCGCGATGGCCTGTACTGGCCGTCCGAGGCCGACGCCGCGGAAAGCCCGTTCGGCCCACTGATCGCCCAGGCGCAGAGCGAAGGCTACCCGGGTGAGATGTCACACGGTAAGCCGACGCCGTATCACGGCTATTACTTCCGCATCCTGACCGCCCAGGGCCCCGACGCGCCCGGCGGCGCGAAGGACTACGTGCAGTCCGGGCGCATGACCAAAGGCTTCGCGCTGCTGGCGTGGCCGGCCAGTTACGGCGCGTCGGGCATCATGAGCTTCCAGGTCAACCAGGACGGCATCGTGTTTCAGAAGGATCTGGGACCGGACACCGCACGGTTGGCCAGCGAAATGCTGCGGTTCAATCCGGACTTGAGCTGGGCGGAGGTGACGGTATCCGGCCAGTAGTCCGGGCCGGTCATGCGCCGGCATCGGGGCCGAAACGTGCGCGCGCGCCGCATGGTGTGCGCGGCGATCGTCGGCCCGGCTATCACCGCGAAGGCCGGATCGCATGATACTTGCTCATGCGGGCGATCAGATGCCGGAGTTGCCTCCCTGAATCGCCCCGGTCAGAACCACGACCGAGCGTGCTGCGACCTTGTAGGTCGATCCGGCGATCGGGACGGCTGACTGCCAGGGTACAATATCCTCCGGCGACTGGAGCGACGTGTCGATCCACCGGCGCCACGGCGTCCCGTCGCCGAATGTCTGTGGCAGAACGAAATCCAGGGCTTCTTCCCAGGCGTTCATGGCGAGGTACACCCGGAAGCCCTCGGGATCGATCGCGGCCTCGAATGCCAGGCTGTGCGAGGTGCTGGTCCAGTCCGGTTGGCCGACTCTGACTCCGTGCCAGGAATGCCTGGCGTGCGCGATCAGTTGGTTCAGGCTGACGCGGCGGTACTCGTGTTCGACACCCCGCAACAACCGCCGTTCGTTGAGCAGGGAGACGAAGCGCAGGACATCCGCGTGCTGCTCCACCAGATTCCAGTCGAACCAACTCGTCTCGTTGTCGTGGCACCAGGCGTTGTTGTTGCCAAGCTGGGTGCGCCGCACCTCGTCGCCCATGACGAACATCGGAATGCCGAGCGACAGCAGCGTGACGGTCAGGAAGTTCTTCACCTGGCGGTTTCGCAGGCGCTCGATCGCCGGATTGTCGGTCGGCCCCTCCCAACCGCAGTTCCAACTGCGGTTGTCGTCCGCGCCGTCACGGTTATCCTCGCCGTTGGCTGCGTTGTGCTTGGCGTTGTACGAGACCAGATCGTTCAGGGTGAAGCCATCGTGGCAGGTGACGAAGTTGACGCTTTGCTCGGGCTCGCGCTCTTCATGGCCATAGATTTCCGGACTGCCGACCAGGCGATCCGCCACGCGGGCCACCGTGTTCCGATCGCCGCGCAGGAAGGAACGCACGTCGTCCCGGAACCGCCCGTTCCATTCCTTCCAGCTATCCCCGATGAAGTTTCCCACCTGATACAGACCGGCGGCGTCCCAGGCTTCCGCGATCAGCTTGGTGCCTGCAAGCACCGGGTCCGATTCGATGTCCCACAGGATCGGCGGGTTCGGCAGCGCGTTGCCTGACTGGTCGCGTGCCAGGACCGACGCAAGGTCGAACCGGAAACCGTCCACGTGCATCTCCTGCACCCAGTAGCGCAGACTGTCCACGATCATCCGCCGCACGACCGAATGGTTGGCGTTCAGGGTGTTTCCGCATCCGGTGAAATCGGCATAGTGCGCTTTGTCGGATCCCGGAACGTAGTAAACGGGATTGTCCAGCCCGCGGAAGCACAGCGTCGGGCCTGTGTGGTCGCCTTCCGCCGTATGGTTGAACACGACGTCCAGGATCACCTCGATACCCGCGCGGTGCATCGCCTTCACCATGTCCCGGAATTCGTCCAGGACGCCGAGCGGGTCACGGCGGCTGCTGTAGGCGTGGTGGGGCGCGAAGAAGGAAACAGGCTGGTAGCCCCAGTAGTTTACCATTCCGGGCGGGCACGCTTGCGGGTCGAACTGGAAAATCGGAAGCAGTTCCACCGCGGTGATCCCGAGCTGGCGAAGATACGGGATCTTCTCTGCAAGGCCGGCGAAGGTGCCGCGTCTGGTTTCATCAACTCCGGAGCTGGGATGTCGGGTGAAACCACCGACATGCATCTCGTAGATGATCGTCCGGGCCGACGGGGTCCGCAGTGGCCGGTCGCCCTCCCAGTCATAGGCCGCGGAGTCGACCACCACGCTCTTCATCGCGGCGGCCGTGTTGTTGCCGGCCCCGGCGGCGGCATCGCGGCGGTAGCGGCTGGGAACGGCCACGCCGCGGCCGTAGGGGTCGAGCAACACTTTGTCGCGATCGAACCGCAGGCCGGAAGCCGGGTCGCGCGGTCCGTCCGCGCGATAACCGTAGATCTGGCCCGCTGAAACGCCGGGGACGAAGACGTGCCAGTAGTGATACGTGCGACCGGTGGCCGGGTCGATGGGGATCACATGTGCGGCAGCAGCGTCGTCGGCATGATCGAACAGCAGCAGTTCCACCGCCGTGGCGTGGCTTGAATAGACGCTGAAGTTCACGCCGCTGCGCGAGGGCGTGGCGCCCAGCGGGGCGGCGCGGCCGGTCTGCACGTCGCGCCTGTTGTCCGCGGGGGCGGACTTCGGTGCCGGTGCGAGCAATGTTGTCATAACACAGTTGCTACCGTTTGACATCCTTCAATATATGCGCCCAGACTTGCAGACCAACAATAAGTCGAGGGGGGAACTCTCTATGCCGGCGATGACCGAAAAATCAGCCGTGCCCTGGTGGAAGGAACCCACCAAGGATCAATGGTACGCCTACATCGCGGCCTGGCTCGGCTGGACACTGGACGCATTCGACTTCACCGTCTTCCTGCTGATCATGGTACCCATCTCGCAGGAATTCGGGGTACCGCTGATCGACGTTACCGCGATCTTCACCGTGACCCTGATCATGCGCCTGTTCGGTGCCACGGCGTCCGGCTGGCTGGCCGACCGGATGGGGCGTCGGGCGCCACTGATGATCTCCATCCTGTGGTACTCGATCTGCAACTTCCTTGCGGCTCTCTCGCCCAGCTTCATGTTCCTGTTCATCGTTCGGGCGGTGCTGGGCATCGGCATGGGCGCCGAATGGCCGGCCGGCGCGGCGCTGGCGATGGAATCCTGGCCGGCCCGCTCGCGCGGTTTCATGTCCGGCGTACTGCAAGGATCGTGGGGGCTGGGATTTGCGCTCTCAGCGCTGGCCTATGGTCTTCTGTACTCGCCGCTCGAAGCCTGGCATCCGGGCTACGGCTGGCGTGGCATGCTGATGCTGGGCGTGTTGCCGGCCCTGGCCTGCGTCTGGATCCGGATGTACGTGAAGGAGCCGGAAGTCTGGGCCGAAAACAAGAAGATTCAGGACACGACCCAGAAGCAGGCCTCGTTGCCGCTTCTGGCCATCTTCAAGCGCAGATATCTGTTCAACACGCTGACGGGCTGCCTGTGGATGGCCGCGAATTTCTGCGTGTACTACGCGATGTGGGCGATGCTCGGCACCTATCTGCAAAAGGAGCTTGGCTGGACGCCGGCCCAGGTGTCGGTCCCGGTCTTCTGGGGCAATATCATCGGCTTCATCGCTTGCGCCTTCTGGGGGGCGATGTCGGAAAAGGTCGGGCGCCGCTGGGCGCTGATGATCCCCACCACCATCGCCATCTTCATCGTGCCGATCTATCTTTCCACGACAGATCCGACGAAGTTCCTGATCTGGTTCCTGCTGGCGGTCGCCTTTGTCAGTGGCAAGGATGCGCTGAACCCCGGCTGGTTGTCGGAACGCTTCCCGACCGAGGTCCGGGCGACGGCCGCGGGCTTCGTGTATCACCAGGGCGCGGTGTGGGGCGCGTTCGTTGCCCCGGTGCTGACCTACTTCGCGGTCAATCAGGGCATGGGCTTCGCCAAGCCGATGCTGTACGGCACCGTCGCGTGTCTGATCGTCTATGTCATCTCGGTGTACCTGGGGCCGGAAACCAAGGGCAAGCAGATGACCGCCGAACTGGAGATCTTCGAGAAGGAAGAGCTGAAAATGTTCGAAAAGGAAGAGTATCCATAACGCTGCATGACGGCATCGGAACGGCGGCCGGGGCCTCGGCTCCGGTCGTCCATGCCGTTTGACGACAGATGAAACGATCGCGTGGCCACCTGTCGTCTGCTCCCGGGTCGGACATCGGACACGGACGTTGGGTCGTGCAGCGTCGTGCCGGCGGTGGATCCATGCGCGTTGGAGTGTGGCGCGTTCCGACGCCGCTCTTCCGTTTCATGGCCGGGCCTGACCCGTCCATCCTCCCTCGACGATGCGTGTGCCCAGGCACACCGGCCCGATCGTTCCGGTGTCGATGGCCGGATCAGGCCCGGCCATGACATGAGGGGATGGTGCCGGCATGCGGAATTTCACGCGCAAGGGACACAGGCCTGCCACCAGAGCCCTGCCACCAGAGGCGCACTCCACGCGGATCCGGGCCACCCGCATCAAATCATCCGACCGCACCAACTCCCGTGCCCCAGCCGCCAAAGCCCCACATCGATTCGGCCTGCCCGAAACCCTGCCTCGCAATAGCTGAGGTAGTATTCCCACATGCGCTTGAACCGCACCGGGAAGCCTGCCGCGGCAATATCCGGCCAGGCCGCCTGGAACCGCTCCTGCCATAGCCGCAGCGTGCGCGCATAGCTGCCGCCGAAGGTTTCCGATGCGTGCACCGCAAGCCCCGCGCGCGCGATCTGCGTTCGCAGCACGCCGGGTGACGGCAGCATCCCACCGGGGAAAATATATCGTTGAATGAAATCGGCGTTGCGGCGGTACCGTTCGAAATGTGTGTCGGCCATGGTAATGCTCTGAAACACGGTCACGCCGCCGGGGCGCAGGCGGTCGCGCAGCATGGCGAACCAGGTCGGCCACCATGCCTCGCCCACTGCCTCCAGCATTTCGATGGAGACGATACGGTCGTATTGGCCCTCGATGCTGCGGTAATCCTTCAGCTGCAGCTCTACGCGGTCCGCCAGCCCGGCCCGCTGCAGCCGCGCCTGTGCATGGCGATGCTGGGCGGGGGACAAGGTTACGGCGGAAACCCGGCAACCGGCCGCCGCCAGCCGTTCCGCGAGTCCACCCCAGCCGCAGCCGATTTCCAGCACGTGCTGGCCGGGCCGCACATCCAGCAGCGCCAGCACACGGTCCTGCTTGGCGGCCTGCGCGGCCTCCAGGCTTTGCGCCGGATCCTGGAACAGCGCGGACGAATAGCTCATGCCGGCATCGAGCCAGGATGCGTAGAAATCGTTGCTGAGGTCATAGTGCTGCGCGATGTTCCGCCGGCTGCCGTCCGGGGTGTTGGCACGGGCCTGGTGTTGCCGCCGATGCAGCAACCGCACCGGCCAGCTGAGCGTGCGAAGGACGGAACGCGCGGACTGGTTGCGCGCGGCGAGCTCGAGCAGGGCGGCGATGTCGGGGCTGGACCAGTCTCCGTCCATATAGGCTTGCGCGAAACCGACGCTGCCACCCGCCAGCAGGCGCGCCGGCGTGCGCCAGCGATGCAGCAGCAATGTCGCCTCCGGTCCCGGTGCAGCGGTCCTGTGCGTTATGCGCTGCCCATCCGGCAGCACGACGGTCAGCGTGCCGCAGCGCAACCGGCGCAGGATCCCGGCAAGCAGCAAAGCGCCAGGCCGGTGGTGCGGCAGCGCCGCACCGAGCACGTCGCGGGCAACTGTCGGCGTCATGCGGGCCGCGCGGGCAGCACGATGCTTACCGAATCGGCCGGCGGTGCCGGACGGGGCCGCGGGCGCATGCCCTTGCCCCATAGTTTCAGCGCCTCCCAGTGGATACCGCCCAGCACCTGGGCTGCCATCATCGGATGCCGCAGCAGGCCGCGCAGCAGCGTTGCATCGGACAAAGCCTGCCGCTGACCGGTGAAGCACGCCGAAAGGACAGGGCCGGTCGCGTCGTGCACCGTGATGCCGATTGCCGCCCGGCGGTCCGGCTCGGCAATGCGGAAATGGTAGTGCATCGCCATCTCCATGAAGGGGGAAACGTAGAACTGCTTGGTGCAGTGCTGGCGATGCACGGGCTGATGCGCATCGTCGATGGGGATCAGATAGCCGTGGCGCTGGCCGAAGGTGTTGTTCACCTCGTAGAGAACCGCGCGCAGCGTGCCGTCGGCGGCGTGGCAGAAGAACACGCTCAGCGGGTTGAACACCGCACCCAGCATGCGCGGCATGCACATCAGCCGGATCGCGCCGCCATCGGTCGCAAATCCGGCGCGGGCGAGGTGCGCGTTTACCTGCGTGCGCAGGGGCACATCGGTCCCGGCCAGATGATCGCGGCCAAAGAAGGCAAACAGGTTGAACCGTTCGGCGGAGAACAGCCGCAGCCGACGCCGGATGCGGTCCAACTCGTCCAGGTCCAGCAGCATCATCATCATCCGGTACCGCAGCCGGTGGCGCACGGGGCGCAGCCGCGTGTGCACGACGCTGCCGAAATAGACGCCGGAGGCGAAGTCGTCGCTCATGCGGCATGTGCCCATTGCAGCGGCGTTGTCACATGCAGGCGGCCGGATGGGTTCGGCACCGACCATGGGCGCCGCACACCGCCCACGGCTTCGGCAACCGCGAGGCCCGCCTGCAACGCGTCCTCATGAAATCCGGCGCCGAACCAGGCGCCGCAATACCAGGTGCGACGCAAGCCCTGCAGCGACCACAGTGCCCGCTGTGCCCGCAGCGCGTTGGCGTCGAACTGCGGGTGATCATAGGTTTCGGTGTGGATCACCCGATCCTCTGCCAGGAGGCGGTTCGGATTCAGTGTCACGAACACAGGGGTGGAGCCGGACAGGCTCTGCAGGCGGTTCATCCAGTAGGTTGCGCACAGCGTGTCGTTTCCACCCAGATAGTTCCAACTGCCCCACACCGCCCGGCGGCGCGGCATCAGCGCGGGATCGCGGTGCATCACCGCCTGATTGCGGGCATATCCGATGGCGCCCAGCAGTTCGTGTTCCGCCGGAGTCGGGTCTGCCAGCATCGCCAGCGCCTGGTCGGAATGGGCCGCGATCACCACCTGGTCGTAGCGTGCCGTTCCGCCGGTGGAATCGATGATTTCCACGCCGCGTGCCGAACGGCGAACGGATTTCACGCCGCAGTTGAGGCGGATGCGATGCGCGAACGGTTCGGTCAGCCGGGCGACGTAGCGGCGACTGCCGCCGGTCACGGTGCGCCATTCGGGACGGCTGCGCAGCCGCAGCAGACCGTGGTTGTCGCAAAAGCGCAGGAACGCCGCCGCCGGATGATCCGTTATGCGTGCCGCGGGCGTGGACCAGATCGCCGCGGCCATCGGCAACAGGTGATCGCGTACGAACGCGTCGCCATAGCCGCCGGCGGCAAGATACTCGCCCAGGGACTGGTTTTCCATCGCCGGCGATCGCGCGTCCTGCGTGGCGTCGCGACAGAACCGCACCAGGTCGCGCAGCATGGCCCAGAACCGGGGCCGCACCAGGTTCCGGCGCTGGGCGAACAGGCCCGTGAGTTGGTTGCCTCCGGCATATTCCAGCGCGCCGTCGCGCAGGGAAATGCCCAGCGACATGTCAGAGGGCTGGGTCGCGACGCCCAGATGGTCGAACAGCGCGACCAGGTTCGGGTACGTCTCGGGGTTGTACACGATGAACCCCATATCCACCGGCTGCGTACCTTCGGGCGTCGGCACGTCGATCGTGTTGCTGTGACCGCCGATGCGACCGGCCTGCTCATAGACCGTCACCTGGTGACGGGTGTTCAGCAGCCATGCCGCGGCCATCCCGGCGATGCCCGTGCCGATGATCGCGATGTCCAGGTCGTTCCTGCTGCCCATGCTTTCCAGTGGTCCCGAAGGGTCATGTTTTCCCTACGGACCGGACCGCGGTCTGGATCACGGCCTCTGCGCGGGCCATGACGCTGCGGCAGATTGGATTACGGCCGCGCCTGTGATCCGGTATGCGTCGTGCTTCGTAGAGTGAGGTATGAATGGCGTGCTTCAGCTTCAGCGACCCCGCGTCACGACGCTGCTGCCACCGCGCAGACCGGTGCGGGGGCAGATGAGTGCTGTGCCTGAACCCGCCGAAGCCCATGCCGCACTGATCGTTGCCATCGCCCGGCACCAGGACCGCAGGGCCTTCGCCACCCTGTTCGGCCACTTCGCCCCGCGGGTGAAGACGTATCTGCTCCGGCGCGGCAGCGACGCCGCCCAGGCCGAGGAGCTGGCGCAGGAAGTGATGCTGGCCGTGTGGCGCAAGGCCGCGCAATTCGATCCGGCCCGGGCGACCGCCGCCGCATGGATCTTCGGGATCGCACGCAACCTGTGGATCGATGCGCTGCGCCGCAGCCGGCTGGCCGTGCCGCCGCCCGACCCCTCGGACGAACCGGCGCCGGAACCGCCGGCCGACGCGCTGCTCCTTGCGGAGGACCGGGCGCGCCGCCTGCACGCCGCGCTGCAGGATCTGCGGCCGGAACAGATGGAATCGCTGCGGCTGGCCTTCTTCGAGGGCCATTCCCACTCCGAAATCGAGCGGCGTCTCGGCGTGCCCCTCGGCACGGTGAAATCGCGGCTGCGGCTCGCCATGTCCAGGCTGCGCGCGGCGCTCGGGGACGACGTATGATGCGATATCATCCCTCGGATGAAACTTTGCTGGCCTGTGCCGCGGGAACCCTGCCGGACCCGCATGCGCGGGTGGTTGCGGCGCATCTCGGCTTCTGCCCGGACTGCGCCCGCGCGGTGCGCCGGGCGGAGGCGGTGGGCGGCGCCTTGCTGGCGGACCTGCCGCCCTCGCCGCTGGCTGCAGACGCCTTCGCGCGCACGGTGGCGCGGCTGGACCGGCCGGCCTCGCCCGAACCGGCAGCCGCGCCGGCGACGCTGGCCGGCCTTGCCACCGGTCGCTGGCGCTGGACGGGGCCGGGCATCGCCATGATGCCGCTGGTGCGCCGGGACACTTCCGACAGCCGCCTGGACCTGATCCGCGTCGCCCCGGGCACCGCGTTGCTGGAGCATGCCCATTCCGGCCGGGAATCCACCTGCGTGCTGCAGGGCGCGTTCAGCGACGGAACCGGCGAGTACCACGTCGGGGACTTCATGGAGGCGGATGCCGCCGTCGCGCACCGGCCGGCCGCGTTGCCGGGGGAGCCCTGCATCTGCCTGATCGCCACCAGCGGCCATCTGCAGCCACGCGGTCTGCTCGGCTGGCTGGTGCGGCCTCTGCTTGGCATGTGACCGAATGCGCCTGATCGCCACGCCGTTACTGCTGACACTGTCGTTGGCGGCCTGCTCGCCTGTTGCCCTTCTGAATGCGACCGCGCCGCGTGCGGGCGTGGTGACGCATGAAGGCATCGCGTATGAGCCCGGGCCGCGCCATGCACTGGACATCTATGCGCCGTCGCGGCCCTGCGCGGACATGCCGGTGGTGGTGTTCATCTACGGCGGTGGCTGGGACAGCGGCGATCGCGCCATGTACCGCTTCGTCGGTGCCAGCCTGGCCGCGCGCGGCGTGCTGACGGTGATTCCGGATTACCGCCTGTACCCCGATATCCGCTTTCCGGCATTCATGTGGGATGCGGCGGCGGCCGTGGCCTGGACCCGGGAAAACATTGCCGGCTATGGCGGCGATCCGGACCGGCTGTTCCTGATGGGGCATTCGGCCGGTGCACAGATCGCGACGTTGCTCGCGTTGGATGGCCGCTACCTGCGCGCCGACGGCGTTGACCCGGCGCATCTTGCCGGCGTGATCGGCCTGGCCGGCCCGTATGACTTCCTGCCGGTGCGCACGGAGAAGTTGAAGACCCTGTTCGGGCCGGAGCCCGAGCGGCCGTTGTCGCAGCCGATCAACTTCGTCACGCCGCAGGCGCCGCCGATGCTGCTGGCCGCCGGCGCCGCGGATACCACGGTCGATCCCGCGAACACGCGTCGCCTGGCCGCGCGCCTGCGCCGGGACGGGGTGCGGGTGGAGGAAAAGCTCTATCGCGGCTCCGGTCATCGCGTGCTGATCGGCGCCTTCGCCGCGCCGCTGAGCTTCCTGGCACCTGTGCGGCGCGACACGCTGCGGTTCATCACGCAGCATGGCGCGCCGGCCGGGACGCGAAGCGCCTGCGTGGAGGCCGACGGTTGAGCCCCGGTCTGATCCTCGGCGTGACGGTCATGCTGTCGCTGCTGATGATGCTCGCCTGGGTGGTGCAGCGGCGCGCCGCCAACGCCGGATGGGTGGATGTGGTCTGGACGTTTGCGCTGGGCCTTGCGGGGATTGTCTATGCGTTGGTGCCCGCGCCCGGCATTGCCTGGCCGGGCGCGCGCCAGGTGATCGTGGCGCTGGTGGTCGCCGTGTGGTCGGGGCGGCTCGGGCTGCATTTGTGGCAGCGCACGCGTCATGGTGCGGAGGATTCGCGCTATGCGCAGTTCCGCCGTGACTGGGGTGCGGCGTTCGGGCGGCGCATGTTCGGGTTTCTGCAGATCCAGGCGGTTGCGGCGGCCGTGCTCGCGCTGTCGTTCCTGGCCGCGGCGCGCAATCCCCGGCCCTTGGGCGTGCAGGATGGGTTCGCGCTTCTGGTCGTGGCGATCGCCATCGCCGGGGAGGCCGTGGCCGACGCGCAATTGCGCCGCTTCCGTGCCGACCCGGCCCATCACGGCAAGGTGTGCGACACCGGCCTGTGGCGTTTGTCGCGCCATCCGAACTATTTTTTCGAGTGGTTCGGCTGGCTGGCCTATCCGTTGTTCGCGATCGACCTGGGCGGCGGTTACCTGGCGGGGTGGCTGGCGCTGACCGGTCCGGCATTCATGTACTGGCTGCTGGTGCACGTGTCGGGCATTCCGCCGCTGGAACAGCAGATGCTGCGCTCGCGTGGCGCGACGTATCGCGCGTACCAGGCGCGCACCCGCCCCTTCGTTCCTTTGCCGCTTGGGAGGACGCCATGAACCTGGCCGCTGTTGCGACCGGCGCCGCGGAGCGTCTGCCGCTTCCCGACAGCATCACCCGCGCCGGTATCGCGCTGATGGTGGGCCGCACCAGCCGGCGCCTGCAGCGCGCCGCGCCCGACGCGGAGCGGCGGTTCGCAATGGCGATGGCCGAGCGCCCGGTCGCGCTGCATGCGGATGCGGCGAACGCGCAGCACTATGAGCTGCCGCCGGAGTTCTTTGCGCTGGTGCTGGGGCCGCAGCGGAAATACTCCTGCTGTCTGTACCAGGACGGCGACAGCCTGGCCGCGGCCGAGGAGCGTGCCCTGGCCGAAACCGCAGCTCACGCGGCGCTGGCCGACGGGCAGCGCATCCTGGAACTGGGCTGCGGCTGGGGCTCGCTGTCGCTGTGGATGGCGCAACACTATCCGGCGGCGGACATCGTCGCGGTCTCCAATGCGCCGGCGCAGCGGGCGTTCATCGAGGCCGAGGCGCGCCGGCGGGGCCTGGCACGGCTGCGGGTGGTTACCGCTGATATGAACGCGTTCGTGCCGGACGGGCGGTTCGATCGCGTCGTATCGGTGGAGATGTGGGAGCACATGTCCAACTGGCAGGCGCTGCTGCAGCGCGTGCTGGGCTGGCTGCATCACGACGGGCGGCTGTTCCTGCATGTGTTCAGCCATGACTGCATGCCGTATGCGTTCGACCACACCAACAAGGCGGACTGGATTGCGCGGCATTTCTTCACCGGCGGGATCATGCCGAGCCACGGGCTGATCCGCCGGCTGGAGTCTGGGTTCGCGGTGGAAGCGGAATGGCGGTGGAGCGGCGCGCAGTACCGGCGCACGGCCGAGGACTGGCTGGCCAATTTCGACCGCAACCATGCGGCGATCGATGCGGTGCTGCGCACGGTGTACGGGCGGGATGCCGCGCTGTGGAAGCGGCGCTGGCGGCTGTTCTTCCTGGCGACGGCGGGGCTGTTCGGTGCGCCGGGGGGTGCGTGGGGAGTCAGCCACTATCGCCTGCGCCCGCGGTAATCCGGGGGCTGCAGGCGTCGCAACGGTTGCGTGATGGCCCGTGCGGGCTGACCATCCGCGTCGGTCCGCAGCGATGGTTGCCCGTGGAGGGATCTGCATGACGGTACGACGGATCGTAACCAATGTCGGCACCGACCGGATCGGGGCCGCCAGGGCCTTCTACGGCGACGTGCTTGGCATGAGCGTGGCGATGGACCTGGGCTGGATCGTAACATTTGCGACGGACGTGCAAACCTCGCCGCAGATCAGCTTCGCGGCGGAAGGCGGGGCGGGAACGCCGGTGCCGGATATCTCGATCGAGGTCGATAACCTCGACGAGGTGTATCAGCGGGTGGTGCGTGCGGGCCTCATGATCGAGTACGGCCCGGTGATGGAGCCGTGGGGCGTCTGGCGCTTCTACGTGCGGGATCCTTTCGGGCGGCTGGTCAATATCCTGGCGCATCTGTAAGCGGGCGTGATCGACGTCTGTTCCCGGCCGACGGGTACCCACGTCGTGACGGGCGGCGTCGCCCCATCCACCCGTTCGCCGATGGCAGCGACGAGAAAGCGTGGACGGCCGCGCCGGCACGGGCGATGACGGCGGGGCGGCGTTCCTCGGTCAAGCGTCGCGCGGGCTGCCGTGCATCGTATCCCGGAGTGGTGCAAACACGATGATGTCCCAGGTCAGCCGGCTGGCGTGCCGGATCGACGTGCGATCGATGGCGACGAACGCCCGGTTGAGCATCGCGCCAATCTGCAGCCCGCGTCGCGTTCGGAACAGGGACACGATGATCAGCCCGCCGGAACCGAGCGCACCGGCCAACCGTTCCACAGCGGCAACAGGCGCGTGCAGGTAGTACAGCACCTCGTTGAACACGACGACATCGAAGGCGTGCGGCGGCACGAACAATTCCACATCGGCGACCACGAACGCCGCATTGGTCACCGCCCGGCTGCGGGCCTGGGTGATGGCGGTCTCCGACAGGTCGAAGCCGACATAGGAGGAAACGCCGCGCGCACCAAGGTGACTCGCCAGGATGCCGTTGCCGCAACCGACATCCAGCACGCGCCCGTTCGGCCGGTAGAACCGGCAATAGCCGGCGATGACACTGTAGCGCGGCAGTTCGCGCACGCTTTCCAGATTGTTCCAGCCGCCGGAGCCATACTGCTGGTTCCACTCCGCCACCGACACGGGAAGCGCACGGTAGCGCGCGACGGCCGCGGCCAGGCGGGGCGGCACGCATTGCCTGAGCGTGCGCATGACCGCGGCGGACACGGTCGGGTCGCTCCGGGTGGCACGGCCGGGTTCGGTCATCGGCAACTGCCTTGCGGGATGGGACGGCCGGGGCTCCGGCCATCCGCGATCAAGCGGCCAGGTGGTAGGCGCATCAGAGAGGTCACCGGGGCCGCTCGGCCTTGCATCGCGGTCGTGTGCTGCGTTGTGGACGAAAGGAACGCCGTGCCGCATTGGACGTCGGGCCCGGCCAGCACAACCATAGCGTAGTATTGGAAAATCTGGAGAAGGCTAACCATCCGGCTCCCACCCCGTCAATAAAAGATTCGGACAGTGAAGTAGTACACCGAGTAGGATTACCAACAGCGAGGTGTTACCGGGCAGGCCGTGCACCGGGAACCGGCGCAGGCGTTGCGACATGCACCCCGGCCGCCGCGCACGGTTGCGGGCGCGCGGGATTCTGCCTCTATTGCCCGCCGGGACCGCCCGCTTCGGGCCGGCCCGACACGTGCCTCCGGTGCTGCCGGCCTGGGGGAGCAGCAGACGGAGACGATGCGCATGAGCGGCCTGGTGATCAGCGGCGGGCGGGTGGTGGACCCGGCCAGCGGAATGGACTCGATCGGCGACGTGGCGGTGATGGACGGGCGGATCGCCGCCGTCGGCACCAACCTGCCGGGCGCCGAACGGACGATCGACGCCACCGGCCTGGTCGTCGCCCCCGGCTTCATCGACCTGCACGCGCACGGCCAGTCCATCCCGGCCGACCGGATGCAGGCGTTCGACGGGGTGACGACCTCGCTGGACCTGGAAGCCGGCGTGCTGCCCGTCGCGTCCTGGTATCGCCGCCAGGCGGAGCAGGGCAGGGTGCTGAACTACGGCGCATCCGCCAACTGGGCCTTCGCCCGGATCGGCGCGATGACCGGGTCCAACGAGGAATCCTTCCTGGAAGCCTTCGGCCGGGCGATGCGCGACCGCCGCTGGGTGGAGAACGTCGCCACCGAAACCGAAGTGGCCGCCATCCTGGACCGCCTGGCGCAGGGCCTGAACGAAGGCGGCATCGGCGTGGGCATCCTGAACGCCTATGCCCCCGGCGCCGGCGTGCAGGAACTGACGGCGGTGTGCCAGCTCGCCTTCGCCCACGCCGTGCCGACCTTCACCCACGTCGCCTACATGTCGGCCATCGACCCGGAATCCGCCGCCGAGGCCTATGTCCGCCTGATCGGCTATGCCGGCGCCACCGGCGCGCACATGCACATCTGCCACTTCAACAGCTCCTCCAAGACCGACGTGGAGCGGTGCGCCGCGCTGATCGCCAAGGCGCAGGAACAGGGCCTGCCGATCACGGTGGAGGCGTATCCCTACGGCACCGGGTCCACCGTGCTGGCCGCCGCCTTCTTCAGCGATCCGGAGTTCGAGGCGCGCAACGGCGTGGGCTTCAACTCGGTGCAGCGGGTGACCGACGGGCACCGCTTCCGCGACCGCGAGGAGCTGCTGGCCGCGCAGGCCGAGGACCCCGCGTCGCTGGTGCTGTGGCACGTGCTGGATATCGAGAACAACGCGCACCACCGCGACCTGCTGGACATCTCCGTGCTGTATCCCGGCGGGGCCATCGCATCCGACGCGATGCCGTGGACGCTGTCGGACGGCAGCGCCTACACCGGCGACGCCTGGCCGCTGCCGGGGGACGCCACGTCCCACCCGCGCTCCGCCGGCTGCTTCACCCGCTTCATCCGGGAGTGGGTGCGGGAGCGCCAGGCGGTGTCGCTGCTGGAGGGCATCCGCAAGTGCACGCTGATCCCGGCCGAGATCCTGGCCCCCAGCACGCCCGCGATGTCGGCCAAGGGCCGCCTGGCCGCGGGCGCGGACGCCGACGTGGTGGTGTTCGACTATGCCTCGCTGAGCGACCGCGCCGAATTCAGCGCGATGAACCGCCCGGCCGAGGGCGTGCGGCACCTGCTGGTCAGCGGCCAGCCCCTGATCGCCGACGGCGTGCTGGACCTGTCCGCCCGCCCCGGCCGCCCGGTGCGCCGCCCGCTGGCGGAGGGCTGATGCGCCCCCCAGGCCCGCGTCAGGGCCGGCCCTCGGGCTGGTCCTTTACCCCCCGCCGACCGGGTCGCCCCGCCCCATCCGCCCGCCCGGCCCCCGGCAGCGTGCCGGCACGGGGCCGCGCCGCGCCCCCCGCGCCGGTGCCGCCGCGCCCATGACCGCGCCGCCGCGCCCGCCCGTGCCGGTGCTGCTGGTGACCGGCTTCCTGGGCGCCGGCAAGACCACCGTGGTGAACCACCTGCTGGCGCACGCCGAGGGCCGCCGCATCGCCGCCGTGGTGAACGATTTCGGCGCCATCAACATCGACGCCGAGCTGATCGCGGGGGCGGGGGAGGGGGTGGTGAGCCTGAGCAATGGCTGCATCTGCTGCAGCCTGGAGGGCGACCTGCTGCGCACCCTGGCCGCCCTGCTGCGGCGCGACCCGCGCCCCGAGTTCATCGTGACCGAGACCAGCGGCGTGGCCGACCCGGCCGAGATCGTGCGCACCCTGATGGACCCGGTGATCTTCCGCGAGGCGCCGCTGGAGACGGTGCTGTGCGTGGTGGACTCCAGCGGTCCGGCCGCTGGGCTGGACGACCCGCTGCTGCGGTCGCAACTGCGCAGCGCCGACGTGGTGGCGCTGAGCAAGCCGGACCTGGCCGGGGCGGACGGCCTGGCGCGGATGCGCGACGCGGTGAAGGCCGCCAGGCCCGGGGCGGTGGTGGTGGAGGCGCCGCACGGGGCGGTGCCGGCGGCGCTGCTGTTCCCGGTGGACCCGGACCGTGTGCCGGCTTTGCGCGAGGTGGGGCGGCGGCGGCCGGCAGCCGAGCGGTTTGAGAGCCTGAGCTGGACGTCGGACAGGCCGGTGTCTCTGCGGCGGTTCCAGGCGGCGATCGGGCGGCTGGCGCCGCGGCTGGCGCGGGCGAAGGGGATTCTGGAGTGCGTGGAGCAGCCGGGGCGGCGGCTGGTGTTTCAGCTCGCCGGGGGGCGGGCGACGCTGGCGCCCGCTGGGGCGGCGGGCGGGGTGCCGGCGGCTGGGGTGCCGCCGGTGCGGGTGGTGTTTGTTGTGGAGGTGGGGCGGGTGTCGGGGGAGGAGGTGGTGCGGGTTTATGGGGGTGTGCGTCCCCGATGAGATCGGCGAAGGTGCGCCCCTCCGGCAATAGGTCAATCTGTGAGGTGGGGCGCGAGACCGTCCGCAAAAACTATGTCTTTGCGTCGTCGACCCCAACATGCGAAACTAAATGCAAGTTATCGAGTTGTGCCTACAGCTGTTGACTTAGCTTATTTCGCCAGTTCGGGTGCGCCGGAGCGTGGTCTTTCCACATTTGCGTATCAGGGTTTTGTAGCCAGGGCATCAAACCCTATCAACTGGCTTACGTTGAGACGTTCGAATTGCCATCTCGGCGCCCGATCTGGTTCGCTGTCAATCCTGTTGATTATCAATCCAAGCTCTTCCTTGTCTCTAACGCCCACGACGGCTTTAAGACGATCAAAGTATTTCATCGACCTAGCGCGAGCGAATATTTCGAATGGCCCGCCAAAGCGGCCTACTTACAAAACCATTTCAGGCCACCACGTTCTCCATAAATGGTAACTTTTGACTCGCTAAGGTACAGGATGAAATCTGCAGTCATGATGAAATTAAAACCTACACCGCCCGCCTCGTTGCGGTTCTGGCTAGCATGTCTGCTCGAAGGGATAGTCGTCTCAGGTTCAGTCTTCTGTTTCGAAATTCCAAGGACTCAAGATGCTCCCGAAATCGTAGAAACGAGTGCATATTCTCGATCCTATTATTTGGATCTTCATAGAAATATTGATTATCGACCATAAAGCAAAATGCCTCGGAATCTCTCGAATTTGAGGAAGATCGCGAGGATGCATAGGAATAATTCATGAATGAGAAATCGAAAATTACTCGTATCGGAACTAGATCCAGGAGTTAATGTGCTCTGGGCGCCGAGTATATGGGATCAGCCGTTCAAAAAACCGATGCACCACCAGCAACATATCTTCATGGCAGGCGGATCTGCGCGATAGCGTTAAACATTCCAACGATCTAATTCCTGTATGGTAGTGATTTTTCTATACTTGTAAAAATCAGATCGTCGAACGTGGAACGGTTTTCTGGTGTCACCTTGATGCGGAGCCCCTCAAGGCTTTCGGCGAACGATAAGAAGGACCCCCTTACGAGGGCCGGGGCGTTGGGGTTGTTGCTCCTGACCGCGTCGAATGCCCTACGATGGGATATCGCGCTAGCCGCGCTCCCGCTCGCGTCTTCGCTTTCGCCACTCAAGAATTCGGGCTTTGGGCCCTTCTGCGGGCGCACATGTATTGGGCGATCCCAAGCCCAGCGGACGAGGCGATCAAACTCTGATGCGTATGTGGACGGGTTGGTCAGATCGATGTATATTCGGCTGCCATAATATGCTGGGACGTACGGTTTTCCATTCTCATCCCGCTCCCGGATTACCGCTACGAATTTGGCCTGTTCCTTTTTCGCATAGAGTTCAGGCGTTATTATCTGTGCTTCTGTACCGGCGCCCCCGGAACGAGTGTTTGATTTTTCCGATACCTCTTGTCGCAGACCAACGCAACCTTGGTGACCGTCGGGTCCGTGACCATACTCTCCATGAAGGCGTTCGCGTCATGCCCAGGTTGCAGATCCCATTTGTCCAGAATGACATGGATTTCCTGGCTGGTTAGCTCCTCGGCAAAAGTTATGATCCACGCCTCATGGTCTGGATTACTCCAACTGTAGGAAATGAAAGCTTCGGCTCAGGCTGGCTGCTCATGACGCTGAGCATAGCAAAACGAAACGAGGCGGGTAAGCTCTTATTACGTATCCGGACCGGGTTCTCGTAAGCTCAACGACGGCGCCTGCCGCGTTGCCCGCTCGTCCATCGGTGGCGTCATCCAGGCGAGTCGGGAATTCTTTGGAAGTTCTATGGTATCTCATCCATGGCCCGGTCTTGCAAACCAACCGCTTCGCCGGGCGATCCTACCAACGGGCCGCCGCCCGCTGGGGCATGTCGCAGCGCACTGCACAAAGCGGTGGACATCCCCGGCCGTTCTGCGCTACAGAACACCCATGATATCCAGCTTCCGGACAAACGGACAGCAGCGGTGTTCCTCGGAAAGGCTCCCAAGGGATTTCCCAGCGATAAGCCGATACCGCGCGCCGGAAGCTGCGAATGCTGGATACCGCGAAGTCGCTGGAGGACCTGCGAACCCCGTCCGGCAACCGGCTGGAAGCCTTGCGGGGCGATCGGGCCGGACAGCACAGCATGCGGGTCAATGACCAGTGGCGGCTGTGCTTCCGCTGGCACGAAGGCAATGCGTTCGACGTCGAGATCGTCGATTACCACTGATGGAGATCGCCATGACCATCAAGCGCGAGGATCTGGCAACCACCGACTTCAGCGACGACGTCACCGGGGAGCGGCTGGCCCATGTGACCCCCGGCGACGTATTGCGGCACGAATTCATGGAACCGCTTGACCTGTCTGCCCGGGCGCTCGCCCGCGAGATGCAGGTGCCTGTCACACGCATCACCGAAATCCTCAACGGCGAACGCGCGGTGACGGCGGAAACCGCGCTCCGCCTCGGGCGCCGGTTCGGCACGTCGCCGGAGTTCTGGCTTGGACTCCAGGCCGCACACGACCTCGAAATCGCCCGCGAAGCGCTCGGCTGGGCCGCATGACCGCCGGCCGGCGAGGATGCCCGGGACACGCAGCACCCCCCTGTTGCCGGAACACGAAGCGCTTTGCCAGCGGGCGGAACACCGCCTTGCGGTCGGGCTGAACAGGGAGAACCTGGAAAGCTTCCTCGACGGCATTGCGGGCCTTGCCGAACCCGTCGCATTGCACGCGCGGGCCGACATGCAGGCATTCGACCGCATCCTGAACCGTGACGGCGGCGAAGCACCCCGCCCCGACGACCAGCTCTGACCAGGCCCGGCCGCCAACCCGCCATCATCGTGTCCGCCAATCCATACCGCTGTGTGTAACGATTCCCGGTGCCATCCCGCAATTATTCCTTGACTTACGCCCCCATCTGTGTTCTTCTTCCGTTCATGCCTGCCCCGGCCACCACCGCCGAGCCTCCCTCCCAACCCGGTCCCCACCAGGACCCGGCCCAGCCAGGCACGCCACCCCGCATCGCCGCCCTGCTCGGCGTGATCCACTTCCTGCTCACCTTCGGCAAAGACCGCTTCGCCACCGTCCAGCGCACCCCGCCGCACGGCCTCCGCACGCCCAACGCCTTCGGCACGCAGCACCCGCCGGCCATCCTGGCCCGCATCATGCGCGGCCTGATGCGCCTGGCCGCGCTGGAACGGCTGTTGCAGCGCCGCGCCGCCACCGGCCGCGACATCGTGCCGCCGCCCGTCCGCCTGCGCCCGCCCGGCACGCCGGCCACCGCCCAGCGCCGCGCGCCCCGCCGCCCCCGCCCGGCCGACACCCCGGACGCGCCCTACCTGCCCAGCCCGAAGGAAATCCAGGTGGAGGTCCGCCGCCGCCTGATCGGCGCCGTCCTCGCCGATATCTGCCAGGACCTCGGCCTCACCCCGGGGCAGGTGAGCCACGCGCAGTGGGGCCAGTTGCAGCACGCCATCGCCGAATACGGCGGCAATCTCGCCCGTCTGTTCCGCGGCATGATGCGGCGCTGCCTGCCGCTGCCCGCCATCGCGCGGCCGGGCGCGCGGCTCGCCCCACCGGCGCCGCCGCTGCTGCCGGCCCCGCCGGTGCCCAGCGCCCACCCGCCCTGACCCGGGCGCACCGTCGCGCGCATCACGGGGCCCTCCGCCAGGGCGGCCCCGCCATCGCGATTCCGCCGTCGCCGGGGCGCCCGAGGGCCCGGCGCTAGAACTGGTACTCGGGCCCGTCGATATAGCGGAACCGCTCCAGCGCATCCGCCCGCAGGGTGAAGCCCAGCCCCGGGCGGTCCGGCGCGTGCACCATGCCGTCCGGGCGGATGTCGAACGGTTCGTCGAACAGCTCCCACATCATCGGCATGTAGCCCTGCGTCACTTCCAGGATGTGGCAGTTGGCGGCGGCCATCGCGACATGGATGCTGGCCGCGAACAGCACCCCGCTGCCCCAGGCATGCGGCGCCAGGCGCACCCCGTGGGCGGAGGTCAGCGCCGCGATCCGCCGGATCTCGGTCAGCCCGCCCGCCCGCGCCACGTCCGGCTGCGCGATGTCCAGCGCCCGGCGCTCCAGCAGGTCCTGGAAGTCGAACCGCGTGAACTCCCGCTCGCCGCTGGCGATGGGGATCAGCGTGGACCGCCGCACCTCCGCCTGGCCGGCGTGGTCGTCCGGCGACACCGGCTCCTCGAACCAGGCGATGTCGAAGGGTTCCAGCTCCGCGGCCAGCCGGATGGCGGTGGCCACCTCCAGCGACCCGTGCGCGTCCACCATCAGCTCCACGTCGGGGCCCAGCCCGCGCCGAGCCGCCTTCACCCGGCGCACGCAGTTGGGGATGGAGAACCCGTCGCGCCCGACCACCCGCATCTTGGCGGCGGTGAAGCCCTTGGCGGCATAGCCGGCCAGCTCCGCCTCGGCTTCGTCGCCCGGCGCCCAGCCGCCGCTGGCATAGCCGCGCACCTGGCTGCGCACGGCGCCCAGCGCCTGGTACAGCGGGATGCCCAGCGCCTGCGCCTTCACGTCCCACACCGCGATATCGACGCCGGCGATCGCCTCCATGATCACGCCGCGGCGCCGGCTTTCGTCGGCCTGGGGCACGCCGCGGGCCAGGGCCGGGGTGGCGCGGGACCCGTTGTACATCTTCTCGAAGATGCGTTCCGAGAACATCGGGTCCTCCCCCACGCATTCCGGCGCCAGCTCATGCGCGACGATCGCCGCCACGATCGGCGGGGTGCCCAGCGCGGCGCCGATGCCGGTCAGGCCGGAGTCGGTCTCCACCCGGATCAGCGTGGCGTCGCTCTTCACCTTGGTGCCCAGGTCGGTGCGGTGGCGCTTGTCGGGCGGCACGGGGGCGGACATGGGGATGGCGGTGACGCTGGTGATCTTCATGGCGCGTTCGTCCCTGGTTGGTGGTGTTGCCGGCCGGGTGCGCGGGGCAGGCGGGCCGGCCGCCCCGTCGCCCCCGCCCCGGCGTCCCGCCGCAGGGTAGGGCGCTCGGCCGTTGACGTCATGGCCCCGTCATGGTTCCGGACTGTGGCATCAGAACAACCGCCGGACCAATCGCCATGCCAGACCCATCGGAGCGTTCCCCGGAACGCGCGCCCATCCCCCTGGCCGCCCCGCCGCCCCCCGCCGCGTGGGACGTGGAGGCGGACGTGGTGGTGATCGGCGCCGGCGCCACCGGCATGACCGCGGCGATCGTCGCGCGGGAGGCCGGGGCCTCGGTGCTGGTGGTGGAGCAGGAACCCGACATCGGCGGCCACGCGATCACCAGCGGCGGCAACGTCCCGCTGGGCGGCGGCACCACGGCGCAGCGTCGGCACGGCATCGCGGACACGCCGGACCTGCTGTTCCGCGACCTCACCGACTGGTCGGTGGTGGAGCCCAACGGCTTCCCCGACTACCGCTACAACGACCACGAGATCGTCCGCGCCTTCGTGGACCGCAACGTGGAGACGTTCGACTGGCTGGTGGCGCACGGCGTGGTGTTCGTGGACAAGGCGCCGGATGCGCGCGGCGGCAATGCGGTGGGCAACTCCGCCCCGCGGGAGATGCACTGCGCGGTGTCGCACTGGCCGATGGTGCAGACCGGCCGCCCCGCCGACCCGGACGAGCAGCCGACGCGGTCATCGGGCAACGGCCTGATGCGCCCGCTGGAGGCAGCGGCGCGCAAGGCCGGCGTGGAGATCCTGCTGCGTCACCGCATGGTGGGCCTGTACCGGGAGGCTCCGATGGCCGGCCGCGTGCTGGGCGTCGCGGTGGAGCATGCGGGCGCGCGGCTGGCGATCCGGGCGCGGCGGGCGGTGATCCTGGGCACCGGCGGGTCCACCGGCAACGTCAACTTCCGCCGCATGGTCGATCCGCGGCTGACCGAGGAATACTGCGGCCTGGCCGGCATGCCCTGGTCCGACCAGGATGCCAGTGGAGAGCTGGCGGCGATGGCGGTCGGTGCGTCGCTGTGGGGGCTGTACAACCAGGTGGGGGAGTTCGGTTTCAACCTGACCAAGCCCGCGGCGATCGGCTGTCAGTATGGCTACCAGAACCTGCGCTGGTATCCCGGCAGCGCGGTGTTCGACAGGGCCGGGTCGATCGGCCTGCCGGTGCGCGACTGGCAGGACGTGATCACGGTGAACATGCTGGGCCGGCGGTTCTACGACGAGACCGGGCCGGGCTTCACCACCAACAACTACAACTCCCTGGACCCCTACACGCAGGGCGACTGGCGGAACGTGCAGGGCGTCACCTTCCGCCCCAACAACTGGCTGAACGCGGCGATGGCCGGCATCGGCGACGGCCACAACGGCGGCGGCCCGATCTGGGCGATCTTCGACGCGGACGCGGTGCGGCGGGAGGCGTGGGTGACCGAACCTCCCCACGTCGATCGCGAGGCCGGCTTCTTCTTCAGTGCCGACACGCTGGCCGAATTGGCCGCCCGGATCGTGATGCCGCACCAGCGCGTGCCCATGCCGCCGGAAAACCTGGAGCAGACGGTCGCGCGCTACAACAGCTTCGTGGAGTCGGGCGTGGACGAGGACTTCGGCAAACCCCGCCCGCTGCACAAAATCGCCACCCCGCCGTTCTTCGCCGCCTGGGCAACACCGGTGATCCACGACACGCGCATGGGCCTGCGGATCGACACGCAGTGCCGCGTGGTGGATCTGCACGGGCAGGTGATCCCCGCGCTGTATTGCGGCGGCGAGTCGGCCGGTGGCTTCAGCCAGCACGGCCTGGCCCGCGCCATCGTCCAGGGCTACATCGCGGCACACCATGCCGTGCAACACGCGCACGAGCCGGAGCGGGCTTAGGCGCTGCGACGCTGATACCCGCTGCCGGCGTATCAGCGTTCCGAAGCGAACTCCCGGCGCTTATGCCGAGACGAACCGGTTTCACGCACAACAACAGACACCGGCACGCGTCGGCACACACGGCTTCAGTCACGCACAGGAGCCACGCGCAGGCTTCAGTCGCGCATAGAAGTCGCGCGCAGGCTCCCGTTGCGCACCGGAGTCGCGCTCAGGCTTCAGTCGCGCGCCACCAGGTACTGCCGGTTGACGCAGTTCTCCAGCCGCCCGTCCCGCAGGTAACGCGCCGCCGTGCGGGAGGAGAAGGCGCGATTGTCCCGCATGCTCTCCGGTGTGTAGAACGCCGAGTGTGGCGTGAGCACAAGCCGGTGGCGGATCCAGTCTTCGTTCCGCTGCCACGCAGCGATCAGGCGCGCCTGCGGGTTCGCCGGCTCCTGCGGCAGCACGTCGAGACCCGCGGCCAGCACCGTGTCATCCTTCATCGCGTCATAGAGCGCGTCGATATCGACAATGGGTCCGCGTGCGGTGTTGATCAGGATCATCCCGCGCTTCGCCGCCGCGAAGGCGCTGGCGCCGACCATGTTGCGGGTCTCCGCGGTCAGCGGCGTGTGGATGCTGACGAAGTCGCACTGTCCCATCAGTTCGGCCAGCAAGTCGGCCCGGCGCACGCCCAGCGCAAGTTCATAGCCGCTGGGCTGGTACGGGTCGTAGAACACGACATCCATGTCGAACGCCTTGGCGCGGCGGATCGCCGCGGTGCCGATGCGGCCGGCGCCGATAACCCCGAAGGTGCAGACGGACAGCCGCCGCCCGAACGGGTTGTGCGCCGGACGCCAGTTGGTCTTCAGGTCCGCCCGCAACTGCTCGTCATGATAGGCGATGCTCTTGGCCAGCGTCAGCATCAGCGCGATGGCATGGTCGGCAACCTCGCGCGTGCCGTAGTTCGGCGTGTTGCACACCGCGATGCCCAGCTTGCCGAACCGCTCGATATCCACGTCGTCGTAACCGACGCCCAGCTTTGCGAAGATCCGGCACTTGCGCAGCTTGTCCACGTATTGCGGCGGGCACGTGCCCACGACGGCGTCCGCATTCGCCCATTGCTCGTCTGTGACATCGTCGAAGCTGGTGCAGATATCGGTTTCGAAACCCGGACCGACCGCCTCGCGCACCACCTGGTGGAATTCGGCCGGCAGGTTCGGCCAGAGAATGCGCATCGTCATCCTGTCTCTTTCCCTCGCTGGTTCATGCGCCGCATCATGCACCGGCTCGTTCCCGGGCGCACCCTGTCGTAAACACGGCGACGACACGACCGCCCGCGCCAGGCGGCCGGCAAGGAGGAAGCACATGAACGTCCGCGTCACCCGCCTGGTCCAGGGCCCGATCATCGGGCCGGACCTGCATCCAAGCATCGGCGTGAATATCCAGGGCCCGTCGCTGATTCGGGTGCCGGAATGGATTGAAGACCGCCTGGGCGCCTACTACCTCTACTTTGCCGATCACAAGGGGGGCTACATCCGCCTTGCCTATGCCGACCATCTCACCGGGCCATGGCACGTGCATCCACCCGGCAGCCTGCACCTCGCGCAATCGGGTTTCCTCACCGCCCCGCCTACCGTGTCGCCGGCGGACCTGGCACGGTTCGAAGCACAGTACCGCGCCCGCGGCACCGCGATCTCCCACGACGTGCTGTCGGAAATCACTACCCCGCACATCGCGTCCCCCGATGTGCATGTCGATCCCGAGCGGCGCCAGGTCGTGATGTATTTCCACGGGCTCGAAGCTGCCGGCAACCAGGTCTCGCGTGTCGCGCTGTCGCGGAACGGCATCGACTTCACCGCCCGGCCCGAGGTGATCGGCCGCTCCTATATGCGCATCTTCCACCACGACGGTATGACCTATGCGCTGACAATGCCCGGCACCCTGTCACGTTCCGCCGACGGGCTGAGTGGTTTCGAACCAGGGCCGACGCTGTTCAATCCCAACATGCGCCATGCCGCGGTGCTGAAACGGGACGGCGCGCTGTTTGTGTTCTGGACCCAGGTCGGTGACGCGCCGGAACGTATCCTGCTGAGCCGCATAGCGCTCGAGGGTGACTGGCACCACTGGCGGGACGAACCGGCCGTCGAGGTGCTGCGCCCCGAACATCCGTGGGAAGGGGCGGACGCACCCGTCCAGCCCTCGATCCGCAGCACGGCGTATGGTGTGGTGAACCAGTTGCGCGATCCCGCCATCTACGAGGAGTCAGGCGAAACCTGGCTGCTGTACGCCGTCGGCGGCGAAAGCGGCATCGCGATCGCACGCGTGACATTCACGCCCAGGGAAGACCAATACAGGGCCCGCACTCCGAATGCATGAACGTCCGGTGGTCAGCAGCAAGATCGGCAAAGACGGTCCCGGCACCGGGTGTTTACCGCCCCGGCCACATCTCCCAGGATAGCCCGCAACCATACCGAGGAAGCGCCGATGCCGGATACACGCCCGAACGTTCTGCTGATCACCGTGGACCAGTGGCCAGGCCGGCTGCTTGGCTGCGCCGGTCATCCGACAATCCTGACCCCCACGCTCGACCAGCTCGCGCGCAACGGCATCCGTTACACCCGCGCCTATTCCGAGACGCCCATCTGCATTCCGGCCCGCCGCACACTGATGACGGGCACCACCACCCGCACCCACGGCGACCGCGTGTTCGGCACGACCAACACCATGCCGAAGCACCTGCCGACAATGGCCGACGCCTTCCGCGGCGCCGGCTACCAGACCCTGTGCGTGGGCAAGCTGCACGTCTATCCGCCGCGCGACCGTATCGGCTTCGACAATGTGCTGCTGAGCGAGGAGGGACGTCCGCACCTGGGCGGTCCCGACGACCACGACATCTTCCTGGCCGACCAGCGGGCACCCCGGCCAGCAGTTCCTGCACGGCATGAACAACAACAATTACATGCACCGCGTCTGGCACCTGCCGGAAGAATGCCACGTGACCAACTGGGCCAGCTTCATGATGTCGCGTGAGATCCGCCGGCGCGACCCGACCCGCCCGGCGTTCTGGTGCCTCTCCTACACGCATCCGCACCCGCCGCTGGTGCCGTTGCAGACCTACATGGACCTCTACCGCCAGTTCGCCCCGCCGTCGCCGCTGTCCGCGCCGTGGAGCGAGGATGCCGCCGCATTGCCCTACGCACTGAAGATGGTCCGCAACTACTGGCCCGCCCTGGCACCGCAGGTGCTGGCCGAGGTGCGGCGCGCCTTCTACGCACTGTGCACGCATATCGACCACCAGTTGCGCGTGGTGATCGGCACGTTGCGGGAAGAAGGCCTGCTGGACGACACGGTGATCCTGTTCACCGCCGACCACGGCGACATGCTGGGCGACCACGGCCTCTACGCCAAGCGCACTTACTATGAAGGCTCTGCCAACATTCCCTGCATCCTGGTCGGCCGCGCCGGCGACTCACGCATCGGAACCGATGTCGTGGACGATCGCCTGGTCGGCCTGCAGGACCTGATGCCGACCCTGCTGGATCTTGCCGGCATTCCGCTGCCCCCGACGGTAGAGGGCCGGTCGATGCTCGCCGCCGCACCGCGGTCCGTGCTCTATGGCGATACGCTGGAGAACAACGGCGCCTGCCGCATGGCGCATGACGGGCGGCACAAGCTGATCTGGTACCCCGCCGGGAACACCGTGCAACTGTTCGACATCGCCGAAGATCCCGCGGAAACCCGCGACCTGTCCGGCAACCCGGATCTCGCGGCAACCCGGCGGCGCCTGGCCGAGGCACTGGCTGCGTCCTGCTGGGGCAGCGACCTGGAACAGGGCTGGGTCCGCGACGGCCAACTCATCGGCTTCGATCCGGGCCCGTATCCCGGCCGTCCGGACCGTAGCCTGTCCGGCCAGCGCGGCCTGCACTATCCGCAGCCGCCCGCCGTGGCGCTGGACAAGATGGTCGGCTTCCCAAGCTAGAACAGCATCAGTCCGGAGATCCGTGTCGTTTCGCACGACGCGGCCCCTCCGATAACGAGGCAACACATGGCCGGACGCAACATCCTCTTCATCATGTCGGACGAGCACAGCCGCAAGGTGCTCGGCGCCTACGGCAACGGCGTGATCCGCACGCCGCATCTCGACGCACTCGCGAACGCCGGCACGCTGTTCGAGAATGCCTACTGCAACTGCCCGATCTGCGTGCCGTCCCGCGCCAGCTTCGCCACCGGCCGCCACGTGCATCAGATCGGCTACTGGGACAACGCGTTTCCCTATACCGGCACGCCACCCAGCTTCGGCCACCGCCTGCATGACGCGGGGCATCGCTGCGACTCGATCGGCAAGCTGCATTACCGCGGCACCGACGACCCCAACGGCTTCGACAACGAAATCCTGCCCCTGCACGTGCTGGAGGGGCGCGGCGACGCCCAGGGCATGCTGCGCCGTCCCCCGCGTCCGCGCGGCAGCACGAAGCAACTGGCTGCCAATGCCGGCCCCGGCGACTCCAGCTACCTGAACTACGACCGCCAGATCCGCGATGCGGCGGTCCAGTGGCTGCGCGCCACGGCGGCCGCGCCGGCGGACCGGCCATGGTGCCTGTTCCTGTCCTTCGTGTGTCCGCACTTCCCGCTGGTCGCACCGCCGGAGTTCTTCAACCTCTATCCGCTGGACCGCGTGCCGCTGCCGCTGCTGACCCGCCCGGAGGACTTCCCGGACCACCCGGTGCTGCGTGCGCTGCGCACCGTGCAGAGCTACCAGGACCATTTCCGCGATGAGGCGCATGTCCGCACCGCGGTGGCCGCCTATTACGGCATGGTCTCTTTCCTTGACGACAATATCGGCCAGGTGCTGCGCACGCTCGACCAGACCGGCCTGTCACGCGACACGGTCGTGGTTTACACCAGCGATCACGGCGACAACCTCGGCAACCGCACCTTCTGGGGCAAGTCGAACATGTATGAGGAAGCCGCCGGCGTGCCGCTGATCCTCAGCGGGCCCGGCGTGCCGCGCGGCCGGCGGGTGGCTACGCCCGTGTCCCTGGTGGACGGCTTCCCCACCATCCTGGATGCGGTGGGTGTGCCGCCGCCGCCCGATGCGTCCGAGCTGCGCGGCGAGTCCCTGCTGCGCCTGGCCGAGGGGGATTCACCCGATCGCTGCGTGCTGAGCGAGTATCACGCGGTGGGCTCCATCACCGGCATGTTCATGGTGCGCTTCGGCCGCTGGAAATATGTGTACTACCACGGCTATCGCCCGCAGCTTTTCGACCTGCACGCCGATCCGGATGAAGCGCATGACCTGGCGCTCGAACCGGGCCACGAAGCGCAGCTCGCCGAAGGGGAGCGCCGGCTGCGCGCGATCTGCGATCCCGACGCCGTCAGCCGGCGCGCCTTCGCCGACCAGCAGCGGCGCATCGCGGAACTCGGTGGCGAAGACGCGGTCCGTGGCATGGGCAACTACCCGTACACGCCGGCCCCGGGGGAAGCGCCGCGACGGTCGGCCTGAGCCCATGCCCGCCGCTGGGCTACGAAGTGCTAATGGGCGATCAGCAACGGGACACCGCCCGTGCCAAGTGCCTGTCGCGTGGTGCCGCCGAGCAGCGTCTCGTGCAACGGAGAGTGGCCGTAGCCGCCGAGAACCACGAGATCGGCGCCTTCGTCGCGGGCCGTGGACAGCAGCCCCTCGCCGACGCCCGCCGTTCCTCCTTCAGGCGTGCGGGTCTTGGCGGCGATGTCATGCAGTTGCAGATACGTCTTGAGTTCGCCCAGTTCGCCGGCCTCGACCTCGCCCAGCGCCAGAAGCACGATCTCCTGCGCACGTTGCAGGAAGGGCAGCGCTGCGACCAGCGCGTGGATCGCCTCGGGAGAGCCGTTCCAGCACAGTGCAACGGTCTGCCCGAACGTAGCCGGCGGATGGGAGGGCGCAAGCAGGATGGGGCGACCGCAGCGAATCAGCGTCTCCTCGATCGCATCGGTATGGGGCTGGTCGATCACCCGTTCCGACCGGCCGAGCACGGCGAGATCGAAGAAGCGCGCCCGGCTGGCAAGCAGCGCGGGGGCGTCGCCCGCCAGTTGCCGCCAGGCATGTCCGGGCCGGCCCGAGCCGGGTGGATCCACCGGCGGCAGGTTGTGGCGTGCCACTGCATCGCCGAAGCTCTGCCGCAGCATTTTCGCCTTCTCGGCCGCCGTGCTGGCCAGCTCATCCGCGTACTGCATGGTGGTGGACGCGGCGAGCCCCTCGGCCCCTGCGGCGATAACGAGCTCGGACTTGTCGATCGAAACGTGAAAGCCTTCGAGATAGGCCTCGAACTGCTGCGCCAGGCGGCAGGCAAGCTCGATCACGCCGTTGCTGGCGCTGCCACCACTCAGGCCGGCCAAAATCGATCTGATTGCCATCGGCTGTCTCCGCGAAGCACAAGGTTTCGTACACATATGACGTATCCGGTCGCGCGGCCAGCCATCACACCCGGGGCCTGGCAGCGGCGCGGGCAGGAGGTGCAGGCGCTGGTTCCCCCGGGCCTGGCGCTCTGTGCGCGCGCCGCTTCTTTCGCGCGCATCACCGTCCTCCGAACCAATTGGCGCCTTCCGAACCAATTGGCGGTCGAGGCGTTCGCCTTGCGGTAGCGACACGCATCCGCAAGGAGACAGGTCAGTGAGATGCACCAGGACTTTTCGCCAGCGCATTCGCCGCCACGCTGATCGGGGCCCCGGCCGTGGGACTGGCGCAGACCGGCGGGCAAGCGGGCGCGAACGCTCCCTACGCGACAGGACAGCGCGGATCGCCAACCGGCATGACGGGAACGTATCGCGGATGGAACGCCAGGCGCGGCAGCGGCGCCGGCGCCAACAATTTCGTTGGCAACGGGCGGGGCAACCCCCGCCAGGCACAGGAAAATGGCGGCAACTTCGGTGGATGGTTCGCGAACAACCATCACGGCGTGCGACGCTGAACCCGCTGCCATGGTCGCCTCCCCCCCGGGGGCGCGACCTGCTGATGGAGAGGATCTGGAGGACAGCGTAACCGCTTTTCATGCGCCGCACGCCTCAGGGTTATTCCGATCTTCCGGGAGTGTGCCAAACGTCACCAGGGGCCGCGGCCTGGCGTCCACTCCTGTGTGGCCGGCAGCGACGAAACCATGAGGGCTGGTCGGCCTCCCGGGCGGTCACCCAATCCCGGTTCGGTCTTGCGCGGGCAGCCGCCGGTGCAAAGTGCCACGTCGTGGGAGAGGCGGCCCGGTTGTTGCGCTGGACGGCCGGCCATCCCACGTGGCGCGCTACGGCCGGTCATCCCACCTCGCATGCCGACAGGCACACGGGTGAGCCGGACATCTCCGGGGCGGCACGCGGAGAAGCTGCATTTCGCACGGCAAGATCCTGGATTCAGGCCTTCGCCCGCCGCGACCCCGTAGCATCAGCCCGCCACCACCCCGCCTGGTACGAAGGTTGCCACCGAATGGTTGCTAATGTAGCTGGAACTGGCTCAGCCACTGGTCGCGTTGGGCATGCGCGTGCTCACCCTGCGCCTGCCTGGCTTCAGCGTTTGCCGCCGCCTGTGCCTGCTGCGCGGCCTGGTAGTTGCCGTGGGCGGCGTGCCAGCGTGCTGCCTCGGCATCACGTTGCGCCTGGTACGCATGTTGGTTCGCCTGCTGTTGACGGTAATGCGACCAGCCCGCGTAGCCACCCGGTCCAGGGGCGCACCCGGCCAGTCCGCCCGCCACCGCCAGGGCGGTCGCGATCCCGATAATGCGTGAACGCATGATGTCTGCCTCTTGCCAGTGATGCCTCGTCCGTTCCCCAACGAGTTCGAACTGGTGCCGGTTCGGGTACCGCAGCCCGCTGCCCGACATCCGGCCGGTCACGCCGCGGCGAGGCGCTTGGCCGGCCCGCGCCCCGATGGCCGTGCGGCCAACGATCAGGAAACGGCGCTGTCAGCGCGAAAACGAGTGGCGCGCGCAGCAGTGCCGGTCAGCAGATGCAACCGGGCGGGCTCACCGCGCCGGATCACCACCACCGCGTTCTGCCGGAAAATCCGCCCCCATCGCGCCACCGGTGGCAGAGGGGCCAGCACCAGGAAATGGTCCTCCTGCCATCGGCCCAGTCCGCCGCACGCCGGCAGCACGACGCAGCGCCGCAGCCGTTGCCGCAGGCGCTCCTGCATGTGGCGGTTCCACCCGTCCGGCATGCGGTGCGAATAGGGGTTCCACGCGGTAACGAACACCGCGCAGCCTGCGTGGTGCCGGGCCAGCAGCGTATCGACCGCCGCACAGCGGTCGCCGACGCGTACCACGGCCTCGCCCGCGCGATAGATCGTGCGCCGGTACGCCCGCACCAGGCGGGGCGAGACCTCGCGGCACCGGCGCATCATGTCGCCGATGCGTCGCTGAACTCCACGTCGCGGTGCACGTGCACCGACATCAGCACGCCGAACCCCAGCATCACCGTCAGCAGTGCCGAACCGCCATGCGAGACCAGGGGCAGCGGCACGCCCCCCACCGGGATGGCACCGGTCACCATGGCGATGTTGACGAAGACATAGAGGAAGAAGTTGCAGCCGATCCCCAGCGCCACCAGCCGGCCGAACTGGTGGCGGCAGCGCAGCGCGATCAGCATGGCGCCCAGCACGATCAGGCACAGCAGCCCCATCACCGCCAGCGTGCCGACCAGGCCGAATTCCTCACCGATGATGGTGTAGATGAAGTCGGTCTGCTTCTCCGGCAGGAAGTCCAGATGCGCCTGGGTGCCGTGCATGAAGCCCTTGCCCCACAGACCGCCGGAACCCAGCGCGATCTTCGACTGGATGATGTTGTAGCCGGCGCCCAGCGGATCGCTTTCGGGGTGCAGGAACGTCTCGATGCGTGCCTTCTGGTAGCCGTGCAGGTGGGTGTAGGCGATGCGGGCGATCAGCGGGATCGGCAGCCCGACCAGGGCGAACTTCCACCAGCGCACGCCGGCGGCGAAGAACACGCAGGCACCCAGCGTGGCAGTGATCACCGCGGTGCCCAGGTTCGGTTCCTTCAGGATCAGCACGGCCGGCACCAGTGTGGCGATGATCGGGGGCACCAGGAACAGCGGGTTGCCCATCCGCTCCCACGACGCGCGGTGGAACCAGGACGCCAGGGCCAGCACCAGCGCGATCTTCATCAGCTCGGACGGCTGCACCTGCAGGCCGCCCAGGTCGATCCAGCGCTGCGCGCCCTTGCCCACATGGCCGAACCGCGCCACCGCCACCAGCAGCATCAGGCACACGCCGTAGATCGGCCAGGCCAGCCGCTGGATCGTCCGGATATCCACCATGGCGACGCCCAGCATCAGCACCAGGCCGGCGGCGAAGCGCAGGACGTGGCGCGTGGCATAGGGTTGTGGCCCGCCGCCGGCGCTGTACAGCGCGACGTAGCCCACCCCGGCCAGCGCACACAGCAGCAGCATGTAGATCCAGTTGACGTGCAGGAACTTGGTGGTGAGGTCGGGCGACCGCTCCCGCCAGAGCCGTTGCGTCATCATGGCTGGCTCCGCCGCCGGTCCTTGTCCGGCCCGCTCGGCCCGGCTTCGGCCACCTGTTCCCCCGGCGGTTGGGTGTGGCCGGACGGGTCGCGCTGCAGCGTCGCCATCATCAGGTCACGGGCGATCGGCGCGGCGGCCTCGCCACCGGCGTTGCCGTGCTCCACGACCACGGCCAGCGCATAGCGTGGGGCGTCATACGGGGCATAGGCGACGAACAGCGCATTCGGCCGGTACTCCCAGGGAAGGTCGGCGCTGTTGAAATGGCCGCTGGCGCGCAGCGCGCGGGGTACGTTGCGCACCTGGGCGGATCCTGTCTTGCCCGCCATCTGCCAGCGTGGGTCGGGCAGCCGAGCCCGCGGTGCCGTGCCATGCGGCGCATTCACCACCTGCCACATGCCGTCGCGCACCACCTGCAGGTGCCGGTCGGGCACGTCCAGCGCCGGCCAGTCCGCCGGCTTGCTGCCGGGCTGTAGCGCGCCGGACAACGTGCGGGTGACGTGCGGCTGCACGGCGCGGCCGGTGGCGACCCGCGCGACATAAGTGGCAAGCTGCAGCGGCGTGACCTGGATGTATCCCTGGCCGATGCCGCACACCACGGTATCGCCGATATTCCACGGATGGCCCTGCTCCAGGCGCCATTCCCGGGTGGGGATCAGCCCGCCATTCTGGCTGGGCAGGTCCAGCTTCGGCAGCTCCAGCCCCAAGCCCAGCCGGTGCGCCATGGCGGCGATCGGGTCGATGCCGGTGCGGCGCGCGGTCTCATAGAAATACACGTCGCAGCTGTGTTTCAGTCCGCCCCGCATGTCGAGCCAGCCGTGACCGCCCCGGTTCCAGCAATAGAACCGTGTCCGTCCGATCTGCAGATAGCCGCGACAGAAGATCCGGTCCGTCGGGCTGACCGCACCGGTATGCTGCGCCGCCAGTGCCACCGCCATCTTGAAGGTCGAACCCGGCGCATACAGGCCGCGCGTCGCCTTGTTCATCAGCGGATGCCGCGGATCGTTCATCCAGGCATTCCACTGCGCCTGCGACACGCCGGTGTCGAACAGGCCGGGATCGAACGACGGGTTGGTCGCCATCGCCAGCACTTCGCCGTTGCGGCAGTCCAGGATCACGGTGCTGGCGCTCTCCAGGCCCAGCCGCTGGACGGCTTTCTGCTGGAGTGCGGCATCGATGGTCAGGCCGATTTCGGCGCCGGGCACGCCCTCCTGCCGGTCGAGCTCGCGGATCACCCGGCCGACCGCGTTAACCTCGAGCTGCACCACGCCGGCGCGGCCACGCAATGCCTCGTCGTGGTACTTCTCCACGCCGGTGCGGCCGACGCGGATGCCGGGCAGCGACAGCAGCGGGTCGTCCGACAGTTCGTGTTCGTTGGGCGGCGCGACATAGCCGACCACGTGCGCCAGTTGGGAGCCGAACGGATAGTTCCGGGTGCTGCCGGAATCGACGACGATGCCGGGCAGGTAGGGCGCGTTCACCTCGATGCGCGCCATCTCTTCCCAGGTGAGATAGTCGCGCACCAGCACCGGGATGAACCGGCGGTGCCGGCGCACTTCGCGCCGGATCCGCTCCCGGTCGTGGTCGTCCAGCGGCACGATCCTGGAGAACGCCGCCAGCGTTTGCCCGACATCGTCGGTCTGCTCGGCGATCAGCAGGGCGCGCCAGTTCATCTTGTTGGTGGCGACCGGCGTGCCGAACCGGTCCAGAATGCGGCCGCGCGGCGGGGCGACCAGGCGGGCGCTTATGCGGTTGTCGTCGGCGAGCGTTCTGTAGTGCGCGCCATCCACCACCTGTAGCTGGTACAGGCGGGCCCCGAGTGCCCCAAGCACCGCGACCTGGCCGCCCATCAACAGCAGGGCGCGCCGGGTGAACACCGAGCTGCGGCGGATCTCCCGGCGCATGTCAGACGGTGTCCCGCCGGAGCGTTCCCGCCGATGCAACGAACTGCAGCGAAGGGGAGGGGGCTGTGCCGGGCCGAAGGGAACGGGGGAACGCTACGGTGGCCGCGACCATCTCCGCCTTCTCTTGTGGCAGGGGGATCAGGGCAGGGGGCGTGCCTGCAAACCGCCCTGCTGCGGTGGATCGCTCGACCCCTGCCCTCATCCCCCTTCCACAAGGGAAGGCGGAGGATGGTGACATGGCGTCGTTCATGCCCGGTCCGGATCGGCGATGGTGCGGTGGGCGCGGGCGAGCGGCACAGCCAGCGTGGGATACAGCGCCGCCGACAGCGCGGCCTGGAACAGCGCCGGGCCGGGTGGCAGGAATCGGAAGGTCAGCAGCATGGTCAGCGCCCAGCCCAGCATCGCCGCCGGGACCGCGACGGCGATGAAGGCCAGCCAGGTCACCGCGAACCCCTGGCGCGACAGGCCGCGCCGCCAGCGCAGGGCCATGCCGTGGACCAGCAGCGCGATCAGCACGCCCACGCCCAGGGGAAAGTAGCCCAGCAGGTCCAGCAGCAGGCCGATCAGGAACACCACCGGCGGCGGCATGGCGGCCGGACGGAACACCGACCAGAACCACACGCAGATCAGCGTGACCACGGGCAGCAGCACCGCCTGGTCCTCGATGCCGAACGGTGCCTGGCACAGCAGCATCAGCAGGACGGTGCAGTTGGCCGGGCAACTGTGCCGCGCCGCGATGTCCAGCCGGCGGCCCCAGCTCTGGCGCGGACGGATCCCTGCACGGTCTTCCGTGTACGCCATCAGTGCTGCCGCTCCGCGATCTGGTCGGGTGCCCTGGGCGCGGCGATGACGCTGTGGCCGTAGTCGAACAGGCGCACCATTTCCAGCCGGTTCAGCCGGGCGACCGGAACCACCTCCGGCACCCCGGCGCTGGTATGCCGCACCGTGCCCACCGGCAGCCGTGGCGGAAATACGTTGCCGGCGGCGCTGGTGACCACGCGTTCGCCGTCCTGCGGCGGCGAGCCCTCCGGCCAGTATTCCAGGCGCGGATACGGCCCGTTGGTCCCCACCAGGATGGCGCGCGTGTGGGAGTTCTGCAGCATCACCGGAATGCGGCTGTTCATGTCGGTGATCAGCAGGACGCGCGCGGTGCGCGACCCCACCTCGGTGACGCGGCCGACCAGGCCGGCGACGTCCAGCGCGATCTCGCCCCGGTGCACCGGGTGGTGCGGGCCCACCGCGAGGAGCACCGCCTTGGCATATTCACCCCCCGCATCGGCCACCACCGGCACTGTGACGAACGAGGGGGTAGGTCGGGGAATCCAGTGCAGGCTGGCCTTCAGCTCCCGGTTCTGCGCGTCCAGTGCCAGGGCGACCGACTGCCAGCGGCGGAGCTGCGCATTCTCTGCCCGGAGCCGCGCGTTCTCGGCCTGCAGGGCCCAAAGATTCTCGGCCTGGGTTACGGCGGTGCGGACATGCGCGAGCGGCTGCGCCAGCGCGGCATAGACCGGCACCAGCAGATCGGCCAGCACCATGCGCGCGCGCTCGGCCAGCAGGGCATCGGCCTTGCCGAGCAGCATCAGGCCGAACGAGGCGGCAATCAGGACGGGCAGGGTGAGCCTGCCCAGGGCCTGACGGGTCTGAATGGAGAGGCGGAGCATCGCCGCCTAAGTAGCAGACTTCGCAGCGTTCGGCATGCGGTTCTTTGCGATGAAGTCCTGAATTTCCGCTCTGCGTCGGGCGGACAACAGGGGCGTTCAGGAGCGCAGCAGGCTCATCAGCACGGCCAGCAGCAGCAGCGCGGCCCCCTGCAGGATCACGCGCCAGCGCATCAGCCGGTTCGAGCGGGCGGGATCGCCCCCGCCCCGGACAAGGCCAACCATGCCGGCCACCAGCACGCCCAGCGTGGCCAGCATCAGCACGACGATCATCACGATCAGGAAGCCTCTCATCCGACGAACATAGACCGGCGAGGGCAGTTATGCATCCCCCGGTGGATAGCCATGTCGCGGCCGGGGCGGAATACGCTGTATTGACCCGCTCACGGGGTTATGGTCCGAGCCGCCCCATGATGCGCCTCCGGATGCTGTTCGTCGCTCTGGTCCTGCTGCTGCCGCTGGCCGCCGTGGCGCAGCCGGCGGCGCCTGCCCCGACCTCCGCACCTTCGCTGACGCCCGCCCAGGCGCGTGCCGCGTTGGAGGTGCTGAACAATCCGCGGAAACGTGCCGAGTTCACCGCCACGCTGGAAGCCATCGCCGCGGCCCATCCGCCGGCGCAGCCGTCCGCACCCGCGCCCCAGCCCGCGGCTCATCCGGTGGCGGTGGGGGCCGAGGCCGCAGCGCCGGCCGCCCCGCCGCCCGCCGCCGCAGCCGCCGGCCGCGCAGCCGCCCGCCCCCGCGGCGGGCCAGCCTGCTGCACCGGCTGCCCGGCAAGCCGCACCGGGCGGCCAGCCCACCACGGCAACGCCAGCCACCCCGACCAACGCGCTGCACATTCCGCTGGCCCCGGACAGTCTCGGCGCGCAGGTGCTGCTTGGCGCCGCGAGCTTCCTGAACCAGGCCGCCACCCAAGTGGTGAACGGTCTGCACGCGGTGCAGAGCGTGCCCCTGCTGTGGGGCTGGGTCGTGGTGATGGCGACCAACCCCTGGGCGCGCAGCCTGCTGGATGACACGCTGTGGCGCCTGGCGGTGGTGATGCTCGCCGCGCTGGCGGTGGAGTGGGCGCTGCGCCGTGCGATGGTCAGGCCGGTCAACGCGCTGGAACGGATGGCGCCGAACGGGCCGGCGCGCCCGGAACCGGCCTCGCCCGACCTGGCGCCGCCCGATCTGCCGCCGGTCGGGAAAGCGCCGCCCGAGCCGCCGCCGGAGGATTTCGAAGGCCAGGCCCAGGCCGGCGACACCGACGGGTGGCCTCCGGCCGAACAATGGCCACACGCCCATCGCCCCATGTCCGCCTGGTCCCAGATGCGCCGCGTACCGCTGGTTGTCCTGCGGCTGCTGCTGGACCTGGTCCCGGTTCTCGGCTTCCTGGCCGCGGGACACCTGATCACCGGCAGCGCGCTGGGGGGGCAGCCCATCAGCCGGCTGGTGCTGCTGGCGGTGGTGGATGCCTGCGCGCTGTGCCTGGCGCTGCTCGCCGTGGCGCGCATGCTGCTCTCGCCGGTGCGCAGGCAACTGCGCCTGTTCAATATGCGGGACGACATCGCCGCCTACCTGATGTGGTGGACCCGCCGCCTGGTGGTGATCGCGGTGTTTGGTTACGCCGCGGCCGAGGTCGGGCTGCTGCTGGGCCTGTCCGACGTGGCGCATGAGGGCGTGCTGAAGGCCGTCGGCTTCATCCTGCATGCCTGCCTGGCGATCATCGTCATCCAGAAGCGCCGCGCCGTCCGCGCCAGGCTGCGCGCCCCGCCCGAGGCCACCGGCCTGGGGGCCCGGCTGCGCAACGGCCTGGCGGCATCATGGCACTGGATCGCCCTGTTCTTCATCATCGGCATCTGGGCCGTCTGGGCGGTGGAGGTGCCGCACGGCTTCGCCTGGATGCTGCGGGTCTTCACGCTGACCGCTGCGCTGCTGATCGGCGCCCGGGTGTTCCTGATCCTGGTCCTTGGTTCGATCGACCGTGCGCTGCAGGTTGGCCCGGGCGTGGCGGAGCGCTATCCGGGACTGGAAGGCCGGCTGCGGGTCTATGCGCCGGTGATCCACGGCACGGTCCGTACCGCGGTGTACATCCTGTGCCTGCTGGGACTGTTGCAGCTCTACGGCCTGCCCACCTTCAGCTTCTTCGCCGCCAGTCCGCTGGGCCAGCGGGTGCTGTCCGCCAGTATCACGATGGTGGTGACCATCCTGATCGCGCTGGGGGTGTGGGAGGCCGCGAACGCCGCCATCCGCAGCCACCTTTCCAAGCTGGACCGCTCGGCGCAGATCGCGCGCTCGGCCCGGCTGCGCACGCTGCTGCCCTTGCTGCGCAGCGGCCTGATGATCACCATCCTGATCGTCGCGGGGCTGATGGTACTCAGCGAGATCGGCCTGAACATCGCGCCGCTGCTGGCCGGCGCCGGTATCATCGGCGTGGCGATCGGCTTCGGCTCCCAGAAGCTGGTGCAGGACCTGATCACCGGCATCTTCCTGCTGCTGGAAAACGCCATGCAGGTCGGTGACGTTGTGGAGGTCAGCGGCCATATCGGCATCGTGGAGAGCCTGTCGGTTCGCACCATCCGCCTGCGGTCGGAGGACGGCTCGGTGTTCGTGATCCCGTTCAGTTCGGTGACCACCGTTACCAACATGACCAAGGACTACAGCCGGGCGGTGATCCTGGCGGGGGTCGCGTACAAGGAGGACTACGACCACGTGCTGGACGTGCTGAAGACGCTCGCCAGGGAGTTGCGCGCCGACCCGGCGTGGCAGTCGATGATCCTGGACGACCTGGAAGTCTGGGGATTGGACCAACTCAGCGACTCCTCGGTCGTGATCAAATGCCGCATCATGTGCACCCCATTCAGCCGCTGGGCGGTCAAGCGTGAGTTCACCCGCCGCATGAAGAAGCGTTTCGACGAGCTGGGCATCGAGATCCCGTTCCCTCACCGCAAGCTGGTGTTCGAGGGCGCGTTCCCGGCCCCGCATCCGCCGCCGGAGGTCCTGCCCGCGGGCGAGACGGCGGCGCGCCACGCAGAGGTGCGGCCGGCATGAGCGGCACGGACACCGACACGCTGGCCGCCACGCTCGCGGCGAATGGTTTCGCCCTGGTGCGCGGCCCGGAGATGCGCCTGCTGCTGGAACGGCACGGCACGCTGGCGGACTGGGATGCGTTCGCGGCCAGTTGGGGCGATCTGGGGCTGGACACCTACATGGCGGACGGCGGCCGCTACCGGAAGCGCCGGCATGCCGCGTTCGGCGTGGCAGCCGGCCAGCCGGAGATCGTCCGCAAGCCGCACCAGCCGCATTACCAGAGCCGCGACTACAACCCGCTGAATGGCGGTATCGAGCGCTGGTTTTCCCCCGTGCTGCCCGAAATCGGCGGCGGGGAGAGCATGACGGCGATCCTGCAGACCTGTCGCGACCTGTTCGGCCGGCTGACCCCTACGGCCGCCGGCTGGCACATCGAAACACACCAGTTCCGCATCGAGGCCCGCCGCGGCGAGGCGGGCCGCCCGACCCCGGAGGGCATGCACAGCGACGGGGTGGATTACGTGCTGGTGCTGCTGATCGGCCGTCAGAACGTGCAGAGCGGGGTGACCTCGATCGAGGAGCAGGACGGCAAGGCGCTGGGGAGCTTCACCCTGGCCGATCCGCTGGACGCCGCGCTGGTTGACGACCAGCGGGTGAAGCACGGCGTGACGCCGGTGGAGCCCGTCGATCCGGACCGGCCGGGATTCCGCGACGTGCTGGTGGTGACCTTCCGGCGGGAGTGAAGGCACAGAACGCCCTCTCCCCTTGCAATACCGGCCTGCGTGCAGTTTGACCGCTGGTCGGCAACTCACCGTCATGGTCGGCGCAGGCCGGCCATCCATGACCTTTTGCTGACGGCAGCAATGAAAAGACGTGGACGGCCCGCCTGCGCGGGACATGACACTGAATGGCTGATCGTGTGTCGAACTTGACGCGGGTTGGCATGAGGGGTGCGGGTGGGAAGCCGTGCGTGCAATCCGCTCTGCTGCGCCGGACCGCACGACTCCTTGCCCAGCCGCCGTCCGCAAGGGGGGAGGGCTTGTCCAGCTCCCCTACCGGCCGAAGCGGCGGTTGCGTTCCTGGAAGGCGCGGATCGCGCGCAGGAAGTCGATGCGGCGGAACGCCGGCCACAGCACGTCTGAGAAGTAGAACTCGCTGGTCGCGCTTTGCCACAGCAGGAACCCGGACAGCCGCACCTCGCCGCTGGTGCGGATGATCAGGTCCGGCTCTGGCGCATCCGCCAGGTAGAGGTGGCGCGCGATGGCCTCGGGCGAGACGGCGTTCACCACCTCGGCGGCCGTGGCGCCGCGTTCGGCGGCCTCGGCCAGCATGGCGCGCACGGCGTCCGCGATCTCCTCCCGCCCGCCATAGGCGACGGCGATCGACAGCAGCATGCCGTCATAACCGGCCGTCGCCTGTTCCGCCGCGCGGATCGCGGCCTGCGTGGGGGGCGGCAGTTGTTCCAGCCGCCCGATCGCCCGCACGCGCACGCGGTGGCTGTGGATGTGCGGGTCCATCACCAGGGCCCGCATCTTCTCCTCCACCGCGGCGAGCAGGCCGGCCACCTGGTCGGCCGGCCGGGCCAGGTTGTCGGTGGAGCAGACCCACAGCGTCACCGCGGGAATCGACAGGCCCACACACCATTCGATTACCTGGTCCAGCTTCTGGGCGCCGAGCCGGTAGGCGTCTCGGGCGTGGCCGAGGCCTTCGCGCTGGGCGAAGCGGCGGTTGCCGTCCAGCACCAGGCCGATATGGCGGGGCGGCGGCCGGCGCGCGACCTGGCGTTCCAGCCGTCGTTCATAGGTGGCATAGACCGGTCGGGCCGCTGCCTCGATGAATGGCCACACCAGGCGGTGCAGGCGGCGGCGCACGCCGGTGATGGTGACGGGCGGCGTTCCACCGGCATAAACATCGACTCCCGGCAATTCGTATCTCCCCCGGCGGAACGCTCCTCTCGCTATCAGACGCGAAGCAAGGGGTGGTCAAGTTACGAATTGCCAGATCGAATACGTTCCAATGGCGGCGGCGCACGTGGTTGCAATCGTGCCGGGCGCACGTGGTTGCAATCGTGCCGGGCGCACGTGGTTGCAATCGTGCCGGGCGCATGTGGCGGCAGTTACGCCGCCTTCTTCAGCCGATCCAGGAACTGCTTGCGGAACTTCGCCACCTTCGGCGCGATCACCACCTGGCAGTAGCCGCTCCACGGATTGCGGGCGAAGTAATCGTGGTGCTCGGGTTCGGCTTCGTAGAAGGCGGTGAGCGGCTCCACCTGCGTGACCAGGGGCGCCGGCCAGAGCTTCGCCGCCGCGATCTCCTGCATCACCTGCTTCGCCGTCTGCCGCTGCGCGTCCGAATGGGTGAGGATGATCGAGCGGTATTGCGGCCCGACATCGTTGCCCTGGCGGTCGCGCGTGGTCGGGTCATGGATGGTGAAGAACACCCGCAGCAGGTCGGCATAGGACAACTGGTCCGGATCGAACCGCACCTGTACCACCTCGGCATGTCCCGTCGTGCCGGTGCACACCTGCCTGTAGGTCGGCCGCTCCACAGCGCCGCCCGCGTAGCCGGACATCACCGCGGTGACGCCCTGCAGGTCCTTGAACACCGCCTCCAGGCACCAGAAGCAGCCGCCGCCCAGCGTGGCGATCTCTTCGCTCATGTCCTTGGCTCCCGTAGTTCGTGCGCGGCGGATCATAGCGTTCGTGCGGCGCGGCGCCAGGGCAGGGCGGCGCATCGGGTTCGGTTGACGCCGCGCGGAGCACGACCACAGAACACCACATGCGCCTGCTGCGCCTCACGCTGACCGACTTTCGCAACTACGCGTCGCTGACCTGGCGTCCGCGCGCGCGGATCGCCGTGTTGGCGGGGCCGAACGGCAGCGGCAAGACCAACCTGCTGGAGGCGGTGTCGCTGCTCGTGCCCGGCCGCGGCCTGCGCAACGCGCGCAACGCCGACCTGGCGCGGCAGGGCGGGGCAGGGGGCTGGGCGGTGGCCGGCCGCTTCGCCACCGGGCAGGGCGAGACGGATATCGGCACCGGCACCCCGCCCGAAGGCCCGCCCGACCGAAGGGTGTTCCGCATCGACGGCGCCGCCCCGCGCAGCCAGGCGGAGATCGCCGCCCTGGTTGCCGCCGCCTGGCTCACCCCGCAGATGGACCGGCTGTTCCAGGAGCCTCTGTCCGGCCGCCGCCGCTTCCTCGACCGCCTGGTCTGGGCGCTGGAGCCGGCGCATGCGCGGGAGGTGGCGGCGCACGACACCGCCATGGGCAGCCGCAACCGTCTGTTGGCGGACCGGCGCGACGACGCCGCCTGGCTGGCCGGGCTGGAGGACGCGATGGCGCGCCATGCGGTCGCCGCCACCGCCGCCCGCGTGGCGCTGGTGAGCCGGCTGAATGCGGTGCTGGAAAGCGGCGTCACCGGCGCCTTCCCGCGGGTGCGCATCGCCCTGGCGTGCCCCATCGCCGAACGCCTGGCCGCGTCGCCGGCGCTGGCGGTGGAGGACTGGCTGCGCGCAGGCCTGGCCGCCAGCCGCGGGCGCGATGCCGCAGCCGGAGGGGCTGCGCTGGGCGCGCACCGCACCGACATGCGGCTGAGCGACGCGCAGGGCACGCCGGCCGAGCAGGCGAGCACCGGGGAGCAGAAGGCGATGCTGGTGGGGCTGGTGCTGGCGCATGCCGCGCTGATCGCCGAGACGCGTGGCTTCCCGCCGCTGCTGCTGCTGGACGAGCCGATGGTGCACCTGGACCCGGACCGGCGCCTGGCGCTGTTCGCGGTGCTGCGGCGGCTGCCGGTGCAGACGCTGATCACCGGTACTGATGCGGACACGTTTCTGCCGCTGGCGGGGCATGCGGAGGTGCTGTGCACCGGAGGCGGGGGGCTGGCGCCGGCGCCCGGGTTTCCGGTGCCGGAGGGGTGTTCGGCTCGGGGCTGACCACGCGGGCCCGGTTGCGGCGGTCCGGATGCCACGGGGCGGGGGCGTGTTGCACCGCAAAGTCGTGAAGCGCCGGCCTTCGGGTCTGTGACCCAATGCCGCTTCGGCCGTTGGCAAATGGCAGCCGCCGGCGCAGCGGACGCAGCCGCGCGCAGACCGTACCACGTCGTCACGGGCCTTCGCCCGCCGCGACATGGTACGGTCTGCCGGCGGTCATCCGCACGATCATCGATGCGGGATTGCATGACAGCACCAAAGGTGGGCCATACATGGCGTTTGCTGTCGCCGTCGGCAAAATCGTTGGTTGGGGGCTTGCGCCCGCCACGACGGTTGGAGCGGCGGCCGGGAGTCGGTGACTACGCGGCTCGGTATCAGTTGCCCGCCGGAATGTCGGCCCACCCCGGATTAGCCTGGGAACACACATCAGGTGCCGCCCCATGAACGACACCTCTGCCGAACGCGATCGATCGAGGGTCACGCGCCCTGTCGCGGAGCCGTTGCTCGATCCCCGGTTCGGCGACATGGAAAACGACCTGTCCTCTCCGAAGCAGCGGCTGCTGCTGTCGATCTTCGGCCGTCTCCTCGCCGAAATCAGCCTGCCCAAGCTTGTCTTCGCCTGGACGGTTTCGATCCTCCTCCCGGCGGTGCTGCTCGGCTTCGCGCCCCTCGTGCTGACCGCCTGGGTCCGGAAATCCTGGGTTCATCTTGCGGAAGCCACGGGAACCGGGCTCGTCCTGGTCGTGATCGTCTCCCTGTCGATGGCCTGGTTCGGCTGGCGCCCGCTGTTTCGCGTGGCGGAGAAGAACTTCTGGTCGCTGAACGCGCTGGCGGTTCAGCCGGGTTACGCGTTCTGGCGCGAGGCCATGCGGCATCTGGCCGAGCGCTCGCTGGGGAGCAGGACGGGCGTGAAGCTGGCCCGCATGCGTGCGGGGAGCTGCGCCGCCGCGGGGCTGCTCCTTTCCCTGGTGGCGGCTTCCATCGGTCTTCTCGTGTGGCCCCTCACGCACTGGGTCGGTGCGGCTGCCGACCTGCTCGCGCCGGGCCGGCTCGTCCGCTGGACGGTCGCGAATACGATCGTCGTGATGTCCGCCTATATGGCGGTCGGCGCACTCGCCTGGGGCTTGGCCGAGGCGGCCGGCGACCAGCCGCTCGATGCCGAGGCGTTCGATCCGCCGACAGGGAACGGTCGCGTCTGGCGGATCGCGCATCTTTCAGACCTCCATGCGGTCGGCGAGCGCTACGGCTTCCGCATCGAAAGCGGGCGGCTGGGGCCGCGCGGCAACGAGCGCCTGGTCCGTGTCATGGAGCGTCTCGCGGCTGAACATGCCGCGGCGCCGCTCGATCTTGTCCTGGTCAGCGGCGACATGACGGACGCGGGGCTTGCCACCGAATGGGCGGAGTTCCTCGATATCGTCGCCGGCCATCCCGGCCTTGCGGAACGCATGCTGCTTCTGCCCGGAAACCACGACCTCAACATCATCGATCGCGCCAACCCGGCCCGGCTCGACCTGCCGTTCAGCCCGGCCAAGACGTTGCGCAAGATGCGCGCGTTGTCCGCGATGGCGGCGGTGCAGGGCGATCGGGTCCGGGCACCGGGGCTCACCGGCCAGGCGGGGGGACGTACGCTGGCGGACATGCTTGCGCCGTGGCGCCGGGAGATCGCGGCGTTCGCGGATGCTGGCGGCCTGCGCCGGTCGGCCCGGCTTTCCAGGCTGTGGGACGACTGCTTCCCGCTGATCCTGCCGCCGGCCGAGGCGAACGGTCTCGGGGTCGCGCTTCTCAACGCCAACGCGGACGCGAATTTTTCCTTTACCAATGCGCTTGGTATGATCTCCGCGGACCAGGCGCGACGGTTGACAGCCTGCCTGGACGCCTATCCCGGCGCGCGGTGGATCGTGGCGCTGCATCATCATCTGATGGAATATCCGCGGCCGGTCGAAGCGTTCTCCGAGCGGATCGGCACCGCGCTGATCAACGGCGCGTGGTTCCAGCGGGTCCTGAAACCCTACGCGACGCGCGTCGTGGTCATGCACGGCCACCGCCATATCGACTGGACCGGGACCTGCGGCCGTCTCAGGCTGATTTCAGCGCCGTCCCAGGTGATGGCCCGGGCCGGGGAGACGACATACTTCCATATCCAGTCGCTGTCCGCAGGACCGGACGGGTCGATCCGTGTGCTCGCGCCGCGGAGAGTGGATATCGAGCCGAATGGGACATGGGACAAACAAGTAAAAGTACCAGGGGACTAGGATAGAAATACCTATTTACCCCAGTGAATCTTGGTGCCACATGCTGGTCAATTACGGTCTATGGCGCCGACGGCTACATGAAATCCGAGAACAACATCCTCAACAGCTCGAACGTGACGCTGAACGCCGACGGAACCTTCGCCGCCTTCTTCGGACCGGAGGCACGGTGCGGCGGGGTTCCCAATCGCCTCGACGTCACGCCCGGGTGGAACTTCGTGATGCGTGTCTATCGCCCGGGGCCCGGCGTTCTCGACGGGCGTTCCGTCCTGCCGGCGGTGCGGGCGGTGCCGTAGCGCCGTCGCTCCACGGCACGCGACGCAGTCGGCTTCGGCGGGCAGCGTGCCCACGCGACTGTCGCCCACGTAGTGTTGCGCGTGTTTCCAATCCGTTCCTTGGGCGCACGTGTCTCCGCGGACGCTGGCCCGGCCTGCCCGGGGCGCGGGCGGTCGGACTGTCCTGCGTCGGCCCCCCAAGGTTGCGCCAAACGGCAAACCGTGCTTAACGCCGCGCCTTCCCTGCCGGGGCGGGCGGCATCCGCTCCGGCTATGCCCAGCGTCCGGTCCCCGGGCGCGGCCATCCCGGCCACGGGCCACCAGCCAGAGGGAGCCACAAATGCCACTCTATGAATGCGTGATGATCGCACGCAACGACATCACACAGCAGCAGGTCGACGCCATCGCCGACGGCATCGCCAGCCAGCTCGAGGCGGACGGCGGGTCGGTGCAGAAGCGCGAATACTGGGGCCTGCGCACCCTGGCCTACCGGATCAAGAAGAACCGCAAGGGCCACTACATGCTGCTTGGCCTCGACGCCAAGCCTGCCTTCATCAAGGAGATGGAGCGCCAGCTCGGCCTCAACGAGGACGTGCTGCGGCTGATGGTCCTGCGCGTCGAGCAGATCGACGAAGGCCCGTCCGCCATCCTGCTGCGCAAGTCCGATGACCGCGAGCGCGGCTTCCGCGGCCCGAAGCCGGCCGCCCGGTTCGAGAGCGGCCGCCGCCGCGGCTACGACGACCGCGAGGAATTCCGCGCCCGCGAAGAGGTGCGTGCCGAAGCCACCTCCACCGCGCCTGCCGAGGGATAAGCCACGATGTCCGAGACCGCCGAAGTCAATCCCGCCGCCCGCCGCGCCGCCGTCGGCGCCCGCCGGCCGTTCTACCGCCGCCGCAAGTCCTGCCCGTTCTCCGGCCCCAACGCGCCGAAGATCGATTACAAGGACGTGCGCCTGCTGTCCCGCTTCCTGTCGGAGCGCGGCAAGATCGTGCCCAGCCGCATCACCGCGGTATCGTCCAAGAAGCAGCGTGAGCTGGCGCTGGCCATCAAGCGCGCCCGCTTCCTGGCGCTGCTGCCCTACACCGTCAGCTAAGGAGGCAGAACCATGGCTGCCGTGGAACTGGTCCTGCTCCAGCGGGTGGAAAACCTGGGGCAGATGGGTGAGGTGGTGAAGGTGAAGCCGGGCTATGCCCGCAACTACCTGCTGCCCGAGAAGAAGGCGCTGCGCGCCACCAAGGAAAACCTGGCCCGCTTCGAGGAGCAACGGGCCCAACTCGAGGCCCAGAACCTCAAGCGCCGCGAGGAGGCCGAACGCGTGGCCGAGCGGGTGCACGGGATCGCGGTGGTGATCATCCGCCAGGCGGGCGAGTCGGGGGGGCTGTACGGGTCGGTCTCGGCGCGTGACATCGCCGAGGCGACCTCCGAGGCCGGCCTCAGCATTACCCGCCAGCAGGTGGTGCTGGAGCACCCCATCAAGTCGCTCGGCCTGGCGCAGGTCCGTGTGGTGCTGCACCCGGAGGTGAGCATCCCGGTGACCGTCAACGTCGCCCGCAGCCCGGAGGAGGCCGAACGCCAGGCCCGCGGCGAAGCGGTGGGCGCCGCGGCCGAGGAGGAGGCAGCGCTGGCCGAAGAGGAGGCGCTGTTCGCCGAGCCTCCCGTGGAGGACATCGGCGCGGAGCAGCCTTCCGTCTGACGCATGGCGTTCCCCGGGACATGGCTGGCCCATGTCCCGGGGGGCGCCATTTTTTTGCTTACAATCAAATCGAAACGGGGACTATTCTACTTCCAGCACCGGGCCAACACGCGTTCTTGCTTGCGGTCGTTTTGACGTCGGCCCGCATGTTCGCCAATCTTTAACCATACTAGGGGTCAACAAAGAGGGGTGCTGGGCGATGCAGGGGATCCTCAACGCAATCCTTAAGCAGTTCATCAGCATCGGTCGGCTGACCGTGCGCTGGCCTGATGGGCGGACGACGGAGTACGGCAAGGACGACAGCCCCTGTGCGGCCATTGCCATCCGCACCAGCGGGGCGGTCCGTCGGTTGGTGCTCAATCCGGCGCTGATGCTGGGCGAATGCTACATGGACGGCACGGTGGTGCCGGAAGGCTGCGGCATCTACGACGCCCTGAACGTGCTGGTGCGCAACCTGGAAGCCAACGGGCGCAACCATCCGTTCATCCATTTCCGTGGCGTACTCGGGCACATCCGCCGCCGCCTGGACCAGTACAATCCGGCTACCAGGGCGCAGCGGAATGTGGCGCATCACTACGACCTGAACGGTCGGCTCTACAGCCTGTTCCTGGACCGCGACCGGCAATACTCCTGCGCCTATTTCCGCCACGGCAACGAGACGCTGGAGGAGGCGCAGTTGGCCAAGAAGCGCCACATCGCCGCCAAGCTGTGCCTCGACCGGCCGGACCTGACGGTACTGGACATCGGCTGCGGCTGGGGCGGCCTGGCGCTGACCCTGGCCCGCGACTACGGCGCCCGTGTGCTGGGCATCACCCTGTCGCAGGAACAGTTGTCCGAGGCGCGCAGCCGCGCCGCCGCCGAGGGCCTGCAGGACCGTGTCAGCTTCGAACTGCAGGACTACCGCGCGGTGACCCGCCGCTTCGACCGGATCGTCTCGGTCGGCATGTTCGAGCATGTCGGGGTCAACCACTACCGCGAGTTCTTCGAGTCGGTGGCCCGCTGCCTGGAGCCGCACGGCGTTGCGCTGCTGCATGCGATCGGCCGCAGCGAGGGGCCCGGGTTCACCAACCCCTGGATTGCCAAGTACATTTTTCCCGGCGGCTACTGCCCGGCCTTGTCGGAAGTGATGCCCGAGGTCGAGCGCAGCCGCCTGGTAACCACCGACATCGAGATCCTGCGGCTGCACTACGCCGAGACGCTGCGCCACTGGCGCCGCCGCTTCACCGCCAACCGGGACGCGATCGCCTCGCTGTATGACGAGCGGTTCTGCCGGATGTTCGAGTTCTATCTGTGCGGCTCGGAACTGTCGTTCCGGGTGGAAGGCAACATGATCTTCCAGATCCAGATGGCGCACGACCAGGCGGCGGTGCCGCTGACCCGCGACTACATCGCGGAGGCCGAGGCGGAGCATGCGGGGACCGGCCAGCGTCACTCGGTGCTGGAGCACGGGCAGGGCAACTGACCGGCGGGGCGCGTCGTTCGTTTTGGCGGATGTTGGACGTGGCAGGTGTTGCCGCGGGCTAAGCCAACCACTTGGTGGTGGTGGGAGGGCCTGTGCGGCAAAGCAGTGCGGATCGACACCGCTCCCCCCGTCATGGCCGACCCCCGAGCCGGCCATCTGCCTCCGTCCAGGCGTGTTCCGCTACATCCCGACCCGATCGTACCGGTGTCGATGGCCGGATCAGGGCCCGGCCATGACGTGAAGGACTGGTGTCGGTGTGCCTGCTTTCAATAAAGGCTCACATTCTACCCGGGGCGGTCTCAAACGCTATTTTGCTTTGTCCGGCGAGAGCTGAATAACCGCCGGCGCGATCGGACCAAGCGTAAGCGTCAGGCTGGAACCGCTCCCCACCGGCTTGCCCTCGAGCAGATCCCGGACCGGCGTCACGCCATCCGGCAGCCTGACGATGACTTCTCGCGGGGTGGTTCCGCCGTCCCGGCGCTCCACGCCCAGCACCAGCCCGTTCTCGTGGCGGTAGAGGTACACGGCAACGTCGCGGGCCGCGCCGCCATCCGGGGTCTCGACGCTGATCCGCGGCCGTACGCCGGCCTGCGTCAGCAGCCTATCGATCGCCTGAGTGTCGTCGGGCGGCACGATGCGGGCGACGCCGGCATGCAGGCGCGGCGTGGCCAGCCGCTTGCCGTGCCCGTCGAAGGTTCCGGGCTGCCGGTCGGCGATCACCGTTCCGCCGTTCGCGGCAAACTGCGCGATGGCCTGGGCGTCCTGGCGCGACAGGCTCAGCGTGTCCGGCAGGATCAGCACCCGGGTCTTCAGGTGGGGCAGCATCGCCGGGGTGACGAAATGCGCACGCAGGTGCAGGCCGGTCAGGCTGCGCATGTAGCCGCGCAGGGCACTGCGCCAGGCATTCACCGCCAGCTCGGTTTCGGATTTGCGCTGCATCCAGGCGTCACCCTTAGGCTTCTGGTCCAGCATCCATTGCAACCGGAAGCTTTCGGGCGAGTAGAGGATGGCGACCGGGTCCAGCACCGGTGTGCTGTCGCCCAGCACGGGCCCGACGCGGTGCAGCCCCGCGAACAGCGGGGCGTAGATCTTGCCGTCGGGGCCCAGCGTGCCGTCGGGCAGAGCGATCGTGTCGCGCGCGTCCCAAAGCACCAGCCCGCGTGCGCCGTTCAGCGTGGCATGCCAGGAGCGGCGCAAGGATCGGGGGCTGGTGCTGAACGAGGTGATGACCGGGATCAACCGCGGGTTCAGCGCATGCAGCAGCGGCAGGCTTTCGCCATAGGCGCCGGTGACCTCCATCACGTCCACCGCATGCGCCAGGTCCGTGTAGTTGTAGCCGCCCCAGCCGGGAATCTGTACGCCCTCAATCGCGGCCAGCGCGTGCGGATCGGCGGCGTGCACCGCGTCGGTGCCGGCGCGCAGGGCGCGGGCGTAGGCCACGTCCATCCAGGCCTTGAAGTCCGACCAGGCGGCGAAGTTGCCGTCCGTTCGTTGCATCGCCTGGCGCGTGGTTTCGGGCTGCACCGCATCCCAGCTTGAATAGTGCGTGCCCCACTCGGCGTTCAGCGCCGCCAGCGAGCCGTATTGCCCCTTCAACCACTGGCGCATGCCCGCCAGCGAGTCCGGCGACAGGTCGAAGTCCCAGAACGCCGAGAGATCCGCGATCCCGGATTCGTCGCCCAGGTCATAGTACAGCGGATTGTCGGCCTGATACGACCGCACCGTGGTCATCAGGCGGGAACGGATGCGGGCCAGCCAGTGCGGATCCGACAGGCTGGGCTCGCGGAACAGCAGGGACCGGTCGGTCGGATTGGCGCGATACTGCTTCTGCGCCGCAACGAAGCGCCAGTTGACCGGCTTGTTCGGGAACCAGCGATGGTAGGCGGAATAGAAGTCGGTGGCGATGTTCTCGACATAGAATCCCATGCCGGCGGCGCGTAGTTCCGTCGCCTGCTTCTGGTCGGTCCGGCCGGGATGCGCGCGGTTGGCGATGATTTTTCCGTCGGTCACGCCGATCCGTTGCAGCGTTGCGAGCTGGGGTGGCGACCGATTTTGCCACTCGATGATCGGATAGCCGTGCCAGGACTCCGCCCGGGCCGTCGCAGACGCGGTCAGAACCAGGGCGGCAAGAGCGGCAGCCAGACCAGTGCGCATGAGTGTCCTTCGGATTCGGCGGTGCGGCATCACGGCCGCGGATCAATCCCGTCGGCCGTGATAAAGGCAAGCAAAACAAACGTGGTGCGCATCGGGCGGTGTCCGGCCCCGCGACCGGTCGGACAGGTCGGCCTTCGTCCGCCGTGGCGGCGCGCCGACGGGCCGACGTGGTCGGACAGCGTCGGTATTGCGGCGCCGGGTCACTCTTGAAAGCCACACAACATCGCGCCGATACTCGTCCGGCCAAGAAAATCAACTGGGGGAAACCATGGCCAGGACCGTGCCCAAGCGGAAGGCCGCGAGCAAGGCGAAGACCGCCACACGCAGCCCCGCCAAGAAGGCCGTGGCAAAGGCGGCGCCGCGCCGCGCCAAGGCGGCCAAACCGGCGCGCAAGACCGCCGCGAAGGCGGCACCGAAGCGTCGCCTGTCAACGTCTGCCAGGCCGCAGCGGTTCACTGTCAGCCACCTGAATGAGGCCGACTTCGAGACCGAAGGCCTGCGGCCCTATGCGCGTTACCGCGACCTGGGCATCGCGGCGGCGACCGGTGGCCTGTGCCAGGCGCATGTCATCCGGCTGGTCCCACCGGTGACCGACGAAGTCCGCAAGCGTCATCTGCACGAAACCGAACTGCAGCTTGTCTATGTGCTGAAGGGCTGGATGCGCAACGAGTTCGAGGGGCATGGTGAGCAGTTGATGCAACAGGGTAGTTGCTGGCTGCAACCACCCGGCATCAGGCACACCGTGCTGGACTACTCGGACGATTGCGAAGTGCTGGAGATCATCGTTCCGGCCGACTTCAAGACTGTCGAACTCACCTGATACCGTCTGCAACAGTGCATGAACGCCGCCCGGACACGAAACCGGGCGGCAACTTTACGGGGAGACTTGTCCATGACAGAACGCCAGGGTTTCACGCGCCGCACGTTACTGGGCACCGCCACTGCCGCACTCGCCGCTCCGGCGGTGCTGCGCAGCGCACGCGGCGAGACGCCGATCAAAATCGGCATGCCGGTGGCATTGACCGGCCCGGCCGGCGAAGTGGGGCAGCAGATGCGCCGCGGTGCGGAGTTCTGGGCCAAGCACGTGAATGCGAACGGCGGCGTGATCGGGCGGGAGATCGAACTGCACATCGTCGATTCCACCGGCGATCCCGCCACCTGCGTGCGCCGCGCCCAGGAACTGGTGGAGCGTGACAACTGCCACCTGCTGTTCGGCATGACCCTGTCGTCCGAGGCCCTGGCGGTGGTGCCGAAACTCGCGCAGTGGAAGGCGATCTTCATGTCGTCCGACAACGGAGACGGGCGGCTGACCGGATCGTCCTTCGTGCCGAATTTCTTCCGCGCCAACATCTCCGGCCCTATGGACACGCGCACGGTGTCGCTGTGGCTGCGCCAGTCGAAGCTGAAGAATTTCTACGCGCTGGGCATGGATTATGCGTGGGGCCACAACAGCGTGGGCGTGTTCAAGGACGAGGTGAAGAAGGCCGGAAAGAACTACATCGGTGACGTGTTCTCGCCCATCGGCACCAAGGATTTCTCCACCTACATCACCAAGATCCGCCAGTCCGGTGCGGATGCGTGCTACCTGGTGCTGCAGGGCGACGACAACAACGCATTCCTGTCGCAGGCGCATGAATACCGGCTGAGCCAGAAAGTGGTGCTGCTGACGTCGATCGTCGATCTGAACAGCATCAAGGCGGTAGGCGATGCGGCGCTGGGGCTGACCGGATCGACGCGCTATACCTTCACCATCGACAATCCGAAGAACAAGGAATTCGTCGCGGCCTGGCAGAAGGCCTACAACGCGCTGCCGGACGTGTTCGAGGGCGAGCAGTGGCAATCCTGCCTGATGCTCCAGGCCGGGATCGAGGCGGCCAAGAGTATCGAGCCCGACAAGCTGCGTCCGGCGCTGGAACATGCCTCGGTGGACAGCATCAAGGGCCATGTGGCGATGCGCGCCTGCGATCACCAGGCGGTGCAGGGCGGCTACATGGTGCGGGTGGAGAAGAAGCAGGGCTACAGCTTCCCCGTGCCGCAGATCATCGCCACCTTCCCGGCCGACCAGGTGACGCCCGGCTGCCGCAAGATGACCTACGATTCGTGAGCATGCACGAAGCCCGGGGGGACTGCGGAAGTGGGCGACCGCACCACGTCGTGGCGGGCGAAGGTCCGCCGCCCGCGGCTTTGCCGCACGCACGCGAGGCAAGTCGTGGATGGCCCGCATTTGAGGCGGCAACACGGCCCGTCGGTGATGGCCGGGCTCGACCCGGCCATCTGCCCCGCGAGGATCGGGTCGCGGCAGAGGCACCGGATGCCCGATCATCTCGGGTAGATGGCCGGGTCGAACCCGGCCATGACGACTTGGTAATAGCCGGCATGACGCAGTCGTGGGTGGCGGCCCTGTGCCCGCGACGACGTGGGGAGCCGCGTGCCGGTTCCCCTGGGTCTCACCTGCGCGTTCCACGGGCCAGGCCCGCAACAGCACCAGCCGCGGGACCACACACCTGATGAACTTCCTCGGCTTCCTCATCACCCAGTGCCTGAACGCAGTCTCCCAGGCGGCGCTGCTGTTCTTCCTCGGCGTCGGGCTGACGCTGATCTTCGGCATCATGCGCATCATCAACTTCGCGCACGGTGCCTTCTTCATGCTCGGCGCCTATGTGGGCTACTCCGCCGTGCACTTCACCGGCAGCTTCTGGGGCGCACTGGTCATCGCCCCCATCGTCGTCGGTGCTTTCGGTGCGGCGTTCGAACTCGGCGTCCTGCGCAGCCTGTACCGCCGCGACGGCAGCGCCTTCCTGATGGTGACGTTCGGCCTGACCCTGATCATGGGCGAACTGATCCGCCTCACCTGGGGCGTCGCCGCGTTGGACGTTCCAACGCCGCGCGTCCTGTCCGGCATCGTGTTCATCCTGGACGAGCCGTTCCCCATCTACCGCCTGTTCCTCGCCGGTTCCGGCATCGTCGTCGCACTGCTGATCTGGCAGTTCCTGGAACGCACGCGCCTGGGCCTGCTGATCCGCGCCACGTCGCAGAACGCCGAGATGGTGCACGCGCTGGGCACCGATGTGCGCCTGGTGCGCTCCGCTGTGTTCGGCATCGGCTGCGGCCTGGCCGGCATCGGCGGTGTTCTGGCAGCCCCGCTGGTCACCGCATCGCTCGGCATGGCGCCGAACGCCATCATCGACACCTTCGTGATCGTCATCATCGGTGGCATGGGCAGCTTCCTCGGCTCCGCCATCGCGGCACTGCTGGTCGCCTTCGTCCAGGTGTTCGGCACCTACTATTTCCCCAACCTGGCACTGGCGCTGATGTACCTGCTGATGGTGCTCGTGCTGGTCATCCGCCCCGGCGGACTGCTGGGCAAGGAGGCGTGACCCGATGAAGCCCTGGCACGCATTCCTGGCCGTCGTCGTGCTGATGGCCCTCGCGCCGTTCGGCCTGCCGATCTACGCCCTGACCCTGGCGACCGAGGCACTGATCATGGGCCTGTTCGCCATGAGCCTGGATCTGATGGTCGGCTACACCCGCCTGTTCAGCTTCGGCCATGCCGCGGCGTACGGCCTGGGCGCCTACGCCGCCGGCAACCTGCTGCTGCACACCGGCATGCCGATGGTGTTCGCCGTGCTGCTGGCCGCTCTGTTCAGCGGTATCGTTGCCATCGGTATCGCCTGGGTGTGCACCATCGCCACCGGCGTGTCGTTCTCCATGCTGACACTGGCCTTCGCGCAACTGCTGTACGCCATCGCCTTCAAGTGGACCGCGGTCACCGGCGCGTCCGACGGGCTGGCCGGCATTCCGCGCACCCCCGGCCCGTTCGGCGTCACCGTGTTCCAGACCCGCGCCGGCTTCTACTATCTGGTGCTGGCATTCCTGGTTGCGGCTTTCCTGCTCTGTCGGGCGCTGGTGAACGCGCCGTTCGGTGCGGTGCTGCGCGGCATCCGCGAGAATGAGCCGAAAACCCGCGCTCTGGGCTTCAACACGCGGCGCTACAAGATCGCGGTGGTGGCGATCGCCTATGCGCTGGGCGGGCTTGCCGGCGCGCTGTATGCGCCATTCGCCGGTTTCACCAACACCGAGCTGCTGTTCTGGCTGCTGTCCGGCCAGGTGCTGATCATGGTGATCATCGGCGGCGCCGGTACGCTGGTGGGGCCGATCCTGGGCGCGATCTTCTTCCTGGTGGTGCAGCAGCAGCTCAGCATCTACACCAATTCCTGGGCGCTGTTCTTCGGCCTGATCTTCGTCGGGTTCGTGCTGTGGATTCCGCAGGGGCTCTGGGGGCTCATCACCAACCGGTTCAGCGGCAGCGGTGACGACGAACAGGAACTCGCCCTGCCGCTTGGCGGAGAGGGCAGGGGCGGAAGGGTCGCGCAAGCGCCCCCGACGACACCCTGATGGCATTGCTCGAACTTTCCAACGTAACCCGCCGCTTCGGCGGGCTGCTGGCGGTGAACGCGGTGACCATGCAGGTGGAGCCGGGAGAAGTCCGCGCGGTGATCGGCCCGAACGGCGCCGGGAAATCCACGCTGTTCAATTTGATCACCGGCGTGCTGCCCCCCACCGAGGGCGATGTGCATTTCGCCGGTGAACGCCTGACCGGTCTGACGCCGCCGGAGATCTGCCAGCGCGGCATTTCCCGCACTTTCCAGTTGACTGCGCTGTTCCCGGAAATGAGCGCACGCGACAACGTGCGCCTCGCCGCACAGGCGCGGCATCCGCAGCGCTGGCGTCCGCTGGGCGGTGGGTCGGTGTTCGCGGCCGCGTCGCGGCATGGCGATGCCGCGCTGGAACGGCTGGGGCTGACCCACGTGGCGATGCGTCCCGCCGGTCTGCTGTCGCATGGCGACCAGCGCCTGCTGGAAGTCGCGATGGCGCTGGCGCAGCAGCCGCGCGTGCTGCTGCTGGATGAGCCGACGCAGGGGCTGTCGGTGGACGAAACAGCGCAGGCGGTGGAAACGCTGATGGGCCTGCTGGCCGACGGTGCGCTGACGGTACTGCTGGTGGAGCATGACATGGAGGTGGTGTTCCGCCTGGCGCAGAAGATCACCGTGCTGCACCGGGGCACGGTGATCGCCGATGGACCGCCCGACGCGGTGCGCGCCGATCCGGATGTGCAGAGCGCGTATCTCGGGGGGTTCGCCTGATGCTGACGGTCACCGGGCTCAACACGCATTACGGGCGCAGCCACGTGCTGCAGGGCGTCGATCTGGACGTGCCGGACGGCAAGATCTGTGCGGTGCTGGGTCGCAACGGCGTCGGCAAGAGCACGACCCTGCGCACGATCATGGGGCTGGTGCCGCCGAGCGGCGGGCGGGTGCTGCTGGACGGGATGGATATCGCGGGTTGGCAGCCGCATCGCGTGGCGCGGGCCGGTGTCGCATATGTGCCGGAGGGGCGGCTGATCTTTCCCGACCTGACGGTGGTGGAGAACATCCGCGTGGCCGAGCGCCGGCCGGCCTTGTCGTGGACGATTCCGCGGCTGCTGGAGTTGTTTCCGTCGTTGCGCGAGCGGGCCCGCAACAAGGGCGCGCATCTGTCGGGCGGCGAGCAGCAGATGCTGGCGATCGCACGGGCGCTGGTCAGCGACCCGAAGGTGCTTCTGCTCGATGAGCCAAGCCAGGGACTGGCACCTTTGGTGGTGCGGGAACTTGCGGAGGTGATCCGGCGGTTGTGCGCGGAGGGTGTCACCATTCTGCTGGTGGAGCAGAACATGAAGCTGGCCGAGGCGGTGGCGGACGAGTTGCACGTCATGGTGAAGGGCCGCGTGGTGTACGCCGCCACGCCGGAGAAGTTCCGCCAGGAGGAAGGGGAAATCCGCAGCCGCTACCTGACGGTTTGAAGAATGGACGAAAGGAGCCAAAGCTCCCCGGCCCGCAAGGCGAGGGAGCGTGTGTGAACCATGACCGCTGACGACGACATCCCGATCATCGACGCCCACCACCATCTGTGGGACCTGCACGGCGCCCTGCGCTATCCGTGGCTGGAATCTGGAGAGCATGCCTGGCTGGGCGACTACTCCCGCCTGCGTCGCGACTACCTGCCGCCGGAATACCGCCGCGACACCGCCCTGCACAACGTGATTGCCACGGTGCACGTGGAAGCCGAGTGCGACCGCAGCAGGCAGATCGCGGAAACCGAGTGGCTGACCCGCATCAACGCCGAACACGGCATGCCCGCCGTCATCGTCGCGCACGCCTGGATCGACGAGCCCAACTCGGAGGAAATCCTGGCCGGCCACTGCAAATTCCCGCTGGTGCGCGGCATCCGCACCAAGCCGGTGATCGCCGACGGCCCCCGCGGCAGCGTGCGTGGCCAGAAGCGCAGCCTGCAGGATCCGAAATGGCGTGCCGGCCTCGGCCTGCTGACCAAGTATGATCTGTCCTGGGACCTGCGGGTCCCCTGGTACCACCTGGAAGAAGCCGCCGAGGTCTGCCGCGAACACCCGAACCTGCGCATCGTTCTGAACCACACCGGCTATCCGCTGGACCGTTCCCCCGAAGCGCTGGCGGTGTGGCGCCGCGGCATGCAGGCGCTGGCGGCCTGTCCGAATGTCTGGTGCAAGATTTCCGGCCTGACGGTGCAGGGCCAGCCCTGGACGCTGGAACTGAACGGCCCGATCATCCGCGACGCGCTGTCAATCTTCGGCGTGGCGCGCTGCATGTTCGCCTCCAACTATCCGGTGGACGGGGTGAAGGCGAGCTGGGACTGGATCTACTGCTGCTTCAAGCGGGCCACTGCCGACCTGCCGGACGCCGACCGGCGCCGGCTGTTCGCCGACAACGCCGCCGCTTTCTATCGCATCGCGCTGCCATAACCGAGGGGACCGGACATGGACCTGCAGCTTCGCGGCAAGACCGCGCTGATCACCGGCGCATCCAAGGGCATCGGCTATGCCTCGGCCGAGGCGCTGGCGGAAGAAGGCGTCAACGTCATCCTGGTCTCCCGCACGCAGGCCGACCTGGAAGCCGCGCGGGAACGCATTGCCGCGCGCTGCAACGTCCGCACGGAAATCCACGCCTACGACATTGCCGACAGCGCCAATGTCGATCGGCTGGCACAGCAGTATCCGGATATCGACATCCTGGTGAACAATGCCGGCGCCATTCCCGGCGGCAACCTGCAGGAGATCGACGAGGCGCGCTGGCGTGAGGCCTGGGACCTGAAAGTCTATGGCTACATCAACATGTGCCGTCGTTTCTACGCATCCATGAAGCAGCGGGGCCGCGGCACGATCATCAACATCCTGGGCATGGCGGGGGAGCGGATGGATGCCGGCTACATCGCCGGGTCCACCGGCAATGCCGGGCTGATGGCATTCACGAAGACCCTCGGCGGCGCTGCGTCCGACGACAAGCTGCGTGTGGTCGGCATCAACCCCGGCGCGATCGCCACCGAACGCCTGGTGACCATCATGAAGAAGCGTGCGCAGGATCGTTGGGGCGACGCGAACCGCTGGCAGGAACTGACCGCCCCGCTGCCCTTCGGCCGGGCGGGCAAGCCGGAGGAGATCGGCTGGATGGTGGCGTTCCTGGCGTCCGACAAGTCCGCCTACACCACCGGCACCATCATCACCATCGACGGCGGCGCTGCCAACCGCGGCCCGATGTTCTGACCGCATCCAGCGTGCACGCTGAATTTAGACATGCGGGCCGGCGTCAGCCAGAATCACGCAGGGGCAGCGCGGGTCAGACACCACACCGGTCGGTATGAACCGGCACAACCGCCGACCACACGCCGCCTCGGGTGGACAGCAGGCCGCGATTGACCGAGAATCCGCGCATGACGGAAGATTACTCGAAGACCACACGCGACATTCGCATCACGGTACGCTCGTTCTACCTGGACGACCAGTCGCAGCCGGATGAAAACCACTACTTCTGGGCCTATCGGGTGAAGATCGAGAACCACGGCCGGCAGGCGGTGCAACTGCTACGGCGTACCTGGCAGATCACCGACGCGCGCGGGCGCACCCAGCACGTGCACGGGCCAGGCGTTGTCGGGGAGCAGCCGCTGCTGGAGCCAGGCGAAAGCTTCGAATACACCTCCGGCACCCCGCTGGAGACACCGTCCGGCTTCATGGTCGGCGCCTATCACATGGTCGTTCCGTCCTCCGGTGAAAATTTCGATGTGGCAATTCCCGCGTTCAGCCTGGACAGCCCGCATCAGGGCGGTAGGGTCCACTAGACGGCACGCGGGGTTGTGACCTCCCGGCGCGGTCCCATATCCGCGACGGCGGTGCCACCGCCGCTGCGACAAACAGGCCCCGGAGGAACGTACGCCGTGAATATCGTTTCGTCGCCCGCCGATCGTGCGGCCGAACAGGTAACGACCCAACAGCGTCCGACACGCGCCGAAGCCGAGGATGCGGTGCGCACCCTGCTGCGCTGGGCCGGCGACGACCCCACGCGTGAGGGACTGGTCGATACGCCCGCCCGCGTCGTGCGGTCCTATGAGGAGTTCTTCGCCGGCTATGCCGTTGATCCGGTCGGGTTGCTGGAACGCACCTTCGAGGAAACCGACGGCTACGACGAAATCGTTCTGCTGCGCGACATCCGGCTGGAAAGCCATTGCGAGCACCACATGGTGCCGATCATCGGCCGTGCGCATGTCGCCTATCTGCCGTACCGCCGCGTCGTCGGCATCAGCAAGCTGGCGCGTGTGGTGGAAGCCTACGCCAGGCGCTTCCAGATCCAGGAGAAGATGACGGCGCAGATCGCCAACACGATTCAGCAGGTGCTGCAGCCGCGCGGCGTCGCCGTGGTGATCGAGGCTGCGCACCAGTGCATGACCACACGCGGTGTGCACAAGCCCGGCGTCACCATGGTCACCTCCCGCATGCTCGGCGCGTTCCGCGACGACCCCAGCACAAGGCGCGAACTGCTGGCGATGATCGGCAACCGCGGGACCAGCATTACCGGCGACTGAGTCACTGGGTGTTGGGTCGGGGCCTGATGCTGCCGGTGGGTGGCATCGGGGTGGGCATCGGCGGAACGCCACTGGGCGGCGGCAGCGCCGGCGCGCCGGCGGGCTGACCCGACGAGTCCGCGGCCGGCTGGCCGGAGGCGTTCAGCGGCTGCTGCTGCACCGGCGGCAGGGTCGCCTTGTCGCTCACCAGCCAGTCATGCAGGCGATTGCGGATCTGATACTCGAATTCGACATTCATCGCCTTCATCATTTCTTTGGTCATGTCGTACAGCGTGGCGCGCAGGTCGTCGATATGACCTGTGTGCTGGCGCATGACACGTGCCTCGGCGAAGCCGGCACGCGGTCCGGTCGTGCTCGGGTACACGTTCAACACCACATCCATCGTCCCGTTGATCGTGTCGCCATGGCGGACCAGCGACGCGTCCTGGATGATGAACGCCGCATGCCCGACCGAGCCGAACGCCTTCAGCCGGTCCTGCGCCATGGTACGCAGCGCGTCCGCCGGGTGCACCGGATCGAATTGCGTCACGTCGGGCGCCACGCCGGACGGGACGAAATGCTGCTCGATCTCGATGCTGGCGACGTTCAGCCGGATCGGGGGAAGGTAATCGTAGCGCAGCGGCGGGAAGTATTGCGGCTCGTTGCCGCCGCAGGCCGCCAGCAGCAACGGCAGCAGCAGGGCGCCGCGGCGGGTGAGCACGCGACCATGCGTGGTGTCCGGCTCCTGAACGAGCCGTGACGGAAAACCTGCGACGCCTCGTGCGTGCATGCGATCTCGCTCCGCCTGTGGACCAAAACGGGACGGCGGAACGTGCAGAATGGCGGGCGCGCGGTCAATCGCAAGCGGATTGACTTCGGCGTGCGCCTGGTCCGGCCGTAGTACGTCCAATGGATGGTTCGAGGCTGCGGGGCGCCCCACAGGTGCTGAATCAGCGCGTCCAACGGCGGTTTTCCGGGTCAGGGGCGCGCGCCTGGTCCGGGCATCCGTCTGTCGCTGTCCAGGCGTGTTCCCGTCCACGCCGGCCCGATCGTAGCGGGGTAGATGGTCAGGCCCGGCCATGACCGGATGCAACGAGACCGGCATGCCAACCGTCACGCATATGGACCTTCGCCCGGCACGAGCCCGCCACGGGATGGAACGCTTGAACCGGGATCCCGGCTAAGCTGCGCGAACCTCCAACGCGGTTACGCCCATCGCCAGCACGCGGCGCAGGTCCGGCAGGCTCAGGGCGATACAACCCTCGGTCGGCGCGTGGTCCGGCCGAGCGACGTGCAGGAAAATCGCCGATCCGCGGCCGCGCACCACGGGGGCGTCGTTCCAGCCCAGTATCCCGATCAGGTCGTACAGCCCGTCGGTTCGCCAGAGCTCTTCGTGCCGGGCCTCATGCGGAAGGCGTATCATACGATTGTAGTCGCGCGCCACGACGTCGTCGCACCAGCCATCCGTCTCCGCGATCGGCTCCACCGGCACCGCACAGTCGGGAGCCGGCAGCCGGTCCGCACGGTACAGCACGCGGCGCAGCGGCAGCAGGCCGGCCGGCGTTGCACCGTCGCCTTCCTGCTTGTCCGTCCGCACGCCGCCGCGGCCAAGTGCCGCGCGGAAGATGCCGCCGCGCAGGAGCAGCCGGCCGTCGGGGAAGACCTGGGCCTGCATCGGCTCAGTCCAGCAGGTGGCCGAAGCGTGCCGCCTTGGTGGCGAGATATTCGTCGTTGACGCCGTTCGGCGCGAAAGTGTGCGCCTCCCGTCCGACGATCTCCACGCCGCAGGCGGCCAGCGCCGCCACCTTGTCCGGGTTGTTGGTCAGCAGCCGGATGTGCTTCAGGCCCAGCGCGTCCAGCATGGTCGCGGCCACCAGGAAGTTGCGCTCATCCGCGCCCCAGCCCAGCGCGCGGTTGGCATCCAGCGTATCCAGGCCCCGGTCCTGCAGGGCATAGGCACGGAGCTTGTTGACCAGGCCGATGCCGCGCCCCTCCTGCGCCAGGTACAGCAGCACCCCGGCGCCTTCCTCCGCCATGCGGGCGATGGCGCCGCGCAACTGCTGGCCGCAGTCGCAACGCAGGCTGCCCAGCAGGTCGCCGGTGAAGCATTCCGAATGCAGCCGCACCAGCGGCGCGGTGGCTGTCTCCGGTTCGCCGACGATGATCGCCAGATGCTCGGTGCCGGCGCTTTCGGTGCGGAAGGCCACCACCCGGGCATCGGGGGCGGCCTCCAGCGGGACGCGCGCGCCGGCAACCTGGCGCAAACCGGCAGCGGCGACGGCGGGATAGGCGAGCACCTCGGCGGCGTCCACGTCCAGCAGCGACGGAAGCTCATCCGACCCGGTGCCGACCGGTGCCGCGAGCACCGCGGGCAGCACCCGTGCCAGCTTGGCCAGCGCCAGCGCCGCCTCGGCTGCGGGTGGCAGGGACGTGGACTCCAGCGGCTCCAGAGCCGGCGCCGCGAGCATCGGGTCGGCCAGTGGCCGCAGCACCTCCGGCACGCGGTATGTGGCCGGCAGCCGCAGCGCGACGGCGGCGGCGGCCTGCTCCACGGGGCGGCGCAGCACGGCGGCCCCCCGGGTCGGCGCCAGCAGCATCACCGGCGAATCGGCCGCCCACGCCGCCAAATCCGCCAGCCCGTCCGGCCCGGCGGTCTCGGCCGCGATCACAACCAGCGGCGCATCGCCGCCCAGCAGCACCGGCACGCCGCGTCGGAGGTCCGACGCCGCACGGTGGATGCGCCGCAGCCGGCGCACCGGATCGGCCGGTAAATCGGCCGCCGGACCGCCGGAAACAGGCGCGGAATCGCTCTTGGCTGGAAACAGGGTCATCGGAGCTGCCACCGGTCACGCCACATTGAGGGACGTCGGAACCGGCTCATTTTGGTCAAGATTCACAGTAAGCCTTACCTCGGATGCTTCCTGGAGCCGTTCGGCTCCGCTGAACCGCTACGTTCCTCACACTATATGGCAGGGCGGCCTGAATGTCGCGGTCAGGGTCACGAGCTTGTGAGGATTGGCCCACTGCGACGGAATGTGATGCGGCACCGGGAGCGTTCGTGAGGCATCCATTTCGGAAACGCGCACCTTTGACGCTATGATGGTGGTGCGTGGAACCTCTCGCCGCGTGGAATCCGTTCCGCGTGGGATCGTTTGCAAAGGGAACCAGAGATGTCGGCTGAACGACCAATTCTGATCGTGGATGACGACCTTGCCCTGCGCGAGACCCTGGCAGAGCAGCTTGCGGTGGACGGCGAGTTCACGGCTGCCGAGGCGGGCTCGGTTGCAGAGGCGGAGGAACGGCTGCTGGCCAAGGACGCACGGTTCGATGCGGTTATTCTGGACGTGGGCCTGCCCGACGGCGACGGACGCGACTTCTGTGTGAAGCTGCGCCGGCAGGGGCAGAAGATGCCGATCATCATGCTCACCGGGTCGGACGCCGAGACGGACGTGGTACGCGGGCTGGATTCCGGCGCCAACGACTACATCGCCAAGCCATTCCGCCTGAACGAGCTGCTGGCCCGTTTGCGGGCGCAGTTGCGCATCTTCGAGAACAGCGAGGATGCGGTCTTCAGCATCGGCCCCTATACGTTCCGGCCCTCGGCCAAGCTGCTGCAGGACCCGGCGAAGAACCGGCGGATCCGCCTGACCGAGAAGGAGGCGGCGATCCTGAAATTCCTCTACCGCGCCGGCAGCCGGGCGGTGCAGCGGCAGGTGCTGCTGAACGAGGTGTGGGGTTACAACGCCGCGGTCACCACCCACACGCTGGAGACGCACATCTACCGGCTGCGGCAGAAGATCGAGCCGGATCCGGCCAATGCCCGCTTGCTGGTCACCGAGGGCGGCGGCTACCGGCTGGACCCCGAGGGCCTGCCGACCGCCCGATGCCGGTTGCTGCAACTGCCTGACCGCCAGGGCCGGCACAGAACCCCCCTCTCCCGCAAGGAGAGGAGGGGGGCGGGTGTGGCGCCTCAGTAGCCGAGCGAATGCAGGAAATGGTGGATCGCTTGCGACACCAGCCCGGGTGTCTGCATCGACGCGAAGTGTCCTGAATTCAGCTCCAGGAACTGCGCGCCGGGAATCTGCCGCGCCATCGGTTCGATCACCGACGGCGGCCGCAGCCCGTCATGCGTGCCCGCCGTCACCAGTGTCGGGCACTGGATGCGCGCCAGGTCGCCCTCGATATCCTCGTTCGCCAGCATGCGGTTGATCGCCGCGAAGCTGGACGGGTCGTTGCACAGCCAGCGGGCACGGAAACGGCGGAAATCCTCGGCGCTGTGCCGCACCACCGGCGGATAGGACGCGGCCAGGCTGGCCTCCGCCACGCTGCGCATGCCGTTGGCCTCCACCGCGGCGGCGCGGTCCAGCATGGCCTGGCGCCGGTCGCCGCTCATGCCCATCGCAGGCCCGTGCAGCACCAGGGCACCGGTGCGGTCCGGGAATTTGGCGGCAAAATGCGCGGCGATGCCGGCGCCCACCGCGATGCCTGCCAGAGCCACCTTGCCCGTGATCTGCAGTGCGTCCAGCAGGCCCATCACGTCGCCGGCCATCTGGTCCCAGGTGACCGCACCGCGGACCTTTTCCGACAGGCCCGCGCCGCGCATGTCGTAGCGCAGCACACGCCGCGTGTTGTTGAGCGCAGGCAGCACCTGGTCCCAGCTATCCAGCGCGCCGCCCATCTCATGCACCAGGACCAGCGTCGTCGCGCCCTCGCCGGACAACTCGCAGCGCAAGCTGGTGCCGTTTACCTCAAGCCAGTTCATCATCCGACATCCTCCGTCCGGTTCAGGTGCGTTCGAAATCGATTCGCTCGACCACCGGCAGGTCATGCAGGAAACGGCGCAGGCAATCCAGGCCCAGCTCGGCCGCGCCCAGGCGGATCCATTCGCGCCCGCCCAGGATGCGTGAGCGGCGGAATGCCACCTGGTCCTGCGTGGCGATGCCGATCCAGATCGTGCCGCCCAGGTCGATCCGGTCGGCGCCGTCGTCCAGTTCGATCAGCACCACCAGCGCGTGGCTGGCGCCGGCCTGTTCGCGCGCGGCACGTGCCACCGCTTCCGTGGTTTCCTGCGTCATCGGCCCGGCCAGCGACACGCCGGACAGGCCCAGCGCGCCGTGCAGTTCGGTGAGTTCGCGCACCACGATGCCGCGGCGGAACATCCGTTCGGCGCCGGGCAGCGGTGCCAGGCGGACGGCGATCTGGCCACCGGTAAAGCTCTCGACCAGCGCCAGCGATCCCTCGCGCTGCAGCAGCGCGGCCAGCACCGTGCCTTCCAGCGTCTGGTTGTCCTCGGCCAGGATGAAGTTGCCCAGGCGCTTGCGGATTTCGTCCTGCACGGGGCCGAGCTTCCGGGCGATGTCGGTGGGGTCGGTGCCGCGCACGGTCAGCTTGGTTTCGATCTGCGGGTAATGCGCCCGGAAACCCAGCTTGACGCTGCCGTCGGGAACCATCTGCTCGATGCCGGCCAGCAACTGGTCCACGTGGGATTCACCAAGGCCGTAGCTGTGGAAGCGCTTCAGGGTGATGGTGGTGGGTTCGCCGCTGCGGGCCAGCAGGCGGGGAATGATCTGCTCCTCCAACATGCGGCGCAGTTCGCGCGGCACGCCGGGGGTGAAGAAGAAGCGCGCCTTGCCGATGTCCATGGCGAAGCCGCAGGCGGTGCCGATCGGGTTGTCCAGCATCTCGGCGCCCTGCGGCAGCATCGCCTGCTTGCGGTTGTTCGGCGGCATGGTGCGGGACCGGCGGGTGAAGAACTCCTCCATCTTCACCAGCCATTCCTCGTGCAGTTCCAGGTCCACCCCGGCCACCTTCGCGGCGATCTCCTGCGACAGGTCGTCCACCGTGGGGCCAAGGCCGCCGTTGACGATCACCGCGTCGGCGCGTTCGCCGGCGAGCTGGAACGCGCGCGTCAGGCTGTCCCGGTCGTCGCCCACCGTGGTGCCCCAGATCACCGTCAGGCCGACATCCTCCAGCTTCTGGGTCATGTAGCTGAAATTCGTGTTGACGATCTTGCCGGTCAGGACCTCGTCCCCCGTGCAGATGATCTCGATCCGCATCCTTGCACCTCTCCTCCGCACGGCCAGCTTGCGGTCAGCCGGTGGGAAGGGCAAGCTTCGCGCCAATCGCGCATAATCAGGAGGAGGGGTTCATGGCCCAGTTGCTGTCGCGCCCGCCCGAGCGCCTGCATCACCACGCCTATGTCGTGCGCGACCAGGAGAAGAACCGCCAGTTCTTCGAGGACCTGCTTGGCATCCCCCTGGTCGCCACCTGGTGCGAGCAGCACTTCAACGCCTGGGTCGGCCGCGACGTGGCGTTCTGCCACACGTTCTACGGCCTGGGGGACGGCGGCGCGCTGGCGTTCTTCTCGTTCGCCGACGATGAGGTATATCGCAAGACGCAGGCCGAGAAGCCGGCGGAAATCCGCAACTTCGACCACGTGGCTTTCAAGGTGGACGACACCGCGTATGACGAGCTGGTGGGCCGGCTGAAGGCGGCGGGCGAGGCGGTGCGGGAAACCGACCACGGCTACTGCAAGTCGATGTACTGCACGTCACCGGACGGGCTGATCGTGGAGTTCACCGTCGATCCGCCGGACGCCGGGAAGATCGACGCGATCCGCCGCGCCGACGCGCATGCGGAGCTGGCGCGCTGGGTGGCGGGGGATCACCGGGTCAATAACGACCTGCGAGTGCAGGAGACCGCCGACTAGAGGCTGCCGACGCCGACGGATCGATCCCGCTGACCGAGCGACTGACGGTGTGGCGCGCGAAGGCCCCTCGTGCGCACAAGAGGGCACGCTGGGTTCCGCTTTTGATGTCGTGGCCGGGCTCGACCTGGCTTGACCCGGCCACGACCTGGAAGAGCGGCGCCTGCCTGCGCCGGTCCAGTGCATAGGACCTGCGCCCGCCACGACGCTGCACGGGGAGCGGCCTGCCTCGCGCGCATGACGCACGGGTCCGCCGCAGGGTTGCCCTTGCGCCTGCGACGCGGCGGCAGGAAGCTTCCCCAAGCAGCGCAGAATGGCGGGGAGGTTCCATGTCCGACACAACCACCATCGAGGTCCGCCCGCTTGGGCCAACCATCGGCGTCGATGTCGAGGGCGTGGACCTGGCAGAACTCGACGACGCGACGTTCGCGGCCATCGAACGTGCCTGGCTTGATCGGCTTGTGCTGCGCTTTCGCGGGCAGCACCTGACGGATGCGGCACTGATGGCGTTCAGCCGTCGCTTCGGCCCGCTCGACCGCGTGCCGATCCGGGCTGCCGGCGTGCTGGGCAATGACGATCCGCGCGTCGCGGTCGCACCGGAGGCGCGCGCGTGGGTCAACATCATCTCCAACGTGAAGGTCGAGGGAAAGCCGATTGGCGGCCTCGCGAACTATGAGGCGCACTGGCACACCGACATGTCGTACAACGACATTCCGCCGATGGCGAGCGTGCTGTACGGCATGGAAGTGCCGCCCTCGGGCGGCGACACCTGGTTTGCCGATATGTATGCCGCGTATGACTCGCTGGACGACGCCACAAAGCAACGTCTTGAAGGTCTCGTCTGCATCCATGACGCGTCGCGCAACAGTACCGGCGAACTGCGCCGCGGCTTCACCGAAATCACCGACCCCTCGCAAGCCGTCGGCGCTCGGCATCCGGTGGTGCGCACGCATCCGGCGACGCAGCGCAAGTGCCTGTTCCTGGGGCGGCGGCGCAACGCCTACCTGGTCGGGCTGCCGGTGGCGGAAAGCGAAGCCCTGCTCGACCAACTGTGGGCGCACGCGACACAGCCGGCCTTCTGCTGGACGCAGCAATGGCGCGCCGGCGACGTGGTGGTGTGGGACAACCGCTGCACGCTGCACCGGCGTGACGCGTTCGACGACAGTTACCGGCGGGTGATGCACCGCACCCAGATCTGCGGCGACCGGCCGTTCTGATATGGCCGCGCACGGTACCAGCCCGCGTGGTGTCTGATACTCGGTCGGCGGCTCACAGTCATCGCCGGCGTGGCCTGGCTATCCCGCGGGGTCTGGTGGCTGCCGGACGCAAAGCCGCGACCGCGAGGCCGCCGAGCATGCCGAGACACGGTGCGCCGGCGGCTGGTGCTGACCATGTCCGAAGCGGGATTGGATTACCGTTGCCTCTGCCGGCCACGACGGTGCGTGGCTGCCCAGAGGTCCAGACGCGACGTCAGCGGGCATGACACCCGACCTGCAGCCCCGCTGCCAGGCAGTCGGGGCCGCACCTTGTGGCCTCTGTCGCCACTGCAACATCAGCGGCTGGACTCCGGCGCCGAGTGCGGTGGTGCCGAGGGCCGCTTCATAACCACGAAACCGCATTGCTCGAGATGCTGCACCAACCGCTCGGCCGCGATCCGGGCCATCAAGCTGTCGGCGTGATGCACCCGCTTCCGGCCGTCGTAGCGGAGCGCGAAAGCCAGGCTCTCGGTGATTTCCTGCGGCGTGGCTGGGCGTAGGTCTGGTGTGTCCGGCATGGCCGGAGCGTAGCCGACTGCTACGAACATAACAAGAACATTGAGCCTGCAGCCTCCGGCGAACCGTGTCGCAAACGCAATTCGGGCCACGCTGGCTGCCCGGTCGGACAGGGATTACCAAAGCCAGGCATTCGCCTCCGCCGGGAACCAGCAAATGGAGCCGGGCTTGTCCCCGGACCTGATCCGGGGACGGGGCATCGCCTGCTTGCGCAAATCACCATGGAGCGGTGCAGGAGACCGCTGGTCAGCCACCAGGGCATCGTGCAGCGCATCGGCACCACAACGACTGAAAGCGGCCTCCAGGTCGGAGGCGGGATCGACGCGGAGCTCTGACTCAAGGGAGTGAAGGTGACCGATCAGGAAGTACAGGCGATCAATCTCACATGCGATGAATTCCACGCTGCGTGGAACCACACCATAGCCCCCAACCAATATCCAGCTTGAAGCAGTTGCTTCTCCGCAAGGGCCGGGAGACGCCACCCGGTCCGGATGGTGTTGTGGCCGGAAATCCCGGGACGATTCGTGCTATCGTAGCTTCCTCATCGTTCCTATCCGGAGGCCGGCACGATGACACCCAGCGAACACGCTACTTCTGATAGTAGCAGAAGGTAGCGCCCTGATCGAACGGCTTCTCGCTTTCATCATCAGGAAATACGATCGCGTGAACCGATCCATCCTTATTGCGATTGACATAAGCCCAGTGCCCGCCCAGCACCGGCCCGGTGAACGTCAGTTTGGGCGTTTGGGGGTGCTTGCCGCCGTGAGTAAGCGCAACGACATAGGTGCCGCGCGCGGGGACGCTCGTGCCGGTCGCCATGTTGCCAACGTCCAGCTGATAGCGGGATGGCGTTACGAGGTGCAGCGTTCCGATGGCACTTTGGACGACCCCGACAAACGTTCGATATGACGCGCATGCATAGGTCCCGAGGGGCGGCGGGCCGCCGGCCGCTTCTGCCGGGATGGCCAGAGTGAATGCGGCCAGGGTGCAGGCGGCCAGGGTGCAGGCGACCCGGGTGCAGGCGGCCAGAGTGGAGAGTCGGGCGGGATTTCTCTTTGCGCCTTCCTTCTTACGAAGCAAAAGCGGGATGGAATGGAGCTTATATACACACGACATCAGCCTATTCCCCGGAAGGCAGCAATTCCCATACGGCATCACGTCGAGACAGAATAGCATCGTTCCGGGACGCGATGAAGGCCCAAATTGCCGCGGACGATCCCGGTCCGTATTGTTCTTGGAACCGGACGAGGACGGCAACCAGGTTCTCGCCCGCGACGAGCACGGCATGGTCGCGCCCTCCAGACCAATCCTGTAGGCACGCCCGCGCCTTGCACTTGACCGGAGCGTCATGCAGCGCGGCCGGGGGAGCGCTGTGACTGGCCCATGACCGCTTGCGCCGGCCGGGCGTGGACGTGAGGATTGTCCGGCAGCTGAGGAAGTACTTGCGTAACCAAGACCGCAGTAGAAGTGATGTCATGGCAACACAACCGGCTTGGCGCCGGCGTCGCTGTCAAACGCGCTTGCGGCTGACCATCGGGACCGCATGACGACCACGCACGCGGCGCAACGCGGCGCCGTCACCGTGGATCGTAACAAGAGGGCAGGTGACCATGCGCCGGCTAGCGATTCTTGTTTCCATTACCATCCTCGTAACCGGCGCAGGTTCCATGTCTGCGGAAGCGGGACCGGTGTTCAACGCCGGCAGCTATAGCGCAAGCGGATTGGCGCTGACATCGACAGCGAGCGATTCGCTTATGGGCCTGGCCTATAGCGGTGGCCATTACTACGCTGTCAGCGGGGGGACCACGTCTTCTCCAGAACAGGAATATTCGGCATCGGGCACGACGGTGGGCGGTCCCACTGCGCCGACACCCGGAATCGATTTCCGCTCGGCCTTCACTGATGCGTCCGGCAACGTCTATGTGCGCGGATACAACTCAAACGTCATCTATAAGCAGACATCGTTTGGTAATTTCCAGAGCTACGTAACGCTGTCAGGCACCCTGGATCCCCAGGAAGTGGTTGTTCTGAACGGTGCCGGGACCGGCTACATCGGGAACGACAACGGCGTTGTTCAGGAATGGGACCTGGCCGGCAACCTGACCGGCACGGTGACGCTGCAATCCTTCGATACGAGCTACCCGCAGGGCCGGGCCATCGCGGCGTTCGGAAACTACTGGCTGAATTATGACAGCGGCGTCCTGACCGCGTACGACCCGATCACCGGCGCCGCCGTGGACAGCGCAACACTGGTCGGAGCACCCACGGGCACCTTGGCCTATCTTAGCGAAACCTACGCCAACGGGTATTTCTGGTTGGAGGACTCTGCCACGAACGCCTATCAGAGCTACCAGATCGGCGTCCCGGCGGCCGACGTTCCTGAACCGGCGCCGTTCGCAGTGCTGGCTTTCGGCGCCGGGGCCCTGGCGTTTGCGCGACGCCAGAAGGGCGCTGCCCGGCTGGCCGGCTGACTGCCATCCCATACCGGTCAAGCCGCCGGAGTGCGTGAGGCCCGCCCCCCGCGGTGACATCCGTTCCAGAACTGGCAGCCAGTTCTCCGCTGCCTTTCGACACGCAAATCCCCTGCCCGTGCGCGCCAACCGACCGGTCGGGCCGGCAATCCACGTTGCCCCTCGCCCACATTGCCGCGCCCGCGCCATACGTGGTTGGCCGCGAATCGCCCGTCGCGACATCTATCAGGAGCGCGGACTTACGCTGTCGATGGCAGGCACCAGGTTGTGTAGGCGATCGGTTTCAATCCCGGAGGCGTCCGGGAGGTTGGCGGAGGGGATGAGATTCGAACTCACGAATGGGGTTGACCCCCATTAACGGTTTAGCAAACCGCCGCCTTCAGCCACTCGGCCACCCCTCCGCCGGGGCTCCCCGGGTACTGGGGGGAGCGGACACGGCGTTTGCGCTGCTGCTTCTACGGAATTGCCGGCCCAGCGTCAAACCGGGAATGCGCCCTGGCGAACGGGACCGGACCCCCCGGCGGCTCAGCCCTTCACGGCACCGAACGCCAGGCCCCGCACCAGGTGCCGTTGCAGCAGCATCATGAAGATCACGATCGGCAGCATGATCCCCACCGCGGCGGCGGCGGACAGCGTCCAGTAGTTGATGTCCTCCCCGCCATACTCCGCGATGGCCACCGGCAGCGTCTTGGTGTCCGGCCCGGTCAGCACCAGGGCGAACAGGAACTCGTTGTACGCCAGCAGCAGGCTGAACAGCGCGGTCACCCACAGGCCCGGCCGCACCACCGGCAGCGCCACGCGCACGAAAACCTGCCAGGCGTTGCAGCCGTCGATCGAGGCGGCCTCATACAGTTCGTGGGGCACATCGACGAAGAAGCTGCGCATCAGCCAGATGGTGAAGGGCTGGTTGATCGCCACCAGGGCCAGGATCATCGCCGGGTAGGTGTTGATCAGCCCCAGCGTCTTGGCCAGCACGAAGAAAGGGATGGCCAGCAGGATATGCGGGAACATGCGCATCGCCAGCAGCCCGAACAGCAGGCCGCGGGAGGTGCGGCTGCTGAGCCGGGCCAGGCCGTAGGCCGCCATCGTGCCCACGGTGACCGAGGTCAGCACCGTGCAGGCGGAGATCACCACGCTGTTGTACAGGAAGGCGCCGAAGCCCTTCTCGAACCAGACCTGTTCGTGGAAGGTCAGCGTCGGGGTGAACAGCCAGTGCGGCGGCACCGCGAAGGCGTCCACCGGCTGCTTCAGTGAGGTCAGCAGGCCCCAGATGATCGGCGTCAGGTTCACCGCCGTGATCCCGGCCAGCAGCAGGAACAGCGGCACTTGCGTGCGCCAGCGTGCGCGCATCAGAACGCCCCCCGTTCACGGCGGTACATCACGCGGATCAGCAGCGCGGTCAGCGCCGCCACCAGCAGCAGCGTCAGCACGCCCAGCGCGCACGCCTTGCCCACCTGCAACAGGCGGAAGGCGAGCGCATAGGTGTAAAGCGTGATGGTCTCCGTCGCGCCGCCCGGTCCGCCGCCGGTCATCACGTAGATCGTGTCGAAGAAGCGGAACGCGTCCATCATGCGGATCGCCAGCACGAACACGATCAGCGGCCGGATGGCAGGCAGCATGACGTGGTACAGCACCGTCCAGACGCCGGCGCCGTCGATTTGCGCCGCCTCGATCTGGCTCTGGTCCACCGTGTTCAGCCCGGCGTACAGCACCAGGATCATGAATGGCGTGAACTGCCAGGCATCGGCCAGGATCACCGTGACCCGGGCCCAGGCCGGATTGCCCAGGAAATCCGGCGGGAAGATGCCCCAGCCGATCAGCGTGCCGGCGATCAGCCCCCATCGCCCCATGAAGATCCAGCGCAGGAACAGGGCCGCCACCACCGGCGTGACGATGTTGGGCAGGAACAGCAGCAGGTTCAGCGTGCGCACGCCGAAGGTCAGGCGGTACAGCCCGTAGGCGATCGCCAGGCCCAGGGTGAATTCCAGCCCGACCGCCGACACCACGATGATCACCGTGCGGTTCAGCGAGTCCCAGAACCGCCCCTCGGCCAGCAGGTCCGCGTAGTTGCCCAGGCCGATGAAGTCGTGCGCCCCGCTGCCCAGGTCGTAGTGGAACAGGCTGAGATAGATCGCGTAGCCGAGGGGATAGAACATCACCGCGGCCAGCACGATCGCGCTGGGCAGCAGGAACAGCCACCAACTTGTCTCCGGCGCACGGCGGGTGCGCCGGAGACGCCGCCGGTCAGTGATAATAGCCGTGCCCCTTCAGGAACTTTTCCGTCTCGCCCGCCGCGGCATCCAGGGCGGCCTTCACCGTCATGTCGCCGGTCATCGCCTGCAGCAGGCGGCGGGTGATGAAGTCGCCCACCGAGTAGAATTCCGGCAGCGCCGGCAGGGGCAGTCCGGTCGCCACCGCCGTCTGGGCGGCGGGATAGAAGCGGTTCTGCTTGATCAGCACGGGATCCTGCATCACCGACTGGCGCGGCGACAGCGCCAGTGACGCGGCGCCGCGCATGTTCGCCTGGCTGGTGGCGGTGGCCATGATGCGGAACAGCGTGTCCGGATCCTGCTTGCTGAACGCGGAGATGGCGTAGCCGTCCGAGGCGACGCGGGCATGGCCCTGCGGCGGCCCCTCGAAGGCCATTTCGCCGACCACGCGTGACTTCTTCGGGTCGTCCATCGCCTTGGCGCGCGTCGCCCATTGCAGGCCCATGGCCGCGACGTCCTGCTGGAAGGCGATCATGCATTCGTCGTTGGCGGCCGAGGTGAAGCCCTGCTGCGCGTAGCGGGTGATCTCCTTCATCAGTTCGATCGCCTGCACGCCGCGGGCATCGTTGAAGATCGGGTGCCAGTCCTTGTCGAACCAGCCGTCACCGATGGTGTTGAGATACCAGTGCGCCTCGTTCAGCCCGGCATCGACCGGCTTCAGGCAACTGACGGTGCCGGCACGCAGCGGCGAGTTGAACGACTTCGCCAGGTCGCGGTACTGCAGCATGGTCTTCGGCGGCTGCTGGTGGGCCTTGTCGAACAGGTCCTTCCTGTAGAAGAACAGCATCGCGTTCAGCGTGAACGGCATCAGGTAGAGATGGCCGTTGTAGCGATAGGTCTTCAGCACGGACTCGGGAAAGTCGCCAAGCTTGAACTCGTCCTTGTGCTTTTCCCAGAGGTCGTCCAGCGGACGCAGCCAGCCATTCTTGGCGAAGGTCAGGAAGGTGGAGTCGTTGGCATAGGCGATGTCGATCGTGGCGGCCTTGGAGGAGAACGCGATCGTCTCCAGTTCCAGCGCCTTGTCGAACGGCATCAGTTGCGTGTTCACCGTGGTGCCGGGCACCGCGCTGCGCATTTTCGCGGCGTAGTATTCCAGCGCCGGGTAGCGATGACTGATCATCTGGATGGTGCCGGCGGCGCGGGCGCGGGTGCCCAGCAGGGCAGGTGCAGCCAGCGCCGAGGTCGCCAGCACATGCCGGCGGCTCAGATGCGTGGTCATTGTGTGTCTCCCCCCGAGACGTATTTGTCGTTCAGTTCAGCGCGGCACCGCGCAATTGCGTACTCTTCCCTGCAGGATAGGGGGAGGGCGATCCACGCCGCAACAACGGCGTGCGTCGCCTTTCCCCATTTTCCTCCCGCAAGGGGCGTGACGCCTGGGCGCGCTAGCTCAGCGCCACTTCGAAGCCCCTCTTCGTGCCGGGCCGTGCCATCATCGCGTTGTACCAGCGTTGCACGTTGGGGAATTCCGCCAGGTCCACCTTGTGCCGCTCATGCCGCCAGGCCCAGCCGAGGATGGCGAAGTCGGCGATCGAGCAGGTGTCCGCCACGTAGTCACGTCCTTCCAGCCGCTTGTCCAGCACGCCGTAGAGCCGCCGCGTTTCCTTCGAGTAACGCTCCAGCCCGTAGCGGCGGTCCTGTTCGTTCTCCACCTGCAGGAAGTGGTGCACCTGGCCGGGCATCGGACCGAAGCCGCCCATCTGCCACATCAGCCATTCCAGCACCGGCACCTGTGCGCGCGGGTCGGTCGGATAGAACTTGCCGGTCTTCTGCCCCAGGTAGATCAGGATAGCGCCGGACTCGAACACGCTGATCGGCTTCCCCCCGGGCCCGTCGGGATCGACGATGGCGGGGATCTTGTTGTTCGGGCTGATCTTCAGGAAGTCCGCGTTGAACTGCTCGCCCTTGCTGATGTTCACCGGGTGGACGTTGTAGGGGAGCCCCATCTCCTCCAGCGCAGCACTGATTTTCCGCCCGTTCGGGGTGTTCCAGGTATAGAATTCGATTGCCATGGCCTCCGCCCTTCCGTTGCTTTGTGGGTACCACTTTGCGCGGCCACAGGCTTGCCCACAAGCCGCGCCCCTTGCAGGCTTGCGCCCATGAAGATCGCCACCTGGAACGTAAATTCCATCCGCCAGCGGGAGCAGCACGTGCTGCGCTGGCTGCAGGCCTGCCAGCCCGACCTGCTGGTGCTACAGGAGATCAAGTGCGAGGCAACCGCCTTCCCGGCGCTCACCTTCCAGGCCGCCGGCTACCAGGCCGAGGCGGTGGGGCAGAAGGCCTATAACGGCGTGGCGATCCTGTCCCGCATCCCGTTCATGGTGACCCACCGGTCGCTGCCGGGCCTGCCGGATGGCGATGCGCAGGCGCGCTACCTGGAGGTCGAGGCCGACGGCATCACCATCGCCGGGCTTTACCTGCCGAACGGCAATTCCCGCGGCGAGGACGGCTTCGCCTACAAGCTCGCCTGGATGGACCGGCTGGCGGAGCGCGCCACCGCGCTGCTGGATGCCGATACGCCCACGGTGATCACCGGCGATTTCAACGTCTGCCCCACCGACGACGACTTCGCCCCGGGTGCCCTGTCCGCCACCGACGCCCTGGTCCGCCCGGAAAGCCGAGCGCGCTTCCGCCGCCTGCTCTGGCTGGGCCTCACCGACGCGGTGCGGGCGATCCATCCGCACGGGGCGGTGTACACCTTCTGGGACTACCAGGCCGGCGCCTGGCAACGCGACCTGGGGCTGCGCATCGATCACGCGCTGCTGTCGCCCACGCTCGCCGAACGGCTGGTGGCCGCGGCACCGGACCGGGAGGAACGGGCACAGCCGCAGCCCTCCGATCATGTCCCGGTGGTGATCGAGCTGCACTGAATCCGGATTGGCCGACGGGGCTGCGTGTAATATTGTTGCGCGCTATCGTGCGGCTCCGAACGCCTCCCGCGGTCACTCCTGGATGAAATCGAACCAAGCCGAAACGCCCGAACTGGACGCGATCGACCGCCGTATCCTGGCCGAACTCCAGGAAGACGGCCGGATCACCAATGTCGAGCTGGCCCGCCGGTCCGGCGTCTCGGCCCCGCCCTGCCTGCGCCGTGTCCGCCGGCTGGAGGAAGCCGGCGTCATCCGCGGCTACCACGCCGACACCGACCCCCAGAAGCTCGGCTGGGAGATCACGTTTTTCGCGATCGTCGGGCTGGATAGCCAGAAGGAAAGCGTGCTTTCGGGGTTCGAGGAACTGGTCGCCGACTGGCCGGAAGTGCGCGAGTGCCACATGATCCGTGGCGGCGGTGACTTCCTGTTGCGGCTCGTGGCGCGTGACACGGCGCACGAGAACCAGTTGACCCAGCGGCTGACCGGCTCCCCGACCGTGGCGCGGGTGCAGACTCTGCAGACGATCCGCACCAGCCGCACCCTGGCCGGTGTGCCGCTGTAGCGGGCCGGTGTGAACGGCCGGTGCGAATGGATGGAGCCGGTCTCGTCAGGCGATGGTGAACCAGGCCAGCAGACCGATCGCACTCCATAGACCGCTGGCCAGCATACCCGCGAAAACCAGGGCGGTGGCGGCGTTCAGCTTGTCGCTCTCGCCCCGCAACAGCGCCTGTTCGCTCTCAATCGCCTCGGTACGGCAGGCAGCCAGACGAAGATGCATCGGGGTTGTCCGGGTGATCGTGGTTTCGGATAGCAAGTAACAGGTGCTTGAGAACGACGCAAATCACAACACAAGCCGGTGCGGGCCGCATCACCGGTGGCGCCCGTCAATCCGGTTTCCACCGGGCGGTCCCGTCGTGACGCGGCGGACCGGCGATCGTTTATCTGCTGCAATTGCCGTCGCAAATCCTCGAAGTTCTCCAGAGACATGGCATGTCGTTACGATGTTCCGGATCGCAACGAGATCGCAAATGAGCTCCGCAATGACATGAAATCCAAACAACAATGACTTGCAATCACGCGGTCGTGAGGATATAGATCACGGGCCTGTGAGAACCGCAGGCCTGCGGAAATGCCCCAAGAGCAAAAGCGAGGTTGCGGATGCCCGCCCAGAAATTCCTGCTGTCGCAGCCAGCAGGTCTCGCGTTCGAGCTTGCCGATCTGGTAATGGCACAAGGCTGGTCGGCCTTTCACAACCTGCGCATGGTGGTCGAACTCGACTACTGCGCCGAAGGCGACGAGTATGAGGAGGTGCTTGCCTTCTATCCGCCGGACAGCGCCTTCCGCCGCTGGATGATGTGGCGGGGCGTCCGTGGGATCGTGGTGCAGCCGATGATGGGACGCGCCTCCAGCTTCCCCTCGGTGGCCGAGGCGCTGGAAGGCCTGATCCCCGCCGGTGGCTGACGCGCCGGGCGCATCGCGGATTGCAGCCGCCCGCGGCGGCCGGTAAACCTTCCGCCTGCGCGGGTGTAGCTCAATGGTAGAGCTCCAGCCTTCCAAGCTGGCTATGCGGGTTCGATTCCCGTCACCCGCTCCAGGCCGCCGGTCTGGCCGGGCAACCGGGCGGGAGCGTGGGCCGCAATGTCGTCTTTGCCGACGCGAGCCTCACCCCATTGCCTGCATTTCACCGCACTGCCCTTGACAGAAGCCTCGCCACGGCCTTTTTACCCCGCCTGCGCAAGCGGTGACCGGCGCGCGGTCCCGGCTGCCTCGCGTGCAGGGGTGTAGCTCAATTGGCTAGAGCGCCGGTCTCCAAAACCGGAGGCTGGGGGTTCGAGACCCTCCACCCCTGCCAGTTCGCGCAGCCGTTTGCGGCGGTGTCCCGCAGTTTGTTTCAGGAGTTTCCCCAGCGTGGCGGTTGATCCGGCGAAATTCGTACGCGAGGTGCGGGCTGAAGTGGCGAGGGTAACCTGGCCGTCCCGCAAGGAGACGATGATCACCACCGGGCTGGTGTTCCTCATGGTGGCGATCGCCGCTATGTTCTTCTTCGTGGTGGATCAGGTGATCGGCATCGGCATCCGCGCCCTGTTCGGCGTGGCCGGCTGAGGAGCAAGCATAGGATATGGCCAAGCGCTGGTACGTGGTGCACGTCTATTCGGGTTTCGAGAAGAAGATCGCGCAGCAGATCAAGGAGCAGGCGGCCCAGAAGGGACTCGCCGACCAGGTGGACGAAGTTCTGGTTCCGTCCGAGAACGTCGTGGAGGTGCGGCGGGGGCAGAAGGTCAACGCCGAACACAAGTTCTTCCCCGGCTACGTGCTGGTGAAGATGGACCTGACGGATGACGCCTGGCACCTGGTGAAGAACACCCCGAAGGTCACCGGCTTCCTGGGCAGCCGCACCAAGCCGACGCCGATCAGCGATGCCGAGGCCGACCGCATCATGAAGCAGACGCAGGAGGGGGTGGAGCACCCGCGTCCTTCCGTGCTGTTCGAGGTGGGCGAGCAGGTGCGTGTCGCCGACGGTCCCTTCACCAGCTTCAACGGCACGGTGGAGGAGGTGGACGAGGAAAAGGGTCGCGTGAAGGTCTCGGTCTCCATCTTCGGCCGCTCCACGCCGGTGGAGTTGGAATACAACCAGGTGGAGAAGGTCTGACCGGCGCCCATCTGGGGGGGCGCGCATCCGGTAAGGCCGGTCTTCATTCTTGACGCTGAATTGCGCGCCGTTGGTCCGGTCCGATCGTGTCATAGCCCGTCGGATCGTGTCATAGCCGGTCCAATCCCGTCATAACCCGTCCGGTCGTGGCACGGTTGGCCCTGACCGGGGGAGCGATCCAATCCCGTCCCGTCGGTGGCAAGTGGCTGCCACGGACGCAACGTACAGCGTCGTGGCGGGCGAAGGCCCGCCATCCACGGCTTGGTCCTGCCGAAGGCACATGATCCGCGAGAAACCTCCCGCGTAGCATGCGAAAGGATGGGGCCCGCACGACAAAGCCGTGGACCGCGGGCCTGCACCCCGCCACGCCGGCAGTGTTTGCGCGGTGGCTTTGCGGACTCGGTTATTCGACGCCAGGCCCATGGAGTAGCGCCGTTACGTCGCGACCGGTGGAGTAGCGCCGTTCCGGTAAGGAGTAGCGCCGTTAACTCGCGACCGGCCATGGCCCTGTCCCCACCACCGAACGGCCAAACGCGACACGGGCTGGCATGATGCGGTCCGCACCATTCGATCGAGCGTGACCTTTACCATTTCCCCGCTCGGCCAATGAGTTGTTGCAGCAATCGAATGTGCCGGGTGATAGTGGCGCCGTAACCCCTGTTCTGGCGTGCCGCGATGCATCCGTCTCGGCTGGTCCTCCTGCTGCCCCTCCTGGCGATCTCTGCCTGCGCTTCCGGCGGACCGTCCGGCGCGTATGTCGGCGGGGCCGTGCGGAGCGAGTGCGCACCCTTCGCCCGCGCCCTGACCGGTGTGCAACTCGCCGGCGATGCCGCCGACTGGTGGGGACAGGCCGACGGCCTCTATGCCCGTGGCCACACCCCGTCCGAGGGCAGCCTGCTGGTGTTCCGCCGTTCGTCCCGGCTGGCGGACGGGCACGTGGCCGTGGTCTCCCGTGTGGTCTCCCGCCGGGAAATCCTTGTCACCCAGGCCAACTGGGTGCGGCACCGGGTGACCGAGGACCAGCCCGTGATCGACGTCTCCCCGTATAACGACTGGAGCATGGTGCGCGTCTGGTGGCCTCCGTCCGGCGCGATGGGCATCACCGACTACCCCACCTACGGGTTCATCCGCCCGGATCATCCCGCCACCCATGAGCAGCTTCTGATGGCGACGCCGCGGGCCATACGCATCGTCGCCGGCGGCTGACGGACCCGCGGGTCTGGCGTGCATCGCGCCCCGGCGTGATATGTCCCGCCAAAGCACGACACGTGGAGGATTCCGATGCTGGCAGGCGAAGCGGTGGTGGCGATCTGGAACGGCATCGCGCCGGAAACGCGCGCGCAGTTCTACGACTGGCACGTCAACGAGCACATGCCCGAGCGGGTCGGCATCCCGGGTTTCCGCCGCGGCCGGCGCTACATCGCGTTGGACGCGGCAACCCAGCCGGAGTTCTTCACCCTGTATGAGGCCGACGCCATGCCGGTGCTGCAGGGCAGCGACTACGCCAACCGGCTGAACGATCCGACGCCCGGGACCAGGGCCACCACGGCGCAGTTCCGTGACACGTTCCGTGCCCTGTCCCGGGTCGTGGTCAGCCACGGGGCCGGAATGGGCGGCGTGCTGCTGACGATCCGCTTCGACTGCGACGACCAGCACCTGCCCGGGCTGCGCGCCCTGGTGCGTGCCGCGGCGCAGGCCGAGCGGGTGACGGGGGCGCATTTGTGCCTGGGTGATGCGGCGGCGTCGGCAGTGCGCACGGTGGAGAGCCGGGACCGCTCCGATATCCAGGAGCCACCCCGCTGCTTCGTCCTGGTGGAGGCGACGGATGCCCAGGCGCTGGAGCAGATGCTGCTGGACCGGGCATTGACCGGGATCGGGGCGCGCGGCCCGTTCCTGCGTGGCGTCTATCGGCTGGAATACGTCCGCACCAAGACCGCCTTCGCGCCATAGCGCCGGCGCACACCGCCGGTGGTCACATACTGCGTGGGGAGCAGGGCGTCAGAAACGCGGAAACAGATGGGCGGCCGCCACCAGCACCCCGACGAAGGCAATCTGCCCGCCGATGATTCCCGTCAGCATGGCCCAGGTCGTCGGCAGGTTGCGCACCAGCCCGCGCATCTCTGCGGCTTCGATCCGCATCTGGGCATGGTCGGCCCGTATCTCGGCATGGTCAGCATGCATCTGGGCGTGATCAGCACGCATCTGCGCGATTTCGTCGCGCAGTTCCTTCATCGCCGTTTCGATGCGTATCAGGCTGCCTTTGACCTGACCCATGTCCTGTTCCGGCCGGGAAACGCGGGATTCCATACTGTGATCGTAGGGTTCCCCCGCAGCGCCTGCAACTCCAGTATCCGGCATCTCATTTGCTTCCTACAGTTGTATGTGCATCGTCCGCGCCGGATGCTCTTTCTATTCATCAATGCTGAAGCGAAGATGAACGCATGTCGGATACTGACCTGCCTGCCGAATTCGCCCTGATCGGCCGCCACTTCCGCCCGCTCGCCGGGCCGGGTGCGCTGGACCTGGGCGACGACGCCGCCCTGCTGGCGCCCCCGGCCGGGCGAGAGCTGGTGCTGACCGTGGATGCGATGATCGGCGGCGTGCACTTCCTGCCGGACGACCCGCCGGACCTGGTCGGGCGCAAGCTGCTGCGGGTGAACCTGTCGGACCTCGCCGCCAAGGGCGCCACCCCGCTGGGTTACCTGATGTCGGTCGCCGCGCCGCGCGGCACGCCGGACGCCTGGTTCGCCGACTTCGCCGCTGGGCTGGCGCAGGACCAGCGGGAATTCGGCGCCACGCTGCTGGGCGGCGACACCACCTCCACGCCCGGTCCGATCGCTTTGTCGCTGACCGCGATCGGCCATATCGCGGCGGGTGCCATGGTGCGGCGCGCCGGCGCGCAGCCGGGTGACGGGATCTGGGTCACCGGCACGATCGGCGACGGCGCCCTGGGCCTCGCCGTCGCCCAGGGCAAACTCGCCGACCCGACCGGCCATCTGCTCGGCCGCTACCGCCTGCCGCTGCCGCGCGTGGGGTTGCCGATCGCCGGGATTGCGTCGGCCGGCATGGATGTCTCCGACGGGCTGGTGCAGGACCTGGGCCATATGTGCCGTGCCGGCGGGCTGACCGCCGAGGTGGAGGCGACGCGACTGCCGCTGTCGGACGCGGCGCGGCAGGCGGGGCCGGACTGGCTGCCCACCTGCCTGACCGGCGGCGACGACTACGAGCTGCTGATGGCTGTTCCACCCGCCCGCGAATCCGCACTGCTGGATGCCGCCCGCGATGCCGGAATACCCGTCACGCGCGTCGGCCACTTCCGCGCGGGACCGTCACGCGTCATGGTGCTGGGCCCGGATGGGAAACCTCTTGTCCTCGCCCGGGGCGGTTGGAGCCACTTTTAACCCCATCAACGAGCGTCCAGGAAATGTCCTTTCTTTTGACCGGCGCGGCGGAGCGCGCCGCATGAATCGCAATGTGTGGCTGCTGTTCTGCTGCCAGGCGCTGCTGAACAGCATCATGTCGGGCCAGATCGTGATGGCGTCGCTGGTCGGCCATGCGCTGGCCGTGGACAAGACCCTGATCACGCTGCCGATCGCCATCCAGATGGTATCGATGATGGGTGCGTCGATCCCCGCCAGCATGATCTTCTCCCGGCTCGGCCGCAAACCTGGTTTCTGGTTCGGCTGCCTCGGCTCGCTGACGGGCAGCCTGATCTATGCGCTGGCCGTCTGGCGCGGGGACTTCGTGCTCTACTGCCTGGGGGCGGTGCCCGCCGGCATGGGCTGGGGGATCACCCAGCACCTCCGCTTCGCCGCGGCCGAAGTCGCGGCGACCGACGCCAAGCCGCGCGCCATCGCCCTGGTGCTGACCGGCGGCGTGCTGGCGGCGATCATCGGGCCGGAGATCGTCAAGCGCACCAATATGCTGATCCCGCCGCAGGAATTCCTGGGCACCTATCTGTGCCTGACCGTGCTGCCGGTGCTTGCCGCGATCCTGCTGGGGATCGCGAAACTGCCGCCGGCCATCCGCCAGGAGGGCCGGCCGGTGCCGATCCGCGACATTCTGCGGCGGCCGAGCTTCGCCACCGCGGTGGTGGCGAGCCTGGTGGGATACGGCACGATGAACCTGGTGATGGCCTCCACCCCGCTGCAGATGATGCTGTGCGGGTTCGGTGTGAACGCCAGTGCCGACGTGATCCGGGCGCACTCCATCGCCATGTTCCTGCCCGGCTTCGTGACCGGGCGGCTGATCCAGCGCTTCGGCCCGCACGTGATCATCACGGCCGGCGGCCTGCTGACGCTGCTCTGCGTCGCGGCCAACCTGTCACTGGGCGTGGCGTTCGGCACCTTCGTGGTCGCGCTGATGCTGCTGGGGGTGGGGTGGAACTTCATGTTCATCGGCGGCACCACGCTGCTGGCCAGCGCGCATGATCCGCATGAACGGGTGCGGGTGCAGGCGACCAACGATTTCATCGTGTTCGGCACGGTGGCCTGCACCGCGCTTGCCTCCGGCGCGATCGAGGCGCGGGTCGGCTGGACGGCGCTGAACCTGGCGGTGGTGCCGCCGGTGCTGATCGCCGTCTCGCTGGTGGCCTGGCACTGGACGGCGCGGGCGCGGCTGGCGCCGGCGTAGGGTTCTGGTGCCGCTACATCGTCGTGGCGGGCGCAGGGCCGCCATCCACGACCCTCCTTCTATGCGAGCGGCAAAGTCGTGGGTGGCGGGCCTTCGCCCGCCACGACCAAGTACGGGCTGTCTTCACCCGACGACGCAGTGATTTTGCCGGCCGCCGGCCAGTCCGGGGTCAAGCCCGTTCTTCCGGGATTTCGCCGGTTACGCCGTCGAACCGTGGGAGCGACCGAAAGCGCGGGCTCCGCCCCCTGATCCAGCGGGATGTGCGATCGCCGATCGTGCTGCGATACCGGAAGCCGTACGCCGCGATGCAGCGTGGGGCAGGGGAGCCTGCCGCCACGCCGGCATCGGGGCGTCCGTCCTCAGGCGGCCTGCTTGGCCAGCATGCCCTGCGCCACCAGCGCCTCGGCGATCTGCACCGCGTTCAGCGCCGCGCCCTTGCGCAGGTTGTCCGCCACGCACCAGAACGACAGCCCATTGGGCACCGTCGGGTCCTTGCGCAGCCGGCTGACATACACCGCGTCCTCGCCGGCGGCTTCCAGCGGGGTCATGTAGCCGCCGTCCTCACGCACATCGAGCACTTCGATGCCCGGGGCCTCGCGCAGCGCGGCGCGCGCCTCGCCGGCGGTGACCGGGTTCTCGAACTCCACGTTCACCGACTCGCCGTGGCTGATGAACACCGGCACGCGCACACAGGTGGCGTTCACCGCGATCGCGGGATCGAGGATCTTCTTGGTCTCCTCGACCATCTTCCACTCTTCCTTGGTGGACCCGTCATCCATGAACCTGTCGATGTGCGGAATGCAGTTGAAGGCGATTTCCTTGGTGAACTGCTGGGGCTTCTCGTGCTCGTGCACGAACACCTTCTTGGTGTGGTTGAACAGCTCGTCCATCGCTTCCTTGCCGCCGCCGGAGACCGATTGATACGTGGACACCACCACGCGCTTGATCTTCCACTGGTCGTGCAGCGGCTTCAGCGCCACCACCATCTGGATGGTGGAGCAGTTCGGATTGGCGATGATGCCGCGCTTGCTGAACTGGCGCAGATGCTGCGGGTTCACCTCCGGCACCACCAGCGGCACGTCGGGGTCCATGCGGAACTGGCTGGTGTTGTCGATCACCACGCAGCCGGCCTCGGCCGCGCGCGGCGCATGCACGGCGGAAACCGAGGCGCCGGGCGAGAACAGCCCGATATCCCAGCCCTTGAAATCGAACGTATCGAGATTCTTGACCTTGAGGACGGTCTTCTCGCCGAACGACACCTCGGCGCCGGCCGACCGGCCGGAGGCGACCGCTGCCACCTCATCGACCGGGAAGTTGCGTTCCGCCAGCGTCTTGAGCATTTCGCGCCCAACTGCTCCAGTGGCGCCGACGACCGCGACCCGGTAGCCCATGTTCGTCTCTCCTGTTGCGGGAAAACGGGGGACTTACCCGCCACGGGGCGGGTGGGCAAGGCCAATGCCACGCCCGTGATCGGTTCAGGGTCCCGCTCTACCCGAAATCCGATGGTGGTCCGGCAGGCGGCGCTCCGGCGGAGGCGCGGGTGCGCTCCTCCATGGCACCGACACGCCGGGCAAGTTCCGCAACGTGCTGGGAGGCGACCGAGGACGCGGCCGCCACAGCGGTTGCACGGGCTTCCGCAAGCAGGGTCGCCTCGCGGGATTCCAGCCGCATCAGCCTGTCCCTGAGATCCTGAATCTCCTTGGCCTGGGCCTCAAGCAGCGCGGTATGCTTCGCCTCGAGGCCCAGGAGCCTGTCGATTCGGCGCGCAACGTTCAGCCATTCCAGCGGATTGAACGCCACTTCCGTTACAGGTCGTAGTGGCGCATCAACCGTTCGGTGCGGGACTCCAGCGCTGCCAGCTCCTGGTCGATGCGCGCGTAGAGTGCGCTTGCCTCGATCTCTTCAGGCGTCTGGTGCTGGTCCGAAGACAATTCGAGGGCCTTGGCGAGCCGGTTGGCGTCGGCCGAGGTGCGGTCGGCGAGATTCGCGAGGATACGCTGAAATCCGCGAAGACGCTCGAGCTCGTGGTTCCCGGACATGGGGGCCTGAGGCTCCGGAATGGAATTCGTCTCGCTCATGGTGACGATATAGTGGCTCGCTCCCGCAGCTCAAAGGACAACCGCTCTGGAAGGCGGGCGAACGTGAGACGGCCGCCCGCCTTCCCGCTCAGATCACCCCTTCCTCCGCCAACCGCTGCACGTCGGAGGTGCTCATTCCCAGCAGGTTGGTCAGCAGCCACTCGTTGTCCTCGCCGTAGCACGGCGCGCCGCGGTCGATCGGGCCGCCGACATAGGCGGGCGTCCGGGCCAGCTTCATCGACAGTTCATACACCGGCCAGGTGCCGATCTTGCTGCCGGTGACCTCGGTGAGCCACTTCAGGTGGCGCAACTGCGGATCGTGGTCGCAGCGGTCCTCGGCCGTCTGGCACACCCCGGCCGGCACCCCGGCGCGCTGCAGCGCCATCATGCAGGCATAGGGTTCCTGCGTGCGGGTCCAGCCCTCCACCAGAGCGTCCAGCGCGTCCTGGTGCGCCAGGCGGTCCGCCAGCGAGGCGAATCGGCGGTCCTCCAGCCAGCCCGGCTGGCCGGCGACCTGGGCCAGCGCCTGCCACTCGGCATCGGCGAAGCAGGCAATGGCGATCCAGCGGTCCGTGCCCGGCGCAGCGGTATGCCCCGTGCGGCGCGGCCGGCTTGTAGGGGGAGCGGTTGCCGTAGCGCCGCCACTCGCGCCCGTTGGCCCACCAGTCCAGGATCGTCGTGCCGGTCAGGAACAGGCCGGATTCGCATTGGGAGGCGTCGATCCACTGGCCCTCCCCGGTGCGGTCCCGGTGGTAGAGGGCGCCGAGCAGGGCGAGCGCGTAGCCGTAGGCGCCCATCCAGTCGAGGTAGGAATAGCCCCAGCCCACCGGCATCGCCGGTTCCGGCAGCCCGGACATGTCGCCCTGGCCGGCGAAGGCCGCGGCCACCGGCCCCACCGTGCGCATCCGGCCATAGGTGCCGTGTGCGCCCATGCCGGCCTGCTGGATGTAGATGATGTCGGGACGGATCTTCTTCATCACGTCGTAGCCCAGGCCCAGCCGCTGCAGCACGCCGGGGGAGAACCCCTCGGCCACCACGTCGCAGATCCGCACCAGGTCCTTGGCGATCTGCAGCCCCTTGGGATGCCGGATGTTCAGCGAAATCCCGCGCTTGCCGGCGTTCTTGTTGTGGAACTGCCCGCCCATGTTGGGGTCCTTCACGCCGGGCAGGGGGCCGGTGGCCGCCTCGCGCGCGGCGCGGCCGCCCACCGGGGCCATGGCGGCCAGGCGCGTGTCGGGGTTGTCCTTCCACTCCACCTTGAAGCTCTCCGCGCCCATCGCGGCGAGGAAGCGCGTGCCGCCGGCCGAGGCGAGGAACCAGGCGAAATCCAGGATCTTCACGCCCTGCAACGGAAACGGCTTGCCGTGCAGCGCCGATACTTTCGGATTTTCGACACCCCGCGGCTGCGCCGGCACGCTGGGTTGCCGCGCCGCGCCGCGCAGCACCGGGTCGGTGTCCTCGCCCACCAGCGGCGCGCGGCGGCCCACCTGCCAACTGGTCTTGTTCGACAGCCACTTGCTGGTGGGGTAGCGGAAGCTGCGCCCCAGCTCCGGATGCGGCACGTCGGCGAAGCTCTTGCGCTTCAGCCAGTGCTCATCCAGCGCGTTCTCGTGCGGCTTGCGCAGCGGGGCCCAGAGCAGGCCGGCCTCCTGCGCCTCCAGCCACGGCATGTCGGCATAGGTCCAGGCGCGCACGAAACGCTGCACCACGTCCAGCATGTGCGCCCGCGCCTCGTCCCCGGCCTGGCTGCCGGGCACGTTGCGCGCCTTCAGGTCGGCATCCGGCGGCGGCGGCTGAAGATCCGCCTGCATGCCGTATTTGCTGAGCATCGGCACCAGGTTCTTCAGGTCCCGCGCGCCCATGCCGTGCATGATGAACCAGCGCCCGTCCTTGGTATGGCAGATGCTTGGCGAGTGGTTCGGCGTTTCCACCGCATGCCGGTTGGTCAGCCGCCACAGCGGCACGCGGCGCATCACCCAGTGCATGATGTCGAGTTCGGGATTCTTCGACACCGCCTCATGGATGGCGATCGACACGTCCTGGCCGTCGCCGCTGCGGTGGCGGTGGATCAGTGCGGCGATGATGCCGGTGGCGAGCTGTTCGCCGGCGATGTGGTAGGCGTGCCAGATCTGCGGCGCGATCGGCGGCGTGTCGTAGTCCAGCTTCGGATCGGGATCGTAGCCGCAGTTCATCATGACGCCGCCCAGCGCCAGGTGGACCAGGTCGGACGATTTGAAATCCGCCCACGGCCCGTCATCGCCGAACGGCGTCATGCGCGCGGTGACCAGCCTGGGGAAGCGCGCATTCAGCGCGGCGCGGTCGAGCCCCAGCACCTGGTTCAGCGCGCCGCAGGACGAATCCAGCAGGATGTCGGCGCCGTCCAGCAGGCGCAGCATGTGGTCGCGCGCCGCGGCATCCTGCCAGTCCAGCACCACGGACTTCTTCGCCCGGTTGTAGTGCCAGAAGAACAGCGAGCGGTCGGGGCCGGGCTGATCATCCAGATACGGGCCGATACGGCGGGTGGCGTTGCCTTCGGGCGGTTCGATCTTGATGACCTCGGCGCCGAGGCCGGCGAGCAGCAGGCCGGTGTATTCGGCGCGCTCGTCGGCGACCTCGATCACCCGCAGGCCGGCCAGCATGCCGGGGCCGGCGTTGCCCATCATTTCGCCCGGGCCGCTTTGCAGCGTGCTGGCGTCGGACATTCGTTTCCTCCTTCGTCGTGTGGGCAGCCGAGTTTACGGGCGGGTGCGGCCCAGCATCTCCAGCAGCATGGCGTTGACCGTGTCGGCGGCTTCATAGGCCACCCAGTGGCCGGCACCGGGAATAAGCCGCACATCGGCATCGGGCCGGCGTTCCTTCAGGGCGGCCACGCGCTCCGTGGCGCGCGGATTGGCCGGCGCGTCGAATTCGCCCCAGATGCCGTTCAGCGGCACGTGCACGCGGTCCAGCGCCTGCATCAGCGCGCCGCTGCGCGACAGTGCCGGCGTCTTCAGGCGTGAGCGCACCGTGTTCCAGTCCTGGATCGTCAACGCCAGCGCGTCGATCCTGTCGGGGTCGGCGATCATCAGCCGGTTGAGGTTGGTGCGGTGCGTGTCGATGCGTTCCTGGCCTTCCAGATGCCGCACCTTCAGCAACTGCACCGCACTGCCCAGAGGCCCGACACCGGAGGACCCGATGATCGTCACGGACCGCACGCGCCGTCCGTGGATCGCCGCCACGCAGCAGGCCATGGTGCCGCCGAAGGAGAAGCCGGCAACGTCATACCCCGTGTCCGGCCCGATCGCCGCGTCGATGCCGGCGGCGACGATGGCGGCGACCGCGTCGGCATCCTCGCCGTTCGGCGGGAAATCGGACTCGCCCAGGCCCGGCAGGTCCGGCACCAGCACGCGGTACTGCTGCGCCAACACCGGAATGGTGCGCACCCAGTGCCGCCAGGAGCCGGCGCCGCCGTGGAACAGCACCACCACCGGCGCTGCGGCATCGCCGGTCTCGTTCCACATGTGCCAGACCATCCGGCCGTCGCCGCACGGAGTCTCCTGCCGGACCGACCGGGCTTCCAGCCGGTCCAGCACGGTTTGAGGCTCTTCCGTCACCTGATCGTTCATGCCTGCTCCATCTGGGCTGTCGCCATTCTGCCCGATCATAGAGAGCCAGCGGCCGGCCTGTCGAACCGCGACGATTGGGGAAGCCGGAATACTTGTGAATTTCCGCCCCGACACGGTCCATTCATGTTGAAATCTGTCATGCAAAGTAATAAGATTTACGGAATTTGTGCAAATGCAGCAGGGCTGTGTTTGCTTCGGAGGCGCACATGGTTCAGTGTTCAAGTCGGCGTCTGCGGTCCGCTGCGCCCCGCCTGGTGCTTCTGCTGGCAGTCATGACCCTGGCGGCAACGATCGTCGCCGCTGGTGCCCGGGCGGCGGACCCTCCTGCGGCACCCGCTGCACCCGCGGCCGGCAGCAGGTCGGACATCGCCGTGCCAGCCCGCACCATCGTCCGGGTGACGAACGACCAGCGCTCGTCCGCCCATCCGATGCTCGGCCTGCAGGACCGGCTGGTTGTCCAGCTCGACGGCGACCCGGTGCTCGAGCCGCAGAAATGGGTGCTGCTGCTGGACGGCCTGCCGATGCGCGGCTTGCCGGTCGACTCGCCGGACGGGCTGCACCAGTTGAGCTTTCAGCTCCGGTTGAGCGACAACCCCGAGACCAGGAAAGCCTGGCGGACATTGCTGGGGGCCCCGGACGCCTGGTCGCGCCAGGTCGCCGTGTCCCTCGCGCGGATCGAGGGCACCGATCCGGCCGACGGTTCGGCAAGACTGTCCGCCCCGGTGACCGCGGCGAACAATGTGGTGCCGACGTTTCGGCTGAATATCATCGGCACGGTATGGCTGGCCGTCGGCGTCTTCGTACTCGGCCTGTTCATCTGGGTGGTGGTGGACCGGGCACGCAGGACCTCGGTGCTGCGGGACAACGTGCTGCCGCAGCTTCCGCCGCTGGAACGCCCCTACAGCCTGGGGCGCGTGCAGATGGCGTTCTGGTTCGTGCTGATCCTCTCCAGTTTCGTTTTCCTCTGGCTGCTGCTGTGGGACTACAACACGGTCACCGCCCAGGCACTGATGCTGATGGGCATTTCCGGTGCAACCGGGCTTGCGGCGTTGGTCGCGAACAACAGCAATGCGGACGCCGTGAACAAGGCGAAAGCCGATCTGGTTGCCGCGAAGTTCCTGACCGCCGCGGATATTCAGACCGTGCGGGCCGAACTGAAGAAAACGCATGAATCGCTGGCGGACAACAGCATTCCGGATGCACGGCGGCAGGAACTGGTGGCCGAACGGGACACGCTTCAGGCACGTGTCGCCACCTTCGACCAGATCACCGGCGACTGGGCGCACAAGAATTTCTGGACGGACATGATCAACGACGACAGCGGTCCTGCGCTGCACCGGATTCAGGTGATTGCCTGGACGGTGGTGCTGGGCGGCGTCTTCCTGATCGACGTGTACCGCACGCTCACCATGCCCGAGTTCAGCGCGACACTGCTGGCGCTGATGGCGGTCAGCGGCGGAACCTATGTCGGCTTCAAGATCCCCGAGCAGACCTGAGGCCACGCGCGCGAGAGCCGGGACTGCGGCTCAGACGGGAACGATCCGTGTGATGCGCAGGATAACGCCGTCCGGATCGGTTTCGCTGGCAAAGCGGTCCAGGTGGAACCGCCAGTGCCGTTCCGCATCCGCCAGTTCCACATCCACGCCGCGCCCCTTCAGGAACAGGCATGCGCCCTGCGGCGCGAGCAACGGGTGCGCATAGTCCAGCAGCCGGTCCACCGGTGCCAGGGCGCGGGCAGTCACCAGCGGCGCCGGTGGCAGCGTCACGCGCGCGATGTCCGTCGCATGCACGGTTGCAGGCGCCCCGGTGACACGCGCGGCCTCGCGCAGGAAGGCCGCCTTGCGCTGGTCCTGCTCGATGAGATCGGCGTGGATGCCATAGGCGATCGCCAGTACCGAGGCCGGGAAATCCCGCGCCCGAGCCCAGGTCTATCACACGGTCCGGCAGTGTGCCGATGCGGCCCAGTTGCAGGCTGTCGGCAATGTGTCGGGTCCACAACTGGGAAATCTCGCCGCGGCCGATCAGGTTGACCGACGCGTTCCACCGCAGCAGCAGCTCCGCGAAGTTGCGCAGGGCCGGTGAGGTTCCGGGCGGCGGTGCCGGTGCGGCGGCGGATGTCCGGTGCGGCTTGCGGCCCATGCGGCAGCTCCTGCTCTTGCGGTGCCAACGGCTGGAGCCCGATGGTGCCCGTTGCGTCATGGCCGGCGCAGGCTGCGCCGGCCGGCCATCCACGTCTGTGTCATGCGTAGGCACATGGCAGGCTGGCCACAACCCGATGATCGTGTGATCCTGCAACGCCAGCATTCAATGAGCATTGCCGCCAAACCTGCACGCTTCGGTTGTAATTGTGCCTATGCAGGCAGGTCGCTTGAGAGAAACGGCGCAAGCCGGTAGAAGTGGCAACGATAACAGATGCCGCTCCGACCCGGACCGGCACGGAGGAAGGCGGGCCGGACCTGTGGACGTCGCGATACTTGTCGAAAATGTGCTGAATGCGCTCGTCGCAGGCGTGACCATCGGCTGTCTCTACGGCCTGATGTGCATCGGCCTCGGCCTGATCTTCGGCATCATGGAAATCGTGAACTTCGCCCAGGGCGAGTTCCTGATGCTGGGCATGTTCGCCAGCCTGTACCTGGTGACCGGCACCGGCGCACTGGCATTCCTCGGTCCGTATGCCGGCCCGTTCGTCGGGGCGCTGTGCGCCGGGCCGCTGGTGTTCGCCGGTGGCGCGCTGCTGCACAAATTCGTCGTCGGCCGCGTCTCCGGCATGCGCACCGCCGGCGTGGGTGACAGCCATTTCGGCCAGTTGATCGTCACCCTGGGCATCTCGCTGATGCTGCAGAATGGCGGGCTGCTGCTGTTCGGCTCCACGCCGGAAACCGTGCGCACGCCGCTGGCCGCCAAGGCGTTCCTGATCGGCCCGTTCCTGGGCGACGGCCTGGTGTTCATCAACAAGGCGCGGCTCGTCGCCTGCGGCGTCGCGATCCTTGTCGCCGGCGGCCTCTACCTGCTGATGGAATATACCAGGCTCGGCAAGGCGATGCGCGCCGCGGCGGACAACCCCACCGCCGCCACCTACATGGGAATCGACGTCGATCGCACCTACCGCCTGGCCTTCGGCATCGGCAGCGGCATCACTGCGATCGCCGGCGGGCTGATGGCCACCTACCTGTCGTTCGGCCCGTTCATCGGCTTCGACTACGTGATCATCATGTATTCCGGCGTGGTGCTGGGCGGCATGGGCAGCATCATGGGCGCGTTCTGGGGCGGGCTGACGGTGGGGTTCGTGCAGCAGTGCTCCGCGCTGATATTGCCGCCGCAATTGCAGAACGCCGCGATCTTCGTGGTTTTCCTGATGATCGTGCTGCTGCGCCCGCAGGGCCTGTTCGGCCGGTCGGCGGAACGGGCATGAAGGGACGCCGCGCATGAGACAAGGAGCAAGCGTCCGGCTGCGACGCGACGGGATCGCGTTGGCCGTCATCGCCGTCGCTTACCTGTTGGCGTCCACCCTGGTGCACAACAGCTACTACCAGCTCATCATGACGCTGGTGCCGATCTGGGCGGTGTTCGGCGTGTCGTGGAACATCCTGTCCGGCTATGGCGGCCAGTTGTCCTTCGGCCATGCGTCGTTCTTCGGCATCGGCGCCTACACAGTGACGCTGGCGCTGGTCTATTGGGGCCTGACCCCCTGGCTGGGTATTCCGCTGGGCATGGTGCTCGCCGGCGTCGCCGCGGTGCTGATCGGCACGCCGACCTTCCGCCTGCGCGGCCATTATTTCGCACTGGCGATGCTGGCCTATCCGCTGGCCATCCTCTACGTGCTGCAGTACCTGGGCTTCCAGGAAATGTCGCTGCCGATGCACGCCCAGCATCCGGTGTTCTACCTGCAGTTCAAGAACCCGCACTACTACACGTATTGCGCCGTCGGCCTGCTGGTGCTGGGCATGATCGCCTGCATGATGGTGGAAAATTCGCGCTTTGGCCTGGCGCTGCTGGCGGTGCGCCAGAACGAGCTTGCCGCCGAGGCCGCCGGCATCGATTCCTGGGGCTGGAAGATGCGCTCGATCGTCGTGTCCGGCGTGATCGCCGGGGCGGCGGGCGGCTTCTATGCCTGCGTGTTGCTGGTGGTGACGCCGGATTCGGTGTTCGGCATGCTGGTCTCCGCCCAGGCTGTGGTGGTGACGCTGTTCGGCGGCCTCGCCGGCCTGTGGGGCCCGGTGATCGGCGCCGCGATCCTTGTGCCGCTGGCGGAATCGCTGAACGCGGAACTGGGCAATATCCTGCCCGGCATCCAGGGCGTGGTGTATGGCGCGGCGATCATCATCATCATGCTGGCCGCGCCGGAAGGGCTGTTCTGGTCGGTGCGCGACCGGTTCTTCCGCCGAGCGGTGCCGCCGCCGCCGCCTGTGGTGGAGAGCCTGCCGGTGCGCCGGGCGGCCCAGGCGGTGCCGGCGGGACAGCCGCTGCTGCAGGTGGAGAATCTGTCGAAGACGTTCGGCGGGCTGCGCGCGGTCAGCGAGGTCAGCTTCTCGGTCAACGCCGGCGAAATCCTTGGCATCATCGGCCCGAACGGTGCCGGCAAGACCACGCTGTTCAACCTGCTCAACGGCGTGCTGCCGCCAAACCCGGGCGGCACCGCGCTGCTCGCCGGCCAGTCGATGCTGGGGCGCAAGGTGCACCAGGTCTGCCGCATGGGCGTGGGCCGTACCTTCCAGGTGGTGCGCAGCTTCCCGCGCCTGCCGCTGATCGACAACGTCGTGGTGGGTGCCTACGGCGCCGGACTGCCCGACCATGAGGCGCAGGAATCGGCCGTGGCCGCGCTGGGCCGTGTCGGCCTGCACCGCCAGGCGAACACGCAGGCGGGTCAGTTGACCAACAAGGAACTGCGGCTGATGGAACTGGCGCGTGCACTCGCCGGGCGGCCGCGCCTGCTGCTGCTGGATGAAACGCTGGCCGGCCTGGGTCGTGACGAATGCAACGATGTGCTGGATGTGCTCGCACGGCTGCGTGACGAAGGCATGACGATCGTCATCATCGAGCACACGATGCAGGCGATGCTGCGGCTGGCGGATCGCTTCCTGGTGCTGGACCACGGCCGCGTGCTGGCCACCGGCCTGCCGCGCGACGTGGTGGAGGACCGCACGGTGATCGAAGCCTATCTCGGCAAGAAGTGGCTGGCGCGACAGAATGCATAAGGTGAACGGACAGCACGGAACAGATGCCTTCTCACACAAATCGGGGAGGCGTTTCTCTGCCGGCCGCGACTCCCGCCCCGGACATCGCGCTGTTGGTACCCATGCTTGAAGTCCGCAACCTCTCCGTCGCCTATGGCGGCTTGCGTGCACTGACCGACGTGTCGCTGACCGTCGGCGAGGGCCAGTTCGTCACCGTGGTCGGCCCGAACGGCGCCGGCAAGTCCACGCTGTTCAAGACGATCTGCGGAGTCGTGCCGCCGGTATCCGGCAGCATCACCTTCCAGGGCCACGACCTGTTGCGCCTGTCCGCCGCGAAGCGCGCCCATCTGGGCATCGCCCACGTGCCGGAAGGCCGCCAGGTGTTCCGCACACTGACGGTGCGGGAAAACCTGGAGATGGGCGCCTATACCAAGGCCGGCCGCGCGCATTGGGCGCAGTCGCTGGAACGTATCCACGCGCTGTTCCCCATCCTGCACGAACGCGCGCACCAACTCGCCGGCACGCTGTCCGGCGGCGAACAGCAGATGCTGGCGATCGGCCGCGGCCTTGCCTCGGCACCGAAACTTCTGATGCTGGACGAACCCTCGATGGGCCTTGCGCCCGCCATTGCCGATACGATCTTTGAACGTGTATCGCAGATCCACCGCGAGCAGGGGCTGACCATCCTGCTGGTGGAACAGCGCGTGGCGGAGGCGCTGGAGCTTTCCGACCACGGCTATGTGCTGGAGACCGGGCACGTGGTGCTGGACGGGCCATACGAGACGCTGCTCTCGGACGACCGGGTCCGCCGCTCCTATCTCGGCCTCACCGAGGCATAAACGAAGCAAGGGAGAACGCACGGAATGACGCAACCAACCATTGGGCGGCGCGGTACGCTCGGACTGGGACTGGCCGCCGGCGCGGCGGCACTCGCACCGCGTCGTGTGCGCGCCGCGGCGCCGAAGGAAGTCGAGATCGCCATGCTGGTGCCGCTGTCCGGCCCCTGGGCGCGCGAGGGCATCCTCGAGCGGATGGGCGCCGAGATGGCCATCGATGACGTGAACAACGCCGGCGGCATCAAGGCCCTCGGCGGCGCCAAGCTGAAGCTGCTGCAGTTCGACACGCAGGACAGCGCGGAGTTGGCGAAGAACGCGGCCCAGCGTATGCTGGCGCAGAATCCGAAGCTGGTTGGCGGCTTCGGTTGCTGGCTGTCCACCTTCACCCTGGCCGTTACGGAAGTAACCGAGCGTGCGCATCTGCCCTGGCTGACACTGTCCTATTCGGACCTGATCACCAGCCGCGGCTACAAGTACATCTTCCAGTCCTCGCCGACCGCGGTGCAGCAGGCCGAGGAAACCGTGCCGATGGTGATGTCGCTTGCCGAGAGCGCCACCGGCAAGCGACCCACCAAGGTGGCGATGATCGGCGACAACACCGCGGCCTCGGTCAGCTTCCGCAAGCCGATCACCGGCCATGTGCTGAAGGACGAGAAACTCGATGCGGTGGTCAGCAAGGTGTACACGCCGCCGCTGAGCGACGCGACCACGCTGGTCCAGCCGGTGCGCAGCGCGCGACCGGATTTCGTGCTGCTGACCTCCACCAATGTGCCGGACGACAAGCTGCTGCTGGATGCGTTCAACATGTTCGGCATGCCGCCGACCAAGATGCCGCTGATCGGCAATGGCGGTCACTGGGCGGTGCCCGAGCTGCTGAAGAACGCCGGCAAGGACGAGCTGGAAGGCATGCTGGTCGGCCTGGCCAACTGGCCCGGCAAGGGGGCCGAGGACGTGGCGAAACGCTTCGTCGAGCGCACCAAGGAACCGTGGTTCGGTCATGACTCGATCTTCGCGTATGCGCATGTGTGGATCCTGGCGACCGCGCTGGAACACGCCGGCGCGGCGGACCGCGAAAAGGTGAATGCGGCGATCCATTCGCTGGACATGACAACGGGCCCGGCGAAGTTCTTCCCCGGAAACCACCTGCAGTATGATGAGAAGGGGCGTCGCGTCGGCGCCAAGATGGTGACGGTGCAGTGGCAGGATGGCCGGCCGGTGACCGTCTTCCCGACGGATGCCGCTGTCGCCAAGGCAAAGTGGAAGGCATGACGCCATGACGGATCTGTCGCCGTATGAAGTGTACGCGGTGCACTACGCGCACAACCCGCACGCAAGACGCGCGCACAACTTCATCGGCGGCGATCCGCATGACGGCCCGATGCCGCTGGACTACTTCGTCTGGGCGATCAAGGGCCCGAACGGGACCTTCATCCTGGACACCGGCTTCGATGCGGCCATGGGGGAGAAGCGCGGGCGTCAGTTCCGGCGTTCTCCCTCGGTCGGGCTGAAGGCGATCGGGGTCGAGCCGCATGAGGTGCAGGACGTGATTTTGTCGCACCTGCACTACGACCACTGCGGCAACTACGACCTGTTCCCGCGGGCCCGCTACCACGTGCAGGACACCGAAATGGCGTACTGCACCGGTCGTTGCATGTGTCACGATGCGCTGCGGCTGCCGTTCGAGGAAGAAGACGTCATCGCCATGGTGCGCAAGCTGTTCGCCGGCCGCGTGGCGTTCCATGACGGCGTGGAGGAGCTGGCGCCGGGCCTGTCGGTGCACCTGGTCGGCGGGCACAGCAAGGGCTTGCAGGTGGTGCGGGTGTGGACGCAGCGCGGCTGGATGGTGCTGGCCTCCGACGCCAGCCACTTCTACGCCAACATGGAGGAAGGCCGGGCGTTCACCATCGTGCACAATCACGAGGCGACGCTGGAGGGCTATGCCACCATGCGCAAGCTGGCCAGTGCACCGAACGCGATCATTCCGGGCCACGACCCGCTGGTACTGGCGCGCTATCCCGCTCCGTCTTCGGGGCTGGAAGGTATCGTTGCGCGTTTGGACGTGGAGCCGAAGGCGGTGTGACGGGGCCTGGCGGCGGTACTGCGCGGCGCGTTGCCGAGCAGTCGTACCGCCGTCGCGGCCGGGCCTGGCCCGGCCATCTGCCGCGTAACGATCGGGTCGGGCTGCAACGGAACACGCCTTGTCGGGGGCAGATGGCCGGGTCAAGCCCGGCCATGACCCGGGAGAGCGGTGCTTGTCCGCCCTCACAAGGAGCCGTCACCAGACCCGCGTACCACGTCGAGGCGGGTGAAGGCCCGCCACCCACGGCTGCGTCATGCCGAAGGCATCTGCAACCGATGAGCGGGAACTCCGAACCAACCCGGGGTTCCCGCCACCGCCTTATTGCACGCGGTTGTCCACCAGTTCGGTCACCACCGCCGGATCGGCCAGCGTCGAGGTATCCCCCAGGCTGTCCGTTTCATTCGCAGCGATCTTGCGCAGGATCCGGCGCATGATTTTGCCGCTGCGGGTCTTCGGCAATGCCGGCGCCCACTGGATCGCATCCGGCGACGCGATCGGCCCGATCTGCTGGCGTACCCAGCCGACCAGTTCCTTGCGCAGCGCCTCCGTCGGTTCTTCGCCCAGCTTCAGCGTGACATAGGCGTAGATGCCCTGGCCCTTCAGGTCGTGCGGGAAGCCCACCACCGCCGCTTCCGCCACTTTCGGGTGCGCCACCAGCGCGCTTTCCACCTCGGCCGTGCCCATGCGGTGGCCGGACACGTTGATCACGTCGTCCACGCGGCCGGTGATCCAGTAGAACCCGTCCTCGTCCCGCCGCGCGCCGTCGCCGGTGAAGTAGAGGTTTTTGAAGGTGGAGAAATAGGTCTGCACGAAGCGCTGGTGGTCGCCGAACACGGTGCGCATCTGGCCGGGCCAGGAATCCGCGATGCACAGATTGCCCTCGCAGGCGCCGTGCAACTCGTGCCCGTCGCCATCGACGATGACGGGGCGCACGCCGGGCAGCGGCCGCGTTGCCGATCCGGGCTTCAGCCTGGTCGCGCCGGGCAGGGGGCTGATCAGGATGCCGCCGGTCTCGGTCTGCCACCAGGTATCCACGATCGGGCAGCGGTGCTCTCCCACCACGCGGTCGTACCACAGCCAGGCTTCCGGATTGATCGGCTCGCCCACCGTGCCCAGGATGCGCAGCGACTTGCGGCTGGTCTTGCGCACCGGCGCCTCGCCGTCACGCATCAGCGCGCGGATCGCGGTGGGCGCGGTGTAGAAGATGTTGACCTTGTGCTTGTCCACCACCTGCCAGAAGCGGCTGCTGTCCGGATAGTTGGGGATGCCCTCGAACATCAGCGTGGTGGCGCCGTTCGCCAGCGGGCCATAGACGATATAGGTGTGGCCGGTGACCCAGCCGACATCCGCGGTGCACCAGTAGATCTCGCCGTGGTGGTAGTCGAACACCAGCTCATGCGTGTAGCTGGCCCACACCATGTAGCCGCCCGTGGTGTGCAGCACGCCCTTCGGCTTTCCCGTACTGCCGGACGTGTACAGGATGAACATCGGATCCTCGGCGTTCATCTCCAGCGGCGGGCAGTCGGGGGAGGCCTGGTCGCACAGCGTCGCATAGTCGTGGTCGCGGCCGGCCTGCATCGGCACCTCGGTGCCGGTGACCTTCACCACGATCACGTTCTTCACCATCGGGCAGGATTGCAGCGCGGCATCCGCGTTGGTCTTCAGCGGCACCTTGCGCCCGCCGCGCCGGCCCTCGTCGGCGGTGATCACCAGGTTGGAGTCGCAGTCCTGGATGCGGTTGGCCAGGCTGTCCGGCGAGAACCCGCCGAACACCACCGAGTGGATGGCACCGATCCGCGTGCAGGCCAGCATCGCCACCGCGGCTTCCGGCACCATCGGCATGTAGATCGTCACCCGGTCGCCCTTCTGCACGCCCAGGCCCTTCATCGCATTCGCCAGCCGGCACACCTGCGCATGCAATTGCCGGTAGGTGATGTGCTTGCTGACCGACGGGTCGTCGCCCTCCCAGATGATCGCGGTCTGGTCGCCGCGCGTCGCCAGGTGCCGGTCCAGGCAGGAGGCCGAGGCGTTCAGCGTGCCGTCCTCGAACCACTTGATCGACACGTCGCCGGCATAGCTGGTGTTCTTGATCTTCGCCGGCTGCTTCATCCAGGCGATGCGCTGCGCCTGCTCGCGCCAGAATCCGTCCGGATCACGCTGCGCATGCTCGAACATCTCGCGATAGCGGGCCTCGGTGACGTGCGCCTTCGCGGCGATCTCCGGGCGCACCGGGAATACCTGGCCTTCGGAATGATGCGAGTCCGGCATGGGCGTGTTCCTCCTGCTCTTTACAGTCCGGCGTCGTGCGGCACGTAGATCGTGCCATCCCTGACTTCCACCGGCACCGCTTCCAGCCGGTCGCCGCGACAGGGGCCGCGCAGGCACACCCCGTCGGCGATCTGGAATTCGGCGCCGTGCGTCGCGCAGACGATAAATCTGCCGTCGCGCGAGAGGAAGCGGTCGGGCGTCCAGTCCAGCGGTGTACCGATGTGTGGACAGGAATTCACATAGACGAAGACCTGGGCGCCCTGGCGGATCGCCATCAACCCGGTGAAGCCGCCCGGCGGCGGTGGAAATCCCTTGGCGCCGCCGTCCGGGATGTCCTCCAGGTGGCACAGCGCGCGGGGTTCGGCGGGCAGCAGCAGAGGCGTGTCTTCCGTCATGGCCGGACCGACGTCACTCACTTCCGTTGGCAAACAAATCCATCGGTTCCGGGACTGGATCGGGTGAGGGATTCAACCGAGCCAGGGACGGAACGGCACATGCGTCGCGGCGTGAAATCCCGACCGGCCCCGCGTGCGCGGCAGGCGCATCCGCCGCGCGGGCCGATGAACCGCCTAATGCGCGATCTTCTCTAAAGCGGAGAAGTCCATCGTGGCAAGGAAGGTGCGCAGCGTCGCCTCGGGCGTCTGCGTGTTGCCGTCCACCTTCACGATTGCCTTGCCCACCAGTGTCATCAGGTCGTTGTCGCTGGCGGTATAGGCGACCCGCTGGCCGCTGACCGTGAAGGTTTTCATGCCCGACGAGGCGCCGAGCGGGCTGCTGATCAGGGCGGCCATGCCCTGCAGCATGGGGCTGTCGGTGGTGATCTGCACGTCCACCTTCTGGTCGCCCATGCGATAGGAGCGCGACGCGGTTGTGCCGCCGCCCAGCATCGCCGCACTCACCGCGCTGGTCTCGGCCGGATCCGCGGTCCAGCCAGGGGGCGGGGTCGGCAACAATGCCTTCAGCTCGTTGGCGCGCGCCTGGCGCAACTTGCCGGCGGCCGCGTCCAGGGCGGCCAGGGCGGCCTCGGTGTTGTGCTGCTGATAGGCTGCCAGGGCCTGTTGTATCTGGTCGCTGACCTCATCGGCGAACGCAGGCGCCGCCATCAGCGCGCAAGCCACAACAAGGATCGCCGCTCGGCGCACTCGCATCAGTTATCTCCCTCGACGCGCTGGTAGATTTACGAGGCCGGCCAATGTCACACAAGCAATCTTGATCAAACGCGCCGGACCGGCAGCCACCACGCCATCAGCAGGCCACCCGTGGTGAACGTCGCGATCGCCAGGAACGCACCGCGGAACGCGTCCGTGATCTCCTGCTGCACCAGGCTGCGCTGGGCGGTGGACAAATGCGCCAGCACCTGCGGCCCTTGCTCGACCAGCGCGGTAAAGGAATGCGCGGTCGCCGGATCGCGTGCGGCCAGCAGCACGAACAGCACCGCGCCCACCAGCGCGGTGCCGAACGCCGCCCCGACCGAGCGGGAGAACTGCACGGACGCCGCCGCCGCGCCCAGCAGCTTCGGGCCGGCCACGACCTGCACCGTGATCTGCACCACCGGCATGGTCGGCCCGGTCGCGGCGGCGATCACCGCCAGCAGGACCATCAGTTGCGTGTCGTTCAGCAGCGGCCCGAACAGGCCCAGCGTTGCCAGCCCTGCCGCGGTGATCGCCAGGCCGATCGAGGGCATGATCGCGGTGTAGCCGGTGCGGGCGATGGCGCGGCCGCCGAACAGCGAGCCGATGCTCACGCCCAGCGTCAGCGGCAGCAGCAGCAGCCCCGATTGCGCCGCGTCCTGGCCGCGCACGATCTGCAGGTACATCGGCAGGAAGGTCACCAGCGAGACGGTCTGCGCGGCGACGCAGGCGGCCATCACGTCGGTGCGCCAAATTCCGGCATCGCGGAACAGGTGTACCGGCAGCAAAGGCGTCGATGCCCGGCGTTCCTGGCGCACCAGCAGTACCAGTGATGCCGCCGCCACCGCCACCAGCAACGCGATGCCGGGCAGCGCCGCCAGGTCGAAGCGCTGGGCCCGCTCCATCGCCAGCAGGGCGGGCGCGATGAAGCCGGCGAACAGGACGGTGCCCCAGAAGGTCGAACTGCACCCGCCCGCCGCGCGCCGCATGGGCGGGCAGGCGGCGCACCAGCGCCATCGCCAGCAGACCCAGCGGCAGGTTGATCAGGAACACCGACGGCCAGCCGAAATGGTCGGTCAGGAAGCCGCCGGCCACCGGCCCGAACATCGCCGCGGCGGCGAACATGCCGGACAGGTAGCCCTGGTATTTGCCGCGCTGCCGCGGCGGCACCGCCTCGCCGATCAGCGCCTGCGACAATGTCATCAGCCCGCCGCCGCCGGCGCCCTGCAACAGGCGGGAGGCGGCCAGCATCAGCACCGAGGTGGACAGCGCGCACATCAGGCTGGCCGCCATGAACACCGCCAGCGCCGCCAGCATCATCCGCTTGCGGCCAATCGCGTCGCCCAGCCGGCCGTACACCGGCGCGGCGATGGTGTTGGCGACCAGGTAGGCGATCACCACCCACGACACGCGCTGCACATCGCCGAGCGTCCCCGCGATCGCCGGCAAGGCGGTGGCGACGATGGTCTGGTCCACCGCCGCCAGGAACATCGGCAGCATCACCGAAGGGAACACGGCGAGGAACAGGGCCCGCCCCTCCGGCAGGGCAAGGCCAGGGGCGTCCAACGGCGCAGCCGGCAGCGACTTGCTGGAGGTCATGGGCATCGCGCTACAGTATTGTGCATAGCAGCAGGCGCAATCCGCATGCGCATGCGCCGCCAGCAGGTCAGGCAACCGATCCGCCGCGTTCCGGAATGGCCGGTGGCATGCTGTGCCCGCCGCCGCTACAGGTAGCGCGAGCGGAGGCCTTCCCGATGCAACACGACGCACCGGTGTTTCACATGCGCCCGGTCGGCATGCTCGCCAACCGGATGATCCAGTACATGGTGGCGCGGAGGTTCGTCAGCCTGGTGCCGGACGGCCGGATCTCCAACATCCACCTGGAGGAGTGGGGCATCCATCATCCCGCGATCGAGTCGCCGGACCGGTCGCGCAGGAACGGTCGGAGCAGCATATCGACTTGCCGCGCCTGGCCGCCGCCGTGCGATCCGGCGACATCCGCCGGGTGGACTGGTTGGGCTATGGCATGCGCATGGAGCAGTTCCTGCCGCGCGAGCAGTACCGCGACGTGTTCCGTCCACCGCCCGGCCTGCGCGTCGGCTTCGGCCCCGACTTCCTGGTCTGCCATGTGCGGGCGGGCGAAATCCTCGACGGGTCGGCGCCGAACTACCCGCTGATCCCGCCGGCCTTCTACGCCGGGCTTGCCGAACAGACCGGATTGCAGCCGGTGTTCATCGGCCAGACCACGCCCAACCCCTATACGGCGCGGCTGCGCCAGGCCTTGCCGCGCGCCATCTTCCGCGAGCCGCAGGACGTGATCGAGGATTTCGAGACCATCCGGCAGTCGCGCAACGTGGTGGTAGGCGTCAGCAGCTTCGCCTGGCTCGCCGCCTGGCTGGGCGATGCCGACAACATCTTCATGACGGTCAACGGGCTGTTCAACCCGATGCAGTACCGCATCGCCGATCTTCTGCCCTTCGGCGACGCCCGCTACAGGTTCTGGCTGTTCCCGATCAACTACGCCGTGCCGGTGGACCAGAGTGCCGAAGCGCACGCCCGTATCGAACCCTACTGGCGCCATCTCCCTCATGCGGTTCTCCAGCACCAGTTCGCCCAGGCCCCGCGCTTCGAGCGGACACTGGAAATGATGCTGGCGGCCTTCGACGAGAGCTACTACGTCCGCGCCAACGGCGATGTGGCGGCGGCCCTGCAGGCGGGCCAGCTCAATCGCGGCATCGATCATTACGTCGGCTGGGGCTTCGCGGAACGCCGGCTTCCGTTTGCGCTCGACGCACCGTGGTATGCTGCCCGCTATCCGATGGCGGCGTTCGAGGTGGCGCAGGGCGACTATGCCGATTTTGCGCACCACTACCTGATTGTCGGCCGCGAGCGCGGCTACCGGCCGGTGCCGCCACGGTAGTCGGTACCGCCACGGTCGCCTGTGATGCCACGGTCGCCTGTGATGCCACGGTCGCCTGTGATGCCACGGTCGCCTGTGATGCCACGGTCGCCTGTGATGCCGCGGTCGCCTGTGATGCCGCGGTAGCCCGTGATGCGCGGTGGCTTGTGGCGCCCGGTGGCCTGTGACGCCACAGCAGCCGGTGACTCCGCGGTAGCGGGTGCCGCGGCGGCAGCGGCTCAGGGGTACAGCTTGCCGATCGTCCAGCCACCCGCCGGGTCCCGGGTGTAGATGCTGCGGTCGTGCAGGCGGAACGGCATATTCTGCCAGAACTCGAAATGTTCCGGCAGCACGCGGTAGCCCGACCAGTAGGGCGGGCGGGGAATGTCGTCGCCGGGGTATTTCGCCTCGTATTCGGCCAGCCGCCGCTCCAACGTGGTGCGGTCCTCCAGCGGGCGGGACTGGTCGGATGCCCAGGCGCCCAGCCGCGAGATGCGCGGGCGGGAAGCGAAATATGCATCGGCCTCGGCGTCGGTGACGTCCTCGGCCTGGCCCTCGATGCGGATCTGCCGCCCCAGCGACTTCCAGTGGAACAGCAGCGTCATCTGGGGATTGGCCGCCAGTTCGTGCGACTTGCGGCTTTCCTTGTTGGTGTAGAACACGAAGCCGCGCGAATCGACACCCTTCAGCAGCACCGCGCGCGCCGAAGGACGGCCGTCCGGCGTTGCCGTGGCGGCGACCATGGCGTTGGGTTCCGACGGCTCGCTTGCCTCGGCCTCGGCCATCCATTCGCGGAAGCGGGCGAAGGGGTCGGTGACCAGCGGGGCGGAATCGGGCATGGCGGGCTCCTGTCAGGCGGGGCGCACTCTGCCGATCTGCGCCGCCGGTGCAAGCCCGGCGGGCGTCAGGCCTCGGGCGGTGCCGCGGCGATCGGGATCTCCCGCGATTCCGGCTGGTCGCCCATGCCGGGCGCGCGCGACTCGCCTTCCTCCGATCCGGACGATGCTGCCGACGGTTGGCCGCCCTCCTCATTGCCCTGGGACGACTGGCGCCGCTGCTGGCCGCTGCCGCCCTGGCCGTTCTGCTGCTGGGTCTGCTGCGCGGCCTGGGTCATGGCGTTCAGGATGCGAAAATAGTGTTCCGCATGCTGGAAATACGCCTCGGCCATCACCCGGTCGCCGCTGCCGGTCGCGTCGCGGCCGAGCTGAAGGTATTTCTCGGAGAGCTGCTGCGCCGTGCCGCGGATACGGACGTCCGGGCCATTGCTGTCGAAGACATGGTTGCGGTTCAGGGGGATGCCACCACTGCTGCCGCTATGGTGCCGCATCCCGCCGCCACCTCCGCCGCCACCCGAACGATGACCGCGACCACGCATACGCTTCATGTTCATTCTGATTGCCGTTACATTTTCCCGTTGTCGGTCCATGCCGCACAGCTCGAAGGGGGCGCCGGGCTGGGCCCGATCATGCGCTCCCTGGATGAACCAGGCGGCGTGGTCTCGATCGATCGACGTTGGTGCTGGCGCGCCGCTCGCCCATCAGGGGCCGCCCCAACAGAGGCAGGTGCGACCGAGTTCGGGCAAATCGGCTGGAATCCGCCGCCCCGCGGCGATCCCCGCCATGCATCGCAAGCTAGACTGCCCAGTTTGTTGTGCCAAACGGTTTTTTTGTGGCAACCGAGTCCCGCAGCACCAAAGCGCGCACCATTCCGGCCAGATCCTGCTGCAGCCCGGTCGCGAAACCGGCCTGTTCGGCCAAAGCGCGCACTGTTTCCGCCTGCCCGGCGCCCACTTCCAGCACCGCGACACCACCAGGTGCCAGCAGCAGCTTCAGGCTCGGGATAAGGGTGCGGTAGGCCCCAAGGCCATCCTCGCCGCCATCCAGGGCGGAGCGGGGCTCATGGCCGGCCACTTCGGGCATCAGCGCTCGCAATTCGCAGGTAGGTATATAGGGCGGGTTGCACAAGACCAGGTCGAAGCGCGAGTCGAGGGCGGTGGCCCAGTCGCCGCACAGGAACGCGGCGCGGGCGGCGAGGCCGAGCGCGGCGGCGTTGGCGGCGGCGAGTCGGGTGGCGGCGGGCTGGCGGTCCACGCCGATGCCGAAAGCCTGCGGGAATTCGGTCAGCGCGGCGAGCAGCAGGCAGCCGGTGCCGGTGCCCAGGTCCAGGACCTGGCGCGGGGCCGGGCGGCCGGCGAAGGCCTCGCGAGCGGCCTGGACCAGGGTTTCCGAATCGGGGCGGGGGATCAGCGTGGCGGGGGAGACTGCGAAGTCGAGGCTCCAGAACTCACGGTGGCCCAGAATATAGGCCAGTGGCTCCCGTGCCGCTCGGCGGGCGACCAGGCTGTCGTAGCGGGCCTGGTGCTGCGGCGGGACCGTGGTTTGCGGGTCGCGCAGCAATGCGGTGGGGGTCAGGCCGAGGGTATGGGCCAGCAGCAGGCGTGCCTCCAGCCGGGGGGAGTCGATGCCCGCCGGGCGCAGCCGGTCCGCGCCGGCGGCGATGCACCGGGCGCGGGTGGGGGGCGGTGCCGGCGCGGCCGGGGGTGAAGTCGGCGGGGCCGGGGGCGAAGCCGGCGGAGCGGGGATGAAGCCGGCGGAGCGGGGAGACCAATTGAAGCTTCCCCTCCCTTTTGCGGGCCGGCGGAGGGCGGCGCGCCTTCGGGACACGCCAGTGCGCCCTCTTTCCCCACCCACTTCCACAAGCGGACGGAGCGTGCTGGTCCGTGACGGGCCTGCGGTCCGGCTTCACGCTTCGGCGGCGGCCAGCCTGGCGGCCTGGTCCTCGGCGATCAGCGGGTCGATCACGTCGTCCAGCTCTCCCTGCATCACCCGGTCCAGCTTGTAGAGCGTCAGGTTGATCCGGTGGTCGGACACCCGGCCCTGGGGGAAGTTGTAGGTGCGGATGCGCTCGCTGCGGTCGCCGGTGCCCACCTGCGCCTTGCGGTCCGCCGCCCGGGTGGCGTGCGCGGCGGCGCGCTGCTGCTCATAGAGGCGGGCGCGCAGGATGGTCATGGCCTTGGCGCGGTTCTTGTGCTGGCTCTTCTCCTCCTGCATCGCCACCACGATGCCGCTGGGCATGTGGGTGATGCGCACCGCGCTTTCCGTCTTGTTCACGTGCTGGCCGCCGGCGCCGGAGGCGCGGAACACATCGATCCGCAGGTCGCCCTCGTCGATGTCCACGTCCACCTCCTCGGCTTCCGGCAGCACCGCGACGGTGACGGTGGAGGTGTGGATGCGGCCCTGGCTTTCCGTGGTGGGGACGCGCTGCACGCGGTGCACGCCGGATTCGTATTTCAGCCGGGCGAACACGCCGCGGCCGGAGATCTCGGCGATGCCTTCCTTCAGGCCGCCCAGCTCGGTGTCGTTGTAGTCCAGCACCTCGAACCGCCAGCCGCGGGCCTCGGCGTAGCGCTGGTACATGCCGAACAGGTCGGCGGCGAACAGCGCGGCCTCATCGCCGCCGGCGGCGGGGCGGATTTCCAGGATGGCGGAGCGTTCGTCCGCTTCGTCCTTGGGCAGCAGGGCGAGCTGGAGTTCGTGCTCCAGCGCCGGGATGCGTTCCTTCAGCGCATACAGCTCCGCCTCGGCGAGTTCGCGCATTTCCGGGTCGGCCAGCATCGCCTCGGCTTCCGCCTGGGCTTTTTCGGCGGCGCGCAGCTCGCCGATGCGGCTCACCACCGGCTCCAGCTCGGAATACTCCTTGGACGCCTTCACGAAGGCATCGCCGCTGGCGCCTTCGGCCAGCATCGCCTGCAGCTCCTCGGCGCGGGCGGTGATGCGGTCCAGCTTGCCGGTCAGGTTCATCGCAGGCGATCGGGCAGTGCGTCCAGCGCCACCGCCTCCTGCGTGCCACTGGCCAGGTCCTTCACCTGCGCGACGCCCTGGGCGATGTCGTCCTGGCCGATGATCACCGCGGCGCGCGCGCCGATGCGGTTGGCGCGCTCCATGCGGCGGCGGAGATTGCCACGATAGGCGGTCTCGGCGCGGATGCCGGCGGTGCGCAGCGCCTGCAGCACGGTCAGGGCCACGGGTTCTGCGGCCTCGCCGATCGGCACCACCACGACCGGGGCGGGGGCGGCCGGCGGTTCGTCCAGCAGCATGGACAGGCGCTCGATGCCGGCGGCCCAGCCGACGGCGGGGGTGGGCGGGCCGCCCATTTCCTCCACCAGGCCGTCATAGCGGCCGCCGCCCATCACCGTGCCCTGGGCGCCCAGCTTGCCGGTGACGAATTCGAAGGCGGTGTGGCCGTAGTAGTCCAGGCCGCGGACGATGCGCGGGTTCTCCCGGTAGGGCACGCCGAACCGGTCCAGGTGGCCGCGCACGCCGGCATAGAACGCGGCGGCGGCCTCGGTGAGGTGGCCGGCGATCACCGGGGCGTTGGCCACCAGGCGGCGGTCGCCGTCGTCCTTGCTGTCCAGGATGCGCAGCGGGTTGCGGTGCAGGCGGGCGTAGCTGTCGGGCGACAGTTCGCCGGCGTGCTGGGTGAAATAGGCGACCAGCGCGTCACGGTACGCCTGGCGCGACTCCTTGTCGCCCAGCGTGTTGATTTCCAGGATGGTCTCGCCGGCGACGCCCAGCGCCTGGAGGATGTGCCAGCCGCAGGCGATGACCTCGGCGTCGGCCAGCGGTTCGCTGGGGCCGATCAGCTCGATGCCGATCTGGTGGAACTGGCGGTAGCGGCCCTTCTGCGGCCGCTCGTAGCGGAACATCGGGCCGGCGTAGAACACCTTCTGCGGCAGCGACTGCGTCAGGCCGTTGGATACCAGCGCGCGGCAGACACCGGCGGTGCCTTCCGGGCGCAGGGTGATGCTGTCGCCGCCGCGGTCGGTGAAGGAGTACATCTCCTTGGTGACGACGTCGGAGGTCTCGCCCAGCGTGCGGGAGAACACGCGGGTGTCCTCGAACAGCGGGGTGGACCACTCGTCGAATCCATAGGTGGCGGCGATGCGGCGGGCGGTGTCCACCACATGGGTGTGGCGGCGCTGGTCCTCGCCGATGAGGTCGTGGGTGCCGCGGGCGGGTTGCAGGTCGTTGGCCACGAGGTGTGCTGAGGCTCCTCTGCTGAGAGTGCGGAAAGTAGTCGCGCGGCTGGCAGACGCAAGCCGGGGCGGGGAGTTGGTGGGTGGGGGACGGGCGGAGCGTGGGTTGGTCCCGTTGCTGCGGGGTGGTTCGGGGGTAGCGATTTTACCACAGAGTTGCACCAAGTTTTCCACAGGGTTTCACAGAACAGAATTTTTGTCCGATAGATCAGGCCCGTAATACAGATTGGTATTTGCCCGCCGATGTCTGTCTGCCATCATTGATGTCTGTCTGCATCATTGATGCCGCGCTCTGCCGCGGTCGGACTGGCACTCCTGGCGGGATCCGCCGGAACGCTTCGGCGACCGGATCAACATCCATCGTTGCGTCGGTCGCTGGGCAACGTCGGGCCGCCGACCAGGAACGTTGCGCCAGCGTCGGAAAAATTTACAGAGGCAGCCTCGTTGCCAGATCAATGCCGTTAACAAATTGGTAATCCGCCGTTTTTCGATTGGCATCGAATTTGCAACGACAGGCTCAACGCAGACAATGAGGATTCCAATGAGGCTTCTACTCGCGCTCGCCCTGACCTTCCTGTGCGTTGCCAGCAATACCGCGTTCGCGGTGGGGGTTGGGCCGACTTCGGTACCGGAACCAGCCACCGTTGCCATGCTCGGTGTGGGTGTGGTCGGACTGGCGTTGGCCAGGAAATTCCGCCGCCGGAAATGAGCAGCTGATGCAATGGTTCCGGCCTGGCTGACCCGGGCCGACGCGCTGGTCGTCGCCGGGCTGTTCGTCGGTGCCGGAGCAGCCGAACTGCTGTGGCCGTTCCGTTCGGCGACGCCCCCCGCGGGCTCGCGATGGTTCGCCAATGTGCTGCTTGGCGCGTTGACATATGCGTGGCTCATGATTCCCAGCGTTGCCGGCGCACTGGCGGCGCTCCGGTTCGGCGATGACGGGCCCGATCTGCTCGGCCGGCTGGGGCTGCCGGACCCGGTGCATTTCGTCGTCGGCGTGCTGCTGCTCGATCTGGCCGGGTATGCGATGCACCGGCTGTATCACCGCGTGCGTTGGTTGTGGCGTATCCATGCCGTGCATCACGCGGATCCATACCTCGACATTACGACGGCCATCCGTCACCATCCGGCCGAGCAACTTCTGGCGTTAGTGGTCGCTGCGGCGCTTGGCGTGGTGTTTGGCGTTCGTCCAAATGAAATGCTGATCTACGGCTGGCTTGCCTGGGCCACGCAGTTCCCCGGACATGCGAACATCGTGTTGCCGCGCCGGCTGGATACCGTGCTGCGCCGCTTCGTGGTGACGCCGAGTTTCCATCACCTGCACCATTCCAGCCTGCGCAGTGAGACCGACAGCAACTACGCTGCGGTATTCTCGGCCTGGGACATGTTGTTCCGCACGGCACGGTCGCGGCCACGTGAGCAAGAGGCAGCCATCGTGTTCGGGCTGGAAGACATCAGCGAGATCCAGGCGCGATCGGTGCTGCATCAACTGGCGCACCCGTTGTTGCGACAGGGCGGCCTCACTTCTCCGCCCCTTAAGGCGGAGAAAGCGGGATGAAGCGGGCAAACCGAGGCTGGCCACGATCAAAGCCGTTCCGCGCGATTGCCAGTCGCCATGATCGGACCGCCCGGATCCTCCTCGCAGCCGTTCGCCGCCCCGCCTGCATCGCTTTGGCCTGATTGACGACAGCCTCCAATTTCCCACAGAATTCATGGGATCTGACGGCGAGCGTTCGGTCGGGCGCAATATGTTGCCGAGCGATATTGGGTGATACCGAATTCTTTCTGTGAAACTCTGTGGGGAAACTCAGCGCAACTCTGCGGTAAAAAACCGCTGTTGCATACGCCCCCGCCCCCCATCATCCAGGACTCCCGCCGGAACGCCCGCCCCAAGCAACACCAGCCCTCCCAACCGCTCTTGCCCTCCGCCCCCGGAAGCGGAACCATGGTGCCCTCTTGCTGGGGGAGGGAAAGCCTCATGGTCGATCTGGTGATACGCGGCGACACGGTGGTCACGCCGCAGGGTGTCGGCGCCTTCGATGTCGCGATTGCCGGCGAGACGATCGTCGCCGTCGCCGCCAAGGGCAGCCTGCCGGTGCCGGACGGCGCCCGGCTGATCGACGCCACCGGCAAGATCGTGATGCCCGGCGGCATCGACCCGCATGTGCACTGCAAGTGGCACCTGCCCAACCCCGACGGTTCGGCCGGCCTGACCGATCCGCCGGACGTCGTCAGCCACGCCGCGGTGCATGGCGGTACCACCACCATCATCGACTTCACCCGCGCCAACCAGGGCGACACCCTGCAGCACGCGATCGAGCAGCGTGAGGCCGACTGGAAAGGCCACTGCGCCTGCGACTACGCGCAGCACATCATGGTGGAAGGCGCGCTGCCGGTCGATCTGCCGCCGCAATTGGCCGAGGCGATCCAGGCCGGCTTTCCCACGGTCAAGATCTTCACCACCGACATCACGCCCAGCCGCAAGGGGCGCATGGTGGATTTCGGCGATATCTGGGAAGTCTTCCAGGTGCTGGCGGCGCAGGGCGGGCTCGGGGTGATCCACTCCGAGGACAACGACATCGTCATGCACATGTACGGCAAGCTGATCCGCGAAGGGCGGACCGGCTTCGAGAACATGGCCGAGGTGCACAACACGCTGTCCGAGGACATCAGCTTCCGCCGGGTGATCCGGCTGGCGGAGAAAGTTCCGGGGACGGCGCTGTACATGATGCACACCTCGGCGGCGAGCGGCGTGTCGGCGATCCGCGAGGCGCGGACGCGCGGGGTGCCGATCTACGGCGAGTCGCTGCACCAGTACATGCTCTATACCAACGAGGACTATAAGACGCCGCGCGGCCAGATCTATCACACCTACCCGTCGCTGAAGTCGAAGGAAGACCAGGCGGCGCTGTGGGAGGGCACGCTGGACGGCAGCATCAACTGCGTCGCCACCGACGAGATCTGCTGCACCCTGGCGAAGAAGCTGCAGGGCGCGCGGATCGACGACACCACCGGCGGCAATGCCGGCGTCGAGCCGCGGGTGGCGCTGATGTACACGGAAATGGTGGGCAAGCGCGGCTATTCGCTGCCGCGCTTCGTCGATCTGGTGTCCACCAACGCGGCGAAGATCATGGGGCTGTATCCGCGCAAGGGCGCGCTGGCGGCGGGCTCCGATGCGGATATCTGCGTGCTGGACCCGGCGGACCAGCGGGTGATCCGGGCCGAGGACCTGCACGAGGCCGACTACACGCCGTGGGAAGGCCGCAAGATGGACGCCTGGCCCTGCCTGACCGTGCTGCGCGGCAAGGTCGTGGTGGAGGGCGGCACGTTCAAAGGCAGCCTGAACGACGGCAAGTGGCAGAAGCGCAAGGTCGCGCCGGAGATGCTGGCGGCGCCGCGGCTTTAGGGGCCGCGGATGATGGGCCGGCCGAGCATTGGCGGCTTTGCATGACAGACGCCGAACTGCGCAGCCTGCTGGTGGACAGCCTGGCGCTGTGGGACATCGCCGGCCGGGTCACGGCCGGGGAGGCCGGGCTGGAGATCGGCACGACCGACGGCGTGTTCCTGCTGCAACGCGCGCCGGCCGGACTGCGGCCGGTGCGCTGGCTGCTGCAGACTCCGGTGCGTGCTGCGGCGGGGCGGCCCCCGCGGGCCGCGCCCTCCATCGTTGCGGCGCTGACCGCGCTGCGCAACGCGATCGGTGCGGACAGCGGTCCGACGCTGCGGGTGGGGCCGACCGCGGCGTAAGGGCGGGCGCGGCGGACCGGTGCGGCGTGACGCGCGTCAGGGGCTGACCAGGTGCACCATCTCGCTGGCGCTGTGTCCGTGGCGGTCCACCACGGACAGGCGGGCGAATCCGATTCCATCCGGCCGCCAGGACGGCGTCAGGCCCAGCGGCACGGCGGGCAGGGGCAGGCCGTTGACCAGCCAGGTGTAGGGCGGGGTGCCGCCCGAGGCCTCCAGCGCGATCGGGTCGTGCGGCGACAGTTCCAGCCTGGCATCAGCCGGCGGGAAAATGATCCGGGGCGCCGTCCGTTCGGCCGGCGCATCCGGCGCGCCGAAATGACGCAGCCCGGGCGCGACACGGCGCGGCGGCGCGGCCGCCACATCCACCGGCGCCGGTTCCGCGGGCAGCAGGTCGAACACCCGGAACAGGATCGGCGCCGCGGTGTTGAGCCCATAGGCACCCGGGCGCGGCGTGCCGGCCACCTGGCCCACCCAGACCCCGACCGTGTAGGCGCCGGAACATCCCACCGCCCAGGCATCGCGGAACCCGTAGGAGGTGCCGGTCTTGTAGGCGATCCCGCGCGGGCGGGCCGGCGCCACGCCGTCGGGCATGGGCGTGCCACGCAGAATCGCGGTGACCTGGCGCGCGGCGGCCGCGGTCATCACCGGCGTGCCGGCGGCGACCGGCCGATCTGGTTGCAAACGTAACGGTGTCACTCGGCCGCCATCGGCCAGGCCGGTGTACAGCGTCACCAGGTCCTGCAGCGTGATTCCCACCCCGCCCAGCGCCAGCGGCAGGCCCGGCCCGTCGCTGCCGGGCGGCCAGTGCAGTGTGATGCCGGCCGCCTGCAGCGTCGCGGCGAAGCGCGCCGGCCCGACCCGCGCCAGCAGCGCCACCGCCGGCAGGTTGTAGGATTGCTGCAGCGCCCGCGCCGCGGTGACCTCGCCATGCAGCCGGTGGTCGAAATTGTGCGGCGCGTAGGTGCCGATGCGCAGGGTCCGGTCGTCGATCAGCGTGCCGGGCAGGATCAGCCCGTCATCGATCGCCAGGCCGTAGATGAACGGTTTCAGCGTGGAGCCCGGCGAGCGGACCGCCCGCGTTGCGTCCACCATGCCGCCCGGGCCGAAGAAATCGGCACTGCCGAGGTAGCCCAGGATGGCATGGTCGCGGTTGCGCACGACCAGCGCCGCGAGGTCGGCATCGCCGCCCAGCCAGTGCCGCTCCGAACGCGCAAGTCGTTCCAGCGCGCGTTGCAGGCCCGCATCGAGCGTGGTCCGCACCGTGCCCCGGTGGCGGAGATGCATGGCGACATGCCAGGCCAGATGCGGCAGCGCATGGCGGCGGACCGGCGCGGCGGCGATCCGGGCATCGGGCATAACCCGCCGCAGCTTGCGTTGCGCCGCCGCCCAGGCGCGTGCGGCGTGGCGGTCCGGCCGCAGCCGGGTGGGATGCTGCGGCAGCGCGACCAGCATGGCGGCCTGCGCCGCGGTCAGGTCGGCGGGTTCGCGCCGGAAGTAGATCAGCGACGCGGCGCGCACGCCCTCGATATTCCCGCCCATCGGTGCCAGCGTCAGATACATCGTCAGCACCGCCCGACGGCCGTAATGCGCCTCCAATTGCAGGGCGCGCAGGATGTCGTGCAGCTTTCCGCGCAGGTCGTGCGGGTGCGGCTCCAGCAGGCGCGCCACCTGCATGGCGATGGTGGAGCCGCCGGACACGATGTGGCCGTGCGTCAGCAGTTGCCAGGCGGCGCGCGCGAGGGCCAGCGGGTCAACGCCAGGATGCCACCGGAAGCGACGGTCCTCATTCGCCAGAAGCAGCGACAGGTACGCCGGGGCGACCGTGCCGGGTGTGGCCTTCAGGCGCCAGTAGCCGCCGGGGGTGATGCCGACATGCAGCAGGTGGCCGTCATGGTCCAGCAGTTGCGGCGACAGCGTGTGATAGCGCGTCAGGTCCGGCGGGAACGCGCGGTCGAGGCCGAACAGCAACACCGGAAGCCCGAGGAGTACCGACGGCAAACCACCGGCGGCGCCAGTCCGTCTTTCCGCCGGCATCCGGGCGGCGCGCTCCGGGGCAGCGGCGGCGACGCAAGAGGATTGAACCCAGCCGCATCCTGCTTCGGCCATGCGGTTTGTGTGGCGTGGCGGGCGTTGACATGCCATCGGGGCAGGGACGGGGCAAGGTACAAGTTGGCACCACGCACGCAAGGCAGCGCAAGGCACGCCAGGCTGTCTTGTCTGGTGATGCTGGCGGCGAAGCACGCGCACAACAGCATGGCGACAGCGGCGCGCCACGCGGTGGCCACCTGGCATCACCGGGTCAATCTGCGCGGCCTGCACCCGGGGACGGCACAGAAGTGGATGGCGGGCCGGATGGTTTGCGGGAAGCGGAGATCATTGCCGCGCGCAGGTCGCGGATGGCGGCTTCCCCGACCAGGGTGCGTTCGACCAGAACGCTGCGCCGGTCCGCCGGGTCGGGCCTGCGCCGGACGAGATGGTAGCAGGCGAGACGATCCAGTACCCGACTGACCACCGGCCGGCCCACGTTCAGTTCCGTGGCCAGGCCTCGCACGGTCTGGGGATTGGGTGCCAGATAGCATGTGAGGAAGGCCGCCAACTGGCGGGCGGTCAGGTCGCGATGTTCGCGTCGGACCAGGACGATCATGGCATTGCGAAAGGCTTCCAGTGGATCGCGGTTACGCGCTTCGGCCATCGTCTCCCTCCCTCTCACGGCGCATGTCGGCCTGTCCCTCCGCACCGCGGGCTGAACGCCGGCACCTGGGCGGCATCGGTCGTCGGTACGCGTCGTAGACATAAAAGATACGCCTAATCACTGAACAGACTCTGTCCGTCTGGGCATGCAGTGGCGAGAATCAGAAGAATATCGAAGAAAACATCAAAATACATAATAAAAAATCTCTGTCGTAGAGCGTTATAATGAAGAGTTTTTCTATCGAACAATGATGTTCCCCGATATGTGACATGACAGTTAATTCATAGTTACTATAGAATGAAAAACATGAACTTCTGATGAAGTTATATACACCAAAAGTTCTAATGCGCATTGCGATACGCCTCATTCGGATTACGAATATGTTCATTATGGTGATTGGGTATGACCTGATTGATATGAAAAAAACTTCAAATAATACGCTCGCTTCTCTTGCTGGGCGCGAGATTTTCCAGAACCCTGCGACAGGCACCTTCGCATGACCGCAAGGGGGGACTGATGGCCGCCTCAAGAAGCAAAATCGTTATGTCGGCTGTTGCTGCTGCCTTCGCGCTCGCAGCACCATCGGTGACGTGGGCCGGCACGCCCATGGTCCTGAGCGATTCCCGGCTCGACCACATCACCGCCGGTGGAGCGAGCGTTTTCTCATCTGCGGATGCCGCGGCAGCCGGCGTGCTGGCGCTGACCGGCACGAACGTCAATTCCGTCGTCGCCGGGGGGCAGCCCATCTTCCCCCAGCAACCGGCGTTCACCAACGTCGCTGGCGCCTCGGACGGTGCCGCCGTGTCGGTCGGCAGCAACCTGAGCCAGCAGAACGCACCGCCGGCGTCTTCCGGGACCACGGTCAGCACGGGCGGGACGGCCGATGGCAACCTGGTGATCAACCACACCTTCAACCACACGACGCAGGGCGTCGGTGGCGTAACATTCCAGGCCGGATGGACATTCGTCTATGGCGGCTGGGTCGGTTTGTAGTCATCCCGAATAAAAATGCCGGTGTCCCAGGTATCGCTTCCGCCGGCAGCGGGACGGCTATCGCACAGGCATGGGGATGGTCCCCGCGCACAAATCCACAAGAGGAGGATTGAATGAGGAAGTTGCTCATGGGGCTGGCAGCGCTGCCGTTCTGCGTCGGCGTCGCCAGTGCCGCCCAGCCGCTGACCAACCAGCAGATGGACCAGGTCACCGCGGGCTTCACCGCCATCTCGATCGCCGACGCCGAAGGCCTGGTGGGTCGTGGCGGAGTGATCCTGACCGCCACCGCCTCGCTGTCGCAGGTCTCGCCGTATGCCACCGCGACGGTGGGCGAGGCCTCGGTGACGGCAATGAAGTCGGTTGCCGCGGCGCAGTCTTCGTCGGTCTCCAGCTCCATAGATACGGTGGCGCTCCCCTAATAATCCGGCGATCGATCCGGCTCGATCCTGGGGCGCATCGACATGCCTTTTCGCGATCAGCGCGGGAGCGCGACGGTGCGATTAACCCGAAGATTGGCCGGGTGCCGAGATTTGTCGTGTAACGCAAGAAGGATTCGATCGATGAAGTACAAGCTTCTGTCACTGGTCGCGGGCGGGGCGCTGCTGGCCATCGCCGGCACCGCCCATGCCGGTCAGCCGATGCAGCTTTCCGCGGCGCAGATGGACCAGGTCACCGCCGGTTCCACCGCCATCGCCAACGCCGCCGGCGTGGCTCTGGGCGACGTCCTGGCGGACACCGCGACACAGACCTCTACCAACGTGTCCGCAGTGACGCCGAAGATCATAATCGGCCAGGCGACCAGCCAGGCGCTCGCGGCGTCGATGTTCTTCCAGGCGGCCGCCGCAGCCCACAGCGACACCGCCGCGTCCTACTGAAACTGCGGTGCCTGGTGCCCGGCACTGGGCGACGCGTGTTGGCACACTTGAACCTCACGGGAGAAACCAATGAAAAAAGCTCTTCTCGGACTTCTGGCCCTGCCGCTGCTCACCGGCGCGGCCATGGCCGGACAACAGCCGGTTCAGTTGACGAATGCACAGATGGATCACGTAACTGCGGGCTGGTCGCTGCACGAGATCGATCGCAGCAATACGAGCTGGACCGAAGTGTCGGTGTACTCGCCCAGGTTCAGGGACTGCAGTGGTTCCTGCTACCTGGTGTTGACCAGCTCGAGCATCAGCGTGCAGTCGAAGTTCGGGCCGTCGGCACCGTAACAGCGGCGACGCTTGGACAACCTTCAGTGTCTGACTGACGACCTCCGGGGACCAGGATCGCTTGCGGCGGCAGCCGCAAGCGGTTCGGGCTCGATCCCCGGAGGTCGTGCCCTCCGTAACCGGTGAGACACCCGGCGTCGCATGCGCGGCGGGTCAGGCCTGGCCGGTAAGCCCGTTCGCTTCCGCCACGAGTGAGAACGATTGCTTGCGCTTCGCGTGGTCGAAGATGTTGGCGGTGACGATCAACTCGTCGGCGCCGGTGCGGCGGGCGAATGCGTCGAGCCCGCTGCGCACGGCCTCGCGATCGCCGACCACGGCGCAGGACAGCGAATCCTCCAGCATCGCGCGCGCATAACGGTCCAGGTGTGACTCGAACCCCTCCACCGGCGGGGGCAGCGGGCCGGGGCGGCCGCGCCGCAGGTTCACGAAGGACTGCTGCTGGGAGGAGAACAGGAAACGCGCCTCGGCATCGGTTTCCGCGGCAACCACAGTGGTGCCAAGCATCACGTAGGGGGACGCGAGCTGCGCCGAGGGGCGGAAGCGCTGCCGGTAGATCGCGATCGCGTCCATCATCATCGCCGGCGCGAAATGGGATGCGAAGGCGAAGGGCAGGCCGAGCAGCGCGGCGAGTTGCGCGCCGTAGGTGCTGGAGCCGAGGATCCAGATCGGCACGTCCAGGCCGGCGCCCGGCACCGCCTGCACGGCCTGGCCCGGTTCGGCCGCCTGGAAGTAACCCATCAGCTCGATCACGTCCTGCGGAAACGCGTCGCCGCTGCCGTGCAGCGTGCGGCGAATGGCGTGCGCGGTCACCTGGTCCGAGCCCGGCGCCCGGCCCAGCCCCAGCTCCACCCGGCCGGGATGCAGCGCCGCCAGCGTGCCGAACTGTTCGGCGATCAGCAGCGGTGCATGGTTCGGCAGCATGATTCCGCCGGCACCGATGCGGATCCGCTGCGTGCCGCTCGCGACATGCGCCAGCGCAACCGCCGTCGCCGCGCTGGCGATGCCGGGCAGGTTGTGGTGTTCGGCCATCCAGTAGCGGCGGTAGCCAAGGGTTTCGACGTGGCGGGCGAGATCCAGCGAATTGCTCAGCGCGGCGCCGGCGTCGCTGCCTTCGGTGATCGGGGCAAGGTCGAGGACGGAAAGTGGGGTCATGGCCCAAGTATGGGATGGGGGCCGCCGCTTGTCATCGGGACCCGCCGCGCCGCGGGGCGCCCGGCTCCCGCACGAATTTCCCTCGACTCCACGTGCCGCGATTGAGGCATCGTCCGCCGGGCTTTTCGCGGGTTGTCTGAAGCGCGCCTACCGCCGCCAGGTCCCGCCGTTCAGGTCTCCCCGGTCCGCTCCTGCGGCATCGCCGCCACGATCTCCGGCGCCAGATGTGCCGTGAGCCGCTCGATCACCTGTGTCAGTCGCGCGATCTCGTGCTCGCGCAGCACGTCGATCTTGTGGTGCAGAAGTTCGATCTCCAGCTCCGCCTTCACGTTCACCCGGTAGTCGTGCGCCGCCTGCCGCCGGTCGATCTCGGCCTGGCGGTTCTGGCTCATCATGATCACCGGCGCGGTGTAGGCGGCCTGGAACGAGAGCAGAAGGTTGAGCAGGATGAACGGGTACGGGTCCCAGTGATGGGCGAACGCCACCACGTTGACCACGATCCAGACCGCGAGCAGGCCGCTCTGCACGATGATGAAGCGCCAGGATCCGACCGCCGCGGCCACGGTGTCGGCCACGTGCTGCCCCAGCGTAAGCCGCCGCCGCATCCGGACCCGGGCCGGGCTTTGCCGGCGCAGTTCGCGCAGGCGCTGATAGTCGTCCGGCGTCAGATGCACGGGATCGATAGCGTGCTGCGCCATCGCGCGTTCCTCCGCTGGGCGAGCGCGGGCCATACCGGGTCGCCACCGCATTATTGATGCCGGCTTGGCGGCGGTGCGCAATCCCATGCGCGGCTGGTGGTGGCGGGTGAATTTCCGCGGCCGGACGTCGCCGCAGTCCGGGCAGTCACGATGGTCATGGCATACAAATGGGAAGCCCCGCATCGCGCGCCCGCCGAGTGGCATTCCGGCAGGTATGGCTGAAGGCGAGGCCGACCATATCATCCGCGACCTGATAGACATCTACGGCGATGGATCACTGACCATGCCGGCCTCTCACCTCGAACGGCTGCCCGAGGCGGTCGGGGTACTCGGGCGGGCGGGCGCTCCAGATTACCGAGGACGAGAAGCGGGCGGGCGGGTGATCGGCGGCGCCCCTGTGTTCCCGCTCAACTGGTCGCCCGCTGGACTACTGGTGCTGCCGCTCGCCCTGCCGGCGCTACGGTTGCTTGCCCGGATTGCCGGAACGTTGGGCGCCCGACCCGCCGGTCAGCCCGTCGACCATAGTAGAACGTTCCGTAACCCGAAATCCGTTACCGCGCCACAATCGCCGCGTGCGCCCGTGTCCGGCCACTGCTGGACTGCGAACCAAATCTAATATGCAACGTCAAGATTAGTACTCGAAACTATTGAGGTGCGGAGCCCCGCGCGGTTTCCGGCCACGCTCCGCCTGATCCGGTCGGCACCACTGCCGCAACGGTCCGCCACGGCCGGCGATATTTGTTGTCAAAGGTCTTCAGTGTCGATTAACCAATGACTAACTTATAATGTATATGTAACATGAGGTTAACAGATGTATACAAGACTTACCGCCGTCATTGCTGTTGCCTGCGGTTTGGCCGCGCCACCGGCCCTGGCCGCGCCGAGTTACACCCTTACCGCACTTGGTACACTTGGCGGGTCCGGGAGCAACGGATACGGCATCAACGGCAGCGGTGCGGTGACCGGATATGCAGACACCGTGGGCGGCCTCCGGCACGCCTTCGTGTGGACGAGCAGCGGCGGCATGCAGGACCTCGGCACACTCGGTGGGAACTCCAGTTATGGTCTCGGCATCAACGGCAGCGGTGCGGTGACCGGATATGCAGACACCGTGGGCGGCCTCCGGCACGCCTTCGTGTGGACGAGCAGCGGCGGCATGCAGGACCTCGGCACACTCGGCGGGAACTCCAGCGACGGAAACGGCATCAACGGCAGCGGTGCGGTGACCGGATATGCAGACACTGTGGGCGGCCTCCGGCACGCCTTCGTGTGGACGAGCAGCGGCGGCATGCAGGACCTCGGCACACTCGGTGGGATCTCCAGCAACGGGAACGGAATCAACGCCAATGGCGCCGTGACGGGACAGGCATATACCGCAGGCGGCGCTTTCCATGCGTTCCTGTGGACCACCAGTGGCGGCATGCAGGACCTAGGCGCGCCTGGGTCCGACAGCGCCGGCTACGCCATCAACGATAGTGGCGCGGTGACCGGATATGCATCCACCGCGGGCGGCCCCCAGCATGCCTCCCTGTGGACCAGCAGCGGCGGCATGCAGGACCTCGGTACACTAGGCGGGAACTCCAGTTATGGTCTCGGCATCAACAACAGCGAGGCGGTGACCGGATTTTCAGCCACCGCCGTTGGACCCGATCACGCGTTTCTCTGGACCATCGGCGGAGGCATGCAGGACCTCAATGCTCTGATCAGCCCGGCCGATCCCCTGTTCGGAAGCGTTACTCTAGTCGCCGGGAGGGGCATCAACGACACGGGTCAGATCATCGCCAACGCGAGCACCGGTCAGGCGTATTTGCTGAGTCCAGTTGCCGCAGTCCCCGAGCCCGCGTCGATCGTCCTGCTGACCGTAGGGATGGCGGGGCTGGGGCTGATCCGGTGCAAGCAGCGCGGCTCGACGACGCGCGCAACGTCGCAGGCCGCCCCGGCCTGAGATGCGGGAGGCACGTGCCGTCGGGAAATATTTTGGCGGTCCTGCGCCGGCGCCGGGGGGGGCGCGGCGCCGGCGCGCGAGGCCGTCACTCTGGTGCCGTGTCACTTCGGCGTGGCTCCTCCGCTTGCCTGCTCCAACCCCGCCTCCCCAAGAATTCGCCGTGTTCGTCGTTGACGACGCGGGCGCCGCAGGTACCCGCCAAGCCTTGGCCGAGGGCAGGGAGTCGTGGTCGTGTCCCCTGACGTGGTGCAATATGACAGCGAGATCGCGGCCGGCGCTGCTCCAAATGACCGAGCAACGGCCGCCGGTCAGGCCACGTCCGCAACGTTGTTGATGATGTTGTGGGCCGCGACGGCCGGGGAGTCCACTCCGTCCGCCTCAAGGCAAGCCGGTCAAATTCGCGAAAGGCCATGGGCGGGGGGATCGATCCGACGTTCTCCAGTAAGCGGCCGGCGAGCTCCGCTCCAACGCGAGTTCCGCTCCAACGGTTGATCACGCTGGCCGAATGAGCGGCCACTGGCGGCGTATTCATCTCAGCACCGCCAGCCGCTCAGCCCCGGCCCGCCTGTACGAAGTTCGTTTTGGGGGTAGATATTGGGGGCAGCTCTGATCCAGATAAAAATTGCCGGACAGTTCAGATGATTAGTCGCTGTGTTTTTGGCGGATGGGGTGGGATTCGAACCCACGAACCCTTGCGGGTTGGCGGTTTTCAAGACCGCTGCCTTAAGCCGCTCGGCCACCCATCCGCGGCACCACGACACACAGGCATTGTAACACACCTATTGACGAAGCTGCGAGCCGCTTGTCTCTTGCGTACCAGTAACCTCTTGGCCACGGCCCCTACCCTGGAGTCTCGCGTCTGATGCCCACCAGGACGACCATCGCTCTGGCCGCGGCCATTCTGTTGCCGCCTGCCGCCGTAGCGGCGCAACCCAAGGCGGACAACGCCGCCATCCTCACCTTGCAGGACGAGAACGCATCGATTTCCGCCGGCTCTCCCACGGACCGGCTCTACACCAACGGGCTGCGGCTGGAATGGACATCGCCGACCGGCCAGGTGCCGGGTTTCCTTGCCCGCCTTGGCCATGCGCTGTGGGGCGCCGGCCAACAACAACTCGGTATCGGCCTGTCGCAGCAGATCTACACGCCGATCGACACCGATGCCGTGCCGGCCGATCCGAACGACCGGCCCTATGCAGGCTATCTCACCACCAACCTGTCGCTGCTCAGCGACACCCGTTGGCATCGCAGCGTCTTGACGCTCAGCCTGGGCGTGGTCGGGCCGGCGTCCGGGGGCGAGAACCTGCAGAATTCCTTTCACGACCTGATCGGCCAGGCGCACCCGAAAGGCTGGGGATCGCAGATCCAGAACACCGCCGCGATCGAGCTGTTGCACGAGCGGACGTGGCGTGTGCCCATCGCCCCGGTGGGCGGGCTGGAGACCGACTTCCTGCCGGCCCTGACCGTCGGGATCGGTACCTGTCCGCGACTATGTTCAGGTCGGCGGCACGTTCCGCATCGGCCAGGGGCTGGATTCGGATTTCGGCGTGCCACGCGTTCGCCCCGGCCTGAGCGGCGGCGACGCGTTCACGCCGACCCGGCCCTTCGCCTGGTACCTGTTCGCAGGCGTGGACGGCCAGGCGGTCGGCTACGACCTGCTGCTGCAATCCAGCCCGTTCCGCTCCGGTCCGCATGTCGGCAAGATCTGGGATGTGGGGGAGATGCAGGCGGGCGCGGTGATCATGGCGTACGGCGTGCGACTGGCGTTCACCTACGTGGCCCGGACGCAGGAGTTCCAGGGCCAGCGCGGCGGGCTGCACCAGTTCGGGTCGGCATCGGTCGGCGTGCGCTTCTGAAGCGGCCGGGCGGCACCTGCGGCGGCCTGCGCCGCAGGGCCGGACCCGGAACGGCGCGGTCAGGCGACGTTCGTCCCCATGGCCTGGTCCAACTCTGCGTCCGTGATGCCCAGGGACCCGGCCGCGGCCCGGATGTCCCGCCAGGTGGTGGCGTCCAGTTCGATTCCCCCGGCTGACCGCCGAGCACTGGACCGCTGTTCCGGCTCGCCCGGCAGCAGGACCTCGTCGAATTCCGGCGCGACGCGGGCGGCGCGGATATGCGCCTTGGTGGCCTCGATCCCCTGCGGCGATCGCCGCGGGATCGCCCAGGCGGGACAGGTCGACGAGCGTGGCCAGCATGGAGTTGACCACCCCGCCGCGGTTCGGCTCGTCGGCACGCTGTCCGCCACCCACCGCCGCCGCCATGATCTCGCACATCACGGCCAGTCCGGAGCCCTTGTGGCGGCCGAACGACAGCAGCGCACCGGTATGGTCGCGCATGAAACCGGTCGGATCCGTGGTGGGGTTGCCGGCATCGTCGATCAGGCAGCCCTCGGGCACCTTCACGCCCTTGTTGAAGGCGACGCGGGCCTTGCCGGCGGCAATGGTGGTGGTCGCCATGTCCAGCAACAGGGCGGGGCCGTCGGCGCCCGGCACCGCCGCGCAGAACGGGTTGGTGCCGAGGCGGCCCTCGCCGCACGCCCAGGGCGCCTGCGGCGGCGGGTGGTCGGCGACGTTGACGAAGGCGGTGAAGGCGCAGCCGGACCGGGTGGCCAGCTCGCCATAGGTGCCGATCCGCCCGATATGCGCGGAATTGCGCAGCGCCAGCACGCAGGCGCCCAGCTCCTTCGCGCGGGCGATGGCGCGGCGCACCGCGTCGGCCGCCATGCGCTGGCCGTAGCCGCGGCGGGCGTCGATCACCAGCAGAGCGCCGGCATCCAGCACCGTTTCCGCCGCCTGGTTGGGCACCAGCAACCCGTCGTTGAGCAGCCGCACATAGGTCGGCAGCATGCCGACGCCGTGGCTGTCGTGACCGGCCAGGTTGGCGCGCACCAGGTGGTCGGCGACTTCTGCGGCCTCGTCTTCTTCGCTGCCCATCCGGCGGGCGATCAGATGGGTGAGGGCATAGAGGGACTGGGGGGTGAAGGTCGGCATCGTGCGTTCCGGACTATCGTGGGATGTGACTGCATAGGATAGCAGGAATCTGTGTTACCGGCTGTGCCGGGTTGCGACCATCCGCAGGCGGCGAGGCGCTGTTGACAGAAGGGGGCATCGAAGCGTTGTTACGCCCTCGGCTAAATTCTGCGGGAACATGTAACCCGTATCCGATGTGATCCGAATGCAAGCACCTTCATCTTCGGGGAGTGCCGGCGGGGTCAAGGCACCTGCCCGCAATGATCCATGTCCGTGCGGCAGCGGCCGGAAGTTCAAACTGTGCTGCGGCGGGCCGACGGCAAGGCGCCCGACGGCGGCGCCCGGGAGGCCGAATAGGCGGGCCGAACTCCTGCGCAACCTGCAACTTGCGGCCACACTGCGCCGGCAGGGCAGGCTTGCTGAATCAATAACACCACTGCTTCGGGCAGCCGCATTGGAGCCACAGGACGCCGGTATCCAGCATGACCTTGGACGAACACTGCTGCAGTGCCGCCGGGTGCCGGAAGCCATCGCCGCATTGCAGGCCGCAGTCCGCATGAAGCCGGACATGACGCACGCGCACTGGCGGCTCGGCATTGCCTGGGAGTTGCAGGACAATATCCCGGCGGCGCTCGAGGCTTATCGCCAGGCGAGCATCTTCAGGCCAACGATCGCCGAAGCTGCGGTCGCCCGCGGTCGTCTGCTGGAGGCAGAGGGACACCGGCATGAGGCAATCGGCTGCTTCCGCCAGGCGGCTTCGGCAGCGCCGCGCAGTTCGGTGGGACGATTGGCCGAGACGCGCGCCCTGATTGCCGAACGACGGGACCAGGAGGCCGAGAGGGATCTGCGCCGCATCCTTGCGTTGGAGCCGAAGCTGGCGGAGGCGCACGAGATGCTTGCCCAATTGCTGGCCAACGCCGGCAATTTTCGGGAGGCAATCTCCTGTTACCAGGCCGCCCTGGGCCTCGCCCCGGATCGTGTGGGCTTGTGGTACGATATCGCTCGCTGTCGGAAGATCACGCCGGCCGACCGGCCCACATTAGCGATCATGCAGCGTGCCGCTGCCCGAACGGACGTGCCGGCCGAGCAGCGGATATTGTCGCATCTGGCGCTGGGCAAGGCGCACGAGGACCTGCACGAGTATGGCCCGGCGATGCGGCAGTACGACCTGGCGGACGGTGTTCGCCGCCTGGTGTGCCCGTTCAACGCTGCGCAACATCTTTCGCGTGTGGAGGCGTTGATCGCGCAATTCCCGGCCAGCAAGTTTTCTGCAAGGAATGGGTGTGCCGATCCGACGCCAATCCTGATCGTCGGTATGCCGCGGTCCGGCACCACACTGGTGGAACAGATCATCTCCAGCCATCCCCGCGTGACGGGGGGCGGGGAAATGCATTTCTGGGGACGGCGTGGCGCGATGTGGGAGGCGTCCGGTCCGCATGGCGCGGATGATGAGTTCCTGCGCCGCGCCGGATCGGAGTATCTGGAATGGCTCCGGCGCTCGGCCCCGGAGGCAGAACGTGTTACGGACAAGATGCCGTTCAATTTCCTCTGGTTGGGTTTGATCAATCTGGCGCTGCCGAACGCACGGATCATTCACTGTCGGCGCAGTCCGCTCGACACCGGGTTGTCAATTCATTCGACATTCTTTTCACCGAAGCTGCCGTTTCCGACCGGCGGCCCGGATCTTGTCCGCTATTACGAGGCCTATGCCCGGCTGATGGCACATTGGCGATCGGTGTTGCCGAATGACCGGTTCCTGGACGTGCGTTATGAGGACCTGATCGCCAGCCCGGAAGCCGTCTCGCGTTCGTTGATCGCGTTCTGCGGGATGGAATGGCACGACGACTGCCTGCGGCCGGAAGCGAACACGCGCCTGGTCAAGACAGCCAGCAAATGGCAGGTTCGCCAGCCGATCAATGCCGGATCGATCCGACGCTGGGCGAGATTCGAGCCGTGGCTGGGTGATATCGCCGAACTTGCCGCGATGACAGGAACGTAGGTCGCCCGGACCGAACCGTCGGCCAGGATCATTTGCGATCGCGGCAGTTGTCGGACTCGCGATTCCTCCTTTCGGCGCAGTTACCAAAACGGCCCATGCTTACGCTCTTGGGGGCATGGGCCCATAGCGACCAACCTTAACGGCACAACCGTATGCGGAGGTCACGGCCCGGCCCGGGGTGCGTGCGGCTGGGGCGGCGTCGAATTGTTTTACATATCCGTGTCTCTCGGTAAAAGATTAGATACAAGACCGTTGAATTCTCGTTATTTTTCCCTCTGGCACAGAGCTTGCTTCTCTCCGTCGCCCAGGTTAATCCACCGTTAAAGGGACGGGAAGAATGAGACGTTCACGAGCGCTCCTGGCCAGTGTTGCAACGATCGGCCTTGGCTTGGTCGGCATGGTGGCAACGCCGGAGTTTGCGTTCGCCAACACGCAGGCGATCTGCCCCGGAACTACGTACACTGCACTCGGCTCCGGCACCACGGGTCAGGCCAACTGTAACCTGATCATCACCTTCGGACCGAATGGCGCGATCAGCACCAGCGTTCCGACCGGAGCGACGAGCAATTATGACGGGACTGAAGACGCCCTGATTGGCGTGCAGAACAACAGCGGGTCCACATTGTTCAGCTTCAATGTGAGCAACCCCGGGGTACAGATTTTCGGTTTCGAGTCAGATGGCATCGATACCTACACCAGTGTAGGCCCAGTCTCCGGCAACCCCGATAATACGGGTTACGGCGGTCCGGACGCATGGTTTACCAATATATCGTCCACTCTGGACAGTGGGACGGTGAACTTCCTGAATGGAATTGCGGATGGCGGGACGAACTACTTCTCGCTGGAGCAGTCCATCAGCTTGATCTCAACTGCCGCACGTCACCGCAGCGCCAGAGCCTGCGGCCCTCGCGTTGTTCGGCGCGGGGCTGTTCGGTTTGGCGGCCGTGCGCAGACGACGGCGCTGAGTGGTCCTGAAGACACTCGCCCTCCTGGATGTTCTCTTAGGAGGTGCGGGCTTCGGACATTTCCGGGGAGTGTGCGGAGAGGCCAACTGCCTCTCCGCCATTTCGCAAGAGGCGCGTTGCCCGCTTCGGGCAGCGCGTCGCGTCAAGTCAGGCCGTCAACTCCTCGAGCTGGCGGAGTGCGCCGAGCCAGGGTTCGTAGCGTCGCCAGCGCTCCGCGGCATGTCGATAGATGGGCTGTCGCACCTGCCACATACTCGCCGTGCGCACCGCCCGACGGTTACGTTCCGGCGTCAGGCATGCGTCTTCCCAGTCGAGGCCACACTGCGCGATCAAGCGTCGGATCCTGGGTTCCGCATCGTGTACGAGTGCCTCGTAGTCAACGTCGATAAGCTGTTCGGCTGGCATCACCGTCTGCCAATGCCGCATCAGGCGGATGTATTGCTGGTAATAGAAAACGAGATCGCTCTTGCTCCTGGGGGTGAATGGGTTTGCCCCGAAAAAATGGGTCGAATAGATCGACAGGCAGGTGTCGATCGGGTGCCGGCGGCAGTGAAAGATCGTGGCACGCGGAAAAGCCAAATGGATCAGGCCGGACCACATGACGTTACTGGGCATCTTATCGACGACCCGCGCCGCTTCCGGCGCCAGTTCGTCCAGATTTCGCAAGTAGTCCGATGCGGCCTGGTTGGCGAAGGTATCAAGCCGTCCCGTGGGTTTCCGCGCCAGGAGCTCGGAACCGCGTTCATTCCAGAAGGGCAGTTCCCCTGCGCCAACGACCTGGGAGTGGCTCGACAGAATCTGCTCGATCAGCGTGGTCCCGGACCGTGGCATGCCCAACACGAACACCGGTCTGCGTTCAGCCGCATGCGCCGCTGCCGACCCGGATGGGCGTTCTTGGGGGAAGGCGCCTATGAGCCAGTCGAACGCAGCGCTGAGAGCAGCGCGATCCATTCGGCCCAATCGCTGCCGAAGGGTACTGGCTGAATTGTACGCCTGCATCGCCGCCTGGTAGTCACCGATGTCGTCCAAGGCTTTACCGAGCGCCAGATGCACGAAAACGCCCATGCTGTCCGGTGGGTTCTTCGCGGCAGCGGCACGCATGCGGTCCAGCAACGGCGAGTCGGCCGTGCTTAGTTTGCGCAGGCGAACCATCTGATAGTAGCTACGAAGATTGTCCGGATTGAGCTCCAGAACACGCTCGTACTGCTGCCACGCTTCGTCGAAGCGGCCGAGGGCCGTCATGCAGTTTGCGTGCAGGGAGCATGCTTCGACATTGTTCCGATCCAACCGGATAGTCGTTTGCAGCAGGTCAGCCGCTTCCTGGAAGCGATCCTCGCCCATCAGCGCCCGGGACTGGGCAATTCGACCAGGGGTTGTGCCGCGGGCCGCCCGTGCCGCCAGCGAGTACGATCGGACGGCATCACGGCGCTGTCGTGCATTGTCCAGCAATATCCCCTGCCGGAGATGCGCTTCTGCGAGCCCGGGCGCGCAGTGCGTGGCCTGTCGATAAGCCGCCAGTGCGGCCTGGCCGTCGCCGAGCGCTTCCCGCGCCTCGCCCAACTGGAGATACGCCTGGGCGGAATTCGGCTGAAGCCGCGTGGTCTGCTCGAGATGGACAACCGCATCTCCAGGTCGTCCACAACGCAACAGCGTACGGCCAAGTTCGTGTTGCGTGGCAGGATTGGTCGGCTCGAGGCGTACTGCCTGCTGCAGTGGACCGATGGACTCGAGGAGGCGACCCGCCTTTCGGAGGCTTGAGGCCGCTCCCAGGAGTTTTGCGAGCCGGATGCGTTCCGCCCCTCCCGATGGAGCCGACGCGGGCGTTGCCCTGGACGGCGTAAGCCTTGGCGCGCCGCAGCAGAGCTTGAACTTTCGTCCGCTCCCGCATGGGCAGGGATGATTTCGTCTCACGATCGTGGGAGCCATTTACCCTTGTAAACCGAAACGGTGCTGCGAATCGCACATGAATTGACGACGAAACTCTCCGCAGCGTCACTGATCCCTCGACCGGGCCAGATGCGGGACAACTTCACGGGACGCTGGCCTCAGGTTCACGCCGCCGCGGCATCCTCGCCACAGTCACGCTCGTTCACCGACGCCGGGTCCAGCACGGTGGTGCGCCGCATGTCGCGCACGTGCGACAGGTCATAGCGGCAACCGCGGTGCAGCACTGCGCGGTTGTCCCACAGCACAAGGTCCCCCGGCCGCCAGGCATGGCGATAAACGAAGTCCGGCTGCGTCGCGTGCTCCAGCAGGTCGCGCAACAGGATGCGGCCGGCCGGCAGTGGCATGCCGATGACCCGCCGGGCATGCGCGCCGATATACAGCAGCTTGCGACCGCTGCCGGCGTGGACGCGGACCAGCGGCCAGCGCACCGGCGGCATTGCGCCCCTGATCTCCGCCTCGGTCGGTTCCCAGCCCAGGGTGCTGCGGGAATGGTGCACCCAGTGTTCGGCAAACCGCTCCTCTGCCTCGGCGCGCAAGACCGCCGGAAGCGCATCATAGGCGGCGCGGCAGTCCGCGAATTCGGTTTCGCCGCCCCAGGGCGGCACGGTCACCGCCCGCAGCATGGAGAACTTCGCGGCCGGACGCTGATACGAACTGTCGGTGTGCCACAGCCGGGTGCCCATCAACGACAGGACGCGGCGGTGATTGGCGTCGATCAGGGTGCCGTTTTCGTCCAGGTTGGAGAGGTCGATCATCTCCGGCGGAACGCGACTGTCGGGCGTGCGGACCGCCTTTTTCCGCCCGATATCGGGTGGGCCGAAGTTGGCGGTGAAGGCAAGCTGCTGGGCGTCGTCAACCTGCTGCGCCGGGAACACCAGTACGGCGTATCGGTCGATCGCCTGCTCGAATGCCTGGGCGGTCGCGGCATCGATCGGCCGGCGCATATCGAAGCCGTGCACTTCCGCGACGAAATGGCGATGCAGCGGGACGAAGGCGATGGACATGCCGGCAAGCCTCCCTGAACGGCCCGGCAGTGGACGATCCGGTGCATGGGCCTTACGGCCGCTATGGCGCCTGATGCGGCCGATGTCGAATGGTCGGAAGGGGCCGGTGATGTGCTGGGTGGGACAGGCGACGGTCAGACCGGGGGCAGTTCGTCCCGCGCTTCCAGCCGCCAGGTCCAGCCGCGTGGCGCAACCGGGAGCGTCGCACCCTCGAACACCGGAACGCGCGCCGCGGTGACCATGCCCGCCGCGTTCAGCAGCGCGTAGATGCCCGTGACCTGCGCCACCTCACTTGGCGAAAAAATTGCCGGTAGCTGCATTCTCTGCTCTCCACTCACGCTTGCGTTCCCCTTCCCAAAGGATGTTTGCGGATCGCCGATTCTTGCTCAAGGCGATTTGAACGCTCTTCCTACTCCGGTCTGCAGCGGGGTGCCAAGCCCGATTTCGGGCAGCATGCCTTGGCCATTCGCGGTAGCCCGTTTAACACGCTGTACATTTTGACACGCCTTGCCGTGCGGTACGGTCAATGCGGCACGCGTGCTGCATGCTTCAACGGGGCAATATTCTCCATGACAGCATGGTTGGCAGCAGATGTCACGACTTCGGCGCCATATTGGTTGCTGCCATTGCGATTCCGTTATCAGTTGCCGTGTGACGCGGCAGCGTCAACGCTCGATGGCCAGCGCAGCCGTCACGAAGCGGGCAGTGGAGGACGACTCCCGTATTCCGGTGTAAATGGACCGATCCCGCCGACGCGGCGCGGCACGTGGCCGCCGGAACGGCTTGTCGGCCTGGCACGGCAACGAAGTCTCTGCCATCGGGATCGCACCGCTCGTGCGCGGATGCCGACGGATGTTGACCGGTGCGTGCCACCATCGTCATGGCCGGCCCACGGGTTGCGCCAAAGGCGCGCCCGAGGACAGGCTCCGGCCGGTCATCCACGACTTTTCTTCGGCGGGAGCGGCAAAATTCTTCGGTGGGAGCGGCAAAATCGTGGATGGCCGACCTTCGCCCGCTACGACGTGGTACGTTCTGAATGTGGAATAGATCCGTTGGCGTCGGATCACTAGAAGTGCGGTGCAACCGCCGCCGATACGATGGTGGATGGATTGGTGATCGGCCCCATCGAGGACACCACCGAGAAATCGATCGTTTGGTCGTGCGACCCGGGGACCGTGTTGATGCGCTGGATCTTCTGGGACCGAACGTAAGCCCCATCGGCCAGCAGGTTCACCGTCGCCTGGGCCGCGGCGTCCGCAGCGCAGCAGGTCGCCGCGCTGACGGTGCCGAATACCACATGCGTGTTGTTCGGCGTGCTGACACCGTACATCTGGATCAACACCGCTGCCCGAACATCCGTGCCGGTTGCGTTTGCGCTTGAAACCACATCGGCGCCGACGCGCGAGTGCTGGTTGAGGCCGACCAGAAGCTTGCCGTTGCTGTTTGCCTCGACATGCGTCCCGCCACGCGCCGACGCCTTGGTTTGTGAAGAGGCGTAGTTGGTGAACAGCGCGCCGGCGATCGGGCTGCCGCCGGCGACGGACAGGTTGTTGGACAGGGCAGAGCTTTGCGACGCTGTGCCAAGCGCGTTGGCGGTGCTGTCGCCGGTCGCGCGGGCATCGCCGACGGTGATGCCGTCCATCTCGGCGGGCGTCAGCGATCGCGCGACGGGTCGTGTTCGGTCACCGGCTGATCCGGCGCAACCGGCCAGGACCAGAAGCATGGCAAGCGCCGGCGCCATTCGGGCCTGGCGTGTTGCTCCCCGGAACGTTGGGGAGAGGCCGGCGCTCAGGCGCCCTGTCCGACGCAACATTCGATGCAGCCCGCGGCAGATTTGTTTCCATCGGCCACCTCGCTGCGTGGATTGCCGGCAACGGCGGGCCTTTGTCCTTGCCTGTCTGCATCAAAAGCTTTGAGGAAAGCAAGCAATAATGACGGCCCCCGGATGACCGGGGCCGCGTATCTTGCCGTCCGGGTGCGCCGGATGGAGCGGCAGGCCGCCCCGAAGGGCGGCCGCACCCGGTGCTACAAGGAGAAGCGGATGGGGAACGACACCAGCACCGAATATTTCGGCGCATCCCGGGTCAGGCCGACTCCGACCTGCAGGTTGAGCAGCACCCCGCGACCGAGGATCGAGGACGCCCCCAGGACCAGGACGCTCTGGACGGAATTGGAGCCCGTCAGCGTCACCCCATTGAGGGTCGGCGCCTGGACGAAGCTTTGCTGCAACAGGGCACTCAGCGTCGTCTCCGGACTGCTCGCCAGGTAAACCCCGCCGGTGAAGGTAAGCTGGTTGCCCGGATTGAAGTTCTGATAGTCGAATGCCTTGGAGTACCCGATGCCCGCCACGAAGGCCAGGGGATCCTGCCGCTTCAGGGCCGTCAGCGAGAAGGTCAGCCGGCTTTGGGCGCTGTTCTGCAGGGCGACGCCGTTCGCCGTGCGCTGGCCGGTTGGTGCCTCGTAGCTGATCCCCGCGATCAGATCCGGGCGCCATCCGGCGGCCTGGTGCATCAGCGTGTGCGAGAGGCCAATGGTGACGTCGCCCAGCCCGGCACCGAATCCGCTGGACACCTGCTGCACCGGAGCAACGAAGTTGTTGATCGTCTGTTGCTGCGCCGCGACGAAGGGCAAGCCGAGCGAAAGCTGCGATTCCCAGGGCAGGCCGATCCGGAGGTTGAAGGCGGTGGTAAACTCGTTCCGGTTGTTGGTGAACAGCACCAGGTTCGGCGTCTCCCGGCGGGTATAGCCGATCGTCGGTTCGAAATCGACCGACCCGTACGGCACCAGCAAGGCGCCCGAGGCGGTGAGGGTCCGTTCCAGGGCACGCTGCGCCGCCTGGACATCGACCTTGAACTGGCCGGGCGCCGGTTTCGATTCGGCCTGCTGCCCGGACGGCGCCGCGCTGGCCTGCGCCGATGGCGCGGGCGGCAGGGCAGGGGCTGGCACAGCCGGCGCCGGCGGTGCGGCCCTGGCCACGTGGGTGGCCGGTTGTTTCGGCTGCTGTGCAACGGCGTTGCCGGCGTGGCCGGCTTCTGCGGCCGCAACGTTCCTGACCTGACGCTCCAGCCTGTCCACGCGGTGCAGCAGGTCGTCGATCAACGCGTCCCGCTTGCGGATTTCCACCTGCAACTGCTGCACGGTGGGCTGGGGCTGCTGCGCATCAACCGGGGTGGGTTTCAGCCACAGCGTCCCGCCAAGGATCATCAGGCTTAGTGCTGTGGAACTTTTGAGCCGAGTAATCGTGCGGGAGGCGTCCACAAGGTTTCTCCGATCGAAGGATCGAATATACGTTAGCCGAGAGTGACGAAGTCAGACAACCGAGGTTTCAGGTCGTCCAACGGTTTCCGACCGTCGTCGGCGCGGACGACAAAGCCGACCCGGCCGATCGGCTTGCCGTAATCCAGCCAGATGGCCATGAACCGGTCGATCGTCATGGTCCGGTTGCCCCAGGCGGGGTCGGCGAGCAGCACCCGGTTGCCGTAAACCCCGCGGAACACGACGAAGTGGTTGTAGCCGAGCGCATTGATCGGCACCATGATCGGTGCCTTTTCCTTCAGGTCGTCCAGATCCAGTCCGCCGAAGCCGATTCCCTGGTAGCCGTGTTCCTCGACGTAGCGCTTGAGGTCGAGCAGGGAGAAGCCTTCGCGGATGCGGATGAGGTCGGGATTTTCGATGTATTCGCGGCGCTTCATCAGGCCGAGCGCGATCTGGCGCTCGGTGACGGGGTCACCCCACTGGTAGCGTAGCAGGATGTCCAGGGCGGCCGCGCCGCAACTCAGGTCCCATTTCTGGATGGTCACGTCGTGATGCCGCATTTCCAGTAACGATCGCACGGGGCGAACGTCCGGCTGGGCGGGGGCGGCGCAACCGCTCAGCGCCGTCGCCGCACATGCAAGCAGGCCCAGGATCAGTGACGGGCGGCGTGTAGCCTCGGCCATGACTTCCTCGCGTCAAGCTTTCGCACGTTCCGATCGAGCGGGGAGAGCCGGCGTGCGATCCCAGTGCGTTCCGGTAGCCTGTCGGCTTCGAGGAAAGGGTTGACGCGGGCGGCAAGCCTTCGGACGAACGTAACAGGCGCACTTACCATGATACAATTGGCTGTCCCAGGCCAAATGTATCCTGTTCCCGGCACAACACGATTCGCGTTGCCGGGTTTCCGCCGGGTGTCATGGCTCGGCCAGGAGCCAGCCATGACGGCCAGACCGGCGTGTGACGACTCGAAGCGCAGGGAGGCGCGCCGTGCGCCCCTGGTCTTCAGTTACGGGTAACGGTGACCAACTGCGCCTGGCTCAGCGTGGCGGCCACGGCCGGCGGAATCGGCACCGACCCGGTCAGCACGCCAGGTCCGCCGGACCCGGACGAACCGCCGTTGCCGTTGCCGCCGCCGTTGCCGCCGGAGCTGCCGTTGCCGCCATCACTCGTGGAGCCGGAACTGCTGGAGGATTGCGTGACGCCGTTCAGGCTCGAAGACGAACTGGAGGCGACCGAGCAGCCGGGGCAATCGATCGAGCCCAGCGATGGGGGAGCGACCTGCCCCGCCGTCATCGTATCCATTTGCGAATCGCTCAGGCGGTCGGCAGCCGAAGCGGCTCCGACGGCGAACGGGAAGATCACCGTGGCACAGACCAACACCCTGAAGTTCATAGTTGCCTCCTTCTACAGACGGGAAACACCTCCGGGAACCACCGGACCGAAACCACCTTCGGCTGGCGCCGCAGGCAGTCGTGATCCCCGGAGGTCCTCAGACAGACGCGAAAAGTCGCTGAAGGGCCGCTGTTACGGCGCCGACGGCCCGAACTTCGACTGCACGCTGATGCTCGAGCTGGTCAGGTTCAGGTAGCATGACGAGCAGCAGTAGTACGGATCGGTATACACCGACACGTGGGTCCAGCTCGTGTTGCTGCCGTCGGTCTCGGACAGGTACCAGCCGGCCGTTACGTGGTCCATCTGCGCATTGGTGAGCTGGACCGGCTGCTGCGCCGCCATGGCCGCGCCGGTAAGCAGCGGCAGGGCCAAAAGTCCGAACAGTGCCTTTTTCATTGTTCTCTCCCGTCGGTTTTGCGTGTTGAAAGGCACAGCGCCTGATGCCCGGGGGCATCAGGCGCTGCATCGGTCAGGGCAGCGACGCGGCGGTGTCGCTGTGGGCCGCGGCGGCCGCCTGGAAGAACATCGACGCCGCGAGCGACTGGCTGGTCGCCTGGCCGATGGCGATCCGCGGGCTCACCGTGGACACGTTGGTGGAGGTCTGCGTCGCGGTGTCCGCCAGGACGTCGCCCAGAGCCACGGCGGCGGCGTTGGCGATGCCGGTGCCACCGGCGGTGACCTGGTCCATCTGCGCCGCGGAAAGCTGCATCGGCTGACCGGCATGGGCGGTGCCAGCGATGGCCAGCAGTGCCCCGCCCGCGACCAGTGACAGAAGCTTGTATTTCATCTGTGGGATCCTTAGTTTGGGGGTGATTGACAACGCATTTGTTTGGCTCGGTCCTGGGCACTCCGTGTTGTCGTCCGCCTTGAGTGACGCCGAAGCGGGCGGCGCCGGTGTAACCCTGGACTGAGTCGGATCGATCGCCGGATTACTTACGGGAGCGACACCGTCGGCAGGGAGCTGGAGACCGACGAAGACTGCGCTGCGGCAACCGACTTCATTGCCGTCACCGAGGCCTCGCCCACCGTCGCGGTGGCATACGGCGTGACCTGCGACAGCGAGGCGGTGGTGCTCAGAATGATGCCACCACGGCCCACCAGGCCTTCGGCGTCGGCGATCGAGATGGCGGTGAAGCCCGCGGTGACCTGATCCATCTGCTGGTTGGTCAGCGGCTGGGCGGCACTGGCGACGCCGACGCAGAACGGCAGCGCTGCCAGCCCCATGAGCAACTTCCTCATTCAATCCTCCTTCAGTATCTGCGCGCGGGGACCATTCCCCGTGCTCGTGGAATAGTCGTCCTGTTGCCGACGTACGAATGCTAAGGTGCGTCGGCCTTTGTATTCAGGAACGACTATAATCCGACCCAGGCGCCATAGACGAAGGTCCAGCCGGCCTGGAACGTTACGCCACCGACGCCATGCGTCGTGTGGTTAAAGGTGTGGTTGATCACCAGGTTGCCGTTGGCGGCCCCGGCGGTGTTGACCGCGGTCCCGGAGGACGCCGGCGGTGCGTTCTGCTGGCTCAGGTTGCTGCCCACCGAGACGGCGGTGCCGTCCGAGGCGCCGGCGTCGTTGGTGAACGCCGGCTGCTGCGGGTAGGCCGACTGGCCACCGGCGACAATCGAGTTGACGTTCGTGCCGGTCAGCGTCAGCACGCCGGTTGCCGCGGCATCGGCAGAAGAGATGACAATCGCTCCGCCGGCGGTGATATGGTCGAGCTGGGAATTGCTGAGCTCGACCGGTGTTCCGGCCCATGTCACGGATGGTGCTGCGAGCCCGAAGGCCGCCGCAGCTGCCATGGTAATGATCCTTTTATTTGTGGCGGCCATCAGTCCCTCCTTGGGATCTTGCGAAGATGTCTGTGCTAAAAGACACAAATCTGCCGATATCAGCAATAGCATTAAACGTATTACATTACGTAAATATTTTCATCATTCAGGTGGTGTTGGATACACATCACGGCGATGTTGCTTCGGCCTAATGGTGATGCCCGGACCGAACCTACACCTTTCGATGGAGACAAGGATGGGCCGAAGGTACGTTTGGGAATTCCATGGGAATTTACATTATGGTTGCTTCGCAATCTGGATCACCCTGCAATCCAAATGTCAGGAGGAGGCAAGTGGACGGCGCAGCACCTTGTAACGGTTCGACAGCTGCGCTCGGCCGCCGGAACACCCTCGGGGCACCAGTCGCCGGATTTTCCGTCCGACAGGTCGTAATCCCATGAACTGTCGGGTCTCGGGTCCGCTGAGACGCGCATCGGACCAGTCGCCGCCGCCCGGGGGATGGCGACAGATGCGCGGGACGGAAACGCAGACCGACGTTTTCCATGAGGCTGCGATGGCTGGAGCACGACGACGCGATCCGCTGGAAGCTTTCCGCAGCACGATCGTTACATTGGTTCGGCGCGAGCACCGCGACCTGACCGCACGCCAGCTTGCGGTGTTCCTGACATGCTATCTGAAGTCGGAACCGCAAACCGTGCGCGGGCTGGCGGCGGAACTGAACGTGGATCGTTCGGCGATCAGTCGGGTGCTGGATCGTCTCGTCGGTTACAATCTGGTCCGGCGCAGCATCGATATGAACGACCGTCGTAGCGTCCTGGTGGAGCGGACAGTGGTCGGGGAAGCCGCTATCCGGGATCTGCGCGCCGCAATGAACGCGGACTCCCGCAAGGCGCCCGCCACAGGACGCGGTCGCGGGCGGGACGAAAGCGATGACGGGCAACCGCCCGGCCCATCTTCCAGCCCCGCAGCCGCAGAGGACGAGCAGTCAGGCCGACACGGATCCGGAAAATAGACGGTTGGTGAACGCTCAGCCGGGCGTCAGTCCTTGTTTCATCCGCACCCTTCGCGCGGCGCTACAGCACCGGCTCGCCCGGCACAGGCGTGCGGCCGAGCTGGGTGATCAGTGCGGTGACTTCCGCGATGGCACCTTCCGCAGCGACAATGTCCGTGCCCTTGGCGACGATGGTCACGCCGTTGCCGGTGGGGCGGTAGAAGGGGTAACTGCCGATATCGGTGTCCGGATAGCGCTCCTGGATGCGGGTCAGCCCCTCGGCGATCACGCCCTCCGGCATCCCCACCGCATGCACCGCGCGCTGCAGGACCTTTGGACCACCCTGCAGCCGCGGGGCCAGCCACTCGAACATCGACTGCATCACCCGCGGCACGCCGGCCATGACATAGACGTTGCCGATCTGGAATCCGGGCGCCACCGACAGCGCGTTGTCGATCAGCGTGGCACCGCGCGGCATCGTCGCCATGCGCTGGCGCGCGGCGTTGAAATCGCCGGTCTTGTAGCTGCGCTCCATGCGCGCCCAGGCTTCGGGATGCGGCTCCCACGGCACGCCAAAGGCGGCGGCGACGCATTCGCTGGTGATGTCGTCATGCGTCGGGCCGATGCCGCCGGTGGTGAACACGTAGTCGAACTTCGCGCGCACCTCGTTCACCGTATCGATGATGGTCTGCGCCACGTCGGGGATGACCCGCACCTCGCGCAGCGGAATGCCCAGCTCGCCCAGGCCGGTGGCGAGGAAGCGGATATTGGCATCTTGCGTGCGGCCGGACAGCACCTCGTTGCCGATCACCAGCAGGCAGGCGGTGGGGTTGTTCGACGCCATGGTCCGGGCCCTTCAGAGGAAATCGCGCAACAGCGGAATCAGCGGCTTGTCGGCCGGCGGCATTTCATACTCGGTCAGCTTGTGCGGCCGCACCCAGGCGAGTGTCTGATTCTCCCGCGGCGTGGGGAAGCCCTTCCAGCGGCGGCACAGGTAGAGCGGCATCAGCAGGTGGAACCGTTCGTACTCGTGCGACGCGAAGGCGAACGGGGCCAGGCAGGCGGCGGAGACGTCGATCCCCAGCTCTTCCTTCAGCTCGCGGATCAGCGCCCCTTCCGGCGTTTCGCCGGCATTCAGCTTGCCGCCCGGAAACTCCCACAGGCCGGCCATCTTCTTGCCTTCCGGCCGGCGGGCCAGCAGCACCCGGCTGTCGATATCGATCAGCGCGCAGGCGGCGACCAGCAGCAGGGGCTTGGTGCCGGGTTCGGCCTCGGCCACCTCGGTCTGGCCGAAAATGTCGTCACGGTTGGCCTCGAACTGCCACACCGGGTGCTCGCCGCCGCGGGCCTGGTAGTGGCCGGTGCCCTCGCCGGTCTGGCGGAAGCCGATGCGGCGCAGCACCGCGGCCGAGGCCGGGTTGTCGGTGACCACCTCGGCGGTGATGCGGTCCAGCGGCAGGTTGGCCAGCGCCCAACTGGTGATCCGGCCGGCGGCCTCGGAGGCGACGCCGTGGCCCCAGAAGCGGCGGCCGACCCAGTAGCCCAGCCGGCCGATCCGCGCCTTGGCATCCACCTGGATCCCCACCATGCCGACCAGCGTCTCCACCGTGCCGTCGCGGCCGGTGATCGCCAGGTGGTATGCGGTGCCTGCCTCGATCTCGCGGATGGTGGACTGGATCCACTCGTCCGCCAGCGGGCGGGGGTAGGGGAACGGCACCACGGACAGGGTGCGGGTCACCTCCCAGTCGTTGACCAGGCGGTGCAGCGACTCGGCGTCTTCGGCCATCAGCGGGCGCAGGATCAGCCGCTCGGTGGTCAGCGGCGCGAAGCCGGCCGGGGCGGTGTCGAGCGGTGGGGTCCCGGCCGGCGGCGCGGTCGCGCGGCGCTTGCGGCGGGGGCGCTTGGGTGCGGCCTCGGCCAGGGTCATGGATGCAGCATCGGGTTTGCGTCGGTTCGGCATGCGATCAGGGGACCGAAGGTGACGCGCGTACACGCGGTATGCAAGCGCCGTGGCACCCTTCGCGTCGCAAAGCCGCGATCGTGGCAAACATGCCATGATCGCGGCGGGGGTTGTCGCCGGCGGCCGGGCACGATGACATGGTGCGGTGCCCGCGCAGGGCGGGCCGCAGCAGACCGGGGACGCTTCATGGACATCATGCCGGGCTTCACGCTCACCGACATCGACACCGGCGGCGCCCGCATCCGCCTGCGCCACGGCGGCAAGGGCCCGCCGCTGCTGCTGCTGCACGGCAATCCGCTGACCCATGTCGCCTGGCACAAGGTGGCGCCGCGCCTGGCGGAGCGCTTCCACGTGGTGGCGGCCGACCTGCGCGGCTATGGCGACAGCTCCGCCCCGCCGGAGGACCCGGACCACGCCAACTATTCCTTCCGCGCCATGGCGCAGGACCAGGTGGAGGTCATGCAGGCGCTGGGCTACCAGCGCTTCTACGTCGCCGGGCACGACCGCGGCGGGCGCACCGTGCACCGCATGTGCCTGGACCACCCGGACAAGGTGCGGCGGGCGGCGGTGCTCGACATCGTGCCGACGCTGGACATGTGGGCGGCGATGGACAAGCAGGGCGCAATCGGCGGCTGGCACTGGCCGTTCATGGCGCAGCCGGCCGACTTCCCCGAGCGCATGCTGGGCGGCGTCGATCCCGACTGGTTCATGCGCAAAAAGCTGCTGAAGCTGACCGAGAGCCTGGACCACATCCCGCCGGAGATCTGGGCGGAGTATGTCCGCTGCTTCAACGAAAAGACGATCCGCGGTTCCTGCGGCGACTACCGGGCGGCCGCGACCATCGACTGCGAGCTGGACACCGCGGATCTGGGGCGCAGGCTGGCGATGCCGCTGCTGGTGCTGTGGGGGCAGAACAGCAGCGTGGGCCGGCGCTTCGATCCGCTCGCGCTGTGGCGCCAGCGGGCGGACGATGTGCGCGGCGAGGCGCTGCCCAGCGGGCACTATGTGAACGAGGAAGCGCCGGACCAGGTGCTGGACTGGTTCCTGCGGTTCTTCGCGGACTGACGCCGACCGGCGTCGGTGATGGTGAGAGGCAGCCGCCGGCGCAACGTTCCCCGTCGTGGCGGGGGCAGGCCCGCTACCCACGGCTTCGTCGTGTCGAAGACATCCGGTCCGCACAACACCGGCGGCACCGCTGCCGGATGATGCGTACCGCATGACGGATGATGCGTACCGCATGACGAATGCGTGGGTAGCGGGCCTGCCCCCGCCACGACGGGGGCTGATCCGCCAGTGGAAGCCCTCGCGATCGCAAAGCGGGATGCGATTTCAGCTTTCTCCGCGGGGCTACGTGAAACGCGCGCTCTCTGCCCGCCACTAACCGCGGGGTCCCGTCAGCTCCCGGCCAGCAACGCCTGCACCTCCGCCGGGAGTTCGTCGCCGGCGAAGGGGTTGAGCACCCGGACGCCGTGCAGGGAGCCGCCGTCGGCCAGGTCCTCCGTCAGGATGGTCCCGCATCCGGCCTCCGCGGCTGTCGCCACCAGCAGCGCGTCCCAGTAGGAGGCGCGGCCCGCCGAGGCCGTGGCCAGCGCCGTCCGCACTGCCGCGGCGGACGGAGGAACCGTGCGGTACAGCGCAATGAGGGCATCGGCCACGCCGGCTGCCTCCGGCGGTGCCATCATGCGTTTGCGGGTCGCCACGGCATAGAATTCCGACACTGCCTGAAGCGTCAGGCAGCATGGCGCCAGAACCGAGCTCGTCATGATCTCCCTGGCCAGATCATGGCGCCGGCCGGCCTTGCGATCCACGCTGTACACCAGAACATTGGTGTCCAGCGTGAATGGTTCACCGCTCATGCAGAGCGTCGCGGTCCAGCGGGCCAGCCCCGATATCCCAGCCCTTCTCCATTGCGGCCTTGACCCGCTCCCACGCGGCCTGCTGTTCCGGCGTCAGGACGCGGCGCTTGCCGACCGGCGACAGGCGTGCCACCGGGGTGCCGTTGCGGGTGATCACGAACTCCTCGCCGGCTTCCACTTCGCGGATACAGCGGGCGAAGGACTGGTTGGCGTCGCGCAGGGTGACTGTCTTGGTCATGATCCGCCCCATGTAGCACGCCGCGGGCTACCCACCAAGCGCCGCCTCCGCCGGCTACTCCACCGTGACGGACTTCGCCAGGTTGCGCGGCTGGTCCACGTCGGTGCCCTTCAGCACCGCGACGTGATAGGCCAGCAGTTGCACCGGGATGGCGTAGAGGATCGGCGCCACGAACGGATCGACCGTCGGCAGCACCACCGTCTCCGTCGCGATCCCCCGCAGCTTCGCCGCGCCGGCCTGGTCGCTGAACACGATCACCTGGCCGCCGCGCGCCGCCGCTTCCTGCAGGTTGGATGCGGTCTTCTCGAACAGCGGCCCGGACGGGACGATGGCGATCACCGGCACCGCCGGGTCGATCAGTGCGATCGGGCCGTGCTTCATCTCGCCGGCGGCGTAGCCCTCGGCGTGGATGTAGCTGATCTCCTTCAGCTTCAGCGCGCCTTCCAGCGCGATCGGGAAGCAGTTGCCGCGGCCCAGGTACAGCACGTCGCGCGCCTGCGCCACGCGATGCGCGATCCCCTGGATCGCCGCATCCTTCTCCAGCACCTCCGCCGCTCGGCTCGGCACCTCCAGCAGCGCGTCGGTCATCGCCGCTTCGGTGTCCGCACTGATCGTGCCGCGCGCCCGCGCCGCGCCCAGCGCCAGGCAGGCCAGCACGCTGAGCTGCGCGGTGAACGCCTTGGTGGAGGCCACGCCGATCTCCGGCCCCGCCACCGTCTCCAGCACCGCGTCGCTTTCGCGCGCCATGCTGCTTTCCGGCACGTTCAGGATCGACAGCACGTGCTGGCCCTGCTCGCGCATGTAGCGCAGCGCCGCCAGCGTATCGGCCGTCTCGCCCGACTGCGACACCAGCAGTCCCAGCCCGCCGCGGGGCATCGGGGGCGTGCGGTAGCGGAACTCGCTGGCGACGTCGCCGTCGGTGGGGAGGCGGGCGATCGCCTCGAACCACCAGCGGCCGACCAGGCCGGCGTAGAACGCGCTGCCGCAGGCGGACAGGGTGATGCGCGGCAGGGTCGCCAGGTCGAACGGCAGGTCCGGCATGGCCACGGCGCGCGTGCCGGGATTGACCATGCGGTGCAGCGTGTCGCCGATCACCGCCGGATGCTCGTGCAGCTCCTTTTCCATGAAGTGGCGGAAGTTGCCCTTGCCGATCGCCGCGCCGGTCAGCTTCGTCAACTTGATCTCGCGCTGCACTTCCGTGCCGGCGGCATCGAAGAAGTGGGCGCCGCGCCGGTCCACCACGGTCCAGTCGCCGTCGTGCAGATAGGCGATGCGCCGGGTCAGCGGTGCCAGCGCCAGCCCGTCGGAGCCCAGGTACATTTCGTCCTCGCCGAAGCCCACCGCCAGCGGCGCCCCGTGCTGCGCGCCGATCATCAGCTCGGGATGGCCGGCGAAGATCATCGCCAGGGCGTAGGCGCCCTCCAGGCGGCGGAACGTCGCGCCGGCCGCCTCGACCGGGGACAGGCCGCGCTTCAGGTGCAGATCGACCAGTTGGGCCACGGTTTCCGTGTCGGTCTCGGTGCTGAACTCCTGGCCTTCCGCCTCCAGTTCGGCGCGCAGTTCGGCGTGGTTCTCGATGATGCCGTTGTGCACGATGGACACGCGGGACGTGCCGTGCGGATGGGCGTTGTTCTCGGTCGGCGCGCCATGCGTGGCCCAGCGGGTGTGGCCGATGCCGGTGGTGCCGGGCAGGGGCATGCGGTCCAGCGCCGCACCCAGGTTGCCCAGCTTGCCCTCGGCACGCCGGCGCTCGATATGGCCGTTCACCAGGGTGGCGATTCCGGCGCTGTCATAGCCGCGGTATTCCAGGCGCTGCAGCAACTCCAGCAGCAGGGGCGCGGCCGGCCGCACCCCGATCACCCCAACGATGCCGCACATCAGCGTCTGTCCTTTCGTGCCGCGCGCATCGCCGCCGCGCGCCCTGGCTTCTGCACCTGCCGGCCGCGCGCGAGCGCCAGTGCGTCGGCCTCCACATCCTCGGTGATCACCGAACCCGCCGCGACCACGGCGCCGTCACCGACGGCAACCGGCGCAACCAGCGCCACGTCGGAGCCGATGAAGGCATCCGCGCCGATCCGGGTGCGGTGCTTGGCGGCGCCATCATAGTTGCAGGTGATCGTTCCGGCACCAATATTCGTGCGCGCGCCGACCTCGGCGTCACCGATATAGGTCAGGTGGTTGGCCTTCACCCCGGCGGCGAGCGTGGCCGCCTTCACCTCGACGAAGTTGCCGACATGCACGTCCCCGGCCAGCACGGCACCCGGGCGCAGGCGGGCGAACGGGCCGATGATGCAGCCGGGCCCCACCGTGCAGCCTTCCAGGTGACTGAACGCGCGGATCTCCGCCCCGCTGGCCACGCTGACGCCCGGCCCGAACACCACGCTGGGCCCGATCGTGACATCGGGCGCCAGTTGCGTATCCGCACACAGGAACACCGAGCCCGGGTCGATCATCGTCACCCCGGCTTCCATCGCCGCGGTGCGCAGCCAGGACTGCACCACGGCCTCGGCCGCCGCCAGTTCGACGCGGGAGTTGACGCCGGCCACTTCCTCGGCCGGTGCTTCCACCGCGGCCACCTGGCGCCCGTCGGTGCGGGCCAGCGCGACCAGGTCGGTGAGGTAGTATTCGCCCTTGCTGTTGTCCGGCCGCACCGCGCGCAGCCAGCCCAGCATGTCGCCGGCGGAGGCGCACAGCACGCCGGCGTTGCACAGGCCCACCGCCCGTTCGGCATCGCTGGCGTCGGCCCATTCGACGATCCGGTCCACAACGCCATCCTGGCCGATCACCCGGCCATAGTGCCCGGGATCGGCGGGCCGGAACGCCAGCAGCGCCAGTCCGGCATCGCCCTGCGACCGCCGGGCCAGCATGCGGCGCAGCGTGTCGGGGCGGATCAGCGGGTTGTCGGCATACAGCACGGCGACCTCACCGTTGCCGAACAGGTCCGCCGCCTGCAGCGCGGCATGCGCGGTGCCCAGCCGCTCCTGCTGGACCACGGTGGCGTGCGGCGCGGCCTCCTGCTGGACCGCCTCCATGCCGGGGCCGACCACCACGACGATGCGGTCGAATACCGATTCGCAACTGGCGAGCAGATGCCGCAGCATCGACCGCCCGGCGATCCTGTGCAGCGTCTTCGGCAGGGACGATTTCATTCGGGTCCCCAGACCCGCGGCCAGGATAACGGCGGTTGCCTGCATGCCTCTCCCCTGCAACGCTCCGGCCGGGGCGTAGCGGCGAACTTCGCGCGCTGTCAAAGACTCTCGCTATGATGCTGGGACAATTTGGATTTCGGAGTGCAACATCGTGACGCGGACGCTGCTGCTGGACCTGGACGGCACCCTGGTGGACACCCTGCCCGACCTGGCCGGGGCGCTGAACCGGCTGATGGCGTCGCGCGGGCTGGCGGCGTTCCCCCCGTCCCAGGTGGCCGGCTTCGTCGGCGACGGCGTGGCGAAGCTGGTGCAGCGGGCCTTCAACGCGCGCGGGCGGGAACCGGATGCCCAGGCGGTGGCCGCCTATTCGGCCGACTACACCGCACACGCGACCGCCGGCAGCCGTCCCTTTCCCGACGTACCCGCTGTGCTGCAGGCATTGCATGACGAAGGCTGGCGCCTGGCGGTGTGCACCAACAAGCCGGAGGCAGCGGCGCGGGTGTTGCTGGAAGGCCTGGGTTTGATGCCCTTGCTGGCCGCCATCGGCGGCGGTGACAGCTTCCCGGTCCGCAAGCCCGATCCCGCGCATCTGCTGGGCACGCTGCGCGCCGCCGGCGGCGTGCCGGAGCGGGCGGTGATGGCCGGCGACCATGCCAACGACGTCCACGCGGCCCAGGGCGCCGGCCTGCCCTGCATCTTCGCCGCCTGGGGCTACGGTCGGCCGGAAATGGCCGAGGGGGCCGCGGCGGTGGCGCACAGCCCGCAGGAGATGGCGGCAATGGCGCGGAACCTGCTGTGCGGCGACGAGTAATGGGTGTCTGGCCTGCGCCCGCCACGACGGTTGGGGAACGCTCGATCTCCTGTTGGCGATCCTGCTCGATCATGATTTGTTCTCACACCTGAAGCGTTCCCGAGTCAATGTCCTCGCCCGAGATGGGGCGCCACCGGGATGCAGACACCATGGACCCGATCCGCGTGCATCAGCCATGCCGCCCCGCCGGGTTGCGCCCACCGTGGCCCCCACGCAGGATCGCCGTCCCGCAACCGGAAGGAATCGCCCGCATCATGCCCACCGTGCTCTATTCGGAAAACGTCTATCCCGACGACAGCGTCGAGCGCCGCATCTACGGCCCCGACGTGCGGGTGATCTTTCCGAAGTCCTCCACCTGCATCGCCGATCTTTCCGATGAGGACTGCGCGGCCGCCGAAGGGCTGATGATCCTGCGCTACAAGGTCAACGCCAACGACCTGAAGCGCTTCCCCAAGCTGCGCGCCATCTGCCGCATGGGCGTGGGCTACGACAATCTGGACCGCAAGGCCGCCGCCGAACGCCAGATCATGATCCTGAACGTGCCGGACTATGGCACCACCGAAGTGGCCGACCACGCCATCGCCCTGGCGCTGAGCCTGCGCCGCGGCCTGTTGCTGCACCACCACCTGCAGCGCCAGGACCCGCCCGCGCCGTGGCGCTTCGTGCTGGACCCGCTGATCCGCCGCTCGTCCGTGCAGACCTTCGGCATCATCGGCATGGGCCGCATCGCCACCGCCGTCGCCCTGCGCGCCAAGGCGTTGGGCTTCCGCGTCGTCTTCTACGACCCCTACCGCCCCAACGGCACCGAGCTCGGCCTGGGCGTCGAGCGCGTCCGCACGCTGGAGGAACTGCTGCGCATGACCGACACGCTGTCGGTGCACGCCCCGCTGACCCCGGAAACCCGCAACATGCTGGGCGAGCGCGAACTGTCCATGCTGCCCAAGGGCGCCGTGGTGGTGAACACCGCCCGCGGCCCGATCATCGATATCGACGCCATCCCGCCGCTGCTGAAGAGCGGCCACCTGGCCGGCGTCGGCCTGGACGTCGTGCCGGTGGAACCCCCGGTGGAGCCGGTGCCGGAGCTGATCCGCGCCTACCGTGCCCGCGAACCCTGGACCGAAGGGCGCCTGATAATCACCCCGCACTCGGCCTTCCACACGCCGCAGGCCTGGGATGACATCCGCAGCAAGTCCGCCGAAACCATGCGCGCCGCGCTGCTGGGTCCCGTGGCGCAGAACGTGATCCGGCCGGAGGACTGGTGACCCCCAAAGCCGCCGCCTGCCGGTGACGACCGGGGCAGGCTGGTCATCCGCGCTCTTGCTGGCGGCTGCCGGCAGGAACCGCGGATGACCTCAAGGTGCGCAATCCAGTCCCGCTCTGGTGCTGGCCGGCGGGGCTGATTGCGCAACATGCCGGGTGGTGCCGGGCGCTCGTGTCGCGCCGTCGACGCGGCGTGTTTCGTTGCATGCCGGCCCGATCGTTCAGGCGTCGATGGCCGGATCGAGCCCGGCCATCACGATATTCATGGAGGCGGGCTCGCCGTTTCTTCGAACGCGTATCGGGTGTGCAACGCGTATCGGACGTGCAACGCGTATAGGACCTCGACGCCAGCCGAACGAGGCGGACCGGAGGTTACATCGGCCACCGTGTGTCGGCCTCCGCACCCCCTGACGTTACAACTCGAAGTGTAATTTTGTTGGCTTTCATCAACCTGCCGGGGTAGCCTTCCCCAACAAACGGCGCCGAGACGAAAAAGCCCGGCGCCCAATCGGGGGGAGTTGAACCATGCGCGGCAGAGGCTCGCTTCTGGCTGGGCTGCTGATCGGCTGGCTGATCGCGTTCCCGGCGTACGCCCAACCGCTCGATGAGGCGCGCCAGGTCGGCCGCACCGCGGCCTCGTTTCCCGCCGCCGACGAGGATTGGTTCCACGACATGGACGGCGGGGTGAAACTCTCCCCTGAGGCCATCAAGGGGCGTGACACCTGGCTGGTGTGGACCGGCGGCAACGACCGGCTGTGGGACGAACTGACCCGGCTGACTTTCGGATCCTTCGACCTGCTGAAGATCCTGTCCTCGCATCCCGCACTGAAATACAGCCGCGACACCCGCTTCCGCTATTTCGGGCTGTCGAACGAGCCCTGTTTCACGAAAGCCACCGGACCCAATCCGAAGCGGTTCGGCCTGTGGCTGGACGTGCGGCGGGATGACTGCCCGCCCGATCCGTTCGAAAATGCCAAGAAGTATCCCGGCGTGGCGATCGGGGCGCGCGGCCATACGCAGCCCGTCGGCTCGTTCTACGGCTACGCCTCCGGCGTGGTCGGGCTGCGGCTGTTTCCCAATCCGGACTTCGATGCGGCCGCCGCGCGCCGCTGGGACCCCGAGCGTTACTACACCGACCCGAGCTATTACCTGTCGAAGGATCTCGTGCGGCCGTACCGGGTCGGCGTTGCCTGCGGCTTCTGCCATGTCGGGCCGAACCCGGTGAACCCGCCCAAGGATCCGGAACACCCGGCGTTCTCCAACCTCAGCAGCACGGTGGGCGCGCAGTATTTCTGGGTGGACCGGATCTTCGCCTGGAACGCCGACCACACGAATTTCCTGTTCCAGCTTCTGCACACGGCGCGGCCGGGAACGCTGGATACCTCGCTGGTTTCGACCGACAACATCAACAATCCCCGGACGATGAACGCGGTGTACGGCCTGGCGGACCGGCTGGAGGCAGCCAGGCGCTGGGGCAAGGAGACGCTGGGGCCGGACAACCTGGCCAACCGCCAGTTCAACGACTTCGTCTCCTCCGGCCCGCTGACGAAGTTCTTCCAGCCGCCGGACACCGTCTGGACTCCGCACGTGCTGAAGGACGGTGCCGATTCGGTCGGCGCGCTGGGGGCGTTGAACCGCGTCTATCTGAATATCGGCCTGTACAGCGAGGAGTGGCTGCGCCACTTCAACCCGCTGGTGGGCGGCAAGGAGGTGACGCCCATCGAGATCACCACCGCCCGCGCCAATTCCACCTATTGGGATGCCACCGAGCAGATGACGCCGGACATGGCACTGTTCCTGGTGGCCGCCTCGGCGCCGCACAAGCTGCGCGATGCGCCCGGCGGCGCCGAACACATCACCTCCGACGCCGCCGTGATGCGGCGCGGCAAGGTCGTGTTCGCCGACCACTGCGCCGCCTGCCATTCCAGCAAGGCCCCCGTGCCGCCCGCCGGCGCCGATCCCGGCGCCTGCATCGGCCCGGACTACCTGAAGTGCTGGGGTCGCTACACCGCCTGGACGCAGACCGATGCGTTCCGGCAGAAGATGCGCGCCATCGTGCAGGCCGACGACTTCCTGGACGGCAATTTCCTGTCCAACGACATGCGCGTGCCGGTGACCACGCTGAAGACCAACGCATGCAGCCCGCTCGCCACCAACGCGATCGGCGGCAACATCTGGGACAACTTCTCCTCGGAGAACTACAAGGAACTGCCCTCGGTCGGCAGCATCACGGTGTATGATCCGTTCACCGGCGCACCGCATCAGTACCGGATGCCGGCCGGTGGCCGCGGCTACACACGGGTGCCGTCGCTGATCAGCATCTGGTCCACCGCGCCGTTCCTGCTGAACAATGCGATCGGCAAGTTCGACCCAAGTCCGTCGGTGGACGCGCGGCTTGCGGTGTTCCAGGATTCCATCACCAAGCTGCTGTGGCCCGGAAAGCGGGCGAAGGATCCGGTGCTCGGCGACAAGATCCCGGGCGTGATCGACCGCACCACGGCGCCGTCCTACCTGCGTATCCCCGCCGGCTACCTGCCCGGCTACATCCGCGCCACCCTCGGCTCGCTCGGCCTGATCGCGCCGGCGGTGTTCAAGGACGGCGGTATCGAGATCGGACCGATCCCGTCCGGAACCCCGGTGGACCTGCTTGCCAATCTCGCGTTGCTGCCCGAGAGCGACCACATCACCGATCGCCTGGCGCACGACCGGCACATCGCGGAACTCGCCGTCAAGCTGGTGCGCGATCTGAAATCGCTGCCGCGCAACGCCACCGAGGCGCAGGCCCGCCAGGCCTTCGCCAACCTGGCGGAACCGATGTTCGCGTTGTCGAAGTGTCCGGATTTCGTGGTCAACCGTGGCCACTATTTCGGCGCGTCGCTGCCGGATGCCGACAAAGAGGCGCTGATCGAGTTTCTGAAGACGTTCTGAGGCCGGCCGGTGCGGTCTTCGCCACCCGGGCTGCCCGCCGACGCCATGGCCGGCGCAGGCCGGCCATCCACGACCGGTTGCGGATGCCGGCAGCAGAGTCGTGCATGGCCTGCCTCCGCCGGCAACAACGTGACGAGCGCCGTCGCGAAACGCGCAGTCCACGCCGACCGGTATGACATCCGCCAGACAGGGGACCTCAGGGAATGAGTGGAACCACAGGCTTCGATTACATCGTGGTCGGATCGGGCGCCGGCGGCGGCACCGTCGCGGCGAGACTGGCGGAATCCGGGGCCCGCGTGCTGTTGCTGGAGGCCGGCGGTGATTCCCGCCTGCTGACCGGCGGCAACGCGGCACAGCCCGGCCTGAACCGGCTGCCGGACGACTACAACGTTCCGGCGTTCCATGGGTTTGCCAGCGAAAACGCGGCCATGCGCTGGGACTTCTTCGTCCGGCACTATGCCGATGACGTGCAGCAGCAGCGCGACCCGAAATTCGTGGCACAACGGAACGGCATCCTCTACCCGCGCGCCGGCACGCTGGGCGGCTGCACCGCCCATAACGCGATGATCACCATCTATCCGCACAACGCCGACTGGGACGACATCGCCGAGCGCACCGGCGACTCCTCCTGGCGCGCCGACGCGATGCGCAGCTATTTCGAAAAGCTGGAGAACTGCCACCACCGGCCGATCGACCGGGCGCTGGGCCATTTCGGCGTGAATCCGTCCCGGCATGGCTGGGACGGCTGGCTGCACACCGAAACCGCCATCCCCGCGGCGGCCCTGGGTGATGTTCCACTGGTGCGCACGCTGCTGGAGAGCGCCCATGCCGCCTTCGACCAGGTCGGCGAGCCGGTCGGCCGGCTGTTCGATCTGGCCGAGGATCACGCCGACCCGAACGACTGGCGCAGCGTGCAGGCCAACGCGGTGGGCGTGCGCTACGCCCCGCTCGCCACGGACGAACATGCGCGCAACGGCACGCGGGAGCGCGTGCTGGCGGTCAATGCCGCCCATCCGGACCGGCTGCACATCGAACTCAACGCACTGGTGACGCGCGTGCTGTTCGACGACAGCAACCGGGCCACCGGCGTGGAGTATCTCAGCGGCGAACGCCTTTACCGGGCCCATGCCAGTCCCGCCACGCAGCCGGGCACGGTGAAGCGTGCCCAGGCGAACAAGGAGGTGATCCTGGCCGGCGGCGCCTTCAACACGCCGCAACTGCTGATGCTGTCGGGCATCGGTCCGCGGGATGCGCTGCAGGCCGTCGGGATCACGCCACGGGTCGATCTGCCGGGAGTTCGGACGCAATCTGCAGGACCGCTACGAAGTGGGCGTCGTCAACCGGATGAATTTCGCGTCCTGGGACGTGCTGCGCGGCGCCACCTTCAGCCCGGGCGACCCGCAATACCGCGAGTGGGCGGAGTCGCGCAGCGGCGTGTACACGACCAACGGCTCGCTGCTGGCGACGATCCGCCGGTCCTTCCCCGACCGGAAGCTGCCGGACCTGTTCTGCTTCGCCCTGCTGGGTGTGTTCGGCGGGTATTTCCCCGGCTACGCGGCGCATGCGGTCGCCAGGCCGAACTACCTCACCTGGGCGATCCTGAAGGCCCACACCGAAAACCGCGCCGGCACGGTGACGCTGCGGACCGCCGATCCGCGCGACCCGCCGGTGATCAACTTCCACTACTTCCAGGAAGGCAGCGATACCGCCGACGCGGATCTGGACGCGGTGGTGGAAGGCATCCGCTTCGTGCGCAAGCTGACCGAACCGCTGAAGCAGCGCGGCCTGCTGGCCGAGGAGGAACTGCCCGGCGACGCCCTGACAAGCGACGCCGACCTGAAGGCCTTCGTGCGCAACTGTGCCTGGGGCCATCACGCCTCCTGCACCTGCCCGATCGGACCGCGCGATGCCGGTGGCGTGCTGGACGCGCAGTTCCGGGTGCACGGCACGCAGGGCCTGCGCGTGGTGGATGCGTCGGCCTTCCCGCGCATCCCGGGCTTCTTCATCGTCACCTCGGTGTACATGATCGCCGAAAAGGCGGCCGACGTGATCCTGGCCGGCTGACAGCCGCGTGCGGCCGGCTCGGACACGGGGTGATCCGCCGAAAAGGTGGCGGACGTGATCCCGGGCGGCTGACCGCTGCCTGCGGCCGGGCCCGGACACGGGGTGATCAGCGGAAAGGGCGGCGGACGTGATCCCGGGCGGCGGAGCGCCGTTCCGGGCCGGGCCCGGAGGCGGGTTGATCGGCCGAACAGGCAGCGGATGTGATCCTGGCCGGCGGATCGCGCCGTCACGGCCGGTTGGGTCGATCAGGCATCGTGGGTCGCGCCCCTCCCGCATCGCGTGTCATTGCACCCCCGGCAGGCGCGGTGTAAGCCCGCCAGCCATGTCCCTGGCCCCGTATGCCGTGCAGCCGGCGACCGGCCGCGGCCGGCTCCACCCGGAGCCGGAGTCGCTGACGCGCTCCCCCTGGCAGCGCGACCGCGACCGCATCATCCACAGCTCCGCCTTCCGCAAGCTGCAGTACAAGACCCAGGTCTTCGTCAATCATGAAGGCGATTTCTTCCGCACCCGCCTGACCCACTCGATCGAGGTGGCGCAGATCGCCCGCTCCATCGCCCGTGCGCTGGACCTGAACGAGGACCTGACGGAAGCGCTCGCCCTGGCGCACGACCTGGGCCACCCGCCCTTCGGCCATGCCGGGGAGGAGGCGCTGAACCTGGCGATGAAGCCGTTCGGCGGCTTCGACCACAACGCCCAGAGCCTGCGCGTGGTGACGCTGCTGGAGAGCCGCTACGCCGGCTGGGACGGGCTGAACCTGACCTGGGAAACGCTGGAGGGCCTGGCCAAGCACAACGGCCCGCTGCGCCACCCGCCGGCCTATATCGCCGACTACGACAGCCGCTTCCGCCTGGACCTGGCCACCCACGCCGGCGCCGAGGCGCAGGTCGCCGCGCTGGCCGACGACATCGCCTATCACTGCCACGACCTGGACGACGGGCTGCGTGCCCGGCTGTTCGGCCCGGACGACATTGCCCACCTGCCGGTGGTGAAGGAGGCGCTGGCCGCCGCCCGTATCTCCAGCCTGGACGTGCCGCCGCCCCGGCTGCGCCACGAAACGATCCGCCGGGTGATCGACGCGATGATCACCGACCTGCTGGCCGAAACCCGCCGCCGCCTGGCGAAGCTGGACCCGGCGAACGCGGATGCGGTGCGCCGTGGCAAGCAGACGGTGGTGGCGTTCAGCCCGCCGATGGCCGAGGCGAACCAGGTGATCAAGGACTTCCTGTTCGCCCGCATGTACCGCCACTGGCGGGTGAACCGCATGACCGCCAAGGCCCGCCGCCTGACCGAGGAGGTGTTCCGCCTGCTGCACGCCGATCCGTCGCTGCTGCCGGACGACTGGCGGGCGCGGGCCGGGGAGGGGGGCTCGCCGCGGGCCGCCACCATCGTCGGCGATTACGTGGCCGGCATGACCGACCGGTTCGCCATGGATGAGCACCGGCGGCTGACCGATATCAGCGTCAGCGGGTAGGCCGTTTGGGCGGGTACGCCTGCGTTCACGGCGACGTGCGGATGCTGTTGTGCTGGCGCATGACAAGCAAGCATTCAACACGGAGGACACCGAGAACCACGGAGGGCCACGGAGCGATCTGCCACCACGTTGCCGTGAGGCATCGCACGAAGTGAGGCATCGCAGGAAGTACAGAACATGCGCCGCTGACCGGGGCCGGCGCACCAGCCGACCACGCCGGGAAAGCCGCTCCGTGGCACTCCGTGGTTCTCCGCGTCCTCCGTGTTGAATGCTTGCTTGTCATGCGTCAGCACCAGCCACCTGACCCACCAGGCATTCAGGGGTGGAACGTCTGCAAGCGATGGGGTGAAGCCGAATGGCGGGACCGCCACGCGGTGGCCCCGGGAATAAACCCACAAGCCCGGAGGGCGGGGTTCGGCACGCGGTGGATCAGGGCGGGCCGGTGCAGGCAGCGTAGCATAACCGCCGAGCGGCGAAGGTGGCGCGGTGTGCTGGGCGGGTCGTGGGTGGCGTGAGCCGTGCCGACGCATCTGCGTCCGGCGCGGCAACCATGGGCGAGGCCGACCGTGCCGCCGGCGCCTGGATGCGCGTCTCGGGCGGCACGGCATCTGCCTCGCCAGGGCGCCTCACGCACCGCCCGCCTTTAACGGAAAGCCGCGGCATGGCATTGCCACCCCCGAGGACAGACCTGCAGGCGACCGGACAGCGTCCTGTGCGCACCAGAGAGGACGACGAAGCTTGGACAACACCACACACCAGCACAGCGCGGTGCCCCGCCGCAGCGGCACCGTGTTCGCCGATATCGCCCTTCCGGCCCGCGAGGAAGACCGCACCATGTCCCGCTGCGCCCGCTGCGCCCGCTGCGCCCGCTCGCCCGGCCGCAGCGCCGCGCCGCATCCGCGTCACCGGGAGAGCGCACCCATGACCCACGACATCTACGCCCGCCTGCGCGAGTCCGTGCTGACCGCGCTGCGCACCATGGTTCCCGACCTGCCGGACGACATCGCCGCCCGCGTGGAGGTAACCCCCGCCCGCGACCCCGCACACGGCGACATGGCGACCAACGCCGCGCTGGTCGCCGCCAAGGCCGCGCGCCAGCCGCCGGCGAAACTCGCCGCCGGGCTGGTGGCCTTCCTGGGCGAGGCACCGGAAGTCGCGGAAGCCGCCGCCGCCGGCCCGGGTTTCGTCAACCTGCGGCTTGAACCGGCAGCGTTCCGCGCCCTGCTGCCGCACATCCTGACCGCGGGCGAATCGTTCGGCGACAGTCGCATCGGCAACGATATCCGCGTGAATGTCGAGTACGTGTCGGCCAACCCCACCGGCCCGATGCATATCGGCCATTGTCGCGGCGCCGTGGTGGGCGATGCGCTCGCCAACCTGCTGGCGAAAACCGGCCACGACGTCACCAAGGAATACTACATCAACGACGCCGGCGCGCAGGTCACCGCGCTCGCCTGGGCGGCCTACTGGCGCTACCTGCAGGCATTGGGCACGCCGCTCAGCGAAGCGGAATTCTCCGAGGAAGTGCCCGGCGGCCTGCAATACCGCGGCGAATACCTGATCCCGGTGGGCGAACAACTCGCCGCACAGTACGGCGCCGAACTCGCGCAGCCCGACCTGGGCATCGCCGCACCGGAAGTCTGGATCGACACCGTACGCGACATCACCATCCAGGCCATGATGCAGGCAATCCGCGCAGACCTGCATCTGCTCGGCGTCGATCAGCACGTGTTCAGTTCCGAGCGTGCCCTGGTGGACTCCGGCGCCGCCGACGCCACGATCGACTGGTTGCAAACGAAAGGACTGATCTACGAAGGCGTGCTGGACCCGCCCAAGGGCAAGGCGCCGGAGGACTGGGAACCGCGCGCGCAGACCCTGTTCCGTGCCACGCAATTCGGTGACGACGTGGATCGCCCGCTGCGCAAGTCAGACGGCAGCAACACGTATTTCGCCAACGACATCGGCTACCACGCCGACAAGCTGAATCGCGGCCACAAGGTGCTGATCGACGTGCTGGGCGCCGACCACGGCGGCTATGTCAAGCGCATGCAGGCCGCGGTGCAGGCGCTGTCCGGCGGGCAGGCAAAGTTCGAAGCCGTGCTCTGCCAGATCGTGCACATCATGCGCGGTGGCCAGCCGGTGAAGATGTCCAAGCGCGCCGGCAGCTTCGTCACCCTGCGCGACCTGCTGGACGAGGTCGGCAAGGATGCCGTCCGCTTCACCATGCTGACGCGCAAGGCCGACGCGCAGATGGAATTCGACCTGGACCAGGCCGTGGCGCAGACCCGCGACAATCCGGTGTTCTATGTGCAGTACGCACACGCCCGCTGCCGCTCGGTTTTGCGCGCCGCAGCCGAAATGTTCAGCCCTGAATCAATTACGGAAACAGCGCTCGCTGCGGCGCCGCTGGACGCGCTGGAGGCAGAGCCGGAACTGGCGGTGATCCGTCGCCTGGCCGCCTGGCCGCGCATCGTGGAAGGCGCCTCACAGGCACGTGAGCCGCACCGAATCGCGTTTTTCCTCTATGACTTGGCGGCCGACTTTCATATGCTGTGGAACCGAGGCAAGGACGACGCCACGCTCCGATTCCTGCAACCGGACAAGCCCGCCGAGACGATGGCGCGGTTGGCCCTGGTGGCGGCAACGGCTGTGACAATTCGTTCGGGCCTTGCAGTGATGGGCGTGGAGCCCGTCGAGGAAATGCGCTGATCCGCGGCTTCGGGCGCGGGGGCTGTCCCGCACCTGGCAGGCGGGCGGTCCCGGGCAGCCGTCGCGGCAGGCGCCAGCAGTAAGAGGCGTGCCGTGTCCGACGACATCAGCATCCCCAGCCCCACCTACCGCGTGTCGCGCCGCCGCGGCATGGACCCCGCCACGAAACGCCTGGCGCTGATCGCGGCCGGGCTGGGTGGAGCCCTGGTGGTCGTCGTTGGCGGCTGGTCGCTGCTGGACAGCGGGCCGCACACCGTGCCGGTGGTGCAGGCGCCGTCCGGACCGGTGCGCGTGAAGCCGGCCGACCCCGGCGGGCTGCAGGTGGCCGGCTCCGGCAATGCGATCTTCTCCGGCGACCAGAGTACCGCGGTGGACAAGCTCGCCCCGCCGCCGGAGGTGCCCGACCCGCAGGCGCTGCGGCCGCCGCCGCCGAAGCCGGCGCCGCCGGCCGAACATCTGCCGGCGGCCAGGGTGCAGACGGGGCCGGCGGCTGCCGCATCGTCGGCAGGGGCCGCGCCGGCCCAGCACGCGATGACCGTCGAAGCGGCCAGGCCGGCACCGGTGCGCTCCCCGGCCAGGTCGGGACCGGCCGAGCCCACGCGATCCGGGGGCACCCCGGCGCGGGCCGAGACCAGGCCGGCCGAAACACATCGGGTGGCCCGCGCGACGCCGGCCGAACCGGCACAGGCGGCGCGGGTTGGCAGTGGCGGCGCGATGGTGCAGCTTGCCGCACTTTCCAGCGAACAGGCGGCGAAAACCGCGTGGCAGAACCTGAACAGACGTATTCCGGGGCTGTTGGATGGCCACCAGCCGGTGTTCGTGAAGGTGAGTCACGGCGGCAAGACTTTCTGGCGCCTGCGCACCGGCGGCTTCCGCGACGAAGCACAGGCCCGCGCCTTCTGCCGTACCGTCAAGGCCAAGGGCCTGGGCTGCTTCCCGGCGGAACTCCTGACAAAGGCGCGCATCTCTCCCCCTGCCCTTGTGGGAAGGTGCTGGGGGGAGAGGTCCTGCGTTCCAAACGCGATCGTTCGCGGCCGGCGCGCACGACGCACAGCCGTCTTGCACACGGCCATGCGGGGCAGGCGCGGCCCCGTCGCCGTTTCCCCATGAAGGCCGCGATCGTCGGGATTGCCGGCCCGGACCTGCTGCCCGATGAAGCGGCGCAGTTCCGTGCCACGCCCCCCGCGGGCGTCATCCTGTTCGCCCGCAACATCCGGGCCCCAGCCCAGCTCGCCACCCTGACGGCCGCGCTGCGCCGCGCGCTGCCGCGGGATGCGCTGCTGATGGTGGACCAGGAAGGTGGCCGCGTGGCCCGCCTCCGTCCCCCGCACTGGCACGCCCACCCACCCGCCGCGGCGCTCGGCCGCCTGTTCGCCGCCAACCGCCGCGCCGGCCTGCGCGCCGCCTGGCTCACCGGCGCGCTGATCGGCACCGACTGCCGCGCCGCCGGGTTCGACGTGGCCGCCGCGCCGGTGCTGGACCTGACGGTGCCCGGCGCCAGCGACGTGATCGGCGACCGGGCGTTCAGCCGCGACCCGGAGCATGTCGCCCGCCTCGGCCGCGCGGTGGCGAACGGGTTGCTGGCGGCGGGCGTGCTGCCGGTGGGCAAGCACGCGCCGGGACACGGGCGGGCGCTGGTGGACAGCCACCAGGCCCTGCCGCGCGTGCATGCCGCGGATCTGCGCACGGACCTGTTACCCTTCGCCCTGCTTCCCCATCTGCCATGGCTGATGACAGCTCATATCGTGTATGCAGCGTGGGATCCGCATCAGCCGGCCACGCTGTCGCCGGCGGTGATCCACGGGATCATCCGCGGGCGGCTGGGGTTTGGAGGCGTGCTGGTGACTGACGATCTGGCAATGGGGGCGCTGTCCGGTGTGCCGGCGGACCGCGCGACGCGGGCCCTGGCGGCTGGCTGCGACCTGGCGCTGTACTGCGCCGGCGACACCGGACCGACCGCGGACCTGCTGGCCGCCGTGCCGGAGATCTCCGCCGCGGCCGCGGCCCGGCTGGCTGCAGGGCGTGCCCTTGCCGCGTCCCGTCGCCTGCGCCTGGGCCCCGCGGCACTGGCGGCGGAACGGGATCGGCTGCTCGCGTGACCGATTTCATCGCCCAGATCGCCCTGGCGGTGGTTGCCGCCATCCTGGCGATCACCCTGCACGAGGCCGCACACGGCTACGCCGCCCTGGCGATGGGCGACGACACGGCCCGCAAGGCCGGGCGGTTGTCGCTCAACCCGCTGCGTCATGTGGATCGGTTCGGCACCATCCTGCTGCCCGGCTTCCTGCTGCTGTCGCAACTGCTGCTGGTCGGCCGGGTGCTGTTCATGTTCGGCTGGGCCAAGCCGGTGCCGGTGGCCGCGTGGAAGTTCCGCAACCCGCGCCGCGGCATGGCGGTGGTCGCCTCCGCCGGGCCGGCGATGAACTTCTTCCTCGCCTGGATCGGCGCGCTGCTGCTGCCGGTGCCGAAGGGGCCGCTGCCACCGAATATCGACCCGCTGACCGCGGCGATCGTGACGCATCCGCTGATCGGCTACTTCCTGCTCTACTTCATGCTCACCAACCTGGTGCTGGGCCTGTTCAACCTGCTGCCGATCCCGCCGCTGGACGGCGGCCGCATCGCCGTGGGCATCCTGCCGCTGAGCATCGCCCGCCACTGGGCCCGCGTGGAGCGCGCCGGCATCGTGGTGGTGCTGCTGGTGGTGTTCCTGCTGCCCTACCTGCTGCGTGAATTCGGCATCTACTTCGACCCGTTCAACGCGGCGCTGGAGACCGTGCTGCCCTGGGCGTTCCATGTGCTGTTCCTGCTCAGTGGCCACGGCGGGACCGGCCTGGTGCATGTCTGACGCCGCGCCGGACAGTCTGGTTCTGCACTTGGAAGGTTTTGACGGACCGCTGGACCTGCTGCTGGACCTCGCCCGGGCGCAGAAGGTGGATTTGGCGAAGATCTCCATCCTGGCGCTGGTCGAGCAGTACCTGGCGGTGATCGAAAGCGCCCGCCAGGTCCGGCTGGAACTGGCGGCCGACTGGCTGGTGATGGCCGCGTGGCTCACCTGGCTGAAATCCCGCCTGCTGGTCCCCTCCGACCCGGAGGAAGCCGAGGAGGGCGAGGACGCCGCCGGCATCCTGGCCGCCCGCCTGCGCGAACTGTCCGCCATTCGCACCGCCGCCGCCTGGATGGGCCAGCGCCCGCAACTGGGTCAGGACGTGTTCGCCCGCGGCGCGCCGGAGGACCATACCGAAATCGACCGCTCCCGCTACGTCGTGGACCTGAGCGCCCTGGTGCGCGCCTACCTGGCCGCGGTGCGGCGCGGCACCAAGGCGAAGCGCTACCGCGCCCGGGCGCTGACGCTGTGGACCGTGCAGGACGCGCTGCGCCGGCTGGGCACCTTGGTGGGCACGCTGCCCGACTGGACCAGCCTGGAGCAGTTCCTGCCCGAGACCCTGACCGGCGCGACCGAGCGGCGGGCGGCGATGGCCTCCACGCTGCTGGCCAGCCTGGAGATGGCCCGCGGCGGTGCGGTGTCGCTGCGCCAGGATGAGGCGTTCGGCCCGATCCTGGTGCGTGCCGGCAGCGAAGGGGTAGAGGAGGGCGCATGAGCGACCGGCCCGATCCCGCCCACGACGACCCCGCCCCTGACGATCCCGCCCATGACGATCGGGTGCATGACGATCGGGTGCATGACGATCGGGTGCATGACGATCGGGCGCATGCCCCCGGGGACGCGCCCGAAGAGGCCACGCCCATCGCGGACGGGCAGCCTCCGGCGCCGCATGAGGCGGATGCCGCGGCGGCTGGCCCGCACCCGGAGGGCGGCAATTCCCCGGGCACGGCGGCGGCCGCGCCCGCGGAGGATGCTGCGGGGGGAGAGGGTGCACCGCAACCGGATACCGGGCTGCCCTCTGCGGTAACCGCATCGGGGTCGAATTCGGACGCCGTTCCGTCGGACGCCGTTCCGGCGGATCGCGGACCGCAGCCGGATACCGGGACCGCCGGCGCGGATCCGGACGCGTCTATGCCTGCGGACATGCCCGGGACTGACGCCGAGCCGAATTCCGCTGCGGCTGTACGGGAAGGCGAGCCCGGGCCGGATACGGAGATTGCCGCGGCGGAGGCCGAAGAGCAGGTGGCCGCGGAAGCCGCTGCGTCGGACTCCGAACAGCCATCCGATGCGGCGCCACCTGCGACGCATGGTGACGCCCGGTCGGATGCGGAGATCGTGCCGGACGAACCAGCACCGCAACCCGACATGACAGGCGCTGCGGCCGGGGCCGGGCAGGACGCCGCCGCGGACGAGGAAGCGCAGGACGCTGCCGCGGCCGAGGATGGGCACGACGCTGCCGCAACCGAGGACGATCTGCTGCGTCTGGCGGAGGCGATGGTGTTTTCCAGCGCGGCGCCGGTGACGTCGCGCGCGCTGAAGCAGGTGCTGCCGCCCGAGGCAGACGCCGACGCGGTGATCGCCGCATTGCGCGCCCGCTATGCCGGCCGCGGCGTGGAACTGGTGGACGCGGCCGGCGGCGTGCAGTTCCGCACCGCGCCCGACCTGGCGCCCCGCCTGCGCAAGGTGGTGGAAGTGCCGCGCCGCCTGCCGCGCGTGGCGATGGAAACGCTGGCCATCATTGCCTACCACCAGCCGGTTACCCGCCCGGAGATCGAGGAGATCCGCGGCACCGCGCTGTCGCAGCAGACGCTGGACACGTTGCTGGAGGCCAACCTGGTGATGCCGAAAGGGCGGCGTGAATCGCCTGGCCGCCCGACTCTGTGGGGCACCACGCCGCAATTTCTGGCGCATTTCGGCCTGAACGACCTGCGTGACCTGCCGCGCCGCGAGGACCTGCTGCTGGAACCGCCGCAGCCGGCACCAAAATCGCCCTCCGAGGCGTCGGACGGAGCCGCGGCAGAACCGGCGGCCGAATCCCCGGGCCAGGCGACGGCGGAGCCCGTAGAGGCTGGCTCAGGAGAGCCGGCGGATGCAGAGCCGGCGGTGCCGGCGGATGCAGAGCCGGCGGTGCCCGCGGATGCAAAGGCGGCGGAGCCCGCGAATGCAGAACCAGCAGAGCCCGCGAATACAGAACCCGCAGAGCCCGCGGATCCAGAGGCGGCGGATTCCGCGGATGCAGAACCGACGGAGTCCGCGGATGCAAAGCCGGCGGAGCCCGCGGATGCCGGAACTCAGCGACGTACCCACGGGGGTGCGTCGGGCTGAGGCGCAGGGAGGCACCATCCGGGGCCGCGGCGGACATGATTGGCCCGGAACGCAGGACACCGGACCGGGACCTTCCCCGCTCCGTGGAGTGGGGGAGAAAATGGGGCGTGCACGCAGGTGCCGTTCGGTCGGCCCCACCCCGGGTTCGCCTCGCGGCCCGCGTCCGCGAAGGGAGGCAAGGTCCATTGGTCCGGCCGACGCCGCGCTTGTCGAGATTGGCAGGCGGAGTCGGGTCTGTGTTCCCGCCGGCGCCCATTCCTGCTAGCTAGCGCACCTGGAGTTTGCGCACTGACATGTTCGATTTTGCCTGGTCCGAAATTGCCGTCATCGCCGCCGTCGCGTTGCTCGCGATCGGCCCGAAAGACATGCCCGTCGCCATCCGCACCGTGGCGAGCATGATCAAGAAGGCACGCCGCATGGCGTCCGAGTTCCAGACCCATGTGGACGAGATGGTGCGCGAGGCGAATCTCGAGGACGTCCGCAACCAGATCAACGAGATCCGCAACTTCGACGTCCGCGGCGAGATCGAGCGCCATGTCGATCCCGATGGCGACATCCGCGACACGCTGACCTCCAACCCGTTCGAACCGGGCGAGAGCAAGTCCGGCACCCACGCCGAAGCCGAACAGGATGTGGCGGTGGGCGAGGCGGCGGTGATGGAGATGGAACGCCCGCCGGACGTGGACGCGGCGCCCGCGCCGGCCCCCGCGCCGATCGACGTGCCGGCCTTCATCCCGCCCAACGTGCCGCTGCCGGAGGATCTGCTGGCCCGCCAGCAGCAGGCCGAGGAAGAACCGCAGCCGCCGGCCTTCATCCCACCCGAGGTCGCGCAGGACCGCCGGCCTCGCCACCCGGCGTGACCGACCGCTGATGAGTGAAACCAGCCGCATGGCCGATATCGAAGACGATCCCATCCACGACAAGCCGATGCCGCTGCTCGAGCATCTGCTCGAACTGCGCCGGCGCCTGCTGTGGTCGGTGGTGGCGTTCTTTGTCTGCTTCCTGGGCGCCTATTACTTCTCCGGCGAGATCTACTACTTCCTGGCCGAACCGCTGGCGACGGTGCTGCGCAAGCAGGGCATGGCGCAGCCGCACCTGATCTACACGCAGCTCTACGAAGCGTTCTTCACCAAGATCAAGGTGGCGTTCTTCGGTGCGGCCTTCGTGTCGTTCCCGGTGATCGCCAGCCAGATCTGGCTGTTCGTCGCGCCCGGCCTGTACCGCAGCGAGAAGCGGGCGCTGCTGCCGTTCCTGGTCGCCACGCCGGTGCTGTTCCTGCTGGGTGCGGCGCTGGCGTACTACTTCGTGTTCCCGTTCGCCTGGCAGTTCTTCGCCAGCTTCCAGACCCCCACCGGCGGCGGCGGCGTGCCGATCGAGCTGCTGCCCCGGATGAGCGAATACCTGGACCTGGTGATGAAGCTGATCTTCGCCTTCGGCCTCACCTTCCAGGTGCCGGTGGCGCTGACGCTGCTGGCCAAGGTGGGGATCGTCACCTCCAAAGGGCTGCGGCGGGCCCGCCGCTATGCCTATGTCGGCGCGTTCGTCATCGCCGCGATCCTGGCCCCGCCCGATGTCATCACCCAGTGCGGCCTGGCCTTGCCGCTGCTGGCGCTGTACGAGATTTCCATCATTTCGGCGGGCTGGGTGGAGCCGAAGCCGGTGGAAGTGTGATGTAATCGGGGCTTCGGCTGCTTCCTCTCCCGCTTGTGGGCCTGGGTCGCGACGCGGACCAGGGGCCGCGGGAATGGGGCGCGCAACCCCGCAGTCTGCGGGTCTCGCACGTCCCGCTCACCCCGGCCCGCCTTCCTCAAGGGGCGGTGGAGGAGGTCAACCGCTCACCACCTCTCTCTTTCCCAGCCAACCAGGTGTCTTCCCATGCACGACATCCGCACCGTCCGTAACGATCCCGCCGGCTTCGACGCCGCCATGGCGCGGCGTGGGCTGTCGGCGGTGTCGCCGGAGATCCTGGCGCTGGATGGCGACCGCCGCGCCGCGCAGACCGCACTGCAGGAGAAGCAGGCGCGGCGCAACGCGCTGTCGAAGGACGTGGGGCAGGGCAAGCGCAGCGGCGCCGACACGTCCGCGCTGGAAGCCGAAGCCTCCGCCCTGCGCGGCGAGATGGAGGCGCTGGAGACCCGCGCCCGGGAACTGGACGACCGCATCCGCGGCATCCTGGAATCGCTGCCCAACATCCTGGATGCCGACGTTCCCGACGGCCCCGACGAATCCGCCAACGTGGTGCTGAAGCAGGTCGGTGAGCCCCGCGACCTGGGCTTCGAGCCGAAGCAGCATTTCGAACTGGGCGAGGCGCTGGGCCTGATGGACTTCGGTACCGCCGCCAAGCTGGCCGGCGCCCGCTTCGTGGTGCTGCGCGGCGCGCTCGCTCGGCTGGAGCGCGCGCTGGGCCAGTTCATGCTGGACCTGCACACCCGCGAGCACGGCTACACCGAGACGGTGGTGCCGTCCCTGGTGAACGACGCCGCGGTGTACGGCACGGCGCAGTTGCCGAAATTCTCCGAGGACCTGTTCCACACCACCGACGGCCGCTGGCTGATCCCCACCGCCGAGGTGCCGCTGACCAACACCGTCGCCGGCGAGATCCTGGCGGAAAAGAACCTGCCGATCCGCATCACCGCGCTGACCGACTGCTACCGCGCGGAAGCCGGCGCCGCCGGCCGCGACACCCGCGGCATGCTGCGCCAGCACCAGTTCCGCAAGGTGGAGATGGTCTCCATCGCCCACCCCGACCACAGCGCCGCCGAACAGGAGCGGATGACGGCCTGCGCCGAGAAGGTGCTGAGCCTGCTGGAGATCCCGTTCCGCCGCGTGGTGCTGTCATCCGGCGACACCGGCTTCGCCTCGGTGCGCACCTTCGACCTGGAGGTGTGGCTGCCAGGGCAGCAGGCCTGGCGGGAGATTTCCTCCTGCTCCAACTGCCGCGACTTCCAGGCGCGGCGGATGAACGCGCGGTTTCGCCCGGCGGAGGGGAAGGGCACCGCGTTCGTGCACACACTGAACGGATCGGGCGTCGCCGTGGGGCGGGCGCTGATCGCGGTGATGGAGACCCACCAGCAGGCCGATGGGTCGGTGCTGATCCCGGAAGTGCTGTGGCCGTATATGGGTGGGGTGGAGCGGATCAGCCCGGCCTGATTTCGGGGACCCGAGGGAGGCGGCCGGCGCGTGCCGCGTAGCGCGCGGGTCGGTGCAATCGGGGCTGTACCTGGCAATGTGCGGGGGCAGTACAATCCGGCCCGTACCTGGTAGCGCGCGGGGTCGGTGCAATCCGGTCCGTACCTGACAGCGTGCGGGATCCGTACAATCGCGTCATGGCCGGCCCCCGAGCCGGCCATCTACCCCCGTACGGGCGTGCACGCGGCACTGCGACCCGATCGCTGTCGGGCGGATGGCTGGCTCAAGGCCAGCCATGACACCTCTGTACCGGTGTACCGGACCTGTGCCTCGTAGCGGCCCGCGTCTTTGTAGCGAACTCAGGGATCCGTAGCGAACCCGGACGCGTCTGCGTCGCCCACCACGCTCCGTCCGCGTCCCCCACGCTCCGTCCGCCCCCGCCGGACCCCAGGGCGTGACAAGCCGACACACCCCATGGTACCGCCGCAGATCAGCCCGCCCCACCCGGCGCCGCGCCGGCAACCCTGACGGAACCGTCCCATGAAATTCGGCATCTTCTACGAACTGCAACTGCCCCGCCCCTGGACCGAGACCAGCGAATACGACCTGCTCCACCAGGCGCTGGGGCAAATGGAACTGGCCGACAGGCTTGGCTACGACTACGCCTGGATGGTGGAACACCACTTCCTGGAGGAATACTCCCACTGTTCCGCCCCCGACGTCTTCCTCGCCGCCGCCAGCCAGCGCACCAAGAACATCCGGCTCGGCCAGGGCATCGTGCAACTGACCACCAACCAGCCGCAGCGCGTCGCCGAACGCATCGCCACGCTGGACCTGCTGTCCGGCGGCCGCGTGGAGTTCGGCATGGGCGAGGGCGCCGGCCCCGCCGAACTGCACCCGTTCGGCATCCGCGTCCGCGACAAGCGCGACCGGTGGGAGGAAGCGGTGCGCGCCATCATCCCCATGTTCACCCGCACGTCATGGGAGTTCCACGGCCAGTTCCACGACTTCGCCGCGCGCAACGTGATCCCCAAGCCGATGCAGAAGCCGCACCCGCCGCTGTGGGTCGCGTGCTCCAACATCCAGACCATCGCGCAGGCCGGCGCATGGGGCATGGGCGCGCTGGGGTTCAGCTTCGTCTCGCCCGAGGCCGCGCGCGCCTGGGTGCACCGCTACTACAACACGCTGCTGCACGCGCCGAACCGCCTGGCCGACTACCCGGCCAACCCGAACGTCGCCATCGTCAACGGCTTCATGTGCGCGCCCACCGACGAGGAGGCGATCGAGCTGGCCTCCGGCTGGACGTTCTTCATCTTCGCCCTGTCGTATTACGGGCGCAAAGGCGTGGACGCGCCGGGGCAGGGCGACCTGTGGCGCGAATACCAGGACTGGCGCAAGACCGACAAAGCCCAGGCGGCGCTGCGCAACGGGCTGATCGGATCACCTGAAACCATCCGTGGGAAGCTGCGCCAGTTCCGCGATGCGCATGTGGACCAGGTGATCCTGCTGAACCAGGCGGGCAAGACCAGCGACACCGCGATCCGCGACAGCCTGGACCTGTTCGCGCGGGAGGTGATGCCGGAGTTCCACGCCGCCCAGCCGGAACAGGACGCGTGGAAGCAGGACGTGCTGGACGGGCGCATCGTGCTGGAGGAGCTGGATACCACCGGCTTCGACCTGTACGCCCACCAGAACGAGGATATCGTGCGCCTGACCCCGGAACAGTTGAAGCAGCGCATGCAGGAGAAGGAACGCGCGGCGGCGGGCGACTGAACGGTGCGGCTCCGGGCGCGCTGTGGTGGCGCGCCCGGCCGCCGGGTGTCGATACTCGGGCGCGCCGTCGGGCGTGAGGGCGGGCGTGGTCTCCGCGGGCGGGGCGGAGATTGGACGAGAGTTGAAATTCGCACGCCGACACCGGCCCCTCATGTCATGGCCGGGCCCTGACCCGGCCATCGACCCCGGAACGATCGGGCCGGAATGCAACGGAACACGCCGTGTCGGGGGCAGATGGCCGGGTCAGGGCCCGGCCATGACCGGGAGGGCGGTGCTGGTCCGCACTGTCTCAGCACGTATGGGCTCAGCACGTATGGGCTCAGCACGTATGGGCCGGCGCCCGCCGCGACGACCGCGGCCGAGGGGCAGCGGTTGCGCGGCCCCGCTTACCCCACGCGGTAACGGTCGATCACCGCGCGGTCCACGTCGATGCCGAGCCCGGGGGTGGTGGGGACGGCGACCGTGCCGTTGACCTGGCGGATGGGCTCGCGGGCCAGGTGGTCGCGGAAGGGGTTTTCCTCCTGCTCGAATTCCAGCATCGGCGGCGCCGGGAACAGGCTGGGCGGCTGGTCGGGGATGGCGGCCAGGAACTGGATCGTGGCGGCCAGGCCGACCGCGGAGCCCCAGGCGTGCGGCACGCATTCCACGCCGTGCGCGGTGGCCATCGCGGCGATCTTCTTGCACTCGGTCAGGCCGCCCGCGGCGCACACATCCGGCTGCACGATGTCCATCGCCTTGCGGGTGATGGCGTCGCGGAAGCCCCAGCGGGTGAACTCGTTCTCGCCGCCGGCCACCGCCATGTCCAGCGCGCGGGTGACTTCCACGTAGCCGTCGATGTCCTCCGGCGAGATCGGTTCCTCGAACCAGTCCACGTCCAGCTCCTCCAACTGGCGGCCCATGCGGATCGCGGCGGGGACGGTCAGGCAGTGGTTGGCGTCCACCATCAGCCGGATGTCGGGGCCGATCGCATCGCGCACCGCGCGCACCCGGGCGATGTCGCGGCGGATGGAGCCCAGGCCGATCTTCATCTTCAGCGCGCGGAAGCCGTCACGGACGTAGCCGGTGGCTTCCTCCACCGCTTCCGCCTGCAGCCGGTCCATGTCGGTGAAATACATGCCGGTGGCATAGGCCTGGACCTGCGTGCGGAAGGCGCCGCCGAGCAGCTTGTGCACCGGCTTGTTGCAGGTTTGGCCGATGATGTCCCACAGCGCGATGTCGATGCCGCTGATCGCGGCGATGGCCATGCCCTTGGCGCCGTAGTCCTTGATGCGGTTGTAGAGGTCTTCCCAGATCACCTCCACGTCGAACGGGTCGCGGCCGGTGACGCGCGGGGCGAGCTGGGTGTCGATGAACGCCTTGGCGACGGCGGAGGGGCCGTAGCATTCCCCCCAGCCGACGATGCCGTCCCGGGTTTCGATTTCCACCAGGCAGGTGCCGCGGGTCTTGTAGAGCCAGCCGCGGGAGGAGGTGAACGGCCGCGCGATCGGCGTGGCGACGACGTGGCAGGTGATGGTCTTGATGGTGCTCATGGGGGTGGGGGCTCCGGCGGGTGGGGAGTGGGGGGACGGGGCGAAGTGCCCGTTCGTCGACCTGCGAGTGCTTCTGCGTCAAACGCGCCAATCATCAAGGCTTCGATGGTAGCGTAGGGTCAACACTGTGCCGCGATGGCTGCGGTGTAGGAGCCTCGGAGCTGCGGCCCTAAGATCGAAGTAGAACCATAATGAGTTTCTCCGGACTCTCCGAGATGCACCCATTTCGGCCTTGGTGGTGAACTGTACAGACGTCGACCGCTGCCGGTCCTGCGGTTGTCGAACAGTGACTTAAAGCGCCTCGGGTTGTTGGCGAATTGCCCAAGGCCGGGTAATGTAACGAGCTTGCATTGGAAGCTGAGTGGAAATCCATGGCGGAAGCGGAGGGAGTGGCGCCTGACGGTTACCGGGCACAGATTAAGGCTGACATCTCCGCATGTCTTTCAAAGATGAGCTGCCAGCCGATCCTGTTCGCCGGATCTGGCCTTTCACGCCGCTACTTCTCGGCGCCGAGCTGGGACGAGTTGCTTTCCGCTCGGCGAAAAACTGCCCGCTAATTGATAAGGATTACGCCTACTACAAGCAGACGCTAAAGAGTCCGCTTATAGTAGGCCAGGAGTTTGCGCGGGCTATATGAGCAGTGGGCGTGGGACAAGGGGAAGAACCAATTCCCGGCCGACATGTTTTCCGATGCGGTTTCTGAAGAAGCGTACATCAAGTATGCCATTGCCCAGTTACTCTCCGGAATGACGCCGGCTGAGCCATGCGCCATTTCCAACACTGCGCTGAAGGCAGAGCTAGCCGCACTCAAGAGCATCAAGCCGCACGCCGTGATCACTACGAATTACGACCGCTTCCTTGACAATGTTTTCCCTGAGTATCAGCCCGTTATCGGGCAGCAGATCATACAAGGCGGACAGGTCCTTCTTGGCGAAATATTCAAAATCCATGGCTGTGTGTCTGATTATAATAGCCTGGATCTTACTGAGAAGGATTATGACGAATTCCTGCGGAAGAAGAAATACCGCAGCGCTAAGCTTCTGACTTGTACTTCAGCGAGCACCCGCTTTTGTTCGTCGGCTACAGTGCGACCGACCCAAACATCCAGGCGGTCCTATCTGACATCGATGAATGTCTGCCGAAAATGGGGCCAGATGGAGCGGCGATCCCGAACATCTATATTCTAGAATGGCGGAAGAATATGCCGGCGGATTATGAGCCGGCGCGGGAAAGGCTCATAGCTACCGAAGGCGGGCGCTCTATTCGCATCAAAGCAATCGAAACAGACGATTTTCGGTGGGTTTTCGAGGCGTTCGGTGCTCGTCAGCCGATCAACGGCGTCAGTCCGAAGGTGCTGCGGGCACTTCTCCATCGCTCTTACGATTTAGTCCGGCACGATATCCCGAGGCAGACAGTCCACGCCAACTTCGAGATGCTCGAGCGGGCAGTGAGTTCGGCAACGACTTCGCCAAACTATTCGGTATAACAACAATAAATAAGCCTTCTTCGAACGCCGTGAATTATCCCTACGTTCTCACCGACCTCGCCGAGAAAATTGAGGGCAAAGGCTCCTACTGGTACAGGGCGCAGATCTACCTCGACCGGATCAAGAAGGAGAAAGGGGTTGATATCAAGGCGAGTGACAACCGGGACCATTGTGCCACGAAGACCGGCGAACTGCTGCCGCCGTTGCCCACAAGTATTCCGACGACCTGCTGGAGCTTATGCGGAGGATGAGGGAAGATCAGCTTACGAGCTGGATCTGTAGCGATTATAAGGCAGGAATGCGCGGAAGCTGCCAAGCCACTTTTTTTGACAGTCCTGCCGGGCGGTTTAATGATGAACCACGGTTACGATATGGCTGAGGGCGGCGCTTGATCTCAGGTTCTGGATAATGATTTAATCAGCCAGTCGAGCTCCGTTCGCGCCGAGGAGATAATGCTGGCGGAACAATGAATCTTGACCGAGTTGAGGAGATGGCGTGTGTCGAGTGTCGCTGCGCGCACCCTTACCGACCATCATGATGTCCATCCTGGCCGTCGATGAGAGACGTGATGACAGGTCGTCCCGGTACTTTTCAGCTTGGGCGATGTCGTCACGCGTGATGTCGTGGGAAGGTCGTTTGGAACTCGATGAGCAAGTAAGTGTCGCCGTAGTCTTGTGACAGCAGCAGGTCGGGGCGTTTGGCAGCGCGGCTGCCGTCGAACGATTTGCCGCAGTAAGTTTCGATCATTTTGCGTAGCGTCGCATTCGATGACATCAATGAGTAATGGCGTCCCAAAACCCACAGGTTAGTTTCGAGGGCTCGGTGCGTGTCCTTCTCAAGCGTCCTAGGATTCTGGATAAGTTGGTCGAAATAATCAAGAAACTGCCGCCGTCGCGACGCCTGCATGCCGATCGTCGCGAACTCCCATGAGCCCAAAGTCCTCCAGTGATCCGCAAATGATCCGACGTCACCTTGGCTCAAAGCGTTTATTCGGTCGAGGACAGCCCAGTAAGCGTCATGTTCCATCGCGTCTAGTGCAACGTCGACTATGGTTGCGGTACGATCGTCGCTATTATAGTAACGCCTTAGGATACGATTGAGTGCGTCTTCAGCATATCGGCGGCGATACTGGGAACAACCGCTGGAGTTGGTGACGAATTTGCTTCTGAAGCCGTGCTCTTTGCAGATCTGAACTCTCTCACTACTTTCTTCCCGGGCAGCTCGGCTTTGACCTGTTCTTTGATGTAGGCGCGGGCCTCTTGAAAAGCCTTGCTATTTTCGAGAACGCCGCCCCAGTCAGCAGTCACGAAATCTTCGACACCGGTTAGCTCGACCTCCCCATAGACTCGCCTTGCGAGTTTTGGGGGGATTTCCTCGTCCTGATCAGACACGAACAACAACGGCCGCCCAACCGCCTTTCCATTCACCCTCAGTATGATACCGGGCGACCGTGGAGGACGTTTGCCCTCAGCGATTGTGAAGTGCAGGCCGACGTCGCCCGCGGACGGTAGTGTAACTGCCGTGTGGGTAGTCGTGCCGGGGACGTCGTGCACCGAAAGGGCAACTCCGTTCACGAACACCTTGAACGTATCTTCGCGACCATACTCGTAGATAAGGAGCTCGCGGGATTGGTCTGAGGTCGGAACTTTAGTCGGCTATCCAAGTCCGACAGTGAAACAGTTGTTCCGCTGGCAGAGCCGCCGGCGCTCTCCTCGTTGAACGGAGCGGCACCGCCTCCAAATCATTCTGGTTTTCGATCAGTCTCTCTTGTCGATGCGTAGGGTACACCGGCGGTCGCGCGCTATGGGCGACCAATTTCATCCGGCTGGCGATTGTTAGCCCGGCGAACTTGCCGATGCCCTTGCGGCCCTTGACTTTGCGGTTGACTTGGAGGTACGTTCGCCAGTGCGCGTCCGCTTGTCACTCGCGATGTTGAGGTACCGGCTCCTTATCTCGGACGCCGTCATTCCGGCGCCATCGTCACGGACGATCACGGAGTTGGCCGAAAGCGGCTCGGTAATGTGATCCAGACCTTGGTCGCATCGGCATCCCAAGCGTTGTCGACGAGTTCCTTCAATGCAGCCTCGCTTGAGCGATATGTCTCTCCGAGAACCCGCGTTAATCGCGTGTTGACTGCGAAGTGCGCGCTGTGATCCACTCAGTCCCCCGCTTGAGGCCGGTCATCACGCTAGAGCAACCTCGGTATAGGAAAAAAAGCAATCGGCGGGCCGCCGACCGGGCGCGTTTTCGCGGCAGCCGTTGCCGCTTAGACGTGGCGTGCTTACGCCGGAATTCTGTCGCTAGTGTAAGCGGCCATCCACCCATCGTGAGGAACTCCCGGCCGCCGCGCAGGTAGCTGTCAATTGAGCGATTGCAAGTCGGTCCCTGTCGCAACGAGCCCGCGCGCGGCCGCCGGCGATCGCACACTTCGTCAATCCAACGACGCTGTGACTTAATCACCCTCCGGAGCGAGCAGGGAGAGTTTGGGAAAATACGTCCGATACCGCGCCGCATCCCGCGTGAGCAGCGCATACCCCGCAACAGCCGCGTGCGCGCCGATGAAAAAGTCCGGCAGCGGCAAGCTCTTCGTTCCGCCGCGCCGGCGGTAGGCCAGAAATGCCTCGCCGGCGAGAAAGGCAGCTTCATAGGGGATCGGCTCCCGGTCGAACATCGCCGCGGGCAGCGCCGCACCGATATCCTCGATACGGCGAGTAGGCGGACCGAGACCTCCGGCGAAGATCACCGGATTGATGACGAGGCGATACTGGTCGGCGGCGCGTTCCATGGCCGCTGCCGACCAATCCAGCCATCGCGCATCTTCGGTCACGACGTCCGCAGGGCCTTGGCGTCACAGGACAGCCGCCATTCAGTCGCCGCGGGTCAGCGCCAGGATTGCGTCCGTGCTCATCGCGATGTCGCCCCGGCCGCGCAGATGGGAGATGACACGCGTGCCCCGCCTGTCCTTCTTCCAAGCCTCGGCGCGGACGACGCGCACCCCCATGTCGTGGATTTCGACGTTCGCCTCGGTGTGGGGCTGCGAACCGGTCTTCCCGCTGGATGTCGGCCGGGATCGTGACTTGACCCTTCGATGTGATGCGCACAGGCCACCTCCTTCCTCCTGGATGTAGGCGTAGGACGCCGGGCGCGAAAGGGGCTGCGCCGCGCGTGTGTCCGGCACGGACCGCCACAACCAGGCAATGGCACCATCCGTTCAGCGCGCCCGGAACGCGCGGCCGGCCGCGGATGCCATCGTCCCGCGCCACCCAGGCGCAGCCATTCCTTGACTCCACCCCGCAAGTTAGTTAGTATCTAACAATGCGTGACGCGGACACCACCGCCGGCCTGCCTCCCCCGCCCGTTCCCCCACAGGAACGGCCCGCCAAACCCATCCCCCAGAACATCGCCGACCTCCTCGTCATCGTCCGCATCCTGCTCGGCTACGGCCTCCATCTGGCCGAAACCCTGGACCGCCGAGCCGCATCCCGCAGCTTCTCCGCTATTGCGCAGTTCTTCGGCACCGCCCGGGTCGCGACCATCCGCGCCCGCCTCGCCCGCGGCCTGCTGCGCGCCATGGCGCTGGAGGAACTGCTGCTGGCCCGCGCCGCCAGGGGCCGCGACCTGGTGTTCTACAAGCCCCGCACCCCCCGGCCCCGCCGCCCCGCGCGCACGCCGCGGCCCCGGTCGCCGGCCCGCTACCGCCGCCGCCGCGTCCGGCCGGCTGGCCCGCGCCGGACGAGGCGCCGGATCCCGACCACCTCCCCACCGTGGCACAGTTGCGCGCCCGGATGCGCGGCCGCCCGGTCGGCCAGGCGCTGGCCGATATCTGCCGCGACCTCGCGATTTCCCCCAGGCTGTGTGACGGCCCGTTCTGGTTCGCGATCACCTGCGGCATCATGAGGTACCGCGGCAACCTGCCCAAGCTCATGAAGGACTTCCGCCGCCGGGAGGTCCGGTTCTGCGACACGGAAGCGGACCGCAACCCCGCCCTCGACTGGCCGGAACCCACCCGCGACGGCATCCGCCGCGTCCTGGGCTTCTTCATCGGGGAACCGGACGCCGCGTGTCCTCTCCCCGCGCCGCCGCTGCTGTCGGCCTCTGTTCCCCGCCCGCCCTGAGCGCCGACCCTCGCTCCCCGCGCCTGACCCACGGGACCGCCCCCGGCCGGCCCCGCCGTTCCGATTCGCATCGCGGAACCGCCCCCGCGATCGAAGCGCCGCGGCGCAGAAAACCGCCCAACCGCCAATGCAAACCCCTGGCCGCGTGCGTGCCCCGCAACCGGGCAGGGGCCCTTGTTGCGCAGTCGGGACGAACACGCCGCCGAGCGGGCCAGACGTACCAGCGTCGAAGTCTTGCTTCGCGACCCGCCCGCCCTTCAGCCCGGCGTGGGATCACTCCCCAAACCCCAGGTGCCAGCCGCCCCGCCGCCTGCTATGCCCAGGCGGACAAGACCAACCAAGGAAGCGCCATGTCCCGCCCGCTGCAGCACATCCGCGTTCTGGACCTCACCACCACCATTGCCGGCCCCTACTGTGCCCGGCTGCTGGCCGACCTCGGCGCCACCGTCATCAAGATCGAGTCGCCCGAGGGCGACATGATGCGCAGCCGCCCCCCGCTGCGGGACGGGGCCAGCACCAGCTTCGGCCAGCTCAACGCCGGCAAGCACAGCATCGTGCTGGACCTGAAGCAGCCGGCCGCGCAGGACATCGTCCGCCGCCTGCTGGCCGACACCGACGTGCTGGTGGAGAACTTCCGCCCCGGCGTGATGCGTCGTTTCGGCCTGGACTACCCGGCGCTGGCCGGGTCGTTTCCCCAACTGGTCTATTGCGCCATTTCCGGGTTCGGGCAGACCGGGCCCTCGGCGGGGCTCGCGGCCTATGCGCCGGCAATCCATGCCGCGTCGGGCCACGACCTGGCGCACCTCACCTACCAGGCAGGGCGGGAGAGGCCGGACAATTGCGGCATCTACACCGCGGACATCCTGACCGGCACCTTCGCCTTCGGTGCGATCAACGCTGCGTTGGTGCACCGCCAGCAGACCGGGCGCGGGCAGATGATCGACGTGTCGATGCTGGAATCCATGCTGGCCCTGCTGGTGTCGGAGGTGCAGACGGCGCAGTTCGACGTGCCCCCCGCCGGCCGCCCGATGTTCGGCCCGGTGCGCACGGCGGACGGCTTCATCATGCCCGCGGTCGCCAGCGAGCGCAGCTTCCAGGGCCTCTGCCGCGCCGCCGGCCACCCGGAGTGGATCACCGACCCGCGCTTCGCCCTGTATCCCGACCGCCGCCGCAACTGGGGGGAGCTGATCGACGCGCTGGAGACCTGGTCCGCCACGGTGTCCACCGCCGATTGCAAGGCCGCGTTCGATCGCGAGGGCGTGCCCAACTCCCCCTATCGCACGGTGCGGGAGGTGCTGGCCGATCCGCAACTGGCGCACCGCCAGGCATTGGCCGAGGTGCAGGATGCCGGCGGAACGTTCCGCGTGGTCAACCCGCCCTTCCGCCTGTCCGACTCGGTGGCCCAGGTGCGGGACTTCGCCGCCGCCCTGGGCGAGCACACCGAACAGGTGCTGCGCCAGGCCGGCTACAGCGATGCGGACATCCAGGCCTTCGCCGCGGCCCGGGCGATCGGGGCGGGGTAGGGGGGCGCAGTCCGAGCAACCGGCGTGGGGGCAGTCCGACCCACCGACCATCGCGCGGCTTGGGGGCCGCAGGCTTACCAACCGGGTCCGTCGCGTGTACCGTCGCGCCCGATGCACCTGTGGGGGGAACCGCCGTGAAGATCACCAAGATCCAGACCGATATCCTGCGCATCCCGGAAGACGACCCGCTGGCCGACATGCCGGAGGAACAGGGCCGCCTGCGCCCGATCGTTATTCTGCGCATGCAGACCGATGCGGGGATCGAGGGGATCGGCCTCACCTTCTACGGCGGCGCCATGACCGGCAGCCTGCGGGTCGCGCTGGACGAACTGGGCGCCCTGACCGTCGGCGAGGACCCGCTGCGGATCGAGGCGATCGTGCAGAAGCTGCGCGACGCCGCCGGCGATTCCTGTGGCCCCGCCGGCATCTTCCTGCTGGCCCTGTCGGCGATCGACACGGCGCTGTGGGACATCAAGGGCAAGGCCCTCAACCAGCCCCTGTGGAAACTGCTCGGCGGCACGCGGGACCGGGTGCCGACCTACGCCTCCGGTTCGCTGCGCCGCGGCCTGACCCACGACCAGGCGGCAAAGGCGGCGCGCACCCTGGTGGACAAGGGCTTCGTCGAGATGAAGACGCAGATGGCGCTGCCCGGCAATCCCTCCCCCAGTGACGAGGTCCGCCGGGTCCGCGTGGTGCGGGAGGCGATCGGCCCCGACATCAAGCTGATGTGCGACATCAACCAGCGCTGGCGGGTGGAGCAGGCGATCGATATCGGCAAGCGCGTGGAGGACGTGGGCCTGTTCTGGCTGGAGGACGTCACCACCTGCGACGACTACCAGGGCCTGGCCCGCATCAACGAAGCCCTGGTCACCCCGATCGCCGGCGGCGAATACCTCTGGGGCATCGCCCCGTTCCGCCAGATGATCGAGGCCCGGTCGGTTGACTACATCATGATCGACCTCTGCCGCGTCGGCGGCCCCACCCAGTGGATGAAGGTCGCCGGCATGGCCGAGGCGTTCAACCTTCCGGTGGTCAGCCACGTGATGCCGGAGATGCACCTGCACCTGGTCGCCGCGGTGCCCAACGGGCTGACGGTGGAATACATGCCTTGGATGCTGAAGCTGTACCAGGAGACTCCGCCCATCGAGAAAGGCCAGTTGGTCCTGCCCGAGAAGCCCGGCCTGGGCCTGGCATTCGACGAAAAGGCCGTGGCCGCCTACCGCGTCGGGTGACCGCAGGACCGCAGCGTTCGGGTTGGGTCGGCGCGCACGCCGCTGCCCAACCCGGACGTATCGCTCTGTCGTGCGGGCCCAGCCTGCTGCCGCAGCCGGGGTCACTCTGCTGCCGTGGCACCAAGGGGTGCACGCCGCTGTCGCGCCCGGAGCGGCACTTCCTGTTCCCGCGTCCGGAGGGACAAACCTTGCGGTGGCATCCTTCCGGATACACCCTGCGGTCGCATCCGGAAGGATGCACCCTGCTGTTGCACCCGCAGGGCCGCATACTCTGCTGTCGCAGCGGAGGAGCACACCCTGCTGCACACCGGCGGCGTACGCGACCGCGGCGGCCAGCCGAGCCCGGCGCATCAGGCATCTGCCGGCAAGGCCCGGTCGGAAAACGCGATCGCATGCACAAACCCGTATTGCGGGGAGGTGATGCGCGGCACCGGCTTGGCGGCCAGCAGGTACTGCCGGAGAAAGTCCATCCGATCAGCCGGCCCGATCGTGCACCAGCCATCGGGCTCCGAATAGACATGCACGAAGCGATAGCATGCCAATGCCTCGGCCGCCTGCATGCTGCAGCGCAGCCGTATCAGTGCGCTGCGATACGCGTCCGCCCCGGCCCCCAGATTGAACGGGTGAAACGACACCAGCAACCACGGCTTCCGCTCGGCGAGCAGGCCGGCGATGTTCGGCAGTACCTGGTACTCGGCGCCCTCGACATCGATCTTCAGCAGCGTGCGCTGGTCCACGCCGACTTCCTGCAGCACAGCCGCCGCCTGGCGCAGCGGCACGATCGCGTCCTGGACGGCGCAGATCACGCCCTGGCGTTCGATCTCGCGGAAAATCGAGGAGCCGGAGTCGGCCGTGCCCTTGGCATACAGCGGCGCATAGCCGTCGGCATCGCTGACGCCGTGGCGGAACAGCCGGATCAGCGGCGCCAGGCGCGGGTTCTCCGCAACGTTACATGCCAGTAACTCATGGTTCGTGGGGCTGGGCTCGAAGGCGAACACCTCGGCGCCCCAGCTTGCGGCATACAGCGCGGTGAAGCCGATATAGGCGCCGAACTCCACCATGCGCGAGCAGCCCGGCAACACGGCATCGAAGAAGCGCAGCGTGGCTTCCTCGAACCCGCTGCAGAAGTCGCGCGCGGCCGCTTGCACCAGGGGATGGTGCGCGATGCGAAACCCGTGCCCGTGCCGATCCAGCATCGGGAGCGACCGGCTGCTCATGTCATCCACACGTTCCTCCACAGGTCATGGGCGGCTGACAAGTATGCATTGCATGGAGTTAATTTTGTCTTGACAAGGGTGACGGCGGCACGAAGCTGACGTTCGTTCCATTGCAGCAAACCCGGATGCCACGCGCCGGGGCGGGGCTTGGCGGTCTCAGCCCCGTGGATTATGTGACCACAATCTTGCACATGCGCATCCACAGCGCTTTTTAACGCGCGAATAACGGGGTGCTGACACCAAGGTAACTGGTCACTGCCACTAGGCTGCAAGGTTTTCGCCGCAATAATGGCATTGCGGAACCAAGGCGTGGGACCGGGTGACTGCAAAGGGGCGTGGCATGATGGAAACGTTTGTCGAGTTTACATTTGAAGCGGCGCACAAGGTGCCGCCGTATTCGGGGATTCATGGTCATACCTTCAAGGCGACCATCTATCTGGCCGGTGAGCGCGACCCGGTCTATGGTTGGACCCACAATCTTTACGATGTGGAAATTGTGATCGAGCGTCTGAAACAACGGCTTGACAATACGTATCTTAACGAGATCGAAGGACTGGAAATGCCCAGCCTGGAGAATGTGGCGGCCTGGATCTGGGATCAACTGAACCCGGAAATCCGCGGACTGGACCGTGTCATGCTGCGGCGCGGCGCGGACGGCTACGCCGAGGGATGCTGCTACTCGGCGCGCGCCATGCAGGACGCCGCCTGATGTCCACCGCCATTCATCGGCTGCGCCGCTCCCTTCGCGCCAACGAAGCGGTGGACGAGGCTCTGAGTGAGGCCGAACGTGCCGCGATGATCGCCGCGGCCGCCACGAAGCTCTCCGAGCTGTTCGACATCCTGCATATCGATCACAGAAACGACCACAATACCCGCGATACGCCTCGTCGCGTCGCCCGCATGTACGTGGACGAGATCATGGGCGGCCGCTTCACCGGCCCCCCGGCGCTGACCGAGTTCGAGAACATCGAGCAGTTCGACCAATTGATCGTGATCGGACCGATCGACATCCGCTCGACCTGTGCGCATCACCTGATGCCGATCTACGGTGAGGCCTTCATCGGCGTCCTGCCCGCCACGGACGGCAAGATCATCGGGCTGTCGAAATATGACCGTATCGTCCAGTATTTCAGCGGGCGCCTGCAGATCCAGGAGGAACTGGTAAAGCAGATCGGCCAGTTCATCATGGAAAAGACCGCGCCGCGCGGCGTGGCCGTGCGCCTCAGTGCGGTGCACATGTGCAAGACCCATCGCGGCGTGCGGGCAACCCATCGCAGCCGCATGGTGACGAGCGCCTATTTCGGCGAACTGGAAACCGACCGGTTGCACAAGGACGAGTTCCTGCGGGAGTGCGCCGTGCTGAACCAGGTCTCCTGACCGCGACCGCCGCCGGACATGGCGTTCCGTTCAAACACCGAATACGACGGATGAGACTGTCCCAGCCATTGTCGCAGTCACTCCTGTCCGGTCCCCGTCCGGCGCTGGAGCGTCATGCACTGGGCATGGTGCTGGCCCTGGCGGCGTATTCCCTGCTGGCCTGGCAGGATGCCACCGTGAAGTGGCTGGTCGCCACCGTGCCGGTCTGGCAGGTGCTGTTCGTGCGCAGCGCCATCCTGGTTGTCGGTTGCCTGGGTGTGGGCGGACGGCCCCTGTTGCGCCATGCCGCAACAACATCGGCCCGTGCCCTGTTGCTGCGTCGCGGTGCGGTCACCCTGGCGGCCTGGCTGTGCTATTTCACCGCGGCGCGCTTCCTGCCGCTCGGCCAGTTGGTGACCCTGTACTTCACCGCGCCCGTGATCGTCACCATCCTCGCCGCGCCGCTGCTGGGAGAGCGCGTGGGCAGGATCCGCTGGCTGGCTGTCGGCGCCGGATTCCTCGGCACCGTGCTGGCCGCCAACCCGGCCGGCCTGTCCCTGTCGCCGGCAACGGTCCTGGTGCTGCTGGCGGCTTGCCTGTGGGGCTACGGCGTGATCCTGACCCGGAAGATCGCCCGCCGCGAACCGTCGCTGGTGCAGATGTTCTTCAACAACTGCTTCTTCCTGGCGCTGACCGCGATCGGCTGCGCGCTGACCTGGCGGCCACCCGACGCCAACGACCTTGCCCTTCTGCTGCTGGTCGGGGTGCTCGGCGGCCTCGGCCAGTTCAGCCTGTTCGAGTCGGCGCAGCACGCGCCGGCATCGCTGACCGCGCCGCTGGAATATACCGCCCTGGTCTGGGCCTTCCTGCTGGGGTTCCTGGTCTGGGGCGACATCCCCGGCCCAGGCGTCTTCCTCGGTGCCGCGCTGATTCTCGCGGCCGGCCTGCTGCTGCTGCTGACGCAGCAAGCAAGTCGCAAATGTTGATGGTGTTAACAGGACAACCTCGGTCCGGGTGGCTTCGCCCGGGCCTCAGGGATGTGCCGACGCAGCCGCCCGGCCACCGGGGCGGGGCAGGGCGCCGCAGTCGGAATCCCGGGTCTGAGCGGAGGAGACGACCGCCATGCATCTGACCAGGCGTTCGCTGATCGGGACGTCACTGGCAGCCGCGCTGGGAGGGGCCGCGCGGGCGGCCAAACCATCGCTGCCCGCACCCAAGGGCCCGGTGATCCTGACCGTTTCCGGCAAGATCGGCGTCTTCAATGCCGATGATACGGCCGAGTTCGATCGCGCCATGCTGGAGTCCTACGGTTCGTCCAGCTTCACCACCTGGACCCCCTGGTACAACAACCCGGTGACCTTCTCCGGCGTGCCGATGGCAAAGCTGATGGCGATCCTTCGGGCCAACGGCACCAGCGTGCTGGCAACCGCGCTCAACGACTACGAAACACGCCTTCCAATCAGTGATTTCAAGCGTTTCAACGTGCTTTTGGCGATCAAACGCAACGGAAAGTACATGCCGGTCAGCGACAAGGGGCCGCTGTTCATCGTCTATCCCTATGACAGCAATCCCGAGCTCAAGAGCCAGAAGTACTACAGCCGTTCAGCGTGGCAACTCGCCAGTCTCGAGGTGCTATGATTTGTCTGCTGCCGCGTCGCTGGCGTCACCTGACGCCAGGCGAACCACTGAGCCCGGCCGCGCCACGTCGTTTCCGCCTGCTGTTTGTCGGCGTGACGACGTTCCTGGTGCTCGCGGCGCTGTACACGTCGGTGCTGATCGTGAAACGACAGCAGACCCTCTACGAAGTGTCGCGCTACAATTCCAGTTGGCTGCTCAGCCAGGCTGCCGTGGAAGTGACCCGGCTCGAGGTGATGATCGCGTCCTCCATGGTGCCGGGCTCGCATGTCGGACCGGCCCAGGTCCAGTTGTGGATGGAGATCGTCGAGAACCGGCTGCAGGTGGTGAACAGCGGCGAGGTGCATGACTACCTGACATCTGCGCCGGAACAGGAGGCAATCGCCAGGGATTTCCGCGAAACGATTGCCGCGGTGAAGCCGCTGGTCGCCACGCTGAACCAGCCCGGACATGCGCTGCTGGCGCTGAAGCGCCTCAATCGGCTGAACCCCGAGCTGGTTCACCTTTCGTCCGCCGCCTATCGCCGCAGCGGTGAACTCGCTTCCAACGACCTGACCCAGCTCAGCCACCTGCACTGGATCTTTTCCGGCGTGCTGCTGGCGCTGATCGGCTGCAGCCTCGGGCTGGTCCTGGTACTGTCCTGGCACAACCGGCTGCTGAGCGACGCCCATAACGAGGTGAACGGCCTGGTCACGGATCTGACCAGCACAAGCCAGGAACTGTCCGAAGCCAATCAGCGGGCGCACCAGGCCATGGAGGAGGTGCAACTGCAGAACCAGATCCTGAAGGCGCGCGATCTGGAACTGCACACCCAGAACGCGCGGTTCGATGCGGCGCTGAACAACATGTCGCAGGCCCTGTGCATGGTGGACGCGAACCAGCGCCTGATCGTCTGCAACGTGCGGTTCCTGGAGCTGTTCGGCCTGACCTGCGGCGTGGTCCAGGCGGGCCGGCGGGTGGCCGACGTGTTCCGCGCCATGTCCGCCACCGGTCGCTACGATCCCGACCTGATCGAGGCCGTGCGTGTCGAACAGCAGGCGCTGGTCTTTGCCCATAAGCCGGGCCGCTTCCTGCAGGAGGTCGAGGGCGGGGCGGCGCTGGCCGTGTCGCATCAGCCGATGACCGGCGGCGGCTGGGTCGCGACCTATGAGGACGTGACGGAGCGTCGCCACGCCGAAGCGCGGATCCGCTTCATGGCGCATCATGACGCGCTGACCAGCCTGCCGAACCGCGTGCTGTTCCACGACCGGATGGAGGAGATCCTGCGGTTGCCTCCACGCCGCGGCGAGCGACTGGCGGTGCTGTGCCTCGATCTGGATTATTTCAAGAACGTCAATGACGCGCTGGGTCACCCGGTGGGCGATGCCCTGCTGGAAGCCGTGGCGGCCCGCCTGCGTGACTGCGTCCGGCCCGAGGACCTGGTGGCCCGCATCGGCGGCGACGAGTTCGCCATTCTGCAGTCATCGCCGGATCACCCGGTGCAGGCTGAAGCGCTGGCGCAACGGATCGTGGAGACGCTGTGCGAACCCTTCGACATCGACGGCCAGCGGGCGATCGTGGGTGTCAGCATCGGCATCGCCGTCGCGTCCGACCGCAATACCAGCGCCGACCTGATGTTGCGGAACGCGGATATGGCCCTGTACCGTGCCAAGGCGGACGGGCGCAGCCGCTACCGTTTCTTCGAAGCGGAGATGGACGCGCAGATGCAGGCGCGGCGGGCGATCGAGCTCGATCTGCGTGAGGCCATGGTGCGCGACGAGCTGGAGGTGTGGTACCAGCCCATCTTCGACCTGGTCGAGAACCGGGTCAGAGGCTACGAGGCCCTGCTGCGCTGGCAACACCACGAGCTGGGCATGATCCCGCCGGCGCAGTTCATTCCCCTGGCCGAGGAGCTGGGACTGATCACCTCGATCGGTCAGTGGGTACTGCAGCGGGCGACACAGGACGCCGCGAGCTGGCCCGATGGACGAAAGGTGGCGGTGAACCTGTCGCCGATGCAGATCAAGAGCCCTCACCTCATCGAGGCGGTCGAGGATGCGCTGGAACGCTCGCATCTTGCTGCTGACCGGCTTGAACTGGAGATCACCGAATCGGCGCTGCTGCAGGACAACGAAACCGTGCTGGCGACCCTGCACCGGCTGCGGGCGCTGGGACTGCGCACCGTGCTGGACGACTTCGGGACCGGTTACTCGTCTTTGAGCTATCTGCGGAGTTTCCCGTTCGACAAGCTGAAAATCGATCAGAGTTTCGTGCGGGAAATGGCGACTCGTCCCGATTGCCGAGCGATCGTCAACTCGGTGGCGGATTTGGCGAAGCAACTGGGGATTACGACGACCGCGGAGGGCGTGGAGACAGCCGAACAGTTGGAGCAGGTGCGCGCGGCGGGATGTTGCGAGGCTCAGGGGTATTACTTCGACGGTCCGCGGCCGGCGGCGACGCTGCAGGCGTGGTATGCGCCGGAAAAGCGGGGGTTGCTGATCGCGGCCGACTGAGCGGCTGACCGGCCCCGCGCATGGCATTCGGTGGCGGGTGCGCCATGGCGAAGGCATGGGCGCGCTACGCCGAAGACATCAGGTGCCGCTTGCTTGTTCGTGCCCGGGTGCGTCGATGCGTTTCGCGTCGGGAAAATCGCGGGTGGGCGGAGCTTTACCTGCCGGGACGTGATACGCTGCAGCCGTGAGATCGATTCGTTGCCATCGGAACTCTGGCTCACCAGGTCGGTCCGGCAGTCGCCGGACCGGGCCGGTGCATGCATGTTGGCGAAGCGATCGGGATTGAACCGCCGAACATGATGTTGATCCTGGGTTGCGGACGGTCGGCGAACAAGACCGCTGAAGGGCGTGGTTGTCCTTCAGGCGCGGTCCATTCGTGGTCTCGTGTTCCAATTGCCTGGAGCCTGGCACTGATCGTACCGGGGCTTCTGGTTGTGCCCGGGGCAGCATGGGGCGCGACCATCGAGGCGGGGCCTGGAACCAGGTATCCCCGGCCATCGGCAGCGATCGCCGCCGCACATGCCGGCGACACGGGTACTGATCGCACCGGGCCGGTATTTCGACTGCGCCATCGTTCGTCGCGACGACCTGACCATTGCCGGCAGTGGTCCTGACGGGGCCACGGTGATGACCGACCGGACCTGCGCCGGCAAGGCGATCCTGGTCATCAACGCCAACAATGTGACGGTTCGCAACCTGACGCTGATGCGTGCCCGGGTGCCGGACGGGAACGGCGCCGGAATCCGGGCCGAAGGCGGCAACCTGGTCGTCGATCATGTTCGTTTCATCAACAACCAGGATGGCATTCTCGCGGCGTCGCGCCGGGATGCGACGCTGGTTGTGCGCGACAGCATGTTCGAGCGCAATGGCACCTGCGATCCGCGCTGCGGCCACGGCATCGATGCCGGCCGCCTGGAAGGGCTGAGCGTCTCGCATTCGGTATTCCGCCAGCCGCGTGGGGGCGATCACGTGTATTCCGGCGCGTTGTCCACGAAGCTGATCGGCAATCGCTTCGCCGATGAGGGCAGCGCCACCGGGAAACCTCTGGTGTTCGTGCATGACAGTGCGCTGACCCTGCAGGACAATACCGTCGTGCTGGGGGCGCGGCGGATCGGAACGCCCCGGGGCAGTGCTTGCGACCGGCCATGCCGCCAGGATCGTGGTGCGCGGCAACCGCCTGCAAGAGCCGGACGGCTCGGCCGTGCCGCTGTTGCGCAACTGGACCGGGCAGACGGCCGAGGTCCTGGATAACAGCGTTCCGGCCGGTTCGTCAGCGGTCTCGGATTCGGGGTCGCTCTACCATCGTTTGCGCGCCGGCCTGGCGTCCCTGCGCGACCGGCTGCACGCCATGGCGGGGCGCGCCAAACGGGCGGTGGGCGCGGTGATCCACCGGTTGCACTAACGCCAGCCGGCATTTCGCTTGGTGCACGGGCGGCGGGCATTCAGCGTCATGGCCGGCCATTTTACCGCGTTCGCTGTTGCCGTCAGTAAAGTCGCGCGTGGCGGGCCTGCGCCCGCCACGACGGTTGGGCCAGCGGTCGGGAGTCGGTGATCACACGGGCTGGCATAACTCCGGCAGACACGACGGCCGAACAGCCGATCGTCGGTCGAACGCCTCGCCGGCTGGGATGGCGGCACATGTTGCGGGCGGACCTGTGCCCCCTGGCGGAAGCAGGATCTACTCGACCGTGCCGTCGCCCTTCAACGGCTTCACGCGGCCCGACAGCTTGTTCCCTTTGAGAATGGCCTTCGTCGCGGTCACGTTGACCACGAAGGTGGTCGTGTAGTTTCCATCGTTGCGGAAGGTGTTGTTCTCGATCAGGATCTCCGGCGTCGGCTGGGTCACGCCTTCCTCGCCGATGCTGATGGCCCGGCTGTGGTTTTCCGCCTTGGGGCCTTTCTCGATGACGTTGTCGCGCACGATCAGTGCGCCGCCATTGGGCGCATCGATCTCATAGCTGGCGGTCCCGTTGGGGCCGTCGGAGATGTGGCAGCCGATCACCTCGGTCCGGGCCGCGCGCGACTTGATGTGATGGGCTGTTCGCGTGTCGGTGAAGGTCGAGTCCAGGACACGCAGCAATTTCACATGGTTGATGTAGATGCCGTGTGCGCAGTGAGGATTGCACGCACCGTTACGTTCGAATGTGCTGTTGCGGATGATGATCGTTTCGGTCGGATCGGATGCGGCCAGAATGCCGTCCTGGTTGTTGATGAAACGTACATGATCGACCGTGAGATTATGTCCCTCGGCGCGGATGCCGGCGCCGTTGCCGTCGCGCACACGGGCACGCTGCAAGGTCAGGTTGCGAATCGTGACGTCATGGCCATCGACCACAAGGATGGCTTTGCCGCCACACGTCGTGTCGGTGAGAATCACTCCGGGACCGCTGCCGGCAACGGTAAGATCGTTCTTCCGCACGAACGCACAATCGTAATAGGTGCCCGGCGCGATCAGCACGGTGTCGCCCTCATGCGCCGCCTTGATGGCCGCGGACGGCTTCGCATACGTCTTGCCGGGCCCGACTTCGAGTGTTGCGGCTGCGGAAACCGCGACCGGGGTCAATGCCGCTGCCAGCACGACGACGGCGAGACGGCGGCAGAAGCCACGAAGAGTGCGATTCGTCATTTATGTGCAGTCCCTAACGTCGCTGCGACCTTAAACCTGACTGCGGCGTGCTGGCCAGTCGCTTCCGCCAATGTTCCTCATTGGCACAAACCATCATCCCGCGGCGGTGGCGCAGGCATTCGGCGGGGCGGTGCGGCGTTCGACCAGCGGCGTGATGGGTCCTCGACGAAACCTGTTCTGCCGGGTCAGTGACCCGGCTTGTGGGCGGTGCAGGGGGACCCGGGGCCGGACGGTGGCTTTCTTGCCGCGATCGCGACGAACGCCGCCCCGGCCGTGGTGATCGCGCCAAGGCGCGCATCGTACGGCGCCATCACGCGCGCCGCCGCCGTCCAGGGAGGGAAAAAGATCGCACCGCGCGTGCTGTCGGGGACCAGGCCCGCGCGGCGGATGATCCCTTCCAACGTCCCGGCCGTCCGGAAATGCGCCGAACGCCACAACGCTGCGCCGAACCAGCCGCGGATGCGCCGGCGGGCGGCCCACACACTCCATTTGTTGAGATCGCCGATGATCAGCCGACCGCCCGGCCGCAGCACCCGCGCCATCTCCCGGATCGCCGCATCGGCATCCGCAACGAAGGCCAGCATGGTGATGCAGGTGACCAGGTCGAAGCTGTGAGCCGGGAACGGCAGCGCCTGGACCTGCGCCACCGCCAGGTCCAGGCGGCTGCCATTGCCGCTGGCAAGCGTGCGGGCGCGCGCCACCATCCGCGGATCCACGTCGCAGCCGGCCACCCGCGACGCGCCGGCATGCGCGAGCGCCAGTGCGAGCGTACCGTCCCCGCAGCCCACATCCAGCGCCCGCCGCCCATGCAGCGGGCCGGCCAGTTGGAAGATCAGCGCATGCTCCAGCGCCTCGGTGATGTCACCCAGCGAGGAGACCCGCCACGCGGCATAGACGTCCGGCCCGAACCGGCCGGCGTGATCCGCGCCGTCCGTTCCCTGCATGGTCAGTCGGGAATCGGGCAGGCGTTGGACAGGGTCACCGTCATCACGACATGCCCGGTCCCGGCCGCCCGCCCGAACGCGTCTTCCAGGGCCGCGAAGATCGCCGCTGCATCGCCGACGACATAGGTGCTCATCGGCCCTGATTCCGCGTGCAGACCCTTGTCGCGCAGGGCCTGCTGCACCGCCTCCACCGCCGGGGTGAGGCGTTGCTGGCGCAGCGGGTAGATCGCGATTTGCGCGCTGGCCGTCATGGCCGGGTCTCCGTGCCGGACGTTCAGCTTGCGCCGGTGCCGCGCAGCACCTTCTGCGCCAGGGCGAGCAGGTGCCGCTCGACCATTTCGCCCGTGATCCCGTCGATCGGGGCGCGGTCGATCACGCCGACATGCCCGCCCAGGAACGGAAGGATCGAGTTCTCGTGTACCAGAACCGTGTCGATGGTCGGATCGGCGATGAACGACAGCGCAGGCGTTACCACGGGGAAACCGTGCGTCTCGGGATCCGTGAGTACGCGGAACTCGAAGGCGATGCTGGAGGGAATGATCCTGCCGTCCGGTGCGACATGGCGTTCCGCCACCACGACGCCCGATTGCAGGTTGTGGTCGTGCATCAGCGCATGCAGCCGGGCCATCACCGGATGGATCACGGTCTTGCAGCGCTCGTGAAAGGCGCGGTCGAACTCCTGCTCGCCCAGGGCGCGTTCCGCCCTGCTGCTGGCCCGCTTCAGGAACTCACGGTCGTGTTGTTCCAGCAGTTGCCTGAACTGCCGCTCGGTTTCTTCCCGCATCGTGGTGCCCCATGATGGTGTTGGCGGCGCCTGGCCGGTCGCCGAGCTGCGGCGCCTGAGCCATCAGAATGGGCATGCAGCGGCGCAGATTGCATTGACATGAATCAAAGCAGCCGAAGCGGCGCGCGCTGGAGCAACCGCGCCGTGGGACGTTGCGTGCCGGGCCCGAGGCTGCATCGCCCGGGACTCAAGGCCCGGGCGATGGTCGGCTTCCGCGCCGATCAGCTCACCAGCACGGCCTTGCCGATCACCGTGCGGTCGATCACCGCCTGCAACGCCTCCGCCGCCCGGTCCAGCGGCAGGCGGTGGGAGATGCGCGGCTTCAGCTTGCCCTCGGCGGCCAGTTTGGTCAGCGCGCGCATATTGGCGATGGCCAGCTCCGGCGCGGCCTCGTTCAGGCCGCCGATGCGCACGCCGATCGCGTCGATTCCCTTGATCAGCAGGTAGTTGCTGCGGATGTTCGTCGGACCGCCGCCCAGGAAGCCCAGGATCAGCAGCCGGCCGCCCCAGGCCAGGCAGCGCAGCGACTCGTCGGTGACCTTCGCGCCGATCGGGTCGTACACGACGTCCACGCCGCGCCCGCCGGTCAGGTCCTTCACCTGGTCCAGAAAACCGCCGGCATAGCCGATTGCGTGGTCGGCACCCTCCTCGACGCAGGCGGCGCGCTTCTCCTCCGTGCTGGCGGTGGCGATGACGCGGGCGCCGAACAGCTTCGCCACCTGAATGGCGGCGATGCCGATGCCGCCGGCCGCGCCGTGCACCAGCACCCATTCGCCGGCCTTCAGCCGCCCGCGCTGCAGCAGCGCGTGGTACGCCGTGGTGTAGGCCGAGCGGAAGACGCCAGCGGCGTCCAGGTTCATCCCGTCGGGCACCAGGTCGCACAGCTCGGCCTTGGTGTTGCCCAGTTCGGCGAAGGCGCCCAGGGTGTGGCGGCTCATCACGCGGTCGCCGGGGCGGAAGGCCGAGACGTCGGGGCCAACGGCCACGACCTCGCCGGCGGCCTCGCTGCCGGGGATGAAGGGCGGTTCCGGACGAAACTGGTATTTTCCGGCCAGCATCAGCACATCCACGTACTGCACGCCGCGGGCACGGATCCGCACGGTGATCTCGCCCGGGCCGGGCGGCGGCGGATCGGGCACGTCGCGCTGTGCCAGCACCTCGGGGCCGCCAAATGCCTCGCACACCATGGCTTTCATGTCGTACTGCTCCTGCTGTCCGGCACGCAGTTAGGGGCGTTTCGACAGGGCTGAAAAGATCCAGGCGCTACGAGGCGCGGACCGGATGCCGCGCGCCGCGCCATCACCAAGGCTTGACCGGACGAACCGCGCGCGAAAGATCGGCATTGACCGGCGGCGCCAGGGTGGGGATTGCCGTCCGGGCCCGTTTTGCGCGTATAGGGGGCGGGCGGGCGCAACGCCTGCCAGGCGGCCAACAGCACGGAAGGACAGCAGTGATGCAGATCGGAGTGGTCGGCCTCGGCCGCATGGGCGCCAACATCTCCCGCCGTCTGATGCGGGACGGACATTCCTGCGTGGTGTGGGACGCGAACGCCGCCACGGTGCAGGAACTTGGCAAGGAAGGTGCGAAGGGCGTGGGCAGCCTTTCCGACGTGGTCGCCGGCCTTACCGAAAAGCCGCGCGCGGTCTGGGTGATGCTGCCCGCCGGCCGCATCACCGAGGAGACTGTCGAACAGCTTGGCACCATGCTGGGCCAGGGCGACATCATCATCGACGGCGGCAACACGATGTACAAGGACGATGTCCGCCGCGCCAAGGCGCTGAAGCAGAAGGGCATCCGCTACGTCGATTGCGGCACGTCGGGCGGCGTGTGGGGCCTGCAGCGCGGCTACTGCCTGATGATCGGCGGCGAGACCGAGGCGGTGCAGCACCTGGACCCGATCTTCAAGACCCTGGCCCCCGGCATCGGCACCATCGAGCGTACCCCGGACCGCGATAAGCACGACCCGCGCGCCGAGCAGGGCTACATCCACGCAGGGCCGCCGGGCGCCGGGCACTTCGTGAAGATGGTCCATAACGGCATCGAGTACGGCATGATGCAGGCCATCGCCGAGGGCTTCGACATCCTGCGCAACCGCGCCGCGTCCCACCTGCCGGAAGGCGAACGCTTCGACCTCAACATGGCCGACATCGCCGAGGTCTGGCGCCGCGGCAGCGTGGTGTCCTCCTGGCTGCTGGACCTCACCGCGGAGGCCATGGCGAAGGACCAGACGCTGGAACACTTCGAGGGCACGGTCGCCGATTCCGGCGAGGGCCGCTGGACCATCGAGGCCGCAATCGAGGAAGCGGTGCCGGCCGACGTGCTGGCCGCGTCGCTGTTCGTGCGCTTCCGCTCCCGCCAGGATCACACCTACGCCGAGAAGGTGCTGTCCGCCATGCGCTTCGGCTTCGGCGGCCATGTGGAGGCACCGGCGCCCAAGTCATGAGCTTCGCGGTGGTCATGGGCGTCTCCGGCAGCGGCAAGACCACGATCGCCCGGGGCGTGGCGGAAGCACTCGGCTGGGACCTGCTGGAGGGGGATGCCTTCCACCCGCCCGCCAATGTCGAGAAGATGTCGCACGGCGTGCCGCTGACCGACGACGACCGCTGGCCCTGGCTGCGCGCCATCGCCGCCGAGATCGACAGCCAGGCGGGGCAGGGGCGTTCCGTGGTGGTGGCCTGCTCGGCGCTGAAGCGGATCTATCGCGACCTGCTGCTGACCGGGCGGCCCGGCGGCATCCTGGTGTACCTGGACGGTTCGCCGGAGCTGATCGCGGCGCGCATGGCGGCGCGCAAGGGGCATTTCATGCCGCCGAAACTGCTGGAAAGCCAGTTCGCCACGCTGGAACCGCCCGCGCCGGACGAGCGGCCGGTGACCGTCTCCATCGCGCCGTCCCCCGACGCCATCGTCGCCGACGTGGTGCGTCGGCTCCGGCAGCGACTGCAAGCGGAGCCCACATCATGAGCGACAACAACGCGATCTATCCCAGCCTGCGCGACCGGGTGGTATTCGTCACCGGCGGCGCCAGCGGCATCGGCGCCGAGGAGGTGTCGCACTTCGCGGCGCAGGGCGCGCGCGTCGCCTTCGTCGATATTGCCGACGACGCGGCGCACGCCCTGGTGGCGAAGCTGCGCCAGGCCGGCCATCCCGAGCCGTTCTTCCAGCACTGCGACCTGCGGGACATCCCGGCCTTGCAGGCGGCCATCGCCGCGGTCCGCCACCGGCTGGGCCCGATCACCGTGCTGGTGAACAACGCCGCCAACGACCAGCGCCACAGTTGGGAGGAGGTGACGCCGGAGTTCTGGGACGAGCGCCAGGCCACCAACCTGCGCCACCAGTTCTTCGCCATCCAGGCGGTCGCGCCGATGATGCGCGAGGCGGGCGGCGGGTCGATCGTGAATTTCGGCTCCATCAGTTGGCACAACGCCCAGGGCGGCATGCCGGCCTACACCACGGCCAAGGCGGCGGTGGAGGGGCTGACGCGCGGCATGGCGCGCGACCTGGGGCCGTTCGGCATCCGGGTGAACACGGTGATCCCCGGCTGGATCATGACCGAGCGGCAGATCACCCTATGGCTGACGCCGGAGGCCGAAGCAGAGCTGATCCGCACCCAGTGCCTGAAGCAGAAGCTGGTGCCGGCGGATGTTGCCCGGATGGTGCTGTGGCTGGCGGCCGATGACAGCCGGATGTGCACCGCGCAGCTCTGGGTGGTGGACGGCGGGCGGATGTAGCGCGGCGTGGTGTTCCGATTCACGGGGCGCCGGCACACCGCCACGGCCCGCGCAAGGGACCGTACTCGAAGCCCGCCTCGATTATCATGAGGTGCCGGCCGGCGTATCGCGTCTGGCATTCTCTGCCGCGGCCGGCGGTCCGTACCGCGTTGTAGCGGACGACGGCCCACCGGCGTTGCAACAGTGCGAACAGGCACCACACGCCCGGGTCAGGGCCGGCCTTGAGCCCGCCATCCATCTCCGGCAAGGCATGTTGCGTTGCGTGCCGACCCGATTGTTGCCGTGTCGATGGCCGGGTCAGGCCCCGGGTCAGGCCCGGCCGTGACACGAAGGCCCGGTGGGGCCGCAATCCCCTGGCGCATTGCGGTACAGCCTTCTCCGCCGAGCATCCTTTGGGACGGGCGGCGCCGTCAGGCGAAGATCTCGCCCAGGCGACGGATGCTGCCCAGCACTTTCTCCTGTTCCAGGCCGGGCCATTGCACGCGCATGATGAAGTGGTCCACGCCCAGCAATTCGCGGTAGCGGGCGACTTCCTCCTTCACCGATTCCTTGTCGCCGATGATGAAGCGGTTGCGGGCGAACTCCTCGAACGACACGTTGGCGGTGGGGTTCTGCAGGCCCCATGACGCATACGCATTGTATTTGTATTCCAGCGCCGCTCGGCACTCCTCGAACGCGGTGGCGTGACTGGCGCCGACATAGCATTCGCGTGCGATCGGGTATTCCAGCGGCGTGCGGCCGCTTTCCGTCAGCGCGGCGCGGTAGGTGCGCATCTGCTCCTGCACCTTCTCCAGCCCGGTGGCGTTGACGATCAGCCAGGCGTCGCCAATGCGCGCGGCGCGCCTGATGGCCGCATCCACCTGCGCGGCGATGTACACCGGCGGGCCCTGCGGGCGTACCGGCTTCAGGCTGAGGCCGCAGTCTTTCACCGAATAGAACCGGCCCGCATGGGTCACCGTCTCCTCGGTCCAGAGGCGGCGCATCAACTGGATCGCTTCACTGAAGCGCGGCGCGCGCTCCTTCAGCGGGATGCCGAAGCTGTCGAATTCCGGCGGCCGGTAGCCCAGGCCGACGCCGAGCACGTAGTTGCCGCCGGTGAGGACGTCGAGGGTGGCGGATTCCTCGGCCACGTGAACGGGGTTGAGCAGCGGCAGGATCAGGATGTTCGGCCCGATCGTCATGCCTTTGGCCTCGGCCGCGAGAAAGGCCATCATCGGCGTGATCTGCAGCATCTGCATCGGTGCAGTCAGGTAGTGGTGCGGGAACCACAGCGACCTGAACCCGGCATCGCGGGCCGTGCGCACCTGCTCCACCAGTTCCGGAATCCGGGCGGGCACCGGCATGCCGGCGGGGAATTGCGTGTTGATGAACAGACCAAGCTTCACCGGACCCTCCTCGCGTTCATGCGCCCGAGGTTAGGTCATGTCCGCCCCGGCGGGAAACGCTTCGGCGTTCCAGGCGGGAGCAGGCGGCTTCCCGGCATCGCGACCGGGCGCAGGCTTGATCCCCGCATCGCGGCACGCCACCTCTCGCGCATGAGTGACCATCGTCCGTCTGACCTGGACATGCTGCCGGACGGCAGCTTCCGCCGCCCTGCCAGACCGCCCGTCATGACCCGGATTTTCATCTGGGCCGCGGTGGTGGCAGCGATCGCCGGCGCCCTGGCGTTCGCGGCCTTCGCGCTGTGGATCGCCCTGATCCTGGTGCCGATCGCGCTGATTGCGGGTGTGATCGCCTGGGCCGCGTTGCGCTTCCAACTCTGGCGTGCCCGGCGCACGCAAGAACCTGGGCGCGGCGTCCGGCGCCCCTGAAGCCGGCGGCCCGTTCCCCGCCCTGGTCTCCGACAGCCTCAGTCCGCGGCGAGCGCCGTATCGGCGCCGGACAGCCCGCATTCCCGCGCCAGCAGCGTGTAGGAACGTCGGCGCGCGTCCGGATCGTGCAGCGTGGTGAGGATGGCGATTTCCTCCACGTCCAACTGTGCCGCCAGATCCCGCAGCTTGCCGCCCACCACGTCCGGGGTGCCGTAGAGCGCTCGGCCGCGCAGCCGCTCGATCCGCAGCCGCTCGCCTTCGGTCAGGGTGTGGGCGGCGGCTTCCTCGGGGAGGGCAGGGCGGAGGTACACGCCGCGGTCACGGCCCAGGCGCCACATCTCGCGTGAGGTGAACAGCCGAGCGGCCTCGTCCTGGGTGGGTGCGGCCATGGCCCAGACGCATATCGCCGCATGCGGCGTCGGGTGGCGGGCGCTGGGGCGGTAGCCGTCCCGGTAGATCGCCAGCGCCTGTTCGGCGCCGCGCCCGTCGGTGATGAAGTGGGCGAAGCAGAACGGCAGGCCGAAATAGGCCGCGACCTGCGCGCCGTAGTCGGAACTGCCGAGGATCCACGCCTCCGGCAGCGTCGGCCCGCCCGGCTGGGCGCGGATGTCGCGGAACGGGTGGCCCTCCACCAGCTTTTCCCCCGCGACCCAGGCCAGCAGGTCGCGCACCTGGGCGGGGAAATGCTCTGCCGCGCTCTCGGCCAGCGGGTTGAGCGCGAAGGCGGTGCGGCCGTCCGAGCCCGGGGCGCGGCCGAGCCCCAGGTCGATGCGGCCGGGCGCGATCGCCTCCAGCACGCGAAACTGTTCGGCAACCTTCAGGCTGGAATAATGCGGCAGCATCACGCCGGCGGAGCCGACGCGGATGCGGGCGGTGGTGGCGGCGATGGCGCTGATCAGGATTTCCGGCGCGGTGCCGGCCTGGCTGTCGCTGTTGTGGTGTTCGGCGCACCAGTAGCGGTGGTAGCCCAGGGATTCGCAGTGCTTCGCCAGGGCGAGGCTCTCGCGGATCGAGGTGTCCGGCGTGCGGCCGGTCACCACGGTGGATTGGTCGAGCACGGACAGACGCAGCATTCCCCTCGCTCCTGCGGATGTCGGACAGATGAACGCGCATGAGCGGGCCGGTGCAAGCCTTGGCGGGGGGCGCGAGGGGCGGGTGGCGCCGAGGCCTGTGCAGGAAAGTGACGAAGTGGCTGGGAATCCATCATTTCATGGGCGCTACCGATCAGCGCCCGGGCACCGCTGGGCGGGACGCCCCGGGTTTCCCCTACAGGTCTGACGGAAAAAGCCGAATCCCCTTCTGCAACCCGCTACAATCTGTTGCCTGGCACCGTTCGTGCAGCTAAAAATCGAGACGTATCGTTTAGGGGAACGGATGATGGCGAGCTCCACCTGGAGTTGGATTGGCGGGAACGGCTCTGCCACGATTTCCGCCAACTGGACGCTGACTTTCGGGCCGGGAAACTCCGAGTCGGTTCCTCAGAACAACGATATGGTCGTGGTGACGGACGGCACGGTTGACACCGGCCTCGATCTTCAGTTGGTCGGCAACACGATCGCGGTGGCCGGAACAGGCGGCACCGTTGCGGCGATTTCCTTCGCCGGCGACTCGACGATCACCGCAGCCAACCCGACATTCGACAGCAACTCGGTCATTACCAACTCGGTGTCGGGGCAGACGACCCCCGGGACCACGGTGCTGGATGCCGCGGGCCGGGTGATCAACCAGGGCAGCATCATTGCCGACGGGCCGGCCGGCAGCAGCTTCACCCTGAACGTGCAGCCGAACACCGTCGGTTCGGTCACGACTGCGGGCTATTTTTCCAACGACGGGCAGATGGCGGTGGATGCGGGCAATACGCTGACCGTGGCTGTCGGTGCGCAATGTCGAGTTTGCCGTGGGTGGCGCCGCGGGATCGTTCGGGACGGTCGACGGTCTCGGAAGTCATGCCATCGGTCGCTTGGTGAGCCAGCGGGCACTGTCGTCGTTGGTGACGCGGGGACGGGTGAAATCGACGTGCTGAATGGGGGTGGCGCTCACTATTCAGTCCGCCTATCCGATTCAGGTGGGAGTTTCGCAAGGGGCTCTCCGGAACGCTCAAGGTCTCAGGTTTCGGCGCTTCACTCTCGGTCGCCTTCCCTGGATACGGCATCGCACTCGGGGTTGCAGGTTCCGGGTCCCTGGATGTCGAGGCTGGAGGTTCCGTTTTTGCCAATGTGCTCCAGGCAGGCGAGAACTCGACCGGATGAGTGCGTTTATCAACGTCTCCGGCACAGGCAGTGAGTTAACTGCCCTCTCCCAACTGACGCTCGGATCGGCAGGTTCGGGACATCTGACCGTCCAGGCCGGTGGTTCAGTCGATGCCGGTGCGCTGTTGGATATGGCGGTCGTCCCGGGAGCGTCTTCAACTCTCACGGTCACTGGTGTTGCGTCTCAGTTAAGTTCAAGTGAGATAAAGCTCGGAGATGGGGGAGTAGGAATTGCGAGCGTCGAGAGCGGAGCGGTAGTTAGGACCGGTTCTCTAATCTTGGGGGCAACGCGATTCGGCCATGGCACCCTGGCGGTGACGGCTGGCGGAAGCGTTGCGATCAGCGATGGCGCGACCATCACGGCGGGATCCACGCTGTCAGTCACTGGCTCGGGTTCCGGCGTTGATATCGGCACGTCCGGCAGCTACGTCAGCGGTGCGGTCAAACTGGAAAGCGGCCACACGCTGTACGGCAGCGGTCTGATCGCGGCGGCGATCGTGAACGCCGGCGTGATCAACGCGCTCAGCGATGCGCACGGTGGCCCCCTGGAGGTGCAGGGCGCGGTCACCGGTACGCGGCGGTACACTGGCGATCGGCGACAATTCAGTCCTGCAACTGGACAGTGCCGTTGCGTCTGGTCAGGCGATCACCTTTGGCAGCGGGTCGGAACTGATCCTGAATGCCCCCGGCACGACCATCGGCAATGCCATCAGCGGGCTGTCGGCCGGCGACAGAATCGAGCTCAACCTCGGGGCCGGGGGCACGATCGACACCGCAAGTTTCAGCGCGGGTACGGTCACCCTCAACACCAGTGCGGGCGTTTACCAGTTTACCGATGTCAGCCTTGCGGCGGGCGCTTCGCAGCAGTTCAGCACCGGACTCGATGCGGCGACCGGCGACAGCTACATCCAGTTGCAGGCGCCGGCATTCATCTGGCAGGGCGGCGCGAGCGACAACAACTACACGACCGCGGCGAACTGGCAGGGCGGCGCCGCGCCCGGCAGCGGCGATCACGCCTTCTTCCTCAACAACCCGGGCACGGTGACCGGTTCCGGCAACGCGCTCGCGATTTCGGTCGGTCAGGCCGGTACCGCCGGTTCGGGCACCTGGACCTTCGACAATACCACCCTGACGGTCGCTGGCGAGCCGAACCCGCCCGGTCTGCCCATCGCCGCCGGTTTCTACGCCGATACCGTCCTGAATGGCGGCTCGCTGGACGCGTCGGGCGGTATGGTCACAGTCGGCGGCCCGTCGGGTGTTACGGTCACCGCGCAGGCCGGTGCCTCGGTGACCACCGCCGGGGACAGCATCGGTACGGAAGCAGGCCAGACGGGCTCACTGCTTGTGACGGGCAGCGGCACGGGGTGGACGGAGCAGACCGGCACCGCGGTGAATGGCTATGTACCCGGATTCCTGACCGTTGGCTGGGCCGCCCGGTCATCCGGTGCTGTCACCGTTACCGACAATGCGAGCCTCAACACCGGCGACTTCGCCGCATTGGGCGGCCAGGCGGGAAGTTCTGGAGACGTGACCGTCTCGGCCGGCGGGAGCTGGACCGTGGGCGGCCCGGCGACAATCGGCCAGAACGGTGCCGGCACGCTGACGGTCAACAACGGGATCGTCGCCACCTCGTCGGTCAGCAGCGTTGGTTCGGGGGCCGGCAGCAGCGGCACCGTCAGCGTGCTCGCCGGCGGTCTGCTGACCAATAGCGGCGGCCTGACCATCGGCGGCTCGGGCGACGGAAGCCTGACGGTGGACGGCACCAGCAGCGCGGTCGCCAGCAGCGGCGCGGTCATTCTGGGCCAGAGCGACGGCGCCACCGGCACTGTTTCGGTGACCGGCGGCAGCACTTTCGACATGCAGAACCTGATCGTCGGTGGCGCCGGAAGCGGCAACCTGACGGTGAATGGCGGTGCGCTCACCGATTCCGGCTACCTGCTGCTCGGCAACAGTGCCAGCGGTTCCGGCATCATGAACGTCAGCAGCGCCACCGCGTCGATCGCCGGCAATGCCATCATTGGCAACTATGCCGGGACCGGCACCCTGACCGTCGGTTCAGGCGGCATTATTCAGGCGAACGGCACGTTCGATGCGGTCGGCAACACCGCTGGCGCAGACGGCACGCTGGTCATCGACAACGGCGGCATCTTCAATTCGGCCGCGAGCACATTCGCCGTCGGCACCCACGCGGGCAGCCACGGTTCGATGACGATCAATGCCGCAGGCGTTTACAAGTCTTCGCTTGCGCCGCAGTTGAGTAGCATCGCGTTTGACATCGGCGCGCACGGCGCGTCCGGCACGCTGGCGGCTGCCAGCGGCGATGTGACCGTAACCGGCGCCGGCGCATTGCTGGATACCAACGGCAATCCGCTCGCCGTCGGCAATAATGGCGGACAGGGCAGCCTGACCGTTGCGCAAGGCGGGTCGGTGGTCGTCGGCTCTGCCGATTCTGCCCAGTTCTACTCGCTGGGGCTCGCGAATTCGGGCGGCAACGGGATAGTCACCGTCACCGACGCGGGCTCGATGCTGACCGCCAATGGCTACCTGCTCGACGCGCGCGGCGGCTCCGGCACGCTGTTGGTGCAGAACGGCGGCAGCCTTGTGGTGAACGATGCCCCGGTGAATGGCGGCGGCATCGGTATCGGCGTGGGCCATAGCTCCGGACCAAACGCCTCCAGCAACAATATAGGCGGTACAGGCATTGCTTCCGTAACCGGCGGGGGCGTCCTTGAAGTCGCTTCGAAAATTTCTGGGATTAGCGTTGGCGGGAACGGCGTCGACGGCCAGTTGAATGTCAGCAACGGCGGAACGGTTCTCGCTGGCGTCGGCATGACGATCGGCACTGCAACCTCGTCCGGCGGCACCTTGTACGGAGGCACCGGGTCGCTCAATATCGGCGCGGGCGGCGTGGTGAAGGTAAGTAATCCGATCCAGACCAATTACGTCGTCGTGGTCGGCGGAGCCAACAGCAGCATCGGCACCTCGACGACCGGCAGCGCAACCGGCGCCGCCAGTGGGCAGGCGGTGGTCAGCGGCACCGGTGCTCTGCTCGATGCCAATGGAGCGGGTGTCGCGATCGGCTGGCTCAGCAACGGCAGCATGATCGTCAGCCAGGGCGGCAGCGTGTCGTCTGGCTCATTTGACGACACACAGGTCAACGCCCTGTCGATCGGCCGTCGCGCGACCGGCAGCCTGACCATCACCGACGCTGGGTCGAGCTACTCGGCGAAGGGCGTTGCCTACGTCGCCCGCGCCGGCAATGGCTCGCTGGTGATCGAGAATGGCGGCACGCTGACCAGCACCAAGGACCCGGTCGGCATGGCCGGAATCTCGATTGGTGGCGTTGGGCTTGGGATCAGCCAGTCTGGCACCACGACCTATCTCATGACCGGCGGCAGCGGTACGGCGCTGCTGACGTCCGGCGGGTCGATGTCCAGCCAGCAGTGGATCAAGGTCGGCACGGACGGCACCGACGGCACGCTGACAGTGCAGAACGGCAGCACGGCGGAGGCGGCGACGCAGGTCGTCATCGGCGACAGCGTGTACGTGGCGAACGGCGACACGATCATCACGCCGAACGGGTCGGTGGTTTCCACTGGGTCATTGGTCACCAGCTCGGGTGTGGTGAATGTCGGCCCCGGTGGCACGCTGAGGGTTGATGGGGCGCACGCACCAGGAACGCCCGGTATCGTCCTGGGCGCCGGCGAGGGTGCAAACGGGGCGTTGAATGTCACCGGCGCATACGCCCCGGTGGCCGCGGCGATGAGTCCGGCTGGCGGATCCATCTCTTCGAGCTTTACCAATGCGGTGACGACCGCGACGCCTTTACCGTGGTTGACACCGGCGGCGACAACCTCACCGTCGGACAATCCGGTCACGGCAGACTGACTGTCAGCCTGGGTGGTACGGTGACCGCCGGCGCGCAGTCCGCGGCCGACAGTGCAGTGACCATCGGTCAGAATCTCAATTCCTCGGGCGCAATCGAGGTGACCGACCGGGGATCCACGCTTGGCGCGAATGGCGAAATCGTCGTGGGCGGCGCAGGCAACGGCTCGCTGCTGATCCAGAACCAGGGCGTGGTCAGCAGCGGCCACAGCACCGTGGATCCGTCCCAGGGCATTGTCGTCGGTCGCAGTCTGGGGGGGAGCGGCACTGTCACTGTGACGGGGCCCAGTTCGCTGCTGGAAAACGGCGGCCGCTTCGTTGTTGGCGATGCGGGCGTCGGCAGCCTGTCGGTCCAGAATGACGCCACGGTCATGACGGATCCCGGAACGGCAGTGGCGTTGGGCGCCGTCATCGGCAACCAGGCGGGGTCGGACGGCTCCTCTGTCTCGGTAATCGGCAACGGTTCGACTTGGCAGGTTGGCGGAACCCTGCAGGTCGGCAACGCAGCCATGGGTGCCCTGACCGTAGCCAGCGGCGGCGCCGTGACGGCGGCTGCGCTCGTCGCAGCGGCCCAGTCGTCCGGCGGCGCAGTGATCGGGGTCACCGGCCAGAACTCCGTGCTCGATGTGACCGGCAGCCTGACCCTGGGCGACCAGTCGGCGGGCGAACTCTCCATCCTCGGCGGTGCTACGGTCAGCGCGGGCGAACTGACCGTCGGCAACGCCGGCACGCTTTCCTCGGGCAACGTGGATGTGGAAGGGGCCGGCAGCACCCTCAACGTCACCGGCAGCGTCCTGAACATCGGTTACGCAGGCGGTGGCAGCGGCGTGCTGACCATCGGCGCCGGCGCCACGCTGCACTACGCAGGCCAGGTCATCGAGTCCGGCCACGCCTCCTACAACAATCTGGGCGGCGTCATCGACCCCGACAGTGTTGAATTCACCACCTCCAACAACGCGGGGCTGGGAACCAACGATTACAGTCTATACGTCGGCAATGTCGGTGCGGTGCAGATAAGCGGCGGCACCGGTATCTGGAACGCGCCGATGATGCTGACCGGCACCTCGGCGACCGACGCGAACAGCAACATCAGCAACTACACCTTCGGCCAGTGGCAGTTGAGCCAGGGCGCCACGTTTGTCGTTAACACCAATACGATCGACGCTGGTCAGGTGATCCAGTTCCAGGATGCGACCGACACGCTGGTGATTGGCCAGATCGTCAATGACGGTTCTGCCGGGGTCAGCGGCGTCGCTCCGACCGTATCGCCTACGTCGGAAAACGTGCTGGCAGCGGGCGGGTTCGCAGCGCAGATCTGGGGTTATCAGGCCGGCGACAAGATCGAGTTCACCAACCTGACGATCGCCTCCGACAACATCGTCAACAACAACACGCTGGAGCTTTTCGACTCGGGCAACAACCTGCTTGGATCTCTGGTCTTCTACGACAAGATTGGTCGGGGGGCGCTTGGTGCAACCGCAATGCAGGCGGCAGCGGAACAGGTGCTTTGCTTCGCCGCCGGCACCCGCATCCGCACCGACCGTGGCGAGGTCGCCGTGGAAGACCTGCGCGAAGGCGACCGCGTGTGGTCGGTGCTGGGCGAATGCTTCGAACCCGTGCAGTGGATCGGCCGCCGCCCGGTGAACTGCAGCGCGCATCCGCAGCCGGAGAAAGTGCAGCCGGTGGTCATCACCGCCGGTGCGTTCGGCCCCGGCCTGCCCGCGCGCGACCTGTGGCTGTCCCCGGACCACGCGCTGTTCGTCAATGACGTGCTGATCCCGGCGAAACTGCTGGTCAACGGCACGACCATTCGGCAGGTCGCGGTGGACACGATCACCTACTTCCACGTCGAACTGCCGACCCACGATGTGCTGCTGGCCGAGGGGCTGGCGGCGGAGAGCTACCTGGACGTGGACGATCGTTCCAGCTTCGCCAATGGCGGAGAGGTCGTGGCGCTGCATCCGGACTTCGCCGCGCATCGCTGGGAAAGGCGGTGGGAGGCCGAGTCCTGCGCGCCGCTCTACCTCGTCGGGCCGCAGGTCGAGGCAGCACGGGCCCTGGTCGCCACCTGTTCCTCCATCGCCACACAAGCGGCCGCCTGAGCGGCTGAGACGGGAGAGGGCGCTCGGCCCTCTCCCCGCCTGCACCAGACTGCTTTGTCTTGCAGGCAACCCAGCCTGCCGACACTGTCCGATACCGCCAGCGGGTCGATGGCGGTGTCCGGCCAGGACAGCGCGCGGCGCTGCCGGGGGCGACGGCCCCGATTTCGTGAATTTTCCGTAACGACAAATCCTTGCCCATCCGGTCACATTCGTCGCCGCCCCCATCGAAATCCCCTTGCCGCCACCCCGTCCTCAAGTGCAATTTCCGTGGCATGAGCGGGACAAATGCGGGCCAGATGGCCCAGGCCGCGGGACCGGTGGCGCCACAGGCCGCACCGGCCGCCGCACAATCCAACCAGGGGGGCGAAACGCCGGAACAGGCGCTGCTGCGCGCCCAATCCGCCGCTCAGGCGAAACGGTTCGGCGAGGCGATCGGCATCTGCAACGATGTGCTCGGCGCCCACCCCGACCACCCGCCGGCGCTCGCCCTGCTCGGCATCCTCTCCGGCATGACCCACGATCCGGAGCGCGGGGTCGCCCTGCTGGAACAGGCACTCCGCCTGCGCCCCGGCAATGCCAGTTGGAACGCGCATCTCGCCTCGCTGTGCCGAGCGACTTATCGCATGGAACGGGCGCTGTCCGCAGGGCAGGAATCCGTGCGCCTCGATCCCAACAACGCCGACCACCTGGTGAACCTGTCGCTGGTGTTCGTCGATGTGGACGACCGCGAACGCGCCACGGCCTGCCTGCTGCGCGCGCTCGGGCTCAACCACAAGCACGCCGACGGCCACCTCGCCATGGCGCAGACCCTGCTGGCCACCGGGGACTTCGAGTCCGGCTGGATGGAATACGAGTGGCGCAACGAGACCGAGGCCGGCAAGAACACCATGCCGCCCATGACCTCCGCGCCATGGAACGGCATGCGCATTCCCAAGGGGCGCATCCTGCTGGTCGGCGACCAGGGCTACGGCGATACCATCCAGTTCGCCCGCTACATCCCCATGGCCGCCGAACGCTGTGAGGAGATCGTGCTGGGCTGCAGCGCCGAGATGGGCCCGCTGCTGCGTGACATTCCGGGTGTGAAGCAGTTCTGCCATCGCTGGAACGACGTGCCCGGTCACGCCGCGCACTGCCGCCTGTCCAGCCTGCCGCTGCTGTTCGGCACCCGGCTGGATTCCATCCCCGCCAAGGTTCCGTATCTGAAAGCTGACCCGGCCCGTATCGCCGCGTGGCGGGAACGGCTGGACGCGCAATTGCCGCAGGGTGTGAAGCGCATCGGCCTGGCCTGGACCGGCCGCCCCACCCATCCCAACGACCGGCGGCGCTCGATGCGCCTGGAGCGTCTGCTGCCGCTGGCCGACGCCGGCCAGGCCGCGTTCGTCTCGTTGCAGAAGCCGATGCCGGAGGCAGACCGCGCCGTGCTGTCACGCTTCAACGGCATGACCGATCTGGCCGATGACCTGACCGATTTCGGTGAGACCGCGGCGGTGATGGAGAACCTGGATCTGATCATCACCATCGACACCGCCATGGGGCACCTGGCCGGGGCCCTGGCCAGGCCGGTCTGGATCATGCTGCCCAAGGCCGCGGACTGGCGCTGGCTGCTGGATCGCAGCGACAGCCCGTGGTACCCCACCGTTCGCCTGTTCCGCCAGGCGACACCCGGCGGCTGGGACAAGGTGATCGGCGAGGTCTCCACGGCTCTGGCCGAGGAATTGCGTGAGGTCGAACTCGCACCGGCCTGACCCCGGCCGGTGCCCCCCAACGACGTCCGTCACGAGGTCGCCGCCGGTGGCCTGCTGGACGCAGCCTGGTACCTGGCGGCCAATCCGGACGTGGCCCAGGCGGGCCTCGACCCGCTCGACCATTTCGTCCGGTTCGGGGCCGCGGAGGGGCGGGCACCCAATGCATGGTTCGACCCCGACTGGTACCGCCGGCAGTGTGCCGATGCCGGCCCCGGCGGCCTCGATGCACTGCTGCACTACCAGCGCGCCGGCGACAGGCAGGGGCTGCGGCCGATGCCGCTGTTCGATCCCGCCTGGCATCGTGCCGCCTATGGACTTCCGCCCGATGCATCGGCCCTGGGGCATTTCCTGGCCCTGCGTACCTCCGGCCGGTGCCTGCCCTGTGCGCACCTCTATGCCGTGCCGCATCTGGCCCCGTACCGCGACGATGTTGCGCACGGGCGCGATCCGTTCGAGCACTACCTGCGCGACGTCGCGGCCGATCGGCGGGAGGCGTTTCCCGACCCCGCGGTGCTGGCGGATACCGGCCTGATCGACCCCAACTTCTACCTGATTCACGGCAGCGACGTGTATGACGCGGGCGCCAGCCCGATCGAGCACTTCTGCCGGTTCGGCTGGCACGAAGGGCGCATGCCCAACGCCTATTTCGACGTGACCTGGTACTGCTTGACCAATCCGACGGTTGCCCGCCTCGGCATCAACCCGCTGGTGCATTACGTTCTCGAGGGTGAGGCCGCGGGCCGGCGTCCTGTGCCGTATTTCGATCCGGCCTGGTACCGTCGCACCTATGACGTGCCGCCGGAGCAACCGGCTTTGGCACACTACCTGGCACATCGGCGCAGCCAGACCGTCAGCCCGACACCGCAGTTCGACGTCGCGTGGTTCATGGCCCGCCATGGCGATACCGTTGGCCCCAACCGGGACCCGTTCGCGTATTATCTGCAGGCCGGTACGTTGCAGGGCATGGACCCGTCACCCGGTTTCGATGCCGCGTCGTATCGCCAGCGTCATATCGGGCGGCCAAGCCGCGCATTTCCGCATCTGGTCAGTCCTGAACGGCACAATCCGTTGGTTCATTACCTGCGCGCCGAGTACCGCTGATGCGGATGACAGGCCGGGACCTGTTCTTCATGCCAATGCCGGACCCGGCCACCGACACCGGAACGGTCCGGCCGGAGTGCAGCGGAATACGCCTTGGCGGTGGTGGATGGCCGGATCCGGTCCGGCCATGACCCGGGATAGCGGAGCCTGGCCGCACTGTTTGAACGCATACGCGGCGCAGGACCGCCATCTGCATTGCTACGCCGGCAACGGGCTATTTCCGGTAGCAGACGACTTCGGGCAACAAATGATACCAGCCCGCGTTACGTTTGGCATACGGCCAGCCATTCAGCGCCATGGCCCACGCAGGGGGCCATCCACGTCTTGTCACAGACGCCATCAGCAAGAATCGTGGATGGCCCGCCTGCGCGGGCCATGACGGTGCGTTGCCGACCAACGGTCAATCGATACGCGGGCTGGTATAGGACGTGGATGGCCGGTCTGCGCCGACCATGACACTGTGCGGTCAGAGCGCTCCCCGGTCAGCCCCGCACTTCGGTTTTCAGCGCCGACTCATAAACCCGGATGACCGAGGCGGAGTCATCGCTCCCCAGCCCCATCCCCCGCGCCATCCGCATCAGGTTCATCACCTGCGGCGCGATCATGCCCGGAACCCCAAGGTCGTCGGCCATCTGCAGCGCCAGGCGCAGGTCCTTGTGCGCCAGGTCCAGCGCGAAGGTCGCCTTGAAGTTCCCCGCCAGCGCCTTGTTCGCCATGTTCGCATAGCCGGTGGAGAAGCCCGACGCGTTCCGGATCACCTGGTCCAGCTTCGCCATCTCGATCCCGGAGCGCTTGCCCATCATCAGCGCCTCGGCCGCCGCGGCGGCGTTGCAGAACGCCAGCATGTTGTTGATCAGCTTGGCCGTGGAGCCCATGCCGATCTCGCCCAGGTGGATCACCTCGCCGCTGAACGACTTCAGCAGCGGCAACTGCGCCTCGAACACCGCCGCATCGCCGCCCACCATGATCACGATGGTCCCGTCGGCGGCCCGCGCCGTGCCGCCGGAGACCGGCGCCTCCAGCATCTGGATGCCCTTCGCCTGCAACCCCTCGGCCAGCGTGCGCGCAGTGGTCGGCGCGTTGGTGGACAGGTCGATATACACAGTGCCGGCCTTGGCGTTCTCCGCGATGCCACCGGCACCCAGCGCCACCTCCTCCACCACGCGCGGAAGGGGCAGGGAGGTGATCACCACCTCGCAGTTCGCGGCGACATCCGCCACCGACGTTCCGGCAGCGGCGCCCAGCGCGGTGCAGGCGGCCACGGCGTCGGGGTTCGGGTCGAAGACCGTGACCTCATGGTTCGTGTTGCGAATGATGTTGCGGCACATGGGACCGCCCATGTTGCCCACGCCGATGAAGCCGACCTTCATGCCCGTTCCTCCACGATTGCCGCCGCATCCTCCGCGGCGGATACGGCGGCAGCGTGGGCGAGCCGACCGGCGGTGTCCAGCCGGCCGCCCCGCGAACGCACCGGCCCGCTACCGCGCCGCGGCCGCCTCCTCCGGCGTGCGCAGCGTCAGGCCCAGCGCATGCATTCCGCCGGCGAACTCCTGCTCCAGCGCCGCGTGCACAGCCCGGGACCGCGCCACCCGGTTCATGCCGCGGAACGCCTCGGCCACCACCAGCACGCTGTAATGCGTCTCTCCCTCGGGCCGCGCCCCGGCATGGCCGGCGTGGCGCGCGCTGTCGTCCACCACCCGCAACTCCGACGGCGCGAACGCCGCCCGCAGCGCCGCCTCCAGCCGCTCCGCCCGTGTCTGCAATTCCGGCATGGCCGCCAATCCCCTCTTGTCATTGTCCCGACAGTTGCCTTTGCGCCCGTGCGACGGCACATAGGCGCCATGACCCGACGTCCCTCGCGACCCAGGGCCTACGCGCCCGACCCGGCCGCGCCGGGGCGGACCTGCGACATGCCAGGATGTGGCGCGCAGGGCGAGTATCGCGCACCCAAGGACCGGACCCACCTGCGTGACTACTGGTGGTTCTGTCTGGAGCACGTGCGCGCGTACAATGGCTCCTGGGATTACTTCAAGGGCATGACGCCCGGCCAGATCGAGGCGCATCTGCGCTCCGACACCGCCTGGCAGCGCCCGTCCTGGCCGCTCGGCCGCCTCGGTTCCGCCGGAGCCTGGGATGACGAGGTGCTGCGCGACCCGCTGCGCATCCTCAATTCGGCCGGGGTGAAGCACCCCCAGGATACCCGCCGCCAGGACCGTGCACCCTCCGAGCTGCGGGAACCGCTCGCCACGCTCGGCCTGAGCTGGCCCACCACGCTGGAGGCCGTGAAGGCCCGCTACAAAGAACTGGCCAAACGCCACCACCCGGATGCGAATGGCGGCAGCCGGGAGGCGGAGGAACGGCTGAAGACCATCAATCTCGCCTACGCGACGCTGCGTCGCCGCCTGCCAGTGGACCGCCCGTTCGCCGCCGCCGGTTGACCCGACGGGGTGTTCGGCCCTAGCGGAGACAATAATGTCACCGCCCCCGTGTCATATCCGGCCCCGCTCTTGCGTCGTCTCGCGCGGGGGTTAGACTTTTCCGGAAGCTTGAGAACAGGATCAACGCGCCGATGAACAAGGTTGCCAGCCTCGCCGAAATCCGCCCGACCTCCGCGATCGACCTGCCGGACACGAAGGTCGTTGCCCGCGAGGCTTTCGGCATCGACACCGACATGGTCGTCCCGGCCTTCTCGGTCCGCACGGAGCACGTGCCGGACATCGATGAAGCCTACAAGTTCGACAAGGAAACGACGCTGGCGATCCTCGCCGGCTTCGCCTTCAACCGCCGTGTGATGATCCAGGGCTATCACGGCACCGGCAAGTCCACCCATATCGAGCAGGTGGCCGCGCGGCTGAACTGGCCGTGCATCCGGGTGAACCTGGACAGCCACATCAGCCGTATCGACCTGATCGGCAAGGACGCCATCGTGCTGAAGGATGGCAAGCAGATCACCGAATTCCGCGAGGGCATCCTGCCCTGGGCGCTGCAGCACGCCTGCGCGCTGACCTTCGACGAATACGACGCCGGCCGCCCGGACGTGATGTTCGTGATCCAGCGCATCCTGGAGGTCGAGGGCAAGCTGACCCTGCTGGACCAGAACCGGGTGATCCGCCCGCATCCGTCGTTCCGCCTGTTCTCCACCGCCAACACGGTGGGCCTGGGCGATACGACGGGCCTGTACCACGGCACCCAGCAGATCAACCAGGGCCAGATGGACCGCTGGAACATCGTCGCCACGCTGAACTACCTGCCGCACGGCATGGAGACCGACATCGTGCTGGCGAAGATGGCCGTCGAGCCGTCCGACACGGCGATGAAGAAGCGCATCGAGAGCATGGTGGCTCTGGCCGACCTGACCCGCGCCGGCTTCATCAACGGCGACATCTCCACCGTGATGTCGCCCCGCACGGTGATCACCTGGGCCGAAAACGCCCGCATCTTCGGCAGTGTCGGCTTCGCTTTCCGCGTGACCTTCCTGAACAAGTGCGACGAGGCGGAGCGGGCGACGGTGGCCGAGTACTACCAGCGCTGCTTCAACGAGGAGATCCCCACCGGCGGGTTCACCACGCGGAAGTGACGGTGGAGCCAGGAGATGACGGTGGGCACGCCGTGCAAGCACCGTCATGGCCGGCGCAGGCCGGCCATCCACGTCTTCTCCGTGACCTCTACCGCAAGACGTGGATGGCCGGAACGGGCCCGGCCATGACGCCGGACGACGCGCTCTCCGGCCACATCCCGCGGCGGCGGTGACCAAGGACAGACCATGAGCGGATCCAAGCAGGACAACTCCCGGGCGGAAGACTTCAAGCGCGCCACCGCCGGCGTGCTGCGTGCGATTGCCGAGGAGCCGGAAGTGCAGGTCGCCTTCCAGCCCGGCCCCTCCGGCCTGACCGGCAAGCGCGCCCGCCTGCCGCTGCCCACCCGCGCGCTGCCCGCCGCGGAAATGGCCAAGCTGCGCGGCGCCTCCGACGCGCTGGCGCTGCGGCTGCGCCACCACGACGACTCGGTGCACAACGCCCGCATGCCGGCCCGCCGCGAAGCGCGCGACGTGTACGACGCGCTGGAGCAGGCCCGCGTCGAGGTGGTCGGCTCCCGCTTCATGTCCGGCGTCGCCTCCAACCTCCGCGCCAAGCTGGCCGAGGAATGCGAGGCCGAGGGCTACGACCGCATGACCCGCAAGGACCAGTTGCCGATCGAGCGCGGCGCTGTCCCTGCTGGCGCGCGAGCAGATGTCCGGCGAGCCCGCTCCGGCCGCCGCCCAGCGCATCCTCAACCTGTGGCGCGACTCGCTGGGCGAGAACGCCGACCAGGCGCTGGCGGAGATGAACGCCGCCCAGGACGATCAGAACGCCTTCGCCCGCGCCGCGCGCCGGCTGCTGGCGGCGCTGGACCTGGCCGAGGCCGAAGCCGACGCCGACCCGGAGGACCAGACCGAGGAAGGCGAGCAGGGCGGCGAACAGTCCGGCCAGCAGGACCAGTCCCAGGAAGGCCAGGGCCAGTCGGAATCCGACACCGAATCCATGCTCGGCGCCCAGCCGGAGGAGATGGAGGGCGACGCCAGCGCCGATGACGAAGGCAGCGAATCCGAGGAGGATGCCGCCATTGCCGAAGGCGACGATCGTCCCGGCGGCCCGCAGCCCCGGCGCGAGCGCCCCAATCCCGATGATGCCGCGGTATACCGCGCCTATACGCGCATGTACGACGAGGAGGTCGAGGCCGAGGACCTCTGCGATCCCGACGAACTGACTCGCCTGCGCCAGCAGCTTGATCAGCAACTGCAGCACCTGCACGGCGTGATCTCCAAGCTGGCCAACCGCCTGCAGCGCCGCCTGATGGCGCAGCAGACCCGCGCCTGGGAGTTCGACCTGGACGAAGGCCTGCTGGACGCCGGCCGCCTGTCGCGCGTGGTGGTCAACCCGCTGCAGGCGCTATCCTACAAGCGCGAGCTCGACATGGAGTTCCGCGACACGGTGGTGACGCTGCTGATCGACAACTCCGGCTCGATGCGCGGCCGGCCGATCACCGTCGCGGCCATGTGCGGCGACATCCTGGCCCGCACGCTGGAACGCTGCGCGGTGAAGGTGGAAGTGCTGGGCTTCACCACGCGCGCCTGGAAGGGCGGGCAGAGCCGCGAGAAGTGGGTGCAGGAGGGCAAGCCGCGCAATCCCGGCCGCCTGAACGACCTGCGCCACATCGTTTACAAGGCGGCCGACGCGCCCTGGCGGCGCGCGCGCAAGAACCTGGGCCTGATGCTGCGCGAGGGCCTGCTGAAGGAGAATATCGACGGCGAGGCACTGCTGTGGGCCTATCGCCGCCTGCTGGTCCGGCCGGAGCATCGCCGCATCCTGATGGTGATCAGCGACGGCGCACCGGTGGACGACTCCACCTTGTCGGTGAACCCCGGCAACTACCTGGAGAAGCACCTGCGCGAGGTGATCCGCGACATCGAGAACCGCGACCAGGTGGAGCTGATCGCCATCGGCATCGGCCACGACGTAACCCGCTACTACCGCCGCGCCGTCACCATCGTGGACGCCGAGGAGCTGGGCGGCACGATGATGAAGAAGTTGACCGAACTGTTCGACGAGGACATGGACGCCGCCTGGGCGCATGCGGCGATGGAGCGCTCGGCCGTTATCGCGTAGCCACCGGCCGCGCGCTCCGGCGCGCCCCCGGCCTTGCAGCGTCGTGGCCCGCCGCGACGGACCGGGGGGCCAGCCCGTTGTGCCTGGCGCAGGAGGTGCAGTTCGATGCGCCTCGGTCCGTTGATGGCGGTCGCTGATTGAGCAATGGCGGCTGGATGAGGGTGATGCTGGTCAAGTATCGCGGAAGAAGGCTGACCGTTGTTTGAGGGTGGCGGCTGGCTGGGATGACCGCCGGCAGACCGTACAGCGTCATGGTGGACGAAGGCTGCCACCCGCGACTGCCTCGTGCGGAAGGCATCCTCCTCCTGTTACCGCGCCGACAGCCTGGCCCGGAGCGGATGCCTTCGGCACGACGAAGTCGTGGGTGGCCGGCCTTCGCCGACCACGACGTGGAGGGCAACGCCGGCGGCCATGACCCGATTTCAGACTCGCGGAACACACCCGATCGGGTCACGGCTTCATCGGACCACGGCTTCATGGGGCCACGGCTTCATCGGGCCACGGCTTCATCGGGCCACGGCTTCATCGGGTCACGCCTTCATCGGGCCACGGTGTCGGCCCGAAGGCGCCGTGCCGCCGTGCCGCCTCCTACGCCACCTCGCCGATTCCCAGCTCGCGCCGCGCGCGTTCGACCGGGTCCTGTCCGTCACGCCGGCCCACGGCCCAGGTGTCGCGTAGCCCGCCGCCGGCCGGCGCGGGCTGGCCGCGCACCACCTCGAACACCACCGTGCGACGGGCAATCCGCCATGTGCCTTCGCGCCGGGTCATCCGATCGACGTAACGGCCGACCACCTCGGTCTCCACCGCCTGGTCCGGACCAACCGAGCCGCCACGCAGATAGGGCAACCGCGCGTCGCCGGCCTCCGGGCTCAGCCGCTGGTGGGTGATGAAATAGGCCTCCAGCAGCGCGCTGTCCGGCCCGTCGAATTCGATCACGATGTTGCCGATCACGTGCATCGATTGCTCGATCGTAGCGTGCCGCCGCACCAGCGACTCGATGAATCCGTCGATGCCGCCCTTGTAGTTGCCGTGGTCGTCGTAGGCGTCGGAATGATAGGCCGAGCGGACCAGGGGCCAATTCTTGCGGTCCACGCCGCGGACATAGCGGAACAGGCAGTCCTGGATTGCCATGCGATCGGCAATCCGCAGCTCATCGCTTTGCATGGGTTTCCTCCGTCGCTTCGCGCGCGCAGCATGAAGCACCATGAGCTTTCTCACCATGCCCAGGCTGCGCCGTCGCGGCGCGGCTCCGTTCGTGCTGCTTGTTGCGCTGACCGCCTGCGGCACGCTGGGCATGCACATGATCATCCCGGCGCTGCCCGCCACCGCAGTGGCGCTGCACGTCACGGACGCCACGGCGCAGCTCACCATCACGCTGTACCTGGTCGGCCTGGCGATGGGGCAACTGGCCTATGGTCCGATTTCGGACCGGTTCGGCCGCCGCCCGGTTCTGCTGTGCGGCCTGACGCTGTATGCGGTGGCCGGTGCAGTCACCGCCGTGGCGCCCAACGCCGGGGTGTTGATCACGGCGCGCGTCGTGCAGGCGCTGGGCGGTTGCGCCGGCCTGGTGCTGGGGCGGGCGATCGTGCGGGATGCCGCCACGGCCGACCGCGCCGCGGCGCAGCTCGCACTGCTGACACTGGTCATGTCGATGGCTCCCGCGATCGCGCCGGTGATTGGCGGCTACGCCACCGCGCTGTGGAACTGGCGCGCCAGCTTCGCCCTGCTGGCGGCGATCGGGACTCTGACCCTGCTCGCCGCGGTGGTGTGGCTGCCGGAGACGTTGGCGTCCGGCGGCCAGGCACGCAGCGCACGGTCGATGTTCTACAGTTACCTGCGGCTGGCCGGGTCCCGTACCTTCCTCGGTTTCGCGATCGGCGGTGCGTGCAGCACGACATCGTTCTATGCCTTCATGTCGGCCTCGCCCTTCATCTTCGAGCGCGAACTGCATCGTGGACCGCAGGAAGTCGGCCTGTATTACCTGGTGCTGATGGGCGGCGTGGCGCTGGGCGGGCTGAGCGCCAACCGCCTGGCCGGCCGGTTGCGGCCGCGCACCGCGTTGCGCGTGGCGAACGGGCTGGGGATCCTCGGCGCCGCGCTGTTCACCCTGGCGGACATCACCAACTGGATCACGGTCCCGACCATGGTTGGTCCGGTGGCGCTGTTCATGGTGGGGGCCGGTATGGCCAGCCCGTTCGCCATCACCGGCGCGGTCAGCGTCAATCCGCAGGCGATCGGCGCGGCGTCCGGCCTGTATGGCTTCACCCAGATGACCTACGGCGTGCTGTGCACCGTTGCGGTTGAAACCTGGAGCCCCGGCTCGGTCTATCCCGTCGCCACCGTCCTGCTCGGCTCCGCGCTGCTTGGCCAGTTGGCAATTTCGTTCGCCGCCCGGCGCAACTGAGCCGCGGTCACCGGTCGAAACGCCAGGTGCATCGGCGAACCAGGCCGCACAAGTCACCGCCGCACGCGGAACCCGGCGGGATTATGGCCGGCCGACCTGGCGCTCGATACCCAACCATGGCGGCGCCCCTTACGCCCTGCAGCACGTCCGACGGAAGGGTGCACGACCAGGAACGGCGGGAAAACACGATTTCACGGGGGACGTCGCTTGGGCTTACTTCAGGGCAAGGTCGCCATCGTGACCGGCGGCACCAGCGGAATTGGTGAGGTCGAGGAAGCGGCCGCGCGTCGAACCCGCGGGAGCTGTTGCTACGCGGCATCCTCCCGCCGGTCCCGCACCCGCACATACGCCAGCTTGGCGTGTTCCTCGCAGTAGGGTTTGCCCGGCTCCGACGGACCATCGCAGAAGTGGAAGCTGCGTGTGCCCGGCTCACCGATCGGCCAGCAGCAGGTCGTCACCCGGCCGTAGGGGCGCGATGGCGACGACGGAACGGCCTGCAGTCGCGGTGGCGACGCGGGAACCGGCGCCGGTTCCGGACGCGGTCGGGCCGGCGGCTCCGGCTCCGGTTCCGGCGCAACGCTGGCCGGCGGTTCTGCCGGAGCGGGCGGCGGGGCCGGGGGTGGCACCACCGCCGGGGTTGGCGGCACCGGCGGTGTCAGCGCGGTCGTGCAGGGCAGGGGAGGCAGGGTTGGCCCCTCCAGCCGACGCAGCATCAGGCGTCGCGGGGCGGACAACTCGCCTTCGCGCCGGATCGGCGAGGGCCGGGGCGGCAGCTCCAGCCGGTGTGCCTTGCCCACCACCGCGTTCTTCGACACGCCCAGGCGGCGGCCAATTTCGGCAGTGGAATGGCCCTCCGACCACAGCTCGCGCAACCGGGTGATCGTCTCGTCCGCCCACTCCATTTTGTGGTCCCTCCCGCAGGTCCAGCCACAAAATATGGTATCGGCGGTTCTGGGGCCGCTCAACGGTAAATCGCGCCCAACCTACAAAAACTTGTGGACAACTCTGCCCCGGACCACAAGAACTGGGGAAATCAGCCTTGGCGAGACGACGTGACTGGGATTCTCGGGCGTGCGCCGGCCCGCGACTCGGGGCAAGGCTGGGCGCCCGGGCAGGGAACGGCAGGCGACGTCAGAACAACAGCCCCTTGCGCAGCATGCCGTGCACGCCCTTTTCGCCGTTCACCGTCTGGGTGACGTGGAAATCCACCGCCAGGGAACAGAACTGGTAGGCCTGCTCGCGCGACAGGTTGGTGCGGCCGGCGATGAACGCGATCATTTCGCGCAGCGCCTGCTTCATCGCCAGGTCCAGGTCCTCGTTCATGCCCATGGAAATGAAATGGGTCGGCGTCTCCGCCCGCGGATACCGCAGCAGCGGGTCATGCGCGCCGCGGCCCTTGTGCAGCACCAGGGTGAAGGTGCCGGTCAGGCAGATCTCCAGCGCGTTGATGCACACCTCGCCATCGCCCTGCACGCCGTGTCCGTCACCGGCCGAGAACAGCGCGCCGTCGGTCCACACCGGCAGGAACAGCGTGCTGCCCTCGACCAGTTCCTTGTTGTCCAGGTTGCCGCCGTGCTCCCGCGGCTGGATGGTGGAGATGGTGCCATAGCGCGGCGGCGGCGCCACGCCCATCACGCCGAAGAACGGCGCCAGCGTCAGTTCCGTGCCCCAGGGCAGCGTGCACACCTTGCGGGCCCGATCGACCGGAATGTGGCTCAGGTAGCGGTCGGGGAAATCCTCGGGCAGCGTGCCGGCCAGCGGGCGGAAGCCGCAATAGCCCCAGTCATTGCCCAGATCGATGCGGTCGATGCGGACTTCCAGCATGTCCCCGGGCGTGGCGCCGGCCACCGCCACCGGCCCGGTCAGGATGTGCCCGCCGGCACGCGGCATGTTGGCGGCATGGATCGCCGCCAGCGCCGGCGGGATGCCGAGGCCGGAGCCCGGCGGCGGCATCACCTCCGGCCCGCCGGAGACGCATTCCAGCACCACGGTATCGCCCAACTCCACGGTGAGCACCGGCGGATAGGCCGCGTCGAACGTGCCCCATCGCACGGTCTGCGGGGTCGGGGCGATGTGGTGAGTGGCCATGCGCGCACCTCGGGCTGCCAGGGAAATTGCTGCTGTGCAGCGTCGCCCGGAAATCGGTGCCCTGGCAACACCCCGGATGCGTCATGCGTCCTGTTTCAGCACCTCGCCGGCGAGATAGAGGCTGCCGCAGATCAGCACCCGCGCCGGCCCGGCTTCCTCGCCGATGGCGCGCAAGGCATCGCGGACCACCGGTCCGGGGCGCGCCATGCCGTCGGATGCAGCGATGATCGCCTCCACCGGCATGGCCAGGTGCTGGTCGGGTTCCGCCACCGCCCAGACAGTGGTGGCGCGCGACAGCAACGGGCGCAGGAACGCCGCGGAGTCCTTCGCCTGCTTCATGCCGACCACCAGATGCACCGGCCGGTCGGCCCAGCCCTCCAGATGGTCGGCCAGGGCCAGCCCGGCACCGGGATTGTGACCGCCATCCAGCCACAACTCCCACCCGGCCGGCAGCAGATGGGCCAGGTGCCCGTGCAGCCGCTGCAGGCGCGCCGGCCATTCCGCGCGCGTCAGGCCGTTGACGATCGCGGCGTCCGGAACGCCGGCACCGGAGGCGCGCAAGGCGGCGATGGCCACGCCGGCGTTGTCCCACTGGTGCCATCCGGGCAGCGACGGTGGCGGCAGCACCAGGGGGCCGCGCCCGTCGGTGTAGCGAAAGCCGGCGCCGTGTGCGTGCACATGCCAGTCTCGGTCGCGCAGCAGCAGCGGCGCACCGACACGCCGGGCCTCGGCACACAGCACCTCGACGGCTTCCGGCGGTTGCGCGCCCACGGCCACCGGCACGCCGGACTTCATGATGCCGGCCTTCTCCCGCGCGATCGCCGTCAGCGTATCGCCCAGCAGTTCGCGGTGATCGAGCGAGATGGCGGTGATCGCGCAGGCGGCGGGCGGCGGAATCACGTTGGTCGCATCGCCACGCCCGCCCAACCCCACTTCCAGCACGCACAGCTCGGCCGGAACCTGCGCGAAGAGGTGGAAGGCGACGGCGGTGATGACCTCGAACACGGTGATCGGGGCGCCGGCGTTGACGCGTTCCACTTCCTCCATCGCCGCGGTCAGCATCTCGTCGGACACCAGGTGACCGGCCAGGCGGATACGCTCGTTGAAGCGCACCAGATGCGGCGAGGTATAGACGTGCACGCGCAAACCGGCGGCCTCGGCGAAGGAACGCAGGAAGGCGCAGGTGCTGCCCTTGCCGTTGGTGCCGGCGACATGGATCACCGGTGGCAGGCGTTGCTGGGGATTGCCGAGCTTGCCCAGCAGGACCAGCAGCCGGTCCAGGCTGAGGTCGATCAGTCGCGGATGCAGCCCGTGCAGCCGGGCGACGATGCCGTCGATGCGTGCGCTCATGCGGCGGGCATTATCACGGCGCGACGGCCGTAGCGATGGCGCGCCGACACCGGTCCGCCATCGTCTACGGCGTCGCGCCGGGCGAAACTTTATGGATGGCCGGGGCTTCACGCCATGCCTGGCCGTTCATGTGATCGCCGGGCCCTTCACGTCGTGCCCGCTTGAACCCTGCCCGGCCATCGACACCGGAACGATCGGGTCGGGATGCAACGGAACACGCCCTGTCGGGGGTGGATGGCCGGCTCAAGGCCGGCCATGACCCGGAAGAGCGGTGCTTGTCCGCACCACCTTTGCGCCCGAGGATCTCCGCCCGCCACCACGCGTCTGGTTCCGCCCGCGCTCATGCCACGTCATAACCGGCGCCCGGACCCGCCCGCCTGAGGGCTCAGCCTTCCATCACCGTCTGCTGTTGCCGCTGGCGGGCGATCACCTGCTCGATCGCGCCGACCATCAGTCCCAGCAGCACCAGGCAACTCGCCGCCTGCACCAGGGCGGCGATCCACAGCGCCGCCAGGGCGGACATGCCGGAATGCCAGGCCAGCAGCACGGCGGACATCAGCACCACAAGGCGTCCGACATGCCAGGCCGCGGCCGTTGCCTGCCGCTCCAGCATCTGCAGCGTGGTGGACAGCGGGTGCAGCACGGCCTGCGCCAGGTAGGCGACACTCAGTGCGCGCATGAAAGGGATGGCGGCGCCCCATTGCGCGCCGAACAGCACGGGAAACGCCCAGCCGGCCAGCAGATTGGCCAGCGCCACCCAGCCGGCCGCCAGCAGGAACTGGCGCGGCACCACCTGATAGAATCGACGCCGCAACTGTTCCGGGTTTTTCGATATGGATCGTCCGGCCTCGCCGGTGAAAACCTGCAGCAGAGAGCTGCTGACCAGCAGCAACGGGCGCCAGATGATCCGTTCCGACAGAAACATGAATCCGGCGATCCGGCTGGAGTAGCAGGCCGAGAACACCAGGAACAGCACCAGCCCGCCGCCGGCTGCCTCCAGCACGCGCGACCAACTGGTGTACAGGGGAAAGCGGGCGTAGCGCCGGGCCGCGGCAATGATGCCGCGCCATGAGACCGCCTGCAGCCATGTGCGGTTTGCCAGCACGCACCGACTGAGCAGCAGCACCGTTCCGCTGGCCTGGCCGATGATGAAACCGATGACCAGGCCCGGCGTGCCGGCGCCGAGCAGGCCCAGGATGATCTGCGATCCCGGGCCGCCGACGCCCTGGGCGATGCGCGTGCGTGCGATCTCCTGGAACGCACTGGCCCGCGTCGCCACCGCGAGCAGGATGAAATAACCGCCGAGACAGGCAAAGCCGAGCGGCAGCAGAAAGCGGTAGGAAACCAGCGGCCCCAACCAGAGCCGGCTGAGTCTGTCGGCGGGAAACAGATAGGTCAGGGCTGCTACTGCGGACGTGGTGGCGGTCAGTGCCACACCGCACAGAACCAGCAGGTTGGCGCATTCTTCGTCTTCGGTGCAGATCGGAATGGCGATCTCCAGGCCCAGGCTCGCCATCACCCCGAACAGCATCAGAAGCGCGCCGTACACGCTGAGATAGCCGAACTCGGTTGGCGTGAAGACGCGGGTGAGAACCGGTGACAGCAGAAGGCTGACTGCCTGTCCCGTTACTGCCCCGAACAGCATCACCCCGACGTGCCAGGCGAAGCCGCGCCGGTTGGCATGCTGGCGGACCCGCAGGATGCCGCTTTGGACCGACGGCGGCAGCCGGTCGAGGAGGGCCGAATGATTCAGTGACATGATGCATCGGGATAACGCATGTGCCCGATAGCGCGTGCAAGCCACGTATTCGTTGCCGAGGCTCACTATCGCCGAAGTTACTGCGCGCGCCGGTGACAGCGCCCTGGTGGCGGTGTCGGTGCGGTACCGTGCCGGCTACCCGCCCTTGTCGTGCTCCACCGGAACGCGTGGCCGCTCCGACAGACCCTGCCGCGGACGGCTGTCCGGCCCGGCGCTGCGCATGATCTCGCTGAAGCCGAACAGCAGCATCAGAATGCCGGATACGACTTCCATCGCGGTGATGGCCCGCACCAGCGGCGTTGCCGGGGCGATGTCGCCGAAGCCCAGCGTGGTGATGGTCGCAACGCTGTAGTACAGCGCGTCAACGAAACTGACCCGCGTGGCGGCGCCGTTCACGGTGAACTGCGGCAGCCAGGCGGTGATGTCCGCGATGCGGTACAGGCAACCGAAAATGACGACCAGCAATGCATAGAAGGTCAGGAATGCCAGCATCGGCATAACCAGTCGGTCGAGACGCGCGGCGACGGTTTCGAACACCATGGCAATGTCGATCATGACCAGCACGATGTCCCGCGCGTACAGCACCACGACCAGTGTGATGACGCCCATGCTGGACAGCAGCACCAGGCCTTGCTGCAGCGAGTCGAGAGCCAGCCGCGGTACCGCGAAAGACGCCGCCCCCACGGCCAGGGCGCCGAACAGCCAGCGCGACACCGGAGGCAGGCGCTGCAGTTCGCGAATGCGGCGTGCGCGAATGATCGAAACGACCTGGCGGCGGCGCAGGAAGCAGCGTCCCAGGAAGCCGGCGGCCGGCATCGCCAGCCCCACCAGGGCCAGGGCGCTCGGTGCCTCCGGGAAATTGACGCTGCGAAAGAATTCGAACAGGCAGGCGTAGATCGCCAGGAAGTTGGCCACCGTCATGCCGAACTGCGCGCCGCCCGGGAACAGCAGGTAGAAGAAGCCGAACCCCACGGCGCAGGTGGCGACCAGGCCAAGCGCAATGGACAGGTCGGCGCCGATCGCAGCGGCGATCAGGCCAACCAGCACCACGGTGAAGGCGATCGAGCGCAGCCAGTGCAGGTTGAGGTGCGCCAGCCGCTGCGCAAGGCGGCGACGGTCGGGTTCGGCGCTCACGTCGCGACGGGTCGGCGTGCGGTGCCTGTTCGCCGGCAACCAGGCCGGACCTGCACGACTCGCATGGTGTTCCCCCTCTTCGCTGTCGGAAGCGGGAGCAGGCTAGGGCCGATTGCAGTCAACGGGAACGTTGCAGTTCAGCCCGGCGCGCATGGGCGCGCCATCTGGACGCCGGTGGCAAGGGCAAGCACGGCATGAGCCTGGCCTGCCGGTCGGTCAGGCCCGATGCGGGGTCAGGTCCGACGCGGGGTCAGGTCCGATGCGGGGTCAGGTCCGATGCGGGGTCAGGCCCGACGCGGGGTCAGGCCCGACGCTGGGTCAGGCCCGACGCGGGTTGGACGGAAGCGGCAGTTCCGCCGCAACAGACGCATCGGCCGCCGCGCCGCAGCAGGAATGTCGGGCGGGACGCGCCGCCGGCAACCAGCCATGCAGGCCGGCAGCCGGAACGGCAGCGCGCCTCCATCCAATGCATGGGTGGAAGATGGCCAGCCCGCGGAACCGGCCATCTCCCGGCCTGGCCTCAGCGCTGCATTGGCGCCTGCATACCGCCACCGGCGCCGGGGGACATGGTCGAACCCGGCTGGTTCATCCCGCCCTGTCCCATGTCGGCACCGCCGGGGGTGAACGCCCGGTTCTGCTGGGCCGCGCGCAGGCTCTCCTCATTCAGCCGATCGACCTCGGCGTCCTGCGAGGTCGCCGGACCGCGGGAATAGGAATGGCGCTGCGCACTGCGTGTGCTGTGGCTCATGCCCGGCTGACCGGTTGCCATGCCGCCATTGCCGTGTTCCGCCGGCATGGTGTTGCCGTTGTTCATTCCCATCCCCGACCCGTTGCCGGCGCCGTTCATCGTGCCGGGGGCGCCGGGCGTGTGCATGGTCGAGCCGCCGTTCATGCCGCTGCCGTTCATCGAGGCTGCCCCGCTGTTCATGCCGGTGCCACCAGCCGCGAAAGCAGCGGGTGCCGCAAACAGCAGGCTCAGCGCACAGACCGAGGCGAGCAAGTGTCCCTTCATCAGGCCCTCTCCCTGTTGGCCGCCATCACCGTCCGGCCGTGCCACGTGACAGTCCGGACCGCGATGCGGGCTGGCAGGGAAATGGTTGCGGAGTTGGCAGGCGCCCATCACATCGCGGTGCGCCCATGCGGCATCGCGGCAGGAAATGCGCGCGATTGCGTGAGCAGACCCATTGCATCGCGGCGGATATGTTGGGCGGGCGGTGAGGGATACGGCTCAGCCGATCACCAACTGGGTCTGCGTGACCTTTGCCACCAGCCGTCCCTGGTCGCCGGTGATCCGCGTCTCCCACACCTGGGTGCGGCGGCCGCGATGCAGCGGTACGCTTTCCGCGACGAGCCGGGTGCCGACCCGGGCCGGGGCGAAGAAATTGGTCTTGCTCTCGATCGTCGTGGTGGACTGGCCTTCCCGCAGGTTGAGCACGGTCCCGGCCGCGCCCAGCGTGTCGGCGAAGGCCATCAGCGTACCGCCGTGCACGGCGTCCCCAACGGTGCAGTGTTCGGCTTTCACCGTCAGTTCGCCGACGACGCGTTCGGGTTCCGCCGACACCAGGCGCAGATCCAGCAGCCGGGCCAACCCCATTGTGGCGATCAGCGCATTGAGGTCCATGGCGTGGGCACCTGTCGGGTTACACCGCGTCGCCGGATCATGGCACCGCCGGGCAGACAGCGGAAGATGTGCGCCCCCCTGGATGCTCAGGCGGCCACTCGGCGGCCACTCGCCGAGCGCCGCGCGGTCGGTGGCTGACGGATGGCGGCGGACATTGCAGAGTGTCGGCGGACCTGGGGAATTCGTTTACCGTGACAGCCCGATTCGCACGCTTTGTCCTGGCTTTGGTGCTTCTGCTGCTGCCGGCCGGCTGGTCCGCTGCCGCGCGGGCGGCGCAGGCCGGGCCGGTGCCGGGGCCGTTGCACATCATCGGCGGCGCCTTCACCGGGGGCTGCTTTGCCGGCGGGATGCGGTTGCCGGCCTCCGGCCCCGGCTTCCGGACCATCCATCCGGACCGCAGCAGCTTCTGGGGCGCGCCGCAGACCATCGCCCGCATCGAGCAGCTCGGCCGCGAGGCCAAGGCACATGGCCTGCCGCCGCTGCTGGTGGAGGACATCTCCCGCCCGCGCGGCGGGCCGCTGGCCCCGCATGCCAGCCACCAACTGGGGCTGGACGTGGATATCGGGCTGGACATGCAGCCCCGGCCGCCGCTGACCACGAAGACGCGGGATAGCATCAAGCTGGTCAGCCTGGTGCGGCCCGACCGGCGCGGTGTCGATCCGCAGCACTGGACGCACGGCGTGGTCACGCTGCTGCACCTGGCGGCGACGCTGCCGGATGTGGACCGGATCCTGGTCAACCCGGCGATCAAGCGGAAGCTGTGCCACGTGGTGCAGGGCGACCGGAGCTGGCTACGGCTGATCCGGCCGTGGTACGGGCACGCCGCGCACATGCATATCCGCTTCCGCTGCCCGGCCGGGCAGGCGGATTGCAGGCAGGCCCCGCCGCCACCGCCCGGCGACAGTTGCGGCCCGACGTTGCAATGGTGGTTCGATCAGCTCAACAAGCCGCCGGGTCCCTCCAAGCCGCATCACATGCCGCCCTTGCCCGCGGCGTGCCACGCGATCCTGGACACGCCGGCGGGCTGACGGCGCGGCTTATGACGGCGTGGGTGCCTCCGGATGCAGCAACTGGGCCTGGCGCAGGTCGGCCCACAGCGCGGCGGGGATGGGCATGGTCAGCAGCGGCAGGTTGGCGTCGAACTCCGCCGCGGAGCGCGGGCCGGGGATGATGGCGCAGACCGCCGGATGCGCCAGCGGAAACTGCAGGGCCGCCGCCGCCAGCGGCACGTTGTGCGCATCGCACACCGCGCGGATGCTGTTGACGCGGGTGACGATCTCCGGCGGGGCGGCGGCATAGTTCCAGGTGTCACGACCGGCCAGGATGCCGGAATTCAGCGGCCCGCCCACCACGATGGAGGTGCCGCGCGCGCTGCACATCGGCAGCAGATCGTCCAGCGGGCCCTGTTCCAGCAGCGTGTAGCGGCCGGCGAGCAGGAACGCGTCCCAGTCGCCGAACTTCATCGCCTCGATCAGCACTTCCTTCTCGTTCACGCCGATGCCGATGGCGCTGACCGTGCCGTTGCGGCGCAGCTCCTCCAGCGCCTTGTAGCCACTGTCGCGCAGGATCCCGAAGTGGTGCGCGTTGGCTTCCGCGCCGTGCTGGTATTCGCCGATGTCGTGCACGTAGAGAATGTCGATCCTGGCAAGGCCGAGCCGCTGGTAGCTGTCCTCGACCGAGCGCATGATGCCGTCATAGGAGTAGTCGTACTGCACATGGAACGGCATCGGGGCGAGGCGGCCGTCGTTTGCGGCCTGGTCGATGCCGGGGCGCAGCAGGCGGCCGACCTTGGTGGACAGCACCCAGCCGTCGCGGTTCTCCTCGCGGAGGGCGTCACCGACGCGGTGTTCCGCGGCGCCGACGCCATAGAACGGGGCGGTATCGACATAGCGCACGCCGGCGTTCCAGGCGGCGCGGACCAGCGCCTCGCTTTCCGCGCGGGTAACCGGGATGCGGCTGCCGCCCATGGTGGCGGTGCCGAGCCCGAGACTGGTGACTTCGAGTTTGGTGCGGCCGACCCGGCGCTTTTCCCATTGCGGCATGGTGAGTCTCCGTTCTGGCTGGGGAAGGGGCGAGTGGGCGGCGGTTCGGGGGGAGTGTCAATGCGTGGAGGGTTGCCGGGCGGTTGTCCCGCCAGCTTCACCGGGCCGCTGGGTTCGACCTGGGGCGGAGCAACGGGAACCGGTCGTGATGCCGCGACCGCGCTGCGGCGGTTGCCTCGCCCACCCGACACCCGCAGGTTCGGTCCGGCAAAAGGCCTTGCGCCGTGCGTGCGACCCGCAGCCGTTGCGGGTTGGTATGACAGGTTGTTCAGAATCGCTGGCCGCCTTGGGACGACTTGCCGGCTCAACCGCCGTGCAGTGGGCGCCTCAGCCATATGTCGTACAGGCTGTAGAGAATCATGACCGCCAGCGACAGGATGAACAGACCGCCCCCGGCGATGACGACATAAACGAAGCCCGGATCCGCCTTGGTGAGGAACCACCCGCAGATATCGACGGTGAAGGCGATGAACGGCAGGACCGCCCAGAACGCCTTCCATCCATTCGAAAGGCTGCTGTGCACGAAGATGAAACCGATGACCCAGAACAGCGTGACCAGGCCCAGCATATGGATGTGTGCGAGCGAGAGCAGCGTGACGACGCTGACGCCCGGGCCGTAATAGGTCGCGGCTATATTGGACGGCCCGATCCAGATGCTGTTGCCCAGATCCTGGTGACTGACATCGAGGTAGATCAGCGCCATCACCAGGCCCAGGCCGGTGAACACAAGCGTTGCGGTCGTCAGCGCCTTCAGAGCGACCGGTAAGTCGGATAGCGGCCTGATTGGTCCTGCCCTCCTTCGGCTCTCTCAACCGTGGGCTGCCGGCTGGCCGACACGAAGCGGTATGCTGGCGAAGTAGGCGGACAGGTCCTTCATCTGCTGCCTGGTCAGGGAATGGGCGACCTCGTCCATCAGCGGGTTGCGGCGCTTTCGATGCTTGAAGGCGCGTAGCTGCTGGAGCAGGTAGCCATATCGTTGGCCCGCGAGATTCGGAATGTTGCCGGCCACCGAGATGCCGTTGCTGCCATGACACATCGCGCACTGTGCCGAAATCGCCGCCCCCTTGCGGACACTGGCCGGCATGCCCGAAGCGTTCGGGGTCGGGGAGGCCCGTGCAACCGGATCACCTGTGGCCGCAATCGCCATGGCCGCGGCCAGAAGCAGCCGCGTGTATCTGTTGAACCGCATTCGTCCGTCCATTCGTCAAGGCCGATCGGTTGTGTGTCGGGCGTGAACCCGGACGACAGCGGTGCGTCGGCCCGTCGATCCGGTGACGTTCCCCCGGCACCGATTTCCGCCCGCCGGCTCCGTGGGGGCCAACCGGTCACCCGGCCCCTGGCAATGCAACATATGATGTGGGGGGGTGGCTGCGAGGGCCGGACAACGATCCAGGACTGTCTCACGGCAAAATGAGACCCGATCCAAATAATCGCGGTCGATTTTGGCCTTGTTTGGAATTCTATCAATTCCCAGCCATGGTGGCGCGGTTGCTTTCGCTTCACGTGCCGGAACGTGGCTGGAGTCCGAAGCCGGTCGGTGGTGCAATCCTGACCAGAAGGTACGGTCGCACGGACGAGATGCAGGGTGGTGTGGCGTTTGTCGGACGCCCATACGGACGCAAGGCCAACCCGAGCAACGCTCGGCTCGCGCATGCCGTGGCACAGGAAGCAGGTCCTGTGTAGAGTATGGCTCGACGATTGTAGAGTATGGCATCGACGATGCAGACGGGCGATCACATGGCAAGTCCACTTCGGTGCCGGGCGTCAGCGGGCACGTCGCGGTCGCTTTCATGGCTGGCCGGTCTGCATCCCGGTGGGATCTTCAATGAGAGGAATCGAAAGTATGTCCATGCGTCACCTGGGCGTCGAACTGGCCTGGATCGCCGCAGTCGGCAGTGCCCTGATGATGGCCGTTAGTGCCCCCGCGGCCGCTGCAGGTAATGTTGCGGGCGGCAAGGCGGTTTTCCGGTCGCACTGCGCCATCTGCCATTCAACGCTGCCGGGGCGCAACAAGGTTGGGCCGAGCCTGTTCGGCGTAGTTGGACGCAAGAGCGGCTCGGAGCCCGGGTACAACTATTCGGCTGCGATGAAGAATTCTGATCTTGTCTGGACTGAAGACGAGCTGGAAAAGTATTTGAAATCGCCCCACGCGATTGTTCCAGGAACGAAGATGTCCTTCCCGGGCCTGCAAAATCCACAACAGCGCGCTGACGTGATCGCCTATCTTGCCACGCTGAAATAGTCGCTTTCCGGGTAACAGCAGGGCCTTGGGGTACGGTCAGGGGGCGGCCCCGTGCCGCGCCCGGCTGCGCCGTTCCCCGGCTTTGCGACTGACACCGACAACCGGCGCGTGCGCTGGTCCCCGTCAGGGCCGGCCCCTGATCGCCGCGCACCCGGACGCGTCTGCGCTTCGTGCGGCGGCAAAGCCGTCCCGCCCCGGCGGGTTTCGCTGCTGCGAGGATGCCATATAGTCCGGCACCGACGGACCGGGCGCGTTCAAGGCAGGAAAGGGTAGGCATCCGCAATGAGAGTGGCTCTGATCATCGGCATTCTGCTGGTCGTGGCAGTGAACGGCGCGGCCCTGGCACCGCAGGCCGCCATGATTCGCCCGTACCAGACGGAGGCCACCCTGGCGCTGGCGATCCTGATCCTGATCGGCCTGCTCGTGCCGCAGCGCCGGAAAGAGCCCCCGCCCAAGCCCGAGGCCGAACCGGCCAGGCCGGCCCCCGCCCCGACAGCGCCGCTCCGCGCCGACGCCGAGGTGGTCAGCTTCCTGGCCATGCTGCAGGAGAAGGGCCGCCTGGTGGATTTCCTGATGGACGACATCAACGCGTATAACGACACCCAGGTCGGCGCCGCCGCCCGTGTGGTGCATGCCGGTTGCAGGAGTGTCCTGCAGGAACATTTCAGCATCCACCACGTTCGCTCCGAGGCCGAGGGATCGAAGGTGGAGGTGCCCGCCGGCTATGCCGCCGACGAGTACCGGCTGGTCGGCAAGGTCGCCGGGCAGGCGCCGTTCTCCGGTGTCCTTGTCCACCGCGGCTGGAAGACGGATATGGTGAAGCTGCCGCAACTGCTGCGCGGTGCGGACGACCAGTTGCCCGCCATCGCGCCGGCCGAGGTGGAACTGAAATAGCGCCCGCCGCCTCAGGGCGACGGACCAGTGCGCGGCCAGAGCGGGCTGCCGGGCGGCAGGTCGCCCGGCGCGCGACACGCGGACCCAGATCATCAGGACGCCGATTTCCATGAACTCTCGCTTCAGTCTTGGGATTGACCTCGGGACCAGCAACTGCGCGATCGCGTTGACCGATCTCGAGACCGACCAGACCCAGGTCCTGCCCATCACCCAGATCCTCGGCGCCAACCAGGTGGGCGAGAAGGCGACTCTGCCCTCGGCGCTGTATCTGCCGCATCCCGAGGAATTCCCGCCCGACGCCTTCCCGCTGCCCTGGGACAGTGCCGGGCAGCCGGGCATCGTCGGCCAGTTCGCCCGCGACCATGGCGCGCTGGTGCCGGACCGGCTGGTGACCTCGGCCAAGTCGTGGCTGTCCAACCCGCATATCGATCCGAAGCAGCCCACGCTGCCCTGGCGGTCCGACATCGCCGAGGAGAAGCTGTCGCCCTTCGCCTGTTCCCGCCGCTACCTGCAGCACCTGCGGGCGGCGTTCCTGAACGATCTGCGAACCCAGGGGCGGGACTGGGGGCTGGATGACGGCCAGATCGTGGTCACCGTCCCGGCGTCGTTCGATGAGGTGGCGCGCAGCCTGACGGCGGAAGCCGCCGAAGCCGCGGGCTTGGGCCAGGTCACGCTGCTGGAGGAGCCGCAGGCCGCGTTCTATGCCTGGACGGCGCAGGCCGGCCGCCAGTGGCGGGACGCGGTGGGGCCGGGCGACATCATCCTGGTGTGCGACGTCGGCGGCGGCACCGCCGACTTCAGCCTGATCGCCGTGACCGACGTGGCCGGCAACCTGGAACTGGAACGCATCAGCGTCGGCGAGCACATCCTGCTGGGCGGCGACAATATGGACCTGGCGCTGGCCTACACGCTGCAGGCGAAGCTGGAGGCCGAGGGCAAGTCGCTGGATTCCTGGCAGTTCCTGGCCCTGGTGCATGCCGCGTCCCAGGCCAAGATCGCGCTGTTCGAGGATGAAAGCCTGGCGGAGGCGCCGATCGCCGTGCCGTCCCGCGGGTCCAGCCTGTTCGCGGGCATGATCTCCACGGCGCTGGACCGCGCGACGCTGTCGCAGGTGGTGGTGGACGGGTTCTTCGCCCAGACCGCGCTGGACGACCTGCCGAAGGAAACCCGGCGTGGCGGGCTGCAGGAATTCGGCCTGCCCTACGCGTCCGATCCCGTGATCAGCAAGCACCTGGCGCGGTTCCTGACCCGCAGCCTGCAGAACGTGACGGCCAGCGAGCAGCTCGCGTCGCTGGTCGGCCCCCGGGCGAACGGGCCGGCGCTGATGCCCACCGCGGTGCTGTTCAACGGCGGCGTGTTCAAGGCCGCACCGATCCGCGCTCGGCTGCTGGAGCTGCTGACGGCGTGGAACGGCGGGCAGGCGGTGCGGGCGCTGGAGGGGTTCCAGCCCGACCTCGCCGTGGCTCAGGGCGCCGCCGTTTATGGGCGGCAGCGCGCCACCGGCAAGGGGATGCGCATCAAGGCCGGCACGGCGCGGTCCTACTATGTCGGCCTGGAGAGCTCGATGCCGGCGGTGCCCGGCTTCCGCCCGCCGGTGAAGGCCCTGTGCGTCGTGCCGCAGGGCATGCAGGAGGGCACCGACCTGCTGATCGAGGGCCGCGACTTCGGCCTGGTCACCGGCCAGGCGGCGGAGTTCCGCTTCTTCTCCTCCGACGTGCGCAGCGGCGACACGCCCGGCCAGATCCTGCCGGATGCCGAACGCGAGCTGGAGGAGACCAGCCTGCTGGAGGTCGAGCTGCCGCCGCTGCCCGACGTGCCGGCCGGCCAGGTGGTGCCGGTGCGGGTCGAGTCCGTCGTCACGGAGCTGGGCACGCTGGAGCTGTGGATGAAGCACACCAATTCCGACCGGAGGTGGAAGGTTGAGTTCCAGGTCCGCACGGAATAGGGCGGTCGCGGGGACCGTGACGGACGTGTGTGCGCCTGCGACGGCGGAGCCTGCACCGGCAGTCGAGGGTACACGGCGGCGCCGCATCCCCCGTCGTGGCGGGCGCAGGCCCGCCATCCACGACTTTGTCGTGCGGAACGTATCCCCTGCGAGGGTCAAGGCGGTTGGGTGGTTCGATGCCTGCGGCATGACCAGGTCGTGGGTGGCGGGCCTGCGCCCGCCACGACGGGGGATGCGGCGTTGTGGTGACAACACGTGTCGTGTTGGTGCGGGCTACCGCGCGCTCACCCATCGCACGTTCACCCACCATGTGCTCACCCGCCGTGCATTCACCAGTCGCGGGCTCACCCACCGCGGGCTCACCCACCGCGCGTTCATTCACCGTGCGTTCACCCATCGTGCGTTCACCCACAGTGGGTACCCCCGATGACCGCGCGCTATGCCATCGGCATCGACCTGGGCACCACCAACTCGGCGCTTGCGTTTACGCCTTTGGCCGGTGACGCGCGGCCGGAGGCGCTTCCGGTCACGCAGTGGGAAACGCCCGACGCGCTGGTCGAGGCGCTGACGCTGCCGTCCTTTCTCTACCTGCCCGATGAAGCGCTTGCCGCGCAGTTGCGCGGGCGGGTGCCGGGGACGCAGGCCTGGATCGCCGGGCGCCTCGCACGCCGCAGGGCCGGGGAAACGCCCGGGCGCGTCGTCCGCTCCGCCAAGTCCTGGCTGTGCCACCACACCGCCGACCGCAACGCGCCGATTCTGCCCTGGGGCTCGGAGGAGCTGGGGGCCGAGCAGAAGATTTCGCCGGTGCGCGCCTCGGCGTTCATCCTGAATTACCTGCGCGGCACCTGGAACGATCGCTTCGCCGATGCGCCGTTCGACGCGCAGGAAGTCACCGTCACCGTCCCCGCCTCCTTCGACGCGGCGGCGCAGCGACTGACGCTGAACGCCGCGCAGGATGCGGGCTTCCCGAAAACCGTGCGCCTGCTGGAGGAGCCGCAGGCCGCGTTCTACTGCTGGCTGGAACAGCACGCCGCCGCCGAACCGCTGTGGCAGGGGGGCGGCGCCGACGCGCGGCACGTGCTGATCGTCGATATCGGCGGCGGTACCTCCGACTTCAGCCTGTTCGAGCTGCGGCCGGGTGCGGTGGGCGGCATTCCCGACATCCGGCGTGTGGCGGTCAGCGAGCACATCCTGCTGGGCGGCGACAATGTCGATCTCGCGCTGGCGGTGCTGCTGGAACCGCGGCTGGTGGGGGAGCGCGGGCGGATCTCCGGGCCGCAATGGGATCACCTCGTCGCGTCGTGCCGGGACCTGAAGGAACGGGCGCTGTCCGGCAATCCCACGACCGAGCGGTTCACCGTGGCGCTGCCGGGCCGCGGTTCCAGCCTGATGGCCGGGGCGCAGACCGCGACCCTGTCGCGTGAGGAAGTCGAGCGGCTGGTGCTGGACGGGTTCTTCCCCGCCTGCGACGCCAGCGCGCGGCCCTATCGCACGCAGGCGGCGTTGCGCGACTGGGGCCTGCCGTATGCGGCCGACAGCGCGGTGACGCACCACCTGGCGGATTTCCTGCGCGACCGCCCGCGGGTCGATGCGGTGCTGTTCAATGGCGGGTCGCTGCATGCGTCGGTGCTGCGCCAGCGACTGCTCGATCAGATCGCCGCGTGGCAGGACGGTGCCCGGCCGCTGGAACTGGAGAACGCGCAGCCCGACCTTGCCGTGGCGCGCGGTGCGGCGCGGTTCGGCAAGCTGCTGCATCACCAGTCTGGACGCATCGCCGCGGGGGCACCGCGGGCGGTGTTCCTGCAGGTGCAGTCGGCCGCGGACCAGGCGCCGGCGCTGGTCTGCGTGCTGCCGCGCAATGCGGCCGCCGAACAGTTGTTCGAGATCAGCGTGCCGGGGCTGGAGGCGCGCACCGACCGGTTGGTGAGTTTCCAGGCGTATTCCTCGACGCGGCACGGGCGTTGCCGGGCGGGCGATGTGCTGGAGTGGGACTCCGCCGCGTTCCACGCGCTGCCGCCGCTGCAGACGGTGATTCGGACCGGTGTCGAGGCCGGGTCGGCTGGCACGGTGCCGGTGCGTCTGGATGCGAAGATGAACGCGCTGGGGTTGCTGCAGATTTCCTGCGTCAGCACCGACCCGCAGATGCAGCAGTCCTGGCCGCTGGAATTCAATCTGCGTCCGCACGAGCAGGGCAGCGTGGGGGCACCGGCCGTGGCGCCGGTGGCGCCGAATGCGTCCATCGAGGCGCTGGAGGCTGCGCGCACGCACATCGAGTCCGTTTTTGCCAGGCCCGCCCCGAAGTCAGGCAAGCTGACCGCGAACGCGATCCTGAAGGATCTGGAACGTATTTTCGGCTCGCCGCGGCATGAGTGGAATGCCGCGTTGCTGCGTGCGCTGTGGCCGGCGCTGTACGGGCGCATGGCGGGGCGGAAACTGTCGGTGGAGCACGAGGAGGCCTGGCTGACGCTGGCCGGTTTCCTGCTGCGACCGGGCTTCGGCTTCGCGCAGGATTCGCTGCGCATGGACGAGCTATGGACGCTGCGCGAGGCGGGGCTGTGCTTCCCGGGCAAGCGCAGCAAGGTGCAGGAATACATCCTGTGGCGTCGCGTGTCGGGCGGGCTGACGGCCGATCGGCAGGAGGCGCTGCTGGCCGGTGAGCGCGAGTCGATCCGCAGGGGAAGGGCGTCGCCTGAACTGGTGCGGATGGTCGGTTCGCTGGAGCGTCTGTCGCGTGAGACGAAGATGGAGCTGGTGCAGACCTTCATCGACCAGGCGCTGGCGCGCACCGAGGCGAAGCAGCATTGCGCTCCGTACCTTGCCGCGCTTGGGATGTTGCTGAACCGTGCGCCGTTCTATGCCGGGCCGGAGACGGTGGTTTCACCGGATACTGTTGCCCGCACGTATGCGGCGTTCCGTGACTTCGACTGGGCGGAATCCGAGCTGCTGGAATTGCACAATCTGTTCCTGCGGGCTGCGCGGGTGGTGGGGGACCGCAACCTGGATGTGCCGAAGTCCCTGCGTAACCAGATCGCCGCCAAGCTGGAGAGTGCCGGTGTTTCGCCGCAGCGGACGGGGAACATCAAGACGTTCACCCCGGTGGGGCGTACCGAGCGCACCACGCTTTATGGCGAGTCACTGCCGCCGGGGCTGGTGCTGGGTTCGGAATAGGCGCCGGGTCGGTCGGTACGAACCGCTGCGGGTCACCGCGACAGCGGGCGGTGTCGCAGCGTGCGGGCGTGGTTTCTTACGATACCGTCCGGCGCATACGATACGATCCGGCGCAGAGGCCGTTGTTCGGCCGTTGTATAGCCGCCAGTCCCTCGTCATGGCCGGGCCTGACCCGGCCATCTGCCCCGTAACGATCGGATCGGGTCGGGATGCAACGGAACATGCCTTGTCGGGGGCAGATGGCCGGCTCAAGGCCGGCCATGACGCGGGAGAGTGCGCGCCGAACGTGCCGTCCTACGGCGTCCAGCTTGCCGCGTCGTCGATCGGGATCACCGGGCGCGGCATGTGCTTCCAGGTGAAACGGGACAGGATCGGGCTGGTCAGGCCGGGGGCATCGACCTCGACGATGTCCTGGTGGCGGAAGAACTCGTCGAATCCGCCGCGGAAATGGCCGCGGGATTTCACCACCACGACGCGGGCGGCGGCGATGTCCAGGCCGAACGCCTCGAAGAACACCGGGTCGGCGCACTGGTAGCGGTTGCTCAGCACCACCACCGTGATTCCGCCCAGTTGCAGCGCGGCGGAGGGGCCGGGGTCCAGCGTGTTGTTGGCGTAGATGCCGCGGCGCCCCTGCACGCTGCCGCCGAGCAGGCGTCGCACGGTGGCGGGCGCGCTGAACGGTTTGGAGAATTCGTCGCCGCCATCGCGATTGAACCGGGCTGTGAAGCTGGCGCCCTCGCCCAGCCGGTGGGCCTCGGCGGCGAGCGCGGGATCGTGGATCACGCCGACCAGCGCGTTCTGCACGCCGGCGGCGTGGAATGCCTGCAGGATCCACATCGTGTTGCCGCGCCCGCCGCCGCCGGGGTTGTCGGCGACGTCGGCGAAGGCGCGGGCGTGTTGCGCGGGGTCTGCGGTGGCCTGGGCCAGGCGCACCGCGTCGTCCAGCGAGGTCAGCGCCGGGCGGAAGCGGTCGCGGCGGGCCCAGCCGGCCTCGGCGACCTCGCGGGCGAGGGCCTGGGCGACGTCCGGGTCGGTCGCCGTCACCACCACGGTCAGGCCGTTGAACGGCGTATCCGCATAGGCGAAGCCGCCCATCACCGAGACGTTCAGCACGCGTCCGGCATAGGGCGCTTCGTGCATGCGCTGCTGGCCGAGGTCGATCAGCTCCCCGTACGGCCGGTTCGGCGCGTCCTTGCCGGTGAGTTGCGTCACCGTGGGTGGCACGATCGGCAGGCGGATGCGCGCCAGGTGCGTGCGGGTGCCGCCGAGCAGTGTGCGCAGGGTCTGGGCCGCTTCGGCGCCGCGCTCCCGCATGTCCAAATGCGGGTTGGTGCGGTAGCCGATGAAGGCGTTCAGCAGCGTCACGTCGGCGTCGGAGACGTTGGCGTGCAGGTCGAACGTGGCCACCACCGGGATGTCGGGGCCCAGCACGCGGCGGATCAGGGCGAGCAGCGTGCCCTCGGGGTCGTGGTCGCCGGTGGTCAGGCCGGCGCCGTGCAGCACCGCGTATACGCCGTCCAGTTCGCCGGCCTGGCGCAGGCCGTCTTCCCACTGCGCCATCAGGCGGTCGAAGAAGGCCTGGTCCACCGGACCGTTGGGTTCGGCCATCGCCAGCAGGATCGGCACCGGCTGCCACGGGCCGGCGGCGTCCATGTCGGCGACGAAGCCGGGGAGTTCGCCCAGCATGTGGGGCGCGGAGGAGCGGGCGTCCTCCAGCAGGGCGGGGCCGCCGATCAGGGTGCGGCCGGCGAAGTCGGCCTCGGTGGCGATGGGGGCAAAGCGGTTGCACTCGATGGAGAAGCCCAGCAGGGCGATGCGGGGGGCGGCGTGGGTCACAAGGCTATTCCCAGCAGGTCTGCGATCTTCGGGGTGGCTTTCAGGCCGCTGCCGGTCAGCACCAGCACCGTGGTCTGGTCCGGGGTGATCGCGCCGGCTTCCAGCAGCCGGGCCAGCGCGGCGGAGACCTGGGCGGAGGTGGGCTCCACATAGATGCCGGTGCGGGCCAAATCGAGCGTGGCCCGGGCGATCTCGTCCTCCGACAGCATCACCGCGCCGCCCCGGGTTTCGCGCAGCGCGCCCAGCACTTCCGGCAGGCGGATCGGCTGGGCGATGGCGGTGCCTTCCGCGATGGTGGGGCGGATCGCCAGGTCCGGCGGCACCGTGCCGCCTTCCAGGAAGGCGGCGGCGATCGGGCCGCAATTGGCCGGCTGGGCGGCGAAGAGGCGCGGCATGCGGTCGATCTGTCCGGCGCGCAGCAGTTCGGAAAAGCCGATCTGGCAGCCCAGCACGTTGGACCCGGCGCCGCAGGGGGTGATGACGTTGTCGGGGGCGCGGAAGCCGAGGTCTTCCCACAGCTCATAGGCCAGCGTCTTGGTGCCGTGCAGGAAGAACGGGTGCCAGTTGTGGCTGGCGTAGAAGGTGGTTTCCGACCGGCGTACCGCGGCGTCGGCCGTGTCCTGGCGGGTGCCGGGGATCAGCTCCACCGTAGCGCCGTGCGCGCGCATCTGCACCGTCTTGGCCGGGCTGGTGGCGGCGGGCGCCATGATCGTGGCGGCCAGGCCGCCGGCCGCGGCATAGGCCGCCACCGCGGCGCCGCCGTTCCCGGAACTGTCCTCCAGCACCGCGGTCACGCCCTGGGCGCGCAGCAGCGACAGCATCACGCTGGCGCCGCGGTCCTTGAAACTGCCGGTGGGCATGAACCACTCGCATTTCAGGTGCACCGGGGCGCCGTGCAGGGTGCGGGGCAGCAGCGGGGTGCAGCCCTCGCCCATGGTGATGGGCTGGTCGGGCTGGAAGGGCAGGGCGGCACGATAGCGCCACAGGCTGCGTGTCGCTGGATCGATGGCGTCGCGGGTGAGGCCGGGCAGCGGGGTCAGCAGCAGCGGCGCGCGTTCCGGGCCGCTCCAGCGCGGCTGGTCCAGCGGATAGGTCGCGCCGGTGCGCGGGTCGAGATAGGCCGGGGGCATGCGTCGCAGTGTGCGCTGGGCCGGCGGAGGGGTAAAGGCGCCGGCTGCCGCGGTCAGGCCCCTACCGAGCCTGTATGCTTCCGCACCGTGGCGTCCTGGCCGAAGCCGTCGCCGGTACTTCCGATGGCGCGCCCTGGTTCCCACCACAGCGAAGCCCGTGGCATCGTCACCGCACACCCAAGCAATGCAAAAGGGAGAGACGACCGATGGCCGACGCCACCCAGGCACCCACGCAAGTACGCTACGAAACCCCCGCCCCGCACGTCGCCCGGGTCGTCATGGCTCGGCCGGAGGCACACAACGCGCAGGGCCTGCAAATGACTTACGAGCTCAATGCCGCATTCGACCGTGCCGCCCACGACGACGACATCAAGGTGGTCATCCTGGCCGCGGATGGGCGCAATTTCTCCGCCGGCCACGATCTCAGCGGCGACGGCAGCAAGACCTGGCGCGACTTTCCCACGGTCGGCACCTGGGCCGGTTTCGATGCCAAGGGTGCGGAAGCACGCTACGGCCGCGAAATGGAAATCTACCTGGAGATGTGCGAGCGCTGGCGCAACCTGTCCAAACCCACCATCGCGGCGGTGCAGGGCAAGTGCATCGCGGGCGGGCTGATGCTGGCCTGGGTATGCGACCTGATCGTCGCCAGCGACGATGCGTCCTTCAAGGATCCGGTGATCGACTTCGGCATCTGCGGCGTCGAGTTCTTCAACCACCCTTGGGAGCTGGGCATCCGCAAGGCCAAGGAGTTCCTGTTCACGGCTGATGAAATCAGCGCCCGGGACGCCGCCGCCTGCGGCATGGTGAACCGCGTGGTGCCGCGCGACGCACTGGCGGATGAGGTGCTTGCCCTGGCGCGGAAGGTTGCGACCAAACCGGCTTTCGCACTGAAGGCGACGAAACAGGCGGTGAACCACGTGCAGGACGTGCAGGGACGGCGCAATGCACAGATGCACGTGTTCAGCCTGCACCATTTGCTGCATGCGCATAACGAGCTGGTGTACGGCATGCCGATGGACCCCAACGGATTGCCGGAAACCGTGCGGGAGAAGGTCATGGCGCGGATGGCACGGGCCAGGGCAACAGATGCCAAGGCCGGTGGCAGTGAGTGACAGTTGTTCATTGCTGCCTGTTTCCAATCATGGCGAGACGGACCCAAATCAAGCGGTGATCATCAACTGATCGAACGAAAACCCATCACGGCTTTGTGTGCGGTATTTTCTGGACAGGTCTGGTTCACGAATTTAGCCTTTTTCAATCTCATCGGTTGCGGGATTGGGGGGCGCTATGGCCGGCCAGGCAAGCGAAGCCGTGCGTGGCGAACTGCGCCCGGACGAGAAGATGGTGTGGGTCCCCGGCGGGCACTTCCGTATGGGATCCGACCGCCATTATCCTGAAGAAGCGCCGGTCCACACCGTTGCCGTCGATGGGTTCTGGATCGATCGCACGCCGGTTACCAACGCTGCGTTCCTGCAATTCGTCCGCGCCACCGGCTACAGGACATTCGCGGAGCTGACTCCGAAGGCGGAGGATTATCCGGGCGCGCTGCCGCATATGCTGCGGGCCGGGTCACTGGTGTTCACGCCGCCCAGGCAAGCGGTCGATCTGACCCGCTGGGAACAGTGGTGGCAGTTCAAGTTCGGCGCCAACTGGCGGCGGCCGTATGGCCCGCGCAGTTCGATTGCCGGGCTCAGCGAGCATCCGGTGGTGCATGTCGCGTATTGCGATGCGCTCGCCTATGCGCAATGGGCCGGCAAGGACCTGCCGACCGAAGCCGAGTGGGAGTTCGCCGCGCGTGGCGGGCTGGACGGCTGCGAGTTCGCCTGGGGCGAGGCCCTGAATCCCGAAGGCCGGCAACTGGCCAATACCTGGCAGGGAAACTTCCCGCAGGAAAACCTGGCGACGGACGGTTATGAGCGTACCTCGCCGGTGACCGCTTTCCCGCCGAACGGTTACGGCCTTTACGACATGATCGGCAACGTCTGGGAGTGGACCAGCGACTGGTACGCCGCGGTGCACGAGGCCGATGCCGCGAAGCCGTGCTGCATTCCGGTGAACCCGCGCGGCGGCCGGGAAGACGCGAGCTACGATCCCTGCCAGCCGGACATCAGGATCCCGCGCAAGGTTCTCAAGGGCGGGTCGCATCTGTGCGCACCGAATTACTGCCGTCGCTACCGTCCGGCAGCACGGCATGCGGAAGCGGTGGATACATCAACCAGCCATGTGGGGTTCCGCTGCGTCGTACGGGCGACCGGACCGGAACGCTGACATCCAACGCGGTGACGCGGGCGTCGCGCGCCGTGCACGGCATTGCAGACACACTGGGGCAAGTATGAGCAAGGATAACAGGGAACGCCCGGCGTCCGAATCCGCTGTTCCGTCCGGAACCGGCATCAGCCGGCGCAATCTATGGCTTGGGACCACGTCCCTGGTCGCCGCCGCAGCCGTCAGCGCGACGACATTTCCGCGCACCGCGGCTGGGGACACGCCCGCGGAACTGCCACAGACGCAGCCGCCGTTCCGCGGCAAGATCGGCCGCACCGCCGCGGACTCCACGCCGGACTTCCCGAAGGGCGTCACGGCCCCCCAGGGCGCCCCGAACGTCCTGCTGATCCTGACGGACGACGTGGGCTTCGGCGCCAGCAGCACCTTCGGCGGTCCCATTCAGACCCCGAACTTCCAACGGCTCGCCGACAACGGCCTGCGCTACAACATGTTCCACACGACGGCGCTGTGTTCGCCGACGCGCGCGGCACTGATCACGGGACGCAATCACCATTCGGTTGCCAGCGGCATCATCACGGAGTTCGCCACCGGTTATCCCGGCTACAACTCGCTGGTGCCGAAAAGCGCCGGGTCGGTTGGCGCGGTGCTGCGGGACAACGGCTACAACACCTCCTGGTTCGGCAAGATGCACAACGTGCCGGACTGGATGTCCAGCCAGGCGGGGCCTTTCGATCTGTGGCCGAGCGGGCTCGGGTTTGAGTATTTCTATGGATTCCTGGGGGGCGACTCCGACCAGTGGCATCCCGCGCTGTACGAGAACACCACGCCGATCGAGCCCTATCTCGGGAAGCCGGACTACATTCTTGATCGCGACCTGGCGGACAAGGCCATCGACTGGATGCGCATGCAGCATGCGCTCGCGCCCGACAAGCCGTGGCTGCTGTACTATGCGACCGGCACGGCGCATGCCCCGCACCACGCACCGAAGGACTGGATCGCGAAATACAAGGGCCAATTTGACCAGGGCTGGGACAAGGTGCGGGAAGAGACGCTCGCACGCCAGATCAAGCAGGGCGTGGCGCCACAAGGTACCAAGTTGACGCCACGGCCCGAACAGATCCCGGCCTGGGACAGCCTGTCCGCCGACCAGAAGCGTCTCTATGCGCGCATGATGGAGGTCTATGCCGGTGCGCTGTCGCATGCGGATTACCAGATCGGCCGGTTGCTCGATGCGGTGGAGCAATCGGGACAGTTGGACAACACGCTGGTCATCTTCATCATGGGCGACAACGGCGCCAGTCCGGAAGGCGGCCTGCAGGGTACGACCAACGAAGTGGCGACCGCTGGAAACGGCGTCACCGAGAGCCTTCCCTACCTGCTGTCGATGATGGATGAACTGGGCGGGCCGAAGACCTACAACCACTATCCGGTCGGCTGGGCGCACGCGATGGACACGCCCATGCAGTGGACGAAGCAGATCGCCTCCCATTTCGGTGGCACGCGCAACGGCATGGTGGTGTCCTGGCCCGCCCGCATCAAGGACAAGGGGACGATACGCTCACAATTCGCCCATGTGATCGACGTCGTACCAACGATCTACGAGGCAGCGAAGATCACCCCGCCGATGATGCTGGACGGCGTGCCGCAAAAGCCGATCGAGGGCATCAGCTTCGTGTACACGTTCGAGGACGCGACGGTGCCGACCCGCCACACTACGCAGTATTTCGAACTCGCTGGAAACCGGGCGATCTACCGGGACGGGTGGATGGCGAACACAACGCCGCTCCGCCTGCCATGGGTGACGATCGGCAGTGAACCAAACCCGGACGACTTCAAGTGGGAGCTGTACAACATCGACAAGGACTTCAGCCAGGCAGACAACCTGGCGGAGAGCAACCCGGAGAAGCTGAAGGAACTCCAGGCATCTTCGATGGAGAGGCGCGGAAGTACAACGTGTACCCGCTGGACTCCTCGTTCGCATCCCGCGCAGATCCGGCGATCCGCCCGAACCTGACCCGCGGACGCAACAAGTTTGTTTACTACCCGGGCATGATCCGAATCCCCGAGGGCTCGGCCCCGGACTTCAAGAACAAGTCGTGGACCGTCGCCGCCGAGGTGACTGTACCCGAGGGCGGCGCGGAGGGCATCCTTGGGACGATCGGCGGCCGCTTCGGCGGGTGGGCCCTGCTGGTGCTGGAGGGCAAGCCCGTCTTCGCCTACGCCCTGTCCAACCAACCCCAGCACAAGTTCCAGGTTGCGTCGGATCAGCCGCTCTCCCCCGGGGATCACATCGTCCGGGCGGTGTTCACCTACGGCGGCGGTGGTATCGGGAAGGCGGCAACGGCCAAGCTGCTCGTGGATGAAAAGCAGGTTGCGGAAGGGCCCATCCCGCAGACCATCGGCGTCCGCTTTTCCCTCGACGAGACCTTCGACGTCGGCGAGGACACGGGAACCCCGGTGCTTGAGGCCTACGCGGACAAGATGCCGTTCCGGTTCACCGGCACGCTCAAGCGCTTCGCCGTGGTGCTGCAACCGGAGACGTTGAGTGCCGAGGAGCAGAAACGGCTACGCGAGGAACTCGCGCGGGCGATGATGGCCGTTCATTAGCCGGAATTGCAGGATATCGAGGTCCCAGGTGAGGCAGGCACCGCGCCATCCGTCGAAAGCGCGGCGGGGAAGCGTCAAGCAACACTTCGTCTGCGACCGATCCGCCGATCGTGAGCGGAGGTTTCTTCTGTGTCCGGGGGAGCCTGGACCACAACACTGACAGGGGGGCGAGATCATGCCGAATACGCGACGGACAATGTTGCTTGGCGGTGCGGCCGCAGTGGCCAGCGCCGCCACCGGAGGCCTGCGGGTCGCGCAGGCACAGCAACAGCCGAACCAGAACCGGATGACGGGCGGCGGCGGCTCCCGCCCGAACATCGTGGTGATCTGGGGGGACGACATCGGGATTACCGATATCAGCGCCTACTCGCTCGGGCTGATGGGCTTCCGCACGCCCAATATCGATCGTGTCGCCCGCGAAGGCATGATCTTCACCGACTACTACGGTGAGCAGAGTTGCACCGCCGGCCGTGCCGCGTTCCTCACCGGCCAGAGCGTGTTTCGCACCGGCAACTCCAAGGTCGGCCTGCCGGGAGCCGATGTCGGCCTGCAAAAGCAGGACCCGACGATCGCCGAACTGCTCAAGCCGCTCGGCTATGCCACCGGACAGTTCGGCAAGAACCATCTGGGTGACCGCAACGAGTTCCTGCCCACGGTGCACGGCTTCGACGAATTCTACGGCAACCTGTATCACCTGAACGCCGAGGAGGAACCGGAACTGCCGGACTATCCGGACCCGCAGGACTTCCCCAATTTCCGGTCGAACTACGGTCCGCGTGGTGTGCTGCACTGCATCGCCACCGACGTGGACGACCCGACGGTCGATCCGCGGTTCGGGCGGGTCGGCAAGCAGAAGATCGAGGATACGGGGCCGCTGACCCGCAAGCGGATGGAGACGATCGACGACGACATCGCCGCGCGCGCGGCGAATTTCCTCGAGCGGCAGGTCAAGGACGGGAAACCGGTGTTTCTGTGGGTGAACTTCACCCACATGCATTTCCGCACGCACCCCAAGCCGAGCAGCGTGGGACAGGCGGGGCGATGGCAGGATCCGTATCATGACGTGATGATCGACCATGACAGGAACGTCGGCACTGTTCTGGACAAGATCGATGCGCTGGGCATCACCGACAACACGATCGTCCTATACAGCACGGATAACGGGCCCCACATGAACACCTGGCCCGACGCGGCAATGACACCGTTCCGTAATGAGAAGAATTCCAATTGGGAAGGTGCCTACCGCGTGCCGGCGATGGTGCGCTGGCCAGGCAAGATCAGGCCTGGCAGCGTTTCCAACGACATCATGTCTCATCTGGACTGGATGCCGACGTTCCTGGCCGCCGCCGGTGCGCCGGACGTGAAGCAGAAGTTGCTGTCCGGCTATACGATTGGCGACATGACCTACAAGGTCCACCTCGACGGCTTCAACTTCGTGCCGTATTTCACCGGGCAGGAAAGCAAGTCGCCACGCGAAAGCTTCTTCTACTTCTCCGACGACGGCGACCTGACCGGCCTGCGCTACGACAACTGGAAGTTTGCCTTCGCGATCCAGCCGGCCGAGGGAACTCTCCGCGTGTGGCAGGAGGAATTCCAGCATCCCCGCCTGCCCTATATCTTCAACCTGCGCACTGACCCGTTCGAGCGGGCGTCGATTACTTCCAACACATACTATGACTGGTTGCTGGACCACGCCTTCCTGCTGGTGCCGGCGCAGAAATATGTCGGCGACTTCCTGGCGACGTTCAAGGAGTACCCGCCCCGTCAGAAAGCCGCGAGCTTCACCATAGGGAAGGTGCTGGAGAAAATGCAGACACCGGCGGGTCAGTGACATGCATGCGCCCGCACTGGCACCGGGCACCAGTGCGGGCGCCGAGGGGATGGCCTGGCGTTCCGCGCGTGCGGGATTGCCTTTGCGACGGCCGGCGGTGCGGGTAACCGGGGCGGCCGGCATGGAAGAAGTCCCATGCCGGGGCAGCGTTTCGTTTTCGGCGCCGACCAGGACCCATTCCAAATGAAACCGGTATTGTGAAACCACCGAATTTGGGGGAAAGGTATGTCTTCGTCTGACTCTCTCAGTCCGGATAGCAGGCAAAGGGCTGATGGCGGCTTTGCTGGTATTGACCGGTGCCCTCACGCTGCCGATCCGTTCAGCGCTGGCGCAGACCAGGCATTCACACGCACCGCCACTTCAGATGTTCATTGCCGACAGCAGCGCAAACGGCACGGCCGGCGGCGGAGCGGCAGCGGGCGGTGACGAGGACCTGGCAAAGAAGCTGCAGAACCCGATCGGCGATCTGATCAGCGTGCCATTTCAGAACAATCTGAACTTCAATGTCGGGCCGCACAAGGGCACGCAGAACATCCTGAACATCCAGCCGGTCGTCCCGATCCATCTGGGGCCGGACTGGAATTTGATCACGCGGACCATCCTGCCCCTGGTCTGGAGTCCATCCTATGCACCGGGACGCAGTGTGCCGTTTGGGCTGGGGCCCACCTCCTTTACGGCGTTCCTGTCGCCGAGCACTCCGACAAATGGTTGGCTGTGGGGTGCGGGGCCGATCGTCCAGTTGCCGACGGCCACCGACAGTTCGTTGGGGTCGAATGTCTGGGGCATGGGACCGGCCGTCGTCGTGGTGAAGACCGAGGGGCCGATCGTCGCCGGTGTTCTTGTCAACAACGTATTCTCGTTGGGGGGAACGTCGGGTCTGGGTGGCACGCGATACAGCGTGCTGACGATCAATCCGTTCTTCAACTACAACTTCAACGGTGGGTGGTTTGTCGGGACGGTGCCGATCATCACTGCCAGTCTCGATGCTCCTGGTGCCAAGTGGACCCTGCCCGTGGGATTGCAGGGCGGACGGCTGGTCAAGATCGGTAAGAAGCTTCCCGTCAACATGCTGCTCGGCGCCTACTACAATGCGCTCCGTCCGGACTACGGTGCAACGTGGCAGCTCCGCGCCCAGGTCGCATTCATATTCTGATGCCCGGGGCAACGTGCTCTCAATAGCCGCTGCCGCCGACGCTGCCCCCGACATAGACGCCGTGAACCGGGCGCTGTTCTGACCGGACCGTATTCGACCGTCGGCGCACCCTTGCAGAAGCACGGCACCGGTGATCAGCACGGCCAACGCCAGTGTCCACCCAGTAAACCATCTCACCATCGCTGCTCTCCACCCAGACCGAAGAATGAAACCGCCAGGAAACGCCCGGTGCGTATTTTCAGGATCAGCCCCTACCGACGCAGAAGTACCACATCCTGCCAATTATCCGGCAACATCCTGCATGGCCTGCCAATTGCGAAACGTCGTCAGGCGATTGCCGCCGCGCCCACTCACACCGGGTGAGCGGCGTCTCTTCAGGGAATGGTTCGCCGCAGCCGGTGATGTTCCCTTGGCGTACATCAGCGAGCGAAGCAGTGATGACCCGGCATACTACCGCCGGATCGTAATTGGGTTGAACCCGCAGGACGGACCGGCGCACCTCATTCATGCTCCGGCCGGGCGGCAGATCTGGATCGTCGTTTCGAGCGGACCTCGCACGCGGGTACGACGGTTTCCCGAGCTTCGGGATGCCCTGAACTTCGTCCGGCCTGTCCTGGGTCCAGCAAGCCAGGTCGGCGGGGTCGGCAGAGGATGACAGGTCCCGCCGGGATGCGGCAACGTCTGCTGCGAGCCTGGAGGGCCTGTCCGGGGGGGGGCGATCATACTGCGTGGCCCACGCGCGATCGCTGCGCCTCCAGGGCGTGCGTCCGCGGCCATCATTCGAACCGCTCCAGGCTGTAATGCGGATTCACTACCTCTCCGTGCAGCAGTGCATCGGCCGTGATGCGGCCGACGATGGGTCCGAGCGTGTAGCCGTTGGCCGTGACGGCGTTGAAGAACCCCGGCCGTCCGGGCGCTTCGCCCAGGATCGGGGCACGGTCGATCGCCGGATTGATGCCGGTCCAGGTGCGGACGATGTGCAGCGCGTGCAGCGCCGGCAGGACACGGCCGCAGACCCACAGATTGCCCTCGATGCTGCGGCGCAGGGCGTGCGACCGGCCGCTGGCGGGATCGAACCCGCCGAACCAGCCGCCGCCCACCAGGAAGCTGCCGTTGGCCTGCTGCTTCAGCGACAGGTGCCGGTTGGCGAGTGCGACCAGGTGGCGGGTGAGGGGAGGGGACGGTTCGGTCACGATCACCTGCTGCACCGTGCCGGTCACCGGCAGGTCCAGCCCCACCATGCGGCCGATCATCCCCGCCCAGGGCCCCGCGGCGTTGACGATCCGGCCGGCCCGCACCGCGCCCTTGCCGGTGTCCACCCGCCATGCGGTGCCGTCGCGGGTGATCGCCTGCACCTCGGCTGCCGCGCAGCAGCCGCGCGCCGGCGTGGCGGGCCAGGGCCAGCACGGCCAGCGTGCCGCGCAGCGGGTCGCCATAGCCTTCGGCGGGAACGAAATCCGCGCCCAGCAGGCGGCCGTCCAGCGCCGGCGCCAGGTCGCGCAGCGCGGCGGCATCCAGCACGTGGCTTTCGATGCCCCAGCGGCGCTCCATGGCGGATTTGCGGCGCAGCCAGGCCAGGCCGGCCGCGTCCTCGGCCAGCATCAGGCCGCCTTCGGTGCGGATCCCCAGGTCTTCCCCGGCGGCGGCGGCGATCTCCCGCCACAGGGCGATGCTGCGCGGGGCCAGAGGCAGGGTGCGGGCAGCCGGACCGCCATCCTCCGGCACGTCGTCGGCAAAGTCGTAGGACAGCAATTGCACGTGCAGGCTGCCCGCATTGGCGGTGGAGGCGGCCATGCCGGCCTCGTCGCGCTCGATCACCAGCACGTCCGCGCCGTCGCGCGCCAGGTAATACGCGCTGCACAGGCCGGCCAGGCCGCCGCCGATCACCGCCACATCGGCCTGGCGCTGTTCCGTCGGCAAGGGGGGAACGGCGTGCCGCCGCACCGGGGGCAGCGGAGCGGACAGCAGCGGGGCCTCGAACTCCGGGGCCTCCCGCATCAGCGGGGCGGCGGGGACGGGGCGCAGCGGGGCGCGCGGGGCGGCGAAGGCGAAATCGTCCGGCAGGTCGGGGCAGAGCCGCGCGACGGTGGCGGCGCAGAACCGCCCCTGGCAGCGGCCCATGCCCGCGCGCGTCGCCTTTTTCAGCGCCGGCAGCGAGCGCAACCCCTGTGCCAGTTCCGCGCGCAGCCGGCCGGCGGTGACCTCCTCGCAGCGGCAGACGATGGTGGCGTCGGTCAGCGGCGCAGGCGGTGCGGCGGGCCGGAACAGCCGCCACAGCGCGTCCTGGAACGCCAGGGCGTTTCGCAGCGCTGTGCGCGTGGCGGGGTCCTCGGGCGCGCGCAGGCCCAGGTCCCGGGCCGCGGCCAGCCCGGCCAGCCGCCCGCGCGCCTGCGCCACACGGGCGCCGCCCAGCGTGGCACCGTCCCCTGCGGCGAACACACCTGCCAGCGCGGTGCGGCCATCGGCGTCGGTTTCGGTCGCCAGGTAGCCGCGGCCGGTCTCGACGTAGCGGTGCGGAATGCTCAGGGCGCGCGCCAGCCCCGTCTCCGGCTGGAAGCCTTCGTTCAACGCGACCAGATCGACGGGAATGCGCCCGCCTCCCAGTTCCGCGGCCTGCACGCGTTGCTCGCCGTGCAGGGCGATGATACGCGCGCCCCAGTGCACCGGCACGCCGGCATGTTTTAACCGCATCAGCATTGTCAGGCCGGACGCGGCCAGGTCCGGCGCGTGGCGCGCCATCTGCCAGGCGGCGCCCCATGCCGCGGCACGCGGGCGGGGAGCGGCCTCCACCACGGCGACCGGGCGCACACCGGCGTCCAGCAGCTCACAGGCGAGCTGCAGGTTCAGCGGCCCGTTGCCGGCGATCAGCACGCGCGGTCCCGGCAGCACGCGGTGGGACCGCACCAGCGTCTGCAGTGCACCGGTGGTCATCACCCCAGGCAGGGTCCAGCCCGGGACCGGCACCGGCGCTTCGTGCGCGCCGGGCGCCAGGATCAGGCGACGGGGACGGATCGTGGTCGCGCGGCCGCGCAGCAGCACCGCAATCTCGTCAGGCGCGAAGGGCCCCCAGGCGATGGCGCCGGTCTCGATTTGCACGCCGGCCTGGACCGCTCTGCGGCGGAGAGCGTGCCCGAGACGGAACTGGGTGTCGGGTGCGGCATCGGTGTGGCTGTCGGCCAGCGGCTTGGCATACTGCCCGCCGGGCGTCGCGCGTTCGTCCAGCAACACGACGGATGCGCCGGCGTCCGCGGCGGCAGCGGCGGCGGACAGTCCGGCCGGGCCGGCGCCGATGACCAGCACATCGCAGGCTTGTTCCGCGGTTGCGTCAGGTCGCTGGTGCGGGGCGTCATCCGGCGTCGGCGGCGGGGCGCCGTCCCCCAGCCGGGCCGGGTGCAGTGGCATGGCGCCGCTGACCTGCATGGCCTCGACTGCCCCGGTCATGCAGGCGCGCTGGCCGATGCGGCCATTCACCGTCACAAGGCAGTCGAAGCAGGCGCCCATGCCGCAATGCAGGCCTCGGGCGGCGCCGGACGCGGTGCGCCGGAACGCGACGATGCCGGCGGCCGACAGTGCGGCGGCGATCGTCTCGCCCTCCAGCGCGGCGATTTCCTGGCCGTCGAAACGGAAGCGGATCGGGCGGCCGACCGGGCGGATGGTCCTGTGCGACAGCCGCATGTCTCGCGACGCCCGGTCCCGCTACAGCTTCAGCAGCCGCTTCGCGGTACCGCCGGCGAGCTTGGCGCGGTCCTCGGCGCACAGCGGCACCTGGTGCAGCCATTCGGTTGCCGGATTGTTCGGAGCGAACGGGTAATCGACCGAGAACATGATGTGGTCCAGCCCGAGTTCCTGCATCACGCACAACAGCGCCGGATCGGACCAGAAACCGCTGGTGGTGACGTAGAAATGCTGGCTGAACACCTCGCGGAAGCTGCGGCTGGCCTTCCAGTCGCGTTCCAGCGTCATGTTGATGCGCCACTGGTAGAAGGGCAGGCCCTCGCCCAGGTGGCCGAAGATCACCTTCAGGTTCGGGTATTTGTCGAACACGCCGCTGAGCACCATGCGCAGGCCCTGCGTCGCGGTCTCCACCGTGAAGCCCCACGCGGCGCGCAGGATCACCGGCAACTGATCGGCGTATTCCTTGTAGTAGGCGTCGATCACTGCCTGGCTGGGGATCGCCGGGTGGAAGTAGATCGGCACGTCCAGCGCCTCGGCGCGGGCGAAGATCGGCCAGAACTGCTTTTCGTCGTGGAAATGGCCGTTGGTCAGGCCGTGGATCATCGCGCCCTTGAAGCCGAGCTGGGTGACCGCGCGCTCCAGCTCGTCGGCGGCGGCGCCGGGGTTGGGTGTGGGCAGTGTGGCGAAACCGGCGAACCGGTCCGGATGCGCGCGCACTGCCGCGGCCAGATGATCATTGGCGGCGCGTGCCAGGCGCACCGCCTGCTCGGCGTCGGTCAGTTTCTGCACCGATGGGGCGGAGTGGGAGAGCACCTGGATGTCGATGCCGGCCTCATCCATTTCCTTGATGCGCAGTGCGCCCAGATCGTTCAGCCGCTGGGCGATGGCGGGTGAGCGATTGGCGTCTAGCGGCGGGTAGGTGGCGCCCAGTTCGGGAAACTGGAAATGCTCCTCGAGCGCGACGACGAGCGGCTTCGGCATGCTGGAATCCTCCCTGCCTGGTGCGGCGGGCGCAGCGTTGTAGTGCTCTGCCTGGGCGTCAAGGGCGGTGCGGGTTTCGTCCGCTGGCGACACGCGGCCCGGGGAGACGACAGCGGCGCTGGGACGAGCCAGTGGCAGGCTTATGCCGCGATCAACGCGCCTCCCGCCGTTGCGCGGCCCTGGCGAGGCGGTTCAACAGATTGCAGGCGGAGCGATCGCCATTGCCGCAGTCCTCACTGAGGCGTTCCAGAAAGCTTGGGCGCCCCGCATGGGGATGCGAGTGCGGTACGAAGGTCGTGCGGTGCGATGCGCAACCGGAGAGCAGGAGAGCTACGCTGATCATCACGACGCCGTACATTGTCGCACATGATAGACCATGCCACCGCCGACTTCGAGACCGCCGTAGAGGCGATACCCGTGCAGCCGCCGTTGTGCCGGGCAATGCGGACGTTCGTAGGCGCCACGACGCGGAGAGTGCGACGCGCGGTCTGCCGATAGAGTCCTTAACGCGGGAAAAACACGGAAAACACGAAAACCCTCGGAGCGGCATGGAGACGTTCAGGTCACAGGCTGTCGCAAGCGATCGCCTGACGGTCGGGCCGGGGCACCAGGAAGCAGGGCGGGCGGGCGGCCTGGGTGTGATCGTCCGACAATGTACGTGCCGCAGGCCCCGACGTCCCGCCGTCTTGTCGTCGGGCGCCGTCGCAGCCGCGCGCGGGGACGAACGCGATCTGGCCGATCGCGCCGCCCACCACCGGCGAGCAATCGCCAGTCACAACGCAGCACGGCCGCGAATAAATCCGCCCGCGGGTGTTCGTGGCATGTCGCCAGACCCCCGCACCGAGGCGTGCTGTCACCCACCGGCGTTGCGGTCACCCGGCAATCCGGCCCAGCGTCGCCAGGAACCGTTCGGCCGCTTCCTCCGGCGTCCACGGCTCCCACGGTGCCGTGCCGAACCAGGCCGCCAGCGGATCGGTATCGACCGGCGCCTCGACGATGCGCAGCGTCTGGCGCACCTCCTGGCGGGTCCAGCCCACCACGTGTACCGCCTCGGATGCCGCGGCGACCCGGTCCGCCTTCTTGTGCGCGCGTTTATCCGCGACCTGCCAGGCGGGCAGGGCGTAACGGCGGGCGATTGCCGCCTGCAGCCGGGCAGCCAGCGCCGCGTAGTCCGGACCCAGGAACGGTTTCAGTGGCGAAATCGGGTCGAACCCCAGCAGCCCCTCATCCGCGTCGTGCAACAGCTCGCGCCGGGCGGTGGCATTGGACAGGCCGGTGGGGCTGCGGGCGCGACGCAGCGCCAGAACCGTCAGGCTGTGCTGCGCGACGGACAGCGGGCGCGGCCAGGCGGAATGGCCGCCCCAGCGATAGGTGCGTGCCAGACCCAGCGCCAGGTCCTGATCGGCCCAGTCGAACGGGGTGGGGTCCAGCAGGTTCAGCCGGCGGCCGGAGGGCAGGCGAACCCAGGCGCGGGGCGGGGCGGCGGGCATCGTGAGGCGGGATGGTGCGATGAGCGAGGCCTGCTGTCACGCCCGGTGGGCGCAACCAGCGGCGCGAACGCCGAGCGGTGTCACACGCGCATCGGCATCAGCACGTACAGCGCGCTGGCATCGCCCGCGTCGCAGACGATCGTCGGCGCGGAACCGTCCGAGAAGCGGAACTCCACCTCGCCGCTGATCTGGTCGGTGATGTCGTTCAGGTAGCGGGCCTGGAAGCCGATCTCCAGCGGGCCGAACTCGTATTTCACGTGGTCGGCGTCCAGTTCCTCGGTGGCGTTGCCCAGTTCCGGGCTGTTGGCGGACAGCACCAGCAGGTCGCGGGCCAGCGACAGCTTCACCGGGCGCGACCGCTCCGACGAGATCGCCGCCACGCGGCCCACCGCGTCGGCGAAGTCCTTCTTGTCCACCTTCAGCACCTTGTCGTTCCCGCGCGGGATCACCCGGTCGTATTCCGGGAAGGTGCCGTCGATCAGCTTGCTGGTCAGCAGGATGTTGTCCACCCGGAACTGGATGCGGGTGTCCGACAGGCCGATCTCGACATTGCCGGTGGCTTCGTCGAGCAGCTTGCGCAGCTCGTTGACCGTCTTGCGCGGGATGATGACGCCGGGCATCGAGGCGGCGCCCTCCGGCAGCGGTTCCTCCACCCGGGCCAGGCGGTGGCCATCGGTGGCAACGGCGCGCAGCACCGTGGTGCCGTCGCTTTCGATGACGTGCAGGTAGATGCCGTTCAGGTAATAGCGGGTTTCCTCGGTGCTGATGGCGAAACGGGTGCGGTCGATCATCGCGCGCAACTGCTGGCCCGTCAGGCTGAACTTGTGCGGCAGCGCGCCGGCGGTCATCGAGGGGAAGTCCTCGGTCGGCAGCACCACCAGGCTGGTGGAATAGCGCCCGGCCCGCAGCGCCAACTGGGCGTCGCCGCCGGGATGGTCCAGCTCGACCTCGGCGCCGTCGGGCAGCTTGCGCACGATCTCATACAGCGTGGCGGCCGGCGCGGTGCAGGAGCCGTTGCGCGTGGTGCCGGCCGGCACGTCCTCGACCACCGCGATTTCCATATCCGTGGCGGTGAGGGTCATATGGCCTTCTCGCACGGCGATCATGACGTTCGCCAGGATCGGGATGGTGTTGCGGCGTTCCACCACGCTTTGCACATGGGCCAGCGCTTTCAGCAGAGTGGCGCGGTCGGCCTTCAGCTTCATTGCTCAAATCCTACCAGGGTCCGGCCGCGCTTCGGGGGCCGCCCACGGCGGGGGAAGCGCGAGATTCGCATGAGTTTAGCAATGGCGCCCGCATACCGCCAAGGACTCTGCGTGCGGCGCAGCCGGGGGCGGGGTTTGGCGCGGACGGAACAGTTTGTTCACACATTCAGCGCAAAAGAGGAAGGCCGGCCGGGAATGGCCCCGACCGGCCTCTAAGAGGAGGAAGCAGTGGTCAAGCACCGCAGCCTCTTGCCTCGGATATTGGTTACGTTGACGATCAAAGTCAAGGTGATCATACGCCGGAGGTAGGAGACGGGCCAGCTCTCTTTCTGGGGCTGGCCTACTCCTCGAGAAAGACAGGCCCTGGTTCGTCGGTATTCGTTTCGACGGGCTCGGTACCCGGTCCTGGCTTTCAGCCCACTGCTTTCAGCACCGCATCGCAGACCTGTGCCTGCGCTTCCGGTGTCAGGTCGGGATGGATCGGCAGCGCGAGGATGCGCTCCGCCAGCTTCTCCGAGACCGGCAGCGCCGCGCCGTCGTGGTGGTCGCGATACGCCGGCTGGTGGTGCAGGGGACGCGGGTAGTAGATCGCACTGGGCACGCCGTCGGCCCGCAGCGCCTGCTGCACGCGGTCGCGTTCCGCGGCGTCGGACAGCAGGATGGAATAGATCGCCCAGGCGCTGGTGCTGTCGGGCACGCGTGCCGGGATCTGCACGGCGTTGCCGAGGCGGGAGTCGTAATACCGGGCGACACGCTCCCGCGCCTGCAACTCCTCGGCGAACACGGTCAGCTTGGCCAGCAGCACGGCGGCCTGCATGGAATCCAGCCGGCCGTTCATGCCGGTGCGCAGCACTTCGTAGCGCGTGGTGCCCTCGCCGTGGGTGCGCAGGCTGCGGTACAGCGCGGCCCGGTCGGCACTCTCGGTGAACAGCGCGCCGCCGTCGCCGTAGGCGCCCAGCGGCTTGGACGGGAAGAAGCTGGTGGCGGTCGCATCCGCCGCGGCGCCCAGAGGCTGGCCGTGCAGCGTGGCGCCGAAGCTCTGCGCCAGGTCGTCCAGGGTGAACAGCTCCGCCTCGGCGGCGATGGCCCGCAGCGCCGGCCAGTCCGCCGGCTGGCCGAACAGATCGACGCCGATCAGCGCCCGCGGGCGCAGCCGGCCCGCCTGCTGGACCGCCGCCAGGCGCTGGCGCAGATGCGCCGGGTCGATCTGGAACGTACGAGGATCGACATCCACAAAGACCGGCGTCGCGCCGAGCAGCAGTGGCACTTCGGCGGTGGCGGTGTAGGTGAAGGCGGGCAGAAACACCGCATCACCGCGGCCGATACCCTCGGCCATCAGGGCGATCTGGATGGCGTCGGTGCCGGAGCTGACAGCGACGCAATGGGTTGCGCCGCACATCCTCGCCAACGTCTCCTCCAGCTCGGCCACCTCCGGCCCGAGAATGAACTGGCAGTGCGCGAGTACGGCATCCAGCCGGCGGCGCAGTTCGCCGGCAATGCGGGCCTGCTGGGTCTTCAGGTCCAGGAACGGCACGACGGTACGCGGGGAATCCATCCTGAACTCGCTTTCAGAAAACTCAGGCGCGGGCGGAATCCCGGCCCAGGGCATGCAACGCGGCCGCCGGATCGCGAGGTTCACCGGTGCCGGGTTCGAACTCGGGAACCAGGCGGCCGAGCAGGGTTAGCGCCAATCGCGCCTGGCCGCCACGGCAGGCCGCGGCAATTTCGTCGATGGCCCGGCCCACCAGGGCCGGGTCGGCGGTGCGCGGCGTGGCCATCAGCAGCCCGGGATGTCCGGTCGGCTCCGGTGGCTCCTTGCCGTGGAACAGCTCCTCGAACAGCTTTTCCCCGGGTCGCAGGCCGGTGAAGCGGATCTCCACGTCGGTTTCCGGTTGAAGCCCGGAGAGCCGGACGATCTGCCGGGCCAGATCGACGATTTTCACCGGCTCGCCCATGTCGAGAACGAAGATGCCGCCTTTAACCCCCGAAGGCAGGGCGGCGCCGCCGGTGCGCAGTACGCTCGCCTGCAGGACCAGGCCCACCGCTTCCCGCACCGTCATGAAATAGCGTTGCATGTCCGGATGGGTGACGGTCAGCGGACCGCCGCGTGCAAGCTGGCGCTGGAACAATGGCACCACGGACCCCGTGCTGCCCAGCACGTTGCCGAACCGCACGGTGATGCAGGCCATGCCCTGATCGGAGTCGCGGCCGACGAAATCCAGCGACTGGCAATACATTTCCGCCAGACGCTTGGATGCGCCCATCACGCTGGTCGGGTTCACCGCCTTGTCGGTGGAGATCAGCACCATCGCCTGCGTGCCGACCGCGCGGGCCGCGTCGGCGACGTGCCGGGTGCCGGCAACATTGGTCAGCAGGCCCTCCAGCGGATTATCCTCCACCATCGGCACGTGCTTCAGCGCCGCGGCGTGGAACACCAGCTCCGGGCGGCAGGATTCGAACACGGCCCGGATGCGCGCCGCGTCGCGTATGTCGGCCAGCAATGTCTGGCGCGGCACCGCCGGATGGTTCTCCGCCAGCTCCAGGTCGATCTGCCACAGGGCGTACTCGCCGTTGTCCAGCAGGATCAGCGTCTCCGGGCCAAAGGCGGCGACCTGGCGGGCCAGCTCGCTGCCGATCGTGCCGCCGGCGCCGGTGACGATCACACGGCGGCCCTGGATCAGCCGCGCCATGCCGTCACGGTCCAGCGGCACTTGCGGGCGGTTCAACAGGTCCTCGATGGCGACCGGCTTCAGCTCCATCGGCTTTGCGGCATCCGCCGGGCCCAACGTGGTGGGGCGTGGCGCGCGGCGTACTGCGATGCTGTAGCGTTCGGCCAGTTCGACGGCACCGGCCAGCGCCGCACCGGAGACATTCGGCGAGGCGATCACCAGCAGGTCGGGCAGCCGGCACTCGGCGTCCAGTCGGCTCAGCACCGTCGGCAGTTCCCGCAGCGAGCCCAGGATGGGATGGCCCTGAATGCGCCGGCCGGTCTGGCGGGAGCCGAGGGCGAGCAATCCCTCCACCCGGAACGGCTGGCGCCGGTCATGCGCCAGGGCGCGGAGAAACAGATCCGCATCCTCACCGGTGCCGATCAGCAGGATGGATGGCGCCTCGACATCCGGTGAACGGCCGTGGGTGCGGGCGATCTGCATCCGGCGGTACACAACCCGCGGGCTGCCAAGCAGCAGCAGCAGGGCCAGGGCGTGCACCAGCGGGAAGGCCGGGTTCACGATGGCCGGGCCGGCCACGTGTCGCAACCCGGCGAACAAGGCTGCTCCGCCCGCGCTGGCGGCGGCAACGGTGATCAGGTCGTCCAGCCCGGCGAACCGCCAGGTACTGCAGCGACAGCCGGACCGGCACGCCTGCCAGCAAGAGGCAGGCTGCACCGGCGGGCAGCAGCCACAGCGGATGGAGCATGGCGCCGGCCGGATCGGCCAACCAGCTTGCCAGCGGCACCGCGGCGGCTGCCAGCGCGCCATCGACGGCAACATTAACGGCGATGCGAATCAGCGAGCGGGCCGCGACCATGAAACCTCTATAACCCGTGCGCAGGGCCGCTGATAGCCTTGGGATCCTTCGCCGCCAGCGGACGCGGAGGCGTTTCCCACGTGGGAAAACAGCGTAAAAGTTTCGGATTTATCATTTACTGTTCATCCGGATACGCGAATACTGGCACCAACTCGGGCAGCCCGGTCGTGGGACGGGACCCGGAGCCGTCTGGAGCCGGCCAGGCTCGAGACCAGGCTGGAAGACAAGAATTGGGTCGGCCCACGCCGGCCGTTAAGGGAGCGTTCATCATGGCAAAGCGCGTATCGCGTCGTACCGCTTTGAAACTGTCTGCCGCCGCGACCGCCCTGCCGCTGGTGCATATACGGACCGCCGGTGCCGCAGGTAAGCTGAAGCTGGCGTTCTGGGACCACTGGGTGCCCACCGGCAACGTGGCGATGAAGAAGATCGTCGATGCCTGGGCCCAGAAGAACAAGGTGGATGTCGAGCTCGATTTCCTGACCTCCATCGGCAACAAGATCACCATCACCATGGCCGCCGAGGCACAGGCCCAGGCAGGCCACGACGTCTATGCGTTCGACCAGTGGTCGGTGCAGCAGTACTACGACAAGCTGGACCCGGTGGACGACCTGGTCGGCAAGCTGTCAGCCAAGTATGGCAAAATGGGGCCGGCCTATGAGTATCTGGCCAAGGTGAACGGCCACTGGATGGCCGTGCCGGTGCAGTGGGGGTCCGCACCGCTGCCCCCCGTTGGCCGCATCAGCCTGCTGAAGAAGCACGCCGGCGTGGACGTGCAGAAGTGGTACCCGAACCATGAGTCCACGCCGGACGCGGCGAAGGACTGGACCTATGAGAACCAGCTCAGGATCGCCGAAGACCTGTTCAAGGCCGGCTATCCGATCGGGTTCGGCTGCAACTCCGGCCTGACCGACGCCAACCAGGTGTGGGGTGCCACGTTCGGCGCCTTCGGCGCGGACCTGGTGGATGCCAAGGGCAACATCACCACCGACACCGACCAGGTGATGGCGGTGATGGAATACGCGGCGAAGATGATCAAGTTCATGCCGCCGAACGCGCCGAGCTGGGATGACGCGTCGAACAACCGCGCGCTGATCTCGGGCAAGGCGGCGCTGATCTGGAACCCGCCCTCGGCCTGGGCGGTGGCCAAGCGCGACGCGCCGCACATCGCCGAGGACTGCTGGCACTTCCCGACCCCGCGCGGGGTGAAGGGCCGCCTGGTGCCGCACCGCCCGTATTTCTGGGGCATCTGGCAGTTCGCGCAGAACAAGTCGGCGGGCAAGGAACTGATCGAGTACCTCTCGCAGCGCGAGCAGGTCGAGGCGCTGGCGAAGCCGACATCCGGCTACGACATCCCGCCCTTCGAGTCGATGTCCAACCTGAAGATCTGGGAGGAGGTCGAGCCGCCCAAGGGCGTGGTGTACAACTACCCGGTGCGTCCGTGGCATGACGCGGAGTACTGACATCGCCGGATCTTCCGCCCCGCCGGCAATCGCGGTGCAGATGTGGAACCGCTCGATCCAGCCCGGCATGGTCTCGCGGCTGATGTCCGGCCAGTCGATCAAGCAGTCGATCGCCTGGGCGAAGGAGGAGCTGGAAGGCTTCTCGCGCTGAGTGTCCCACCGCCCCCCCGGCCGCATGCTGTGCGAACGGGGGGCGCTGCCCGGTTGCCCGTCGTGGCGGGCGTCCGGGTGGTGCTCAAGGCGCAACCACGGGCAGGCTCCGGGGCGCCAGCCACGGCCGGATCACACGCGGCGACAGGTTCATCGTCGGTCCCGGGCGCACTGTGATCATGACGCATGACGGAGATGTGGAAGGTCCGCCTGCGCCGACGATGCCGCGCCACGCCTGCGCCGACGATGCGGGCCTCGCATCGGGCTCCAGGCGTCCGCACCAGAACGCTGGTGATCCGACGCCACCGGATCGATCCCACAAGCAAAGCGTACCACGTCGTGCCGGCCGGAGCCTGTCCTCGGGCGCGCCATGACGACGGTGGCACGCACCGGGCTCCATCCGTCGGCATCAGCGCGCTAGCGCCGCCGTCGCTGCCGCCGGCGGCGGGCCGGGCCTTTGCCGGCGCCGGCCTCGCCGGCTTTGCGGTTCCGCCAGAACTCGCGAATGCCAATCACGCAGGCCGGAAGCACGTCCGGAACATCGGACAGGAACCCTTCCTCGTCGAACTCGTCGCCGAACTCGTCCTCGAAATCCTCATCGCGGCCGAACAGCAGGAACGGCACCAGGGCGACCTGCGCCTCGGGGTCCTCGATCAGGGGAACCCAGGCGTCGGGCCGCAGCATCAGTGACTGCAGGAACCCGGCCGCCCAGCTCTCGGCGATCACTCTGCCGTCCTCGCTTTCCCAGAAGATCGGCGCGAATTCGCCTTCGCCGTCGTCCAGACTGCTGATGATATCGTTGTAGCGTCCCAGGATGGCCGCGAAGACGGTGCGCATCTCATCCTCGCTGGCGAATTCGGGTTCCTCGCCACCCCAGATCGCCGAAAGCCATTCATCGGGCGGTATCGTCTCCGGCCCGACCGCCACGCCGGTCAGGAAGCCGTCGAGTTCCGACAGGTCCATGCCCTCTTCGGGGGCGTGATCCGATTCGAAGTAGCGATCGAGCGCGTCGAGGCCGGCCTCGCCGGAAAGTGGTGCGACATTTTCCATATTGCCGAACTCCCGTGCAGCGGGTTCAGCATGTCACCTGACGTGGCACGCTGCGAGTCATCATCCGGGTGAAGGCGTCAATGGTCCGGCACGGCCCCGGTTGCCCCCGGCCGGAAGCCGCCGGATGATGGTGGCCGAAACCCAGGAGGAAACGCAGCATGGGCAAGCTCACCGGCAAGGTCGCTATCGTGACCGGCGCCAGCCGCGGCATAGGTCAGATGATCGCCGAACTGTTTGCGTCGGAAGGTGCGAAGGTGGTGTGTGCGGCGCGCACGATGAACGAGGGCGAGCATCGCATGCTGGAAGGCTCGCTCGCCCGCACGGTCGCGCAGATCCGCGATGCCGGCGGCGAGGCGACGCCGGTCACGGCCGACGTATCCACCGAGAGCGACTGCATCGCTCTGGTCGAGCAGGCGCGGGCGGCGTACGGGCCGGTCGATATCCTGGTGAACAATGCCGCGCTGAACTACTACCTGCCGACCGCCGACTATCCCACCAACCGCTGGATCCGCTGCTTCGCGGTGAACGTGCACGGGCCGTTCATGCTGTCGAAGGAAGTGCTGAAGGACATGATCCCGCGCCGGACGGGGGCGATCGTCAATATCAGCTCGGGGTCGGCGATCGGGCCGGGGCGCGGCCCGTATGAGGACAAGACCGTGCGTGGCGGCACGATGTACGGCGCGACCAAGGCAGCGCTGGAGCGGTTCACCCAGGGCCTGGCGCAGGAGGTGGCGCAGTTCGATGGCATCAGCGTCACGGCCGTCTCGCCGTCGAATGTCGTGCCCACCCCCGGCACGATCCACCACAAGCTGGTCACCGGCATGGATGATCCGAAGGGTGAGCCGCCGTCCTTCATGGCGCGGGCCGCGCTGTTGCTGGCGAGCGAGCCGGCACCGAAGGTGAACGGCCGGGTGACCTACAGCCAGCAGATCCTGAAGGAGTTCGGTTGGATCGAGCAGGCGAGCGGCCGCGGGGTGGACAGCGCGGGCTCGGGCTACTCGCAGGTCTGAGGTCAGGAGCGGGGCCCGGCTGCGTTCCGGCGGTAGGCGTTGCGGGGGGCAGTCGGGCCGGCCATGACCATGCGGGGCCTCGGCTCGAGGCTTGGCGGCTCGGCCGGCCGACCGTGTCTTGCCACGGATTGTTTCTATCCCAGACTGCACGAACTGTGCATGAGGGCACGCTGAAATGCACGGGCACGCCGCATGCCGGCAAAATTCCTGGGGCGGGCGTATCAGCGGGGCGATTGCATTAGCCGAGGGGTGGCCGGGAACCCGGCGGCCCGTGCGATTCGGTCTGCTGCCAGGCATTCAACACGGAGCCCGTGGAGAACCACGGGGACGTCACGGAGTCGCTTTCCCGGCGAGGCTTGCTGGTGCACGAGCCCGGTGGCAGGCGTAAGCCGCCATTCACGACCATGCTGATGCCGGCACCGAACGTTGTGGACGGCCAGCCTGTGACGGCCATGCGGTTGAATGCTTGCCCTTCGCACCAAATATTACGGGAGTTGCATTGCTTCTTCGTCTTACGACGTCAGCACGTGCAGTTGATAAACGGTCAGTCGCCCGATCGCCCGAATCACGTGCGAGACGCAGATTCCGAAGTATCTCCCAACACCCAACTGCGAAACAGTGCCAGGTCGATATTGCCGCCACTGATCACCAGCCCGACCCGCTTCCCCCGCATCTGCGCCTGCTCCTGCAACAATGCGGCGAGGGGAGCGGCGCCGGCGCCTTCCACCAGGTTGTGCGTGTCGGTCCAGTAGGCGCGGATGGCCTCCGCAATCTCTGCATCGCTCACAGTAACGATGCGCGCGGCACCGGCGCGGATGATCGCCAGTGCTTCGGGATCGGGCTGCCGCACGGCGATGCCGTCGGCCAGCGTTTCGGCGCGATTCAGCGCCACCAGCCGGCCCGCCGCCACCGAGCGGGCGTAGCAGTCCGCACCTGACGCCTGCACCCCGATGATCTCGGTCCGCAGCCCCAGCAGGTCGCGGGTGCGGATGGCGCCGCAGATGCCGGAGCCGAGGCCGATGGGGACGTACAGCGCATCCAGCGCCGGCGCCTCGCGGAACAGTTCCAGCGAATACGTCGCCACCCCCGTCACCAGGTCCGGGGCGAAGGACGGTGCGAATGCCAGCCCGTCCGCAGCCGCGAGGCGCCGGGCTTCGTCGCGGGCAGCCTCGAAATCGGCGCCGTGCTCGACCAGGCGGGCGCCGAAGGCACGCATGGCGGCGTTCTTCTCCGCGCTGTTGCCGAATGGCACGACAATGGTGACAGCTACGCCGTGGCGGCGGCCGGCCCAGGCCAGCGACTGGCCATGATTGCCGCGCGTGGCCGACACGATCCCCGCCACCTCCCTCCGTTCCCGCGCCAGCCGCTCAGCGTACACCAGCCCGCCGCGCAGCTTGAAGGCGCCGGCCGGCGTGTGGTTCTCGTGCTTGACCCAGACCTCGGCGCCGGTGCGCTGGGCCAGCAGGGGCCAGGCGTATTGCGGCGTGCCGGGGAAGGCGCCGAGCACCAGGCGGTGTGCGGCTTCCAGTTCGGGCAGGGAAAACATGGCAGGACCCCGGAATGCGAAACGGGCCGCCGCCCGGGCAGGAATCCCGGTCGGCGACCCGCTGTTCGGTGTCGGGCGGTGAAGCCGGACGTCAGACGAGACGGAGGTTGGTCGCGGCGTCCTTGCCGCGTTCCTTGGTTACCTCGTAGCTCACCTTCTGGCCGTCATTCAGGCCCTTGAGGCCGGCAGCCTGGACGGCCGTGATGTGCACGAACACATCCTTCCCGCCCTCCTGCGGCATGATGAAGCCATAGCCTTTTGTGGCATTGAACCACTTCACGGTTCCAATCGCCATGGTCTGGTCACTCCTTCCGGTGCGCGTCCCCCTCCAGGTTTGATCCTGGCCGCGCGAGTGGGGATGGGTGATGGCAACGTGGTATGGACCCGCGTGCTGCGGCCTCAGGCGAGCCGGAGGTTGGTGGCGGCCGCCTTGCCGCGCTCCATTTGCACCTCATAGCTCACTTTCTGGCCTTCATTCAGACCGCGGAGGCCGGCGGCCTGCACCGCGGTGATGTGGACGAATACGTCCTTGCCGCCTTCTTGCGGCATGATGAAGCCGTAGCCCTTGGTGGTGTTGAACCACTTGACTGTACCGATAGCCATAACTGCGTCGTTCTCCGTCAGGAGCGCCACACCTGCGTGGCGCGATAGACAACCGGCCCTTTGGACGTCTTGAGGGCACCCGATGACGGAGGCGCAGCAAGCCAAGCCAAAATGCGATTGCGTTGCACAGTTGGCACAGAAACGCGCGCGAGAGTCAATCACGCTCGCGCGAGCGGGACACACGACGCTGAGAGGTCGGGTCGCACGAACGCAATTCGCGCGATTTGTCGCGATGAATGGTTGCGGATGCCACCCGTTCTCGCATTTTGCAAGAGGGCATACCGACTCCAGCCTTGCCGCAGGATTACAATAGCGACGGGCAGCCGCCAGGGCCGGGCGCCGACAAGGTGACGCCGTGGCCGGATAGGGGGCTCATGCCGCGGTGCATTTCCCGATCCTGGACCGTTCGGGGCTTGCGGGAAGCGCCCAGGCGCAGTTCCGGCGTGGAGGGGCAATCACCGGTGGCCCGTGCATTCCCCGGCGGCCGGCCTGCGGCAGAGCCGGCGACCCTCGTGGCCCGGGAAGAACGGTCTGCAGGGCGCTGGAAAGCCCGACGTTGAGACACGCAGGGCGCGCGCGGACTGCTGTTCCGTACAGCGTCATGACCGGCACAGGGCGACCCATCCACATCTCCACGCTGGTATCCCATACCATCCACGTGTCCAAGCAATCGTGCCCACACATCGGACGCGACGCCCGCTGACGTAGAACAAAGGGGCGGACCACGGCGGTCCGCCCCTTTGCAGTCAATCCGGATTGGAGCCGGCCGCCTGTTTCGCGACCGGTTCCGTAAGCCTGAAGGCCGGGCTCAGAAGTCCATGCCGCCCATGCCGCCCATGTCACCGCCCGGCATCGGCGCGGCCTTCCTCTCCGGCCGCTCGGCCACCATCGCCTCGGTGGTCACCAGCAGGCCGGCCACCGACGCGGCGTCCTGCAGCGCGGTGCGCACCACCTTGGTCGGGTCGATGATGCCGGACTTCACCAGGTCCTTGAACTCGCCGGTCTGCGCGTCAAAGCCCCAGTTGTACTCGTCCTTGTCCAGCACCTTGCCGGCGATCACCGCACCGTCCTCGCCGGCGTTCTCGGCGATCTGGCGCAACGGGGTCTGCAGCGCCTTGCGCACGATCTCCACGCCAAAGCGCTGGTCGTCGTTGTCGGCCTTCAGCTTGGACAGGATCAGCGACGCACGGGCCAGGGCAACGCCGCCGCCCGGCACAATGCCTTCCTCAACCGCCGCACGGGTCGCGTGCAGGCTGTCGTCCACGCGGTCCTTGCGCTCCTTCACCTCGACCTCGGTGCTGCCACCGACGCGGATCACCGCGACGCCGCCGGCCAGCTTCGCCAGCCGCTCCTGCAGCTTCTCGCGGTCATAGTCGCTGGTGGTCTCCTCGACCTGCGCGCGGATCTGGTTGCAGCGGCCCTTGATGTCATCCTTCTTGCCGGCGCCCTCGACGATCGTCGAGTTTTCCTTCTCGATGATGATCTTCTTGGCCTGGCCCAGCATGTTCAGCGTGACGTTCTCGAGCTTGATGCCCAGGTCGTCGCTGATCACCTGGCCGCCGGTCAGGATGGCGATATCCTCCAGCATCGCCTTGCGGCGATCACCGAAGCCCGGCGCCTTCACCGCCGCGACCTTCAGGCCGCCGCGCAGCTTGTTCACCACCAGGGTGGCCAGCGCCTCGCCTTCCACGTCCTCGGCGATGATCACCAGCGGACGGCCGGACTGCACAACGCTCTCCAGCAGCGGCAGCATCGGCTGCAGGCCGCTGAGCTTCTTCTCGTGGATCAGGATGTAGGGCTGATCCATCTCGGCGATCATCTTCTCCGCATTGGTGATGAAGTACGGAGAAACGTAGCCGCGGTCGAACTGCATGCCCTCGACGACGTCGAGCTCGGTCTCGATGCCCTTGGCTTCCTCGACCGTGATCACGCCCTCGTTGCCGACCTTCTGCATCGCCTCGGAGATCATGTGGCCGATCTCGGCCTCGCCGTTGGCGGAGATGGTGCCGACCTGCGCAGTCTCGCCCGGGGTGGTGATCTTCTTGGTGCGCTTCTTCAGCTCTTCCACGACGGCGGCCACCGCACGGTCAACGCCGCGCTTCAGGTCCATCGGGTTCATGCCGGCGGCCACGGCCTTGGCGCCCTCGCGGACGATGGACTGGGCCAGCACGGTGGCGGTGGTGGTGCCGTCGCCGGCGACGTCGTTGGTCTTGCTGGCGACCTCGCGCACCATCTGCGCGCCCATGTTCTCGAACTTGTCGGCCAGTTCGATTTCCTTGGCGACGGTCACGCCGTCCTTGGTGATCCGCGGGGCGCCGAAGCTCTTGTCCAGCACCACGTTGCGGCCCTTCGGGCCCAGCGTCACCTTAACCGCGTCGGCCAGGATATCGACGCCGCGCAGCATGCGTGCGCGTGCGTCACCGGCGAAGCGAACGTCCTTCGCAGCCATGGTTCTTATTCCTCGTTTCTATGCAGTCATATGGGTTGCGGAGTGCAGAACGCCTCAGGCGGCCTTCTTCTTGGCCGCGCTGCCTTCGATGATGCCCATGATGTCGGACTCCTTCATGATCAGGAGTTCCTCACCGCTGATCTTCACCTCGGTGCCCGACCACTTGCCGAACAGGATGCGGTCGCCCGCCTTCACGTCGAGCGCCACGAGCTTGCCCTGCTCGTCACGCGCGCCGGGGCCGACGGCCACGACTTCGCCTTCCATCGGCTTTTCCTGGGCGGTATCGGGAATGATGATGCCGCCCGCGGTCTTTTCCTCGGCTTCCAGCCGGCGGACCACGACCCGGTCGTGCAGGGGACGGAAATTCATTCGTATCGCTCCTGAGTAAACTCAGTTGAATGGACTTGGCCCAGCCAACATCCACCGCGGCCCTCTTCGGAGGCGCCGCTGGCGCGATTGTTAGCACTCCCCGGCGGGGAGTGCCAGCGATCTAGGCTCACGCCCGCGCGAAGTCAAGCGTCCGGCAGCAATCTACCGAAATGAGTGCTAAACTCTTGGAATGACTTCATTTTCCCTTGCGCACGCGGCCGGTGCCCGTGTCATGCTGTTACCGTACAGGGTGGCCCGCCGCATGAAAGCGAGTGGACCAGGCGGGCCTTTCGCAGGGAGACCAGAGAGGATGAGCCTCGCACTGCAGATCAAGGATTACCGGCTGACCACGGCAAAGATATACTACCACCTGCCGGACCACCCGGCGCTGCTGCAGACCTTTGTCTGGCAGGACTACGACATGGCGCCGGAGTTCCCGCAGTTGAACAAGTTCCTGGATTTCTGGCGGGAGAAGATCGAGGGCAAGCTGCACTCGGTGCAGGTGAGTTCGGCGAAGCTGGTGCAGCCGCCGCGCTACCGCCATCCGGGTGCCTATATGCGGCTGCACTGACAGCGACCGGCAGCGCCTGTGGGTCTGCGGGCGACGGCCCACACGTCTGCAGCCGACACTTGCGGTTGGCGGCGCCTGCCTTCGCATTGCCCCCAGCGTCACCGCACGCGACGGCCTGATCGGTTGGCCACAGGTCTGCATCGGACATCGGTGGCCCGGTCTGCATCGGACAGTGTTGCGTCATTGCCCACACCACCGTCGGTGGTCGGCGCGGACCGACCACCGACGTCCGCGCTGGATCCTGGCGGAAACCGCCGTGGTGAGAGATCCGCATGCAAGGTGGTGTGAGGGGGGGCGCTGTGAGGCGTCTTCCTGTTCGATTTCGCCGCACGTACGAAGGATAGAAGAGCCGCACGTACGAAGGATTGAAGAGTCGTGCATGGCACGCCGGGGGGCCTGTCCTCAGGCGCGCCTTCCGCGCGACCCGTGGGCCGGCCATGACGACGCAGGCTCCGCACCGGCCTCCATCCGTCGGCACCGGAACCCTACCGCCGCAACTCCATCTCGATCGGCCCTTCGCGCCGGCCGTGGGTGAACTGGTCCACCACCGGGTTGCCGGTGTCCATCAGGTCGGCGGCCGGGCCGCTCCAGACGATGCGGCCACCGTGCAGCATCGCGGCGTGGTCGCCGATGCGGCGCGCGCTGGCCATGTCGTGGGTGATCGCCACCGATGTGCTGCCCAGCCGCTTCACCAGGTCCACGATCAACCCGTCGATCACCGCCCCCATGATCGGATCCAGCCCGGTGGTCGGCTCGTCGAAGAACATGATGTCGGGCTGCGCCGCGATGGCCCGCGCCAACGCCACGCGCTTCTGCATGCCGCCGGACAGTTCGGCCGGCCGCAGATCGCCCACGCTGGGCGCCAGCCCGACCTGGGCGAGGAACTCCGCCGCGCGGTGCCGAGCCTCGCGCCGCTTGATCCGGCGCAGCGCCAGCAGGCCGAAGGTGACGTTCTCCCACACCGGAAGGCTGTCGAACAGCGCCCCGTTCTGGAACAGCATCCCGATCCGCGCGTACACCGCCTCCCGCTCCGCCCGCGCCAATTGCAAAATATTCTGGCCGTCGATCTCGATGATGCCGTCATCCGGTGTGATCAGGCCCAGCATGCATTTCAGCAGCACCGACTTGCCGGTGCCGGAACCGCCGATCACCACCATGGAGGTGCGCGGCATCACGTCCAGGTCGATGCCGTCCAGCACCACCTTGTTGCCGAAGCTCTTGCGCAGGTTGCGCAGACGGATTTTGGGGACGGCCGCATCGTTCATGCCCGGTTTGATGCCGTCTGGGCGGCGTTTCGGCAAGTCACGCCTGGCGGGCCACGCAATCCCTGCTGCGCCGGCGGTCGGAAACGCGCTATGAAGGCGGCATGCGGGGCACGATTCGCACGGCGGTCATCCTCCTGGGCCTGCTCGCGGGCGCCATGCCCGCGCGGGCGCAGGACCCCAACAATCCGATGCCGGACGTCAAGGCCGACCACTGGCCGGAGGCACAGGAGCTGGCGGCGCGCTATGCCGACCCCGTGGCTGCGAAGCTGGTGCTGTTCTACCGGCTGCTGGCACCCGACTCGGCCACCCCGGCCGAGATCGCGGCGTTCCTGAAGGCCAACCCGGACTGGCCCGATCAGGGCGTGCTGAAGCGGCGCTGGCAGCAGGCGATCGCCGCCGACCCGGACGACCAGGACGTGGTGCAGCAATGCGGCGCGGCGCATCCGACCGAGGCGCCGACGCTGCTGCGTTGCGCTGCGGCGCTGAAAGCGTCCGGCCAGGTCCAGCAGGCCGAGGACGATGCCCGGCGCGCCTGGATCACCGGGGTGACGGACCGGACGGCCGAAGCCGACTTCCTGCGTGACTGGGCCAGCGTTCCCACCCCGGCCGACCAGTGGGCGCGGTTCCAGCACCTCGCCTGGCACGACTCCGCCGCCGCTTCCCGTCAGGTCGCGCGGCTCGATCCGCAGCACCGCAAGGCGGCCGAGGCCCAGCTCGCGTTCCGTCATGGGGACCGGCATGCCGAGGCGCTGCTGGCGGCGGTCCCGGCCGATCTGCGCGACGAACCGGGGCTGATGCTGGAGCAGGCGCGTTACCTGCGGCATGAAGACCGCCTGGACGATGCCCTGACGCTCTGGCACCAGGCGGGCGCGGCGGCCGAGGCGGCGGCGCCCCGTCATCTGCGGACCTTCTGGATCGAGCGCAATATTCTGGCGCGCAAGCTGCTGGCGGCCGGCGAGAGCCGGAAGGCCTACGACCTGGTCCGGGCGAACCAGCAGCACGACTCCGCCTCGGCCGCGGAGGCCGCGTTCTTCGCCGGCTTCATCGCCCTGCGGAAGTTGCACGACCCGGCGGCGGCGACCCGGCATTTCCAGGCGCTGGCCGATTCCCATGCGGCGATCACGCAGGGGCGCGCCGAGTACCGGCTGGGGCGCGCGGCCGCCGCTGCGGGCAAGGATCCGACGCCGTATTACCGGAAATCCGCGGCATGGCCGACCACGTTCTACGGCCAGCTCGCTTCCCTGGCTCTGGGCGAGACCCCGGATGCACTGGCCCGGCGCATCGATGCGCTGCGCGATCCTGCCTGGAACCACACCGTCGCGCTGCGCTTCACCGGCCATGAGGTGGTGCGCGCGGCGGCCTGGCTGGTGGCCTGGGGTGTTCCGCGTCGCGCCCGTCCGTTTCTGCTGCGGATGGACGAACTGGCCCCCGGTTCGGCGGAACGCGCGCTGACCGCGCAGTTCGCGCTGAAGCTGGGGCTGCCGGACGTGGCGGTGTTCATCGGCCGCCGCATGGGGTTTCACGGCATCATGCTGCCGCGGGCCGGCTGGCCGACACCGTTCGACCCGCCCACCAACGGGCTGGATCCCGCGGTGGCGCTGGGGATCATGCGTCAGGAAAGCAGCTTCGACATCGCCGCGGTCAGCCCGTCCGGCGCGCGCGGCCTGATGCAACTGATGCCGCCTACCGCCGAGGAGGTCGCCGGCAAGCTGGGCGTGCATGTGTCGCTGGTCTCGCTGACCAGCGATCCCGAGAAGAACATGCAACTGGGCACCAACTACCTGCAGCAGATGCTGGCGCGTTTCGGCGGATCTTTGCCGCTGGCGGTGGCGGCCTACAACGCCGGGCCGCACCGTGTGGATCAGTGGCTGGAGGCCAACGGCGACCCGCGCACCGGGGCGGTGAGCATGCTGGACTGGATGGAGCAGATTCCGTCCGGCCAGACGCGCAACTACGTGCAGCGGGTGCTGGAGAACGTGGTGATCTATCGCGCGCGCCTGGGTGAGACGACGCCCACGGTCACGGCCGAGTGGACGCCGCATTAGTGTTCCGACGCCGACGGATGGCGCCCGATGCGGTGCCTGCATGGTCATGGCCGGCGCCGGCCGGGGGTTCAGGACTCTGCTTTGGTGCGTGCGGTAAAGCCGCGGTGGCGCGCCGGGGTCTGTGCTTGGGCGCCTTCGGCCCAACCTGCGGGCCCGCCACGACGTGACGCGCTTCGTCCGCACGACGTGACGCGCTTCGTCCGTGCGATCGCTCGACTGGCGGCGAATCACCAGCCCCTGTGCGGGCGGGGCCGCAGGCCGAGCGGATGACGCGCTACCCTGCTGACTTGATGCCCACAAGCAAGACGCGATCCGTCTTCCTACGCCAGCCGGTGGTATGCTGTTCAGCGATATCGGGTTCACAATCGAATTGCTCCAGGACCATATCGAAGCCCAGATCCTTCAGTAGCTGAAGCAGGTATTCTTTCTGAATCCAGAATGATCTTTCATTCGACCACGAGGCCCATTTCATCTTGTCGAGTTCGTCCTCCGGAAGCGCCTCGTGCTCGGGGAACCACCGGCCTTTCAGGCCTTCGTTCACTTCGATGCCCGACAGCCTGTAGGTTTCCACCGCCGGACCCGCCGGATCCGTCGCGACATGGGTTTCGAGAAAGATCGCGCGCTTGCAGACGCGGGCCGCATCCGCCAGGAACTTCCTCGGTTGGTCCAGGTGATACAGCAGGCCACAGACGAACACGGCATCGAACGGCCCGTGCCGGCCGATGCTCTTTGCATCATCCCGCACGAAATGAAGGTTCGGCAGGTTGGTGCCGCGTTTGACCAGAAGGCAGTTCTGGTAGTTGGAGTCACGCACCTCGATGCCGGTGGCGACCATCCCCAGGCGCGCAAACTCAGTGGCGTATCCCCCTTCGAGACATCCCACATCGACGATGCTCTTGCCGGCCAGATCGTCCTGGTAGATCAGGCGCAGCATCCGTTCCACGGCCAGAAAGATGCCGTTCTGGTTCATCAGGCCGTACGGGGCCTGCGGGTATGTTTCCGTCCCGTCATCGAGCCGTATGTTGTGGGCGGTGAAAGACGTGATCTTCCGACTTGCATCGGCAACCTCAACCTCTTGAGGAGCACGACGCCACCGGCTGATGAACCGCATCAGAAACCTCTCGAACCTGATGGCCGAATATAGTTTATCCGGTTCATCTGGCGAGCCGGAATTCGAGCTTCGGCGTGCCCTGCCTTTCCCGGGTCACGGCGGGGCTGGGCCCGCCCATCCATCTCCGACCAGGCGGGTCCCCTTGCATCGCGACCCGATGGTTCCGGTGTCGATGACAGGAACGTGCCAGGCCGTGACGTGAAGGGCTGGTGCCGTCGTGCAAATGTTCCAGGTCAGGTGCCAGGTTCAACGCACATCGGCCCCTCGGCCGCCGACACGCCGCACGGCCTGCCAACGACCGCCGGTCGAACGCGGCGCGGCGTGTGTCAGTTCAGCTCCTTCAGCCGCGGTGCGACTTCCTGCCCGAACAGGCGGATGTTCTCCATCGCGTCCTGGTGGTTCAGATAGCCGCCCTGGCCGAAGAACAGCAGATGCCCGACCCCGCCCATGCGCGCGCTGAAATCCTTCACCTGCGCGAACACGTCGTCCGGCGTGCCGGCGAACACCGTGTCGGTGTCCATGAACTGCTGCACCGTCGCCTTGCGGTGGTCGATCATGTTGCCCTGGCGGTCCTTGACGATGCGATGTGCGCGCGAGCCCGCCTTCAGGATCGCCACGTTCGCCGCCACCGAGTTGTAGCCCGGCGGATTGGTGAACGGTTCCGCCACCACCGGGGCGGTGCGCACGTAGTCGGCGATCTGGTCGGCGCGGCGCAGCCCTTCCTCCCGCGTGCTGCCGACGCCCACCACCGCGGCATAGGCGAAACGGTCCGGCCCGGCTTCCCAGCCATTCTGCCGAGCGACCTCGCGGTATTTGTCGTACATCGGCTTCGCGGTTCCCGCCGACAGCAGTGTGCCGATCACGTGCCGGCGTTCGGCGGCCAGGCGGCCGCTGTCCACGCTCATGCCGGTCATCCACACCGGCGGCGTGGGCTGCTGGACCGGGCGCGGCCAGATGTTGACGTTGCGGTAGTGGAAATACTCGCCTTCCCAGTTGAACGGCCCGTCCGTGGTGGACAGTGCCTTCAGGATCAGGTCGTGCGCTTCCCAGTAGCGACGCATCAGCCGCGCGGGGTTGGAGTTGGCGGGCGCGATCTCATACGGGGCGCCTTTCACCAGGCCCATCTCCAGCCGGCCGCCGGACAGGCAGTCCAGCCAGGCCATTTCCTCGGCCACGCGCACCGGATCGGGGCGGTTGGCGATCGGGTTGCCCAGGGTCAGCAGGCGGGCGCGTTTGGTTTCGCGCGCAATCACCGCCAGCGCCATCGGCACCGACACCGTCATGCAGGTGGCGGTGCTGTGGTGCTCGTTCACCATGATATCGAGCCCGACCTCGTCGCACAGGGCGAACTCGTCCAGGTAGCGGTGCAGCAGTTTGTGGGCGACCTGTGGATCGACGTTTTCGTTCGGCAGCACCACGCGCAGCGTGCCGCGCTTCAGGCCTTCCTCCCATGCCGGGGGATAGGCCATTTCAGAGAAATACCAGCAGCGCATCTGCTTCCTGTCCGTCAGTGCTGTTGCGCGAAGGCGGCGACGTGTTCGGCGAAGGCGGCCGGCTGCTCCCAGTGCGGGAAGTGGCCGGCGTCGCGGATGAACTGCATCCGGGCGCCGGGGATTTCCGCGCACCAGGCCTCGCCGTAGGCCGGGGTGACGATGCGGTCCTGCTCGCCCCACAGCAGCAGCGTCGGCCGGTCGATGCGGTGCAGCCAGCGTTTCAGCCGCGGGTTGTGCATGTAGGGCTTCCAGCCGAACAGGGCGAAGGCTTCCCGGCCGCGCACGATGGCGGCGAGCTGGTCTTCCGTCAGTTGGGTGTAGTCCACCGCGCCGCGCGCCGGATCGGCCCAGGCCGCGCGCATGTAGTCTTCCTGGGTCATGGCGTGCATGTCGGCGATGTCGCGGTCGGTGACGCCGCCGGCCTTGATGCCCAATGGGTCGGCCAGCACCACGCAGCCGAAGCGCTGCGTGCTGCGCACCGCGAGTTCCGCTGCCACCCAGCCGCCGAAACAGGCCCCGACCAGCACCGCGTCCTGCAGGTTCAGCTCGCGTGCCAGGTCCAGGTAGAGATAGGCCAGGTCGTCCACGCTGCCGAACCAGTCGGGCAGGGCGGAGTTGCCGAAGCCCGGATGGTGCGGGGCGATCACGCGGAACTGCGCGGAAAGCGCGTCCAGCCAGGGGCGGCGGGGCCACAGGCCCTCGCCGGGGTGCAGGAACAGCAGCGGGCGCCCGGCGCCGTGCGATTCGACCTCCAGCTCCACGCCGGAGACGGTGATGCGGCGGCTCATGAGCGGTGCGGGGTTTCGGGTGGGTGCGGATGCATTCTGGTTCCTCCCGCTGGTGTTTTGGGTGATTGGTGCCGGGGCAGGCGGGTGGTGATCGTTCGTGGGGTCGGCGGGGCGTGTCGTCCTCTCCCCGCCGCTGGTCCGCGTTCGCGGCCCAGGGCGGCAAGGGGAGGGGGGCGTGTCGTGGGTCAGCCCAGGCGGCGACGGTAGAGGGCGATCAGGCGTTCCCAGTGTCGTTCCGCGGCCGGCTTGTCGTAGCACCAGCGCTGCGGGAAGGCGAAACCGTGATGCACGCGCGGGGTAGAGTTCCAGTTCGCCCGGATTGCCGGAGCGCTGGAACAGGCCGCGCAGCTCCTCCACCATCGGCAGCGGCGCCAGCTCGTCGTGTTCGGCGCAGGCGATGTACAGCTCGCCCTTCGCCTTGCCGAGGGTCTGGTGCGGGCTTTCCGCGGCGTCGCTGACCAGCCAGGTGCCGTAGAACGATGCGGCGGCGGCCACGCGGTCCGGATAGCGGGCGGCGGCGGCCAGGGCGTAGGGGCCGCTCATGCAGTAGCCATGCGCGCCCACCGGGCCGGGCTTCGCGGCGGCCTGGCCGTCCACATGGCGCAACATGGCGGCGATATCGTCCATCACCGGCGGGATCGTCATTTTCGTGCGCACCGCGCGCATCCGCTGGTGTTCGGCGCTGCCGTGTTCCAGCACGTCGGGTCCGTATTTCGTGTCGCGGCCGGCGCGGTAGTACAGGTTGGGCAGCATCACGTAGTAGCCGACCGTGCCCAGGCGGCGGGCCATGTCGCGCAGTTCCTCACGGATGCCGGGCGCGTCCATCAGCAGGAAGACCGCCGGATGCGGACCGCCGCGCTCGGGATGGCAGATGAAGGTCTCCATCGCCCCGTCGCCGGTGGTGATGTCCAGGGTCTGCTCGATCATGGTGTCGCCCCTCCGTCTGCCGGCGGGTCTGCGCCGGGTATTGGCCCGGGCCGGCGGCCACGGGCGGAGGGAGACGATTCCATGAGCGAGCCGGTGCGGCAACCCGGAGGTAGTGCGTGGCCGTCCAGGTGAGGGGCGGCGTGGCAACCCAGGGGCCGTGCGTGGCCGTCCGTGCGCGGGTCGGCGCGGCAACCCGGAAGGAGGCACGTGGCCGCCCAGGTGGGGGCTGGCGTTGCAACCCCCGGGGGCGACGCGCGGCCGTCGGTGCGAGGGGCAGCGCGGCAACCCGGAGGCGACGCCTGGCTATCTGTGTGAGAGCCGGCACGATAACCCGGAGGCGACGCCTGGCTATCTGTGTGAGAGCCGGCACGATAACCCGGAGGCGAGTTGTGGCTGTCGGTGTCAGCCGATGGCGATGCGGGGCGGGTTCTTCAGTGTCTGCAGGATGACGCAGTAGCGCTCGGTGGTCTGGATCATGCGGTCCAGCTTCGCGGGGTCGGCGTCGCTGTCCACCTCGAACCGCACCGTGATGTCGGTCAGGCCCACCGGGGCGCTGCGGTCGATTCCCAGGGTGCCGCGGGCATCCCAGGTGCCCTCGGCGATCACCCGGCCGCCGCGGATGGTCACGCCCATGGCGGTGGCGACGGCGCGCAGGGTTACGCCGGCGCAGGCGACCAGGGCTTCCAGCAGCATGTCCGCCGAACACGCGAGGGCGCCGGACCCGCCGGTGGCGGGATGCAGGCCGGCGCTGGTCTCCCCATGCCAGGATGGCACGGTGCAGGCGACGTCGGCCGGGTCCAGCCGGGCTTCGGCCCGGGCCTGAGTGCGGGCGGCGTCGGGCGTGTCGCGATAGCGCTGCTTCAGCGGCGCCTGCAGCGCGCGCAGTTCCTCTGCGTTCATGCGTGACCTCCCCTTCGCGTGATGCGGCCCCTTCGCTTCGTGGAGCGTGGTGCCGCCGCCGGCCGCCGGATCAGGCGGCTGCGGCGGCTTCGCGCTTGGTGCGGGCGCGCTCGATGCGGCGCTTCAGCACCTTGGCATCGGTGGTCAGCTTGGCGTCCGGCGTGCCGAGCAGGTAGGCGTCGATGCCGCCATTGTGCTCGATGGTGCGGATGGCACGGGTGGTCAGGCGCATGCGCACCCCGGTGCCCAGGACGTCTGACAGCAGTGATGTCTCCTGCAGGTTGGGCAGGAAACGGCGACGGGTCTTGTTATTGGCGTGGCTGACGTTGTTCCCGGTCAGCACGCCCTTGCCCGTGATCTGGCAGCGGCGAGACATTGCAGAAAACCCTCGATCCGATCGGAAGGCGCGGGTTATGGCGGGGTAAGCGCGCGCGGTCAAGCGCGCGGGGCCGATTTCCGCCGCGGCAGGTGGTTGCCGGGGCGGGCCGGGCGGCGTATATGGCCGGTCGCGTGACGGTCGCCGACGTAGCTCAGGGGTAGAGCAACTGATTCGTAATCAGTAGGCCCTCGGTTCAAATCCGAGCGTCGGCACCAGCCAGCCTCGCCCGTGCGGAGACCCAAGGACCAGGGCGCCGCAGCTTGCTCCAGGGACCGCAAAGGCGAACGGCCTTCCTGCCACTGGGACGGAGCGGTGGCATGCGGCGATTAAGCCGAACACCCCCCACCAATCGCGGCCAAGCCACGCAACGGGTCGGCGGAAAAGCCAGCCGCGCCGCCCCGCGGCGGGACCTCACAACAGGTGCATCACCACGGCCAGGCCGCCCACCGCAGCCGCAAGCCCGATCACCCCGCTGCCGAAAGCCATCGCACTGACCCGGGTCACGACCGAAACGGATGCCAGCACGATCGCGATCTCCAGCGCACCCACCACCAGTTCCAACGCATGATAGCGGTGGAATGCCACATCCCGCGCGTGTTCCTCCACGCGCGCCTTCTCGGCCAGTTGTCGGGCGCTCTCCCCGCCGGAACCGTTCTGCGCCTGGGCCGCATAGGCGTGCGCGGCCTTGATCCGTGACTGGATGGCGGGACTGTCCGCGTTCGGCAGGCTCTCCAGCACGGTCGCCTCGGTTTCCCGCAGCACGGAGCGCAGCTTCTTCGCCTGGTAGAAGGCCCAATCGTCCGACACGGCGATATGGTGCGACAGGTAGGCGTTCTGCGACGACTTCTCCCCCATCTGCGCCACCGCCAACACGGCTGTCAGAAGGGCGATCAGCACCGCGACCCAGCGTGCGGCGGCATCGCTGTGCGCGTGATTGCCGCCCTGGATCTGGTGCGCCCGCTCCATCGATTCACTCACGCTGCACTCTCCTTTCCATCGGGCGGCGGTGGATAGCCCAAGGAGCAGCCGGCACGGAAGACGACCCGACAGCCGGCGGTGGTTGCACGCAGCCCGCCCCTTGGTGGCGGAATGCGGTCAGTGCGAACACGCATCGGCGCGCGCGGACGCCAGGCGGCAAGGCGGGCCGCATCGCGCATCGCGCCATGCCGCGCCTATAGTGATGCCGGCAGCAGGACGTCGTGATGCCGGGAGGAGAACGGATCATGAGCATCGCCGAGACACTCGCCGACAGGATCGCCAGCGTGCAGTACGGGGCGCTTCCCCCGGACGCCGTGCACTGGGCGAAACTGGCCATTCTCGACACGGTCGGCTGCACCCTCGCGGGCTCGGCGGAACCGTGTGCCCGCATCGTGGAACGCGTCACCACCGGCGGTGCACCCACCGGCGCCTGCCTGGTCTTCGGCACCGACCGTTGCGCCGCGCCATTGGATGCCGCGCTGATCAACGGCACCGCGTCACATGCGCTCGACTTCGACGATTGCAGCAACACATTGGGCGGCCACCCCTCGGCGCCGATCCTGCCGGCGCTGTTCGCGCTGGGGGAACTGCGCCACGTGGACGGGCGGGCGTTCCTGGCGGCGTATGTGGCGGGATGGGAAACCGAGACCCGCATCGCCCGCGGCGTGAACTTCCACCACTACGAAAAAGGCTGGCACCCCACCGCCACGCTCGGCGTGTTCGGTTCGGCCGCCGCCTGCGCGCATCTGCTCGGCCTGGCGCCGGACCGGACGGCGCGTGCGCTGGGCCTGGCGGCCACCTTCGCCTCCGGGCTGAAGGCGAATTTCGGCACCATGACCAAGCCGCTGCATGTGGGCCACTGTTCGCGCAACGGCCTGCTCGCGGCGCTGCTGGCGTCCGAGGGGTTCACCGCCAATCCCGGCGCGATGGAGCACAAACAGGGCTTCCTGCAGGTGTTCAACGGCGCCGGCAACTTCGATGCCGATGCCATCCTGCGCGACTGGGGCGCGCCGTGGGACATCATCCGGCCCGGCGTTGCAATCAAGCAGTACCCCTGCTGCGGCAGCACGCATCCGGCAATCGACGCCATGCTGATGCTGGTGCGCGAACACGACATCCGTCCGGAGCAGGTGGAGCGTGTGGACTCGTGGACGCATCCGCGGCGCCTGGCACACACCAACCGCCCGGATCCGCAGAGTGCGCTGGATGCCAAGTTCAGCGTGCAATACTGCCTGGCGCGCGCATTGCTGCATCGTCGCGTGGCGATCGAACATTTCGAGGGAGAGGCCTTTCGCGACCCGGACGTGCAGCACCTGTTGCCCCGCATCCACGCGGCACCGCATCCGCGGATGCGCATGGACACGACCGAACATTTCGGTGCGGAACTCCGTATCACCCTCACCGAGGGCCGCGAACTGACCCGAAGCGTGGACCGCCCGCTCGGCCGCGGCCCGGAGCATCCGTTGCCGGAGCCGTTGCTGGAGGCGAAGTTCCTCGACTGCGCCGGGCGCGCGCTGCCGGCCGACACCGCGCGGCGACTGCTGATGACACTGCGTGAACTGGACGGCGTCACGCGGCTGGACAGCGTAACGGCGGCGATGCTGCCGCGGTCGCGCTGATCGCGAAGCGTTGTGGAGAGCCGGCCTTTCGGGACGGTGAACGGCCGGCCGACGGTCGAACGCCACGCCGCCCGGGCCGGCGACATGCACGCGATGGCCCAAGTGGCACGCCTTCCTGCTCCGTAGTGAAAGAGCATGAGCGTCACGCAGTCACGGCGTCGCGCGTGCCCCGTCCCCAACCGGCCGTTTCCGGACCGACGCCGGCACCACGGTTTGCCGATCCCTTCCCCACCCGGCATCATCCCCGGCAAGCGGGGGAGGCGCGGCCATGGAACTTGGTCTCGGCGGCAAGGTGGCGCTGGTCACCGGTGCCAGTCGCGGCATCGGTGCAGCGATCGCGGCAGAGTTGGCGCGGGAAGGTGTGCATGTCTGCCTCGTGGCACGCGACCAGGCGAGGCTGGAGGCGGTCGGGGCCGGCCTGACGAACCAACCCGGGGTACGCACCGCCATCCACAGTGCGGATCTGCGCCGGCCGGACGCAGCCGCCGCCGCGGTGGATGCCGCCATCGCGGCGTTCGGCCGGCTGGATATCCTGGTGAACAACGCCGGCGCCACGAAGCGCGCGGACTTCTTCACGCTGACCGAGGAAGACTGGCAGGACGGATTCGCGCTCAAGTTCCACGGCTACGTACGGATGACGCGCGCGGCCTGGCCCCATCTGCGGGCGGCGCAGGGCTGCGTGATCAATATCGTCGGCGTCGGCGCCCGTTCGGGATCGGCCGAATTCACCATCGGCGGGTCGGTGAATGTCGCGCTGCTGAACTTCACCAAGGCGATGGCGGATATCGGCATCGAGCACGGCGTCCGCGTGAACGCCATCAATCCCGGCCTGATCGAGACGGATCGTTTCAAACGCACCATTGCGCGCACGATGCAGGAACGCGCGCTGGACCGCGACCAGGCGATCGCCTACCGGCTGGCGACGCATGGCACCAAGCGCGTCGGCCGGCCGGAGGAAATCGGTACGCTGACGGCATTCCTCGCATCCGGCAGGGCGGATTTCATCCAGGGCAGTGTCATCGACATCGACGGCGGCGCCACGCGGGCGCTGTAACAGGAGGCGGGACATGGACGACATCACCGGCCGCATCGTGGACTACGTGCAGAGCACACACCCGCAGCACCTGCCCGATACGGTGCGCCGCGAAGCGCGCCGCTCCCTGTTCAACATCATCGGCTGCATCCTGGGCGGTGCCCGGCATGAAGCCGTGACGTTGACCGACAATGCCCTGTCGCCCTTCGCCGGTCCGCCGCACGCCACGCTGTTCGGCCGCGGCCGCCGATCGGACGCGCTGCACGCCACGCTGATCAACTGCCTGGCGTCCAGCATCTACAGTTTCGACGACACGCACGAACAGGCGGTGGTTCACCCGGGCGGCCCGGTTGCCGCCGCCATCCTGGCCCTGGCCGAACGACGGCCGACCGCCGGGGTGGATTTTCTGGCGGCCTTCGCGCTGGGCGTGGAGATGGAGTGCCGGCTGTGCAAGGCGGTCTCGGTTCCGCCGGCCAGGGGCAGCATTGCCTGGTCCGGCACCGGGATCTCCGGCGGTATCGGTGCGGCGGTTGCGGCGGGCAGGCTGCTGGGACTGGATGCCGGCCGGCTGCGCAGTGCGATCGGCATCGCCCTGTCGCAAGCCGCCGGGTTCCGTGCCATGCACGGCACCATGAGTACGGCGCTGATGCCCGCCCAGGCGGCACAGACCGGCCTGCGCGCAGCCCTGCTGGCCGAGCAGGGCTTCACCAGTTCGGCTGCGCCGCTGGAGGGACGCTACGGCTATCTCAGCGTGTTCGCCGAGCAGCCGGATCTGGATGCGCTGGTGGGCGGGCTGGGCGAGCGGTTCGAGCTGCTGCGCAACACCTACAAGCCCTACCCGTGCGGCATCGTGATCCACCCGATCATCGATGCGTGCCTGGACCTGCGCCGCGCACACGGAATCGATCCGGCCCGGATTGCCCGCGTGGCGATCCAGGCATCGCCGGGCGCGATGGCCTTGTGCAACCGGCCGCATCCCCAGGACGAGATGCAGGCGCATGTCAGCCTGCATCACTGGACCGCGGTGGCGTTCATCCGCGGCACGGCCCGGGTGCAGGACATGGACACGAACACCGCGGTGCGTGACCCGGCGCTGATGGCGTTCCAGGACAAGGTGGAGGCGACCCTGGACCCGTCGGTCGCGGCCGATGCGGCCGTGGTAACGGTGGTGCTGGACGACGGCACCCGGCATGCCTGCCAGGTGGAACACTGTATCGGGTCCGCGTCACGGCCGATGAGCGACGCCGATCTCGAGCGCAAGTTCATCGACCAGGCGGAGCCGGTGGTCGGGCCGGAGCGCAGCCGCGACCTGGCGGCGCAGAGCTGGCGAATCGAGGCACTCGCGGATGTCGGCGACCTCTGCCGGGCCTGCGGCTGATCAACCGTCGTGGCCGGGGGCGCCTGATCATTTTCCACAAGCCTGCACCGGACGATCGCGGCTGGTGTCGCCTGCATCGACACGGGGTACCTCGGCATGGTCGGCGGTGGTCGGACGCATCATCAGTCGCCTCCTGCGGCCACAGCCCTGGCAGGATCCGTTGCCCAATGCGATGAAGCGCGCCCAATGCGATGAAACGGCTGGGCGACGATGCAACCACCGTCCGCAACGCGCCGGTTCATCATCCCTGGCGCGGAATTCGCCTCCTTCGTCCGGCAACATAGTTTTCCGGCAAGCCAGTCTCGTGATTTCGCGAGATCTGATCTTCCAATTTTCCAGCAGTCATCCGTTGACGTACAGCGGCAGATCAACACGGATGCCGGCTGAACATTAACGCAATTCTAACAACAGACTTCGCTGTTACCAAATGCCTGCAGCTACACACGATCCGGTGAAGCGCCCGCATCCCCGTTGACAATCCGAGCCATAACAAACACCACTCCCACGAAGTAAATTGGGGGAGGGAATATTGATGTCCAGCAATATATCGCGCCGGGCAGCGATCGTGGGCGGCGGCGCACTGATCCCGGCTGTCGCCTTCGGCCAGCACCCAAAGGCCGAGCTTGGCTCACCACCCAGCGTCATCACCAATCCACCCCGCCAGTGGGGACGCAAAGCGCCGCCCGCCATCTACCCGGATCCCGACGTCCTGGTGCTCGACAAGAGCTTCAATCAGTACCTGGTGGGCCTCACCGCGATCCATCGCCTGGCCACCGGCTTCCAGTGGGCCGAGGGACCGGCCTGGTCCGGCGAAGGCCGCTACGTCGTGTTCAGCGACGTCAAGGGCAACACGCAATACCGCTACATCTGGGAAAGCGGCCGGGTCACGGCGTATCGCAAGCCGTCCTACAACAGCAATGGAAATTCCTTCGACTTCCAGGGACGCCAGCTCTCCACCCAGGACTTCTTCCGCCGCGTGGTGCGGTGGGAGCCGGACGGCTCGATGACGGTGCTGGCCAACGCGTATCAGGGCAAGCCGCTCAACTCGCCGAACGATCTGGTGCCGCACCCGGACGGCAGCGTGTGGTTCACCGACCCGCCCTATGGCGCGCTGCTCAGCGAAGGGCACATGGACGAGAAGGGCGGCCGGGCCAATCCGGACGGGCTGTACAATCCGCATCTGGGTGACCTCGGCGTCGGGCTGATCGGCGGCGTGCGACAGGTCCTGCCGACCAACACCTATCGCTGGGATCCCAGCGGCCATCTCGAGGTGGTTGTCGCCGGCGACGACGTGCCGAACCCGAACGGCCTGTGCTTCTCACACGACTACAAGACGCTCTACGTTATCAGCACCGGCCCCGGCCCTGGCCAGACGTCTGCCGGCAAGGGCGTCGTGTGGGCGTTCGACGTGAAGGGAAACAAGCTGGGCCCCAAGCGGCTGTTCACCGACTGCATGGTGGACGGCGTGCATTGCGGCCCTGATGGCATGCGCGCCGACCGTGCCGGCAATCTGTGGATCAGTTCCAATGCACCGCTGGGCTATTCCGGCGTCACGGTGTGGAATCCGTCGGGCAAGCTGATCGGCCGCATCCGCCTGCCGGAGGTCTGCGCCAATCTCTGCTTCGCCGGACCGAAGCGGGACTTCCTGTTCATGGCCGCCAGCCAGTCGGTGTACATGCTGCGCGTCAACATCCAGGGTGCCGCCCCCGGCTGAGCCAGCCGGGACACGCCACACCGGATCAGCGGCCGCCGGTCAGTGCCACAACGGGTCGATCGGCGGCCGCCCCGCCAGCACCGCGGCGATATTGTCCAGCGCGCGAAAACCCATCGCGTTGCGCGTCTCGGTGGTGGCGCTGCCGACATGCGGCGACAGGATCACATTGGACAGATTGGCAAAGCGCGTGTCGTAGTCCGGCTCGCTGCGAAACACGTCGAGCCCGGCTGCAAACAAATGTCCGGACGACAGCGCCTGATGCAGCGCGTCCTCATCCACCAGGCCGCCGCGTGATACATTCACCAGCACCGCACCGCGCGGCATCAGCGACAGCGCACGCGCATCGATGATGCGGTCGGTGGCCGGCGTTGCCGGCGCGTGCAGCGACAGGAACTGGCAGTGCGGCAGCATGGCGTGGAAGTCCTCGAAGTATTCCGCACCCTGCTCCAGATCGGGCGGCAGGCGGCGCCGCGCATGGTACACCACCCGCATGTCGAACCCGCGCGCGCGCCGGGCGACGGCGCGGCCGATGCGGCCCATGCCCAGGATACCCAGCGTCTTGCCGGTGACGCGCACGCCCAGGAGGTCGCCCTGGCCGATGCGGTAGCGCCAGCCCTTGCGCATGATCTGGTCGTACTCGTAGGCGCGCCGCGCGGCGCCCAGCAGCATCATGAAAGCGTGGTCGGCCGTGCATTCGGTCAGCACATCCGGCGTGTTGGTCACCATCATCCCGCGCGCCTTCGCCGCGGCGACATCGATATGATCGAAACCGACGCTGCTGGTGGCAGCGACTTTCACGCTCGGCGGCAAGGCGGCAATCGCGTCGGCCGACAATGGCAGCGTATTGGTGAACAGAATCGCGTCGGCATGGTGGCGCTTGGCGGCATCCACCACCTCCGGCACCGTCATGTCGTTGTCGCCTTGCACCACCCACGCGTCAAATTCGTCACGCGCCCGCGCAACGACGTCCTCGGTGGTGAGGAACGCCACCACAAGCTTTGCTTTCATTGCCTGGACTCCTTTATGCGGCGCTTATGGCCCAGGCAGCGGCGGTTGCGAAAGGGGCGGCGGCGCGGCACCGTGCCGCTTCTGCACGGAGAGCCCACATGCGCAGCAATCTTGGCCCGGATACCGACCTGGCAACCCGCCTGTTCACTGCCTTGCGTGACCAGACCTTCGACGGCGTCGGCATCACGCGCGAAGCCTACGGCCCCGGGGAGCAGACCGCGCACGCTCTGGTGCGTGCGGAAGCCGAGGCGCTGGGGCTGGAGATCGCCAACGATGCCGCCGGCAACCTGTACATGACCCTGCCCGGCCGCGACCGCGCGGCGAAGCGTATCGTGCTGGGCAGCCACCTGGATTCGGTTCGGCAGGGCGGCAACTATGACGGCGCCGCCGGCGTGCTGGCCGGCCTGGCGACGGTGGGCGGGATGCGCCGCGCCGGCTTTATCCCAGCGCGCGACATCACCGTGCTGGCGGTGCGGGCCGAGGAAGCCGGCTCCTGGTTCCCCACCTCCTATCCCGGCAGCCACGCCGCGCTGGGGCGCCTGCCACCCGAGGTGCTGTCGGTGCGCCGCATGGACACCGGCCGCACGCTGGAGGAACACATGCGGGACCTGGGCTTCGACCCGGACGCGGTGCGCGCCGGCAAGGGGCAACTGGGACCGCACAACACCGCGGCCTATCTGGAACTGCATATCGAGCAGGGACCGGTGCTGGACGCGCAGGAGATCCCGGTGGGCATCGTCACCGGCATTCCCGGCTCCCGCCGGTTGCGGGCGGCGCGCGTGCTGGGCGAGTACAACCACTCCGGCGCGACGCCCCGGCGCTTTCGGCGCGACGCGGCGATTGCGCTGGCGGAGCTGGCGCACCGGCTGGACGAGCACTGGTCCGCGCTGGAAACGCAGGGCCACAGCCTGGTCTGCACCTTCTGCGTGCTGGCCACCACCGAGGAAGCGGGCTTCACCAAGATCCCCGGCGAGGCGCGATTCCAGTTGGACGTGCGCAGCGTGCAGCCGGCCAGCGTGGATGCGATGTATGCGGAGTTGCACCGGCTGGTCGCGCTGATCGAGGCGCGCCGGGGCGTGCGGTTCGACCTTGGCGCGGAGACCGGCAGCCAGCCGAGCCCGATGGATGCGGCGGTGCAGGCTGGCCTGGTGCGGGCGGCGGAAGGGCTGGGCGTGGCGCATCGGGTCATGGCGAGCGGCGGCGGGCACGATGCGGCCGCCTTCGCGCAGGCAGGCGTGCCGGCCGGCATGCTGTTCGTCCGCAACCAGAACGGCAGCCATAATCCGCATGAGGCAATGCGCATGGAGGATTTCGCCGCCGGCTGCGCGGTGATGACACGCTGGGCGGCCGATCTGGCGGGTTAGGTTTGCAGCGCGGGGGTTCGGCGCGGCACCGGCTTCGCTGAATCCGGCACGACGCCAATCCCGCAGTGCCAGGCGTTGGCCCGTAGGCGCGAGATCTGGCGGGTGTGTCCCGAATGACCAGGTCACGGCCGCCCGTCGAGCCGGCTGTCGGTGCCGGAGCGAATGGGTCTGGATGTAACGGAATCCTCTTCGAGTCATGGCCGGGCCGAGCCCCGCGGCCGAGTTCGGCCATGACTCGGGAGAGCGGAGGTTGCCTGCACCGTCTCCATGCGTATGAGCCTGCGCGGCGTATGACTGCCTGCGCGCCCGCCACGGCGTGGTTGGTCCCGCTCGTCGCCACGCCCGTCATTCCTGAAGCGCCAGCGCGCCCATTGGCACGTACGGTTCGTCCGTTAATCCATTTCGTTCATTTCAAAGCTTCCGTGTCGTACTGCCGTGTGCTCCGATGTCTGTTTGGTGTGTTACCCCCCCGACTTGCCAATCGTCCCGTCCTATTATTAGCATTTAATAAATTGTGGTCGGCAATCGGCCGCGCACAAGGGGACGAAATGGCAACGCCCTGCTGATGCTGCCGGAAACCCGCGACCGGTCGCTGGCCGACGCACCGACGGACCGCGATAGCACCCGCCTGGCGTAGGGCAGGGGGCGTTGCAGGCGCCGGTGCCAATCAGGCCGGCGCCTCCACCGGCAATCCGGCGGCCTTCCATTCAGGAAATCCCGCGTCCAGCCGTCGCACGCGGAACCCATGGACGCGCAACGCCGCCACTGCTTCGAACGACAGAACGCAGTAGGGGCCCCGGCAATAGGCCACGATCTCCTGCCCGCGCGGCAGTTCGGTAAGCCGCTGCTCCAGCGTGCGCAGCGGGATGTTCAGTGCGCCGGGCAGGTGGCCCAGGCCGAATTCATCCTCCGGCCGGACATCCAGCAGCACGACGTCGCCATCCCGCAACCGTGCCGCCAGATCCGCCGCCCGCACCGGCTCCAGCTCGTCGCGCGCCCGGAAGTAGGAGGCGACGACACGCTCCAGCGGCGCGCTCGCCTGCTCCGCCACCTGCCGTAGCGCCCCCAGCAGCGACACGATCGCCATTTCGGCGTCATCGGCCAGCCGATACACCACTCGCTTGCCGTCGCGCTGCGAACGGACCAGCCCGGCCCGGCGGAGCTGCTGCAGGTGCTGGGACGCATTCGCCACGCTCAGGCCGATGCGTTCGGCCAGCGCCTCCACGCTGCGCGGCCCCTGGGCGAGCTGCTCGATCAGTTCCACCCGGTGCGCGTGCCCCAGCGCTTTGGCGATCTCCGCCAGAGCGGTGCGTACCGAGGCGGCGGCCGTGCGGCTTGACATCCCCTCGAGCCTATGTCCTATCATTCAATTGATAGATTGAACGATATCCAAGGGACCGTCAATTCCGTCGTCCTGCGCCGGTCCGTGCAGTATGGCCTCGGTGCAGCGGCGCGGGCCTGTCCGCCGGGAAGAACGGGGAGCCACCTGGGCCAGCCGCGGGCCCGACCAGCCCGGTTGCCGTCGCGTCGCGCCGGGGCGCGCGGAGGGAAGTCGCGCCGGGGCGCGCGGAGGGAAGTCGCGCCGGGGCGCGCGGAGGGAAGTCGCGCCGGGGCTGCGCGCGGGGAGGGAAGTCGCGCCGGGGCGCGCGGAGGGAAGTCGCGCCGGGGCGCGCGGAGGGAGTCGCGCCGGGGCGTGCGGAGGGCTGCTGCGCTGAGTGCGGGGGGCCGTCGTGCTGAGCGCGGGAGGATTTTGTGCCGAGCGCGCGGAGGCTTGAGGCGAACCGGACGGGGTGGCTGCCGGAAACACGCCGTCACTGCGTTATGGACATATCACGCCAGGAGTGCCTGCCATGGCCGGTTTCCTTTCGCGCCTGTTCGGCCGCCAGAGCGCGCCGCAACCCGGCTGGATCGACAACACGGATCTGCAGCGACGGCTCGCGGCAGGCGATCCGTTGCTGCTGGTCGATGTCCGGCAACCGCAGGAATTCACCGCGCCGCCGGGCCATCTTCCGGGCGCGGTCAACGTGCCGCTGGGCGAAGTGGCTGGCCGCGCCGGGGAACTCGCCAAGCGTGGCAAGCCAATCGTGATGGTGTGCAAGACCGACCGGCGGTCGGCACACGCCGCTGCCACCTTGCGGGCGGCCGGTGTGCAGGACGTGGTCGTGCTGCGCGGCGGCACGGACGGATGGCACCGCCAGGGCTTCGCCTTGGAATGAACCACCGCTGGCGGGTTTCGCCATGATCGACGGCCGCCGCGCAAGACCGGTCCAGGGCGGCAGCGGCGCCACCGGCCTGACTGCGTCCTGAGGCGATGAGGGACCGATCCATGCAGACCTCCCAGCAGCCCGTCGTCAAGGACCTTGTGCTGGTTGGCGGCGGGCACAGCCATGTCGCGGTATTGAAGCGGTTCGGCATGCGCCCGATGCCGGGCGTGCGCCTGACCATGATCTGCCGGGAGACGCACACGCCATATTCCGGAATGCTGCCGGGCCTGGTGGCGGGCCACTACACGTTCGACGAGGCGCATATCGATCTCGGCCCGCTCTGCCGGTTCGCCGGGGCGCGGCTGTATCATGACGAGGCGATCGGCCTGGACCTGGACGACCAGTCGGTGCGGTGCCGCGGCCGGCCGCCGGTGAAATACGACGTCCTGTCCATCAACATCGGTTCCACGCCCCGCACATCCGATGTTCCGGGCGCAACCGGAAACGTCGTGCCGGTGAAACCGATCAACCAGTTCATGACGCACTGGGACGCGATGGTCGATCGCGTGCTGGCACACGAGAACGACGTGCGTATCGGCGTGGTGGGCGCCGGCGCGGGCGGGGTGGAGATGCTGCTGGCGGTGCAGTACCGCCTGCGCCAGGAACTGCGCGCGCGTGGGCGGGACGACGGCCACATCACCTATGCCCTGTTCAGCAACAGCGACGAGATCCTGAACGGGCACAACGCGCGGGCACAGCGCATCTTCGAACGTGTGCTGCGTGAACGGGATGTGCAGGTGTTCAAAGGCAACGCGGCGGCCGAGGTCGCGCCCGGGCGTCTGGTCACCGCGGACGGCATGCAACACGCGCTGGATGAAATCCTGTGGGTGACCGCGGCGGGTGCGGCGGCGTGGCTTGCCGGCTCCGGATTGCAGTTGGATGCGCAGGGGTTCATCGCGGTCAACGATTCCCTGCAATCGCTGTCGCATCCTTCGGTGTTCGCGGCCGGCGACATCGCGGGCGTGCAGAACCATCCGCGGCCCAAGTCCGGCGTGTTCGCCGTGCGCCAGGGCCGGCCGCTGGCGGACAACCTGCGGCGGGCCCTCAGCGGCCAGGTGCCGCGCCCGTTTCGCCCGCAACGACGCTTCCTCAGCCTGATCACGACCGGCGACAAGTACGCGGTGGCCTCCCGCGGCGACTGGGCGCTGGAAGGCCGGTTGATGTGGCGCTGGAAGGACCACATCGACCGTCGCTTCATGCGCAAATATAACGAGCTGCCGGATATGGCGCAGGCAGCGCGACCGGCGGTGGCAACCGGCGTGGCCGATGCGACGGCGATCAGGGAGATCTCCGCCATCGCCATGCGCTGCGGCGGCTGTGGCGCCAAAGTCGGCAGCACCGTGCTCGACCGCGCGCTGGGCCGGCTTCAGCCGTTCAGCCGGCCGGATATCCTGATCGGACTGAACGCACCCGACGATGCCGCGGTGGCTGCCGTGCCGGCGGGGAAGGTGATGGTGCATACCGTCGATTACTTCCGGTCCTTCATCGAGGATCCCTACATTTTCGGCCAGGTCGCCGCCAATCACAGCCTGGGCGACATCTTCGCCATGGGCGGTGAGCCCCAGTCCGCCCTGGCCATCGTCACCGTGCCGTTCGGCCTGGAAGCAAAGGTGGAAGACCAGTTGTCGCAACTGATGGCCGGCGCGATGAAGGTGCTGAACGAGGCACACACGGCACTGGTCGGCGGCCACACCAGCGAAGGCGCGGAACTGGCGATGGGCTTCGCGGTGAACGGCCTGGCCGACCCCGACCGCCTGCTGCGCAAGGGCGGCATGCGCCCCGGCGACCGCCTGATCCTGACCAAGCCGATCGGCACCGGCACGCTGTTCGCCGCCGACATGCGGCGGAAGGCGAAGGGCCGCTGGGTGGATGCGGCGCTCGCATCGATGGTGCAGTCCAACCGCGCCGCCGCCCTCTGCCTCCACCAGCACGGTGCCACCGCCTGCACCGACGTCACCGGCTTCGGCCTGCTCGGCCACCTGGTGGAAATGACCAAGCCATCCGGCGTCGATGTCGAGCTGACGCTGTCGGCGCTGCCGTTCCTGGATGGCGCACTCGACACCGTGCGCCTGGGCATCCTCAGTTCGCTACAGCCGCAGAATGTGCGGTTGCGGCGTGCTGTGCGTGACGTGAACACCTTCGCCCAGGACGAGCGCTTCCCGCTGATCTTCGATCCGCAGACCGCCGGCGGCCTGCTGGCCAGCGTTCCCTCCAACCAGGCCGATGCCTGTCTCGCGGCGCTGCGGCAGCTTGGTTACGATCGTGCCGCGATCATCGGCACGGTCCGGCCGCTGAGCGATCAGCTCGAACCGATCGTGCTGCATCGCTGACCTCCGCCAGCAGCGCCTGCCACGCGTCGCGTTCGCGCTCCGGCGTGAACAGCGGGGCGCGCGCCACGCAGTGCCGGCGCAGCGTGTCCAGGAAGTCCGTATCGGTTTCGGCACGATGCAACAGCGCGGTCAACGCGTCCGTGTCACCCACCGGGAAGTAGCCGGGATACTCGCGTCCCAGCAGCCCGATGGAACCGTCGATGGCGGACGCGAGAATGGGCACGCCGGCCACCAGCGCCTCGGAAACGACATTGGCGCCGCCTTCCATGACCGAGCTGAGCACCATCAACGGCGCCCGTGCCAGGGCGCGCCGCACCGCCCAGCCGGGGACCTCTCCGCGCCACTGGTAGCGCGGGTTCGCGGCCATTTCCGCTTCTGCCGCCGCGGCCCAGGACGCGTCGTGCGCCATGCCCAGATGGACGACGCGCATGCGTGACGTCCCCGGCAATCCGCGTGCGGCCTGTGCGGCGCGCAACGGATCCTTCTCCTCGCGCAGGTGTCCGATCACCAGCACTTCGAACGCATCGCGCACCGGCGGCAGGCGGCGGGGCAGGGGCGGGACCGACTGGTGGATGACGCGCAGCTTGCCGCGCATGGTCTCGGGAAGTGCCTCCGCGACCAGGTCGTGCAAACCCACCAGCCGGTCGGCCATCGCCATGGAGCCGAGTGTCACCGCGGGATCAGGTACGTTGGAAACGATAGATGTCGGTGCCGGCCATGCCGACGATCAGCGGCCGGTCCGGATACCGCGCGCGAAAGGCCCGTACACTGGCGGCACTGCGCCAGGCATGCAGCGCGATCATCAGGTCGGCGGGCGCGTCGTGATACTCCGTGGCGACCTGCACGCGATGTCCCAGGCTGCGCAGAAGGCGCGCCCACCGCACGGCCGTGGTGCGATTGCCGGTGCGCGCCTGTTTGCGGGCCGGGGTGATGAGGCTAATCTTCATGTCTCCACCAGCAATACCGCAGATCGTCCGAGGAAACGCGTATGACCCAGCCGTTGTCCGCCGACCGACTGACCGAATACCTGGCGGACGCAAGAACCCGTACGCTCGATCTTGTACGCGGTCTCGATGCCGCACAACTCATGGGTCCATGCATCCCCATGGTCAATCCGCTGTTGTGGGAGATCGGGCATGTCGGCTGGTTCCACGAATATTTCGCGCTGCGGCGGCTGGATGGCGGAGCGCCGCGCCTGGCGGATGCGGACGCGCTGTACAACTCATCCACGGTGCCGCACGACACGCGGTGGGACGCTGCCGCTGCCGTCGCTGCAAGGCACGCTGGACTACATGGCCCGTGTGCAGGACGCGATGGTGCAGCGCCTGGGCCGTGGTTTCGCGTCCGAGGAGGAAACGCAGCTCTACCTGCTGACGATCTACCACGAGGACATGCACGACGAGGCGTTCACCTACACGCGCCAGACGCTGGGCTACCCGGCGCCGGTGTTCACCGCGGTGCCGGATGGCATGGCAGGGACGCACGAAGCGGGCCCGCTGCCCGGTGATGTCGCCGTGCCGGGTGGCGTGTTGCAACTGGGCGCCGCGCCGGATGCGCCGTTTGTGTTCGACAACGAGAAGTGGGCGCATCCGGTGGAGGTGGCGCCGTTTCGCATCGCACGCGCACCGGTCACCAATGCCGCGTTCCTGGCGTTCGTGGATGAAGGCGGCTACCGGCGCCGGGAATTCTGGAGCGACGAAGGCTGGCAGTGGCGCGAAGCTGCCGGAGCCGGCCATCCGCTTTACTGGTCGCGGCAGCCGGACGGGTGGATGGTGCGCCGCTTCGACCGCACCGAACCGCTGCAGCCGCACCAGCCGGTGATTCATACGAACTGGTATGAAGCCGAGGCATGGTGCCGCTGGGCCGGACGCCGCCTGCCCACCGAAGCGGAATGGGAGGCCGCCGCGGCAACCGAACCGTCGCCGGGCGGTGGCCTGGCCGCGCGCAAGCGCCGCCATCCCTGGGGGGACGACGCGCCGCAGCCGCACCGCGCCAATCTCGACGGCGCCGCGCTGGGCGTTATCGATGTTGCGGCCTGCTCTGCCGGCGACAGTGCCTGGGGATGCCGGCAGATGCTGGGCAATGTGTGGGAATGGACCGCCTCGCCGTTCGAGCCGTTTCCCGGCTTCGCGCCCGATGCGTACGAGGATTATTCCGCGCCCTGGTTCGGCACGCGCAAGGTGCTGCGTGGCGGCGCGTGGGCGACTCGGGGCCGGATGGTGACCAACATGTACCGCAATTTCTTTCCGCCCGACCGGCGGGACGTGCTGGCGGGGTTCCGCACCTGCGCGGTGTGAGGGGCTGGCCGGGTCCCGCACCAGCGCGGTTTGAGGTGCCGGCCGGCGTTCCGGTTCTGCGGCCGGGCAAGGCCGTCCCGCGGGTCCTTGGGATTCGTGCTGCTGCGGGACGTTCGCGCGGCGGCACAGGAACAACCGGTGGACACGTGGGGCGGCTGAGTGCCTGCATCTTGTGCAGGCGGGGTGAAATGTTGAGAAATCATGGCCGTAACGCCCTCGTGATCCACCGATCCACAGACTTACTCACCGACATTGGGGAAAAGAGCGAGGCGCCCGAACCGAGAGGAGGCCACCGGGCCTGCTCCGTTCGCATCTGACATACCAGGATTGATTCGGTTTCAGAACTACGAGCAGACGCTCGCGCGTGCCGCAGAGAGGGGCGGCACAGATTGGCCTGAAGATGATCCCACGCATGCCACATAACGGGCGCGGAAAAGCCGTTATGGATGTGCTAGCTATCCTCCGATTTGCCGTGGAGGACGCACATGGACAAGAAGGCTGCCGGAATTCTCGGCGCGGTTGCCGGGCTGGCAACGATGGGTGCGGCGCACGCCGGCGAAGCGGTGTCTCACCCGTCCGAGGCATTGCGCGCTGCGTCGTATGCCGATCTCTTGGAACCGATTCCAAATGCCGTGGCGCTGCTGAACGCTGAAGATCAGGCGCGCGGCCGCGTACAGCAGGTGAACAGCTTCTATTTCTCCTACGGCTATCAGCAGCCGTACTATGCGCGGCCATATCCCTACAGGTACACCTACGTGCCCTACGGGTATTACGGGGGTCCGCGATATTACCACCATCACCACCACCATCATCACCATCACCACCATCACGGGTGGGGGCGGGATTGGCGGTGAGGCGGCGAACCCGGAGGCGCACATGCTCGGCCGTCCAGGTCTGTGTCATGCGGGCGGTTGGACTCTCGCGATCGTTCCGTAGGTACCGGCACCGGCGCGGCGCCTTTGCATGACAGAGGCGTGTATGGTCATCCTTCGCCGGCCATGACGCGGTGGGCGACGCCAGCGGCGATGGTCCGATGCAGACTTATACCAGCCCGCGATACGTTTGACACACGGGCAGCCATTCAGCGTCATGGCCCGCGCAGGCGGGCCATCCACGTCTTTTCACAGACGCCATCAGCGAAAGTCGTGGATGGCCGGCCGTTGCCGACCATGACGGTGTTTTGCCGACCAACGGTCAAACGATACGCGGGCTGGTATTACGGGTAGGGCTCAGGCTTGCGTCGTCCATGACGTGGGGCGCGGTGGCGCAGCATTGCCGGGCTGCAAGAGACGTTGCCGCGCAACTACCCGTCCGTCTGACGCATGGCCATGTACTCCGGATCGCCCTCGATCGCCTTGCCCGGCAGATCGTCATTGAGCGAAAGCCAGGGCACGCGACTCTCGATGCCCCAGTGCATTTCCGGTCGCACCGATCCGGGTTGGTCCAGACTGCCGATCGCGATGGCGATCCATGCCGAACGCAGATAGCGAAACGTCAACGGCGTGCCGCAATCGCGACAGAAGCCGCGTTCGGCATACGGTGTGGACCGGTAGAGCTGCGGCGCGCCGCGGGTGAAGGTCAGGGCCGTGGTCGGCAGGGATCCGAACACCGCGAACACGTTGCCGAACGCTTTCTGGCACAGGCGGCAATGGCAGAAATGCACATCGCACGGGCGGACGGCGCAGGCGTAGCGGATGGCCCCGCAAAGGCAGCCTCCGGTCAGGTGTTCGGATGTCTCCGCCATGGCTGGTTTCTCCGTTTCTGGTCACGATCGGATCGTGGATTGCATCACCGCGGTGGCTGCATCGGCGCACGCACGTACCATAGGAAACCAAACGAAATGGCCCTGCCGGCTCCGGCGCTTCATGCTGTGGCTGGATCCCTGATGTCGAGGCCGGAGTCTTGATGTTGTGGCTGGCTTCTTCGTGTCATGGCCGATACCTTCATGTCGTGACCGGGGCCTCCATGTCATGGCCGGCCTTGAGCCGGCCATCTACCCCGGAACGATCGGGTCGGGGTGCAACGGAACACGCCTTGTCGGGGGCAGATGGCCGGCTCAGGGCCGGCCACGACGGGCTAGAGCAGTGTTCGTCCGCTCTGCCCCAATGCCCGTGGGGCGGAGACTGCCACGACGCTGTACGGTCTGCCAGCGACGCCTCTCCATGGCGAAGGCGAATCGGATGACAGCCTCCTCCGACAGCCATGACTGTGGTCTATGGGTGGCGTTCCACCGCGACGGGTGGCGTTCCACCACGGCGGGTGCGCGTTCCACCGCGGCGGCTGTGCCCTCCACCGCAGTGGCTGTGCCCTCCACCGCGGCGCGTGTCGTGCCACCTACGCCATCACCGCCGTCCATCCCAGCCGCTGCCGCGTCCAGTCGCTCAGCGCGTCGGACAGCATGACGAGCGCCCAGGTGATCAGCACATACGCCATCATCTGCTGGTAGAAGAACAACTGCTGGGCGTTGTACAGCGCCTCGCCGATCCCGCCCGCGCCGATCATCCCCACCACGGTTGCCGCGCGCAGGTTCCATTCCAGCCGGAACAGCGTGTGCACCGCCATCGGCCCCGACGCCAGCGGCAGCACCGAAAAGCACGCGACCGCCAGGCGTGACGCGCCGGTCGCCTCCACCGCCCGCACCGGCGCCGGGCGCACATTCTCGCAGCACTCGGCGAACAGCTTGCCCAGCACGCCGGCCGAGTGCAGCCCCAGCGCGACCACACCGGCTTTGGGACCCACGCCAACCACGGTGACCAGCACCAACCCCCAGATCACCTCCGGCACCGCGCGCAACGCCTCCAGCACCAGGCGTGTGGCCGCTGCGAGTGGCGCCGGCACCAGGTTGCGCGCCGACAGCAGCGCCAGCGGCACCGCCAGCGCCACCGCCAGCAGCGTGCCCGCACCGGCGATGAACACGGTTTCCAGCAGCAACTCGGGCAACTGCCGGACCGCCGACAGCGGCAGGGTCGGCGGGAACATGTTGCCGATCGTCACCACGGCGTGGCGCAGCCCCACCGTCTCCGGCCGCCAGGTCCACAAGGCTGCCAGCCCGAACGGCGCCAGCAGCAGGATCGCGCGGGGATGCCGGCGCAGCACCCAGCTCAGGCTGTCCAGCATGCTGACCACCATGATCAGCAGCAGGATCAGCGTCGTCGCGCGGCGATAGTCGAACCCGGCGATGGTGCCGACAAGCTCGCTGCCCAGCCCGCCGCCGCCGACGGCCCCGACGATCACCGCGGCACGCACGGCGCACTCGAAGGAGTAGCAGCCCATCGACACCAGGTTGTTGACCGTGATCGGCAGCAGCCCGAAGCAGGCCACCATCACCCGCGTGGCGCCCGTCGTGCGCAAGGCCTCGATCGGGCGCCAGTCCGCGGCCAGGAACAGGTCGGCGAACACCTTGCCGACCATCGCCGTGTAGAAGATCGCCAGCGCCAGCATGCCGGCGGACGGCCCGATCCCCACCACCACGACGCAGAGGATCGCCAGCGTCAGGTCCGGGAATCGCCCGCACCGCCGCCAGCACGCCGTACAGGACGCGGGCGCCGGGAATCTGCGCCCCGATCAGCATCGCCAGCGGCAGGCCGACGACGCAGGCGATCATCATCCCGCCCGCCGCCATGCCCACGGTCTGCACCAGCGGCACCATCAGCGCGAGCAGGTAGGCCGGCGACAGGTCCGGCGGAAAGAACGCGGCGATCAGGTGCACCATGACCGCCGGTGCCTACGACACCGCGGCCAGTGCGACATCCGGCCGGCCGGGTTCGGTCAGCACACCGTCCTGCAGCCGCACGATGCGGTCGAAATAGCGCGCCGCCAGGTCGTGCTGATGCAGCGAGCACAGCAGGGCGATCCGCGCCTCGCCGGCCAGCCGGCACAGCAGCGACAGGATGAGTTGCGAAAGCTCGGGGTCCAGCGAGGCGATCGGCTCGTCGGCCAGGATCACCAGCGGCTGCTGCACCAGTGCGCGCGCGATCGCCACGCGCTGCTGCTGGCCGCCCGACAGTTCGCCGGTGCGCGCCCGCAGTTTCTCCGCCACGCCGACACGGTCCAGCGCCGCCCGCGCTTCGTCCAGTTCAGCGCGACGCGGCCACAGCAGGAAGCGCAGGGCGTGCGGCGTGGACCAGCGTCCCAGCGCCCCGGCCATCACGTTCTGATAGACGCGCATGCGCTCCACCAGGTCGTGCTGCTGCGCGATCACGCCAACGCCGCTGCGTATCGTGCGCAGGCGACGGCCGTGCGCCCGCCGGATATCGGCGCCGCCGATCAGGATGCGGCCCGCCTCGATCGGCACGAACCCGCTGATCGCACGGAACAGCGTCGTCTTCCCCGAACCGCTGGGCCCCACCAGCGCGACACGCTCGCCGGCCGCGACCGACAGCGACAGGTCACGCACCGCGGGCGCGGCGGCTTTGCCGTAGCGGACGGTCAGGCCTTCGATCGCCAGCATGATTGTCCGGGTCAGGTACAGCTTCAGTGCCGTCGCGACCCGTCGGAGATTATCGGTACTCGCCGTTGGTCGCGCGGACGAAGGTCTTGCCTCGCAGAATGGCCAGGATTTCGTCGTCCTTGCCCGGCTTCAGCGCCAGGAACGCCGCAGCGAACCTGTCGCGCGTGGCGGCGTCGATCTGCTTGCGCGCGACCCAGACGTAATCGACGAAAGGCGGCGTGGTGTAGAAGACGTGGACCTTGGCCGGGTCGAGTTTCCCGGACTTCACCATTGCGTGATACACGCTTTCGTCCATCGCACCGGCATCCACCACGCCGGCTTCCACCGCCTTCGCCGTGGCCGGGTGGCTGCCGGTGTAGCGGAAGTGCAGGTCGGTGTCGGGGTTGATGCCGGCATGCTGCAAGGCATCGAACGGCATCAGGTGGCCGCTGGTGGAGTTGATGTCGCCGAACGCGAAGCTCTTGCCCTTCAGGTCCTGCAGCGTGGTGATGTGCGTGCCGCTGTGGGTGATGAACAGCGAGTGGAACTGCCGGTCACTGGCGCGCTGCACGATCGGCACCACGCCGTAGAGCTTGTGCGCCTTGATGTAGGTCAGCCCACCCAGATAGGCGAAATCCAGCGAGCCGTTGCCGAGCGCCTCCACAGTGGCGTTGTAGTTCGTGGGAATGATGAGCTGCACCGGCTGGCCCATGGCCTTCGCCAGGTAGGCCCGCAGCGGCGCCTTCTGTTCCACCGACACCTGGGTCGAACCGGCATCCGGAATCATGCCGACGCGAATGGCGTCCCGGGCCGCGGCACTTTGGCTGACGATGGGTGCAGCGAGCAGAAGTACGGCGAAAGCGGCCAGTCGCAGCAACACGCGCGGTGACGGCATCAGATCCCCCCTCCGGTTGACTCGCGGAGGCAGGACTGTCGCGCGCAACGGCTTGATGCGGCAAGGGCCGGTGCGATCACATGGTCCGGGTCAGCGGGTCGCCGCCGCCTCTTTCGACTCGTCGTCGGACTGCATCTGCCGGGACCCGTAGTGCCAGCTCCACAGCGTCATCAGGGCGAAGAACCCGATCCACATCGCCTCGCTGACCGGCAGGAACACCGCCACCGGCAGGCGGTTGATCAGCAGCAGCCGCAGGGACGCCTCGACATACATCCCCAGCCCCCAGACCAGCGTCACCCGCCGCATGACGCGACGGAACGTGGCGTCGGTTTCCCACATCGCGGCGTATTCGGCGCGGGCCTCGGGGTCCTGGCCGGTGTTGCTGGCCAGGTGGTACACCAGCGGCCGCTGCATCAGCAGCGACAGCAGGAACAGCGTGCCGATGCCGCCGGTGATCGCGGATCCCTTCGCCAGCAGCAGATACGGGCTGGTGAACACCAGCGCGCCCAGGATGCTCACCGCCGTCACCACCAGCACGATCAGCCCCAGCGCATCCACGCGACGGCTGCGCGCAAACCCCACCAGCGTGGCGCCGGCCGGAAACACCGCACCCGCGGCGAGCGACCACACCAGGCTGACGCCCTCATGACGCAGGATCAGGTAGGTGGCGTAGGGCGCCGCGACATTGATCGCCAGGTCCCGGATCAACGCCGCCCGGCCCGGGCTCGGCCGCTCCGCATGGGCAGGCTCATGCGGCGCATTTGCCTCCGCCGCCGGTACATTTGCCTCCGTCCCCGGCACGTTTGCCGCCGGTGCATTGGCTGCCGACGCGTTTGTCGCCTCGGGCTGCTCGCTCGAGTCCGCCATGGTTTGCTCCGCTTTCGGGGGGACTATTCGCGAACGATGCGCCCGATCTTGAGTTCCTCCACCTCCAGGCGCTTCACCTGAAGGCGGCGGGCCCGCAGGCGGCCGACGGTCACGCGCCCGATTGCCAGCCGTCCGATTGCCAGACGCCCGATAGCCAGCACGCCCAGCGCCATGGCGCCCAGCGCGATCGCGCCGACCGCACCCGCCCCCAGCGCCCGGGCAGGGGACGGAGGCGGCCGCTGCGGCACGGGCGGGGAATCAGACGGCATCGCTATCCTCCGGAGACGGTAATGCTGCTCAGTTCGCGCTCAAGGTGTCGAACACATCCCCCGCTGGCGGCAGGCCCAGAATGTGCTGGCGGTGCCACAGCGCGTAGAACAGCAGCTTCCACGCGGCATTGCCATGCCGCCAGCGCCGGATCCCGCGAAACAGCGAGACCACCCGGTCGGGATGGGCGATTTCCGCAACGCCCGGCTGAGCTGCGACCAGCGGGCCCAGGCGGGCGCCCTGTTCCTTGATCCACTGTCCGACGGGCACGGTGAAGCCCTGCTTCGGTGCGAAGGGGCGCGCCATCGGCAGGTTCTTTTCCAGCCACTTGCGCAGGATCCATTTTCCCATGCCCTGGCGCAGTTTCAGCGAATCCGGCAGGCGGAACGCCGCGGCCGCGACGCCCGGGTCCAGGAACGGCGTGCGTCCCTCCACCGCATGGGCCATCAGGCAGCGGTCCAGCTTCAGCAGCAGGTCGTGCGGCAGCCAGTCCACCATGTCGGTGACCTGGGCCGCGGCCAGGCGGGACCGGCCGTCCTGTGCCGCAAGCACCTCGGCCGCCACGATGCCGTCGCGCCAACTGGTGGGGCGGGTGCGCAGCACGTTGCTCACCAGGTCGAAGCTGCCGCGCGCGTACATCGCGCGTCCGCCGAACCACCACGGACGCGTCGCGCTGGCATAGCGCGAATACCCGGCGAAGATTTCGTCGCCACCCTCGCCACTGAGCACCACCTTCACGTCCTGCCGCGCGCGGCGGGCCAGGAACCAGGTGGGAATGATCGCGTAGTCGGCGGTGGGATCGTCCATGCAGGCGACGATTTCCGGCAGGTGCCGCCAGACCATCGCCTCGGTGACCTCGATCGGCTCGTGGTGCGCGCCCACCGCCTTGGCCACCGCTGCGGCGTGGTCGCGTTCGTCGGCCGCCTCCGGCACGTCGAACCCGGCGGTGAAGGCCAGCACCGGCTCGCTGTTCAGCCGGGACATCAGGGCGATGATGGTGGCGCTGTCGATGCCGCCGGAGAGAAACATGCCGTAGGGCACGTCGCTGCGCTGGTGCAGATCGACGCTTTCCTCCAGCGCCCGGTCCAGCCGTTTCAGCGCTTCATCCTCGTCGATATTCTCCGGCCCGCCCTCCGGCAGGTGGGAAATGCGGCGGCGGTCCACCACGCGGCCATCGACACATGTGACGGTCTCGCCCGGCAGCACGCGCTGGATGCCCTCGAAGATCGTATCGGCGCCGGTGGTGAACTGCAGTTGCAGCAGTTCCTCGCACACCGACGGCCGTACCGTGCGCGGCACCAGGCCGGCTTCCAGCAGTGCCCGCGGCTCCGAGGCGAAGGCCAGGCCGTGCTCCACCTGCGCCAGGTACAGCGGCTTGATGCCGAACGGGTCGCGCGACAGCGTCACCGTGCGCTGCACGCGTTCGTGGATGGCGATGCCGTACATGCCGCGCAACCGCTGCGCGTAGTCGGCGCCGTCGCGCAGCCACAGGTGCAGCGGCGGCTCGCAGTCGCTGTTGGTGGCAAACCGCACGTCCGGCATGGCATCGCGCAGCTCGCGGTAGTTGTAGATCTCGCCGTTGCCGATCAGCGTGGCCGGGCCGGCGAACAGCGGCTGGTCACCGGACACCAGGTCGATGATCGCCAGCCGGTTGTGGACCAGCGCGACGCGCCCGACCACGGCGTGGCCGGTGCCGTCGGGGCCGCGGTGGTGCAGGGAGTCGATCAGGCGCGACAGCGTGCCGGGATCCGGCGGCGGCGCGTCGGGCGAGAGAATCAGGCCGGCAATGCCGCACATGCGTCAATCAATCTCCTGCAGCGGCAGCTCTTCCGGAGCCGCGGACTGGATGCGCGCGTTCAGGTGGTGGCGCACGTGGTGGGATACGGCGTCCGCCAGCGTCTGCCGCATTGCAGCGGTGGATACCAGACGGTGCAGGGCGTCGGCCAGTGAAACGGGACCGGCGGGCGGGGCCACTGGGGGATCAGCGGCCGAGCGGCGGCCATGCGGGCCTGCGTCGCGCCCGACTGCCGCCGGCCGGTACGGCGGACTCCGTCGTCCGTTCGCGGCCGCGGACCGGTGCGGCGTCTTGCCGGCCCCGGCGCCCGGGCCCAAGTCTTGTGGCAATCGTCAACGGGCGAACGCCCATCGCCGCACCCGGCGCATCCGGGGCGGGAATCGGAACGGAGGAGTCATGACACGGCTGGCCGCACTGCCGAACCGCGGCGTGATCGCGGTGGCCGGCGAGGACCGGGTAATTTTCCTGCAGGGCCTGGTCTCCAACGACGTGGAGCAGGTCGCGCCGGGCCAGGCGGTCTGGGCCGGCCTGCTGACCCCGCAGGGCAAGTGGCTGGCGGATTTCTTCATCCTGGCCGATGGCGACCGGCTGTTGCTGGACGTGGAGCGCGGCCAGATGGCGATGCTGTCGCAGCGGCTCAGACGGTTCCGGCTGCGTTCCAAGGTCACCGTCGAGGCCGATGAAAGCCTGCACGTGTATGCCGCCTGGGACGGTAAGCCGGACACGCCGGCGATTGCCGCCCGCGATCCGCGCCTGCCGGACGCCGGCTGGCGGCTGGTGTCAGCCGAACCGCTGGCGGTGAACGCGGATTTCGCCGACTGGGACCGTCATCGCCTGGCGCTTGGCCTGCCGGATGGCACACGCGACCTGGAGTCGGAGAAAACCGTCCTGCTGGAAGCCGGGTTCGACGAGCTGAACGGCGTCTCCTGGGACAAGGGCTGCTACATGGGCCAGGAACTCACGGCCCGCACGCGCTACCGTGGCCTGCTGAAGCGCCGGCTGGTGCCGGTCGCCGTAGATGGGCCGCTGCCGTCCCACGGCACGCCGGTGCTGCGCGACGGGACGGAGGTCGGCACATTCCGCTCCGGCCGGGATGGACGGGGGCTGGCGATCCTGCGCCTGGACGCGCTGGAGTCCGAACTGGGGTGCGACCAGGCGAAGCTGGCAGCACAGGTCCCGGCCTGGATGCGACTGCCGGAGCCGGCGGCCTGACAATACCGCGTCGTGGCCGGCGGCGCTTGTCCAGGGCAACGATCCCCTGCGGCTCATCGCCATCTGCTCGGCCCGAAGCCGCTCCGGCACTTTCCCGCAGCGCTCGGCCACCTGCCTGACCGGGGTTTCCGCCGGCGCGCTGTCGTCGCGCCGATGCGTGGACTCGATCCCTGCGATGGCAGCCGGCGGCCACCGGACCATCTCGGCCCGCCGTGGACGCGCTACGCCGTCAATCGACGGAAAAGCTGGTGCCGCAGCCGCAGGCCGACTTGGCGTTCGGGTTCCGCACGGCGAAGTAGCTGCCCATCAGCTCGTCGGCGAAATCCAGTTCGCCGCCGGCCAGCAGCTCCAGGCTGACCGGGTCCACGACCACCTTCGCCCCGGCCCGCTCGATCACCAGGTCATCGGGCTGGGTGCTGTCATCCAGCTCAAAGGTGTACTGAAAGCCCGAACATCCACCGGCCAGCACCGCAACGCGTAACGCGGCGGCACGACCCTCGGTGGCGACGATCTCGGCGATGCGGGAGGCGGCCCGCTCAGTGACGGCGAACTGTTCCATACCGCAGAAAATAGGCGGGACCGGGGTGGAATTGAAGCCTCCGTGCGCCGGTGTCGTGCGATGCGCCGCGCGGACGGGCCGTGGCTCATGGTCGGTCCGCCAGGCGGACATCTCGGGAAGCTGATCGAACCGGCGCAACCGCGCAAGTCGTCGGCTTCGTGATGGGCATGATCACGGTCATGCCCGCGTTGAACCAACCAGCATGGTCAGTTTCAGCTCCGGATGGCCGACGATGGCGAAGGTGGTCTGCTGGTAGCGCACAAAACCATCGACCGGGTGGTTGAAGGTGCGTTCGCCCCCTTCGCGGTCCAGCACCGCGTGCTGGTCCCAGAACGCGGCGAAGGCCTGGCTCTCGCGCGTCAGGTCCGCCACCAGGCCGTCGAGCGCGGGATCGCGCAGATGCGTGCCGCAGGCGGCGCGGAATTCCGCGACCACCCGGCGGGCGCGCTCCGGCCAGTCGCAGATCAACGATCGCGCTTCCGGCTGCAGGAAGATGAAGCGCAGCAGGTTGCGCTGCCCGGGCCGATCCAGCCACCCGGCAAACAGTCGCTCGGCCGGCCGGTTCCAGCCACACGCCGTCCAGGTGCGGTCCAGCAGATAGGCCGGGGCGGTCATCGCCGCCAGGCATCCCAGCACGGCAGGCGGCACGCTCTCGGCGGCAATTTCGCCGTCCTCGGGGTCGCGCCGGCCGGCCAGTTCGAACAGATAGGCCCGTTCCGCCCGGCTCAGCCGCAGCGCCCGGGCAAGCCGGGCCAGGGCGGCCGGAGACATGGAGACGTCGCGGCCCTGCTCGATCCAGGTGTACCAGGTGGGGCTGAGGCCGCAGAGTTGGGCCACTTCCTCCCGCCGCAATCCCGGCGTACGCCGCCGGCCACCTGGCGGGACGCCCAACGCGGCCGGCGCCAGCCGGTTCCGCTGCGCCCGGATGAAGGCACCCAGTGCCCGTCGTTGCTCGATCGAAGCCATGCCGGTTGCCGGTATGATTTATACCAGGATAACCGGACCTCTTAAACCGGGGTAGCAGGGGCGCTACAGGGCGTCCGCTCGATTGGAAACCGGCACAATGCATATTGCGACCCTGGTTCTTCCGGTGTTTGCCGTCATCCTCGCCGGCTGGCTGGCCGGTGCGTTGGGCTATCTGCCGCGTGCCCTCGCGGAGGCGGTCATCAAGTTCGCCTACACGGTCGCCATGCCGGCGCTGATTTTCCAGACGATTGCCGAACAATCGATCGGTGCGCTGCTCAACTGGCGGTTCCTCGCCGCGTTCGGCGGCGGTACCAGCCTGTGCTTCGTGGCGGTGTTCCTGGCGGCGCGGTTTCGGCGGGGCGGCGGACTGGGCGACAGCGCGGTGTTCGCCGCCTCCGCGGCCATGACCAACACCGGCTTCGTCGCCCTGCCGATCCTGCAGGCCCTGTATGGGGCACGCGGCGTGCTGATGGCGGCGGTGGCCACGCTGTTCATCGCCGTGGTGCTGTTTCCGGCACTGATCGGCCTGTTGGAACTCGAGGGAGAACGCCGGACAGGGCATGTCGGCGTGATCGGGCTCGCGCGCCAGGTGCTGATCAACCCGGTGATGCTGTCCACGCTGGTCGGCCTGGGTTGGTCGCTCGCGGGTCTGCCGCTGCCGCCGCCGCTTGCCGCCGTTACCGGGCTTCTTGGCGGCGCCCTGACCCCCTGCGCACTGTTCGCGGTGGGGCTGGGCCTGTCGATCGCCGACATGCGTGCCGGCCTGGGCGAGACGGCGGTGCTGACGGCGATCAAGCTTACGGTGACGCCTCTGGTGGTGTACGGGTTGTGCCTGCTGTTCCGGCTGAATGCGTTCGAGACCGTCGCCGCGGTCGTGTGCGCCGCGGTGCCGACCGCGAAGACGGCCTATGTGCTGGCCGGTGCCTACCGCGTGGAAAGCAGTGTCGCGGCGTCCACCATCTCCCTGACGACGGTATTGTCGGTCCCGACGCTGCTGCTGTGGCTGTACGCACTGGTCTGACACCGACCGGCATGGAACCCGGCCCGCAGCCGACGCCGAAACCACGTCGTGGCGGGCGCGGGGCCGCCCTTCACGATGAAACGGAAAGCGCCCGTTTCCCCTGAGCCGGCGGGCCCGCGACAGGCGCCTACCATGGGTGGCCGTCGGCACTCCGGTGGGGAATTTTGCTGATTGGGACAGTGAAAGTCGTGGATGGCCGGCCTCCGCCGGCCATGACGCTGGATGACTGGCCGTGCGTTGGATGACTGGCCGTGCGTTGGATGACTGGCCGTGCGTGGGATGATGCTGTGCGTTGGATGACCGGCCGTGCGTTGGATGACCGGCCGTGCGTTGGATGACTGGCCGTGCATTGGATGACCGGCCGTGCGTTGGATGACTGGCCGTGCATTGGATAGCCGTCCGTCCGTTGGATGACCGTCCGTGCGTCGGATGATCGTCCTTGCGTCAAACAGGACCGTGCCAAACCTAACCGTGTCCAACATTACGGCCTTGGTGTCAGAACGGCAGCGGTGTCGCCTTGAACCTCCGCCAGTCCTTCTGCAGACGCTGCCGGGCCTGCACCTGCCGCGCCGAGGCCCAGTCAGCGAGCGCCCCCACCGCCGGGGTCAGCTCCGCCTGGCGATCACCACCAAGGCGCTCGGCCATGGCGACAGCCGTAACCGCGTCGTTCAGCGCGCCCAGGTGCTTCTGAAGGGCCTTGCAGCCATGCAGGTACTGTTTCACCGCCTTGTGCGGCGCAAGCGGTGCCAGGAACGCGACGCTGTAACGCAGCTTCTTCAGCGCCTTGCGCAGCGCATGCAACGCGGCATCGGACCGCTGGTCGAGGTGACGGCCACGCCGCCGCACGGCATGCGCGCGGCGTCCGACCAGGTCCGGCGCGATCGCCGCCAGCGCCGTGCCGGCCGCGTCACCCACCGCCACGGTCGTATCGTCGGCCCATGCCGCGAGGCCGAGCACCACGGCGGTGAATGCCGGCCCGCGCAGCTCCGCGGTGACGCGGTCGTGGGCGGCGGTGCGCTGCGACGCGGCAGGCGCGCGCAGCAGGGCGAGCCAGTGGCTGGCAACGCCGTCCTGTTCCGCTGCCGCGAGCGTCTCGGTGCAGAACACGTCCCAGTCGCGCGCTTCGCCGAACACGCGGCCCAGGCGGCGCAGTTCACCGGTGAACCGCGCCTCGGCATGCGGTTCCAGCAAGGGGCGGAACAGCACGAGGGCGGCCCGCAGGCGGCGGATCGCGACGCGGATCTGGTGCACGCCTTCCACCGCGCCGGCTTCCGCGGCGGGTTGATTGGCCATCAGGGTTGCCAGCGTGGCGGCGACGATGCGGCGGAATGCGTCGCCCGCGGCAATGTCGCGCGGCAGATCGAGATCCGCCTGTTTCACCGCGTCGCGCGGTCGCCCGGTGCACAACCGCCAGCCGCGATCCGCCTTGCTCTCGGCACCGAGCGCCATCGGCAGCGCGGCGTGCAGTTCGGCGGCCAGGCGATAGAGCCAGGACGGATCGCCGGCCTTCAGTTCCAGCTCCAGCTCGTGGATATCCTCCGTCGCGTCGCCGGCCTGCACATGGCCGCGGTCCAGCGCCAGCTCGATCGTGGCGCCGTCGCGCTGGAGCGTCCGCAGCACGCGACGGACGTCGGTGACGAACACCGGCCGTACCCCGTCGAGGCCCCGCAGGTGCGGCGGAAGCGGCGTCTCGGCCAGGCGGTCGAGGTCCGGCTGCCCGGACATCACCGGCCATTCCCATTCCCCGCGGGCGAAGGCCCCGTCATTTGCCTGGCGCAGCTTCAGCGTCTGAATGTGCTGGCGACCGCGCCGGCGCACCCGAAAGCTGGCGCCGGCCTGCGCCAGGTCCCATCCGGGCGTGTCATAGTAGGTCGTGACATTGTGCTGCGTGTGCGTGCCGACGAGGCCGGCCTGCAGCGCCGGATGTGCGTCCAGCGCGGGGAGGGCATCGGCCGGCAGGCGGAACTTGACTTCCACCTCCAGCGGCTCGGTTGCGTGCTTCATGGTACTGCCGAACGCGTGAGCGCGACCGGCGTTGCGCTGCAAGCCCGCTCACCCGGTCCAGCGCGCGGCGGCCGCGGGATGTCCGTCCGGCAGCCGGTCGCCCAGGCCGAACAGCTTCTGCCGATAGGTGCCCGGGGCGTACTCCCGCTTGTAGGCGCCGCGTTCCTGCAGCACCGGGACCAGCAGATCGACGATGTCGTCGATGCATTCCGGCACCACCGTGCGTGCCAGGTTGAAGCCGTCCACGTCACCATCGTTCACCCAGGACAGCAGTTCGTCGGCGACCTGGTCCGGCGAACCGACGATCGGCGGCTGACGGCTGCCCAGTACGAAGCGGTCGATCAGCATGCGCTTGGTCCAGCCGGGGCCCAGCGCGCCGGCGATCGCCTCGACATTGGAGCGGATCGCCTGGGTGGGTGCGTCGTCGATCGGCTGGTCCATGCCGTAGCGGCCGAAGTCGATGCCGAGGGAGGCGGCGGCATGCGCCAGCGCGCCTTCCACGCTGGCATGGGCGCGGTACTCCGCCAGCTTGTCCTGCGCCTCCCGTTCCGTGCGGCCGACCACGACGGTGGCGCCCAGGAACACCAGGATCGGCCGTGGCGCCGCCCGGCTGCGCAGGTCGGTGACGATGCGGCGCACATTGGGCTTGCTGCTGGGGTTCACGAACATGCACTCGGCATGCTGCGCGGCGAACACGCGCCCGCGGTCGGAGGCGCCGGCCTGGTACAGCACCGGCGTACGCTGTGGCGAAGGCTCCCACAGCGGCAGCGCATCCACGCGGAACTGCCGGCCCTGGTGGCGCACGTTCCGCACCCGCGCGGGATCGGTGTAGATGCCGCGGTCGCGGTCGCGGATCACCGCGTCGTCGCGCCAGCCGCCTTCCCACAGCGCATACATCACCGCCATGTATTCGTCGGCGAGGTCGTAGCGGTTGTCGTGCTCCATCTGCGCCGTGAAGCCCATGGCGCGGGCGGCGCTGTCCAGGTAGCCCGTGACGATGTTCCAGCCGATGCGTCCGCGCGTCAGGTGGTCCATCGTCGCCATGCGCCGTGCGAACAGGAAGGGCGGCTCGTAGGCCAGGTTGCAGGTGACGCCGAAGCCCAGGTGCGTGGTGGCGTGCGCCATCGCCGGCACCAGGGCGAGCGGGTCCAGCAGCGGAATCTGCACGGCACTGCGCAGGGAGGGATCGGGGGATTGCTGGTACACGTCGTACACGCCCGAGAACGTCGGCGAGGAACAGGCCGTCGAACAGCCCGCGCTCCAGCGTGCGGGCGAGCGACACCCAGTGGTCGAGGTTGGTGTAGTCGGGCGAGCGGTCCCGCGGGTGAGTCCACATACCGTGCTGGATGTGGCCGACGCAGGCCATGTCGAACGCGTTGAAGCGGATCTGTCGGGGCATGGGGTGGGAGCGGCCTTCCCGGGGGTGAGTTTTCGAGGGATCGGAATAGCGGGCATCGGGCCTGGCTGCCAGCCGGGGGAGGGCTTGGTTGGGGCTCTGCAGGTCTGTTCCGTTAGGTCGTGGTTTGTTGGTTCGTTCGTATTTTTACCACAGAGTTGCACCAAGTTCCACACAGAGTTTCACAGAATAACTATTATTGCGCTTCGCGCTTTCGGTGTGAAGACACCCAACGTCAATCCACTGCGCGAAGCGCCAATATAATTTTCTGTGAAACTCTGTGCGGAACTTAGTGAAACTCTGTGGTAGAATTTTCTCTCACTGTCGCCCTCAAACACGACCCGCATGATTAACCACGCATAAACAAATCCATGCCACCTCTCCAACCTCCCAGCCCCCGGAGCACCGGCATGGATCAAGCCCTCAACGCCCTCACGCACCGAATCATCGGCCTCGCGATGCAGGTGCACACCCAACTCGGCCCCGGACTGCTGGAGAGCGCCTACGAACACAGCCTCTGCCACGAGTTCGGCTGTAACGACATTCCCTACCAACGCCAGCAACCTCTGCCACTCGACTACAAAGGGACCCGCCTCGACTGCGGCTACCGGGCCAACATCATTGTTGACCGAAAGGTGGTTCTCGAACTCAAGTCGCTCGACCAGATCGCGCCCCTGCACGAGGCCCAGCTCCTGACCTATCTCCGCCTGAGCCGGTGCCGCATCGGCCTGCTGCTCAACTTCAACACGCTGTCGCTGAAGGACGGCATCCGCCGGCGCGTTCTCTGACCCTCACCGCCGCGCCCAGCCGCGCAGCAGCATCAGCGCCGCCATCACCACGGAAATCACGCCCGCCACCCGGAACGCGCCCTGGAAGCCGGACAGAAACGCCGGGGCCGCCGCCACGCCGCTGTGCAGCGCCGCGCCGCGCAGGCCCTGGAAGACCAGCATCAGAACTGTCGCACCGGTCACCACGCCGACCGTGCGGGTCATCATCACCAGGCTGCCGGCGACACCGCGGGCCTCGCGTGGGATCGTGGCAGTGGCGATGTCGAAATACGCCACCTGGAACAGGCCCAAGCCACTGCCCTGCAGGAACATCGCCCCAACCAGCAGGGCCAGGTTGGCGTGCAGGGCGGTCAGGCTGATCAGGCCTTGTCCCACCGCCATCGCCACCGCCCCGGCGAGCGCCAGCCGGCGGGGCGGGATCGTACCGGTCCACCGCCCGGCCAGCGGTGCCGCCAGCATTACGCCGAAATTCGATGTCGCCAGGATCGCGCCCTGCACCGACACCGGCAGGCCGCTGAAGCGGTCCAGGTAGAACGGCACCAGCAGAAGCACCGCGAACGCCGCCACGTTCAGCGCCGTCTGCGCCGCATTCGCCAGGCTGAAATCCAGGTTACGGAAGAAGCGCAGCTCCAGGATCGGCTGCGGCGTGTGCAGCTCCCGCCAGATGAACCCGGCCGCGCTGAGCACCGCCAGTACGCCGGCGAGCACCGCACCGGTGGCGTTGTGTTCGACATCACGCAACTGGTTCAGTGTCAGCAGGAATGCGCTGATCGCCAGCACCAGCAGCGCGGCCCCGGCCGCGTCGAAACGGTCCCGTCCGGTGCGGTTGGAGGAGGCCGGCAGGCCCCAGCCCAGAACGAAGGCGACGAACGCCAGCGGCGCGCGCGCCCAGAACACCGCGGGCCAGCCCCATTCCGCCACCAGCAGGCCCGCCAGCAGCGGTCCCAGCGCACCCCCCAGGCCGAACAGCATGGTGTAGATGCCCAGGATGCGCGTGCGCTGCGACTCGGGATACAGGCCGGTGACCAGAGCGGCGCCGCAGCTCAATACCAGCGCGGCCCCTACGCCCTGCAGCACCCGCGCGCCAAGCAGCCAGGGGAAGGCGGGGGCGGTGGCGCAGAGCAGGAAGGCGATGCAGCTCCAGCCGCAGCCCAGCAGGAAGATGCGGCGATAGCCCAGCATGTCGCCGACGCGGCCGAACACCAGCATCAGTGCCGCGTAAGTCAGCGTGTAGGAAATGATGACCCACTGAATCGCCGGGATCGGCAGGTGGAAGGCGCGGACGATGTCCGGAAACGCGACATTCACCGCCGAGTCGAACGGCACCGCCAGGGTCCCGAGGCACACCACGACCAGGCCCAGCGCGGGCGGCAGGGTGCCGGTGCGGCGTACAGGAAAAAGGCCAGGGCGCGTCATGCGACCCTGGCCCCGATAGTCGCCGTCGTGTGGTTCAGACTGCCTTCTTCAGCGTGGGCGATGCCTTGAACCGCACAGTCTTGCCCGCCTTCACCTTGATCGATTCGCCGGTGCGCGGGTTCAGCCCTTTGCGCGCCTTGGTCTTGCGCACAGTAAAAGTACCAAAGCTCGGCAGTGTAAACTTGCCGTTCCTTTTCAGCTCTTTGACGATCGCGTCCATCAGTGCGCCCGCGGTCCGGTTGGCCGCCGCTCCGGTAAGGTCGGCCGAATCCTGGATGACCTGGGCGAGGAAGGCTTTCGACATACTGGCTCCTTGTGCAGTAGCGGCGTTGCGGACGCGGGGCCTTCAACCTGGAGCATGACGTGCCGCCATATGACCGGTCACCGCGCACGTCCGATTCGCCGCGTCGATGCAACGGTTTTAGCGAGGTCGTCCGGAGTTTGCCAGCCCTTCTATGACGTTTGCAGGCATCTTCCTGAGCAAAAAATGATTGTTGGGGGTTGCCAACCGTCCAAGTAGAGCCGGGCGAGGGGGTATGGCCGACATCCGCCCGGCCGTCCGGGGGCGCAGGGGCGGTGCATCCGGTGCAGGTCGGCCCGGCATGATTGGTGCCAGTGTGCACCGGCGAAGTCCTGGCGGACGGGCCGCCGACCGCCGCGGCGTGGGACGCGGATTCGGCGAACACGCCGCCGTCGCTTCTGTCGGTGGCCCCTGATCCGGGCCGCTCGTCACCGTTGTTACTGTCGCGGCCGGCGCAGTGTAGCGCGTGATCCACACGGGCCCGCGGCGAGAACCACTGCCCGCCACAACACTGCCCGCCACAACACTGCCCGCCACAACGCTGCGCGTGCCGCCGGCAGTGACTGTTCGATACGGGGCTGCAGGTAAAGCGCATGCGAAACCGGTCGTGCCGGTGGTTGCGGTGGCCGACGACGTCGAAGCCGGACGACCGGGACAATACCCGCCGGTCCCATGAGCGGCCATGACCTGGCGTAATGGATCGCATTGCCTGTTCCGTTGACCGATCGATCGGTCCGAAGATGGCGACGGCCGGCACAGGGCCGGCCGCCGCATCGGGGTTGATCAGGAAAAATCGGGTCAAACGCCCGCTTGCGACACGAACTTCGTTACCAGATACGCCTCGATCGCCTCGGAGCCGCCCTCGGAGCCATAGCCCGAATCCTTCACGCCACCGAACGGAACTTCCGGCAGCGCCAGGCCGTGGTGGTTGATCGACATCATGCCGGCCTCCACCTGGTCGGCGATCGCCGTGGCCGTGCGCGCGGACCGCGTGTAGGCGTACGATGCCAGGCCGTAGGGCAGGCGGTTGGCTTCCGCCACCACTTCCTCGAAGCTGGAGAACGGCGAGATCACCGCCAGCGGGCCGAACGGCTCCTCATTCATCACCCGCGCGTCCTTCGGCACGTCGGTCAGCACGGTGGGCTCGAAGAAGTTGCCCTTGTTACCGATCCGGTGGCCGCCGGTCTGCACCTTGCCGCCGTGCTTCTCGGCGTCCGCGATCAGCGTCTCCATCGCGGTGATGCGGCGCGGGTTGGCCAGCGGCCCCATCGTGGTGCCGGTTTCCAGGCCGTCGCCGACCTTCACCTTCTTCGCATAACCCACGAAACGCTCGACGAACTCCCCATAGACCTTCTCCTGCACCAGGAAACGGGTGGGGGAGATGCACACCTGGCCGGCATTGCGGAACTTGTTGGTGGCCAGGATCTTGCTGGCCAGTTCCACATCGGCGTCGTCGAACACCATCGCCGGGGCGTGGCCGCCCAGCTCCATGGTGGCGCGCTTCATGTGCGCGCCGGCCAGCGCGGCCAGGTGCTTGCCCACCGCGGTGGAGCCGGTGAACGAGATCTTCCGGATCACCGGATGCGGGATCAGGTATTCGGAAATCTCCGCCGGCACGCCGTACACCAGGTTCACCACGCCGGCCGGAATGCCGGCATCGTGGAAGCAGCGGATCAGCTCCGCCGGCGAGGCGGGGGTTTCCTCCGGCGCCTTGACGATGATCGAGCAGCCGGTGGCCAGCGCCGCCGACAGCTTGCGCACCACCTGGTTGATCGGAAAGTTCCACGGCGTGAAAGCCGCGACCGGGCCGACCGGTTCCTTTACCACCAACTGGTAGATCCCCGGGGCGCGGGCGGGGATGACGCGGCCGTAGGCGCGGCGGGCCTCCTCGGCGAACCAGTCGATCACGTCGGCGCCGGCCAGCGTTTCGCCCTTGGCTTCCACCAGCGGCTTGCCCTGCTCCATGGTCATCAGCGGGGCGATCTGGTCGGCACGCTCACGCAGCAGGTTGGCCGCCTTGCGCATCAGCTTGGCGCGGTCATAGGCCGAGGTCTTGCGCCACACATGGTAGCCCTTCTCGGCGGCGGCCAGCGCCCGGTCCAGGTCGCCCTGGTCGGCGTGCGGTACGGTGCCGATCGGCTCTCCGGTCGCGGGGTTCACCACCTCCAGCGTGCGGCCGGCGGCGGCCGGACCCCAGGCGCCGTCGATCAGCAGCGAGACATTCTGGTACATGCACAATCCTCCTCGTTCCAGGCGGGATGGAGCGGGTCTTACAGCACGCCGTGCCGAGCGAACACCGCCCGCAGCGTGTCACCTGCCTCCAGTTCCGCGCGGGTTGTGTCTTCCGCGGCGATCTTGTCGAGCGCGGCACGGAAGACGGCTTCGGCCCGGTCGGCCGGTATCACCACAACGCCATCGACGTCGCCCAGGATCCAGTCGCCGGGCGCAACGCCGACACCCGCGATGCGCACCGGTACGTCCTTCTCCACCATTTCGGCCCGGTCGCGCGTGTCCAGCGGGCCAATTCCGCCGTGGAAGACCGGGAATTGCATGGCGCGGATGCGGGCGACGTCGCGCACCATCCCGTCGGTGAGGCAGCCGGCGGCGCGGCGGGCGCGGGCGGCGGTGGACAGCAGCTCGCCCCAGGGTGCGATCACCTCGGTGGGGCCGTCGCAGGCCAGCACCGCGACCTCGCCGGGATGGAGGCTGTCGATCAGGTCCATTTCCAGCTCGTACGGGTTGTGCCCGCCGGATTGCGTGGTGGGCACGTATCGGCCGGTGCGGGCGCGGCCGAACAGCGTCAGCAACTCGTCCAGCGGGCGAACGAAAGGCCGCAGCGCCTGGTGCATCAGGCCGAAACTGTCCAGCACGTCCGACAGCACCGGCGTGTAGAGCAGGCGGGCAAGTTCATCGGCAGAGGGGAGGGGGGCAGCCACTGGGACTCTCCTGGATGACAGGGAGTCCGATCCTTGCGCGACTGGCGGCGGGCGCAAAGGGGCAGCGCCATGCAGCGTCGCGGCTGTCCGTCGCGGTATGAAGATACGTCTTAGTCCGGGGCAGAATACGTACTCAGTCCGGGGCAGAAGGTGATACGCGACCCGGGTGTCCGGGGCGGACGCGCCACCCCGGACGTGCATGGGTCAGGTGCGCGGTGCGCCCGGCCGGACCGGGTGCGCCGGATAGCTCACGGTCCATACCGGCGGCTGGTGTGCTGCCGGCCCCGGCTGGTGGGGTGCGGCGGCCGGCGGCCTTGCCGGTTGGGTCGGCACCGCCGGCAGTGTCTGCGTGACGCCGACCGGGCCGGTCGTGGTCAGTGCGCCGCAATCGTTGCCGGTGCGCACCACATGAACCTGCGGCCGGGCGCCGTGCGGCGTCATCCGGTAGGTCACCGTCTCACGGCAGACGCCGTGGCCGTTGGACACCATGGTGGTCACCACACTGGTTCCCGGCGCGAACCGGTGCTGCGACAGTTGGCCCATCGCGGCGTGGATGATCTGCGCGGGGTTCGGCATGGACATGGTCAACTGGTCCATCACCTGCATCTGATGCGCCATCATCCGCTGCATGATCGCGTTCTGTTCGGCAATCATGTGCAGCACCGGGAAGCCGGTCGCGAACGCCGGCACCGGCGCCGTCTCGGTTACGGTCCGGGCAGTCGAACCCGGAAGCACGAGCACGACCGAGCCGGGCGGCACCCGGATGATCCGTTCGGCCTGTCGTGCGTTGGCATGGACCGCGCCCAACAGCCCGGCAACGGGCAGCGCGAGACAGGCGGCGAGCAAGGATTTGCGGAGTGGCATGACCTGAGTCTCCCGAGGCTGATCACATCGCAACGCCTGATTTTGGGCAGGATGGATTGCCGCGTCCCACACCGCGGATGAAAAATGCGTCACGCGCCGCATCGGCGGCGTTCCGCTGGCGATCCACTGCCGGGCCAAGCAGCAAACAGCCCGGGCCGAGGGAGCGGCGCGCGACCGGTCCCCGACCATGGGAGCGGCGCGCGATGGTTCCCGACCATGGGAGCGGCGCGCGACGGTCCCCGACCATGGGAGCGGCGTGCGACCTGTCCCCGACCATGGGAGCGGGGCGCGGCCCGCCCCCACGGCGAAGCGCCTCAGTTGGCCCGGTGGAACGGCCGGTCGCCCTTCACCGTCACGCGGAAGCCGGAGCGCACCTGCGGGAAATAGTCCCACATCGCGATGTGCTGCACGCAGCGATTGTCCCAGAACGCCACGCTGTCCGGCTGCCAGCGGAACCGCACCTGCCAGTGCGGCCGCGCGCAGTGTTCGTAGAGGAACTCCAGGATCGCCTTGCTCTCGGCCTCCGGCAGGTCCTTGATCGCCACGGTGAACACCGGATTGACGAAGATCGCCTGCCGCCCGGTCACCGGATGGGTGCGGATCACCGGATGCTCCGCCCGCGGGAAAGTCTTCTGCTGGGTGTCGCCGATCAGCCGGTTGGTGCGCATGTAGTTGGGCGCGCCGTCATGGATCGCGGTCAGCCCGGACAGGAACGTCTTCATCGGCTCGGACAGCGCGTCATAGGCGGCGTACATCGAGCAGAACAGCGTATCCCCGCCCACCTCCGGGATGGTCTTCAGGTTGAGGATGGAGCCCATCGGCGGCTCGGGGTCGCAGGATACGTCGGAGTGCCAGCGCTCGCCGGAGATCCGCTTGGAATTGGCGTCGGCGTGGATCGGCAGGATCTCGGGATGCCCCTCCGGCCCCTTCGTGTTGGGGTGGATGTGCAGTTCGCCGAACAGGCGGCCGAAGGCCTTGTGCTGCTCGAAGCTCAGCTTCTGGTCGCGGAAGAACAGCACCTGGTGCGCCATCAGCGCGTCGTGCAGCTCCTGGAACTGCTGGTTGCCCAGGGGCTTGCCCAGGTCGATCCCGGCAATCTCGGCGCCGATGACCGGCGTATAGGGCTTTACGGTGATGGTCTCATACGCCATGCGACGACCTCCTGCTGCTGTTGGTCTTTTCGCGACTATCGGTCCAAACCGGCGAAACGGCAAATGCGCCCCGGGGGCGGCCGGTCGCGCGATCGTGCGCGGCGGAACTCGGCTATAGTCTGGCGCGCCGGCAGCAAAACCCCGTTTCTCCGGTTGCCGCAGCGCAGTTTACGGAGCCTTCATGTCGTTCAAGGTCCAGGTCGGCCCGCCGCAGATCGCCATCCATCACGCCATGACCGTGCTGGTCACCGAGCCGGACGGCCAGATCAACTGGCCCTCGGAAAAGGGGCTGTATTTCTTCGACACCAGGCTGATCAGCGCCTGGTCCGTGTACGCCAACGGCGAGTCGTGGGAGCTGCTGAACGGCGGCGCCATCAACCATGATCTCGCCCGCGTGTTCATGATCAACCGCCAGTTCCAGACCGAGGACGGGCCCGTGCCCGCCCACACGCTGGGCTTCATGCTGGGCCGCACCATCGACCACGGCATGCATGAGGACCTGGACATCACGAACTACGGCCAGAAGCCGGTTCGTTTCAATCTGGAAATAGCCATCCGCTCGGACTTCGCCGACACCTTCGACGTGAAGGCCGGGCGGAACATCCGCCGCGGCCATATCCGCACCGACTGGTCGGAGGCGCGGCAGCACCTTACCTCCATCTACCGCAACCGCGACTTCGAGCGCGGAGTCACCATCGAGGTGCCGCGCGGCGACCCGCGCGCGGTGTTCGCCAACGGCCGGCTGAGCTTCGAGGTCAGCCTGCAGCCCAACGCCACCTGGCATTGCTGCCTGCTGTACCATCTGTCCGACGGCGAAAAGGAGATGCGTGCGCCGAGCGACTGCACGCATCATGCGCACCAGTCGCGTCACGCGGTGGCACGCAAGGACTGGCAGCAATCGGTACTGAAGCTGCGCAGCGGCAACCCGGTCTTCGACCGGTTCTATGGCCAGGCGATCGAGGATATGGCGGCGCTGCGGCTGCCGATCGAGGGCACCGACCACATGGTGTTCGTTCCCGCCGCTGGCCTGCCCTGGTTCATGGCGCTGTTCGGCCGGGACTCGTTGATCGTTTCGTTGCAGAACATCCTGGTGTACCCGGAATTCGCCCGCGGCTCGCTGGACATTCTGGGGCAGTGGCAGGCAACGGAACGCGACGACTACCGCGATGCCGAACCCGGCAAGATCATGCATGAGCTGCGCTATGGCGAGCTGGCGCATTTCAAGCTGATTCCCCACACGCCGTATTACGGCACCGCCGACGCCACGCCGCTGTTCCTGACCACGCTGCATGTCGCCTGGCGTGCCACCGGCGACCACACGCTGCTGGAACGCCACCTGCCGCACGTGGAAGCGGCGCTGGAGTGGATCGACAACGACGGCGATCGCGACGGCGACGGCTTCCAGGAATACAAGACCCGCTCGCCGGTCGGCTACGAGAACATGGCCTGGAAGGATGCCGGCGATTCCATGGTGTACGACGACGGCACGCCGGTGCGCGGCCCCAAGGCGTTGTGCGAACTGCAAGGCTACGTCTATGACGCCTGGCTGCGCATGGCCGACATCTACCAGACGCTCGGCCGCACCGACCGTGCCCGGGAGCTGCGCGCCAAGGCCGCCCGCCTGTTCGAACGGTTCAACGAGGCCTTCTGGGACGAGGACGGCGGCTACTACGCCTATATGCTGGATGGCGACAAGCGGAAGGTGCTGACGGTCGCGTCCAATCCCGGCCACCTGCTGTGGTCCGGCATTGTCCCGCCCGACCGCGCCGCGCGTGTCGTCGCCCGGCTGATGGCGCCGGACATGAACAGCGGCTGGGGCATCCGCACGCTGTCCAGCCTGCATCCGGCCTACAATCCGTACTCGTACCAGAACGGCTCGGTCTGGCCGCACGACAACAGCCTGATCGTACTCGGTTTCAAACGATACGGTTTCTGCCAGGAAGTCGCCGAAGTCGCCCGCGGCATCACCGAAGCGGCCAACCACTTCCTGCTGAACCAGTTGCCCGAGCTGTATGCCGGCGCCGAACGCACCGAAGGCGGCTTCCCGGTCCAGTACCTGGGCGCCAACGTGCCGCAGGCCTGGGCGGCGGGGTCCGCCTTCGCGCTGCTGCAGGCGCTGCTGGGGATCACCCTGGATGCGCCGCGCGAGCGTATCTATGTCGATCCGGCGCTGCCCGACTGGTTGCCCGAGATCACGCTGACCGACCTGCGGCTCGGCCGCCGCCGCTTCGACCTGCACTTCCGCCGCGACGGCGACAGCACGCAGGTCGAGGTGCTGCGCGGCGACCGCCACGTGGTGGAACGCCGCAGCGCGCAGTGGCTCGCCGAACGGTTGCGCACCGGCGGGGAAGGGTGAAACTGGCGGGCGTTGAGACAGGGGGGCGCAGCGACTGAGTGCCCCCTCCCGCAAGGGGAGGGGGTATTCGAGCGCTCTCGCCCTCCACCCCCGAACCGTGGAACCCGTCCGCATGCCCCGCCTGACCACCGCCGAAGCCACGATCGAAACCCTGCTGCAGCACGGCATCGACACGCTGTATGCACTGCCCGGCGTGCACAACGACCACCTGTTCGATGCCGCCCACCGCGCCGGCGATCGCCTGCGTGTGCTGCACACCCGCCACGAGCAGACCGCCGCCTATATGGCGCTGGGCGCCGCGCTGGTGACCGGCAGGCCGCAGGCCTTCACCGTGGTGCCGGGACCCGGGCTGCTGAACGCCTCCGCCGCGCTGCTGACCGCCTACGGCATGGGCGCGCCGGTGATCGCGCTGGTGGGGCAGATCCCGTCCTTCGCCATCGACCAGGGTCACGGCCATCTGCACGAAATCCCCGATCAGCTCGGCCTGTTGCGCCACATCACGCGCTACGCCGCCCGCATTCGCGCGCCGTATGAGGCGCCGGCGCTGCTGCAGGAGGCACTTCGCCACGCCACCGGCGGCCCGCCCGGCCCGGTGGCACTGGAATGCGGCATCGACGTGTGGGGTCAGGCCGCCGCCGTGGACCTGCCGCCCGTCACCCAAGCCGCCCCGCCGCCGGTCGATCCCGACGCGATCGCCCGCGCGGCGGAGATTCTGGGCAAGGCGGAGCGCCCGTTGATCGTGGTGGGCGGCGGCGCGCTGGATGCCGGGCCGGAGGTGCAGGCGGTCGCGGAACGGCTGACCGCGCCGGTGGCTTCCTTCCGCCGCGGCCGCGGCGTGATCCCCACGACGCATCCTCTGGCCGTGTCCTTCACCGAGGGCCACGCGCTGTGGAAGAACGCCGATGCCGTACTGGCGATCGGCACCCGGCTGCACTGGCCGCAGACCGTCTGGGGCGTGGACGACGCCCTGCCGATCGTGCGCATCGACAGCGACCCCGAGGCGATCACCCGCTTCCGCCACCCCGCCTGCGGCCTGGTCGGGGACGCCGCCGCCATCCTGCGTGCTCTGCTGCCGGCGCTGCCGGCGCGCCAGCGCGACCGCGACGGTGAACTCGCCACGGTGCGCGCCGCCTTCGCCGAACGCCTGGCGCGGCTGGAGCCGCAGATGGGCTTCCTGCGCGCCATCCGCGCCGCGCTGCCGGAGGACGGAATCTACGTGGAGGAAGTCACCCAGGTCGGGTTCGCCAGCCGCCTGGCCTTCCCGGTGCACCATCCCCGCAGCTTCCTGTCCCCCGGCTACCAGGACACGCTGGGTTGGGGCTACGGCACCGCGCTGGGTGCGCAGGCCGCGGCGCCCGGGCGCAAGGTGGTGCTGGCGACCGGCGATGGCGGGTTCATGTACCAGGCGACGGAACTGGCCACCGCCGTGCGCCACCGGCTGCCGGTGGTCGTGGTGGTGTTCGACGACGGCGCCTTCGGCAATGTCCGCCGCATCCAGCAGCAGCAATACGGCAACCGGCTGATCGCCTGCGACCTGACCAACCCCGATTTCGTGAAATACGCCGAGAGCTTCGGCATGGCCGCCTTCCGCGCCACCACGCCGGACGCGCTGGAGGCCGCATTGCGCCAGGCCTTCGCGCTGGATGCACCGGCGCTGGTGCACGTGCCGGTGGGCGAACTGCCGAGCGCGTGGGACATGATTTTGTTGCCCCGGGTGCGGGGCTTTGCCGATGCGTGGCGGCCGGCGCTGCCGTAGGGCACTGGCGTGAGGCGGTGGCGTGAGGCGGTGGCGCGAGGCGATGGCGCGAGGCGATGGCGCGAGGCGATGGCGCGAGGCAGTGGCGCGAGGCAGTGGCGTGCTTCAGTGCCACGCGGCGAGCACTGAGCCGCGTCGAAGCCGCGACGGGGGGCGCAACCGCCGGGTGTCGGCGGTGGTTGCACAGGGTGCAGTGTTGCAGCGGGAGGAAAGCCGATGGCGCGTGTCTTCATCACCGGTTCAGCCGATGGATTGGGCCTGGTCGCGGCACGGCAGCTCGTCGAGGCCGGCCACACCGTGATGCTGCATGCCCGCAGCGACGCGCGTGCCGAGGACGCAAGGCGGGCGCTGCCGCGGGCCGATGCGATCGCCGTCGGTGACGCGTCGGAGATCGCCGGGATGCGGCGCGTGGCGGAACAGGTGAACGGCTGGGGGCGGTGTGACGCGGTCATCCATAATGTCGGCGTCGGTTCCCGCGATGGGCGGGTGGAGACGGCCGACGGGCTGGCGCGCCTGTTCGCGGTGAACGTGCTGGCGCCATACCTGCTGACCGCGCTGATCACCCGGCCCGACCGGCTGGTGTATCTCACCTCCGGCCTGCATCGCGGCGGCAGTCCCGAGCTGGACGATCCGCAATGGACCAGGCGGCGCTGGAGCGGGTCGCAGGCCTACGCCGACAGCAAGCTGTTCGACATGATGCTGGCTTTCGCGATGGCGCGCCTGTGGCCGGACGTCCGGTCGAACGCGGTGCATCCGGGCTGGGTGCCCACGCAAATGGGCGGACGCGGCGCGCCGGACGATCTGGAGCAGGGCGCGGCGACGCAGGTCTGGCTGGCCGTGAGCGACGACCGGGAGGCACTGGTCAGCGGCCGGTATTTCCATCACCGGCAGCAACGGGAGGCGCATCCCGCCGCGCACGACACGGGCCGGCAGGACGCGCTGCTGGCCTATTGCGCCGGGCTGACGGGCGAACGGCTGGGGTGAGATTGCACGCGGACGCGCGGCTGACCCTCAGGCAGACACCATGTCGGCCACCCATGACTTTGTCTGATGGCAGCTACGAAAAGACGTGGATGGCCCGCCTGCGCGGGCCATGACGCTGAACGGCTGACCGTGTGTCAAACATTATGCGGGCCGGTAACAGATCGGTGCCGTTCCGGCGCCTCTCCGTCAGGTGGACGCGCGCTCGACGATGCGGAACGGGATCGGAAACCGGCGCTGGTTGTCGAGCGGCTTGGGACCGGTCAGCCGTCCCAGCAGCAGGTCCGCCGCGGTGCGGCCGATCTGCCCGCCTTCGACGTTGACCGAGGTAAAGGCCGGATCGCTGGCCGCGCTGATCTCGAAATTGCCGAAGCCGCACACGGCCAGGCGGTCGGGCACGGCGATCCCGTGCAGCCGCGCCTCCGTGAGCGCGCCGAAGGCCAGCATGTCGGAGCTGCAGAACAGGGCGGTGGGCTCGGTGAGCCGCGGCAGCAACGCCTGCAGCGCCTGCCGGCCCGCCGCGATTGTGCTGGGGGCGGGCAGGATCGGCGCGCACAGCATGGTGCCGCCCACCCGTTCCACCGCCTCCACGAAGCCGCACCGGCGGCGCCGGGCGCGGGCATCGCCGGCCGCGAACATGGCAAAGCGCCGGAAACCGCGGCCGTGCAGATACGCGGCGACGGCCGCGCCCACGGCTGCGTGGTCCAGGCCGACGAGCATGTCGATCGGTTCGGCGGAGACGTCGAACACCTCCACCACCGGGATGCCGGCCTCGGCCATCATCTGGCGCATGGGCGCGGTGTGGTCGGCACCGGTGATCAGCATGGCATCCGGCCGGCGGCCAAGCAGCCCGCGCACCAGGGTGTATTCCGCGTCGGAGGCGTAGCCGCTGAGCGAGACCATCACCTGGTAGCCGGCCTGGCGCATGTCGTCGGTGAAAGTCTGCACCATGTCGGTGAACATCGGATGGGCGATCGTCGGCACGATCGCGGCCACCATGCGCGACCGGCGCGAGGACAGGCCGCCGGCGACCAGGTTGGGCACGTAGCCGAGCTGCTCGATAGCGGCGCGCACGCGCATGGCGGTGGCTGCGGAGACGCGGTCCGGCGTGTTGATCACGCGTGAGACGGTCATCGGCGCCACGCCGGCAGCGGCGGCGACGTCGGTGATCTTCACGGGCGCACGCTCGGTACGCGCGGATCCGGGCAATGGCCTGTCCTCCGATGGTGGTAAGTGCTTATGCCAGCGTAACCCGCGGGGTGGCGCGCGTCACCTGTGCGGGGCAGGGCGTGGGGCCGCATTCCCGGGGTGCGCGCCCAGGCGCGTCGCGGTCGGCCCGTGTCGCCTGCGATGCCGCATGCGTCATGGCCGGCGCGGGCCTTGGCCGACCATGGCCGGGACGTGCGTGCCGGTGACGCCACGGCCGGTTGGCGACGACGCAGGCCTGGTAGGCTCAGTTCGTCACCTGCCGCCAGGCCTGTTCGGCGGCTGGCGGCAGCTTGTCCATGTGCTTCAGGAACAGCGCCAGCGTCCACATCTGCCGGTCCGTCAGCGTGCCTCTCCAGGATGGCATGCCGGTCCAGCGGATGCCGTTGTCGATCTTCCAGAAGGTCCAGCCCTGCGGGTCGTCCTCGACCCCCTCGGACGCCATCTGCGGCGGTGACGGGTATTCGCCCTTGGCGACCGGAGAGGCCGCGCTGTTCCCCTGTGCCGTGCCATGACAGATCGCGCAGTGCTTCTGGAACAGCCCGACCCCGGCGATCAGGTTGGCGTCGGTCAGCGGCACCGGATTGGGGCCCTTGGGCGCGTCGCGTGCCAGCGTCGCCCGCAGGGACGTGCGCGCCGCCCAGTGTTCCAGCGGGAGCGGCTTGCCATTGGCGGCGGCCGGGACCGTGCCGGTTTTCACGATCGCATAGCCGGCCGCCGCGGCGACCACGATCGTCACCACGACGCCGAGGACGAAGCCTTTGAACATCACGTCTCCTGCATGGGCTGGGCCCGGGTGAGCATCCCACCTGCGGGCATTGTGACAGTTGATCCATGACGGGCATGAATTGACTGAAGGAAATTTGCCGTCGCTGGACCGATCAGTTCTGGCGGAGAGCCTGGGAAGTAGCGTTACGCGCCGGTCGGGTAACTGCAAGCCATTTCCGGCCGGCCCGGATACACGAGTACGCTGGTTTCGTTCGGAATGTGCATTACAGTCTGTCCAGGCCCGTTGGTCGGCGAGCCCGGATAGCCGTCGGCATCCGGGCTCGCTGCGGCGACGACGCGGGTCGGTGGCGTGCGGACCTCATGGCGGCGCGCGCGCAGGACCGGATTGGGGCCGGTGCCGGGGGGCCGGTGCCCGGCGGCCGTGCCGGGGGGCGGTGCCGGCGGCCGGTGCCGGGGGACGGTGCCCGGGGAGCGGTGCCGGCGGTCGGTGTTGGCCAGGCAGGCCTACAGCGCGCGGAGGAACGCGATCATCGCGGCGTTGACCTCCGCGGCCCGCTCCTGCTGGGTCCAGTGTCCGCAGCCGGGCAGACGGATCGTCTGGGCCAGGCGCGGCACGAAGCGCGCCAGGTTGGGCAGCAGCACGTCCATGCCCTGGAACGCCATCGTCAGGTCCAGCTCGCCGACCATGAACAGGGCCGGCACGCTGACCGGCTGTCCGGCGAAGGGTGCCATCAGCTCCCAGTTGCGGTCGATGTTGCGGTACCAGTTCAGCCCGCCGCGGAACCCGGTGCGGGTGAACTCGGCGGCGTAGAAGTCCAGGTCGGCCTGGGTCAGCCATGGCGGCAGGGCTGCCGCCGGCGTCACGAGCCCGGCCATGCTGCCGAGGATCCCGCCCTGGCGCGGCACCATGGCGATCTGCCCCCAGGGTGGCAGGCCGTGCTGGCCCAGCGGCCCGTCGCCGGAATTGGCGTACAGGATGCCGCGGATGAAGGCAGGCACGTCGCGTTCCAGGTCTGCCTCGGCCACGCCCGGGGTCTGGAAATAGAGTTGGTAGAACAGGGCGTCGTCGGTCTGCGGCATGGTGCTGGTGGGGCGGGTCGGGCCGCGCGGGCGGAACGGCACGCTCAGGCCGATCACCGCGCGGAACCGGTCGGGCCGCAGCAGCGCCGCGTGCCAGGCGACGGGGGCGCCCCAGTCGTGCCCGGCGATCACCGCATGTTCCGCGCCCAGCGCGTCCAGCAGCCCCACCATGTCGCCGACGAGGTGGAACATGGTGTAGGCCTCGACCGGTTCCGGGCGGTCGGTCTGGCCGTAGCCGCGCATGTCGGGCGCCACCACGCGAAAGCCGGCGGCGGCGAGTGCCTGGATCTGGTGGCGCCAGGAGTACCAGGATTCCGGGAAGCCGTGGCACAGCAGCACCAGGGGACCGGTGCCGTGTTCCACGCAGTGCATTCGGATGCCGTTGGTCTCCACGGTGCGGTGTGTGACATCGGGCAGCATTTGGTCCTCCTGCTTCGGGGGCGGTCGGCGTCGCCCAGTCCGGCGCGTCGCGGTCTGGCACGGTGCAGTTCGGCAGGCGTCGTCTGGCGTAGCGCAGTCCGGCGTAGCGCAGTCCGGCGCGGGGCAGTCCGGCGTAGCGCAGTCCGGCGCGGCGCAGTCTGGCACGGTGCGGGCCGGTTCGGCGATCCGGCGCTTCTCCCCGGCGCGGGGGGGCACCTACCCGCTGCGCCCGGCTTCTGGCAGTCTGCCCCGACAGCCAGATGACCGGGAGCCTGCCTGATGAACGACGCCCCAGCCACATCCTCCATCCTTGACCTGGCGCAGCGCGTGCTGCCGGCCGGCAGCTTCGGCAACCTGGGCGGAGACCTGATCATCCGCGAAGGCCATGGCGGCCGTGTCACCGACATCGACGGCCGCGAATACGTCGATTTCCTGCTCGGCTCCGGCCCGATGTTCGTCGGCCACGGTCATCCCGAGGTGGTGGAGGCGGTGCGCGAGCAGATCGGCCGCGGCTTCACCTTCTTCGCCAACAATGAATACGGCATTCGCCTGGCGGGCGAACTGGTCGAAGCGGTGGCCTGCGCCGAGCAGGTGCGGTTCGTTTCGTCCGGAACCGAGGCGGACGCACTGGCAATGCGCATCGCGCGGGCATACCGCGGACGCGACAAGATCATGAAGTTCGAGGGCGGATTCCACGGCATCAGCGATCCGGCGATGATGAGCTGGATGCCGAAGCGCCCCGGCAACTTCCCGCAGGCGGTGCCGGATTCGCCCGGCATTCCGCGCAGCGTGTCCGGCGACATGATCATCGCGCCGTACAACGACGCGACCATGGCGGCGAGCCTGATCCACGAGCATCGCGACGAACTCGCCGCGGTGATCGTCGAGCCGTTCCAGCGCCTGTTGCCGCCGCAGCCAGGATTTCTGGCGGCGTTGCGCAAGGCGACGCAGGAGGCCGGCGTGCTGCTGATCTTCGACGAGATCGTCACCGGCTTCCGCTTCGCCTATGGCGGGGCGCAGGAATATTACGGTGTCGTGCCGGATTTGTGCACGCTGGGCAAGATCATCGGCGGCGGCTTCCCTCTGGCCGCGGTGGCGGGGCGCGCCGACCTGATGGCGCAGTTCGATCGCGCCAAGGTGGGCGACGAGCGGTTCCTGCCGCAGATCGGCACGCTTTCGGGCAATCCGGTGGCGTCGGTCGCGGGGCTGGCGACGCTGGCGATCCTGAAGCGGCCGGGCACGTATGAATCCGTGTTCGCCACCGGGCGGACGCTGATGCAGGGCCTGGCGCAGGCGGTGCGCGATGCCGGCCTGCCGGGGCAGGTGATCGGCGAGCCGGTGTTGTTCGACGTGTTCTTCGCCACCGGCGATCTGTCGGACTATCGCGCCACGCTGCGCGCGGATGGCGCGATGATGCGGCGCTTCAACCAGGCGGTGCGGGCGCACGACGTGCTGAAGGGGGATTCCAAGATCTACGTGTCGCTGGCGCACACCGAAGCGGATGTGCGGCAGGGGCTGGATGCGTTCGCCGCGGCGGCCAGGGCAGCCGCCGAGCGATAACCTGAGGTTCTGCCCATAACAAAACCGGAGGTATGTCCCGTGACGACAGCAAGCAAAGGCCGGATCCGTCACATCGCCATCAGCGTGGCCGACCCCTGGGCGGCGGCTTCCTTCTACAAGGAGGCGTTTGGGCTTGAGGAAGTCGGCGAGACCGACGGCAAGCTGGCGGAAGGCGTGTTCCTGACCGACGGCGTGGTGAACATCGCGCTGCTGCACTTCAAGTCGGATGAGGCGGCGCAGGGTACCGGCAAGGACTTCGTGGGGCTGCATCACCTGGGGTTCTGGGTGGATGATGCGGTCGGCTCCGGCGAGGCGGCGACGCGCGCGGGGGCCACATGGATCATGGGCGATCCTGCCAACAAGGGCGGCTATGAGGTGAAATACACCGACCCGGCCGGGGTGATCTTCGACATCAGCGAGGACGGGTGGGACGGCACGCAGAAGAACCCCGGCCAGCCCGACAATGCGCTTGGCCCGAAGGCCCGTAAGCGTGTCGCGCGGTTCGACGAACGGCGGGCGCAGGCCGAGGCAGCCATGGCGCAGCGGTTGGCGAAGCAGACCGAGCCGGCTGAATAGTCCGTCGGGGTGGCGTGACTCCCCCTCCTTGCGGGCTTTGTCGGCGCTGCCGATGACGGCTGGGGGAGGGGGGACGTCCCGGCTGCTGAAGTTTCGGCTGCAACGGGCGGGTGCTTCCGCAGGACTTGGGGGCACGCGACTGCGCAGAAAGGGGGAACGCAGATCAACACAGATGATAAGCGGATGAACACGGATGCTGCGGCGTGGAGTGCCGCTGTGGTGGGAACTCCCGCACGTTGAGGACGGCGGGTGCTGGCCTTTCAGGAGCCGCATGCCGAACTTCCGCAGCATCGATGCGGGACGGTGGCACGTAGGCTAATGGACTAAGCACGATGCGCGCGATCCTGGCGCCCGCAGGGCTTTCAGCAGCATCTGCAAACGCGTCTGCGACAAGCTTTCCCCGCCGCCAGTGCCATCGCAATGTTTCAGATCGTCTCGCGAAGACGCACGGGCCGGTTCGGCAGCCATGATACCAACCCACATTACCTTTGGCACACGACGAGCCCTTCGGCGTCATGGCCCACGCAGGCGGGCCACCCACATCTTTCCGTTGCCGCCATCAGCAAAAGTCATGGATGGCCGGGCTTCGCCGACCATGACGGGTGGGTTGCGGACCACCGGTCAAGCGATACGCGGGCTGGAATAACGCCCCGATCTGCGATCGCATTGTCCGAGACCGTTTCGTGAAGATGCACAGCCCGGCCTGTCCGCGACACGGAACGCTTGGTCGGCAATCCGCTCCGGCGGCCCGGTCCACCCCGCAGCATCCGTGTTCATCCGCGTAGCATCTGCGTTGATCCGCGTTCCCCTCTCGGCCCGCCGTGGCAAACACGGATCGCCGAAGGTTCCCGAAGGCCAGTCATCGCGCATCAGGGCCGCCGGCCGGCCATCCACCCCGCCCCCCGATTCCCACCGCCTCCGCCCTGCGATACAAAGCCTGTCCGCCTGGAAGGACCCGGAACGCATGCCCTCCCGCCACGACCTGATCATCCGCGACGCCACCATCTTCGACGGCACCGGCGCGCCACGCTTCACCGCCGATGTCGCCGTCACCGGCGACCGCATCGCCGCCGTGGGCGACCTGGGCGCCGCCGCCGCCGACCAGGAGATCAGCGCCACCGGCAAGGCCCTCGCGCCCGGCTTCATCGACGCCCACACCCACGACGACCGCGCCGTGCTGTGCGGGCCGGAGTGCATGCTGTGCAAGATGTCGCAGGGCGTCACCACCGTGGTGATCGGCAATTGCGGCATCTCGCTCTCCCCCGTCCGCATGCGCACCCGCCCGCCGCCGCCGCTCGACCTTCTCGGCGACGAGTCCTGGTGGGGATTCGACAGTTTCGGCGACTACGCACAGCGCCTCGCGCGCGACCCGGCGCCGGTGAACACGGTGGCGCTGATCGGCCACATGTCGCTGCGCGTGGAAGCAATGCAGGGCGACACGAGACGCGCCGCCACAGACAAGGAAGCCGCGCAGATGCAGCGCCGCCTGGCGGACGCCCTGGCGCAGGGCGCATCCGGCTTCTCCACCGGCCTGTACTACCCGCCCAACATGATGGCCCCCACCGACGAGGTGATCGCGGTGGCCGAGGCACTGCGCGCGGCCGGTGCCCTCTACGTCACCCACATGCGCGACGAATCCAACGGCGTTCTGGAGTCGATCGAGGAGACGCTGAAGATCGGCCGCGCGGTGAACGCGCCGGTGGTGATCAGCCACCACAAGTGCACCATGCCCGAAAATTTCGGTCGCTCGGCGGAAACCCTGCCGCGCATCGAGGACGCCGCGCAGCACCAGAAGGTGGATTTCGACGTCTATCCCTATCACGCCGGCTCCACCGTGCTGATGCCGGAGCGCCTGCGCCCCGACGTGCCGGTGCAGGTCACCTGGTCGGTGCCGCATCCCGACCAGGCCGGCCGCATGCTGGACGCGATCGCCAAGGACTGGGGCGTGACGCCGCGCGAGGCGGCGGAGCGTTTGTTGCCCGCCGGCGCCATCTTCTTCCAGATGGACGAGCCGGACGTGCAGCGCATCATGGCGCATCGCCTGGCGATGATCGGCAGCGACGGGCTGCCGCACGATACCTATCCGCATCCGCGCCTGTGGGGCACGTTCCCGCGCGTGCTGGGCCACTACGCCCGCGAGCTGGGCCTGTTCAGCATGGAGGACGCGGTCCGCAAGATGACCGGCCACACGGCCGAGGTGTTCGGCCTGGTCGATCGCGGCGTGATCCGCGCCGGCGCCTATGCCGACCTGGTGCTGTTCGATCCGGCGACGGTGCGCGACGCCGCCACCTTCGATGCGCCGACGCTGCCGGCGGTGGGCATCGAACGGACCTGGGTCAACGGCCAGTCCGCCTTCGTCGCCGGCCAGGGGGCGACTCCGGCGCGGGCGGGACGGCTGGTGACGCGCGGCCGGGGGTAGGGGGGCGCTGCGGGCGGGGGCGTTCGTGACGCGGGCCGGTATCAGCGAGACTGGTATGAGACCGAGCTGTCCGAGGCCCCCATTCCGGCGGCGGGACATCTGCTGCAATTGGCCCCGAGCTGGCGGCTGACGAGCTGACTGCGCAAACGTTGCATCGGCTCTCCCGACCAGATCTCCTGAAAGCTTTGGCTATACAGGTTGCCCATGGGCGGACCGGAATGCCACCAGCCGCACGGAAAAACCGAACCGTCCGGATCGATGGCCATGAAATGCCACGGAAACGGGCAGCAGCTCTTGGCTTCGTCCCTGGCAAGCCGTTTGGGCAAACCGTGGGATTCGCGCCCCTGGTCGATATCAGCCAGATGATGGGAATCGTGTTTCCGCGCCGGCCTGTTGTGCCCGGTAAAATTGATGCCGACCTGGCGTGTCCGTGGAAGAACAACATGTATGCCGGCTTGGTCAGCCAACATTATGGACCTGTCAACATACTCCTTGAATCCATCCAAATTCGTCTGCAGGGATTCGCTGATGGTTCCCAACCGGTCGTACGGAACAACGTGCGTCAGATACACCACTTCCGCCTTCAACTCCGCTGCAAGTTCCATGAATTGCGGCAATTCCTGGATGTTCGACCGCATCATCACAAACGATAAATGAATCCGGGGCCGGCTGCTCCCATGGGCCACCTTCAGGTCCCTGAGGGACTTCAGATTGCCCACGACCGTGTCCCATTTCGCCCCGCGCCGAATGCGCTCAAACGTCTGTTTCGTGCCCGCATCAAGCGAGACATTGATTTCGTCGAGACCTGAGTCGATGAGGGCTTCGGACAGCGCGGGCCTCAGCTTCATCGCGTTCGTGCTGAAATAGACATTCGGGACACGGAATCCCTTGGCGATCTGGACGAAGGACAGGAGATTCGGATTCAAGGTCGGTTCGGTGCCGAACAGCAGCCCCAGATGCGTGGCCCAGCAGAACATCTCCTCCGCCCAGCGCAGGAAGGTCTCCTTGCTGAGATCTTTCCGTTTACGGCTTCCGATGGCCGGGTCGCTGAAGGGGCACATCAGGCACCGGATATTGCATTGGTTTGTGATATCCATCTCGATCTTGAGCGGCCTTATCGCAAGCCGGGCGCGCCCGGCGCCGCCAACGCCAAGCACGGAGATCGCTTCGTCGTCGCTGCTGCAAGTGCCCCGGAACGCCTGCACGTGACTGTAGATTTGTGGTTGCGTTGGTTCTTGCGCAAACAGGAGACGATAGGCAGTTCGCACCTCCTCGACCGCGGGTCCGACAATCATCCGGTATTCCGGACTTGCGTATGCCGTGTCGATCAGGCCGGCGAGGTCTGTTTGCCCGTTACTCAGAAGACCGACGTCATGACCAACCTCATCCGTATTTGCTGGTCTGCACAGTACCGTTCGATAAACCTGGTCAACCAGCGTCGGAAGAGGCGTCATGCGGATAGGCCTGTGGCAGGGAAGAAGCGCACTACGCCAACGTTTCTACCCCGGCCATATCGGCTCCGCCAACCCGTTCGGCCTCGGAGGGCGGTGCCGGGCTCGCGGGAACGAGAAAGCCCCACCCTGCGCATTGAAGCTTCACTTAAAGCAGGATGATCAGATACGCCAGCACGACCAGAATGATGAAGCCAAGCGGACTCGTTGCGACCCGTATCAGGTCCGCCCGCGTTGGCAATGATCCCTTGGCCATGACAAACTCTCCCGATGTTGCGTCGCAGAATAGCGGCTCTGAGGTTTCCTGTGTCAGGCAGCAGGCAATCGCATGGGCCGGACGGCGTCCATGTTGCGTTGGCATGCCTCGATCACGTCCCGAGGCGTCCCGTCCCGAAGCGTCAACTGTTCCACCAGCGGGTGCATGGCGACTCCTCTCGCAAAGGCGGCCCGCTCACGCCCCTGCGCACCGCAAGCTTCCCTGTAGCACGGAGTCGGCCGCCGGATTACTCTGTCCGGTGCACAGGAGGACACGCCATGGATGCAGATGCCGTCAGGGCCATGGGCCGGCCGACCGGCCTGCCGTTCAAGCTGAACCGGATCGGCCATATCGCGCTGTACGTGCAGGACCTTCAGCGCTCGGCCCAATTCTACACCGAAGTGCTGGGATTCCAGATCTCCGACGTCTATGCCGGGAACGAGCTGCCCGGCGGCGCGGTGTTCATCCGCCTGAACGCCGACCACCACGGCATCGCGCTGTTCCAGGCCACCAAGGAGTACCGGCCCGGCGCCGGCCTGCACCACATGGCGTTCGAGGTCTCCTCCCTGGATGAGGTCCTGCGGGTGCGCGACCACCTGCGCAGGCACGACGTGCCGATCCATTTCGAGGGCCGCCGCCGTGCCGGCGTGCAACTGGCGGTGGAGTTCCAGGACCCGGACGGCCACAACCTGGAAATCTATTGGGGCATCGACCAGATCGGCTCGGAGGGCAAGGTGCGCCCGCCCGAACAGTGGAAGGGCGCGGCCAGCCTGGAAGCGGCGATCGCCGACCCCGTGATCGGCCAGGACACCACGGTGCAGGACAAAACGCTGCTACGTGCCTGACCGGGCCCGGGCGCGGACCGAACCGGCGCCCGGCGGCGATCGTTGCTAAGGAATGCAGATGGGATACTGGGGCAAGGTGATCGGTGGCGTGGCGGGCTTCGCCGTGGGCGGCCCGTTCGGCGCAGTCGTGGGCGCCGCATTCGGCCACGCCGCGGATACCGGGGCCACCGGCAATCTGCGCCTGCCGTTCGGCGGGCAGGGGGCCTTCAACCCCGCCCGCCTCGCCGCCATGCTGGGCGGGCGCGACCAGTTGTTCTCGGTCGTCGTGGTGATGCTGTCCGCCAAGCTGGCCAAGTGCGACGGGCCGGTGAAGCGGGAGGAAATCGACGCCTTCAAGCGCCAGTTCCGCATCCCGCCCCATGCGGTGCGCGACATCGGCCGCCTGTTCGACCAGGCGCGCGAGGATGCGGAAAACTTCGAGCCCTACGCCCGCCAGCTCGGCCAGGCCTTCGCCGACAACCGCGGCATGCTGGAAGACGTGCTGGGTGCGCTGTTCGCCCTGGCGCGCGCCGACGGGCCGGTGAACCGGGCCGAGCAGTCGTTTTTGATGCGGGTGCATCGGGCGTTCGGGCTGGATGAGGCGGCCTGGGACCGCGCCCGCGGCGGTGTCCCGCGCGCGGCAGCGGACGGCCCGGATCCCTACGTCGTCCTGGGCGTCCCGCGCTCGGCCGGGCTGGAGGATATCCGTGCCGCCTGGAAGCGCCTGATGCGGGAAAACCACCCGGACAGCCTGGCCTCCCGCGGGGTTCCGCCGGAGTTCATCGCCCGCGCCAACGAGAAAGTGGCCCGGATCAACGCCGCCTGGGACCGGGTGAAGCGGGAACGCGGGCATTGAGCCACCGCCCGGATCGCAGCCCCTACGCCCCTCCCGCCGTCCTCCTTCCCATCCGCGATCTCCCGAGCCCGAACTGCGACGACCGGCCCGCCGGCACGCCGGTTGACGTCCTGTTGCTGCACTACACGGGTATGCGCAGCGCCCGGGCGGCGATCGACCGGCTGCGCGATCCCGAGGCGCGCGTGTCCGCCCACTACGTTGTGGACGAGGACGGCGCCGTGCTGCGCCTGGTGCCCGAAGCCCGCCGCGCCTGGCATGCCGGCGTGTCGTACTGGCGCGGCCACGCCGACCTGAACGCACGGTCCATCGGCATCGAAATCGTCAACCCCGGCCACGAATGGGGCTACCGCGACTTCCCGGCCCTGCAGATGGCGGCGGTCTGCGACCTGTGCCTGGACATACTGGCCCGCCACCCGGTCCCGCCGCGCAACGTAATCGCGCACAGCGACGTGGCGCCCGACCGCAAGCAGGACCCGGGAGAGCGGTTCGACTGGGAAGGACTGGCCCAAAACGGCGTTGGATTATGGCCCCAAGGGGTCGCCGACCGCGGCATCCGTGGCGCCCTGCGCGACGCGGCAGACCTGCTGCCGGTTCGTGACGCCCTGATGAAGATCGGCTACCGCGTCGCGCGCGAAGGCCCTCTGAACGCCGAGCTTGCGGCCGTGTTGCGGGCATTTCAGCGCCATTGGCGCCCGGAAGCCGTCACGGGTGAGGCGGATATCGGCACCCGGTTCCGCTTGTACGCGGTGGCCGACCTGGTCGCGGCAGAGGCATCGTCCTGACCGACAGCCCACCTGCGCGGGCCATGACGCTGAACACCTGACCGTGTGTCAAACGATAGGCGGGTTGGCATTACCCCCCGACCGGCACGGTGCCGCGGCAAGCCCAGGCCACGCCGGCCATGGACCGCACGCCATCCGGCCGGTTGGCCACGTAGGCGCGGCGCACGTGGTGCCGCAGCGTTTCACGGGCCGCCTCCACCAGGCCGGCCACGTATTTGCCGTGCGGGCCCTCACCGCTGGTGAAGGACGACCAGTAGTCGTCGAAATCCTGGAACTCCATGCGGATCGTCAGGCTCAATTCCTGAACATCCCGCAGGCCGGCGCTGCGCCAGGCCTCCGCCAGCTCGCCAGGCCCGTTCAGCGGGCGGAAATAGGGTCGCTCGAGCGTGGGATCGAGCACGCCGGCAATGTCCCACAGCATGCGCGTGAATGTCTGTCCGCCGTAATTGTCCCATACGGCGGCTGCCACGACACCGCCTGGCCGGACGACCCGGCGCATCTCGGCGACCGCGCTGGCTGCATCCGGGATGAAGTGAAGCACCAGTGACGAGCAGGCCAGGTCGAAGGCCGCATCCCCGTAGGGCAGCGACCGGGCATCGCCGACATCGAACGTGATGCGCGGGTCGGTGTTGCGCGCGCGGGCGGCCATGACGTAGGCCTCCGTGGCATCGATCCCGGTGACCGTGCGGACAGTCGCGAGCGCGGGCAGAGCGAAGGTCAGGCTGCCGGTGCCGCACCCGACATCCAGCACCCGGTCACCGTCGGCGACGCCGGCGAAGCGGATCAGCAATGGCGCCAGCCGCGCGCTCCAGCGGCCCATCAGCCGGTCGTATGCATCGGCGTCCTGAAACCCGGATGCGGCCGGCGTGGCGTTTGCCGGCTCGGATGTCGCTGCCATTTCACTGACACCTTCCGCACGTTGGCTTTAGGTTGCGACTTTTGCCGGTTGTTGGGATGGATGCCTTCAATACTTGCCGCCCGGCCATGATGACGCCGAGCGGTCTGGTTTGGTCAGCATCGTGAACGGGGGGCTGTCTTGCAAGCGGTGCCGTCGTTGACAGGCGCCAGGCCATTGGCGGGCGGGTCACGCTGCCGGTGTGCGGGTGGTCCCGCCCGGGGCTTCGCGAGGGAAAGGCGCACCGAACAAGGTGGCGCGACCCGGCGGGACGGGGCGGCTGCTTGCCGGTCGGTGACTCACGGTCCTGTCCCGGCAATCGAAAATCCGTGTGCTATTGCCAGGCGGAAAGCACGCTGCCTATCGTCAAGAAGCGCCGGTCGAACAGCGGTGATCCGCCAAAGACGAATCCGGAAAAAAGAGCCAGGCATTTGGCGAACCAGCGGAGGGAGACATGAACTGCACACTGGGGCTGCGCCGCGCCTTGCAGGTCAATGCCGGCGGAACCGCCATGCTGTTCGGGGACCGCCGGCGCACCTGGTCGGACATCGGCGAGCGTGTGTCACGCTTCGCCGGCGCACTCCGTGCAATGGGTGTTGCGGCCGGCGACCGGGTGGCGGTGCTGATGCTGAACCAGGACCGGTATCTGGAGCTGTACCTGGCTACCGCCTGGGCCGGCGCCGTGATCGTGCCGGTGAACATCCGCTGGAGTGCGCCGGAGATCGAGGATTCGCTGCGCGACTGCCGTCCCACGGTGATGGTTGTGGATGATACCTTCGCCGAACCAGGCATCCGCATTGCGCAGAGCATCGGCACGCTGCGTGTGATCCACGCCGATGACGGCGCAACCCCGGCCGGTGCCGCCAGCTATGAGGCTCTTCTGGCCGCAGCCGATCCCGTGCCCGACGCGATGCGATCGGGCAACGACCTGGCCGGGATATTCTACACTGGCGGCACCACCGGCCGCTCGAAGGGCGTGATGCTGAGCCACGGCAACCTGATGGCCGATGCGTACAACGTGCTCGCCGAAGGACTGCTGCCGGGCGATTCGGTCTATCTGCACGCGGCGCCGATGTTCCATCTGGCGAATGGTGCCGCGATGTACGCACTGATGCTCAGCGGCGGCACCAACGTGGTGATCCGCGCCTTTGCGCCCGAAGCGGTGATGCAGGCGATCGCCCGCTATCGGGTCAATGAGATCCTTCTGGTCCCCACGATGATCCAGATGCTGGTCGATCATCCGGCGCTGCCCGGCTACGACATGTCGTCGGTGCGCCGCATCATGTTCGGGGCCTCTCCGATGAGCGAGGCATTGCTGGATCGTGCCGTGGCCGCCCTGCCGCAGACGAAATTCGTGCAGGCCTACGGCATGACGGAACTCTCGCCCATCGCGACGATCCTGCATCATGAGGAACAGGTGGGCGAGGGACGCAAGCGCGGCCGCCACCGCTCCGGCGGGCGCGCGACATTCGGTGTGGAAATCCGCATCGTTGACGCCGACGACAAGGAGGTGCCGCGCGGCACGGTGGGGGAGGTGTGCGCGCGCGGCGACGTGGTGATGCAGGGCTACTGGGAACGCCCCGAGGAAACCGCGCGTGCCGTGATCGACGGCTGGATGCACACCGGCGACGGCGGCTACATGGACCAGGACGGTTTCGTTTACATCGTCGATCGCATCAAGGACATGATCGTGACCGGCGGCGAGAACGTCTATTCGGTAGAGGTCGAGAACGCAGTGGCGCAGTTCCCGGCGGTGGCGCAATGCGCGGTGATCGGCATTCCCAGCGAACGATGGGGGGAAGCCGTCCATGCCATCGTCGTGCCACGGCCTGGCTCTTCGGTGGATACCGACGCGTTGATCGCGTTCTGTCACCAGCGCATCGCCGGCTACAAGTGTCCGCGCAGCGTCGAGATACGCGATGCGCCGCTGCCGTTGTCGGGTGCCGGCAAGATCCTCAAGCGCGAACTGCGCCAGCAGTTCTGGGGACAGAAGGTGCGGCAGGTGAACTGACGGCACGGCTTGCGTGCTCGTCCCGCGGCTCACCGCAAATTATCCGTCGTGACCGACCGAGGGACAAGGTAACGTCCAATACCGCATCACGTGCGGCGCGCGGTGCCTGGATGCGACGGGCGTCGTCCCGGCCGCGCGCGACCCGGCGGTTGACACCGCATCCCGCCGCGCTTGAGTTAGCCGATCACCCGCGCCACGGAGGCCCGCCATGGACCAGGACGATCTCGACACCCGCCTCGGCTTCGCGCCGGATTTCGACGCGCCGATCCCCTACATGGCGCGCACCCGCGCCTACTACACCGCGATCGGCTACACCACGCCGTATCGCTGGGCGCACCACATCGCGGCGCCGTTCACGCCGCTGCGCAAGCCCCTGGCTAAGGCACGCGTGGCGATCATCACCACCGCGGCGCCGTACCGGCCCGACAAGGGCGACCAGGGCCCCGGTGCGGCCTACAACGGCGGTGCCAAGTTCTATGAGGTGTATTCCGGTGATACCGCGCAGGATCACGACCTGCGCATCTCCCACATCGGCTACGACCGCGTGCACACCACCGCCACCGACAGCGGCACCTGGTTCCCGCTGCCGGCCTTGCGGCGGGCCGCGGCGGCCGGGCGGATCGGCGAAGTGGCGGCGCGCTTCCACGGTGCCCCCACCAACCGCAGCCACCGCGTGACGGTGGAGACCGACGCGCCGGAGATCCTGCGCCGCTGCCGCGAGGACCAGGTCGATGCCGCCGTGCTGGTGCCGAACTGCCCGGTCTGCCACCAGACCGTCAGCCTGACCGCCCGCCACCTGGAGGCGAACGGCATCCCCACCGTGGTGATGGGCTGCGCCAAGGACATCGTGGAGCACGCCGCCGTCGCGCGCTTCCTGTTCAGCGACTTCCCGCTGGGCAACAGCGCCGGCAAGCCGCAGGACGTGGGGTCGCAGGACCAGACCCTGGAACTGGCGCTGCGCCTGCTGGAAAGCGCCGTCGGCCCGCAGACCACGATGCAGTCGCCGCTGCGCTGGGCGGAGGACGGAAGCTGGAAGCTGGACTACCTGAACCTGGAGCGGATCGGGGAGGAGGAACTCGCCCGTCGCCGCGCCGAATTCGACAAGCAGAAGGAGATCGCGCGGGGGCTCCGCGTGGGCAAGGCGGCCTGACCGCCGGCTTTCCGCGCGCCGGGGAGCGGCGCGGGGGTGTGAATTGGCGGGCAAAGGGGCGGCGCGTGTGCCCGGCTGGTGTTCCGGCCGGGCCTCCGGCGTGCGGCTGGCTGGTGTTCCGGCCCGGCCTGCGGCGTGCGCCTGGCTGATATTCCGGCCCGGCCTACGGTGTCGTGGCGGGCGCAAGCCCGCTTTCCATGACTTCGTCCTGCCGACGGCACCCGTATCTGACTGAGACTTCCGTTACCGCATGGACCGAGATGCGTTCCGCACGACAAGGTCGTGGGTGGCGGGCCTTCGCCCGCCACGACGCGGTACGTGCTGGCCACGACGCTCTACGACGTGCTGCCGCGACGCTGTACGTGCTGCCACGACGCTGTACGTGCTGCATGACGCTGTACATCCCGCCACGAGGCTGTGCGTGCTGCCTTCGCCAAATGACGCGGTGATTTCGCGCAAGGCCGGGGCCACCATCGTGGTCCCTCTCGTCTCGTCTAGTCGATCTGGCGGAACGCCATCCGGTACAGCACCAGGTACCCGGCCTGCAGCGCGGCGGCGAGCAGCATGGGCAAGGCCAGGAACTGCGCATCCAGCAGCCATCCGCCGATGATCGGTCCCACGGCGCGGGGGATCTGCATGGAAATCGCGTTCAGGCTGGCGGCCAGGCCGCGCCGGTCGCGCCCGACCAGCTTCAGCCCCACTGCCTGGCGCGCCCCGGCAGTGCCGCGGTTGAACGCCGCGCGCAGTACGTAGCAGGCCGCCGCCAGCTCCAGGTTCGGCATGAACGGCAGCAGCACCAGCAAGACCAGGCCGACCAGGCGCATCAGCACCACGGCGTCGGCCGTGCTCATGCGGCGCGTCAGCCATCCGGTCCAGACCGAACCGAGGCTTGCCAGCAGGAAGCCGATGGCCAGCACCGGCCCGATCGCCGCGGGCCCCGCACCGAAGCGGATGTGGAACCAGAACGCCATGAACGGCCCGATCACGCCGATGGCGATGCCGTTCAGGGCATTGATTCCCACCAGCTTCATCAGCAGGCCGCGCTGTTGCTGCGGGGTGCGGGCCGGTGGATCGGCCGGCGGCCGGTCCGGCGCGCGGCGGCGCATATCCGTCATCCGCGACAGCAGGACCAGCGTCACCAGGCTGCCAAGCAGCACCAGCAGAAACAGCGGGCGGTAGCGCAGCGCGCCGGGCAGGGCGCCCGTCCACAGGCTGGGCAGCGCCGCCAGCACGGCGCCCACCGCCATGCCGCCAAACCCAGCCGCCGCGTTGAGGCTGTACACCGGGCCGAAATCGGCATCGGCCAGGCAATCGGACAGCCAGGCCTGCTCCACCGGCCCGAACGGGCCCGCCGCGCCGTTGGCGCCGCGTCCATACGCCCCCGCAACGGCCGCGCCCGCCAGCAGTAGCGGCTGCGCGGTGACCAGCGCCAGCACCGCGCTCAGCACCTGGGCGATTTCGTAGCCAAGCAGGAACGGCTTGCGTCCGACCGAGTCGCTCAACGGTCCCGCCGCGATCGTCAGGGCGGCGCCGATCGCCAGGCCGCCCATGTAAACCGCGCCCATCTGCAGCGCGCTCCAGTGCAGCGCGCCCAAATAGAGGGCGAAGTCGGTGACCAGCGCGCCCTGGCCGATGCTGCGCGCCACACGGCAGCCGATCAGCATCCGGGCGGTGGGCGGCAGGCGCCGCAGGATGGTCACGCCGGACATCGCCGCGCCGGCGACATGGGTCGGCGACGCCTGGTTCATGCTCGGCGTGGTCCTGTGTCGGGGAAACAAACCACGCCAGCACAACCACCGCGCGCCGACAAGCGTTTCCTGTCCAGGACGGGCGTGCTCGCCGGACACGGCTCTTCGTCGCACCCGGCACAGGCTCCTGCGTTCCGGCCCGATGACTTATCGCGAGGGTTTCCTCATGACCGAACGACATCGCGACGCAGAGCGCCGCATCGACGAAGCGAACAAGGAGAGCTTTCCGGCCTCCGACCCGCCGACCTTCACGCCCCCGAGCGGGGTCGGCCAGCATCCCGACGAGCCGGATGAGGCAACGCGGGAGCGCCGGACGGCGGCGGCGGAGTCGGTCGAACGCCGACGGGACCCGCATGGCGCGGCGCCGGCGAAAGAGGCGGACCAGGCTGAGCCCAAGGGCTCGCCGACCCCGGACCGGCAGCGGACCGAAACCACGGTCGAGCGGGTGGAGAAGGATCGCGACTGAGCGGGTAGTGCCAGCCCGCCTGGCGTTTGACACAAGGGCGGGCCTTCAACGTCGCGGCCGGCGCAGGTCGGCCATCCACGGCTTTCGCTGTTGCCATCCGTAAAGTGGTGGGTGGCCGGCGGCCGCCGCGACGGTTGGGCCAGCGGTCGAGAGTTCGGCGATGTAATGCCAGCCCGCATTCCATTCGACATACGGCCAGCCATTCAGCGTCATGGCCGGCGCAGGCGAGCCATCCACGTCCTTTCACAGACGCCATCAGCAGAACTCGTGGATGGCCGGCTTTCGGCCATGCCGGTGATTTGCCGACCAACGGTCAAACGATATGCGGGCTGGTACAACCTCGGCGCCCATGCCCTGCGCGCACCCCATGCCCTGCGCGCCTCCCATGCCCTGCGCGCCCCCCATACCCTGCGCGCCCCACGACGTGTTCGGCGCCAGAGAAACCGACGCTGTGCCGGCTCGGATCACAGGTCGAACAACGTCCCCTGCCGCGGTCGCTGCCGCTGCACATTGCGCCGGTGGATCGTCTTCACCGCCCCCGCGTGGTCCGGCACGCCACGATGCGGCGGTTCCGCCTCCCCGGTGGCTTCGGCGATGATCGCCTCGGCCTCGGCCAGCAGCTTTTCCTCGTCGTCCTGGGTGCGCACGCTTTCGCGGCCGATCTCCAGCAGCACCGGCACCGCCAGCGGCGAGACGCGCGACAGCGCCATGTGCACGATCCGGCCCTTCACCCGCGCCAGCATGCCGGCGACGCGGCCCACGTCGATCAGCCCGCCCGCCGCATCCGCCCGCGCCGCGCGCAGCAGGATGTGGTCCGGCTGGTGCTTGCGCAGCACGTCGTAGATCAGGTCGCTGTTCACCGTGACCTGCTTGCGGGTCTTCTCCGCCCCGGGATGGTGCCGCTCGATCAGCCCGGCGATCACCGCCACATTGCGGAACGTGCGCTTCAGCATGGAGCTTTCCGCCAGCCAGGTTTCCAGGTCGTCGCCCAGCATGTCCTGGTCGAACAGCGCGGCGATGTTCACCGGCTGGTGTGCCGACCAGATCCCCAGCACGTAGTCCGTGGCGACGAAGCCCAGCGGCGCGATGCCGGCGCGCTCCATGCGGCGGGTCAGCAGCATGCCCAGGGTCTGGTGGGCGTTGCGGCCCTCGAAGCAGTAGGCGACCAGGTACCAGCGGTCGCCGCGGGGAAAGGTCTCCACCAGCAGGTCCGACCGGCCGGGCAGGCGGGAGGCCTTGCGCTGAAGCTGCAGCCATTCCTGCACCGGCTCGGGGAACAGGGTCCAGCGGCCGGGGGTGTGCAGCAAGGCGCGGACGCGGTCGGCCAGGTTGGTGGTCAGCGGCAGGCGGCCGCCTTCATAGGCGGGGACCATCGGCTCGCCGGTGCCGCCCTCGGCGCACTCCACCGCCATCTCGTGCAGGCGGATGAAGCGCAGCAGGCGGCCGGCGAACATGAAGGTGTCGCCGGGGCGGAGCAGGTTGACGAAATACTCCTCGATCTCCCCCAGCACCGGGCCGAAGCGGCGCTTGCCGCTGACCAGGCGGACCTTCAGCAGCGGCGCCTCGACGATGGTGCCGATGTTCATGCGGTGCTGCGCGGCGATGCGAGCCGAGCGGACATGCACCTGGCCCTCGCTGTCGCGGAACAGCTTGCGCCAGCGGTCGTAGGCGGCCAGCGCGTAGCCGCCGTCCTCCACGAAGCGCAGCACGGCGTCGAACGTGTCGCGCGGCAGGGCGGCATAGGGCGCGGCGCGGCGCACCTCGGCGAACACGTCGTCCGGGCGGAAGGGGGCGCTGCACGCCAGGCCCAGCAGATGCTGCGCCAGCACGTCCAGGCCGCCGGGGCGCGGCGGGTCGCCGTCCAGTTCGCGGGCGGCGACGCCCAGCATGGCGGCCTCGCATTCCAGCACCTCGAAGCGGTTGGCCGGCACCAGCACCGCGCGCGAGGGTTCGTCCATCCGGTGGTTGGCGCGTCCCACCCGCTGCAGCAGGCGGGAGATGCCCTTGGGCGCGCCCACCTGGATCACCTGGTCCACGCCGCCCCAGTCGATGCCCAGGTCCAGCGAGGACGTCGCCACCACGCCGCGCAGCCTGCCCGCCGCCATCGCCGCTTCCACCTTGCGGCGCTGCTCCACCTCCAGCGAGCCGTGATGCAGGGCGATCGGCAGCGTGGGCGTGTTGAGCTTCCACAGCGCCTGGAACAGCAGCTCCGCCTGGGCGCGGGTGTTGACGAAGACGATGGTCATGCCGGCGCCGCGGATGCGCTCCATCACCTGCGGGGCCGCCTCCAGCCCCATGTGACCGGACCAGGACAGCCGGCCCTCCGGCAGCATCATCGACAGCTCCGGCGGGGCGCCGTCGGCGACGCTGACCAGGCGGGAGGCGCCGACATAGGCCTGGATCGCCGCCGGATGCGCCACCGTGGCGGACAATCCCACCCGGCGCAGCCGCGGCGCCAGCGTGCCGAGACGCGCGACGCAGAGGGCGAGCTGGTCGCCGCGCTTGGTGCCGGCCAGGGCGTGCACCTCGTCCAGCACCACGGTGGCCAGGCCGGCGAACAGCGCCGGCGCGTCGGGCAGCGACAGCAGGACGGCCAGGCTTTCCGGCGTGGTCAGCAGCAGATGCGGCGGCGCCTGGCGCTGGCGCGCTCGGCGGTTGGCGGGGGTGTCGCCGGTGCGGGTTTCGATGCGGATGGGCAGGTCCATCTCCTGCACCGGGCGCAGCAGGTTGCGGGCGATGTCGGTGGCCAGCGCCTTCAGCGGGCTGATGTAGAGCGTGTGCAGGCCCTCGGCGGGGCGTTCGGACAACTCCACCAGGCTGGGCAGGAAGCCGGCCAGGGTCTTGCCGCCGCCGGTGGGGGCGATCAGCAGCGTACTGTCACCGGCGCGGGCGGCCTCCAGCATGGCGAGCTGGTGCGGCCGCGGGGACCAGCCCTGGCGGGCGAACCAGCCGGAGAACGGTTCCGGTAATGTTCCCTGCATCGCGGCAGGTAAGCACATCACCGGCGGGGCGCGCCAGACGCGGGTCTCGCGGGGACGCGGCCGGGCCCAGCCGGAATGATACCCCAAGTGATCAACAGCATGCGATTTGCATCATTTGGTATTCGCACATTACATGTCCATGACTATTCAGTGACGACGCTGCCTTCGAGGAATTCCGGATGGAAGCAATCCACCATCTCGATTTGTTACTATTTCATGCAGTGAACGGCTGGTGCGGAACCTGGTCACTGGATCGTATTGTTGCGTACGAAGAGCGCAATCAGCTTCTCAAGGGCGGCCTGATGCTGACGGCCTGCTGGTGGTTCTGGTTCGCGGGCCCACCACCCCGGCGGGAAGAGAACCGCCAGCGCGTCATCGAGGCGCTGATCGGGGTTTTCATCGCCCTGGTGCTGGCGCGGACGCTGGCCGCCACGCTGCCCTTCCGCGAGCGGCCGATGTACGTCGCCGGGATCGGCTATCACGCACCGTCCATCCCGCTGGCGATGAACCTGGAGAACTGGAGCTCCTTCCCCAGCGACATGGCCGCCCTGTTCTTCGGCCTGGCGTTCGGTCTGTTCCGCCTGTCCCGCCTGCTCGGGGTCGTGCTCATGGTCTGGGCCGCCGGCTGGATCTGCCTGCCGCGCCTGTATCTGGGCATTCACTACCCCTCGGACCTGGTCGCCGGCGGGCTGCTGGGCGTCGCCGCCGTCTGGGTCACCGCGCGAACCATGCGGATGCGTGATGGAGTGCTGGGCCGCCGGGTCATGGGCTGGCTCGCTGTGGCGGAACGCCGCTGGCCTCAGGCGCTGTATGCCGCCGCCTTCGCGCTGTCGTTCGAGATCACCGTGATCTTCGATGACGTGCGCAATCTGGTGCGGGCCATGCTGCACGCGCTCCGCGCCGGCGGCGCTGCGGAGCTGGGCGAGGTCGGGGCGCTGTTCGTGACCGCCGCGGCTGCCCTGGCGCTGGGCGGCGCGGTGCTGGCCGCGGTCATGCTGGTGCAGCGCCGGTCGGGTGGCCGGGCCGGACCGGAGGTGCAGGGGCGGCCCGCCAAACCGGTGACGTCGCTGGCCGAGCGCCGTCTGCCATAGCGAACGACGCATGACGGCGCGCACCGGACGCATGACCGCGCGCACCGGACGCATGACGGCGTGCACGGGACACATGACCGCGCGCTCCGGACACATGATGGCCGCGCACCGGATGCATGACGACGCGCACCGCATGTTGAGGTCGGCATTGCCGCGCCCATCGCCGCGATCAGTGCGCCGGGTTACATCCCGCGCTCGATCGGCTTATCGACGGCGCCGCCCGCCTCGACCCAGTCCTTGAACGCGCCGAGGTTGTAAACCTGCTCGTAGCCCAGGTCCTTCAATGCCTTGCCGCTGAGCGCCGAACGCCCGCCGGACGCGCAATAGACGATGACCGTCCTGTCCCTGGTGAAATTCTTGTCGTGGTAGGGCGACTCGGGATCGGCGCGGAACTCCAGCATGCCGCGGGAAATATGCAGCGAGCCGGCGATCTTGCCGGAGTTCTCCACTTCCGGTGCGTCGCGCACGTCCACCACCAGGGCGGTGCCCTTGGCGATCATGTCCTGCGCCTGCGCCGGGGTGATCCGGGGGACGGCGGCATTGGCCGCTTCCATCATCTGCTTAACGCTGGTGGTCATGTGTTTTCCTCTCTCGGGCTGATTGCTTCCGGGGCCGGCAGTGGACCTGGAGACGGCTGCCGCGCGCTGCCCCGGCACGAGGGGACAGCGCCGGCGCGGTGGCAACCACTCTACACCGGGAACCGGCCGCAGGCGTAAACATGATAAATATCAATAATTATCCTTCTGCCCTTGCCACCCGCATGCCGTTCCGGTTCCGCCCGTCCGGTCGCTCGGCTGATCGCGCCGGCTTGGCAGCACGCACCGTCCGCCCGACATAACGCGGGTGAAGCATCCGCAGACCTGGCTGAAAGTCCTGCCGCAGGGCCTCTATTGCGAGCCCGGCGGCTTCTTCATCGACCCGGTGCGCCCGGCCGAGCGCGCCGTGGTCACGCATGCCCATTCCGACCACGCGCGGCCGGGGCACGGCGCGGTGCTCGCCAGCCCCGACACGCTGGCCCTGATGCGCGCCCGCCTGGGCGAGGACCGCGCCGGCGGCACGCAGCAGCCGCTGGGCTGGGACGAGACGCTGCGCATCGGCGAGGTGGATGTCTGCCTCCAGCCTGCCGGCCATGTGCTGGGCAGCGCGCAGGTGGTGATGACGCATGGCGGCGCCCGGGTGGTGGTCAGCGGCGACTACAAGCGTGCGCCGGACCCCACCTGCGCCGGCTTCGTCCCGGTGGCGTGCGACGTGTTCGTCACCGAGGCCACCTTCGCCCTGCCGGTGTTCCACCACCCTCCGGCGGCGCAGGAGATCGCGCGCCTGCTGGACAGCGTGGCGCTGTTCCCAGACCGCACCCACGTCGTGGGCTGCTACGCGCTGGGCAAGTGCCAGCGGCTGATCGCGCTGCTGCGCCAGGCCGGGTGGGACCGGCCGATCTGGCTGCACGGGGCGCTCGCTGCGTTGTGCGCGGTGTACGAGGCACAGGGCGTGGCGCTGGGCGAGCTGCGCCCGGCCACCGCGGCGGCCAAGGCGGACCTGGCCGGTGCCATCGTGCTGGCGCCCCCCAGCGCCATCACCGACCGCTGGGCGCGGCGGCTGTCCGATCCGGTGGTGGCGATGGCCTCCGGCTGGATGCGGGTGCGCCAGCGCGCCCGGTCACGCGGGGTGGAACTGCCGCTGGTGATCTCCGACCACGCCGACTGGGCGGAGCTGACCGCCACGCTGGACGATGTCGGCGCGCCGGAGGTCTGGGTGACGCACGGCCGCGAGGAGGCGCTGATCCACGCCGCCGAACAGCGCGGCATCCGCGGCCGGGCGCTGCGGCTGATCGGCTACGGCGAGGAGGACGAGGCGGCGGATCCCCCCGATGCCGCAGCCGAATCGGGCGCCGGGTCCCCCGGGTCCCCGGCCGCGTCCCCGGCCACGGATCAGTAGCCACGGATCAGTAGCCGCGGATCAGTAGCCGGCGGCGCGGTCCACCACCTGCTGCAACGGCTCGCCATCCAGGAAGCGGCGCAGATTGTCGGCGAGCAGGCGCGCGACGATGCGGTCCCGGGTGGGATGGCCGCCGCCGATATGCGGCAGGACCAGGATGCCCTCGGTGGCCCAGAACGGATGGTCGGCCGGCAGCGGCTCCTGGCGGAACACGTCCAGCACCGCGCCGGCGATCCGCTTGTCCTTTACCGCGGCGATCAGGTCGGCATCGGCGATCAGCGCGCCGCGGCCGAAATTCAGCAGGTGCGCGGAGGGCTTCATGCGCGCCAGGCGGCCGGCGTTGATGAAGTTCTCGGTGTCGGGGGTGGCGGGCAGCAGCAGCAGGACGAAGTCGGACTCCGCCAGCACCGCGTCGGTGGCATCCGGCGCATGGACCTGGGCGACGTGCGGCAGCGGCTCCGGGCGGCGCTTGGTGCCGATCACCCGCATGCCGACGGCGTCGGCCAGGCGGGCGACCTGCTGGCCGATCTCGCCCAGGCCCAGGATGCCCAACGTCTGGCCGTTCAGCGGCGTGGCGACTCGGCGGACCCAGCGGTGGTCCTTCTGGTCCTGGGCGGCGGTCGCGTAGGGCTTGGTCAGGTGGAACAGCGCGCCCAGGATGTTCTCCGGCATCGACTCGCGATGCGTGCCGCGGGCGCAGGTCAGCACCAGGTCCGGCGGCAGGTCCGGCAGCGCCAGCCAGGATTCCACCCCGGCGGTCAGCGCCTGTACCCAGCGAAGGCTTTCCATGCGCGGCAGCAGCCCGGGCGGGGCGCCCCAGGCGAGCATCGCCTCGGTCTCCTGGCATTGCTGGGGCGAGGGCGACTGGCCGCGCGGCAGCACGGTGGTGGTGACGCGGTCCGCCAGGCCGGCGGCGGCGATGGCGTCCTGGTAAGGGCCGGCGGAATCGGTCCAGAGGAGAAGGCGCAGGGGCATGGGCTTGGAGTCCTCGTTTGTCGTTGGAACCGTACAGGCTCCTGCGCCGTCGGGCCAACCCGGCGCGACGACCCGGGGGCTTGTTCGGCGGGGCCGGGCGAGGGAGGGAAGGTATCGTATGATACGATCCGTCCGGCGTTGACCGATACCCACCCGTGCGGCGTCAGGCCCGGCCCGGGGCCACCATCGACGGCTTTCGGTGGCTGCCATGTTTAAGTTCGCGGACGGGGCGTCTCCGTTAACCATCACTTTCGGCGTGTTCCGATAAGATGCGCGGGCGGCCCGGCGTCATCACACCGCAAGGCTGGCGGTGTTCGTTCTGCTGCAGGCTTTTAACACGGAGCACGCGGAGAACCACGGAGGGCCACGGAGATATCGTGTCACGACACAGCGCCGGAACGCATCGTGTTGCAACCGGAATGTCATACCAGCCAGTGCAATCACCGACTCTCGATTACTGGCCCAACCGTCGTGGCGGGCGCAGGTTCGCCACCCACGACCTTAATGATGGCAACAGCGAAATCCGCGGATGGCCGGCCTTCGGGCCGGTAATCCGATTCCGCTTCCGTCGTGACGAGAGGCAATTGACGGCATGACGTACCACGACGTGGTACGTTACGCTGGTGGCTATTCCTGCCATGACCGGAGCGGGGCTGGATTACAGTCACCTCCGCCAACCATGGGCTGAATGCCCGCCCGAGTGTCAGACGATGTGCGGGCTGGTATCCGACAGACAGACAGTCCGGGGCGCCGGTCCCATTTTGAAAAACACTGTTTCTATCTGCGACGCGAGTGCCGGCGCGAACGGCCACTGGCACCACTGCGCCTGCGCCCGCTACCGGGGATCCTGCGTCCCGCACCAGGGATGCTGATCCGCCGGTCCCGCAAGCGACCTCCAAAGGCTCCGTGGCCCTCCGTGGCCCTTCGCGTGCTCCGTGTTGAAAGCTTAACCGGCCCTGAAGCGCCACAAACCGTGCGGCGCCCCTCCGGATCCCGCTTGTCGCACCCCTGCGGCCCCCCGATCTTTCGTGGTCACCCCCCGGGCGATCACGCTTAACCGCCCGCAGGCCGGTTGGCCCGAAGAAACGTGCGGATATGACGCACCGCCAGAGGGATACGCTCCTTCGGCTCCTTCCACGGATACAGGCTGACCTGCGCGTTCGGCGCCAGCATCGCGGATTCCATCGCCACGGCGTAGGGGTGCGCCGGGACGTCGTCCGGCAGCACCAGGATCGGCGTCCGGCACTGGCGCACGAAGTCGCGGCTCACCGTGAACACGAAGTCGGCCCGGGCGCGGTACATGTTGGTCAGGAACGCCTCGACCATCTGCATGGTGATATCGGGGCGGCGCTCGCACAGCGGCGGGCCCCAGCCCTTGATGTTGTTCTGGAAGAACAGGTCCGGCGCCTCCGGGCGAAATCCGCTCGGCTGCGCCAGGACCGCCGCCACCACACGGTCCGGCGCCCGGCGCAGCAGGTTCCAGATGAACGGACCGCCGATGCAGAATCCCAGCACCAGGAATTTGTCGATGCCCAGGTGGTCCATCAGGCCGAGCTGATCGTCGGTGTAGGCGTCCCAGGTGCGGTCGATCTCCAGCGGGCCGGAGGAGTCGCCGCCATTGGCGTTGCGCAGGTCGGCGGCGATGCAGCGGTATTCGTTGCTGAATTCGGTGAAGGTGTTGAATGGGCCCTTCTCGGTGGCGAAGGGAATGGTGGAATTCAGCCCGCCGCCGGGAATGATCATCAGCGGGAAGCCGGAGCCGGACTCTTCGTAATGGATACGGACGTCGCCGCGTGCGTAGGTGGGCATGGCGGTTTTCCTCCCCGGATGTGACGGTCCGCATCGGTCGGCACCGGGGGCGGCCGACGCGGGCAGCACTTGGGTGGAAGCCTACGCGCGCTGCCGGGGAAGCGGAATAGCCGCCTGGCCTTGGATGCGGCTTGTTGCGGACCGCCAGGCTTTGAGCTGCGGCACCGTTTCGGAGCGCCCGGGTTCGGGGTGCGGCGCCGTTCCGGACTGCCTGGCATTGAGCTGCGGCACCGTTCCGGAGCGCCGTTCTGCGCCGTCCGGACTGCCGGCGAGTGCGGATGCCGGACGAACGCACGGCAGTGCCGCCCGGCCGCCCCCAACCACGAAATTCCCTTCCGCCACGTCCTCTCGCTTTGGGGCGCCGCCATCCTATAACCGCGGCATGACCGCCGCCCCCCTCCACCTCGCCGGCGAGCGCCTGATGCTCGACCCCGCCGGCGCCCTGTTCTGGCCCGCCACCGGACTGCTCGCCGTTTCCGACCTGCACCTGGAGAAAGGCTCCGCCTTCGCCCGCAAGGGCATGCTGCTGCCGCCCTGGGACACGCACGCGACGCTGGAACGCCTGGCGCTGTTGCTGCGCCGCTACCAGCCGCGCATCGTGCTGGCGCTGGGCGATTCCTTCCACGACGCCGAGGGCGCCACCCGCCTGCCGCGCGGGGAATTCGCCCGCCTGCAGGCCATGACCCAGGCCCACCGTTTCATCTGGGTGCTGGGCAACCACGACCCGGCGCCACCCGCTGGATTGGGCGGCGAGTCCGTGCCCGTCTTCGAGACCACCACGCTGATCTTCCGCCACCACGCCATCGCCCGGGCGGAAACCGGCGAGATCAGCGGCCATTTCCACCCGAAAGCGGCGGTACCGGCGCGTGGCGGCTCGGTGTCCCGCCCCTGCTTCGTGGCCGACGCCAGGCGGCTGATGCTGCCGGCTTTCGGCGCCTACACCGGCGGCCTGGACGTGCGTGACCCCGCAATCGCCCGCCTTTTCCCCCGTGGCGCGCGGGTGTTCCTGCTGGGCAAGGAGCGGCTGTTCAGCTTCACCCTCGGCGCCCTGCGGCGGGAACCGATCGGCTGATATCACGCCGGATCAGGACCGGCTGCCGCTACGCCTTCCGCGGCGGCAGCGCCTGGATCGGCTCCGGCGCGTCGATCAGCGGATCCAACTGGAAACGCGCCCGCAACGCCGCGGCGTCCGTGACCTGCACGATGTCGCCGGTGATCCGCAGCCCGAAGCGCGACATGCTGCCCAGCGTGCGCGAGAACGTCTCCCGCGTCATGCCCAACTGCCAGGCGATCCGCCGCTTCTCCATCGGCAGCCGCACCACCGCGTCGGCCGGCCTGTCCTGCAACAGTCCAAGCAGGTAGCAGCCGACCCGCTCCTCGGCCGACCGCAGCTTCAGCCCCTTCACCAGCTTCACCTGCCGGCGGAACTGCGCCGCCTGGCAGGCCAGCACCGCCAGGCACAGCGCGTGGTCGGACGCCACCGCGTCCCGGAACACCTTGGCGTGGATCAGCACCAGTTGCGCCTCCTCCTGCACGAAGGCACGCGCCAGGAACGGCTGCTGGTTCAGCACCGCCGCCGGCAGCAGCAGGTCGATCGGGCGCACGGTCTCGATCAGCGTCTCGTTGCGGCCGTGAATGGCCAGCAACTGGACCACACCCGACACCAGCAGTTTCGCGAAGCTCGGCGTTTCCGACTGCCGGAACAGCACGCTGCCGGTCGGCACCCGGTGCAGCACCGCCTGCTCGGCCAGCCGGTCGAGTGTCGCCTCCGGCACGTGCCGCAGCCACGGCGTGACCGCCAGCGCCTCGCGTGGGGAAGCCGGTTCGGCCGGTGCAATCGTCGATTCGTCATCCGCCGCCGCAGTGAAGGTGTCTGCTTCCGTCATGCCTGGTCGTCCTTTGCGAGCGCCGCCGGCAAGCCAACTCGCCCGTGATCCACATCACTCAAACAAAGACGTTCCGTCACAGGGTGTGTTGATACAGGTCAATGCGCCTCCCCCGTCCGCTTCGCATCCTTCGCGTGACGATCGCGACAGCCCACCGGCCGGCCGCGGTCGCACCGGTTCATCGGGCTCTACCGCCGGCATCGCATGGTCCGCCGATGCCGTCACCGGAGACGCCCGCTGCAAGGAGACCCAATCGTGGACGCAATAACTCCGGAGAAAGTGGCGCCCCCAACCGCCGCCGCGCTGGCGCAGAGCGGTTTGCAGGGCACCCCGCGCCAGGGCCTGATCATGGGCACCTGGGGCTTCTTCATCGGCTTCGCGGCCGTCGCGCTGTACGGGCCGGCCGCCCATGCGTTCCAGCAGTCGATGCAGTTGTCGCCGCTGATGGTCGGCCTGCTGGTCGCCGCGCCGCAGCTCACCGGCTCCCTGCTGCGCATTCCGTTCGGCGCCTGGGTGGACAGCGTCGGCGGCCGGCTGCCGATGCTGACGCTGTTCGGCATCTCCATCGTCGGCATGTGGGGGCTGGTGTTCATTCTGGTCACTGTGCCGCATGTTACCGCCGCGCTCTACCCGGTGATCCTGCTGTTCGGTTTCATGAGCGGGTGTGGCGTCGCCTCCTTCTCGGTGGGCATCCCGCAGGTGTCCTACTGGTATCCGCGCAACCGGCAAGGCACGGCGCTGGGCGCCTATGGCGGCATCGGCAACCTGGCCCCCGGCCTGTTCACCCTGGTCCTGCCCTTCGCCATCGCCGCGCTCGGCCTCGCCGGGTCCTACCTGGCCTGGCTGGCGTTCCTGCTGATCGGCACCGGCATCTACGGCTGGCTGGCGAAGGACGCCTATTACTTCCAGTTGCGTGCCCGCGACGTGCCGGTCGATGAGGCACGGGCGATCGCCGAACGCAACGGGCAGGAGCTGTTCCCCCGCGGCTCCGTCTGGGGTGCGCTGGCCATGGCGGCCGAGGAAACCCGCACCTGGGGCCTGGTCTATCTGTACTTCGTCTCCTTCGGCGGCTTCCTGGCGCTGACCGCCTGGTTCCCGACCTACTGGGTGAACCTGCACCACTTCAGCATCACCCAGGCAGGCATCCTGGGCGGCGTCGGCTTCTCCCTGCTGGCCGCGGTGTCCCGCGTCGGCGGCGGCTCGCTGGCCGAAAAGCTGGGCGGCGAGATCATGGCCGCCATCTCCTTCACCATCGTGCTGATCGGTGCGGCCGCGCTGACCGCGGTGACCTCCTTCGGCATCAACCTGGCGGGTGAACTGGCGATCGCGCTGGGCATGGGCCTGGGCAACGCCGCGGTGTTCAAGATGGTGCCGAAATACGTGCCGCACGCGGTGGGCGGTGCCTCCGGCCTGGTCGGCGGCCTGGGTGCCCTGGGCGGCTTCGTGATCCCGCCGGTGCTGGGCCTGTTCGCCGGTGCGCTGGGCAGCCAGGGCTACTCGGGCGGGTTCTTCACCTACGTGGTGCTGGCCGCCGCGGCGATCCTGGTTTCGATCGGTTTCATCCGCACCCGCCACCGCGTGGTGGCTGAGTAAAGGGAGCGCGTGCGATGAGCCACTTTCTTGATCGCCTGACCTTCTTCCGCAAGACGGTGGACAGCTTCGCCGACAACCACGGCGTGGTGACCAACGAGGACCGGCAGTGGGAGGACGCGTACCGCAAGCGCTGGCAGCACGACAAGATCGTGCGCTCCACGCACGGCGTGAACTGCACCGGCTCCTGCTCGTGGAAGATCTACGTGAAGGGCGGCATCGTCACCTGGGAGACGCAGCAGACCGACTACCCGCGCACCCGGCCCGACATGCCGAACCACGAGCCGCGGGGCTGCTCGCGCGGGGCCAGCTACTCCTGGTACCTGTATTCGGGAAACCGGGTGAAGCACCCGATGGTGCGCAGCCGCCTGTTGCGGCTGTGGCGGGAGGCACGGGCGGTCCGCACGCCCGTCGCCGCCTGGGCCTCGATCGTCGAGGACGCCGACAAGCGCGCCAGCTACACCAGCCGGCGCGGCCTGGGCGGCCTGGTGCGCGCCGGTTGGGACGAGGTGAACGAGATCATCGCCGCCGCCAACGCCTATACGGTGAAGACCTATGGGCCGGACCGGGTGATCGGGTTCTCGCCGATCCCGGCGATGTCGATGGTCAGCTACGCCGCCGGGTCCCGCTACCTGTCGCTGCTGGGTGGCGTGTGCATGAGCTTCTACGACTGGTACTGCGACCTGCCGCCCGCCAGCCCGATGACCTGGGGCGAGCAGACCGACGTGCCGGAAAGCGCCGACTGGTACAACGCCGGCTTCCTGATGCTGTGGGGATCGAACGTCCCGCAGACCCGCACGCCGGATGCGCACTTCTATACCGAGGTCCGCTACAAGGGCACCAAGAGCGTCGTCGTCTCCCCGGATTATGCCGAGGCGACCAAGTTCGCCGATCTGTGGTTGCATCCGAAACAGGGCACCGACGCGGCGCTGTCGCTGGCGATCGGCCACGTGATCCTGCGGGAGTTCTACCTGACCCGCAGCGTGCCGTATTTCCAGGACTATGCGCGGCGCTACACCGACCTGCCGATGCTGGTGCGCCTGGTGCGGCAGGGCGACCACTACGTGGCGGACCGGCTGCTGCGCACGAGTGACTTCGCCGACTCGCTGGGTGAATCCAACAACGCCGACTGGAAGACCGTGGCGCTGGACGAGGCCGGCAAGCCGGTGGCGCCGCGCGGCTCGGTGGGGTTCCGCTGGGGCGAGCAGGGCAAGTGGAACCTGGAGGCGAAGGAAAGCGGCGGCACGGATGTGTCACTGGCGCTGACGCAGGCGGGTGATGCGCCGACCGAGTCGGTTGCCTTCCCGTATTTCGGCGGCCAGGCGCCGCATGATTTCACCGCGACCGACCATCCGGAGGTGATCACCCGCAACGTGCCGGTGCGCCGCCTGGCGCTGAAGGACGGCGAGACCCCGGTCGTGACCGTGTTCGACCTGCTGTGTGCGAATTACGGGCTGGACCGCGGCCTGGGCGGCGACAACGTCGCTGCGGACTACGAGGAGGACAAGCCGTTCACCCCGGCCTGGGCCGAGCGGGTGACGGGCGTGCCGCGGGCGCAGATCGTGCATGTGGCGCGGGAGTTCGCGTCGAATGCCGAGAAGACCAACGGGCGGTCGATGGTGATCCTCGGTGCGGGGCTGAACCACTGGTATCACATGGACATGGCCTATCGCGGGATCATCAACATGCTGGTCCTGTGTGGCTGCATCGGCCAGTCGGGTGGCGGCTGGTCGCACTATGTGGGGCAGGAGAAGCTGCGGCCGCAGACCGGCTGGCTGCCGGTTGCCTTCGCGCTGGACTGGAACCGTCCGCCGCGGCAGATGAACTCCACCTCGTTCTTCTATGCGCACACCGACCAGTGGCGGTACGAAACGCTGGGCGTGTCGGAGATCCTGTCGCCGACGGCGCCGCCGGGTGACTGGAGCGGTTCGCTGATCGACTACAACGTGCGGGCCGAGCGGATGGGGTGGCTGCCGAGCGCGCCGCAGTTGAAGCAGAATCCGCTGACGATCGCGGGGAAGGCGAAGGCCGCGGGGCTGGAGGTGAAGGACTACGTCGCGCGTGCGCTTCGTGCTGGTGCTGGCGCGGGTGCCGGCGCCGGTGCCGGTGCCGGGCGGATGCGGGCGCCGATGCCGGTGCACGGAGTGGCGACGGCGCAGGGACGGCCCCCTCCGTCATGGCCGGCGAAGGCCGGCCATCCACGACTGGCGGCGGGAGACTCGGAGAAGACGTAGATGGCCGGCCTTCGCCGACCATGACGCCGGGGCGGCGACGCGCCCGGCCGCAACGAGACCCTCGAACTCTCCTGCCACGATCCCGGACGATCCCGCGAACTGGCCGCGCAACATGTTCGTGTGGCGCTCCAACCTGCTGGGCTCCTCCGGCAAGGGCCACGAGTATTTCCTCAAGCACCTGCTGGGCACCAAGCACGGCGTGCTGGGCAAGGACCTGGGCGCGGAAGGCCGCGACAAGCCGCAGGACGTGGCGTGGCACGACCAGGCGCCGGAGGGAAAACTCGACCTGCTGGTCACGCTCGATTTCCGCATGTCCACCACCTGCGTGTACTCGGACATCGTGCTGCCCACCGCGACGTGGTACGAGAAGAACGACCTCAACACGTCGGACATGCACCCGTTCATCCACCCGCTGTCGTCGGCGGTGGATCCGGCCTGGGAAGCCCGCTCCGACTGGGACATCTACAAAGGCATCGCCAAGGCCTTCTCCGACGTCGCCCCCGAGGTGCTCGGCCGTGAGACCGACGTGGTGCTGGCGCCGATCCAGCACGACACCGCCGGCGAACTCGCGCAACCATTCGACGTGAAGGACTGGCAGCGCGGCGAAACCGCGCCGATCCCGGGCCGCACCATGCCGAACGTCGCCGTGGTGGAGCGCGACTATCCCAACCTCTACGCGCGCTTCACATCCGTCGGCCCGCTGATGGAAAAGCTGGGCAACGCCGGCAAGGGCATCGGCTGGAACACGCAGCACGAGATCGACCTGCTGCGCGGCCTGAACGGCACGGTGAAGGACGGCGCCGCGGCGGGCCAGCCCAGGCTGGACACCGACATCGACGCGATCGAGGCGATCCTCAGCCTGGCGCCGGAAACCAACGGCGAAGTGGCGGTGAAGGCCTGGGAAGCCCTGGGCAAGACCACCGGCCGCGAACACGCGCACCTGGCCCGGCCCAAGGAGGACGAGAAGATCCGCTTCCGCGACATCGTCGCCCAGCCGCGGAAGATCATCAGCTCCCCCACCTGGTCCGGCATCGAAAGCGAGAAGGTCTGCTACAACGCCGGCTATACCAACGTGCACGACCTGATCCCGTGGCGCACGCTGACCGGCCGTCAGCAGCTCTACCAGGACCATCTGTGGATGCGCGCCTTCGGTGAGGCGCTGGTGACCTGGCGCCCGCCGGTGGACACCAAGGCGATCGCGCCGGTGCAGGGCAGGCACGGCAACGGCAACCCGGAGATCGTGCTGAACTTCATCACCCCGCACCAGAAGTGGGGCATCCACAGCACGTATTCCGACAACCTGCTGATGCTGACGCTGAACCGCGGCGGCCCGGTGATCTGGCTCAGCGAGGATGACGCGAAGCGCGCCAACATCGCCGACAACGACTGGGTGGAGGCGTACAACGCCAACGGCGCCCTGGTCGCCCGCGCGGTGGTGTCGCAGCGGGTCAACCCCGGCATGGTGCTGATGTACCACGCGCAGGAGAAGATCGTGAACGTGCCGGGCAGCGAGATCACCGGCCAGCGCGGCGGCATCCACAACTCCGTCACGCGTGCGGTGCTGAAGCCGACGCACATGATCGGCGGCTACGCGCAGCAATCCTACGGTTTCAACTACTACGGCACGGTCGGTTCCAACCGCGACGAGTTCATCGTCATCCGGCGCATGAACAAGGTCGACTGGCTGGACGAACCCGCGCCCGCTACCCGGCTGGAGGCCGCAGAATGAAGATCCGCGCACAGGTTGCGATGGTGCTGAACCTGGATAAGTGCATCGGGTGTCACACCTGCTCGGTCACCTGCAAGAACGTGTGGACCAGCCGTGAAGGCGTGGAATACGCCTGGTTCAACAACGTGGAGACCAAGCCCGGCATCGGCTATCCGAAGGACTGGGAGAACCAGAAGCGCTGGAAGGGCGGCTGGGTCCGCCGCAAGGACGGCCATATCGAGCCGCGCATCGGCGCCAAGTGGCGCGTGCTGGCGAAGATCTTCGCCAACCCCGACCTGCCGGAGATCGACGACTACTACGAGCCGTTCACCTTCGACTACGAGCACCTGCAGAACGCGCCGGAATCGAAGGCGATGCCCACCGCGCGTCCGCGCTCCCTGGTCAGCGGCCAGCGCATGGAGAAAATCCAGTGGGGGCCGAACTGGGAGGAGATCCTGGGCGGCGAATTCGCCAAGCGCAGCAAGGACAGCAACTTCGAAGGCGTGCAGAAGGAAATCTACGGCGCCTTCGAAAACACCTTCATGATGTACCTGCCGCGCCTGTGCGAGCACTGCCTCAATCCGGCCTGCGCGGCGGCGTGCCCCTCCGGCGCGATCTACAAGCGCGAGGAAGACGGCATCGTCCTGATCGACCAGGACAAGTGCCGCGGCTGGCGCATGTGCGTGTCGGGCTGCCCGTACAAGAAGGTCTATTACAACTGGTCGTCCGGCAAGTCGGAGAAGTGCACCTTCTGCTTCCCGCGCATCGAGGCGGGTATGCCCACCGTGTGCTCGGAAACCTGCGTCGGCCGCATCCGCTACCTGGGCGTGGTGTTGTACGACGCCGACCGTATCGCCGAAGCCGCGTCGGTGCCGGACGAGGGCGATCTGTACGAAGCGCAGATGAAGGTGTTCCTCGATCCGTTCGATCCCAACGTGCAGGCGCAGGCCCGGGCGGACGGAATTTCCGACGCCTGGCTGGAGGCGGCGAAGCGGTCCCCGGTGTGGCGCATGGCGATGGACTGGAAGATCGCCTTCCCGCTGCACCCGGAATACCGCACGCTGCCGATGGTCTGGTACGTGCCGCCGCTGTCGCCCATCCAGTCGGCCGCAGCGAAAGGCGACATTGGTGAACTCAACGGCATGCCGGACGTGAAGTCGCTGCGCATCCCGGTGCAGTACCTCGCCAACCTGCTGACCGCCGGCCGCACCCAGCCGATCGAACTGGCGCTGCAACGCATGCTGGCGATGCGCGCCTATATGCGCGGCAAGACGGTGGACGGCGTGCTCAACGACCGCATCGCCGAACAGGTTGGTCTCAGCGGCAACGACATCGAGGAGATGTACCGGCTGATGGCCATCGCCAACTACGAGGACCGCTTCGTCATCCCCACCGCGCACCGCGAAACCGGCGAGGACGCGTATCAGTTGCGCGGCTCCTGCGGCTTCTCCTTCGGCGAGGGCTGCAGCGGCCGCACCGGCTTCGACCTGTTCGGCGGCGGCAAAAAGGCGAAGTCCCCGATGGAGGTGGCATGATGTCCCGCATCTATCGCGCCTTCGCCGCCCTGCTGTCCTACCCCACGGAGGAATTGCAGGCCGGCGTTCCGGAAATCGCCGAGGCGGTCGGCGCACCACCCTTCGGTGATGCGCTCCGCCCGTTCCTGGCCGACCTGGCCACCGCGGACATCTACGACCTGCAGGAACGCTACGTCGCGTTGTTCGACCGCGGCCGCAGCCTGTCGCTGCATCTGTTCGAGCACGTGCACGGCGAAAGCCGCGACCGCGGGCAGGCGATGGCCGACCTGATCGCGCTCTACCGCAGCCACGGCTTCGAGCCCACGCCGCACGAACTGCCCGACTACCTGCCGCTGTTCCTGGAGTTCCTCTCCCTGCTGCCGGAGGCCGAAGCCCGCGCCACGCTGGCCGAACCCGCCGCTATCCTGCGCGCGCTCACCGACCGCCTGGCCACGCGCGACGCCGGCTACGCCGCGGTGATGCAGGCGCTGGCCGACCTCGCGCAGGCCCCGGCCACCGGCCACCCCGAGCTCCCCGACGAAGATCCGAACGATCTCGTCGCGCTCGACGCCGCCTGGGAGGAGGCCGCGGTCCGCTTCGGCCCCGGCGAGTCGATGGACGGCTGCAGCACCGACCGCCTGCGCACCCGCCTGCGCGCCGCCGCCCGCGACGCGACCGGGCCGCGCGATCCGGCCGCAGCGCCGAACGCAGCCGTGCCCGCTGTAACCGCACCGGCTGCAGCCACACGCGACGCACCCACACGCGACGCACCCACCATGCGACGCACCCACCATGGACGCACCCACACGCGAGGCAACCGCAACATCCGGGCCGGACGCCCGCGTTCCGGCCTGAGGAGACCGCGTCATGACAACCTGGCTGAACAACGCCCTCTTCGGCTGGTACCCCTACCTCGTGCTGACCGTGTTCCTGCTCGGCAGCCTGCTGCGCTTCGACCACGGCCAGTACACCTGGCGCAGCGGCTCCAGCCAGTTGTTGCGGCGCAGGCAGTTGCTGTGGGGCTCCAACCTGTTCCACGTCGGCATACTGACCATCTTCGCCGGCCATCTCGTCGGCCTGCTGACCCCGATCGCGGTGTTCGAGGCGCTGGGGATCAGCCACACCTTCAAGCAGGTCCTGGCCATGAGCGTCGGCGGCATCGCCGGCATCGCCTGCTGGATCGGCATCGCCCTGCTGGCGCACCGCCGCCTGACCGACCCGCGCATCCGCAACACCTCCAGCACCAGCGACATCGTCATCCTGCTGCTGCTGTGGCTGCAACTGACCCTGGGCCTGCTGACCATTCCGGTTTCCGCCCAGCATCTGGACGGGTCGGAGATGGTGAAGTTCATGGGCTGGGCGCAGGGCATCCTGACGCTGCATCCCGGCGCCGCCGCGCTGGTGGCCGACGTGAACCCGATCTTCAAGCTGCACCTGCTTCTGGGAATGACGATCTTCCTGCTGTTCCCCTTCACCCGCCTGGTGCACATCTGGAGCGCGCCGGTCTGGTACCTGGGCCGCACCGGTTATCAGGTCGTGCGCACCACCCGCCCGGTGACCGCACGCCACCACCCCGCGCCCGCCGCCGCCACCCGGCCCGCGTCGCGCCCCATCGGCATCGCCCAGCCCAACCCGGCCGTGGGAGACGATTGAATCATGCGTATCGAAACCATCCGGTCGAGTCATGCCACCCCGGTCGCCGTCAACGGCGCGGTGATCGCCCACGCACAGATCGCGCAGGAGGTGCAGAACCACGCCGGTGCCTCCCCGAAGGAGGCGTGGAAGGCGGCAACCCGCGCGCTGGTGGTGCGCGAACTGCTGCTGCAACGCGCCCAGGCGACCGGCATACAGGCCGACCCGCGCAGCGTGGACGGCCTGCGCGAGACGGACGACGAAGCGCGGATCCGCGCCCTGCTGGAAGCCGAGGTCGTGACCCCCAAAGCGGATGACGCGGCCTGTCACCGCTACTACCACTCCAACCTGGCGCGGTTCCGCAGCCCCGACCTGTTCGAACCGCTGCACATCCTGTTCCAGGCCCCGCGCGACGATGACGCCGCCTATCAGCGCGCGGTTGCCCAGGCGGAAGCCGTCCTGGCCGAGCTGAAACAGCATCCCGACCGCTTCGAAACCCTGGCCCGCAGCCTGTCGGACTGCCCCTCGGCCGGGGAGGGCGGTCGGCTCGGCCAGATCACCATCGGCGAGACCACGCCGGAATTCGAGGTCGCGCTGCGCGCGCTGCAGCCCGGTCAGCTCTGCCCGCAGCCGGTGCACACCCGCTACGGCGTGCACGTGCTGCGCCTGGATCGGAAGGTTGAGGGTCAGGTGCTGCCGTTCGCGCAGGTGCGCGACCGCATCGCCGCCTATCTCGAGGAGAACGCCTGGCGCCGCGCCGTCGCCCAGTACGTGTCGCTGCTCGCCGGCCAGGCGCGGATCGAGGGCTTCGACATGCCGTCGGCAGCCTCGCCGCTGGTGCAGTAGGAGGCGACGATGCTCGGTAGTTTATTGCGTGAACTGACCGATCCGGTCACCGCCGAATTTGCGCTGGAGGCGATCGGCAATGCCGATGTCCGGCAACGCGTGCAAGAGGCGGCGCAGGCCCAGGGCGTGTCGCCGGGCGCTGCAGTTGTCGGTGCTGTTCGTCACCTGCTGGATCACGGGGGCGAGGACATCTGGCTGGATCTGCTCGGCCGCATGTCCGGTTCACCGCAGCCAGGGATGGTGGCGGTGCATGCCATCCTGGCGCATGCGTTTCCCGATCCGGTCCGGGTGCGCATCACCCGGTCGTCACGGTCACAGTGAACGTCACGACCGGCACGTCAACACCAGCCCTTCATGTCATGGCCGGGCTTGACCCGGCCATCGACACCGGAACGATCGGGCCGGTGTGCAAGCGAACACGTCTGGACGGGGATAGATGGCCGGGTCAGGCCCGGCCATGACTCGGAAGGCCGGCATTTGTCGCCGCGGAGGACCAGCATTTGTCGCTTCGCGAGGGCAGCGCCTGTCGCCTCGGGAGAGTTGGCGTTTGCCCGTACCACTGTAGCGCCCGTCGGGCAAAGGCCCGCCATCCTCACGATTCCGCTGATGGCAACCGACAAAATCATGAGTCGCCGGTTTCCACCGGCCATGAGGTTGCGCCGTCGCGCGCAGGTCGCACGCAACGCGGACTCGAATCATGTCTTGACCAGACGCGCCGGGTTAGTTAGTAATAGTGACTATGAGCGACGCGGACACCACCGCCGGCCTGTCTCCCCCGCCCGATCCCATCCAGGGCCGGCGCGCCAAGCCCATCCCGCAGAACATCGCCGACATCCTCGCCATCGTTCGTGTCCTGCTCGGCTACGGTCTGCACCTGGCGGAGACACTCGAACACCGCGCCGTCGCCCGCGGCTTTTCCGTCATCGCGCAGTTCTTCGGCACGGCGCGCCTGCCCCCGATTCGGGTCCGCCTCATGCGCGGCCTGCTGCGCGCCATGGCGCTCGAGCGGGTGCTGCTTGCCCGCGCCGCGCGGGGCCGCGACCTGGTCTTCTACAAGCGCCGGGAGCCGAAGCCGCCCGCTGCCCAACCGGGCCTTCCGCAGACGCCCGCTTCCGGTGCCGCAAAGCCATCGCGCCGCAATCCAGTCCGCCATCCCGCTCCGGACGAAACCCTCGCCCCCGGCGATCTGCCGACGCTGGAACAACTCGAAGCGGAGATCCGCCGCCGCCCGATCGGCCGTACCCTTGCCGACATCTGCCAGGACCTCGCCATCTCCCCCAGCCTGTGCGAAGGCCGTTTCTGGCTCGCAATCTCCTGCGCGATCATGTGGTACCGCGGCAACCTGCCCAGGCTCATGAAGGAATTCCGCCGCCGCGAGGTCGCCTTCTGCAACAACGAAGCAGACCGCAACCCCGCGCTGGACTGGCCGGCACGAACCCGTGACGGCATCCGCCGCAGGCTGGGCTTCTTCATCGGGGAACCGCCGGCCACGCCGTTCCCTCTGCCTATGCACCTGAAGAACCTGGCGGCGCCCCCGCTGCAGGACGCCGTTCCCCGGCCGCCCTGACCGCACCGACCCGTATCGTTGCCCACGTAACCGTCGCGGCCCTGGTGGCGACGCGCGCCAAAACATCTGGCGACGCGCGCCAAAACATCGCGAGCCTGCACCGGCGCGACGGTGTACGCGCAGCCAGGGACACTGATCGATGCAGACCTGCATCATCACCACCTCCCGGCCGCTGCCGTTCCGCCACAAGGCACGTGGAAACCGATTGACGCCCAGGGACGCTGCGCCGATGGTCCGCGTCGTCATGGAGCGTGAGCGGAGACCTTTCCATGCCCTCGCCACCCGCCCGCATGCTGCTGGGCTTCATCGCCGGCGTGCTCTCGGTACTGACCTTCCATCAGGGCATGGTGGAACTGTTCCACCTTGCGGATGCCGCACCGCCTGCCTGGTCGATGCAACTGGTCCCGCCATACAGCGTGCCCCGGTTGGTCGATCTGTCCTTCTGGGGCGGCCTGTATGGCTTGGTGTTCGGCATGTTCGCCCCGGTCCTGCGCCCGAACTGGGCATTCGGCATTGCGCTGGGCGTCATTGCCGCCGCCGTGGGCTGGCTCGTGGTGGCCCCGCTGAAGGGCATGCCGCTGGGCTATGGGTGGGACCCGGCCGCCATGATCCGCTCCCTGATCATCAACGGCGTCTGGGGGCTGGGTGTCGGCCTCATCCTGCCGCGGCTGATGCCGGACATGCCGCGCGGGCGGCGGCGCTACGCCGCCTGATCCGGGCGCCTAGCCCGCCTCGCGGATTTCATCCGACTCGTCGTCCGGCATCTCGGCCTCGCGCCGCAGCCGGCGGAAGCTGCGCACGCTGAACGGCAGCATGCCCAGGTAGATCAGGCTGCCCGCCGCGAACGCCGCCCACGGGTCGGCCACCAGCACCGCGGCGAAAATGCCGGTGCCCAGCAGCAGCGGCAGCACGTATTCCGCCGGCACCTTGAAGTTCTTGAAGCTCCAGACCGGCAGCGTGGACACCAGCAGGATCGCCGTGCCGGCCAGGATCAGCGCACAGAACAGCGGATGCTGGGAAACGGTGACCAGCCACGGCCAGTCCAGCGACTTCGCCTCCAGCCCCAGGAACAGCGGGAACAGGGCCACCCCGGCCCCGGCCGGCGCCGGCACGCCGGTGAAGAAGTTGTACGCGTAGGCCGGTTTGGGCGCCCCCTCCAGCGCCGCGTTGAACCGGGCCAGGCGCAGCGCCATGCACACCGCGAACATCAGGCAGGGCGTGTAGCCGAACCCGCCGGCGCGGTGCAGCGACCACAGGTAGATGGTGAACGCCGGCGCCACCCCGAAGCACAGGAAGTCCGCCAGGCTGTCGAACTCCGCCCCGAACCGGGTGGTGGCCTTCAGCAGCCGGGCCAGGCGCCCGTCCAGCCCGTCGATCGCGCCGGCCACGGCGATGGCCACGGCGGCGGCGCCGAACCGCCCGTCCAGCGCGAAGCGCAGCGAGGTCAGGCCGGCGCACAGCCCCAGCATCGTCAGCAGGTTCGGGATTACCCGGTTGAACGACGGGCCATTGAACCGCGGCCGCACCCGCGGTCGTGGCCGCAAGCGGCGCAGCCGGCGCATGGGGGACACCTTGCCGCCCGAGAAGCCGGGACGCGGCGGCATGTCAGAGCCGCTCATGTGGGACGCTCCGCAATGACGGTTTCGCCGCCCACCATGGTTTGTCCTTCAACCACCAACGGACGCAGGCCGTCGGGCAAATACAGATCGGTGCGGCTGCCGAAGCGGATGATACCAAACCGGTCGCCGGCCCGCACGGCGTCGCCCTCCCGCAGGGTGCAGACGATCCGGCGGGCGATCAGGCCGGCGATCTGCACCACTGCCAGTTCGCTGCCGTCGTGCAGGCGAATGGCGATGGCATTGCGCTCGTTCTGCTCGCTCGCCTTGTCCAGGCTGGCATTCAGGTAGGCGCCGTGCCGGTAGGCGATCCGGGTCACGGTGCCGTCCATGGGAATGCGGTTCACGTGAACGTTCAGCACGCTGAGGAAGATCGACACGCGCCAGCGCGGCGCGGACCCCAGGCCGAGTTCCGCCGGCGGCACGGCAGGCGCCACCGACACCACGCGGCCGTCGGCCGGCGCCAGCACCGCGCCATCCCGCCCGGGCGGCACGCGCTCCGGGTCGCGGAAGAAGTAGAGGCACCACAGGATGAAAGCCCCGGCCAGCCAGGCCAGCCAGCCGGCGAAGATCAGGCCGATCACCAGCACCACAACGCCGGCCACGATGAACGGGCGTCCGGCTGGATGCGGCCCAGGCACAGCCAGGCGGAGGTCGTCAACGAAAGCCATGATCGCCCGGTTTATGAATGGTTCATCAATGGGGAGCAAGACTGTCAGCGGAATCCGGGAGAATCCCAATGTCGTTCGTCACGCCTTTCATGCTGGGCCCCTTCGCGGTGGACCCCGAAGGTCGTATCGCTCCGCGCGATCCGGATGCGATGCCCGCCTTCTTCTTCCGCTGGCGCGGACGTGTGATCCGCGCCCGCCTGAGGCAGGCCGGCGCCGAGCAAGGCCACCTGCTGCTGCGAAGCGTGCTCGGCCGCGTGCCGAGCACGGCTGCCATGCCGGATATCCGGGGGCAGAGCTTCGCCGCGTTGCGCTGGTTGCCGCGTGCCGTCCCACCGACCTGGTCACTGCACCTGCTGCCCGATCACCGTGTCCTGCTGGACGTCGGCGGCGACATCGCATTGCCCATCACCGCCTCCGGCCTGCTGCGGGAGCTGACGGGCTTCGTCCTGGAACTCTCGCCCTATCTGGACCTGCTGGAGGAGTTGGGCATGGCGCCGTCCGGCGGGGGCGCCGAGCCGGGTATGGCGAATACCTGACCGGGATAGATCAGGTTCGGGTCGCGGATCTGGTCGTGATTGGCCTGATAGATCACCGTGTAGCGGATGCCGGCGCCGTAGTTGTGGCGGGCAATCAGCCACAGGCTCTGCCCGGGCTGCACGACGACGCTGCCGGGCGCGAGGTCGCGCCGGCTGAGTTGCGCCCGGGCGAAGGGCAGTTCCACCCGGGCCGAGACCGCCCCCTTCGGGGAAAGCTGATCCAGTCGAAGCGCGTGGTGACCCGGCGCGACCCCTTCGGGCGGCACCAGGGTCCATCCGCCGTTGGCGTCCACGTTGGCTTCGCCGACCGGGTGCTTGTCCACATAGACCCGCACCGTGCTGCCCGGTACGCCGGTGCCGGCGAACCGCATCTCGCCTGAGTTGCCGTAATCGACCGTGCCCAGGCCCAGATGCGGCTGGCCGAAGGGCGGCGTCGCCGGACCTTGCAGCACGCGCGATGGCCGGGCGCCGTCCGTCAGCAGCGCGAGGGCGGGTTGCGCCGGTGTGGCGCCTTCGGTTCTGTCGCCGTTCGCCGGCCGCTTCGGGATCACCAGCACCACCGAGCGATCGCCGGGCACCTCCTGCCCGGTCGGGGTTCGTTCGGACAGGGTCAGTTGTTCGGCGCCGGGTGCCAGCGGTGCGGCGGGCATCAGCACCCAGTCACCGTTCGCATCCGCCCTGGTGCGGCCGAGTTCCTGCGTGCCGTGCCGGACCACCACCTCGGCGCCGGGTGCGGCTCGGCCGGCGATGACCCCGGTGCCTTGCGGGCTGACCCGGACGATGTCGAAGCTGGGCTTCGGTGGCCCGGCCGCCGGGGTGGGCGCCGGTGCCGGGTCGGTGGGCTGCGGCGGCTGGACCAGCCTCGGCATGGTCGGCGCGTCGGCCACCTGGAAATCGTGGGCGCGCCAGACCCCGGCAACCGCCCCGATGGCAGCAGCACTCACCAGCAGCGCCAGAACAGCGCGCAGCGCCGGCGAGCGGGACGGAGGCAGCTTTATATTCGCCATCGCTTCAAAGAGTGCGCCCATTTCCGCACCGACACAACGGCACGCCCGCAGGCGCGGGCCGGGGCGGGTAGGGGAGAGTATCACGCCCGGCGGGCAAAGTCACCGCGCGCGCAGGACCGCAAAGTCACCGCGCGCGCAGGATCGAGGAATGGCGCGGCACGCCCGTCCCGACAGCCGGCGCCCGGCCGTAACGCCTTGCGAAGAGGGCCGTCTTTGCTCCAGGAATGTGGCCAAGCAGGGCAGGGAGGAGGCCCTCGCGCGACGCGGCCATGTCGCGTGCATGTGCCTGCTTCGGTGCCGACACAGCCCGGTCGGAACCGGCAGGGCAGAAACCGAGGGGAGCCGCACGATGCGTCTCAGCTACACCCGGGTCCGCGTCTGGGACGCACCCATTCGCCTGTTTCACTGGGCGATTGTCCTGCTCGTCGCGTTGAGCTGGATCTCACAGTATTACGACTGGATGCAGTTGCATTTCCTGTCCGGCTATACCTTGCTGGCCGCACTGCTGTTCCGACTGGTATGGGGACTGATCGGCAGCGACACCGCCCGGTTCAGCCGTTTCCTGCGCAGCCCGCTCGAGGCGTTGCGCCACCTGGCGGAGCTGCGTCGCCGCGGGCCGGACACCGCGGTCGGCCACAACGCCGCGGGTGGCTGGATGGTGCTGGTCATGCTGCTGCTCCTCGCGGTGCAGGTCGGCACCGGCTTATGCGCCAATGACGAGATTTCGGTGGAGGGGCCGCTCGCCCACGTTGTCGGCAGCAGCTGGAGCAATTGGCTCAGTCACATCCACCACCTGAATTTCGATCTGATCGAAATCGCCATCGTGCTGCACCTGCTGGCGATCCTCACCTACCGCCTGCTCGGCCACGACCTGGTGCGGCCGATGGTGACCGGCTGGAAGCGCCTGCCCGTCACGATGTCCCCGCCGCGCATGGCCAGCGCGGGGCTGGCGCTGGGGATCTTCCTGGTGGCGGGAGTCCTGGTCGCGGTGAGCGTGCGTGCTCTTGGAGGCTAGCCGCACGACCCGGGGACGCGCGCGTCACCCGGGCAAGTGTCGGACGGGACCATGGCGGCGGGTGGCCGGCAAGCGGGTCGCCGTGCTGCTGCTGCTCGGCCTGCTTGCCGGGTGCGCGGCGCCGCGGAACTGCGCGCTGGTGCCGCTGGCCACGACGCCGCTTCACGTGCGCCGTAACCTGATGCTGGTGACCGCCGTGATCCACGACCAGCCCGTCCGGCTGCTGGTGGATACCGGCGCGGAACGCACCCTTCTGACACGGGCGGCGGTGCGGCGCCTGCACCTGGGACGCGATGACCATCACACGCGGTCGGCCGGGATCGGCGGCGTCAGCGCGGCCTGGGACGCCCGCGTGCCCGGCCTGGTGATTGGCCACACGCGGTTCCCCATCAAACGCGTGGCGGTCGGGAATTTCGGCATCCGCCACCTGTTCGGTGAACCGGTGGATGGGCTGCTGGGCGCCGACATCCTGCTGGCCTTCGAGCTGGATCTCGACATTCCGGACCGCCGGCTGACGCTGTACCGCGTGCGTCACTGTGCCGATGCCAAGCCACCCTGGCCGGCGGTTGAGGTGCGCGGGGTCGGGGCGAGACGGGACCGAATGCTCGTGCCGATCGCCGTGAACGGGGTGAGCGGCACCGCCGTGCTGGACACCGGGGCGCAGGCGTCCGCGGTCTCGCGGAACATGGCGCAGCGCGCCGGGATCTCGGCGGCGGCACTGGCGGATGACCCCAGCATCACGGTGCACGGTGCGGCTCCAAAGCCGGTGCGCGTGCCGGTGCAGTGGTTCCGCAGCTTCCGCGTCGGACCGGAGCATCTCGGCCGGACACGCCTGGCCGTGGTGCCGGATATGGGTGGGCTGGGTGACGGGCTGGTGGGCGCGGACTTCATCCGCGGCCGCCGCCTGTGGTTGTCCTTCCCGACCGGGCGCCTGTTCATCGGCCGTACGCCCGGGGGCTGAACGGGCCTGGTGTGCCCGTTTGTGTCCGGACGGCGTGAATGACGCCAGGCGCAATTATCGCTGACTTGATTCAAATCAAAGCGTGCACGGCCCGGGTACCTGACAGTGCGTGTGAAGGCGGGACGAGGACAGAATGCCAGGTACCGAAACACGGCCGAATTGCCTGACACATGCGGCCCACTGGCGGCAGCGGTCGCTGGCTACGGGGCATGTGGAATTGCGCGAGGCCTATGAACGACTGGCCGACAGCTATGAGCAACTGGCGCAGCAGTCGCAGCTTTGCCAGCGCGTCGTGGCTGCGGCGGCATGCCGGCGGGGGGAAGCGCTGCCCTGCCGATGCATGCCGGGCGGGTCGCCGGCGCAGTAGCGTCGGCCTGTGCTGCCTGTCGATACGTTGCCCGATCGGGCGATCGCGTCCAGAGCAGCACCCGGGAGGCAACGCGCCGGACGCCGCAGTCCTGGATGACCGGCCGATCCGCGTCCGCCGCGGTTCCTTGCGTTCCGCCCGCAATCATGTCCCGGCACGGCGATACCGCGGCTAACGCCAGATGGGACGACCCAGATTGACGCCATGACCGCTGGTCAGCGCGCCGCCCAGTGCGCCCGCGGCCCCGCCGATTGCCGCGCCGACGAGTGGTGCACCGCCGGTCACCGCGGCAATGCCGGCGCCACCGGCTGCGCCAAGCAGGCCGCCGGACAGTGCGCGGTCGCCACGGTTGTAGCCACAGCCGGCCACGCTCAAAGCCAGGGCGCCCATCGCCAGCAGGGTCAGCATGCGTCGCATCGTGCGCGTCCTCCAACAAGGCAGCAGAAAATCCACATCCGAAGTGCTCACCAACAAACCAATGTTGTGGCAGGATCATGTCGGGATCTGTTCAATCTGCTGACACAACGGAATCGGCGTATTTCAGACTCGCGACGACGCAGACGCAGCCATCAGCAACTCCGCGCAGGCGATCTGGCTTGCCGGTATCGGGCCTGCGGAGGGCCCGATACCGGTGACCCGTACGTTACGGCAGTGCGGCCGGCTGGAATCCCAGCACCTCGGCGAAGCGGGCCGCATAGCGGGGCCACGCTTCGGGGTTCACCAGCCGCGGCGGCACGCCGCCGTCGAACACCGTGATCCACTGCCGGGCGGTTTCCGCCACCATCTCGTGCATGGATTCGATCGTCATGCCGGCGATATGCGGGCTGGTGATCACGTTGTCGAAGCCGAACAGCGGGTGGTCCAGCGGTGGCGGCTCCTGCAGGAACACGTCCAGCCCGGCGCCGGCGATGCGCCCGACCGTCAGCGCCTCGGCCAGCGCCGCCTCGTCATGGATGCCGCCGCGGGCGGTGTTGATGAAATAGGCATGCGGCTGCATCTGCGCGAAGGCGTCGCGGCCGAGCATGCCGAAGGTCTCGGTGGTGCGCGGGCAGTGGACCGAGACGTAGTCCGAGCGCTGCAACAGCGCGTTCAGCTCCACCTTGGTCGCGCCGCGGGCCTCGATCTGCGCCGCGGTCAGGTAGGGGTCGTAGGCCAGCACCGTCATGCCGAACAGGCCGCGGCAGAGCTCGGCCAGGCGGGTGCCGATATGGCCGATGCCGATGATGCCGATGGTTTTGCCGCGGATGTCGTTGCCGGCGTACTGGCGGCGCTCCAGGTTGGGGATGGTCCGCATCGCGCGTTCCGACACGGCGATCTTCTTGGACAGCGACAGGATCAGGCCCAGCGCGTGCTCCGCCACGCCTTCCTTGTTGGTGCCGGACTGGTTCAGCACGATCACGCCGGCGGCGGTGCAGGCGTCCACGTCGATCATGTCGTAGCCCGCGCCGGTGGAGCTGATCGCCAGCAGGTCCGGGCAGCGCGCCAGCAGGGCGGCGTCGCCGAAGAACGGTTCGCGCAGTTCGGTGCGGGGCGAGATCTGGTAGCCGTGGCATCGCCGCAGTTCGGCGTCGCTGTCGGGCACCGGCGCGGCGTAGTCCAGGCGCACCAGCTCGATGTCGGGACGCTCACCCAGGATGGTCAGGGCGACCGGGTCCATGAAGCTGTCGAAGTAGGCCAGGCGTTTGATGTTGGCGACCATGGGCGTTTCCCTTGTTATCGTTCGAAAGTCGCGGGAGTGGGCGAGGGCCGTTCATGATGTCACGGTCGCCGCCGTCGCCGCCAGGGCAGGGCACGGCGGGGGCAGGCCCGACAGGCGTTGATGCGGGTGGGGTAGCGCTGGGCCGGACCAGACACGTGGTGGTGGGCGAGGGGCCGATACGCGACGGAAAGACAAAAACCGGCATCCCGGCACCAGTCCTTCACGTCATGAATATCGGCATCCGGGCACCAGTCCTTCACGTCATGGCCGGGCCTGACCCGGCCATCGACACCGGAACGATCGGGTCGGGGTACAACGGAACACGCCTTGTCGGGGGCAGATGGCCGGCTCGGGGGCCGGCCATGACGCGGGAGAGCGGTGCTTGTCCGCGGCCGGGGACAGCGGTGCTTGTCCGTGGCCGGGGACAGTGGCGCCCGTCCACACCATCCCAACATTGATAGGGCACCGACCCGCCATCTCGCCGGACGCTCGGCCGGCGGTCACGCGTCGGCATGACCGAACAACTGCCTGGTTACCGTCCCTGCACCGAGCACCAAGTGGCGGGCGGTGGCCGGCTCACCTGCGGGGAACGCTGGCCCACGGCAACTGCCTGCCGCGAATCGGCCGCCGGTGGCTCAGCCGCCCTTCCATCCGCCCATCCGGCAGATACGCTGCCAGTGCGGCTCGGAGATCGGCATCACCGACAGCCGCGACTGGCGCACCAGCGCGATGTCGGCCAGCGCGGGGTCGGCCTTGATCGCGGCCAGCGTCACGGGGGTGGGCATCGGCCCCACCGCCCGCATATCGACGCAGACCCAGTCGCCCGACTCGGCCGTGGGGTCGGGGTACGCCTCGCGTACCACCTCCACCACGCCGACGATCTGCTTGCCGACATTGGAATGGTAGAAGAACGCCTGATCGCCCTGCTTCATGGCTTTCAGGTTGTTCTTCGCCATGTGATTGCGCACGCCGGTCCAGGGCTCGACACCGTTCGCGACCTGCTGGTCCCAACTGAACGCGTCCGGTTCCGACTTGACCAGCCAGTGCTGCGTCACGCCACGCTCTTGCCGTCTTTGAACACGGCGCGGTAGGGGCGGATCACCACGCTTTCGAACAGGCCGGCCTTGGCATAGGGATCGGCGGCGGCGAAAGCCTCGGCCTCGGCGCGGTCGGCCATGTCCACCAGCAGCAGGCTGCCGCAGGGCTTGCCCTCGGCGTCCAGCAACGGTCCGGCCTCCACCAGCTTGCCCTGGTGTGCCTTCAGATGCTCCAAGTGGGTCGGCCTGGTTGATTGACGCAGCTCAATGCGGCCGGGTTTATCTGTACAGATGATGCTGATCAGCATGAACTTTCCTTCAGGGCGTTCCCGCACGGCGGGTTTCGTCCCAAACTAGAGCATTGCCGTCCCGCTTCAAACCCGGGCACGTGATGCAAAAGGTAGATCGAGTGGACGCACCCTCCGTCACGGCTTCGTCCCCACAGGGGCGGTCCCTGCACCGTTTCGCCAACCCCGGCCAGTTCCTGCGACTGTCGGGGGCGTTGTTGCCGTGGGTCACGGTCGGCGCCCTGGTGCTGACCACGGTGGGGATCGTGTGGGGCCTGTTCTTCTCCCCGGCCGACTGGCAGCAGGGCGACGCGGTGCGGATCATGTATGTGCACGTGCCGTTCGCCTGGCTGGCGTCCGCCGGCTACCTGGCGCCTGGCGATCGCCTCGCTGTTCTCGCTGGTCTGGCGCCACCCGCTGGCCGACCTGGCGGCGGTGGAGATCGGGCCGGTCGGCGCGCTGTTCACCGGCCTGTGCCTCGCCACCGGCAGCCTGTGGGGCAAGCCGATGTGGGGCGCCTGGTGGGTGTGGGATGCGCGGCTGACCTCGGTGCTGGTGCTGTTCTTCCTCTATCTCGGCCACATCGCCCTGGTGCGGGCGTTCGACGACCCGACCCGCGGCTACCGGGCCGGCGCGATCCTGGCGCTGGTGGGGGTGATCAACCTGCCGATCATCAAGTTCAGCGTCGATTGGTGGAACACGCTGCACCAGCCGGATACCATCACGCTGACCGGCGCGCCGACGATGTATATCGCGATGCTCTGGCCGCTGCTGTTCACCACGCTGGGCTTCACCCTGGCGTTCGCCGCGATCACCATGGCCCGCCTGCGCGCGGCGGTGATGGAACGGCGTATCCGGGCCCTGCTGATGGCCCGCGCCGCCAACGATGCCGCGAGGGAAGCGCTATGAACCACCTGCCGTATATCGCCGCGTCCTACGCGCTGGGCATCCTGTTCCCCGCCGGCTTCGGCATCGCCGCCTACCTGCGCATGAACACCGCCCGCCGCAAACTGGCCGCGATCGACCCGCGCCAGAGGCGGAGGGGCCGATGAGCCCGCTTGCGTCCCGCCTGCCTTCCTGCCTGATTCCTTTCGTCCCGCTGGTACTCGCATGACTCGCAAACGCCGCCGCCTGTGGATCGTCGTCGCCTGTGGCGTCGGGCTCGGCTCCGCTACCGCGCTGACCTTGTCCGCCTTCAGCAGCAACCTGGTCTTCTTCGTCTCCCCCACCGACCTGGCCACCAAGCCGGACAACGGCCGCACCGTGCGGCTGGGCGGGCTGGTGCAGCAGGGCAGCGTGCATCACGCCTCGGTCGATGGTCATCCCGAGGCGACGTTCAGCGTCACGGACGGCAAGAACGCGGTGAAGGTCACCTATGTCGGTATCCTGCCCGACCTGTTCCGTGAGGGGCAGGGCGTGGTGGTGCTGGGCGACATGCAACGGAATGGCGTGTTTCACGCGTCCGAGGTGCTGGCCAAGCACTCGGAGAACTACATGCCGAAGGAAGTGGAAGCCGCGCTGAAGAAGTCGGGCCACTGGAACCCGAATGCCGGCCCGCCGCCACCGGCGTCCACGTGGGACACGATGACGGTGAAGAACGCGACCAACGCGGGCGGCTGAGCCGGTCATCCCGCGACGTGGGCATCCCTCACGTCATGGCCGGGCCTGACCCGGCCATCGACACCGGAACGATCGGGCCGGGATGCAGCGGAACACGCCTTGTCGGGGGTGGATGGCCGGGTCAAGCCCGGCCATGACTCGGGCGAGGGGTGTTTGTCCGCACTATCTCTTCCGCGAATGCAGATCTCTTCCGCTAATGCAGCATAATCTTACGCGACTGCGGCATGACGCACCCATAGCGGAAGCGGCTGCGTCACCCTGACAGACATTCCGCGGCCGGGCGACCCACTGCGCTGGCGTATCGGATTACCGCGAACGTAGTTGTGTCGTCTGACGCAGCGGCCTATCTGCGCCGTGTCGGCGAACGATCGGTGCAGTGCGGCCACCCCGGGCCGGCACCGGTCGATCGTGCCGAGCACGCAAAGGCCTGACCGTTACCGGCTGGGCCGCACGCCGTCCGAGGGCAATCGGATGCGGTTGCGACGGGACGGGCAGGGCGCAAGGCTGGGGATACGCAGCATGGCAGGCATCGATACAACACGCGCCGAGGCAACCGGATGATCCCGGAACTCGGTCACTTCGCCCTTGCCCTCGCCGTGGCGATCGCCGCTGCCCAGGCCGTGCTGCCGCTGTGGGGCGCGCACGACCGGGACGCCCGGCTGATGGCCACTGCGCCCGCGCTGGCGCTGGGCCAGATGATCGCGCTGTTCACGTCCTATGGCTGCCTTATCTGGTCGGCCGTGGTGGACGACTTCTCGGTGTACAACATCGCGGAGAATTCCAGCGCGACGAAACCGCTGCTGTACAAGATCACCGGCACCTGGGGTAACCACGAAGGCTCCATCCTGCTGTGGTGCCTGATCCTGGCGATCTGCGGCGGCGCGGTGGGGTTGTTCGGCCGGCGCCTGCCGTCCTCGCTGCGGGCGCGGGTGATCGGCGTGCTGGGGTGCGTTTCGGCCGGCTTCCTGCTGTTCACCCTGACCGCGTCCAACCCGTTCCAACGCATGTGGCCGCCGCCGCTGAACGGCCACGACATGAACCCGCTGCTGCAGGACCCGGGGCTGGCCTTCCATCCGCCGGTTCTGTACTCGGGCTATATCGGCTTCTCCATTCCGTTCGCCTTCGCCATCGCCGCCCTGCTGGAAGGGCGCGTGGACGCCGCCTGGGGCCGGTGGGTGCGGCCGTGGACGCTGGGCGCCTGGGCGCTGCTGACCGGCGGCATCGCGCTGGGCTCCTGGTGGGCCTATTACGAGCTTGGCTGGGGCGGCTACTGGTTCTGGGACCCGGTGGAGAACGCCAGCCTGCTGCCCTGGCTGGCCGGCACCGCGCTGCTGCACTCCGCGATCGTGGTGGAAAAGCGCGAGGCGCTGAAGATCTGGACCATCCTGCTGGCGATCGGCACGTTCTCCCTGTCGCTGTGCGGCACCTTCCTGGTGCGCTCCGGCATCCTGAACTCGGTGCACGCTTTCGCCGTATCGCCCACCCGGGGTGTGTTCATCCTGGCGCTGCTGGCGCTGGTGATCGGCACCAGCCTGCTGCTGTTCGCCTTCCGCGCGCCGACGCTGTCGCCGACCGGCATCTTCGCGCCGGTCTCGCGGGAGGGCGCGCTGGTGCTGAACAATGTGCTGCTGTGCTCGATCTGCGCGGTGGTGCTGACCGGCACCACCTATCCGCTGTTCTCCGCGGTGTTCGGCGACAAACTCAGCGTCGGGCCGCCCTATTTCGAAATGACCGTGTTCCCGCTGTGCATCCCGTTGTTCGCCGCCATGTCGATCGGGCCGGTGATGCCGTGGAAGCGCGCGGCGCTGCGTCCGGCGCTGTTCCGGCTGTGGTGGGCGGCGGTGGCGGCCGCGGTCGTGGCGGTGATCGCGGCGTTCGGCATCCACCGCGTGCTGCCGGCGCTGGGTTTCGGTGCCGCGGCCTGGCTGATCCTGGGTGCGCTTGCAGAACCCGTGCAGCGGCTGCGGCTGTTTCGCGTGCCCTTCGCCGCCACCCGCGCGCGCGCTGCGGCCCAGCCCATGGCGGTGTGGGGATCGGCCATTGCCCATGCCGGCCTGGGCGTGACGGTCGCCGGCATCTCCGGCATGGCGCTGGCGCTGCACCTGATCGTCGCGGTGGCGCCGGGCAAGTCGGCGCATCTGGGCGGCTATGATTTCACCCTGCTGGGGATGCACAACGCCAAGGGTCCGAACTACACCGCCCGCGTCGCCGACCTGCGCATCACGCGCAACGGGCACGAGGTCGCGACGCTGCATCCGATGCGCCGCCACTTCACCGTGCAGAAGGAGACCGTTGCCGACACCGCGATCGAGACCAACGGGCTGCGCGATCTCTACACGGTGCTGGGCGGGGAGCGGGACGGCAAGGCGATCCTGCGGCTGAACGTCAATCCGCTGGCGCCGTGGATCTGGTTCGGGGCGCTGATCATGGCCTGCGGCGGCGCGTTGTCGCTGGCCGATCGCCGGCTGCGCATCGGCGCACCGGCCCGGCGCCGGCGCGATTCCGCCTACGGAGTGCCGGCGCAATGAGCCCGCTGCAGCGCCGCGCCCTGTTGATGGCGCCGCTCGGCCTGGCGGCCATCGGCGGCAGCGCCTTCTGGGTGCTGCTGGAGCGGCTGAGCGAGGGCACCTACGACCCGCATGCGGTACCCGACCCGATGGTCGGCAAGCCGGTGCCGAACTTCTCCCTGCCCGGGCTCAAGCCGGATGGCGGCTTCAGCACGGCCGACGTGGTGAAGCATGCCCCCCTGCTGCTGAACTTCTTCGCCTCCTGGTGCCTGCCCTGCGCGGAGGAGGCGTCGGAACTGATGAAGCTGAAGCAGCGCGGCCTGCCGATCTGGGGCGTGGTGTACAAGGACAAGCCGTCCGCTGCCGCGGCGTTCCTGAACCAGAACGGCGATCCGTATCGACGCGTGGCCGTGGACCAGCCGGGCCGGGTGGCGATCGATTTCGGGCTGTACGGCGTGCCGGAGACCTATCTGGTGGACAGGCACGGCATCCTGCGCTGGCGCTGGGCCGGCGGGCTGAGCCCGGATGTGGTGCGCGAGTGGCTCAACCCGTTGCTGAAGACCTACACATGACGAAGCCGATCTTCGGACTGCTCGTCGTGGTCCTGCTGCTGGCCCCGCTTGCCGCGCACGCGATCAGCGACCCGAGCGAGATGTTGCCCAACCCGCAGCAGGAACGGCGCGCCGAGCAGATCGGCGATCAGTTGCGCTGCCTGGTGTGCCAGAATGAGAGCATTGAACAGTCGAACGCCGGCCTCGCCCGCGACCTGCGCCGGATCATCCGCCAGCAGGTCGTTGCCGGAAAGACCAACAAGCAGATCATCGCCTGGATGGTCGCGCGGTATGGAGACTTCGTCCTGCTGAAGCCGCCTTTCAGCGCCGGTACCCTGTTGCTGTGGGGCGCGCCGGTCATCGTGCTCGGCGCTGGCACGACCGCCGTTCTGCTGGCACGCCGGCGCCGCGCCGGGCCTCCCGCGCCGCTGAACGACGAGGAACGCCGGCAGGCCGCGGAGCTGCTGGGCCGGTGAGCGCGCGCACATGATCTGGCTCGCAGCCGCTGTCCTGGCGGGCGTGGCCCTGACGCCGCTGCTCTGGGCGCTGCGCCGCAGTGTCGCGCCGCGCGGGCGGCGGGACGCCGCGCTCGCATTCCACCGCGCCCAGCTTGCCGAACTGGACCGCGACCTGGCGGAGGGACGGATCGCCGCCGAGGAACACGCCGGCGCCGTGCTGGAGGTGCAGCGCCGCGCCCTGGCCGCGGCCGCCGACCAGGAGCAGATGCCGCGCGGCAGTCCGCGGTCGCCGGTGCTGATCGCGTTCATCCTGGTGCCGCTGGCGGCGTTCGCGCTGTACGCGGTCGGCGGGTCGCCCGACATCCCGTCGGTGCCCCTGGCGCAGCGCATCGCCGCGGCGAAGGTGCGGGAGCGGCAGGAGAACCGGCTGATCGAGATGCTGCGGCAGAAGCTGGCCACGATGGACCCGCACACCGCGATCGCCCGCCAGGGCTATGTCCTGCTGGGCAATGCCGAGGCGCGCATGGGGCATATGCACCGGGCGGCGGCCGCCTGGCAGACCGCGTTGGAGACGCGGTTCGACCCGACGCTGGCGGCGGAGGCAGGAGAGGCAATGACCGAGGCGGCGGGCCACGTCACTCCGGCAGCGGCGACGATGTTCCGCCGGGCTTTGAAGAAGGCGCCGGCCGATGCCGCGTGGCGGCCGATGGCGGAAAAGCGGCTGGCCGAGGTGAAGGGTGCCGCGGACCAGACGCCGGCGGGCGGGCAGACGGGGATGACGGGCCAGAAAGGGATGACCGGGCAGAAGTAATCGCAGCCCGCGTTGAATTTTGCCGACGGGGGACCGTCCAGCATATGGGCCGGCGAACATCGACTGTCCTTCGGCGCTTGCAGTCAAGTCGTGGGTGGGGGCTTTCGCCGCTGTAGGCGTAGAAGTTGTCCGGACAAGCACCGCTCTCCCGTGTCATGGCCGGGCCCGACCCGGCCATCCGCCCCGCAACGATCGGGTCGGAATGCAGCGGAACACGCCTTGTCGGGGGTGGATGGCCGGCTCGGGGGTCGGCCATGACACGGGAGGGTGGTGCTTGTCCGCACTCTCTTAACGCCGACGGGCCTGCTGAACGCCTATGGCGCCGTCGCCCGGCACGGCTTCGGCGGCGTTACCCGCGGTTATGCCCGCTATCCCCGACGGCGTGAGCGTTCGCCCACCACGATGCTACCGCGCCGCCCCGACGCTACCGCGCTGCACAACCACGACGCCTACCGCGCTGCACAACCACGACGCTACCGGGCCGCAGAACCGCGACGCTACCGCGCCGCGCGGCCCTTGCGTGCCAGAAACTCCGGAAACGCCTCCTCGGCCTTCGCATTGCGGAAGGAGTGTTCGGCGAAATCGTGCTCCTCCTTCCACTGCTGCTCCAGGTTCTCGCCCAACTGCTTCAGCAGCAGGGCCTTCACCCCCATGACCGCGCCGCGGTGGTTGCCGGCGATCATGCGCGCCAGTTCCATCGTCTTCTCCCGCAACTGCGCCCGTGGCACCAGGTGGTTCAGCAGGCCGATCCGGTAGGCTTCCTCGGCCTCCACGATGCGGGCGGAGAACAGCAGCTCCTTCGCCATGGGCCAGCCCACCTGGTTGGGCAGCGTCCAGGTGCTGTTGATCCGGCCATAGGCCGCGGCCAGGAAGCGGAATTTGGTGCCCTCGCAGCCGATCCGCATGTCCAGTGACGACGACAGCACCGCCGCGCCGCCATAGGCCAGGCCGTTCATCATGCCGATCGTCGGCTTGGCGGAGGCGGCGATCTCGTAGCTGCGGCGGCCGCTGCGCATCGCCGCCAGCTCCTCGTCCGAGTAGGCCGCGTCGTCGGCCACCTGCTCATGGATGTCGCCGCCGGCCGAGAAGGCGCGGTCGCCGGCGCCGGTGATCACGATGCAGCCGACCGAGTCGTCGGCGTCCATCCGCTGCACCGCATCATGCAGCTCCGCGGACAGTTTGCGGTTCATCGCGTTCAGTTTTTCCGGGCGGTTCAGCGTCAGGATCGCGACGCCGTCTTCCACCTCTGTCAGTATATGTTCGTAGGCCATTGGACCTCGCTCCCTCGCTTCCACCCGAGTGTATTGTCGCCTGGATCGCACCGGCAATAAGGTGCCGGAACCGATGAACGACCAGCCAGTCACGCCCGACCGCCCCGCTGCGCCCGCGCCGCCGCCGGTCCGAACCCCAGAAGCACCCGCACGGCCGCCGCCTCGCCGCGGCGCCGCCCGCGCGAAGTGGGTGCTGTTGCTGATCTTTCTCGCCGCGGTGCTGGCGGGGGCGGGCTACTGGTATCTCACGCGAAACCAGGAAACGACCGATGACGCCTACACCGACGGCAACGCGGTGATGGTGGCGCCGCAGGTCTCCGGCAGCGTTGTGGCGCTGGATGTCACCGACAACCAGCATGTCGTGGCCGGCCAGGAGCTGATGCGCATCGATCCCAGCTCCTATCAGGCGGTGCGCGACGCGGCGGAGGGCACGCTGGCGGTGGCGAAGGCACAGCTTGCCGATGCCCGCGCCCGGCTGGACAGCGTGCGGATCACCGCGCCGGCGCGTATGGCGCAGGCACAGGCACAGCTTTCCGCGGCGCAGGCCGAGGAGTTCAAGGCGCAGGCGGATCTGCGACGGCAACGCAATCTGCCAAAGCAGGCCACCACGCAACAGGCGCTGGACAATGCCGCCGCGGCGATGCGCGCCGCCGACGCCCAGGTGGCGCAGGCGCAGGCCAATTTGCGCAGCGCCGACACGGTGAAGCAGGCGATCGCCCAGGCCGAGGCGCAGGTGCGTCAGTTGGAAGGCCAGGTCGAACTGGCGAAGGCGCATCTGGAAAAGGCGAAGCTGGACCTCGATTCAGCCGTGGTGCGGGCGCCGCAGGCCGGCTGGGTGACCAAGCGCAATGTCAATCAGGGCAACTACGTCACCGTCGGCGAGGCGGTGATGTCGCTGGTCACGTCGCAGGTGTGGGTCACCGCCAATTTCAAGGAGGGCCAGCTCGCGCGCATGCGGCGCGGCCAGAAGGTGGATATCAGTGTCGATGCTTATCCGTCGCTGCACCTGAAGGGGCATGTGGACAGCATTCAGCTTGGCTCCGGGTCCCGCTTCTCCGCCTTCCCGGTGGAGAACGCCACCGGCAACTTCGTGAAGGTGGTGCAGCGCGTGCCGGTGAAGATCGTGATCAACTCCGGCCTGGACCCGAACATCCCGCTGCCGCTGGGCCTGTCGGTGGTGCCCGTCGTGCACCTGAAATGAGCGACGAGCCGCACGGCGCCTTCCATCCCCGCGGCAGCCCGTGGGTGATCGCCATCATCGTCACGATGGCGCCGTTCATGGAGATCCTGGACACCACCATCGTCAATGTCAGCCTGCCGCACATCGCCGGCGCGCTGTCGGCCAGCTATGACGACGCGACCTGGACGCTGACCTCCTACCTGGTTGCCAACGGCATCGTCGTGCCGGTCTCCGGCTGGGTCGGCCGGCTGCTCGGCCGCAAGCGGTACTTCCTGCTGTGCATCGCGATGTTCACGGTGTTCTCGTTCCTGTGCGGCGTGGCCACCAGCCTGCCGCAACTGGTGATCTTCCGGCTGTTCCAGGGTCTGTTCGGCGGCGGGCTGCAACCCAACCAGCAGTCGATCATCCTGGATACGTTCGAGCCGCAGGACCGCGGCAAGGGCTTTTCGATGGTCGCGGTGGCGGTGATCTTCGCGCCGATCGTCGGGCCGGTGCTGGGCGGCTGGCTGACGGATGCGTTCTCCTGGCGCTGGGTGTTCCTGATCAACGTGCCGATCGGCCTGTTCGCCTTCGTCGGCGCGGCGCAACTGGTGGAGGACCCGCCCTGGGTGCTGCGCGACCGGGCGCGCCTGGTGGACATGGACTATATCGGCGTGGCGCTGATCGCGATCGGCTTCGGCGCGCTGCAGTTCGTGCTGGACCGGGGGGAGGACCTGGACTGGTTCGGTTCGCCGCAGATCCGCATCTGCGCGCTGATCGCCGTCGTGGGCATCGTCGGTGCGGTCGTGTGGCTGCTGATGGCCGAGCGGCCGGTGGTGGATCTGCGTGCGCTGGGGGACCGGAATTTCGCCGTTGCGTCGGTGGTGACGTTCGGCATCGGGCTGACGCTGTACTCCAGCAACGTGATCATCCCACTGCTGTCGCAGGGGTGGCTGGGCTACACCGCGTTGCTCGCCGGGTGGCTGATGACGCCGGGGGCGGCGCTGATGTTCCTGCTGATCCCGCTGTCCGCGCGTTATGTGCTGCCGAACATTCCCACGCGGCATGTCATCGGCTTCGGTTTTTTCGCGCTGGGATGTGCGTCGTTGTACGCGCACCGGCTGACGCCGGATATCGACTTCTGGTCGCTGGCGATGTTCCGCGCGATCCAGACGGTGGGGTTCGCGTTCCTGTTCGTGCCCAACAGCACCATCGGCTATTCGACGCTGCCGCGTGCGCTGAATGCGGATGCCACGGCGTTGTACTCGATGTTCCGCAACATCGCGGGCTCGATCGGCATCGCGGTGGTCACGTCACTGGCCGCCAACCGGTTGCAAACTCACCGCGCGTATCTGGCCGAGCATCTGGGCCCGCTCGATGCGCCGTATCAGCAACTGTTGGCGCAGCATGAGGCGGCGTTGCAGGCGCACGGTTATGCGGCGGGGGCGGCGCATGCCGCGGCGATGGGGCTGCTGAACTACACGTTGAACAAGCAGGCGGCGATACTGGCCTACATGGATGTGTTCGCATTCTCGGCGGTGGCGGCCTTTTGCATAATCCCGCTGACCTGGCTGTTCCGTCCGGGTGTTGCCGGACGGCGGCGGTAGAATCGACGCCGCCCCGGCGGCTGGTCGGCTCCACCCGGCTGTGGAATTCACCTGGCCCCCGCACAAGCCCTGGCGAATCCGGACACTACCAACCCGGACACTACCAACCCGGACGCAGTTGGCCCGCACATCCGTTCGGAGGTTCCGCCCGGTCGTCCGCCCATACTGCGTCATGGCCGGTGAAGTCCTGCCATCCCCGTCTTTTCGTAGCTGCCATCAGCAACGTGTTGCGCCTGTCGGTTGCGGAACGGCTGTGCGGCCCGCCGGCTCGGGGGTGAATGAAACCTCTGGGAAACAATCAATGAATTAAATCAGGCATGGGTCCGGATTCTGTGGCAACCCGCATGGTGTCAAAGCGTCATAGTGCGTCAAGAGCGGGTAATCCGGTTCATCAGAGCGAGCGAGGCAGAATGCTCCTGTGGTCCAGGAAGCGCGACATTCCTCCGATCCTTGATGCGCGCCACGTAACGCATTCTCTCGCGGCTGTATTGGTGGCCATGCTCATGGAACCGATGAGTTCCGCGGCGCGGTGAAATCAGGATGCCGGGATACGCGATGCACCGTGTGGTTGGAGCCTGCGTTGCAGTGCGGCGGACCAGGGCAATGGTCACCGTATGACGGGCCGGGATGCGCTGTTCTGGATCGCGGTCGGCGTGCTCATCGCGTTGATCATTGCAGGTGCCGTTCTTTTTGTCATGCAACTGCCCGGTGCATTGTCTGCGGGCTCCGAACCGCCAGGCACGAGCAACTCTCAGATTGCGCGCACGCATCTCCGCGAGCACAAGCGCATTCTTCGCGCCTCCGTATCGAAGAGCAAATACCGGCCGCCGGCATGGCGTTCGACCGGCGGCCGAGCATATGCCCCGCTGTGGCCCGCGCAGGCCGGCCATCCGTGTCCTTTCGCCACTGCCATCAGCGCACGTCGTTTATCCCCGCTGCATCGCCAACAGGTCCAGCGGCGCCGGTTCCGGCACGCCGAGGATGGTCAGTGCCGCATGCGCCTGGCCGCGATGATGCGTCTGGTGATTGAAGAAGTGGGCCAGCGTGTCGGCGCGGCGCTGCGCATGCGCCTTGCCGGCGATCGTCCGGTACTCGAACTGCCCGTCCAGATCCGCCTCGCTCAGCCCATCGACGAATCGGATGATCCGCGCATCCTCCTGTTCGCGGGCCTCGCGCAGCGCGGCGAAGTCTTCGAACAGGATCTGGTCCAGCCGCTCCGGCTGCGGCCCTTCGCCGGTCAGCCGCCGCAGCCAGACGCGATCGGCCACCAGCAGATGGTTCAGCGTGCCGTGCAGGCTGTGGAAGAATAATCCAAGGTCACGTTTGCGTGCTTCATCCGGCAGCGGCGCCGCGTCGTCGTACACGCGCCGGTTGGCCCAGCGGTTGTAGGCGGCGAACTGTTGGAAATGCGGCTTCAGCATGGTCGCGCTCCTTCTTCCCCGGCGCCCATTGTTGGCGCGACACCGGCCGCTGCGGTAGTGAGAAGCTGCCCGCCTGTCCTGAGATTTTCTCATGCCGCCGCCCTCCCTCCGCGCCTTGCGCGCCTTCGCCGAGGTGACCCGCGCCGGCAGCATCGCCGCGGCGGCGGGGCGGCTGGGCGTGTCGCCCTCGGCCGTCTCGCACCTGCTGCGTGACCTGGAGGCCAGCCTGGGTTTCACGCTGTTCGCCGGCCGCGGCCCCGGCGCACCGCTGACCGAGCCCGCCATGCGCCTGGCCGCCCGGCTCGGCGGCGCGTTCGAAGCGATCGACCTGGCGGTGGCCGAGGCGCAGCACCGCAGCGGTGACGTGCGCGTTTCCGCCCTGTCGAGCTTCTCCACGCTGTGGCTGGTGCCGCAACTCGGCCGGTTCCAGGCGGCGCATCCGTCGGTGCGGCTGCTGCTGGCAACCGGCACGCGGCCGGTGGACCTGGCCGCCGAGCCGTTCGAATGCGCCATCCGCTGGGGCCGCGGCAACTGGCCGGGACTCGAGGTGACACTGCTGTTCCGCGAGCAGCCCGTGGCGGTGGCCAACCCGCGCCTGCTGGCCGAGTACCGGTGGGCTGGCCGGCATGCCGCGACTGGCGGCGCGGTCGCGGCCGGAAGACTGGGCGCTGGTAAGCGGCGAGTCGTTCGATTCGCCGGTCCTCACGTTCGAGACCCGCGGCCTGGCGGTGCAGGCGGCGCTCGGCGGGATCGGTGCGGCGGTGGTGGATCGCGCTTTGGTGGCGGACCTGCTGGAGGCCGGCCTGCTGGTGACGGTCGCCCCGGACTTGCCGGTGCAGCGACCCGTGGGACACTTTTTCGTGGCCCGCGCCGAGGCGCTGCGTGACAGGCACGTGCGGGTCTTCCGCGACTGGCTGGTGGCTGAAGCAGGCGGCGGCTAGCCCTGCCGCCGTTCGATCCTGTCGGTGTCGGCCAAGGCGTGGAACGGCGCGGTCGTCGAACGAACGCCGCGCCGGTTGGCCTCTACGACTGTCCCTCCGGCGACAGCACGATGCAGGCCATATGCCCGTTCGTCAGCTTGCCGCATGCGTCGGTCGCCGTATCACGCGACAGCCCGGTCAAGCGCGCGCGCCACAGGACGGTGTGCCCGCTGTGCACGATGGCGACCAGTGGATGGCCGACCGCCAGCTCGGCCCGGGCCCGCTTGCGGGCGGAACCGATCGCGCGGCGTGCATCGCCGGGGCTGCTGAACGCCCCCACCTGGATGGCCCACTTACCCGGCGCTGCCGGGGCGCGACGGAACGGAATCGGTTCGGCCACCGCCGGCTGGATCAGGTGGAACCCACGATGTGACGGCGGGGACGGCGGCGGCGTCACCATGGCGACCGAGGTGGCCGGGGCCGGCGGTATCGCGCGCGGCGGCTCCGGCAGTTGCGCCACCGCGATCGGGCGCGGCGCCGGGACGCGGCCACCGCCGCCACTGCTGCGGCCGGCAAGGCGCACGGCATGGCTGTAGCGCTTGCCCGGCGGGATGTACACCGGCAGCGCGTTCATCGCATACTGCTCGGCCGGCGACCGGCGATCCGGCTCCACCCCGATGATCTCCGGCCCGATCGCCGCGACGTAACGGCGTGTCTCCCTCGGCAGCGAGCGGTTGTTGGACAGGTAGTCGTCCAGCCGCGCCGGGCCGGCATTGTAGGCCGCCAGGAAGCCGGGCGAGCCATAGATGTCGTACATCTCCCGCAGGTACGCGGTGCCGGCCATGATGTTGTCGTGCGGGTCGAACGGGTCGTCGCCCAGGTGATAGCGCTGGCGCAGCTCGTCATACGTGGCCGGCATGACCTGCATCAGCCCCATTGCGCCGGCACCGGAGGTGATCAGTTTCCCGTGCAGATACTCATTCCCGCCCGATTCCTGGTTCATCACCGAGCGAATCCACAGCGGCGGCACATCGAACCGGGCCGCCGCCTCACGGATGTAAGGCCCCCACGGGTCACTGGGCGGACCGGGCGGCGCATAGTTGCCGTGCGCCTGGGCAAGATAGCGGGCGGTTTCGTTCGTGGCGCTCGTTCTGGGGCCGTTTGAGGCGCAGGCGGCAAGCAGCGACAGCAGGGTGACGCTGGTGACGATCCGGGCCAGGGAAGCGCGGCGACGGGCAGGGCGGAGCATCCGGAGAACCTCCGTCATGGCGATGCATAACAGCCGGGGGGCACGACGACCGGATGGCCGCCGCTAAGGTTTTCGATCAGGAATCTGTCCTAAGCCATTATCGCAAATCGCTGATCCAGGCAAGATCATCTCGCTGGGGAAGGTGTTGCATCCCGTCACTTGTCGGCGCACCCGGAATTTCGCACAGTCGCACCCGTGCGAAATCGGGAAGGATGCAGAACGATGCTGCGCTTTTTCGCTCTGGCCGGACTGCCGGCGCTGCTCGCCGGTTGCGCTGCACAACCCCCGCACATCCGGGCCGACGCACGGCCGTTGCCCGCCGGGGCGCGCGGCACGGTCGTGGCCGTACGCGCGGTGCCGGGCACGGCGCCGCAACCGGTGCAATTGTTGTTCGATCGCCTGGGTGCCGTTACGCCGTTGCGCGGGGTAACCGAATTCATCGTGCGAACCGACGCCGGGGATACGGTCGCCGTGGTGCAACCGACCACGTCCGGGCTGCACCCCGGCGATCGCGTTGACATCCGACGCGGGGTGCAGACCCGGATCGATCCGGTGACGGGTTCCGACCGCACATGACGGGCGAAACAGTGACAAGGCAACGCGCGACCACATCCGACCGGAGTGCCAGTACCTTGGTTACAGCGATGTAACTGGCTTCGGGACATCGGCCGGCTGTTGCTGCCGCCGTTCAACCGGCGCGCGTCATGCGCGCGTCATCGACATTGCAGTTGGCCGGCGGATACGGTATCCGCCCAGCGCTCATAAGCGCCGGTCCCAGCCCTTCTGAGACAACGCCGCGCTCCAGGTGACGCCGGACAGGCAGTCGGATTACCTCATCGTCAATCGACGGAGAACTTGCCGAATGTATCGACTTTTGGTCTGCCCATCCGGACGGGCGTTGTGGCGCGTTGATGCCGATTTCTGATACGTCGTCATGAATCGTTTGGACAATCGTCTTCCGCGCCCATGGGCGCATTACCGCGTTGGTGTGAAATCCGGGCATCGGCAGTGAGCGAACCACAGGTTTTCGTCGATAACGTCTCCGTCTCCTTCCCGCTGTACCACGGGAATGCCCGCAGCCTGAAGAAAACCGTGATGGACGTGGCATCCGGCCGGCTGGGCAAGGACAAGCAGCGGCGAGTCGTGGTGCAGGCGTTGCGCGACATCAACTTCACGCTGAACGGCGGCGACCGGCTGGGGCTGATCGGCTCCAACGGGGCCGGCAAGACCACGCTGCTGCGCACGCTGGCTGGCATCTATGAACCGGTCGCGGGGCGTGTGCGCGTGCAGGGCAGCCTGAACGCGCTGCTGGATGCTCATCTGGGCATGAACATGGAACTCAACGGCCGCGAGAACATCCTGCTGCGCGGCCTCTACAACGGCCTGTCGCGCCCGATGCTTGCCCGCCTGGAGGAGGATGTGGCGGAGTTCGCCGGGCTCGGGGATTTCCTCGAACTGCCGGTGCGCATCTATTCCGCCGGTATGGTCGTGCGGCTGGGCTTCGCCCTGGCGACGGCACTGCGGCCGCAGATCCTGCTGATGGACGAGTGGCTGCTCGCCGGCGACGCCGAATTCATGGAGAAGGCCAGGCACCGGCTGGAGACCATGGTCCGCAGTGCCGATATCCTGGTGCTGTCCACCCACGACAGCGACATCGTCCGTGCCTGGTGCACACGCGTGCTGTGGCTGCAGGACGGCCGCGTTCGCGCCGACGGTGATGCCGATTCGGTGGTGGATGCATACACCGGCGTTCGGCCCGTTCCTGCTCCGGCCGAGGCTGTGGGCTAGACGGCCGCCGCTTCCGGCGCGGCGTCCCGGCAGGCGATGGCCGGAGGGGGGGCGCCCCGGCGGTCAGCTCCCGACGTTGACCACCAGGACCCGGCGGTTGCGGGCTTCCGGCGTGTTGTCCGGGGTGGGAACCAGCAGATCGTTCTCGCCCATGCCCATCGGCTGCAGCCGGCTGGGGGCGATGTTGAACTTGCTCTCCAGATAGCGGACCACGCTGGCAGCCCGTTGCTCGGACAGCGCCTGGTTCATGGCTCGGCTGCCCACCGTGTCGGTGTGGCCCTCGATGCGGAAGTGGTAGGAGGCGAGCTGCTGCTCGTTCAGCGCCTGGCCCAGCCGGTCCAGCGTTTCCCTCGCCTGCGGGGTCAATGCGGCCGAACCGGTGGCGAAGTCCACGTTCAGGCTGACCGACGGCGCATGCGCTGCGGCCCCTGATTGCCCGCCGACCCGGATCCCGCGCGTCGTGATCCCGCCGGCCGTGTTCGGCGCCAGGGACTTCACGATCTCGTTCACGCTGGGATTGGTCTGTGCCAGGCCCGCGACCGGGGCGAGGGCACCGCCCCAGAGCAGCACTGCTGCCGTCAGGGCACTGGTTGCTCGCATTGCAGGTTCCTTCTGATCAGGCTCGTCTCGTCGGTCTCGACCGGCGGAATTCGTGCCGGCTTAGCACAATTCGCTGCCTGCGGTACGAAATTTCGTTGTGGGACCCGGCGGCTCGCTCGGTCCGGCGCCGGAGCGGCGGTAGGGCGGTCGCGGGTCGAACGCCACGCGGCCCCCGGTATCACTCCCCCCGGTATCACTCCCCCCGGTATCACTCCCCCGCGGTCGCAATCACCGGGGCCGCGCCGCCGGCGACCAGTTCGCCCGGCTTGCCTTCCTCCCGGCGCAGCACCAGCCGCTCGTCGTGATAGGTCACCACGGTGGGATTGTGGGCGATCGAGACCAGAGTGGTCCGGGGCAGGCGGCGCCTCAGTGTCTCATACAGGTGCGCTTCCGCTTCCGGGTCCAGGTTGGCGGTGGCCTCGTCCAGGAAGATCCACTCCGGTTCGGCCAGGAGTGCGCGGGTGAGTGCAATGCGCTGCTGTTCGCCGCCGGACAGCCGAGCCGCCCAGTTCTCGTCGCGGTCGAGCCGGTCCACCAGCGAGCCAAGGCCGGCATCGGTCAGCGCCTGTGCAATGCGCTCGTGATCGTAGGTGTCGTGCGGGTGCGGGTAGGTGACGACGTGCCGAAGCGTGCCCAGCGGGATGTACGGGCGCTGGGGCAGGAAGAAGGACCGTTCCGGCAGTTCCACCCGCCCGCTGCCATAGGGCCAGATGCCGGCCAGCGAACGGAACAGCGTGGACTTGCCCGAGCCCGACCGTCCGGTAACCACGACGGAATGCCCGGGCGTCAGCGTCAGGTTGGCATGTTCCAGCAGCTTGGTGCCGTTGGGAAGGGCCAGCGTCAGGTCGCGCACATGCACCGATCCGTCCGCCACCGTGGTCACCGCCAGATCCTGGGTCGCCGCTTCCTTGCGCGCATCGGCGATCGCACGCTGGAAGGTGGCAAGACGTTCGGTGATCGCATACCACTGCGCCAGCGCCGGATACTGATTGACGAACCACGACAGCGATCCCTGCACCTGGCCGAAGGCATCCGCCGTCTGCGTCAGCCCGCCCAGCATGATTTCGCCGCGGAAATAGCGGGGTGCGGCGACGATGAACGGGAAGATGTTGGCGACCAGGCCATAGCCCGAGGTCAGCGCGTTCACCATCTTGATCCGCTGCATGATCGCCCACCAGTTGCCGATCACATGGTGGAAGCGGTGGTGCAGGTTGCCTTTTTCCTCGCCCTCGCCACGGAACAGGGCGATCGCCTCCATGTTCTCGCGGAAGCGCACCAGGGCGTAGCGGAAATCGGCCTCGACCCGCTGCTGGCGGAACCGCAGGGCGGCCAGTGGACGCCCCACCAGATGGGTGAGCCAGGTGCCCAGGATCGAATACAGGATCGCCACCCAGACCATGTAGCCGGGGATGTTGACGCCAAACAACGTTATGACACCGGACAGCGTCCACAGGATGCCCAGGAAGCTGAAAATGGTGACGACGTTCGACATGAAGCTGATGCCGAGCGAGAGTGCGCTGTTGATGAAGTCGCGAATGTCCTCGGCGATACGCTGGTCCGGGTTGTCCGTGCCGGTCTGCGCCTGGTCGGAGACGAAGCTGATCCGGTAATACGCCCGGTCGGCGGTCCATTCATTGAGAAAGCGATTGGTCAGCCAGCGCCGCCAGCGGATTTCCAGGAACTGGTTCAGCCAGGTCGCGTACACCGCGACCAGGATATAGACCACCGCGACTTCGACGAAGCCCGGCATGAAGCCGCGCGGGCCGCTTCTGTAGAGGAACAGAAGTTCGACGAAGGCGTGCCAGTCCTTCTGCTGTAGTGCGTCGAAAAAATCGCGGTTCCAGAAGTTCAGGACCACGTTCATCCCGACCAGGCCAAGCTGCAGCACGATGACCGAGGCCAGCAGGCCGCGGGCCGACCACTTTTCCTCCGACCAGAAGTACGGCCAGGACAGGCGCCAGGAATCCCTCAGGAACGGGCCGAGACGACGCATGAGGCGATAATCTTTCGAGACATGAGGTTACGCGTGTCACTCCGTGCGGCAGGCGGCGACCATGGCGCCGCGGTGTTCTCCCCGCATGGAACGCGGCTGGGGATAACCGTACGCGGGTCAGGAATACAACGCCACCGATGAATCGCTTTTCGCCCCCACGTTAAACATCGGTTCATCCCGTCGTGGTCTGCTTGCAATTCTCCCGGGGCCGGGGCTGATGGGCGACAGACACGATTCACCACCGCGACTTTGCACCCTGGAACACCCGGTATTCAGCCGGGTGGGGGAGCCTTTGTTTCGTCGCGCCGAGAGCGACAATACGCCCGTCATGGTCGTCCGCCTCGGCGATCGCGAAGCGGCGCTGCCGCTCCGCTCGCTGCAGCGTGAGTTCGGCATCCCGGATGACTCGGACGATGGCCGGATGCTGGCCACCATCGCCGAGGCTTTGGACTTCGTCACCGGCCTGCGTCCGGGCGATCCGCTGCCGGCCGAGGTACTCAGCGGCGCGGCCAGTTGGGACCCGGGCCCCTCGCATTTCCAGATCGCCTATGCGCGGCTCCGGCTGCAACTGGTCGCCTGGTTGCGCGCCGATGCCTCCGGCCAGTCGCTGTCGCTGGAGCCGCAGGCGCTGGTCGCGGCGGTGGAGGATCCCGCCGTGCGCCAGCAGGTGCAGGAGGCGTTTCGCAAAGCCGCCGATGCGCTGCAGCAGCCCACCCCCGAGGCGGTGGTGGCGCTGGTCGAGGACCTGGGACGCGAACTCGCCTATATCGAGGCGCTGCGGGAACGGCTGTACGGCCGCGTGCAGATGATGGCCGCCAAGCTGGAACGCCTGGCCCAGGCGTTCCGCGGTGACGCCTCCCAGCTCGAAACGCTGACCCAGGTGCGGCGGCTGACCGGGGTCGCGCTGAAGCAGATCGGGTCGCGCTTCAGCGAGCTCGACGCCCAGACCGGCGAGGTCATGGCCGCGCTGCGCAACCTGGAGAGCCAGCGCACCTTCATCCGGTCCAACCGCGACTGGCTGTATCGCAGCCAGCGCGCCTGGCAGCCGGTGCTGCTGGACTGGGACCAGTCCGGGTTCGGCTTCGACGAGCACACCAGGGCCCTGCTGACCCGCACCTATCAGTTCCTGGCGCCACGCTTCATGGCGGTGACCGAGTGGAACTCGGCGAACCGGCTGATCAACGCCGGCGAGGATGCCAGGCGCCGGATGATCTGGTAGCGGCAGCCGCGCCGCGCCCCGGTGGTGCGCCGGCGGCCCGGCCCGCGGGCGATCACAAACGCATTTCCCGCGCAGCAGCCCCGGTGCCGGGCCTGTTCTGTACCGTGGCTGGCTGTGGCAGGTTGCGGCCGACGAAACCAGCCGTTCCGGGTGCCCATGATCGATGCCATTCCCGCCGCCATTCCTCGCGCTGCCCTGATTACCGGCGGCGGCCGGCGGCTCGGTCGCGCGATTGCGCTGGCGCTGGCCGGGGCAGGCTTCGACGTCGCGGTGCACTGCCACGCCAGCCGGGACGCCTGCGAGGACACCTGCGCCGCGATCCGCGAGGGCGGGCGGCGCGCCGCGGTGCTGCAGTCCGACCTGGCCGACGAGGCCCAGACCGCCGACCTCCTGCCCGCCGCCGCCGCCCGGCTCGGCCCCATCGGCGTGCTGGTGAACAACGCCAGCGTGTTCGAGCGCGACGAGTGGCACGACACCACGCGCGTGTCCTGGGATTCCCACCTGGAGCCCAACCTGCGCGCGCCCTTCGTGCTGATGCAGCAGTTCGCCCGCGCGCTGCCCGAGGCGGCCGAGGGCGCGGTGATCAACCTGCTGGACCAGCGGGTATGGTCGCTGACACCGCACTTCGTATCCTACACGCTGTCCAAGGCGGGGCTGTGGGCGCTGACCCAGAGCATGGCGCTGGCGCTGGCGCCGCGCATCCGGGTGAACGGCATCGGTCCGGGCCCGGCGCTGCCCAGCCCGCGGCAGACCCAGGCGCAGTTCGACCGCCAGGCCCGGTCCGTGCCGCTGCACCACGGCACCAGCCCCGAGGAGGTCGCGCGCGCCGCACTGGCGATCCTGGCGTTGCCGTCGATGACCGGGCAGATGCTGGCACTGGACGGGGGACAGCATTTGCAGTGGGCTCCCACCGGCAACGCCGGCCCGCCGGAGGAGTGAGTGATGGACAACCATCCAGGCATCGCCAGCAGCGCCCGCGCGCTGCGCCACGTGTTCCTGCGCGACCTGGTGCTGTCGGCCAGCATCGGTGTGCATCCGGATGAGCACACAAGGCGGCAGCGCGTGCGGATCAACGTGGATCTCGGCGTCGAGGACGACAGCGCCCGCGGGCTGTCGCGCGGCGGCATCGGGCGCGACGAACTGTCACGCGTGGTGGATTACGAAAAGGTTGCCGATTCCATACGCGGCATCATTGCCGCCGGTCATGTTCAGTTGGTGGAGACGCTGGCTGAACGCATTGCCGAATCCTGTCTGGCCGACCCCCGCGTGCATCTCGCCCGCGTGCGCGTGGAGAAGCTGGACATATTCGCAGATGCAACATCCGCCGGAGTCGAAATCGAACGCCGCCGAACGGATTTGTCCACGCCGGCGGTGAGATAGCGAAAAGACCGCATCGCCCGCCAATGTTTTCAAAAGTGTGACGAACGGAAATCCCAATTTGACGCAGAATCAACGACTTAGGTCGTGCCTAAATTTTGTGCAATGCTTGCCAAAGCCAGCAAGAAGGCCGGTTTCACGAGATCGCGAGAGGGAATGCCCACAAGTTTATCCACAGGACCGGTGGACGCCTTGAGGGCGGTCCCATTGCGGGTACTCACTGAACAGACCATCCGGTAGGCAGCGCGGCCCGTCGGCGCCGGGGATGTCATGGTAGAGGTTTCCGCGATTGCAAGCCGCGGCATTCTTGACACCCTCGTAACCCGCCTGTAGCTAGCGCCCGCCTTCCGGCAGCCATTGCCAGGAGCGAGCATGAGCGATGAACCGGGCGGCGATGGCCCCTCCTTCGAGGAGCGGCTGAAGGCCGCCCGCCGCAGGCAGGGGTTGGAACCCCAGCCGAAGCCAGGGGAAACGGGGCCCGACGATTTCGGCCCTTCGCCACTGAGCATCGGCCTGCGGGTGGGGGTTGAACTGGCGTCGGCCCTGCTGGTGGCGTTTGCCATCGGCTATGGGTTGGACAAGTGGTTCGGCACCGCGCCGGTCTTCATCGTCATTTTCGTCCTGCTTGGCGGTGCGGCGGGCGTACTGAATGTGTGGCGCATGTTCGCGCCGCGGGACGGATCGAACAGGGGATACAAATAGCGTGGCGGCGCAAACCGGCAGCATCGACGCCATGAGCCAGTTCCAGTTGCATCCGGCACTGGGACTCATCGGCTCATCGGTCAACTTTACCAATTCCAACCTGTTCATGGTGATCGCCGGCGCGCTGATGCTGGGGCTGCTGTGGTACGGGGTGCGGCCGCGGGCCATGGTGCCCGGACGGTTCCAGTCGGCCGCCGAGATGGCGTACGAAACGGTGATGTCGATGTGCATCGACACCATCGGGCCGGAAGGCCGGGCCTATTTTCCGTTCGTGTTCACGCTGTTCTTCTTCATCCTGTTCGGCAATCTGCTGGGCGTCTGGCCGTTCGACTTCACCTACACCAGCCACATCGTGGTGACGCTGGCGCTGACGATGGTGGTGATCATCATGACCACGATCGTCGGCCTGATGACGCACAAGCTGCACTGGTTCAGCTATTTCGTCCCCGACGGCGTGCCCAAGCCGCTGCTGGTGCTGCTGGTGCCGATCGAGGTGCTGTCCTACCTCTCGCGCATCATCTCACTCTCGGTTCGTCTGTTCGCCAACATGATGGCCGGCCACGTGATGCTGGAGGTGTTCGGCGCCTTCGTGGTGATGCTGGGTGCGGCGGGCGCGATCTTCTGGGTTCCGGCGGCGCTGGCGCTGGGCGTCAACGTGCTGCTGATCGGCTTCGAAATTCTGGTTGCCACCTTGCAGGCGTACGTGTTTGCCATCCTGACGTGCATCTACCTGCACGACGCGATTCACCTGCACTGACCTCTTCCACCGTTCGGTCCGGGCGGCACAGGCCACCCCGGGCACGCCAGTCTCAACGAAAGGAACTCCTCCCATGGATCTCGCTTCCGCCAAGAATATCGGTGCGGGCCTTGCCGTTATCGCGCTGTCCGGCGTTGGCGTCGGCATCGGCTACATCTTCGCCGCGCTGGTCTCCAGCGTCGCGCGCAACCCCGCCTCCCGCGATCGCGTGTTCGGCCTGGCCATTCTGGGGTTCGCGCTGACGGAAGCGGTGGCGCTGTACGCGCTGGTTATCGCCTTCATCATCCTGTTCGTCTGATCACCATGCGGCTGCTGCTCGCCGCGCTGCTGCTGCTGCCCACCGCCGCCATGGCGGAGGGCATGCCGCAGCTCGATTTCGCCAACCCGCTGACCACCAGCCAGGTGGTCTGGCTGGCGATCATCTTCACCTTGCTGTACTTCCTCGCCTCACGCGTCGCCCTGCCGAAAGTGGGTGAGGTGCTGGAGGAACGCGCGACCCATATCGCGCGCGACCTGGAAAGCGCCCAGGCCGCCAAGGGCAAGGCCGATGCGGCTGTCGAGGAACTCACCGAGGCCACGGCCAAGGCAAGGTCCGAGGCGCAGGCGGCGATCAATGCCGCGCTGGAGGACGCCAAGGAGGCAGCCGCGAAGCAGTCGGCGGAACTCAACGCCCGGCTGGAGCGGCAGTTGGCCGACTCCGAGGGGCAGATTGCCGCTGCACGGACCGCCGCCATGGGGGCGCTGCGTCAGGTCGCCACCGACACCGCCGGCACCATGGTGTCGCGGCTGACCGGTGCCGCACCGCGGGGCGAGCGCCTGGACAAGGCGATCGACCGGGCGCTGGCAGCGCGCGGCGTGGCCTGAGGAGGAGCAGACCACCATGCATGAGGTAAGCTTCTTCGCCGAATCCCGCACCTGGGTGGCGATCGCCTTCCTGATCTTCTTCATCATTTTCGGGAAGAGGTTGTGGGCGGCGCTGGCGCAGATGCTGGACGACCGTGCCGAGAAGGTGCAGGCGGAGCTGGACGAGGCGGCCCGCCTGCGGCAGGAGGCCGAGGCCATGCTGCGCGACGCCGAAAAGCGTCGGGCGGACGCGCTGGCCGAGGCCAAGGCGCTGATCGCAGGCGCCCAGGCGGAAGCCAGCCGGGTTGCTGCCGCGGCCACGGCGGAAGCCGAAGCGTCCGCCAAGCGGCGGGAGCAGATGGCGATGGACCGGATTGCCGCGGCCGAGAAGGCGGCGGTGGACGAGGTCCGGATTGCCGCTGCCGACATCGCCACCGTGGCGGCCCGCGACGTGATCGCCGAAGGGCTGACCGCGGACGACGACTCCCGTCTGGTCGATCAGGCCATCGTTCAACTGCCCACCGCGCTGGCGCAGCGCCGGGCGGCGTAAGCGCGACGTTCCGGGAGCCGGAACGCGCCCACGATGATAAACGCCCCCTTCCCAGCGCGGGAGGGGGCGTTTTCTCGTTGCCTCCGCTCCGCCGCGTGCCTGCCTTCGGTTGCAGACCGGGCCGCAACGGCGACGAACGCTGTCTGCGTCGTGCCGTAGGCAAAACCACCGCAAGTCCGGATCATACCAGCCCGCGTATCGTTTGACCGTTCGTCGGCAACGCACCGTCATGGTCGGCGAAGGGCGGCCATCCACGACTTCCGCCCATGGCAGCAACGGAAAGACGTGGATGGCCCGCCTGCGCGGGCCATGACGCTGAAGTGCTGGCCGTGTGTCGAACGTTGCCTGGGCCGGTATCAGAACCCCGCGCCCGGTTCCGCCAGATAGGCGGCCTCCGCGTCGGTGTTCTCCCGGCCCAGCGCCGCGTTGCGATGCGGGAAGCGGCCGAAGCGCCGGATAACGTCGCGGTGCCGCTCTGCATAGTCCAGCGTCTCCCCGCCCAGCTCTGCGTGCAGCGCGGTGAACAGCCGCACCAATTCGTCCTGGTCGGCCAGGTCCTCGGAATGCTCGAAGGGCAGGTAGAGGAAGATCCGCTCCACAGGTCCCACGGCGCGGTCCCACCCGCGCGCTACGGCCCGCCGCGCCAGGTCCCGCGCCTGCGCATCCGCGGCGAACGCCTCGGGTGTCCCGCGATGCAGGTTGCGCGAGAACTGATCCAGCAGCAGCACCAGGGCCAGCATCCCGCGCGGCGTGTCCGCCCAGTGGTCCAGCGCCCTCCGCTTCGCCGCGGCCAGGGCATCGGCGAACGCGGCACAGGCCGAATCGAATTCGGCGTTCTTCTGGAACCACACCTTGCGGTGTTCCGAGGGATCGCCGGCGAACCAGAACGCCAGCACGTCATCCGGCCCGATCATCCCAGCGCCCGCTCCAGCACCCGCACCGAGTGGATCGCCTCCCGGCCGCCCAGGTCGCGGATCTGGTGCCGGCACGATGTCCCGTCGGCCACGACCAACTCCTCCGCCCCTGCCTTGCGCACCGCCGGCAACAGCGACAACTCCGCCATCGCGCGGGACACGTCCTGCGTCTCGGCCTGGTAACCGAAGCTGCCGGCCATGCCGCAGCAGGAGGAGTTGATCGGCGTGACCGTCAGCTCCGGCACCTGTTTCAGAGCGGCGATCGCAGCGGGGAAGGCGCCGAACGATTTCTGGTGGCAGTGGCCGTGCACATGCGCCGTGGTCGCCAGGGGACGCAACGGCAGGTCCACCTTCTCGCGCGCCAGGAACTCCGACAGCAGCATGGCGCGGTCCGCCAGCGCGGCGGTTTCGGCGCCGGGCAGCAGGGAGCGGAACTCGTCGCGCAGCGTCATCAGGCACGACGGTTCCAGCCCGATCACCGGCCGGTCGCCCCCCAGCCGCCGCAGTGTGCGACGGGCTTCCTCGCGCGCCCGGTCGAGCATGCCGGCGGCGAGGAAGGTGCGCCCGCAGCACAACGGCCGGCCACGGTGCGGCGGCATCACCGCCCGGTACCCCGCGGCGGCGAGCACCCGCAGGGCGGCGCGCAGGTTCTCCGGCTCGAACCAGCGGTTGAACGTATCGGCCAGCAGCAGCACCTCGCCGCGCGGGTTCGTCGGCGCGGCCGCGTCTGCTTCCGCATCGCGGAACGGCCGGAGGCTCCAGGACGGCAGCGGGCGGTCGGCGGCGATGCCGGCGGTGCGTTCCGCCAGGTGACGCAATGCCGGCACGTGGTTGCGCAGATTGGCCAGCGGCGCGATGCGCGAGACAACCGGTGCCATGCGCGGCAGTTCGGCGATCAGCGACTCGCGGCGTTTCACGCCCTGGTGGTCGGCACGCGCGGCCAGCACCTCCAGCTTCATCTTCGCCATATCGACGCCGGTGGGGCATTCGCGGCGGCAGGCCTTGCAGGATACGCACAGGCTCATCGCCTCGGCCATCGCATCGGATGCCATCGCATCGACGCCGAGCTGTCCGGTCAGTGCCAGGCGCAGCGTGTTCGCCCGGCCGCGGGTCAGGTGCTGCTCGTCGCGGGTGACGCGGAAGGACGGGCACATCACACCGGCGGCGAAGCTGCGGCAGGTGCCGTTGTTGTTGCACATCTCGACGGCGCCCAGCATGCCGTTCAGCGGGCCGGGATGGTCGGACCAGTCGAGCCTGGGGGTGAAGCCGGGCGCGGCGGCGTAGCCGGGGGCGTAGCGGAACAGCGTGCGGTCATCCATGCGCGGCGGACGCACGACGCGGTTCGGGTTCAGCATGTTGGCGGGATCGAACGCGTCCTTCACCGTCTCGAAGGCGCGGGCGATGCGCGGGCCGAACATCGTCTCGTTGAATTCGCTGCGCACGATGCCGTCGCCGTGCTCGCCGCTGTGGGAGCCCTTGTATTCCCGCACCAGGGCGAAGGCTTCCTCGGCCACCGCGCGCATGGTGCGCACATCCGCCGGGTCCTTCATGTTCAGCACCGGGCGCACATGCAGGCAGCCCACCGAGGCATGGGCGTACCAGGTGCCCTTGGTGCCGTGCTTCTCGAACACGCCGTTCAGGCGTTCGGTGTAGTCGGCCAGGTCTTCCAGGCCCACGGCGCAGTCCTCGATGAAGGATACGGGTTTTCCGTCGCCCTTCATCGACATCATGATGTTCAGCCCGGCTTCGCGCACGCTGGCGATGTCGGCCTGGAAGGTGGGGTCGGTGGCGCGCACCACGTCGGGGTGCCCCAGGTCGCCCATCAGGCTTTCCAGCTCGGCCAGCTTCGCCAGCAGCGGCCCGTCTTCCCAGCCGTGGAATTCCACGATCAGCAGCGAGTCGGGTTCGCCGATCAGCATGTTGTCGATGGTGGCGCGGAAGATCGGGATGCTGCGGCCCAGGTCGATCATGGTGCGATCGACCAGCTCCACCGCCTCCGGGTCCAGCTTGACGATGTGCTGCGCGGCGGACATGGCGGCGCGGAAGGTGGGGAACTGGCAGATCCCCAGGATCTTGCGTGGCTTCAGCGGGTGCAGCGTGAGTTCCAGGGCGGCGGAGAAGGCCAGCGTGCCTTCCGATCCCACCAGCAGCCGCGCCAGGTTCTCCCGCCCCGCGGCGCGGGAGGCCGGGGTCAGCACGTCGATGTTGTAGCCGCCGACGCGGCGCAATTGCTGCGGGAAGCGCGCGGCGATTTCCTCGGCTTCACGGGCGCCCAGGCTGCGCAGGCGCTGGACCAGGTCGGCGATGTTGGCCGGGATGTCGGCGCCCAGATTGTCGGGCACGGCGCCGAAGCGGTGGCGCGTGCCGTCGGCCAGGATCGCGTCGATCGCGCGCACGTTGTCGGCCATCAGCCCATAGCGGATGGACTTTGAACCGCAGGAGTTGTTGCCGGCCATGCCGCCGATGGTGCAACGCGCGTGGGTGGACGGATCGACCGGGAAGAACAGCCCGTCGGCGCGCAGGGCGGTGTTGAGCTGGCCCAGCACGGCGCCGGGCTCCACCAGGGCAGTGCGCGCCTGCGCATCGACGTGCAGCACGCGACGCAGGTGCTTGGAGCAGTCGATCACCAGGGCGCGGTTGACGGTCTGCCCGCACTGGCTGGTGCCCCCGCCGCGGGGCAGCACGGGGATGCCCTCGTCGCGGGCGATCGCCATGGCGGCGGCGACGTCGTCGATGGTCTCCGGCACGACCACGCCGATCGGCTCGACCTGGTAGATCGAGGCGTCGGTGGCGTAGCGCCCGCGATCGGCGCGCCCGAACAGCACGGAGCCTCGGATATTGCGGCGGAGTCGTTCGGCCAGGCGGGAGTCACCGACGGTGGCGGTGGTGTCGCTCATAGGCGGCGGTCAGCCACGGGACGGCGTGCGGGACCCTGCCCCATCCCCTTGCAGCAGGGGGAAGGGGTCGCACGTGCAATTCGCGAACGCACACCCCGTTTCCGCGACGCTGGTCCAGGCCCATGAGGGCAGTGGGGTGGAGCCTGAACGCCCGTCCCGTGGCGCATCCGGCTTACAGCCCCTCGAACAGCGGCGTGGTGATGTAGCGTTCGGCGAAGGACGGGATGATCGTGACGATCCGCTTGCCCGCCATCTCCGGCCGGCTGGCCACCTTCAGCGCGGCTGCCAGCGCCGCACCGGAGGAGATGCCGCAGGGGATGCCCTCGGTCCGCGCCAGGCGGCGGGCGTTGGCGAAGGCTTCGTCGTTGGTCACCTTCACCACCTCGTCGATCAGCTCCTTGTCCAGCACCTGCGGCACGAAGCCGGCGCCGATGCCCTGGATCGGGTGCGGGCCGGGGGAGCCGCCGGACAGCACCGGGCTGGCCTCGGGTTCCACGGCGATCATGCGCAGGCCGGGGCGGCGCGGCTTCAGCACCTGGGCGCAGCCGGTCAGCGTGCCGCCGGTGCCGACGCCGGAGATCACGGCGTCCACCTCGCCGGCGGTGTCGTACCAGATCTCCTCGGCCGTGGTCTGCCGGTGGATCGCGGGGTTGGCCGGGTTGTCGAACTGGCCGGCGATCACCGAGCCGGGGGTCGATTCATGCAGTTCCTTGGCGCGGGCGATGGCGCCGTTCATGCCCTTCTCACGCGGGGTGAGTTCAAGCTGGGCGCCGAGATAGGCCAGCATCTTGCGGCGCTCGATCGACATGGATTCCGGCATGGTCAGGACCAGCTTGTAGCCGCGGGCGGCGCACATGAACGCCAGCGCGATGCCGGTGTTGCCGGAGGTGGGCTCGATCACGGTGGCGCCGGGCTTCAGGCGGCCGGCGGCCTCCAGGTCCAGGATCATGTTGACGCCGATGCGGTCCTTCACGCTGGCGATCGGGTTGAAGAACTCCAGCTTCAGGCAGATGTCCGCCTTGACCCCGTCCTCGGCGGTGATGTGCGGGATGCGCACCAGCGGCGTGTTGCCGATGGTCTCCACGATGCTGTCGTAGATGCGCCCGCGCAGGGGCCGATCCAGCGTGATGGGCGTGGGCCCGTTGGTCGTTGCCATATGAACCTCTCCCGTAGCTCGCGATCCCGGCGGTACCTAACACGGTGGCTGGCAGGGGCCAATGTCGGCGCCGTGCCCGTGGCCGGGAACCAGAGCACGGCAGATGCTCGCGCGCCGGCGGTCTGTCCAGGGGCAGCAATCCGGATCACCGACGAAAAGAAAATGCCCGTCGTCACCGGACATAACCGAAGGAAATCACCGTGCCGCATGCGTGCGGCGCACAAGGATTTTCTCCCGTATCCAGCGCCTGCCGTGGCGCGTCGGGGCCGCACAACCTGCTTCGGGTCGCAATCGCGCCACGTTGGCAACCCGGGCAATCGCGTTCAATGTGCGCGCCACGCCAACGGAGGTAACGCATGAGTCAATCCCGCCACGCCGGCCGGCATTTCCTGCAGATCCCCGGCCCGACCAACGTGCCGGACCGTGTGCTGCGCGCGATCGACAATCCCACGATCGATCATCGCGGCCCCGATTTCGGCAATATGGGGCGGGAACTTTTGACCAACCTCAAAGCCGTGTTCCAGACCAGCGGTCCGGTGATCGTCTATCCCGCGTCCGGCACCGGCGCGTGGGAAGCCGCGCTGACCAACACGCTGTCACCCGGCGATACCGTGCTGATGTGCCGCACCGGCTGGTTCGCCACGCTGTGGCACGACATGGCCGAACGGCTGCAACTCAACCCGCTGTTCATCGACACCGACTGGCGGCGCGGCGCCGACGTCGAAGCGCTCGGCAAGGCCCTGGCGGACGACAAGGCGCACCGCATCAGGGCGGTGTGCGTGGTGCACAACGAAACCTCCACCGGCTGCACCAGCCGCATCGATGAGGTGCGCGCCGCGATCGACGCGGCGAACCATCCGGCGCTGCTGATGGTGGACACGATCTCCTCGCTGGCGTCGATCGATTACCGGCACGAGGAATGGGGCGTGGACGTCACGGTGGCCGGCTCGCAGAAAGGGCTGATGCTGCCGCCGGGCCTGTCGTTCAACGCGATCAGCGAGAAGGCGCTGAAGGCGGCGCAGACGGCGAAACTGCCGCGCAGCTACTGGGACTGGCGGCCGATGCTGGAGTCGAACAAGAACGGCTACTTCCCCTACACGCCCGGCACCAACCTGCTGTTCGGTCTGAACGAGGCGGTGAAGATGCTGCTGGAGGAAGGCCTGACCAACGTCTTCGCCCGCCACGACCGCCACGCCGAAGCGACGCGCCGCGCCGTGCGCGCCTGGGGGCTGGAGGTGCAGTGCGCCGAACCGCGCCACTACTCGTCGTCGCTGACCGCGGTGCGTCTGCCGGAGGGCCACAGCGCCGACGGGCTGCGGGCCACCATCCTGGAGAAATACAACATGAGCCTGGGCAACGGCCTGGGCATTCTGAAGGACCGTGTGTTCCGCATCGGCCATCTCGGCGATTTCGGCGACCTGCAACTGATCGGCACGCTGGGCGGCGTGGAGATGGGGCTGCGCGTGGCCGGCGTGCCGCACAAGGCGGGTGGTGTGCAGGCCGCGGTGGACTACCTGTCGGGGAATGCGTAGCCGCACGCGCGGCCCGTATTACCCGTCGTGGGCCGCGCCGGTGCTCCGACGTTGACGGATGGACTCCAGAAACGCGTCAAGAAGCGGACGAGCACGTCTCGATGGATGTGGTTGTGGCCGGGAGAGTGGCCGGAAGATGTGATCATGTCCGGAAAGATGTGCTCATGTCCGAAAGATGTCGTCATGGCCGGGCCTGACCCGGCCATCTACCCCGGAACGATCGGGTCGGCATGCAACGGAACACGCCCGGACGGGGGCAGATGGCCGGATCAGGTCCGGCCATGACGGGGAAGAGCGGCGCTGGACCGCATTCAGCAGTCATGTGGCGCCTTTGACGCCTGTGACGCCTGTGGCGCCTGTGACGCCTGTAAGGCCGTGCCCCCCATCACGATGAGGGGCACGGTATCGGGCCAGACGGTCGGTTTCGGAGCACTAACCCCAGCGCGGCTGTTCATCCAGCCCGACGCCGAGCGTGGTCTTGGCGACGATCTCGTGCACCAGGTAGGTGTTGGCGGGATGGAAGCGGCCGCAGCGGGCGTCGCGGAACAACTGCTCCATCTCGTTGGACCGGAACATGCCGGCACCGCCGGACATCTCCATGGCGTGGTCCACGATTTTCCAGCAGGCCTCGACCGCATGGTATTTGGCCGAAACGATGCGCGCCGGCCAGGTAGCGCCGTGATCGACACCGTTCGACCAGTCGGCCGCGGTCTGCTCCAGCAGCGGGCCAACGGGCGCCAGGGCCAGCGCCGCCTCGGCCGCCGCGTGCTGCAGGCCGGGGTGATGCGCCATGCTGCGGGACAGCCCCAGCGATGACTTGTTCTGCACTGTCGCCACGGCAAGTTCCAGCGCGCGCTGGGCCATGCCGTGATAGACTGCGCCGAATCCCAGCAGCGCCCAGGCGAAAATCCCCAGCACGAACGCGTCCACGCCGCCGGCGGGCACGATGCGGGCGATGTGGCTGTCGGGGACGAACACGTTTTCCAGGATCATGTCGTCGCTGCGTGTCGCGCGCATGCCCATCGTGTCCCAGGTCTCTTTGATGCGGGACCCGGCGGTGTTGCGTGGCATGAAGGCGTGCACGACCTTTGGTGTGCCGTCCGGGTCCATCCACATGCCGTGCATGCCATAGCGGGTGAACACGGGCGCCAGGCTGCAGAACATCTTGTGTCCGCTGAACCGGAAGCCGCCATCCACCCGCTCGGCCGTGCTGGTGGACAGCAGCACCGGCAGGTCGTTGCTGCGTTCCGCGTGGCCGGCATTGAAGACTTCACCCGCCGCGCCTTCCCGCAGCGCCCATTCCAGCGAACGGTCGCCCTGCCGCCAGAGGTCGGCGATCAGGCCCATCCAGTAAACATGCATGTTGACGCCCAGCGCCGTGGCCGGCGCGTAATAGGCGAGCCGGCGCTGTTCGCGGCACATCGTGGCGAGATCGATTCCGCCGCCGCCCAGTTCCTTCGGGATCGGCAGGGTCAGGTAGCCGGCGCTCTTCAGTTCGTCGAAGTCCTCCTGGAAGAACCGGTTCTCACGATCATAGCTGGCACGACGCTCCGCGAAGCGCTGCATCATGGCGTCGGACAGGACGGATGTGTGTTCGGACATTATGGCCTCCTCCGGTCTTGGTGTGGCGGACAGTGCGACCGGTGGAGGCGGCGGATAAATCGCCTGATCAGGTGAGGTCGTGTCGGGGCGGCGCGCGCGGGTGCCAGGCGCCTCATCATCAGGAATGGTGAGGCACGTCGTGTGTCGTGGCGCGATGGCTTCGGCGGTCGGGTCACGGACACTGCGCCGAAGGCGTGTGTGAGTGTTCCGATGCCAGCGGATCGAGTTCACAGGCGAAGCGTGTCACGTCGTGGCGTACGCAGGCCCGCCATCCACGAGTTTTTCGCATGCGGTCAAGGAAAGTCGTGGGCGGCGGGCCTGCGCCCGCCACGACGCTGTACGTGATACCTCTGCCGAATGACGTGGTTATTGTGTCTCAAGGCCTTGGCGTCGCGCCTACAACTTATGGCGCATGGCGTAGGCGGCCGCTTCCGTCCGGTTGGCGCAGCCGGTCTTGGCCAGGATGTTGCGCACATGCGTCGCCACGGTGTTCAGGCTGATCGACAGCACCAGCGCGATGTCCGCATTGCCGCGGCCGATCGCGAGCAGGCGCAGCACCTCGATCTCACGCGGGGTCAGGCTGTCGGGTATGGCAGCCGGCACAGGCGCGTCCTTCAGCAGCGGTTCCGCCTGTGACAGCGCGACAAGCCCCAACCTTTCGGCAAGCGTGCGAGCGTCCTGCAACAGAGACTGGGCGCGCGCACGATCGTCCGGAAAGCCGCGCGCCAGCAGCATGCGTGCGAAGTCGTACCGCGTGTGCGCAAGCGGCGCCAGCGCGCCCATCTGTTCGTTCAGGGTGAGGGCCAGGCTGAAATGCCGGTCCGCGGCGCTCCAGTCGTGCAGCGTCGCGGCCAGGCGGCCGAGGAACCGGTCGGTCGCGCCGGGGCAGCCGCTGCCACCGCCCAGCACGATATTGCGGCCGGCCCAGGGCAGCAGCAGTTGATACAGGCCCTGTGCGTGCCGCGCGTCGCCGAGCAGCGTGCACACCTCGGCCAGATAGACCAGGCTTGCGGTCCAGCGGCCGTCGCGCGGTACCGACGCGAAGTCGTCGGTGGCGAGCGTTTGCAGCAGGTGTCGCGCGGCGTCATGCTCGCCAACCTCTGCGTGCATCAGTGCAAGGCCCGGCAACCAGGCGCTTGCGTCGCGGCGGCGGGCGAAGGCCAGCACCAGGGGGCGCAGTTCGGCCAGGCGGCCCTGTTCCCGCCGCAGGGTGAAGATCGGTACGGACAGCGGGTCGGAGCTCTGCGTGCTGCCCGGTGCGTGCAAGCGCACGCCCTCCAGGATGACGGCTTCCGCGGCGCCCAGGTCACCGCGCAACAGCGCCAGTGTCGCGCGCAGGCCGATATCGAAATAGCGCAGCGCCGGCTGGCGCAGCCGCAGGTCAACCTGCCGCATCTCCTCGGCCAGCGCCTCGCATTCGCGCACCAGGCCGAGCTCCAGGCTGTGCACCGCGGCCCGGAACAGCGACTGCGAGACCATCTCCATGTCGCCGGCGTCCCGCGCCGCGGCGGTAATCTCCAGCGCGTAGCCGCGGAGTTCCTCGGAATCCTCCGGACCCCAGGTGAAATCGGTGAGGATGCTGGGGCTGGCGTCCACCAGGGCGAACTCGCCGAAGCTGCGCGCCATGCGCACCGCCTCGCGCGCCAGGCGCCGCGCCTCGTCCAGGGCGCCGGTGTAGAGGCGGGCACGGGCGAGCACGCTGGTGACGCGGACGCGGCGGGTGCTGATCCCTTCGGGCAGCAGGCCGCGCGCTTCCTCCAGCAGGTCCGCAACCGTACTTTCGCCGGAGTAGCCGCGACGCCATTCGGCGAGTTCGTAGCTCAGCGCGATATCGGTCAGCAGGTCGGCCATCCCCTCGGCGCGGGCGAGGGCGGCGGCCTCGCGCAGCGTGGCCTGGGCGGTGGCAAAGTCGTTGAGCTTGCGGCGGGATTCGCCCAGCTCGAACAGCAGGGTGGCCTGCAGGCTGCGGGGCGCGGTCTGGTCCTGCTCCAGCATGTCCAGCGCGCTCTGGAAGCAGACGATCGCCTCCTCGAAGGCCAGCGCCGTGTTGGCCTGGCGGCCGGCGCGGATCGCGTAGTCGATCGCGCGGGTCACATCGCCGCCCAGCGCCGCGGCGTGGAAGTGGTGGGCCAGGTCGCGCAGAACGGGGGTCGGATCGCGGCGGTGCAGCGCCTCCAGCGCCTCGCCGACGGCGCGGTGCAACTGGCGGCGCTGGCCGGCGCGCAGCTCGTCGTACAGGGTCATGCGGATCAGCGCATGGGTGAACTGGTAGCGCTGCGGCGTGATCTCCTCGACGATGTGCGCGCCCTGCGCTTCATCGATGGCGGCGGAGATGGCATCGCCGTCGTGTTCGGCGTCGGCGCGCAGCAGCACGTCGATGGCGAATTCCCGGCCGATGACTGACGCGACACGCAGCACGGTGTTGCATTCCGCCGACAACAGGTTGAGGCGGCGGCCGATGACTTCGCGCACGCCTTCCGGGATCCGCATCGCCGTGGTGCCGCGGTCCGGCGCGGTGCTGTCGAAATGGCCCTGTTGGTGCAGGAACCGCACGACCTCGCGCAGGAACAGCGGATTGCCCTCGGTCTGCTGGTGCAGCGCGTGCACGAGCGTGGCGGAGGGCACCACGCCGGTGGCGATTGCCACGAAATGCCGCACTTCGTCGGCGTCCAATCCGGACAGGCGCAGGCGCAGCACCTGCGCCGAGCGGGTCAGCCCGCCCAGCGTGTCGGTCAGCGGATGGCCGCGGGACAGCTCGTTCTCGCGATAGGTGCCGACCAGCAGCAGCCGGGCATTGCCGATTTCCGGGGCGAGGAATTCCAGCAGCCGCAGTGACGGCGCATCGGACCAGTGCAGGTCGTCCAGTATGAGCACCAGGGGGCGACGGTTCGCCTGCGCCAGCAGGAAGCGTGCGACGGAATTGAACAGGCGGAAGCGGGCTTCGGCCGAATCGCGTGTGCCCGGCACGGGATGCACGTCCGGCAGCATGGCGCGCAGTTCCGGCACCAGGTCGCCGATCTCCGCCGCGTCGGCGCCAAGGTCGGCCGCCAGTGCGGCGGGGTCCAGCCGTGTCGCGCAACTGCGGATTACCTGTCGCCACGGCCAGTAGGGCGGCGCGCCGGCTTCCTCATGGCAGCGGCCCCAGACGAGGCTGGCGCCTTCATTCTCGACCAGTTCTGCAAGCGCGGTGGCGGTGCGGGTCTTGCCGATTCCGGGTTCACCGGACAGCAGCGCGAAACGGCCGCGGCCGCGCCTGGCAGCGTCGAACTCGGTTCTCAGCGTGTCGAGTTCGTATTGACGTCCGACAAATATTTCCGCCGATTTTGGCATCGCTGTCCTCAGCAGCCTGTCGTGCGTAGCCGACCGAATGACACGGAATCAACGTGCTTGACAAACGCCCCTGGCATATTTTGAGCTGAAATCCGTCTCAGCGAAGGACCGGCTCCATGCCCCTGTTCCTGATCGAGCGGCAGTTCGTCGAAGACGTGGTGGTTGACGAAGCGGCTGCGGCGACCATGCGCGAGGTGAACGACGAGATCGGGGTTCAGTGGCTGTATTCTTTCCTCAGTGCCGACAAGCGCAAGACCTATTGTCTGTATGAGGCGCCGGACGCGGATGCGATCCGGGCCGCTGCCGCTCGGCTGAACCTGCCGGCTGACGCCATCATCGAGGTGGACCAGATGCAGCCGTATCAGCTTATCCCGGGGGCGGCGCCGGCCGGCTGAGACGTCGGCACACCAGGCGCCACCGTTGCGACCACGCCCTGGCGGGTGCAGCCCACGCACGCACAGGATGAGCGCGTTTCAACAACGCCCTTTCGTGTCATGGCGCCCTTCCGTGTCACGGTGCCCATCCATGTCATGGCGCCCATCCATGTCATGGCGCCCTTCCGTGTCACGGCGCCCATCCGTGTCATGGCGCCCATCCATGTCATGGCGCTCTTTCGTGTCACGGTGCCCGTCCGTGTCATGGCGGGGCCTGGCCATCTACCGCCGTCAAGGCGTGTGCCCCGCGCAGCCCGGCCCGATCGTTCCGGGGCGGATGGCCGGTTCAAGCCCGGCCATGACGAGGTGCATCGAGGTTTGCTCGACTATCCTGACGCGAATGGGGCCTTGACGCGAATGGGGCCTTGACCCGAATAGGGCGCGAGTCCGAGACCTGCGACGTCGCCGGCGCCAAGGAAATGACGCGGGTGGCCGGTTGGAGCCTGTCCTCGGGGCGCGCCTTGGCCCCAACCCGCCGGCCCGACCACGACGCGATACCGCCGGGTGTTCAGGCCGCGTGGTAAAGCGCGATGGCGTTGTCCCGCAGGGCCGCGCGCGATGCGTCGTCCATGTAGAACATGTGCCCGCCGGGATGCACCGTGAAGCGCAACCGATCCATGCCGACCGACCGCGGGATCTGATCCAGGATCAGTTGATTCTGGAAATACGGTGTCACCAGGTCGAACATGCCCTGGCCGATCAGCACCATCATCTGCGGGTCCAGCGCCAGCATGGTGCGTAGCGCGTGTACCGATTGCGGCTGGCTGCCGAATTTCTGGCCCCATTTCCACTGCCGGCTGATCGACAGGTCTCCCAGGCGGTACGGCGTCTGTGGCTGCCAGTGCAGCTTGTTGCCGTAGATCGCCACCATGGCGCTGCTGACCGGCGCCTGCAGCCCGTCCAGGATCGGATCCGGCGCATTGCTGAGCGTTTCCAGCGGATAGGGATCCGCATCGCTGATGGTCGCGTCATACGCGCTGCCGACGCGGCGTTGCGCGCGGTAGATCGCGTGCAGGAAAACGTCGGTGTCGATCAACCCGTGGTGGCGTTTCACCAGCGCCGGGTCCAGGCCGGTGAACGCGGCGACCCGTGCGCTGCGCCGTTCGATCGCCGCGGCATCGCGCTCGCCGCGCACCACATCCACCAGATAATCGGTGGACGCATAGTGCTCGACATCGGCGAGTTGCTGATGCGTCACCTTGCCTTTCAGGGAGCGGGCCGCGGCGGTCATCGAGGGCAGTCGCGTCACGTAGTAGAACGGGTCGAAACCGTACGTGTGCATGCCAATCTCCAGCGCCGGCGAAACCATCGCCAGGCCGCGCACGCCGGTGCCGTGCTGCGTCGCGAGTTCATGCGCCAGGCGTGGGGCGCGGAAGCCGCCGTAGCTCTCGCCCAGGATGAATTTCGGCGACAATGCGCGGTCGTACCGGTCGATCCAGCGGCGGATGGTTTCCGCGAGGTACGAAATGTCGCCGTCCACCGACCACAGCCTCTGGCGGATGTCTTCGCTGCCGGTCAGGATCTGCGAATACCCGGTGCCGGCGGGGTCGATGAACACCAGGTCGGTGAAGTCGAGCCAGGTATCCGGGTTGGCCTGTGGGTCCGGTGTCTCGGACGGCGAGGTGGTGCGGCCGCCGAGCGGGATGCGCCAGGGACCAACGGCGCCAAGCTGGAGCCAGGCGGAGGCGAAGCCCGGCCCGCCGTTGAACACGAAGGTCACCGGGCGCTGCGTGCGGTCGGCGCCGTCCAACCGGTAGGCGATGAAGGCGATGTCGGCGAGTGGCGCATGCTTTTCGCCATGTGTCAGGTGAATTGCGCCGGCGGTGGCGCTGAAGCGCAGGACACGGCCGGGCAGGTTCAGCATGTGCTGCGTGGTGACCGGCTTGGGGAGCGCCGGGGCTTGTTCTCCAGGCGCGGACTTTCCGGGCGACGGGCCCGTGGGTGAGGAGCCCGGGTGCTGTGCGACCGCGGGGGCGGCGCTGCCGACCCAGGCGACACCCGCGAGCGCGAGCGCGCGCCGGCGGTCCATCTGAAGCGTGTTCATCGGCGCGGTCCCTCGGTGCGTGTGGCGGCGGTGGCGGGCGCAAACCAGCACCGGGACGGCGGCGGTGCAATTCGGGGCCGCGCCGCTGCGGTTCACAATGCGGCCAGCCGGCCGGCCGTGTGCCGCGCGCGGCGGCCGGACGGAGGGGCCGATCCGCGCGATCACGCCGTTGTCAGCCAGCAGGCGGGCGTCATGCCCAGCGGCGGCACCGTCCCCGCGCCGATCGGGCACCCACGGCACGTCCGGCGCGCGCATAGCAGGCCACGCGCCGATCGAGGGCAGGCGGCGCGACATGGCTTGTGGAGACACAGGGCGTCGGCTGGTGACACGGTGCGTCGGCGGCGGCATGGGCGCGGCGGGGCTGTGCGAGGCCGCGTCGTCCGCTACCGTCCTGGTCGGTGGCGGCCCTGTCGGCCGGGGCCGCCGGGCGCAATCGCACGGCCCGCCGCAGGGCGCGGCTGCTCACTGGGGGAGGAGAACCACATGCCCGTCGATCCGCAGATCCAGGCGATTCTGGACCAGATGGCCGGCCTGCCGCCGATGCACACGCTGTCGGTGCCGGAGGCCCGCGAGCGCTTCGCCGCCCGCGACGTGCCCGGCCTGCGCATCCCGCCGGTCGGGGTATCGGAGCGCAGCATTGCCGGGCCTGGCGGTCCCCTGCACCTGCGCATCTACACGCCCGAAGGGCAGGGGCCGTTCCCGCTGACGGTATTCTTCCACGGCAGCGGCTTCGTGGTGTGCAGCCTGGACACGCATGACGCGATGTGCCGCAACCTGTGCGCCGGCGGCGGCAGCGTGGTGGTGTCGGTGGACTACCGCCTGGCGCCGGAACACAAATTCCCCGCCGCGCCCGAGGACTGCCTGTTCGCCACGCGCTGGGCGGCGGAGCACGCGGCTGCGCTGAACGCGGACCCGGCGCGGGTGGTGGTGGCGGGCGACAGCGCCGGCGGCAACCTGGCGGCGGTGACCGCGCTGCGCATCCGCGATGAGGGCGGGCCGGCGCTGCGCGGCCAACTGCTGATCTATCCGGTGACCGACTACCACGCGCCCGGCACACCGTCCTATGTCGAGAACGCCGAGGGTTACGGCCTGACCCGCCAGTCGATGGAGTGGTTCTGGGACCACTATTTGTCCGATCCGGCGCAGGCGGCGGATCCGCATGCATCGCCGCTGCGGGCTTCGAGCCTGGCCGGCCTGCCGCCGGCGCTGGTGATCACTGCGCAATACGATCCGCTGCGCGACGAGGGCGAGCGGTATGGCGAACGGCTGCAACAGGCCGGCGTGCCCACCCGGATCGTGCGGGTGGACGGGGTGAACCACGGGTTCTTCTTCTGGGTCGGCATCGTGGACAAGGCGGGCGCCGCGATGGACGACGCCTGCGCCTGGCTGCGGGACGTTCAGGCGGGCTGATGCCCGTAGCGGCGCTGGTGCGGCGTGAGGCGTGCGGGTTGTGGGCTACGGGCCGAACGGCTGCCATCGCGGTTCGTGTGGTCCGCATGACGGACACGTGGCTGGTGAGCCCACGCCCTGCACGCGTTGCAGGAGGCACGCCGGGATCAGTCCGTCGTGTTCCGGCCGGGCTTGACCTGGTTGAGTCCCGGCCATCCATGCTTTTTCGCAGTTTCCATCGGCAAAAGTCGTGGATGGCCCGCCTTCGCGGGTCATGACGATGGGTGGGTCATGACGATGGGTGGGTCATGACGATGGGTGGGTCATGACGATGGGTGGGCCATGACGATGGGTGTGGCCATGACGATGGGTGGGCCATGACGGTGAATGGCTCGCCGTCGGTCAAGCTATACGCGGGCTGGCATCACCCGTTCTGCCGCCGCTCGCCGCCCCAGCGCAGCAGCGCCGCGGAGCGGTACACGCCATGCACCATCTTGCTGTACGGCAGCGCGACGAACAGCGCCAGGATGAACCCCAGATGGATCGCCAGCGCGATGCCCATCGCCCCGGTGGCCCGCAGCCCCAGCAGCGCCAGCCCGGACAGCGCGATGCAAGCCAGCAGCACCAGCAGCGCGACATCGCCGCCCAGCAGCCGGCGCGCCACCGGCATCGGGTCGTCCACCAGCTTCATCGCGAACAGCCCGATGCTGCCGATCGCCAGAAGCACGCCGCCGATCGTGCCCAACAGCACGGGCGCCGAGATGAACGGGTACGGCGCCGCCCAGCCCAGGAAGGTGTGATAGATGAACGCCACGCTGGTCGCCGCGAAGCAAAGCAGGAAGCCGTAGAACATGCCGTGGTGCAGCCAGCGCCGCGTCATGGAGAAGCGCTCGGAGTTGTCGTTGCAGCCGTGACCGCCGCCGCCCAGGTTGCGCAGCGTCAGGATGTCCCAAACCCCGCGCGCGGCCCCACCGATACCGATGCTTCGCCCCGGCCCGGCATCGCGCCAGAAGTTGCGCGCGCCCATGCCCAGCGCGAACAGCGAGAACAGGAAGGTCACCAGCCCGACCACCTGCATCGCCCACAGCGGGATCACCGCATAGAAGCTGTTCGGCGCCACCGGACGCGCGGCATACAGGTTGGCGGGTGAATTCAGCCCGATGGTCAGGATCATCACCAACGCCAGGCCCAGCGCGATCAGCAGCGAGACCAGCGTGCCGTTGCGGTCGAACGCCCGCGCCAGGGCCGGCGGCCACGCATATTCGCTGTAGCTTTGTGCCCGCACCTCGGCCAGCGTGCGCGGCACGTTGATGCCCCACTCATGCGGTGGCGCGTACTGGCAGGCGTAGTAGCAGCCGCGGCAGTTGTGGCAGAGATTCGCCAGGTAGCTCAGGTCGCCGGCGCTGAACTCGCGGCGCAGCTCCACCGCGGGGAACACGGCGCAGAAACCCTCGCAGTAGCGGCAGGCGTTGCAGACTTCCATTTCATGGCGGGCACGTTCGACCGCTTCAGTTTCGCGCATGGCGCGCCGCCTCCTGCCCTGCGATGCGGCCGAACACCGTGCCGATCGTCATTCCAATTCCCGCCAGGTAGCCACGGCCCAGCACGTTGCCCGCCATGATCTCGCCGGACGCATACAGGTTGCCGCTGGGCTGGCCGTTGTCCATCAGCACCTGCGCCTTCTCGTTCACCCGCACGCCGAGATAGGTGAAGGTGATGCCCGGCCGCAGCGGATAGCCGTAGAACGGCGGCTTCTCGATGGTGCGTGCCCAGTTGGTCTTGTTGGGCGTCAGGCCTTCGGTATGGCAGCCGTCCAGCTTGGTGTTGTCGAACGCCTGGCCCGGCTTCACCCCGGCGTTGTACTGGCGGACGGCCGCCTGCACCCTGGCCGGGTCCAGCTTCAGTTTCTGCGCCAGTTCCTCCAGCGAGTCCGCCTTCACCGCGGGATAGACCGACGGCATGAACAGCGGGAACGCCTTGGCGTCGCAGATCGAGTAGGCGATCTGCCCCGGCTGCTGCGCGATCAGCCGCCCCCAGATGGCATAGCGCTTGGGCCAGACATCCTCGCCTTCGTCGTAGAACCGCTCGCAGTTCTGGTTCAGCACGATGCTGAACGGCACGCTGTCCAGGCGCGTGGTGATGCCGCCGTCGAATTTCGGCGCCCGCGCATCCAGCGCCACGGCGTGGCACTGCGTGGGATCGCCCACCGCGGCGACGCCCTGGTCCAGCAGGTTGCGCAGCACGCGGCCGCGGTTGTACGGCGTGCCGCGGATGACGAAGTTGTCCACCGCGTCGCCCCAGGTACTGGCGCATCCAGTCCAGGTTGGCCTGGAACCCGCCGGCGGCAACCACCACGCAGCGCGCCTGCAGCGTTTCCGGAAAGCCGCGATAGGTGATGTCCACCGAGCGCACCGCGCCGCCGTCCATGTTCAGGGCGTGCACCTCGGTGTCGTACAGGATGTCGATGCCCAGCTTTTCGGCGGTGACATAGTAGGCGTTCACCAGCGCCTTGCCGCCGCCCAGGAAGAAGGCGTTGGTGCGCGACAGGTTCAGCGTGCCGGTCAGCGACGGCTGGAACACCACGCCGCTGGCCCGCATCCAGTCGAACACGCCGGAGGAGGCGCGGATGCACATGCGCGCCAGGTTCTCGTCGGTGTTGCCGCCGGTGACGCGCAGCAGGTCGTCCCAGTATTCGTCTTCCGGGTAGGTGTCGGTCAGCGGCGACAGCGGCTTTTCGTGCATCGCGCGCAGGTTGCGCGTGTGGCGGCTGTTGCCACCGCGGAAGGCTTTCGGCGCCGACTCCAGAATAATCACGCTGGCGCCGGCCTGCCGAGCGGTGATCGCTGCGCACAGCGCGGCGTTGCCGCCGCCGGCGACCAGTACGTCGTAGGTTTGCTTCCGGTTCCCCATCCCATCCTCCGGGCCAGAGGCGTGTCTAGCCGATCCCAACCGTTGTGCAAGTGAGGGGACCGGCGGGCCGGCGACAGCCAATGGCGGGCTGTGGTAAAGTCCGCCACATGAGTGCAGCCCTTCAGCGCCCGATGACGATCGAGGAGTTCCTTGCCTGGGAGGACGGGCAGGAACTGCGCTGGGAGTTCGACGGGTTCGCGCCGGTGGCGATGACCGGGGGCAGCGCCGGCCATTCGGCGGTTCAGCGGAATCTGACTATTGCGGTCGGCAGCCGCCTTCGCGGCAAGCCGTGCCAAGCTCTATACCAGCGATCTGAAGATCCGCGTTGCCGGCTCGATCCGCTACCCGGATGCCTTCGTCGTGTGCACGCCGGTCCCGCGGGATGCGACGGTCGTGGATGATCCGGTGGTGGTGTTCGAGGTGCTGAGCCCGAGCACCGCCAGCGTGGATCATTTCGTGAAGAACCAGGAATATCGCGACACGCCCTCGATCCAGCGCTACGTGATGCTGGAGCAGGATTTCATCGGCGCAACCGTGTTCGCCCGTGCCGGAGGCGACTGGGTCGGGCACGTTCTCGGCGCGGACGCGATTCTGGCCATGCCGGAGATCGGCATCGAACTGCCAATGGCGGAGCTGTACGAAGGCATCGTCTTCACCACTGACGAACGCGGCGACTGACCGGTCCGGCAGGTCGGTGCCTCGCACGCGGACGCCGCCGCATCGGTTCGAGCATCCTTTCGATCGACGGAGACACGGCCCGCAATAGTAAGCTTTCAACACGGAGGAAGCGTGAGGCCCACGGAGAGCCACGGAGCCGGTGATGAAACCACGGCCGCCGTGCCACCACCGGCTCCGTGGCCCTCCGTGGCCCTAGCACTTTCTCCGTGTTGAAAGCTTTACGGTGCTGCGCACAGCCGCCAGCCCCACCGATCCAACCACGCCAGCGCCTGGCACGCGGACACCGCCGCATCGGTTTGAGCGTTCTTCCGACCGACGGAGACACGGCCCGCAACAAATAAGCTTTCAACACGGAGGAAGGGCGAGGGGCACGGAAGGCCACGGAGTCGGTGATGAAACCACGGCCGGCGCGCCGCCTGCGGCTCCGTGGCCCTCCGTGGGCCTCGCGCTTCCTCCGTGTTGAAAAACTTACGGTGCTGCGCACAGCCGCCGGCCGCACCGACCCAACCACGCCAGCGCCGTCCGGGACCCGCCCCGGCTCCGCCGCCGGTTGCCAGTCCCGGCTACTCGTGACAAACGCCCCTCCACCGCCCCCGACGCAGCGGAGGAAGCGCCATGGATACCGACGCGCCAGGCCAGTCCTGGCACACCATCACCCAGGCCGTGCTGAAGCGGCATAACGTCAGCCTGGTCACCTACGTCCCCGACAACGTCCTTCGCCCGCTGATCGCCGGCGTCCACGCCGACCCGTTCTTCACCGCCTTCGCCGTCGCGCGGGAGGAAGAAGGCCTGGGCATCGTCGCCGGCGCCTGGATGGGCGGCCGCCGCGGCATCCTGCTGATGCAGACCAGCGGCTTCGCCACCCTGCCCAATGTCATCGCCTCGCTCGCGGTGCCGTTCCAGATCCCGGTGCTGATGATGGTGTCGGAACGCGGCACGCTGGGCGAGTTCAACATCGGCCAGTCGCTGGTCGCCCGCACCATGCGCCCGGTGCTGGATTCGCTGGCGGTCGAGCACCACACCATGACCCGGCTCGACGAGGCGGAGTTCATCCTCGACCGCAGCATCACCCAGGCGGTGGCGACGCGCGCGCCCTGCTGCTTCATCCTCTCGCCCCTGCTGACGGGCGGCAAGGTGTTCGAGAAATAGGGGGCGCACCATGTCATTCGCAGCAAACCACCCGGTGCACCGCGACCACGCCAAGGTGATGAACCGGCTCGACATCACGAAGCGGATGGTCGATCGCCTGAAGCACGAAGAAGCGGTGATCGGCGGCATCGGCTACACCAATTTCGACCTCTGGGCCGCCTCCGGCACGCCCCAGGGCCGGCGCCCGCAGAACTTCTACATGCTGGGCAGCATGGGCCTGGCGGTGCCGATCGCCGTCGGCGTCGCCCTGGCGCAGCCGCAGCGCAAGGTGTTCGCGCTGGAGGGCGACGGCTCGATCCTGATGCAGCTGGGCGCGCTCGCCACCGTGGCGTCGCGGGCGCAGAAGAACCTGGCCATCGTGATCATGGACAACGGCACCTACCAGATCACCGGCGGCCAGCCGACGCTGACGGCGGAACACGCCGACATCGTCGCCATCGCCCGCGGCGCCGGCATCCAGCAGAGCGCCTGGGCCGCCGACAAGTTCGCCTTCGAGGAAATGATCGGGCAGGCCCTGCGTGAGGACGGCCCCTGGCTGATCGGCTGCCGCATCGATCCGGGCAAGCCGGCCGAAACCACCGAGCGCAACCCGCCGATGATCCGCGAGACCTTCATGCGCGGCCTCGGGGTGACGAAGTAGCGCCGATTGACGCGTCCGGTGCCGTGCGGCAACGGTGTGGCATGCGCTGTGCTGCCATCCTGGTCGCCGCCGGCTCGGGGAGCCGGTTCGGTGCCGACACCCCCAAGCAGTTCCTGGCCCTCGCCGGCAAGCCGGTGCTGCGCCATGCCGCCGAAGCCCTCGCGGCCGCGGTCGATCTGATCCAGCCGGTCGGCGAGGCCGGCCCGATCGAGGCGGCCCTCGCCGGCCTGGACCACCTGCCCACCGTGCCGGGTGGCGCCACCCGCCAGGACAGCGTGCGCGCCGGGCTGGAAGCGCTGGAACCGCATGCCCCCGACATCGTGCTGGTGCACGACGCCGCGCGTCCGTTCATCCCGCCCGGCACCATCCCGGCGCTGCTGGCGGCGTTGGAGCAGGCGCCCGGCGCCATCCCCGCGCTGCCGGTGCCGGACACGCTGAAGCGGGTGGAGCAGGGGGTCATCACCCAGACCGTGCCGCGCGACGGCCTGTACCGCGCCCAGACCCCACAGGCCTTCCGCTTCCCGGTGCTGCTGGCCGCGCACCGCGCCGGGATCGCCGGCGCCACCGACGACGCCTCCCTGCTGGAGGCCACCGGCGCGCCCGTCGCCATCGTTCCCGGCGCGCCGGAGAACATCAAGCTGACCTATCCCGAGGACCTGTCCCGGTTGGAGCGTATCATGGCCCCTGCGTTGATCCCGCGGGTCGGGACCGGCTTCGACGTCCACGTGCTGGAGACCGGCCGCAAGCTGATGCTGTGCGGGGTGGAAGTGCCGCACGACAAGGGGTTGGCCGGCCACTCGGACGCCGATGTCGGCATCCACGCGCTGTGCGACGCGATCTACGGCGCGCTGGCCGAGGGCGATATCGGCCGCCACTTCCCCCCCAGCCAGGCCACCTGGAAGGACGCCGACAGCGCCCGCTTCCTGGCCCATGCGGCAGAGCGGATCGCCGCGCGCGGCGGCACCCTGGCCAACGCCGATGTCACCCTGGTCTGCGAACGCCCCAAAATCTCCCCCCACGCCCCCGCCATGGCCGCCCGCCTCGCCGCCCTGCTCGGCGTCGATCCGGCCCGGATCTCGGTGAAGGCCACCACCACCGAGAAACTGGGCTTCACCGGACGGGGGGAGGGGATAGCGGCGCAGGCCGTCGCGACAATTCTGTTGCCGATGTAACGGCGTTTGGTGTGGAAACCGGCGCGCCCCGCGACCATTCTCTCCCTCAGTTACGCTAGTCGGCCGAACCGGAGGACAGATGAGGTACCGAGTTCGGGCCTGTTGCGCTGGTTCTTGCCGGCCTCCTCGCCGGCTGCGCCACCGGGACCAACCCCACGACCGCGACGACAAACCCCTATCCGCCCGTGCCGCCGCCGATCTCCGAGACAGTGCCGAAGCCGCCGGTCAGCGCCGAGGCGCTGATGTGGCAGCCCGGCCACTGGAACTGGAGCGGCAGCGGCTATGTCTGGCAAAGGGGCCAGTATGTGCCCGCCGCCGGGCACGGGCCGCTGTTCCAGCCGGGCTACTGGAAACAGACGCCCTCCGGCTGGACCTGGGACCCCGCCCACTGGACGTCGTAGCAGAAGCGAACACCGCCCGCAGACGCTCCCCCGCCTCGGCCGGAGGGCGAGCGCTGGCGGCCGCCCCCCAACCCCGTCTCGACCGCACCCTTGCGGCGCGCCAGTCACTGTGGTGTTAGTGCCGTCTCAATGGGTGGGCCGCACCGCGAGTCTGGCCCCGCCGTGATTGCTGCGAGGCTCTTCCCGAATGTCGTCCACATACGAAACGATCGCCGGCATCATCTCCGAGACCTGCGACATCCCGCGTGACAAGATCACGCCCGACAGCCATGCCATCAACGACCTGGGCATCGACAGCCTGGACTTCCTCGACGTCGCCTTCGCCATCGACAAGGCGTTCGGCATCAAGATGCCGCTGGAGAAGTGGACGCAGGAGGTGAATGAGGGCAAGGCGTCGTCCGACCAGTACTTCGTCCTGAAGGACCTGGCGGCCAACATCGACCAGTTGGTGGCGGCAAAGCCCGCCTGACCGGCATGCAGCTCGAATACTTCCAGATGGTGGACCGGATCGCCCTGCTGGATCCGGACGCGCGCCGCGTGCGCGCCGACTGCCTGGTGCCGGACGCCAGCCCGGTGTTCGAGGGCCACTTCCCCGGCCACCCCATCCTGCCCGGCGTGCTGATGATCGAGACCATGGCACAGACCGGCGGCTGGCTGCTGATGGCGTTGCAGCGCTTCACCCACATGCCGTTCCTGGCCCAGGTGGAAAAGGCCAAGCTGCGCGCCTTCGTGACCCCCGGCCAGCCCCTGCAGGCCGAGGCCGAACTGGTGCACGAAGGCTCCGGCTATGCCGTGGTGAACGGCCGGCTGGAATCGGCGGGCAAGCCGGTGGCGGGGGCCGAGATCCGCTACCGCGTGGTGCCCTTCCCCAACGAGACGCTGCGTGCGCGCATGCTGGAGACGGCCCGCCGCGTCGCAGTGCCGGAGGAGTTCCTGCATGGCGGCTGAGCGCGACGCGCTGATCACCGGAATCGGCCTGGTCTCCTCCCTGGGGGAGGGGGTGGAGGCCCACTGGGCCGCACTGACCCGGCCCGGCGGCTTCGCCCCGGCGGTGGATGCCGCCACCTTTGCCCCCTGGCCGGTGCACCCGATGGTGCCGCTGGAGCTGGGAACGCAAATCCCCAAGCGCGGCGACCAGCGGCAGATGGAGGCCTGGCAGCGCACCGGCACCTACGCCGCCGGCCTGGCCCTCGACTCCGCCGGCCTCAAAGGCAACGCCGAGGTGCTGGGCCGGACCGACATGATCGTGGCGGCCGGCGGCGGCGAACGCGACTCGGCGGTGGACGAGGCGGTGCTGTCCGCCCTGCCGGGGTCCGACAACCCCGACGTGCTGCTGAACCAGCGGCTGATGAGCGACCTGCGCCCGACCCTGTTCCTGGCGCAACTGTCCAACCTGCTGGCCGGCAACATCTCGATCGTGCACGGGGTGATCGGCTCCTCCCGCACCTTCATGGGCGAGGAAGCCTCCGGCACCGACGCCGTCCGCATCGCCTGCGCCCGCATCGCGGCGGGGCAGGGGGATGTGTTCCTGGTCGGCGGCTCGTTCAATGCGCAGCGCCCCGACATCCTGATGCTGCACGAACTGGGCGGCATGCTGTGGAAGCAGGACTACGCCCCGGTCTGGGCGCGGCAGCAGGCCGGCGGCGGCATGGTGCTGGGTTCCCTGGGCTGCTTCCTGGTGCTGGAAAGCCGGGCGCATGCAGCGGCGCGGGGTGCGAACGCCCTGGCCCACATCGCGGCCATCGCCACCGACCGCTGCCGCCGCGGCCCGGGCGAGGCCACCGCGGTGGCGCGCGGGCAGCTTGCCGGCCTGCGGCATCATCTGCAGGACGGGGCGGCGGCGGTGATCTCCGGCGCCTCGGGCGCGGCGGCGGCCACGGGTGAGGAGGCCGCGTTCCTGGCCGAACTGGGAATGCCTGTGCGGGCCGCAGCCAGCGCGTTCGGGCATTCGCTGGAACCGTCCTTCCTGGGCAGCCTGGCACTGGCGGCGATGTCGGTGCAGCAGGGCACGCTGTTCCCCCCGCTGGAACCCGCCGAGGCACCCATGGCCGGCCCGCTCCGCCAGGCGCTGGTCACCTCCTGGGGCATGTGGCGCGGCGAGGGCATGGCCGTGGTGGACAGGGCTTGAGACGGGTGAGCCAACAGCGCCCCGGTATCGCCCCCGTGACACGAACACAGGTGTAGCAGCATGACACCCACAGAACGCGACAGCCGCGGCCGGCCGGTGGTGGTGGTGACCGGGATGGGCGTGCTGACCTCCCTCGGCCACGGCCAGGCGGACAACTGGCGCCGCCTGACCGCCGGGGAGTCCGGCCTGCGCCGCATCACCCGCTTCCCGGTGGAGGGCCTGCGCACCACCGTCGCCGGCACCGTCGACGACGTGCCGCTGGACGAACTCTCCGCCCCCGCCCTGGCCGAAGCGATGGCTGCCGAAGCCATCGCGGAGGCCCTGGCCGAGTCCGCCGTGGGCCGCCCCGGCGACTTCCCCGGCCCGCTGTTCCTGGCGCTGCCCCCGGTGGAGCTGGAATGGGCCCAGCGCCGCGCCCTTGCGGCGGCCGCCACCAACGGCCCGGTCACCTACGCCGACCTGCTGCGTGCCGCCGCCAGCGGCAAGTTCGCCCACTGGCACCGCCGCTTCCTGTTCGGTTCCCTGGCGGAAAACCTGGCCGACCGGTTCGGCACCAAGGGCTCGCCCATCGGCACCTCCACCGCCTGCGCCTCCGGCGGCACCGCCATCCAGCTTGGCCTGGAAGCAATCCGCCGCGGTGAGACCGAGGCGGCGCTGTGCGTCGGCACCGACGCCTCGGTGACGGTGGAGAGCCTGATCCGCTTCTCCCTGCTCTCCGCCCTGTCCACCCGCAACGATCCGCCGTCCTCGGCCGCCCGCCCGTTCAGCAAGGACCGCGATGGCTTCGTGATGGCGGAAGGCGCCGGCGCGCTGGTGCTGGAAAGCCTGGCCCATGCCCGCGCCCGCGGCGCCACTATCCTGGGGGTGATCGAGGGCTGCGGCGAGGCGGCGGACGGCTTCCACCGCACCCGGTCCTCGCCCGACGGCAAGCCGATCATCGACTGCATGAGCCGGGCGCTGGCGGATGCCGGCCTGGCCCCGGAGGATGTGGGCTACATCAACGCCCACGGCACCGGCACGCCGGAGAACGACAAGATGGAGTGGGTCGGCGTGTCCACGGTGTTCGGTGACCGCGCCGGATCGGTGCCGATCTCCTCCAACAAGTCGATGATCGGCCACACGCTGAGCGCCGCCGGCGCGCTGGAGGGGATCTTCACCCTGCTCGCCCTGCGCCACGGCCGCCTGCCGCCCACCATCAACTACGACATCCCCGATCCGGCGCTGCCGCTGGACTGCGTGCCGAACGTGGCGCGTGACGTGCAGGTGGCGCATGCCATCTCCAACTCCTTCGGCTTCGGCGGGCAGAATGTCTGCCTGGCGTTCGGCGCCGAACCGGGCTGACCCCAGCCGCTCGTCCGGTCCGGGTCCGGCATCGACGGACCCGCCACCGCCGCCGGGCGGCGCCATCGGGGCGTGACCGGTGCCAGGCGGGAACCGTGGCCGCATTGCGTGGCGACCGGGCGGTGATCGCCAGGCATGCCGGGTCCTGGTGTCAGGCCGAAACCGTGGCCGCATCGCCGCTGCCTCCTTGTCGCGGCATCGCCGTCTGGCCCAGCACCCAGCCTTCCCAGCGCCTGATCCACGGGTCATCGGGGGCGGTATCGGGGCGGTTGCCGGCGAGCACGTTCACGACGCAAAGCAGCCCCAGGATGCAGTCGAACCGGTCCTCTCCGGCGGCATCGGAGCCGAATCCGTCGCCGATGGAGGCGCGCAACGCCGGGGTCGGTGCGGCGCCCAACCGCTGCATGGCCGCTTCAATCGCGTCCGCGACCGCCGCGCGGTCCGCTTGCCGGCGCTTGCTGCCGGACAGGCGGATGCCCAGGTGGCGCAACGCCTCGGCCGGGTAGGTTTCCGCGACGGCGATGGTGCCGGGTGCCAGCAAGGTGCGGAACGCCCCGGCGAACGGCCACAGCCGGATGCCGTCACCCGCGAGGGCCGGCAGCAGCAGCGCCTGCCAGGCGTGGATCGCCGCCTTGCCCGACTGGTTGGCGCCCAGCGTCCAGAATACCGGCGCGCCGGCCGGCCGCTCGTCTGTCGCCCGGTCGCACAGGCGGCACAGCGCCGCCGCGTCCGGCAGCCCCAGCGCCGCCGCATGCGCCGCCCGGGTCATGCCGCGCAGGCCGCGGGCCGGGTAGAACGGGCGTTCGGGGCGGATTTCGTCCAACGTGGCACAGACGCTGTAGAAATCCGGCCAGATGCGGGTCTGTGCCAGGAAATCCAGGAAATCCGCCTCTGGCCGGCGTGCCGCGAACGCGCGCGGCACGCCGATCGGCAGGTCAACCCCCAGCGCCACCGCCCGGCCGTTCGCCATGGCGCGCAGGCGGGCGGGCAGCGTCTTCACCGCGCCGACCGGTTCCGGCGGAAGAACCCGCCATCCGGCCGGTGTCGGCTGCGCGATCGCCATCCAGCGCTTGCGCGGATCCACGCTCCAATCGGCATGCGCGGCAAGACAGGGCGAGGCGTCGGCGGGCTGATCCATCACGCCCGACGATAGACCGGGACGAACCATCCGTGGCCCTTCTTCGCGCGCGGATGCCGGCCCGCGCCGGATCGCCGCAGTGACTCGAAGTCGGGGCGTCACGCGATCGAGGGCCGGGAATGAACCGATAGTGTTGCCCATGCGCAACGCCTTCCAGCCTGGACGCGCCGCCTGTTCCGCCCCCCATGTCGTGTCTGGGCAGCCACCTGGGATGCTGCTTAGCTACGCCACCATGCTGAACGCCTACACCTGCACCGTAACCGCACTCCACCGTATCGCACCTGCATCGGAGGAAGCGTTGCATGCTGCCGCCTGGATCGACCTCACGCAGCCAACCGAGGCGGAGGCCACCCTGGTGCAGCAGGTCACCGGACTCGAAATTCCCCGCGAGTCGGACCTGGCGGAAATCGAAAGCTCCAGCCGCCTGAACGCGGAGAACGGCGTCCTGACCCTCAGCATGCCGCTGGTCGCTCGCCTGGATGAGGCGCCCAGCCTGGTGCCGGGTGGTTTCGTGCTGACACGCGAGCGCCTGATCACCATCCGTTTCGCCCCCAGTCGGGCGTTCGACGCCTTCATCGACCGGGAGTTGCGCGGCGGCACCGGCAACAGCACCAGCATGCATCTGTTCGTCGGCATCCTGGAAGCGATCGTTGATCGCCAGGCGGACGCGCTGGAGCAGACACGAGCCGAGCTGGACGCGATTTCGCACCGCATTTTCCGCGAACGCCCGATGCAGCTTGGCGGCAGCAAGCATGAAGACCGCATGCTGCGCGCCACGCTGAACGTGATCGGCCGGGCCGGGGACGTGATCTCCTATGTGCGGGACAGCCAGGTGACGGCGGGGCGTATCGTCCCGTTCGTGCAGGCGATGGCGAAGGACTGGCTGCCGCCGGACCTGGCGCCGCGGATGACCGCGCTGACCCAGGACATCGCGTCGCTGAACGATTTCGACACCCACCTGAACGACAAGCTGCAGTTCCTGCTGGACGCGACGCTGGGGTTCATCAACATCGCGCAGAACAACGTGATGAAGGTGCTGACCGTCGCCTCGGTGGTGGGCATCCCGCCGGTTCTGCTGGCCGGGATCTACGGGATGAACTTCAAGGCGACGCCGGAGTACAACTGGCCCTGGGGCTACGCCTACGGCCTGGGGGTCATCGCCGTATCCGCGCTGATCCCCCTGCTGTGGTTCAAGTTGCGCGACTGGATCTGACGGAGCACGCCCATGCAGCGCATCGCGGTGATCCGGGCCGACATCACGACGCTTCCCGTGGACGCCATCGTCAACGCCGCCAACCGGTCGCTGCTGGGCGGCGGCGGCGTGGATGGCGCGATCCACCGCGCCGCCGGTCCGCACCTGCTGGAGGAATGCCGCACGCTGGGCGGCTGTCCCACCGGGCAGGCGAAGCTCACCAAGGGCTACCGCCTGCCGGCGAAGTTCGTGATCCATGCGGTCGGCCCGCGCTATCGCGACGGCAGGCACGGCGAGCCGGACCTGCTGGCCGGCTGCTACCGGGAGAGCCTGAAGCTTGCGGCGGCACACGGCGTCCGCTCGATCGCGTTTCCGGCGATCAGTTGCGGCATCTACGGCTATCCGGTTCCGGACGCGGCCCGTATCGCCCTGCAGACCACGGCGGCGTGCCTGCGTGACATGGCCTCGATCGAGGCGGTCACCTTCGCCTGCTTCAGTGACGACATACGTCAGGCCTTCCAGGCGGCGCTGGATGCCCTGCCGTCCGGACCGGGTGACATCCCGGCGTCTTGACCCCCCACTGTCCCGGCCGTATTCGCCCCCGGCATGAGCGACCCCATCCCCCCGATCGACCTCGCCGCCGCGACCGAACGGGCGCGCGTGCTGGCCCAGGCGCTGCCCTTCCTCCGCCGCTATGCCGGCGCCACCGTGGTGGTGAAATACGGCGGCCACGCCATGGGCGAGGAACACCTGGCGGAACAGTTCGGCCGGGATATCGCGCTGCTGAAACAGGTCGGCATGAACCCGGTGGTGGTGCATGGCGGCGGGCCGCAGATCAATGCCATGCTGAAGCGCCTGGCCATCCAGTCCACCTTCGTGGACGGGCTGCGCGTGACGGACGCGGCGATGGTGGAAGTGGTGGAGATGGTGCTGGCCGGCACCGTCAACAAACAGGTCGCCAACCTGATCACCCGGGCCGGCGCGCTGGCAGTCGGCGTCTGCGGCAAGGATGGCGGCATGATCCGCGCCCGCAAGCTGACCCGCACGAAGAAGGATCCGGACAGCAACATCGAGCGGGTGCTGGACCTGGGCTTCGTCGGTGAGCCGGATCATGTCGATGTGCGCGTCATCCACGCGCTGACCGGCGGCGGGCTGGTGCCGGTGATCGCGCCGGTGGGCGTGGGGGCCGACGGGCAGACATACAACATCAACGCCGACACGGTGGCCGCGGCGGTGGCCGGCGCGCTGAGCGCCACGCGGCTGCTGATGCTGACCGACGTCGCGGGCGTGCTGGACGCGGACAAGCGACTGATCCCCGAACTGACCCTGGCCGAGGTCGAGCAGCGGATCGCCGACGGCACCATCACCGGCGGCATGATTCCCAAGGTGGAGAACTGCGTCGAGGCGGTGCGCCAGGGCGTGAAGGGCGCGGTGATCCTGGACGGCCGCGTGCCGCATGCCTGCTTGCTGGAGCTTTTCACCGAGGCGGGGCCGGGCACCATCATCCGCCGCTGATCCGGGAAGGCCGGTCCAATCCCGGCGATACCGCAGCCACCCTACCGGCCCATCCGCTCCAGGAACTCGATCTGCCAGCGCATTTCCTCCACCGCCAGGGGAAAGGCCCCGCCGGGGCCGGCCTGCAACATCGCTTCCGGCGCCAGGTGTGCCAGCGTCGCCTGCAGCGTGTGCGCACAGTGCATGGTGAAGCCTGCCTTCCACGTCAGGCTCACCAGTCCCTTGGCGCTGCGCAGCGTGGCAGCCCGATCCACGACCGAGATCGGCAGGCCGGCGGCGACCGCCAGCATGGCGGCGACCAGGCGCACATCCCCGCGTTGGGACACCTGCAGCAACAGTTTCTCGTTCAGGGCACCTTTGGCCGCCAGGGCCCGTGCCTTGCTCAGGGCAGCCTGCGTATCGTCCTCTGACGCCGGCGCCGACTTCGGGCGCTGCCAGCCGGCTGGCCAGCTTGTTGCGCAGCATTCCGGCCAGTGCCGGTTCCAGATCGCTGCGAGCGGCCAGGACGTCCAGCAGGTGGGTCGCCACGATGTCCGACAGGGCGCGGGCCGACCGCGCGGACAGCGTCGGCCGCCGGACCAGCGGCTCGTGCCATGCCTCGTGCTCCACCGCGCTGGCGACCAGCGCGTCCAGCGTCGCTTCGCGAATCTGCGCCGATGCGTTCGACAGCAGGGCCTCGATCGCAACGCTGTCCGCACTGGCGGCGATCGCATCGGAGACCGCAGCATCGATGCCGTGCCTGCGGGAGACGGCGTGCACGGTGGTTGGCGGCGGGGAACCGGCCAGTAGCGCCAGCAGATCCTCGCTCGTCAGCAGCGGCGACAGCCGGATGACCGGCTCGCAGACCATCACCGCCGGATCATGGGCCAACTGGAGAATCAATGCGCGCGGCGCGTCCGGCATTTCCTTGACGACGTCGGCGACGGCGGCCCGCACCCGCACGGCTTCGTCCGCGACCAGCGCCTTCAGCGTCTCCTGTGCCTGCACCTGCAACTGCGCCTGCGCGTCGGAGGACAGGCTGGGTGCCAGACCGGCCAGCTTCCGCGCCAGCAGGATGCGCACCCGCTCGTCACCGTCGCAGGCCAGGGTTTCATTCACCTGCGGCGGTGCCGCCGGATTCATCGCCAGCGCAGCCCGAACCGTGACCGCTTTATCGGTTGCCAGGTGCTGCAGCAGTTCGGGCGGCGCCGAGGCACTTGCGCCAAGGCGGACCCGTATCGCCTCGTCGGTGGCGTGAAGCGGGTCCGGCCGCGGCGACGCGTGGTTCACACCGTTTCCTCCGGCGAAACGCGCCAGTGACCGCGGCCCTGCCGCTTGACCTCGTACATCGCCATGTCGGCGCGGCGCAACAGGCTCTCCACCGGTTCGTGACTGCCCGGGCTGCGGCTCGCGATGCCGATCGACAGGCTGAGCGGCGGGACATCGCCGCCGACCAGGTCCAGCAGCTCGCGCGGCGCCTGGGTGCGCAGGTGTTCCGCCCGTTCCGCGGCGGTCAGATGGTCCGCTCCGTCCAGCCATAGCGCAAACTCATCGCCCCCCAGCCGCGCCACCAGATCGCTCGGCCGCACCGTGTTGCGCAGCAACAGCGCCGTGTGCAGCAGCACGTCGTCGCCAAATTCATGCCCGAGCCGGTCGTTGACCGGTTTGAAGTGGTCGAGATCGACGAACAGCAGGGTGCCGGACTGGCCCTCACGGTCCAGGCGTTCGATATGGCGCTCGATCTCTTCCAGGAACGCGCGGCGGTTGAGCAGGCCGGTCAGTGGATCGGTGCGGGCCTGGCGGGCCATTTCCCGCTGGATCGCCTCATGTTCCAGCACCACGCGGATCAGGCTGCCGGCTGAACCGACGAGGAGTGTTTCCTCATGGTCCCAGGGGCGGCTGCCGCTGCCGCGCCAGACGGCCAGCGCGCCATGCTCGCCGAAGCGGGTCTGGCATGGCGAGACCAGCACGACCCGCCCGTTCCCGGCGGTCACCTGCCGCGGCTCGCCGGGGGGCGATTGCAGCAGCGGACCGGTCGCCGGCACGATCGAGGTTGCGCCGCTGCCGGTCTGGTGCGCGAGGGCCGGTCCGGGCGGCTCCAGGCGCAGGGTGATCACCGCGGCGCCTTCCGCCCCCAACGCGTTCATCAGTGCCTCCAGCGCGGCATGCATCATGCGCGGGGCCAGCACTTCCTGCCCGACGCGCGACAGGATGTGGTCCAGTACCTCACCACGGCGCAGGGCGGCCGCGACGTGCGCCTCCCTGGCATCCTGCGCCGTGATGTCGATGCCGACACCGCGTGCGCCGACGATTCGGCCGTTCGTGTCCTGCAAGGGCGCGACGGAGAAGCACAGGCAGGCGGTGCCGCCGTCGCCACGCTTCACCCAGATGCGCTGCCCGCGCAGTTCGACCGTGGGGTGGAACGGGTTGTAGCCGCTGCGATCGGCCATCAGCAATTCGATCGGCTGGCCGAGCAGCAGGCTGGATGGCCAGCCGAGGGCGGGGTCGGGATTGATGAAGACGACGCGGCCGGCGGCGTCGGTCTCGAACGCCAGATCGGCCGCCATCGTGACCAGGTCGCGCCAGCGCTGCCGGCTGTCCAGCAGCGCCCCGCGGAGGGCATCCGCCGGTTTGGCGGGCGTCCCTTCTGTGTTGGGGTGGTCCGTGACGGAGCGCGGAGGCATACACCAAATCCTGCAAGCGACCACCGCGATTAGGCCACCGGAAGCTTAAGGAAGCGTTTCCAGCCGCTGCCGGCCGCCGGATTTTCGTCCGTCTCCCGGCAGCGCCGCCGCCCACCGCACCGTGCCCCCGTGGTGTGGGGTTTTGCATCTGTTCGGGTTTTCGGCCACTTGGGGGCAACCCGGTCCCCGGTGTAATTTCGTCGCGAGTGACATGATCCGCAGCCGTTCCGTTCAGGTTTCAGGGTGAGCGCGCGCCAAGGCCCCTTTCAGTGTCCGGCCTGCCGGGGGCGGCTGGCCGCCGCGCCGACCGAACTGCGCTGCGTGGCGTGCGGTGCGCAGTATCCCGTGGTCGATGGCAGCATCATCGACTTCGTCCGCGGCCAGTTCGATACCAGGCTGGATCCGCACCAGTACGACGCCGACCACGGCATCAACGACCGACGGTCCGTCGCCGAGTACCGGCGTATCCGGCGCCTGCTTGGCGACCGCTGGCCGGACTCCCTTGGCACGATGCTGGAAATCGGTTGCGGTACCGGCGCGTTCTCGCGCGCGGTGCTGGCCGGGAACGATGTGCGGGACGTGGTGCTGACCGATGTCTCGCTGGACATGCTGCGGATCTGCAAGGCGCATCTGGACCGGTTGGGCGTGGCCGACCGCGTGCCGGTGACGCTTGCCACCTACAGCACCAACGAACCCTGCTTCCGCGACGCCAGCTTCGATTGCTGCGTCGGCATCCAGGTGCTGCACCACGTGCCGGACTATGAGGCGTTCCTTCAGGACCTGCTGCGCATCCTGAAGCCAGGTGGCATTGCCTTCTTTGCCGAACCCGCCTTGCGCTTCCACCAGGCCCTTGCCGCGGGCGTGGCGGACATCATTGCAAAGCAGATGGCCGAGAGCGCGGCGCCTGCGCATGACCGACAGTTGCTGCACAACTGGATCGGCGAGCAGCGGCGCGGCACCCTGCACCAGGGGGCCCTGTGGTACCTGGCAGGTCTCGAGGACAAGCACATGTTCGTGCCGGAGGAATTCGCGGCGACGGCACAGCGGATCGGTTTCGCCGGTGTCGAGGCGTTCCCGCTCGCACCGGACCCGACCGGCGTGAAGATGGCGGAGGGACTGTTCGGCGAGCTTGGCCTCAGTGCCGAAGGCTCGGCCCAGGTTCTGCGTGACCTGCCGGGCTGCACGCGGCCTTATTTCAGGGCGCTGTCTGCTGCGGACCGCACGCCGAGCCATGTGTTCTGGCTGACCAAGCCCGCCCGGCGTGCGTCCAGGTCGCGGCGGGAACCACCAGCGGACGTGAAAGCGCCCGTGGAGGTGGATGTCCTGCCCGCGCACTGGTTCCTCGAACTGCGGGCGCAGCCCGGCGACGACGGCCTGGTGATGCAGGTCGAGGGTTGGTGCCTGCTGAACAGCGACATCAAGTGGCTGCGCATTCGCATCGGCGACGTCTGCCACGAGACGCCGGTGTGGTATCCGCGCCCCGACGTCCATACCGCGTTCAATCACGACGGCACCTATGCGGCCTGGAACGCGCTGTGCTGTGGCGTCACCGACCGGCTGGTATTCGCAGGCGTGCCGGCAGAGGCCGAAGAGTTGCCGATCACTCTGCAACTGGAACTGACGAACGGCTACGTCCTGGACATGCCGGTGCAAAGCTTCCGGCCGAGCCAGCCGCTGTTCCTGAAGCTGTAGCAGCAATCCGCATGCGGCCCGGCCGGTGCGTGCCCCTGCAAGGTCACGGGCGGGCCGGCCACGGCGTTCCCTTGGCGTGATACGCATCCGAAACGGCGCTCGTTGACGGAATCCTAACCAATCGCCCGCTACCGTCGGTGCGTTCGGTCGCTGCCCGGTTCGGCCCCGCGGCGCCCGGACATGGGTCCTTACGGGCCCCGGGGCACCAAAACGGAGCAGGGTATGGCGACCTTCTACTGGCGCGGCAGCACCGGCAGCTTCAACCTGCCCTCCGGCTGGCTGATTGCCGATGCAACCGGCACCCTGTCGCCGGCAGGCCGGGCGCCGGGCGGCGCCGATATCGTGGTGCTGGACACCACGGGCATGACACTGTCCGCCGACACCAGCCTGGCCGCTGAACTGCGGCTGGACCTGCCGCTCGCCGCGGGCGCGCTGAACCTCAACGGCGACACTCTTTCGCTGCTCGACACGGCGCAGCTCGGCGGCGCCGGCAGCAGGATCAGCGGTCCGGGCACGCTGGAAACCAACGGCGTCAGTGCCGTGCCGGCACCCCAGGCGGGTGGCTCGGCGCTGCAGTTCGTTGCCGGGGCCACCTGGGCGAACGCCGGCCTGGTCTATGATGCCGGGGTGGTCGAGATCGGCGATTCCGCAACGCTGCGCAACGAGGCCGGTGCGTTGTTCGCGTTCGCCACCGATCAGCCCGGCCAGGTAACGGCCACGGGGAATGGCAGCGTGCTGAACGATGGCACGCTGGCAAAGACCGGCGGCAGCGGCGTCAGCACCGTGACGGCGCCCGTCACCAACACCGGCGAGGTGACCGCGAACAGCGGCACGCTGGAACTGAACGGCGGCGGCGTGCTGGGCGGCCGTATCGGCGGCGACGCGGGAGAGGTACGCCTGGCCGGCACCTGGGACCTGGCCTCCGGCGACACCCAGTCCGTGTCGTTCGGGGATGGCGCGCACCTGGGCAGCGGAGCGGACGGCGCCGCGGTGCTGCTCGGGCCCGGCACCCTGGCCAGCACGGGGACGGTCCGATTGACCGCCTGGAGTGCTCCCCAGGTCGCGCTGGCCGGCGGCGCCACCTGGCAGAACGCGGGGACGGTGATCGCCGCTGCCGATCTGGCGTTCGGTGCCGCGCCGGGCGACAGCGGCACGCTGGTGAACCAGGCGGGCGCGTCCTTCAGCTTCGCCGGGGATGTCGGCCTTGGCGCGCAGCTTCCGTCCGGCGGTGCCGATCGCATGGTCAACGCCGGCACGCTGAGCAAGACGGGCGGCAGCGGAACCAGCCGGATCGCGGTTCCGGTCGAGGATACCGGCAGCATCGTGGTGAACAGCGGCACGCTTTCCATCGACGCCGGCAGCACCCTCGGCGGTTCGGTCAGCGGCAGCGGCGTGCTCGCCTTCAACGGTGGCGTCAGCACGCTGGACCCGGGCGGGGTGATCGCCACCGGTGGGCTGCTGATCGACGGCGCTACCCTGGTGCAGCGCGGCGCGGTGACGCTGACCGGTACGGCGCGGGTGGGCGGCGGCACGCTGGACCTTTCCGGTGGCAGCCTGGCCGCGTCCGGGCTGGCGATCGCCGGCGGCGGCACCGTGCAGGGCCAGGGCACGCTCGCGTCCGCGATCCACGACGCGGGGCTGCTGCAGGCGACGGCCGGGACTCTGACGGTCGCGGGTATCCTCGACGGCACCGGTCAGGTGCAGGTCGATCCCGGCGCGGCCCTGCTGTTCGGCGGTGCCACGGCCGGGCTGGGCGGGGTGACGCTGCGGAACAGCGGCACGCTGCTGACCGCCGGCGGCGGCAGCGCGACCGTCTCCAGCGATATCGGCGGCGCCGATGGCACGGTGCTGATCGCCGGCAACAGCAGCCTGACCATCGATGCCGCGGTGGGCACCGCCCAGGCCATCGTGTTCGGCGGTACGGGGGCCACGCTGACGGTGGCGGATGTGCTGGATTTCGCCCCGGCGGCAATCGACGGTTTCGGTCCCGGCGACACCCTGCGCATCACCGACACTGCCGCCCACGTGGCCGCTCGGCTGACCATGCTGGAGGGCCTGGCGAGTGCCGGGAAGCTGACCGCGATCAGCTTCACCAATTCCGGCACGCCGGACCTGGTGATGACCAACGCCCAAATGACGGCGGATCTGGACGTCCTGGCAAAGATCGTCAGTCCGTACCGGGTGGCGGCGGAGACCGATTGGGTCGGCCCGTCCGGCGCGTTCGCCGACCCGTCGCAATGGAGCGGCGGCGGCGTTCCGGATGCCGCGGCCACCGCGGTGATCGATTCCGCGGCCAGGCCGACGGTGACCCATGCGAACGGCAGCGACACGCTGCACAGCCTGACCAACCGCGCCGGCCGGTTCGTGCTGTCGGGCGGAACGCTGCAACTCGCGCAACTGGACAACCGGGACAGCATTGCCTGGAACGGCGGCACTCTCGTGCTGGTTGGCGGTCCCGATGCCGCGGGACTGCAGAATGAGGCCGGGGCGGTGCTGGCCATCGCCGCCGCCGGGCAGACCCTGTCGGCGACCAACGGCGGCAGCATCGACAATGCCGGTACCATCCGGGTGGACGGTGCTGCCGGCAATGCCGCGCTCGTGGCGCCGCTGGTGAACACCGGCCAGATCATTGTGTCGCAGGGCACGCTGAGCCTGGATGCGGGTGGCTCCTCCGCCGCCGAGGGCATGCGCGTGGACACCAACGGCACCCTGGCGTTCGGCGGCGGCCGCTTCGCCGTGACCGGCGGCGGATACGACGTGCGCAATACGGACATCACCGGGGGTACGCTGGACGCGTCGGCCGCGGAGTACGGCGCCTTCCATGCGCTCGCTCTGTCCGGTGGTGCCGCGGTGCTGGGCCGGACGGCGGCGGGCGCCGACCGCCCCTTGCAGCAGACCGGCGGCACGCTGAGCGGCAGTGGCGTGCTGACCGCCTATGCCGGCGCCCGCCTGACCGGCGGCGTGCAGAGCGGTCCGGGGCTGACGCGCCTGCTCGGCCGCTCGGAGATTGGCGGGTTCGCGCTGGATGGCGGTCGCGTGCTGCGGAACGACGGGGCCCTGACCTGGTCGGGCGGCGACATCGTGCTGGGCGGCGGCGACGGCGCGGCGCCGGTGCAGGCGGGCACGCTGGTCAACGCCGGCGTGATGCGCATCACCGCGGATGCGGTAATCGGCCCGGCGCCCGGCGGCAGTGGCGTGCTGCAGAACGCGGGGGTGCTCGCCGTGTCGGCCGGTACGGGGCAGGTGGATATCGACGCCGAACTGCGGAACCAGGGGGTGATCCAGGTCTCCAGCGGGGTGCTGAGCCTGAACGGCGGTGGCAGCTCCGCGGGCGGGCCGCTGCTGGTGAACGACGCCGCGACCCTGCGGTTCGGCACGCCGGTGCATGGCGGGGCCGGCGGGGCGTTCCACATCAGCGGCGGCTACCGCGTCGGCAACACCCAGGTGGACGGCGGCACGCTGGATCTGTCCGGCGCGACCGGCGCCCGGTTCACCCGCGCGGTGTCGCTGGCGGATCGCGGTGTGCTGACGCTGGGGGCGGCCCCGGCGACGGCGAAGGGTTTCAGCCAGGGCGGCGAGGCGCTGCTGACGGGCGGCGGCACGCTGGTGGTGACCGGCAGTGCCCAACTGGTCGGCGCGGTGCAGAGCGGGCCTGGCACGACGGTGCTGCGCGGTGCGTCGTCGATCGGCGGCGCGCTGCAACTGGACGGCGGGCGAGTGCTGGAAAACGACGGGACGCTGGTGTGGAACAGCGGCTCGATCGCGCTGGGCGGCGGCGATGCGGCGGCGCCCGTCCATGCGGGAACGCTGGTCAATGCCGCCGGCGGGGCGTGGCGGATCGAGACCGACGGCACGATCGCCGCGCCTGGACACGGGGTGGTGGTCAATGCCGGAACGCTGGCGAAGACGGCGGGAACCGGCGATGCGGTGATCGCCGCCGGAGTGACCAACGATGGGACCGTGCTGGCACAATCTGGCACGCTGACGCTGGACCAGGCGGTGGAGGGCAGCGGGACGTTCCGCATCGATGCCGGTGCGAAGCTGGATTTCGGCAGCACCGTGGGGGGCGGCGAGTCGATCGGCTTCCTGGGCAGCGGCGGCACGCTGGCGGTCGAGATGGGCGGCACGTTCGCCGCGCCGGTGTCGGGGTTCGCCGCCGGGGATGCGCTGGACCTGGCCGCGGTGGGGTTTTCGGCGGATCTCAGCTTCGGGTTTGTCGCGGATGCGGGCGGCGGCACGCTGACCGTGGATGACGGGGCACACAGCGTCATGATGTCGCTGTTGGGCAGTTACGCGCCCGCCGGGTTCGTGCTGAGCGGCGACGGGCATGGCGGGGTGCTGGTGGGCTACTCGTAGCGCCCCACTGATGGGTGCGCGGCGGCGATCGTTCTGCGCCGCGCGTCCCATCGTGTTGCCGACGGCAGCCGGTCCACCGCAACACAGCCGGCTCGGCGTTGGGAAGCATACGGTGCGCACGACGGAGCCGTGGGTGGCGGGCCTTCGCCCAGGGCCTTCGCCCGCCACGACGCTGCACGGACGGTCGGGCGTTACCATCGCGATGACTCGAGGCACTTGCGATGACGGAAGTCGGTCACCCTCGCGATGAGGGACGTCGCGAGGGAGACCGCGATGGTCACCGCGGGAGCGTCTCAGGACAGCTTCCGCTTCAGTGTCTCGTTCACCAGGCCCGGATTGCCCTTGCCCTTCATCGCCCGCATCACCTGGCCGACGAAGAAGCCGAACAGCTTGTCCTTGCCGGACTTGTACTCCGCCACCTTGTCGGCATTCGCCGCCAGCACCGCATCCACGGCCTCATCGATCGCGCCGGTGTCGGTGACCTGGCGCAGGCCGCGCTCGTCCACGATGGCGGCGGGGTCCTTGCCGGTGTCCACCATGGCGTCGAACACGTCCTTGGCGATGCGGCCGTTGATCGTGTTGTCCGCCATCAGGTCCAGCAGGCGGCCCAGGGCGGCAGCGGACACCGGCGACTCCTCGATCGTCCTGCCGGCGCGGTTGAGCGCGCCGAACAGGTCGCCCATCACCCAGTTGGCGGCCTGCTTGCCGGAGCGGCCTTTCGCGACTTCCTCGAAGTAGTCGGCGGTGGCGCGTTCGGCGACCAGCACGCCGGCATCATACGCCGACAGGCCGTAGTCGCGCATGAAACGGGCCTTCTTGGCGTCCGGCAGTTCCGGCAGCGACTGCTTCAGCGCGGCGACCCAGTCCTGTTCCAGCACCAACGGCAGCAGGTCGGGATCGGGGAAGTAGCGGTAGTCGTGCGCGTCCTCCTTGGAGCGCATGCTGCGGGTGGTGCCGCGGGCGCTGTCGAACAGGCGGGTTTCCTGCTCCACCATGCCGCCGGATTCCCAGACTTCCACCTGGCGTGCGGCCTCGGCCTCGATCGCCTGCATGACGAAGCGGACCGAGTTGACGTTCTTCACCTCGCACCGCGTGCGGTAGGCTTCGCCGGGCTTGCGCACGGACACGTTGACGTCGGCGCGCATGGAGCCTTCCTCCATGTTGCCGTCGCAGGTGCCCAGGTAGCGCAGGATGCTGCGCAGCTTGCGCAGATAGGCGCCGGCTTCCTCCGGCGAGCGGATGTCGGGTTCCGACACGATCTCCATCAGCGCGACGCCGGCGCGGTTGAGGTCGATGTAGGACTTGGTGGGGTGCTGGTCGTGCAGCGACTTGCCGGCGTCCTGCTCCAGGTGCAGGCGGGTGATGCCGATCTGCCTGGTGCTGCCGTCGGCGAGCTCGATCTCCACCGTGCCTTCGCCGACGATCGGGTGGTCGTACTGGCTGATCTGATAGCCCGCGGGCAGGTCGGCGTAGAAGTAGTTCTTGCGGTCGAAGCGGCTGACCAGGTGGATGTGCGCGTTCAGGCCGAGCCCGGTGCGGACGGCCTGGGCGACGCATTCGCGGTTGATGACGGGCAGCATGCCGGGGAAGGCGGCATCGACGAAGCTGACCTGGGTGTTGGGCGGGGCGCCGAAATCGGTGGCGGCGCCGGAGAACAGCTTGGCCTTGCTGATCACCTGGGCGTGCACTTCCAGGCCAACCACCACTTCCCAGGCGCCGGTGCTGCCTTCGATGACGTAGCTCATAGGTTTGGGTGCTCCTGCGCGTAACGGAAAAGCGCTGTCTGTTCGTCTTTCAAGAATTTTTTTGGATCCGGATCAATCTTCTTGCCGGCCAAAGTCTCGGCTTTTCTAACAAAGCCCGCCAATGCAGTATCGCTCATAGTTTTTTTGTCGACGAGTGCACTGTCGACAACGATGGCGCTTAGCATAGGCATCTTATGGGCGTGGCCCCAATCGACCAATTCCCCCAGAAGGTCGAAGATGCGGTAGCGAACCCTGCTCCATTCCGCACCATTCAACTCCGCGATTGACTTATAGCTTACGCAGCGCTCTTCACGGGCGGCTGCGAGGATGAAGTCTCTGGTCCGAATAAAATCGAGGGGGGTATTTTTTCTTGCGTTTCGCTCCGTGATCACCCGTGCGTAAAACGGATCGGTAATCATGCCCTTGCGCTGGTAATTTAATATGAAATTCTGAAGCTCTTCTACTGTCTTCGTGCTCAATTCAATCTGCATCGAAAAACCTCCTTGGATATCATGCACCTACTGCCGTATTCCAACGTCAACAGACCGGTGCGTCAATGAAGGGTGTATCGGCGTGACCGGCGTATGCCGCCACTCACCGTGTCGTCATGGCGTTCATTGGCCTTTCTTCGACACGCTGTATGCTGACGTATGACAAGGACGTGGATGGTCGGTCTTCGCCGACCATGACGCGGTTGTAATCCTGCTGGAGGGACGCATTACAGCGGGATCGCCAGCAGCGTGTCGAAGTAGCTGCTGTCGCACACCACGATCCGCTCGGCGAAACGCAGCGCCCCGCCGGCCTCCACGACGCGGTCCAGGTACACGCCGGTGGCGAACAGCGTGGTGCCGCCGTCCCGCATGATCCGTGCCACCATGAACGACGTGCGTGCGGTCATCGCCGCCTCGTCCACCAGCGGCAGGCTGATCACGTGGCGGTAGGCCTGCCTCTCATAGATGTTGGCGGTGCGCAGCGCGGTGACGCGGTCGCGCAGCATGGCGCGGGAATCCGCGTAGATCACGCCGGCCGCATAGCCGCGCCGGTGATTGTCGGCCGAGGTGATCCTGTACAGGCAGTCCTCGGTGAAGAAATCCGGCCAGTCCTCCAGCCGGTCCTCGTCGATCGCCGCGGCATAGGCGGCGTTCGCCGTGGCGAGGCGCAACAGCAGGCTCATGCGTCCACCATCTTGCGCCAGAGGGACCAGAAGCCACGCACCGCTGCCTCGGTGGCGCGGGTTTCCTGGCTGGCGATGCCGCTGCCGCCCATTGCCACGATCGAGGCTTCGCGTTCCGCCGTGGCGATGCCGCGTTCCACGAAGCCGCCGACGCAGCCATCCTCCATCGACACGAAGCCGGCCGGACCGCCCAGGTTGTGGTGGCGCAGGCGGCGTTTGCGCATCTCCGGCGTGTCGTCGGCATAGCCGAAATAGATCCACTCCAGGTTGGTGCGGTCCACGCCAGCGGGGGTGAAGAAGCGGAACGCCATGGAGTTCTGCGTCTTCTGGATCACGAAGTTGGGGAAGATGGTGACGATGTGCTGGCGAATCCGGTCCGGATGCTCGTCCACCACGTCGGTCAGGCCCGGGTCCTCCAGTTTGTAGCCTTCATCCACCGAGCGCATGCCGGCATAGCTGGTGTCCTGCTGGGTATCCGGCGCGATGGTGGAGGACACGCTGCAGCCGCCGTTGGGACTGACGATCAGGCCGCCGCCCTGGCTGAGGCGGTTGATGCGGAAGGTGGCGAAGAACAGGTGCAGCAGGCTGGCGTGATAGGAATCCCGCACGTTCTCGGCATACATCTTCCAGTTGTTGGGCAGGACTTCGACGAAGCGGCCGATGATCTCGATCTTCCGCCCGGCCAGCGCGCGTTCCGCCATGCGGCGGACGTCCGGGCCCATGAAGTCCTCCAGCGGCGGCGTGTCGGGATGCAGCGTGCCGAACACCAGGCCGCAGAAGGTGGTGGTGCGCAGCTTGCGCGGATGGTGGCGCGCCATGTCGAAGCTCTCGGGCATGCCGCCCTTGCCCTTCACGCCGCGCTGGAAGGCGACCGAGCACAGGTTGCCGCGCAGGTCGTAGCGCCAGGCGTGATAGACGCACTGGAAGGACTTCGCGCCGTGCCCGGCGTCGTCCAGGCAGATCAGCGCGCCGCGGTGCACGCAGCGGTTCTCGAACGCGGCGATCGAGCCGTCCTCGTCGCGCACCACGACGACCGGCATCTGGCCCACCTTGGTGGCGCGCCAGTCGCCGGGGGCCGCGATCTCGGATTCGATGCACAGGAAGTTCCAGACCGGGCCTTCGAACACGCGTTCCTGCTCGCGCTGCAGCAGGGCGGGGTCGCGATAGACCCGGAAGGGCACGCGGGTGAGGTCGTCCGGCCGGACCGGTTCGGCCTGTGTGTCGGGCATCTGCTGCCTCCGTCGCACGCATCCGGGGTGAACCGGCGGACGTCCTTGGTACTCCCGGGCCGGAGCAGCAGCAACCGGTGGATGGGCGAGGTGCCCCGTTGCAGGCACGGTCTGGTCTGCGCGGGGCGGCGGAGGGTAGCGGTGCGTCTCGCCGGCGTCTCAATTCGCGTGCAGAGCGAGGATGTCTCGATACATGAGACTGACCCGACATGCCTCGGTGCCGCAGCGCGTCGGCCGTGGCGGTGCGGACGCGGCGTGGCGGAACGCGTGCCTGGAGCCGCGCCCCGGCGTGCGGGGCCGTTCCGGGCAGGTGCGCCGGGGGTGCGCCATGGGGGCGGGTGAGGGCGCGAGGCGATGGGCGGGGGGTCGGTCGCTACGGTCATGTGCCAAGCGACATCCGAAACGGGTCTGCTGGCGACATCCGAATCCGGGCCACCGATGGTGCGGCGATCTGCCTGGCCGGCACGCTGAGACGCGGCATGCGCGCCTGGGGCGAGGCCGGCGTCCGGGGAGCACGGGACCCTTGGTATCGGCGCTGACCATGGGGTGACGCCGGCTGTTCGCGGCAATCCCGCGGCTGCGCCGCCAGGCGGCAGCGTCATGCGGCGGTGGTGGCTGGCTGATCCACGGCGCGCAGGGCGGGGCTGGTGCCGGTAACGATGGCCTGCACCAGCGCGGGTTCCGGCGGGCCGAAGTCGCAATCGGGCGGCAGGCGGCCGAGGCTGCGGATCAGGCGTGCACGCCGCGGGTAGATGATCGCGTACTGTTCGGCCTCGACCGCCCAGTCGGGCTGCGGCCAGTCGGGCTGCGGCCAGTCGTCGCCTGCGGCTGGCGGTGCCGGCTGGGCCGTGGGCTGGCGGGGCGGTGGTGCGGCTGCCGGCAGTGCCGGCGGGAGGACGTCGGTGGGCAGCGGTGCCGGCGGCGGGTCGCTGGCGCGTGGCGGCAGCAGCGGGGCGGTGGTCGGCGATGCCTGCGGCGGGTCGGCGGCGGGCTGCGGCGGTAGCGCGGCGGACGGTTGCGTCGGTAGCACGGCGGCGTCCGGCAGGGCGGCGGACGGTTGCGTCGGTAGCACGGCGGCGTCCGGCAGGGCCGCGGGCGGTTCCGGTTCGGAGGGCCCCTCGGGTTCGGCATCCGGCGAGATGACTGTGGGCGGCGGCGGATCGTGCAGCGCCGACCGCAACAGACCGAGCGCGCAGTGCTCGGCCCAGTCGGCGGCGTCGCGGCCGGCCTGGGTGGCCTCGCGCTTCTGGCGCGCGGCCTGCACGCGCATCAGCAGCGAGCGATAGCCGCGGGATTCTCGCATCAGGCTGGTGGCCTGCGCGATCAGCAGGCGCTTGCGTTCCGGGGAGTTGGTGAGGGTCTTGGCGTCTCGCAGGCACTGCTCCGCGTAGTCGCTGGCGACGATGTAGTTGGCGCCGAGCTCGACCTCGTCCGGGCTGGCGGGGACCAGGGCGGCGATGCGGGCGATCACCGCGTGGTCGCGCCGGGCGCGGGCTTCGGGGGAGGGTTCGGCGGGGTCCTGCAGCAGGTTGCACAGGCGTCGGACGGAGTTGTGGTAGGCGTTGAAGAGGATCTGGTCTTCGGGGATGGAGGGGAGGGCAGGGTGCATGGTTTGTTAGTATATGTTAGAGAGTTTTGGTGTCAAGTGAACATGCATGGCCGGCTGGTTGACGTTGCCGGACATCCGCACGTGCCGGCCCGGCGTGTGACCGGCTGGCGGCTTTCGAACCAACCGGGATTGGTGGGTTAAGCGGCGCAATTCCTGCTTGCCGTCGGGTTGGGGCGGCGTTCGTGCAACCCGGAAACCGGAAGGCTCTTGCCAATCCTCGCCAGGGTCATGTCGTTTGTTCTGCTGTAAGCATTCAACACGGAGGACACGAAGAACCACGGAGGACCACGGAGCGGTTCCAGACTGCAAATCGGCGCAGGTCGTCCTTCAACAGCATGACAATCGAAAAGCGGGCCGAGCCGTGAACGCTCCTGCGGAGAAGGTCAGGATGTGTTATTCGATGCATCCTGGTGGCCAGCCGACTCACACTGTCCGTCCGTCCGCGCGCAGGCAGCATCCAACCTGCTCCGTGGTTCTTCGTGTTCTCCGTGTTGCATGCGTGATCTTCAGAAACATCGAGCACCACGGACCATGCGGGAACTGCCCCGGACCACGGGGCACGTGCCACGTCCCGAAACGCGACAGGGAATGTGTCCCGCCCCGCACGGCATAGGCGTCCGCGACCCGCTCGGCCTAGACTGCCCAGGCGGCCGCCAGGTGCCGGGCGGACCCCAACGCTGCCGCAGGGACGCGGCAGATTTGCAAGGATGGACAGTGCATGCCTGAGATCGACATCGACGCCCTGCGCGCGCAACTCGGCCGCAAGTTCGTGGACGAGGACGTCGCCACCGCCGCCCCGCTGCGTGGCATGGTGGTCACCTTCGACCGCGACGAACGCGCCCCCGGCAACGGCGAACCGGTGCCGCCGGGCTGGCACCTGGCGTATTTCCCGGAAGCCACCTACCGCCGCGAGCTTGGCGAGGACGGCCTGCCGCTGGAGCGCGGCGCGCTGCCCAAGATGCCGCTGCCGCGCCGCATGTATGCCGGTGCGACGCTGACCTTCCACGCGCCGATCCTGGTCGGCGACACGCTGCGGCGGGAGACGGAATTCTCCGACGTGCAGTTGCGCACGGGCAGCACCGGCACGCTGATCCTGGCGACGCAGACGCGCCGCATCTACACGCCGCGCGGCCTGGCGGTGACCGAGGACGGGCACAGCGTGTTCCGCGAAGCCGTGCCGCAGGGCGCGTCCTCCGGCATCCCGCAGCGCGAGCAGGCGCCGCAGGACACGCCGTGGCGCCGCACGATCACCACCGATCCGGTGTGCCTGTTCCGTTACTCGGCGCTGACCTTCAACCCGCACCGCATCCACTACGACCGCCCGTATGCGATGAACGTGGAGGGCTATCCCGGCCTGGTGGTGCACGGGCCGTTCTCGCAGCAATGCCTGCTGGACCTGCTGCGCGACTCGCAGCCCCGCCCGATTGCGCGCTTCGAGATGCGTGCGCGCGCGCCGCTGTTCGACGTGGCGCCGTTCACCGTGGTGGGGCGGCCGAGCGGCGAGAACCAGGCGGAGCTGTGGGCGGTGACGCCGCAGGGAACGATCGCGATGCAGGCGAAGGCGACGCTGGGGTAGGGGCCGCTCGCCGGGGCCCTTTCCATGCGTCGGCCTGGTTGCTGCATGGGGAGTCGTCGGGGACTGTCGCGCAGGGACGTCCGGGATCCGTCATGTCCTGCGGACAGTGCGTGCGGTGACTGCGCGTGCAGCGTTGTGATCGACACGTACAGCGTCGTGGTCGGCCGCCGTCATGGCTGGCGAAGGCCGACCATCCACGTCTGTGTCATGCGGCAGCATCACGCCGCACTGCTTGGCCCCATGGCGCCTGCGTTGAAACCCCGTTCGTTGCGCGTTGAAACAGGCACGCCGGCAACAGCCCTTCACGTCATGGCCGGGCTTGACCCGGCCATCTACCCCGGAACGATCGGGTCGGGGTGCAACGGAACCCGCCCGGACGGGGGTAGATGGCCGGCTCAAGTCCGGCCATGACGTGCGAGAGCGGTGCTTGTTCGCACTATTTTCATGGCGTGGCGCCGTCGCTGATGCCCGGGTGCTTGTCGCTCGCCGCGGCGTGGTAGGTGCCTCCAGGTGGTACGTCCTGCGGCGTGGTATGTGCTGCGGCGTGGTATGTGCTGCGGCGTGGTATGTGCCTGCGGCGTAGTACGTCCTGCGGCGTAGCACGTCCTGCGGCGTAGCACGTCCTCGGCGTAGCACGTCCTGCGGCGTAGCACGTCCTGCGGCGTAGCACGTCCTACGGCGTGGTACGTGCGACCTGTGTGATCACCCGCATTGCCGCATCCACGCGGGAAGGATAGGCAGTGCGGGAACCTCCGCCCCCGGCCGCCCACCGCAGGAATGCCCGTCATGTCCGATCACCTTTCCCAAGTAACCGAACTCACGCGCGACCTGGTGCGCATCGACAGCCGCAGCTTCGTATCCAACCTGCCGATCGCCGAACGCCTGGAAGCCGCGCTGGACGGGTTCGGGATCGAACGCCTGGACTATACAGACGCCGCCGGCGTGGCGAAGCGCGTGCTGGTGGCGCATCGCGGCGGCGGCGGCGGGCTGGCGCTGTCCGGGCACATGGACACCGTGCCGGACACCGGCTGGCAGGACGATCCCTGGTCGGCCCGCATCGACGCCGACGGCGTTCTGCACGGCCTGGGCAGCACCGACATGAAGGGCCCCGTCGCCGCCGCCATCGTGGCGGCCCGTGCGCTGCCCGCGCAGGTGCCCGTCACCCTGCTGATCACCACCGACGAGGAAACCACCAAGCAGGGCGCGCGCATGATCGCCCAGCACTCGGACCTGGCGCGCAAGGCGAAGCCTGCCGGCATCCTGGTGGTGGAGCCGACCACGCTGATCCCGGTGCGCGGCCATCGCGCGCATATCGGTTTCACCTGCGTCGCCACCGGCGTGCAGGCGCACAGCAGCACCGGCAAGGGGCGCAACGCCAACTGGGACCTGGTTCCGTTTCTGATGGAAATGAAGTCGATCTTCGAGCGCCTGCGCAGCGACACCACGCTGCAGGACCCGAACTACGACCCGCCGTTCAGCGACTTCAACGTGGTCATCGACAACCACGGCGCCGCGATGAACGTCACAGTGCCGAAGGCGACCGCGCGCATCAAGTTCCGCTACTCCGCGAAGGTGGATCCCACCCCGGTGCTGCAGGCCGTCCATGCGGCGGCGGGGCGCACCGGCGTGGCGGTGACCGAAGCCCGCGAAGGCTTTCCGCCCGAGCTGCCCGCCGACCATCCGTTCGTGCGCTTCTGTGCGGATACCGTGGGTGCGGCGCCGCGCACCGCGCCCTATGGCACCGATGCGTCGGAGCTGCAGGCGCTGGCGCCCTGCGTGGTGCTGGGGCCGGGCGATATCGCGGTGGCGCATACACCGACCGAGCAGGTACGGCTGGCCGATCTCGCGGCCGCGGTGCCGGTGTTCATGCGGCTGGCTGAACGGATGGCGGCTCAGCCCTGAATGATCAGCGCGATATAGGTCGCGAACAGCACCAGGTGCACCGCGCCCTGCACGACGTTGGTGCGGCCGCTGGCGAAGGTGACGACGCTGACCGCGAGCGTCAGCAGCAGCATCACCAGATCGACATGCTCGATGCCGAGGAGGATCTCGTGTCCGGTCAGGCGGCTGACCACGATCATGGCGGGCACGGTCAGGCCGATCGTTGACAGCACCGAGCCCAGGAAGATGTTGACGGACCGCTGCATGTGATTGGCCAGCGCGGCCCGCACCGCGCCCACGGCTTCGGGCGTGGCGACCAGGATCGCCATGGCTACGCCGCCGACCATGGTGGGGAAGCCGAGCGTCTCGATCACATAGTCGATCGGGTGCGCCAGTTGTTCGGCCAGGAACACGACCGGTGCGATATAGGCGAGCAACAGGACCGTGTGCAGAAGCGGCGGGCCCGGGCGTTCGATCGCGTGGCCTGCCGCGGTTTCACCCATGGTGAAGTATCCCCGGTGCCGGCCCGTCTGCATCACCAGGAACACGAGATACAGCCCCACGGACACGATGACGACGAATGCCTGTTGCGCGTGCGACAGCGTCGGGCCGGGCGTCGTTACCGTGTAGTCGGGGATGATCAGGCTCATGACGATCAGTGGCATGATGACACTGAGATAGGCGTTGGCGCCCTGCAGATTGTAATGCTGCTCGCGATGGCGCCAGCCACCCAGCAGCAGGGAAAGCCCCACCATGCCGTTCAGGATGATCATCACCACGGCCAGCAGCGTGTCGCGGGCCAGGGTCGGATTGTTGGCGCCGTGCAGCATGACCGCCGAGATGCTGGTTACCTCGATGAAGGTCACGGCGAAGGTCAGGATCAGCGTGCCGTACGGCTCCCCGAGCCGAGCCGCAAGCTGATCGGCGTGGCGCACCGCGGAGAGTGCGGATCCCAGGATTGCCGCGAACAGCCACAGGAAGATGAGTACCAGCCACAGCGGATGGGACAGGCCGCTGAACAGCCAACCGGATGCCAGCAGGAACGCCAGGCTGGTGCACAGGCTGAAGGCAAGAAAGATTTCGTTGCGGACGAACGCAGCCAGTGATCTGACAATCATGTGTCCTTGCCGAAGATGGAGTGGCGTTGGCTGCGTAACATTCTCATGTGCTCTGCAAGTCTCCTCCATTGCCTGCGATGCTACAAGATAGCGCCGGCGGCCGGGTCGCCGGATGCTTGATCCATGTCAATGCGATGGGCAGGGCCACGGCAATGATGCCCCGCGGTCATCCGGGAGCATCGGCACATGAGCGTTGGTTCGCAGCACGTGCGCTGGTTCGACAGCCTTCGCCTGGAGGACATTCCCCAGGTCGGCGGCAAGAACGCCTCGCTCGGCGAAATGTACCAGGCGCTCGGCGCGGCCGGCGTCACCGTTCCCAATGGTTTCGCGCTGACCGCAAGCGCCTACGGCGACGCGCTGAACCAGGCCGACGCCTGGCCGCGCCTGCACGCGCTGCTGGACAGTTGTAACGTTCGCAACCTCACCGAACTGGCCCATGTCGCCAAACAGGCGCGGGACCTGGTGTACGCCGCCACCGGCACCGATGCGCTGCGCCAGGAGATCGCCGCCGCCTACGCACAGTTGGAAGCGCAGTACGGTGCCGGCGTCGCGGTCGCGGTGCGCAGTTCCGCCACGGCCGAGGACCTGCCCAATGCCAGTTTCGCCGGCCAGCACGAAAGCTATCTGAACGTCAGCGGCCCCGACGAACTGTTCGAGGCCTGCCGGTTGTGCTTCGCCTCGCTGTTCACCGACCGCGCGATCGTCTATCGCGTGAACAACGGGTTCGACCACTTCAAGGTGTTCCTGTCGGTCGGCGTGATGAAGATGGTGCGCTCCGACCGGGCGAGCAGCGGCGTGATCTTCACGCTCGACACCGAATCCGGCTTTCGCGACGTGGTGTTCATCACCGGCGCCTATGGGCTGGGCGAGAACATCGTGCAGGGCAAGGTCGATCCCGACGAATACTACGTGCACAAACCCACCTTCCGCGCCGGCCACCGCGCCGTACTGCGCCGCACGCTGGGGCAGAAGCAGTTGCGGATGATCTGCGCCGACGGCGATATCAGTGGCAACACCCGTAACGTCTGCACCGATCCGGCGGAGCGCGCGCGCTTCTGCCTGACCGACGGTGAAGCGCTGCACCTGGCAGAATACGCCCTGCGCATCGAGGAACACTATTCCGCCCGCGCCGGCCATCCGGAGCCGATGGATATCGAATGGGCAAAGGATGCGGATGACGGCCGGCTGTACATCGTGCAGGCGCGGCCGGAAACCGTCGCCTCCCGCCGTGAAGCCGGCATGCTGGAAACCTACGCGCTGAACGGCAGCGGCCGTGTGCTGGTAAGGGGCAAGGCCGTGGGCGAGAAGATCGGCGGCGGCGTCACGCGCGTCATCACCGGCGCCGAACAACTCGCGGCGTTCCGGCCGGGAGAGGTGCTGGTCGCCAGCGCCACCAGCCCGGACTGGGAGCCGGTGATGAAGACCGCCGCCGCCATCATCACCGACCACGGCGGCCGTACCTGCCATGCCGCGATCGTCGCGCGCGAACTCGGCGTGCCTGCGGTGGTGGGCACGGAAAGCGCCACGCAGGCGCTGGCCACCGGAACCGAGGTCACCGTGTCCTGCGCCGGCGGCGAAGTCGGCGAGGTGTATGCCGGCGCGGTGCCGTTCGCGGTTTCCCGCGTGCCGGTCGGCAATCTTGCGATGCCGAAGACCGCGGTGATGGTGAACCTGGGCAACCCCGACCTGGCCTTCCGCACCGCGATGATGCCCAACGGCGGCGTCGGCCTGGCGCGCATGGAGTTCATCATCAGCGAGCATATCGGCGTGCACCCAATGGCGCTGATGCATCCGGACAAGGTTTCGCCGGAAGACCAGGACCGCATCCGCGCCCTGTCCGCCAGCTTCGCCTCGCCGCGCGAGTTCTTCGTGCGCACGCTGGCGGAAGGCGTGGGCACGATCGCCGCCGCTTTCTATCCGAAGCCGGTAATCATCCGCCTGTCCGACTTCAAGACCAACGAATACGCGCAGTTGATCGGTGGTGCGGGCTTCGAACCGCAGGAAGCCAACCCGATGCTGGGGTTCCGCGGCGCCTCGCGTTACGCGCATCCCGCCTACGCCGACGGGTTCGCACTGGAATGCGAAGCGCTGCGCCGCGTGCGCGACGAGATGGGGCTGACCAATCTCTGCGTGATGGTGCCGTTCTGCCGCCGGGTGGAGGAGGCGAAGCGGGTGATCCAGGTCATGGCGCAGCACGGGCTGCGGCGCGGCCGCAACGGGCTGGAGATCTACGTGATGTGCGAGATCCCCAACAACGTCATCCAGGTGGACGCCTTCGCCGCGGAGTTCGACGGGTTCTCGATCGGCTCCAACGACCTGACGCAACTGACGCTGGGGGTCGATCGCGATTCGGAAATCGTCGCCTTCGACTTCGATGAACGCGATCCCGGGATGCTGGAGATGCTGCGCCTGGCGGTGGCCGGGGCGAAGCGGAACCACCGTCATATCGGCATCTGTGGGGAGGCGCCGGCGAATTATCCGGAAGTCGCGCGCTATCTCACCGGCCTGGGGATCGATTCGATCAGCGTGAATCCGTCCAGCCTGCTGCGCACCATCACCGTTGTGCACGAGGCGGAGCAGGACGCGCGCAACGCCGCCTGACCGCCTCTGTCGCAGCGGAGACCCAAGCGGCGTTCAATGCTTGCGATCACGCCGGGCAGCCAACAGCAGCGCGTTGACGAAAATCCGGATGGCGGAATGCGCGCGGTGCGAACGGTCATCACATGGCCCGCCCGCGCCGGCCATGAGACTTCAGGCCGCCATGAAGGTGACGGTCCGCGCCGACCCGCGCTACCGCCCGCCATCGACCTGCAACACCTGCCCGTTGACGAAACCCGCAAGGTCGGAGGCAAAGAACACCACAGCATTGGCAATGTCCTGCGCCGCACCAAGACGGCGCATGGCGATCCGCTGCAACAGAGCCTGCTGCCCGTCCGCGCCGTAGCTCGCCCATTGCCGTTCCGTCGCCTGATTGGTGCGAATGAAACCAGGTGCAACGGAGTTCACCGTGATATTGAACGGCCCCAGCTCATGTGCCAGTTGCCGCGTCAACCCGACCACTGCATGTTTGGCGCTGCAATACGCCTGAATCCCGGTCAGTGACGGCTGCAGCCCGGCCCCGGAACTGATGGTCACAATGCGTCCGCGCCCCGCCCGCTTCATCGCCGGCACCGCCGCTCGGCACAGCGCAAAGGCCGCATTGACGCTGATGTCGAAGATCACGTCCCAGTCGGCATCGGGCACCGCGTCCAGCGGTTGATGCTGCTGACCCGCCACCCCGCCGGCATTGTTCACCAGCACATCGATGGCGCCGCCGGTGGTGCGCTCGATCTGGCGGATCCAGTCGGTCGCCGCAGCGCGGTCACGCAGATCGAGCGCCGCGGTGGAGATACCGCCCGGCGCCGCGGTTTCCGCCAGTTCTTCTGCGCTGAGGTCGGTGGCGAACACGCGTGCGCCGAGGCCGGCGAAAGTCTGTGCGATGCAGCGGCCGAAACCGTGGCCGGCGCCGGTGACCGCGACGGTCCTGTGGTCGAAGCGAATCTGCATGGCGCGGCTACCACTCTTCCAGCAAGGCGCGGGTCTCGCGCACCGCAACGTCCCAGATTTCCAGCATCTCGCCATCGTCGCGCTGGTAGCGCCCGCCGAAATTGCCGTCGTCCAGCATCAGCCGCACTTCGAACGGGGGCAGGGCGCGCAACTGGTCCACATCGACCATCGGCTTGCTGCCTTCCACCCATTCGCAATTCGGCAGGCGGGTCCAGGGAAAGTTCTCCATCCAACTGGCGTGGCCGGCGACCGGGTCGATCTTGCGGATTGCCGCGGCGGTCAGCGGGGCCTGCCACCAGTCGTGCATGCGCACCCGCGCGTCGGGATGGTCCATCATCCATTCGCGCGCGATCGCCGCGGCGGGCTGGTTGCCGCCATGGCCGTTGACGATCAGCACGCGGCGAAACCCGGTCTGCTTCAGGCTGTCGAGCACATCGCGCAGCACCGCCGCATAGGTGGAAACGCGCAATGTCACCGTGCCGGGAAAGCTGCTGAAATACGGCGTCAGCCCGAACGGCAGGACCGGAAACACCGGAACGCCGAGCGGTTCGGCGGCTTCGGTGGCGACTCGTTCGGCGACGATGGCGTCCGTCGCCAGGGACAGGCCGGCATGCTGTTCGGGTACTGCCGATCGGCAGCACGCAACGGTCGTCATGGCGGACCCAGTCTTCCACCATACGCCAGTCCATTTCTGCGATGCGCATTTCGTCCCCCACAAGCCCTGCGTGGAAGACGCTGGACACTGCCGGCACATCCGTCAACCGGCGGCGCCGAAACGCGCGTGGTGCGGCTTCGGCGCCGTGACGGTTCAGCCGGGATGCTTCGACTTGCCGTTCGTGCTGCCCTGGCTGTTGCCGTTGGAAGAATGCGGGCTGGTGTCCGGAGTCTGGCCTGCCCAGCGCGGCAGGTTGGACCCCGATGTGCCGTGGTACATGCCCGTCGTCCCGGCACCGAGACGAAGATTCGGCGCCGAATTGCGATCCAGCCGGGATGACCCGGTGCCCATGTCGGTGCTGCCCTTGTCCAGCGTGCCACCGCTCTGGTCGGCCATGGCCGGCACGATCAGCAGGGCCGAAAGCAGAGCGACAGTGCAACCCGTGATGATGCGCATGCTTGTTTCTCCGCTGCGATTCATCAACGGTAACGCCGCCGCTGCGGTCGGGTTCGCGCCGGGCTTCAGCCGGGCGGTGCCCAGCCGGTCAGCATGGCCAGGCGCACGGTCACGGGTATGCGGCCGTCCTCGTCCGGCAATGTGGTCAGCGCGGCGGGGAACAGGTTGCGCGGCGGAACGTTGCGTGCGCGCAGCCGCACTGCGTTGGTTTCGCCGGCGGCGCGCAGGTCGGTCAGCAGCGACAGCGGGTTGGCGTACAGCACCCGTATGTCCTCGACATCCGCGACCGGCATGGCGAACCCCGCACGTTGCAGCAGCGACGCACAGTCGCGCAGATCCGGAAACGGCGAGATGCGCGGCGACGCGCCGCCGCGCAGCATGGATTCGGCCTCGGTCAGCGCCTGGCGCAGCTCCGTCAGCGTGCCCAGCGCCGGCAGGCTGGCGAGCAGCAGCCCGTCCGGGCGCAGCGCGTGCCGCAACTGGATCAGCGCGCCGGGCAGGTCGTTCACCCAGTGCAGCGACACGCTGGCGACCACCAGGTCGAAGCTGCCGGGGGCGAAGGGCAGGAACTCCTCGTCCGCCGCGACGCAGGGGGCGCCGTTCAGCGCCGCCATGGCGGGCGACAGGTCGCAGCTCACCACATCGATGCCGCGGTCGCGCAGCAACGGCGCGACCACGCCGCGGCCGCCCACGTCCAGCGCGCGGGAGAAGCGGAAGGTGGTGTCGTCCAGCCGGTCCAGCAGCCGGTCGGCCGCGTCGTGCAGCAGGTCCGACACGCCGCCCACCGTCGCGGCGGCGCGGTCGCGGTGACGGCGCACGGCGGCGCGGTCGAACACCAGCATCGAATCGGAAGCGCTCATGTCTCCAGGCCAAATGATGGGGCGGGGACGCCGGCGGTACGCCCCACCGATACGTCCCCCGGGGCGGAACATAAGGTGGCGGGACGCTGGTCACCACCAGGATTACCGGTTAGCAACATGCCCAACGAGGCGAACCAAGGAGCAGGCGTGTGGCCGACCCGATGCTGTTTTCTCCCCTGACCATCCGCGACGTGACGCTGAAGAACCGCGTGGTGGTGGCGCCGATGCACCAGTACGCGGCGAAGGAGGGATTCGCCACCGACTGGCACCTGGTCAATGCCGGCCGGTTCGCCGTGGGCGGCTGCGGCCTGGTGATGATGGAATCCACCAAGGTGGAACGCCGCGGCTGCGGCACCGTGGGCGACCTGGGCCTGTGGGACGACAAGTTCGTGCCCGGCCTGGCCCGCTGCGTCGCCTTCATCAAGGCCCACAACGCCGTTCCCGCCATCCAGCTCGGCCACTCCGGCCGCAAGGCGCGACTGACCCGCCCGTGGCAGGGCGGCCGGCCGCTGACGCCGCAGGATGACGAGGTGTTCGACTGGGACGGCTGGGAACTGGTGGCCCCCAGCGCGGTGGCGCACAGCGACCGTTTCCCCACGCCGCGCGCGTTCAGCCGTGATGAGATCCCAGGCGTGATCGCCCACTGGGGCGAAGCCGCCGCCCGCGCCGATCGCGCCGGGTTCGAAATCCTGGAGATCCACGGCGCGCATGGCTACCTGGTCCACCAGTTCCTCTCGCCGGTGGCGAACCGCCGCAACGACGAATACGGCGGCAGCGAGCAGAACCGCATGCGCTTCGCCCTGGAAGTGGCGGAATGCGTGCGTGCCAACTGGCCGGCGCACAAGCCGCTGTTCATGCGCCTGTCCTGCGAGGACGACGCCGGCTGGGGGCCGGAGCAGAGCGTGGCCCTGGCGCGGGAGCTGAAGACCAAGGGCGTGGACGTGATCGACTGCAGCTCCGGCGGAACGATGGAGCGCTCGCCGATGGATTCCGAGCGGGCGAAACGCTACGGCTACCAGGTGCCGTATGCCGAGAAGATCCGCGCCGAGGCGGGCATCATGACCATGGCGGTGGGCCACATCGTGCATGCCGACCAGGCGGAGGCGATCCTGCAGCGGGGCAGGGCGGACCTGATCGCCCTGGCGCGGGAGCTGCTGTACAACCCGAACTGGGCGATGGACGCGGCGCAGAAGCTGCGGGCCGATCCGGATTTCTCGGCGGTGCCGCCGAACTATGCGTTCTGGCTGGGCAAGCGGGCGAAGTCGGCGTTCGAGGGCGTGCCGTCCACCTTCCAGAACGGCGTGATGGCGGCGGTGGAGTAGTTTTGCGGACGGGCGTGTTGCCCTGGCTCCTCCGCGTCAGGGCCGGCCTCGAGCCGGCCATCTACCCCCGTCCCGGCGTGTTCCGTTGCATCCCGACCCGATCGTTGCGGGGTAGATGGCCGGGTCGGGCCCGGCCATGACACGAAGGACTCCCGTCGTGACATGGAGGACCCCAGTCGTGACATGAAGGACCCCCGTCGTGACGTGAAGGACGCGGCTATGACGTGAGGGAACCGGTCGCTTCTTGCATTCGCCCACCTGGGGCGCCATTCTGATCCAGTTGGTCAGGAGCGCCCATAATGCTCACGAACTACGACGCCAAGGCAGTTGCGGAGGTGATGGGCATCGCCTTTCTCGAAGACCGTAGCGACCGTCCCGCGGCAACAGCACAGCCAAAGAAGCCGGTCACACACGCCAGGACTGCCGCCGGCGCGCGTAACGCGGGTTTCGTTATCGACGTCGATCATGGCGCGGTGCGGATCGTGGATTGCAGGACCAGCCGCAGGTTTGATCGTTCCGGTCAGTCCGGAAGCGGCGCCGGCAAGCGTCCCCCGGGCCGGGGGGCGACGGTCCGGCCGCCCTCGTCCACGCTGATCGAAAAAGCCGTGGAACGGGGCCTGCCCCGGAGTGTCCTGCGCCATGTGGCCGAGCAGATCGCCGGGACCGACAAGGCGAGCGTTCCCTCGTTGGAGTGGATCATCGTTCCCAAGACCACGCTCGAACGCCGGGTGCAGCAGCTTTCGCCACTCGAAAGCGAGCGGACGGAACGCGTCGCCAGGCTGTTCGTGCATGCCCGTCGTGCCCTCGGCAGCGCGGCCGAGGCACGGGAATTCATGACCGCGCCGCATCCCCTGCTTGACGGGCGCAGCCCGATCGATGCGGCGCGGACGGATCTGGGCGCGCGCCGGGCAGAGCAAATCCTCAATGCACTCGAATACGGCCTTGCTCTCTGATTGAATGCCGTTCCGTCTCTGGCGCATCGTCACCGGCAAGCATCCGGTCTGGTCCGGCGAGGGGGCGCGCCTCTTTGGCCAGCGCTGGAACCCGCCGGGGTTCCCCGCCATCTACACCGGCACAAGCTTCGCCGTTTGTCTCCTTGAGGTTCTTGTTCACGCGAACCGAACGGCGCCGCCCAGTGCCGCGCGCCATGTCGAAGCCGACGTGCCGGATGATGTTTCGCGGGAAACCTTCGACTTTGCTTCGCACACCGGGTGGGACAATCCGCTCGATCCGTCGATCGCCCAGGCCTTCGGCCGGAGGTGGATTGAGCAGCGCCGGTCTGCGCTCCTGATCGTCCCGTCGGTCGTTACGGGCGGGCGTGACACGAATGTTGTGGTGAATCCGGATCACCCGGATGCCGAACGAATTTCGGTCGGGCCCGAGACGCCGGTCACGCTCGATCCGCGCCTGTTTAGGAAATAGCCCGGGTACTGACCCGCGGGCGCTACGCCCCCGCCCGCAGCGCCGGCAGTGCGTCGAACCCGGCCGCCCGTTCCAGTTCCGCGCCGACCGCGAACATCGTCTCCTCGTCGAACGGCTTGGTGATCACCTGCAATCCCAGCGGCAGCCCGTTCGCGTCCAGCCCGCCCGGCACCGACATGCCCGGCACGCCCGCCAGGTCCGCCGGCACGGTGAACAGGTCGTTCAGGTACATCTGCACCGGATCGTCCATCTTCTCGCCCTGGGCGAAGGCCGCCGAGGGCGCGGTGGGGGTCAGCAGCGCGTCCACCTGCGCGAAGGCCTCGGTGAAGTCGCGCAGGATCAGCGCCCGCACCTTCTGTGCCCGCAGGTAATAGGCGTCGTAGTAGCCGGCCGACAGCACATAGGTGCCGATCAGCACCCGCCGCCGCACCTCGGCGCCGAAGCCGGCCGCGCGCGTGCGCTCATACAGGTCGCGCAGGTCGGCGCCGTCGGTGCGCAGGCCGAAGCGCACGCCGTCGTAGCGCGCCAGGTTGGAGGAAGCCTCGGCCGGGGCGACGATGTAGTAGGTGGGCAGGCCGTATTTCGTGTGCGGCAGGGACACGTCCACCACCTCGGCGCCGGCGTCGCGCAGCCAGGCCACGCCCTGCTGCCACAGCGCCTCGATCTCGGCCGGCATGTCGTCGCGGCGGTATTCCCGCGGCACGCCGATGCGCAGCCCCTTCACGCCGCGCCTGCAGGCCGCCTCATAGTCCGGCACCGGCAGGTCGGCGCTGGTGGAAATCCTTCGGGTCGTGCCCCGCCATGGATCGCAGCAGGATCGCGGTATCGCGCACCGTGCGGGCGAAGGGCCCGGGATGGTCCAGCGAGGAGGCGAACGCCACCACGCCCCAGCGCGAGCACCGCCCATAGGTCGGCTTCACCCCGACGATGCCGCAGAACGACGCCGGCTGGCGGATCGACCCGCCGGTATCGGTCCCGGTGCCGCCCATCGCCAGCCGGGCCGACACGGCCGCTGCGGACCCGCCGGAGGACCCGCCCGGCACCAGCACCGCGGACTCGTCCTGCCGCCGCTTCCACGGGTTCTCCACCGGACCATAGGCCGAGGTCATGTTGGACGAGCCCATGGCGAACTCGTCCAGGTTGGTCTTGCCCAGGAACACCGCGCCGTCGCGCAGCAGGTTGGCGGTGACGGTGCTTTCATAGGGCGGCACGAACGGCCCCAGGATCTTGCTGCCCGCGGTGGTGCGCACGCCGGTGGTGCAGAACAGGTCCTTGATCGCCAGCGGCACGCCGGTCAGCGGCCCGGCCTCGCCGCGCGCCAGGGCGGCGTCGGCGGCGCGGGCCTGGTCCACCGCCTGGGCATGGCTGACGGTCAGATAGGCGTTCAGGCGGGGGTTCAGCGCCTCGATGGCGTGCAGGTGCGCCAGCGTCAGCTCTTCCGCGGTGAACTTCCGCGCGCGCAGTCCGTCGCGGGCCTGCGCGATCGTCAGGTCGGTGAGGCTCATTCCACCACCTTCGGCACGGTGAAATAGGCGTCGGCGCGCTCGGGGGCGTTTTCCAGCACCTTGTCGGGGTAGCCGCCGTCGGTCACCGCGTCCTCGCGCATTTTCAGCGCCATGCGGGCGGCACCGGTCAGCGGCTCCACCCCGTCGATGTTCACTTCGTTGAGTTGCTCGATCCAGCCCAGGATGCCGTTCAGCTCCGCCTGCAGCGTGGGGATCTCGCTGTCTTCCACATGGATGCGGGCAAGCGTGGCAATGCGACGGACCGTCGCGGGGTCGAGCGACATGGAGGTTCTCTTGTGTGGGAAACCGAGCGTGGGAGATTACCGGGCGGCGGGACGGGGTTCAACCGCAGCCCGGTTCGTGATCCCGCCGTCCCACGGCGCGGCCACCGTGCGATTCCCCCGCGTCGCCGGATGCGCTACGCTCACCGCCAACCACCCCGGGAAGGAGGACGTCCCATGAGTGATGCCGCGACCCTGTCGCCCACCCCCACCGTCGCCAAGAAGAGCCAGGCGAACTACGTCTCCGGCCGCCGCGCCTTCTTCAAGTACCGCGACCTCGGCGCCACCGGTGCCACCGGCGGCAAGCTGCGCGCCCAGGTCACATCGGCCGAGGCCGGCATGTCCAAGCCCACCGGCTGGCACGTGCACAAGTGCGAGGCGCAACTGGTCTATATGCTCAGCGGCTGGATCGAGCTGGAATTCGCCGGCGAGCCGCTGTGCCGCATCGAGGCGGGGGATTCGATCCTGATCCCCGGCAACACGCCGCACAACGAGATCCGCACCTCCGACACGTTCGAACTGCTGGAGGTGTCCCTGCCCGCCGAGATGGGCACCGAGCCCTGCGACCCGCCCGCCGGCCACTGATCCCCGGCCGCTGAGACCCGGCCGGATCGCCACGATCCGTTAACCCGGCCGTGGCAGTCTGCGTCCGCATGAAGCGGGCGCGACGACCATCTGCCGGGCTGGGTGAAAGCCTCGATCTGCTGGCGCCGCTGCAACCGGCGGCGCCAGCGCCTTCGTCCGGCACGGATGGCCACCGGGCCCGGTTGCGCGCGCGCCTGCTGACCGCCGGGCCGGACGCGCTGGCCGATTATGAAATGCTGGAGATCGTGCTGTTCGCGCTGCCCCGGCGCGACACCAAGCCGCTTGCCCGCGCCCTGCTGGACCGGTTCGGCAGCTTCGCCGCCGCCATCGCCGCGCCGGTGCCGGAGCTGCTGGCGGTGGACGGCCTGGGCGAGACCGGTGCCGCCGCGTTGAAAACGGTGCAGGCCGCGGCCCTGCGCCTGGCCCGCGCCGGCGTGGCGGAGCGCCCGGTGCTGACATCGTGGGACCGGCTGATCGCCTACCTGACCGCGGCGATGGCACTGGAGAAGATCGAGCAGGTCCGCGTCCTGTTCCTGGACAACCGCAACCGCCTGCTGGCCGACGAGGTGCAGGGCCGCGGCACGGTGAACCACACGCCGGTGTATCCGCGGGAGATCGTCCGGCGCGCGCTGGAACTGCACGCCTCCGCCCTGATCCTGGCGCACAACCACCCCAGCGGCGATCCCACCCCCTCCCGCGAGGACATCGCCATGACGCGGGAGATCCAGGCGGCGGCCGAGGTGATGCGCATCACCCTGCACGACCATGTGGTGGTCGCCGCCGGGCGGTGGCTGAGCTTCCGGCAGGAGGGGCTGTTGTGACACATGCCGAACGGTTTCGTTCCGCGTCGTTTCACCGCGACCCGAGCCATTGGCGCACTTCCCGCCGGGCGCTGGTGAAGGCGAATGTCGGGCCGTTCCAGCGGCGCATCGCCTGCAGCATCGGCACCTCGAGCATCAGATAGCTCACGATCCCGCCGCATACCGCAAGGGCAAAGGTGATGACCAGCACGGCGACGTGTGCCAGCGGCGAGGACGCCGCGACGGCAAAATGCCGCCAGACCAGCCCGACCGCGCCCAGCACCGGGATATGCGACAGGTACAGCGAATAGGAACTGTCACCCAACGCGACCAGCGGGCGCGGGAACCATTGCTGGCCGTGCCGCTCCAGCGCCACGACGCCGGCCAGCAGCAGGCCGGATGCCGTGCCGAACACCAGCGACCGGCCCCAGCCCAGCGGATACGGGTCGGCAAGCCGGCTGAGCACAAGCATGCCCAGCGCCAGCCCTGCCAGCCCCACGGCCACGCTGCCCCATGCCGCCGCCGGGCGGATCCGGTCCACATACAGCGCGATCACACAGCCGAACATGAACTCCACCTGCAGTGGCGAAAACACCAGGTGCAGCCACGGCTGCATCCGCGTCGGCTGCAGCAGCAGGTTGCCGGCCACAACCACCGCGGCCCAGCCGAGCAGGCAGCGCGGCAGGTTTTCCTCCCGCAGCCAGCGCAGTGCGCCAGCGAACAATACGTAGAAGAAGGCTTCGAAAACCAGCGTCCAGGAAACCAGCAGCAACGGCAGGTTCCGCTGCGGCAACAACAGGAATGAGCGTACGATATCCGGCCGGCCATGGCTGCTGTTCACCATGCCCGGGTGCAGCACGAAGACCGCGAACACCGCCAGGCACCAGATCAGGAAGATCGGATAGACACGGATGAAGCGGCGCCACAGGAAGCGTGGCGCCTCGCCCTGGCGGCGAAAGCGGCCCTTGCACATCAGCGTGATGATGAAACCGCTGATCACGAAATACAGGTCAACGCCGACCATGCCGTACTGGAACGCCGCGGGCGTGACGTCCGGGCCCGCGACATAGTTTCGTTCGAACCCAATCAGGTGGCACGCAACCACGCCGAACGCCGCAAGCGCGCGCAAGGCCTGGAGGCTGGCAAGTTTCTGGGTGGGGGGTCGCGCGTCGGTGCCGCGCGCAGGTGCGTGATGAGCCGCTGGCAATGCAGTCTCCGGAGGCTGTCGCTAACCGACAGAAATGGGAGCAGGCATGCAGGATGGAATGTCGCGCGCAACTCACATTTTGCTTGGCGAGATTCCTCACGCAGAGCTGATAACGCATGCTGCAACACTGCATGATTTGATATCTATCTTTAATAGGAACGTTCCGTGATGCGAAGTCCTGAGAGGATTGCGCCACCCTGCGGCGCGCCGCATCGTACCGGTGCAGCGTGTGATGCAGGAGGAGACGGCGATGTCGCTCGACGGCAAGGTGATTTTGATCACGGGCGCGGCAAGGGGGCTGGGTCTGGAGTACGCGCGCAGCCTGGGTGAAGCGGGTGCGCGGGTGGTGGCGGGCGATATCGCCGACTGTGCCGCCGCGGCCGAGGCGGCGGGCAATGGCGCGCTCGCCGTGTCGCTGGATGTTGCCGATATCGCCTCGGCCGATGCGATGGCGGAACTGGCGATGGAGGCGTTCGGGCGGATCGATGGGCTGATCAACAACGCCGCCCTGTACGGATCGCTGCGTGGCGGGCGGTTCAACACCATCGCCGAGGCCGACTGGGATGCCGCGATGGCGGTGAACGTCAAGGGAATCTGGAACTGCTGCAAGGCGGTGGTGCCGGCGATGCGGCAATCGGGCGGCGGGTCGATCGTGAACGTCGCCTCGCTGGCGGCGACCTATGGCATGCCCTTCGCGCTGCACTACACCACGTCCAAGGCGGCCGTGATCGGGCTGACCCGCGGGCTGGCGCGGGAACTGGGGCGCGATAATATCCGCGTGAACGCGCTGGCGCCGAGCGCGGTGATGACCGAGGGGACGGCGGAGTTCTTCGGCGACAAGCTGGAGCGCGGGCTGGAGGTGATCCGCGCCAGCCAGTCGAATTCAGCGCACGCTGGAGCCGGGGGACCTGACCGGCACGGTGGCCTGGCTGGTCTCCGATGCCAGCCGGTTCGTGACCGGACAGACGATCGCCGTGGATGGCGGCACGGTGATGCTGTGAACGAGTTCATCGCGGCGCCGGGCGACTGTCAGGACTATCCGCGGCAAGCATCAGGCAGCGACTTGCGCTGACAGGCTTCGGGTTTCGTGGCGACGAACGCATGGCTTGCAGGTCCACCAAGGCACTGAGCCCGAAGCCGACCATCAGGGCGCGTGCCTGCGAAAGAGCGGAGACGTGGCGGAATGCCGGGGGAAGAGGCAAATCGACGGGCTGGCCGGTACGGTGCACCGGGCATGAACGCGCAGCCCCTGTCGGCCGCTGCCGTGCGGAAGGCGGCCGTGCTGGGCCTGCTTGTCCTGGCCTGCGCCCAGCTTGGCGTGCCGGCCCGGGCGGCCGCTGCAGGCGCCTGGTGCGGGACCTATGCCTTCGATGGCGCCGCGGGCCACACCGCCGGCGGCTCCCCGATCACCTACCGCTACACTCTTGTCGTGCGCGCGCTGGAAGACGTCACCGGCTGCCGGCTTCGCCTGGAAGGCTTCCAGCAGGACGAGTCCCTGCGCTGCGTCGCGGCCGGCGATGCACACAGCCTGCGGATTGCCTTTGTCTCCTATGCGCATGGCGGCGTGACCAATGCGTATGGCGTGCAGGTGTACCAGCCGGGCGATGACCTGTTCGCGCTGGAACGCGCGGCGAACGGCACGCACTCATCGCTGCGCACCACCTGGGCTGCGCTGCATCCCGACGGCCTGGCCGGAACCGGCCAGTTCTTTCTCCAGACGGCTCGTTGCAATCACGTTCCCTAGGAGGAACCCATGGCGCAGATAACCGCTTCGGTCGGGCAGGGTGCCGACAACCTTCCGGAAGACGTGCGTGCCGTGCAGATGCTGCTCAACCGCTTCCAGTCGCACAGCGCGCCGCTGTTGAGCGTCGATGGACTGTGCGGGCGGCTCACCAACCAGGCGATCGCCACGTTCATCGCCGAACACATGCGGGAAAGCGCGGCACCGGTGATTCGCCCGCGCAGCGCCGAACTGACGGCGCTGAACGGTGGCGCCGGCGACCGCGTCGCCTGGGGCGGGGTGGTGGACGCGGCCTTCAAGGCACGGGTGATCGCGATCGCCCTGGAACTGGAGGTCAGCGTGGACTTCCTGATGGCGGCCATGGCGTTCGAGAGCGGCGGCACCTTCAGCCCGTCGATCAGGAACGCCGCCGGCAGTGGTGCGGTCGGGCTGATTCAGTTCATGCCCTCCACCGCGCGGAACCTGGGCACCACGTCGGATGCCCTGGCGGCGATGACGGCGACGGCGCAGCTTGATTACGTACGCAAGTATTTCCTGCCGCAGCGCCGGCGCCTGCACACGCTGGAGGACGTCTATATGGCGATCCTGTATCCCGCGGCGATCGGCAAGGGCGCATCGCATGTGCTGTTCTCGCGGGGGACCACCGCCTACACGCAGAATGCCGGGCTGGACAGCAACGGCGACGGTGCCGTCACGGTGGGGGAGGCCGCCGAACGGGTGCGGCGGCAGTATGAGCGGGGGCTGGTGGGTGACCGGTTCGGGTGAGGGGGCGGCAGCGAGGGGCTGCCAGGTCAATTCGTGCCGCCGTGCTCAACAGGCATTGCGTCGGCGCGGCTGAACCTGCAATGCGTTCAGCGTCATGGATGGCCGGCGCAGGCCCACCATCCATGACTTCTCGACAATACCTGCGGTAAATTGTTGGGCGGCAGGCCGGAGCCTGTCGCTGGGCCGGACCTCGGCGCGAACCGAGGGCGCGCCACGGCATGGTATGTTCCGCCGGCGGTTGTCGCTCGGCATCGCCGAGGCGGGCACGCGCGGGTTCGGGAGTGGGAGACGCCGCAGACATGGACGCACACGACCCGGGGCGATCGCCCGGTGGGAGCCCTGGCGCAGCGCCGGGATGCAAGCTTTTGCACGGGACGGGCAACGCGCGCGCCCGCGCGTCGCTTCCCCGTCCATCTGGTCGAGAGGGTATCGCGGAATGACCGGGCAGCGCCGGGCGGCCGTGGTTGCGCGTGTCCTGGCCATGCTGGTCCTGTTGCCGGTCGGATGCAGCGACCCCGCTGCGCCGACCCGTGCGGCCGACGCGGGTGGCTGGTGCGGCACCTACCTGTTCGACGGGGCCACCGGCCATACCGCCGGTGGCTCACCTATCACGTACCATTACACCCTGTCCGTGCGCCCCGCCGGTCACCCGGCCGGCTGCACGCTGCGCCTGGAAGGCTTTCAGCAGGACGAGACCCTGCGCTGCGCCGCGGATGGCGGCCCGCACACGCTGACGGTCGCCTTCCGCTCCTACGCCAACGGCGCGGTGACCAATGCGTATGGCGTGCAGGTGTATCGGCCCGGCGAAGTACTGTTCACACTGGACCGTGCGCCGCACGGCACCCAGCCGGCGCTGCGCACCACCTGGCATGCGCTGCATCCGGATGGCCTGGCCGGAACCGGCCCGTTCTTCCGCCAGGAATCGCATTGCAATACCGCCCAGTAGGAGGTGCCGATGGCTCAGATTGCCGCCCCGGTCGGGCAGGGGGCCACGAATTTGCCGGACGACGTGCGCGCGGTGCAGATGCTGCTCAACCGCTTCCAGCCACACACCGCGGCGCTGCTGAGCGTCGATGGCGTGTGCGGGCCGCATACCATTCGGGCGATCAACGCCTTCATCGGCGCCCACATGCTGGAATGCGCGGAACCGGTGATCCGCCCGACAAGCCCTGAGCTGCTGGCGCTGAACGGCGGCGCCGGCGACCGCATCGCCTGGGGCAAGGCGGTGGACGTGACATTCAAGAACCGGGTCATCGGCATCGCCCTGGAGCTGGAGGTCAGCGTGGATTTCCTGATGGCCGCCATGGCGTTCGAGAGCGGCGGCAGCTTCAGCCCGTCGGTGAAGAACGCCGCCGGCAGCGGCGCGGTCGGGCTGATCCAGTTCATGCCGTCAACCGCAAAGGACCTGGGCACCACGACCGAGAGCCTGGCGGCAATGACTGCGACCCGGCAACTGGAATACGTGCGCGAGTACTTCCTGCCGCATCGCGCCCGCCTGCACACGCTGGAGGACGTGTACATGGCGATCCTCTACCCCGCGGCGATCGGCACGGGGGCGTCGCACGTGCTGTTCCGTCGGGGCACGACGGCCTACGACCAGAACAAGGGGCTGGACAGCAACGGCGATGGCGCCATCACGGTGGGGGAGGCAGCCGCGCGGGTGCGCGAACGCTATGAGCATGGCCTGGCCGGCGGAAAGATCGGCTGAACCGGCTGCGCCAACGGCCCGCGACATGCATCGCGAAGTTTGGCAGGCAGAAATCGTCCGCTCCGGATCGCATCGTCCTATCGCATCGACCTCGCCGTTATGCTACCGCCAGAATGAGCTGGAACGACGGCGAACCTGAGGAGGCAGGCGGCATCGTGGCCACCAACGATCATATCCGGAAAGCAGTCTGACCATGCCAGCCTGGACCCGCGACAGCGCCATGCTGACCATGACCTCGCCGCTCGGCGCGGACGCGCTGGTTCCGATCGCGCTCTCGGCGCAGGAGGCGATCAGCCAGCCCTTCCACTTCACCGTGCAGGCGGTGTGCCAGTCCGGCGTCATCGACCCCGATCAACTGCTCAACCAGGCGGCCTGCGTCACCCTGCAATCCTCCGGCACGCCGGTGCGTTATTTCCACGGCATCGTGCGCAGCGTCACCGCGGAAGGCGCCGTGCGCGGCACCGCGGGCGGGGACGAATACCAGTTGTACCGGCTGGTGCTGGTGCCGCGGCTGTGGTTCCTGCAGCAGACGGTCGATTGCCGCGTCTATCAGAAGATGTCGGCCGGCGACATCATCCAGGCGATGTTCCAGGACGCCGGTCTGACCGACGTCTCCGGCCCGCCGTCATCGTCGCAGCGCGACTACACGGTGCAGTTCAACGAAAGCGACCTGCATTTCGCCACCCGCCTGATGGAGGAGGAAGGCTGGTTCTATTTCTTCCAGCACGAAGCCTCCAAGCACACGCTGGTCATCGCCAACCAGAACGGTGCGTTCACGGATATCGCCGGCGCGACACTGCATATCCGCGGCGGTGATACCGAGGGCATGCGTGTGCAGGACTTCGATCACGCCGCGACGACCGTGCGCGGCAAGATGAAGTTCAAGGACTACGACCCGAGCAAGCCCGACACCCTGCTGCAGAACGAGCAGCCCACCACCCTGGCGACCGGCGGCGGCGCCACACGCGATCATTTCCGCTGGCACGCGCTCACCTTCGACAACGGGACGGTCACCAACCGCACGAAGTGGGAGATGGAGGCCGCCGAAGCCCTGGCGGCGTTGTATGACGGCGCCACGCAGTTCGGCGGCATCGTTCCCGGCGGCAAGTTCAAGCTGGAAAGCAGGCCGGCCAGCCCGTACGACGCGTCCTATGTGGTGCGCAGCGCAGCCCATCACGCCAGCGACGACACCTGGCTCAGTCAGAACGGCACCGCGTCCTACACCAACCGGTTCACCTGCTTCCCCGCCACCGTCACCTGGCGCCAGCCGCTGGAGACCCCCCGCCCGCGCATGGAGGGCGTCCACACCGCCCTGGTGCTGGGCCCCCAGCACGGCACCAACGCCGAGATCAAGTCCCAGTCCGGCGAGGAAATCCACACCGACGACCTGGGCCGGGTGAAGGTCCGCTTCTACTGGGACCACCGCGGCGAGGCCACCGGCGGCGACGCCGTCTGGGCCCGCGTGGTGCAGCCCTGGGCCGGCAAGGGCTGGGGCGGGCAGTTCATCCCGCGCGTCGGCACCGAAGTGGCGGTCGCCTTCGTCGATGGCGACCCCGACCGCCCCATCGTCATCGGCGGCCTCTACAACGGCCGCGACACCCCGATCTATGCCAAGTCCGAGAAGAACAAGCTGGGCTTCCGCACACGGTCCGTCCCCAAGGGCAGCCAGGGCAGCAATTTCAGCGAATTCACCATCGACGACACCAAGGGCAGTGAACTCGTCTATTTCCATGCCGAAAAGGACTACACCACCGAGGTCGAAAACGACCAGACGCTGAAGGTGGACAACTGCCGCATGGTGACGGTGAAGAAAGACGAGACCGTCGATATCCAGAACAACCAGACCATCAAGGTCAAGCAGAACCACGACATGACCGTGACCGACGGCAACCGCTCGGTCACCGTCGGCCGGGGCAACGATACGTTCAAGGTCTCCCAGGGCAACCAGACCACCGAGATCTCCCAGGGCAACCAGACCACCAAGCTCGGCATGGGCAACGCGGCGCTCAAGCTCAGCATGGGCGACTATTCGGTCAAGGCCAGCCTGGGGAAGGTCACCATCGAAGCGATGCAGAGCATCGAACTGAAGGTCGGCGGAAATTCCGTGAAGATCGACCAGACCGGCGTGACGGTGAACGGCATGATGGTCACGGTGAAGGGCCAGACCATGACCACCGTCCAGGCGCCGATGACCACCGTGAAGGGCGATGGGATGTTGACCCTGAAGGGCGGCATCATGATGCTGAACTGACATGTCGCAATCATTGGTCAAACTCGCCCAGGGCCCGCTCGCCGAACTGCTGCCGCGCCTCGCGCTCGGCGCCGATGCCGCCATCGCCGTGCAGGACGTCACCGACGTGCCGGAGGCGCTGGTCCGGCTGGAGGAGGCCGGCTTTGCATTGGAAGCCTCGCGCCTGGCCGCCCATGCGCTGCCCCGGCGGGAGGCCGTCTGGTGGGCCTGCATGTGCGCCGCCCACACGGCGCCGGCCGATCTGCCGGACGCCGACCGGCAGGCGCGCGAAACCGCCGAACACTGGGTCCGCCAGCAGACGGATGCGCTGCGCCGCGGTGCCATGCAGCAGGCGGAATCCGGCGGCTTCGCCACGCCCGAGGCCTGGGCCGCGGTCGCCGCCTTCTGGTCCGGCAACTCCATGGCGCCGGAGGGCCAGCCCGCGGTGCCGCCCGGGCCGCATCTGGCCGGCACCGCCGTGGCCGGCGCCGTGGCCCTCGCCGCCGCCCGCGGCGACCCTACCCGCCAGCCCGCGCGGTTGAAGCGTTTCCTGGAAAGTGCGCGTAATATCGCCGCGGGCGGCCCAGGCCGGCTACCGCCTGAGGAAGCCTGAGTTTTCACGCCGCACGCGTCTTGTTACTCTGCTGGCCCGACTGACAGGCTGCCCGCATGCCACTGACACTGACCGTACCTGCGCTGCCCCAACTCAGTGGCGCCGGAGACCCGCACCATCTCGGGCGGCGAGTTCACCGTCGGCCGCGGCCCCGGCGTGGACTGGGTCCTGCCCGACCCGGAACGGCTGCTGTCCAAGCATCATTTCGCCGTGGCCTACCGCGCCGGTGCCTGGCAGATCGCCGATACCTCCACCAACGGCACCTCGATCAACGCCGATGTCGATCCGATCGGCCGCGGCCAGGTGCGCACGCTGCGGGACGGCGACCGCCTGAAGCTGGGCGCCTACGAGATCGAGGTGCGGCTGGCCGAGGAGCAGGTGCAGCCTGCCGGCAACGGCGGCTATGGCTTCACCGGCAGTCCAGGTGCCACGCCCAGCCCGTTCGCCGACCCGTTCGGCGGCGATCCGTTCGCCCCGCCGCCTCCGCCGCCCACGCCGTTCGGCGACCCGGCCTATCCCGCGGCGCCGCTGCCGGGTGGGGCGCAGTTGCCGGCGGATTTCGACCCGCTCGCACCCGATCCGGGTGAGGAGCCGTTCCACGGCACCCAGTCGGACCACTCGCCGCTGGGGGAGGACGCCTTCCGCCCGCCCGGGGTCAGCAGCGAGATGCCGCTGCACACCGGCGGCGCGCTGCCGGGGGACGATCTGCTGCCGGACGACTGGGACAAGGACCTGCTGGAGGGCATTGCCCCGCCGAACCCGTCCCCAGCGAACCCGTCCCTGCCGCCGGCGCCGCCCGAGGCCAGGGCGGCGCCACCCCGGCCCGCACCGCAGCCGGCACCGCGGCCCGCCACGCCGCCACCACCGGCCGCGCCGTCGCCGGTGGACGCGCCGTCGCCGGTGGACGCGCCGTCATGGGCGCAGGCTGCGCCGCCATTGGACGCCCCGCCGCAGCCGCCTCCACCGCAACAGCCCGCGCCACAACAGCCCGCGCCACAACAGCCCGCGCCGCAACAGCCCGCGCCAACAGCCCGCGCCACACCAGCCCGCGCCGCCACTGGCAGCACCGTACGTCGCGGCCCCGTCTTCCGCGCCGGGTAACCCGTTCGACGAGCCCTTCGACCTGGCGTCGGAGCCGGCGCCGCCGCCGCCGGCACCCCCGGCCCAGCCCGCCCAGCGGTTCACCGAACCCCAGGGGGCGCCACCGGCGCGGCCCGCCCCGCCACAACGGCGAGCCGCCGCGCCTGAGGTCGGGGCCGACGAGGCCGCCTTGCTCGCCGCCTTCCTCGATGGCGTCGGCCTGGCCGATGCGCGTCCGGCCGATCCGGCCGCCACCATGCGCGCGCTGGGCCAGGCGTTCCGCGCCCTGGTCTCCGGCCTGCGTGCGGTGCTGATCGCCCGTGCCTCGGTGAAGAGCGAGTTCCGCATCGAGCAGACCATGATCCAGGCGCGCGGCAACAACCCGCTGAAGTTCTCCGCCGACGACGATGACGCACTGGCGGCGCTGCTGGGCGTGGGTCGCCGCACCGACATGACCCCCGGCGCGGCGGTGGCCGATGCGCTGAAGGACATCAAGCTGCATGAGCTGGCGTCGATGGCGGCGATGCAATCCGCGGTGCGCGCGCTGATGGACGGGCTGGACCCGGCGAAGCTGCGGGTCCAGGCCGAACAGGGCGGCGGGCTGTCGCTGCTGCCGGCGCATCGCAAGGCGCGCGCCTGGGACGCCTATGAAGCGCTGCACGCCCGCACGGTTCAGGCACTGTCGGACGATTTCGACAGCGTGTTCGGCAAGGCCTTCGCCCGTGCCTATGAGCAGGCGATGCAAGACGTATCCGCGAAGGAGAGACGATGACCCACCGTCGATCGCTGCTGCTGCTGCCCGCCGCCCTGGTCCTCGCGCGTTGCGCCCCGGCGCCCAAGCCGCCGGCCGTGCTGTCCCTGAAGATCGTCGGCAGCCCCCAGCAGAACCCGGATGCGGCCGGCCATCCCGCCCCCGTCGCAGTGCGCATCTACCAACTGACCGCCACCGGCAAGTTCGAGCGCAGCGACTGGACCGCGCTGACCGAGCGCGAACAGGCGACACTCGGCCAGGACGACGCCGGGTCGGAGCAGGCGGTGGTCGCCCCCGGGCAGACGGTGACCAAGACGATCCAGCTCAAGCCCGGCGTGCAGGCCGTGGGTGTCGTCGTGCTGTACCGCGACATCGACCATGCGCAGTGGCGCGCGATGGCCCCGGTCGCCGGCAGTGGTCCGACCGACCTGGTGCTGGACGTCGGCAAGCTGGCGGCCACGCTGAAACCCGCGCAGGGCTAGTGTTCCGGGGCTGACCGCTCGCTCGCGCCAACGAAGCGTATTTACGTCGCGGCGCGCGGGGGCCTATGCGCGTGAAGGCAGGCGCGCGGGATTCGGTAGATCCGGTGAGGCAGGCCAGCGGGCCTCAGTAGATCCGGTAAGACAGGCGAGCGGGCGTCGATAGCAGCAAATAAATAAGGTGAGCAGACCTCAAAAATTGCAGTCATGGCCGGGCCTGACCCGGCCATCTACCCCGTAACGATCGGGCCGGACTGCACGGGCACACGCCTTGACTTGGGTAGATGGCCGGGTCAAGCCCGGCCATGACGCGGAAGGGCGGTGCCGCACCGTCTGCCGGCGGAGTTCCCGCGCAATGACCGAGGCGGGACTGGAGTCCCCTTGAGCGGACCACGACAATGCGGGCACCCTACCAGTTTCCACCAGTCGGGCCCCGTCCCACCGCCCCCTCACACCGGCAGCGGCGCCGCCTTCAGCCGTTCCATGCTGAACCGGCTGGTCACATTGCGCAGCGGCACCGAGCCGATCAGCCGGCGGTAGAAGTCGTCGTAGGCGGCGATGTCCGCCACCACGACATGCAGCAGGTAGTCCACATCCCCGCTCATCCGCCAGGCATCGACGATTTCCGGCAGCGTCGCCACCACCTCGGCGAAGCGCCGCAGCCAGTCGGCGGAGTGATCCGCTGTCTCCACCTCCACGAACACGGATACCGGCAGCCCCACCTTCACCGGGTCCAGCAGCGTGACGCGGCGCAGGATGATGCCGGCTTCCTCCATCCGGCGGATCCGCTTCCAGCACGGCGTCGGCGTCAGCCCGACCCGTTCGGCGATCTGCGCCAGCGACAGCGACGCGTCATTGCTGATCAGCCGCAGGATCTCGCGATCGAGCCGGTCCATCGCTTTGTCGGCGGCCATGCGGCAGGTCCTTCTTCAATGTGCCAAGATGTCAGCAGGAAATTGCCCTACGCGCGCCAGGATAGCACTATCAGAGAAAAATATTCCACCCGCTTTCCGCCCGCCCGGACGGATCGCCCCGCCGCCGGCCAACGCGATTGACTACCAATCGGGCCGTCGTGATACTCGCCGGTATGTGCCCGCCCGCCGCCTGGTTCGCGCGGCGTGCGACGCTCGTGTGCAGGCAACGCAGCGCCGAACCGGAGGACGCCGATGAAGCTGATGTGGTTCCATTTGATGCCCTACACGGAACTGCCGGACGATTTCCGCGACAAGAATCCGTCGGTCTGGGTCGATATCCACTCCACGCTGTTCGACCCGAAGCGTGCCCATCACATGTACAACGACTTCATGGATGAGCTCGAATACGCCGCCGAGTGCGGCTTCGACGCGATCTGCGTCAACGAGCATCATTCCAACGGCTACGGCCTGATGCCGTCGCCCAACCTGATCGCCTCGTCGCTGGCGCGTCGCACGCGCGACACGGCGCTGTGCGTGATGGGCAACTCGCTGGCGCTGTACAATCCGCCCACCCGCGTGGCGGAAGAGTTCTCCATGATCGACTGCATTTCCGGCGGCCGGCTGATCGCCGGCTTCCCGGTCGGCACGCCGATGGACACCTGCTACGCCTACGGCACCAATCCCAGCCAGCTCCGCCAGCGCTACCTGGAGGCGCACGACCTGGTGGTGCGCGCCTGGAAGGAGAAGGACACCTTCGCCTTCAACGGCCGCTTCAACCAGCAGCGCTACGTCAACATCTGGCCGCGCCCGGTGCAGACCCCGCATCCGCCGATCTGGATCCCCGGCGGCGGCTCGGTGGAGACGTGGCACTGGTGCGCCGAGATGGACTACGTGTACTGCTACCTGTCCTACTACGGCTACAAGGCCGGCCAGGCCGACGATGTCCGGCTTCTGGAAGGAAATGGAGCGGCTGGGCAAGGACCGGAACCCGTACCGCGCCGGCTTCCTGCAGTTCGTCGGCGTCGGCGAATCCCGCCAGCACGCCATGGACCTGTATGCCGAGGCGGCCGAGTATTTCTACGGCCGCTGCCTGCACGTCGATCCGCGCTGGGCGACGCCGCCGGGCTACACCAGCGAGGGCAGCCAGCGCGCCGGCATCGAAAGCCAGGTGAAGCAGGCCGCCGATTCCAACGTGCGCGGCAAGTCCACCGGCGAGCGCTTCGCTTCGGTGGCGCGCGAGATGGATGCGATCGTGGACCGTGGCTACGTGATCATCGGCTCGCCGGACGAGGTCGCGGAACAACTGCGCGAAGTGGCGGTGAACCTGAATGTCGGCCACCTGATGCTGCTGCTGCAGTTCGGCAACATGAGCAAGGAGCTGACTCGTTACAATACCAAACTGTTCGCCGAGCAGGTGATGCCGAAGCTGAAGGGGCAGTTCTCGGAGTGGGAGGACCGCTGGTGGCCGCAGCCGCTGGCGCAGAACCTCCGCGCCGAGGTCCCCGCCTTCATGCCGAAGATGGCCGCGGAGTAGCTGCCTAACGAACCGACAACGCCCCTTCCCGTGTGGGAGGGGGATCGGGGGAAGGGGGCGCAGGTTCAGTCCCGGTACCCGGACGGGTCGCACGCCGCCTTCCCCCAACCGCCTCCCGCAAGGGGAGGGGCGTGTCTTCACAACCGGAGCATTGCCGTGAGTGAACCCGAGACGTTGACCGTCGATGTCAACGGATTTTCCTCCCGCGTCTGGCGCAAGGGCAGCGGCCCGAAGCTTGGCTTCCTCGCCGGATTTGGCGGCCTGCCGCGCTGGGTGCCGTTCCTGGACGAACTCGCGAAGTCACGCACCGTCATCGTGCCGTCCGTCCCCGGCTTCCCCGGCGGCGACCGCGGCCACACCGTGCTGGACACCCACCTGGACTGGCTGCTGGCGGTGCGGGACCTGCTGGGCAAGGCGGGGCTGGACGGCGCCGACCTGGCCGGCAGTTCGGTCGGCGGGTCGCTGGCCGCGGAGATGGCGGCGCTGTGGCCGACCTCGGTGCGGCGCCTGGCGCTGATCGCGCCGTGGGGGCTGTATGACGAAGCGAATCCGCCCACCGACCCCTGGGCCCAGCGCGCCGATGCGGTGCCGGGCCTGATGTGTGCCGACCCGGCGATCTGGACCGCGCTGAAGACCGCGCCGGAGGGCGCCAACTCCATCGAGTGGCCGATCGAGCAGGTGCGTGCCGCCGAGGCCGCCGCCCGCATCTTCTGGCCGCTGGGCAACACCAAGCTGGAGAAGCGGCTGCGGCTGATCCAGGCGCCGACGCTGCTGCTGTGGGGCGACCAGGACCGTGTCATGCCGCCCGCCTATGCCGCGCAGTTCGCCAAGGGCATCAGCGGCAAGGCCGAGACCCGGACCATCGCCGGCGCCGGCCACCTGGCGGAGATGGACAAGCCCGCCGAGGTCGCCGCCGCGATCCTCAAGTTCACGGAATAGGCGGCCACCTTCCGGGACTCCCCGTCCCGCGAGGCGAGGGGCGTCCTGGAACCATCCGCTCATCCCCTGTCCCCTTCGCCCGAAAGGACCCCCATGCCGCTCGATCCCGACGCCCAGTTGGTGCTCGACATGATGCGCGCCGCCGGGCGCCCGCCGTTTGAACAGCTTTCCCCGGCGGAAGCCCGCGAGGCCTACAGCAACAGCCGCAAGATCCTGCAGCCGGAGCTGGAGCCGGTCGCCGAATCCCGCGACGCCACCGCCCCCGGCCCGCACGGCGACATTCCGGTGCGGCTGTACCGCCCCAGGGACACCGCCGCCTCCGACGTGCTGCCTGTCCTGATCTACTACCACGGCGGCGGCTGGCTGCTGGGCGACCTCGAATCGCATGACGCCGTGTGCCGCCGCTTCGCCAATGCCGCGCGCTGCCGCGTGGTGTCGGTGGATTATCGCATGGCGCCGGAGCACAAGTTCCCCGCCGCGGTGGACGACTGCGCCGCCGCCACGCAGTGGGCGATCGCCCAGGCGGCGGAGCTGGGGATCGATCCCGCCCGTGTCGCCGTGGGCGGTGATTCCGCCGGCGGCAACCTGGCCGCGGTGATGGCGCTGATGGCGCGCGACGGCACCCTGCCGCCGCTGGCCTTCCAGATGCTGATCTACCCGGCGACCGACATGATGATGACCAGCGTGTCGGCGCAGACCGTCACCGAGGGCGTGCCGCTGACCACCGGCACCATGCGCTGGTTCATCGACCACTACATGCGCGGCGGCGACGACGCGCGCGACTGGCGCGCCTCCCCGTTGCGGGCCGCGGACCTGTCGGGCACCGCGCAGGCGCTGGTGCTGACCTGCGCCTATGACCCGCTGTGCGACGAAGGCATCGCCTATGCCCGTCGGCTGGAGCGCGAGGGCGTGCGTGTGGCGCACATGCACTTCTCCGACCAGACGCACGGGTTCATCAGCATGGGACGCATCATCCGCGCGTCCGACGTGGCGATCGACGCGATGGCTGCGGTACTGCAGAAGGCGCTGTGGCCGCCGCCACCGCCGGCGGTCTGATACCGGCGCGGTTGGCGTGACCGGGGCGCGGCTGCACCGCCAGCCGCGCGCGGCACACATACCTTCCGCGGCGCCACGTACCCCGTGCTGTCCGGCGAAAGCCGATGCTGCCGGCGAAAACCGGCCACCTGTGCCTTCAGGCGGCGGCCGGCACGAAGAGGGGATGACCGGCCTTCGCCGGGAAGGACCTGGCCGGCCGTCTCGCGGCTGGCGGGGCGTCTCGCGCGTCGATCTCTCCGCCGGCGCCTCCGGCATCACACCTTGCCGCACCCAGGCCGGCCCCGGGCACCCGGCGGCGCAGCCGAACGTTCGGTCGGGCAGAGGTTGACCCAGGTCAAGGCGTCCGGGCGCCGCGTAGTGGAAATTGCACCGCAGCATCCCGGCCGGGCACCGGCGCCGGTCCGGGGCCGTTTTGTTGCTGCCTCTATGGAGACATGGGACGATGCAGGCTCGCGACCTGATGACCACCAAGGTGATATCAGTCGCCCCCGACGAACCCACGCGGAAGATCGCCCAACTGCTGCTCGAGCACGGGATCAGCGCCGTCCCGGTGGTGGGGGCGGACGGCGTCCCGATCGGCATGGTCAGTGAAGGCGACCTGATCGGCCGTGGCGAGCGTGAGCGGATCGCCCGCAGCGACTGGTGGCTGGCGCTGCTCACCGGCACGCAGAAGCTGGACGATTTCCAGGGACGGCTCTCCGAGCCCGACCGAAGGGCACGCGACGTTATGGCCGCGCCGCTTGTGGCAGTCACCGAGGACACCGACGCCGGGGAAATCGCCCGGCTGCTGGCGTCCTACCACATCAAGCGCGTGCCGGTGCTGCGCGAGGGCAAGCTGGTGGGGATCGTCAGCCGCGCCGACCTGCTGCACGCGGTGGCGACCACCCCGGCGCAGGGGGCCGCACCGGAGCATCCGAAGAAGCGGGGCTTCCTGCTCAGCCTGTTCGGTGAATACCACCGGCCGGACTGGGAAGCGGTGCCGGTGCATCAGCCGCCGGAGGCGGAGACGAAAACCAGGGCGCCGGTGGACGAGACGAAGCTCGGTGCTGACGATTTCCGTCACCTGGTGGAGGACCACCAGCATGACGAGGCGCATCACCGCGACGAGGCGCGCCAGGTTGCCGCGAAGCAGCGGCGCCAGCGGGCGAAGGACCTGATCGACCAGCACGTGTCCGATCCCGCCTGGCGGCAGTTGCTGCACCGGGCGCGCGAAGCGGCGGAGGCGGGGCAGAAGGAGGCGCTGCTGCTGCAGTTCCCCAGCCAGTTGTGCATCGATGGCGGCCGCGCGATCAACGTGGCGCAGGCGGACTGGCCGGCTTCGCTGCGCGGCGAGCCGGCCGAGATGTATCTGCGCTGGGAACGCGACCTGAAGTCGCGCGGCTTCACGCTGTCTGCCCGCGTCGTGGACTTTCCCGGCGGCAAGCCGGGCGATATCGGTCTGTTCCTGGGCTGGTAGGGGCGGCGGCGGTCCGGGTCAGGACGCTGCGATCCCACCTCCGACGGAGTCACGGCCGGGCCCGCCCCCGGCGCAGTCATGGCCGGGCTCACCCCCGGCGCAGTCACGGCCGGGCCCGCCCCTGGCGCAGTCATGGCCGGGCCCACCCCCGATCGGTACCCGCAGGTCTGCATCCGGTAGTGTCCAACGGCGGTGCCCACATCGTTATCGCCGGCGAAGTGGCGTGTCATGCAATCGCGCTTCGACCGCGGTCGGGACCGACGCGGCAGACCGTACCGCGTCGTGACGGGCGAAGGCCGGCCATCAACGACCTTGCCGATGGTTCGGTCTGCCGGCGCCCACCGTCACGGGACCGGCGCCCACCGTCACGGGACCGGCCACCACCGTCACGGGACCGGCGACCACCGTCACGGGATCAGTGCGGGATTGCAGCCCCCCGCACCGCGAACGTTACCGTGTCGATGTCGAAACCGCCATCCGCCGCAATGGCGAAATGGTCCCGCACCAGCGCCGATGCCCCGTTCTGCAGCGACCGGATCGCCGCGGCGTGCTCGGCCGGGGCGCGGGTGCGGGCGATCCAGACCGGGAAATCCATGCGCAGCCGGCGGGTCGTGAGTCCCTCCAGCACCAGGCCGGATCGGGCCAGCGCCGCCACCCACTCCGCCACGCTGTAGTTCCGCACGTGCGAGGCGTCGCGCAGCAGTTCCACCGCCTGCAGATGCGTGTCCAGCACCGGGTCGGCCGGTGCCACCGTGTCGATGAACAGGGCGCGGTGACCCGGCTTCAGCACCCGCCGCGCCTGGCGCAGACCGGCCTCCAGATCGTGCCAGTGATGCGCGGTGAAGCGGCACAGCACCACATCGAACGATGCGTCCGGGAACGGCAGCGCCTCGGCCGGAGCCTGCTGCACCGCGATGTTGGCCAGGCCGCGTTCGGCCGCAGTGGCCGCAACCGCATCCAGCATGCCGGCGGTGACGTCGCAGGCGACGACCTCGGCGACGTGCGGTGCGGCGCGATAGCTGACGTGACCGCCGCCGCAGCCCAGGTCCAGCACACGGGCCGCGTCCTGCCCCCGGACTTCGGCTTCAATCTGGTCCAGATCGGCGCCGGTGCTGTGAACCGCGCTGGTGACGTAGTCGCGTGCACGGGACCCGTAGTGTTCAGCCGCAAAGGCATGCTGCGACGTGTTCATGGCAGGCTCTCCTCCAGGGGCGGATATCCTTCCACCCCTTTCGGCCTGCATAAAGCCGGCGGGGCAGGGAACCCGGCATCGCCGGTTGCTCGCGCTGAGGCGGTATCGTGCTCCGACGGGACTCCATACCGCCTCTGTCATGGCCAGGGGCGACGACTGGCTCGGCGCCGGGCCATGAGCCGATCGCAGGGGCGTTGATCGCCAACGTAACGTCTGGGGGCTGGGCCCACCACGACGCGCCAGGTTGCGACAGGGCAGGCTTTGCACGGGTTCCCACCCGGTAACGCCATGAAACGACCAGGGTGCATCTCCTGGATTCGTGACTGCTGCCAGGCGCCGGGCAGTGACTACTGAGTAAAATCCCCGTTATATTATAGTGTCAGAATATTTTACGTCCCGCTTCGGTATGACGCGATACTGCAACCAGTTCGTAAGGAACAAGGCCGGTTTCGTCTGGTGGCCCGCGGTTTGCACCTGTGAGCACGGCCTTGTCGCAGTCTTTGTCAGGGCAAATGCAATCACTCCAAAGTGATTCCACAATCGAAGGAGGCAGTGCATGTCGGCATTTATGTCGCGTGTCCGAAACAAAACCGCATATCCATTCCGGTCTGCGTTCATATTGGCATCGTTGCTGGTGGCGTCGGCGCCGATGGCTGGCGCCGCGCCAATAACAGGATCGATCAGTCTCGGCGGTACTGCCAGTTACACGACGAACAGCCTCTCGTTCCCAACCGGAAGCGCGAATATCAGTTCTACCGCGCAATCCGGGTCGTTCACGGCGCTGAGCGGCTGCACGGGATGCGTGTCGGCCAGTAACATCGCGTCGTTTTCCGGCTTCGCGGGACCGCGGACGATCTTCTCGGACAGCGTGTCGGGGTTCTCGGTCATCCTGAACAGCATCTCATCCGTGTTCACGCCTGGCACACCCGACGAGTTCCTGGACCTGCGCGGCCTCGCAACGCTCCATCTGAGCGGGTACGACGATACCGCAGGCATTCTGAGGATTTCGGTACAGGGACCGAAAAGCACCAATGTTACGTTCTCGGCGACGGCCCGGTCCGTGCCGGAGCCGGCGTCGGTGCTGTTGCTGGGCGTCGGCATTGCGGGGATCGGCGTTGCCACCGGCCGTCGCGGGCGTTCGAAGGCCTAGGCCGAACGCGAGTTCCGTCCCGGAGCAGGCCACCGTTCGGCGGCTGCTGCTCCGTTTGTTCGGGTTGCGTCCGGAACGGACGCAACCCGTCAGCTCTTTCGGCTCCGGGTGCTGCCGCACGGACTGCGCGGGCGGATCGTGCGAACGCAGCGAAGACGCCGCCTGGCCGGATGCGCGCACGGCCACCGACACCGCCGGCCGCACGCTCGACGCCACGCACGGTCCTGGCACAGGCACGGTCCTGGCATGAGCAACCACAAGCGGGAGCGGCGTCGAACAAGCGCGGCCGTGAAACGTCCATACGTTGAGACACCCCGCCCCGCGCATGGCGATCGCCGGCGCTACCTCCCGGAGCGACCGCGGGGCGCGCGGCCGAGTCCGATCTTGCGGGCCACCGCGGCGCGCAGCTCGGTGTATTCCGGCGCCGTCAGCTTGTAGGTCGCCGGAAGCTGCCAGCGGGCGCGGTACTCTTCCTCGGACATCGCGTGCTCGCGCTCCAGGTGCCGCTTCAGCGTGCGGAAGCGCTTCCCGCATTCCAGGCAGGCAACGAAATCCTGCGCGATCGAGTGTTGCAGCGGCACCGCCGGCCGGGGCCTCTCGGGTTCCAGGCTTCGCTGGTGCGCGGCGCGGAGCGCCTGCGCCACCGCCAGGACCAACTGCGGCAAGGCCTCCGCCGACACAGGATTGTGCACCACGTAGGCACTGACAATCTGTGCTGCAAGCGCAAGGATTAGTTCGTCCAGGTTATCCATTTCTTCCTCTGTTGATCCCCAAGCCCGGCGGGCTATAACGCATATTTGACGATCGGCGAACGGATTTTTTTCGATGCACGATTATTTCCAGGCCGCGTATGACCGGGCCCGGGCGCGTTACACGGCAACCCAGTGGCTTGCGCTCGATCCACGCCAGATCACCGAGGCGATCTATCGCGAGATGCGCCAGATCGACGCCGAGCTGCGGGCCGCGGATCACGGTCAGGCGGATCACGGTCAGGCGGATGACGGTCAACCGGATGGCGCCGAAGACGGCGCATGCTGATCCGCAAGCGGATTCCGGCGAGTCCGGCCCGGCGGTAACGCCCGGACGGACGCGGTTCGGCGTCGCGATTCCGGTGGGGCGAGGCCGTCGGCCTCAACCGGCATGGCGGTGCCGGCCCCATCGGCGGCAACACTTTGTTCACCTTCGTCTGTTGGGATGCCCGCGCCGGCTCCGTGCCGGCTCGCGTTCGCTCGTCTCGTTCCGCTCGGCAAAAGGCCGTGTCATGCTGCCCGATCCCGTCATGCTTCTGACCGCTGTCGCCGCCCTGGCAGTGGTGCTCGCCCTCATCTGGCTCGCCGCGCGGGCTGTGCGGCTGGTGGGGTTCAGTCCGCAGGCCGGGGGTGGCCGCAGGCTGCGCCTGGTGGACAGCCTGGCGCTGGACCCGCGCCGACGGCTGCATCTGATCGCCTGCGACCAGCGCCAGGTGCTGTTGCTGACCGGCGGCGGCGCGGACCTGGTGGTCGGTTGGCCCGCCGGCCCCGGCCTCGGCCCCGGACCCGGCGACGGCCGGGGCGCCGCCGCGTCGGATGCGGAACCGGTCCCATGAGGCGGCGGCGAGCCCGGCTGCTGGGGCTGACCCTGCTGTTCTGGCTGCTGCCGGTGCTGACTCAGGCCCAGTCGCTGAACATCGACCTGGGGGCCGGCGGACAGGCCAGTGTCACCAGCCGCATCATCCAGTTGACCGCGCTGATCGCGGTGCTGTCGCTGGCGCCCAGCCTGCTGGTGATGATCACCGCGTTCACCCGCATCGTGATCGTGCTGTCACTGTTGCGCAGTGCGCTCAGCACCCAGGGCGCGCCGCCCAACATGGTGCTGATCGGGCTGGCGCTGTTCCTGACCTTCTTCGTCATGCAGCCGGTACTGCAGCAGTCCTGGAAGGACGGGCTGCAGCCGATGGCGACGGGTCAGATCGGCGATCTCGAGGGCATGCGCCGGGCCGCGGCGCCGTTCCATCGGTTCATGACCGACAACCTGCGGCCGGCCGACCTGCAGTTCTTCCTCAACCTGGGCCACCTGCCCAAGCCGGCGACTCCGGCCAAGGCACCGTGGCGCGCCGTGGTGCCGGCCTTCATCGTGGGTGAGCTGCGGCGGGCGTTCGAGATGGGGTTCCTGCTGTTCCTGCCGTTCCTGGTGATCGACATGGTGATCGCCAGCGTGCTGATGAGTCTGGGCATGATGATGCTGCCGCCCAACGTCGTATCGCTGCCGTTCAAGCTGATCTTCTTCGTCATGGTGGATGGCTGGCAGTTGGTGGCGGGCAGCCTGGTACGCAGCTTCGGCGGCACCTGACCACCGGCGCGGGTGAACCGCCCCTCCCGCAACGCGGGCGCGTGTAGTACGGGGACGCAATGTCGTGCCCGGGACCCGCCATGCCGCTTCGTGTTCTGTCCGTGGCCTCCGAGGCCTATCCGCTGATCAAGACCGGCGGGCTGGCCGATGTCGCCGGCGCGCTGCCGCTGGCGCTGCACCGGGAGGGCATTGCCGTGCGCACGCTGCTGCCGGGCTATCCCGCGGTGCTGCAGCGGCTGGAGGATGCGCAGCCGGTGCACGTGTTCGAGTCGCTGTTCGGCGGCGGCGCCCGGCTGCTGGCCGCCACCACCGGCACCGGCCTGGATCTGCTGGTGCTCGATGCGCCACATCTGTACGACCGGCCCGGCGGGCCATACCGCCGCGACCCCGGCGGCGACTGGCCGGACAACGCCCAGCGATTCGCCGCGCTGGGACGCGCCGCCGCGGATATCGGCCTGGGCTGCCTGCCCTCCTTCGTGCCCGATATCGTGCATGCGCACGACTGGCAGGCCGGGCTGGCGCCGGCCTATCTGCGTTACGCCGATCGCCGCGGGCCCGGCACGGTGATGACCGTGCACAACCTGGCGTTCCAGGGCGGCTTTCCCGCGAGCCTATTGGGTGAGCTTGGCCTGCCGTCCGCGGCGCTGTCGGTGGAGGGCGTGGAATATTACGGCGGCATCGGGTTCCTGAAGGCCGGACTCTGGGCCGCCGATCGCATCACCACCGTCTCCCCGAGCTATGCGCAGGAGATCCAGGCGGATGCCGGCGGCATGGGGCTGAGCGGGTTGCTGCGCGACCGGAGCGCCGTCCTGTCCGGCATCCTCAACGGCATCGACGAGGATGTGTGGAACCCGGCGACCGACCCGCACCTCGCCACGCGGTTCGGGCCGGAGGAGTGCGTCGCCGGCCACGCGGCCAACAAGGCGGCGTTGCAGCAGCGCTGCGGCCTGCCGGCCGACCCGGCGCGCCCGTTGTTCGGCGTGATCAGCCGGCTGGAGTGGCAAAAGGGGCTCGACCTGCTGCTCGACGCGCTGCCCGCGCTGCTGGCCGCCGGGGCGCAACTGGTGCTGCTGGGCTCCGGCGATCCGGGGTTGCAGAGCGGCTTCGCCGCCGCGCAGCAGGCCCACCCGGACCGTATCGCCGTCACCATCGGCTACGACGAGCCGCTGGCGCACCAGATCCAGGCCGGCAGCGACGCGCTGCTGGTGCCGTCGCGTTTCGAGCCCTGCGGCCTGACTCAGCTCTGTGCGCTGCGCTATGGTGCGGTGCCGGTGGTGGCGCGGGTCGGCGGCCTGGCCGACACGGTGATCGACGCCAACGAGGCGGCGCTGGCGATGGGCGTGGCGACCGGGGTGCAGTTCCCGCCCGGCGACAGCGACGCGCTCGGCGCCGCGCTGATGCGAACCGCCTTGTTGTGGCGCGACCGGGCGGTGTGGCAGCGGTTGCAGCACAACGGCATGGCGGCGCCCGTGGGCTGGACCGGCCCGGCCCGTCGCTACGCGGCGCTGTTCCGCGCTCTGGCAGAGGAAGGACGAGGATGAACGACGCTCCCGCCCCAGCGATGACCGCGGTGCCGCCGCTGCCGGCCGAGGTGGTGCACAAGTCGTTCGAGGCCGGCCCGTACCGCATGGCCATGGGCCTGATCACGCTGCCGGAGTCCGCCTGGTTCGAAATCGACGCCTGCTATCCCGCCGAGATGGCGGAACGCCGTCACCTGCTGGACACGCGGCGGGACGACGTGTTCGCCGCGTTGCCGCAGTCGGACGATGCCCGGCGCGAGACGCTGGAGGCGGTGGTCGCCAACCTGACGGCGCATCATCCGGGATGGTTCCACCGCGACGGCGTGCGGCTGCACAACCGCCTGACCGGCGAGACCTGGGACCTTGCCGCGCCCGCTTGCGATCCGCTGGAGCTGGCGGGGCGGCTGGTGCAGGAGGATCTGTGCCTGATCCAGCTCGACGAGGCGGGGCCGCTGCTGACCGCCGCCGTGCTGTGTTTCCCCACCCGCTGGGTGCTGGCGGAAAAGATGGGCCGGCCGCTGGCCGAGGTGCACGGGCGCGTGCCGTTCTACGGCGAGCGCCTGGCCCGTCCGGTCGATCGCTTCATGGCCCATGTAAAACCCGGTCATGTCGCCGCTCGGCTGAACTGGTCGGTGATCGACGACCCCGCGCTGTTCCAGCCGTCCGGCAAGTGGCGCCGGTCGCACAACGATGCGGTGACAGCGGACAACGCCGGCGAGATGCTGTCGCTGCGGGTGGAGCGCCAGACGCTGCGTCGTCTGCCCGGCAGTGGTGCGGTGCTGTTCGGCATCCGGGTGCATGTCTATCCGCTGGGACAGACCATCGCGACGCCGGCGCTGGCGGGGGAACTCGCCGATGCGGTGCGCGCGCTGCCGGAGGCGACCGCGCACTACAAGAGCATCCTGTCGATCCGCGATGCGCTGCTCGGGTGGCTGGACGCGCGCAGCCAGGGGCGGTGACGGGACGGTGGCATGACGAAGCAGGGGTGGCGGGCCGACGCGGGTGGCGAGCGTGTGCGGGTGGCGGGCTGGCGCGGGTGCAGAGCATGCGCGGGTGGAGAGCGTGTGCGGGTGGCGAGCGTGTGCGGGTGGAGAGCGTGTGCGGATGGCGGGCCTGTGCGGGTGGCGAGCGTGCGACGGGTGGCGTTAAGCCAAGCCGCATGGCCCCCGTACACAGGCGTCATGGCCGGCCCCCGAGCCGGCCATCTGCCCCGGAACGATCGGGTCGCAGTGCCGCATGCACGTTCTGACGGGGGTAGATGGCCGGCTCAGGGGCCGGCCATGACGCGGCTGTAGGAGCCTCGCGCCACGCTTGACGACATAGGGAGTGCCTGGGACAAGCGCCCGCCACGCGCGCTGCACGCTCCGTCCGCGCGCGGCGCCGGCGTTGCCGGCCAGGCCGTCCGGGCGTGGGATCAGGCGTTGCCCGCCAGGCCGCCCGCGCCGTGCGGCCCGGGTGTTAGCCAGCCAGGCCGTCCGCGCGCGGCGTCGGGCGTTGCCCGCCAGGCCGCCCGCGCCGTGCGGCCCGTTGCCAGCCAGGCCGTCCGCGCGCGGCGCCGGGCGTTCCGGCCAGGACCGTCCGCGCGTGGCCTCGGGCGTTGCCGGCCAGGCCGTCCGCGCGTGGGGGTCAGGCGTTGCCCGACAGGTAGTCCATCGCCGCCTGCACGCCGCCGGGGCGGTGCGGGACGCCGGCGACGCGCAGGCCCATCTCCACGCCGGACAGCGTGCCGGTGAGCTGCAGCGGGCCCATGTCACCCATGTGGCCGATGCGGAACACGCGGTCCTGGACGCGGCCGAGGCCGTTGCCCAGGCTCATGTTGAAGTGCTCGAGGATGGTGTTGCGCAACCCGTCGGCGCTGTGGCCTTCCGGCGTGCGGACGGCGGTCACGCCGGGGGCGTAGGCGCGCGGGTCCTGGCACTGCAGCTCCAGCCCCCAGGCGCGCACGGCGCGGCGGGTGGCCTCGGCGTAGCGGTCGTGCCGGGCGAAGACGTTCTCCAGCCCTTCCTCCAGCAGCATCGCCAGCGCCTCGTTCAGCGCGTAGAGCAGGTTGATCGCCGGCGTGTAGGGGAAGAACCCGGTCTTGTTGGCCTCCACCAGCGGCGCCCAGTCCCAGTAGCCGCGGGGCAGGGTGGCGGTGCGCATGGCGGCCAGCGCCTTGTCGCTGATCGCGTTGAAGCCCAGGCCCGGCGGTACCATCAGCCCCTTCTGGGAGCCGGCGACGGTAACGTCGATGCCCCACTCGTCATGCCGCAGGTCGGCGCAGGCCAGCGAGGAGATCGCATCGACCATCAGCAGCGCCGGATGACCGGTACGGTCCATCACCCGGCGGATCGCCGGGATGTCGGTCATGCAACTGGTGGAGGTCTCGCTGTGCACGGCGCAGACCGCCTTGATGCGGTGGTCGTGGTCCTCGGCCAGGACGGCGGCGATCGCCTCGGGGTCGGCGCCGCGGCGCCAGTCGGTGTCCAGCATGATGGGGTCCAGGCCCTGGCGGCGGACCAGTTCCTCCCACAGGTGCGCGAACCAGCCGGTGTGCGACAGCAGCACGCGGTCACCGGGGGAGAGGGTGTTCACCAGCGCGGCTTCCCAGGCGCCGGTGCCGGAGGACGGGTAGATCGCGACCGTGCCGGTGGTCTGGAACACCTGGCGCAGGCGCCCCACCACGTCGCGGCCGAGCCGGCCGAATTCCGGACCGCGGTGGTTGATGGCGTTGTGGTCCATGGCGCGCAGCACGCGGTCCGGGACGTTGGTCGGCCCGGGGGTCTGCAGGAAGTGCCGGCCGGCGACGAAGCTGGTCATACCCGTTGGTTCTCTCCCGAAAGCCGGGACCTAAAGCACGCGCGGGACGAAATGCCAACGGTCGGGGAAGCAGGGCGGTGATGCCGCTGCGGAATGCAACGTCGGTGGCGGCGCGACCGCCGGACAGGAAGATGGCCGGGACGATGCCCGGCCATCCCTTTTGCGTGGCCGCGCTGGCCCGATCAGATCAGCAAATCGTCCGAGCCGCCGCCACTGTCCCAGCCGCCGCCGTCGTCCCAGCCCGCATCGCCGGCGGCATTGTCCCAGCCGTCGTCACCGCCCGTGTTGTCCCAGCCGCCTCCGCCGCCGGCGGCATTGTCCGCCCCGCCGCCGCTGTCGGGCCAGCCACCGCCGGCCGGGTCAACCGGTTGGTCCCAGGTGCCGTTGTCCACCAGTCCCGGATCGGCGGCCGGCGTCGCCCAGGGGCTCTCGGCCATGCCGGCGCCCATTCCACCGGGATAGCCGCCAAATCCGCCGTACCCGTGATTTCCGGAGAACAGGTTCATCAGCATGTTGCCCGCGACCACGCCGCCGGCCACCCCGGCCGCGGTGGTCAGTGCCGAACCGAGAAAGCCCGAGCCGGAGCGCTGGAACATGCCGCGGTCGTAGTTGGGCGGATACTGCGGGGGCGGCGGCGGTTGCTGGTATCCGCCCTGGTACCCCGGCGGTGGCCGCCCCTGGTTCCACACCGCGCCCGGCCCGCCCTGCGGCGGTGGCGGCCGGTTGTTGCGGCCCCCGAACAGCCCGCTGAGGAAGCCGCCGCTGCTTTGCTGCGGCTGTTGCTGCTGCTGTGCCTGCTGCGCCGCCTGCCGGGCCTGCTGCAGTTCCCATTCCAGCCGCTGGATGCGGTTCTGCGCCTCGGTCAGGGCATGCTCCTCGACGAAGGCGAGCTGGGTGATGCGATAGGGCGCCTCGGGGTGCTTCTGGAACAGTTCGCGGATCAGCCGGTCGGCCTCGGGGTCCACCGGCGGCAGTGCCGGCGGCGCCGTGGTTGCCGGGACGGAGCCGGCAAACGCGCCCTGAGCCTGTTGCTGCTGCTGCGCACCGCCCACGCGGGCGATGAACTGGCTGATGATATCGCGCTCTTCGTTGGTCATGTGGGTAACCCCTGGGGTCCTCCGGTGCGACCTTTCGCTGGCCCGTGAGGTGGCGCGTCAGCCCTGTCGCTTCAATGGCGTCACGGCAATTCCGCGGCAGGGCCGATGGTCAGGCCGAGGCGGCGCTCCTCGATCACCGGGCAGCGGTCCATCACCACGGTGATGCCGGCCTGCCGCGCGCGTTCCGCGGCTGCCTGGTCGATCACGCCAAGCTGCATCCACACCACCCTGGCGCCCATTTGGATCGCCGCGTCCACCACCGGGCCGACATGGGCGGCATTGCGGAACACATCGACCATCTCCACCGGCCCGGCATCGGCGAGGCGCGCCACCACCGGCCGGCCATGGATCGCCTGGCCGGCCAGGCCGGGGTTCACGGGCGTGACGTCGAAGCCGCGGTCCAGCAGGAACCGCATGACGCCGTGCGAGGGGCGGTGTGGTTTGGCTGATGCGCCCACCAGGGCGATGCGCCGCGTGCCGGTGAGGATGGCGCGGATCGTGTCGTCGCTTTGACCGTCGATGCTCATGATGCCGTTTCGCTGCCTGGGCGGGAGGGCTCGTGCCGGTGCGGCTGGACAGGGGCCAGACCGGAGGGGGCCAGACCGGACGGGGCCAGACCGGACGGGGCCAGACCGGAGGGGCCAGACTGGAGGGGCCCAGAGATGTCTTCAAGGCCGATGGCCACCGATCGGGGCCAGGATCAAGGCCGGGCGTGCCGGTGCCATGGCGCCGCCGCGGCTGGGCCACCTGTCGCGTCCTGCCCGTGGTGATGGCGGCATATGCACCTCTTCTGCCGAACCAACCGCATCGAGGCAGCATGTATCAGGGCTGAACGGTTCGTCCACCTTGCAGCATGCCTGGTCCACCTTGGCCTGGTCCACCTTGGAGCAGACCCTGCTTCAGCGTCGGCGATGCCGGTTCGGGGCCGAGGAATGTTGCCAACATCGCTTGCGCAAACATTGGCTGTGAGATCGTGCCCATGCGTCGCCCGTTGAGCGCAACCGTGGCGCCGGTCTGCGTGAACAGGACCGAATACATGTCGTTCCGGTGGATATCGGGTACGCCCGCGAGGAACTTGTTCAAGTCTCCTGGGTCAAGCCGGCACGGCGGCTTGCAGTTCCTCTCGAGGCCCTCCCGCCAGGCCTTTCGCGCCCGATCGGCATCGACGTCATGCTGGAACCTGAGTGTCAGGAGCTTTGTTTCCGGGGACTGGATGATCTCTTTGGCGTCCCGGCTCAGGTGCCGCAGGTACAGGCATGCTATGTAGATCGGAATGCCGAGGATCGAGTAGGTTCGTTCTCCCGTTCCGTTCAGATGCAGTGTCTCATTCCCTACCCGAACGGCGGCGGGCGCATGAAACCTGTCCAGCTCTGACGCGCGACCCGAAAGCGAGGTCGATATGACCAGCGCGGACAGTATCAAGACCCATGAATGACGCCAAAAAGAAGCATCCATAAAGACAAGACCACCTGCGCATCGCCAGTGACCGGCCACGGGCCGTCCGGACCGGCAATGGGACACACGCCGAAATCGCCTTGACGGCTCCCGCAAGGTGATCTCCACTACAAACCGGAAAGATGTACGCCGTATCCGAAGTCTTCAAACCGTAAATCGACTTGCGATCTACCTGAAAGCAGGGCATCCTGCCAAGGATCTGTCGCCCTCTGGGAAGTCCCGACCACTTCAAATCCGGTTTACGGACGAGGTTATAAATCCGCTTCCCGTGCTTGTGCGCATTCCAATATTTGCTCTCATCATAGGCATACTCGCTGCGTGCGCGGTTTCCCCGCGACAATCACCCGGGACGGAGCCGGACTACACAAGCAGGGCCGAGGCGCGCACCGAGGGAGGATTGCGCGTGTCAACCGCAGTATTGTCGGCTGCGGAAAGCATGGAAGTATTCGGCGTGCCGCTTGCAAACCGGGAAATTCAGCCTGTCTGGATAAAGGTCGAGAACCACGAGGATAAAGCCTATTACCTGTTGTCTCCGGGATTGGATCCGAACTTCTTCCCCGCGTCGGAAGCGGCCGAAGCGATGTCCCTGGGCGAGTCAGGTCAGCAGCGTGCAGCGCTCGATCGACGGTTCCGTCGGCTCGCCTTCCATAATCCGGTCCCTGCCGGCGCCACGGCCTCCGGGTTCGTACTGACCAACCGGAACCGGGGCGTGAAGCTCGTGCAACTCGACCTCGTCGCGAGCAGGCAAGTGAGGACATTCTCGATTCTGGTGCCGGTTCCCGGCTTCCGTGGGGATTACAAGGCGAGCACCGTATTCCGACAGGCGATCCATCCAACTGCGACGATCGTCAACTATACGGACAACTCCGCGTTCCAAGCAGCGCTGGAGGCCCTGCCGTGTTGCGCCACCAACAAGGGTGGGACGAAGATGGCCGATCCACTCAACCTGGTGATCGTCGGCGGGCTCGACGACGCCTTCCCCGCCCTGGTGCGACGTGGTTGGCATCCGACCGAGGAGAAGTGGCTGGGCTCGATCTGGCAGATCGTGACGGCTGCCCTGGCTGGGGATCGCTATCCGAATGCGCCGGTAAGCGACCTGTACCTGTTCGGCCGCCCCCAGGACCTCGCGATGCAGAAGGCCCGGGACAATATCCATCAGCGCAACCACTTGCGGCTGTGGCTGAGCCCGATCCGCTATCATGGCAAGCAGGTATGGGTCGGCCAGATCAGTCGTGACATCGGCAGCCGATTCACCTTCCATTCTCCGACCCTGACAACGCATAAGATCGATCCGGACGTGGATGCTGCCCGTTCAGCATTCACCGAGGACATGGCGTACTCGGAAAATCTCACGAAGTTCGGCCTTGCCAAGGGTGTCGGCCGCGCGCCGCGGAGCGCCCCACGTGAGAACCTGACGACCGATCCGTACCTACACCGATGGGTACCGCGCCGTGGTTGTCTTCGATCGCAAGCCAACCTCCATAGCGAACATAGACATCTTCGACTGGGGGACGCCGGAGACGCGCACGGACATGGCAACGCGAGCATCCCGATGATCCTGTCGCGTTTGTTCGGCGTCTGCGCGATATGGCTGTCGGTTGCCTTCGTCGGCTGTGCGACCTGGCAACCGCCGGTGGATGTTGGCAGCGCGGCGTTGCGCAAGCGCGCCGTCGTCGCCGAACGGCGGGACGTTCAGGTGGAAGCGGCAGTTCTGAGTGCCGCCGACATCCGGCGCATGTTCGGCGAGGACCTGCATGGGACGTATGTGCAGCCTGTGTGGATCGAGGTCAGGAACGGAACCTCGATGCCATTGTGGTTGCTGCGCTCGGGCACGGACCCGGACTATTACTCGCCACTCGAAGTTGCGTGGCAGTTGCACACGCTGTTCGGTGGCAGCACGAACGCGCGGATCGACCGGCAGTTCGACAAGCTGGCGTTCACGAACCACCCGATCCTCCCAGGGGAGACACGCGAGGGAATCCTTTTCACCAATGCTCAGCGCCGGACGAAGTTGTTGAATGTCGATCTGCTCGGACGACGCACACTGATCTCCTTCACGCTGTTCGTGCCTGTCCCGGATGACGCCGCGACGAACAACGAGGCGCTTTTCCGCTATGCCGGCACACAGGTCACGGACTACACCGATCTTGCCGCGCTCCGCGGGGCGCTGCAGCAGCTTCCGTGCTGTGCCGTCGATGCGCGCGGAACAGCGCGAGGCGATCCGCTGAATGTCGTTTTCATCGGCTCGATTGCGGATATTGGCAGCGCGATGGTCCGCCGAAACTATCGTCGCGATCGTCGGGCCGGCGACTCGGCGCAGCGGGTTTTCGGCCGCACAGCGGACATCGTAATGCGCAAACGGGCACAAGGCGGGGCACCGTCCACCTGGCTGCGGGGATGGCTTGCTCCCATCAGCTTCCAGGGCAGGCCTGTCTATGTGGTGCAGGTCGGGCGCCCGGTGGACGGGCGCTTCGCGCCTCGCGACGCCAACGATGCCGTCCTGGACGACGACGTGGACGAAGCGAGAAGTCTGCTGATCCAGGACATGATGTATTCGGGCGGCCTGAGCAAATTCGGTTTCGTGACGGGCGTCGGCAAGGCCTCCGAAGCAAAGCCGCGAGCCTCGCTCAACGGGGCACACTACCATACAGACGGCCTGCGCGCCGTTCTGTTCTTCGTGTCGCGGCCGCTCAGCCTCGGTGAGGTGGAGGTCGTTCCCTGGGGACCCGTACCTCGAGCGACAGGAGGCAGGCGTGAGCGCGGGGGAGGGGCATGCACGCAACGCGTCCCATCATTGAACCGGTCGCTGCGCTGTCGCGAATCATCGCCGCCTGCCTCATGCTCGGCGGCTGTGCGGTGCGACCCCTGGTCCTGTACTCGACCGACACGCCGCCGCTCGTGCTCGCGCCGGCTTCGCAGATGGGCGTCCAGGACAGCCGCGGGCGCTTCCGCGAAATCTTCTGCGCGGTGCTGGAGGCACGGAAACAGGCATTGCCGGATCATCGGCCCTGCGAGGATGCGCTGACCCGTGTTGGACACGAACCGCCCGGCACCGGCCGGTTCGTTGATCTCGGCCCGTCGAAGAGACATCTCGTTGCGGCCTGGGTCGCCGGTATCGGCTACGAGTGCTTCGAACCATGGCTGGAGCCGCCAGGCACCGTCGGGCAGCATGTGCGCCGGTTTGGCTACGATGCCGTCCAGATCAAGGTCGATGCCCTGTCTAGCTCGAAGAACAATGCCCGGCAGATCCGGGACGCCATCATGGCCATGCCACGGGAGGCAGGCGCCCCGCGCCTGGTGCTCGTCGGCTATTCCAAGGGCGCCCCCGACATCCTGGAGGCCGTCGTCACCTATCCGGAGATCCGAGGCCGTGTGGCGGCGGTGGTCAGCGTTGCCGGGGCGATTGGCGGGTCCCCGCTTGCAAACGATGCGGCGCAATATCAGGCCGACATGCTGCGGTACTTTCCGGGTGCGACCTGCGGCCCGGGGGATGGCGGGGCCGTCGCGAGCCTGCGGCCGGCAACGCGCGAAGCGTGGCTCGCGCAGAATCCGTTGCCGCCTGATCTGCACTACTACTCGCTTGCCACGTTCCCGGATCCCGAGCGGATATCGTCGATGCTGATGCCGAGCTACAGGAAGCTTGCTCGGGTGGATGCACGCAACGACAGCCAGGTGATCTTCTACGATCAGGTTGTGCCCGGCAGCGTCCTTGTGGGCTACCTGAATGCCGACCACTGGGCCGTCGGGGTGCCGATAAACCGCACGCATCCAGTGGCTGCGTCGATCCTGGTGACCCGGAACGCGTACCCGCGCGAGGCTCTGCTCGAAGCGTTGCTGCGTTTCGTCGAGGAGGATCTGTCATCACCGCCGCAGCGGCGCTGACGGTTCGGATGTCGGCGGGACCATGCACGGCGGCCGTTGTCGGAGCCGGCCCCCGCCGTACGCCGGGAAGGTGGCCCGCAGCGGCGACACCGCTGCGGGCCGTGGCGATTACTTGCCGCCGCCGCCCTGGATGACGTTTCCGAACAGCTTGAAGGTATGACCGTCCCACCGGGCCATCTGCATGGCCGTGATCGGGTGGTAGTCGGTCGGGCTGGTGTTGATGGTGATGCCCGGCAGCAGCACCGGATTGGGCAGGTTATGCAGGTGCGTTGCGACGTACATGATGTGCTTGCGGGAGAAATCGCCTTTGCACATCTTCAGCACTTTCAGCATCGTATCGCTGGCGCCATACGCCGCGATATAGCCGCCGTCCGTCTGGTCCGCATCCGGCATGTACTTGTTCATGAACGCCCGCCACTGGTTCATGCCGGCATCGTTCTTCCACTGCGGATCGGTGGAGTCCTTCAGGTACTCCGCCGTCAGCATGCCGATGGCGTTCTGCTCGCCCGCGGGCTTCAGCACCGCGCCGACCGAGATCGACACGTTGGTCATGAAGAACATCGGGTGCCAGCCCAGCTCGTGCACCTTGCGGATCGCCTGGGCCGCGAACTTCGGCGTGGCTGCAACCAGCAGTACGTTCGCGCCCGACGCCTGCAACTGCGTAATCTGGCTGTCGATCGTCGGGTCGGTGACCTCATAGGTCGATTCGATCACCATTTTCTTGTAGCGATCCGGACCCAGCACGTCCTTCACGCCGTGCGGGTAGTCCTTACCGAAGTCGTCGTTCTGATACAGAATCGCCAGCTTCGGGTTCTTCACCTCCTTCAGCATGTATTTCGTATAGATCTGCGCTTCCGTGCGGTAGCTCGGCTGCCAGCCGATGGTCCACGGATAGTGCTTGTAGTCGCCCCACTTGTCGGCGCCGGTGGCGACGAACAGCATGGGAACCTTCTTGTGGTTCATATAGCGCCGGATCGCGCTGTTGGTCGGCGTGCCCAGCGTGTTGAAGGTGAAGGCGACGTGATCCTGCTCCACCAGGCGGCGGATCTGCTCGACCGTCTTCGGCGGGCTGTAGCCGTCGTCATAGCTGATGAACTTCAGCTTGTGGCCGGCAACGCCGCCCTCATCGTTCACCATCTTGTTGAAATAGACCTGTTCCAGCTTCCCCAGCACACCGTAGGCCGAAGCCGGCCCGCTGTAGGGATCGGTGTTGCCGAACTTGATCTCGGTCTTCGTCACGCCCGGCGTGTCCGCAGCGTTTGCCGGCATGGCGGCGGCAGCCAGCCCCCATGCCAAGGCGGCACCGGCCGCTGCGCGCACCAACTTGCTTCGCGTCATTAACGTTCCCTTCCGAAAGTACCGGGCGCCACCGCATCGCGCCGCCCGGTACTCCCATATCAGGAACTTGCGCCCTCGATAATATCCCCGAAGAAGGTCCAGCTCTTGCCGTTCCACCGCATCAGCCGCAGCGCCTTGATCGGCGCGTGGTTGGTGTGGCTGGTGCTGACGGTGACGCCGGGCAGCAGGGTGGGCAGTTCCAGCTTATGGATGCTCTCGGCCTGATGCAGGATGTTGGGCCGCGAGAAGTCGCCCTTGCACTGCCGCAGCACGTGCAGCATCGCCTTCGACACGCCGTACGCATAGACGTTGCTGATGTCGGTCTTGTCGGCGTCGGGCGCCCACTTGTCGATGAAGGCCCGCCATTCGTTCAGCCCGGGATCCTTGTCCCACTGCGGGTCCGTCGGGTCCTTGATGTAGTTGGAGCTGATCACGCCCACGCCCTTCTCCGGGCCGGCCGGCTCCATGACCGTGGCAACCGAGACCGAAACGTTGGTCATCAGGAACAGCGGTTTCCACCCGAGGTCATGCACCTTGCGGATCGATTGCGCAGCGAATTTGGGAATCGCCGCCACCAGCAGCACGTCGGCGCCCGAGGCCTGAAGCTGGGTCATCTGGCTGTCGATCGTCGGGTCGGTGGTCTCGTAGGTCGCCTCGGTGACCATCTTGTGGTAGCGGTCGCCCAGCACGTCCTTCACACCGGTCGGGTAGTCCTTCCCGAAGTCGTCGTTCTGATACAGGATGGCGATCTTCGCGTTGGGCTTCTCCTTCAGGATGTATTTCGTATAGATCTGCGCCTCGGTCCGGTAGTTCGGCTGGAATCCCATCGTCCACGGATACTTGTGGTAGTCCGCCCATTTGCTGGCCCCGGTGGCCAGGAACAGGTGCGGCACTTTCTTGTGGTTCACGTAGCGCACGATGGCCGAATTGGTCGGCGTGCCCAGGTTGTTGAACAGGAAGGCGACCTTGTCCTGCTCGACCAGGCGGCGGACCTGTTCCACGGTCTTGGGCGGACTGTAGCCGTCATCCAGCGAGATGAAGTTGATCTTGCGCCCGCCGACGCCGCCCTCCGCATTCACCATCTTCCAGAACGCCACCTCCAGCTTGCCGATCACGCCGTAGGAGGAGGCGGGGCCGCTATAGGCGATGGTGTGGCCGATCTTGAGTTCGGTGGCGGTGACGCCCGGCAGATTGGCGGCGTCTCCCTGGCGGGTGAGCAACGCAGGCGCCGCCAGCCCGGCGGCCAGTATGGCCCGTCGTCCGATCATTCGTAGTTCCTTCCCTGAATATTCGACGTTTTTCTTGCGTTTTTCGGCCGTCGCGATTGCGGCCGCAGGGAACAGTGGACACAGGCTGCGCGCGGCGCAACAGGAGTTTGACCGGGGTCATCCGCCGACCGGGGTCATCCGCCGGCCGGGATCATCCGCCGACCGGTGTCATCCGCCGACCGGGATCATCCGCCGGCCGGGGTCATCCGCCGGCCGGGGGCACGCGGCCGGATCGGGCTGGCTCCGACGCGGTCGCGCCCGGTTCAGGCGTGGATCGAACTGCCGCCGTCGATCGGCAGGGCCTGGCCGGTGATGCTGCCTGCCTCCGGGCGGATCAGCCAGGCGACCGCGTCGGCGACCTCCGCGGGCGTCACGATCCGGCCGGTGGGAACGCCTTGCCCGGCCTGCGCCGGGGTGATGCCGAGTTCGGTGAAGCGCCGGCGGGCCATGTCGGTGTCCACCCAGCCGGGGCACAGCGCGTTCACCGTGATGCCGCGCGGCGCCAGGGCCAGCGCCAGGGCGCGGGTCAGGCCGACCACACCGTGCTTGGCGGCGCAATAGGCGGTCTGGTCCGGCACGCCGCGCAGGCCCAGCACCGAGGCGATGTTGACGATCCGCCCGCTGCCGTCCGGCAGCAGCGGCAACGCTGCCTTGCAGCAGTGCCATGTGCCGTGAAGGTTGCTGCCGATGATGGCGTGCCACAGCGCGTCGTCGCCCTCCAGGGCGTTGGCCCCGGCCAGGCCGGCGTTGTTCACCAGCACGTCCACGCGTTGCAGCCCGGCGAACAAGGCGGTCACGGCGGCCGGGTCGGCCACGTCGCAGCGGCGGAACTCGAATGCGCAGGCGGCGGGGGGCGTGCGGGCGGCGACGATCACCCGGAAGTCCGCGGCGGCGAGACGGGTGGCGATCGCCTGCCCGATGCCGCGGGTGCCGCCGGTCACGATGGCGGTGCGGCGGGTCATGCGGCGGACCGGCCCGCGCCGGCGGAGCGGTGTTGGGCGAGGCCTGAGCGTTCCACGTCGTGACGGGCGAAGGCCCGCCACCCACGACTTCGTCCTGCCGGAGGCATCGGTGCTTGCCTGATTGGTCTTGCTACGGCTGATGGCGGCCGGTGCGTTCCGCATGACAAGGTCGTGGGTGGCGGGCCTTCGCCCGCCACGACGGGGTAGTCGCTGCCTCCGTCCGCCGCGGCATGAAACGCCCCACCTCGGCCCACCACGACGTGGTGCGCATCACCGTCGCCCACGACGACCCCAAGCGCGCCACCCCCACCGGCGGTGCCCGCCCTGCGGCCCCTCACGCGGCGGTGGTCCCGCCGTCCACCGGCAGCACCACGCCGGTGATGAAGGACGCGGCGTCGGAGGCCAGGAACGCCACCACGGCGGAGATCTCCTCCGGGCGGGCGAAGCGGTCCAGCGGCACGTCGGCGCGGTAGGTGTCCACCGAGGAACTGGGGAAGCGGTCCGGATACCGCGCCGCCAGCTCGCCGATCACCGCGGCCAGCATCGGTGTGTCCGTGGAGCCGGGCGCGATGCAGTTCACCCGCACCCCGCTGGTGGCCCAGTCCAGCGCCGCGCTGCGCGACAACTGCGCCAGCGCCGCCTTGCTGGCGCCGTAGGCCGCGCTCAGCTTCTTGCCGATCAGCGCCTGGTCGGAGGCGATGTTGACGATTGCCCCGTGCCGCCGCGCCAGCATGCCCGGCAGCACCGCGCGCATCATGGCGTAGGCGCCCAGGAAGTTGACGCGGAACACCCGCTCGACCTCTTCCAGCGGCGTGTCCAGCACGCTGCCCAGCACGGTGATGCCGGCGGCATTCACCAGGATGTCGATCGGGCCGTGCCGTTCCACCACCGCGGCAGCGCGGGCGTCCAGCGTCGCGGTATCCGACAGGTCGAACGCGGGCAGGTCCAGGCCGACCACCATCGCGCCGTCGGCTTCCAGCGTGGCGGCGATCGCCGCGCCGATGCCGCCCTTGTGCCCCGTGACGATCGCCCGCCGGCCGGCCAACCCGTAGCTAATCGTTTCTGCCATCTTGCCTCCGGATGCAGGGTTGGCATTGTGGGGCAGCCGGCCGGGAAAGGCCATGGAAGGGGGAGTCCATCATGTACCGACGCACCGCGCTGGCCGGGATGGCCACGCTGGCACTGCCGTTCGCCGCCCGCGCCGCCGCCCGCGACCACATCAGCTTCGGGCTGGACTGGAAGGCCGAGGCGGAATACGGCGGCTACTACCAGGCGGCGGCGACCGGCATCTATGCGAAGCACGGGCTGGACGTGACGATCCGCCAGGGCGGGCCGCAGGTGAACCACACCCAGTTGCTGCTGGCCGGGCGGCTGGACTTCAACATCTGCTCCAACTCCTTCCTGGCGCTGAACTTCGTGAAGGAGCACATCCCGTTCCGCACCGTGGCGGCGATGTTCCAGAAGGACCCCTCGGTGCTGATCGCGCATCCCGGCCAGGGGAACGACAGCTTCGCCGAGCTGAAGGGGAAGCCGATCATGATCAGCTCGGATACGCGGATCGGGTGGTGGAACTTCCTGAAGGCGAAATACGGCTACACCGACGCGCAGATCCGCCCGTACACCTTCAACCTGGCGCCGTTCCTGGCCAACAAGAAGGCGATCCAGCAGGGGTTCCTGGGCTCCGAGCCGTTTTCCATCAGGAAGGCGACCGGCATCGATCCGGTGGTGATGCTGGTGGCCGATGCCGGGTTCAAGGGCTATGCCAGCCTGATCGCCACCTCCGACAAGAACATCGAGGAGAAGCCGGACCTGGTGCAGCGCTTCGTCAACGGCTCGATCGAGGGCTGGTATTCCTATCTGTATGGCGACCCGGAACCCGCCAACAGAATGATCCTGAAGGCCAATCCGGAGATGACGGCGGACCTGATCGCCTATGGCCGGCATTCCATGATCCGGCACGGCATCCTGGATTCCGGCGCCGCCGAGAAGCTGGGCATCGGCGCCATGACCAGGGAGCGCTGGGATGCGTTCTACCAGTCGGTGCTGGAGGAGGGGCTTTATCCCAAGGGCATGGATGTCAGCCGCGCCTACACGCTGAAATTCGTGGACCAGAAGGTCGGGATGGGGATGAAGAAATGACCGCAGCCCGGTGCTGACCATCCAGGGGGTCAACCGGCGTTTCCCGACCGGCGTCGAGGCTTTGCGCGACGTCTCGCTGCGCCTGGAAACCGGCGATTTCGTCGCGCTGCTGGGCCCCTCGGGCTGTGGCAAGTCGACTCTGCTGCGGCTGATCGCGGGGCTGGACCGGCCGAATTCCGGGGCGCTGGCCTGGGACGCCGGCCATGCGCCGACGCCGGGCGAGGTCGGGTTCGTGTTCCAGGAGGCCACGCTGCTGCCCTGGGCCACCGCCGAGGACAACGTGTTCCTGCCGCTGCGCCTGCGCGGGGCCAGCCGCCAGCGGGTGATGCCGGAGGTGCACGCGGCCCTGGCCGGCGTCGGCCTGGCCGGGTTCGAGAAGGCCCGGCCGCGGGAGTTGTCCGGCGGCATGCGGATGCGCGTGTCGATCGCGCGTGCCCTGGTGACGCGGCCGCGCCTGCTGCTGATGGACGAGCCGTTCGCCGCGCTGGACGAGTTCACCCGCCACCGGCTGCAGGCCGACCTGATCGCGCTGTGGCAGACGATGCGTTGCACCGTGGTGTTCGTGACGCACTCGATCTACGAGGCGGCGTTCCTGGCGCGGCGCATCGTGCTGATGACTCCGCGGCCGGGGCGGGTCGAGCGGGAGATGGCCTCCTCGCTGGAACCGGGACCGCAGACCCGGCTGGATCCGGCCTATGCCGCGCTGGTTGCGTCGATTTCCCGGGCGATGGAGCAGGCCCTGGGGTAAGCATTCGATTGTATGCGAAACGATCGGCTTCTGGACTGGTGCCGCGATTGACGACGCCACACGTGCACAGGCGAAGCGGCGGGGACAATTGGATTGTGCTTGACAAGCCTGGGGCAAAAGTGCCTGGATAGTGTCGTCGCAACAGGCGCAGGAGGGTGCAGCACAGCATGACCACTCCACCTGGGTTTCCCGGGGTCGCCGACCCGCTTGGCATTGGCGACAGTCCCCGCAAGTCCAAGTAGTCATCCGGTCATCAGGACCGGACGCGAAGGCTGCATGCCTCGCAATGCGACCCCCGTTTGCCGCGGACATGCGCACGGGGGTCTTTGCTTTTCAGTGCCATGATTGCCGGAAACGGGGATTGCCGGAAACGGGGATTGCCGGAAACGGGGATTGCCGGAAACGGGGATTGCCGGAAACGGGGGCGGAAGCCCGGCGCGCTGCCGTGGCATTCCTGCCGGAGGGTACGGGTTGGTTGCCTGGACGCGCGCGTTCTGGTCTGCTGGCGTTCTGGCTTGGGAGGACCGTCGATGGACACAGTCAAGATGTCGCAGCGCCAGGCGGCGTTTCGCGCCGACTTCCGGACCCGCATCGCGCGCGCTTATTCCGGCTGGGCGCATGTCGCGCTGATCTACGCGCTGGGCTTCGCCGCGATCTGGTACTGTGTCCGCCAGGTCTCCCACCCGGCGTGGTACGAATTCCTGGTGATCCCCGTCGCGTTCTGCATCTCGAACGTATTCGAGTGGTGGATCCACCGCTACGTGATGCACCGTCCGGTGAAGGGATTCATGGGCATCTACAAGCGGCACACGCTGGCGCACCACCAGTTCTTCACGCATATCGAACCGACCTTCGACAACAGCCGCGATTTCCGCATCGTGTTCTTCCCGCCCTATGCGCTGGTCGCGTTCATGGCGCTGTCCATCCCGCCGGCCGCGGTGCTGGGGCTGGTGGGGCTGGCGAATGCCGGATGGCTGCTGCTGATCACCAACGTGGCGCTGTACCTGAACTACGAGCTGTTCCACTATTGCTGCCATGTGAAGGACGACCGTCTGGTGCGGCACATTCCGCTGGTGAACTCGATCCGCCGGCATCACATCGCCCACCACAACACGGCGCTGATGATGGAGCGCAACTTCAACCTGACCTACCCGGTCGCCGACTGGTTCTTCGGCACGTCCGACCTGGCGTGCGGGCTGCTGAAGCACGTGTTCAACGGGTATGATACGCGGTGCGTCCGGCGCGACCTGAAGCGGGTGCGCAACAGCAGCGACGATGTGCGGGCCGGCCGGGTGCAGCAGCAGGTGGCGGCGGAATGAGCGCGCAGCGGATCAAGCCGAACAAGGCCAGCCTGATCGGCGGCATTGCAGTGGCGGTCGCGGTGCTGGTGCTGTGGAGCCTGATCGCTCACGAACTGGCCGCAGCCAGCGCGCCGGTGCTGCTGGCGGGCGTCCTGGTGGCGCTCGGCGTCGGGACGTGGATACGGGTGGCGGATCTGTAGGCGACGCACTCGCGTGGCGGCGGGCTGCGGGGAACAAACCGCGCCCGTCTGCGTTCCGGATGCATGAGCACGGACCAGAAAAGCGCGGATGCCGCGCATCCCAGCAATGTCGAGAAGCAGCCGGACGACTGGACCACCGGCGACGAGAGCATGACCGGCGCGCAGGCGTCCTACCTGAAGACGCTGTGCGAGGAGGCGGGAGAGCCGTTCGACCCCGGGCTGAGCAAGGCCGATGCGTCGAAGCGGATCGACGCCTTGCAGGCGAAGACCGGGCGCGGGCGGGACCACTGATACCCGGGCCAGTTCGGGCACCGGCCCGAACACCGGCCGGACCGGCACGTCTCCGGACCGGGGGCCGGAGAAGCCGTCCGGCCGGCGGATCTGGTTCCGGAGAAGCCGCCCGGCCGGCGGTGCGGCGTGCGCCGACAGCTACGACCCGGGCTTGTCCTGGGTGAAGAACTTCTGCCCGGCGGCGAAATGGTTGGGCTTCATGAACACGCCCAGGATCACCGCACCGTTCGGCGCCACCGCCTCATGCGTGTTGCCCGCCGGGCGCCAGACGAAATTGCCCGCGGTGCACACGCCTTCTTCGTCCTGCAGGCTGCCTTCCAGCACGTAGGTCATCTCGACGCCGGTATGCTCGTGCAGCGGCACCACCGCGCCCGGCGCCAGCTTGAACAGGATGGCGGCCATGCCGCCGTCGTCCGAATACATGATCTTGTGCTGAATGCCGGGGAACTTCGACGTCTCCCACGGCGCGTTCACCACATCGACATACACCGATGGCGGCGAGGGCTGGTTCGACAGCAGGCGCCTGGTCACGGCTGCGGCTTCCGACATGGCCGGTCTCCTCCCGGGGGTTTTCCGTCCCGACATCGCGCCCGATCCGGGCTTGCGCTGTCAAGCCGAAGGCGGTTTTGCTGCCCCGCCAGTCCGGGAGGAGCCCCATGCCGCAATCGCTGATCGACCGCTTCCGTGCCGCGCGCGTGGTGCCGGTGATCCGCACCAAAGCCACGCAGCATGCCGCCACCGCCGTGGACTGGCTGCGTGAGGCGGGCCTGCGCATCTTCGAGATCACCATGACCGTGCCGGATGCCCCCGCGCTGATCCGCGACCTGGCCGCCGATCCGGACCTGCTGGTGGGCGCCGGCACCGTGCCCGACCGCGCCACCGCCGAGGCCTGCCTGGAAGCCGGCGCACGCTTCATCGTGGCGCCCTGGGTGGACGCCGCCCTCGCTCCGCCCTGCCAGGCCGCCGGCGCCGCCCTGATGCTGGGCGCGCTGACGCCCAACGAGGTGCGGGCCGCGCAGGCCGCCGGGGCCGATGTGGTGAAGATCTTTCCCGCCTCCTCGGTCGGCGGGCCGGCCCATATCCGCGCCCTGCGCAGCGTGTTCCCGGACGTGCCGTTCTGTCCGACCGGCGGCGTGGAGCCCGGCAACGTGGCCGCGTACCTCACCGCCGGCGCGGCCTTCGTCGGTATCGGCGGCGCCATGGTGGACGAGACGCGCATCGCAGCCGGCGACCGCGCCGCGATCCAGGATGCCGCGCGGCAGGTCCTGGCGCTGACGTGACAGGCGGCCGCTGCGGCGTGGCTGTCCTGGGACGCCAATCCGCCCGGCCCGCCTGCGCACACAAGCGATCAAAGACGCCACCTCACGCATTTACGTTCTGAACGCGCAGTCACCGACGCCTCTTTCGGTTGAGCCGAAAGCCGGACGGGACTTGCATATGACACTGCGTAAAATCGGGGCACGCGTCGGATTTGGTTGCCTGGTTGCAATCGGTCTGCTGCCGCCATGCGGCGCCCTTGCCCGACCGCCGGCGCAACCGGCCGCCGATTCATCGCACATCCTGACCGTGCAACTGGAAGACGACGTGCTCGGCGGCACCGATCGCTACTATACGTCGGGCGAACGGATCGGCCTGACCATGCCCACCGGGCAGGTGCCGGACGCGATCGCCCGGCTCGGGCACGCAGTGTTCGGGCCGGGACAGCAGCGGATCGAGTACGGGCTGTCGCAGTTGCTGTTCACGCCGCGCAACACCCAGCTTTCGCCACCCGATCCGTACGACCGGCCGTATGCCGCGCTGCTGCTGGGCGATATGTCGCTGATCCAGGACACCGCCCGCACGCGCACGATACTGACCGCGCAACTGGGCATGATCGGACCGGCGGCGCTGGGGCGGCAGGCGCAGAATACCACGCACCGCGTGCTCAACGACCGCCCGGCACGCGGCTGGGCCTATCAGTTGCCCAATCAACCCGTCATTCAGTTCTACGCCCAGCGGATCTGGCGCGTGCCCGTGGTCGATGTCGGGCCGTTCCAGACCGACCTGCTGCCCGCGTTGGAGGCAGGCGTCGGTACCTGGCGGGACTATGCCCTCGGCGGGGTTCAGCTACGCTTCGGCCAGGGCCTGAACAGCGATTTCGGCGTGCCGCGCATCCGTCCCGGCCTGAACGGCGGCGACGCCTATCACGCCACGCGACCGTTCGCCTGGTACCTGTTCGTCGGCGGAGACCTTCAGGCCGTGGCCTTCGACGAAACCATCAGCGGCGAGCCGTTCAGCGCCTCCCGCCATGTCACGCTGAACCCCACCGTCGGCGAATTCCAGTTCGGTGCAACTGTCATGGCAGGCGGCGCTCGGCTGACCTTCGCCGACATTCTGCAGACCCACGAATTTCGCAACCAGCAAGGCGGGCTGTTCCAGTTCGCCTCGGTATCGCTCTCCGTCCGGTTCTGAACCGGACTGCCGGTGCGGTGCGCAGGCATGCCGCCGCGCATTTGGAGCCCGTTGCGTTTGCATGTAGTTTTCGCGGCCTGTGGCCGGGGATAACGCGATGGTCGATCTGCTGTGCATGGGTGAACCGATGCTGGAGTTCAACCAGCTTCCGCCGCAGCCCGATGGCAGCGTGCACTACCTGGAAGGGCACGGCGGCGACACCTCCAACGCCGCGGTGGCGGCGGCGCGGCAGGGGGCGTCGGTCGGCTACATCACCGCGATCGGCACCGACGCGCCGGGCGACAGCTTCATGGCGATGTGGGCGCGCGAGCGGGTGGACACGGCCACGGTGATCCGCACCGACCGCGCGCTGACCGGGGTGTATTTCGTCACGCATGACGTGGCCGGGCACCATTTCCTGCACTACCGGAAGGATTCGCCGGCCGCGCTGTATGCGCCGGCGGACGTGCCGCACACGGCGCTGGCGGCGGCGCGGATGTTCTATGTCTCGGGGATCAGCCAGGGCATTTCCGTCAGTGCGGCCGACGCGGTGTTCGCCGCGATCGATACGTGCCGGCGAAACGGCGTGTCGGTTGCATATGATACCAACTACCGTCCGCGGCTGTGGCCGCCAACGCGCGCGGCGGCGGTGATCCATGCCGCGATCGCGCAGGCGGACTACGCCTTTCCCGGCATGGATGACGCGCTGGTGCTGACCGGACTGACCGAACCGGATGCCATCCTGGATTTCTACCTGCGGCTGGGGCCGAAGGTGGTGGTGCTGCGGATGGGCGACCGCGGCGCGATGCTGGCGACTCCGGACCGGCGGGTGCCGATCCCGCCGCACGTGGTGCAGGCGGTGGACGCCACCGGCGCCGGCGATGCGTTCTGCGGCGCGTTCCTGGCGCGGATTCTGGCGGGCGACGCGCCGGAGGCGGCGGCACGCTATGCCAATGTGGCGGCGGCGCTGAAATGCACCGGCTACGGCGCGGTGGCGCCGATCCCGTATCCCGCGCAGGTGCGGGCGGCGATGGGGTAGGCGCCGGGCGATGGGCCTTTGCGGCAGGGAAGGCCAGCGCCCCGAGTCGCTGATCCTGCGGGGTTGAGGTCCCGATCCGCCGTGCTGCCTACCATCAAGGATGAACCCTGGAGACGCCGCGGAATCGGTGACGCGAGGCCCTGGCGCGTCCTTCCCGGCTTCCTCGTCTCTCACCCCGCCGGGTCGCGGCAGGCCTCGGCCAGGTGCGGCGCCAGGCCGCGGAATTCGCCGGCGCGCGGGGTGTTGTGCCGCCAGGCCAGGCCGAGCGTGCGCCAGGCGCCGGCGCTGGCCAGGGGGCGCAGAACGAGGTCTGTGCCGGAGACCACGCCGGCCGACACCGCCAGGCGCGGCAGCAGCGTGATGCCCAGGCCGTTGGCGACCATCTGCACCAGCGTGTGCAGGCTGGTGGCGGCGAACGCGTCCGAGTCGCTGCCGCGCTCTCCGGCCAGCAGGCCGCACACCGCCAGGGCGTGGTCGCGCAGGCAGTGGCCTTCCTCCAGCAGCAGCAGGCGTTCGGCGCCCAGGGCGGTGACCGGGATCCGTTCCTGTGCGGCCAGGGCGTGGTCGGGCGGCAGGGCCACCAGGAACTCGTCGCGCGCCACCGGCAGTGCGTCGGCGCCGCCGCAGTCGCAGGGCAGGGCCAGCAGCAGCACGTCCAGGCGGTTGGTGTTCAGCCGTTCGACCAGGTGCGCCGTGGTGTCCTCTCGCAGGAACAGGCGCAGGCGCGGGAAGGCGGCCCGCAGCGCCGGCATCAGCCGGGGCAGCAGGAACGGACCGATGGTGGGGATCACGCCCAGGCGCAGCGGACCGCTCATCGGCGCCCGCGCGGCGGTGGCCGCTTCCACCACCGCCTCCAGTGCCTGCAAGGCGGCGCGGCCGCGCTCCACCAGGTCCAGGCCGAGCGGGGTGAAGACGACGTGCTTGCCGGCGCTGCGGTCGAGGATCGCGGCGTCGAGCTGGCGTTCCAGCGCCAGGATGCCGGCGGACAGGGTGGACTGGGTGACCGCGCAGTTCAGGGCGGCGCGGCCGAAGTGGCGGCATTCGGCGAGGGCGACGAGGTAGCGGAGCTGCTGGGGGCTGGGCAGGGGGATCATCGGGTCAGTCGATGGAAATATCCGAGATCATCAACTGATACAAAGTCCCATGCGATGCCACATCCCCCTGGCCTGTCGTTCAGGTGTGCGTCGTGCCGTCCCGGGTGGTGCCGTCCCGGGTGGTGCCGTCCCGGGTGGTGCCGTCCCGGGTGGTGCGTCGTGGCGTCCCGGGTGGTGCCGTTCCGGGTGGTGCCGTTCCGGGTCGTGCCCTCTAGGTAGCGCCCTCCCGGATTAAGTCCTCCCGGATCACGCCCTCCCGTGTCATGGCCGGCCTTGAGCCGGCCATCCACCCCCGACAAGGCGTGTTCCGTTGCGTCCCGACCCGATCGTTCCGGGGTAGATGGCCGGGTCAGGCCCGGCCATGACGTGGAGGACTGGTGCCTGTGTGCCCATTCTTGCAACCGTGGGCATGCGCCCATGTGTGATCCGGGGCCGGACCCGCAACTTCGACACGCATGCGTCTTGCTTGCCCAGGGACGGCGCCACCCCGGGACCGACGCCGCGCCAGCCCGTGCTACGCCAGCCCGTGCTACGCCAGCCCGTGCTACGCCAGCCCGTGCTACGCCAGCCCGTGCTACGCCACCCCTTGTTACGTCGCCCCCTGCTATGCCGCCCCCCGCTACGCCGCCATGGGTGGCACACGCATGTGCCAGTCATGCGCGGCCTGATACGCATGGCCGATCCGCAGTGCCAACGGTTCGGCATACCCCCGGCAGACGATCTGCAGCGACGTCGGCAACCCGCCGGCAGTCAACCCGTTCGGCACTGCCAGGGCGCACAGGTCCAGGAAGTTGACCCAGCGCGTGAACACCGCCGGAGTCGTGTTCTGGTCGATCGACGCCACCGGCACGGCCGGTGTGACCAGGGTGGGAGTCAGTACCGCATCCACGCCCGCGATCGCCGCCAGGAACGACGCCTTCGTCCGCTCCCGTTCGGCCAGCGCCAGCAGATAGTCCTTCGACGAGATGGACGCACCGGCCCGCACGCGCGGCCGCACGTCCTGGTCCAGCGTCTGCGCATTGTCGTCCACCAGGTCGCACAGCGCGGCATAGGCTTCGGCCGACATGATCCGTCCGTTGATCGCGCCCAGATCGGCGAACCGCGCGGGCAATGCCAGGTCCACGATATCGGCCCCCAGATCGGACAACGCATCGACCGAGCGGTCGTATGCCGCCAGCACCTCGGCATCGATCCCGCTGCGTTCGTCCGCCGGCAGGCGTGCAAGCCGCAGCCCCTTCACGCCGCGGCGCAGCGTCGGCATGGGATCGACATCGGCCACGCCCAACGTATGCGCATCCCGCGGATCGGCGCCCTGCAGCACGGTCAGCAGCAGTGCCGCGTCCTCGACATCGCGGGTCAGCGGGCCGGGAGTGTCCAGCGTGGGGCTCAGCGGCAGCACGCCGAAGGTGCTGACGCGGCCGATCGTCGTCTTCAGGCCGGTGATGCCGTTCCACCCCGCGGGAATCCGCACCGATCCGCCGGTGTCCGTGCCGATGCCCCACGGTGCCATGCGCGCGCCAACGGCAACGCCGGTGCCCGAGGACGACCCGCCCGGCGCACGATGCGTGCCGGCGTCCCACGGGTTCCACGGCGTGCCCAGGTGCTGGTTGGTGCCCCAGCCGCCATAGGCGAACTCCACGGTGTGGGTCTTGCCCAGGTTGATCATCCCGGCCGCCGTCAGCTTGCGCATCAGCGTCGCGGTGCGCGGCGCCACCCGCGTGCGCCAGGCGGCGCTGCCGCCCATGGCGACCTCGCCCTCGATCTCCACCAGGTCCTTGACGGCGATGGGGATGCCGTGCAGCGGCCCGACGGCATGGCCGGAGCGAACCGCCTTGTCCGCCGCCTCGGCCGCCAGGCGGGCATTGACGGCGTTGACCGAGACGAAGGCTTTCAGCTTCGGCTCCAGCCGCTCGATGCGCGCCAGGTACTCGTCCACCAGATCGACCGGCGACAGGCGACGGGCGGCGATATCGGCGGCCAGTTCGTGCACGGGGCGGAAGGCGGCGGATGTCATGGCGCGTCTCCTGAACGGCTGACAGGGGGCAGGCGGCGGCGTTCGGCGCGATGGCCGGAGTCCTCCGCTGACTTAGCCGACGACCGCGCGGGCGTCACCCGCCGCCCCGGCGCGTCGAACCGGACGGATTGTCAGCCACGGCGCAGATGGTTCACGCTCGCGGCCAGGCAGCGCCCGACATGCGACGGAGGATACGATCATGAATGCGCCGGTCCCCATTGACTACGGTCCCGAGGAAGCCGCGATGCGGGCCTATCTGGCCGACGGTGAACGACGTGCGTTCGCCCTGGGCAATCGCGGGCCGATCCGTTTCACCGCGGACGGCAGCGTGCATCCCGACATCCTGGATGCCTACTGGCGCCACGGCTTCTACGTCTTCGAAAACGTGCTCGGCGCCGAAGAACTGGCCGATATCGAGGCCGATATCACGACCAACGTGCTGGACCGGCTGCCGGTGGAGAAGGGCGCGGCCGTCGATGCGCAGGGCCGCCCCGCCCTTGGGGTGGGTGTGCAGGCGCCCAGCCTGTTCTGGGCCAGGCCGCTGAGCGATCCGTTCGGCGGTACCAGCCTGGCCGGCGGGCGTCATCCGGTGAAGATGTTCGAACCCAAGGCCGCATCGGACGCGCCGAAGGAAGTGGTGTACCTGATCCTCGGTTCGCTGCAGTTTTCCGAGGCGCATCTGCGCGTCTATGGCCATCCGGATCTGCTGGCCGTGGCGGCGGCGGTGAACGGCGACGATTTCGTGCCGTTCAACGAGGCGCTGTTCATCAAGGAGCCAGGTCGCGGCGCCTCGGTGGCGTGGCACCAGGACGGGCTGACTCACTGGAACAGCCCGGACTGGGACCAGGGTTCGCACGGCTTCAACTTCATGGCGCAGCTATACGGCTGCACGCCGGCCAACGGAGTTCTGGGTCGTTCCCGGATCGCACAAGCTGGGCAAGGTGGACATCAAGGCCCTGGTCGCGGCGGCCGGAACCGAGCGGCTGCCGGATGCGGTGCCGATCGTGTGCAGGCCCGGCGACGTGGCGATCACCAACCGCCAGGCGGTGCACGGGTCGTTCGCCAATACCAGCAAGGACTGGCGCATCACGCTGAACTTCGGCTTCCACCGCCGCCGCTCGGTGCTGGGCGTGCAGGGCGGTGGCGTTCACAATGCCGCGGCGGTGTATGATGCGGACCGCATCGAGCAGCGCGCCCGGATGATCGGCTACGGGATCGATGCCCGGCGGCAGCGCTACCCGTCCGAAACGCCGTTCGTGTACGCACCGCATGCCGGCAAAACCTACCACTGGGATGCGGCCGCGAAAGAGGCAATCCGGGACTACAACCTGCTGGACCTGAGTATCTGAACGGAGCGGTCGTGCTGACCGGGCAACCATCGCGTGCCAGGGTGCACACGGTGGTTGGGCCCGGCGCCGCGGTCCGGCGCGCGGGGGCCGCTAATCAACGGCGACGCCCGCGCCTGCCAGGAACGGACGCAACGCGGGATTGAGGTTCGCCGGCCGCCAGGCAATCACATGCTCCACCGCGGGTGCGTCCCGCAGGTCGCGGAAGATCACATTGGCCAGCCCCAGCTTGCGCATCGACTCCGGCACCAGGGCGATGCCAAGCTGTTCGGCGACCAGGCTGACGATGGTTTGCTGAAGCTGGGTTTCCAGCCGGATCGTCGGGATGAACCCGGCGGATCGGCAATAGCCGGCAATCGCTTCGCGCAGCAGCGGCGCCACCTCCGCCGGCGTGGCGATCAGCGGCTGGTTTTCCAGATCCGCCGCGGCGATTGTCGCCCTTTCGGCGAGCGCGTGGCTGGGGTGCAGGGCCAGGCACAGTCTTTCGCGATGGATGACATGCGTCTCCAGCCCGCGGACCAGGCCGGGAAAGAACATGATCCCGGCGTCGAACCGTCCGCTCAGCACGTCTTCCAACAGGGTGGGGGGCAGTACTTCCCGCAATGTCAGCCGCACCTGGGGATAGGCCGCCATGTGGCGCCGCGCCAGGTGCGGCAGCACCGTATAGGCGGCATGCATCATGAAGCCGATCGACAGCTCTCCCAGTTCGCCGCGATCGGCCAGCCGCGCGTTGCGGCAAGCCTGGTCGAACGACGCCAGCACGGCGCGCGCGTCCTCCAGGAATCGCTGCCCGGCCCGGGTCAGGGCCGCGTGCCGTGAATCCCGCTCCAGCAGGCGGACGCCAAGTTCCTTCTCCAGCGCAGCGATCTGCCGGCTGAGCGGCGGCTGGCTGAGGTGCAGGCGTTCCGCGGCGCGGCCGAAATGCAGTGTCTCGGCCAGCACCACGAAGTAGCGCATCTGGCGGATGTCGATCATGATACCGAACGGGTATGGATAGGCCCTGAAGAACGCATTGGATCATATCGCTGCGCGCGGGTAGGGACAGCCGCCCTGTTCATCCGGTCTGTCCCATGCTCTCCACCCTGCTGATCGTCCTGCCCATCTTCGCACTGATCTTCGCCGGCTGGATCGCCCGCCGCCTGGGCGTTCTGGGGCCGCAGGCGACCACCGAACTCAACCGCTTCGTCATCTACCTGGCATTGCCGGCGCTGCTGTTCGACATCGTCGCGCATGTGCACTGGGCCGAGGTGTGGCAGCCCGGCTTCATCGCCGCGTTCGGCCTGAGCGGGGCGCTGATCTTTGCCGTGACGGTCGCGCTGCGCTTCCGCCGCCCGCGTCACCTGGCGGACGCCGCGATCGACGGACTGAATGCCGGCTATGCCAATGTCGGCTTCATCGGCTTTCCGCTGCTGCTGGTCGCGCTGGGCCGGCAGTCGCTGGCGCCCACCATGATCGCCATGATCATCACCGTCTGCGTCATCTTCGCCTTCGCCATCCTGCTGATCGAAATCGGGCTGCAGAGTGGAACGCCACGGTCGCAACTGGCGATGAAGCTGGGCGGATCGCTGCTGCGCAATCCGCTGCTGATCGCGCCCGCCCTGGGGGCGCTGGTCCCGCTGGCCGGCCTGGCCATTCCCGCCCCGATCGAGACCTTCCTCAAGTTGCTCGGCGGCGCTGCGTCGCCCTGCGCGCTGGTGGCGCTGGGGTTGTTCCTGGCGGAGAAGCGGCAAGCCGCGCGACGCAACACGGGGTCCACGGCGCTGCTGGTCGGGTTCAAGCTGGTGGTGCAGCCGGTGGTCGCCTGGGTTCTGGCCAGCGTCGTGTTCGGCCTGTCGCCGTTGCTGACCCATGCCGCGGTGCTGCTCGCGGCGCTGCCGACCGGGACGGGGCCGTTCATGCTGGCCGAACTCTACCGGCGGGAGGCTGACGTCACGTCCAGTGTCGTGCTGGTCTCCACGGTGGTTTCGATACTGACGGTATCGGGATACCTCGCGGTGGCGGGGTAGGGGCTCTGGCTCGAACGCTGTTGGGGGGCGGTGTTGAGGCACACGTGGTGCAAGACTTACCACCCAAGTTTCACCTGAAACGGCCTATGCGGCCAGGGCCGGCGCGACCGCGGCAATCGTGTCGCTCCGGGCGAACACCGCGCCTTCGAACAGCCGGCGCGCGGTCCGTTCGATGCTGGCGACCGGACCCGGCGCAAGATGCACGGTCAGCCGGCCGGACGGATGTGCGAGCGTGACCTCGGCCGGGGCCGTCATCGGCCCGGTCATCGCAGCGGCAACGGTGCCCGGCGTGACGCAGGCGGTCGCGACCGCGACGGCGCCGGTGACCGCCAGGGCGCGGTGGCACTGGTGCGGCATGAAATAGCGGGTGGTCAGCGTGGCCGATGCGGCGGGGGCAAGCAGCACCGGCTTGGGGATCACCAGCGACGCCGGATCGGGGAAGCCCATGCGACGGCCTGCCTCGATGCGCATCGCCTCGAGCCGCGTGCGGAAGCCGGTGTCGGCGGCATAGGTGTCCGGTGTTTCCTGGCCGGTCCAGCCCAGATCGGCGGCACGCACCAGCATCACAGGCATGGCGGCGTCGATGCAGGTTACATCGATGCCGTCGATGCGTTCGGTGGGCAGGCCGGTCGGCAACAGGCGTCCGGTGCGTGCGCCGGCGGCATCCAGGAACGACAGGCGGACCGGCGCGGCGGTGCCGGGCACGCCGTCGATGCTGGCGCTGCCTGCGTAGGTGACGCGGCCGCCCGGCGTGGCGATGCGTGCCTCGATCCGTTTGCCGGTGTTCACGTTGTGGATGCGCACGCGGGTTTCGCCCGGCGTCGCGGCGACCAGGCCGGACTCGATGGCGAAGGGGCCGACCGCGGCCAGCATGTTGCCGCAGTTGGGCGAGGTATCCACGCGGTTCTCCCGCAGCCGGACCTGGGCGAACAGGTAATCCACATCGGCGCCGGGGACCGTTGCTGGCCCGATGATGGCGACCTTGCTGGTCACCGGATCACCGCCGGCGATGCCGTCGATGCCCAGGTCGTGCCCGGCGCCCATCACCGACAGCAGCACGGCATCGCGTTGCGCGGGGGCGGCGGGAAGGTCGGAGGCAAGGAAGAACGGGCCTCGTGACGTGCCGCCGCGCATCATCACGCAGGGGATCCGAATCTGCTCGTCGTTGGCGGAACCTGGCATATGCATGCGTGCCCCCTCGGCTGGTGTCCCGACAAGCTGGGGCCTTGGCAGCAATCTGTGAAATGCAAAGATTCGGTGTATTGTTCCAGTTCGTGGAATAGTACGGGTGGCACGCCGGCATGAACGCGGACCTGACCGATCTGAGAGCCTTCGTCACTGTGGCCGAGCTGGGCAGCTTCGTGCGGGCGGCGCGGGCGCTGAACCTGTCGCAGCCCGCGCTGAGCCGGCGCATCCAGAAGCTGGAGGAAAGCCTGGGGACCGCACTGCTGGAACGCTCGACCCGGCACGTGGCGCTGACCATGGTCGGGCGGGACTTCCTGCCCAAGGTGCAGCGCTTCCTGGACGAATTCGAGAACTCGGTGCTGAGCATCCGCGACCTGGGCGCCCGCAGCGGCGGCGTGGTGTCGATCGCCGCGGTGCCGACCACGGTGTTCTACTTCCTGCCGCATGCGATCGCCCGGTTCAGCCAGGCCTATCCGCGCATCCGCATTCGCATCCTGGATATCGGCGCGAACGAGGGGCTGGAGGCCGTGGCGCGCGGCGAAGCGGATTTCGGCATCAACTTCGTCGGCGCGTCGCATCCGGATATCGATTTCAGCGGCCTGGCCCAGGATCCGTTCGTCCTGGCGTGCCGGCACGACCATGCGCTGGCGTCACGCAAGCAAGTCACGTGGGCCGAGCTGGCCGGACACCGCGTCATCACCGTGGGCCGCAACAGCGGCAACCGCGTGTTGATCGACAACGCCCTGGCGCAGTCCGGCACGCGCCTGACCTGGTCCTACGAAGTAACCCATCTTTCCGGTTCGCTCGGCCTGGTGGAAGCCGGTCTCGGCGTTGCCGTGCTGCCGCAACTCGCGACGCCGGCACGCGGGCATCCCATCCTGCGCACCGTGCCGCTGGTCGAGCCGCAGATCACCCGAACCATTGGCGTCGTGCAGCGCCGCGGCGCAACGCTGTCTCCGGCCGCCGCGCAGTTGCTGGGGATGCTGCTGGAAATGTGGAAAGGGCAGGGGCGGCGTCGCCCGCGCGGCCGGGCTTGAGGCGTTGCATTCCGGCAGGCACAGTTTGCGCCCACAGGAGGGCAGCGGGAGAAGCGCAGATGACCAGCCGGATCCAACTCGAAATCACCGACCGCCGCCCCTTCGCGGACGGGCAGTCCTTCGGCTCGGTCGGGCCCTATGAACGCCTGACCGGGCGCATCCACTTCGCCGTGGACCCGCTCGCCCCGGCGCAGCGCGACATCGTGGACCTGGACAAGGCGCCGCGCGACGCGGACGGGCTGGTGCAGGTCGCCGCCGACTGCATGATCCTGAAGCCGGTGGACATGGCGCGCGGCAACCGGCGCGTGTTCTACGACTATGGCAACCGCGGCCACAAACGCGCCCTGCAGTTCTTCAACGATGCGGTGCACAGCAACGACCCGCTGGCCGAAGCGCATGCCGGCAACGGCTTCTTCATGCGCCGCGGCTATGCGGTGGTGTGGGTGGCGTGGGAAGGCGACATGCTGCCGGGCGGCGGACGCATGGTGCTGGACGTGCCGGAGGCGCGCAACGCCGACGGTTCACCCATCACCGGCCAGGTGCGCGTCGAATACATCGTGGATGCGCCGGGCGCCACCAGCCTGCCGCTCAGCGGCCGCATCGCCGCGCACAGTTTTCCCACCGTGTCGCGCGATACCCGCCAGGCGACACTGACGCGCCGGCGCTATCCCTACGATCCGCCGGAGGTGATCCCACCGGACCAGTGGCAGTTCGCCCGCGTGGAAGCCGGCATCGGCGGCGAGACCCAAAGTCCGGAACGGGCGGTGGTTCCCTCCGACCGCCACATCCACCTGCCCGCCGGATTCCAGCCAGGCTGGATCTACGAACTTCTCTACACCGCGCGCGATCCGAAGGTGATGGGGCTGGGGCACCTGGTGGTGCGCGACGCCATTGGTTTCTTCAAATACGACCAGACGAACGAGAACCCGCTGCGCGGCACCGAGAAGGCCTATGCCTGGGGGCGGTCACAGACCGGACGCTGCCTGCGTGACTTCGTGTACCGCGGCTTCAACGCCGACGCGCAGGGGCGGCGCGTGTTCGACGGCGTGATGCCGCACGTCGCCGGGGCCGGCCGCAAATGGCTGAACCATCGCTTCGCCAGCCCGATCGTGTCCGGCGGCCAGCAGTATGAGGACCACTTCAACATCGCCGACAGCTTCCCGTTTTCCTACGCCTGGTCGCGCGATCACCTGACCGGGCGGGAGGACGCGATTCTGAAGCGGCCGGAAACCGATCCGCTGGTGATCCACACCCAGACCGCCACGGAATACTGGGTGCGGCGCGGGTCGCTGGTGCACACCGACTCGCAGGGCAACGACCTGCCGCAGCCGGACGGCGTGCGCATCTTCATGTGGGCCAGCTCGCAGCACTTCGCCGATCCGCAGCCGAAGACTCCGACGCGCGGCATCGCGCAGAACTTCTCGAACGTGGTGTCCACGTCGATGCTGTTCCGCGCCATGCTGGACGCGATGGACCGCTGGGCCACCGACGGCACGCCGCCGCCGCCCAGCCAGGTGCCCACCCGCGCGGACGGCACGCTGGTGGACATCGCGGAATGGCGCAGCCGTTTCCCGGCGATTCCCGGCGTGGCGACGCCGCGCACGCCCAATCCGCTGCCGCTGCTGGACTTCGGCCCGGACGCCGATCGCGGCATCCTGCGCGAGCCGCCACGCGTGGTGCCCGGCGGCAACACGCCGGATGCGCCAGGCAAGAGCTACTCCGTGCTGGTGCCGCTGACGGACAGCGACGGCAACGACATCGCCGGCGTGCGCGCGCCCATGGTGGTGGCGCCGCTGGGCACCTACACGGGCTGGAACATGCGCGCGCGCGGCTACGGGCACGGCATGCAGTTGCGGTTCGAGGGCAGCTACATCCCGTTTCCCGACACCCCGTCGGAACGCGCGGCCACCGGCGATCCGCGTGCGTCGGTGCTGGAGCGTTACGCGGACAAGGCGGCCTATGTGGCGGCCGTCACGGCTGCGGCACGCGCGCTGGTGACGCGAGGGCTGATGCTGGAGGAAGACGTGGAACGCTGCGCCGCCGCCGCTGCAGATTGGGGCCGGCCGCGGCATGTGGTGGCGTTGGAGTAAGGGTATGCGCTCTTTCCCCGTCCCATCGGAATCTCTTGTCGGCGCCGGGCTCTGACGCAAACCTGCCTTGTGCCGATCCCCGTGGCGCCTGGCGCTCGGGCTGCTCGGGCAACATGGTGACGGGCGCAGGCCCGCCACCATGCTGCGCCGCGCGCCAGCGTCCAGGGCGCGTGTCGTAGCGGAACAGGGGCAGCCTCAGCCGTTGCCGCCGGCGCCGCCCAGGGAAGCCCAGGCCGGCATGCTCGCGAGCATCCGCTTGGTCGCGCCGGCCATCATCGGCCGGTTGGCCTTGAACGTGATGTGGTTCAGCGGCACTGCAACGAGCTTCGCGCCGTTACCGACATAATCTCCGACCGAGAGCACCGCCATCGGCTCGCTGGCTGTTTCGCGCACCAGGACATCCACTATGGAGCCAATTTTCTGGCCGTGGTCGTTGTACACGGATTCACCGATCAGTTTGCTGGTGCTCATGGTGTGATTGGCCAGCATGACCGACGGCGCCGCGGTCTGCGCGAAGCTGTGTGGTGCGGCGTAGGCAAACGCCAGGGCCGACAGCGCGATAATGGCGGAAAGCTTCTTCATGTGTGGTCTCCTCGGGGTTGGCTTGACAACAACCCCGAGGTATCGAGTGCGCGAAACGTGCGGAAATGCCATGTTGGCATCTTGTCGATGCCCGCGGTTATGATCGCATGAAAGCCATGAATTGCGACAGGGCCCGTCCTGTGGGGCCAGTCCTGTGGGGCCAGTCCTGTGGGGCCCGTCCTGTGGGGCCCGCCCGGTTGGGTGGAGTCGCCTGAGACAAGGCTGACCTACAACTCCCCCCGTCGCGCCATCTCGCGGATCCGGTCGCCGGTGCGGCAGGCGACGGCCTGGATGGTCAGCGACGGATTCACCCCACCGGTGGTCGGGAACACCGAGCCGTCGCAGATCCACAGATTACGGATGTCCCAACTGCGACAATCCGCATTCACCACGCTCGATTGCGGATCGTCGCCCATCCGCGCAGTGCCGTAGAGATGTGCGGTGTTGCTGGACTCGTGCCAGATCTCGCGACCGCCGGCGGCGCGGAGTGCTTCCGTCATGTGCCGGACCGCATGCGTCACCAGGCGCTTGTCGTCCTCGCACAGGGAGAATGTGGTGCGGGCGACCGGCAGGCCGTACTCGTCCTTCTCGTCGGCCAGGCTGACGTGGTTGCGTTCCTGCGGCATCACCTCGCCGACGATCTTCAGACCGGCCTGATGGTTGTAGGCCTCCATGTCCCGCATCAGCGCCTCGCCCCACAGCGCGTGGTTGCCGGTCTGCGTGGCGGCCCATTCCTGCGGCAGCGGTCCCTGGCTCATATACGCATAGCCGCCGGGAAAGTCCTTGCCCTCGTCGTGATAGTTGAAATGCTCGGTCATAGCGAGCGACGGTGGGCCTTTGTACCAGCGGATCTCCTCCTCGAACTGGCCGAACACGCCCTGATTGGTCTGCGCCATCAGGTTGCGTCCCATCTGGCCGGAACCGTTGGCCAGGCCATCGGGGAACCGGCTGGTGGCGGAGTTCAGCAACAGCCGCGGCGTCTCGATCGCATAGCCGGCGACCACCACGTTGCGGGCCCGCTGAAAGCGCCATTCACCCTCGCGCTGGTAATGCACGCCGGTGCACAGGCCTGCGTCGTTCGTCTCGATGCGCCCCACCATCGCCAGGTCGCGAATCTCCGCCCCGGCCTGCACCGCACGCGGAATCCAGGTGATCAGCGCACTTTGCTTGGCGTTGGTCGAGCAGCCGATCGTGCAGAAGCCGCGGTACACACAGGGATGCGACCGGCCGCGCGGGCGCGGATACCGTTGCCAGCGGCGTAGGACACCAGTCCATGCCCAGCGCTTCACACCCGCGCGCCAGTACCAGGCCGGCGGCGTTGACCTCGTGCGGACGATACGGATAGCGCGGGCGGTGCGGGCCCCAGGGGAAGGTCACCGGGCCGGAGATCTTCAGCGCCTGCTCGACTTCCGTGTAGTAGTCCCACATCTCGCGCCAATCCAGCGGCCAGTCCACGGCGTAGCCCAGCTTGCTGCGCGTCTTGAAATGCTCGGGGCGAAAGCGCAGCGAGACCATGGCGAAATGCACCGTGCTGCCGCCGACCGCCTTGCCGCTGTTGTTGGCGCCAAGCTTCAGCGGGTTCTCGCCATCGCAGATGCGCTCGTCCGTCCAGTACAGCTTGTGCTGGTGCTTCTCGTCCGAGGCGAATTCCTCCAGCGGCCGCCACCAGGCCCCGGCATCGAACGCCACGACGGAAAAACCGTATTCCGCCAGCTTGCAGGCCAGCGTACCGCCGCCGGCGCCGGTGCCGACGATAACGAAATCCACCGGTTCGTTTTCCGGATATTCGCGCATCGGCATCCAGCCGCCGACGCGCAGGGGATCCGGCGCGCGGCCATCCTTGCCGCGCGGTGTATGCATCGCATCATCCAACATTGCGGTTCTTCCGCCGTGCCTCTTCCTGGTTTCCCTGTGTCGCCTCGGTCGCTTCCCACGGATCGCGGCGGTTGAAGCCCATGCGCACATAGCCACGCGGACTGGCCGGCCCGCCAAAGCCGATCTCGTTCCAGGCGGTGGGATGCGCGTAGTAGGCCGACACGATGTCGTGCACCATGCGCTCGCTGAAGAACAGTTTGCATGGCATGCCGCCCCATGCCTCGCTGTCCAGCTCGCCGTCCTGCATCTGCTGCAACAGCGCGTTCTGTTCCGCGGTGCTGATGTCGCGGAAGCGTCCGCCATGGCGTGTCCGGGCTTCGACGTCCAGCGCGTGCAGGCCACGCCGCCACGCTTCCTGCATTTTCGGCAGGCTGGCATTGCGAAAACCGTCCAGCGAATTGCTGGACATCTTTTCGTCGATCAGCGCCGGCACCGGGATCGGCGGCCGGTTCTTCGGTTGCGGCACGATGCGGTCGCAGATGGCCCACACGGTCGCCCACTCATCCTCGGTGAAGAAATTGGGTGTGCGCGAGATCGACAGCCGCTGATCGATGACGCGACGCGTCGCCTCGTTCCATGATGGTGTGTGACGCTTTGCCAGCACGTCATAGCCGGGATAGCGCTCAGGCATCGGGGTGCTCCTCCAGCAGTCCAAGCGCGGCCAGTCCGGCCAGTGCCAGGCCGGTGAAGCTGGGAGGCGCCGGAATGGGCGGGCCGTTCAGCACGTTCTGCGACCAGTTGCGCCAGCCGCCCATGTTGCGGGCGACGCCGAAGATATGAAAACCGACGCCAGCCAGGCCGACCGCGGCCGTCAGGCGCAACCACCACCGTGTGAGGCCACGCCGTGGCGTGCCGGGAACGACCGCGGTGTCGGCCAGCAATCCCGCCGCAACGGGCGGAACGGTGACCGGCAGGAACATCGCCGGATCGTGGAAAGCGCCACGGAAGTGCAGCAGGCTTGCCTCGCCCACGGTGCCCAGCATGCCCAGCGACGATACCGCCGCCATTGCACGGCCGGCCGGAAATCCAAGGATACTCGGCGTTACGCCAGGTTGGTTCTCCCGCACACGTTCCGCGGTGAAGCCCAGCAGGCCGGACAACACCAGCGCGAAGGGGGCGCCGAGCGGTGCGCCGTAGAACAGGTTCATCCAGGAGAAGCCGCCGGGGCGCTTGGTCACGTTGTAGATATGAAACCCGGTGCCGACGGTGCCGGTGAGACCCGCCAGCGCATAAACGGTGTCACGCACGGCATGTGCGCCGGATCGTTCATCGCTGACGCCTTGCATGCTCACCGCCAGGCTCAGGGCGGCGGTGATCAACGGCGCATACATCGCGCGGTTCTGGAAGGAGCCGCGGTAGTGCTCCACCGCGCTGTCGGTCAGCACGGATGTCGCCAGCAGCCCCGCAGCACGATTCAGCCGCCGCGCCGCCCGCACGTGCGGGGATCCGCCGCTCCTGTCGATCCTGGTCAACGGCATCCTGCTGCGTTTGGTGCCCTGCTGCACCAGGCTGCGTGTCTGTTCGCCCGTATTCGCCACCGGCACCGGCACCGGCGCCGGTGCGGTGCCGGGCGCGGTCCGCCTGGACGTCAACAGGCCAAGCACACCAACTGCGGCGGCGCCCAGAATTCCGACTTCCGCCTGACTCAGTCGCGCCATTCGTCCCCCTCAACTTTCCCGGTAACGGTCAGCGTCCTGACGTTTGAATGTGAGACCGATTCCCGGGCGTGACAGGTCCGGCCGGATCACACCCGCGCGCGGTGTGGGTGCACCATCGAACAGCATGTGTTCGATACGAACGTGATCGTGAAACCACTCCAGGTGGCGGAAGCGCGGTGCGGCGCAGGCGGCGTGCAGATGCAATGACGGGCCGCAATGGCCGGACAGGTCGATGTGGCGCGCCTCACACAGGCCGGCCACCATCAGCCAGCCGGTGAAGCCCATGCAGCGGGTCACGTCGGCCTGCTGCACATCCACCGCGCCGGCGTCCAGCATGCGGCGGAAATAGCCGACCGTGTAGCCGTACTCGCCGGCGGCGATTTCCATGCTGGCCGGTGCTCGCTGCCGCAGCAGATGCAATCCTTCCAGGTCGTCGGAGGAAACCGGTTCCTCGAACCACGCCACGCCCTGGCTGGCGAAGGTATCGGCGACCAGCAACGCCTGCTTGACGTTGTATGCGCCGTTCCCGTCAACGAACAGCGGATGATCGCCGATCGCACGGCGTGCGACCTCCACGCGATGCGGGTCCTGCTCGGGGTGCGTGCCGATCTTTATCTTCACCCACTTGCAGCCGTCCCGTTCCACCCAGCCGGACAACTGCTCGCGCAGCCTGTCGTCGCTGTAGGTGGTGAAGCCGCCGCTGCCGTAGATGGGCACCTCGTCCCGGAAGCGACCGAACAGCAGGCACAACGGCAGGCCCAGCAGTTTCGCCTTCAGGTCCCACAGCGCCGTATCCACCGCGGCGATCGCCGTGGCGGCCAGCCCGTCCCGGCCCATGTTGCGCACGGCGCGCTGCATCGCCCGCCACGCCGCCGGCGGATCCAGCGCGTCACATGCCTTCGCCTGCTCGGCCAGCTTGCTGTCGATCAGCTTCACGATCGACCCGTGCGCATAGGTGTAACCAAGCCCGGTCTGCCCGCCGCCGGAGACCTCCACCACGACGAGCGTGGTGGAGTCCCAGGACAAGGTGCCGTCAGCCTCGGGCTGGTCCGTCGGGATGGTGAAGGCGCCGGCCTGTACCCTCTCGATACGGACGCCCGGCTTCACTTCTTTCCGCCCGGCAGCATCGTGCTCATCATCTCCTTCGCGGTTCCGACCAGCATGTTGGTTTCATTCGGATCCGGCGCGAGAATGGCCGAGGTGAACGCTTTGGCCTGCTTCAGCGTGATGTGCGGCGGCAGCGGCGGCACTTCCGGATCGGTCTTCACCTCCAGCACCACCGGACGGTCGGACGCCAAAGCCTCCTCCCACGCGGATGCCAGCCGGTCCGGATTGTCCACGTAGATTCCTTTCAGGCCGATCAGCTCACCGAAGCGGTGATACGGCACGTCGGGAATCTGCTGCGATGCGTTGAACTTCGGGTCGCCCGACATCACGCGCTGCTCCCAGGTCACCTGGTTCAGGTCCTGGTTGTTGAACACGCAGACGATCCACTTGCGGGTTGGACCACTCCTTCCAGTATTTCGCGACGGTGATCAGCTCCGCCATGTTGTTCATCTGCATGGCGCCGTCGCCCACCAGGGAGATCACCGGCCGGTCCGGGTGCGCGAACTTGGCTGCGATCGCATACGGCACCGCGGCGCCCATGGACGCCAGGCCGCCGGACAGCGAGCACATCATGCCGCGCCGGATCTTCAGGTCGCGTGCATACCAGTTGGCGCAGGACCCGGAGTCGCTGGTGATGATGGCGCGTTCCGGCACGCGCGGGGACAGTTCCCACACCACGCGCTGCGGGTTCACCGGGTTGGCGGACGTCATGGCGCGCGATTCCAGCACCTTCCACCACTCGGCGACGCTTTTCTCGATCTGCTGGCGCCAGGAGCGGTCCTTCTTCTCCTCGATCATCGGCATCAGGGCCTTCAACGTGGCCTTTGAGTCGCCGCAGAGATTCACCTCCATCGGGTAGCGCAGGCTCAACATTTCCGGCTCGATGTCGATCTGCACGCCGCGGGCGCTGCCTTCCTTCGGCAGGAACTCGGAATAGGGGAAGCCCGAGCCGATCATCAGGAATGTGTCGCACTCGGTCATCAGGTCCCAGCTTGGCCTGGTGCCGAGCAGGCCGATGGAACCGGTCACCCAGGGCAGGTCGTCGGGGAGGGCGGCCTTGCCCAGCAGCGCTTTTGCAGCGCCGGCGCCCAGCTTGTCGGCGATCTGGATGACTTCGTCGGTGGCCTGCAGCGCACCGGCGCCGACCAGGATCGCCACCTTCTTGCCGGAGTTCAGTACTTCCGCCGCGCGCTGCAGGTCGTCCTTGCGCGGCAACACCTCCGGCATGTGGTAACCGACGCCGCTGTGCGCCGTGCCGTGGCTGCGGGGCGGGTCGGAATACTCGAGTTCCTGTATGTCCTTGGGCATGATCACCGCGGTGACCCGGTGCTTGCCTTTGGCGATGCGCATGGCGCGATCGACCAGGTGACGCACCTGGGCGGGAGCGCCGGCCTGGAAGACGAATTCGCCGGCCACATCCTTGTAGGTGTTCGGCAGATCGATTTCCTGCTGGTAATGCGCGCCGATCGCCGTGCGCGCCTGCTGGCCGGCGATCGCCAGCAACGGCATGTGATCCAGCCGGGCGTCGTACATGCCGGTCAGCAGGTGCGTGGCGCCCGGACCGGACGTGGCCAGGCAAACGCCCACTTCGCCGGTAAACTTGGCGTAAGCCGAAGCCATGAAGGCGGCCATTTCCTCATGCCGCACCTGGACGAAATTGAACTTTCCGTTGGTGCGGGCCAGAGCGCCGACCAGGCCGTTGATGCCGTCCCCCGGGTAGCCGAAGATCGTGCGTACGCCCCATTCATGCAGTCGGTTCCAGAAGAAATCGCTGACCGTCTGGCTCATGCGCATCACCCCGTTCTGCTGAAGATCAAAACCAGCCGACCGAAACGGTCGGGTTGCTTCGTTGAACGTCGGGTGCGCTTGCGCCGTTTGCGGCGCGGCGTTCACGGAACAGGGAGGGCGATAACGCAGAAGCAACCTTGGCCGTACGAACCGTGTTGTGCGCGGTCTCGTTCACCTGCGAACAGGTCGAAGGAGACAGAATTGCCAGAAGTAGTGGTGGTCACCGGCGCCAGTGCGGGAGTCGGCCGTGCGACCGCAGCCGAATTTGCCCGTCGCGGCTGCGACGTGGCGCTGATTGCCCGCAACCAGGACCGGCTGGACCGTGCCGCGGCGGAAATCCGGCAGATGGGCGTCCGCGCGCTGCCGATATCGGCGGACGTGTCCGACTTCGCCGCGCTGGATGCCGCGGCCGACCGGGTGGAGCAGGAACTCGGACCGATCGATGTCTGGGTGAACAACGCCATGGCGACGATCTTCGCGCCGGTGATGGAGGTCACCCCGGAGGAGTTCCGGCACGGCACGGAGGTGACCTATCTCGGCCAGGTGCACGGCTGCATGGCCGCGCTGAAGCGGATGCGGCCACGTGACAAGGGCACCATCGTCAATGTCGGGTCGGCGCTGGCGTATCGCGCGGTGCCGCTGCAGTCGGTGTATTGCGGGGCGAAATTCGCGGTGCGCGGGTTCACCGACTCACTGCGCTGCGAGTTGATGCACGACGGCGTAAATGTGCATGTCACCATGGTGCACCTGCCGGCGGTGAACACGCCGCAGTTCAACTGGGCGCTGAACCGGATGAACTACCGGCCGCAACCGCTGCCGCCCATCTTCCAGCCGGAGGTGCCGGCGCGGGCCATCGTGTTCGCGGCATTCCATCACCGGCGCGAGGTATGGGTGGGCATGCCGACGGTGCAGACGATCCTGGCGAACGGCATCGCACCGGGCTTGCTGGACATCTACCTGGCGAAGAAGGGCTACTCCAGCCAGTTGACGCACGAGCCCAAGCCGGAGGACGCGCCGGCCAACCTGTTCGAGACGGTGCCGGGCGACTACGGCGCGCACGGGCGGTTCGATGCGCAGGCCAAGAACAGCAGTTGGGAGTTCTTCACCACCCGCCATCGCGACGCGATCATGGGTGGCCTGCTGGCACTGGGCGGCATCGCGGTCGCCGCGATGATGGGGCGCGGGGCGCGGTCGTAGCGCTCCGGCGCCGCTCCCCCGTGTCATGGCCGGCCCCCGAGCCGGCCATCTACCCCCGACAAGGCGTGTTCCGATGCCTCCCGACCCGGTCGTTCCGGTGTCGATGGCCGGGTCCGGCCACGACATGAAGGACTGGCCACGACATGAAGGACTGGTGTCGGCAAGGACTGGTGCCGGCGGGCCCGTTTTAGCGCGCGCGGGCCGAGTGCCAGGCACGACGGTGTATGCTGCGCCGATGGCCCGCGACGGACCCTGATCAAAGCAGGACTGGACTGCATCGGCCCCCGTCCGCTGGGATCGCACGCCAACCGCGACTATCGTGCGCTTCGGCGCGGCCCGGTGCGCAGCCGGGTTACATTGCCGCCCGGCTCCCCGGAGCGCAGCGTGCCGTCCGCCGCCTCCGGCTCCTCGATGTCATAGATCATTCGGTACGGGCCGATCTGCAGCACCGCCCCCGGTTGCAGGTCCGTGCTGCCGGCACTGCGCGCGCCATCGACGAACGTGCCGTTGGTGGATTCGAGGTCCGTCAGCCGGACCTGGCCGCCGTCCAGCGCGATCCGGCAGTGGGTGCGGGACACCTCATTCGCCGGCAGCATCAGGCTGTTCGACGGCGCCCGCCCGACGACCAGCGGCTCGCGGCCCAGCACGATGCGGCGTTCCGCCTCGCCGGGGCGCGTGATCGTCAGCACGTGCTGCACCCCGTCCGGGTCGGACACCGGCAGCGCCGCCTGCACCGCAATCCCGGTGCGTTCCGCCGGATCGTCTTCGATGGCGATGGCCTGCGCGATCTCCGCCAGCTCGGGTGCGGCGGCGGTCAGCGCCCGGTGCAGCGCCGCCGTGGCGCTCTCGGCCAGTTCGATACGCAGGGCGCGGCCCGGGCAGCGGTCGAACACGCCAAGCTGCAGCAGATAGGCGATGTGGTCGCGCGTGGTCTGGAAGTTCTGCCGCAGCAGCCGCAGCAGTTCGGCGGCGAGGTCGTCGGCCAGCACACCCTCGCCGTCATCGGCCGGCGGCGACACGCCGTACCAGCGTTCCAGCGCCATCTGCACCAGCAGCCAGTGGGACGGCGACAGCAGGTGGCGCTTGGCTTCCAGCCGGCGGGCGATGGAAATGCCGGCAGCGGCAAACCCCTGGTCCAGCTCGCTCAGGCAACGGTCATTGCAGGTTTCCACCGCACGCAGCAGGGCGCGCCGAACCGAGTCGTCCAGGTCCGCCGGCACCCCGCCCTGGGCGTCCGGCGCAATCTCCCGCACGGCGGCGAACAGGTGTTGGGCGAGCTCACGCAGATGGGCGTCGAACCGGCTCAGCAGGTCCGGGGTGGGCAGGATGATGGTGCGCGCGGACACCGGGCGGTCCGCCGGATCGATGGCGCACAGGCCGAGGCGATACAGCTCGCTCAGCCGCTCGCGCACCGTCGCATCGTCCAGCAGGAACAACTGCTTCACCATGCCCGACAGCTCGCCCACCGGCGACCCGTCGCGGCCCTTGCCGCAGAGGTGGCTGACGATATGCCACTGCGCGCGCCGCGACAGGTCCGGGAAGTGCCGGAACCAGATCGCCTGATATCCCGCCATGAAACGAATCGTGGCACGCTCGGCCTGCACCGGCTCCCCCGTCCCGGTCTTGGATTGGGTGAGGTTTATACCGGATCGGCACGGCTTGTCTCGTTTTGCAATGCGGACGCACCGCTTCGTCGCCCGACCGGCGTGTCGGGCCGGTGCGGGCCGGTTCAGCAGTCCTGGTCGTCCGGCCGGGGCGGCGGATCTTCGTCCAGTTCGGCCGGCAGTGCCGGGATGCGGGTACTGGCCGGTCAGCCAGCGGCCCAGGTCGATATCCGCGCAGCGTCCGCTGCAGAACGGCCTGGCCTCCGGGGTGGCCGGCCTGCCGCAGACCGGGCAGAGCGGCGTGGGGCGTTTCGTCATACGAGATCCGGTGTCGGGGCTGTTCATTCCTACACAAAGGCACGCAGCCGCTGTACGCAAGCCGTCGTCCGGCGTGACCGGATCAGGCGAGCGCCCAGCCCAGCAGCGGCAGTGCCGGATCGGACCGCAGATCGAGCGACCGTCCGGTACGGCGCTTCAGGTCCTCCAGCGCCGCGGCATCGTCCTGCAGCGCGCGCACCACGGCCGGGGCCGCCCGCAGCGACGGGACGTGGCGCGGGTCGGCGGCGACCTGTTCGGCAACCGCGCGCAGGGCGGCAAGGCCGGCGGCATGCGGGCCGGTCAGCAACTCATGCAGGGGCGGATGCACGCGCGGGCGCACCACCTCGGCCAGTCCCAGCGCGGTGAAGCCGAGCAGGCGGGGGTGGAGCGGGTCGGGGGTAAGGGCATCGGCGAGGGCCGGACCCAGGCTGCTGCGCCGGCGCGCCGGCAGGCCGGCGAAATCGACCAGGATGGCCCCGGACAGATTGCGCAGTCGGATCTGCCCCGCCAGGTCGGGCAGCACGGCGCGATTGATCGCCAGGTGGCGGTCGGGACGGCCGCGCTCGCCCACGGCGCTGCCCGCATCGACGTCGATCGCCACCAGGGCGGGCGTGGGGTGGATCGACAGCCGGGCGCCGTTGTGCAGCGTGACCTCCGGTTCGGCCAGGGCAGCGATGGCGGTTTCCAGCGCATCGTCGAACACCGGGGCGGCGAGACTGATCCGGGCGCCGAGTGCCGGCCGCAGCAGCGCCAGCAAGGCGGGATCGTCCACCTGAACCGGCGCGTCCGGATACAGCGCAGCGAACCGCTCCACCGCGCCGGGGCCACGACGGAGCAGGGCAGGGGACCCGGACCCGGCCGCCTGCCGGTCCTCCTGCGGGACCCGGGCGGTCAGCCGCGGCCCCTTGCCGCCCTGCGCCGCGCGCGTGATCCGCACGGCGAGGATGGTGCCCTCGGTCAGCGGCTTGCCGCCTTCGCTGTCGGGCAGGAAACCCTCGGCGCCGTCGAGCGCAACGAAGCACCCCGCCATCGCCGGGACACGGCTGATCACCCGGCCGCGATGCAGGTCGCCCACGCCGTCCGGTGCGCCCGGACGCCACAGCGCATAGTCCAGCAGGGTATCGCCGCAGGCCGCCGCGACACGGATTTCGCCGGGGCTGGCGGCGGCCAGGATGCGGATGGTCACGGCACCAGCAGGCCGAAGCCGCGCAGCAACTGGGCGGTCTCGAACAGCGGCAGGCCCACCACGTTGGAATGGCTGCCGGACAGGAAGCGCACGAAGGCGGCGGCGTGGCCCTGGATGGCGTAGCCGCCCGCCTTGCCCTGCCATTCCGCGCCGGCAACGTAGGCCTCGATCTGCGGCTCGGTCAGGCGCGCGAACGTGACGATACTGGTCGCCAGCCGCTCGGCGTGGCGGCCGTCCGGCAGGGCCAGCACCACCGCCGTCAGCACGCGGTGGCGGCGGCCGGACAGCAGCGACAGGCAGCGGCGCGCCTCGGCGGCGGTCTCGGCTTTCGGCAGGATGCGGCGGCCGACGGCCACCACCGTGTCGGCGGCCAGCACCGCGCAGCCCGGCGCATCCACCGCCGCGGCCTTGGCCCGCGCCAGGCGCTGGGCATAGGGGCGCGGCAGCTCCTCGCGGGCCGGGGTTTCGTCGATGTCGGGGGCAAGCACGTGCGCCGGCGTTACGCCGATCTGCGCAAGCAGCGCCAGCCGCCGCGGACTGGCGGAGGCCAGCGCCAGCGGAGGAAGCTGCATCGGGCCGGTTTGGCTACTTGAAGCGGAAGGTGATGCGCCCCTTGCTCAGGTCGTAGGGCGTCATCTCGACATTCACCCGGTCACCGGCCAGCACGCGGATGCGATTCTTCCGCATCTTGCCGCTGGTATGCGCCAGGATGGTATGCTCGTTGTCCAGCTTCACGCGGAACATCGCGTTGGGCAGCAGCTCCATCACGGTGCCGCTGAATTCGATCATGTCTTCCTTGGACATCAGTCCTCATTCACGGTTGCACCCGGGGCGGAAGATGAGCGCCGCCCCGGGCAAGGTCAAGCGCATGGCAGCCGCGCGCCGGCCTATCCGCCGGTGTTGCGGTTGTGCGTGGCGTGTTGCCGCAGCCAGCCCATGCGGGCGTCCGGCTCGCAATCGGTGGTGGGCAGGTAGGGCTTGATGTCGATCAGCGGGGTGCCATCGACACAGTCCAGGTAACGCACCCTCAACCGGTTGGGCGTGTCGAACCCGTCGAACGCCACCACCGACAGGCCGATCGGGTTGGGCCGGCGCGGGGCGCGCGTGGTGAAGACGCCGCGCGGCTGGTCGTCGAAGGGCGGGGTGAACACCAGGTCCGCCGGTTTCGCCTGGTCCATCCAGTAGAGCAGGATCAGGTGGGAGAAGCCCTCCAGCCCGCGCAGCCCGTCCTCGAAGGCGGGCGCGACCTCGGCGCGGCACAGCGGCGCCGGGTCCGGCTGGCGGCCGTTGCGCGGGCAGTCGGCGATGGCCTTCCAGGGCGTGCGCAACACGCCGATCGGCCGGATGGTGAAGCTCTGTCCCATGCTGTCGTCTTCCTTGCCCGCCGCCGGGCGCCGCGGTTTCGCCACCATAGCGCCTGCGGTGTAGATTGCGACCCGGCGCCGGTGCGCCGGACAACAAGGGGGAGGCGGACATGGACATCGCCCGGATCGATGCACGCACGCTGAAGGCCTGGCTGCATGACGGGGCCGAGATCGCGCTGCTGGACGCGCGCGAGGAAGTGCCGTTCGACGCCCGCCACCTGCTGATGGCCGCCTGCCTGCCGCTCAGCCGCCTGGAACTGCTGCTGGACGACATGGTCCCCCGGCGCTCGGCCCGCGTGGTGTGGTGCGACGACGGCGAGGGCCTGGCGGACGTGGCGGCGGCGCGGACCCGGTCGTTCGGCTACACCGACGTCTCGGTGCTGGACGGCGGCATCGCCGGGTGGGAGGCCGCGGGCTATCGCGTGTACAGCGGCGTCCACGTGCCCAGCAAAGCCTTCGCCGAAGTGGTGGAGCATGAGGCGGGCACGCCCTGGATCACCGCCGAACAGTTGCACGAGATGCAGCAGTCCGGCGCGGATATCGCCCTGTTCGACAGCCGCTCCTACGAGGAGTTCCACGACAACAGCATTCCCGGCGCGGTCAGCGTGCCGGGGGCGGAACTGGTGTACCGCTTCGCCGACCTGGTGCCGTCGCCGGATACGACGGTGGTGGTCAACTGCGGCGGGCGCACGCGCAGCATCATCGGCGCGCAGTCGCTGATCAACGCGGGTGTGCCGAACAAGGTGGTGTCGCTGAAGAACGGCACGCAGGCCTGGCACCTGGCGGGGCTGCAGGTGAAGAAGGGCGCCACCGCGCAGGCGCCCGACGTGTCGCCGGCAGGCCGGTCGGCGGCACGCGCCGCGGCGGAGCGGGTGGCGCAGCGCTTCGGCATCCGGCGCATCGATGCGGCGACGCTGGCGGCGTGGCGGGCGGAGGCGGGCACCCGCACGCTGTATGTGTTCGACGTGCGGTCGCCGGAGGAATACGCGGCCGGCCACGTTCCGGGCATGTATCACGTCGCCGGCGGCCAACTGGTGCAGGAGACCGACAGCCACGCCGCCACCTGGGGTGCGCGCGTGGTGCTGGTGGATGACGACGGCGTGCGCGCAACGATGACCGCGCACTGGATGAAGCAGATGGGCTGGGATGTCGCGGTGCTGACGCTGGATATGGCCTCGGCCGGCACCGAAACCGGCCCTTGGCAACCCCGCGTGCTGGGGCTGGAGGACGCGTCGCCGGCGATCGCGGTGGAGGCGCTGCGGGCGCGGCTGGAAGCCGGTCAGGCCGTGGTCGTGGATCTGGACTGGAGCCGCGGTTATGTCGCCGGGCATATCCCGGGGGCCTGGTACGCGATCCGCGCTCGCCTGGCCGAGGCATTCGGCGCTTTGCCGCCGGCCGAGGCGGTGGTGTTCACCTCGGGCGACGGGGTGCTGGCGCGGTTGGCGGCGGCCGAGTGGTCGGGCAGGGCGCCCGCGTCGGTGCTGGCGCTGACCGGCGGCACGGCGGCGTGGGCGGCGGCGGGGTATCCGCTGGAACGCGGCGCCACCCGCATGGCCAGTGCGCCGGATGACGTGCGGCTGCGGGCGCGCGAGCAGGCCGGCAGCGTCGAGGACGCGATGCGCGCCTACCTGTCGTGGGAGATCGAGTTGGTGAACCAGATGGCCACCGACGACGACCAGCGCTTCCAGGTGGTGGCGGGCTGAGATTCATGGGCGTCGAAGTGGCTCGGCCAGGGGCCGCGTTGCCAAGACGGGAGCACTGGTCTGCGGGGTAGGAATCGTCGCTGTCCCGAGTAGAAGAGCACTGCTCTGCCAAACGGAAAGCACCGCTGTCCCGGGTAGAAGGCCCCACTCTGCCGAACAGAAAACACCGCTACTCCCGAGTAGAAGATCCGCTCTGCCAAGTAGAAACCACCGTCCTTGCCAGTCATGGCCGGGCTTGACCCGGCCATCTACCCCCGAAAAGGCGTGTGCCGTTGCATTCCGACCCGATCGTTCCGGTGTCGATGGCCGGGTCAAGCCCGGCCATGACGGGGAAGATTTGTGCCGGCGTGCACAACGACTGGAACGGACTTCTGTCGCCGCACCTATTCCCCCGAATCTGGCCCCGGAACCCGGCGCTATCGCCCGTAGTGGCCGGTCAACTGCGCGCTGGCGAGCGCGTCGGCCCGCAACGCTTCCGCCACCTTGGCGCCCGGTGCCCGCGCATCGAGCGGCACGCGGGCCACTTTCAGCGCATAGACCGTAACGACGTAGCGGTGCGGCGCGTCGCCGACGGGTGGGCAGGGGCCGCCGTAATGGGAGAAGCCGAAGCTGGTGCGCGCCTGGACGGCGCCCGGCGGCAGGCCCGGGGCGCTCGCTCCACCCGCGTTCTCCGGCAGGCTGTGCACGCCTGGTGGGATGTTGAACACCGTCCAGTGCCACCAGCCGTTGCCGGTCGGCGCATCCGGGTCGAACATCGTGACGGCGAAGCTCTTCGTTCCGGCCGGTGCGCCGGACCAGGACAGTTGCGGCGACCGGTTGTTGCCGCGGCAGCCGCTGCCGTTGAACACCTGCGCAACCGGCACGGTTTCGCCTTCCTGGATGTTGCGGCTGGTGACGGTGAAGCCGGCGGCCATGGCAGCGCTGGTCGTCAGGTAAAGCGCGGCTGCGATCACAAGTGCCCGCACCTTCTTCTCCCCTGGCTTGCTGTCCTGTCCGGGCATCAAGCCACGGCCCGGGCGGGGCACACAAGCGTGCGGCCGGTGCGGGAGGGCGGTTCGTGGCGGCGACGGGTGGACACCGACGGGTTGACACCTCCGCCGCCATGCCCGTTGATCCGACTGATCACGCCGGGGGGACAATGGCCCAGAAATCCAAGCAGGTCGCGAGTTTTCGCGAGGCAGTCCACGACATCGCCGATGGCAGCACCATCGCGTTCGGCGGTTTCGCCATGCCCGGCGTGCCGTTCAACCTGATCAGGGCGCTGCTGGAGCAGGGGGCGAAGCAGTTGACGCTGGTCGCCAACACCACGGGCGGCGCGCAGCAGCCGCGCATGCCGGATATCGGCATGCTGGTGGAGAACGGCCAGGTGAAGAAGGTGATCTGCGCCTTCACCGCCGCCACGCGACCCACCGACGTTCTGCCCTTCACCAAGTATTACGAGGCCGGCGAGGTGGAAGCCGAACTGGTGCCGCAGGGCACGCTGGCGGAACGGTTGCGTGCGGCCGGCGCGGGCATCCCCGCGTTCTACACGCCCACCGCGGTGGGCACCGAACTGGCCGAGGGGCGGGAGACCCGGGTGATCAACGGGCGGGAATACCTGCTGGAATACGCGCTGCCGCTGGACTACGCCTTCGTGCGCGCGACGCGGGCCGACACGTTCGGCAACCTGCAGTTCCACCGGTCCCAGCGCAACTTCAACCCGGTGATGGCGACCGCCGCCCGCGTCACCATCGCCGAGGTGGACGAGCCGATCCTGCCGGCCGGCGAGATCGATCCGGACATGGTGCACACGCCGGGCATCTTCGTGCATCGCGTGGTGCAGGTGCCGCCGCCGCCCGAAGGATTGTGGCCCACCAGGCGGCAGGAGCGCCGGCGATGAGCGAGACCAAGGGACTGACCCGCCAGCAGATGGCCGACCGCGCCGCGCGGGAATTCCAGGACGGCTGGATCGTCAACCTGGGAGTCGGCATTCCGACGCTGTGCTCCAACACGGACATTGGCGACCGCGCGATCATCTACCACTCGGAGAACGGGGTGATCGGCTACGGCCCGATCGCGCCGGCGGGCGAGGAAGACCTGAACCTGGTGAATGCCGGCGGGCAGAACGTCACGCTGCGGCCGGGGGCGGCGGTGGTGCACCATGCCGACTCGTTCGGCGTGATCCGCGGCGGGCATATCGATGCCACGGTGATGGGCGCCTACCAGGTCGCCTCCACCGGCGATTTCGCCAACTGGAAGCTGAAGGGGCAGAAGGGCGGCGGCATCGGCGGGGCGATGGACCTGGCGGCCTGCGCCAAGCGGGTGTTCATCATCCTGGAGCACGTCACCCGCGACGGGAAGCCGCGGCTGGTGCGGCAGTGCGACCTGCCGGTGACCGCGCGCGGCGTGGTGACGCTGGTGTTCACCAACTACGGGCTGTTCGCGCCGACCGGCGAGGGGTTCCTGCTGCGGGAGATCGCGCCGGGGCTGACGGTGGACGACGTGCGGGCGGCGACCGGTGCGCCGCTGCAGGTGGCCGACCCGCTGCCGGTGATGGGCTGACCACACTGCTATTGCGCTGAACGGCGATTGCGGCTGAACGGCGACTGCGGCTGAGCTGTTCGGCAGTGATCTGGCCGCGTCAGGCGGACCCGGCGTTCGCGCCGGGGACATTGGCGGCTTCCGGTGGCAGCGGGGCGAGGATCGCGTCTGCATCGTATTGCAGCGACGCCAGAGCGACCCGCGGGGTCTCGCGCCGGTCGGCCAGCGACTCGGCGGCTCGCAGCCGGGCACGCGGCAGTTGTGCCGCGATAACGGTGGTGAGCTCCCGCCGCAGGCTTGGGTTCGCTTCCAGGATGTCTGCGATCTCATCCTGGGCGGATCTCACCGTTTCGCGCCAGCCGTTGCGCGGATCGATCGCGGGCGATGCAGCAAGCTTCAGCAGAAGCTCCAGCAGGCGGCGAACCTGGCTGTTCAACGCTGACCGCTGCGCCCTTCCCAAGTCCTCGATCTCCTCCGCGAGGTGTTCCCAGTCCACCAGCCCGTTGACGCGCTCGCCGGCGCCCATGCGCCGCAGCAGGTCGGCCTGGTGCTCGCTCCAAACCAGCAGGTCGGTCTCGTATTCGCTCATGAGCAGGCTCCGCGTCCTGGTCCACTGACGTATGCATCAACGCGCCGGTGCGCCACATGGCCGTTGGAGCGTGACGCGCGGTGGATCAGGCCCTTTTCTGCCACCCACCGCTGGGCCCAAGATGTCCCGTGCCAGGTAGCAGGGGACTCGTTATGGACAGCCGACCCGAACTCGCCCGCAGCAATTCCGGCATCGTCGCCGCCTACCGCGCCCACACGCCGGGGTCCGCGGCGCTGGCGCAGGAGGCCGCCGCGCTGTTTCCCAGCGGCATCACGCACGATTCCCGCCAGCTCGACCCCTACGGCATCTACGTGGCGCGGGCGCAGGGGCCGCATAAGTGGGACGTCGATGGCAACCGCTACATCGACTACTTCGGCGGCCACGGCGCCCTGCTGCTCGGCCACAACAACCCGGTGGTGGGCACGGCGATCCAGCAGGCGTTCGCCCAGGGCACCCAGTTCGGCGCCAACCATCCGGGCGAGATCGCCTGGGCGCGCGCCGTGCAGCGCCTGGTGCCGTCAGCCGAGCGGGTGCGGTTCACGTCGTCGGGGACGGAGGCGACGCTGATGGCGGTGCGCCTGGCGCGCGCCTTCACCGGGCGGCAGACGATCCTGCGGTTCCAGGGGCATTTTCACGGCTGGCACGACCACATGACCAGCGGCTACTCCAACCACTACGACGGCTCGCCGACGCCGGGCGTGCTGCCTGGCGTGGCGGAGAAATCGGTGCTGGTGCCGCCGAACGATCTCGAGGCGGTGCGCGCGGCGCTGGCCGGCAACCGCGACATCGCAGCGGTGATGCTGGAACCCACCGGCTCGTCCTTCGGCCAGGTGCCGATCGGCGCGGAGTTCGTGCGCGCGCTGCGGCAGGTGACGCTGGAACACGACGTGCTGCTGATCCTGGACGAGGTGATCACCGGGTTTCGCGTATCGCCGGGCGGTGCGCAGGCGGCGTTCGGGGTGCGGCCCGATCTGTCGGCGTTTGCCAAGATCGTCGCCGGTGGCCTGCCGGGGGCGGCGGTGGCGGGGCGGCAGGACATCCTGTCGCTGCTGGACTTCGGCGTGATGGCGCAGCGCGGGCAGGAGAAGGTGGCGCACCAGGGGACGTTCAACGCCAACCCGGTGTCGGCGGCGGCCGGTACCGCGGCGCTGACCATCATTGCGGAGTTCTGACGCCTGCGACCGTGCCTCCGCCACCGCGGCGGCGTTGCGCGATGCGCTGAACGCGGTGCTGGAGGCGGAGGGTATGCCCTGGGCAGCGTACGGCACGTATTCCGGGTTCCACCTGTTCTTCAATCCCAATGGCCGGGCGGTGCAGCCGCGCGATTTCGACCCGACGGCGTGCAGCATGCAGGAGCTGAAGACGCAGCCGAAGGAACTGGTGAACAAGCTGCGCCTGGCGCTGCTGGTGAACGGCGTGGATGTCGGCGGGCGGATCGGCGGGTTCCTGTCGTGCACGCACACGGCCGACGACGTGGCGCAGACGGCCGCAGCGTTCCGGGACGCGATCCGGATGCTGCGGCAGGATGGCGAACTGGGGTAGGGCGGCTGGCGGCAGCCCGTGTCATGGCGGCTGCTGGCTGATGCATGTGGTCCAGGTGTCGCGTGATGAAGCGACACCGGCCACGACGCTGAATGCCCGCCGGTGCGTCAGACCATATGCGGGTGGGTATGATGCCGACCCGCGTATCGTTCGACCGTTGACCGGCAACCCACCGTCATGGTCAACGAAGGCCGGCCATCCACGACTTTTGCTGATGGAGGCGACGAAAAGACGTGGATGGCCCGCCTGCGCGGGCCATGACGTTGAATGGCTGGCCGTGTGTCAAACAGAACGCGGGTGGGTATGACCCGCGCCTGGTTGGTAACGGACGCAACAAATCCGCCCGCACGGCGCAACCGCCTCTACTTCTCCCCGCGCAGCAGCCCCGCCAGCGTCGATACGTCCTTTGCCTGCGCCAGTCCGCGGACCTCCGCCAGCAGTGCATCGGTGCGCGCCTGCGACAGCATGCCGGCGCAGTTGCCGGCAAACTTCTCGGCGATCTCTTCCGGCGTCATCGGGTTGCCCGGATCGCCCTTCGGCAGCAGCACCGTTTCCGTGAAGCTGGTGCCGTCCTCCATGCGCATCGTCACCCGCGCCGGGAAATTCTTCGGATACAGCGGGTCGAGGTCGGGCGCCGCGACGCACTCGGTGCGTGCCAGCACCTGGCGCACCAGGGGATCATGAATCCGCCCCTCGGCGAACTGCGCCTGGCCCAGCGTGCGGTCCACCGCCGCGATGGCGATGCAGTACGGCACCGAGACGCGCGCCGCCATCACGGTTGCCGCCTCCTTGGCGGAGAAGTGCGTGGTCACCGTCGTGTAGGTTTCGTTGGTAATCGATGCGATCTTCGCCGGGTCCGGCCGGTGCTTCCGCACGATCGCCAGTGTGGCCTGGATCGGCGAATGGCTCGCCAGGATCGAGGGGAAATACTTGAACCCGTTGTTCAGGATCTCCCAGTTCGTCCCCAGCCCCGCGGTCAGCGCCGCCGGCTTCGGTTCCAGGGAGAACGCGGCCAGGTAGCCCTTCGGATGTTCCAGGATGGCCGGCGGGCTGGTGCAGCCGAGCTGCGCGAGCTGCGCGGACAGGACGCCGTTCAGCGCGGCCTTGCCGGGATGCAGGCTCTTGGTCATGTCGCCGGACTCGAAGAACGTGTTCAGCCCCGCCGCCTGCGTGCCGGCCAGGCCCAGCGTGCGCTGCACGCCGTCCGCATCCAGCCCCATCGCCTTGGCCGCTGCGGCCGCGCCGCCGAAGGTGCCGTTGGTCGCGGTGGAGTGCCAGAACCGGTAATGCGTCGGCATCACCGCCATGCCGACGCGCACCGCGACCTCATACCCGGCGACCACCGCGGTGATCACGTCGCGGCCGGACAGGCCATGCGCCTCGGCCATCGCCAGCGCGGCCGGCACGACGACCGAGCCCACATGCAGCAGCGCCACCTTGTGCGTGTCGTCGTTGTCCGCGGCGTTGACCAGGATGCCGTTGGCGAGCGCGGCAAAGGCGGGCTGGGCGGCAACGCTTGTGCCGATCACCCCGGCGCCGCCGGCGGCGGGCGGGTACAGCGCGGCGATCCCCTTGGCGACATTGGCCTTCGCCGGGTCCTCCACCCAGGCGGACATGGCGCAGCCGACCGCGTCCGCGATCACGTCGCAGGCCATCGCGACGACGGGTTGTGGCAGGTCCTCGAAGCGCAGTCCGGCGACGAATTCGGCGATGGCGCGGGTGCTCATGCGGGGCGGCTCCTTGGGTTGGCTGCGGGCGCAATTATCCGGTGCGGCGGCGCGCGGGTCCACCCGGGTGGTGGCTTCGATAGACCCCAGGTGTCAGGACCGCGGTCGCGGGGGTTCAGGGCACGTCGCGTGCTGGCGGGCGGCGGTCAGAAACGGTGCAAGGTCGAGGACGTTCGGCGCTAACATATACTCCCAGTGGCCAAACTCACCCGTGGCGTTGACCGCGGCGCACCAGCCGCCAGCCGCCAGCCGCCAGCCGCCAGCCGCCAGCCGCCAGCCGCCTGCACTCCGGCGCGCGGGTCGCGGTAGTAGTAGCCGGCGTCACGGCGGCCTTGCAGCCGTTCGGGTGGCTCGCCTTCGAACCCGCCGCTGGCTTCCATCGCGCCGCTCATGTCCGCCGCCACCGCCGGGAGGGGTCAACCTTTCGGCAATGTCTGGATGGCAGGCTCCGACAAAAGAAAGATTCGACACAGATGAACACAGATGGGCACAGATGAACACGGATAGGCCGGAGCGAACGGCGATATCGGAGCGGATCATCGGCTGCGCGTTTACGGTGGCAAATGCGCTGGGCAGTGGGTTCCTGGAGAAGGTCTATGAAAACGCGCTGGCACTGGAAATGCGGAGCGGGGGGCTTGCCGTCGAACAGCAGCGCGGGGTTGCGGTTACTTACAAGGGAACCGTGATCGGCGAGTATTTTGTTGATCTCCTTGTCGAAGGCTCCGTCCTGGTTGAACTGAAAACAGTGCGGACGCTGGACCGCACGCATCGCGCGCAATGCATCAACTACCTGCGGGCGACCGGCAAAGAGCTCTGCCTGCTGATCAATTTCGGTGCACCGCGTGTCGAGATCCAGCGAGTTGTCCAGGACCCGTGAAGGACACACCGCAGCCTCCCGCCACTCCGCAATATCCGTGTTCATCTGTGGCCATCTGTGTTCATCTGCGTTAAGTCTTTCTTTATTGCTTCACGCCAGGCGCCGGGTCACCGGAAGCTCGTTCCCCCGCTCATCGATCACCTTCACCGCAAGTCTGGTCCCCTCCGCCGCTACGAACGGGGCAGAGGTATCGCCGGCGAGGTGCTGCCAGACCGCACCCTCATGCGTTGTCCGCAGCGCCCGTTTCAAACCGTCCCAGGCCGCCGTCTTCGGAAAAGCACCTGATTCGCGTGGAACATCAGTCAAGCCGGCGTCGGGTTCGTCGGCCCTGCCAGTGTCGGCCCTGCCAGTGTCGGCCCTGCCAGTGTCGGCCCTGCGAGTGTCGGCCCTGCCGGTCGCTCAGCACCCGAGGCTGTGCCATACTGCCGGCCGTTCCCGTAACACACGCCCCGCGTGCCGGAGGACCCGCCCATGCCTGCCATGATCTCCGCCCCCCAGCCCGAGGCCGTTGAAGCCGGTGCCGACATCCTGCGCGCCGGCGGCAACGTGGTGGATGCCGCGATCGGGGCCGCGCTGGTGCAGACCGCGGTGGATCCGCAGATGTGCGGCATCGCCGGCATGGGCTGTCTGCACGTGCACCTGCCGCAGCGCGGCGTGCACACCACGATCGACTTCCACGGTCGCGCGCCGCTGGCGGTGCGGCCGGATATGTGGGCGGACCTGATCGAGCGGGAGGCGGATGACGGCTGGGGCTTCATCCTGCAGGGCCGGGTGAACGAGATCGGCTACCAGTCCATCACCTCGCCCATGACGCTGCGCGCGTTCGACACGGCCCTGCGCCGCTTCGGCACGCGCAGCCTGGCGGACCTGCTGGAGCCGGCGATCGCGTATTGCCAGGACGGATTCCTGGTGCGCCCCCATGTCAGCGAGTTCTGGCACCAGCCGCCGCGTGCCGGGCGCGCCGGCAATATCGGCATCGTCACGCGCTATCCGGCGACACGGAAGATCTACACGCGTGACGGCCACACTTACGCGGTGGGCGAGACGCTGCGCAATCCGGACATGGCGCACACCTGGCGCCGCATCGCCGAACACGGGGCGGAGGATTTCTACAGCGGCGAGATCGCCGCGCGCATCGTGCTGGACATGCAGCAGCACGGCGGGCTGCTGTCGATGGAGGACCTGGCCGCCTGCGTGCCGGACGACAATCCGCCGCTTTGGGGCAGCTACCGCGGCTATGCCATCGCCACCAACCAACCACCCGGCGGCGGCGTTCAGCTACTGGAGATGCTCAACATCCTGGAGCACTTCGACCTGCGCGCGCTGGGCCACAATTCCCCGGAGTATATCCGCGTGGTGTCGGAGGCGATGAAGATCGCCACCGCCGACAAGGACGCCAGGGTGGGCGATCCTCGTTTCGTGCGCGTGCCGGTGGACGAACTGACCTCCAGGCAATACGCCGCGCGCATGGCGGAGCGGATCCGCGGCGGCGAGAAGGCGCGCGTGCCGCGCTTCAACAGCGGCGGCGCGGAAAGCCGGCACACAACGCATATCTGCGTGCTGGACGCGCTCGGCAATGCCGTCACCATGACACACACGCTGGGTCAGCCCTCCGGCGTGGTCACCGAAGGTCTGGGCTTCATGTACAACGGCGCGATGGGCGTGTTCGATCCGCGGCCGGGACACGCGGGCTCGCTGGAACCGGGCAAGGCGCGGTTCTCGGCACTGTCGCCGACAATCGTGTTCGACGGGGGCATGCCATACCTGGTGCTGGGGGCGCCGGGCGCGACCTACATCACCATGGGCAACCTGCAGGTGATGCTGAACGTGCTGGAGTTCGGCATGGATGCGCAGCAGGCGGTCTCCGCGCCACGCTTCGCGGCGGTGTCGGACACGATCGAACTGTCCAACCGGATCCTGCGCGCCACGGAACGGGCGGTGCAGGCATACGGCTATCGCACGCAGCGTCACGCGCAGAGCTACGAGTTCGCCCGGGTGCACGCGATTCGCATGGTGGACGGCAAGCTGGACGGCGGCGCCGACCCGGCCGGCGGTGGTATGGCACTGGCGGTGTAGCCAGGGCAGGCGCGGGCGGGCACGCAAACGCCCCCTCCCAAATCCGCTCTCGCAAGGCAGGAGGGCTCCCGGCCCATACGCGTTGGGATCGGCACGCCGGCGCCAGTCCATCACGTCATCGCCGGGCCGGGCGCGGCCATCGACAGCGGAACGATCCGGCCGGAATGAAACGGAACACGTCTTGTCGGGGGTGGATGGCCGGATCAGGTCCGGCCATGACACGGGAGAGGTCATGACACGGGAGAGGTCATGACACGGAAGAGAGAGTGGACACGGAAGAGAGCAGTGGACACGGGAGAGAGCCATGACACGGGAGAGGCCATGACACGGACGAGGCCAGACACGGACGAGAGAGTGTCTGTCCGCCCTGTTTTCCCGCGTCTGAGGCTCCCGCCCTCACACCACCCGGTTCGCCCGGGCCACCACCGCCTCGAACAGCACCTGGCAGCCGGCTTCGGCTTCCTCCGGCAGGATGCTTTCCGCCTCGTTGTGGCTCAGCCCGTCCTTGCACGGGGTGAAGATCATCGCCGTGGGGACGTGCCGCGCCACGTACACCGCGTCGTGCCCGGCGCCGGACACGATCTCCCGCGCGGCGTAGCCGAGCTTCGCGGCGCCCTGGCGGACCAGGTCGATGCAGGCGGGGTCGAAGGGCTGGGCTGGGATCCTGAACAGCTTCGTCAGTTCCAGCGTCACGCCGCAGTCACGGGCGATGAAGCCGGCCTCGCGCGGGAACTGGGCGTCCAGACGGTCCACCTCGGCGTCCGAGGGGTGGCGGAACTCCACCGAGAACTTCACCTCGCCCGGCACCACATTGCGGCTGTTGGGGGAGACCAGAAGCTGGCCGACGGTGCCGCGGCCGTCCTCGCCGCGGGCGCGCATCATGCGGTCCACCAGGTCGATGATCCGGGCGGCGCACACCAGCGCGTCCTTGCGGGCGCTGGGCGGCGTGGTGCCGGCGTGGCTGTCCTGGCCCGTCACCACCGCGTCGTACCACACCATCGCCTGGGCGCCGGTGACGATGCCGATCTGCTTTTCCTCCCGCTCCAGGATCGGGCCCTGCTCGATATGCAGTTCGAAATACGCATCCGCCGGGAAGGGCGCGGCCGGGTTGTCGCCGTGGTAGCCGATGCCGTCCAGCGCGGTGCGCACGGTGACACCCTCGACATCGGTCAGCGCATAGGCCTTGTCGAGCGAGAACACGCCCGACCACACGCCGGAGCCCATCAGCGAGTGGCCGAACCGGCTGCCTTCCTCATCCGTCCAGTTCACCAGTTCCAGCGGCGCCTCGGTGACGATGCCCAGGTCGTTCAGGCTGCGGATGACCTCCAGCCCCGCCAGCACGCCCAGGGCGCCATCGAATTTCCCGCCGCTGGGCTGGCTGTCCAGGTGGCTGCCGAACAGCACCGGCAGGCGGTTGGGATCGCGGCCCTCGCGGCGGGCGAACATGTTGCCGATCGCGTCCACCCGCACTTTCAGGCCGGCGGCTTCGCAGTCGGCGCGGAACCGGTCGCGGCCCTGCTTGTCCACGTCGCTCAGCGTCAGGCGCCGCACGCCGCCCTTCGGCGTGGCGCCGATCTGCGCCATGGACATCAGCAGGTCCCACAGCCGCTTGCCATCGATGCGCTGGTTGGTCTGAACGGCCATGAAGACTCCCCCGGTTCGGAACGACAGAGGGCGGATGGTATAACGCCGCGCTGCAGCATTGCCACCGCCCTGCGGTTGCCCGTGGTCCTGGGGTGCGATGATCCGACCGAAGTCGGCAAGCGGAGCAGAGCCGGCGGAGTCAGCGGGCGGCCTGAACCCCGCGAATGACGGGAGTCGTGCGTCGTCGCATCCGGGCTCCCTCCGGATTCGTTTCCGTCATGATCCGGTGCGACCCGGGTGCAAGGCGCGGGGGTCCGGACAGCGGTGACCCATCACACCCCATCGCTGGCCATTGTGGTGCGCGACGACGCCGTGTCGGGTGGTGCTCGGGTACCGGCCGGACTGGCCGGAAGAGCGTTGCGCCCGCGCGCATGGACGGATCGCACGAGGTCCGGCGGCAGCGCGTCCCGCGCCGTGAGCTGACGGCGCAACAGCCGAACGGCCTCGATCATCCGGCGATGCTGCTCGGCGCTCCGGGCGAGAACGTCGCCCAGTCCCGGCGAGTCCGGTGCTTCCTGAGGCGGCGCTTGTCGGCGGGCCACGCAGAGCCAGATGCCGAGCGCGGTGAGGGCATCGACCAGGTCGTCGAAGATCGCCTCCTGCGACAGCCCGTCCAGTGTGTCCTGCCGGAGCGATGAGGACTTCATCTTGATCACTCGTTCGCAACGATCTGGTTGTGTCACGCAAACCTCCCACTCGCCGTAATTGCATGATACCGGAAGCATTCGGGTGGAGGATAGGCTTCGAATGGCACCGGAATGATCTGGATCAAGATACGGGCCAAATTTGCACCGTATGGTGTTCAACAACCGCCGCCTCAAGGTGAATCCGTAGCAGTGCAAGTCGGAAGAGATGAACAAAGACCTGAAGGCGATTGGCCTGCCGAACGGAGGCCCATCGATCACCGCGCCGGCCCTGTGGACATCGGTTGGCGGCGCCGGCTTCCCTCTTACCGCGGAAGACCGGGCGATGCTCGCGAGCGTCGCGACCGTGACCCGGTTTCGCAAAGGCGACCGGATCTACGAAGAGGGGATCGCAGCGTCCAGCGTCTTCAACATCATCTCCGGAATCATGAAGTGCTACCGTAGCCAGGACCACAAGCGGCAGTACGTCGTCGGATTTTTGCTTCCGCAGGATATTCTGGGCCTGGCCGAAAACGGCCGGTATGTGAACTCCGCCGAAGCCGTGACTGCAGTAACGGCATACAGGATACCGGCATCGGTGTTCGAGGCCAGGCTGCGCACCAGCGTTACCCTGGATTTCCGGGTCATCGGCAAGTTGTGCCGTGAACTTCGTAACGCCCAGGATCACGCCCTGCTGCTGAGCAGGTCTCGCGCGGTGGTCAAGCTCGCCCTGTTCATCAAGATGTTCGGTGCGCGCCAGGCGGAGGCCGGACTGCCCGCCGGAGAGGTGTATCTGCCGATGACTCAGGCGGATATCGGCGGCTACATCAACGTGGCGCCGGAGGTTGTCAGCCGGTCGCTGCGGGAGCTCGCCCGGTGCGGCGCGGTCGCGGTGCGGGATCGGCGGCACGTCGCCATCACAGACCCGGCGAAACTCGAGGCGATCTGCACCGAAGCCGATGCGTGTCACCAGGTTCGACGGGCCGAGTGCCCCGTGCCAGGAAGCCGATCGGAGCACAACGGCCGCATGCTGGCGGCGGATTGACCTGGATCAACACGTTCGACGCGCTCTTCGGCAAGAAGGAAACCGTAAGGAGCCAGCCATGTCCTCACGACCTGCGGTCTATCTGATTGATGACGACCAAGCGGTGCGCGAGGCGGTCTGCACCCTGCTGCAATGCCATGGTTTGACGCGCATGCCTATCCAACGACCGGGGCCTTCCTGCGGGACGGGCCGGCACATGGCGCCGGATGCGTCGTTGCGGACGCCGATGACACGGGCTTCGCCGATCATGATTTCCCGGCCCGACTTCAGGCGCACGGGATTTCGCTGCCCACGATCCTGACCTCCAGCCGGCCGGCGGGCCGCAGAGCGGCCGATTGGCACCGGAGCAGGGTGACGTGGCTGGAAAAGCCATTCTCGCCCGAAGGCCTGCTGCGCTGTGTCGGCCAGGCCATCGGCGACACGCTGGTCTGATCCCGGCAGGCGGGACGGCCGCCGGGTGCATGGCCGTCCGGGCCGTCAGTCCACCGCGGCCATCAGCGGTTGCACGAACGCCAGAAGATTGCCGCCGCGAAACAGGTGCCCCGCGACCCCGGCCGCGGCCGCCGCCTGCATGTCGGTTGGCTGGTCGCCGATCATCAGGCAACGCCGCGGGTCCAGCTCCCAGGCGCGGATCAGGTCCAGCAGCATGCCGGGTTGCGGCTTGCGCCAGTGATGCGCCCGCCGATAGGCGTCAACCGTGGCGGCCTGATGGTACGGACAATACCGGGTATCGTCGATCGTTCCGCCAGCGTGGCGGGCCCGGTCTGCCATCCACGCCAGCAGCGACCGCACCGCGGCCTCGTCGTAGAAGCCGCGCGCCACGCCGGACTGGTTGGTGACGACGAACACGTGCCAGCCGGACTGCGTGGCATGGCGGATGGCGTCCAGGGCACCCGGAATCCAGTCGAAGCGGTCCCGCGTGCCGACGTAGCCGTGATCGACATTCAGCACGCCATCACGGTCCAGCAGCAGCGCCGGGCGGCGCAACCGGCGCGGCACCGCCTGCTGCGCAACGGCGAACCGTTCGGGGCACGAAAGATCGCAGCACCACGCCGCCTCCGGGCCGTCCCGCACCAGACCGTCCGCGACCAGCCGCGGCAGCACGTCCTGCAGTGCGTCCTCGGGCCGGAGTAGATCCAGCAGGCGCCGGCTGAACAGGCCAGGCGCGCCATGGCGGGCGCCCTGGTCGCATCGCAGCGCGTGGCCGACCACCCCCTGCGCCGGCCGCATCGCCAGCAGGGAGGCGAGATTGGCGTCGAACACCACGTCGGCGTGGCACAGCAGGAAGCGCTCATCCAGCCGGTCGCGGGCGTGCAGAAGGGCGGCGCTGCCGCCATCCTTCGCCGGAACGATTTCGATGCCCACCGGGCGCGGCAAGCCGGCCAACAGATCGGATAGCGCCGCCTGCGTCCCGGCCAGGCCGTCAGGCGCGAGCACCAGGACGTGCTCGATGCCGAAGCGGGTGCATTCGCGCACCATCCAGGCCAGTGCCGGGTGGCCATCGCAGGTTCGCGCCAGAAGGGGCTGGCGCCGGCTGTCCGGTCGGGCTGCCACTCACCAGTATCACGCATTGGCGCACCGTCGCCGAACCCATCCGCCGATCCCATTCATTCGCTGGTGACAATCGATTCAGCATTGCCTCCGGGGCGAAGCAAGCCTCGGTGCACGGCTGCGCGTGGCCAGGACATCATCGCCCCAATCGGATGCGGGCGCCGTCATTGCGGCGAAGCCTGCGGACAGACCCATCGCCGCCCGCGGCCATGCGGTGCGGACCCAATTGTGCGAAGACGACTCGGCGGGAATCCTGCTATCCGTGTGCGGAACTTCCGGTCGCTCCGCCGATGCCCCCGGTCCCAGAATCGTGAATTCCGCTCCGCGGCCGGTCGGCTTCCACCGGCGTGATCGACTCGTTACCTCCCAGATGGACCAAGCAGGAGACTTCCGACCCCATGGCAGACAACCCGCTGGAGCAGGATACCGCCCGCGAGCAGCGGATCCGCGATCGCGCCTATCATCTGTGGGAACAGGACGGTGGCCCACATGGTCGTGACCGGGAGTACTGGGAGCGTGCCCGCGAGCTTGTCGCCATCGAGGACAGCGCGGGCGCGACCCAGCTTCCCAACCCGATGACGGAGCCCGACTCGCGACGCGAAACCGGCATCGAGGAAGCGGAGATCCAGAAGAACCTTGGGGAATTTCCCGGCCGCTTCACCGACCAGGGCGAGGTGGCGCAAACGCCCAAGGCGCAGCATGCACCGCGCAAGCGCAAGGCGCAGGCCGAACCGGGCAAGCCCCGCAAGCGCAAGAAGTAACGAAAGACCCGCGTCCTTCCCTGCTCCCGCCGCCTTGCTGCCACATCCGGCGCCAACCTTGCCGGGCAGACCAAGGCAACAGCCTCCGGGGAAGGACTCATGCGTTTTCTGCGTGTTTATGCCCGCGTCCTGGCCATGCTCGGCCGCGACGCGCGCGTCGCCGGCCTGCTGGCCGGGGCCAATCTGATCGTCGCCGGCCTCCAGTTCCTCGACCCGGTGCTGTTCGGCCGCGTGATCACCCTGCTGACGCAGTCCGACGGCATGGCCGCCACCGCATTCTGGAGCGCCGGGGCGGGGCTGCTGGCGATCTGGGCCGCCGTCGGCCTGGGCGGCATCCTGTGCAACATCTTCGTCTCGGTGCAGACCGAGCGGCTGTCGCACCGCCACCGCATCGCGGCGATGGGCCGCTACTTCCGGCATGTCCTGCACCTGCCGGCTTCGTTCCACGGCGACACCCAGTCCGGCCGGCTGATCAAGGTGATGCTGACCGGCACCGATGCGCTGTTCGGCACCTGGCTGGTGTTCTTCCGTGACCAGCTTGCGACCTTTCTGTCCGCCCTGGTGCTGCTGCCACTGACCCTGCTGCTGAACTGGCGGCTGGCGCTGGTGCTGATCGTGCTGGTGGTGATCTTCGTGCTGGTCACCGCGCTGGTGGTGCGCAAGACCGAAGCGAGCCAGCGCCAGGTGGAGGGCTACAACTCGGCGCTCGCCGGCTCCGCACAGGACGCGCTGACCAACGTCATGGTGGTGCAGTCCTTCACCCGCCTGGCCGCCGAGGTGAAGCAGTTCGGGGACATCGCCGAGGCGCTGATCCGCCACCAGTTCCCGGTGCTGAACTGGTGGGCCCTGGTCAACGTGATGACGCGGGCGGCGAGCACGCTGGCGGTGATCACCATCGTCACCGTCGGCGCCTGGCTGCACATGCACGGCCAGGCCACGGTCGGGCAGATCGTCAGCTTCATGGGCATCGCCATGCTGCTGATCGGCCGGCTGGAGACCGCGGCTTCCTTCATCTCCTCGCTGTTCTTCAAGATGCCGGTGCTGGAGCAGTATTTCGAGGTGCTGGACGCGCAGTCCTCCGTCCCCGAGCATCCGCGTGCCCGCACGCTGTGGGCGCCGCGGGGCGAGGTGCGGTTCGACAACGTGTCCTTCGGCTACAGCCGCGGCCGTGACGTGCTCAGCGGCGTGGATTTCGCGGCGAAGCCCGGCCGTTCGGTGGCTCTGGTGGGGCACACCGGCGCCGGCAAGACCACGGCGATGGCACTGCTGCAGCGGTTGTGGGATCCCACCGAGGGGCGCATCACCATCGACGGGCAGGATCTGCGCGAGGTCTCGCTGGACAGCCTGCGCGGCAATATCGGCGTGGTGTTCCAGGAAAGCCTGCTGTTCAACCGCTCGATCCGCGACAACCTGCTGGTCGGCCGCCCCGACGCGACGCAGGAGGAGGTGGAGCAGGCTTGCCGCATGGCCGACGCGCACGAATTCATCGTCCGCCAGCCGCAGGGCTATGACACGATGGTGGGCGAGCGCGGCACGCAACTGTCCGGCGGCCAGCGCCAGCGCCTGGCGATTGCCCGCGCGCTGCTGAAGGACCCGCGCATCCTGATCCTGGACGAGGCCACCAGCGCGCTGGACGCCGCCACCGAGGCGCGGGTCGGCCAGGCGCTGCGTCGGCTGATGGAAGGGCGCACCACCTTCATCATCGCCCACCGCCTGTCCACGGTGCGCGACGCGGACGAGATCCTGGTGTTCGACAACGGCAGCATCGTCGAGCGCGGCAGCTTCGCCGAACTGCTGGCCCGCCGCGGGCGGTTCGCGGCACTGGTGGAGACGCAACTGGCCCCGACGCCGCCGGTGCTGGTCGCGGCGGAGTGACCGATGTCAAAGCGGCGTGATACCCGGAACGCTTTCGAACGGGATGTCTTATCTGTCATGTCGGAAACAGACCGTAGGAGCGGATTCGTCGATGCTGGGATGGGCCCTGCTATTTCTGGTGATCTCCATTGTTGCGGCGATCTTCGGGTTCGGCCGAATTTCGGAGGCCGCGGCGGGAATCGCCAAGATTCTGTTCTTTATCGCCATCGTGATTTTCGTGGTGCTGCTGATTGCCGGACTGCTGACCGGCAGTGCGATATGGTAGCGTAACCTGCTGCAGTGCACGCTTAAGTTTTGCATTACACTGAGGAGATCGCGCATCATTGGCAGTCGTACACTGGCGGGTGCGCGATCCGGCCCGGCGTCCACCTTGTTCTCCGGCACCGGAGTCGGCCCCGCCGACCGAAAGGAACAGGGGCCATGACGGTTGCGGCAATCCTCAGGCACAAGGGGTTCCAGATCACCGCGGTGGATCCGACCGCGACGATCGCGCACGTCACCGAGGTGCTGACGCAGCGCCGCATCGGTGCCGTGCTGGTGCTGGATCGGACCGAGCAACTGCTGGGTATCGTGACCGAGCGTGACATCGTCCGCTGCCTGGCGGCGAACGGCGCGCGGACGCTGGAGATGACCGCAGGCCAGTTGATGACCCGGGCGCTTCAGGTGGCGCATCCGGACATGACGGAGGCCGAGGTCATGGCGATGATGACCGCCGGCCGGTTCCGCCATGTGCCGGTGATGGACCGCGGCGTGCTGGTCGGTCTGATCAGCATCGGCGACGTGGTGAAGGCGCGGATCATGCAGCAGGATGCCGAGGTTGACAGCCTGCGGGCCTACGTCGCCGGCGCTGCCTGAGGCGCGTCCGTCGCGGTGCACTGTTGCGGCATCTGCCCGGGCCCGGCATCGTCGCTGCCGCGATGGGGGGCCATCGCCTGATGCAGTGCCAAGGACCCGCCGATGATTGTCGTGTTCAGTCTGATGCGCCGGCGTGACGATGTGTCGCTGGAGGAGTTCCGACGGCACTGGCTGGATCCGCACGGCCCCATGGTTTGCCGGTTCCCGCGCCTGCGCCAGTACGCGCAGAACCACGTGCTGGCGGTGCCGGCGGCCGCGTCTCCGCTGCGTGACAGGCTGCGGACCGACGGCTTCGCCGCGCTGGGGTACGACACGGATCAGGACCAGGAAGCGGCGACGGCGTCGCCGGAAATGGCCGCCTGCGACGTGGACTCGCCGCAGTTCATCGGCGGTGTGCTGCGCGTGGTGACCGAGGCCCGGCCGGTGATGCCGCGGCCGGCCGATCCGGACGGGATGGCGAAGCTGATCACCGTCTTCACCGGTGGCGACGCGACGACCCAGGCGGCGCTGGCGAATTTCGCTGCGGCGGTGGCGGGCAGCGACGGGATCACCGGCTTTGTGGAACACCGGGCGCTGCGGCAGCGCGGGCCGCGCAGTGCGGTGCCGGTGCTGGCCGTTACGGTGGACGCGATCGTGGAGACCTGGTTCGCCGCACCCGATCTGCTCGAGCGCGCCTTCGCCGGCCTGCAGGCGGCCGCGGGGGACCAGGCGGTGCCCTACGCTGTCAGGGAATACCGGTTCCGCTGAGCCGACGGCGGGGGCCAGGCCGTGCCTTACGCCGTCAGGGAATACGGGTTCCGCTGAGCGCGCAGCGGGGGAAACCGGCCTGCAACCGGCCGCGCCCGATCCTGCCCGCCCTCCTCAGGACTGGGTTGTGCCGTGCCCGTGCGGACCATGGCAGCGCGATTGCGACATGCGGACTGGCTGAACCGCGCGCGGCTGGTCGGCTACGCGCGCGTTCTGCTGGCGATCGAGCTGGTGCTGTTCGCGGTCTGCATTGCCGGGACGCACGGCCTGATCGTGCCGCTGGCGCAGCCGAGCAGCAGTGACTTCGTCAGTTTCTATGCGGCCGGGCATCTGGCGAATTCATCCGCGCCCTGGCTGGCCTATCAGCGCGCGGCGCACTATGCGGCCGAGCAGGCGGCAACGGTGCGGGGGATTCCCTACAACTACTTCTATTATCCGCCGGTCTTCCTGCTGGTCTGCGGCTGGCTTGCCCGATTGCCCTATCTGGCGGCCTTCATCGCCTTCCAGGCGGTCACCCTGACGCTGTGCGTGGCGGCAGTGCGCAGCATCGTGCCGCGGGTGCCGGTTTCGGTGCTGCTGGCGTTTCCCGCCGTGTTCTGGACCTTGGGCACCGGCCAGAACGCCTTCCTGACGGCGGCTCTGTTCGCCGCCGCCACGCGGCAACTGGAGCGGCGCCCCATCCTGGCCGGGCTGCTGTTCGGCGCGGTCTGCTACAAGCCGGATCTCGGAGTGCTGGTCCCCGTGGCGCTGATTGCCGGCCGGCACTGGCGCAGTTTCCTGGCGGCCGCCGTCGCCGTGTGCGCACTCGTGCTGTTGTCGGGTGTGGCGTATGGCTGGGTGACGTGGCGGGCTTTCCTGGACGCGGCGTTCGGGGCGCATGTCGTTTACACCACGCATGCGGTGGACGTGGCCGGGTACACCAGCCCGTTCGGCCTGCTGCTGGCGCTGGGGCAGCCTCGCTGGGTTGCCGGACTGGTGCAGCTTCTGGTCATGGCGGGGGTCACGGCGCTGGTCTGGACGGTGTGGCGCAACAGCCGGAGCGGTGCCGTCCGGGGCGCGGTGCTCCTGGCCGCCACACCGGTCGCCGTGCCGATGGCGATGTTCTACGACCTGATGCTGACCGGCGTCGCCATGGCCTGGCTGGTCCGCGACGGGCTGCAGCGCGGCTTCGGGCCGTGGCAGAAACCGGCCCTGGTCCTGCTGTTCTGCCTGCCCCTGCTTTCCGGCAACCTGCACAGCGACTCGCATCTGGCGCTCGCTGCGGTCGCGGCGGGTCTCGGGTTGCTGATCGCCGCGGCGGCGGCGCGGCGGGACTGGCGTGTCGAACCCGCGCGTGATGCGGCGGACGACCCGCGGTCGCCCGGGGATGACTTGATCCGCGCGGCATGATGCCCTTCTGATGGCACAGGAGGATGACAGCATGCGTGCGAAAACCAGCGACGGCGCCGGACCCAGACCGACGCCCGTGCCACCTTTCCTGGCGGGCGCGGCGATCGGCCTGACCATCCTGGGCATCGCCAGCACCGCGATGGCGATGGGCGCCGGGCTGGCGCTGAGCCAGGCGACCTGCCGGGGCAAGTAGCCAGGGCTTCCGCGCGGGCCGGTGAGTAGCCAGGGCGCACGCCCGGACCAATGAAAATAGCCGGGGTGCTTGCCCGGCCGGTTGTGCGGCCGTTCCGTGGCGCGCCGTTCCGTGGCGCGCCATCCGGCGTCCAGTCCATCCGGGCGTCCGGTGCCGACCGTGTTCGCACCGGACGGCCTCGGCCATATCGGGCCGGTCGGCCGGTGCGTATCCCGGGCAACGGCACAACGATAACAGCGTGACCGAAGTCGTCGGGCAGGCATTGTCCGTGCGGGATCCCGAATGGCCGGCCATCGTTCAAGCCGCCGGCGCAGCCCTTGCGCGCCGGTCCGGCCGGATGGCAGGCATGCGCCGCGTTTGTACGGAAGGAGATACGATGGCGGACGAACGGGCCTTGCGAATTGCGTTCTGGAAGCATGCCGTTCCGTTCGTGATGGTCTATGCGGTGGTCTGGGGCGTGGCCATCATCGCTCTGCCATTGGTGGCGAAGACGGACAGCCGCGCCGGGCTGGTGTTTGCCATGCTCAACCTGGGCATCGGTGTCGCCTCGGCGCCCTGGGGGCATCTCTCCAGGCGCTATTCGGTGGGCGGGCTGGTGTTCCTCAGCACGCTGCTGGCCGCGGCCGCCTGGTTTCTGCTGACCGTCCTGGGCAATTTCCTGCTGCCGGTCACCGCGCTGCTGTTCGGCATTTTCGCCTCGGGCACCTTCGCCCTTGCGACGGTGCAGGTGACGAAGATCTTCCCGCGGGAGCAGTGGGACACATACATCGCGCGGATGCAGAGCCTTATGGTCGGCGGCCAGGTGGTTGGCCTGCTGGCGACCTCGGCGTATTCCGGCGCCGCCCTGGGGTTGCCGTTCCTGTTCGTCGGCGTGGTCGGGGGCGCGCTGGTGGCGCGCGCCGCCGTCCTGCGTGAAGTCCGCGTGGCGGCGCACCTGAATTTCGGCGGATGGACCTCGGTGACGATGTTCTCCGGCCTGCTGCACGGCCATCATCTGCGGCGCGTGCGGCCCCGGCATTTCCTGGCACTCGGCGACAGTCGCCTGGCCATTCTGCTGGCGCGGTGGACGCTGCTGCTGCTGGCCTGGGCGCCGATCTTCGCCGTCTATTCGCTGATGATGCCGCACAACTTCGGCTTCTCCGGAACGGAGACGTCGCTGCTGTATTCCGGCGGCACCGCGCTGAGCATCCCGCTGTTCATGGCGGCGGGCCGCCTGGCGGAGCGCCGCTCCCCGTTTCTCGCCATGACCATCGGCGCGGTCCTGAGCACGATCGCCTTCGTGCTGATGTGGATCGGCGGCCAGGTCGCCGGCGGCGGCGGATTCGTGGTGATGGTGCTCGCCTATTCCTTCGTTGCGGTGGGCATGAACGACGGGGTTGTCGCGCTGGTCAGCCAGTCTCAGGAAGGCGACATTCTGGGGGTCGCCAATGCGCTGATGAGCTTCGACAACGTCATCGGCGGCGTCGCCGGTGGGGCGCTGGCTTCGGCCTTCGGCTACTCGGCGCTGTTCGTGATCGGCCTTGTGCTTTCCGTGATCGCACTGGGGCTGGGGGTGGGCGGCAGCCTGGTGCGGGCCCGGGCGCCACAGACTGCGGCGCAGTCCTGATGTGCCGGTGAGAGCGCGTGCCGCCTGATACGGCGATGGCCGTGGAGGGGCCGTCATTCAGTCCCGCAGGCCGTCATCGCCCCGCCAGGTCGCCATCCCGGCCCGCGTTGCGTTCGATCGCCAGACGGCGCCTGCCCCGTCGTGGCGGGCGCGGAATGCCTGCCACGCCCCTTGTCTGGCAACCCTGACTGTCGCAGCCGCGCTTACTGTCGCAGCCGCGCTTACTGTCGCAGCCGCACGATCTTGCCGTTCTCGCCGGCACCCAGGGCCGTGCGGATCTTGCGCGCCAGGTCCTCGTTGCGGAACGGCTTCAGCACGATGCGTTCCTCGCCGACCGCGCCCGTGACCTCCCCGTCGGCGTAGCCGGTGACCAGCAGCACGGGCGTGCCGGGGCGGCGTTGCTCTACCGTGCGGGCCAGCTCCAGGCCGCTCATGCCGGGCATGGACACATCCACCATCAGCAGGTCGATGCGCGGGCAGCGCTCCAACAGGTCGAGCGCAGCCGGCCCGTCGGCCGCCACCCGGACGGCGTAGCCCAGGTCCTCCAGGATCGCGGCGGTGATTTCACGCACCGCGTCGTCGTCATCGACCAGCAGAATGTTGGCTTGCACCGATTGGCTCATAGCGTTTTCCGCGTCATCAGAACGGACACGCGGGCGCTGCGCAAGGGAAGGCGTCTCATGGGGCAGGGACCCTCGCCCGCATGCGGTGACGTCTGCAACCGCGCCGCGTGTCAACTGCCCGTGACCCTATCCCCAGGCTCCGGGCGGTGCACGCGTGGATTATCTGCGCCGATGACCGGCCTGCGTCTGGTCAGGCCGGCCCGACCGGCCCACATTCGGCGGAGATTGCGCGGGAAGTGTCCGGATGACCGACCGACTGACGTTGCTGCAAGACCTGATCGCCCGGGCGCGGGCTGCCGGCGCCGATGCCGCCGATGCGGTGCTGGTTGCCGGCACCTCGCTGGAGGCGGAGCGCCGGCTGGGCAAGACCGAGCATATCGAGCGATCCGAAGGCCAGGACCTGGGCCTGCGCGTATTCCTCGGCCGCCGCTCGGCGGTGGTGTCCGCCACCTCGCTGGACCCGGCTGGCTTCGCCGGGCTGGCCGAGCGGGCGGTGGCGATGGCGAAGGTGGTGCCGGAGGACCCGTATGGCGGGCTGGCGGAAACCGCCGCCGTGCTGGACACGCTGCCGCCGCTGGACCTGGAGGATGCGGCCGAACCGTCCTCCGAGCAGTTGATCGAACGCGCCGCCGCCGCCGAGGACGCGGCGATGGCGATCCATGGGGTGACCAATTCCGAGGGCGCCTCGGCCGGCTACGGGCGGATGGAGTTCGTGCTGGCCACCTCGGCCGGGTTCCACGGGCGGCTGGCGCGCACCAGCCACTCGGTCTCGGCCAGCGCCCTGGCCGGCAGCGGCACCGACATGCAGCGGGACTACGACTACCACAGCACGGTGCACCTGGGGGATCTGGACGACCCGGTCACCATCGGCCGCAGCGCCGGCGAGCGCGCGGTCGCCCGGCTGAATCCGCGCCGCCCCAGCACCGCAAAGATGCCGGTGGTGTATGATCCGCGCGTCGCCGGCAGCCTGCTGGGTCACCTGGCGGGCGCCATCAACGGCGCCGGCGTGGCCCGCGGCACCAGCTTCCTGAAGGACAGGATGGGCCAGCGTATCTTCCGCGCCGGCATCGAGATCCACGACGATCCGCTGCGGGTGCGCGGCCTGCGCTCCCGCCCGTTCGACGGGGAGGGCACGCCGACCGCGACCCGCGACCTGATCGCCGACGGCGTGCTGACCACCTGGCTGCTGGACAGCCGTTCCGCTCGGCAACTGGGGCTGCAATCCACCGGCCATGCCTCGCGCGGCACCGGCGGGCCGCCGTCGCCCGGGCCGTCCAATCTGTATCTCGACAAGGGGCGGCTGAGCCCGGCCGAACTGATGGCGGACATCAAGCTCGGGCTGTACGTCACCGAGCTGATCGGCATGGGGGTGAACGGGCTGACGGGCGATTACAGCCGCGGCTGCGCCGGCTTCATGATCCGCGACGGCGCCATTGCGGAGCCGGTGGCGGAGATCACCATCGCCGGCAACCTGCTGGAGATGTTCGCGGACCTGACCCCGGCCAACGACCTGCGCTTCCGCCGCGGCACCGACTCGCCGACCGTCCGGGTGGAAGGCATGACGATGGCGGGGGCCTGAGGGGCAGCGACGCGTCGTGCGTTGTGGCGGGCCAAGGCTCCCTGTCCGGGCCAGCGTTCCCTGTCCGGGCCAAGGTTCGTTGTGGCCGGGCCAAGGTTCGTTGTGTGTGGCTTCGGTGACTTTTACGACCTCGGTGGCTTCGAGCGTTCCAAAATCGCTCTTCCGCGTCATGGCCGGCCTTGAGCCGGCCATCTACCCCCGTCCAGGCGTGTTCCCCTACACGCCGGCCCGATCGTTCCGGGGTAGATGGCCGGGTCAGGCCCGGCCATGACCACGTAGGTTGAGACCAGTCCGCCGGAAGATCGTCACGCCGGAGAAGATCGTCACGCCGGAGAAGACCGCCACCCGCCACGCCATGTCATGCCCGGCGCGCCGTCCCCGCCGCGGCGCCTACGGACTCATCTTCGACGGCAGGTACGTGGAGATCTCCGGGAAGGCGATCAGCAGCACCATGATCACCGCCTCCGCGCCGATGAACCAGGCCAGGCCGCGGAAGATCGTGGTCAGCGGCACGGCATCGCCCACCACGCCCTTCACCACATAGGCGTTCAGCCCGACCGGCGGGGTCAGCAGCCCGATCTCGATGTATTTCACCACGATCACCCCGACCCAGATCAGGTCCAGGTGCACCGCCTGGAACATCGGCTGGAACACCGGCAGCGTCAGCAGCATCAGCCCGAGCGGATCCAGGAAGCAGCCCAGGATCAGGTAGATGACCGACACGCCGATCACCAGGAAGGTGGGATCGACCGCCAGGGAGGAGATCGACTCGGCCATCAGTGTCGGCAGCCCCGCCAGCGCCAGCAGCCGGGTCAGCAGCAACGCGCCGATCGCGACGAAGAAGATGCTGGCGGTGCTTTCCAGCGCCTCGACGATGCTGGTGCGGAACGCGGTCCAGGTCAGCCGGCCGCGCGCCAGGGAGATCAATGCCGCCATCAGCGCGCCCAGCGCCGCCGCTTCCGTCGCGGTGGCGATGCCGGAGTAGATGCCGCCGATCACCGCCAGCACCAGCAGCGGAATCGGCCAGATCTCCAGCAGCACCTGCCACCGTTCCGTCCAGGTGATGACGCCCGCGACGGGCGGGGCGATGCGCGGATTGGCGATGCAGCGGCCGATGATCATGCTGGCATAGACGAACGCGGTCAGCAGCCCGGGCAGGATGCCGGCGATCAGCAGCGCGCCGATCGAGGTCTCGGTGAACCACCCGTACAGCACGAACAGGATGCTGGGCGGGATCAGTGAGCCCAGCGTGCCGGACGCCGCCACCACGCCGGTGGCCAGCGCCGGATCGTATTTCATCCGCAGCATTTCCGGGATGGCCAGCCGCCCCATCGCCGCCGCGGTGGCCAGGCTGGACCCCGATGCGGCGGCGAAGCCGGCCGAGGCGAAGTTGGTCGCCACCGCCAGCCCGCCCGGCAGCGTGCTCAGCCACAGTCGGGCGGCGTTGAACAGGCTGCTGGTCATGCCCGTGTGGAAGGCGATCGACCCCATCAGCAGGAACATCGGCACCGCCGACAGCGACCAGTTGGCGCCGAACTCGAATGGCAGGTCGGCGAACATGCCCAGCGCGGCTTCGGGGCTGCGCACGATCATCAGCCCGACCAGCGACACCGCGCCCAGGGCCAGGCCGATGGGTACGCGCAGGCCGATCAGCACCAGCAGCACCACGATGGCGCCCAGTGCAACGGCGAGGTTCATGGTCATGCGTCAGGCTTCCTCGACGATCATCTCGTCTTTCGGCGGCGTGGACGGGGCGCCGCGCCCGGTCAGGCCGAACTGGAGGTCGCGGATGCCCTGCAGCAGGAACACCAGCGCCATGGTCGCGGCGGGGATCGGCAGCAGCCAGCGCGTGGGCCAGACCGGCAGGTCGAAGAAGGTCGCGTCCTGGATTTCGCCCGCCAGGGTCTGGTCGATCGCGTATCCCAGCGTCAGCCAGAACAGGATGCCGACATAGACGGCCCCCAGGAGGCCGACGCAGCCCTCCAGCACGGCGAGCTTGCGCGCCGGCATCTTCATGGTGAACAGCTCCACCATCAGGTGCTTCTTGTGCACCTGGATGAAGCCCCAGGGCAGGAACACCGTCGCCACCATGTAGTACCAGGTGACGATTTCCAGCGTGGCGGGGATCGGCTGGTTGAACAGGATCTTCGCCAGGATGTCGCCGGCTATGTGCAGCATCATCAGCACGATGGCCACGCCGGCGACCGCCATCATCAGGTTGCTGAACGCGGCCAGTGCGCGGTCCAGGGTCTGCAGCACGATGGTGCTCCCGAGCTGCGGATCAGCGTGGGTATTTCACCTTGTCGAAGATGTTGGTCTTCAACGCGGTCTCGTACTGATCCCACTGCGCTTCGGTCCATTCCCCCGGGCCGATCTTGTTGACGATTTCGGTCCAGACCGCGATCGCCTGGATGAAGTTCTTCACGATCGGTTCCGGGTCCTTGACCCCGCGCGACTTGGCCGTGTCGATGACGCGCTGGATGTCGCTCTTGCGGAACTTCTCCACCGCCGCTTCCAGGTCGGGCTTGGCATCGACCCATTTCACGCCTTTGGCGGCCGATTCCTTGCGGATGTTGTCGTCATCCTTCTGGTAGGCTTCGGCGATCATCCGCGTGGCGTGCGGCACCGCGTCGGTCATGGCCTTGCGCTGCTTGGGTGTCAGCTTCTTCCAGGTGGTGGTGCGGATGTTGAGGAAGTTGGTGCCGTGATAGGTGCCGACCGTGGCGGTGTTCACCACCTTCGCCAGGTCCCACAGCGAGTAGCTGCGCAGCCACGGCGTGGGGCCCAGCGTGCAGTCGGCCTGGCCGCGCTGGAGGGCTTCGTAGATTTCGGCGCTGGTGATGTTCACCGGCGTGCCGCCCAGGGCCGCAACCAACTGGCCCATGGAGCCGGTGCCGCGGATCTTCTTGCCCTGCACATCCTTCAGGTCGGACACACCCGGCGGCGTGCACAGGAAATGATACGGGGTCAGCGAATAGCTGGCCAGCGGCAGAACTTTGTGGCGCAGGTAGTCCTGCTTGCAGGCTTTGCAGTCGATCTGCAGCGTCTGGTTCACCGCGCCGGTCATCACCCGCGCGTCCTTGCCGAGGGCCGCCAGGTCGCTGATCAGCGTGCTGACCGGCAGGTCGTTCGGCGTATAGATGTCGGCCAGCAGGCCCATATCGGCGGTGCCGTTGCTGATCGCGTTCAGCGTTGACTTGCCGCTGGCGAGCGTGCCGCCCGGATAGCTCTTGAAGGTCAGGGTTCCGTTGGTCGCCTTGGTGACCACCTCGAAATACGGGTCGGTACCCTGCACATGGGTCGGATGCCGCGCCGGAATGGCGCTGGCGTAGATCAGCTCACGGGCCTGGACGGACGCTGACGCGGCGATGCCGCCGAGAATCACTGCCGCGAGTGCGCCTGTGGCCAAGCGCCGACGAAACGAACGCATACTTCGACGTCTCCCTGTTCTCCTGCCGGCCTCCTGCTTTTGGAGACTGGTAATTTTTGTAATAAGCAAATTCTGTACGAACGGGATGCGTCGCGCAAGGGCTTTCGCCGGCCGGCCGGCGCCGTCCCCTTTGCGGCGGCCCCCGGTTGGCAGGCGGCGCGCCAGGGTGTTTACCCGGCGCCAGCCACAGCGCCCTGGAGAGTCCCATGTCCGCCAGCAGCCCACGCCTCGCGATCACCATGGGCGACCCCGCCGGGGTCGGGCCGGAGATCATCGTCAAGGCCTGCCGGCGCCTGCAGCCGCGGCTGGAGGCGGGCGAGCTGCGCCTGCTGGTGATCGGTCACCGCTCTGCGCTGCGGGCGGCGTGCGACCTGTTGCACGAGGACCTGGCGTTTCCGGCGGCGGATCCGGATGCAGAGCTGCCGTCCCTGGCGCTGCTGCCCGCCGGCGAGGAACAGGCGCCGATAATCTTCGGCCAACTTACGCCGGAAGCCGGCCGTTTCGCCTACCTGGCGGTGGAGCGTGCGGTGGCGCTGGCGCAGGCCGGGCGGATCGACGCCATCGTCACCGCGCCGCTGAACAAGGAGGCGCTGAACCGCGCCGGCTATCACTACGCGGGCCACACCGACATGCTCGCCGCGCTGACCCACACGCCCAGCTCGGTGATGCTGCTGGCGCACGGCGACATGCGGGTCAGCCACGTCACAACGCATGTCGCGCTGGAGAAGGTGCCCGCGCTGCTGACGCCCGAACGGCTGCGCCGGACGATCGACCTGACCCAGGCGGCGCTGCTGGACCTGGGCATCGCCCGTCCGCGTATTGCGGTGGCGGCGTTGAACCCGCATGCCGGCGAGGGCGGCCTGTTCGGCGCCCAGGACATCGAGGTGACCACCCCGGTGGTGGCGCAGTGCCAGGCCGAGGGGCTGGACGTCACCGGTCCGGTGCCCGGTGACACGGTGTTCGTGAAGCTGCGCGCTCGGCAGTTCGACGCCGTCGTCGCCATGTACCACGACCAGGGCCATATCCCGGTGAAGCTGCTCGGTTTCACGGTCGATCCGGCCACCGGCGCCTGGCAGGCGCTGTCCGGGGTGAACATCACGCTGGGCCTGCCGGTGATCCGCACGTCCGTGGACCACGGCACCGCTTTCGATATCGCCGGCAAGGGGGTGGCGAACGAGGACAGCCTGATCGAGGCCATCGACTACGCGCTGCGCCTGGCGTCGCATCGCCGGGGCGGCGATTGATCCGGATCAAAGCGGAGGCGTTAACCGGGCGCTAACCTCTGCTCGCATGAACGCTCCAGGGAGGGGCACATGAACCGGGAAATGGCGGAAATCATCCGCAACCAGAAGCCACTGACATTGCCGCCGAACGCCACGGTGCAGGAAGCCTGCCGGCACATGCATGAGCGCCGTATCGGCGCGGTGCTGGTCACCGACCCGGGCTGCGCGCTGATCGGCATCTTCACCGGGCGCGACGCGGTGCGGGTGCTGGCCGAGGGCAAGGATCCGGCGGCCACCGTGCTGGAAGGCGTGATGACGCGCGATCCGGAGAGCATGCCGCCGCGCTGCACCGCCATCGAGGCGCTGCGCCTGATGCGCGACGGCGGATTCCGTCACGTGCCTGTGGTGGACAGTGGCCGCGTGGCGGGCATCGTCTCCCGCGGCGACTTCCGCGGTCTGGAGCAGGACCGGCTGGATGAGGAGACCGGCATCTGGGAGCACATGCGCTGATCGGGGCCGCTGCCTGGCGAAGGCGCACGGCCGCTCAGCCCTGAGCGGCCGGTTTGCGCATGACGGCCGACCACCGGTCACGTGGGTGACAATGGACCGATCGATCGCAACGCGTGGGACAACGCCCGTGCCGCCGAGCGTGGCGCCGTGCTCGCCCCGGTCCGTGCTCGCCCCGGTCCGTGCTCGCCCCGGTCCGTGCTCGCCCCGGTCGTGCTCGCCCCGGTCAGGACGCTGCGCGCCGCCTTCGGCGGTGGCCTCCGGCCATCCTTGACCGCTGCTGTGCGCGGCGCCTGGGAAATTTGTGGCCGGGACGGAGAAACGGGCGCTGCGGGGCCGAACGAAGAAACAGGGGCAGGCTCTGGACGGCGCGCGGGGCGATGGCGGGGGTGGCCGGGTACCGATCGGGGAAGCCGTTTCCCAGGTGCCCGGTCCAAAGTGCTCCGGTCCAAAAGTGTTAACGACGTGCCCGTCTGAACCCGCGCCCGGCCATCGCCAGTTCCATCCGGGCCTGCTGGCCTGTTTCACCGCGTTCGGGCGAAGCGCGGCGCTGACGCGGTGCGGGCTGACGCGGTGCGGGCTGACGCGGTGCGGGCTGACGCGGTGCGGTTCGTGGTGCCCTCGCCGGATGACGCAATATCTCAACCTTGCGGCGTCAGCGGAGCGGCCGGCTTGCCCCGCCTACAACGGCATACGGGCGTACGGGCATTCCGGCACCCGCATGCCGGTCGCCTTGTCGCGCAGCACGCCATGCAGGGCCGCCAACAGCCGGCTGGGCGCGAACGGCCTGCAGACGCAGGGATACTGGAAAAAGGCGGAGAGGTCGGCGCTCATCTCCGGATCGCTGCACATCAGCACGACGCCGGAACCCGCCTGGTCGGCTTGCGTCAGGAGTTCCCCCACGCCGTCTTTCGAGGGCTGCAGGCAGTCGAGCAACACCGCATCGGGTGGCTTGCGGGCAAAATGCGCCATTGCCGCCGGAACGTCGGCCGCGCATTCGACAGTGTAGGCGCTGCCGAGCATCTGCTGGAGATGATCGGAGAAATCGGCATCGCCTTCCACAATCAGGACCAGGGGACGTTTTCTCGTGTCAGACATCGGACCGGATGCCTTCTGTTGATCGATTGCCGGCGCATACGAGGCGCCGTTGCGTTTCCCTTGCCGGGATTGCGCTCTCGGGGAACACATCATCGCCCCCTTTGCATGGTTAAGAAAGCCTAAACCCGCGCCCCTTTCTTAACCTTGATGCAGATCAACCATTTCAAAACCCTTGCCGCAGCCCGATCTGCCTGCCACGGGCGGTAATGTCACGTTAACGTGACTCCCGGGGCGGCGGTTTGCGCGCCACGGGCGCCCGTCGTCCGCGCGCCATCGCAGCACACCGGGGATCTGCCGGGAAACCGGGGATCTGCCGGGAAACCGGGGACCTGCGGGAAACCGGGGACCTGCCGGGAAACCGGGGACCTGCCGGGCCTTCGCCTGCAGGACCGATGGCCCGCCGCGGGCTACGAGCCCACCTCCACATCGAGCGACTCTCGGAAGCCGATCCGCCCGAACATCCGAGTCAAAGGCGTGCCGGAAATACCGTGTGCGATCACCGAGGCCGCGACCGCCAGGCTGACCGCCGGCCAGAGATCGCTGCGGCCCGTCCGTTCCTGCAACTCCAGTGCATAGAACACCGCGCCGGCGCCGGTCGGCCCGAACCAGCCGGCGAACAGCGCGTCCCGCCGGTTGCGCGCCCACGGCATCCAGCGATGCAGCAGCAGCCAGACCGGGACACGGCGCAGCGCCAGCAGCACCAGCGCGAAGGCCAGGCCGCGCCAGCTCAGGTGCATCCACGCGTTCCAGGGCAGCATGGCGCCGAACAGCAGGATCACCGGCAGGTCGAAGAACCGGGTGAACGCCTCGTTGAAGCGTTCCTGCCGCTCCTCCGCCTCGCCGCTGATCTCGCCGATCCCGGCGTTCAGCATCACGGCCGACGAGAACGCGGCAAGGATGCCGTCGCCGCCGAACCAGTGGACGCCGGTCAGCGTCGCCATGGACAGCGAAATCGCCGTGGTCAGCAGCGAAGCGCGCGACGCATCGGGACGGAAGGCGGCCCAGCGCAACACCCGGCACGCCCCCCAGCCTGCGACGGCACCCACCGCGATGGCGCCGCCGACATCCAGCAGCACGCTGTGCAGCAGCCAGTCGAGCCCGCTCATGCTGCCTTTGCCGTGCAGGAACACCAGTGGCAGCAGCACCAGCGGAAAAGCCAGGCCGTCGTTGGCGCCGCTTTCGGCGCTGATGCCGTAGCGCAGGGGCGCCGGGACGGCCCGTTCGGCCAGGCGACCCGTCACCAGCGGCGCCGACAGCACCGGGTCCGTCGGGGTCAGTGCGGTGCCGATCAGCGCTGCCGTGCCCATCGAGACGCCCAGGGTGACCATTGCGACCGCCGTGCTCATTCCCGCCATCAGCAGCATGCCGGGACCAAGCACCGCCAGCATCCCGCGCCAGTTCCGTTGCAGCCAGTCGCCGGGCAGCCGCATCGCCGCGCCGGTCACCGCCAGCGCCAGGGTGACCCGCGCGGCCTCGTGCAGGAATCCGGGCGTGAGGTCCGGGTGACTGGAGGCCAGGAACACCACGCCGAAGCCCATCGGGCCGATCGCGAAGCCGACCAGCGCGCAGGCCAGCGGCTCGGATATCCACAGGCCGGCGTTGATCAGGCCGGATGTGGTTGCCAGCAGCGTGAGCAGGCCGAACAGGACCGTGAGCAGGCCCCAGTAGCTGGTGACATCCATCGTTCAGGCCTGGCTCCGGTGGTCTGCGCGCGCAGGTCCGCCGCCCTGCGGCGGAAGAAGGGCGGACGGGCAGCGCCGGTTCCCGTGCGATCGCGGCCGAGCGCCGCGCACCCCGGCTTGACCGTCGTCGCGCCGGCGGCGGATCATACCGCAAGCACCATCACGGGACCCGTACTGCCATGAACGTTGCCACGTTGCCTGCCGCGCTTGCCGGCGTGTCGGAAGAGGAATGGCGGATTCGTTGCGACCTGGCCGCGTTGTACCGGCTGGTGGCGCACCATCGTTGGACGGACTTCATCTACACGCATATCAGTGCGCGCCTGCCCGGTCCGGAACATCACTTCCTGATCAACAAATACGGCGTGAACTTTCACGAGATGCGCGCATCGGACCTGGTGAAGATCGACGTGCACGGCAACGTGGTGGAGATGGGCGACCCGGTCAGCCGGCGGGTGAATGCCGCCGGGTTCACCATCCATTCCGCGGTGCACATGGCCAGGCCGGACCTGCAGTGCGTGGTTCACACCCATACCGCCGCCGGCATTGCGGTGTCCGCGCAGAAGGAGGGGCTGCTGCCGATCTCGCAGCATGCGCTGAAATTCCATGGCCGGCTGGCGTATCACGACTATGAAGGCATCGCGCTGGACCTGGACGAGCGGGAGCGCCTGGTGCGCGACCTGGGCGGGCACAAGGCGATGATCCTGCGCAACCACGGGCTGCTGGTGGGCGGCACCTCGATCGCGGAGGCGTTCCACATGACCTACATGCTGGAGCGCGCCTGCGCCGCGCAGGTGGCGGCGTTGTCGGGCGGGCGGGAGCTTGTGCTGGCACCGCAGGCGGTCGCCGAACACACGGCGGAACAGTTCCGCGCGCAGGAGAATGACGAGCACTACGCGATGGTGTGGGACGCGGCGCTGCGGCTGATCGAGAACGACCGGCCGGATTACCGGAACTGACGTCGCTTCGCCGGGTGGTGGCGGGCGATGACGGGGTAGGGCCCAACCATCCGGGCAGCGATGCCGCGGCCTCGGCAGATGCGTCAGCGGGCCGCGATGGATGTGCCTGCGGCCGTGAAATCTGTGGTGCCGCGGATCGCGATAGATGTGCCAGTCGGCCGCGATGGATGTGCCGGCGGGCCGCGACAAAAGTCGTCATGGCCGGGCCTGACCCGGCCATCTACCCCGGAACGATCGGGCCGCCCCGTACCGGAACACGCGCCGACGGGGGCAGATGGCAGGGGCGGGCCCTGCCATGACACGGACGAGCCGGTGCCGAACCGCTCCGGGTTGGCGCGCACGGGGGCGGAGGCCCGCCCGAGGGGGAGTGACCGATGACCACCCGAATCCGCAATGCCGACCTGGTCGTTGCCTGGGACGCGGACACCGCGTCGCACGTTTACATGCCCCAGGCCGACGTGGTGTTCGACGGCGGCACGCTGCGCTACGTCGGCCGCGACTATACGGGCCCCGCGGACACGATCATCGACGGGCGGGGGCGGATGGTCATGCCCGGGCTGGTGAACATCCACGCCCACCCGTCCAGCGAACCGATGAACAAGGGGCTGATCGACGAGATCGGCTCCCCCGGCTTCTACAATTCCTCGCTGTACGAATACCTGCCGATCTTCCGCGCCGACGCCGAGGCGATCCCCCACTGCGTGCGCGTCGCGCTGTCGGAACTGCTGCTGTCCGGCGTCACCACGCTGGCCGACCTGTCGATGGCGCATCCCGGCTGGCTGGACCTGCTGGGCGAGTCCGGCATGCGCGTGTGCATCGCGCCGATGTTCCGCTCCGCCCGCTGGTACACGAAGAACGGGCACCTGGTGGAATACGCCTGGGACGAGGCCGCCGGCGAGAAGGCGATGACCGAGGCGCTGGCGCTGGTCGAGCGCGCCCGGCAGCACCCCAGCGGGCGCCTGTCCGGCATGGTGGTGCCGGCGCAGATCGACACCTGCACCGAAGGCCTGCTGCGCAACTCGTTTGCCGAGGCGCAGGCGCGCGGCCTGGCCTGGCAGATCCACGCCGCGCAGTCGGTCAGCGAGTTCCACGAGATCACCCGCCGGCACGGCCACACGCCGATCGGCTGGCTGGACCATCTGGGCCTGCTGTCGGAGCGGTCGATCATCGGGCACGGCATCTTCCTGGACCACCATCCCTCCACGCCGTGGCACACCGACAGCGACCTGCGCCGGCTGGCCGAGACGGGCACGACCGTGGCGCACTGCCCCACCGTGTTCGCCCGCCGCGGCATCACGCTGCAGCATTTCGGCCGCTACCGGCGGGCGGGGGTGAACATGGGCGTCGGCACCGACACCTATCCGCACAACATGCTGGATGAGCTGCGGCTGGTGTCCTACCTGGCGCGCACGCAGTCCGGCGATCCGCGCAGCCTGACCAGCACCGACCTGTTCGACGCCGCCACCACCGGCGGCGCCCGCGCGCTGGGCCGCGACGATATCGGCCGCCTGGCGCCCGGCTGCCGCGCCGACCTGGTGCTGGTGGATGTCACCCACCCGATGATGCGGCCGGCGCACGATCCGGTGCGCAGCCTGATCTACGCCGCCGGCGACCGGGCGGTGCGCACGGTGATCGTGGACGGGCAGACGGTGGTGGAGGACGGGCGCGTGCTGACCATGGACTACCCCGCCGCCGCCGCGGCCCTGCACGAGGCACAGGCCCGCGTGAAGGCCAACGTGCCGACCCTGGACTGGGCGAACCGCTCGGCCGAGACGATCGCGCCGCGCACGTTCCGCAGCGTGTGAGTGCGACGCGGCCTGCATCTGCCCGCGTCGTGTCGGCCCGGTCGTTTCCGGCGCCAGACGGTGTCATGCCTACTTTGCGAGTCGGGGGACGTTTCTGTCTTGCGCCGACAGGAGTGGGACGGAGGATCGGCTTTATGGCAAGTCGGCGGGGGGCGTGGTTGCTCTTCCCCCGCGCCAAAGATAGACGATATCGTTGACTGGTGGCTCCCTGATATCTATATGTTGATCGTCGGCTTCGACGTGCCGTATTTCCGAGAACCGACCTGCATGCGCGAAACTTGTTGACGGCCATGGTCAGGGTGATCGTCGATCCATGATCGGCGGTGATTTGCCCAGACATCAGCGGTCGCCCAGCACGGGTGCGACGGAACACGCGGCTGTTGCTAATGCAGCTGCGGACCCGCGAAGGGATCGCAGGCTCTCTCAGCCCTCTGGCCACACGGTCAGTCACAAGGGAGCTAGGTCACACATGCAGGGACGGGGGACAGGAGGGGGGCAACGTCGGAGGGTGCCAGTCCGGCACCATTCGATGGCGCTTGCACTTGCAGCAGTCTTGGGCTATATTAGTGCTGGAGGGTTGTTGCTTGCGCCCACCTTTTCCGCCGACATCCGGGCGCAGATTTGCGTTGGGATCGGGGGAAACGGTGCATCCGAGACGGACGGCCATGGTCAGGGTGATCGTCGATCCATGATCGGCGGTGATTTGCCCAGACATCAGCGGTCGCCCAGCACGGGTGCGACGGAACACGCGGCTGTTGCTAATGCAGCTGCGGACTAGATCAGAATGCCGCTCGCCGGGGGCAAGAGTGACGGGAGCGGAGAGCTGAAAGCGGACAAGGAGCAAGATGGCTTACACAGCCCTTGATCGTCTGCGATCAACGAAAAACCTTCAAGAAGTTTGGAAGGACTATTGGAAGGGGAAGAGGAGAAAATCCGCTCCCGGCGTAGACGGGATTACCCCCCAGCAATTCAACGCCAACCTTCCGAGGAATTTCTTTCCCTCCGTGAGAGTCTTGGTGGATCGTATAATTACTCCACCCTCCGTGGTTGGCCCGTTCCCAAAAAAGACCCTTCGAAATATCGCCTTATATGTATTCCAACCGTCGCAGATAGAGTGGTGCAAAGGGCCGTCCTTCAGTTCATCGAAGATAGGGCTGCCAGACTTGGTATCGCCAACGATGTTAGCTTTGGGTTTGTAAAAGATAGCCCAACCACCAAACGTGGCACACCTGCTGCACGTGCTGAAGCAATAAAATACAGACAAACAAAACCATGGGCGTTTAAGGCTGATATTTCCGCTTTTTTTGACCGCATTATCCGAGAACAGCTGGTGCAGGACTTTCAACGGTCATTTAGCATGAAGTCTTTAGTTCCATTGGTTCGAGGTGCCATAAACTGCGAAGTCGACAATAGCGATCCGTTTGTAAGGCGCGTGCTTGCAGAGAACGGCATCAAGACGGGGATAGGTTTGCGCCAAGGAATGCCGCTATCGCCTGTCTTGTCAAATTTTTTGCTACGTGATTTTGACAGAACTTTTGGGAAGTCTGGCTATTCTCTTGTGCGTTATGCTGATGATCTTATTTTCTTCGCCTCTTCAAGGGACGAATGTTTAGCCATCCAAGACTTGGTGATCCGAGAACTTGAGAAATTGAAACTTGAGCTAAGCTCGGACCCTGGGAAAACCGTGATCTGCTCGCCTGATGAACCTGTCGAATTTCTGGGCATGGAGCTTGGCCTGAAGGAAGGAACCTCTGTCTACTGTTTGACGGTTTCAGAAGTGCAAATGAAAAAGATCCGAGAGAGTTTCTCGCAATACCATGACGTCGAATATGATATAAGCAAAAAACTTGATATTCTGGCCTCATGCAACGGATTGACCAAATGACTATAGGTTACAGATTTGCTTATGGCGTAGCGGATAACTTTGACGTTCTTGCCCAAAAACTGGAGCAATGGAAGCAACAGTGCGCCCTGAAGGTCTACAGCAACATTTTTGGGGCTGAGGCTGTCGCCAAACTGTCTGACCGACAGAAGCTATTTTTAATGCTTCGATGAATTGCCTTTACCCCGATAACCTCGAAATCGTGCTGTGGCTGACGTTGTAGCTCCGCGCGATGTCGCGCATCCGCTCGCCAGCATCAACGCGCCGCAGCGCCTCCTTCCTCTGGTGCGGGGTGAGCTTCGGCTTTCGCCCCATCTTCACGCCCGCCGCCACGGCGCGGGCGCGGCCTTCGCCTGTCCGCGCGCGGATCAGCTCGCGCTCGAACTCCGCCAGCCCGCCCAGCACAGTGAGCATCAGCCGCCCGTGCGCGGTCGTGGTGTCGGCCCATGTGTCGCCGAGGGATCGGAAACCGGCCTTGCGGTCGGTGATCGCGGCGAGGGTGTTCAACAGGTCGCGGGTGGATCGGGCGAGGCGGTCGAGCCGCGTCACCATCAGCACGTCACCGGCGTCGAGCGCGGCCAGCACCTTGCGAAGCTGGGTGCGGTCGGTCTTGGCTCCGCTCGCCGTCTCGCGGAACACCTTGGCGGCTCCGGCCTTCCGCAGCTGGGCGACCTGTGCCGCCACGCTCTGCCCGTCCGTCGATACCCGTGCATAGCCATATTTCATGGCTTACTTATGCACCTCATTTCCGCACCGGAAAAGCCCCATGATTTCAAGGCTCCGGTTTTGGTGCATAATTCTTGACCTTTGCGTCAGATCGCCCGCCCCTGGCCGGTCCTATCGAACGGACGATGAAAGCCGACCGATCGATTCGCACCGCGCCGTGTTTATCGTGGCGACCCGCGCTCATTTCTGATAAAACGTCACCGTAAAGTTACGAAGTGCAAAATATCAGAAGGAACGGATCCGTTGACGGTCACCAGCATCAACCACAACCCGAACAACGAGTCCAAATTCGCCCGGCATCGTTCGATCTGGAAAGGCCGTCACAACCAGCTTGAAAACACCATCCTCGGACTCCGGGCCTCGGAAGGGGTCCAGATTCAGCTCGTCCTTGCTCCACTTCTGGCCATGCAAAGCGAACTTCTGAAATGGGGCATTTCGATCCACGCCACGCGGCTGCCGCCAAGAGGGAACCAGGTTCTCGGGTCCTGGAGGGTCTCGGCGCCGCCGGACTGGCTGACGAATGCGATCCCGGAATCGCTTCGGAGCGATTTGACCTTGATCTGGGAGGACCTGATCACCGTAACAGCCCGGCGCATCGGATTCTCGAGCGGCGCCGGCGCGAGTAATGACCGGGACTATCAGGGCGACTGCCTGTTCCTGGTGGCGATTGGTCCCGGAAGTTTCGATTTCATCCTGTCCAAATACGGTATGGGTGAAAACATCAAGAAGAACCACCATTATTACCACTGGCAGGCGCGCTCCGGCACCGGGCTGGGGCTGGTGAACGTGGACGACTACACCATCGAAGACGGAACGACCCTGTACTTCATCTCATCCTGAATCGGCCGGCGGCATGCCGCCGCGAGAATCCGGGAACCCGCAAGGCAGGGATCAGGCAGTCGGCACGTGCGAAAGTCCTGGTTCACGCGCGTGGTGGCCTGGTTCCCGGGCACGGTCTTTCGGCATCGCTGTCCGCGCCCCGAACAACCGGCAGTCTGACCGCGGGCCACGGACCGGCAACGACCTCCGGAACCAGCGAAGGACCGGCACAACGAACCCGCCGCGATCCACCCCACCGCACCCGGCACACCCCCGCACACCCTCCCGCAAGAAAAAATACCTTGCCTCACATCGCAAAGTTAGTTAGTAACCATACCCAATGACCAGCGCGGGCACCACCACCGGCCTTCCCACCCCACCCGATCCCCCACAGGACCGGGCAGAAGACCCGCTGCCCCCGCAGATCGCCGACGTCCTCGCCCTCCTGCACATCCTTCTCACCTACGCCCGCCACCTCACTGCCACGCTCGAACACCGCGCCGCCGCCCGGGGCTTCTCCTGCATCGCCCAGTTCTTCGGCACCGCCCGCCTCCCGGTGATCCGCGCCCGCCTGGCCCGCGGCCTGCTGCGCATCGCCGCGCTGGAGCGTGTGCTGCGCGCCCGCGCCGCGCGAGGCCGCGACCTGGTGTTCCTCCCGCCCCGCCGGCGCTCGGCCCATGCCGCGAAACCGCCCGGTGCGCCGCAAGCCGCCGCCCCGGACAGCCCGCCGCCCCGCCGCGCCCCACGCCGCGCCGCCGAGCGGGACGGTGCGCCCGATCCCGACGCCCTGCCCACGCTGGCGCAGCTTGAAGCGGACATCCGCCGCCGCCCGATCGGCCAGGCGATCGCCGATATCTGCCGCGACCTCGCCATCTCCCCCAGCCTGTGTGAGGGCCGGATGTGGAACGCGGTGTTCGACGCGATCGTCTGTTACCGCGGCAACCTGCCAAGGCTGATCCGGGATTTCCGTGCCCGCGAAGTCGCGTTCGAGCCGGAGATGGACGCCGACCCCAATCTCACCCTCCCCGAGCAAACCCGCGACGGCCTCCGCCGCATGCTGGGCTTCTTCATCGGCCAGGACCCGGTCACGCCGTTCTGGGTGCCTGCGCCACAAGCGCCGGCCGCGTCCACCGGCCCGCCCTGACCGCACCCGTTCCCGCACGGGGCGCACGGGACCGGACCACGGCCGGCCCCGCCGCGCCGATTCGTGCCGCCCGCCGGGGCCGGGGAGACAGTGGGGTGCCCTTCTGCCGGCGCGGTCCGTAAACCGGGCGCTCCCCTCTGCCGGCGCCGCCCGCACGGAAGCGCCGTGCCGCCCGGTGGCTCCCCGGTGTGCACCGCGGTAACCTGCACCGGCCGCCCCGCCCACGCAGTGCCCGGGCTTTGTCTCGGGCGCCGGTTTGTGGTGAATCCCCGGCAACCGCCACCAGGAGGAACCCGCCCGTGACCACCATCAACGCCAATATCGCCGCCCCCCGCCTGTTGCTGGTCGCCGGCGGCGCGGTGCGCCAGATCGCCGACGTGCTGGGCAAGTTCGGCCTGTCGCGCCCGCTGGTGGTCAGCGACCCGTTCATGGTCTCCTCCGGCCACGTGCGGCACTGCCTGGAGCCGCTCAGCGCCGCCGGCATGGCGCCCGGCATGTTCTCCGACACGGTGTCCGATCCCACCGACACGGTGATCGAGGCCGGCGTCGCCGAACTGCGCAAGGGCAACTACGACTGCCTGGTCGGTTTCGGCGGCGGCTCGCCGATCGACACCGCGAAGGCGATCGCCATCCTGGCCGCCGGCGGCGGCAAGATGCGCGACTACAAGGCGCCGGTCGCCGCCGACAAGGGCGCGCTGCCGATCATCGCCATCCCCACCACCGCCGGCACCGGCAGCGAGTGCACCCGCTTCACCGTCATCACCGACACCGAGCGGGACGAGAAGATGCTGATCGCCGGCCTGGGCGCGCTGCCGCTGGCGGCCATCGTCGATTACGAGCTGACCTACAGCGTGCCGGCGCGCACCACCGCCGACACCGGCGTGGACAGCCTGACGCATGCGCTGGAGGCCTATGTCTCCAAGCGCGCCAATCCGTTCTCGGATGCGCTGGCGCTGTCGGCGATGGAACTGATCGGCAAGCACATCCGCACCGCCTACAGCGAACCGCGCAATGCCGAGGCGCGCGAGGCGATGATGCTGGGTGCGACGCAGGCGGGCCTGGCGTTCTCCAACAGCTCGGTGGCGCTGGTGCACGGCATGTCGCGGCCGATCGGGGCGCATTTCCACGTGCCGCACGGCCTGTCCAACGCGATGCTGCTGCCGGCGGTGACGCGCTATTCGGTGCCGGGCGCCGAGGCGCGCTATGCCGAGGCGTCACGCCGCATCGGCTTCGCCGCGGTCACAGACGCGGATGGGGTGGCGGCGGCCAAGCTGGTCACCGGGCTGGAGGCGCTGAACCGCGACCTGTCAGTGCCCGCGCCGGCCGATTACGGCATCAAGGAAGCCGAGTGGAACGGAAAGATGCAGCTCATGGCGGAACAGGCGCTGGCCTCCGGCAGCCCCGCCAACAACCCGCGCGTGCCGGATGCGACGGAAATCGTCACGCTGTACCGTGAGGTATGGACCGGCGCCGCGCGCAACGCGTAAGGCTCCGCCCGGCTTGTCGCTCGGCGCGCGGACCGTTCGGACGCCGGCGCCTGCGCGCGCGTTCGGCAGGGTTATAGGAAGCATAGCGTGAGTCAGCGTCCCAACCTGATCCTGGGGCTGTGCGCCGGCTATACCGGCCGGGCGGCGGAGGTGTTCGTCCGTTCGGCGCGGCGGAACGCGCCGTCGGCGGCGATGCACATGTTCACCAAGGACGTCTCGCCGGATCTGCTGGACCTGCTGCGTGACCACGACATCACCAGCACCGATTGCGGCATTGCCATCGACATGGGGGCGGAACTCGGGTTCAACATCTATTCCGCCCGCCACTTCGTGCTGCGTCATTTCCTGCGGCGCAATCCGCAGTACGGCAAGGTGCTGCTGTCGGATGTGCGCGACGTGGTGGTGCAGCACGATCCGTTTGCGCTGCCGCTGCCGGGTGATGTGCTGTTCGCGGCGGAGTCCAAGTCGATCCGCGACAGCGCCACCAACGCCTCCTGGATCCGGAAGAGCTACGGTCCGGACGTGCTGGCGATTCTGGAGCGCAATCCGGTCACCTGCGCTGGGACGGTGCTGGGCCGCTATACCGGAATCCTGCGCTATCTGGACCTGATGTGTGAGCAGGTGAAAAAGCACCCGGACCAGGAAACCGACCAGGGCCTGCACAACTACATTGCCTGGGGGCTGGCGCCGGTGGGCATGGCAGTGGACCTGACGGACAGTGTCGTTTCCACGCTGGACGGAATGCCTGCCGATCGGGTTGCCTTCAAGGACGGGCATATTCTGATCGACGGCAAGGCAAAGGCTCTGGTGCACCAGTGGGATCGCCAGGACGAACTGCGCGGGCCCGTCATGCGGACCTGGCAGGGTGGCTAGTGTCGGCGGAACCGGTGCCTTCCCATCGCGTCCCGGTCACCCTGCGGTTGATCGTGGGCGGACCCGGACGCGCGTCCCGGCGGTTGATGGAGGGCTCGCCACGACGGTGTACGGCGCACAGCCGCCGCGGCCGCCGGCGAGATGCGCCGCAGGGGTCAAAGAAGGCCAACCGTCGCCTCGCGCAGAGTGACGGCTGGCAAAGGTTTGGGTCCTTGGGTGGCGCGCGACCAGTGCTGATCCCACGCCGGATACAATCGAGCACTCAGTACTCCGCTTATCTGTACGGATTCCGACATTCTACCAGAAGAATCTCAAGGATTCGGGAAGTGGATGGTGAACGGCCCGCGGTCGGTCCGGCGCAGACTCGCCGCATGATCTGTCTTGGGGCGGACAGGCGGCGGTTGGCATGCGGAACGCCCGGGCCGATCATCGAATCCGGGCCGAGCGGCATGCGGGAGAATATGGCTTCGCCGGACGGGTTGTGCGCCGGTCGGTTCGCCACCCGTCTGGTGCGCCACCCGGTCTGGTTCGCCACCCGGTCGGTTCGTCACCCGTCTGGTGCGCCACCCGTTTGATTCGGCGGCATCGGGGCGCGCGTGCCGGGGCGTTGCGGCGAGGTGCTGATCCGATAGGCCGCGGCCCCGGCACTGAATGGGAGTCCCACATGCTCACCGCCCTGCACCGCCGCTTCCTGGAGACCGGCCGCGTCGCCCACCTGGCGACCGCGAGCGCCGATGGCCAACCGCACGTCGTGCCCGTCTGTTACGCCTGCACGGATACGGCGGCCTACATCACCGTGGACGAGAAGCCCAAGCGACAGGACATCCCACTGAAGCGTCTGCGCAACATCCTGGCCAACCCGGCCGTGGCGTTGACGGTGGACCGCTGGGACGAGGACTGGACCCGACTCGCCTGGATCATGCTGCGAGGCCGTGCGGAGGTACTTTATGCCGGCGCCGAGCACGACCGTGCCCAGGATCTGTTGCGGGACCGCTACATCCAGTACCCGCGGCATGGATCTGGCTCCGCTGCCGGTGATCGCCCTGCGGATCGCCCGAGTCACCGCCTGGGGGGCGCTGGGCTGATACCCGGCACGGCGCCGAACCGCATGACCGGCTTTGGCTCAGGGGCTGTGCTGCCGCCAGGCTTATCGGTTGCCCATTGGCCGCCACTGACCGCCACGTTCAACACCGGCTGGCCATCTGACGCGGCCAACACCGGCCGGCCATCCGACCGGAAACGCGCGGGGTCGCATGGCAACGTGCAGCCCTGCCGGGGACAGATGGCCGGCTGTGTTCGGACTGTATGAGGCCCCGGGGCTGTCCCGCGGGGCCCTGTCCTCCTCGCTACGAGCGATAGTCTGCCTGTTGCTCCCCGAACGAGGGTGCGTGCCCGGCCTGGCGCAGCTCGCAGATCGCGGTGTGGATGTGCTGCCAGTGGTCCAGCCCCGCCGTATCGCCCTGCTGCCGCATCTCGGCAACGCGCTCCCGGGCGATCGCCTGGGCTTGCAGGCCATGCAGACGGATCATCATGCGGGCGGTCTCTTGTGCGTCCTGTGGCATGACTATCTCCTCCTTCACACCCGCAGGATATGAGGGCGTGCCCGCTTCATCGCCACTCGAACCGGCGTGATCGGCACGACCTCGCGCGAGCTGCCCCCTACGGCTCGCCGCGTTGGGAGCCGAATCCCAGGAAACCGATGCTGGGGATTGGCGTGCCGCCGTCATGCGCGAACAACTGCGGCTGTTCGGGACGGGCCGGAGGCGTAACCCTGGCGGGCTTGCGGACCGCCGTTTTCCTGGCGGGTCGGGGCGCCCGTGACGCGGGTGCTTTCGCCGCGGCCTGCTGGGCTTGTTCCGGCGGTCCGCCCGCGCTGTCGGCGCCCTTCGCGCCGCGCATCGACAACAGCAGGAAGGCGATGTCGTTGCGGCCAAGATCGACCGCCAACTCGATCGGCGTCAGGCCAAGCATGTTCTGGGCATTGAGCTGGGCGCCGCGGCTGAGCGCGTCCCGTGCGGCGGCGACGTCACCACGATTGATCGCGTCGAACAGTGCGTCGTTGGGTGACATGTCCATCGGCACCTGGCTCGGCGGCGCAGCCGAATCCGAGCGGCTGCTCGCGCCTGGCAGCGCCGGCGGCGGCGCGATCTTCTTGCTCTGCTGTTGTCGGGGCTGGATCAGGCTGGAGGCCGCGCCCCTGGGAATTGCCGTCTGCGCGGCGGCCGGCTGAGGCAGGACCAGGCCGACAGCGGCCAGCGCCATCAGCCCGGGAATGATGCGGGGAATTGCGATCTGCATGCAGGCAGGTTAGCTCAAGCGCCGTTCAGCCACCAGAAGCCGAAATTGAGATAGGTCGCGTAGCCCGTCCACAGCAGATAGGGGACCAGCAGCAGTGCGGCCGGGCGATGCACCCGGGCAAAGCCACGCACGGTGATGGCGATCAGCGCCAGCAGCACCAGGATGTCGGCCAGAGCGAGGGCGGGGTTGCGCAGGCCGAAAAAGAACGCCGGCCAGACTGCGTTCGCCGCCAGTTGCCAGCCCCATACCCGCAGCGGGCGAGAGGCGCCGCAGCGGCGCCAGACCAGCCAGCCGGAAACGCCGATCAGCACGTACAGCACTGTCCAGACCGGACCGAACAGCCAGTTCGGCGGCGTGGCCGGCGGGCGTATCAGGGACAGGTACCAGTGGTCCACCGCATGGGCGCTGACAGCCGCGTCCGCGCCGCCGACCAACAGACAAAGCCCCACGAACCCGACAAGCGCCAGCACCGGCGAAACCGGCGGGGACGAGCCGGGCGAGGAGCCCCAATCATGTGGTCCGGTCTGCTGGAAGACACCCTCCCCGCCGCCATACGGCAGCCTGCTCTTGCGGCATGTAGGGCCGTGGCGCGGGCGATGAAACCCCGGTCACCACCCGTTAATGCGCGGCCAGATCGCGACGATATCCTCCCCGCCGTCGGTCACGTGGTAACGATCATGTGCCGCGGCCGTCATGCAGGTGTGGTTGGGGGCGATGCGCAACTTGCCGCCTACCGGCAGGTCGATCGGGTGGGCCGCGTCGGGCTCGATCAGCCCGTGTTCCTGGTAGGCGCGGCGGACGATGGTCTCGCCGAAGGCAGGGCGGCCGTGAAGGTCCAGCACCAGGCCGAAGCCATAGTCCTTCGGCGCGGCTTCCGTGCTGCGGTCCTTCGACAGCGCCAGCCCGCCGGCATCCACCAGCAGCCGGCCGGGGCGGCGGCCGATCACGCTGGTCAGCACCGTCACGGCGATGTCCTCCAGCCCGTGGGTGCCGATTTCCGCCTGGAACAGATCGCCGAACATATAGACGCCAGCCCGCACCTCGGTGACGCCGGCCAGCGACGCGGCGTGCAGTGCGGTGGGGGAACTGCCCATCGACACGATCGGGGCGGCATGGCCCGCGGCCCGCAGCCGCTCCGCCGCCTGCACCACGCCGGCGCGTTCAGCCTCGGCGATGCGCGCCATGTCGGCCAGGCTGCGGCCGGCATAGCTGTGCCCGGCATGCGTCATCACGCCGGCCAGGCGCGGGCCCAGGCGCTCGGCGATCGCCAGCAGCGCCGGATCGTCCGGGGTGAGGCCGCCGCGGGATTCGCCGGTATCGATCTCGATCAGCGCACGGGGCGGCATGGGGTGCAGGGCGATCGCGCTGGCCACGTCCGGATCGTCGGTCAGCACCATGATGGCGGCGCCGGCGGCGTTCAGCCGGGCGACCTGGTCCAGCTTCTGCGGCGTGATGCCGACGGCGTAGAGGATGTCGGTGATGCCGTGGGCGGCGAAGTATTCCGCTTCGGCCAGGGTGGAGACGGTGATGCCGCCCTGCTGGCCCTCCAGCGCCAGGCGGGCGACGTCGATCGACTTGGCGGTCTTCAGGTGCGGGCGCAGGGCCACGCCGTGGCGGCCGACCGCGTCCGCCATGCGCTGGATGTTGCGCTGGAGGATGGTGCGGTCCAGCACCAGGCAGGGGGTGGGCAGGTCGGCAAGCTTCATCATCGGTCCCCAGAACGATGGCGACGGTCTAGCAGCGGCGTCGGGCGAGGGCCACGGGCGAGGGGCGCGGGCCACGGGCGCGGGCCACGGGCGCGGGCATGCCGTGTTGCTGTCCGACCGACCGCGGCGCATGGTCGGACGTGATTTAGGTAGCACGCCGCGGCAATCGGGACGCGAGTTACCCGGTGGGTCCGGGGCAAACGGCCTGTCCAGGCCCGGGCGTGACCGAAGGGGCGGGTGGATTGCGACCCACGGCGCCGAGCCTCGCCAAGGGCGGGTGAAGGAAGGGGCTCGCGTCAGTAGCTGCGCGGCAGGCCCAGCACGTGTTCCGCGACATAGGACAGGATCAGGTTGGTGCTGATCGGCGCCACCTGGTACAGCCGCGTCTCGCGGAACTTGCGCTCGATGTCGAACTCCTCGGCGAAGCCGAAGCCGCCATGCGTCTGGATGCAGGCCTCGCCGGCGGCCCAGGATGCCTCGGCGGCGAGCATCTTGGCCATGTTCGCCTCCTCGCCCGGGGTCTCGCCCGCCTCGAACTTCGTGCAGCCGGCATGCACCATCAGTTCCGCGGCGCGCATCTGGGCATAGGCCTTGGCGAGGGGGAACTGGATCCCCTGGTTCTGCCCGATGGGACGGCCGAACACCTTGCGCTCCTGCGCGTAGCTGGTGGCCTTCTTCAGGAACCACTTGGCGTCGCCGATGCACTCCGCCGCGATCAGCAGGCGTTCGGCGTTCATGCCGTCCAGGATGTAGCGGAAGCCGCGACCTTCGACGCCGACCAGGTTCTCGGCCGGAACGATCATGTTGTCGAAGAAGATCTCGGTGGAGTTGTGGTTCATCATGGTGCGGATCGGGCGGATGGTCATGCCCTTGCCGACGCTTTCCCGCATGTCGACGATGAAGGTGGACAGGCCCTCGGTGCGCTTCGCCGTCTGGTCGCGCGGCGTCGTGCGCGCCAGCAGCAGCATCAGGTCGGAGTGCTCGGCCCGGCTGGTCCACACCTTCTGGCCGTTCACCACGTAGTGGTCGCCCTCGCGCTTGGCGAAGGTGCGCAGGCTGGTGGTGTCGGTGCCGCTGGTGGGCTCGGTGACGCCGAACGCCTGCAGGCGGAGTTCGCCGGTGGCGATCTTGGGCAGGTACTGCTTCTTCTGCGCCTCCGACCCGTGCCGCAGGATGGTGCCCATGATGTACATCTGGGCGTGGCAGGCGGCGCCGTTGCAGCCCTCGGCCTGTACGGTTTCCAGGATGGCCGCGGCGGCGGACAGCGGCAGGCCGGCGCCGCCGTATTCCTCGGGGATCAGCGCGCCCAGATAGCCCGCTTCGGTCAGCGCCTGCACGAAGGCGGTGGGGTAGCCGCGGTCACGGTCCAGGTCACGCCAGTATTCGCCGGGGAAGCGTGCGCACAGCTTGCGCACCTCCTCCCGGATTTCGGCATGCGGGTCCGGGTAGCTCGGCGCGTCGATCGCGTGGTCCATCTGCGTCTCCTGGCGGCCGGGTGCAGGACCGGTCGGGCGGCGCGGCCTTCCGCGCGTTGCGGCGGGACGCGTCGGGACGGCGACAATGGTCCCGGCCTTGTCGCAACGGCTGTGTGGGTTCGGGCCGCACCCTTAGAGCGCGCCCCGGCCGCACGCAAGCATGCCGGGCCCTGCGCGGGCGCGGATGTGGGGAATGGACAGGCGTGGAACCCCGCCACACCACGGTCATGCCCGGGAGGGGGGAGGGCGAGCGCCGTTCGCCCTCCCTGGACCGGCCTGGGTCAGAGCGCCTGGCTGGGCGGGCTGCTCCAACGCCCGGCGGCCCGCTCAGCGGTTGCTGTACCAGCTATTGTTGTTGCTGCTGCCGGTCCAGCCGTTCTGGCTGCTCGAACCATACTGCTGGTTGCCGAAACCGCTATTGCCGGAGTTGGAGCCGTAACGGTTCTGCCCGTTGTTGTAGCTGTTGTCGCCGTACTGCTGGCCGCCGAAACGATTGTTCCGGTTGTTGTTGAAGTTGCTGGTCCCGTTGTTCCAGCCGCTCTCATCGCTGTTGTTGAAGCGATTGGCGTTCTGATTGCCGTTCCAGCCGTTCTGGTTGTTGTAACCGTACTGCTGGTTGCCGAAGCGATTGTTCCGGTTGCTGTTGAAGTTGCTGCTCCCCCTGTTCCAGCCGCTCTGATCATTGTTGTAGCCGTACTGCTGGTTGCCAGACTGCTGGTTCTCGCTGTTCTCGTTGCCGAAGCGATTGTTCCAGCGGTTCTGGTTGCCGTTCCAGCGATTCTGGCTGTTGTAACCGTACTGCTGGTTGCCGGACTGCTGGTTCTCGCTGTTCTCGTTGCCGAAGCGATTGTTCCAGCCGTTCTGGTTGCCGTTCCAGCGGTTCTGGTTGTTGTAACCGTACTGCTGGTTGCCGGACTGCTGGTTCTCGCTGTTCTCGTTGCCGAAGCGATTGTTCCAGCCGTTCTGGTTGCCGTTCCAGCGGTTCTGGTTGTTGTAACCGTACTGCTGGTTGCCGGACTGCTGGTTCTCGCTGTTCTCGTTGCCGAAGCGATTGTTCCAGCCGTTCTGGTTGCCGTTCCAGCGGTTCTGGTTGTTGTAACCGTACTGCTGGTTGCCGAACCGGCCCTGGTTGTTCTGGTAGCCCGACTCGCTGGAGTTCTGGTTGCCGTTCCAGCCGTTCTGGCTGCCATAACCGTTCACGCCATAGGCCATCGCCGGCGTGGCGGCCAAACCGATGGCGCAGGCGGCCGCGACACTCAGTTTTGCCTTGTTGGTCATAGAACGCTCCTTGTCTGCCTGGATGTGCCGAAGTTGCGGGGCTGTCGGCTCCGCGTATCAGGCATCTCGGGAGCCGAGTTGCCACGCCCCTCCCACGGCGCGGTGGGTATCACCGCAACAGCCCAAGGCACCGGGCGGCGCCGGGGTTCCGTTCGGCAGCGGGACGGCCGGCGAACGAGAGCGCGCGCCGTGGCAAAGGTGTGGCAAACCGGCCGTTCCGTCGGCTGTGCGGCGCGGTCATCTTTTGGGGAGTGCGTATGCGCAGGCTGCACAGCCGAAGGTCGCGGGCCCGCGCAAACGCCGTCCCGCTTGTGGGATTTGGCCCGGGTTGGCGCCGCCGGCTGCACCGTTCGCCGCCGCCCCGGTGTTCACCCCCGGTGCCGCGCTACTCCCACTCGATCGTCCCCGGCGGCTTGCTGGTGATGTCGTAGGTGACCCGGTTGATCCCCCGCACCTCATTGACGATGCGGCTGGCCACCCGCGTCAGGAAGCCGGGATCGAACGGATAGGCATCGGCGGTCATGCCATCGGTGGAGGTGACCGCTCGCAGCGCGCAGGCATGGTCATAGGTGCGGCTGTCGCCCATCACGCCGACGGTGCGCACCGGCAGCAGCACGGCGAAGGCCTGCCAGATCGCGTCGTACAGCCCGGCCGCCCGGATTTCCTCCAGGAAAATCGCGTCGGCCTTGCGGAGCACCGCCAGCCGCTCGCGCGTGATCCCGCCGGGGATACGGATCGCCAGGCCGGGGCCGGGGAAGGGGTGGCGACCGACGATGCTCTCCGGAATGCCCAGTTCGCGGCCCAGGTCGCGCACCTCGTCCTTGAACAGCTCCCGCAGCGGCTCCACCAGCTTCATGCGCATCCGGTCGGGCAGGCCGCCGACATTGTGGTGCGACTTGATCGTCACCGAGGGGCCGCCGGTGAAGCTGACGCTCTCGATCACGTCGGGATACAGCGTGCCCTGCGCCAGGTAGTCGGCGCCGCCCAGCTTCTGCGCCTCCTCCTCGAACACCTCGATGAACAGGCGGCCGATGGTCTTGCGCTTCACCTCCGGGTCGGTGACGCCCTCCAGCGCGTCCAGGAACAGGTCGGACGCGTTGCGGTGCACCAGGCGGATGTTGAAGCGGTCGCGGAAGGTGGCGACCACTTCCTCGGCCTCGCCCTGCCGCAGCAGGCCGTGATCGACGAAGATGCAGGTGAGCTGGTCGCCGATCGCTTCATGGATCAGCACCGCGGCGACCGAGGAATCGACCCCGCCGGACAGGCCGCAGATCACCCGGCCGCTGCCGACCTGGGCACGCACCCGGGCGATCTCGGTCTGGCGGAAGCCGGCCATGGTCCAGGTGCCGGACAGGCCCAGCACGCCATGGGTGAAGTTGCGCAGCAGCGCGGCGCCGTGCGGCGTGTGCACCACCTCCGGGTGGAACTGCACGCCGTAGAAGTGGCGGGTATCATCGGCGATGGCGGCGAAGGGCGCGCCCTCGCTGGTGCCGACCACGCGGAAGCCGGGCGGCAGGCGGGTGACGCGGTCGCCGTGGCTCATCCACACCTGCTCCCGCGCGCCTTTGGCCCACACGCCGCGGAACAGGGCGCAGTCGTCCACCACCTCCACGAACGCTCGGCCGAACTCCCGGTGGTCGGAGCCTTCCACCGCGCCGCCCAACTGCTGGCAGAGAAGCTGCTCGCCATAGCAGATGCCCAGGATGGGAATACCCATCTCGAAGATCGCCTGGGGGGCGAGGGGGGAGGCGGCCTCATGCACGCTGGCCGGCCCGCCGGACAGGATGATGCCGCGCGGCTGCCAGGCCCGGATCCGGGCGGCGTCGGCGCTGAACGGCCAGATCTCGCAGTACACGCCGGATTCGCGCAGCCGGCGGGCGATCAACTGGGTGACCTGGCTGCCGAAATCCAGGATCAGCACGCGTTCGGCGGCGAGCGTGGGGTCGGAGGCGGGGTCGGGGAGGGTATCGGGCATAGTATCGGTCCGCTGCATGCCCCAGGGCTTGCACCACGACCGGGGCGCGGAGGCAAGCGGCGGTTGAAGGATGCCGGAATTTCACTACTTTAGTGTAAATCAACAGGTGCCCGACATGGACAAGCTCATCGCGGCCGCCGAGGCAAATCGACAATTCTCCCGCATCCTGCGCGAGGTCGGGCAGGGGGATAGCTTCACCATCACCTCGCACGGGCGCCCGGTGGCGCGCGTTGTTCCGGTGAAGGATGAGGATCGAGCGCTGGCCCGTCAGCGCCTGCTGGAACGCCTGAAGACCGTCCGGCCGGCAAATGCCGGGCCATGGACCCGCGATGAGCTGTACGAGTGAGAATCGCGATCGACAGCAATGTTCTTGCCTATGCTGAGGGCGTAAATGATGCGGAACACGGGGAACAGGCGCGTGACCTGATTCAGGCATTGCCGGACGAGTTGGTCATTCTTCCGGTTCAGGTGCTTGGCGAACTGTACAGCGTTCTGCGTCGCAAGCGCCGGACACCTCCGGCCGAGGCACGTGAGATCGTGTTGAGTTGGAGCAACGTATTCAAGACCGTTGAGACAACCCCCTCAGTGATGACATCCGCATTGTTCCTGGCAGCCGAGCATGGGCTACAGGTCTGGGATGCCGTCATCCTGGCGGCCGCGTCCGAGGCCGGCTGTCGCGTTCTGCTCTCCGAGGACATGCACGACGGCTTCACCTGGGGCGGTGTCACCGTCGTAAATCCGTTCGCCGCCCAGCCGCACCCCTTGCTGCTGGGCCTCACCCGGCCGGAGCGCTGACGCTCAGGCCGCCTGGCGGATCATGTCGGCCGCCTTTTCCGCGATCATGATGACCGTGGCGTTGGTGTTGCCCGACACCACCGTGGGCATCACCGACGCGTCCACCACGCGCAGCCCCTCCAGCCCCTTCACCCGCAGCGCGGTGTCCACCACCGATTTCGGCCCGGGGCCCATCATGCAGGTGCTGGTCTGGTGGAAGGTGGTGCCGGCGGTGGCACGGGCGTGGTTCAGCAGATCCTCATCGGTCTTCGCCTCGGGGCCGGGAGTCATTTCACCGGATACGAATTTCTTCATCGCCTGGGAGCCCAGCACGGCACGCGACACCTTCAACCCGGCCACGACGGTGTCCCTGTCGCCCTGGGTGGACAGATAGTTCGGGTTCATCGCCGGCGGCTTGGTCGGATCGGGCGAGGTGATGCGCAGCCAGCCGCGGCTTTCCGGCCGGCAGGGGATCGCCACCAGCGAGCAGGCGGGGAACTTGTGCATCGGGTCGCCCGGCTTCGGCATGGAACCGGCGAGGAACTGATACTGCACGTCGGGCGAGTCCAGCTCCGGCCGCGTCTTCACGAACATGCCGATCGGCGCGGCGCCGGTCATCAGCGCGCCCTGCATCGACAGCGCGTATTGCAGCCCGTGCTGAATGCGGCGGAACCAACTGTGATAGACCTCGTTGAAGGTCTCCACGCCGGGGTGGCAGCGGTAGATGATGCGGGCGCCGATATGGTCCTGCAGGTTCTCGCCCACGCCGGGCAGCTCGTGCAGCACCTCCACGCCGGCCTGCTGCAGCACCTCGCCCGGGCCGATGCCGGACAGTTGCAGGATCTGCGGGGAGTTCAGCGATCCGCCGCACAACAGCACCTCCCGCCGCGCGCGCGCCTGATGCGTGACGCCGTTCTGGCTGTATTCGACGCCGACGGCGCGCCTGTCCTTCAGCAGCACGCGGTGGGTCAGGGCGCGGACCTCCACCTTCAGGTTCGCCCGCTTCATCGCCGGGCGCAGATAGCCGAGTGCGGCCGAACAGCGCCGGCGCCCGCGCACCGTCAGTTGCAGCGGGCCGACGCCTTCCTGTTCGGCGCCGTTGAAATCGCGGTTGAACGGGTAGCCGACTTCCTGTGCGCCGGCGATGAAGGCGTCGTGCAGCGGGTGCGGCGTGCGCAGATCCGACACCGACAGCGGGCCGCCCTTGCCGTGGAACTCGTTGGCACCGTGCTCCTGGTCTTCCGACTTGCGGAAATACGGCAGCACGTCGTCATACGACCAGCCGGCGTTGCCGAGCTGGCGCCAGAGGTCGAAGTCCTGGCGCTGGCCGCGGATGTAGATCAGGCCGTTGATCGAGGAGGACCCGCCCAGCACCTTGCCCCGCGGCCAGGGGATGCGGCGGTTGTCCATCTCCGGCTGTGGTTCGGTCTCGAAATACCAGGCGACCTTGGGGTTGTAGATGTTGCGGTAGAAACCGGCCGGGATGTGGATCCACGGGTCGGTGTCCTTGCCGCCGGCTTCCAGCAGCAGGACGCTGGACCGGCCGTCCTCGCTCAGGCGGTTGGCCAGCACACAGCCGGCGGATCCGGCGCCGACGATGATGAAGTCGAATTCCTGTGTGGCGGCCATGCTGCTTCCTCCTTGTGTTCGTGCCCTACGATGGCGGGAAAGAGGGCGGGGAGGAAGCCTGCTTGCTGTTCCGGCGGTTCGTTTCTGGGGGGAGGAGGTTGGCTTGGGGTGGGGTATTTTCCACCACAGAGTTTCACGAAGTTTTGGCACAGAGTTTCACAGAATAAGTATTTCTGCGCTTCGCGCGCTGTTGCGCTGCCGGGTGGTCACGCTCCGATGCGCAGTGTCAATAATACTGATCTGTGACGCTCTGTGGCAAACTTTGTGCAACTCTGTGGTAAAATACCGAAGCAGCATAACCCGCCTGACCCACCCGGGGTAAGCGAAGACCAAACCTCCCTTAACTCCGCCCCTACGCAGCCTCCGCCAGTTGCCGGGGCCGGTAGATCGCGGTGTGGGTGACGCGCGCCAGCGGGCGAACCTCATCCGCCAGCACCAGGGCGTCGATTTCCACCCATTTGTGCCCCTTGTGCTCGTAGTTCTTCGTCACCCGGGCGCGCGCGCCCAACGTGTCGCCAACCCTCGCCACGCCGAGATTCTGCACCGTGCTGCCCACATGCATCCACACCGGCAACATCACGTTGTGCGACAGCACCCAGTTGCAGCAGCGCAGGATGGTGCCGGGATGCACGATGCCTTCGTTCGCGTACAGAGGGTCGGTTTCCCGCGTATCCGACAGGTCCTGGGTCTGATACTCCGGCGTGATCTTCAGCGGGTTCATGCCGAGCCAGTCGCCGATGCGCAGGGAGGTTTCGTCGGCGGCGGGGCGGGTGGTGCGCGCGGGCACCGCCTGGAAATCGCCGACGGAAAGGGCCGGGGCGGCGCCCGGAAGACCGGCACGGCCGGTGGCGCACAGCACGCCGGCGCTTTCCACTTTCAGCGCCAGGCCGTCCGCGTCTTCTTCAGCGGTGATCTCGGCAATCTCGCCCTCATACACCGGCTTGCCGAAGCGTGCCTCTCCGGTGCCGCGTTCCAGCCAGGCGCGGCCCCAGCGCTGCACCGGCAGATGGGTCATGTAGGCATAGACGTGAACGCCGCCGACCAGGCCGCCACGAAAGCCGAAGCGTTGCGCCACGGAATCGTCGTGGATCTTGTTCTCCGACGCCTTCGCCGTGTTGTAGGCGGAAACGCGATAAGCGGGCAGGGACATGGGAACACCTGTTGATGCTGGGCCGGCGCGTCACGCTTGGCGCATCGGGCTGCGAGACGCGTTTTGGGTTCGGAAGCAGGTCGTGAATGGCCGGCCTGCACCGGCCATGACGGCAGGGGGGCGAGCCGCACCCGCCCCCCGCTTGTGTGTCAGCTCATCGCCCAGAGACCGACTTCATAGCCTGGTACGAAGTTGCGGTTGTTCATGTCCGGATTGCGGTTGACGAACGTGCGGTTGAACATCGGGTGCCGCATGCTTCGCGTCTCATGCTCGATGCGGAACAGCGGCTTGTTGCTGTCCACATCGACGATGTCGAGGAAGCGGTACTGGTGCTGGTCGCTCTCCTCGCTGATCAGCCCGCGCTCCAGCAGCTTCCTGTGGGGGCTGGAGAAGTCGGCCAGCGTGATCTGGATGTGGTGGCCGTCGTATTCCGGCAGCGGCTTGTCCGTTTCGCGGTAGGTCACCTTGCTGTCGGCCGACATGCTGACCCAGGCGTACGGGCCGCGCGCGTCACGGTCGACGCCGGCGATACCGCCCAGGATTTCCTGGTAGAAGCGCGCGATCGCCTGCAGGTCGGTGCCGGCCGGGATATCAAACTCGACGTAGGGCATGCCGACGCGTAGCGGGCCGAAGCGCGAGGCATCCGGCGCATGCACGCGGATGCGGTTGCCCCAGGGGCAGGTGGTTTCCACCGCGTCCTCGGTTTCACGGAAGCTGAACTTCGTGCCGCCGAGGTATTTCTGCGCATTGTCCAGCCGGCGCAGCAGGGCCTCGCGATCGGGCATCACCAGGGCGGTGGTACCGCGCACCACCTGGGCCGGCTGACGGGTCGGCAGGTGGAACTGGCCGCGCCCGACATTCACCCACATGTTCTCCAGCCCGGCCATCAGGTACGGGTCGCGGGTGAGGCCAAGGCCCATGATGTAGAAGGCGACGGCCTTGCTCTGGTCGGGCACCGTGACATTGACATGGCCCAGCTCGACGATATTGCCGAGGTCTTCGACGGTCCGGTCGAACTGCGGCGCGGCCACCATTGTGTCGTTCATTATCCTGGTCCCTTTGCCGGGTTTCACTCCACGGGCCGGGAGCATAGCGCCGGCGCAAGCGGCTGGTCCATGCCCCGGCGGGCGTGATGCGGAACGGCGGCCGGGCGTTCAGTGGGCCGCGGCGGGCACGATCGGCTGTTCGCTCAGAAGCTTGTCGCGCAGCCATCCCCTCGGCATTTCGTGCGCGAATGCGGCCTGCAGTTCGTTCAGCCGGCCCGGAGTCATGTCGATCATCGCCGGCGTAAAGAACGCGGGGTTGCGGGTGAACATCAGATACGCCTGCATCTCGTTGATCACCAGCTCATGCAGGCTGGTGTCGTACTCCTCGGACGCCAGGAAGGCGATGAACCGGTGGCGTTCCTGCGGCGTCAACGCGGTCTGCCAGAAATGCTGGACGAAGCTGGCATAGGCCGGATCGCTGAAAAACTGGCCGTGCGAGAGTTCATGCCGCAGGATCGCGCTGCGTGCCGCCAGGGTCACTTGCTTGTTCGCGCCGGGCTGCGGAATGGAAATCAGGGCGCCCTGTGCGCCCGGACGGAACCACCCGAGCTGGTGGAGGAGACGGCGGAGCGTCTCCTCCTCGGGATACAGCCGGATATGTTCCTGGTCCGCCAACGTAAAGAAGCGCACGAGTTCGGCTGCGCTGTAGTCATGGCCGTAGTAATAGGTTGCGACCGTGTCGCCACCGCGACGGATCACCTTGTCCAGTTCAGCATCCGTCAGGACCCGGTCATGCGACACGTCTTCCTTTTCCATCATCGCCGCAATCCGGTCCAGCATTCTCCCCTGCTGATACAGTGAGGCGAAGTCCAGGACGAGAATGCGCGGATCCGGTGCGAAACGAAAGATTGTCAGCCCGGTGCCGACATGATCGCGGATTTGCGCCTCGTCCGCCGTCTGCACGGCGAACTCCGCAGCCGCGGGCCTGGCCGACGGCGTCGGAGCAACCGGCGGTCGCACCACGGCATGCGGCGGCAGGGGCGGTACCGGCGCCGGCCGTGGCCACCAGACCCAGACACCGAGGCCCAGCAACAGAACCAGGACTGCGCCGGCAAGCGCTGCCGGCAACAGCCACCGACGTTTCCTCGCGACACGCAATCCCGTCCTCGTGGGCCGGAGGTGAACGGTGTCGTCGGCATCTGGGTCGGGAAGCTTCATGCGTCTTCGTGGGGCGCCCCGATCGGCTCAGCGCGCGATCAGGTGCCGATATTCACCACATGCACCCGGCGATTGCGGGGCTCCGGCGTTTGTGGCGGCGTCTGCACCAGCAAGCCGGCTTCACCCATGCCGACCGCCTGCAACCGGGCGGGCTGCACACCGAACTTCGAGGTGAGATAGTTCACCACCGCATTGGCCCGCTCCTTCGAAAGCTGCAGGTTGTATGCGGGTGAACCCACCGTGTCGGTGTGGCCCTCGATGCGGAAGTGGTAGCCGGCGAGCTCATGGCTGCTGAGTGCACGCCCCAGTTCGTTCAGCGTTGACCGCGCCTGTGGAGTCAGGTCAGCCGAACCGAGTGCGAAATTCACCGTCAGGTTGATCGACGGCCCCGACTGCTCGGCCTGCGACGGCGGCGCCGTCATCGGTTTGGCCGTGGCGACCTGCGGCGCGTTCGTGGCCGGAGCCTGCACCGGTTGCGACGCCGCCGTGGCGTGCGACGATGGTGCCGCGTGCGACGCCGGTTGCGGCGCCGTCATGGAAGGCGGCGGCGCCGCCAGGCGAATGCCGCGCGTCCCGCCGTTCACCAGATTGCCGGAAGGCTTCAGCGACTGAATGATCTGCGCGGCCGTCGGGTTGCTCTGCGCGAACACCGGGCTGCCGGCAAGAACCAGCGGTGCGACAAGCAGGGGGGCGATGAAGCTGCGCACAACAATATCCTCCCTTGGGACAGGCGATCCTTATAACACGGAAATGACACGTTGCGAACATAATCGAGTCGGCGTGACCGCTCACGCGAACGTGCACCGGCGGGCCGTGCAAGTGTCAGAAAACGCCGGCGGTTCTCAGCAACGGCATGCGGCGCTCCAGGCTTTGCTCCAGCAGTTCGCGCAGCTTGTCCGGTTCGGCGGTCCGGCTGCCCAGCTCTCGCATCATGTCGTCGAGATCGGCATCACCCTGAATTAACCGCTCCATAACCAGGAGTTCACACAAGGAGGCATGCATGCCGGTGCCCAGGCGATGGCTGGCGAGGCCGACCACGCGCCCGAGCGGTTCGGTCGGCAACAGCCGCTGCCCGGCGAGCCGGTTGAAGCGCATCGCCGCAGCACCGGGTTCGACACCCGGCCGGCTCGCCGGCTCCGCAAAGCCCAGCCCCACCAGAACCCCCACCAGCTCGGCCGGATTGTCGCGCCGTCCTTCGACATCCGGCAGCGCCAGCAGTTCGCTCACCGGGCGTGGTCCATGCGTCAGGGCCTGCACGACCGGCTGATAGAAGGCCTGGTTGAGTTCCGCATGGCCCGCCGGCATCTCGGCTTCCCGGGGCATTTCGTCAGGCGGGATGGTCAGGCCCAGCGGCAGTGCCATCAGCGCCGCGTCGCGCGTCGCGGCGCTGATGCGGCGGGCCCCGCGCACATAGACGTCGTGACGCAGTTGACGCTCCAGGCAATGGTCCTTGATCAGCTCCCGCAGCAGCGGGTCGTCATAACGCTGCACCAGGGCACGCTGCGGCTCGCTGAGCGTCAGCTCGGGGAAGTTTTCCGGCAGATGCGCACTGGCGACGAACTCCAGCTTGGCATCCGCGAGACGTGCCGCGACATCGCCCATGAAGCACGGGGCCCAGTGGGCGTTCATGTATTCATGCGCCAGATAGGGCAGCGGCATGCCGGCGAAGCGCTCCAGCAGCGACACGACCAGCGGCGAACGCACCAGGTGCGTCGCCTGCGTATCATGCAGGTCGCGCAGGAACCGCACGCCTTCCTCGACCTGGCGATCGCTGCGGGCGGCCGCGTGCTGCCCCACCTCCCGCAACAGCCGCTGCATGCCCAGTGCGGATCCCCAGCCGGGCAGGCTGTTGTAGCTGACATGCACCACACCGCCGGGGGCCACCTTCGCCGCCAGCAGTCGCACGATCCCCTGCTGCACCGCGGGCGGCACCCAGGACCAGACTCCGTGCAGCGAGACGAAGTCCGCCTCGGGGATCGCGCGGGACGCGTCGCTGTCGGCCAGCGTGGCCAGGTCCGCCTCCAGGAAGCTCACGTTGTCGAGCCCCGCCGCGGCCGCCCATTCCCGCGCGGCGGCGATGTGCGCGGGATTGAAATCGACGGCGGTGACCTGCCAGTGCGGATTGCTGGCGGCCAGCAGCATCGCGCCATAGCCGTGGCCGCAGCCCAGTTCCAGATAGCGCACCGGGTCCTCGGCCTGCGGCACTGCCGATGCGACGCCGCCCAGCAGGCAGGCCAGTGCCAGGATTGCCGGCGACTGCTGCCGGTACCAGCCGGGCATATAGGTGATGTCCGTTACATAGCCGCCGCCCCAGCCACTCATGCGGGCACCTCCTGGTTGGTTATTTCCTGCGCCTCGATCACCTCGGCATCGAACACCGCATCGGCAGCGTCGCCCCGCCGGGCGGCGCCGCCGGCGGGGACCGGAAGCCAGGTGTTCCACCCCAGCCGCGGGGGCGGCCGGGCCGACGAATCCAGGCGCAATGGCGGCACATCCCGCGCCGCCAGCACCGGATTCACCGCAAATCCCAGCTCGTACCCCAGATACGCCCGCACCAGCGCCACCAGGTGATGCAGCGCCTGATGGCCCGGCAGCAACCGCTCGAATCCCGCCCGGTCGAGCGGTCCCACGCGCAGGATCACCCGTGCCTGCGGATCCCACGCCCGCACGCCGGCCGCCGCGTCCATGGCCAGCCGGTTGAACTGGCCGAACACGCCGATGCGGCTGCGCTGGTCGGGCGGCAGCGGCAGCCAGGCGCCGGCGAACTCGATGACCTCGACCCGCATGCCCAGCCAGTCCGACAGCAGCGCGCCCAGTCGCTCCGCCGAACGCGGGCGCATGGCGAACAGGCCGGCGTAGTGCAGGAACGGATCGCTGCCGGTCAGCAGCCGCGGCGTCAGGCCCGCGGTGCCGTAGCCGGTCAATGCCAGCAGCGTCTGCGTCACCGGGTCGGGCGCATCGGGGGTGCGCAACGCAGTCGCTTCGGCCGCCCGCGCCGGCCGGTACTTCATGCCGGCGCGGGCGAAGAAGGCGACGAAGCGATGGCCGAGCATGTCCAGGAAGTCGTGCAGCGCGAGAGAGCGGCCGCGCCGGGTGCGCACCACCTCGTCCGAATAGGCGCGCGGCAACACGCCGGACGGGCCGGTCAGCCCCATCAGCCCGATCGTCACGTCCGGCCGGTCGCCGCGGCCGTCCACCTCCATGACGTCGGCGGGCGGATAGACCAGGCCTGGCGGCGTGCGGAAGCGCACGGCTTCGGCCGGGTCTTCGGCCTGCCTGGCGCGCGCCAGCACGCGCACCGGCGGCATCGAACCGGAACCGCCTGGGTGCCGCCGCCAGCGTGGCCAGAACGGAGCGGGCCGTCATGCGTGTGGGCCGGGGTGGGGAGGGCAGGGAGGGAAGGCCAGGGGGGCGCTGCCCCCCTGCACCCCCTGCCAGGGGACAGACGTCCCCTGGACCCCATCAGTTGGTGTGGCGTGCGGGGTCGGTGTGCTCGCGCCAGACGCGAGCACACCGACCCCGCACGCCACACCAAATAACAGGGATCCAAGGGCCGCCGGCCCTTGGCGGGGGTCCAGGGGGCAGCGCCCCCTGGCCTTCCTCCACGCCCTCACCACCCCGATCATACGAGCGTACGGGTCCCGCTGCGTGCCGGCCACCCGGCGGCAACGCCGGGCCGGCCGCGAAGCGTGGCGCGGGTGCGGGTGAAGCTGTTGATGGTGCCGTGCAGGGCGAGGAAGCGTTCCAGCACCGAAGCCAGCAGGTACAGCCCGCCCACCTGCCAGGCGCGCGGATCGAACTCCAGGGTGATGTCCAGCCCGCGGCAGAACGCGCCCATGCGCCCGGGCGCCCGCGCGGTGCCCGGCGCGGAGGAAATCCCCGTCAGCGCCTCGATGGCCGTGCGGGTTTCGGCGGTGTCGCGCAGGTCGTAGAGGCGCAGCACTTCCTTCAGCGCCGCGGCCCCGTCCGCGCCGTCGGTCACCGACAGGTGACCCAGCGAGAGATGCGACACCAGGCGCCAGAAGCCCTTCTCGCGCAGGGGTGGGCGAAGCGTGGTGGTGGGCGCCGAGACCGGGGTGATTCCGGCGACCGCGGCAATGCCCTCCACCAGGCGCAGCGTGGGACGGCCGCCGCCGAACGGCAGGTCCGTGGGCAGGTCGCGGTTGAGGCACAGCGCGTCCACCGACAGCACCGTGTCGGCGGGCTTGTCCGGGTCGAAGTCCGGATCGTGCGGGGCGATGAACACCTCGGTGCCGGGCACGCCGGGCGCCGCGGCGCGCCTTGGGACGTGGTAGTAGCCGCCGGGCACGCCCGGATCGGCGTCGGACTCGGTCAGGCGGTAGAACGGCCGCCACGGACGGAAGGACCCGTCAGGCAACGTTTCCCGCACCCGCTGCACCTGCCAGACCTCGGCGGCGCGCGGGCGGCGGGCATCGGCCACCACGCGGTATTCGGTGTCGGTGTGGGTCAGGCGGATCGGCTCGCACCGCATCGGGAACAGGTTGATCAGCGGCGTGCAGCCCAGGGCGAGGCTTTGCGGGCCGATCGCGCGTTCCAGTTCCGGCGCCGGGCGGTCGAGATAGACGAAGATCTCCAGTTGATTCCCGCCGGAGACCAGGGTCTTGTCGTCGATCCGGGTGAAATCCACGAACAGGAACTTGTCGGGAAAGGCGAAGTATTCGGTCAGCAGGCGGAAGCCGGAGAAGCCGCGGGCCGACCAGGGCAGCAGCGCCTCGTCCGGGCCGAAGCCGGCCGGCTGGATGCTGTCGGCCGGCACGATCACCGGTCTCGCGTCGGCCGCGGAGTCGGCATAGGCGACCGATACGGCGTGGCCGCACAGCAGTTCATACAGCGGCAGGGTCTGGGAGGCCGGGCCGCGCAGGAAGAAGCGCAGGCGATCGACGCCGAGCGTGCTGAAGCTCGCTTCGGGGGCGGCGCATTTCAGGGTGATGCGCAGCACGGCAGTGGCGCCGGCGGCGCGCGGGTTGGGCGGTGCGACGATCGGCAGGCCGGACAGGCGGATGTTCTCCACCTCCACCGGCCACAGCGTCACCGGGGCGGTGGAGCGGTAACGCAGCGGTTCGCCGCGCACCGGCTCGGTTTCGAAGGCGATGCCCGGTGGCAGTTCGGCCGGCAGCATCAGGTCCGGCTGGCAGGCCAGTTGTGCCACCATGCAGGACGGCATCGGCGCCAGGTAGTGCGGGTAGAGCAGGCCGAGCAGGGCGTCGGTGAGTTCGGGGAATTCGTCGTCGAGGCGGTGCTGCACACGGGCGGCGAGGAAGGCGACGCCTTCCAGCAGGCGGGCGACGTGCGGGTCGTCCACCGCGTCGGCGGACAACCGCAGCCGCCCGGCGATCTTCGGGTGGGTTTCCGCGAACTCGGCGGCCAGGCGTTTGATCGCGGCCAGTTCGCGGTCGTAGTACGGAAGGAGGCTGTCGGACATCGGCTAGACGGGTGCCAGGATGGTGGGGAGTCGGGCTCCGGGTTGATGACCTTCACGCCGCATCGTTGGCCCGTACCAGCACGTCGTCGGTGGTGGGATCGACCAGCGTGTCGAAGGTGACCGCCTCCGGCGCCGGTTCGGCGTGCAGCACCGCCTCGACGCGCAGGCGCAGGGTGTTTTCCAGCCGGTCCTTGGTCTCGACCAGATGCACGCGCACGCTCAGGAAGCGCGGTTCGAAGCGGCGGATGGTCTCCTCGATCTCGGCCCGCAGTTCCTGGCGCCGCCTGGGGTCGGCGAAGGCGCCGGCGGCGAAGTCGGGGATGCCGTAGCCGATCGGCGACACCTTGAGTTCGCTCAGGGAGGCCGGCCACGACCGCCAGCGGCGGCGCGCGTTCAGCAATGCCTCCAGGTCCCGCCGCACCGACTGGCGCAGCGCGATCATCAACTCGGTGGCAGACATGGCCGGGTCGCGCTGCTGGTCCGGCGCGTCGTCGATCAGGCGGTCCAGCAGGGGTGCCTGGACACGCTGGGGACTGCTGCGCGGACCGGCGCGACCGCTCATGCGGCGATCCGCAACGTGCCGAGTTCCATCACCGCGACATCGTCCTCGCCCAGCAGGAACACGCGCTGGCCGACGCCACGGACCGGCCCGCCCTCGGCCTGGCGCCAGTCGGTTTCGCGGCCGAGCCAGAGGGCGTCGGTCATGGGGTCGTCGGGGGCATAGACCGCGGGGACATAGACCTCGCCGTCGGGACCCTCGGCCACCGACATCGAGCAGCGGCGCCACAGCAGGTCCCGCGGCCGCTTGGGGGCGTGGAATTCCGCGCTGACGATGCGTTCGGCGGGGATCCAGAAATACTTGCCGGTGGTGGTCAGGACCTCCACGGTGCCGGCCAGCAGGTCGTCCACGTCGCGCATGTCGTCGAAGGCGGTGTCGTTGTGCGTGCCGGGGGTGCGCGGGCGGGCGGCTTCCGCGGCTTCGGCCTGGCGCGTGGCTTCCGCCAGTGTCGCCGGCCCGCAGCGCCACCAGGGCCGAGAGCTGCAGGCGCTGCGATTCGGTCGGCTGGTCCAGGAACTCCGGCACGCGGCCGTCGCGGAACAACTGGCGGCGGGCCATGTCGGCGCGGATCAACTGGCGGAACTCGGCCACCACCATGGCGGTGCTGGGGTCGATCGCCGAGGCCGCGTCCAGGATCACGTCGGCGCGTTCCAGGTTGCCGGCGAACGCCAGCAGCTCGGCGAACAGCACGCGCGCGTTGAGGTCGGTCGGCGCCTTGCGCACCGCGGCCTGGGCGGCGGCGACCGCCTCCTGCAAATTACCGGCGCGCAACAGTGCGGCTGCGCTCTGGTCGGTTCCGCTCATGGGTCCCCCATTGTCATCATCGCCCGCCGAGGTCGGTGACGAGCTGGAAAGTCGCTGCGACGTCGTCGAGCTGATAGTGCGGTTGCAACTGCACGACACAGCCGAAATTGCCCGGCTTGCCCGGCAGTTCGTTCACCGTCACCCGGGCGCCGACCAGCGGGAAGCGGGCGCGGGTCTCGCTGCTGGCGGTGGTGTTGGCGTTGGTGTACTCGGTCAGCCAGGCCTGGAGCGAGCGTTCGATCTCGTCGGCGGTCTTGAAGGAGCCGACCATCTGCCGCCCCTTCATCTTCAGGTGGTGGGCGAAGCGCGAGGCGCAGAGGATGGAGTTGATCTGCGACGACAGCCGCGCGTTGGCATCCGCCGCGGCGGCAGTGGTGCCCTGGTGGCGCTGCGGCACCTGCAGGCTGCGCACCGCGCCGAACATCAGTTCTTCACTGTATGGGATGGCGGACAGCGGCATCAGGCCGGCGTCCAGCAGCAGGCGTTCCTGCGTGTCGTTCCAGGTGATCTCCACCGCGTTGCGCGTCCACACGCGGTCGGGGTCGGTGCGGAACGGCTCGATGGGCACGCCATCGACCAGGCCGCCGCCGATGCGGTCGGTCTCCACGCCGCGCACGTCGGCCGGCCAGGCGTAGGTGGCGAAGGCGCGCGCCACCACGTTGGCGAAGGCATAGGACGCGTTCATCCACACCCGTTCGTCCGCCGTCGGCGCATATTCGGCATAGCGGAACGTGTCGGTGCGCGTGCCGTCATCCTCCCACGGCGGGCGCGCCAGCAGGCGGGGCAGGGCGATACCGACGAAGCGCATGTCGGCGCGGGATGCCAGGCTGCGCCAGCGTGCATGTTCCGTATTGCGCAGCGCCGCGGTGACGTCGGTGACGACGCTGAGGTCGGCGAAACTGTCCACCTCCAGCAACTGGGGCGACGCGCCGAGGATCACCGGGGAGAAAGAGGCCGCCGCCACGCCGGACAGCGCCGCCAGCGCGGTGACGTCATCGGTGCGGGAGCCGTGGCCGGGACGGTGCCGCACCGCGTGGTCCACGACCAGCAGGCCGTAGGGCTCGCCGCCGGGGGTGCCGAACTCGTCCTCATAGACCTTGCGGAACAGGTGGCTCTGGTCGAACTCGATGGCGCGTTCCAGGTCGCGGCAGATTTCCGGCCAGCCGGCGTTCAGCATCTTCACCTTGAGCCGGTTGCCCTGCTCCACGCCGTCCACCAGCCAGGCCAGGCCGCGCCAGCTCCCCTCCAGCCGCTGCAGCCGACCGTGGTGCAGGATGGCGTCGAGCTGTTCGGACACCATCGCGTCGATCGTCGCGATGTCGCGGTCGAGGGCGCAGCGCACACCGTCCGGGGTGGCGCGCAGCCGTGCCGCGGCGTCGGCGCCGAACCAGTGGTCGAGCGCCTCGGCCGTGTCGGCATTGGCGAGGAAGTCCGACAGCCGCGCTTCCAGCCCCGCGTCGCGTGCACCGACGAAACGCCCCTGAAGCACCGCCTCGCGGATGCCGTCCGTCTGGTGGTGAGACTCCGGGCGGCCCGTGCTGTCCGGTTCTTGCGTCAGGTCGGCAGGAAGGTCGGTCTCGTTCACCGGGCTGGCCGCCCTTGTTGCGCCCCTGGCGGAGCGGGATTCCGCGGAATGTGCGTCATTGATCCTGGCACGCCCGGGCCGGTTTCAAGCCCAGGCCAGTCTTGCGTGACCGCTCGCATACGCACGGACAGGCATCGCGGATGCCGAAACCTGCGTTCGTCATGGCGGGGTGGCGTTCGCGGTTCCCCGCCATGACGACGCCCAGGGGCGGGATCAGCCCGCCGCAGCCGGGATGCGCGCGACCATGCGCAGGCTGGTGGTCAGTTCCTCCATCTGCAGCCAGGGACGCAGATAGGCGACCGCGTTGTAGGAGCCGGGGCGGCCGGGGATTTCCTTGACCTCGACCTTGGCTTCACGCAGCGGATAGCGCGCCTTCATTTCCTGGCCGGCATTCTCGTTGCCGTTGACGTAGTTGCTGATCCAACGGTTCAGCCAGCGCTCGACATCGCCGGCTTCCATGAAGCTGCCGATCTTGTCGCGCGCCATCACCTTCAGGTAGTGGGCGAAACGGCTGGACGCCATGATGTAGGGCAGGCGGGCGGAGATCGCGGCGTTGGCGGTGGCTTCCGGCCGGTCGTACTTCTTCGGCTTCTGCACCGACTGCGCGCCGAAGAAGACCGAGTAATCGGTGTTCTTGTAGTGGCAGAGCGGCAGGAAGCCCAGGTTGGACAGTTCGAACTCACGCCGGTCGGTGATGGCGATCTCGGTCGGGCACTTGGTGTCCATGTCGCCGTCGTCCGAGGTGAAGACGTGGGTCGGCAGGTTCTCCACCTTGCCGCCGCCCTCGGCGCCGCGGATCGCGGTGCAGAAGCCGTATTTGGCGAAGGCGTCGGTCAGCCGCGTGCCCATCACATAGGCGGCGTTCATCCAGCAGTATTCGTCGTGGTGCATCGACTTGGCGGCGCCGGCCTCATCATACGGCGCTTCCTCGTAGCCGAACTCGTCGATCGGCTTGGTTGCCGCGCCATAGGGCAGGCGGGCCAGCGTGCGCGGCATCACCAGGGAGACGAAACGCGCGTCCTCGCTGTCGCGGAAGCTGCGCCACTTGGTGTAGTCGGCCGTTTCGAAGATCTTCGCCAGGTCGCGCGGCTTGGACAGTTCGGTCCAACTGTCGAAACCGAACATGCCGGGGCCGGCGGCGGAGATGAACGGGGCGAAGGCGGCCGCCGCGACGTTCGACACCAGGCGCAGGGTCTCGACGTCGTCGGGGTGCTGGCTCCACTCGTAGTCGCCGATCAGCGCACCGTACGGCTCGCCGCCCGGTGTGCCGAACTCGTTCTCGTAGATTTTCTTGAACAATTGGCTCTGGTCGAATTCGACCGCGCGCTGCAGGTCGCGCCCGAGATCGCGCTTGGACATGTTCAGCACGCGGATCTTCAGGCTGGTGCCTGTCTCGCTGTTCATCACCAGGTGGTGCAGCCCGCGCCAACTGCCTTCCAGCTTGGTGAACTTCGGGTTGTGCATGATCGCGTTGAGCTGGTCGGACAGCCTGCGGTCGATGGCGGCGATGGCGCGTTCGAAGGTGCGGGTCAGGTTCTTGTCGAACACCAGCGTGCCGGCCATGGCCTGCTCGACCAGGTTCTTCACCAGGTCCTGGGCCTGGTCGGGCGCGGTCTGCTTGGTGGCGGCGACGACCTGGTCGAGAAACGATACCGATTCGGTCGTCTCGGTGGCGGCGCCCTGGCCTGCGGTCTGTGCTTCCGACATAGGTCAGCCCTCCTGCTTGTCCAGGCCGAGCTGCTCTTGCAGCGACTTCAGCTCGCCTTCGTTCTTGAGAACTTGTTCGAGCAGGCCTTCCAGCTCCTCCGAGCGATCGGCCTTGCTCATCAGGTCGCGCAGCTTGCTGCGGGTTTCCAGCAGCGCGCGCAGGGCCGGAACCTGCTCGGCGACGCGTGCAGGGTCGAAGTCCTCGAGCGAGTTGAACTTGAGCTCGACGCCCATTTCGCCGCCCTCTTCCGAGAGCTTGTTCTCGACCTTCATCTTCAGGCCGGGGGTCATGCCGGCCATTACGTCGTTGAAGTTGTCGCGGTCGATCTGAATGAACTTGCGATCGGCCAGCGGGCGCAGCGGCGAGGTCGGATCGCCGGAGAAGTCGCCAAGCACGCCGACGACGAAAGGCAGCTCGCGCTGGATTTCGGCGCCCTCGGTCTCGACCTCATAGGTGATGTGCACCCGCGGCTTGCGGACGCGGTTGAGTTTGTCGTGGATGCTTGCGCTCATGAACTTCGCTTCCCCGTACCGGACCGCACCTGGGCCCGCGCTGTGTGAGGTAGGACTTCGGCAACGCCGCCTCGCCCACGCGCTGACACTATGCAGCGGGGACGATTACGGTCAACGATCTCTGCCAGGTTATGACATAGTTCACAGCCCTCTGTCATGCATTGCTTCACAAGCAGGGCCTGCGATCGCCGGGCGGCGCGCCTGCGCGGTCTGCCAACCCGCCGACATCCAAGGCTTCTGCTGCCAGGAAGGAGCATGCCGGGACGCTGTTCATTACTCCTCTGCTGCTGCTTCCTCTTCCTCCGGCGGCGGACGGATACCCAGGGTGGTCAGGATGCTGTTGCGGCTTTCGCGGTCAGCAACGATTTCCTGCAGCAGTTCCGGCCAGGTCATGCGGCCGCGTCGTACCGCTTCATCAAGAGTGTACGACAGCGGCGAGAGCGGTTCAGTTCTGCGGAAGAACAAGGCAATATTTTCCAGCGCACGCAAGGCATCCTCGCGGGAGACCACGGCGGCCTGCGATGCCGCGATCCCCGGGACGGCAACACCGCCCGCGGCCGCCGGCGCCGCCACCGCGCCGCTGCCGTCGCCCGCCGCCTCGGCTGCACTTTCGCCCGCGGCGGCGCCCGCGGTTTCCGGCGCGTAGCGCTGGGCGATTTCCACCACCTGCCGCAGCAGGTCGCGGACATGCGACGTGGACGGCGGATCCTCGCTGGCTTTCTCGTCCAGGATGGCGCTCATCGCCTCCCAGGCTTCCAGCGCGGCCTTCGCATCTTCGCGTATGCGGGTCAGGCTGCGCAGGCCGATGGTCCGGGCTTCCTTCTCCATGTCTTCGAAGGGGATTGCACCGGCCTCGATGCGCTGCTGGCGGCGTTCGGCGTCGAGCGTGGGCAATTGCGCCGAGGATTGATACTGGTAGTAGGCGACCTCGGTACCATCGGCGCGGGTGAACAATTGCACTTTGTACAGCGGCTGGATCAACGAGCCGTTGCCGTCGCGCCCGTTCAGCCCCGTGACCGGTTGCACGCGCGTTTCCACACCGTAGTCATCGGGCAGCGGAAACAGATCGTCCCAGTAGCGATCAGCCAGGCCGTGGATCAGTTGCGCGCCGGCGCACAAACCCGCCAGGCCGTGGCTGCGCACATAGGCCTCGGTCAGCCATGCCGCGACTTCCAGGTCTTTCGCGGTGTCGGTCAGGGTCTTGAGGGCGAGCTCCCGCACCTTGCGCCACAGCGGGCCGGGATCGCCGCCATCGGGATTGCCGGCATCCTGCATCTTCTCCGCATCGCGGGCTTCCGAGCGGGCGTCACGCAACTGGTTGTAGGGCGACTGGGCGGAGTAGTCCTCGCGGATGTCGCTGCCCTGCGGCGCATCGCCGGGAATTGGCGCCAGCAACGCCTCGAGGTCAAACCCGTCCGGCAGATCCACCATAGGCACGCCTTTCACAACGCTGGGCAACGATTCCGGGTATCACGCCCCGGCGCCGGAAAACAATTGGTTGTCGCCCGGCATCGGAGGCGCGTCATGCCACAACCACCCGGCGTTGCAAGGGCGAAGTGACCGATGCCGGCAGATCGCAGCAGCGAAGTATGCAGCGTGACGTACGAAGGTACGCCGAAGTGGTCGTCGGCCGATGCGAACGAACCAGGAATTTCGCCCGAAGCGGCAAGCGGGAACCCTGGACAAGCCCTGGGAAACTTCGCCCGTCGCGAATGTGCACAAAACATGGCGTCGCAACGGGAAATGGGGTATCGAATGCATCGAACCCTGCGTCGAAGTGGGTTGGAGGTGTTATGGCTGCTATCGACCTGAAACAGCTCGTCGGTCGTTTGAATGATCCGTGCCGGCGTGCGCTGGAGGCGGCTGCCGGCCTGACGCTGTCCCGCACACATTACAACGTCGAGATAGAACACTGGCTGGTGACGCTGGCCGATCGCGCGGACAGCGATATCGCGGCGATCCTGCGTCATTATGAGATCGACCAGGGGCGGTTTGCGACCGACCTGAACCGTGCGCTGGAGAAGATGAAAACCGGCAACGGCCGCGCGCCGTCGCTGGCGCCCGAGCTGGTGGACTGGATCAAGCAGGCCTGGCTGATGGCGTCGCTGGAGCAGGGCGCCGGTCGCGTGCGGTCCGGCCATCTGCTGTGGGCGCTGCTGGCGGATGAAACGCTGTCGCGTCGGGCCCGCGAAGCATCCGGCCAGTTGCTGAAGATCAACCCCGATGCGTTGAAGCGCGACTTCGCCGCCATCACCGGCGATACTGCCGAGGCGGCGGAGGCCGTGGCGCTGTCCACCAGCGCCACGCCGGGCGCTGCCGCGGTGGACGAAGGCGGCATGCCGCGTGGCGGCGGCGGTGCGCTGGACCAGTTCACCACCGACCTCACCGCGCAGGCGAAGGGCGGCAAGATCGACCCGATCCTCGGGCGGGATACCGAAATTCGCCAGATGATCGATATCCTGACCCGGCGGCGACAGAACAACCCGATCCTGACGGGCGAACCCGGTGTGGGAAAGACCGCCGTGGTGGAAGGGTTCGCCGCGCGCGTCGCATCCGGCGATGTGCCGGAAGCATTGCGCAACGTCGTGGTGCGGACGCTGGATCTCGGCCTGCTGCAGGCCGGCGCCGGGGTGAAGGGGGAGTTCGAGAACCGCCTGCGCGGCGTGATCGATGAGGTGAAGGCCTCGCCCAGGCCCATCATCATCTTCATCGACGAGGCACATCAGTTGATCGGTGCCGGTGGCTCGCAGGGCCAGGGCGACGCCGCCAACCTGCTGAAGCCGGCCCTGGCGCGCGGGGAACTGCGCACGATCGCGGCGACGACCTGGGCGGAATACAAGAAGTATTTCGAGAAAGACGCCGCGCTGACCCGTCGTTTCCAGGTTGTAAAGGTCGAGGAACCGGCGGAAGCGATGGCGACCGCGATGGTGCGCGGCCTGGTCGATACTTTGGAGCATCATCACCAGGTCCGCATCCTGGACCAGGCGGTGAGTGAGGCGGTGCGCCTGTCGGCCCGTTACATCCCGTCGCGCCAGTTGCCGGACAAGGCGGTCAGCCTTCTGGACACGGCCTGCGCCCGCGTCGCCATGAGCCAGGCGGCGATCCCCGCACCGGTCGAGGATCGCCAGCGCCGCATCAGCCTGATCGACACCGAGCTGGGCATCATCGACCGCGAAATGGCGGCCGGCGAGAATCACGCCGCCCGGCGGGCCGCGCTGGAGGAGGAACGCGCCCGGACCGCGTCCGAGCTGGAAGCCTTGCAGGCACGCTGGGAACAGGAGAAGGCGTTGGCGGCGGAGATGGCCGCAACGCGCGCGCGGATCGAGGATCCGGCGGACACCGCCGACAAGGACTCGCTGCGTGCCGCCCTGACGGAAACGGTGCAGAAGCTGCACGCCCTGCAGGGGGAGGAGCCGCTGATCCATCCGGTGGTGGACGGGCCGGCGATCGCCGAGGTGGTGGCCGGCTGGACCGGCATTCCCACCGGCCGCATGCAGTCGAACGAAATCCGTACCGGTACTGCACCTGAAGGAGACGATGGAGCAGCGCATCGTCGGCCAGCCGCACGCGCTGGACGCGGTGGCGCAGGCGATCCGCACCAGCCGCGCCGGGCTGACCGACCCGCGCAAGCCGATCGGCGTGTTCCTGATGGTGGGCACGTCCGGCACCGGCAAGACCGAGACGGCGCTGACCCTGGCCGATCTGCTCTACGGCGGCGAGCAGAACATGACCACGATCAACATGTCCGAGTTCAAGGAAGAACATAAGGTCAGCCTGCTGATGGGCAGCCCGCCCGGCTATGTCGGCTACGGCGAGGGCGGCGTGCTGACCGAGGCGGTGCGCCGGCGGCCCTATTCGGTGGTGCTGCTGGACGAAATGGAAAAGGCGCACCCCGGCGTGCAGGACATCTTCTTCCAGGTGTTCGACAAGGGAATGATGAAGGACGGCGAAGGCCGCGACATCGACTTCAAGAACGCCGTCATCATCATGACGTCGAATGCCGGCACCGACCTGATCACCCGGCTGTTCGCCGACCCGGACACGGCGCCCGACGCCGAGGGCCTGGCCGAGGCGCTGATGCCGGAGCTGATGAAGGTGTTCAAGCCGGCCTTCCTGGGCCGGGTCACCCTGGTTCCGTACTTCCCGCTGTCGCCGGATGTGATCCGGCAGATCACCGAGTTGCAGCTCAACCGCGTGCGGCGGCGGGTTCAGGAAGCCTACGGCGCGAAATTCGCGTGGGACAAGGCGCTGGTGGACACAATCGCCGAGCGCTGCACCGAGACATCGTCCGGTGCGCGTAACGTCGAGAAGATCCTCTCGCGTACACTGCTCCCCGAACTGTCCGCCGAGGTGTTGTCGCGTCTTGCCGAGGGCGCAACGATCGATACCATCACCGTGGGCGTGGACACGGCGGGATCGTTTCACTATCAGCTCGGCTGAGCCTGTTCATCTGTTGACAACGCAAGGAGCGTCAGCGTGTCCATCTACATGAAGTTTGGCAGCATCGACGGTGCCGTTACCACGAAGGGCCTGGAGAAGTGGATCGAGCTGAGCTCGTTCCAGTGGGGCGTGGGCCGCGCCATCGGCACCGCCGCGCGTGGGCTGGAAAGCCGCGAGGCGAATGAGCCCTCGATCAGCGAGGTTGTCGTCACCAAGCGCATGGACAAGTCCTCGCCCAAGCTGTTCCAGGACGCGGTCGCCGGCGACCTGAGCACCACGGTGAAGTTCAAGTTCACCACCACGACGAAGGACCAGGTGGACACCTACCTGGAGTTCGAGCTCGATAACTGCGGCCTGAGCGGCTACAGCTTGAGCAGCGGCGGCGACATGCCGAGCGAGAGCCTGTCGCTGAACTTCAGCAAGGTGATCTGGTCGTACAGCGGCAAGGACGCGAAGGTGTCCGGCAGCCCGGAAAAGGTGGGCTGGGACCTGGCGCAGCAACACAAGGTCTGACGCCGACGGACAGGCGGGTCCCGCCACGGGGCCCGCCGGCCGTGTTGGCGATGCTATCCCGGACGGGCCCTGTCCTTCCGGGTTTTCTGTATCTGGGGGACGGGTCAGACGCCCATTCCAACTGGCGTGGCCCCTGACCGTTGGCCGACCAATCACCGTCGCCGAAGTGGGATTGGATCAGAGCCTCCCTCGCGCGGGCCATCACATTGAACCGGCGATTGTCAGGCAGGTCCGATGCCAGCCGGCAGGGAATGACCTGTCGCAGGCCGCCCCGGTCGCCGCCGCTTGCAATGATCCCGTTGTCCGCGCTGGCCGGCGTTCAGGAGTGAATGATCAGCGGCACCCGGACCAGCGCCACAGTGCCGCTGTCGGCGACCGCACCGCCCGGCCTGTCCGGTACATCCATCATGGCCGCGCCGCCGCCCACCCCCGCGCTGGTGGCGGTGGAAAAGTCCCCCAGCATCGCGGTGGCAGCCTGGTCCAGCGCCGCGCCGAATTCCGGCCCGCCCGCGCCGCCGCCGACCGTCGCATTGTCCGCGTTGACCGCCTGCCAGTCGGCGAAGCGGATCAGCGCGGAGTCGGAAGCACCGGCGCCTTGCGGACCCGCTCCGGTCGCACTCAGATCGACGAAATCCACCCGCAGCTTGGAACCGCCGGCGGCGGCGGCGGTCGCGCCGGCGCCCAGGAACCGCATGTCCGCCTGACTGGTCCCGTCCAGATGGCCGCCGCCGGCCGGGTGCATGGCCCCGACCGCAACGGTGTCACCGCCCGGCGCCGGGTCGGCACCGGACACGCTGTCGGGCGTGCTGTCCGGGGCAGCCGAATGCGACGCACTCATTGTGCTGGCCTACACGAAAAGACGGTGTGCTGCTGCATGCCGACGTAATCCCTGCTCGTGCCGACGATCCATCTGATGGCGAACAAACTGCGTTCAAGCCGGTCGGGTTCCGCGCCGCGCACCGGGGCTGGCAAACCGCCGCGGCGTGCTACTGTGCGGTCCACGCCGGCCGTGCTGCCGCCCGATCCGGGGCCGGCAGCGGCGGCCGCAACAGCAGCGGAGGAGACCGGGCATGAGCGGACTGGGGCATGACCACGCGCGTTGGGGTGCGGCCGACCGGATCGGCGCCGCCAACCTGCTGACGGTGCAGAAGCGGCTGGCCGCGCTGCAGTCGGTGCGGGACGGGCGGATGTACGACGTCAGCCACGAGATCGGCCAGGGTGCGCCGTTCATGGCGCCGAACCAGACGCCGTTCCTGATGTCGATCTGGGCCTCCTGGCGCGACAGCATCAAGCGCAAGCGCAAGCTCGGCTTCACCAACAACGCCGGCTCCAACGTCGAGCGCATCGAGATGACCGCCCATGTCGGCACGCATATCGACGCGCTGGGCCATTTCTCCAGCGGCGACCGGCTGTACAACGGCCTGTCCGCGGCCGAGACGGTCACCGACTGGGGCCTGGACGACCTGGGCATCGAGCACGCGCCGCCGATGATCACCCGCGCGGTGGTGTTCGACGTGGCGGGCGCCGATGGCGGGCCGCATCTTCAACCCGGCCGCACGGTAACGCCGGACGACCTGAAGCGTGCTGCGGATGCCGGCGGCTTCGCCGTGGAGGCCGGCGACATCGCGCTGATCCGCACCGGATGGGGCCGCTATTTCGGCGTGGACAACGCACGCTACCTGGAAGGCGAGCCCGGCATCGACGTGCCCGGCGCCCGCTGGCTGATCGAGCAGGGCATCGTCGCCATCGGCTGCGACAACATGGCGGTGGAGGTTCTGCCCAACCCGAACAAGGGCCTGTCGCTGCCGGTGCACCAGTTCAGCCTGGCGGAATCCGGCGTGTACCTGATCGAGAACCTGGTGCTGGACGAGTTGGTGCGTGACCGGGTGTTCACGCCCTGCTTCATCCTGCTGGCCACGAAATTCCGCGGCGCCACCGGATCGCCGGTCCGTCCGGTGGCCCTGGTGTAGGTGGAAATCAGGCGCAGGGGCGTCCGGTACACTTCATCGGAACTGGCAGAAGCGGTCGACATCTGCTTGAAACCCGCCGCATGACCCTCCGCCTCTGCCTCTGTCTCGCCCTGCTGCTCGGCCTCACCGCCTGCGGCGACCTTCCGGAGCCCTTTCTCGGCAACCCAGGCGCCACGGCGCGGCGGCTGGCGAAGCCGCCCACCCCGCGCCTGGTCATCCCGCCGCCCGGGCAGGCGCTGCTGGCCGACAAGGCAAGCGAGCAATTCGCGGACGACCTGGCGGTGGCCCTGCAGCATCAGGAGGTCCCCGCCTTTTCCCGCACGCCCCAGAAATCCGACTGGCGCCTGGTCGCCACCGCCGAATCGCATGCGGCCACGGTCACGCCCGTCTTTACCGTCCTGGACCCGCAGGGGAAGGAGCGCGGAACGGCGCATGGCCCGTCGGTCTCGGCCCGTTCCTGGGAAGCGGCCAGCCCCGCCACCCTGTCGCGGGTCGCCGAGGAGGCGGCGCCCAAGATCGCCAGCATGCTGACCAATATCGAGATCGCCCGGCAGATGGCCGATCCGCACAGCCTGTACAATCGGCAGGCCAAGGTGATGGTGGCCGAGGTCACCGGGGCGCCCGGCGACGGCGATCTCTCCCTCACCCGGCAGATGCGCAAGCACCTTGCCCTGCTCGGCCCCGCGTTGCAGGACACCGCCGATGGCGCCGACTTCACGATTCACGGCCATGTCCGCGTGGTGCCGATCGGCCATCACAAGGAACGTGTCGAGGTCCAGTGGGTGGTGAAGGACGCGGAAGGCAACGAGCGCGGCAAGGTGGTGCAGCTCAACGAAATCCCGGCCGGCACGCTGGACCGCTACTGGGGCGACGTGGCGGTGGTGGTGGCCACCCAGGCCGCCGGCGGGGTCGAGGACGTGATCAAGCAGCAGCGCATGACGGTACCGCAGGACCAGAAGCGCGAAACAGCGCTTCATGGACAGGCTGAAGACCGGTTGGTAGAAGGCCAGCGGTCCGGCGTCGAACCGGTAAGACAGTGAACCAGGTCCGCGGCTGTTCAGCATGAAAATCGTCGCCTGCAACAGCAACCGCCCGCTCGCCGAGGCCGTCGCCGCCGCCCTCAACCTGCCGCTGACCCGCGCCCTGATCCGCCGCTTCGCCGACATGGAAGTGTTCGTCGAGATCCAGGAGAACGTGCGCGGCGAGGACGTGTTCGTGATCCAGTCCACGTCCTATCCGGCGAACGACAACCTGATGGAGCTGCTGATCACCCTGGACGCGCTGCGCCGCAGCTCCGCCCGGCGGGTGACCGCGGTGATCCCGTATTTCGGCTATGCCAGGCAGGACCGGAAATCGGCGCCGCGCACGCCGATCAGCGCCAAGCTGGTGGCCAACCTGATCACCGAGGCGGGTGCCAACCGCGTGCTGACGATGGACCTGCACGCCGGCCAGATCCAGGGCTTCTTCGACATCCCGGTGGACAACCTCTACGCCGCCCCGCTGTTCACCCGCGACATCCAGGACCGGTTCGACGGCCGTGACGTGATGATCGTCTCGCCGGATGTGGGCGGCGTGCTGCGCGCCCGGCAGATCGCCACCCGGCTGAGCACCGACCTGGCGATCATCGACAAGCGGCGCGAACGGGCCGGGCAGTCCGAGGTGATGAACGTCATCGGCGACGTGTCCGGCCGCGACTGCATCCTGGTGGACGATATCATCGATTCCGGCGGCACGCTGTGCAACGCGGCGCATGCGCTGATCCAGCAGGGCGCACGCTCTGCATCCGTGTATGTGACGCATGGCGTGCTGTCCGGCGGCGCGGTGGCGCGCATCGCCTCCTCGCCGGTGGAGATGATGACGCTGACCGACTCGATCATGGCCACTGAGGCGGTCCGCCTGGCACACAACATTCGCCAGGTGACGATCGCCCCGCTGCTGGCCGAGGCAGTGCGGCGGATCGCCGAGGAAAGTTCGGTCAGTTCGCTGTTCGACTGATCCCGGTCGGGCCGGGCGTGTGCGGGCCGCGTGTGCGGTGCTATGCTTGGCCGCGATGCAGAACCGGCAGCAGCCTCCGGTTCGCCAGTCTCAACCGAGCCCGTGAAGATCTCCGACCGGCAGCCGCATGTCGGCCCGATTCGCGGCACGGCCAGGCCGCCGAACCATGAAAGGCAGCGCGAATGAACGTCATACAGGCCGCGTCGCCGCCGTGTGATCCTGGCATGCCAGGATCGACGACAGGCTGAGGGTTGGCTGCATGAGGATCGCGCAACTCATGGCCGGCGCCGCGCATGGCGGTGCGGAACTGTTCTTCGAGCGGCTGACGATCGCGTTGCACCGGGCGGGCGAGACGGTGCTGCCGGTGGTCCGGCCCGATCCGGCGCGGATGCGGCTGCTGCGCGAGGCCGGACTCGACCCGGTCGGGCTGCGGTACGGCGGCCCGCTCGACCTGCTGACGCGGCCACGCGCCAGAGCGGTACTGCGCGCATTCGATGCCGAGGTCGCGATGGCCTGGATGAGTCGCGCCGCCTTCCACGTCCCGCGTGGAACCTGGACGCGCGTCGGACGGCTCGGCGGATATTATCCGCTGAAATATTTCCGCCGCTGCGATCACCTGGTGGGCAATACGCGTGGGATCGCGCGCTGGATCGGCGAGCAGGGCTGGCCGAGCGACCGGGTCGCCTATCTGCCGAATTTCGTGGCGGACTTCGCGGCGGATGCGCCGGCGGATCGCACGGCCCTGGGTGTGCCCGAAGCGGCGCCGATGATCCTGGCCCTCGGGCGGCTGCACGCCAACAAGGGGTTCGATAACCTGATCCGCGCGATGGAGGCGGTGCCGAGCGCGCACCTGGTGATTGCGGGTGAAGGACCCGAGCGCGCGGCGTTGACCGGGTTGATGGCCGAACGCGGGGTGGCTGCGCGGGTGCATCTCGCCGGCTGGCGCCGCGATGTCGGCGCGCTGCTGAAGGCGTCGGACCTGTTCGTCTCCGCCTCGCGCCACGAGCCGCTGGGCAACATGGTGCTGGAAGCGTTCTCGGCGCGTGTGCCCGTGGTCGCGGCGGCGGCGGACGGGCCGCGCGAGGTGATACGCGACGGTGCCGACGGGCTGCTGGTGCCGGTTGACGACACGGCGGCGCTGGCCGGCGCGATCGGGCGGATGCTGGGCGACCCGGGGCTTCGCGACTGTCTCGGCGCGGCGGGGCGGGAGCGCTACGAGGCGGAATTCGCGGCCCCCGTCGTGATGGCCGCCTGGCGGGATTATCTCGCGCGGGTTCGGCGCTGATGTGTGGGATCGCCGGTATCGCGCTGAAACCCGGCGTGCGCGTGGCGCCCGAGGTGCTGGCGGCGCTGGCGCGCGCGCTGGCGCACCGCGGCCCCGACGGGTCCGGCACGCATGTCAGCGAGCGCGCCGCGCTGGTGCACACGCGGCTGGCGATCATCGACCTGGCGACCGGTGACCAGCCGCTGTTCGGCGCCGGGTCGGTGCTGATCGGCAATGGCGAGATCTACAACAACCGTGAACTGCGCGCCGCGCTGCCGGCGGTGGCGTTCCGCACCGGCAGCGACTGCGAGCCGCCGCTTCACCTGGCGCGCGAGGATGCGGACGTCATCCCGAAGCTGCGCGGCATGTACGCGTTCGCGATCGACGATGCACAGCGCGGGACGGTGGCGCTGGCGCGTGACCCGTTCGGCATCAAGCCGCTCTATCGCTGCGCGGCGCCACAGGGGCTCGCCTTCGCGTCGGAGCCGCAGGCGCTGATCGCCGCCGGGCTGGCCAGGCGCGATACCGACCCGGCGCGGCTGCTGGAGCTACTGCAGCTTCAGTTCATCGCCGGCGGCGAAACCGCCTTTCCGGGGATCGAACGTGTGCCGCCGGGCGCGCTGCTGACGATCCGCGACGGCATCGAAGAGTCCGCCCTGCCGCATGATCCGATCGAACCGGGCCAGGCCCCGCGCGACGAGGATGTGGCGGTGCGCGCGCTTGACGCCGTTCTCGCCGAGGCGGTGGAGCTGCACCAGCGCAGTGACGTGCCCTATGGCATGTTCCTCTCCGGCGGGATCGACAGTGCGGCGATCCTGGCCCTGATGGCGCGACTGAACGAGTCGAAGGTGCTCGCTTTCACGGCCGGGTTCGACCGGGATTCCGTGTCCGACGAGCGGGATGATGCGGCCGCCACGGCGAGGGCGGCCGGCGCGCGGCACGAGCGGATCGAGATTACCGAGGCGATGACCTGGCGGCACCTGCCCGAGATCGTCGCCGCGATGGACGACCCGGTGGCCGATTACGCCATCATTCCGACCTGGTTCCTGGCCCGGCATGCGCGGGGCAGTGTCAAGGTCGTGCTGTCGGGCGAGGGCGGCGACGAGATGTTCGCCGGCTATGGCCGCTATCGCGCGGCCGCGCGGCCCTGGCCGTTCGGCCGGCCGATGCGCACGAGAAGTGTCTTCGATGGGCTGGATGTGCTTCGCATGCAGGACGATCACTGGCGCGCCGGCCTGCTGCGCGCACGGGCGGCGGCAACCGGCACGGCACTGGCCCGCGCCCAGCGGGAGGATGTCGCAACCTGGCTGCCCAACGATCTGCTGCTCAAGCTCGACCGGTGCCTGATGGCGCATGGTGTCGAGGGCCGGACGCCATTCCTGGACCGCGAGGTGGCGCGCTTCGCCTTCGCGCTGCCGGACCGACTGCGCACCCGGCGCGGCATGGGGAAGTATCTGCTGCGGACATGGCTTGCGCAGACCCTGCCGGCGGCACGGCCGTTTGCCCGCAAGCGGGGGTTCAGCGTGCCGGTTGCGTCCTGGATTGCCGCAGACGGCGCGCGGCTGGGCGAGCTGGTGGCCCGATCGCCGGCCGTGGCGCAACTGGCCCGGCCCGACCGCGTCCGCGCATTGTTTGGCCGGGCGTCGGACCGGCGAGTCGGCGTGGCATGCTGGCGCCTGCTGTTCCTGGCCCTGTGGTACCACCGGCATGGCATGGGCGGGGCGGTGGACGGCGACGTGTTCGAGATCCTCGAGCAGCAACGGGGCTAGGCGAGCATGGTCCCCGGTATCACGCGCTCAACGGGCTGCATGCCCGGCCGGCGACACTGGCCAGGCGGTGCAGGCGGAACGCCGCGGTGCTGGCGGCGGGAATGGCGCTGAGGTGCCGGAGCAGCGGCACGTTGGCCAGCAGGTGATCGGCCGCCGCCTGCGAGGCAACATCGACCATCGCCGTTTCCACCGCCGCATGGGCGACCCGCCCCAGCAGCGCGAGGCTGACGGCCGGGCCGGGCCTCAGGCCGTGCAGCACCGCGACCTGGCGGATCACCCGCAGGCCGCGCCAGGCGACGATCAGCCCGTCCCAGGAATCGTGCGGCGACAGGGCGACCAGGGCGCTGACCTCCGACGCGGCCTTGAAGCCGATCCGCCTGGTGGCGGCGGCGAGGGGATCGCGCAGTTGGCTGTTGAGGAAGGCGCGCAACTGCGCCGCATCGCCGCTGCCGGACAGGCCCGCCGCGGCCGGCGCGGCTTCCGGCAGGTGCGGCGCCACGCGGTCCAGCCAGGTTGCGCACAGGGACCGTGCCGCCGCGATGTCGGTGCCGGGGCCATGCAAGGCGGCGCGGAGCCGGTCCACCTGGTGCAGGCGCCGCAGGGACAGCCACTCCCGCATCGCGGCGTACACCATCAGGACGGCGCCGGTGACATACAGGGCCAGGGCAACGCCGCCCAGTCCGGCCGAACGGCTCAGCAGGTCCAGCGCCGATCCCAGCGCCGCCAGCAGCAGCCAGCTTCCCAGGATGATCCCCAGCCCCGCCACCGCGAGGACCGACGAGCCCAGGCGCCTTTTCCGCCGCCCGACCGAGCGGGGGTTCCAGTCCGCGCCGATCGCTTCCGGCGCGTCCTCCCGCGCGTCCAGCAGCATCGGTGTACTGCGCTCCGGCGCGTTGGTTGCCGGGGCAGTGGGTGGATCGGGCGGCGCGTGTCCGGCGGCGGTGTCCGCGGCGGCGGGTTCGTCCAGGAAGCGGGGCGTCTGGCGCATCACAGCAGGTCTCCGATCACGGCATCCAGGACCGCGTCGAGGCCCAGGTGGCGGATGCCCGCGGTGCCACTGGCGTCGATCTTCGGCGGCTGGAACACCGGCATCTCGAAATATGGTGCGGTCCAGAAGGCCGGCGGCGGGATTTCGGCCGGGATTTCACCGACATAGAACGGGCGCACCCGGCTTTCGCCCGGGATGCGGCCTTCCACCACGTCCACTGTGCGCCCGTCGATCACCGCGGTGCCATCCTGCGTGGCGCTGATCGCGGCGGCAACATGGTACGACACCGTGGCGCGGGCCTGCTCCCAGCTTGTGGCGGCGGGCTCCGCCAGAGCCTCCAGCAGGCGCTGCAGGTTGGCGCGGCTCTGTTGCGGCACGCGGTCGGCCTTGGTGGCGACGAAGGCGACGCGCTCCATCGGGCGGGGCTTCAGAGGGCCAGGCAAGGCGGCGCTGGCGAGCGCCGTCCAGAAGCCCCGGCCGCCGCGCAGCCCGGCCGCCAGGTCGTGCACCGCGCGGGCGGTGTCCTCGAAGGCGGTGCGGCCGGCGTAGAGCGCGTCCAGCACGTCCACCAGCATGATCTGGCGGTTGAAGGCGCGGAAATGCGTGTCGAAGAAGCTGGCGCGCACCTCGCGCCTGTAGGCGTCGAACCGTTCGCGCAGCAGGTGGGCGATCGAGCCTGGCTGGATGGCGGCGTCCTCGCAGGGCAGGGGGAAGAACCACATGAACGGCGCGTCGCCCCACGGGCCGGGTGCGAGGAAGCGGCCCGGCTGGAGATAGCGCAGGCCAAGCTCCCGCCGGCATGCCTTGATCGCCGCGACATACAGCCGGTGGCCCTGGCGGATCGTCGCCTCGTCCGCCGGATCGGTCGGGCTGACGGTGCGGACGAAGTCCAGGAAGCCGGAGGCGCGCGGCAGCCGGGGCGGGGTGGCCAGCGCGTCCATGGTGTCGGCCGACCAGCGGGGGAAGCTCTGGCCGAGCAGGGGGAGATCGAGAAGCCACTCGCCGGGGTAGTCGAGGATGTCCAGGCGGACCCGCCGGTGGCCGAACCACTGGCGCAGCGGCGTCTGGTGCTCGACCACCAGCGACAGGGAGATCTGCGACAGGTCCGCCGTGGGTGCCGGCCAGGCGGGCTGTGCGGCGGCCAGGCCGGCGAGCTTGGTGGGGAAGTCGAAATACGGGATGGTTTCCACCCCGGTGGGCAGCAGCTTCACCGCGCGCAGGCGGGTGTGGCCGTGCTGGTCCAGCCGGCGGGACAGGCGGGGCAGCGTGTCCCGCCCGGCGCCCAGCGCGATCAGGTTCTGCAGCAGCGAGGTGATGAACGCCGTCTTGCCGGATCGGCTGAGGCCGGTGATGGCGAGGCGGATGCGGTGCTCGTTCAGCGCGCCGTCGATGGTGGCGGTTGTCGCGCCGGCCAGGTCGCGGATACCGGAAAGGGCGCGCCCGGCCGTCAGCAATGGCATCGGGTCACGCGGATGCGTCGGCCAGCGCGCGGGTAACGGCGTCCGGTTCGCGCGCGATGACCCTCAGAAGCGTGCGGGCAGGGCCGGTCGGGACCCGCCGGTGGCTCTCGTACTGGCGGATCGCATCGACCGAAAAACCGAAGCGGGCCGCGAACGCCTCCTGCGACAGACCAAGCCGGGTGCGGAGCGCGCGGACGTCTTCCACGGCCTCCGGCGGAACGCGGCGTCCGGCCCGCAGCAGTTCCTCCGGGGTGAACACCGGAGCGGTGTCGGGATCTTCCGACGCCTGGCGCGCAATTTCGGCGTCCGACGTCGCATCGATCCGCTGCGAGTCCACCTTCGCCAGGTCGAGGGCACTGCGGGAATAGCGTCTCGTAGGCATGGCTTTCACCCTTGTTCGCCTTGCGCAGGCTGATGATCCAGCGCACCGGAGCCTCTTCCGTGCCGCGCCGGGTATAGGCGCATACCAGGACGCGACCGTTGACGCGGCCATAGACGATGATCCGGTGTTCGCCGTAGTCCCGCCGCCTGTGGTCGAACTCGATCGTGGAGCCGTCGAACAGGGCCATGGCAACGGCGAAGGGCAGCGGTCGCTCGCGCACGTTGCGGTCGCTCTTTTGCTGGTCCCAGCCGAAGCGCATCGCTGCACCCTAGGTCATTGACATACTGTGTCAATGACCTGGTAGCGAATGCGGTGCTTCGGCGAGGCAGGCGTTCAGCCGGCCTCGATCCGGATCAGCGCCGGCTGCTCCAGCACCGCGTTCAGCTCGGCGATCTGCTCCAGCGCGGCGCGCATGGCGCTTTCCTGCGTCTCGTGCGTCACCAGCACCACCGGCACCGCCTCCCCGGGGGAACGGCCGCGTTGCAGCATCGACTCCAGCGACACGCCGTTGTCGCGCAGCACCGCGGTGACGTCGGCGATCACGCCGGGGCGGTCCACCACCATCAGGCGCAGGTAGTAGGCGCCGAGATGCTCGTTCATCGATATCGAGGGCGCGTTGGACAGGTCGGCGGCGGCGGCGCCCCAGACCGGGGTGTGGCGATTGCGGGCGATGTCGATCAGGTCCGCCACCACCGACGACGCGGTGGGGCCGGCGCCGGCACCCGGGCCTTCCAGCATGATGCGGCCGACGAAATCGCCCTCGGCCACCACGGCGTTGAACACGCCGTCCACCCGGGCGAGCGTGTCGCTGGCCGGCACCATGCAGGCGTGCACCCGCGCGCTGATGCCGCCATCCACCTGGCGGGCGATGCCCAGCAGCTTGATGCGGTAACCGAGTTCCGTGGCGAAGGCGATATCCACCGAGGAGACCCGGCGGATGCCCTCCACGTGCACCGCGTCGAACGCCACCGGCCGCCCGAAGGCGAGCGCCGCCAGGATGGCCAGCTTGTGCGCCGCGTCGATGCCGTCGATGTCGAACGTGGGGTCGGCCTCGGCGTAGCCCAGCTTCTGGGCATCGGCCAGGACTTCGGCGAATTCCCGGCCGCGTTCGCGCATCTGCGTCAGGATGTAGTTGCAGGTGCCGTTGAGAATGCCGGCGATGCGCTCGATGCGGTTGGCGGACAGGCCTTCGCGGACGGCCTTGATCACCGGGATGCCGCCGGCGACCGCGGCCTCGAAGGCGAGCGGGACGTTGTGTTCCTCGGCCAGGGCGGCCAGGGCGGCGCCGTGCACCGCGAGCATCGCCTTGTTGGCGGTGACCACCGGCTTGCCGGCAGCGAGCGCGGCTTCCACCAGCGCGCGGGCGGGGCCATCGGCACCGCCGATCAGTTCCAGCACCACGTCCACGTCCGGATCGGCGGCCAGCGCCACCGGATCCTCGTACCAACGCAGGCCGGCGACGGACACCTCGCGTTCCTTGGTGCGGTCGCGGGCGGACACGGCGGTGACGGCGATGGGGCGGCCGGCGCGGGCGGCAACCAGGTCGGCATTGTCGCGCAGCAGCTTCAGCACGCCGGTGCCGACGGTGCCCAGGCCGGCGATGGCGACGGAGAGCGGGCGGGTCATGAGCGGCGGCCTGGTCTGTGCGGTGCGGAAGGGACGGGCATGGCGGGCGGATTCCTGTGGCGAAGTGGGCCGGTGTTGCGGCGGAACATAGCAGCGTCCGGGCGGGGGTGTTCAATCGGGCGCTGTTTTCGGATCGAATGCCGGGACGGTGGCGCTCCCAAGCGCCGACCCATGACGCAGGCGGCAGTCGCGAAACGTATCAGGCTTTGAACGATCGGAGTGTCTTTGGTGTCCACCGGTGGGGGATCGAGAACAGCGCTGGTGGCTGAACCGATAACGCCGCCTCGATCATGCTTGGCATCCAGCGGATGACCCCGGCAGTTTTCGACCAGTAGGACTTGGCGGCCCAGCCGTGCTCAAGTACCGAATATGAGCAGGCCCGATTGTCTTAGGGCCAATCGCTCATGTGGACGCGTCCGCAGCTTTCGGTCCTGTGTGAGGACGGCCCAGCCACCTTCTGAATGCAGGGCAGCGATCCAGTCCCTGTCCGTGGTGCCCGCCCCGAACCGCTCTTGAATACTGATGGCTTCGCCGTGTTCCGGCGCCAGCAAGGCATCGATGGCGTGAGCGAGCGACCGTGGCAGGTTTTCGTCCAGCGCAAGCTTCACGCCACCAGGGTCATTTCGAATGTGGCAGCCTGTCGCACAGCGTCTTCCGAAACGCCAAACAAGGCACCCGTGCGCCGTGCGTCGCCGTGTTCGGCGCGCAGTGCATCAGCGAGCGTGCTTGTGGGTATGCCCGGCTCCACGATTGGCCGACCGAATGACCGGCGTGGGTCGAGCAGGACCAGCGGCGTTTCCGGCCTTGGATGCCAGGCACGGATCAGATCATTGGCGTCCAGGTCGAACTCCGACCTGATGCTGTCGGCAAGCACAAGCAACATAACGTATTGGTTTGCCACCAGATCACGCGCGGACCGGTCGCCATCCCGCGCCAGACTGTCCACGAATACTGTTACGCCATCCGTGGAGAATTGCGGTCGCGGGCCGGCCTCATCGAGTAACTCCCGGCGTGCTTCGGGCGCAGCCCGCCGCAGCTTCCGCCACGAAACGCCAGCCCGCAGGAAGTGGCGGATGAACCGGATTTCGATCAACTCCCGAAAGGTGAGAGCCGTCTTCCCCTCCTCCTTCGGTAGGACCTGACCCAACACCGCGGAACGTCGTGGCTTGCCGGCGCGCTTGGGATAGCCTTGCACCCACCCGCGAACGCGCGCCGGCGTCACCTCGGCCAGGTGAGCCGCCTCAGGTATCGTGTACAGGCCGAGGCCGATCAGGTTCGTGGGCGCGTTCACGCGGATAAGCCTATTCGGAGTCGGTCGTAGAGGAAATGCCTCACGGGTCTGCAGGCCGTGGGCGGTTGCAGCGTAAAGGGCTGGTGTTCAAGCGCCTACGCCCCCCGGTTCCACCGCAGGTCCGGATCCAGCGGGAACACCGGCCGCCGCACCTTGCGGAACGTCAGTTGCCCGTAGTCGGACGTGCACACCCCGACGCCGGCGCATTCCACGATCTCCCGGGCGATCTTGCCCAGGTCGGCGCGCCAGTGCACCCGGCTCTTGATCGCGACGAACTGCTTGCGGGCCGGGTCGATGCCCAGGACCTGCAGCATCTCCTGCGCCGTCGGCTCGATGTGGCGTGACAGCAGCACGATCTGCACCGGCCCGGTGTCCAGCACCACCGTGCGGCCCATGAACACCTCCAGCCCCGGCGTCAGCCCGCCCTTCAGCCGGAAGCGGCCCGAGGAGATGGTCTGCACCGTGCCTGTGACCTCCAGCGGCGCGCTGGCGACCGGCAGTTGCGGCATGGGCAGCTTCGCCCCGATCGACAGCGTGACCGTGGCGCCGACGCCGGCCTGCACCGCCTGTTCCACCGCCGCGGGGTCGTAGATGCCGAAGAACACCACGTCCTGCAGCCCCTGGCGGAGGATCTCCCGCAGCACGTCGGTGGTGTCCATGGTGCCGCCGCTGGCGCAGTTGTCGTAATGGTCCAGCAGCACCACCGGCAGTTCCCCCGGCGCGCCAAGCGCCTTGGCTCGGCGGACCGAGGCCTCCAGCGGCTCGATGTCGAACAGGAAGTCGCGGCGGGCGGTCCAGGCGGCGGACAGCAGCTCATCCACCATCGCCTGCGCGGCCTGCGGATCGTTGTCGGTGACCACCACGGCCGACAGGCCGGCCATTTCCACATCCGCATGCGGGAAGCCGACGAACAGGCTGGCGGACAGGGCACGGCCGCTGGACTCCCATGCGGCGCACATCGCCTGCAGGTCGCGGTTGGGCGCCCGGTGGGTGCCCTGCGCCATCACGTGCGGCAGCATCGGCGCGGTCCCCCAGGCGGCGGTGGGCGTGACCTCGCGCCGCATCACCCGCAGCAGCGCACGGGCGGCGCGTTCGGCGGTCTGGCGCTGGTCGATATGCGGGTAGGTCTGGTAGCCGGTGATCACCTGGGCGTGCCGCACCATCGGGTCGAAGACGTTGGCGTGCATGTCGTAGGCGACGCAGAGCGGTGTGTCCGGGTCGATGGCGCGGATGCGGCGCAGCAGCTCGCCTTCGCCGTCGTCGAAGCGGTCGGTGACCATGGCGCCGTGCAGGTCCAGCCAGATCGCGTCGAACCCGCCCTGCGCCACGGCGTCGGTGATCCGGCCGCAGATGGCCTCATACGCCTCGGTGTCCACCGGTCCGCTGGGCGGGGCGGAGGCGCAGACGGGCACCACGACCTCGGCCTTGTTCTCCGCCGCCACGGCCAGGTAGCCGCCCATGCAGGTCGCGGTGCCGCGATAGAAGTCGATGGCCGCCTGGCCGGACAGCAACGTGTCGCCGTTGCGGCAGAACCGCTCCAGCTTCGTGGGCACGGGTGAGAAGGTGTTGGTCTCGTGCGACATGGTGGCGAGCAGCAGGCGCATTCCGGTGGCTCCGTTCGGTTGTGCGGTCCGGATGGCACCGGGTCGCGGTGCCGCGAGAACAGGTTCGGCAAGGTCGCATCACCGAAGGTGACGCGCAGTCGTTCCTGCGACTATCCCGCCAATCGGCACGATCTGTCACTGTTTCGACGGTCTTGACTGCTCCAGCGCTGGGAGCGTCGCTGCGTCACCCCTGCTGCGCGACCGCTGCGGTCGCAACGGGAACGAACGACGCCCGGCGCCAGCAATGCCGTGTCGTTTTCGTTGGCGCGTTCACTCTGCCGCAGGCGCGTCGTGACCGACCGGATGGCGGCGGGGGTCGAGCGCGCGCGTCACGGCATCCGGATCGGACGCGATGACGCGCAGCAGCGTGGAGGCCGGGCCGGACGGCACCCGCCGTCCCTGCTCGTACTGCTGCAGCGTGTCGACCGTGAATCCGAAGCGGCGTGCGAACTGTGCCTGGCTCAGGCCGAGCCGGGACCGTAGGGCGCGTACCTGTGCCGCGCTGGGGGGCGGATAGACCGGGACGGCCGTGGCTGCGTCCGCGTCGGTCCATGCAGCGCCGTCTTCCGCCGCCTGTTGCGCGATCTCGGCCTCGGTCGGTTCCGGTTGTGCTGCCAGATCAGCCAAAAGGCGCTTTCGGTCTATTTCAGTCCGGGTACGTCGCACGATAGGCATCCCGTTCTCTCCTGTTCGCATACCGCAAACTGATGATCCGCCGGACCGCACCACGATCGGTATAGACGCAAAGCAACGTCCTTCCGCCGAGCATGCCAATTGCCTGAATGCGGGTTTCGCCATAGTCCTGCCGTTCATCAACCCGTTCCAGGGTCCGGCCCTCGAACAGCAGCATGGACAACGCGAACGGCAATCCACGCTGGAGCCGATTACGTTCGCTCTTTGCCTCATCCCACTCAAAGTCCATGGCGACATATATGTCTCCGACGGTGTCCGTCAAAGACGTATAAGCTCATGTTTGGCGGTGTGGTCTGCGGGCGTTTCCGATCCGATCGGCTGCTGAGGCTGCCGTTGGAATGGAAGCCGCGGCCGGAAGACTTCCGGCCGTTACGTCGTCGACGGGCACCGCCGTTCGGCTGACGCGAACCATGGGCGACCGGATCGAATTCATTCCCTTGTACCGCAACGCCTCCAGCATGCGTCCGCCACGCCGGAAGGATAGCCGGTCTCCGCCTTCCGGTGCAGACCGGCCCGTCAGGTCAGGACGCCGCGGCCTCGCTCATCGCCACCTGGTTCGTGCCCGTCTGCAGGAACCCGCGGATATTGCGGATCGCCTGGCGCAGGCGGTGGGTGTTCTCCACCAGCGCGATGCGCACATACCCCTCGCCGTGCTCGCCGAAGCCCAGCCCCGGCGCCACCGCCACCTTCGCCCGCGCCAGCAGCAGCTTGGAGAACTCCACGCTGCCCAGTGACGCATACTGCGGCGGCACCGGCGCCCAGGCGAACATCGACCCTTCGGGGTTCGGCACCTCCCACCCGGCGGAAGCCAGGCCGCGGATCAGCACGTCCCGACGCTCCCGGTACAGCGCGCGCAACTGGTCCACGCAGTCCTGCGGGCCGTTCAGTGCGGCGGTGGCGGCGACCTGGACCGGGGTGAAGGCGCCGTAGTCCAGGTAGGACTTCATCCGCGTCAGTGCCTGGATCAGCCGCGGATTGCCGGCCGCGAAGCCCATGCGCCAGCCGGGCATGGAGTAGGTCTTGGACAGCGAGGTGAACTCCACCGCGATGTCCTTCGCGCCCGGCACCTGCAGGATCGAGGGGGGGACCTTGTCGCCGAAATAGATCTCGGCATAGGCGAGGTCGGACATGATCCAGACCTCATGCCGCCGGGCGAAGGCGACGATCTCCCGGTAGAAGTCCAGGTCCGCCAGATACGCCGTGGGGTTGGACGGGAAATTGACGATCAGCGCCGTGGGCTTCGGCACCGAATGCCGCACCGCCCGGTCCAGCGCCCGCAGCATGTCCTCGTCCGGGCGGGCGGGCACCGAGCGCACCGCCGCGCCGGCGATGATGAAGCCGAACTGGTGGATCGGGTAGGACGGGTTGGGCACCAGGATGGTGTCGCCCGGCGAGGTGATGGCCGAGGCCAGGTTCGCCAGGCCCTCCTTGGAGCCGAGCGTGGCGATGACTTCGGTTTCCGGGTCCAGGCCGACGTCGAAGCGGCGGGCGTAGTAGGCGGCCAGCGCCCGGCGCAGGCCCGGAATGCCCTTGCTGACGGAGTAACGATGGGTGCGCGGGTCCTGCACCGCCTCCACCAGCTTGGCCACGATGTGCGGCGGCGTGGCGCTGTCCGGGTTGCCCATGCCCAGGTCGATGATGTCCTCGCCGGCCGTGCGCGCCTTGGCCTTGGCCGTGTTGACCTCGGCGAAGACGTAGGGGGGAAGGCGACGGATGCGATGGAACTCGCCGGATGAATCGGAACCCATGGGACAGCCTCGGGGAAAACGGGCAATTATTGTAGCAGACGCACGGTCACGCCGCGACCACCAGCTTGCGCCCCGACCTGCATTGCGCTGGTCGGAACGCCCTGCGCGGACAGGGCGGACTGCACCGCCTGCGCACGCGCCAAACCCAGGGTCAGGGCCGTGGCCTGGTCGTTGGGGTTGTTGGACGAGGTGTCGCCGTGGCCGATCACCGACACGGTCGCGTTGCCGCGCTTCGCCACCAGCGGTTTCAACTGGTCCGCGGCACCGGCCGGCAGCGTGGTGGATCCGGGGGCGAAGGACACCATGACCGCTCCCTGGGGGACCGACGGCGCAGCCGGCGCCGGCGCGGGGGGCGGCGCCGGCCTGGCGCCCGGCACGTTCGGCGGCGCCGGTGGCGTGGCGGGCATTGCCGGCGGCGCGGCGGTCTGCATGGCCTGCGCCGCCTGGGACGGCTGGTAAGCCTGCGCGCCGGGCAGCGGCGTGCTTTTCACCGCGCCGACCGGCGCGCGTTCGACATGCGGCGGGGTTTCCGGAGCGGCCTGTGCCGTGGACCTGGCCGGCGGCGCGGTTGCGGCCGAGAAGGTGGCGCTGGCGCCCTGGCCCGATGGCGCGGCGCCCTGCGCCGGCGGGCCGCCCGATGCGGTGGCGGCGGGCTTGCCGGAAGCGGCCGGCGTGGGCGGCGGTGGCGGCGGCGCGGTCCCGATGCCGAACAGGTCCGGCGAGGCGGTCCGGGAGGACGGGTCGGGCAGCGGCATTGCCTCGGCGACGTGTTCGGCATGCCGCCGGTCGGCGATCAGGCTGGACGTGACCGCGTTCAGCGACTTCAGGTCCGGCGGCTTCGGCTGTGGCGGCACGCTGGCCAGGTTGGGATACGGCGCGTCGGCGCCGGGCGGGGGCGGGCGCTGCTGGGCAATCGCCCCGCCTTCCAGGTTGTGCCACCAGGTCACGGGATTGACCGACGAGCCGGAGGAGCAGCCAGCCAGCAACAGCATAGCCGCCATGGGCAAGGCAGCTTGAATGCCCCGGGCCCGGCTTCTAGGTTGCACCCCTGTTCCGCTCGTCACCATATTTGTCGAGTCCGCTCCACGATCGTGTCACGTGTGTAGCCGGTGGGGCGGCCGACGCAAAGGACGCCTTATGGCTCAGACCGACAAGACCTCGGAAACCGACGCCGCGCCATTCAAGCTGCCCGACCCCGCCGTGGTTGGCCGCTCCATGGCCGACATCGCCGAACGGTCGCAGCGCCTTGTGGCCGAGTGGCTGAAGCGGCAGGGTCATGAGGAGCAGGCGCTCGATCCGCTGAACATCGGCAGCGCGTTCCTGGAAATGACCACTCGGCTGATGGCCAACCCGGCGCGCATGATGCAGGCGCAGATCGGGTTCTGGCAGGATTACATGACACTCTGGCAGAACACCGCCCGGCGCATGATGGGCCAGCCGGCAGAGCAGGTGATCGCCGCGCCGTCGTCCGACAGGCGGTTCAAGGACGACGCCTGGCGCGACAACGAGGTGTTCGACTTCATCCGCCAGTCCTACCTGCTGTCCGCGCGCTACGTGCAGGACGTGGTGACGCATGTGGACGGGCTGGACCCGAAGACCGCGCAGAAGGTGGATTTCTACGCCCGCCAGTTCATCGACGCGATGAGCCCCAGCAACTTCCTGCTGACCAACCCCGAAGTGCTGCGCAAGACCGCCGAGACCGGCGGGGAGAACCTGCTGAAGGGCCTGAACAACCTGCTGACCGACCTCGAGCGCGGCAAGGGCAGGCTGCACATCAAGATGACCGACACGGAGGCGTTCCGCGTCGGCGAAAATATCGGCGTCTCCGCCGGCAAGGTGGTCTATCAGAACGACCTGATGCAGTTGATCCAGTATTCGCCCAGCACGGAACAGGTGCTGAAGCGGCCGCTGCTGATCGGCCCGCCCTGGATCAACAAGTTCTACATCCTGGATCTGCGGCCGCGGAACAGCTTCGTGCGCTGGGCGGTGTCGCAGGGGCACACCGTGTTCGTGATCTCCTGGGTGAACCCGGACAGCCGGCTCGCCGAGAAGGGGTTCGAGGACTACATGCAGGAAGGCTACCTCGCCGCGCTGGACGCCATCGAGCAGGCCACCGGCGAGCGCGAGGTGAACGCCATCGGCTATTGCCTGGGTGGCACGCTGCTGTCGTCCACCCTGGCCTACATGGCGGCGAAGAAGGACGACCGCATCAAGACAGCGACGTTCTTCGTGACGATGATGGACTTCCAGGAATCCGGCGAACTGGGCGTGTTCATCGATGAGGAGCAACTGCAGTCGCTGGAAGAGAAGATGAACAAGCGCGGCTATCTGGAGGGGTCGGAAATGGCGACCACCTTCAACATGCTGCGCGCCAACGACCTGATCTGGTCGTTCGTGGTGAACAATTACCTGCTGGGGAATGAGCCGTTCCCGTTCGACCTGCTGTACTGGAACAGCGATTCCACCCGCATGCCCGCGCGCATGCACAGTTTCTACCTGCGCAAGATGTACCAGGAGAACCTGCTGGCGCAGCCGGGCGGCATCTCCCTGTGCGGCGTGCCGATCGACCTGCGCAAGATCAAAACACCGGCGTATTTCCTGTCCACGCGGGAAGACCATATCGCGCCGTGGAAGAGCACCTATCGTGGCACCCAGTTGCTGTCCGGGCCGAAGCGCTTCGTGCTGGCAGCCAGCGGCCATATCGCCGGCGTGGTGAACCCGCCGGAGGGCGGCAAGTACAGCCACTGGATCAACGAGTCGCTGCCGCCCGACGCGGAGCAGTGGCTGGCCGGCGGCACCGAGATCGCCGGGTCGTGGTGGCCGGACTGGCACCGCTGGGTCATCGCGCAGGGCGGCAAGGAAATGGTGCCGGCGCGCGTGCCGGGCGACGGCAAGCTGAAGCCGATCGAGGATGCGCCGGGAAGCTATGTGCGGGTGACGCTGACCTGAAGGGCTGTTCCCGCGAATCGTTTGACCGGTGGTCGGCAACGCACCGTCATGGTCGGCGAAGGCGGGCCATCGACGATGTTCGCTGATGGCGTCTGTGAAAAGACGTGGATGGCCCGCCTGCGCGGGCCATGACGCCGAATGGCTGGCCGTGCGTCAAACCTGACGCGGGCTGGTATTACCCGGCCAACCCGGCCACAGCGACGGCGTGGCGTGCGATCATCGCCTCCTCGTTGGTCGGGATCACCCAGACCTCCACGCGGCTGTCCGGCGTGCTGATCCGCCCGCCGGGATGTGCGTTCGCCGCCGGATCGAGCGTGATGCCCAACCAGGCCAGGCGCTGGCACACCAGGGCGCGAATGTCCGCGGCGTGCTCGCCGATGCCGGCGGTGAACACCAGCCCGTCCAGGCCACCCAGCGTGCTGACCAGCCCGCCGGTTTCGCGGGCGATGCGGAACACGAACAGCTCGATCGCTTCACGGGCGCGAGGGTCGTCGCTGTCCAGCAGCACGCGCATGTCGCTGCCGATCCCGGAGACGCCCAGCAGACCGGAGTGGTGATAGAGCAGGTCCTCGACCTGCTGCGCCGTCAGGCCGCGTTGCTGCAGAAGGTACAGCAGCACGCCGGGATCGAGCGTGCCGCAGCGGGTGCCCATCATCAGCCCCTCCAGCGCGGTGAACCCCATGGTGGTGTCCACGCTGCGTCCGTTCTGCATGGCGCACAGACTGGCCCCGTTGCCCAGATGCGCGGTCACCACCCGGCCGGCGGCCAGCGCCGGGGCGCGTTCGCGCAGGCGGCGGGCGATGAATTCGTAGGACAGGCCGTGGAAGCCGTAGCGCCGGACGCCGTCCGCCTCATAGGAACGGGGAAGGGCGAAGCGGGACGCCACCGCCGGCATGGTGTGGTGGAACGCGGTATCGAAGCAGGCCACCTGCGGCAGGGTCGGGCGCGCCTTCGCGATCGCGCGGATCGGTGCCAGGTTGTGCGGCTGGTGCAGCGGCGCCAGCGGGGTCAGCCCGGCAAGCTGCTCCAGCAGGCCATCGGTGACGCGTTCCGGCGCGGCGTGCGTCGGGCCGCCATGCACCACCCGGTGGCCGACGGCGGCCAGCACCGCCTGCCCGAGATGCGAGTCCACCCATCCCAGCAGGTGCGACAGCAGCGCTTCGTGTGTCTGCCGAGCATCCTGCGGCCAGCGGTGCTCGGCCAGAGTCGCGCCGGCAGAGTCCTTTGCCACGAAATGCGGCGCCGTGCCGATGCCTTCGATCTGACCGTGCGAGACCGGGGCCAGGCTGCCGCCCTGCACGAGTTCGAACACGGCAAACTTGATGCTGGACGAGCCGGCGTTGATGGTCAGGACTGCACGGGTCACGGGCTGCCTCCTGCGTCGAACGGCGATGGCCTGGAGGTATCATACCTGCTGCGGCGCACCGAAGCAGGTCCGTTGGCGACCGGGGGACGTGGTGGTGATGGAGCCATTCGGATCCGCCCGCACCGCACTTGCCCCGCACCGCACTTGCCCCGCGCCGCACTTGCCCCGCGCCGCACGGCACTTGCACGGTCAGGGCGGACGCGGACCGGAGCCCACGGCCCGCCGTCCGCCGCGGGCAGTCGCCGTCACCTATCCCTTGGCTGCCACCCGTGTCGCCGGGCGCGGCGTCCGCCGACGGGCCGCCGGGGCGCGCAGGCGCGAGGTGCGCGCGTCGCTGACCCGCTGGTCCTGGAAAACATCGGCCGTTGGCCCGCCCGAACCCACCAGGTCGGCCAGCGTGTAGCGCGACAGTTCCGCCATGAAGGCGTGGCCGGCGCGCCGCAACGCCCCGTGCAGCAGGCAGCAGCGCCCCAGCACGCAGGCGCGGGTGCTGGAGAAGCAGGGCACAAGCTCCATGTCCGGTTCGGACCGGCGCACCACGTCGGCGACGTTGATCGCGTCGGCCGGCTTGGCCAGGCGGATGCCGCCCTTTCGGCCGCGCAAGGTGTCGATGTCCCCGGCCTGGCCCAGTTCGCGCACCACCTTGTTGAGGTGCATGCGGGAGATGCCATACGCCTCGGCGATCTCGGCGACGGTGGCGGTGTGTTCCGGGCGCAGTGCGAGATACATCAGCACCCGGAGCGTATAGTCTGTGTAGGTCGTCAGGCGCATGGTTCCGGCGACAATCCCCCGTTCGCAATGCCGTGCAACACACTCCGCGACCCGATGCGCAGCAGGCACCAGGGGGTGACCGTCGCGGATTGCCGGACATCATCACACCATAGCACCGTTAAAGTCGGATAGCAAGTTCCAGTTCAGACGCGGCGAGCCGTGCCGCTGCGGCCGAGCCGCTGGTGGTGGTTGCGCCGCATGCCGCGGGTGCCGCCAGCCACTGCGCCTCGGATGCGTCAGGGAGCGGCGGGAAAAATAAGCATTGAACGTGCCAATTATCGCTGATATTGCTTATCTGCGATGGCGCTTTTTCCGGCGCCGCCTTCGACGCATCCCGGGGCCCCCCGCAGGACCGTCCTGGCCGCCGGCAAAGAACCGCGCCAAAGCCGCGCCGGTGCGATTCCGGCGCACCGTGGCAGGAGGCATGCGGTCATGGGTCCCTTCATCGATCACCTCAGGCAGGAAAAGACCGGCACGCTTCCGCGATTCCGCATGCGCCTCGCGTCAACCGCCAAGCGTCCGGCCGCCGGCATTCCGCGTTACCGTCCGCAAGCCGGTCCTGCGCTGCTGTCCGCCGGCTTCCGCCCGTTCTTCCTGCTGTCGGCCGTCTGGGCCGCCGTCGCCATTCCGCTGTGGCTGGCGCTGTATGGCGGGTCTGCGCAGGTGCCCACCGCGTTGCCGCCCGGCGTCTGGCATGCGCACGAGATGATCTTCGGATTCGCCGCCGCCACCATCGCCGGATTCCTGCTGACCGCCATTCCCAACTGGACCGGCCGCATGCCGCTGCAGGGTGCGCCGCTGGCCGGCCTGGTGGCGCTGTGGGTCGCCGGTCGCATCGGCGTTCTGTTCTCGGCCGGGATCGGTCCGGTTGCGGCAACGGTGCTGGACCTGCTGTTCCCGGTCGTGTTCCTGGGCGTGGTGGCACGGGAAATCGCTGCCGGCCGCAACTGGCGCAATCTGCCGATGGTCGTGGCGCTCGCCGGCCTGCTGGTGGCGAATGCGCTGGTGCACCTGGACGCGCTGGGCCTGGCGCCGACCGCGATGCTGGGCAACGTGTTGGGAATCGCCGTGGTGCTGTTGCTGATCAGCCTGGTCGGCGGGCGCATCATCCCCAGTTTCACCCGAAACTGGCTGGCGAAGCAGCGCCCGGACGTCGCGCCGCCCGTGGGGTTCAACCGGTTCGACGGGGTGGTGCTGGGCATGACCATCCTGGCACTGGCCGCCCTGGTGTCGGTGCCGCATGCGGCCGTTACCGCGTGGATCTGCCTGGCGACCGGCATTGTGCACTGGGTCCGCCTGGCGCGCTGGCGCGGCCTGGCGACGCTGCGGGAGCCGCTGCTGTGGGTGCTGCATCTGGGCTATGCCTGGGTGGGCCTGGGCTTCTGTCTGCTCGGCCTGGCCGGACTGTGGCCGGAAGTGCCGCCATTCGCCGCGCTGCATGCGCTCACTGTTGGCGCGATCGGCACGATGACCCTGGCGGTGATGACCCGCGCGACGCTGGGGCATACCGGCCGTCCGCTGACCGCCGGACCGGGGACCACGCTGATCTACGTTCTGGTGACGGTCGCCGCGGTCGGTCGGCTGCTCGCCCCGTTCGCCGGCGTCGATTACTTCCAGGCGCTGTGGCTGAGCGGGTTTGCGTGGAGCGGCGCGTTCGGCCTGTTCGCGGTGCTGTACCTGCGGCCGCTGGCCTGGCCGCGCGGGTCACGCAAGGCCGCGGCGGACCCGGCGTAATGGTAACAGCCGATACAACACGCCGCGGTGCGAACGTCCATCGCCATGGTGGGCGACGGCGGGCCATCCACGCCTTTTCTGCCACGTCAGCGGTAAAGCCGTGGGTAGCGGGCGTTCGCCCGCCACGGCGTGGTTGGTTGCGCCTGCGTCGATTTCCGCTGTTCCAACCTCCGTGGAGCGTGCGCCTGCAGCGGGGCGAAGCGCCTCATCTGCGGGCCTCATCCGTGGCATCGGAGCACTGGTGCCGCCCTGGCGCCATCCCAATCTATCAACCCTGAACTGGAGAGAACGCGATGAACCAGCTTCCTCCCGACGGCACGATCGTTGGCGAGACCATTGCGGAGATCGCCGGCATCCTTGGGCCTGACGCCGAGCGGATCAGCATCGAGCGGGTTGTGATCGGGCTGTTCTTCACCGGCGTGAAGCTGAGCAGCGGTGCGGCGGGCACGGCTGCCACGCCGATCCATGCCATTCCCGAAGCGGTCTGCTGCCCAAGCTCTGCGATGACCATGCCGTTTCCCGGCAAGCTGCACGGCCGTCGCGCCACGGACCTGCTGAAGGAGGCGGTGTCGCCACACCCGATCCGTCGTGCCGTCGGCATCGCGACGATGAACGCGCTGGCGGACATGTGCTGGGATCGCCAGCCCGATCCGGCGGTTGAACTGCGCTCCGGCGTGGACGCATACGATGCTGCCCGCATTCAGCCGGGCGAGCATGTCGTGGTGGTCGGCGCCTTCGTGCCGTTCCTGCGCGCGCTGAAGCAGGCCGGCCAGCGCTTCACCATCCTGGAGATCGACCCGCGCACCCTGAAGCCGGAGGAGATGCCGTTCTTCCGCCCGGCCGACCAGGCGCCGGAGGTGGTGCCGACCGCCGATGTCCTGCTGATGACCGGCACCACGCTGCTGAACGACACGATGGAAGGGTTGCTGGCGCTGTGCCGCCCCGACGCGCGGGTCGTGGTGGTGGGGCCCGACGGTCAGCATGCGTCCGGGCGCCTATCTGCGCCGCGGTGCCGATGTGCTGGGCGGCGTGCGGGTCACCCGGCCCGACGAGTTCCTGGACATGCTGTCCGAGGGTGGTTCCGGCTACCACTTCTTCGGCCGGTCGGCGGAGAAGGTCGTACTGTTGCGGCGGCAGGCGAAGCCGGCCTTGCAGGCGGCGTGATCGGCTTTTGACGCACGCAGGGCTGCGGCGCGTCAGGTTTGCGGGACAGCCCGTCGCTGCGCGCCGCCGCGGCCAGGCATCAGCAGCAGTCGTCACGGCACTGGCCCTCCCACGCGTGAGTCAGTGAGTTCCCGCTGTGCCGCGCCGTGGCCAGAGAGTGGTCCCGGGCAGATGCCGAAGCTGGTCAACGACCTCATGCGCGAAGACAACGCCGGTTGCCGTCACGGGCAGGCCGGCAACGTGCAGCGCTTCCGCGACCCAGGTGTTGCAGGTGTATGTCGCGCTGTAGGTGCCGGTCGCGGCATAGAACAGGCTTCCGGGCGAGAACCCGACGCCGACTGGGTATGGCTGTCCGTCCGGTGAGCGGGCGAAGGCGGTTCGGATGAAGGCGACCATCCGATCTGCCTCGACGCGCGACAGGCCGATCGCGAAGACCCGGGCGTTGGGCAGGGCATCCTGCGGAGGCTGCGCCAGCGCGGTGACCAGCAGCACCGCCGGCCCCGGGAACAACGCCCGCAGTGCGTCGCCTATCCCGGGATCGCGTGCCATGTAGTAGTTGCGCTCACCCCAGCCAAACAGCAGGAACTTTGCGTCGGGAAAGGACGCCGGCAGCCTGTTCCAGGCGTGGTCGAGCCACGGTACCGGAAGGGCAATGCCGGTGTGCCATCCGGCCGCGGTCACGTACACCGTCACATCCGGCTGCGATGGCGGCCGATAGGCGGATGGCGGCGCGACCTGACAGCCCGCAAGCGTCAACCACGCGCTTCCCGTCACGCCAAAGCACAGCAGGCGTCGGCGCCTGATCCAGATCGCCGTCGGGTCTGACGCCCGGCGCGGCGTGCCGCGCCTCATCGCCCGGAATGGTCAGCCATTCAGGAGGCCGCCGGTATCGGTTGTGAGACGTCGTGCAGGAACACCCGTCGCAACGTGCATGGTCAACACAGTGCAGGCGTGCGTGCGCCTTTACCAGCCCGCGTCATCACTGCTTCCGGGCCGCCAAACCTCGGTGGCGGGCGAAGGCCCGTTACGCACGACCAAACGGAAAGTCCTCTCCGGCCGTTGCGAGGCCCGTCGCGGTCGCATTCACGGATGGCCGGTCGGTATTCCGGTGGGGAACTTTGCCGATAGCAACAGCTAAAGTCGTGGATGGCCGTCCTTCGCCGGCCATGACGTGGGATGCGCAACCGGTTGCGGCTAATGCAGATCCTCGCCGGAGGGCGCCTGCTGATCGATCAGATCGGGGGCTACGTCCGTCTCCAGCGACTCCTCGCGGGTGATCGGCGACTGTTGTCCAGGTGGGGATGCGGCGGCACCTTCGGCTTCGGCCGGCGAGCGCGGTCGACCTGCCTCCGGCAGCAGCAGGCCGAGAATGTCCGCACTGCCGGCAACAGCCAGCGGTTGGCCGTCGATGCGCAGGTGCAATGCGCGATGCGGACGCAGCGCGATCCGGTCGCCGGGGGCGAAATCGGGCACCATCAGCACGCCATCCACCGTGCGCCGCCCCGGACCCACGGCGATCACCTCGGCCCACTCCACCGAGTCGTCCCACGCCTCCCCGGCCGCGGGCAGGATATGCACCAGCACATTGTCGCCGGCCGGTTGGAATCCGATCGTCATGCTTGCCTGTCCTGTGCGGTTGGTCCGTGGGAGCGGGTCAGTGCGCCATCAGCACCGGCAGGTCCGCCACCTGCAGCACCCGCCTGGTGAAGCCGCCGAACACGATCTGGCGCATGCGGCTGTGGCCATAGCCACCCATCACCAGCAGATCGGCCCCGATATCGGCGGCCGTCTTCAGCAGCGCGTCGGCCGGGTCGCGATCCTCCGGGGCAACGTGCTGCACCGTCACCGCGCGGTTGTGCCAGACCAGTGCCTGCCGCAGGCGTTCGCAGGAAGCCGGATCCGCATTCGGGTCCTCGGTCACCGACAGGATCACCACGCGCCGTGCGCCGGCCAGCAGCGGCAGCGCTGCCGCGACGGCGGTGGCGGCCTCCGCGGTGTCCTTCCAGGCGATCGCGATGGTCTGGCCAAGCTGCGCTGGCGGATGCGGCGGCACCAGCAGCAGCGGGCGACCGGTTTCCATCACCGCGGCATCCAGCACATCCAGCGGCGCGGATTTCTCGTCCCGCTCGCGGCCCAGCACCAGCAGGTCGGCGGTGCGGCCTTGCACCACCAGGCGGGCCGGCTCCTCACCGGTTTCCTCGCGCCATTCGGCGGTCGGGCCGGGCGCGCCGATCGTGGTGGAGAGCGGGATCTTCTCGGCGGCACACAGCGCATGCACCGCGGCCTTCGCCCGGTCGTGGCGGGCCAGCGTGTCCTGTTCCAGCGATTCGATGATCTCGCCGATGCCGGCGCCGCCGCCGTATTCCGCCGAGGCCATCGGCACGATCAGTCGCTGCACGTCCAGCCGGACATGCAGGAACACCAGGTGGGCGTTGTGCAGGCGTGCCAGGGCGACCGCCGTGCGAAAGACAGGCTGATCGGCGTCCGATCCGGTCGCCGGCACGAGAATGTATTTGAACATCGCGTCCTCCAACCCAGTGTCGGACGATGCCCGCCCTGGCAGGCGGCCTCCTTGATCTGGGTCAACTTCAACGCGACAGGCCAGGGCGGCCGAGGGCCAGGGCGGCGATGGGCCAAGGCAGCGACAGGCCAGGGCAGACAGCCAGGCGAGGCCCAAGGCGGCGATGGGCCAAGGCAGCGATGGGCCAGGGCAGCGATGGGCCAGGGCAGCGACGGGCCATCGCGACCTTGAGCCCGCCGCATCGGCGCCAGGACGTTACCCCCGGCGGCTGGCTGCGGCGCCGGAGGAAGCGGGGCCGTGCATCCCGCCCGCTTATGGCGCTGGCGCCCGGTCGCCGCACTCACCGGTCGCGACCAGGACGCGAGATGGACTGCCGGCCCGGGCTTTTCCAGGCGGTCCGCGATTTGTGCGGCTTGATTTCGATCAATGAGCCGGTTCCGGCCCAGTTCTAGCGTGCGCGACATCAGGCTTGGGAGGGACTGATGATGTCCGGACCGGACGCCGGTCGCGCCGCACTTGCAGAACGCTATCCGCGGATCGTCAAACCACGCGATGGCGCCGGGGTCTCCCCGAACCTGATGGACTATGACACGGCACGCCGTGGTTTCACCTGGAACGACGCGCGCCGCCGGCTGGACGGACTGCCCGGGGACAGGGGGCTGAACATCGCCTATGAAGCGATCGATCGCCACGCCACCGGGCCACGAGCCGAGCGGGATGCGCTGCGCTGGATCGGGCGGTCGGGTGCGCGACGGACGTTCACCTATCGTGCGATGCAGGCCGCCACCAACCGCTTCGCCAATGCGCTGGTCCGGCTGGGGCTGCACCCCGGCGACAGCGTGTTCGTCCTCTCCGGCCGCATTCCCGAGCTGTACATCAGCGTGCTCGGCGCGCTGAAAGCGAAATGCGTGGTCTCGCCGCTGTTTTCCGCCTTCGGGCCGGAACCGCTGGCCACGCGCCTGACCCTGGGCGAGGGCCGTGTTCTGGTCACCACCGCCAGCCTGTACCGCCGCAAGATCGCCGGGCTGCGTGCCAGCCTGCCGAAGTTGCAGCACGTGATCGTGGTGCCGGAGGAGGGGGAAGCGCCGGACGTTCCGGACACGCACGACTGGCAGCACCTGGTGGAAACGCAAAGCCCGGACTTCAGCATTCCGCCGACCGATCCGGAAGACCGCGCCCTGCTGCACTTCACCAGCGGCACCACCGGCCGGCCCAAGGGCGCCATTCATGTGCACCAGGCGGTGGTGACGCATCACATCACCGGCCGCTACGCGCTGGATCTGCATGAGGACGATATCTTCTGGTGCACCGCCGACCCCGGCTGGGTGACCGGCACCAGCTACGGCATCATCGCCCCGCTGACCAACGGCGTGACCAGCGTCGTCGCCGAGGCGGAGTTCGACGCCGCTACCTGGTACGGCATTCTGCAACGCGAGCGCGTCTCCGTCTGGTACACCGCGCCGACTGCGGTCCGCATGATGATGAAGCTGGGGGTGGAGGCGGTGCGCGGCTACGACCTGTCGTCGCTGCGCTTCCTGGCCAGCGTGGGCGAGCCGCTGAACCCGGAAGCGGTGGTCTGGGGCCAGCAGGCGTTCGGCCGGCCGTTCCACGACAACTGGTGGCAGACCGAAACCGGCGGAATCATGATCGCCAACTTCGCGGCGATGGATGTGAAGCCCGGCTCGATGGGCCGACCACTGCCCGGCATCGACGCCGCCATCCTGCGGCACAATGCCGACGGCAGCGTCACGCCGATCGAACAGCCGATGGTCGAGGGCGAGCTCGCCCTGCGGGCCGGCTGGCCGTCGATGATGCGCGGCTACCTGAACGAGGAGGCCCGCTATCGCAAATGCTTCGTCGGCGACTGGTACCTGACCGGCGACCTGGCGATGCGCGATGCGGATGGCTACTACTGGTTCGTCGGCCGCGCCGATGACGTGATCAAGTCCTCCGGCCACCTGATCGGGCCGTTCGAGGTGGAAAGCGCCCTGATGGAACACCCGGCGGTCGCCGAGGTGGGGGTGATCGGCAAGCCCGATCCGATGGCCGGCGAGATCGTCAAGGCGTTCGTCGCACTCAAGCCCGGCTTCACCGCTTCGGAAGCGCTGCGTCGTGAGCTTCTGGGTCATGCGCGCAAGCATCTGGGTGCGGTGGTGGCGCCGAAGGAGATCGATTTCAGCCCCGGCCTGCCGCGCACCCGCAGCGGCAAGATCATGCGCCGTTTGCTGAAGGCCCGCGAACTCGGCCTGCCGGAAGGCGATCTGTCCACGCTGGAAAGCGACGCGCGATGAACGACAAGGTGCACCTGGACCACACGCATGTCCGCCACCTGCTGACGGCGATGCTGCGCATCCGGCGGTTCGAGGAGAAGTGCTTCGAGCTTTACACGCTGGAGAAGATCCGCGGCTTCATGCACCTCTACGACGGGGAAGAAGCGGTGTCGGTCGGCGTGATCGAGGCGTTGCAGCCGCAGGATGCCGTCATCGCCACCTATCGCGAGCACGGCCAGGCGTTGGCGCGCGGCATCGGCATGAACGCGCTGATGGCGGAGATGTACGGCAAGCAGGAAGGCTGCTGCCGTGGCCGCGGCGGCTCGATGCACGTGTTCGATCGGGCGACGCGGTTCTACGGCGGCAATGCCATCGTCGGCGGCGGATTGCCGCTGGCGGTCGGCGTCGCGCTGGGCGACAAGATGCTGGGGCAACGGTCTGTGGTGGCGTGCTTCTTCGGCGAAGGCGCGGTGGATGAAGGCTCGTTCCACGAAAGCATGAACCTGGCGGCGCTGTGGCAGTTGCCGGTGTTGTTCGTGTGCGAGAACAACCGCTACTCCATGGGCACGGCGGTGGAACGCGCCGAGGCGGAGACCGAAATCGCACGCAAGGCCGCTGCCTATCGCATCGCCAGCGAGGCGGTGGACGGCATGGATGTGGTCAGGGTGGAGGTCGCGGCCCGGCGCCTGGTCGGCGAGATCCGCAACACCGGCACGCCGCGCCTGCTGGAATGCCGCACCTATCGCTACCGCGCGCATTCCATGTTCGACGCGCAGCTCTATCGCCCCAGGCAGGAGATCGAGGCCTGGCGGGCCCGCGACCCGATCGCGCAGCTCCAGGCCTGGCTGCAGCAGAACGGCATGATCCACGCGGAGGAAGTCGCCGCGATCGAAGCCGATATCGCCGCGGAGATCGACGCCGCCATCGCGTTCGCCGAAGCAGGAAGCTGGGAGCCGGTGGAAGAGCTGGAACGCTACACCATCATGGATCGGGTGCCGCAATGAGCGCCGCACAGGAACTGCAACAGCCGCAGCGCATGACCTATCGCGAGGCCTGCAAGCAGGCGATCCGCGATGCCATCCTGGCCGACCCCCGCGTGTTCCTGATGGGCGAGGACGTCGCCCGCTACGGCGGCTGCTACGCGGTGACCAAGGGCCTGGCCGACGAACTGGGCGAAGACCGCATCCGCGACACGCCACTGAGCGAGGGCGCCTATATGGGCGCCGGCATCGGCGCGGCGATCGCCGGCATGCGTCCCATCGTCGAGATCATGACGGTGAATTTCAGCCTGTTGGCGTTGGACCAGATCGTCAACAACGCCGCGACCATCCCGCACATGTCGGGCGGCCAGTTCGCCGTGCCGCTGGTGATCCGCATGGCCACCGGCGCCGGCCGGCAACTGGCGGCGCAGCACTCGCACAGCCTGGAGGGCTGGTACGCCCACATCCCCGGCATCAAGGTGCTGGCGCCGGCCACGCTGGAGGACGCGCGCTACATGCTGCAGCCGGCGCTGGACGATCCCAACCCGGTGCTGATCTTCGAGCATGTCATGCTGTACAACCGCGAGGACGCGCTCGATCCGGGTGTCACCGCGGTTGACATCAGCTCGGCGAAAATCCGCCGACCGGGGCGCGATGTTTCGCTGATCACCTATGGCGGGTCGCTGTTCAAGACTCTGGAGGCGGCGGACACGTTGCAGCAGGAGGGCATCGAGGCGGAGGTGATCGACCTGCGCGTCCTTCGTCCCCTGGACATGCCGACGGTGCTGGCATCGGTCGCGCGCACACGGCGGGCGGTGATCATCGACGAGGGCTGGAAATCCGGCTCGCTGTCGGCGGAAGTCGCCACGCGCATCGTCGAGGGCGCGTTCTTCGAACTGGACGCGCCGATCCGCCGGATCTGCGCGCGTGAGGTGCCGATCCCCTATCCGGCGCACCTGGAGCAGGCCGCGCTGCCGCAGGCACCGGCGATCGTCGCCGCCGCGCGGAGCCTGGTGAAACCCACATGATCGAGTTCCGCATGCCCTCACTGGGCGCCGATATGGAAGCGGGCACGCTGGTCGAGTGGCTGGTGCATCCCGGCGATCACGTGAAGCGCGGCGACGTGGTGGCGGTGGTGGAGACACAAAAGGGCGCCATCGATATCGAGATCTTCAACGACGGCACGGTGTCGGAACTGACCGTGCCGATCGGCGAACGCGTGCCGGTGGGCACGGTGCTGGCGCGCCTGAATGGCGGCGGCGCGTCTGCGGTGGCGCCGCCAGCGCCGGCGTCGCCCGCTCGTCCGCCGCAGTCCGTGCCCCGGCCGCCGCAAGCCCAGCCGGACGTTGCCTTGCCGGCCGCTCCTCGGCTGCCGCCGGCCCCGGGGGATATCCCGCCGCACGCCGCTCCTCGATCGCCGCCGGCCCCGGAGGGTGTTCCGCCGCAGGTAAAGCGTCAGCCGGTGCCGTCGCGGCAACAGCCCCCAACCCCTGCCCAGGTGTCGCCCGCCGCCTGGCCGATGTCCGCGTCTTCGGTCGTGGAAGAACGCTTGCGGGCGTCACCCGTGGCGCGCCGGCGCGCCGCCGAACGCGGGATCGAGTTGGGGGACCTGCACGGCAGCGGGCCGGGCGGCGCGATCACGCTGGCGGATGTCGAAGCCGCCGGGCAGGCTGCATCTGCCCGGACACCTGCCGCGACGCCGTCACCCGCGCCAGCCACCGCACCCGCGCCAGCCACCGCACCCGCGCCAGCCACCGCACCCGCGTCACCGCGGCGCCGCGCGGGGTTCGATCCCGCGGCAATGCGCCAGGCGATCGGCGCCGCGATGAGCCGGTCGAAGCGGGAGATCCCGCACTATTACCTGACGCAGACGCTGGACGTGTCGGTCGCCCTGGCACGGTTGGAAGCGCTGAACGCCGACCGGCCGCCGCCGGAGCGCATCCTGCCGGCCGCCCTGTTCCTGCGTGCGATCGCGCTGGCCGTGGCGAAGATGCCCGACCTGAACGGCTACTGGGAAAACGGCGCGTTCCGCCCCGGCGACGGCATACATATCGGCTGGGCCATTGCATTGCGTGGCGGCGGGTTGGTGGCGCCGGCAATCCGGGATGCGGACCAGCGCTCGCTGGACGAGATCATGGCGGCCATGCGCGACCTGGTGCTGCGCGCCCGCAGCGCCGGCCTGCGCAGTTCGGAACTCAGCGACCCCACCATCACCGTCACCAGCCTGGGCGAGCGTGGCGCGGAAACCGTGCTGCCGATCATCTACCCGCCGCAGGTGGCGATGGTGGGCATCGGCCGCGTCGTCACACGCCCCTGGGTGGTGGACGGCGCCATCGGCCCGCGCCCCATCGTTACCTTCACCCTGGCCGGCGATCACCGTGCCAGCGACGGCCATCGCGGCGGGCTGCTGCTGGCCGGTATCGAACGCCTGCTGCAGGAGGCAGACACGCTATGAACCAGGCAGAAGCCAAGGCCCTGATTGCCGACGTGCTGGCGGGCATCGCCCCGGAGGCGAACCTCGCCGCCGTCCCCGGCAACGCCGAACTGCGCGATGAACTCGATCTCGACTCGATGGATTTCCTGAATTTCGTCGCCGCGCTGCATGAGCGCACCCGCATCGACATTCCGGAGTCGGACTATCCCAGGCTTTCCACACTGGACGGCGCGGTCGCCTATCTCGCCCGTTGACGGGTGACGCGCGCGATGGATGCGGTGAACCTGCGGCGCTACGAGCATCTCAGCCCGTTCGAGATCAAGGATGAGCTGATCCGCCTGGCGCGCGAGGCGGGCCACACGTCCGCGCACGCCTTTCTCAATGCCGGGCGCGGCAACCCGAACTGGGTGGCTACCCGGGCGCGTGCAGCGTTCTTCCTGCTGGGCCAGTTCGCCATCGGCGAGTCCATCCGCGTGTTGCACGATCCGGCGGGCATCGGCGGGATGCCCGATCCGGCCGGAATCGCTGACCGGCTGGATGCGTGGCTGGCAGCGCAACCGGAGAACGACGCGGTTGCCACCGTTCGCAGCGTGCTGGATCACGCCTTCGGCCGGTTCGGCTTTCAGCGCGATGCGTTCGTGCACGAACTGGTGGACGCAATCACCGGCGACAATTACCCGGTGCCGGACCGCATGCTGGCCCATGCCGAACAGGTGGTGCACGAATACCTGCTGTCCGCGCTGTGCGGGCTGCCGCGCCCGCCGGGCAAATTCGACCTGTTCGCGGTGGAGGGCGGCACGGCAGCGATCTGCTACGTCTTCCGCGCCCTCAGGGCCAATCGCCTGCTGCGCCCCGGCGATCACATCGCGCTCGGCACGCCGATCTTCACGCCGTACCTCGACATACCGGAGCTCGAGGATTACGGGCTGCACCCGGTCTATGTCGATGCGCCGCAGGACAACGGCTTCCAGTACACCGATGCCGAACTGGCGAAGCTGACCGATCCGCGGGTGAAGGCGTTCTTCCTGGTCAACCCGGGCAATCCGACCTCGGTGGCGATCAGCCCGCAGGTGCGCGACAAGATCGCAACGCTGGTGCGGACGCAGCGGCCGGACCTGATGCTGCTGACCGACGACGTGTACGCCACCTTCGTGGATGACTTCCGCTCGCTGCTGGGCGAACTGCCGCACAACACGATCGGGGTGTACTCCTACTCCAAGTATTTCGGCTGCACCGGCTGGCGGCTGGGGGTGATCGCGATCCACCAGGACAATGTGTTCGACCGCCGGATCGCCGTCCTGCCGGAGACCGACCGCCAGGCGCTGGCGAAACGCTACGGCACGCTTGCGCCGGAGCCGGCCCGGCTGCGCTTCATCGACCGGCTGGTGGCGGACAGCCGCGATGTGGCGCTGAACCACACGTCCGGCCTGTCCACGCCGCAACAGGCCATGATGACATTGTTTTCGCTGGTGGAACTCTGCGACCGGCAGCACGCCTATCGGCAGGCCTGCATCGGGATCCTGCGACGCCGGGTCGCGGCTTTGCTGGACGGGCTGGGGCTGGCGGTGCAGCCCGGGCCGCTGTTCGACAACTATTACGGCCTGGTCGATCTGGAATTCTGGCTATGCCGCTTCCTGGGCCCCCAGGCGGCGCAGTTCATCAAGCAGCATGTGCATCCGCTGGACATCGTGTTTCGCCTGGCCCGTGACCACGGGATCGTGCTGCTGAACGGCGGCGGCTTCCATGCGCCGGACTGGTCGGTGCGGGTGTCGTTCGCCAACCTGAACGATGACACCTACGACGATATCGGCCGGGCGATCCGCGCCATTGCCCGCGAGTACGAGCAGGCGTTCCGCGCCGCGCAGCAGCGCGGTGGCGCGCCACCCCCGGCCGGGCATTGCTGGCCGACGGAGCCGACGTCATGACGCATGAGGCTGCCGAACGTCCGGCAGTCCGGGTGGCGGATGGCATCAGGCGTGCAGAGTGTGATGCGCGAGGGCCTGTCACCCACGACCTCTACCGCGTGCAGTGAAGGCAAGGTGTGGATGGCCGGCCTTTGTCTTCATGCGCGCGAAAACTGGTGTGCAGGTCTCCCACAGATGCGGTCATGGCCGGGCTTGACCCGGCCATCTACCCCGTAACGATCGGGCCGGTGTGCAAGCGAACACGTCTGGACGGGGGTAGATGGCCGGGTCGAGCCCGGCCATGACGTGGAAGAGTGGCGTTGGACCGCACTCGTCGAAGAACCATGCGGCCTGCGTCTGGCACGACGTTATATCAACCCGCATTATCTTTGAACACGGTCGGCCGTTCAGCGTCATGGCCCGCGCAGGCGGGCCATCCACGTCTTTTCGTAGCTGCCATCAGAGAAAGTCGTGGATGGCCGGCCTGCGCCGACCATGACGGTGAGTGGCCGCCCAATGGTCGAACCATACGCGGTTGGTATTATACGCCGACTACGACTGATACGCCGCCCATGGCTTGCCGGCAGACCGGACAGTCAAACCCCGCTGAAACGCGGCTTCCGCTTTTCCACGAATGCGCGCCGGGCCTCCTTCGCGTCTTCGGAGTGCTGCAGGATCGGGCTGGCGTTGGATGTGAGCACCATCGTGCCCTCCAGCGTGCTGTCCAGCGCCGTACGCATGATCCGCTTGCTGATCCACTGCACCAGCGGCGGTTTGGCGATGATCCGCTCGCATAGCTCGCGCGTGGTGTCCTCCAGCTTGTCCGACGGCACCAGGTGGTTCAGCAGCCCCCACTCACGGGCCCGTTCCGCCGTCAGTTCCCCGGTGTAGGCAAACTCCAGCGCCCGGCCCAGCCCGACCATTTTCGGCAGGTAGTAGGACCCGCCGTTCTCGATGATCTGGCCGGCGTTGTGGTAACCAATGAAACGGGTGCGTTCGCAGCCGATGCGGATGTCGCAATGCAGCGCCATGTCCATGCCGGAGCCCACCGCCGGACCGTTGATCATCGCGATGGTCGGCTTGCGGATCAGGGAGATCGCCCGGTGCAGCTCGGTGAAGCCGTGAAAGAAGTGCTGGCGGGTGCCCTCCAGCCCTTCATGCGGGCCGCGGTTGCCGGGCAGGTTCTCGCCCGGTTGTTCCCGCGACGCCCCCAGATTGGCGCCGGCACAGAAGGCGCGGCCGACGCCGGTGAGCACGATGACACGCACATTCGGGTCGTCGTCGGCGGCCCGCATGTATTCGCCGACCTTGGCGACCGTGCCGTTTTCTTCCGCTGTGCCGACCAGGGCGTTCAACCGCTCGGGGCGGTTGAACTTGATCCACAGGATTCCGAACTCTTCCGGTTCGTACAGCAGGTAATCGACCAGTCTGGGTCCCATGGCTGTTTCCCCTATGCGAACAACTCGGTCATCGCGGAATAGACCAGGGTGCGCAGGTCGCGGCGCAATGTCAGGCGCACGTCGCTGCCGATCACCTGGGTCATGAACACCACGGCCAGATCCTCCTTCGGGTCGATCCAGAACGCGGTGGAGGCGGCGCCGCCCCAGAAGAATTCCCCTGTCGTGCCGGGCAACCGGGTGCGCGCGACGTTGATGTTGACGCCGCAGCCCAGCGAGAAGCCGACGCCGGAATATCCGGATTCGCTGAAGTTGCCGGGCGGCGCCATGTCTGCCAGGTCCTTGTTGTCGGGCAGGTGGTTCAGGCTGAACAGCTCTACCGTTTTCGGGCTGAGGATCTGCACGCCGTTCAATGAGCCGCCGTTCAGCATCATGCGGCAGAACTGCATGTAGTCGTGCGCGGTGGACATCAGCCCGCCGCCGCCGGATTCCAGTTTCGGCGGGGCGGCAAATGAGCTGGCCGCGGCGTCGTCCTGGAGTTTCAGCCGGCCGCCGTCTCCTGGCGTGTAGCAGGAGGAGAAACGGTCGCGCTTCTCCTCCGGGCAATAGAACGCGGTGTCGTTCATGCCGAGCGGTTCGAACAGGCGGGTGCGGAGGAATTCGCCGAAGGACTGGCCGCTGAGTTTCTGCACCAGGTAGCCCAGCACGTCGATCGCGACGGAGTAGTTCCACTGCGTGCCAGGAGAGAATTCCAGCGGCAGCGTCGCCAGCCGGTCGATCATGGCGTCCAGCCCGCCATCGGTCCCGAGTGCGGCGACGCCATGTTCGCGATAGGCGGCATCGACATTGGTGCGGTTCATGAAGCCGTAGGTCAGGCCGGAGGTGTGGGTCGCCAGGTCGATCACCTTCATCGGCCTTGCCGGCGGCGTGGTGATGAAGGTGGTGGGGCCGCCCAGCAGGTTCGCCATGCCGGTGGCGTAAACGCCGAGGTTCTTCCAGGAGGGAATGTGCGTGGCGACGTCGTCGTCGAGGCCGAGCAGGCCTTCCTCGACCAGCATCATCAGGGCGACGGCGGTGATCGGCTTGCTCATGGAGTAGATGCGGAAGATCGCATCCTCCCGCATGGGCTTGCGGCGTTCGAGGTCGATCTGGCCGGCCATGCCGGTGTGGGCGATCTGGCCGCGGCGATAGATCATGGTCAGGATGCCGGGCAGCCGGCCGGTATCCACGTAGCGGCCGCGCATCACATCATCGAGACGGGCGAGTTGGGCGGCGGAAAAGCCGAGGGAAGCTGGATCCACTGGTGGTTCCTCTTTGGTTCGTGGCTGCGGGACGTGCGGTGCGCCTGGCGCGCATTTTCGGTCAGGCCGGCAGCCGCAGCAACCGGTCGGCATTGCCGTGCGCGATCCTGGCCCGGTCGGCCGGGGAGACCGGCAGCGAATCCAGGAACGCCCGGGCGCGTGCGTTCGATGCGAACGGGTAATCCACCGAGAACATGATGCGGTCCACGCCGAACGTCATCAATGCGGCCATGAACGGGACCATGGTGAAGAAGCCGCTGGTGGTGATCCACACCTGGTCGAGGATCGTCTGTCGCACCGACCGCTTCAGGTGCAGTTTCGCCCCGGCCGTGGTGGTTTCGTCGATGCGGTCGAGCATGAAGGGCAGCGCTTCGCCCATGTGGCCGATGACAAGTTTCAGCCCGGGGTGACGGTCAAGCGCGCCGCTCAGCACCAGGCGCAGCACATGGATCGCAGTGTCGTAGTGCCAGCCCCAGGCGGAGAGCGCGAGGGTGAAGCTGAAATTGCCCGGCAGGTTGTCGTAGTAGGCGTTGCGCACCGCGGCGGTGGGAATGCCGGGATGCAGATAGATCGGCAGGTCCAGCGCTTCCGCCTGCGCCAGGACGGGCTCGTACATCGGATCGTCAAGAAAGCGGCCGTCGGTGGCGCCGTTCACCAGCACGCCATGGAAGCCCAGGTCCTGCACGGTGCGCTGCAGTTCCTGCGCTGCGGCTTCCGGTGCCAGAAGCGGCAGGTGCGCGAAGCCGCGATAGCGGGTGGGATGGCGCGCACAGGCTTCCGCCAGCGCGTCGTTGTAGGCACGGGCCAGGTCGATGCCGGGCTGGCCGGGCACAAGGTCGGCGCCCGGGCCGGCGACCGACAGCACCTGGGTGGTGATGCCGTTCTGGTCCATGTCCGCGATTCGGGCGTCGCCCAGTTCTGCCAATTCGTCGCGCTTCATGGTCTGCGCCCAGACGAAATCCGGGCCGGGGAAGCCGCGACGGGTGATCGCGTCGCGCGAGATGCCGGCGACGATGCGGGGAACGGTGTAGTGTTCTTCCAGGGCGACGATGCGCATGCGGGTTCCTCCCTTGTGTTTGGGGGAGGGTGGCATGGCGGGGCAGGGGCGTCACGCCGGTCCGGATTGGAGGCCGCCGCCGGATGACACGGACGGCGCAGGGCCCGCCGCCGTTCCGGTTACCCGATCGTATCCGCCGCAATCATGCGGCCGATGGCCAGGGCAATTGCGGCACGAGTTTATAGGGGTACGCAGGCTCCTTGTAGCCGTCGGGCTTCTGCCGCTTGGGCAGTTCGACCTTGTCCCGCGGCAGATCCTCATACGGGATCTGGCTCAGCATGTGGGAGATGGCGTTGAGCCTGGCGCGCTTCTTGTCGTCGGACGGCACGACGAACCACGGGGCCCAGGGCGTATCCGTCGCCTTGAACATGTCGTCGCGGGCCCGCGAATAGTCGTACCAGCGGCCGTAGGATTTCAGGTCCATCGGCGACAGCTTCCAGATCTTCCGGCCGTCGTCGATGCGGGATTTCATCCGTACGGTCTGCTCCGACTCGCTGACCTCCAGCCAGTATTTCAGCAGCATGATGCCGGACTCGACAAGGGCGCGTTCCACCGACGGCGTCATTTGCAGGAAGCGGTCCACTTGCTCCGGCGAGCAAAACCCCATGACCCGCTCGACACCGGCCCGGTTGTACCAGCTCCGGTCGAAGATTACGATTTCGCCGCCCGCGGGCAGGTGCTGGATGTAGCGCTGGACATATAGCTGCGACTTTTCACGTTCGGTCGGTGTCGGCAGCGCGACGACGCGGAAGATGCGGGGGCTTACCCGCTCCATGATCGCCTTGATCACGCCGCCCTTGCCGGCTCCGTCGCGCCCTTCGAAGACGACGCAGATCTTGAGACCCTTGTGCACGACCCATCGCTGCAGCTTCACCAGCTCGACATGCAGGCGCGCCAGCTCCCGCTCGTAGTCCTTGCGGGAGAGCTTCTCGCCGGCGGCGGCCTGTTGGGCGTCTTCCTCGATCTGTGGCGTGCGCTTGCGATGCTTGCCTTTGCCCATGCCTGCAACCTGTTGGGTGGAAGGGCGGCCCGAGCCTGCGGTCCGGCAGACGCGGTTATCTGTAGGACGGCGACATCTTGCGCAGCGCGAACCCGAACTGCAGCCAGGTGACGCCCTGCACCAGCAGTTCCACGCCGATCAGCGTGCCCAGCACCCACAGCCCGGACCAGGGCAGGGTGGCGTACAGCATGAAGGCGACCACGATGCTGACGATGCCGCCCAGCAGCATCAGCCACCATCCCGCAAGCTCGCGATGTTGCCAGGCGATGGCGATACGCATGATCCCCCCGACCAGCAGGGCGGCGAGCACGAACAGCGTCAGCACGAGCGAGCCCTGCACCGGCTCCTGCATGATCAGCAAGCCGCCGATGACGTAAACGATACCGAGGATCAGGTTCAGGACGAACCCCCGCCAGTTTTTCGTCGCGAAGGCATGGATGATCTCGAAGACGCCGCCGACCAGCAGCATGGCGCCGATGAAGATGACACTGGCGATGGTGAAGGCCACCACATTGCCGAGCGCGAAAAGCCCGGCCAGGATCAGAACGATGCCCAAGGCTACGAACCAACCCCACTTCGAGGCGATCTGGCCGTAGCCCAGGCCTGGCTGCGTGTCGCTCATGTGTCCGTCCGTTGCTGTCGTTGCCAACTGTCGTGACGGGCGCGGCTTGTCACCGTCCTGGTGCGTACGCGCGTTTGCCGGCACAATGGGGGCGACACCGCACCGCATTGTGCCGGGGGCGACATCGCACCTCATTGTCGCCCGGACTTTGCCGGACCCGTCCAGGGGGACGCTATGCAAAATCGGCAGGAAGCGGCGCCTTACGTCGCGATGCGCGGCAACACCTTGTCGGTCAGAAGGCGGAACGACCGGCCGCTCATCGGCGCCACCATCAAATAGTTCATCCCGATCTCCGCCCCGAACGCCTCGATCTGCTCGGCCACGCTGTCCGGCGTGCCGTGGATCATCACGTCTTCCAGGTAGAAATCCACCGGATCCTTGCCGCCGAAGCTTCGCACTTCCTGGCGCACATTGCCGGGATGCTTTGGCCCGACATAGGACGCGATCGTCCACTCCGCGACGCGCTTCGCCACAGCGCGGGCTTTCTCCGCCGTTTCATCGACCGCGACCAGGCGGGCCATCGGGATGGTGCGGCCGGTATCGCTGTAGCCGGCCTCGATCAGTTTCGCCGCGTAGTGCCGGCGCTTGCGGATCAGGTCGGTGCGCGAGGAATGCGGGTCCATGAGGATGGAGTGGCCGTGGCTGGCGGCCCATTCGATGGCGGGTGTGGATGATGCGGCCATCCAGGTGGGCGGGTAGGGGGCCTGCAGCGGCTTGGGCAGGACCTCCACGCCATCATAGTTGTAGAACCGGCCCTGGTACGTGACGCGCTGGTTGGTCCAGGCCTTCAGCACGATATCGACGGTCTCGTGAAACCGGGCGGCGCTTTCCTCGCCGGGGATGCCGAAGGCGGCGAATTCGCTGCGTTCGAAACCGCGTCCCGCGCCCCAGTTGACCCGCCCGCCCGACAGCACATCCAGCAGCGCCACTTCCTCGGCCAGGCGCAGCGGGATTGTAGAACGGTGCCAGCGAGACCGCCGTGCCGATCCGCAGCCGCTTCGTGCGCGCCGCGGCCATGGTGCCCATGATGTGCACCGACGGGCAGACCGAGAAGCCGGAGAAGTGGTGTTCGGCCAGCCAGACGCAGTCATAACCTGTCTGGTCCATGATGGAAAACCGCTCCAGCGCCGATTCATAGACCGAGTTGAGCGGCACGGACCGGTCGCGCCAGCCGAAGAACTGCAGGATGCCGACTTTCATGTTTCCTCCTTCGCGGCCGCGCCGCCACCGACGCATGACGTATGGCCGCGCCGCGCCAGCGTAGCCTATGCCGCGACGGTGGCGGACGGGAAGCCACCGGCTGGGGCGACTTGCCTGTACGGCGGGTCCGGGAACAGACTGCGCACCAACTCGGGAAGCGCCGCACGGCAATTGCGCGCCCGCAAACGGGAGAGAGTTGATGGACCTCAAGGGTGCGGTCGCACTGGTGACAGGCGGCAACGGAGGGCTTGGCCAGCGCATCTGCCACGCGCTGGCGCAGCAGGGTGCGCATATCGCGGTGATGTACGCACAGAGCCGCGACCAGGCGGAAGGCGTCGCCCGGGAACTGGCATCGCAGTATCAGATCAACGCGGCCGCTTTCGCCTGCGACATCACCGACGGTGCGGCGGTGGACAGGCTTGTGGCGGACGTGACCAGGCGCTTCGGCCGGCTCGACATCCTGGTCAACGACGCCGCCTACAACAAGGCGATCCCGTTCAACGACCTGGACAATCTCACGCAGGATGTGTGGGACAAGATCATGGCCGTGAACCTGACCGGGCCGATGCGATTGATAAAAGCGGTTGCGCCGGTGATGAAGGGGCAGGGGCGCGGACGCATCGTCAACATCTCCTCGGTGGCGGGTTTGGGGCCGACCGGGTCTTCCATCGCCTATGCGGTGTCGAAAGCTGGGCTGATTCACCTGACGCGCTGCATGGCCGTGGCGCTGGCACCGGAGACGCTGGTGAACTGCGTCGCCCCCGGCCTGCTGGAAGGCACGCGCGCCACCGCCAACCTGCGGCCGGAGCAGATCGCGAATTCCTCGGCCGGCGCGCTGCTGAAAAAGGCCGCCGACAAGGATGATTGCGCCGATATGGTCGTGACCATGTGCCGCACCGAAACGATGACGGGCCAGACTGTCGTGATCGATTCCGGCCGTATGTTTCACTGACGACGACAACCGTCACTCAGGGAGAGAGAGACCATGGCCTATGAAGGCATGATCGCCGAAACCGTCACCATCAACGGCAACAACAACGAGCCCATCTCCGCCTACGTCGCTCGGCCGCTGGGCGCCGGGCCGTTCCCCGGCATGGTGCTGATCCACCACATGCCGGGCTGGGACGAATGGTATCGCGAGACGACCCGCAAGTTCGCGCATCATGGTTATGCGGCGATCAGCCACAACCTGTATCACCGCGCCGGCGAAGGCAAAGCCGATGATGTCGCCGCCAAGGTCCGCGCCGAGGGCGGCGTGTCCGATGCACAGGTGGTGGGCGATACCGAAGGTGCGGTGCAGTGGCTGAAGGCGCAGCCCTGGTCCACCGGCAAGGCCGGGGTGTTCGGCACATGCTCCGGTGGGCGGCAGGCGTTCCTGTATGCCTGCAAGACCAATAGCATCGATGCGTGCTGCGAACTCTGGGGCGGGCGCGTGGTGATGAGCAAGGAAGAGCTGAACCCGAAGAACCCCACCGCGCCGATCGACTTCACCAAGGATCTGTCATGCCCCCTGCTGGGCCTGTTCGGCAATGAAGACCGCGCGCCGACGCCGGAGCAGGTGGACCAGCATGAAGCCGAACTGAAGAAGCACGGGAAGAACTACGAGTTCCATCGGTACGATGGGGCAGGGCACGGTTTCTTCTATTACGACCGGCCGATGTACCGCGTCGAGCAGGCACTGGACGGCTGGCAGAAGGTGTTCGCGTTCCTGCAGAAGCACCTGGCGGCGTAGCGGCCTGCATGTGCACCTCGATCGTCGAGATCGTCCGCGCCAGTGGTGCCGGCAAGGGGGGTGACGGGTGGTTCGATCTGACCCATTCGGTGGTGTCCTACGACCACCCGCACCACGCCTTGCTGGAGGAGGCAATCACCATCGATTTCGTCAACGACCAGCTCGGCCCCGGGGCGCGGGCAGCGGTGGAACTGACGCTGGAGGCAGCGAAGGAACTGCATGGCGCACTGGCCCGTGCGATCGCCGCGGCGGAGATCGAGGAAAGCGGGCGGCATCGGGGGCGTTGAAGCGGAGCAACAACCTGCGTTGGGCTTGACCAACGTGCGAGCATATATCGTCATGGTCGGCGAAGGCCGGCCATCCACGGCTTTCCCCTGGCGCATGCAGTAAAAGTCGTGGGTGGCGGGCCATGACGGTGAATGGCTGGTCGTGTGTCAAACGTAACGCGGGCTGGTATAAACGTCGTGGGTGGCGAGCCTTCACTCACCACGACGGGTTGGTTCCGTCCGTCGCTACGCCCGATGGTCCCGCACCTGTACGTGCCCTTTTTCCCGGCACCTGGGGTACGAAATCCGGAACCCGCGTCAGTATGCCGCTTCCAGCAGGCTCAGCGCATCGGCGACCTGTTCCTCCGGCGATCGCACGCCCGCGTTGGCGTTGAAGTTCTTCACCGTCTCGTTGGCAATGTTCCGCAGATCGTCCCGCGGGATGTTCAACTGGCGCAGTCGCGTGGGCGCGCCGACGTGGGTGTACAGCGCCTCCAGCCGATCGGCCGCCGCCAGCGCCGCCTGCCGCGCGTCCATGCCATCGCGCCAGACCTCCAGCGCCGCCGCCACCTGCCGGGCCGACGCCGCATCCACCGTGTCCGACAGCCGGATTTTCGGCGCATGCACCACGGAGGTGGACTCGCCCTGTCCCACATGCGGATAGCGCACATGCAGCGCGGTGGAGACCGCATAGTTGCCGGAGAACGCCCCACCCCGGAAGCGGCGCACACCGTCATCCTCGCCACGGTTCTGCAGAAACGCCGCGATGCAGAAATCCATGCGCACCGACGGATTGTCCGGCTCCTCCGCCAGCCGCGGATACGCGCGGTACGCCAGCCGGAACGCATGGTTCCGGTCACCTTCCGCCAGCGGATTGATCCCGGTCTGCGACATCGCCCCCACCAGCCCGGCAAACACCGTCGTCGCCGTGGACCGCAGCAGGTCGGCCGGCGCACTCAGCAGCGCGCCCTGGTCCAGGAAGATCGCCTGCGGCCGCGTCTTGGGATCGAAATACTCCATGCGGTGATCCAGGTCCGGGTTTTTCAGCCCCGTTCCGGCACGGTTCATCGCGCTGTTCGGCGTGGTGGGGATGTTGATGATCGGTGGCTTCGGTGCGAGCAGGCGCGGGCTGTAGGCCGGCTTGCCCTCCGGATACTGCGTCATGATCGCGAACGGGTCGCCCGGTTCCGCCAGGAAAATCGCAACCGCCCGTGTCGCCACGATCACGCTGCCGCCACCCACCGCGATCAGCAGATCGGCGCCGGCGCCACGCGCGGCCTGCGTCGCGGCCTGCACGGAGGCGTAGGTGGAATCCTTCTCGATCCCGTCGAAGACGCCGGCATAACGCTCGCCCAGCGCTGCCTCGATGCGACGGACCGTGTCGGTGCGCCGGTTGACGGACGGGGAGCAAACCACGAACGCACGCCTGGCCCGCGCGCGGTCCACCGCATCCTTCAGGCTTTGCTCGATCACCTGCTTGCCGCAGTGCAAGCGCCACGGGTAACCGGCCGCCCTGAACGTGCTGTCACTCATCGTTGTTTCGTCCGTCATGGTTGTTGCGCCTGTTTGCACCCGTGCCGCCCCGGGACGCCGGCCGCGGTGCGAACTGCCGCAGGGCGGGCAGTATAGGCCCACCAGCGCGGCCGGTCCCAACCGGCCATGGCGTTGCCGCGGGATCGCACGCCGCAGATAGTGGCGGCGCAACGTCGAACCGCAGGGAACGCCATGGACAAGGTGATCGTCGAACGCAACGGACCGGTCAAAACCATCTGGATGAACCGACCGGAAAAGCGCAACGCGCTGGACCGCGACATGCGCCGGACCTTGACGGACTCGCTGCTGACGCCGGTCGCGCCGGAGGATCGCGTGGTGGTGATCCGCGGCAAGGGCCCGGCGTTCTGCTCCGGCCTCGACATGGCGGAGCGGCGGAAAACCGCCGAAACCGGGGAGGCGAGCGGCATCGAGGACATGCTGCACGCCGTCGAACTGTGTCCGTTGCCGGTCGTCGCCGTGGTGCAGGGCGACGCAATCGCCGGTGGCAACGAACTGGCACTGCACTGCGACCTGGTGGTGGCCAGTGACCGCGCGCGGTTCGGCATGTCGCTGGCCCAGGTGGGGCTGGCGCCCAACTGGTACCTGGCCAAGAAGCTGATGGAAGTGCTGGGCCCGGTGACGACGCGGGAGATGCTGCTGCTCGGCGACCCCCTGCCGGCGTCACGCCTGCACGCCCTGGGCCTGATCGCGCGCTGCGTGCCGGCGGACCAGTTGGAAGCCGAGGCCACGCGCGTGATCGACCGCCTGGCCGCCAACGCGCCGCTGTCGCTGAAGGCGATGAAGGCGATGACGGTGCGTCAGCTCGCGTTCCGGGACGCGATCCCCCACGACGATATCGACACGCTCGTGCGCATCGCGATCAGCAGCCACGACGCGCGGGAAGGCATTCAGGCGCGGCTGGAAAAGCGTGCGGCGGTGTTTCGGGGGGAATAGGGCAACATTGACACGTACCAAACCCGCGGTGTCCGATCAGGACAATGCGGGACCTCGCAAGCCTCCCAGTCTCCTGGCGTGACACGGAGCCTTATCATGCTTGAAAGCCGAGAAGGCGGCTGTCACTGCGGTCGGGTTCGCTTCCGTGCCCGGGTCGATCTGGACCTGCTGTCGCAATGCAGTTGCACCGTCTGCACCAAGAAGGGGATCCTGCACCTGGTCATCGATCCCGCCGATTTCGAGCTGCTGCGCGGCAAGGATGCGCTCACCGTCTATACCTTCGGCACCGGCGTGGCGCAGCACGCGTTCTGCGCGCATTGCGGCATGCACGGCTTCTACGTGCCGCGGTCCCAGCCGGACCGGATCACCGTGAATGCCCGCTGCCTCGATGACATCGACGGGCCCGCGCTCCGGCCGACGCGGTTTTTCGATGGCCGGCACTGGGAAGATGCCCAGCATAAACGTATCGCGGAGGGGGCACACGTCGCACCGCCCGGGCTGAACGGCGCGGTGACGCTGCAGGCCATCCTGGATCGCGCACCGGCCTGACGCACCGCTGTTCCCGCATCAGCGTGCGCGGGAACAGCGTGCAACCGGATCGGTCTTGCCGGCCTACGCCTCTCCGACCGCTTTCTTCTCGATCAGCGCATCGATCTCGTGCGCCGCGTAGCCCGCCTCCCGCAAGACCTCCCGCGAGTGTTCGCCCAGCCCCGGCGGCATGCGGTGAATACCGGCCGGGCTGGCGGAAAACCGCGCGGGGGGACGCGCCTGGCGGATTGTGCCCTCGGTCGGATGATCCAGTTCCGGAAACATCCCCACCGCTTTCAGATGCGGCTGCTCGGCGATCTCCGACAGTTTGGCGAACGCCGTGTGCGGCACATCGATGCGCAGCAGCAGTTCCTCCCATTCCGCCGTGGTGCGGGTGGGCGCGATCTCACGCATCCGGTCGTAGATCCGGTCGATGTTCTGCGCGCGCTGCACCGGGTCGCGTACCGAGAATTCCTCGATGCACTCCGGATGGCCGACCGCCTCGAAGAACGCGCACCAGTTCTCGCCGGAGTAGGGCAGCATCGTCAGCCAGCCGTCCTTGGTGCGCACCGGCCGCCGCGCTTTCATCCGCTTGTAACCGGACGGACCGATCGGCGGCACGAACGCATAGCCGCCGAACATCTCGATGCTGTTGAACGCCGCCAGCGTTTCCAGCATCGGCACTTCCACCATCTGGCCTTCGCCGGTGCGTTCCCGGTGCAGCAGCGCGGCCGTCACGGCAGAGGTCAGTGCCATGCCGCAGATTTTGTCGCCTACCAGGCTGGGCACGAAGGCCGGTTCGTCATCCGTGCCCATGGCGGATGCGAAGCCGGATGCCGCCTGTATGATTTCGTCGAACGCCGGACGTGCCCGCCACGGCCCGTCCTGGCCGAAGCCGGTGGCCACCGCATAGACGATTTTCGGATTCAGCTCCTTGCATGTCTCGTAGCTGAAGCCGAGCCGGGCAAGGCCGGCGGGGCGAATGTTGCTGACCAGCGCGTCGGCGGTGGGAATCAGGCGCCGCAGTACCGCCTTGCCTTCCGGGCTTTTCAGATCCAGCGCGATGCTGCGCTTGTTGCGGTTCGCGGCCATGAACTGTCCGCTCATGCCGCGGTTGCGGAACACTCCGGAATGGCGCCAGGCATCACCGGCCAGGCTTTCCACCTTGATGACCTCGGCGCCCCAGTCGCCCAGGGTCTGCGTGCCGAACGGGCCGAACAGAACGGTCGTCAGATCGAGTATGCGGAAGCCTTTCAGCGGCCCGGTGGGTTCAGTCATCGCGGTGCAGGTCCTGGTTGGTTGTCCGTCAGATTACGCAAACCTGTCGTGGATGGCGACACGGCACGATGCGGCGCACGCGCCGGCGCGGCGGATTGCCGATTGCGATTGCTGCATGCCGATCGATCCGGGTGCGTTGAAATCGTCCGATGTGGCATGTATGACACAATGCGTGGCGTTCGCGGTAAAGTGTTCCCTGCCGTGGCGTGCCGGCGTTGCGCGGGCAGCACGGGCCGTGGTGCCGTTTCGCGACAATGCCTATGTTGAACGCGTTATTCGGGATACCGGGCGATACACGGGAATCGTCCCCGTGCACCGGGTTGACAGATCGTTGGCCAAGTGCTTCGGATTTAATATCGAGCTTGGGTGTGCTGCGTCCGTCAACCGGACGTGCCGACCCAGTGCGCAGGGGCAGCGGTGTCGTCCGCATCCAGCACGCGGCCATTTCGTGCCGCGTGAACGCCCTGCACCGCCTTGCAATGAATGGCTCACGGGCCGTTCGCAATTTGCCGGCCTCGTCACGTAGGGCAGTTGCCTGACGGTGGTCCCCACGAAGGCGGATCGCCGTCTGTCGGCCCGCCTTGATCGTCACAGAGAGGAGTCCAGAAGATGAAAGCCATTCGTCTCTTCGGTGCCGCCGCACTGGCACTTGCGCTGGGGTTGGGGGGCGCCCAGGCGACGACGCTGAAGCAGGTGAAGAGCCACGGCTTCGTCCGCGGCGCCACGGCCAACGAAGTGCCGTATGGCTACATGAATGCGGATGGCGAGGCGGAAGGCATCGCACCCGACATCGCCAAGGCGGTGTGGGCGAAGCTTGGCGTCAAGGACATTGCATGGACGGTGACCCCGTTCGGCTCGCTGATTCCGGGGCTGAAGGCATTCCGCTACGACTTCGTCGCCGCGTCGATGAACATCCTGCCGAATCGCTGCAAGCAGGTGCGGTTCACCACGCCCAGCTCCAGCTACGGCGAAGGGCTGCTGGTGCCCAAGGGCAATCCGAAGAACCTGCACTCCTACGAAGACATCAAGAAGAATCCGGATCTCAAGGTGGCCATCGTCTCCGGTGCCGATCAGTTGGACTTCCTGCATGCGCTGGGCGTGCCCGACAGCCAGATCGTGATGATCCAGTCCAACGCGGACGCGCCGTCCACGATTTCCACCGGTCGCGCCGACGCCTATGCGGCCACCGAACTGACCGTGGCGCAGCTCGCCAAGCATTCGCCGCAACTGCAGCAGGCCGAACCCTTCTCCGATCCCGTGGTCAAGGGAAAGGCGGTGCGCAGCTATGGCGGATTCGATTTCCGCCTGCAGGACAAGTCGCTGTACGAAGCCTTCAACAAGGAGTTGGCTGCCTTCAAGAAGACCGACGCGTACGCCAAGATCCTGACGCATTACGGCCTGAGCCACGAAAGCGTGGAGGCCGCGCGGAATGCGTCCACCGCGAAGCTCTGCGCCGGCAAGTAAAGCAGGTCTGTAAAGGAACGGGCACAGCGTGAACTGGACCGATTACCTTCCGGCACTTCTGCGTGGTGCCGAGGTCACTGCCTGGATCACCGCGGCCAGCACCGCTCTCGGGGCGTTGCTGGCCTTCGCGGCCGGCACCGCCCGCGCCGAGGGCGGGCCGCTGGTGTCGCGGATCGCGGTGATCTACATTGAGGTGTTTCGCGGCACATCGCTGCTGGTGCAGCTTTTCTGGCTGTACTACGCGCTGCCCCTGGTCGGGGTGTCGTTCGGGCCGATCTTCACCGGCATCCTCGGCCTGGGCCTGAACATCGGCGCGTACGGCGCCGAAGTCGTCCGCGGCGCGTTGCAGTCCGTGCCGAAGGGCCAGCGGGAGGCCGCGCGGGCACTGAATTTTCGCCACAGGCACACGTTGCTGCACATCTACATGCCACAAGCAGTGGTAGAGATGATGCCGCCCTTCGGCAATCTGGCCGTGCAGAATCTGAAGGACTCGGCGCTGGTCTCGCTGATATCCATCGCCGACCTGACCTTTCATGCGCAGGCGTTGCGCAACCTGACATACGACAGTGTAACGATCTATACCCTGACGCTGCTGGGCTATTTCATCATGGCGCTGATCACCACCGCGATCATCCGCTGGCTGGAAAGACTGGTGCGGCGTGGCCCCGCCTTCCCGCAAGGCGCACGTTAGAGGAGGGCGCGCGACATGATGTACGGTTTCGCCTGGGATACATCGACTCCCCTGGCCTTTGCCATCTCCATCCTGCCGATCCTGCTGCTCGGCCTGGTCGTGACCATCGAGGCGACGATCTGTGGCTTTGCCATCGCCCTGTTGCTGGGCCTGATCTTCGCCCTGCTGCGTCGCAGCCGGTTGCGGGTCGTTTCATGGACCACGGCGTTCGTGGTGGAGTTCCTGCGGGACACGCCGTTGCTGGTGCAACTGTTCTTCCTGTACTATGTGCTGCCGGTTTACGGTATCGTGCTGCCGGCCTTCGCCACCGGCGCGGTGGCGCTGGGGCTGCAGGTACTCCGCCTACACGTCGGAAGTGTACCGCGCCGGCCTGGACGCCGTGCCGAAAGGCCAGTGGGAGGCCGCAACGGCGCTGAACCTGACCCACATGCGGACCTACCGCGATATCGTGGTGCCGCAGGCCATCCCGCGCATCATACCGGCGCTGGGCAACTACCTGGTCTCCATGCTGAAGGACACGCCCGTGCTGTCCGTCATTACCGTGGTGGAGATGGTGAACCTGGCCAACCTGATCGGTGACCGGACTTTCAACTACCTCGTGCCGCTGACGCTGGTCGGCGCCATCTTCCTGATCATGACCTTGCTGTGCTCGTTCGGCATCCACGTGCTGGAACGCGCACTGCCCCGCGCAGGGATAGCATTGCGATGAGTGACGCTCCAATCATCCGCTTCTCGCAGGTCAACAAGCGGTTCGGTTCGCTGACCGTGCTGGACCATTTCGATTTCGAGGTTGCCGCCGGGGAGAAGGTGACCCTGATCGGCCCCTCGGGCTCAGGCAAGTCCACCGTGCTGCGCATCCTGATGACACTGGAACCGTTCCAGGAGGGCACCCTGGAACTGGCCGGCATCAGCTATCACCAGCCGAACGGGAAAGGGCCGTACCAGGCCAACGAACGGCATCTGCGGGAGATCCGCCGCAACGTCGGCATGGTGTTCCAGTCCTTCAACCTGTTCCCGCACATGACCGTGTTGCGCAATGTGGTCGAAGCCCCGGTCGCCGTGTTGGGTTTGCCACGCGCCGAGGCCGAGACCCGTGGCGTCGAGCTGCTCGGCCTGGTGGGGCTGGCCGACAAAAAGGACCAGTACCCAAGCCAGCTTTCCGGCGGCCAGCAGCAACGCGTGGCGATCGCCCGCGCGATGGCCATGCGTCCGCGCGTGCTGCTGTTCGACGAACCGACCTCGGCGCTGGACCCGCAACTGGTGGGCGAGGTGCTGGGCGTGATCCGCGACCTGGCACAGGAACACGACCTGACCATGCTGCTGGTCACGCACGAGATGCGCTTCGCCCGCGAGGTGTCGGACCGCGTATGTTTCTTCGATCGCGGCCGTATCGTCGAGCAGGGCGAACCGGAGCACATCTTCTCCGAACCCGAACAGGAGCGCACGCGCGAGTTCCTGCAATCGGTGCTGTAGCCTTCGGGCGCAGTGTCCAACGGGCGCAGTGTCCAACGGGCGCAGTGGCCAACGGGGGCGTGCCGGCGGTAATCCGGTTGCAGGTGGCCGTCAGCGCCGGCCGAAGGAGGGAAGGATGGCGACGACGTTTCACGAGCGGGAGCAGGCGTTCGAGGCGAAGTTCGCGCGCGACGAGGAGTTCCGTTTCCGGGCTCTCGCGCGCCGCGACAAGCTGTTTGCCGGCTGGGCGGCCGGGATGGTGGGCCTGTCGGGCGAAGCGGCCGATGCGCTGGTCAGGGACGTGCTGGCCATCCCGGACAGGACTGGACATGACCAGGCGGTGCTCCAGCAGGTGGCCGGCGTGTTGTCTGCTCACGGCAAGGCCGCATCGGAGGAAACACTGGCCGCGGAACTGGCGCGTTGCATGCAGCAGGCGCGGCACCAGTTGATGCAGGCGGGGCCGACCTGACCCGCGACGCCAGGAGAGGGCCGATGCAACTGAACGCGGATTTCAGCCGTCGCGCGGTGGTTCATGCCGGCAGGCTGGCCTGGGTGCCGTCCCCCATGCCGGGCGTGCATCGCCGCATGCTGGACCGCATCGGTGAGGAGGTTGCCCGTGCCACCTCGATCGTCCGCTACGCGCCGGACAGTCACTTCTCCCCGCACGTGCATGACGGCGGCGAGGAGTTCCTGGTGCTGGACGGCGTGTTCCAGGATGAGCATGGCGACTATCCCGCCGGAAGTTACGTACGGAACCCACCGACATCGCGCCACACGCCGGGCGCGTCCGCCGGATGCACGATCTTCGTGAAGCTCTGGCAGTTCGATCCGCAGGACCGCACCGAGGTGCGGATCGCCACCGCCGGCCAGCCGCTCACGCCGGCGAAGGACCGGCCGCAGGTTTCCGTGCTGCCGCTGTTCCAGGACGCGGTGGAACGTGTGCGCCTGGAAGACTGGGCGCCCGGCGCTCGGGTGGAAATTCCCGCCCCGGCCGGGCTGGAACTGCTGGTGCTGGCCGGAAGCTTCGACGAACAGGGCGAGCGCTTCACCGAACAGTCCTGGCTGCGCCTGCCGCCGGGTGCGGTTTTCGACGGCTCGACCGGGCCGGACGGCTGTCGTGTGTGGGTGAAGTCCGGCCATCTGGCCTCGATCCGCGCGCCGTCATAACGTACCTCGCCGTGACGGATGTCGGTTTCGCTGGCACGCAGGATCGCCCCCGGGACTGCGTCGTGCGGACGGCACCATTCGAACGACGTCGGCGGCCCTCCTGGCCGGGGTGCGGGCGTAGTGGCCGAAGTCCTTGCCGGCAGAGATCAGCCGGCGCCGGCCTGTGCCGCGAACCAGGCCACATCCTCGGGCCTGGCAACGAACGCCGGATTGGTCGGCCAGTCCCTGGTGCGCGTTGACATGTCCTCGCCATAGCGCACGCGGAACAGCACCGTGCGCTGCGGGCCGTTGGTGTATTCGTGCAGCTCCCCGCGCGGATGCACCACGAAGCTGCCCGGCTTCACATCCACCGTCTGGGTCGGCGTGCGCATCACGCCACCGCCCTCGTGACAGAAATAGATCTCGGTGGCGTTGGGGTGCAGGTGGTTCGGGCTGACCTGCCCGGGTTCCCAGCAGGCGATGGTGACGTCGCCCTCGCCGACCTTGCCCAGCACCTTTTCCACATGCTTGCGCGGATCGAACACCTGCTCCGCCGACAGATCGAACACCAGCATGCGCCCGCCTCCCTTTCGGTTCAGGCCAGAGTGAATTTCGGCAAGGTGACTTCGTCGGTGGCCGGCTCGAACACCACCCGGACCGGCGCACCGAGCTTCGCGTTCGCGTCCGAGCCGACAAGGTTGCTGACCAGCAGCGGCCCTTCCTCCAGTTGCACCAGGCACACCTTGTAGGGCAGCTCCGGCTTGAACCCGTCCCAGTAGGCGCGATGGAACTCCACCCAGGACTGCAGCGTGCCGCGGCCGGACGCATCCTTCCACGTCTGATCGGGGCTGAGGCAGCGCGGGCACACCGGGCTGGGCGGGAAGCGCGTGTCGCCGCAGGCGGTGCAGCACTGCACCACCAGCCTGTTCTGCTTCGCGGCATCCCAGAACGGCTTGTTCAGCGTGTCGATGCGCGGCAGCGGCTTGTTGTAGCTCATGACGATTCTCCTCTCAGCCGCGCGTGTAGATGATGGAGCGTGTGCACGGCGTGGCCTGCACGTATTGCACCACTTCGCAGTCCGGCACCTGCCGCGCGCCGCACTCGCCGCGCAGTTGCCGCACCGCTTCGACGTTCAGCGCCCAGCCCTGCATGTAGGAATTCGACATATGCCCGCCGTCGGTGTTCACCGGCAGCTTGTTGCCCAGCTTCAGCGTGCCGCCCTCGACGAACCGGCCGGATTCGCCGCGCGGGCAGAAGCCCAGGCCCTCCAGGCTGAACAGCACGGTGGGGCTGAAATTATCGTAGCACATCAGCGCATCGACATCGTCGTGCGTCACGCCGGCCATGCGATAGGCCTGCTCCCCGGCCGCCTTCACCGCGGGATACCAGAACTCGTGGTCGTAGTTGGAGATCGATGACGGGCTGAACGTCTCCTGCGCACCGAAGCCGGAGATCGATACCGGCGGCTTGGCGAAATCGCGCGCCCGCTCGCGGCTGGTCAGGATCAGGCATACCGCGCCGTCGTTGATCAGGCAGTAGTCCAGCAGGCGCAACGGCGCGGTGATGAAGCGGGCGTTCTCATGGTCGTCGATGCTGAACGGATTGCGCATCACCGCGTCCGGGTTCAGCGACGCATGATGGCGCACCGCCACCGACACCTCGGCAAGCTGCCGCGTGGTGGTGCCGTACAGCTCCATGTGGCGGCGGAACATCATCGCGTGGGCGGCGCCGGGGGAGGTGAACCCCCAAGGGTCCCAGGTGCCGGGGCTTTCATCGCCGCCGTAGTTCACCCGGCGGGAGCGGCCGATATTGGCGTAGAGCAGGGCAACATGCGTGGCATGGCCGGCGGCGATCGCGGTGGCGGCCTCGATGATGCCCATCGCGGACATGCGGCCATGCGGCGGCATGGTCAGCGTCCAGCGCGGATTCAGGCCCAGCACCTCGCCCATGCGGGCGTAGTAGGGGATGCGGCAGACCAGCAGCCCGTCGATCTGGTTCTTGTCGATGCCGCAATCCGCCACGGCGTTGCGGAAGGCCTGCGCGGCCAGGCCATATTCGTCGGTTTCCGGAAATGCGCCGTAGCGTGTGTTGCCGACGCCGATGACCGCGACTTTGTCCTTCAGATCGCCTGGATCGGGCATGCGTTCCTTCCCTTCAACATCCTGTGGCCGACGCGCGAACCGTCGTTCCCGTCGCGGCGTCGGCCGGTATTGCGTGTGGGGCGCTAGGTGAGACCGTAGCGCAGCGCCAGCCACAGCTTCTGCCACTTCGGCAGGCTGACGCGCTGGTCGGGATGTGTCCAGCCGCTACGCTCCAGCCGCGCCAGGATCGCCGCATAGGTGGCGCCCATCAGCCGAGCGGGCTTCATCGCCCGGGCGTCGCAGGTGCGCATCGCCGCCTCGGATTCGCGGAAGTAACCATGGGCGAGCGCGGCCACGCGTGCGCAGACCGCGTGCAAGGCGGGCGAGTGCAGGGCGGCCTGCGCGTCGTGCGGAACGCCGGCCTCATCCAGGTATTCGGCCGGCAGGTAGAGCCGCCCGCGTTCCGCATCCTCTGCCACGTCGCGCAGGATGTTCGTCAGTTGCAGCGCCCGGCCCAGTGCGTAGGCGACGCGGTCGGCGGCGGGGGACGAATCGCCGAACGCCCGGACCGACAACCGGCCCACGGCGGCGGCCACGCGGTCGCAGTACAGGTCCAGCGTTGCCAGGTCCGGCGCGACGATCACCTGTTCGGCGTCCATCTGCATGCCGTCGATGACGGCCAGGAAATCCTCCTGCCGCAGGGCGAACTGCTGCACGGCGGGAAGCAGCACGCGGGTCACAGGCTCGTCCGCGCTGCCGCGGTACAGACCGGCAATGCTGTCCCGCCAGGCGGCCAGGCGCGGCAGGCGGTCGGCCAGCGGCGCCTCGTCATCGGCGATGTCGTCCACCAGGCGGCAGAATGCGTAGATCGCATACATCGCGTGCCGGCGGTCCGGCGGCAGCACGCGCATGCCGCGATAGAACGAGGTGCCGGCGGCACGCACGATCGCCTCGACCGCGTCGAGGTCCGATTGCGCTGCGCCAAGCGGGGTGGGGGCCGGCATCAGCCCAGGAAGCGCAGCGCGCCGATCGCGCTGGCCACCTTGTCGCGCCTGGTCAGGGCGACACGTCCGGCAACCGGATCCTGCTTCGCCAGGCGCGCCGCAAGTCGCTTGGCCAGGCCGCGGATCACTGCGGTTTCCAGCCGCAGCCGCCGGTCGCGTGTTCGCCGCGGCAGGTCGATGGAGAAGCGGTTCATGCGGTCCACCCGGTGCAGGATTGTGCCGAAGACCCGCCGCAACGCGATGCTGGCGTGGTCGCGCCGCAGGTCCTCGACCGAGCCGCCGTATTCTTCCAGCAGTTTGAGTGGCAGATAGCAACGGTCCAGCCGCTGCAGATCCTGCACGCAGTCCTGCAGGTGGTTGAGTAGCTGCAGCGATGCGCACAGCCGGTCCGACGGTGGATGCGTGGTGTGGCTTTCGCCGTGCAGGTCCAGCACGTGCCGGCCGACCGGCGCGGCGGAATAGCGGCAATACTCCAGCAGTTCCGCCATGTCGGCATAGCGTCGCTTGGTCGCGTCCTGGCGGAAGGCGATCAGCAGTTCGCTGGCGTGCTGCGACGTGACCCCGGTCTGCGCCAGGCTTTCCCGCAGCCGCAGTGCGCTGGGTGACCCACTGTCGCGGCGGCCCAGCAGGACGTCTTCCATGATGTCGAGGCGCGCGACCTTGTCGTCCGGCGCCAGGACGGGGGAATCGGCGATATCATCGGCGTTGCGGGCGAAGGCGTAGAAGGCGTGGATGTGCGTGCGCAGGTCGGCGCGGATCAGCCAGGATCCGACCGGAAAGTTCTCGTCGCCGCGATCCTTGCCGGACCACGTCTCGACATCGGCGATGGTCTCGACCGTCGCGGTCATCGCGTATCCGCCCCCTGATAGGCCCGACCCTTCCAGGCGACGCCGCGCCCCCGGTAGTGGTTCACCGCGGAGCCGATGGTCGCCGCCAGGTAGAACGCCGCGACCAGAGGCAGACCGATGCTCCAGCCGGGGAAGCGTCGGTAGCGGTGCAGCGTCGGCAGGTAAGAGAACGCCATCATGGCCCAGGCGGCCAATCCAGACCAGCGGGCCACGCCATGGCCGAAGAAGACGGCCACGGGCGGCAGCAGGTACACCAGTGCCATGCCCAGCACAGTGCCAAGCAGCAGCAGCGGCGAATAATGCAACTGCACATAGGCGGAGCGCGTGATCATGCGCCAGATGTCGCCGAAGCCGGGGTAGGGGCGCACCGACCGCGCCTGCGTGGCGTGCCCCAGCCAGATGCGGCCGCCGCGCTTCACCGCCCGGGCGAGGGCGACGTCGTCGATCAGCGCGCCGCGCACCGCGGCGATGCCGCCGATGCGCTGCAGAGCGCGCCGGCGCAGCAGGATGGTGCCGCCGGCCGCGGCGGCGGTGGCGCGCAGCGGATCGTTCACCCAGGCGAACGGGTAGAGCATCTGGAAGAAGAACACGAAGGCCGGCACCAAGGCGCGTTCCGCCAGGCTGTCGCAGGACAGCGCCACCATTTCCGAGACCAGGTCCAGGTCGTGCTGCTGCGCCTGCGCGACCAGCCTGCCCAGATGGGGCGGATCGTGCCGGATGTCGGCGTCGGTCAGCAGCAGCAGATCGGCATCCTCGGCTGCCTCTACCCCCTGCGCCACGGCCCAGAGCTTGCCGGCCCATCCGGCCGGGCGAGGCTCTCCCGTCAGCACGGTGAGCCGCGGGTCGTCGATACGCCGGGCGATGTCGCCGGTGTCGTCGGTGCTGCCGTCATCCACCAGGATCACGCGGAACGGGCCGGGATAGTCCTGGGCGAGGAGGGACCGCAGAACGGGCCCGATGGTGGCCGCCTCATCGCGGGCGGGCACGATGACGGCGACCGGCGGAGCGGGGGCGGGATGCCGGGCGGGCAGCTCGGGGCCGGCCTGCCAGAACCGGCCGTGGCCGAGCAGGAGGTACAGCCAGATGACCGCGGCAAGCAGCGCGAGGGTGGTCATGGGGCGGTCATGGGTAAGAACGGCCGGACGGACAGGGGCAGGGCAGCGCGATCCTCTCCCTTCCTTTGTAAGCCCGGGCCGCGATGCCGACCAAGGCCGGGGGGCGGGCGTCTGCTTGGGGGAGGGCGTCTGCGTGGGGGAGGGCGCCTGCGTGGCTGACCCGGGAGCCGGGAGATCCGCCCTCGTGCGCCCTCGCTCCGGCCCCGGTCCGCTTTGCCGACCAAGGCTCGAAAGCGAGGCGGAGGTTGGTGGTGCCGAACGTCCCCTTCACCGCACCATCCCGTTTGCGCGGAACCAGGCGACGGCGTCCTCCACAGCCTGGCGCACCGGGCGCGGCTGATACCCCAGCTCGGCGGTCGCCTTGGCAGAGGTGTAGTACATCTTCTTCCGCGCCATCTTCAGGTGGTCGCGCGTGGCGATCGGCTCGATGCCGGTGTAGCGGGCCAGCACCTCCATCACCGCGGCCACCGGAATCAGCGGCCCGATCGGCAAGGAAATGCGGGGCGGCCGGCGCCCCGCCACGCTGGCAACCAGGGCCAGCAGGTCGCCCAGCGGCAGGTTCTCGCCGCCCAGGATGTAGCGCTCGCCGATGCGTCCCTTCTCCAGCGCCAGGGCGTGGCCCTCGGCCACGTCGTCCACGTGTACGACGTTCAGCCCGGTATCGACGAAGGCGGGGATGCGGCCGTTCGCGGCGTCGCGGATCAGGCGGCCGGTGGGGGTGGGCTTGATGTCGCGCGGTCCCACCGGGGCGGCGGGGTTGACGATCACCACCGGCAGCGACTCCTCGCGCACCAGGCGCAGCACCGCCTGCTCGGACTGGTATTTCGAGCGCTTGTAGGTGCCGATGAACATGTCCGGATGGGTGGGCGTGGTCTCGTCGGCCGGCGTGCCGTCCGCGGTGACGCCGAGCGCGGCGACCGAGCTGCAGTGCACGATGCGTTCGGCGCCGGCCTGCCGGGCGGCACGCATCATCGCCACCGTGCCATCCACGTTGGCGCGCAGCATGGTCTCCGGCTGCGGCACCCAGATGCGGTAGTCGGCCGCGACGTGCACCACGTAGCGGCAGCCTTCGGCGGCGCGCACCAGCGACTCGGGCTGGGTCAGGTCGCCGATCACGAGTTCGGCGTCCAGCCCGGCGACGTTGCGGCGGTCGCTGTTCGCGCGCACCAGCAGCCGCAGCGTGTGGCCGCGCGCCGCCAGCACGCGCGCCACCGCCGAACCGACGAAGCCGGTGGCGCCGGTGACCAGGGTCAACGCCATGGGGTGTGCTTTCCGTTCATGCGCGGGAAGATACTTACGAAGCGGGAAGGGCGGAGGAAACCTTCGGTGAGCGGGCGCGGCGCTCTGTGGGCGGGGCGCTCTGTGGGCACGGCGCTCTGCGGGGCGCGGGCGCTCCGCGGGGCGGATGCGCGGCTTTGAGGCGGGGCGCGGGTGGGGTGGGCCTGAGGCCCATGCGTGTTGGGCTATCGCGTTCCGGACTCGCTCCTCCGGGTCATGGCCGGGCCTGACCCGGCCATCTACCCCCGTCCAGGCGTGTGCCGTTGCACTCCGACCCGATCGTTCCGGTGTCGATGGCCGGGTCGGGGCCCGGCCATGACATGAAGGGCTGGTGTTGGCGTGCCGCTTGTCGCGCCGATTGGTCTGTCACGCCGGCAGGCCTGTAACGCCAACAGGCCCGCCTCCCCACGACCCGGCACGCTCGGCCGGCGCCCCGCAGCCGTCAGCCCAGCGTTACGTCCAGCCAGCCCCTCGCGTCGAACCGGCCACGTTCGCCGGGGCGCAGCAGCACCGTGGTGGTGTCCAATTCGACGATGGCCGGCCCCTCGACCGCCTGCCCGTCCGCAAGTGCCGGGAACTCGAACACGGGCACCTCGGTCCAGTCACCCAGGAACACACGCCGCCGCTTGCCCGCCGCCGCCGGCTTCGCAACCGCGTCGCCCGAGGCGGCCGGGGCGGGCGGCAGGCGGCCGACCACCGAGACGCGGGCGTTCACCAGCACCACGTCCTGGTCGCGCAGGGCGTAGGTGTACAGCGCCTCGTGCGCGCTGTGGAACGCCGCCTCGATCCGCGGCACCAGGTCCGGTGCGTCCAGGTCGATGGCGTCCAGCGACACCGGGATCTCGAACACCTGCTCGCCGTAGCGCATGTCGGCCGAGCGCTGGACGACCACCGTGCCGTCGAACCAGGAGAGGCGCTGGCGTCCTTCGCGTTCCATTTCCGCGAAGGCGGTGCGCAGCGCGCCGGCGTCGATGCCCAGGGTCTGCGACTGGCTGCGGGTCAGCTCGATGCGCAGGTCGGTGTTCAGCATGCCCCAGGCGGACAGCACGGAAGCAGCCACCGGCACCACCACGCGGCCGATCCCCAGCTCCGCCGCCACTGCCGTGACGTGCAGGCCGGCGGCGCCGCCGAAGGCCAGCAGGGCGTAGCTGCGCGGATCGACGCCGCGCCGCACCGTGGCGATGCGTACGCCATCGGCCATGCGGGTGTTCACCAGCCGGTGGATGCCGGCCGCCGCCTCGGCGGCGCCGATACCCAAACGGCCGGCCAGGGCTTCGATGGCCGCGGTGGCCGCGCCGACATCCAGCGTGCGCCGTCCGCCCAGGAAGTTGCCGGGGTCGAGATAGCCCAGCACCAGGTTGGCGTCGGTCACGGTGGCGGCGGTGCCGCCCTGGCCATAGCAGGCGGGGCCAGGGTCGGCCCCGGCACTCTCCGGCCCCACGGCGAGCAGGCCGGAGCGGTCCAGCTTGCCGATCGAGCCACCCCCGGCGCCCAGCGTGACGATGTCCAGCGCCGGCAGGGCGATGCGTGCGTCGCCCACCGTCTTGCCGCCGGACAGGGTCGGCTGGCCGTTGCGCACCAGCGCGATGTCGGTGGACGTGCCGCCCATGTCGAAGGCGATCAGGTCGCGGGCGATGCCCTGGCGCGCCAGCTCCACCGCCGCGGCCACCCCGCCGGCCGGGCCGGACAGGGCAGTGCCGGCGGCCAGGCGGATCGTCTCTGCCACCGAGGCGACACCGCCATGCGACAGGATCACCAGCAGCTCGCCGCGATAGCCGGCCGAACCCAGCCGGTCCTGCAGGCGGTTGAGGTAGTTGCGGATCACCGGCCCGACCGCGGCATTGGCGGCGGTGGTGGAGAAGCGCTCGAATTCCTTGATCTGCGGCAGCACGTCGGAGGACGTGGTGACATAGGCCTGCTGCAGCCGGGCGCGCGCCGCCGTGGCGGCCTGCTGCTCGTGCGCGGGATTCTGCCAGGAATGCAGGAAGCACACCGCAACCGCCTGCACGTCCTCCGCGGCCAACTGCGCCAGGGCGCGGTCCAGCGACTCCGGGTCGAGCGCCACCTCCACCGAGCCGTCGGCCCGCATCCGTTCCCGCACCGGCAGGCGCAGGTGGCGCGGCACCAGCGGGTCGGGCGGCGCCATGCGCAGGTTGTAGCGCTCGGGCTTCAGCCCTTCGCGCATTTCGATGATGTCGCGGTGGCCCTCGGTGGTGAGCAGGCCGACGCGCGCGGCCTTGTTCTCCAGCAGGGCGTTGGTGGCGACGGTGGTGCCGTGCACGATGCGCGTGGTCGCGGCGAGCAGGTCCGCGGGGTCCATGCCCAGCGCGCGCGCCGCCAGCGCGATGCCCTCCAGCACGCCGTCCGACTGGTCGCGCGGCGTGCTGGCCGCCTTGGCGGTGATCGTGCGGCCGTCGGGACAGGAAACCACGATGTCGGTGAAGGTGCCGCCGACGTCGATGCCGATTGTGTGACTCATGGTGCGAGGGTGGCGCAGCGCTCCCGGGCGCACAAGCCGGCACACGGCTCGATCGGTGGGCATCAAGCGAAGCGACGCATCCCATTGTGGCCGGAATGTAACGAAATAATTGAGGCGTCACGTCTTGTTGCGTGCGGCCGGCCGGACCGCTCCGCGGGCTGCATCGTCGTGACCCCGGTCGCCGTGTTGCGTCGTGCTGTCGCCTTGATTTTGTGTGCGATCATGGAAGAAGCCGACGCACAAATCGGCACTCTGCGCACGCGATTGCCAGAATTCGGTGTGCTGAAGATGGCGTGGGTGTCCGTTGAAAGGGGCAGGTCGGGCCCCCATGCTGGATTCACCGTCAGGCCGAATATTTGGGACGTTGGCGGCGAGAGGTGAGCGCACTTCCCCCTGCAATCCAAGAAGAAGGGAGGCGCAGGTGCAAAATCACCATACAATGCCCCCGTCTATTCTTATCGTTGAAGACGATCCCGATCTGACCGATCTCCTTCGCAACATTCTCTGCGAGCGTTACGTGGTCCAATCCGTGGTGGACGTCCCGGCCGCATTCGCGTGCCTCGACCGCCAGCGCCCGGAGGCAATCCTGTTGGACTGTCTCCTGCCGGGCGGCGGCGCAGTCAAGGTACTGCAAAGAGCGCGGGAGCTTGATTGCGGTGTCGTGCTGATGTCCGGCCTGCCCGATGTTCTGACGCGGCTGGCGTCGTTCGGATGCACCTGCCTGCAGAAGCCTTTCCGCGTCGCGCAGCTTTGGGCCGCCATCGAGGCCGCGTGCACACGGAACACGCACGACCGGCAGGCGAGCCCCGTGCAGGACCGGAGCACCTGCAAGTCATAAGCGTCACTGCGCCCCGGCATTCGTGCTGCCGGGGCGCAGGCGGCGTTGCGGAGCGGCTGGTCAGTTCAGCCGCAGGTCGATCAGGTGCTTCGGGTCCGGTTGCAGCTCGCCCCGCTCCACCCGCTTGACGATGTCGGTCAGCGCCGCGTTGGCGGGCGTGGCGATGCCGACCTCCTCGCCCTTGCGGACGATCAGCCCGTTGAGGAACTCGATTTCGGTCCGCCGGCCCTTCACCATGTCCTGGCCCATGCTGGGCCGGTGCTCGCCGCCGCCGGCCTTGTTCACTTCGGCCAGCCGGTGCTCATCATAGTCGTGCGTCGCCGCCGCATCGCCTTCGCCGGCCCTGGCGATGATTTCCGGATCGATGTGGTGGATTTCCTCCAGCTCATAGCCCAACGCCTGGCCGACACGGATTGCCTCCGAGCCCAGGCGGGCGCCGAAGCGACGGAGAGCGTCGTTGCGCAGGATGTCCTTGCTGATGAGGCCGGTGGATGCGGACATGCCGTTCGCCATGGCGTTGGTCACCAGCTTGGACCAGCGCTCGCCCCACAGGTTGGTGGTGACCAGCGCGGAATCGGACAGGCTGACCAGGCGGCGGATTTCCTGCACGCGGTCGGTGATACGGCCGTGCACCTCGCCGGTGCGGAACACCGTATGCTTGTCACCGCTCTTGCCGGCGGCGCGGCGCACATGGCCTGGCTCGCACAGATCGACGGTGATGGAACTGGCGATGCAGCCCACCACGCGACCCCAGCCGACGACGTCGGCGATGGTTTCCTCGTTCATGCAGTTCTGCAGGGACACGATGAAGCCCTGCGGCGCCAGGTACTGGCTGATCATCGCCGTCGCCCAGCGCGTGTCGTACGACTTCATGCAGACGAAGGCGATGTCGATCGGCTTTTCCTTGGCGAAATGCTGTACGTCCGTCAGGTGCAGCGCGCGCACCGGCACGGTGAATTCCGGCACGTCGCGGATGTGGGAGATGCGCAGGCCTTTCGCGCGCATCGTTTCCACATTCTCCGGCCAGGCATCGATGAAGGTGATGTCCTCGCCGGCCTGCGCCATGTGCGCGCCGGCATAGCCGCCGACCGCGCCGGTGCCCATGACTGCGATTCTGTAGCCCATTGGATGCTCCCCCTCGTGCCCGTCGCAGTCAGTCTCGCCAGGTGGGACGGAAAGGCAAGGGCAGGGGACAAACTGCTGTCGCAGGCTCGTCCGTGGTGCGCGGCGGTTCGGGCGGCAGCATGCCGGCGGGCGCCAACCCCAGCGCTGACCTCGGGCATGTCGGGCGAAACCACCAACGACTCCCAGCCGGCGGGTGCCGCGGCCGGCGAGGAAGACGAGGACCTTGGCGCAGAGCGGCATGGTGGAAAGCGGTAGAGCGACGGGCAGCCATGCCGGGTCCGCACCCGGCATGGCTTGACGTGGCCGCCGGCAGGCGGACGATCTGGGGTGAACGGCCGGTGTGCCGGCCGCGTGTGGCAACTCCAGGAGAAGCGTCATGAGCCTGACCCGGGATCTCGGCCAGTTCGTTTCCGATCTCTCGCCCAACCGCCTGCCCGAGGAAGCGGTGCGTGTGGCCCGCATGGGTTTCATCGACTGCATCGGCACGATGATTGCCGGGCGCAAGGAAGATTGCGTGCGCATCATGACCGACGTGCTGGCGCCGGCGGATGGCCCGTCCACGCTGACCTTCGGCACGCGCAAGGGGCCGGCGCCGGAAGCCGCGTGGATCAACGGCACCGCGGCGCATGCGCTGGACTATGACGATGTCGGGTTGCGCGGCCATCCGTCCACCGTGCTGGTGCCGGCGATCCTCGCCGAAGCCGAGGCGCTGGGCAGCACCGGTGCGGACATGATCGTGGCGTATGTCGCCGGCTATGAAACCTGGGCCGAGCTGTTCAAGCGGGATTCGGGGTTGTTGCATGTGAAAGGATGGCATCCGACCGGGCTGTATGGCGCGGTCGGGGCCGCCGCGGCCTGCGCGTCGCTGCGCCGTCTGGATCCCGACAAGGCGGCGCAGGCGATCGCACTGGGCGCATCGCAGAGTTCGGGCCTGATGGCCAATTTCGGCACCATGACCAAGCCGTTCCACGCCGGGAAGGCGGCGCATGCCGGCATCATGGCGGCGCGCCTGGCCGAGGCGGGCTTCACCGCCAGCGCCGACGCGCTGGAGCATCCGCAAGGGTTCCTGCATGCGATCTCTCCCGAGGGCACGGAAGATCGCAGCGGGTCCGCAAAAGCCGGGGCGGAGTGGCGGATCCTGACCGAGGGGATCGGCATCAAGAAGTATCCCACCTGCTACTGCACGCACCGTGCAATCGACTGCATGCTGGACCTGATGCAGGAGTCACCGGTGAAGCCGGACGAGGTGAAGAAGATCACCGTCAACATCAGCGACTATTTCTCCACCGTGCTGCGCAACCACAGCCCGCAGACCGGGCTGGCGGCGAAGTTCAGCATGGAGTTCGCGATGGCCAGCGGCGTGGTGGCACGCCGCGTGGGCCTGCGGGAGCTGACCGATGCCTTCGTGCAGCGCCCGGAGGTGCAGGCGCTGATGGAGCGGGTGGAGATCGTCACCTCGACCGAGTACGACCCGGACCTGCCGGGCGCGGCGCCGACGGATTCGGTGGCGGTGGAGCTGACCTCCGGCCGCATGCTGGCCGGCGAACCGGTGGCACGGGCGACCGGGCATGCCTCGCGGCCACTGACCGAGGCGCAGCTCTACGACAAGTTCGCGGACTGCCTGGATGTCGGCGCGTCCGATATCCCGGCCGAGGCGCTGTTCAAGCGCCTGCAGGCGATCCAGTCGATCTCTGCGCGGGAGCTTACGGCGGTGAACTGACCAGGCGGGTTGGGGGGAGCGTCGTCTGCCTCGCACATCGGCATGGCGAGGTCGTGGAGGGCGGGCGTTAGCCTCGTGCGGACTGGATTCGCCCTGTGCGCACAAGGCCAGGTTCGCCCCGTGCGCACGGGAATAGTGCGGATAACATGGTGCGGATAAGCACCGCCCTCCCAAGTCATGGCCGGCCCCCGAGCCGGCCATCTGCCCCCGACAATGCGTGTTCCGTTGCAGTCCGGCCCGATCGTCCCGGTAGCGACGGCCGGGTTAGCTTCGGCCATGACATGAAGCGCTGGTGGCGGTGTGCCTGTGCTGACGCAAGACATGACGCCTCCGCAGGTGGCCCGCGTAAATCCCGGGTTGAAGGCGCGCCCTCGACAGACCTGCGCACGTCTCGATAAGCACAGCACAAATGGGCACCGAATGCGGCACAGCTCACTTCGAGGGCCCAAAATAGGAAGTCGAGGGCCCGCAAACAGGAAGACACAATCGGTCCAGCCAAACACTGGGTCAGGGAGGGTTCCATGTCTGCGGCCCCCCGATCACCGATTGCCGTGATCGTCGCCAGGCCGGGCATGCCGGATCGTACGCTGCCCGGGCAGTATTTCCGGTGGTTCGTAACGATCCACCGCGAGCGTTTCGGACAGAGCACAATGGCGTCGGCCACTCACCGCCTGGACCATCAGGGCGTGCTCGCCGAGTTCGGGGCCAGCCGCCAGGGCCGCTGACCGGACCGGCACACCGCCGGGCAAACGCTCCTGGCGGTTTGAAGCGTCCCGCACGCCGACTGCTTGCGTACACCGGCCGCTCGCGCCGTTCCAGAAACCAGCAGGGATCTTTTCGGCAGCGCGATGGGCATGCCCGCCGGGGGATTCGAACCCCCACGCCTTTCGGCCCCGGATTTTAAGTCCGTTGCGTCTACCGTTCCGCCAGGCGGGCGCACCACCCCAAGTTACCGTGGCCGCCCCACGCCCGGCCAGCCCCGATTACCGCTTTCCTGCCGCCAGTTCGGCGGCAATGTCCAGCGCCCGGCGGATCAGGTTGTGGCTCGCCTCCGGCGTGCGGAACGCCGAGTGTGCCGACAGCGTCACGTTTTCCAGCTTCGTCAGCTTATGCCCGGCCGGCAGCGGCTCGGCGTCGAACACGTCCAGCGCGGCGTGGCGCAGCCGGCCGTCCTGCAGCGCCGCGATCATCGCCGCCTCATCCACCAGCGCGCCGCGGGCAGTGTTCACCAGGATGGCACCCGGCCGCATTCGCGCGATCCGTTCCGCGCCCAGGAAGCCGCGCGTCTCGTCGTTCAGCAGCAGGTGCAGCGAAACGACGTGGCTCTCGGCCAACAGTGTGTCGAGATCGACGAAGGTGGCGTCCGGTGCCGTCTTCACCGATCGGTTCCACGCCAGCACGCGCATGCCGGAGCCATGGGCGATCCGCGCCACCTCGGCGCCGATGCCGCCGTAACCGATCAGCCCCAGCGTCTTGCCGGTCAGCTCCATGCCTTCGGTGCGCAGCCAGTTGCCGGCGCGCACGCCGCGGTCCATCAGCGCCAGCCCGCGCGCCGCGGCCCACATCAGCGCGATGCTGTGCTCGGCCACCGCGGTATCGCCATAGCCCTTGATGATGTGGACGGTGATGCCGAGTTCGGCCAGTTCCTCCGGGTTCATGTAGCTGCGCGCGCCGGTGCCCAGGAAGATGATGTGCTTCACGTCCTTGCAGGCGCGCATCGCGTCGGTGGGCATCTGGGTGTGGTCGTTGAAGGCGAAGTCGTAGCCGGCCAGCATCTCCGGCAACTGGTCGGGGCGGACCTCGGCGCGCTCGAACACCTTCACTGGCGGGTCGGTGGGCCGCACCACACGCGTGAACACCGCCGCGAGATCATCCACGGCGTCGAGGAACACACCCTTCATGCAACGTCCTTTCCGGTCAGGTCGGGCAGTCTGTGCACACCAGGACGGTGCTGGGCAAGCCGCAAGCGGCGGTCACGGCGCGTGGCAGGGCGGGACGGATGATTGGGTGATGCCCGCCGCCCAGTCCAACCTTCGACCGGACGCGCGTCTCGAGACCGCGGCTGCTGGCACCCTGCCGCGGGACGGACGCCGCCCCGCCGACCGAGGCCGCGTCAGGTTCGCGGCCAAAGTTTCAGCCCGATCGGGTCGCAGTACACCGCCAGACCTGGCCAGACCGTCCCGATGTGCAGTGCCAACGCAGGTCTTCGCTTTGGCAGGTTTTCGGTCCGCAGGAAACCGCATACCGGGTATGAAACGAACTGCCCGGTCCAGGACGAAGCGGTGCACTGCCCCGGGCTCACACCTTTTCGAACACCCTTGCCCAGTCGTCTATCATCGTCTCATGGCCGGGTGTGACCTGAATCACCACTTCATCGTAGCCGGCCTCCTTCAGGCGCCAGATCCGGTCTCTTAATTCCGGTAGCGTGCCGCTGGTGGTCGTGGCGCGGATCAGTCCGGCCGTCGCAAAGCGATCTTCGTCAGGGTGTACGAACATCAGATGCCCTTTGTGCAGCGTGAGGTATCGTGCGTCGGATGGTGTGTAGGATTCATAGACGGCGCGATATTCCTTCAGGAGCGATTCAAGCCCCGGATCGGCCTCGCCGGCGGACGCGAACTCCCCCAACAGGCTGCCGTAACTCTCCGCTTCCATTGCGTTGTGCAGCGCCATCATGGACACCGGTCCGGATTCGGCCTTGACGCGCGGGCTGTCGTAGGCTTCGCCGTCCTTGAGCACGGATCCAAAAGCGAAGATCGTCTTCTTCCTGGTTGACGGATCTCTTCCGGCTTCGCGGTACTGCGCCTCCATTCTCTTTGCGACTGCGGCCGAGAAGTCCTCGGTGAAATTGATGTTGATCCAGTGCGCGTTCAGCGCCGCCGTCATGCGGCGGGTCTTCGGGCCCAGGGCGGAGACGAATACCGGTATCTCGTCGACAATGTTTATCATTTTCGCTTCGGGGTTGAGGAATCCGACCTTCCGTGTCCTGCCTTCGAAGCGCAACTCCGCTGTTTCTCCATGCAGAAGCATCATCACTGCGCGGATGTATTCTTCCATCGCGCTGACCGGGCACGGCCCCAGCCCCATGCTGCGCCGCGCCGTATAGCCCGTTCCGAAGCCGGCACTGATCCGGCCGGGTGCCAGCGCGTTCAGTGTTGCGAGTCCGTTGGCTGCGACTGGTTCGATTCGATTGGATGGAATCAGCACACCGGTGCCAAGCCGGATTCGTTTGGTCTTCACGGCGGCGGCGCCCATGGCGACGAATATGTCCGCGCTCAGAACCTGTGTGTCGTAGAACCACGCTGTGCTGAACCCGGCATCCTCGGCCCGCTTGACTGTCTTCCAGGCATCCGAGGGCGTGGGCAGTGCAATTCCGAATTCCATATCCGCTTCCTCCCATTGTTCTTCGGCATTTTCAGGATCGGCTTGTTTACGGAACGTCGTGGCGCAAGAGCGCCTTGCCCGGACCCCGCGATTCACGCATGAAGGGGCTCTATCACCGAAGCGCTTGTCGCGTTTATTTTTTCCGAACATCTCGGGATGGTCAGTCCAAGTAAAGTAAAGAAATCCTGATCCCGAATATAAGTATTGGTATTACATCTTTCCTTGCGTCCGCTGGCGGCGCGTAGCCGACAAACACTCATCCCGCGGGCATATAATACCAGTCCGCATATCGTTTGACACATGGGCGGGCATTCAGCGTCATGGCCGGCGCAGGCCGGCCATCCACGGCTTTAGCTGTTGCCATCAGTAAAGTCGTGGGTGGCGGGCCTGCGCCCGCCACCCACGACGATTGGGCCAGCGCTCGAGAGTCAGTGATTTCGCGGGCTGGTATAACATCGGCCCGGCATCGGTTCACCCGATCCCACCCGGCCCGGTTGCGACAACCGGCGCACGTGGCCGCCGACCTTCTGAAGGCATTGCGGTGTACGGACCTGCGTTGCGGGAAAGCATGGAGCGCCGGGTTACGGCTGAAATTATACGGTTTTTCGTCAATCCGACCTGGGGTGCCTGGCAGGTATCAGAACCGCAGGTCCGGTCGCGCCAGCCCGTAATGGTCCCGCAGCGTCTCGCCCGCGTAGTCCGTGCGGAACAACCCGCGGCGCTGCAGCAGCGGCACGACTTCGGCGATGAACACCTCCAGCATCGCCGGCAGCACCGGCGGCATCAGGTTGAACCCATCGGCCGCGCCGTCGTGGAACCAGTCCGCGATCAGGTCGGCGATCTGCTCCGGTGTGCCGGCGGTGACGAAGTGGCCGCGCGCGCCGGCCAGGTAGCCGAGCAACTGGCGCAGCGTGGGTTTTTCCCGGCGGACCAGGCCGACGATGACTTCGGTGCGGCTGCGGGCGGCCTCCACCGCGCCGGGGGGCGGGAAGTCCTCGGGCGACAGAGGCTTGTCGAGCGGCAGGTGGGAAAAGTCGTGGCCACCGAACCGGCCGGACAGGCGCTTGCGGCCCACTTCCGGGTCGCTCAGGTCGTTCAGGTCCCGGGCGATACGCTGCGCCTCGGCCTCGGTGGCGCCGATCACCGGGCTGAGGCCGGGCAGGATCAGCACCTGCGCCGGGTCACGGCCCTCCTCCGCGGCCTGCCGCTTCAGGTCGGCGTAGAAGTCGCGGGCGGTGGCCTTTTCCATCTGCGCGGTGAACACCGCCTCGGCATGACGCGCGGCGAAGCGCCGGCCGGTGTCGGAGGAACCGGCCTGCACGAACACCGGCCGCCCCTGCGGGCCGCGCGGAATGTTCAGCGGTCCGGTGACCTGGTAATGCGGGCCGGCGTGATTGATCGGACGAATGCTGCCCGGGCGCGCATACAGGCCGTCGGCGCGGTCATCCAGCACCGCGTCGTCCGACCAACTGTCCCACAGTGCCTTCACCACGCCCATGTATTCTTCGGCGCGTTCGTAGCGTTCCGCATGGCTCAGCGGCGCCGCCCGGCCGTAATTGCCGGAGGCGGTGGCCAGCCAGGTGGTGACGATGTTCCAGCCCACCCGTCCGCGCGACATGTGGTCCAGCGAGGCGAACTGCCGCGCCAGGTTGAACGGCTCGGTATAGGTGGTGGAGCAGGTGGCGATCAGGCCGATGCGGCTGGTGACGCCGGACAGCGCCGCCAGCACGGTGACCGGTTCCAGCCAGGTGCGCGGCGCGCGGGCGACGTCGTCGCCCACCGCCAGCGTGTCGGCCAGGAAGACGGAATCGAAGCACCCGGCTTCGGCCTTGCGCGCCAGGTCGGTGTAGTAGCGGATGTCGGTCAGCGGCAGCGGCGACGCGGCGGGATGACGCCACGCCGCTTCATGATGGCCGCGCCCGTGGATGAACAGGTTCAGGTGCAGGTGCCGGTGCATCAGGGCCGCCCCGCCCGGCGCGGCAGACTGTGAAGGTCACGCATGGTTCCGCTCCCTCGCCCTGTTTGCGGGGAGCGTAGCCGGGCGTCCGCCGGCTGCCAACGCGCGGGGGTGGCTACCATCCCCGCGAGGCGCCCACGCGGGCGACTGCCGGCTATCGACGTGCGGGGTTCGGCTACCAGCCCAGCGAGGCGCGCACGCGGGCGACCGCGTCCATCTGCTGTTCGTGCTCGCCGGCGAAGCGCAGCACCAGGTGGCCGGCGCCAGCCTGCACGTAGCCGTTCAGCCATTCGCCCAGGCCGCCGGCCGGGCCGGCGTAGCACGCCTGGCGCCGGCGCAGCACCGGCGCCGGCTGGTCGTAATAGCTTTCCAGGAAGGCGTTGAGTCGCGCCTCGGCACGGTCGGCATCGTCATCCAGGGCGACGGTCAGGTACATGGCGCCGGTCATCCGCGTCGGGTCGCGGCCGACATCGCGGGCGATCTCCTGCACCTGCTCCCACTGCCTGGCGAAGGTGGGGGCGTCCGGCGCGATCGGGAACCAGCCGTCGAACCACGTGCCGGCGCGCTTCAGGCTGGCCGGCAGGTTGCCGCCGATCCACACCGGCGGGCCGCCCGGGCGATGCGGGGTGGGTGCCATCACGCCGCCGGTGACGGTCCAGCGCCCGTCCCAGTTCACCGCCTGCCCGCTCCACAGCGCTCGGCACAGGCGCAGGCCTTCGATCATGCGGCCGATGCGCTTCTCGAACGGCACGCCGGCGGCGGCGAATTCGGCGCGGATGTTCGGACGATCGGCGGCGAAGCCCACGCCCAGGATCAGCCGCCCTTCGGACACCTGGTCCAGCGTGGCGACCTGGTGGGCCAGCAGCACGGGATTGCGCAGCGGCGACAGCAGCACCGCCGTGCCCAGTTCCAAGCGCGGCACACGGCCGGCGACGCCGGCCAGCAGGGCCAGCGGCTCATGCCGCGGGCGGGCGAGCAGCGAATCACCCACCCACACGGAATCGAACCCCAGGGACTCCGCGCGCGCGGCAAGGTCCAGCAACGGGGCGGCCTGCGGCTTGCCTTCCATGATCTGCTCCCGCGTGGGCAGCAGGTAGCCGAGTTTGGTGGACATGGGCGCTCTCCTGTGGGCGCACAGCATGGCGCAGTCCCGGCGGGCGGGGAACCGGCACTGCGCGCGACGATGGGGCGGCGGCGGGCGGGAAACCGGCACCGCGCACGACGACGGGGCCGCGGCGGGCGGGGAACCGGCACCGCGCGCGACGACGGGGCCGCGGCTTCCGGCTATTCCGCGGCGGCGGCGTCCGGCTCGCGGTCGGCGGCGTCCGGTTCGCGGTCGGTGCCGGTGTAGAGGTGGGGCCAGCGGCGCTTCACCAGCGGGCCGTTATCGGCATAGGCCAGGCAGGTGTTCAGGATCTTCGGCGCGCCGCCCATCTTTTCGGTAATCCGGGCGTCGGTGTTGTCGCTGCCCGGCTTGTCCGCGGCGCCCTCGGCCTGCATCTCCCGCCGGACGCGCGCCGGGTTGATGGTCTGGAAGGCGGTGGTGGCGATCTGTTGCAGCAGTTCGCGCAGATGCGTGCAGCCGGCCGTGCCGCCGACGCGGTGGTTCGCCTCCCGCAGGAACCCGGCCTTGATGCGCAGCCCGACCAGGCGGGAGAAGTTCGGCGCGGCGGTGGGACACATGACGTAGGGCGTATGGTCGCTGACCGCCTCGCAGCCGACGATGTGCATGGTCTCGTCCACCGTCATGCGGACCCACATGTCGTGGATCGGCTCGCCGGCGGCGATGGTGCCACGATCGTAGTTGGATTGGCCGAAGGTCTTGGTGTCGGTCAGGTGGGCCTCGATGTCGTACAGCCCGTCGGTGCGGCGGTAGCCGTTGATCTCGATCGAGCGCGTATGCAGTTTCTCGCGCGCCTCGGGCGGGCTTAGCGGCATCAGGGACCCCTTGGTTGTTGCGTCGCAGCAATCCGCATAGTCCAAGGGGATGGCCGGAGGCAAATCTGTCCGGCCTCCCGTGCCCGCGCGATGACGCAGGTTCGCCCTCCCCGGAAGGCGGGATGGGGGCGCCGGAGGACGGGACTGGGGGCGCCGGGTAACGGGATAGGCGGCGCCGGGTGACGGGATGGGCGGCGCCGGACGACGGGATAGGCGGCGCCGGACGACGGGACGGGCGGCGGCGTTACGACTTTTGCGGCGAGGCCGCCAGCAGCTTCTCGATCGGGTCCCAGACGAAGGCCGTCTGGATGACCGACTGGCCACCGACGCGCGTGGCGGCTTCCGCCACCGGCCGGCCGCCCAGGCGGGAATAGAACCAGCGACTGGGATTGTCCCGCAGCACCCACAGGAACACCGACCGGCACCCGGCTTCCGCCAGATGGGCGGCCGCGGCGCGCAGCAGACGGCGGCCGACGCCGCGCTCGCGAAAATCGTCGAGCACGTACAGGGTTTCGACCTCCCCCTCCGCCAGGCGCTGTCCGCCGATCTCGCTGCCCGCCCGCGCCCGGCCCGCCGTGGCGAAGCCGATCACGCGGGCGCCGCTGCCCGGCGGTGCGTCGGTTCCGCTGGCGCTGGCGACGAACACGCCGGCGCCGGAGCGGATGGCGGCCTCGTAGTAAGCGGCCTGGCGCGGCACCGACATCCGGGCGAGGAAGCCGTCCGGCAGGATTCCGGGATAGGTGCTGCGCCAGACCGCGACATGCACCGCGGCAATGGCGATCGCGTCGGCCGGGCGGGCGCGTCGGATGCTGATCAGGACACGCGCTCCAGCACGGCGGCAAAGAACCCGTCGGTGCCGTGCCGTGCCGGGGTCAGGGCCAGGTAATCGCCGGTCACCGGCAAAGGGTGGTCGCCGTCCCAGGCCTGGGATGGCGGGATCAGGCGGAACTCCGGATGGCGGGTCAGGAAGGCGGTCACCTGGGTCTCGTCTTCTTCAGGGAGCAGCGAGCAGGTAGCGTAAACCAAACGCCCGCCGACGCGAACCACCGCCTGCGCAACGTCCAGGATCGTGGCCTGCTTCGGCAGCAGCTCCCGCAGGTCGGATTCTGACAGACGCAGCCTTGCGTCCGGGTTGCGCCGCCAGGTGCCCGTGCCGGTGCAGGGCGCGTCCACCAGCACGCGGTCGAAGCTGCGGGCGCGGCGCTTGGCCCATTTGTCGCCGGGCGCGAACAGGTGGCGCTCCACGTTGTGCACGCCAGCGCGACGCAGGCGGCGGACCGCCCCGTCCAGCCGCGGGGCGGAGACGTCGCAGGCCAGCAACTGGCCGCGATTCTGCATCAGCATCGCCAGGGCCAGCGTCTTGCCGCCGGCGCCGGCGCACCAGTCGGCCACGCGCAGGCCGGGGGCCGCGCCGACCAGGGCGGCGACGAGCTGGCTGCCCTCGTCCTGGATTTCCACCAGGCCGGACTGGAAGGCCGGGCCGGTGGTCACCGGGCGGCGGCCGGCGATGCGCAGGCCCCAGGGCGACAGTGGGGTGGGCTCCGCCTGCCAGCCTTCCGCGGCGAGGGCGGCGCGGGCTTCCTCCCGCGTGCCCTTCAGCAGGTTCACCCGCAGGTCCAGCGGCGCCGGTTCGCCCAGCGCGGCCAGTTCACGTTCCAGCTCGGGGCCGAAGCGGGTGCGCAGGCTGGGCAGCAGCCAGTCGGGGAGTTCCAGCCGCACCGCCTCCGGCATCGCCGGAGCATCCAGTGCCTGGCCTTCCAGCGGCTGCAGCGCGTGCAGTTCGGCTGGGGCGAGCGGCGGCGGGCCGAACCGGCCGCCGGCGAAGCTCTCGTGCAGCCCGGCCAGGGTCCAGCCCTCCAGCAGCAGGCTGGCGCCGACCAGCAGGCGGGCCGTCGGCGCGGACGGGCCGGCGCGGTCCAGCCACCACCCCAGCCGCCGGCGGGTCCGCAGCACCTGCCAGACCCGGTTGGACACCGCGCGCCGGTCGCCGGAACCGATGAAGCGGCGGGCGCGGAAGAATGCATTGGCCACCGCGTCGGCGGGACGGCTGCCGGGAAGCACGAGGTCCAGCAGCTCGATGGTGGCGGCGATACGGGCGGCGGGGGTCACGCGGGCAGGTCGATCAGCAACTCAAGATCCTCAGCGACCTGGGTCTCGGGTACGGACATTCCCGGGATATAGGATGCGGAGCGCGACCGGTCTATTCCGCCAGGCGCTCCGGCAGAGCGGACAGGTCGGGCAGTTCGGTGGCGCGCCGGTGCAGGTCGTATTCCGCCGGCTGGCGGTGGCGGTTCACCCAGAACACCCGGAATCCGAACGTGCTGGCGCCGAACGCATCCCACGGATTGGACGACACGAATGCCATCTGTCCGGGTTCCAGCCCGAACCGGTCGGTGGCCAGCCGGTACACCCGGGAGTCCGGCTTGAACACGCCGGCGGATTCCGCGCTCAGCACGTCGTCCAGCAGGTCGCCGATCCCGGCAGACCGCACGCCATCGGCCAGCATGCCGGGCTCGCCGTTGGACAGGATGGCGCGGGCGATTCCCATCGCCCGCAGCCGCTCCAGCATCGGCTTCGCCTCGGGATAGACGGTGAGCTGGCGATAGGCCTGCAACACCTCGGCCAGCAGCGACGCGTCGGTGATGCCGTGCTTCGCCGCCGCCCAGGCCAGCGCCTCCTCGGTCAGGCGCCAGAAGTCGCGGTGATGCGCATTGCCGGCCAGGGAGCGCACCCAGGTGTACTCGATCTGCCTCTGCCGCCAGTCGGCGCTGACCGCCTGCCATCCCTCGCCGATCCGCTCGGCATGCGCCTGCATCGCCGCATGCACGTCGAGCAGCGTGCCGTACGCATCGAAGATCGCAGCCTGGACCCGGGCCATCGCTCAGCCCCCCCGGTAGTTCGGTGCCTCGCGGGTCACCGAAACGTCGTGCACATGGCTTTCCCGCAGGCCGGCATTGGTCACCCGGCGGAATTTGGCGTTGCGCTTCAGCTCGTCCAGGCTGTGGCTGCCGGTGTAGCCCATGCCGGCACGCACGCCGCCCACCAACTGGTGCACCGCCTGGGCGACCGGCCCCTTGTAGGGGACCATGCCTTCCACGCCCTCCGGCACCAGCTTGAGCTGGTCCTTGATGTCCTGCTGGAAGTAGCGGTCGGCCGACCCGCGGGCCATGGCGCCGATGCTGCCCATGCCGCGGTACGACTTGTAGGAGCGGCCCTGGTAGAGGAACACCTCGCCCGGCGCCTCATCGGTGCCGGCCAGCAGGCTGCCGATCATCACCGCGTCCGCCCCGGCCGCCAGCGCCTTCACGATGTCGCCGGAGGTGCGCATGCCGCCATCGGCGATGGCCGGTACGCCCTGTTCGCGGCAGGCGGCGGCGCATTCCAGCACCGCGGTGAACTGCGGCACGCCGACGCCGGCCACCACGCGGGTGGTGCAGATGCTGCCCGGACCGATGCCGATCTTCACCGCATCGGCGCCGGCCTCGATCAGCGCCAGTGCGCCCTCGGGGGTGGCGATGTTGCCGGCGATCACCTGGACGGCGTTGGACTCCTTCTTGATCGCCGCCACCGCGTCCAGCACGCCGCGGGAATGGCCGTGCGCGGTGTCCACCACGATCACGTCCACATCGGCCTCGATCAGCGCGCGGGCGCGGATCTGGCCGTCCGGCCCCACGCCGGTGGCCGCGGCGACCCGCAGGCGGCCAAGCTCGTCCTTGTTGGCCAGCGGGTGGGTTTCGGCCTTGTCCATGTCCTTGACGGTGATCAGGCCGACGCAGCGATAGGCGTCGTCCACCACCAGCAGCTTCTCGATGCGGTGGCGGTGCAGCAGGCGGCGGGCCTGTTCGGCCGTCACGTCCGCGGTGACGGTGACCAGGTTCTCCCGCGTCATCAGCTCATAGACGCGCAGGTTCGGATCGGAGGCGAAGCGGACGTCGCGGTTGGTGACGATGCCCACCAGGCGGCGGGAGTCGCGTTCCACCACCGGAATGCCGCTGATCCGGTGCGTGGTCATCAGCGTCCGGACATCGGCCAGGGTCTGGTCCGGGTGGATGGTGAGCGGGTTCACCACCATACCGGACTCGAACTTCTTCACCCGGCGGACCTGGGCGGCCTGCTCCTCGGGCGAGAGGTTCTTGTGGATCACCCCCATGCCGCCGTGCTGGGCCATGGCGATGGCCATGTCACCCTCGGTCACGGTGTCCATGGCGGCCGAGATGATGGGAATCCGCAGGCTGATGCCGCGCGTCAGGCGAGTGCTGGTATCCGTGGATGACGGCAGCACCTGGGAATAGCCGGGCACCAGCAGAACGTCGTCGAAGGCGTAGGCTTCCAGGATCTGGGGTACGGCGGATCGCCCGGCGCTGTCTTCAGCGCTGGGGGCGGGGGACTGGGGAATGTCGAGAGCCATGGGGCGGTGGGCCTTTCCGCAACCTTGGCGGCTCCTCATAGGCAGGTGGGGGGGAGTCTGCAAGCGTCGGTCGTATGACGGTCCGGACGGGCACGAAAAGATGTACGTTCAATGTGTGTCCGGGCGGGCCGCACATGGTCCGCCCGCCCGCCCGCCCGGTCCGCCGTCATCGCATCGCCCGCCCCCCGGGGCTCAGGCCGCGGCCCCCTGCACGTTTCCGAACCGCTCCCAGGTCTTGCCCGTCCAGCGCATCAACTGCATCTGGGTGATCGGGTGATAGTTGGTGGGGCTGGTGTTCATACGGATACCGGGCAGCAACGCGCCGAGTTCCACATCCTTCATGCTGGTCGCCTGGCGCATCAGGTTCTCCCGCGAGAAATCCGTCCCGCACGCGCGCAGCACGTGGATCGTGGTCATCGTCGCGGCGTAGCCGTACACGTAGAACGCATCCGAAATGTCGCCCTCCGGCAGGTATTTCGCCATGATGTCGCGCCAGTGCTGCAGGCCCGGATCGTTCTTCCATTGCGGGTCGGTGGGGTCCTTCAGGTAGGCCGAGCTGATGATGCCGATGCCGCGCTCGACGCCCGCCGGTTCCATCACCGCGCCGACCGAGGTGGATACGTTGGTCAGCAGATGCAGTGGCTTCCACCCCATGTCCGCCACCTTGCGGATGATCTGGGCGGCGAATTTCGGCGTGGCGGCGCTGATCAGGGCGGTGGCGCCGGTCGCCTGCAGGCCGATCACCTGGCTGTCGATGGTGGCGTCCGTCACCTCGAAGGACGCCGTCACCACCTGGGAAAACCGGTCCTTCAGCACCTCCTTGACGCCGGCCAGGTAGTCTTTTCCGAAATCGTCGTTCTGGTAGAGGATCGCGATCTTCGCATCCGGCTTCGCCTTCAGGATGTACTGCGCGTAGATCGACGATTCGATACGGTAGCTGGGCTGCCAGCCGATGGTCCAGGGATGCTCCTTGTAGTTGCCCCACTTGTCGGCGCCGCTGCCCACGAACAGTTGCGGCACCTTCTTCTTGTTGACGTAGCGCACGATCGCCGAGTTGGACGGTGTTCCCAGCGTGTTGGACAGGCAGGCGACCTTGTCCTGCTCGATCAGCCGGCGCACCTGCTCCACCGCCTTGGGCGGGCTGTAGCCGTCGTCGTAGGAGAGAAAATTCACCTTGCGCCCGCCGACACCGCCCTGGTCGTTCAGCCAGCGGAAAGTGGCGGTGTGGGCGCGTCCGATCGCACCATAGGCCGATGCCGGGCCGCTGTAGGCGGCCATGCTGCCGATCCGGATTTCCGTGTCGGTCACGCCTGGCGTTTCGGCGGCGCGGACAATGGCAGGGGCGGCCGGCACGAACGGAGCCGCGGCCACGGCCGTGAGCAATGCGCGTCGTCGGAGCATCGGTAACCTCCCGGTTTTTCTTTTTTGCCCGGGAAGCCTAGGTCAATTTGCTGTTCAGCAAAACATGCACTGTAAGTGCCGGTAAGCCGGCATCCGGCAGCTCCCGATCGACGGATCGGCGTCACGTTCTCCTGCCGCGGACAGAGTAATGAAGCGTCGGCGGCAGGAGAGGCGGAGTGCTACTTCACCGACGAGAACGACGTCGGTGCCAGGATGAAGTTCTTGACGTTGGCAACGATCGCGCCATTCGCCTCGGTCTGTGCGCGCGCCTTCTGCCATTCGGGGTCGGCGGCGAAGGCGTTCCACTTCTGCTCGCGGTCGGCCAGCGACTTCCATTCCAGCATGTAGTACAGAGTCTGGTTGGACTCGCCGATCACCGTAGTCCAGAACCCGGCCTGCTTGATGCCGTGCTTTTCCCACAGCCCCAGCGTGATGGTGTCGAAGCGCTTCAGCAGGTCCGGCAACCGGCCCGGCACGCACTCATAGATGCGCAGTTCGTGCAGCATGGATCCCTCCTCCCGTTTGGTGGGGCGCCAGTGTGCGCGGGGCGAACGCGCAGGGCAATCGGGCGGGTTCGCCTTCGCACCGGCCCCGGCACGGGCTAGGCTCCGCGCCGCGCACAGGAAGCAACGTCCGGGGAGCAGGCGATGATTATCGATTGTCACGGCCACTACACCACTTCGCCACGTCAGCATGAGGCGTGGCGCACGGAACAGATCGCGGCCCACAAGGAAGGCCGTGCCGCGCCGCCACGCCCGACGATCAGTGACGAGGAGATCCGCGCCAGCATCGAGGGCGGGCAGCTCAAGCTGCAGCGGGAGCGTGGCACCGACCTGACCATCTTCTCCCCGCGCGCCGCCGGCATGAGTCACCATTTGGGCGACGCCGGCACCAGCGAAGCCTGGGCCGCTGCCTGCAACGAGCTGATCCATCGCGTCTGCACACAGTTTCCGCGCAACTTCATCGGCGTGTGCATGTTGCCGCAGAGCCCCGGCGTGTCGCCGCGCAACTGCATCGCCGAGCTGGAGAAGTGCGTGCAGCAGTATGGGTTCGTGGGGTGCAATCTGAATCCGGATCCGTCCGGCGGCTACTGGACCGATCCGCCGCTGAGCGATCGCTACTGGTATCCGCTGTATGAGAAGATGGTGGAGCTGGACGTGCCGGCGATGATCCATGTCAGCCAGGCGTGCAATCCGGCGTTCCACACCACCGGCTCGCATTACCTGAACGGCGACACCGCGGCATTCATGCAGGTACTGACATCGGATCTGTTCAAGGACTTTCCTACGCTGAGGTTCATCATCCCGCATGGCGGCGGGGCGGTGCCGTATCACTGGGGCCGGTTCCGCGGCATCGCGCAGGACATGAAGCGGCCGCCGCTGGGCGAATTGCTGCTGCGCAACGTGTTCTTCGATACCTGCGTGTATCACCTGCCCGGCCAGGAACTGCTGGCCAAGGTAATCCCGGCGGAGAACATCCTGTTCGCCTCGGAGATGATCGGCGCGGTGCGTGGCATCGATCCGGAAAGCGGCCACCACTACGACGACACCAAGCGTTATATCGAGCAGCTACCGGTGTCGGCGGAGGCTCGGCAGCAGATCTACGAGGGCAACGCACGCCGCGTCTACGGCCGCCTGTCCGCGCAGATCGAACGGCAGTTCGCCGGCTGAAACACACGGCGTGAGCGATCGACGCCGGTCCCATACGCGTAGGGTGCGCACGCCGGCCTCAGTTTTTCACCTCGGTCTCAGTCCTTCACGTCGGCCTCGGTTCCTCACGTCGGCCTCAGTCCATCACGTCGCCGCAGTCCTTCACGTCGCCTCAGTCCTTCACGTCGCCGCAATCCTTCATGTCGCCTCAGTCCTTCACGTCATGGCCGGGCTTGACCCGGCCATCGACACCGGAACGATCGGGTCGGCATGCAACGGCACACGCCTGGACGGGGGTGGATGGCCGGATCAAGTCCGGCCATGACCGGGAGGGCGCGCGCCTGCCCGCCCTGTCTCCACGTCCGTCCGGCCTGTCTCCACGTCCGTCCGGCCTGTCTCCACGTCGGTCCGCCCTGTCTCCACGTCGGTCCGCCCAGTTTTCACGTCCATCCGGGAACGACACTGCTCTTGCGGTGCGAGCGACCGGCAGTGCTACCATGGCGGCGCCTTTCCCAGCGTCGGAGGGCATTGACAACCTGGCGGACCGCTTCCGGCGGAACGCCAGTCAACAGCGTGACGTACCGAGCGGCTGTTCCACGTCGTGACAGGGGGAGGCGACGAGGAACGGCTGGGCTGTGCGGCGCATCCCGTAGCGCCACCGTGCCGTCCCCCAGGGCAGAGGCGCAAGGAACCGATGCAGGGGGTCCGGCAACTGACAGGCCTCGCGGTCAGCCGCCAGACATGCTTGTTCGGCGCCATATGGCTCGCGGCGTTCCTGGTGAGCTTCGACTACACCGCGGTGAACGTCGCCCTGCCCACGCTGGCGGGTGAATTCGGCGTCGGCACCTCCACGGTTTCCTGGATCGCGCTCGCCTACATGCTGGTCATGGTCGCGCTGATGCTGCTGACCGGGCCGCTGATCCAGCGCGTCGGCTATGCGCGCGCGCTGTTCTACGGGCTGGCGTTGTTCGCGGCCGCCTCACTGGCCAGCGCGCTGGCGTTCGACCTGTGGTTCCTGGTTGCGATGCGCGCACTGCAGGGGATCGGCGCTGCGGGCATGTTCGTCATCGGCCCGGCCATCATCCGCACCATGCTGCCGGAACACGACCAGTCCCGCGCCTTCGCGATCTTTTCCACCGGCCCGACCGCCGGCCTGTGCGCCGGGCCGGCCGTCGGCGCGCAACTCACCGCGCTGTTCGGCTGGGAATCGATCTTCCTGTTCAGCCTGTGCACAAGCCTCGTCGCAATCGTATCCTTGCGCCGGGCTGCGCCGGAGATCACCGGCCCCCGCGCGCGCCGGCCCGCCGACAGCGCGCCGATGCCCAGCCGCATCGCGGCCGGCCTGGCATTCGCAGGGCTGCTGCTTCTGCTGCTGGCGCTGAACCAGGGGCAGGAGTGGGGGTGGCTGTCACCGCGGATCCTCGCTCTGTTCGTTGCTTCCGGCGCCGCCCTGTTCCTGCTCGCAGGAATGGAACGCCGGACGGACCGTCCGCTGATCGACCGGCGCCTGTTCGCACCGGGGAACTTCACCACCGCCGCGGTCGTGTTCTTCCCGTTGCTGGTGGTGTTCGGCGGCAATGTGTTCCTGCTGCCATTCTACCTGGAATGGCTTCGCAAGGCCGGGACCGATGCCGTGGGCAGCATCCTGATGGTCCAGCCGGTCGCCACGATTATCGTGTCCACACTCGCCGGACTTTGCCTGGCGCAAACCAGCCGCCGCACGCTCTGCTCCGCCGGCATCGCCGTCACGGCGCTGGGCATTGCCATGCTGGCGCTGGTCGGTCACGCCGCGCCGCTCTCGCTCCCGATCGTGGCACTGGTCCTCATCGGCTGCGGCATTGGCCTGTACTATCCCACCCTGATCCAACTCAGCATGGCCGGCATCCCCGGGACCCTGGCGCCGTCCGCCTCCAGTCTGCAGGCAACAATCCGCGTCTTCGCCCAACTGCTCGGCGTCGTTCTGTTTGAAACGATCTTTTCGCAGATTTTCCCCGATGCCCTCCATGTGCGGCAGGCTGCCACCGCGGAGGGGACAACTCTCGCCGACATGCAGACCGCCTTCCAGGACATCTTCTGGTGTGGCGCTGCAATCACCGCGGTGGCCTTGCTTCCCACGCTGTGGCTGCGAAGCCCGCCGCAACCGGTGGAGGAGGACGGATGAGCGATTGCCACCTGGACCGCGCCGTGGCACCGACCCTGTTCGACGTCGTCGCCGGCCCGGAACTCGTCTTCACGCTCGTGCTGGCCAACCTGATGTCGCCGCGATTGTGGCACCTGCGTGAGCGGATGCTGCATGCGCCCGGGAACACGTTGCCGCAGGTTCAGGAACTTCTGGACCACCATTTCGAGCACGTGGCCCCGGGCCGCATCGCCGCCATGAACGGCGTTCTGGACCTGGCCGGACTGGAGGCGCGATACGGCGCCGCGGCGGTGGAATACGCGCGCAGCTCCATCGCGTCGGCGTTCAAGTGGCGCGTCGGGCGCGGCACACTGAAACAGGACGACGCGGCGCTCGAACTGCTCGGGCAGGGGAAATTTCCCGCGTTTTCCTACGCCACGATCGACGAGGCATGGGCCTGCCGCCGCCTGCTGCAACATCGCAAGCACAAGCCCCTGGGGCTGACCTGCTGCCTGGACGAAGCCGCGATCTTTGCCGCCCTGGTGCTGGCGCTGGGGAAGGTGCCGGCGGGGCAGCTCGCGTTTCTCGGCGGGCCAAGCCATTTTACGGCGTTCATGACGGGCGGCGATGGGGGCTGGTGGTTCTATTCGAAGCACGTGCTGCTGGCGTCGTCCGACTGGGTGCGGCTTGTGGCGGATGACTACGGCGGCGATCACCAGATGGCCTTCGACGACCGGCTACCCGATTTCGATCGGATCATCACGGCGGCGGGCAGCTTTCTGTTCGCCTCGGGCGAGACCTCGCTGCCGCAGGCGCATCTCGACGGCATCGTGGCGCAGATCGAAGCGTTCTTCGGCTTCCGCCCGGCGCAGCTCGACCAGGCCCTGCGCCGCTCTGCGCGACCCGAGGCCGGATCGGACGCCACGAGCCTTGTGCAGGAGGCCGCTTCGGCCGCTGACGCGCGTGAGGCCGGCATGCGAATCCACCGGGCCGCGCACGAAGATGCGCAGGTGACGGCGCTGCGTGCGCTGTATGCCTTTCGCTCGCTCGATGTGTCCGACCTGTCGGTGTATCTCCAGGCGGCGCGTTACGGCAGCCAGGTCGGCGCGCTGTTGCCGCGCATCGGGACTGCGGCGGATGCGCTGCAAGCCGTGGCAACGGTCACGGGCACCGGGTCGATCTTCGAGGACCCGGACCGGATCGCCATGCCGGACGAAACCGTGCGCTTCGGCACCGGCACCTGCCGTGACAAGGCACTGCTGCTGCACGTGCTGCTGGAGCATGCCCTGCGCAACGATCCGGCGCCGGGCGGCGTTGAAACGCTGATTTCCGGAGGTGACAGCTTCGTGCGCGGCGCCGGGTTCTGCATCAGCGTTTCCCGGTTGGAGCACGTGCCGCAACCCGAGGGGCCGATTCTCTTCCGTATCGCCGACCCGCCCGGGGCAGCCACTCCGTAGGTCCGGCCTATCGCCCCCCGAAGTGATGCGCCAGGCGCGCGACGGCCTCGTCCAGCACCTCCGGCCGCTTGCAGAAGGCGAAGCGGGCGTAGTGCCGCGGTGCGTCCGGTGCGTCGTAGAACGCGGAAACCGGGATGGCGGTCACCTTCGCCGCCTCGGTGATGTGGCGGCAGAACGCCTCGTCGTCGCCGTTGAAACCCAGCGGGCGGAAGTCGGTGGTGATGAAGTAGCTGCCGCTGGTCGGCAGCACCTTCAGCCCCAACCCGGCCAGGCCGGCGGCCAGCCGGTCCCGCTTCTCCTGCAGGGCGTGCGACAGGCCGGCGAAATAGGCGTCGTCCTTCGCCAGCCCCACCGCCACGGCGCGTTGCAGGTTGGGCGCGGTGGTGAAGGTCAGGTTCTGGTGCGCCTTGGCCACGTGGCCCGCCAGCGAGGCCGGCGCGGTGACGTAGCCCACCTTCCAGCCGGTCAGGGAAAAGGTCTTGCCCGCGCTGCCGATCCGCATGGTCCGCTCGCGCATGCCCGGCAGGGTCATCAGCGGGATGTGGCGGGCGCCGTCGAAGGTCAGGTGCTCATACACCTCGTCGCAGATCGCATAGGCGTCGTGCCGCTGGACCAGGTCGGCCAGGAACGCCAGTTCGTCCTGGGTGAACACCTTGCCGCAGGGGTTCATCGGCGAGTTCACCATGATCGCCTTGGTCTTCGGCCCGAACGCATCGGCCAGTTCGGCGCGGGGCAGGGCCCAGTCCGGCGGCTGCAGCCGCACCAGCTTCGGCACCGCGCCCAGCATGCGCACCACCGGCAGGTAGGTGTCGTAAAGCGGCTCGATCAGCACCACCTCGTCGCCCGGGTTCAGCACCGCCATCAGGCAGGCGGTGATCGCCTCGGTGGCGCCGGAGGTCACCACCACCTCGGATGCCCAGTCCACGTCCAGCCCGTAGAAGCGGCGGTTGGCGGCGGCGACGGCCTGGCGCAGTTCCGGCAGGCCGGGCATCGGCGGATACTGGTTGCGGCCGTCCCGCAGCGCGTCGCAGGCGGCCTGCAGCACGTCCTCGGGCCCGTCGGTATCCGGGAAGCCCTGGCCGAGGTTGATCGACTGGTGCTCGGTGGCCAGGGCCGACATCACGGTGAAGATCGTGGTGCCGATGCCGGACAGCAGGGAATTGGCGGGCTTCACCGGGGGACGCGCTCCTTCCTGGGTTTGGGGCGCAGTATGGGTCGCGCCGCGCACCGCATCAATTGCCGGGCGGAGGTGCTGCCGGGCGGAGGTGCTGCCGGGCGCAGGCGGTGGTTGCCCAATCCATAGGCATTCTGCATGCGAACAGATCACGGCCTGCCTGCGCAAACCCGCGGCAAACCCGCGGAATCCTGCCGCATTGCAGCTTGGCACGTGGCGTGCAAACTGGCCTTGCTGCCGAATGACACTTCTGGCAACCGGGGCAGCCGAATGCTGAGGGAGGCCCGGGCTGCCGGGTGGAACGCGCATGAAGAAGATCGAGGCTATCATCAAGCCGTTCAAACTGGACGAGGTGAAGGAAGCCCTGCACGAGGTCGGGCTGCAGGGGATCACGGTGCTGGAAGCCAAGGGCTTCGGCCGCCAGAAGGGCCATACCGAGCTCTATCGCGGCGCCGAGTATGTCGTGGACTTCCTGCCCAAGGTGAAGATCGAAGTGGTCTGCGAGGACAGTCTGGTCGAGCGTGCGGTGGAGGCGATCATGGCCGCCGCGCGGACCGGACGAATCGGTGACGGCAAGATCTTCATTTCCACGGTCGAGGAAGCGATTCGTATCCGTACCGGCGAGCGGGGCGAGGACGCGATCTAGGCAGCGAACGGAGAGGCAATATAACCGCCTTTCGGCCCCTGGCGGAAACGAGTAGAGGGGCCGACCCATGAGGGCCCGCACGGTGCGGGCCCGCGATCTGCCGCGGCCGGCCAAGGCGCCAACCGTGCGGCAACAGGACTGAGGACGGGGAACTACAGGTATGGCGAGAAAGCCCGCAAACGGCGGCAGCAGCGGCGTTGCCAAGGTGATGGAGATGCTGACCGAGCATTCGGTCGAGTATGTCGATCTCCGCTTCACCGATCCGCGCGGCAAGTGGCAGCACACCGCGCAGCACGTGTCCACCATGGATGAGGACGCGTTCCGCGACGGAATCATGTTCGACGGCTCCTCGATCGCCGGCTGGAAGGCGATCAACGAGTCGGACATGATCCTGATGCCCGATCCGGAGAGCGCGGTGATGGACCCGTTCGCGGCCAAGCCCAGCCTGATCGTGTTCTGCGACATTGTGGAGCCGTCCACCGGCCAGGGCTACAACCGCGACCCGCGCACCACGGCGAAGCGGGCCGAGGCCTATCTCAAGGCGTCCGGGATCGGCGATACCGCGTTCTTCGGGCCGGAAGCCGAGTTCTTCATCTTCGACAGCGTGAAGTTCGGCACCGGCGGCAACTACGGCATGTACCAGTTGGACAGCCAGGAAGGGCCGCAGGCCAGCCTGAAGGACTATCCGGAAGGCAATATGGGCCACCGCCCGACGGTGAAGGGCGGCTATTTCCCCGTGCCGCCGGTCGATAGCGAGAGCGATCTGCGCGCCGAGATGCTGTCCACCATGGGCGAAATGGGGGTGATGATCGAAAAGCATCACCACGAGGTGGCGCAGAGCCAGCACGAGCTGGGCATGAAGTTCGGCCCGCTGGTGAAGATGGCCGACGCGCTGCAGATCTATAAGTACTGCATCCACAACGTCGCGCACAGCTACGGCAAGACCGCGACCTTCATGCCGAAGCCGATCTACGGCGACAACGGGTCCGGCATGCACGTGCACCAGTCGATCTGGAAGGGCGGCAAGCCGCTGTTCGCGGGCAACGGCTACGCGGATCTGTCCGAGGCCTGCCTGTACTACATCGGCGGCATCATCAAGCACGCCAAGGCGCTGAACGCCTTCACCAACCCGCTGACCAACAGCTACAAGCGCCTGATCCCGGGCTTCGAGGCGCCGGTGCTGCTGGCCTACTCCGCCCGCAACCGCTCCGCCTCCTGCCGCATCCCGTATGCGACCAACCCGAAGGCCAAGCGCGTGGAGGTGCGGTTCCCCGATCCGGGCGCCAACCCGTACCTGGCGTTCAGCGCCATGCTGATGGCCGGCCTGGACGGCATCCGCAACAAGATCCATCCGGGCGACCCGATGGACAAGGACCTGTACGACCTGCCGCCGGAGGAGCTGAAGGGCATTCCGACGGTGTGCGGCAGCCTGCGTGACGCGATCACCGCGCTGGAAGCCGATCACGAGTTCCTGCTGGCCGGCGACGTGTTCAGCAAGGACCAGGTGGAGAGCTACATCGAACTGAAGTGGGGCGAGGTGTATCGTTTCGAGCACACCCCGCATCCGGTCGAGTTCGAGATGTACTACTCGATCTGACGACACACGAAGCCGCGCCCATTGCCCGATGGGCGCGGCCGACGTCTGGGCGGTTCAACCGGGTGCTTGTGGCGTGACGAAGTCATAAACGCCGGGCCTTTGCTCCATGCGCGCGAAGATGGGCGAGCAGGCATCGATAGGTAAAATTGGCGAGCAGGCATCGGTAGATAAAGTTGGCGAGCAGCGCTCGATAGATAAGATTGGCGAGCAGGGCCACTCTTTCACGTCATGGCCGGGCCTGACCCGGCCATCTACCCCGCAACGATCGGGCCGGCATGCAACGGAACACGCCTGGACGGGGCAGATGGCCGGGTCAGGCCCGGCCATGACGTGGAAGCGTGGCGCTGCAACGCACGCATTTTGCGCCCGCGCGACTTTCGCTCGCCACGAGGCAGGTGGAATCGTCCGCCGCGACGCCCGTCATCCCAACGCGTGGGGCCCAGCCCCGGCCACGACGTGCGGTGCCTGGCGCCTCCGGCGCCGTAAGGCGGAGAGGCCGACAAATCCTCCAAGCAGAAGTGCCATGCTCGCAGGTTCATCGACTGCGACGGAATTCACGCTGACCAGATCGATCGCCGAATCGATATCGTTGGGGCTGATCGCCTGCGCGGCGCCGGCAAACATCAGGCCCAGGTCGGTCGATGCGGCCACGATGGGGGAGGTCGTTACCTTCACGAACGTCGGTGGACGTCGGGGTATAGGTTCCCAGGCTGGTGCCGCCCAGCGTTACCGTTATCGGATTGGCCGTGTAACCGGGCCGCTGCGCAATCCAGAAGCTCACCGCATAGCTTTGGCCAACAGTGAAGCCGCTGAGCACCTGGCTGACTGTGCCCTGGTTCGCATCGCCCGTCTGAATGAACGCGGCCTGAGTGCCATCGGGCGGTGGCGCGGTAAACCAGGGACTGCCGCTGCCCGCGATTCCGGCTCGGCTGGCGAAGGTCCACCCGCTTCCGGACGGCGTATAGGTGAAGCCGCTGCTTTGACCGGGTGTCTCGAACGACGCGTTCGTCACCGGGACAGCCATGGCCTCGAACGGGCAGCAGCAGGCCCAGTCCCAGCGCGACGCCAAGCGCCATGTCCTGCATTCGATGGTTCACTGCGATTCCTTCCCACTGACTTTCAGGAGAGTTTCTGCCCGAAGCCTAGCGGGCGGATGGTTGCAAACCCCCACAGGCGTCCCTGGCGAGGTGACCGCAGCATGCTGACGCGGTGATGCGGACAAATGGCGGCCGACGCTGGCATGACCGCGGCATCTGACGGGGTCGACGGGCTGCCGTTGACGCGATTGCGCCGCCCCAACGCCCCGCTTGCCGGCGCACGTCGTTCTGCCGTGCCGGCACATCGATCCGGAAATGTGAAGCAATTTTGACCTCCATGCCTACGAAGTGGGCAAGCCCGCCTGTCGTGTATGCGGAGCGCTCGCTGCAAATTCTGACAAAACCGCGCTCTCCCGACTTGGCACGATTGTTGATTGGTATCCCGCAGGACCGGCGCACCAAGCCCCGCCGGCAGTCGAGAGGAGCCAGCAGGGAGAACCACGATGCAGCACGTAACTTTGCAGGACAGGCCGACATGAAACTGATCATGGCCATCATCAAGCCGTTCAAGCTCGACGACGTCCGCGAGGCGCTCACGCCACTGGGCGTGCAGGGGCTGACCGTCTCCGAAGTGAAGGGATTCGGCCGGCAGAAGGGCCAGACCGAGATCTACCGCGGCGCGGAGTACCACGTGAGCTTCCTCCCGAAGATCAAGATCGAGGTGGTCGTGTCGGACGACCTCGCCGAACTCGGTGATCGAGGCGATCTCCAAGGCGGCGCATACCGGCAAGATCGGCGACGGCAAGATCTTCGTGCTGGATATCGAACGCGCCATGCGCATCCGCACCGGCGAACTCGACACCGCCGCTTTGTAATCCCGCAGCAAGGATACCAGAGGAATGAAACAACTCCCCCTGCGCTGGGGCATGCTTGCGCTGTTGCCTGCGCTTCTGGCGGCAGCGCCCGCGTTTGCCGCCGATGCGGCGCCACCCAAGATCGATACCGGTGATACCGCCTGGATGATGACCAGCACCGCGCTGGTGCTGCTGATGACGGTGCCCGGCCTGGCCCTGTTCTATGCCGGCATGGTGCGCAAGAAGAACATCCTCGCCACCATGATGCAGTCCTTCACCATCACCTGCATCGTCACGCTGGTGTGGTTCGTCGCCGGCTACAGCCTGGCCTTCACCAATGGCGGTGCCTATGTCGGCGGACTGTCCCGGTTTCTGCTGCACGGGATCGCCGACAACATCACAAGTGGCTCGGATACCGGCTTCATCCTGGGCGCCGGCACCGGCGGCGCCGCCGGGCTGACCATCCCCAAATCCGTCTTCATGATGTTCCAGATGACCTTCGCGATCATCACGCCGGCGCTGATCGCAGGTGCCTTCGCCGATCGCATGAAGTTCTCCGCACTGTGCATCTTCATCACGCTGTGGTCGCTGCTGGTCTATTCGCCGGTCGCCCACTGGGTGTGGGACCCGAACGGCTGGATCTTCCACCTCGGCGTCCTGGACTTCGCGGGTGGCACCGTGGTCCACATCAATGCGGGCATCGCCGGCCTGATGTGCGCCCTGGTGCTGGGCAAGCGCGTCGGCTACGGCAACGACAACATGGCGCCGTATAACCTGGCCTATGCCGTGATCGGCGCCTCCCTGCTGTGGGTCGGCTGGTTCGGTTTCAACGCCGGGTCCGCCATCGGCTCCAACGGTCGGGCGGGCATGGCAATGGCGGTGACGCAGATTGCCACCGCGGCCGCGGCCCTGGCCTGGCTGTTCGCCGAATGGGCGGCCAAAGGCAAGCCCTCGGTGCTCGGCGCGATCTCCGGCGCGGTCGCCGGCCTGGTGGCGATCACCCCGGCATCCGGCTTCGTGCTGCCAGGCCCGGCGGTGATCATCGGCATCGCGGCCGGCGTGATCTGCTTCTGGTCGGCCACCAGCCTGAAGCACATGCTCGGCTACGACGACAGCCTGGACGCTTTCGGCGTGCACTGTGTCGGCGGCATCGTCGGCGCGTTGCTGACCGGCGTGTTCGCCTTCGCCCCGCTGGGCGGCGTCTCCGGCAGCCTCCACCAGCTTGGGCTGCAGGCGATCGGCGTGCTTTCCACCCTGATCTACAGCGCCGTCATGACGCTGGTGCTGCTGATGATCACCAAGGCGCTGGTCGGACTGCGGGTCAACGAGGACGAGGAACGCGAAGGCCTCGACCTGGTCCTGCACGGCGAGCAGGTCTTCTAACAAACAATCCAATCGCACCGGGGCGCCCGCGGATCGGGCGCCCCGATCGGCCGGAACCTGTGTCTGGCAGGGTTTCACGTGTCACTGGACGAGTCTAAAAAGAAACGAAAGGCACTCGATATGAATCGAGGGATAAAACTCAAATCGGGAGCGTTGCGCGCTGCTTTGGGCTTCGGAACCGCGCTCTCATTCGCCTCCCTGGCCATCGTGCCGGCCGCCTATGCCATGGATCCGCCGCTGCCGATCAAGATCGATGGCGGCCCGCTGGGCGAGCTGCAGCTCAGCGGTGGCGCCGACGGCCTGTTCTGGGCATCCACCGGCGCCGGTTCCAGCACCAGCTACGGTCTGCTCGGCACCAGCAAGAGCGCCGGTGTCGAGTTCATGAACGGTCTGATCGGGCTGCAGAAATCCGATGGCCTGGTGCAGGGCAACATCATCGTCGGGGCAACCAACAACGTCACGCTGGGATTTGCGCCCGGCTCGCCGTCGATCACGACCTACGCCACCGGCCCGGTCTTTGCCGCCTACATCACCCTGGCGCCATCGGAGCATTTCAGCATCTCGGCCGGCCGCCTTCCCTCGCTCGAGGGCTACGAGTCGAATGTTGACTGGAACAACTCCAACATTCTCACCACCGCCATTTTCGCGGTGCAGAACCTGCAGAGCACCGGCGTCAGCGCGACCGTCACCTATGGGCCGGTATCGGCCAGCATCACCTTCGGCGACGGGTTCGACACCCAGGTGTGGAACTACGTGCAGATGCTGGGCACCTACACGTTCAACGACAACAATGCGCTGTCGCTTTACGGTTCGACCAACCTGGGTACCACCGGGGCGGGGGCGCACTTCTATGGGTCGGCCTCGACGCCGTTCAACGACTCCTATGTCGGTTACGGGCCGAGCAGTGCTGCCCCGTTCGTGAATTCGTCGGTGGTGGGCGGGTACTACAGCTTCAGCTCGGGCAATCTGACAGTCGTGCCGGAGGTGCAGTATGTCTGGGCGGGGAAAACCCCATCCGTGGGCCTGACGGAGTCGTCCGGCAGCTTCGCCGCCGCGGTGTTCGCCAACTACAAGTTCGGCAAGTCGCCCTGGTCGCTGGGCGGATGGGTGGAGTATTTCAGCTCCAACGGCCCGAACAACTGGTTCCTCAATCCGGGGGCGAAGGGGTTCGGTCTTTCGGTCACGCCGACCTGGCGGGGCAAGTACCTGTTCGTTCGTGGCAATGCGGGCTTCCTGCACCTGACCCAGGTCAGCAATACCGGTGTGCCGTCGGGCTACGGCGCCGATCTGAAAGGGCGCAACCAGGCCATCTTCCTGGCCGAGACCGGCGTCCTGTTCTAGCCAGTCCGGGAGTCCCCCGGCCGGGACGCCGGCCGGGGGGTGTCCGGTGTTTGAGCAACACGCGCGGACGTCGGCTTGCGGGACAGAGCCGCCGCATGCGCGTCAAATGCCGCTGCATGCGCGTCAAATGCCGCTGCATGCGCGTCAAATAAATGCATGCCGGCAGCAGTCCCTCATGTCATGGCCGGGCCTGACCCGGCCATCCACCCCGGAACGATCGGGCCGGAATGCAACGGCACACGCCCTGTCGGGGGCGGATGGCCGGGTCAAGCCCGGCCATGACTCGGGAGGACGGTGCTTGTCCGCACGGTTTCAACGCGTAGGGGCCTTCGCCCGCCACCCGGGTTGGACGGCCTTCGCCCGCCACCCAGGTTGGACGGCCTTCGCCCGCCACCCAGGTTGAACGGCCTTCGCCCGCCACCCAGGTTGGACGGCCGAGCGTCTGTCGGAACCGGAGGTGGTTTCGTATCAGACGATCACAGCGTCAGCCCGCCATCCACGGTGATCGTCTGGCCGGTGACCATCGCCGCGCCGAAGCCCAGGAACACCACCACTTCCGCCAGATCCTCCGGCTGGCAGCGGCGCTTCAGCAAGGCGCGGTCGATCGACTGCTGCCGCTCCTCCGCGGTCCAGTCCACCATCCAGGAACTGTCCACCGCACCCGGGGCGATGCCGTTCACCCGCACCTCCGGCGCCAGGGCACGCGCCAGGTTCTGCGTCAGGCTGACCACGCCCGCCTTGGTGGCGCCGTAGGCCAGGCTGGACCCGGCGCGCCCCAGGCCGGCGATCGATGCGGTGTTCACCACCGCGCCGCGTGCCGCCTTCAGCGCCGGCGCCGCCGCCTTGCTGCAGCGGAACACGCCCAGCAGATTGGTTTCCAGCAGCAGCGACCAGAGCTCTTCGGTGATCATGTCGAGCTCGGGCGGGTTGATGCGCCGCCGCGTGCCGGGCGTGCCGGCGTTGTTGAACAACAGGTCGAGCCGGCCCAGGTCGTCCACCGCCTTCAGCACCATGCGTTCGGCGGTGCCGGCCTCGCCGACGCTGCCGGGGGCGCTGATCGCCTTGAACCCCTCGGCCTTCAGCTTTTCCACCGCTTCCGGGCCGCGGGCATCATCGGCCAGGTGATTGATGGCCACCGTGGCGCCGAACGTCGCCAGCATCCGCGCGGTGGCGAAACCGATGCCCGACGCGCCGCCGGTTACCAGCGCGGTCTTGCCCTTCAGGTCGTAGCTGATCATTTCCCCTCCATAGGTCCGATCTTGCGCAGCGCCTGCTTCAGCGCCAGCAGCTTGCGGTCGCGTTCGCGGAACAACTCCTCCGGGCTGCTGTCACCCCAGTCGAAATAGCCCTTGCCGGCCATCACCCCGGTGCGGCCGTCCGCGATCAGCCTGTCCAGCACCTCGCTGCGGCCTTGCGGCACCGGCGGGGTGTAGCTGCGGTTCTTCATGCCCTGCTGCATCAGCAACAGGCCGGTGAAGTCGGCCTTCGCCATGATGCCCAGGATCGGGATGCGCAGCGCCAGCCCGTGCAGCACGGAATCGTCGATGTCGCGCGGCGTGACCAGGCCTTCGTCCAGCAGCCGGTACACCTCCAGTTGCATCGCCGCCTGCAGGCGGTTGGCGACATAGCCCTGCACCATCTGCTTGAACACCACCGGCGCCTTGCCCATCGCCTTGACCATGTCGCGCACGGTGGCGATCGCGGCCGGATCGGTCTCGGGCCCGGGGCAGAGATCCACCAGGTCGCACAGGTAAGGCGGCGTGTACCAGTGGGCGATGATGGTGCGCGACTGCAAGCGCCGGCGGGACCAGCGGGAAGATGTCCAGGTTGCTGGTGTTGCTGGCCAGAATCGCGTCGGCGTCCATCTGCGCCTGCAACTGCCCGTACAGCGTGCGCTTGGCGTCGGGGCGTTCGATGATCGCCTCGATCACCAGCTTCGCCCCGCCCACGGTCTGCTCCAGCGACGGCACGCAGCGCACTGCCTGGGACAGGCGCTGGCGGTCCCAGGAGGCATCCGCTTCGCCGGCCTCGGTCAGGGTGGCCAGGGCGGTGGCCATCAGGTCGGGCGCGCGTGCCAGTGTTTCGGCATTGCTGTCGGTCAGGCGAACCTGGTGGCCGCCCAGGGCGAACACCAGCGCCAGCGCGTGTCCCATCAGCCCTGCGCCCACCACGGCGACTTCGGTCATGCATCAACTCCCGCTGCTCTCCACGCGCTGTCGCGCGCCGGGGCATTGTGCGCCGAAGGGCAGGGGACGGGCCAGGGGGGGTGCGGCCAAGGGGGTGCGGCCAAGGGGGTGCGGCCAGGTGGGCGGCCAGCGGAGGCGGCCAGGGGGCGGCCAGCGGAGGCGGCAAGGGGGGGCGGCCAGGGGGCGGCTGCTACGGCCGGGCATGCACCCGCGCGCCACGGCCTGCGGGCCGGGCTGCCGCCTGCCAGGCGCGCGAGCCTTTCACGAATTGGCTGTGGCGCTTCGCCTTCGCATGAACCGGCCCCGCCCGGCCGGTTCCATCACGCCCGCAGGGGAGGCGGAGGCGGGTCGCGCGGAATCGGGATCGGCTGGGGCGGGTCGCGCAGCGGCGGCGGGTCGTCGGGATCCGGCTCCTCCGGCGGCTTGATGGGCGGAACCGGCGGATCCGACAGGCGGAACGGCCAGCCGTCGATGCCGGTCCAGTCCGCTGCCCCGCGCCCGTGTTGCTGATGGTCGAGCATTCCTATCCTCACCTGCTGGTTATGGATGGAATGCGCAACGGCGGGCGCGGGTTGCGTGCCGCTACAGTACCGATGCGACCGCGTCGCGGTAGCGGCCCAGCGCGGCCAGGTGATCGGCCGCGGTATGGCCGTCGATCCGGCGGTGGTGGCGGCGGTTGAACGTGGTGGTCAGGCACAGATGCGTGGCGCCGGCGCCCTTCCAGAACTCCGCCTCCCGTCGCCAGTCGGCCGCGGTGCCGGACCCGCAGGAGGTCCAGACCTCCACCCCTACCGCGGACGGATCGCGCCCGGCCTGGCGGGTCATGCTGCGGAGCTGCTCCAGGATCTTCGCGCCGCTGTCGTCGGCGGGGTAGGCGTTCGGCATCCACCCGTCGCCCCATTTCGCCACGCGCTCCAGCGTGCGCTCATGGTGTCCGCCGAACCACACCGGCACGCGGCCGGAGGCGGGGCGGGGGTTGATGCCGGCATCCTCGATCGTGTGATAGCGGCCGGTGAAGCTGACGTGCGGCTGCTTCCACAGTTGCTGCATCACCTGCACCTGCTCCTCCGACCGGCGGCCGCGGTTGCGGAAGTTCTCGTTCAGGCCGGTGAACTCCACCTCGTTCCAGCCGACGCCGATGCCCAGGCGGAAGCGCCCGCCGCACAGCACGTCGAGGCAGGCGGCCTGCTTGGCCACCAGCACCGTCTGGCGCTGCGGCAGGATCAGCACGCCGGTGGAGAAGCCGAGTTTCTCCGTGCAGCCGGCGAGGAAGCCGAACAGCACGAACGGATCGTGGAACAGGTCTTCCGAGGTGTTGCGGCTGCGGTCCCAGTCCGGGCGGGATTCGACGTTGACGCCCAGCACGTGGTCGGGCGCTTCGAGGAAGTCGTAGCCGAGGGATTCCGCCTGCTGTGCGTAGCTGCGCACGCTGGCGGGGGCGCCGCCGATATCGCCGAGGGGGAGAAGCGCGCCGAGTTGCATGGTGGTGGTTTCCTTCCGTGTTCGTGTCTGCGGGTGGGTGAGTTGTGCTCGCGTCTGCGTCATGGCCCACTTTCGGGGCCGTACTTTGATCCCGCTTCGGTCATGGTGAGGGGCAATCGCCGGCCCGACATACCACGTCGTGGTGGCCGAAGGCCCGCCACCCATGACTTCGTCATGCCGAGGGCATCCAGGTGCGACGGCAACCTGCAGCCCGACATCTGGAAAGACGCGTTCCGCGCGACGAAGTCGTGGGTGGCGGGCCTTCGCCCACCACGACGTGGCATGTCGGGCCGGCGACCACTTTCACAGCGCCAGTGCGGGATGGGGTGACACCTCTCTTCGCCGGCCCTGACGGGGAGTGTGGTTACCTGTCTTCGTCGGCCCTGACGGGGAGTGTGGTTACCTGTCTTCGCCGGCCCTGACGGGGAGTGTGGTTGCTTGTCTTCGTCGGCCCTGACGGGGAGGGTGGTTACTTGTCCCGCTCGATCACCGCCTTCAGTTGGTCCAGCGGCACCTTCAGCGGCTCGATCCCGGCGCGTTCCTGCTGCAGCAGCATGCCCACGCGGCTGTCGCGGTTGGCCCAGCCGCGGCCGAGCGCCTCGGTGAGTTCGAGCTGGGCGAGGTTGGTGAGGCGCATGGGCACGCCGACGTCGCGCGCCAACTGGCATGCCAGCGAGACATCCTTGTGCAGCAGCCGCAGCGCGAAATCAGCCGGTTCGTAGCTGCCGGTGAGGAAATGGTCGGCCATGCGGTCGAACAGGCGGGCGCGGCCGCCGGCGCCCTGGCGGATCGCCTCCCACAGCGGCAGCGGATCGACGCCGGCCTTCACGCCCATGGTGAACACCTCGGCCAGCGCGATGTTGGTGGCGGCACCGGCGGCGTTGTGCACCAGCTTGGCGATCGTGCCTGCGCCGCTGGGGCCGATATAGCGGGCGGCGTCGCCCATCGCGTCCAGCGCCGATTTGTACTTGTCGAACGTGGCACGGTCGCCGCCGACCCAGATCGCCAGGCGCCCGCTGTTGGCGCCGCGCGGCCCGCCGCTGACCGGCGCATCCAGGAACTCCACGCCCTGTTCGGCCAGTTTCGCGTGCAGCGCGCGCACCACGTCCACCGCATTGGTGGACAGGTCGAACCAGGCGCCCCCCTTGCGGAAGCCCTCGGCCAGGCCGTTCTCGCCGGTGCCCACCGCCTGCACATCCGCCGGCGTGGGCAGCGAGGTGAACACCAGGTCCACCGTCTGTGCCAGGGCGCGCGGACTGTCCACCCACTCGGCGCCACGGGCCAGGTGCTGCGAGGCCGCCTGGCGCGACAGATCGTGTACCACCAGGTCATGCCCCGCCTTCTGCAGATTGGCGGCCATGCCGTTGCCCATCATGCCCAGGCCGATAAAGCCGATCTTCATGTCCGTTCGCTCCCCTCCATCGCGGCGCACTGTCGTGGCCCCGCTGCGGTGAGGCTAGAGCGTTTTCCGCGCGGCAGGAAACACGGCGTTCCCTCCATCAGGTGTGACGGCGCGCGGCCCGCCGGGGGGGCACGACCGACTCGCATGCGCGTTGACGCTGCGGAGCTGGTCGAGGTCCTTGACGCGCGGTGCCGGACCATGGCCAGGGCGGCGACGCATCCCCGCCGCGGCGCACATATCGGTGGATCATCGAATCCCGACGGTCTGCGGGAAAACCGGCCGCCATTCTCCGCGTTCGTACCGCGAGGCAGCAAAAAGGCCACCCGATCATGTGGTTCTGGTTCGTATTCTGGGTCGTGATCCTGTTCCTGGTGTTCAGTGGCGGCGGGTACTACGGCTACCGCAGCTCCTATTACGGGGGCTCCACTGCGGTCGGCCTGTTGGTGCTGTTTCTGGTGCTGGCCTGGATCGCGGTGCTGTGGGTCGGTCCGTACTGGGGTTATTACGGTTACTGGTGGTGACCCGGACCTGCTGGCGGTGACAAAGACCCACCGGTGGTGACGCAAACCGGCTGGCGGTGGTGACGCAGGCCCGGCCAGGGCGCGCTAGGCCGCGCCGAGCCGGCGGTGTGCGATGCGTCGCCCGATGACCGTATCGACTGCAACCACCAGCGCGGCGGCGCCGAAGTTCCACAGCAGGATCATCAGCGACGCGTCGAACGCGTGCAGCAGGGACACGGCACTGGCCGTCAGCGCGCCCACGGCGACACAGCCGGTCAGCAACGATCCGTTCGGCCGCAGCCAGCGTGTGTGTCGCAGCATCCAGAACGTCAGCAGCGACAGCGGGACGCTGCTGAGCAGCAGCGTGGCAAAGCAGCTTGCCGCTTCGCCGAGGCGGAACTGCCCCGGATCGAACGTCACCCAGTCCGTCAGGCAGCCATATCCGACCGTTGAGATCCACAGGAAGGCCGGCGGCACCGGCAGCAGCAGCCACAGTCGCGAGCGATCCGGCAGGCTGGTCATGAACGCGGCCAGCGCCGCCAGGGCGCCGGTCAGCAGGGACGCAGCCAGGCTGACGCGAAAGCCCGGCTGCTGCAGACGCGCGGTGAAATCCGGCCGCACGCCGAACAGCAACACCAGGCCGCCGATGATTGCCGCGGCGCCAAGCAGCCACAGCACCGTCCGCATCACCGGCGATGGCAGCGTCCGCACCGGCGCGGCGCGGGAGACCAGGGAGTCGATCAGGTCGTTCGTATCCGTCATTACCGTTCGTTGTCCCGCAGCAGGCCGCGCAGAGTCTTCACCGCGCGATGCGTCGCCACCTTCAGCGCCGCGACCGACAGCCCGCTGACCGACGACGCCTCCTTCAACGACATCTCCTGCAGCTTCAGCAACTCCACCGCCTGACGCTGGCCCGGCGGCAGCGCCTGCACGGCGGCATGCAGCGCCGGGGCATCCCAGGCCGGCGTATCATGGTTCGCCGTATCGTCGGCAAAGGTTTCATGCTCCAGCGTCAGCGCGATCTCCCGCGCGGCGATCCGCGCCCGGCCACGCCGCCGGTCCAGCAGGCGGTTGCGGGCAATGCCGGCCAGCCAGGGCTTGAACGGCCGGGCCGGGTCGTAGGTATGCCGGATCGCGTGCAGCGTCATCAGGATGTCCTGCACCGCGTCCTCGGCGTCGGCCGGATCGCCCAGCAGGCGGTGCGCCACTGCCCGCAGATAGGGCGTGACCGCCACCAGCAGGCGACGATACGCGCGGTGATCGCCGTCCTGCGCCGCGCCCATCAGTTCCGACCAGAGTGACGGATCGCGATCGGACCCGCTCGCCTGTCCCCAACCAGTTCCGCTCATCAGCCTCTTGTCCGTACCCGCGCGGCGGACGCCGCCGCGCCCAGCCTCCCGACAGGACAACTCGGCCTGGCCGGAAAAATTACACCCGGCCGCCGCGTAACCTTCCCGGCCTGGCGGCCGAACAGTGGCGTGCAGGTCCGATCAGGGACCGCGAAACGGGAGAACACCGGATGAACCACAAGCTTGTCACCACCACGCTGGCCAGCGCCCTTGGCCTTGCCCTGGCCGGATCGGTCGCCGCCCAGGCGGCGCAGATGTCGCCGCAGCAGGTCAACAAGGAGCGGATGATGAAGAACCACCTGGAGAAATGCTACGGCGTGGCGGCGGCCGGCCGCAACGACTGCGCGCAGGGCACGCATTCCTGCGCCGGCCAGGCGACACAGGCGCGCGATCCGGCGTCCTTCGTGCTGCTGCCCGCGGGCGATTGCGGCAAGATCGCCGGCGGCTCGCTGAAGCCGGCGTAAGTGGATTCCGGCATGTCGCACATGGGCAGGCCGGACGCAGCGATCCCCGCCGGCGCGGGGATCGGACTGCGCTTCCCGCACCACAACGCCGTCATCGAAACCCGACCGGCGGTCGGCTGGATGGAGGTGCATCCGGAAAACTACATGGATGGCGGCGCCGCACTGGCGATGCTGGAAACGGTGCGGCGGGATTACCCGATCGCACTGCACGGCGTCGGGCTGTCCCTGGGGTCGGCCGAGGGCGTCGATCCGCGTCACCTCGCGCGCCTGGCCGCGCTGGCGGAGCGGATCGAGCCGGCACTGGTGTCCGAGCATGTCAGTTGGAGCGTGTCAGGCGGCCGCTACCTGGCCGACCTGCTGCCGCTGCCCCTGACCGGGGAATCGCTGCAGGTCGTGTGTCGCAACATCGACCGGGTGCAGACCTGCCTGCGGCGGACGGTGCTGGTGGAGAACCCGTCCTCCTATCTGCGCTTTCGCCATTCGACGATTCCCGAGTGGGAGTTCATGGCCGAAGTGGCGCGGCGCAGCGGGTGCCGCATCCTGTGCGACGTCAACAACATCGTGGTGAGTGCGGTGAATCACGGGTTCGACGCGCACGCGTATCTGCGAGCGTTGCCCGCCGGGCTGGTGGGGGAGGTCCATCTTGCCGGCCACAGTATCCGGGATATCGGCAACGGGCGCACGATCCGCATCGACGACCATGCATCGCGTGTCGGTCCCGCGGTGTGGGAGCTGTACGATGCCGCGATCGCGCGGTTCGGCCCGGTGCCCACGCTGATCGAGTGGGACAACGACATTCCGGAACTGCCCGTGCTGCTGGGCGAAGCCGCCCAGGCGCAGCGCCGGCTGGATGCGGTTCAGGAGGCGTACGATGCCCGCGCTGCATGACATCCAGCGTGATTTCGCGCACGCCGTTCTGTGCGGCGACTTCGACGCGATCGCCGGCCATGTCGAGCCGGCCGGACTTCCCGCCGCGCATCGCCTGTCGATCTACCGCAACACCGCGCGTACCGGCATGACCGAGGCGCTGCGGCTGGCGCATCCGGCGGTGGACCGCCTGGTGGGGCCGGATTTCTTCGAGATGGCGGCAGCACGGTTCGCGCGGGTGCATCCGCCGGAGTCGTCGTGCCTCAATGACTACGGCGCCGGGTTCGCGGCGTTCCTTGCCGCGATGCCGGAATGCGCCGCGCTGCCCTATCTGCAGGATGTGGCGCGGTTCGAGTGGGCGCTGAACGTCGCGGCCTGGGCCGGCGATGTGCCGCCCGTGGACATGCTGGCACTCGCCGATGTGGCGCCGGCGCTGCACGAGTCGCTGCGCTTTGTGCCGCATCCGTCGGTGACGCTGCTGGCGCTGTCCTGTCCGGCGGACCGGATCACCGATGCCGTGCTGTCCGGCGATGCCGCGGCGATGGCCGCGCTGGATCCCGATGCCGGTCCGGTGTGGCTGGTTGTGCATCGCGGGCCGGACGGTGTTGCGGCCGAGCGCCTCGGTGTTGCCGAACATGGATTTCTTCGGCGGCTGTTGGCCGGGGAGCCGTTCGCGGTGCTGGCGCATGCCGGGCCGGACGCGGCGGCGATTCTGGCGCGTCAGTTCACACTGGGGCGGATTGCCGGTTTCACGACCAACGATACTGCATCGCGGAAGGATCCCTGATGATGACCGCCGTAACCATGCCGGCTGCCGGCCGGACGGGACTGCTGTCGCGGCCGATTGCCGCCGCCGTTCGTGCGCTGGACGCGGTGCCGTATGCATTGCTGGCGCTGCCGTTGCGTTTCGCGCTCGCCACGGTGTTCTGGAATTCCGGGATGACCAAGCTGGCGAACTGGAATGCGGCGCTGTACCTGTTCGAGAACGAGTATCACGTGCCGCTGCTGCCGCCACATGTCGCGGCCGTTATGTCGGCCAGCATCGAGCTCAGCACGCCGGTGTTGCTGGTGCTGGGCCTGCTGACACGTCCGGCGGCCGCGGTGCTGCTGGGGATGACGACCGTGATCGAGGTGTTCGTCTATCCGGGTGCGTGGCCGACGCATATCCAGTGGGCGGCGATGCTGCTGGTGCTGCTGTGCCGGGGCGGTGGCGCGATCTCGCTGGATTACCTGGTGGGGCGCTGGTGGTTCCGGCGTTGATCGTTGCCCGGGGGTGTGCGCCGGTTTTCTGCGGGTCTGTGTCGGTTGCCGGTGGGTGTGTGTCGGTTGCCGGTGGGTGTGTGTTGGTTGCCGGTGGGTCTGTGTCGGTTGCCGGTGGGTGTGTGTTGGTTGCCGGTGTGTGTGTGGTGTGTGTTGGTTGCTGGTGGGTGTGTGTTGGTTGTTCGTAGGTGTGTGTTGGTTGTTCGTAGGTGTGTGCCGGTTGCCGGTGTGTCTGTGTCGGTTGCCCATCAGCAGCATCGGACGGTACACGCCGGCACTGACTGCTGCGTTATGGGCCGAGAAGGGGTGCCATCCGAGTCCGCTTCGGTCACGTGTGGGGGGCGTAGCGACGGGCAGAACCAACCACGTCGTGGTGGGCTAAGGCCCGCCACCCACGGCTTTACCGCACGCAACGAAGGAAAGTCGTGGATGGCCGGCCTTCGCCGACCATGACGTGATGCGTGTAGCCCGAGTCAGACACGCTAACTGGATGCGTTCCGACCTCGCTCTCCCGCGTCATGGCCGGGCCTGACCCGGCCATCTACCCCCGACCCGGCGTGCGCCCGTGCAGTCCGGCCCGATCGTTGCGGGGTAGATGGCCGGGTCAAGCCCGGCCATGACGCGATATATCGAGATTTGCACCCCTATTTGCACGCCGATTTTCGCGCCTATTTGCACGCCGCCTATTTGCAGACCTGTCTTCAGCCCATTTTCACGCCTGCGGAATGCAGGCCCGCCCTTCGCGTGCCCAGCACTCACCAGCAGCGATGCCGTGAAACGTCCGACTCCATCGGACCGTGCCATGTGCCGCATTGCATCGAGAGGCACATGCGGCACCGATCTTCTTCCTTGACTCCGCGTCACGGCTACGTTAGTGTGAATGACAATGAGCGACGCGGACCCCACCTCCGGCCTTTCTTCCCCGCCCGACCCCCCACAGGGTCGCCCCGGCAAACCCGTGCCGCAGAACATCGCCGACCTTCTCGACATCGTCCGCATCCTGCTCGGCTACGGCCTCCATCTGGCCGAAACGCTCGAGCATCGCGCCGTCGCACGCGGTTTCGCCACCCTCGCCCAGTTCTTCGGCACGGCACGCCTGCCGCCGATCCGCGCCCGGATCGCACGCGGCCTGCTGCGCGCCCTGGCGCTGGAACGCGTGCTGCTGGCCCGCGCCGCGCGGGGCCGCGATCTCGTCTTCTACACGCCACGCACCCGTGCGGCCCCTGACGCGCAACCGGCGCACACACAGGCGGTCCCCATCGCCGGCGCAACACCACACCGCGCACGCCCGGTCCGGCGCCCCGATGCGAACGAGCCACCCGATTCCGCCAATCTGCCAACCGTGGCCCAGTTGCAGGCGGAAATCCGCCGGCGCCCGATCGGCCGGACGCTTGCCGATATCTGCAGCGACCTCGGCATCTCTCCCAGCCTGTGCGAGGGGCGTCTCTGGCTGTCCATCTCCTGCGCGATCATGTGGTACCGCGGCAGCCTGCCGAAGCTGATGAAGGAATTCCGCCGTCGCGAGGTCCACTTCTGCGACACGGAGGCGGACCGCAACCCCGCCCTCGGCTGGCCGGAGCCGACCCGCGACGGCATCCGCCGCAGGCTCGGCTTCTTCATCGGCGAACGGCCGGTCACACCATTCCCGTTGCCCGCGCCGTGCCTGCCACAGGCAGCGATTCCGCGCCCACCCTGAGTGCACGCGTGCCGGCCATGGCCCGCACATCTGCCTCGGGCCGCGCCGCTGGCTGGCAGACCATCATGCCAAACCGCGTGAGTTTGGCCGCTGGTGCCCTCTGCCATCTCATGGGCGGCGAAGGGGGCTGTGATCCAATCCCGCTTCGAGCGTGCTCAGCGGCAGCCGCCGGTTCAACGTACCATGTTGGTGCGACGAACTACGTTGGTGCGACGTACTGTGCCGGTGCAGCGTACCACGTTGGTGCAGCGTTCCACGTCGATGCTCCGTACCACGTCGGGGCAGCCGCAGGCCCGCCCCCCACAACCTGGTCGTGCCGCAGGCGCCTGCTCGGCGGAAAACCTCCGACACAGCACGCGCAAAGGTGCGTTCCGCACGGCAAAGTCGTGGGTGGCGGGCCTGCGCCCGCCACGACGTGGTACGATTGCCGGCGGTCAGACGTGGTACGATTTGCCGGCGGTCACCCGCGTCTGGCGCTCACGCTCCGGCCTGTTCAGCCACCGTCGCAGCTCAGCGTCCCACCGGCGCGAGCTACCCCTGCAGCACCTGGCCGATTTCTTCCAGCGCGGCCGGGTCCTCGATGGTCGGCGGCACCGTCGGGGACTCGCCGTCGGCGATCTTGCGGATGGTGGCGCGCAGGATCTTGCCGGAGCGGGTCTTGGGCAGGCGCGGCACCACGCGGGCGGCGCGGAAGCTGGCCACCGGGCCGATCCGTTCCCGCACCAGCGCCACCAGCTCCCGGGTGATCTCGTCATGCGGGCGGTTCACCCCGGACTTCAGCACCACCAGGCCGAGCGGCGCCTGGCCCTTCAGCTCGTCCTTGGCACCGATCACGGCGCATTCGGCCACATCGGGGTGGGAGGCCAGCACCTCCTCGATCGCGCCGGTGGACAGGCGGTGGCCGGCGACGTTGATGATGTCGTCGGTGCGGCCCATCACCCACACGTCGCCGTCCTCATCCACCACGCCGGCGTCGCCGGTGCGGTACCAGCCGGGGAAGTCGGAGAGATAGGCGGTGTGGTAGCCCTCCTCGTTCTCCCACAGCGTCGGTGCGCAGCCGGGCGGCAGGGGCAGGCGCAGCGACAGGTTGCCGCTCTGGCCGCGGGACAGGACCTTGCCGTCGTCGTCCACCGCATGCAGGTCGTAGCCCGGGCTGGGGCGGCCGCCGGAGCCGGGCTTGAACGGGAACAGCCCGTATTGCCGGAAGCCGGACGTGATCGGCCAGCCGGTTTCGGTCTGCCACCAGTGGTCCACCACCGGCTTGCCGAGCAGTTCGGTGGCCCAGGAGGCGGTGGGCGGGTCGCAGCGCTCGCCGGCCAGGTACAGCGCATCCAGCTTCGACAGGTCATGCTGGCGCATCAGCTTGCCGTCCGGGTCCTGCTGCTTGATGGCGCGGATCGCGGTGGGCGCGGTGAACAGCACGCGCGGGCCGTGCTGGGCGCAGACCCGCCAGAAGGCGCCGGCATCGGGGGTGCCGACCGGCTTGCCCTCATACATCACGCTGGTGCAGCCGCGCAGCAGCGGCGCATAGACGATGTAGCTGTGGCCGACCACCCAGCCCACGTCGGAGGCGGTCCAGAACACGTCGCCGGCGTCCAGGCCGTAGATCATGCGCATGGAGTTCCACAGCGCCACCGCGTGGCCGCCGTTGTCGCGCAGGATGCCCTTGGGCCGCCCGGTGGTGCCGGAGGTGTAGAGGATATACAGCGGATCGGTCGCCGCGACCGGGACACAGTCGTGCGGGGCGGCGGCGGATTCGGCTTCCAGCAGGTCGTGGTCGCGGCCGGGCTGCATCTTCGCCTGTGCCTGCTCGCGCTGCAGGATCAGGCAGGCGTCCGGCTTGTGCGGCGACAGGGCGATGGCGGCGTCGAGCAGCGGCTTGTATTGCACCACCCGGCCCGGCTCCAGCCCGCAGGAGGCGGAGACGATCACCTTCGGCCGGGCATCGGCGATGCGGGAGGCCAGTTCGGCCGCGGCGAACCCGCCGAACACCACGGAATGGATCGCCCCCAGCCGGGCGCAGGCCAGCATGGCGATGGCCGCTTCCGGCACCATCGGCATGTAGATCACCACCCGGTCGCCGGCGCGGACGCCCAGCTTCGCCAGGGCGCCGGCCATCTTCGCGGTGCGGTCGCGGAGCTGGGCGTAGGTGAAGCGCTCGATCCGGTTGGTCATGGCGCTGTCCCAGATCAGCGCCGTCTGCTCGCCGCGCCCGCCGGCCACGTGGCGGTCCAGGCAGTTGAAGGCGGTGTTCATCCGCGCGCCGGGGAACCAGCGGCCGAACGGGGTGGTGGCGGGGTCGAACACGGCGTCCCAGCGGCGGTCCCAGGTGATGCCTTCGGCGGCCTCGGCCCACCAGGCGTGCGGGTCGCGCTGCCAGGCGCCGTAGGCCTGTTCGTAGGTGGCGTGGTTCATTCCGTGTTTCCTCCCTGCGCCAGCGTCGCGTGGATGCGGTGCAGCACCTCGATCAGCCGGAGTTTGTCATCCTCTCCGACAATGCGGTCAAGCAACCGCTCCTGTTCGGCTGCGGCTGCGGCGGCGGTTTGCAGCGCGGCCCGGCCGGCGTCGGTGAGGTGCAGCAAAGTGGACCGGCGGTCGCGGGTGGTGGCGGTGCGGGTCACCAGACCATTCCGCTCCAGCGTATGCAGCACCGCGGTGATGCTGGAGCGGTCGCGGCCGAGCACCTGGGCGAGCTGCGAGGGCTTGATGCCGGGATGGGCGCCGATCAGTGCCAGGGCGTCGGCGTGCGGGGGGGCCAGCCCGGTGTCGGCCAGCGCGGCGGCCAGGCTCTGCTGCGCGGCTTCATGGGCCAGGCGCAGGTGGAAGGCCAGCCTGTCCGTCAGGTGGGCGCGATGGTCCGACATGCGGCGCACCATGGGGGGCCGGGGGCGGGGTTGCAAGCTGGTTTCCCGCCCAACTACTTTCCGGGGTACAGCATCAAGGAGGTGGCTATGCGGCTGGACGGACAGGCGGCGGTGGTGACGGGCGGTGGGTCCGGGCTGGGGGCTGCCACGGCGGCGGCCCTGGCGGCGGCCGGGTGTCGGGTCGCGGTGCTGGACATCAACCAGGCGGCGGCCGAGTCCAGTGCGGCGCGGTTCGGCGGCCTGGGCGTGGCGTGCGACGTGGCCGATGCCGCCTCGGCCGAGGCTGCCCTGGCGGCGGCGCGGGCCGCACATGGGGTGGAGCGGGTGCTGGTGAACTGTGCCGGCGTCGGCACGGCGGGGCGCATCGTCGGGCGCGACGGGCCGCTGAAGCTGGACGCGTTCGAGCGGGTAATCCGGATCAACCTGATCGGCACGTTCAACCTGCTGCGCCTGTCCGCCGCGGCGATGACCGGGCTGGACCCGCTGGAGGACGGCGAGCGCGGGGTGATCGTCAACACCGCCTCGATCGCGGCGTATGAGGGGCAGGTGGGGCAGGCGGCCTATGCGGCGTCGAAGGGCGGGGTGGCGGCGCTGACCCTGCCGGCGGCACGCGAACTGGCCCGGGCCGGGGTGCGCGTGGTGACGATCGCGCCGGGCCTGTTCGGCACACCCATGGTGGAGGCGCTGCCGCCCGAGGTGCAGGCCAGCCTGGGCGCCGGCATCCCGTACCCCCAGCGGCTCGGCCGGCCGGAGGAATACGCGGCGTTGGTCGGGCATATCTGCGCCAACCGGTTCCTCAATGGCGAGGTGATCCGGCTGGATGGTGCCCTGCGGATGCCGCCGCGGTAGGGCAGGGCATTGCCCGGCCTCGGCCACCGCGTTCCCGGGGGCGCGGCGGTCCGGATGGATCCCGGCGGTGCGACGCCGGGTCGCCTGCTACGCCTCGTCGTCGCGTTCCAGCCGGCCGCGCCGGCGGCGGCCGATGGCGAGTTCGGTGACGATGCCGTGCAGGGTGCGGAGTTCCTGCTCGGTCACCTCGCCGCGCTGGAAGAAGTGGCGGATGTTGCGCACCATGCCGGGCCGCTTGGGCAGGTTGCGCAGGAAGCCGCAGGCGTCGAGCTGGTCCACCAGGTGCACCAGGAAGTTCTCCAGCTCCGCCTTGGTGGCGACGTGGGTCTCGTTGGTCATCAGCGTGCGGGCGGGGGTGGAGTTCGGCGGCGGACCACCACTCATAGGCCAGCACCATCACCGCCTGGGCCAGGTTCAGCGACATGAAGGCGGGGTTGAGCGGGTAGCGCACCAGGGCGTCGGCCTGCGCCATGTCGTCATTGTCCAGGCCGGCGCGTTCGGGGCCGAACATCAGGCCGGCGCGCAGACCGCGGCCGCAGATCTCCCGCAGTTCCACCGCGGCGCCGCGGGCGGTCATCACCGGCTTGATGATGTGGCGCGGGCGGGGGCAGGTGGCAAAGACGTGGTGCAGGTCGGCGACGGCGTCCGCGACGGTGGGATGGACCGTGGCCGACTCCAGGATGCGGTCGGCGCCGGAGGCCATGCGCCAGGCCTTTTCCTGGGGCCACCCGTCGCGCGGGGCGACCAGTCGCATATGGAACAGCCCGCCATTGGCCATGGCGCGGGCACAGGCACCGATATTGTCGGCCAGTTGGGGGCGCACCAGGATCACCACCGGCGAGTTGCCGATCGGCGCGAGGTCGGCGCCGCGATCGCGTCCGGTCATGGTGTGGGATGGGGAAGCGGAGTCATGCGCATGCCATAGCGCCAGCGGGGCGGAAGGCAAGCGTGGCAATATCGAAAGCTGGAAAGGATGGTGGGCGGTGACGGTTTCGAACCGCCGACCCTCTCGGTGTAAACGAGATGCTCTACCGCTGAGCTAACCGCCCCAACACTGTCATCACCCCGCCAACCTTCTCGTGGTGCCCCTGGCTGCCGGACCGGGCGACTCGCCGATCGAGGGCTGAGAGGGCACCGCCGCCATGGTCAGCGGGATGGGGAACAGGGTAGCGCCGGAGCCGCGACTCGAGAAGCACCGCCGAACGCGGGTCTCCGGCCACTGGTCACTGCACGGCGTCCTTCAGGCCCTTGCCGGCCTTGAACCGGACGGTGGTGGACGCCGGGATCATCATTTCCTCGCCGGTGCGCGGGTTGCGGCCGGTGCCGGCCTTACGCTCTGCCGTGGCGAAGGTGCCGAACCCGACCAGACGCACTTCCTCCTGATTCTTCAGCGCCTTCTCGATTGCGCCGAACACTGCATCCACCACCTCCGCCGCCTTGGTCCGCGAAAGTTCGGTTGCCTCTGCGACAGACGCGATGAGATCCATTTTGTTCACAGCTCAATCCTTCTCCCGAGATCACGCTTGCCTGAAACCACCGCCGTTCCGGCGGCCGAAGCGCGAGACTATCGGCGCGTTTTCGCGCGCGTCAATGCAGCGAAACGGCCCGCCGGACGGTTTCCGGCGGGCCGTTGCTCAGTTCAAGCCCCGAATCGGGCTTCAGAGTGCCAGGTCAGTGTGGCAGCGACGCCGTTGCGGGCTGACCGGACGGCGGCGGCGGGGGGGCTTCCTCCGGCTCCTGCCACTCGATCGGCTCCGGCTTGCGGGCCAGGGCTTCGGCGATCACCTCGTCCACGTCCGCCACCGGGATCAGCTTCAGGTTCTTCTTCACGTTGTCCGGGATATCCGCCAGGTCCTTCTCGTTCTCCTTGGGGATGAACACCGTGGTGATCCCGGCCCGCAAAGCGGCCAGCAGCTTCTCCTTCAGCCCGCCGATCGGCAGCACCCGGCCGCGCAGGGTGATCTCGCCGGTCATCGCCACGTCACGGCGCACCGGGATGCCGGTGAGCACCGAGACGATCGACGTTGCCATGGCGATACCCGCGGACGGGCCGTCCTTCGGCGTGGCGCCTTCCGGCACGTGCACGTGGATGTCGCGCCGCTCGAACACCGTCGGCTTGATGCCGAACTTCACCGACCGCGACCGCACGTAGCTGAGTGCGGCGGTGACGCTCTCCTGCATCACGTCGCCCAGCTTGCCGGTCTGCTTGACGTTGCCCTTGCCGGGCAGCAGCACCGACTCGATGGTGAGGATCTCGCCGCCGACCTCGGTCCAGGCCAGGCCGGTGACGACGCCGACCATGTCCTCGGCCTCGGTCTCGCCGAAGCGGAACTTCCGCACACCCGCGAACTTTTCCAGGTTCTTGCGGGTGATCTGCACCTTCTTGGCCGCCTTGTTGGTGACCAGCTCCTTCACCGACTTGCGGGCCAGGTTGGCGATCTCGCGCTCCAGGTTCCGCACGCCGGCTTCCCGCGTGTAGTAGCGGATCAGGTCGCGCAGCGCCTCGTCGGAGATGTGCCATTCGTCGGGCTTCAGGCCGTGCGCCTCGGACTGCTTGCTGATCAGGTGCCGCTTGGCGATCTCCACCTTCTCATCCTCGGTGTAGCCGGGGATGCGGATGATCTCCATGCGGTCCATCAGCGGCTGCGGCATGCGCAGGCTGTTGGCCGTGGTGACGAACATCACGTCCGAAAGGTCGTAGTCCACCTCCAGGTAGTGGTCGTTGAAGGTGGAGTTCTGCTCGGGGTCCAGAACCTCCAGCAGGGCGGAAGACGGATCGCCCCGCCAGTCGGCGCCCAGCTTGTCCACCTCGTCCAGCAGGAACAGCGGGTTGGAGGTCTTCGCCTTCTTCATGCCCTGGATCACCTTGCCGGGCATGGAGCCGATATAGGTACGGCGGTGACCGCGGACCTCAGCCTCGTCCCGCACGCCGCCCAGCGACATGCGCACGAAGTTGCGGCCGGTGGCGCGGGCGATCGACTTGCCCAGGCTGGTCTTGCCGACGCCGGGCGGGCCGACCAGGCACAGGATCGGGCCGCGCACCTTCGGGCTGCGCGCCTGCACCGCCAGGTACTCGACGATGCGCTCCTTCACCTTGTCCAAGCCGTAGTGGTCGGCGTCCAGCACCTTCTCGGCGGCGACCACGTCGTTGCGGATCTTGCTGCGCTTCTTCCACGGAATGGACAGCATCCAGTCCAGGTAGTTGCGCACCACCGTCGCCTCGGCCGACATCGGGCTCATGGTGCGCAGCTTCTTCAGCTCCGCCATGGCCTTGTCGCGGGCTTCCTTGGAAAGCTTGGTCTTCTTGATCCGGGCTTCGAGTTCGGCGTTCTCGTCCTTGCCGTCCTCGCCCTCGCCAAGCTCCTTCTGGATCGCCTTGAGCTGCTCGTTCAGGTAGTACTCGCGCTGCGTCTTCTCCATCTGCCGCTTGACGCGGTTGCGGATGCGCTTTTCCACCTGCAGGACGCCGATCTCCGACTCCATGTGGCCGAACACCTTCTCCAGGCGCTCACCCACCGGGGCGACTTCCAGCAGGTCCTGCTTCTCGGGGATCTTCAGGTTCAGGTGGCTGGCAACGGTATCGGCCAGCTTCGAGGGCTCCTCGATCTGGTTCAACGAAACCAGCACCTCGGGCGCGATCTTCTTGTTGAGCTTGATGTACTGCTCGAACTGGGAGACCACGGTGCGGCCGAGCGCCTCGAGTTCCTTCGCCTCGCCGATCTGGTCGGGCATGGGTTCGGTGAAGGCCTCGAAATAGGAGTTGGTCTCCTTGAAGCCGCTGATCTTCGCGCGGCGGCCACCCTCGACCAGCACCTTCACCGTGCCGTCCGGCAGCTTCAGAAGCTGCAGGATGGTGGAGACGGTGCCGACGCGGTAGATATCGTCCACCGACGGATCGTCCTGCGCGGCGTTCTTCTGTGCGACCAGCAGGATCTGCTTGTCGTCCTTCATCACCGCTTCCAGCGCGCGGACCGACTTCTCGCGGCCAACGAACAGCGGCACGATCATGTGCGGGAAGACGACGATGTCGCGCAGGGGCAGCACGGGCAGCAGGTCGCCGCGCGCCGCGGGAAGCTCCGGGCGTCCTGGCCGTTGGGTCGGCCCTGGTCGATCGGATTCAGTCATGGATGACCTCCTTATGGACAGTCGACGCCCAATTCCGCCCGGCTGCGGCACGGATGACGCCTGGTCCGGGGCGACGTGCCCCGGGTTCGAGGCGGATATCGGCAGCCGGTCAATATGGCGCAAGCCCTTGAAATTCGTGATCGCCTGCCAGCAGTTGCCTGCTGGCCGCCGCAATCAGGCGCTGTGCTGCTCCGCCCGCTCCTTGCCGTAGAGATACAGGGGGTTGGCACGCGCTTCGGCCACTTCGCGGTTGATGACCACCTCCTCAACGCTCTCCAACCCGGGAAGGTCGAACATGGTGGGCAGCAGAATCTGCTCCATGATCGACCGCAGGCCACGGGCGCCGGTCCTGCGGGCGATTGCCCGGGTCGCGACGGACCGCAGCGCGTCGTCGGTGAAGGAGAGCTTCACCCCTTCCATCTCGAACAGCCGGCCGTACTGCTTCACCAGGGCGTTCTTCGGCTTGGTGAGGATCTCGACCAGCGCGTTCTCGTCCAGGTCCTCGAGCGTGGCGACCACCGGCAGGCGGCCGATGAACTCGGGGATCAGGCCGAACTTCAGCAGGTCCTCGGGTTCCACCCCGCGCAGGATGGCGCCCATGCGGCGTTCGTCCTCGGCCCGGATCTCGGCGCCGTAGCCGATGCCGGACCCCTTGCCGCGGGCGGAGATGATCCGCTCCAGGCCGGAGAAGGCGCCGCCACAGATGAACAGGATGTTGGTGGTATCGACCTGCAGGAACTCCTGCTGCGGATGCTTGCGCCCGCCCTGTGGCGGCACGGAGGCGACGGTGCCTTCCATGATCTTCAGCAGCGCCTGCTGGACACCCTCGCCGCTCACGTCGCGGGTGATCGACGGGTTGTCCGACTTGCGGCTGATCTTGTCGACCTCGTCGATATAGACGATGCCGCGCTGCGCGCGCTCCACGTTGTAGTCGGCCGACTGGAGCAGCTTGAGGATGATGTTCTCGACATCCTCGCCCACATAGCCCGCCTCGGTCAGCGTGGTGGCGTCCGCCATGGTGAACGGGACATCCAGGATCCGCGCCAGGGTCTGCGCCAGCAGCGTCTTGCCGGACCCGGTGGGGCCGATCAGCAGGATGTTGGACTTGGCGATCTCGATGTCGTTGTTCTTCTGGCTGTGCGCCAACCGCTTGTAATGGTTGTGCACCGCCACCGAGAGCACGCGCTTCGCGTGGTCCTGACCGATCACGTAGTCGTCCAGCACCTTGCAGATCTCCCGGGGCGTGGGCACGCCGTCGCGGGATTTCACCAGGTGCGTCTTGTGCTCCTCACGGATGATGTCCATGCAGAGCTCGACACACTCGTCGCAGATGAACACCGTCGGGCCGGCGATGAGCTTCCGCACCTCGTGCTGGGACTTGCCGCAGAACGAGCAGTAGAGGGTGTTCTTCGAATTGCCAGATTTGCTCATGGGCACTCCTGCCCCGGATTCCGCCGGGGGCTAACTCGTAACTCTAGTCCCCCTCGGGTAGGCGGGACAAGGATAACAGCCGGCTCACGGAACAACACCGGCCGATCCGCGCCGATTGTGATAAGGCCTCGGCTCGCAAGAAGGGCGGAGCGTGGCACAAAGGCCACGACTCCAGGCGAGGCACAGCAAGCGGCGCCCGGTCTGCGCGTCGGTTCCGGGCACAGGCCTTTGGGGACAATGCCCCGTGTGACTCAGGTGGGGCTGGTATCCTCGGAGTAAGTGGGTCGGTTCTCGACCACCTCGTCCACCAGGCCGAAATCGCGCGCCTCTTCGGCGGAAAGATAGCTGTCACGCTCCAGCTTGCGCTCGATCGCTTCGATCGGCTGGCCGGTGTGGCGGACATAGATCTCGTTCAGGCGCTTGCGCAGGGTCAGGATCTCGCGCGCCTGGATTTCGATGTCGGTCGCCTGGCCCTGGGCGCCACCGGACGGCTGGTGCACCATCACGCGGGCATTCGGCAGGGCGTAGCGCTTGCCCTTGGCGCCGGCACACAGCAACAGGCTGCCCATCGAGGCGGCCTGGCCGATGCACACCGTGCTGACCGGGCTGCGGATGTACTGCATGGTGTCGTAGATCGCCAGGCCGGCCGAGACGACGCCGCCCGGGCTGTTGATATAGAAGGCGATGTCCTTGTTCGGGTTCTCGCTCTCCGCGTACAGCAACTGGGCGCAAATCAGCGCGCTGACCTGGTCGTAAACCGGACCCGTGAGGAAGATGATCCGCTCCTTGAGCAGGCGGGAAAAGATATCGAAAGCCCGCTCGCCGCGCGCGGTCTGTTCGACCACCATCGGCACCAAAGCGTTGTTGTAAACCTCGACCGGGTCGCGATCCCTCATCGTCGTATCCTCAAAGCGGGGGTAGCCTGAAAAATAGGTGATTTGGCGGGGGAATCCAGGGCGCGGGATGATCTTAGTTGGCTGGCTGGGGAAGCTTTCCCCCCGTCCGCAAGGGAAGGGGGAACACCGGCAGGCAGCGACGCTCCTACTGCCCGGACGGTTCCGCCGTCGTTTCACCGCCCGCCTCGGCCGGCTTCTGCGCGCTCGGCACCGGGACAGGGACCTCCTCGGACAGCTTCTCGGGCGGCACCGTCTCCTCGCCGACCTTGGCCAGCTCCAGCACGTAGTCCACCACCTTCTCTTCCAGCACCTGGCCACGCGCGCCTTCGGTCATGGCCGGGTACTTGCGGAAGAACTCCATCATCTCCGCCTCGCGCCCCGGGTAGCGGGACGCTTCGGCGCGCAACGCCCGGGTGAGCTCGTCCGGGGTCACGACAATGTTGTTGACCCGGCCGATCTCCGCCATCAGCAGGCCAAGCCGCACGCGGCGGTCGGCGATGGCGCGATAATCGGTGCGCAGAGTCTCCTCGTCCTTGTCCTTGTCGTCCTCGTCGAGCTGGCCGCGCTCGCGGTCCGCCTGCAGGCGTTGCCAGATCTGGTCGAACTCCTGGTTGACGATGCCCTCGGGCGCGGCGAAGGCCGCCCGGTCCGAGAGCGCGTCCAGAAGTTCACGCTTCAGGCGCAGCCGCGACAGGCCGTCATATTCCTGCTGCACCCGGCGCTGCATGAACTCGCGCAGTTCCTCCATGGTGTCGAAGGCCAGCTTCTGGGCGAATTCGTCATTCAGCTCCGGCACCACGGACCTGCGCAGCTTCTTGGCCGTGATGTCGAACGTCGCCGCCTTACCGGCCAGCTCCTTGGCGTGGTACTCCTCGGGGAAGGTCACGCTGATGGTGCGGGTCTCGCCCGGCTTCATGCCTTCCAGTTGCTCGCTGAACCCGGCGATGAAGCCGCTGCCGCCGACCTCCACATCGACGTCCTTGCCCTCGCCGCCGGCGAACGGCTCGCCGTCCACCTTGCCGACGAAATCGATCGACAGCACCTCGCCGTTGGCCGCACCGCGGTCGCCCAGCTCCTCGGGCGGGATATCCACCAGTTCGCGGTTGCGCTCCGCCATCTGGGTCAGGCGTTCATCCACCGCCTCGGGCGTGACTTCGGCCTTCAGCCGGGTCAGGCTGATCTCGCCGAAATCGGGCATGGTGATTTCGGGCAGCACCTCGACCTCGATCTTGAATTCGAGGTCGCCCACCGGGCCGGTTTCAACGTTGGTTTCGCCCAGGTCCACCTTGGGCTGCAGGGCGGGGCGCAGTCCGCGCTCGTCCAGCACCTGCTGGGTCGCCTCGTTGACCGACTGCTCCAGCACCTCGGCCGTCACGGCCTTGCCGTAACGCTGGCGCACGATCGGCACCGGCACCTTGCCGGGGCGAAAACCGGGCAACTGGATGGTCTTGCTGAGATCGGTCAGGCGGGTGGCGCGCCGCGTTTCGATGTCGGCGGCCGGCACCACCACGGTGAACCCGCGCTTCAACCCTTCCGACAGCGTTTCGGTGACCTGCATGTGGCTGTCCAACCCCTTAAATAGCGGCAACGCCAGACCGGCCGGTGGTGCGGGCGGAGGGACTTGAACCCCCACGGCTTGCGCCACCAGAACCTAAATCTGGCGTGTCTGCCAATTCCACCACGCCCGCGCCGGCACTGCCTTGCTGCGGCGGCCGTGAGGGCGGGGCTTTAGCGCAGGGTCTTGCCCGCGGCAAGGGAGGGGTGGTGCGCTGCTGCGGGTCCGGAGGTGCGGTCGCGTTCCGGCGCTCATGGTGGGGGTTGCCGGTGTGGGCGGAGACCAGGGATTCTACCACAGAGTTGCACGAAGTTTGGCACCGAGTTGCACGGATCGTGCGCACCGTACCCCCCGCGGTGGTTCATGAGGGACCTCGGTGTGTGACGCAGCACATTCCTAATCTGTGGAACTCTGTGCCAAACTTTGTGCGACTCTGTGGTTGACCTTCTACTCCACCTGAACTCACCGAAACTCCACAACCCGGCGAGCCACCGCATCGGCAGTCAGCCGCATATGCCGCTCCGCCGCCGCCACCGCCCCCTCCGCATCCCGCGCCAGCACCGCCTCAACGATCGCCCGGTGCTCCGCCTCCGCATCCCGCGGCTCGGACGCGTCGGCGAAGGCCAGGTAGCGATAGCGCGCGTTGCGATCCAGCAGCATCGCGTAGAAATCGACCAGCCAGTGGGAACCGCAGGCCGCGATCAGCGCCAGGTGGAAGGCGCGGTGCCGCGTCTCCCATTCCGGGTTGAAGGAACTGTAGCCCTCCGCCCCCTCCCGCGGCACGCGGGACAGCCGGTGCGCGGCCAGCACGATCGCCTCCTCCCAGGCCGCGTCGCCGTTGCGAATGGACTCCCGTAGCGCCAGGCCGCCGATCCAGCACAGCGTCTTGGTCAGTTCCTCCAGGTCCGTCAGGCTGACCGGGGCGACGCGGAAGCCGCGCTGGTCGGCACGCACCACCAGGTCCTCGGCCGACAGGCGGTTCAGCGCCTCCCGCAGCGGCGTGGCGCCGATTGCGATAGCGCGCGCACAGCGCCTCCACCCCCAGCTTCTCCCCCGGCCCGAACACGCCGCGCAGGATGTCCCCGCGCAGGCGTGCGTGCACCACGCTGGCCAGCGTGCCCTGGCCGGTTGTCGGCACCGCACCGTCGGTTTGTATCGGAAACTCGCTCATCACCGGAAAATATATAGGATCGGGTTGCGCCGGGGCAAAACGATATGCTCTGCTGCCGGCAGCCGGGGCACCAGCGCCACGTCCCTGGGGAGGAGCGAGCATGACGGGTCCAAGCACCGACCGGCTTACGGTCTGCGGTATCGCGCTGGAGACGCTCCGCTGCGGCAGTGGCCGCCCGGTCGTGGCGCTGCACGGCATGCAGACCATCGACCCCGCCGCGCGCTTCCTGGACCTGCTGGGGCGGCGCGCCGCAGTGATCGCCCCGTCCCACCCGGGCTTCGGCGACTCGCCGCGGCCGGAGAGTTGCGAGACGGTGTACGACCTGGTGCACCTCTATCTCGGGCTGCTGGAGTCGCTGCCGCATGAGAAGGTCACGCTGCTGGGCTTTTCCTTCGGCGGCTGGCTGGCCGCGGAAATCGCCGCCGCCAGTTGCCGGCGCATCGATCGGCTGATCCTGGTCGCGCCCTTCGGCATCAAGCTGGGCCCGCCGGATACGCCGGACATCACCGACGTGTTCAACACCCATCCCGACGAGGTCCGCCGCCGCACCTGGCACGATCCCGAGCGGTTCGCGCCCGACTACAACGCCATGGAGGACGCGGCGCTGATCCGCCGGGCGCGCAACTGGGATGCGCTGTGCCTCTATGGCTGGCATCCGTATATGTACAACCCGCGGCTGAAGCACTGGCTGCGGCGCATCAGCGTGCCGACCCGGGTGCTGTGGGGCACCTCCGACCGCATCGTGTCGCCGGCGTACGGCCGGGGCTACGCCGCCCTGATCCCCGGCGCGGACTTCACGCTGATTGAGGGCGCCGGCCACCATCCGGAAATCGAGCAGCCGGACGCCTTCGCCGACCACGTCCTCGGCTTCATCGGATAGGAGACCCGGCAATGGATGTCTGGTGGCAGTGCGAAATCCCCTATCCGTACGTGGACAAGGCGGTGCTGGACGCGGCCGATTCGGTGCGCGGCAGCCTGCCCAACCGCTACTGCGATCCGCGGGTCGCGGCCGACCTGTATGAGGAGGTGCTGGACGAGTTCCTGCTGTGCGACGACCTGGGCATGAACGTGCTGGCGATCGAGCACCATGCCGGCATCAACTCGCTCATGGGCTCCAACCCGATGTTCGTCAGCATCCTCGCTCGGCAGACGCGGCAGGTGCGCATCCTCAGCCTCGGCACGCTGGTGTCGCTGCGCAAGGATCCGGTGCGGGTGGCCGAGGAATACGCCACCGCCGACGTGATGTCGCGCGGGCGGCTGGAGATCGGCTTCGTCAAGTCGGGCGGTACGGAGATGGCGTCGGCCAACGCCAACCCGGTGGGCAATGTGGAGCGCTACTGGGAGGCGATCGACCTGATCAGGAAGGCGCTGACCACGCATGACGGGCCGTTCAGTTGGGAAGGCAGGCACTTCACCCATCGCCATGTGAATATCTGGCCGCCACCCTGGCAGCGCCCGCATCCGCGCATGTGGTCCGCCACCGGCGACCCCGAAACCGCGGCCGAGGTGGGGCGGCGCGGCATGGTGCATGTCCTGGTGCTGCGTGGTCCGGACGGCACGAAGCGCGCCTATGCCGCGCACCGCCAGGCGCGGGCCGAGGCCGGGCTGCCCAAAGTCACCACGGACAATTTCGCCTATGCCGCGCTGGTGTATGTGGGCGAGACCGAGGAGGAGGGGCGGGAGGTCGGCAGCAAGCTGCTGTGGTTCCTCAACACCAGCCTGAAGTCGGCGCCGCAATACTCCAAGTTCCTGCCCGGCGTGGCGCCGCCGCAGTTCGCACCCGGTATCTATCGGACCGCGCCGCGGCCGGCTCTGTCCGGGGGTGATCTGGTGAATGCGGAGAAGGGGGTAACGCCGGCCAGCCAGAATGCCCGCAAGCTGATGTCGATCACCACGGATGAGGCGATGCGCCAGGGCATCCTGTTCGCCGGCAACCCCGACAGCGTGTACCGCCAGATCATGGAGTTCTACGACACGGTCGGCGGCTTCGGGCACCTGGCGATGATCGGGCGCTCGGGCTTCATGACGCACGCCGAATCGGAGAAGGGCATCCGCCTGTTCGCCAAGCACGTGCTGCCCCGACTGCGCGCGGTGAAACCGGTCGAGGTGGGCTGAAACCGCCGCAGGACCAGGACCTCCGGCAACGCCAGGCTGGCGGCAACACCAGGCTGGGTTCGTCCCGGCGCTCACGGAGGTGCTGATCGACCGGCCCGCAGCGGATCGGTTCGTGCAACGCGCCTCTGCCGGTCGCGCGCCGGTGTCCGCAGCGAACCGCTGTTCGCAGTGCGCGGGCGCCCGCAGCGGGTGGACATCCCATGTCGTCCGGCAACGGCCGGAGCGGACAGGATGCCAACCGCCGCAGGCGAGACGGCTACCGCGTCATCGGCCCAATTGGCCCGCCCGGCCCCATCCGGCGCTGCATCGGGCCTTCCATTTGCGCCTGCATGCCCTCGGTCATCGGAATCGTGTGCTGCACGATATCCATTGTCCTGCCGTAGTCGCGGTGCGCCATGGCGTTCAGTGCCATCTCCACGTTGTGCACGGCGGGACTCTCGAGCGGGTGGCGCATGTTGCCCGGCCGATTCATCAATGCAGTCTCGGCCTGTGCCAGCGACGACTGCGCCAGGCCGAGCTGGCCGGTCGCCAGAGCGCGGCGAGCCGCATGCAGATAGGCCGATGCGGGCGCGTTCTGCCCCAGATCCGGCTGCGGCAGAGCCGGTGACATGCGCGACTCGCCCTGGTGGGCTTGCAGATTGGTCGGATGATGCACCAGGGGCTCCGCGCTGCGCAGGCCAGGCGGGCCGGTGACCACGTCGCGCGGTCCAGGCCCCATCGGCCCCGACTGGGCGAGTGCCGGAACGGCGGTCAGCGCGAGGATTCCAGCGGAAAGCAGCAATGAACGCATGTGTTCGACCTCCTTGCCATGTTTCCGACAGGAATGACCGGGCCCTGCCGCGGGTTGCCCCGTTTCGCTGGGAATCCGCGGCGGGCCTGCAGCGTCATGGTCGGCACAGGCCCGGCATCCACGTCTTTCCGTAGCCGCATCTGGCAAAGTCGTGGATGGCCAGCCTCCGCCGACCATGACGTTAGGGATCGCGACAACCGTCAAGCGAGACGCTGCCCGGTCTTACGCATGCGCGATGTCCCGCTCGCCCAACAGGTCCGACAGGGCCCGAACGTCGATGACGGTCACGTTGCCCCCGGCAAGCTGTATCCACGCGCTGTCGCGCCAGCCGCCGAGGATCTTGTTGACGCTCTCCCGGGTCAGGCCGGCCATCGCGCCGAGCTCGCTTTGCGACAGCCGCAGCGGGATGCCGTTCGGACGGTGCAGGCCGGTGCTCTGCAGCCGCGAAAGATGCAGCAGCGCCTTGGCCAACCTGGCCGATGCCGGCAGTCCCAGCGCGTCGGCGGCGTGTTCCGTCATGCGCCGCAGCCGCTCGCTCAGCAACTGCAGGACAGCCGCCTGTCCGTGCCGCGTTCCTTCCAGCAACTGCGCGAACTGCCGGCCGTCGATGGACAGCAGGCGGCAGTTCGACAGTGCCGTCGCGTCGGTGTCGTGCGGCCAGCGGTTGAGCACCGCAACCTCGCCGAAGCACTGACCGGGGCCCACGACATCCAGCGTGGGTTCGCGGTCTTCAAGGTTCCGGGTCAGCTTGACGAAGCCCTCGATCACCACCAGCACGGCGCGCCCGGGTTCCCCCTGGCGAAACACCGTCTCCTGCCGTCGGATGTTCCGGATGACCGACCACCGGAGCAGGGCCTGGCGATCCTGCTCCGGCAGGCACCGGAACGCGACGTTCAATGCCAGCACGCTGGGCGGCTGCGCCCCGGACGTCCTGGGCACCGCTGGGGGAATGGTCGCGACCTTGACGGACAATGCCGATGTTGTTGCCGCCGTCATCTCCGCTTCTCCTTGGCCGATGATTGGCGCTGAGGGCGGATAAAGCGGAAGGAGCGTGAACCTGGCGTGAGCCGGAAGGGCTTCCTGACGACGAAAGGTCGGGTCTGCTGACGACGGAACCTGGGTTCGCTACAGCAGCGAAAGCCCGCCGGTATGCTGCAAAGCGCCGCCGGTCGCGTGAATCGTGCGTGTCAGGCGGGGCGTTGGAATTGCGCAGGGCTCCGGTTGCAGCCCGGGCGCCACGATGCGCACCACCGGCACGTCGAAGTCGGGGCGGGTGAGATCCAGCAGAAATGCGGGCGCGCCGGCAGCGGCCAGGCGGTTGCATACCTGGCGCAGCGCCGCCGCGGGATGCGGGTCGAAGTCTGGCGTGGGCGGGGCGGACTCCCCCTCCGGCTGCAGCAGCGCACAGCGGTGGGCATCGACCAGCGTGGAACGCTGCAGGTGGCGCAGATCGCCATCGCGCAGCGCCGCATCGCCGGATTCCTGGCGCTTCGCCGCGACGACGTGCACGCCGAGCTCGACCTGGCACAACTCATGGAGGGCCGCACAGGCAGCGTCGGCCAGGCTGAGGCGGGCGCCGAACCCGAACGCAAAGCCATAGCCGTCCGGGTTGCAGGACAGTGCCGCGACCGCCGGCACGGCGAGATCCGTCGTGATGTCCAGCAGCCAGGTCTGCCGCGCATCCTGCCCCTGTCGCAGCGCATCCAGCAGTTCCGCCGCCGCCCGCCCGGCGCTGCTGTCGGGCCGGATGCCTCGGCCGCGCCGGCCGCCGCGCCACCACAAGGCCACGGCATCGCGTTCGATCAGCTCCAGCATTGCACGCAGCGCGGCGTCGTCCCGGGTGGCGCCCGCGGCGCAGCCGGTGCTGAGCTTCAGCGGCGGGACCATGTCCTGCTGTGCGGGCGGCCGTCGCAGGCACAGGTCCGCGGGCAGCCAGGCCTCGGTCCCGCTGCCCAGGGCGCGCACCGGCACCCAGGAAACCGGCTGGGTCGGCGCGATCCTGCAGGCACGCAGCAGGTCTTCCAGGAAGCGGCGCGCCGGGGGATCGTCCGGTGCCAGCGCCTGGAAGGTACCGCGTTGCAGCGGGTCGGCGGCCCGGACGAACTGGCTCAGGTACTCGACGGCTTCGCCGACGCATGATTCGAACGCCCGCTGCGGGGTCAGGCCGGAGCCCGCCATGCTGCCCACCGGCATGCCGGCGAGCGTGCCGTCGATTGCCGCCGGGTCGGCTTCGGCACCAAAGAACACCAGTCCGGGGGCATCCGGCACCGGCAGCAGGAACAGGCGGCGGAGCCGGGCCGCTGCCCGCAGCAGGCGTGCGCGCGCGGGTGCGGCGGCAATATCGCGGTCGTCGTAAGCGAAGATATGCAGAAGATCGACCTCGTTCCCGGACGCGTTTTCAAGTGCGGGATTGGCGATCAGAAGGGTTGCCGCTGCCTGTATCCGGTCCTGCAGAGATGAATCCGTGTCCATCATTGTGCCGATCCTCTGATTCACGCTTCGCTCACGGCCTTCGGACCAATGATCCGCACCGCGGCTTCAAGGCTGCAGTGGCAGTTGGGCACGCACAGCACGGAGGGGCGACCATGCGGGTCATCATCACGGACGACAACGAAAACTGGTGCAAGTGGGGGCAACTGGTTCTGGACTGGATCACCGGCACCGAAACACGCCCGACCAGGTACTTCGGCACTGAACGATCTGCTGCAGTGCAAAGGCATCGACGGGATGGTCCCGGGGCCCGATCGTCCACTGCTGATCAAAGACTATTCCGACGACATCGTCTATATCTATCTGCCGTCGAAGAAGATGCTGGACGCCAAGCTGGAAACCACGCATTCCGGCCCGTCCGCGACAAGCCAGGAACCCTATCCCCTCCCCCTGTTCTACAACACCGCCTACGAAGCGCCGGTGCGCGCGATCATGTCGCCGGAAGAGCGGCGGAAGTTCGCCCTGCGCCGCATCGGCGAATACACGGTCAACGAGTGCTGCTGAAGCCGTGTGCCAGGGGCTTGCATCAGACCTGATAGTCGATGCCATCGGTCGGCAACCCGGCGCCGAGCAGACCGTCGCGAAGGCGCTGCCAGTCTTCGCGACGGCGGAACGGGTAGAGGTGGAGCACCCAGCGCACGATTGCCTCGTCGGTTGCCGGTTCGCTGCCGAACCAGTTGGCGCGGATGCGGGACAGGAAGCGCTGGCCCACGGCGGCGGCCTCCTGCTGGCGCCCGAGATGGGCGAGCGCCGCCGCCCGCCAGGCCGGAACCGCCCAAAGCACGTCCTGCGCGCGTTCGGCGGCGTCCAGCGCCACCTGATAGTTGCCGCTGAGGAACTGGATATCCACGTTGAACGCCCAGTGCGTGCGGCTGGGCACCAGCCGCATGTCCAGTGCCTGGCGGGCGAGTTTCGGCGCGATCCGGTGCCGCCCCAGAAAAGCCCATTGCAGGGCGACGGAAATCGCCGACCACGAGTTGTTCGGGTTCAGCTCCCAGGCGACTTCCATGTGCATTTCCGCCTGGGTGAACTGTCTGGCCATCATGTGCGCCCAGGCCAGGGTACGGTGGGCGCGCATATCGGCGGGGTCGAGCTGTACCGCCTTGCGCGCGCATTCCAGCGCCTGCTGCTCGCGCTCCGGCGTGCGCAGGACGCCGGGAAAGGCGATGTGCTCGATGCTGTGCAGGTCGGCCAGTCCGCACCAGGCGGGCGCGAATTCGGGGGCCTCCTCGATGATGTCGAGGAACTGCTGCCGCAGCCATTCGCGATATTTCGGATTGAACGTGCGTACCAGCGTCTGGGCGCGCAGCCACCGGTCGTAGAGGCTCAGCGGGACATTCGGCTGATCGGAGAACCGCCGCAGGCGTTCGGCCGACAGATGCACGTTGAGCGCCATCGCCACGCGGTGCACGACGCGGCGTTGCGAGTTCGAACCAGTTCTCCAGCCGCAGCTCGAACCCGTCGCTCCAGATGAAGACGCCGGTTTCGGATTCCCGCAGCATCAGCGTGAGCTGCACGGCGGGTCCGCTCTGCTGCGCAAACATCTGCAGTTCGTAGTGTCCGCCGGTAGAGGCCGGCGGACCGCTTGCCGGATCCTGGAATGTTGCATCCGTTACGAACCATTCCCGGAAGCGCACCAGAGAGGCGAACAGGATCTGTCTGAAGCCCAGCACAAGGTGTGCCTTGTCCGGCTCCACCGACTGAATCGCGACACCATGCAGCGACAGCGTCAGGCGCGTCGCGTGCATCCGCGCCTCCAGTTCGGCGGCAACGGCCGCCCCCGCCGGGATTGCGTCGCCGGGAGGTGACGGGCTTCCGGCGCCGGACGGCTCGGCGGGCAGGGGCGGCTCGAAGCTGCCGGTCTTGATGTCGGCCACCAGCTTCTGCGTCGCCGCCGCCGGCTCCATGCCGTAGTCTTCGTCCAGTACGTCCCACAGTGTCTTGTAAACGCGCAGCGCGCCGGCCGTGTCGCCGGCTGCCGCCCTGGCCTGCATGACGTGGCGGCAGGCTTCCTCATGCGTCGGATCGAGGTTGATGATCGCTTCCGCCAGACGGCTGCGGCGGACCTCGTCCAGCGCGGCGTTGCGCATGCCTGCTTCCAGCGAGCGCAGCAGGGAGTCCTGCAGGGTGCGGCGCTTGGCCAGCAGCCAGACACGAAAGGCCGGATCAAGATCCTCGAGGCCGGCCAGAAGGCTGTCGGCAAGCCGCTGCGCCGTCAGCAGCGAGGGGTGGACTTCGTGGCGGTCGGCCTGGTCGAGTACGGTCGCGACATCGACCTCGACGCTGTCCTGGTCGAGTTCGACTTCCCGCCATTCGGTACGCAAACCGTCAAAGCCGACATCGGCGCAGACCTGGCGCAGTTCACGCAGCGTCTGGCGCAGCGAGGCGCGCGCCTTGTCTTCCCCGGACTCGCTCCACAGCAGGCCGACCAGGCGTTCCCGCGTTTCCAGCCGGCCTTCACTCAGCGCGATATACGCCAGCGCGGCACGCGCCTTCATGCCCTTGATGCGCAGTTCCTGACCGGCCCATGTCGCGGTCATCGGGCCGAACAGCGACAGGCGCAGCACCGGTGTGGCGCCGGCGTCTGGCGAATCACGCATACCCCGGCTGGCGTCCTCGGGTGAGATGGCCGCCTCCGCGCTGCTGTCCAACAGCAAAGGTTTAACTTGGTGCATGGAATATTGCCACCGCCAACTGGCAGACCGGAACTGGCGGAGTGCCGGGCCGGCCTGCAAGGATGTCACAGGGGCTGGCAACCCGGCACCGCACGCAGTCAGGTCAATGCGAATTCGAGCAGTCGATCCAACGTGAATGGGCCTTCGGAATTTTTTATTTTCTTCAGGGGCGTCCAGCCCGGCGCAGCGTGCAGGAACGACTTCTTGTCGGCCCAGAGCAGCCCCAGTAAAGTCTCCGCGACGATGCGGCTTCCGACCGGGCCCAGATGCTGTCCGCCGAGTGCCGCCCCGCGCTCATTCGGGAGCCTGGCGTGGCCGTAGTACTCCGCCTCGCGAAGGATGTACATACCACAGCGGCGTATTTCCCTTCAGCACGCCATCCCCATCCACCCACTTCTCCTTCACGGCGCGTCGGCGGGCCCGGATGTCGTTGAAAGCCGATTCCTGCTTCGCGTTGTCGAAGCGCAGCGCGTCCCGCTTCGCGTTGCCGATATCCCAGAGATCGTCATCGCTGATCGGTGCGACGTTGAGCGCGGGATCGATCCGCAGTTCGGCAAGCGCCTGGGCGATTTGCTGCCCGGACGGCAGGGCCAGTTGCTCGCCGCGATCCAGGTTGCGGAACGCGAGACTGGCGTTGTACTCACCTTGCGCACTGAATTCCGGCAGTTTCTTCAGCGGCTCCGACAGGATGGCATCGATCCGGAAGGCGCGCTGCGGGAGGTCGAATTCCGGCTGTCCTTCATGCGGCAGGCCGCACAGGAAATAGCCCCAGTCGATGTTCCAGAACGCGGGAAGCTCGCCGCTGAACCCCGAAAGACTGTTGCTGCTGGGGGAGAAGATGGGCAGGCGATCGCTGATGCTGCCGATGTACTTGTTCAGTGCGTAGCTGTCGCGCACCATCGAATGGCCGAACCGGAAGACCGCGCCGGCAAACTCGAGAGGCATATAGGCTGCCTGGTACTGCTGCCGATAGCACCGCAGCAGTGGCTCCCCGCCGGCGTTGAGTACCCGGTCCTTGACGCCCGGTGCGCAGATCCGGTCCAGGAAGTCGTGCACGACGACCCACTGGTAATGCCAGCGCACCAGGCTCGCCGCGGTGCGGAACCGCCGAACCTCTTCGCTGTCGCTGCCTGAAGCGGGCGTGTAGGGCGCCAGTGGCCGATCGTCGCCAATGGACTGATTGAAGTGATTCAGCAGCTCGTCGTCGGCGACCACCTTGTTGTGGAACGTGGCAAGGGCGGCGTGTATCTGCGCGACGATCCGGTTCTGGTCATTGCGCGGATCGGCGATGACGGCCACGCCGTCACGGTCGTCGTTGAACCGCAGCGCGGAGTCGGACAGCCGGAACACGTCGTTCCGCGTGCAGACCGGCGCGATCTCCGCCTCCATGTTGCGCCCCATGCGGAGCCGCAGCAGCCGGCCGTCCCCGACCCTGAGCCCGGTGTAGAGGTAGGGCTGTGCATCGGGACCGAGGCCGTAGAGGCAGTCCAGGTCCAGCGCCGGCGTGCGGAAGTTCTCATGCGCCAGCTTGTCGGATTCGGCGGCCGCCAGCGGGGTCGGATCGAAGGTGAGGTCGTGGGTGACGAACTGGCCGAAATACGTATAGCCCGCCGGGATCGTCGGGCTCTCATCGGTCCAGTCGACGTCCGCGTCCTGGGGCTTGATCATCGCATCGGCGATGTCCTTCAGCACCGCGCGGTCCAGGGCCCGTCTCTCTCTGGGGATCAGCGCGCTGGGGTCGAACATCCTGCGGTAGCGGCCGAGTCCGGCTTGCGGCAGGGCCCCGCCTGCCAGGTTCAGACCGCGTAAACCGCTTCCATGCGTTGGTAGCATTTCAACCCCTCCAGACGTTCGGATGTGTCCAGCGCCGATCGGTCGCCGGCATGCTGAGCATTGGCCCTGCTGACGCGGCGGTGACGCCGGCCGGAGTGTGTCGCGCGGAGTGTGTCGCGAGGCAGGGGGGACCGCACCTGTTCACGCTGGCAGGCGCGGGACGGCCAACCCGGACAGGCTGGCCGTCTTTTCGTGGACCGTCTCTCAGTGTCGCGGGTCGGTGTATCGCGTCGGCCCTCGTCCCGGAGCCGGGTCCAGCAGCGCGCGCCCCAGAACGGCGAAAACCACGACGCACGCGGCGATGACGATTGCTCCCATGGGCTGGTACTCCCTTGGAAGACACGGGAAGCGGCTCCGGTCAGCCGTTGCCGCCGCCCGTGGCGTAACTTTCCGTCGTGAAGTTGGCCATCGCCGGTGCGGCGACGGCCAGTGTGGTGGCCGCGACGCCCAGCAGGGCGAGCATGGCGAGCAGGAAGTGCTTCATAGTATTCTCCATTGTTGCGTATCTGTTCAGGAAATCGTTTATTGGCCAGAGACGTTTTCCTGTCCTGGCCGGGCGTATATTGCCACCAGGTAGGCACCGACCTATGAAGTCGATCACAGGGTACGGCTTTTTTCTGTCGGAGCAGTATGGGTAATGTTTCGCGTTTGACTTTGCACTCTCCGTCGAATAGTTGCGGATTGTGCGGCAATACGGTCTTGGTTCGCCCCCAATGGGAGCGGGCAGGCTCGTCCGGCTTCGCCGGAGCGGCAGTCACGCATGCCCCTGGACGCCGCCGCCACTTTGCGCTACATGGCGGCGCTTCACACGGAACGCGGGAGACGCGCGCCGCCCCTGTCTCTGGGCGGGGTGTGCCGTTTGCACCGCGGTCCCCGGGACATGGAAAGGACCTGGGATGGCGAAGAAAATCGTCGGCTACATCAAGCTGCAGATCCCCGCCGGCAAGGCGAACCCGTCACCGCCGGTGGGCCCGGCGCTGGGTCAGCGCGGCCTGAACATCATGAATTTCGTCAAGGAATTCAACGCGGTGACCCAGAATATGGAACCAGGCATGCCGGTTCCGGTGGTGATCACCGCCTATGCGGACCGCACCTTCACCTTCATCACCAAGACTCCGCCCAACACCTATTTCCTCAAGAAGGCGGCCAAGATCGACAAGGGCAGCCAGACCGTGGGCAAGGGCGCCCCGGTGGGCAGCGTGACGATGTCGCAGCTTCGGGAAATTGCCGAACAGAAGATGAAGGACATGAACGCCTATGACGTGGACGGGGCCGTGCGCATGCTGATGGGCTCCGCCAAGTCGATGGGCCTTACCGTGGTGGAGGGCTGAGCCATGGCAAAGCTGGGAAAGCGCCTGAAGGCGGCCTATGCGGCGGTGGACCGCAGCAGGAACTATCCGCTGGCCGACGCGATTGCGCTGATCAAGGCGAACGCGAAGGCCAAGTTCGACGAGACGGTGGAGATGTCGATGAACCTCGGCATCGATCCGCGTCACGCCGACCAGATGGTGCGCGGCCTGACCAACCTGCCGAACGGCACCGGCAAGTCCGTGCGGGTGGGCGTGTTCGCCCGTGGCCCCAAGGCCGAGGAGGCGCAGGCCGCCGGCGCCGACGTGGTGGGTGCGGAGGACCTGGCCGAGAAGGTGCAGGCCGGCGAGATCAACTTCGACCGCTGCATCGCCACCCCGGACATGATGGGCGTGGTCGGCCGGCTGGGTAAGATCCTTGGCCCCCGCGGCCTGATGCCCAACCCGCGCCTGGGCACCGTCACCATGGACGTGAAGGGCGCCATCGCCGCGGCCCAGGCGGGCCAGGTGGAATACCGTGCCGAGAAGGCCGGCATCATCCATGCCGGCATCGGCAAGGTCAGCTTCGAGGACGAGAAGCTGGTCGAGAACGCGCGCGCCCTGGTGGACGCGATCCAGAAGGCCAAGCCGGCCGGGGCGAAGGGGACCTACCTGAAGAGCGCGGCGTTGAGCTCTTCCATGGGGCCGGGGCTGCAACTGGATGTCAGTTCGCTGAATCCGTAATGCGTGCGGGTCATGGCCGGGGTGGCCGTGACCGGTGCGTGCTTGTCTGGATCGGGCGGTGGGCGCTGCGGCGGCCACCGCCCGATGGCGTTTTGGCTGTTTGGGGTGAGGGAAGCTTCTCGACGCAAAGGACGCGAACCGACGCAAATGGCGCAAAGGGTCCGGGCTGATCGCTGATCCGGATGCTTGCGATACGTCCTGAAGCCTGGTGCCCGCATCGTTGTGGTCCAAACGGGCTTGTGGTCCAAGCGGGCTGGCGCGCGGGTGGCATCGATCCGTTGGCGTTGGAGCCCCAGGAACCGCCGCTGCTTCCCAGTGCCTGTGCTTCCCAGTGCCTGCATCGTTCGCGTCAGGATCCTGCCGCGATCCCCCGCCGGGCGGCTTCCGTGTTTCGGGCATCGAGCCGCTTTGTTCCCCCTCAACTCCCCTGCCACTTTCCGCTATCTGCCTTCCTTTCCGCCAGCCTCGGTCAACTCTGTCGTCCGTGGTGGCGGTGCATGGTTTGTTGGATACGCCGTTTCGGCCCCTGGGCCGGGCCGGCGGGCAGGGGGGCAGTGCCCTCCGAACCTGTCCGAGACCGTTCGTCCCTGTTTCCCCGGAGCTGACCGGGGGGCCGGGGGTAAAGGGCCCGCAAGGCCCGCGCACGGGAGACGGGGAAGCCGAAGGATCCCGACCCCGGCGCCATGCCGGGCCTGATCGGGTATGGCCATCCGGCACTGCCGGTTGGTCGCTTTGGTGGTTCCGGTTGCATGGACAGGCGAACCGGACCGTTCCGCAAGGGGCGGTCCATGGGCAACCCGGCCCGGCGCGGTCCTTTCGTGCCGGGTCATGACGGAGACGAGACTTGGACCGTACGGAGAAGCGGGAGTTCGTCGCCGGGCTCAATGCCGCGCTTGCCGATACGTCGATGGTCGTGGTCACCCGCAATCAGGGACTGACCGTGGCCCAGGCGACGGATCTGCGGAGTCGCATGCGGGCCGCGGGGGCGACCTTCAGAGTCGCGAAGAACCGGCTGACCTTGCTCGCCCTGGAGGGGACCCGATTCGACGGCATCAAGCCGCTGCTTACCGGCCCGACCGCGCTGGCGTGGTCAACCGATCCGGTGGCGGTGGCGAAGACGGCCGTCGAGTTCGCCAGGACCAACGACAAGCTCGTGCTGATCGGTGGCGCGCTGGGCACCCAGATGCTGGATGCGGATGGGGTCAAGGCGCTGGCCGAACTGCCGAGCCTGGATGAGCTGCGGGCACGGATCGTGGGGATGATCTCCACGCCGGCGACCCGGGTGGCGGGTGTGCTGCAGGCACCGGCCGGACAGCTCGCGCGGGTCTTCGGGGCCTACGCCAAGACGGGCGAAGAAGGGCAGGCGGAGGCCGCCTGAGCCCTCTCCGACCGGGGCGCATGGCGGCACTGCGAGAAAGCTTGAACGCAGGCGGCGGAACCCGCTTGCAAGGAACCACGCAAAGTCTAGATTAAGGAACATACGGATATGGCCGATTTGCAGAAGCTGGTGGACGAGCTGTCCAGCCTCACGGTGCTCGAGGCGGCAGAGCTCTCGAAGCTGCTGGAGGAGAAGTGGGGCGTTTCCGCGGCTGCTCCGGTCGCGATGGCTGCCGCTCCTGCCGCCGGTGGTGGCGCTGCGGCTGCGCCTGCCGAGGAGCAGACCGAGTTCACCGTGATCCTGGCCAAGGCCGGCGACAAGAAGATCAACGTGATCAAGGAAATCCGCACCATCACCGGCCTGGGCCTGAAGGAAGCCAAGGACCTGGTCGAGGGCGCGCCGAAGACCGTCAAGGAGTCGGTCAGCAAGGACGAGGCCGCCAAGATCCGCAAGCAGTTGGAGGATCAGGGCGCCGCCGTGGAGGTCAAATAGTACGATTGAACGCAACGACACCGGCCGGGCGGAAGCGCCGAATCGCCCGGCCGATCGGACCTTGGAGCAGGGCGGGAGTCAGCTTGATTCCCGTCCCGTTCCTGTTTTCGGCAAGGAACTACCCTGGACGACCGAGGGCAACGGGGTCGTGCGGATGGGCAGGTAGGCAGGACAGTCGATGAACGCGATTACCAGATCGTTTACCGGGCGCAAGCGGATTCGCCGCAGCTTCGGTCGGATACCCGAAGTGGCGCCGATGCCGAACCTGATCGACGTGCAGCGCGCCAGCTATGAGGCGTTCCTGCAGATGAACGTCAAGCCGGACAACCGGACCAATACCGGCCTGCAGGAAGTCTTCAAGGGCGTGTTCCCGATCGACGACTTCGCCGGCCGCGGTCGCCTGGAGTTCGTCGATTACGAGCTCGAGGAGCCGAAATACGACGTCGAGGAGTGCATGCAGCGGGGCATGACCTTTGCCGCGCCGCTGAAGGTCGTGCTGCGCCTGATCGTCTGGGACGTGGACGAGGACACCGGCGCCCGATCGATCCGCGACATCAAGGAACAGCCCGTTTACATGGGCGACATGCCGTTGATGACCGACAACGGCACCTTCATCATCAACGGGACCGAGCGCGTCATCGTCTCGCAGATGCACCGCTCGCCCGGCGTGTTCTTCGACCACGACAAGGGCAAGACCCACAGCAGCGGCAAGTATCTGTTCGCCGCCCGGGTGATCCCGTACCGCGGGTCCTGGCTCGACTTCGAGTTCGATGCCAAGGATCTGGTCTATGTGCGTATCGACCGCAAGCGCAAGCTGCCGGTCACCACGCTGCTGTACGCGCTGGAGGGCAAGGCCACCGAAGCCCTGCGCCAGGCGCGCGAGGCGAAGGGCGAGTCCCTGGAGCCCGGCGAGATCCGCGGCATGGATCAGGAGGAGATCCTCAGCTACTTCTACGGTCAGGTCGTCTTCGACCAGACTCAGAAGGGCTGGGCGCGCCCCTTCGAGCCTGACGCGTTCCGCGGCCTGAAGCTGCTGGAACCGCTGGTCGATGCGGACACCGGCGAGGTGGTGGCCGAGTCCGAGGCCAAGCTGACCGCTCGCCAGGTGCGCAAGATCGCCGAGACGACGAAGGAAGTGCTGGTCGGCCGGGCGGACCTGATCGGCCGCTTCATGGCCGAGGACCTGGTCAATCCGGAGACAGGCGAGATCTACGCCGAGGCCGGTGAGGAACTGACCGACGCCAAGCTGACCGCGCTGGAGGAAGCCGGGGTCACCCGCCTGCCCACCCTGGCGATCGACCAGTCGAACGGTCCGTGGATCCGCAACACGCTGGTTGTGGACAAGAACGGCAACCGTGACGACGCGCTGATCGACATGTACCGCGTGATGCGCCCCGGTGAGCCGCCCACCCCGGAGACCGCCGAGGCGCTGTTCCGCGGCATGTTCTTCGACCCGGATCGTTACGACCTCTCTGCGGTCGGCCGCGTGAAGATGAACATGCGGCTGGGCTTCTCCCCGGAGGAGGTGCCGGACTCCGTGCGCGTGCTGCGCAAGGAGGACCTGCTGCGCACGGTCAAGACGCTGGTTGAGCTGAAGGACGGGCGTGGGCAGATCGACGACATCGACAACCTGGGCAACCGTCGCGTTCGTTCCGTCGGCGAGCTGATGGAGAACCAGTACCGCATCGGCCTGCTGCGCATGGAGCGGGCGATCCGCGAGCGCATGGGCAGTGTCGATATCGACACGGTGATGCCGCACGACCTGATCAACGCCAAGCCGGCGGCGGCGGCGGTGCGGGAGTTCTTCGGCTCCAGCCAGCTCAGCCAGTTCATGGACCAGACCAACCCGCTGTCGGAGGTGACCCACAAGCGGCGCCTCTCGGCCCTGGGTCCGGGCGGCCTGACGCGCGAGCGCGCCGGCTTCGAGGTGCGCGACGTGCACCCCACCCATTACGGTCGCATCTGCCCGATCGAGACGCCGGAAGGCCCGAATATCGGCCTGATCAACTCGCTGGCCACCTTCGCCAAGGTGAACAAGTACGGCTTCATCGAGACGCCGTACCGCCTGGTCGAGGGCGGCGTGGTGAAGGAAGGCTGGAAGTACCTCTCCGCCATGGAGGAGGACAAGCTGGTCGTCGCCCAGGCCGATGCACCGCGGGACGAGGTCGGCAAGCTGACCGAGGACCTGATCTCGGTGCGCAAGCAGGGCGATTTCCGCCTGGTGCCGATCGAGCAGGTGAACGCGGTGGACGTCTCGCCGAAGCAGTTGGTGTCGGTGGCGGCGGCGCTGATCCCGTTCCTGGAGAACGACGACGCCAACCGCGCGCTGATGGGCTCCAACATGCAGCGCCAGGCGGTGCCGCTGATCCGCGCCGACGCCCCGCTGGTGGGCACCGGCATGGAGGCCGCGGTCGCCCGCGACTCGGGCGCCACCATCGTTGCCCGCCGCGACGGCATCGTGGACCAGATCGACGGCTCCCGTATCGTCGTGCGCGCGATCGACGAGGACACCACGACCAAGGGCGTGGATATCTATCGCCTGCGGAAGTTCCAGCGGTCCAACCAGTCCACCTGCATCAACCAGCGCCCGCTGGTGAAGGTCGGCGACCAGGTGCACGAGGGCGAGATCATCGCCGACGGCCCGTCCACCGAGCTGGGTGAGCTGGCCCTGGGCCGCAACGTGCTGTGCGCGTTCATGCCCTGGAACGGCTACAACTTCGAGGACTCCATCCTGATCAGCGAGCGCATCGCGCGCGACGACGTGTTCACCTCCATCCACATCGAGGAATTCGAGGTGATGGCGCGTGACACCAAGCTGGGCCAGGAGGAGATCACGCGCGACATCCCGAATGTCGGTGAAGAAGCGCTGAAGAATCTCGACGAGGCCGGCATCGTCTATATCGGCGCCGAGGTGAACCCGGGCGATATCCTGGTGGGCAAGGTCACGCCGAAGGGCGAAAGCCCGATGACGCCGGAGGAGAAGCTGCTCCGCGCCATTTTCGGCGAGAAGGCGTCCGACGTGCGGGATACCTCGCTGAAGCTGCCGCCCGGCGTCACCGGCACGGTGGTGGATGTGCGCGTGTTCAGCCGCCGCGGCGTGGACAAGGACGAGCGCGCGATGGCGATCGAGCGCGCCGAGATCGAGCGCCTGGCCAAGGACCGCGACGACGAGAAGGCGATCCAGGAGCGCAGCTTCCTCAACCGGCTGAAGGAGAAGCTGCTGGGCCAGAAGGCCAGCGGCGGCTTCAAGGGCATCAAGGCCGGCACCGACATTACCGAGGAGGTGCTGGACGAGCATCCCCGCGGTTCCTGGCGCCATATCGGCGTGCAGGACGATGCGGTGATGGCCGACATCGAGACGCTGCGCCGCGAGTTCGACGCCGCGGTCGGCCGGTTGCAGGCGCGTTTCGACAGCAAGGTGGAGAAGCTGCAGCGCGGCGACGAACTGCCCCCTGGCGTCATGAAGATGGTCAAGGTCTTCATCGCGGTGAAGCGCAAGCTGCAGCCCGGCGACAAGATGGCCGGCCGCCATGGCAACAAGGGCGTGGTCTCCCGCGTCGTGCCGGTCGAGGACATGCCGTTCCTCGAGGACGGCACCTCGATCGACCTGGTGCTGAACCCGCTGGGCGTGCCGTCGCGCATGAACGTGGGGCAGATCCTGGAGACCCACCTGGGCTGGGCCTGTGCCAACCTCGGCCGCCAGATCGGCGACCTGGTGGAGCAGTACCGCCGCACCGGGGCGGAGCGCGAAAAGCTGCTGGAACAGTTGCGCGATGTCTATGGCGAGGAGGTTTACGGCCAGCAGATCGCCAGCATGGACAACGACCAGCTCATCGAGCTGTGCGGCAACCTGACCAAGGGCATCCCGATCGCCACCCCGGTGTTCGACGGTGCCCGCATGTCGGACATCGAGGGCATGCTGACCCGGGCCGGTCTGGATACCTCCGGCCAGATGACGCTGACCGACGGGCGCACGGGCGAGCCGTTCGAGCGCAAGGTGACGGTGGGCTACATCTACATGCTGAAGCTGCACCACCTGGTGGACGACAAGATCCACGCCCGCTCGATCGGCCCGTACTCGCTGGTCACCCAGCAGCCGCTGGGCGGCAAGGCGCAGTTCGGCGGCCAGCGCTTCGGCGAGATGGAGGTCTGGGCGCTGGAGGCCTACGGGTCCGCCTACACGCTGCAGGAAATGCTGACGGTGAAGTCGGACGACGTGTCCGGCCGCACCAAGGTCTATGAGGCGATCGTGCGCGAGCAGGACAACTTCGAGGCCGGCATCCCGGAGAGCTTCAACGTGCTGGTGAAGGAGCTGAAGTCGCTGGGCCTGAACGTCGATCTGGACAACCGGGCGGCGTGACACTTTCCGCGTCATGGCCGGGCCTGACCCGGCCATCTGCCCCCGACCGGGCGTGCAACGAAGCGAGCAGGTACCGCAGTCCGTGTGTTGATGGCCGGGTCAAGCCCGGCCATGACCCGCGGTAAAGTGGCCGGCTTGGACCCGACAGAAAGGGTACTGAACGTATGAACGAACTGATGAAGATCCTGGGTCAGACCGGACAGTCTCTGACCTTCGACCAGATCCGCATCAACATCGCCAGCCCGGAGCAGATCCGCTCCTGGTCGTACGGCGAGATCAAGAAGCCGGAGACCATCAACTACCGCACCTTCAAGCCGGAGCGGGACGGGCTGTTCTGTGCCCGCATCTTCGGCCCGATCAAGGACTACGAGTGCCTGTGCGGCAAGTACAAGCGGATGAAGTTCCGCGGCATCATCTGCGAGAAGTGCGGCGTCGAGGTCACCCTGGCCAAGGTGCGGCGCGAGCGGATGGGCCATATCGAGCTCGCCAGCCCGGTCGCGCATATCTGGTTCATGAAGTCGCTGCCCAGCCGGATCGGCCTGATGGTCGATCTGACGCTGAAGGAGCTGGAGAAGATCCTCTATTTCGAGAGCTACGTGGTGCTGGAACCCGGCACCACCGATCTCAAGATGCACCAGTTGCTGACCGAGGATCAGCTTCTCGCCAAGCAGGACGAGTTCGGTGACGACCAGTTCGAGGTCGGCATCGGCGCCGAGGCGATCAAGAAGATCCTGGACAAGATCGACCTCGACGAAGAGAAGGTGAAGCTGCGTGGCGACCTGAAGGAGACCACCAGCGAAGCCAAGCGCAAGAAGCTGGTGAAGCGCCTGAAGCTGATCGAGGCCTTCGCCGAATCCGGCTCGCACCCCGACTGGATGATCCTGGAAGTGGTGCCGGTGATCCCGCCGGAGCTGCGCCCGCTGGTGCCGCTGGATGGCGGCCGCTTCGCCACGTCCGACCTGAACGACCTGTACCGCCGCGTCATCAACCGCAACAACCGCCTGAAGCGGCTGATGGAGCTGCGTGCGCCCGACATCATCGTGCGCAACGAAAAGCGCATGCTGCAGGAGTCGGTGGACGCGCTGTTCGACAACGGCCGCCGCGGGCGGGCGATCACGGGCGCCAACAAGCGGCCGCTGAAGTCGCTGTCCGACATGCTGAAGGGCAAGCAGGGCCGGTTCCGCCAGAACCTGCTGGGCAAGCGCGTGGACTACTCCGGCCGTTCGGTGATCGTGGTGGGCCCCGAGCTGAAGCTGCATCAGTGCGGCCTGCCCAAGAAGATGGCGCTGGAGCTGTTCAAGCCGTTCATCTACGCCAAGCTGGAGAAATACGGCCACGCCACCACCATCAAGGCGGCCAAGCGCATGGTGGAGAAGGAGCGGCCGGAAGTCTGGGACATCCTGGAAGAGGTGATCCGCGAGCACCCGGTGCTGCTGAACCGGGCGCCGACGCTGCACCGCCTGGGCATCCAGGCCTTCGAGCCGGTGCTGATCGAGGGCAAGGCGATCCAGCTCCACCCGCTGGTCTGCACCGCGTTCAACGCCGACTTCGACGGCGACCAGATGGCGGTGCACGTGCCGCTGTCGCTGGAAGCGCAGTTGGAAGCCCGCGTGCTGATGATGTCCACCAACAACATCCTCAGCCCCGCCAACGGCAAGCCGATCATCGTCCCGTCGCAGGACATCGTTCTCGGCCTGTATTACCTGTCGCTGGAAACGCCGGCCTATCGTGACATTCCCGACGACAAGGCGCCGGCCTTCGGCACCATCGGCGAGATCGAGCACGCGCTGCACGCCAAGGCGATTGGCCTGCACGACAAGATCAAGGCGCGCTTCGAGACCATCGACGCCGGCGGCAACGCGGTGCGCAAGGTGGTGGTCACCACGCCCGGCCGCATGATGATCGCGCAGATCCTGCCGAAGCATCCGAACGTGCCGTTCGAGCTGATCAACCGGCAGCTCACCAAGAAGAACGTCTCCGACGTGATCGACGCGGTGTACCGCCACTGCGGCCAGAAGGAATGCGTGATCTTCGCCGACCGCATGATGGGGCTGGGCTTCGGCCAGGCCGCCAAGGCCGGCATCTCCTTCGGCAAGGACGACCTGATCATCCCGGTGGAGAAGGAGGAGCTGATCGGGCGCACCCAGGCCGAGGCCAAGGAGTTCGAGCAGCAGTACCAGGACGGCCTGATCACCGCCGGCGAGCGCTACAACAAGGTGGTGGACGCCTGGTCGCGCTGCACCGATGAAGTCGCCACCGCGATGATGAAGGAGATCAGCCGGCAGGAGATCGACAAGCCCACCAACTCGGTGTGGATGATGTCGCACTCCGGCGCGCGCGGGTCGCCGGCGCAGATGCGCCAGTTGGCCGGCATGCGCGGGCTGATGGCCAAGCCCTCCGGCGAGATCATCGAGCAGCCGATCATCGCCAACTTCAAGGAAGGCCTGTCGGTGCTGGAGTACTTCAACTCCACCCACGGTGCGCGAAAGGGCCTGGCCGACACCGCGCTGAAGACGGCGAACTCGGGCTACCTGACCCGCCGCCTGGTGGACGTGGCGCAGGACTGCATCATCGTCGAGGACGATTGCGGCACCGACCGCGGCCTGACGGTGCGCGCGGTGATGGATGGGGGTGAGGTGGTGTCCTCGCTGTCCGAGCGGATCCTGGGGCGTACCTCGGCCGAGGATATCGTCGATCCCACCACCAACGAGGTGCTGATCCGCGCCAACACGCTGATCGAGGAAGACGCGGCCGACCAGGTCGAGAAGGCAGGCGTCGAGGCGGTGAAGATCCGCTCGGTGCTGACCTGCGACGCGCGCGTGGGCGTGTGCGGCCACTGCTATGGCCGCGACCTGGCCCGTGGCACGCCGGTGAATATCGGCGAGGCGGTGGGCGTGATCGCCGCCCAGTCGATCGGCGAGCCGGGCACCCAGTTGACCATGCGCACCTTCCACATCGGCGGCGCGGCCCAGCGCGGCGCCGAACAGTCCTTCGTGGAAGCCAGCCACGACGGCACGGTGACGGTGCGAAACCGCAACGTGGTGATGAACAGCCAGGGCGTGCCGGTGGTGATGTCGCGTAACTGCGAGATCGTCCTGGTGGACGACAAGCAGCGCGAGCGTGCCCGCTACCGCGTGCCCTACGGCGCCCGCCTGCTGGTCGATGACGCCCAGCTGGTGGCGCGCGCGCAGAAGCTGGCGGAGTGGGACCCCTACACCCTGCCGATCATCACCGAGAGCGCCGGCAAGGTGGAGTATCTCGACCTGATCGACGGCATCACCCTGGTCGAGCGCATGGACGAGGTCACCGGCCTCACCTCCAAGGTGGTGGTGGACTACAAGCAGGCCGCCAAGGGCGTGGACCTGCGCCCGCGGCTGCAGTTGAAGGACGAGAAAGGCGAGGTGGTGCGGCTGCCGAACAACACCGACGCCCGCTACTTCCTGTCGCCGGACTCGATCCTGAGCATCGAGAACGGGGCGCAGGTGGCGGCCGGTGACGTGCTGGCGCGTATCCCGCGCGAGGGCAGCAAGACCCGCGACATCACCGGCGGTCTTCCGCGCGTGGCCGAACTGTTCGAGGCGCGTCGTCCGAAGGACCACGCGGTGATCGCCGAGACCGACGGTCGTGTGGAGTTCGGCAAGGACTACAAGGCGAAGCGCCGCGTCATCGTGAAGAACGACGAGACCGGCGAGGAGACCGAGTACCTGATCCCGAAGGGCAAGCACGTGTCCGTGCAGGAGGGCGACTACGTCCGCAAGGGCGACCCCCTGGTGGACGGTCCGCGCGTGCCGCACGACATCCTGAAGGTACTGGGCGTCGAGGCGCTGTCGGACTACCTGGTGAACGAGATCCAGGAGGTCTATCGACTGCAGGGCGTGAAGATCAATGACAAGCACATCGAAGTCATTGTTCGGCAGATGCTGCAGAAGGTGGAGATCCTGGATCCGGGCGACACCACCTACCTGACCGGCGAGCAGACCGACCGGCTGGAGTTCGAGGCGGTGAATTCCAAGCTGGGCAGGGACGACCGGCCGGCGGTGGCGATGCCGGTGCTGCAGGGCATCACCAAGGCGTCTTTGCAGACCAACAGCTTCATCTCGGCGGCATCGTTCCAGGAGACGACGCGCGTGCTGACCGAGGCGGCGGTGTCGGGCAAGACCGACAGCCTGCAGGGGCTGAAGGAGAACGTGATCGTCGGGCGCCTGATCCCGGCCGGCACGGGCGCGCTGATGAACCGCCTGCGGTCCATCGCCGCGGGCCGCGACCAGCGCACGCTGGGCAGCATGTCCACCAGCACGCCGCGTATTGCCGAGGAGGTGAAGGCGGCCGAGTAACCGCACAGTGGCGTGACCGGGCCTGGCCCGGTCACCTCGTTCGTGGCTTCGACGGGCCGGCGGTGCGCAAGTGCTGCCGGCCTCTTTCTTTGGCGGATGGAAAAGACCATCCGACCGCCGCGGTCAGGCGGGCGGCCGCGAGACGAACTCCCTGGGTTTACGACGAACGTTCGGGGCAGGGACGGGAGGCTTGGAGAACGCTCCAGATGCGGGGGCTGCGCCGTGAGCGCAACACAGACCTTTCCACCGCGTGGCCCCCGCACACCCTCCCCCTCGCACACCCTCCCCCTCGCACACCCTCCGTGGGGAGACAGGCGTCGCGGCTCACGCGACGGCCAGGGCGGACCCGACCACCCGGCCAGGTCCGCCTCGCGTCGGGTCAGCTATAGACGAATGCCGCGTCATCCAGGTCGGTGGCCGGGATCTCGTCCTTCTCCGCCCAGTAGTCCTGGTTGTGCTGCCACTCCGGCTTGTCGCCACGCTTCGGCAGCAGGTGCATGCCGCGCGTCATGTAGCCCGGGTTGAAGTTCTCCGGGTCGATCCAGTCCAGCAGTGGCATGTCCTTGTCCTCGGGCCGGAGCGCCACCACCACCTTGTGTGCGCCCTTCTTCTGCATGTGCTTCAGCAGCTTGCAGACGAAGTCCGCCACCAGGTCGGCCCGCAGGGTCCAGCTCGCCCGGAAGTAGCCGAACACCCACACCAGGTTGGGCACGCCCGTGAACATCATGCCGCGATAGGTGACCGTCTCGTTGAACGCCAGCGGCACGCCGTCGATGCTGAAGGCGATGTCGCCCAGCACGTTCAGGTTGAACCCGGTGGCCGTGATGATGATGTCGGCCTCCAGCACCTTGCCCGAGCGGAGCTGGATGCCGTTCTCCACGAATCGCTCGATCTCGTCGGTCACCACCGACGCCTTGCCACTGCGGATCCCCTGGAACAGGTCGCCATCCGGAATAAAGGCCAGGCGCTGCCGCCAGGGGCGGTATTTCGGGGTGAAATGGGTGTCGATGTCGTAGTCCGGGCCCAGATAGGCGCGGGCCGCGGCAAGCAGTTCCTGCTTGACCTTCTCCGGCTCCTCGAAGGTGCGCTGGGTGAACCTGGCCTGTTCCAGCAGGATCTTCCGGCGCACGATCTCGTGGATCCAGGTCTCATCCACCTGGAGCTCGCGCAGTTCCTCCGCCAGTTCGATCGCATTGCGCCCTGCACGGAAATAGGTGGGCGAGCGCTGCAGCATGGTGATGTGCCCGCAGGCCGGCGCCATTGCCGGGATCAGCGTTGCGGCGGTGGCGCCGGAGCCGATCACCACGACCTTCTTGCCGGTGTAGTCCAGGTCCTCGGGCCAGGTCTGCGGATGGACGATGCGGCCCTTGAAGGTCTCCATCCCGTCCCAGTGCGGCGTGTAACCTTCCGCGTGGCGGTAGTAGCCCTGGCACATCCACAGGAAATTGCAGGTGAAGCGGACCTGTTCGCCGGTGTCGGTGCGGGTGGCCTCCACCGTCCATTCGTTGCGCTCGCTCGACCAGCCGGCCGAGTCGATCCTGTGGCGATAGCGGATGTGGCGGCCCAGGTCGTTTTCCTCGATCACCTCGCCCATGTATTTGCGGATCTCGTCGGCGGTGGCGATGGGCGGGCCGACCCACGGCTTGAAGCGGTAGCCGAAGGTGTGCAGGTCGCTGTCGGAGCGGATGCCCGGATATTTGTGCGTCAGCCAGGTGCCGCCGAAGCTCTCCTGCAACTCCAGCACGACGAAGCTGGTGCCGGGACATTGGTGGGTCAGGTGATAGGCGCCGCCGACGCCGGAAATGCCGGCTCCGACGATCAGAACGTCGAAGTGTTCGGTGGCGGCCGGCGCGGGCCGGGCGAGGGTTTCGGTTGCGGACATCGGCTTGGGTGCTTCTTTCCGTGCTTGCGGTTCAGAGGGTACCAAAATCTACCCGATAGTAGGATGCTTGCCGGCGCCAGGCAAACCCTGACATGCGCGATCGCGCGGCGGGCTTGTTCGGGGCCTCGGACACGGCTGGCTGACGATCCGACGCTGCCTTTATATAGGATGGCAACCCCGCAGTCTGCCGATGCGCCGCCGAGCGGGGGAGGGCATGCAAAAACCCTGTCCCCGGCCGCTTGACTCGCCCGTCACCCGCCTCTACGTTCCGCGCCCTCGGCCGATCCCCGCGGTGTTGCCCGGATGGCCGTCGTTCGCAGGCACGTGACGCGTGCGGCGCCGTCCCTTCGGCTACAAGGGGCCAAGGCCGCCTGCTTCGTTCAAACCCGCAGGGTGGGGCGCGTTTCCCCATGCCGGCGGGCTTCGTCTGTTGAGGGACGACCACGCAACGCTGCCGGAACGGGCCGCCTGGAGAAGAGAAAGAAGGCTTATGCCGACCATTAACCAGCTCATCGCCAAGGGGCGGGAGCCGCAGAAGACACGGAACAAGGTTCCGGCGCTGCAGGGCTGCCCGCAGAAGCGCGGCGTCTGCACGCGCGTCTATACCACCACCCCGAAGAAGCCGAACTCGGCGCTGCGGAAGGTGGCCAAGGTACGCCTGACCAATGGCTACGAGGTGGTGAGCTACATCCCCGGTGAAGGCCACAATCTGCAGGAACACTCGGTCGTGCTGATCCGCGGCGGCCGCGTGAAGGACCTGCCGGGCGTGCGCTACCACATCCTGCGCGGTGTGCTCGACACCCAGGGCATCGCCAAGCGCCGCCAGCGCCGTTCGCTGTACGGCGCCAAGCGGCCCAAGTAAGGAGACCAGGACGTGTCCCGCCGCAGACGCGCCGTAAAGCGCGATATCCTGCCCGACGCCAAGTTCGGCGACGTCGTTCTGACGCGTTTCATGAACGCGCTGATGTACGACGGCAAGAAGTCGGTCGCCGAGGGCATCGTGTACAATGCCCTGGACGTGCTGAAGCGCCGTGGCGGCCAGCAGGCCGACCCGGTGCGCATGTTCCATGAGGCGCTGGACAATGTGAAACCGGCCGTGGAAGTGCGCTCCCGCCGTGTCGGCGGCGCCACCTACCAGGTGCCGGTCGAGGTCCGCACGGAGCGCCGCCAGGCGCTGGCGATCCGCTGGATCATCGATGCTGCCCGCAAGCGCGGCGAGCATACGATGCAGGACCGGCTGTCCAACGAATTGCTGGACGCCGTAAACAACCGCGGTGCAGCGGTGAAGAAGCGGGAAGACACGCACCGGATGGCCGAGGCCAACAAGGCCTTCAGCCATTATCGCTGGTAACACCCTACTGGACGAAGGCCCCGAGCAGGGACTGAACGGAGACAGAGCATGGCCAAGGCGAAATTCGAACGCAATAAGCCGCACTGCAACATCGGCACGATCGGCCATGTGGACCATGGCAAGACGTCGCTGACCGCCGCGATCACCAAGATCCTGGCGGAGACCGGCGGCGCCACCTTCACGGCGTACGACCAGATCGACAAGGCGCCGGAAGAGAAGGCGCGCGGCATCACCATCTCCACGGCCCACGTGGAGTATGAGACGCAGAACCGCCACTACGCGCACGTGGACTGCCCCGGCCACGCCGACTACGTGAAGAACATGATCACCGGCGCGGCGCAGATGGACGGCGCCATCCTGGTGGTGTCAGCCGCCGACGGCCCGATGCCGCAGACCCGCGAGCACATCCTGCTCGCCCGTCAGGTCGGCGTACCGGCGCTGGTGGTGTTCCTCAACAAGGTGGACATGGTGGACGACCCCGAGCTGCTCGAGCTCGTGGAAATGGAAGTCCGCGAACTGCTGTCCTCCTATCAGTTCCCCGGCGACGACATCCCCATCATCAAGGGATCGGCCCTGTGCGCGCTTGAGGACCGTGAGCCGGAGCTCGGCAAGAACGCGGTGCTGGAGCTGATGAAGGCGGTGGACGACTACATTCCGCAGCCCGCCCGCGCCACCGACCGCCCGTTCCTGATGCCGATCGAGGACGTGTTCAGCATCTCCGGCCGCGGCACCGTGGTCACCGGCCGCGTCGAGCGCGGCGTGATCAAGGTGGGCGAGGAAGTCGAGATCGTCGGCATCAAGGCCACCACCAAGACCGTGGTGACCGGCGTCGAGATGTTCCGCAAGCTGCTCGACCAGGGTGAGGCCGGCGACAACATCGGCGCACTGCTGCGCGGCACCAAGCGTGAGGACGTGGAGCGCGGCCAGGTGCTGGCCAAGCCCGGCACCATCACGCCGCACACCAAGTTCAAGGCCGAGGCGTACATCCTCACGAAGGAGGAAGGCGGCCGCCACACGCCGTTCTTCACCAACTACCGCCCGCAGTTCTACTTCCGCACCACCGACGTCACCGGCGTCGTGCAGTTGCCGGAAGGCACCGAGATGGTGATGCCGGGCGACAACGTGTCGATGGATGTCGAGCTGATCGCACCGATCGCGATGGACGAGGGCCTGCGCTTCGCCATCCGCGAGGGTGGCCGCACCGTGGGTGCCGGCGTCGTCGCCAAGATCGAGGCTTAGCGTAAGACGAGCGGGGGCCGGCGCTCCGTCGCTGACGGGGCGCCGGCGCCGTTTGAGGGGTAAGGCGGAAAACAGGACGATGGACAACCAGAATATCCGCATCCGGCTGAAGGCCTACGATCACCGCGTGCTGGACAACAGCACGAAGGAGATCGTGAACACGGCCAAGCGTACGGGTGCCAGGGTGCGCGGCCCGATTCCGCTGCCGACCCATATCGAGCGGTTCACGGTGAACCGTTCGCCGCACGTCGATAAGAAGAGCCGCGAGCAGTTCGAGATCCGCACGCATCGCCGGCTGCTCGATATCGTCGAACCGACCCCGCAGACGGTGGACGCGCTGATGAAGCTCGACCTCGCCGCCGGCGTGGATGTCGAGATCAAGATCTGAGCGATGGCCGATATGCGCACCGGATTGTTGGCAAGAAAGCTGGGCATGACCCGGCTGTTCATGGACGACGGCACGCATGTGCCGGTCACCGTGCTGCAGCTCGACGGGCTGCAGGTCGTGGCCGCCCGTACCGAGGAAAAGGACGGCTACACCGCCGTCCAGCTCGGCATGGGCAAGGCCAAGGTCAAGAACGTGTCGAAGCCGAACCGCGGCCACTTCGCCAAGGCGAAGGTGGAGCCGAAGGCGAAGCTGGTGGAGTTCCGCGTGGCGGCCGACGCCGTGCTGGAGCCGGGCACCACGCTGTCGCCCGCCCATTTCGCGGTCGGCCAGAAGGTGGACGTCTGCGGCATCTCCAAAGGCAAGAGCTTCGCCGGCGCGATGAAGCGGTGGAACTTCAGTGGCCTCGAAGCCAGCCACGGCGTGTCGATCAGTCACCGTAGCCACGGCTCGACGGGTAACCGGCAGGATCCGGGCAAGACCTTCAAGAACAAGAAGATGGCAGGCCATCTGGGTGTCGAGCGGATCACCACGCTCAACCTGGAAGTGGCGGCGGTGGATGCCGACAAGGGCCTGCTGATGATCAAGGGCGCCATTCCGGGCGCCAGGGGCGGCTTCGTGCGGGTACGTGACGCGATCAAGCGCGCGCGGCCGGCCGACGCGCCCTATCCCGCCGCGCTTGTTGAAGCGCCGGCGGCGGGTTGAGGGGCGAAGCAGCAATGCAGGTAGAGATTACCACCCTGGACAAGGGAAGCGCCGGCAGCGCCGAACTGCCGGACGAGTATTTCGCCGCCACGCCGCGGGCCGACATCATGGCGCGCGTGGTGCACTGGCAACTGGCGAAGCGTCGGACGGGCACCCACAAGGTGAAGGGCATGGCGGAGGTGCGCGGCACCACCAAGAAGCCCTACCGCCAGAAGGGCACCGGCAACGCCCGCCAGGGCAGCCTGCGGGCGCCGCAGTACCGCACCGGCGGTGTGGTGCACGGCCCGGTGGTCCGCAGCCATGAATACAGCCTGAACAAGAAGGTCCGCCGCCTGGGCCTGATCTCCGCGCTGTCGCAGAAGGCGGCCGAGGGCAAGCTGATCGTGCTGGACGCCGCCTCCGGCGCGTCGAAGACCAGCGACCTGGCGAAGAAGTTCAAGGCGCTCGGCTGGTCTTCCGCCCTGATCGTCGATCACGCGGTGGACGAGGGCTTCCTGCGCGCCAGCCGCAACATCCACGGCATCGACGTGCTGCCCACGATCGGCGCAAATGTTTACGACATCCTGCGGCACGACGTGCTGGCGATCACCACGGCCGGTGTCGAGGGGCTGAAGGCGCGGCTGAACGGCACGAAGCCGGCCGGAACCGGGGCAGACGCGCCGGTGCTGCCGGGTGAGACAGGCGCGGCAGCACCGGTGTCCGCGGCACCCCCCGCCGAAGGTGAAGGAGCGCCGGCATGAGCGAGACGCAGCCCGCCAAGCGCAAGCCGGAGCTTTCGCGCGAGGCGATGTACCAGATCATCCGCAGCCCGCTGATCACCGAGAAGTCCACCAGCGTCACGGCCTTCAATCAGTACGGCTTCAAGGTGTCGATCGACGCCACCAAGCCGGAGATCAAGGCCGCCATCGAGGGCCTGTTCAAGGTCAAGGTGCTGTCGGTGAACACGCTGATCCAGAAGGGCAAGACCAAGCGGTTCCGTGGCCGGCCCGGCCGGCGCTCCGACGTCAAGAAGGCGTTCGTGCGCCTGGCGAAGGACCAGGAAATCGATTTCACCACGGGTCTGTCGTAGGGCGCGGGGGCAGACATGGCACTGAAACAATACAATCCGGTCACCGCCAGCCTGCGCGGCACGGTGCTGATCAACCGGTCGGAGCTGTGGAAGGGCAAGCCCGTCAAGGGGCTGACCGAAGGCAAGAGCAGCACCGGCGGGCGCAACAACCACGGCCGCATCACCAGCCGCTTCCGTGGCGGCGGGCACAAGCGCACCTACCGCTACGTGGACTTCAAGCGTCGCAAGTTCGACGTGCCGGCGACGGTGGAGCGGCTGGAATACGACCCGAACCGCAGCGCCTTCATCGCCCTGGTGAAGTATGAGGACGGTGAGCTGTCCTACATCCTGGCACCGCAGCGCCTGCGCGCGGGCGACCAGGTGGTGGCCGGCGCACGCGCCGACATCAAGCCGGGCAACGCGATGCCGATGGCGGCCATTCCGGTGGGCACCATCATCCACAACATCGAGATGAAGCCTGGTGCCGGCGGCAAGATCGCGCGGGCCGCGGGGACGTATGCGCAGTTGGTCGGCAAGGACGCCGGCTATGCGCAGATCAAGCTGGGCTCCGGGGAACTGCGCATCGTGCGGGCCGAGTGCATGGCCAGCATCGGTGCCGTGTCCAACCCCGACAACATGAACCAGAAGCTCGGCAAGGCGGGCCGCAACCGCTGGCTGGGCCGCATGCCGCACAACCGCGGCGTGGTGATGAACCCGGTCGATCACCCGCTGGGTGGCGGCGAAGGCCGCAGCTCCGGCGGCCGGCATCCGGTCACCCCCTGGGGCAAGCCGACCAAGGGTCACAAGACCCGCAGCAACAAGCGGACGGACAAGCTGATCATCCGCCGCCGCAGCAAGGGCAAGTAAGCGATGGCGCGCTCTGTCTGGAAGGGTCCGTTCGTGGACGGCTATCTGCTGAACAAGGCAGATGCCTCACGCGCCTCGGGCCGGAACGAAATCATCCGCATCTGGTCGCGACGCTCGACGATCCTGCCGCAATTCGTCGGCCTGACCTTCGGCGTCTACAACGGCCACAAGTTCCTGCCGGTGCAGGTGAACGAGAACATGGTGGGTCACAAGTTCGGCGAGTTCTCGCCGACCCGCACCTTCTCGGGCCATGCCGCCGACAAGCGCTCGAGGCGAGGCTGAGATGGGCAAGCCAAGTCATCCGCGGGGCCTCGCCGATAACGAGGCGCAGTGCATCGTGTCGAACATCCGCGTCTCTCCGCGCAAGCTGAACCTGGTGGCGGGGATGATCCGCAACATGCCGGCACAGCAGGCGGTTTCCACGCTGACCTTTTCCAAGCGCCGCATCGCCGGCCAGGTGAAGAAGGCGCTGGAGAGCGCGATCGCGAATGCCGAGAACAACCACCAGTTGGATGTGGACCGGTTGATCGTCTCGCGCGCCGAAGTCGGCCGCTCGATCGTCATGCGCCGCTTCCATGCCCGTGGCCGCGGTCGCGCCGCCCGGGTGGAGAAGTGGTTCAGCCACCTGAAGATCGTCGTGTCCGAACGCTCCCAAGAGTCGGAGGCCGCATAATGGGTCACAAGGTCAATCCCGTCGGGCTCCGCCTCGGCATCAACCGCACCTGGGACAGCCGCTGGTTCGCCGGCGACGACTATTCCTCGCTGCTGCATGAGGACCTGCGGCTGCGCCAGCACCTCCGCAAGAAGCTGCGTGGCGCCGGCGTGGCCCGCGTGGTGATCGAGCGCCCGGCGAAGAAGCCGCGCGTCACCATCTATGCAGCCCGTCCGGGCGTGGTGATCGGCAAGCGGGGCCAGGACATCGAGGTCCTGAAGAAGGACCTCAGCCGCATGGCCAAGGCCGACGTGGCGCTGAACATCGTCGAGATCCGCAAGCCGGAAATCGATGCGCAACTGGTGGCCGAGAACATCGCCCAGCAGTTGGAGCGCCGCGTTGCGTTCCGCCGAGCCATGAAGCGGGCGGTGCAGTCGGCCATGCGCCTCGGCGCCCAGGGTATCCGCATCAACTGCGGGGGACGGCTGGGTGGCGCCGAGATCGCCCGGGTGGAATGGTACCGCGAAGGTCGCGTGCCGCTGCACACGCTGCGGGCCGACATCGACTTCGGCCAGGCGACGGCCAAGACCACCTACGGCACATGCGGCGTGAAGGTCTGGATCTTCAAGGGCGAGATCCTGGCGCACGATCCGATGGCGCAGGACCGTCGCGCTGCCGAACAGGCTCCGCAGCGCTAGGGAATTACGATCATGCTGTCACCGAAGCGCACCAAATACCGCAAGGCGCACAAGGGCCGCATCCACGGCCTGTCCAAGGGCGGCACCGCGCTCAACTTCGGCACCTTCGGCCTGAAGGCGCTGGAGCCCGAGCGCATCACCGCGCGCCAGATCGAGGCCGCCCGCCGCGCCATCACCCGCGCGATGCGGCGTACCGGGCGTGTGTGGATCCGTATCTTCCCGGACGTTCCGGTTTCCACCAAGCCGGCCGAAGTCCGCATGGGCTCCGGCAAGGGCTCGCCGGAATACTGGGTGGCCCGCGTGGCACCCGGCCGCATCATGTTCGAGATCGACGGCGTGACGCCGGAGCTGGCGCGCACCGCGCTGACCCTCGGCGCGGCCAAGCTGCCGATCCGGACCAAGTTCATCTCGCGTATCGGGGACGCCTGAGCATGGCCGAGAGCAAGGCAACCGACGTGCGCGCCAAGACGCCGGACGAGCTGAAGTCGATGCTGCTGGACCTGCGGCGCGAGCAGTTCAACCTGCGTTTCCAGCGCGCGACGCAGGCGGAAGGCGTGAACCCCAGCCGCATGCGAGAGGTGCGGCGCGATATCGCGCGGGTGAAGACGATCATGGCGGAGCGTGATCGCTCTGCCGCTGCGAAGTAAGGAGAGAGGCGCGAAATGCCCAAGCGCGTCCTGACCGGACGGGTGACCAGCGACAAGATGGACAAGACCGTCACGGTTTTGGTCGATCGTCGCGTCATGCATCCGCTGTACAAGAAGTTCATCCGCCGCTCCAAGCGCTATGCGGCACATGACGAAGCCAACACCTGCAAGGTGGGCGACGTGGTGCGCATCGAGGAGTGTCCGCCGATCAGCAAGCGCAAGACCTGGCTGGTGGTCGAGCGCAATGGCGAGCCCATGGGATCGGCGCCGACTGAAGGAGTTGCGGCATGATCCATCCCGAAACCAACCTGGACGTTGCCGACAATTCCGGCGCGCGCCGGGTCCAGTGCATCAAGGTGCTGGGCGGGTCGAAGCGGAAGACCGCCTCGGTGGGCGACATCATCGTCGTCTCCATCAAGGAGGCGATTCCGCGCGGCAAGGTGAAGAAGGGCGACGTGCACCAGGCGGTGATCGTGCGCACCAGTTTCCCGGTGCGCCGGCAGGACGGCAGCGCGATCCGCTTCGACCGCAACGCCGCCGTGCTGATCAACAAGCAGCAGGAGCCGATCGGCACCCGCATCTTCGGGCCGGTCGTGCGTGAGCTGCGTGCCCGCCGGTTCATGAAGATCATTTCCCTGGCCCCGGAGGTGCTGTGACATGGCGGCACGTATTCGCAAGGGCGACACGGTGGTGGTGGTCAGCGGCACCAGCAAGGGCGTCCGCGGCGAGGTGCTGCGGGTGTTCCCGCGCGCCGAGCGGGCGCTGGTGCAGGGCGTGAACATGGTCACCCGCCACGTGAAGCCGCAGGGCATGCGCGAGGCGGGCGGCATCCAGCACCGCGAGGCGCCGCTGCACCTGTCCAAGCTGATGCTGGTCGATCCGAAGAGCGAGAAGCCGACCAAGGTCGGGTTCCGGTTCATCGGCGAGGGCGAGCAGCGCCGCAAGGTGCGTTTCGCCAAGGCCACCGGCGAGGCGATCGAGAGCTGAGAGGCGAAGCATGAGCGGAACGAAATCGAAGGGCGGGGCGAAGAACCAGCCGCGGAGCGGCGGTCCCGGCCAGCGCCCGCCCAGCAAGGCCGAGGCGAAAGCGGCCCGCCAGGCAGACGTGCAGGGTGGCGTGGAGCAGGCATCGGCGTCTCCGGACGAGGCGCCGCGTCTGCTGCGGCGCTACAATGACGAGATCCGGGCGAAGCTGCAGCAGGAGTTCAGCTACGCGAACCCCATGCAGGTGCCGAAGCTGGAGAAGATCGTCATCAACATGGGCGTTGGCGAAGCCACGGCCGACCAGAAGAAGCTGGACGCGGCGGTGGCGGAACTGACGATGATCAGCGGCCAGAAGCCGGTGAAGACGGTTGCCAAGAAGGCCATCGCCGGCTTCAAGATCCGCAAGGGCCTGCCGATCGGCTGCAAGGTGACGCTGCGCAAGGCGCGCATGTACGAGTTCATGGACCGGTTGATCAACATCGCCCTGCCGCGGGTGCGCGACTTCCGCGGCATCCAGGGCAAGGGGTTCGACGGCCGCGGCAACTTCGCCATGGGCCTGAAGGAGCAGATCGTCTTCCCGGAGATCAACTACGACCGGGTGGATTCGGTGCGCGGCATGGACATCCAGTTCGTCACCACCGCCCGCACGGACGCGGAAGCGAAGGCGCTGCTGAAGGCCTTCGATCTGCCGTTCGCGAACTGAACATTGGGGAAAACTACAGTCCGCGGACTTGATCCGGGGGCTGCGGGTTCCGGAGGTACCAGACCAGCATGTCGAAGATTTCCCAGGTCAATCGCAACAAGAAGCGCGAGTACATGGCGCAGCGCGACAAGACCAAGCGTACCGAACTGAAGGGCCTCGTGATGGACCGGTCGCTGCCGGTCGAGGATCGCTTCAACGCCTCGCTGAAGCTGGCCGAGCTGCCGCGGAACGGATCGCGGGTGCGCGTGCGCCTGCGGTGCGAGCTGACCGGACGGTCACGCGGCAATTATCGCAAGTTCAAGATCTGCCGTGTGGTCCTGCGTGACCTGGCGAGTTCGGGACAGATCCCGGGCATGGTCAAGGCGAGCTGGTAAGAGGCGCGGCAGATGGCGTTGTCCGATCCCTTGGGTGATATGCTCACCCGCATTCGCAATGCGCAGCGCGCCCGTCACACGTCCTGCGTGTCGCCGGCGTCGAAGCTTCGCGCCAACGTGCTGGATGTGCTGAAGCGTGAAGGCTTCATCCGCGGCTTCGCCGCGGAACAGTTGCGGCCCGGCGTGGCGCAGTTGCGCATCGAGCTGAAGTACAACGACGGCGAGCCCGTGATTAAGGAGATCCATCGCGTCTCCAAGCCGGGCCGGCGCGTTTACTCGAAAATCAAGGAGCTGCCGCGGGTCTATGCCGGCCTGGGCGTCTCCATCCTGTCCACGCCGCGCGGCGTGATGAGCGATGCCGAGGCTCGCGCCGCCAATGTCGGCGGCGAAGTCCTCTGCCGCGTATTCTGACGGGGGTGCCATGTCACGCGTAGGCAAATACCCGGTCGAGATCCCTCAGGGCGTGCAGGTCGCCATTGCCGATGGCGTCTTTACCGCCAAGGGCAAGTTGGGCGAGCTCAAGATGCCGCTCAGCGACAAGGTCGAGACCGTGATCGACGGCAACAAGGTTACGGTGTCCCCGCGCGGCGATCAGCGTGAGGCCCGGATGATGTGGGGCACCACGCGCGCCAACATCGCCAACCTGGTGAAGGGCGTGTCCGAGGGCTACGTGCGCTCGATGGAGATCTCCGGCACCGGCTACCGCGCCGCGGTGCAGGGCAAGAACCTGGAGATGAACCTGGGCTTCTCGCATCCTGTGGTGTACCCGATCCCGGACGGCATCAAGATCACCTGCGAGCGTCCGACCGCCATCAAGGTGGAGGGGATCGACAAGCGCCTGGTCGGCCAGGTGGCGACCGAAATCCGCTCCTGGCGGTTGCCGGAACCCTATAAGGGCAAGGGCATCCGTTACACGGACGAGCAGATCCGTCGTAAGGAAGGCAAGAAGAAATGAGCGCGTTGCAGGATCTTCGCACCCGGCGGCGTCAGCGCCTGCGGTTCCAGCTACGCCAGAAGTCGGGCGGCCGGCCAAGGCTGTCGGTGTTCCGCTCGGGCAAGCACATCTATGCGCAGGTCATCGACGACGCGCAGGGGCGGACGCTGGCTGCGGCGTCGTCGATCGACAAGACGTTGCGCGAGTCGCTGAAGACCGGCGCCGACAAGGCAGCGGCCGCGGCGGTCGGCAAGCTGGTTGCCGAACGTGCGGTGGCGGCAGGCATCAAGGACGTGGTGTTCGACCGCGGCGCTTATCTCTACCACGGCCGGGTCAAGGCGCTGGCCGACGCTGCCCGTGAAGGCGGGCTGGCGTTTTGATGTGCAGTGCGGCTCGCTCTGAGGGAATGAATTGAATGGCACGTGAACCAAGAGACGGTGGGCGGGGCCGCGACCGCGATCGCGACGCCGATGACGGCCTGACCGACAAGCTGGTCACCATCAACCGCGTTGCGAAAGTGGTGAAGGGTGGCCGTCGTTTCGCCTTCGCGGCACTCGTGGTGGTGGGCGACCAGAAGGGGCGTGTGGGCTATGGCGCCGGCAAGGCGCGCGAGGTGCCGGAGGCGATCCGCAAGGCGACCGAGCGTGCCAAGCGCAGCATGATCCGTGTGCCGATGAAGGAAGGCCGTACGCTGCACCACGACGTGGAAGGCCGCTTCGGCGCCGGCACTGTGGTACTGCGGTCCGCCCCGGCCGGCACCGGCATCATCGCCGGCGGCCCGTTGCGCGCCGTGTTCGAGACGCTGGGGATCGGCGATGTCGTGGCCAAGAGCCTGGGCAGCCGCAACCCGCACAACATGATCAAGGCCACCTTCGCGGGCCTGCAGAGCTGCGCCTCGCCGCGCTCGGTGGCGACGCGGCGCGGCAAGAAGGTGTCGGAGCTGTTCGCCCGCCGGGATGCGCAGCCGGCGCAGCCGCCGGCCCAGCCGCAGCAGGAGGGGCAGCCCAATGCCTAAGATCCGCGTGACGCAGATCGGCTCGCCGATCGGTCGCAAGCCGGGGCAGAAGGAAACGCTGGTCGGCCTCGGCCTGAACAAGATGCGCCGCACGCGGGAGCTGGACGATACCCCCGCGATCCGCGGCATGATCCGCAAGGTGGCCCACCTGGTGAAGGTGGAGGAGCTGGCCTGACATGAAGCTGAACGAGTTGCGCGACAATCCCGGCGCGCGCCTGAAGTCCAAGCGGCTGGGCCGTGGTATCGGCTCGGGCAAGGGCAAGACCTCCGGCAAGGGTGTGAAGGGCCAGAAGGCGCGCACCGGCGTGTCGATCAACGGGTTCGAAGGCGGGCAGATGCCGATCTACCGCCGCCTGCCGAAGCGCGGGTTCGTCAACCCGTTCCGCAAGGTCTATGCACCGGTCAACCTGGGCACGCTGGACGCGGCGATCGAAGCCGGCCGGTTGGACGCCGGCCAGCCGATCACCGAGGAGACCCTGGCCGCCGCCGGCCTGGTGCGCGGCCGGGTGGACGGCGTGCGCCTGCTGGGCAACGGCGAGATCAAGCGGGCCGTCACCATCACTGTCTCCGGTGCCTCGGCATCGGCCAAGGCGGCGGTGGAGCAGGCCGGCGGGTCGGTCACAACCACCGTGGTGCGGGAGACCGCCGAGGCCGCGGCCTGAGCTTGCGACGGCCGGGGCAGGCCGCCGTCCACGATTTTCCTTGGCGGGTGTCTGCCCGATGTCGTGGATGGGCGGTCGGTGCCTGGCGATGAATGCGGCCTGCCGGCTGCGTCTTGCACTTCGTGCCTGTGCTGCGGGACAATAGCGCGTACTTACCAAGGACCTGCCCATGGCTTCCGCTGCCGAACAGCTCGCTGCCAACCTTAACCTCGGCGTGCTGTCGAAGGCGACCGAGCTCAAGAAGCGCATCTGGTTCACGCTGGGTGCGCTGATCGTGTATCGCCTGGGTACCTACATTCCGGTGCCCGGCGTCGATGCCAGCGTGATGACCCAGATGCTGCAGCAGCACGGCGCCGGCATCCTGGGCATGTTCGACATGTTCACCGGCGGCGCGCTGGGGCGCATGACCGTGTTCGCGCTGAACATCATGCCGTACATCAGCGCCAGCATCATCATTCAGTTGATGACGGCTGCGCTTCCGTCCCTCGAGGCCCTGAAGAAGGAGGGCGAGCAGGGCCGGATCAAGATGAACCAGTACACCCGCTACCTGACGGTGGTGATCGCCATGTTCCAGTCCTACGGCATTGCCATAGGGCTGGAGAGCATGCACGGCAGTTTCGGCGCCGCGGTGGTCCATCCCGGCCTCTTCTTCCAGGTGTCCTGCGTCATCACGCTGGTCGGCGGCACGATGTTCCTGATGTGGCTGGGTGAGCAGATCACTGCCCGCGGTGTCGGCAACGGCATCAGCCTGATCATCATGGCCGGGATCGTCGCCAACCTGCCTTCGGCCATGGCCTCGCTGCTGGAACTGGGGCGCACCGGCGCGCTGTCGGTGTTCTTCATCCTGGCCTTCTTCGTTCTGGCCGTCGCGGTGGTTGCCTTCATCGTGTTCATCGAGCAGGCGCAGCGCCGCGTTCCGGTGCAGTATCCCAAGCGCCAGGTCGGAAACCGGATGTTCGGCGGCGACTCGACGCACATGCCGCTGAAGATCAACACCTCAGGCGTGATCCCGCCGATCTTCGCCAGCTCGATCCTGCTGATTCCGGCGACCGTGGCCGGTTTCTCCAGCAACGGACCTGCCTGGTTCCAGTGGATCGCGACGGAGCTGTCGCACGGCCAGCCGCTCTACCTCGGCCTCTATGCGGCAATGATCGTGTTCTTCTCCTTCTTCTACACCGCGGTGGTGTTCAATCCGGAGGAAACGGCGGACAACCTGAAGAAATACGGCGGCTTCGTTCCCGGCATTCGCCCGGGCAGCGCCACAGCCGAGTATTTCGACCGTGTGCTGACGCGGCTGACCGCGGTGGGCGGCCTCTACCTGGTGGCGGTCTGCCTGCTTCCGGAGGTGCTGATCAGCGATTACGGCCTGCCATTTTATTTCGGCGGCACCTCGATCCTGATCGTCGTTTCGGTTACCATGGACACCGTCACGCAGATCCAGTCGCATCTGCTGGCACATCAGTATGAAGGCCTGATCCGTAAGGCCCGTGTTCGGAACAGACGATGAAACTGATCCTGTTGGGGCCGCCCGGCGCGGGGAAGGGCACCCAGGCCAAGCGCCTGCAAGACCGTTACGGCATCGCCCAGGTGTCCACCGGCGACATGCTGCGTGCGGAAGTGGCTGGGGGCACGCCGATCGGGCAGGAGGCGAAGGCGGTGATGGAGGCCGGGCAACTGGTCTCCGACGACATCCTGGTGCGGATGCTGCGTGGCCGTATCGCCCAGCCGGATTGCGCCAAGGGGTTCATCCTCGACGGTTTTCCCCGCACCGTGCCGCAGGCCGCGGCGCTGGACCGCATGCTGGCGGACAGCGGCCTTAAGCTGGATGCGGTGGTCGAACTCAAGGTCGATGACGCGGCGCTGGTGGACCGCATCGCCGGGCGCTTTACCTGCGCCAAGTGCGGCGCCGGCTACCACGACATTTTCCAGCGGCCGAAGGTGCCGGGGAAATGCGACGTGTGCGGCGGCACCGCGTTCACCCGCCGCGCGGACGACAACCGCGAAACAGTGGCCGCCCGGCTGGAGGCCTATCACCGGCAGACGGCGCCGATCCTGCCCCACTATGCCGCGCAGGGCATCCTGCAGGATGTGGACGGCATGGCGGAAATCGATGAGGTCACGCGCCAGCTCGTGACCCTGCTCGACCGGATCGCGCCCGGCGGCTGATCCCGGCCGGTGGAAACCGCGACCCAGTTGCTGCACCGGGCGGACCGGCTGCACCAGAAGCGGGATCTGCCGCAGGCTGTGACGCTGTACCGGCGCGCGGTGGAACGGGCGCCCGTCCTGCTGGAGGCGTGGTACGGACTGGGCTGCGCGCTGGCCGGGCAGGGCGCCCATGCCGATGCGGCGGAGGCACTGCAGCAGGCGGTGCTGCTGCGCCCGGACGCGACCGGTGCCCGCTGCAACCTGGCCGAGGCGCTGTTCGAACAGGGCAAGGTTGACGACGCCGTTGCTGAGTACGGCCGCGTGGTCCGAAGCGGCGATCCCGAGGTCGCCGCGGTGGCGGCGGCGGCGCTGGCCTGCATCGCCCCGGGAGCGCCGCAGTTGGACAATGCGGCGATCCAGGCGATGCGGCGGCGGTGGGTGGCGTTGGCCGGTCGGGACATCCGGCCGCTGCCCCCGGCACCGGCACCGGCACCGGCGCAGCCTGGCCGCAAGCTGCGGGTCGGCTATGTCAGTGCATTTTTCGGCGCGCGCAACTGGATGAAGCCGGTCTGGGGCGTGATCAACCGCCACGACCGCGATCGGTTCGAGATCCACCTGCTGTCCGATGGCGCCGATCCCTCGGCCGAGGGCGGTTACGTCGATCATCCCGAGGACCGCATCTGGCAGGTTGCGGGTCTGCCCAATGCGGAGCTGGCCCACCACGTGCGCCAGGCCGGGCTGGACGTGCTGGTGGACCTGAACGGCTACAGCCGGCAGCCGCGGATGCCGCTGTTCCTGCACCGGCCGGTGCGGCGGCAGATCGCCTGGTTCAACATGTACGCCACCAGCGGAATGGATGCATTCGACCTGCTGGTCGGTGATGCGGCCGTTCTGCCACCGGCGGAGGAGACCCACTACACCGAGCGCGTCGCCCGCGTGCCCGGCAGCTACCTGGCCTTCGAGGTGCTGTACCCGGTGCCCGACGTTGCGCCGCCGCCATTGCGGCACAACGGCTTCCTGACCTTCGGCTCCCTCGGGTCGGCGTACAAGCTGACCGACCAGGTTATCGCCGCCTGGGCCCGTATCCTCCGCGCGATCCCCGGCGCTCGTCTGGTGCTGCGCAACCGCGCGCTGGACGACGCCTCGAATCGCACGGCGCTGCTGGCCCGCTTCCTCCGGCGCGGGGTGGAGGCCCACCGGCTGACCCTGTTGGGGGCGGCGGAGCACCAGGCGTTTCTCCGCACGTACGACCAGATCGATATTGCCCTGGACACCTTCCCGTACAACGGCGGCACCACCACCACCGAGGCGCTGTGGCAGGGCGTGCCGGTGCTGACCTTCAATGGGGATCGCTGGGCGGCACGCACCAGCCGCTCACTGCTGCTGGCCGCCGGGCTCGACGACTGGGTTGCGGCGAGCGAGTCGGACTACATCAACACCGCGATCCGCCTGTCCAGCCGGCCCGAACTGCCCGCTGAACTGTCCGCCCTGCGTCACGGCATGCGGGCAAGGCTGTCGGCGAGTGCGGCGTGCGACACGGCAACACTGTGCCGGTCGCTGGAAGCGCTCTACCGAAGCTGAGCGGTCGTCGGTACGGTCCCGGATCAGGCACGAACGGTTCGCCTGCCCGAAGCCTGATGTCCGTTGCGTCCGCGCACCCTGGCCGCGCACCCTGGCCGCGCACCCTGGCCGCACACCCTGGCCGCGCGGCCGGCCTGCGAGCGGATGTTGGTGTCGGGGACCGGTGCTCTCGCGGGCCTGCGTGCAACCGGTTCGGCAATGGCAATGCCCATCCGTTCGTGCCCCCTGCGGGGTGACAACATGCCGGGACTCCGGGTGGCGGTGTGCCGCGGTGCAGGAGCCGTGATCCCGAAAGCAGCCCAGGATCGCCCGTGCCATCTTGTCAGGCCGGAGCGACACCGCAATATACGGCGCGCGGACGTTGCCGTCCCACGGGCGGCGACGGTCTGCACGCGGAAAGTTGATCTGGTCGCGTTGACTCCCTGTCTGCGGCAAGTATAGTCCGCGGCTCCGGCGCACCCCCATATGGGGGCTGCGCTGCATGCGCAATTTCCCGAATGGGGTTCGACAACCCCCGGCCCGCGGGCCGGGCCATAGGAGTTACAGGCGTGGCGCGTATTGCCGGCGTGAACATCCCCACCAATAAGCGCGTGACCATCGGGCTTCGCTACATCTACGGCATCGGTCCCAGTAAGGCCGCCGAGATCTGCACCAAGCTGAACATCCCCGACGATCGTCGCGTGAACCAGCTCTCGGACGACGAGGTGCTGCGCATCCGCGAACTGGTTGACCGCGAATACCGCGTCGAGGGCGACCTGCGGCGTGAAGTCGCGATGAACATCAAGCGGCTGATGGACCTGGGCTGCTATCGCGGCCTGCGGCATCGCCGTGGCCTGCCGGTTCGTGGCCAGCGCACCCACACCAACGCGCGTACCCGCAAGGGCAAGGCGGTGCCGATCGCGGGCAAGAAGAAGGCCACCCGCTAGTCCGGCCAGCCTGGATTGCCGTCTTCGCCGAAATTTCCGGCCGCGTCCCCATCGCGGCGCAGAACTGGAACAGGAATCTGAGAGCATGGCGAGAGCCGCCACGTCTTCGACTCGCCCCCGCCGCCGGGAGCGCAAGAACATCACGGCCGGTGTCGCCCACGTCGCGGCGACCTTCAACAACACGGTCATCACGATCACCGACGCCCAGGGTAACGCCATCGCCTGGTCCACGGCCGGCAGCCAGGGCTTCAAGGGCAGCCGCAAGTCCACCCCGTACGCCGCGCAGGTCGCGGCCGAGGATGCCGGCCGCAAGGCGCGGGAGCACGGGATGGAGCAACTGGAAATCGAGGTCAGCGGCCCCGGCTCGGGACGCGAGAGCGCGCTGCGTGCGCTGCAGGCGGTCGGGTTCAGCATTTCCGCCATCCGCGACATGACGCCGATCCCGCATAACGGCTGCCGCCCCCGCAAGCGCCGGCGCGTCTGATCTGCGGGCCCGCCTGGGGCGGGCCGAACGTCTTTCACAGGATGGGGTCGCGCCTGACGCGGCTCGAGAGGTATCAGCCAATGAGGCAGAGCGCAGTCATCCAGCGAAACTGGCAGTCCCTGATCAAGCCCGAGAAGCTGGAAGTCGAACCGGGCGCAGATCCCGCAAAGGTCGCCACCGTGGTCGCCGAACCGCTGGAGCGCGGCTTCGGCATGACCCTGGGCAACGCCATCCGCCGTATTCTGCTGTCGTCGCTGCAGGGTGCAGCGGTGACGTCCGTGCAGATCGATGGCGTGCTGCATGAGTTCAGCAGCATCCCCGGCGTGCGTGAGGACGTTACCGACATCGTGCTCAACATCAAGCAGCTCGCGCTGCGGATGCACGGTGAGGGGCCGAAGCGCATGACGCTGACCGCCACCGGCCCGGGCGAGGTGCGCGCCGGCCAGATCCAGGCCGGCCACGACATCGACATCATGAACCCCGAGCTGGTGATCTGCACGCTGGACGACGGCGTGAAGCTGGGCATGGAGTTCACGGTGAACCTGGGCAAGGGCTACGTGCCCGCCGCCGCCAACCGGCCCGAGGACGCGCCGATCGGCCTGATCCCGGTGGACGCGATCTACTCCCCGGTGCGCCGCGTGTCCTACCGTGTGGAGCCCACCCGCGTCGGCCAGGTGACCGACTTCGACAAGCTGCTGCTGACGGTGGAGACCAACGGCGCGGTGACGCCCGAGGACGCGGTGGCGCTGGCCGCCCGCATCCTGCAGGACCAGTTGCAGCTCTTCATCAACTTCGAGGAGCCACAGCAGGTCCGCGCCGAGGAGCCGGAAGACAACCTGCCGTTCAACCGCAACCTGTTGCGCAAGGTGGACGAGCTGGAACTGTCGGTCCGTTCGGCCAACTGCCTGAAGAACGACAACATCGTCTATATCGGCGACCTGGTGCAGAAGACCGAGCAGGAAATGCTGCGCACGCCGAATTTCGGGCGGAAGTCGCTGAACGAGATCAAGGAGGTGCTCACCTCCATGGGCCTGTCGCTGGGCATGACCGTGCCTGGCTGGCCGCCGGAGAATATCGAAGACCTCGCCAAGCGGCTGGAAGAGCCGTTCTGAGCCACGGCCGAGTAAGGGACCAAACCAATGCGTCACGGAGTTGCCGGCCGGAAGCTCGGCGTCACCTCAAGCCACCGTCAGGCCATGTTCCGCAACATGGCCGTGGCGCTGATCAAGCATGAGCAGATCACCACCACGCTGCCCAAGGCGAAGGAACTGCGCCCGGTGGCGGAGAAGCTGATCACCCTGGGCAAGAAGGGTGGCCTGGCAAATCGCCGGCTGGCGTATGCGCAACTGCGCGACGACGTCATCGTGGCGAAGCTGTTCGAGGCGCTGGCCGAGCGGTACCGGAGCCGGGCAGGGGGCTATACGCGGGTGCTGAAGGCGGGCGTGCGGTATGGCGACGCGGCCGACATGGCGGTGATCGAACTGGTCGATCGCGATCCGTCGGCCAAGGGCCAGGACAGCGGCCCGGTGCAGGGGCAGGAGGACGAGGAAGAGGAAGCGGCCCCGCCGGCCGCGGCGTAGCGCTTTTCTCCTCTCTTCGGAGTTTGGAACGTCGGAAGCCCGTCACACGCGTGTGGCGGGCTTTTGCTGTCGGCCCGACGCCAGCGGATGGAGCCTGATGCCGCGCCTGCGTCGTGACGGTCGGCGCCCCCGCGCCAGCGGCGCGGCAGGTCGCTCCCCTTCATGGTCGGCGGAGGGGCCGGCCAGCCAAGTCCTTGTCACGCGGACCGCAGCCACACGTGCAGTCGGATCGTTGGTCTTCGGCGGGGACATTCCGAGATGGTTGGGTTGTCTTTGGCATGACACGGGCGTGGATGGCTGGCCTTCGCCGACCATGAGGTTTGGATGCTCGTCCGAGTGTCAGGCACGACGCCGGTCGGCATTACATCCCCCTTCGCCAGCCACGACATGGCCGGTGGACGGCAGCCTGTCCCCAGACATTGACGGTTTCGTTTCACCTGCTTGATTCAGATCAAGGCCCCCGGTCCGGACTGCGCCGATCATTCCGCCATGGACCTCGAAACCTTGCTCGCAAAATACGACCGGCGGGTGCCGCGTTACACCAGCTACCCAACCGCACCGCACTTCACCCCGGCGGTGGGTGCAACGCAGTATGCGGCGTGGCTGGGGGACCTGCCGGACGACGCGTCGCTCTCGCTGTACCTGCACGTGCCGTTCTGCGCCCAACTCTGCTATTTCTGTGCCTGTCACACCACCGTGGTGCACCGGCCCGAACCGCTGATCAGCTACGGCAAGTCGCTGCTGCGCGAGATCGACCTGCTGGCCGTGGCGATCGGCCGGCGGCTGCAGGTGCAGCACGTTCACTGGGGCGGCGGCACCCCGTCCGCGCTGCCGGCCGAGCTGATGACCGCGGTGATGCAGCGGCTGCGGTCGCGCTTTACCTTCCGCCCGGATGCCGAGATCGCCATCGAGGTCGATCCGCGCGAACTCCCGGACGAGTCGCTCGCCGCGGTCGGCGCCATGGGCGCAACGCGTGCCAGCCTGGGCGTGCAGGACTTCGACCCGGTGGTGCAGCACGCGATCAACCGCCTGCAGGACTACGCGCTGACCGCCGACTGCGCGGAGCGGCTGCGCAGCGTGGGCGTGCGGTCGATCAATCTCGACCTGGTGTATGGCCTGCCGCACCAGACGGTCGCCGGCGTCCGGCGCACGGTGGAGCAGGCGCTGCGGATCGGCCCCGACCGCGCCGCGGTGTTCGGCTATGCGCACGTGCCGTGGATGAAGAAGCACCAGGCGCTGTTGCCCGAGGACGCGCTGCCCGGCACGCGGGAGCGATTCGCCCAGCGCCAGGCGGTGGAGGAGGTGATCGTCGCGAACGGCTACGTGCCGGTCGGCCTCGATCATTTCGCGCTGCCGGACAATTCGCTCGCCCGCGCGGCCCGGCAGGCGCGCCTCAGGCGGAATTTCCAGGGCTACACCACCGATGATGCACCGGTGCTGCTGGGGATCGGCGCATCGTCGATCGGTTCGCTGCCGCAGGGCTATGTGCAGAACCTGCCGTCGATCCCGGCGTGGCGCGATGCGGTGCGTGGCGGGACGCTGCCGGTGGCGCGCGGCGTGGCACTGACGGCGGACGACCGGCTGCGTCGTGCCGTGATCGAGCAGATCATGTGCGGCCATCACGTCGATCTGCGACAGGTCGCGGCGGAGCATGGCGCCGATCCCGCCAGCCTGATGGACGCCGCGCCGACGCTGCAGGAAATGGTGCGTGACGGCCTGGTGGACTGGGACGGCTACCGGGTGACCGTCACGCCGAAGGGGCGGCCGCTGGTGCGCAGCGTCGCCTCGGCGTTCGACACGCATCTGCGGTCCGGCGTGGGCCGGCACTCGGCGGCGGTGTAGTTCGATGCACAGTGACGATCCTGTTCTGGACTACGCCGCGTTCGGCGCGGTGCCGTTGCAGCGCGCGCCGTTCGACTACATGGTGGTGCCCGGCTTCGTGCCGCCGGCCGCGGCGCTCGCGGCGGCGGAAAGCTTCCCCGGGCCCGACCTGCCGGGCGTGCTGCCGGCGCCCGCCAGGGCGAGCGATGACGGCTTCGGCCGGTTGTTGGACGCGGTGCGCAGCCCGCGCACCACCCAACTCTTCGCGGAGAAGTTCGGCCTGCCGCTGTCGCCCGACACGCTGATGGTGACGCTGCGCGCCCGCACCCGGCTGACCGACGGGCGCATCCACACCGACAGCCTGACCAAGCGCGTCACGGCGCTGATCTATCTGAACGATGACTGGTCCGCCGGCGGTGGTCGGTTGCGGCTGCTGCGCGGCCCCGACAACATCGAGGACATGATCGCCGAGGTGCCGCCGCTGGCCGGCACGTTGCTGGCCTTCCGTCGCAGCGACAATTCCTGGCACGGGCACAAGCCGTTCGAAGGTGTGCGACGGGCGGTGATGCTGAACTGGATGGTGGACGTCGCCAGTGCTCGGCGGGAACTGCGGCGGCACGGGTTGTCCGCCGGCGTCAAACGGCTGTTCGCGGCCTGACCGGAGGGACCAGACAATGGACATGCCCGTTGGACACCTGGCTGTGCTCGATCATGCAGGCGCCCATCTGCGTCGCGCGTTGCGTGGTGCCAGGCGGATGGACCAGCCGTTCCGCTACTGGCTGCCGCAGCAGGTGCTGCCGCTGTCTCTGTGCCACGAAATCGATGCCCTGCCGTTTCCGCCGCCGGCGATCGAGGACACCCGCGGCCGGCGGGAGACACACAACGCATCCCGCATCTTCGTCTCGGTCGAGAACCGTCGCCGCCACCCGGCCTGTGACGCGCTGGCCGATGCGTTCCAGGACGACGCCACCACGGGACTGATCGAGGACCTCTGCGGCGTGGACCTGGCCGGCAGTTTCCTGCGCATCGAATGCTGCCTCGATTCCGACGGGTTCTGGCTGGAGGCGCACACCGATATCGGCGCCAAGCTGTTCACCATGCTGGTGTACCTGTCGGACCACCCCGATGCCGCGGACTGGGGCACCGATATCATGAACGCCGCGGGCGAGGTGCTGGGCCGCGCGCCGGGGACGTTCAATACCGGCCTGGTGTTCGTGCCGGGGGCGGATACCTGGCATGGATTCGTGCGCCGGCCGATCCGTGGCGTGCGCCGCTCGCTGATCATCAACTACGTCAAGCCCGAATGGCGGTCGCGGCACGAACTTGCATTTCCCGAAACGCCGGTGCGCGGCGTTTCCCACCCGGCCCGATCACCCGGGTGACGCGGTTCCGCGGCGCTATCGACAGCGCGGCGGTGAGCAGTCACTCTCCCCGGCAATGCAACGCCAACGCGCGGGGAGGGCCGAATGTCCGAACTGGACCTGAACAGCACCGACGTCTTCACCATCATGCAGACCACCCGGTCCATGCGGCGGCTGAAGCCCGATCCGGTGCCGGATGCCCTGGTGAACCGCATCCTTCAGGCCGGTGCCTGTGCCGCCAACGGCGGCAACGCGCAGCGCTGGCGCTTCATGGTGGTGAAGGACCCGGCCATCAAAAAGGCGGTGCAGGTCTGGTACAAGCGCGCCTTCGACGAGGTGGTCGGGCCGCGGTACGCCAGCAACCCGCCGCCGCCCGGGATCAGCCCGGAACGCTACAAGCGTCAGCACGCCGCGGTGGAGTACCTGACCGAGCACTTCCACGAAGCGCCGGTCTGGATCGTTGCCTGCGTCGATGAGGGCAAGGCGACGCCCAACCGCTGGTCCGGCGCGTCGATCTATCCGGCGGTGCAGAACATGCTGCTGGCGGCGCGGGCGCTGGGTCTCGGATCGACGCTGACCACGCGGCATCTGCTGTATGAGAAGGAGGCGGAGCAGGCCCTGGGTCTGCCCGAGGGCGTGCACTCCTACGCGATCCTGCCGATCGGTTATCCGATGGGGCGGTTCGGACCTCTCGGGCGACGGGATCTGTCGGAGATCGTGTACCAGGACCGTTGGGGCCAGCCTTACACGGCTCTCTGACCGGCCGGGCGCCGCGGGCCGTGGCATCCGTCACGGAACCTGCGGCGCGCCGTCCCGTTGTGTTTCCGATGCTGAAACATCGCACCGGAAAGCCCGACCTGGCCGCAGCAGGCATCCGGCCGGGGCGTGGTCCCACGGGCCACACAAGCGGAATCCCGGAGTTGGGGCGGCGACTATCCGCGGGTCAGGGCCGTTCGCTGTACGAAGCGGCGGCGGGCCGCGACACGCGTCCGGGCGACAGCGATGCGAATCGACGCGTCGCCGGGCGCGGCATGAGCCCGCGCCCCGCGCGTCGCGGCCGTTCGGTCACAGGGCCGGCGCTCCTGGCGGGGGCGTTGGGGCTGGGGGGCCTGGCGCTGCTCAATCATCGAGCAGGCCGACGGGCGACGGCGCGCCTGCCGCGGCACCACTTCGTTCGTGTCGATGGTGTGCGCCTGCACTACATCGAGCAGGGCACCGGCACGCCGGTCGTACTGCTGCACGGCAATGGCGCCATGGCCCAGGACTTCGCGGCGAGCGGCCTGCTGCAGCGCCTGGCCGCCCGCCATCGTGTGATCGCCTTCGACCGGCCCGGCTTTGGCTACAGCGAGCGTCCGCGGGGCCGGGTGTGGGACTTCAGCGCCCAGGCCGATCTGCTGCGTCAGGCTCTGCGACAACTCGGACTTCAGCGTTCGGTCATCGTGGGCCATTCCGCCGGCAGCCTGGCGGCACTGGCGATGGGCCTGCGTGATCCGTCGGGCACTGCCGCGTTGGTCCTGCTGTCCGGCTTCTATTTTCCCCGCGCGCGCACGGACATGCTGATCACCGCGCTGTTCGCGCTGCCGCCGTTGCGCCAGGCCGCCGCTGCATCGGTGGCGTATCTGTTCGGATGGCTGGTGTTGCCGGCGTTCCTGCGCGCGGTGTTTGCGCCGTATCCGGTCAGTGAGCGGTTCGTGCGCAGCTTCCCGTTCTCCGCGACACTGCGGCCGTCGCAGCTTCAGGCGACGATCGCCGACACGCCGATGCTGCTGTTGAACGCCACGCTTATGCCGCGCCGGTTCGGCGTCCTGTCGATGCCGGTGTCGATCGTCGCCGGAACACGCGACCGGATCGTCAACACGGCCCGGCAGTCGGAACGGTTGCATCGCAGTATTCCCGGCAGCCGCCTGGTCGAGATTCCCGGCGCCGGACACATGGTGCATTACGTCGATCCAGATCGGGTTGCGGCCGTGGTCGAAGCGGCGGCGCGTGCCGCGTATGACGACGACGTGCGGTGCGGGAATGACGATCCGCATCGGGAGTCGTCGCACGGGGTTCCTGACCGACTGCGTCGTGGCGAGCCATACATCGCGCAGTAGGCGTGTCCGTGCGCAGTAGGCGTGTCCGTCCCCTCGTTCTGCCTGGAAAAAGGCGCAGGCGGGTCGTGCTGACGTCAGCCGTCCCCGGTGGTTTCGAACCCCCAGGCCTCGACCAGCGCCGCCCGCTCCGACTGGAGCCTGGCGGTGCGTGAGCGGGCCATGGCGTCCAGCACGAGGCGCGTCACCAGTGGCGCCAGCTCGGCCAGCAACCACCCGGCGGCAGCGGTGCTCCAGGCGGTGCCGAGCACCTGGAGGTTGCTCAGCACGGCAAGCGCCGCCCGAATGGTCTGACCGGTCGTCCACCACGTCTCGACGGGCGTGATGCAGGTGGCCAGGCCGAGCAACAGAACGGCGCGCGCCATGGGGCGCCCGAACTCGCGATCGAGCACCAGGGCGAGGAGCCCCGGGGCCAGCAGCGCGCCCAGCAACAGTGCGATACCCGGCGTCAGGGTCACCACCGCGCCGCAGGCCAGGCCTTGCAGCCAGACCAGAGAATGCTGCCGCGGCGCGGTCTTCCTGCTCTTCGCGACGGCCTTCTTCTTTGCCACGGCGTCAGCTCCTGTCCGGCGGCGGCATCAGCTCAGGGCCGCGATTGCCAGCACGGTCGCGAGCACCGTCAGCCCGACGCCGGCCGCCAGTTCCTGGCCGAACCGCAGTGCCTGCGCCGAGCGCCGTTCGGCGCCGGCGGCTATCCGGGCGAGTTCCGCGTCGATCCGGGCGAGTTCGGCCGCGGCGACACGTGCGGCCTGGGCGTCGGCGTTGCGGCCGGGTGGATCCTCCACCAGTGCCAGCATCGGCGCCAGCACCCCCGCCTGCGCCAGTTCTCCCAACTGTGTCTCCAGCTCGGCGCGCCTGGTCCGGCTGTGCCATTGCTGGATCTGGGGTGCCAGTTCCCCGGCGAGCCAGGCGGCCAGCGCGGGGAACGGGCGCCGGTTCAGGCGTGCCTGGATGTGTGCCAGCAGGTGGAACTGCGCGGTATCAGTCGGCCCTGCGGCGGGGGCCGCGAGTGCATTGAGCTCCGTCTCGAGGCCGCGTTCGGTGCGGGCGGCGATGAATGCGACAACATGCGTGTCGATCGGCCGCAGCTTCGGGTTGGCAGCGATCGCTGCCTCCACCGCCGGCAGCATGTCGATCAGCCGTCCGACCCAACGTCCGGCCGTCAGCGGGCTGAGGCAGGGCAGCAGCGGATTCAGCGCATAGAGCAGCCGCGGCAGGCCGCCCAGCGCACCGCGCGTCTGCATCCAGGCCCGGTTCTGGCGGGCCTCGACATGGAGCATGGTCTGGTCGCAGCGTTCCGGACGGGTGCCCGCCCAAAGCGAGGTCGCCTCGGTCATGACCAGTTCCTGCAGCCGGGTCACGGTGGCCGGGTCGGTGTCCAGGCTGGTGGCAAGCAGCGCGCCGAGTCCGTCGGGCCAGAGGTTGATCCCGCGCCAGCACAGCGGCGCCAGCGGGTCCAGCAGCGACACGGCGCGCATGGTCAGGAAGGCGTCGGACCGCGCTTCCTCGGCGCCGCCGTCCGCCAGCCGGTGGCGCAGCAGGTCCTCTATGCGCGCGGCCAGTCCGGCTTCCCCGACCTGGCGGCGCAGCCACAGCAGGGCGCCGCCGCTGCGCAGGGCGTGCAGGCCCTGGTCGGGTTCGGTGGCGATGGCGTGGGCCAGGGTGCGGGCGTCCCACACCTGGGTGCCGGCAAGCGACAGCGCGCGCTGGGCGTGGCGCGGCGGGCGAGCGGCCACACGGCGGCCGCGTGCCGCGGCGGGATCCAGCAACAGGGCGGGGGGCGGGCGGTGTTCGGGGTCCTCGGCCAGCATGCCGCGCACCAGGTCGCCGACGATTGGCGGCAGGCGTTCGTTGCCGACCAGTGCGGCGTAGCTGCCGCGTTCCAGTTTCCATCGAACCACTGCGGTGTCGTCAAGGTCGGCCAGCGGCACGCGCCCCAGTGCGAGCGACAGCAGCACCACGCCCAGCGCATACACGTCGTCGGCGATGCTGCCGGCGCCGCGCCCTGCGGGCAGGCAGGCGCCGCTGTAGGGCGGTTCGTACACGGCAGGCTGGTGCATGGCGGGCGGGGCCGCCCAGGCCTGGCCGAGCACCACGGGGTGGCCGGGCGTGGCCTGGAAGAGGTTGTTGAGGCGGATCGCCCGGTGCGTGAGGCCGCTCTTATGCACCTGTTCCAGCACCAGGGCGGCGGGACGCAGCAGTTGGTTCAGCAGCACCGCTTCCGGCCACGGCCGTAGGCTGGCTGCGAGCGGCGGCCCGGGGGGCGAGCGGCTGATCACGAAGTGGCCAGGCTGGCCATCCGGCCCCGGGGCGACGCCGTGTGCGAGCGGGCACAGCAGGCCGTCGATGGGGCGCGTCAGCGCCTGCAACGCCGACGCCCGGGCGGGCGCCTGTTTCTGCACCTGCACCGCGACGAACCCGGCATCGCCGGTGGTCTGGTCGGTGGCACCGAAGGTGGTCAGGCCGCCACCGGCCGAGGGCATGGCGGCGGCAGGATCCACGGCGTAGCGGCCGGCGATCAGGTCTTCCGGATTGGCCATGCGGCCCAGGGTGCCTGGCGATGGTTAAGATTTCGTTCATCTCTGCGCGGATTGGTCCGCGGGACTGCTCCGCGGTCACCTGCCGGCCACGCCAATGGCCGCACAGATCGCGCTGCCACGACGTGTTTGCGGTCCGCCTTTCGCCGGCATTCAACATCCCGCGCGATGCCCGGAACACGCGGTGCGATTAGCGCTTGCCCCCGCGACAGAACCATGCAATCGGCGTTACGTTCAAAGTCCGGTGGTGGTCCGGCCCGCGTGTCAGAGCGGGCGCTGGGCCACACGCGGGCGCCGGCCGGGTGACCGACCGGACGAAATGACAGTGCGGCCGGTCAACAGGCCGCTGGTTCCAAAGAGCAGGGGTTTCATGGACTGGACCGGACAGCAACGCCCGGATGATATCGCCTATCCCACCAGCCTTGGTTTCGTGCTGGTGCACCTGGCCAGTTTCGCCGCGATCTGGACCGGCGTCACCTGGGGCGCGGTGGCCCTGGCGGTGGGGCTCTACTGGCTGCGCATCTTTGCGATCGGCGCCGGGTATCACCGCTATTTCTCGCACCGCGCCTATCGCACCGGCCGTGTGTTCCAGTTCATCCTGGCGTTTCTGTCGCAGACCTCGGCCCAGCGCGGCGTGTTGTGGTGGGCGGCGAAGCACCGGCTGCACCACAAGCACTCCGATACAGAGCTGGACCCGCATTCGCCGGTGAAGCGCAGCTTTCTCTTCGCCCACGTGGGTTGGATTTTCGTGCCGAGCAACGACGCCACCGACTACGGCATGGTGCGCGACCTGACGCGCTATCCGGAGCTGATGTGGTTGGACCGGCACACCTACCTGCCGGCCATCCTGACGGGGGTCGCGTGCTGGCTGATCGCAGGCTGGCCGGGCCTGGTGGTGGGGTTCTGCTGGAGCACGGTGGCGGTCTGGCACGCCACGTTCAGCATCAATTCGCTGGCGCATCTTGCCGGGCGGCGGCGCTATGTCACCGGCGACCAGTCGCGCAACAACTGGCTGCTGGCGCTGTTCACCATGGGTGAGGGCTGGCACAACAACCACCATGCGTACCAGGCCTCGGTGCGGCAGGGCTTCCGCTGGTGGGAGTACGACCCGACCTTTTATGCGCTGCGCGTGCTGTCCTGGTGCCGCGTCGTGTGGGACCTGCATCTGCCGCCGCACTCCGTGGTTGCCGGCCAGCACCGGCTGGGCCGCGTGGTGATCGAAAAGGCGGCGGCGCAACTCGCGGCGTCCTTCCCGGTGAACCGGATTGCCGACCAGGTGGTGGAGTCCTGCGCGCACCGGCCTGGCTGGGGGGAACTGAAGGGGCGCCTGCTGTCTGCCCGGCTGCAGGCCGAGACATTCTGGAAGGAATACGATCCCCCGCAGATCCCGAGCCTGGAGGAAATGCGCCGTTACGCCCGTGACCGGCTGGCCAAGACTCCGTCGCTGGACGAGATCGCCGAGAAGGCGAGGGACCGGCTGCGGGAACTGGTGTGGGCGCGGGTCGTAGAGGCCGCGGCGGCCAGGTAGCTCCGCGCCGGCAGGTGGAAGGTGGCTACGCCACCCGCGCGAAACTCGGCATGTTGACACCAGTCCTTCATGTCATTGCCGGGCCTGGCTGCAAAGGCGTCGGAATAAACGGTCGGGAGACTTCTTTCCCTTCACTTGCGGGAGGGGGAGATTCCTTCTGCGACCAGCCGCCATCCTGGTGTGAATAGGGCCGAGCCCGGCCATCGACACCGGCGGCTTACTTTGGCACTTGGGCGTCTGCCGGTCGCGACAGTTTAGGGGCACCGACGGCCGGTTGCGACGGCGTAGCGGCACCGACGGCGCAGGCCCGCGGCCTGGTCGGTTGTGCGATCGCGGCCACGCAGCCGTTGCCTGGGGCCGCCCGGGTCAATCCGCAGCCGCCCGCCATTCGTCGCGTTGCGCCGCGGCGCGGCCGGCCTGGAACAGTTCCGACAGGAACTCCGCCTCGCCGTTGAACTTCGACGAAATCGGCAGGTCCAGCAGCGCCGCGTCCGCGTCGTAGCTGGTGACGTGCACGCCGGCCGGCAGCGCCGCCAGTTCCGCGGTCAGCACGTTCTGGCAGGCGATTTCGTTGAGCCGGTTGGTGATCTCCATCGGCGTGGACGGCACGCCCGGCCGCCGCCCCGGCTGGGCGCGCACCAGGATCAGCTCGGCCGGCGGGGCCGGCTCCAGCAGGGGGCCGAGCGGCGGGTTGCCGGCATAGCCGCCATCCCAGTAGGCGCGGCCGTCGATCTCCACGGCCGGAAAGACGAAGGGCAGGCAGGCGGAGGCCAGCAGCACGTCCACGTTGATAGCCGCGTTGTCGAACAGCGCCGCTGCGCCGGTGGTCACGTCGGTGGCGGCGACGGTCAGGCGCGGCGCGGACGGATGGGTCAGCAGCGCCGGCTCCAGCAGCCCGGTCAGCAGTGGGCGCAGCGGGTTGTGGCCGAACGGGTTGAGCTGGGCCGGGGCGAACAGCCGCATCGCCATCTCCAGCCCCTGCCAGGCCAGCGAATTGGACAGGTCCCAGCCCCACAACCAGCGCTCCAGCGGGCCGTTCTGCAGCAGGCTGAGCCGGTGCGCCTCCGCCACGCGCCCCCACAGCCGGCGCATCTCCCGCCGCGCGCCTTCGGGCCCGCCGCGCACCAGGCCCTGCACCATCAGCGTGCCGATGATGGCGCCGGACGACACGCCGCACACCCGGTCCGGCCGCAACCCGTCTTCCAGCAGCCGGTCCAGCACCCCCCAGGTGAAGGCGCCGTGCGCGCCCCCGCCCTGGAGGGCGAGGGCGGTGCAGGGGAGGGGGGATGTGGCGGGAGCGGGCGGGTTCGTCATGCCGGCAAAATGGCGGGACTGGGGCGCTGCGGCAACGGAAGGATTCAGGCGGGGGCTGATTCAGTGCGGTAAGCAATGGACCGGTGGCAAACCTGCCGCAGGTCGGATGGGCTCTCTGAAACGTCGTCAGCCCGTCCGCGACATGCCATGCAACCTGTCGGCCGTACCGTCAGCAGTTCAAAGGACGTCACGGTTTCGACGTCAGCAGTACATCGACGGTAGTGACGAACGTCGCAGCGGCGTCGATCGCCTCAGCAGCGTCCTCGCGCGAAACGACTGCATCAGGCCCGATCGCGTAGTCAGCCACCGATTTCAGATCATAACTGTCGGTGAGAAAGCGGCGCATGGCGATATCGATCGCCGGCTCATTTCGGGCCAGTGCACCGAACTGGCTGCGCACGCCCTGGTGCGTTTTCGGCGTACGGCACCCATCTTTGAAAGAACTGGATTTGCCATGTGTGTCAACATGCCGGGTCGTTCGGGTCGTGTCATACCCGCCCGCGTAATCACTGCCGCTCGGCCGCTGCCCCAACCGTCGTGGCTGGCACAGGCTCAATGCGCGTCAAATCAGCGGGTGCCGTTACAGGCGGAACCACCACGGCGTAGGGGTCGAAGGCATGCCACCCATGACTTTACCGCGCGCACCGAAGGAAAGTCGTGGATGGCCGGCCTTCGCCGACCATGACGTGGTACCTGCCGAAGGCGGCAGGTACGGCAGACGGCAGACGATCTTCCTGCGGTGTCCGCCGTCTCGCGAATTCGATGAGCAAACCCGCCGCTACCGCCAGCCCCGCAACCGCGACGCCGCGTCGCGCATATCCGCCTCCGGCCCGCAGTAGCTGAACCGCACGAACCGGTTTCCGCGCGTCCGGTCGAAGTCCACGCCCGGACTCGCCGCCACGCCCGCCTCGGCGAGCATGCGCGCGCAGAACGCCTGGCTGTCGTTCGATCGCGCGCTGATGTCGGCGAACAGGTAGAACGCGCCCTCGGCCGGCGACAGGTCGGGGAACCCCGCCTCCGGCAGGACCTTCAGCAGATGATCGCGGGAGCGGCGGTAACGCGCCACGTTCGCGTCCAGCTCCGCGCCGCAGTCGAACGCCGCTTCCGCCGCCACCTGGGAAATGAAGGGCGCGCTGATGAACAGGTTCTGCGCCAGGCATTCCACCGGCCGGACCAGGTCTTCGGGCAACACCATCCAGCCGATGCGCCAGCCGGTCATGGAAAAATATTTGGAGAAGCTGTTCACCACCACCGCGCTGGGGCTGCACGCAGCCGCGGTGGCGATCGGGCTGTCGTAGTGCAGCCCGTGATAGATCTCGTCGCTGATCAGCCGCACGCCATGCTGATCGCACCACGCGGCGATCGCTGCCAGCTCGTCGGGATGCAGCATGGTGCCGGCGGGGTTGCAGGGGCTGGCCACGATCAACCCGTCCGGCAGCGGATCCAGCTTCTCCAGCATCGCCACGCTCGGCTGGAACCGGGTCTCGGGCCCGGCCTCCACCACCACGGGTTCCATACCCAGCGCGGTGAGGATGTTGACGTAGGGCGGATAGAACGGCGCCGTCAGCGCCACCCGGTCCCCTGGGTTGAACGCCGCCAGGAAGGCCAGCGGAAACGCGCCCGAGGCGCCCACGGTCACCGCCACGCGCTCCAGCGGCAGGTCCAGCCCGTACCAGGCCCGATAGTGCGCGACGATCCGTTCCCGCAGCGACCGGCGGCCGAACGCCTCGGTGTAGCCGAGCGAGTCGCCGGACTGCAGGGCGGCCATGGCGGCGGCGACCGCGCCGGCGGGGGCGCCGGTGCCCGGCTGCCCCACTTCCATGCGGATCACATGCGGCGCGCCCGGCGGCAGCACCGCCTGGCGCGCATTGGCCGCGGCGATCACGTCCATCACCATGAAGGGTGGCGCCGAGGCGCCGCGGCCAATCTTCAGCATGTGCGACTCAGTTGTAGAACTTGATCGACTCCGCCTTCACCGACAGCGGATCGCCCGCCTCGGTGCCGTGCACCGTGGCGACGCAGGCTTTCTGCCCCGGCTTGCAGTGCTGCGCCAGCCGCTGCCGCGCCGTCTTCGGCAGCGCAGCGATGTTGACATGGTAGTCCATCGCCGCCGCGGTGCCGATGCTCAGCTCACATTTCGTCGCCGAGCGGCAGACGATGCGGCCGGGGCCGGCGCTGGTGGCCGGAGCCTGTGCCGCCATGGCTGGCAGCGACACCAGAACGCTGCCGGCAAGCAGGCCGGCGCGCAGCATGGCGCGACCAGAGAACGTCATGGAAATCCCTTTCGTGCTGGGAGGTGGGAAGACTCAGCCGCCCCCGCTGGCCAGGCCCGCTTCACGCGGATCATTGGCCCAGGCACAACTTCCGTTCTCTCCCGGCAGGTAGCGGCTGCATTCGATGACATTGGCACGGCCCGGATTCGGCACCGGCGTGGCCATCGGACGATTGGTGGATAGCGCATTCCGCATTCCCACGGCTACCGCCATCGGCGCGCCGGACTGGCCGGAGCCACCCACCTCTGCACGGAACGCATGGATGTTGGCATTCCATGCCAGGGCCGCGGCCAGCAAGGGCGGCGGCACCGAGCGCGGCGAGGCCGCCAGCAGGAATCCCATGGTCGGCACGATGCGTCCGGTGCCGAACAGGTTGTTCATGCTCAGCGCACACACCACCGCGTTGCCGCTGCGGTCCAGCGCCGCCAGCGTGGTGGAGGCCGGCAGCGGCGGCACGCCAACCTGCGGCAGGCTCTGCGCATGCAGCAGCGATTCGGCCGACACGCCGCCTTGCCGCCAGCGCATCGCCACGGCCAGCGACCGTTCCGCCGCCGTCGCCGCGTCCGACGGATTCTGCTGCAGCGATTCGAAGGCCGCCGCGGCCGCCAGGCCGCCATCCGCTGGCGGCGGCAGGAACGCCACCTTGTCGTTGCCGGCCGGCAGCATCAGCGGCGCGGCGAGTTTCGGCAGCGCCCCGCGCAGGTCCGCCACCGTCAGCGGTCCGCCGGCCAGGGGGGTGTCCTCGGCGATGCGCTGCGCCAGCGCGCCCTGGTAGAAATCGCCCACGCCCGCGGTGCGCAGCGACGCCAGGGTGGTCGCCAGCGCCGGCTGCACAAGCTTCTGGCCTTCGCGCAGCGGCACGCCGTCCTGGCTGAACACCGCGCGCGCCTGCGGGTCGGTGAACAACGGGCCGGTCACCGGTGCCAGGTCCCGCGCCAGCGCCCGCGAGACCGGCACGCCGAAGCGCGCTGCCTGTTCCGCCGGCACGATCAGGCTCTCGAACGGCAGTTTGCCGTAGCGGGCGTGCAGCAGGTACATGCCGCGCGCCAGCATCGGCAGCGCCGCCGGCCGGTCGGCATTGGCCGGCGGCTGTGGCGGTGCGCCGGGCACGAACAGCACCGCCTCCGGCACGCCGCCGTTGATCGACTTGCGATCGGCCTTATAGGACAGGCAGGCGCCACCGCCGCCCAGCCCCGCCCGCGACGGCAGCGTCACCGCCAGGTCGAACGCCATCGCCACCGCGGCATCCGCCGCGTCGCCGCCGCGTGACAGCACGTCGCGCCCGACCAGCGTCGCATGCGGCTCGTCCGACACCACGCCGCCCAGGAAGCCGGCGACATAACCGGGCTGGCCCGGCTGCGGGCCCTCGCCGCCGATCTTCGGCAGCGCGCCGCAGCTCGCGCAGGCCAGCGTGACGGCAAGCACGACGCCGGTCCGGGAACGCGCTAGGATGCCGGCCATGCTGCGCCGCGCTATCGCTCTTCTGCTCGCCCTGCTGCTCGCATTCCGGGGCGTCCCCGTCTGGGCACAAAGCGAGTCGCCGTCCCGGCGCCTGGTGGTCATCCGGGACGCCGAGACAGAGACCCTACTCCACAAATTCGCCGATCCCTTGTTCCGGGCGGCCAACCTCAGTCCGGGGCTGGTCCGCATCATTCTGGTGAGGGACCCCGCCATAAACGCGTTCGTCAGCAGCGGCAACCGTATGTTCATCAATACGGGGCTGATCCAACAGGCCGGTTCGGCGCTGGAGGTGATCGGCACGCTGGCGCATGAGACCGGCCACGTGGCGCATGGCGACATCTCCCGCCTGCCCGAAATGGCGCACGAAGCGCTGCTGCAGGCGCTGGGCTCCATGCTGATCGCCGCGGCTGCCGGCGCCGCCACCGGCAGCCCCGACCTGGGCGCCGGCGCCATGCTCGGCGGCACGTCGATGGTTCAGCGCGGCCTGATGGCGTTCAGCCGCACCCAGGAGGAATCGGCCGACGACGCGGCGCTGCACTACCTGGACAAGCTGCACTGGTCGGCGCGCGGCATGGTGACGCTGTTCGATAGGCTGGAGCAGGAGGAAGCGCTGATGGTCGAATACCAGGATCCGTACCTGGTCGATCACCCGCTGACCCCGGATCGTATCGCCTTCGTGAAGCACCACCTGGCGGCATCGCCGTATCGCGACGCGCCGCTGCCGCCCGGATTCCAGTCCGGATTCGCCATGGTGAAGGCCAAGCTCGACGGCTTTCTCGATACGCCGTCCAGCGTGCTGCGCACGTATCCGGCCAGCGATCAGTCCGCACCCGCGCGCTATGCCCGCGCGATCGTCGAGCACCGGCTGGGACACGATGGCGTTGCCGTGACCCTGCTGGACGGGCTGATTCGCGAACAGCCGGACAGTCCGTGGCTGCGGGAGCTGAAGGGGCAGATCCTGTTCGAAGGCGGCAAGGTCCATGCGGCGCTGGCGCCGTACCGGACCGCCGTGCGACTCGCGCCGGAGCAGCCGCTGATCCGCCAGGGGCTCGCGCGTGCGATGGTGGAGACCGACGACCCCGCCTTGTTGCGTCCGGCCATCGCACAACTGCAGATGGCGCAGCGCCTGCAACACAACGATCCGGACACGTGGCACCTGCTGGGCGTGGCCTGGGGCCGGCTGGGCAATCTCGGCGAGGCCAATCTTGCACTGGCCGAGGAAGCCATGCTGGAAAACGACATCCCGGCCGCACGACGCTTTGCCCGGATGGCGGTCAAGGCACTGCCGCAGGGGCCGTCCCGCCTGCGTGCCCTCGACATCAGCAACGCCGTGAAGAAAGAGAACCGTCGATGACCAGGATCCTGCGTCCGTTCTGCCTGCTGGCGCTCGCCGCCGTGCTGCTGTTGCCGGCAGTGTCCCGCGCGGCGGAGTTCACCCCGGCCCAGCGGGCGGCGATCGTCGATATCGTGCGCAACGCGCTGAAGAACGATCCGTCGATCCTGCGCGACGCGGTGGCGGCGCTGCAGGCCGACGAGGCAAAGCAGCAGGCGGCCGACCAGCACGCGATGATCGCCGCGCACCGCGACGCGCTGGTCACGCCGCAGGATCCGGTCGCGGGCAATCCGCATGGCGACGTAACGATCGTGGAGTTCTACGACACCCGCTGCCCGTACTGCCGCAAGCTGGACCCTGAGATGAACAGGTTCCTGGCCCAGGATCACAACGTAAAGCTGGTGTATAAGGACCTGCCGATTCTGGGACCGGCGAGCGTTCTGGGCGCCAAGGCGGTGCTGGCGGCGCAGCAGCAGGGCGCCTACGAGAAGATGCGCGAGGCAATCATGCACCTGCCGCCGCAACTGACGCTGCCGATGGTCCAGGAGGCGGCGCAGAAACTGGGCCTCGACTGGACGCGCCTGCAGCGCGACATGAACGACGCGGCGACCCAGCAGCGTATCGATGAGAACCTGAAACTGGCCCGGGTCCTGGGCATCCAGGGAACGCCGGCGCTGATCATCGGCGATCAACTGATTCCGGGTGCGGTCAGCATGTCGGACCTGAAGGACATGGTCGCGAAGGCCCGCAAGGCCGGATAGCCGGGGCGCGACAGCCGCCTTCGGCGCCGACGGTGACGAACGGTGCGGATGCGTGTCGGTCCGCCCCGAGGCGGCGCGGCATGATCCGACTCAACGCGGTCGGCATAAGGCCTTGGATTGAAGTGGTCGCGTCATTCGGTGATGGCAGCACGAACAACGGCATGGCGGGCGCAGGCTCGCCATCCATGACTTTGCCTGGCTGCATGCGAAAGGTCGTGGATGGCCGCGGCCCCGAATGTGTGCTGTTCCCCTGGCGCATCATTCAGTCAGTCGGGCCGCCGCTGTGACCGCGGGGGCAATTTGCGCCACACTCGGCGCCGGTTCAACAAACGCAGGGAGCCAACGCCATGCCGCCGCTCGACAAGGTGTACGACTACAGCCAGTACCGGCGGGCTGCACGTCACCAAGCAGGACAAGGTGATGACCATCACCCTGAACGCGCCGGAATCGATGAACGCGTTCTCGGCCGAGATGCACTATTCGATGTCGCGCATCTGGGAAGACGTGCACGACGACCCGGAGGTGCACGTGGTGGTGCTGACCGGCGCCGGCCGCGCCTTTTCCGCCGGCGGCAACGTCATCGCCATGCAGCAGAAGATCGACAATCCGGAACTGTGGGACGCCACCAGCCTGCCGGAGGCCAAGCGCATCATCTTCCGCATGCTGGAATGCGACAAGCCGATCATCGCCCGCGTCAACGGCCACGCCGTAGGGCTGGGTGCCACGGTGGCGCTGATGTGCGACATCATCATCGCAGCCGACACCGCGAAGATCGGCGATCCGCACGTCAATGCGGGCCTGGTGGCGGGCGACGGCGGCGCGCTGATCTGGCCGCAACTGATCGGCTTCGCGCGCGCCAAGGAATACCTGTTCACCGGCGACCTGATGACCGCGGCCGAGGCCTGGCGCATCGGCCTGATCAACCACGTGGTGCCGCAGGCGGAACTGGACGACAAGGTCTATGGCCTGGCGCGCCGCCTGGCATCCGGCGCGATGAAGTCGATCCGCTGGACCAAGCAGGTGATCAACATCCCGCTGCGGCAGATCGCCCATTCCACGATGGATCTCAGCCTGAGCCTGGAGACCCAGTCGAACCTGTCGAAGGATCACCAGGAAGCGGTGTCGGCTTTTGCCGCCAAGCGCCGCCCGGACTTCACGGGCGGGTAACCGGTCACCGGGCGCTCTCTGTCGCGGTGCGTGATCCGACCGGGAGCGTTCGGCGGCGTCGTCGGTTCACGACTCACCGTCGTTCGCGAACTTCGCTGGCGGCACCGGCGGAAGCACGGCAAGCCGCTCTGCAACGGCGGCTGCCCGCGGGCCGAACGCGATGCCGTTCGGCATCGGTCGATCGGGTTCCCCGGGACGCGCTTCCCCTCCTGTAGCGCCCGGCCGGCAGCAATGGCACAATGTTCCGCAGGATGGGGACGTCGGATCGCAGTTGCCGCGCACACGGAGGCCTATGATGCAGCAAGCCAACCGGGTCAAAGCCGCCATGCGTGCCGGGCGCAAGGCATACGGCTACAATCTTGCCTTCCCGTCCCCATGGGTGATCGACATCCTGGGGAAGCTCGACTTCGATTTCGTCTTCATCGATGGCGAGCACGGGCCGTTCGGCCTGGACCAGCTCGAGGACCTCTGCCGCACCGCCGAACGCCACAACGTGACGCCGCTCGCCCGGGTGCCGGATATCGGTTCATCGACGATCCTGCGCTTTCTCGACCGCGGCATCCGGGGAGTCATCGGCCCGCACATCGCCACCGAGGCGGATGCGCGCCAGCTTGTCCGGGCGTGCTATTTCGGCCCGCTGGGTGAACGATCATTCGGGGCGAACCGCGGCACCGGCTACAATGCCGGGATAGCGGACAAGGCGGCATACTACCGGGAAGCAAACGAACAGATGCTGGTCTGCGCCTTGTTGGAAGATGTCGCCGTGCTGGACAATCTCGACGCCATCCTGTCGGTGCCGGGCATCGACCTGTACAGCATCGGTCCGAACGATTTTGCCCAGAGTCTCGGCTACCCGGGTCAGCCCGATCACCCTGAAGTCGTCAAGGCAATGCAGGAGATAACGCGTCGCATTCAGCAGGCGGGCCGCACAATGCAGCTTGACGTCATGAAAGGGGCATGGGTCAGCGACATGCTGCTGGATGCGGGGCGTCGTATTCTGTCGCCACAGCCGGGATGATACCAATTCGCATGGCGTTCGACCCCGCGGCGGGGCAGGGCGTTGTGCGCTTGCCGGTCAAGCGCGACGCGGGCCGGTAACATACGCCTCGTTCGGCAAATCGTTCCGTTACCATCGGGATACGAGTGGACCTCTCCTGTGGTGTCGCCGCCGGAGTGCCGGGACGCCGCGGGTGTGAACCGACTGGTGCAGGGCCGATCGTGTGTGCGGCTTCCGATGAAGGGCGCCTGTATCGGCAGGCCGCTTCATTGGCTGTTCCAAATATCAACGGCCTTAAGTGTGGACTTCACGCGCGAACGGTGCGCTAATGGCAGCACTACTGGGACTTCGCGGAGGGGACATCGGCGGCAGAGAGGGGGTGGATCCTCTCCCCGATGACGACACAGGGGAGAGTGCAATGCCAGCTCAGGTGGTTTTGGTGCTTCAGGATTCGGCAGTGCTCGCGGCGCTGGCCAGCGCGGTCGAGGAGAACGGCCATACCGTGCAGACATTCTCTGATCCAATGGCGGCTCTGACCGCGCTGGAACAGGCACGCAGCGTCGAACTGCTGATCACCGATGTCCGCTTCCCGCCCGGCAAGCCCAACGGACGATCGCTGGCTCTGATGGCCACTATGAAACGTCCGGGTATCAAGCTGCTCTTCTTGTGCGCGCCGGAGGAGGAGGAGCATATCGCCGATCTTGGCCGGTGCCTGTCTCCCCCGGTGGATGTCGTGCAAGTGGCCTCGCTGGTAGAGCAGTCGCTTGCCGGAAGCCCGGACCACGTCATGTAGCTGCCGGCCCACGTGCCCGCGCGACAGCACGCCAACGGTGACGAACGCCACCGGCCCCATGCGCTGCCCCGTCCCGGAGCAGCGTATCGCCTGCCTGTGCCGAGCCTGCCGCACGGTATCTCCGCGGGCGCCCGGCCTGTCATCCGGCCCGTTGCAATACACACGGAGCCTGCACCCGCAGCCTCGGCCTGACTGCGACATGCAACCAATGTAAAGGCATTCTCTGCACAATTTAATAGCAGAATTGTGAGAATTCAGGGTCGGAATACCAAATATTCGAGTGTTGTGCATTATACTTTGCCCAAATCCTGCCGCGGATCCGGAGTATAAGTTGGTTGTTCAGGAACGCCGCTGCCCGTAGAGGTGCCGGCGGTCACTGCACCAACAGGGGAATGCCAAGTGCCGCGGATTCCGGGTTGGATTCAGCGTTATTTCCGGCCGATGTCCAGGGCCGGGGACATGCTTGGGGCGATGCGCGACCTCCCGCTCTCGGATTGTCACGGACTGGTGGGCAAGGGGCCACTTCTGGTCATTGCGCCGCATCCGGACGACGAGACACTTGGCTGCGGCGGGCTGATCGCCGAATGCCGCCTTCGGGGGCTGGACGTTCACGTGCTGGTGCTGACGGACGGGGCCGGGTCCCATCGCGGATCGCGCACCTATCCAACCGACCGTCTGGTCGCGTTGCGGGCGGCGGAAGCGCGCGAGGCCCTCGGAACGCTCGGCGTATCGCAGGATCGCATTGGTTTTCTGGGGCTGCCGGACGGCCGCCTCGACAGGCGGACCGGGGGGGCGAACGGCGCCGTGGCACAGGTGGTGGCCTATGCGCGGTCGCACGGCATCGGAACCATACTGTCCACCTGGCTGCATGATCCGCACCGAGACCACCGGGCCGCTTACCGGGTGGGGAAGCGCGCGGCGCAGGAGCTGGGTGCCACCTTCCTCTGCTACCCTGTCTGGGGCTGGACCATCCCCGCACACGCCTGGCTGCCGCGCACCCGGATTTAGGGCGCACGCCTGGATATCGCATGCCATGTCGCGGTGAAGCGCCAGGCGATCGCCCGCTACCGCTCGCAGGTCACCGACCTCATCCGCGACGACCCGACCGGATTTCGTGCCTCGCCGGATGTCCTGGCGATTTTCGAGCGACCTTTCGAGGTCTTCCTGACAAATCCCTAGCGGAGACGAGATCAATCATGCGGGCCAGCATCATCGTGCCGGCGTACAATGCGGAGGCGTTCGTCGGCCAGGCGATCGAGTCCGTGCTGTCGCAGACCGAGCCCGATTGCGAAATTCTGGTCATTGACGATGCGTCGAAGGATGGCACGGCATCGGTCGTGGCGCGGAAGGCGGAACAGGACCGTCGCGTGCAACTGCTGCGCAACACCGTCAATCTGGGACCGGCGGCGACGCGCAATCGCGGCATTGCGCGGGCCAGCGGGGACTGGGTCGTTTTGCTGGATGCCGATGATACGTTTCATCCGCAACGGATCGGCACGCTGGTGTCGCTGGGGGAGCGGCACGGCGCTGACATGGTAGCGGACAATCTGCTGCTCTGCCCCGAGGACAGCGAGGAGCCGGAACGGCCCATGCTCTCGCCGGCGGAACTGCCCGGGCTGACATGGCTTTCGGCGGCGGCTTTCGTGGACGGCAACATCGGCAGCCGCCACACGCCGCGGATCAACTATGGCTTCCTGCAACCGGTTATCCGCCGCCAGTTCCTGCAAACGCATGGCTTGCGTTATGACGAGCGCAACCGGTTCGGCGAGGATTTCATGCTGGCCCTGTCCTGCCTGCTGGCGGGGGCACGCTGGCTGATCACCCCGGAAGCCCTGTACCGCTACAGGGTTCGCGCCGGTACGCTGACCGACATCCAGTCGGCCGGCGACCTGTCACGGATCGGCGCGATGGAGGAAGCACTGTTGCGCGACAATCCGCACGTGGCGGCGGATCCCGCACTGGTCAGTGCCCTGCGCCGGCACCACCGCAAGGTGCAGTATCTGTTTCATTACCGCGCGTTCGCGGATGCGATGAAGGCCCGGGCTTTCGACCGCGCGCTGGGGTTGCTGTTCCACAGCACCGGCGGCTTCCGCAACATCGTTGCCGAAAGCCTGATACAGGTGCCAAGAATAGCGGCCAAGGCACTCAGTGGAGGATACGGCGCGGACGGCAGGACGCCGGCGCACACCACCACGCCGCGCCAACGCGAATCCCCGCGGAACCCGATCGGATAGTTGCACGGGATATCAACGCGTTCCCATCCGGTTGTCGCGAGGTACGGCTGTGGACTCATCCCACGGCGTGGCGGGCGCAGGCGCGCCGCCCATGACTGCGCCGTGCGGAACGCGCTTTTCCGAATGTGCAGCCGGCGACTGTGCCGGGATCGGCGTGCCATCGGCATGACGAGGTCGTGGTTGGCGGGCCTGCGCCCGGGTCGGAGTCACCGGGTGTTCCGGCTGCGATCACGGCGCGATCCCTCCGGCAACAGCACTCCCGTTGGATCGGGGCTTCGCCCGCCGCAGTTTCTCGATCGCGGCCAGGATCAGCCCCAGCATCACCACACAGCACGCCGCCTGCACCAGTGAGCTGACCCATAACGCCGTGACGGCGGAAACCCCCGCGCGCCACGGCAACAGCACCGCCGCTGAGACCAGTGCCAGGCGGCATACCTGCCAGACAGCCTCGGTACCCTGCCGTTCCAGCAACAGCAGCGTGTTGTAAACCGGGTGCAGTGTCACCTGTATCAGGTAGGCCAGGCTCAGCGCCCGCAGATACGGTATGGCCCGTTCCCACTCGGCGCCGAACAGGGTTGGGAAGGCCCAGACCGCAGCCAGGTTCGCGGCCAGGATCCAGACTGCTGCAACCAGGAATTGTGCCGGCACCAGTTGGCGAATGCGCCGGCGCAGCTTGTCCGGATCTTCCGAAATCGCCCGCCCGGCCTCGCCGATGAAGACCTGAAGCAGCGACGTGCTGACCATCATCAGCGGCCGCACGACAACCCGCTCCGACAGGAACATGAAGCCGGCGATGTCGGGGGAATAGCAGGCGGCGAACAGCACCAGCAGGATATCGCCGCTTCCCGCGACATCGATCAGGCGCGACCAACTGGAATAGAGGGGGAACCGGATATAGCGGCGGGCCACGGCGACCATGCCGCCGAGGGAGACATCGTCCCACCCCGCGCGCAGCCCGCCGGCGAAGCGCCGGACCAGCATCAGCGTGGCGCAGGCCTGGCCGACGATGAACCCGGTGATCAGTCCGGGCGCGCCGGTGCCCAGCAAGCCGAGGAGAACCTGCGAGGTCGGGCCGCCGATCCCCTGCGCCAGTCGTGTGCTGGCGACGTCACGGAAGGTTCGGGCACGTGTCGCGATCGCCAGAAGGATGTAGTAGCCGCTGAGCCAGATCAGCCCGAGCGGAAACAGGTAGCGGAACTGCGCCAGGGCATTCAGCCCCGCAACGCTGAAGGCGGAGGCCGGCACCAGGAACGCCACCAGCGCCACCAGGATGCAGACCAGAGCGAGGCACAACCAGCACAACGCTGCCAGGTTCCGGTATTCGCGTTCCGCCCGACAGACCGGTATCGCCAGCTCGAACCCGAATGTGCCGACGGTTGCGCAGATCATCACGATCGAACCGAATGCGCCCATCGCGCCGAATTCGGCAGGTGTGAACAGGCGTGTCAGCGCGGGTGACATCATCAGGCTGATCGCCTGCCCGGCCATCGTGCCCGCCAGCATCACGCCGACGCTGCGGACGAACCCATGCCGGCCATAGCGCTCGCGATAGAAGACGGCCCGGTGGCGCACGCTGTGTGCCAGCGCGTAGAGCGGCATAAGAAATCCCATGACAGCAGTGCGATCCCGCGATGCGCCGAAAGTCATACGCGCCTGGACGGTCGGGGGGGTATTCGCAATTGCGTGGTATTGACGAACCGTCGCAGGGACCGCCGCGGTTTGCGCCCGTGTCGTGGCGGCAGAAGATCCGTCACGGGCAACGTGTCGTGCGGAACGCATGCTTCCGGCAACGGTGCCGGACGGTCTCATCGGATCGCGGCGCCTTCCGCATGACGATGGGGGCGGCTGCAGACCTGCGCCCGCCGCGACGCCAGTCGTCGCCGGCGGCCCTGACCACGACGAAAATCGAACGGCCGCACCTTCGGCCACGGCGACAATCGGCGGCCGAGGGTCAAGGCGCCTCGGGCGGTGTTATCCCCGCGCCCAGTGAATCGCGGCGCGTGCCAAAGCGTCGATCGTGTCCACCACCGGGACGGCCAGGCGCTCCTGCGGGCCGGCCTGGATGCCCAGGGGAATTTCGGTGCAGCCCAGCACCACGGCGGCCGCGCCGCGTGCGGCCAGGGTGCCGACCACCTCGGCCAGCGGCGCATAGGCCTCCGCCACGCGATTGGCCTTCACCGCGGCGATGGCGGGGCTGACCAGCCGGTCCATCTCGGCCTGCGTCGGGGTAATGCAGTCCCAGCCCAGCCTCCCCAGCCGGACCTGGTACAGCCGCATCGCCAGCGTCGCCTGAGTCCCCATCACCCCGATCCGGCCGGCGGCGACACCGGTGCGCCGCAGGTCGTCGGCCGCGGCATCGACGATGTGCAGAATCGGCACGCCCGCGGCCTGCTGCATCTCGTCGAACCAGCCGTGCGCGGTGTTGCAGGGAATGGCGATGGCACCGCAGCCGGCCTGGCGCAGGCCGGCGATGCCGCGCAGCAGCCAGGGCAGGGGATCATCCCCGCCGGCCAGTTTGCCGCGGGTGCGGTCCGGCACCCTCGGGTCGGACCACAGCACGGCCGGTATGTGCTCCTGGTCGCGTGAGGCCGGGGTCAGCAGGGTCAGCCGCAGCATGAACTGCGCGCTCGCCAGCGGTCCCATGCCGCCGAGCACGCCCAGGATGCGCGCGTCCGTCTGGTCCATTGCCGGTGTCCTTTGCCGCTGCTGCCCGAGGTTCGGGCTATCGCGCGGCGCCGGGCGGCGGTCAACGCTCGGTGGTCACCGGGTGCGCGGCGAGGGTGTGGCCATCCGGATCAGGCTGACGCACGCGGCGAACAGGCAGACGCTGCCGGCGAACACCAGCGTCATCTTCGTGCCGGACGCCACGAACAGCCCGAACACCAGCGCCACCAGTGCCGCCCCCAGCGTCTGCCCCAGCAGGCGGGAGGTCGCCTGCATGCCGCTGGCCCCACCGGACCGTGCCGCCGGCGCCGAGGTCAGGATCGCCCGGTTGTTCGGCGTGTTGAAGAACCCGAATCCCAGCCCGCACAGAGTCATCCGCCAGACGATGTCCGCCGTGCTGGGATGCGCCGGCAACAGGCTCAGCGCGAACAGCCCGGCCCCCATCGTCACCAGGCCGGCGCCGCTGAGGATGCCCACCGGGTAGCGGTCGGCCAGCCGCCCGGTGAACGGCGCGATCACCGCCACGGTCAGCGGCCAGGGGGTCATCAGCAGGCCGGTGGTCACCTCGTTCAGGCCCAGCGTGTTCTCGAACAGGAAGGGCAGGGACACCAGCGCCATCGCCTGCGCCACGAAGGCGCCGACCGAGGTCGCGACCGACAGCGCGAACAGCGGGATGCGCAGCAGGTCCACCGGCAGCAGCGGCGCGGTGCGCGACAGTTGCCGCACCACCAGCCAGGCGCCCAGCCCCACTGCCAGCGCCAGTTCGGCGCCGACGCCGACCATGCTCTCGCCGTGGCCCAGCCCGGCGATGGCGGTGATCAGGATGCCGAAGGTGGCGGCGCTCAGCCCGGCGCTGGCGGCGTCGAAGCCGATCCCGGCGCGCGGTGTGGCGGGCAGGGCGCGCAGGGCGATCGGGATCGCGATCAGGCCCAGCGGGATGTTCACCGCGAACAGCCAGGGCCAGGACGCCACCGACAGGATCGCCGCCGCCACAGTGGGGCCCAGCGCCGAGGCCACCGACCCGACCGTGGCGTTCAGCCCCACCCCGCGGCCCAGCCAGCGGCGCGGATAGATGAACCGCACCAGTGCGCCGTTGACGCTCATGATGCCGGAGGCGCCGAACCCCTGGACGATGCGTGCGATCGTCAGCGTGATCAGCGAATTGGACAGCGCGCAGCACAGCGACGCCACAGTGAACAGCATCAGCCCGTACTGATAGACCCGGCGGTAGCCATAGATCTCGCCCAGCGATGCCAGCGGCAGCAGCGAGATGGTCACCGCAAGCTGGTAGGCGTTCACCACCCAGATCGAGGCCGAGGGGGAGGCGTTCACGTCATGCGCGATGGTCGGCAGCGCGACATTGGCGATCGCGCTGTCCAGCACCGCCAGCGTCAGCCCCATCGCGATCGTCAGGATCGCCCAGTAGCGCTGGGGGAGGGGAACGCCGTCCTGTTCGGGGACTTCGGGGACCTGGATCAGTGCCGGTCGGACTGCCATCAGCCCTGCGCTCCCGGCGGCAGGGCGTCGAGCACGGCCGTAAGCGGCAGATCGTTCAGGCATGGGCGTTGCAGCGTGCGTACCCAGCCGCCGCGCGGGGCGCAAAGGGCCGGGTCGGAGTCGCTGGAGAACAACACCAGTGCCGGGCAGCCCGCCGCCGCCAGCAGATGCATCGGCCCGGTGTCGTTGCCCACCGCCAGTGCGGCAGTGCGCCCCAGCTCCGTCAGGTCGCCGAACCCGGTGCGCCCGGTCAGGTCGCGCGCCGGCGTGTCGCGGCAGATCGTCTCCGCCAACGCCCGCTCGCCCGCCGCACCCACCACCACCGGCGTCATCCCTCGTTCGGCCAGCGCCAGCGCAAGGCTGCGGGTACTGTTCGGCGGGCCAGCGCTTCCGAGGCCGGTGCGGGGAACTGCCCGGCACCAGCAACGCCAGCCGCGGCGGCAGGTCGAAGCGGGTAAGATTGCCATGGCTCCAGGACAGGTCGGTCAACGGGATGTCGGTGATCCCGGCCTGCTGCAGTTGCCCGCGCTGGCGCTCGATGTCGTGCAGGTGGTTGCGGTTCGGGTCGCGGTCGGGATGGGAGCAGCCTGGTGCGATGCCCGACCACTCCGGCCGGCGGTGGCGCGGGAACAGGCGAAAATAGCGCGAGGAGCGGCCGGATGTCTGCAGGTCGGTACACCCGTCGGAACTGCCCCGCGACCAGCATGCGCCGCAGACGCAGCACCGCCGGCAGGTTCCACCAGGGCGGACGCGCATCCACCAGCACGCGGTCGAAATACGGTGAGCCGGCCAGCCAGCCGGCATAGGGCGCGGTGGTCAGCAGGGTGATTTCGGCGTTGGCGTGATGGCGCCGGATGGCGGCAAAGGCGAACAGCGACAGCACCACGTTGCCGAATGCGCCGAGCTTGACGACAAGCACCCGGTCAGTCCCGCAAGCCGCCCGCGCCCCTTGTGGGTCAGGGTCGGGGTGAAAGGGGCCGGGCGCCACCGCGCGGCCGCGAGCAGGCCTCTCGCCACCGCCCGGCCCGCCACCGCCCGGCGCGACCCCGGCATCCCCCGTCATCGCGCCCCGAGTCCCGGCCCGGACGTTCATCGCTTCATGCTGCGCTGCGGCATTGCAGTCGGATATCAGTCTCCTTGCGCGTCGGCAATCTGCGGCGGATGCGTGGCTGCCCAGTGCCTGGCGATGTCCAGCCGCCGGGTGATCCACACGCGCCGCTGATGCGCGATGTGGTCGAGCAACCGCTCCAGCCCGGAGGCCCGCGCCGGATGGCCGATCAGCCGCATATGCAGCCCCACGGACATCATGCGCGGCTGGTGCTGCCCCTCGCGGTAGAGGAAGTCGAACGCCTCCCGGCAATAGGTGAAGAAGTCGTCCCCGGTGGCGAAGGTCCCGCGGCCGAATTTCGAGTCGTTGGTGGACAGCGTGTACGGCACCACCAGGTGGGGCTTGTCCCCGACCTGCGTCCAATACGGCAGATCGTCGTCGTAAGCGTCTGAATCGTATAGAAACCCGCCTTCTTCGACCAGCAGTCGGCGGGTGTTCACGCTGGGCGTGGAGCGGCAGTACCAGCCCAGCGGCCGCTCGCCCATCGTTTGGCGGAGGGAGGCGACGGCGCGCACGATGCGGTCGCGCTCCTCGGCCTCCGACAGTTGATAGTGCTTTTCCCACCGCCAACCGTGGCAGCACACGTCGTGGCCGGCGGCGCGGATGGCTTCGGCAGCGGGCGGGTGACGCTCCAGGGCCAGGGCGCAGCCGAACACGGTCAGCGGCAGGTTGCGTTCGGCGAACAGGCGCATGATCCGCCAGAAGCCGACGCGGGCGCCGTAGGCGAACATGCCCTCGGCGCCGAGATCGCGTCCGGCGATGCCGGGACTGCTGGTGCCGTATTCGGTCAGCCCGGTTTCCGAGGCAGGATCGCCATCCGGAACAGAGGGTTCCGAGCCTTCCTCAAAGTTCAGCACGAAGTTCACCGCCAGGCGGGCGCCGCCCGGCCAGTGCGGGTTGGGCGGGTTGGCGCCGTAGCCGATCAGGTCCCGCTGCATGTCTGGCCCCCGGTTATGCCGCAGCAGGATAGGGTGTGGTTGGCGGATACGCGACCCGGCGCTACAGACCGCCGGCGCTTCCCCACCCACCGCCGTCCGCTCGAGGCCGGCCAACCGGTTCGTGATCCATGCCAGACGCGCCCGCGGCGGGCAGCCGACGCCTCAGCCTGGCCGCGGCGATCGCCGCCGTGGCGGTGTTCGGCCTGGGCATCGGCCAGTTCGCGCCACTGCTGCCGCTGCTGCTGGAGATGCGTGGCACCGACACCACGCTGAACGGGCTGAACGCCGCCGCGACATCGGTGGGTATCGTGCTGGGGCCCGTGCTGGCGCCGTACGGGGTGCGGGCGCTGGGGGTCAGCCGCTTCCTGCTGCTGTGCCTGGCGCTGGACGTGGCGCTGGTGCTGGCGCTGAAGCCGTTCGAACTCCTACGCGTCCTGGGCGGTGCTGCGCTTCCTGCTGGGCCTGGTCGGGTCCAACCTGTTCACCGCCAGCGAGGCCTGGATCAACCGCCTGGCCGGCGAGGCCGACCGCGGCCGCGTGCTGGGCCTGTACGCTGCCACGCTGTCCGCCGGCCTGGGCATCGGCCCGCTGCTGCTGGTGGCGACCGGCGTGCACGGCTGGACGCCGTTCCTGGTGAATGCCGGCATCACCGCCCTGGCCATGCTGCCGCTGCTGGCGGTGCGCGGCGGCGGCTCGCTGGATCTCAGCCGCGACCAGGCCGGGCTGAGCCTGCGCATCGTGCGGCGGGCGCCGCTGGTGTTCCTGGCGGTGGCGCTGTTCGGGCTGTTCGAGATGGCGCTGATGGTGCTGCTGCCGATCTGGAGCGTGCGGCACGGCATGCCGGCCCGGACGGCGGCCGGCACGGTCGCGGGGGTGTATCTGGGCGCCATCGCGCTGCAGGTCCCGGTGGGTTGGGTGTCGGACCGGCGGTCCCGGCGGGCGGCGCTGCTGCTGAGCGGCGCGGTCGGTGCGGCGGGCGCGGTGCTGCTGACCGTGCTGCCGGTGTCCGGGTTTTGGCTATTCGCGCTGCTGTTCGTGTGGGGCGGCATCGCCTCGGCGATCTACCCGGTGGCGCTGAGCATGGCGGGCGACCGGTTTCCCGGCTCGGAACTGGTGGCGGCGAATGCGGCGGTGATCAGCGCCTACGGGTTCGGCTCGCTGGCCGGGCCGGTGCTGGGCGGCGCAGCGATGGATGCGTGGGACCCGCAGGGGCTGCCGGCAATGTTCGTCGTGCTGTTCGGGGTGTTCCTGGTGCTGGCGCGGTGGGGCGGCAAGCCGGCGGGGTGATGCCGCCCATGTGTGGTTTGACCCACACTCCGATTTTGCCATGACGGGCGTGGCCACGGACCGTCCGCACGTAGGTGGCCGCGGACCGTCCGCACGTCGTGGTGGGCGCAGGCCCAGGGCGAAGGCCCGCCACCCACGGCTTTGTCATGTGGACCGCCTCTTTCCGAATACTGCACGGGCTGTTCCACGCGGATCGGGTTGCCTTCGGCATGACGAAGCCGTGGGTGGCGGGCCTTCGCCCACCACGACGTGGTTCGCTGGGCCGGCGTTCTTGTCTGGGCCGGCGGTTCCCCTTGTGATGACCCTGCAGGCTTGGGCTGCACCCTCGCTTGCCGGCCACACGACGCACGGTCGACCTCGGGCCAAGCAAGACACGCCGGGTCAAGCGATACACGGCCCGCGGCATGATCTGCATCGCCCGTCGGCGGGGGGCAGTCCGGCTCAGAACCCGAACATGTGGTCCAGCGAGAACCCCCCGGCGTCGTCCATCAGCCCGTGATAGCCGAACAGCCGGCATGTCGTGTCCCGCACCAGAACGTAGCCGTTGCGCCCGGCGCGCCCCAGCAGCCCCTCGCCGAACACCGCGTGCGGCCACACCATGGCCGATCCCGAGCAGGCAATCGCCAGCGTCTCCTCCGCCAGCATGCGCCCGGCGCCGTCATGCAGTTGCAGGGCCGTGCTGGACCGCGGATGCCATGCGGCAGAGGCCGGATAGATCAGCACCGCGAAGCTGCGCCGCCTGTCGTCGCCCAGCTTCAGGAACAGCCGCGTGGACAGGCCCGGCGGCGGGCCGGAATAGGATTGCGGCTCGCTCTTGTAGGTCATCAGCGTGTTGAAGATATGCGCGCCGAAGCTTGATTCCGCGGCATGACCGGACTGCCGGTCCTCATACCGGAACAGCGCATGCAACCACCCGTCCGCGCTGCCCCCCTCCCGGAAGTCATACACCAGCTCGGCGTGCCCCAACTCCACGTCGAGCTCGTCGAAATCCACCGCCACCGCGTGGTCGCGCGGCAGGCAGCCGAGGAACCGCTGCATCACCGGCCGCCCTTCGGTGTCGAACACGTCCAGCCGGACCGGCAGCAACTCCTGCGTCTCCGCCATCGGCGTCGGCTGGACGATGCTGCGGAACCGGTCGCGCGGCAGCAGCGGGAAGGGCAGCAGGAAGCCGCGGCCCAACTGCTCCGGCAGCGACGGAATGGCCGGATCCGGCCGCAGATCGGCACGCTCCACGTTAAGATGCGCGATGCGGGTTCGGCCGCCGCTGGTGACCTCATAGCGCGGGCGGACCATGTGGCGGCCAGCGCGTAGCTCGATCTGCGCCGGCCAGCGCACATTGGGCAGCAGTTCGGCCACGTCCAGCGCGAGGCTGGCGAACGGTCCGATCTCCTGCCGCAGCGGCACCGGCCGGTTCGCACCCATGCGGTCCAGCGCGAGCGTGCCGGCGGGGATCGGCACCGCGTGGCTGTTCTGCACCCACAGAACCACCTGTTCGTCCGCGCGCGGGGCGGGCAGGCCGGCATAGCGGTCGGACGGCCAGGCATTGGCGTCATGCGTGCAGGACAGGCTGGCCCCGTTGGCCGAGGCGTAGGTGTCCAGCGCGTATTTCACCACGTCGTGGCCGGCGGCGCCGACCGCATGGATGAACAACTGGCCGGCAAACGGCGGCAGCCCGAAGCGCGCCCGCACCGCCTGGCTATCGATGGAGAACCCGCCGGGGCCCGACGGCACCTCCTGCTCCCAACTGGCAAGCACGGTACCGTCGGCGGCGAACAGTCGCAGCCACAGCCGCACGGCGCCGGCCCCGTAGCCGGACCAGTAGTTGGCCGAGACCAGCCGGGTGGACAGGCCGTCGGCGTCACGGAACAGCGCGAAGTTCGTGGCGAAGTTCAGCTTGTCCAGGTACCGGTCTGAATTGGTGAGGAGTTCCGAGGGAATCCGGACCTCGTCCAGGGTGCGGATCGCGGCGTCCGGCGGCAGCATCGGTGTGATACGGGCGGCGATGCGGTCGGCGTCGAAGGCGGCGACCAGCACGGTGCGGGCACCGCTGTCCGGCAGGTCCGTCAGCGGGCGGGCGGTGAGGCCGCCGCGGGCCTGGCCGACGACGGTGACGTCGTGCACGAACACCGACCCGAGGCCGGGCAGGGCGGGATACAGCGCCAGCAGCGGGTCGGCGAGTCCATCCGGGTCGTATAGCGCCACCGGGCCGGCCAGGCCGGCATACAGCCGACCGATCGCCTCGGCGGCCAGCGGATGCGCCAGCGCCTTGTAGATCACGTTGCCGCCGGCGCGCTGGTCGAAGGTGTGAATCTGGAGCATGCGATCCTTCTAGCGCTTTCGGGCCGCGAACTCCTCCCCCCCTCTCCTTGCCGGGGGCGAGTCGCGCAGCGGATCATGGGGAGGCGGGGTGCGATCCACCGCAGCGGAGCGTGAGGTCGGTCACCCCTCCGAACCCTGGTCCGCTCGCCGGCTCAGGCCCGAGAGGGGCGGGGGAGCGTGTGGGCAGCCGGGCTGCCCAGGCCCAACCGGTTGCGCAATTCGGCTGCGGCCAGGGCCGTGTCGTTCATCGGGTCCACGGACCAGTGCTCGAACCGGCCGGCGAACCGTCGGATGCGGCCGTCATCCAGCAGGTCCTGGTTGAACAGTCCGATCCGTCGTGAGCGGCCCGGCAGGTCCGCGACCAGCACGGGCGCGGCGGTCGCCACCGCCTCGGAGATCATCGACACGCTGTCCATCGTCACCACGATCGCATCGGCCAGGGCAAGCATGGCGAAATACGGGTTGTCGCCACTGCCGTCCCACACCCACCCGCCCAGCGGTTCCAGCGTCTCGGTCAGCAGTCGCACCACGGCCGGGTCGGTGCGGCGTGACGGCGTCACCACCACCCCGACCTCATCGCGCCGGGCCATGGCCGCCAGATCCGCGGCCAGGCGCGCGGCAACCGCGGCGTCCAGCCGGAACCGGCCGTTGCTGCCGCCCACCAGCACCGAGACGAGCGGCCGGCGGAACCGCGCGAACCGGTCGCGCCACGCCTCTGCCGCCTGGGCGAGGCGGTCCGGCGTGACGCGGTGCAGGGCGGTGCGGGTGACCACCACATTCGGGCCGGTCAGGCGGTCGTGCCGGTTCACCACCACCAGGTCGAAGCGGCCCGGATCCATGCGGGGATGCTGCACCTGCACGAGCGCCGGCACGTCGCGGCGCAGCGCCGCGCTCACCACGGCGCCGGCGCCACCGCAGCCCATGGCCAGGCGCGGCATCGGTCCGCGCACGGCGTCCGGCACCGCGGCCAGCGGCCGGGGCCACAGCTTCGCCGACATCCACTTCCACGGCGCACCCGGTTGCAGCACGCGCAGCTCCGGCTGCAGGCCGGCGGCCTCGGCCAGCCCGATCGCCTGGGACTGCAGGCCGGCGAGTCCCTCACTGAGAATCCAGGATGCGGCTTGTTGCACCATGCGGGGCTTTTCGGCGCGCCATCGCGGAACGTCAATGCGGGTGGTGGACGCGTGCGGGCGATTTCGTCGCGGAGGTTTGCCGGGTTCACACGCGGCGATGGCAATCCTTGCGGTTTCCGGATCACCGCGCCCGCCTGGTCCGGCAGTTCGTGAAGACCCTCGCGCTGAGCCTGAGAAAACCGCAGGCGGCGGAAGGGGCAAATGCAGCAGGTCAGGGATAGGTCGGGAGGGGGATTGGATGGCAGGCCCGCAGCCCGGCCATGACGGTGTGAGCCCAGCCGGGAAGCGTCAGATCCCGGCATACCAGGCATAGCCCTGGTCTTCGTAGAACCCGCCGTGTCCACCGTCTATATGGGCGAAGCTCTCCACCAGTTCGATGCGGCGGAGATACTTGGCCATCTTGTAGCCGAGCTGGCGGCCGAGGCGCAGGCGCAGCGGGGCTCCGTGGGGGATCGGCAGGGCCTGGCCGTTCATGCCGTAGGCCAGGATGGTCTGGGGATGATGCGCCTCGGCCAGGTCGATGCTTTCGTAGTATCGTTCGGACGCGCCGCCGAGCGTGTCGTAACAGAAGAACATGACGTACCGGGCACGCGGCTGCACGTGAAGCCGTGCCAGGATGGTGCTCAACGGCACGCCGGTCCACGCGCCGATGCAACTCCATCCCTCGACGCAGTCGTGCCGGGTGATCTGGGTAACGGAGGGCATGGCGCGCAGGTCCGCCAGCGACAGGCGCATCGGATGATCGACCAGGCCGCCCAGGTCCAACCGCCAGTCGGCGAAGTTGTTGCGTGACAGGGACTGGTAGGTTGGGTCGCTTGGATGATGCGTGCCGTTGCTTTTGAAGGACGACGATATATCCGCCGCCGTGTACTGCCGCCCTGCCGCGCCGCTCGGCGTGACAAACGCCTGTACCCGCTGGTTGACGGCCGTGGCGCTGTCCAGCATGCGGGTAAACCACGTTGCATGCGACAGGCGGTCGCAGCCCCCCAGCAGCAGCGTCCCTGTTCCGGCCACGGTGCGCGCCAGCCACTGCCTGCGGTCAAGTCTTTGCATCGTTTTCATCCGGGACGTGGTCGTCTGCCTGTTCGAGCCGATACCGCCCGGTGACCATCGCGCGCATGTTGTTCCGCACGCCGGAGAGCAGGACCATCAGGATGTGCACCAGCACGAACGCGACGAAGGTGAAGGCGGTGACGAAATGGATGGTGCGTGCGGATTGCCGTCCGCCGAAGACGTCCAGCAGTTGCGGCCATGCCGCATCCATCCAGGGCGACATGGTCAGGCCGGTTGCCACCATCAGCGGCCCCATGACGAAGATCACGAACAGATAGGTGAGCTTCTGCAGGACATTGTACCGCCGGGCTTCCTCGCCGCGTGGAAAACGCAGGCGAAGATGGTCCCATACCGATCGTGGGATGTGGCGCACCTGGTCGCGGGACGGCACCAGGTCGCGCCAGAAATGCCGGCTGAACAGCGTGTAGGTGACGTAAGCCACGCCGTTGAGCACGAATATCCATGCGAAGAAGAAGTGCCAGCGACGCGCCATGGCCAGCCACAGCCGGCCGGGTATCGTCGCCCATGCCGGAAATCCGCGCGTGACAGGCAGGCCGTTCGCGCCCTGGGAGACTCCGAACCAGCCTGTCGTCGTGAATTTGTGGCCGAGTATGTCGGTGATGCCTTGCGGCGTTCCGGCGCTGTCCGACGTGGAATACATCGCCAGGACGGGATGATCGAAATGCGTGCGGATGCCCCAGTACAGCGCGGGCCAGCCGTTGAAGATTGCCAAACCGCTCATCAGCAGGATCACCATGCAGGCCAGGTTGATCCAGTGTGTGATGCGCACCGGCAGGCGGTGCCTGTAGATCGTACGGTACCGGCCGCTGTTGGAAGATCCGGGCGGACGTGACGCGCGGGTCACCGGGGCTGCTTGTGTGCACGGGACTGTGTAGAAATTCCGTGTGCAGCACCGGTCGGGACGGTCGTATATCGTGAAACGGCCTGGGCAGATCGGGAAAGAGACATGACGCGCAGTATAATCCTGAGTTCACTACTGGCAGGGACTCTGGCCCTTGGGTGCGGTTCGGCGGTGGCTGCGACGCAGCATACGCGGGTTCGCGGCGATATCGTCGGCGTTCACGGAAATTCGTTGCACGTCACCACCTACAGCGGCCAGAAGGTGGATCTCCACCTGACGCACAAGACACATTACGCTCTCGTCGTGCCGGCGAAACTGTCCGACATCAAATCCGGGGATTTCGTCGGCATCGGGGCAACGGGCCCGACAGCACATCTCAAGGCGCTGGAAGTGGTGATCTTCCCCAATTCCATGCGCGGCACCGGAGAGGGACATTATGGCTGGTCCGTGCCCGCCAAGGTTGCCGATTTCGGACAGGCATGTCGCGAGCGGATCGTCTGCCGGGGCGCCGCCGGTCAAGGGCACGATGACGAACGGGACAGTGGCCGGCACAGGCACGTCCCAGGACGCACCGCCGGTGCACGGCACCATGACCAATGGCACGGTGGCCGGCAACAGCAGCGCCGGTGGCGGGAAGGAACTGACGGTCAGCTACAACGGCGGAAAGAAGGTGCAGATTCTGGTGCCCTCCGATGCGCCCGTGGTGCGCCTGCAGCCTGCGCATCGGTCCGTGCTGAAGCAGGGCGCGAAAGCGTTCGCCGTGGCATCAGGCCCCAGCAGCAAACTGCAGGCGAATGTTGTGGCGGTCGGCAAGAACGGGATGATGCCGCCGATGTAATACCAGCCCGCGTCAGGTCTGACACACGGCCAGCCACTCGGTGTCATGGTCCGTGCAGGCGGGCCATCCACGCCTTTTGACAGATTCCATCAGCAAAAGTCGTGGATGGCCGGCCTTCGCCGACCATGACGGTGCGTTGCAGACCAACGGTCAAACGATACGCGGCTTGGCATAGGACGCTGTGTCCGCCGCCGACATCGGCGGCGGGTATGGCTGCGCTACGCCGGATCGGCTGCGTCAGGCGGATGCCGACGCAGCGTGCGGTGAATGACGCTACGTAGCTCCTCGATCGAATAGGGTTTGCCCAGCTTCGGCACGTCGGTGAATGGCCAGGGCAGGACCACCTGTTCGCCATAGCCGCTGCCGAACGCGAACGGGATGTCGTCTTCGGCCAGGCGGGCGGCAAGATCCAGGCTCATCTCGTGCCCCAGGTTGACATCCAGCAAGGCGAAGGCCGGCAGCCTTTCCTCGATCAGCCGCATGCCTTCGGCGACGCTGGCGGCAATCCGGACGCAGCGAATGCCCAGGGCATGCAATGTTTCCTCGAGATCCAGGGCAATGATGATGTTGTCCTCGAGCACGAGCACGTCTGCCGGCATCGGGCCGGGCTGCGGTTCTTCGGCAAGCGGCTGCGTGTTCAGATCGGCTGCCGGCGCCTGTTCCGCGGTCCGCACGTGCGCCGCGGGGATCAGGAATCGTGCGTGCAATCCGGATGGGGCGAAGTCCATCTGCACCTCACCCTTCAGGTCGTGCAGGATCGACCACTCGATGACGGTGCTGCCGAAACCGCGGCGCGTCGGCGGGGCCACTCCGGGACCGCCGGATTCCTGCCACGAGACGGAATAGCGGCCCAGCGCATCGCGTTCCGTCCGGATGTCCACAAGGCCGGCATTGCTGCTCAGGCCGCCGTACTTGACGGAGTTGGTGATCATCTCGTGGATCACCAGGGCAACGGTGGTGAAGGCGTCCGGCGTGATCAGCACGTCGGGGCCGGTGAAGACGATACGCCGCGCGGTGGTGCTGGAATAGGCAGCGGCCTCGGCGCGGATCAGGCCGGTGAACAGGGTGGGGCCGGCGTTCTCCGCCATGATCTGCTCGTGCGCCCGCGCCAGGGCCTGGATGCGCGCGCCCACCACCTGTGTGAAGGCATCGATGGTATCGGCCGACTTCCGGCTTTGCGAGATGATGCCACGAATCAGGGCCAGGATGTTGCGCAGCCGGTGGTTCAGTTCCGCGATTACCAGTTGCTGTCGTCCCTGGGACAGGGCCTGTTCCGGCGCATCCTGCTGATGCTCCCGGCTTTCCAGCAGCAGGGAGAACATCTGGCCGAACAGGTCCGCCGCGATCCGTCGTGCGGCGCTGACATGGTGCGGGGTCGGGTGATGACAGACGAACAGGCCCCGCAGCCTGTCCTGCCGCAGGATGGGGACCATCAGCGATGCCTGGACGCCGCTGTTGCGCAGCGCCGCGATGTGGTTCGGGTCCGCATTCCGCAGGATGCTGCGCGACAGGTCGAGCGAATGGCTGCCTGCGGCAGGGTGGATCGGCGCCCCTGCTGCCCCGGTATCCGGAATCATCTGCAACGTGACAGCCCGGCCGAACGCATGTCGGGTCAGTGCATCGTCGGTGGCGGAATACCGCGGGCCGGGATTCGGTTCCTGGCCGGGCTGCTCGTATTCGGTGACGAGCCGGGGCGTGCCGTCGGGGTCGCAAAGATACACCATGACCCGGGAAAATCCGGTTACGGCACGCATCAGTCTGCCGCCGAGCAGGAGGAAGCTGCGGTGGGTTTGGGCCTGGCGGAGCCGCGCGGTCATGTCCCGCACCGTGAGGGCCGGCTCGAAATGCGCCTCTTCGATGGTGGGTTCGCACGTTATGACGACCGTGTTGCCGGTTGCGTAGGCGGCAACATCGACGTTCGGTCCCGCCGTGGTCAGCGGCACGGCAAGCAGTTGCGCGCTCGTCTCCGCCGCGGCCGCTGTCTGCAGGCTGCCGCGGAGGGCATGAACAGTATCGGATGCAAGCACCGACCCGAGCGGGCGGCCGATCAGTTCCCCCGTCGCACCAAGCCACGGTTCGGCGTTCTGCGACACATGGGCGATCTGCCAGCTTGTCCTGTCCACGGCGACAAGAAACCCGAACGTCTGCACCGCGGCCGGCGGTGCGGATGGTGCGGGTTCGGGACATGCCGGAGCATGCGCCGAATCCTCGATTTCGGGCATGGGCGTCAGGTCGAGCATTGCAGCAAGCCGGGTCGCGGGAAACGCGGCAACGGCAATGACGTCGTCGGAGCACCGGGCCGGCGCCCGGGTACGACAAATGCCATCTTCCCGGTTGAAGATGATGCCATTGTCTTTTCTTCCTCCACCTGCGTGTTCGCGGACGGGGGTTGATCCGTCCTGGATACAGGGCAATCGGCGGGGCTGCTGTGGTGCGCCCGGCCCTGGCATGAGTGCCTGGTATTTTTCCGCGGGTCCCGGTTGCACGAATGGCAGAGGGCACCGCGTTTCAGAGCTCCTCCCGCACGAGATCTTCTGTCAGAACATCGGCCGAAGCCTTCCGGCGCCGCCTTGGCAAGCGCGATCGTCGGAATCTCGGGTGGAACATTAGCGAAAGCGCCTTGCCCGGTATGCACACTTGTGCACATAACGGCGGGCCGCTTCGCTTGTTTTCTGTGAGGCGGGCCAGGAGAAATCGGATTGCTCAAGACGTTGTTACCGCCCGAGGCGATCGACACGCGCGCGGAGAACAATCTGCTCCGCATTCTGCGTGTCGCCGACCATGAACGGCTGAAACCCCACCTCAGGGCTGAGTACAAACAGGCCGGCGACCTTCTGTATAATCCTGGCGACAACGTCGAAGTGGTGTGGTTCCCGTGCGGACCTGCGCTGGTTTCCTATCTCGTGTCCAACGAGGACGGCAAGGACGTGGAAACCGTCCTGGTCGGACGCGAAGGCGCGGTCGGCGGCATCGTCAGCCTGGGCCATCTTCCTGCGTACTGCCGGATTCGCGTCAAGTATTCCGGCCAGTTCATGCGCCTGCGCGTCAGCGACCTGGAAGCGGCGAAGGCGGCTTCCGCCGCCATCCGACACCTGTTCGCACGCTATGCCGACTGCCTGCTGGCGCAGATCTTCCAGTCCTCGGCGTGCAACGCCATCCATTCCATCGAGCAGCGCACGGCGAAGTGGATCCTGTCGTCGCTGGAGCGCACCGGAGATCACCGCGTGCCACTGACGCATGAGGAACTGGCCGGCATGCTGGGCGTCGGGCGCAGCTACACCAGCCGCGTGCTTCAGTCCTTCAGGGCGAAAGGCCTGCTGGAAACCCGCCGCGGCGCCCTGGTGGTGCATGACCTGGAGGCGTTGCAACGGCGCGCCTGCCGCTGCAACGCCTCGATCAGGCAGCATTTCGACACGGTCCTGCTCGGCGTCTATCCGGACGAACTTGCCGGCGTCGCACCGGCCTTCGCACCCCTGGGCGCCGCGTCGCCGTCGCGCCAGTAGCCCGCGCACGCCCAAGGTACCGGCGGGGAGAATTGACCTCCCCCCACAGATCGGCCAGCGTTCACCCGTGTTTGGCGGGAGGAAACCATGGCCAAAGTAAACGGCGCGACTCTGATGGCGCGCAGCCTGGCGCAGCAAGGCGTGAAGTTCATGTTCGGAGTCGTCGGCTTCCCCGTCGGCCCGATTGCGGAAGCGGCCCAGAAGGCCGGCATCACCTATCTGGGCATGCGCAATGAGCAGTCGGCGTCCTATGCCGCGCAGGCCGTCGGCTACCTGACCGGCCGCCCGGGCGCCTGCCTGGTGGTGTCGGGGCCCGGCGTGGTGCACGGCCTGGCGGGCCTGGCGAATGCGCAGCAGAACTGCTGGCCGATGATCCTGATCGGCGGCGCCTCCCCCACCTACCAGAACGGCATGGGCGCCTTCCAGGAGGAGCGGCAGGTGCAGATTGCCGCCCCGTTCTGCAAGTTCGCCCACGCAGTGGAACACGTGCACCGCATCCCGTTCTACGTGGAAATGGCCGTGCGCAACTCGATCTATGGCCGCCCGGGTGCCACTTATCTCGACATGCCCGACGACATCATCCAGGGCGAGGTCGAGGAGGAGAAGGTGCACCAGGCCGCCACGGTGGCCGAACCGCCGCGCTTCCAGGCGATGCCGGAGGATATCGAGAGCGCGCTGAACACGCTGGAATCCGCCGAGAAGCCGCTGGTGATCGTCGGCAAGGGCATGGGCTGGTCGCGCGCGGAAGACGAGGTGCGCGCGTTCATCGAGCGCACGCAACTGCCATTCCTCGCGTCACCGATGGGCAAGGGCGTGATGGACGACACGCACCCGTTGTCGGTCGGGGCCGCCCGCAGCCACGCGTTGCAGGAAGCCGACGTGATCTTCCTGATGGGCGCTCGGCTGAACTGGATCATGCATTTCGGCATGCCGCCGCGCTTCAACAAGAAGGTGCGTATCGTCCAACTGGACATCGCGCCGGAATCGATCAGCCAGAACGTGCCGGCCGAGGTGGCGCTGGTGGGCGACGGCAAGGCGATCGTCGGCCAGTTGAACAAGGCGCTGGAAGGCCGTCAGTGGTTCTATCCGAAGGATACGCCCTGGCATAAGGCGATCGCCGAGAAGGCGGCGGCCAACGCCAAGCAGATCCAGCCGATGATCGACGACAACTCGGCACCCACCAACTACTACCGTGCGTTCAAGGACATCAGCGCCTGGCTGCCGGACAATGCGGTGATCGTTGGTGAAGGCGCCAACACGATGGATATCGGCCGCACGCAGATGCCCAACAAGAGCGCCCGCCTGCGCCTGGACGCCGGCACCTACGGCACAATGGGCATCGGCATGGGCTTCACCATCGCCGCCGCCGTCGCCCATCCCGACCGCCCCATCGTGTCCGTGTTCGGCGACGCGGCGCTCGGCTTCTCCGGCATGGAGATCGAAACCGCCTGCCGCTATCGCCTGCCGGTGAAGATCGTGGTGCTGAACAACGGCGGCATCGGCAGCGGCATGGCGGAGTTCCCGGAAGATCGCAGCACGCTGCCGCCGCGGGTGATGGCGATCGGCTCGGGTTATGAAAAGATCATGGAAGCCTTCGGCGGCAAGGGCTTCTACGTGGAGGACCCGAAGGACCTGCGCGCGGCGCTGGATGCGGCGATGGCGCATCCGGGACCGGCGCTGGTGAACGTGAAGCTGCACCATGCGGCCGGCCGCAAGCCACAGCAGTTCCACTGGCACACCGCCTGAGACCGGGCCGGGGAGGGGTGGTGCGTGCATCCACCCCTCTTCCAAACCCCTGGCGCATCCCGCCCCGATCGGGCCTATGCTCACCACCCGGCGAGCAACGGCGGACCCATCACGCCCGCTGACCCGCCGGGGAGAGCACTGGGATGCGCATGGTCCGTGTTGCGGCGGCGGCTGCCGTCATACTCGCCGCGGGAATCGCCGGCTGGTCGATGCTCGGCCGCAACGCCGAAACGGCCGTCGCCGCGTCCTCCGGCCGGCCGGCCGTTCCGGTTACCGCGGGAATCGCCACCGCCCGGACCGTGCCGATCTACGCCCAGGGCCTGGGCACGGTGGAGACGCTCAACACCGTCAACCTGAAAAGCCGCGTGGACGGTCAGATCCTGCGCGTGTTCTTCACGGAAGGACAGGAAGTCCGGCAGGGCGACAAGCTGTTCCTGATCGATCCCCGCCCGTTCCAGGTCGCCCTCGACAAGGCACAGGCCACGCTGCAGAAGGACACCGCCCAGTTGAAGGGCGCCCAGCGGGACCTGGAACGCTACAGCAAGCTGGTCGGCAGCGGCTTCCAGACGCGCCAGAGCTATGAGGACCAGCAGGCCACCGTCGAGCAGTTGCAGGCCACCACGCAGGAGGATCAGGCGGCGGTGGAGGCGGCGAAGCTCAATCTGGGCTACACGCTGATCCGTGCGCCGATCGCGGGGCGCACCGGCGCACTGCAGGAAAACCTGGGCAGCTACGTCCAGGCCAGCGCCGGGGCCACGCTTGTCACTATCACCCAGCTTCAGCCGATCTACGTGGCGTTTCCCCTGCCGGGGCGGCAACTGGACGCCATCCTCCAGGGCCAGGCGCAGCACGCGTTGGAGGTCGATGCGTTGGGCAACGACGGCAAGACGCTGCTGGCAAAGGGCAAGCTCAGTTTCATCGACAACCATATCGACGGCGCCACCGGCACGATCGCGCTGAAGGCCACCTTCACCAACGCCGACGAGCGGTTGTGGCCCGGCGAGTTCGTCACCGCCCGGCTGATCCTGGGGCAGCGCCATAATGCCGTCACCGTGCCGGCGCCCACCGTCATGACCGGTCCGCAGGGTCTGTATGTGTATGTCATTCGCCCCGACGATACCGTGATACGACGTCCGGTCACGGTGCTGGCGCGACAGGACGGCATGGCGGTGATCGGCAAGGGCCTGGCCGCCGGCGAGAAGGTGGTGGTGAACGGCCAGTACCGCCTGGCCAACAACGCCAAGGTTCGGATCGAACCCGCCGAATCGCGGACGGACGGTTGAGCGGATGAGCATCTCGGAAGTCTTCATCCGCCGCCCGATCGCCACCGCGCTGCTGATGGCCGGCATCCTGGTGTTCGGCCTGGCCACTTTCACGCTGTTGCCGATCGCCGCGCTGCCGAATGTCGATTTCCCCACCATCGTGGTGACAGCGCACCTGCCGGGCGCCAGCCCGCAAACCATGGCTTCGTCGGTCGCCACCCCGCTGGAGCAGCAGTTCGCCAGCATTCCCGGCCTGGACGAGATGAGCTCGACCAGCGGCCTGGGCACCACGCGCATCACCCTGCAATTCGCCCTGTCGCGCAACATCGACGGTGCGGCGCAGGACGTGCAGAGCGCGATCAATGATGCCAGCGGGCTGTTGCCGAAGAACCTGCCCAAGCCGCCGACCTACTGGAAGACCAATCCGGCGCACCGGTCGATCCTGATCTACGCCATCGGGTCCGATGCGATGCCGATCCAGGACCTGGACAAATACGCCTATAACGTGCTGGCGGAATCGCTGTCGCGCATCGACGGCGTCGGGCAGGTGAATATCGCGGGCGAACAGATTCCCGCGGTGCATGTGCAGGTAAATCCCGATGCGCTGGCGCGCGCGGCAAATCAGCCTGGAAGACGTGCGCACCGCCCTCGTCAACGCCACGGACAACGGTCCGAAAGGCAACCTGGAGGGACAGCACCAGTCCTTCACGCTGGACACCAACGGGCAACTGAAGAACGCCAGCGGGTTCCGCGATATCATCGCCGCCTACCGCCACGGCGTGCCGGTGCAGTTGAAGGACGTCGCGCATGTCTTCGACGGCTCGCAGTCGCCGCGGGCCGGCGGGTGGTTCAACGGCAAGCGGACCATGCTTCTGCTGATCCAGCGGGAGCCGAACGCCAATACGATCGCCGTGGTCAACCGGATCAAGGCGATCATGCCCAGCCTGGTCGCGGCAATTCCACCGTCGGTGCATGTCGATCTGGTGTCGGACCGGTCGCTGAACATCCAGGCGTCGGTGCAGGATGTGGAGCTGACGCTGGCGATCACCGTCGGCCTGGTGATCCTCGTGATCTTCCTGTTCCTGCGCCACGTCTGGGCGACGATCATCCCCAGCATTACTGTGCCGCTGGCACTGGTCGCCACCACCGGCGTGATGTACGTGCTGGGATTCAACCTCGACAACATCTCGCTGATGGCGCTGACCATCTCGGTCGGCTTCGTGGTGGACGACGCCATCGTGATGATCGAGAACATCGTCCGCTATATCGAGCAGGGCGAAAAACCTTTGGCGGCGGCGATCAAGGGCGCCGGGCAGATCGGCTTCACCATCGTGTCGATCACCTTCTCGCTGATCGCGGTGTTCATCCCGCTGCTGTTCATGGGCGGCATCATCGGCCGGCTGTTCCGCGAATTCGCCGTCACCGTCAGCGTCGCGGTGATCGCCTCGGCCTTCGTGTCATTGACGCTGACGCCGATGATGTGCGCCCGCTTCCTGCGGCACGAGGACGAGTCGGACAAGAACCGCTTCAACCGTTCGGCCGAAGCCTTCTTCGCCGCGGTGCTGCGTGGCTACGAACGCGGCCTGAACTGGGTGTTCCGCCACCAGCCGCTGATGCTGGCGCTGACGCTGGGCCTGGTCGTGCTGACCGGCGTGCTGTACGTCCGCGTCCCCAAGGGTTTCATCCCGCAGCAGGACACCGGCTTCATCTTTGGTGAGGCACAGGCCCGGCAGGACATCTCCTTCGGCGCCATGGCGGCGCTGGAACGCAAACTGTCGGGCATCATCCTGAAGGATCCGGCGGTGCACGCGGTCGTCGGGTTCGCCGGCGCCACCGGCTACAATCCCAGCGAGAACACCGCGCGCATGTTCATCCAGCTCAAGCCGGAGAACCAGCGCGCCGGCGTGGCCACCGTGATGCGCCGGCTGAAACCGCAGATCGCGCAGGTGCAGGGCGTGCGCTTCTACATGCAGGCCGGGCAGGACGTGACCATCGGCACGCACCTGACCCAGGCGCAGTACCGGTACACCCTGACCGACAACGACGCCGAGCAACTGAACCACTGGGCGCCGATCCTGCTGCAGCACATGCGTGACATGAAGCTGCTGACCGATGTCGCGTCGGACCAGCAGATCGCCTCGCCGCACATCTCGATCCGCATCGACCGCAACGCCGCCTACCGGCTGGGCCTGTCGATGAAGCTGATCGACCAGACGCTGTACGACGCGTTCGGGCAGGAGGAGGTGGCGACGATCTACACCAACTCCTCACAGCACAAGGTGATCCTGGAAGTCGAGCCACGCTTCCAGGACAGCCCTGACGCACTGTCGCATATTCACGTGACGTCGGCCTCTGGCGCGCAGGTACCGCTGTCCGCCGTTGCGCACTACGTGACGACGGTGGAGCCGCTGACGGTGAACCACCAGGGCGTGTTCCCGGCGGTGACGCTGTCGTTCAACCTGGCACCCGGCGTCGCGATCGGCCAGGCGGTGAATGCGATCGACGCGATGCAGGACTCGTTGCACGTGCCGGAAACGCTGCACGGGTCCTTCCAGGGATCGGCGCAGGCGTTCCGTGCCTCGCTGTCGTCGATGCCGCTGCTGATCGCCGCGGCGATCCTCGTCGTGTACATCGTGCTGGGGATGCTCTACGAGAGCTTCATCCACCCGCTGACCATTCTCTCGTCGCTGCCGTCCGCCGGCGTGGGCGCGCTGGTGATGCTGATGCTGTGCGGCTACGACCTCAGCCTGGTGGCAGTGATCGGGATCATTCTGTTGATCGGCATCGTCAAGAAGAACGCGATCATGATGATCGACTTCGCACTCGACGCGGAACGGCGGCAGGGCATCCCGCCGTTGCAGGCAATTCACCAGGCGTGCCTGCTGCGTTTCCGGCCGATCATGATGACTACAATGTGTGCGCTGTTCGGCGGCCTGCCGCTGGCGCTGGGCCATGGCGCCGGGTCCGAGTTGCGGCGGCCGCTGGGGGTGGCGATCATCGGTGGGCTGCTCGTGTCGCAGGTGCTGACACTGTACACGACGCCGGTGATCTACCTGTACCTGGACCGTGTCGCGACGGCGCTGGTGCCACGCCGCCGCGTGAAGCGGCCAGCCGGGCAACGGTTGCCGGAAAGTGCAGACTGAAACCGAGCCGCATGGGATTGGGCTCTCCGGTCGGACCCGAAAGTCCCTAAGCGTTGAGATTGTGCGGATAAGCACCGCCCTCCCGAGTCATGGCCGGCCTTGAGCCGGCCATCCACCCCCGACAAGGCGTGTTCCCTTGCAGTCAACCCCGATCGTTCCGGTGTCGATGGCCGGTTCAGGCCCAGCCATGACATGAGGAAATGGTATCAGCATGCCTGCGTTTTGCCGTCTGTCGTACGCACCACATCCTCGTCGGCTCAGGCCGACCTTCCTTCGGTGCGTGCGGGAAAGTCATGGGTGGCGGGCCTTTACCCGTCATCACTTGATACGCTTTGTCCGAGGGACCGATCCGTCGGCGCCGGATCAGCCAGTCACGGAAGTCAGAGATAATACTCCGACAGCGGCGCAAACCCGTTGAACTTCTGGCTCGCATACGTGGTCACGTACGCGCCCGGTGGACAGCAGCTCCACCCGGTCGCCCGAGTTCAGCGCCAGCGGCAGGCGATAGTTCGACCGTTCATACATGATGTCGGCACCATCGCAGGTCGGTCCGGCAATCGCCACCGGTCCCATCGTGGAGCCGTCATGCGGTGTGGCAATGCGATACTTGATAGACTCGCCCTCGGTTTCCGCGAGCCCGCCGAAACGGCCGATATCCAGGTACACCCAACGCACCGGGCTGTCCGGATCGCGCCGGCTCACCAGCACCACCTCTGCCGAGACCAGCCCGGCATCGCCGACGATGAAGCGGCCGGGCTCCACCACGATTTCCGGTAGCGCATTGCCGAAATGTTCGGTCATCGCGGTCATGATCGCACTGCCGAACTGGTCGATCTCCGGCACGTTCTCGCGATATCGTGTGGGAAAACCACCGCCCAGGTTCAGCATGCGCAGGTTCACGCCGGCCTCGGTCAGGTCGGTGAACAGCATCGCCACCTTGCCGATCGCCACCTCATAGGCGCGGGTCGTGGTCTGCTGGCTGCCGACGTGGAACGACAGGCCGTACGGATCCAGGCCCAGTTCACGCGCGCGCAGCATCAGCGCCCGCGCGTTCTGGATCGTGGTGCCGAACTTGCGTGACAGCGGCCAGTCGGCGCCTTCGTTCTCCACCAGGATGCGGCAGTACACCCGCGAACCGGGCGCGTGCTTCGCCAGTTTCTCCAGCTCCTCGATCGAATCGAAGGCGAACAGGGACACGCCATGCTGAAAGGCCGAGCGGATTGCCGAGGCTTTCTTGATGGTGTTGCCGAAGCTGATGGCGTCCGGGCGTGCACCGGCATCCAGGCAGGCAGCGACTTCCTCGAAGCTCGCGGCATCGAAGCTGCTGGACAGCCGCACCAGGCGCTCCAGCACCTGCGGCGCGGGATTCGCCTTCACGGCGTAATAGATCCGCGCCAGCGGCAGGGCGCGCTGCAACGCGCGGAAATTGTCTTCCACGCGATCGACATCGAGCACCAGGCACGGCGTAGCCGGCTGTTGCTCAGCAAGGAATCGGGCGATTTTGGGTGTCATCGCACCGGGCCTCCCTTGGCTGAACGCCCGTCTGAATCGGAGGCGACGGGCGGAGTTGACGAAACGGTCGAACGAACCAGCGACCAGAGCGATTGCCAGAACGCTTGACGTCGTTGCGTAACCACAGAGGGCCAGAGGCACGTGCGTTGCTGCGTGAGGGCCACATAGGACCCGCGTTCTCCCCGTGCAATAGGGAAAATGACCCTTGACGGGAAAATCCGCCCCTTGGCGCGGCGGGCAGGGCACCCCAAGCTTCCCGCCGCGCCGGCAGCGCCAGAGGAGAGATTTGGACAGCTTACCGCCGCAACGGTCCCGGGGCCCACGGCGCCGCGAGATCCGCCCGCGCTTCCGATGGTACCGCATGGTGTTCGCCGCACTGCGCGAGAGCATCACGGACCACATGTCCCTGGCCGCCGCCGGTTGCGGCTTCTATGCCACGCTCGCGTTGTTCCCCGGCATCAGCATCCTGATCTCGGTTTATGGCCTGGTCTTCAACCGCGACGACATTCTCGCCCAGATTACCGTCCTGGGCGAACTGTTGCCGCCGCCGGCCTTCTCCCTCATCGAGGGACGCGTGCACGACCTCATCGGCCAGTATTACGGCACTGTTAATATCGGTCTGGTTCTCGGCCTGCTGATTACCTTCTGGAGCGCCTCCACCGGCAGCAAGTCGATGCTGTCCGCGATCAACGTCGCCTATGACGTGGCGGAGCAACGGCCGATGCTTCGCTTCCAGCTTTTTGGACTGACCATTACGCTCGCCGCAATTCTGGTCGCCGCCCTGACCATCGCGGTCCTGGTCTTCACGCCGGTGGTGATCGCCTTCGTCGGCCTGTCTGCCTATGCCGCGGGCCTGGTCCGCCTGGTCAGCGTGCTGCTGCTGATCGGACTGTTCGGCGGGACGGTGTCGCTGCTGTACCGTTTCGGTCCCTGCCGCAAGCCGCCGCCACGCCAGCCGATCGCGCCAGGGGCCCTGGTGGCGACCGCGCTCTGGCTGATCGCCTCGCTGCTGCTGTCGCTCTACGTATCGCGGCTGGGCACGTTCGGTGCCACGTACGGGCCACTGGGGGCCGCCATCGGCATCATGCTGTGGTTCTACATCACCGCCTATGCCGTGTTGCTGGGTGCCGAACTGAACGCCCAGATCGAGGCGCGGCGGGCGGCGGCGATGCTGGAAAATCCCCCCACGGACTGATAGCTCACGCCCTCGTGCGCAGCCCGAACGGCGAGGAACCAGGTATGGCCCGATGGAATCACGGCTACGTCACCGACGTCGTCTATACGAGCAACTTCTATCGCGAGACGACGCCGGCCTGGCTGGCAACCACGGCGCTGCTGCTGGGCCACCGCCCGCCGCCGCTGGCCGCCCCGTTCCGTTACGCCGACCTGGGCTGCGGCAACGGCTTCGGCGCGCTGACCGTCGCGGCGACCAGCCCGCAGGCCGAGGTGTGGGGGTTCGACTTCAATCCAGCGCATATCGAGACCGCGCGCGACCTGGCCGCACGCGCCGGCCTGGACAACGTCCATTTCGTCGAGACGTCCTTCGCCGAACTGGCGGCATTGCCGGCGGAGGCATTGCCGGCATTCGACTATGTCGTTTCGCATGGCGTGCTGAGCTGGATCACGCCGGAGAACCGGCGGGAAGTGCTGGCCGTGATCCGCCAGCGGCTGCGGCCGGGCGGGCTGGCCTATGTCAGCTACAACGTCACCACCGGCTGGGGCAGCATGCTGCCGCTGCGCGCGCTGATGCGGCAACTGGCCGAATCCAGCGCGACCCGCACCGACCAGGCCGCCGCCGAAATCCTCGACACGATCGACCGGCTGAAGGCCGCCGGGGCGCTGTTCTTTCAGGCAAATCCCGGGCTGGAGGCACGCCTGCAGGACATGCGGCGGCAGGACCCGCGCTACCTGGCGCATGAGTTCCTGAACCAGGACTGGCATCCGCTGATGTTCGCCGAGGTCGGGGCGGATATGGCCGAGTGCAAGTGCAGCTACATCGGCAGCGCCACGCTGACCGAGAACATCGATGCCGCCTCGGTGCCGGCCGAGATGGCGCAGATGCTGGCCGAGACCCGCGATCCGGTGCTGCGGGAGACCTTGCGCGACTTCGCCTGTGGCCAGACCTTCCGCCGCGACGTGTACCGCCGCGGCGTGGTGCCGGTCCCCTCGGGTGAGCACCGGGAAATGCTGAATGACATCGTGATTGCCGCGACCGGGCTGACCCCGCCCGATCCCATCACTTTCACGACGTCGATCGGCACCATCACCGGCCGGCCCGATATCTACCAGCCTTTGCATGACCGGCTGCGGCAGGGCCCGGTCAGCGTGCGCGAACTTGCCGCCAACCCGCCCTTTTCCGATCGCCCGCCGGTGGAACTGCTGCAGTCCGTCAGCCTGATGATCGCCGGCGGCTTCGCCCACCCGGTGCTGCCGGGCGGGGACGCCGCGGCGGCGCGGCAGTCCTCCCGCGCGCTGAATGCCGCCATCGCCCAGGTCAATGCCGCCGGCGGCGACCTGCCCCGCCTGGTCGCGCCGCTGCTCGGCTCCTCGCTCCAGGTGGACCTGGTGGAAACGCTGCTCCTGGGGGAATTGCTGGCCGGCCGTCCGGCGGAACCGGACGCACTGGTGACGAAGCTGCCGGACCTGCTGGCCGGCGGCGGCCGGACCCTGCAGCGGGAGGGCAGGGCGGTGACCGACCCGGCCGAAGCGCGGATGATCGCCACCGACCTGGTAGGCCGGTTCCTGGACCAGCGGGTCCCGGTGCTGCGCGATCTGGGGGTGCTGGACGGGGGCGTGTTGGACGGTTGAGCCCCGGTTCGCTATGTCCCCCCGCGCCGGGTCAGCCGGTTTGCGCGCCGCCTGTCCGGTGCTCTCGATGAAGGATCATGCGCCATGAACGCTCCGATGCAGCGCCCGTCCGGTTTCCAGGTACTCACCGATGTTCCCGCTGGGCCCCGACCGCACCACGTGGAAGAAGCTGCCGCTGGACGGCGTCCGCACCGTCACCTGCGACGGCCAGACCGTGCTGCGAATCGCCCCCGAGGCGCTGAGCCAACTGGCGTTCCAGGCCTTCCACGAGGTCGCGCACCTGCTGCGTCCCGGCCACTTGGCACAGCTCCGGTCGATTTTGGAGGACCCGGAAGCGAGCGCCAACGACCGGTTCGTCGCGCTGGACCTGCTGAAGAACGCCAATATCGCCGCCGGCGGCGTGCTGCCGATGTGCCAGGACACCGGCACCGCGATCGTGTTCGGCAAGAAGGGCCAGCGCGTCTGGGTCGATGGCGACGAGGAGGAGGCGCTGGCCTGGGGCGTGCACCGCACCTACACGGAAACCAACCTGCGCTATTCGCAGATGGCCCCGCTGTCGATGTTCGAGGAGGTCAACACCGGCAACAACCTGCCGGTGCAGTTCGACATCCTCGCCAGCCCGGGGGACCACCACGCCGACGAGTTCCACCTGATGTTCGTCGCCAAGGGCGGCGGCAGTGCCAACAAGACCTTCCTGTTCCAGGAGACCCGCGCCATCCTGTCGCCCGAGCGGCTGGTGAAGTTCCTGGAAACCAAGGTCAAGACGCTGGGCACCTCGGCCTGCCCGCCCTACCACCTGGCGATCGTGATCGGCGGCACCTCGGCCGAGGCCACGATGAAGACGGTGAAGCTGGCCTCCACCCGCTGGCTGGACACCCTGCCCACCAGCGGCAGCAAGGGGGCGCACGCCTTCCGCGACCTGGAGATGGAGCAGAAGGTGCTGGACCTGACGCGCACCATCGGCATCGGCGCCCAGTTCGGCGGCAAGTATTTCTGCCACGATGTGCGGGTGATCCGCCTGCCGCGGCACGGCGCCTCGCTGCCCGTGGGGATCGGCGTCTCCTGCAGCGCCGACCGCCAGATCCTGGCCAAGATCACGCCCGAGGGCGTCTTCCTGGAGCAACTGGAGACCGACCCGGCGAAATACCTGCCGGAAACCACCGACGACCATCTGGGTGATGAGGCCGTGGCGGTGGACCTGAACCGACCGATGGCGGAGATCCGCAAGCAGCTCTCGGCGCACCCGGTGAAGACGCGACTCAGCCTGACCGGCACCATGGTGGTGGCGCGCGACATCGCCCACGCCAAGCTGAAGGAGCGTCTGGACAGCGGCGAGGGCCTGCCCGACTACATCAAGAACCACCCGGTGTACTACGCCGGCCCCGCCAAAACCCCCACCGGCTTCGCCACCGGCAGCTTCGGCCCCACCACCGCCGGGCGGATGGACAGCTACGTGGACGCGTTCCAGGCGGCCGGCGGCTCGCTCGTCATGCTGGCCAAGGGCAACCGCTCCAAGGCGGTGAAGGACGCCTGCCGCAAGCATGGCGGCTTCTACCTGGGCAGCGTCGGCGGCCCGGCCGCAAGGCTGGCGCAGGACTGCATCCGCAAGGTGGAGGTGCTGGAGTATCCGGAACTCGGCATGGAAGCCGTGTGGCGGATTGAGGTGGAGAACTTCCCGGCGTTCATCGTAATCGATGACAAGGGGAACGACTTCTACGAGGGGCTGGAGTAGCGGGCGCGCCCGCGCGGGCCCCCATCGCAACCGGGGGCTTCTCCGCGCGGGTCTCCACTTCCGGAACGCATCGCGTGGTGTCGCGGTGCAATGCAGACTGGCAAACCGGCTGGCGCGATGTCACTCTTGAGAGCGTCACTCTGGCGGAGCAATGCCATGCAACGGATCGTCGCGGCTATGGACTTTTCCGGCGCCTCGCAACGCGCAGTGGATCTTGCGGCGGATCTTGCCGTGAAATACGGGGCCACGCTGATGCTGCTGCATGTCGTGCACGACACCCGATCAGGGGAGCCCATCGTCACGGCCTATGCCCAAATGGAGCACATCCGCAATCCCGACCTTCCCCAGCAACTGGAGACAGAGCGGGAGAGACTCGAGACGCTCTGCGACGGATTCCACGCCAGAGGCGTGAAGAAGGCGACGCCGGAGGTGACGATCGGCAACCCCGCCGAGACGATCATCCAGTATGCCAAGGAGCAGAACGCCGACCTGCTGGTTCTGGGCAGCCGCGGTCATGGCCGCCTGGCCGGCCTGTTGCTGGGCAGCGTCACACAGAAGCTGGTCGGCCTGTCGCCCTGTCCCGTTCTGGTGGTCCACTGACAGCGGACACCAGGCACGTCGCGGGACCGCGCGCCCGGAGGGGCGGCCGGAGGGGCGGAAGGACTTGCCTCGCCGCCTGACCGGGCGTGGTTCGTCACACCGTGGCCCCGGTTGGCGGAACGGACCACAAGTCCTGGACGGGCTCCGGTGCGCGGATTTCGTGACGCGGGTCGCTCCCGCATCCCGTTCTACGACGGCGCCTCCGCCATCGCCTGCCGGCGCGTGGCGCGCTCGTGCCCCGCGAAGCTGCGCGCGTACAGCCAGATGTATCCGAGCTGGAACCCCGCAGCGAGCACGAACGGCAGCACCAGGAAGTGCGCCTCGAACAGCAGGCCGGACACCAGCGGCCCCAGCGTGCGCGGCACCGACACCGACACCGAGCTGACCATCGCCGCAAACCCCCGCCGCTCGGCCCGCACCAGGCTCATGCTCAGCGCGGCGCGCACGCCGTTGGTGCCGCGGTTGAACACCGAGCGGATCATGTAAACCGCCCCCGCCAGCGACAGCGTCGGCATCACCGGCAGCGCCACCAGCAGGCCGATCCCGGTCAGCCGCATGCCGACCACCACCGGCACGATGCCCCAGCGCTGCGCCAGCCGCCCGTTCAACACCGACGCCAGCGCCGCCATCAGGAAGCCGGCAGCCATCATGGGGCCGATGATCCCCGGCCCGGCGTGGAAACGCAGCGCGAACCAGTAGGCGATCAGCGGGCCCGTCAGGCCGATCCCCGCACCTTGCAGCAGGTTCGCCAGCGCAAGCCGCAGCAGCAGCGCATTTTCGCTCATCTGAGTCGGCGGCGGTGCGGCGCGGGGTGCCCGGCGTTCCTGCCGCGGCTGGCGTGTCGCCCCATCTTCGGGAACGCGCAGGATCAGCCAGATGGCGACGGCCGAGGTCACCGCCACCAGGCCGAACAACGGCCGGTACGCCAGCGGTCCCGGCAGCCAACCGAACATCAGGCTGGGCAACGTCGCCAGCAGCGCCCCGAATGCCCGGCCGAAGAACCCCATCCCGGAATTGAGGCTGAACACCCTGGCGCTTTTGCCGCGCGGTGCGGATTGCGCCAGCCAGGCCTGCTCCACGGTGCCGCACGGCCCGGCGGACCCGTTGCCGCCGCGGCCGTACTGTCCGGCGATCGCCGCCAGGGCCAGCGGCACCGGCGCGCTGGTCATCATTGCGACCAGGGCCGCGACGATCCGCGTCGCCTCGAAGCCAAGCAGCACCGGCTTGCGCCCGATCCGGTCGCTGATCGGGCCGAGCAGCGTGGTCAGCGCGATGCCGCAGGCCATGGAAGTTGTGAGCAGTGCGCCGATGGCCCCGCCCGACCAGTGAAGCGCGTGCAGGTAGAGGACGAAGTCCACCACCAGCGCCCCCTGGCTGATGCTGCGGACCAGACGCACGAGAATGAGCTGGCGGCTGTCCCCGCTGCGCGCGATCGTCACCAGAGGCCAGTTTGCCGGGCTCATGCGGATCGATACCAGTCGGGCTTCGGGTGAAATGACGACGGGGCAACACCGCCGGCCAGGATCAGGCACATGCGCATCGTTCCGCCCCAAAGAGAAACGCAAACGCCCGCGCAACGGCCCCGTGGGCGGCCATACGGCCGAATCGGTGTCCCGCGCCGGGGATCACCTCCAGGCTCAGGGGCGGCAGCAACCCCCGTTCCATGGCCCCCCGGTTCATCGCTGCCACCCACCGCTCGGCCCGTTCCATGCGCGTCGCGCCTTGCAGCGCATCGACCTTCGGCGCCTTGCGCAGCGCAGGCCCGCGCCTGTTGTCGCGGGCCCCTACCAGCACGGCGCCCGGCACCCGCAGAAATGCCGCGGGGTCGAACCCCACGCCCGGCACGCCCGGGCCCGCGCCGATGCCCAGCGGGTAGGGCAGGGAGCAATCGGGCAGCGTGTACCACCCCGCGGCACTGGCGACGTAGCAGGCGACATCGCGCGGATAGGCCATGACATAGCGGTGCACGAACTGCGCACCGCCGGAATGGCCGAACAGGTACACTTGCCGCGACGCCAGCCCAACCTCCCGGCACAGCCGGTCCAGCATGACGCGAAGCGTCAGGTCCGCGCGCAGCCCCTTACCCGGGCGGCCAAGCCGCTGGTAGTCGGGGAAGACCGCCGGCGGAAACACCGGCGCCATCACCGCCACCCCATGCGCGGCCGCGAAGGGCGCGAAACAGGCCAGATGCTCGTCGGCATTGCGCGATATGCCATGCACGCTGATCAGCAACGGGGTGCTCGAATCGAGCGACGGCGGCAGGAACAGGTGACAGCCGGCCGGCGGCTCCGCGACAGCCCGGGCGATGCCGTCGGCCGGTATCGCTCCGATCATGTGCGGAACGGCGAGTCCGGCGCATGGCACCAGTCGCCCGCCGCCAGGTCCGCCAGCGTCAGAACCGGCAGGCCGGTGGCCGCCGCGGCCTCCCGCGTGGCCAGCGGTGAGGCGGACACCACGCCGCTGATCGCCATCAGCGGCCGGCCGCGCTGGTGCAGCCAGTCGGCGCCGGCCTTCGCCCCCATCGCGCCATCGGCCGCGAACAGGACGGTGTTGACCATGCGGGCAAACACCTCCGATTCCACCATCGCGGCGGTTTCCTGCTGGAACAGCCCGTCGCTCAGCTCCAGCACGATCGCGTCCACGTCGTGTGCGGCCAGTTGGCTGACCAGCAGCGGCAGCAGTTGCGTCAGGGCCGGGCCGGTGAGCCCGAAGGTGGAGGCGTGGCCGGCGTCGGTGAAGTCGAGCACCGTGTCCGCCCCGGCATCGAGCATGGCCCAGCGGTCGCCGCCGGATCCGGTGCCGGTCACCTTGGCGGCGCCCACCTTCATGCCCTTGCGGGAAAGCCCGCGGATCGCTCCGGCTGCGGTCGTGGTCTTGCCGGCGTTCATGGCGCAGCCGACCACCGCCAGGACCGGCGGCGTCGGGTGTGACACCGGAACCAGGCGCAAGCCGTGATCGGACAGGTTGATGCGCCGGCCCGCCTGGTCGGCGACCAGGCCCAGCGGCTCGATCTTGGTGGGCGTCTTCATCGCGCCGTGCTGGCTCGACACACGGGCGGCCACGCCGCCGCCGGCGACCAGCGCGCACGGGCCAAGGTCCTCGGGAACGAAGGCCTCGAACTGGTCCGGGGCGTAGCGGTTGCCGTAGGCGACGATGATCTCGTCATCCCGCCACAGCTTGGCACGCCGGCCGGTGACCTGCTCGATGTTCTGGTGCTGGCCCAACTGCGTGACGCGCGCCAGCACCAGGTCGCCGGCCTGCGGGGCGACATCGTGCAGCAGGCGCTGCATCCGCCCGCCGGGCACGCGCCGAGTTGTGTAGGCCCGCTTCGCAAGCGCCAGGCGGTGCGGCGTCGCGGACAGAACCGGCGGCTCGAGCGCGGCTGCGGAAGGGTGCCAGAGAGAGGCGGTGGCGGACATCAGGAAGCTCCATCGTGGCCTGCCCGGCTGGCTTAGCCGCGGAAGCTGACGGGAACCTGATCAGCCCCTGATACCGGGCCACAAAATATTGGACACGCGGACGGGCATTCGACGTCATGACCGGCCTGCGCCCGCCACGACGGTTGGGGCAGAAGCCGAACGTCAGTGATCACGCGGGCTGGTATCAGCCGGCGCCGACGCGCCCGAGCGTCAGCACGAACCGGGTGCCGCCGTTCGGCCCGTCCTCCAGTTGCACATCGCCCGCATGAAGCTGTGCGACACGCCGAACCAGGGCCAGCCCGACACCGGCGCCGCCACCGTGCTCGCCGCGCCAGAACCGCTCGAAGATCAACCGCTTCTGCTCTTCGGGAACACCGGGGCCGCGGTCGTCCACGCTGATTCGGCCCGTCGCATCCAGTTGCACCGTCACGGTGGAGCGCGGGGCGGTGAATTTGACGGCGTTATCGACCAGGTTGCGGATCGCGATCTCCATCAGGGCGGCATTCCCGGGCAGCAGAACGGGCTTGTCCGGCGCGTCCAGCGCCAGCGACACCCGCCGCCGGATTGCGGCAGGCGCCAGGTCCTCGCACACCCGGCGCACCACCGCGACGATGTCCACCATGTCCTGGCCGGCGGCGAGCGCGTTCTCGGCCTGGGCGAAGCGCAGCAGCTCGTTCACCAGGTTGCTGAGCGCACCGATATCGCGCGTCAGCAGGTCGCGCGCCGGCGCGTCCGGCAGGCGGGCCACTTCCAGCAGCAGCACGGCAAGGGGCGTGCGCAGCTCATGCGCGACATCGGCGGTGAACTGCTTCTGCACCGACAGCGAGCGCTCCAGCCGAGCGACCATGGCGTTGATGGCAGTGACCACCGCGGCGAATTCGCGCGGCAGGCCCGCTTCCGGCAGCCGGTCCGGGGAGGCACCGGCGACAACCGACGCACCGATGCGGCTGGCCTGGTCGGCGATGCGGGTGAGGGGGCGCATCGCGGAGCGCGTGGTCAGGAACATGACCAGCGTGAGAATCGGCACGATGGTCAGCGCCGGCACCACCACGTGGTCCATCAGCTCGCTGGCGATCACCTCCCGCCACCGCCAGTCGGGGTCGCCCACCATGGCGGCCTGCACCCAGTAATGGTGGTGGCGATCGACCTGTTCGCGTTCGATCAGTTGCCAGCGCCCGGCCTTGTCCAGGTTGCCGCTGACCGCCCGTGCCTCGAACTTCTCCTGCAGGTCCGCCGAATCAGGGGCAGGCGGCAGCAGGGCGGTATTGGCTGCGGCCACCACGTGGCGGTCACGCGCCAGCCGGTGGTCATACACGCGAAAGGCATAGGCGTGGGGGTAGTTGACGTAGCGGGGCAGCCTGGCCGGATCGTTGCCCTGCGCGACCGCCGCGGCGACGGCGCTGGCATCGTCCTCCAGCGCCTGCCGGTGAACGTAAGGCTCGTCCAGCGCATATTTGACGAAGGTGATTCCGGTGAGGACGAAGGACACCAGCAAGGCCGCCAGGATCATGCGCGTGGCGAGGATCCGCGACAGTGCGGGCGGGCGGCCCTGCCTCAACATGCGATGCGTTCGCTCAGCAGATAGCCGATGCCGCGCAGGGTGGTGATGCTGACCGAGGCGTCGGCGGCATCCAGGCGGCGGCGCAGGCGGGAAATCGCCGCCTCGATGGCGTTCGGTGTCACCTCGGCGTCGAACGGATAGACGGCTTCCTCCAGCGCCTCGCGCCGCAGCACACGCCCCTGGCGGCGGAGCAGTTCCGCCAGCACGCAGACCTCCCGCCGCGGCAGTTTCACCGGCTTGTCCGCGACGGAAAGCGTCAGCGACACGGTATCCAGGGCGATGTTCCCCAGCGTCAGCACGTCGGGCGTGAACTCGCCGCGCCGGCGCAGCAGGGCATGGATCCGCGCCAGGAGTTCGTCGGGGGAGAATGGCTTCACCAGGTAGTCGTCGGCCCCCGCGTTCAGGGTCTGCACCCGGTCCACCACGTCGCTTTTTGCCGTTGCCGCCAGCACCAGGGCGGCGTTCTTCTTCGCCCGCAGTGCTTTCAGGATGTCCATCCCGTCGCCGTCGGGCAGTCGCAGGTCGAGCAGGATGATCTCGTAGGTCGCGGAATCGAGCGCCTCGGTCGCCGTGACGACGTCGGCCACCCTGTCCACGGCGAATCCGGCATTGGCCAACAGGCCGTTGAGCAGATCGGCCAGCCGGTCGTTATCCTCGATCAGCAAGAGACGCATCGGCCGAGACGCACTCCATGAAACATGGGACGCGGATCATGGTTTGATCCCGCTCGGCCTGTAGCACGGATCTGTCCGATAGGGGACAGGTGCGGCCGTGACCCGCACCGCACCCGGACCGCCGGCCGCGGGCCGGTGCCGCCGGGCCGGCGCGTGCCGCCATACGGCGTGGATATGCAGTGCCGTTTGGCGCGGATGCGCGGTGCCATTTGCCGCACCGGCAAAATCGGCTACCTCCCCGCCAGCACACAGCAGACAAGCGAGAGACACGATGCGCTTCACCATCGACCGCATCGACCACATCGTGCTGAACGTAAAGGACGTGGAAATCGCCGCGGCCTGGTACCAGCGCGTGCTCGGCATGGAGCGCGAGGAGTTCGGCCCACACCAGCGCACCGCCCTGAAGTTCGGCGGCCAGAAGATCAACCTGCGCCCGACCGACGCCGATCCCGGCACCTGGCCCACCGGCGTCAACGACGTCCCCGGCTCGGCCGATGTCTGCTTCATCACCGCCGTCCCGCCCGACGAGGTGATCGCCCACCTGCACGACTGCGGCGTGACCGTCCTGATCGGCCCCGGCGAGCGGGCCGGCGCGCTCGGCCCCATCCAGTCGGTGTACTGCCGCGATCCGGACGGCAACCTGGTCGAGATCGCTTCCTACCAGCCGATGTGATGCCCAACGACCGCCGCCGCCTGATCGGGTTCGCCGCCTTCGTCTGCTTCCTGGGCTCGATCCCGCTCGCCAACTGGATGATCCAGAATGTCGGCACCGTGTGCACGCCGCACGGTCCCTGCCTGGTACCCGTGGCGCCTGGCGTTCTGGCGCCCTCGGGCGTGCTGACCGTCGGCGCCGCGCTGGTGCTGCGCGACGTGGTGCAGCGCTGCCTGGGCCTGTTCTGGGGCCTGGTCGCCATCGCCGGCGGCACGGTACTGTCCACCGTGGTGGCGCCAGGCGCGCTGGTGGTGGCGTCCGGCATGGCCTTCGCGCTCAGCGAACTGGCGGATTTCGCGGTGTACACGCCGTTGCAGCAGCGGCGCCTGGTCACCGCGGTGGTGGCGTCCTCGATGGTCGGGCTGGTGGTGGATTCCGTGGTGTTCCTGCTGCTGGCCTTCGGCAGCCTCCAGTTCCTGCCCGGCCAGGTGATCGGCAAGCTCTGGGCGGTGCTGATCGCCGTGCCGCTGGTGCGCCTGCTGCGCCGCGTCGCGCCTACCCCGGCATGACCGCGCCGGACCCGACCGGTACCGGCGACAGCATGGCGGCGTACGACTTCGACCTGCCGCCGGACCGCATCGCCCAGCATCCCGCCCGCCCGCGCGAAGCCGCCCGGCTGCTGCATGTCGCGCGCGACGCCCTGGCGGACCGCACCGTGCGCGACCTGCCGGACCTGCTGCGCCCGGGCGATGTGCTGGTGGCGAACGACACCAAGGTGATCCCCGCCCAGCTCCGTGCCCGGCGCGGTGCGGCGCAGGTCGGCATCACGCTGGACCGCCCGCTGCCGGACGGCACCTGGCACGCGCTGGCCCGCAACGCCCGCCGGCTGCGCCCCGGTGATACGCTGGATTTCGAGGGCGCCACCGACCTGACCGCCAGCGTGCAGCAGCGTGATCCGGACGGCGGCGTGACGCTGCGATTCAACCTGGAGGGCGAGGCGTTCGGCGCCGCCCTGCACCGCGCCGGCGCGCTGGCGCTGCCGCCCTATATCGCCCGCCCGCACGGGCCGCTGCCGGAGGACGCCGCCGACTACCAGACCGTCTTCGCGGCGCGGGATGGCGCGGTAGCGGCGCCCACCGCCGGCCTGCACTTCACCCCGCCGCTGCTGGCGGCCCTGGAGCAGCGCGGTGTCCGCCACGTGACCCTGACCCTGCATGTCGGTGCCGGCACGTTCCTGCCGGTGCGCGGCGACATCGCGCAGCACCGGATCCACGCCGAACGCGGCGAGATCGGGAGAGACGCCGCGGCAGCAATCAACACGGCACGCGAGGCCGGCGGTCGGATCATCGCGGTCGGCACCACCAGCGTCCGCCTGCTGGAAACCGCTGTGGACGACAACGGCCGGGTCCATCCGTTCGCCGGGGATACCGAGTTGTTCATCCTGCCCGGCTTCCAATTTCGTGCCGTGGATCTGCTGGTGACCAACTTCCACCTGCCGCGCTCGACATTGTTCATGCTGGTCTGCGCCTTTACGGGTGCCGCCCGGATGCGGGCGGCTTATGCGCATGCCATCGCTGCCCGGTATCGGTTCTACTCGTACGGCGATGCCTGCCTGCTGGAGGGGGCAGCCTAATACCAATCCGCGTTACGTTTGGCACGCGGCCAGCCATTCAGCGTCATGGCCCCAGAAGGCGGGCCATCCACGTCTTTTCACAGATACCATCAGCAAGAGTCGTGGATGGCCGTCCTTTGCCGACCATGACGGTGATTTGCCGACCAACGCTCAAACGATACGCGGGCTGGGATAAGTCCCAGGACCCTCTCGCACCGACCCGCACAGAGTTCGGTCGTCGGCCCGCATCGCACGCCGGATCAATCCTTCGACGCAAGCTCTGCGGGTCGTGACGACGCGCAGACGGTCGGTCCGAAGTGCCTGCTTCTCATCGTCATCGACATGTGTTCTCGACAGATGTAACGTCTCACAATAGCGAGAGCGTCTCACACGATCTTCGGCCGTCGGGAACCCTATCGCTACAGTGACAATCGAGATCGGAGTCACGCGATGGACCGAAGTCTGCTGCTCGGTACCGCGCTGAGTGCCGGCGCGGCACTTGCCTTGGCATTGCCGGCCCATGCCCAGCCCGCACCCAATGCGCGGCCGACGGGCGGGGTCGTGGTCGCCGGGTCCGCTGCGATCAGCCATTCGCCGACCACCACTACGGTCCGCCAGGCCAGCCAGCGTGCCGCCGTCAACTGGCAGCGCTTCGACGTCGGCAGCCGGCAGAAGGTGCAGTTCGCCCAGCCGTCCACCCGGGCGGTGACGCTGAATCGCGTCGTCGGGCCCGATCCGTCGCGCATCGCCGGCCGGATCGATGCCAACGGCCAGGTGATCATCACCAACCGCGCCGGTGTGGTGTTCTACAAGGGTGCCCAGGTCAACACCGGCGGGCTGATGGTCACCGCCGCCGGCATCAGCAACAACAACTTCATGGCCGGCCGGATGATCTTCGACCAGCCGGCGCATCCCAACGCGCGGGTGGAGAACCACGGGGAAATCACGGTCAGGCAGGCCGGCCTCGCCGCGCTGGTCGCGCCGCAGGTGGCCAACGATGGTGTCATCAACGCCAATCTCGGCCACGTGGTGCTGGCCGGCGCGAAGACCGCAACCCTCGATCTCTATGGCGACGGGCTGCTGTCGCTCGACGTCAACAACCAGGTGACGCAGGTTCCCGTCGGGGCGGACGGCAAGACGGCCACCGCCCTGGTCACCAACACCGGGGTGATCGTCGCCGACGGCGGAACGGTGCAACTCACCGCCCGGGCTGCCGACGGTATCGTGCAGAACCTGGTGCAGGCCGGCGGAAAGATCCGTGCGAACACGGTGGGCAGCCACGCCGGCACGGTCACGCTGAACGGCATCGGCGGCGCAATCGTGGTCGCCGGCCAACTGGATGCGACCGGCAGCGCGCCAGGCACCGCCGGCGGCGCGATTTCGGTGGTCTCCGACGGCAACGTAACGGTGGCGCCGACCGCGCGACTGAATGCGTCCGGCCAGTCCGGTGGCGGCGTGGTGGCGGTCGGCACCACGGCCGAGCGGGCCAGGAACGGGCCATCCGCGCCGGCAACCCGGGTCGCGCGCAACGTGACCGTGCAGCACGGCGCAACGATCGCTGCCGACGCCATCACCAACGGCGACGGCGGGAAGGTCACGCTGCTGTCCGCCGACACCACGCACATGGACGGCACGATCACCGCGAAGGGTGGAGCAGAGGGCGGCAACGGCGGCCTGGTCGAAACGTCGGGCAAATACCTGGGCGTCACCGGCGCGGTGAACCTCTATGCCCCCAACGGCAAGCTCGGGACCTGGCTGCTGGACCCCGACTTCCTGACGGTCGTCACCGGGTCGGGCACCGAGGATGGGAACTTCTATCCCTCCGGCACGATCCTGGCCGGCGATGGCTACACCGGCACGCCCGATACCATCAGCAACGAGATCATCAATTCGACCACCGGTGATGTTGCGCTGCAGGCCAACCGGACTCTTACCGTCGCCGCCGACATCAACCTGAACACATTCGGCTTTCAGAACCTGATCCTGGAGGCCGGCGGCACGCTGCTGATCAATGCCGGCGTCAACGTATCGGCCTCCGGCAACATCACCCTGGCCACCGGCGGCGCCGGCCCGGCACAGCCCGCACCGCCGCCGGCCCAGGCCTCGCCGCTGATCTCCGTGCTTGGCTCGGTCAGTTCCACATACGGGGTCGTCAGCCTGCTGTCCGGCCCCGACGGCACGGTGCGGCTTGGCCCCGGCGGATCGGTGACGGCGCCCGAGATGCTGATCAACGCCGGCACCGGGGGCTTCGCCATGACCGGCAACGCGACACTGGCCGGGACATCGGGTGGGTACCCCGCCTATATCGACATCAGCGCGGCCGGCCCGGTCAGTGAATCACCCGGCGGCACGATCGTGGCCGAGTCGCTGACCAGCGCCAGCGGGATAAGCGGCAACGTCAGCCTGCTCGGCACCGCCAATGCGATCGGCTACCTGAACGATGTCGCCGTCACCGGCGGCGACCTGACCGTGGTCAACGGGACCGACCTGAACCTCTACGGCACGCTGAGCGCCAACAACCTGTTCTTCGAAGTTGCCAGCCCCGACGGCACACTGTCCATCGGCGCTCCGGACCCGGAGCTAGGCACTTTGCCGGCGGCGCTGGAAGCCGGGGCCAACGGCCGCATTTCGCTGGTCGCCGACGTGATCGGTGTCACGGACGACCGGAGCACCATCGCAACCAATGACGGCACGGTCGAGCTGGCTCCGTATTCGTCACTAGGCGCCAGCATCCAGGGCAGGGGAGATTTCACCGTAGGCCCGGGATTGCTGTCGCTCATCGACACGGGCGGCGGCACCGTGGATATCGGCGGCTTCACCAACGTTCCGGCCGGCGCCTCCGGCCCGGCGGCCTCGGCGACCGCGATCACGATCGACGGTCCGCTCGACCTCACGGGCATCGCCGCGACGCTGCGGCTGGACGCGACAGGCGACATCACCCAGCCGGGGGGCGCCCTGACCGTCGGCACCCTGGCCGGTACCGGCGGCGCTTGGACGCTGGACGATGCAGCGAATGCCATCGGCGCCCTGGGCGACATCGCGGCAACGCGGTTCACGCTGGCCAATGGCGGCGCCCTGGACGTCGCCGGCAGCCTCTCGGTCGATGGCACGGCAACGCTGGATGCGGCGGGCACGCTCGCCGTCCCCGGCGTCATCAGCGCCGGCACGCTCGACCTGACGGGAAGCGCCCTCGATATTGCCGGCGGGTTGGATGCCGACGTGATCGGTCTGCACGCGACCGAAGCAGGCATCACCGGAACCGGCACGCTGACCGCCGTCACGCTGACCGGCGACGCCCCCGGCTCCGTCAGTCTGACCGGCCAGAACCGGATCGGTGAGCTGGGCAACTTCAGTGCCGCGGGCTTCACCCTCGACGCCGCCGCCGACCTGCTGATCGGGGGTACGCTGGAGGCCCCGGATATCGCGATCCGCGCGCCGGCGAGCCGGATCGCGCTGGGCGATGGCGCCAGCATCGTCACCGGCGGCTCCGTCCGCCCGCCCGGTCCACTGCAGGCGGCACTGGAGCCGGCCAACGGCGGACCTGGCGCGTTCCTGCAGGCGGCAAGCTTCGTGCAGATCGGCAGCAGCAACGTGTCCGGCCTGGAGGGTGGACCGGCCACGTTGCAGATCTCTGTCACCGGCAACATGCAGTTCGACCCGCCGCTCGGTCTCCAGGGGCCGAATACCTGGCTGATCCTGAACCTGACGTCCGGTACCGCGGCAGGGCAGGTCTATGTCGCGGCGCTGGACGTCTCCTACACGACGCCCGGCGGCGCGAGCCTGTCCGGTTCGGTTGGAGGGCTCAGCGATGGTGGCGCGGCCGCGGTGGCAGTCGTCCATCCGGCTGCGGATCCAACCTATCAGTTCAACGGCTGCGTGATCGGCCTGGAGACCTGCACGCCGGTAACCCCGACCCCCACGCCGACCCCGGGTCCCACGCCGACACCGGGTCCAACTCCAGACTCCTACGCCGACGCAGACGTCCGTGCCGGTTTACCTGTTCACCTCGGTCCTGGGCGGGCTCCAGCCCTTCATTCCGGGTATCGCGGTGCCTCCCCTGCCGCAGATGCCCAAGCTGAACCTGGTCACCGTGTCCGGCCTGCCGCCGACACCGGGCAATCTTACGGCGCCCGATGTCGTGCCGCCCAATATCTCGTTCGAGGACTACTGAATGCGCGCCGTCCTTGCCCTCCTGGCCGGTCTTCTGGCTTTGTCCGGCTGTACGCAACCGCCATCGGACGCGTATCTCGGCGGCGCGGCGGGGCACAAACAGGCGATTGCGCTGGGCAAGGACGCCAGCGGCGAGGCCTGCAACCAGCTTCAGGCCAGCGGGCAGGATTCGGCCGATGTATTCTGCGGCAGTTGGCAGCATCCGGCCGCGCATGTGCGCCATGCCCGCCCGGCTGACGGCGACACGCTGAACACGGTCGCCACCGGTAGTCCATGGCGCCAGGCGCTGGACGCCCGCTTCGCCTGCGGCACCGCGGAATCGACGTCGATCCTGGGCGACCGGCCGGCCCTGGTGCTGAAATGCACGCGTCGCATCGGCGGCTGGCCGCAGGTGGCACTGGTCGCCTCGGTCGGTGGGCGCATCTGGGTGGCAGACGGCATTCTGCCGACACTGCCGGTAATCCAGCGCTCCATCGGCGTCCTGGCCGGCCGGGTGTCGCCTTCCGCCGCGACGACCCTGCCGCCTTCGGCCGCAGACGCGCTGCTGGCCAATGTGCTGTCGGCCCAGGCCTTCGGTGCCGGCGACGTCGGCCAGTTCGAGGAACTCATGTCGCTGGGCGCCCGCGCCAACCTGGCGGAGAACTTCGCATCAGCGGAGCAGGCCTATCGTGCGGCGCTCGCCGTGCAGCAGAAGGCGCTCGGCGCCGACAATCCCAACACCGCCGGGCCCCTGATGCACCTGGCACTGCAGGTCTCCGACCAGGGTCGCTTCGCCGAGGCGGAGACCCTGTTCCGCCGGGCGGCAGAACTCGCGCCGCGTGCGGATGATCCGGCCGCGCCGGCCCGGTTGCTGCACTACGAGGCCCTGCATGCGCTGAACCAGGGTCACAACACCCAGGCGCTGGCTTTGCTGCGGCGCGCCGAGGCGGGCTACGCGGCACTGCTGCCGCCGGGTGCGCTGGCACCGCCCGCATCGACGCGGTTCGGCACGCCGGCGCTGCTCGCCGGTGGCGGCGCCATCGGCAACCCGACCACGCAGTCCGCCCTGATCGGGCTACTGGAGACCCAGCGCTACGCGGCGATCGTTCTGCGTCGCCTGGGCAAACCCGCCGAGGCCGAGGCGGAGATCAACAGCGCCCAGCACGTGGCTGCGGCGAATGGGATGGATGTGCCGCTGGTCACCGCCCGCCTGACCCGCACGGCCGCCACCACGGCCGGTGCGCTGGGGCGGACGCAGGCGGCCTCGGCCGGACTGGCCCGTTCGGCCATCGACTTTTCGGAAATCCTGCCGGAGACCCGGCCGGTGGCGGAAACGGCGCTGTTGCAGGCCGGGGAACTGGCGCGCCAGGGGCAGGAAGCCCGTGCGCTCGATCTGTGCCGCCGAGCCACCGGACTGCTGAGGAAGCTGCGGTCCGGGACCAATCCGGGCCTGCTCGCCCCCTGTCTGGGCGCCTATGCCGCGGCGGCAAAGCGGCAGCCGGCGCAGGCGCAGGATCTGCTTGCCGACATGTTCGAGACGGCGGAGCTGGCGCAGGACAGCCTGACGTCGCGGCAGATCGCCGAGGCGGCCGCCCGGCTCGCGGCGAATGCGCGCGATCCGCGGGTGGCCGCGGCGATACGGCGGCGGCAGGACGCGGGGCAGAGGCTGGCCGACCTTTACCGTCAGCGTGACGACCTGGTGCGCGGGGCGGTGCCCGGCACGGTGCCGCCGCCCAGTGTAACGCCGGCCGAGCTGGACAGCCGCATCGCCGCCGCCCAGGCGGACCTGTCGGACGCCGACGCCGCCTTGCAGGCAGCCGCGCCGAATTACGGCCAGTTGGTGCAGGAGGTCGTGCCCGCCGCTGCCGTGCTGAAGGCGTTGCGTCCGGATGAGGTCTTCGTGGCGATCACGCTGACCGGCGACAGCGGCTGGGTCTTCGCGTTGCGGGACGGCCGGATCAGCGCCGCGCCGATGCGTGCCGGCACTGCGGCGGTGGGCAAGCTGGTCCGGAACGTGCGCGCCAGCATCGAGCCGGGGGCGCATGGGCTGCCGCGCTTCGACGTGACGGATGCGCACGCGTTGTATGAAGCGGTGCTGGCGCCGGTCGCGCCGTCGCTGCACGGGGCAAAATCCCTGATCGTCGCGCCGTCCGGGCCGCTGCTGTCGATCCCCTTCGCGGTATTGCTGACCGGCCCGGCCGACCCCGCGCATCTGGCCGCAGCGCCCTGGCTGATCCGAGCGATGACGATCGCCCATGTGCCGGCAGCCGCGAACTTCGTCGCGCTGCGCCAGATTGCGGGCACGTCGCGGGCGCGGCAGCCGTGGTTTGGTTTCGGCGACTTCCAACCGGTCACGCTGGCGCAGGCGGAACGCACCTTTCCGTCCAAGGCGTGCGCCGACAGTGCCCGTCTGTTCGCCGGCCTGCCGCCGCTCCCCTTCGCCCGCCGCGAGCTGACCGCCGCCCGGCTGCTGCTGGGCGGCCGACCCGGCGATGAGCTGCTGGGCGCTGCGTTCACCGTGCCGGCGGTGGAACGGGCCGACCTGGCGGACTACCGCGTGCTGCACTTCGCGACGCACGCGTTGCTGCCGGCCGAACTGCGGTGCCAGGCACAGCCGGCCATCGTTACCTCGGCGCCGCCCGGCGCAGCGACCGCTTCCGGTGCGTTGCTGACCGCCGGCGACGTGATGGGGCTGAAGCTGGATGCCGATGCGGTGATCCTGTCGGCCTGCAACACCGGCGGACCGGGCGGGGCGGACGGCGGCGACAGCCTGTCCGGCCTTGCGCGGGCGTTCTTCTTTGCCGGGGCGCGGGCGATGCTGGTGACGCACTGGTCGATCAGCGACCAGTCCTCGGCCTATCTCGTGGCCGACACGTTGCGGCGCTGGGTGGCGGGCAATGACGGTGGGCTGGCCGGCTCTTTGCGGGCGGCGCAGTTGGGGATGCTGGATGCGGCCGGCAAGACGCTGCCGGCTGAACTGGCGCACCCGTTCTACTGGGCGCCGTTCGCGCTGATCGGCGAGGGGCGTGGACAGCATCCGCCAACGCACGTGGCGGGTGGGGTGTCATCGAGGCGCGGCGCCTGATCGAGCCCGGTCGTTGAAGGGCGCGGCCGACGGGTCACGGCCCCGGCACGCAATACGACGTCGTGGGTGAGGGTGTAGGGCCCGTGCGCGTTAGATGCCCACGCGCGTCAGGATCGGCACGCCGGTAGAAGTCCTCGATGTCGATGCCCGGGTCTGGTATTTGTATCGATATAAAATCAACAGGGGCGGGATGCAACGGAACACGCCTTGTCGGGGGTGGATGGCCGGCTCAAGGCCGGCCATGACTTGGAGGAGCGGTGCTTGTTCGCTGTATTCAGCGTGGGTGAGCGGTTCGACTCATCACCCGCGACTTTGCTGACGACAGCGACGAAAAGACGGGATGGTCGGCCTGCGCCGGCCACGACGGTGTACGGGCGAGCGTCGGTTGGACGCAGCACCCGTTGTGAGCCGGCTGACATAACACCGCCATGGCCGACCTGCAGGCCGTAGTCCGATCGCGTTATTCGGCCGCGACCTTGCCCGCCCCGACGGGCTTCCACGACTTCACAACCGGCAGGACCTCCTTCGCGAACAGCTTCAATCCGCGTTCCGCGACCTCGTACGGCGTACCGCCAAACCGGAAGGCCACGTTCAGTTCGTAGTCGCCCAGCAGTCGCCGGCGCTCCTCCAGCCCGCGCAGGATCTTGTCTGGTGTTCCCCAGCTCGCCGCCTGCATGAAGCCGTTGACCGCGCCGTCCAGGCCGGCTTTCCGCGCGATCTCGGCCTTCTGCTGATAGGAGTCGTAGCCCTTCACCGTCTTGAAGTGATCGCCCAGGAATTCGTAGTGGTAGAAGTTGCTCTCCACGAACTTGCCCTGATACTGGCGCGCTTCTTCCTCGGTCTTCGCCAGGTCCGTGCCGCACACGCAGAACTCGGTCAGCATGATGGCCGGCGGTTCGGTGTGGTGGAACTTGCGGTGCAGGTCCCGCCCGTGCTCGATCACCGGCAACCGCATGTCCCAGGGCCGGTCGGCGAACATCACCATGTGGGCGCCCAGCTTGGCGGCGGACAGAACGGAGTCCTCGCTGGACGCCACGGCGTAGATGCGGCCGTCGAAGCTGTGCTGTGGCCTCGGACGGATCTCGGTGCGCGGCTGCTTGTAGTACGGACCGTCGCCCTCGATGAAGCCGGTCTTCAGCGCGTTGATGATCATCGGCGCCGCTTCGTCGAAGCGTCCGCGCGATTCGTCCATGCTGAGGCGGAACGCGTGGAATTCCCGGCGTGCCAGCCCGCGGCCCATGCCGAAGCGGACCCGCCCCTTGGACAGGTAGTCCAGCACCGAGATGTTCTCGGCGACGCGCAGCGGATCGTGCCAGGGCAGGATCACCGCCGCCGTGCCGACATCGATGTCCGGACACGCCGCCGTCAGGTAGCTCATGAGCTGGACGTTGTCGGGCACGAAGGAATAGTCGTTGAAGTGGTGTTCGGCCGACCACAGGCAATCGAAGCCGGAATCGGCGGCGAGGCGGGCGAGCCGGATCTCCTCATCCCATACGCGTCTGTCCGAGCAGTTCTCCCAGCCGTAGCTCGCGAAAACCATCATCATGCCGACATCCACGGCGTCTCTCCCTTTGTCTCTCGCGGTGATGCTGTGATGCGAAAATGCTTTCACGGACCGGGCGGTGGTGCAAGCGGCGGGCGACGGAGGCCGGCCTTGCCCCGGCGCGGCGTCGCCGCAAGAGTGGCCGGATCATGCGACAGGAGACGACCCTATGGTGACCGGAGCCCGCCAGCCTCTGACCGTGGACCTGACCGGTCTGCGCGTCGCCATCACCGCCGGCGCCAACGGCATCGGCCGTGTGATGGCGGACAGCTTCGTGGATTGCGGTGCGCGGGTGTTCATTTCGGATGTGGATGAGGATTCGCTGGCGGCCAGCGGCCATCCCGGCGTACGGGCCGACGCCGCCAGTCCAGCGGATTGCGAGGGGTTCGTCGATGCCGCGGTTGCCCGCTTCGGCGGCCTGGACGTCCTGGTCAACAACGCCGGAATCGCCGGACCCACCGCGCCGGTGGAGCAGGTGACGCCGGACCAGCTCGATGCCACGCTGCAGATCGACCTGGCGGCGATGTTTCACTGTGCGCGCAGGGCGATTCCGGCCCTGCGGGCCGCCGGCGGCGGCGCCATTGTCAACCTGAGTTCCGCGGCCGGACGGTTCGGTTTCCCCTTGCGGGCCCCGTACTCCGCCGCCAAATGGGGCGTCATCGGCTTCACGAAGTCGCTCTCCATCGAGCTCGGCGCCGATGGCATCCGGGTGAATGCCATTCTGCCGGGCCCCGTGGACGGGCCGCGGATCCGCGCGGTCATCAAGGCGAAGGCAGAAGCCGCCGGGATTTCCGAGAACGAGATGACCGACCGCACCGTTTCCACCACCAGTCTGCGTTGCTTCGTCACGCAGCAGGATATCGCCAATATGGCGCTGTACCTGGCCAGTCCGTTCGGCGCCACGATCAGCGGCCAGGCGATCGCAGTGGACGCGGACATGCAAACCACGATGTAGGAGGGACGGAGAGGCGCGCCGTCGCGGGTGCCCGCACGCGGCGTGGCGGCGGGGCGATCGACCAGGCTGTTGCGGCCGCGGGGCCGAGGCAACCCCGGGCGCCGTTCGGTGCGTTAAGACACGGTTGCTCCTGTTGCCCCGCGCCGATCGCGGTCTGGCGCGCCGGCGGCCCAGCCGAGCGAGCTTCGATTGGAAGGAGAGTTGCGAATGCCTGATTTGACCGCTGGCAGGTTACTGTCCGGCCGCGTGCAGCGCGGCGTGCTTGTGGCCAGCCTGTTCATGGCGTGCACCGCAACTGCGAGCGTGCCGGCCTTTGCCAATGCCAAGACCACCGTATCGGACGCCAAGGCCATCACGTCGGTGGCGAAGGGCGCACCGACGGCCGCCGATCAGGCCACTGCGGCCAGCGGTCCCACCAAAGCGGTCGCGGCGTTCGAGACGGAATTGCTGTCGATCATGAAGGCGGGCAAGAGCGTGCCGTTCGTGCAACGATTCGACATGCTCGCACCGGTGGTGGACCGGACCTTCGACCTGGAGACGATCCTGCACAATTCAGTCGGGCTGAAATGGTCGGGGATGTCGGAGAAACAGCGTGCCACGCTGCTGGCGACATTCCGTCGTTACACCATCGCCACCTGGGTGGCGAACTTCAATAAGTGGTCGGGCCAGCAGTTCAAAGTGTCGTCCGACGTGCGGCATGTCGGCAATCAGGTGGTCGTCCCGACCGACCTGGTGCCGAAGGACGGTTCGCCGGTCAACCTGAGCTACGTGATGCGTCAGGAAGGCAACGCCTGGAAGGTGGTGGATGTGCTGGCGCAGGGCTCGATCAGCCGTGTGGCGGTGCAGCGGTCGGACTTCCGCAGCCTGCTGGCGAATGGCGGGGTCTCTGCGCTGGTGGCCAGCCTGCAGCGCAAGATCTCCAGCCTGTCGGATGGCAGCCTGGCCTGATCGGGACGCCTCGCGCAGGTTTGCCGGCCCGTCCGGTCTGGGCCTGCAACCTCTGCGTGGAGGCGATGTTGAAGCCGCTGGACCAATAGCTGAGGGAGCGGCTTCCTGATCGGCCATATCATCGACCAGATCGTTTCGAACTGGGGCTACACCGCCGTTTTCGTCCTGGTCGGGATCGAGAGCTTCGGCATCCCTTCACCGGGCGAGACGGCGCTGATCGCGGCGGCGGTGGTTGCGGCCAAGGGCGACCTGAACATCGTCGCCGTCCTCGCCGTGGCGACCGCTGGGGGCATCATCGGCGACAACATCGGTTTCTGGGTGGGGCGGCGGTTCGGTTTCCGCCTGCTCTGCCGGTACGGGCGCCACATATACGTCGGGCCGGAACGGCTGAAGCTGATGCAGGACCCGTTCCTGCGCTACGGCAAGGGCATCGTGTTCGTCGGCCGTTTCGTGATGATCCTGCGCGCGTGGGAGGCATTCCTGGCCGGCGCCGACGGCATGCCCTGGCCCCGCTTCGCCAAGGTCAACGCAGCCGCCGTGCTGCTGTGGGCCTTCGTCTGGGGACTGAGTGCCTATGCGCTCGGCCACGCCTCCACCGGCACGATCGAATGGATCGCCACCGGCATTTCCGTCGCGATCCTGGCCGTGCTGCTGTAACTGGTACATCTACTTCCGGCGGCACGAGGACGAACTGGAATCCACGGCGGACAAGGCGCTGCCCGGGCCGCTGCAGCCGCGCTACGACAATCCCGAGGCGTTGCAGCCGACCGGAGACTGAGTGATCCCGGCCCCGCTGGGCGAAGCCGCACAACTGCGGTATGGCATGACGCATCGATCGCCGCCGGCGGCTGCGTGCCAGGCGGTGTGGCTATCGTCCGGAAGGGGAGAAGGCGCGCATGGTTGAAGTCCCGACACAACAGATTCCCGGCGTGTATCATCGTCGCATCGGCGACATCGTGGTGACCGCGCTGTCCGACGGCTATCTGGATGGCACGGTGGACGTGTTGCAGAACATCACGCCGCCCGATGCAGAGCAGATGTTGACGGATGCGTTTCGTCCGGGGCGGCGCACGTCGGTGAATGCCTACCTGATCTATTCCGCCGGCCGGCTGGCGCTGGTCGAGACGGGGTCGGGCGACTACCTGCTGCCGACCGCCGGCAAGCTGCAGGCGAACCTGAAGGCCGCCGGCGTCGATCCGGCGTCGATCGAGAAGGTGATCCTGACGCACATGCACCCGGACCACTCGGCCGGCCTGACCGACCCGAAGACCGGGCGGAAGTTCTTCCCCAATGCGGAGTTGGTGGTGCACGAGAATGAGCCGCGCCACTGGAACGACGATGGGGCCATGTCGCGGGCCAGCGAGCGGGCGCAGAAGCTGTATTTCCAGTGCGCGCGTGAACAGATGGCGCCGTATCACAACGTGATGCACACCTTCTCGGGCCCCACCGAGGTGTTCCCGGGCGTGCGCTCGGTGCCGCTGCACGGGCATACGCCGGGGCACAGCGGCTACATGATCAGCTCGGGGAAGGACTCGCTGCTGATCTGGGGTGACATCGTGCACGTGCCGGAAATCCAGGTGCCGCACCCCGAGGTGACCATCGAGTTCGACACCGATCCGCATGCCGCGCAGGCGATGCGCCGGCGGACCTTCGACATGGTGGCGACCGACCGGCTGCTGATCGCCGGCATGCACGTTCACTTCCCCGGTTTCGCGCATGTGGTGAAGCACGGCGACGGCTACGCGATGCTGCCGGAGATGTGGGACCAGGCGTTCGGGGGGTAGGCGACCCCCCGTCGGGGAGGCGAGGGCGCTGCGCCGGCGTTGGGTGGGTGCTCCCGCGCGCCACGGCTTCGGCCGGTGGGTGCGGCCCGATGCGGTGCTCATATGGCCGGGGCGGAGGTCGAGGCGGCTCCATCGCCGGGGTGGCTCCATCGTTGAGGCACGCCCTAAAGTCGAGACGCGCACGACCGTCGGGACGCGCACTACCGTCAGGACGCGCACTACCGTCGAGACGCGCACTACAGTCACGTCATGGCCGGCCCCCGAGCCGGCCATCTGCCCGGCAACGATCGGGTCGCATTGCTGCCTGCAGGCTCCGACGGGGGTAGATGGCCGGCTCAGGGGCCGGCCATGACGCGATTGTACCGGCCTCGCGCGCCATACCCTGCGCCCGGGGGTTCCTGCTTCCGGTGGCCCTGCGCCCTCCTTCCGGTGGCCCTCCTTCCGGTGGCTCTGCTTCCGGCGGCTCTGCGTCCGACGGCCCTGCTTTCGCCGCCCGGCGCCCCTCACGGGGTGCGAATCACTGGTTGGCATCGGCCGAACGACCGGCAACGGCGGCCGGCCGCCAGCCGATCAGTCCATTACCGCCGCATGACCGCCGCCAGCGGCCTTGCCGCCGCGCGGGCGGCGCATCATCAGCAGCAGGAACAGCATCGGCAACGCCGTCAGCATCATCAGCTTGTAGTCGTTGTTGTAGGCGACGATCTGCGCCTGCTGGTTGATCATCCCGTTCAGCACCTGCTGCCCCTGCGACGTGGTGGGCGACACCAGGTGTCCCGCCGCGCCCAGCCCCTGGAACGCGCGGTTCAGCGGGGAGACGAAGCGGCTCAGCGCGGCGTGCTGCATCTGGGTGTTGTGGATCAGCAGCGCCTCGGTGATCGAGATGCCCACCGCGCTGCCGATGTTGCGTGTCAGGCTGAGCAGCGCCGTGCCCTCGGTGCGCAGCGCCGGTTCCAGCGTGGCGAAGGCGATCACCTGCAGCGGGATGAACACGAAGCCCAGGCCGAAGCCCTGGATGATGGTGTTGACCACGAACTCGGTCTCGTCCACTGCCGGGGTCCAGCCGGTCATCCGGTAGAGGCTCCAGCTCAGCACCAGGATGCCGAACGCCATCAGGGCGCGCGGGTCCACCTTGTTGGTCAGCCGGCCGGCGATCATCATCGCCATCATCGTGCCGATGCCGCGCGGCGCCATCATCAGGCCGGCGGTCTCCACCGGGTAGCCGCCCAGCGTCTGCAGCCACGGCGCCAGCAGCGCCGACACCGCCAGCAGCACCAGGCCCACCGCGAACATCACCAGCAGGCCGGCATTCAGGTTGCGGTCCTTGAAGATGCGCGGGGTGATGAACGGGGCCCGGCGCGCGGTGAACATGTGCACCACGAACAGGTACAGCCCCAGCCCGGCCAGCACCGCCTCGACGATGATCTCGGGGGAGCTGAACCAGTCCTTCGTTTCGCCGCGGTCCAGCATCATCTGCAGGCCGGCGATGCCCACGGCGAACATCAGGAAGCCGGTCCAGTCGAAGCGCGCCTCCCGGGGGCGGGTGCGCGGCAGGAACAGCATCAGCCCGATCGTGGCCAGGGCGCCGAACGGCAGGTTGACGAAGAAGACGAAGCGCCAGTTGTAGAACTCGGTCAGGTAGCCGCCCAGGGTGGGCCCCAGGATCGGCCCGACCATCACGCCCATGCCCCAGATCGCCATGGCGGAGCCGCGCTGCTCCACCGGGTAGATGTCCAGCATCACCGCCTGCGAGAGCGGCACCAGCGCGGCGCCGAACACACCCTGCAGCAGGCGGAACACCACCATCTCGGTCAGCGAGGTGGCGACGCCGCACAGCATCGAGGTGGCGGTGAAGCCGATCAGCGAGACGATGAACAGGTTCTTGCGGCCGAACCGGTTGGACAGCCAGCCCACCGGCGCGGTCATGATCGCCGCGGCGGTGATGTAGCTGGTCAGCACCCAGGTGATCTGGTCGTAGCTGGCGGACAGGCTGCCCTGCATGTAGGGCAGCGCCACGTTCGCGATGGTGGAGTCCAGCGCCTGCATCAGCGTGGCCATCATGGCGCACACGGTGATCAGACCGCGGTGCGGGACCGCGGTCAGGTCTTCGGTTTGCATTGTGGTCTATCGGGTTAGAACAGGTCGGACAGGCTGCGCGTATGACCGGTGTTGATGCTGACCGAGGCGCTCATGCCGGCCGACAGCGGTGGGCTGCCCTTGGGCAGGGTGATGTCGATCCGCACCGGCACGCGCTGCACCACCTTCACCCAGTTGCCCGATGAATTCTGCGCCGGCAGCAGCGAGAACTGCTGGTCGGTGGCCGGCGCGATGCTCTGCACCGTGCCGTGGAAGGTGCGGCCCGGATAGGCGTCCACCGTCACGGTCGCCGGGTCGCCCTTGCGGGCATAGGTCAGCGCCGTCTCCTTCGGCTGCGACTCGATCCACACGTGGTTCTTGCCGACGAAACCGAAGGCCGGGGTGCCTGCGCCGAGATACATGCCGGGCTGCAGCTTGTTCACCTGTGTCACCGTGCCAGGGTAGGGCGCGCGCACCACGGCGTGGTTCAGCTCCCGCTGGGCTTCCTCGACCTGCGACTCGGCCTGCCGGTAGGTCGGCATCTGGTCCACCGAGCCGTTCGGGTTGCCGCCCAGCTTGGCGAGAATGGACTTGGCCTGGGCCTGCGCGGCGTTCACCGCCTGCTGGTCGCCCTGCAGCTTGTACAGCGCGTCGTCCACCTGCTGCCGCGTGGCGGCCGAGGTCTTCACCAGCGAAGCGAGCCGCCGATAGGTCAGCGCATCGTTCTTCACCTGCGCCTGGTCGCCGGCGACCTTGGCGACGGCGGCCTGGTAGTCGGACTTCAGGGCTTCCAGGCTCAGCCGGGTTTGCGCCAGATTGGCCTGGGCGTTCTGCAGGGCGATCTGGAACTTCTGCGGGTCCAGGCGGAACAGCACCTGGCCTTTCTGCACCACCTCGCCCTCATGCACCGGAATGCTGGCAACGATGCCGGAGACATCGGTTGACAGCGTCTCCACGTCGGCCTCGACATAGGCGTCGTCGGTGGAAACGTACTGGCCGGTGTTCAGCCAGTACAGCACGCCGCCGACCAGGACGACCAGCACGCCGCCGGCCATCAGCGCCCAGCGCAGCAGGCGGACACGGTTGCGGCCGCGGCTTTCGGCACGCGAGCCGGTGTCCTCTCGATAATGGGCGATGGTCTGCGACATGGGAGATTTGTCCTGGGGCAAAAGCGATATGCAAAGCTTATCGTAAGCTAGCTTCTTATTTCCCTGGGCCAACCCCCTGGGGCATGCGCGCTTCGCCGGTCCGGCCTGTGCTTTGGGAGTGGCTGAGCGCGGCTCGGCGCGTCAGGGGGCGCAGCCAGGCGATTCGGCCCGCGCCGCCGGCCGATCCCGGCGGGCGGTTCGGTCGGTCGTGGATCCGACCGGCGGCCTGGCGGGCTCGGTAGGTCCCCTGGCGTCCCCGCTGGCCCTCCCCCCGCTGGCCCTCCCCGCCGCTGGCTCCCTCTGGCGCCCGCTCCGCTCCCTGCGCAGGATGGCGGCAAGCAACCGAGAGAGCAGGGACCATGAAGATCATCGCGGTGGAGACCCACTGGACCCGTATTCCCTTCGACATGGGGGCCAAGCCGGTGTCCGGCGACGGCAACATCCAGCAGGCCATGCACACGGTGTGGCTGCGAATCGTCACCGACCAGGGGCTGGAAGGCTGGGGCGAGGCGTTCGGCCATGCCTCGGCCGCGACCAGCCGTACCGGTGCTGGACACCCAGTTGGCACCCGCCCTGATCGGCCAGGATGCGCGCGACATCGCCGGCCTGCGGGCTCGGCTGTCCAAGGCCTACCACCTGTTCGGCCGCAACGGGGCGCACGTGTTCGCGCTGTCGGCGCTGGATATCGCGCTGTGGGACATCGCCGGCAAGGCCGCCGGCCTGCCGCTGTGGCGGCTGTTCGGCGCCACGCCGGTGACGTCGCTGACCAGCTACGCCAGCCTGCTGCGCTATGGCGAGGCGTCCCAGGTGGCGGCGGCCTGCGAGCGCGCCGCGGACCGCGGCTACCGCGACGTGAAGCTGCACGAGATCACCCTGCCGGAGATCCGCGCCGCCCGGCAGGCGCTGGGGCCGGAGCCACGGCTGATGGTGGACACCAACTGCCCCTGGACGGTGACCCAGGCGATCGACATGGCGCGACGGGTGCGTGATCTGGACCTCACCTGGCTGGAGGAACCGGTGTTCCCGCCGGGCGACCACCACGGCATGGCGCGGGTGCGGCGGGAAGGCGGGGTGCCGCTCGCGGCGGGCGAGAACGCCGCCGGGCTGCATGATTTCCGCGCCGCCTTCGAGGCCGGCGCGCAGGACGTGGCACAGCCGAGCGTGATCAAGATCGGCGGGCCGTCGGCGATGCTGGAGATCGCGACGCTGGCCAAGGCGTTCGGCGTGCGCCTGGTGCCGCATAACGCGTATTTCGGGCCCGGGTTCCTGGCGTCGTTGCACGTCAACGCCACGGTGGCGCCGGATGCGCCGTTCGAGCGGCTGTTCATCGACCTGGAGGCCAGCCCGTTCCACGACCTGGTGGATGCGAAGGAAGGGCGGGTGACGGTGCCGGACGGCCCGGGGCTGGGCCGGGACCCGGATATGGCAGTGATGCAGCGCTATCAGGTCACCGCGCCGACCGTGCACCGGTAGGTCTTGCCGGCGAGGGCCGTTACCGGCGGGCGGAGACCAGCAGGAAGGGCGGGCGGATGCGTTCGTCCGCCCATTCCGGATGGGCGGCCACCTGCGCGGGGCTGGGCGCCCACTCCTCGATGCGGTCCAGCGTGAAGCCGCAGTCGGACAGCAGGTTGAGATAGGTGGCGAGGGTGCGGTGCTGCTTGACCACGCCCTTGGCGAGCCAGTCGGTGGTGCGTGGCCCCTCGTCCAGGTAGCCGTTGAGCGGCCAGCTTCTGTGCCCGGTTGCGTCCGCCGACCAGCCGGGTGCGGCGGGAGCGGTGGCGACCGGATGCTCCACCGAGAACACCAGCGCGCCGCCCGGAACCAGCGTGTGGTGGACCTGGGCGATCAGCCGCTCCAGGTGCTCCAGGTAGTGCAGGGCCAGGGAGCTGTACACCAGGTCGAACGCGGCCGCCGGCAGGTCCGGCGTTTCCAGGTCGGCCCGGTCGTAGCGGATTGCCGGATCCCCGGTGCTGGCGCGGGCGCGGTCCAGCATGCGCTCCGACACGTCGATACCGCGCACCGACGCGGCGCCGGCGGACCGCGCCCAGCGGCAGAACCAGCCGAAGCCGCAGCCGAGGTCGAGCACGCGCTGTCCCCGCAGGTCCGGCAGCATGGCCCGCAGGGAGGGCCATTCCGGCGCGCCGTCCAGACCTTCCACCGAGCGCGGCAGCCGGCTGTAGTTCGTGAAGAAGTCCGGGTTGTCGTAGATGTTCTGCGTCACGCGTGGGGTCTCCGTTTGGGCCGCCTTGGGGTGCTAGACCGGAAGACCGCGGTATGCCAACGGCGCGCAGTCACAGTCGTAGTCACAGGAGGCACGCGGCCGATAACGCGGCGAGACCCGTCGTGGCGTGTCCGGGCCCGTTCTGCTCTGTGCGTCGCGCACCCGGCGTGACATACAGCCGGCATGGATACCGTTGCGATCTGCGCCATCTTCAAGAACGAGGCCCGCTACCTGCTGGAGTGGATCGGCTTCCATCGCATGATCGGGATCGATCACTTCGTGCTCTACGACAACGGGAGCACCGACGGCGGACCGGCACTGATCCGCAGTTCTCCGTTCGCGCGGCACGTCACGCTGATCGACTGGCCGATGGCGGTCGGCCAGTTGCCGGCCTACGCGGATTTCATCCAGCATCACGCGCACCGCTTCACCTGGGCGGCATTCATCGACCTGGACGAGTACATCCAACCGCTGGAAGCAGAGACGTTGCGCCCATTGCTGCCGCGTTATGACGGGTTCTCCGGCGTGCTGCTGCACTGGCTGTTGTTCGGACCCTCGGGCCACGATGCACGGCCCGAAGGACCGACGATCGGCAACTACATGCACCGGCTGCCCGATCGCGCGCCGGTGCATGAACACGTCAAGTCGTTGCTGCGCACGCGCGACCTGGTGGACGTGCACACGACGCCGCACATCCTGGTGACCACCGGACCGGTGTGCAACACGCGCGGCGAAACGGTGCCCGCGCATGCCCGGCACAACCCACCGTGCCTCGATGCGATCGTGCTCAACCACTACCTGACCCGCTCGGCCGAGGACTGGCGTGCCAAGACGTCACGCGGCCGGGCGGATATTCCGGTGCCGCCGGACCGGGCGTATCCGAACGATCAGTTTCGCAACATCGCCGACGGTGCCCGTCAGGAGGACCGGCGGATCACTCGGTTCATGCCGCGTCTGCGCTGGGTCCTGCGCGATGTGCAGGCCACACCGCCATCGCACCTGCTGCCGCCGAGGGTGCAGGGTTGAGGCCAGCCTGTGCGGGGGCTGGCACAGGGGACTCCCGCCCGCTCAACGCCATGGCCGGCCAGCGCCATCATGGCCCTGGCGCCACCGCCCCGAGACGCGGGCACCGGGCCGGGGCGGCATGACGGCGGACGCTCAGCGGCGCCAGTCCTCGCTGTGCAGGTAAGCCATCCATCCCTTTGTGCCGGCATATTCCGCTGCCATTCCGTCGAGCAGAATACGCCGCGTATTCGCGTCGGAGATTTCCGAAGACAGCATCGAGAGGAAATTGTGCTGGCACGTCCCCTCATGATCCGTCATCAGCAGATCGAAGACATCGGCGTAACCCAGTGCCTTCGCATCTGAGTGGCCGCATCCCGCAGACGCCACCGCAAACCGGTACACCTGGGCCTTCAGTCCCTGGTAGGCTGCATTTTGCATGAGCGCTCCACCTTTATCCGGCATCCGCCACTGACGCCCCAACGCGCTGGGCGGGCACGAAGGCAGCAGGCGGCACCGCCGGCCGGGGCCTGTCCGGCGACGGCGTGGCGTCCCGCGCCGATTCGGTTTCGTGCACGCCGGGCATCAGACAGCCGATGAGTTCGGGCGTTGTAGTCGACAAGCCGCCCCGCTTCCCTGGCGTAGTCGTCGAACGCCAATCGGACCCACGAGGATTCGACGCTCATGAGGTCCGGCAGGTCCTTGCACCGCATCATGCGAACCAGCGTTTCGCGGTTGCTGCTGGCACGCTGGTTCAGGAACTCCAGAAAGGCGGCATTCAGATCCATCAGGTTGCGCGCGGCATCCTGGCCGCGCTCGAGATACCGCTGCGTTGTCTCGGTGAAGAGCGCATCGAGCAGCTTTCCTGGATTCGATGACGACATCCCGGTCCGGGTCTCCGGCAACACGTCCATGGTGTGTCCTCAAGGCTGTCGGGGGAATTGCGGTGCGCCCCTGATCCAGGTCAGGCCAGAGTAGTTTCTTGTCTTGACAAGGAGCGATTTCCGACCTTCCAAAGTGTCACGTCCATGACACTTTGTTCCTGCTTCTCAGGTGCTCCTGCGGTGATAGGAGCCCGAGATGTCTTCGCGGTTCAACAAGAAAAGGACGCCGCCTTCAACACGGCGGTGTGAGCAGGTCGGCTTGCCGCGACCGATGCCGCGCAAAGCAATTTCTTTGCATGAAAGCACAGCGAAAAAGCCGAATCCGGTCCTGCCTGTCGATCCCGCCGCGCGACCGCGTGCGCGTGGTTTCGAACCCCGGCGCGTCTTCGAACACGGGAGCGTCTTCATTGTAGCATTGACGCAACGATCCAGGTGGCCGGCCGGCACGTGCCGTGTCTGGCCGGGCCGGCGGCAACCCGAAGCCGCGGGCCGGCCGGTCCCTCACGGTCACGCCCATTTCCCCGTCACCCCACACGTGGTTATTGGCCAAGCACCGCGAGCCGCCTACTTTAGTGAGTCCCATGCTTGACCTTGCCCCCGCGCCCGCCACCCTTCCCCCCGACCAGCGCATCTATGCGGTGGGCGACGTGCATGGCTGTCTCGACCGGCTCGTCGCCATGCATGAGGCAATCGTCGCGGATTTATCCGCCCGCCCGGTGGAGAACGCGGTGCTGATCCATCTGGGCGACTACGTGGATCGCGGCCAGGAGAGCGCGCAGGTGGTCGAGTGGCTGGTCGGTGGCCCCCCGGTTCCTGCCACGCGCATCATCAACCTGATGGGCAATCATGAGGCCATGCTGCTGGCCGCCGTGGCGTCGGGTGAGGAGAATGCCGCCGACACCTGGCTCGCCAACGGCGGTGCCGATTCGCTGCACAGTTGGGGCGTTCCGCGCACCGCGGGCCAGGCGGAATGGGCGTCGCTGATCCCGGCGAAGCACCTGCTGTTCCTGCGCGACCTGCCGACACATGTGCGGATCGGTCCCTACCTGTTCGTCCATGCCGGGATCCGCCCGGGCGTGCCGCTGGACCAGCAGGTGCGGCACGACCTGCTGTGGATTCGCGAACCCTTCCTGTCTTCCAGGAAGGATCACGGCATGGTGGTCGTGCACGGCCATACGCCGCGCTATGAGCCGTTGGTCCGCCCCAACCGGATTGCTATCGATACCGGGGCAGTACTCGGCGGCGTTTTGACCTGCGTGGTGCTGGAAACCGACAAATTGGGTTTTCTGAGCACATGATGTTTGGTTGCACGGGCGCTAAGCGTTACAGTACCGCGGTGCCATGAACGTGATATCGCCCCAGGATCCATCTCCTACGAATCCGCCGGACCCGGACTTGTCCGCTGCCATACGCCGGCTGGTGAGTACCAGCGTGGTGGTCATCGGCGACGTCATGCTGGACCGGTACTGCTACGGCGACATGAGCCGCATCAGCAGCGAGGCACCGGTCCCGGTGTTCACCATCGAACGCGAGGTGGCGCTGCCCGGGGGCGCCGGCAACGTGGTCCGCAACCTCACCGCGCTGGGCGCCGCGGTCGCCTTCATTTCCGTCGTCGGGGACGATCAGGCCGGCTCGGACCTGACCGGCCTGGTGGGCGGCCAGCCCAATGTCGAGCCGTGGCTGATGGTGGAGGGCGGGCGGACCACGACGATCAAGACGCGCTTCATCGCCGCGGGCCAGCAGGTCCTGCGCACCGATCGCGAAGTGGAGGAGCCGATCCAGCCGCGCCTGGCCGACCGCATGCTGCGCATCGCCAGCGATTCGATCGTGGCAACGTCCGTGACCGTACTCTCGGATTACGGCAAGGGCGTGCTGTCCGGCGACGTGCCGGCCCGGCTGATCGACATGGCGCGTCAGGCCGGCCGCATGACCATCGTCGATCCCCGTGGATCGGACTACACGCGCTATGCCGGCGCCGATGTCATCATGCCGAATCGGCGGGAACTTGCCGCCGCGACCCTGATGCCGGTGGACAGTGAGGCGGCGGTGATCGCCGCGGCCGAGGCGTTGCGCACCCGGCATGGCTTCGGTGCCGTGGTGGTGACGCTGGGCAATGGCGGCATGACGGCGGTGGACAAGTCCGGCGCCCGTCACTTTCCGGCCGAGGCCGCCGAGGTATTCGACGTCTCCGGCGCCGGTGACACCGCCTTGGCCACGCTCGCCGCGGGCCTCGCCGCCCGGCTGGACCTGGACACGTCGGTGCGGTTGGCCAACCTCTCGGCCGGCGTGGTGGTCGGCAAGGTGGGCACCGCCGTCGCGCGCGAACCGGACCTGATGGCGGCACTGTCCCCCCAGGGCAGCGCGCTGCGCAAGATCGTCTCCCGTGAGGCTGCGGTCGAGCAGGTGGAACGCTGGCGTCATCGCGGCTGGCGCATCGGCTTCACCAACGGCTGCTTCGACCTGCTGCATCCCGGCCATGTGCACCTGCTGGAACAGGCGCGTGCCGCCTGCGACCGGCTGGTTGTGGGGCTGAACTCGGACGCCAGCGTGCGCCGACTGAAGGGGGCGCCGCGCCCGGTGCAGCCCGCCGCCGCGCGCGCCGCCGTGCTCGCCAGCCTGGCAAGTGTCGATCTGGTCTGCGTATTCGAGGAGGACACGCCGGCGGCCCTGATCGAGGAACTGCGTCCCGACCTGCTGGTCAAGGGCGCCGACTACGCGCTGGACGAGGTGGTCGGCGCCGAGCAGGTGCAGACCTGGGGGGGCAGCGTTCTGTTGGGGGATCTGCTGCCGGGGCATTCCACCTCGGCGACGCTGGCTCGGATCCGGGAATAGCGGCTGCGGGACCACCGGCGCCGCGATGCCGTGATTGTCGGTCCGCCGGGATGATCGCCACCCGGGCGGATGGGGCGCTGGTCGGCCTCGCTTTGCAGCGCGCGGTTCCAGCTGAGGTCCGATCAGGAACGGGATTGTACAGGCCTTTCCTGTTCCCCCGCATACGTGATCGCATGCGAAAGCCGGGGAAATGCCGCGCAACGAGCCGTTGCCTGGCCGCCATGATGCCGCTTACAACTGATTTGTTACAATCGGTGGGCCCAACTGTAACGACCCGGCACCAGGCGAGACCGTAATTTCGCGGAAACGTCGTGGCAGAGAGGCGTTGTGGCGTGGCAGAGAGGCGTCGTGGCGTGGCCGGTTCGCGGCCCGCCGCCTGGACGCCAGTATTCCACCGCCAGAACATGAAGTCTGATGCGGCGCCTGCATCGTTCCGACGCCGCTCTTCCATTTCCGCTGGGTCATGTCCGGGCGTGGGGTCATGTCCGGGCGTGGGGTCATGTCCGGGCTTGGGGTGGCCCGACGGGCTGCATGACGGCAGGCAAGTCCCGACGACTGTATGACCGCCGACAAGGATAGAGCCGCACCTTGGCCCGGACTCCCGGCATCCCCGCGTGGCAACTGATGGCAAGCGATTTGCTTGGTCGCAATCACCTTCACCGTGCCGCCGGGTGATCTTCCGCGGAGGCGGTGCGGATCTGATCTGACGGGATGTTTCAGATGCAGTCGCAAATTCCCCTCTTCGTCACCCATTCCTCGGCTCGTCGTCAGCGCCGGGACCGGCCAGGCCGGCCGGTGCAAGCTCACCGGTCGGCCCGTGCTTCGATTCGGACGGTGACGGCCCCTGTCGAGGGGAGTAAGGCGTGATGAGCACGTCCTCGGACGACCTCCCGGTGGTGGTCACCGCCGAAGATCGCGAGGCGGACCGGTTCGTCGCCATGTTGCGCGACATGGTTGTCGGCATGGTCAGCGGCGACGGGCCCGACCTGTCGGTGCGCCAGTTGGGTGCTCTCCTCGCCTGCTACCTGGACGCGACCGCCGTGCAGACGACATCCACCCTGTTGCGCGTGTTGCACGGGTCCAGGCGGGGCATGAACCGGGCTTTGGTTCGGCTGGAGGAGTGCGGACTGGTCCGGCTGGAGTTCGACCCGCAGGCGCTGACCGATCCAGCGGTTCACACGACCTCCCTCGGCCGGACCTATGTTGAACGCATTCTTGAGTCTGCCGGCCTGCCTGCCGGCAGGGTGGCGCGCGGCCGGTCATCCAGGCGGGCCGTGCACGATCCGGACAAGTATCGGACTCATCCATGCTGACGGCGCCCCCCTGCCGAAGACCTGAGGCAAAGCCCTTGCCACGGTCACGGCGCACGGGTCTAAGAGTGCGGTCATGCTGAAATTGCAAGTCATTCCCTGCCTGGACGTAAAGGACGGTCGGGTCGTCAAAGGGGTCAACTTCGTCTCCCTGCGCGACGCCGGCGATCCGGTGGAGCAGGCGGCCGTCTATGACGCCGCCGGCGCCGATGAGCTGACGTTCCTCGACATCACTGCCAGCCACGAGAACCGCGACACCATCCTGGACGTGGTGTCGCGTACCGCCGCGCGCGTGTTCCTGCCGCTGACCGTGGGCGGCGGCATCCGCTCGATCGAGGACATGCGCCGCCTGCTGCTGGCCGGCACCGACAAATGCAGCATCAACTCCGCCGCGGTCGCCCGGCCCGAGCTGGTGCGCGAGGCGGCGCAGAAATTCGGCAGCCAGTGCGTGGTGGTGGCGGTGGATGCCAAGCAGGCCGGGCCTGGCCGGTGGGAGGTGTTCACTCATGGCGGGCGCCGCCCCACCGGCATCGACGCGATCGCCTGGTGCCGGCAGATGGCGGAGCTGGGTGCCGGCGAGATCCTGCTGACCAGCATGGACCGCGACGGCACCGGCCAGGGCTTCGACCTGGCGCTGCTGCGGGCGGCCTGTGCGGCGGTGCGGGTGCCGGTGATCGCCTCGGGCGGAGTCGGCACGCTGCATCATTTCGTCGAAGGCGCGCAGGCCGGCGCCACCGGGTTGCTGGCGGCCAGCGTCTTTCATTTCGGCACCTTCACCATCGCGCAGGTGAAAGCGGCGCTGGCTGCGGCCGGCCTGCCGGTGCGTCTGTCGCGTCAGGCGGCCTGAGGCGGCCATGGCGAAGTCAACCAAGAAGCGCGCGGTGTCCGTACGCGACCCGCGGATCGTGCGGGCGAAGAAGACGCTGAAGCCGAAGAAGGCGAAGCCCGCCAAGCCGGCCAAGCCCGCCAAGCCCGCCGTGCCGGCCCCGAAGGAGCCGCCGCGTCCGCTGCCGCCGCTGACCATTGGCCCCGCCGCGGCGGTCCTGGACCGTCTGTATGCGGTGGTGCTCAGCCGCCGCGATGCCGATCCGGCGGTGAGCCACTCCGCCCGGCTGCTGTCGCGCGGTCCGTCGAAGGTGGCGCAGAAATTCGGCGAGGAAGCGGTGGAGTGCCTGATCGAAGGCGTTGCCGGCAACCATGACGGCGTGGTGGCCGAGAGCGCCGACGTGCTCTACCACCTGATCGTGCTGTGGGTGGCCTCCGGCGTGACGCCCGAGGCGGTGTGGGACGAGTTGAAGCGGCGGGAAGGGATCAGCGGCATCGCCGAAAAGGCGTCGCGTGCGAAGGAATTGCCGGTTGTCTTCGGCGTGGGGACGACGAAAATCCCCTGAACGTTCAGCCAGGAGACCCACGCCATGCCGGTGAGCGGCCAGCCGCCCTACGACGACAGCAACATCTTCGCCCGCATCCTGCGCAAGGAGATTCCCTGCAAGCAGGTCTATGAGGACCCGTGGGCGCTGGCGTTCCATGACATCGCCCCACAGGCGCCGGTGCACGTGCTGGTGATTCCGAAGGGCAAGTACTGCTCCTTCGCCGATTTCAGCGCCACCGCTCCCGCCGAGGAGATCGCCGGCTTCATGCGCGCTGTGGGCACGGTGGCGAAGCAACTGGGGCTGGAAACCGACGGGTACCGGCTGCTCGCCAACATGGGTGCGGATAGCGGGCAGGAGGTGCCGCATTTTCATGTGCACCTGTTCGCCGGCCGTCCCCTGGGTCGCATGATCCCGGCCGGGTAAGTCTCTGCGTTGGTGCCGCGGCCGGCGCCATGCAGGGCGGCCGCGGTGCTGTACAAAGCCACAGGTGGCTCCCTGGACGGGATGACCGCCGGCGCTACGGCATTTGGCCAATCGGGCGCCCGCCCGTGTGCCGCGATGGCCGGCCCGTCAAGCCCCATGGATCAGCGGGCTCGCGTCCATCGGGGGTTGTCCCGGATGCCCGGGTACGACCCATGCGGACACCTGTCCGGGAGAGGAGAGGAGAGAGAGGAGGGGAGGGAGGGAAGGCGATCGACCTGTCTGGTCCCGCAGCGCCGGACACGCCATGCGTGCAGGTTGTCCGCCGGCAATGCGGTGGCTGGCTGGCGTGGGGCCTCGAACAGGCCTACAATTCAAAGTACAGTTTCGCACCCGATAAGTGATCTCCCGGCATGAACTGGTTTACCGGCGTGGTTTTGTATGTGCTGATCTGGTGGACCGTGCTGTTCGCGGTGCTGCCTGTCGGCACACGGCCAGCCGAGGGCGCCGATCCGCAGACCGGCTGGCGCGGCGCACCCCAGGCCCCGCGCATGTTGCGCAAGGTGATCGCCACCACGCTGGTGGCCCTGTTGGTGTGGTGCGGTGCCTATCTGCTGATCACCAGCGATTGGATAAGCTTCCGGCACGGCTATTTCGCCGCGCCGGAAGACTAAATCCTGGCTGATTGTTCAGCCGCTGCTTTCTTTTGGAAACGCACATCACTACGGCGAGGGGAGGATTACTCCTCAACCCTGCCGTGTGACTACGTTTCCTCCCCAAACCTGGCCCCAGTCCGTCGCCATTGCGTAGGCCGTGCCTCATTGTTAGCGGGTTGGTTCACCGAAGTCACGTGTCTTTGTTCCAATTTCTGCTGCTGACGGTAATTTTATTGTGGGCTTGCCGTTGTGCGGCGCACAATAGTTTCCGTCCTGGGGAACGCGGCATGCCATCTGGCAAGTGACGCCGCCTGTCGTTAGGGTCCGCCTGACAAACGGACGGACCATCGATCATGCGCCTTTCCCGCAGCTTCATTCCCACGCTCAAGGAGACCCCCGCCGAGGCGCAGATCGCCTCCCACCGGCTGATGCTGCGTGCCGGGCTGGTGCGGCAGACCTCGGCCGGCATCTATGCCTGGCTGCCGCTGGGTCTGCGCGTATTGCAGAACATCGAGCGCATCGTGCGCGAGGAGCAGGACGCCGCCGGCGCCCAGGAAGTGCTGATGCCGACCATCCAGCCGGCCGAGTTGTGGAAGGAGAGCGGGCGGTATGAGGATTACGGCAAGGAGATGCTGCGCATCCGCGACCGGCATGACCGCGACATGCTGTACGGCCCGACCAATGAGGAGATGATCACCGACCTGTTCCGCCAGTCGGTGAAGTCGTACCGCGAGGTGCCGCAGATCCTCTACCACATCCAGTGGAAGTTCCGCGACGAGGTGCGGCCCCGCTTCGGCGTGATGCGCGGGCGGGAGTTCCTGATGAAGGACGCGTATTCCTTCGATATGGACTACGCCGGCGCGGTGGTCAGCTACCGCAAGATGATGCTGGCCTATATGCGTACCTTCCAGCGCCTGGGCCTGAAGGCGATCCCGATGGAGGCCGAAAGCGGCCCGATCGGCGGCGAGCTCAGCCACGAGTTCATCATCCTGGCCCCCACCGGCGAGAGCCAGGTGTATTTCGACGCCGCCTTCGAGGAGATCGACTACCTGTCCAGCGGCGCCGGTGGCTTCAGCCACAGCGACGCGGGCGACCTGCACCGCTTCTTCGAGCAGATGACCACGCACTATGCGGCCACCGACGAGAAGCACGTGCCGACGGCGTGGGAAAAGGTGGCGCCCGAGCGCCGGCGTGAGGGCCGCGGCATCGAGGTGGGCCACATCTTCTATTTCGGTACCAAATACTCGCGGTCGATGAACTGTACGGTTGCGGGCCCGGACGGCAAGCCGGTGTATCCGGAAATGGGCAGCTACGGCATCGGCGTCTCCCGCCTGGTCGGCGCGGTGATCGAGGCCGGCCACGACGACGCCGGCATCATCTGGCCCGACAGCATCGCGCCCTTCGCCGCGGCGATCCTGAACCTGAAGAGCGGCGACCCGGCGTGCGACCGGCTGTGCGAGGACCTGTACGCGAAGCTGGGCCGGCAGGCGCTGTACGACGATCGCGAGGACCGCGCCGGCGTGAAGTTCGCCGATGCCGACCTGATGGGCCATCCGTGGCAGATCGTCGTCGGCCCCCGCGGTGCCGCCGCCGGCAAGGTGGAACTGAAGCGCCGCGCCACCGGCGAGCGGGTCGAGCTGTCCCCGGAGGACGCCCTCTCGCGCATCGCGGGGTAGGCGAAAGCTGCGATTTCTTGTCCTGCCTTTTCATGTCCTGACCCGGTCCCTCGTGTCATCCCGTGTCATGGCCGGGTCCCTCGTGTCATGGCCGTGCCTGACCCGGCCATCGACACCGGAACGATCGGGTCGGGATGATCCCGAACATGCCCTTTCGCGGGTAGATGGCCGACCACGACCCGAAAGAGCAGTACCTCTCCGCACGGCCCCAACCCCTGCGGAACGCACGCCGGCCCGCCTGGTGACGCCCCCGTCACCAAAGCTTCACCGCACCGCAATCGCCTCGCAGCATGCCGCTGCTACCCCGCCCTCCAGCCAAGAGAGAGCTGGAGCAGACCATGAAGAGCATGCTTGCACTCGCCGCCGCGGCGGTGATCGGCCTTGTCGCGCCCGCGATGGCCGCATCCGACTGCCCGAACGACGGCGTGGTGCGCATGGGTGTGGAGCCGTACGACACCTCCGCCAAGCTGGTGCCGATCTACAGCCACATCGCCAAGGCGATCGGCGACAAGTTGGGCTGCCAGGTGAAGGTGTATGTCACCACCAACTACAACGCCGAAATCGAGGCGATGCGGAACGGCAAGCTGGAGATCGCCGAATTCGGCCCCCTCGGCTACGTGCTGGCGCACCAGGTGGCGAAGGCCGAGGCTGTGGCGGCGTTCGGCGACAAGGACGGCAAGCCCTCCAGCTACTGGGCCAGCATCGTCACCTACCCGGGTTCCGGCATCAAAACGGTGGCCGACATCAAGGGCCATTCCTTTGCCTTCTCCGACCCGGCCTCGACCTCCGGCCATCTCTTCCCGGCCTACGGTCTGCGCAAGGCGGGGCTGAATCCGGCGAAGGATATCAAGGCGATCTATGCCGGCAGCCACACCGCCTCCTTCGAGGCGCTGTTCCACCACAAGGTCGATGCGGGCGAACTGAACAGCGAGCAGTTGCAGTCCGCCACGCAGCGCGGCGAATACAAGCCCGGCACCTTCGTGTTCCTGTGGAAGTCCAACCCGATCCCGACCGACCCGATCACCGTGCGCGGCGACCTGCCGCCGGCGTTCAAGGCCCGTGTGACCCACGTGCTGCAGACGCTGGACCTGACCACGCTGCCGGCGAAGGACCGCAAGATCATGGGCATGGGCGGCGACCACTTCGTGCCGCAGACCGACAAGGCGTACGACCAGATCCGCGACCTGGTGAAGACGCTGAATATCGACCTGTCGAAGATGAGCTGACGGCATGCGGCCGTTGCTGGCAATGCGCGGCCTGTCGCTGGCCTACCCGAACGGCAAGCGTGCACTGTCCGACCTGACCATGGACGTGCACGCCGGCGAGCTGGTGGTGGTGCTCGGCGGCAACGGCTGCGGCAAGACCACGCTGCTGCGCTGCATCACCCGCGGGTTGACGCCGAGCGCGGGTGAGGTGTGGCTGGGGGATTCGGAGTTGACGCAACTGGCCGGCGATGCGCTGCGGCGGGCGCGGCTGGATATCGCGATGGTCTGGCAGCAGGCCAATCTTATCCGCCGCTCCAGCGTGCTCGCCAATGTCGCGTCGGGCGCGCTGGGCCGGCACCAGACCTGGTGGACCGCGCTGGGCGGGCTTCCGGCCGAGGAAGTGCGCCGGGCCCCCGACCACCTGCGCCAGGTCGGGCTGGTGCATCTGGCGGCGCAGCGGGCCGGCACACTGTCCGGCGGCCAGGCGCAGCGCGTGGCAATCGCCCGGGCCCTGGCGCAGCGGCCTCGACTGTTGCTGGCGGATGAGCCGGTGGCCAGCCTGGATCCCGAGGCGGCGGACGGCATCATGCGCCTGTTGCGTCGCCTGGCGCACAGTGAGGGCCTGGCGGTGCTGTGCGTGCTGCACCAGGTGGACCTGGCGTTCGACTACGCCGACCGCGTGGTGGGCATGCGCGACGGCCGCGCCGCGTTCGATCAGCCGCGCGGCGGCCTGTCGCGTGAGCAGGTGCACCGCCTGTATCTCGCCGAGGCCGCATGAGCGACGAAGTCTTGCAGGGTGGTCTGCCGACCCGTTCCTGGGGTGGCGCGGTGGGCATCGCGTTGCGCACCGTCGTCGCGGTGCTGGGCATGGCCATCGTGGTGCAGGCGCTGATCGTGGTGCAGGCGCGGCCGCAGGACCTGGTCAGCGGGGTTCACGGCATGGCCGACCTGATCCGTCGCGCCATGCCGCCGGATTTCTCGCGGCTGCCGGATATGCTGTGGCCGACGCTGGAGACTGTCGATATCGCGCTGTTCGGCACCATCGCAGGCGTGTGCCTGGCGACGCCGCTGGCGGTGCTGGCGGCGGGCAACGTGTCGCCGTCGCGCGTGGTGTATTCCGTTTCACGGGCAATCATCGCCGTGGCGCGCGCGGTGCCGGACCTGGTGTGGGCGCTGCTGTTCGTCACCGCGGTGGGGCTGGGGCCGTTTCCGGGCGGGCTGGCGCTGGCGGTGCACTCGATCGGCATGCTGGGGCGGCTGTTCGCGGAGACGATCGAGAACATGGACATGGCGCCGATCGATGCCCTGGCGCTGACCGGTGCGAACCGCATGCAGGTGTTCACGCATGGCGTGGTGCCGACGGTGCTGCCGGCGTTGCTGGGGATCGCGCTGTACCGGCTGGACGAGAACATCCGGTCATCGCTGGTGCTGGGCTTCGTCGGGGCCGGCGGCATCGGGTTCCAACTGCTGACGGCGATGAACCTGTTCGACTATCCCACGGTGTCGTTGCTGCTGTTGATCACCTTCGTGATCGTGATTGCCGCGGAGCGGATGTCAGCGGTGCTGCGGGCGCGATTGGCGTGAGTCCACGAGGGCTTGCGGCGAAACAGAGCCAGGACGGCCAACGTCAACCCGTGTAACCGTTGACCCTTGGGCGTCCTGCAACCGTCGTGGCGGGCGAAGGCCGCGGGGGCGATACGCGCAAAGTCATGCGCTTGCGGTCTGCGGTACGTGGCACGTCATGGTTGGCGAAGGGGGCTGTAATCCAATCCCTCTCTGGTCATGGCAGGAATGGCCGCCAGTGCAACGTACCATGCCGTGGCGAGCGCAGGCCCGCCACGGCATGGTTGGTTCCGCCGGTTGCGGTCCGCAAGATAATTGAGGCGGTACTGGAGGACCGGGGCGCTCCGCCGCCCCTGACGCCAAGGGCGGGCCGCTCGAGCCGAGCCCTGTGCCGGTTGCTGTTACGAGATCGGCTTGCCCTCGGACTTTTCCCACGCTTGCATCAGCGTATTGCTTGGCAGGGCGTTGTCCACAACCTTGCGGGCCGTTTCGGCCCCCGCGACCGGCAGCCCCGTTGGGTCCAGCTTGCCGATCTGCACCAGCACCGACGCTTGGTCCCAATAAATATGCTCGTGCACCAGCTTGCCGTCCCGGAACCGCACCACCGCAATCGCCGGAACGCTGACCTTGCGTCCGGTCGGGGCGACGCCGGGCAGCATCCAGTCGATTTCCGACGTGTGCGTGAAGTCGATGATGAACTCGTCCACGAGTTGATCCTCGCCGACCGTCCGGCTGACCGGGGTAAGCTGGAAGTCCGGCGGATTCACACCGATGAAGTGATACTTGTAGAAGCGCTTGAGCTGGTCGTGTCCGACGCCCCCGGTCATGGTGGGTATATGGTTGACGTACGGTTCTGACACCATCGTGGCCATGGTCGCATCGACGTCCCGGGTGTCGAACTCGTAACGGCAGTGTTCCTCCCAGAGATCTACCAGTTTCTGGTTCGGCATCTGTCGTCTCCCGCTCAATTCCGTGGATGCGCGCAGCGTATCACCGGCAACACGCGATTGAAATTGGCTGCCGCCGCCCCGTCCGGCGGGTTCGATCGCAAGCTTCGCCGCTACCGGGCGGGAGTTCTCGATCGGTGCGCAATTGGTGCGCCCGGCGGCCACGCAGTCCTGGATTCGCGCAGCCTGCTGCAGCCGGCGTACCAGCAACAGCGTCACTGCGATCGCCAGGGCAAATGCCAGCAGCGCAACCAGCAGGCGTCGCGGAGATACCGGCGGCGGTTCGTCATCGTCAGCGCTCATGAGTCGCTTTCGCGGATTGCAGACCGGGACGCGGATCTTTGTCGGCTACGGCAGCGCGTGCGCGGCTTCGCGGGTCGCGGTTCGCGGGGGCTGGCGTCGGTGAATGGCAATGTGGCCGCGGGGACAGCCTCATCCGTCTGCGTCGCTGCTGCCGGGCCGTCTCACAAAGTCTCAACCAGCTTCCGCACCGCCTCCAGGTCGCGCACGAAGGCGCGGTATTCGCGGGTCTTGGCATCGGCGTCCGGGATGCGCAGCAGATAGGACGGATGCACCGTCACGAACGCCGTGTGCCCGTCCTCCATTTTGATCGGCCGCCCACGTTCCCGGGTGATCGTAACCTGCCGGTTCAGCACCGCGCGGGCCGCGCTGGCGCCCATCAGCACCAGCAGGCCCGGCTGCAGCCGCACCCGTTCCACGTCCAGCCAGAAGCGGCAGGCGGAAATCTCGGCGGCATCGGGCGGCTGGTGGATGCGGCGCTTGCCGCGCGGGGTGAATTTGAAGTGCTTCACCGCGTTGGTGACATAGACCATGCGCCGGTCGATGCCGGCCTCCTCCAGCGCGCGGTCCAGCAACTGGCCGGCGGGGCCGACGAAGGGGCGGCCAATCACGTCTTCCTGGTCGCCGGGCTGTTCGCCGATGAACATCGCCCGGGCGTGCGCGGGGCCTTCGCCGAACACGGTCTGGGTGGCCGGTTCGTAGAGATGGCAGCGCTTGCAGTCGCCCGCTTCGTGGGTTGCCTCCAGCAGCGCTGCGTCGGCGTGCTGCGGCAGCACGACGGGGCCCAGTGGCGGGCGGTCCGGGGGACGGGGGGATTCGTGGAGGGATTCGGCTTCGGGGACCGAGGTGCCGGGGTGCGACTCGCGCCATAGTTTCGCGTGATGCTTGTCCCACCAGGCCGCCAGCGCGGCGTCGTCCTGCACCGGCGCAACCCCGGGACCGAAGCGCAGTTCGGCGCCATCCCACAGCGCGCTGCCATCCGGTGTCAGGATCGCGAACCGTTGCTGCGGGAAACGCCGGACCAGAAGCTGAGCGTTTGCCTCCAGCACAAAATGGGCCGGCGCGTACCAGCCCAGGTAGCCGTCTTCCCCGACCGGCAGGAAGCGCAGGTTGGTGCGCATCTTGTGCGCTTCCGCCCGCACCGCGAAGGCCAGTCCCTGGGCGCGGCGCAGCTCGGCGTCGTCGTGGTCGAGCTTCTGCCCGGCATTGGCACGCCACACCAGGCGATACAGCAGGCCGAAGCGGTCCGGATCGCGCGCCTGGATCGCCAGCCCTGCCATCGTCACCAGCGAGCGGGAGACGTTGAACCCGCCATTGCCCTCCGGCAGGTCGTCCGAACCGTCCTCGGGTTTCGCGCGGACCGACCAGCGCACCTGGTCGGGCTCCACGCCGGCCAATACCAGGGCCCGGGTGGCCTTGCGCCAGCCGTTCCAGTCGGTCTCGCTGTCCAGCACCACGCGTCGCATCTCGGGAGCAAACCGCAAGACCGGGCGGTTTCCAAGGCCGAGCGGGCGGTCGTTCCGCCTGTGCCCGCTGTGCCGCCTTTGCCCGCTGTGCCGCCTGTGCGCGCCGTGCCGCCGTGTGCGCGCCGTGCCGCCTGTGCGCCGTGCCGACTGTGCGCCGTGCCCCCCTGTGTCCGCGGCCGGCCCGCTATTCCGCGACGCCTTCCAGTGCCGGCGGTCCGTCCGGCTGCGCCTGCGCCATTGCGGAGGACGGGCTGAGCATCCGCTCCCGCAGGTTGGCCGGCGTGTCGTCCGGGCCGGGCACCAGCAGTGGCTTGCCTTCGAAGCCGAACCGGAATGTTTCCATGCAGTCCTGGGCGCGTACAGAGCCGAAGAGACGTTCGACGACGGCATAATCCTGGTGCGGACGCACGCCGTGGTCGGCGCTCCAGCGCACCAGGTCATGCAGCAGCTTGCGCGCGTAGCTGGGCTTCACCGGGCCGATCGGTTCGGCCGCGGACCTGATCCGCCCGGACCGGGAGTTGGCGAACTGATCGGCCTTGCGCTTCTCCGCCACGATCGCCTTGCGGCGCTTTGCCCTGGCGGCCCGGCGGGCGGCGATATCGGCTCCCATGCAACGCTCCCTGACCAGATGTGGTGGTGACTGCGGCATGTTGGCGCTGTATGTGGTGGTCTGCCACGGCAGACGCCGTAACCGCCTGCTGCGGGCTTCGCTGCTGCGGGCTTCGCCGTCGTAGCGGAGCCGATCACCGCACGGGGGACGCCGTGATTCGCCGCCCGCCCGGACCGGCGTGGACAGCCGCATCGCCATCCTGCGATCCCACCGCGGACACGGCGGTGGCCCGCGTCCGACGGAGCAGGGCGGCCATCGTGTCAGCCGGCCGGCCCCGTGTTACGCTTGCGCTTCATGCACGCGCTTTCGCGGGAACAGAACGGCCATGCGCAACACCGCCCTCGAGATCCATCCGGTCGCCGGCAGCATCGGTGCCGAAATCCACGGCATCGACCTCTCGCGCGACCTGGACGACGCCACCGTCGCCGCGCTGCGCCAGGCGCTGCTGAACCACCTGGTGATCTTCTTCCGCGACCAGGACCTGCCGCCCGACCGTTTCCTCGCACTGGCCCGCCGCTTCGGCACGCCCGTCGAATACCCGTTCGTCAAGGGTATCGAGGGCTATCCCGAGATCATCGCCGTCGCCAAGCTGCCGAACGAATCCATCAACTTCGGCGGCGTCTGGCATTCCGACACCACCTATCTGGAGCAACCGCCGATGGCCACGCTGCTGGCCGCGCGGGAGGTGCCGGAATTCGGCGGCGATACCATCTTCGCCAATCAGTACCTTGCCTACGAAGCCTTGTCCGAGGGCATGCAGCGCGTGCTCGACGGGCTGTCGGGCATTTCCAGCTCCCTCAAGGCCGATGCCAGTCGCACCCGGGAGGACCGTATCCGCTCCGACGGCACGGCCGAGGCACGCAAAATTCTGCGGGCGGAACATCCGGTGGTGCGCACGCATCCGGAAACCGGCCGCAAGGCGCTGTATGTCAATGTCGCGCACACCGTGGGCCTGGCCGGTCTGGCCGAGGAGGAGAGCGCGCCGCTGCTGTCCTACCTGTTCCGCCATCAGATCCGGCCGGAGTTCACCTGCCGCTTCCGCTGGCGGCCCGGCTCGCTGGCCATCTGGGACAACCGGTGCGCCCAGCACTACGCGGTGAACGATTACCATGGGCAGAAGCGCGTGATGCACCGCATCACGCTGGCCGGCGACCGCCCGCGCTGACGTTTGGCTGCGTCGGCCCGGCCGGTCAGATGGACCCGAACGTGACAGCGGTTGCTGTCTCTGGACAATTCGGGATTGGTTGCTTCTAATTGGGCAATGTCCACGATTTTGTCCCTGTCGCGTCTGGGGCGGCTGTTGAGCGCGGTCGCCGTAATGTGCGGTTTCGCTGTCCCCGCGCCCGCGCGTGCCGAGGTCGCGTGTCCCGCGGCGCCTCCGGTCCGGCTGCATCTGCCGCATCTGCAGGCCGCCCTGGCCGAAGGGCGGTCAGCCGTGATCGTCGCGCTCGGCTCGTCGTCCACCGAGGGGGTGATGGCCTCCGATCCTGGCCATAGCTATCCGGCCGTGTTGCAGGCCAGCCTGTCACGGGCCATGCCGGCTGTGCACATTGCCGTACTCAACCGTGGCATCGGCGGACAGGACGCGCTGGACGAACTCGCCCGGTTGACCGCGGATGTGATCGCCGTGCACCCGCAGGCGGTCGTCTGGCAGGTGGGCGCCAACGGGGCGCTGCGCCATGCCGATCCGGAGCGCTTCCGCCGTGCGGTCACCGAGGGCGTGCACCGCCTGCAGACCGCCGGGATCGATGTGGTGCTGATGGACAACCAGCACTGTCCCCGGGTTGACGCCACGCCGGACGGTGTCGCGCTGGACCATGTGCTGGGCCAGGTCGCGGCGCGGACCCGCGCCGGCCTGTTCTCGCGCGCGGCGTTGATGGAGGCCTGGCAGCAGGAAGGCGCGCCGGCGGCAGAATTCATCAGCACCGATCGGCTGCACCATAACGACCGCGGCTACGCCTGCATCGCCCGTGCCCTGGCGCGCGATATCGTCGCGGCACTGAAGCGCCCGCACACGATCACCGCCAGCCGCTGACATTGCCACCGGGTTCAAGCGCGGCTGGGGCGCGGCGTTTCGCAGCCGAACGCTGGTGTTCCGATACCGACGGATGGAGCTCCGGTGCGGGGCTTGCACTGTCCTGGCCGGTGCCGGTGGCTGTCATCCAATCCCGCTTCGGTGACGGCTAACTGACGCACCATACCACGTCCGCACCATGTCGTTGCAGGTGCAGCCCCCGCCATTCACGACCGCATCGTGCACCCGCTGCGACGGGAGCTTACGGCACCGAATTCAAAACGATGCTTTGCGCACGGTGAAGCCGTGGATGCGGGCCTTCGCCCGCCACGACGTCATAAGCTTTGTCTGCCGCATCGATCCGTTGGCATCAGCTCACTAACATGCCGCGTCTTCGGTCTCCATCGTGCCGCGCAGCACCGCCAGTGCATGCCGGATGGCGTCTGCGGCGCGTTCCGATTCCGTGGCTCTTGCCTTCCAGTGCGCCGTGGCGTGTGCCCGGGCATCGGCCTCGGCGCTGGTCCGCATACGACGGAACAGCGTGGCCCGATCGTGATGCATGCGGAGCGCACTTTCCAGGGCACGCTCCAGCTCGTCGTGCTGGGCTGCCGCCAAATCCTCGGGCGTGAAAGCGTGGCCAATCTGGCAGCGGAATCGGGTGGATCCAGCCGCGTGGATTTCGTTCAGGACACCGCCGCAATGCGGACAGGTCAACCGGCTCGGTGTGCCGATCGAAGTCTGTTCGCGCGGGGGTGGCGCTTCCTGCGCGGCGATGCGGTTTTCCATGATGATGTTGCGTGGGATCATTGGCATGGGACCGGGCGGCTCCGCCACCAGTCGGGAGAGCTGTGCCGGAATTTCCCGGGCCGGCAGGCTATGGTCCACGTGGTCCTGCCGCAGCGCGTTGCGTGGCATTTCCGGCCAGACCGCATCTTCCGGATGTTGCACCATGCAGATTCCGCCACAGGCCTTCACGGCCACGAGCCCGTCGGACCCGTCGTCCAGCACCCCGCTCAGCACCACGGCGACAACCCGGGACCGGAAGGCCACGGCGGCTGACCGGAACAGCGGATTGATCGCCGGGCGGCTGCGGTTCTCGTACGGTCCGCGGCGCAGCACGACATGACCGGGACGCAGCAGCAGATGCCTGTCGGGTGGCGCAACCGTAATGGTCCCGCGCTGAATCGGATCGCCATCGACAGCGGACCGGGCCGGCAGGGGACCGGCACGGTCCAGTATGTCCGCCAACGCACTGGGCCGGGAACGATGCACATGCAGCACGACGAAAATGGCGGCCGGAAACCGCTCAGGCAGGTTGGCGCAGATGCGCCGCAGCGCATCCATTCCGCCTGCCGACCCACCGATCACCACAATATCCCGACCGATCATGTCGTCTCCGAAGTTGCTTGCGTTCCGAATTCACGGAACTCGTGTCGTTTCGCCGGGATCGCGTTGATGTTAACGTAGCTGATGCGATCGAGGATTCAGATTCAGATATCGGGAACATATGGCTGGACCGGATAGTCCGAAAGAGTTGTCCTCGCGTGAGATTGCGCGCCTGCGTCAGGAGTTGGAACAGGCGCAGGTTGCGCTGGAAGACGCGCATGGCGAGATCAGCGCCCTGTCGGCCGAACGCAACGAACTCGTGCGTGCGGTCGCCGGATACCGCGCTGCGCGCGAACACGCTGAGGCCGAGGTGCAGCGCGCACGCGAAAGAACGCTGAGCGCGCTTGCCGAAGCGGCGGACAAAGCGCGCAACGAGACGGGCGCGGAAGCCGAGGAATTGCGCATATCGCTGGAAGAAACGACGACGCTGGCCGAGGAGCTGCAGGAGGCGAACGACGCGCTGCTCGCGGCGAACGCCGAGCTGGATCAGCGCGTCGTGCAGCGTACCAGTGCACTGGACTGCGTGAATGTCGAGCTTGCCGCGCTCAATGCGGACCTGCAGCGACGGGTCGAGCAGGAGGCGGCCGCACGCGCCGAGGCGCAGGCCGAGCTGTTCAAGCTGCAGAAGCTGGAGGCGGTCGGCCAACTGACCGGTGGCATCGCACACGATTTCAACAATCTGCTGACGGTGATCATCAGCGGCCTGCAGTTGCTGGGCCAGGTGAAGAATGAGGACCACCGGGCCCGTATTGTGCGGCGCACCGAGGAGGCTGCCTGGCGCGGCGCGCACCTGACGCAGCGTCTTCTGGCCTTCGCCCGGCGGCAGTCGCTGCGTCCCGAGCGGCTGGATGTGGTGCAGCACGTGGACAGCCTGCGCGAACTGATGGCGCACGGGCTGCGCGAGAACATCCGGGTGCATACCGATATGGACCCGCGTGTCTGGCCGGTCGAGGTGGACGTTGCGGCGTTGGAACTGTCGCTGCTGAACCTGGCGGTGAATGCGCGTGACGCCATGCCGCAGGGCGGCCGGTTGACGCTGATCGCCCGCAACGTCGCGCTGGCGGGCCAACAGGCCGAGCGGCTGGAACTGTCCCCGGGCGACTACGTCGAGTTCGGCGTCGCCGACACCGGGACCGGCATGTCGAAGGAACTGCTGGACAAGGTGTTCGAGCCGTTCTTCACCACCAAGACCGATGGGAAGGGCACGGGCCTGGGCCTGGCGCAGGTGTATGGCTTCGTCAAGCAGTCCGGTGGTGCCACCTGGGTGGAGAGTGCGCCGAACCAGGGAACCACCGTGCGTCTCCTGTTGCCGCGTTCGCAGCGCCCGGCGCCGGAGCCGGCACCCGAACCTGCCCCGACAGCCGTGCTGCAGCGGCGCGACCGGCTGAACGTGCTGGTGGTGGAGGACGACGACAGCGTCGCGGCGATCGTCCTGGATATGCTGACGCAGATGGGCCACAGCGGAACGCGGGTTGGCACGGTTGCCTCGGCACTGGCGGTGCTGACCGGGGCGGAGGCGGTGGACCTCGTGTTTTCCGACGTGCTGCTGCCGGGTGGCGGCAGTGGCCTGGACCTGGCGCAGGAGATGGCGCGGCGGCAGATCTGCGTGCCGATGATCATGACCAGCGGCTATGGCAGCGGCATGACGCAGCGTCTGGCCGCGGCCAGGCTGCCGTTTCTGCGCAAGCCATACCGGATCGATGCGCTGCGCCAGGCAATCGAGGATGCGCTGCGGCAGGCCCCGGCCGCGGCGTAGCGTGTGCTTCGGTGTGCCGGAGCGATGGCGCCGGTCGCGCGCGGGCACGGATCGGTGGCGGCAGAACGGACCCATATAGGCCGGCATGGCGTCCGACCGACGCGTGTCCGCTCCGGGGCGTGACCTGGTCAGGCGTCCGGGTATGTCCTTCCTGGCCGGTCATCAGCCAGGTCGCGGCTGGCGGGCCGGTGCCATCCAAGGCCGCGTGGCGTCTTCCTCCGATTGGTCGCTCAACGCCATGGCGGGCGCAGACCGGTACACGGGCGCCGCCATCACGCGCGGGCGCGATTGTTGACGGCCCTGTGGGCGGGCATCATCTGCCTCTGGCTGTTCCCTGCTGATCGAGGGTGAAGAAGGGCGTCCCTTCCAGTTCCGGTTCGGCAAACGCCTCCAGCCCGGCGCGCACCGCCCGTATGTCCTCGCGGAAGAAGTGCGCCGCCATGCGCGACGCCAGGCGCTCGGCGCCCGCATTGACGCCCGGGATGTCGGAGGCGACGGCGCCCAGGCTGGCGGTTGCGCCGTGGTTGAACAGGTGGATGCGGGTGAGCGGCGGGCAGGCGCCGGCGTGGCGTTCCTCCAGCTCGAAGCCGTCCCCGAGCCAGGGGAAGCGGCCGAGTTCCGGGCGGACCAGGTCGCGGGGCGGGGTGTAGCGGTCGGCCCACGTGGCGATGGCGTCGGCGTGCGGCGCCAGCAACGGTTCGTGGTGCAGGTCGATGCGGAATCCGGTGCCGACGATCAGGAAATCCGCCTGGTCCTGGCGGTCCGGCAGGTCCAGCACCACCCCGCCGCCGGCCGGCCGTGCCGCCAGCACCGGTGTGGCGAGGTGGATGGCAAAGCCGGGCAGGGCGAGGGCGCGATGCACCGTCTCATGCGGCGGCGGCGATTGCAGGTCGTGCATATACACCAGCATCTGCCACCGGTCGGCCGGGTCCAGCGCCGCCCAGGCGCCGAAGAAGCCGGGATTGGCCGATCCGCGTCCCTTGTTGACCTGCGGCAGCTCGGCCCGGCGCACATACAGCGCGGCCTGTGCGGCGCCGGCCTCCAGCGCGGTGGCGGCGTTGTCCCAGGCCGAGGCGCCGCCGCCGAGCACGGCGATGCGGCGGCCGCGCAGGGCGGCGAAGTCGATCGGTTCGTTGGTGTGGGCGGCCAGGTCCGGCCACAGTGCGGGATCGACACAGTCCGGCACGGCAAGGCCGCCCACGCCGTCGCGCCCGGTGGCCAGCACCACGCGCCGGGCGTGCAGCACCGCGCCGTCACCCAGGGTGACGCGCAGGCAGCCGGGCCGCGGATCCAGCCGCGTGACCGCGACCTGGTTGCGCACCGGCAGCGCCAGTACGTGCTTGAGCCAGGTGAGGTAGTCCTGCCAGTCCGCATTGGGGATCTTGTACAGCGCCTGCCAGCCCTCGGAGCCGTGCTGCGCCTCATACCAGGCGCGGAAGGTCAGCGAGGGGATGCCGGCGCAGGGGCCGGGGAGGTGCTTGGGGGAGCGCAGGGTGCCCATGCGCGCATACGTCATCCATGGGCCCTCCCGGCCTTCCGGGGCTCGGTCCAGCACCAGCAGGTTGCGGATGCCCTTGTGCAGCAGGGCGGTGGCCGCGGCGATGCCGCACATCCCGGCGCCGACCACCAGCACGTCGAGCAGCGGCCGGCCGTCGGGGCCGGGCACTGTGGCCGGCCAGTTGCGCGGGGGAAGGCCGAGCAGGTCCAGGTCGCGCGCCACGGCTGCTTCGAGGGCGGAGAGGCTGGTCGCGGGTCGGGCGAGTGGGGGCATGGTGGGGTGGGGCGTGGGCCGGGTTCGTGGTGTTGGGGATGCTATTCTGGCATGCGTTGCGGCGTAGGGCAGCCGCATGACCGCGCCATTCAACCGGGTTTTCTGGCGCGGGTACCTGACGGGGCGCAGGTGGTATGGAGAATGGGCGGCCCCCGGGCAACGTCCCGACGTCTGGCCCACCGATAAGATCGACCCATCGTAGCCAGTCGATAGCCGCCATGTCCCTGCACGGATTGTCGGCCATGCTCGCCGGCCGAGGAACGCTTCAGGGCGGTGCGGTCTTTGACTCCCGGGTTCTGGCTCCAGGGCACAGACGGTCCGGTTTGGTGCGCCACGGAATTAGCGTTTTGGTTAATTTGTCATTGCGTATACGATAATCATTCCGGGGTTGCGTGACCCGTCGGAATTGTTCCGCCCATGCGACCTCGAATACGGGTTTCAGGGGAGAAGCGAAATGCGTTCCATGAAGGCGTGTTTGCCAGGTTTCGTCTCCGGCTGTGCTCTATGCACAGTGCCCGTTTCGCCGGCCGCGGCGACAACATCGACCACGCTGACGCCCGGCAACGGGGTCACTTTCGGTCAATTTACAGTAACCATCACGGATTGGAATTCGGCTTACTATCCTCCCTATTGCGGTCTTGCGGAAATAAAGTCTTTGCCTACAAACGACGGAATCGTCATCACCGGTCCAAATGGAAATCATGTAATAGACTGATCTGGTTAGGGCATTGAAGATCTTTCGGTAACGTTCACTGTAACCGCCTCTACGACGCCGGTAACGCGGGTCGGTGTCGCAGTTTCTGGCCTGGTACTGGTGATTGGTAGCGGGGCCACAAGCGTCGATGTCATCGCAGAAAATATGACATCGGTGGTGATCGGTCCTGCCTCTCTTTTGAACGGCAGGCCATCCGAAACGGTCAGTCTCTTTGGTGCCCCGTATTACGAAATAAGCCTTAAGACAAGCATGCAGGAGCACTCCGGGTCTATAAATTCTGTAACGGAAACGTTCGATGTCACGCCGGTTCCAGAGCCAGGCAGCGCGAGCCTCCTCGGCCTCGTTGTTGCCCTTTTCGCGGCCGGTACTTGGCGACGTAAGCGACCTTCATGGCCAGGAGCTGGTTTCGGAAGCTGCCGATCCGAGGCTCTCGGTCGATGCCGCGTAGCAAGCGGTCAGTAGTCCGTAGTGTCCAAGGTGTCACTGGTTCGGCCCCGTTACGGCGGGCGAGCACTCACCACGACGGGGTACGTGTTGTTCGAGGGCATGCACGGTGGTGCTGGGTATGATCGGTGACTCTCACCAGGAGGGACCGCGTTCGAATTCAGCACAGAGGAGCCAAATTTTCGCTGTGGGCTCTCAGCGCCGCGACGCCGGCCTGCCGCCGCGTCCCGACCGCTGCCGTGACGGCCGCGTCGACTGCTTTGGCTTCGCAGGCGGCGACTTGGCCGAGGAAGCGGGCGGCGCGGGCGGCGGTTCGGCCGCCGGCGGCGGTCCGGCCACCGGTGGCGGCTTGGCGGAAGACGGCGGCGGACTGCCTTCGGGCGGTGATGTGCGTGCGGTGGGCGTGGACGGGGCCGCCGCCTCCCGCCGCAGGCGATGTTCGCCCAGGAACAACAGGATAGGTGCCGCGATGAAGATCGAGGACGACGTTCCCACGACGATGCCGAACAGCATCACCCAGGCGAAGCCCGAAATCGAACTCGCCGCCGAACAGCGCCAGCGGCAGGCTGGCCAGGAACACGGTCACGGACGTGCCCAGGGTGCGGTTCAGTGTTTCGTTGATCGACAGGTCGATCAGGTCCCGCAGCGGCATCGTCTTGTATTTGCGCAAATTCTCGCGCACCCGGTCGTACACCACCACCTTGTCGTTGGTGGAATAGCCCAGGATGGTCAGGATCGCCGCGACCATCACCAGGTCGAAATCCAACCGGGTGATCACCAGGAAGCCGATCGCCTTGGTGATGTCCAATATCAGCGTCACCACCGCACCGACGGCGAACTGCCATTCGAAGCGGAACCAGATATAGACCAGGATCATCAGCAGGCTGATGCCCAGCGCCATCAGCCCGTGCCGGAACAGTTCGGCGCTGACCGAGGCGCCCACCGCATCGGCCCGCATGATGGTGATGCCCGGCACATGCTTTTCCAGGCTGGCGCGGACGTCGTTGATCTCGGTCTGGGTTTCCTTTTCGGACGGCTGCGCGCCCAGGCGGATCAGCACGTCGGACGGCGATCCGAAGCGCTGCACCCCCTGTGGCGGCACGTTCACGTCCGCCAGGGCCGCACGGATCTTCTCGAAATTGGCGGGGCCCTGGGTTCGGGCCTCCATCACCACGCCGCCGGAGAAGTCGATTCCCAGGTGCAGCCCGGGATGGAAGAACAGGACGATCGAGGCAGTGGACAGGATGGCTGATACGATCAGCCCCATGAACCGCCCCTTCATGAACTGAATGCGGGTGCCGTCCGGGACGATGCGCAGGCGAGGCTTGATGAACATGGGGCGTCAGACCGGCAGCAGCTTGGGGCGGTTGGCCTGGTACCAGCGCGAGACCAGCAGGCGCGTCAGCATCCAGGCGGTGAACAGCGACGTGGCGATGCCCACGGTAATCGTTACGGCAAATCCCTTGACCGGGCCCGAGCCGAACACGAACAGCATCACGTGCGCCAGGAAGGCGGTGGCGTTGGAGTCGAAGATCGTGTTGTAGGCGCGCGAGAACCCGTGTTCCAGGGCCGACAGCGGTGGTCGGCCGTTGCGTTGCTCTTCCCGCACGCGTTCGTTGATCAGGATGTTGGCGTCCACCGCCATGCCCAGCGTCAGCAGGATGCCGGCCATGCCGGGCAGGGTCAGGGTGGCCTGCAGCAGCGACATGACGGCGAGCATCAGCACCAGGTTGACCAGCAGGCAGACATTCGCGAACCAGCCGAACAGGCCATAGAAAAAGGCCATGAAGGCGATCACCAGCACGAAGCCGACCGCCAGCGAGATGGCGCCGGCGCGGATGCTGTCGGCGCCCAGTTCCGGCCCGACGGTGCGTTCCTCGACCACGGACAGGGGGGCGGGCAGGGCGCCGGCGCGCAGCAGCACCGCCAGGTCGTTGGCCGAGGAGGCGGTGAAGCTGCCGGATATCTGGCCGCGGCCGCCGGTGATGGGCTCACGGATCACCGGGGCGGAAATGACCTTGTTGTCCAGGACGATGGCGAACCGGTGATTGACGTTGGCGCGGGTGATGTCCGCGAAGCGTCGTGCACCGACCGAGTTGAACTCGAAGTTCACCACCCATTCGCCGGTCTCGGGATTGGTGCCGGCGCGGGCGTTGGTCAGGTCGCCGCCGTCCACATCGACCCGCTTGCGCACCGCGATCTTCTGGTTCGGGTTGTTCTGCATCGGCAGGTATTCGTCGCCGGGCGGCGGCGGGCCGCCGGAGGCCGGGTTGGCCTGCTCGTCCACCAACTGGAACGTCATGTGCGCGGTCTTGCCCAGCAACTGCTTGATCCGGTCCGGATCGCTGACGCCGGGCAACTGGACGACGATGCGCTCATTGCCCTGGCGCGCGATCTGCGGATCCACCACGCCGGTCTCGTCGATGCGGCGGCGGACGATCTCGATGGATTGCTGCACCGCGGCGCTGGCCCGCGCGTTCAGCGCCACCGTGGACAGGGTCAGGGTGATCGTCCCGTCCGGCTCCGTCGCGATGTCCATGTCCGGCGTGTTGCTTGGCCCCTCCGGCGTGATCAACGGCTTCAGGGCCGCGAGCGCCGCGTCATGCTGGGCCGGGTTTCGCAGGCGCAGCACCACGCGCTTCCGGTCCGGCTGCGCCTGGAGCGTCTGGTAGAAAATGGTGTGCGGCCGCAGCGCCTGGCGCACCGAATCCACCAGGTTGTTCAGGCGCTCCTTCACCACGGCGTTCATGTCCACCTGCATCAGCAGGTAGGATCCACCGCGCAGGTCCAGCCCCAGGTGCACCGTGCGCCAGGGCAGCCAGGCGGCCGGCGCCGGGAAGATGTTGGGGATACACAGGAACGCCCCCAGCAGGCAGATGCCGAGGATCACGGCGGTCTTGAGGCGGCTGAAATACATCATGGTCGGGTAGCGGCTCTCCGGACGAGCGAACGGGCGCCGCCCCTATGCGCTGTGGGGCGCGTCGATGTCCAGGGCGAAGCCGCTTCGGTGGCCGGTTCAGGCCCCCCTGACGCGGGAAACGCGTGGCGGGCGACGTCAGGCCGCCAGGGCCGGGGCCACCTGCGCCAGGCCCAGCGCGCTGCGCAACGAATCCCGCAAGGCAGCCTCGCTGAACCGGGCGGTGGCGTAGCCGATCTGCGCCGCGCAACGCTCGGCCCACAGGGTGTCATCCGCCAGCAGCGTGCAGACAAACTCGGCGAAGGCCGTCGGGTCCTCCTGCACGCACGCAACCTGCTCCAGGCCGGGCAGGCCCTGCGCGCCGACCGGGGTGGTGACCAGGGGCACACCCTCCCGCAACGCCTCCACCACCTTCAGCTTCACGCCGGCGCCATAGCGCAGCGGTACCACCGCGACCCGCGCCTGGCGGTAGCAGTCGCGCAGCGTCGCGGCGTCCACGTCCGGCATCACCCGAACGGCCTCACCCGCCAGCGCGCATACAGCGGGCGTGGGGTGCGAACCGACGATCGACAACCGCACGTTCTCGACCCTGGTGCGGATCAGCGGCAGCATTTCGGTGACGAACCAGCGCGCGGCATCCTCATTCGGCGGATGTCCGAACCCGGCGACGAACAGGATCTCCCGGCAGGCCGGGGCAGGGCGCGGCGCCGCGAAGGTCGCAAAACTATACGGCACGACGGCATGGGCGACGGCGTGTGGCTCGAGCGCGCGAACCGCGTCCGCCTCCGCCTGGGACAGATACAGCGAGGCATCGACCGCCCGCCAGATCGCCCGTTCCCGCTCCTCCATGCGGTCGGACTCAGCCAGACGGTGTGCATCCGCCGCGACCGTTGCCTCCATGCGCATCCGGCTGAAATGCAGGTCGTGACCGTAGTACACCACCCGCGCCCGGCTGTGCGCGCGCACAGTGTCCAGACACGCCTCCGCCATGTCGGGCCGGCTGAGTACCGACCAGGTCCAGTTCCGGCCCGTATTCCCGCAGCCAGGCGGGGAACGCGGGTACGCGCGGGCCGTGGAACACCTCGACCCCCATCTGCTGCAGCGCCTCGGTGTAGCCCGGCACATAGGCCAGGTTGGTGGGCCAGAACTTCACCAGCATGTCGGCATCCAGCAGCGTGCGGACCACGCCCAGGATGGCCTGCGACCCGGCGTCGCGGTCCGGCTCCGGCAGTTTGTGGTCCACCACCAGCGCCACACCGCGTCCGCGTCCGCGTTCACGCGCGCGCAGCACGTGCTGCGCGTCGGGATAGTGCGCCTGATCCAGCGTGGCCTTCCAGCGTCGCACGAATGTGCGGCGATTGACGGCCATCACCCCCATTGCGAGGTCGTGACCGTGCGAGATGCCCTCGAAATGCACCACCTGCGAACGCGGCTGGTACAGCGTCTTCAGCCCGTGCGCGCGCAGCCGGAAGCAAAGGTCGGTCTCCTCGAAGTAGGCGGGGGCGAATCGCGGATCGAAGCCGTCCATCCGAAGGAACACGTCGCACCGGACCATCAGCGAGGCGCCGGAACAGTAGTCCACTTCCCGCACGTAATTGTACTCCGGTCGATCGGGGTCATCCCGCCGGCCGTAGTTCCAGCCGGTCCCGTCGTCCCAGATGATAGCGCCTGCTTCCTGCAGCGTTCCGTCCGGATTCAGCAGCTTGGACCCGACCGCACCTATATCGGAATGTTCGTGGAACAGATCCAGCATGCTGTCCAGCCATCCCGGAAGCACCTGCGTGTCGTTGTTCAGGAACAACAACCACTCCCCGCGTGCCTGTCGGGCGGCCGCGTTGCAGGAGTGAAGGAAGCCGAGGTTCGTGGAATTGCGCATCAGGCGAATGCCTTGGACCTGGCGCAGGCAGTCCGTCTCCGGGCCGGGGAATGCGTCGTCCACAACGATGACCTCGATCGGCGCCGTGGGACGGTGCATCGCGATGGAGGCCAGGCACCGCAACGTGTAATCCACCTTGCCGTAGGTGGGCACGATCACCGACACGGCGGGCCGGTCGTCGGCGGGAAGCGACAGTGTCTCGGCGCGGACCTCTTTGATGACTTCCAGGCCGGCCGATGCGGGTGCGGCCTGGCGTATGCGACGGGCCTTCACCCATGCCCGGGCCTGGACGCCGAGCTGGAGGGTGCAGGTCCAGAATATCAGGAGAATCAGGCGGCGGAGCTGGGCACCGAGCCACGGCCAGCGGTCCCGGGTGGCGGCCGAGACGCGCAGAGCGCGCTGAAGCAGTGTGTCGCCGTAGCGCGCCGACCAGGACGTCATGCGCGAACCGGGGAAAGCCGGGACCTTGCCCGGCCAGCGCTGGGAGTAGCTCACGGGGTGCCTCCGGATTCCGCGCCCCGCCGGGTGTACTGACTTGCGTTTCAGCCGGGCGTCCGCATGTCGTACGGCAGAGAGATTAAGCGGGATTTAATGGCCGCGCCGTCTTCTCCCGGCGATGGTGCTTTTTTCCGCCCGGTGACCGGCCGGCGCCCGCGTTGACGCCTTCTGGACCGCCGCATAGCCTGCCATGCCGCAATGAGGCTGCCGTCGGCGCAGTCCCGGCCCCGCACGTTGCCCGTGGTGCAGCGGCCGCGGCGGTCTGGACCGCGGCCCGTGGCACGCCGGAATGCGCAACAAACGGGAGGGCCGTCCGATGCTGAAAATCCGCCGCATGGGGCCGCAGACCGGGGCCGAGATCACCGGCGTGGACGTGCGGGAACTGGACGATGGGGGCTTCGCGCCGATCTACCAGGCCTGGCTGGACTGCGGCGTGATCGTGGTGCGCGACCAGCAACTGGAGATCCCCGATTTCCTGGCCTACAGCCGGCGCTTCGGTCTGGTGGTGCCGCATCCGTCGAAATCCACCCGTCATCCCGAGCATCCGGAGATCACCATGCTGGGGATCAACAAGTTCGGCCCGGACGGCAAGCTGGTCGATGCGATCTACCGCCGAGGGGCGGACGGCTGGCACACCGACGGGGCGTATGACGAGGTGCCGTTCAAGGCGACGCAGCTTTACGCACTGGCGGTGCCGAGCCGCGGTGGGAACACGCATTTCTCCAGCATGTACGCGGCGTATGCGGCGCTGCCGGAGCGGCTGAAACAGCGGCTGGAGGGGCGGCGCGGGGCGTTCGTGTACGGCGGGCGGAACAAGGCACAGGCGTTGCTGAACCCGGAGGACCGGGAGCGCGCCCCGGCATTGCATCCGATGATCCGTGTGCATTCGGAGACCGGGCGGAAGTCGCTGTATTTCGATCCGGGCAAGATCCTGTTCATCGAGGGGTTGGCGCCGCAGGAGAGCGACGACGTGATCGACGAGCTGACCGAGCGGATGATCGCGCCGGATGCCGAGTACACCCACGTGTGGCGGGTGGGGGACGTGGTGATCTGGGACAATCGCTGCCTGGTTCATAAGGCCGCGGGCGACTACCCGCCCGAGGAGGACCGCATCCACTGGCGGGTCTCGATCAAGGAGCCGGCGGCGGGGACCCGAATGGCGGCGGCGTAAGGGGGCGTTGCGTGGAGCCGGCGGCGTTTCCGGCGTTAGCTTCCGGCTTGCCTTGTGTAACGTTTCTCTGACACAGCCACGCCTGCTCGGCATCTTCCCGCGGCCGCGGAGCCCCTTCTCGCGCGCGCTCGGCCTGGCCAGCATGAAGCGGACGTGTTCCTTTGAACCCTACCCGGCAAGTCCCTCCGGCGCTGGGCATCGTGAGCCTGGTCCTGTCGGCTCTCATGGATGCGGGGTGGCAGTCCGGCGGGGGCTGATACCTTTTTGATGCAGTTTCACCGTTAAATTCGTGCTTCGCGGCGGATTTGATGGCGGGAGCCTTGCTGGTGGAGAAAGGGCGCGGGATCAGCAGCCTCACCGGGGTACGCGGGGTCGCGGCCCTTTGGGTCATGTCTTATCATATTCAACAGTCTGCGGGCCCTCTATGGGGGTTATCATGGCTGCAGGGGAGCCCGATCCTTTCGCGTGGATGGAGCGGAGTTCGATCTGTTCTTCGTGCTGTCCGGATTCATCATAATGCACGCCCACGGCGACGATTTTCCGCAAATGCGGTTCGCTCCTACCTGGCGCTTTGCGAAACTCCGGTTCTTCCGGGTGTATCCATTGAGTGCGGTGGTGCTTGCACTGATTCTGGCGTTGGTATTGGCCGACAAAGGGTTTGGCGAATGGTACCGGGGCGTTTCGGCGGGGAACCTGTCCGTTTCCGCCTTCGTAAGAACGCTTTTCCTGGCAACCAGATGGTTCCTGCCCGGCGAGGGGGACTGGAATCAGCCAGTCTGGTCCCTCAGTGCCGAAGTACTCGGGTATGCCCTGTTTCCGTTCATCGCTTACCTCCTGCTGAAAAGCCGATCTTTCGGGGGCATGCTGTTCGCCGGGTGTGCCAGCCTGGCAGAGCTCGCGTTGTGCCTGACTCTGACCCACATGGCGACACGCAACGATTTCGGACAGTCTGGAGCGTTCTTGCGGATGGGATGCTGCTTCTTCGCCGGTGCGGCCTTCTACCGGGCTCGTTGTTTTGCCCCCACGAAACTTTATTCGCGCAGCAGGCTTCTGGCACCAATGGCTTTCTCAACCGTGGTGATTTTGGCGGCGATGCCGCAAGCCGAAATCCTGATGCCACTGGCATTCTCTTTGCTTATTTTCTTCCTTTCTTTCGAAAGCGGTTATGTCAACCGTATGTTTGCGTCGGGTCCCGCATTGTTTCTCGGACGGATCTCGTTCCCCCTCTATCTGTTTCACGTAATGCCCCTGATGTGGCTGCGGTATCATGTCGGCGGACGCGGGTTTCCCGAGTGGGTGATGTTGCTGATCCTCGGGGGCTACATATTGGTCTGCCTGTTTGTCTCCACACTGCTGCATCACTATGTTGAAAAACCGTTCCATTCTTTGGGGCGGCGCTGGACGGCGCAGCGGCCGGGACGGCTTGAGCACGCCAGTGCTGGAGGCAGGCTGACGGCGGCCGATACGGCACGGTCGTGACGATGCGGCAGAGTCCGCTCTTCGCCGATCGGGCAGGGGGCCTGCCTGTCCACTATTTGCAAGTGCGTCGGCGGAGGCGAAGCGGAATTGAAGTACAGCCCCCCCTGCGCGGGCCATGACGATGGAGGTGTCGCACCGGACTCCATACGTCGGCACCGGAACACTACACCGGATCGAACCACAACGCCGTCTCGCCCTCACCGGTGTTGTAGCGAAACGTAACCTCCTCGCCGGGGCGGATCGCGGCCACGGCCACAAAGCGGATCGTCCGGCCCTGGTAGTCCTTCAGACACCGCGCGTTGGGCGTGTCGGAGTGATTGTAGAACGATCCCAGCCCGCCCGCGATCGCACCTCCGTCAGACCAGCCGAAATAATAGGAGGTACAGGACCGTCGTATCGATCGCCCGGAGCTCCTGCGCGGGAATGACGATCACCGGGCAGATCTCGATCACCGCGCCGGGCGCGAATGATTGCAGCGCAAAGACCCCGCGGCCGCGTGCACCGGCATCCCGGACCTCTATCGTCATGCGCTCCTCCCCCAAAGCATGGCCGGACGCGATGGTGAACGAGGATCGCCGCGCACGCCACCGCCTCGTCCGGAGGCCGTCACATGCGGCGGCTGTACTCACCAGGAAACCGCGTCGCCCCTTGCCCCCGCGTGCGCAATGGGGTCAGACCCAGCATTCATGCACCCGATCGACCCCATCTGGACGCAGATCCTCTTCCTGCTGTTCGTCGCCATCGCCGTCTATGTGCAGACCCTCACCGGCTTCGCGGTGGCGCTGATCCTGCTCGGCCTGGTCGGTGCGACCGATCTGCTGCCGCTGGTGGACACGGTCAACGCGGCAACCGTGATCAGCTTCGTCAATGCCGCCACCTTCCTCTACCGGCGCCGTCCCCTGCGCCTGGAACGGGCGCTCGGCCCCACCATCGTCACCTGCGTGCTTGGCATCATCGCCGGCACGCTGCTGCTGACCTGGCTCGCCGGCACCGCCTATGAGGCGCTCCGGCTGCTGCTGGGCGCGATCATCATCGTCTCCGCGTTTCTGCTCTGGCGCGTCGCCCGACCGCTGGAGACAGTGTCCTCCCCCGCGACATTCGCCGTGGCCGGGGGGCTGGCGGGCCTGATGGGCGGGATGTTCTCGGCGCCGGGGCCGCCTCTGGTGTTCCTGCTCTACCGGCAGCCGCTGCCCTTCGCACGGATCCAGGAGTCGCTGCTGCTGCTGTTCGCCGTCGCCACGGGGCTGCGCCTGGTCATCGTGCTGATCGCCGGGCAGTTCTCCTGGCTATCGCTGCAACTTACGGCCGAGGCCATCCCGGTGGTCATCCTGATCACCGCGCTCGCAGCGGGGCGCCCGCCACCGCTGTCGCCCAGGCTGCTCCGGACCCTGGCGTGCCTGCTGCTGGTCGTCGCCGGCGCGGGCATGATCAGCACCGCCCTGACCGCGATGCGGTAGCGTCGGGCGCTAGGCCCGCGCCACCCGGCGGTTCACCAGCCAGCAGCCGATCGAGGACACCACCAGCCCCAGCACCGTCAGCGCCGACAGCGACTCGCCCAGCAGCACCCAGGCCAGCACCGCGGCGGTGCCCGGCACCAGGTAGAAATTGGCCGCCGCCCGGGCCGCGGCACCGCGCTTCAGCATGGCCAGGTACAGCACCATGCCGCCCAGCGACACGAAGGCCGCATTCCACGCCACCGACGCCACCGCGCCCGGCGTCCAGTCGGCATGCGGGGTCTCGAAGATCTCCATGCACAGCAGGCAGACGACCGCGCAGGCGATGAACTGCACGGTGGTGCCCTCCAGCAGTGGCACGCCGCGGCAGAAGCGGCCGAAATACAGCGTGCCGGCCACCAGCCCCATCACCCCGCCGGTGGTCAGCAGCAACCCGTTCAACTGTGTCCGGCTGTGCAGCGCCGCCAGGCCCAGGATCAGCACCACGCCCGCCAGGCCCAGCAACAGGCCGAACCATTGCAGCGGACGCAGGCGCTCGCCCAGCAGCGGCACCGCCAATACCGCCGTCATCAGCGGGTTCAGCGTCTGGATCAGCGCGATCGGCGCCGCCGGCGTGTGCACCATGGCGACATGCGCGGCCATCAGCAGCACGCCGTTGGTCAGCACGCCGGCCACGGCGCAATGCACCCAAACGCCGCGCAGCACCCGCCAGGAACGGCGCAGCACCAGCATCACCGCTGTCAGCGCCACCGCGCACGCCACCATGCGCAGCGCCACGAACAGCAGCGGCGTCAGGTGACGCAGCCCGACCCGGGCGGCGATGAAGGAACTGCTCCACAGCAGCACGAACCCCAACGGGATGGCGCGGTCCGCCAGGCTTGCCGCCTGCCCGCTTCCCGGCGGCACGTCGGCGGCCGCGGAAAAGCCTGGGCTGCGCGAGGAAGCGGGAACGGCTCTAAACCCCGCTGCTGTTCCGGATGTCGATGTGCGCCTTGCGGTGCAGCGAGCGCTGTAGCTGTCGCGACGCCGCCTCCACCCGTTCGGCCAGGATCTGGTGCCGGATCTGCTTCTCGTCCTCCTGCGCCAGGTTCTTCTTCTCGCGGGAGCAGACCGTCATCACCATGATTCCCTGTGTGGTCACCAGCGGCTGGGACGGACGGCCGATCGGCAGGCTTGCCAGCATTTTCTGGAAGGCCGCCGGGTGCACCGCCGAAAGCTGGATCTCACCGGGATCCGCCGGGCGCGGGGAGTTGTCCTTCTTCGCCACTTCCTCCATCTGCGCACAACCACGCACGGTGGTGCTGATGTGGCGGGCCTTGTCCAGCGTCTCGCGTTGCTGCAGCGTCGGGTTTTGCGGGTTCAGCGGCGAGCTGAAGGGCAGGAAGACCTGGCGCACCGATAGCACGGTGTCGATGTCGCGGCCGATCTCACGCCTTCCCTGCAAAGTGACGATGTCCAGGCCGCCCGGCACCTTCACCGGGTTGCTGATGGCGCCGACCGGCATCTCCGCGACCAGCTTGGCGACGTCGGGATCGAGCTGGTTCGGCTGAACCCAGCCCAGCTCGCCGCCGGAGAGAGCGGACTGGCTCTGGCTGAACTGCGCGGCAACCAGGGCGAAGCGGGCGCCGGCCCGCAGCTCCTTGATCACCGTGTCGGCGAAGTGTTCCGCGTCGCTGCTGTTGGACGGGTTGTCCACCGGGATGAAAATCTCCGCCACCCGGTATTCCGGCTTGCCGAAATTCTGCTTCAGCGCCTGCTGGCGCTCGGCCACCTGCGCCTGGGTGATCTCGGCGCGGGCACCCAGTTCCTGGCGCAGCACCAGCGTCCAGCCGATCTGGGTGCGGATCTGGTCGATCAGCGTCAGCGGGCTGATGCCGTCCTTTTTCAGCCGCTCCATCAGCTGGCCCTTGGCCATGCCGTTGCGGGCCTCGATCTCGCCGATCGCCGCGGCGATCTGCTTGTCCGACACCACGATCTTGCGGCGCTCCACCTCCTGCATGCGCAGCCGCTCATCGACCAGTTGGCGGACGATCTGTGGCTTCAGCCGGTCGAGCACCTCCTGCGACATCGGCAGGCCGGTGGACATCACGAACAGGCGCGCGCGGTTGTTGACGTCCACATTGCTGATGACGTCGCCGTTCACCACGGCCACGATCTGTGTCTTGTCCAGCGTGGCCGGCTTGCTGGCCGGCGCCGCCTGCACCGGTGCGCCGGGCAGGGCGAGCAGCGTGGCCACTGCCAGGGCGGCTGCGCTCCAGCGGCGGCCCGGTCGGATTCGAGAAACAGCCATTACCCAAACTCCCGCTCTTACAGCGCGCGATAGCCGAACTGCCCAAGCGTTTTAAAGGTCAGTTGGAACAGCAGCGTGGTCGAGCCGTTATCACCGTTGATCGAGGTATAGCGCCGGTACAGCCGGACGTCGAAGATGAAGCATTCGTCCTCATATGCAGCATCGGCGCCGATGGCCACCATCTTATTGGTGCTGAGATTGCGCCGCATATAGCCGCTGATCCGGTAACGGCCCCATTTCGACGACGCGCCCAGGGTGATTTCATTGCGCGGCTGATAGAACGCCGATCCCGCCGGCGGCATGGCCGGGGACGGGTTGGCCTGATCGTACAGCGTATAGGGATTGTAGGAGCTGTAGATATAGCCGGCGTTCATCCGGAACTTGTCCACGCCCGCCGAGACCACGGCGTCGGCGAAACGGGTCTGCAGTGTCTGGTGATCCAGGCGGGTGCGGTAGGTCAGATCGAGCCAGCGAGTCGGCGCGAAGGTCAGTCGGGCGACGACGTCGGACACCGTGTCGCGCAGTCCGGACCATTGCGGAAACGATTTGTTCTCGGTGGTGCGGTAGGCCTGGCCGATCAACCCGTCGAATGTCGTTCCGCCCAGGTACCAGGTGCCGTGCAGCGCCGCGTTCAGCCGAACGCCGCCCTCCAGCCGGTCCACGCCGGAAAACCGGTTGAGGCTGAACAGGTTGGCGTCGGTGAACTCGATATCGAGGCTGTCCTCGTTGGGGTAGCGGTTCCACTGGCTGTCGCCCACCTGGGGCGCCACGACCAACTGCAGCCGGGGTTCGATCACCTGTACGCCCCAACTGCCGGAATCCCGCATGAACGGCCAGCGGAAATCCACGGCGGCCTGCGGCAGGGCACGCGCCGTATCGGTCCGGTTGTATGTCGAGAAGTTCGGCTGCTCGTTCAACTGCGAGGCGTCGTAGGCCACCGCATCGGCGTGCAGGGTGACTTTCCACAGATCGCCGAGCCGCCCGGTGAAGCGTCGGTCCCAGTTTGCCGACAGGCGCGCGCGCCTGGTGTCGGTGCCGTCGGTGCGCAGCACGTTGAAGGCGTCGGTATCCACCGAGAGGCGCCCGCCCCAGGCGTCCGGCCGGCCGAAATAGCTGTATTCCCAGCGCGGCAGCACCAACGGCAGCTTGGCGCTGGAAACGGTGTTGTTCAGGCTCTGGTAGAACCGTGTATCGAGCCGGGAGTACGCGCCGACGCCGAAGCCTTCCGCGTAGATCTGGCTGGGCAGGACGTTGACGTCGCTCTGGCGCGTGTTGCCGACCCGGAACGTGTTCACATAGTCGGCCGAGGACGCGCGGTTGATATCGAACCCCCAGCGCCATGTGTCGTTGAGGCTGAAGTCGCCCTTGGCCCTGATCGTGGCCTGCGGTGAATTGTCCAGGTAGCCGACGGTGCCGTCCAGGTTGAGCATGCCGCTGTTGAAGCGACGCCGGTATTCGGTACGCAACTGCGGCCCCGCCCGGGTCGTCAGCATCGGGGTGAAGGTGGCGTCCGACTGCGGATCGATCGCCCAGTAGTACGGCACGAAGACGAAGCCGCCGAGATGCGAGGAGACACCAGCGCCCGGCATCAGGATACCGGACGCGCGTTTTACCGACGGATCCGGCATCGACATCCAGGGCGTGTACGCCACGGGTATGCCGAACATCTGCAGCTCGGCATTGCGGTACTCGATTCGCTTGTGCTGCAGGTCCTGGATGGCGGAAGACGCGCGGATCTGCCACAGAGGCGGCTCTTTCGGGTTGTCCCGGCACAGGTTGCAGGGCGAATAGACCACCTTGGACAACTCGTTCAGCACGCCGCCGAACCGGCGCGCACCGTTGGCCGCCAGCTTGCCGTTCTCGGCCAGACGCGCACGCATGCCCTTCAGCACCGCGTCGCGCATGTCGTGCGTGACCTCGGCGTAGTCGGCGAACAGCACCTGGCCGTCCGGCTCCAGCAGTACGACGTCGCCGCTGGCGGCGGCGGTGCCGGTGTTGCGGTTGAACACGATGCGGTCGGCACGCAGCACGGTATCGTTCTGCCAGGCTTCGACATTGCCGATGGTGATCACCAGCCCGTGCGTCCGGTCGTACTCCACCTGGTTGGCGCTGAAGGTGACCGGCTGGTTGCCCGAAACCTGCGGGGTGCCGGAGGATTGCGCCAGGTTGGACAACTGAGCCCGGGCCGGTGCGGCCAGAAGCAGCGCCGTGGCGAAGGTGGCGAATGTGGCCTGCTTCATGCTCAGCCGTCTTCCATGTGCAGCAGCAGCGCCAAAGCCATCATCAGCCCGGCGCCAGTGGGCGCCCAGGCGGCCAGGGCGACCGGCAGTGCACCGGACTGCCCGAACTCCTCGGCGATCTTGGACACCATGAACAAGGTGAAGCCGGCCGCGACCCCGCCGCCGATCATGCGCGCAACGCCGCCGCGCCGCGCCGGCCGCATGGAAAATCCGGCGCCCACCAGGGCCATGGTCGCCGCCAGCAACGGCAGGGCCAGCAGCGCCTGGAAGTGCAGCCGGTGGCGGATCGAGGAGAAACCGGAACGGTTAAGCAAAGCAATGAAATCCGGCAGCGCCCACACCGACAGCGTTTCCGGAGAGGCGAAGCTGTCCTGCACCCGCGAAACCGTCAAATCGGTCGGCAGCGTGATCGTCCCGGCTTTGCTCGGCGCGTGGTCGGGACGCACGCTGCGTGCGTCGTGCAACTGCCAGTCGCCGCGGGTCAGTACCGCCTTCGTGGCCTCGATGCGGGCCAGCAGCCGGTCCTTGTTGTCCAGCCGGAACACGCTGACATTGCGCGCGGTCAACTGCCTGCCGTGCAATGCGACGTCGTGAGCATGAATGATGGCGAAGCCGCGCGGCACCAGCGCACGATCCGCCTGCCGCAGCCACAACTGCCCGCCGTTCAGCGCCAGCGGCCCGCCTTCGTTGGTCAGGTAGGCGTTCTCCAGCGCGCTCGCGCGGGCGAACATCACCGAGGAGAGCGGGCTGCCGGCCATGGTGGCGATGATGCCGAACAGCATGGCGCAGACTGTCGGCGCGGCGAGGAACTGCCAGGCCGACACCCCGGACGCCCGGGCGACGATCAGCTCCGAGGAGCGGGTCAGCCGCCAGAAGCACAGCATCCCGCCCAGCAGCACCGCGAAGGGCAGCACCTGCATGGCGAGGTAGGGCAGCCGCAGCGCCGCGATCTCGGTGACCAGGCCGAGCGTGACGTCCGGGCGGCTGGCGGAGCGGCGGAGCAGTTCGAGGAAGTCGAACAGCGACACCATCCCGGTCAGCGCCAGCAGCATGGCGGTGACCCAGAAGGCGAACTGCCGCGTGATGTAGCGCGAGAGGGTGACGGCGATAGACACCGGGTCAGCCTGCCGGCTCGCGGTGCAGTCCGGCAGGATGGCGCAGCGCCGCGAACAGTTGCGGCCCAAGCAGCAGCCAGGCGCAAATCACCGCCGGCAGGGCCGATTGGACCCACATCAGCGGGATCAGCGCATTGTTGCGCGCCGCCAGGTTGTCGATCGCCAGGCCTGCGGCGAGCAGGCCCACCACCGTGCCGATCGCCACCAGCGGCCGCACGAAGCTGCCCTGCCGGCGGAACGTTCCGGTCAGCACCGACAGCAGTGCCACCATCGCATAGGACATGGCGGTGAGCGGGCTGGTGAGGCGCTTGTAGCCCTCGGCGATCCACTTGGGCACGTCGCGCGGGTTGGGCGGATGCGGGTTGAGCAGGGCGGAGAGTGAGACCTCCGACATATCGGCGATCCGGGCGCTTGCTGTGTGGTTCTGGTCCGACAGGTCGATTTCGTTGCGCTTGAACGTCAGCAGGTTCAGCCGCCCGGTCTTGCGGTCGAGCTCCTGCCGGCTGCCGTCGATCAGCAGCACGCGCGGTCCGTTGGGGCCGGGAACGATCCGGCCACGCTCCGCCAGGATCGTTGCCGGGGCGCTCTTGTCGCGGCTGTCGTCCACCAGGATACCATGCAGCATGCCGTCCGGATCGCGTGAGCGGATATACACCGTGACGTCGTTCGAAATCGGCGTGAACACGCCTTCCTGCAGGATGTAGGCGGCGATTTTGTTTCGGATCTCCCACTGGAAGTCGCGGAATGCGGAAAAGCTCAGCGGCACCAGCCAGAGGTTGAGCGCATAGCAGGTGATCACCACCAGGGTGGCCAGCATCAGGGCAGGCCGCGCCAGGGTCAGTGGCGACAGGCCGGCGGCGCGCATCACCGTCAGTTCCCGGTCCCCGGCGAGCCGCTGGTACACGAACTGGGTGACGATGAAGGTGGTGATCGGCAGGATGATGGCGATGAAGCTGGGGATCAGCAGGCCGGTGAGCCGCAGAAAAACCCCGAACGACAGGCCGTGATTCACCACCAGCTCGACGAATCGCAGCGACTGGGTCAGCCACACCAGCGCCGCCAGCCCGCCTGTCACCGCAATGAGGGCGAGGGCGAGTTGGCGGAAAATGTAGATGTCGAGTCGGGTGATCACCCGGCCGGTTCGCATGGCGGGAGGCGGTCTCCTGTTCCGCTGCGTTTCTGCGGCAGGCGGGCAGGGGATGCAACCCGGATTGCCGGTGGCGGTCCCCGGCGGGCCGGGCCGGCCCGCCGGGGTGAGCCCGCGCCGGTCACGCGGTGGGCAGAGGGCCGAGTTTCCCGAGTTCCATCGCCTTGATCTGCAGCGCCAGGTATTTCGAGTTGATCCGGCACTGGGCCAGGCCGCCGGCGATGAACCACAGGCCTTGTTGCCTGGTGCGCTTGTACATGTTGCTCAGCTCGCCGTCCGGGCCGATGCCCCAGACCGGTCCGATCCGCTCCACCATCTCCTCGCCCAGCGCGCGGCGGACCAGCTCGATCTGCGGGTAGTAGCCGGTGGCCAGGACAATCAGGTCGGCCGGCACCGTCGATCCGTCCTTCAGCAGCGCGCCCTCGGCGGTGAAGCGTTCGATGCGGTCATACTGCAGCAGGCCCAGCTCGCCCTTGATCATCAGGGCCGAACTGCCGGCGTCGAGGTTGTAGCCGCCGCCGCGGCGGAAATATTTCATCTGGTGGCCGGTTTCGTCCGCGCCGACATCGTGCTTGAAGCCGATCTCCTTCAGGCCCCTGATCATGTCCCTGTCGAGTTCCAGCATCCGCTTGGTCACGGACTTGTAGGCCTGGATGACCAGCGGCGGCGTGGCGGCGGAAACGACCAGGTCGCAGTCCTCGAGCTGCCCGCCCTCATCCCAGATCGCTTCGTTGAGCCGAGCGCTGGGATCGATCGAAACGACGGTGGTGGACCCGCGCTGCACCAGCGTGGTGTTCACGCCGTGGCTGTGCAGGTCCAGCGCGATATCGTTGGCGCTGCTGCCGGTGCCGATGATCAGGGCGTTCCTGCCGGTCCAGTCCGCGCCGCTGTCGAAGCCTTCCGAGTGGATGACCTCGCCCCTGAAATCCTCCAGCCCCGGCAGGTCCGGGATCATCGGATAGCTGCTGACGCCGTTGGCGAGCACCAGGTGGTGCGGGCGCACGATGCGCTCGGTGCCGTCGGCGCGCTTCAGCCGGGCGGTCCAGCGCTTTTCCGCCTCGTCCCAGGTGCCGCCGACGAACTCGGTATTCGTCCAGCAGTTGATCTCCATGGCGTCGGCGTAGAACTCGAACCAGTTCCCCAGCATGTCCTTGGGGATGTATTTCGGCCAGGTCGGCGGAAACTCCATGTAGGGCAGGTGGTTGAGGTGGATCGAGTTGTGCAGCGCCAGCGAGTGGTAGCGCTTGCGCCAACTGTCGCCGACGCGCGGCCACTTCTCCACCACCAGCGTATCGACGCCCAACTGGTTGAGGCGGGCGGCGATCGACAGGCCGGACTGGGCGGCGCCGACCACCAGCACCGTGGGCTCCCGGTCGTCATAGGCGGCGGCCTTGCGGCGCATGTCGGCCCAGTTGTCACCGCCGAAGTTGCGGGAATAGGCGGCGCCGGTGGGGCGGTTGGCGCCGATCTTCTCCTCGTGGCCGTCCAGCGCCTCCAGCGTGGTGGAGAGCAGCCAGGCCTTCATGCCCTGGCGCGTGTCATCGTCGGGTGAGAGGCGGATGATCCCGGCGCCGCGGCCGTCCGTGGTCTTGAACTCGAAGATCGCCTCGATGCTGTCGATGCCCAGGCGCTTTACCTGGCGCGGTGCCCGGCGGTGCGGGGGCAGGTGGAAGCCGTGCGCCGCGGTGTGCGCCTGCTCCGCCGCGAGGCGGGCCGCGACGGCATCGCGGCCCTGAAGCGGCGTCAGGTGCCAGGTGAAGGCGAGCACGTCGCGCCAGTGGCAGTCCTGGTGGAACAGGGACGCGATCCGCGCCGTGTCCCGGGCGGCGAGCGCTGACTCGAAGGATGCGAGCCAGTCTTCCGCAGCGCGTCGGGTCTGCTGCGCGGCCTGGAACTCGAGGAAGGACTGGTCGAAATCGTTCATTCTGCTCCGCTCCGGACGTCATCGCTCCCGTGGGAGCCTGGGTGCATCGCTCCCGCAGGAACGTGGGTGCCAGACTATAGGACGAGGTGCGGTGGCGGTCAGCCCTCGGCCTGATCCGGCATTTTCGATGCCGATTAACGCTTTCTTTATCGCGGCGGGACAATCTTGCTGCCCATGCGCTGCCTGATCGGCTTTTTCGGCCTGACCCGTTCGCTGCGGCACACCGCCGGGGCGATCCAGGCCGGCTTCTACGATCCGCTGCGCCGGGCCGGAATCGCAACACCGCGCGCCGGTCATTTCAACCTCCCGGCCATCATCGACAACCCGCGGTCCCGGGAACGCGCCCTTCCGCCCGATCGCGCCGACGGCGCACTTCTGCAACTCGACCTGTGCTGGGTCGAGCCGCAGCAGGACGAGACGATCGCCGACGAAATGGCCGCCGCCCGGCGCTTTCCCGACATGTTCGGCGACGGCTATCGCAGCGTGGCGAATCTTTGTCATCAGTTGCACAGCCTGGCGCGGCTCTGGTCGTTACTCGCCTTGCTGGACGTGGCGGACGACGACCTGGTGCTGCTGTTGCGGCCGGATCTGCTGTACCTGGACGTTCTCGACCCGGCGACCCATCTGGCGCCCCTGGTCGAGGGACACGCCGACCTGATCGTGCCTGGCTGGCAAAGCTGGGGCGGCGTGAACGATCGCTTCGCCTTTTGCACCGGGCGAGCGGCACGTCTGTACGCCAACCGCATGCGCTTGTTCCCGAGGGCGTGTGAGGTCATGGGAACGATGCATCCTGAAACGTTTCTCGCACTGGTCATTCGCGACAACGGATTGCGCGTTGCATCGACCGGCTTTCGTGCCGCCCGGCTGCGCGCCGACGGGCAGATCGCCGCGAACGACCTGCCCATGACGCGCGACTTCATGTCCAGCACACTCGCCAGCGGGTAACGTTTCGTTAAGCCATCGCCGTTACCCTGGTGATGATCACGGGCCAAAAGTCCCGAGCACGCCAGAACGGAGTGGTCATGCCTCAAGCTGCTCTACCGTATGGAGATGTCGCGAACGCAGTGGCCGCACTGCGCGGGGCGTCGCTCGACAATTTGCGTGATCCCGGCTGGCTCGAGGACGAGCTGCTGCCCCATCTTGGCCTGAACGATGAGATGCTGCATGAATTTCCGACGCCGCTGTACCCATGGTGCGGCCACGGCCTGAAATCCTGGCAGTACCCCAACCAGTTCAGCCGCTATCTCTGCCATCTCGCCGACCTGGGCATAGGCAGCTACGTCGAGATCGGTTGCCGGCATGGCGGGACTTTCATCATTACGGTGGAATACCTGAGGCGCTTCCGCGATCTTTCGAAGGTGGCCGCCATCGACATCATGCGCAGCCCGGTCGTCGAGGCCTATGCGGACTTTCAGGCGTTCGACTACCTGGTCGCGTCCAGCCGGTCGCCCGAAGTGCTTCAGTACCTGGCGCAGGGCGGCTGGGACCTGGCGCTGATCGACGGCGATCATTCGATGGAAGGCTGCCTGCACGATTACTGCGCGGTGCGCAACACGACACGGCGCATTGCCTTGCACGACATTGCCAGCGATGTCTGCGGCGGCGTGGTACAGGTCTGGAAGCTGATCGAGGGTGTCGTGCCGGCGCACAGGCTGTTCACGCAACTTCAGCAATACGACGAAGTCCGGGCGCGAACGGGCCGCAGCTATCTGGGTATCGGCGTCGTGGACTTCAGTTGACCGGGCGCGCGGAGCGAGCGCCCGTCAGATCGCTGGGAGCCGATACATGACCGGAACCGATGCAGTGACGGAAGCGCAAGCCAGGCTGCTGGCGGTTCGCGGCTGCGTGACCGATGCGGTGCAGCTTATTCAGGCCGGCGTCGAACGCGGATCGCTCAGCCAGGACCAGGCAGTGACCCTGCTGGGTTCGGTGGCCCGGTTGCCGCAGGCGCAACTCCCGCCCGACCACCAGGTGTTCGGCCTCTTCAAGGACAGCGTCATCACATCGCTGCACTTCCAGCCGCAGGACGATCCGGTCCAGGCCAGGGAAGCATTCCGACAGGCCGTCCGCTGGATCGAGATCGAGACCTCCTCCCAGTGCAACCGTCACTGCGATTATTGCCCGAACTGCCTCGTCGAACGCCGCCGGTCCAACGACTTTCTCGACCCCGACCTGTATCGAAAGATGATCGGGGAACTTGCGGAGATCGACTACGATGGCACCATCTCCTTCGTGGGGAACAATGAGTTTTTCCTGCACCAGGAGAACCGCGCCTATGTCGATGTCGCGCGCCAGGCCCTGCCGCGGGCTGTTTTCAAGCTGTATTCCAATGGCGATTTCCTGGGGAAAGCCGATCTCGCCTGGGCGTCCTCGGCCGGTGTGGGTCTGATCCATGTGACGCTGCATACCGCGCCGGGCAAGGCGTACGACGACAGCGAAGCACTGCGCCGCGCCTACCTGTTCCAGAAAAAGACCGGGCTGCCGTTGCAACTGCTGGAGTTCGTGAAGGACGGGAAGCTGGCGTTCATCGCGCAATGCGGCCGCACGAAAGTTTTCGTGAAGGCGCAGAACATGCAGCAGTTCGGCCATGACTGGAACGGCCTGGTGGCCTGCGGCGGGCCCGCCGCGCGTGCGGCGGCCGACCCGTGCAGCTATCCGCTGCGCCAGTTCATCGTCACCCATGACGGCGATCTGTTGCTGTGCTGCATGATGTTCAAGGAACGCACCGCGGACAACGACAGTTCCGGCGCGTTGATCGGCAACCTCGCGGGTTTTCCGTCCATCTTCGCCGCCTACGCCAGCCCGCGCATGGCCGCATGGCGGCGGGCGATCTTCAGCACCGCCGCGAAACCCGCGCCATGCGCCACATGTCCCGGGTTCGAACCGGAAGAAGCGAGGGCGGCACCGCTCGCCGACCGGGTGCAAGCGCTTCTTGCCCGCCAGGAAAAAGAGGCAATGCGTGCCGATCCATCATCGCCGAGGCAACATGAACGCGGTCTTTCGAACTTCGCGAAGTCGAGCCGAGCCTGCCGCTGCAGGATGATGCCGGGATCGTGCTTGGGACGCGCTTTGGCGGACCTGTCGTTCGGCGCTATGCGCGCCATAGCTTTTCACTGCCGACCCAGCATTTCACCGCGCGCCGCGTCGTGCTCGATCCCGTCACGGCGATGGTGTTCCATGAAGGAACGCCGTTGCCGTGGTCCTGCTTTTTCGGTCCCTATGATCTGCGCGTCCCTGGCGACTGGTCGGCGGCCGGAGTACGGCAACGCAATGGCTGCCGGACCATTGGCGGGCGGCGGGTCTATTGCGGGTTCAACCGGCACTGGCGCAACTACGCGCATTGGATCACGCAATGCGTGCCCGCCATCGCCGGCTATGCGATGGAACCGGAGTTCGCCGACGGGGTCCTGCTGCTGCCGGAGATCAACGCAACGTATCGGCAGGCGCTGGTGCTGGCGGGAATCGCGCTGCCCGAGGTTGTGCACGTCGATCCGGACCATACAGTCGCGGTGGAGGAACTGGTTTACTCCACGCTGCTGCTGCACCATTTCGCACCGTCCGTGCTGGCGCGCTGGGTGTTCGAGCGCATGGTGACCGCCGCGACCGCGGATGCCGATGCGGCGGAAGCGGTCGATCAGATTTATGTCTCGCGTGCCGATTCCACGGCCCGTCCGATGACGAATGAAGGCGAGCTGGTCCGCCTGCTTGCCGATCATGGGATTGAACCGGTTATTCCCGGCACGATGTCGCTGGCGGAGCAGATCCGCCAGTTCCGCGCCGCGCGCCTGGTGGTGGGGCCGCACGGCGCCGGCCTCGGCAATATCGTGTTCTGCCGCCCCAGGAGCGTGATGTACGAACTGATCCCGGACCACTGGACCGATTCCTTCGTCGGCCCAAGCATCAATCTGTTCGCACAGACCAGTGGCATGCATTACTGGGCCGACGCCCATCCCGCGCACGGCACGTTTGCCCAGTACGGCCACCAGGTGCCGTGGACGGTCGATCTTGCCGTCACGCAAGAGCGCCTGGCGCAGATCGCGGCCGCGCATCCGCAGCCCGGGTAGGCCGCGGATGTTGGATGGCGGTGCCGATCTGGTGGTGGTGGGGGCCGGCCTGTTCGGGCTGACCATGGCGGAGTTGGCCGCCCGTGAACTGGGCTTTCGCGTCCTGGTCATCGAACGGCGCAACCATATCGGCGGCAATGCGCACAGCTACATCGACCCCGATACGGGCGACGAAATCCACGCTTACGGTTCCCACATATTCCATACAAGCAACGAGACCGTCTGGAACCATCTGCGCCGGTTCTGCGACTTCACCAGCTACCGCCATCATGTCTTCACCCGCCATGCGGGCCGCATCTTTCCCATGCCGATTTCGCTCGGCACGATCTGCAGCTTCTTCGGCCAGGCTTTCACGCCCGATGCGGCGCGCGCCCTGCTGGCCCGGCAGGCCGCCGAACTGAACGGCCGCGCTCCGTCCAATCTGGAGGAAAAGGCCATCGCCGCGATCGGCCGCCCGCTGTACGAGGCCTTGATCCGCGGCTACACCGCCAAGCAGTGGCAGACCGACCCCCGCAACCTGCCGCCCGACATCATCGCACGCCTGCCGGTTCGCTTTACCTTCGAGTCGCGTTATTTCACCGACACGTACGAGGGACTTCCGACCCTCGGCTATCACAGCCTGTTCCAGCGCATGGTGGAACACCCGCTGATCCGCGTCGTCACCGGCACCGACTTCTTCGCGGTCCGCGAGGCGCTGCCGGCCGTGCCGATGGTCTATACCGGCGCGATCGACCGCTACTTCGACTACCGCCTCGGCCGACTGAACTGGCGTACGCTGGACTTCGAGCGCGAGGTCGTGGCGACCGACGATTATCAAGGCACGGCGGTAATGAACTACGCCGATGCGGATATTCGGTTCACCCGCATCCACGAGTTCCGGCACCTGCATCCGGAACGCCGTGGCGCGGCAGGCCGGACGGTGATCTTCCGCGAATATTCACGGACGGCCGGACAGGGCGACGAGCCCTATTACCCGGTGAATACCGCGGCCGACCGCCGCATCTATGAAGGCTACCGGGCTTTGGCGAAACGCGAGCCCAATGTCATCTTCGGCGGCCGTCTGGGGACCTATCGCTACATCGACATGCACCAGGCGGTTGCCGCGGCACTGAAGTCGTTCGCGCGCGATCTCGTCCCCCACGCCAGGGCTGCCCTGCCGATACGCGCCTCGACGGCGACTGCCGCTTGAAGCCGGCCTAAATCGCCACGCGAACGCCCAGTTCCACCACGCGGTCGGACGGTATGCGGAAGAACTCGGTGGCCGGCACCGCGTTGCGTGCCATCAGCAGGAACAGCCACAGCCGCCACCACGGCATGCGCGGCCGCATCGCGGGCACCAGTACCTCCCGCCCCAGGAAGTAGCTCGCCTGCATGGGGTCGAAGGCGATGCTGCGCTGCGCCTCCAGGTCGCGCGGCACGTTCGGGCTCTCCATGAAGCCATAGCGCAGGACGACACGGAAAATCCCTTCGGCCAGAAGCGTGACCGTGGCGCGGTGTTCGGCCCTGACCTCCGGCTCGTCGGCGGTCTGCACGTTCACGAACAGCACGCGCCGGTGCAGCACCTTGTTGTGCTTCAGGTTGTGCAGCAGCGCAGTCGGCACGTAGTCCGGGTTGCCGGTCAGGAAGATCGCCATCCCCGGCACGCGGATGGTGCGGGACTGCGGAAGCCGAGCGAGGAAGGGCGCCAGGGGCATGCTGTCCTGCTTCCAGCGGGCGAGTTGCAGTTCCCGCCCGCGGCTCCAGGATGTCATCATCGCGATCAGAACGCCGCCCATCACCAGCGGCACCCAGCCGCCTTCCACCACTTTCAGCGTGTTGGCGGCGAAGAAGACCAGGTCGATCAGGAAGAACAGGCCGAACACGCCCAGCGCCAGCGGACGCGACCAGTGGAACTGGCGGCGGAACACCACCGCGGCGAGCACGGCCGTGCACAGGAACGTGCCGGTAACGGCGATGCCGTACGCCGCGGCCAGGCTGTCGCTGGTGCGGAAGGCAAACACCAGGATCAGCACCCCCACCAGCAGCATGGTGTTCACCTGTGGGACGTAGATCTGGCCTTCCTCGGTGGTGGAGGTGTGGCGCACCGCCATCCGCGGCAGGTAACCCAACTGCATGCACTGGCGGGTGACGGAATACGCGCCGGAGATCACCGCCTGGCTGGCGATCACCGTGGCCGCTGTGGCCAGCACCACCAGCGGCAGCCGCAGCCCGGCGGGCGCCAGCAGGAAGAACGGGCTGTTGATCGCGGCAGGGTCGCTGATCATCAATGCGCCCTGGCCGAAATAGTTCAGCACCAGGGCCGGCAGCACGAAGAAGGTCCAGGTCAGCCGGATCGGCCTGGCCCCGAAATGCCCCATATCGGCGTACAACGCCTCGGCCCCGGTCACCACCAGCACCACCGCGCCCAGCACGATGAACGCCAGGCCCCGGTACTGCACGCACAACGCGACCGCATAGCCCGGCGACAGCGCGAGCAGCACGTGCGGATGCTGCACGATCTGCCCCAGCCCCAGGGCGGCGAGCACAATGAACCACACCGCGGTGACCGGTCCGAAGATGCTGCCCACCTTGCTGGTGCCGCGATACTGCACGGCGAACAGCAGGATGATGATCGTCGCACTGATCGGCAGCACGTATTCCTGCAGTTGCGGGGCCGAGACCTCCAGGCCTTCCACCGCCGACAGCACGGAGATCGCCGGCGTGATCACGCCGTCGCCGAAGAACAGGCAGGCACCCGCGATGCCGATCAGCGCGATGATCCGGCGCCGGCCCGGCCGGGTGACGCTGCGCTGGGCCAGCGCCATCAGCGCCAGGATGCCGCCTTCGCCGCGGTTGTCCGCCCGCATGACCAGCGTGACGTATTTCACCGTCACGATCACGATCAGCGACCAGAACAGCAGCGACAGCACGCCCAGGATTTCCGTGTCGGACAGCGGCACGCCGCTGAAGATCTGCAGGCTGGCCTTGAACGCGTAGAGCGGGCTGGTGCCGATATCGCCGTACACGATGCCCAGCACGGCGAGCAGCGCCCCGGGTGTAAGGGCGCGCGGGTGCTGGTGGGGGGAGTTGGTTGCCTCGGTGGTCAAGCCGCACCTGCCGTGACGTGTGGGACGCGGTTGGCGGACCCCGGCGGCACACGCCCCGGCGATCCCGCGGTGAAAACGATCGTGCTGCCGTGCCCCCGTCCGAACAGCCGCGGACCCATACGCCGCAGCCTGATGACAGACAAGCCGCCCCGGGGTGAAGCCGGGGCACCGTAGCCGCGTTGCTGTGGTAGGATCGGCCGTGTCCTCGCCCGCCGGTTCGCTGCCCCGACCGGTCACGATCAACCCGAGGAGAGCCCCGGATGCGTGCCATGCTGCTCGACCAGGCCCAACAGAAGCTGCGACTCGCCGCGACCGCGATACCGGCGCCGGGCCCGGGACAGGTGCAGATCCGCGTGCATGCCTGCGCTGTGTGTCGCACGGATCTGCACGTCGTGGACGGCGACCTGACGCAGCCCAAGCTGCCGCTGATCCCGGGCCACGAGATCATCGGCACCATCACCGCGCTGGGCCCCGGCGTGGACCGCTTCGCCGAGGGCCAGCGGATCGGCGTGCCCTGGCTCGGCTGGACCTGTGGCGACTGTGGGTTCTGTCGCTCCGGACGGGAGAATCTGTGTCCCTATGCCCGTTTCACCGGCTACCAGATCGATGGCGGCTACGCCGAATACACCGTGGCCGACCAGCGTTTCTGCTTCGCCATTCCGGACAGCTACAGCGACACCGAAGCCGCACCGCTGCTGTGCGCCGGGCTGATCGGCTACCGCGCGCTGCGCATGGCGGGCGAGGCCCACCGACTCGGGCTATACGGGTTCGGCGCGGCGGCGCACATCATTGCCCAGGTGGCCCGCTGGCAGGGACGGCGCGTGTTCGCCTTCACCAGCCCGGGCGATACCGACGCGCAACGGTTCGCGCGCGCGTTGGGCGCGGAATTCGCCGGCGGGTCCGACCAGCCACCGCCGGAACCGCTGGATGCCGCCATCATTTTCGCCCCGGTCGGTCCGCTGGTGCCCGCAGCGCTGCGGGCGGTGGAGCCTGGCGGCACGGTGGTATGCGCCGGCATCCACATGAGCCCGATTCCCACCTTTCCGTACGACATCCTGTGGGGCGAGCGCGTGGTGCGCTCTGTCGCCAATCTTACGCGGCGCGACGGTGAGGAATTCCTCGCCCTGGCGCCGAAAGTGCCCGTGCGGACACGATCGTTGCCGTATCCGCTGGAGCAGGCGAACCAGGCGCTGGACGATCTGCGGGCCGGCGCGCTGCAAGGGGCCGCGGTGCTGGTGCCATAGATCGGTCCACCGGCGCGTTGACGCTGTTCCGCCTGCCGCCTAGCGTGCCGGCTCTTTTTCGCGAGACGGGGAAACACCCAGATGGCCAACAAACTCAAGGCGCGCATCGCGGCAGGCAAGGCCTGCGTGAACGGCTGGCTCGCCATTCCGTCCGGCTTCTCGGCCGAAGTCATGGCGCAGTGCGGCTGGGACAGCGTGACCGTGGACATGCAGCACGGTGTGCAGGACTACCAGTCCATGGTGCAGTGCTTCCAGTCGATGCAGCCGCATCCCGTCACGCCTCTGGTCCGCGTGCCCTGGAATGAGCCCGGCATCATCGGCAAGGTGCTGGACGGCGGCGCCTGGGGCGTGATCTGCCCGATGGTGAACACCAAGGCCGAAGCCGAGGCGCTGGTGTCCTATTGCCTGTATCCGCCGGCCGGCAAGCGCAGCAACGGGCCGATCCGCGCGGCGATGTACGGGGAAGCCAGCAACTACCAGAAGATCGCCAACGACGAAGTGCTGGTGATCCCGATGATCGAGACCCAGCAGGGCATCGACAACATCGACGAGATTCTGTCCGTGCCCGGCATCAGCGGCATCTATGTCGGCCCGTCGGACATGGGCCTGTCGCTTGGCCTGATCCCGATCCTCGACCGCGAGGAGCCGCAGATCCTGGGCATCTACGAGAAACTGCTGGCCAGTTGCAAAAAGCACGGCAAGTTCGCCGGGCTGCACAACGGCACCGCGGCGTATGCGGCACGCATGATCAACATGGGCTTCCGCTTCGTCACCATTGCCAACGACAGCGGCCTGATGGCGCGCGCGGCGCGTGAGGCGGTGTCGGCCACCCGCAAGGCTGCTGGTGACGTTGCGGGCTGACATCAGTCCTGCCGGCCGGGTGGCGCACGTCGTTCGACGGCTGCCCGGCCAGCGACCGGGCAGCCGTCGAACCGGAGCCCGGCGCACGGGGGCAGCGACGGTGATGGCGCCGTCACCCCCGTCCGTGACGTTCCCGCTGAAACCCTCCGTTGGCCCGTTGTGACAGGTCGCACATCCACCGCCGGCCCGGCGTCGCGTGTGTTCTTCTCACAGCGCACGCGACTGCATTACGTGGACTGGGGCAACCCGGATGCGCCGCCGCTGATTCTGCTGCATGGCGGGCGCGATCATTGCCGCAACTGGGACTGGGTCGCCGAGGCACTGCGCGACGACTATCACGTCATCGCGCCCGACCTGCGCGGGCATGGCGACTCGGCCTGGTCCCTGACCGGCAACTACACCATGGCCAGCTATATCTATGACCTGGCACAACTGATCCACCAGCAGGCCCTGGCCCCGGTGTCGCTGATCGCCCACTCCCTCGGCGGCAATATCGCGCTGCGCTACGCTGGCATCTATCCCGAGAACCTGCGCCGCCTGGTGGCAATCGAGGGGCTGGGGCCCGGCCCGCGCACCGATATTGCCGGCGACCGCAAGCCCATGGCGGAACGCATGCGGGCCTGGATCGAGCAGCAGCGCGCCTACGCGGCCCGGGTGCCGCGGCGCTATGCCTCGCTTGACGCGGCCCTGGCGCGCATGCAGGAGGCGAACCGCCATCTCAGCCCCGAGCAGGCGCGACATCTGACCCAGCATGCGGTGAACCAGAACGAGGACGGAACGTATAGCTGGAAATTCGATCCCTATGTGGCGGTATGGCCGCCCTACGACATGACGCGCGATGCGATCGCCGGATTGTGGGGGCGTATCACCTGTCCGACCCTGTTGGTGTACGGCAAGGAAAGCTGGGCGAAAGATCCGGCGGAAGACGGTCGACTGGCCTATTTCCGTAATGCACGGGTACTCGGGGTCGGGGAGGCCGGGCACTGGGTACACCACGACCAGCTCGCATTATTTCTGCGCGAGGTGCGGCAGTTCCTGTGTGACTGACAATGCGCCGGGCGGCGGGCCTGGCGGGCCCGCGGTGGGGTGGGATCAGCGTCAGCAGGCGATCAGTTCTCGTGGTAGAACATCCCGCTCATCCGTGCCCAGAATCACGCTGATGGCGGCAAGCAGCATGGCCGCTTTCGCCTGCTTTCCGGCCGGTGTCACTGCCGGCATCGAAAGGCCTCGATTCAGCGCGTGCTGCCACTCCCGGTGACGCGCGAGGCCTTCCTCGTCGGGCGGGTCTTCTTCGCTGGCCAGCAACCGGTCGAGTGCGGCGTGCGCGCTGCAGAATTGCGTGTAGGTTTGGAGCAGTTCGCTGTCCGGCCCGTCTGCCGGCGCAGACGGATTGTCACCTGAACCGGCGGCGGAATCATCACTCATTCGATCCGAGTCGGACGAAAATGCTTGGGAAGAGCCCCCGCCATGTAACGGATTGTTCATTCCCTGATGCGCCTCCTGGCCGCAGAGCGATCGAATCGATGCTTCTGGAGTAATCCCGCGACGTTTCTACAGCATGAAGGCATCCGGTTCAACCGGAGCAATGATTAAACCCGTTTCCCACCCGGGTGGGTGAGCGGCGCCCGCAAATTCCAGGCTACACCCCGATCAGCGCCGCAAGACCGATCCGGACCGGCCGGGCGACGAGTTGGGGCAGCAATGAAGTAGCGCAAAGTTAACAAGGCCTTCACGGGTTTTGAGATCATTCTCCTCCATGGCCCGATATTTGTAAAAGGCTACGGTCCGCGGCGAGATGTCTAAAAGACGTGCAACTTGTTTCATCTCAAGTCCGCGTGCCAGCAGGGCGAGGATCTGACCATCGCGGCGACGCAGTCCCGCCGGGGGAGGTGCCGCCTTCCGTTGTAGCGCGATCGACAGTCCGTCCGCCAACCGCCTCATGACCGTTAGCGCCATGTCGGTTGTGGCGTGAAGTCCTGTGACAAGTCCGGTGTCGGGTCGAGATCTGCCGGATACGTGAAGTCCCCCGGGAAGAACCAGATCTTCGAAGAGATGGATGATGATGAGACCCGGATAGTCCCTGGTGAGCTGTTTCTCGATTTCCATGGCGTCGTCGGATCGCGGCCGCTCAAGAAAGATGGCGATATCGGGCCGGAAGTCCCGCGCCGCGATCGCTGCTGCGGAGACATCGCCCTGCACTGCGCGGATCTCGACTGCCGGTTTCAGCAGATGGCTGAGACAGTCCGACAGTAAAGGATTTTTCCCGGCGATCAGGCACCGTGGTCGTGGTCGCAATATGGTTGTTGTGCGGCTCGACATAGGCTGTCTGGCTCCTTGATGGAGAGGCCGACCCCGGAAGGATTATGATGCTTGGCAATTCATCCGTCAACATTTCGTTAATATAAAATCCTGGTCGCCGAAGACTGCCTTCGCAATGGGATCAGGAACCGGAACGCTGCCGCTGCAACGGTCCCGGGGGCCTCGTGCCACTCTGTGCCAGGGGCGTCGTGACGCCTGACAACCTTTTTTGGAAAGCACGAACGACCTACCAGATGTAGTGCAAGCGATACGGTCCGGATCAATATCAGCCTCCGGTCCGGCACTGCCGCGTTTCCTGTCGTGCGGCGTCGCTGCCGCCGCGAACCGGAGGCGGCGTGCTGGTTGCGCATCCGGCGGAACGCTCTCATGCTCCGGCGTTCATATGACTGGGGGCTGGTATGCAATTCGGTGCGTCGATGTTCTTCACCGACTATTCGATGGCTCCGGCCGAGCTGGCGCGGGCGCTGGAGGAGCGGGGGTTCGATGTGCTGTGGGCACCGGAACACTCCCATATCCCGCTGTCGCGCAAGACTCCGTTCCCGCTGGGGCCGGAGTTGCCCAAGCGCTACTACGATGTGATGGACCCGTTCGTTTCGCTGACTGCCGCTGCGGGTGCGACGAAGACCCTGAAGGTCGCGACCGGGGTCTGCCTGATCGTGCAGCGCGACCCGATCCAGACCGCCAAGCTGGTGGCCTCGATCGACCAGGTCTCCGGCGGGCGGTTCCTGTTCGGCATCGGCAACGGCTGGAACCAGGACGAGATCGAGAACCACGGCATCCCCTTCGCCCGGCGCCACAAGGCCGCGCGCGAGCGGATCGAGGCGATGAAGGCGCTCTGGACCCAGGACGCCGCCGAATACCACGGGGAATTCGTCAATTTCGACCCCGTCGCTGCCTGGCCCAAGCCGGTGCAGAAGCCGTATCCGCCGATCCTGGTAGGCGGTGCCTTTCCCTACAGCGCCCGCCGGGCGGTGCGTTACGGCGACGGCTGGATGCCGCAGATCACCACCGCCTCGCCAACGCCGCTGGCCGAACTGATCCCGCGGTTCCGGCAGATGACGGCCGAGGCGGGGCGGGACCCGGCCGCCATGGACATCTCGATCGGCGGGCAGCCGCCGGATATCGACCTGGTCCGGCGCTACCGGGACCTGGGGGTGAACCGCGTCTCCACCAGCCTGGAGTCCGACAAGGCGGACAGGATCCTGCCCATCCTGGACACCTGGGCCGAGATCATCCGCCGGGTGAATGGCTGAGCGCCGATGGATAAGGCACTGCACGAGACGCTCACCGCCTGGCGCCGCCACCTGCACGCCCATCCGGAACTGACCCTGCAGGAGACCGGGACTGCCGCCTTCGTCTGCGACCGGCTGCGGGAACTCGGCGTGGACTTCGTCCCCGGCGTGGGCGGCAATGGCGTGGTGGCGACGATTTCCCGCGGCCAGTCCAATCGCAGCGTCGGCCTGCGTGCCGATATGGACGCGCTTCCCATTGCCGAGACCACCGGCGCGCCGCACGCCTCCACCAACCCCGGCGTCATGCACGCCTGCGGCCATGACGGCCACACCACTTCGCTGCTCGGCGCCGCCGCCCTGCTGACGCAGGACACGGGGTGGAGCGGCACGGTGCACCTGGTGTTCCAGCCGGCCGAGGAGGGCGGCGGCGGCGCCAGGAGCATGATCGCCGACGGGCTGTTCGACCGTTTCCCGATGGAGCGCATCTTCGGCTACCACAACTGGCCGGGCCTGGCGGCCGGCACGGTCGCGGTGCACGATTCGGCGGTGATGGCGTCCGGCGGCCGGCTGGAATTCCGGGTGGAGGGCCACTCGGGCCACGCCGCCCTGCCGCACCTGACGCGTGACCCGCTGGTGGCCTCGGCGCATCTGCTGCTGGCGCTGCAGTCGATCGTGTCACGAAACGTCGATCCGCTGGATTCCGCCGTGATCACCATCGCCACGATGCAGGCGGGGTCGGCGGTGAACCAGGTGCCCGGGTCGGCGGTGCTGCGCGGCACCATGCGCACGCTGCGCCCGGAAACCCGCGACGCGGTGGAGGCGGCGATCCGGCGCACCGCCGCCGGCGTGGCGCAAAGCTGCGACGTGACGATCGACGTGGCGATCCGCCGCGGCAACCCGGTCACGCGCAACACGGCGGCGGAGCGCGACATGGCGGCCGATGCGGTGCAGGCCGCAGGCCTGCCGCTGCGGCGCGACATGCTGCCGGCGATGACCGGCGAGGACTTCGCCTGGTACCTGCAGGAACGCCCCGGCGCCTTTGCCTGGATCGGCAACGGCCCGGCGGATGACGGGCGCGAGCTGCACAATTCCAACTATGACTACAACGACGACATTCTGCCGGCCGCGGCGGGATGGCTCGCCGGGGTGGCGAAGCGCGCCTTGCAGGGGTGATCTGCCGGCGCTTCATGTTGACGCCGTCCCCGCCGGCTTCTGTTATGGCCGCGACAGTGAGGAGGGGAGGGGACCATGCGTTGGGCACGCTTCGATCAGAACGGCACGCCGACCTATGGCGTGGTGGAAGGCGATCAGATCATCCCGGTGCGCGGTTCGCCCTTTGCGACGTGGGAACGCACGGGCGACCGCCTCGCCTTCGACACCGTGACTTCTGCTCCCGCCGGTGGTGCCGCCCACCTTCTATGCCTGTGGCATGAACTACCCCGAGCATGTGCGCGAAATGGCCGCCAAGATCGGACGCGAACCGGACCTGCCGAAGCAGCCGGATATCGGTTACCGCGCCAACAACGCGCTGATCGGGCATGGCGCGCCGATCGTCATCCCGAAGGACGCGACCGAGCAGGTGCAATACGAGGGCGAGCTGGTCGCGGTGATCGGCCGCACCTGCAAGCACCTGACGCGGGAAAACGCGCTGTCGGCGGTGATGGGCTACACGATCGGCAACGACGTGTCGGAGCGTAGCTGGCAAAAGTCGGACCGCACGCTGTGGCGGGCGAAGAACACCGACACGTTCAAGCCGATGGGCCCGTGGATCGAGACCGACGTGCGGCTGGAGGACCTGGTCACCAAGGTGCGGCTGAATGGCGAGCAACTGATCGAATTCCCAACCAACAGCATGATCTTCGGCGTGGTGGACTTCCTGGTGGCGATGACCCGCTATCTGACGCTGTACCCGGGCGACATGGTGTGGATGGGCACCGAGGGCGCCACGAAGAACATGAAGCACGGCGACGTGTGCGAAATCGAGATCACCGGCATCGGCACCCTGCGCAACCCGGTGGTGCGGGAGACGTAGGTCGTGTCGCTCAATCCCCCGGTGGCCGGCGGGCGGCCACGCGGTCGCCCCTGGATCAGCGGCTGGCCACCGCCGCCGCCGTGTCGAGCGACACCGGCGCCTCGCCCAGCAGCAGCGACGTCGCTTCGTCCTCCCAGGCGAATGCGTGCAGGTTGGTGGGCGCGACATCCTGAAGGCGGTGCTCCAGCACGAAGCGTGCAAGCAACAGCCGGCGGGCGTCGCCACCGGCCGAGCCAAGCTGCACGCCCTCGGTCGCCATCAACACCGCTGTTGTCGCCTGGTACAGGTGGTTCGCGGCGATGCGGCAGAAGCGCTCGTACTCCGGATGCGCAGCAACGTCCTCGGCGAACTGCACGGCGCGGTCCACCACGCCTTCCAGCCGCGTGCGGAACTGTCCCGGCAGGCCGGTGGCGCCGCCCAGTCGCTGGCCCAGGTCCTCGCGCAGTGCCAGGTGCGCCCGCTCCTTGCCGACGGCGCGCTTCACCGCGTCCAGGCTGTTGATGTTGCTGGTGCCTTCCCAGATCAGCCCCAGATGCGCGTCGCGCACCAGCCGGGCATTGGGCCAGTCCTCGATATAGCCGTTGCCGCCGCGCGCCTCCATCGAGCCGGTGGCGACCGTCACATTGTCGCGGCAGGCCCGGTATTTGTAGATCGGCGTCAGGATGCGCAGCACCGCACGCGCCTGCGCATCGTCGCGGCCGGTCACCGATGCGGCGTGGAACAGTGCCGACAGCGCCTGCTCGGTGGGCACCATCAGTTTCAGCAACTGCCGCTGCATCAGCGGATGATCGATCACCGCCTGGCCGAAGGCGTTGCGGTGGCGGGATGCCTGCATCGCCTCGTTCAGGCAGCGCCGCATCATGCCGGCGGCGCGCGTCAGGTGCGACACGCGGCTGGAGTTCACCATCTCCAGCATCTGCTTCAGGCCGCGGTCGATATCGCCCAGGTGCCAGGCCAGCGCGCCCTCGAACACGATTTCGCCGCTGGGCATGCTGCGGCTGCCCATCTTGTCCTTCAGCCGGGTGATCCGGTAGTCGTTGCGGCTGCCGTCCTCCAGCGTCTTGGGCAGCAGGAACAGGCCCAGGCCGCGCCCGCCCGCCTGCGCCCCTTCGGGCCGCGCCAGCAGCACCGCCAGTTCGGCATCGACGTTGGAGCAGAACCACTTCTCACCATACAGCCGCCAGTGGTCGCCCTCGCGCACCGCCGTCAGTTCCGCCGCGCCGACATCCGACCCGCCCGCCTTTTCCGTCATGAACTGGGCGCAGCGCAGCAGCCGGGTCATGTCCTGGCTCCAGATCGCGTCCAGGTAGCGCGCGCGGATCTCCTCGCTGCCGTAGCGGTGGATCAGTTCCGAGGAGCTGTCGGTCAGGTTCACCGGACACAGCAGCCCGAACTCGGCCTGCGCGAACAGGTAGTGGAACATGTATTTCGCCAGCGGCGGCATCGGCTGCGGCCAGCCCAGCACGCCGGCGCGGTGGGTCATCGCGTGCATGCCGAAGCGGCCGAAGGCGATCTCCTCCATCGCGTGATAGGCGGGGTGGGACTCGATCCACTCATCGTCGCGGCCCCAGCGGTCGCGCGTGTGCAGCACCGGCGGGTGGCGTTCGGCGGCGTCCGAGAGGTCCGCCAGGCGGCCGCCGGCGAGTTCGCCGAGCTCCTGCAGGTGGGGCTGGAGATGGGCCAGCAGCGGGGCGTCCATGTAGAGCGGCAGCAGGTCGCGCACGCTCCGGTCGAGGTCGAAGAAGTTCAGTCCGCGGCAGTCCGGTGCAAGCTGCTGTGAGCGGCGGGCGACTTCCGTCCGGCTGGCCAACGCGGTGGGCGATGCGGCAGGAGCCGCGCGCATATCGTTCATCGGTGTTCTCCTCCTGCGCAGTGGTGAACGTCCGGCTGCACCGAACGTGCGCTGTTCTGCAAACAGGCTGCCTTGCGTTTCCGGGCGGAGCAAACGATTACTTGGGCCGGTATATTGAGTCTGGCTCAACGCAATGCCCGCACGCCACCTGCCGCCGTTGCATGCCATCCGCGCCTTTGAGGCGGCCGCCCGCCACGGCTCCATGAGCCGCGCGGCGGACGAGCTCGGCGTCACCCCCGGCGCGGTCAGCCGCCACGTGCGGGCACTGGAAGCCCGCATGGACACCGCCCTGTTCCTGCGCCGCGCGACAGGGTTGGAACTGACCATGGCCGGCGAGGCGTTGGCGCGCTCGGTCGGCGACGCGCTGGACCGCATGGCGGAGGCGGTCAGCGGGGTGCGGCTGCGGCGGTTGCGGCCGCTGACCGTGGGGGTGTTCGGGTACTTTGCCTCGCGCTTCCTGCTGCCGCGCTGGCCGGGACTGGCGCAGGCCCATCCAGGGTTGATGGTGGACCTGCACACCAGCCTCAACCCGCTGGACCTGCTGCCGGGCCGCTATGACGCCGTGATCGCGGTGTCCGATGCGTTGCCCCGGGCGGGCCTGGTGACGCATGAGCTGATGCCGATCGCCACCGTGCCGGTGGGGGCGCCGGCGCTGCTGCGGGACGGACCGCCGGATTTCGCCACCGTGCCGCTGCTGCATGCCCGGCCGCGGCCGGATGACTGGCGGCGCTGGCTGAACCACGCGGGCATGAGCGGCGTGCCGGTGCGCGGCGGCAGCAGCTTCGAAAGCATCGGCCTGGCGATCGAGGCCGCGGCCGCGGGGATGGGCTTCACCATGGCGATCGAGGGGCTGCTGGCGCCGGAGCTGGAGCGGGGCACCGTCGTCGTCGCGCATCCGCTGGTTCGCCCGACGCGGCGCCATTTCGTGCTGCAGTACGAGACGCGTTTGGGGAAGGACCCGGCGCTGCAGGATTTTGCCGGGTGGCTGTGCGAGCAGGCGGACGCGGCGCGGCGTTGTGGGGGATGACCGCGCCAGTGGCCGGGGCTTGCCTTCGCACCGGCGAGGCGGGCTATCGGTCGGTGCGCACTGAAAACAAGCGGCCCCGTTTTCCGCGGGGCCGCCCTGCTGACTCAGGTCCGGTCGGTGACCGGGATTGCTGCCGATCAGCTACCCTGGTGTGCGCTGCACGCCGCAGCGGGCTGCATCGAAACAGCACTGACAGTGCCGAGCACACCGCCCAGCAGCAGCAACGCGAGCAGAATACGCTTCGTCATGCTGGTTTCCTTCCGGCATTACCCCGAAAGCGGGGCAGAAAAAGTTAAGCGCTCACCTTCGGCTGGTGCAAGCGCGGCATACCGGGACACGGAACGCCGGATTGACTGTGCGTGGCGGGACGGACGGGCAGGAAGTTCGCGGCGGAAGCAGTGCAGGCAGCGGTTGCCGGGCGCGACCACGGCAGAGATTTGCATCGCGCGGTGTGTGTTGCCTCACAGCAACCTGAACGCAGGCGCGGCACAGTGGCCGGGTATCCCGCCGCTGCAGCCGCGGTGATTGCCGGGATCGCGTTCCGAAAGCTTCGTGCCCGATCGCGGGCTGCCATCCGTCGCGGAGAAGCCGCGTGGCAGCCCCAGCCCGCGACAGGACACCTGGTTGGAGACCGCTGACATGCGCTCGATGTCTCGCCGGACCGTGCTGCGGTCCTTCACCGCCGTCGCTTTTGTGGCCGCGTACGGCCCGATGGCCGCCGCATCCGTGCGCGCACCGGACGTGTTCGGCCCCGTGTCGGAGCTGGAAGCCGCGCTGCTTGCGATCATGCAGGCCGGACGTGCCACGCCGTTCACGCAGCGCTGCGCAATGCTGCGGCCGGTGCTGCAACGCACGTTCGACCTGGATTCCGTCCTGAAACGGGTCATCGGTCCGCGCTGGGGATCGCTGGGCGCGGCACAACAGGCGCAGTTGCAGGCCGCATTCGTCAACTACAGTGTCGCGAGCTGGGTCGCCAACTTCGACTCCTATGCGGGCCAGACATTCCGCTTGCTGCCCGGCAGCCGTCCCGTCGGCGAGGACGGATGGATCGTCGGAACCGAGCTGGTGCCGGTTTCCGGCGCGCCGCACCGGCTTGATTTCGTCATGCGCCGGACGGACAGCGGATGGCGCGCGGTGGACGTGCTGGCGGAAGGCTCAATCAGCCGTGTCGCAGTTCTGCGGTCCGACTTCCGGGCGCTGCTGGCCGACGGCACCGGGGCGGCGCTATCCGCGTCGTTGGAAAGGAAAGCAACCTCCCTGTCCCTGGGCTGACACCCGTCACGTAGGAAACGCTTCAGTGCGCCGCGCAGGGGCGGTAGGGGCGCCCACGGCGGGGAACGCCGTCCGCGACTGCCGGTGCGGACACCAACAGTCGCGGATGGCAGGGTTCCGCCGCCGCGCGTCCTGGTCAGCCGATGGCAATGCGCCGCGGCTGTGCTTCCTTCACCTTCGGCAGTTTCAGTGTCAGCACGCCATCCTCGAGCACCGCGCTGATCTGTTCCTGATCGATCCGGTTGGAAAGGGTGAACGACCGCGTGTAGTGACCGACGTTGTACTCGGTGTAAACCGGCTCCATCCCTTCGTATTTCGAGAAATCGATCTGGCCGTCGATCCGCAACACGTCGTTCTCGAGGGAGACGTTCAGGTTGTTCTTTTCGACGCCCGGGATTTCCATGATCACCGTCAACGCCGCATCGGTTTCATGGATATCCGCGTAGGGAACATAGGTGCGCCCCGGGACTGTCTGCTCGCCCTTGCCGACCAGTTCCTTCTTCTCGCGCACCGCGAGGTCCTGTGGATTTGCCATCATCCCCTCCATCCGGCAAACGTTGGCCAATTCATGTGATCTGGATCGACTTCGGCTTGTCGCGCTCTGCCCGCGGGAGGAACAGCGCGAGGATGCCATCGCGGTATTCCGCCTTTACCCCGTCCGGGTTGATCTGCACGGGGAGTGTCACGGCCCGGTCGAACCGGCCGGAGAGCCGTTCGCGACGGTGCAAGGCCGCGTTTTCGGGATAGGTGACGGACTTGGTGCCCGACAGGCGCACCGAATTGCCTTTCACCTGCACCGCCAGGTCGGATTTCGCGACGCCGGGCAACTCGGTGATGATGATGAAGTCCTCTCCTTTGCGGAACACGTTCATGGGCGGATAACTGCCCGCACCGCTGGGGCCCGATCCCAGCCAGTCACTCGACCTGTAGGAGTCGAGCGCCTGTTGCAGGCCGAGCAAAGCGTCGAATGGATCCGGAAACAGCGCCATTGTGTCATTTCCTCCTCACCGCTCTCCGGCAGGAAGCGTACAGCCGTTTCGTTACTCACAGCATCAGCCGTGCCACCCTGCTGCGGCGGCCTGGCACTCCCTGACCTTGAGTGCCGGCGAGATAGGAACCGACGCCGCCAGCGTCAACGGTGCTGTCGAGGTACCGATGCGTTCGGTGTGGGATGTGCCGTGCGCGGGGCCGTGTCGGTGTTGGTGTTGAACAGGCGTGCCGGGTCCCCGCAGGACGGCGGGGACTTGAAAATTCCGGCAGGCGGGGCGATCCGGAGAGATGCAAGCCTGCGGGACCGCCGGCGTCCGGCGCCAGGCAGGACGAAAGGAGAGACACGGCATGGCCACCTACCTCATCTGCCACGGCGCCTGGTCCGGCGGCTGGTCCTGGAAGAAGATGCGCCCGCTGCTGCGCGCCGCCGGCCACGAGGTGTTCATTCCCACCTACACCGGCCTGGGTGACCGCGCCCATCTGGCGCATCCCATGGTCGATCTGGACACCCACATCCAGGACATCCTGAGTGTCATCGAGTACGAGGACCTGCACGACTTCATCCTCGTCGGGCACAGCTACGGCGGCATGGTTGCCACCGGTGTCGGCGACCGCGTGCCGGAGCGGGTCCGGCATCTTGTTTACCTCGATGCCTTCGTCCCGGCCGACGGCCAGTCGCTGGCCGATCTCGCCGGCAGTGGCCGCAACACGACCCAGGTCGAGGGCTGGCTGATCCCACCCATGCCGCCGGCGCCCGACACCACGCCCGAGGATCTTGCCTGGACGACCCCGCGCCGCCGCCACCAGCCGGCGCGTTGCTTCACCCAGAAACTGCGCCTTGCGCACGCGGCGCCGTCTTTCCCCCGCAGCTACATCCACTGCACGAGCAAGACCGGCCCCGACACCTTCCAGCAGTTCGCCGACCGGTTTCGCAACGATCCGTCCTGGCGCTTCCACGCCCTGGACACCAGCCACAGCCCGAACGTCACGGCACCCGAGGCGCTGGCTGCGCTGCTTCTCGCCTGCGCCTGAAAAGCGGTATCGCGAACAGCGATGGAGGGCAGGCATGGCGTCAGGCAGCACGGCCGCTGAAAGCAACCTGGCGGAGCGTCTGGGTTACGGCCCGGACGACCGGCTGCTGATCGTCAACTGTGACGACCTGGGTTGCAGCCACGGCGCGAACGTCGCCGCCTACCGATCCATGGTGTACGGCGTCGCCACCAGTGCGACGCTGATGGTTCCCTGTCCCTGGGCGCGCGAGGCCGCCCGGATGTTCACGGGCCTTCCCGTGGGCGTGCACCTGACGCTGACCAGCGAGTATCGCGGTTACCGCTGGCGCAGCCTGACCCGTGGCGCCTCGCTGAGCGACGGCGACGGGTTCCTGCCGGCCACGACCGGCGCCGCCCTGCGGCAGATCGCTGTCGCGGACGCGCGCGCCGAATGCCGGACCCAGATAGAGACCGCACTTTCCTGGGGCGTCGATGTCACGCACCTGGATACGCACATGAACGTTCTGCAGGCCCGAAGCGACCTGTACGAGATCTACCTGGACCTGGCCGCCGAGTTTCGCCTCCCGGTGCGGATGTTCTCGCAGGCGGTCACGGCAGGGCAGGGCTTCAACGCCCGCGGGCGTGCCGCGGCGCGCGGGATTCTGTTCAACGGGCACAGCATCTATCCGTGGCCCAGGCACACGCGGGCGGTGTTCCTTGCCGAGGTCCCGAGCCTGCCGCCGGGCGTCACCGAGATCTTCGCGCATCCGGTGATGGATGGTGAGGAACTGCGGGGCTACGACACCGCACATGCGGATATCCGCGTGCACGACGCGGCTTGCCTGATCGATCCGATGATCTCGGACCTGCTGGACCGTCACGGCATCCGGCGAATCAGCTTTCGTGAACTGCGCAACCTGCAACGCGGCGCCTGATCGTCCGTGTAGGCCTGGGCATTGCGAGGAATGCCCGAACGTCATGCCGGTGCAGGCCGAACAGGCGCCAACATGGTGCGGACAATCACTGTCCTCCCGCGTCACCCCCGAAGTGTAAAGTCCGGCACTACGTGTGCCCGAGCGTTCCGGAATACGGCCTGAAGGTCCGGCATTCCACGCATCAGGTTTCATGTGTGACAAAAACCACTGATGCCCCCTCGAATGCGATGTACACAGCGCACCGTTGGCGACCGAAGTCTGCCAGAAAGGGGGACTGACATGGCGTACCACGCAACCAAGAGCAGGGTCCTGAACCGGGGCGTTCCACCGGACAAGTTCCTCGATGAACTCGTCGCCTGGGGAAAAACGGCGGCGGACGAGATCTTCGCCCCCAATCCCTACCACGACATCTATTCCAACGTCGTCGGCGTGCTCGGCCCCTGGGAGGACCTGCGTCACCGCCGGGCGGTCATGCTGGAAGTGATGCGCGTGCTGGCCGGTTTCGAGTTCCTCCTGGAAATGGGGCGAAGGCACCGATGCGGCGGCGGACAAGCGCGCATCGGAACATGGCACGAGCAGGTCCGCGTCGGAAATCGAAGCCGGTGCGTGGCAGGTCAGTGCCAACTCGATGGGGTTTGGGCCGGAACTGAAGGCGTTGGTGCTGGAAAAAGTCGGCTCGCTGAGCGCGACCGACTTCCAGCGGGTGACAAAGCAGGACCATCAGTTTGCGATGGAATATATCGCCCGCCTGCTGCGACGGACGGTGAATCACAACGGCCCTGTCAAGCGGCATGAAATCGATGCGTGGCTGAACAAGGACGCCGTCAGGGAGTTCCGGGCACTGATGTATCCGGCCGCCGTCAGCAACACCCAACCCGTGGCCGGCGCCGCACATCCATAGGCGCGGCACGGACGTCTGCCGCGATCGCTTGGCGCATCCCACAAGGACACAGCACAGCACCACGATGCGCCCAGAGCAGGGCAATCAGGCAGGGCAAATCAGGGCAGGGCATAGCAGGGCAGGGCGCACCGCCGCGTCGGGCCGGCGCGGATTCGAGAGGATCGAAACGCGCCGGACCACAAGCCGGCAACACCGCCGCCGAATATGCCGGCGCCGAATATGCTGGCGGAGGGCGCGGAGCGCGCCTTCATCCGAGAGTAACCGACCCGTCACACGCACGTCACCGCCGACGCGTAGCACACCATCACGCTTCGTTATGCAAAGGCTCGATGCATCACGAAGTCTGGTCGCACCCGCACACCGGTCGCGGCCCGGTCTTGTTCGTGATGGAGGACTCCCATGCCCGCCCGCACCCGTTCCGTGACGCACGCCGCCACGCCTATGCCGAACCGCCGCACTGTCCTGACGGGCATGGTCGCCGCCGCCGCATCGCCGCTGGCAGTCCGTGCCGCCCGCGCCGAGGCGGCGGTCCGCATCGGCATGATCCCCGATGCCGGCGCCACACAGGTTTCCGTCGAGCAGAAAGCGCCCCTCCGCGCCTACCTTTCCAAAACGCTCGGCCGCTCCGTCGAACTGGTGATTCCCACCAACTACAACGCCACGGTGGAAGCGCTGGGCAACGGCTCGCTCGATTTCGCCTATCTCGGCGGGCTGACCTTCGTGAAGGCACATGCGCGCTACGGTGCTGTGCCGCTGGTGCAGCGCGAGATCGACACGCAGTTCCACAGCCTGTTCATCACCCAGGCCGGGTCGGACATCCAGTCGCTGGCCAACCTGAAGGGCAAGACCTTCGCGTTCGGCGATATCAACTCCACCAGCGGCCACCTGATGCCGTACCTGGCGATGACCAAGGCGGGCATCGATCCGGACAAGGACCTGAAGTCCTTCCGCTACACCGGCAGCCATGCCGCCACCGTCCAGGCCGTGGCCGCGGGTATCGTCAACGCCGGCGCCTGCGACCAGACCGTGTACCATTCGCTGGTGAACACCGGCAAGGTGGACGGCAAGAAGATGCGGGTCTTCTACACCACGCCCGCTTTCGTCGATTACGTCTGGGCCGCGGGCAAGGGCACATCCCCCGAGCTGCGCGAAAGCTTCGCCAAGGCATTCCTGCAACTGTCCCCGTCGCAGGATCCGAAGGTCCTTGCCATCCTGCGTGGCAAGAAGTTCGTCCGCGCCACCGAGGCGGAATACGCCGACATCAGGAATGTCGCCACCAAGCTGCACATGTTCTGAGCGGCCGGGCACACGTGGCGTCGCTTCTCGACATCCAGGACCTGGAGGTGCGGGCCGAAAGCGGCCTGCGCCTTCTGCACGGCGTCTCGCTCCGGGTGGAGCCGGGCGAGCGCGTCGCCGTGGTCGGCCCGTCCGGCGCGGGGAAAACCACGCTGTTCCGGGCCATCAACCACACGGTGCCGATCAGCAGCGGCACGCTGCACTTCGCAGGGCAGGACGTCACCCGCGCCCGCGGCGCCACGCTGCGGCATCTGCGGCGACGCATCGCGGTGATCGCGCAGAAGCACGACCTGGTCGATCCGCTGCGTGTGCACCAGAACGTCACCGCCGGCGCGCTGGGCGACTGGGGCGCCGCGCGTGCGCTGCGTTACCTGGTCTGGCCGACGGCGGCGGAACTGGCCGCCGCGGAATCCGCGCTGCGTGCGGTCGGGCTTGCCCATAAGCTGCACGCACGCACGCGCACATTGTCCGGCGGCGAGCAGCAGCGGGTCGCCATCGCACGGGCCCTGGTGCAGGCGCCGTCGGTGATCATTGCCGATGAGCCGGTCGCCTCGCTGGATCCGCACACCGCGGAGCAGGTGCTGGAACTGCTGTGCGGGCTGGCGGAGCAACGCGGGGTGGCCCTGCTGTGCTCGCTGCATCAGCCGGAGCTGGCGGCGCGGTTCTTCGGACGCGTGGTGGAGATCCGCAAGAGCGCGCCGGCCGGGCAGGCGACGGCGGCGGAATCGTTTGCGGCCTGCGCGGTGCCGGCGCAGTAGGGATGAACCGCAGATGAGCCTGCTGTGGCAGACACTGGGCGCGTTCGTCCCTCCGGACCTGTCGTTGCACTACCTGGTGGCGCTGGTGCCGCCGACGCTGGAGTCGCTCGGGATCACCGCCGGCGCCATGACGGTGGCCTTCGCCATCAGCCTTCCGGTCGGCCTGGCGATCGGAACCGAGGCGCCGGGCGCGAAGGTGCTGGAGCGTTTCCTGGCGGCGTTCCGGGCCATTCCCGACCTGACGCTGGCGATCTTCTGCGTGGTGGTGTTCGGCCTGGGGCCCGGTGCCGGCATGCTGGCCCTGGCGCTGTTCTACACCGGTGCGGTGTCGAAAATGTTCGGCGACCTGATGCGCACCGCGCCGCCCGGTCCCATCCAGGCGCTGCGTGCCACCGGCACCGGGCGGTTGCAGACGGCGTTCTACGCCTTGTTGCCGTTGAAAGCATCGGACCTGCTTACCTATGGGTCGTACGAATTCGAAAGCGCGGTGCGGGCGTCGGTGATCGTCGGTGCGGTGGGCGGCGGCGGGCTGGGCAGCGAGTTGGTCGGCACGCTGGCGTCGCTGGATTACCAGCGCAGCACCACGATCATCCTGATCCTGATTCTGATCGTTGCCGGCATCGACCGCGGCACCGTGCTGCTGCGGCGGAACCCGCGCCTGTTGTGGCTGCTGCCGCCGGTGGGGCTGCTGTCGCTGTGGCAGTATGGGCCGCATCTCTTTGCGTTCGGGCACGCGCTGCACACGTTCGCCGGCATGTTCCCACCGGAACTTACCGCGCGCGACCTGCACCGCATGCCGCAACTGATCGGCGAGACATTGTGGATGGCGTTTGCCGGCACGGGCCTGGCGATCGCGCTTGCGGTGCCGCTGGGGATTGCCTCGGCCCGTACGGTGGCGCCGGCGTTCGTCGCCGTGCCGGTGCGTCGTCTGTCGGAGGCGCTGCGGGCGGTGCCGGAAGTGGTGTGGGGCCTGGTGCTGATCGCCATTGCCGGTGTCGGGCCGACGGCCGGGGCCCTGGCGCTGGGTATCCATTCCGCCGGCTGCCTCGGGCGCCTGTTCGCCGAGACGTTCGAGAATGTGCCGCGTGCGCCCGTGGTCGCTCTGGCCGCCACTGGTGCGCCGGCGATTGCAGTGGCGGGCTTTGCCACCGTGCCGATGGCGGCAGCGCCGATCGCGGTGCATGCGCTGTTCCGGCTGGAATGGAACCTGCGCATGGCGGCGGTGGTGGGCATGATCGGCGCCGGCGGTATCGGCCAGGCGCTGTACGATGCACAGCAGATGATGTTCTACCGGCCGATGATGGCCTGGCTGTTGGTCACCGTGGTCGTGGTGGGCTGTGCCGACATTCTCAGCGCCTGGACCCGCCGGTATTTCGGCTGGACCGCGCTGCCGCATTAGGCCGACTGATGAAACCAACAGGCACAAGCCTCCGACTCACGGATAGGTTGGCACCGGCACGGCTCCGTCCTCTGTCATCGCCTTGTACTCCGTCGTCGCCGTGTACCCTGTGGTCGTCGGGTATGCTGTTGCCGCCGTGTACTCTGTCGTCGTCGCGTATTCCGTCATGGTCGGCGCAGGCCGGCCATCCACGAGTTTTCTTCGATGCGTGCAGGAAAGTCGTGGGTAGTGGGCCTGCGCCCGCCACGACGTGGTACGTCTGGCCGGCGGTTTCCCCTCGCTATAGTCGAAGCAGGCCATCGTGAAAGCGGGATCGAACAGGTCCCGCAACGGTCGGCCATCCACGAATTTCGGCAGATGCCTACATCTTTCGGCAGACGCCGACATCCATTGTCCTGGCTATTCGGCGACAACGGTGCAGGCATTTTCGGACCGCCAGGCCACGGCGGCAGCAGCAAACCCATGGAGGCAACCATCGTACCACCAACCACCGGTCATAGCCCGACCATCGTCGCCACACACCGGATCTTTCCCGAGACCCGCCGCAAGCTGGAAAGCGTCGGCACCCTGATTGCCCCCACGCCGGATCAGGAGGCGCTGCCGCCCGACCGCCGGAACGCCGCGCTCGCGCAGGCCGAGGCGATGATGGCCTTCATGCCGGACCGGGTGGACGAAGCGGTGCTGGCGGCCAGCCCCAATCTGCGCATCGTCGCCGCGGCGCTGAAGGGCTGGGACAATTTCGACGGCGAGGCCTGTGCGCGCCGCGGCGTGTGGCTGACCATCGTGCCGGACCTGCTGACCGTGCCGGCGGCCGAACTGACCATCGGCCTGATGATCGGGCTGGCCCGCAACGTCCGCGCCGGAGACGCGCATGTGCGCAGCGGCACCTTTGCCGGCTGGCGGCCGGAGTTCTATGGCCGCGGCCTGGCGGGTGAAACCGCCGGGCTGGTCGGCTTCGGCGCGATCGGCCGAGCGATCGCGCAGCGTCTGCGGCCGTTCGGCATGCGGCTGGTTTATGCGGATCCCAAGCCCCTGCCCACCGCGGCCGAACAGGAACTGGGCGTGACCCGCCTGGCGTTCGACGCGGTTCTGGCGCAGGCCGACTACCTGATCGTGGTCGCGCCGCTGTCGCCCGCCACGCGCCACATGATCGGTGCCGATGCGCTGGCCCGCATGAGGCCGGGCGCGCTGCTAATCAACCCCGCCCGCGGCTCGGTGGTGGACGAGGCCGCCGTGGCGCGCGCGCTGGAATCCGGCCGGCTCGGCGGCTACGCGGCGGATGTGTTCGAGATGGAGGACTGGCTGCTGCCGGACCGCCCGCGCGACATCGCACCGGCGTTGCTCGGCCATCCGGCGACGCTGTTCACCCCGCATCTCGGCTCCGCCGTGGTGCGCGCCCGCCAGCAGATCGAGGACTGTGCGGCGGACAACATCATCGACTGCCTGCAGGGGCGAACCCCGCGCGACGCCATCTACGGGCCGGGGCTTTCCAGACGTGCTGCGGCGCCGGGCGGTGCATGACGGCGCCACAACTCAACCTGACGCATGTCGCCAGCTTCCTCGCGCTGGTGGAAACCGGCGGGTTCGGCACCGCCGCGCGCCGGCTGGGCCTGTCCCAGGCCGCCGTGTCCCAGCATGTGCAGCGGCTGGAGAACTGCCTCGCAGTGTCGCTGATCCGGCGCGACCGCTCCGGCTGCACGCCGACCGAAGCGGCCGCGCGGTTCCTGCCAATCGCCCGCAGCCTGATGACGATCGAGGCGCGCGCCCTGGAGGTGTTGTCCGGCACCACGCTGCGCCTGGGTGCGTGCTCCAACATCGGGGTCTATGTGCTGCCCGGGCTGCTGCGTGACTTTGCCGCGGCGGGCGGCACAGTGCCGCCGCTGTCGATCGCGCCCAATCCCGCCATCGCCGCGGCACTGGACCGGGCGGAAATCGACGTGGCGCTGATGGAATGGTGGGACGCCAGGCCGGGGTATCACGCCCGGCCGTGGCGGAATGAGGAGGTGGTGGCGATCGCGGCCCCGGGCCATGGCTGGGCGGATACGTCCAGTGTCGCGGTGAAGGACCTGGCAACGGCACCGCTGATCGGGGGAGAGCCGGGTACCGGCACCGGGCGGCTGTTGCGTCACCACCTGAACGGTGTGCGCGGCCTGCCGCCGCCGGTGCTGGAGCTCGGCAGCACGGAAGCGGTGAAGCGCGCGGTGATGGCGCGGCTGGGTGTTTCGGTGGTGCTGGCGCTTTCGGTGCGGGAGGAACAGCGCAGCGGCAGCCTGGTCGCGCGCCCGCTGCGGCCTGTCCTGCATAAGCCTCTCTGGCTGATCTGGCGCAAGGATCTGCCCGGCGCCCATCCGCTGCTCGCATTCCTGGCTGCGGCGGCGCGGCTGACATAGCCCGCGAAGGCGGGTACGGTGCGCCGGCGTGATGCCCGAGACCCGAACCTGACAGAGCTGGAATGACCAACTGGACCGAGACCTACCGCGGCGCGGTGCCACCCTGGCAGTGCGACGTCACCGAGCATTTCACCATCGCCTATTATTTCGACCGGTTGGAGGAGGCGGCGGGAAATCTCACCGAAGCCCTTGGTCTCGGTGATCTGCCGCAGCGCGAGGATGTGCCGCGCCGGATCCAGGCGCGTTTCGTGCGCGAGCTGCGTGAAGGCGCCGGCTTCCACATCGAAAGCGCGGCGCTGGGCGTCGCCGACGGGTTGCGCCTGGGTCACCGCGTGGTCAATTCGACCGATGGCGAGGTCGTCACCTGGTTCGACGAGCACTGGGACCTGTCCGCCGCGCCGTTGACGCCACAGCAGCACAGCACCGTCGCGGGGCGGCTGGCGGAATGGACCGGCCCGGACGCGGAACAGCGCGCCGAACCGGTGGGCAGCGCCGGGTTCATTCCCACCGCACGCGGACGCGTCAAGCGCGCGGATATCGATGCCGCCGGTCATTTTGCCCTGGGCGCCATCGTGCACCGGTTTTCCAATGCCTCCGGCCAGCTTGGCGCCGCGATCGGCATGGATGCGGCATTCCTGCAGCAGCAGCGGCGCGGGTTCTCCACCTTCGAGTTGATCCTGCACCTGTCGGGTGTGTTGCCGCTCGACGCGCCGTATCTGGTGGAAACCGGGATTGCGCATCTGGGCAACTCGTCGTTGCGCATGATCCATCGCATGACCAACGCACGCACCGGTGCGGACGTCGCGCGGCTGAGCCAGTACCGGCGTAAATCTCGATCTCGACGCGCGCCGGCCGGCGCGTTGGGGTGATGCGCAGCGCAGCCGGGCGGAGGCGCTGGTGGTGCCGGTCCGGTAACCCGCGCGCTGCGGCGCGTGCGACTGACGCGCCGCGTGCCGGCGCGGCGGGCGCGATCATTCCTCGGTTGCCCGATCTTCTGGCCGGGTCCTACCTTCGGCCCGCCCGACATGTAAGGGGAGGAGACAACAAATGGCCGGATTGCGCCTGACCGTCGTGGACGCAGGTCCGCTGCGCCCCGACAAGAACAAGCTGGTGGCCTTTGCCGCCGGCGGACCGGTGGCGGCGCCAACCACGGTTGGCATCATCGAGCACCCGAAGCACGGCCTGATCCTGTGGGATACCGGTATCAACGACGCCGTAGCCGACCCGGAACGCGGCGATGCATACTGGGGCCCCGGTATTCGTGATGCCTTCGGTGCCCACGGCTTCACCCGCGACCACGCCATCGACGCGCAACTCAAGAAGCTTGGCGCGCGGCCGGAAGACGTGCGGTATGTCGTCTATTCCCACCTGCATCTCGATCACGCCGGCGGCATGTCGTACTTCCCCAACGCGATCCACGTGATGCAGCGGGAGGAAATCCGCTATGCGCTGTGGCCGGATCCGTGGACCAAGCCGGTCTATTGCCAGAACGATTTCCGCGATGTCCGCAAGCTGGAAATCCTGGAGATAGAGGGCGACTGCGACCTGTTCGACGACGGCACCATGCGCCTGATCAAGACCCCGGGCCACTCACCCGGGCACCAGGCGCTGATCCTGACTCTGCCGCAGCGGGGCAAGGTGTGTCTGGGGGCCGATGTCGGCCATCAGCGCGATGGCTATGACGCGATGGTGCCGATGCCGTGGGACTGGAGCACCAGCGCCATGTCGATGACGCGCATGCGGATGAAGCAGATGGAACGGTCCGGTGTGCCGGTGTTCCTCTGTCATGATGCGGGCGACTTCGCGAAGCTGCCCGGCAAGGGCGAGTTCTGGGACTGATACCAGCCCGCCTGTCGTTTGACACACGGGCGGACGTTCAGCGTCGTGGCCGGCGAAGGCCGGCAATCCACAACTTTCCCTGTTGCCATCACTGAAGTCGTGGGTGGCGGGCCTGCGCCCGCCACGACCGTTGGGTCAGCGGTCGAACTCAGTGATGACGCGGGCTGGTATGACAGCCGCTTCCGTCGCGCGCCGGCCCGACGCTCAGGCGCCCTGGCCGTGCGGGTGCGGGTGCAGCGCCAGCCCGTTGCGGTGGTGGTGCGCGGGCCGGGTTCCCCAAGCCGGGGTGCTAACCGGCCGGGAGATGTCCGAGGTCGCTCAGTATCTTCATGTTGTCCCAGGTTACCCACCATTCCGCGATCTTTCCGCCTTCCATTCGGAAGAACGCGCCGAAATCGAACGCCGCTCTACGGCCTGTCGGGGGAAGCGGGCCCAGCGGTCCCTGCTGTGTGCCTTCGTACCGGGTCCAGGCGGCGACAAGATCGCCCTCCGCGGCCAAGCGTACGATGGTTTGCACGGAATCAGGGAATGCGGCCGAGTCCGTGCGCAGGAAATCCTTGAGCTGCGCCAGGTTGGTGACCTGAATGCCCGGCGTCGCCTCGCAATGGCGGACAACGTCCGGGGCAACAAGTTCGTCGAACAGGTCCGGTTGACGGTTGTTCCAGGCTTCCAGGAATCGGTGGATGACGGCTTTGTTCCGGTCTGTTGCCGTGTTCATCGAGGCTCTTCCCCAGTGCAAAGTTTTGTTTCTTGTGGTGCAACACAGAACGGTTCAGAGACTTGCTGTGCCAGGACACCACGATGATTGAGGGAAGTCAAGAAAACAGGATGTCGTTGGCGACGGAATCCCCTCGGGACCAAATGAAAAAAGCCCGCGGCGAGGTCCGGTTCGGATCGGAAGCGGACTCCCGCACGCCCCGCGCCGGCGGCGACGCGACGCGACCCAGGACCGCTGCCGCCCGTTATGGTTGCCCGGACTCGCCCCGGAAGGCTATCACTCCCGCCGGAATTCTCGGAACAACGCATGAACGACCTGTTCGGCAATGGCGGCCCCGGCAAGCGGGGCAAGACAGACGCACCCTCCGGCACCGCGCGCGGCGCCCGCACCCAGCCCGATAACGGGGACTACTCGGCCAAGGACATCGAGGTCCTGGAAGGGCTGGAGCCGGTGCGTCGTCGCCCCGGCATGTATATCGGCGGCACCGACGAGACGGCGCTGCACCACCTGGCGGCGGAAATCCTGGACAACGCCATGGATGAGGCGGTGGCCGGCCATGCCAGCTTCATCGAGGTGACGCTGGAATCCGGCAACTGGCTCACGGTGCGCGACAACGGCCGCGGCATTCCGGTGGACCCCCATCCGAAATTCAAAAATCTCAGCGCGTTGGAGGTTATCCTTACCACGCTGCATTCGGGCGGCAAGTTCGGCGGCAAGGCCTACGCCACCTCCGGCGGCCTGCACGGCGTGGGCAGCTCGGTGGTCAACGCGCTGGCCGAGTCGATGCAGGTGGAAGTGGCGCGCGACCGTGTGCTGTGGAAGCAGGACTATGCCCGCGGCAAGCCGACCACGAAGCTGGTCAATGCCGGCGCGGTGCACAACCGCCGCGGCACCAGCATCCGCTTCAGGCCGGACCCGCAGATTTTCGGCCCGCTGCAGTTCGGCCCGGCTCGGCTGTATCACCTGTGCCGAGCCAAGGCGTATCTGTTCCGCGGCGTGGAAATCCGCTGGCAGTGCGACCCGGCGCTGCTGAAGGACAAGGACACCATCCCCGCCGAGGCGGTGCTGCACTTTCCCGGCGGCCTGCGCGACAGTCTGCAGGAGGACATCAACGGCGCCACCCCCGTGCTGCCGCAGCTTTGGGCCGCCGACGCGAACCTGCCCGGCGAGGAGACCGGCCGCATCGAATGGGCCGTCACCTGGCTGGAGGGCGGCGACGGCTTCCTGCACTCCTTCTGCAACACCGTGCCCACGCCGCTGGGCGGCACCCATGAAGCGGGCTTCCGCGCGGCGCTGGTGAAGGGCCTGCGCGCCTACGGCGACCACCGCGGCAACCGCCGCGCCGGGCAGATCACCGCCGACGACCTGCTGGGCCCGATCGCCGCCAAGCTGTCGGTGTTCATTCGCGACCCGCAGTTCCAGGGGCAGACCAAGGAAAAGCTCACCAGCCCGGACGCCGCCCGCCTGGTGGAAGCCGCGTTGCGCGACCGCTTCGACCACTTCCTGGCCGGCGACCCCACCACGGCCGACAACCTGCTGGCCTTCGTGGTGGAGCGCGCCGAGGAACGCCTGCGCCGCAAGGAGAACAAGGACACCGCCCGCAAGTCCGCCACCCGCAAGCTGCGCCTGCCCGGCAAGCTGACCGACTGCACGCGGGAGAATGCGGCCGAGACCGAGATCTTCCTGGTGGAGGGCGACAGCGCCGGCGGCTCCGCCAAGCAGGCGCGCAACCGGGAAACCCAGGCGGTGCTGCCGTTGCGCGGCAAGATCCTGAACGTCGCCAGCGCCTCGGCCGACAAGCTGCGCCAGAACCAGGAACTCAAGGACCTGATCGAGGCGCTGGGCTGCGGCATCGGCGACCGTTTCGACCGCTCCAGGCTGCGTTACGGCCGGGTGATCATCATGACGGACGCGGACGTGGACGGCGCCCATATCGCGTCGCTGCTGATGACGTTCTTCTATCGGGAACTGCCGGAACTGGTGCGTCACGGCCATATCTACCTGGCCCAGCCGCCGCTGTACCGCCTGACCCAGGGCGCCAAGTCGGTGTATGCGATGGACGACGCCGACCGGGAGCGGAAGATCAAGCGCGAGTTCAAGGCCAACGCCAAGGTGGAGGTCAGCCGCTTCAAGGGCCTGGGCGAAATGCCCCCGGCGCAATTGAAGGAAACCACGATGGACCCGGCCAGGCGCACCCTGCTGAAGGTGGTCGCCCTGCCGGAGGAGCGGGCGGTGACCAGTGATCTGGTGGAAAGCCTGATGGGCCGCCGCCCGGAGCTGCGCTTCCAGTTCATCCAGGAACGGGCGAAGACGGTGGAGGAGGTGGACGTCTGACCGGGACGTGCCGCTTCTGATGGGGTAGTGCCACTTTCCCGGCGGGCGGCCGAACCGCCGGGCTTGCGGCGGGCGCGGGTTTTGTGGCGGGCGCCGGGCTTGCGGTGGGCGCAGGGTTTGCGGCAGGCACCGTTCGTCCACGCTGCGTCGGCACTGTGGTGGTTCGACTGGTGCAGTCCGCATGGCAAAGACGTCGTGGCGCGCCCGAACCCGCCACGCGGCGGCGCGCCCGACGCCCGTCACGATGACACGAATCACGATATGCGGGACCGCCATGCGGTGGCCCCGTTGGTTGCCTCGACAGCCTCGCGCGCCAGATCCGACGCGCGGCCCGGTGACGGCGGGCCGGTGCAGGCGGCGTAGCAGAGGCGCCACGGTGGGGGCAGAACCCGCCGCATGCCGCGCATCAGGTCCTGGCCGCGTGGCCGCGCCGCGATCGACAGCCCATCGGCAACAGTCGCGTACCCATGCGCCGGCGCGACCAACCGATCCGCTCGGCAATGCGCCGCCATGCGGTTCGGTGTCCCGTGTGGGCCCGGCAGCCGTCGCGGCGGCCGCCGGGTCCCGGGCCATGTGTCCGGCCAGGCGTGCCGCAGCCGTATTCGCCGCTGCGTGACCCGTCGGGGGCGGGGCCGGTTCCGTGGCGCGCGGGGTGTCCGGCGCGGCGTCGCCGGTGTCGGCGCACAGACGACCGCACAGCGTGGAAAACAGCGCCTCGGCATCCATGCCCAGGTCAGCCGGCATGCTGTCGGCGATGTGCCGGGCGAGCACGACCAGCAGCAGGCGCAGGATTTCGGGATCACAGTCCTCGACGGGCGTGTTGAACAACGCGCAGGCTTCGGGACTGAGGCCGGGACAGGCTTCCGGGGTGAACGGGGTATCGTTGTTGCCCGGCATCGCCGCCTGGGTGAGCGATCCGGGCCGGCGCCGCGTGGCGCCGAACCATCGCGCAAAGCGGCCGGTTCGCCGGGGCGGCGTGTCTCGGGGCCTTGGCGGGGGATGACTGGATGCCGGCGCCGGCCGGCGCCGCGGGGCGCCGGCGAGAGCGAGGCCGCCGGCGATGACACCGCGCACGGCGCTGCCGAGGCGGGCGAAGACGCGCGCACCACCCCCTTGGCGGGGTTGGGCAGTCAGGCCGGCAGGGAGGGGTGCGGTTGGCATCTGGGCCGAGCATTATCCATAGAATTCCTATCATGTCAAGAATAATGTCCCTTATACGGACCATATGCCTTGGTCGTGACCGGGCCTGACCCGCGCTGCGGGGTGCGCCCTCGGGACAAGCGCGCTGGCCGCATGGCCGTTGGAAACCCTTGGCGGTCCGTGCGGTCCGGTCTGCTGTCAAGCATTCAACACGGAGGGCACGGAGGGCCACGGAGAACCACGGAGCGATCTGCACCGGCGCGCGAGCGCGAGCCGTCGCACGAACTTCAGAAGAGTCGTTGCTGGCCAGGCTGGACGCACCAGCCGCCCACGTCGGGAAAGCCGCTCCGTGGCTCTCCGTGGCCCTCCGCGTGCTCCGTGTTGAATGCTTACAGCAGGGCGAACCGTTCAGACTACCCGGTCATGAGACGGGAAATCGATGCTTGCCCGCATCACGCTGATGCTTGCCTGAGACGCCTACAAAGGCTTCGCCCGGCACGGTGTGAGCCGTCTGATACGAAACGATCCTGTTGTTGCAGAATGATGCCATCCGGAAACGGGCTCCGAACGCGAGAGTTCCTGCCCCCTCCGGGGCCGCCGATGGCGGGAGAACCCGAAATGGCGCACACTCCGGGCCACCAACAGTGCAGGGGAGGGGAAACATGCGACTTCAGGGCAAGGTGGCGCTGCTGACCGGCGCGGCGGCCGCGGTCAAGGGCGAACTCATGGGTTTCGGCGGCGCCGCGGCGCATCTGTTCGTGCGCGAAGGCGCCAAGGTGGTGCTGACCGACATCCGCGACGAACTGGGCGAACGCGCCGCCGCCGCTCTGCGCGCCGAAGGCCACGACGCGCGCTACATGCACCTCGACGTGACGTCGGAACAGAACTGGGCCCAGGTGGTGGACGCGGTGATGGCCGCACACGGCCGGCTGGACATCCTGTTCAACAACGCCGGCGTCTCCTTCCCCCGCAAGGTCGAGGACATCACGGTGGACATCTGGGAACGCGAGCTTGGCGTACACGCCAAGGGCGTCTTCCTGGGCACCCGCACGGCGATCCCCGCCATGCGCAAGGGCGGCGGCGGGTCGATCATCAACACGTCCTCGGTGATGGGCATCGTCGGCAGCCCCACCTCGCCGGCCTATTCCGCCGCAAAAGGCGCCATCACGACCTTCACCAAGTCGGCCGCGCTGCAATACGCGAAGGAGAACATCCGCATCAATTCCGTGCACCCGGGCTACGCGGACACGCCGCTGACCGACAAGCGCTTCAGTGACCCCGCCGTCCGCCAGCAACTGCTCGATCGCACGCCCATGGGCCGGCTCGGCACCGCCGAGGATATCGCCAACGGCGTGCTGTTCCTGGCGTCCGACGAAGCATCCTGGGTCACCGGCTCGGAACTGGTGATCGATGGCGGCATGACCGCGCAGTAGGCGCAGTCCAGACACCACGTCGTTCGGCCAGGATGCGTTCGTCTCCACATGCGTCCGTCCAAGAAGAGGCCTGACATGATCAACCTGAGCGGTATCGGCCACGTCCTGTTGCGGGTCGCCGACGAGGAAGCCTCCAAGCGGTTCTACCGCGACGTGCTGGGGTTTCGCGTCGCCGAGCAGGATCCGGAGCATGGGGGTGTTTTCATGACGCTGGGCGATGGGTTTCACACCATCGACGTCATGCAGCATCCCGCACCACAGGACGCGCCGCAGCCGCAACCCGGCCAGCTCGGGCTGGGGCATGTCGCGTTCAAGGTCGGCAGCTATGCGGCGCTGCGCGATGCCTACACGCACCTGCTGCGGCACGGCGTGAAGATCCAGCGTGCCGCCGACCATGTCTGCCAGCGCAGCATCTATTTCACCGATCCCGACGGCAACGGCCTGGAGATCTATTACGAAATGCCGCGGGCACTGGATCTGTTCCCGAACGGCCGCGGCGATGAGGACGAAGTGCTGCCGCTCAGCCGCGTCGAGGAGCCGCTGCCGCAATGGCTTGTCGAGGAATGGCCTGGCCCCGCCGCAATGGCCAAGGTCGAACGCCTGCGCCGCCCGGGACCGCCCGCGGCGGCCGATTGACCTTTCCGCCGTGTCTGCCACGGTAAAGCCCAGCAAACCGGAGGTGCGCCATGAGCCAGCTCGAGCCCGCCGACACCGCCAGCGCAGCGGAAACGAACAGCGCCGCATCGGCCGCCGCATCGGCCTATGTGCCGTCGCTGCAACGCACGGAAGGCCAGCCGCCGCCGATCGCGGCGCATGGCGGCCTGTCCTACCTGTCGTTCGACCAGAACGGTGACGCCGGAACCGCCCGGGCGATCGAGGACGCGCTGTCCGAGATCGCCGCAGGCGAGGGCCAGCGCGTGATCGACATGATCGACAAGGCGCCGCCGGGACCGATCAGGACCAGGTGGGGTCTCGGGTTCCGCGACTACGACGAATGCGTGGCCTATATCCGCAACTCGAACAGCATGAAGGCGCCGCCCGGCGGCGTGGTCCTGCCGCTGCCCTACACGGTCTATGAACGCCCGACCTATTCCGTCGTCCCGTCCAACGCGTTCTGGCGCGACCCGGCGCGCGCGGATGCAGCGGCGATCCTGCGCAAGAACGAGCAGGACAACCGCCGGCGCAACCTGTTCTTTCCGCAGGTGCTGCGCGACGCGCGGCGCATCGGCGAGTACTACCCGGGCCTCAAACCCGACAGCCCCGAATGCATGGACAAGCTCGGCCTCTCGCTGGCGCATCTCGAGTCCCAATGCACGAACATCTATGATTCGGCGGAGGTGGAGCGGGTGTTCTATCCGGAGATCGAGAAGCTGCTTCTGGACTTCTTCCCGGGCGCGACCGATGCCCTGGTCTATAACCACGACGTGTTCGACAAGGACTACGCGGGCGACCGCACGGAAGACCAGGACGCCAAGAACCCGGGCGTGAACGCCAATTACGCCATGCTGGTGCACAACGACCTGAACGACAACAGCGGCCGTGTGCGCTGCCGCGAACTGCTCACGAAGAACCTGCGCAATTTCGGGCGCACGCAGAACTACACCGAGGAAGAGGCCGACGCGAAGATGTCGCGTCGTTTCATGTCGATCAATCTCGCCAAGCCGATCGAGACGATCGAGCAGTACCCGTTCGTGCTGTGTGCCTGGCCGTCCTTCGCCGACCAGCCGTACATCAACAACTACCGGATCTACGACGACCGCGTCGGCGAAACCACGCGCTTCACCTATCGCCCCGACCACGAGTGGTACTGGATCCCCCAGCAGAAGCCCACCGAGGTCTCGATGCTGAAGTGCTACGATTCGGTGACCGACGGTTCCGTCTCGCGCTGGTCGTTCCATACCGCCTGCATCGACCCGACCGCACCGGCCAACGCAAGGTGCCGGAAGAACGTCGTCGTCCGGTCCTACGTGTTTTTCTAGCGTTCCCCCACTCACCGTCATGGTCGGCGGAGGCCGGCCATCCACGACTGTGTCATGGCGCAGCCATACCGTTCATGGCGTCCTTCCCCGTACCGGGCGAATTCGGCGCACTGTGGTGCGGAAGCATGACGAAGACGTGGATGGCCTGCCTTCGCAGGCCATGACGATGGGGGGTAACCTCGACCTCCACCAGCGCAGCAGGACTCCACCAGCGCAGCGGGACTCCACCAGCGCAGCGGGACTCCACCAGCGCAGCGGGACTCCACCAGCGCAATGGAACTCCACCAGCGCAGCGGGATCAGTCCTGCGCCGGTCCGGTCTCAGACGCGGACCGCCGCGCGCGCTGACCCGCCGCTTCGTCCAGCGCATGCTGCTCGCGCCGCGCCTGCTCGGCGGCGCGTTCCGCGTCCTGTTGGGCGATGATGCTTTCCACCGCCTCGGCGGCCGCGCGCGCCGCCGCCAGCACCGCGCGCGCCTCGGCGGTGTGCAGCATCGCCTGTTCCACCGCCGCCGCCGCGTCGGCCGCGGCAGGGCGGATCTGGTGCAGCCAGGCGGCGAAACTGTCCACGACATCGTCGCCGGCCTCCAGGCTGCAGGCAGCCGCCGTCTCCCGCGCGATGGTCATTTCGATGCGATGCGCAGCCTCCTGCGCCGCGGCCTCGGCGGCGACGCAGGCCGCCAGGTCACGGCGTGCCTCGTCCACGGTCAGGCGGCGCAGCCGGAGCAGCGCCTGCATCGACGTTTGCTGTGTCATTCGCCCGCCTCCATCGCATCGCGCAGCAGGGTGAAGGAGTCGGCCAGGCTGCTGTGCTCGTTGCGGTCCTGGCGCAGCACCGCTTCGATGCGCGGGGCGAGCGCCACCGCCTCATCCACCGCGGGATCGGTGCCGGTGCGGTAGGCGCCCAGCCGCACCATGTCGGCCATGTCGGCGTGCAGCGCCAGGATGCCGCGGGCGCGGCGCAGCAGCGCCGCCTGGTCCGCATCCAGGCAGCCACTGGCGGCCCGCGACAGCGACCGCAGCACATCCACCGCCGGATACCGGCCGCGTTCGCCGATCCGGCGATCCAGGATCACATGGCCGTCGAGAATGCCACGGGTCGCGTCCGCCACCGGTTCGTTTTGGTCGTCGCCCTCCACCAGCACGGTGAACAGCGCGGTGATGCTGCCGGCGTTGCCGTCGGGCCCTTCCAGGCCGGGGCCGGCGCGTTCCAGCAGCCGCGGCAGTTCGGCGAACACGCTGGGCGGGTAGCCGCGGGTGGTGGGCGGCTCGCCTGCCGACAGGCCGATCTCCCGCAGCGCCAGGCAGAAGCGGGTGACGCTGTCCATCAGCAGCAGCACGGTCTTGCCCTGGTCGCGGAAGTGTTCGGCGACCGTCATGGCGGCATAGCCCGCCTGCCGCCGCAGCAGCGGGGCGGAGTCCGAGGTGGCCACCACCACGACCGAGCGGGCCAGGCCCTCGGGCCCCAGCTCGTCCTCCAGGAATTCCCGCACCTCTCGCCCGCGTTCCCCCACCAAAGCGAGCACGGCCACGTCGCAGGCGGTGTAGCGCGCCAGCATGGACAGCAGCGTGGACTTGCCGACACCGGAGCCGGCGAACAGCCCCAGCCGCTGGCCCCGCCGCATCGTGGTGAAGCAGTTGAGCGCGCGGACGCCGAGATCCAGCGGCGGGCCCAGCCGCGCCCTGGCGGTTGCGGCCGGCGGTGCAGTGCGGGCAGGGCGCAGTGGTCCGCGGGGCAGGGCGCCGCGCCCGTCCAGCGGCCGGCCGAGCGGGATCGAGCACGCGGCCCAGCCATCCGTCGCCGACCGCGAGACAACTGCCGCGCATCGGTTCCACGATCGCGGCGCTGCCCGGCCCGACGCCATCCAGGGCGGCGAAGGGCATCGCCTGGGCTCGGCCGCCGCTCATGCCTACGACCTCGGCCGGCACTTCCTGCTGGCCGCGGGTGGTCAGTCGCAGCCGGTCGCCGATCGACAGGTGCCCGGTAAGCCCGTCCACCTCGACCACCAGCCCGGAGACGGCGGTGACTTTGCCCTGCAGTCGTAATGAGGTGATCTGTTCGAGTTCGGCACGACATCCGGAAGTGCGTTCCACGAATGATGCGAGTCTCATGATTGATCAGTTTGTCCAGATTGCCGGCACGGTTGTGGGCTGATGGCTCGCAAGGGGATACATCCAATTGATGAAAAGTCTATGGCCAAATACACGCCATGGTGGTAGAACGCCCCCGAGAGACGGCGGAGAAGTGGTATGCGCATCCTGCTGGTTGAAGATGACATAACAGCAGCACGTGGAATTGCGCTGATGCTCAAGGCAGGTGGCGCGGTGGTGGACCATGCGGACACCGGCGAAGAAGGGCTCGAGCTGAGCCGACATTACGAGTACGATGTCGTGTTGCTCGACCTGCTATTGCCGGATATCGAAGGCTATGAAGTCGTCCGGCGCATGCGTCTGGCGCGCAACAGTACGCCGGTACTGATTCTGTCCGGCCTGTCCCGGCCGCAGGCGAAGGTGAAGGCGCTGGCGATCGGCGCCGACGACTACATCACCAAGCCGTTCGACCGGGCCGAGCTGATGGCGCGTATGCAGGCGGTGGTGCGGCGTAGCAAGGGCTTCAGTCAGCCGGCCCTGCGGGTCGGGCCCCTGGAACTGAACCTCGACAGTCGCGAGGTTCTGGTGAACGGCACCCCGATCCATCTGACGGGCAAGGAGTACGCGATCCTTGAACTGCTTGTTCTGCGCAAGGGCATGGTGCTGACCAAGGACGCCTTCCTGAACCACTTGTATGGCGGCATGGATGAGCCGGAGATGAAGATCATCGACGTGTTCATCTGCAAGCTGCGCAAGAAGCTGGCGCAGGCCGGGGCCGACAACCTGATCGGAACGGTCTGGGGCCGCGGCTACATGGTGCGTGAGCCGTCGGGCGAGCCGGTTCCCGCGCGGTCGTTGCTGCTCGACGAGCTGAGCGCGGCCTGACCGGCAGCCGGACGCCTGCCAACATCGGGGCGGTGATACCGGCCCGCGTTGCGTTCGACCGGCGTGCGATCGTCACAGCGTCGCAGTCGGCGAAGTCATGCGGCGACGGCTTGCGGCGAAGGCTCGCGACGAAGAGCGGCCACGTCGGGTACGATCTGCCAGCGGTCAGGCTCGCAATGGCTGAAACCACCGGATCGCTGGCCGGCGGTCCGAAATTGACGGTCAGCCGAAGCGCCGTGCGGCGTAGGGTGCCAGGTCGAGCCCCGGGTCCCGCCCGCTGACCAGGTCGGCAACGATCCGTGCGGTGGTGGCGCCGGCGGTCAGCCCGACATGGCCGTGACCGAACGCATGAACCACGTCCGCACAGCCCGTGGCTGGACCAAGGCACGGCAGCCCGTCCGGCAGGGACGGGCGGTGGCCCATCCACAGTTTCACCCGGTCGGCCGGCAGATCCGCCGGCACGTCCGGATAGAGGCCCCGCGCCAGGTCCCGCAGGATCTCCGCCCGCCGCCAGTTGGGTGCCGCTGCCAGGCCGGCGAGTTCCACCTGGCCGGCGATGCGGAGCCCGTGCGGGGTCATGGCGAAGGCGGCCTTGCCGTCGCTGGTCATCACCGGATAGCGCGGTGAAACCCCGGGCTGGGCGATCACCGCGTGATAGCCACGCTCGGTCTCCAGCGGCACGCGGTCGCCCGCGGCGGCGGCCAATGGCTTCGACCGGGCGCCGGCGGCGATCACCGCGCGGTCGCAGGCGATTTCTCCGGCATCGGTCAGCACCGCCTGGAGCCGGCCCTGGGCGATGCGGAATCCGGTGGCGCGGGCCTGGCGCAGCGTGGCCCCCTGCGCGACGGCGTGCCGGACCAGCGCCGCGACATAGGCGCCGGGATCGCGGCACTGGCCGTTTTCCTCGACCAGCAGGGCGAAACGGTAGCGGCGGGCCAGGGTGGGTTCGCGCTGCCGGAGCTCGTCTTCCGACAGTTCCAGCCAGCGCACGCCGGTTTCGCGGCGCAGGCGCCAGGACGCGGCTTCCGCCTCGAATTCCGCGCGGGAGGGAAAGGCGAACAGCACGCCCTGGCGGGTGATCAGCCCGCCGACGCCGGCTTCCTCGGCCAGGCGGCGGTGGCGTTCCGGCGCCTCCAGCAGCAGCGGGCGCAGGGCGCGGGCGGTGGCGGCCACGCGGGCCTCGGTCGCGCCGGCGCGCAGGAAGCGCCGCAGCCAGGGCAGCAGCCGCGGCAGATAGGACCAGCGGATGGCGAGGGGGCCGAGCGGATCGGCAAGGTAGGAGGGCACCTTGCGCCAGAGGCCGGGGGCGGACATCGGGATGACGGAGCTGGGGTTCAGCAGCGTGCCGTTGCCATGGCTGGCGGCCTGTTCGCCGCCCGGCTCGCCGGGCTCCAGGAGGGTGACGCGGTGGCCGTCGCGCAGCAGTTCCACCGCGCTGGCGGCGCCGACGATGCCTGCACCGAGGATACAGACATGCAACCTGGCATGGGGTGGGGGCTTGTTCATGGCCCCAGTTGAACGGATCGGTTGCGCCGGGTCCACCGGGCTCGTCGGGGCGGGCGAAGGCCCTGCGGCGTGAAGAGCGTGCGGACAGGCACCGCTCCCCCGGGTCATGCCGGCTCCCCCCGGATCATGGCCCGCCCCGGGTCATGGCCCGCTCCCGCCGGGTCATGCCGGCTCCCCCGGATCATGGCCCGCCCTCCAGCTCCCGCAGGTCATGGCCGGGCCTGACCCGGCCATCTACCCCCGATCAGGCGTGTTCCGTTGCACCCCGACCCGATCGTTCCGGTGTCGATGGCCGGGTCGAGCCCGGCCATGACGTGACGGACCGGTGCCGGCGCGGCCACTTCATCGCGCACCGGGGGGCGCCCGCCACGACGAAGTGACGGACGGCACCCGTCCGCCGGCACGCACCGCCGGGCTAGACGTTCTTCTTCACACCGTAGAACTGCGGCCAGCCCTCGTGGATGCCGGTCAGGTAGCTGTGGAACGCCGTCGGCTGGTCGTACATGCCCAGCGGCACGTAGGACGGGTTCTTCCAGAATTCGGCCTGCATCTGCTCGCAGACTTTCTGCTGCGCGGCGAGATCCGGCGCTTCGAACCACGCCGCGTGCAGCGCCTCCATCTTCGGGTCCGTCGGCCAGCCGAACCAGGCGCCCGCCCCGTTGGCGCGGATGGCGATGTTCGCCGCCGGCGACACGTTCCCGAAGCCGCCCAGGTAGGTGTAGAAGATGTTCCAGCCGCCCTTGTCGATCGGCTGCTTGCTGGCGCGCCGCTGCACCACGGTGCCCCACTCCAGCGCCTGGAAATCGACGTTGAAGCCGATCTTCTTCAGCACGTCGGTGGCGACCTGCGCCTCGGCCCAGATCGACGGGATGGTGGTCGCCGCCAGCACGACGATCTTCTCGCCGTTGTAGCCGGCCGCGGCCAGTTCCTTCTTCAGCGCCGCGTGGTTGTCGTCGCCGCGGGTGATCTCGACGCCCACCTTGCTGGCCATCGGCGTGCCCGGCACGAACAGGCCGAGATCGGTCTTGATCAGCGACGGTTCGGCGCCGGCCACCGCGGCCATCACCTCCTTCTGGCTGATCGCCTTCAGCACGACGCGGCGCACCGCCGCCTTGTCGAACGGATGGAACAGCTCGTTGAAGCGCAGGCAGCCCATTTCACCGGTGCGGTCCTTCACCGCGACGGTGATGTCCTTGTTGCTCTTCAGCAGCGGCACCAGGTCGATGGTGGGGTTCTCCCACCAGTCGGTCTCGCCTTCGGTCAGCGCGGCCGAGGCGGTGGACGGGTCCGGAATGAAGTTCCATACCACGCGATCGACATAGACGATCTTCGGGCCGGCGTTGAAGCTGGGAGTGCCCTCCTTGCGCGGCACGTAGTCGGTGTTCTTTTCGAACACCACGCGCTGGCCGGGGATTCGCTCCGACGCGACGAACTTGAAGGGGCCGCTGCCGATCGCCTCGGTCACCTGCTTCATCGGGCTGGTCTTGGCCAGGCGCTCCGGCATGATCGCGCAGTACACCTGCGCCAGCGCGTTGGGCAGCAGCGGGAACGGCTTGTTCAGCCGGAAGCGGATCACCTTGTCGGACGGCGAGGAAATCTCCGCCACGCGTGCCATCAGCGCCTGGCCGAACGGGTCCCGCTGGCTGAACCGCTTGATCGTCGCAACGCAGTCGCGCGAGCGTACCGGCGTGCCGTCGTGGAACTTCAGCCCGTCGCGCAGCGTCAGGTCCCACTGCTTGCCGTCATTGTCCGTGGTGTGCCCGGCGACCATCTGCGGATGCACGTTGAACTGCGCATCGTACGCATAAAGCGTGTCGAACACCGCCAGAGAGTAGTTGCGGGTGATATCGGCGGTGGTCCATACCGGATCGAGCGATGCCAGGTCGGCATGCGGCGTGAAGTTGATGGTCTTCGGTCCGTCGGCGCGGGCGATGCGCGGAGCGGCCAGGGCAGTGGCGCCGGCCAGCGCGGATTTCAGTACGTCACGGCGTTGCATTGTCAACCAATTCCCCCAGGAACCGGCGCAGCTTATGGCAGTTCCCGCGCCCCGTCATCCCCGGAATAACGCCGGCTCCTGCGCCCGGCGACCGGCCTGCTGAATCACCGCCCCGGTTTCATTGCCCCTGATCCGCCACCCCTGGCACATCCGCCGCAAATAACGGAAAACACGGCATCACTCTGTTATGGACCTCCCGATGGCAACAGGCCTGCCACCGATCTATCTCGCCCTGCCGATCCTGGTCATCACCTACGCCCTGGTGATGATCGACCGGTTCGACCGTTCCATCCTCGCCCTGCTCGGCGGCGGTGCGATGGTGCTGACCGGCGTGCTGAACCAGGAACAGGCCATCGAAGGAATCGACTTCAATACGATCGGCCTGCTCACCGGCATGATGATGCTGGTGGCGATCTCCCGCCGCTCCGGCATCTTCGAATACCTGGCGATTCGCGCCGTGCAGATCGCACGGGCCTCACCCGCCGGCCTGCTGGTGTCGCTGGCGCTGGTCACCGCCGTGCTGTCCGCACTGCTCGACAACGTCACCACCGTGCTGCTGATCGCACCCGTCACGATCGCCATCTGCCGGCGGCTGGACGTGCCGCCGTTTCCGTTCCTGATGACCGAGGTCCTGGCTTCCAACTTCGGCGGCACCGCGACGCTGATCGGCGATCCGCCGAATATCCTGATCGGCACCGCCGCCGATCTCAGCTTCAACGACTTTCTGGTGCACACCGCGCCTTGCGTCATTGTGGTTCTGGCGCTGCAGATGGTCCTGACGCATCTGTTCCAGGGCCGCGTATTGACCACAACGGACAAGGCGCGGCGGGAGGTGATGGCGATCCGCGCCACCAGTTCGATCGTGGACCCTCGCCTGCTGCGCCACTCGATCCTGGTGTTCAGCCTGACTCTGGTGGGATTCTGCACCCAGCGCATGACCGGCATCGAGCCCGGCACCATCGCGCTGATCGCCGCCGCTGCACTGCTGCTGCTGGAGAACCTGGTTCACCCGCGGGAGGAACAGTTCGCCAAGATCTCCGCCACCTATGCGGAAGTTGACTGGATCACCATCTTCTTCTTCGTCGGCCTGTTCATCGTCGTGCGCGGCGTGGAAGTCACCGGCGCGCTGTCCTGGCTGGCAAAGGAAATCCTGACGGCGACCACCGGCAACCTGGCCCTTACCGCCAGCGTGGTACTGTGGAGCGCGGCGATCCTGTCGGCGATCATCGACAACATTCCGTTCGTCGCGGCGATGATCCCGGTGCTGCACGCCATGGCCCCGCAGTTCGGCGGCGAGGCCGCCATCCTGCCGCTGTGGGTCGCGCTGTCGCTGGGGGCCTGCTTCGGCGGCAACGGCACGCTGATCGGGGCTTCGGCGAACCTGACGGTGTCGGGCATTGCGCAACGGTCCGGCGTGCCGTTCGGCTTCGCACTGTACACGCGGAAAGCACTGCCGATGACGCTGCTGGGCGTGCTGATTGCGCAGGGGTATCTCTGGTTGCGCTATCTGCACTGATACCGGTGTTCCGATGCCAGGGGGCGGCAATGCCGCGCCTGCACCGCCATGGCCGGCCCCCGCATCGTGCCGCAGGGCTGCCCGAGGATAAGCTACGGGCCGCCGTCCACGTCGTTGCACCGGATACCACCCGGCATCAATCGCGGAAAAGCCAGTCCCAGAACGCCGGTCGCGGCAGGTCCCTGTGCGACATCGAGCTCGGCAGCGCCATGCTGACCAGGTGCCGGCCGATGTCGCGCTGCCCGATGCGCCGGCGCTGAAACGCCAGCATCGCCTGCCCCATCGCATCCAGCGGTCGGGAGGCGAGCGTCGCCGCCCAGGCATCCGCCGCGGCAAAGTCGCTGGACCGGCGCAACACATCCAGCCGCCGCAGCGCCGTAAGCTGGTCCGGCGGATCGGCCCAGGCCTCCGCCACCGCTTTGCGCAGGCGAGAGCCCTCCAGCATCGCCACCGCGTCGTCGGCGGCCCAGGCCGCCATCAGCAGGGCCTCGGTCGCGGAGTCCGTAGCGCCGGTCGCCCGGCACAACGCACCCCAGCGGCGGAACGGCAGTGTCTCCTCCGCCCCTTCGCCCGCCATGCCACGATAGGCCGGCAACTCGACCAGGGATTTCGCCGTTTCGGGCAACACCGACAGGTCGGGGGCCACCGCGCCGCAGCCGCTGCAGGTCTGCAGCCAGTCGGGCAGAGTGGCCCAGGCGGGCTCGCCCGGACGCATGTCCAGATCGGGGGCCAGTTCCGGCTCCGGGGCGCGGAACGGCTTGCGGGCTGGGCTGCCGCAGATGCCGCAACGAAAACCGGTGCTGCCGCTCATGCCGACACTTCCTCTCGCAATCCATCGCGCAAACGTTGCATGGCGCGCTCCATTCGTTCGGGTGACTGGGCGAAGCAGATCCGCAGGCTGCCCTCGCCGGCCTCGCCGAAGGCGACGCCCGGGGCGACCGCGACCTTGTGCCGGGTGACCAGCTTCAGCGCGAGATCCAGGCTGTCCGCCAGGCCGTCGATGCCGACGAAGGCATAGAACGCGCCGACCGGCGGGGTGTAGCGGATGCCGTTCATGCCCGACAGCGCCTGGCTGGCAAGATCCCGGCCGGTGGCGCAATGGGCGCGGAACCGTTCCAGGGCTTCGGTGTCGTGGACCGCGGCGACGCCGGCCTTCTGCACGAACGGCGCCACGCCGGAATGGATGACCTCGACGATGTCGGTGAAGGCGTCGCGCAGCCCCTCCGGCACGACGAGCCAGCCAAGCCGCCAGCCGGTCATGATCCAGGTCTTGGAGAAACTGTTGCAGACGATCACCCGGTCGCCCGCTTCCGCCAGGTCCAGCAGCGAGGGTGCGGCGGCGGACCCGTCATAGACCAGGCGGGAATAGACCTCGTCCGAGATCAGCCAGACGCCGCGGCGGCGGGTGATCTCCAGGATGGCGGCCAGTTCGTCGTGCGAGGCGGTCCAGCCGGTGGGGTTGTTCGGCGAATTCAGGATGAAGGCGCGCGCGCCGGCCAGCCTGGCATCCAGCCGTTCCAGGTCCAGGCGGAAGCTGCCGTCGGGCTGGGCATCCAGCGCCAGGGTGTCCACCACGCCGCCGCGCAGTTGCACCGCATTGGCGATGTTCGGCCAGGCGGGGGTGTGCAGCACCACGCGCTGGCCGGCCTGGACGGTGGCGGACAGGGCCACCGTCATCGCGGTCATGCCGGACGCGGTCACCTGGATCCGCGATTCGGGCACCGGCCGGGCATGCAGGCCAGACAGGTAGTCGGCCAGGGTCGCGCGCAGTTCGGGCAGGCCGCGCACGTCGGAATAGCGCGTCAGGCCGGCATCCAGCGCGGCCACCGCCGCCTTGCGTGCCGACGCCGGCGTGGGCTGGTCGGACTCACCGAAGCACAGGAACTCGACGTCCGGCGTGGAGAAAGCGACCCGGCTCACCTCCACGATGCGTGAGCCCGGGATGCGGGTAATGTCCATGAGACCCTAGGTTGGCGTTCGGGGGCAAAAATTCGAGATGGCAGCGAAGCGGTGAACACCGGGGAACGCTTGCCTCGGCCGCGGGTCGGTGCTGCAACATCGCGTCATGATCGTGGTGTTCGGCTCCATCAACCTGGACCTCATCTTCGCCCTGCCCGCCATCCCCCACCCGGGCGAAACGGTGCTCGGCCCCGACACACGGATCGAGCCCGGCGGCAAGGGCGCCAACCAGGCGGTGGCCGCGGCGCGCGACGGTGCCCCGGTCGTGATGGCCGGCGCGGTCGGGCGTGACGCCCTGGCGGCGGGTGCGCTGCGTCTGCTGCGGGCGGCCGGGGTGGATCTGTCCCGCATCGCCGAAACCGACGCCACCACGGGCTGCGCCGCCATCGCCGTCGATCCGGCGGGCAACAATGCGATCGCGGTGGGCTCCGGCGCCAACCGCCTGGCCCGGGCCGCGCAGGTGGAGGACGGGTTGCTGTCGCCGGCGACCACCCTGGTGCTGCAAATGGAAGTGCCGGCGGAGGAAACCGCGACACTGATCCGCCGCGCCCGCGCGCGGGGCGCCCGCATCGTGCTGAACCTGGCGCCGGCCGCGGCACTGCCGGATGACGCGCTGCGCATGCTCGACCTGCTGCTGGTGAACGAGACCGAGGCCGCCTGGCTGGGCCGGCACCTCGGCTGCGATGCCTCGGCCGGGGCGCTGCGGACGGCACTGTCCGGGGTGGACGGTCGTCCGCACGCTGGGCGCCGGCGGCGTGGAGGCCGCGACCGGATCGGGTGTGGTGCAGATGCCGGCACGAGCGATCACGCCGGTGGACACCACGGCGGCCGGGGACTGCTTCGCCGGGGTGCTTGCCGCCGCGCTGGACCGGGGCGCGGACATGCCCGCCGCGCTGCGCCGCGCGACGGCGGCCGCGGCACTGAGCTGCACCCGCGCCGGCAGCCAGGGCAGCCTGCCGACCGCCGCGGAGATCGACGCGTTTCTCTTGATTCCCGCGCGGACGTCGCGGGCACTCAGCCGCCCAGCATCACCGCCAGCGCCCAGCATCACCCGCCCAGCACGCGGCCGGCGACGGCGTCCAGCTTCGCCACCAGCACCGGGTCGCGCATGTGCGCCGCGGTGATCACCGCGTTGTCCAGGCCGCGGTCGCAGCCGGCGGAACACAGGGCGCGGCGGGCGCCGATGCGTGGCACCACCTGCTGCACCAGCGCACGGGCCTTGTCGGCGTTGTCCAGCAGCACCTTCACCACCGCATCCACGGTGACGTGGTCGTGGTCCGGATGCCAGCAGTCGTAGTCGGTGACCATGGCGACGGTGGCGTAACAGAGCTCCGCCTCGCGGGCCAGCTTGGCCTCCGGCATGTTGGTCATGCCGATCACGCTGCAGCCCCAGGTGCGGTACAGCTCGCTTTCCGCCTTGGTGGAGAATTGCGGCCCCTCCATCACCAGATACGTTCCGCCGCGGGTCACCGGCAGGCCCAGTTCGCGGGCGGAGGTTTCCAGCGCAGTCGCCAAGCCGGGTGCAGACGGGATGGGCCATGGAGACGTGGGCGACGACGCCCTCGCCGAAGAAGCTCTTTTCGCGCGCGAAACTGCGGTCGATGAACTGGTCGATCACGACGAAGTGCCCGGGCGGCAGGTCCTCGCGCAGGCTGCCGACGGCGGACAGCGACACCACGTCGGTGACGCCGGACCGCTTCAGGGCGTCGATATTGGCGCGGTAGTTCAGATGCGTCGGCGACAGCGGATGCCCGCGCCCGTGCCGCGGCAGGAACACGCACTGCACCCCGCCCAACCGGCCGAACAGCAACGCATCGGACGGCATGCCCCAGGGCGTCGCCACCTGCCGCCAGGTCTTCTCCTCCAGCCCGTCGATGTCATAGAGGCCGGAACCGCCGATGATGCCGATCACCGGTTCAACGTGGGGGGCTGGATCAGCAGGCATTCAGGGGGAGTCTCCGGTAGGGGAAGGCACCAATAATAAAGCTCCCCCTCCCACAGGGGGAGAGGGAGCCATAGCAAACCCCACGGGGCAAACCCCACGGGGCAAAGCCCATCCGGTGAGCCGCGGATCAGTGCACGTCGGACCAGATCTTCCGCTTCACCGCGTAGGTCAGGCCGGTCATCAGCAGCAGGAACAGAATGACCCGGGCGCCGATCTGCTTGCGCTGCACCAGCTCGGGGTTGGCGGCCCATTCCAGGAAGGTGACGACGTCGTGCGCCTCCTGCTCCACCGTGGCCTTGGTGCCGTCGGCGTAGGTGACCGAGCCATCCTGCAGCGGCGGCGGCATGTGGATCTGATGTCCGGGGAAGTACTTGTTGTAGTACAGCCCCGTCTGCAGCTTGAAGCCCGGCGGCGGGTCGGTGAAGCCGGTGAGGATGCCGTACACGTAGTCGGCGTGGCCTTCCCGCGCGTTGACGATCACCGACAGGTCCGGTGGCGCCGCGCCGTTGTTGGCGGCGCGCGCCGCCTGCTCATTCGGGAACGGCGAGCGGAACTGGTCCGCCGGGGTCGCCGGGCCTTCCTTCGGATTGCCCTGGTCGTCCACGCCCTGCGGCACCGTGAAGCCTGCGGCGATCGACTTGATCTCCGGCAGGGTCAGGCCGATCCCGGTCAGGTCACGGTAATGCAACTGCTCCATCGAATGGCAGGCCGAGCAGACCTGGGAATAGACCTGGAAACCACGTTGCGCGGCGGCGAGGTCGAAGGTGCCGAAGATGCCGTTGAAGCTCCAGTTGATGTTGGGCAGCGGCGGCATCTCTTCGTCCTGCGCCAGCGCGGGGGCGGAGGCGAGGCCGACCATCAGCAGGCCGGCCAACACGGTACGCAACGGGCGCATCAGGCTTTCTCCATCGGCTTGGCAGCAGCGCCGGAGGGCAGCGGACCGCCTCCGCGGCGGGTCACGGCCTGGCTGATGCTTTCGGGCAGCGGCAGCGGACGCTCCAGCTTGCCCAGCACCGGCATGATCACCAGCACGTGCAGGTAGAAGTACAGCGTGCCCAGGCGGCTCAGCACCACCCAGATACCCAGCGGCTTGTGCGCGCCGCAGACGCCCAGCAGCACGATCGACGCGATCCACAGGAAGAAGAACCAGCGGTAGATCGGGCGGAACCGCGCGCTGCGCACCCGCGAGGTATCCAGCCAGGGCAGCAGGAACAGCACCCCGATCGATCCGAACATCAGGATCACGCCGCCCAGCTTGTTCGGGATCGACCGCAGGATGGCGTAGAACGGCAGGAAGTACCATTCCGGCACGATATCGGCGGGCGTCTGCAGCGGGTTGGCCGGGATGAAGTTGTTCGGGTCGCCCAGGAAGTTCGGGGCGAAGAACACCAGCGCGGCGAACACCATCAGATAGACGCAGATGCCGACGCTGTCCTTGATCGTGTAGTACGGATGGAACGGCACCGTGTCCTGCGGGCCCTTCACGTCGATGCCCAGCGGGTTGTTGGACCCCACCACGTGCAGCGCGGCGACGTGCAGGAACACCACGCCGACGATCACGAACGGCAGCAGGTAGTGCAGCGAGAAGAACCGGTTCAGCGTGGGGTTGTCGACGCTGAAGCCACCCCACAGCCAGGTGACGATACCGTGCCCGACCACCGGGAAGGCGGAGAACAGGTTGGTGATGACGGTGGCGCCCCAGTAGGACATCTGGCCCCACGGCAGCACGTAGCCCATGAAGGCGGTGGCCATCATCAGCAGCAGGATGACGACGCCCAGCATCCACAGCAGCTCACGCGGGGTCTTGTAGGACCCGTAGTACAGGCCGCGCAGGATGTGGATGTAGGTGACGATGAAGAACATCGATGCACCGTTCTGGTGCACGTAGCGGATCAGCCAGCCGTAGTTCACGTCGCGCATGATGTGCTGCACGCTGCCGAACGCGAGCGCGGTGTTGGGCTGGTAGTTCATCGCCAGGAAGATGCCGGTGGCGATCATGATCACCAGGTTGATCATCGCCAGCGCGCCGAAATTCCAGAAGTAATTGAAATTCTTCGGCGTTGGGAAAACGCTGTACTCCTTCTGGAGCATCGTGAAGACGGGAAGGCGGCGGTCTATCCAGTTGACCACCGGATTACTGAACGTGCTTTCGTGAACCTGGCCGGCCATTGCGCGGGGGACCTCTCTTGGCTTCCTGGAGCGGCGTCAGCCGATCTTGATCTTGGTGTTGCTGTCGAAATCGTAGGGCGGCAGCGCGAGATTGGCTGGCGCCGGTCCGTGGCGCACGCGTCCGGACGTATCGTACTGGCTGCCGTGACACGGGCAGAACCATCCGCCCCAGTCACCGCGGGGATCGGTCGGCTGGTTGCCCAGCGGCACGCAGCCCAGGTGGGTGCAGATGCCGACCACGACGATCCACTCGGCATGGCCCGGCTTCACGCGCGCCGAATCGGGCTGCGGCTCGATCAGGCTGGCGAGCTGGACGTTTTCGGCTTCCTTGATTTCCTGCGGCGTGCGGTGACGCACGAAGATGGGCTTGCCACGCCACAGCACGGTGATGCCGGAGCCGGCTTCGATCGGCGCCAGGTCCACCTCGACCGAGGCCAACGCCAGCACGTCCGCCGAGGGGTTCATATAATCGAGAAAGCTCCAGGCGATCGCGCCGACACCTATTGCGGCGGCTGAACCGGTTACCAGTTTAAGGAAATCGCGTTTGGACACGTCGCCCGGTCGGCGTCGGGCAGTCGCGGCGGAATCAGCCATTTTCCCCTCTTCGTTGTGCGGCCGGTGCAAGTGCACCCAACCGCAGGCAGACTCTCCGGCCCACCCGATCCGATGCCTTCCCGGAAGCGGCGCGCATACTAGGGATGTGTTCTCCCCCCTGCAACACGCTGCCCCGGAGCGGCTACAGTGCACGGGCTAGCCCGACCGCGCGCTCGGAACAACCCCTGATGACAAAGAACCCTGACTCTGTGCCGCATGAATCGCTGAAATCGTCGGCGCGTGCCTGGTTTGAGACGCTGCGCGACCGTCTGTGTGACGCATTCGAATCGATCGAGGACGCCCAGGCGGGGCCGCTGGCCGATCGGCCGGCCGGCCGCTTCGTGCGCACCGCCTGGCAGCGGCCGACGCCGGACGACTCCGAAGGCGGCGGCGGCGTCATGAGCGTGATGCGCGGGCGGGTGTTCGAGAAGGTCGGTGTGAACGTTTCCACCGTGTGGGGCGAGTTCAGCCCGGAATTCCGCGCGCAGATTCCCGGCGCGGCCGAGGACCCGCGGTTCTGGGCCTCCGGCGTTTCGCTGGTCGCGCACATGCAGTCCCCGCGCGTGCCCGCGGCGCACTTCAACACCCGCATGCTGGTCACGACCAGGGGCTGGTTCGGCGGCGGCGGCGACCTGACGCCGATGCGGCCGGACACGCCGGAGGCACAGGCCGACGCAGCGGATTTCCATGCCGCGTTCCGGGCCGCGTGCGACCGGCACGACCCGGCGTACTACCCGGAGTTCAAGGCGTGGTGCGATCGCTACTTTTTCCTGCCGCACCGGAACGAGCCGCGCGGTGCGGGTGGGATTTTTTTCGATCATCATTTTTCCGGCGATGCGAACGCGGATTTCGCGTTCGTGCGCGATGTCGGTTCGGCGTTCCTGGAGGTCTTCCCGCGACTCGTCCGCCGGCGCATGGGGGAGATCTGGACCGAGGCGGAACGCGAGCACCAACTGATGCGACGCGGGCGGTATGTGGAGTTCAATCTGATTTACGATCGCGGCACGCTGTTCGGCCTGAAAACCGGCGGCAATGTCGAGGCGATCCTGATGAGCCTGCCTCCCGAGGTGAAGTGGCCGTAGCCGGCCGGGCCTGACGCCAAGCGGGCGTCCCGCCGGCCCCCGTCCCTTGCGGGAGGAACCGGGGAAAGGAACCGGTTCGGCATCGTTGCCGCGGAGGACCCCGGTTCTCGCCCTGACGTTTCGGGGAGCGACCTCCGCCTCCTCGGCCTGCTCGCCCCCCAGCCCCGTCCCGCAAGGGAAGGGGGGCGCTGGAGCCCCGTCCCGCAAGGGAGAGGGGGGCGCTGGCGCAGCGGTACGGTCCCATTCCTGACCGCCAGTTGTCACGCGGGTCGCCCGGTGACACGAATACCGCATGCCCCCCGATGGACCCGCCCCGAGGCCCTCCGGCAGCGCCGGGAGCCCAGCCGCACCGATCCTGGCGCCGCAGGGTCCCGCCGTCCGGCGCTCCCTGGTGCTCGCCGCCTGCCTGATGGCGACGTTCATGGCGGCGGTGGAAAGCACCATCGTCGCCACCGCGATGCCCACCATCGTGGCGGACCTGGGCGGGTTCGGCCTGTTCAGTTGGGTATTCGCGATCTACCTGCTCGCCCAGGCACTCACCATCCCCATCTACGGCCGCCTGGCCGATGTGTACGGCCGCCGAGCCGTGTTCTATGTCGGGGTCGGTCTGTTCCTGACCGGCTCCACCCTGTGCGGCTTCGCCCCCGGCATGCTGTGGCTGGTGCTGTTCCGCGCGCTGCAGGGCTGCGGCGCCGGCGGCGTGCAGCCCATCGCCATGACCATCTGCGGCGACATCTACACACCGTCGGAACGGGCGCGCGTGCAGGGGCTGATCTCGTCGGTGTTCGGCGTCTCCGCCGTGGTCGGGCCGACGCTGGGCGCCTTCCTGGTGGAACACGTCGCCTGGCAGGTGGTGTTCTGGATCAACCTGCCGATCGGCGCCGCGGCCATCACCATGATTTCGCTGTTCCTGCGCGAGGACATCCAACCCCGTAAGCACCGCCTCGACGTTCTCGGCTCGCTGCTCATGATGGCCGGGATCGGCGCGCTGATGCTGCTGCTGGTGCAGGGCGGCACGCTGCCGCATCGGGTGGTGATCGGCGTCGGCATCCTGGCGGTGGCCAGCTTTGCCTGGCTGATCCTGCACGAGTGGCGTACGCCCGAACCGATGCTGCCGCTGGATCTGTGGCGCGACCGGGTGATCGTCGTCAGCAGCGTGGGCAGCGGCCTGGCCGGTGCGGTGATGATGGGCGTCGCGGCCTTCCTGCCCACCTATGTGCAGGGGGCGATGGAGCGCAGCCCCACCACCGCCGGACTGGTGCTGGGCGCGATGTCGGTCACCTGGGCGCTGTCCGCGATTTTCGGCGGCCGCCTGATGGTTCGCACCACCTACCGCCTGACCGCGATGCTCGGCGCGCTGTCGCTGATCGCCGGCAGCGCCGCGCTGGTGGTGATGCGCCCGTCCGGCGGCCTGGCCTGGGCGCTGACCGGATCGCTGGTGATCGGCACGGGCATGGGGCTGTGCAACACGTCGTTCATCGTCTCGATCCAGGCCGCGGTGCCCTGGGGCCGGCGCGGCGCGGCAACGTCGTCGTGCCTGTTCATGCGCTTCATCGGCCAGGCGCTGGGCGCTGCGTCCTTCGGTGCGATGCTGAACCTGACCATCGAGCACGCCGCCCCCGGCGCGGCGAAACTGGTGGACCGGCTGCTGGAGCCCGGGCTGCGCGCGACGCTGTCGGCGGCCGAACGCGCGCATCTGGTGGAGCTGGTGGCGAATGGCGTGCACAACGCGTACTGGCTGGCGGTCGGGCTTGCCGTTGCCACACTGCTGCTGGTGTCCCGCCTCCCCGCGCGCCTCGGTCCCGCGCAGCAGACACTCAGGTAACGGCGCGCATCCTGTCCGCGTGATGCCACGGTGTCCGCGCATACGCTGCGGGTCGCCGGCCGAAGCGGACATGCGAGTCCACGCCCGGACGGAGATCCGTGCACCTGGTGGAGGCGGTCCGGAGCGATGGCGTCCAGACGCCCGGACCGGCGTTCGCCCGTCGCGTCCCGCGAACCGGGAGGCGACAGGAACAGGTGGCGCACCCTACCGGACGTCCGGCGACTCGGGCCGTATGCCGCAATTGCCTCGCCCGCACGTCCGCACCCCATACCGACTCGGGTTCGCAACCGTGAGCAGATCGGAACCGGCCCGCGCCGCCGCCGCGCGGACTTGCCGCGCCGGTCATGCAGTTCCGGGCATGCCCGCCCAGTCTGGACGAACTTTAAGCGGCGCTCGACTGTCCATTTCGTGCCGGCTGCGCTAAGGGCCCAAAACCATGGCAGGGCACGATCAGGCGAAGAAAGCCGCGAAGGCATGGCTCCGGCAGGAACAGCGCGCCGGTAACAGGGCAGCGCGGCCGGTCCTTGGACTCAGTTTAGTCGGTACGGTGCTGGCCATCGGCCAGGCGTACTGCGTCGCTCTCGTACTGGCTGCGGCGCTGGGCCACACCCAGGCGTCCGTCGCCGGCCCGTTGATCGCGTTCGCCATCCTGGCGCTGCTGCGCGCCGGGCTGTCGTACGCGTCCGAACTGGCCGCGTTCGGTGCCGGGGCCGCCGGGCGCCGGCGCCTGCGCAGTGACGCATTGACCCGCCTGCTGCATGCGGGGCCCAGCCTGCTGCGGGGCCAGCATTCAGGCGACCTGGCCGCGATCGTGGTGGACCGGGTGGAGGCGGTGGACGGGCTGTTCTCCCGCTGGATCCCGTCCTCCACCTTCGCCACCGCCGGCCCGGTGCTGGTGTTGCTGACGGCGTTGTGGGCCGACCCGATCGCCGCGCTGGTGCTGTTCCTGTGCGGCCTGCTGGTTCCGGTGGCGATGGCCGCGGCCGGAATCGGCGCCGCCGCGGCCTCCCGCAACCAGTTCATCGCCATGGCTCGGCTGCAGGCGCGGTTCCTGGACCGGGTGCGCGGCATCGCCACCATCGTCCTGTATGGCCGCGCGGCGGATGAGGCGCGGGCACTGGCCGCCGCCGCCGACGAATTGCGCGTCCGCACCATGCAGGTGCTGCGGGTCGCGTTCCTGTCCTCCGCCTCGCTGGACCTGGCGGCGGCCGCGGCGCTGATCGTGCTGGCGGTGCGCTACGGCGCGGCGATCCTGGCCGGCCGTCTGACGCACCCGGCGATGGCGCTGTTCGTGCTGCTGCTGGTGCCGGAGTTCTTCGCCCCGCTGCGCGTGTTCGCCGCCGCCTACCAGGACCGGCTGCACGCCACCGGCGCCGCCGAGTCGCTGATCGACCTGCCGCCGCTGCCCGAACCCGCCCCCGCGCGCGAGGTCCGCACCGTGGAGGCGCGCGGCGTGACCGTCGCCTTCGACAATGTCAATCTCACCTGGGACCCGGCGCGCGGCCCCGCCCTGGACGGGCTGAGTTTCCGCGCCCCCGCCGGGGAGGTGCTGGTGCTGGCCGGCCCGTCCGGCGCCGGCAAGTCCACGGTGATCGAGATCCTGCTGGGCTTCGTCCGCCCGGATGGTGGCAAGGTCACCATCAACGGCGCTGATATTACGGATCTTGTGCCGCAGGCGCTGTCGCGCCTGACCGCCTGGATCGGCCAGCGCCCGGTGCTGTTCGCCGGCAGCATCCGCGAGAACATCCGCTTCGCCCGGCCCGAGGCCAGCGACGAGGAAATCGAGGAAGCCGCCCGCAACGCCCGCGTGTCCGAATACGCGGAAAAGCTGCCGGACGGGCTGGACACCAAGGTGGGCGAGGGGGGCTATGGCCTCTCCGGCGGCCAGGCGCAGCGCGTGGCGATCGCCCGCGCCTTTCTGAAGAACGCGCCGCTGCTGCTGCTGGACGAGCCGACCTCTCACCTGGATCCGGCGACCGAGGCCGAGGTTCTGGAATCCCTGCGCCGCCTGGCGCTCGGGCGCACGGTGATCCTGGCCAGCCACTCCGCCGCCGCGCATGAGTTCGGCGGCCGGCGGCTGGATATCCGCGAAGGCCGCGCGATGGTCCCGACCCGGGGCGCGGCATGAGGGGCGCGGCAAGGTCACACGCGGTTCGCCTCGTCGTGCCGGAGGGTGCTGGTGGAGCCCGGGGGCGGCGACGCCCGGCCGGCCCTGACGTGCCCGTATCGCCTCCCGCCAGTCCCCGCCCGCGCGGCGCGGTGCGTGTCCTTTTCATTTGCTCGTTTGTTGCTCCATGAGAGATCTCCTCCGCATCCTTTCGCTCTGGCGCAGCCGTACCGGCTGGCTGGTGTTCGGCCTGCTCATCTCCCTGATCGCCCTGTCCGCCGGCGTCGGCCTGATGGTGCTGTCCGGCCGGATGATCGGCACCGCGGTGGCGCTGGGCGTGGTCCTGGTCCCCGCGGCGCTGGACGCGTTCGGCATCACCCGCGTGCTCGGCCGCTACTTCGAGCGCCTGGTCACCCATGCCGCCACCTTCCGCGCGCTGGCCGACCTGCGCGTGTGGTTCTTCCGCCACCTGGCCCGCACCGGCGCCGGCGGTCTGGGCTTCCGCCAGGCCGGCGACGTGCTGGCCCGCCTGGTCGGTGACGTGGAGGCGCTGGACGGCCTGTATCTGCGCATCATCATCCCGCTGGCCGGCGCGCTGCTGCTGCTGCCCGCCATCGTGGTGCTGATCGGTGTGCATGATCCGGCGGTGGCCATCGCGGTGGGCGTGCTGTTCGCACTTGCCGCGCTGGTTCTGCCCCTGGTCGCCGCCCGCAGCGCCCACGCCGCGGGCGCACAGCTCGCCGAAGCCGCCGGCGGCCTGCGCATCGCGGCCCTGGACGCGCTGACCGGCCTGCGCGAGGTGCGGGCCTTCAGCGCCGAGGGCCGCATGCTCGCCACGGTCCAGGCCCGCGAGGGCGCCCTGCTGACGGCGCAGCGCGACCTGGCGCGGCGCACCGCGCTGGCGGGTGTCGGCGCGTTCCTGTGCGGCCAGGCGGCAATCTTCGCCGTGCTGCTGGCGGCCGGCGCCGATCCGGTCGGTGCGGTCATTGCCGCGTTCCTGGTGGTTGCGGCCTTCGAGGCGGTCGGCGGCCTGCCCCGCGCCGGCGCCCTGGCCGGCCATGCCGCCGCCGCGGCCCGCCGCGTGCTGGCCGCTGCCGAGGCGCCGGTCGCGGTGCCCGATCCGCAGAAGCCCGCGCCGGTGCCCTCCAGCTTCGGCCTGCGCGTCGAGGGCGTGCAGTTCCGCTGGCAGCCCGACCGGCCGGTGGTGTTCGACGGCATGACCCTGGACGTCCCCGCCGGCGCCCGTGTCGCCCTGCTTGGCCCCTCCGGCGTGGGCAAGTCCACGCTGTCGGCGCTGCTGCTGAAGGTCGCCGCGCCGCAGGCCGGCCGCATCCTGCTGGGCGGCACCGACATCGCCGACCTGCCGGCCGAGGTGGTGCACGCAAGGATCGGCTGGCTGAGCCAGTCCACCCACCTGTTCGACGACACCATCCGCGCCAACCTGCTGCTGGCCCGTCCCGATGCCGAGGAAGACGACCTGTGGGCCGCGCTGGACGCCGCGCAGATGGGCGAGGTGGTGCGCAACCTGCCCGACGGGCTGGAGACCTGGGTCGGCGAGGGCGGCACCCGCTTCTCCGGCGGCCAGGGGCGCCGCCTGGCGCTGGCCCGCGCGCTGCTGTCGCCGGCGCCCATCCTGATCCTGGACGAACCCTGCGCCGGGCTGGACGCGGATACCGAGCGCGACTTCCTGACCACGCTGAACGAGGTGGCGGAGGGCCGCACGGTGATCCTGATCGCGCACCGGCTGATCGGGGTGGAGCGTCTGGACCGCATCTGGCGGCTGTCGGGTGGCAAGGCCGTAGCGGCGGCGGCGTAACCCGCACGCGGGAGGCCGGTGGCTACGCCGGGCGGCATCGAGGGGAATGGCGTAGCCAAAAAAGCAAGTCAGACACAGAGTTACACGAAGTGCACACAGAGTTTCACAAAGAAAAATTTTAATTATTGCTGCCGCCTCCTGATACCGAATTGCGGTGTTCGTCAGGTCGGTTGGCTTTCTTCGTGAAACTCTGTGTGCACTTGGTGTAACTCTGTGTATGACTTGCTTGATGACCAGCGGCCATCACCAGCCCAGCATGGCCAACCACCACCGCCCCCGGCGCGGAACAAAGCCCGGCGCGGAACGATGGAAGCCCACGCTCCGCCCCCTCCGCTCACCACAAATCCGCCAGTGCCCGATCGTTCGCGTTGACGGAACCTTCATCAATCGGCAGGACAATCCCCTGTTCCATCGTCGAGGGAATCGGCCATGCGCCGCCTGGTCATCGTCACGCTGCTGCTGGGTCTCATCACCGGAACCGCGATTGCGGCCGAACCTGCGCAGCCGGCAGGGCCGCGGCAGGGATTCGTGGTGTTCTTCCAGGAATGGTCGGCCGCACTGGATGACTCCGCCCAGAAGGTGATCGGCAACGCCGCCGACTACGCCAAGGCGCATGCGGACAGTTTCGTGCACGTCAACGGGTTCGCCGACCCCACCGGCAGCCGCAAGGCCAATGTCCTGCTGGCCGACCTGCGCATGCAGGTGGTGATCGACCGGTTGGAGGCGGACGGCGTGCCGCCCTCCCACATCGTCGGTCGCGGCCATGGGCCGGTGAAGTTCGGGCTTACCTCGCAGGAAAGCCGGCGCGTGGCCATCAGCATCGGCAAGCGCTGAGCGGGGCTGGATGCTGCAATCGCTGCTTGCCGAGTCGCCGCATGCCGTGTTGCGCCGGGTGTTCGGCTTCCCCGGCTTCCGCGGCCAGCAGGAAGCGGTGGTGCAGCATGTGTGTGCCGGCGGTGACGCGCTGGTGCTGATGCCCACGGGCGGCGGCAAGAGCATCTGCTACCAGGTCCCGGCCCTGTGCCGCGAAGGCACCGCGGTGGTGGTCTCGCCGCTGATCGCGCTGATGGACGACCAGGTCGCCGCGCTGCGCCAGGTGGGCATCGCCGCCGGCGCGCTGCACTCCGAGCTCGACCCGGCCGAGTCGCGCAGCGTCACCCGCGACCTGATCGAGCAGGAGCTGGACCTGCTCTACGTCTCCCCCGAGCGGCTGCTGAACAACGGCATGCTGGACCGGCTGTCGCGCGTGCCGCTGGCACTGTTCGCCATCGATGAGGCGCATTGCGTGTCGCAATGGGGCCACGAGTTCCGCCCGGAATACCGCGGCCTGGCCTGCCTGCCGCAACAGTTCCCTGGCGTGCCGCGTGTCGCGCTGACCGCCACCGCCGATCCGCGCACCCGGGCCGACATCCTGTCGGTGCTGGGCATGCAGGATGCGCGGCGTGTTCGTCTCCAGCTTCCACCGGCCGAACCTGCATCTGGCGGCGGAACCGAAGGTCGGGGAAACGTCGCAACTGGTGGCGTTCCTCAACCGGCATCCCGGCGAATGCGGCATCGTCTATTGCGGCAGCCGAGCGAAGACCGAGCGGATTGCGGACCGGCTGCAGGGCAGGGGGGTGCAGGCGATCGCCTTCCATGCCGGCCTGGACCCGGAGACCAAGCGCGCGGCCCTGACGCGGTTCCGCTCCGGCGAGCCGGTGGTGATCGTCGCCACCATCGCCTTCGGCATGGGCATCGACCGGCCGGACGTGCGCTTCGTGGTGCACCTGGACATGCCCGACACGCCGGAGGCCTGGTACCAGCAGATCGGCCGGGCGGGCCGCGATGGCGACCCGGCGGACACGCTGCTGCTGTATGGCGGGCAGGACATTGCCCAGGCGCGCCATTGGCTGGCCCAGTCCGCCGCGCCCGACCACCAGAAGCGCGTGATGCGCACCAAGCTGGAGGAGATGATCGGCCTGACCGAGGCCGTCTCCTGCCGCACCCGCGCCCTGCTGGGCTGCTTCGGCGAGGAAATGGACGCCGATTGCGGCCACTGCGACAATTGCGACTCGCCGCCGGTCACCACGGACGCCACGGTCGAGGCGCAGAAGGTGCTGTCGGCGGTGTACCGCACCGAGCAGATCTTCGGCGCCCTGCACATCATCGCCGTGCTGCGCGGCGAGCAGACCGAGGCGGTGCTGCGCCATGCGCATGACCGGCTGCCCACCTTCGGTGTCGGCGCCGATCACAAGGCGGCCTACTGGCGCGGGCTGATCCGGCAGTTGATCGGGCAGGGCGTGCTGGATGTGGACACCGCCGGCCATGGCGGGCTGTTCCTGGTGCAGGACAAGGCGCGCCCGATCCTGCGCGGCGAAAAGCGGGTGCTGGTGCGGCAGGAGGTCACGCGCCGTCCGCGGGAGGTGGAACGGCCTGCACGCCCGACGGCCGCCCCCGCCGAACCACCGACTGCGGAAGCGGCGAACCTGTTCGAGTCGCTGCGGGCCTGGCGCGCCACGCAGGCCAAGGCGCAGGCGGTGCCGCCCTATGTGATCTTCCACGACAGCGTGCTGCGCGAAATCGCGGCGGTGCGGCCGTCGAGCCTGGACGAGCTGGGGCAGATCAAGGGCGTCGGGGCATCGAAGCTGGAGCGCTACGGCGTGGCGGTGCTGGAGGTGCTGACGGCCGCGTAGGGGCGCGTGATGGCCGCCATCATGCGCCTGCTGCCGCGTCGGTCGTCCAAGCAGGAAGGACGAGGTGGGGCCGTGTCCTGGACACTGAATCGCGCCGGGATCTGGTCGCGCCGGCTGGAGACGGGTCGGCGGCGGACCGGCCGGTACGCCGTGCGAATGCGTTGGTGCTGCTGGATGACGGGATGAATGGCGCGGCGATGGCCAGCGTGCTGCTGCCGGACGAAGGCGGTGATGTCCGCTGATGCGGTGCACCCGAGGCATGCAGCCGGCCCGGTTGGCTGCCGGGCGCCCAAGGACGCGCAGATTGCCGTGCCACGGACCCGCGGGCCGACCTGACCCGCCATTTGCCCCGCCGCGGCCGATCCGGCACGCTCGCCGGTGACAACCGTGAGGCACACCGCATGTCGTTCTCCTTCGGCCCGGAGGTGCAGTTGGACCGGCCGGCCTATGTCGATCCCACCGCGCGCATCTTCGGTCGTGTCAGCGCCGGCGAGGGCAGCAGCTTCTGGCCGTACAGCGTGATCCGCGCCGAGGGTGCCGGCGTGCGCCTGGGCCGCTGCGTCAATGTGCAGGACGGCGCGGTGATCCATGTCGGCGGCGGGCGCGGCACGACGATCGGCGACTACTGCTCGATCGCGCACCGCGCCGTGGTGCACGGGGCGGAGATCGGCGACGACTGCCTGATCGGCATCGGCGCGGTGGTGATGGACGGCGCGAAACTCGGCCGGCGCTGCATCGTCGGCGCGATGGCGCTGGTGCCGCCGGGAACCGAGGTGCCGGAAGGATCGGTGGTGATGGGCGTCCCCGGCAAGGTGGTGGCGACACGCGACAACCTGCTGCCCACGCGGCGCAACGCGCTGGTGTATCATCGCAATGCCCTGGCCTATGCCGAGGGCCGCCACGATGCCTGGCGCGCCGAGGGCTTTGCCGAATGGCGCGACAGCATCGTGCAGCGGCTGCGCGCCGGGGAGGAGGTGGGGATCTGACGTGTCGTCTGAAACCATCTCTCACACCGCATCGCGCGGGTGCATGCCGTCGCTGACGCCCACCGTGCCCACGCATCCCACCCACGTATCCGGGTTCGCATCATGACCAGTCGCGTCCTGCACCGCTCCGGCGGCCAACCTCCTGTCGCAACCGGCGGTGAGGGCATCTACCTGCGTCTCGCCGACGGGACGAAGATCATCGACGGCTCCGGCGGTGCCGCGGTCGCCTGCCTCGGCCACGGCAACCGCCGCATCGCCGAGGCGATCGCGCGCCAGGCAGCGACCATGGCCTACGCCCACACCGGCACATTCAGCAGCCAGCCGGCCGAGGACCTGGCGCATATCGTGCTGGACGGTGAACCCGGCGGCCTGACGCACGCGTATTTCTGCTCGTCCGGTTCGGAAGGCACCGAGGCGGCGCTGAAACTCGCCCGGCAGTATTTCGTGGAGATCGGCCAGCCGCAGCGCACCCACCTGATCGCCCGCCGCCAGTCCTATCACGGCAACACGCTGGGTGCGCTCGCCGCCGGCGGCAACATGATGCGGCGCGCGCTGTACGAGCCGATCCTGACCCCGGCATTCAGCCAGGTCTCGCCCTGCTTCGCCTATCGTTTCAAACGTGACGATGAGACGGACGACCAGTACGTCGCGCGCCTGGGCGACGAACTGGAAGCCGAGTTCCAGCGCCTGGGCCCCGACACAGTCATGGCCTTCATGGCCGAACCCGTGGTCGGCGCCACCACCGGCTGCGTCACCGCGGTTCCCGGCTACTTCCGCAGGATGCGCGAGATCTGCGACCGTCACGGCGCGTTGCTGATCCTGGACGAGGTGATGTGCGGCATGGGCCGCACCGGTACGATGCACGCCTGGGAGCAGGAAGGGGTCTCACCGGACCTGCAGGTGGTGGCGAAAGGCCTGGGCGGCGGCTACCAGCCGATCGGTGGCGTGCTGATTGCCGGCAAAATCGTGCAGGCGATCAACAACGGCTCCGGCGGGTTCATGCACGGCCATACCTACCAGGCCCATCCGGTCGCCTGCGCCGCCGCGCTGGAGGTGCAGCGCATCATCCGCGAGGACAACCTGCTGGACAACGTGCGCGCCATGGGAACGCGGCTGGAGAACGCGCTGACCGAGCGGTTCGGCAACCACCGCCATATCGGCGACATTCGTGGCCGCGGCCTGTTCCGGGCGCTGGAGTTCGTGCGCGATCGTGCCAGCAGGCAGGAGTTCGACCCGGCGCTGAAGCTGAACGATCGCGTCAAGCGGGAGGCTCTGGCGCGTGGCGTGGCGCTGTATCCGATGGGCGGCACGATCGACGGCACGCGCGGCGACCACATCATCATCGCCCCGCCCTACATCGCCACCGCCGCGGACATCGACGCGATCGTCGATCGGCTCGGCGGCGCGGTGGATGCGGCGTTGGCGTCGGTATGACGCCGATCGCCATGGCTCTGCACCAGTTCGGCAGCCGTCCACCAGAGAACCGGGCCGTCGATACTTTCCCGCTCCTTTGGCGTTGGCATCGGCCTTGAACCGTCGCAACCCGGGCGTGTTGACCGCATTGCCACCCTCTGCGGTCAGCAATTTCCACCCGAGGCCGATTGTCGTCGCCCGGCTCCGGACACCCAACCCGATCGGGCGACACGCGTTCACCGCCGGAAAGAACCGGCTTCACCCTTCGTCTCATTCCCGAGCGGCAGCGTAAGCATAACCCGCGGGGGCAACGCGATGGCATCACTGCGGCGTGCAACGTTGAGCGTATCGCGAACGTGCTCCTCGCAGGTGAAGTGGCAGCGTGTAACGCCGTCGGCCCGGCAGCGGTGGGTTATCGCTTCCAGCAACAGCAGATTCGCCCACCCGCGACGTAGGTGCGGTGCAACGACATTGACGTCCACCGTCACCAGGTCGCCCGAACGCAGGCACAGTATGGCGCCGCAGACGGCGCCGCCGCGCAGTAGCACAAGGGACAGATCGCGGTCATAGGCGCCCGGCGCGCCCGGAGCGAGACGCCAAGCGACGTCGTGCGGCATGGTCCCGAACTCCGGTGCAACGAGGGCCACAACATCGGCCGGCGAAGCCTCGGCAAGATGCGCTACATGCACATCGGCCGGCACCTTTCCGGCCGCCCGAAGGCGGGCGAGCAGCGTTGTCATCGCTGCGCTGAACCGCAGGCCATCGGTTTCGAATGCCAGCACGCGACGCGTCACCTGAAAGCCGACCACGCGCAGAAATTGCGCCGCTTCGCTGGTTTCCTCCAGCGGTGTCCAGGCCCGCAAGGCGGGCGTTTCCCCGACTGCTGTGTTCGCCGCCGCCTGCACCAGTGCGCGTCCAATACCTTGCCGGCGCCATGGCGGCGCGACATGCACCAGCAGTGGAAAACCGCGTGGAATCCATGCGAGAGCGGCAGCACCACGAATGGCGCCCTCCGGGTCCATGGCGACAAGGAGTTCCGGTGCCGGGCCAATCGGGGGAAAGGCCTGCGGTAGCAGCGCCAGGCAGGCAGCGGCCTGCGCATCACTGGCAGGCCGGACAACAACCTGATGCCGGCTATGCAGGTCCGGAGGTGATCGCATCAAATCATTCTTCGTTGCCGACGCCCGGTGACGTGAGAGGATCCTTGTAGCGTCGTTCCGGAACCGCGCGCCACTCCATCCGTTCCTCGATAGGCGTGATGGATGGAAATCCCGAACCGCCAGCCACGCAAGAAAGTTCCTCTCATTCGGTCAGTCGTGGTGTATATGCGCTGGAGACAACCGTCCGGTCCCCAGGGTCAGGCACGCTGGTCGGTTTCCAAGCGGAGCCGCCAGGAACACGGTAGTCTCAAAAAAATCTTTTCATCACAGCACCATAATGATATGATCCCTGGATTATTGGGGCGTCGTCACGCCGTTTTTGCATCGGGGGTCAAACGTGAACATGCAGCAGATGGACGGGCGCCACAGTTTCGTCCGGGTCACAATCCTCACCGCCGCGGTCAGTGCCGGGTTTGCAGGGTCGGCGCAGGCCGCATTCATCAGCACCGCCAGCGGGCTGCCCCACACATTTCAGATGGGGAGCAACAGCACCTATGCCATTGATCTAAACGCCAACGGCAGCACCGACATCAACATCTACACGTCGACGGGTGCAATCGGGGTGAGCCCTGGCACGAACTCCGTGGTTACAACCAGTGGCGACGTGAAAAGCTTCAGCAGTTTGTCTGCTTTTTAACTCCTACGCATACTTGAACGCCAGCACTGATCCGTCGCTGAAGTTGCAGTCGTCCGGGGATTACGGAATTGCTTCTGTCGGAGGTGGCCAAGTCACAACGGATTTCACCTCAACCCCAGGTTTCGCCGAGTTGGTCTTCACCAATGCGAACAACCACAAGCAGTATTACGGCTACCTGGAGGGGAGCGTGGCCGTGAGCGGGGCGTCGGGGAACCAAACCGCGTCGTTTACACTCACCGACTTCGGCTATGATACCTCGCCAATTCCTGAACCCGCATCCCTCGCTCTGCTGGCTATGGGAGCTGCCGGAGTAACGTTGCTGCGTCAGCGCCGGAGCGCGTCCGTCAACTGAGTTCGCAAACTGTTGCTGGTCGGCCTCGGTCAGGCCGGCTGGTCCCGCTTGCACCGGCTGGCAGATGCCGGCCGGTTGCCCTGTCTGGGTCACCTGATTGAGGCCGGGGCGAGCGCCACGCTTGACACGCTGTCGCAGCACGGGCCGACCTTCTGGACCAGCATTGCAACCGGAATGCCGCCCACCGCGCACGGCGTCTGCACTGGGTTGGAAGTGCGTGCGGACGGCGGTGGCGTGCAGCGTGCTGGGGCGCGGTCATGGTGCGCGCCGCCGGTCTGGCAAGCGCTGGCCGAAGCGGGTATCGCCACAGCCGTGGTTGCCTGGCCAGCCATTGCCCCGGCGGATCGCTGGCCTGGCTGCGCCATCGATGACCAGATTGTTGAGCCGCCGATTGCGCCGCGGATGGACTGGCCACTGCCCCCGCACTGTATCACCCCGGTGCGTCTGCGTCCGACGCTGCGCGGGCTGCGTGTGCACCCGGCGGAACTGGCAGGCGCGGCGCTTGGTGGACTTCCCGCTCGGGCAGTGGCGGAGGCCGCCACGGTCCACGCGATCGCCACCCATATCGCGGAACATGAATCCTGGCGCCTCCTCGCGGTGTACTACGATCTGCTGTCGCAGGACGACGGCGATGCCGCCTGGCAGTTCCAGGATGCGATGCTGGCGCGACTGATTGACCTCGCTGGGCCGCGATCAGACGTGATTGTTGTTTCGTCGCGGGGCGTGCTGATTGCAGTCGGCCCTGGATTTCGCGCCGATTCCCTCATCCACGCCGCTTGTGGCTACGACGTTGCACCGACCGTGCTGGCGCAGTTCGGGCTGAGGGCGGATCATGCTACGGGGCGGGCGTTGGGGGCGGCCGAGTGCCGGTCGCTGCAAACGATCCACGTTTCGATGCCCAGGCAACATCCGCGCGAACGGCCGCCGTCGCCGCCCCCCGACACGGCCGCGGCACGATTGGTTGCCTCGGTTGAACATGAGGCCGTGCTGCAACGCGCCGCCTCTGCCCTATACGCCGGCGCGTATGCGTCATCCGCGGCATTGCTGGAAAAGCTGGTTACGGACAAACCGGACGACATGCAGGCGCGCTTCCTGTTGGGCCAGTGCCGATTCTTTTTGGGTGAATGGCAGGCCTGCCTGGAAATCGGCCGTTATTTGTCCGAAGCGCTACCCAGTAGCCCGTGGGGCGCAATGATGATGGGTGCCGCCCTGGCTCTCAGCGGCGATCGGGCGGCAGCCGACGTGAACCTGCAAGCGGCCGCCGCTTTGGCAGGCGATGATCCAGTCGTGCATATCCGGCTTGGCGCGATCGCTCTGCATCTCGGACGCCCTCTGGATGCCCGCGCGCATTATGAAGCTGCGCTGGCAACAGATCCGAACGCGGCCGACGCCCGGGCCGGGCTTGGACTCGCCTGCCTGGCGCAAAGGGACGCAGCGGGTGCCGAAGCACATTTGCGCGCGTCGCTCGGCCTGCGCTTCCACGCGCCGATTCTGCACCAGCAGTTGGGGATCGTGCTGGCGGCGCAGCGGCGCTGGGCCGAAGCAGCGGACGCATTGCGCACCGCTCTCATGCAGAACCCGAACTTGCCTGGTGCCGCAGAGCAGTTGCGCGAGGTCGAAGCCAGGCCCCACCGGTGTGCCGGTTCGGTGGCGCGGACCTCATCGAAGTCCGCGTCCGGCGTAGCGCAGCGCGCCGGTCTCCAGACCGTGTTCGACGCCAAGAAAGTGGTCGCTACAGTCCGCAAGTGGCTCTCACCGCCCGGCGAAACAGCTCATACCCAAAGAGACTATACCGCTACGACGGGATCGCAGCGGTGTTCCCGCACACATGGGGCGCCGTAACATAGCGCGGACAGATATGCTCTCGCGAGGATGGCCGGCCTTGAGGAGCCATGACCACGGCGACTTTGCCGCTGAGCCGACCCGGTCGTCCAAAGTCGATGGCGCTGTCAAGCCCGGCCACGACATGAAACGAGTCACAATCAGTTGGCACGCCCATTTGCAGGCGCATGAGACGCTGCGACTGTCACAGCCAACGTCGGGAAGTATCACACCACCCCGCGCGCCCGAAGATCCGCAATCCCCGCCGCGTCGTAGCCGAGCTCGGCCAGGATGCTGTCGGTGTGCTCGCCCAGTTCCGGAGTGGGGCGCATCGAGTCCGGCTGCGGCGCGTCGGTCAGCGTGAACGGCTGTCCCACCACCTGGATCGCACCCAACGCCGGATGCTGCACCGGTCGCGCGATCCCCAGGTGCTGTGTCTGCGGTTCCGCGAACACCTGATCCATGCTGTTGATCGGCCCGCATGGCACCCCCGCCTCATTGATCACCTTCAGCCAGTGCGCGCTCGGCTTCGTGCGGGTGATCGCGCCGATCCGTTCGTTCAGCGCCGCGCGGTTCTTCGAGCGCAGCGCACCCGTGGCGTAGTCCGGATCCTCCAGCGCCTCCGGCCAGCCGATCGCCTTGCACAGGCGCGGCCACAGCGCGTCGCCCGAGGCCGCGATGTTGATGTGCCCGTCCGCGGTGGGAAACACGCCGGTGGGGATCGCGGTGGGATGGTCGTTGCCGGCCTGCTGCGGCACCTGGTGCGCGATCAGCCAGCGCGCCGCCTGGAAGTCCAGCATGAAGATCTGCGCTTCCAGCAGCGACGTATGCACCCACTGCCCCTTGCCGGTCTGCGCGCGCTGCATCAGCGCCAGCAGGATCGCCTGCGACAGGAAGATGCCGGCGGTCAGGTCGGCGATCGGGATGCCGACGCGCACCGGTCCCTGTCCCGGCAGGCCGGTGATCGACATCAGCCCGCCCATGCCCTGCGCGATCTGGTCCACGCCGGGCCGCGTCGCGTCCGGTCCGCTCTGCCCGAAACCCGAGATGCTGCCATAGACGATGCGCGGGTTCACCTTGGCGATGGTGTCGTAGTCCACCCGCAGCCGGTATTTCACGTCCGAGCGGTAGTTCTCCACCACCACGTCCGCCTTCTCCGCCAGGCGCATGAAGATGGCGTGCGCTTCCCCGGTCTTCAGGTTCAGCGTCATGCTGCGCTTGTTGCGGTGCAGGTTCTGGAAATCGAATCCGTGCCGGGTGGAGCCGGTCACGTCACCCTTGGCGGCGCCGGGCGGCTCGATCTTGATCACGTCGGCGCCCCAGTCGGCGAGCTGGCGCACGCAGGTGGGGCCGGCGCGGTGCGCCGTCAGGTCCAGCACGGACAGTCCGGTCAGGGGCAGGGTCGGCATCGCCTGGGCTCCTCCATGGTTCGCGTTGATCGCATCGGCGTTGCCGGCAACAATCGCCCAGGTGCGCGGCATTGCAAATGCCGCAGGCAGGGAGGCCGTCTGCCATGTCCGGGTTTGCCAACCTGACCGTGCTGGATCACCCGCTGGTGCGGCACAAGCTGACACTGTTGCGCCGGAAGGAGACCAGCACGGGCGAGTTCCGCCAGTTGGTGCGGGAGCTCAGCATGCTGATGGCGTACGAACTGACGCGTGACCTGCCGCTGGAGGCAGTGCGGATCGAAACACCGCTGGAAGCCGTCGAGTCGCCTTTGCTGGCGGGCAAGAAGCTCTGTTTCGTCTCCATCCTGCGGGCCGGCAACGGCATGTTGGATGGCATGCTGGACATGGTGCCCTCGGCGCGGGTGGGTCATATCGGGCTGTATCGGGACCCGGCGACCCTGGAGGCGGTGCAATACTATCTGAAACTACCCGACGACGTGGGCGAGCGGCTGTGCATCCTGGTCGATCCGATGCTGGCGACCGGACATTCCGCGGCCAAGGCGATCGGGCGCATGCAGGAGGCCGGGGTGGGGCAACTGCGCCTGGCCTGCCTGATCGCTGCGCCGGAGGGTGTTCGGCTGCTGGCCGAGCGGCACCCGCAGGTGCCGGTCTTCGCCGCCGGGCTGGACCGCGCGCTGGATGCGCACGGCTATATCCGCCCGGGGCTGGGTGACGCCGGCGACCGGCTTTATGGCACCCGCTGACCGTGATCGGACGGAACCCGCTGACCGCGGTCGGACGGCACCCGCTGACCGTGATCGGACGGAACCCGCTGACCGCGGTCGGACGGCACCCGCTGAGCGTGGTCAGGCCGTTGGCTGGCGCGCTGAGAACGGTCGCGCCCTGACGACACGCCCATCAGTAGGGCTGGCTGTAGTAGCCGGACGGCGGCGGATAGCCGTAGCTGGGCACCGGCGTGTAGCTGTAGGCCGGCGGCGGGGCGTATGCGGGTGGCGGGGCCGCAACGACCGGCGGGGGAGCCGCATAAGCCGGCGGCGCGGCGAGGGCACTGCCCAGCACGGCACCCAGCCCAAGCCCGATCAGCGCGCCGGCGATGGCGGCGCCGTTTCCGTTGTCGCGGTCGTAATGGCCGCGCCATTCGCCGCGGCGGTGCCAGTCGCCACGGTCGTGCCAACCCCCGTGACCATGCCGGTCGCCATGGCCGTGCCATTCCGCATGCGCCATCGGGGCGGTAAGCAAACTCGCGGCCACCAGGCCGGTGGCAACACGAAGAAGTCCGGAACGCATGTCTCTGATCCTTTTATCCGCGTCTATGCACCCGAGATGGGTCCCCGCCATGACCGGATTGCGGCGGTGGTTTGAAAACTTCGCGATCCGCCCGGTCGGGCCGGTTGTCCGCCGCCGCAGGCCGGTCTGGTCACCCTGGACCGAACGACTGGCGCGGCGGATCGTTGTCTTACTATGCTACGGATGCGGCCGGGTGACAGGGGAAGAACGCTATCGTTGCCATTTGCTACACTCTGAAACAGTGGGGCTGTGGATCGAATCGGCAACGAGAATCAACAGCGACGAACGTCTCGGACATGCGACAGGTGCCGATGCGCTCGATAGGAGTTGCGGGACTTCTGACGTTCTGGATGCGAAGCCATGGCACCTCGGCTTCACCCGCTGGGGTTTCGCAGGTGTTGCTGTGGCCGCTGGCAGGTCGGAGCAGGCGTGCTGCAGAACAGCAGGACGCCAGACGACCCGGCAGAACCGATGAGTGAGAACGCCACCGTCGACGCTGCGGTATTGTCGGCAGCGAAGGCGCTGCGGCCGTTCGGTCCGATTCCCGTGCTCTTCGTTACCGGCGCATTCGTGCCCTTGCTCGACAACTGGCTTGCGCATGCCAGGCGAGCCGGTGTGACCCATAGCCTCGTGGTCGCGTTGGACCGGACCGTTGCGGCACATTGCGTCCCGGCCGGCGTCCATGTGGTGCCGGCTGCCACGCCGGCGTCGCTGGCAGCGTTATGGCTGCTGCGACTGCGGATTTTCGCTTTGCTCGCCGCGCACGAGATCGACTTCGTGCATTCCGACGTCGATGCGGTCTGGCTGGAGGACCCGCGTCCGGCCTGCTTTGCCGATCCTGGGTTGGACCTGGTTTTTTCCCAGGGGACGTACCATCCGGAAGCGGCATACCGGGCCTGGGGTTTCGTGCTGTGCTGCGGGTTCTTCTCGGCGCGCGCCACGCCGGCCAGCGCGGCATTCTTTGCGGCGGTTCGTGCGCGGGCGAGGGCCGAGCGCGATGACCAGGCCGCGCTCAATCTGGTGCTTATCGAGGGCGACACGCGATGGGCAACGCGTGACGGCGATGCGTACCAGGTCCCTTTCGCCGATCGATCGTTCACGGCGTACCACGAGGTCTTGCTGTCGCTTCATGCGCCTTTCGGCATACGGCTCGGCTTGATGCCGCATCACCTGGTCCCGCGGTTGCCGGTTGCGGAGCCGGGTGCGCTGGTCAAGCATCCCACGTTGCCACGCGACGTGTCATCGAAGATCCTTATCCTGAATGGATGCAATTGCTGGATTGCCGAGGGCGCCAGGCGGCCGCAGGTGCTGGTGTTCGGCTACCATAAGTCCGGCACAACGCTATTCGACCGCGTGATGCGCAAAGTGGCCGAACGGCTCGGATTGCGGGTCCACCTGCAATACGGCATGGCACGCGACATCGACACCGAAGCAGACATCGTGCTGCTGCCGCACGCACTTCTTGGCTTTCAGCTTGCACGCAACTTTCGCGGCGTTCGTGTTGTACGCGACCCGCGTGATATCTGGGTGTCCGGTTATCTCTATCACCGCCACACGGTGGAGGCCTGGTGCACCAACACCGATTTCAATTCGACGCCGCCGATCACCTACCCACGCGTCGATTTCTCGATGGAGCACCGTCCGGAACGATGGAAGCGGCGGTGGTTGGCGCGGCTGAACGGCAGATCCTACCAGCAGAACCTGCTGGAGCGCGATCAGGAGGCCGGGCTGGACTTTGAGTTGGATGGCTATACCGGCTGCACCCTGGAGGCGATGCGTGCATGGCGGCCGCAGCCGGAAGTCATGGATCTGAAGCTGGAAGACATCGCACAAAACTACGACGCCACGATGGACCTGGTGTTTCGTCACCTGGGGTTTGGCCCGGATGAATGCGACCTCGCGGTGCGGCTTGCCGCAAGCGAGGATGTCGGTCGAATGGACGACGCGACACTCGGTGCGAATGCGCATATCCATTCACGCAAGCTCTCGAAATGGCGTGACATGCTGTCAAACAGACAGGTGGACCTGTTCGAGCAGCGCTATGGCGATCTGATCCTCGGCCTGGGCTACGGGTTGTCCGGTGCCGTCGATCGCTGAAGGCGCCGGAGAATCGACATCGCGTAGCAAGGCAGGATGCGGCATCCGGACGTTTGACGCTACGTCAGGTAACGCGCCGTCAGGTGCTTCGTGAAATCCGACGGATCGAGCGGCTTGCCGGTGGCCGCGCGCAGCAGGTCGTTGAAGCCCAGCAGGCTTCCCACGCCGTGCACCTTGGCGCGCAGCCAGCCGAGCAGGGGGGCGATGTCGCCTTTGGCCAGGGCCGCGTCCAGGCCGGGCACCGCGCGCCGCGCCGCCGCCATCAACTGCGCCGCCGCCATCGCGCCCAGCGTGTAGCTGGGGAAGTAGCCGAACGCGCCGTCGTACCAGTGGATGTCCTGCAGGCAGCCGCGTGCGTCATCCGGTGGGGCGATGTCGAGCAGGGTGCGGAATCCCTCATTCCAGGCACCCGGCAGGTCGTCCACCGTCAGGTCGCCGGCGATCAGCGCCTGCTCCAGGCGGAACCGCAGGATCACATGCGCCGGATAGGTCATTTCATCGGCGTCCACGCGAATGAATCCACGCTCCACCCGGCGCCAGAGCCGTGCCAGGTTGGCCGGGCGATACGGCGCCGCGTCGCCGCCGAAGGTGGCGTGAAGTTCCGGGCCCAGCCAGCCCAGGAATGCGTCGGACCGGCAGGCCTGCATCTCGATGATCAGCGACTGGCTTTCGTGCGCGGCCATGCCGGCGGCCTCACCCACTGGCTGGCGGGCGAAGCTCTCGGGCAGGCCGCGCTCATACAGTGCGTGGCCGGTCTCGTGCACCACGGCCAGCACCGCCTGGGTGAAGTCCGCCTCGTCATAGCGGGTGGTGATGCGCACGTCGGTTCGGGTGCCGCCGGAGAACGGGTGCGCCGAGCGGTCCAGCCGCGCATGGGCGAAATCCAGCCCCAGCCTTGCCGACAGCTTCCGGCACAGCGCTTCCTGCTCGGCCACCGGGAAGGGGCCCTTCGGGCGCACCGGCGTGCCGCGGCGGGCCTGGCGCTCCTCGGCCTGCGGCAGGGCAGTGTGCAGGAACGTCTCGTACTCGCTGAAGACGGGGGCGACATCGGCCGCGCCGATGCCGTGCTGGAACCCGTCCATCAGTGCATCATAGGGTGTCAGGCCCAGCGCCGGAGACAGGCAGGCGGCGGCTTCGCGCACCAGGCGCACCACCTCGGCCAGGTGTGGCCTGACCTGGGCGAAGTCGCTGTCGCGGCGGGCCTCGCGCCAGACTTTCTCGCAGGCGGAATTGGCCCGGGCCTGCGCCTCCACCAGGCGGGCGGGCAGCGCGGTGGCGCGAGTGTAGGCGTGGCGCATCAGGGCCAGATTGGCAGCGCACCATGGGTCGGGGTCTGCGCCCGCAGCCTCGGCCTCGGCCAGGTCGTCGCCCAGGTCCGGCGCCACCAGCAGGCTGTGCGCCAGGCCGGCCAGCACGGCGAGCTGGTCGCCGCGGGCCGGGGCGCCGCCGGGCGGCATCATCGCCGCGGCGTCCCAGCCCAGCACGGCCGAGGCCTCGCTGATCGTGGCGATGCGGGCGAAGCGGGTGGTCAGCCGGTCGTAAGCGGTCATTCGTGCAGCATCTTTCGGCTCCAGAGCACGAACATCACCACGAGCACGCCGGCAAGGCCATACCAGGTCAGGGCGTACTGCAGGTGGTTGTTCGGTGGCCGCGGCAGGTGTTTTGCCGGGTCGGGCCACAGATCGGGGGGCCGCGGCCCCAGCGCAACCAGGACCAAGGGTTCCACGTCGTGCAGGCCCAGGGCGGCGCCGATCGCCTTCGGGTCCAGCGTGTAGAAGGTGCGGGTGGCGGGGTCGTCGGCGGCGCTGAACATGTTGGGGAGGTCACCCGGGTGAATGTAGCCGGTGATTGTGACCGGTCCCTGTGGCTGGGCGATGGGGCGCGACCGCTCCTGCGGCACCCAGCCGCGATTCACCAGAAGGGTCGGCTCGCCCGGGCGCTGCAGCGGCTGGATCAGGTATTCGCCCATCTCCGGCCCACGGCGTGTGTCGCGCACCTCGGCGCCGTAGAAAGCCGACAGGTCGGCACGCAGCCGTCCGGTGACGGCGACCTTGGTGAAGGGCGATGGCTGCCCCTTGAGTGGCACCGGCGGCGCCGCCTCGGCGTGAGCGATCCGCGCCAGGATGCCCCGTTTCCAGTGCAGGCGCTGGATTTGCCAGGTCCCCAGGCCGATCAGGATGAGAAACATGATCGAAGCCCAGATACTGGGCCAAAGCAGACGGCGCATCAGGGGCGGTGCCTCGGGGTTCTTCTCGCTGCCGGGATCTTCATCCGCCTTCAGTGAACTCCGGATGCGGCCTTTGCAACTCCGCGTGACGGGCCGCCGTCACGTTGGGTCCCGCCGGGCACGGGGCCGCCCGCGCGGGTCCGGCCTCCGTCGCCGTCACGTGGTGGCGGTCGATGCCTGGCCCCGGGGTTGATCGCGGCGGTGATCGCGGCGTTGATCCCGGGCATTGATCCCGGGCATTGATCCCGGACGTTGATCCGGGGGGCAGGCCCCTGGCGCCGAAGCGTCGCCGCCCGCGCCTTGGGGCCTGACGCCACAGTCAGAAGTCAGACGAACATTCGCTGGATGGTGGCGGGATCGACCTCCTCGATCCGGGCGGGCTGCCAGCGCGGCTTGCGGTCCTTGTCCACCACCATCGCGCGCACACCCTCGGCGAAATCCGGATAGGCCATGGTCGTGCGGGTCAGCAGGAACTCGGCGTCCAGCGCCTCCGGCAGGTTCAGGTCGGCGCCGCGGCGCAGCGCCTCCAGCGTGAATGCCAGGGCGGTGGGCGACACGCCGCGCATCTGGCCCAGCGCTTGCTGCGCCCATTCGCTGCCTTCGGCCTCCAGGCCGCGCACGATCTCCGGCACGGTGTCGGCGGCGAAGCAGCGGTCGATCACGGCGCGCTGGTTGGCCAGCGAGAACGCCGGCAACGGAGCGGCGAACTGCGCCAGCGCCGCCGCGCCCTCGGCGGCCAGCGCCTGGGACAGGGCGTTCAACTGGTCGCGCGGCGTGAACTGGGTGGCGAAGCCGGCATGCACCGCGTCGGCGCCGCGCACCCGGGCGCCGGTCAGGCCCAGGTAGCAGCCGATCTGGCCGGGCAGGCGCGGCAGGAAATACGTGGCGCCGATATCGGGGAAGAACCCGATGGCCGTTTCCGGCATGGCGAACATCGCGTGCTCGGTGGCCACGCGATAGGCGCCGTGCACCGACACGCCGATGCCGCCGCCCATGCAGATGCCGTCGATCAGCGCGACATAGGGCTTGGGATAGGCGGCGATCATGCGGTTGAGCGCGTACTCGTCCGAGAAGAACGCCTCCACCGGGCCGCGGTCGCCCTTCAACTGGTTCTCGCGCAGGGCGCGGATGTCGCCGCCGGCGCAGAACGCCCGGTCGCCGGCGCCCTCCACCACCACCACGTGCACGTGCGGGTCGGCCTGGAACTGCTCCAGCGCCCGGGTGAAGCTGCGGATCATCTCCAGGTCCAGCGCGTTCAGCGCACTGGGGCGGTTCATCAGGATACGGCCCGCGCGCCCGTCGCGGCGGGTCATGATGGCGTCTTCAGTCGGCATGCAAAGGTCTCCGCTCGGCGGCGCTGATCTAGCCGCGGTTGCGGCCCGGGGCAAACGCCGCCCCGGACCGCAGACCGGACCGGGGCGCCCGCGGTCAGAAGTAGCCGGCCCGCTTCTTGCTCTCCAGGGAACCGTCGTCGGCGTCCACCAGCCGCCCCTGGCGTTCGGACAACCGCGTGCTGAGGTTCTCCGCGGCGACCGTGGCCAGCGTCATCGCCGTGGACCGCACGGCCCCGGTGACCGGCCAGCAGCCAACCGTCCGGAAGCGGACCATTTCCTGCGACACGGCCTCATTCGGGCGGAACGGAAAGCGCGTGTCGTTGACGACGATCAGCGTGCCGTCGCGTTCCACCACCGGCCGCGGGGCGGCGAAATACAGCGGCGCCAGTTGCAGGTCGCGTGCCGCGGCATAGGCCCAGATATCCGCTTCGGTCCAGTTGGACAGCGGAAACGCACGGATCGTCTGCCCCCGCAGCAGCATGGCGTTGTACAGGTTCCAGAATTCCGGCCGTTGCGCGCGCGGATCCCAGGCGTGGCCGGCGCCGCGGATCGAGAAGATGCGTTCCTTGGCACGGCTGCGTTCCTCATCCCGGCGGGCGCCGCCGAAGATGATGTCGAAGCCGTGCCGGTCAATCGCCGCCTTCAACGGCTCGGTGCGCATGGTTTCGGTATGGAACGCCGATCCGTGCTCGAACGGGCCGATGCCTTTCTCTTTCCCCTCGCGGTTCCATTCGACGATCAGGTCGAACCCGTGCGCTTCCGCGAAGGCATCGCGGAAGCGCAGGATTTCGGTGAACTCCCAGGTCGAATCGATGTGCATCAGCGGCAGCGGCGGGCGGGCCGGGTAGAAGGCCCGCACCGCCAGGTGAGCCAGAACGGTTGAGTCCTTGCCGCCGGAGAACAGCAGCACCGGCTTGCGCGCCTGCGTAACGCCTTCGCGCAGGATGTGGATCGCCTCGTTTTCCAGTTTCCGCAGGTGTCCGGACAGCACGGCACGATCCCCTTACTGGCCCTGGCCGAGCGAATAGCCGCGCTCGCCGTCGAATGTGCACAGGTTCTCGGTCTTGATGAAGTCGATCTTCGCCGCCGACATGCGGTTCAGCAGGCCGACGATGGCGCCGTGGTCGATCGCCTGCGTGCCGTCCGGATCGGCCTGGAAGCGGCAGCGCCAGTGATCGGTGCAGTAGGTTTCGGGCAAGCCGTCGGGCCAGACCTTCACGCCCCGGTTGGTGATCATGATCAGGTCCAGGTCACTCCCTTTTGCCACCGTCTGCAGCCGCTCGGCCAGGTCGTCGGGCGCGGTGCGGTCGTGCACGAACACGTCCACGCCCACCGTCTGCTTCTTCGCCGGCGCCGGAGGTTGCGCCACGGGCACCCGCATCGGGCCGGCGTCGGGCGCGTAATGCGCCGGCTTCAGCTTTTCCGGCACCTGTCCCAGCCGAGCGATCACCGCATCCGCGAAGCCGCGGGTGCCGACGTGCTCCCGCGATATGCCGGGCTCCAGGATGTCGGCGGTATGGATGCCGTCCTCGATCGTCTTCAGCCAGGCGTTGTGCACCAGTTCCGCCACCGCCGGCTGGCCGATATGCACCAGCATCATCACCCCGGCGAGCAGCAGGCCGGACGGGTTGGCGACATCCTGGCCGGCCAGGGTGGGCGCGGACCCGTGGATCGCCTCGAACATGGCGCAGTGCTCGCCGATATTGGCGGACGGCCCCATGCCGATCGAGCCGGCGATCTCGGCCGCCACGTCGGACAGGATGTCGCCGTAGAGGTTGGGCATCACCACCACGTCGAACGCCTCCGGCGTGTCGGCCAGCCGGGCGGCGCCGATGTCCACGATCCAGTGTTCCTTCTCCAGGTCGGGATACCCGGCGGCGATCTCGTCGAACACCTTGTGGAACAGGCCGTCGGTCAGCTTCATGATGTTGTCCTTGGTGAAGCAACTGACCTTCCGGCGCCGGTTCGCCCGCGCATACTCGAAGGCATAGCGGACGATCTTCTCGCAGCCCGGGCGGGAGATCAGCTTCAGGCACTGCACCACGTCGTCGGTCTGCCGGTGCTCGATGCCGGCGTACAGATCCTCCTCGTTCTCCCGCACGATCACCACGTCCATGCCGGGATGCCGGGTGGCTACATAGGGGGTGTAGGCGACGCAGGGGCGTACATTGGCATGCAAGCCGAGCGCCTTGCGGATGGTGACGTTGAGGCTTTTGAAGCCGCCGCCCTGGGGGGTGGTGATCGGCGCTTTGTACAAGACCCGCGTGCGGCGGAGGCTCTGCCAGTCCTGCGGCACGATCCCGGCGCTGTGGCCGCGGCGGTAGGTGCTCTCCCCGATCTCGATGGTTTCGATCGCCAGGCGCGCGCCGGCCTCCACCAGGACGCGCAGGCTCGCCTGCATGATCTCGGGGCCGATACCATCGCCGAAGGCGACTGTGACGGGGACCGCTTGGCTCATCGGGGGCTCCTCTTCTGTTCGGACGGAGAGGAGCTACGACCGCCGCTTGCATTAGGGAAATTGATTGTGGCAATCCTGAAAATCAGAAATGCCAATGATCGTGGCCCCGGACCCATGCCCCTGCGCACCCTCGACATCGACCTGCTCCGCACCTTCGCCACCATCGCCGACTGCGGGAACTTCACCCGCGCGGCGGAACGCCTGGGACGCACGCAATCCACCATCAGCCTGCAGATGAAGCGCCTGGAGGAGGCGCTGGGCCGCCAGGTGCTGCAGCGCAACGCCCACAAGGTCGCGGTCACGGCGGAGGGCGAGACGCTGCTGGGCTATGCGCGCCAGATGCTGCGCCTGAACGATGAGGCGCTGGCGCAGATGGTGGAGCCCGAACTGGAGGGCGCGGTCCGCCTGGGCACGCCGGAGGATTTCGCCACCATGCACCTGCCGGGCGTGCTGGCCGCCTTCGCGAACAGTCATCCGCTGGTGGCGCTGGAGGTCACGACGGACCTGACGCTGAACCTGCTGGACCGCTTCCACGCCGGCGAGTTCGACCTGGTGCTGGTCAAGCGCGAGCGGCTGGGGCCGGTGGGCGGCACGCGCGTCTGGCGGGAGCCGCTGGTCTGGGCGGCGTTGGATCGGTTCATGGGGGAGAAGGCGCTGCTGCCGCTGGTGGTCTCGCCGCATCCCTGCGTCTATCGCAAGCGGGCACTGTCGGCGCTGGACGAGGCGGCGCGGCGGTGGCGCATCGCCTATACCAGCACCAGCCTGGCCGGGGCGCAGGCGGCGGTGCGCGCCGGTCTGGGCGTGACGGTGCTGCCGCGTGCGATGGTGCCCGATGGGCTGGTGAAGCTGGGCCCGGAAGACGGCATGCCGGCGCTGGACGACACCGAGGTGGCGCTGCTGCACGCGCCCGGCACGCTGAGCCGGCCGGCGGCGCGCCTCGCCGATCACATCGTCGCCTCGCTGGAGCGCAGCCCGCCGGCCCGCGGCCAGGCGCAGCGCGCCACGGCTGGGTAAGCCGGGCGTCCGCATCGCTCGGGCATCCGAAATACCCCGAAAGCCCCAACTCCCCGGCCGTTGTCGCGCGCGTCTTAGAGCAACTTCGGCGCTTGCCCGGGCATTGCTTCTGGCCGGACGACATCAGCGTACCCGATGGATCCGTGTCTGATCCGGATCACCTCGTTGCGGCCGGCCAGGTCACCGACGCATACCTTCTGGCGCTGGCCGTCGCGCACCAAGGAAAACCGGCAACGCTGGACCGTCGGCTCTCGGTCATGCCGGTCCGGAACGGCCGAGATGCGCGGCATCTGATCCGAGCCGGGTCCGGTCGCCGTCGCACGGTGCGCCGCCCCCCTCGACATCGCCGCCCTGTCGGTCAAAAACTCGCTCAACAGACGCGGGAGGCAACGCATGCGCATCGCCATCATCGGCCAGCAGGATTTCGGCAAGGCCACGCTGGAGGCATTTCTCAACCGGGGCGACGAGGTCGCCGCGGTGTTCTGCGCCCCGGAAAAGGGACGCCCCGACCCGTTGCGCGTGGCGGCGGAACAGCGCGGCGTGACCGTGCACCAGTTCCCCAAGCTGACCGACCCCGCGGCGCAGGAGGCGATGCGCGCCGCCAACGCCGATGTCGGCGTGATGGCCTATGTCACCCAGTTCGCGCCGCAGGATTTCTGCAACATCCCGAAATTCGGCACGATCCAGTTCCACCCCAGCCTGCTGCCGCTGCACCGTGGCGCCTCCTCGATGAGCTGGTCGATCATCCTGGGCCGCAAGGAAACGGGGTTCAGCATCTTCCGCCCCACCGACGGGCTGGACGAAGGTCCGGTGATCCTGACCCGCGCCGTGCCGATCGAGGCCGACGACACGCTGGGCAGCCTGTATTTCGGCAAGATCTTCCCGATGGGCGTCGCCGGCCTGGTGGAGGTCGCCGACCTGGTGGTGGCCGGCAAGGCGCCGGCGATCGCGCAGTATGAGCCGGACGCCGGTTACGAGGGGATCATCCGCGAGGCCGAAACCCGCATCAACTGGGCCAACCACGTGGACATCACCTACAACCTGATCCGCGGCGTGAACCCCGCCCCCGGCGCCTGGACCACCCAGGACGGGCGCAAGCTGTTCGTGTTCGATGCCGCCAAGCGCATCGCCCGCACCTTTTCCGAGGTGAAGGGCAAGAAGCTCGGCGAGGTCGTGGCGCAGACCGAAAAGGGCCTGCTGGTGCACGGGCAGGGCGGGTTCATCGAGGTGCAGCGGCTGCGCTGGCACGACGGCAAGAAGATTCCGGCGCTGGAGGCCGGAATCGCGGTGGGGGCCATCCTGGGAGGGTGAGCGCTGCCCCCGGTCGGCGGACGGCGCATGAGAGTTTCGTAATCGGCCGGTGTCCGCCGGCGAGAGGCGGGAAGATATTGCCATAGAGGTCGCCAGATCTGGCGCGGAGCTCAGAATAGAAATTGCGGGGCTGTGACCAGACCGACCAATGATGCCGGAACGCCCGGCAGTGAACAGCCGCAACCGATATTCTGGGAAACTCCGTGCCGGACGCCGTGACACTCTGTGGCAGAATTATTTTCAAATGAAACAAACTGCTGTCGCCGGTCACGACTTGCCGATCCGAAAACGCAAACAGCCCCATCGTGAAACCCGGGGCGACCCCCGGCCTGCTCCCACCTAAAGCTGCGTTGCCCATTCGGTCTGCGGATTGTAGCGTCCGGTCGTACGTCAGGAAGCCGGACCCAATCATTCATGCCCGCCCGCACGCTCTTGGTCGCCGTGGCGATGCTTGTCCTGTGCTCCGCCGGCGCCAGTGCGCGCGCGCTGGTGGTGGTGCGCCGCGGCGAGTCACTGCAGCACGCCCTGTGGTCGCATCTGCTGCATCCGTTCGCCGAATCGACCGGCCTGGGCGTGCAGGAGGAAAGCTGGCCCGGCGGGCTCGACACGCTGCGCAGTCACGTCAAGGCGGCGGACAACACCTGGGACGTGGTGCAGGTCGATCCCGACGAGCTCGCCTTCGGCTGCTCCCAGGGCCTGCTGCAGAAGCTGAACTGGGCCGCGATCGGCGGCAAGGACCACTACCTGCCACCGGCGGTCAGCGAGTGCGGTGTCGGCGCCACGGTCAACAGCACGGTGCTGGCCTGGGACCGCGACAAGTTCCCGTCGACGCCCACCTGGGCGGATTTCTGGGATGTGGCGAAATACCCGGGCAAGCGCGGCCTGTACAAGGGCGTGCGCGGCAACCTGGAGATCGCGCTGATGGCCGACGGCGTGGCGCCCGGCGATGTTTACAAGGTGCTGAGCACGGCCGATGGCATCGATCGGGCGTTCCGCAAGCTGGACCAGTTGAAGCCGTACATCGTGTGGTGGAAGACTCCCGCGGACGCCGCGCATATCCTGGGGTCGGGCGACGTGCTGATGACCAGCGCCCCCAATGCGGAAATCGTGCTGGCCAACAAGACCCAGCACCGCAACTTCGGCGTCCAGTTCAATGGCAGCCTCTACAGCGTGCTGAGCTGGGCCATCCTGAAGGGCAGCAGCAACCTGCAGCAGGCCGCCGAACTGCTGTATTTCGCCGGCACGCCGGCGATCGAGGCGCAGCTCTTCCGCGCCTCGGGCGAGGCCGGGCTGGCCAAAGGCGCGAATGCGGGGCTCTCGCCGGAACTGCTGCAGATGTCGCCCACCGCGCCGCACAACCTCGATGCGGCGATCCGCATCAACAACACCTTCTGGCATGAAAATCTGCCGAAGCTTCAGCAGCGCTTCGAGGCCTGGCTGAACACCCATTGACGCAGATCATGGCGCATCCCGCCCCCCGTGTGGGAAGCGGGGTGAGCAACCATGCCAACCGCTGCCGCCCATCTGAAGCTGGTCGAGGAAGGCGCCGGACAGACCCTGGCGCTTGAAGGCCGGCTTGATGCTGCCGGTGCGGGCCGTCTGTGGCGGCCCGCCCTGGACGTGGCACATCGCACCCGTGGCCGGCCCCTGGTCCTGGACCTGCGGGACGTCGGCTTCTGCGACCTGGGCGGCGCCACGCTGCTCGCCGCCATCGAGGCTGCGCATGGCGGGGTGGATGCGATGCACGGCGCTTCGGATCACCTGGCTGGCCTGCTGCAGCGCGCACGCGCGGCCCGGGCGCAGGGACCGGCCCCCGCCATGGCCGAACGCATCCCCCTGGGGAGCCTGCTGGCAGCGCTGACCACCGGCCTGGTGGACCGCCTGGCCTTTCTTGGGGAGGCGGCGGTGGCGCTGCTCGCGCTGCCACGCCGCAGGCGGATGTTCCGCTTGCAGGAGGTCGCCCATCACGCCGAACAGGCCGGCCTCCGCTCACTGCCGCTGGTGGTGCTGCTGGGCTACCTGATGGGGCTGATCCTGGCCTTCCAGTCGGCCATCCCGATGCGGGCCTACGGCGCCGACCTCTATGTCGCCAACCTGGTCGCCATCAGCCTGCTGCGGGAACTCGGGGCCCTGCTCGCGGCGGTGATCCTGGCCGGCCGCACCGGCTCTGCCTTCGCCGCCGAGATCGGCACCATGAAGGTGAACGAGGAGCTGGACGCCCTGTCCACGATGGGCCTGCACCCGATGACCATGCTGGTGCTGCCGCGGCTGGTCGCGGTGGTGCTGGTGATTCCCGCGATGACGCTGGTGCTGGAGCTTGCCGGGCTGTGCGGCATGGCGACTGTGATGACCGGGTTCGGCTTTCCGCTCTCCGCCGTGCTGCACCAGGTCCAGTACGCGGCAACGCTGTCCGACCTGTTCGGCGGCCTGCTCAAGTCAGTGGTGTTCGGCGTGACTGTGGCAGCGATCGGCTGCCGGGCCGGGCTGACCACCGGGGTGGGGCCGCGTGCCGTGGGGCAGTCTGCCACCGCCGCGGTGGTCGGCGGCATCATCGCCACGATCGTGCTGGATGGCGTGTTCGCGCTGATGTTCTACCGGCTGGGGCTGTGATGGGCGCGCCCCTGGTCGTCGTGGAAGGGGTGACGCAGCGCTTCGCGGCGCGCACCATCTTTCGCGATGTGTCGTGCAGCGTGTCCGCGGGCGAGATCTTCGTCATCCTGGGCGCCTCCGGTTGCGGCAAATCGACATTGATGAAGCAGATGATCGGCCTGCTGCCGCCCAGTGCCGGCCGCATCACGGTCAATGACCGCGACATCGCGGATCCGGCGGCGCGGGAGGCCGTGCGGCTGGGCATCGGCGTGATGTTCCAGTCCGGCGCCCTGTTCGGTTCCATGACGCTGCTGCAGAACGTCATGCTGCCGCTGCAGATGTTCACCGACCTGCCGCCGGACGGGTGTGAGGCCGTGGCCCGCGTGAAGCTGGCGCTGGTCGGCCTGGCGGACGCCGCGGCGCTGATGCCGGCGGAGATTTCCGGCGGCATGGCCCGCCGAGCGGGTATCGCCCGGGCGATGGCGCTGGATCCGCCGCTGCTGTTCCTGGATGAGCCGTCCGCGGGGCTGGACCCGATGACCTCGGCCGGGCTCGACCGGTTGATCCTGGACCTGCGGCGCGACCTGGGTGCCACCTTCGTGGTGGTGACGCACGAGCTGGCCTCGATCCTGGCGATCGCCGACCGCTGCCTGATGCTGGACCGCAGCGCCTTCCCCGATGCCGGCGGGGTGATCGCCGCAGGCGACCCGCGCCGGCTGCGCGACGAAAGTCCGCATCCGGTGGTGCGGGCGTTCTTCCATCGCGAAACACCGGTGGCGGCATGACACGCGAGCAGGCACGCTATCTGCAGGTCGGATTGCTGCTGGTGGGCGGCCTGTTGCTGGGAATCGGCTTCGTCTGGTTCCTGGGCGGCCCGCATATCGGCCAGGGCGAGCGGGCCGAGACCTATTTCAGCGAGTTGGTGCAGGGCCTGGAGATCGGCGCCCCGGTGAAATACCGCGGCGTGACCCTGGGGCGGGTGACCGATATCGGCCTGGTCAGCGCCGAATACGGCAACCAGCCCGAGCAGTTCCACGTGCCGACCTATCGGCTGGTGTTCGTTCGCTATGTGATCGACCGCGCCAAGATCGGCCGCGGTCCCGACCCTGCCGCCGCGGTCAAGCTGGGCCTCCGCGCTCGACTGGCCCAGCAGGGGCTGACCGGCCTGAGCTACCTGGAGCTCGATTTCGTCGATCCGCGCGACCATCCGCCGGTGCAGGTCCCCTGGACACCGGCCGTGACCTATATCCCGGCCGTCCCCAGCACGCTGTTGCAGGTGCAGGATACCGCGATGCACGTGCTGGCCAAGCTGGATCGGGTGGATATCGAGGGCCTGACCGCGACATTGACGGGTCTGCTGCAGGACCTGCGCGCGCAGGTGTCGGGGGGTGACGTGGACCAGGCAATGCGCCGGTTGTCCGCTCTGGCAGGCGCGCTGCGCGATGCGGTGCAGGCGGCGGACCTGCCCGGGCTGACCGCCGACCTGCGGCAGTCGTCCGGCGCCTTGCGCACCCTGGTCCAGGGGCCGGAACTGCGCCACACGCTGGCCGGCGCCGACCGGGCGGCGAGTTCGATGGCGCGCGCCGCGGCGCAACTGCCGCCGCTGATCGCCGCGTTGCAGGCCGCCACGCGGCGGGCCGGCGACAGCACGGCGGATGTGCAGCAGGCGCTGGTGCCCTTGCTGCGCGATCTCCAGGCGACGGCGCGCAATCTGCGCGAGGCAACCGATCTGCTGCGCCAGTATCCCAGGCAACTGCTGAGCGAACCGCCGCCGCGCACGCCGGATCGAACCCGGTGAACCGGCGCGGTCTGCTGGCGGGTCTGGCCCTGCTGGGCGGCTGTTCGGTGCTGCCCAAGGTGCCGTACGAGCCGCGGCGGGACTGGCCGCTGACGGCGCATCGCCCGTCGGCGCTGCCGCCGCGGTCGCGCGGCCCTGTGTTGCTGGTGCGCACGATGTCCGCCGCGCCGGGGCTGGACAGGCGCGGACTGCAATGGCTGCTGCCGGACGGCAGCGTCCATGTGGACTTCTACGAGCAATGGTCCGTGCCCCCGGCCCAGGCAGTGGAGACCGCATTGCGGCAGTGGCTGGCGGAGTCCGGGCTGTTTGCCGCGGTTGTGGGACCTGGCAGCCGCCTGCGCGCCGACCTGGTGCTGGAGTCGGAACTCACCACGCTGATCGCCGATCCGCAGCGTCACCTGGCACAGGCGGCGATCGCGCTGGTGTTGATCGACCGGCGCGCGGGTCGCGATGCCGTGCTGCTGCAGCGGACGGTCTCGGCCGACGCGCCGCTGACGGGCCGGACTCCACCGGCGCTGGTGGCCGGGCTGCGGAGCGCCGTGGGCGCGGTGCTGCAACAGGCCGAACAGATCATCGCCCAGGTACTGTCACTGCGGCGCCGGTGATACTGCGGCGCCGGTGATACTGCGACGCCGGTGATACTGCGACGCCGGTGACTGGCGCGCAGGCTTCCGGCTGCGGTGGCGTGCCGGCGGACGCTGCAGGCCATTCTCCAGCGTGCGCTTTCCCCTTTGCCACTCAGCGGCCGGCCATTGCAGCCGCCCCCAGGGAAAAGCGCTCGGCGGTTTCAAGGTCGCGGGGGAGGACTGACGCCAGCTCAACCGGAGTCCGCTGCACGCGCCAGTTGCACGGTCTCCGGCATCCACCACCACGCGGTGCCCAGTCCCAGGCCGGCCACCGCGGCCAGTGCCCCGAAGCCCATGGTGAAGCCCCACTGCTGCGCCGCGAATCCGATTGCCGTGGTGCTGATCGTTGCGCCGACGCTGGCGATCATGCTGACCGAACCCAGCGCGAAGTTGTAGCGCCCGGTCCTGGCGGTCAGATCGGCCACGATCAATGGCGTCAGGATGCCGATCACGGCCGCGGTCAGTCCGCCCAGCACCTGCACGCCGACCAGGTACCAGGGGCTGAACGCCATCGCGAACAGCACCGCGCGCACCAGAAGTGCGGCGAAGGCCAGCAGCAGCAGGTATTTGCGGCCCCAGTCGTCGGCCTTGCGGGCGATGTACAGCGCGATCAGCGCGGTCACCGTTTGCGGTACCACCACCAGAGCTGCGGTGATGATCTCTGATTCGTGCTGGTGCTGGGCCGCCAGCCGCTCACCGGCGAGCGGCAGCATGGACGCGTTGGCGAACTGGAACAGGAACAGGCAGGCCGCGAAGATCAGCAGCGGCCCGTTGCGCGCCAGCTCCCGCCAGCGGGCGGCGTTCGGGTCCTGGCGGCCCACGGCGGCGCGGGCCCGTGCGTAGTCGATCTCCTGGCCGCGGATCATGCCCAGGGCCAGGAAGGCCGGTACGCAAAGCGCGGCGGCGGCGAAGAACGGGGCGCCCGGCGATACCGCATAGCCGAGCAGGCCCATGCCGGCGGCGGTGCCGGCGTTGCCGAAGGAGTCGTAGCGGTGGTTGCGGCCAACGCGCACGTGATAGCCGCGGTGTCCCACCAGCCCCAGGCCGATCGCCGCCACGGCGGTGCGCACCGCCCCGCCGGTGATGCCGTGCATGACTTCGCCGCCAACGACCGGCAGGTAGAACGGGAACACGCCGATCACCAGCGACCCGCCCGCGATCAGCGCCAGGCAGACGGCAATCACCGCACGCTTGCGGCGCACCCAGTCCACCAGGGCGCCGGCCGGAGTCTGGGTGGCCAGCGCGACCGCGGTGTTGATCGTGAGCACCGAGCCGATGGCACCCTGGCCCCATCCGTTCGACGCGAGATAGACGGCGACGAACGGACCGAAGGCGGTCTCGACATCGGCGATGAAGAAGTTCAGCCAGTCCAGGCCGCGCTGGCTCCGCGCCGACGGATGCGGCGTGGACGCGTCAGGGGCGTCGGCTTGCGCCGGTTCGGGTTCGCTGGCCTCCGCGTCGGCGGTGGACACGGATCAGCGCTTCTGCCCGGTCTCGATCTGCACGTCGGAGAAGTTCACCTCCTCGGCGCGGGCGTAGCGTCGGCCGTTCACCTTGTCATGCCTGGGGAACGGCGGCGGGTTGATCCGGATCTGCAGGCTGTAGCGGCCGTCCCCGGGAACCTGCACGTTCAGGCCGTAGTGGTACAGCCATGGGTGCCAGAGGAACGGCAGCTCGTACGATCCAACCTGCTTGCCGCCGGCGTCCAGCAGCGTCGCGTGCACGCGCAGGCCCGGCACGAAGCGGCCGTCATCGGCATCGCGCACGACGACCTCCAGGTGCGCATTTTCCTGCTGCGGGTCCTGCCAGCGCAGGCCGTCGCCGTCGGGCACGTACATGCCCTCGGCTTCCTCGACCTCGTAGCCGACCAGGTAGTCGCCGGCGCGTTGCAGCCGGCCGTGCGAATCCATCTCGCTCATGGCCTGCAGGGCGCGTCCGAACGCGTCGCCCTGGTGGCGTGCCAGCCGCAGTTGCGCTGCGGTGGATTCTTCGCTGGGACGGTTGCGGTCCTCGATAGGCTCGTTCATGCCGGGTCCTCCTTGGTTCGGGCCGCCCGGAGACGGCCGCGTCTGCGTATCAACGCAGCGGCGACACGGTCGGTGCGGAACGGCGGGGGCGGACTCCGGCGGACTTGATCAGCCGGCGGCAGCCGTCGGCGCGGCCGGGCGTTCCAGCGGGCAGCAGGACACAGGGACCTCACCGATGGAAGGGATTGAACTCGTTCTCGATGCGCATGCGGCGATCGGCGAGACGCCGACCTGGTCCGCGGCCGAACAGGCGCTGTATTGGATCGACGTGAAGGCCCCCGCGCTGCACCGGTTCGACCCGGCCGACGGCGCCACGCGCACCTGGCCGCTGCCCGACGAGATCGGCTGTTTCGCATTGTATGAGGGCGCACCGGCGGCCCTGCTTGCGTTGCGCTCTGGCCTGTATCGCCTGGACCTGCACAGCGACGCGCTGACACGGCTGATGGAACCGCCGTATCACCCTGCGGTGTACCGCTTCAACGAAGGCGCCTGCGACGGCAAGGGGCAATTCTGGGTCGGCACCATGTTCGCGCCGCAGGGCGACGGACCGGAGCCGCGGGGTGGTCCGCTGTTCTGCTACAGCGGCGACAGGGAACTGCTCGCGCAGCCGGACAGCAGCCTGACGCCGAACGGGCTGGCCTGGAGCCCGGACGGGCAGACACTGTGGTTTGCGCACAGCAAGGAGCACCGGATCTATTGCTTCGCCTTCGATGTGGAGGCCGGCCGTCTGGGTCCCGGGCGGGTCTTCGCCGAGATCCCGTCGGAGCTTGGCGTTCCCGACGGCGCCGCGGTGGACGCCGAGGGCTGCTACTGGTCGGCCATCCATGGCGGCAGCCGTCTTCTGCGCTTCACGCCCGATGGCGCCGTCGAGCGTGAGGTGAAACTGCCGGTGAGCCAGCCGACCATGTGCACCTTCGGCGGGCCGCACCTGGAGGATCTGTACGTCACCTCGGCGGCATCCGGCTTGAACATGGTGCACCGCTTCAGTGAGCCGCATGCCGGCGGCCTGTTCCGGCTGCGGCCGGGCGTCCGCGGCCTGCCGCGCCACGGGTTCGCCGGCTGACAGATATCTGTGCCCGCCCCACTGGTCCGCCTTATAGTCCCCGACACAAGAACGGGGAGGGTGCGATGCTCGAGGTCATTCCGACCGGTGCCGCGCTGGGCGCGGAAATCCGCGGTGCGGACCTGCGCCGGATCGATGCCGCCGCGCTCGCTGCGATCCAGCGCGCGTGGGTGGAGCATCAGGTGCTGCTGTTCCGCGACCAGGCGCTGAGCGACGACGACCTGATCGCGTTCAGCCGCCGTTTCGGCCCGCTGGACTGGGCGCCGGTGCAGGAGAACGGCCGCCGCTTCGTCGAGGGCAAGCCGGAGCTGTACATCGTCTCCAACGTGCAGGAGAACGGGCAGGCGATCGGCAGCCTGGGCGCGGGCGAACTGGTCTGGCACACCGACATGTCGTACCTGGACGATCCGCCCAAGGCGAGCATGCTGTACGCCCTGGAAATCCCGCCCGGCGGCGGCAACACGTCGTTCTGCAGCATGTATGCGGCATGGGACACGCTGCCGCCGGACCTGAAGGCGCGGTGCGTCGGGCTGCGGATCAAGCATGACGGGACCTACAACAGCGGCGGCTTCCTGCGCGAAGGCGTCACGCCTACGGACGATCCGCGCAGCAGCCCCGGGGCGGTCCACCCGCTGGTCTGCCGGCATCCGGAGAGTGGGCGGCAAGGCCTGTATCTCGGCCGGCGGCGCAATGCCTGGCTGGTCGGGCTGGACCTGGTGGAGAGCGAGGCGCTGCTGGATGCGCTGTGGGCGCATGTCGATGACCCGGCGCTGGCCTGGACGCAGGTGTGGCGGGTGGGCGACCTGGTGATGTGGGACAATCGCTGCACCATGCACAAGCGGGACCCGTTCGACCCCGCCGCCCGCCGGATCATGCATCGCACGCAGATCAAGGGGGACGCGCGGCCGGTCGCCTGACGCCGTCAACGCCTGCCGCGTACTCCGGCGGGCCAGAGCCGCAGGCGTTGCGCGAGCGTGGCCCGGCTGCGCCCGGGGGATATGCCCTGGCTGCGTTCCGTGATCCGGTCCGCAGCGTCGCCCATGTCCCGTCGCAGCACCAGGAACGCAAGCTGCAACGTGGTGTCCGGACGCAAGCCGGTGCCTGCACGGTCCACCGCCGTAAGGTCCGGGGCCGGGGCGCAGGTCGCCAGCGCCTGGGATGCCGCGTTGAACCAGACCGAGACCGTGGCCGCGAAGGCCGCATGCTCCTCCTGCGTGCCCGGCTGCTCCGATACGGTGCGGCCGACCATCCCGACATCGGTCCTGAGCCGACGCATCGTGCGGATCAGCGGGCCGGCGGTCGGCTCGTCCGAGAGATGGAACTGGCGTTCCTGTGCCGCTTCGGCATCGGCTGCCTGCATGCCCGAAATGTGTTTCTGAAGCCGGGCATTCAGCGCGTCGATGTCGCCGGACTCGGCCAGGTAGTGGCGCACGATCTGGCCCAGTGTTTCCAGTGCGGCGGCCCCCTGGGCGCGCACGCCGGCGGCTCCGCGATCCGGCAGCACGAGCAGGGCGGTCAGCGCGCCGATTACGCCGCCGACGACGATTTCCGCGATCCGGTGAAGCGCCACTGTAAAGGAGCCGGTGCCGGCATGAATCGCCAGCAGCACCAGCGCGGCGGTGACCGGCGCGATCCGGTACTTCGCATTGCCCGCGGCGACCAGTGCCAGCGGCGCAATAACGAGGATCAGAATGTAGAGGGACGGCAGGCCGAACCGGGCGTGCAGCCATGCCCCGGCCGCGCCGACCAGGGCGCCGGCGATTGTGGCGTGCAACCGTGCAACGCCCGCACTGAGCGTGGCACCCAGTGAGCCCTGCACGACCACGAGGCAGGTGATGACGGCCCAGTAGCCCTCCGGCAGGCCGAACCACGTCGTGGCGAGATAGGCGAACACGGTGGCGATCGTCATCCGCACGGCCTGGCGCCACGCGGGCGGTGGAAGGAAGGCGACCAGGTGCGGCACCATCGATCGGAGGATCACGGGGGCGTACTCAACGCTTGGGGCGACGACACCCAGACGTTCCGATACACGGCGGCCTCCGGTGTGATTGCCTGTATGATAAGGCCAGGGCGGTGTTTCAGACGGTCGGGACAGACATGCGTCGAGGGGCTGGCCTGTCGCCGCGGGCCACGACGTGTTCCGATTCTAGCGGAAGACCTGCGCGTGGGCCACGCGATGAAACACCGAATCCGTGGCCGGCGTGTGGTGTCGTTGTACCTGGCGATTTTGCCAGGCCGACGATGGACTGTGTCCTGTGCCGGCGATATCAACCCCGATGGGACGAGGACATGCACTGCTGCCGCACCGGTCGCGGAAACCTGGCCCAGAGGAGGGTGATCCCAGTTGGATGACACCGGTAATTCGGTTCACGGCGAACCGGCCGGGGTCGATTGCACTCTGGCCGCGCTGACCAGCGAGCTGCTCGGCCCTCCGCTCTGGCCGGCGTGCCGGCCCGGAGCCGAGAGTGCCTGGTGGCTCCATGTTCCGTTCGCACACTGGATCGTCGCGGCGAGCTCACCGCGCACACTCGTCGAGCTCGGCACGCACTGGGGCGTTTCCTACGCGGCGTTCTGCAATGCCGTCACCCGCAGAGGGCTGTCCACGCGCTGTTACGCGGTGGATACCTGGCGTGGCGATCCGCATGCCGGCCTCTATGGAGAGGACGTCTTCGAAGATTTCCGTCGCTTTCATGACCAGCATTTCAGCGGCTTTTCGACGATTCTGCGCTGCACGTTCGACGCGGCGCTGGGCCGGATGGCGGACCGCTCCATCGATCTGCTGCATATCGATGGATTGCACACCTACGAAGCCGTGCGCCACGATTTCGAATCGTGGGTTCCCAAGCTTTCAAACCGCGGCGTCGTTCTTTTTCACGATACGAATGTGAGGCGCGACGATTTCGGCGTATGGCGTCTCTGGGCCGAGCTTCGCGAGCGTTACCCGGGATTCGAATTCCTGCACGGGTTTGGCCTGGGCATTCTGGCCGTGGGGGAGAACCCGCCGCCGGCGATCGCATGGCTTGCAGCCCTGGACGCGCGGCATATCGCCACGGTGCGTACGCGGTTCTCGCGCCTTGGTGAACTCGTGCGCGACGAGTGGTCGGGGAAGAATCTCAGGAAGCAGTTGGAGACCACCACGGCCACCGCTTCTCGTGCGACGGCCGAGGCGGTTGGTCACGCCCAGCGGGCCCAGGCTGAAGCGATGCAGGCAATCGCGTGGGCCAGGACCATCGAGGCCAGGCTTGAAGAGGCAAACGCCCGCGTGCGGGTGGCAGAAGCCGCGGCTGCAGTCGCCCGGGAAGAACTGGCCCGGCGCGGCAGCGGATTGGAAACGCCGGCGCAACCCGCGCTGCGCAGAGCCAGGACGCCGTTTGGTCTTGCCGGCGCGCGCCTGTATCCCGGCACAGGACGCTTGCTTCGTGATGGTGCAAAACTGGCCTGGTGGACCGCGACGCTGCAACTGCCGCGTAAACTCCAGGAGCGACGCGCGTCGAGTTGCAACACCGCTGCGAATGCACCCGTCGCGCCCTCTCCGCAGGAACCGGGCAGCGTCGCGCGAAAAGAAGAAGGAAGCGCACCCGCGTCGCGTTCTGACCCGGACGCTGGCAGGGAGGATTAGCCGGCCGGCACGGATGGCTCCAGGTGCGGTGGGCGTGCCTGAACCCTCGAGTGTTCCGATGTGAGCCCAATGCGGTGCCTCCACCGTCATGGCCGGCGCCGGCCGGTGGCCGGGGCAATCCACCGTCACGGTCAGCGCGGGCCGGCCATCCACGACTTTTGCTGATGGTAGCTTCGAAAAGACGTGGATGGCCCGCCTGCGCGGGCCATGACGCGGAATCACCGGCCCGAGTGTCGAACACAACTCGGGTCGGCGCGGTATGCATTTTTCCGTCGGATCAGATCCGTTGGCGTCGGACCACCAGCCGATTACGTCTTCAACGTAACCAGCGCATCCGCGATCGTCAGCCCCGAGCCATCCGCGTGCAGGATCACCGGATTGAGCTCCATTTCGGCGATCTGTTCGCGGTACGCCAGCGCCGCCTCGGACAGCCGCGCCACCAGATCGGCAATGGGGCCCAGGTCGATCGCCGCGGCGCCGCGGAACCCGGTGAGCAGCGCCGCTGACCTGAGAGAGCGCAGCATGCGTTCCGCCTCGGCAGCGTCCACCGGTGCGGGACTGTGCACCACGTCGCCAAACAGCTCCACCGTGGTGCCGCCATAACCCAGCATCATGATCGGGCCGAAGGTGGCGTCGTTCACCATGCCGATGACCAGTTCATGGCCCTTCGGTGCCATCTTCTGCACGAGAACGCCATCGATGCGTGCGTCCGGCTTGTGCCGCAGCACGTCGCGCAGCATGGCGTCATAGGCGGCCCGTACCGATTCCGCGTCGTGCAGGCCAAGCCTGACGCCGCCGGCTTCGGTTTTGTGCGGCAGATCCGGCGACTGCACTTTCAACGCCACCGGAAAACCCAGGGCCGCCGCGGCATCGGCGGCCTCGGCCACGGTCGTTGCCAGCCGTTCCCGCATGGGCGGCAGGAATCCCGCCAGCGCATGCTTCGCCTGATATTCCGGCAGAACATTCGGCGGACCCGGCGGCAGCGGCGCCACATCGCGCGGTGCCGGATCGGCGGGCAGCGGACGGGCCAGCGCCTCGGCGTAGTCCGCCAGCCGGGCCAGCGACACACCGACATTGCGCAGGTCGCTGTGCACGAACAGTCCGCAACCCGCCGCCGACGCCCGGCCGAACTCGCTCGGCAGCGTATAGGTCCACACCGTCATCGGCTTGCCGGCACGTGCGGCCGTGGCTTTCACCCGCGCCGCATCCAGCGTCGCGCGCGTGGTGCTGGCCATGGAGCTGATCAGCACCAGCATATCCACTTCGTCCGATCCGGCGAGCTGCTCCATCGCCGTCATCACCGCCGGCCCGGTGTTGGAGCCCTGCGCGGTGACATCCACCGGATTGCCGGACGCGCCATAGGACGGCATCACCGCGCGCAACCGTGCCTGGGCGTCCGCCGACAGCGGCGGCACCGACAGCCCGTTCGCCGACAGAATGTCCGCCATCCACGCGCCGCCGCCACCGGACGGCGTGATGATGCCGACGCGACGGCCTTTCGGCAGCGGACAGGTCAGCACCACGCCGGCGATCGCCACCGCCTCATCCGCGTCCTCCGCTTCGATCACGCCGTAGCGCTGGAACACCGCGCGATAGGCTGCGTAGTCGCCGGACAGTGACGCCGTATGCGACGCACTGGCGCGACTGCCGGCGGCGGAGCGACCGATCTTGATGGCGATGACCGGCTTGCCGCGCTGGCGCGCCTTGGCCAGGGCGTTGACGAAATCAGGGCCGTTGCGCACGGCCTCACAGAACAGCATCACCGCGTCGGTGTGCGGATCTTCCACCATGTAGTCCAGGAAGTCCGCCATGTTCAGGTCGGCTTCGTTGCCGGTGGAAATCACGTAGCTGAAGCCCAGGCCCGCCGCCTTGCCGCGGTTGAACAGCGCGAAGCCGATGCCGCCGGACTGCGCGATCACGCCCAGCCGTCGCTCCGATACCAGCGTGCGGGAACCGTCGTCCTGCGTTTCCACCGTCGGGCTGAACGTGGTGGCGACGCGGCCGAGCGCGTTGTAGTAGCCCTCGCAGTTCGGCCCGCAGGCGCGGATGCCGGTGCGTTGCGTCACGTCCACCAGCGTGGCCTGCATATCGCCCGCGGCGCCGCCTTCCTCGGCGAAGCCGGAGCTGACGATCAGTGCGTTCTTCACCCCGGCTGCGGCGCATTCCTCCAGCGCGGGCGCAACGCCGGCGGCGGGGATGGCGACCAGCGCCAGGTCGATCGGTTCGCCAACCGCGCCGATGCTTGGGAAGCAGCGCAGGCCGCTGATTTCCTGGTAGCTGGGGTTGATCGGCAGAATGCGTCCGGGGAATCCGTTCTCTCGCAACTGGTGCAGCAGGCGCCCACGAATGCGGTGCAGGTCGGGCGAGGCGCCGAGCACCGCGATGGATTGCGGCCAGAAGAAGCTGTGCAGGGGATGGTCGGTCATCAGCGGGCTCCGATCGCTTTGTGCAGCTCTGCCCGGTCGGTTCCATCAATGTGCATGTGTGGGTCTCCCGCGGCGGCCGGGGTGAATCCTATCGCGGCTGTTCCGGCCATGGCCATATCCGCACAGGTTCCGCGTCTTCGTGCATCCCTGTGGGAGGCGCATATCCGGACGACAGGAAAGACGGGGTTCAGCGTCCCCCGTCCACCTTGCCCAGGAACGCGCCCATCGCGCGATTGAACGCCTCGGGCTGATGCAGATTGGATGCATGCCCGGCGTCCGGGATCACCGCCTTCGTGGCGCCCGGGATCTTCGCAGCCATGTAGTCCGTTGCGGCCAGGAAGTTGGTATCGTTGGCACCCACCAGGACCAGCGTCGGCACGCGGATCGTTTCCAGCGACCGCAGCACGGAAATCGTCGCGCTGGGTCAGCATGCCGCGCGCCGCATGCGCCAGGCCGGCGGCGGAGCGGTGCTGGCTCATGCGCACCTCGTCGCTGGGGCCGAGCGCTGCGAAACCCTGGGCGTCCAGGTCGTCGCCGCGGGCGCGGGCACGGGCGTTCCAGGTTTCTCGTGCGTCGTCCTTGCGGAAGCCGGGGCCGGTGTCGAACAGCATCAGCGCGCGCACCATCTGCTTGTGGCGCAGGTGGAACGCCAGCGACATGTAGCCGCCCAGCGACAGGCCGCCGACCACTGCCTGGGACGCGCCGCAGGCCTGCAGGATGGCGTGCATGTCGCCGACCGTGGCTTCTTCCGAATACGCTGCGGGATCGGACGGAACATCGCTCTGCCCATGGCCGCGCATGTCCCACACGATCAGTTGGTAGCGGTCCTGGAACGCCTTGATCTGGCCGTCCCACATGCGGCAGGTGGCGCTGTAGCCGTGGCTCAGCAGGACGGTGGGGCCGGAGCCGTGCACCTCATAGTGGATTTCCACGCCGTTGCGGTTCAGACGCGCCATCGTTTCCTCCATCCCCGGCCGCGCATTGTCCGCGCGGCGATCCACCCATAAGCTGGCATGCACCGCAACGCAGCGAAAGAGCAGGGGCAGGACCCGGAATCATGGAACAAACCTTCGAACACATCGGCATCAGCGTTGAAGGCCTGGTCGGCATCATCGAGGTCCGCCGCGGGCCGAACAACTTTGTCGATACCGACATGGTGGGCGAGATCGCCGACGTGCTGGAGGAGTGGGACCGCAGCCTCGATCCGCGCGCCATCGTGCTGTGCGCCGAGGGCAAGCACTTCTGCGCCGGCGCCGATTTCGGCAGCCGCGGGCCGGACGGCGTGGCGCGCGGAACGAAGCGCGGCCGGCATCTGTACAAGGAAGCCCAGCGGCTGTGGCGCACCAAGAAGCCGATCGTCGCCGCGGTGCACGGCGCGGCGGTGGGCGCCGGTGTCGGGCTGGCGGTGATGGCCGACTTCCGCGTCACCTGCCCGGAGGCGCGGTTCGCCACCAACTTCACCCGGCTGGGGTTCCATCCCGGCTTCGGACTGACCTGCACGCTGCCGCGGCTGCTGGGGCAGCAGAAGGCGACGTGGCTGATGTACAGCGGGCGGCGCATCACCGGCGAGGAGGCGCTGGAACTCGGCCTGGCCGACGACTGCGTGCCGCGGGATCAGGTGCGGGCCAAGGCGATCGAGATGGCGACCGAGATCGCCCAGTCCTCGCCGCTGGCGATCGTGTCCACGCGGGAGACGCTGCGCCGCGGGCTGGCCGATGCGGTGGCCGCGGCGACCGAGCGGGAATACGAGGAGCAGGACTGGCTGCGCAACACCGAGGACTTCAAGGAAGGCGTGAAGGCGATGGCCGAGCGTCGGCTGCCGGAGTTCCGCGGCAAGTAAACCGCCTGGGCGCCGGGCCGGTTTTCCGCCCGGCGTACCGCACTGGCCGGCGTTGCGCCGGCCAGTGCGGTTAACCGGTCGTCGGGGACGGCGTGCCTTCCTTCCAGGTGAAGACAAAGGTGGTGCCGCGCTGCGGTGGATTGCTTTCGATCCATATCCGGCCGCCGTGGTGCTGCACCTGCTTCTTCACGATCGTCAGCCCGACACCGCTCATTTCGAGGTGGTCGCGACGGGGCGCGGTCTGGAAGACATCGAACACACGGTCGTGGTGGTGCGGCGGGATGCCGGGACCGTCGTCGGCGACACGAAATTCGGCGATCCCGTCCGAGTTCCGGACCTCGATAGTGATACGGCCGGTCTGCCGGTCGTGGTGCCTGATTGCGTTGCCAATAAGGTTCTCCAGCACCGTCCGGATCGGCATGCGCTGCGTGCGCACCACGGGCGCGGATCGGGCGCAGGCGACGGCGAACCCGTCCGGCACCTCCAGCATGCTGACGATGTCCTGGACCACCGCGGCGATATCCACATCCTCTATCTCGGCCTCCGGCGTATGCCCGGTGCGCGCGTAGCGCAGCAGCCCGTCCAGGAGCATCTGCAGCCGCGTCACCCGACTTGCCAGCAGGGTAAGGTTCTCGCGTGTCGTTGCACTGGCCGTGGGAGCAAGGTCGTCGCCGATCCATTCCGCGAGATGTGCAATCGCCCGCAATGGCGCCTTGAGATCGTGGGAGACGGTATCGGCGAATTCGTCGAGCTTCTCATTTGCCCGTTCCAGTGCGCTGTGCCGGACCGCCTGTTCGTATTCGCTCTCCCGTTGCGCGGTGAGATCGGTCAGCATCGCCAGCCATCCTGGCTGTCCGCCAATATCGGTCGGGCTGAGTGCAAGTTTCAGCGGGAATTCGCTGCCATCGTTGCGCAGCCCGGATACCGCCCTCTCGGCAATCGTTTCGGACGATCCTGCCTGGCTCAACACAGGCCGAGGCAACTCGAACTGCGGGCGGCATCGCTGTGATACCAGTTCCGTCAACGCTCTTCGCTGCATTCCCCGCGTCGCGTAGCCGAACATCCGTTCGGCCCGGCGGTTGGCCACCCGGATGATCCCGTCTCCTCCGGCCACCACCAGCGCAACCGGCAACGCGTCCAGTATGGCGGCCGTACAGTCCACGACAGACTGCCAGGGTGGCGTTGCCTGTGCGGTGATGCTGCGAGCGGATTGGACGTTCAAGCGCGTCCTCCTGAAGCAGTGGATGGCCCGAATGTGCGATCGATTGGTTAAAACAGCGTAATTGCCGGCGCAGTCCGCCGCTCGCGGTCGGGTGGCGCGCGACCGCGTGTCGGGCGCCCTGAATCGCACCGGCCTGGCAGCGCCGACGTGCCCGTCCCGTCGGCTGGCGGCGGCGGTTCGCTCGGTTGAAAGCATCGACCGGTGGTGATGCGACCGGGTCAGGCTTCAGGCGGGCAACCCGTTCGAGGTGTCGTCGATTTCCTCATACAGCAGCCGTGCTTCGCTGGCCGGTCCGCGCCGCACCGCCAGGGCTGTCACCCGCAGCACGCGCACCTGGCCGCGCAGCGGCAGGGTCAGTACGTCGCCGATCCGCAGCCGGGCGTGCGGTTTGTCCGTCGGCTGGCGGTTGATCCGGATGGAGCCCCGCGCCACCAGGGCGGCGCAGTCGCTGCGGGCCTTCATGACCCTGGCGCACCACAGCCACTTGTCGAGCCGCTGCCAGTCCCGGTCTTCCTGGCCGCTGCCCGCCATCGCCTAGCGCTTCAACGCGGCCAGGGCCGCGAATGGTCCGTGTGCCGGCACCTTGGGCCTGGGCTTGCGCATCGCGCCGGGGTTGGGGCGGCGTCGGCGCAGCGGCACCAGCATGGCGGGCGCGGGCGGGCCGAATTGCTCCGGCCCCAGGCCGCCGCCGGGCACGATGCGAAAGCCCAGGCGCCGCAGCACCACGGGCAGCAGCTCCGCCTTGATCGACAGGCGGGACGCCAATCCGGCCGGCAGCGCCACCGCGCCTGCGCGCGCCGCCCATCCCAGCTCTCCGGCAACCCGTTCGGCGATGTCCAGGCGCAGCCGCACCGGCCCGGCGTCGATCCAGCCGATCGCGGCGGCAAAGCCCGGCGGCCAGTCCGGGTCCGTCGCCACCGACACGATACCGGGGGCCGGCAGGGCCGGCAGGGCCACGCCGTGCTGCAACGCCCAAAGCCGCGCCCGCATTGCGGCAGGGCGTGGCTTCAGCAGGGCGGGGATGAACAGCGCCAGCCGGCCGGTGCGTACCCCGACCGCGCGCAGGCGCCCCCGCACCTCGGGGGAAACGGTTTCCCGGTCGTCGTTCAGGATCAGCCCCAGCGATTCGCCCAGCCGGTGGAGCAGGCCGCGTCCGCCGGACAGCCCGTCGGCGGCATCGAGCGCCTTGAACAGCGGGGCCAGGTCCTCTCGGATGCGGTTGTCGAGGAATCGTTGCAGGCGTGCACGCAACCGCTCCCGCTGCGCGCCGTCGAGGAACTCGCTGTCCAGCACGCGCACGGCGGGACGCAGCGGGGTCTCACCGGCGACGAGCCGCCCCACGGGTGCACTGTCCCACAGGATCTTCTGGTCCTCGTGCAGGTCGAAGGCGGAATCCGGCGCCGCCTCCAGCAGGGCGACGCGGCGCGGCATTTCCTCCCGCAGCGCACGGCGGGCGGCGCGCAGCACCAGCTTGCGTTCCTCGCCCTGGGTGGACGGGTCGGGCAGGAAGCTGAACCCGGCGATGCGGCCCACCGGGTGGCCTTCCACCACCACCTCGCCGCGCCGGGTGACGGCGGAGAGCAGGTCCTGGCCTTCGCCCGCCTCCAGCCGGCGCATCAGGTGAGCGGCGCGGCGATCGACGAAACGGCTGGTCAGGCGCTCATGCAGTGCGTCGGACAGCAGGTCCTCGACCTCCCGCGCACGGCCCTGCCAGTGCGCGGCGTCTTTCACCCAGTCGGTGCGGGCGGCGATGTAGGACCAGACGCGCACGCCGGACAGGCGCTGCATCAGCGTGTCGATGTCGCCGTCGGCGCGGGCCAGGGCGCCGATCTGCCCGGCCAGCCAGTCGGTGGGCAGGGCACCTTCGCGGGCGATGTGGCCGAACACCCGGGCGCACAGGCGGGCGTGGGTGTCGTCGGTCAGCTTGCGGAAATCCGGGATCTGGCAGGCATCCCACAGCTTGCGCACCATGCGCCGGCCCTGCGCCAGGTGACGGATCTCCGTCTCCCGCGCCAACAGGGCCAGCGTCTCCAGGTCGGAGGCGTCGTTGCCACGCACCAGGCCGGAGCGGTTCGGCGCGGCGGTCAGCGTGCTGAGAAGGGCATCCACGTGGGAGAAGTCGAGGTCGCTGTTGCGCCAGAACACGTGGTCCAGCGGATCGAAGTTGTGCGCCTCCACCGCGTTCACCACCGTGTCGGGCAACGGCGGGCACTGCGCCGTGCTGCCGAACGTGCCATCCCGCATGCCGCGCCCGGCCCGGCCGGCAATCTGTGCCACTTCGGCAGGGGTCAGGCGGCGCGGGCGGTGGCCGTCGAACTTGCCCATGCCGGCGAAGGCGACATGGTCCACGTTCATGTTCAGGCCCATGCCGATCGCATCCGTGGCGACCAGGAAGTCCACTTCCTTGTCCTGGTACAGCGCCACCTGGGCGTTGCGGGTGCGCGGGCTGAGCCGGCCCATCACCACCGCGCAGCCGCCGCGGCGCCGGCGGATCAGTTCGGCGATGGCATAGACCTCGGCGGCGCTGAACGCGACGACCGCGGTGCGCGGCGGCAGCTTGGTCAGCTTGGCCGGGCCGGCATAGATGAGCTGGGACATGCGGGGCCGGGTATCCACCTCGGCCTGCGGGACCAGCCGCTGGAGCAGGGGGCGGATGGTCTCGGCGCCCAGGAACATGGTCTCCACCATGCCGCGGGCGTGCAGCAGGCGATCGGTGAACACGTGGCCGCGATCGGGGTCGGCGCAGAGCTGGATTTCGTCCACCGCCACGAACTCGGCGTCGCGGTCCAGCGGCATGGCCTCCACGGTGCAGGAGAACCAGCGGGCCTCGGGCGGGACGATCTTCTCCTCGCCGGTGATCAGCGCGACGTAGCGGGCGCCCTTGCGGGCCACCATGCGGTCGTAGTTCTCCCGCGCCAGCAGGCGAAGGGGAAAGCCGATGATGCCGGAGGCGTGCGCCAGCATCCGCTCGATGGCGAGATGCGTCTTGCCGGTGTTGGTCGGACCCAGGACAGCCCTGACGCGAGCGGGGAAGGCGGAATCGAAACCCGGCATGGGGAGGATGGTTGGGTGTTGCGGCGCGAAATGCAAGCGATTCGGCGGGCGGGCGGTTACAGTTTGTTGATACTTGCCTGGCAGGGTGCCGCAATGCCAACCGTGCTGCGCGTGCTGGGCTACCGGTTCTTTTTCTACAGCCTGGAGGACAATGAGCCTCCCCACATCCACGTCGAGTACCGGCGACAAGCTGGCCAAGTACTGGCTGGATCCCGTAGAATTAGCTTCGGCCGTGCGTTTCCGCGCCCACGAACTCACCCGGGTGCGGGCGCTCGTGGTGTTGCACCGCCGGACCCTGGAAGAGGCCTGGAATGAGCACTTTGGCCATTCGCGTCGATCCGACTGCGACTGACGTTGCGGTTTCCGACCATCTGCTGCGGGTCGTCCTGTCGGATGGCCGCGAGGTATCCGCTCCCCTGGCCTGGTTCCCGCGCCTGCGCGACGCGACCCCGGCGCAACGGCAGCGCTGGCGGTTGATCGGCCGTGGCGAAGGCGTTCACTGGCCGGAGGTGGACGAGGACATTTCGATTGCCAGCTTGCTGCGGATGTCGTGATGCTTGCGGCCCCGCCGTCTGGCCAGCAGTGTGCGAAGCGCGTGGTGCTGACGCCGGATCCAGAGGGGGCTGGCAACTGGGCCGCAGCGCCGCCTTTGGCCGGCCTGTCGCGGGTCCCCGCTACGCGGCCGGATTGAAACCGCGGCTCTCCGCACGCATATCGCGCCGGCGAGAGGAGAGACCGCATGAACGACGCGCCAGTGGAACAGCATACATTCGGGGCCGAGGTCGGACGGCTGCTCGACCTGGTGGTGCATTCACTCTATTCCGAACGCGAGATCTTCCTGCGGGAGCTGGTCGCCAACTCCGCCGATGCGATGGACCGCCGGCGTTTCGAGTCGCTGACCGATCCCAACCTCGCCCCGCCGGCCGAGGCGAAGATCCGCATCATCCCCGACAGGCAGAGCCGCACGCTGCATATCGCCGATGACGGCATCGGCATGGCGCGCCAGGAGATGATCGACAACCTGGGTACCATCGCCCGCTCCGGCACGCGTGCCTTCGGCCAGGCCCTGGCCTCCGCCAAGCCGGAGGACCGGCCCAGCCTGATCGGCCAGTTCGGCGTCGGCTTCTATTCCGCCTTCATGGTGGCCGACCGCGTCGAAGTCACCTCGCGCAAGGCCGGCTCCGAGGAAGCGTTCACCTGGGCCTCGGACGGCGCCGGCGAATTCACCCTGTCACCCGCCACGCGCGAAACCGCCGGCACCGACATCGTGCTGCACCTGAAGGCGGATGCCGAGGAGTATCTCGAGCCGATGCGGCTGGAGGCGGTGGTGCGCAAATGGGCCGACCACATCACGGTGCCGATCACGGTCGCCCGCGACGGCAAGGACCAGCCGGCCAACGAAGGCACCGCGCTGTGGCGCAAGCCGCGCAGCGAAGTCACCGAGCAGTCGTACAACGAATTCTACCGCCACCTCGGCCACCTGTTCGACACGCCCTGGTCCACGCTGCACTGGCGGGCCGAGGGCATGCTGGAATTCTACGCCCTGCTGTTCATCCCGGGCAGCAAGCCGTTCGAGCCGCTGGACAACGACCGTGACTCGCATGTCCGCCTGCACGTTCGGCGCATGTTCATCACCGACAAGGCGGAGCTGCTGCCGCCCTGGCTGCGCTTCGTGCAGGGCGTGGTGGACACCGAGGACCTGCCCCTCAACGTCTCCCGCGAGATGCTCCAGACAACTCCGGTGCTCGGCCGTATCCGCAAGGCGCTGGTCAACCGCGTGCTGTCGGATCTCAAGGCCAAGGCGAAGGATGCCGAGGCCTATACGAAGTTCTGGGAGAATTTCGGTGGCGTGCTGAAGGAAGGCGTGTGGGAGGATTCCGAACACCGCACCGACCTTGCCGCCCTGCTGCGCTTCCGGTCGTCCAGTCAGGACGGCTGGACGTCGCTGGCGGACTATACCGACCGCATGCAGACCGGGCAGGACACCATCTGGTACCTCTCCGGGGATGACGCCGAGGCGCTGAAGGGCTCGCCGCAACTGGAAGGCTTTCGTGCGAAGGGTCTGGAAGTGTTGCTGCTGACCGACCCGATCGACGCGTTCTGGCCGGACCGGCTGGACAGCTTCGAGGGAAAGCACCTGCGCAGCGTCACCCAGGCCACCGACGAGGTCGCAAAGGATGAGGACGCGCCCGACGTGTCGGCGTTGCTGACGGCGATGAAGGCGGCGCTGGGCGACGCGGTGGCGGATGTGCGTGCAACCGCGCGACTCACGGACAGCGCCGTCGTGCTGGCGGCCAGCGACAAGGGGCCGGACCTGCAGATGCAGCGGCTGATGCGCCGCGCCGGACGCAGCATGATGCCGTCGGTGCCGATCCTGGAAGTGAACCCGCGGCACAAGCTGATCGAGCTGCTGTCGGGTAAGGCTGCCGACACCGCGCTGATCGGCGAAGCGGCCGCCACGCTGCTGGATCTGGCACGGGTGCAGGAAGGGGACCTGCCGCGCGATCCCACCGCCTTCGCCCGCCGCGTCGCCACGCTGCTGTCCGGCAATCTGCAGGGCTGATACCGGCCCGCGTATCGTGTGACCGTTGGCCGGCAACGCACGGCCACGGTCGGCGCCGGCCGGCCGTCCACGACTTCTGCTGATGGCGGCTCCGATGGCGGCTGCTGATGGCGGCTCCATAAAGACATGGATGGCCCGCCTGCGCGGGCCATGACGCAAGACGCGTCAAGTTCGGGCGCCGGCCACCTGAGATGCGTGCTGCATGATGGCCCGTGCAGGCGGGCCATCCACGACATTCACTCGGTGCGTGCGGGCATGTCGTGGGTGGCCGTCCTGCACCGGCCGCGGCGTTGTGCGGACCGGCGGATCGTGCCGCCCATCCGGCAGCAGGGCCGTGTGCCACTTCCGGCGCCTCCGTGATACGCTCCCGGGCAAACAACACCACAAGCGCACAGCGCAGGGAGGTACGTCATGGAGCTGACGGCGGCATTCCCGACCGGCTACGCCCAGCGGATGCGGGCGTCCGGGTACTGGCGCGGCAAGACTCCGCTGGACCTGTTCGAGGCGGCGCTGCGCAACCGCCCGGGTCATCCCGCGCTGATCGACCACAACAGTGTCACCGGCCAGCGTACTGCGCTGACCTATGGCGAACTGGCCGACACGGTGGACCGAATCGCCCACGGCCTGCTGCGCCTGGGCGTGCGGCGCGGCGACGTGGTGTCGCAGCAACTGCCCAACTGGTGGCAGGTGGTGGCGCTGCACCTGGCCTGCCTGCGGATCGGCGCGGTGACCAACGTGCTGATGCCGATCTTCCGCGAGCGCGAGCTGGAATTCATGCTGGCGCTGGCGGAATCACGCATTCTGATCGTGCCGGGCGTGTTCCGCGACTTCGACCATGCCGCCATGGCAGGGCGGCTTCAGGCCAGGCTTCCGGAACTGCAGCACCGGCTGGTGATCGGTGCCGACGGTCCGCTCAGCTTCGAGGCTGCGCTGCTGGCCGAACCCGCCACCGACGCGGACCGTGCCGTGTTCGCCGAGCGGCGGCTGCGGCCGGAGGAGATCGCGCAACTTTGCTACACCTCCGGCACCACCGGCGAGCCGAAAGGCGTGCTGCACACGTCGGACACGCTGCTGGCCAACTCGATCCCGTTCACCGAACGCCTGCACCTGACGCCGGATGACGTGCTGCTGATGCCGTCGCCGCTGGCGCACCAGACCGGCTTCATGCTGGCGATGGTGCCGGCGCTGTATCTGGGGGCGACGCTGGTGCTGCAGGATGTGTGGGATCCCGCCAGGGCGGTGGCGATCATTCGCGAGGAGCGCGTCACCTTCTCGATGGGCGCCACGCCGTTCCTGGCCGACCTCGCTGCGCAGGCCGAGCGCGACCGGGAGGCGTTCCGCACGCTGCGCATGTTCGGCTCTGCCGGCGCGCCGATCCCGCGCGCGCTGGTGCGCCGCGCGACCGAGGCGATGGGGGCGGCCATCCTGTCCTGCTGGGGCATGTCGGAGATCGGCGGCACCACGCTCACCCGGCCGGAGGACCCGCCCGAGAAGGCGTTCGAAAGCGACGGAAGCTGCCTGCCTGGCGTCGATATCCGGGTGGTTGACGCCGACCGCACCGTGCTGCCGCCGAACACCGAGGGGCGGCTGGAAGTGCGGGCCTGCAGCATGTCGCCCGGCTATCTCAAGCGCCCGAACCTGCCGGGCATGGACGCCGAGGGCTGGTTCGACACCGGCGACATGGCGCGCATCGATGACGACGGCTATGTGCGCATCACCGGTCGCGCCAAGGACATCATCATCCGCGGCGGGGAGAACATCCCGGTGGTGGAGATCGAGAACCTGCTCTACCGCCACCCGGAAGTGCAGGATGTCTCGATCGTCGCCATGCCCGATCCGCGGCTTGGTGAGCGGGCCTGTGCCTTCGTGGTGCCGAAGCCGGGCGCGCATCCCACGCTGGCATCGCTGTGTGCGTTCCTGACCGAACAGGGCACGGCGCGGACCTACCTGCCGGAACGGCTGGAGCTATTGCCGGCGCTGCCACGCACGCCGACCGGCAAGGTGCAGAAGTTCCGGCTGCGCGATACGGCGGCGTCGCTGGCACCGGAGCGGGTCTGAGGCATGTCGGACCAGCCGTATGGGCTCACCGAGGAGGCGCTGCGAACGCGCCCGACAGTGTTCCGCGACGACCTGCTGCGCGGCCGGCGCATTCTGGTCACCGGCGCCGGCCGCGGCCTGGGCAAGGCCATCGCGACGCTCGCCGCGCGGCTCGGCGCCGACCTGGCGATCTGCGGACGCAATGCGGAACGCCTGGAGGCGAGTGCGACCTTCCTGCGGGGATGCGGCGCTCAGGTTGTCCCGGGCGTGGTGTCGGTGCGCGATCCGGATGCGGTGGCGGCGTTCCTCGATCGGGCCTGGCGGGAACTCGGGCCGCTGGATGCGGTGGTGAACAACGCCGGCGGGCAGTTTCCCCAGCCGGCACTGGACTATGCCCGCAAGGGTTGGCTGGCGGTGATCGACACCAACCTGAACGGCACCTGGTGGGTGATGCAGGAAGCGGCGCAGCGCTGGGTACGGGATCAGCGAGGCGGCAGCATCGTCAATGTCGTGGCCGATTTCTGGCGCGGCATGCCCGGCATCGCCCACACCGCTGCCGCGCGCGCCGGCGTCGCCTACCTGTCGAAGTCGGTCGCGGTGGAATGGGCGCCGCACCGCATCCGGGTCAACTGCGTCGCGCCCGGCTGCGTGGAGACCGAGGGATTCGCGCATTATCCGCCCGACGGTGCGGCCACCTACTGGCAGGCCAACCCGATGCTGCATCCGGGTGATCCGTGGGACGTGGCCGAGGCGTGCATCTACCTGATCGCGCCATCGGGCAAGTTCATCACCGGCGAGGTGCTGACGGTGGACGGCGGTCAGCAGATGTGGGGCGATCCCTGGCCGACCGGGCGGCCGGACTGGGCGCGTCTTGCTACGCCACGCGGGTGACGTCGCTGATCAACTGACGCAGCCTGGCGGCGCCGGCGGGTCCCTTCAGTGCCTCACGCCAGCTCGCTTCCGCCACGCGTTGATGGGCGGCGATCGCCTCATCGGCGCCGGTGATCATGGCCACGCCGGCCTGGGCGCTGGGATGGGTGTCGGAGCGGAACGGATTGATTGCCAGGCTGACCCGGTCGCGGGCCCGGAGGATCTTGAACGAAGAGCTTGGCTCCGCGCCGGTCAGCAGGCCGAACTGCAAGCCCATCGGTTCGGCTTCCATCAGCTCGACCATGTTCTCGACTTCGGTCAGTGCCACGTCGCGGCAGAGCTGCCGCAGGCGATCGGAAGTGGGGACGCCGGCGGCAACACCGCTTTCCAGCAGCCGCTGCACCGACGAAAGCGACACCATGGCAATAATTCCGGGTCGCCGCATGGCGTACATGCGCTTGCGGGAGGTGAGGATGCCCAGAACCTGCTCCGCCATGCTGCGCATCGCCAGGCGATCCGGCCCGGCTTGTTCCGAAAGCTCCTCGAAGGTCTGCGCCAGAGCGGTGTCGTAGGCATCCGACGTGGTCAGGTAGCAGATGGAACTGGACAGTTGCAGAACCTGGTCGGCGCTTTCCTCGACCTGCCGAATACGCTCAAAATACCCGATTGGCCGGTTGTAGTATTCGACGCCGATGCCCAGCAGCGAAAGGGGCGAGATCTTCAACAGTTCGGCGAGGCGCTTGATCGTATCGAGCTTGATCACCTCGCCTTTTTCATAGCGGTACAGGGCAGCGCGGGAAACGCCGAGCCGGGCGGCGATTTCCTCGGCGCGCAGGCCCGACTCCAGGCGATAGGCACGTAGTTGTTGGCCAATCTCGGTGAACCGCATCGACATAGCCGCCCCTCCGGCACATCTGCCCCGCCGGCCCCGATCGAGAACGCTATGCAATGTGTCTCAGAATCAGGACGCTCCCGCGAGTTTATAGCGGAAGCGTCCTGAAATTCAACCCCTGTGCAACGGGGTGCGACTCATTTCGGGTAGGCCCAGGAAAACTATTTCTTTTCCCGAATGGAGGTGTTGCCCATCTCCTCGATCGCCAGCACCAGCGCCGAGTGATCCAGGTCCGCGCCGCCATGCGCTGCGCAGGAATCGAACATCTGCTGGGCGATCGCGGTGTTGGGCAGGGCCAGGTTCAGTTCCTTCGCCGATGCCAGCGCGAGGTTCAGGTCCTTCTGGTGCAGCCGGATGCGGAAGCCCGGGTTGAACGTGCCGTTCAGCATGCGTTCGGCATGCACTTCCAGGATGCGGGAGGTGGCGAAGCCGCCCATCAGCGCCTGCCGCACCTTGGCCGGATCGGCGCCGGCACGTGCGGCGAACACCAGCGCTTCCGACACCGCCTGGATGTTCAGCGCCACGATGATCTGGTTGGCCACCTTGCAGGTCTGCCCGTCGCCGTTGTTCGCGCCGACATGGGTGATGTTCTTGCCCATGAGTTCGAACAGCGGCTTGGCCCGGTCGAATGCCTTGTCCGGACCGCCCACCATGATGGTCAGGGTCGCCTGCTTGGCGCCGACCTCGCCGCCGGATACCGGCGCGTCCAGGTAGTCGCAGCCTTTCTCATTAATTTTCCGGGCGAACTCCTTGGTGGCGATCGGACTGATCGAGGACATGTCGATCACCAGCGTGCCGGACTTCAGGCCCTCGGCCGCGCCGTTGGGGCCGAACAGCACCGTCTCCACGTCGGGGGTGTCCGGCACCATCAGGATCACCACCTCGGACTTCGACGCGACGGTCTTTGCGTCGGGCACCACCTCGGCCACCTTGCGGATATCGTCGGTCAGGCTGGCGCGCTCGGGCACCACCAGTTCGTGCTTGGCCGCGTGCAGGTTCAGTGCCATGGGGCGCCCCATGATTCCCAGGCCAATGAATCCGATCTTCATGATGGTGTCTCCTTTGTGTCGTTTCGGGTGTGTCGTTTCGGGCAGGGTCAGGCGGTGATGCTGTCGCCCAGCAGGCCCACCAGCAGGGCGTAGAAGTCCGAGGGGTTGTAGCGGCGGATGGCCGCGAAATTGGCGAACACCAGGAAGGCGTCGCCGCCGTCACCGTCCGGCATCAGCAGGGCGGCCGGTGCGTTGGACGCGGCCTTCCACCGCCCGGCAATCGGCCGCAGCCCCTGGGCCGCCCAGTGGGACAGCGGATGCCGGTGCGTGCGCCCGGTCTCCTTGGGGTGGTAGCCGGAGGGCAGGGCGACCGGCTGGCCCCAGGTCTGGCCGCTGTGCCAGCCGGACTTTTCCAGGTAGTTGGCGATCGAGGCCAACACATCCGCCCGGTTTGTCCAGATGTTGCGCCGACCAGTCCCCTGGAAGTCCACCGCGTAGCGCAGATAGCTGGTGGGCATGAACTGCGGCTGGCCCATCGCCCCCGCATAGCTGCCTGTCATGTCCGCCGGGCTGATGTCGCCATGTTCCAGGATCTTCAGCGCCGCCAGCAGTTCCGAGCGGAAGAAGCGCGGGCGGCTGCTGGCCCAGGCGAGCGTCGCCAATGCCTCGACCACGCGATAATCGCCGGTCTTGGTGCCGTAGCTGGACTCCAGGCCCCAGATGCCGCCGATCACGCTGGGGCTGACGCCGTATCGGCGCTGCACCGCGGCAAACAACGAGCGGTTGTTGTGCAGGGCGGCAACGCCCTCGTCGATGCGCTTCCGGGTGAGCAGCAGGTTGCGGTACTTCGCCCAGGTCATGGTGAACTCGGGCTGGTGGCGCTCGCGCTGCAGCACCTTCTGGTTTGGCGAGACGCCGGCGAACGCACGGTCCAGCGTGCGGTTGGAAATGCCGTGCCGTCGGGCTTCGGCGCGCAGGTCGGCGACGAAGTCGTGGAAGCTGTCCTGGGCAGCATGCGCACGGGCTGCGACCGCGGAGGCGGGCAGGGTGGCGAGTAGGATACGGCGGGTGAGCATGGGGCGAATTCCTGCCACGTTGGGGCGGGTTGGGGCAAATGACGCCGGATCAGGGACGCGCGGCGTCACGACGGTGCGGCGGCACCGTCGATCGGGCCCTTTACGGTCGCATTGTGGCCAGACGGCGAAGCAGTGACAGGCCGGTCCGACTATGACAGGGAGTCCAGCTCCCAGGGTTCCGAGAGCCCGAGGCCACGCACCCGGATGCCGTTGTCCACCGCGGCGGTGTACGAGACGTGATGGTGACCGTGCACGATCAGCCGGGCGCCGGCATCCCGGGCCAGCCGGTCGATCTCGGCGAAGCCGTGCCGGTAGCAGGACGGCGCTTCATGCGTTACCAGCACGTCGAACCGGTGTTCCCGCAGGGCCGCGATGTCCTCGGGAAAGATCGTGTCGCGGTGCCACAGCGGCAGGCCGCCGCGCCAGTGCTGCCGGGCCGGCAGCGCCGCGAGGAACGCCGTGCGTGTCTGAAAACTGGGCGGATCGGCTTCCACCGGGTGCCAGACGCGCGGCTTGAACACGCCGGGGAGGCCGGCGACACGCAGCCCGCCGATCGTGATGACCCGAAGGCCGATGTCGCCCTGGGGATGGCCGGCGACCAGGTGATCGAACGTCTCGGGCGTGTCGGTGTCGTGGTTGCCGAGGATCCAGTACACCCGCCAGCCGGCCTGCATCGCCGGTGCCAGCTTTTCCGGCAGCGGGGCGTCGCACTCGCAGTCGCCCACCAGGATCAGCGCGCCGGGCGGGCGGGCGGCGCAGGCGCGCAGGATGGGCGCGAAGTTGCGGTGCGGGTCGCCGGCGAACAGGATCGGTCCGGACATCGTGCGGCTCAGCGGCCGGCCGACCAGGCGCCGTCGATCGGCAGCGCCGCGCCATTGATGTCGGCGCTGTGCGGGCCGCACAGGAACGCGATCAGGCCGCCGATATTTTCATCCGCAACAAAGCGGCGGGATGGCTGGCGGGCGGCCAGGTAGCGTTCCTCCACCGCCTCCCGCGACAGGCCGTCCTGCTGCATCTGGTTGCGGATGCGGCCGTCGATGTTCGGGGTCAGCACGGTGGCGGGGCAGATCGCGTTGCAGGTGATCGCGGTGCGGGCGCATTCCAGCCCCACGGCCCGGGTCAGGCCGATCAGCGCGGTCTTGGTGGTGATGTAGTCCACGCGGTCCACCGTGGCGAACAGGCCATAGGTGGAGGCGATGTTGACGATGCGCCCCCAGCCGCGCGCCTTCATGCCGGGCAGGGCGAGGCGGATGGTGTGGAACGGGGCGGACAGGTTTACGGCCAGCGCTTCGTCCCAGTGTTCGGGCGGGAATTTCTCGATCGGGCCGAAGAAGCGGACGACGGCGTTGTTCACCAGGATGTCCAGGGCGCCGAACGTGTCGCGTGGTGGCCTGCACCAGCTCGGCGATCTGCGTTGGGTGGCGCAGGTCGGCACCGTGATAGCTGGCGCGTACGCCAAGCGCTTCGAGTTCGTTGATGCGGCCTTGGATGGCGTCGTCCGGGGCGAAGCCGTTCAGCATGACGTTGCAACCCTGCTGCGCCAGCGCTTTCGCGGCGGCGAAACCGATGCCGCCGAGCGAGCCGGTGACCAGGGCGGATTTTCCTTGCAGCATGTGGTGGTTTCCTTGGACTGCGGTGGTTTCCTCGTCATGGTGGGAGATCCCGCCTCAGTCATGGCCGGGCTGACCCGGCCATCTACCCGTGATGATCGGGCAACCTGTGGTTCTGTGGCCTCCCGATCGTTCCGGGGTAGATGGCCGGGTCAGGCCCGGCCAAGACGAGTAGGACCCGCCATGACACGAGGCGGCCGCCTACTTCCGTCCCGCAGCGACCCACTGCCGGTATTCGGCCAGCGCCTGTTCCTGCGGCGGATAGAAGTCGCGCACCGCCGCGCCGGCGTCGATCTTGCGGCGGATCCAGGCCTCCATCTGCTCCTGTTCGTCGCCATCGCGCGCGACGGTGTCGGCCAGGTAGCGCGGGATCACCACCACGCCGTCGGCATCGGCCACGACGATGTCGTCGGGGATCACCAGCACGCCGCCGCAGCCCACCGGCCGCTGCACATCGGCCACCAGCAACGATGCGAAGCTGGGCGGCGCGGCATAGCTGCGGCAGAATACCGGCAGGGACATCTGCTGCACCGGCTCGATGTCGCGCATGCCGCCGTCCGCCACCACGCCGGCCACCCCGCGTGCGACCAGGCGGGCGATCAGGATGTCGCCGAGTGCGCCGCTGGTGGTGTCGCCGTTCATGTCGATGACGAAGACGCTGTCGGCCGGCGCGGTGTCGATCGCTTCCTGCAGCGGGTTGGGGGCGGGGCGTTTTCCGCCCATCGACAGGTCCTCCCGCATCGGCACGTAGCGCACGGTGAAGGCGGGCCCGACGAACCTGCAGTGGCGCGGGTCCACCGGCTTCACCCCGGGAATCGCGCGCGTGCGCAGGCCGTGGTTCTTCAGCAGTTGCGTGGTGATGGTCGCGGTGCTGACGCGGCGCAGCCGGTCCAGCGTGTCGGGCGCCAGGGTGACGGTGTCCTGTTGCATGTGGGATTCCTACGTTCGTTTGCCACGTTTCGATCCGCGCCTGCGGCCCGGGTCACGCGTTTTCCTTGCACCAGGTCGCGATCTGTTCGTGGGTGGCGAACCAGCACTGGCCGCGTGCTTTCATGTGCCTGATCAGCCGCTCCAGCACCGGCATGCGGGAGCGGTGTCCGGTGATGTGCGGGTGCATGGTCAGCAGGAACAGCCCGCCTTCGTCCCACGCGCCGTCGAACTCCGCGGTGAAGATTTCCTCCACCGCCGAGGGCGGGGTGTAGGGCCGCAGCGCCGAGAAGCGGATGAAGTTGTAGTACACCGCGTCGTCGCGGATCCATTCCGGCGGCAGCTCCACGATGCCGGTGGGGTCCCCGCCGTCCGTCAGCTCATACGGATCATCGTCCGCCATCAGCGAGCTGTCGTACAGCAGGCCCAGTTCCCGGATGATGTCGAGCGTGTTGACCGAGAAGTCCCAGCTCGCGGTGCGCATGCCCACCGGGTCGCGGCCGGCGATCCTGGCCAGCGTGTCGCGGGCGCGGAAGGTCAGGTCGCGTTCGGCTTCGCGGGGCAGGGCGGTGTTCACTTCGTGGATCCAGGAGTGGATGCCGATCTCGTGGCCGTCACCGGCGATTGCCCGCACTTCGTCCGGATACAGCAGCGCGGAGACCGCGGGATAGAAGAAGGTGGCGGGAATGGACTCGCGCTCCAGCAGGCGGCGGATGCGCGGGGTGGCCTGGCGGTTGCCGTACTGGCCCTGGCTGAGGCGCATCGGGCTTTCGTCATTGTCGCGCAGGGGGATGGTCTCATGGTCGGCGTCGAAGCTGATCGCCACGGCGCAGCGGGCGTTCTGCGGCCAGGCGCGGGGCTTCAGGCTGCGGCCGGCGCGGGCGCGGCCGACGATTTTGCGCCAGGTTGCCTCCGGCCATTGCCAGGGCTCGCCATCGGGGTGCTTGCTGGTGCCGCTCATGGGGGACTCCCTATCGCCTGATGTCGCGGCCCATGCTGCGCGGATTTCCGGCCGTTGGGAATGCGGCGCGGTGGGGGGCGCGGCTGGGAGGCGTACGAAAGTGCTGCGGCCGTCGCCTTGTGGGTGTATATACAGAAGCGCATATACTCTGGGTTCCCGCGCCTGTTCGCGAAGTCTTAACGCACAGCGCGCAGGCTTGCCCCTGGCAGGGGGCGCGAGACGTGAGGATAACCTGGAGAGAGGAAAAGCGGCGGCGGAACCTTCGCAAGCACGGTCTGGATTTCGCGGCGGCCGAACGTGTCTTCGAGGATCCGCTCGCCGCCACCGTCTTCGACCGCATGGTCGGGCAGGAGGAGCGGTGGCACACGATCGGGGCACTCTACAGCAGCGGAATATTCAAGGTCGTCGTCGTGGTTCACACGTTTCCGGCCGGCGACGCGGTGGACTGGGTCCACATCATCAGCATGCGTCCCGCCGACGCGGGAGAACGGAGACGCTATGAGCAAGTATCGCAGCTCTGACGGTCGCCCGCTGACCAGCGCCGAGATTGCGCGGTTGGATGCGATCGAGGCGAAACTGGGCGACACCGATGAAGTTCCTCCGGCCCCCGAGGGCAACTGGGACACTGCGGTTCGTGGCCGCTTCCATCGCCCCCGAAAGGAAGCGATCTCCATCCGGCTCGATATGGACGTGCTCGAGTGGCTGCGTCGCAAGGGGCCGGGATACCAGACGGAGATCAATCGCATTCTGCGCGAGAAGATGCACAGCGAGCCGTGATCCGTCGATTGGAGCCGGGGCGCACGTCCCGGTTCGAACAGTGCGCAGGAATGCGGAATGATCGCCGTGCTTCCGGGTTCCCTCGCGGCGTCGGGACGTTCATGGTGCGGCATCCGCGCCTGCCAGGAGTCCGCCCCATGCCCGCCACCGACCCCGCCCTGTTGTCCGCCGAGGACATGCTCGCCCTCTACGCCAGACGGGCGCTCAGCCCCGTGGAAGTCCTCCAGGCCGTCACGGAACGCGTCGCTCGGCTCAACCCCAAGCTGAACGCTTTCGCGGTGATGAACCCGCGCGCGCTGGACGCTGCCGGCGAGAGCGAGATGCGCTGGCGGGCCGGCCGTCCGCTGGGCCTGCTGGACGGCGTGCCCTGCACGGTGAAGGACCTGGTGGACCTGGCCGGCTTCCCCACACGCCGCGGCAGCCGCACCAGCGATCCCGCACCGGCAAAGGACGACGCGCCGCTGGTGATGGGACTGCGCACCGCCGGGGCGGTGATCATCGGCAAGACCACCACCACCGAATATGGCTGGAAATCGCCCGGCGACTGCCCGCTGAACGGCATTACCCGCAACCCGTGGAACCCGGACCATACCACCGGCGGGTCCTCGGCCGGCGCCGGCGCGGCGGGGGCGGCGGGGTTCGGGCCGCTGCACCTGGGCACCGACGCCGGTGGCTCGATCCGGATCCCGGCGGCCTGGTGCGGCCTGGTCGGGCTGAAGCCCACCTACGGCCGCGTGCCGCAATGGCCGGCCAGCGCCTTCGCCGCGGTGTCCTGCGCCGGACCGATGACCCGCAGCGTGCGGGACGCCGCGCTGATGCTGTCGGCCATGGCCCGCTTCGACCTGCGCGATCCGTTCTGCCTGCCGGATGACGGCCGCGACTGGCGCGACGGCATCGAGGACGGTGTCTCCGGCCTGCGGATCGGCGTGCTGCGCCGGCCCGGCTTCGACGCGCCGGTGGATGCCGACGGCATCGCGGCGGTGGAGCGTGCCGCGGCGATCCTGGCCGAGGCCGGTGCCTCGGTTGAGGAAGCCGACCCCGACCTGCCCGATACCAGCCAGGTGTTCACCCGCGTCTGGGGCGCCGCCCTGGCGCGCCTGGTCGCCACGCTGCCCGAACAACTGCGCGGACTGCTCGATCCCGGCATCCTGGAGGTGGCCCGCAGCCAGGGCGACATGACGGCGGTCCAGTTCATGGACTCCGAGGCGATGCGCGCCACCGCCGCCCACGTCATGGCCCGCCTGCACCAGAGCTTCGACCTGGTGCTGTGCCCCACCGTGCCGGCCGGCCCGCCGCTGGCCGATGCCCCGACGGTCGATCCGGTGCAGGCGCTGTGCAAGAGCTGGGCGCCCTGGACGTTCCTGTTCAACATCACCCGCCAGCCGGCGCTTTCGATGCCGATGGGGCTGGGGGAGAACGGGTTGCCGCGCTCGGTGCAGATCGCCGCGGCGCAGTACCGCGACGACCTGGTGCTGCGGGCGGGCCGTGTGCTGGAACTGGCGGAGCCCGTGCGGGTCGCCGAGCTGTAGGCGCGCGGAAGCCGGGCTCGCCGGGGGCTCTACGGGGGCGGTTGACGGCCAGGGGCGGACTGCAAGGGCAGGACGCTCCGCCGGAGGGCGGGCTGGCACCGGCCCCCCGCCCGCGCACATGCTTGCTGAGCGTCCGGCCGCGACTTATCTGCTCGGCATGAGCGAATCGAAACCCGAGCCGGCCACCGCCGACCAGACGCCATCCGTACCGAAGCCGCAGCCCCCGGTCCCGCTACCGAAGGAGATCGGCGGCGCGGCTGGACCGGAACCCACACGCTATGGGGACTGGGAGCACAAGGGGCGCTGCACGGACTTCTGATACCGGCTCGCCGCGCGATGTCCTTCCGGGTGGCTGTCTGCGCCACGCCGGGAGAGAGGCTGGCCGACCGCGTTCTTGCTGATTGCGACTGGAAGAGGTCATGGATGGCCGGCCTTCGGGGCTGCCATCCAATCCTCCCGGCATGGCCGCGGTGGAACCGGATTACAGCCCCCCTTCGACAGCCATGGGATTGTACGGGCCACCGTGCCTTGAACACCGCTCAGTGCCGGCCAGTTGACCAACGGCGCACAAGCAACGGACCCGTTCAGCCGCAGCCGCAGCCGCAGCCGCAGCCGCAGCCGCAGCCGCAGCCGCAGCCGCAGCCGCAGCCGCCGGAACAGCTACAGCCGCAGGAACAGCTACAGCGCCGTGGCTGGTCGGGTGGGCCTAGCCGGCCAGTGCCCGCCGCACGGCTGCCAGGGCCTCGTCCGCCTGGTTGCCGTTCGGCCCGCCGGCCTGGGCCATGTCGGGACGGCCGCCGCCGCCCTTGCCGCCCACCGCGGCCGAGGCCGCGCGCACCAGGTCCACCGCGTTGAACCGGCCGGTCAGGTCGGAGGACACCGCGACCACGATGCTGGCCTTGCCGTCCATCGTGGATACCAGGGCCACCACGCCGGAGCCGAGCTGCTTGCCGATCGTATCGGCCAGGCCTTTGAGGTCGCGGGCAGGGACCTCGCCCAGGTTGCGGGCGGCCAGTTTGACGCCGTTGACCTCCTCCACCGCAGCTTCGCCGCCGCCGGTGGCCAGCTTGCGTTGCAGGTCCGCGATCTGGCGCTCCAGCTTGCGCTGGGTGTCCAGCAGCGCCTCGATGCGGGCGGGGACCTCGGACGGGCTGGTGCGCAGGGCGCCGGCGGCTTCGTGCAGGCGGGACTGGGTTTCGGCCACCACCGCTTCGGCCGCGCCGCCGGTGACGGCCTCCAGCCGGCGCACGCCGGCGCCGACAGCGGCTTCCGAGACGATACGGAAATAGCCAATGTCGCCGGTGCGGCGGACATGCGTGCCGCCGCACAGCTCGATCGACCAGGCGAGCTTGTTGCCCTCGGGCTCGCCCATCATCACCACGCGGACCTCTTCGCCGTATTTCTCGCCGAACAGGGCCATCGCGCCCAGCTCCACCGCGGCTTCCGGGGTCATCAGGCGGGTGACGACCTCGGCGTTCTCGCGGATCTTGGCGTTCACCTCGGCTTCGACCGCGGCGATGTCCTCGCCGGTGATCGGGCGCGGGTGGCTGACGTCGAAACGCAGGCGGTCCGGGGCGTTCAGGCTGCCTTTCTGGGTGACGTGGGTGCCCAGGCGGCGGCGCAGCGCCTCGTGCAGCAAATGGGTGGCGGAGTGGTGGGCGCGGATCGTGCCGCGGCGGGCGTGGTCCACCTCGGCCACCACCGGCGTGCCGACGCGGGCCTCGCCGGCGGTGACCAGGCCGAGATGCACGTAGAGATCGCCCAGCTTCTTCTGCGTGTCGGTGACGGTGATCACCAGGCCCTCGGGGCCGGTGATGCGGCCGGTGTCGCCGACCTGGCCGCCGCTTTCGCCATAGAACGGGGTCTGGTTGAGCACCACGGCCACTTCGGACCCGGCCGGCACCGCCATGGCGGGCTGGCCGTCGGCCACCAGGGCGAGAATCTCGCCCTCGGCGCTTTCCGTCGTGTAGCCGAGGAATTCGGTGCCGCCGGTGCGTTCCTTGATCTCGAACCACACGGTTTCGGTCGCGGCTTCGCCCGACCCGGCCCAGGCGGCGCGGGCGCGGGCGCGCTGCTCTGCCATCGCCGCCTCGAACCCGGCCGTATCGACGTTGCGGCCCTGTTCGCGCATCGCGTCCTGGGTCAGGTCCAGTGGGAAGCCGTAGGTGTCGTACAGCTTGAAGGCGACCGTCCCGGGCAGCGGCTCGCGGTCGGCCAGGCCGGCGGTTTCCTCGGCCAGCAGGCCCAGGCCGCGTTCCAGCAACTGCTTGAAGCGGGTTTCCTCCAGCTCCAGCGTCTCCTCGATCAGGCCTTCGGCGCGGGACAGCTCGGGGTAGGCGGTGCCCATCTGGCGCAGCAGCACGGGGACCAGCTTGTGCATCAGCGGGTCGCGCGCGCCCATCATCGTGGCGTGGCGCATGGCGCGGCGCATGATGCGGCGCAGGACGTAGCCGCGGCCCTCATTGGACGGCAGCACGCCGTCGGCGATCAGGAAGGCCGAACTCCGAAGGTGGTCGGCGATCACGCGGTGGCTGACCTTGTGCGGGCCGTCCGGTTCCTGCCCGGTGGCCTCGGCGCTGGCCAGGATCAGCGCGCGGAAGATGTCGATGTCGTAGTTGTCGTGCTTGCCCTGGAGGATGGCGGCGATGCGCTCCAGCCCCATGCCGGTGTCGATCGAGGGGCGGGGCAGCGGCACGCGGGTGCCGGGCGGGCCTTCCTCGAACTGCATGAACACCAGGTTCCAGATCTCGATGAACCGGTCGCCGTCCTCATCCGGGCTGCCCGGGCGGGCCGCCGGGGATGTGCGGGCCGTGGTCGTAGAAGATCTCGCTGCACGGGCCGCAGGGACCCGTCTCCCCCATGCGCCAGAAATTGTCGTCTGTGGGGATGCGGATGATCTTTTCGTCGGCGAAGCCGGTGACCTTCTTCCAGATCTTCGCGGCGTCCTCGTCCTCGGCATAGACCGTGACCAGCAGGCGGTCGGCGGGCAGGCCGTACTCCCTGGTCACCAGCTCCCAGGCATAGGGGATGGCGAGTTCCTTGAAGTAGTCGCCGAAGCTGAAATTCCCCAGCATTTCGAAGAAGGTGTGGTGGCGCGCGGTGTAGCCGACATTGTCCAGGTCGTTGTGCTTGCCGCCGGCGCGCACGCATTTCTGCGCGGTGGTGGCGCGGGAATAGGCGCGGCGCTCCTGGCCGGTGAAGACGTTCTTGAACTGCACCATCCCGGCGTTGGTGAACATCAGCGTCGGGTCGTTGCGCGGCACCAGCGGCGAGCTCTCGACCACCTGGTGCCCGTTGCGGGCGAAGTAGTCGAGGAAGGTGGCGCGGATGTCGTTGCTGCTGGCCATGGCGGTCAGATGGGTTCCTGGGCTCTTACGCGAAAGGTATGGACGTAGCGTAACGCCGCGGCGGAGTCACGAGAGCGGGGTGGCGGGTCGCAAGTGGGTTGGGTCATGGTGGATGTGACGCACCACAGCGGCCACCGCCTGGCATGCGGTGCGGTCGCTCGGCTTACTCAATGATCACGCTCGGGGGCGTTCGCAGCGGCCTGGCGGGGTGACCGCGACCGCTGTCGTTCAGCCAAGGATGTCCGTCACGCTGATGCGGGCACCGGGAATCCCCTCGGGCTCCAGAATGGCGCTGCGGTCGGCGGTGATGACCGACGCGTAACCATCCGGGCCGGGAGACCGGCATACTTCCACCGTCCGATCGATCAGGTTGACGATCCAGAACTCGGGAATACCGTGCCGAGCATAGAGCGCGCGCTTGATGCCGCGGTCGTAGTCCAGGCTGCTATCGGCCACCTCGACGAGCAGCAGGACGTCCTGCGGACGCGGATGGTCGCTGCGGTAATGGTCCGGCCGGGGTGCCAGCACCGCGTAATCCGGCTGCGGCAGGCTGTGGTCGCTCAGTTGCACAGGGTTCTGCGGCGAGATGAACGCGCGGCCTCGCACAGCGGCGTTCAGAACCTCGTTCAGTGCGATGACCGTCCCGGCATGATCGGCCCCGATCGGCGCCATGGCGACCAGTTCCCCCTCGATCAGCTCGACGCGATCACGCGGGCTTAAAATTCCAACTTCGCCCATGCGCAGGAACTCGGCGACCGTGATCGGCCGCCGGGCGACCCGTGGGTCGAGAGCCAGGGCGGCGGTTTCACCAGGCAACGCTGCTCTCCTTCCAGGCGCAGTCACCATACCGCTGGCGCCAACCGGTCGGCAATGTGGGCGACACGTGCGTGCTGGGCGGGGTCCCGCGCAACTTCGGCCGCCCGACCTGGCGTGGTTGCCTCGAAGTTCGCCTGCGTCGCGCCGCTCGGCCGGCACGCTGCCGCTGCAACTGCGTGTTGAGTGCTGGGGATTTCCGGTCTGGGGGACGTGGTGGGTGCGACAGGGTTTGAACCTGTGACCCCCGCCGTGTGAAGACGGTGCTCTCCCGCTGAGCTACGCACCCGTTCCCGAACGGAGAGGCTTGATAGGCGGCGATCCGGCCGGGGTCAAGCGCCCTCTGCGCACTGTCGCAGCGTGGGCGCTGATCGGTCCGGGCCGCCGCCTCGCCCGGGAAAACGGACGGACTCAGGCCGTCCGGTCGCCCTCGGTGCCCAGGGCCGCCTGCGCCGCTGCCAGGCGCGCCACCGGCACGCGGTAGGGGCTGCAGGACACGTAATCCAGGCCCACGGACTCGCAGAAGGCGATGGAGGCCGGGTCGCCGCCATGCTCGCCGCAGATGCCCAGCTTCAGCTTGTTGCGCGTGCTGCGGCCCTTTTCCGCGCCGATCCGTATCATTTCGCCGACGCCGTCAGCGTCGATCGACACGAACGGGTCCTTCGGCAGGATGCCCTGTTCCACATACTGCGGCAGGAACTTGCCGGCGTCGTCACGCGACAGGCCGAACACCGTCTGCGTCAGGTCGTTGGTGCCGAAGCTGAAGAAGTCGGCGATTTCGGCGATCTTGTCGGCCACCAGCACGGCGCGCGGCAGCTCGATCATGGTGCCGACGCTGTATTCGATCTTGCGGCCGGCCTTGGCGAACACGTCCCCAGCCACCTTGTCCACCTGGGCGCGGGTGATCTCCAGCTCCTTCCTGGTGGCGATCAGCGGGATCATGATCTCGGGATGCGGCGGCTTGCCGGTCTCCTCGGCCACCGCCAGGGCGCCTTCGAAGATGGCGCGGGCCTGCATCTCGTAGATCTCGGGATACGAAATCCCCAGGCGGCAGCCGCGGTGGCCCAGCATCGGGTTGGCTTCAGCGAGTTCGGCGACGCGGCGGCGGATGGTCTCGACGTCGGTGCCCAGGCCCTGCGCCACCTCCTGCATCTCGGCTTCCGCGTGCGGCAGGAATTCGTGCAGCGGCGGGTCGAGCAGGCGGATGGTCACCGGCAGCCCGGCCATGATGGTGAACAGCTTGTGGAAGTCGTCGCGCTGGTAGGGCAGCAGCCGCTCCAGCGCCTGGCGCCTGCCGTCCTCGTCGTGCGCCATGATCATCTGCCGCACCGCGCCGATGCGCTGCGGGTCGAAGAACATGTGCTCGGTGCGGGACAGGCCGATGCCCTCGGCGCCGAACTTGCGGGCGGTCTCGGCGTCCAGCGGCGTCTCGGCGTTGGCGCGCACGCCCATGCGGCGGGCCTTGTCGGCCCAGCCCATCAGCGTGGCGAAGTCGCCGGACATCGCCGCCTCGATCATCGGCACCGACCCGATGAACACTTCGCCGGTGGCGCCGTCCAGGGTGATGATCTCGCCGGCCTGCACCGTCTTGCCGCCGGCCGTCAGGGTCTGTGCGTTGTAGTCCACGGTGATGCCGCCGGCGCCGGCGACGCAGGGGCGGCCCATGCCGCGCGCCACCACCGCGGCGTGGCTGGTCATGCCGCCGCGGGTGGTCAGGATGCCGCGGGCGGCGTGCATGCCGTGGATGTCTTCCGGGCTGGTCTCGATCCGCACCAGGATCACCGCCTCGCCCTTCTGAGCCCGGCTTTCCGCCTCATCGGCGCTGAACACCACGGCGCCGGAGCCGGCGCCCGGGCTGGCGGGCAGCCCCTTGGCCAGCAGCTTACGCGGCGCCTTCGGGTCCAGGGTGGGGTGCAGCAACTGGTCCAGGGCCGAGGGGTTCACGCGGCGCACCGCCTCTGACTGGTCGATCAGGCCGTCGCGCGCCATTTCCACCGCCATGCGCAGGCTGGCGGCGGCGGTGCGTTTGCCGGTGCGGGTCTGCAGCATGTACAGCTTCTTCTGCTGCACCGTGAACTCGATGTCCTGCATGTCGCGGTAGTGCTGTTCCAGCTTCTCCCGCACCTGCAGCAGTTCGCGGTACGCCTCCGGCATCACCGCTTCCATCGGCGTTTCGTCCGGCTTGGCGCGGTCGGCGGACACCGGCTGCGGCGTGCGGATGCCGGCGACCACGTCCTCGCCCTGCGCGTTCACCAGGTATTCGCCGTAGAACCGGTTCTCGCCGGTGGACGGGTCGCGGGTGAAGCAGACGCCGGTGGCGCAGTCATCGCCCATGTTGCCGAACACCATGGCCTGGACGTTCACGGCAGTCCCCCACTCGGCGGGGATGTCGTGCAGGCGGCGATAGGTGATGGCGCGGTGGTTCATCCAGGAGCCGAACACCGCACCGATCGCGCCCCACAGCTGCTCCTGCGGTTTCAGCGGAAACGGGTTGCCGGTCTCATGCTTGATCATGTCCTTGTAGGCCGCGGCGACGCGCTGCCAGTCTTCCGCGCGCAGTTGCGTGTCCTCGATGGCGCCGGTTTCCATCTTGGCGTGTTCGATGACCTCCTCGAACCGGTGATGCTCGACGCCGAGCACGACCGAGCCGTACATCTGGATGAAGCGGCGGTAGGAGTCCCAGGCGAAGCGTTCGTCGCCCGCCATTTCGGCGAGGCCCTGCACGGTCTCGTCGTTCAGGCCGAGGTTCAGCACGGTGTCCATCATGCCGGGCATGGACACCCGGGCACCGGACCGGACCGACACCAGCAGCGGGTTCTTGGCGTCACCGAACTTGCGGCCGAGGCCTTCCTCGACGCGCGCAAGCGCCTTGCGGACCTCGGCTTCCACGCCATCCGGGTAGCGGTGGTTGTTCTGGTAGTAGGCGGTGCAGACTTCGGTGGTGATGGTGAACCCGGGCGGCACGGGCAGGCCGATCGAGGCCATTTCCGCCAGGTTGGCACCCTTGCCCCCAAGCAGATTCTTCATGTCCGCCCGGCCCTCATTGTGGCCGGCTCCGAAGCTGTACACCCACTTGGTCATTCTGAACCTCGGTCTAACCTTCGATACGGGAGAAATCCGCGACGCGATCCATGGTTACGCGAACCTGGTTAAGCAAACGCAAGCGATTGCGGCGCAAATCCGGCTCCGGGGCATTAACGGTCACGCGATCGAAGAAGTTGTCCAACGGTGCGCGCAGGCCGGCGAGGCGTGCCATGGCGCCGCTGAAATCCTCTTGATCGAGCAGGCGCAGTATCACCGGGAGGTCGCGCAGGGCATGATCCAGGTCAATCTCGGCCGGTTCGCGTAACAGATCCCGGTCCGGATCGGCTTTGTGGGGCCCATCCTTGCGCTCTTCGATACGCAGTATGTTCGCCGCGCGCCGGTAAGCGGTCAGCAGGTTGGCGCCGTCTTCAGAGCCCAGCAGGGTGGTGACCGCTTCGGTGCGGGCGAGCAGGCGGACGATGTCGTCGTCGGCACCGGCTGCGAACACTGCGGCGAGCACGTCATGCCGGGCACCGTCGGCACGGAGTTGGACGCGCAGGCGGTCGGCCAGGAAGTCCAGGATGTCCTGTGCCGACGCGGGCTGGACGCCATGATGGTGGAAACTGTGCCCGGCGGCCTCGATCAGCGGCAGCAGTGGCAGGCGCAGCCCGTTTTCCCGGATGATGCGGATGATGCCAAGCGCCGCTCGGCGCAGCGCATAGGGGTCGCCGGAGCCCGTGGGCTTTTCGCCGATGGCGAAGAAGCCGGCCAGTTGGTCCAGCTTGTCGGCCAGCGCCACGGCGATGGAGACGGGGGCGGCGGGCACCGCGTCGGCCGGGCCCTTCGGTGCGTAATGGTCGCGGACGGCGTCGGCGACCTCGTGCGGCTCGCCGTCGTGCAGGGCGTAGTAGCGGCCCATCACGCCCTGAAGCTCGGGGAATTCGCCCACCATGCCGGTGACCAGGTCGGCCTTGGCCAGTTCGGCGGCGCGTTCCGCCAGGGCGGGGCCGGCGTGCACCTGGTGCGCGATGCGTTCGGCCAGGTGCTTCAGGCGGCGGACGCGATCGCCCTGGCTGCCGAGTTTGGCGTGGAAGGTGATGTCGTCCAGCAGCGGAATGCGGGAGTCCAGCGGCGCCTTGCGGTCCAGGTCCCAGAAGTGGCGGGCATCGGCGAAGCGGGCGCGCAGCACGCGCTCATTGCCGGCGACGATGGCGGCACCGCCGTCCGGTGCCTCGACATTGGCGACGAAGGCGAAATAGGGCGCGGCGCGGCCGTCGGGCGTGCGCAGGGCGAAGTAGCGCTGGTTGACGCGCATGGACACCTGCATGACCTCCGGCGGCAGGTCCATGTGTTCGTCGGCGATGCGGCCGAGCAGGGGGACGGGCCATTCGACCAGGCCGGAGACTTCGTCGAGCAGGCCCGGGTCGTCCACCACGTTCAACTGGTGTTCGGCGGCGAGGGCGGCGACGCCCCTGGCGATGACCAGCCGGCGTTCGTCGGCCTCGGGCAGCACGCGGTGGGCGCGCAGCTTTTCCTGCCAGTCGGCGGCGGAGGTCACCGCGAAGGCGCCGGGGGCGAGGAACCGGTGGCCCTCGGTCTGGTCGCCGGCGGCCAGGCCGTGGCCGTTGTCGTGGTTCTCGCGCAGGTCGAACGGCACCACCGTGCCGTCCAGCAGGCAGACGATGCGGCGCAGCGGACGGACCCAGGTGAACGTGCTGGTGCCGCCCCAGCGCATCGACTTGGGCCAGGGGAAGCGGCGGAGCAGGGCAGGGATGGCGCCGGCGATCAGGTCCTGCGCGGTGACGGCGGCGGCTGTCTTGTCCAGCACCCAGTAGCCGTTTTCCTCCCGCACCTGGTCGCGGGTGGCGTTGTGCTTTCGCAGGAAACCGGCCAGCGCCTGTTCCGGGGCGCTGCTGCGCGGGCCGCGTTCGGTGCTGCTGCTGGCCGCGACCTTGGCGGCGACCTGCGCCGCCAGAGCGATGCGGCGCGGGCCATGGAAGCTGCGCAGCCCGGACGGGCTCAGTGCGGCCAGCGCGTCGGCGGCCAGTCGCACGAGATCGTCGGCTGCGCGGGCCTGCATGCGCGCCGGAATTTCCTCGCTGAACAGTTCGAGAAAGAGTTCCGGCATCCTGCGTCCTTGCTGTGGTCCTTATCCGGCCAGCGCGCGGCTGTCGGAGCGGGGAGTACAGGTCGTTGGCGGCGTCACTGCTGCCGCCGGCGGCGATTTCGCGGGTGATCACCATTATGCGATCGTGCCAGGCGCGACGGGCCTGCTCACGCTCGAAGCGCTCGCGCAGGGCTGCGGTCACCGCCCAATCGAGCGGTTCCCCGGTCAGCGCAATCAGCTCGGCTGCCAGGATGCATGCTTCCTCGCCCTTGATCCGCAGTTCCTCACGCATGGCGTTTCCCTCGGGTTTCTGGTTGCGGCGGCGTTTTAGGCTGCTACTGCGCGGTTGACCAGCCCAGGCGGCGGGGGGCAGTGGTGTCTGGAGGGCGTGCGTGACCGCAAATCTCGGTCGGCCGGTCCCGTCTGGTGGGCTGCGGTGGCCCGCGCATATATGTGACGCCGTATCCGCCGAGGGGGCAGGGGTCATGATGCGCAACACCACCTTCAATCTTCCCGACGAACTGGTGCAGCACGCCAAGGCCTATGCGGCGCAGCACGGGACAACGATGACGGCGCTGGTCCGCGACCATCTGGAGCGGATTACCGGCTATCGCTCCGCGCCGCCGGAGCCCGGCGATCCGTTGACGGCGTTCTCCGAGGGACGGATGAGCAAGGAGGCCGCCATCAAGGTGCTGGGCCTGCGCGACTACGCCCAACTGCTGCTGATGCTGGGCGAGCGCAATCTGCCGCTGCCCCGGTTGCCGCCGCACGAGGTGGAGGCCATGGCCGACACCTTCGTGCGCCTCTGCGGGCAGGATCGCGAAGCGTGAAGCCGCGCTGCGTCCTGGTGATTCCCGATGCCGGGCCACTCAACAGTCCAATGGACGGCGGGTCGCCCGGATCTGCTGACCGCGCTGGACCTGCCAATCGTGGTCATCGACGAAGTGTATGCCGAGGTGACGAGTGACCCCCAGCGCTATGCGAAGGACCGGGAGGTCAAGGCGTTCCTGGACGGGTTGGAGGGCCAGGGGCTCACGATAGAGCCGACATTTGTCGGCCGGCAGGCGAAGCTTGCGCGCGCGCAAGGGCGCTTTCGGCATGGCGAGAACCTGGGGGATGCGGCGATCGCTGAATTCATGGCCAATGGCATCCAGCGGTATGCTGCGGACGGCGCACCGGTGCTGTTGCCGTTCGAGGATGCCGACTTCCGCAACGTCCGCTTCGTTCGCAAGCCGGACAACCTGCATCTGCTCTCGACCGTGGCGATGCTGCGTGGGATGGAGCGGCTGGGCATCATTGCGTCGGCGGACGAGATCATCACGGCGATGACGCGGCCTGATGATCCGACGCGGCGTGCGCGGGCGTTTGGTGATCTGCCGGACGGCTATGAAGACGAGGCGATCGGCGGCAGCACCTGGGTGCCGTCGCCAAGGTAGGGCAGTGGTCCCGGCGGGGCGGGCCGGATGGTTCAACGGATTCGTCGTGGCGGGTCTTCGTCCCATTGGCGTTGGTCTGGGGCGTGTCATCACCCGTCGTTACTTGCCGGCGCCTGCCCTTCATGTCCCTGCCCCTTCATGTCCGTGCCCCTTCATGTCCCTGCCCCTTCATGTCATGGCCGGACTTGATCCGGCCATCCACCCCGTAACGATCGGGTCGCGGGGGCGCGGAACACGCCTTGTCGGGGGTGGATGGCCGGATCAAGTCCGGCCATGACTCGGAGGAGCGGTGTTGGTGCGCACCTTTTCAACGTTCATGGGCGCAGGCTCGCCACGACGGGCGCAGGCTCGCCACGACGGGCGCAGTCTGAACGCGATCACCTCCGCCATGGCGGCAGCGGAATTCGGTTGCAGGCCACGCCGCCGAATGGCCGGTCAGCGGTCACGGCCTACCCGGGGCGGTCCTACTCCGCCGCCTCCCGCAGCTCGCCACTGAGCCGGCGCACCCGCAGGATCGGGTTGGGCCGCAGCGAGTCCGGGGTCAGCAGGCCCAGCGCGCCGGCGACCGACCAGTAGGCGTGGTCCGCGTGGCGCACGATCATGCATTCGCTGGACACGCCGATATGCTGGCCCTCCAGGGAGTGGGCGCAGGCGATGTGGGCGATCTCCTCCGGCAGGCCGACGGTCAGGCAGACATAGGTGCCGAACACCGTGTGGCGCAGCGTCGGCTGGCCGGTGGCGGACGGGTCCGCGGCCCAGCGGGCCTGGTTGTCCGGATCGAACTCGTAGCACTTGCCCACGTCGTGACACAGCGCGCCGCACAGCACGACGTCGCGGTCGATCTGCACCTCCGGCCGCTGGGCGATGAAGGTGTCGGCGATCTGCAGCGCCAGCTTCGCCACGCCGCGCAGGTGGTCCGCCTGGCTGCCGCGCTTCAGCACGTTCTGCCCCGGGTTGCCGCCCGGCGGGATGTCGCTGATGCGGGCAAAGCTGGAATGCGACAGGGCGAAGGCCCAGGCCTCGATCGCCTTGCGACGGAGGTCGGCATTGCCGATCTGCTCCAGTTCCGGCAGGTCCTCGACCACCGAGCGGCGCAAGGCGTCGGTGACCGGGCGTTGCTGGGTGAGGTAGTGCATGCGTCCCCTCCTGCGGCGGCCGGGGCTGCTGGTTCGCCCCGGGCTGTTATGCGGCGGCGCGCATACTATCCTCGGTGTCACAGAGCAGGGAACCGCGCACCATGCAGCTTGACCAGACCACCGACATCCTGGGCGTGGTGGACGTGCAGCCGACCTTCATGCCTGGCGGCGAACTGCCGGTGGCGGACGGCGACCGGGTGGTACCCGAGATCAACCGGCTGCTGCAGCGCTTTGTCCACGCCTTCGCCACGCAGGACTGGCACCCGCCCGGGCACACGTCCTTCGCCAGCGCGCATCCGGGGCGGCAGCCCTACGACGTGATCGAGATGCCCTACGGTCCCCAGGTGCTGTGGCCCGACCACGCGTTGCAGGGCACCGCCCAACGCCGCGCTGCACCGGGACCTGGACCAGACGCGCCTGGAGGTGATCGTGCGCAAGGGCTTCGACCCGGCGATCGACAGCTACTCCACCTTCTATGAGAACGACCACCGCACCGCCACCGGCCTGGACGGCTGGCTGCGGCAGCGCGGCTTCCGGCGCATCTTCCTGGCCGGGCTGGCCACCGATTTCTGCGTCGCCTGGTCGGCCGAGGACGCGGTGAAGCACGGCTACGAGGTGGTGGTGATCGAGGACGCCTGCCGCGGCATCGGCCTGCCGGCCGCCCCCGGCCGCACCACGCTGGATGAGGCGAAGTCGCGGTTGACGGGTCTGGGGGTGCGGTTCATAGCCGGCACCGACGTGATCGCCTGACCGGCCGCTTCCCCGGCCAGGACCGACAGGAGAGTGCCAGCCATGCAGATGAAGGCCGCCGTGCTGCGTGCCCAGGGCAAGCCGCGCCCGTATGCCGTCAGCCAGCCGATGACGATCGAGACGGTGGACCTCGACCCGCCCGGCCCGGGCGAGGTGCTGTACGAGATCGTCGGCGCCGGCCTGTGCCACTCCGACCTGTCCACCATCGAGAACCTGCGGCCGCGCAAGCTGCCCACCATTCCGGGCCATGAGGCAGCCGGGATCGTGCGCGACGTCGGCCCCGGCGTGACCGGCCTGAAGCCCGGCGACCATGTGGTCAGCGTGTTCGTCAGCAGTTGCGGCGATTGCCGCTACTGCAATGGCGGGCGGCCGAACCTGTGCGAGAGCTCCTTCACCGCCCGGCGTGACGGCACGCTGGTGTCCGGCGCGCGGCGGCTGCACCTGAACGGCGAGCCGCTGCACCACTACTCCGGCCTGTCGGTGTTCGCGCAGTACGCGGTGGTGTCGCAGAACGCGCTGATCCGCATTCCCGAGGACATGCCGCTGGAGGATGCGGCGATCTTCGGCTGCGCGGTGGTCACGGGCGTCGGCGCGGTGCTGAACACCGCGCAGGTGCAGCCGGGCGGGCAGGTCGCGGTGGTGGGGCTGGGCGGCGTCGGCATGAACGCGCTGCTGGGCGGCGTGGTGGCCGGCGCCGAACGGATCGTCGCGGTGGACCTGAGTGCCGACAAGCTGCGGATCGCGCGGGAGCTGGGCGCCACGGATACGTTCCTGGCCGGCAATGCCGACGTGGTGCAGGAAATCAAGGACGCCACCGGTGGCGGGCTGGACACGGTGATCGAGACAGCCGGCGCCATCCCTGCGATGGAACTGGCCTACGGGATTACGGCCCGCGGCGGCACGGTGGTCAGCGCCGGCCTGCCGGCGGTCAGTGCCACGTTTTCCTATCCGCATTCGGCGCTGGTGTCGGATGAGAAGAGTATCCGCGGCAGCTACATGGGCAGTTGCGTGCCGAGGCGGGACATCCCGCGCTTCATCGCGCTGTACCAGCGCGGCAAGCTGCCGGTGCAGAAGCTGCGCAGCGGGTTCATCACGCTGGAACAGATCAACGAGGGCTTCGACCGCCTGTCCGACGGCGCCGTGCTGCGCCAGGTGCTGCGGCCGCACGCGTAGCACCAGGCGGTGTCATACCGACCGCCGTTTAGAGTGACCGACGCCCGCCCGAGCACCGTCATTGCCGGCAAAGGGAGCTGTGGTCCAATTCAGCTTCAGTCGTGGTCGGGGGGAATTGTCGGCGCAACCCATCACGTCGTGGTGGGCGAAGGCCCGCCATCCACGACTTCGTCCCGCCGCAGGCAACCGGGTGCGACCGAAATCCGCCTAACGTTTATTCGCAGAGATGCGTTCCGCAGGACAACGTCGGTGGCGGGCCTTCGCCCGCCACGACGTTGTACGGTCCGCCAGCAGGTCACCCTCGCTACGACCGAGGTGGGATTGGATTGCAGCCCCGAAAACCGGCCATCCGCGTCTTATCGTAGCCGCCACCAGCCAAGTCGTGGCAGACAGGCCTGCGCCGGCCACGGCGCGGGGCGGCCGACGGTCAGGCGGTATGCCGGTCGGTATCATACCCTCCTTTTGTCCCTCCCGAGAGCTGACGCATGAGCACCTACCTGGTCACCGGCGGCGCCGGATTCATTGGCTCGCACCTCTGTGACGCGCTGACGCGGCGCGGTGATGCCGTGCGGGTGCTGGACGACCTGTCCACCGGCAGGCGGGAAAATCTGCCCGCCGCCGCGACCCTGATCGAGGGGGACATCGCCGATCCCGTTGCTGTTCGCGAGGCGTTGGACGGGGTGGACGGCTGCTTCCACCTGGCCGCCATCGCTTCCGTGGAGCGCGGGGTCTCTGACTGGATCGGCACGCACCGCGCCAATCTTACCGGCACGATAACGTTGTTCGACGCGATTCGGCGTGGCGCCGTCATACCGGTGGCTTACGCGTCCTCGGCCGCGGTGTATGGCGACGCGCCCTCGGTGCCGATCGGCGAGGAAACCGAACGCCACCCGCTCTCGGCCTATGGCGCCGACAAATACGCGTGCGAGCTGCACGCCCGCGTCGCTGGCCATGTGCATGGCATCCCCACCACCGGCCTGCGCTTTTTCAACGTGTACGGCCCGCGACAGGACCCGCGCTCGCCCTATTCCGGGGTCATCTCGATCTTCTGCCAGCGCATGATCCAGGGCGCGGGCATCGACATCTTCGGTGACGGCGACCAGACCCGGGACTTCGTCTGCGTGGACGACGTGGTCGCCGCCCTGCTTGCCGCGATGCGAGAAGCCGGTACCGCCGCCCCGGTGTTCAATGTCTGCACCGGACGCCCCACCAGCGTGCTGGACCTGGCCCATTTGATTGCACGCCTGTGCGGCCGGGACGCTCCGATCAACCACCGTCCGCCGCGTGCCGGTGAGATCCGGCATTCGACCGGGAAGCCGGAGCGGGCCCGTGCCGCACTTGGCCTTGCCGCGCCGATCCCACTGGAAGACGGGTTGCCGAAGGTGCTGGACTGGATGCGACAGGGCCGCTAACGGATCCGCGTGTTCTTCCTGAAATCCGTCATCAGCTTCCTGGTCCTGCCGCCGATCAATCTCGCCCTGGCGGTCTTCGCCGGCTTCCTGCTGCTGCGCACGCGCCCGTGCCTCGGCCGCTGGATCATCGGTGTCGCAAGCGGGCTGCTGCTGCTGCTTGCCATGCCCGCCGTCAGCGGCTTTCTGATCTTTGCGCTCGAGCAGAACCTGCCCTTGCATCCCCCAGCCGATGCGCCGCCGGGTGCGATCGTCATTCTCGGCGGCGAGATGAAACAGACCGGCGGCGCGCATCCGGGATTCGCCGTCGGTCCGCTGACGCTGGAACGGCTTCGGGCCGGCGCCAGGTTGTTTCGCAAAACGCATCTGCCTGTCCTGGTAACCGGCGGGGTGTTGAAGGACAACGGGCCGCCGATTGCCGAGCTGATGGCGCGGAGCCTGGAGCAGGACTTCCACGTGCCGGTGCGCTGGATCGAACCCCGGTCGCGCGACACCTGGCAGAATGCGGCGTACAGCGCAGTTATCCTGCGCAAGGCCGGGATTCGCTCGGTGTATGTCGTGACCCATGCCTGGCATGAACGGCGTGCGATGATTGCGTTCCGGCGTGCGGGGCTGACCGCCACTGCGGCGCCCGTTCGCCTGGATCGCTATGCCCTGGAGCTTCCCGACAGCCTGGTGCCGACCGCCTCTGCCTGGCTCGAGAGTTTTTATGCGCTGCATGAATGGGTGGGCTGTGTCTGGTATTCGCTCCCCTGACCGGCGGCGGGATTTGAGGCCAGGAACGCTCGAAACGTTTCCGTCGGTCGATGCCTTGCCGACCGGCGCCGAGGTGCTTTTCCTGGCCAATCCTGGCCTGTTCAACAGTCCCGGATGGTGGCGCACCGTTCTGGCGGTCGGAATGCCCGCGGGCAGCCGGGCGATCTTTCTGCTGTATCGCCTGCGCGGTGCACCGGCCGCGCTGTTGCCGCTGCGCGCAGCGGCGGATGGCGAACTGTCCGCGCTGTCAACGCCATATACCTGCCTCTACCGGCCGCTGTTGGCGCCGGGGCTGGACGCGGATGCGCAGCACGCGGTGTTTGCCGCCTTCGCGCGTTTCTGCCGCGCCCGAGCGGCCACGCGATTCGATGCGCTCGACGAAACGACGCCGGAGCTCGGGGCCTGGGTCGCGGCCGCGCGGGCATCCCGCCTGGCGGTGTTGCGGTTCGATTGCTTCGGCAACTGGCACGAACCGGTCGCAGGCCTGGACTGGCAGGCCTATCTCGCAGCACGGCAGGGCGCGTTGCGCGAAACCATCCGCCGGCGCCTGCGTCGGGCGGAACGGGATAACCGCGTCACGGTCCGTATCGTTCAGCACCCGGAGGAGATCGAGGCGGGCATTGCGGCCTACGAAGACGTCTATGCCCGCAGTTGGAAGGAGCCGGAGCCGTTTCCTCTGTTCAACGCCGCGCTGATGCGCGTCGGCGTCCAGGCCAAATGGCTGCGGCTCGGCATCCTGCGCGTGGACGATCGGCCCGTTGCGGTGCAGCTCTGGGCGGTGGAGCACGGCGTCGCGACGGTGCTCAAGCTGGCGCATGACGAGGCGTACAAGGCGATGTCGCCAGGCACCGTGCTCACCGCATGGATGTTGCGGCATCTGCTCGACGCGGAGCACGTCAGCGAAATCGATTTCGGCCGCGGTGACGATGGCTACAAGCAGGGCTGGGCCAACCAGCGCCGGCAACGGATCGGGCTGGTGCTGGTCAATCCGTTTCGGCCGGCCGGCCTGATGCTGCTTGCGCGGCACGGCCTTGGCCGGGTGCGGCGCAGATTGCGGCCTGGCCCCGTCGAGCGGTGAGGAGCCTCGGCCCTAGGACTGGCCGGCGATCCGCTTCACCTGCCGCGTCAGATCGGTCCAACTGCGCAGCACGCCGATGAACTGCTTTTCGATCGAACGCCGCTGCTCGACGCCTAAGGTGGACCAGTTCACTTCCGGCTTCACGGTGATGACCACGGGGGCGATCCGTGCCCCGGACAGGCTGGTCCAGGCCAGCCGCAGCCGGTCCCGCAGTCCGGGAAGGGTCGGCTTGCCATTCACCCATACGGCAACCGCCATGGCGTCACTGATATCGGGCGTGTCGAGCAAGCGCCATGTCCGCGCCTGTCCGGCGAGCGGCCGGATCCAGCCACTGTCCATTTGCTCATTCGTGCGCAGTTCCGCGGTCATGGCCCGGTCTGCACCGTACACCAGCTCCGCGGTCGCGCGATGCGGCAGGACACGCATGCGCACCTGCAGGACGAGGCCATTGCAGTTGATGCGCCTGGTCGGCGAGCGGACATCGGACAGCGGCGCTCCGGTCCGGTCTGCGGGGATACAGGCCGCGCCGAAGTTCAGTGAGGAAACGGCCTGCGGCAGGATGGGCCCGGCGGGTTCCAGCGCGAGCGCCACGGCGGGACTGATCACCGCGACGACGCACACCGTTGCGGCGGCAAACAGCGCCGGCCGCAGGGGGCGTGGTTCCGCAGGGCCGCGACCGACCGTGGGCCTGGGCGCCGGTTCCGGTCTGCTCAGGTCTTGCCGGAACGGCAGCCCGAGCGCGATCAGGATCAGGATAACGATGGAAAAGAACATCCAGCCATAAAGCACGTGATCCGTCGCGGCCGCTTGCGCGCTGCCGAGAACATTGCCGAGCACGACGATACCAAGGGCGCGGAAACCGTTGGCGATGACCGGTACGACCAGCGAGGCCAGTATGAACAGGCCACGGCGCAGCGGTGAACGGTACATCACGAGGGCGTACAGGGCGCCGAAGGCGATCGACGCGATCAGGAAGCGCAGGCCGGCACAGGCTTCGGCGATGTAGAACGCCCCCTGCGGAATCTCGATCGTATAGCCGTCGATGTACACCGGTATGTGCAGCAGGTGCAGGCCCACGCGGACGAACGCGGTGGTGAAATCCTGTAGCTGCGGGGTGATGAATGCACCGAACGGCACGAGGAAGTACAGGTACAGCAGCGGGCCGAGCAGGGCGAAATACATGCGCCGGCCGAGTACGGCCAGAAACAGCAGCTCGATGAAGGTCATCGCTGCAAGTTGCCGACCTTCCATGATACCCAGGCGCTCAGCGCCCAGCCAGACCAGGGCGACCGGGATGCCGGCGAGCGCCACCGCGGGGATGGGCACGATCGGGACGCCACGCAGGGAATCGCGCCGGTCCCAGACCAGATAGGCCGCGATCGGCAGCACGAGGAAGCAGTGATTGTATGCGGTGGAGGCGATCCATACGCTGACCGCCGAGACGATTTCCTGGTGGAATACCACCGCGAGCACCAGTAACCCGGCGGCGAGGCAAAGGGCGATGCCGCGCATGTCTCGCCAGACATCCAGCAGCGCGGGACGTGCAGCCACAGTCGGAGCGTTCATGCCGTCAATTCCGCCGGGAATCCGAAGTCATGCCCGTTTCGCACCACCAAAGGTTGTATCTTGGTTCAACTCGATCAACCTGCATCAAAGAACCCTTTCGGGTCTGTATCCGTATACCGGACGGTAGCACAACAAACTTCGTTCATCGTCTCGCCCGGTTAGCCGAATAGCACGTGCCGAACGAAATGTAGAGAAGAACGTTCGCCTGCCGCGCTTAACCGAGGCCACGTACGATCGGCGGCCCCAGAACGTTGGCAAGCGGCAGCGGCAGACGCTTCCAGGCAGAAATGAACAGGCGGTACTTGGGGTTGAGCGGGTTGTGGTCGGGGATTTCGGCACCGGGGGCGAGGCGAAACCGATAGTGCAGGGGAGCCGGAACAAATCCCCAGTTGTGCTTGAACGCATGGGCGCCGGTGCCGACCTTGGAGCGGCCGAAGTCGAACAGCCGGCATCCGCGATCCGCGGCGCGGCGCATGACCTCCCAGTACATGAAGTCATTGCCGGCCCGCCGCCGGGCGGCCTCGGTCCCGCCACCGTAGTACGGCAGTACTTCATCGCGGAAGTAGAAATTCAGCACCGACGCGATTGGCTGGTCCTGGTCCAGCACCGTGATCACATCCGTGCAGTCGTGAAACGCATCCCTCAGGATACGGAAGTAGCGATGCGAAAAGACCGGCGTACCCAGGTTGCGCACGCTCTCGGCGTAGATGGTATGCAGCAGACGCGTGTCGTCGTTGCTGACCGAGACCAGGCCGTTCTGGATCCCCTTGCGCACCATGGCGCGCTGCTTGCGCGGGATCGCCTTCATGTTGCGATCGTTGTCCGCCTCGATCGCCTTGCGAAAGGTCACGTAGAGGTCGGAGCGGGTTGGCCAGTCGCTGTCCACCTTCTGCCGGTCGCGCAGTTCCAGGGTCCTGGCCCCGGTCCGGCGCATCAGGTCGGTCGCGTGTTCCTCCAGCGCGGCAGCACTCTCGGCATCCGCGGCGAGCACCCCGCCATAGACGCAGAACGGTACCGAAATCAGGCCATTACCGAACAGTAAGGTCCGTACATGGGCCAGCGGCAGTACGCCGGTGATCGCACCGTCGCGCTCCGCATAGAGGAAGTGCGTGCGATGGCCGAAGGCCTGGGTGATCACCTGCGCCCAGGCGGCGCGGTGGAAGAACGTGCCGTCGGGGGCGGCCTCGACAAAGGCATCCCAGGCCTGGCTGCTGGAGTCTTCCAGTGGTCGCACACGTAGAGGCATTGGACTCGACGAATTCCGCGTAAGGTCAGCTCAGCGCTGGTTCCGGTTCGGCCTGGGATGCAAGCTGGTCGGCGAACACCCGGTCCATGCGATCCCAGGCGAAGTCGTGCAGCACGCGGTCCAGCTTCGCGGCCATGCGCCCGAGGTTGGTATAGTGCCGCGTGCGTGATTTCCATCCGCAATCGGCGACACGCGGCTGGTCCGGATCGATCTCCCACGGGTGGAAATAGAATATGCCGGGGGCGTTTTCGCTTCGGTTCACCCGGGCCAGCGCGTTGCGGTAGGCCGCATAGGGCAGCAGCCGGAAAAAGCCGCCGCCGGAGCAGGGCCAGTTGCGACCGCCGATGCGCAGGGTGGTCATGGGGATTTCCAGCAGCTTTCCCTCCGCCACCCGGAACGGAAAGCGCGGCGCGTCCGGCATGCCGTACAGGTCGTGCCGGATCGGGTTCACGCTGGAGCTGTAGCGGTAGCCTTCTTCGGCAAGGATCGAGAATGCCCAGCGATTTTCGGCGCCGATCGAAAAAGTGGCGGCGCGATAGCCCAGCACCGGGACGCCGCCCAGATCCTCCAGCAGCAGGCGCGTGCGCCGCACATCTTCACGGAACGTTGCCGGGTCCTGCGTGTCGGCCTTGACGTGATGCCAGCCATGACTGGCCAGCTCGTGCCCGGCGGCGACGATATGGCGGACGATCGCCGGGTGGCGCTGCGCCACCCAGCCGAGGGTGAAGAAGGTGGCCTTGACCCCGGCGCGGGCGAACTGCGCCAGGATGCGGTCCACATTCGCCTCCACGCGGGCGTCCAACCGGTGCCAGTCCTCGCGCCGGATGCAGTGGGCGAACGCCTGGACCTGGAACCAGTCCTCGACATCGACGGTCATGGCGTTGCGGATTTGGGGGCCGCTCATCGGGAGGCCTCTGCGCCGGAACTCAGCAGGTCCAGCAGCCGGCTGAACACGCGCTGCTGGCGGGCGGCGGTGTGTTCCAGCGCTTCCACCCGGCGGACCAGCGCGGCCTGGTCGGGCAGCGTGCCGTCCTGCCCCGGCGCGCGCGGTGGCGTGGTGGCCAGCCCGGCGCCCAGGTCCTGGTTCAGTTCCTGTGCGGTCCGCTCGACGGTCGTTCGGGTGATGGTGTGGGCTTCCTCGAGGGCGCTGTACAGCAGGACCCGGGAGCACAGCGTGTTGATTCGCCGGGGAATACCCTCGGTTTCCCGGAACATCTGGACGAAGGCGGCGTCATCCCAGTGGGGATCGTCTTCCCAGCCAACCGTGTTGAGCCGGTGCTCGATATAGGAGCGGGTTTCGCGTTCGCTGAGCGGGCCGAGATGGTATGACGCCAGCACCCGCTGCCGAAGCTGTTCCAGATCGGGGCTGGCCAGGATCGGGCGGAACTGGGGTTGGCCGAGCAGAATGGTCTGGAGCGAGGCGCGGCCGTGCACAGTGACGTTGGAGAGCATGCGGAGCTCCTCCAGCGCCGCGATGGACAGGTTCTGTACCTCGTCCACGATCAGCAGGTAGCGCCCCATGCCACGCTGGTCCGCGACCATCTGCTCGAACCGGTGCAGCAGGGTGGCCTTGTCGAGTCCCTGGGTGTCGCCGAGCCCGAAATGCCCCATGATCAGGCGGAGCAGGTCGTCGCCGGACACCCGCGTGGTAACGATGCGGGCGATGGTGTAGCTGCGCCGGTCGAGCTGGGCGCAGAGTTGCTCCACCAGCGTGGTCTTGCCGGCACCGACCTCACCGGTGATGACGATGAAGCCTTCCTCCTGCGACAGACCGTACACGAGGTGCGCCATGGCCCTGCTGTGGCCGCTGGAGCCGAAGAAGAACCGGCTGTCCGGGGTCAGCAGGAACGGCATTCCGGTGAAACGGTAGAATTTGTCGTACACGTTGACCGATCAGAAGTGCTTGGTGACGCCGAGGATGAACAGGTCCTGGTACATGGACTGCGCCGCGTTGGCCGACTGGCGCCGGTAGAAGGCATAGCGCGCATAGGCCGAGAGTGTCGCGCTCAATGTGTATTGCCCCGCCACGGTCGCGGCGATCGAATTCTGATGGGTGCCGCCGCTTGGGCTGCCCGTGCTGTAGGACAGGCTGCTGGTCAGGCTCAAGTCGGGGTTGACCAGGTGCACCCAGGAGACGGTGCCTGTCTCCGCCGAACTTTCCGGGCTGGACGGGCCGGTGCCGGTCGGCGTCCGCTTGGAGTAGGACAGCATTACCCGAACAGTGTCGCGATCCAGAATCGTGGCCGCCCCCAGCGTCAGCGTGCTGAACTTGAAAATGCCCGTCGATACGCCCAGCGCATTGCTGCCCTGGAACAGCGTGCCGCCGGTCTGGCTGTTTACCAGCCCGCCATTGTTGGCGACCGCCGCCGCGTTGAGTTGCGCCGTGGTCAGGCCTGTCTGGGTGGTGATGCCGGTGCGGTAGCTGCCGGTCAGCGTGGTGCGTGCGGTCAGGGCATAGTGGCCATTGAACCTGAACGATGTGGTGCCATCCAGACGCCCGTACCCGAATGTGAGCTGGGTGTCCGGATTCGGGGTGAGCGTGGTGCCGATCTGCCAGACCGGCCCGTTGATGCTGAGTCGGTTGCTCCCGCTGTAGTCGATCCGCTGCCAACCGACCATGCCATAGACGCTGACGCTGCTCGAAAGCGCGTAGTCGACGCGATTGCTGACGAGCTCGTTCTGGGACGTGCCGCTGGTTGTGCCGATCGTGGTGGTGCTCGTCCCGTTGTCGGTACCTGAGACTGGCTGGCCCGGGCGCGGACCGTATTCCGCAACCGGTTCAGCGCGGAGCCGGTCTGGAAGCTGGCATTTTCCTCGATGCTGTTGCGCCGCTGGGCGTCGTTGCCCGAGGACCACGGCGCGGCGGTGAAGCCACTGATGCGGGAAACGTTCGTGTGGGTCAGCGAGACGCCCAGCCTGGCGGTGCCGATGTCGCCGAACTGATGCAGCGCATACGGCGACACGGCGAAGCTGGTGGTCTGGCTGAGCTGCTGCTTGCTCAGGCTGGTCTGGGTGAGTTGTCCCAGACCGCCGGTGCCGATGCCCCCGAGGCCTGGCTGCCCGACCGTGCCAAGCCCGCCGATTCCGCCATTGGTGGCCTGCACGCCCGCGAGGGCGCGGATATCGATGAACAGCAGATCCGGCATCAGGGTCACATGGCCGGTGGCATTGAGCTGCTGGGTCAGCGAGTTCTGTGGGCCGGTCCTGGCATGAAGCTGAAGTGTCGGCTGGTAGTTGAGCCGCAGGTTGATTCGGTCGGTGTCGCCGACCAGGCCGATCCCCGGCGCGACCGTGGTGATCAGGTCCCATCGGCGGGGCGAATTTGCCTGGTACAGGTTGTCGTTGAATGTCTCCTGCAGGGTCAGCCGGGGCAGGAGCGTCCAGCCTTTGCCGGCCGAGGCGAAGCCGGACAGCAGCCCCATCTGATGCTGCAGGGCCCGCACATCAGGCTTGGCCAGATCGCTCGTGGCCAGACCGCTCGTGGACGGAGCGATCGAGGGTTGTGACGCCTCATCCAGGGGAAACGCCGCGGCGGGAACGAACGCCGCCGCCCAGGCCGCGGCTACTCCGATCATGCACGCGGCGATCCGATACGGCCCGCAGACGCCTGCCATTGTACTCCCCCGCAACTGGCTGGTCAGGACGCGGGCCGCGAAGGCGGAGCGTGTGTCGGCATTGGTCAGATCGGTGCGCCGCTGCGCATCAGGTGGACGACCAGCCCACCGTACAGCGCGACCAGGACCATCAGCGCCAATCCCAGCCGGGCCACCACCATCAGGCGCTGGCGCAGGGGCGCCAGGCCGAGCACCGAGATGCCGCCGAGCACCGGCAGTCCCAGCCTGCGAAGGTCATCGGCGGTGGAGAACGAGTTGTCGAACTGGCCGAGCAGGATGGGGGCGCCGACACCAGCCCCGAGTGCGGCGACCAGCACGCCGGAGATCAGCAGCATGCGGTTGGGCGCAACCGGCAAATGCGGCATTTGCGGTGGGTCCACGACCAGGAGCTTCACCTTGTCGGCCTGCGTGTCGGCTGCCTGGGCGATGTTCGCGGATTGCAGACGGCTGAGCAGGTTCTGATAGATTGTGCGCAGCACACCGTAGTCGCGATCCATGTTGCGGTATTCCGCCAGCAGCCCGGGCTGCTCATGCAGGATCTTCTGCAGTCGCGCGTAGTTGGTCTGCGCATGCTCGAGCTGCCGCTTCAATGACATCAGTTGCGTGTCGGCATCGACCAGCTTGACCTTCAGGTGGTCATAGACCGGATTGGGGACAGATGAACCCGACCCGCTGTCATCCTGGCCCGTGCCGGCGGAGTTGCCACTGCCGGCCGTTGCCGCAGGGGCGCTGGCCCCACCTGACTTGAGCGAAGCAATGAGCGCCTCCTGGGCGATGACGTCCGGGTGTTCCGGCGTATCCTTGAGCAGCAGCATGCGCAGCCGCTCCTCGGCCTTTTGCAGCTGGGTCTGCGAATGTTGCTGAATGAGCGCCGACTCGCGCAGCATCGGCGGCGTTCCCTTCAGCTCCTTCTTCAGCAGCTCCCTTGTCGTCTTGGCATCCTGCACCTGGCCTTCCAGCCGTTGCACCTGCTGGCGAGCCGAATCGACGGCCGACAGGTTCGAGCCCGATTCCGGGAGGACGTTGATATAACGAGAGCGGAAGTCTGCCCTGCGCTTTTCGGCTGCCCGCAACTGCTGCTCGTAGGAGGCGATCTGGTTCTGCAGGAAGCGCCGCGCGTTATCCATGTCGCTGCGATTGGTGCCGGTTGCGCTCTCGACGAAGATCGTCAGCAGCGTTTGCACGACATTGTACGCTCTTTTCGGATGCGTGCTGCGGTACGTGATCGTAAACAGGTGATTTGCCTGGGGCCGTACCTGGATCGTGTTGCCCAACTTCTCGACCAGGCGTTGCCGGTCGGCCTGGCTGTGGACGGTGAGGTCGAGGTCCGTCTTCGAAATCAGCTTCTCCAGATTGGGGCGGCTGAGCAACGTGCGCTGAAGGAGCTGCAGTTGCCCCTCGGGCGCCGATTCAGCCGCGATGCCGTGCAGTAGCGGCGTCAGGATGGCATCCGCGTCAACGTACAGACGTGCGCTGGATTCGAACTGGTTCGGAATGGCGTAAACACCGGCCCAGCCGACCAGGCAGACCGCCCAGGCGATCGCAACACCAATCCAGCGGCGACGCCACGCCGCACGGAGATACTGCTCCAGCAGCTCGCGCATATCATTCATGGGAGTCCGCCCCTCGATCGCACCACGCCCGAAGCCGCATTGTCAGAACCAGGATTCCGGTATGATCAGGATGTCACCCGGCCGCATCGGGATGTTCTGGCTGATGTCGCCGTCCTTCAGCAGTGAGTCCAGGTGCACGTGGATTGAGTGTTCCTTGCCGTCCGCCCCACGACGAACCACGATCGCGCGGTTTCCGGCCGCGAACTTCGTCAGTCCCTTGGTGGCGATCATCACGTCGAGCAGCGACATGTTTTCGCGGTAGGGAATCGCCTGCGGATCCACGGCCTCACCGATGACACGGATCTGCCGGTTGGGTGGGCCAACAAATGATCGTACGATTACAGTGACGTTTGGATCACGTATGTACTTCTTGAGGCGCGCTTCGATGTCGCGGGCAAGTTTGGTCGGGGTCTTGCCGGCAGCAACGATGTCCTCGATCAGTGGGACCGAAATGCGGCCGTCCGGGCGCACGGCCACCGACGCTTCGCTGAGGTCCGGATTTTGATACACGAAAACACTGAGCGTGTCCCCGGCGCCAATAATATAGTCGCTGGGATGGGCGGGCGGTGCCTTGGTGCCGGCCATTGCGGCCGTGGGGATCTTCGGGCCGGAACAGCCGGCCAGCAGGCCGCCCGCAACGGACAGAAGGAGCAGTGCCAGCGGAACTGTCCGGACAGTCACATTCAACCTCAACAAAGCCTTGGGATGGGTTGGTAGGCGCGGAAGGAATCGAACCCCCTCCTCTGCCGTGTAATGGCAGCGCTCTGCCAATGAGCTACGCGCCTCGTGCAAGAGCGTCCCCGCCGGATTCCAGACTGGTCACCACTCTCCAGTTTGTGATGCGGCCTATAGCATCGCGCATCGCGGCCGGCAACCAAACGATGCTGTTATCTTCTCCATTCCGAGCATATCGGGCGGATGCCCCGGGGCGCGGATGGGTGCCACTTCCGCAACGGCGCCGCAAGCCCCGCGACGAAAGGCCGGGATCTTTAACCTGCATGTAACGTCTGTTTGCATAAATTTGGTGAACGTTGGTAAGAAAGATTGAAGCTTGTTCCGTTTTCTGGCAAGTCCCCTTTCGGGGCGACCTTCGACGGCCAGCGCGTTTGGTACGGGGGTGTATGCCCCATTTCGTACTTATCACGCGGGCCGGATGAACAGCACGGTTGGGCGTCGCATGCCCGCCCGCCCCGGAACGGGCGGGCTTCGCGGGGGAGTAACATGAGTTCGCGTACTTGCGCAGTACCTGTCGGTAGAAACCGCCGCGCTCGGCGCATTCGAACTTGTCCTGTCCTTCGTTCTTGTCCTGGCCGGCCTTGCCGTGTCGGACGCTGCGTCCCGCGGTCACGGAACGATCGACCCGGCAGGCCTGGCGATCGGAGTCGCCCTGGTGGCGGCCGCCAGCGCTGCCCTCGTGGGCCTCTACCGGCCTGAGATCTGCCGCGACCGGCGCAGCATGTTCATCAAGATCGGTGTGGCCGGTACTGCCGCCGTCGCCCTGGCCCTGACGTTCATACTCGCCTGCGGTGCCGGCCTCCCGCGGCTGACCGTGCTGTGGATCCTGGGCATGCTGGTTGTCTGGGTCGGCTGCATCGCCCTGGCCCGGGTGGGCTTTGCTGCACTGTCGCAGCGCGGGATTCTGGCCCGCCGGGTACTGGTGCTTGGCGCCGGTCCCCGGGCCGATCGCGTAACGGAGATGCTGCGCACGCGCTACGCCAGCCGTTTCACGCCGGTGCGCATCGACCATCAGGACCGGGCGCCGGCACCGGACCAACTGCGGGAGCAGCACATCTGGGCTGTTATCGTCGCCGCCGGCGAACCGGAGGACGGGCTGACGCAAGCCCTGCTGGACAGCAAGCTGCGCGGCGTCCGGGTGCTGCCCGATACCGGCTTCTTCGAGCAGTGTCTTGCCCGGATCGACCTCCAGACGATCGATGCCGGCTGGCTGCTCGCGGCAGACGGGTTCGCGGCCGGGCGCCTGTCGGCGGCGGTCAAGCGCCTGTGCGATATCGCTGTCAGCCTGATCCTGCTGTTTCTGACCCTGCCGGTCATGCTGCTGACCGCCTTGCTGATCAAGCTGGACAGTCCAGGGCCGGTGCTTTACCGGCAGGAACGTACGGGCCTGAATGGCAAGCCGTTCACCCTGCTGAAGTTCCGCAGCATGCGCAGCGATGCCGAGTCGGCCGGCAGCCCGCGATGGGCCCAGGTGCAGGACCCCCGCATAACGCGGATGGGACGCATCATCCGCCCGATGCGGATCGACGAACTGCCCCAGCTCTTCAATATCCTCAGTGGCGAAATGAGCATGGTGGGCCCGCGCCCCGAGCGGCCGCTGTTCGTCGAGCAACTCGCCGAGCAGATTCCGTTCTATCGCGGGCGGGCCTATGTGAAGCCAGGGCTTACCGGCTGGGCACAGGTGAACTTCCCATACGGCGCCTCGGTCGAGGATGCGCGCGAGAAGCTCGCCTATGATCTCTACTACGTAAAGAACCGTAGCCTGTTGCTCGACCTGCTGATCCTGGCATCCACGGTGCGAGTCATCCTGTTCCGCGAGGGGGCACGCTGACGATCATGCCCGCGGAAACGATCTCTGGCCATGACGTTGCCCGCTCTTCGCGCTAGTGTCGTCGTCCTGACGCATCGACCGCCCTCGTCGCCGGTCCGACGGCATCGGCCGCCTGGCTGAAGATTTGTCCCGTGGGGTCGATCCGTCGGGTTCGAAACCTGGGACGAGAGGATGATCGCCCATTTGTCCGGCACGGCCTGGCTGCACGGGGCGTGCGCTTTCTTCTATCTGATGCTGGCGGGGCTGGTCCTGCTGCGGCAGGCTCTGAGTCGGACGGGTATGCTTCTGGCGGGGGCAAGCCTGGTTACGGCCGGTTGGGCGATTGCCGTCGCCGCGTCCTGGCGTGCGCCATTCACCGGGGTTGCCGGCTGGCTGGAGATCGCCCGGTCGGTCGCCTGGTATGGTTTCATCCTGCACCTCTATCGCCAGACCATCGTGGCGCGGCCGCAGCTTCGCCAGACCTTCAGCACCATGGGCATGCTTGCGGTGCTGGTGGTGCTCGGCCTGCCCCTGATGGACCTGTGGGCGAACCCGACAGGAGGTCTCTTCTGGCGCTTCAGCATCGCCATCCGCCTGGCGCTCGCGGTCGGCAGCATTCTTCTGGTCGAGAACCTCTACCTCAACACGCCTGTGGAGGAGCGCTGGAACGTCAACCTGCTCTGCATCGCGCTGGGTGGCGTCTTTCTGTACGACTTCATCCTCTATTCGGACGCCTTGCTGTTCCATCGCATGTCCTTTGCGTTGTTCGAGGCACGTGCGCCGGCCATGATTCTCGCCGCGCCTCTGCTGGCCGTGGCCGCCGCCCGCAACCGGCGCTGGTCGATCGACATCCATGTCTCACGCGACGCGGCGTTCCACAGCGCGACTCTGATCCTGTCCGGCATCTTCCTGCTGGCGCTGGCATTCACCGGGGAAATCTTCCGCCGCGGTGGTGCGGAATGGGGACGGGTCACCGAAGTCACCCTGATCTTCGGCGGCCTGGTCACCGTCGCGGTGCTGGCGACGTCCGCGTCGGCCCGATCCCGCCTGCGCAGCCTGGTGATCGACCACTTCTACAGCCACCGTTACGACTACCGGCGCGAGTGGATGCGCTGCATCGCCACGCTGACCGCGCCGCAGGCGCACACCGGCTTGCATAGCAGGGTGATCCAGGCGGTGGCTGATGTCGTGGACAGTCCGGGGGGCGCACTGTTCGTCCGCGCACCGGAGGAAGTCGCCTTTCAGTGGGCCGGTTCGTGGAACGTGCCGGCTGTGACGCTGCCGGTTCAGCCAGGCCACCCTCTGCTGCCGGCATTCGGGGACAATACGCGGGTCGTGGAACTGGACCGCCTGCCGGAGGCTGCCGACTGGTTCGCCGAACTGCCGCGAATCTGGCTCGCCGTACCACTCGACCACCTGGGTTCGTTGATCGGGTTCGTCGTGCTGACCCAGCCGCGGGCACAGTTTAGGCTGGACCGTGAGGTCTTCGACCTGCTAGGTGTAGTCGGGCGCGAGGTCGCCAGCCGGATCGCGGAACGACGGGCCGCTCAGGTCCTGTCGCAGACCCGGCAGTTGCGGGAATACAGCCAGCGTTTCGCATTTGTCATTCACGACATCAAAAACGTTTCCGGTCAGCTTTCGATGCTGCTTACCAATGCTGAGCTTCATTCCGAGAATCCGGAATTCCAGCGTGACATGCTGACCACTGTGCGAGCCTCGGTGGGCAGGATAACCCGGTTGCTGACCCGCCTGGAGGCAGAGCGGCAGGAACGTGACCACGCCCTGATCACACCCGTCGAGCGGCTTCGTCGCCTGGTCGAGGCATGCCGTGCCGCGCAGGGCGCCAGCATCGCCCTGGAGACCGACGGCGGCGATGCCGGGGCGGCAATCAATCCCGAGTCCTTCGATACCGCGGTCACCCATCTTCTGAACAATGCGATGGAGGCTGGCCAGGGCGCGCCGGTCGTCGTGCAGGTGCGTCACGAGCATCTGCACGTCGTGGTGGAGATTGTCGATCAGGGCCCGGGCATGTCGCCCGAATTCATCCGCGACCAGTTGTTCCAGCCGTTCCGCAGCACGAAGTCCGGCGGGCATGGCATCGGCGCCTATCAGGCACGCGAATTGTTGCGGGAATCCGGTGGCGATCTGCTTGTGCTCAGCCAGCCAGGCAGCGGCACGACCATGCGGATCCTCCTGCCGGCCCTGGGTGCCGATGCGCCGCGCCCGGCCGAAGTGCCCGCCTGATCCGGACCCGTCCCATGGCCAAACCCAAGATTCTGGTCGTCGAGGATGACGAAGGGCTGTGCTCCCAGTACCGCTGGGCATTTCCCGGCTGTGACGTGGTGCTGGCGCACGCGCGTCCGCAGGCGGTCGCGGCCGTCCGGAAGGAGCGGCCGCCGGTTGTCCTGCTCGATCTCGGCCTGCCGCCCGATCCGGACGGGGTGAGCGAGGGCTTCGCCATCCTGGAGGAAATCCTTCGTATCGCGCCGGAGACCAAGCTGATCGTCGTCACCGGCAACGGCGAGCGCAGGAATGCGCTGAAGGCGGTCGCCACGGGCGCCTATGACTTCTGCGAAAAGCCGGTCGAACTCGATGTCCTGCGCACGATCGTCGATCGCGCCCTGAAGCTCCATCGGCTGGAGGAGGAAAACCGGCGCCTGGCAGCCGCACCGGCCCACTCACCGATCGACCGCATCGTCACCGCCCACCCGTCGATGCTGAAGATTTGCCGCGATATCGAGAAACTGGCGACGGCGAACGTCCCCGTGCTTCTGCTGGGTGAGAGTGGCACCGGGAAGGAGGTGCTGGCCCAGTCGCTGCACGAGCTTGGCCCGCGTGCCAAGCAGCCGTTCGTGGCCATCAATTGCGGCGCTATCCCGGAGAATCTGCTGGAAAGCGAGCTGTTCGGGCATGAACGCGGCGCCTTTACCGGGGCGGTGAAGCAGAGCATCGGCAAGATCGAAAGCGCCAGCAAGGGCACGCTGTTCCTGGACGAGATCGGCGACCTGCCGCACCCATTGCAGGTGAAACTGCTGCGGTTCCTGCAGGACCAGATCGTGGAGCGCGTCGGAGGCCGCCAGCGGATACAGGTGGATGTCCGCATCGTCTCGGCCACCAACCAGAACCTGGACGAGCGGGTGGCCGAGGGCGTGTTTCGCAGCGATCTGTTCTATCGGATGAACGCGATCACGGTGCGCATTCCGCCACTGCGTGATCGCGGTGGCGACGTCATGCTGCTGGCGAACTATTTCCTGAACCGCTTCAACCAGGAGTTCTCGCGCAATCTCCGCGGCTTCTCCGACGGAGCGGCCGCCGCAATGCTGGCGCATGAGTGGCCCGGCAACATCCGCGAGCTGGAAAACCGCATGAAGCGCGCGGTGGTGATGGCCGAACGCCGGCTGATCGAGGCGGATGACATGGAACTCGCCGCCGCGTCCGATGTGCTTCCGGACCTCGATCTGCGGTCAGCGCGGTTGCGCGCTGAGCGCGAGGTGGTCCAACTGGCGCTGGCTCGCAGCAACAACACGCTGGCGGCGGCAGCACGGCTTTTGGGAATCAGCCGGCCAACTTTGTATGGTCTGATGCAGGCACACGGTTTAGAAGCCGATCCGAACCGGGGCGGCGAGGCGTCCGAACCGGAAGCGTCCAACAGGCCGGAGAACGGCGTCAGCCTGGAATAGCAATTGAAGGTGTATCGGATGCGTCACAAGTTCCTCGGCGGGCTGTTGCTCAGCGCCTGGATTGGCGTCTGGCCGCTGGCGGCGCATGCCGACTACTTATCCAGCGCCCGCGCAGCATTGCAGAAAGGGGACCTGCGTTCGGCGAAGATCGAACTTCGCAACGCCGTCCGCGCGGATCCGCAGAATGCCGAGGCGCACTACTGGCTCGGCATGGTTTCGCTTCAGCTCGGCGACCCGGTTGCCGCCGAACGTGAGGCGAAGGCAGCGCGAGAGCGCGGTTACGACGCGAAACGCACCGTACCGCTGCTGGCGCGTGCGCTGCTGGGGCAGCACCGGTTCAGGGCGGTGCTCGATCAGCTACACCCCAACACCAACAATCCGGACGTGGACGCCACCATCCTGGTGTACCGCGGCTATGCACAGATCGGTTTGGGGCACCCCGATCAGGCGAAGGCGTCGTTCGAACAGGCCGCGCGCACCGCGCCGAACTCCGTGGAACCGCTGCTGGCCGAGGCGCGCCTGGCGGAAGCGCATGGTGATCTGACCGCCGCACAGGACAGCATCGATCGCGCCGTGGCCATCCAGCCGCGGCTGCCCGCCGTGATGCTGGCCAAGTCGGCGCTGCTGCGGATGAAGCACGACGGCGACGGCGCGCTGAAAGTCCTCGACGATCTGGTGGCGCAAAATCCATCCCTGCTGCAGGCCCGCCTGGAGCGGGCCAGTCTGGAAATCGCGCTGGGCAAGGTCGAGGCGGCAAAGAAGGATCTTGCCGCCGTCCAGAAGGCGATGCCCGGCAACGTCCAGGCAATCTACCTCAGGGCGGTGATCGCGGCGCAAAACAAGGATTTCAAAGCCGCCGACGCGGACCTGCAGAAGATCTCGCCGTTCATCTCGCGCATTCCGCGCGCCTATTACCTGGTCGGCGTGGTGAAGGAGCAGTTGGGCGACATCGCCCAGGCGCAGGAGGCGGCAAGCCGCTATCTGGCCCGTGCCCCGGACGATCCGAACGCCAACAAGTTGGCGGCCCGCATCGACTTCGCCCGCGGCCGGCCCGACCAGGTGATCGAGACGCTCACCAAGATGGTCAACTCCGGCAAGGCCGATGCCGAGATCTACGACATGTTGGGTCGTGCCTATGCGGCCACCCACCGTGGCGCCGAGGCGGTTGCGGCCTTCCAGAAGGCCCAGAAGCTGGCACCCAACAATGTTGGCGTGCAGACCCGGCTTGCGACCGCGCGCCTGGGCATCGGCGAACCCACCGCCGCCCTGGGCGATCTGGAGCACACGCTGAAGATCGCGCCGAAGGTTCCCGCGGTGGGCGAAGCCTTGTTCTTCGCCGCCCTGGCGACCGGGGACATGCACAAGGCCACGCATGCACTGGAGCAGGTCCGGGCCGCCCAGGGCGACACGCCCGTGGTCGAGAACCTGCAGGGAATGCTGCAACTGGCCGAACTCAATATCGAGGGGGCGCACCAGACCTTCGCCGCGATTGCCGACAAGCATCCGGATTTCCTGCCGGCGCAGATCAACCTGGCACGCGTCACCGCGATGCAGGGGCACGGGAAGAAAGCGGCAAAGATCCTCGCGGGCATCCTGGACAAGCACCCCGGCGCCGAACCGGCGCTGACCATGCTCGCCGCCGATTACCTGCAGACCGGACAGATGCCAAAGGCACTGGCATTGGTCGAGCGGGCGCACGCCGCCGAACCGAAGAATTCCCGTCTGACGGCCAGCCTGGGCAAGCTCTACATCCGCGACAACAAGCCGCAGAAGGCGATCGAGCTGGTCAACGCGCAGAAGGACGCGGAAGCCACCAGCCTGCCGATCATGGGCCTCAAGGTGGCGGCACAGCTCGCACTGGGCGAGAAGGACAAGGCGATCGCGACCTATACCGATATTCTTCAGGCGGACCCGCGGTTGGATGGCGTTCGGCAGCGATTGATCAAGCTGCTGGTGGATGACGGCAACTACCAGCAGGCGCGCAATGTCGTGGAAGCCGGTTTTTCCGTATCGCCGCACAACTACCAGTTCTTCCAGGACTACGCGATGATCGACCTGAAGGACAAAGGGTTGCAGACGGCTCTGGCCACGGCCGAGCAGCTTCAGTCGCAGAACGCGGCGTTCGTGCCCGCCCTGGCTCTGAAGGGGGACATCTATCTGGCCGCAAACCGTCCGGACGACGCGATGAAGGCCTACGCCGACGCCGAGAAGGCGTCGCCGTCCCCGATGCTGGTGATGCGGCTGGCCGGCGCACAGGTGCGCCTCGGCCGCAAGGATGCGGCCATCAAGACGCTGCAGGACTGGACGACGCAGCATCCCGACGATCTTGCCGTGCGCGAGCAACTGGCCGAGATGCAGATCACCGCCGGGCAGATGGATGCCGCGGTGAAGAACCTGCAAGCCATCCTGGCCAAGAAGCCGCACGACCCGGTGGCGCTGAACAATCTCGCCTGGGTGTACCAGCAGCAGAAGGACAGCCGCGCCCTGGACTTGGCGCGCCAGGCCTACACGCTGGCCCCCAGTGCGCAGACGGCGGACACGCTGGGCTGGATCCTGGTTACCTCCGGCAAGCCCAAGACCGGGGTCGCGCTGCTGCGCCAGGCCAGCGCCCAGGGGCACAATGATCCGCGCATTCTCTATCACTATGCCGTCGCACTGAATGATACCGGCAACAAGGGCGATGCCATCGAGGTGCTGAAAGCCGTCGTGTCTGCACAGGGCAACTTCACCGAGAAGACCGAGGCGCAGAAGCTGCTGACCCGGCTGACCAAGGGGGCATGACCGCCGCTGAACGGGCGGCGCCGGGGTAGGAAGGAACGCAATGGCGCCGCTGCGGCTGCTGACGTTTTCAACACTGTATCCCAACAGTGCTCGGCCGAACCACGGCGTGTTCGTGGAGAACCGGCTGCGGCAGTTGGTCGCCAGCGGCCAGGCGACCAGCGAAGTGGTCGCGCCCGTGCCCTGGTTCCCGAGCGCTCACCCGCGCTTCGGCGCCTGGGCGGTCAACGCGCGCGCTCCCGCACGGGAGGAGCGTCATGGCCTGGTGGTGCACCATCCGCGCTATCCGGTCATTCCTCGCGTCGGCATGTCGGCCGCGCCGTTCCTTCTGTATGCGGCCCTGGTGCCGGTGCTGCAGCGCCTGTTGGCGCAGCGCCCGCCCTTCGACGCGATCGATGCGCACTACGTGTACCCCGACGGCATCGCCGCGGTCTGGCTGGGACGCCGGTTCGGGTTGCCTGTCTCGGTCACCGCGCGTGGCACCGACGTGAACCTGATCCCGGCCTACCGTATCCCACGGCTGCTGATCCGCCGCGCCATTGCCGACGCCGCGGCGCTGGTCGCGGTCAGTGCGGCACTGAAAACGGTGCTGGTGGAGCTGGGTGCGCCGGACGACAAAGTGACCGTCCTGCGCAACGGGGTGGATACCACGCTGTTTTGCCCGCCCGAGGACCGCGCGGCGGCGCGGCGGGCGCTGGGGTTGACGCGGCCGACCCTGCTGTCGGTCGGCTATCTGATCGAGCGCAAGGGCCACCACCGCACCATCGAGGCGCTCCGGCAACTTCCGGATTTCGAGCTGCTGATCGCCGGCGAGGGGCCGGAGCGCGCGCGACTCGAAGCACTCGCCACGCGGCTGGGCGTGCAGGACCGCGTCCGGCTGCTCGGCGCCCGGCCGCACGCGGAACTGCCCGCGATCTACGGCGCGGCGGATGCGATGGTGCTGGCTTCCTCACGCGAGGGCTGGGCAAACGTGCTGCTGGAATCGATGGCCTGTGGAACGCCGGTCGTTGCCAGCAATATCTGGGGCAATCCCGAGGTGGTGCAGGAGCCCGCCGCGGGTGTGATCGCCGAACCCAACACGCCGGACGGAATCGCCGAGGGGGTGCGCCGGCTGTTTGCCACGCTGCCGGATCGGCGTGAGACCCGTGCCTACGCCGAACGCTTCGACTGGGGGGAAACGACAACGGGCCAGCTCGCGCTGTTCCGCCGCTTGCAGGAGCGCCGCAGTGCCGTGTCCGCACCGCCGCGCCTCCGCCGCGGTACCGACTGACTGCGCGATAGCGGCGGTCCGACTGCGATAGCGGCGGTCGGCCGCGGCGATCCCTCTTCCAGGATAGGCAACGCTCCGGCCCACCGTACCGGCCCCCTCCCGCGATACACGGGAGGGGAGCAGCATCAGCGTGCTACTCGGCCGCCAGCGGCAGCGTCTTCTCGTCGTCCGGGTTGTTCGGCGAGGGCGGAATCTTGCCCGAGGGCTTCGGATCCTCGACGTAGCGGAACTTCGGCTCGCGGTTCCACGGGCCGCGGTGGTCGTCGCCCTTCGACAGGTCGAACACCAGATCGACGGTCTCGTCCGGCTGGATGGTGCCGAACATCGGGTCGGTCAGCTTGCCCATGCGCTCCAGCGCCGCCATGAACATGCCGGCATGGGTGATCTCGCGGGTCAGCAGGTGATGCAGCGCCTTGGTGGTGCCCTCGTCGGTGCTCATCTTGATGAGGGACTCGTAGGTCTGCCGCGCCCCCGCTTCGGCGGCGATGTCGGCGCGCAGGTCGCGTACGACGTTGCCGCCTTCATTCACATAGTTGGCACTCCAGGCATTGCCCTGGCTGTCCACCAGGTGCGGTCCCATGCCGCGAATGCGGAACAGCGGCGCGGCGTACACATCGGTCTGGTCGAGCTTGCCGGTGTGCTGCTCGATCATCTTGCCCACCATTTCCAGGTGGCTGAATTCCTCGATGGCGATGTCCTGCAGCATGTCGCGGATCGCCGGATCGGTCACGTGGAACGACTGCACCCAGTAGGTAAGCGCGGCGGTCAGCTCGCCGGTGGCGCCGCCGAACTGCTCGAGCAGGCACTGCCCGAAGCGTGGGTCGGGGTTGCGCACATCGACCGGGATCATGGTCTCCTTGCGGTGAAAGAACATTGGCCTTGCTCCCATGCTGGTGGCTGGATGCGCAACGCAGCGGGAGGCAGGCCGTTCGCGCCTGACGGAGAAGAAATGGTGACAGGCGAAGGGGCACTTCCCGGCCATCTGCCGCGTCCGTCGCCTATTGCGCCCCATCGACCTTGGCCGCCGGCAGGGCCGGCGCGGGGTGATGGCGGTGTCGCGATCGTGGCGGCGGCGGCACCCACGGGCGGGCTCCGCGCTCGGCCCGGTCGGTCAGCACGCGGGCTTGTGTTTCGCCCAGCCAGATCGCTGTCGCGCCGTAGCGCCACACGGTGAAGCGGTCCACCAGTTTCGGCCAGGGATGCGGGCACAGGTGGCGCGCCGGTTCCGCCGACACGATCACCGCGATGCCGGCGCAGGTTTTCTGCCGCACCGCCTGGCGCACCAGCAGGACGGCGCGCTGCTGCGGGCGCGGCCGTATCAGGCAGCTTGCGGGCCCGCAGGCGATCGCTCCGCCCGCGGCCTCACCCCGCGCCGGGATCGGCCGGGCGTCCGCCGCCGCCCAGAAATGCAGCCAGGAATAGCGGATGAAGCCGGAACCGCCGTGGTGCCGCTGCATGAAGATTCCGGCCGGCGTGCGCACCGCGATCAGCCGGGCCGTGGGCGACACCAGCAGGTCGGGCGGCCGGTACACCATCGGTGAGATCACGCCGACGGCGATGGCGGCAACGCCGAACAGCCGCAGCCGGCCGCGCCAGATCCCCAGCCAGGCCAGCCCGAATGCCAGTAGCGCGAGACCCCAGGAGGGCATGTGCGGCACAGGCACCGTCGCGTCCGGCCAGGAGGCGACGGTGCGGGCGATCAGCAGGACCGCGCGAATGCCCCAGCCCATGGGCGGCAGGGTCAGCCAGTCAAGCCCCACCGGCATCAGCAGCAGCGACACCATGCCGACCGGCATCACCAGCAGTGCGGTCAGCGGCACCGCCGCCATGTTGGCCAGTACGAAGTAAAGCTGAATGCGCCCGAAGTGGTAGGCGCCGAACGGCATCGACGCCGTGCCGGCCAGCACGCTGGTCAGCGCCAGCGCCAGCAGATAGGCGCCGAACCGTCGCGGCCAGCTCTTGCCAGGCAGCCGCCGCAGCCACGGCCGCAGCGTTTCATAGCCGGAGATCAGCGCCAGCACGGCCGAGAAGCTCATCTGCAGCGAGGCGTTCGGCAGCTCCTGTGGCTCAATCAGCAGCAGCGCGACACCGGCCACCGCCAAGCCGCGTAGCGACGCCGGCCGGCGGCCGCACAACAGGGCGAGCGTGAACAATGCAGCCATGCAGAAGCTGCGCACGATCGGCACGTGCATGCCGGTCAGCACCATGTACCCGGCACCGGCCAGCAGGGCGGCGACTGCGGCGATCTGCCGGGTGGGCCAGAACAGGCTGGCATGCTCGGACAGCGCCAGCAGCAGGCGGGTCACCCCCATCGTGAAGCCCATGACGATGCCGATATGCAGCCCGGCCACCGCCAGCAGGTGCGCCAGGCCCGAAGCCCGGAAAGCCTCGTGATCCGCCGCGGGAATGCCACGCGCGGCACCGGTCAGCAGCGTTACGGCGATGCTGCCCGCCGGTCCGGGAATGGCCGCCAGGATATGGGCCCGAATGGATTCACGCAGTCGTTGCACCAGCCCCATCAGGCCGGTCGGCGGCATGCGGGCCAGACGCTGCGACGGGCCCAGGGCGTATCCGCCGCCGGCATAGCCATCGAAAAACTCGCCACGCTGCAAGTCCCAGGCGCCGGGGTAGGCCGGTGCTGGCGGCGGGCGAACCATGGCCCGGACCCGGACGGTATCGCCGGCGCGCAGGCGGGTGGTATCGCTAGCGCGCAGATGCAGGCGGATCAGCCGGGTCAGCGGTGGCGCGTCGGGACCCAATCGCGCGCCCGCCAGCGTGATGCGTCGGCCGCGCGGCAGGATCTCCACGGCTTCGACCTTGCCGGTCACGATGGTGGCATGTCGGGGCAGGCCGGTTGCCAGCGGTGGCGCGCGGGCGGTGGCAAACTGGCTGGCGGCGAAGCCCAGCGATGCGGCGATCAGTGGCGGCAGAAGCAGCCGCAATGTTGGACGGTGCCGCAGTCCGGTCCAGGCAAGAAACGTCGGAACGAGCAGGGCGACGCCAAGCCAGGGCGGCGGCTCGGTGCGCAGTGAGAAATAGGTGAGCACGCCGACGCCCATGAACACCGGCAGCCAGATCGGGAATCGGTCGCGCTCTGCCTCCAGTTGCGCCCGCAGCCAGGCGAGCGGGCGCGGCGCGGCGTGGGTCAGGCGGACGGCGAGCGCGATCTGCATGCGCGCATCGTAGAGTGCAGGCCTCTACAGCCGGTGAATCCGCGTCCCCGACGACGGGTGCGGCGACAGGCGCTTCCCATCAGGGGCCTCGCATGCGAGAGCAGGTGGTGTGGGACGGGGAGGAGGCCAGTGACGAGCAAGATCGTTTCCACGTCGGAGCGCCCGGACCTGGTGCCGCTGATCGCGCGTTGGCGGTGGGAGGCGTTCGCGCGTGACGAAGGCCGGGGCTTCGAGCAGGTGCTGGAAAGCGCACAGCGTACAGCGGCGGTGGCGTGCCGGATTCCGCAGACGCTGGTATTGCTGGTGGACGGCGAACCGGTCGGCACGGCCAGCCTGACCGAGCAGGATCTGGAGGAGCGGCCGGACCTGACGCCCTGGCTGGCCAGCGTGTTCGTGGTGCCCCATGCCCGCGGACGCGGCTATGCTGGCCGGCTGGTCGTCGCGGTCGAGGCACAGGCAAGGGCGGGTTCCATTGCGACGTTGTGGCTCTATACGAACACGGCCGAACGCATCTATGCCCGCCTGGGATGGCGGACGGCGGAAACGGTGCAGCACGATGGCAAGCCGGTCGCACTGATGCGACGCGATCTTGTCCCGGGGGAGCGGGTCGCGGGTGCCGGCCCTGGCACGGAGGCCTCGGCGTCGCGATAGGCGGTGCGGCCTCCATGGCGGGACGGCCGCGCCCGGTCGGACATGCGGGCCGCCTGCCGGGTTTTGTCCGAACTTCCCCGCGCATGCGGCTGACACGAGAATGACCCGAACGTTCGCCGTCGAAAGCCGGACGCCGGTGTTTCGGGCCGCCCGGCACTGGGCCACGCGGCACTGGGCCACCCGACACTGGGCCGCCGGCACTGGGCCGCCGGCACTGGGCCGCCCGGCACTGGGCCGCCCGGCACTGGGCCGTCCGGCACTGGGCCGCCCGACGGGTTGGCTGAGCGGGGCAGGGCGGCGCCGCGCCTTGCCGGTTTTCGTCCGCCCCAATCCGCTCTACATGCAGCGCCATGCCCGACGGATCATCCCCCCAGCCGGTCGCACCGGTCCGCACCCGTTTCGCCCCCAGCCCCACCGGCCCGCTGCATATTGGCGGCGTGCGCACCGCGCTGTTCAACTACCTGTTCGCCCGGCACCACGGCGGCGAATTCCTGCTGCGCATCGAGGACACCGACCGCGCGCGCAGCACGGACGCCGCCACCCAGGGCATCCTGGACAGCCTGGACTGGCTGGCGCTGACCCGCGACCAGCCCCCGGTGTTCCAGCACACCCGCATCGCCCGCCATGCCGAGGTGGCTCGGCAGTTGCTGGCCGCCGGCCACGCCTATCACTGCTACGCCACGCCCGAGGAACTGGCCGCCGAACGCGACAAGGCACGCAAGGAGGGGCGCGTCTGGCGCTATGACGGCCGCTGGCGCGACCGCGACCCGTCCGAGGCGCCGCCCGGCGTGCAGCCGGTGATCCGCCTGAAGGCCCCGCGTGAGGGCGAGACCGTGGTGGACGACCTGGTGCAGGGCAGCGTCCGCGTCGCCAACAGCGAACTGGACGACATGATCATCCTGCGCGCCGACGGCACGCCGACCTACAACCACTCGGTGGTGGTCGATGACCACGACATGCAGATCACCCATGTGATCCGCGGCGACGACCACCTGACCAACACCTTTCGCCAGGTGCAGATCTACCGCGCGCTGGGCTGGGATATTCCGCGCTTCGCCCACCTGCCGCTGATCCACGGCCCCGATGGCGCCAAGCTGTCCAAGCGCCACGGTGCCCAGTTCGCCCTGGAGTTCCGCGAGCAGGGCTACCTGCCGGAAGCGCTGTGCAACTACCTGCTGCAACTCGGCTGGGGTCATGGCGACATCGAGGTGCTGGACCGCGACGAAGCCATCCGCCTGTTCGAAATGTCCGATGTCGGCCGCGCCCCCAGCCGCATGGACTATCCGAAGCTGCTCCACATGAACGGCGTGTACATCCGCAAGGCTGATGACGAGCGCCTGACCCGCGACGTGCTGGACCAACTCGCCCACCGGCCGGAACTGGCACTGGGCGGCATCGCCGCCGCCCGCATCCGCGCGCTGATCCCGGCGCTGAAGGAACGCGCCAAGACACTGGTCGAGCTGGCCGACGCCGCCGCGTTCCTCGCCCATCCCCTGCCACTGCCGATGGAACCGAAGGCCGCCGCGCTACTGACCCCCGAAGCCCGACTGATGCTGCGCGACCTGGGTGAACGTCTGGCCGCCACGGACTTCTCGCCGTCCGCCACCGAAGCCGCCCTGCGCGCCTTCGCCGAAGCCTCCGGCCGCAAGCTCGGCCAGGTGGCCCAGCCGCTGCGCGCCGCCCTGACGGGCCGCACGGCCAGCCCCGGCATCGATCTCACGCTCGCGGCGCTGGGGCGTGAGGAGGCGCTCGCCCGGATTTCGGCGGCGGCTGGGTAGAAAAAAAGCTTTTGCTTTGATCTAGATCAATGCCGAATTCGAAAGCGAACCGGCATGGTGTGTCTCGAGAAGCAGACGAGCTGGTCTCGTCCCGCTCCTCTCTTGGACTCCTCCCCAAACTTGGCGGCGCTGTGCGCCGCCATTTTTTTCCGTCCGCGATGTTCGCCCCCGCTTCGGCAGTCGCATGCGCGCGGACGACGCTGGAGAGCCGGACACGATGCGTGCTGGACATCGTCACGAAACGTGGGATCGGCTGCCGATAGCCGTGCTGGTGATCCTGGTTGTGCTGGTGGGACTCGGCGGTGTCATCCGGTTGGTGCAAAGCGCCGCTGAACTCGGACCGCAGATTGGCGACATCCTGACCTTCGATCCGCATCAGCCGCTGGCCTACGACCCACCGCCGCAAATCAGCGCCGCGCGCCACGGCCTTCCGGACTGCGTTCTGGACCTTGCCGTGATGCAGCGGTTCGGCGGCAGCCTGGTCATCGAGTCCCGTTCGCCTCGGCCGGACCGGATTTACCGGGTGGGCTGGGCCGGCCGGCGCACCAGCGACGGCCCGGGCGACTGCGGTCGTTCGGCCGTGCTCCTGGCGGGCCGGGACACGCTGAACAGGCTGGCCATGGCCGTTGGCGGCTACGGCGTCAGCCGTCGGCTCCGCGCGCCGGAGGCCCCCGCCTCGCAGACCGGCGGCGCTTCCGGGGGGTGAGCCGGCAGCGCAGCCGCTGCCTGTCCTTTCACGGGTTGCGCAGTTCGGCCAGGCTGCGCCGGGCCGTTCCGTCCGGGGCAAAGTTGCCAGGATCGAGCCAGGCCAGCATCGCATCGCGGCAGCGCGGCCACTCATCGCCGACGATGCTGTACCAGTCGGTTTCCCGCTGGCGTCCCTTCACCACCATGTGCATCCGGTGGCGGCCTTCATAGGTGAAGCCCAGCCGTTCGGCCGCGCGTCGCGATGGTTCGTTCAGGGCATTGCATTTCCAGACAAGGCGTCGGTAGCCCAGATCGTCCGCGGCGAGGCGCAGCAGCAGGAACATCAACTCGGTGGCGGCGCGGGTGCGCTGCATCACCGGGGCGAACCAGATGCTGCCCAACTCGATCGCGGCATGCTTCGGCTGGATATCCAGTAACGCCAGCCAGCCCGACACCACGCCGGTGGTCACCGGCCGCACCGCCCACATCATCGGGTCGTGGGTCGCGGCCGCGTCGGCGACGAAGCGCGCCATGGCCTCGGCGGAAGCGAACGGGCCGTAGCCCATGTAGGCCCAGCTCTCGTCCGCGCCCTGCGCGACCCGCCACAGGTCTGCGGCATGGCGCCGGTGCAGCGGCTCCAGCACCGCGTAGTTGCCGCGGATGGGGACGCGCGCGGGCAGGGGCCGCGGCGTGGCATCCACTTCCGGGCCGAGAGGGAGGGTCATGCCGGCGCTCCTGCTGTTGCCGGGCGACCATACCCGTGCGGCGGCGTCGTAAAAGGCGTCGCAGGCCCAGCCGTCACGCCAATTGGCGGATTGCCGGTCATGCCACTGCGCTGGAGAAAGTCGCCATACCCTCCACGTCCCCTTGCGGGAGGGGAGGGGACGTGACGGACTCCGCGACTGGGAGCCTCGGATGCCGCTCTCCCCGCCAAGCCGCTCCCGCAGGGCGAGGGGGAGCATCCGGGGCAGGCGCCGCCCCCCCTGTGCCTCCGCCGTCGCTTGCGCCACTATGCGGCCAACATGAGCCGGAGGCATCCATGACCCAAGCCACGACACACCGCCGCTGCTGGGTACTGAAGCGGCGTCCCTCGGGCGAGCCGAGCCGCGATGACTTCGAACTGCGGGAGGAGGCGCTGCCGCAGCCGGCCGCTGGCGAGGTGCTGACGCGCACCATCTTCCTGTCGATCGACCCCTACATGCGCGGTCGCCTGCGGGAGGAGCAGACCTACGCCGTCGCCATCCAGATCGGCGAGATCATGACCGGCGAGACGGTGGGGCAGGTGGTCTCCTCGGCGCATCCCGACTTCGCGCCGGGCGATATCGCCGTCGGGGCACGCGGCTGGGCGACGCATCTGGTGACGCCAGGCGAGCGGCTGGTGAAGGTACCCCACCACGGTGCGCCACTCTCGGCCTATCTCGGCGTGCTTGGCATGCCCGGCGCCACCGCATATGCGGGCATCAGCGAGATCTGCAAGCCGCAACCCGGCGAGACGGTGGTGGTGTCAGCCGCGTCCGGTGCCGTCGGCTCGGTTGCGGGGCAGCTTGCGAAACGGGCGGGTGCGCGGGTGATCGGGATCGCCGGCGGGGCGGAGAAATGCCTGTGGGTGCAGGACAGCCTGGGCTTCGATGACTGCATCGACCACCGGTCGCTGGACCTGGAAAGCGAACTGGCCGCCGCCTGTCCCAAGGGCATCGACGCGTATTTCGAGAATGTCGGCGGCCGGGTGCAGGCCGCGGTATTCGATCTGCTCAACCCGTTCTCCCGTGTGGCGATGTGCGGCATGGTCTCGCAGTACAACGCCCAGGACCTGCCGCCCGGCCCGAACCTGGGGTTCGTGGTGGGCAAGCGCGTGCTGATCCAGGGCTTCATCGTGTCCGACCGGCCGGAGCGGCTGGTGGAATGGCGCCGGCTGGGCGCGCCCTGGGTGGCGGACGGCAGCCTGCACTATCGCGAGGACGTGGTCGGCGGGCTGGAGCAGGCACCGGACGCGCTGGCCGGAATCCTCACCGGCCGCAATTTCGGCAAACTGCTGGTGCGGGTTGGCGACGATCCGGCCTGACGGCCGGTCCGGCTGCCGCTTGGCCTGGCCCGACGGAACCGACGGGCGGGGCCGGGCGTTGGCCGAAACGCCAGCTACCGCAACGGTCCCGCGCCGGAGCTTTGCTCATGCATACCGTGAAGTATCGCCTGTTCGAGCCGCGTCTCGCCCCGCGGCGCACGCGACTGGAGGTGCCCGGCTGGGCCGGCGAGTTGGCCCCGCGCCGCGACGGTTCGCACGAGTATGCCTGGCACTGCATGCCCTTCGTCGAAGCGGCGCAGTACGGAATCGAGTTGTTCTATCCGTTCGACAACGAACTGCACGTCACCAGGCGTGACGGTCAGGTGGTGCTCGACGGCGATTTCGGCCCCGATCCGGACACCGGCATCAACTGGCCGCCGTTCCGCACCTTCGGCGAGAACTACTATACCTATCAGCTTCTGCTCGATCTGCAGGTCGCCGAGGATATGGCGGTGCGGGCCGAACCGCACCCGCGGCTATACACCTCCACCACGGACGACGTGCCGATTGCGGTGCCGGCGCTGCTGCGCACCAGTTGGTGGCCGATGATCTCTTTCGTGGTGTTCAAGGCGCCGCCCGAGGGCTGCACGCACATCTTCCGCCCGGGCGAGCCCTTCATGCAGATGCTGTTCCTGCCCCTGGACGCCGCTTTCGAACTGGTGCCGATGAACGAAGCGGAAGCGGCCGAACGCGAACTGCGCGGCCGTCGCATCCATGCCAGCCGGGAGACGCTGGGGAAATCGTCGGCCTGGACGTCCTCGACCAACACCGTCTTCGACGGTACCTATCGGAACATCCTGCGGGCGGCGCGGTCCCGCGCGAAACAGACCGGCGACTGACCGGCCTGCACTGTGATTGCGGGCGAACACCCGAGCCGCCGATGGCAGCCTGGCAGTGGTCGCGTCAGCCCACGAACCGCGCCAGCCGCACCGCCGTATGCCCGCGGCTCGGCCGCAGGCTCGGCATTACCAGCATGCACCGGTCATAGGGCGTGCGAATCTCCGTCGTTCCGTCCAGCGCGATCAGCGTATTGCGCCGAACCACCACCTCACCGCCGTGCCAGGGCTGGACAAAGCAAAACCCGCCGGTGGCGGCGGTCACCACCGAGGTGACTTCGGCCACGCGCTGCGGCGCGACACGGGACGGAGCGGGCAGGGCCGGGTGATCCGCCACCTCCAGGTGGCGCAACAGGGCGGCAATACAGGACAGCATCATGTCCACCGTGCCCTGCTGCCAATGCTGGCCGGCCTCCACCAGATTCGCGCGGGCCCCGGTCGCCGGGGAGACGAAGCGGTCGTAGTCGATGATCCGCTTGCCGGTCACATGACCGTGATCCGCCACCACCAGCGACGGCATGCCGATGCCCCGCGCCAGAGCCCGCCCCTTGGCGGAACAACCGCACAGCATCAGAGGCTCGGACGGCCACAGCATGGAGTGCAGGTCCAGCAGCACATCCACTGTGTCGATCAGCGGCCGGATCTCCCGCGCCCGCTCCAGCTCACAGGAAGAGCGTGGCCCCTCCAGCACCGCGGTATCCCAGACCCGGTTCAGGTCCTCATCGACGAAACGCGACAGGGTGGGGTGGCGCGGATCGAACCGGGCAAACGCCGCCAGGTTGACGAAGCCGAACGTGAGCCGTCCGCGCTGCGGCACCAGCCCCGCGCGCAACAGCCGGTCCAGCACGATGGCGCCGGCGATCTCGTTGCCATGCGAAAGGCCCAGCAGGGCGACATGCGGGCCGGGCGTGCCGGACTCGCGGGTGATGAAGCCGGGGATGCCGGTGTTGCCGGGAATCCAGTCGTCGATCGCAGGCGCGGCCAGTTGCACCTCGAACTGCGGCAGCGACGACTGGACTGACCGGCCCATCCGAAAGTCTCCCGCCCTACATCAGCAACCGGTCCGCCAGGCGGCGGATGAATGCGTCGCAGGCATCCAGTTGTTCCTGTGCCACGAACTCGTCCGGCTGGTGCGCCTGGGCGATATGGCCCGGGCCACAAACGATCGTGGCGATGCCGGCGTTCTGGTAGAACCCGCCTTCCGTGCCGTAGCTGACCTTGCCGGTGGCGTTCGAACCGGTCAGTTGCTTCACGACCGCGGTCAATTCGTGATCGGGACTGAGCGCCAGGCCGGGCATGCGCGTGGTCACCTCGTACCGGAAGCCGCAATCCGGATGAACGGCGCGCATTGCCGGCTCGATATGCGTTGCGATGTATTGCTGCATACGGGCCACGTGGCGTTCCGGATCATCACCGGGGATGTTGCGCCATTCCATGTAGAATTCCGCATCCTCGGGGATGATGTTCAGCGTCGTGCCGCCGCGCATCGTGCCGACATGGATCGTGGTGTGCGGCGGATCGAACCCGTCCTCGAACGGGCCCTCGTTGGCCAGCCGGCGTGCCTCGGCCGCGACCCAGGCGATCGCCTCGCCGGCGGCCTGCACCGCGTTCACCCCCTTGGCCGGCTCGCTGGAATGGCCCGGCAGGCCGCGCACCCGCACCAGCAGGTTCAGCTTTCCCTTGTGCGCCAGGATCGGCTTCATGCCCGAAGGCTCGCCCACCAGGCACAGCGTCGGCTTCAGCCCGGATTCCTCGAGATCGACGATCAGCCGTTCCGCGCCCTGGCAGCCGACTTCCTCGTCATAGCTGATGAACAGGTGTAACGGCCGCGCCGGCTTGCGGGCCAGAAAGTCCGGCACCGCGGCGAGGCAGGAGGCAACGAAGCCCTTCATGTCGCAGGCGCCGCGCGCATACAGCCGGCCCTCGGCGCGGCGCAGCGCGAACGGGTCGCTGCTCCAGGCCTGGCCGTCAACCGGAACGGTATCGACATGGCCGGACAGGGCCACGCCACCGGGCGCCTGAGGCCCGATGATGGCGTGAATGTTCGCCTTCTGCCCGGAGGCGTCGGTGCTGATCCGGTACCCAACGCCGTGCGCGTCGAGATAGCTGCGGATGAAGTCCATCAGCGGCAGGTTGGAGTTGCGACTGGTCGTGTCGAAGGCGACCAGGCGCGCCAGCAACTCGACCGTGCTCATGCGGGGGGCGGCGGGTGGAGCGTCCATGCCCGCCAGTCTATACGGACCCGCAGCAGCGGCAACCGGAGTGGGCGGTGATGCGAGCACCAAGGGTAGCAATTCTGGGCCTGCATCTGGAGGCCAATGCGTTCGCGCCGCCGACAACGCGCGAGGACTTCGACGCCCAATGCTGGGAGGAGGGAGACTCCATTTCCCGCCTGGCGCGCGCGGTCAGCCACCTGCCATCGGAACTGCCGGGCTTTTACGCGCGCATGGATACGGGTGGACCGTGGACGCCGGTGCCGATCTTGATCGCCGCGGCGCCGCCGGGCGGGCCGATCGAGCAGGGATTGTTTCTGGAAATCTGCGACCGCGTGCGCATCGGCCTCGTGGCCGCGCTGCCGGTGGATGCGGTGTATATCCCCAGCCACGGCGCGTCCTCGGCCACCGGCGATGAAGACACCGACGGCACGCTGGTCGCGCTGGTGCGCCAGATCGTCGGGCCGGCCGTGCCGGTCGTGGTGTCGCACGACCTGCACTGCAACGTGTCCGGGCGGCTGGTGGATGCCTGCGACGCGCTGGTGGTGTACCGCACGAACCCGCATGTCGATCAGCGCGAGCGTGCCGCGGAAGCCGCCGACCTGCTGCGGGCGATGCTGGGCGGCATGCGCACGGAAAAGGCGTTCATTCGTCTGCCGCTGACTCCGCCCACGGTGACGCTGCTGACCGCCGAGGGACCGTATGCGGACCTGATCCACCGGGGGCAGACGATGACTGGCGGGCCGGTGCTGAACGTGTCGGTGGCGGGCGGCTTCGTGTTCAGCGACCTGCCGAAATGCGGCATGACCATCACCGTAACGGCCCGCGCGGACGACAGCGGCGACGGCCGCAACGCCGCTCGGCAGACCGCGCTGACGATTGCCCGCCAAGCCTGGGCGGACCGGGAACGACACACGCGCCGGCTGCTGTCGGTGCGCGAAGCCGTGGCGCTGGCGCAGCGGGCGGCCGACGGCTCCGATCCGCCGGTGATTTTCAGTGACTCTGCCGACAATCCCGGCGGCGGCGGGCGCGGCAACACCACCTGGCTGCTGCGTGCGCTGCATGAGGCGCGCGTCCCCGGCGTGGTGCTGGGCGTGCTCGTCGATCCCGAGCTGGCAGCCGAGCTGCATGCGCTCGGCGAAAACAAACGGCTGAACGCGGTGTTCAACCGGGTGGAGAGCACGTTCTCCAAACGTTTCGAGGCCAGCGCGGTGGTGCAGAAGCTCAGCGACGGGGAGGGTGTGGGCCGGCGCGGCATCCTGGCGGGCAAGCGCTTCAACCTGGGGCCGTCGGCACTGCTGCGGCTGGATGGCTCCGGGCTGCGCGTGGTGGTGGGCAGCCTGCGGCGCCAGTTGGCGGAGCCGGTGATGCTGGAAATGTTCGGCATCGACATCGCCGCGGCGCGCTGTGTGGTGGTGAAGAGCCGAGGCCATTTCCGTGCCGGGTTCGACGAGTTCTTTCCGCCGGCGCAGGTGTTCGAGGTGGATACGCCGGGCCTGACAAGCCCGGTGCTGGGCAACTTCACCTGGCGGCGCCTGCCGCGACCGGTGTTTCCGCTGGATCCCGCGGCGGCCTGGCGCGAGCCGGCGTGGCACTGACGCGACCCGCCACGTTGCCGCGGGCTCGCGGCCTGTGGCGGCGTCTTGACGGAGGCGTGGGGTAGGGCTGCGCCCCCTTGGGTGTGGAGATGGACAGGCCGACACCACTCCCTCACGTCATGGCCGGGCTTGACCCGGCCATCGACACCGGAACGATCGGGTCGGGATGAACGGAACCCGCGTGGACGGGGGTAGATGGCCGGGTCAGGCCCGGCCATGACTCGGGAGGGCGGTGCTTGTCCGTGCTGCGGTAACGGCAGGGCGGTGTTTGTCCTCGCTGCTGTGACGGTAGGGGCAGTGCGTGTCCGCTCTGCTGTAACGTCATCGCTCCGTCCGGCAAGGCGTTGTACGTTCAGGCGACGATCGCTGATCCAGGCCGGCGGAGGGGAATCAGGACTGCGCAGGCCTGGCGTGGCAGGCGATGCCGCCGACCTCGCTCCTATCCGTTGTGCACCACGCGGTGGTAGCCCCGCGCGTAATAGATCAACCCCTCGTGCACCGTGCCGACTTCCACGTCCTCCACATCGCAGATGAAAATGTCGTGGGTACCGACCTCCACGATCTGTCTGATGCGGCAGTCGAACGCCACCAGAGCGCCATCCAGCACCGGCGCGCCGGTGACCAGCTTGTGCCAGGTCGCCCCCTCGAATCGCGCTTCCATCGTGTGGCTGGTCATGCCGGCGAACACCGGCGACAGTTCCTCATGCGCGCTGGCCAGCGTGTTCACGCACAGCACCGCATTCTGCTTCATCGCCGGATAGGAATCGTTGGTGCGATTGGCGCACACCAGCAGCGTCGGTGGCGTATCGGTTACGCTGCACACCGCTGACGCCGTGAAGCCGGCACGCCCGCCGGGGCCGTCCGTGGTGATCACGTTCACCGCCGCGCCGAGGCGAGCCATTGCCTCGCGGTAGGCCTGCTTCTCGACAGACATGGTCCGCTCCATCCCGAATTCACTCGCCGCGCACTATGGCGCGGCGAGCCCTGTACGGCCAGTCGTGGGTCAGCCGGCCTTGCCGAACACCAGGTCCGGCAGCCACAGCGTCATGGCCGGCCAGTAGGTGATCAGCGCCAGCACGATCAGCAGGATCACCAGGAACGGCGCGATGCCGCGGATCACCTCGCCGATCGGCGCGTCGGAGATGGTGGACAGCACGTAGAGGTTCAGGCCCACCGGCGGATGCACCAGGCCCACTTCCATGTTGTGGGTGAAGATGATGCCGAAGTGCACCGGATCGACGCCCAGCGGCATCAGCACCGGCGCCAGGATCGGCATCACCAGCAGCAGCGTGCTGACCACTTCCAGGAAGCAGCCGATGATCAACAGCAGGATGTTGATCATCAGCAGGAATTCCCAGGTGCTGAAGCCGGCCTTGGCGGCGTACTGCACCAGTTGCGCGGGAATGCCGGAGCCGGTCATCCAGTGGCCGAACACCAGCGCGGTGGCGATGATCAGCATGATGACGCCGGCGCTGGACAGTGCCTCGGCGATGACGGTCAACGTGCGGTGAACGGGGAAGCCGCGATAGACGAACACGCTGACGACCAGCGCCGTCACCGCTGCAAGTGCCGCGGATTCCGTGACGGTCATGAAGCCGCCATAGATGCCCACCAGCACCACGATCGGCACGGCCATCGCCGGCATTGCGCGTGCGGTGACCCACAGGCGGCGGCTGAACGCCATCTTCGGTTCTGCGGGGAAGTTCTTGTGCCGCGCGTACCACAGCACCCAGACGAAGAACGCGCCGGCCTGCAGCAGGCCCGGGATGATGCCGGCCAGGAACAGGCGCGGCACCGATTGCTCGGTGACGATGCCGTACAGGATCAGCGCCAGCGACGGCGGGATCACCACGCCGATGGTGCCGGACGCGCCCAGCACGCCCAGCGCGAAGGACCGCGGATAGCCGCGTTCCAGCATCGCCGGCAGCAGGATGGTGCCCATCGCCAGCGCGGTGGCGACGGATGATCCCGAGATCGCGGCGAACAGGGCGCAGGACACCACGGCGACCAGGCCCAGCGAGCCCTTGATGCCGCCCAGCCAGGCGGCGGAGAGATCAACCAGCGCCTGCGCCACGCCGCCGCGCCGCATGAAGGCCGCGGCCATGACGAACAGCGGCAGCGACATCAGCGTGCTGGAGTTCAGGTTGTCGATCATGTTCTGGGCCGCGCCGATCATCGGCTGGCCCGACACGTGGTACAGCACCGCGGCGCAGGCGCCGAGCACCAGGAAGATCGGCATACCCGAGGCGAGCAGGCCAAAGAACAGCACCAGGAATCCGGCTGTCCACATCGTGCTGTCCGTTCCTAAGCAGTTGCGATGTTGAGAGGAGACTCGTGCGACACCACCAGGTGTGGTGTTCGACCGTTGGCCGGCCACGCAGCGCCGCGTTTGGCGGATCGACGGCCGTGACGAGCGGATCGCTCCCCGTCAAGGTCGGATCCCTCACCGTCTTGGTCGGATCGCTCCCCGTCTTGGTCGGGGAAGGCCGAGCATCCATGACTTTGCCGATGGCACGTACGAGAATACGTCGATAGCCGGCTTTCGCCGACCAGGACGCTGTACGGGCGCGCGTCGATCGAAGTCAGGACCGGTTGGTGCGATGCACCGCGACCGCCGGATACGCCAACCGGCGGCAACGCACGCAGAGACAGGCCTGGCATCCTAGTCCACCGGCCGCGCCGCGAGTTCCGCCGGCGCCTCGTGGGAGATGTTGTGGCCCACCGACATCGTCTTCGGATCGAAATAGAGCAGGTAGCGGAAGAGCCGGATCACGTAGCGCACCAGCATCAGCCCGGCGCCCACAGGCAGCGAGGTGTAGTAGATCCACATGGGAAACTGCAGATCGGAAGAACTGGTCTGTGACAGCAGCAGCGCGGTGTCCACCACTTCCTTGCCGTAATACGCCAGCCCGCCCATGAAGACGATCGCAACCAGGCAGTTGAAGACCTCCACCCAGCGCTGCACGGATGGCGGCAACAGGCGCAGCACCAGGTCGGGTCGCACATGCCCGTCAAAGCGCACCAACTGGCTGCCGATGATCATGATCGCCCAGACGACGATATAGACGATCACTTCCTCGGCCCAGGTGATCGCTTCGGCGGGGTCGATATAGCGGCCGAACACCTGGATGGCCGCGATGATCATCGCGGCCAGGCCGAGCAGACCGACGATGGTCCGCTCGACCCAATCCCAGGCTCGCATGAAGCGCGCGAGGGCGTCGCGCGCCGTATCAGCTTCAGGCACCGATATCCGCCATCACGAGGTCGGCCAGCTTCGGCGACATGTGTGCGTCATGCGCGGCCTTCTTCTGTTCCGGCAGCATCTTCTTACGGACCGCGGCGCGCTCCTCCTGCGATACGTAGGCGACCTGCACGTTGTGCTTCTTCAGCGCCTCCAGCCCATGGGCCTGGGACTTGGCGGTGTTGGCGCGCCAGGTCGGCAGGTTTTCGGTCCAGATCTGCCTGATCATCTCGACCTTCTTGGGACCGATCTTGCTGGCGAAGGTACGGCTCAGCATCGGCACATACAGGCCCATGCCCTGATGATCCTGCAGGGTGTGGCGCATGCCGCTGTCGAACAGCTTGGCGCTGTTGACGCTTTCGTCGGTGCTGATCAGGCCGTCGAACGTGCCCTGCGACATCGCCAGCGGCACGTCAGGCCAGGCGGTGACGTTGGGGATGCCGCCGAAGAAGCGGATCCGCCAGGAGTTCAGCACGCCGCCCGGGCTGCGTAGCTTCATGTCCTTCAGGTCCGCCAGCGAGTTCATCGGCTTGCTGGTGGAGAACCAGTTGTTGAAGCCCAGGTCGAACCAGCCGCCCAGCACGTCAATGTGCAGCTTCTTCTCGACTTCGTTGTTGACGAACTTGCCGGCCGAACCGTCGGTGGCCTTGTGCACCATGTCGATCGTCTGGCCGTAGAACGCCGGCAACTGTGAGAAGTCGGCGTCGGGCACGAAGCCGGTGATGGTCCAGGTGCCGGGGCAGCACATCTCCACCTGGCCCTGCACCAGGGCTTTCACCACGTGCAGGTCGGGGAACAGCGAGCCGCTCTGGAACAGCTTGGTCTTGATTTCGCCGCCGGAGGCCTTCTCGATCTTGGCGAGGAAGTCACGAAATGCGACGTTGCGCGGGTGCGACGGTGCGGTGTCGAGCGAGCAGCGCAGCTCGATCGTACTGGCGGCGTCGGCACGACGGATGAAGGGGGTGGCAAGCGTAGCGGCCGCTGCGGCCCCGAAGGACCGGCGGGTAAGGACAGGACGCATCCGAAAACTCCCAACGAGAAACGGCGGCACCTACTGCACCGTAGGGTTTTTGCCGTCAAGGCAGCGTATGCATCTTCAACGTTGACCTGGATCAAGATCGCCACGGACCCCGCGGCTAGTTTGTGGCCCGAAACACGGACCTGTCGGATGAGACGCCTCGTACTCGGAATTGTCCTGCTTGCGGTTGCAGCCGGGGTGGGTTGGCTGGTCGCGCAACGGCTGGCCGCGAAGCCCGATCCGGGCGTGCTGTACGGCAATGTGGAAATTCGCCAGGTGGACCTGTCCTTCGAAACCGAGGGCAAGGTTGTCTCCATGCCGGAACATGAAGGCGATCGCGTGCATCGCGGCGAGGTGGTGGCGGAACTGGACCCCACCACGCTGCAAAGCGCGGTAGCGCTGGCCGCGGCGCGCCGTGACGCGGCGAAGGCTCAGTTGGACCTGCTGCTGGCCGGCACCCGTCCGGAGCAGGTCGCGCAGGCCCGCGCCAACTACGCCGCCGCGCAGGCATCGCTGGCGAATGCCGAGGCGACGTTCAGCCGGCAGAAGGACCTGGCGGCGCGGGCGATCTCCTCGCAGCAACAACTGGACGACGCCCGGCTGGCGCTGAATGCGGCCAGTGCGCGGGTCAGGCAGACCAGGGCGGCGATGGAGGAGGCGGTGAACGGTCCGCGTCCCGAGGACATTGCCGCCGCGCGTGCCAATCTCCGGGCCGCTGAAGCGACACTGGCGCTGGCCCGCACGCAGCTTTCGCACACCAAACTGGAGTCGCCGAGCGACGGAACGGTGATGTCGCGGGTGATCGAGCCGGGAACCGTGGTGCTGCCCTCGGCGGCGGTGTATTCGATCGCGATCGACAACGAGGTGTGGGTGCGGGCCTTCGCGCCCGAGCCACTGTTGTCGCGCGTGGTGCCGGGCACCGCGGTGACGATCACCACCGACGGCGGAAAGTCGTATCGCGGCAAGATCGGCTATGTTTCGCCGGCCGCGGAGTTCACGCCGAAGACGGTGGAGACGCCGGAACTGCGCACGCAATTGGTGTATCGCTTCCGCGTGCGGGTGGAGGATCCGGATTCCGGTCTGCGCCAGGGCATGCCGGTGACACTGCGTCTGCCGGGTGCGCGTTAGGTGCCGCCGATGCGTGTCATGCCAATCCGCATCGCGTTCGGTCGTTGCCAGTGGCAGCCGCCGGCAGTTCGTAGAACGTCGTGGCGGGCGAAGGCCGGTTACCCGCGACTGTGTCGTGCCGGAGGTACCCGGTCCGCGGAAAGCCGCTGGCAAAGCGTTCGGACGGGTGCGTTACGCACGGGTCGGACGGATGCGTTTCGCACGAGAGAGTTCGCGGGTGGCGGGCCTGCGCTCGCCACGACGTGGTACGGTCTGCCGGCGGTTGCCGTCACGACGATCGGGGCGGGATTGGACGACAGCGCCCTTCGCCGCGCGTAACGGTGAATGGGCTGCGATCGGGCGCACTCCATGCGGAACGGCGTAAAGCCTTGCCCGCGGCGTTCCGGCCGATGATCACGGCGCCGGCTGTCGCGCTCGAGGCGCTGCGCCACAGTTTCGGCGCAACCGTCGCGTTGCACGACATCACCACGCAGATCCAGCCTGGCATCATCACCGGCCTGGTCGGCCCCGACGCCTCCGGCAAGACCACGCTGCTGCGCCTGGTCGCCGGCCTGCTGCGTCCCACCGCCGGTGCCGTTCGCGTGCTGGGCTTCGACATGGCGCGCGATGCCGCCGCGGCACATCCGTTCATCGGCTACATGCCGCAGCGCTTCGGCCTGTATGAGGATCTGAGCGTCGGCGAGAACCTGGACCTGTTCGCCGACCTGCACACCATGCCGCGGGCGCTGCGGGCGGACCGTACCGCTCGGCTGCTGCGGTTCACCGGGCTGACGCCGTTCACCGCGCGGCTGGCGGGGCAATTGTCCGGCGGGATGAAGCAGAAGCTGGGGCTCGCCTGCGCGTTGCTGGCCCGCCCGCGCGTGCTGCTGCTGGATGAACCGTCGGTCGGCGTCGATCCCGCGTCGCGTCGCGAGCTGTGGGCGATCGTGAACGCCATGCTGGAGGAGGGCCGCGCCGACGGCATGGCGGTGGTATGGGCCACCGCGTATCTCGACGAGGCGGAACGCTGCGGCCGCGTGCTGCTGTTGCACCAGGGGCGGCTGCTGAGCGACGCGCTGCCGGCGGAGTTTCTGGAGCCGCTGCGGGGCCGGGTGTTCCGGCTGAGCGTGACGGCCGGGCATCGCCGGGCCATCGCCCGGGCGGCGGCGGCGCACCCGGCGGTGCTGGACGCGCAGGTTTCCGGCGACGCGCTACGGATCGTGCTGCGACACGGCGCGTCGGTGCCCGATGCGCCGGCGCTGGGCGGCGAGGCGCTGGAGCCGGTGGCGCCCCGCTTCGAGGACGGCTTCATCGCGCGGCTGGCCGACGAGCCGGGGGCCGGGGCGGCGCGGAGCGAGGCTGACGGTGGCGGCCAGGCCCCTTCCCCCTCCGCTGTGGGGCCGGGTCGCGAAGTGGACCCCAATTGGGCGGGGGGAGCGACCGTCCGAACGGCGGGGCGGGACGGATCGCACGATCCCTCTCCCCCTTCCCCTCGCACAAGGGGAGGGGAAGGGGGCTTTCGTGGCGGCTCCGGCGGATCGCCCGCCGAACCCCCAATCATCGTACACGATCTGGTCCGCCGGTTCGGCAGCTTCACCGCCGTTGACCACATCAGCTTCTCCGTCCACCGCGGCGAAATCTTCGGCCTGCTTGGCCCCAACGGCGCCGGCAAGTCCACCACCTTTCGCATGCTGTGCGGCCTGCTGCGGCCCTCCGGCGGCAGTGCGCGCGTTGCCGGGCAGGACCTGCTGCGCGCGCCGGCCGCCGCCCGGGCCCGCCTGGGCTACATGGCGCAGCGGTTCTCGCTCTACGCCGAACTTTCCGTGCGGGAGAACCTGCGATTCTTCGCCCGCGTCTATGGCCTGAACCGCGCCGCCCGCACGCGGGCTATCGACTCCGCAATGACACAGTTCGAACTCACCGCGCTTGCCGGCACCGTCGCCCGCGACCTGCCGCTGGGCCTGAAGCAGCGGCTGGCGCTGGCCGCGGCCCTGCTGCACGGGCCGGAGATCCTGTTCCTCGACGAACCCACCTCCGGCGTCGATCCGCTGACCCGCCGCGACTTCTGGACCCGCATCGGCGCGCTGGCCGACGCCGGCGTGACCATCCTGGTCACCAGCCACTTCATGGACGAGGCGGAATACTGCGACCGCCTGGGTATCGTCAGCCAGGGCCGGCTGGCCGCGGTGGACACACCCGCCGCCCTGCGCGCCCGGGTGCGTTCCCCGGACCTGCCGGAACCCACGCTGGAGGACGCGTTCATCGCCCTGGTGCAGGCCGACGCGCGGGAGCACGCGGCATGATCCGGCGCGCCCGCCCCGGCCGCTTGGCGGACAGCGCGATGCGCATGCGCGGCCTGATGCGCAAGGAGATCGCACAGATCCTGCGCGATCCCTCCGCCATCATGATCGCCTTCCTGATGCCGGTGGTGCTGCTGCTGGTGATCGGCTTCGGCCTGTCGCTGGACGCCAAGCATGTGAGGATCGCCGTCGTGGTGCAGGCGCCGGAGGAGGCGACGCGCAGCCTGCTGCAGGCGATGAACGCCTCACCCTATCTTTCCGTGCAGCGCGCTACCAGCATGCACCAGGCCGAGGCCGCGCTGACCCGCGGCGACGTGCGCGGCATCCTGACCCTGCGGGAGGATACCTTCGCCCGCCTGCGGCGCCCGTCGCTGTGGCCGGGCACGGCGGCGCTGAACATCAACGCCACCGATCCGAACACGGCGCGCCTGCTGGAAGGCTATGTCTCCGGCGCGCTGGCGGTGTGGCTGAGTGGCCAGGCGCATGAGCTGCGCCAGACCGTCAGCGGCGGCATCGACCTGGAGATCCGCGACTGGTTCAATCCGCGGCTGCAGTCGGCCGACTTCATCGTGCCCGGCGTGATCGCCATGGTGATGACGATGACCGGCACGCTGCTGACCGCGCTGATCGTGTCGCGCGAGTGGGAACGCGGCACGATGGAAAGCATGCTGGCCTCGCCGGCGCATATGATCGAGCTGATCCTGGCCAAGCTCGCCTGCTATTTCGTTCTGGGCATGGCGAGCATGGCCGGCGCCGTGGTGCTGGGCGTCGCGCTGTTCGACCTGCCGTTTCGCGGCAGCCTGCTGGTGCTGGCGCTGGCCGCGGCATTGTTCCTGATCTTCGCGCTGGGCCTGGGGCTGTTCATCTCGACGCTGGCGCGCAACCAGTTCGTGGCGTCGCAACTGGCGTTCCTCAGCACGATGATGCCGGCGATGATGCTGTCCGGCATGCTGTTCGACATTGCCGCGATGCCGGGCTGGCTGCAGGCGATCACCTATGCGGTGCCGGCGCGCTACCTGGTGTCCGTGCTGCAGACGCTGTTCCTGGCCGGCGATGTGTGGTCGGTGCTGCTGCCCAATCTCGCGGCGCTGGCTGTCGCGGCAATGCTCGCGGTGGCCGCCACCGTCGCGGTGACGCGCCGGAGGCTGGACTGATGCGTGCTTCTCCGCGTCGCAGGCTGGCCATCTCCACATCACGTCGTGGCAGGCGCAGGCCCGCCACCCACGACTTCGTCACGCGAAGCGCCTCCTGGCGGGCACGGGGGCGGCTGTTGCGGCACAGGTGTGATGCCGTTGGCATGACGAAGTCGTGTGTGGCGGGCCTGCGCCCGCCACGACGTGGTACGCAAGGCAGGCGCCTGTCGGGTGTGGCCGTGTGGACGATCGACGCACGGAGCCCCGCCATCCACGACTTCGTCACGCGGAGCGCATCCTGTCGAGCACCGGGGCGGCCGTTGCGGCGCGGTCTCGATGCCCGCGGCATGACGAAGTCGTGTGTGGCGGGCCTGCGCCGGCCACGCCGTGGTGTGCAAGGCCAGGCGCCTGTCCGGTGTTGCCGTGTGGACGATCGCCGCACGAAGACCCGCTGTTCACGCCTCCCCGCAGGCGCGCGCGTGCGCCGGAAACGTCCCCCGGACATGACCCAGATGCTCCGCCGGATCTTTGCGCTGATCCTCAAGGAACTGTCCGCACTGTGGAAGGATCCCAAGACCCGCTTCGTGATCCTGGTGCCGCCGCTGGTGCAGGTCGTCCTGTTCGCCTACGCCGCCACCTATGACGTGACGCATGTGCCGCTGGGCGTATGGAACGAGGACGCCGGTGCACAGTCCGCCGAACTGGTGCGCCGCTTTGCCGGGTCCCCGGCGTTCCACGTCGTCGCCGCCTTCCAGGCACCTGACCAGGCGCGGGAGGCACTGGACTCCAAGACCGTTGCGGCCGTGCTGCACCTGCCGCAGCACTTCTCCGCCGACGTCCTGGCCGGGCGGACCGCGCCGGTGCAGTTGCTGGTGGATGCCCGCCGGTCCAACACCGCGCTGATGGTGCAGAGTTACGCCGCCAGTATCGTGGCGACCTACGCGCAGGACCTGCATCCCGGGCATGTCCCGTTAGTCTTGCTCACCCGCAACTGGTTCAACCCGACGCTGGAGAGCAGCTGGTTCATCCTGCCCGGGCTGGTCTGCGTGCTGTCGATGATCATGGTGCTGCTGATCAGCGCCCTGTCGCTGGCGCGGGAACGCGAACTCGGCACGTTCGAACAGTTGCTGGTGACGCCGCTGCGCCCGTTCGAGATCCTGATCGGCAAGGCGCTGCCCGGCATCATCGTCGGGCTGGTCGACGCCAACATCGTGCTCGCCGCAGCGCTGCTGTGGTTCCGGCTGCCGTTCCGTGGCGACCTGCTGCTGCTGGAAGCCATGCTGGTGCTGTATGCCCTCAGCGGCGTGGGCATTGGCCTGGTGCTGTCCAGTCTCGCGCACACCCAGCAACAGGCGATGCTGGGGGTGTTCGTGGTGGCGGCGCCCATGATCGTGCTGTCCGGCTATGCCGCGCCGGTGGAGAACATGCCGCCGGCCGCAGAGCTGCTCAGCCGGGCGGACACGATCCGCTATATGCTCGTGGCGACGCGGGGGCTGTTCCTGCAGGACATGCCGGTGGACGTCGTGCTGCACCAGGCGTGGCCGATGGCGGTGATCGCGCTGGTCACCCTGGGCGTTGCCGGCGCGGCGGTGCGGCGCGCAGTGGGATAATGCCTGCGATCGATGCGCCTCACGGCGCCAGCAGCAGGACCGTCGGCTGGCTCGGCACCAGCCGCACGCCAGGCGCGTTCGTGGAGTTCTGCAGCGACATCGAGGTCAGCCGCGTGGCCGGCATGCCGTCGAACAGCACGGTGAAAGCCGCGGTGAGATGGCGTGACGGCCCCATCACCGTTCCAGACGCGACCCCCATCGCCACACCGGCATTGTCTCCGTTGGTCAGCGGCGTGGTGGTCGCCATGTTGTGGGCCGGCATGGCCATGATCATCACCTGGAACTGGCTGGGGATCGCCGTCGGACCCATGGCGATGTTCGGATACGGGATGGGCACAACGGCGGGCCCGGCCGGCGTCAGGCAGACATCGGGAAAGCCCAGGTCCATGCCCATCATCTGTGTGTTCGCGAACATGTCGTGGCTCCGCTTCAGCCCATGTGGATCTGGTCGGCGTCCACCCGGACGATGGTATCGGCCGTAACCAGGGATGTGCGTGCGTGCAACTGCAAGGTGCCGGTTGCTCGGTGGTCGATGTCGCTGCTGCGCAGGTGGTCGGTTTCCTCGATCAGCCGGGTGCTGCGTTTCGCCCGCGTCAGCACGTGGTCGGCAAAACTCTCGATCAACTCGCCGATGACGCGGACCCGGGCGATATGCGCACTGATCCTGCGGCCCACATGCAGCACGTCATCCAGCATCAGGCGGGCCCGGGGCGCATGCACGGTCAGCGCGCCGGCAGTTACGCTGGCATCCGTCCCGGCCTCCAGCCGCACCGCCTGCGCGGCCGCCACCGATACGGTGCCGTGTGAGGACACGAGGGCGATGTCACGCGTCGTGGCAAGCCGGATCGGGCCGGAGGCTGACCGCTCCAGCACCGCGAGGATCCACGGTATGCCGTCGGCGGTATGCAGCAGGACACGATCGCCGGCTTCGGGCAACACGATGCAACTCAGGGCGATGCGGGCTTTCGCGATACCCGCGCCGGTCTGCACGAACGCTGCGCCGTCGCGGACGTCCGTCACCTGCCCGGTTTGCGAGGGGGCTGCGTCCTGCGGCGCCGCGGTGCCCGCATCGTCATCGCGCCACGCCAGGCGCAGGGAGGTTCGTGCCGTCATCGCAATCTCCTCAGGCGCGCCGGCGGGTGTGCCATGTTTCCGCCATTGCCCGTTCGTTATCGGTGCCGAATGCGCCGGTGCGCGACGGAATTCGCGCGTCGGTGTCCGAGATCCGGTGGAAATTCGTCCGGCTGAGGGTGACGCCGGTCAGGTTCGCACGGTCCAGCACCGCGTGGCTGAAATCCGCACAGGTCAGGTCGGCGCCGGCGAATGTCGCTTCGGCGGCCTGCATGTCGGTGGCGATGCACTGGTACATGCGGGCCCGCGAGAAGTTCGCGCCCGTCGCGGTGGCTTCCACCAGGATCGCCTGGGTCAGGTCGGCGCCCGACAGGTCGGCGCCGGTGAGCGTCGCCGTCCGCAGCACCGCCATCTTCATGCTGGCGCCGGACATCCGGGCCCCGGTCAGGTTTGCGCCGATCAGCATGCATTGCGTCAGATCGGCGCCGGTGAGATCGCAGCCGCTGAAATCCGCGTCGCTGAACAGGCAGGTTCCCAGGGAGATCCCGGGCAGCGCACGGCCGGCCAGGTTCGCTCCGATGAAGGAACTGCGTGACAGGCTGATCCTGTCCAGCCTGGCCGAGCGGAGGTCTGCGTTGAGCAGGGTTCCGCGGTACCAGACGGTTCCCGACAGATCGATATCCGTCGTGGTGCATGCGGCGATGGAAACGCGTTCCAGCCCGGCGCCGGTCAGCACCGCGCCTGATAGATCGCATTCCAGAATGGCGGCCTGCGCCAGGTCCGCGCCGGAAAAGCGGGCCCGGGGCATCTGCGACTGCAGGAACTTCGCCTTGCCGGCGCGTGCCTTCGTGAAGGACGCATCCGGTGCGGTGCACCGGGTAATCGAAACGCTGGTGAGGTCCGCGTCGTCCAGGACCGCGCCGGACAGGGTGCAGTCCACCAGGATCGCCTGCGCCAGGCAGCAGCCGCGCAGATCGGCGCCGGAGAAATCCACCTGCTCGAAGATGCCGCCGAAGTAGTCGCCGCCGGCGAGGTCCGCGCCGGCAAGGGACATCTTGCGTTGCGCGTCCCCGTTCTCGATCCGCGCCGCCAGTTCGTCCGCCGTCATGCCTGCGGCTCCGGCTGGGGTACGTAACGCGGCAGGTACCGCATGCGCGTCATGAACATGTTGCCGCGCCGGGTCGTGCTGTCCAGCCGCACCCGCGCCAGGTTGGCTTCGTAAACCGAGACGTCGCGCATATCGGCGCCGCGCAGATCGGCGCGGGACAGGTCGGCCTGCCTGAAATCGGCGCCCTGCATCCGCGCGTACAGCAACACGGCAGCAACCAGGCGTGCCCCCGCGGCGCGTACGTATTCAAGCGATGTCTGGCGGAGGTCCGCGCGCGACAGGTCGGCCTGCTCCAGGATGGCGCCGGTCAGCGTGGCACCCACCAGTTCGGTTTCCCGCAGATTGGCCGCGGTCAGATCGGCGCCCGACAGGTCGGCGGCGGCGAGCCGGCACTGCTCGACGAACACCGCCTTGCGCATCCGCGCGCCGGTCAGCTTCATGCCGGTGAGGTTGGATTTCAGGAACACCACCTTTTCCATCGATCCGCCGGAGAAGTCCGCCTTCTCCAGGTCGCATTCCAGGAACTTGGCGTTGGTCAGCACGGCTCCCGGCGCGTGGAAGCCGCGCAGGTCCAGTTTCAGCGCCAGGATCTTTGGTGCATGGACGGCGCTGAAATCCGCCCCGGCGGTGACGGCCTCGGCCAGGTCCGCGCCTTCGAGATCGGCGCCGGACAGCGATGCACCGGTCAGGTCGGCGCCGGCGAGGACGGCCTGCTTCAGCACCGTCTTGCGCAGGCTGGCCCCGGACAGATGTGCCTTGCCGAGGTTCGCCCCTGTCAGGTCGGCCTGGTCCAGGCGGCAGTTCTCCATGCGGGCATGCGCCAGGACCGCGTTGGTCAGGCGCGCGCCGACCAGCGAGGTGCCGGTCAGGTCGGCGCCGTCCAGCGTCACGCCGGACAGGTCGATCCCGGACAGATCGAGGCCGGCGAGTGACACGCCATGCAGGTCGTACAGTGCGCGGGCAGCCGCGGTATCCTCTGCAACCAGCCGCCGGATCTCCTGGCTGCGCTCCTCCGGCGCGGCATCGGCGGGATCCTGTTGATGCGCCTGCAGGCGGTATGCATTGCGGAGCTCGGCTTCCGCTTTTTGCCACTGCGTTTCGGTTTCGGGATCGGCAAGCTGCGCCTCAAGGTCGCTGGCAACCACGCCCAGGGCACGCAGGGACTGGGCACGTTCGGTGAGTTCGCGGCGGATTCCTGCGGCCGTGAACTCGGGCGGGCCCTTGGGTTTCGCCTTCCGCTTCGCGCGCATCTCGTCCAGCGAAAGCCCCGCCTCTTCCATCACCGGCCGCAGTGCCTCCTCCCGCTCGGCCAACTCTGCCTCCCCCTTCTGCCGTTGCGCGTCGGCTTCGGCCTGCGCGGCGGCGAGCACTTCGGGGAGTTCCTCCAGCGTGGGCAGCGGTTTTTCCGGCGGCAGCGGCGGCGGGCCGTACTCCTTCGGGTCCAGCCCCAGCGACACGACGCGCGCCACCATGTCGGCGTGTTCCCGTTCGGCGCGCTTGCGTTGCCGGGCCATCAGCCGTTGCATCGCCGCCATGGGTCCCTGCATCGCTTCGGCCGTCGGGTCCGGGCCGAGCCATTCGGCCGGGACCAGGTCCTGGTCGCGGAGGGCTGCTGCGGGGTTTTCCTTCACGGCGAGCCGCTTGTTCATCACCGCGCGGAACGCGTCGGGCGGCCGGCGCGCATCCGGTGGGTCGGCGCCGATCACCGCGCGGGCGATGTCGGCGCCATCTTCTTCGGCCAGGCGCGCCCGCCCGTGATGCACCAGCACCAGACGGTCGCGATGGGGAAAGAACCAGACCGTGGTGAGCGCGAGGGGCACTTCCTCGAACCCGTCTTCCTGGCCTTTGCGGACCAGGAACAGGCGCGGCGCGATGCCCGGCAGCCGCCCGGTGATCAGCGGCTGCTCGGGGTGCAGGTTTTCGAAGGCATATTCCTCATCGCCGGTCAGCGGCTTGGGCAGCCACTGGTCGGGCGGGGCGGTGTTGAAAAAGCGCCAGTCGATGTCGCGGGCGAAGCCGGGGAAATCCTGCTGCAGCCAGGTGTCGTCATGCGTGCCGACCTTCGAGGCGCGTGCCGGCCACATCTGGTCGATCGGGCCGAAGCTGGCGGGAAAGCGGTATGTCGCTTCGGTCTGCCGGGGATCGACCACGTTGGGGATCGGGGTCACCGGCCCGTCGGGGCCGTCGATGCGAACCGCGCCCTTGCCCAGCGGATTGTCCGGGTAACCCTGTCCGCCATAGGCGTGCGCCCAGTCGATCGGCATGGTGGTGAAGGGCTCGGGCTGGGTCGCGCGGCTTCCGTGAAAGTAGCGGTCGCCGAACACGTGCAGTGTTTTGACCAGCGGACCCAGCTTGATGCCGACGCGCAGGGAAGGGATGGGGGTGCCGTTCGGGGCGAAGGCATGGGCGATTGCCAGGAATTCCGGCTGGGCCTTGGGCATTGCCGCGTCCAGCGGCTGGTCCGGCGGCAGTTCCTCTGCCAGGAACGGCCACATGGCGGTTTCCATCAGCAGCTTCGTGGCGAACCCGGCGGGCACGAAAGCCAGCACCGCGGCGCCCAGCCAGAATTCCCGGCGGAACTCGAACGGGCGGGTCAGCAGGCCCAGCGTCTGCGGCTTGATGACCTTCATTGTGCCGGACCGAGGATCACCACGCTGGACTTGTTGGACGGATCGTATTTCACGGCGACCATCTTGCCGGTCGCGAACTGCGACGCGTTGATGGCGGACACGACCTTGGTGGCGGTGGCTTCGAAGGGGGGGCTGTTGGTCGGCAGGACCTCCAGCGTGATCGCGGCGACGGGCTGGGCGTTCACGCGATTGCCGGTGTCCCGCATGGCCAGAACGCGGGCCCGGGCTGGAATGCCTGACGGCCATGACATGGCGGGAGCGAAAGTACTGAATCACGGTGGGACCACAGCCGATACCAGCACCGAGTACGGAAAGGCCGAAGAAGAACAGGACCACATAACCTGTCAGGCCCCATTCTCAAGCTCACGCGAACAGGACTATTGCGGAGTTATACAAGTGGGTGGCGCCGTTCTTAAACTTGTACGACAGCATTCCTCCAATTCATGACGTGTATTCTCACTCGCAATTCCTATTACGTCCGTGATGTCGACGCCGATGTCGTGAATATTGAATACTCGACCGCAGCGATTTGGTTGCTAGCCACCGCAAGGCCGACACGAGGATCGACAACTGGGACGCGGCTATCCCCAGAACCTAGCCGTACCCACTCATGCTTCGGACGCCGGTCTGAAACGTTGGTGGTGCGACCAGATCGTATCCAGCGCTGCCGTGACGGTCATTGTAGCCAGGGGTCATCACCATAATGTTTCCCGAGAACGGTTTCGGTCTGGTTTCCCCGGACGATGCGCGTTTCATTCGAGAAAAGCCTTCGGTGACATCGCCCATGATATGGCGGGTCTCGCTGGATTCCAGCTTCTCGCTGACTGCGCCGTCCACGGTGCGTGTTTCTTTGCCCTTTACGGTCGTTTCAAGTCACCGTCGACAGTCTTCTCATCTTTGTGGATCGTCGTGGTGCGGTTGTTCCCAACCTTCCGCGTCTCGTCGTTCTCGATCTTGCTGTTGAGGTCCTTCTGGGCGTGGAACCACACTTCCTCGGAGCCCTGCTTGTCCTCGAAACGGAATTCGTTGGACCCGCTGCCGGGTGAACTGTGGCTCTTGATGCCTGATTGTGTCGCGTGTGCCGGCAGATCGTACGGCACCGGGTTGTCGCCGTTATAAACGCGGCCGGTGATGATCGGCCGGTCCGGATCACCCTCCAGGAAGTCCACGATGACTTCCTGTCCGACACGCGGAATGTGAATGGACCCCCAGTTGCGCCCCGCCCATGCCTGCGAGACGCGGATCCAGCAGGAGCTGACGTCATCCCGGTTGCCATCCGGGTTGCGATCCCAGTGGAAGCGCACCTTCACGCGGCCATACTTGTCCGTGTGGATCTCGCTGCCGCTCGGGCCGGTAACGACCGCGGTCTGTGGTCCGTGCACGAAGGGGCGTGGCGTGACCTGCGGGTGCCGGTACGGCGTTTGCAGCGGGATGGCCCGGAACTCGTTGGCATAATAAGGCGGCGCCGCATCGCCGGAGATCTGCGCGTGGTCTGCGGCGGTGTGCCGCACCTCGATCAACAGCAGATCTTCGTCGATGGCGCCCGTGCCGCGCCATACGCTCGTGGCCTTGCATCGCCGGCCTGCGTCGAACGGGGCATAGCGCCCGGTGCCGCGCAGCACCTGGTATTGCGCCTCCTCGCCCTCGATGTGCTGGCGGGTGAAGTGGTTGCCGGCGTCCCGCGTCGCATAAAGCCCCGGGTAGTCATAGATTTCGCGTTGGGTGATCTGTGGGATCTTGAGAATGGTTGGCGTGCTGGCCAGCAGATTTTTTGTTGGTGCCTCAAAGTCATAGTCGGACAGGGTCCACTTGCCGGGCCGGTAGCTGTAATCAAATTGGAGTGCGGTCACTCCCCCATCCTGTGCGGCAACCGACACGGCGCCGACGCCCGCCGGCTTGGACTTCATGTTGCCGTCGGCGATCACCAGGACATGCTTGTCGGAGTCATGTTCATGCCAGTAGAACAGGCCGAAGCGTTCCATCAGGCGGGATACGAACTTCAGCGTGTCCTCACGATACTGGACGCAGTATTCCATCTTGGGGTAGTTGTCGCGCGTCGCCCTGATTTCAAAATCAGTAATATTGTGCTCCTGGAGCACAGATTCGATAATATCGAGAACGCTTTTGTCCTGAAAAATGCGGCAGTCCGCCACGTAGGACAGAAACCAGATCTGCGGCACCACATCGGCCCGCCAGAAACGTATCCCGCGCGCCCCGATCCGGCATCCGGACAGGCGTTTGACGATGCCGTGCACCGGCCGTCCATCAAAATCGGCATGCTCCGCGAGGAACAATGTCACCGGCATGCCGAGCAACGAGCGGACCTGATCGTCCGGTTCCCGCGTGGCGATCTCTATCTCGAACAGAAACGGATGCGAAATCCGGTCGTGTCCCTGTACTTCGGTCAGCAGAGCGCTGTCGGGACCCAGCGACGTGCGGATCTGGAGCAGCCGGCCGGTCTGGTCAAAACTGGATGCAGCGGCGTCCCCCGCCCCACTCATCGGCTCTTCCCTCTCGAGTATCAGTTTTGTGGCGAGGACGATACAAGTTTCGTCAGGACGCTGTCAAAATAAAGATATGCGGCGATGCCCCCAGCCGTGCTCACGGAATCGCGATCCGGACGGGCATGAGGCTGCGTTCACACCACGTGCCCGGGCCGCAGCGCGCACCCCCCTGCCGTGGCCGGTGTCTCGAACTGCACGGTTGCGTGGCCGATCCCGAACTGGTCCCGCAAGCCCTGGCTGATGCGGTGCAACAGATCGCCGTCCCCATCCGCATCGTCGCGCACCAGATGAGCGGTCAGAGCGGTTTCCGTCGTGCTCATTCCCCACACATGCAGGTCGTGCACTTCCAGAACGCCGGGCAGCGATGCCAGGTAACGATCGACCGCCGTCTGGTCGATGCCCGGCGGCACCGCATCCAGCGACAGGTTCACCGCGTCGCGCAGCAACGACCAGGTGCCGATCACGATCACGGCGCTGATGACCAGGCTGACGCCGGGATCCAACCGGAGCCATCCGGTTGCCATGATCACGCCGCCGGCCACCGCCACGCCGAGCGCGAGCGATGCGTCGGCGGCCATGTGCACGAAGGCGGCGCGGATGTTGAGGTCGGATTTGCGTCCGGACAAGAACAGCCAGGCGGTGATGCCGTTTACGGCAACACCGGCGAGCGCGACGACAAGGATCGTCAGGCCGCCGGTCGGCTCCGGCGTGATCAGGCGCTGCACCGCCTCCCATGCGATCGCACCGGTGACCACCAGCAGGATGACGGCATTCGCCAGCGCAGCCAGCACGGAGGAGCGGCGGAGGCCGTACGTGTACTGCCCCTGCGGCGCGCGGGTGCTGAGATAAGCGGCCAGCCAGGCGCCCAGCAGGCCGATCACGTCACCCAGATTGTGTCCCGCATCGGCGAGCAGGGCGACGGAATGCACCGAGACGCCCCAGAACGCCTCGGCCAGCACATAGGCGGCGTTCAGCGTGATACCCACGGCAAAGGCGCGGCCGAAACTGGCCGGCGCATGATGGTGGCCACCCAGCCCGTGGCTGTGCCCATGGTGGTGATCGTGGGCGTGATCATGGCCGTGTCCGTCACCGTGCCCGTGCTCGTCCCCGTGCCCGGGGCCATGCCAGTCCTCCTGGGCATGCGTATGCCTGCCGCCGTCGGCATGCCCGGCCGGATGGTGGTGATCGTGATCGTGGGCGTGGTCGTGACGATGCGGCATGGCCAACTCCGGACTGGAAATGCAACGGGCGGGCCAGGGCTCCTGATGCCCACAGAACCCACTCAAGCCGGCAATGCGCGCCCGCGCCCCCCGGAGCGGGTCCGCCCGCGGCCCATCCGTTCCGTCGCCGGCACAACGTCGTGCGGAGCCTCGACATCCGGCGGACCACTGCTCATGTGGACCCTGTAGCAACTACAGGGTCAAGGCATGGACTCGGACAGGCTCAGCATCGGCACCGTGGCGCGCGCGACGGCAACCAAGGTGGAGACCGTGCGCTATTACGAGCGGATCGGCTTGCTGCCGCCCCCTGCGCGCACCGGCGGGAATTATCGCGCCTATGACGCGCAGCATCTGGACCGGCTGCGTTTCATCCGGCGGGGCCGGGAGCTTGGCTTCTCGCTGGACGAGATCCGCGAGCTGCTGCATCTGTCCGACAATCCGGACCAGCCCTGTGCCGAGGTGGACCGCATCGCGCAGGCGCACCTCGGCAATGTGGAACGCAAGCTGGCCGACCTCGCCGCCTTGCGCGGCACCCTGCGACGGCTGATCGCGCATTGCCGGCATGGGTCCGTGGCGGAATGCGGCATCATCGATGCCCTGAGTCCCGGCCGCTAGCCGGGCATGGATGCGCTGACCGCTTTCGGCCTGTTCGCGGTGACGGCCATGCTGGTCTGCTACGCGCTGGAAGCACGCAGCCACTGGTTCATCCTGGGGTTTGCCGGGGCCTGCGCGCTGGGCTCGATCTACGGATTCCTGCAAGGCGCCTGGCCGTTCGGCGTGGTGGAGGCGATCTGGTCCGTTGTCGCCCTGCGCCGCTGGTGGCTGGCCCCGCCGCGCGCAGCGCCGGGTAACGCCAGCGCCGATTGAATCGGGCGGTGCGGACCGGCAGAGTCCGGCCGCCACTGCACCCGGAGCCGCCACGATGAAAATCACCGCCGTCCGCATCCTTCGCCTGTCGGGCACGCTGCAGACCGATGGCCCGCTGTGGGAGGACCGGCTGGTGCGGCCGATCGATGTCTATCCGGAATACCGCGTGCGCGACGATTTCGAGGGCGGCATCCAGGTCGATCCCACGCACTTCCGCGTGGTGCAACATTTCGTGCGGATCGAAACGGATGACGGTGTCCACGGCATCGCCGGCCCGCTGCCCGACATGGTGGCGCTGTATGTCGCGCGCCGGCTGCGCCCGATCCTGCTGGGCCAGGACCCGGTCGCGCATGAAAAGCTGTGGGACCAGATGCACCGCATCATGGTGCACGGCCGGCAGGGCGACGCCATGCTGGCGATCAGCGCGGTGGATTGCGCATTGTGGGACCTGAAGGGCCGCTGGCTGAACCAGCCGGTGTTCCGCCTGCTGGGCGGCCCCACCCGCGACGAAGTGCCGTGCTACGCCTCCATGCTCGGCTTCAGCGTGCAGGACCTGGGGCGGGTGCGCGAGCGGGCGGTGGAATACAAGGCGCTGGGCTACCGTGCGCAGAAATGGTTCTTCCGCCACGGGCCGGGCAGCGGGGCGGACGGCATGCGGCAGAACGTCCTGCTGGTCCGCACGCTGCGCGAAGCGCTCGGCCGCGACTACGACATCATGCTGGACTGCTGGCAGGCCTTCGATCCGCTGTATGCGGTGGCGCTGGCCGAGCGTATCGCGGAGTACGAACCGCGCTGGCTGGAGGAATGCGTGATGCCGGACCGCATCGACAGCTACACCGCGGTGAAGCAGCGTACGCGCATCCCGCTGTCCGGCGCCGAACACGAATACACGCGCTGGGGGTTCAGGCGCTTCATCGATGCCGGTGCGCTGGATGTGCTGCAACCGGACATCTACTGGGCGGGTGGCATCAGCGAGACACTGAAGATCGCCGCCTGTGCCAGCGCGCATGACCTGATGGTGATCCCGCACGGCCACTCCACGCCGGCCGGGCTGCACTTCACGCTGGCGCAGTCACCATCGCTGACGCCTTACCAGGAGTTCCTGGTGAAATGGAACGCGATCAACCAGCACTTCCTGGCACAGCCGCTCATGCCGCAGGCGGGCGTGCTGGTGCCGCCCGGCGGGCCCGGGCTGGGCATGAACCTGGATGCGGCGAAAATCGAGCAGCAGGAGGAGATCGAGGGCTGACGCGCGTGCGTCAGCCGCCGGTCACGTAGTGGGTCACCACGGCCATCGCGCGACCTGGCAGGCCCAATTTCGCTATGCTGTCGCCGGCCACCAGGGGCGCCTGCAGCAATGACACCCCGTGGCCGATCACCGTCAGGTTGCCGACCGGCGTGCCTGCCGCGATCGGTGCGCGGATGGGTGCGTTGTAGTTGATCTGCACCTTGGCATCGCGGCGCCATTCGCGCGGCAGGGTCACAACCAGGTTGCTCGTCGTCACCAGCGGCACCGTGGGGCTGGTGCCAAGCCAGACCGGTGCCTGGTCGATCGGCTGGCCGGCGGAGAACAGCTTTACGTTCACGAAGTTGGCAAACGACCAGTCCATCAGCCGCTCGCCTTCTTCGCCCCGCGCCCGGTTGCTCGGCATGCCGTTCAGCACCTCGACGACCCGCCGGCCGTTGCGTTCGGAACTGGCGCACAGGCCGTATCCCCCTGCCTCGGTGTGACCCGTCTTCAGTCCGTCCGCGGTGCCGCGCTCCACCAGCGGGTTGCGGTTGCGCTGCTCAATATTGTTGTATTTGAAACTTTTTTCGTCTGCGTAGTGGTAATACTGCGGGAAGTGGCGAATCAGGTCCGTTGCCAGCGTCGCGATATCCCGGGCGGACATGTAATGCTGGTCATGCGGCCAGCCGGTGGCGTTCATGAAGTGGGAGTGGGTCAGGCCGAGCCGCTTGGCGGTCTCGTTCATCAGGTGGGCGAACTGCTCTTCGGAACCGGCGATGGCTTCGGCCAGCACGATACAGGCGTCGTTGCCCGAGTCGACGATGACGCCGCGGATCAGGTCTTCCACGCTGACGGTGGTGCCGACACGGACGAACATCTTGGAGCCGCCCATGCGCCACGCCTTTTCGCTGACCAGCAGTTGCTGGTCCAGCTTCAGTCGTCCCTGCGCCAGTCGTTCATAGGTGATGTAGAGCGTCATCAGCTTGGTCAGGGAGGAGGGCGGCATCTCCTCGTCGGCATTCTTGCTGAGTAATGTGGCACCGGTGTCGTAGTCGGTGATGAAGGCCCAGCGTGCGCTGGTTCCGACCGGGCCGATCGGCGTCCGGGCCGGCGTGGGGTCCGGCGTCGGGCCCTGGTCCGGCTGCTTCGTGGCCGCGGCAGCCTGCGTGGCGGGATGGCGTGACGCGGCCAGGGTGGGCATGGCTGCCAGCGTCATGCCGGACCCGAGCAAAAGGCGGCGTGTCAGCATCGCTTGTTTCTCCGGCATCGGCTTCCCCCTATTCGATCACGATGCGCGCGTCCGATACCCCCGCGGCGATCGCCCGGTCCAGCGCAGAATCAGCCGCGGCGACGCCGGGAAACGGCCCAAGCATCACCCGGAACGCCTGCTTCCGGCCGTCGAACACCGCCTGGATGTGCGGACTGAGGCCGGCCACCCGGGCGCGCTGCATCGCTGCGTATTGGTAGGACTCAAACGTATCGAGTCGCACCCACAATCGACCGGGACGCGGCGGTCCCTGCGTAACCGTGCCGTCGAGGCGGAGCGGCACGGTGGCCGGTGCCGGAGGCGGGGGTGCCGCGGCGGCGACGTGGTGGCCCGGTTCCCGTCGGGTGCCGGTGGGCGGCGGCAGGTCCGCCTGCTGCACGCCGCCCACCGGCGCGGCGGCGATCGCGAGGCGGGGCGCGCCGCTCACCTGGTCCTCCGCGGCGGCGCTCTGGGCCGGCAACACTTTGAGGCGCACCTGCGCGACGCCGTCGCGCGGCATGCCCAGCAGGGTTGCGACCCGCCGGGTGACCTGCACCAGCCGGCCGGGCGATGGACTGCCGCGGTCGTTGATCCGCACCAGCAGCGACCGCCCGGTCTGGAGGTTGGTCAGGCGGGCGATGGCCGGCAGTTGCAGCGTGGGATGCGCGGCGGCGAGAGCCTCCTGGCTGAACACCTCGCCGTCGGTGGTCAGCCGGGCATGGCGGTCGGGATAAACGGCGGCGAGGCCGGTCTCGTCCAGGTCGTGGCGCTCGCGCGGATACCACCAGATGCCGCGGGCCTGGTAGGGGCGGCCGAGAACGTAATGCGGGTGGGATGGCGGCGAAGGGGCGGCGCAGGAGGCGAGCAGGGAAAGGGCAGCCGCAGCCGATGCGAGGCGCCGGGTGGTTTGCGGGATCACGGGTGCAACCGGGTTGGGGACGGATTCGGAGGCGAGCCGTGGTTCGGTCGCAGCGGGTAGTTATCACGTGATCGGCGGCGGACCGCAACGGCGAGCGAGCAGGCGTTGGGGCGGGATGGACATCAAGGGTGGCCGGGTTCGACAGGTGTCGTCATGGCCGGACTGGACCCTGGGCTGGACTTGGCCATCCACCCCACAACGATCGGGTCGGACTGCAAGGGCATACGCCCGGACTTGGCCAGATGGACGAGGCAGGCCTGCCTACGACACGGAAGAGCGACGTGGGAACGCACTATTACAACGCCGGTGCGGCCTCGCTCGCCGCGATGCGGTCTATGCCGGTCATGGCACGGGCAGTGCCATGGCACGGGCGATGTGTTCGCGCGACCTCGGGCGCCCCGTGGCAGGCGACCGAGCCTGCGGCGGGGACAGCTTCAGGACGAGAACTGCTGGCGCCAGCGCAGGCCGGCCACCGTCTCTCCCGCCGGGCGGTATTCGCAGCCTACCCAGCCCTGGTAGCCCAGTTCGTCCATGCGGCGGAACACGAAGCCCCAGCCGATCTCGCCGGTGCCGGGTTCGTTGCGGGCGGGGACGTCGGCGATCTGCATGTGGGCGATCACCGGCATGTACTGCTCCATGCGCTTGGTGATGTCGCCCTCGGTCACCTGCACATGGTACACGTCGAACTGCAGGCCCAGCCGGTCGCGGCCCAGCGCCTCGACCACCGCGGCGCCCTGCGCCTGCGTGTGCAGGTGATAGCGCGGCATGTCGCGGTGGTTGATCGGCTCGATGACGATCTTCACCCCGGCCGGCGCCGCCTGTTCCGCCGCCCAGGCCAGGTTGGCGGCATAGAGCGCGGCCGCGGTGGTCTGCGACACGTCTTCCGGCGGAATCCCCGACATGCAGTGCAGCAGCTTGCAGTCCAGCGCATGGGCGTATTCCAGCGCGCGCTTGACGCTCTCGCGGAACTCCGCCTGGCGGCCGGGCAGGCTGGCCAGGCCGCGGTCGCCCTTCGCCCAGTCGCCGGGGGCCATGTTGAACAGCACCTGGGTCAGTCCCGCGCCATCCAGCCGCTTGCGGATTTCGGCGGCCGGGTGCTCGTAGGGGAACAGGTATTCCACGCCGTCGAAATCCGCCTTGCGGGCGGCCTCGAACCGGTCGAGGAACGGCATCTCGTTGAACATCATGGACAGGTTTGCGGCGAAGCGTGGCACGGCAGGTCTCCCCGGAAGCGCGCGCGGAAGCTACAAGCGGCGGAGGCAATGGCCAAGGCCCGTCGGACCGCCCGGTCCTGGCCGCATCAGGGGAGCCTGCCAGGGGATGCCGGCGGAACGCGTGCTGATGGCTTTGCTGCTGGGCGGCGTCGCGATCGGCTGCGTGCTGGTGCTGTACCCGTTCTTCTCCGCCCTGCTTTGGGCGGCGATCCTGGTGTTCACCACCTGGCCGGTCTGCGAGTGGTTGCGCTATCGCCTGCGTCTGGGGCCGCGCGTGGCGGCCGGGGTGATGGTGGCGCTGACCGCGGTGGTGCTGGTGCTGCCGCTGGCACTTGCCGCACCGAACAGCGCCGGCGACGTCCACCATCTGCGCACGATCATCGAGCAGAGCCTGCGCAGCGGCCTTCCCACCGCGCCGGCCTGGGTGTTCGACATTCCGCTGCTGGGACCGTATCTGGGCGCGCTGTGGGACCGCTGGGCGGCCGATGTCAGCGTGATGCTGGAGGCGTTCCGGCCCTATTTCGGCATTCTGCTGGAAGGCGGTGTCAGCGTGCTGCTGGGCATCGCCAACGGCGTGCTGCTGTTCGTGCTGTCGCTGTTCATCGCGTTCTTCTTCTATCTTTATGGCGAACCGCTGGCGTTGTGGCTGCGCCTGATCCTGCAGCGCATTGCGGGCGTGCAGGCTGACCGGTTGATCGTGCTGACCGGCGCGACGGTGCGGGGCGTGGTGTACGGCATCCTGGGCACTGCGATCGTGCAGGGCATGCTGACCGCCTTTGGCCTGTGGCTGACGGGCGTGCCGCGGCCGGTGCTGCTGGGGGCCATTGCCGCCCTGCTGTCGCCGTTGCCGATCGGCGCGCCGGCGGTGTGGATTCCCGCGGCGCTCTGGCTGATGGCAACGGGTCATCTGGGCTGGGGGCTCTTCCTGGGCGTGTACGGCGTGGTGGCGGTGTCCGGCGCCGACAGCGTGATCCGGCCGTGGTTCATCGCCCGCGGTGCCCAGTTGCCGTTCCTGCTGACCGTGCTGGGCGTGCTGGGCGGCGCCCTGGCCTTCGGGTTGCTGGGGATCTTCCTGGGGCCGGTGCTGCTGGGGGTGGGGTTTACGCTGGTGCAGGAATGGGCCCGCAGCGCCGATCCGGCGCGGACCACGGGCGATCACTGATGCCGGTCGACAGATGACGCCGCCCCGACCGCACTGATCGCACCCGGTCAGACGGCATACTGCTTTGGTCCTGGCTGGCGAAAGATTCGCCCTTCCACAGATCGAACGCGTCGCCAGGCTTGGCCTGCGGCCCGCCCCGGTGTTTCACGTCTCTGTGACCCGGCTGTGTTCCAGCGGCGCCCGGCGGCGACGTTACGGTGGTCCGCGGCGCACGGCCGCCTAAGTCATTACGTGATGACCTGGCCGATTCCGGACCGGCTGTTTTGACAGAGGTGTGAAAAGTCGTTTTTCTGCCAGCGAGAATTTCGGTCCGCCCGAATCCCGAAGCATTGCGGGGCGTGCGCCGACCCGCCTGGTCGTAGCCGATCCCAACCAGTCCTGTTCAGTACGAAACAATCGATTACTCCGAATGTACGCCTGTTTCGCTGTCAGATTTGCTAGTCGCTCTATGGCAGAAAAGTGTTATGTTGCGTGCGCAGACGGAATCGCTTTGTCATCAACAGTAGCCTAGGTTGCGGCGCGGCACTCGTTGGCGCGGCGCAGCGTCACACCAGGATCGGCATGGAGCGCTGATCATGCCCTTTGCTCAGCAAGCCGAGCGAAGTTGCCGGGTCCTGGCGTTGCCGAGATTTGCGTTCGGGTGAATGACCGCCGGCTGTATGAGGGGCATAAACCAGACCAAGAGAGATATGCAGTATATCTCCAGATACGGAAGATCGTTTGTCTAGTCCCTGTCTTGATGTGAAATGAAACGCACGCAGGCGGTTGAGTAACGATGATGCCAAATGATGTCCCCTTCTGGCCGGCACACACGGATGCAGGTGCCGATCGGGTTTCAGTACCCATCGATGGAACGGCCGGTCATGGCCCCGGCCCCGGCGCGCGGGCAGCGTTGCCGTCGGCCGGCGCTGATGCCGCGGCGACCGACGGGCTGAGGCTCGGTCTGATCGACCCGCTCTGCTTCAGCCGCGACTGCCTGATCCTGGCACTGCGCGCGAGCTGGCCGCAGGTGCAGCCGGTGTCGTTTGCCTCGATCGAGGACTGCGTCCAGGCCAATGACACAAGCCTCGATATCATCCTGTTCCGCTCGCACGACATCGGTCCGCTCGAATCGTTCACCCTCGGGCAGGTCGCCTCCTTGCACGCGGCTTTTCCCGCGATCCCGATCATCCTGATGTCCGACTCCCGCAATGCACTGTGGCCAGCGACCATTCGCAGCGTCATGGAAAACGGCGCCATGGGCGTTATACCGACGATCACAACGGATATGCGTGCGGCCTTCGCGGCAATGCGCTTCGTGCAGGCGGGCGGCACCTATGCGCCGGTGGATGTGCTGCTGCATCGTCGGACCGAGGGCAGTCCCAACGATCTGCGCAAGGCCGACAAGCTCACCTCACGGCAAATCAGCGTCCTGGCGCATCTGCGGCACGGCAAGGCGAACAAGACGATCGCCTATGAGCTGGGCATGGCGGAAAGCACGGTGAAGGTGCATGTCCGCAACATCATGCGCAAACTGGGCGCGACCAACCGCACCCAGGCGGTGTTCAAGGCGGATCAGTTGTGGAACCTGGCCAGCCTGACGAAGCTGGCAGACCCGCCCGGCGACCGGATGGCCGGGGGCTGACACCAGGCGGCAGGACCATCGCCGGGTCGTGGGACGTCCGCAGCAGGGCCGATCGTTCCGGATTACGCTGCGTCCCGGCACAGAGATGCGGCGGTGGAAACCGGCCAAGGCGGCGCCGTCGCGGTGACGCGGTTGTTTTTCGGACCGCGCGCCAGGATCAGCTCAGCCCGGCATGCACCGCGCAGCCACCCAGGAAACCGGCAAGGGTGCGGTGGAAGTCCGGTTCGTCCAGCAGGAACGCGTCGTGCCCCTTGTCGCTGGGGATCTCCACGAACGACACGTTCGCCCCCGCCCGATTCAGCGAGCGCGCGATCGCCCGGCTCTCTGCCGTGGGAAACAGCCAGTCGGAGCTGAACGACACCAGCAGGAAGCGGGTCCTGGTGCCGCGGAAGGCATTGGCCAAATCGCCCCGGAAATCGGCCGCCAGGTCGAAATAGTCCATTGCCCGGGTAATGCTGAGATAGGAGTTGGCGTCGAAGCGCTGCACGAAGGTGGAGCCCTGGTGGCGCAGGTAGGATTCCACCTCGAACATGCCGCCGAACAGGCTGATCGCCTCGCTGGGGTCCTTGGGTGCATCCTGCAGCCGGCGGCCGAACTTGCGGGTCAGTGCCTGCTCCGACAGGTAGGTGATATGCGCGCACATCCGCGCCACCGCCAGGCCGCGCGCCGGGATGCGGCCGTTCGTCCAGTAGCGCCCGCCCGCCCAGTCCGGGTCGGCGAAGATCGCCTGGCGCCCGACCTCATGGAAGGCGATGTTCTGCGCCGAGTGGTAGGCGGCGGTGGCGATCGGCAGGGCGGCGAACACGGCTTCGGGATACTCGGCCGCCCATTGCAGCACCTGCATGCCGCCCATTGAGCCGCCCATCACGGCGAACAGCCGCCCGATCCCCAGATGATCCACCAGCAGTTTCTGCGCGCGCACCATGTCGCGGATGGTGACCGGCGGAAAATCGGTGCCCCAGAGCATGCCGGACGCATCGTCCCGTTGCGAGCGCGGCCCGGTGGAGCCCATGCAGCCGCCCAGTACGTTGGCGCAGATCACGAAGAACCGGTTGGTGTCCAGCGGCCGGCCGGGCCCGACCACCGCGTCCCACCAGCCGCCCTTGCCGGTGACGGGATGCGGCTCCGCCACGTACTGGTCGCCGGTCAGCGCGTGGCACACCAGCACGGCGTTGCTGCGGGCCGCGTTCAGCGTGCCGTAGGTGCGGTAGGCCACGGTGATGCGGGGCAGCGTCGTGCCGCAGTCGAGGGGGAAGGGGCCCTCGAACACCTCATGGCTGTGTTCCAGCGCGGTCAGGATGGAGGACTGATCCATGGCCTCGATGCATAGGGCGCGCGAGGGCGGCGGGCAACGTGTGCCGCACCAGGGGCGGCACAACGATGCGCGTGCGGTTCCGGGCTAACCGGCCGCCTGGTGTGTTCGCGTGGTGATTGCCCCGCCGCGAAGCCAGCCGTCGAGGCCCCAGACACGTCCCGCATCGACGACGACCAGCCAGGCCGTCAGCAGCGCATAGACGATGTGGTAGTCGATGATCAGGTTCACGTGGCTTTCGACGTACGGGAAGTTCATGTGGGCGGTCCAGTAGGTCAGCAGCAGCGCTGTCCCGAACACGCCGCTGACCCGTACCAGCAGGCCCGATACCAGTGACAGGCCGATCAGCAGGTGACCCCACTTGACCAGGAAGGTCAGCACCGGAGCGATGGCCGGCGCGGTCAGCGGCGCGTAAACCGCGTGGAATGTCTTTGTGTGGGCAAGAAAGCCCGCGACCGAGAAGTCGGGCGAGAGTACCTGCCACGCACCGGCATAGAGAAACGTCCAGCCCATCAGCAGCCTGAACGCCAGGACAAATCCCCTGTCCATCGTGACGCCGTTCATGTTCCCCCCTTCGCGGATTTCGTCACCCGCGCATTGCTGTCCGGTCTGCCTGTCCTTGCGGTAAGCGGCGGCGCGCGCGTGGCTGCGCTGCAACGTTCGCTCGCTCTGCCGGGCCCGCGTAGCGGAGTGTGGGGCTGGGTATCTTGATCTATCTCAATCTCTCTTCGCAGCGATCCGTCCGGGAAGAATTGGGCCTCCCGGGAAGGGCTGGGCCGTCCAGGATGGGCTGGCCGTTCAGGATGGGCTGCGCCGTTCAGGAACGGTTGGGTGTTTCGCACCGGATACGGGGCAAACACGTGATCGCCCGCCGAGCCGCCCCATCCGAGGGATCCGTCGCCGCCCCATCCGTGGCGCTCATGATCGACCACGGCGCGGCTGCAGGCGTGACCTGTGCCGGGCAGAACGCCCATGGATGGTGTGCAAGCGCACCCGTCTCGCCGACCCGACGGCGCCAAAGCAGGGCCCCCGGGTTTGCACGCCCCGGCGCATCGGCTATCTGTTCCGCCCCCAACCGGCCAAAGAGCCCCAACCGGCCAGAAACAATGCCCAGTCCCGCTCCGACCGCTGCCACGCCGCCGCCCGCCGCGGCCGCCAATGACGAGCCGCCGCCCGCGCAGGATGGCTGGCCCGGTGGCCTGCCCGCCTTGCGCGCCGAACTGGATCGTATCGACACCGACCTGCACGACCTGCTGATGCAGCGGGCCCGCGTGGTGGAGGCCGTGGCGCGCTCCGGCAAGCGCTCCGCCTGGCGCCCCGGCCGGGAGGCCGCGATCGTCCGCCGCCTGCTGGGTCGCCATGACGGCCACCTGCCGCCGCAGGCTGTCTTCCGCATCTGGCGCGAACTGCTGGCCGGCACCACCGCCATGCAGGGCGGCGTCCGCGTCGCGGTGTGCGAACGTGACCAGGGCAGGGCGCTGACCCAGCTCGCCCGCGAACATTTCGGCGCGCTGACACCGTTGCGGACGCACAGTGGCCCGGCCCAGGCGATCGGCGAGGTGGGGGACGGCATCGCCTCGGTCGCGGTGCTGCCGATGCCCTCGGAGACCGAGACCTGGTGGACCGCGCTGCTGCACCGTGAGGAGCCGCGCATCCACATCGCCGCCCGCCTGCCGTTCTGGGCCCCGCGGCCCGAAGGCAGCCCGGCGGCCCAGGCGCTGGTTGTGAGCCCCGCCGCGCCCGACGCCTCGGAGCAGGACCGCACCCTGGTGGGGCTGGAGCTGGAACAGGACATCAGCCGCAACCGCCTGTCCGCCGCCTTCGTCGCCGCCGGGCTGGGCCAGGCGGCGGTGTGGGTGCTGCGGCGGGAGCCTGGATCGAGCCTGATCCAGGGGCTGGTCGAACTCGACGGTCACCTGACCGAGGATGACACTCGCCTGGACAAGCTGACCGGCCTGCATCGCCGCCCGGTGGTGCTGGGTGGCTACGCCGTGCCGTTTGGAGACCCTGCGCCATGACCGGACCGCAGCCGCGCCCGGAGATCCTGACCATCCATCCGTATGTGGGCGGGGAATCCGTCCTGCCGGGGGTGAACCGCACCATCAAGCTGTCCTCCAACGAGGGCGCGTTCGGCGTGCCGCCCGGCGCCCAGGCGGCGATCCGGGCGGTGACCGAGGAGGTGTTCCGCTACCCCGACGGCGGTGCCGACGCCCTGCGCGCCGCGCTGGGCAGGCGCTGGGGGCTGGATCCGGCCCGCATCGTCTGCGGCGCCGGCAGCGACGACCTGATCTACCAGCTCTGCCTGTCCTATGGCGGGCCGGGGCGCGACATCATCATGTCGGCGCACGGGTTCTCGATCTACCACATCGCCGGGACCTATGCCGGCAGCCGGGTGATCAAGGTGCCCGAGCGCAACCTGACCGCCGATCTGGACGCCATGCTGGCGGCGGTATCGCCGTCCACGCGGCTGATGTTCCTGGCCAACCCCAACAACCCAACCGGGTCCATGGTGCCGGCCGAGGAGGTGGCGCGGCTGCGCGAGCGGCTGCCGCCGGAGGTGCTGCTGGTGCTGGACTTCAGCCTATGCCGAATACGTGACCCGGGCGGACTATGACGCCGGCGCGAAGCTGGTCGATGCCAGCGGCACCACGGTGATGACCCGGACGTTCTCCAAGGTGTTCGGCCTGGGTGGCATGCGCATCGGCTGGTGCTATGCGCCGCCGGCCGTGGTGGATGTGCTGAACCGGGTGCGCGGCCCGTTCAATGTCTCGGTGGCGGCACAGGCCGCGGCGGTGGCCGCGCTGCAGGAGCCGGGCTGGGTGGAGAAGAGCCGCGACCACAACGCCGCATGGCGGCCGAAGCTGGCCGACGGCCTGGCCGCGGCCGGTATCAGAGTGTGGCCGAGCGAGGGGAATTTCGTGCTGGCTGATTTCGGCGCGGTGGAGAAGGCGGATGCGGCGGATGCGTTCCTGCGCACGCGGGGCATCATCGTGCGCAAGGTCGCCGGCTATGGCCTGCCGCATTGCCTGCGGATCACCGTCGGCCTGGGCGAGGAGTGCCAGGCGGTGGTGGATGCACTGACCGAATTCCAGGCCCGTGCCCGTGGCTGAGCCGGTCTTTCGCCGCCTCGCCCTGCTGGGCATCGGGCTGATCGGCAGTTCCGTCGCGCGGATCGCGCGGGAGCGGGGCGACATCGCCGGCGAGGTGGTGGCCAACGCCCGTACCCAGGCCAGCCTGGATCGCGTGATGGAACTGGGTATCGCCGACCGGGTGGAACTGGACCCGGCCAAGGCGGTGGCGGGCGCCGACTGCGTGATGCTGTGCGCCCCGGTGGGGGCCTTCGCCGACCTCGCCACGCGCATCGCGCCGCACCTGGCGCCGGGGACGGTGCTGACCGATGTCGGCTCCACCAAGCAGAGCGTGATCCGCGACGTCGGGCCGCTGGTGCCGGACGGCGTGCATTTCGTGCCGGCGCACCCGGTGGCCGGGACCGAGCATTCCGGCCCGGATTCCGGCTTCACCACGCTGTTCCAGGGCCGCTGGGCGCTGGTAACGCCGCCGCCTGGTGCCGATGAATTGGCGGTCGCGAAGGTGGAGGAGCTGTGGCGCCGCTGCGGGTCCATGGTGGAGCGGATGGAGCCGGGGCATCACGACCGGGTGCTGGCGATCGTGTCGCACCTGCCGCACCTGATCGCCTTCACCATCTGCGGCACCGCGGACGACCTGCAGGACGAGACGCGGCAGGAGGTCTTGAACTTCGCCGCCTCCGGCTTCCGCGATTTCACCCGCATCGCGGCGAGCGACCCGGTGATGTGGCGCGACATCTTCCTGAACAACCGCGAGGCGCTGCTGGAGATGCTGCAGCGCTTCAGCGAGGACGCGCAGGCGATGGCGCGTGCGGTGCGTTGGGGCGATGCGGCGTATATCGAGGACCGGGTGGAACGCGGCCGCAAGATCCGCCGCAGCCTGATCGAGCTGAAGCAGGCGTAGAGCGGCCGGTCGCCGCAGGGCGGGTCCGGCCGCGTCTCATTGAAGCCTCATCGCGGTGGGGCTACCGGCAGGGCCGTTGGAGACCCGTGCCGGCTGGACCTCAAGCGCTGCGGGCTTGCACCAGGCGCCAGGTCGGGTCGCTGCTGGAGAGGTCACGCTCGAAGGTCCAGATATCGGTGATCTCGGTCACCGCGTCGGTGCCGAACACCGGGCGTCCGTCCTTGTCCTGCGTCAGGCTCATCTGGTCCGACACGAACCGGACCGTCACCGACGCGACCGTGCCGCGCAGTTCCGCACCCTCGACGGCCACCTGCTCCATGCCGCGGATCTCGCTGACCTGCACATGGCCCTCACCCTCCCGCGCGGTGATCGCGCCCTCGAAGGCGGCGTAGGTGTCATCCGACAGCAGGTTGCGCAGCGTCGTGCGGTCGCCGCTGGCAAAGGCCGCCACGATCATGCGGAACGCCCGCTCGGCTCCGTCCAGGAACCGGGCCGGGTCGAATGTCCGGTCGGCCCCATGAATGCGACTGAGCGCCTGGCCGATCGGGCTGGCCGGGTCGGGCAGGGGACGCTGGTGAACCGGCGCAGCCGGTTCCGGCCTGGCGTCGATCACCGGGCCGGCGGGTGCCTGCCCGGGCCCCGGGCGCGCGGGCTGCGGTGGCTTCTCAAAGCCGGTGCGTCGGCCGAGGATGCTGCGCAGGCGCAGCACCAGGAAGGCTGCCACCATCCCGAACAACACAAGATCAATCGGAAAGCCGCCAGTCGTATCCATTGCCACACTCCTTGCCCCCCACAGATAGGGGGCACACCGCCGCGTGACAAACGATTCCGGGCCGCTGGCGGGGTTGCCGGCGGAAAATCCGGCCTGTATGCGGACAGGCATGATCCTGCTGCGCCATGGGCAGAGCGAATTCAACCTGCATTTCACCGCCACGCGGCGCGATCCCGGGATCGTTGACCCGCGGCTGACCGAACTCGGCCACGCCCAGGCGGCCCAGGCAGCCCGCCACCTGGCAAGCGAGCCGGTCTCCCGGATTATTGTCTCGCCCTACACGCGGGCGTTGCAGACGGCAGCACCGCTGGCCCGGGCCCTGGGCGTGCCGGTGCTGATCAATCCCCTGGTTCGGGAACGCTACGCCTTCGCCTGCGACGTGGGCACGCCGCGGACCGAGCTGGAAGTGGCGTGGCCGGAACACGATTTTTCCGGGGTGGAGGAGATCTGGTGGCCGCCGATCGAGGAGACCGCCGATTTGATTCGCGACCGGGCGGCGCTGTTCCGTGCCGAAATGTCGGCGCTGCCCGACTGGTCCGACACGGTGGTGGTCAGCCACTGGGGGTTCATTCTGTCCCTGACAGGACAGAGCGTGATGAACGGTCAGTGGTTGCGCTGCGATCCCACCGCGCCGCCGCCTGAAGAAATCGTCTGGCGCGCCTGAAATCGGGCGCAAACGCGTTGGCGCCAACCGTCCATCCGTGCTACCGCGCCCGCGGGAACGCGTCGGGGCCGACGCGACATTGCGAGTACGGAGAGTTTCATGTCCGAGACGACATCTGCCCCACAGACCGGCGGTCAGCAGCCGGGCCAGCAGCCGCTGGTGGTCAATATTCAGTACGTCAAGGACCTGTCCTTCGAGGTTCCCGGCGCGCCGCAGATCTTCTCGCAGTTGAAGGCGCAGCCGCAGGTCAACATCAACCTGGACGTGCAGGCCCGCCGCGTGCAGGACGGGCAAAACGTCTTCGAAGTCGCGATCATGATCCGCGCCGAGGCGCATGAGCCGCAGGCACAGGGCGGCAACGGCCAGGCCGCGGCTTCCCCGGCGACGGTGTTCGTGGCCGAGCTGACCTATGCCGGCGTCTTCACGCTGACCGGCCTGCCGGACAATGCGATCGAGCCGGTGCTGCTGGTCGAGTGCCCGCGTGTCCTGTTCCCCTTCGCCCGCAACATTCTGGCGGATGTCACCCGCGACGGCGGCTTCCCGCCGGTTCTGCTGCAGCCGATCGACTTCGTGGCGCTGTGGCAGTCCCGCCGCCAGCAGCAGCAGCCCGAGAGCCCGGCCGGCGCGACGGCGTAAGCCGCCGCCGGCTGCACGGGGGCAGGGGAGGGGGCTGAGAGGGTAACCCTGTGAGAGGGTAAACCTGACTGGCCCAAAGCTCTCCCTCCTTCGACGGAGCGAAAAGCGCCCCGCCTCTCCCGAGAGGGGCTGGGGGAAGGGGGCATAGCGGAACGGGGCGCGGCATACCCCGGGGCTGCGAACCTCTCACGTCTGCCATCCAGCACGGGGAGGGAGCGCGTGTGCGGCTTCCTCCTACTCCCGTGCGGGAGGCCGCTGCCGGTCCGCTTCGAACAGACTCGCCAGCTCCGCGGCGGCCTGTTGCGTGCTTTGGATCAGTTGCCGCTCGTCCCGGTAGATCGCGCGGGTCTCGCGCAGCGTCCGCTCGTCATGATCCCGGAACAGCGCCACGGCCCGTGATGCCGCCCCTGCATCGATGCCCAGCGCGGTCAGTGCCTGCTCGGCAAGGTTCAGGCTGGAGTGGAAGGTGTCGCGTACCATCCCGTGCACGCCGCGCTCCATCAGCAGATAGGCGTGGCGCCGGTTACGCGCGCGCGCCAGGACCCGCAGGTTCGGGAAATTACGCTTGGCCACCTCCACCGTGCGCAGAACGTCCTCGGGCTTTTCCAGCGCCACCACCAGCAGCTTCGCGTGTTCGGCGCCGGCGGCGCGCAGCACGTCCAGCCGGGTGGGATCGCCGAAATAGACCTTGTTGCCGAAGCGCCGGACCACGTCCACCTGGCCCTGGTCACGCTCCAGCGCGGTGAAGGCGATTCCGTACATCCGCAGCACCCGGCCGATGATCTGACCGAACCGGCCGAATCCGGCGATGATCACCGGCGTGCCGTCGTCCTGCACCACGTCGTATTCCGGCTGCGGCCGGCTGCGCAGCCGCGGCACCAGCAGCGCCTCGGACCCGGCGAACAGCACCGGGGTGGCGAGCATGGAGGCGGCACAGATCAGCGTGGCGAGGTTGCCCACCTCCGGCGCCAGGGCCCCGGCCGCCACGGCCGCGCCGAACAGCACGAAGCTGAACTCGCTGGCCGGCTGCAGCGCCAGGCCGAAGCGCGCGGCGTTGGGCCAGTCCAGCCGAACCAGACGGGCCAGTAGCATGCCGATCGCCGACTTGCCCGCCAGCAGCACCGCCGTTGCCGCCAGGATCAGCAGCGGGTGGGCCACGCCCAGCGCCAGGTCGGCCGACATGCCGACGGAGGTGAAGAAGAAGCCGAGCAGCAGGCCTTCGAAGGGTTCGATGTCGGCCTGGAGTTCATGGCGGTATTCCGATTCGGACAGCAGCACGCCGGCGATGAACGCGCCGAGCGAGGTGGACAGGCCGGCGCGTTCGGCGATCAGCGCGGTGCCGGTGACCACCAGCAGCGCGGTGGCGGTGAACACCTCCGGCGTGCGGGCGCCGCCGATGGCGCGGAACAGCGGCGGGAGCAGGAATCGCCCACCCACCAGGATGGCGACGATCGCGGTGGCGGCGCGGGCGACGGTGTGCCAGGGCACCTGATCGGGCAAAGCATGCTGCACCAGCAGCGGCACGGCGGCGACCAGCGGGATGAAGGACAGGTCCTGGAACAACAGCACCGCGAACCCGTCGCGGCCGGCCCGCGACGTCAGCAGGTCGCGTTCGGCCAGCATCGGCAGCACGATGGCAGTGGAGGACATGGCCAGGCCCGCGCCCAGCACGGCGGCCCCGGCCCAGCCGACCCCCACGGCATGGGCGAGCACTGCCAGCAGCCCGCCGCACAGCAGCAGGTAGGCGCTGCCCAGCCCGAAGACCGAGCGACGCATCACCCATAGCCGCTGCGGCCGCACCTCCAGCCCGATCAGGAACAGCAGCATCACCACGCCGAGGCCGGCGATGTTGGCGATTTCGTCCACGTTGGTGACCAGGCGGACGCCGTGCGGGCCGATGGCAATGCCGGCCAGCAGGTAGCCCAGCACGCTGCCGAACCCCGCCCGCCGGGTCAGCGGGACGGCAATGGTGGCGGCGGCCAGCAGGGCGACGAGGGTGGCGAGCATCTGGGGGCGATTGGGTACTGACATTTTCTTCACGTTCCAGACTGCCCCGGTTCCGGGAAAAGGGGCAGTGGCGGGATGAAATGCGTCCCCCGCGAGGCAAGGCAAGTCCGCGGGCGGTGGCGGAGCGGCCGGCGCAACTGGTGGCAAAGCCCGCCACGGCGGGCCTTTTCTGCTCCATCGTCTGGTCCGCTGCGCCGCCCCATGGGCTTCGTCGTCTTGTCCGCGTCGCCGTCTTGCCCGTCCGGTTGCCGTTTCCGCCCGGTCGCCTGGCCGCTTTTCCTCTCGGCCGCTTCCTCCGCTTCGCCGGCGGAATCGGCGTCCCTTGGCGGCGGGTGTTGAGTCGGGTGTTATTTGACCCATATCAATACTATGGATGGTGCCCTGCTACGCGCGGATCGCCGGACGAGCATGCCGCCTGCGCGGAGGAACGGATGGTTGCTCGAGACCGTCGACCGGACCGCGCTGTCGGCAGCGCCATTCCAGGCGCCGTGGCCGAACCGGCCCACACGCGCGGGGGATGCGGGAGGCGGGTCGGCACACGGTGTGCGGCGCCACAACAAACGGACCGGAAAGTGTTCTGATGCAACCGAGTAACGGCAAAGGTCGTCGCAACGATCCCTGGGGACACGTCGGCGGCTCCGATACGGATTTCGATGCGTTGTTCAAGCAAGGGCAGGATCGCTTCAAACAGATCATGCCGGGCGGCCGCCCCCAGGGGCGCGGGCTGCTCTATCTTGCGGCTGCCGTCGTGTTCGTCGTGGGGGCCTGGTCGTCCTACTACACGGTTCCCAGTGATTCCGTCGCCGTGGTGCAGCGCTTCGGCAAATACGCCGGCGTGGTGACGCCCGGCCTGCACTTCAAGCTGCCATTCGGCATCGACACGGCGACCATCGTCCCGGTCCGGCGCCAGTTGAAGCAGGAATTCGGCTTCGCCACGCCCGGCGCGACGGACCCCAACCAGAGCCCGGTGCCGCGGGAGGCCAGGCGCGAAACCGAGATGGTCACCGGCGACCTGAACGCAGCGCTGGTCGAATGGGTGGTGCAGTACCGCATCACCGATCCCGTCAAGTTCCTGTTCGAGGTGCGCGAGCCGAGTGAGACGCTGCGCTATGTCTCGGAATCGGTGATGCGCGAGGTGGTCGGCGACCGCACCGTGGACGAGGTGATCACCATCGGCCGGCAGGGGATCGAGAGCGACTCGCTGGCCAAGATGCAGGATCTCGCCAGCAAGTATGCGATGGGCGTCAGCATCGACCAGGTGCAGCTCAAGAACATCAATCCGCCCGGACCGGTGCAGGCGTCGTTCAACGAGGTGAACCAGGCGCAGCAGGAGAAGGAACGCCTGATCAACGAAGCGCGGCGGGACTACAACAAGGTGATCCCGCTCGCCGAGGGTGAGAAGGACCAGCGCATCCGCGAGGCGGACGGTTACCGGCTGAAGCGGATCAACGAAGCCGAAGGCGACGCCTCCCGGTTCGATGCCCTGCTGGCCGAATACATCAAGGCGCCGGATGTTACGAAGCGCCGCATCTATCTGGAGACGCTGCAGGACATCATGCCGGATCTTCGTTCCAAGATCATCGTCGATGAACAGACGCGCGGTATCTTGCCGCTGCTGAATCTCGAGGCCCAGAAGGGAGACCGGCAATGAGGAAAGCATGGCCGGTCGTGGCCCTGGTGCTTGTGGCAATCGGCGGGTTTGTCGCGTGGAACTCCTTCTACAGGGTTGGTGAAGTCGAGCAGGTGATCATCACGCAGTTCGGCAAGCCGGTCGGGCAACCGGTGACCACGGCCGGGCTGAAGGTAAAGCTGCCGTTCATCCAGCAGGTTCACGCGATCGACAAACGGGTTCTGGAGTGGGACGGCAATCCATCGGACATGCCGACCAAGGACAAGCTCTATATTGCGGTTGACCTGTTCGCCCGCTGGCGCATCGTCGAACCGCTGCAGTATTTCGTGCGCATGCAGAACGAGCGCCGGGCGCAGTCGCGGCTGGACGACATCCTGGGCAGCGAAACCCGCAACGCGGTGGCCAAGCATGAGCTTATCGAGATCATCCGCACCACGAAAGACCGCCTGCCGGTGCGCGACGCCGTGCTGACGCAGGAGGAGCAGGCGAACCTGGGCTCGCTGGTGCCGATCCAGAAGGGACGCAAGCTGGTGGAGCAGGAGATATTCACCGCGGCCGCCGAGAAGGTGCGCGTGTTCGGTATCGAGCTGCTGGATATCCGCTTCAAGCGGATCAACTACAATGAAAGCGTGCGGCCGAAGATCTACGACCGGATGATCAGCGAGCGGCGGCAGATCGCCGAACGCTTCCTGTCGGAAGGCAACGGCGAGGCGGCGCGAATCCGCGGCAACCGCGTGCGCGACCTGAACAAGATCGAGTTGGAGGCCTACCGGCAGGTGGAAGAGATCCGCGGCCGGGCCGATGCGAAGGCGACCGAGATCTACGCGCGGGCCTACAACCAGAGCCCCGAGGCGGCGACGTTCTACGAATTCACGCGTACCATGCAGGCCTACAAGTCGATCGTTTCGCAGAATACGACTTTGGTGCTGTCAACCGACAGCGACCTGTTCAAGTTCCTGAAGGGGATGAGCCCGGATGGCAAGGTGGCGCCGCCGCGGCAGACGGCCGGTGTCGAATAATATCGACGCGCAGTGGGTTTGACCGTTGGCCGGCAACGCACCGCCATGATCGGTGGCGTGGCCGGCCACACGGTTGCGCCCTGGTCACCGTGCGACGGACAACCAACCGTCGGCGTGACGAACCGTCGTGGTGGGCAAAGGCTTTATTGGCGTTGACATGGCAGGCTTTGCCGCAGGCGGAGCCAACCACGTCGTGCTGGGCGAAGGCCGGCCATCCACAACTAGTCGGCGTGCGGCGGTGGAAAATCGTGAGTGGCGGGCCTTCGTCCGCCACCCCGCAGCATCCGTGTTCATCCGCGTATCATCTGCGTTCCCGCTTCTTCGGTGGCACAGCCCCCTGGCTGTTCAGTCCGGGACCACGACGGTCGTGCACAACGACGATCACGATCAGCCGGCGGCCTGCTCGGCGTCAGGCCGCGGAGGCGACGCGCGGGCGCCGGAGGGCGTCCAACCGCCTGGCGGCCTCCTTGCGCGCCAGCTCCACGTTGCGTGCCTTGACGTGACCGAACCCGCGCACCCGATCGTACGCGCCCACCACGGCCACCGCATCGGCGTGGTTGGCGCGTGTCAGGTCGGCCAGCACCTGCTCCACCAGGGTGCGGAATTCCTCCGGCAGGCGGCGTTCCATGCGCCGCTCCTCGGTGTGGCCGAACACGTCCAGCGGGGTGCCGCGCAGCCGGCGGGCCTTCGCCAGAACCCGCAGGACCGGCAATAGCCACGGGCCGAAGCTGCGCTTCTCCGGCAGTCCCGTCACCTTGCTGCGCCGGGCCAGCAGGGGCGGGGCCATGTTGAAGCTGAGTTTCACCTCGCCCTCGAAGCCCTCGCGCAGCCGGTCCATGAATCCGGTGTCGGTGTAGAGGCGCGCCACCTCATACTCGTCCTTCACCGCCAGCAGGCGGGCCAGGGTGCGCGCGACGCCCAGGCTCAGGTCGGTCTTGCCGGGCGCGGCCTCGGCTTCGGCCTTCTGCACGCGGGCGACGAAGGCGCGGTAGGAGTCCGCCAGCTTGCGGCCCTGGTAGTCGGTCAGGAAGGCGGCATGGTGCGCCACCACCTGGTCCAGCGAGCGCGGCAGGTCGCGGCGCGGCGCCTCGGCCAGCGATTCCAGCCGAGCCGGATCGGCCACGGCGAGGCGGCCCCATTCGAAGGCGCGCTGGTTCATCGCCACCGCGACGCCGTTCAGTTCAATGGCGTGGCGGATCGCCTCGGCCGAGATCGGCAGGCCGCCGCTCTGCCAGGCGGCGCCGACCATGAACATGTTGGTGGCGATCGCATCGCCCAGCAGCCGTGTCGCCAGCGTCGTGGCCTGGATGAAGCGGGTGCGGTCCGGCCCGATCGAGGCATCCAGCGCCGCCTGGTACGGCCCGATGTCCAGCGCCAGGTCCGGGTCCTGCTGGAACATCATGGTCGGCACCAGGTGGCCGTTCACCACGCCCCGCGTCTCTCCGCGGCGGAAGGTGGCGCGCGATTCCGGGCTGGCCGCCACCACCAGGTCGCAGCCCAGCAGGAAGTCGGTCATGCCGGGGCCAAGCCGGGCGGAGGACAGGGCGGACGGGTCCTCGGCGATGCGCAGGTGGCTGCTGACCGCGCCGTTCTTCTGGCTCAGACCGGTCAGGTCCAGCGCGGTGCACGCCTTGCCTTCCAGATGCGCCGCCATCGCCAGCACTGCACCGACCGTGACCACGCCGGTGCCGCCGATGCCGGTGATCAGCACGTTCCAGGTGCCGTCGATCGCCGGCAGCTCGGGCAACGGCATCGGGCCGGCCTCGGCTGCCGCGCCCTTGCCGCGCTTCGGCTTGCCGCCCTCCACCGTGACGAAGCTGGGGCAGAAGCCCTTCACGCAGGAGTAGTCCTTGTTGCAGCTCGACTGGTCGATCTGCCGCTTGCGGCCGAACGCGGTTTCCACCGGGATCAGGCTGACGCAGTTGGACTGGGCCGAGCAGTCGCCGCAACCCTCGCACACGTCCTCATTGATCACGTAGCGCTTCGCCGGGTCTTCCATCACCCCGCGCTTGCGGCGGCGGCGCTTCTCGGCGGCGCAGGTCTGCACATAGACCAGCACCGAGGTGCCGGGGACTTCGCGCAGGTCCTGCTGCACCCGGTCCAGCTCATCGCGGTGATGCACCGCCACGCTCTGCGGCAGCGCCCCGCTGCGCCAGGCCTCGGGGTGGTCGGAGACGACCACCACGCGGGCGACGCTCTCGGCCAGCACCTGCTGTACGATCAGCGGGACCGAAATCGGCCCGTCCACCGGCTGGCCTCCGGTCATCGCCACCGCGTCGTTGAACAGGATCTTGTAGGTGATGTTCACCCCGGCGGCGACGGCGGCGCGGATCGCCAGCAGGCCGGAGTGGAAATACGTGCCGTCGCCCAGGTTCTGGAACATGTGCGGGCGGTCGGTGAACGGTGCCATGCCGATCCAGGTGGCGCCCTCGCCGCCCATCTGGGTCGGCGGCAGGGTGGGGCGGTCGGGCAGCCAGATCGCCATGGTGTGGCAGCCGATGCCGCCCATCGCCATGCTGCCCTCGGGAATGCGGGTGGAGGTGTTGTGCGGGCAGCCGGAGCAGAACCCCGGCGAGCGCACCAGCATCGGGCTGTTCCCCGCTGTCATCGCCCCGGCCGACTTCAGCCGCTCCCGCCGTTCCGCCAGGGCGGCGTCCACCAGGCCGAACGCGTCCAGCCGGGCCAGCAGCGCCTGGGCGATGTCCAGCGGCGACAGGTCGCCGTCCGAGCGCAGCAGCGGCTCGCCAGTCGGCGTGGTCTTGCCGGAAAGGTCGGGTCGTTGATCGGCGGGCAGGTTGTAGAGCAGGCGGGCAGCCTGGGGTTCGACGAAGGCGCGCTTCTCCTCGATCACCAGCAGCTCGCGGTGGCCGCTGGCGAATTCGGTCAGGGTCTGCGGCTCCACCGGCCAGGTCAGTGCCAGTTTCAGCACGCGGATGCCTAGTGCGGCCAGGCGCCGGTCGTCGAGGCCGAGCATGACGAAGGCCTGGCGGAGGTCGGTCCAGGACTTGCCGGCGGCGACGATGCCCAAGGTGCGCTGCGGCGAATCGTGGCTGACGCGGTCCAGCCGGTTGGCGCGGGCATAGGCCTGGGCGGCGGGCAGGCGCAGGCGATAGACGGACGCCTCATCCTGTTGCGGGGCGAACTGGCGCTTGATGTGCCAGTCGGGATGCGTGCCCTCCGGCAGCACCACGCGCACGCGGTCCGGACCGACCTCGATGGTGGCGCTGCTCTCCACCGTGTCGGTCAGGCACTTGAAGCCGGCCCACAGCCCGGCGTAGCGCGACAGGGCGAAGCCGTGCAGGCCCAGGTCGATGTAGTCCTGTACATCCGCCGGGTTCAGCACCGGGATCAGCGCCGCGGCAAGCTCGGGGTCCGACTGGTGGGCCGAGGTGGAGCTCTTCGCCGCGTGGTCGTCACCGGCCAGCACCAGCACGCCGCCATGCGGGGAGGTGCCGGCGAAATTGCCGTGCTTCAGCGCGTCGCCGGCGCGGCTGACGCCGGGACCCTTGCCGTACCAGATGGCGAAAACCCCGTCATGCTTGGCGCCTTCGATCAGCCCGACCTGCTGGGTGCCCCAGCACGCCGTGGCGGCCAGTTCCTCGTTCACCGCGGGGCGGAACACGATGCCGGCCTCATGGATGGCGCGGCCGGCGTCCCACAGGGCACCGTCGTAGTTGCCCAGCGGCGAGCCGCGGTAGCCGGAGATGAAGCCGCGCGTGTCCAGCCCGGCGGCCTGGTCGCGCGCCCGCTGCACCAGGGGCAGGCGGACCAGCGCCTGCGTGCCGGACAGCAGCACGCGGCCCGTGGCGCGGGTGTATTTGTCGTCGAGGGTGATCGTGGTGTCGATCACGGCGAACTCCTCCGGTAGCGGCGGCGCGGTCCCTGGTGGCGGCGGGTGCCCTTGCGTCGGGCACTGGCGCAGCCACGGCGCGGAAGCCTCTGTGGCCCGACTAGCTAAAAGCCCGACCGGATTCCCTCAACCTCTGGAGCCCGTGGGACCGCGACGGGCGTCCATGTCATTCCTGGCGGCTTTCTTATCATGCATGGCGCTGGTCTCATATCCGTGAGCGTCATGCCTGCCGAACGCTCGAACAGGAAGGGCCGGGCGCCGGCATCCCCCGAAATACCGCGTGGCATTGGCTCAATCGTTGTGGCGCCCGTCTGTGGCAGAAGGCTAGAATATTGGCGTGTTGTCAAACGGCAGAACGACGTTCTGCTCTCTGGGAGGATGCTTATGCGGTCGGCCGGTATCCTGATTGTCGTCGCGGCCCTGACACTGATCTTCGAAATCGTGCCTGCCACGGCACAGATCAACCCGTTTCGCAGCAACCGGACGGGGCCGAGACTGTCGGATCAGGACAGTACGCTGCTGTTCCAGAGCATAAGCAAGCTGAACAACATGACCCCTCTGCATGCCGGCGAGAGCAACCAATGGAGCAATCCGGCGACCAGCAGCTCGGGCACCAACGCGGTGGAGCAGTTGCTCACGTCCAATGGCATGCCGTGTCACAGGCTGCGGCATCATATCGTCGCGCAAGGGCGCCAGCCCGGTCGCACCTACATTCTGACCTGGTGCCGGACGCCGCAGGGGGAGTGGAAGATCAAGGACTAGCCGCACACCCCTGACGCACCGCCCGCGACCGGCGTGCCGGTGTGATGCTGGCCGGTGCCGGTGCGATTGTCGTCCGAATGCGACGCGTAACCGGTCCCGGCGAGGGCTGCCGGCGTGGTGATGGTGGTTCACCTGCGACCGCGGCGCCTCGAACGTCGCCGGGCCCGCGCAGGGGCCTTCGCCCACCGTGATGACGGTGCACGCGGCGGCGTCGCCGATCCGGTCATTTCGCGCCACGGTGCAGCGCGCCACGGCGTAGTGCTCCCGGTGCAGCGCTCCACGGTGCACACTTCGCCCGTCATCCGGGGCGGGTTGCCCCCGTGACCTTGGCGTCTCTTAACGCCCGCCGTCCGGCGCTGGACGCGAGCCACGTGCGGGCGCACCGTCGGGCATCTCATCACGGGAGGGCACAACCATGCAGCTCGGCATTCATCTGCCGCATATCGGCCGCAAGGCCGGGCCGGAGTCCATCCGTCGCAGCGCCGAACAGGCCGAGGCACTGGGCTTTGCCGATGTCTGGGTCAGCGAACACATCATCGTGCCGAAGGACGCGAACTACCCGCCGTCACCGAACTTCTGGGACCCGGTGCTGACGCTGACCTGGGCCGCCGCCTGCACGCAACGTGTGCGCCTGGGCACCAGCGTGCTGGTGTTGCCGATGCGTCACCCGCTCCCGCTGGCGAAGGAACTCGCGACGCTGCAGAATCTGTCGCAGGGTCGGTTGATCCTGGGCGCCGGTGTCGGCTGGCTCGAATCCGAATTCTCCGCGCTCGGCGTGCCGTTCCGCGAGCGCGGGCGGCGGATGGATGAAGGCATCGCGCTGATGCGCGCGGTGTGGAACGACGATCCGATCACCTTTCCCACGCGCTGGATCTCCGCGGCGGTGACGGAAATGCGCATGCAGCCGCAGCCCTGCGCACCCATCCCGATCTGGATCGGCGGTTCGTCCGACGCGGCCGTGCAGCGTGCGCTGCGGCTTGACGGCTGGCACGGCAGCCGCGTGGCGCCCGAACAGGCGAAGGCGATGGTGCAGCGGTTGCGGGCGGAACGACCGGATCCCGCGTTCACCATCTCGCTGCGCATCGGCTGCACGGCGGAGAACGTCGGTGAGTTGCGCGGCAAGCTGGCCGCCTATCAGGAGGCTGGCGTGCAACACGTTCTGGTGGCGCCGGAGGACCGGGACATCGACACCTATCTCGCGACAACCGAGCAGGTGGCGCGCGCGGTGACCGGCCTCTGACGCCCGGAGCGGCCATTGCTGCTGTCGGACGTCGGGACGAAAGCCACAGGTGGCGGGACCTTTGCCCGCCACGACGCTGTACGGGGTGGCATCGCTCCCGATCGGTATCGTTATGCTGCGGCCGGATCGATCCAGCCGATATGACCGTCGCTGCGGCGGTACACCACGTTCAGCTCCCCCGTGGAACTGTTGCGGAACATCATCACCGTCTGGTCGGCAAGGTCCATCCGCATCACTGCCTCGCTGACGGACAGGTGGCTGATCTCGGTCGGCTGTTCCGCCACCACCGTGGCGTAGGCCATCGCGGCATCGTGGCCGTCGTCGCCATCCTGCGCCGGCGGCGCGTTCTCCTCCTCCTGGCGCAGCACGTACTGTCGCGCCGCCTGCGGCCGCTCGCGTTGCGCCAGGTCGCGGGCGTGTTCGTTCACCCGCCGGCGGTAGCGCCGCAGCCGCTTGGCGATGTGCTCCGCCGCGTCGTCGAAGGCGCTGTTGGCATCCGCCGCCTCGCCCTCGCCACGCAGGCGCAGGCCACGACCGGCATGCACGTTGATGTCACAGGTGAAGAAGCTCCGCAGCCGGCTGAAGGTGACGTGCGCCTCCAGCGCATCGCCAAAGTATTTATCGGCGATGGTTTCCAGATGGGACGAGACGCGTGTCCGCAACGCGTCTGACAGGTCCACCTGCTTGCCGGAAACCGTGATCTGCATCTGCCTCTCCCGCAACGGGCTCTGGTGACGATGGCAGGGGCCGGTGCGCCGGCTGCCAAGCCGGTACCGCCTTCTCCCGCCGGCGCTGCACGGAGTTGGGGATGCGCAGCGCTTCCCGGTATTTCGCCACGGTTCGCCGGGCGATGTCCACGCCTTCCCGTCGCAGGATCGCAACGATTGCATCGTCCGACAGCACATCATCCGGTGGCTCCGCGTCGATCAGCCCGCGAATGCGATGACGGACCGATTCCGAGCTGTGGCTCTCACCGTCGGTACCCTGAATGGCCGTGGTGAAGAAATATTTAAGCTCGAACGTGCCGCGCGGCGTTGCGATGTATTTGTTGGCGGTCACGCGGCTGACAGTGCTCTCGTGCAGTTCCACCGCCTCGGCGATGTCGCGCAGGATCAGCGGGCGCAGATGGGACACGCCGTGCCGCAGGAAACCGTCCTGCTGGCGCACGATCTCGGCGGCCACCTTCAGGATGGTCTGCGCCCGCTGCTGCAGCGACCGCACCAGCCAACTGGCATTGGCCAACCGCTCGGTGAGGAAGGCGCGATCCTCCTTGCGGGTCCGCGGCGCCACCCGTGCGTAGAAACGCTCGTTCACCAGCACGCGCGGCATGGTCTCGGGATTCAGTTCGATCAGCCAGCTCTCGTCCGGCAGTTGCCGCATCAGCAGGTCCGGCACCACGATCTGTACCGGCGTGTCGCTGTAGCTCGCCGCCGGCTTGGGATCGAGCGCGCGGATCTCGCTGATCATCTCGGCGAGGTCTTCGGAGTCCACTTCGCACAGCGCCAGCAGCTTGCGCATCTCGCGCTTTGCCAGCAGTGCGAGGTTGTCCAGCAGCGTCTGCATCGCCGGGTCCAGCCGGTTCTTGTCCAGCAGTTGTGCCGCCAGGCACTCCTTCAGGTCACGAGCGAACAGGCCCGGAGGGTCGAAGCGCATCATGCGGGCGCGCACCGCCTCGACCCGGTCCAGCGGCAGCCCCATCGCGGTAGCGATCGCCGCGGGGTCCGCGGTCAGCCGGCCGGCCGGGCAGAGCAGGGCGATCAGGTGGGTGCCGATCATGCGGTCCACCGGATCGGCGAAGCTCAGCCGCAGTTGCTCGCCCAGGTACTCGCGCAGCGGCGGACGCTCGTCGGCGAGGTCCTCGATCGTGCGGTCATCGCTCTCGAAATTGCGGTTGCCGCCACTGCCCATGCGGGAAAAGCTGGCACCGCCGTCGGCCGGCCCCCCGGCATCATAGCTGTCCGAATAATCCGCATCCAACGGCGCCGCCGCCTCGCTTGGCAAATTGTCGCCCCGGGCGATCTCGGCCGTGTCGCGCACGGTGTCCTGGCGTTGCGGCACCTGGTCCAGCGCGGCCCGTTCCGGCGGGGGATCGTCCCGGTTGTCGTCCCGCTCCAGCAGCGGATTGCGCTCCAACTCCTGCTCGACGAAGGAGGCCACCTCGATATTGGAGAACTGCAGCAGCTTGATCGCCTGGCGCAACTGCGGCGTCATGACCAGGCTCTGCGTCTGGCGCAGGTCGAGGCGCGGGACTATCGGCATGGCAAGGAGTTAACGGCGCAACGTGCGGAGGGTCAAACGGAATCGTCCTGTTCGCATGCAAGAAGCGTGCTAGAGCGAGGTTACAAGCTAAACCTTTCTCCCAGGTAAACGCGTCGCACATCCTGGTGCGCCACGACCTCCTCGGGCAGGCCTTCCATCAGCACCTGACCGTCATGCAAAATATATGCTCTGTCAATTATTTCCAGCGTCTCGCGCACGTTGTGATCGGTGATCAGCACGCCGATCCCGCGATCCTTCAGGTGTGACACCAGATCGCGGATTTCCCCCACCGCGATGGGATCGATGCCGGCCAGCGGCTCGTCCAGCAGAATATAGGAGGGCTGGGTGGCCAGGGCGCGGGCGATCTCCACCCGGCGCCGCTCGCCGCCGGACAGCGCCAGGGCCGGGGTGCGGCGCAGGTGGCCGATGCCGAACTCCGCCAGCAGCTCGTCCAGCATCATGTCGCGGGCGTCGGGGTCCGGCTCCACCACTTCCAGCGCCGCCATGACGTTCTGCTCGACATTCAGGCCGCGGAACACGCTGGCTTCCTGCGGCAGGTAGCCGATGCCCAGGCGGGCGCGGCGGTACATGGGCAGGGTGGTGATGTCGGTGCCGTCCAGGGTGATGTGGCCGGTGTCCGGCCGTACCAGGCCGACGATCATGTAGAAGGTCGTGGTCTTGCCCGCGCCGTTGGGGCCGAGCAGGCCGACGGCCTCGCCGCGGCGGAGGGTGAGGGAAACGTTCCGGACCACCGGGCGCTTCTTGTAGGTCTTGCCCACGCCCTGCGTGATCAGGCCGCCGCGGCTGGGCAGCACCCGCAACGGGGGCGTCACACTCGGGCGGGCATCGTCGCGCGGGCTCATTTGCTGCCTCCTGCGGCGGGCGCCTTGCGGGCCTTGCCGTCGGTGGGGGCGGTGAGCCCCTTGTTGGTTTCGTCGTTGGGCACGACCAGGCCCTGCACGCGATGCGACGAACCCGAGATCAGCCGGGCAACGCCGGTCTTCAGGTTCACCTCGGCCTGCGCGCCGTTGAGTTGGTTCTGGCCGCGGGTGATGCGCACATTGCCGGTCAGCACCGCAATGCCGGTGTCGGGCACATACACGCCCCGGTCGCCGGTGACGGTATCGCTGACGGTGCGGATCGAGACGTGGCCATACGCCTCCACCTTCACCAGCTTGCCGGAACTGCCCGGCATGTCGTTGCCGCCCCGCCCGCTTGCCGAACCCTGCCCGCTTGCCGCCTTGGGTGCGGCCGGCGCCGTGTAGGCCACCAGCGTGTCGGCGGACAGCCGCCGATGGTCCTTGGTCACCACCACCGCGTCGCCGCGCGCCACGGCCATGTGCTTCAGCGTCCAGTATTCCAGGTCGTCGCGGGCGGTGAGCACCTCGTTCGGCGTGGTGAGCCTGAGGTGCCGGCCGGTCATCACCATCACCGCCTGGTCCAGGTCATAGGTGGCGCGGTCGCCCCAGGCCTGGTCGGTGGGGGTATAGATGTGGACGTTGCCCTCGGCCCGGACGCGGTAGATCTCATTGCCGCCGGTATCCACGTCCGTCGCCAGTCCCGCCTGGCTGGCCTGAGCGGGCTTGGCGGAGGTCTCCCCTTTCTTGCGGTACCAGGCGATCAGCCGGTCGGCGGTGACGGTGGTATCGCCGCGTACCGCCTTGGCGTTGCCGCGGGCGATCACTTCGCGCTCTGCCTGGCGCCACTCGATCCCGTCGCTGGCGGTGATGGCGATCGGCCCGCCATGTGAGAGGTCCAGTGCCTGGGCGTGCACGGCACACGGCACGACCAGCCCGGCGAGCAGAACCAGGGCGGCGAACCGGCCGGCGGCAGAACGGGCCCGGTGCCGGATCGTCTCTGCCCTGACCGCCTGTGGCCTGACCGCCTGTGGCCTGACCGCCTGTGGCCTGATCGCCTGTGGCCTGATCGCGGGTGCTCTGATCGTGTGTTTCCTGATCGTGTCTGTCGGGATCGTCTGTGCGGGTTCTGACGGGGCGGGCAAGCCGGTATCCATTTCGGTCACGGCTGCGCCCCGTTCAGCGTCACCTTGGCGGGACCGCTGAACTGGATCGACGCTCCCTTGTCCATCACGGTGAAGCCTTTGGCTTCCAGCGTGCCGAATGGTCCTTCGGCGTGCACCGGCTGGCCGCCCGCCGCGGCACCGTTCTTCAGGTCCACCGAGGCGCTGGCCGTGACCAGCGTGGTGCCGTCGTCGCGGTAGAGCGTGACATCATGCGACAGGTCGAGCTGTTTCGCATCCTGCAGGTAAACGCCCCGTTTCGACTGCAGCATCAGCCAGGAGCCGTTGTTGAGGGTGATGTCGCCCTTGGGGTCGGTCAGGTTGATCCGCTCCGGCCCGTCCTGCTGCGCCACCGCGGCGGTCAGCGTATAGGGACGCCCCTGGTCATCGACCGCATGGTAGCGTGCCCCGGTCAGGCGGGCGCCGCCGACATTGCCGCTCATCTCGCGGAAGGACAGCCGAGCCTGGTCGGTGGCGCGATCGAGTTCCGGCCAGAGGGCGATCAGCGACAGCAGCCCCAGGGCGGCCACGGGCAGCAGCAGCTTGGCGAGCCGGATCAGCACGCGGCGCCGGGCGATGGCGCCCGGGCTGGGCGGGCGGCGCCACCGCGTGGCTGCCATGTCGGCCAGCCGCACCGCGGGCCGGGGGCGGGCGGGCCGCACGAGGGCGTGGCGCGTGCTCATGCGACACCCGCGCGCAGCAGGTCGTGGATGTGCAGGATGCCGATCGGCGTGTTCCGCGCATCCACCACGAACAGTGCGGTGATCGGGCGTTCGCGGGCGTTCATCACGTTCAGGGCCTCGGCGGCCAGCGCGTCCGGGCCGATGGTGCGCGGGCCGTGCGTCATCACCGCGCCGACCTGGCGCGACAGCAGATCGGGCCCCATCGCCCGCCGCAGGTCTCCGTCGGTCACGATGCCGACCAGCCGGCCATCGGCGTCGGTCACGCCGAGGCAGCCGAAATGCGCCTGGGTGATGCGCAGCAGCGCCCGGTCCATGGCCATGTCGGGCCGGGCGAGCGGCATTGCGTCGCCGGTGTGCATCAGATCGCGCACGCGCCGCAGCCGGGCGCCCAGCCTGCCGCCGGGATGGAACTGGCGGAACTGGGCGGCGGTGAAGCCGCGCCGGGTCAGCAGCGCGACGGCCAGCGCGTCGCCGAGGGCCATCTGCATGGTGGTGGAGGTGGTGGGCGCCAGGCCCATCGGGCAGGCTTCCGCCGCCGCGGGCAGCAGCAGCGCCACATCCGCGGCGCTGGCCAGGCTGGAGTCGGCCTGCGCGGTGATGGCCACCAGGGGAATGCCGAAGCGGCGGGTGTGCGAGACCAGGTCCGCCAATTCCGCCGTCTCGCCGGAATTGGACAGCGCCAGCACGGCGTCGCTGGCCAGCACCATGCCCAGGTCGCCGTGCGACGCCTCGGCCGGGTGGACGAACAGCGCCGGCGTGCCGGTGGAGGCCAGGGTGGCGGCGATCTTGCGGGCGACATGGCCGGATTTGCCCATGCCGGATACCACCACCCGACCGGCCGCGCCCGCCAGCAGGTCCACGGCGTGCTCGAAGCCTTCGTCCAGCGAGGCGGCCAGCGCGCGCAGCCCGGCGGCCTCGGTGGCCAGGACGGACCGTGCGACGTCCAGGTTGGTGGGAATCGCGGCGTTGGTGGGAATCGCGGCGGCGACGGCGGTCATCTGGTGGCGGTACCCCCGCAGGCGTTTGGCGATGCAACATCTATGGGCCCGCTGGCTGGGGGGGTCAACGGGTGGAGCCTCTCGAAATGTTACAAGCGACATAAACCGTGCCTGCATCGGCATGGTTCGCGACTCTGAAACTTTGCCTTGTTTTCCTGGGGTTGGCCGGGTCGCCCGTGCCGCGGTCGCCTAGTGATGGAAAATGTCCGGTTCTTCGTAGCCCAGCAGGTCGAGGCGCGCGCGGGCGGGCAGAAAGCCGAAGCAGGCGTCCGCCAGGTCCCGCCGATTCTCCCGCGCCAGCAACTGCTCCAGCTTCCCCCACAACGCATGCAGATGCAGTACGTCGGATGCCGCATAGCTGAGTTGCTCTGTGCTCAGCTCCACCGCGCCCCAGTCGGAGGTCTGCTGCTGCTTGGACAGCTCGACCCCCAGCAGCTCCTTGCACAGGTCCTTCAGGCCGTGGCGGTCGGTGAAGGTGCGGACCAGCTTGGCGGCGATCTTGGTGCAGCGCACCGGGGCGACCGTGATGTCCAGGCTGTGCTGCAGCACCGCCACGTCGAACCGGGCGAAGTGCATCAGCTTCACCACGCCGGGGTCCGCCAGCAGGCGCTTCAGGTTGGGGCAGTCGAACCCGCGGCCGCCGAGTTCGCGCCGGCAGCAGCTGCACCAGGTGTGCCCGGCCGTCACCGGCGGACAGTTGCACCAGGCACAGCCGGTCGCGATGCGGGTTCAGCCCCATCGTTTCTGTATCCACCGCCACCACGGGACCCAGGTCCAGCGTTTCCGGCAGGTCATGCTTGTGCAGATGGATCGCGCCGCCGGGGATGAACTGAGTCGCGCTCACTGTGGTCTCGTTGCGGCTGCCGGCGGGGAGGCCGCTGCCAGCCCGCCGAATGGTGCCCAGGAGAAGACTCGAACTTCCACGACCTTGCGGCCACAGGTACCTGAAACCTGCGCGTCTACCAATTCCGCCACCTGGGCATCAGGCTTCCCGCGGTGTGATCGCGGGGTGCGGTAGGGCGCGCGATGTAGCCTCCGGGGCGCGCCGCGTCAACGGGGGGTGGCGGGAATTCTGTGCGGATCGGGGGGCGGTGCCTGCGGCCGGACGGTCCGCGGCGTTGATTCGGGTGGGAAGGTTGGAGAGGGATTTCGAAAATCCCGGGGGCGCGGCGAGTCTCTGGCCCCGGGACCGTCGGGATCCGGTCCCGGGAGCGTCCCCCGGCCGCCGTCACACCAGGCCGCCGGCCTCCAGGCGGGCGTACTGCGCCGCGACATCCTCCTTCCGCACCCGGGCCGTGCCGGCACACACCACCGCCGCCGTCCCCGCGGCCACACCCCAGGTGAGTGCCCGCTCCAGCGATTCGCCGCGCGACAGGGCCAGCGTCGCCGCCGCGGTGAAACTGTCGCCGGCACCGACGGCACTGCGCACGGCCGACGGCACCGCCCGCCTGCGGATGATCCCGTCTTCCGAGGCCAGGAACGCCCCTTCCTCGCCCAGCGTCACCGCGACCAGCCGGGCGGCGCCGCCGCGGACCAGCGCCAGGGCCTCGGCCTCCTGCTCGCGCGGGTCGGGCAGCGGTCGCCCGACCAGCTTTTCCAGCTCGCCCAGGCTGGGCTTGATCATCTCGACGCCGCTGCCCAGCGCCGCCTGCAGCGCCGGTCCCGAGGTATCCAGCACGAACCGCTGTCCGCGCCGCCGCGCGCCGCGTGCAACCCAGGCGTAGATGTCCTCCGGCATGCCATGCTCCAGGCTGCCGCTGGCAACGATCCAGCCGCCTTCCAGCGTCTCCAGCGCGTTCAGCATCGCGTGCCAGTCGCGCTGGGTCACGCTGGGCCCCTCCGGCACGAACCGGTACTCCAATCCGGTGCTGCGCTCGAACACGGTGAAGCAGATGCGGGTGCGGCCGTGGATCGGCACGCTGTGGCGCGGCACGCCGGCCTCATCCAGCAGCTCCTCCACCAGGGAGCCGGTGATGCCGCCGGACATCAGCACCGCGAGCGTCTCGCCGCCCAACTGGTGCACCACGCGGGCGACATTGATGCCGCCGCCCCCGGGATCCAGGTGGTCGTCGCCGGTGCGGATCTTGTGGGTGTGCTCCACCCGGTCGGTGGAACAGGCGATATCGAGCGCCGGATTCACGGTCAGGGTGATGATGCGCGGCGACATGGAATTCCATCCCGTAACAAACCCCGTCATTTTGCCAGAACCGGCCTGAACGAAGCTTGACCTGGGTCAATCATGCCCGGGATGCGGCCGGGCACATGCGCACCCCGGCACGTCGTGGCCCTTCTGGGCGGCCTTCCTGGGCGGCCTCCTGATTGATCAGGATCAATGCGATTCGCAGCCTCCGGGCGCATCAGCAGGCCTCCTAGCGAGAGGCTCCCATGGTCGGAATCACCTTGTCCGCAGAGCAGATCCGTTCCGCACCGCCCGAGGTGCGTCACTGGCTGGAACAGCAGGTCGCCGCGCTGCTGTCGCCCCTGCCGGCGCAGCCGCCGCATCCGGGGCCCAAGCTGGTCGCCTGTTCGCGGCAGGAGTTGCGGACCGTCCTGACCCAGATCCAGGCCATGCTGCCAGTGGTCACCGTGTTCTTTGAACTGGGGCGGGAGGCCGCCAGCGTGCCGGTGCAGGGCATGCGCGCGCTGCGCCTGGCCGATATCCTGCGTCACACGCGGCTGCAGGGTGCCGAGCAGGTTGTCGAATGCCTGGAAGTAATCACCGAGGCGCTGCGCCGCGTGCGCGGCGACCAGGACGCAATGCTGTGTGCCGTCGATCGCGACGGGCGCTGCTACGTCGCCGAGGAGACCGCGGCCAACATTCTGGCCCTGTGGCAGGAGATCGTCGCCGCACGCGCGCTGGAACCGGCGGCAGCGGCGCCGCGCATGGCCCGCGACGATCGGCCGTCAGCGTACCGGATCGCCACCCCCGCCGATACCACGCCTCCGGGAGAGCCGGGCGAGGCAACCCTGTAGCAGGAGAGGAACCATGGCACGTGGTGCCAGCGGGATCATGACGCGGAAGGCGGTCACCGCACCGCCCAGGCGACCGTGAACGGGCGGTGATCACCGCCACCCGGCACCGTTCGGCCACGGGAATCGCCGGCCTGCTGGCGCGGAGTCATCTCAGGCGCGTGCCGCTCGTCGGCGACCACATGCGGGCCGGTATCGTGAGTCGCGCCGACCTGGTCCGGGCACCGTGCGCTCGCCCGATGCCCGGATGCCTGGCGACTGAAGGAACAAGGACGGCCCCTGCATGAGCACGACCGCACGCGACCTGACACCGGTCGTTGATTTCGCCCACGAGCAGGGGACGGGGCCGTTCCGCACCAGGCGCCCGGTCTATGTCGATCTGCTGCCGCCGTGTAACCACGCGTGCCCGGCCGGCGAGAACATCCAGGCCTGGCTGGCGCTGGCGCAGGCCGGCGACTATCGCGCGGCGTGGGAGACGCTGGTTGCGGACAACCCGCTGCCGGCGACGCACGGCCGTGTCTGCTACCACCCGTGCGAAACCGGCTGCAATCGCGCCCACCTGGATTCCGCGGTGTCGATCCACGCGGTGGAACGCTTCCTGGGCGACATGGCGAAGGCCGAGGGCTGGGACTACCCCAAAGGCGCGCCGCCGTCCGGCAAGCGCGTGCTGGTGGTGGGCGCGGGGCCCAGCGGATTGTCGGCGGCGTATCACCTGGCGCGGCTGGGCCATGCGGTGGAGATCCACGAAGCCGGTCCGGTGGCCGGCGGCATGCTGCAGTTCGGCATTCCCGCCTACCGCCTGCCGCGCGCCGAACTGGCGGAAGAGGTCGCGCGCATCGAGCGGATGGGCGTGAAGATCATCCTGAACCACAAGGTCGCGGACGTGCTGGCGGAGAAGGACGCCGGCGGGTTCGACGCGGTGTTCGTCGCGATCGGCGCGCATGTGGCGCAGCACGTGGATATCCCGGCACGTGACGCCGCGCGCGTGATGGATGCCGTCAGCATGCTGCGGGAGGCTGGCACCGGCGGCAGGCCGATGCTGGGCCGTCGCGTGGTGGTGTATGGCGGCGGCAACACCGCGATGGATGCCGCGCGCACCGCCCGGCGCCTGGGCGCGTCGGAAGCGTTGATCGTCTATCGCCGCGATCGCGCGCACATGCCGGCTCACGGCTTCGAGGCGGATGAGGCGCTGGACGAGGGCGTGAAGATCCAGTGGCTCACCACCATCCGTGAAATCGTCGGTCCGACGCTGACCGTCGAACGCATGACGCTGGACGCGAACGGCCGTCCGCAGCCCACCGGTGAATTCGACACGCTGCAAGCCGATTCGGTGGTGCTGGCGCTGGGCCAGGTCAGCGACAGCGCGTTCCTGCGCGGCGTGTCCGGCGTAGAGGTGAAGCCGGACGGCGTGGTGCTGGTGGACGGCAACATGATGACCGGCCATCCCGGCATCTTCGCCGGCGGCGACCTGGTGCCGTGCGAGCGCACCGTCACGGTGGCGACCGGCCACGGCAAGCTGGCGGCACGCAACATCGATGCCTGGCTGCGCGGCGGCCGCTACACCGCGCCGTCTCCGCCGGAACTGGCCAGCTTCGAAAAACTCCACCTGCCGGTGTTCAGCGACGTCGATCCGGCGCCGCAGCGGCGGTTGCAGGATGCGGAGCGGCTGGCCGGCTTCGGGGAAGTGCTGGGCGGCTACAGCGAAGCCGAGGCGCGGCGTGAAGCGCGGCGCTGCCTGTCGTGCGGCGTCTGTTACGAATGCGACAACTGCTTCGCGGCCTGCCCCGAAGTCGCTATCTCCAAGCTGGGGCCGGGCAAGGGGTATCACGTGGACACCACACTGTGCACCGGCTGCGCGGTGTGCTTCGAGCAGTGCCCCTGCCATGCGATCGAAATGGTCGCCGAGACGAATTTTGGTGAACCGCCGTGACGCATGTTGGAGCACAGTCCTTCCCCTCCCCTTGGAGGAGAGGGCCATGCCCGAGTCCGTCGCGGCGCGTCCTGGAGGCCCCGGTTCCCAGCCTCCCCTCCGCAAGGGCCGGGAAAAAGCTTTGCGGTTTTGCCCTGTCTTGCCGCCTGCCTCGACCCGCCTGAAGGAATCTCCCCATGCTGCGTAACCCCGCGACAATGGACGGCAACACCGCGGTGGCACATGTCGCGTATCGGGTGAACGAGGTCTGCGCGATCTTCCCGATCACCCCGTCCTCCACCATGGCGGAACTCGCCGACGAGTGGTCGGCGCAAGGCATCCCGAACATCTGGGGCAACCTGCCCGTGGTGCAGGAGATGCAGAGCGAGGGTGGCGCCGCCGGCGCGGTGCATGGCGCGCTGCAGTCCGGTGCCCTGACCACGACGTTCACCGCGTCGCAGGGCCTGCTGCTGATGCTGCCCAACATGTTCAAGATCGCCGGCGAACTGACACCCACCGTGTTCCACGTCGCCGCGCGGTCCGTCGCCACCCAGGCGCTGTCGATCTTCGGCGACCACTCCGACGTGATGGCCACCCGGTCCACCGGGTTCGCGCTGATCGCGTCCGGCTCGGTGCAGGAGGCACACGACACCGCGCTGATCGCCCAGGCCGCGACGCTGGCCTCCCGCGTGCCGTTCCTGCACTTCTTCGACGGCTTCCGCACCTCCCACGAAGTCGGCACGATCGAACTGCTCGGCGACCAGCAGATCCGTGCCATGATCGACGACGACCTGGTGCGTGCCCATCGTGCCCGGTCGATGAGCCCGGAGCATCCGTTCGTTCGCGGCACCGCGCACAACCCGGACACGTTTTTCCAGGCGCGCGAGTCGGTGAACCCGTACTACCAGGCGGTCTCCGGCATCCTGCAGCACGCGATGGACCGCTTCGCCGCGCTGACCGGCCGTAAATACGGGCTGATGGAGTACACCGGCGCGCCGGATGCGGAACGCGTGCTGGTGGTGATGGGCTCCGGCGCCGCCACCGCCTGCGCCACGGCGACGGCAATGGTGGCGCGCGGCGAGAAGGTGGGCGTGATCCAGGTGCGCCTGTTCCGGCCGTTCCCGGCGGACGCGCTGCTCGCCGCGTTGCCGGCGACGGTGCGCGGCATCGCGGTGCTGGAGCAGACCAAGGAGCCGGGCAGCCTGGGGGAACCGCTGTACCTGGACGTGGTCACCGCGCTCGCACAGGCGGGGCGGCTGCCGCGCCGCATGGTCGGCGGGCGCTACGGGCTGTCGTCGAAGAATTTCAGCCCGGCGCTGGCCAAGAGCGTGTTCGACGAGCTGAACCGTGACCAGCCACGCAACGGCTTCACCGTCGGCATCACCGACGATGTGTCGCACACCAGCCTGGCGCCGGACGACAGCTTCCACGTCGAACCGCCCGGCGTGGTGTCGGCGCTGTTCTACGGCCTCGGGTCCGATGGGACGGTGGGCGCCAACAAGAACAGCGTGAAAATCATCGCGGAGGATGCCGGCCTGCACGCGCAGGGCTATTTCGTGTATGACTCGCACAAGTCCGGCGCGCAGACCGTGTCGCATCTGCGCTTCGGTCCGCAGCCGATCCATGCGCCGTACCTGATCCAGCAGGCCGGTTTCATCGGCATCCATCAGTTCCAGTTCGTCGCGCGCCAGGACATGCTGAAGCTGGCCGCACCCGGCGCCACCGTGTTGCTGAACGCGCCCTACGACGCGGATACGCTGTGGGACCACCTGCCGCGCGCCATGCAGCAGCGCATCATCGACCTGAAACTGCGGCTGTACGTGATCGACGCCTCCGGCGTGGCGGAGCAGGCCGGCCTGCGCGGGCGGGCGAACACCGTGCTGCAGACCTGCTTTTTCGCGCTGTCCAACGTGCTGCCGCGCGACCGCGCGATCGACCACATCAAGCAGGCGATCCGCAAGACCTATGCCCGCCGCGGCGAGGCGGTGGTGGCCAGCAACTTCGCCGCGGTCGATGCGGCGCTGGACCACCTGCAGGAAGTGCAGGTGCCGGACACCGCTTCCAGCAACTGGGAGCGCATGCCGCCGGTGCCGGCCGATGCACCGGATTTCGTGCGCGATGTCACCGCGCTGATGCTGGAAGGCCGCGGCGACGAAATCCCCGTCAGCCGCCTGCCGGCGGACGGCACCTGGCCGTCCGGCACCTCGGCGTGGGAGAAGCGCAATGTCTCCGACATCGTCGCCACCTGGGACCAGGACCTGTGCATCCAGTGCGGCCAGTGCAGCTTCGTCTGCCCGCACGGCGTGATCCAGGCGCGCTATTTCGACGTGGGCAGGCTGGACGGCGCGCCGGAGACGTTCCGGTCGGCGCCGATCAACGTGCGCGGCTTCCCGGATGTGCGCTTCACGCTGCAGTTTTCCGTCGAGGACTGCACCGGCTGCCTGCTGTGCCACGAAGCCTGCCCGGCGGTCAGCCCGGCCGACCCCGCCGCCAAGGCGATCGTCATGCGCGACAAAGCGCCATTGGTGGAAGCCGAACGGGAGAACCTGAAGTTCTTCGACACGCTGCCGGTGAACGACCGCGCCCGCGTGGACTTCGCCAATGTGCGCGGCGTGCAGTTCCTGGAGCCGCTGTTCGCCTATTCCGGCGCCTGTGCCGGTTGCGGCGAGACGCCATACCTGAAGCTGCTGTCGCAGTTGTTCGGGGACCGGGCACAGGTCGCCAATGCAACCGGATGTTCGTCGATCTATGGCGGCAACCTGCCGGTCACGCCGTGGTCCGCCAACCGCGAGGGGCGCGGGCCGGCCTGGTCCAACTCCCTGTTCGAGGACAATGCCGAGTTCGGCCTGGGCTTCCGGCTGGCCGCCGATCAGCACGTGGACCTGGCGCGCCGGCTGCTGGAGCAACTCGCCCCGCAACTGGGCGAGGAGCTGGTGCAGGCGATCCTGACCGCGCCGCAGCAGCACGAGTCGGAAATCCGCGCCCAGCGCGCCCGTGTTGCGGCGCTGACGCAGCGGCTGCGCGACCTGGATGGCGCAGCGGCGGCGCAGGATCTGTTGTCTGTGGTGGATCACCTGGTGCGCCGCAGCGTGTGGATCGTCGGCGGCGATGGCTGGGCGTATGACATCGGCTATGGCGGGCTGGACCACGTGCTGGCCAGCGCACGCGACGTCAACGTGCTGGTGATGGATACCGAAGTCTATTCCAACACCGGGGGCCAGGCGTCCAAGGCCACGCCGCTGGGGGCCGTGGCGAAGTTTGCCGCGGCCGGCAAGCGGGTGGCGCGCAAGGACCTGGCGTTGCAGGCCATCGCCTATGGCAACGTGTATGTCGCGCAGGTGGCGATGGGCGCCAACCCGCAGCAGACACTGCAGGCGTTCCGCGAGGCCGAGGCCTATCCCGGCCCCGCGATCATCCTGGCCTACTCGCACTGCATCGCGCACGGCATCGACATGCAATACGGCATGAAGCAGCAGGACCTGGCGGTGGCGTGCGGCTATTGGCCGCTGTTCCGCTACAACCCGGCGCTGCGCGATGTTGGCGCCAACCCCTTCGTGCTGGACAGCCCGCGCCCGACCATCCCGTTCCGCGACTACGCGCTGAACGAGATCCGCTACAGGTCACTTCAGCAGTCGCGACCGGAGGAATCGGCAAAGCTCCTGGCCGCGGCGCAGACAGCGGTGGACGAGAAATACCGCACCTATGAGGAAATGGCCGGCTGGTCCGCCACCCGCTTCCATCCGGCCGGGCTGGACCTGTCGAACGACGCGCTCCACAACGCGCCGAAGCCGCATGACGAATGGGAGCGGATCGGCGTACGAGGATAACCGGATCAGGCTGTAACGCGCGGCGGGCGGGGGGAACACGGTCCCGCCCCCGCGGACACTGTGGGCCGTGTAGGGGACGCTGTCGTGTTCATCGAGACCGTCTTCGAAAACCTGTTCTGGTATCTGGGCCCCTTGTCACGCAGCAACCTGCCGCTGCTCGGCATCGTGACCCTGGTGATTTTTCTGGCCGTCGCCGAGGTGGGATACCGCATCGGCATACGGATGAACCGCCGCCTGCCGGAGAGCGCGCGATCCTCGGTCGGGTTCGCCGTGGGCGGTATGCTCGCCCTGCTCGGCTTCCTGGTCGGCATATCGTTGTCGATGGCGAACTCCTACTACGAACTGCGACGCAATACGCTGCTCGACGAGGCCAACGCGGTCGGCACCGCCTGGCTGCGGGCGCAGACCGTCGGCGGCGCGCAGGGTGAGAGAATCCAGGAGTTGCTGCGGCAGTATGCGCCCTTGCGCCTGGACGCGTTGCGTGCCGGCGCACAGGCCAGCGAGCGTAACGCCGAGCAGACAACGAAGCTGCAGAACGCGATGTGGGTGGCGGCGAGCCAGCTCGCCCGGAGCCAGCCGTCGCCGATAACCGCGCTGCTGCTCAGCTCGCTGAACGATGTGTTTGATCTGGCAACCGCAAATCGGCGGAATTTTTCAGCCGGCATCGCGCCGCATATCCTGCAACTGCTGTTCCTGGCCTCGGTGCTGTCCGTCGGCGCGGTGGGATACCATTTCGGGCTGAGTGGCAAACGCCAGTTCCCGGTCGCGTTTCTGCTGCTGTTGCTTTGGTCGTCCGCGATCGTGCTGATCGTCGATATCGCGCAACCGGCGACGGGCCGCGTGCGGGTGGATGACCGGCCGATGCTGTGGACCATCCAGGGCTTCGGTTCTCCACCCGCGCAGCACTGACGTCTGTTGCCGCTGCGCTGCCGACCGGGCCGAGACTGACGGGGGCGCGGGGTTACGCTGTCTGTTGCAGCAGCCCGGCACGCGTCAGAAAGGCACGCGCCGATGGCACCAGTTCATCGGCGCATCGGGCGACGAACTGCGGGAGGTCGCCGAGCGGGACCACCCGCAACGGATCGTATTCACCGTTGCCTGCCGTGGCGTGCGCGGCCAACACGGCGTCGCCCGGCAGTGCCGTGCGCAACGCCATGCCAAGATCGGACACATGCGTCGCCGGATGCTCTACGACGCAGAGCGGCTGTGGCTGATCGACGCTGTCGGGTGGCAGGCCGAGTTCCTCCTGCAGTTCCAGATGCAACTGGTGGTGCAGATCGACCGAGCCGTCGTCACGCACCGCCGACCCATCGACACTGCCGGCCGGCGGCAATTGCCACATGCCCGCCTGATAGATCGCGTCCACATGACGCCGGCCGAACAGCACGCCGTCGGCGCAGCACAGCACGCCGCACACGGCAAGGGGACGCAGGCAAAGCCGGGCGAAGAGAGCGGGTTGCTCGAACTGTGCGACGACGCGGCGGAATTCGGTGAGATGTCCGGTGATCAGCGTTGGCGTGATCGTGTCGGCACTGAACACGCGGCCGTTGAACAGCCGCCCGGCACGGCCGCGTGCCATGCGGGCCGAGGCTTGTTGCCAGAGTGCCTCCACCGTTGCGTCGAGGGCAGGGGAGAGTGGCGGCATGGCGCGGACCGTGCGGGCGCGGACATCCGTGGTTATCGGGTGGAGCAGGAAGTGGGTCATATGCGTGGGACAGCGGATCGCGACGCGGCGGGGGCGATGTCGATCCGTTCGTTCACATGGGGGACAGAAGCGTTGCCAGCCATGTCCTGGACGTGGTGGGTCGATAGCATCCGGGATTGGTGGCCGGGGCGTTGCCGCGCCAGGTCCATTGGCTGCCATCCGCTTCCGGGCTGCACTGGGCGATACTCTCGAAAGACGCGGTTTTCATGCAGTTGGCGACATGCGCCTGCTGGGAGGGCGGGTGTTGCAGATAGGCGGCGGACCAGCACGCGTTGAAGACGGCGCCCTTGGACGGATCCGCGCAGCCGGCGAGCAGCAGAAGCGGTAGCAGGATTGCCAATCGAATCATGTTCCGGCGTTTCCCCGCGACATTGTGGTGATGCACGATAGCAGGTGTTCAGGCTGGAGATCCCGAAGGGGCGGCCCGGTGGTGTCTCCGCAGGGGAAATTCCAGGCGCAGTTCGGCGCCGGCGCTGCACGAGCCGACTGCGAGTTTCCCGCCGATTTGCTTCGCCAGGCCTTCGATGATTCGCAGCCCCAGCCTGGTATTGGGCGCACCTGCTCCCGCTGCGTCCCTCGGGCAGGGTTCAGCCGGGCGAGCGCCGGTGCGGGCGGCGCCATCGTTGCGAACGACCAGCAGCGCGCTATCGGCCGTAACGGCCTGTAGCGACACCTCGAATTTCGAACCCTGGCCGTGCTGGAACACGTGCTTCCAGGCGTTGTTCGCCGCCTCGACGACGACCATGGTGATGGTGCTCATCTGATCGAATGTCAGCTCGAGCGGCGCCACGTCGAGGCTCAGATCGACCTTGCCGGGATCGATGATATTGGACACGGCATCTCGCAGGATGTCCTTCACGCCCCGTTCGAACAGGGCCGGGTCGTGCAGCCGGCGATGAACGTCCGCAGCCGCCGCCATTTTGGTGGAGGCACTTTCCAACAACCGTGCCGCCTCCTCGGGGCTGGTCCTGATCCGGCCCTGCGCCAGCTCAAACGTTCCGACGGCGGCTTGTAGCGTGTTTGCGACCCGATGCTGGAGTTCTGCGAACAGGATTCGCTGCCGCTCGTTCGCGGTCGCAAGCTCCTGTGCCAGGTGCTGCAACCCGGCGATGATGGCGATATTGAGGCCGCCGACCGTGAGCCATGCAAGAGGCTGCAGATACATGCGCGCCGGAATGAACAGGTAGGTTCCGACACCGATGGACATGGCGAGGATCAGGACCGCTTCCTTCCAGCCGAGCATCAGTGCCGCCAGCAGAATGGCCGGGTAGAAGGTCAGAACGGGGTTTGCACCGTGCAACCGGCCCAGAGCAAGACGTGCCGTCAAGGCGACAAAGAACAGCATGAGAGCTGCTATCCACCGAAGCAGAGCGGACTGCCGCGATTGCCATGTCAGGAATCCTTGGAGCCGCTGCGTGACTCGGATCATTCCTTGTCGTAGCAGGACGGGCGGAGCCCGGTAAAGCGAACGCGAGGCGATGGTGGACGAGGCGGACTCCTGGAGGATGACAGCTATTGCGCCGGTCGCCCCTCGGTTCGGCCAGGTATGAGCCGCCCTGAATCCGCAGCCCGGAGCTCAGTCTTCAACATCCGATTTGAATGCATACTGTGGTGCTGCGCTCGGCGTAGGCTGCGACGCCCCGTCATTCTCGGGTTCGGCCGGCAGGGCATTGGAGGCATGATTGCCTGAAGGAGGGTGGAGGATGTGCCGGTCACGATCACGCCTGTTCCGACACGGTGCGATCCTGGCGCTGGTCGGCGCCCTGACGCTGCCGGTGTCGCATGCCCAGGCCCGCGACGGCGGTGGGTGGCATGGCGGCGGTCGGGGTGGGTGGCACCGCAATGGCAACTGGCACGGCGGTGGGTGGCATGGTGGCGGATGGCGCGGTGGCGGGTGGAGCGGCTTTTCCTTCGGCTTCGCTGTTCCGCCGCTCTATTACGCGCCCCCGGTCTATACCTATCCACCTCCGGCGTATTATCCGCCGCCGCCCTACGCGTCTTACCCGTGGGTGGCGCCGTATGGCTATGCACCCGCCTATCGCGGCGAGGCGGCGCCCTGGTCCGTGACGCCGCAACCGTACGGTCAGCCGACCTATGGCGGTCCGGCCGGACTTGATCCGAACAACTGCGGCACGCCGGACGAACCCAGACCCTGCCGTTGAAGCGTCGTGGCGGCGCGGGTCAGGGCCGCGGCCCTGACCCGCGCGAGGCTATTCTGCCGCCTGTGCGTACGCCTCGAGCGGCGCGCAACTGCACACCAAATGCCGGTCGCCGTACACGTTGTCCACCCGCTTCACCGGCGGCCAGTATTTCGCCGCGGCCACCCAGGGCAGCGGGAAGCCCGCCTGCGCGCGGGAATACCCGTGCGACCACGTCTCGCCGGTGAGTTCCCTTGCGGTGTGCGGCGCGTTCTTCAGCGGGTTGTCCTTGCGGTCCAGCTTGCCGGCGCCGATCGCGGCGATCTCCGCCCGGATGGCGATCATCGCGTCGCAGAACCGGTCGAGTTCGGCTTTGCTCTCGCTCTCGGTCGGCTCGATCATCAGCGTGCCGGCCACCGGCCAGGACATGGTCGGGCGCGTGGAAGCCGAAATCCATCAGGCGCTTGGCGATGTCCTCCACCATCACGCCGGCCTCGGCCTGGAAGCCGCGGCAATCGATGATGCATTCATGCGCCACCATGCCGCCGCGGCCGGTGTAGAGAACGGGGTAGTGCGGCCGCAGTCGGTGCGCGACGTAGTTGGCGTTCAGGATCGCTACCTCGGTCGCCCGCTTCAGCCCCGCCGCGCCCATCATGCGGATATAGGCATAGGAGATCGGCAGGATCATCGCCGACCCGAACGGCGCGGCGGACACCGGCCCGACGCCGGTTTCCGGCCCGGCGTCCGGACGCAGCGGGTGGTTCGGCAGGTGCGGCACCAGGTGTTCGGCGACGCCCACCGGGCCCACACCCGGACCGCCGCCGCCATGCGGAATGCAGAACGTCTTGTGCAGGTTCAGGTGGCACACATCGGCGCCCACCGCCGCCGGCGAGGTCAGCCCCACCTGCGCATTCAGGTTGGCGCCGTCCATGTACACCTGGCCGCCGGCCTGGTGGACGATGGCGCAGATGTCGCGGATCGCCTCCTCGAACACGCCGTGCGTGCTGGGGTAGGTGACCATCAGCGCCGCCAGCCGGTCGGCGTGCTGCGTCGCCTTGGCCTTCAGGTCGGCGACGTCGATGTTGCCGTCCCGGTCGCAGCCCACCACGACCACGCGCAGCCCCGCCATGGTGGCGCTGGCCGGGTTGGTGCCGTGCGCGCTGGCCGGGATCAGGCAGACATCGCGCTGGGCCTCGCCGCGGGCGGCATGCCAGGCGCGGATCGCCAGCAGGCCGCTGTATTCGCCCTGGGAGCCGGCATTGGGCTGCAGCGAGACCGCGGCGAAGCCGGTGATCGCCTTCAGCCAGTCCTCCAGCCGGCGGATCAGCGTCACGTAGCCTTCCGTCTGATCGGCCGGCGCGAAGGGGTGGATGTCGGTGAAGCCGGGCAGGGTGATCGGCAGCATCTCGGCCGCGGCGTTCAGCTTCATGGTGCAGGACCCCAGCGGGATCATGCTGCGGTTCAGCGCGACGTCCTTTTCCTCCAGCCGCTTCAGGTAACGCAGCATGGCGTGTTCGCTGTGGTGCTCGTGGAACACCGCCTGCTCCAGGAAGAAGCTGTTGCGCGACAGTTCGGCGGGGATGCTGCCCGGCGCGTCCTTCAGGTCGCCGCCCAGCACGCCGGCCAGTTGTTCGAGTTCGTCGCGGGTGACGGTCTCGTCGAGCGCGATGCCCACCGCGTTCTCACCCACGCGGCGCAGGTTGAACCCGTCGGCCAGGGCCATGCGCATCAGCAGGTCGGCGTCGGCGGCCTCCACCACGATGGTGTCGAAGAACGTGTCGTGCCGCACCCTGTGGCCGCCGCGGCGGGCCGCGTCGGCGAGCAGCCGAACCTGGAGGTTGACGCGGCGGGCGATGCGCTTGAGGCCCTCGGGGCCGTGCCATACCGCGTAGAATCCGGCCATCACCGCCAGCAGCACCTGGCTGGTGCAGATGTTGGAGGTCGCCTTTTCGCGCCGGATGTGCTGCTCCCGCGTCTGCAGCGCCAGGCGCAGGCCGGGGGCCCCTGCGGCATCCACCGACACGCCGACCAGGCGGCCGGGCATGTGGCGCCTGTAGGCGTCGCGGGTGGCGAAGAACCCGGCATGCGGCCCGCCGAACCCCATCGGCACGCCGAAGCGCTGGGCGGAGCCCACCACCATGTCGGCGCCCATCTCGCCCGGCGGGGTCAGCAGCGCCAGGGACAGCGGGTCGGCGGCGACGATCGCCAGCGCGTCCACGTCGTGCGCGGCGTCGATCTCCTCCGAAAGGTCGCGCACCGCGCCGGTGGTGCCGGGGTACTGCAGCAGCACGGCGAAGGGGTTGGCCGCGCCGATCGCCGCCAGGTCGCCTGGCGCGACATCGACCAGCGTGATGCCCACGGCATGCGCTCGGGTCGCCACCACGGCGCGGGTCTGCGGGTGCAGGTCGGTGGCCACGGCGACCACGTCCGAGCCGCTCTTGCTGACGGCGTGCGCCATCGCCACCGCTTCGGCGGCGGCGGTCGCCTCGTCCAGCAGGGAGGCGTTGGCGATTTCCATGCCGGTCAGTTCGCAGACCATGGTCTGGAAGTTCAGCAGCGCCTCCAGCCGGCCCTGGGCGATCTCCGCCTGGTAGGGCGTGTAGGCGGTGTACCAGCCGGGGTTCTCCAGCACGTTGCGCTGGATCACCGGCGGCGTATGGGTGCCGTGGTATCCCAGGCCGATCAGCGATTTCTGCGTGCCGTTGCGGTCGGCCAGGCCGCGCAGTTCGCGAATGACTCCTGCCTCGCTGAGCGGCGGCGGCAGATCCAGCCGGCGATTGGTGCGGATCGCCGCCGGCACGGCCATGTCGGCCACCTCATCCAGCGTCGCCGCACCGATCGCGTGCAGCATCGCGGCAATTTCGGAATCGGAAGGACCGATGTGGCGGGCCGGGAACGTGCCCGCCGCGTCCAGCGCGGCGAGCTCAGCGAGTGCGTCCATGGGTCAGAGTGTCTCCAGGTATTCGCTGTAGGCGTCTTCGTCCATCAGCGCCTCGAAGGCGTCGGTGTCGTCGATCTCCAGGCGGAAGAACCAGCCTTCGCCCTCGGCGTCGGAGTTCACCAGGGCGGGATCGTCGATCACTTCCTGGTTGGTCTCCACCACCTTGCCGGTCAGCGGCGCATAGACGTCCGATGCCGCCTTGACGCTTTCCACCACGGCGATGGCCTCGCCGGCGGTGACCTCGCGGTTCAGTTCGGGCAGTTCCACGAACACGACGTCGCCCAACTGCTCCTGGGCGTGGTCGGTGATGCCGATGGTGACGATGTCGCCGTCAAGCGTCAGCCACTCGTGTTCCTTGGTGTAGCGCTTGTCGGAGTTTTTCGCAGGCATGCGGGACGATCCTCTCAGCTTGCGTAGCGGTGGGGTACGAATGGCAACGGAACCACGGTGGCCGGCAGCGGTTTGCCGCGCACCGTCAGGTTCAGCCGGGTGCCGTCCGCGGCGAGGTCTCGGCGGACGTAGCCCATGGCGATGGGGGCGTTCAGCGACGGGCTGAATCCGCCGGAGGTGACCAGGCCGGCGTCGCTGTCGTCCTCGCCCACGATCTGCGCCTGGGCGCGGGCGGGCGCGCGGCCCTCCGGGCGGATGCCGACGCGCAGGCGGGGGGCGCCGTTGTCGAGCTGGTCGCGCACCACGGCTGCGCCGGGGAAATCCCAGGCGGTGCGGCGGCGCTTGCCGATGGTCCAGGTCAGCGCGGCTTCCACCGGCGTGGTGACCTCGTCGATGTCGTGGCCGTAGAGGCACAGCCCGGCCTCCAGCCGCAGCGAGTCGCGGGCGCCCAGGCCGGCGGGAATCACCGCATCGTCCTGCAGCAGCCGGTGCGCCAGGGTCTCCGCCTGGTCGGCGGGCAGCGAGATCTCGAACCCGTCCTCGCCGGTGTAGCCCGAGCGGGAGACCAGGCAGGCGATTCCCGCCAGGGTCAGCGGCGCCACGCCCATGAAGCGGAGCTGCGCCGCGTCCGGGTTGAGCGCCGCCAGCACGCGCACGGCCTGCGGCCCCTGCAGGGCCAGCAGTGCGCGGTCGTCGTGCGGTGCCAGGTGCACGCTGTCGGGCAGGCTGGCGGCGATATGGGCGAAATCCTCCTGCCGTCGGCTGGCGTTGACCACCAGGAACAGGCGCTCGTTGCCCAGGTTGGCGACCATCAGGTCGTCCAGGATGCCGCCGGCCTCATTGGTGAGCAGCGTGTAGCGCTGGCGATTCGGCTTCAGGCCTGCGATGTCGCCCGGCACCAGGCGTTCCAGCGCTGCGGCCGCGGTGGCGCCGGTCAGCGTCGCCTGGCCCATGTGCGACACGTCGAACAGGGCCGCCTTGTCCCGGCAGTGCAGGTGTTCGGCCAGCACGCCGCCGCGGCAGCGCTGTTCCAGCGCCCCGGAGAAGGCGTACTGCACCGGCATGGCATAGCCGGCGAATTCCACCATGCGGGCGCCCAGGCGGCGGTGCCACGCATCCAGCGGCGTGGTCTTCAGGGGCCTGGGTGTCGGGTCGTCGGGCAGCGCATTTTCGACCAAAGGTCTTCTCCGCGGTCAGGGTCACGGCGCCAGCGGTGCTGCCGACGCCTGGTGACCCCCCTCTGTCGCGGAACCTGAGAGATTCGGGGCTGCGGGCCCCTTACTCCGTCGGTGCGAACCGCCTGCGTCGTGCGGTTCGGCTTTCCAGAGATCCCTTACCCCGGTGCGGTCCCTTGTACCTGAGCGTTTCCGGGGGCCGGTTGCGCCTTCGGCGGCGGAGCAGTGGACGGCCCCGCACTCTCCCGCGCCGGGTGGCTGGGATTCATCAAGCATGCCGGATTCGGCGGAACCATTCAATCACAGCTTCGTGATGCCGCGTCTGGCGATCGGGTTGCGCCATAGGCGCGTCTGGCGATCGGGTTGCGCCATAGGGCGGATGCGGTGGTGATGCGGGCGGAAAGCCGTCGCACAGAGGCCTTCGAGGCACGGTGGCGCGACGCTCTCATCGATATCCGGCCAGGCGCCTGGCGCATCACGATGAGGTCACAACCGGTACCGGCCGAGACGGGCGAGACCGCACGGGCGCTACCGCGTATGGCGCGGAGTCCCGGACAGGATGCGCGACACGTCGATCGAGCTGCGTCGCCGGCGGAAAAGAACCGGGTCCGTCGCCTCTCGCAATGATTGGCCGATCGTTCCGGCGCGGTGTCTAGCCGCTCGTCATCACGTCAGCGTATCGCCCTTGCGCGTACAGCATTCCCATGCCGGGACGGATCGTTTCCGCAGCCTGCTGTCGGGGCCTTGTACGCGCTGCAAGCAGCGTGGGCTGCTGTCCCTCCAGACGAGCGGTCTGTGGTGCCAATCGCGTGCGTATGCATCACAAACGCGTCGTCATCGCGCGGTCATCTTCGCACGCTGTGCGCGGCGAATGTGTCGTGCACCGGCACGCAGAAGTGAAGAGTCATCGCGAGATAGGGCCGCGCAGCCACGACCGCGCAACAAGTGCGCCGGTCGTGGGTGCGCGGTCTGCTCAGGACGGTACAGTAATGCACATTGCCGCAACCGCCCGGCGGCGGGCCGCTTCGTCCAGCATTTCGAAGGAAGGCCGCGGTTTGGGCGGGCGCACGCCGCGCCGGCGCAGTTGGCTCAGGTGGCGTTCCACGGCGCGGCGGCCATGCGCCAGGGCGTCCTCGACCGATCGTCCGTGGCAGCGGCACCCGTCCAGGTCGGGGAACAGCACTTCGAAGTGTTGCGCCGCACAACGTTCAACAATCGCGATATAGCCTTGCATATCGTAGGTGGCTCCTGATGTTTTGTCCCGGGTTCTGGTGCCGACGACTTTCGGCTCCGGCGACGTTTGCTTCGCCGGTGGGGTGCCGGCAAAGTGATGAAGGGTTGGCAGCGGCGATGCTGCGCTGTGATCCTCTTTATCGAGGAAAAGCAAATCCGCGTCACTACTAACTATATATACGAACGGCGACAATCCGATTCATGCCGATCGCCAGAAATGACACGGTGGTGCCTCTCAGTTCAATATCATATTTGCTTTGCTCTATCCAGGTCGGAATCGGGTTGACCATCTGGTCGGCCTGGGTTACAGGTCAGGCCAACTGAGTTGTCAATACATATATGCACGGGCCAAGTCAAATTCACCGCCTTGCCAGGAACGATGTGATGATCTTGCGCACTTCGCTGACAAGCGTACTCAGATCTGTCGCGGGATGGATGGGGTTGACCAGCCGGACCGTGTGAGTTATACGGCGTCTCATTCGCATTCTACTGTCTCCCCTTCACAGCAATGTCACGCGTGATCGGAGGCATGCGGCGCTTCCATCGGACGCGTCCGGACTGGTCAGGTCTGGGCGGTCGAGGTGTCGCACCTGGGCGGGCCGAGGTGCCCGTCTGCCGAAAGTTATGGCCGGAACGAAGCAGGGGAGGAGGTCGTCCATGCCTCGTGGCGACTCATCGACGCAACCGCGCGATTCAGCGCGTGGAACTGCAACGCCCGCGGATCATTTCCGCCGTCCGCGCGCGGCTGACGGCGCCACGTTGTGGCGGTTGGCCCGTGCCGGTGGCACCCTTGAAGTAAATTCTCCGTACACTTACATATTGTTGAGCGATCATTTCGCTGACACCTGTGTGATCGCCGAACGCGACGGTATGCCGACCGGGTTTGTGGCCGGATACATGATCCCAGACCGAAATGATACCGTGTTCGTCTGGCAGATCGGCGTCGCGCCGGAGGCTCGCGGTCGCGGCCTGGCCAAGGCATTGCTGGCCGCGTTGCTTGAGCAGACCAGTAAACTGGGGGTCCGCTACCTCGAGGCGACCGTGACCCCGTCCAACAAGGCATCGGAGGCATTGTTCCGCGCTTTCGCGCGCGACCATGACGCGCCGTGCAGTCTCGACCCGGGCTACACCGAGGACCTTTTCCCCGGCGGCGCCCATGAGGCCGAGCGGTGCTTTCGCATCGGCCCGCTCCCGCGCCGCGCTGCGGCGTCCCCCTCAGGCTCGGAAGCCGCTTAACGACTCTCTCGCCAGGAGGCATACATGGATCAGATCCACCAGACCTTTGACCGTCACGAATCGAACGTTCGCAGCTACATCCGCGACTTTCCGGCAGTGTTCACGCGTGCCAAGGACCACATGATATGGGCCGAGGACGGCCGCTCGTTCATCGATTTCTTCGCCGGTGCCGGCGGCCTGAACTACGGCCACAACCCCGAGGAGCTGAAGCAGCCGCTGCTCGCGTATATCAGCGGTGACGGCATCACCCATGGCCTGGACATGGCGACCGCCGCCAAGGAAAGCTTCCTCAAGCGCTTCAACGAGGTGATCCTGAAGCCGCGCAAGATGGACTACCGCGTGGCGTTCCCCGGGCCGACCGGCACCAATTCGGTCGAGGCGGCGCTGAAGCTGGCGCGCAAGATCACCGGCCGCACCGGCATCGTGAGCTTCACCAACGGCTTCCACGGCATGACGCTGGGTGCGCTGTCGCTGACCGCCAACCCGTTCAAGCGCAAGGGCGCCGGCCTGCCGCTGTCGCATGGCACGGCGATGCCGTACTGCGGCTACATGGGCGAGAACTTCGATTCGCTTGCCTTCCTCGACCGCATGATCGGCGATGCCGGGTCGGGCCTGGACCTGCCGGCGGCGGTGATCGTGGAGAGCGTGCAGGGTGAGGGCGGCCTCAATACCGCAAGCTTCGACTGGCTGCGCGGTGTCGCCGAGATCTGCAAGCGCCATGACGTGCTGCTGATCCTGGACGACATCCAGACCGGCTGCGGCCGCACCGGCACGTTCTTCAGCTTCGAGCCGGCCGGCATCCAGCCCGACATGATCTGCCTGTCGAAGTCGATCAGCGGCTATGGCCTGCCGATGGCGATCACGCTGATCAAGCCGGAGCACGACCGTTTCGCCCCGGGTGAGCACAATGGCACGTTCCGCGGCAACAACCCGGCCTTCGTCACCGCCACCGCGGCGCTGAGCCACTGGGAGAGCAAGGCGCTGGAGCAGTCCATCGCGGCGAAGGCGCAGATGGTGAACAAGGCGCTGACCCGCATCGTCGCGACCAATCCGGGGCTGAAGGGCCAGGTGCGCGGGCGTGGCCTGATGCAGGGCATCGCCATGGGCGTTCCCGGCCTGGCCAACGAGGTCTGCGCCGCCGCCTTCGAGCGTGGCCTGATCATGGAAACCTCGGGGCCGGCCAGCGAAGTGGCGAAGGTGATGCCGCCGCTGACGATCGATGAGGCGGCGCTGAGCCGCGGCCTGGAGATCCTGGCCGAAGCCGCCGCCGCGGCGGTTGCCGCCCGCAATGACGGGATGCGCGACGCCGCCGACTAACCCGCCTGTCGGTCGCCGGATTTCGCCGGCAACCACGCCCCGTCGTCGCTGGTGCGACGGCGGGGCGTGGTGATACCACAGGCCCCGCGCGCGTCTGCGTGCGTCTATCTGAAGGAGACTATACGTATGATCGTTAAGAGCCTCGAGGAGATCAACGGGACCGAGGACGACGTCCAGGCCAAGACCTGGTACAGCCGCCGCTTCCTGCTGCGCCGTGACGGCGTGGGCTTCTCGATGCATGACACGGTGATGAAGGCCGGGACCGAGACCTTCATGTGGTACGCCAACCATATCGAGGCGGTGTACTGCATCGATGGCGAGGGCGAGCTGGAGGAGCACGCCACCGGCAAGAAGTACACCATCAAGCCGGGCGTGCTGTACTGCCTGAACAAGCACGACAAGCACACCATGCGCCCGCGCACCGACCTGCGCCTGATCTGCGTGTTCAACCCGCCGCTGACCGGCCGCGAGGTGCACGACGAGCGTGGCGTCTATCCGCTGATCACCGACGACGAGCCGACCTCCAGCGCCGCCGAGTGATCTTGTTTCATCTGACCGTTAGAGGGGAGATTGCATCATGGATATGATGACCGATTTCTATCCTTCCCGCGTCGGGACCAAGCCGGAGTTTCGTCCGCGGCAGGATCCGGTGGTTTACGGCAGCGCCGAATCCGGGCCGTTGAAGGCCAGCACGCTGAGTGACTACGACCGCAACGGCTACCTGCATTTCGACCAGTTGCTGCCGCCGGATGAGGTCAGCTTCCTGCGCCAGGAGCTGGACCGGATGTTCACCTGGGCCGGCGAGTCCGACGAGCACACGGTGATCCGCGAGCCGTCGAGCCGCGAGGTCCGTTCGGTGTTCGCCATCCACCGCGGCGACGGGCCGTTCGCGAAGCTGGCCGCCGACCCGCGCCTGGTCGGCATCGCCGAACAGATCCTGGGCGGGCCGGTGTACGTCCACCAGTCGCGGCTGAACTTCAAGAAGGGGTTCACCGGCAAGGAGTTCTACTGGCACTCCGACTTCGAGACCTGGCACGTCGAGGACGGCATGCCGCGGATGCGTGCGTTCAGCCTGTCGATCGCGCTGACCGACAACCTGTCGCAGAACGGGCCGCTGATGGTGGTGCCGGGCTCGCACCGCAAGTACCTGTCCTGCGTCGGCGAGACGCCGGAGGACCACTACAAGGCCTCGCTGCGCCGCCAGGAATACGGCGTGCCGGATGAGGCGAGTCTGACCCGGATGGTGGAGGAAGGCGGGCTGGAGGCGCCCCTGGGTAGCGCCGGCGCGGCGATCCTGTTCGACTGCAACACGATGCACGGCTCGAACAGCAACATCTCGCCGTTCCCGCGCAGCAACATCTTCATCGTGTACAACAGCGTGGAGAACGCGCTGGTGGCACCGTTCGGCGGCCGCAGGCCCCGCCCGGAATACATTGCCACGCGCGAGACGATGACGCCGCTGACCACGAAGCGCTGAGCAACGTGTGCTCCGGGGCCGGTGCCGGCGGCTGGTGCCGGCCCTGAAGCGGCCAGCCGATGCGGCACCTGTGTGCCGGTCTGCTCCTGCGGCGTTGACCCGGACGGCGTGCCTGTCGTTGCCTTCAAATTGCCCCGAGAGTCCGGGCAGCCTGGGGCAAATTGATTTCCCCGGCCGGCTGAATGCGATAGGCTTTTGCCAAAATGGTACGGATCGATCGAGCACTGGATCGATCCGCGGACGTCCTGGTCGGCAGGGCGGTGCCAGGGAGGCAGAGCATGAATGCTCCGGTCAACGTCGATCCACGCGAGCAGGCGTATGGCACGCCGCTCGACCAGATCGATGTCAGCAACCCGAACCTGTACCAGCAGGACATCTGGCGTCCGTATTTCGAGCGACTGCGCCGGGAAGACCCCGTGCACTGGTGCGGTGCGGGCATGTACGGCGCCTACTGGTCGGTCACCCGCTACCGCGACATCATGGCGGTGGACACCAACCACAAGGCGTTCTCGTCCGACGCCCTGATGGGCGGCATCGTCCTGCGCGACCTGCCGATGGATTTCCGGCGGCCGAGCTTCATCTCGATGGATCCGCCGAAGCATGATGAGCAGCGCAAGACCGTCTCCCCCATCGTCGCACCCGGCAACCTGCAAAATCTCTCGGGCACGATTCGCGAACGCGTGGGCCGTATCCTGGACGGCCTGCCGCGCGGCGAGACGTTCGACTGGGTGGACCGCGTCTCGGTCGAGCTGACCACGCAGATGCTGGCGACGCTGTTCGATTTCCCGTTCGAAGAGCGCCGAAAGCTGACCTACTGGTCGAACGTCGCCACGGTGAACACCCGCGCCGGAACGGAAATCGACTCCGAGGCGAAGCGCAACGCGGTGCTGGATGAGGCGATGCGCGTTTTCGCCGACCTCTGGCGCGAACGCGCGCAGCAGCCGCCGCGGCCGGACCTGATTTCCATGCTGGCGCATGGGGAGGCGACTCGCGATCTTTTGTCCCGCCCGCACGAATTCATGGGCAATGTGATGCTGCTGGTGGTCGGCGGCAACGACACGACGCGCAACTCGATCTCCGGCGGGCTGCTGGCGCTGAACGCCTTCCCCGACGAGTACCGCAAGTTGCTGGCCAATCCCGGCCTGGTCACCAGCATGGTGCCGGAGATCATCCGCTGGCAGACCCCGGTGCTGCACATGCGGCGCACCGCGGTGGCCGACACCCAGCTCGCCGGCAAGACCATCCGCAGGGGCGACAAGGTGGCGATGTGGTACATCTCCGGCAACCGCGATGAGAGCGAGATCGAGCGGGCCGACGACTTCATCATCGACCGCCCCCGCCCGCGCCAGCACCTGTCCTTCGGCTTCGGCATCCACCGCTGCGTCGGCAACCGGCTGGCCGAGATGCAACTGACGATCCTGTGGGAGGAGATCCTGAAGCGCGGCTGGCCGATGATCGAGGTGATGGGGCCGCCGGTGCGGGTCTATTCCAACCTGCTCCGCTCGATCAGTTCGCTTCCGGTGCGGATTCCCGCCTGAAGCGCCAGTCCATCTCCTGTTCGATCGCCTCGATGTCGGAATCCTTGAACCCGAAGTGATGGGCGATCTCGTGGACGACCACGTTGCGCACCAGGCGGAACAGGTCCTCGCCGGTCTCGATCCATTCCAGCAGGATGGGCGCCCGGTACAGGACCACCAGGTCCGGCGTGCGCGCCGGGTCGGAGACGCTACGCTCGGTCAGCGGCGTGCCCTGGTAGAGCCCCGTCAGCTCCCAGCCCAATTCGATGCCAAGATCGTCCAGCACCTCGTCGTCGGGCATGTCCTCGACGGAAATGGCCACGTTCTGGATATTGCGCGCCAGACGGGGCGGAATCTGACGCAGCGCGCGTTCGGCCATGTCCCCCAGGTCGTCGAGACTGGGGGGCGGGCCGTAGATCGGTACCGGGTTGCGCATGTCGCTCATTGGTCTATCGGTGCCCGGGAGCAGGAACCCGGTCAAGTCGGCCGGCATCAGCAGGAGGTGACGCCATGCCCGCCAAGCTCAGCCACGAGGACCGCGCCGCCCTGCCGCAGACGCTGCCGCAGTGGAGCCTGGCGGAAGGTCGCGACGCGATCCGTCGCGAATTCCGTTTCCGGGACTTCAGCGAGGCCTGGGGCTTCATGGCCCGTGTGGCGCTGCTGGCCGAGCAGCACAACCACCACCCGGAGTGGTTCAACGTGTGGAACCTGGTGCGGATCGAGCTGTCCACGCACGATGCCGGCGGCCTGACCGGCAAGGACCTGGCCCTGGCCCGCGCCATCGACGCGCTGGTGGCGTGAGCGAGCCCAGCTTTCCCGAACGCAGCCTCGCCATCCGCCGCGCCACCGCCCGCCTCTGCGCTCGGCTTGGCTGGGCGCCGCTGCACGAAGTGCCGCTGCCGAACGGCCGCCGCGCCGATATCCTGGCGCTGCGCCCGGACGGCTGCTTCGCCTGTATCGAGGTGAAGTCCGGTCCCCGCGACTTCCTGACGGACCTGAAGTGGCCGGACTATCGCGCCTATGCCGACGCGCTGTTCTTCGCGGTGGACGCGGATTTCCCGCAGGACCTGCTGCCTGCCGACACCGGGCTGATCGTCGCCGCTGGGCTGGAGGCGGACCTGCTGCGGGACGCGCCGCCGCATCCGGTGGCGCCGGCGCGGCGGCGGGCGCTGCTGCAGCGCTTCGCCCTGCTGGCGGCCGGGCGGCTGGCGGCGCTGGAGGACCCGGGCGGGGTGGCGGACCTGCGGGCGGCGCTGCGGGTGGAGTGATCGTCCCGGGCCGGCGGCACCGATCCGGATGGTGGCCGGCTTCGCTGTGGCGAAACCGGGCCAGGACCTGGTCAGGCCTTCGGGTTGTATGTCGTGATCTTCGACCCCTGCAATGACAGTCCACCCATCAGGCCCTTCTGTCCGAACGGCACGGCGACAACCTCTTTCGACAATGTCGTCGTGTCGAGTTGGGCGGCAGCTCCCTTGTCCAAAATGGTGACGTTGGGATCGGCGCCGACGGCCCATCCGTCGCTCTTGTCGAGATATTTCAGAGCGTTCTGATCCTTGAAGAAAATCGCGTAGCTGAACCATTGTGCGCCGGCCTGCAGACCGAACGAAGCGGCCGCGATCGTGTAATAGCGCGGTGGCTGTTCCTTGACCCACAGGACGCCCTTGCCGCCCTGGCCGCCGAAGATGAAACCCGCTTTGACGATCTTGGGGAAGACGAGGACGCCGACGGAATTCTTGCCGAGTTCGGCCATCTGCGGGTGCTTTGCATAGAGCTGCTTGAGCGCTGCCTCGGCGTTCTGCCTGATTTCAGCGGCCTCGGATTCCGCCGCGAAGACCTGTCGGCTTCCCACCACGATCGCAGTGCCGCCCATGAGAAGCGTCCGCATCGCGCGACGTCGTGTCTGGTCCATATTTCACTCTCCCTTGATAGGCTGCAGACTGACGAGGGAGAGTGAAAGCATCATTGATCTGGGTCAACTTACTTCGCTCTTCGTGGAGCGACTGTGTCTTTTACCGGGTGGCCGTGATCCCGGGACTGGCATTCCCCGATTGTTGTCGCCAAATCCTACATTCCGCCCGGCCATTCCGACAGGCCCGGCCATTCCGACAGGCCCGGCCATTCCGACAGGCCGGCATTCCGACAGGCGTATTCCGACAGACATGAAGCGCCCAGACATGAAGCGCCGGGGCGCCAAAGAGGTCTTTCTCAGCAGGGAAACGCCACCCTACGGCGCCGTTCCGCGCAGACACGTCCGGTGCAGCACGCGCGGATAGCGTGCGGCGTCGAAGTTGGCGTCCGCACGGTGCAGCAGGCAGCGATTGTCCCACATCAGCACGTCACCCGACCGCCATTCGTGGCGGTACAGGAACCGCTCCTGCGTGGCGAACGCCTGTAACGCTGCCAACCGGGCGCGCCCCTCCGCCATCGGCCGGCCGTCGAAATGCGAGGCGTGCTGGCCCATGAACAACGCCTTCACGCCGCTGTCCGGGTGCACGCGCACCAGCGGGTGACTCATCGGCGGCGCGTCGCGGACTTCCTCGGGCGTGGCGGTCAGGCCGCTCTTCTGCTGCGACAGTTCCCAACTGTGGATCACCCGCACGTCGTCCAGCTCGGCTTTCTCGGCCGGGCTCAGCGCATCATATGCCGCGCTCATGTCGGCGAAGCAGGTGTTGCCGCCGGCGGGCGGCAGCGTCACCGCGTGCAGGATGGTGGCCAGCGATGGTTCCGGACGAAACGACTTGTCGCTGTGCCATTCCTGCGAGCCCACCTTGCCGCTGGGTTTGCCGTCGGCGCCCAGGTTGGACACGGTGTGGACCCACGGATTCTCCGCCCCGCGGTTGCGCGCGATGTGCCGCTCCAGCGGGCCGAACTGCTCGCTGAAGGCGATCTGCTGATCCTTGGTGAGCGACTGGTCGCGGAAGCACAGCACGTGGTAACGCACGAATGCATCGTAAACCGCCTGACGGGCGTCGGCATCCAGCGGTTCGCGCAGGTCGAGGCCGATCACCTCGGCGGCGAACAGCGGCGACAGCGGGCGCAGCGTGAAGGTCTGGCCGGTGGGGCGGCTCTCTTGCAGGGCCATCGACATGCGCGGACTTCCTCCCGATCGTGGCTTTGGCATGCATCCTCGCCCAGGCCGGGCGGAATGGCAAAAACTGCGGATGTGGCGCGCGGTCCGTGGTGCATGGCGGGGGGTGTTCCCGCAGGGAACATATCGAGTATGCAACGGTGTGCTGGATGGACCGGCCGGGGGGCAGTTGTTGCGTCAGAGTCTGTGAGCCGGATTCGGGAAGGCTGTCTGCTGGAATCCCCGTCACGACCTTTGCCGATGGTGTCTGTGAAAAGACGTGGATGGCCCGCCTGCGCGGGCCATGACGCTGAATGGCTGGCCGTGTGTCAAACGTAGCGCGGGCTGGTATGCGTCTCGGCCGCTGCTCCAGACGTTCGGCCGCTGCGCCGACCGTCGCGGTGGGCGCAGGCCCGTCACCCAGGGCTTTGCTGATGGCAACAGCGAAAGTCGTGGAGGGCCGGCCTCCGCCGACCATGACTTGAATGCGCGCCCGTGTGTCAAACCCTACGCCAGTCGGTATTGCGCTACAGGAATGACTGAGATGGGGTTGGATGACAGCCGCCCTCCGCCGACCATGACGGCGGGGGGACGCGGGCGAAGAGTAGAACCCGTCTTCAACAGCGTCCCCACCCAGCCTCACCCCACGTCCATCGGCAGCGCCGGGTCCTTCGCCCACTCCGACAGCGACGCGTCGTAGAGCTTCACGTCGGTGTGCCCCAGCATCACCAGTGCCAGCGCATCGGCGCTCGCGGCGATGCCGCCGCCGCAATAGGTGATCACCGACCGGTCCATCGCGCCCACCGACTTGAAGCGCCGGCGCAGCTCGTCTGCCGGCAGGAAGGTGTTGGTCTCCGGGTCCAGCAGGTGCGCCGCGGGCAGGTTGACGCTGCCGGCGATATGCCCGGGCCGGCCGTAGCTGTTGCCGCCGCTGCCGGCATGCTGCTGCGGGGTCAGCGCGTTGATCGTGCACACCGCGCCGTCACCGATCGCCCGCTGCACGGCGTCCTTGCCCACCATCAGGTTACGTACCTGCCGCACGGTGAAGTTGCCGGCCGAACGCGCCTGAGCCGAACCGGTGGCGACCGCGCGGCCCTCGCGCTGCCACTTCTGCCAGCCGCCGTTCAGCACCGCGGCGTTGTCGTGGCCGAACTCGCGCAGCAGCCACCACAGCCGGCTCGCCCACCAGACATTCGCCGTGCTGTAGGTCACCACACGGGTGTCGTTGCCGACCCCGAACCGGCGCATCGCCGCGGCGAAATCTTCCGGCGACTGGCGCATGAAGCGCAGTTGCTGCGAGGTGTCCGACACGTCGCGCCCCATATCGACGAACTGTGCGCCGGGGATGTGGCCGCGCTCGAAATCCTCCCGGCCCGGCACCACGCGGTAGGTGATCGCCGGTTCCGGGATCAGGTGCGTGGTGCAGTCCAGCACCACCACGTCCGGGTCCTGCAAATGCTGGGCGAGCCAGTCGGTTTCCACCAGGAATTCCGGATGCGCAAATCCTGCCATGTCAGTGTCCTCCATGTCCGGCCGGCAGTTCCGCCAGTTCGATCAGCACATTGCCGGTTGAGGCGGGATCCAGGAAGGCGATGCGGGACCCGCCATGCCCGGTCCGCGGCGTCTCGTCGCGCAGCTTCACGCCCTTGGCCTTCAGTTCGGCCAGGGCGCCGTCGATGTCCTCGACCTCGAAGCAGATATGGAACAGGCCGGTGCCCTTCTGGCCGATCCATTGCGACACGCCGGATTCCGGCCCCTTGCCTTCCAGCAGTTCCAGGTAACTCTCGCCCACCGGCAGCATCGCCAGGCGGGTCTGGCCGATGGTTTCCTCGTATTCCACGCCCAGGCCGAAGGCGTCGCGCCACAGCCCGGCCGACTGGTCCAGCGAGTCCACCGCGATCGCGATATGCTCCACCCGCTTGATTTTCATTGCCGTTCCCCCTCAGGAAATGGTCACGCCACTGTCCACCGGATAGATCTGCCCGGTGACCATGCGCAATTCGTCGGATGCCAGGAACACGGCCATATTGGCGATGTCCTCGGGCTCGATCAGGCCCAGCAGGTGGGAATTGGCCAGCTTGTCCAGCGCCGGGTTGCCGGCGACCAGCTTGCGCACCCGCTCGGTCATGGTGGCGGACGGCGCGATGGCGTTCACCCGCACGTTCTTCGGTGCGAACTCCACCGCCATCGAGCGCGTCATGGACGCGACGGCGCCCTTCGCCGCGGTGTAGCAGTCGCGCCCGGCAATCCCCATCAGCGCCACGTTGGACGACATGTTGATCACCGACCCGCCGCCCGCCGCAATGATCGCCGGAATGCCGAAGCGGCAGCCCAGGAAGGTGCCGAACAGGTCCAGCCGCATGACCCGCCAGAACTCCTCGATCGGCGCCTCCACCACGGTGTTGTCGTGCGGGGTGGAGCCGCCGGCATTGTTGTGCAGCACATGCAGGCCGCCGAACTGGCGCACCGCGGTCTGCACCGCCGCCTGCATGCTGGCCTCTTCGGTGACGTCGGTATGGACATGGATCGCGCCGTCGCCGGCGAGATGGGCGGCTTCTTCCCCGCTGGTGCGGTCGATCTCGGCGATCACCACCCTGGCGCCTTCGCGCGCGCAGTGCAGCGCGGTGGCGCGGCCGATCCCGGTGCCGCCGCCGGTGATCAGCACCACCTTGCCTGCCAGTCTTGCCATTGGACCTTGTCTCCCCCGTTGGTGGTTGCGGGCCGGCGAGGATCGGGCCGGCGCGGCGCTCACTGTGTCACGGCGGACGCGCGCGAGCCATCCGCGCACCGGTCCGCCCCGCGGGAGGACTCGTGGGTGGCCGGGCCGCGCCGGGCGTGACACAAGGGCGCCCCCATGAAGATCCTTGAAGTCACCAATGTGGACTTTTCGCTGCGCCAGTTCCTGCTGCCGGTGATGCGCGGCGCGCGGGACCGCGGGCATGAGGTCGTCGGCGTCTGTGCGGAAGGCCCGCTGCTGGCCCCGGTTCGCGCCGAGGGATTCCGCGTGATCCCGGTTGCCTTCGCGCGCCAGTTGTCGCCACCGGCCCACCTCCGCGCCCTGCGACGCATGGTCGGCGTGATCCGCGCGGAAAAGCCGGACCTGGTGCATGCCCACATGCCGATCAGCGCCGCCGTCACCCGCCTGGCGGCGCGCATCGCCGGCGCACCGCGCGTCGCCTATACGTGCCACGGATTCCTGTTCAACCAGGAAGGCTCCTGGCTGCGCCGCCAGGCGGGGCTGGTGATGGAACACGTGACCGCGCCGATAACCGACGTGTTCCTGACGGTGTCCGAGAACGAGGCCGAGGACGCGCGCCGGCGCGGGCTGTCACGCAGCGCGATTGCCGTGGGGAACGGCCGCGATCCGGCGGTGTACCACCCGGACCCGGCGGCACGCCGCCGCCTGCGGGCGGAATTCGGCACGCCCGAGGACCGGCCGGCGGTGATCGCCGTGTCGCGGCTGGTGGCCACGAAGGGCTATCCGGAACTGGCCGAGGCGATGCGGGCCGTGCCGGACGCGGAGCTGTGGGTGGTCGGCAACCGGCTGGCCTCCGACCGTGGCGAGGACATGGCGGCGTTGCTGTCCAAGGCCGGGCTGGACGGACGGCTGCGTCTGCTGGGCTACCGGGAGGACGTGGCGGCGCTGCTGGCTGCCGCCGACATTTTCGTGCTGCCGAGCCATTACGAGGGGCTGCCGATGTCGGTGATCGAGGCGATGCTGACCGGGCTGCCGGTGATTGCCAGCGATCTGCCGGGCACGCGTGAGCAGGTGGTGCCGGAGGTAAGCGGCCTGCTGGTGCCGCCGAAGCAGACCGCGCCCCTGGCGTCCGCTCTGGCACGCCTGGCGGGTGACCCGGATTTGCGTGCCCGCATGGGCCAGGCCGGGCGAGTGCGGGCGCTGGAGCACTTCAACGAACCCATCGTCGTTGCCCGGACCCTCGACCTGCTGGGTCTGTAGCGCCCGGAGTCGGGACGATCGGCGCCACCTGTCCCGACGCCCCGGGGCGTCATCCCGACTGCAACGTCGCCGGCGTGCGGTGCTGCGTGCGGGATGATCAGCGCCACCCATCCCGAAGCCGGGGGTATCCCGAGTTCAATGTCTCCGGCGTGCGGTGCTGCGTGCGTGCGGGATGATCAGCGCCACCAGCCCGGGCCCCAGGGCCTCCAGGCCCACTGCATCGCCGCGTTCTCGTTCATCTGCGCGGCGGCCAGGCGCTGGCTGGAAACCTGAAGCCGGAGCAACTCCCGCTGATACTGCGACCAGGCATGCTGGTTGCCGATGTACAGGCAGTCGCACACCAACGGATCGGCATACAGGTAAACGACCTTGTCGTGATGCACCGTCCGCACGATGCGGTTCGGCGGCAGGCCCGCCATCTCCGCCTGGCGCCGAGGCGTGTTGGCCGGGCGCTGGACGAAGCCGGCCGCGGCCAGCAGGTTTCCCTGGCCTGCGGCCCGCTGCATCGGGGTGGCGCAGCCGGCCAGCGCGAGAGCGGTGCCGCCCAGCACTGCGCTGCATGCGATAGCGTGTCTCACGGGACCTCCGTTTCCATGCGTGCTCTGTGATGAACGCAGGGACCGAACGGAGATTGCATGGGCCGGCCCGTCTCGCCGGGTTTTGCTGGCCCCAGGTTGGACAGGTCGGTGGACAGGCGGCGGGCAGGTGGCGGACAGGGGACAGGCGGCGGACAGACAGGCGGCGGACAGACAGGCGGCGGACAGGGGCGGGCCGGCGGCGGACCCGGGCCAACGCGGTGTCGGGCGCTACCAGTGGTGGACTGCCGCCTGCAGCGCTGCCTTCAGGGCGACCGGCCGGGGCAGCAGATGCCGGCTGCGGAAGCGCCCGGTTGCGGGCACCGGCGCGATCTGCGGCGGGCTGGCGTGTTCGGCGGCGGGAAGCGGCGCCGGGGCGCGGACGGGGCCTCGCAGCGGACGCTGGCTGCGCCCCGGCGTGCCGCACCAGGCCGCCGTCGCCGCGACCGCCAGCAGGCTCAGCAGGCCTCCGCCATTCACCGCGACCTGCATCGCGGCGCCCGGGGCTGCCTGCAGGCCGAGCCGGCAGAGGAAGGCCAGGACGATGCTGAAACAGAACACCGGCAGCGAGTGCTGCCCCAGAAGAGCGAACATGGCGGCGGGGCGCGTGCGCAACCAACTTGCGTGCACCGGCACCAGGCGCCCGGCCAGCCAGAGCAGTGCAAGCAGGGAGGCCAGGCGCGCCGGCGCCTCGGCGGTCTTGTCGGTCCCCATCAGCGCGTCCAGCAGCGGCGTGGTCATCCAGGGGATGTCTGCGGCGTTCGGCCTGGCCCAGAGGATCAGCAACAGGTCCGCGCCGAGCACCAGGACCGCCAGCGCATCCAGCAGGCGCGGATGGCGCGGGCGGGCGATGGGGCCGTAGCTGATGACGGCGCCGATGACGAACACCAGTTGCCAGGCGAAGGGATCGAAATACCAGTGGGTGCCGCCCCATCCCGGCAGGTTGAGGCGCGACCACTGCACCAGGAGGTAAAGGCCGATCGAGACGAGCAACAGACGCTTCGGCCGGTGCAGCAACGGCATCGCCACGGCGAACATCACCAGCAGCGCCACGTAGAGCGGCAGGATGTTCAGCATGCTGGGCTGGTACTGCAGCGTCAGTGCCTGTAACAGCGCCGGGAAGGGTGTCCGCGCCATGACGTCGAGTTTGACTTCGGAGACGTAGTCCGGCCGGTGCAGCGCGGTGGCGGCGAAGGCGACCAGGGCCGCGTAGATGACGAACAGGAAGATGTGGGCGATGTAGAGGGTCCAGGCCCGCTTGACCGCGTCCGCGGCGCCATAGGCCCAGCCGTGCCGGTCCATTGTCCCGCCATAGGCCTTGGCGGCGGCGAAACCGGCGAGCAGCACGAAGATTTCGGCTGCATCGCAGACCACGACGTTGTGCAGGCTGTAGTGGCCGAGCGTGTTGCCGGGGATGTGGTCGGTGAAGATCCACCACAGCGCCAGTCCCCGGAAAATATCGATGCGAAGATCGCGGCGCTCGCCGGCGCGGATCCATTGCATGGCACCCTCCGCCGCTGCGCCGGTTCCGACGGTCCGGCACTTCCCCGGCAGGCGTTCCGGGTAGGCCGGAACACCCCGGCCAGCCGGTGCATGCACCATCCATCGAGAGCCGGGTCCGTTTCATTGATTTTGATCAATCCGCACGCCTTGGTCGCCTGTGGCCTGCTGCGGGCCGGCCTGCGACAGCGTCGCCGGATCGCGGGTCGCGGCGGCTTCCAGAGGCGCGCCATGAAGGGGGCGCGTCATCAGGCGACATCAGGGGAGGGGGCAGGTTGGCCCGGTTGCTGGGGGTCTCCGGCGCCACCACGTACTTGATGCGAACCGTGACTACGCGTGGCGACACGCGGCGGCACGTCGCGGTTGGATGGGCCGGCGGTGCCGGCGAGATCAGCCCGATGCCATCGTCCACCACGGCCATGTCAGCTCCTACGTAGGCGGGCTCTGGGCAGGCGGCTCCCCATACCGTCGGCTTCGATCGTGGCGCACGAATTCGCTGCGGCTGGCGGGCGATCCCAGCCGGCGCGGCGCGCAGGAAGGCGTCAGCAGGCTCCACGGTCGCGCAGATCGTCGGCGAACACAACAACGAGCAGGCCAGCAGCCGTAACCCGCCAGGCGGAGGGAGCGCGTCGGCCCGGTCCGTCCGTCGAACTATGATAATGTTTCCTCGGCGCTACGCAGAAAGCTTGACGTAGGACTCGCCAAGGCGGCCGGCGAGCGGGTTCTTCGATCTGCCGAGCCAGATTCGAAGCTTCGGTTACGGTGTTGGGGGTAACGGTGACGTGCCGGGCTGTGGCGAGAAGTCGGACGAGCAGATCATAGTCGCGGGCCGTGTAGCCACGCAGCCGCTTGTGGCGTGCGACATATCCGGTCGAGGCAGCACCGACGATAAACAGAACCAGCAAGTTCGCATCGAGCAGTCACCGGATCACCCGGCATAGGTGGACTTCGATTCTTCACCGAGAGGACTTGCCCGGAGCTATCGATCGACACCACTTTGTAGTCCCGCCGCGCCACAGCGAACACCTGATTCAGTTCCCGTCCGCTCAAATCCCTGACGCGCGAGAAGCCAAGGGTTATTCGCCAAACAGAGCTAGGCTCATCATAGTCGATTTCCTCCAAACCAAGGTTGACAACACCCTCCTCGGAGAACAAATCGGCTATGTAACGCTTTGCGATATCGACCGCTTGTTTGACCTCTAGGCCAGCCATGCTTCACCTCCCGTACGTCCGGCCGAAACCGCATCTCTGCCTTCCGGACCTGCCGAACCATGTCGCAAGCGATCAAGGCCGGCGCTCTTTCGGCGCGTGACCGTTGGAGCTGGATCCCACGGCCCCGTTTTCCGGGATCATCGTTTCGCGCTCACCGCGTCAGTTCAACATACCCCAGCCCGTTCACCACCGCCGTCCACCCCGGCCCGACCAGGGTGGAGGTCTCGTCCTCGGCCAGGATCGCCGGTCCCTCGATCCGGGCCCCGGGCTTCAACGCGCCGCGCTCGAACACGGTCCAGGGTGTCACCTCGCCGGTGGTGGTGTCCCGCACCAACTGGGTGCCGGCCGCCGCCTGGTCCGGTTCGAACAGCGAGCTTTCCGCCGCCACCGGCTGCACGTCCTCCACCTCGGTCGCCACCAGCACGGCGTAGCTCATCACCTCCACGTCCGAACCCGGCACCGGGCGGTCGTAGAAGCGCGTGTATTCCTCGTCGTAGCGGGCGCGGATCAGCGCCACGTCATCGGGACGCAGCGTGCGGGCCGGCAGCGGAACCGGAATTTCGTGCCCCTGGCCGACGTAGCGCATATAGGCCACGCGCTGCTCGGCCAGTTTCGCGCCGAAGCTGCCCTGTTCCACCACGGACATCGCCTCGGTCTGCATCTCGTCCAGCAGCGCGTTCACAGCATCGACGTCGAAGCTCGAGAAGCGCTGGTAGAGGCTGCGCACCACCTCATACCCGACGGGTGCGCGCAGGAAGCCGATCGCGCTGCCGACGCCGGCGCCGGAGGGGACCACCACCCGGTTGATGCCGATCTTCTCCGCCACCCGGCAGGCATGCACGGGGCCGCCGCCGCCGAAGGCGATCAGCGTGCGTCCGTCATAGGTCTTGCCCGATTCGATCGCGTGCACGCGGGCGGCGTTGGCCATGTTCTCATCGACCATCTCGACCACGCCGAGCGCGGCCATTTCCGGGGTGAGGGTGAGGGGCGCGCCGACCTGCTGGAGCAGCGCGTCGCGCGCCGCCGCGGCGTCCAGCGCCAGGGAGCCGCCGGCGAAACGCGTCGGTTCATACCGCCCCAGCGCCAGGTTGGCGTCGGTCACCGTCGGCAGCGTGCCGCCGCGGGCATAGCAGGCCGGTCCCGGATCGGCGCCCGCGCTTTCCGGCCCCACCGCGATGCGGCCCATCGCATCGACATGCGCGATGGAGCCGCCGCCGGCACCGATCTCCACCATCTCGATCACCGGAATCCGCAGCGGCAGGCCGGAGCCTTTGCGGAAACGGCCGACCCGGGCCACCTCGAAGGTGCGGGCGGTCTGCGGCCTGCCGTCGTCGATCAGGCAGATCTTCGCGGTGGTGCCGCCCATGTCGAAGGACAGCACGCTGTCCAGGCCGCACTGGCGCGCGATATGGGCGGAGAAGATCGCGCCGCCGGCGGGGCCGCTTTCCACCAGGCGGATCGGGAAGCGGCAGGCGGTCTCGATCGTGGTCAGGCCGCCGCCGGACATCATCAGGAACACCGGCGCGGCGCATTTCAGGTCGCGCAGCCCGGCTTCCAGGTTGCGCAGGTAGCGCGCCATCAGCGGCTGCACATAGGCATTGGCGACGGTGGTGGAGAAGCGTTCCCACTCCCGCATCTCCGGCGAGACGTCGCTGGACAGCGACACCGGCAGGTCGGGCAGCGCCTGCGCCAGGATGCCGCGCACGCGGCGTTCGTGGTCGGGATTGACGAAGGCGTGCAACAGGCCGATGGCCACGCTCTCCACCCCTTCGCGCTGCAGCACCGGGACCAGGGCGCGCACCGCGGCTTCGTCCAGCGGGCGCAGCACGTGGCCTTCGTTGTCCAGCCGCTCCGGCACCGTCAGGCGCAGGTGGCGCGGCACCAGAGGCTCCGGCAGGGTGATGTTCAGGTCGTACTGGTCGTAGCGGCTTTCGTTGCCCATCGCGATGACGTCGCGAAAGCCCTCGGTGGTGATCAGCGCGGTGCGGGCGCCCTTGCGCTCGATCACCGCGTTGGTGGCGAGCGTGGTGCCGTGGATCACGATGGCGATGTCGTCCGGCTGCACGCCGGCGACCGGCAGGATGGCGCGGACGCCGTCCAGCACGCCCTGTTCGGGGGCGGACTGCGTGGTCAGGACCTTGGTGGTGGTGCGCCGGCCGTCATGTTCCAGCGCGAGATCGGTGAAGGTGCCGCCGATATCGACGGCCAGGCGGGCGGCTGGCATCCAGTCCTCGGAATTGCTTGCTTGCCGCAGTCAACCGCGCCGGCGGAGGCGTGGCAAGCCGTGGGGCCTGGGTGCGCGTTGCAATCGCATGTGCGGGCGGTCGGGCGGTTACGTCCGGGGGGTGGCGGCCCTGCTCGCCTGGCCGGAGCGGTTCGGCTGGCTGTCAAGCATTCAACACGGAGCGCGCGGAGGACCACGGAGGGCCACGGAGCGGCTTTCCCGGCATGGTCGGCTGGTGCACAGTTCCCGGCTGGCAATGAAACATCCGGTCGTGCGTGTGATGGCTGCGCCGCTGCGAAGTGCCAGATCGCTCCGTGGTTCTCCGTGGCCCTCCGTGCGCTCCGTGTTGAATGCTTGCAGCAGGGCGAACCGCACGGGCCGCCGACGTTGGACTGATCCGCAGGAGGTAATGCCAGTACGAATGGTTGACAGCGGTGCTGGTTGACAGCGGTGCCCGCTGCGACCGCTGGCGGACTGTAACCGCCCGCGGTACCACAGAAGCCTGGACGCAGTTCCAACCCTTCATGGCGGGTGCAGGTTTGTCATCCGCGACTTTGCGGATGGCGCCGGCAGAGGTCGTCGTCTGTCGGCCTTCGCCGGCCATGACATTGGACGCTCGCTGGGGTGTCGAACCTTGCGGGGACCCCTGGGTAAGCCCGTTCGTACGGTGTCGTGGCTCGTCGGTGAAGCTGTCGGATGTGGTGTGAAGCGACCTGTAGGACCAACGGAGTACCTCTTTGCGGGATCCTGCTGCCAGAACCCAAAAAAGCAATCCTGCTATCGTGGATCCTCCGGTCGGCAGGCGTAGGGCGGCGCCGGGACGCTTGCTGGCGCGGCCGCAGCGGTCACTGATAAGGTTGCGGTGGCATTGATCGTCGGCCGCGCGTTCATTCTCATGGTTGTGCCGGCCACACCCGGAAGCGGCCCGGTATCACACCACCGACCGTTCATCGCCATGACCGGCAAAGCACGCGCATCGACGTCTTTCCGACGTTCTTCGGGCAATGCCGGCCTGGCGAGCGAGAAATTCCGGCGAGCGCAGCGTCAATACAGGATCGATGGAAGGTAGGCGCCGCGCGGCTCGTTGTAGAGGCCCACGGTCATCAGGGTCTGCTGCTTGACAAGGCGCAGTCCCTGTTCGAGGCACCAGTCGAACAGATCGTGATTGCGTGTCGGTACGATGAAGCCCGGCCCGCTGAAGGCGGGCGCGGCACCGATCAGCGCCTTCAGATCCTGGTTTGTCTCGCCCACGGCGTGCGCGAACAGGCCGATATCGGTGGCGTAGCCGCTGACATGCCCAAGATGCTCGACCAGCGTGGCGCTGCCCTGCGCGATACCATCTTCGAGTTCACCGCTGCGGTCGAAGCCGTGCACCCGCCGGCACAGCGCATTGCAGGCGTCGAGATCGCCTTGCTTTGCCGGACGCACGTCGTATCCGGGGACGGCAAGACCGAGTGGGGTGCCTTGCATCACCGAGAGCGGCTCGCGCACCACGAAGCCCAGGCTCGTGTAAAGGCAGAGCGAGCGGTTGTGATAGGCATCCTGCACCAGCCGCACGCCGGGCATTTTCCTCGTTGTTGCGCGCTCCAGGACGGCCTGCATCAATTGACGCCCGATCCCGCCGTTCTGGCTCGACGGTTCGACAGTGATGGGGCCGATACCGCCGACATTGGAACGTTCGTCGAGGAAATTGCTGCCGACGATCGCACCTTCATCCTCGGCAACGACGCCGTAGAAGCCGGGATGGGCGATCAGCATCGCGGCAACGCCGGCCCCTACGTCTTCCGACGGGAAATCGGGTGGAAAGCTATGCTGGTCCGCGATGGTGGCGAACGCTGCATGGATAATGCGTCCGCAGTCACGGGCGTCGCTCTCCTGGGCGGCACGGATCGAAATTGGCATGACCACTCTCCCCCGAGGCTGTCGTTCGCCTGTTGGCGCACATTAAAAGTTGTGCCATGCCAGTGTTCGTGTCAAACGAAAACGTGTTGTCAAATACGGTCTGTTTTGCACTGCACTGCACTGCGCGGCCGGCGCGGGATGAAGGCCCGGTGATGGACTTGACCACTGATCTCTGGAACCGGGGCGTCCCGTCTGATGCGGCAGGCATTTCAGAGCAGGTAAGTGTATCAGACGCTTTGTCTGGATTCGCACACAGACTTCTTCGGCCGTCGTCCGGCGGCTGACTATTCTGATTGATTAAATGGCAGTCTCTGTGCTATCATTTGATGCATATTTGAAGAATCTTTGCGTGTTCGCCTGTTGGTTGCAGGGGTTCCCAAGAAACGTCAGGTCCAGGGATACGATCGAGCGACGTCTGTTGTCTCCGTATGTCGGTGAGTGGAGACGCAACCCCTGCTTGCCGATTTCACGACCCGGTCGGTGCCGCGCGTGGCGTCGTGACCGGATTATGTCCACGTGAACAGTAGCGCCATAATTCGGAGGCGACCGAATGTACGGTGACACTGCGCCACGGATGTATGGGAACGAAGAGGCAGCCAACGGCCGAAGGTGCATTTGTATTGGCTACGACTGGGCCGGAACCGCGCGACTGCGGCTGTACTTGCGGTTTGCCGGAAGGATTCGGCAGTGTCTATGTGGGATGATTGGAACGGTATCGTACTGTGGGGCGGCGGCTGAGGCACCGAAAGGCCATATCAGGAGCAGCCCGGAGATCAGGGGGTGCAGAAATGTCCAAAATCGTGAAAATCGGTGCCGGCTCAGGCTTTAGCGAGGACTGGGTCGATCCGGCTGAAGATCTCGCAAAATACGCGGAAATCGACTATTTGATTTTTGAGGCTCTGGCCGAGCGCACGATCCATGATGCGCATATCCGGCAGATGGCCGGCGTGAATCCCGGATATGGTTTGCGCTTCCAGGAGCGGATGCGACGCTGTGCCATTCCATGTCTGAAAAAGGGAACCAGAATTATCACTAACGACGGCTCGGCGAATCCGCAGGCGGCGGCAGAATGGCTCCGGGGCTATCTCGCGGAAGATGGCCAGAAAGCCAGGATCGCCGTGGTCGAAGGAGATGACGTCACGGCCTATTTCAAGGACCACAAGGACGAGGTGTTTTCCCCGCAGGTGTACCAGGTGTTTGCCGGAAGCGATGCATGGCTGCCGGCGGATCCCGCCATCATCCGTGACAACATCGAGTCGGCGAACGTCTACTTGTACTATGAGCCGATCCGGGAAGCCCTGGATGGCGGCGCCGACATCGTCATTGCCGGTCGCGTCGCCGATCCGTCGATGTTCGTGGCGGCCCTCGCGCATGCGTTCAACTGGTCCGGCGGTGATTGGAACAAGATCGCCATGGGCACGGTCGTCGGCCACCTGCTGGAGTGCAGCGGTCATGCCTCGGGGGGATATTTCACGGACTGTGAAAGAAAGCCGGTGTCCAACCTGGCCAATATCGGCTTCCCGATTGCCGAGGTGGACGACGAAGCGGGCAAGGTTGTCATCACCAAACTCGAGAACACCGGCGGCAGGGTCTGCAGGGAAAATGTGCTGGAGCAGCTTCACTACGAAGTGCACAGCTTCGAAGCCTACGTTACCCCCGACGTGATCGCGCAGTTCCAGGACGTCAGGGTAGAGGAAGTCGGCGACAACCGCGTGCTCGTCACCGGCTTCACCGGCAAGGAAAGGCCGTCCACGCTGAAGGTTCTGCTCGGCTACCATCACGGCTACAACATCGCAGCATCGATCCGGTACCGCGGACACAACGCGCTCAAACGGGCCGCCCTGGCGGGAGAAATCTGGTCGGAGAAGCTCAGACGCGCCCACACCTACATCATGGACAGCGGTTACTTCTACAACGACCTGCCCTATGAAGCGGCACTGCGCGAGGATCCCGATCCTCAGTACGTCGAGTTCCGCTACAGCGCGATTACGCGTGAAAAGGAGGAGGCGGACCGCATCGCCCTCGACTTCATGGGGTTCTATCTCAACGGTCCTTACGGCGGCGGAGGCATCCAGACCAGCGTGCTGCGGTACGACCCGCTGCTGCCGCAGATCATCGACAGGAAGGAAGTGCACTCCTCCGTCAGCTATCTGGAGTCTTAGGCTATGATTCGGAACGTGAAGCTGCACGAACTGGCGCACGGCCGTACCGGTGACAAATTCGACACCTCGTTGATATCCGTCCTGCCTGTACGATCTGAAGCACAAGGACCTGCTCCGCGATGTTCTTACGCCGGAATACGTCGCGACTCACTTCAGGGGCATCGTTCGCGGCCACGTGGAGCGCCAGGAAACCCATTATGGGTTCATCTTCATCCTGCACGCGGCGCTTGACGGGGGCGTAGTCGCAGGACTGCGCCGCGACAAGCACGGCAAGTCCCTGAGCGGCTACATGCTCGAGATCGACATTCCGGTGTCGCCGGAGTTTGTGCTCGCATAGGTCCCGGGAGCTTGTTGCCGGAGCAACATACCAGCCCGCGTTGTGTTCGCCCGAAGTGCGCCCTTACCGCGTCGTGGCCCGCGGCGTCCGGCCCTACGTCTTTTCGTGGCTGGTGCTTTTCGTCGCTGGCAGTGCGCAAAGGCGTGGATGGGCGCCTCCGTCGGGTACGCGTTAGAGCAGTGCGGACGAGCGCCGCGCTCCCAGGTCATGGCCGGGCCTGATCCGGCGAGCTGCCCCCGTCCCAGCGTGTGCCGTCGCATTCCCACCCGATCGTTGCGGTGTCGATGGCCGGGTTCGGCCCGGCCATGACGCAAAGGACTGGTGCCGGCGTGCCTGCCTCTCTCGAAGAACTGGTTCTGGCGTGCCTGCTTTTTTCCCAACGCCATGCCGCCCGGTTCTTTTTGGCGCCCGTGCGGCCCGCCATAACGCCCCTGCAGCCTGGTGTTGACGCCCATGCGACGTCCGCCGACCACAACGTTAACCGGCCGGCCATCGGACAGACTCCGCGCCGACTGGTGTAATATCGCCCCCGCCAGCACGCCCCAAAGTCCAGGACCCGCCCATGCCTCTCGCCCGCAAGCTCGGCCTGATCGAGGCAATCGCGCTGTCCACCAGCGTCATCGCCCCCACCATGGCGATGGCGTTCAACGTCACCCTCACCGCCCAGGCGGCAGGACCGGCCGCGCCGCTGTCCTTCGCCATCGGCACCCTGGTGCTGGCCATCGTCGGCCTGTCCTTCATCGGCTTCGCCCGCCACATGGCCCACGCCGGATCGGCCTACGCCTACCTGCAGGCCAGCTTCGGCCCGCGCACCGGCTTCCTCGCCGGATGGCTGCTGCTGCTGACCTACCTGTGCTTCGCCACCGCGACCGCGACGCTGGTCGGGGTGTTCGTCCACGCCGCCCTCAGCAACTACGGCCTGTCCTGGCCCAACATCTGGCTGCCGCTCGGCGTCGCCTCGGTGCTGCTGGCCGTGCTCTGCGCCTATCGCGACATGACCCTGGCCGCGCGCCTCATGCTGGTGCTGGAAACGGTGTCCGTCGCCGCGATCCTGGTCCTGTGCGGGCTGGTGCTGACGCGCCTGGCCACCACCGGCGGCCTGAGCCTGGCACCGTTCCGTCCCGCAACGGCGTTCGGCGGCTGGGGCGGGGTCGGGTTCGGCCTGGTCTATACCGTGCTGTCCTTCGCCGGGTTCGAGGGCGCCACCACGCTGGGCGAGGAAATGCACCACCCCCACCGCGACATTCCCCGCGCGGTGCTGGGGACGGTGCTGCTCGCCGGTGTGTTCTATGTCCTGGTTTCCTATACGCAGGTGGTCGGCTTCGGGGTGGGTAACGTCGCGGTGCTGTCCCGGGCGGATGCGCCGCTGAACACACTGGCGATGCGGTTCGCCTCCCGCGACCTGGCCACCGCCATCGACCTCGCCGCGGCGGTCAGTGCGTTTTCCTGTGCGCTGGGCTCGCTGTCGGCCGCCGCGCGGATGATGTTCGCGCTGGGGCGCGGCCGGGGCGTCACGTCCCTCGGTCGGTGCACCCGTCGCACGGCACGCCGGCGCGGGCGGTGGTGGTGAGCGGCGTGATCGTGCTCGCCGGCCTGGTGGTGTGGGCGCCGTTCACCGGACCGGCGACGTATTACGGCTGCGCCGGCACGATCGGCACCCTGGCGCTGATCCTGGTCTATCTCGGCGTCACCGCCGGCCAGGCGCGGTCGGCGATGGCGCGGGCGGCCCGGGTGGCGCCGCGATCGGCCTGCTGGGCGCGCTGCTGCTGCTCTGGCCGCTCGGCAACAGCCTGATCCCGGTGCCGCCGCCGCCCTATGACGTGCTGCCCTACGTGGTGCTCGGCTGGGCCCTGGCCGGCGCCGCCCTGGTCGCGCTGCGCCCCCGCCCGGCGGATGCCACGATCGGGCTGGTCGGCCGGTCGGCGTGCCGCGCCCTTGACCGCGGTGCCGGGCAGGCAATCTGCCGTGACAGGCCGACCCACGGACGATGCAGGGAATGAAGACGACGTGACCGAAGACGATGATGACGACGCACCGCCGAAACTCCCCGGCGGCAAGTTCTACATGACGCCGGAGGGACATCGGCGCCTGCAGCAGGAATACACGCACCTGCGCTCCCAGGAGCGGCCGCGCGTGGTGGAGATCGTCGCCTGGGCCGCCGGCAACGGCGACCGCAGCGAGAACGCGGACTACAAGGAAGGCAAGCGGCGGCTGCGGGAGATCGACCGGCGGCTGCGCTTCCTCGACCGCCGCCTGAAGCACGCCGAGGTGGTGGACCCCGCCGCCCAGCCCAATCGCGACCAGGTGTTCTTCGGCGCCACCGTCACCTATGCGAACGAGCGGGACGAGGAACTCACCGTCACCATCGTCGGCGTGGATGAGGCCGACCTGGCCGAGGGCAAGGTCAGCATCGCCTCCCCCGTCGCGCTGGCCCTGCTGCGGGCGCGTAAGGGCGACGAGGTTCCGTCCGCACACCGCGCGGGCCGGAACTGATCGAGGTGCTCGCCATTCAGTATCGCAGTGCCTCCGCCACGCCGCACCCGGCCAGCACTGGCGATCGCTGACGCATCGGCGGCCGGATGCGTGCCCGGCCGGCCCCCGGGGAGTTGGCCGGTGGCCGGATGGGTGCGCCGGCCGGGCAGTGCGGGGTTAGCCGGCGGCCGGATGGGTGCCACGGCCGGACCGCGCAGGCTTGACCGGCGGCCGGTCGGATGCACGCGAGGGCCGACCCTGGCCGCGGGCCGCGAGCGTCGTCCCGGTCGGTTCCGCCGGCCGGTCCGGTTGCCGCGACCGCCGGAGTGGCGGAGGATGCCATCCACGGTCGAAGGAGATTGCAACGATGCCCGACGCCAAGCTCGCGCCCAACCTGCCCGGCTGGATGCAGGAACACGCCAACCGCTACCTGTCCAGCGGCGGCAAGGAAGGGCACATGTACCGCATGGCACAGCCCGGCCGGCCGGAGATGGTGGTGCCGTCCCTGCTGCTGACCACCACCGGCCGGAAATCCGGCAAACATAACATCTTCCCGCCGTTCTACGGCGATACCGGCAACAGTTACTTCGTGGTTGCCTCCAAGGGCGGCGCGCCGGATCATCCCGGCGGGTACGGCGTCATCCTCGCCAACCCCGAGGTCGAGGTGCAGGTCGGCACGAAGAAGGTGAAAGCCCGCGCACGCACCGCGACCGGTGAGGAACGCGCCAGGCTGTGGCAGAAGTCGCTGGAGTTCTGGCCGCCCTACGCCGACTACCAGCAGAAGACGCAGCGGGAGATCCCGGTGGTGGTGCTGGACCCGGCCGGCTAGCCCGCCACCGCTTTCATGTGAAACCTCCGCCCGCCGTGGTCCCCGTCCCGGCGGGCGGAGAACACAGAACAAACGGGGGAGGGAACCGAGATGGCCAGCTTCGGCGAATTGAAAGGCGAGTTTCGCGGCGGCGTCTATCGCAAGGACGCGGAGCTGGAGGCATGGCTGGCAAAGCGCCCCACCGAGGCGGCGCTGGAACCCGACCTGCCGATCATCGACCCGCACCACCATTTCTGGGACATGCCGCATCGCGGCCACTACCTGTTGCCCGAACTGCTGGAAGATATCGGCGGCGGCCACAACATCGTCTCCACGGTGTTCCTGGAATGCCGGGCGATGCACCGCAAGGAAGGGCCGCGGAGATGGCGGCGCTGGGGGAGGTGGAGTTCGTCACCGGCATCGCGGCGATGAGCGCATCCGGCGGCTACGGCCCGTGCCGGGTCGCGGAAGCCATCATCGGGGCGGCGACCTGACCGTCGGCGCGAAAGTGCGGGATCTGCTGGAAGCCGAGATCACTGCTGCCGGCGGGCGCCTGCGTGGCCTGCGTCATGGCGTGGCATGGGATCAAAACGAGTCCGTCGGCAAGTTTGCGTCCCGCACGGTGCCGCTGCACCAGGTCTCCACCCGAAATTCCGCGAGGGCTTGGCCCAGCTCGCGCCGCTCGGGCTGAGCTCGAATCGTGGCAATATCATCCGCAACTCCAGGATGCGCTCGACATGGCGCGCGCCTTCCCGGACACGTCCTTCATCCTCAACCACGTTGGCGGCATCCTTGGCGTCGGCCCTATTCCGGCCATCGCAGGGAGTTTTGCGGGCTGGCGCCAGGATATCAGCGAACTGGCGAAATGCCCCAACTGTATTGAAGCTAGGCGGGCTTGGCATGGTGTCGGTGGGCTTCGACTTCCACGAACGCGACGTGCCGCCGTCGTCCGAGGATCTGGCCGCCGCATGGCGCCCATATATCGAGCACTGCATTGAAGCCTTCGGCGCTGACCGGTGCATGTTCGAGAGCAACTTCCCGCCCGACAAGCAGTCCTGCGGCTACACCGAGCTTGGAACGCGTTCAAGCGCATCACCGCCGGTGCGTCGGCGGCCGAGAAAACCGCACTGTACAGCGGCACGGCGG
>CAVRHO010000002.1:2500-1437538 GCA_963721065.1 uncultured Alphaproteobacteria bacterium
CGTCCTGATCACTGGCGACCGATCACCGGCCACTGAGGATGGTTTCTGTGCATGGTGGAAGATCCCTGGATCAGATCCAGGGAAGGTTCTCGAGCGTGAGAAGGGCATTCGGTGGATGCCTTGGCACCAGGAGGCGATGAAGGACGTGGCACGCTGCGAAAAGCCACGGGGAGCCGCGAGCAGGCGTTGATCCGTGGATGTCCGAATGGGGCAACCCACCCCTTTGGGGTATCCGTATCTGAATACATAGGGTGCGGAGGCGAACCCGGGGAACTGAAATATCTCAGTACCCGGAGGAAAAGACATCAACCGAGATTCCGCTAGTAGTGACGAGCGAACGCGGAGCAGGCCAGTGGTTGACGGCAGAGAAGCAGAACGGTCTGGAAAGTCCGGCCATAGCGGGTGACAGCCCCGTATGCGTGATGCTGCTGTTGATCCTTGAGTAGGGCGGGACACGTGAAATCCTGTCTGAAGATGGGGGGACCACCCTCCAAGCCTAAATACTCCCTGGTGACCGATAGTGGACAAGTACCGTGAGGGAAAGGTGAAAAGCACCCCGACGAGGGGAGTGAAAAAGACCTGAAACCGGATGCCTACAAGCAGTCGGAGCCTCTTTATGGGGTGACGGCGTACCTTTTGTATAATGGGTCAGCGAGTTGCCGTTCGTGGCGAGCTTAAGCCGATAGGCGAAGGCGCAGCGAAAGCGAGTTTGAACAGGGCGTTCAGTCGCGGGCGGCAGACCCGAAACCGAGTGATCTAGCCATGGCCAGGCTGAAGGTGCGGTAACACGCACTGGAGGGCCGAACCCACGCCTGTTGAAAAAGTCGGGGATGAGCTGTGGCTAGGGGTGAAAGGCCAATCAAACTCGGAAATAGCTGGTTCTCCGCGAAATCTATTTAGGTAGATCGTTGCGTGAATACCCTCGGGGGTAGAGCACTGGATGGGCTAGGGGGACCCAAAGTCTTACCAAACCTAACCAAACTCCGAATACCGAGGAGTACTGCGCGGCAGACAGACGGCGGGTGCTAAGGTCCGTCGTCGAGAGGGAAACAGCCCAGACCGCCAGCTAAGGCCCCCAAATCGTGGCTAAGTGGGAAAGGATGTGGGAATTCCAAAACAACCAGGAGGTTGGCTTAGAAGCAGCCATCCTTTAAAGAAAGCGTAATAGCTCACTGGTCTAATAGAAATCCTGCGCCGAAAATGTAACGGGGCTCAAGCCACGTGCCGAAGCTGCGGGTGCACGAAAGTGCGCGGTAGCGGAGCGTTCCGTAAGCCTGCGAAGGGAGCGGGGTGACCCCTCCTGGAGGTATCGGAAGTGCGAATGCTGACATGAGTAGCGACAAACAGAGTGAGAAACTCTGTCGCCGAAAGTCCAAGGGTTCCTGCGCAAGGTTAATCCGCGCAGGGTGAGCCGGCCCCTAAGGCGAGGGCGAAAGCCGTAGTCGATGGGAACCAGGTTAACAGTCCTGGGCCTGCCAGAAGTGACGAACGTGAAGTGTGGTGCGGACTTATCGGATTGTCCGTGCGGCTGGATCGTTCCGGGAAACAGCTCTGGCGTATAGACCGTACCCGAAACCGACACAGGTGGACTGGTAGAGTATACCAAGGCGCTTGAGAGAACGATGCCGAAGGAACTAGGCAAATTGCTCGCGTAACTTCGGGATAAGCGAGACCCGTGATTGGGCAACCAGTTGCGGGTGGCACAGAGCAGGGGGTGGCGACTGTTTAGTAAAAACACAGGACTGTGCGAAGTCGAGAGACGACGTATACGGTCTGACGCCTGCCCGGTGCCGGAAGGTTAAGGGGAGGAGTGCAAGCTCCGAACCGAAGCCCCGGTAAACGGCGGCCGTAACTATAACGGTCCTAAGGTAGCGAAATTCCTTGTCGGGTAAGTTCCGACCTGCACGAATGGCGTAACGACTTCCCCACTGTCTCCGGCATCGGCTCAGCGAAATTGAATTCCCCGTGAAGATGCGGGGTACCCGCGGTCAGACGGAAAGACCCTATGAACCTTTACTGCAACTTTGCAGTGGCGCCAGGAGAACTCTGTGTAGGATAGGTGGGAGGCTTTGAAGCGTGGGCGCCAGCCTGCGTGGAGCCACCCTTGAAATACCACCCTGAGTTTTTCTGGCGTCTAACCGAGACCGGTCAGCCCGGTCCGGGACCCTGCATGGTGGGCAGTTTGACTGGGGCGGTCGCCTCCCAAAAGGTAACGGAGGCGCGCGATGGTGGGCTCAAGCCGGTCGGACATCGGCTGCTGAGTGTAATGGCACAAGCCCGCCTGACTGTGAGAGTGACAGCTCGAACAGAGACGAAAGTCGGCCATAGTGATCCGGTGGTCCCGCGTGGAAGGGCCATCGCTCAACGGATAAAAGGTACTCTAGGGATAACAGGCTGATCTCCCCCAAGAGTCCACATCGACGGGGAGGTTTGGCACCTCGATGTCGGCTCATCACATCCTGGGGCTGGAGCAGGTCCCAAGGGTTCGGCTGTTCGCCGATTAAAGTGGTACGTGAGCTGGGTTTAGAACGTCGTGAGACAGTTCGGTCCCTATCTGCCGTGGGTGAAGGAGACTTGAGAGGAGCTGTCCCTAGTACGAGAGGACCGGGATGGACGCACCTCTGGTGCACCGGTTGTCGCGCCAGCGGCACGGCCGGGTAGCTATGTGCGGACGGGATAACTGCTGAAAGCATCTAAGCGGGAAGCCCACCTCAAAACCAGGTCTCCCCGAGGGCCGTGATAGACCATCACGTCGATAGGCCAGGTGTGGAAGCGCGGTAACGCGTGAAGCTGACTGGTCCTAATCGCCCGATAGGCTCGATAACCCTTCCACCGCACCAACGCGGTGGAAACACCATGCATGGAAATCATCCTCAGACCACTCCATGCAGCACATAACGCACACGCACCAGAACCCCTCCCCCCTGATCAACACCGATCACTGGTCACCGACCACTGATCCCCGACAGGGTGGATTGGACGACCTGGTGGTTCCGGCGGAGGGCCCGCACCCGATCCCATCCCGAACTCGGCCGTGAAAACCTCCAGCGCCAATGGTACTGTGCCTCAAGGCACGGGAGAGTAGGTCGCCGCCAGGTCTTCCAATCCACCCTCACCTCCCCTACCCCCGCGGGGTGGAGCAGCCCGGTAGCTCGTCAGGCTCATAACCTGAAGGTCACAGGTTCAAATCCTGTCCCCGCAACCAACGACAGTTGACTGGCAAGGCCATGCCCGCGAACCCCCGTTCCGGACATGGCCTTGTTCTGTTTGCGCGCCGGCAGCCCGCACCCGAGCAGCGACAGAAGCTCCGCCAGGTCGCCGTGAAGTTCCACACGCGGTCCGTCCCGAGCGGCGTCGTCCGGCGTCAGCACGACCCGCGCTATCAGGCTTCGCAGGATCTCCGTAAGCGCCCGGTCAGCTCCGCCTGGGTTGGTCCTCTGAGAGGCGGGTATGATGTGGATCAGGCAGCGTTGCGCTGATCGAGCCTCACCCGGGCGGTGGTGAGGTTCCACGGTAGCAGTTTACGGACCCGCTTGACCGGATGTTCGGCGATGCGACCCAGCACCTGGCGCAGGTAATCCTCGGGATCGAGGCCGTTCAGCTTCGCCGTCTCGGTCAGCGTGTAGATTGCCGCGGCCCGCTCGCCCCCGGCGTCCGAGCCCGCGAACAGCCAGTTCTTCCGGCCCAGCGCCACCGGCCGCATCACCCGCCCGGCCGCCATCACGTGCGCACCGATAGCCGCGATCAGCGGGCGCATCAGCGCCGCCGTCTGGCCAACCCAGGCGGCCAGGATCGAACGGTCCAGGTCGACGCCGTTGCGGGTGTAGATCTCCGCCCGGCGATACAGCGGCAGGTGGTCGCAGTATTTGGCCTGCGCGTTCCGGTCGATTGTGATCGCCAATCTCCGGCGGATCGGCAGGTCGGGCGCCGGGGCCAGGCGCTGCTTAAGCTGCTCGTTGCGCAGCACCTGTTCCTGCAAGCCGTTGCGCGCGGCTTGCAGTTCGGCCGACAGCCGGCGCAACGCGATCACGTTGTCCGGCAGGGTTTCGGTGTCGAGCGGGGCTGGCATGGCGCGAATCGTCCATCATCGATTGGCGTCGCTCCAAGATCTTTCTGCGCCTAGCCTACCATTTCCGGACGCATTCTCGCGCTACCGCCTGAGGCAGTCGCGACAGGGTCTTCCAGACTCTCTGCCTCGCCGCATAAACCGCGGAAACCCGAGTTCAGGGGGTATCGGCCGCCGCCCCGTCCTGGTGATGCGGCGAGCCCTCGGGCGGAAATGGCAGTGTGTCGGCCAGCCTTGCCTTCTCCGCCGCCTCGAACTCGGGGAAGGGCAGCCGATGGGCCGCTCGCCAGGCCTCGACCTCGGCCCCCACCGTCGCCGCCCGCTCGACGCTCGGGGCTTGGTCGCTGGCCATGTAGACCGTTCGCGAGGGGAAGGCGAAGCCGGTGCCGGCCTCCTCGACGATGTCCTTGATCCGGAAGTTGAGATCCTCGCGGATGCCCAGATACTCGTTGTAGTCCGCCGAGCTCACATAGGCGAAGATATCGATGTCGAGGGAGGACGTTCCGTAATCCATGAAGCGGACGCGCGCCGGGTCCGGGCTGACCCGGACGTGGCGGATCAGCATCTCTCGGATCCTCGTCAGCACGTAGCGCAGCTGCTCGCTCGTGGTCTCGTAGCGGAGCCCGATCACGGTATGGAACAGCATCCGGTCGCGGCGCGTGAAATTGACGATCTGTAGCTGTGAGAAGTCGGCATTCGGCACCGAGATCACGGTCCGGTCCATTCCGCGGATCCTGGTCGAGCGCAGCCCAATCTGCTCGACCGTGCCCCTCTTGTCGCCGAAGACGCAAAAGTCGCCGACGCCGATCGGCTTGTCGGCGAAGAGGACGAAGCCGGCAATGATGTTCTCGAGCAGGGGCCGCACGGCGAGCGCTATCGCGAGGCCGCCGACGCCCAGGCCCGCCAGTAGCGGCCCTACCGGCACGCCCAGCTGCGTCGCCGCGTGGATCGCCACATAAAGTACGGCGAAGATGCTCAGGAGCTGGAACACAAGACGGACGAGCTGCGTGTCGAGGTTGGCCGGGCGCATGCCCTGGCTCCGGACGACGGCCTCTCCGATCCGGTTGACGACCAGGGCGGCGAGCCAGGCAATCGCGGCGTAGAACAGGGCGTCGATGACGGACGAGACGAATGCGCCCACCTGCCCTGTCAGCAGTAGCGCGTTGAGGGCCGAGAAGCCCAGAGCGAAGGTCAGCATGATGGTGGCAATCGCCGCCAATGGCTGCCCGATCCTGAGCAGCACCGGGAGATCCTGAAGGTGGCGATCGACACGCTTGCCTAACCAAGCGGCGATCGCGATGGTGCCGGCGGCGATAAGGGCGAGGATCGCCAGGCCCGCCCACTTCCACACTGGCTGATCGAGGAAGGTGGCGTAGGCGCCCGCCGGCAGGCGCTGGGTCCAGGTGGCGAGCGCGTGCGGCATGCTCCGGCCGGGGCCGAGACGATAGGCGTCGAACGCATCGGGCGTCGCGGTCGGGCTGGGCCTGACAGGCAGATGTTGAACGAGCTCGAAGAACTTGGGAAGCCGGGCGACGGTCTCCTTGGTGAAGAGATACTCTCCGGCGCGCGCGCCCTTCTCCTGGCGGCCGATCACAATCTCCGTGTCGGGGATCCGCCAGCTCTCGAGCGGATGGGCAGCTACCGCATCCTTGCCCGGGACCTGCTCCGGCGGCGGCAGCGCGATGCGCTGAAGCACGCCCTTGAGGAGGAAGCCCATCTCTACCCCTCGCTGCTGGTAGGAGGCCTTGGGAATGTCGCTGAGGTCGAGGCATCTGAGCGCCCGAATGAGCGGAACCTCGACCTTCCCGATCGGGGCACCTTTCTTCCAGCGGACGACGGCCTCGTGGAAGTTGTTGAGGAAGCTCCCCAGCGTATCGCGGGGGCTCGAGGTGTCGGGCGGTGCCAGCGGACTGTCGCTCCCGGGTGTTGCGGACGTAGCCGCCTCGATAGGGGGCGCGGGATCGGCCCGAGCCGTCGTCGCCGCGAGCAGGACGAGCGCAAGGCCGAGCAGCAGACGAGACGGGCGACCAAATGCCGGGAGAGCAGGCATGACATCTCGCTCCTCGTGCAGTCGGCGCCAGGAGTCTGCGCCGCCGTCCTATTGATTGGCCAGGCGGGCCAACCTGCCGGCGCGGCGGTATTCGCGCAAGCGCTATAGCTCGCGTACCGAGCGTACGGTGGCACGCGTGCGCATCTCGAGTCGATGTGAAGTACATCGCTCGGTCCATGGCCATCCTTGTACTCCAGCTACATGGAGGGCCGCTGTTGTCCGCGCGCCCGGCGCGGCGACAGCCGGGACGGACACAAGGGCTCATTGCAGATCGACCATGGTCTGCTTTGCGCTCCCGATAGCGGAAGCCACCAGTCCAGCACTCAGGGGGCAATTTTGGACGCCGATCCCCCGCATCAGGGGAGCAAAATTGCACGTCGAACACAATCGAATTGCTGCAACGGATCCGCGAGGGCCGAGTTCAACCTCGGTCGGCTGCGTCTTCGGGGCGACGTGCGCCTGCTGTCTTGGAAGTAGTCCCGGCAGCCGGATAAAGCGCCCTATCGCGGGCATTTCTGTACAATCTGGAATTCAGTTAAGTGTCCGTTGGGAAAGATCCGCGGGACAAAAAATGTTGGGCGTCCAGCGTGAACCCAGCGCGAGAGGTGGTGGCTTCGAGGCACTTTTCCGACGGACACTAAATCCGGCAGGTCGCGAAAGATAGAGACAACCTCGGTGGCTAACACGATTGGCGCAATCGCACGGGAGCTTTCTGCGGATCTCGTCGTCGTCGGGTACTCACGGCCGCACCGGCGTCACAAAGCTTTTGCTTGGCAGCGTGGCCGAAGAGGTTTTGCGCTTCGCGGTTTACGACGTTATGGCTGTCCCTCAAAAAGCAACTGCAACGGGCCGAGCGGGCGTGTCGCACTGAACTGTTCGCGATGATTTTGGTTGACAGCATCCAAAAGGGAGGTGGCGTCAATGCGGATTCTTGTTGCTTCGGACCTGACTGCGCGCTCCGACCGGGCACTTGCGCGAGGATTCCTATTGGCTCGGCAACTGGATTCCGAGCTACGCGTCCTGCATGTGGTCAATGCGCGCCTTCCTGACGCACTCCGATCGCACACAGTGGAGTGGGCAAGACAGTCGCTCTCGCGGGACATCGAAAGGATGGAAGCAGCAACCGGGAGGCGGGCAAGCCTGGAGGTTGTTGCCGAAGATCCGGGATCCTACATCGTTCGTAATGCGGAATCGAACGGGACGGATTTGTTCCTGCTCGGAGTCCATCCGGGATCAGGGGATGCTTCCAGGACATTCAGTGAGACAACGGCAGGAAGAATCTTAAAATCGAGTCTCACAGCAGCCCTTCTCGTGAGGGACGACGCAGTTGAGCCCTATCGAAGCGTGGTGATCGGTGTAGACTTCTCGATGTACTCCAGGGCTGCGATCAGGCAAGCGGTACAGATTGCGCCGTCTGCCGTTGTTCATTTGGTGCATGCGTTTCATGTGCCGTTCAAGAGCCGCCTTGGCGATGCGAGTTTCATCAATGAGATCGCATATGATCATCGGCTGGAATTTGATGCGTTCCTCAAGGAAGAGATGGCGGCGCTAGGGCAGCGGGCCCATGAACTCGGCGTTGTTCCGGGAAACCTCGAAAGCCACATCGAGGAGGGCCCACCGGAGCAGGTTCTGCGCACACTGCGTAACGCCGTTGGCGGCGACCTCATCGTCTTGGCTACGCATGGCAGAGGCGCCGTATCCCGCGCGATCTGGGGCAGCGTCGCCATCGAACTGCTCAGCGATCCGCCCTGTGATGTGCTGGTCATAAAGCCATTCTGATAAGTCACGGCAATTCAAAGAGCAGGACAAGGATGAGCCACAGCAGCATGAAGGCGAGTCCCGTAAGCGGCGGATAGCGCAGCAGCGCCTCGGCGCGTCCCAGCGGAATCCGCACCGGCAGCCGTCGCCCGGGACGGATCGGAAGCGCGCGTTGGCAGGCGGAATGGAACTCTTCCCCAAGGCGGACTGGCCCAAACCGCGACAGGGGCAGCCCTTCGACCAGGGTGAAGATGTCGCCCTCGGGCACTGTCACCCGCAGGGAACGCCCCCTCCGGCCGAACAGCCACCCCGCCAGCACCACGGCCCCTCCTGTCGCCACGGGAAGCGCCGCGTGGGCAAGGCCGGCAGGCGCCAGCGCAGCAGAAACCACGCCGGGCAGCGCGGCCAGCGCATAGATCCAGGGCGCCGCCAGGGCGACGAGTGCCGCGATCACCGCCACGACCGCCGAGGCGCCGGCGGGTGCCCGCCAGGTCAGCCACAGGAGCCGCCCCATCATCAGGGTGGTGGCGAACGAGGTGAGCGGCAGGACCGATGCCAGCCACGCCGGCGCGTCGTGCTCGAGCCCCAGCTTGGCCAGTGCGCTGCCCGTAACCGGCGTGCCGGCGAGTGCCAGCGCCAGGGGGAGGATGATCCATCTGCCGCCGCGCACGCCCAGGCTGAGCAGCAGGGCTGCCTTCACCACGCCATGCTGGAGGACGAACAGCGGCAGCGCGGTGGAACCGGGTACCGCGGCCACCCCGGCCATCAGGATGCCCATCTGGCTCATGGTCGAATAGCCGAGCAATGCTGCCGGACGCTGCTGCAGACTGCCGAGGACGGCACCGGTCAGCGCCACGATGATGCCGGCCACCGCCAGAGCATGGGACAGGGAAACGCCCGACCAGCCCCACTCGGGGAGAAAGCGCAGCCAGCCGACCGCCGCCGCGGAAGACAGCACACCGCCGATCAGGGCGGCCGCGGCGGGCGGGGCTGCCTGGTAGGTGGGTGCCAGGGCCACGTGGAACGGGGGCACGCCCAGCTTGGCCCCGAAGCCGATGAGCAGCAGCAGCGGCACGACGGCACCGGTTATGCCGGAGGACCACGCCATCACGCCGGAAAGCGCCACCATTTCTCCGGTCAGCGCGAGGCCGAGGTAGAGGCGCCCTGCGCGCCGGGCTTCATCGGTCCCGGTGGCGATCACCAGGGGGTACGACGCCACCGTCATGACCGAGAAGGCAACGTAGTAGGCCAGCGGCTGGACCGCGGTCAGGCAGCCGGCCGCACCCAGCAGGGTGCCGGCCGTCGCCAGTGCGGTGCGCCATGACCATCCCGGGTCGGCGGGCATGCGGACCACGGCCAGGACCGACATGACAGCCATTGCCGGCAGCATCGCACCGGCCAGGGCGTCCATTCTGAAGGCCTGCCCCAGCCAGATCCGGGACAGGACGTCCGCAGGCAACACCGCCGTCAGGTATTGCTGGTCGGCGATGAAGCGGATCAGTGTCAGGGGACCGACCGGCGAACCGGCAAAGACGCCCAGGAGTATCACCAGCGCGCCGGTCACCAGGGTCGGCCACAACAGGGCCGGCTGCGCTTCCCCGCTATCGGCGCCCGGCGGCGCCGGACGGAACCAGGCAATCCGAAGAATGGGCAGGAAGTATGCGGCGTTGAGCAGGCTGCTGAGCATCAGCACGGCCACCGCCCAGGACTGGCCGGCGGCCAGCGCCCCGGTTCCCAGGTACCACTTGCTGACGAACCCGGCGAAGGGCGGCAGGCCGATCATGCCGAACGCCGCGACCGAGAAGGCCGTCATCGTCCACGGCATGCGCCGGCCCATGCCGTCCAGCTCGCTGATGCGGTGCAGCCCGTGGGTTTCCGCGATGTTGCCGGCGCAGAAGAACAGGGTGATCTTCATGATGCCCTGGTTCACCAGGTGCACCAGCCCGCCGATGGTGGCGACCGGGCCGAACAGGGCAACGCCAAGGATGACATAGGAGACCTGGCTGACGGTGGAGAAAGCCAGCCGGCGCTTGAGGTCGTCCTGCCCCAGCGCGCGCAGCGAGCCCCACATGATCGTCGCCGCGGCCAGTATGGCCAGCGCATGCATGGCCCCCAGGTCGCTGGCCAGGGTCACTCCATAGATATCGTAAACCAGGCGCACGATGCCGAAGGCGCCGGCCTTCACCACCGCCACCGCATGCAGAAGCGCGCTGACCGGAGCAGGCGCCACCATCGCCCGGGGCAGCCACCCATCGAGCGGGATCAGCGCGGTCTTCACCCCCAGCCCGACGACGAACAGGGCAAAGATCGCCTGCAGCGCCAGCCGGTGCCCGGCCGCCACGTGCCCGAGCGCGCCGCCGTGTTCGGCAAACGCCACCGGGCCGGCCAGCGCATACAGCCAGATCGTTGCCACCAGCAGGACCGCCCCCGCCGGAACGGAGTACAGCAGGTAGATGGTGCCGGCGCGCAGGGCCTGCGTCGTTCCGCGATGGACGATCAGCGGATAGGTCGAGAGGGTCAGAAGTTCGTAGAAGATCAGGAAGGTAAACGGATTGCCGGCCATGGCGATGCCGACGGTCGCCGACACGCAGAGACTGAAGAAGCCGAAGAAGCGGCTGCGGTGCGGCGCGTGCTCCAGATAGCCGATGGCGTAGATCGTGGTGACCAGCCACAGGCCGGCCGACAGCGTGACGAACAGCATGGACAGGGGATCGATACGCAGCACGAAGTCGATCCCCTGGGGCAGCGTGTGCAGGCGGAACTCGAACCGCCAGCCGCGCTGGATGCCGACCAGGACCGCTGCGACCGCGCCCAGCTTGATCACTGCGCCGGCCAGGTTCAGCACCGTCCGAAGCCGGACTCGGTCGTCGGGCAGGAAGAAGATGAACAGCCCGGGGATGAGCGAACTGAACAGGATCACCAGAGGGGGAACCGCCGGCCACGTCACGGCAGGCCGCTCCAGTTCGGCGCCGGGGCGCCAACGGTCAGCAGCCCCAGGGGCCCGGCGGCGACCAGGCCGAGGCCGAAGGAGACGGCCGCCAGAAGCAGGACCAGCGTCTCCTGCCGGCGTGACACCGGCGCGAACACGCCGATTTCCTGGGAGGAGAAGGCGTTGGCGAAGGGCCGGAACAGGTAGGCGGCGGTGAACAGGCTGCCGGCCGCGATGGCCACCGCCCACCACCACTGCCCGCTGGCAAGGCCCGCTTCGATCAGCAGCCACTTGGCGACGAAACCGCCGCTGGGCGGCAGGCCGATCAGGGTCAGGCCGCCCAGCGCCAGGGCGGACATCGTCATCGGCATGTGCTGGGCGGTGCCGCGGATATCGTTCACCCGGTCGTGGCCGGCCGCCTGCCTGATCAGGTCGACGCCCAGGAACAGGGCGGACTTGGCGAAAGCGTGCGCCACCAGGAACAGGCCGCAACCCTCCCACGCAAAGGTGGCCCGGTCCGCTCCGCCCACCGTCAGGGGCACGACCATCACCGCGAGGCCCAACTGGCTGATGGTCGAGTACGCCAGCAGCATCTTCAGACGCGCTTGCCGGAAGGCGAGCAGGCCGCCCCAGATCAGGCCGGTGCAGCCGATGACTCCCAGCGCCTGGCGCGCCGGCATCGGAACCGGCGCCTGCCCGAAGACGATGAGCCAGATGCGCAGGAGCGCGAACAGCGAGCCCTCCACCACCAGGGCCGAGAGCAGGGCGCTGGCTGGTGCCGGGGCCGAGCCGTGTGCGGCCGGCAGCCATGTGTGCAGGGGGAACAGGGCGGCCTTGGCGGACAGGCCGGCCGTGATCAGGGCCAGGGCCAGCCATGCCGTGGCGTCCTGCCCGCCGATGGCCTCCGACAGGGTCCGTATGTCCAGCGCGCCATATGCCGCATACAGCAGGCCCACGCCGAGCAGATAGGTGATCGCACCGGCCAGCGTGACCAGCAGGTAGCGGATGGCAGCCGCCAGCGCCTTGGCGGTCCGCCCCTGCGCGACAAGGGCGACCGCGGCCAGGCTGGACAGCTCCAGCGCGACGTAGATGTTGAAGATGTCCCCGCTCATGAACAGGGCGGCAAGGGCGGCGATTTCGAACAGGAACAGCGCCCAGAAGGCGCGGGGCATGCGCGGCACCGCGGCCGCGTAGGCAGCCACGGCCATCCCCACCAGGGCCGTGGTGAGCAGCAACAGCGCACCAAGCCCATCGACCGACCAGCGGATTCCCAGCGGCGCGGGCCACCCGCCCAGGGCGGCCACGAACGGCCCATGCCGTCCGACCGTAATGGCGAGGGCAGCGGCGGCGACGGCCATCACCACGGTGGTCATCAGGGCCACGACGTTGCCCAGGACACCGAACAGGGCCGCCAGAATGGCCCCGGTCAGCGGGGCCGCGATGACGATCGTGCCGATCAGGGTGCCGTCAATGCTGTTCACGGCTTTCGCCTGCAGTCCGGTAGAGCTTCAACTGGCCGACGAGGAACAGCGCGAGGGCGGTGACCGACACGGCCACGACGATGCCCGTCAGCACCATGGCCTGGGCAACCGGATCGGCTGTCGCCCCATTGCGCGCAGGGAGTGCGACGATCACCAGAAAGGCCCCGGTGGAGGCGACGTTGGCGGCGATGATCCGCAGAATGAGGTCACGCCGGGCGAACAGGCCGAGCAGGCCCGTGGCGTACAGCACCGCGCCGGTGAACACGAAGATCATCCCGGGTCTTCCGACCTCTGCGCGGCGTCCATGACCGAGGTGACGAGGACGACGAGGCACGATGCGATCGTTGCCGTCAGGCCGGCTTCGATCGTCAGGATCAGGGCCTTGCTCCACCCCGGAGGGTAGGCGAGGAAGGCGCCGGAAATTCGCAGCCCGCTGAGGCCGATCGCCAGGAACAGCGCGAGCCCGGCGAGCACGGCGACCCGCCCGTACCAGCGTGACGGCGAAGGTCCGGTCCCGAAGCCGGTGACGGTAAGAAACACCCAGGTGACGCCCAGGACCGTTCCCGCCTGGAATGCCCCGCCTGGCTGGCTGGTGCCGGCCCACCACAGATAGCCCGCGACCAGCACGCCCACGAGCACGAGGCGGCGGGCGAAGGCATCCAGCATCGGATCCCTGCGCACCGCCCCACCTGCCGCTGTCCGCTCGGCCGCAAAGCTCCACCCGACCAGGGCCGCGAGCACCAGCACCGCCACTTCCAGCAGCGTGTCGTAGGCCCGGAAGGACAGCAGTATGGCGGTCACCGGGCTTGAGACTCCGGTTTCGGACATGTGCCGCTCTACCGCCGCTTGCAGGCCCGGCGCTGCTGGGCGGGTTGCCAGGGCGGCAATCACGGCGGCGCCGGCGATTGCCGTTACCGCAAGGGCCCATTGTGCGAATCCCTGGCGGACGTGCGGCCGCGGTCCGGTTCGGGGTGCCGCCAATGCGCCCAGCAGCAGCACGCCGGTGAGGCCGGCGCCGACGGCCGCTTCGGCGAGGGCGACGTCCGGCGCCCCCAGGCGGAACCACGCCAGTACCGTCAGCAGGCCGAGGACGATGAAGCACAGTGCCGCGCCAAACCGCTCGGGGCTGGCCTGTGCGCGCCAGCCCAGCCAGATGATCATGACCGCCAGAAGGCCATCGATCATCGTCTCGGCGATCATCGGCCGCTACCCTGGCGTTGCGCCAGTTCGCGGCCGATCAGGTGTGCCAGGGCCGCCGATGCCGCCAGGGCCGCCCCCCAGATGACCAGAAGCTTCAGGGCGACCACGACGCTGCCGTCGTGGACCGCGACGCCGGCGGCAACCAGTCCCAGTCCCAGATTGTCCGCCTTGGTCAGGGCATGCAGGCGCGTCAGCGTATCGGGGAAGCGCAGCAGGCCGACGGTACCGGCCAGGAAGAAGAAACATCCGGCCGCGACCAGCGCGGCGGCGGCAATATCGGCCATCAGGGCCCACCCTCCCCCCGGGGCGGTTCGGTCGCCTGGGGCCAGTAGCGTCGCACGAAGGCCACCGCGGTCAGCGCCGACAGCACCGACAGGACCAGGGCGCCGTTCCGCGCCGCGGGCATGTTCTGGGTTTCCGCCAGCAACAGGCAGACCGCCATGCCGGTGGTTCCCGACAACTGTGCTGCGAGAAGGCGGTCCACCGGGTGCTCGCCCTTCAGCAGCACCACTGTCCCCACGGCGATGTTTCCCAGAAGGAACAGGATTGCGGCCAGCAGGAACTCATCCATGGCGGGAGATTTCCCACGCCCGGACCAGGCGTTCCTCCATCCGGGACAGAAATTCTCCCGATGGCTGCCGGCGGTCGATCAGGTGCAGGCGGAGCCGGCCAGGCTCCATCCGAACGCAGATGCTGCCGGGAATGATCGTGGCCAGGTATGCGATGGCCACCTGGATGCCGGGGACGTTCGCACGCGTGGCCACCCCTACGATGCCGGGCCGGACCGGCAGGCTGGGCCGCAGCGCACGCGCAGCCACGTCGGCGCCGGCCGTGAGGGATGCGAAGGGAATGCGCGCCAGCAGGCCGATCACGGGCACCAGGCCAGACGCTCCGACATCGCCGCGTGGAAGCAGGAACAAACTCACAGCCACGGTGATTGCCACGACGATGGCCCCCAAATAGGCCGCAGTAAAGTCCCCCTCAGTCATCGCGACCCAGAGCAGTCCGAAAATGGCTGAGCGGAGGACGACTGATGCCACCATGGTCTGACTCACCGTTGACGGACGGGTCTCAAGGACAGTTCTTCCACATCAGTTCGTCGGCTCTGCCGGATGTCGGAAGCCACCCGCTCTGGTGCCTGAAATGGCTGTGGTCAGAAGGGAGAGCTGGTCTCCGCCATCCGCTCCAGGATGACAGTGGCCGGATGAGCCCGATGTCCTGTTCGCGCATCGCAGGCCGGTCTCCCACCAGTTCCGGTCGCTGAGCGTAGGTCCTCGACAATGGCCAACAAAATGACCTAAATCAATACAGTTTTCGGCTGATGACCCGGTGCCGGGCAATACGGTTCTGCCGGGGCTCGCGCGGACCCTGTCTGGGCTGGGGGAAGCCTGGAGGATCGCACTCTGTGGGCGAGGCCGAGCGGACTGCGGCCGTGGCGGCAGGGTAGCGGCCGAACGGCTGGGGCGGACCGTCCACGGTTATCGCCGCTTCCGTTGCGCGGACCTTCGGCAGATCGTGATACGCGCAGTTCGGCAACGTGCTGAACCGGGCGCAGTACCCGCCGGGCGCGATCGTGCTCATGATGCTGTTGCGGCTCGGGCCCGCGGGACCTGCCAAAGGTCCACCTGCCGATCCCAGGCCTGCCGATCCCAGGCCGGATCGTCGCGACCATGTCGTCACGCCACTTGACTTGCGTCAAGGCTTTGCGCCGGCCGATCGAATTACAAAAGCCTATGGCCGATCCGCCCCTCCGCATGAGCGCAGGCCCGAACCCGGACCGTTCATCGCGGCCAGACCGGCCGGCCACCAGCGCAACGCCGCCGGACCAGGACGGGGTCGCACAGTTGCCGCAGACTGTCGGCGCCCCTGCCGAGCAGCGCGAGACAGGCGGACTCGTGCCGCGCCCGCCTGCACTGCACGTGCCGTCACCGCGAAGGCGTCGGGTCGGGGTTCTGTTGTTCGTCGTGCTGGCGCTTGTCGCAGGCGGCGGCGCTGCTTCGCTCGTGTTCTGGCGGTCGGTGACCGTCACCGTGGTTCAGCCGCATCGTGGCACTGCGCTGGAGGCGGTGTACGCGACCGGCATCGTGGAGGCGATCGACACCGCCCGCGTCGGCAGTACCGTCGCCGGCCGGGTTACCACGGTGGCGGTGCAGGAGGGTGACCGCGTCCGGCGCGGCCAGATGCTGGCGCAACTCGATGACCGGCAGGCAGAGCAGCGGCTGGCCGACGCCCGGGCCCGCCTGATGCTGGCCGAACAGGAACTGGCGCGTGACCGCAAACTGGTGCCTACCGGCACCCGTTCCGTGCAGGAAATGCAGCGTTCGGCCGCCGAACGCGACCGGGCCGAGGCCGGCGTCGCGCTGGCCGAACGCATTCTGGACGAGCATGTCGTCCGCGCCCCGCTCGACGGCATCGTCATGCGCCGCGATGTCGATCCCGGCAACACCGTTGCAGCCAATGCGGCGCTGTTCACCGTCGCCTCGACCGCGCGTCTGCGCATCGCCGCGGACGTGGACGAGCGCGATATCGCCCTGGTGCACATGGACGCACCGGTGGCGATCCGCGCCGACGCCTATCCCGGCCAGGCTTTCGCCGCTCGCGTCACCAATATCCGCCGCCAGGGCGACAGTACCACGCGCACCTTCCGCGTGGAGGCCGACCTCCCGGCCGGCACGCCGCTGCTCATCGGCATGACGGTGGATGTCAACGTGGTGGTGGCGCAGCGGGACAACGCGCTGCTGCTGCCGCCTTCGGCCGTGTTGTACGACCCGCCGCAGGGCGGAGAGCAGGGGCAGGCCTACGTGTTTGAGGTGGTGGACGGACGCGCGCGCCGCGTCGATATCGCGCCCGGTGCGGTCGGTGCCGATGCCGTGGAGATCCGCGACGGCCTCGCCCCCGGTGCGCAGGTCATCGCCGACCCATCGCGGCTGGCGAACGGCACCCGGGTTCGGGTCGCGCCGTGATCCGGCTGCTGGCAGACATCGCGCTGGCGCATCTGCGGGCCCGCAAGCGGCAGACGCTGGTCTCGGTGCTGGGAGTCGCCCTCGGCGTCGGCGTCTTCGTCGCCATTGGCGGGCTGATGCAGGGCTTTCAGGGCTATTTCCGCAGCCAGATCATCGAGAGCAATCCGCACGTCATGATCACCGACGAGATCCGCACCCCTGCGGCACAGCCGCTGCAGCTTCTGCATCCGGACGCTGCCGTGGCGATCCGGCGTGTGCTGCCGCGCGATCCGGTACGGGGCATCGCCGAGGCCGGCAGGATTCTCGCAGCGCTCGAGCGCATGCCGGGCGTCGCTGCAGCGCCGACACTGCGTGCGCAGATGCTTCTGCGCCGCGCCGGGCGCGACTACGCGGTCACCGCTTTCGGCATCGACGTTGCGCGGGAGCTCAAGGTGACCAACCTGGCGCAGGATATCGTGGCGGGCAGCCTCGAGGCCCTCGCCTCCTGGCCGAATGGAGTTGTGATCGGCCGTGCCCTCGCCAGGAAGATGGGGGCCGGAGTCGGTGACACGGTGATCGCCGCCACGGCGGCGGGCGGGGAAACCGGGCTGCGGATCGTCGGCCTGTTCGACACCGGCCTGGATCAGCAGGATCTCAACTTCGCTTACCTGCAACTGGCCAAGCAGCAGTCGATGCAGGGGCGACCGCGGGTGGTGAACGAAATCCATCTCCGGCTGGCGGATATGAGCCGGTCAATCCCGCTGGCTCGGCAGATCGAAAGCCGCTGGGGGTTCAAGACCGCGCCGTGGGAGGAAACCTACGCCCGCGTGCTTTCGGTCTTCAGATTGCAGAATGCGGTCATCTACTCCTCCACCGGCGCCATCTTGCTGGTGGCCGGCTTCGGCATCTTCAACAGTATTTCGACGGTGGTGCTGGAGAAGAGTTGGGACATCGCCATCATGCGTTCAATCGGCCTGGCCGGCGGCGACGTGGTGGCGGTGTTCGTCATCGAGGGCGCGGTGATCGGGGTCATCGGCGTGCTGCTGGGATGGCTCGTGGGGACCGGCATCGCCGCCGGCCTGCGCCAGGTGCCCGCCCCTGGCGCGCAGGACCCGGGCGACACGCTGCGCGTCGTACAGTCGGTGACGCTGTACCTGGTGGCCGGCGTGATCGCGCTGGGCTGCGCCATGGTGGCGTCCTATCTGCCGGCGCGGCGCGCGGCCCGTGCCAATCCGCTCGACACCATCCGCGGCGCGACATGAGCGCCCTGCTGCAGGCGGTGCATCTTACCCGCATCCTGCCCGGGCTGGTGCCGACCACGCTGGTAGCCGATATCGAGCTTGATTTCGCCGCCGGCAGCTTCACCGCCATTACCGGACCATCCGGCTCGGGCAAGTCATCGCTGCTGTACCTGCTGGGGCTGCTGGATACGCCGACGCGTGGCGACGTGCTGATACAGGGCCTGTCAACCGCCGGACTGAATGAGGAGCAGCGGGCCAGGCTGCGACTGGAAGCGTTCGGCTTCGTCTTCCAATTCCATTTCCTGCTTCCCGAATTCTCCGTGCTGGAGAACGTGTTGCTGCCAATGCGCAAGCTGGGCCGGATGAGTGTGCCCGCGATGCGTGATCGCGGTATGGCGCTGCTGCAGGCGCTGGACATGCCGGAGACCGCCGGGAAGCTGCCCGCGGAATTGTCGGGCGGGCAGCGCCAGCGCACTGCGATCGCCCGTGCGCTGGCCAATGATCCGCAGTTCGTGCTGGCGGACGAGCCGACCGGTGCGCTGGACACCAGGAATGCCGCCGCGGTGTTCGGTATTCTCTCACGCCTGGCGCGGGACGGCCGTACCGTGCTGGTCGTCACCCATGACGAGGGGTTGGCGGCGACTGCCGACCGCCGGGTGCGGTTGGTGGACGGGCGCGTGGCATCGGACGGCGGGGCAGGCCTGCTGCGCGCCTGAAGGCGAACATGCATCCATCCGGCAACGGCGTGCGACGCATGAAAATTTCTGGTCAGGCAAACGGCCAATTTGGAAATTGTGTTGGGCGTCGAAAGGTCGGAGCATAAAATAGACTACTATCATTGTTCGCACGCCTGATAGGTCTCGGACTGGACGCGTTTTAGGTCGGCTACCTCAGCGATCGTTTGATTATGATATCGATATAAATTTGCCGAACAGCCTGCTGATGCACTACCATCAGGGGCCATCAACTCTGCCGCGTCTGACGCGATCGGGCGGGTGCTTGACCCAATGCCAATCGGCTGAGGAACCTGTCCTTTCACGTTGGACTGACTGGAGAAAGGCGCTCGGCCAGGGTCAGCAGGTCACCGGAGGAAGAGTCAACTCTCGGTGGATTCCTGTCCCCGCAACCATACTCACATGACATTGCCAGAACCCCGTTCCTGCCCCCAGGAGCGGGGTTGTTTTGTTCACAGGGTGCTGCCGCCCCCCTGTGAACACGCATCGAGTAGCCGCTTGTGACGAGCGGTCCCGTCGATCTATGAACTGCCCGACCACGCAACGCACAAGCACCAGCGCCGCGCTGCATACAGGAGAACGCCCGCCCCCGTGAGCGCGGACAGCTCGGCCCCTGTGTTCGACCTCGCCATCATCGGGGGAGGCATCAACGGCACGGGCATTGCCCGCGCCGCCGCCGGATGTGGGGCATCCGTCTTCCTCTGCGAAGCCCGCGACCTCGCCTCAGCTACCTCGTCAGCATCCACCAAGCTGATCCATGGCGGACTTCGCTACCTCGAGTACCGGGAATTCCGCCTGGTACGCGAAGCACTGCGGGAGCGGGAGGTGCTGTGGGGGCTCGCCCCGCATATCATCCGGCCCCTGCGCTTCGTGCTGCCACACCATAAGGGGCTCCGGCCCGCCTGGCTGCTGCGCCTCGGCCTGCTCGTGTATGACCATTTGGGCGGCCGCAAGCGCCTGCCCCCCACCAGCACGCGCAATCTGCGGCGCCACGCTGTGGGGCGGCCCTTGAAGCCGGCTTTCACCCTGGGGTTCGAATACTCGGATTGCTGGGTCGACGATGCGCGCCTCGTGGTCCTGAACGCGCGTGATGCGGCCGATCGTGGTGCCACAATCGCACCGCGAACCCGCTGCATAGCTGCAGAGCGGGAACACGCTACCTGGCGCCTCACGCTGCAATCCGCGTCGGGCGGCCGCAGCGAAGTCCGCGCCCGGACACTGGTGAATGCCGCGGGGCCATGGGTCGCCCATGTGGCACGCGCCGTGGCGCAATCGGCGCCGGGTGCCGGTGTGCGCCTTGTCCAGGGCAGCCACATCGTCGTGCCGCGCCTCTACCCGGCGGACCACAGCTACGTCTTTCAGAACGCCGATGGGCGGATCATCTTCGTGATCCCTTACGAAACCGACTTCACTCTCATCGGCACGACCGACCGGGATTTCCGCGGCGATCCCACCACAGTCCAGGCCTCCGCCGAAGAGATCGCCTATCTCTGCTCTGCTGCAAGCGAATATCTGCGCAAGCCGGTCACGCCGGGCGATGTCGTATGGTCCTATTCGGGCGTCCGCCCCCTCTACGACGACGGCGCATCCAAGGCGCAGGAGGCGACCCGCGACTACGTCCTCGAGCTCGACGCGCCACCCGACGCACCGCCGCTGCTGTCGGTCTATGGCGGCAAGATCACCACCTACCGGCGCCTGGCCGAGGCCGCGCTGACGCGACTCCTGCCGTACCTGCCGCAGATGACACACCGGAACCTGGCCTGGACGGCGCGGCACAGCCTGCCCGGCGGCGATTTCGGGCCGGACGGGTTCGACGGCGAACTGGCCCGCGCGCAACGTCGTTGGCCGTTCGTCCCCGCCCCCATGCTGCGCCGGTTGCTGCGCGCCTATGGAACATGCGTGAGCGACCTCCTCGGGGGCGCAGCCTCGTTGGAAGACCTCGGCACCGTGTTCGGCGCCAACCTGACCGAGGCGGAGATCCGCTACCTGGTCCGGCGCGAATGGGCAATGACCGCCGAGGACATCGTCTGGCGTCGCACCAAGCTGGGGCTCCGCCTCTCGCAGCCCGAAATCGCGTGTATCGATGAATTCCTTCAGGGCCTGCCGACGCTCCGGGACCACGCCGCATGACCCTGCAGCGCGCGCGGGCCGGATCAGCTCAAGCCGTGTGAAAGCCGGACAGGACCCGCGTTGCCGCGCCGTCTCATTGTGTGGATACCCGCTGCCCGGGCCTTCCTTCCGCGATCAGCCGGCGTCGCCCCACACGCTGTGACGGGCTTCGTCCCAGGGACGCCTCAGCCCCGCCCCACGAACCGCTCCAGCCAGTGGATCGTGTAGTCCCCGGACTGGAACTCCGGATCGTCCACGATCCGCCGGTGCAGCGGGATCGTGGTCTGAATCCCCACCACCGCGAACTCGTCCAGCGCCCGCCGCATGCGATTGATCGCGTCCTCGCGCCGCGGCGCGTGCACGATCAGCTTCGCCACCATGCTGTCGTAGTAGGGCGGCACGAGATAGCCGGCATACAGCGCCGAATCCACCCGCACGCCCAAGCCGCCCGGCGCATGGAACACGCTCACCCGGCCCGGCGTCGGTATGAACGTGTCCGGATCTTCCGCAGTGATCCGGCATTCGATGGCGTGCCCCTCGAAGCGGATATCACCCTGCCCGTAGCCCAGCTCGGCGCCGGCGGCGATGCGGATCTGCTCGCGCACCAGGTCGATGCCGCACACCATTTCGGTAACCGGATGCTCCACTTGCAGTCGCGTGTTCATCTCGATGAACGCGAATTGGCCGTCCTGGTACAGGAACTCCAGCGTGCCGGCATTGCGGTAGCCCAGCTTGCGCAGCGCCTCGGTGGCGGTGCGGCCCAGCCTGTCACGCGCGCCAGCGCTCAGCGCCGGGGAACCGGCCTCCTCCAGCAGCTTCTGGTGGCGCCGCTGCAGGCTGCAGTCGCGTTCGCCGAAATGCACCACGTTGCCGGACCCGTCCGCGAACACCTGCAGCTCGATATGGCGCGGCCGGTCGAGATATTTTTCCAGGTACACCGCGTCATTGCCGAACGCCGCACCGGCCTCGCTGCGGGCGACCCGGAACGCCTCCTCCAGCCCGGCGGCGTCCTGCGCCACTTTCATGCCGCGCCCGCCGCCGCCGGCCGCCGCCTTGATCAGCACCGGATAGCCCACCCGCTCCGCCACCGCGCGCGCCGTCTCCAGGTCCGGCACCGCGCCGTCCGAGCCCGGCACCAGCGGCACGCCCAGCGCACCCATCGCCTCCTTGGCGGCGATCTTGTCGCCCATCATGCTGATATGGTCCGGCGACGGGCCGATGAACGCCATACCGTGCGCTTCCACCATGTCGGCGAAGCGGGCGTTCTCCGACAGGAAGCCATAGCCGGGATGGATCGCGTCGGCGCCGGTGATGCTGGCCGCCGACAGGATCGCCGGGATGTTCAGGTAGCTGTCCTTGGCCGGCGGCGGCCCGATGCACACGCTCTCATCCGCCAGGCGGACATGCATCGCCTCGGCATCCGCGGTGGAGTGCACCGCGACGGTGGGAATGCCCAGCTCGCGACAGGCGCGCTGGATACGAAGCGCGATCTCGCCGCGATTGGCGATGAGGATCTTCTGGAACAACGCCGGCTGCGATCCGTTGAGAAATCAGGAGTCCACGATCATCAGCACCTCGCCGTACTCCACCGGCGCGCCGTTGGTCACCAGCACGCGCGACAGGGTTCCGGATTTCGGTGCCTTGATCTGGTTGAACGTCTTCATCGCCTCGATCAGCAGAAGCGTCTGCCCGGCGGTCACCGGCTGCCCCACCGTGGCGAAGGGCGGGCTGCCCGGCTCCGGCGACAGGTAGGCGACACCCACCATCGGGCTTGCCACGGCACCCGGATGCGCCGCCAGCTCTGCCTCGGAACTGCCGGCTTCCGTCGGCGCGGCCGGCGATGTGGCAGCGGCCGGCGCGGCCTGCGGCACGCCGACGGCGGCGGCCTGCGAAACCCCGGCGCGCACGACGCGGATGCGGCTGTCCTTCTCGGCGATCTCGATCTCGCTCAGCCCGGTCTCCGTCAGCACGGAGGCCAGCATGCGAATCGCATCGGGGTCGATCGGGATACGCGTCATACCTCTGCCTCGATCAGCTCGGCCATCGCCGTCAGTGCCAGCGCATAGCCGCGGATGCCCAGGCCGGCAATCACGCCCACGGCCGCCTTGGACACGTAGGAGTGCTGCCGGAACTCCTCGCGGCGGTGAATATTCGTGATGTGCACCTCGATCACCGGCAGTTCGGACGCCAGCAGCGCGTCCATCAGGGCGATCGAGGTGGTGGTGTAGCCCGCCGGGTTGATCACGATTTCGGCGGCGCGGCCGCGGCATTCCTGCACCCAGGAAATCAGCTCGCCTTCGCCGTTGGTCTGCCGGAAGTCGATCGCCAGGCCCAGCGTATCGCCGGTTTCGGCGCAGAGTTGCTCGACGTCGTCGATGGTGGCGCTGCCATACAGGTGCGGCTGCCGCAGGCCGAGCATGTTCATGTTCGGACCGTTGAGAACCGCTACCAATGGTCGGGGGGCGGAATGGGACATGGCCTGCGCCCGTAGCATAGCGGGTTGGGTCTGGCCAGAGCCTGCGCCTCCCTGGGGTCCCTGGGCGTCGGCGGGCGGCGCCATCGCAATTGACCTTCGCCCCCCTGCTCCATAGCTTCGCCCGGCATGTCAGCAGCACTCCGCAACAAGGGCGTCGCCCTGCCGAAAGCCTGGCCTTTCGAGGAAGCGGCCAAAGTCGCCCACCGGCTGGAACTCTCCGGCAAGGGACAGGCGCTGTTCGAAACCGGCTACGGTCCGTCCGGCCTGCCGCATATCGGCACGTTCGGCGAAGTCGCCCGCACCTCCTGGGTGCGCCACGCCTTTGGCGTGCTCACCGGTCTGCCGTCGCGCCTGATCGCGTTCAGCGACGACATGGACGGGCTGCGCAAGGTGCCCGACAACGTACCCAACCGCGACCTGCTGGCCAAGCACCTGGGCAAGCCGCTCACCCGTATCCCGGACCCGTTCGGCACGCACGAATCCTTCGGCGCACACAACAACGCGCGGCTGCGCGCCTTCCTCGATTCCTTCGGCTTCGAGTACGAGTTCGCCTCCTCGACCGACTACTACGCCTCGGGCCGGTTCGACGCCGCGTTGCGCCGCATCCTGGAATGCTACGACCAGGTGATCCAGGTGATCCTGCCCACCCTGGGGCCGGAACGCCGCGCCACCTACGCGCCGATCCTGCCGATCCATCCGCAGACCGGCGTGGTGATGCAGGTGCCGATGGAGCATATCGACGCCGCCGCCGGCACGGTGGTCTGGCGCGACCCGGACTCACGCGAGTTGTTCGAAACGCCGGTCACGGGCGGCGCCTGCAAGCTGCAGTGGAAGGCCGACTGGGCCATGCGCTGGTACGCGCTGGACGTGGACTACGAAATGTCCGGCAAGGACCTGATCGACAGCGTTCGCCTGTCCAGCCGCATCTGCCGCATCCTGGGCAACCAGCCGCCCGAGGGCTGCACCTACGAGCTGTTCCTCGACGAAAAGGCGCAGAAGATCAGCAAGTCCAAGGGCAACGGCCTGTCCGTGGACGAATGGCTCCGCTACGCCCCGTCCGAATCGCTCGGCCAGTTCATGTACAACCAGCCGCAGCGCGCCAAGCGGCTGTATTTCGACGTGATCCCGCGGGCGGTGGACGAATACGTCGCCAATGTCGGCAAGGCCGTCCAGCAGAATGAGGCAGAGCGCCAGACCAACCCCGCCTGGCATATCCATATGGGCAAGCTGCCGAACCACGCCGGCAGCCCGGTATCCTTCGCCATGCTGCTGAATCTGGCCAGCGTGGTGAACGCCGAGACGCCGGACATCCTGTGGGGCTTCATCCGCCGCTACACCCACGGCGCCACCGCCGAAACCCAGCCCTTCCTTGCCCGCCTGGTCGATCACGCCATCGCCTACTACGGGGACTTTGTCCGCCCCAACAAGCAGTTCCGCGACCCGGACGAAACCGAACGTGCCGCCCTGCAAGACCTGGCCGCCACACTGGAAGCCCTGCCGGCGGACAGCTCGGCCGAGGCGATCCAGAACGCGGTGTACGAAGTGGGCAAGCGTTACCCGTTCGTGGAACTGCGCGCCTGGTTCACCTGCCTGTACCAGGTGCTGCTGGGCCAGCAGGAAGGCCCGCGCTTCGGCGGGTTCGTCGCGTTGTATGGCATCCCGGAGACCATCACCCTGATTCGGACCGCGCTCAGCCGCCAAGCCAACGCGGCCTGAGCCGATGCCCCGTCCGGCGGCTGCGGACAGCCTGAAGACCTGGCTGGCGCGGCTGCCGGCGATTCTGGGCGTGCTGTTGCTGGTGGGCGCGATCTACGTGATCCACCGCGAGTTCCGCCATCTGCGCCTGCACGATATCGCCCACGCCCTGGGGTCGATCCCGCCGCGCGCGCTGGCGCTGTCCTTCGTCTGGACCGTCCTGTCCTATTTCGTGCTGACCTTCTACGACCGCCTGGGCACGATCTATGCCGGGCACAAGGTGGCGTACGGCCGCGTGGCCTTCGCCTCGTTCTGTGCCTACGCGCTGTCGCACAACCTGGGTTTTGCCGCCGTGTCCGGCGCCGCCGTGCGCTACCGGCTGTATGCGCACTGGGGCCTGACGCCGGTGCAGATCGCCAAGACGGTGGCGTTCTGCAGCCTGACCTTCGGCTTGGGCGGCATGGTGCTGGGCGGCGTGATCCTGTTCGTGGAACCCGAAGCGGTGCCGTTCTTCGGCGACCACCTGCCGCATGCCGTGCTGTACGCCTGCGGTGCGCTGCTGTGGGCGATCGTGCTGGGCTACGTCACCCTGTCGAAAGTGGTCGGCCATATCCGCCTGTTCGGGCACGAGGCCGATCTTCCCGGCTGGCGCATGGCGATCATCCAGGTGCTGCTGGCGACGGCAGACGTGGCAATGACCGCCACCATCTTCTGGCAACTGCTGCCGCACGCGCCGGGGCTGACCTGGCTGATCTTCCTGGGCGTGTATGTGGCCTCCTACAGCGCCGGCCTGGCGGCCAACCTGCCCGGAGGCATCGGCGTGTTCGACACCGCCATGCTGCTGGGGCTTGAGCGCTACATCCCGGCGCCGGACGTGATCGGCGCGATCGTGGTGTTCCGGCTGTACTACTACGTGATCCCGCTGTTCCTGGCGGGCTCGCTGTTCGCCGGCAACGAAATCGTGCTGCGCAGCCGCGTGCTGCTGCGTCGCGCCGGCCGCCCCGGCGGCATGCGCTGGAGCGAGCCCGAGTTTGCCACCGCGACCGCAACCGGTGCCGTCGCCCTGTGCGGCATCCTGATGCTGTGCCTGGGCGTGCTGGCACCGCAGACCGGATTTTCCTGGCTGGACCCGAACTATGCCGACATCGCCAGCGAGGCGAGCCAGTTCGTGCCGTCACTGATCGGCGCCGGGCTGGTCGTGGCGGCGCTGGGCCTGGCCCGAAGGGTGAACCTGGCCTGGACACTGACCATTCTGCTGCTGCTGGTCGGCGCGGCCTTCGCCGGCGCGCAGGACGGGCGCGGCTGGGTCTCCGCGATCCTGGTGCTGACCACGGTGCTGGTGCTGCCGTTCCGCAACAACTTCTATCGCCACGCCAGCCTGATCAACGGCCCGCTGGACTCCTCCGGCACGCTGTCGCTGATCACCCTGGCGATCTGCCTGCTGGGCCTGGCCGCCACCCGGCCGCAGACGAACATGCTGAGCAACAATGCCTGGTGGGCCGTGATCCTGTCGGAGGATGCGCCGAATTCACTGCGGCTGACGGTGGCGGCAGCGGTCGGGCTGGGGCTGTGGGCACTGTGGCGCCTGCTGCGCCCCGGACGCGTGCGTTTCCTGCCCTGGGATGTCGCGGCATCCGACCGGATGCGGGCGATCGGCGCACGCCCCCCGGTGCATGCCGACGGCGTGGTGCTGGGTGAGACCGCCCGCGCCGCCATCGCCTTCCAGCGCTGCGGCCGCATTCTGCTCGGCCTGGGCGACCCGACCGGGGCGGAGAGCGACCGTGTCTCGGCGATCTGGCGGCTGCGCGACCTGGCGCAGCAGGAGGGGCTCCACCCGGCTTTCTGGGGCGCCGGTCCGGCGTTGCTGCACGTCTATGGCGATCTGGGCCTGACCGCCCTGCCGCTGGGGCCCGACGGACTGCCACTGCCGGAGGCGCCCGACATGACCCCGGCGGCCAGGGCGTACCTGGTGTGCCAGGCCGAACGGGACCTGAACACGTTGCTACCGCTGCTGCCCGAACTGGCGAGGCAGCAGGATGTGGAAAGCGCAACGGCGGCATAGCGGCCCGGCAACAGCGCCGAGCGCTGGCCTCGTCTCGTTCCTGGTCTCGTCGCCTCCTGGACCTACCTCATCAGGGAAGCGGCCTCCCGCCAGGGCGGCGTTACCGGGACGAGCCCTGGGCGCGATCGTGCCGGCGCGCATAGTCACGGAACAGATGGTCCGCCTCGCGCTGCTGCTCGGGCGAAAGGGCCGTGTAGAGGTGCCGGAACGGCTTCACCAGCCGGTCCACGTCCCGGGCGCGGGTACGCTCGAGTTGGGCATAGGACTCCAGATTCTGCAGGGCCGACATCGACGAGAGACGGTTCGCGCGATGCCGATAGGCGTGATCCATGTTGCGCGCGTTCTCCCGCATCACTTCGGCGAACCTGTGCCACGCATGCCGCTGGTCCGGCCGGATGCGAAGCCGGGCCCGCAGATCCTCGATGCGGCGTTCCACGCCCGACCGCTCGCCCTCTGCCTGCCGGTGCATTGGTTGCGTGGCATGCATGTCCCGGTCCGGCCGCACTGCGTCATGCGATCCGGTCTGCGCCAGGCCGGGGGTCGCCAGTCCTCCGGTCAGGACGCCGGCGATCAGCAGGGCAGGGGCGGCACGGGCGAGCAGCGAGACGTTCATGCAGGCTTCTCCAAACAGGTGTCGATGCGAGCGACCGCCACCAGGCGGCCGCACGCTGTATCAGGTCGGAATGAAATGTGGCGGGTCTGTCGCCCTCACACCGAATTGTTGGGGCTGCGAGTCAGAGCCGGGCCCGGAGGTACTGCGGCGGCAGCGGTGGTTCGGCGCCCAGTTCCTTCGCGGCCCGCAGCGGCCAGGCGGGATCGGCCAGCAGCGCGCGCGCCAGCAGCACCACATCGGCGCGATCGTTGGCAACGATTTCCGCTGCATGGGTCGGTTCTGAAATAAGCCCGACCGCGCCGCTGGCGATGCCCGCGCCCTGCTTCACCGCCTCGGCGAACGGCACCTGATACCCCGGATGCAGCGACGGGATCTTCTGCTCGGCCGACACGCCGCCGGACGAGCAGTCGATCAGGTCCACATCCCCGCGCGCCGCCAGCTTGCGGCACAGCGCCACCGTGTCCGCGATGGTCAGCCCGTTCGGCATCCAGTCGGTGCAGGACAGCCGCACCCACAGCGGCAGGTCATCCGGCCATTCCGCGCGGATCGCGTCCAGCGTCTCCATCAGGAAGCGGCTGCGCCCGTCCAGGTCGCCGCCATAGGCGTCGTTGCGGCGATTGGACACCGGCGAGAGGAAGGAGTGCAGCAGATAACCGTGCGCCGCATGCAACTCCACCAGCTTGAAGCCGGCTTCCCGCGCCATGCGGGCGCTGGCGGCGAACTGGCCGGCGATTTCGCCGATCTGGTCCGGCGTCAGCGCCTGCGGGTCGGTGGCGCCCGGTGTGAACGGGATCGGGCTGGGCGCCAGCGGCACCCAGCCGCCGTCCTGCGGGGCGATCGGCGCGCCGCCGTCCCAGGGACGGTGGCTGCTGGCCTTGCGGCCGGCATGCGCCAATTGGATCGCCGGCACCGCGCCGCCACGCTCGATGATGCTGGCGAGGCGGGCCAGCAGGGCCTGGTGCTGCGGGTTCCACAGCCCCAGGCAGTTCGGGGTAATGCGGCCGACGGCGGACACGTGCGTCGCCTCGGTGAAGACGATGCCGGCGCCACCCATCGCGCGGGCGCCCAAATGCTGCACGTGCCAGTCGTCGCCCAGCCCGTCGGTGGCGCTGTACTGGCACATCGGTGCAACCGCGATCCGGTTGCGGGCCGTAACGGAGCGGAACGTGATCGGCTGGAACAGCAGCGGCGTATGGGACATGCGGCCTCTGGGCGGTTGTATGGACAGCGGCGATGGGGCGGCCCAACGGTGCCGGACCGCCCACCGGGCGCGGGTGTTACAACGTTTCCAGCAGTCCGGCCATCAGCGCCGCGCGCGGGGCGAGGTGCTGCCACAGGATGTGCTCGTGGCTGGCATGCGCGCCGGCGCCGGGGCAGCCGATCCCGTCCAGCGTGGGGACGCCCAGCGCCGCGGTGAAGTTGCCGTCGGAGCCGCCACCGCGGTGCTGGCGCGGCAGGTCGATGCCGACATCCTGCGCAATGGCGTGCGCCTTTTCGTACAGCGCACGAATGCCCGGGGATTCGGTGAAAGGCGGGCGATTCATGCCGCCTTCCACCACCACGCGGCAGCCGGGCGTGCGCGCGGCCAGGCTGCGCAGCGCCTGCTCCATGCGCTCGCCGTCCGCGGCCGAGTTCACCCGCAGGTCGATCTCGCACCCGGCTTCCGGCGCGATGACGTTGGGGCGCGAGCCGCCCCAGACCGGCGCCATGTTCAGCGTGATGCCGCTGTCCACATCGACCATCGCGTGCAGCGCCAGGATCTGGTGCGACAGCTCGATCACGGCCGAGGCGCCGTCCTGGAACGCGGTGCCGGCGTGGGCACCGCGGCCCTCCACCCGCAGCACGAAGCGGCCGACGCCCTTGCGGGCGGTGACGCAGGCCCCGCCGGCGCCGGCCGGTTCGGGGATCAGCACGGCGGCGGCGCCGGCGCCTTCGCGCTCGATGATTTCGCGGCTGGTGGGGCTGCCGACTTCCTCGTCCGGGGTCAGCAGCAGCGTGATCGGGCGGGCGGTGGGCACCCGTTGGGTCAGGATGCAGCGGACCGCGTGGAAGGCCAGGAAGCTGCCGGCCTTCATATCGTAGATCCCCGGGCCGTGCGCCTTCGCGCCGTTCACCACGTAGGGCATGTCATCCAGCGTGCCGAGCGACCAGACCGTGTCGAGATGGCCGGCCACCAGGACCGGTGCGCCCTGGCCGGGGGTGCGGGCGACCAGGGTGTCGCCGAACCCGTCGCGGCCGGGAATGCGCGTCATTGCGGCACCGGCGCGCGTGAGTTCGGCCTCGGCCAGGTCCGCGAGCCGGTTCACCGCGGCGCCGTCGGGGCTGGGCGTCTCCACCCGCACCCAGGTGGCGAGTTCGGCCAGCAGGTCCTCCGACGTGCCGGGGTCGGTGTGCGGCACCGCCGTCAGGTTCCGGCCGAGAAGCCGCCGTCCACCGGGATCGCCGTTCCGGTGACGAAATCCGATGCCGGGCTGGCCAGGAAGGCGGCGATGCCCGCCATGTCCTGCAGGTTGCCCCAGCGGCCGGCGGGGGTGCGGGCCTCCACGCGTTCGTGCAGGCCCTCCACCTCACTGCGGGCGCGCCGGGTCAACTCGGTGTCGATCCAGCCGGGCAGCACGGCGTTGACCTGGATGTTGTCCTTCGCCCAGGCGGTGGCGATCGCCCGGGTCATCTGCACGATGCCGCCCTTGCTGGAGGCATAGGGCGTGGCATAGGGCGCACCAAACAGCGACATCATCGACCCGGTGTTGATGATCTTGCCGCCGCCGGCCTTCTTCATCGGCGCATAAGCGGCCTGCGAGCACAGGAAGGCGCTGGTCAGGTTGGTGTCCAGCACGTGGTGCCACTCTTCTTCGGTGAACTCCTCCGGCATCTTGCGGATCGAGGTGCCGGCGTTGTTCACCAGGATATCCAGCCGGCCGAACTTCGCGACGGTGTCGGCGACCAGCTTCACGCACTCGGCCTTGTGGGTGATGTCGGCCGGCAGGAACTCGGCCTGCACGCCCATCGCGCGCAGCGATTCCAGGGCCGGCCCCGCCTTCGCCGCGTTGCGGCCGGAAATCATGATGTTGGCACCGCAGGAGGCCATGCCCTGCGCCATGCCCAGGCCGATGCCGCCATTGCCGCCGGTGACCAGCGCCACCTTGCCGGAAAGATCGAACAGTTTCATCCGCACACTCCTTGTTGGCGCGAAACTGGCACGGGCGGGCGACGCTGGGCAATCCGGGGACGGCCTGTGTAGAAGCTGCAGATGACATCCCCCTCCGACAGGCCGGTGGTGTTGCAGGTACTGCCCTCGCTGGTTACCGGCGGGGTGGAGCGCAGCACCGTGGAGATGGCCCAGGCAATCGCCGAGGCCGAGGGCGTCGCCCTGGTGGCCAGCGCCGGCGGGCCGATGGTCGGCGCGGTGCAGCGCGTCGGCGGCCGGCACATCACCCTGCCGCTGCACAACAAGGACCCGCTGGTGATGTGGCGCAACGCCGCCCGGCTGGCGGCGCTGATCCGTGCGGAGGGGGTGGGCCTGGTGCACGCCCGCTCCCGCGCGCCGGCCTGGTCCGCGTTGCTGGCCTGCCGGCGCACCGGGGCCCATTTCGTGACCACCTACCACGGCACCTACAACGAGAACCTGCCGTTCAAGCGCCACTACAATGCGGTGATGGCCCGCGGCGAAGTGGTGATCGCCGCCAGCCGCTTCATCGCCGAGCTGATCGTTGCTCGGCACCGCGTGTATCCGACGCGGATCCGGGTGATCCCGCGCGGCGTCGATCCTGCGGTGTTCGACCCGGAGGCGATTTCGGCCGAACGCGTGGTGCGGTTGGAACGGGCGTGGCGGCTGCCGGAGGGCGCATCGGTGATCATGCTGCCCGGCCGCCTGACCAGTTGGAAGGGGCAGAGCGTGCTGATCGATGCGCTGGCCCAGGTGCGACGGCCGGACCTGTGCGTGGTGCTGGTCGGGGCCGACCAGGGCCGTCGCCGCTACGCCGAGAGCCTGATCGCGCAAGCCACCCGGTTGGGCGTGGCGGACCGGCTGCGGCTGGTCGGCCAGTGCGACGACATGCCCGCGGCGCTGATGCTGGCGGATGTGGTGGTGCACGCCTCCACCCAGGCCGAGGCGTTCGGCCGCGTGGTGATCGAGGCACAGGCCATGGCCCGCCCGGTGATCGCTGCGGACCTGGGCGGACCGGTGGAGACGGTGCAGCACGGCCGGACCGGCTGGCGCGTGCCGCCCGGCGACCCGGCGGCGCTGGCGGCGGCGCTGGAGCAGGTGCTGGCGATGCCGCTGCTGGAGCGCCAGGTGATCGGGTCGCGCGCCCGCGCGAACGTGCCCACCGTCCGGGCGATGCAGGACGCGACCCTGGAGGTGTACGAGGCGGTGCTGGGCGGCGATGCCTGGACGGAGGCATCGGCCCTGGGTGCGCCCTCGGGCTGACGGCGGTTGGTCATTCCGCCGGGGAGCATGGCCGAGCCCCGCCGTGTACCCGGGATGGGCGGGCATTCTCCGTATCAATCGCGACCCGATCGTTCCGGGATAGATGCCGGATCAAGTCGGACCATGACCATGTGGTAGAGGCGGATTGACGGTCGATATCAGGCGCCCTTCACCATCGGACAGCCGCCTTCGTTCATCGGCCGGAACGCCTGGTCGGCCGGCACCGTGCGCTTCAGGTTGTAGTAGTCCCACGGCTCCTTCGACTCGGCGGGTGATTTCACCTCGAACAGATACATGTTGTGGATCACCCGGCCGTCCTTGCGCACCTTGCCGTGGCCGAACAGCGGATCATCGGTGGGCGTGGCCTTCATCTGCTCCACCGCCGCCAGGCCGCTCGCCTTCGCCTTGTCCACGCCGATCGCGGCCACCGCCTTCAGGTAGTGGGTGACGGCGGAATACTGGCCGGCATGCACGGACCCGGGCATCACGCCGTTGAACTGCGCGGCGAAGCGCTTGCCGAACTGGCGGGTGCCGGCGTTGAGGTTCCAGTAGAACGGCTCGGTCAGCAGCACGCCCTGGGCGGCCTGCAGGCCGACGCCATGCACGTCGTGCAGCAGGAACAGCAGGCCGGCGACTTTCTGCCCGCCCCTGGTGATGCCGAACTCGGCGGCCTGCTTGATGCAGTTCACCGTATCGCCGCCGCCGTTCGCCAGGCCGATCGCCTTGGCGCCGCTGGCCTTTGCCTGCACCAGGAAGGCCGAGAAATCGGTGGTGCCGGGGAACGGCGCCAGCGCCTGGCCCAGCACCTTGCCGCCGGCGGCCTGCACGAAGCTGGCGGCGTCGTGCTGCAGCGAGTGGCCGAAGGCGTAGTCGGCGGTGATGAAGAACCAGGTATCGGCGCCTTCCTTCACCGAGGCGTCCACCACCGCATGTGGCATGGACCAGGTGTCGTACACCCAGTGCAGGTGGTTCGGCCCGCAATGCGCCCCGGTGATGGCGGCCGAGGCGCCGCCGGTGAAGATCGCCACCTTGTCGCGCTGCTTCATCAGGTCGCTGATGGCGAAAGCGGCCGAGGACAGCGGCACGTCGGTGATCAGATCGACGCCCTGGTTTTCCACCCAGTCCTTGGCGATGGCGAGCGCCACATCGGGTTTCAACTGCAGGTCGCCCTGCACCAGCTCCACCTTGATGTCGGGATGCGCCTTCATGAAGTCTTCGATCGCGAGCTTCGCGCCGAGCACGGAGCCGGGACCGGTGTTGGCGGCGTAGGCGCCGGACATGTCGGTGAGTACGCCGACGCGGATCGGCTTCTGCTGCGCCCGGGCGCGACGTGGTGCCGCGGTAGCGGTGATGGTGGCGAGCCCGCCGCCCAGAACAGCACGACGGCTGACGCTTGAGCGCATCGCTTTCCCCCCTGATTTGCCGGTGTGCTTACAGGCCGGCTTCTGGAATTGACTGTAGCCAACGGGCCCCCGTCGCACAACGCGTCAGTGCCGGGGTTCGGCGGCCGGGACGCGAGATGGAGCGGGCCGGCCGAAACGGGAGGCACGCCGTCAACCCATGGCCGTGACCGGCAGATGTGAGTGGGGCGGTTTTCGTTGCCGCGATGAGCGTCGGGAAATTTTACACGCCCGCGCAGAGCATCTGCCATCCGGGCTCCAACGCTCTGTAATAACGAGAGATTAACGATCGGAACGCGTTTTGCATGTCAGGTTGACGGATTATTGCGTCTTAGTTTCGGGAGTTGACGCGAATGAAGTTCCTGCTTGCGGCCTGCGCCGTCGCCACCGCGCTCGGGGCCAGCCCGGCCTGGGCAACGGTCATCAGCTACAGCCACGTCACGCCTTCGGCTTCGGGGGCCTACACAGACACGTTCACCTTGCCGGCGTTCAATGCTGCCCTCGGCAGCCTCAGTTCCATTGAAATCGCGCTGTCCTCGGACACCAATGCAAATGTCCAGATCTATAATGCAACAGGGGTTGCGCAGTCCTTCACCGATGCCTTTGCCAAAGTCGCGGTGTCAGTGACCGGGCCGGGTGGCGTGTTCACGAACACGAATCCGACCGCAAGCGTGGCGTCCGGCACGGCATCAGCGGGATTGAGCAACTTTCCGGGACTGGTCGGGACGGCGGCGTCATCCACCTTTGTCTCCTTCGCCGATTTCTCCAACTACGAAGCATCGTCCCCTGGCCTCCCTCTCAGCTTTACCGTGACAGTCGGGACGGGCTCGTATGGTGGGTCGGCGGCCACGGGCGTGTTCTTCGGCGGCAGTGAGAATGCCGGCGGCACCACCACGTTGACCTATACGTACTCACCCCCTTCCGGAAATGCACCGCAGGTACCGGAACCGGCGAGTCTGGCCCTGTTGGGGGTCGGCATGCTGGGAATTGCCGTGGCACGCCGGCGGCCGCGGGTCCGACGCAACTGAGGCTTCAGTCCGGTCGGTCCGTGCCGTAAGCGCTGCGTGTACGCCCTGGGCCCCTCCACCGGCCGCCCAGGGTTGTCACGTCACCCGATCGCGAACCGCAGCGCCGACAACGCGGCAATCACCCACACCGCACCCGCGATCTCCCGCACCCGCCCGCCGATCACCTTCACCGCGACATAGGCGATGAACCCAAGGCCGATGCCGGTGGCGATGGAGAAGGTGAACGGCACGCCGATCGCCACCACCACCGCCGGCACGTACTCGCTGGGATCGTCCCAGCGCAGGTGCTGCAGCGCCGCCATCATCAGGCAGGCGACGAACACCAGCGCCGGCGCGGTGGCGTAGGACGGGATTGCCGTGGCGATCGGTGCGAAGAACAGCGTCAGCAGGAACAGCACCGCGACCACCACCGAGGTCAGGCCGGTGCGGCCGCCGGCCTGGATGCCGGCCGCGCTCTCGATGTAGCTGGTGGTCGTGCTGGTGCCCAGCAGCGCGCCCAGGATCGCGCCGCCACTGTCGGCCAGCAGCGCCTCCCGCAGCCGCGGCACCGTGCCGTCCGGGCGCATCAGCCCGGCGCGGTGGGTGACGGCGATCAGCGTGCCGGCGTTGTCCAGCACATCGACCAGGAAGAAGGTGAGCACCACCACCGGAATGCCCAGGCTCAGCGCACCGTGGATGTCCAGCTTGAACAGGGTGGGCATCAGCGAGGGCGGCATCGACACCACGCCGTGCAGATGCGTCAGGCCCAGCGGAATGCCCAGCGCGGCGGTGGCCAGGATGCCGATCAGGATCGACCCGGTGATGCCGCGCGCCGCCAGGCCGGCCATGATGATGAACCCCAGGCAGGACAGCAGCACGGTCGGCTTGTCCACCGGCCCCAGCGTGACCAGCGTGTCGGGATTGCCGACCACCAGGCCCATCTCGTGCAGCCCGATCAGCCCCAGGAACAGGCCGATGCCGGCGCCGATGCCCAGTTTCAGCGACAGCGGGATGGCATTGATCAGCCACTCCCGCACGCGGAACACGCTGACCAGCAGGAACAGCACGCCGGACAGGAACACCGCGCCCAGCGCGGTCTGCCACGGCACGCCCATGCCCTTCACCACGACATAGGTGAAATACGCGTTCAGCCCCATGCCCGGGGCCAGCGCCAGCGGCAGGTTGGCGAACAGCCCCATCGCCGCGGAGCCCAGCGCCGCGGCGATGCAGGTGGCGACGAACGCCGCGCCGTGGTTGATCCCGGCACCGGCCAGGATGCCCGGATTGACCACCACGATATAGGCCATCGTCAGGTAGGTGGTCAGGCCGGCCAGCAGCTCGGTCCGCAGGCTGCTGCCGTTCTCCTGGATCTGGAACATCAGCCGCCGGCGACGCCCTGGGTGTTCACGTAGAGCGCGTACAGCCCGTGGCTGGCGGCCATGAACAGCCGGTTCCGCCAGCGCCCGCCGAAGCACAGGTTGGCGCAGCGCTCGGGCAGGGCGATGTGGCCGATCGGCTGGCCGGCGGGGTTGAAGACGCGCACGCCGTCCAGGTCGTCCGTGCCCATGCCCCAGCCGCACCACAGATTGCCGTCCACATCCACGCGGAACCCGTCCGGCGTGCCGGGGCCGGCGTCGATGAACACGCGGTTGTTGGCCAGCTTGCGTCCGTCCACCACGTCGAACACGCGGATCAGCCGGTTGGGCTGGGCGCGGGAGGCGACGACGTACAGCTTCGATTCATCGGGGGAGAAGGCCAGGCCGTTCGGGCCTTCCACGTCATCGGCCACCACCGTGGCCTCGCCGGTCTGGCCGTCGATGCGATAGACGCAGGCAGGCAGTTCCTGCTCCTTCTTCTCGCCTTCGTAATAGCCCAGCAGGCCGAAGGGCGGGTCGGTGAACCAGATGGACCCGTCGGACTTCACCACCACGTCGTTGGGGGCGTTCAGCGGCTTGCCCTGGTAGTTGTCCATCAGCACGGTGAGCGCGCCGTCATGCTCCGTGCGCACCACGCGGCGGCCGCGGTGTTCGCAGGTGACCAGGCGGCCCTGGCGGTCCCGGGTGTTGCCGTTGCTGTTGCGGGAGGTCTTGCGGAACACCGAGACGGCGCCGGTTTCTTCCTCCCACTTCAGGATGCGGTCGTTGGGGATGTCGCTCCACAGCAGGTAGCGGCCGTCGCCGAAATACACCGGGCCTTCCGACCAGCGGCAGCCGGTGTAGAGCTGCTCCACCGATGCGAGCGGCAGGCGGTACTGGTTGAAGCTGGCATCCATCACCTGGACCGCCGGGTCCGGGTAACGCTGGCTCGGTTCCCACATGTGTCGTTTCCTTTGTCGTTATGAAGTTGCGGGCTCCACGCCCCGTGTCGGCGGGGGCTGGGGGAGGGGGGTGCGATCGGCCCCGCCCCGTGCGCCCCCTGCGCCTCTTTCGCAACGGGGGGAGTCGCTTGTCCTTCGCTGGTCCGCGACTCCTACCGCCCTTTCCACACCGGCTTGCGCTTCTCCACGTAGGCGCGCACGCCCTCGACGCGGTCCTCGCTCTGGTACGGGCTGATCCCTTCGTTGAGGCGCAGCGCGGCGTTCACCGGCATGCCGTTGGCACGCACCGCGGTTTCCTTCATCCGCCGCAGCGTCACCGGCGCGTTCTCGCAGATCGCCTCGGCAAGCTTCACCGCCTCGGCCAGCGCCTGGCCCTTCGGCACGACGCGGTTCACCAGGCCCCAGCGGCGCGCCTCCTCCATATTGATGTACTCGCCCAGGTACAGCATCTCATACGCGATCGCTGCCGGAACGATGCGCGGCAGCATGACGTTGGCGAAATGCGCGCCCTTGCCGCGCTTCGCCTCCGGCAGCCCCATCAGCGCCTGCTCCGCCGCGACGCGCATGTCGCAGGCCAGCGCCAGCTCGCAGCCGCCCGCCACTGCCGATCCGTTCAGCGCGGCAATCGTTGGCTTGTAGGTTTCCAGCACCACTTCGTACACGTATCGCTGGATGCGCGACAGCAGCGGCTGGAACGGCTTGCCGGCGGCATCGGCGTTGGCCCGCTCCTTCAGGTCGGCGCCGGCGCAGAACGCACGATCGCCCACCGCGGTGAGGATCACGGCGCGCACCTCGGAATCGGCATTGGCCTCGACGAATGCCTCCACCAGCGCGTCGGTCAGTGCCGGCGACATCGCGTTGGAACGATGCGGACGGTTGATGGTCAGGATGCGGATGTGCCCGCGGTTCTCGATCAGCAGCACCGGCCCGGTGTCGCCGTTGTTCGTATCGCTCACGCGCGCGTCCTCCTTGCGGCCGAGGCCGGACCATAAGCAGCTTTTCGGCTGCGTGTCATGACGGGCCCGGGCCTGCGGGCGGCCGAAGCCGGCCGGCTCCGCGTCCGCGGCATGCCAGGCGCCGGCGTGACGAACCGCGCCGGCTCATGCACGGACCGCGCGTGACGTTCCGCGCCGCGGGTGCTACCAGCACGTAGCCGGCCACCTGCAGGAGACCCGCCATGCCAGCTCATTACGACCTGCTGATCCGCCGCGGCACCTGTGTGCTGCCCTGGGGCATGGAAGCCACCGATGTCGGCGTGCGCAACGGCCGCATCGCCGCGCTCGGCGTTCCCGCGGACGCCACCGCCGACCAGACCATCGACGCGCACGGGCTGCACGTGCTGCCCGGCCTGATCGACCCGCATGTCCACCTGCGCGACCCCGGCGACAAGGCGGTGGAAACCATCCCCACCGGCACCAAAGCGGCGGTGCTGGGCGGCCTCGCCGCCGTGTTCGACATGCCGAACACCAAGCCGTCCATCACGGACGCGGACCGGCTGGCCTGGAAGCAGGAATATGTCGAGCGCGAGTCCTGGTGCGACATGGGCCTGTATATCGGCGGCACCAAAACCAACATCCCCGAACTGGCGGAGCTGGAACTCGCCCGCGGCGTCTGCGCCATCAAGATCTTCGCCGGCAGCTCCACCGGCGACCTGATGGTGGAGGACGATGAGAACCTGGAGCGTGTGATGCGCTCCGGCCGCCGCCGCATCGCCTATCACAGCGAGGACGAGTACCGCCTGCAGGCCCGCAAGCCGATGTTCAAGTCGGGCGATCCCTACACGAAGCACATGGAATGGCGCGACGAGGAATGCGCCTTCCTGGGCACCCGCCGCCTGATGGCGCTGGCCCGCGCCACGGGGCGGCCGGCGCATATCCTGCACGTGTCCACCGCGCAGGAACTGGACTACCTGAAGGACTTCCGCGACATCGCCACCTGCGAGGTGCTGGTGAACCACCTGACCCAGGTGGCGCCGGACTGCTACGAGAAGCTGAAGGGCTTCGGCGTGATGAACCCGCCGATCCGCGGACGGGAGCATCTGGAGGCCGCCTGGCGGGCGATCAACGACGGGACGGTGGATACGGTCGGCTCCGACCACGCGCCGCATGCGCGGGACAAGAAGATGCTGCCCTGGCCGGACTGCCCCGCCGGGCTGACCGGCGTGCAGACCATCGTGCCGGTGATGCTGAACCACGTGAACGCCGGCCGGCTGCCGCTGACCCGCCTCGTCGATCTGCTGTGCGCCGGCCCGGCGCGCGTCTACGGCGTGGTGGGCAAGGGCCGGCTCGCCGCGGGCTACGACGCGGACTTCACCCTGGTGGATATGAAACACCGCCGCCGCATCGAGGAGTCGTGGATCGTCTCCCCCTGCGGCTGGACGCCGTTCGCCGGCATGGACATCACCGGCTGGCCGGTCTCCACCATCGTGCGTGGCCGCACGGTGATGCGCGATGACGAGGTGCTGGGCAACCCCACCGGTCGCCTGGTGCAGTTCCGGGGCTGATCCGCGGTTGCGGGCCGTTCCTGCACGGGTGGCGCGCGTCAGGGCGGGGAAGAGCCGGTGAAGACGCTGCTGATCGTCTTCCACTCGCGCACCGGCGGCACCCGCCAGATGGCCGAGGCGGCCTTGCGCGGTGCGGAAACCGAATCCACCGTACGCACCCGGCTGGTGCCCGCGCCGGACGCGGCGGGCGACGACGTGCTGCAGGCCGACGGCTATATCTTCGCCACGCCGGAGAACCTGGCGGCGATGGCCGGGCGGATGAAGGACTTCTTCGACCGCACCTATTATGACGTGCTGGAGCGCATCAACGGCCGCCCCTACGCCATGCTGATCTGCGCCGGCAGCGACGGCGAGAACGCGGTCCGGCAGATCCGGCGCATCGCGAATGGCTGGCGGCTGCGCTCCGTGGCGGACCCGGCCATCGTCTGCACCCACGCACAGACGCCGGAGAAGATCCTGGCACCCAAGACCATCGATCCGGCCGACCTGGAACGCTGCAAGGAAATGGGCGCGGCGCTGGCGGCCGGACTGGCCGCCGGCATCTTCTGAGGCGAGCCGCCTTGGCGTTTGGCGTTTGGCGTTTGGCGTTTGGCGTTTGGCGTTTGGCGTTTGGCGTTTGGCGCACAGCCGGCTGTAAACCGGCACGCTGGCACCAGTCCATCATGTCATGACCGTGCTCCACCCGGACATCGGCATCGGAACGATCGGGCCGGGACCCAATGGAACATGTCGTCCCGGAGGGAGAGAAGCGGGGTCAGACGCGGCCATGACCCGGAAGCACGGCGCCCGTCCGCGCTGGTTGAACATGCATGGGGCGACGGTCCGCCGCCGATGACGGCTCCATGCCGGCGGCAGCCGGATCGCGGCCGGGTACGACAAGTCCTGCGCCGAATGCGACGGGACTCCCCGACCTGCCGGATTAAGTTAACCTCACGTCTCCGTGGCTTGCCCGAAGTGTCGTCAAGCCTACAGTGGGCGAATGCGCTCCGTTCTGTCCTTCCTTGTGTGCGCGCTTGTCCTTAATCCGGCCGCTCTGGCCCAGTCTTCGGCGGACCTGCAGCTTTCCTACGAGACCTATGCCGCCGGACTGGAAGTGGCTGCCGTGAAGGCCGACGTCGCGCTCGGCCCGTCGCAGTATCGGATCGGTGTCCGCTACCACACGACGGGCCTGGTGGGCTTCTTCAGCCGCACCCGCCAGCATGCCGAGGCTGCGGGCGTGTGGCATGCCGACGTCCCGGTGCCGAGCCAGTTCGTCAGCAAAGGCGTCCATGACGGAGAGCACCGGGCGACGGTAATCGACTATCATCGCGGAGACCCCCTGATCCGCACCCTGGTCCCGCGCGACCGCCCGAAGCGCCAGGCGGTGCCGCCGTCGCTCCAGGCGCATACCATGGACACGCTGAGCGCAGTTGCCCTGCTGATCCGGCAGGTCACCCGGACCAGGACCTGCAACGCCGCCGTCCGTGTCTTCGACGGCCGCAGTGTCAGCGCGCTGAAGGCCCATACCGTGGAATGGGAAACTCTGCCGCACACCAGTCGCTCGGCCTATAGCGGCGTGGCGCTGCGTTGCGACTTCACCAGCCGCACGATCGCCGGGTTCGCGGTCGGAGCGGATCATGCCCACCATCACCCGCTGCGCGGCAGCATCTGGTTTGCGTCACTCGCACCCGGCGGCCCGGCCGTGCCGGTGCGCCTGCAATTTCCCACCGACTGGTTCGGTGACGCGACCACCTACCTGACCGGCGCCGCGTCCCAGCCACCCACGGTGGTGGCGCAACACTGACGGCACCCGTCCGCCGGCCGGGCGGATCACACCAGGGCCGCGGGGGCCCGCCTTGCCGCGCGGGGGTCGGCAACCCACGCACCTTGGCCTAATCTCGGCCACCCCAGCGCCAGGGAGGCAACCATGTCCGAAGTTGAATGCTTCTTCGACTGCTCCAGCCCGTGGAGCTTCTTCGGCTTCCACAGCATCCTGCAGATGCAGCAGGAACTCGGCCTGGACATTGCCTGGCGCCCCACGCTGGTGGGCGGCGTGTTCAACGCGGTGAACCCCAGCGTCTATGCCTCCCGCGACAAGCCGGTGCCGGCGAAGCACGCCTATGCGCGCAAGGACCAACTCGACTGGGCACGCTATTTGGGCATCCGCATGCACTACCGGCCCAGCGTGTTTCCGGTGAACAGCGTCAAGGCGATGCGCGGCTGCCTGCTGCTGGAAGCGGAGGACAAGCTGGTGCCCTTCGCCCGCGCCACCTTCGAGGCGTATTGGAGCGATGACCGCGACATCTCCCAGGTGCCGGTGCTGACTGACGTCTGCCGCCAGGTGGGCGTCGATCCGGACCGCTTCCTCTCCGGCATCGAGCAGCAGCCGATCAAGGACAAGTTGCGCGCCACCACGCAGGACCTGATCGACCGCGGCGGTTTCGGGGTGCCCACCTTCTTCGTGGGCGGCGACGACATGTATTTCGGCAACGACCGCATGCCGCTGATCCGCGATGCGGTCCTGCGCCGGCGCAAGGCATAGCGCACATCATGGCCGGGTCCTGATCCGGCCATCGCCGCCGGAACGGTCGGGTCGGGATGCAACGGAGCACGCCTGGACTTGGGTAGATGGCCGGCCCGGGGTGTTTGGTCCGGGGGCATGGTGGACCGGCCATGACGCGGAAAGGCGGAGCTTGTCCGCGCTTTTCGCGCTGAGTGGCGGCCCGCGACCGCCACGACGGGGTTCGCTCACGCCGCGCACTGCCCGTCAGCGGAACGTGCCGCCACGCGTCAGCCGGACGTGGGACCACCAGCCAGGCGGACGCGCGGCCAACGGTCAGGTCGCACCCACCGTGACGTCTCACGGGCAATCACCGGAACCCGCTAAACCGGTCCGTTCTGGTCGCGGATGCCCGCCCCGTCGTTGTCCGCTTCGTGCCTTTGCGCCTCGGCCCGGCGCCCGGCGAACTGCATCTGCAACACCAGCGCCACCACCCCGCAGACGATCGCGGCGTCAGCGACATTGAACACGTACCAATGCCAGGCCCCGATGTGGAAATCGATGAAATCCACCACCGCGCCGAAGCGCAGCCGGTCGATCACGTTGCCCAGCGCGCCGCCGGCCACCGATCCCAGGGAGATCGCCACGACCGGCGAGTCCGCGCGGCGCAACCAGATCCCCAGTGCCACCACCACGATCAGCGCCAGGCCGGCCAGGCCCAGATAGCTCCAGCCGCCGACACCGTTCAGCAGGCCGAAGGTCACGCCGCGGTTCCAAACCATGCTCAGGTTCAGCACCGGCGCCAGCACCACCTGGCCGACCCGCGGCAGGTCGATGCCATACAGGATCCACGCCTTGCTCGCCTGGTCGGCGCCCAGCACGATCAGGCCGGAGAGCAGGCCCAGCAGAAGTCAATTGATTGCGGCTCATGCGCCTCCATATGCGCCGTCCACCCGGTGAACGGGAGGGGGACCGGCGCACAGCGCAGTATCATTGCTTCCGGCCTGTGCCTATAGTCGCCGCATGCCCTTCGATGTGCGTGATTTTCCCGGAGCGCCGCCGAACGATCGCGCGGCCAGCCTCCACAACCGGCGCCTTGTCGCGCTGTGGCTGTTTACCGTCGCCGGGATGATCCTGGTGATGGTCGTGCTGGGCGGCGTGACGCGCCTGACCGGCTCCGGCCTGTCCATCATGGAGTGGGAACCGTTCCGCGGCGTGCTGCCGCCGATGAACCACGCGCAGTGGGAGAAGCTGTTCGCGCTGTACAAGCAGATCCCGCAGTACAAGCTGGTGAACGAGGGCTTCGGCCTGGCAGGGTTCAAGCACATCTTCTGGCTGGAATGGACCCACCGGCTGTGGGGGCGGCTGATCGGCCTGGCGTTCCTGCTGCCGCTGATCTGGTTCTGGGCCACCGGCCGGCTGATGCGGGAGATCCGGCCGCGCCTGGTGCTGCTGTTCTGCCTGGGCGGCCTGCAGGGCGCCATCGGCTGGTTCATGGTGGCGTCGGGCTTCTTTCCCGACAGCACGCATGTCTCGCCGTACCGGCTGGTGATCCACCTGTCGCTCGCCCTGATCCTGTATGCGGCGATCGTCTGGACCGGACTGTCCGTGCTTCGGCCGATCCCGTTGCGACCGCAACAACCCAGGCTGCTGCGCAACCTGGCGCGGGCCTGCGTCGGTACCATCGCCGTCACCATCGTGGCCGGCGGGTTCGTCGCCGGCACGCATGCCGGGTTCGACTACAACACCTTCCCGTTGATGGACGGCTCCCTGGTGCCGCAGGCCTATGACCGCCTGACGCCCTTCATCCGCAACCTGACCGAGAACATTCCCGCGGTGCAGTTCGATCACCGGCTGCTGGCGACGCTGACCCTGCTGCTGGTTACGGCCACGGTGGCAACGGGGTTCCTCCGGCCCCGGCCGAACCGCGTGACGGGCGCACTGGTGGCGCTTGGGATCACGGTCGCGGTGCAATACGGGCTGGGTGTAGCGACCTTGCTGCTGGTCGTGCCGGTCCGCCTGGCGGCGGCGCACCAGGCCAATGCCGTGCTGGTGCTGACCGCCGGCCTGGTCCTGCTGCACGCACTGCGCCCGGCCGCCACCGCATGACGATGGCGGCGACCGTTCCACCGGGCGGCACCATCCCATGACCGCATCCGACGAGAGCAAGCACCGCGATGCTTCCTGGCTGGAGGCACTGCCCATCGGTGTAGGCGTTTTCGACGCCCGGGGCACGCTTGCCTTCGCCAATACGCGGTTCTTCGCCCTGCTCGGCGGCGCCGATAGCTCCGCAATCACCAGCCTGGCCGCGCTGTCGGCGCATCTCTCCACCAACGCAGTGCCGGAGGATCAGGCGCCGGACGCCGTGCTCGCGCCCGGGAAGCACGATCCCGCCGCAACGCGCTGGCGGCGACGCGACGGACCGATCATCGACCTTGCGGTGACTCCGCTGCCGGACGGCGGCCGCATGGTCACCCTGACGGACATCACTGTCCCGGCCCGGGACAGGCAGGAGGCGATCGGCAAGGCCGACGCGCTCCAGTCGATCCTGGAGGCCATACCGCACGGCGTTTGCGTGTACAGCGCCGAGCGGCGGGTAACGATGTTCAACCGGACCTATACGGAGGTGATGGATGGCGCCCCGCTGGAGGTCGGCGATCATATGCAGGAGGTGATCCGCCGCCGTGCTGCCGCCGGCGAATTCGGTCCGGGGGCGCCCGGGACGATCGTCGCCCAGCAGATGGCGTTCGACATCAGCCGACCGCAGACCCGCCGACGGCGGCGGCCGAACGGCATGATGATCGACATCCGCACCGCCCCGCTGCCGGACGGCGGCCATATCAGCGTGGTCACCGATGTCACCGCGCTGACCGAGGCGGAAGCCGAGGTGACCCGCCGCGCCGGGGAAATGGCCGCGATGCTGGCCAGCATCCGGCACGGTATCCTGCTGTGGGGTGCCGACCGCCGCCTGATCGCCAGCAACAAGATCGCCGCCGACCTGCTGAGTGATCCGCCAGGGATGCTGACACCGGGCCGGACGCAGGATGAATTGCTGGACGAGATGGAGCAGCGCGGCGACCTGGGCGCTGGCGCCGCCGGACACGAGGCGATCCGCGGCCTGCGCCAGCGCGACCTCGCCATGCCGTATCGGTGCCAGGTCGTCACCCGGACCGGACGGGCGCTGGAAATCCAGTCGGAGCCCACCCAGGGCGGCGGCTGGGTCACCACCTTCAACGACGTCACCGAGGCGCAGCGGGCCGAACAGGAGGCGCGCCGGGCCAGGGATGCGGCCGAGGCGGCGAACCAGGCGAAATCCGGTTTCCTGGCGGCGATGAGCCACGAACTGCGCACGCCGTTGAACGCCGTGATCGGCTTCTCCGACGCCATCCTGCGCGAGGCGGACAACCCCTCTCCGGCCCGCGTGGCCGAGTTCGCGCGCCAGATCAACGATTTCAGGCCGGAATCTGCTGGGGCTGATCAACATCATCCTCGACGTCGCCGGCATCGAATTGGGCCAGTTCGAACTGGCGACGGACCGCGTGGATGTCGGGCGGCTGATCCGCAGCGCGATCCGCCACACCGACGTGGCAGCTCAGGCGGCAGAGATCACGCTGGCCGCCGAACTGCCGGCGAAACTGCCTGCCCTCCGCGGTGATGAGCGACGGCTGTCGCAGGTTCTGGACCATCTGTTGTCCAACGCGGTGAAGTTCACCGCCGCCGGCGGCGCCATCACCATCGGCGCCAAACGCCGCCGCGACGGCGATCTGCTGATTTTCGTGCGTGACACCGGGATGGGGATCGCCCCGGAGAACCTCGAGCACGTGTTCGAGCCGTTTACGCAGATCGACGGCACGTTGTCCCGCCGGTTCCAGGGCGCAGGGCTCGGCCTCTACGTCTCGCGGGCCCTGGTGAAGGGGCATGGGGGCGCGCTGACCCTGCACAGCCGGCCGGGCGAGGGCACCACGGCGGAAATCCGCCTGCCCGCCAGCATCCTGCTGCCGCCGGGGCAGCGGTAGTCCCGCTCCGACCCGCACAACACCACAAGGAGAACACCATGGCCCGTGACGGCCGATCGCCGGATACGGTGCGGGTCGCGGACTGCGCCGAACGCCTGGGTGCGAACATCGCGCGGGCGGTGGTCGGCAAGGCGGCGGCGGTTGAACTGCTGCTGGTGGCGCTGATCTGCGAGGGACACGTGCTGATGGAAGACGTGCCCGGCGTCGGCAAGACCCTGCTGGCCAAGGCCCTGGCACGCTCGCTCGGCTGCAGCTTCAAGCGGATCCAGTTCACCCCCGATCTGCTGCCGGCGGACATCACCGGTTCCCAGGTGCTGGACCCGCAGACCCGCGACTTCGTCTTCCGTCCCGGCCCGCTCTTCGCCAACGTCATCCTGGCCGACGAGATCAACCGCGCCACCCCACGTACCCAATCCGCATTGCTGGAGGCGATGGAGGAACGCCAGGTCACCGCCGACGGCGTGACGATGCCTCTGCCGCGACCGTTCCTTGTCCTGGCGACGCAGAACCCGCTGGAACTGGAAGGCACCTTCCCGCTGCCGGAAGCACAGCTCGACCGCTTTTTCCTGCGCCTGACCCTGGGTTACCCCAGCCCGGAGGAGGAAAGCGCCATCCTGACCCGCGTCGCCGATGACGACCCTCTGGCCGCACTGTCGCCTGCCCTGTCCACCGACGATCTGCACGCCCTTCAGCGCCATGCCGCCGGTGTCCACGTGGCTGACGCGGTGCGCGACTACCTCGTCGCCATCGTGCGGACCACGCGCGACTGGGCCGGCATCGCCCTGGGCGCCAGTCCGCGGGCCAGCCTGGCACTGTTCCGCGCCGCACGGGCGCTGGCCTGCATCCGCGGCCGCAGCTTCGTCCGGCCCGACGAGATCAAGGAACTCGCCCTGCCGGTGCTCGGCCACCGCCTCATCCTGAACACGGAGGCGCGCCTCCAGGCCGACGATGCCCGCTCGCTGCTGTCGCAGGTGCTCGCCGCGGTGCCGGTCCCGGTGGAAGACCCGGAACCCGTCGCCGCCACCGCCCTGTCCGGCTGACCCCGATGCTGGGCGAGCTGTGGATCGTCACCCTGCTGCTGGTCGGCATCGTGGCCGTCTGGTCGGGCGCCGCGCTGCTGACGCTCACCGTGCTGCTGGCGGGGCTGGTTTCGGTGTCGCTGCTGATCTGGCGCCGCTATTGCCTGGCCGGCGTCAGCTATCGCCGCGAGTTGGGCGCGACGCGGGCCGCGTTCGGCGAGACGGTCGCGCTGACGCTGGAGCTGATCAATCTGAAGCTGCTGCCGCTGACCTGGCTGCGCATCGAGGACACGGTTCCCCGCGGCCTTGCCATCGCCGGTGCGACGGTGGTGGGGCAGGGCCGCGCCGACCGGACGCAGGCGCTGACCCTGCTGACCGCGATGCTGCCGTATGAGCGGGTGGTCCGCCGCATGGAGATCCGCTGCAATCGCCGCGGCGAGTTGGCCTTCGGACCGGCCGTGCTGGAATTGGGCGACTACCTCGGCACCCTGACCCGCCGCGCGGCGCAGCCGGAGACCGATCGGCTGATCGTTTATCCCAAGCTGTTCCCTGTGCATCTGGGGCCGCTGCCGTCCGACCGGCTGCTGGGGCGCGACCGCGCCCACCGCAGCGCCCTGGCCGATCCGGTGCGCGCAATCGGCGCACGCGAGTACCGGCCCGGCGATCCGTACCGCAGCATCGACTGGCGCAGCTCCGCCCGGTCCGACACGCTGATGGTGCGTGTGGCGGAACCCAGTACCAACGCCGCTGCTGCAGATCATCGTCAACTTGGACACGACCGGCCGCGGCACCTGGGAACAGGACGGGCTGGAATTCACCATCAGCATCGCCGCCTCGCTGGCCCGCCACGCGGTGGAGCGGCGCTGGCCGGTCGGGCTGTGCTGCAACGGCGACAGCGCTGCGGGCCCGATCGACATCCGGCCGTCCGGCTCGCCCACCCAGTTGCGGACGATCCTGGAGACGCTGGCGCGGGCCGATACCAAGCCGACCGGCAGCCTGGCCGCGTTGCTGGCGCGCCAAACGCAGCGGGCGCAGGCCGGCACGACGCTGTTGCTGGTCACCACCCGGTTGGACGCCGCTGAACGCGTCCCGTTGCGGGAACTGCACCGGCGCGGCTGGCCGGTGATGGTGGTGCACGTCGCCCGGGAGTACCCCCTGGCGCCCCGGGAGCGGTTTCCCGTCCTGCCTGTGCCCTACGACGAAGCCTGGATCGAGCGCGATGCCCTGGTCCTGGCGGCGTAGCCTGATCGTCCCGGCCGCCCAGGCCGTGCCCGAGGCACTGATTCTGTATGCCTACATCCTGGTACTGACGCCGCCCTCGGCGGCCGGCCTGGGCTTTGGCGCGCTGCTGCTGCTGTTCGTGCCGGGCGCCTGGGCGGGTGGAATCGTCCGCACCCTTTCGCTGCCGGCAGCCGTTGGACACGGAGTCCTGCTCGGCACGTCGCTGATCGTGCTGCCGAGCTGGTGGCTGGCCCAGTTGTTGCCTTTTGAAGCCTGGCGCGCCGGCGTCCTGCTGTCGCCGGTGACCGACGGCCGGATTGCCATGGATGCCATGCTGGTCACCGGCGGGCTGGGCCTGGCGGTGTGGTGCCGCGGTCTGTGGCTTGGCGCGGTGCCGGCCACGACGGGGACGCTCACGGTGCGGTTTCTCGTGGGCAGCCTGGCGCTGATCGCGCTGGCGATCCTGCTCGCCCTGGCCAGCGGCACCGGCACGGAACGCTACGAGCATACGCTGCAACTGCTGGTGCTGGGCTACTTCATCCTGGCCCCGACGATGCTGGCGCTGACCCATCTGCACAGCCTGCGGGACCCCGGCGAAACCGCCCGCCCGGTCTCGCTCGCCTGGGTCGTGGCGCTGGTGGTGCCCATGGGGCTGGTCGTGACCGTCGGCCTGCTGCTCACGAACGACCTGGTTCCGGTGATGAGCCAGGCGATGCATCTGGCGGTCCAGGCGCTTCTGCTCGCCGCCGCGGTGCTGCGCTGGATGTTCGGCTGGCTGCTGGACCTGCTGGAGGCGCTGCTGGCCTGGTTGCGGCTGGATTCGCACGGCGCGCTCCGCCCGGTCACGGCGCACAAAATGCCGCCACTGCCGCAGGTGCATGCCGGCGCACTGGACGAGTCTGCCGGCCTGTCCGGCTATCTTCTGGTGATCCCGGCAGCCGTGCTGCTGGTGCTGTTCGCCCGGCTGCTGGTGCGCAACGTCAGGCCGCGGGCGGAACGGCTGGCGCGGGAGGAGCGCAGCTCCCTGTGGTCCTGGCTCCTGTTCCGCCGCCAGGTGCGCACGGCCTGGGACGGCTGGGTGGACCGGTTGCGCCCGCATCCCGGCGCGGACGCCGGTCGGGCCGCGCGCGCCGGGCCGGATGCCGCCGCCCCCACCGACATCCGCGGCATCTACCAGGCGCTGCTGCGCTGGGCCGCGGCAAGCGGGCACCCACGGCACCAGGATACCACGCCGCGCGAGCTGCAGCGCACGCTGGTGGCCGCCGCTCCGCAGGCCGCATCGGCCCTGGCCCTGATCACGGACAGCTACGAGCAGGTCCGCTACGGCGAGGATGCCCTGCCGCCTGGCGCGCTTAAGGCCGCGACCGAACGCCTGGCCGCGCTCCAGTCCCCGGATCCGCCGTCCGCCGCCGATCCGCGATAGGCGCTGGCAAACCTTCCCGTCCGACCCCACACTCTGGGTGACCCTTATTGATTGAGGCTGCCATGACCGCGCTCGCCGCCACCGACAAGCTGTTCTTCGAGCGGGCCGACTCCGCGCTGGACCGGGCCGCGGCCGAACGCCGCCTGAACCAGGCCATGTCCGGCAGCGATGACGGCGAGCTGTTCCTGGAATACCGGGAGAGCGAGCAGATCAGCCTGGACGACGGCCGCATCCGCAGCGCCGGCTTCGACACCACGCTGGGCTTCGGCCTGCGCGCCGTGGCGGGCGAGGCCACCGGCTACGCCCATGCCGCCGAACTGTCCGACGATGCGCTGGAGCGCGCCGCCACCAGCGTCTCGGCCGTGGCGGCCGGGCATTCCGGCGTCTCCGCCGAACCGCCGCGCGCCACCAATTCGCGGCTGTATTCCGACGCCAACCCGCTGGCCGCCACGCCGTTCGGCACCCGCACCGAGCTGCTGGGCGAGATCGATGCCTATGCCAGGGGCAAGGACCCGCGGGTGAAGCAGGTGATGGCCTCGATCGGCGGCGAGTGGCAGGCGGTGCAGATCATCCGCGCCGACGGCACACGGGTGGCCGACCTGCGTCCGCTGGTGCGGCTGAACGTCGCCGTGGTGATGGAACAGGACGGCCGTCGAGAGACCGGCAGTTACGGCACCGGCGGCCGGCATGCCTATGACATCGTTACTGAACCGCATGTCTGGCGCGGCGCGGTGGACGAGGCGATCCGCCAAGCGATCGTGAATCTCGACAGCCGGCCCGCGCCGGCCGGCGAGATGGAGGTCGTGCTCGGCTCCGGCTGGCCCGGCATCCTGCTGCACGAGGCGATCGGCCATGGGCTGGAGGGCGACTTCAACCGCAAGAAGACCTCGGCCTTCGCCGGCCTGCTGGGCAAGCAGATCGCCGCCAAGGGCGTCACCGTGGTGGATGACGGCACCATGCCGGACCGGCGCGGCAGCCTGACGGTGGATGACGAGGGCACGCCCTCCAGCCGCACCGTGCTGATCGAGGACGGCGTGCTGGTCGGCTTCATGCAGGACCGGCTGAACGCGCGGCTGATGGGCATGCGCGCCACCGGCAACGGCCGCCGCCAGTCCTTCGCCCACGCGCCGATGCCGCGCATGACCAACACGGTGATGCTGGGCGGCGGGCATACGCCGGCCGAAATGATCGCCTCGGTGAAGCGCGGGCTGTACGCGGTGAACTTCGGCGGCGGACAGGTGGACATCACCTCCGGGAAGTTCGTGTTCTCGGCCAGCGAGGCCTACATGATCGAGGACGGCAAGGTGACCGCGCCGGTGAAGGGCGCGACGCTGATCGGCAACGGGCCGGACGCGCTGACCAAGGTGGCCATGATCGGCAACGACATGGCGCTGGACCCGGGCGTGGGCACCTGCGGCAAGAACGGGCAGGGCGTTCCGGTGGGCGTTGGCCAGCCGACGCTGAAGCTGGCCGGTCTCACGGTGGGCGGCACCGCCACCGCCTGAGAGCGGCTTCCCGCCTTCGGTACGCCTGTTTCTGCCTGTGACTTGTGCAACAGGCGGCGGCATTAAGTCGCGAAACCCGTGGCGCGCGGACATTATTTGCGACTCTCTGGTTGCACTCGTCACCCTATTGGCATGACCGATTGAGTTGTGGATCAATAGCGCTGTCGATTTGACGGCAGACTAACGTCAAAAAAACGAAAGAAAATCGCTAAGGCTTAATCATCGGCGCAAGGAACGGCTCGCCCCAGGGCGGCCGTCGGGCAAGAAACGCGATACCCACCTTGCATGGAAGGATTCCGAGCCGATGATCCGCAGCACGCTTACCAGCCGCCCTGTTGAGTCCCGCACCGTGCGCCTCGGTGCGATGAGCCCGGCGCTCGCCCCGACCGACACCGCAAAGGTCCGCCTTGGCGCGATGAGCCCGGCGCTCGCCCCGACCGACACCGCAAAGGTCCGCCTTGGCGCGATGAGCCCGGCGCTCGCCCCGACCGACACCGCAAAGGTCCGCCTTGGCGCGATGAGCCCGGCGCTCGCCCCGACCGACACCACCAAGGTCCGCCTCGGTGCGATGAGCCCGGCGCTCGCCCCGACCGACACCACCAAGGTCCGTCTCGGTGCGATGAGCCCCGCGCTCGCCCCGACCGACACCACCAAGGTCCGCCTGGGTGCGATGAGCCCGGCGCTCGCCCCGACCGACACCACAAAGGTCCGTCTGGGTGCGATGAGCCCGGCGCTGGCCCCGACCGACACCGCAAAGGTCCGTCTGGGTGCGATGAGCCCGGCGCTCGCCCCGACCGACACCGCAAAGGTCCGCCTTGGCGCGATGAGCCCGGCGCTCGCCCCGACCGACACCACCAAGGTCCGCCTGGGTGCGATGAGCCCGGCGCTCGCCCCGACCGACACCACCAAGGTCCGTCTGGGTGCGATGAGCCCGGCGCTCGCCCCGACCGACACCGCCAAGGTCCGTCTGGGTGCGATGAGCCCGGCGCTCGCCTCGACCGACACCACCAAGGTCCGCCTCGGTGCGATGAGCCCGGCGCTGGCCCCGACCGACACCGCCAAGGTCCGTCTGGGTGCGATGAGCCCGGCGCTGGCCCCGACCGACACCACCAAGGTCCGCCTCGGTGCGATGGCGCCGAACCTGTCGCAGCGGCGCTGAAGGTTCCCGAGGCTGGGAGATATCCGTCACACCGACTAGGCTGCAGCAAGGGCCGAGCGCCCGCTGCTGTCGTCTGACCATCCGAACGAGGTCGGGTTATCCGTGGAGAATGCAAACGCCGCTCGCGCCGGGCAGACCGCCGGCACGCCGAAGCCGCCACTGGTCACCTTTCACCGCTTTGTTCCCAGTGCGCGGCTGCCGCAGAGGGCGGACCGGTCCGCCTCCGGAACGTTGCCCACCCGCGCATTCCGCTATTGCGAGCCGGCCACCACCGCGTCCGGCTTCGGCTATTACGTCTTTCCCCCGGTCGGCTTTTCCGTGCGCTGGGACGGTTACCAGGTGGCGTGGACCTGGGACGGCGCGGCCGACTGGTTTCCGCTGAACAGCACGCATTTCCCTGGTTTCCAGGACCTGTTCGCAACGGTCGCGCCGGAGGAGATCCGCGACTACGCCCCGCCTTTCCTCGGCGCCCTGCAGGAGCCGGGCCTGCTGCAACTGTGGACCGGGCTGGTGGCGCGCACCGCGCCGGGCTGGAGCCTGCTGGTGCGGCCGCCGGTCAACGTGCCACGCAGCGGAACCTACGAACTGTTCGAGGGCATCATAGAAACCGACCGCTGGTTCGGTCCGCTGATCACCAACCTGCGGCTGACCAAGACCGACGTTCCGATCGACTTCCGCCCCGACACGCCGCTGCTGCAGGTTCAGCCGATCCCGCGGCACGCCTATGACGACGCCACGCTGAACAACTACGAACTGGTCCCCGACCTGGCGCAATTGCGGCCGGAGGACTGGGACGACTACTACGATACCGTGGTGCGCCCGCACGTACAGGAGGTGCGGCCGCGCGGGCAGTACGCGTCGGCCGCCCGTAAGCGGCGCGCGACGGAGGACAAGGCGCAGGACTGAGCCGCCCCTACCGGCAGACGGGTGGGCTGGCAGCGTCGCCGAACACCTGCTCCCAGGCGGCGCGCAGCGCGGCGTCCGCCTCGGCCATGGTGGCGGTGATGCCCAGAGCGGCCAGGCTGGTGACGCCGTGTTCCCGCACGCCGCAGGGCACGATGCCGCCGAAATGCGACAGGTCGGGCTCCACATTCAGCGCCACGCCGTGCCAACTGACCCAGCGCGACACGCGCACGCCGATCGCGGCGATCTTCGCCTCGCCGGTGCTGCCGCCACCCGGTTGCGCGCCGGGGACCCAGATGCCGACACGGCCCTCGCGTCGTTCGCCGCGCACGTTGAAGCGGTCCAGGGTGCGGATCAGCCACTCCTCCAGCCCGTGCACGAAGCAGCGGACATCGCGCGCGGGGACGCTGCCGTGCGCGCGGTTGAGGTCCAGCATCACATAGACGGTGCGCTGGCCCGGGCCGTGATAGGTCCACTGCCCGCCGCGTCCCGCCTTGAAGGTGGGGAAGCGGGCGGGGTCGGTCAGGTCGGCGGCCTGGGCCGAGGTGCCGGCGGTGTAGAGCGGCGGGTGCTCCACCAGCCACACCAGTTCGCCGGCGGTACCGGCGCGAATCGCCGCCACCCGGTCCTGCATCAGGGCCAGGGCGTCCGGATAGGCCGTCAGCCCCTCGGCAATCCGCCATTCGGGCTGTGTCGAGATTGAAGCGCTGTCGTTCATCCGCTATATCCCGCGCCCTGCCCATCCCACGGTGCGGTCGTGGCGGAATGGTAGACGCGCAAGCTTGAGGTGCTTGTGGGGGCAACCCCGTGGAAGTTCGAGTCTTCTCGACCGCACCAAAGCCTCTCCTCTGGCCGGAATATGGCGTGTCCGGCCGGGTGACGCCACCGGGGCAGTCGGCTTGCTGCCATTACCGCGACGCCGGTCGTGTTCGCCGCCCCGGCGTTGCCATCGGAACATCCGCGCATGAGTACCTCCCATCCGCGTCCGCCGCCTGCCGCACGGCGAGGGTCTCCCGTTGCCGGCCTATGCCACTGCCGGTGCGGCCGGCATGGACCTGCTCGCCGCGGTGGCCCAGCCGGTGACCATCGCGCCGGGCCAGCGGGCGCTGATCCCCACCGGCCTGGCGATCGCACTGCCGCCGGGCTTCGAGCTGCAGATCCGCCCACGCTCGGGCCTCGCGCTGCGTCACGGCATCGTGCTGCCGAACAGCCCGGGCACCATCGATGAAGATTACCGCGGCGAGCTTCAGGTGATCGTGCTGAACGCCGGCGATGCCCCGTTTACCGTGGAGCGGGGCGTGCGGATCGCCCAGGCGGTACTCGCCCCGGTGGTGCGTGCACGCTGGCATGAGGTGGACAGCCTCGACGAGACCGCACGCAATCAGGGTGGGTTCGGCAGTACCGGCCACTGAGCCGTGGCGGAACGGTAGCGCGCGCGCGGACCTGGCTGTCACCAGCGGTAAAGGGCGCTTTCTTCCCTGTCTTGGAGGGCGGGCCCGCGCCCTGCACGCGTCCAGGGAGTGCGTTTCAGCACTGCTCTCCCGGGCCATGGCCGGACCTGACCCGGACATCGACACCGGAACGATCGGGCTGGACTGCAACGGCCCGCGCCTGGTCGGGGGTATATGGCCGGGTCAGAACCAAGTCAGAGCCCTGGCCATGGCAGGAGGGACTTGTGCCGGGCCTGATGCAAGTCGCATCGCCGGTCGGCCTCAGCCGGTCACCAACGTGCGGATCGCCCGCAGCCTGGCGTGGTGTGCCGGCAGCGGCAGTGTGTCGATGGTCAGCGCCTGGCGTTGCGACACCCCGTCCACCGCCGGTCCGTCCCGCACCATCGTCTCCAGAACGCTCATGTCCAGTGCCTCGTCGAGGCAGCTCAGCAGGCCATGCCGCCAGTCCGGGCGCAGCAGCGCCAGGGCGCCGATCAGCGCGTAGGTCCCCCAGTGCGACACGCCGGCCATGATCAGGTGAGACGCCGGGGTGACGCAGGCGATGCTCTCGCCGTGCTCGACCTGCTCGGCGATCAACGAACGTGGGAGCGCGCCCAGGCCGATCTCGTTGCCGCCGTCGCCGATGGCGATGGTGTCCCAGGGGCCGGCGAGGAACAGGTCGTCCAGCGGGGCGGTCCATGGGCTCATGTCCACCCCGCGCATGTTGCGGGGCGGCCCGCTTTCGGTGCGGCCGCAGCGTTCCACGGCGATGGCCCAGTCGATGCGGGCGTCCCGCCACCGGGTCACCGCCGCGTCCAGCGGCGCGTCCGGAGCCACGCTATCCAGCATCGCAAGCGGCAGCCCGGCCGCCGCCAGTGCCGCGGCACACGCCGCCTGGCAGGGCGTGTCGGTCAGCACGCGACAGGCAACGCCGGCGCGGGTCAGCCCGGCCGCCAGCAGGGCGGACCCCGCGGGACCGTCGGTCTCGGCTGCCGGAGGGGTTGCGGACGGCACGAAGAAGCCGGTCAGCAGGCCGACCCGCGGCGCCGGACTGGCCGCCAGTGCCGAGGCCGCGCTCCACAATCCACCGGCCGCGGTCGAGAACAGGGCGGTGGCGTTGCGTCCAACGTCCTGCTGCACCAACAACTCGATGCGGTCGATCCGGCGGCGCAGCATGGGGTCGGTGTTTGATCGAGGGGTCATCGATCCGGGCCGGGCGGCAGTATGACGGCTCCCTCAGTCTGCGGCAGGACGAGACGACGCGCGAACATCAGGTCAGCAAGTCCGGGAGCGGGATCACCACGTCCCGGTCAACGCGTCCGGTTGTACTCGTAATCCTCACGCTCACCGGCGCCCAGCCGCAGGCCTTCCGGCAATGGCGGTCGGGTTGCGTTCAACTTTGCATGTGCGTCGAGCGCCCCCTGGTCCGACCATCGTTCCAGCAAGGTGAGGCGGTCCGGGTTCAGGTACACTCTGGAACAGCTCATACTGCTCGCAACCGGGTTCCTGCATCGCCTCCCGGCAGCGATCGCGAAACACCTGCGCCAGTTCCGCGCCCTTGCCCGGGGCGGCTGTCATGTGAATGACCAGCCGAATTGCCATGGTAATTGCCTCTCCCCGCACCAATGACGGACGAAACCAGTGTGGTCGCCCGCACTGGCATCAAGCTCTCAGCCCTGCATGGCCACCAGCGGGCCTGGACCGGCACAAACCAAAGGTGGAACGATCCGCTGATCTTATACCAGACATTCTGGATTTCGAATATGCGCAAGCGTTCGACACCAGGACCGGCGTGCAATCACTCGGTGGCCTTCGGTGTGTCCCTGGTGCCCTTGATGTGAAGTCTTGCCAGGCCGCGGGCAGGCACCGGGCGTGGTGCGCAGTCACGGTTCCCGGGCATGTCAGGCAGAACGGCCGGGTTTCGGCTTCAGCCAGGACCGGCCACTGACACCAACCGGCATGGCGTTCGAGCCTGGGGCCGACGCCCCCACACATTGTGGTTGGCGCAGGCCACCATCCACGTCTTCGCCGCGAACAGGCGCAACTGGCCGGCAAGCATGGGCCACCACGGTGAACGGGCGACCGTCGGTCAGGCCGCTTCACTGGCTGGTGCTACAAAGCCGCCAGGTGCGCGTTGCGGAGGTCGGTGACCAGCATGCTGCCCGGCGCGTGGGTGATGCAGAATTCCGGCCGAGCCTGGGCGATCACTGCCTGGGGAGTCACGCCGCAGGCCCAGAACACCGGCAGTTCGTCGGCGCCCACCGGCACGGCATCGCCATAGTCCGGCTTGCGGATGTCCTTGATGCCGATCTGCTCCGGCAGGCCGATATGCACCGGCGCGCCATGCACCGAGGGGAAGCGCGAGGTGATCTGCACCGCGCGGATCGCCGCCGCCGGCTTCAACGGCCGCATCGACACCACCAGCGGCCCGTGGAACACGCCGGCGGACACGCAGGGCACGTTGGTGCGGAACATCGGCACGTTGACGTTGCAGGCGATGTGGCGGATCTCGATCCCGTCCTCCATCAGCGCCTCCTCGAAGGAGAAGGAGCAGCCGATGGCGAAGCTCACCAGGTCGTCCCGCCAGACGTCGCGCACATCGGTGGGCTCATCCACCAGCTCGCCGTTGCGCCACACGCGGTAGCGCGGCAGGTCGGTGCGGATATCCAGGTCGGCGCCAAGCGTGGGCAGATGCGGGTCGCCGGCTTCCGACACCGCCAGCACCGGGCAGGGCTTCGGGTTGGCCTGGGCGAAGCGCAGGAAATCGTGCGCCAGGTCGCGCGGCAGCACCACCAGGTTGGCCTGCACGTTGCCGGGTGCCAGGCCGGCCGTCGGGCCGGTGAACCCGCCGCCGCGGATGCGCAGCCGTTCCGCCTGCCCCGCGTTGCCGCTCTGCCCGGCGTTGCCGCTGCTGGTCATCATGCCGTCCATCCGCGCCTCCACCGTCACTGCCGCGAAGGTTCTCCCGCTTGTTGCCTGCGTCAAGGCCGGTGAACCCGCCCCGACAACTCGTCATGCCTCGGTGGCACTACCGGAGGTTCCCCTGGGGCGACCATCCGTCTAAGCCGGAATGACAAGTACGGGAGAGGCGACGGCCAATGGCGGAGGGTCAACCGACCCGCGGCGTGGTTGCGATGGTCACCGTCGGAACGATGCTCGCAACGATGATGCAGGCGCTGGACACCACCATCGCCAATGTCGCCCTGCCGTACATGTCCGGCACCTTCGCCTCCAGCTACGACGAGAGCACCTGGGTGCTCACCTCCTACATCGTCGCCGCGGCGATCATGACGCCGCCCACCGGCTGGCTCGCCGACCGCTTCGGCCGGCGCCGCCTGTTCATGACCTCGGTGCTCGGCTTCACCGTCGCCTCGGCCCTGTGCGGCATGTCGCAGACGCTGACCGAGGCGGTGATCTCCCGCACGATCCAGGGATTCCTCGGTGCGGCGCTGGTGCCGCTGTCGCAGGCCACGCTGCTGGACATCTACCCGCGCGAGAAGCACGGCCAGGCGATGGCGATCTGGGGCATGGGCATCATGCTGGGACCCATCCTGGGACCGACGCTGGGCGGCTGGCTGACCCAGCACTGGAGCTGGCGGTGGGTGTATTTCATCAACCTGCCGATCGGACTGGCGGCCGCGACGGTGATCCGCGCCTTCGTGCACGAGGTGAAACTCGACAACCCGCGCCGGTTCGACGTGTTCGGCTTCTCGATGCTCAGCATCGCCATCGCCTGCCTGCAGTTCGTGCTGGACCGCGGGCAGTTGCTGGACTGGTTCAGCTCCCTGCAGATCGTCGTCGCCACCGTGATCGCGGGCCTCACGTTCTACATCTTCGTGGTGCACATCTTCACGTCACCGAACCCGTTCATACGGCCCAACCTGTTCATGAACCGGAATTTCTCCCTGGGCCAGTTGTTCATCTTCATCGTCGGCCTGGTGCTGTACGGCACCATGGCGCTGTTCCCGCCGCTGCTGCAGAACCTGCTGGATTTCCCGGTGGTGACGGTGGGCATCCTGCTGGCGCCGCGCGGGGTCGGCACGATGATCGCGATGCTGGTCGTCGGCCGCCTGACGCGCGTGGTGCCGCCGCGCATGCTGATGGTGTTCGGCTTCCTGGTGAACGCGTGGTCGATGTGGGGCATGTCCGGCTTCTCGCTGCAGGTCAGCCCGTGGGACGTGTTCACCTGGGGCGTTCTGCAGGGCTTCGGCCTGGGCTTCATCTTCGTGCCGCTGACCACCACGGCGTTTTCCACGTTGCCGCCGGAGCGTCGCACCGAGGCCGCCGGCATCTACAGCCTGGTGCGCAACATCGGCAGCAGCATCGGCATTTCGATCGTCACCACGCTGGTGACGCGCAACACGCAGATCAACCACGAGACGATCTCCGCGCCGCTGTCGCCGATGGACCGGACCCTGCAACAGGCGCCGCTGGCGCGCATGCTGGGCCTTCACTCGCCACGTTGGCTGGACCTGCTGAACGGCGAGATCACGCGACAGGCTTCGATGATCGGCTACATCGACGACTTCAAGCTGATGATGATCCTGACGCTCGTGGCCGTGCCGCTGGTGCTGCTGATGACGGCGCCGGTCTCCGGACGGGCAAGTGCGGGCGGATCGGCGGTCGCGGAATAGCGGCGGGCGGTCGCAAACCGGCCAGGGGCGAAGCCCCCGGCACGACGCTGCCTCTGTGCAGCCGAACCGCTGCTGGTCCCGACGGCGGGCGTGACCTGTCGGCCTAAACCCGTCCCGATGCCGGCCGACGCTGGCGCAGGCGGGCCAGCGTCGGGCCGGGCGCGGTGCCAACCGTCAACAGCACCGCGTAGCTCAATTGCGCCGCCAGCGCGGCCAGCATGCCCCACCAGACGCCGAGCGGTTCGGCGGTCAGGTGGAGCACGAGCACCGCGATGGCGAAGCCCGGCATCGCCTGCAATGTGTTGGCGAACAAGGCGGCCGCGGCGGTGCCGCCCAGTCGCGGCAGCACCACCAGCGCCAGTCCGGTGAGTGCGATCGGGAAGACGGCAGCCATGCCTGTCAGCGCCGGGCCAAGCCACTGGCTGCCGGTCACGACGGTGGCGGTCAGTGTCCCCACCAGCAAAGCCCGCATCGGCAGCTCGAACCAGCGCCGGCGTGCCGCCTTCGGCCGGATGCCACCGATCCGGCGCGCCGGCCGCGAGAGCCACAGCGTCACGGCGAAGACCGTCAGGTTCAGCAGCAACACGCCGGTCAGGTCCCACGCGACCTGTCGCTCCAGCCACGCCAGGACGAACCACAACCCCAGACCGGCCGCCAGCACCAGGGGCCAGCGTAGCCGCGGGCCAAGCAGGATGATCACCAGCATATAGATCAGGGTCACGGCATTGGCGGACAGGCTGCCCAGCGCGCCGGCGGCGATGAACGCGGCGTCGTGCTGCAGGCCCAGCATCACATAGGCCGGCCCGGCTGAGATCGGCAGGCTGACGATCAGCCCGCCCCAGAATGGCCCGGTTGCCTCGGCCAGCACCGATGCGCTCACGACGACGGCGGCGGCCGCGGCGGCGCGCAGCAGCACGATCAACAGGAAGGGGACGGACATTTCCGGCAGCCTGGCGTGTTTCGCCGCAGCATTCCCTCCGCGTCCGGTGCGCACAACCCGCGCGGCTGGCGGGTCTGCCCGGCGGGGAATGGCTGGACGGATTGGCGTCAGAATGGCCAGCGCCGGGTGCGGTTGGCTTCCTGCGCCGGGGTCAGCGTCATCGGCCCGTCCGCCACCTGGGGTGGCTTGCCCTTGGGATCGATCCAGCAATCCACCGTGCCCAGGCTACGCGTGCAATAGGGCGGCGGCGCGGGTTTCGGCTCCACCGGGCGGCACCAGCTCTTGCCCTGGTCCAGCCGCACCATGGAGCAGTCGCGCCCCGTCACCAGCGACCACAGCGCGTCGAACGGCGTGCGGTGCAGCACCGCCACGCTGCCCGCCGTCACGCCACCGACCACCGAGGTCAGCTCCACCGGGCTGGCCCCACAGGCGGCCAGCAGCAGCAGCGGCAGCAGGAAGAACACGCGGCGCATGCCAGGCAGCTTGCGCTGCAAACGTAAACAGAGGGTTGCGCATCAGGCGCGCGGTCGTGAACGCCGCGCCTCCGCCGGCCGCACCATCTGCCGCGCAACGGAAGAGGTGAAGTGCGATGCCACAGGCCTATGACCTCGTCGTCGTCGGCACGGGAGTCGCCGCGGGCGTCGTGGCCAGCCGGGTGCGCAAGGCCGGCTGGTCCGTCGCCATCATCGACTGCCGGCCGTTCGGCGGCACCTGCCAGTTGCGGGGGTGCGACCCCAAGAAGGTGCTGGTCGGCGGCGCGGAGGCGGTGGACCTGGTACGCCGCCTGCACGGGCACGGCGTGGCGGGCGACACCCGCATCGACTGGCCGGCGCTGATGGCGTTCAAGCGCCAGTTCACCGAACCCGTGCCGGCCCGGCGGGAGCGCAGCTTCGCCGATGCGGGCGTGGACGCCTTCCACGGCGTCGCCCGCTTCACCGGCCCGGACCGCATCGCCGTGGGCGAGCACACGCTGGAGGCGCGTCACGTGGTGCTGGGCTCTGGCGCCCGCCCGGTGCCGCTGCCGTTTCCCGGCGCGGAACACGTGATCACCAGCGACGATTTCCTGGAGCTGCCGTCCTTGCCGCCGCGCATCGTCATGGTGGGTGGCGGCTACATCGCCGCCGAGTTCTCCCACATCGCCGCCCGGGCCGGGGCGGCGGTGACGGTGGTGCAGCGGGGGCCGCGGATGCTGAAGCAATTCGACCCGGACCTGGTCGGGTGGCTGATGACCCGGTTCCGCGACATCGGCATCGACGTGCGGACCGGCCACGCGGTGCAGGCGGTGGAGCCGCATCCGCGCGGCGGGTTCGTGGTCCGCACCCAGGGAGGCGACGGGGCGGCGGACAATGCGGCGGCGAGCGATGGGGCGGCGGAGATTCAGGCCGACCTCGTGGTGCACGCCGCCGGACGTGCGGCCGACTTTTCCGACCTCGATCTGGCCGCCGGCGGCGTGGATACGGATCACGGTCGCCTGCGGCTGAACGCGTTCCTGCAAAGCACGTCCAACCCGCGCGTCTATGCCGCCGGCGACTCCGCTGCGTCCGGGCCGCCACTGACGCCGGCCGCCAGCCTGGACGGCCGCGTGGTCGCAGGCAACCTGCTGGAGGGCAACCGCCACCAGCCGGACTATCGCGGCATCCCGAGCGTCGCCTTCTCCATCCCGCCGATCGCCGCGGTCGGCCTCGGCGAACAGGCCGCCCGCGAACAGGGGCTGCGGTTTCGCGTCAATTGTGCGCAGGCGTCGGACTGGTACACCGCCACGCGGGTGGCGGAGACCGTGTACGGCTACAAGGTGCTGATCGAGGAGGACACCGACCGGATCCTCGGCGCGCATCTTGTGGGGCCCCAGGCGGAGGAGGTGATCAACCTGTTCGCCCTGGCCATCCGTCAGAACCTGCCGGCCGAGGTGCTGCGCAGCACCGTGTTCGCATATCCGAGCGCAGCATCGGATGTTGACTACATGCTGTAGTCCGAGGAGGGCGGTGCCGTCGCGTAACGACCAGCCCCATGGCCCACCTACGCCGCCCCGACCAGGGCGCCGGCGAACACGGACCCGGTGCTGCCATCGGCGATGCCCAAATCGGTGACATGCGGCCCCGGGTTGCAGGCCAGACTGGCACCCACCACCGCCTTGAACGTCAACAGCGGCGGCTGCCAGTCCACGATCGCATCCGCGGCGGCCCGCAGCGCGCGCAGCCCGGCCGCAACCTCGGTGGCGGGGGCGTCGGAGACCAGCCCGCACACCGGCAGCGGCAAAACGGCCGTCACCGCGCCGGCGGCGGCCACCGCCATGCCGCCCCCCGCCTGCACCACCGCGTTGGCCGCCGCGGCCAGGTCCGCCGGTTCGCGGCCGAACACCACCAGGTTGTGGCTGTCATGCGCCACCGTGGTGGCCAGCGCCCCGCGCCACGTACCCCACCCCTGCAGCACCCCCAGCACCGGCGTCGCAGGCGCTCGGCCGTGACGGTGGATCACGGCCATCAGGATCCCGTCCTCCGGCAGAACCGCGGCGCCGTCCCGCACCGCGACCTCCGCGTCGCCCCAGCGCGTGAAGCGCGGCTGCACCACGGTCCGCAGCCGCACCTGGCCGGCATTCACCCCCGGCACGCGCAGCCGGAACTCGTCGGGCGACAGCGGCGGCACGTGCACCGTGCCGGTCGGCGCACCGGGCGGATCGGGGCGCAGCGGCTCCAGCAGCCGGCCGTCCTGCGCCACCATCCGGCCGGAGGCGATCACCCGGGTCACCGCCAGCGAGTCCAGGTCGCGCAGCACCACCAGGTCGGCGCGGCGGCCCGGCGCCACCAGGCCCAGGTCGCGCCGCCCCAGCCGCATCGCCGCATTCAGCGTGGCGCAGCGCAGCGCCTGCATCGGCGCCATGCCATAGCGCACCAGCCGGCGCAGCACGTCGATCAACCCGCCGGCCTGCACAAGGTCGTCGGCGAACACGTCGTCGGTGCAGATGGTCAGCGTCTGCGGCATCACCGGCAGCGTGTTCAGCGCCGCCACCGCGCCCGGCAGCACGTAGTCGTGGGACCCACGCAACTCCACGGTGAACCCGGCGCGCAGCTTGGCCAGCAGGTCGTCACCGCTGGTGATCTCGTGGTCGCTTTCGATCCCGGCGGCGGCGAAGCCCTGCAGGTCCGCGCCTTCCAGGCCGCGGGCGTGGCCGCACACCAGCTTGCCGCTGGCCAGGCCGGCGGCGACGATCCCGCGCATCCGCGGGTCGCGGTCCAGCAGGCCGCGCATGTCCATCACCTCGGCAACGCCGGCGATGCCCGGCCAGTCCAGCATCTGCTGCATCTCGTCCGGGCCGAACGACGCGCCCGCGCGTTCCAGCCCGGGGGCGGAGGGCACGCAGGACGGCGCCAGTGTCAGGATGCGCAGCGGCAGGCCGGCGGCGGCGGCGATCGCCCAGCGCAGACCGTCCAGCCCGGCCACGTTGCCGATCTCATGCGGGTCCCAGCACAGCGAGGTGGTGCCCTGCGGTACCACCACCTCGGCATAGCGCCGCGGCGTGACCATGGAGCTTTCGATGTGCAGGTGGGAATCGATCAGGCCCGGGGCGACGACCTGGCCGTCCAGCGGGATGGTCCGCGACGCGCGGCCGTGGGTGCCGGGCGGGTGGACGCTGGCGATCAGCCCGCCGACGATGCCGATATCGGCCGGCCGCAGTTCGCCGGTGGCCATGTCGGCCAGGATGCCGCCGGTCAGCAGCAGGTCGAATGGCGCCTGGCCGCGTGCGGCGCGCACCGCGCGGTCGCGCAGGGCCGGATCGTGCAGGTCGAGCGGTTCCATCGACGGCCTCCCGGGTTCCGGGACGGTAGCGTGATGGTTCGCTGCGTTGCAGGCAAGCTTTGCGGTTGCGCAGTGACAGGCGCGAGCCCGCCCTGACGTGGTGCATTCGGCCCGCGAACCATCGATGCGCGGGTTGGCTGTTACCCGAGGGCCGCGGCCCCGCCGTCCCGCAGAACGTGGCTGCAGCCCAGCCGACGGGCTTCGGCCTGGTCGTCCGCGACCGCGTCCAGCGCCGCCACCGTCGCATAGCCCTCGGTCCGCAGCCGCGCGGCGACGTCTTGCGATGCGCCCAGCGGCACATACACCCGCGCGCGCGCGGCGCGTGCCGGCGCGGCACGCAGGACCGCATCGGGGAACAGGGTCAGCCCGGTGGCGGGCTCGGTTTCGCCGCACAGGTAGCGCCCACCGCGGCCAAGCTCTTCATGCCGGCCCGGGGCATAGACCGTGACCGACACGCCGGTCTCGTAGCGAAAGCCGCGGAACTCCACCGGGTCGATGGTCAGCCGCAGCGCCGGGGCGCGGGCGCGGATCGCGGCGACCGCCTCGGCCAGCCGTTCAGCCAGGACACCGGCGGCGTTCGGCAGCCGAGCGGACTGGAGTGCGGCCAGCGCGCCGTCGGCGGCACCGGCGGCCAGCAGCAGATCGGTCAGCACGGGCGCCAGCGCACCGCCGTGGCGCGCCACCGAGGCGGCGTCCTTGCGGTCCAGCGCCCGCCCCAGAGCCGCACGTTGCGGACCGGTGATGCCCGCGTCGTCCAGCAGGGAGGGCACCAGCATCGGCAGGGTCAGGTCGAAACTGACCCGGGTCAGACCGACCTCGGCCAGCGCCTCGGCACCCACCAGCACGATTTCGGCATCCGCGGCGGGGCTGTCGGGGCCGATCAGCTCTATGCCGGCCTGGGCCACCTGGCGGTCCGGCGCCAACTGGTTGCCGCGAACGCGCAGGCACTGGCCGGCATAGGACAGGCGCAGTGGACGCGGCGCCGTGCCCAGCCGCGTGGTGGCGATGCGCGCCACCTGTGGCGTGGTGTCGGCACGCACCCCCATCATGCGCTGGCTGTCCGGGTCCATCAGCCGGAAGGTCTGCTCCGCCACCGCGGCGCCGGAACCGGCCAGCAGGGAGTCCTCGAACTCCAGCAGCGGCGGCTTCACCCGCTGATAGCCATGCGTGGCGAATACGTGCATCAGCGCCTCGACGGCGGAGGCTTCCGTCTCCGCCTCGGGCGGCAACAGATCACGCAGGCCGGCCGGCAGCAGCGCCGGATTGGGCAGATCGTCGGTCATGCGGCGGTTCTTACCCGCCCCGTTGCGCCGTGGGGAAGAGCGTGCGATCCGCGCCGGACACGATCAGCCGCGAGGCGGCAGCGACGCCACGGCGATCAGTCGTCGGGCAGCAGCGAGTCCAGGGCCAGGCAGACCGGGACCAGGTCCGGAATCACCAGGCGGGTGAAGCGGTCCAGCCCGGGGCGCATTGCGGCGAGGCGGGCGGGCGCAGGTCCTGTGGCCGGCAGCAGGTTGGCTGCCTGCGCCGTGGCCGCCTGCACCGCGCTGTCGCGTGCCGCGCGCAGGGTGTCCGACGCGTAGAGCGGCGCCAGCCAGTCCGGCAGGGCGGCCAGCACGCCCGGCCAGGGGACAAGCGCCAGATACAGGCTGGGGATCACCCCCTCGCCCGCCCCCTCATGCCGGACCGCCAATGCCCGCACCCGCTCGGCCGTCGCCTGGTCCAGCGTATCGATCCGAGGCAGGGCCGGCAGCGGCGTCGCCGCCGCAGGCGCGTCTGCCGGGGTGAAGCGCGCGGCCGGCGCATCCGGCTGGTCCAGCCGCAGGCGAAGCGCCGTCAGGGCCACCAGGTTGGTGAGGTTGCCGCGGATATAGGCCGACACGATCGTCCGTATCTGCGCCAGCCCCGCGCCATCCACGCCGGCCTGCAGCCAGGCGCCCGGCGCGGGTCGGTCCAGGGCAGGAAGCGCCACGGCGCCGGTGACCCGGCTGCGCGCCGCCGCCATCTCCTGCGAGCCGACCAGCGGGCGCAGCGCGGCCCAGGCCCACTCGAGCACGCCGGGCAGGGCAGCGAAGTGGCGCCAGATCAGGTTCACCACCGGCACGCCGGATACGGCGCGGATGTCGGCGTAGAGCGCCGTGATCTCGGGTGAGGCATCCGCCGGGCGGATTTCGGGGAAGGTCGGCATGGTTCCATCTCCAGTCACCGGCACCGCACCGGCGCGGTGTCGCATGAGGATGTCGGAACAGGCATACTTCGTCGCGGCGGCCGGCAAAACCCACCCGGCCGGGTGGGCGGCGGCCGGCTGCTCGCGCCGGCGTGACCGCGAAACGACCCGGTTCTGCCCCGCGGCTATCGGCTGAAATCTCGCCGTATCATCCCGACGCCCCTAGATAAGCCCCATGACAGTCGCTCGCGCCCCGGCCACCAGACCGCCATGATGCCGGCCTTTGCCTCCTCTCCCGCCGACACCGGATCAGAGACCGCGGCGACATCCCCGCACCTGCGGGAGTGCCACGATTGCGGCCAGGTCCAGGTCCTTCCCGCCCTGCCGCCGGGCACGCGCGCGATCTGCCTGCGGTGCAACGCCGTCCTGCGCCATACCCATCACGAACCGCTCGCCATCCCGCTGGCGCTGCACTGCGCCGCGTTGATCCTGCTGGCGATCTCCGCCGGCACCATGCTGCTGTCGGTCAGCACCTTCGGCATGTACCAGGCGGCCGGCCTGTTCACCGGTCCGGCCGGGCTGGAGCAGCACGGGATGTGGGAACTCGCGGCGGTGGTGCTGTTCACCACCTTCGCCGCACCACTGGCCAAGCTGCTGCTGTCGGGTGCGGTGCTGGCGGGCCTGTACCTGCCGCAGCCCCCGGGCGTGCTTACCCGGCTGTTCGCCTGGGCGGAACGGCTGCGGCCGTGGTCGATGATCGAGATCTACCTGCTGGGCCTGTTCGTCGCCTACAGCCGGCTGGGCGCGGTGGTGCATATCGATGTCGGGCCGGCCGTCTATGCCCTGGGGGCCCTGATGGTGACCATGGTCGCCGCCGACTACGCGCTGGATCCGCACGCGGTCTGGGAAGCCATGGAGCGGCGCGGCCTGGCGCGCAGGCATCCGACGCGGCCCGACGCTGCCGGCACGCGGCTGGGCTGCGACACCTGCGGGCTGGTCAGCCGGGCGGAAGGCGGCTCGCCCTGCCCGCGCTGCGGCAGCCGGTTGCGGCACCGCAAGCCGTTCAGCGTCGCACTGACCTGGGCGCTGGGGCTGTCGGCCCTGCTCTTGTACATTCCCGCCAACTACTACCCGGTCCTGACGGTGATCCGGCTGGGACGCGGTGAGCCGAGCACGATCATCGGCGGGGTGCAGGAGTTGATCGGGGCGGGGTTGTGGCCGCTCGCCGCCCTGGTGTTCTTCGCCAGCATCGTGGTGCCGGGGCTGAAACTGATCGGCCTGGCGATCCTGCTGGTCTCCACACAGCGCGGCAGCGCCCGCCGGCTGCGGGACCGCACCCGGCTTTATCGCATCGTCGATTCGATCGGCCGCTGGTCGATGATCGACATCTTCATGGGTTCCATTCTGGTGGCGCTGCTGCAGTTCGGCATCATTGCCAAGGTGACGCCGGGTTTCGGCGCGGTCGCCTTCGCCGCCGTGGTGATCCTGACCATGCTGGCGGCACAGAGCTTTGATCCCCGGTTGATGTGGGATTCGGCCGGCGCCCAGGCGGAGTACGAGGATTGAACGACCAGCCGCAACCGCCCGGACCACCGCCGCACGCCACCGTCCGCTCGAAACTCGACCGGCACTGGCGGCTGTCGCTGATCTGGGCCATCCCCATCATCACCGCCGTGCTGGGTATCTGGCTGGCCTGGCACACGCTGTCCCAGCGTGGGCCGGTTATCCACATCACCTTCGAAAGCGCGGAAGGCCTGGTCGCCGGGCAGTCGCATGTGAAGCACAAGGATGTGGACATGGGCGTCGTGCAGCAGGTGGAGCTGAGCAAGGACCTGCAGCATGTCACGGTCACGGTGCAGATGAACCGCGAGGCGACGCCTCTGCTGACCGACAAGACCAAGTTCTGGGTGGTGAAACCGCGTTTCTTCGCCGGTGCGATCAGCGGGTTGGAGACCCTGGTTTCCGGCAGCTACATCGAGATGCTGCCCTCGCGCTCGGCGGGCGAACCGACACGCACTTTCGCCGGTCTGGAGACCCCGCCGGTGCTGCAGTCGGACGTCCCGGGCAAGACGTTCCTGCTGCACGCTCCGCGCATCGGCTCGATCAATCTGGGCTCGCCGGTGTTCTTCCGCGACCTGGATGTGGGGGAGGTGCTGGGCTGGGACGTGGGCGACATGGCGCGCAGCGTCACGGTGCATGTGTTCGTCCGTGCGCCATACGACAAATACGTGCACGACAACTCGCGGTTCTGGAACGCCTCGGGCGCCACCGTGTCGCTGGGACCGAACGGCGTGCAACTGCGACTGGAATCGCTGCGCGCGGTCGTGCTGGGCGGGATCGCCTTCGAGACGCCGCCGGGCACCTCTCCGGTCAGCCGGAACCAGCATGAATTCCCACTATACGCCAGCAAGGAGGCTGCGGATGCCGCCAGCTATCTGCAGCGCATTCCCTGCGTTACCTACCTTACCGGCTCGGTCGCGGGGCTCAGCGCGGGCGCCGCGGTCACGCTGCACGGCATTCGCGTCGGGCAGGTCAGTTCGGTCCAGTTGAAATACGACCCGAAGACAAAGCAGGTCATGGTTCCGGTGCATTTCGACCTCGAGCCGGGACGCGTAAGCGGCATGAACCTGTCGGCCAGCGGCGGGTTGGATGCCGAGATGGGCGACCTGGTGCAGCGCGGACTGCGCGTGGAACTGGAATCCACCAACCTGATCACCGGCCAGAAGCAGCTTTCCGTCGCGCTGCATCCGGATGCGCCGCCCGCGCAGTTGGAAAAGCATGACGGGGCTTATGTGATCCCGGTGGCGCCCGGCGGCGGGAGCGGGCTGAGCGGGTCCGCGACGGCCCTGCTGAGCAAGCTGGAGTCAATCCCGTTCGAGCAGATTGGGCAGAACCTGAACGAACTGCTTGCAGGTGCGAACGGGCTGGTGAACGACAGCGGGTTGAAGCAGGCGGTCGCGTCCCTGAAGACAACGCTTGATGAGACCCAGCAACTGGTGCATCAGCTGAATACCGCCAGCGCACCTCTGGCCAAGGACCTGCCCGGCATGGCACGACAGTTGGACACCGCGATGAAGCGGTTGAATGCTTTTGTCGGTTCACTCAACAGCGGCTACGGCGCCGATTCCAACCTGCACAACCAGGCCACCCGCCTGATGGCGCAGTTGAACGAGGCGGTACAGTCGCTGCGCTCTTTCGCCGATCTGCTGCGACGTCATCCCGAGGCGTTGCTTCGCGGCCGCCGCTGAACAGGAGACGGGTATGAAGCTGTCCCGCCGTCACGCGCTGACCCTCGTCGCGGCGCTGCCCGCCGCGTGCGCGTCGCCCAACCCGACGCTGTACACGCTGGCAACGGTGCCGGGTGAGACACGCAGTGGCGCACCGCGGTTGATCGAATTGCGTCAACTGGCTCTCCCCCATTACCTGGAGCGCTCGGAAATCGTGCGGTCCACGGAGAATTACCGACTGGACCTGCTGCCCAACGACTGGTGGGGCGAGTCGCTGTCATCAATGATGAACCGCGTGCTGGTGCAGAATCTGTCACAGCGTCTGCCGGATAGTACGGTGGTGTCGGAAGTCGGCGCGATCTCCGGCACGCCGGATGCCACGGTGGGGATCAACGTGCTGCGCTTCGACGCCGATCACAGCGGGGTGGAGGTGCTGGATGCGCAGATATCGATCACCGGCGATGTGTCGGTGACCAAGCGGGTGCACCTGACAATCCCTCTGGCCGGAAAGGGAACGCCGGGCCTGGTGAGCGCAATGAGTGCGGCGGTGGGCCGGCTGGCGGATGTGGTCGCGAGCATGCTGACCGAGAAGCGCGGGCGGCGGTCCCGGCGAAGATAGGCCGGCTGGGGCCGGCATTCGCGAGGCGCGAATTACGCGTCTCTTTCCGTGAGGGGGAGGGCAGCTTTCCGTCCGTCAGTCCCTCCGCCCGCCCGGCTTGCTTTCACCCGCCAAGTGCGGCCACTGCGGCAAGGTCGTCCTGGCGTTGTCTGGCGCGGCGTTCGTAACTGGCCTGGTTCTTCCGGCAGACCAGGGTGTACGGCCGGCCGCGCGTATCCGTGGCGGTGTCCACGTCGCAGTGCATCTCGCGAATGCTCTGCTCCACATGCGCGCGCTTGTCGGCTGCGGCGCGCAGGCTCCACGACTGCTGCCCGGGATTGTCGAGAAACGCCGCCAGCTCGTTGCACAGTGAACACGTGCAGCGCATCGCGTTCGGCCGCCGCCAGTCGGCGGGCGGGACCAGCGGTTCGGCGATCCGCGCCCGGAGATGGCCCAGGCAAACATCGCGCAAGCGCGCGATCGCCGGCAGCCCGCGCATCACCGATTGGTCGAACAACGTCCGCGCGGCCGGCACCAGCGCGGCGTCCATGTCGTAGCTCTTGGGACGCAGCAGCATCGTTTCCAGCGCATGCTCCGCCAGGCCGTTGTCGATCCCGCCGAGCGCCTGCAGCAGTTCGACGACCATGGCGGGCCTTACCTGCGGCGGACCGCCCCACGCGCCCTCCCTGTGCGTGGCCGGGTCACCGGGCAATGCGCTCAGCAGGCTGCATCCCGCCGCGTGCAGGTCACCAAGCCCGGGCGTGGCAGCGGCGTGGGCCAGGAGATTGGCGGCCCTGTCGAACCCGGGTTCCGCCAATCCGGTGACGACGCGCTCCAGCACGACGCTGCGTTGCCGTGGCGGGAGCTGGCCGAGCGCCGCGACGATCGCGGGATTGTCGCCAAGGGTGGACGCGCCTGCGGCCACCACCTCGGCCAGGAACGTCGCGATATGGTCGGCGTCACCCAGGCGCGTGAGCAGCGCAAGCAACCGGCCGACCGCGCTCTCGGCCGGGTCGGGGTTCCAGAGGTGGGATCTCGGCCAGTCCGCGGTGATCTCCGTGGCGAAGTCATGCGCTTCCTGCCATGCGGGGCCTGCGCGATCGGCACCCGTCTCCTCCCAGGCCTGTATCATGGTGGCGAGGTAGCGCAGCGTGAAACCCCAGTCTGCCTGGGCCAGCACGGCCAGGCGCCGTTCCTGCGGCCAGAGCACCAGGGCGGCGCGACGATAGGTGCGCTCGAAGGACGCGCCTGCGTTGCCGGATGCTTCCTGGAAATGCTCTTCGTCCGGCTTCAGCGTCTCCAGCACATCGGGGGGCGAAAGCTCCTCGTCATTGGCCGGAAGCGTCTCCAGTTCCGACCGGCTGCCGTCGGGCGTGCGCCAGTCGGACAGCGCGGCATACCGGTCGCTGATCTCGATGATTTCGAAGTCGTCCGGGTCCTCCCCCTCGTCCTCGTCTTCGTCCTCATCGTCGTCGTAGTACCTGCGGCGATTGCGGTGCCAGTCGCCGCTGTATTCCGCCGGTCCGTTCTCTTCCACCGTCAGCAGGGCAAGCTGGATGGTGCATCCGGCCGCCTGCGCGGCGCCGCACAGCACGCCGGCGATGCCGGCATCGCGGCCTTTCAGGGCACCGAAACCGAGTTCGGCCTGGGTGTAGGCGTGCTCCAACGGATAGACCAGCTTCAGCGGATTGCCGTCGTCCGGGTCCGCTCCGGGCGATGGCGCAGGTTCGGCGCACCATGCCCGCAGGACCCGTGCGACCCGGTCCTGCTGCGGCTGGTAATCCGGCGGTTCCGGCGCACGCGCCCGGCCGCGGCGGATCAGGCTGTACACCAGCGTCAGCCGGGCGCCGTCGGTCACCGGCAGCACCTCGTGCACGCAGTCGGCGTAGAAGGCGGCATAGGCGGCCTCGGATGGATCGTCCGTGGCCAGGGACAGGCGGACCTCCTGCCCGCGATGCCGCACCAGCAGCTCGCCACCGGCCGACAGCGACGGCAACACGATCACCAGCGTGGCGAACATGCCGGGCGTCTTCTCGGTGTCGCGGTGGCCGGTGAAGAAGCTGCCCTTGTCGTAGATCAGCAGCTTGTAGAGCGCCGCCTCGATCGGATCGGTGATGCCCAGGCCGTCGGCGATCCGGGCCAGCAGGCCGTCGAGGGTCGCCGGCCAGTGCTTGCCGCCGATGCGCACCCGGTCGGGCTCGATCTGCCAGGTGCGACGGACCGACGTGTCCACCAGGGTGTCCGGGCCCTTGCCGTACGGCGCCTGTTCCGCCACCGCCACCAGCGCACGGGCCTGCTCCGGCAGCAGCGGCAGGGCGATGGGGCCGACGCCCTGCACGCGGATCGACGGTGGCAGCAGTTCGAACGTGCCGGAGGTCACGAAGTCGCTGGGGCGCGTGACCTCTTCCAGAATGGTTGCGAGGTCGGACGTAACGGGCATGCTCGGCTCGGCCTGAAGGCGAAAGGTGGCTGCGAACGTTTCCCCTCCCGCAAGGGGAGGGGCAGGCGTGTGCGGCGGTTTATCCCTTTACCTCCGACAGGTTTTCCTGCCGGCGCACGTCGTTGATGATCTGCAGCACGCGTTCGGGGAACGGGCGGTACTGCACGCCGAACTCCTGCACCAGGCGCGTGTTGTCGATCAGGTAGTTGCCGGAGATCTCTTTCCCTCCGGTCTCCTTGTCGAAGCTGATCTGCGCGTCGGGCAGGTAGCCGCGCACCATGTCGGCCAGCGCGCCCAGGCTGATCGTCTGGCCGCCGGAGTTGTAGATGCGGTGCTGCGGCTTGTCGGCCAGCAGCACGCGCACGAACACCTCGGCCACGTCATCGACATGGATCGGGATGCGCATCGCGTCCTTGTACGGAAACGACACGGGCTTGCCGCGCGCCGGCTGGGTGATGCAGTTCACGTGGTCCACCGAGCCACGCAGCTTGTCCGGTCCGGTGACGTTGGCGGGGCGCACGCCGGTGATGGTCAGGCCGTATTTCTCGCCGTAGTCCTGCGCCTGCCATTCGTTGAAGATCTTGTGCATGGCGTATTGCACATTGCCGTAGCGGTAATCGTCCTCGGTGGCGGCGCGGTCTCCGAAATGCTTCTGCTGCCCGCTGACCGCCAGCGAACTGGCGTACACCACATGCTTCACGCCCAGCAGGCGCGCGGCCTCGAAGCAGTTGTCCATGCCAAGCACGTTGAGGCGCATGGCGACGTGCGGGGCGAGGTCGCTGCCGATGTGATAGGACAGGTTCAGCACGCGCTCGCACTTCGCGGCGGTCATGTTCGCCATGACGTCGTCGAAGCTGGTGATGTCGCCGCGCACGAACTGCACCTGCTCGCCGAACGACGCGAACTGCGCCGCGCCGGCGGGGTTGATATCCATGCAGACGATACGCTCGCCGCGCGCGACCAGCAGGGGAATGACGCGGATGCCGATGAAGCCGGCACCGCCGATGATGAAGCAGCTCATGGACGTTTCCTTTCGGCCGGGAACAATGCGGGACGTGCTGCCTACCGCGCGCGCTGGTAGCGCCTGCAGCGCAGCACCATGGGGTCGCGGAACTGCGGGCGCATCCGCCGCGTCCAGTCGGTATCCGCCGCGCGCCGCCATGCGTCGGAGCGTGCCACGTCCGCATCGGCCAGGTGGTACAGCGCCAGGTATTTCCGCTCGGGTTGCGCTTCCGGTGAGCGGTAGCGGCGCGCACACAGCACGCCCGGCACGGCGGCGAGCTGGGGCAGGTGCTCGTTGTTGTACCACTCGTTGAACTCGGCTTCGGCGGCGGGATCGACATTCATCGTCGCCACCAGCAGGCCGCCGGCACCGGTCGGGGCGACGGCGTTGCCCGGCACCAGTTGCTCGCCCTCGAAGCGCAGCAGGCGGTGGCAGATGGCGGTGACGCGCTTGGTCCACACCGAGGCGTTGTCCCAGCCGATCGCGTTGTACGGCGCGCTGTGCAGCACGCCGGGGCTTTCCAGGTCGTAGGTGGCGACGGCGATCTTCGGATTGTCGTCGGCGATCCAGCGTTCCGCGTTCAGGAAGCCGGGAACGCGCAGGCGTTCAGGGATGTGCTCCAGGTCGTACCAGTCATGGAACTCGTCCTCATGCGCCGCGGTGAAGTCGAAGCATGCGAAAAGCAGCCCGTTGGCCATGGCAGGTTTCCTCCCCCGTTCGGGTCCCGCCGCATCCTGGCACGGCGGCGGCCGGACGGGCCAGCCTGACCCCGGTCCACCGCATATCCGGCGGCGGACCGTCGTACGTCCCCGGTCCACCGCACACCGTTCGTCGCCCCGCCCCACATTTCCCGGTCTGTCGCACACCCGGCGGCGGCCCGTCGCACATCCCCGGTCCACCGCACACCGTCCGGCAGTCCGCCGGGCATTCCCGGCCCACCGTACAAGCAGAATTCAGAACGTCCGCCTCGCGTCAGGGTCGCCGGGTGCATAGCTGAACAATTCGCCCTCCGTATGCCGCACTCCCATGGTCCCGCCACGTGTCCCTGTTCTCCGCCCACGACTTCGCGCATCTGACGCAGAGCTACGGACCGTGGCTGGTCGGCCTGGTCATCATCCTGGAGGCCATGGGCCTGCCCCTGCCGGCCGAGACCCTGCTGATCGCCACCGCCGCCTATGCTGGCACCTCGCATACGATGGACGTCGCCTGGATCGTCCTTCCGGCGGCGGTCGGCGCCATCATCGGCGACAATCTGGGCTACCTGATCGGCCGCACCCTGGGATGGCGGGTACTGCGCCGGTGGGGGCGCCATATCGGGCTGACGCAGGACCGGCTGACCCTGGGCGCCTACCTGTTCCGCTGCCACGGCGGCAAGGTGGTGTTCTTCGGCCGTTTCGTCGCGTTGCTGCGCACGCTGTCGGCGCTGCTGGCCGGCGCCAACCGGATGGACTGGTGGTGGTTCCTGCCCAGCAACGCCGCGGGCGGGATCCTGTGGGCCTGCCTCTACGGGCTGGGCGCCTACTGGCTGGGCAAGGAGGCGGAGCGAATCGCCAAGCCGGCCGGCCTGGCGTTCGGCGCCGTCGCCGCGGTGGTCATCGTCGTCGCGTTCGTCATGGTCCGCCGCCGGGAGACCGCGCTGATCGAGCGCGCGAAGCGGGTGATGGGCAACAGCGGCGCCTGACACCGCTTACGCCGGCGAGGCAACGAACCCATGCCGGTTTCAGCCGCCGGTCCCGCATGCTAGAGGACGCGCAGCACAGAGATGACCGAATGATGCGATGAACCAGCAGCGCGCTTCCGCCAGCCAGCACCGTTTCTTCACCGCCCACGTGGCGGACACCGATCCCGAACTCGCCGCCGCGCTGGACGGCGAACTGGCCCGCCAGCAGGACGGCATCGAGCTGATCGCGTCCGAGAACGTGGTCTCCCGGGCGGTGCTGGAGGCCCAGGGCTCCACCCTGACCAACAAATACGCCGAGGGCTATCCCGGCCGCCGCTACTACGGCGGCTGTGCCCAGGTGGACATCGCCGAACGCCTGGCGATTGCCCGGGCGCAGCAGTTGTTCGGCTGCGCCTTCGCCAACGTGCAGCCGCATTCCGGCGCCCAGGCCAACCAGGCGGTGTTCCTGGCCCTGGTGAAGCCGGGCGATACGGTCCTGGGCATGAGCCTGGCGGCCGGCGGCCACCTGACGCACGGCGCGGCGCCCAACCTGTCCGGCAAGTGGTTCCACGCCGTGCAGTACGGCGTCCGGCGGGAAGACGGGGTGCTGGACTACGACCAGTTGGAAAGCCTGGCCCGCGAGCACCGGCCGAAGCTGATCATCGCCGGCGGGTCCGCCTATCCCCGCTTCATCGACTTCCCCCGCATCCGCCGGGTGGCCGATGAGGTCGGCGCCTATTTCATGGTGGACATGGCGCATTTCGCGGGGCTGGTGGCGGCCGAGCTGTTCCCCTCGCCCTTGCCGCATGCCCACGTGGTGACCACCACCACGCACAAGACCCTGCGCGGCCCGCGCGGGGGCATGATCCTGTCCACCGACCCGGAGATCGGCAAGAAGATCAACAGCGCGGTCTTCCCCGGCCTGCAGGGCGGTCCGCTGATGCACGTAATCGCCGCCAAGGCCGTGGCCTTCGGCGAGGCGCTGCGGCCGGAATTCCGCACCTACCAGAAAGCGGTGGTGGAGAACGCCAAGGTGCTGGCGGAAACGCTGCAGCAGGGCGGGCTGGAGATCGTCACCGGCGGCACCGACAGCCACCTGATGCTGGTTGATCTCCGCCCCAAGCGGGTCACCGGCAAGGCGGCCGAAGCCAGCCTGGAGCGTGCCGGCATCACCGCCAACAAGAACGCCATCCCGTTCGATCCGGAAAAACCCGCCATCACCTCCGGCATCCGGCTCGGCTCCCCCGCCGCCACCACGCGCGGCTTCGGGGCGGCGGAATTCCGCGAGGTGGGCGACATGATCAACCAGGTGCTGGAGGGCCTGTCGCACTCCAACGACGGCAGCAACGACGCCGCGGAACGCGCGGTGCGCGAGCGGGTGCGGGCGCTGTGCGCGCGCTTCCCGCTGTATCCCGGGGACTGAGGCCGATGCGCTGTCCGTTCTGCGGCCATGACGACACCCAGGTGAAGGACAGCCGTCCCGCCGAGGACGGCAGCGCCATCCGCCGCCGCCGCTTCTGCGGCAATTGCGGCCAGCGCTTCACCACGGTGGAACGCACCCAGTTGCGCGAACTGACCGTGGTGAAGCAGGACGGTCGCCGCGTGCCGTTCGACCGCGACAAGCTGGCCCGCTCGATCCGCATCGCACTGCGCAAGCGACCGATCCAGGAGGAGCGGATCGAGCGCATCGTCAACTCGATCGTCCGCAAGCTGGAATCGTCGGGCGACGCCGACATCCCCAGCAAGCAGATCGGCGAGTTGGTGATGGACACGCTGAAGGAACTGGACCCTGTGGCCTATGTCCGCTTCGCCAGCGTGTACCGCAACTTCCGCGAGGCGAAGGATTTCGAGGATTTCCTCGGTTCGCTGGGCGAGCGGGTTTGATGGGGCACACGACGGCTTTGCCGGCGCGCCTCCTTCCCTTGCCGGAGGGCGCTGAGGGGAAGGGGACGCGCGAGACCCGTCGCATCGGAGTCCGGACCGTCCGCTTGCCCCGAACCGCCTCCCGCCACGACGGAGGAGGTGTTCTTTTGCTCCCTCGTTCTCCCGCTTTCGTGCCGCCCCGCTCTTCCAGTCCCGTGTTTCACCGCGCCTCACCGCTCCGACCGCGCCTTTTCCATGCCACCACCCCTGACGACATCGCCCATATGCGCGCCGCCCTGGCGCTGGCGCGGCGGGGCCTGGGGAACACCTGGCCGAATCCCTCCGTCGGCTGCGTGGTGGTGAAGGACGACCGCGTGGTCGGCCGCGCCGTGACCGCCCCCGGAGGCCGCCCGCATGCCGAACCTGCCGCGCTGGCCATGGCAGGCGAACAGGCACGCGGTGCCACCGCCTATGTCACGCTGGAGCCCTGCTGCCACTGGGGCCGCACCCCGCCCTGCACCGACGCGCTGATCCAGGCCGGCATCGCCCGCGTGGTGATCGCCGCCCGCGACCCGGACCCGCGGGTGAACAGCCACGGCATCGCCCGCCTGCGCGCCGCCGGGATTACGGTGGACGAGGGCGTGCTGGAGGCCGAGGCGCGCGAAACCACCGCCGGCTTCCACCTGCGCATGGGCACCGGCCGCCCGCTGGTCACGCTGAAGCTGGCCAGCACGCTGGACGGCCGCATCGCCACGCGCTCCGGCGAGAGCCGCTGGATCACCGGCGAACCGGCCCGCCGCGCGGCCCACGCCCTGCGCGGGCGGCACGACGCGATCATGGTGGGCGTCGGCACGGTGATGGCGGACGACCCGGATCTCACGTGTCGCCTGCCCGGCTACCGCCCCACGCCGCTGGTCCGGGTGGTCGCCGACAGCCACCTGCGCACCCCGCTCACCATGCGGCTGGTCGCCACGGCGAAGGCGACCCCCACCTGGATGCTGATTCGCGAGGGCACCGACCCCGACCGCCGCCGAGCCGTCGCCGATGCGGGCGTGCGGCTGCTGGAGGTGCCCGGCGCGCCGACCGGCGTGGACCTGGCCGCCGGGCTGGCGGCGCTGGGTGCGGCCGGCATCACCCGCCTGCTGGTGGAAGGTGGCGCGCAGATCGCCGCTGCGCTGCTGCGTGCCGGGCTGGTGGACCGCATCGCCTGGTTCCATGCTCCGGCGGTGATGGGCGGCGACGGCTGGCCGGCCGTGCAGGCTTTCGGAACCGAAAAGCTGACCGACATGCCGCGTTTCGTGCGACGCAGCACCGCCTGGGTGGGCGATGACATGCTGAGCGAGTTCGCTCGCGCCGGCTGAACCTGCCGCGTCGGCGCGGGCGAAGGTCCTTGTCCCGCTTGCGTCCACGGCGCCGATAATGCGGGAGTGGATCGCGTCGATCTGCCGGGCGCTGCCGAAGGCCCCTGCGCCGCGAACGCCACCCATGGACCGGCGTCCGGCAGAACGGTCGCGATAGAGGTCCAGTACCCGGAAGCAGCGGGTCTCTCAGTCACGCGCGGTAGCGGTTGGGATGGGTCAGGCGCTCACCGGGGACATACGCGTGGCGTGGGGAAATGATGCCCGTGCGTACCTCGTCGCACAGCGCGCGCTTTGATCGGGGGCCGGCTCAGATCGCTGTAGCTTACGTTGCGAAGGTGGGGTTCTCATTGCTCCGCGCATCCGCGTCGGGCGCCAACAAGCCACGCCGGTGAGACCAGTCTGCAACCGCAGGTGTGCCATGCTGGCCGAACCATGCAGGCGTTGATTGTCAGCCTCCGGCCGCAGCGGCTAAGCACGCCATGGGGGCGCCCCCGCGGCGCCGCGACCCGCTTTTCCGGACAGTGGCGGATCCGCATGCCGAACGTGCCGCAGCCTTGACCGATCGTGCTTCGTGGCCGCTGCTGCGCGCCCTGGCGCTGCTGCTGCCGGCCGCCTGCCTCATCGGCCTGACCTGGTACCTCACCCTGAACACGCCGGACCAGCCATCGCCCACTGCCGCCGGCCAGGTCGAGGTGGCGCAGCTGGTGCAGCAGCAGGTCGCCACACTCGCCCGCCGGCTGGGGGTGATGGCGAAGGCCTGGCAGCAGGACCCGCAGAATTTCGCCCTGAACTCCTGGCGCGCCGCGCTGACCGATGCGAACGGCACCCCGCCGGACATGGTGCTGGCCAACCCCCAGGGGAGGGTGACTCAGTCCACGCTGCCGGATGCGGACGGCCTAAACGTGCACGCCCGGGCATGGTTCCGCGCCGCACAGGACCGGGCGCGCCGGAGGGATGGCGCCCCCGTTATCGGCGTGCGGGTCGATGATTCGCTGCGCGACTGGCGGGTCCGAGTCACGCGATGGCTGCGAACGCCGGATGGCCGGTTCGGCGGTGTCCTGACAGCCGACGCTCGGCTGAACGCGCTTGCAACTCTGTTCAACCACGCGCCAACGCCTGGTCAGGCCGCGCCGCTGTTCGGCCGGCAGACGGCGCTGAAACTTCAGGCCGGCGTTATATCGGCGCTGGCTCTGTTGCTCGCCGCCCTGGTGTTCGCCTGGACCGAGAGGGCGCGGCGGCGACAGACCAACGCCGTGGCCGAGCACGTCACGCTGCGCACGACAACCGAGGAACTGTTGCTGGCCCGCGCCCGTGCCGACGCCAAGGCGGCGCAACTGGAAGCCACGGTCGCCGGGATGTCGGATGGCGTGGCGCTGCTCGACCCGCAGCTTCGCCTGCTGGAATGGAACCAGCCCTTCGCCGATCTTGCCGGGGTCCCCGCCCATCTGCTGCAGCCGGGCACCACGATGGAGGACATCCTGCGGGCCCAGGCCGAAGCCGGGGAATTCGGCCAGGTTCAGGTCCAGGCCGAAATTGCCCGCCGCCTGGCGGTGCTGCACACCGTCCAGGGGGAGCGGACCGCGACCCGCACGCGCCCGGACGGGCGGATCATCGAGCTGCGCCGGACCCTGCTGCCCGACGGCAACTCGGTCGCGCTGTACCGCGACGTGACCGCGCCCCGCCGCACGGAGACGGCACTGCGCCACGCCCATACCGCCGCGGACGCTGCCACCGGCGCGAAAACCCGCTTCGTCGCCATCATCAGCCACGAGATCCGCTCGCCACTCGGCGCCCTGCTGAACACGCTGAACCTGCTGGGCGGCGGCGGCCTGCCGGCCTCCCAGCAGGCGTTGCTGCGCATGGCGCGCCAGTCCGGGGAGGCGCTGCTCGCCCTGGTCAACGATCTGCTGGACATGTCCAGCATGGAATCGGGCCAGCTTGCGCTGCGCCCCGGGGTGTTCGAACTGGCGCCGCTGCTGGAAGCGGTGGGGGAGATGTTCCAGCCGCAGGCCGCGGACCGTGGCATCAGCCTGTACCAGGCGGTCGATCCGGACCTGCCGGCGGCGCTGTATGCCGATCCCGTGCGGCTGCGGCAGGTGCTGATCAACCTGCTGGCCAACGCGGTGAAGTTCGGCGTGCCGGGTCCGGTGGCGCTGCTGGCCCGCAAGGGCGAAGACGCGCATGGCCGTTCCCACCTGTTGCTGGCGGTGCGCGATCGCGGCCCGGTGATCGAGGAAGCCGGCCGCGCCCGCCTCTTCCGCCCGTTTTCCCGCCTGGACCAGACCGACGGCGAGCCGCTCGGCTCGGGCCTCGGCCTGTCGATCTGCCGCTACCTGGTCACGCTGATGGGTGGCGAGATCGGCTGCCGTACCTGGGTCGCCGAGGATGGTCACGCCGGCAACGAGTTCTGGGTCCGCCTGCCGCTGACGCCGCCGCCGGCCGGCGCCCAGCCGCGCGCCGCCGATGTTCTGCCCAGGTTGCCCCGAACCCGCATCCTGCTGGTAGAGGACACCGTCGTCGGCCAACTGGTCACCGCGCTGCTGCTGCGGCGGGACGGGCACCTGGTCGATGTCGCCGACACGGGGGAAGCGGCGCTGCAGGCTGTGGCGCAGGCGCCCTACGACCTGGTGCTGACCGATATGCACCTGCCTGGCCGGGACGGGTTGGACCTGACGCGGCAGATCCGCGCCCTGCCTGGCGCGTCCGGCCAAGTCCCGATCGTCGCTCTCAGTGCCAACACCGACCCGACCGACCGGCTCGCCTGCGAGCGGGCGGGCATCGGCGATCTTCTGAACAAGCCGGTGGGCCTGCCTGATCTGCTGGCCTGCCTGGCCCGTCACGTCTGGCGCGGCTACCCCGACCGCGGCATCACGTTGCGGCCGGATGCGGCACTGCCCGCCCCGCCGTTGCTGGCCGACGAGCGCATCAATGAGCTTCGCGCCCATCTGCCCCCCGATGCGCTGCGCGGTATCGTGGAGGAATGCCTGATCGATCTGCAGACCCGGCTGCCCGCGCTGCGTCAGGCGCTGCTGGTCGGCGACAGTGCCGGTGCGGTCAACCAGGCCCACGCCATGGTGGGCATGGCCGCCGGTTACGGCATGCGGGCCCTGGAAACCCGGCTGCGCGCCCTGATGGCCGCGGCGCGCGGGCCGCATCAGGCTGCGGCGGCGGCGCTGTTGGAGCAACTGGAAACGGAACTGGCGCAGTCCGCCGATGCCCTGCGAGAGGCACTGTCCATCGAGTTGGTATAGAACGAAGGCGGTCGGCGGCCGCTCGGCGGGATTGCAGGTATAGGGACCTCCGCCTCCCACGACCCTTCGCGCGCCATCACAAGGTGCGGGCCTCCGCCGTCAACCCAGTCAGCCGCTTCAGCCGAGTTCGAAAAACCGGATCACCACCTGCTTCGCCTGCCGCTCGCCCGTCGCCACGAAGATACTGTCGGCCAGCCAGTCATGCGGGCCGGGCGCCACGGAGAAGCTGGGCGTGGTGCGGAAGTAGTACAGCGCCGGATCGACGATCTCCCCTGCCGTCAGCCGCGCCAGGATGTCCGGCGAGGCCCGCCGCAGGCCCCGGTTCACCACGGAGATCAGCGTGCCGTCGGCCGCCCGCACGGTGTAGCGGGCCACCAGGTCGATCGTGCCGTCGGTGCGCACCAGTTGCCAGTCGGCGCCGCCGGGCACCACTTCGCCGGTCAGCCGGGGGCCGGACACCTGGCCACCCACGATCGGGATCACGCGCCGCCGGCCCGCGGTGGTTTCGCCGATCTCCTGTGGCTTGCCGATGTCCACGTAGGCGGCGAAGGCGAAGTGAAGCGGCGGCGGAACGGGATCCGGCATGGTGAACTCCAGGGGTCAGTGGCTGAGCTGGAAGGCGCCCAGCGCCAGCAGCATGATCGCGCCGCCGATCAGTTGAAGCCCGCTGACGGCCTCGCCGAGCAGGGCGAAGCTGAAGGCGCTGGCCAGCACCGGCTCCATGTTCAGCAGCAGGGCGGTGCGGAAGGCGCCGACCCGTCCGGCGGAGACGAAGATCAGCAGCGTGGACAGCGTGGTGGCGATGCTCATCCCGGCGAAGGCGAACCAGCCGGCGGCGTAGAGCGGCGGATGGAAGCTGCCGACACCCAGCAGCACCGCAACGAAGATTATCGCCGCGGGGTAGAGCGAATACCAGGTGGTCAGCCGGGCGTCGGTGCCGCGCAGGAACGCACGGGTCAGCAGCAGCGAAATCATGCGGCACATCGCCGCGCCGAATGCGCCGATCAGGCCCAGCGGCGCCAGCGTGTCGGGTTGGGTGCCCAGCATCAGCGCCAGGCCGCAGAACGCCGCCAGGGCGCAGGCGAAGCTCTGCCAGCTCAGGCGTTCCAGCCGCAGCGCGGCGGCGGCGATGCCGGTCAGCAGCGGGTAGATGAAATACGCCAGAATGGCGATCGACAACGGCAGCAGCTTGATCGCCAGCAGCAGGCCGAACACGTTGCCGGCGAACAGCACGCCGATGCCCAGCGACACCCCGCGGGCGCGCGGCGAATGCTGCACCCGGGGCGGGTGGGTGCGCAGCCAGAACCAGAAGAAGGTCGCCGCCAGGACGCCGCGCAGCGTCACCAGCGACACGACATCCATGCCGGAGGCGAACACCAGCTTGCCCAGCACGTCGGAGATGCTGAACGACAGGGCGGCGCCCAGGCCGGGGGTCAGGTCAACGAACCGGACCGGCTCTGCGGGTGCCGCGGCGGCCGTGGTGCTCATGGGGCTGCGTCAGTCGCCGGCCAGGATGCGCAGGCAGGGCGGGTCGCTTTCCGGGTCCACCTCCACCAGCGCGCCGTCCGGGATTGCCTGGGTGATGTCGGTGGCGAATCCGGACATCATGGTGAAGTCGGCCAGGGCGGCGCCCTGCACCATGATCGGGTTGACCGTGTTCAGCACCAGCGCCACCGGGACCACGCCGCGTGCCTGCATCTCGTTCAGCATCCAGGCGGTGGCGACGCCGCCCTTCGCCTGGTCCAGCACCAGCACCCGCCCGACATAGCTCTGCCCGGCCAGCTTGTGCTCGGCGCGCGAGAACACGCCCTTGATGCGGTCCAGGTCGTAGCGGGCGGAGAACCCGTCCTTCGCCACCAGCGCCCGGCCGCGCACGCGCTTGCCCATCGCGGCGGTTGCCGCAAATTCCGTCATGGACCGATCCTCCCGCGGCATGCCGCTTCGACGCAGGCTGCCATGGAAAGCAGGGCAGGGCGATACCCGTAGCCGCCCAGGATGTTGGTCAGCTTGGCGGAGTTGGTGGCGAGCGCCTGCCAGCCATTGGCCTCGGCCATCTCGCGGGCGTAGCTCTGGTAGAAGCACATGCCGGACAGCACCAGGCCGCCGGCCTGCTCGATGCGGGCGGTCAGGCCGAAACGGTCGGCATCCGGCTTCACCTGCGGGCTGGTCACCACCAGCAGCGGCACCGTGGCGCGCTTGCCGTCCAGCAGGCCGGCCAGCGCCTGCATCTCCACCAGGCTGAGCTGCGGGGCGGAGAACACCACCACGTCCACCTTGTCCACGCGGCCGGAGAACCCGGCCTGGAAGGCGCGCAGGTCCTGCTCACCGATGGTGGCGCGGACTTTCATGTCGGCGGGCGCGATGTCGGACAGGCGTTCCGCCTCCGGGGTGATGCCGACCATGTGGAACAGCGCGACCGAACCGTAGCTGGCGAGGGCCGCGCCGAAATGTTTCATCTCGTCCGAACCGGGGACGCGGTCGATCCCGCGCAGCACCGGCACCTGCCAGTAGTCGCCGGCCAGGCGGCCGGTGAGCGCGCCCAGTGTGCCCCAGTCGGCCAGGTCGCGCGGCGTGTGCGTCACGTCGATCAGCAGCGTGGCGCGGCGCTTTTCCTCCAGGTGGTAGCCGTAGCGCGGCGTGCGCCCGGTCAGGCCGGCAGCCAGTGCCGAGGGGCCGCCTTCGAAGTTGGAGCGGGCGCCGAGCACGCTGTTGGAATAGATGACGACGCCGGTGTCGCCGTAGGCCATGTGCTCGCCGCGCACCGCCGGCATGATGGTCTGGTAGTTGATGCAGGTGTTGGTCATCAGGATACCGAGGGATTCGAACGCGGCGATTGCCCGGCGTTCCAGTGCCAGCATCCAGTCCTGCTGCTTCAGGCGTGCGGCGGCGGCGAAGTCGGTGCCGCGCGGGTCGGTGATGGTGGGGACGCGCACCTGGCGGTGCTGTTCGGGCAGGGCCGCGAGGCGTTCCAGCCACTCCACGCCGGCGGGGCCGAGCAATTCCGTGTCGGCCATGATGTGCGCCTGGGAGACCGGCACCAGGTCGGTGGCGCCCAGGTAGCGGCCGACGCGCATCTGGTGGTCGATCGCCCACTGGCGCGCCGGGCCATGGGCGCCGGCCAGCATGGCGCGTTCTTCCTCGGTCAGGTGCATGGGCGGCTCCGGGTTGCGGGAGGGGCGGGACGGAGGCTTGTCCCAAGCGGCATGGGATCTGAGCCTCGGGCGACGCCAACCACGTCGTGGCGGGCGCAGGCCTGCCAGCCACGACTATGCTGATGGCAGCTATGGAAAGACGTGGATGGCCCGCCTGCGCGGGCCATGACGATGAAGCCAGGGGCCATGACGATGAAGCCACGGGTCATGACGGTGGGTGGCTGGCGGTGCATCGAACCCTGCGCAGGATGCTATCAGTCCAGCATCCATGGCGCCGCGCTGGCCTGGGCGATCTGGCGCACCTGCTGCAGCAGGCCGGGGCCGACCGGGATGCCGTCCTTCAGGCGCTTCTCGGCGTTGTTCCACTGCGGGTCGCCAGCGACCATCACCGGCTGCTTCGGGTCCATCGGCGTGGTGGCGCGCAGGTCGTTGCAGAAGCGCGTGACGTCGGCGGTGAAGGAGTCGGTGTCGCGGAACAGGCCGGGGTCGATGGCCATGAAGAAGTGGCCGATGTCCATGCCCTGCGGCTTCTTCGTGTGCATCGGGTCGGTGATCAGCGTGGCGCCCGACAGGCAGGACCCCAGGATGTTCACCATCGCCGCCAGGCCGTAGCCCTTGTAGGACGAGTTCTCCGGCGAGCCGCCGAGGGAGGTCAGGAACCCGCCCTTCTCCTTCGCCACCAGCGGGTCGTTGCTGGGGTGGCCCTCGCTGTCCAGCACCCAGCCGTCGGGCGTGGGCAGGCCTTCGTTGGCCTTGTTGCGGATGCGGCCGGCGGCGACGGTGGTGGTGGCCATGTCCAGCAGGAAGGGGTGGCCATCGGTGGTGGGCGCGGCGAAGGACCAGGGGTCGGTGCCCAGGCGGGCCTGCTTGCCGAAGGTCGGCGCCACCTGGATGCCGGAGGCGCTGGTGCAGGCCATGCCGACCAGCCCCGCCTTCGCCGCCATCAGCGTGTAGTAGCCGGTGGCGCCGAAATGCGCCGAGTTGTTCACCACGGCGATCGCCATGCCGGACTGCTTCGCCTTGTCGATCGCGGTCTGCATGGCGAAGTGCGCCGGCACGTGGCCCAGCCCGCCACCGCCGTCCACCAGGGCGGACACGGGGGTTTCCTTCACGATCTTCGGCCGCGCATCCATCTTCGCCCGGCCGCGGCGGCGGAGATTGTCGTAGCCGGGAATCATCGACATCCCGTGGCTGTCCACGCCGTGCAGGTCGGCCCAGGAGAGGATGTCGGCAGTGACCTCGGCGTTGTCCTCCGGCATGCCCCAGGCCAGCAGGATGGCTTTTAACTGGGCGCGGTGGGTTTCGTATGGTGCCGGCATGGACGTCCCCTTCTGGTCTGCTGTGCGCAGCGTTGCGCGGCGGGGGCGTTCGGGCAAGGGCCGGGGGCGGTCAGTCCGTCTCGGCGGGAGGTGGCACAAGCGGCCCCAGCGCCGCAACCAACTCCGGCAATGGGTTGCGCGCCACATCCCACACGAGGTCGATCCGGACCTGGTTGTAGTCGTGGATCAGCCGGTGCCGCATGCCGACAATGGCAGACCAGGGAATCTCGGGATGTGCCTGCTGGAAGCCGCGCGAAACCTTGCCGGCGGCCTCACCGATGATCTCGATGCTGCGGATTACGGCATTCTGATGCAGTCTGCTGGTCTCGAACCGTGGCTGGTCCAGTTCGGCGACAAACTCCATGGCATCGCGGGCGGCGAGGAGCATGTCGAGCACCAGTGCCTCATCCCGCAACATAGAGGGCCTCTGCCTCACCCAGGATCTGGCGGCGTCGGATATAGTTGCGGCTCCGTTCCACCGCCAGGCGATCCACCAGATCGACGGGCCGGCCGATGGCGTGCTCGAGCGCCTGCTTCAGGTCCATGAACCCGGCCATGCCGGGGTCCTGCCCCGGTTCGAACTCCACGAGCAAATCGGCGTCGCTGCGCGTTGTATCGAAATCCGAGCCGCGCGCAGCCGAACCGAATACATCCAGCCGCCGGACACGATAACGGCGACACAGTTCAGCAATGGCAGCACGGTTATCGGCAACGGCGGTGTGCATGAAGGCTGCGATCGAACAGTGACGGGGAAAGCCGGGATCTCCAAGGTTACCATATAGGTGACCGGCTTCACAGCGGCCGTGCCGTGCGGCAACGGTCTGCTGATCCGGCACGTGAGCTTGAGGCTGCAACGATCCCCCATTTGATAGTGTTCACCACATCACGATTTCTGCCGTCCGGCATTCAGCATGGAGTGGAGATAGGATGGCCAACATGGAGCAGCAGCCGATCCTGCGCCGCGAGGGACGGCGGGCGACCATGATCCGGGCCGCTGAGGCGCGCGCTCTGTTGGGTGCCAAGGACCGGCAACTGGGCGGGCGGTTTCCCGGCGCGCTGGTCGAGGAAGCCAAGCGCGTCACGGGCATTCCCGGAAACACGGACCTGCTGACCTACGCGTTGATCAAGGTTGCGCTGGAGGAAGGTTGCGGCGAGCGATCGCTGGCGCATAGGGGCAAGGTCCCGAAGGGGACGCTGTTTGCGGGTTGACCTCGCACGCACTCAGCGCCGCACCAAGGCGCAACGGTTCAGCGCCATTTTGCCATTGCGGGATGACAGCGCGCCGACTTTGTTGACGACGGAACCGCGTTTGGATCGCCTTTGATGCTGGACGCCCGCGTTTATGGCGACGCGCTGGAGCGCAGCCTTCGCCAGGCGGTCCCACCCGCCCCGCCTTGCACCTCGGCCTCATTCCGGCAAGGTTGACCGTAGCGAGGCCGGCAAGAGGGAGGGCTGCCATGGCGGACGGAACAGAACTGCTGCAAGCACGCTTCGGCATCGATGTGCCGGGGGCGGAGGTGCCGGACGCCATCGCCCCGCTGCTGGACCGCCGCGTGGTCCGCCGCTACCGCGAGGAGCCGGTGCCCGACTCCCTGCTGGACGCGCTGCTCGCCGCCGCCCAGTCCGCCCCCGCCAAGTCCGACCTGCAGCAGTACAGCGTCGTGGTGATGCGCGACCCCGCCCGCATCAAGCGCATCGCCGACTGGATCGGCACCATGCCCTGGATCGCCGGCGCGCCGGTGTTCCTGGTCTGGTGCGGCGACATGCGCCGCGGCCAGCGCCTGTGCGACCTGCACAACATGCCGCACGCCAACAACAACCTGGACACCTTCCTGAACACCGCGGTGGACTGCTCGCTGGCCATGGGCCAGTTCATGGCCGCCGCCGAGGCGGTGGGTCTGGGCACCTGCCCCATCAGCTACGTCCGCAGCCACATCGAGAAAGTCACCCCGTTGCTCGGCCTCCCCAGCGGCGTCTATCCGGTGGCCGGCCTCAGCGTCGGCTGGCCGGTGTTCCGCCGCCCCGTCTCGATGCGCCTGCCGCCGTCGGTCGTGGTGCATCGCGAGCACTACGACGACAGCAATCTGCAGACCGAGGTTCAGGCCTACGACGAACGTCGCCGCGCCCGGGACCCCGTGGCCGCCGCCAGCCTGAAGAACAACGACGTCTATCCCCCGCGCGACGGCGTCGGCTGGAGCGAGAACGTCGCCCGCCAGCTCTCCGTGCCGGAGCGGTTCGGCTTCGCCACCTATCTCAAGACGAGAGGTTTCGACCTTGCCTGAAGACCACGTGCCGCACGCGCCACTGATCGACCAGTCGGAACCGCCCCGCCCCGATGTCGTGCAACCCCGTCACGCCGCCAGCCTGGTGGTGTACCGGCAGGAAGGCGACAGCGTCGCCATGCTGATGGGCATGCGCGGCGCGAAGCACCGCTTCATGCCGAACCGCCTGGTGTTCCCCGGCGGTGCGGTTGACAGTGCCGACCTCTCCGCGCCCTGCGCCACGCCGCTGCCGAAGCAGACCGAGCACCTGCTGCGCAAGAACGCCACCGAGAAGCTGGCGCACGGCCTGGGCATCGCCGCCGCCCGCGAACTGCACGAGGAAACCGGCCTGTCGCTCGGCCACCCACCAACGCTGCATGTGCTGCATTTGCTGGCCCGCGCGGTGACGCCGCCGGGCAATCCGATCCGCTTCAACGCGCGCTTCTTCGTGGTGGACGCCGCACACGTCTCCGGCACGCTGAACGGCGGCGACGGCGAGCTGGAGAACCTGCGCTTCTTCCCGATCGAGGAGGCCCTGGCACTGGACCTCGCGACCCCGACCCGGCGCGTGCTGGAACGCCTGCGCACCTGGCTGGCGATGAGCGAGGCAGAGCGCGCCGCACAGACCCATTCGCCGGTGATGCTGCGCGACCAGGGCTGGCGGATGGAGTGATACCACCCCGCGTGCGTTCGACCCCACCGCGTCATGGTCCGCGCCGCGTCATGACCGGCGCCACGTCATGATCGGATTTCTCGGGGCGGCTGCTGCTGGCAACCGGCACGCGGCCGGTGGACCTGGCCGGCGAGCCGTTCGAACTCCACGTCGTGCCGACACAAGGTCGTGTTCACCACCCCCTCATGGTCGGCAGAGCTCCCGGAAAAGCCCGGCCACCCACGTCTATCCTCAGGTCCCGATAGCAAACTCATGGCAGGCAGGCCGACGCCGAACCATGCCCCGCGAGGGCGGGCGCCCCGCACCGCCCGGACCATAGGTAGGCCGACGCCCGCCGTTCCGCCCCCAGCCCGGCGAGTCCACCGGACCTGGCCGTGCGGACCAGGGCCTGCCCGCTTATTCTCCAAAGGTCCGCCCCGATGGAACCAGCCGGATTTGCCGGTCGCGGTGCGCCTCGGCAGATTGTCGGCAACAAAGGGGAGAGCCCGGTGAAGCTTGGCATCGTTTCGGACATTCACGGCAACGTTGGGGGCCTGCAACAGGCGCTGGCGCTGATGGGCGAGGTGGACCGCCTCCTGTGCCTCGGCGACTGCATCTTCGACTACCAGTTCTCCAACGACGTGGTCGCCCTGCTGCGTGAGCGCGACGCCGTCATCATCCAGGGCAATCACGAGGAGACGTTCTTCTCCCCGGCCGGCGTACGGGCGCGCGAACGCGCGGGGCTGGACCCGGCGTTGATGGCCTTCCTGTCGGATCAACCGCACCGCCGAGCGCTGGACTGCGGCGGGCGCCGGGTGCTGATGGTGCACTCCACGCCGTGGGAGCCGCGCGGCGCCTATGTCTATCCACACAGCGCGTCCCTTGCGCGGTTTGCCGAGGCGGACGCGGATATCGTCCTCTACGGCCACACGCATGCGCAGGTGGTGGAGCGGGTCGGACGCGTGCTGGTGGTCAACCCGGGCTCTGCCGGCGATGCGCGCGACCACCGCAATGGACGGCAGTTGAGCTGCGCCGTGCTGGATACGGCCAGCGAGGAAGTCCAGGTATTCGATTATCCGGATCAACGCTACGGCTCGGCGGACTGAAGCTGCGCCCGGCCCGTGGCTTGCGAAGAGCGTGCAGTCGAATCCCGCCCGTGTCAGTGCGCCTCCACCTCCCCACCCAGCACCGGCTTCGCCAGCAGCAGAGTCAGTGGCAGGGCCAGGAAGAAGGTGCCGGCCATCAGCAGCAGCACGTCGTTGTAGGTCAGCGTCAGTGCCTGCTGCTGCACCATCTGCGCGATCCGCTGCAGCGCCGCCAGCTTCGCGTCGCCCGCCTTCGCCGCGGTCAGTGCATGCGTCAGCCCGTCCACGAACTGCATCGCGCCTGGACGCGCCCAGTTCACCTGCTCGGCCAGATGCTGCGTGTGCAGCGCCAGGCGCGACGTCGCCACGGTGTTGATCAGCGCCAGCCCGACGGCGCCGCCCAGGTTGCGCATCAGGTTGTACAGCCCCGACGCGTTCTTCAGCGCCTCGGGCGCCAGCCGCCCCAGCGCCACCTGGTTCACCGGCAGCATCACGAACATCATGGAAGCGCCGCGCAGCGCCTGCGGGCCGAACAGCCCCCAGAAGGCTGTTTCGCTGGTCAGGTGCGCCATCCACCAGATGCCGCCGCCGAACATCAGCAACCCGATCCCCAGCATCACCCGCAAGTCCATCTTCTTCGCCAGCGCGCCGGCCAGCGGCGCCGACAGGAACATCGCCGCGCCGGTGACGAACATGATCTCCCCGATCTGCAGGCTGTTGTAGCCACGCACCCGGGCAAGAAACAGCGGCACCAGGTACACCGACCCATACAGCCCGATGCCCACGATGAAGCTGAACAGCGAGCCGAAGCTGAAGTTGACGTCGCGGAAGGCGCGCAGTTCCACCAGCGGGTCCCGCGCGGAGAACATGCGCCAGAAGAACAGCACGCCGGTCACCGCGCATACCGCCCCGGCCCAGGCGATGGTCCGGTCGTGGAACCAGCCCCAGCGCTCGCCTTCCTCCAGCACGTATTCCAGCGTGCCGAGGAACAGCGCCATCAGCGCCAGCCCCGCCAGGTCGAAGCTGCGGCGCAGCGCCCAGTTCGGCTTGTCGATGTCCAGGCAGCGCCACACCGTCAGCCCGACGGCCAGACCCACCGGCACGTTGATCAGGAACAGCCAGTGCCACGACAGTTGCTCGGTCAGCCAGCCGCCCAGCGTGGGGCCGATGGTCGGCGCCAGCGTCGCGGTCAGGCCGATCAGCACCGAGATCTGCGCCCGCTTCGGCCCGGTGAACAGCAGGAAGGACGTGGCGAACACGGTCGGGATCATCGCCCCGCCGATGAACCCCTGCGCCGCGCGGTAGAGGATCATCGTGTCCAGGCTGGTCGCGGTGGCGCACAGCGCGGAGAACACGGTGAAGCCGAGCGCGCTGGCGACGAACAGGATGCGCGTGGACAGCAGGCGGGAGAGCCAGCCGGACAGCGGGATCATGACGATCTCGGCGATCAGGTAGCTCGTCTGCACCCAGGACGCCTCGTCCGGGCTGGCGGCGAGGCCGGCCTGAATGTCCAGGATGGAGGCGCTGACGATCTGGATGTCCAGGATCGCCATGAACATTCCCACCACCATCGCCATGAACCCGGCCCACTGGCGCCAGGTCAGGCTGTCGGTGGCGGCGGCAGCCGACGCTCCCCCCGCCACAGGGGGAGCGGGAGCCGCGCCTTGCCGGCCAGTCCCGCTCATCGCACGAAACTCCGCGCCGTCTCGGCCGCGGCACCGAACAGGCCCAGCCGTTCGGCATCGGGGCCGCGGGTATCCACCTCGGCCGTGACCGACAGGCCGGCGCGCAGCCACGTAGCGTGCGCTGCCTCCTGCGGATCGATCGCGATCTTCACCGGCACGCGCTGCACTACCTTGGTGAAGTTGCCGGTGGCGTTCTGCGGCGGCAGCAGGCTGAACAGCGCGCCAGTGGCCGGTGCCAGGCTGTTCACCCGCCCGTCCAGCGCCGCCCCCGGGTTGATGTCCGGCACCAGCCGCACCTTCATCCCCGGCTGCATGCGCGCGAGTTGCGTCTCCTTGAAGTTGGCCAGCACGTACAGCTTGTCCGGCAGCGGAGCGACCGCGATCAGTTGCGTGCCGGGCTGAACGTGTTCGCCCAGTTCCGCCGCGCGATTGCCGACGATCCCGTCGAACGGCGCCCGGATCACGGTGTATTTCAGGTTATTCTCGGCGAGCGTCAGAGCGGCGGCGGCGCTGCGCTGGCGCGCCTCGGCCTGTGCAAGTTGCGCCTGCAACACACCCACCTGCTGTTCCGCCGCGTGCAACTGCGCCTGCGCCGACTCCAGCCCAGCGGCGGCCTTGCGGTTGGCTGCCACAGCCAGGTCATTGGCCTGGCGTGACGCCCAGCCCTGCGCCGTCAGCGTCGCCGACCGGCCCGCATCCGCCCTGGCCCGCGCCTGCTCGGCCTGGGCCTGCGACACCGCGGCCCGCGCGGCCGCAACGGCGGATTGTTGCTGCGCAATCTGGCTGCGCGCGGTGGCCACCGCGGCCTGTGCCTCTGCGGCGGCGGCGCGCGCCTGCGCCAGACGCGCCTGCCAGTCGGTCGGGTCCAGCACGATCAGCGGATCGCCCGCGTGCACACGTTGGTTGTCCGCCACCTTGATCGCCGCGACGTTGCCGGCGATGCGCGGGCTCAGCACCGCGATGTCGCCGTGCACATAGGCGTCGTTGGTGCTTTCGATCCAGCGGCCCTCGGTGAACCACCAGGACGCCGTCACCGCGATGGCGATCGCCGCCACGCCGGCCAGCACGGGCCGCAGCCAGCGGCGCAACCGGCGCCGGCGCGGCTCCGGGGTGCTCTGGTTCAGTACCGGGGGCGGGCGTCGGCTCGTCCGAGAGTGCGTTCATCCTGGGCTCTCCTGAACTGAACGGTTCAGTCCGGAGACGTAGATGCGCCTGCGCCCGGTACGGGTCAAGGAAAAACTGAACCGTCCAGTTTAGTCCTTGAAAACGTCACCGTGATGGGGCCAAGTAGCGGCACATGTCCGCCCACGCGCATCACAGACCCGACTCAAAGTCCCCCAAGCACCAGGCCATCCTGGATGCCGCCGGAGACCTGTTCACCCACCAGGGCTACGGCGCGGTCAGCATGGACTCGGTGGCACGGGCCGCCGGTGTTTCCAAGGCGACGCTGTATGCGCATTTCGCGTCCAAGGACCGGCTGTTCGCCACCATCATCAACCAGGGCTGCCGGCAGAACATTGCCCTGGCGGACCTGCTGCCGCCTGCCGGCGCCGATCTGGAAGCCGGATTGATCGCGCTGGCGCGTCGGGTCATGGACTTCCTGCTGGAAGACCGGGTGCTGGCGATCTACCGCATCGTCATTGCGGAATGCGCGCGGTTTCCCGAACTGGGCCGCACGTTCTACGAGAATGGCCCGGCGGTGTTCATCGAGGTATTCAGCGCGTGGCTGCGGGAACAGGCGGCGGCCGGGCATCTCGCGGTGCCGGATCCGGAAACTGCTGCGAACCAGTTCATCGCCCTGCTGCGTACGGGTGCTTATCTGCGGGCGACCCTGGGCCTCGCGCCGCCGGATTCCGCGGAGGTCGAGGCCACGGCCGAGGCGGCGGTTCGCACCTTCCTGCGGGCCTTTGCGTCGGCCTGATCAGGACGACGCGTCCGGTTTGGCCCGGGCACCCTGCTGCGCCGGCGAGTCATTGCGCATCGAGGATGTCCGGCCTGTGGCGTGCCCCTGTGCATTGCGGTGCTGGGCTCGGCGATGGCGTGCCTCGCGTCGCTTCTTGTGCCAGGCGCGGACGTCGTCGATCGTCACATAGCCCTTGCTGCCGCTGTCGATCGCCTTGAAGTGGCGCGCAATGGTGATGTAGCCGCGCATCGCCTGCTCCAGGGTAAGGTGGCCGTCATGGCTGGTGTTGGCGCGGGCGAACTGCCGTTCCCAGGGTGCTGTGTGGTGGCGTGCCGGCGTTCGCGACGCCAGTGCCGCCCGATCGGGCGCGACCGGCTGCGTGGCGGAATGGGCCGGCGGCGGCGCCGGGGGTTGGGCCAGGTACCGGCGTCGTCCAAAGCAGCAGGACGGCCAACAGGGGCAGCATGCGCATGGTCCGGAAGCTCCTTGCGGGTGAATGGCAAGGTGATCCTGCGCGCGAATTGCTAATCCTCAGTGAACGCCAAGCGGCAAAGGGCCGGGACGGATCGGCGCCCTCAACGGGTCCCAGCCGGTTCTGCCGTAGCGTCCTGGCCTGGCGGTGCCCTGGGTACGCTCGCCGCAGCCGGTGTCCCCGCCGGATCGGATGGGGGCGCAACCCCGGGCCCGGCGGCTGGTGCGCTCGCCGATGCGGCGCCCGCTGCTTGCGGCGACGGCGGCATGGGTGCCTGCGGGGAAGGGCTGGACGACGCGGTTAGCGCGGCCGATTGGGCGGATCCGCTCGCTGTCGTCGTGCCGGCTGACGGCACCGTAACACCGGCGGGCGTTGGACCGGCAGGAGCCGCTGTCGCCGCTGAAGGCGCGGCCGGCACCGCGGCGCCCGCCGCCGCCGTTGATGATGATGATGATGATGATGATGATGATGATGATGAGACCGCCGGCGCCGCAGTTCCCGCCACGGCCGTTGACGGAGCAGCCGGCACCGCAGCGCCCGCCACGGTCGTGGACGGAGCAGCCGGCGCCGAAACGCCCGCCGCCCCCGTTGACGGAGCAGCCCGCGCCGCAGTGCCCGCCGCCGCCGTTAATGGAGCAGCCGGCACCGCGACGTCGACCGCAGGTCCGGTCCTGGTGCCGGTGCTGGCGGACGGTGCCTCGTTCGGGACTGTCACGGTGTAGTCGGGCACGATCCGGGCCTGCTTGCCGGTGATCACCAGCACGGTCTGTCCGATCTCCAGCGGCACCTCGTCCTTCTGCGTGACCGACACCAGGTCGCCGTTCGCCTGGCGGACGATGTATTCGAACGCGTGCGTGTCGCCCGTGGCGTGCTCCACCGAACTGCCGACCAGCCCGCCGATCACCGTTCCGCTCAGCGTGCTCAGCGCCGTGATCGGTCCGCCGGCCCCCACCTGGGCGCCGCCGATCCCGCCGGCCGCAGCGCCGGTCACCGTGCCGCCCGTGGTGTCGGCCCGGACCCCGACCTGGCGCACGCCGACCACCACGCCACGTTCCACCTTGTTGGCCTGCTGGACCGCGGCACTGGAATAGGTGTCCGGCGAATAATTGGGGCCGCAGCCGCTCAGGCCGGCCAGAAGGGCCAGGGCAAGTCCGGTTTGAGTTGTTCGACGCACGACATCTTCCGCCCGTTGTGCGGGCGCGAAATAGGCGGCTCTCGGCCCCGTGTCATCATCCGAGTGGCGATAGGATCGTCCCACCCCACGCAGAGCTGGGGGCGCGCCCATTTTTGCCGCACCGGCACGCCGATTACACGCGGTGTCCTGCCGCGTGCGGAACCATTGGCCCGGTCAGCGCGCGACTGCTTCCCGGATCACCTGCACTGCCAGCTCCACGCCCGCAGCATCCACGTCCAGGTGCGTGCAGGCACGGGCGCGGTGGGGACCGATCGTGGACAGCATCACGCCCTGGCGGCGGATGCGGTCGGCCAGATCGTCGGCGGTCAGGCCGGTGCCGGCGGTGTCGAAGAACACCAGGTTGGTCTCCGGCTCCTCCACCACGACGCCGGGGATCTGCGCCAGGCCGCGTGCCAGAAGCTTGGCGTTGGCGTGGTCCTCGGCCAGCCGGTCCACGTTGTGGTCCAGCGCGTAGAGGCAGGCCGCGGCGCACACGCCGGCCTGGCGCAGCGAGCCGCCCAGGCGCTGCTTCCAGCGCCAGGCCTGGTCGATGAACTCCGCGCTGCCGCACAGCACGGCGCCCAGCGGCGCACCCAGGCCCTTGGTGAAGTCCAGCCAGACGGAGTCGCAGCCGGCCACCATCTCCCGCGCCGGCACGCCGGCCGCCACCACGGCATTCATCAGCCGTGCACCGTCCATATGGGTCTGCATGCCGTTTGCGTGCGCCGCGTCCAGCACGGCGTTCAGCCGGTCCAGCGGCCAGACGCTGCCGCCGCCGAAATTCGCCGTCTGCTCCACTTCCAGCAGCACCTGCGACGGCACGTTGCGCCGGCGCTCGCGCAGGGCCGCCTCCAGCGTCGGCACGTCGAACTGGCCGCGTGGTCCCTTCAGGCCCAGCACCAGGGCGCCGGACAGGGCGCCGGGGCCGCCACCCTCATTGCCGATGATGTGGGCGCTCTCGTGCGCCAGCACCTCGTCGCCCGGGCGGCAGTGGACCAGCAGCGCGATCTGGTTGCACATCGTCCCGGACGGCAGGAACACCGCCGCCTGCTTGCCCAGCAGCGCGGCCATCCGATCGCACAGCGCGTGCACGGTGGGATCGTCGCCATGCTGTTCGTCGCCGACCTCGGCCTGCACCATCGCCTGCTTCATGCCGGGTGATGGTTTGGTCTGCGTGTCCGAATACAGGTTCACCCGCACCGGCGGCAGCGCGGCATCGGGACGGGCAGGGGCATAGATCATGGCGTCACGGGCTCCGAATGGCGCCCGCAGCAAAGCAGGACCGGCCTGTCCTGTCAGCCTGCCTGGGTGCTGGGCGTGGGCGCCGTGTGCGGCAGGGTGGAGGGCGGCCCGTACACGTCGCGCGCCCGCTTGCGGAACGCATTCACCATTCGGCGCACCGCCTCGTTGAACACCACGCCGATGGCCGACTGCAGGATGCGGCTGCGGAACTCGAAATCGACGTAGAACTCCACCTCGGTGCCGCGCTCGTGCGGCGCGAAGCCCCACTGATTATTCAGATATCGGAACGGACCGTTTTCGTAGCGGACCTTCACCAGGCGCGGCCGGTTCAGGTTGACGCGGCTGGTGAACGTCTCCCGAAATGGGCCGAAGCCGATGGTCAGGTCGGCGAGGAGTTCCTGCTCCGTGCGGGTACGGATGCGGGCGGCGACGCACCAGGGCAGGAATTGCGGATATTTCCCCACATCCGCGACAAGGTCGAACAACTGGTCCGGACGGTAGGGGACGATTTGCCGTTCAGCGTGTGTTGGCATCAGCGTGTCACGCGGCGGCTGATGCGAGTTTGGCGGCCCGGGCCTCGCGCAACGCCGCGAAGTCGGCGTCGGCGTGATAGGAGCTGCGGGTGAGCGGCGTGGCGGAGACCAGCAGGAATCCCTTTGCCCGCGCCAGGCTGGCGTAGTCGGCAAATTCCTCGGGGGTCACGAAGCGGTCCACGGCGGCGTGCTTCACCGTGGGCTGCAGGTACTGGCCGATCGTCAGGAAATCCACGTCGGCAATGCGCAGGTCGTCCATCACCTGCGTGATTTCGGTGCGCGACTCGCCCAGGCCAACCATCAGGCCGGATTTGGTGAACACCTCCGGCGCCAGCCGCTTCACGGAATCCAACAGGCGCAGCGACTGGAAGTAGCGCGCCCCCGGCCGGATGGTGGGATACAGCCGCGGCACCGTCTCCAGGTTGTGGTTGAACACGTCGGGCCGGGCCTCGGCCACCACCTCCATGGCGCCGGGCTTGCGCAGGAAGTCGGGGGTCAGCACCTCGACCGTCGTGTCCGGCGCGGCGGCGCGGATGGCGCGGATCACCGCGGCAAAATGGGCGGCGCCGCCATCGGCCAGGTCGTCGCGGTCCACCGACGTGACCACCACGTGCTGGAGGCCCAGCCGAGCGACGGCGTCGGCGACGCGGGCGGGTTCCCCGGCATCGAGAGAAGTCAGGGTGACCGGTACGAACGTTGCAGAAGGCGCAGGCGCGCGTGCAGGTGTCCCCCATGATCATCATCGTGGCGTGGCGCTGCGACCAGCACTCGCCGATGTTGGGGCAGGCGGCTTCCTCGCACACGGTGTTCAGCCGGTTCTCCCGCATCAGTGCGCGGGTCTGGTGATAGACCGGGTGCGTGGGCGCCTTGACCCGGATCCAGGCGGGCTTGCGCTGGACCGGGTTGTCCGGGCGGTGCGCCTTTTCCGGATGGCGGACCGGGCCCGTGCGATGGTCGATGACGACGCGGGAGGACATGACGGGCTTTAAGTGGCGGGGCGGGCAGGGGGCGTCAAGCATCCGTGTGCCGCCGCGGTGTCCGCCTGGCGCCCGGGGGCCGGGCTTCCCGGATTGTTCAGTGCCGGGGCGGCGAACCGTCTCGCCAGTGATCTGTTGAACCGGGGTATCCGTAACAACAGGAGGTCCCGTGATGCGCAGCATTCTCGCCGCGCCGCTCGCGGCTGCGGTTTCGATCGGCTTCGGTCTTGTCTCGCCCGCGCTGGCCGCCACATCCGGCCAGACGGCCGGCAACGCCGGGCAGCAGAACGCCGGGCAGCAGACGGCCAACAACGCGCAGCAGGCAGGCGCGACCGGCAACAGCGGCCAGGCGACGCAGTGCCTGCAGGACGTGCGGTCCTTCCGGGCCAAGATGCAGCAGGATGGCTACTGGCTGAACGGCTACAACGGCATGGGCTACGCCTTCGTGCCGGCCGCGCCCGTGGTGGCGCCGGGCGGGGCGGCCAACAACCCGCACAACGGCAACGGACCGTGGGGCAATCAGCGGTGGAATTCCCGGCCCGGCTATGACCTGCGCACGTTGACCATGGCGGCCCACATCCTGGCGCGCCACGGCAATGAGCAGACCTGCGAAAACGTCCTGAACACTGCCCAGAACATCTATCATCGCTACGCGGCGGACCTGTCCAGCCACGGCGTCACCGGGGCCGGCGTGGCGAACTGGCGCCAGCAGCAGATTGCGCATGCTCGGCCGGTGACGCAGATCAAGCAGAACTTCCGCCTGCAGGACATCAACGGCACCGACGTACGCAACCGCAACGACAAGCTGCTGGGCAACGTGGACAGCGTGGTGCTGAATCCGAAGTCCGGGCGGATTGCCTATCTGCTCGTCACCTACGGCGGCGGGGCCTTCGGCATCGGCTCCAGCACGACGGCGGTGCCCTGGCATGATTTCCAGGCCACGCCAGGGCTGAACACGCTGGTGCTGCATGCCACCGAGGAGACGCTGAGCAAGGCGCCGAAGGTCAACCCCGACCAGTTCGGCAACGGCGTGGCGACGAGCCAGATCCGGCAGCAGGTGGATTCCTACTGGCAGTCCCATGTGAAGAAGCAGGCCGGCAACAAGGCGAACGGCTAAGCGGCGGCAATTATCGGCGGCGGCCGACACGTGCCGGCCGCCGTCCCTTTCTGAGTAAATTTCGGGCATTTCAGCCGCCGATGCCGATTTCCGTGGCAATCAGGCGCCGATAGGGTCATCGATTGCCGCGGAATCCGGCCCGCCAGTAACTGGCATGGGCATTGCGTAACCTGTTCCGACTCCGCGTGGCGGGGAAACGAAGAGAAACCAGGAACAGGATTGAGGCTCATGTCATCTGCCGAACCCAAGCTCTCGCGCCGTGGTCTTGGCCGCCTTGGAGCCGCCGCCGCGACGCTGGCCGCGGTCGGGGCCACCAAGGCCGCGGTCACGCCGACCCGCGCCTATGCGGCCCCGTCCGGCGGCACCATCAAGGTCGGCATCCTGCACTCCCTGTCCGGCACCATGGCGATCAGCGAGAGCACGCTGAAAGACGTCATGCTGATGCTGATCGAGGAGCAGAACAGGAAAGGCGGCCTGCTGGGCAGGAAGCTGGAGCCGGTGGTCGTCGATCCCGCGTCCAACTGGCCCCTGTTCGCCGAAAAGGCGCGCCAGTTGCTGGCGGTGGACAAGGTCGCCGCGGTGTTCGGCTGCTGGACCTCGGTCTCCCGCAAGTCCGTGCTGCCGGTGTTCGAGGAACTCGACGGCATCCTGTTCTACCCGGTGCAGTACGAAGGCCAGGAGTGCAGCCGCAACATCTTCTACACCGGCGCGGCACCGAACCAGCAGGCGATCCCGGCGGTGGATTACCTGATGAACGACCTTGGGGTGAAGCGCTGGGTGCTGGAGGGCACCGACTACGTCTATCCCCGCACCACCAACCAGATCCTGGAAGCCTACCTGAAGCTGAAGGGCGTCAAGTCGGAAGACATCCTGATCAACTACACCCCGTTCAGCTTCTCCGACTGGCAGAACGAGGTCGCGCGGATCAAGAAGTTCGGCACCGCCGGCAAGAAGACCGCGGTGGTGTCCACCATCAACGGCGACGCCAACGTGCCGTTCTACAAGGAGCTGGGCAACCAGGGTATCAAGGCGACCGACATCCCGGTGATGGCGTTCAGCGTCGGCGAGCAGGAACTGGCCGGCCTGGATACCAAGCCGCTGCTCGGCCACATGGCGGCGTGGAACTACTTCGAGAGCGTCGATACGCCGGAGAACAAGGACTTCATCGCCAAGTGGCACAAGTTCATCAAGGACTCCAAGCGCGTCACCAATGATCCGATGGAGGCGCACTACATCGGCTTCAACATGTGGGTGAAGGGCGTGGAGAAGGCCGGCACCACCGACCCCGACAAGGTGATCGACGCGCTGATCGGTGTTGCCGTGCCCAACCTGTCCGGCGGCTACTCGGCGCTGATGCCGAACCACCACATCACCAAGCCGGTGCTGATGGGCGAGATCCAGGGCAACGGCCAGTTCAACATCGTGTCGGAGACCCCGGGCCTGCTGGTGGCGCAGGAATGGTCGCCGTACATCCCGGCCACCGCCGACCTGATCGGCGACTGGCGGCCGCCGCTGAGCTGCGGCGCGTTCAACGTGAAATCCGGAAAGTGCACATCCGGTAAGAAGGCCTGACGGTCGCCGCTCCCGGCTGTCAGACACCTGGGGGCGGCCGTTTCCTCCCCGGCCGCCCCCGTCGCTTCTCTGTCGAAAAGATTGCTGTGATGAACCGCCTGCTGGCCTGCCTGCTGCTTGCGCTGCTGGTGCTCGCCCCGGTCGGTGCCCGGGCGCAGGGACAGGCGGATGCCGCCCTGGGCCTGATCGGCTCCGGCAACTACATGAAGATGCGCACCGGCGTGACCGAACTTGCCGCGTCCGGCGATCCGCGTGCGCTGCCGATCATCAGCGCGCTGAAGAACGGCGACCTGTACGTCGGTGCCGGTCACACGCTGTACATCAAGACGGACAAAGGCTTCGTCGAGGCGGCCAGCGGCAAGCCGTCCGACATCATGTCGAGCGGACTGAAGAAGGTGCGCACCAGCCTGGTGGTGAGTGGCGCGATCAACGCCGCACTGGGCACCTTGCGGCTGTTCTCGACCGATCCCGCGAGCCGTCTGGCCGCCGCGGAAGCGGTGTTCAACTCGCACGACCCGGCCGCACTGGAAAACCTGGACAAGGCGATCGCCCGGGAACCCGACCCTGGCGTGAAGCAGCAGATGCAGCAGGCGCGGGCCGCGGCGCTGCTGTTTTCGGAGGACGCGAGCGTCAAGGACCGGCTCGCCGCCGTCGCGGTGCTGCGTGCGCGCGGCGACCTGAAGGCGCGCGGGATCCTGGCATCGCTCTCCGGGCAGCCGCCGGCGGTTGCCGCGGCCGCTGACTCGGCGATGGAGTCGATCGACCGGACCCTGGAACTGTGGAGCATCCTGCAGAGCGTCTATTACGGGCTGAGCCTGGGGTCCGTGCTGCTGCTGGCCGCGGCCGGCCTGGCGATCACCTTCGGCGTCATGGGCGTGATCAACATGGCGCATGGCGAGATGGTGATGATCGGCGCCTACGTGACCTATGTCGTGCAGCAGGTGATGCACCAGGTCGCGCCGCAGTTCTATGCCGGCAACCTGTTTGTCGCGGTGCCGATGGCGTTCCTGGTGGCCGGGCTGATCGGCATCGTCATCGAACGCACGCTGATCCGCTGGCTGTATGGCCGGCCGCTGGAGACGCTGCTGGCGACCTGGGGCCTGTCGCTGGTCCTGCAGCAGGCGGTGCGTTCGATCTTCGGCCCGACCAACCGCGATGTGGACACGCCCTGGTGGATGAGCGGCGATCTGCACCTGGGCGGTCTCACGCTGACCTGGAACCGGATGTACATCATCCTGTTCGCGGCGCTGGTGCTGGCGGCGCTGATGGCGGCACTGCGCTACACCTCGCTGGGGCTGCGCATGCGGGCGGTGACGCAGAACCGCCGCATGGCGTCGGCGATGGGCATCCGCACGCCGTGGATCGATGCGCTGACCTTCGGCCTTGGCTCCGGCGTGGCGGGCATTGCCGGCGTGGCGCTGAGCCAGATCGACAACGTCTCGCCCAACCTGGGGCAGAACTACATCGTCGACAGTTTCATGGTGGTGGTGTTCGGCGGTGTCGGCAATCTGTGGGGCACCACCGTCGCCGCGCTGACGCTGGGGATCGTCAACAAGTTCCTGGAGCCGTTCGCCGGCGCGGTGCTGGGCAAGATCGTCGTACTGGTGCTGCTGATCCTGTACATCCAGCGCCGACCCCGCGGCATGTTCCCGCTCAAGGGACGGGCGGTGGAGGCATGAGCACCGTGCAACATTGCCGCTGGACAGAACTCACCCCGGTGTGGACGGCATCACGATGAAACTCGATAGAACCGCAACCATCACCGTGGCCCTGTTGCTTGGCGGCGCTCTGGTGATGGCGGCACTGAACATGTTCACGCCACCCGGCTCGCCGCTGCACGTGCCGACCTATGCCGTCGGCCTGACCGGAAAGTATCTGTGCTACGCCATGCTGGCGCTGGCGGTCGATCTGGTCTGGGGTTTCGGCGGCATCCTGTCGCTGGGCCATGCCGCGTTCTTCGCCCTGGGTGGCTACGCCATGGGCATGTACCTGATGCGCGAGATCGGCGCCCGCGGCGTTTATGCCAATCCGGTCCTGCCCGACTTCATGGTGTTCCTGGGTTGGAAACATCTGCCCTGGTACTGGTACGGCATGGACTGGTTTCCTGTGGCGATGATCATGGTGGTCGTGGTGCCCGGTCTGCTGGCGCTGGTGTTCGGCTGGCTGGCGTTCCGCTCCCGCGTGACCGGCGTGTACCTGTCGATCATCACCCAGGCGCTGACCTTCGCGCTGATGCTGGCGTTCTTCCGCAACGACATGGGATTCGGCGGCAATAACGGGATGACCGACTTCAAGGACATCGTTGGTTTCCCGATCCATGCGGACTCCACCCGCTGCGGCCTGATGGTGCTGTCGGCCCTGTTCGTGTGTCTTCAGTACCTGCTGGCCCGCTTCATCGTGCGATCGCGCTTCGGCAAGGTGCTGGTCGCGGTCCGCGATGCCGAATCGCGCACGCGGTTCCTGGGCTACCGCCCGGAATCCTACCTGCTGGTGGTGTTCGTGCTGTCGGCGATGATGGCCGGCATTGGCGGCGCGTTGTACGTGCCGCAGATCGGCATCATCAATCCGAGCGAATTCTCCCCCGCGAATTCGATCGAGGCGGTGATCTGGGTCGCGGTGGGCGGACGCGGCACGCTGGTGGGCGCCATCATCGGGGCCCTGCTGGTGAACCTGGGCAAGACCTGGTTCACCAGCGCGCTTCCGGAGGTGTGGCTGTACGCCCTGGGCGCCTTGTTCATCGGCACGACGCTGCTGTTGCCGCGCGGACTCATGGGCCTGTTCGCCCCGCGCACGCGGCTGGCGCCACCCGAGCCGGAGCCCGACACCCCGGTCGGCGAAGCGCAGGAGGTAACGGGATGACCGAGGCCGGCACACTGCTTTACCTGGACGGTGTCACCGTCAGCTTCGATGGGTTCCGCGCATTGAACGCGCTGTCGCTGGTCCTGGAACCGGGCGAGATGCGCGCGGTGATCGGCCCCAACGGCGCCGGCAAGACCACGATGATGGACGTGATCACCGGCAAGACCCGGCCCGACGAAGGCCGCGTGATCTTCGGCGCGGACACCGACCTGACGCGGATGGACGAGCCGGCCATCGCCTCCCTGGGCATCGGCCGCAAGTTCCAGAAGCCGACGGTGTTCGAATCACACTCGGTCTGGGACAACCTGCTGCTGTCGTTGGCCGAGGACCGTCGCCCGCGCTTCACCCTGTTCGCCCGTGAAACCGCCAGCGAGCGGCGGCGCGTCGAGGAGATCCTGGCCACCATCCGCCTGACCGCTCACCGCAACCGCCTGGCGGCCGACCTGTCGCACGGGCAGAAGCAGTGGCTGGAGATCGGCATGCTGCTGGCGCAGGAACCGCAACTGCTGCTGGTGGACGAGCCGGTGGCCGGCATGACGGACGCGGAAACCGAACAGACCGCCGCGCTGCTGCGTGACATCAACCGTACCCGCAGCGTGGTGGTCGTGGAGCACGACATGGCCTTCGTGCGGGCGCTGGATGTGAAGGTGACGGTGCTGCACGAGGGCTCCGTCCTGTCGGAAGGCTCGATCGACCATGTCAGCGCCGATCCGCGCGTGGTCGAAGTTTATCTGGGGCGCTGAACGGAACACACCGATGCTGCAAGTAACCGACCTCGATCTGCACTACGGCGCCGCCATCGCCCTGCGCCAGGTCTCCATCACCGCCCAGCCCGGCAGCGTTACCTGTCTGCTCGGCCGCAATGGCGTGGGCAAGACATCGCTGCTGCGGGCGATCGTCGGCGCACACCCAATCACACGGGGCGAGATCCGCTGGGAAGGCACGGAAATCTCCCGCATGCCGACCTACGAGCGGGCACGGCGCGGCATCGCCTGGGTGCCGCAGGGGCGCGACATCTTCCCGCTGCTGACGGTGAAGGAGAACCTGGAAACCGGCTTCGCGGTGCTGCCGCGCGGCAAGCGGCGCGTGCCGGACGACGTGTACGAGTTGTTCCCGGTGTTGAAGACCATGCTGCGCCGGCGCGGCGGCGACCTGTCCGGCGGGCAGCAGCAGCAACTGGCGATCGCGCGGGCCCTGGTGATGCAGCCGCGCCTGCTGGTGCTGGACGAGCCGACCGAGGGCATCCAGCCGAGCATCATCAAGGATATCGGGAGGGTGATTGCGCTGCTGCGGGGGCGGGGGGATATCGCCATCCTGCTGGTGGAGCAATACTTTGACTTCGCGCAGGAGCTGGCCCAGACCATCGCCGTAATGGATCGCGGCGAGATCGTGCTGGAAGGGCCTCGTGACGAGCTTGACGAAGCGGATGTACGACGCCGGCTGTCCGTCTGACCAGTCAGCGCTTCAGCGCGCCCGCGGCGAACTGCACGTGTCGCTGAAGCGGCGCGGTGCGGCCACGGTGCTGGATGGGCTGCGCCAGGCCGGCTGCCTGAAGGCGCGCCTGCCGCGGCCGGTGGTGGACGGCTGGGCTGACGTGGTGACGCTGAACACCTCGGGTGGCGTGGTTGGCGGTGACCAGTTGGGCAATGCCTTCGACCTGCAACCAGGCGCGCGTGCGACCATCGCGGCGCAGGCCGCCGAACGGTTCTACCGTGCGTCAGTCGGCAGTGCGCCGTCGCGGGTGCAGACGTCCATTACGGTGGCCGAGGACGCCGTGGCGGAGTGGCTGCCGCAGGAGACGATCCTGTTCGACCGCTGCGCAATGGACCGCCGGCTGGACGTGAGTTCTGGCGGAGACCGCGGTTTTCACCGGGGTGGAAACCCTGGTGTTCGGCCGCGCCGCGATGGGCGAGCGTGTGCAGCAGGCGTGGTTGCGTGACCTGATCCGCGTGCGCCGCGGTGGCCGCCTGGTGCTGCACGATGCGGTGCGCCTGGACGGCGCGGTGGATGCGGTCCTGCAGCGCAGGCCGGTCGCCGGGAACGCCCGCGCCATCGCCACGGTCTTGCACGTCGCGCCGGATGCCGAACACCGGCTGGACGGGGTGCGCACAGCCCTGGCCGATGCCGAGGGTGAACACGGTGTCAGTGCCTGGGACGGCATGCTGGTGGCACGTCTTCTTGCGGCCAACGCCGCGTCTCTTCGTCGCGCCGTCGTTGCAGCGCTTCACGCCCTGCGCGACGCTCGGCCGTTGCCGCGCGTGTGGCTATGCTGACGACAGAGCGATACGCAAAGGAATCCTCCGCATGAATCTGACCCCGCGCGAAAAGGACAAGCTGCTGATCAGCATGGCGGCCATGGTCGCGCGCCGTCGCCTGGAACGCGGCGTGAAGCTGAACCACCCGGAAGCTGTCGCCCTGATCACGGATTTCGTGGTGGAAGGCGCACGCGACGGGCGCAGTGTCGCCGACCTGATGGAGGCCGGCGCCAAGGTGCTGACGCGGGACCAGGTCATGGACGGCATCGCCGAGATGATCCACGACGTGCAGGTGGAAGCCACCTTCCCGGACGGCACCAAGCTGGTCACCGTGCACGAGCCGATCCGCTGAACAGCCCTTCTCTCCCGCCGGCGGGAGAGTCCAGTGACGAGGACAACATGGTTCCTGGAGAAATCATCGCCGCCGCCGGCGACATTGAACTCAACGCAGGCCTGCCGCGCACCACGCTGACCGTGGCCAATACCGGCGACCGCCCGGTGCAGGTCGGCAGCCACTACCACTTCGCCGAAGCCAACCCTGCCTTGTCGTTCGATCGCGACGCGGCGCGAGGCCAGCGCCTGGATGTCGCCGCCGGCACCGCGGTGCGCTTCGAGCCCGGGCAGACCCGCGACGTGACGCTGGTGCCGTATCGCGGCAAGCGGATCGTGCAGGGATTCCGCGGCAGCGTGATGGGAGCACTCGACTGATGGCCCGTATTTCCCGCCAGGCCTATGCCGACATGTTCGGCCCCACCACCGGCGACCGAGTCCGCCTGGCCGACACCGAACTGTTCGTGGAAGTGGAACGCGACCTGACCAGCTACGGTGACGAGGTGAAGTTCGGCGGCGGCAAGGTGATCCGCGACGGCATGGGCCAGTCGCAGGCGTCGCAGGCCGAGGGCGCGGTGGACACGGTGATCACCAACGCGCTGATCGTCGATCACTGGGGCATCGTGAAGGCCGATGTCGCCATCACCAACGGCCGCATCGCCGCCATCGGCAAGGCGGGCAATCCGGATGTGCAGCCGAACGTCGATATCATCATCGGCCCCGGCACCGAGGTGATCGCGGGCGAAGGCAAGATCCTGACTGCCGGCGGCATCGACGGGCATATCCATTTCATCTGTCCGCAGCAGGTGGAGGAGGCAATCGCCTCCGGCATCACCACCATGGTCGGCGGCGGCACCGGCCCGGCCACCGGCACGGCGGCGACCACCTGCACGCCGGGCGCGTGGCACATCGCGCGCATGTTGCAGGCCGCGGAAGGGTTGCCGGTGAACCTCGCTTTCGCCGGCAAGGGAAACTCTGCCCGTCCGGCCGCTTTGGAGGAAATGGTCCGCGCCGGCGCCGCCTGCCTGAAACTGCACGAGGACTGGGGCACCACGCCCGCGGCCATCGACAACTGCCTGTCGGTTGCCGACCGCTACGACGTGCAGGTGATGATCCACACCGACACGCTGAACGAATCCGGCTTCGTCGAGGATACCATCGCCGCATTCAAGGGCCGCACCATCCACGCCTATCACACCGAGGGCGCCGGTGGCGGCCATGCACCGGACATCATGCGCGTGGCGGGGCTGCCGAACGTGCTGCCCAGCTCCACCAACCCGACGCGTCCCTACACGGTGAACACGCTGGACGAGCATCTCGACATGCTGATGGTGTGCCATCACCTGGACAGCGCCATCCCGGAAGACGTGGCCTTCGCGGAAAGTCGCATCCGCAAGGAAACCATCGCGGCGGAGGACATCCTGCACGACATGGGCGCGCTGTCGATGATCGCCTCCGACAGCCAGGCGATGGGGCGCGTGGGCGAGGTGATCCTGCGTACCTGGCAGACCGCGCACAAGATGAAGGTGCAGCGTGGATCTTTGCCGGGTGACGGTGCGGCGGACAATGCGCGGGTGAAGCGCTATATTGCGAAATACACCATCAACTCGGCCATCGCGCAGGGCATGGCGGAGGAGGTCGGCTCGATCGAAATGGGAAAGCTGGCCGACCTGGTGCTGTGGTCACCGGCATTCTTCGGGGTGAAGCCGGACCTGGTGATCAAGGGCGGCGCGATCGCCTGGGCGGCGATGGGTGACCCCAACGCATCCATCCCGACACCGCAGCCGGTGCATTACCGCCCGATGTTCGGCGCGTTCGGCCGTTCGATTGTGGAGAACTGCGTCAACTTCGTCTCGCACGCGGCGCTGGAGGCGGGGCTGGGTGACGCGCTGAAGCTGCAGCGCCGGCTGGTGGCAGTGCGCAACACGCGTGGTGGGATCGGCAAGAAGTCGATGATCCACAATGATGCAACGCCGGTGATCGAGATCGATCCGGAAACCTACGAAGTCCGCGCCGATGGCGTGCTGCTGACCTGCGAACCCGCGGCGGAACTGCCGATGGCGCAGCGGTATTTCCTGTTCTGATGCGCACGACACAGGTGTTGCCGGCGGGCCGGTGGGACGCGGCGGCCGAAGTCGATCGGGTGCTGCTGGACTTCGACCAGCGCTTCCGCCGCCGCATCGTGCTGCACACCCAGCGCGGGGCAGACCTGCTGCTGGATCTGCCACAGGCGGTCCGATTGCGCGATGGCGATGGGCTGGTGGTGGACGGCGGCGTTGTGCGTGTCTGCGCCAGACCCGAACCGTTGCTGGAGATCCACGCGCATGGGGACGGAGAACTGGTGCGCATCGCCTGGCACCTGGGCAACCGCCATCTGCCGGTGCAGGTGCTGGACGACCGTATCCGCATCCGCGCCGACCATGTGATCGCGGAAATGGTGGAGGGCCTGGGCGGCCACGTGGAGGCGATCGACGCCCCGTTCGATCCGGAAGCCGGGGCCTATGCCGGCGGGGGGCACCATCACCACCACCACGGCGACCACGACCATGAGTGACGATGCCGCAAGGGCAGCGACGCCCCCTGGCCGTGCGGGAGCAGAGCGCGGGGACGGCGTGTCCGTGACAGCCCCTGCTGCCGCGGCTCTCGCACGGACGCCAGCTCCCGCCAGCTCCCTCCCACTAGGGGAGGGGCAGGCTTCGCACCTGCGACCTCGGGACCGTTCCGCCCTCCTGCGCCTGCTGGCCTGGCTGTCCCCGGCCTTTCCGACCGGCGCCTATGCCTACTCGCACGGCCTGGAATGGGCGGTCGAAGCGCGTGACGTCACCGACACCGCCAGCCTGCACGCCTGGCTGGCCGACACCCTGACCCACGGCGCCGGCCGCACCGATGCGATCCTGCTGCGCCACGCCCACCGCGCCGCAAACGTACCGCATGACCTGGAAGAAATCGCCGAACTCGCCGCCGCCGCGATGCCGTCGCGCGAACGCCAGGCCGAGGCGTTGGACCAGGGCAGCGCCTTCGTAACAGCCGCAACCACATGGTCACCCCTGCTACTGCCGCAGCGCGTTACCTACGCGGTTGCAGTGGGTGCTTTCGCCGGCGCCAACCACATCGACGAGGACGACACGACGCTCTCCTACCTGCATGCTTTCACCAGCAACCTTATCTCCGCCGCAGTCCGTCTCGTTCCGCTCGGCCAGACCGCCGGCCTGCGCGTGCTGGCCGCGATGGAGCCCACCATCGTGCATGTCGCCGAACAGACGCGGGATGCGGCGCTGGACGATATCGGCGGCTGCGTGTTCCGCGCCGACCTCGCCGCGATGCGGCACGAAACCCAGTACACAAGGCTGTTCCGTTCATGACGAAATCATCCCATGGCCCTCTGCGCGTTGGCGTCGGTGGCCCGGTCGGCACCGGCAAGACCGCGCTGATGGACGCGCTGTGCAAGCACTTCACGCCGCAGCTACGACATCGCTGCGATCACCAACGACATCTACACCAAGGAAGACGCGGAGTTCCTCACCCGCGCCGGCTCCCTGACGCCCGACCGTATCATGGGCATCGAAACCGGCGGCTGCCCGCATACCGCCATCCGTGAGGACGCGTCCATCAACCTGGCCGGCGTCGCCGAGATGCAGCGGCGGTTTCCCGCGCTGGACCTGGTCCTGATCGAAAGCGGCGGCGACAACCTGGCCGCCACGTTCAGCCCGGAACTCGCCGACCTGACGATCTACGTCATCGACGTGTCCGCCGGCGACAAGATCCCGCGCAAGGGCGGCCCGGGCATCACCCGCAGCGATCTGCTGGTGATCAACAAGATCGACCTCGCCCCGTTCGTCGGCGCCAGCCTGGAGGTGATGGACCGCGACGCCAAACGCATGCGCGGCGACCGCCCCTTCGTGTTCGCCAACATCCGCGCCGGCAAAGGCGTGGCGGAGATCGCGGCGTTCATCGAGCGGCAGGGCGGGTTGCGGGCGTAGTCCATCGCGCATCGCCAAGGCCGTTCTTAGTCAGGGCGTAGACCCTCCCGCGCCGCCCGGCGGGAGGGGTATGAACGTCCAACGACTGCCAGTATTTCTACGCCGCCTTCCGGCAGTTCCCAGTAGATCACCTTGTGCCAAGGATTGCGAACCCTCCGGTCTCGCGGTAGCCGGTTGCGGGAATACCGGAGATCGTAAGCCCATATATCCGGGTTTCGACTTATCCGGCGCGCCCCAAGAGGCCGCGAAGATGAAGCCAGATCCGACATCGCGGTTGCCAGTAGCGTTGCGTAGTTTCTGGCTCGCTCTTCCCCGTAATCCGCGGCACTCCGGGCCAAGATCTCTTCGACCTGCTCCTGCGCAGGTGCAGTAAGTCTATACGAGGCCATTGCACCCGAGTTAACGAGATGCGTCCGTGTCTTGCGGCCCTTGTCCAGCACGGATCTCTGCCGCGAGTTCCATCGCGCGGTTCCAGATGCGGCCCCAGACAGCTTCTTGCTCCTCAGGGGTGTTGATGGTCACAAAATCCCCCCGCGCGCTTGCCTCGATCCCTTCCTGCGCCGCCGCGAGCAATGCATCGGTATCATCCTCGGCGATTTCATCCGAATAATACCGAACCGCCGCCTCCAGAAACTCCGCCTCGCTGCCGGCTGCGCCTTCGGCCACGTGGCGTTCGATCACTTCTTTGACTCTTTCTGAGATCTGGACGGTATGCATTGTCTGGCCTCCTTCGGCGTGACGGAGAATACCATCGCTCATCTCGCCATCCCAGATAGCCGTTGGGGGCCCGGCCATCTCGGCCGAACCCCCAACCAGCGTTACGCCGCTTCGGCCAACTGGCCGTTGATCTGCAGCCCTTCCGGACCGGCGGAGATGTGCACCGTCTCGCCCTCCTTCACGGTGCCTTCCAGGATCATCTGCGCCAGCGGGTTCTGCAGGTTGCGCTGGATCACCCGCTTCAGCGGCCGGGCGCCATAGGTGCTGTCGTAGCCTTCGTTCGCCAGCCACTCCACCGCGCTCCGATCCAGACCCAGCCCGATCTTGCGGTCCTCCAGCAGCTTGCGCAGGTGCTCCAACTGGATCTGCACGATGCTCGCCATGTCGCTGCGCTGCAGGCGACGGAACAGGATGATCTCATCCAGCCGGTTCAGGAACTCCGGCCGGAAGTGCGCCCGCACCACCTGCATCACCGGGCCCTGCACCATCGCCGTCGGCTCGCCTTCCGGCTGTGCCGCCAGGATGTCGCTGCCCATGTTACTGGTCAGCACGATGATGGTGTTCTTGAAGTCCACCGTGCGGCCCTGGCCGTCGGTCAGGCGACCGTCGTCCAGCACCTGCAGCAGCACGTTGAACACGTCCTCGTGCGCCTTTTCGACCTCGTCGAACAGGATCACCTGGTATGGCCGGCGCCGCACCGCCTCGGTCAGCACACCGCCTTCGTCATAGCCGACATAGCCCGGAGGCGCGCCGATCAGGCGGGAGACGCTGTGCTTCTCCATGAACTCGCTCATGTCGATGCGCACCATCGCCCGGTCGTCGTCGAACAGGAACCCGGCCAGCGCCTTGGTCAGCTCCGTCTTGCCGACGCCGGTCGGACCCAGGAACAGGAACGAACCGATCGGCCGGTTCGGGTCCTGCAGCCCCGCCCGCGCGCGCCGCACCGCGTTCGCCACCGCCCGCAGCGCGTCGTCCTGGCCGATGACCCGCTTGCGCAGCTCCTCTTCCATGCGCAGCAGCTTGGCGCGCTCGCCCTCCAGCATCTTGTCCACCGGAATGCCGGTCCAGCGCGAAACCACCGCGGCGATGCCTTCCTCGGTCACCGCCTCGTTCACCAGCTTGCCGTCGGACGACTGCTCCAGCCGCTTCTCCAGGTCGGGGATCACGCCGTATTTCAGCTCCGACGCCCGCGCCAGGTCGCCGCGGCGCTGCGCCACCTCCACATCGCTGCGCGCCTGGTCCAGTTGCTCCTTCAGCTTCTGGGTTTCCTGCACCTGCTCCTTCTCGGACTGCCAGGCGGCGGTCATGGCGTTGGACTGGTCCTCCAGCTCCGCCAGGTCCTTCTCCAGCTTCTGCAGCCGGTCCTGCGACGCCGGATCGCTTTCCTTGCGCAGCGCCTCGCGCTCGATCTTCAACTGGATGACGCGGCGGTCGAGCTCGTCCAGCTCCTCCGGCTTGCTGTCCACCTGCATGCGCAGGCGGCTGGCCGACTCATCGACCAGGTCGATCGCCTTGTCGGGCAGGAACCGGTCGGTGATGTAGCGGTTGGACAGCGTGGCCGCGGCCACCAGCGCGCCGTCGGTGATGCGCACGCCGTGGTGCAGCTCGTACTTCTCCTTGATGCCGCGCAGGATGCTGATCGTGTCCTCGACGGACGGCTCGCCCACGAACACCGGCTGGAAGCGGCGCGCCAGGGCGGCGTCCTTCTCCACGTGCTTGCGGTACTCGTCCAGCGTGGTGGCGCCGATGCAGTGCAGCGTGCCGCGCGCCAGTTCCGGCTTGATCAGGTTGGACGCGTCCATTGCGCCATCCGCACGGCCGGCGCCCACCAGCGTGTGCATCTCGTCGATGAACAGGACGATCTCGCCCTGGGCGGACTCGATCTCCTTCAGCACCGCCTTCAGCCGCTCCTCGAACTCGCCGCGGTACTTCGCGCCGGCGACCATGGCGCCCAGGTCCAGCGACAGCAGCTTCTTGTTCTTCAGCGCCTCCGGCACGTCGCCGTTGACGATACGCAGCGCCAGGCCCTCGACGATGGCGGTCTTGCCCACGCCGGGCTCGCCAATCAGCACCGGGTTGTTCTTGGTGCGGCGGGCCAGCACCTGGATGGCGCGGCGGATCTCCTCGTCACGGCCGATCACCGGATCCAGCTTGCCTTCGCGGGCCAGGGCCGTGACGTCGCGCGCATACTTCTTCAGCGCGTCGAACGTGGCTTCGGCATTGGCGGAATCCACCTTGCGGCCCTTGCGGATATCGGCCACCGCCTTCTCCAGCGCCTGCGGGGTGGCACCGCACTGGCGCAGCGCCCGCGCCGCCGGGGTGTCGGAGGCAGCCAGCGCCACCAGCAACCGATCCTGCGCCACGTACTCGTCACCGGCCTTGTTGGCCGCCTGCTGCGCCGCGTCCAGCACCCGCACCAGGTCCGGCGTGATGTTGGGCTGGCCGGCGCCGGAACCCTTCACCTTCGGCTGGTTGGCGATTTCGGCCTCCACCGCGGTCAGCGCCATCTTCGGGTCCCCGCCGGCGGTGCGGATCAGGCCGGCCGCGGCGCCTTCCTCATCATCCAGCAACGCCTTCAACAGGTGCTGCGGCGTGATCTGCTGGTGGAATTCGCGGATGGCGATGGTTCCGGCGGCCTGCAGGAAGCCGCGGGCGCGCTCGGTGAATTTCTCGATGTCCATGTCTCTTGTCCCTGTGCGTAGGCGACTGGTCCGGACTCCGCCCCTGTTGAGGCAACGGAATTGTGACCTTTGCTCCGAAAGGTGGGAAAGCGCAGACTGCGACTCAAGGGGGTGTCGTATGCGTATCGAGTATCTCTACCGCTATCCCGTGAAGGGGCTCACCGCGGAAGCCCTGGAGACCGCCGAAGTCGAGGCCGGCGGCTGCATACCGTGGGACCGCGCCTTCGCGCTGGCGCAGGGGGATGCGCCGTTCGACCCGGCCGCGCCCGCTTGGCTGCAGAAGACGCATTTCATGTGCCAGATGAAGGATGCCAGGGCTGCGGCGCTGTTTTCCTTCTTCGAGCCGCGCAGCGGCATGCTGGCGATCCGTGCCCCGGATGGCGGTTCGGTGGTGGAGAACGCGCTGACTGAGGTCGGGCGGGAGCGGATCGGCGCCTTCCTGACCGATTACCTGGGCGACGCGGCCCGCGGCGTGCCACGCTTTCACCACGTGCCGGGACACAGCTTCAGCGACTCCCGCAGGCAGGTGATCAGCCTGATCAACCTGGCCAGCCTGCGCGACTACGAGGCAAAGGTCGGCGCCCGCCGCCACCGGCGCCGGTTCCGCGCCAATATCTGGTTCAGCGGTGCCCCGGCCTGGGCCGAGCGGTCCTGGACCGGCCAGGAATTTCAGGTGGGTGGGGCGGTTTTGCGTATCACAAAGGGTATCCCCCGTTGCCCCGCCACCGAGGTGAACCCCCAGACCGCCGAACGCGATGCCGACCCTGTGGCGGAACTCCGCTCCCTCTACGGCCACATCGACCTTGGTGTTTACGCCGAGGTAGTCGAGGGCGGCCGCTTCGGCGTCGGTGACGCGATCGAGGTCCTGGGGGCCTAGGCCGGCCCCGATTGTTCAGCGCCGGATCGTGCGACCGGCGAAGCGTGCGGCGGGTCCCAGCAGTTCCTCGATGCGGATCAGTTGGTTGTACTTCGCCGTGCGGTCGCTGCGCGCCAGGCTGCCGGTCTTGATCTGCCCGCAATTGGTCGCAACGGCCAGGTCGGCGATTGTGGCGTCCTCAGTCTCGCCCGAGCGGTGGCTCATCACGCAGCGCCAGCCGGCGCGATGGGCGAGTTCCACCGTCTCCAGCGTCTCGGTCAGTGTGCCGATCTGATTCACCTTGATCAGGATGGCGTTGGCGCTGCCTTCCTCCAGGCCGCGGCGCAGACGCTCGGGGTTGGTGACGAAGATGTCGTCTCCGACGATCTGGATCCTGTCGCCCAGGGTGGCGGTCATCAGCTTCCAGCCTTCCCAGTCGTCCTCGGCGCAACCGTCCTCGATGGAGATGATCGGGTAGCGGGCGACCAGCCCCTCGTAGTACCGCACCATCCCCTCGGCATCGAGCGTCTTGCCCTCGCCGGCCAGCACGTATTTGCCGTTCTGGTAGAATTCGCTGGAGGCCGGATCGAGCGCGAAGGCGACGTCCTCCCCCGGGCGGTAGCCGGCCGTCTCGCAGGCCTTGGTCATGAAGCCCAGCGCCTCGTCGGCGGATTTCAGGTTGGGCGCGAAGCCGCCCTCGTCACCCACATTGATGCTGTGGCCGGCGTCGTGCAGGCCCTTGCGCAGGGCGTGGAAGATCTCGGACCCCATGCGCACCGCGTCGGCCAGCGTGCCGGCACCGACGGGCTGGATCATGAACTCCTGGATGTCGATCGGATTGTCGGCGTGCTTGCCGCCGTTGACGATGTTCATCATCGGCACCGGCAGGGTGCGCGCATACACGCCGCCGACATAGCGGTACAGCGGCAGATCCAGATCGGCCGCGGCCGCCTTCGCCACGGCGAGCGACACCGCCAGAATGGCATTGGCGCCCAGCCTGGCCTTGTTGGCGGTGCCGTCGAGGTCGATCAGCACGTTGTCGATGCGCACCTGGTCGGCAGCTTCCAGGCCGGCGATCTCCTCCAGGATCTCGCCCTGCACGTTGGCGACCGCCTGCTGCACGCCCTTGCCGCCGTAGCGGCCGGCATCATTGTCCCGCAGTTCAACTGCCTCATGCACGCCGGTGGAGGCGCCGGACGGCACGGCGGCGCGACCTGTGGCGCCGCTCTCCAGCACCACATCCACCTCGACCGTCGGGTTGCCACGACTGTCGAGAATCTCACGGGCGATGATGTCAGCGATCGCGGCCATGCTGGGGCTCCGGATTGTCTGTGACGCGGGCGCTGCGTACCACCAAGCAACAGGCGGCACCAGTCCGCCGCGGGCGTAACCGCAGGGCGTTACCAGAACATGAACAGGACCGGCCGCCGCATTCGGCGTGCGGTCCTACTTCCCGCGCGCCCGCCGCATCAGTCCGACGACCATCCGCAGGACCGGGATCATCGCAGCCGAAAAGGCGATGCTGTGGGTGGCGTTTTCCCAGGCGCGATGGCGTACCTCCAGGGCTTCCCGCTCCACCCGTCCGGGAGAGGAAAGGGCGACGACCACGATCAGCACCAGGGCAATGACGAAGTCGAAGCCGGCCATCGCCAGGCCCGTGGTCTGGGCCTTCCATCCGACCGCGTCGCGCAGCCAGAACCAGACGCCGACATGAAAGATGGCGAACGCGCAGCACAGGAAAAACAGCGCGATCAGCCCGATCGCCAGCCGGACCGCGGTTCTCTGTGCCATGCGCCGCAGGCGCAGGCCCTCCGCTTCGGCTGCGATCCGCGCGAGGCGGAGGGTTCGCATCGATCAGCGCGTCGCCCGACCCAGGATGAACCCGATCGCCGCGGCAATCACCACGGCGGCCATCGGCTGGTTGCGGACCCGCCCCGACAGGGCGTCGGCCTGCTCGCGCACCGTGCCGGCCGCGCCGTACACCGCATTCTCCGCTCGGCCCGCCGCATCCGCCAGGGCGGGCGTGACACGCTCCTTCATCAGCATCTCCACCTGCTCACGCAGGCGGGCGATCTGCGCCGTGGCGTCTTCCATCGTGCCCCTCGCATCATCCGCGCTTGCCATGTTCGCGTGATCCTTCCGGTTTGCCATCTGCCTTTGCAGAGGTAGGCGGGGGAAATCGTGAGGTCCAGCCGTACCGTTGCACGCTTGCGCGAGCAGCCGAATATCGTCGCCCCAGCTTGGTTCCGCCCCGCCGCGTTGGTGTTTTGATGCAGATCAACGCGCCGCCTCGCCCCCGCCGGCCATTCTGCCGCGGCTATCCGGCGGGGGCGGGAAATGACAGGACATGACGACCGGCTGCACGACATTGCCCATCTTGGCGCGGTGGAGCTGCTGACGCCAAGGCTGGACCAGAGCCTGTGGTTCTTCCGCGACGTACTGGGCATGGAAGTGGCGCATCAGGAGCCCGGCACCGCCTGGTTGCGGGGCTACGGCGACCACGCCGCGGCGACGCTGAAACTGAGCGCGGCGCCGCAACCCGGGGTGGGCACGATCGCCTGGCGTGCCGACAGCCCGGCGGCCCTGCAGCGGCGGGCCGGGGCACTCGCGGCTGCCGGTTTCGGCGACGGCTGGGGCAACGGGGATTATGGCCGCGGCCCGTCCTATCGCTTCCACGACCCGGACGGTCACCGGATGGAGGTGTATTTCGAAGAGCAGCGCTATCACCCGACCGAGACCACGCGATCGGCCCTGAAGAACCTGCCGTCGCGTTACCCCGCGCGCGGGGTCGGGGTACGGCGGATCGATCACCTGGCGCTGCTGTGTCGCGACGTGGCGGCCAACCGGGCCTTCGCGGAGTCGCTGCTGGGGATGGCGCTGCACGAGCAGGTGGTGTTCGACAACGGCGCCACCGAGATCGGCTCCTGGCTCAGCCCCTCGCCGCTGCACCACCAGATCGCCTATGTGCTGGACGTGAAGGGCGGGGCCGGGCGGCTGCACCACTTCGCCATGTGGGTGGACGAGCAGGCGGACGTGCTGCGCGCCGCCGACGTGCTGCGGGAGAACGGCATTTTCATCGAGGCCGGGCCGGCGAAGCACAACAATTCCCAGGGGTTCTACCTGTACAGCTACGAGCCTGGCGGCAACCGGATCGAGGTGTATTCCGGCAGCTTCCTGGTTCTGGCGCCCGACTTCGAGCCGGTCCGCTGGAACGAGGCGGAGCGGGGCGGGGGTGTGTACTGGGGCGGTGCACTGCCCGAGAGCTTCCTGCGCTACGCCACACCCGACCTGCCGGACGCGCCGGTGCAGCCGGCGCCGGTATTCGATCCGCAGTAGCAATCAAGGCTGGTAGCACTCAGGGCCAACGTCGCTGGCACACCGGCCGCGCGTTGTGCCTTAGCCGCTCCCGATGGCGAAGCCGATCGGCTGACGCGGTGTCGGCCCCTGTTGTTTCAGGTGGCCGCGCAGATCCTCGTACTCGCGCTCCATGTCCGGCGTTACGGAAGCGCGTGTCTCCCGCAGCGCCTGGTCGAAGTGGACCGCCCTGACCTCCTGCGACTGCAGGTCCTGGCGCAACGCCAGCAGGCCGGCGCGCCGGACCACGTCGCCCAGGTCGGCGCCGGTGTAGCTCTTGGTGCGGCTCGCCACCGCCGCGAGATCGACGTCGCCGGCCAGCGGCATGCCTTTCGTCTGAATGCGCAGAATGTGCAGGCGACCGGACTCGTCGGGCACCGGCACGTAAACCAGCTCATCGAAACGACCGGGGCGCAGCAGCGCGGGGTCCAGCAGGTTGGGCCGGTTGGTGGCGCCGATGATCACAACCCCCTGGAGTTCCTCCAGCCCGTCCATCTCGGTGAGTATCGTGTTGACGACACGTTCCGTCACCGCGGGCTCGCCCAGGCCGCCACCGCGCGCGGGCGCCAGGCTGTCGATCTCATCGATGAAGATCACCGTCGGCGCCACCTGGCGCGCGCGCGTGAACAGGCGGCTGACCTGCTGCTCGGATTCGCCGTACCACTTCGACAGCAGGTCGGAGGACTTGGTGGCGATGAAGTTGGCGTTGGCCTCGCGCGCCACGGCCTTCGCCATCAGCGTCTTGCCGGTGCCGGGCGGGCCGAACAGCAGGAAGCCCTTGGCGGGACGGATGCCGAGCCGGCGGAAGGCGTCGGGGTTTTTCAGCGGCAGCTCGATGCCGTCGCGCAACTGCTCGCGGGTTTCCTGCAGGCCGCCGACATCCTCCCAGGTGACGTTCGGCACCTGGATCATGATTTCCCGCAGCGCCGAGGGCTGGATGCGCCGCAACGCATTCTCGAAATCGGCACCGCAGACGCGCATGTCGGCCAGCAGTTCCGGCGCGATGCCGTCGCGGAGGTTGATCTGCGGCAGGACACGGCGCACCGAGTCCATCGCCGCTTCGCGCGCCAGGGCGGCCAGGTCGGCGCCGACGAAGCCGTAGGTCGTGCTGGCCAGCGCATCGAGGTCCACATCCTCATGCAGCGGCATGCCGCGGGTGTGGATTCCCAGCACCTGCCGGCGGCCATCCTGGTCCGGCACGCCGATGACGATCTCGCGGTCGAAGCGGCCGGGGCGGCGCAACGCCTCGTCGAGCGCGTCGATGCGGTTGGTCGCGGCGATCACCACGACGTTCTGCCGGGCTTCCAGCCCGTCCATCAGCGTCAGCAACTGGGCGACGATGCGGCGTTCCACCTCGCCGCGCACTTCCTGCCGCTTGGGGGCGATGCTGTCGAGCTCGTCGATGAAGATGATCGCGGGGGAGCGGCGGCCGGCTTCCTGGAAGATGTCGCGCAGCCGCTGCTCCGACTCCCCGTAGTGGCTGCCCATGATCTCCGGGCCGGCGATACTGAAGAACGTGGCTTCCGATTCGTTGGCGACGGCCTTGGCCAGCAGCGTTTTGCCGGTGCCCGGCGGGCCGTGCAGGATCACGCCCTTGGGCGGGTCGATGCCCAGGCGCTGGAACAGTTCGGGGTGGCGCAGCGGCAGTTCCACCATTTCCCGCACCTGGTCCACCGCGTCGCCCAGGCCACCGATGTCGTCATAAGTGACGTCGGCACGCCGGATTTCCTTGGGTTCGGCGTATTCGGGCAGCAGCTCGATCTCGGTATCGGGCTCGATGCGCACGATGCCGCGCGGGCTGGTGCCGACCACGGTCAGGCGGATCTCCTGCAGCGCGTAGGATTGCTGCTGCAGGAAATGGCGCAGCACCTCTTCGGGGATGCCGTCGCCGTGGGCAACCGGCCGCTGATAGACCGAGGTGGAAATCACGTCGCCGGCGACCACCGGGCGGCCGATCAGGGTGCGCCGGAGTGCCTCGCCGGAGCCGGACAGCCGCAAATTCTTCTGCGCCGGCGCGATCGTCACCCGCACTGCGGGACGCGTCTGTGCATGCCGGACCTCGACACGCTCGCCGGCGGACACCCCGGCATTGGCGCGTTGCAGCCCGTCCAGGCGGATGATCTCCAGCCCCTCATCCTCCGGCGCGGGCGACAGGGCCAGGGCGGCGGTGTGGCGCTGGCCGGCGATTTCCAGGGCATCGCCTTCCCGGACGTTGATCGCCTGCATGACGTTCCGGCTGAGGCGGGCGACGCCCTTGCCCACGTCCTCCGGCCTGGCGTTTGCCACCTGCACCTGCACGCCCTTGGGTTCCGCTTCGGCCATCGCTCCGTCTCCCGCGTCTGCCTGGCGCCGTCTGGCTACCGCAGCCCCAACATGGAGGCCGGTGCAGGAGTTCCCGCCTCAGCGGCGGATCGCACAGACGCGAGGGCGCGCCGGGTGCATCTCCCCGGCTCTGATCGCTGCGGTGCAAGGCGGGGGCACGGGCAGGGCCGGATACCGGCTGGCGGCCCCGCCCTGAACACGCTGCCGATACGTCCGGGATGGGGCCGCCCGGGGGGCATCCGGGCGTGGGCGACTACCCGGCCGCGGCTCCGCCGTTCGCCTGGCGCAGCAGCGTGTTCAGCACGTAGTCGTTGTGCGCGCCGGCGGCCGGGCCTGGCCAGGAAACCACGGACTCCGGCGCCTCGCCGTCCAGCCGGATCACCGGCCCGGGGTGCAGCGTGCGGCCGATCAGCGGGTCCTCCACCGGCTGCACTGCCTTGCGCGCCAGGAAATGCGGATCCTGGGCGCAGTCGGCGATGTCGAACAGGCGGGAGCACGGCACCTCGGCGGCGTCCAGCCGGGCCTCGGCCTCCTGCGCCGGCAGGGTGCGCGTCCAGGCGGCGATCGCCGCGTCCAGGGCGTCGCGGTGCGCGCAACGGTCGGCGTTGGTGCGGTAGGCGGGATCGGTGGCCAGTTCCGGCCGGCCGATCGCCTGCATCAGGCGGGCGAAGATCAGGTCGGAGTTGCCGGCGATGCACAACCACTTGCCGTCGGCGCAGGGATAGGTGTTGGTCGGCGCCGCGGTCTGGATGGCGGCGCCCACCGGCTGCCGGATGCGGCCGTCCATGGCGTATTCCGGCAGCATGCCCTCCATCAGGCTGAACACGCTGTCCACCAGGTTCACGTCGATGATGCGGCCCCGCCCGGTGCCGGCGCCGTCCCGCTGCCAGAGGGCGGAGAGCAGGCCGATCGCGGCATACAGGCCGGCCAGGTCGTCGCTGATGGAGATGCCGCAGCGGGGTGGTGGCAGCTCCGTGACGCCCGGCGGATAGCCGGTGAGGTGGCGCAGCCCGCCCATCGCCTCACCGATGGCACCGAAAGCGGGCTTGTCGCGATAGGGGCCGTCCTGGCCGTAGCCGGAGATGCGGGCGATCACCAGTCGCGGGTTGGCCGCGTGCAGCAGGTCCGGGCCCAGGCGCAGGCGTTCCAACTGGCCGGCGCGCAGGTTTTCCACCAGCACGTCGGCGCGGGTGGCCAGGCGCAGGGCGACGTCGCGGTCGCGCTTCAGGTCCAGCGTGACAGAGAGCTTGTTTCGGCCGTGAATGCTGAACCACACCGAATTGCCGTCCACCGCCGAACCCCAGCCGCGGAACGGGTCGCCGCCGGGCGGTTCGAGCTTGATCACCTCGGCACCGAGATCGGCCAGGATACGGGTGCAGAACGGGCCGGCGATGTAGTGGCCGATTTCCAGCACCTTCAGGCCGACCAGGGGGCCGGTGCGCGGCGGGGGAGTCGTCATTCGCTGCTCCGTTCGACCGTTCGTGAAAAAAATCTGTGGGGGTCGGGCGAAAAACACGGAATCGTTAATCTTTTACAAGGTTTTTGCGCCCATATGGATGGTCATGGAGCCGGTGGTTCGCCGGTGTCCTGTTTCCTCCCCGATGTCGCGCTTGATCCAAGGTCGCGCGACCACCTTCAAGGGCGGTGCGGCGTCAGGCCGCACCGCCCTCTTTTCATCAGGCGGCACTCAGGCCAGGCGCAACTGCACCGGCGGCAGCGGTGCGAACTCCACCGTCACGGTTGCCGGGCCGGTGAGCCAGACGGGTGGGGTGACGCTGCCGAGCATGACCACCTGGCCGGCCTTCAGGCCGCCGAACGCGTCGGCGACGGGGGAGCCGGCCAGCCAGGCCAGCGAGTTCAGCGGATGCCCCATCAGGTCGGCGCCAACGCCCTGGTCGCGCACGTGGCCGTCCACGACGATGCGGCCGGGTAGTGTCAGCAGGTCCAGCGAGCGCCAGTCGGTGGTGCCGCCGTCACCGAGGACCGCGGCGGCGTGATACACCTGATCGGCGATCAGCGTCGGGGTTCCCAGTTCGGCCAGGTCGCCGTATCGATTTTCCACCAGCTCGATGGCGGCCACCAGGTCACCGACTGCGTCGGCGGCCTGCTCCTGGGTGCAGGGGCCGGCCGGCAGGTCGCGAGCCAGGCGGACCGCCAGCTCGCATTCCACCCCGGGGCGCACGTAGTCGGCGAAAGCCAGTGTCGCGCCGCTGGCGTGGACGTCGCCGATGGCCATGAACCCCGCGGCGGGGCCGCTGAGCCCGAGGTATTCCTGCATGCGGCGGGCCGTGGCGCCGATCTTGAACCCTCCGGGCGGATGGGCGCCGCGGTGCCGGGCCAGGGCGTGCTGGGCGGCGGCGCCCTCGCCTTCCGTGCGGGGGGCGATGTCCAGCGGCAGCGGCACGACGATCTGGCGGGTTTGGCGTGCCTTAAACAGGGCGGCGGCGGCTTGCTCGGGGTTGTACGCGCTCATTGCGGACCTCCTTCGCTGCGCGTCAGTTCATACAGCGCGACGGCGGCGGCGGCCGAGACATTCAGGCTGTCCAGCAGGCCGCGCGCGCCGGGCATCTGCAAGCCGGCGAGCTCGTCGCAGGTTTCCCGGGTGAGGCGGCGCAGGCCCTCGCCCTCGGCGCCGAGCACCAGGGCGACGCGGCGGCCGGTGAAGGCGGGGCCGGACAGGGACGCACCGCCGGTATCCAGGCCGACACACCAGATGTTGGCCGCCTTCAGGGCGATCAATGTGCGGGCGATGTTCACGGCGCGCAGCAGCGGCACGGTTTCCAGCGCGCCGGACGCGGCCTTGGCCAGCGCGCCGGTTTCGTCGGGTGCGTTGCGGTCCTGGGTGATGACCGCCGCAGCACCGAACGCGGCGGCGGAGCGGAGGATGGCGCCGACATTGCGCGGGTCAGTCACCTGGTCCAGCACGATGACCGGGCCGGGCCGTTCCAGCACCTGTTGCAGGCTGGGGGTGGGCAGCGGGTCGGCCAGCAGCGCGACGCCCTGATGGGCGATGTCGCGGCCGAGCATCTGGTCGAGGCGAGGGCGCTCGGTGCGCTCTGGCTGGAGCGGCCAGGGCTGCGGAACGCGCTGGGCGAGCGCCGCCTCGGCTTCCTCGGTAAGCACCAGGCGGCGCAGACGGCGGGCCGGGTTGGCAAGGGCGGCGGCGACCGCGTGCTGGCCGTACAGCCACACCGTGCCATGCGGCGCTTCCGGCGCTCGGCGCGGCTGGTGCTGGTGGGGGCGGGGACGGTCTCGGAAGGGGCGGTCACCGCGGTCGGGGCGCTGCTGGTCGCGCTGGTACTGGCCGCCGTTGCGGTCCTGGCGCGAGCGGTCGTCCCGGTCCTGGCGCGGGCGTTCGTCGCGATCCTGGCGTGGTCGGTCGCGGAAGGGCGGGCCCTCGCCGCGTTCGTGTCGGGGGCGGAAGTGCTGGCCCTGCGTGTTGGGGCCACGCTGGTCCGGGTTGCGGGGGCCGCCGCGCTGGTCCGGGTCGCGGGGGCCGTGACCGGGTCCGCCGTGGCGCTGGCCGCCCTGGCCCTGCCACGCTCGCCCGGTCCACGCTGGCCCTGTCCGCCGCCCTGCTTGAAGCCGCGGTGCTGTCCGCCGCCGCCGTGGGGACGGTCGCCGGACGGGTCTTGCGAGCCGGGGTCGCGACGGGGGCCGCCGCCTCCGGCAAAGGGGCGCGGGCCGCGGCCGCCGGGGCCGCGAGACTCGCCGCGCTGGCCGGGCGGACGGTTGCCGCCGGGCCGATGGTCATGGGGAGGTTTCATTTGCTGCGGGGTATAGCGGCGGGCCGGGCTGCTGCACAGAGACGTGGGTTCGTTGACGCGGGACGCATTTGGCCCTAGAGGGCGGTGCCTGCGCGGAGGGGTGCCCGAGTGGCTAAAGGGGACGGACTGTAAATCCGTTGGCGCACGCCTACGTTGGTTCGAATCCAACCCCCTCCACCAGCCGAATTCCTGCAGCGCCACCCGTGGGTCAGGGCTGGCAGGAAGAACCCAGCCCTGACCCACGGACAGAAATTCGGAGGGCGGGCTCCCGACCGGGCTCCCAAGCTGGTTTATAGGTCAGCCCCGATCCTGGATCAGTCCCGATCCTTGAGGTGTGCTCCTCGCACTCTGATTGCGGCGCCAGGCGCCGCATGGCAGTGGTGACGGACCCGTGTTCCTGATTGGTGGCCGTGCCGGCGCCTTCGAGAATAGGCCCATCCCGTGTGTCTGCATGACGCTCACCATTGGCTGCCGGGACGCCTGCTGTCGGGTGCACATATCGGCTGGTCCGGGCAGACCGGGCAGACCCGGCGCTATCATGCCGATGCCCAACCGTGTCTGGTCCGGAGCCGTCCGGCGGTGATGCAACCCGCCATCGCCCGATCGTCTTCGATCCAAAGCATGCGGTCCGGCTGACTTCTGCGCGTCAACATGGGATAGATGGCAGGGCTCCGCACCGGGAAAGCGAGTACGCGCCGCGCAAGGGGTACTCCATCTCTCCGGCGGTCCCCTGTTTTCGCCGCTGCAGCCGGGAGTTACGCGTGATCAGGACCGCGCTGTGCTGTCTGCTCTGCCTGGCCGGTTCCGCCGCGCCGTTGTCCTCGTTGGCCGCCGCAGCCCGCAACTGGGTGCCGGTCCGTTCCACGCGGTGTGCGCAGGCCGTGACGGGATTCGCGGTGGTAGAGCCGCCCGCCCCGGCTACGGTCGCCGCGGTCACGGCGGGGATCGTCAGTGGGCTGACGGCGCTTCCCGGCGATCGCGTCACACGTGGCGAAACGCTCGCCACGCTGACCGGGCCGGAGGTCAGTGCCGCACGGGCGCAGGCGTCCGCCGCTGTTATCGAGGCGCGGGCCGCGGTGCAGGCGGCGCGTGCCACACTCGCCGCCGACCATGCCAAGTTGCCGGAACGGCTGGTGACACAGCAGGACGTGGCGCAGGCCGAGGCGAACCTCGCCGCCGCCTCCGCCAAAGTCGATCTGTCCCGGGCGGACCGCGCTCGTCTGCAACAGTCGCTGTCGATCGCGGCGCCGGTCGCCGGTACCGTCCAGTCCGTTCCGGTGGGCAGCGGGTCACGGGTCGCACCGGGTGAAACGATCCTGACGATCCAACCCGCCGCCGGCCGTTTCCTCAGCGCCACCCTGTATGGCCGCACCGTCTTCCGCATCGGCATCGGTGCGACCGGTCACTTTGCGCCGGCCACCGCTGCCGCGCCGGACAAAGTCGCCGTGACGGGCGTCCATTCCCAGTCGGTGGCGGACGGAGGCGTGGCCCTGACGCTGTCCTTCGCCGGATCGCCACCGCCGCCCGGCACCTTCGGACGGCTCGATTTTTCCCTGCCATTCCAAAGCCTGCCGGCTGTCCCCAGCCGCGCGTTGATCCTCGACCGGGGAAAGTGGTGGGTCGTGGTGCATCGTGCCGGCGGCGACCATCCCGTCGAGGTCGTGCCGGGTCCGGTCTCGCGGGACAGCACCTGCATCGAGCATGGCCTGACCGTCGGCGAGCAGGTCGTTACCGTGGATCCCTATCTCGCCTACAACCGCGGTATTGCCGCGCAGTACCAGCCGCCCGACTGACATGCAGGCTTTTGTCGCAGCCTGTGTCAGGACATTTTCCAGGCCCGTGCTGTGGCTGGTGCTGTTCGGCGGGGTGGCCGCCTATGGCGCCTATGCCTTCCTGAACATGCCGGTCGAGGTGCTGCCGAGCTTCGACTTTCCCGCGGTCAGTGTCGTTACGAAGCGTCCGGGTACGCCGGCCGTGAACATGGAGTCTCTGGTCGCCCGGCCGCTGGAGGCGGAACTGCTTGGCCTGCCTTCGGTGGCATCCGTGCGCTCCACCATCGCCGACGGCGAGGTGGAAACCGATGTGCGCTTCGACACCGGCACGCATCCGTCGGCCGACCTGCAGGCGGTGAACGGCGCGATCGATCGTGCCCGCGCACGACTGCCGGCCGACGTGGCGCCCTACGCCCAGGTCATGGGAGCGGCGATCAACGAAGTCGCCGACTACGCGCTTGCGATCCCCGCCAACATCGCCCCCGGCGCGGCAATGCGGGCGGTACAGGCCAGCGTGGTCCCGGCGCTGCGCGGCGTCCCCGGCGTGCACCGGGTGGAGGCGTTCGGTATCGGCCCGCAGGCGCTGTGGGTGCAACCGGATCTGGCCAGCATGGCGCGGTACCATGTTCCGGTGCAGGCGCTGATCGCCGCGATCCGTCACGACGTGATCCGCGCACCGGGTGGCGGTGTTCGCCTCGGCCACCGGCATGCGCTGATCGAGATCAGCAGCGTTCCCGGTACGGCTGAGTCACTCGGACGAATTCCCGTTGCCGGTCCGCATGGACCAATCCCGCTGGACGCGCTCGCCCGCATCGTGCGCCAGGCCGAACCGCAGCACACGGCGGAACTGCTCGATGGCCGACCGACCATCGGCCTGGTCGTCATCAAGCAGCAGAGCGCGTCCACCGTGCCGGTCACACGGGCGGTGCGCACGACACTGGCGCAGACCGCGGGACAACTGCCGGCCGGCACGCATTGGGTGCCCATCTACGACCAGGGCCATCTGGTGCACGCCGTCGGCAACGACATGGGAACCAATCTCGCCATCGGGGGTGTGCTCGCCGTTGCCGTGATGCTGTGGATCCTGGGCTTGCGCAGCGGCGCCTGGCTGCTGGCGGTCAGCATTCCCCTGTCGCTGCTGGTGGCGGTCGCCGGCCTGTACGCGCTGGGGGAGACGCTGAACCTGCTGACGCTGGGCGCGTTGATCGTCGCGCTCGGCCTTGTCGCCGACGACTCGATCATCGTGCTGGAAAGCATCGCACAGTGCTGGGAGCGCGGAGACGCGCTGTGGCCCGGCATCCGCCGGGGGCTGCGGGAGATCGCCGCCCCGGATATCGTCGGCACGTTGACGACGATTGCCGCGTTCGCGCCACTGCTGTTCTTGGGTGGGCTGCCCGGGTTGTTCATGCGGCCGTTTGCCACCGCAATGATTCTGGCACTTGGGTCGTCGCTGGTTGTGTCGTTGACGGCCGTGCCATTGGGTCTGGCGTTGCGCGGCACGCCGTCGCACCGGCGTCCGCCGCGGTCAAGCGTGTTCGTGCTGCGTCATCTCCGGCGTGCCAATCACCGTCTGCTCGGGTTGGTGCTGCGGTTTCCACGCTGGAGCGTGCTGGCCTGCGTGCTGCTTCTGCTGGCCAGCGCTGCGGCGATGAGCCTGGTGTCGGTGGATTTCCTGCCGTTGCCCAACGAAGGCGTGTTGCTGGAAAGCTTCACCCTGCCGCCCGGGACCAGCCTGTTGGATACGGAAGCGGCCGTGCAGTCGATCACCCGGCGCATCATGCGCGATCCGGACGTGGCGCATGTGCTTGCGCGCATCGGGTCGGCCGGCGACACCGGTTACACCGAACCGCCCTATGCCGGAGAGATACAGATCCGGTTGAAGCGTGGTGTGAATCCGAACAGCCTGGACCGCATTGCATCGAAACTGACCAGGCTCAGTGCGACCACCGCGGTGCAGGCCAGCATCGATACGCCGACCGTGGAACGCGTAGGCGAAAGCCTGTCCGGGCTGCCGCAGCCCTTCGTCATCCGCCTGTACGGCACCAGCCTGCAGCGGATGCGGACGATTGCCGAGGCGTTCGTCAGGCGGCTGCAACATGTCTCCGGCCTGTCGGACGTGTTCGACAATGACGGCTATCCGGAAACACAGATCGTGCTGCGCCCGCGCGCGTCATCCCTGCTGGCCGCAGGCCTGAATCCAACGAGCTTCGCAGCCGGCACCGAGGCGTTGCTGGGCGGCGAGACCGTAACGCGCATCCCGCGCGGCGACCTGCCGATGCCGGTGTATCTGCGCCTGCCCAACCCCCAGTCGTTGTCGCTGCAAGCGGTCGAGCAACTTCCCGTCGGTGCCAACGGACAAACCCCGCTCGGCCAGATCGCGGCGGCGCAAATCGAAACCACGCCCAATCAGTTTCACCACATCGACGGCGCACGCGCGCTGGAGATCCTGGCGACGCCGACCGTCGCACCCGGGTCCGCGATAGCGGCCGCGAAACACGCGCTGGCTGCAGTCAAACTGCCGCCCGGATACCGGATTTCCTTCGGCGGCCTGTACCTGTCGCTGGAGAAGGCCGCACTTGCCCTCGCGCTGGCGACAGTCGCGGCTTTGGTGCTGATGGTGACGTTGCTCGTGCTGCGCTTCGAGGGGCGCCTGGCTCCCGGACTGCTGCTGCTGCAGGTTCCGCTTGCCTTCACCGGGGGTGCTTTCGCTTTGGCCGCCAGCGGACTGGGGCTGAACGGCATTGGGGTGCTGGGCTTCCTGACGCTGGTCGGCGTCAGCCTGAACCACGGAATCGTGCTGTTCGACCGGGCGCGTCGCAATCAGGCCGCCGGCATGGACGCGGGACCGGCCATGCACGATGCGGTCGATGCGCGCTTCCGCCCGATCCTGTTGACCACCCTGACAGCGGTGCTGGGCATGCTGCCGACTGCCTTGGGCTGGAGCGTCGGTGCCGCGCCGGAGCAGGGCCTGGCCGTCGTCATCGCCGGCGGTGTGGCGTGGAGCGCCGTGCTGAGCACCAATCTGCTGCCGGCGCTGTGGATTGCGGCGAAGAAGCGGGGCGGTCCGGGGAATGTGGCGGGGAAGCTGGCGGAACCGGCTGAAACCGCAGGATCGGACCGGATCAGTGCTCTGACGCATTGTCGGAATAACGGCCGGATCCATGCGAGTCTGGGTGGATGGCCCAAACAGTGTGCATCATTCTTCGCCCAGCTGACCGTAAACGGCTCATGGCGATCGTCTCTGACCGGAACTGCCAGCGCAAACACATGGAGCGAGCACGGGTTATCCTGGCGTCGGCGGAGCACCGACCGGTACAGCAGATCGCGACGCAGCTTGGCGTGAGCCGCCCGATGGTGTGGCGCTGGCAGCAGCGCTTTGCCGAGGAGGGAGTGGACGGGCTGCTGCGCGACAAGACCCGCAAGCCCGGCAAACCGCCGATCCCTGCCGAGACGGTGCAACGGGTCGTGGCGTTGGCCTGTGGCAAACCACCGGGTGAGACCACGCACTGGACCGGCCGCGCGATGGCCAGGGCCGTCGGCATCTCGCTGCGATCCGTGCAGCGCATCTGGGAAGCGCACAGGTTGCAGCCGCATCGGGTTCGCACGTTCAAGCGCTCCCGTGATCCCAGGTTCACCGAGAAACTGGTCGATGTGGTCGGCCTCTACCTCGACCCGCCGGAGCATGCCGTGGTGCTGTCGATCGATGAGAAGAGCCAGATCCAGGCGCTCGACCGCACCCAACCGGGCCTGCCCTTGAAGCCAGGCCACTGCGGCACGATGACGCACGACTACAAGCGCCACGGCACTACGACGTTGTTTGCGGCCCTCAACGTGCTGGAAGGCAAGGTGATCGGCCGCTGCATGCAGCGACATCGGCATGAGGAGTTCATCCGCTTCCTCAACGCCGTCGACCGGGAGATACCGGCCGAGAAGACCATCGAGGCGATCGTCGACAACTATGCCACGCACAAGCATCCGAAAGTGCGGGCCTGGCTGAAGCGACATCCGCGCTGGACCTTTCACTTCACGCCGACATCGGCCTCCTGGCTGAACGCTGTCGAGAACTTCTTCTCAACTCTCACCCGAAAGCGCATCCGCCGCGGCAGCTTCCACTCGCTCGTCGATCTTCAGGCAGCAATCAAACGATACCTGGCCGAGCACAATGCCAATCCCAAGCCGTTCGTCTGGACCGCATCCGCTGCTTCCATACTCGCCAAGCTGGACAGGCTGCCTGCACCCTCCGTTTGAGTGGACACTAGGTGAACACCGTATCACGTGCGGTATCCGGAAAGCCGTGCACGGCGGAACTTCGCCTGATTGTTATACTAACTCGCGTTAGGCCTGGCACATTGCCAGCCAATCAGCGTTATGGCCCACGCAGGGGGCTGTAATCCAACTCCGCTTCCGTCGTGGCGGGAGGTAAACGACTTCAGTCGTGGCGAGAGGCAATCGACGGCCTAACCTACAACGTCGTAGCGGGAACAGGCCCGCCATCCACGACTTCGTCATGCCGAAGGCATTTTCTCATAGACCGTGCCGGCAAGTTCACGCGACACGCATTGCGTTCGGCATGACGTTGCGCTCGGCATGACGTTGCTTTCGGCATGACGAAGTCGTGGATGGCGGGCCTGCGCCCGTCACGACGTGGTACGTTTCGTTGGCGGCCATTCCTGCCGTGGCCAGAGCGGGATTGGATTACGGCCCGCCTTCGCCGACCATGACGGTGAGTTGCCGCCCGCCGGTCAACCTGGACGCGGGCTGGCGAGATCTCCAGCTTACCCGTTCAACCCCATGGCCTGCCGCATGAATACCCGTTTCAGCGGCGCCATGCGGTCCACCGCCGCGATCCCCAGGTCACGCACCAGCCGCAGCGGCGGAAAGTCGTTGCTGAACAGCCGGTCCAGCCCGTCGGTCATGGTCAGCATCAGCATGTTGTCCGGCCGCCGCCGCCGCTGATAGCGCGCCAGCAACGCCGGAGAACCGGGATCCTGCCCGTGCTCCGCTGCTTCGATCACCAGGTCCGCCAGAGCGATCACGTCCCGGAACCCCAGGTTCAGCCCCTGGCCGGCGATCGGGTGGATGCCGTGCGCCGCATCCCCCGCCAGCGCCAGCCTGCGTGTCCACATAGCGGTGCGCCAGCATGGCCGACAGCGGGTAGCTCCAGCGCCGGCCCACCGTGTGCACCGCGCCCAGATGTCCGCCGAGCCGCCGCGCGATCTCCCGCCCGAACCGGGCGTTGTCCAGCCGCAGCATCTGCTCGGCGATCGGCGTGCGCTCGGTCCAGACGATGGCGGATACGTTCGGCGCACCGCCATTCTCCGCGTCCGGACTCGCCGACATCGGCAGCTGCGCGAACGGACCGGATGGCAGGAAGTGCTCCAGCGCCACGTTGTGGTGCGGCTTCTCATGGCTGATCGCCACCACGATGCCGGTCTGGTGATACGGCAGCTGCGTCAGCGGAATGCCCGCCGCCTCGCGCAGCGGCGAGCGGCGCCCCTCGGCCGCCACCACCAGCCGGCACTGCACGTCCGGCCCGCCGGCGATGTGCACCGTCACCCCGTCCGGCCGGCGCTCCACCGACGCTTCGGCCGGCGCGAACAGCGACAGCGCCGGCAGCTCGTGCATCTGCGCGTTCAGGGCGCGGCGCAGGCTGCGGGCCTCCACCATCCAGCCGAACGGCCCGGCGCCCTCGCCGGCCTCGCGGTGGTCGAAATGCAGGTGCAGACGTGAGGCGGGCCGGCCCAGCCGCCCGTCGGACACGCGGATGTCCAGGATCGGGCAGGCCGGCTCCGGCAGGTGCTCCCACAGCCCCGCCGCGGCCAGCAAGCCGCGCGAGCCCGCCGCGATCGCATAGGCGCGGCCGTCGAACGCCGGATTTTCCATCGGTGGCAACGCGGCGCGGTCCACCACCACGGTGCGCACGCCGGCCTGCGCCAGCCGGCAGGCCAGCGTGCCGCCCACCGGGCCGGCCCCCATGATGCAGACATCCGCCGTCAGTGCTTCCGTCATTCCTCAATTCCTCACGCTGCCTTGATTTTGGGCAGCGTCCTTCGCCGCCGCATGCGGCAATTCCGGTCTGCCTGCAAGCCTTGCGGGCAGACCGGCCTGCCTCGCGATTGGGCAAACTGGCCTGCGCCGCGGGCCGCCGCAATGCCCTGGCTGTGGCACGCTTCTTGCCGATTGGCGGCGGCCATGAAACTCATTATCGCCATCATCAAACCGTTCAAACTCGACGAGGTCCGCGAGGCGCTGTTGCCGCTGGGCATCCAGGGCCTTACCGCATCGGAGGTAAAAGGGTTCGGCCGCCAGAAAGGCCAGACCGAGATTTACCGCGGCGCCGAGTACCACGTCAGCTTCCTGCCCAAGCTGAAGATCGAACTGGTCGTGCCGGACGCACTGGCCGACGGCGCGATGGAGGCAATCCACCAGGCCGCCCAGACCGGGCGCATCGGCGACGGAAAGATCTTCGTGCTGGACGTGGAACGCGCCCTGCGCATCCGCACCGGCGAAGAAGACGACGCCGCGCTGTAATTCGGGAAACCACGACTTATGCAACATGTCCAACCGGGCGATGTCGCCTGGATGCTGGTGTGCACCGCGCTGGTGCTGCTGATGACGATACCCGGTCTGGCGCTGTTCTACGCCGGCATGGTGCGCAAGAAGAACGTTCTCGCCATCATGATGCAGTCGTTCAGCCTGTGCGCCGCGATGACCGTGGTCTGGATGATCCTTGGCTATTCTCTGGCCTTCACCAACGGCGACGCATGGATCGGCGGCCTGTCGCGCGTGTTCCTCAACGGGCTGGGGGCACACTGGGACAAGGCGTTCACGCTGGGCGCCGGCACCGCCAGCCCGCTTCCGATGACCATTCCGGAAAGCGTGTTCGTGATGTTCCAGATGACCTTCGCGATCATCACGCCCGCGGTGATCACCGGCGCCTTCGCCGACCGGATGAAATTCTCCGCCCTGATGGTGTTCATGACGCTGTGGTCGCTGGTGGTCTATGCGCCGATCGCCCATTGGGTGTGGGCGCCGGACGGCTGGCTGAATCACATGGGCATCGCCGATTTCGCCGGCGGCACGGTGGTGGAGATCAACTCCGGTGTCACCGGCCTGGTCTGCGCGCTGGTATTGGGACGGCGGCTGGGCTACGGCAATGAGAACCTGGCGCCGTGGAATCTGTCCTATGCCGTGATCGGTGCATCCCTGCTGTGGGTCGGCTGGCTCGGCTTCAACTCGGGCGGTGCGCTGGGCGCGGGCGGGCGCGCCGGGATGGCGGTGCTGGTCACGCAGATCGCTGCCGCCGGTGCCACCATGTCCTGGACGTTCGCCGAATGGTTCCTGCGCGGCAAGCCGTCGGCCCTGGGCGCGGTGTCCGGCGCGGTGGCCGGGCTGGTGGCGATCACCCCGGCGGCCGGGTTCGTGCTGCCCGGGCCGGCGCTGGCAATCGGCCTGGTCGCCGGCGCGCTGTGCTTCTGGTCGGTGACGGTGCTGAAGCCGCGGCTGCGCTACGACGACAGCCTGGACGTGTTCGGCGTGCACGGCGTCGCCGGAATCCTGGGCACACTGGCCACCGGGGTGTTCGCCTTCGGTCCGCTCAGTGCCACCGCGGCCCTGCCCGGCGGCGTGTATTTCGGCGGGCTTCCCCTGCTGGCGGTGCAGGCCACCGGGGTGGTCGCCACAATCATCTATGCGGGCGCGGGCAGCTTCGTGCTGCTGAAGATTACCGATGCGTTGGTCGGCCTGCGCGTCACCCGCGACGAGGAGCGGGAGGGACTGGATATCGTGTTGCACGGCGAACAGGTGTTCTAGACCACACGCGCGGGGGTTGGCCGGGGTCGCCGGCACAGCCGCATGGCCTGCATGTCAGGCTGCGATCCAATGCCGCTCCGGTCACGGTGGCGGGCAGCCGGCGGCGCAGCGTCCCACGTGGTGGCGGGTTCAGGCTCGCCACCACGATTTCTCGTGCGGGAACACGTCTCGCCAAAGGCCCGGCCGGCGGTTCTCCGTCGCATCCGGGTGCCCAGCCGGCGTAATTTGCACATCGGTGATACCGAATTCCCGGGGACATTCCCGGCAAGGTGCCGCCGCACTGCCGGCTGCGGATGCCTCATTCCGATCAACACGAATTGTTTTCTCGATAGCACCGAGTTTGCCTAGGTCGATGGGTGCCGTTTTGCCAGTGGGTAAACCCGTGTCGATTTTCTTGTGGTTTTCGGATGTACGACAAATCAGAACACGGCCCCGAACGGGGCGCCGAGCTGCCGACGGGTGCGCCGGGGCTCGATGAAATCCTGTGTGGTGGGTATCAGGGCAGCCGGGTCTATCTGATCGAAGGCGAACCGGGCACCGGCAAGACCACCCTGGCCTTCCAGTTTCTGCTCGACGGTTGTGCACGCGGCGAACGCGGGCTGTACATTGCCCTGTCGGAAAGCCGCGACGAACTGGTGCATACCGCGCAGTCGCATGGCTGGTCGCTCAACGGCATCGAGATCTTCGAACTGGTGCCGCCCGAACTCAGCCTGGACCCACAGCAGGAGCAGAGCATCGTCCATACCGCCGATCTGGAACTCGGCGAAACGTTGCGCCTGGTGATCGCCGAGGTGGAACGCCTGCGCCCGAAGCGCATCGTATTCGACAGCCTGGCGGAAATCCGCCTGCTGGCGCAAAGCTCGCTGCGCTACCGCCGCCAGGTTCTTGCGCTCAAATACCTGTTCGCCAAGCTGGGCGCGACCGGCCTGCTGCTGGACGACATGGCCTGTCCGCAACCGGAACTGAACCTGCACAGCATCGCCCATGGCGTGATCCGCCTCGAGCAGATCGCGCTGGACTTCGGCGCCGAACGCAGGCGGTTGCGGGTGTTCAAGATGCGCACGCGCCAGTTTCGCGGCGGCTACCACGATTTCGTCATCCGGCGGGGCGGGTTGGAGATTTTCCCGCGCCTGATCGCCGCCGAACACCGCTGGCCGGAGCCGTCCGACGAACCCGCGACCAGCGGCGTGGGCGAACTGGACACGTTGCTGGGCGGCGGGCTGGAGCACGGTACCGGCACGCTGATCCTCGGACCGTCCGGCGCCGGCAAGTCCTCCATCGCCTTGCAGTACATCGTCCAGGCGATGGAGTCCGGCGAACGTGCCCTGCTGATCAGCTTCGATGAGGTGCGCTCGGTCGTGCTGCGTCGCGCGGCCGGCCTGGGGATGGACCTGCAGCCCTATATCGAGTTGGGTGCACTGCTGCTGGAACAGGTGGACCCGGCGGAATATCCGCCCGGCGAGGTGATCAGCCTGGTGCGGCGCAGCGTGGAGGAGCACAAGGCCTCGATGGTCGTGCTGGACAGCCTGAATGGCTACCAGAGCGCCATGCTCGCGGAAAACTTCCTCGTGCTGCAGATCCACGAGCTGCTGAGCTATCTGAACCAGCGCGGAATCGTAACGATTATGGTCCTGTCCCAGCACGGCCTGGTCGGGCCGATGCACAGCAGCTTCGACCTTACCTATGTCAGCGACACCGTGCTGTTGCTGCGCTTCTTCGAAGCCGAGGGGCGTATCCGCCGCGCCATCTCGGTAGTGAAAAAGCGCACCGGCGGGCATGAGGCGACCATTCGCGAGTTCAGGATCGACAGGAGAGGCATTCGGGTCGGCCAAGCCCTTGGGGAGTTCAGCGGCGTGCTGACAGGCGTCCCGCAGTTCACCGGTTCGACCACGGAACTGCTCGGGACCCCGCCCGATGGCAGGTGAGCGGCCGGCCAACCGTGTCCTGATCCTTGCCCCGAGAGGACGTGATGCCGCGGTGATCGCCGCGATGCTGAACGAGGCCGGTATGGCCAGCACGAACCATGCCAGCCTGGCCGGGCTGATCGCCAACCTCGACGATGCGGATGCCGGTGCCGCGGTACTGGTACAGGAGGCGCTGGCCTGGCAGGTGCCGCTGCTGGAACAGTGGATCGCCGCGCAGCCGCCCTGGTCGGATTTTCCGTTCATCCTGCTCAGCCCGCGCAAGCCGCATCCGCAGCATGCGTCCGGGGACGTGGCGCGCCTGGTGGAACGCGCGAATGTGGCGGTGCTGGAGCGCCCGCTTCACCCCCTGACCCTGGTCAGCGCGGTCCGCTCGGCCCTGCGTACCCGCCGGCGGCAGCGTGAGGCCGAGGCGTTCCTGGCCGAACACGAACGGGTCGCCGCGGCGCTGCGCCAGAGCGAGGCGCGCTTCCGTGCGATCGCCGAGGGCATGCCGCAGCCGATCTGGTCGGCCCGGGCCGACGGCACGCACGACTACTTCAGTTTCCGCTGGCAGGAACTCACCGGGATTACACTGCCGTCCGGCGCGAATTCGGACGCCCCGGCCTGGATGCCCTGGGCCCGGCTGCTGCATCCGGACGACCGCGTTGCCGTGCAGGCGGCTTGGCGGCGGGCGCTGGACTCCGGCGAACCGTTCCGCACCGAATTCCGCCTGCGCAGCGCGGGTGGCGGCTATCGCTGGTATCTGGGCCGGGCGCTGCCGGTGCACGACGAACCAACCGGCGCGGTCGTCCGCTGGTTCGGCAGTTGCACGGATACCGACGATGCGGTCCACGCACGTGAGGCGCTGGCGCGCAGCCGCGAGGAGCTGGAGGCGCTGGCCGATCAGCGCACCGTCAGCCTGCAGCGCGAAATGCTGGAGCGGGAAAAGGCCGAGGCGGCGCTGGCCCAGGCGCAGAAGATGGAGGCGGTGGGCCAGTTGACCGGCGGCGTGGCACACGACTTCAACAACTTGCTGACCGCCGTGCTGGCCAGCCTGGAGATGATAAGCACCCGCACCACCGACGAGCGTGTGCGGAAGTTCGCGATCAATGCGCAGCGTGCGGCGGAACGTGGCGCCCGCTTGACGCAGCAATTGCTTGCCTTTTCCCGCCGCCAGCGGCTGCGGCCCGAGCCGGTGGACGTCAACCGGTTGATCGTCGATATGCGTGAGCTGATGATCCGGGCGATTGGTGCCTCGATCCAACTGGAAACCCGCCTGGCCGAAGACCTGCCGCCGGCCTTCGTCGACCCCACGCAACTGGAACTGGTTCTGCTGAACCTGACCATCAACGCGCGTGACGCCATGCCGTCCGGTGGCCGGCTGAGCGTGGATACGTTCGCGCTGAACGAAACTCCGGACGAGCTGGCCGGTGAGCTGCCGCCTGACACGTATGTGGCGATGGCGGTGGCGGACACCGGCACCGGCATGCCGCCCGAGGTGCAGGCCCGCGTCTTCGAACCTTTCTTCACCACCAAGGAAATGGGCAAGGGCACCGGGCTTGGCCTGTCCCAGGTGTACGGCTTCGTCCGCCAGTCAGGCGGCACGGTGCGGATCCGCAGCGCGGTGGGGGACGGTACGCGGGTCACGCTCTATCTGCCGCGCGCCGAGGCGGCGCCCGTACAGCCGGATGTGTCGCCACAGGCCGTGCGCCAGACCGCCGCGCGCCGCGCCACCATCCTCGTTGCCGATGACGACGAGAACGTCCGGGAACTCGCGGTGGCGATGCTCGAGGAGCTTGGCTACCAGGTGATCGCGGCCGAGGACGGACAGGTTGCCCTGGAGGTGATTCAGCGCGGCGAGCCGTTCGACCTGCTGGTGGCGGACGTGGTGATGCCGCGGCTGAGCGGGGTGGAGGTGGTGCAGCGCGCCCGCGCCGACGGCCGCGCCCTGCGCGTGCTGTTCGCCACCGGCTATGCCGACCTGGCGGTGTATCGCGATGGGCTGGAAGGCGAGGACATGATCCGCAAGCCCTATCGCATGAACGAACTGGCCGAGCGGGTGAAGCGGGCGCTGGCGTTGGCGCCCTCACGCTGCCCCGTTGCCTCGGGACCGCGGTAGCGGCGGTTCAGGCGGCCAGCAGTTCCCCGGCCAGGGCGGTCCATTCCGCGTCCAGCGAGCCGGTGAACACCGGCCGCCCGGCGCGGCGGTACCAGTAGCCGGCGTTGGCGAGGTCGCCCTCCTTGCGGTGGAGATAGGCGTGCACCATCGAGCCGGTGGCGCCGTCGTCCTGTTGTGCGCAGCCATGTGCCCGGTTCCAGTCGCCCTTGGCGTCCCACCACAGCGTCTGCAACGCCAGGCCGGCTTCGGATGGCGGCGCCGGCTGCGCCAGGGAAGCGCGGAATTCGCTGAGGGTCATGCTGTTCTCCACGGGTCGTCCGGATAGCGGTCATAGCAATCGGCGTGGCGCTTGACCCCTGGCTCATCATGGTCGGTGAAGGGGGCTGTAATCCAGTCCCGCCCCGATCGTCATGGGGGTGGCCGCCGGCAGGTCTTACAACGTCGTGGCGGGCGGCGGCCCGCCCCGACGTTGCCGTGCGGAACGCACCTGTCCGAATGCTGTGCCGGAAGTTTCTCGCGGATCAGGTGACTTCGGCAGGACGAAGCCGTGAATGGCGGGCCGTCGCCATCCACGACGTTGTACGTTGCGCCAGCGGCTGCGACTGATCGCCGACGAAGCGGGATTGCATGACAGCCCCGAAGGCCGACCATGCCGGCGCCGCGCAATGGTGCAGCGTGCTTTTCCGGGGATGACGGCTCGGGTGCCACCGCATAAGTCGGCGCCCACGCAAGCCCGAAATCAGTCGTCGCGGTGTACGCGTTCCATGCGTTCGTGCCGCTCCTGCGCCTCGATCGACAGGGTGGCGATGGGCCGAGCCTCGAGCCGGCGCAGGCCGATCGGTTCGCCGGTCTCCTCGCAGTAGCCATATGTGCCGGCTTCGACGCGCAGCAGTGCCTGGTCGATCTTCGCGATCAGCTTGCGGGCGCGGTCGCGGGTGCGCAGTTCCAGCGCCCGGTCGGTTTCCACGCTCGCACGGTCGGTGATGTCCGCTTCGTGGATGCCGCCTTCCGACAGGCTGGCCAGGGTACCGTCCGCTTCCTTCAACAGATCCGCCCGCCAACGCAGCAGTTTCTGCCGAAAGTACTCGACCTGGATGGGATTCATGAATTCCTCATCCTCGGTCGGCCGATAGTCGGGGGGCAGTGTCACCATCATGCGTGTCGGGTCCTGCTCGTCCGTTTGCTCTTGCTGCCGAAGCCAGTGGCAGATTTCCCCCCGGCCCATTCCGGGTCGTGAACGCGCCGGGCTTATAGCCGCGCGAACACGCCGCGCCAAGGCCGCAGAAGGGCGAAGGTTCAGGTGACACAGAGTTGTCGTTTTCAGTTGTCGGGGTGTTCAGCGTCCCCGGCGGGCCAGCTCTATCCGCGCGCGCAGCACCACACCGTCCACCACCCCGGCCAGCGCCGCGTCGGTCGCGCGCGGCACATCCCTGGCCAGCGCTTCCAGTTCCTCCAACGACGCGGGATCCGTGGCACCCGCCAGCAGGTGACGTTGCAGACGACTGAGTGCAGACAACAGTGCGCGCCCGTGGCGCCGCGCAGCGCGATCCTGGGGGGGCTCTGTGTCGATTTCCTGCAGCGCGAGCATGCCGGCGGCGGTCACCAGCGCGGCCGGCTCCGGTGCGGACGCCGCGGCCGAGCGTGTGGCGGTGGGCACGGCGAACCCGTTCCCTTTGGTCCCCCTGGTTCGGTTCGGCAATCGCCCGCCGGCGGACGGGCCCACCCCTTCGATCGCTGACACAGCCGGCTCCTTTTTCCCAGTGCGAGGGGGCCGCCCGGCAATTTCAGCCGCGTGGCCCTGCCGCAACCGCGGCCGGGCGCGCCGTTTCCGGCTGGCACGCGGCTTGCGATGCAGGACGCAGACTGACGCAAAAACATTTAGAGCATGCTACCAAGATGCGCCGCCTGCTGCTCGCTCTGCTCCTGCTGTTCGTATCGGTACCGGCTCTGGGTCAGGTGCGGATCAAGGACATCGTCGATGTCGAGGGCGTGCGGCAGAACCAGCTTATCGGCTACGGGCTGGTGGTTGGGCTGAACGGCACCGGCGACAAGCTGGGCAATTCGGTGTTCACCCGGGAATCGCTGGTCGGCATGCTGGAACGCCTGGGTGTGAACACCCGCGACCAGGCGCAGAAACTCTCCACCAAGAACGTCGCCGCGGTGATGGTCACCGCCGAACTGCCCGCCTTCGCCCGCAGCGGCAGCCGGATCGACGTTGCGGTGTCGGCGCTGGGCGACGCCACCAACCTGACCGGGGGCACGCTGCTGGTCACGCCGCTGCTGGCGGCCGACGGCGAGGTCTATGCGGTGGCCCAGGGGCCGCTGGTAACCGGCGCCGTGGCCGCGCGTGGCGCCGCCAGCTCGGTGACCCGCGGCGTGCCGACCGCGGGGCAGGTCCCCAACGGCGCGACGGTGGAGCGCGAGATCGCCTATCATCTGGACAAGGCCACCCACCTGCACCTGAGCCTTCGCAACCCGGACCTGACCACCGCCCGGCGCATCGAGGCCGCCATCAACAAGGCGATCGGCCCCATCGCCAGGACGACCGACCCGCGCACAGTGGTGATCAACCTGAAGGGCCGCGACCCGATCGCGACACTGGCCAAGGTCGAAGACCTGCACGTGGTTCCCGACACGCCCGCCGTGGTGGTGATCGACGAGGCCAGCGGCACCATCGTGATGGGCGCGAATGTCCGCATCAGCACGGTGGCGATCGCCCAGGGAAACCTGACGATCCGCGTGACCGAGACCCCGCAGGTCAGCCAGCCGCCACCGCTGTCCAATGGCAGAACCAGGACGGTGCCGCGTACCCGGATCCAGGTGAACACGCAGAAGGATCGCCGGCTGGGCATCCTCTCCGCCGGGGTGACGCTGCGCGACCTGGTGGCGAGCCTGAACGCCCTGGGGGTCGGCCCGCGCGACCTGATCAGCATCCTGCAGGCCATCAAGGCCGCCGGCGCTTTGCAGGCGGATCTGGAGGTTCGGTAATGGCACTCTCCCCCACGTCGCTCTTTCCCGGCGCCCCGGACGCGGCGCTCGCGCTGAGCGGGGCGGACCGGCCGCCCATGGCGTCCCTGCTCACCGGCTCTGCCGGACTGTCCCACGCCCTGCACGCACCGGCCTCGGCCAGCCGAGCCAGCCTCGCCCGAACTGCCCGCGACTTCGAGGCGCTGACCATCGGCCAGTTGCTGGCCCCTATGTTCAACACGGTGGACACCGCGGACGGGCTGTTTGGCGGCGGCCATGCCGAGGCGGCGTGGAAGCCGATGCTGGTGGACGCCATCGCCAGAAAGGTGGCCGACCGTGGCGGTCTGGGCCTCGCCGGGCCGGTGTTCCGGGAACTGCTGCACGCGCAGGAGACGCACGCGGAGGGAACCAGATCATCGAAGGGAGCGCGGCCATGACAGACGCATTCGCCGCCGCGATCGAGGCGTTGGCGGCGCTGCTGGAGCAGGAGAACGCGGCGCTGGCCAGGCTGGATCTGCCGTGTGCGGTTGCACTGCTGCCGGCGAAGCAGGCGGCGGCGGGCAGGCTTGCCGACCTGCAGCAGGCCGCGCCCGGTGCCGACGCCGCCGTCGTCACGCGTCTGCACACCCTGGCCGAGGACAACCGGCGCCTGCTGGAACGGGCCATCGCGGTGCAGGGTGAGGTGATCGGCGTGATCGCCGGTGCCCTGCCGAAGGCCGCCGGCCCGCCGGGCTACGCCGCGAGCGGCGCTTCGGTGCGCACCGGTCCAACGGTCGCGTTTGCGTTATCCGAGCGTGTCTGAACTACCCGGATCGGCCGCGACATGTTAGGGCCAAGGCATGGATGCGCTGGCCCCGGACCTCTGGCAGCGCCTGCTGCTGCGCTCACCCGGCGATGCGGACCTCTGCCCGTTATACGGTCCGCTGCTCGCCCCGCCGTCCGCCCCGGACGGCTGCTTCGTGCTGGGCCGGCTCGCGCAGTCGCTGGACGGGCGGATTGCCACCAGTACCGGGGACTCACACTGGATCAGCGGGCAGGACGATATCCGCCACACCCACCGGCTGCGCGCGCTGTTCGACGCCGTGCTGGTCGGCGCCGGCACGGTGCGGGCCGATAACCCGCGCCTGACCACGCGCCAGGTCAGCGGCCCGTCGCCGGTGCGCGTGGTGCTGGACACCGAGCGGCGGCTGGACGCGCGCTACCACGTCTTCCAGGGCGGACCGGCCACGCTGCTGCTCTGCGCCGCGGACCGGGCGACGGAGGATCGCCTGGGCAGCGCGGAGGTGATCGGCCTGCCGCGCGGGCCCGACGGGATGGCGATCGACGCCGTGCTGGAACTGCTGGCCGGGCGCGGGCTGCGGCGGATCTATATCGAGGGCGGCGGCATCACGGTCTCCCGCTTCCTGGCGCGCGGCGCGCTGGACCGGCTGCACATCACCGTGGCGCCGCTGCTGATCGGCTCCGGCATTCCCGCATTCACCCTGCCGCCGCCGGCCGCGCTGGCCGAGAGCCTGCGGTTCGACTGGTCGGTGCACCGCGTCGGCGCCGACCTGCTGCTGGACATCCCGCTGGAGCGGGGCCGCTCGGGGCCACGGTGACGCAGGCACGGGCGTTCTGGGCCGTCGCGCCCGGCCGGGGGGAGATCCGGTCCGAACCGCTGCCGGCGCCCGGGCCTGGCGAGGTGCTGGTGCATACGTTGGCCAGCGGCGTGTCCCGCGGCACAGAGGCGCTGGTCTTTGCCGGCCGCGTGCCGCCCAGCCAGTACGAGGTGATGCGTGCGCCGCTGATGGGCGGGCAGTTTCCGTTCCCGGTGAAGTATGGCTACTGCGCGGTGGGGCGCACGCCGGACGGGGCGCGCGTGTTCGTGCTGCACCCGCACCAGGACGTGTTCGTCGCACCGGCCGCGATGTGCATCCCGCTTCCGGTCACGCTGCCCACAAGCCGGGCGGTGCTGGGTGCGAACATGGAAACGGCGCTGAACATCGTGTGGGACGCCGCGCCGCTGGCCGGCGAGCGCATGCTGGTGATCGGGGCCGGCGTTGTCGGGCTGCTGACCGCATCGCTGCTGGCGCGCATCCCGGCGGCGCACGTCACCGTGGTGGACCTCGACGCGTCGCGCGCGGCGCTGGCGCAGCGGTTCCGGTGCCGGTTCGCGCTGCCCGACACCGCGCCGCGCGCGCAGGAGTTGGTGGTGCATACCTCCGGCAGCGAGGCGGGGTTGCGGCTTGCGCTGGACTGCGCGGCGTTCGAGGGCCGGATCGTCGAGGCGAGCTGGTTCGGCGACGCCCTGCCCGCGGTGCCGCTGGGGGAGGCATTTCATTCGCGGCGGCTGCGCCTGGTCGGCTCGCAGGTCGGTACGGTCGGCGGCGCGATGCGCGGACGGCGCAGCCACGCGGAGCGGTTGGCGACCGCACTGGGGTTGCTGGCCGATCCGGCTTACGACGCGCTGCTGCAGGGACCGACGCCGTTCACCGCGCTGCCCGACGCTATGCCGGGCATTCTGGCGCCGGGCGGGTTGTGTCATGTCGTGGACTACACCGGCGGTGATGCTCCGGTCGGTGCGTTACCGTGACCGTAGCGCTATCCGGTGCAGCGACCGTTGTCTGCACGGCTGGGCCTGGTGCGCCGGTGTGTCCGGAGGCTTATGGCAGGCGATGCATCGTTGCTCAGGAAGACGCAGGTCGATCGGCAGATCCGAGTAACGCAGTATCCGAGATTGCCGAGCCGGTCTGAATAGTTTGGACGGCTGCCTTGCGAGAGCCGAGGCGTTGAGACCGGATGGCCCACTGGGTCCGGGGCCTGACCGCGCCGTAGTGGTGACGTGATACCAGCCCGCGTATAGCAGTTGGACCGATGCGCGCTTGTACTCGGCCGTCATGCCAGGAAATAAATCGGCCCGGGCTTACACAGGTGGCGCCGGAAGGCTAAGCTTCCGGCAAACCTCACAGGGGGAGTGTCCGACGATGAGCGGCAACGGCCCGGAAAACTGCCTGACCGGCATGAAAGTTCTCGACCTGACCCAGTTCGAGGCTGGCCCGTCCTGCACCGAAGCGCTGGCCTGGATGGGCGCCGAAGTGGTGAAGGTGGAGAACCCCAAGGTGGGCGATCCCGGGCGGACGGCCGGCGGAGAACCGGGCAAGGACGCGTATTACTTCCTGCAATACAACGCCAACAAGAAGTCGATCGCGGTGAATCTGAAGGACCCGCGCGGCGTCGAGCTGGTGAAGGAAATGGCCAAGCAGGCCGACGTGTTCTGCGAGAACTTCGCCCCCGGGGCGATCGAACGCCTCGGTCTGGGTCCCGACGTGATCCGCGCCATCAACCCCGCGATCATCTATTGCCAGACCAAGGGTTTCGGCGCCGGCAGCCCGTTCGAAAAGGCGCTGGCTTTCGACATGATCGCCCAGGCCGCCGGTGGCCTGATGAGCATCACCGGAGAGGAGGACGGCCCGCCCTGCAAGCCCGGCGCCACCATCGGCGACACCGGCACCGGCATGCTGATGGCGATCACCGTGCTGGGCGCCTATGTGCGCCGCCTGCGCACCGGCCAGGGCGAACACCTGCAACTGGCCATGCAGGACGCCATCCTGCACTACATCCGCAACGCCTTCACCTACATGGAACGCACCGGCAAGCCGGCGCCGCGTGCCGGATCGAAGACGGTCGGGGGCGGCAATCCGCCGATCGGTGTGTACCCGTGCAAGGGCGGCGGCCCGAATGATTACGTTTACATCTATACCAGCCGGGCGAACCCTGAGCACTGGAACCGGCTGCTGAAGGTGATGGGCCGCGAGGACCTGATTGGCGATCCCAATTACAGCACGCCGGAAGCCCGCACCGAACGGCGGGAGGAAGTGGACGCGATCGTTTCCTCCTGGACACGTCAGCATGACAAACACGAAGCAATGCGCCTGGTCGGCAACGCCACCATCCCCGCCGGCGCGGTGATGGACACGATGGAGCTGGCCAACGATACCAGCTTCGTGCAACGCGGCATCCGCCAGGTGATGCACCATCCCGCCGTTGGCGACTACACCATGAGCGGTTGGCCGGTACGGTTCTCCGGCAGCACCGCGCCAATAAGCCCCGCCCCGCTGTTGGGCCAGCACGGGGCCGAAGTGCTGGCGGACTGGCTCGGGCTCGATACCGACAAGATCGGCGCCTTGCGCAACGACGGCGTGGTCGGCGGTTAGCCGTTCCGACGCTACGGAGTCGATTCAACTAACGAAGCGTATCACGTGATGGCGGGCCAAGGCCCGCCGTTGCCCGCCACGTCGGTGTGGGCGCCACGTCGGACTCCATCCGTTCGGACTGGCAACACCGGACGTCCAAGAGACCCGCGGTCAGAGCGCGGCTCTCATCCTTACATCCAGTATTCCCAAAGCCGCGCCTGCAATTCCTGCAGCCGCTCGCCGAGCGGTCGGCGTCGCCACTCGGCGAGCGTGATGGGGTGGGAGTTCTCCATGTCCTGCCGCAGAAAACTTTCCACCTGAGCGGCCGTGTCGCGCCCCAGGATGATCACGTCCACCTCGTTGTTGAACACGACGCTGCGCCGGTCCAGGTTGGATGAACCGATAACGCTCCAGACGCCGTCCACAGTGGCCAGCTTGGAATGCAGCACCGAGGTCCGCATTTCATAGATCCGGGCACCAGCCTCCAACAGGCGGCCGTAAGCCGCACGCGCCGCATACACCGCCGATTCCACGTCGCTGTGGCTCGGCACCACGAAGCGCAGATCGACGCCGCGGCGGGCCGTCTGGCGGAATTGCCTGCGTTCGGAATGCGGCGGCACGAAGTAGCCGGTGGACAGCCACACCCGGGTGTTGGAACTCAAGACCGCAGTAATCAGCGAAATGAAGTAGAGCGGCCGCTTTTCACCGGGCGCACTGCCGATGATCCGCACCGTCTCGTCGCCACATGTCCGCAGGGCAGGAAAGTAGTTGGCCTGGGCTACGGGTTCGCCATTCTGGTCCTGCCAGGTGCTGAAGAACAGTCGCTGCAGGTCCGCCACCGCGGGCCCCTCGACCTGAATCGCCGTGTCGCGCCAGTGGGCCTTCATCGCGTCGCCGTCATCCGGAATGCCGGCGCCCCGGGGGTTCTCGTACACCTTCTCCAGGTTGACGCCACCGGTGAGGGCGACCTTGCCGTCCACCACCAGGATCTTGCGGTGATCCCGGTTGTTGGGTGACCACCCGACGCGGGTCGCCAACGGATCGATCGGATTGAACACCAGCACCCGCGCGCCCGCGGCGCGCAGCTTGTCGAACATCGCGTTCGGCGTCGCCTTCGATCCCCAGGCGTCATAGATGATGTTGATCTGAACGCCATGTCGCAGCCGGTCCAGCAGCAGATCGGACAGCCGGGTGCCGTGGCACACCACATCCTGCAGGATGAAGAATTCCAGGTTGATGTGGTCGCGTGCGGATTGCATGGCCGCAAACATCGCCGGCAGCGCTTCCTCGCCGTCCCGAAGCAGGCGGATCCGGTTGCCCGAGACCAGCGGACTTCCCGAGAGTGCCCGCTGGAACGTCAACTGCCGCTGCAGGGCATCCGCCCGTTGATCCGGCGTCAGGTCGGCCAGCAGGGCCTTACGCTGCAACCGGCTCAGCGACCGCTGTGAACCCAGGATGGCACGACGCAGGCGACGGCCACCCGGGTTCGCCAGATACGCGGCAACGTTCGGTGTGCGCGCGCAGGCGACCAGCAACCCGGCGGCGGCCAGAGGCACCAGCGTTCGACGTAGGACACGAAGAGTGCGGGGGGACGGGGAAATTTTCGACACGACCGATAAGATCGGTGCGGTTCGTGGTCGAAGCAAAGCGCGCTTCGACATAAGTCCGTGAGGTAGCGGTCTTCGTCCGTCGCGGCACAGCCCCCCCTTATGCCGATGCGTGTGACCGGCGTTCGCCGCCCGCGACGTCATCGTCGGTGCAGGACCGTCCACATCTTTCCGTAACCGCCATCGGCACAGCCGTGGATAGCCGGACTGTGCCGACCATCGCGCCGGGCGTGTCCCGACCCAGGATCGAATGCAAGGCCGGTTGATACTACATCCGTTCCTTGATGCCGCTGCGGATCAGCCACCAGTTTACCGGATAGGCCGTGGCGAAGCCGCAGAGCATGGCAATCTGCATCATGAACCAGAACTCGACCATGTCGGTTCTCAGTTCCGTTCCCAGCGCGATGCGAAAGAAGACGAAGTACGCCAGCGCCATGAAACCGTACATGCCCACCTGCCAGGCGGTCAGCGACAGCGCATCGGCTTTCACCGCCTGCACCAGCCCCTGCATGACCGACAGGTTCCGCATCGGCTTGATCGTGTAGTACTGGAACAGGATGCCGAAACCGAAGGCCAGGATGTAATCGAAGATCCACACGGCCACGATGCGTGGGCCGATCAGACTGTGCCAGCCGAACGCCACGGCAATGGCTGGAAACCCGAACACCAGCCACTCGGCGGCGATATCGCCCAGCGTGCAGCCGGAGCCGCAGTGCAGGGCGCCGTTGGCCACCGCGACGGGAAACGGCGTGTACTTCTTGTTCGGCATCTCCTCGCCGCGCTGCATCGCCGCGTGCGCGCGCATGTGCGTCGCCAGCCGGCCATAGGTGTAGTACTGCCACAGCACCCAGGCGGTACCGAACAGTGCCGTCACCGGCCAGACCACGTTCATGATCCACATGTGCTGCGGATGCCGCATCACATCGATCGCGATCACCAGCGCGCAGGCGCCGCCCAACGCCAGGTAGGCGATGGACAGGGTGTGCAGCCAATCAGGGATCACCACGCTCTCCGTCTTTCACGTGCCGGGGTTGCAACGCAGCAAGCGGCGCGCTGTTCGCTACTGGGTGTCCTCCGCTCGCATTGTTGTCATTGCGTCAGCGGGTTCAACCCGCGGACGGGATCTCCGTGCGCAGCGCGTCGCTCAGGCGCTGCATCAGCGCGTCGCGTTTCATGCCGGCCGGCAATGGCGGCAGCAGCACGATGCGGATCGTGCCGGGACGCTTGCGGAAGGCACGACGCCCCCAGTAGCGGCCGGAATCCGTGATCACCGGTATCACCGGCAGTCCGGTACTGGTCGCCAGCGCGGCGATGCCGGGCTGCAGCGGCAGGGTGGCGCCCGGCGGGGCGCGTGTGCCCTCGGGAAAGATGATGATCTGCCGCCCCTCACGCGCCGCCCGCGCGCCCTCCCGCATCAGCCCCCGCAGCGCGGTCGCGCCGCCGCCGCGGTCCACCGCGATCATGCCGGTCAACGGAACCAGCGGGCCGAACAGGGGAATGCGCAGCAGTTCGCGTTTCAGCACGTAGCAGCAGCGCGGGGTCAGGGTCATCCAGACCAGCGTGTCGAAGGCGGACTGGTGGCGCGAGGCCAGCAGCGCCGGGCCATCCGGCAGGTGCTCCAGCCCCGTCACCTCCAGCCGGATGCCGCAGATCACCCGCGCCGCCCCCAGCATCAGCCGCGTCCAGAACCGGCCGAGCCCAACGACGCGGTCCGGCGCGACGAAGCGCAGCACCGTGCCGACCAGCACCAGCACGGTGGTGGCGCCGAAGAAGAACAGGTTGTAGAGCGCCGAACGCAGCACGGTCATGTGGGACGTCCATGTACCGGCGCCGGATCGCGCACCGGCAGCCAGGTGGAAAGGCCGCTCACCACGGCCAGGTATTTCGTGTATTCCCCGGCGAGCAGGCGCAGCGTGACGATGTGCCCGATCCATCCGTCGGTGGGCATCAGCACCGGATCCGGATACAGCGTGACATGCGGCAGCGTGCGCCGCAGCTCCGCCAGCGCCCGGGGCATGTGGTAGAACGCGGTCACCACGATCAGCGAATGGATCGACCGGGCGTGGACCCAGGCGGCGGTTTCCGCCGCGTTGCCATGCGTGCTGGTGGCGTTGCGGCCGAGCGTCACGCGGTCGGCGAGTGGTGCGGGGTTCATGTCGGCGCGGAACGCCAGGTCCCTCAGTTCGGCCCCGCCGCCGATGCCGGACAGCAGCAACTGCTTCGCTCGGCCGGCCGCCAGCAGGTGCAGCGCCGTTTCCACCCGCTCTGCCCCGCCGGTGAAGGCAACGATGCCGTCCGCGTGGGGCGGTGGCGGCACGGGACGGGTCGCAATGTGGATGAACCAGGCGAACCCGGCGCTCCAGGCAAGCAGGGCGGCCAGCAGACATCCCCCCAGAACCGGCATGAGGCGTCGGATCACGTCAGGGCAGCCGCCGCAGCCAGCGCCGGACGGTCCCCTGCGCGGTCAGGTAGCCGATGGTCGCCGCGGCCAGCGGCATCCCCGGCAGGATCAGCCACAGCATGGGCGGCAGCGCGGTGAACACCCAAAACGGCGAGGCGGTGGCGATCGGCGTCCCACTGAACGGCGCCGCCAGCGAGGCCAGCGTCACCAGCACGGGCATCGCCACCACCGCGCCGGCGAGAGCCCCGCTCGCCGCGAGCACGGTGGCGCGGGCGGCGAAGCGTCCGGCGATGTAGCCGTCGGTTGCGCCCAGGCCGTGCACGATCTCGATCGCCTCGCGCCGGGCGGCGAGACCAGCCCGCGTGGCCACCGCGATCACCGCCGCGGCGATGCCCGCGACAAGCAGCAGCGCCAGCCCGGCGCAGGCCTGCAGGCTGCGGGCCAGGGCGGTCAGCCGGCGCATCCACACGTCGTGGCTCTCCACCAGCGTGCCGGGGGCCGCGGCCTGCACGCGGCTGGTCAGCGGGCCCAGGTCCATTCGGCTGTCGGACAGCCGCACCGCGATCACCGCCGGCAGCGGAATGGCCAGGCGGTCGGCGCCGGCCCCAAGCCAGGGCCGCAGCAGGTCGGAAAGCTGCTTGTCCGACAGGGGATGGGCACTGGCGATGCCGGGAGTGCCGTCCAACAGCGTCATCACCCGCTGCTCCCGCGTGGCGCCGGGCTCTGCCGCCGGCTCTTCCGGCCGCGGCACCTGGATGGTGAGCGATGCGCCGGCGCCGCGTTGCCAGTTCTGCGCCAGGCTTGCGGCGCCGACCCAGCCGGCCAGAGCCAGCGCGGCCAGGAACGCCATGGCCGCCACCAGGAACGGCAGCATGCGGTCGGCCAGCGCCCGGCGCAGACCGAGTTCGTCGAAGCCGGCGGGGCGGAGCAGTGTTGCCATCAGCAAGACGAGCGCATCTCCCGCCGGCCGTCGCACCGCCGGCGAGTTCGAGCCTGAGCAGGGTGCCTTCGGCAGGACGACGCCATGGGTGGCGGGCCCGCGCCCACCACGACCGGGTAAGCTGCGTCGGCGGCCACTCTCCGCAGGTGGCCCCGCGCGTCCGGGCCGGTGGCAAGCGGACGGATCGGCTCTGCCCTGGGCGCTGCTATACACCGTGTCCCTCACGCCTCATGCCCCTGCAGGCGGCCATGCTCCAGCATCAACGCGGGCGCGGGGTGGCGCGCAACCAGGGAATCGTTGTGTGTCGCCACCACCACCGTGGTGCCCAGCCGGTTCAGCTCCTTGAACAACTGCATCAGCCGCCCGGCCTGAGTGTCGTCCAGGTTGCCGGTGGGCTCATCGGCCAGCAGCAGGCTGGGCCGGGCGATCACGGCCCGCGCGATGGCAACACGCTGCTGCTCGCCCCCGGACAGTTCCGCCGGGCTGGCGCCCAGTTTGCGGGCCAGGCCGACCCAGCGCAGCATCTCGCTGACATCCGCCCGCACCTGCCCGTCCGGCCGTCCGGCGATGCGCAGCGGCAGCGCCACGTTGTCGAACGCCGACAGGTGCGGCAGCAGCCGGAAATCCTGGAACACCACGCCGATCCGCCGTCGCAGCCGCGGCAGTGCCCCCCGCTCGGCCCGGTCGATATCCACGCCCAGCAGGCTCAGCCGGCCGCGGGTCGGCCGTTCGGCCAGATACATCAGCCGCAACAGGCTGGTCTTGCCCGCGCCTGAAGGGCCGAGCAGCCAGCGGAACGCGCCGTCCGGGAGGTCGAACGTGAGATCGTGCAGCACCTCGGGGCCGGCCTGGCCGGTCCCGGTTCGACCGTAGCTCAACCCCACCATTTCGAATCGCACCATCGCGTTATTCTTGCCATCCTACCGGCCGTATCGGAACCCATTGCCTCGCACGGGCCGGTCACGCAGCATTGGCACATATGGAAACGTTACACCTGGAGTGACCGGTCGGCATGCGAATGGTCTGCCCCGCCTGTTCGGCGGCCTACGAAGTGCCGGAGTCGCTGCTGACCCCGGGTCGCACGGTGCGGTGCGCGCGCTGTGGCCACCAGTGGGCCCCGGTGGCCCTGCCGGAACCCGACTCCGCGCCACCACCCCCGGCGCCGGAACCCGAGGCGCCGCCACAGCCGCGCTGGCCGGACACGGAAGTGGTGGAGGAGGCCGAGCTCGAGCCGCTTCCCGAGGAAGCCCCGCGGCAGGAGCCCCGGTTCACCGCCATGGATCGCCTGACGCTGCATCAGGCGAACGCCAAGACCAGCCCGGTGCCGCTGCGCGTGGCCTGGATCGGAACCGTGCTGGCGCTGCTGCTGCTGGCCGCGGCCGCCTATGTCTGGCGCGTTGAACTGATGCATGCCTGGCCGCCCAGCCAGCGGCTGTACAATGCATTGGGCATCGTGCAAACGCCATCCGGCAAGAATCCATAGGCGCAACGGCTCGCAAGCCCTGTCCAGGCCGGCGTGACGGACGGCGCGGCAACGGCCATCGCCCGGCGGTATTAACGATTTATCAAGCTTTCCGTGCGTAGGATGCACTGTTCTGGGCGCCAGAACGGCGCAGCGCTTTCGGGCCGTGCTGCTATGCCGAACGACCTCACCATCAAGGCGGTCGCCGCGGTGACCGGCGCGAGCGAAAACTCCGCCGAACCCCGAGCGGGGACCGCCACGCCTCCCGCGCCTGCCCCCCCGGGGCCGGCAGCCGGACCCATGCCCAATCCACAGTTGCGCCTGGACGCGGCGCTGGGCCTGGTGGTGATCGAGTTCCGCGACGACAGCGGCACAGTCACCACCTCGATCCCCAGCCAGCGCCAGTTGGAGGCCTATCGCATGTGGGAGCAGCGGCACAACGCGCCCCCCAACGCGCTTCCCGGCGCGCTCCCGGGTACGCCGCCCGGTGCACTCCCAGGCACGCCGCCTGGCACGCTCCGCGGCACGCCGCCGGTTGCCCGGGAGCCACGCGCCGGGACGCCGAAACCACAACCCCCGGCCGGCGTGCCGCATCCGCCAGCCAGTGCGCCGAACACGCGGCGGCCGCCACAGGCCGACCCACCGAAACCGCAGCCGGAAGGCGGCACGGGGAAACCGCAGCAGGAAGGTGGCACGGGGAAACCGCAGCCGCCAGCCAGCGCGCCGCGGGCGCAACCAGCCGCCCACGCTGTCGCGCCGCCGGTTTACCAACCGGCAACCGGGAACACCTAGGCTCGCGCCAGAGTGTTTCGACGGAGGCTGCCGATGCCGCGCCTGCTGCTTGCCGACCGGGTGAAGAGTCCGCAGGATTCGTTTCTCGTGCCGCTTCTGCCGGCACTTTCCCGCCACTACGACACGCGTCTGGTGTCGCTGCCCCCGGGCGAGGCGCTCGCCGCCGAGATCGACGCAGCGGACATCGTCTGGTTGGAATGGTGCTGGGACCACGCAGTCTGGGCGACGCGGTCCGGTGCCTTGCATGACAAACCCTGCCTGCTGCGGCTGCACGCGGTCGAGGCGCTGCAGACCGACTATCCGGCACGCGTGGACTGGACGCAGGTGCAGCGGCTGCTCCTGGTCGGAGAAGACATCGCCGACGTGTTGCTGGCCCGGTTTCCCGCAATCGCGGACACGGTTCCGATCAGCCTGGTGCCGAACGGCATCGACCTGGACCGCTTCGCACCCGGCACGCCGGACCGCTATCGCATCGGCTGGGCCGGGCGCCTGGAGCCGCAACAGAACCCGATGCTGCTGCTGCAGATCGTGCACCGGCTGCTGCAGGTTGATTCCCGCTATCGCGTGCAGGTGGCGGGCGCGTTCACCGATCTTTGCACGCAGCGCTACATGGGGCGGCTGGTTCCGTCGCTGGGCCTGGGCGGCGCCATTCGGTTCGACGGGGCGGTGGCCGATATGTCCGCCTGGTATGCCGATACGGGCGTGCTGCTCTCCACCAGCATATATGAGAGCTTCGGCATGACCATCGGCGAAGCGATGGCGGCCGGCGCCTTTCCGGTGGTGCACGATTTTCCCGGCGCCGACCGGCTGTGGCCGCCCGAGTGCCTTTACGCCGGCATCGACGATGCCGTCGCGTTGATCCGCGCCGCCCGGCCGGGCCTGTTCCGCGACTGGGTGGCGGAGCGCTACGCCCTGCACCGGCAGCAGGAATCGGTGCTGCACCTGCTCGACCAGGCCGCCGCCGGCCCGCCGGTCTCGGCAGCGGCGTGAGCACCGCGGAGGCAGAAGGTCTCACCTGGTTCACTAGGTCTCACCTGGTTCATTGTGCCGCGGGCAATCACTCCGCGGCCAGAGCCGAGGCCTGGTCCGGCTTCACACTCGCCTCGATATGCGCCGCGAGCGCGTCGGTCACGGGCTGGCGGGGCAGCTTCGCCTTCATCAGCACCAGGCCAAACTCCGGCAGCGGTGGCAGCCCCTCATCGGGGCGTACCGGGCGCAGGCCGTCGGGCAGCCAGGCCAGGCTGGAGACCGTAACCGCCAGGCCCGCCAGTACCGGCGCATGCGTGCCGATCTGTGACGCCGACGTATAGGCGATGCGATAGCGTCGGCCGGCCTGGTCCAGCGCCTGCAGCGCCGCGCGTGCCCACTCGCAATCCTGCCCGGCGGCCAGGAACCGCTCCCGGTCCGCCAGCGCCAGCGGCAGCGGATCCTGCCGGTGCGGCGCGTAGCGGGTGGAGGTGACCCAGACCAGCGGTCCACGCCATAACGGCACCACCGGCCAGCGCGACGGCTGGTTGCCGTCGGAAATCAGCGTCAGGTCAAGCTCGCCGGCGCGAATCGCGCGCACCAGGTCCTCGGAGGGCGAGCAGCACACATCCACCTGGACGGCGGGATGGGTTTCCGCGAAGCGCTTCAGCACCGACGGCAGATAGGCGAAGGCGTAGTCGTCCGGCGTGCCCAGGCGCACCGTACCGGCGATCTCCGGCGTGCGGAACGTCGCCATGACCTCGTCGTTCAGTGCCAGGATCTGCCGGGCGCGGGTCAGCAGGTAACTGCCGTGCGGGGTGAGTTCCACCGCGCCGCCCTTGCTGCGCAGCAGGAGGGGCTGGCCGAGCAGGTCTTCCAGCCGCTTGACCTGCATGGACACGGCGGACTGGGTGCGACCGACCAGCGCTGCGGCCTGGGTGAAGCTATGGCCTTCCGCGATCAGCACGAAGACGCGCAGCAGGTCGGCATCAAGGCCCTGAAGCATGCTCATGGTCATCAGGATTGCTTATCAGCATCATCAAGGCAATTCGTTTTACTGATGTCGCATGGCTTCTCATGCTTCGGACGCATCCATGCTGTGATGGGAAGGAGGAGGCCGTGTCTGTTCGTCTGCTGAACGCTTCCGTCGAATTGCCGCTGATGGCGCTGCGCCGGCTTGTAGAGGCTTGCCTGACCGGCGCTGTCATCCGGCGCGATACGGGCTGGCTGGAGAAGCGCCAATTGGCCGGGGACGCATTGTACCAGCGCGCGGTGCCGCGGGGTTTGCGTCGTGGCGGTGGACGGATGCCGGGCGGGCCGGAGCGGGCCATTGACGCCATAGGCTGGGTGCAGACGGCATGGCGCCGCTATCGCTCACGCCACCGTATCGCTCGGCTGGATGGCCAGGCCCTGCGCGACATCGGCGTAACCTATGCGGAGGCGGAGGCCGAGGCGAACAAGCCCTTCTGGCGCGCGTAGGGTCTCATCCCAACCAGGCAGGAAGCGTCACAGTGCCCGCGCCCCGGTGCTTCGGACAATTCGTCCGGGCACCGGTGACGCTTGGTCAGGGCACGCTCGATCAGGCGATGCTCCGTCAGGCGACGCTCAGGAACGTGCCCGGCACCGGCCGCCCGGTGGTGAAGGCCCTCACCCGCTCCACGATCGCGCCAGCATCGATCCCGTTGACCCGGTAGAGATCGCCGATCGTGCCGGTCTGGCCGAACCGTTCGACACCCAGCGGCAGGACCGGATGCCCCGCCACCGCGCCGATCCAGGACAGCGCGCTGGGATGGCCGTCGATCACCGTCACGATCCGGCAATCGCGCGAGAGCGGCGCGAACAGCCGGTCCGCGATCGAGAACGCGGCCTCACCCCGGCTGCGCGCCCGTTGCGCCGCGGTCCAGCCGGCATGCAGCCGGTCGGCCGAGGTTATCGCGAGAACGCCGATATCCCGCCGGCTTTCGGCCAGCGCGCCGGCGGCCCGGATCGCCTCAGGCGCCACGACGCCCTGATAGGCGAGCACCACTTCGGGATTCGGGCCCGGTTCGCGCAGCCAGTAGGCGCCGTCGATCGCGCCCTGCCGCCAGCGGTCGTCCATCCGCTTCACCGGCTGCTCGACCGGGTTGGTGGACAGCCGCAGATAGACCGATCCGCCGCGGTCGTCCGGCAGCGCGGTGCGCGGATCGGGCGTGCCGGTGCCGTCGCGCTGCACATAGTCGAACGCCCATTCCATGATCGCCGCGAGTTCGTCCACGAAGGCGGGCTCGAAGCTGGCCAGTCCGTCCTGCGACATGCCGATGTTCGGCGTGCCGATCGACTGGTGCGCGCCGCCTTCCGGCGCCAGCGTCACGCCGGAGGGCGTGCCCACCAGCAGAAACCGCGCATCCTGGTAGCAGGCGTAGTTGAGCGCATCCAGGCCGCGGGCGATGAACGGGTCATAGACCGTGCCGACGGGGATCAGCCGCTTGCCGAACAGCGAATGCGACAGGCCGGCGGCCGCCAGCAGCAGCATCAGGTTCATCTCAGCGATACCGAGTTCGAAATGCTGGCCGTCGGGCGCGAAGTCCCAGCGCGCCGTGGATGGGATCTTCTCCGTCCGGAACAGGTCGGCCACCGCTTCGCGCGCGAACAGCCGCCGCCGGTTGACCCAGGGACCCAGCGACGTCGTGCCGGTCACGTCCGGCGACATGGTCAGGATCCGGTCTGCCAGCGCACTGTCGCCGCGCGCCAGCCCGTCCAGGATCCGGCCGAATGCCATTTGCGTCGAGATTTCCCGGTCCGCGGGCGCCGGCACAGCGGGCACCGGCACAGGCGTCTCGGTATGCCGGCGGCGGCCGCGTGCAAAGAACGGTACCTTGGCAAGCCAGGCGCGGAACGCCTTGACATTGTCAACGGCGGCAAAGGGCTCCCACTCCGATCCGGCGGGCACTTTCATATGCGCCTGCCAGTCCTTCATCTGCGCGACGGTCATCACGCCGCCGTGGTTGTCCTTGTGGCCGGCAATCGGCGTGCCCCAGCCCTTGATCGTGTAGGCGAGGATGCAGGTCGGCCGGTCATGGTCGATCGCGGCAAACGTGTCGGCCATGGTCTGCACGCAGTTGCCGCCCAGATTTTCCATCAGTTCGGCCAGTTCGGCGTCGCTGCGGCGGCCGATCAGCGCAGTTACCTCGCCCTGGTCGCCCAGCTCGTCCATCAGGCGCTGCCGCCAGGCCGCGCCGCCCATGAACGTCAGCGCCGAATAGAGCTGGTTGGGGCAGCGGTCGATCCAGTGCCGCAGCGCGTCGCCCCCCGGTTCCTTGAAGGCGGCGCGTTGCAGTGCGCCGTATTTCACCCGCACCACGTCCCAGCCGAATGCCTCGAAGATCTTCTCGATCCGCTGCCACAGGCCCTCGCGCGCGACGGCGTCGAGCGACTGGCGGTTGTAGTCGATCACCCACCAGACATTGCGCAGCCCGTTCTTCCAGCCTTCCTGCAGGCATTCGTGGATGTTGCCCTCATCCAGTTCGGCATCACCCATCAGCGCCACCATGCGCCCCTGCGGGCAGTCGCGGCCCCATGCCTTCGCCGTAATGTAGTCCTGCACCAGCGAGGCGAAGCTGGTCATCGCCACGCCAAGGCCAACCGAGCCGGTGGAAAAATCCACGTCGTCATCGTCCTTGGTCCGGCTGGGATAGCTCTGCGTTCCGCCATAGCCGCGGAAATTCTCCAGCCGCTCGCGCGTGGTGTTCCCCATCAGGTACTGCATGGCGTGGAACACCGGCCCGGCATGCGGCTTGACCGCCACCCGGTCCTCGGGGCGCAGCGCGGTGAAGTAGAGGGCGGCCATGATGCTGACCATCGAGGCCGAGGACGCCTGGTGACCGCCGACCTTGATGTCATCGACCTTCGGCCGGATGTGGTTGGCGTTGTGGATCATCCAGTGCGACAGCCACAGCAGGCGCTGTTCGACGGTCTTCAGATGCGAGGACATGGCGGCCTCCCTTCAGCGAGCCCGAATGCCGGTCAGGGTATGGCAAGCGGCTTAGCGAGTCCTGGCGAATTTGGCTTCGGACGGGCCATTTTTGGTGATAGTCTCCAGTCGGGCGGTCAATCTGAGTGAATCACGTGAAGCTCGATGCGTTCGATAGGGATATCCTGTCAGTCCTGCGATCCGACGCCCGCATCTCCGTGCTGGACCTGTCGGAGCGGGTGGGGCTGAGTCCGACGCCGGTCGCGCGCCGCATCCGCCGGCTGGAACAGGCCGGAATCATCACCGGCTACACCGCCTTGATCGACGAGGCGGCGCTGGGGTTCGCGGTGTCCGTGTTCGTCTCGGTCAAGCTGGACAAGCAGGTGGACGACGCGCTGGCAGCCTTCGAGGCTGCGATCGCGCAATTTCCCGAAGTGGTGGATTGCTGGCTGATGACCGGCAACCGCGACTATCTGCTGCGCGTGGTCACGACCAGCCTGGCCGAGTTCGAGCAATTCCTCGTCGGCCGGCTGACCAAGGTGCGCGGTGTCGCCTCCATCGAGAGTTCGATCCCACTCAGGCGGGTGAAGGCGGGTATCGCACGGTCGGCGTGAGGATGCGGACGGCTGGTCACGCGCCTGCGTGACAGCAGGATGATCTCCCGCCTTTGTCCCGAGAGCGGAACATCGCGCCGGTCGGGTGACGGAAAGCAAAGCGGCTTGCAACGCCGGCTGTCGGGTTCGCCCGCCGCGCCCCGTTCACCCCCGGATCGCCCACAGCTCCATGCGCAGGTTGGGGAAATCGCCGGATACGTGGATCGCGAAGCCGCCCGAGTTCTGCATCTGCTGCCAGTGCGGGCTGGCGCGGTCGAGCTCGAAATACGTGGCACCCGCGTAGAACGGCAGTTGCCGTGGCGCCACCGGCAGCGGGCGCACCGCGATGCCGGGCAGCGCGACATTCACCAGTTCGCGGATATGCTCCACCGCGCCGATCTTCACCTGCGAGGGGAAGATCCGCCGTAGTTGTTCGGCCTGCATGTCGCACTGCACGGTCAGCACGAAATTTGTGGCGCGCAGGATGGTGCGGTCGGTGATCGGGCCCACGCGCACGCCGTGCCGCGCCTCGCGCAGCGGGATGGGGATGGCGGTCTGCTCCAGCACCGCGGACAGCGCGCGGCGCAGGTCCGCCACCACCGGGGCGAAGCTGCGCTGCAGGTCGTCGTGGCGGTAGCCGGGATAGGCGGTGGGGCGGCGGGTCTCCAGGAAGGTGGAGAACTCGCCCGCCATCTGCACCAGTGCGGTGTAGAGCGACTCGGGGTGCACATTCGCCGCATCCGCCCAGTGGGCCAGGACGTTCTGCCAGCCGTTGATCGACTGCAGCAGCAGGAAGTCGGCCACCTGCGCCACGCCAGCCTGGCCGGGCGCGGTCATGCGGGCGGCCAGTGCCTCGCCGCGCTGGTTCAGCATGCCGGAGAGTTCGGCGATCAGCCCGGCCAGCGGGGACGCCGCGGCACACACCAGGGCCGGCGGAATCCAGCGTTCGTCCAGCACCACGCGGCGGTCGGCGGTGACCTCGGTGACGCGGGCCAAGCCGATGCACAGATAGCCGGTGCGTTCCTCGGTCTCCAGCAGGTAGCGCATCTTCAGGCGGCCCACCTGCAGCTCCGCCGGGGTGGGGGAGGCGGAGTGCGTGTCATACGCCTCGAACGGCTTGGCGAGGTAACGGCCCTCGGTGCCGGTATCGGCCACTTCCACGCCGCCGGCCTGGCGGATCGGCAGGCCGAGATAGACCAGCACGTTGCGCGCGCTTTCCGGCAGGTCCAGCGGCGGCGGGTGGTCGGCCTCGCCCGGCAGGACGAAGGGCGTGCCGTCCTCGAACACGCCGGACGCGGCGGACAGGGCGAAGCGGCCGGTGGTCAGCAGGTCGCGGTCCAGCGTGTAGTCGATCAGGCCCCAGGGATGCGGACGCAGGGCCTGCACGCGGGTGCGCACAAGCTGCTCCATCCAGCGGTCCTGCTGCTGGAAATGTTGCGTGCGCAGGAACATGCCTTCCTGCCAGACCACGCGGTTGGTCCAGCTCATTGCGTGCGTCCCCCCGCCAGGGGCAACACGGCGCGGGCGTGCCCCCGGATTCAATCGCTGCGTGCGCGTATCGCACGGCTCTGTCATGGCGGTGCGGTGGTGGGCGGGTCAAGCGCCGATTACCCGTTTGATGGCTGCAACCGATTGTTCGTGTTGACCCGCCGCCCCCGGCCCCGCTATCCCCGCCCGCCTTGGGAGAAGGGATGACGCCGTGGCGGTGAACGAACTGGAGAAGCCGGACACCAACACCGGCGGCGTTGCGGCCGACCGGCTGCGCAGCATCGTCGAGCGGATCGAGCGGCTGGAGGAGGAGCGCAAGGCGCTGGCCAGCGATATCAAGGACATCTACGCTGAGGCCAAATCGGCAGGTTTCGACGTGAAGGTGCTGCGGCAACTGATCCGGATCCGCAAACAGGAAGCGGCCGAGGTCGAGGAGCAGGAAACGCTGCTGGACGTCTATCGCCGGGCGCTGGGAATGTAGCCCGGAGCCCGCGGCCTTGTGGCGGCGGGCCTTTGCGGCGGGAGCGGGGTGCCATGGATCGACTGATTGCCGGCTATCACCGGTTCCGCGCCAGCCAGTGGCCGGAGCGTCGCGCCACCTATGAGCGCCTGGCCGAGCAGGGACAGTCGCCGCGGGCTCTGGTGGTGGCGTGCTCCGACAGTCGGGTGGACCCGACGATGATCTTCGATGCGGCGCCGGGCGAATTGTTCACAGTCCGCAACGTGGCCAACCTGATCCCGCCGTATGAGCCGGATGCCGCCTTCCATGCGACCAGTGCGGCGCTGGAGTTCGGCGTGCGCGTGCTGCAGGTGCCCGACCTGATCGTGATGGGCCATGCGATGTGCGGCGGCATCCATGCGCTGCTGAACGGCGTGCCGAAGGAGGCGGGCGATTTCCTGGCGGGCTGGATACGCATCGCCGAACGGGCCAAGCAGCGGGCGCTGGCCTGCGCGCCGGCCGACCCGCAGACGGCGTGCGAGCTGGAGGCGGTGCGGCTGTCGCTGGAGAACCTGCGGACCTTCCCGTGGGTCGAGGAACGGGTCCGGGCCGGCCGGCTGCGGCTGCACGGGGCGATGTACGGCGTGCGCTCGGGCGTGCTGTCGATGCTGGGCGAGGACGGGACGTTCCGGGCGGTGCCTGTGGCGTGACGGGCTGGCGCCTTTCATTCCAGCCAGCGTGACGCTTGCAGCCTGTCCGGCTGTTCCCCGCCATCATGCGCAGCGAAGGCCCGCCTTCCATGAGTTTTGTCGGGTTCGTGCCATACACTCCTGCGTCGCGGGGCCTCTCCCGATAGGCGCTGAGATGGCTGGCACAGATACCGCTCTACCGCGTCATGACCGGGCTGACCCGGCCACGACATGAACGCGTGGCGGTCACGCGTTTATTTCGGCGTGCGCGCATCGGAGCCTGCTCTTGGCGCGCCTTCGGTTCGACCCGAAGGGCCGGCACGACGTGGTACATCGCACCGGACCCGCCACGCACACCCGCCCGTTACGCCGCCCAGGCGAAGGGGGCGAAATGACCGTTGTTGCCTTTTCCGACCATCTCGAGATCCAGGCCGAATCCCTGCACGCGCAGTTGTTTCGCACGTGCCAGGGCCAGGCGGCGATTGGCGGGATGGGCCGTGTTGTCGATGTAGAACGGCTCACCGCTGCGGTTGCGCGAGGCCACACCCTCGATCTCGAATGAAACGACATCGGGGATCGACACCGAGCGGTTCAGCCCGTCGATGCGGAAATCGATCGGCCTGAACTGCACGCCACGGAAATCGCTGACCAGGGCGCTGCGGATCATGCCGGGCGTGCCGCCAGCGTCGCCACTCACGATGGCCGACAGGGCCGCACGCTGGGCCGCGTCGGCACGTTCGTCCACCACACAGCCGAACACCCAGTCGCCGTCGGCCATCACCTTGCCGGAGCGGATCAGCAGGGCGAAGCTCAACCCGTCCAGGCTGACGCCGCCGCTCTGCCCCTTGTCGATGCGGAACACCAGGACAGCGGTGCAGTGGTCATAGGTCACCTCGCCCTGTGGGTTGGTGTAGATGCACGGGCACAGGTAGTCGCAATTGCAACTTTCCATGTACTCGCCGCTGAGCTGCCACTGCTGCTGCGCCATGGTCTCCTCCCTTATGGGTGTTGTTTCCACCATCCCAGTTGCGGCCGGGCGGGAAGGCCGAGGTTTTCCCGCAGGGTCGCTCCAGTGTAGTCCTTGTGGTAGATACCACGCTTCTGCAGTTCCGGCACCACGAACCGGACGAAATCCTCGAACGTGCCAGGGGTGTGGGTGCCGCCGACCACGTAGCCGTCGCAGGCGCGCTCGACGAACCACTGTTCCAGCCGGTCCGCCACGTCCTTGCCGCTGCCGACGATCGCTTCGCGCGGGCGGCCGCGGCGGGTGACCTCGATGAAGTCGCGCACGGTCGGGTTGCGGCCGATCACCTTCATCACCCGGTCGCGCATCGCCTGCATGCCGGACATGCCTTCCAGCTCCTCGCTGGTGAACGGCTCGTCCATGCCCTTCTTCTTGAAGTCGAAGTTCAGTGCTTCGGACAGCAGCGACAGCCCGTCCACCTCGCGGTACAGCGAGTTGATCAGGGCCATCTTGTCTTCGGCTTCCATGCGGGTTTCCGCCACCACCGGATAGGCGATGGTGTTGGCTGTCACGCTGTCCGGATCGCGGCCCTGCGCGGCGACGGCCGCCTTGAACGCGGCGTACTGGCGCTTGGCGTCCTCGAAGTCCGGGTAGGCGACGAACACCGTCTCGGCCCAGCGCGCCGCGAAGGACTTGCCGCGGTCGCTGGAGCCCGCCTGGATGACCACCGGATGGCCCTGCGGCGAACGGGGCACGGTGAACGTGCCATGGGATCGCAGGTACTTCCCGCGATAGTCGAGTTGGTGGACCTTGTCGGGATTTGCGAACAGCCCGCTCTGCTTGTCCACAACCAGGGCGTCGTCTTCCCAGGCGTCCCAGCAGGACAGCACGATTTCCATGAACTCGTCGGCGCGGTCGTAGCGCGGGTCGTGCGCCAGGTGCACGTCGCGGCCCATGTTCTGCGCCTCGCCGTCGTTCACCGATGTCACCACGTTCCAGGCGGCGCGACCGCCGATCATGTGGTCCACCGTCTGGAAGCGGCGGGCCAGGTCGAACGGCTCGTAATAGGTGGTGGAGCCTGTGGCGCCGATGCCCAGGCGGCTTGTGCCGAAACCCATCGCCATCAGCGCCGCGACCGGATCCAGCTTCACAACACGCACGCCGTTCGCCACGACTTCCGCCGGGTTGCCGCCGTAGATATCGGGCATCGCCAGGCGGTCGTCGAAGAAGCCGAGGTGGAACTTGCCTTCCTCCAGCACCTGGCCGATGCGCTGGTAATAGGCGGCGGTGGTGAAGTCGGTGCGCGCCTCCGGGTGCCGCCAGGCACTTGCCAGGGTGGTGCAGTTCTGCGCCTGCAGGAAGCCTACCAGCACCATCTGCCGCATTGTTTCGGTCCCCTTCCTCGAAACTGGTCCGCCCGCCGGGTGGCGGCGCCGCTGGCCGGCAGGATAGCACGCGGTGGCGGCGGGGGGACCTGCAGCCGGCTCATTGCAGGTCGCGCAGCAGCGGCATGGCCTCGGCGGCGAACCATTCGATCTGGCGGGCCCGCTGCTCGTAGGGGCCGAGCAGGTCGAGGATGACGTGGCGCAGGCCGGCGGCGTGGAATTCGCGGATGCGATCCGCCACCTGCTGCGGCGTGCCCAGCGCGCAGTAGCGCATCGCCGGCTTGCGGAAGTCCATGGCGTAGCGGACGCTGAGTGTCTCGGTCGCCGCGTCCAGCGCCTTTTCGTAGCTGTCGTCCAGGCGCGTGAACAGCAGGTGGCCGGTGCCGAACGGCGTGGGCTTGCGGCCGGCCTGGTCGGCGGCGGCTTCGATCTTTTGCAGGGCGGCGCGGTACATCTCGGGTGTCACGACGTAGGACAGGTAGCCGTCGCCGATCCGGCCGATGCGGCGCAGCGCGGCGTCCGAGCGGCCGCCGAACCACACCGGCGGGCCGCCCGGCTGGCGGGTGGCGGGACGCATCGCGACCTCGGTGAAGGGGCCGTAGAAGCGGCCAGTGTGGCTGACCGGCTCGCCGCTCCAGAGTTTGCGCAGCACGCCGACGGCCTCGCCGAGCCGGGGGCCGCGTTCGTTGAGGGGGACGCCGCAGACTTCGTATTCCTTGGGGAATTCGCCGCCGATGCCGACACCGAAGATCAGGCGGCCCTCGGTCAGGTGGTCCAGCGTGGCGACCTGCTTGGCCACCGGCGCGGGATGGCGCAGCGGCAGCAGATACACCGAGGTGCCGAGGGTCAGGCGGCGGCTGGCCACCGCGGCCTGCGCCAGTTGCAGCAGCGGGTCGAGGATGGGCACGGCGAAGGATACATGGTCGCCGGTCCACAAGGAGTCGTAGCCGCAGCGATCGACCAGTTGCACCAGCTCCACAAGCTCGTCGATGGTGGGCTGCCACGGGCCGGTGGCGGGTTCGGTGCGGCGGTGGATCGTCTGAATGCCGATGCGCAGCCTGCTGTCGAGCGTCAAGGCCATGGTGGGCGTTCCCTTGCTGTCGCCGCCCAGTGTTGCCCGCGCGCGCGGGTGCCGCCAAGCTTGCCCGACCCGCAACCAGGAGCGTGCGATGCCGGATCTGCTGCAATCGATCGAAGACGGCGTTGCCGTCCTGACCCTGAACCGCCCGGAGCGGCTGAACGCGCTGTCGGCCGAGATGCTGGACGGGCTGTCCGACGCGTTGCAGCGCTGCGCTGCGGATGACGCGGTGGGCTGCATCGTGGTGACCGGCGCGGGCAACGGGTTCTGCGCAGGCGGTGACGTGAAGTCGATGGCCACGCGTGCGCCCCGCACGTTCGAGCAGCGCGCCGACGGTATTCGCCGCATGCACCAGATCCCGCTGATGATGCGCAACCTGCCGAAGGTGATCATTGCGATGGTCAATGGCGTCGCGGTGGGGGCCGGGCTGGGCGTGGCGCTGGCCTGCGACCTGCGCGTGGCCGCGCGGTCTGCCCGGTTCGGCACCGGGTTCACGAAGATCGGGCTGTCGGGCGATTTCGGCGGATCGTGGCTGCTGACGCGGCTGGTGGGCACCGCGAAGGCGCGGGAAATGTACTTTCTGGGCGACATCATCGACAGTGCGGAGGCTCAGACGATCGGGCTGGTCAGCCGCGTGGTGGACGACGCGTCATTGCAGGCCGAGACAATGGCTCTCGCTCGGCGGATCGCGGCGATGCCGCGCGTCACGCTGGGCTACACCAAGCGCAACCTGCATGCGGCGGAGACCGAGCCGTTCCCCGTGGTGCTGGAAATGGAAGCGGTACACCAGGCGCGCACGGCGCAGACCGAGGATCACCGGGAAGCCGTGGCGGCGTTCAACGAGAAGCGGGCGCCGGTGTTCCGGGGGCGATAGCGGCGGCGTTGCGTGGCGGGACAGACCCGGCGGGGTCATGACCGGCGACGGAAGGCGGGCGGTTATCCAAGCTCAGGATAGACCGGCCGGTAGGCCATCGCGCGGATATGCGCCTCGATATCGTCCGGCCGCGGCACGCCTGCCAGGTCGTGATCGAAGATGTATGCGGCGATGCTGGCCGCCACGTGCAGCGACGTGTTGAGGATGTCCGAGGTCGGCGGATAGATCAGCCCCAGCGTCAAATTCGCCTCGGTCACCTGTTCGGCGACCGCGCGGGCGGCGACGATGAACATTTCTTCCGTGACGCGCCGCGCCTCGGTCGCCAGCACCGCCATGCCCATCGCGGGAAAGATATAGACGTTGTTGCCCTGGCCCGGGACATAACGCTGGCCATTGACCTCCACGGGAGCGAACGGGCTGCCGCTGGCGAACACGGCGCGCCCGCCGGACCATTGATACGCTTCCTCGGCGGTGCATTCCGACCGTGAGGTGGGGTTCGAGTAGGGAAAGATGATCGGGCGGTCGTTGATCCGGGCCATCGCCTGGATCACCGCGCGGTTGAACAGCTTCGGCACCGTGCTGACGCCGATGATGCCGGTGGGACGAATGGCCTCGATCGCTTCGACGAAGGATGCCATCGGCGCGTGGTCGTGCGCGAATGGCTTCTGGAAGTCTGCCAGGTCGGAGCGGGAGGAAACCATCAGCCCATTGATGTCGAACAGCCAGTTGCGCGCACGTGCCTGGTCGAGCGACACATCCTCCAGTGCCATCGCCTGGGAGATCAGTTCGGCGATGCCAGTGGCCGCCGAACCGCCGCCCAGGAACAGGAAACGTTGGTCCGTCAGCTTCTGCCCGGTGATGCGCAGGCCGGCGAGAATGCCGGCCAGGGCGACGGCGGCGGTGCCCTGGATGTCGTCGTTATAGGTGCAGACCCTGTCGCGGTAGCGCTCCAGGATCGGCACGGCGTTGATGTTCGCGAAGTCCTCCCACTGGATGCAGGCTTTCGGGAAGCGCGACTGTACCGCCTGCACGAACTCCTCGATGAACGCATCGTAGTCCGCACCGCGGACACGCGGCTGGCGCAGGCCGAGATACAGCGGATCCTCGGCCAGCGCGTGGTTGTTGGTGCCGACATCCAGCGTGACGGGCAGGGTGAGCTGCGGCGGCACGCCGGCGCAGGCGGTGTAGAGCGCGAGCTTGCCCACCGGGATTCCCATCCCGCCGATGCCCAGGTCGCCCAGCCCGAGAATGCGCTCACCGTCGGTCACCACGATGAAGCGGATGTCGGGAAACGGCCAGTTGCCCAGGATGTCGTGCAGGCGGCCCCGCGCGGTGATCGGCAGGTACATGCCGCGCGCGCCGCGCATGATGTGGTAGTATTTCTGGCAGGCTTCCCCCACCGTCGGCGTATAGACCAGCGGCATGAACGCCGCGGGGTCCGACATCAGCACGGCGTAGAACAGCACCTCGTTGCGTGACTGCAGGTCGGTCAGGAACAGGTATTTCTGCAGGTCGTTGTCCAGCAGATCGAGTTGCGCATGGATCCGCGCCATCTGCGTCTGCAGGCTGTCGGGCTGCGGTGGCAGCAGGCCTTCGATTCCCAGCGCTCTCCGTTGCTGCACGGTGAAGGCGCTGCCCCGGTTGTTGTGCGGATCGTGCAGAAGGGCGGCGCCTGTGAGTTGCGGCCACGCGGACTCGGACATCGGTGCGGTATCCTTTCGTGCGAAAGGGTGTGGCTAGGTGCTGCCGGCGACGTACGGGTTGACCATTTTGGACGGATCGACGATGCGGTCGAATTCTTCCTGCGTGACATAGCCCAGTGCCAGCGCGGCCGCCTTCAGAGTCAGGTCGTGTTCCGCGGCATGATGGGCGATCTGTGATGCCTTGTCGTAGCCGATCACCGGCGCCAGCGCGGTGACCAGCATCAGCGACCGTTCGACGTATTCCTCGATCTTTTTGCGGTTGGGCTCCGTGCCTTCCACCAGGAAGCGGCGGAAGTTGTGGCAGCCATCGGCCAGCAGCGTGATCGACTGCATGATGGTGTGGATGATCAGCGGCTTGTAGACGTTCATCTCCAGATAGCCGCCGGCGCCGCCGAAGCCGGCGGCCACGTCGTTGCCCATCACCTGCACGGCGATCATGGTCAGCGCCTCGGCCTGGGTCGGGTTCACCTTGCCGGGCATGATGGACGAACCGGGCTCGTTTTCCGGGATCAGCAGTTCCGCGAACCCCGCCCGCGGGCCGCAGGACAGCAGCCTGATGTCGTTGGCAATCTTGTACAGCGACACGGCCAGCGTGCGCAGCGTGCCGGAGAGTTGGACCAGCGCGTCGTGGGAGCCCTGCACGGTGAACTTATTCGGCGCACTGACGAAGGGCAGGCCGGTGATGCGGGCGATGGCTTGTGCGGCGCCGTCGGCGAACCCGGGTGCGGCGTTGATGCCGGTGCCGACCGCGGTGCCGCCAAGCGCGAGGTGATACACCGATTTCAGGGCGTCGTTGAGGCGGTCTATATCGTCGGCCAGCATGCCCGCATAACCCGACCATTCCTGGCCGAGGGTGATGGGCGTTGCATCCTGCATGTGGGTGCGGCCGATTTTGATGATGGTTTGCCAGGCTGCGGCCTTGGCTGCGATGGCATCGTGCAGGGCCTGCACCGAGGGAACCAGTCTTCCCGTTACGCCCACGGCCGCGGCAATGCACATCGCCGAGGGGAACGTGTCGTTGGACGACTGCGACATGTTCACGTGATCGTTCGGGTGCACCGGCTTTTTGCTGCCCAGGGGGGTTCCGGCGAGCTGGCAGGCGCGGTTGGAGAACACCTCGTTCACGTTCATGTTGAACTGCGTGCCGCTGCCGGTCATCCAGACATGCAGCGGGAACATATCGTGGTGCTGGCCGGCCAGGATTTCATCCGCCACCTGCACGATCAGCCCGTGCGTGGCTTCGTCCAGACGCTTACCGGCATGGTTCGTGTCAGCCGCGGCTTTCTTCAGGATGGCATAGGCGGTGATCATCTCCCGCGGGATAAGGTCGGTGCCGATACTGAAGTGCTGGAGGGAGCGCTGTGTCTGGGCGCCCCATAACCTGTCGCTGGGGACGTCAATCTCGCCGAGGCTATCCAACTCCTTGCGAAATTCCGTCATACCGTGCTCCTGTTGACGGCGGCGACTTTCAGTCAGGTTAGCAGGCACCGATAAGCAGGGGAAGCGAGGCATCATGGCCACCACCGTTGCCGACCAGATGGTCGAGACGCTGGCTGCGGCAGGCGTCCAGCGCATCTACGGTATTGTCGGGGACAGTCTGAACGGGATCACCGATTCGATCCGGCGGCACGGGAAGGTCCGTTGGCTGCATGTGCGTCATGAAGAGGTGGCGGCCTTCGCTGCCGGCGCCGAGGCGCATCTGACCGGCGAACTGGCCGTGTGCGCCGGAAGCTGCGGGCCCGGCAACCTGCATCTGATCAACGGGCTGTTCGACTGTCACCGGTCCCGCGTGCCGGTGCTTGCCATTGCCGCGCATATTCCGTCGGCCGAGCTGGGGTCGGGGTATTTTCAGGAGACACATCCGGAGAGCCTGTTCCGGGAATGCAGTTCGTATTGCGAACTGGTGACAAGTGCCGAGCAGATGCCGCGCGTGCTGGAGTTGGCGATTCGCCATGCGCTGGCTCACCGGGCCGTTGCCGTGGTGGTGGTGCCCGGCGATATCGCCCTGCGCCAGGCGGTGAATGCGCGCGCACCGAAGCCGGCCGGCCTGCGGATTGCCGCACCTGCGACGATTCCGACGCCGCAGTCCGTCGAGCATATGGCTGCGTTGCTGAACCAGGCGGAGAAGGTGACTCTGCTGTGCGGGTCCGGGTGTGCCGGGGCGCATGACAAGCTGGTGGCGCTGGCCGAAACGCTGAAGGCGCCCATCGTGCATGCGCTGCGTGGGAAGGAGCATGTCGAGTGGGACAATCCTTATGACGTCGGCATGACAGGGCTGATCGGATTCGCGTCGGGCTATCACGCCATGCACGCCTGCGACACGCTGCTGATGTTGGGCACGGATTTCCCGTACCGGCAGTTCTATCCCGAGCGGGCGCGTATCATCCAGGTCGATCTGCGCGGGGAGAATATCGGCCGGCGCGCACCGGTGGATCTGGGTTTAGTCGGCGATGTCGGTGTGACACTGGATGCGCTGCTGCCGCAGCTTACGACGAAATCCGACCGCTCGCACCTGGATGCGGCTCTGACGCACTACCGCACGGCGCGACAGGGGTTGGACGATCTGGCGACCGGCCGCGAAGGCGGTCGCCTGCATCCGCAGCACATCGCGCGCGTGCTGAGCGAGCACGCCGCTGACGACGCCATCTTTACCTGCGATGTCGGGCTGCCCACCGTATGGGCGGCGCGCTACCTTGCGATGAACGGCAAGCGGCGGCTGGTTGGCTCGTTCTGGCATGGCTCCATGGCGAATGCGATGGCGCAGGCGATCGGTGCGCAGGCGGCAAACCCGGGACGCCAGGTGATTTCACTGTCGGGCGATGGTGGTTTCACCATGCTGATGGGCGATCTGCTCAGCCTGAAGCAACTGGAGCTTCCGGCCAAGGTTGTTGTGTTCAACAACGGCGCGCTTGGGTTCATCGAGCTGGAGCAGAAATCGACCGGTTTCATCAACACCGGTACCGACCTGGAGAATCCGAACTTTGCCGCCATGGCGGAGGCGATTGGCATCAAGGGCGTACGCATCACCGATCCGGCCGAGGTGGAGGGCAAGCTGGCAGAGGCGCTGGCCCATCCCGGCCCGGTGGTGGTGGATGCGGTGGTGAGTCGTAACGAGCTGGTGATGCCACCGAAGGTCACCGCCGAGATGGCGAAAGGGTTCACGCTCTATATGGTGCGTGCGGTGTTGAACGGGCGGCTGGATGAGGTGATCGACCTGGCGCGAGCCAACGTCCGGCGGTAGGCACTCGTTTTCCAGTGCGCGTTCAATGTCGGTTTCTGGTGAAACCGGGTTGGCGGCCTTTCACCTGACCAACCTCTGCGGTTATCCGCTTGGGGGCGGTGTTCAGGCCTACCAACACGCTCAATCACTGACGCTCGGCCCCCGCGCCAACGGTCGTGGCGGGTGCAGGACCGCCATTCGGGACTGTGCTGATGGTGGCAATGAAGGTCTTGGCCGGCCGGCCGGGGCCTGTCCCCGGGCGTCCTTCCGGCGCCATCCGTGGGCCAGGCATGGCGCAGGATGGAGTTTTGCCCGCGTCCGCCCCGGGTTGCGGCGGCATGCCGCCTTCGTATGCTCCGCGCCTTCCGCAGGCGAGATATTCCATGGCCGACCTCTTCAGTCCCTTCACGCTCAAGGGCGTCACGCTGCGCAACCGTATCGCGATGTCGCCGATGACCATGTACCGCGCCGTCGAGGGGCGAATGGGGGACTTTCACGTGATGCTGATGGGCTCGCGCGCTGCGGGCGGCTTCGGCCTGGTTTTCCCCGAGCAGATCGCCATCACCCCCGACGGCCGCACCGGCACGAGCTGCGCCGGCATCTGGGACGACAGCCAGATCGAAGGCCTGGCCCGCGTGACTGCAATCATCAAGGACATGGGCGCGGTGCCCGCCATCCAGCTTGGTCACACGGGGCGCAAGGGCAGCGAGACGAAGCCCTGGCACGGCAAGGTGCAGCTTCCGCCCGACCACCCGGACGGCTGGCAGGTGCGCGGCCCCTCCGCGGTGCCCTATGGCGGCCGCTACACCTATCCCGTTCAGGCGCTGACCATCGAGGAGATCGGGGATCTCCACCAAGCCTATGCGCATGCGGCGCGGCGGGCGCTCGCGGCCGGGTTCGAGTGGCTGGAGATGCATTTCGCGCACGGTTACCTCGGCGCCAGCTTCTTCTCGCCGCTGGCCAACCAGCGGACGGACGCATACGGCGGCAGCCTGGAGAACCGCCTTCGCTTCCATCGCGAGGCGCTGGACGCGGTGCGTGCCGTCTGGCCGGAGCGCCTGCCCCTGACCATGCGGCTCGGCTCCGACGACTTCAACGAGGCGGGGGTCCAGTTCGAGGATGCGGTCTGGGCCGTGGGCGCGCTGAAGCGGCACGGGCTGGACCTTGCCGACCTGAGCCTGGGCATGAACACGGACGCGGTGACGGACCTGCCGTTCAACGAAGTGGGCTTCATGGTGGAGCGCGCCGGGCGCGTGCGGCGCGAGGTCGGCATTCCCGTGGCGGTGAGCTGGAACCTGGGCATCCCCGCGGTCGCGGACCGGGTGATCCGTGAGGAACTGGTCGACCTGGTCCTGCTGGGCCGACCCGCCCTGTCGAACCCGCACTGGCCGATCTGGGCGGCGCGCGAGCTTTCGCATGCGAACCCGGTGTCGCTGCTGCCGGAGGACTGGTCCTGGTGGCTGCGCAACCGTCCCGGGCCGACGGGGCTTCTGCCCGGGTGGCCCGCCGTTACCGGAGGGGGCTCCGCAGCAGCGGACCAGCCGCTCTGCACGATGGGCGTGAACGGTTCGCCGGCAGCACGGGGCGGCCGGAGGCCGGGAGAAGGATCGTAACGAAAATGAACGCAGATGGCCGCAGATGAACACGAATGCACCTGCGATGCAGGCCGTTCGGTGGGACCCTCGCGGGGACCCAACAGGGCGATGGGGGCGGGTGTACGCTCCGAGAATTCGATCCGCACCGGCCTATTCGCGTTTATTTCCGCTTATTTGCATTATAGTTCTTCTTTGTGCCTCTCCCGCTTGTTCGGCTCCCACACCCTGCAGAAAACACTGTGCGGAGGTATCAGGCGACGCTCATGACTGCCGCCAGCAGTGCAAGACGGCGTTCGGGCCTCGCCGGGCAGCGGAGACGCCCGGAGCGTGTGTCTTCAGGGGGAAATGGTGGGCGCACAAGGACTCGAACCTTGGACCCGCTGATTAAGAGTCAGCTGCTCTACCAACTGAGCTATGCGCCCCCACCGCGACGACCAGCCGGTCGCCGTGGACGGCCCGGCTCATAGCAAGCGCCGCCCCGACATGCAAACCCCCCTGTGCCTCACGCTCCCGCCAAAATCGCATCGGCGCACTTCTCGGCCGTCATCAGCACCGGAAAATTCGTGTTCGCACAGGGCACCACCGGGAAGATCGAGGCATCCACCACCCGCAGACCCTCCACCGCCCGCACCCGGCCGGCCGGGTCGGTCACCGCCATCGGGTCGTCCTCCCGCCCCATGCGGCAGGTGCAGGACGCGTGCCACACCCCCACGGCGGCCTTGCGGCAGAACGCCTCCAGCGCCTCGTCGTCGCGCATCAGCTCCTCCAGCCCCAGGCCTTCCATGATGTATTTCCGCATCAGCCAGCTCCGCAGCGCCGGCGGGCCGTCCAGCATCCGCGACATCGCATCGGTCAGCAGCTTGTTCTTGCGGTTGATCAGGCCGACCTGGCGCACCTTGTCGCTGTAGCTGGCGGGGAACGGGTCGGTGGTCACCGTCTGCATGGTGGGGGTCAGGTGCATGGCGCCGAAGCGGCGCACCCCGTCCATCAGCCGCTCCAGGTCGCGCGGGTCGGATAGCAGGTTGAAATCCACCTCCGGCTCGTCGCGCCAGTCGGCGGAGCTCAGCCGCACCTGGCCGGTCTCGGAATAGGTCTTGTACACCGTGATGATGAAGGACCCGATCTGCTCCCCCACCGCGTGCCAGGACGTCTTGTTGGTGATCACGGTCAGCATGTCGCCCGCCGGGATGTCCGGCAGGCCGGAGGAATAGCGCAGCCCCAGGTAGATGTGCCGGCGCGACCAGTCCTGCACGATGCGGGCGTGCGGCTTCAGGAACGCCGCCACCGCCACCGCCGGATGGTCCTGCAGCCGCTGGCCCACGCCCGGCACATTGGCCCGCACCTCGATGCCGAGCTCGCGCAGGTGCCCGGCGGGGCCGATCCCGGCCCGCAGCAGGTGCGCCGGGGAGTGGATGGCACCCGACGACAGGATGATCTCCCGCCCGCGGAACTCCTGCGGCCGGCCGCCGACCATCGCCTGGACCCCGACGCAGCGCATGCCGTCGAACAGCAGGCCGGTCGCCTGGGTATTGGTGGAGATCGTCAGGTTCTCCCGCATCCGCGTGCCGGGATCCAGGTAGCCGATCGCCGCCGAGACCCGCCGTTCGTAAAGGTTGGAGATGGTGATGGGGAAATACCCGTCGCGGAACTCGCCGTTCTGGTCGATCAGGTACTCGTAGCCGGCCTGCTTGAAGGTCTCGCCCACCGCCTTGGCGTGGTCCGGCCACAGCTCGGGGAATATGCGGCGCACCGGGATGCGCCCTTCCGTGCCGTGCCACTCGTTCTGGAAGTCCATGTCGCGCTCGACCTTCTTGAAGAAGGGCAGCACGGCGTTCCAGTTCCAGCCGGCGGCGCCGCGGGCCTCCCACTCGTCGTAGTCGGTCGGCGCGCCGCGGTTGGCCAACTGGCCGTTGATCGAGGACCCGCCGCCCAGCACGCGGGCCTGCTCATACTTGCGGCGCGGCGGCTTCGGCGCGTCGGGCCGGTTGTGCGGGATCACCTCGGTGGTGACCTTCAGCTCGGTCCAGTGGAAGCGCGGGTCCAGGTAGGCGGTGCCGGGGTAGGAATCCAGGATCTCCGGCGGCACCTTGCCGTGCGGCGTGTCCTGCCCGGCCTCCAGCAGCAGCACCTTGTTGGCGCTGCGCGCCGACAGCCGGTTGGCCAGCACCGATCCGGCCGATCCGCCACCGACGATGATGTAATCCCAGTCCATGCCCCGTCCGCCCTTGTTGTTTCCTCCGACCCGGGAAGCCTATCCGGCGCGGCGCGGGGGGTGAAGCTGCCGGCGAAGTGCCGCTTCCCGCCGTGGGATGTGTCGCGGTACCCTGCCGCCCTGGTCCGGTCGCGGACGACATGGGAGGCAGCATGGCGACATCGACGCTCCCCTGCAGGAATGCCGGTCGCTGGTCCGCCGGCGACTGCGGGCGATCGCCCCGCTCGGCCCGCCGGCGCGGGCGATCATGCGGGCGGTGGCTGGCGCTGCTCGTCGCCCTGCTGCTGCCGCGCCTGGCCGCGGCCGCGGGGTGCGCGCCGATCGCGTCCGCCGAACCGCGGGCCTGGCTGGCGCGTGCGGCCGACGATGCCGTGCGCATCACGTTCCTCGGCCACGCCAGCTTCCTGATCGAGACGCCGCAGCACGTCACCGCGCTGACCGACTACAATGGGATCAACATCCCGGCCGATCCGCCCGACGTCGCGACCATGAACCACGCGCATCCGTCGCATTACACCGGCGATCCGGACCCGCGCATTCCGCACGTGCTGCGCGGGTGGGCGGAAGACGGGACGCCGCGGCTGTACGACCTGGTGGTGCGTGACCTGCGGGTGAGCAATCTGCCCACCAACATCCGCGACGCGGACGGCGCGACCGAACACGACGGGAACTCGATTTTCATCTTCGAGACGGCGGGCCTGTGCATCGCGCATCTCTCGCACCTGCATCACCTGCTGCAGCCGCAGGACCTGGACACGCTCGGCCGTATCGACGTTGTCATGGCCCCGGTGGACGGCGCCTATACGATGAGCCAGGCGGATATGGTTCGTGTACTGCAACAAATACAGCCGCGCATGGTGCTGCCGATGCATTATTTCACCCGGGATGTGCTGGACAGCTTCCTGGCGCGGGTGCGCGACCGCTACGCGATCCAGGAGAGTGCGTCGTCCACGCTGCGGCTCTCCCGCGCCACTCTGCCGATCCGGCCAACGGTTGTGGTGCTGGCGGGAAGTGATTGAGAACGGCCGCTTTCGGGGGCTCCGGCGGTCGCACAGCGCGTGTGCTTGACTGCCACTCAAGAGTGGTACTATTTAGCGTTTTGGGTACCGGTGAAGTGCGGGGCGGTTCCGTCTCCAAATTCGGGCCTTGAGTTTCCAAGAATGGGCAGTTCATTCTCCGAGTGAACTGTGGATACGGCTGTGTTTGAGGAGGTTCATTGATTGGCGGCGGCGATCATGAGTGCTTATTGAGGTCCCGTGGCCGGGCTACAGCGGTCTCGCCGGACCTGATCGGGCTTGGCCGCAGGCTTCCGCGGCCTGCACAACCGGCGGCGCGTGGGGCTGGCATACGTGGGGCTGGCATATAGGTGTGTGCGTTCCGAAAGTGATTGACTGACGATTTACAGTTCGGCGCGATAAGCGCTTGGAATGGCTCGCGCTGGGTGGACAAATTCCACGGCCGGCGCACTCCGCAGGCAGCAAGGAAAGCGACGTCATCCGCGCGCGTGCGGCTTCTGTCGCAACGCCGGTTTGCCAGGTTCGTCCCGGGAATGCCCATGAAGGGTGCCGACGTTCGGCAGTCGCGACTTGGCCGTGTCCCCAATTATTCAGATATTCCGCAGATTGGATTCGCGGCCGTGGAAATTATCAGCGATGTCATCTCTCGGCCGCAGGTCGCCTTTCGGTTCGAACCGGCCGGTTCTGCCGTGCAGGACATGGAATTGCTTTTGGTCAACTACGTTCGTGGTACCTTAGCCACAGTCAGGTCGTTGACGGGGGACATTGATGAGGCCTCCGATTTTGATCGTTGCATCCCAGCGCAATTCCGTATAGTAAAAAGGAAATATTCAGGTTCGGGTCTAGGGGATCGTAAACATTGGTCGTGAAAATGTCACACCTCGGTTGTGATGAGTCCCATGATTCTGGTTGGCTTGTGTATGGGGCAAGTGCAGCGAAGGTTACCACTTCCATGACACTGAACACAAAAGAAAAAGACGCCGAATTGTTACGAACGTGTTCAGAATTTCACCAGGTCAATGCAGAACTTGACCGCCTCGTCTCCAACGATCTTGAGCCGCCGGAGCCCAGGCTCCGCGCATTGCACAAAAGCTGGCAGGAGGCATGTCGGCGCGCAACTTCGCTCGTCGCCAGCACCGTCGAGGGCCGCCGCGCCAAGGCCGCCATGCTGGTCTGTGTCCTGGACGTCATCCTTGGCCAGGCCCAGGAGCGCGAACTGCACGAACTGCTGGCAGAATCGCTCGCCCGCGACCTGCTGCGCTGAGCGCGTCTCGCCAGGTCCTGCACGGACCCCGCCCGTCGCCCGCGCGCCTCAGGGACCGGCCCGTTCCGCTGCTGTCCCTGAATGCGCCCGGACCGCACGGTCCCCGCGCCGGCCATGCGCCGATGTACGACACGCTGACCGCACCTCCCGGGGCACGACACGCTGACCGTGCCCCCCGGAACCGCGCCCTTCCATCCGTCGCCGATCCGTGCCGACATAGCGCCGTACCGGTCGCGACGGCCGGCGCGCCGACGGAGGAGTGTGATGGCGGAACCGGAAGTCGAATGGCGCCGACTGCGCGCCGACCAGTTGCGGGAGCAGGCAAGCCGGCAGGCGATCGTCATTCTGCCGGTCGCGTCGCTGGAGCAGCACGGCCCACACCTGCCCGTGGAAGTCGACTCCCTGCTGGGCGAGACCGTGGCCCAGCGCGCCGCACGCAAGATGCTGGCCCGCGGCCAACCCACGCTGGTGTTGCCGGTGCTGTGGACCGGCCTCTCCGAACACCACATGAGCTTCGGCGGCACGATCACGCTGGATGTCGCGGCATTCAGCGCCGTCGTTGAAGGCGTGGTGCGCTCCGTGCTGCGGCACGGGTTCCAGCGCGTGGTGCTGCTGAACGCCCATGGCGGCAACGAGAACGCCCTGCGCACCATCACCGACGACCTCTCCCCCAGGCTCGGCGTCCCGCTGGTGCAGTTCACCTACTGGTATGCCGCCGCCGTGGCGATCGCCAAGATCCTGGAAACCCAGGGCGGCCTGCAGCACGCCTGCGAGGCGGAAACCGCCATGATGATGGCGGCGCGGCCCGAGCTGGTCGCGCAGGACCGCATCCCCCTGGCCAAGGCGAACACCACGCCCGACGTGTCCGATGTGGTCGGCGGCGGCGTTTATCGCTGGCGCAGCATCGCCAGCCGCTCCGGCTCCGGCGTCATCGGCAACCCGGAGGCGGCCACCGCGGAAAAGGGCGAACGCCTGTTCGAGGCGATCGCCGAAGCGGTGGCGACCAAGTTGTGCAATGCGGAGCTGTGGGAATTGCCGTGGCAGACGTGACGAACGACGTAAAGGCGGCACGAACGAAGATGGCCGGATCCGATCCGGCCGGGACGCAATGGCCGGAGGCAAGCTGACATGCCCATCCAACTCACCGTGAACGGAACGTCGCAAAGCGTCACCGCCGCGGAGACCACACCGCTGCTGGACGTCCTGCGCAACCAGCTCAACCTGAAGGGCGCGCGCTACGGCTGCGGCCTGGAGCAGTGCGGCAGTTGCATGGTGCTGGTGGATGGCGAGCCGATCTATGCCTGCGCGCGGGAGGTCGGCACCGTCGCCGGCCGCCAGGTCATCACCATCGAGGGCCTCGGCACCGCCGACAACCCGCACCCGCTGCAGCAGGCTTTCCTGGATGAGCAGGCCGGCCAGTGCGGCTACTGCCTGTCCGGCATCATCCTGTCGGCGAAAGCGCTGCTGGACCGCAACCCGTCCCCCACCCGCGCCCAGATCGTCGAAGCTCTGGACAAGCACCTTTGCCGCTGCGGTGCCCACCCGCGCATCCTGCGCGCGGTGGAACAGGCCGCCGCCGCCCTGCGCACGGGAGCCGCCCGATGAGCGACACGCTGCCCCTGTCCATCCGCAACAACCCGCGCCCCGACAAATGGCTGCGCTTTCTCCCCGACGGCACCGTCCGCCTCGCCGTCGGCAAGGTGGAACTCGGCCAGGGCAACGTCACCGCCCTGGCGCAGATCGCCGCCGAGGAGCTGGACATCGACCTGGCCCGCATCGCCGTGCTGTCCGGCGATACCGAGGACGCGCCGGACGAAGGCCAGACCACCTCCAGCCAGTCGATAGAGGTGTCCGGCCGCTCGGTCCGCCTGGTGACGGCCGAGGTGCGGGCCCGCATCATCGACCGTCTGGCCCAGCGGCTGAACTGCAACCCGGCGGAGATCGCGGTGCAGGACGGCGCGTTCCAGCGCGGCGACAGCGGCACCGGCTACGACTACTGGAACTTCGCCGCCCCAGAGGACTTCGCCGCCGACATCACCGGCACTGCGACGCCCAAGCCGCCCGCTTCCTATCGCGTGGTCGGCCAGCCGGTGCGCCGGCGCGACCTGCCGGCGAAGGTCACCGGCGCCGCCTTCGTGCACGACCTGGTGCGCCCGGACATGCTGCATGCCCGGGTGCTGCGCCAGCCGAACCGCGGCGCCCGCCTGCTCTCACTGGACGAGGACCGCATCCGCCGGGCGGCGGGCGGAGAGATCCGCGTCGTGCGTACCGGCAACTTCGTCGCCTTCGTCGGCCCGGAGGAGACCGCGGTGCAGCGTGCCGCCGCCGCGGCCCCGGCACACGCGCAGTGGGAGAACGTGAAGCAACTGACGCCGGAGATGCAGGAGGCCGCCTGGCTGGTCGGCCAGGAGTTGAACGACCGCACATTGTATGCCGACACGCCGGTGCCGGCCGATACCGTGCAGGCCAGCTACTCCCGGCCCTATATCGCGCACGCCTCGATCGGCCCGTCCTGCGCGCTGGCGGAACTGCGCGACGGGCACCTGTCGGTGTGGTCGCACACCCAGGGCGTGTATCCGCTGCGCGCCGCGCTGGCCAATGTGCTGGGCATGTCCCCGTCCGACATCACCGTGCGCCACGCGCACGGCGCCGGCTGTTACGGCCATAACGGCGCGGATGACGTGGCGGTGGATGCCGCGGTGATCGCGCGCGAACTGCCGGGCCAGTGCATCCGCGTGCTGTGGCGGCGGGAGGACGAGTTCGGCTTCGAACCGTACGGCCCGGCGATGCACGTCACCGTGCGCGCCGCGCTGGACGAGGCCGGCAAGCCCACCGACTGGACGGCGGAGATCTGGGCGCCGACGCATGTGCAGCGCCCCAGCTCCGGCGGCAACATGCTGACCCACGAGGCGCTGCCCACGCCGCCGCCCGATCCGCGCCCCACCGATCCGCCCGAGGCCAATGGCGGCGGCGGGACGCGCAACGCCGTGCCGCTGTACGACTTCGCCACCAAGCGCGTGGTGCATCACCTGGTGCTTCGCCCGCCGGTGCGCACCTCCGCCCTGCGCGGGCTGGGGGCCTTGCCCAACGTCTTCGCCATCGAGTGCTTCATGGACGAGCTGGCGGAGCGCGCCGGCGTGGACCCGCTGGAGTACCGGCTGTCGCTGCTGTCGGACCAGCGCGCGCGCGGCGTGCTGCAGAACGTGGCACGTCGCTGCAACTGGGCGGCGCGTGGGCCGGCCGGGTCCGGACGCGGGCTTGGGCTGGCCTGGGCGCAGTACAAGAACCACGCCGCCTATGCCGCCGTCGCGGTGGAGGTGGAGGTGGACCAGGAAGTCCGGTTGCGTCGCGTGTGGTGCGCTGCCGATGCCGGCCTGGTGATCAACCCGGACGGCGGGCGCAACCAACTGGAAGGCGGCATCCTGCAGGCCGCCAGCATGACGCTGAAGGAACAGGTGAAACTGGGCCGCGATGGCGTGGAATCGCTGGACTGGGAAGGTTACCCGATCCTGCGCTTCTCCGAAGTGCCGGACATCGAGACCGAGATCATCCCCGCGCCGGACCAGCCCACGCTGGGCATGGGCGAATGCACCATGGGCCCCACGGCGGCGGCGATCGGCAATGCGGTGGCCCACGCCCTGGGCACGCGCATCCGCGACATGCCGTTCACGCGCGAGCGCATCGCCGCCGCGTTGCTGCAGGGGTAGCGCGGGCGCCGGAACGCACGGGCGGCCCGGCCGCCCCGCCCACCTATGGTCGGCGGAAGCCGACGTTCGGCTCGCGTTGGCGGCGAAGCGGACTGGTGCGATCAATGGGTTCCCATTAAGGGAATTTTATTCTTCGACGCATAGATGCGGCGGCTCATGTGGTTCCCTGGGGAAAAGCGATGGGACTGGAGTTGCCGCGCCGCATGGCGCTGGGCCTGCGCGGCAAGACGCTTATGTTGTTCGCCGTCTGCACGCTGCTGATCACCGGCGCAGCCGTTGGTGCATTCTGGGTTCTTCGCGGTGCCCTGGTGCAGTTCCAGACCGATGTGATGGCGAGTCAGCGGGACGCCATAGGCGCCGTGACACTTCAGGCCGAGTTCAAGAAGCAGGTCCAGGAGTGGAAGGACACGCTGCTGCGTGGCAAGGCCCCTGAGGCATTCGACAAGTACTGGACCAATTTCCGCCACCGTGAGGCCGCCGTGCGTGCTGATGGGGACCTGCTGAAGCAAACGGTGCGCGATCCCGTTGCAAGGCAACTGGTGACGGAGTTTCTTGCCGCTCACGAGACCATGGGCAGGGCTTATCGCCGCGGCCTGCAACAGTTCAGGGACGCTGGCTTCGACAGCGCTGCGGGCGACAAGGCGGTGGCCGGCATCGATAGAGGTCCGACGACCCTACTGACCAAGGCGACACAGCGGCTGATGGCGGACGCGGCTGCGCAGGCGGAAGCGATCCAGGGACGGGTGGCGACGGCGATCCGGTTGGCAGGCGGGCTGCTGGCGGGATTCATCGTGATCGGTGCCGGGATGTTTGTGGTCCTGGTCCAGAAGGGGATTACCGGTCCGTTGGAACGCGCTGTCGGCGTGTTGAGTGCGCTGTCGAAGGGGAACACGGAAGTCGTGATCGCAGGTCTAGGGCGCAGCGACGAAATCGGACAGCTCGCCGAGGCGATGGAGGCTTTTCGGACCCACATGACAGAGGCCGAGCGCCTTCGCGAGACGCAGCAGGCGGAACAGCAGCGGCAACTCGACCGAGCCGCGCGTCTCAATACCAGCGTCGTCAGCTTCGAAAGGGGCGTTGCCGAAGTGGTGCATGGCGTGGCGATGGCCTCGACCGAACTGGAGTCCACCGCGCAGGCGATGGCGGTCACGGCCGAGCAGACCACGCGGCAGGCCACCACGGTGACACTGGCCTCGGAACACACGACAGAGACCGTTCAGACGGTAGCCGCCGCCGCGGAACAACTCAGTGCCTCGATCCGGGAGATCAGCCAACAGGTCGCGCAATCGAGCCATATGATCGCTGATGCCGTGAAGCAGGCGCAGGACAGCAACGCGCAGGTGCAGTCGCTGGCCGGCGCCGCGCAGAAGATCGGCGACGTGGTTCGCATCATTACGGACATTGCCGGGCAGACGAACCTGCTGGCGCTTAACGCAACGATCGAAGCGGCACGTGCTGGCGATGCCGGCAAGGGATTTGCCGTCGTGGCATCAGAGGTCAAGGCGCTGGCCGGTCAGACCGCGCGGGCGACGGACGAGATTGCAGAGCAGATCAAAGGAATTCAGGAAGCGACACGAGTTCTCGGCACAATCGATTCTCGCGATTTCGGAAACCATCAGCAAGGTGAATGACAACGCGGTTGCGATCGCCGGGGCGGTGGAACAGCAGGGCGCCGCAACCCAGGAGATCGCGCGTGGGGTGCAGCAGGCGGCCCAAAGCACAGGGGATGTGTCGTCGAACATCGGCGGTGTGACGCAGGCGGCGAACCAGACCGGAGCGGCGGCCAGCCAGATTCTGGCAGCCGCGGGCGAGCTGTCGAAGGACAGCGAAATACTGAGGAAAGAGGTCCACGATTTCCTGCACGAAGTGCGTGCCGCCTAGCGTTCCGCACGAACCGGTTCAGCCGCCCGGCGCAGACTGCAGAGCCGTGCTCACGATGCCCTGTGCCTCCTGCACGATGGCATCGAGATGCGCGCGGTCCCGGAAACTCTCCGCATACAGCTTGTAGATGTTTTCCGTCCCGGATGGCCGGGCGGCGAACCAGCCCGCATCGGTGCACACCTTCAGCCCACCGATCGGCGCGTCATTGCCGGGGGCGCGGGTCAGCTTCGCGGTGATCGGCGCGCCGGCGAGGCTCGCCGCCGTCACGGCGTCCGGCGACAGTTTCTGCAGCCTGGCCTTCAGCTCCGGCGACGCGGGGGCGTCGATGCGGGTGTAGAAGCACGCACCGAATTCGGCTTCCAGGGCGCGGTAGTGTTCACCGGGATCCTTGCCGGTGCGCGCAAGAATTTCGGCGGCCAGCAGGTCAAGGATCAGGCCGTCCTTGTCTGTCGTCCACACCGTGCCGTCCTGGCGCAGGAAGCTCGCGCCGGCACTTTCCTCGCCGCCGAAGCAGCAGGACCCGTCGAACAGGCCGGACACGAACCACTTGAAGCCGACCGGCACCTCGTGCAGCCGGCGGCCGAGATGCGCGACCACGCGGTCCACCATGGCGCTGCTGACAAGGGTCTTGCCGACAGCAGCGTGTGCCGGCCAGTGCGGGCGGTGGCGCAGCAGGTAATCGACGGAAACCGCAATGAAGTGATTGGGATTCATCAGCCCGGCCGAGCGCGTGACGATGCCATGTCGGTCCGAATCCGGATCGTTGGCGAATGCCAGCCCGTACTTGTCCTTCAACGACAGCAGGCGCGCCATCGCGTACGGGCTGGACGGGTCCATGCGGATCTTGCCGTCATGATCGACGGTCATGAACCCGAAGGTCGGATCGATGGTCCGGTTGGCGATGTCGATAGTCAGTCCGTGGATCGCGTTGATCGCCTCCCAGTACGGCAGCGAGGCACCGCCGAGCGGATCGACGCCCAGCGTGAGGCCGGCCCCGCGAATGGCGTCGATGTCCACGACGGTGCGCAGATCCTCCACATACGGCGTCACCAGGTCCTGCTGGTGAGTCGTGGCGGCCCGCAGCGCGGCGGACAGCGGCACACGCTTCACCTCGGCATTGCCGCCGGCCAGCAGATCGTTGGCGCGTCGCTGCACCCAGCCGGTGATATCGACATCCGCCGGTCCGCCGTTGGGCGGATTGTATTTGAACCCGCCGTCCTCCGGCGGGTTGTGCGACGGCGTGATGACGATGCCGTCCGCCATCTGCTGCGTGCGCCCGCGGTTGTGCACCAGGATGGCACGGGAGATCACCGGCGTGGGCGTCACCCCGTCATCGCGCTGGATGACCGTCTCCACGCCGTTGGCCGCCAGGACCTCCAGCGCCGTCCGTTGCGCCGGGGCGGACAAGGCATGGGTGTCCTTCCCCAGGTAGAGCGGGCCCGAAATCGACTGATTGGCACGGTAGTCGCAAATCGCCTGCGTGACGGCCAGGATATGCGCTTCGGTGAACGAGCCGTTGAGCGACGAGCCGCGGTGCCCGCTGGTGCCGAAACTGACCCGCTGGTCCGGCCGGTCCATATCGGGTCGCGTCTCGTAATAATCCCGTTCGAGCCGGGCAAGATCCACCAGCATCTCCCTGGGTGCCGGCTTTCCCGCGCGTGGGGAAATTCCTGCCTGCTCGGCGGGCTTTTCACTCATCGTTCGTTCCTTCTTCCGTCACCGGCCTTGGTGCGTCACCGGGCAGGGCTTCGCATGCCAGATCTCCGCCGCGTACTCCGCAATGGTGCGGTCGCTGGAGAACCGCCCGGAGGAAGCCACGTTCAGGATCGCCTTGCGCGCCCAGTCGTCCGGGTTGGCATACAGTGCAAGCAACTGCCGGTCCGCCTCAAGATAGGCCGTGAGGTCGGCCAGGTGCATGTAGTGATCGCCCCCGGTCAGCAGGGTTTCCCGCAACGGCTCGAAAATGCCCGGCTCGTCGCGGTTGAAGTGGCCCGAGAAGATCAGGTCCAGGGCGGCACGGGTCTCCGGCTCGTGATCGTAATGCCACCACGGGCTGTACCAGCCTCGGCTGCCCGCCACCTGTTGGGCCGTCAGCCCGAACAGGAACAGGTTTTCCTCGCCGGCCGCCTCGGCCATTTCGATCGTCGCGCCGTCGCGCGTGCCGACGGTCAGCGCACCGTTCATCATGAACTTCATGTTGCTGGTGCCGCTCGCCTCGAACCCTGCCGTCGAGATCTGGTTCGACACATCCGCCGCGGGGATCAGCCGTTCGGCCTGGGAGACGCAGTATTCCGGCAGGAACACCACTTTCAGCCGGCCACGCACCACCGGATCGGCGTTGATCGTCGCCGCCAGATTGTTGATGAACTTGATGATCACCTTGGCCAGGTGATAGGCAGGCGCCGCCTTGCCGGCAAAGAAGAAGGTGCGTGGGGTCATCGGCAGATCCGGGTTCTGCCGCAGCCGGTTGTACAGCACGACGATGCGCAGCGCGTTCAGAAGCTGCCGCTTGTATTCGTGAATGCGCTTGACCTGGCAGTCGAAGATCGAGTCCGGGTCCACCGTCACCCCGGCGCTCGATCGCACCCAGTGGGCGAAGCGGATCTTCGCATCGCGCTTGGCCCTGCGCACGCCCTTGCGAAACGCGCTGTCGTCCGCCAGCGGTTGCAGCGCCGACAATTCGCCCAGGTCGGTGATCCACTGTTCGCCGATCGCGCCGGAAATCACCGCGGACAGTTCCGGATTGGCCAGCAGCAGCCAGCGCCGCGGCGTCACGCCGTTGGTCTTGTTGTTGAACCGCTCGGGAAACATCTCCGCCAGCTCGCGCACCGTCGCCGTGCGCAGCAGGTGGGAATGGATTGCGGCGACCCCGTTGGTGCTGTGGGACCCGACGATCGCCAGGTTCGCCATGCGGATCTTCCGCGGTTGCGTTTCCTCGACCAGGCTGATGCGCCGGACACGGTCCTCATCGCCGGGACTGGACGCGCGAACGTCGTCCAGCAGGCGGCGGTTGATTTCGAGTATGATCTCCAGGTGGCGCGGCAGCATCAGTTGAAACCATTCCAGCGGCCACTTCTCCAGCGCCTCCGGCAACAGCGTGTGGTTGGTATAGGCCAGGGTGCGGCGGCAGATATCCCAGGCCTGGTCCCAGCCCAGATGTGCGTCATCCAGCAGGATCCGCATCAGCTCTGGGACGGCCAGGCTGGGGTGCGTGTCGTTCAGTTGAATGGCGGCCTTGTCCGGCAGTGCGCTCCAGTCGGTGTTGGTACGGCGAAAGCGGCGCACCAGATCGGCCAGCGAGCAGGCGACCAGGAAATACTCCTGCACGAAGCGCAGCGCCTGGCCCATGCTGGTGGAGTCGTCCGGATACAGCACGCGCGTCAGCAATTCCGCCGACAGCCGTTCGGCCAGGGCGCTGACGAATTCGCCGGCGCTGAATGCCTGGAAGTCGAAGAAGTCGGTCGCCGCCGCCGCCCACAGCCGCAACGTGTTGATCGTCCTGCCGCCGTAGCCCACGACAGGGCGGTCGAACGGCAGGCCGATCAGCGTTGACGGGCGGCTGGCGATCACACCCAGCGTTCCGCCGCGTATGTCGAAGGAGCAGCCCAGCCGGACTTCGACACTTTCCTGCGGTCGCGCAACTTCCCACGGGTCGGGGCGTCGCAGCCAGTTGTCCGGTTGCTCCTGCTGCCAGCCGTTCCGGATGGTCTGGCGGAACATGCCGAATTCATAGCGCAGCCCGTAGCCCATCGCGGGAAGCTGCATCGTCGCCATCGAATCGAGAAAGCACGCCGCGAGACGGCCCAGCCCGCCATTGCCCAGGCCCGCGTCGGGTTCTTCCTCGATCAGCTCCAGCGGGTCCAGCTTCTGTTCCTCGATCAGGTGCCGGGCGACCGGATCGAGCAGAAGGTTCGTGATGTTGTTCGACAGCGAACGCCCGATCAGGAACTCCATGGAAAGATAGTACACGCGCTTGGGGTTCTCGCGGGCGTACGTGTCCTCCGTGCACAGCCACCGCTGCGACAGGACGTCGCGCACCGAACGGGCCGCCGCTTCGAAGCGTTCCCGCGGCCCGACGGCCGCCCCGGCGACGACGTTGTCGAAGGTGAGATGGCGCTCGTACAGCGCATCGTCGGTACCGGTGAACCGGACCGGCCCGCACCCGTACTGTTCCAGCAATTCGGCCACCGTCGGCCGCCGCCACGACGCGCCGGCCGTCATCGCCTTTTCACGAAACATGGACTCACTCCGGCCTCAGATATTGTCGGCTCCCGTCGAGTTGGAGGTCGGCGCCGTCTTCACGTGCCCCCAGGTCCACTCCTTGACCTCCGGCATGTCGTCGCCGTGGCGGCGGACATATTCCTTATGGTCGATCAGCTTGTCGCGGATCGCCTGCTTGGCGTAGGCAGCCTGCGAGCCCAGACCCGGCACGCGGTCGATCACGTCGCTGACCAGATGGAACCGGTCGATGTCGTTCATCACGCACATGTCGAAGGGCGTGCTGGTGGTGCCCTCTTCCTTGTAGCCGCGCACATGCAGGTTCGGATGGCCTTTGCGACGGTAGGTCAGCCGGTGGATCAGCCACGGATAGCCATGGAAGGCGAAGATGATGGGCTTGTCCGTGGTGAACAGCGCGTCGAACTCATGGTCCGGCAGTCCGTGCGGATGTTCGCTGGACGGCTGCAGCTTCATCAGATCGACGACATTGATGACGCGTACCCGCAGGTCGGGCGCGTGCTGGCGCAGCAGGTCCACGGCCGCCAGGGTCTCCAGCGTCGGCACGTCGCCGCAGCAGGCCATCACGACGTCGGGTTCGCTGCCGCGATCGCTGCTCGCCCAGTCCCAGATCCCCAGGCCGGCGGTACAGTGCTTCACGGCCTGGTCCATCGTCAGCCACTGCGGCGATGGCTGCTTGCCGGCCACGACGACGTTCACGTAGTTGCGGCTGCGCAGGCAGTGATCGGTCACCGACAGCAGGCAGTTGGTATCGGGCGGCAGGTACACCCTTACGACTTCCGCCTTCTTGTTGACGACGTGGTCGATGAAGCCCGGGTCCTGATGGCTGAACCCGTTGTGGTCCTGCCGCCAGACATGGCTGGACAGCAGGTAGTTCAAGGACGCGATGGGTCGCCGCCACGGGATCTGGTTGCACACCTTCAGCCACTTGGCGTGCTGGTTGAACATCGAATCGATGATGTGGATGAACGCTTCATAGCAGGAGAAGAAGCCGTGCCGCCCGGTCAGCAGGTAGCCCTCCAGCCAGCCCTGGCACTGGTTTTCGCTCAGCATCTCCATCGCCCGCCCGTCGGGGGCCAGGTGGTCGTCCCACGGCAGTGTCTCGGCCACCCAGGCGCGATCGGTGACCTCCAGCACATTCTGCCAGCGGTTTGAGTTGAGCTCGTCAGGGCTGAACACCCGGAAGTTCTTCGCGTCCATGTTCAGCTTCATGACATCGCGCAGGAAGCTACCCATCACGCGCGTCGCTTCGGCCGTCACGGCACCCGGGGCCGGCACCTTCACCGCGTAATCCCGGAACTCCGGCATCCGCAGATCCCGCAGCAGCAGGCCGCCATTGGCATGCGGATTGGCGCTCATGCGCCGCTCGCCACGGGGGGCGATTTCGGCGATCTCCGGGCGAAGCCGGCCGGCATCGTCGAACAGCTCCTGCGGCCGGTAGCTCTTCATCCAGTCTTCAAGGATGCGCACGTGCTCGGGGTTGCCGTGCATCTCCCCCATCGGCACCTGGTGCGCGCGCCAGTAGCCTTCGGTGCGCCTGCCGTCGATTTCCTTGGGGCAGGTCCAGCCCTTCGGGGTGCGCAGGATGATCATCGGCCAGCGCGGGCGCCGGGTGAAGCCGTCCCGGCGCGCATCGGACTGGATCTGGTGAATCCGGCCGATCACCGTGTCCAGCGTTGTGGCCATCAGGTCGTGCATGGTGGCCGGGTCGTCGCCTTCCACCACGAACGGTTCGTAACCGTAGCCGCGGAACAACTGGTCCAGTTCCTCGGGGCTGATGCGTGCCAGGACGGTCGGGTTGGCGATCTTGTAGCCGTTCAGGTGCAGGATCGGCAGAACCGCGCCATCCCGCACCGGGTTCAGGAACTTGTTGGAATGCCAGCTCGTCGCCAGCGCCCCGGTTTCCGCCTCACCGTCGCCGACCACGCAGGTGACGATCAGGTCCGGGTTGTCGAAAGCGGCGCCGTAGGCGTGGGACAGGGAATAGCCCAGCTCGCCACCCTCGTGGATCGAGCCGGGGGTTTCGGGGGCCACATGGCTGGGGATGCCGCCGGGGAAGGAGAACTGGGTGAACAGCCGCTTCAGCCCCTCTTCGTCGGCCGAGATGTTCGGGTAGATCTCGCTGTACGTTCCCTCCAGATAGGCGTTCGCCACCAGGCCGGGCCCGCCGTGCCCGGGCCCGGTGATGTAGATCATGTTCAGGTCCTGCTGCCGGATCAGCCGGTTCAGATGGACATAGATGAAGTTCAGTCCGGGCGTCGTGCCCCAATGGCCGAGCAGACGTGGCTTGATGTGGTCCTGGGTCAGGCTGACTTTCAGCAACGGGTTGTCGTAGAGGTAGATCTGGCCGACCGACAGGTAGTTGGCCGCCCGCCAGTACGCATCCATCAGGTCCCGTTCCGAGGCCGGTAACACATTCGCCATTGTCGTCTCCGTGCTGTCCGCGCCACCTGAAGAAGGCGAGCGTCTTCGTGTCGGTCATCATGCCATCCGCGCCGATGCGCCGGGATGTCGGTCTTCTTGCCGGGCCTTCATGTTGCTCTGCCACCGGCAAACGGGAGCTTCCCCGGCGGGCTCATCCGGCCGTTCAATCCGTTCCTTCCAGCGCGGCAATCTTGTTCAGCCGGCGCAGGTGGCGTTCTTCCCGACTGTATTGGGCCGCCAGATAGGCCTGGATCAGATCCCACGCCACTTCCGGCCCGACGGTGCGCCCGCCCATGCACAGGATGTTCATATGATCATCCTCAACTCCCTGTCTGGCCGAGAAGTGATCGTGAATCAGTGCGGCGCGCACGCCTTTCACCTTGTTGGCGCAGACCGACGCGCCAACCCCGCTGCCGCAGATCGCAACGCCACGCTCCACCTCACCGGCGACAACCGCATGCGCGAGCGGGGTTACAAAATCCGGATAGTCATCGCCGGGGTCGGCGCGGCGTGCGCCGAAATCCGTGACCACATGCCCGGCCGCGCCCAGCTTCGCGATCAGCTCCTGTTTCAGTGCGAACCCGCCGTGGTCACTGGCGATGCCGACCTTCATGCTGCGTCCTTCCGCGTGGAGCCGCCGCAGCATGCACCGGCCGCGGTGCGTGATTCAACAGGCTCCGAACAGGTTGCTGCTGTCATGAACCCTGCTTGATCGGTTCATCTTCCGCGTCCCAAAATCAATGCATTTGGATTCCGTTCGATCTGCGCGGCGAAACTCCGTAACGAGGCAGACGCCTCCGCAAGGTTGCGCATCGTCCTCTCGGCATCGCGCCGTGTCGAGGAGGTCGTCGCCAGCACCCCGGAGCCGGCAAACAACGTGCTTTGCGCACTACGTGCCAACGTGTCGAAGGACCGCGCCGTCGCACGCAGATCGGTGATCAGCGGCCCGGTCTGCTGGCGCGCCGAATTCAGGATCTCGGCGAGGCTCGCCAGCGATGCGTCCGCGTTCGGTTGCAGGCTCTTGATCGTCGTGTTCGCCTGATCGGTCAGGCCGTTGATGTTGGCGAGCGTCTTCTGTAGTTCCGGCGAAAGCGCCGCCACCAGCCGCTGGGATTCCTCCAGCGTGGCCGCGAGGTCTTTCACGGCCTTCATTGTATCGGGAGACTTTAAGATATCGTTAAGCGACTTCAGGCTGCCAAGCGCACTCTCGGCGATGCTCTGCAAGGGAAGGGAGGACAGGGCGCTCTTCAGTTCCTGGATTTCCGACGGGATGGTGGGAATCTCGGGAACGCTGGTGTCCTTGCTGACCAGCCGGAGCGGCGCCCCCGGAAAGTAATTCAACTGCACCGCAACCTGCCCGGTGATCAGGCTCTGGCTGACCAACTGGGCGCGGAAACCGCGCGCGATCATCTCCTTGAACACATCGGGTGTCAGGAAGTCGCCGCCGCTGTAGGCGATCGTCTCCGGCTTGAACTGCAGGTAAACCGGTATCTCCGCATGCCCGGTCTTCGCCGAGACTTCCAGCACGATGCGGCTGACCGTGCCGACGGGAACGCCCCGGAACGTGACGGGTGCACCGACCGACAGGCCGGCCACCGACCCGTCGAAAAAGGCCACCGCCGTTCGCGTGCGCGTGAACAACTGGCCGCCGCCGAACACCGCCACGGCCACGATCAGCAGCGCCAGTGCCCCGATCACGAAGCTACCCACGACCTTGGGATCGTTCGCCCTTGCCATTGCCCGCTCTCCTACCCGACCGCCTGTGCCGCACCGGCTGCGGCCAGATCGCCGCCGCGCGAGAGGAAGGCACGCACCTTGTCGTCCGGACAGGTCCGCGCCAGCTCGCGCGGGTTGCCCCAGGCGATGGCCGTCTTGCTGTCCGCATCCAGGAACACCGAATTGTCGGCGATCGCGAAAATGCTCGGCAGCTCGTGAGTCACCATGATCACCGTCGCCCCCAGGCTGTCGCGCAGTTCCAGGATCAGCTCGTCCAACCGCTTGGAACTCAGCGGATCGAGCCCGGCCGACGGTTCGTCGAAGAACAGGATGTCGGCGTCCAGCGCCATCGCCCGCGCCAGCCCCGCGCGCTTGCGCATGCCGCCACTGATCTCCGACGGATAGTACTCCTCGAATCCGCGCAGCCCGACCAGCGCCAGTTTCAGCGAAACCACACGGTCGATGTCGGCGCGCGTCAGCGGCGTGTACTGGCTCAGCGGCAGGGCGATGTTCTCGGCCAGGGTCATGGAGCTCCACAGCGCGCCGCTCTGGAACAGCACGCCGAAGCGTCGTTCCAGTGCAGTGCGCCCGGCCTCGTCGCTGTCCCAGAAGCTGACCCCATCGTACAGCACGCGCCCGCCGGCCGGGCGCAGCAGGCCGATCATGTGACGCATCAGTGTGCTCTTGCCGCAGCCGCTGCCGCCCATGATGACGAAGATCTCGCCCTGGCCGACGGTGAACGACACGTTGCGCTGAACGACATTGCTGCCGAAGATCATGTCGAGATGCTCGACGCGGATGCGCGGTTCGGTCATCAGATGCCAATGATGTTGAACAGCACGGCGAACAACGCGTCCGTGGCGATGATGTAGAGAATGGCGGACACAACGGCCGAGGTCGCGGCGTCGCCCACGCCGGCGGCGCTGCGGCTGGCCTGGATGCCGTGCCGACAGCCGGCAAGCGCGACCAGTACGCCGAACACCGCGCTCTTGCCGAAGCCGATGGCGAACTGGGTGAACGTCAGGGCCGACTGCGTTTCCAGCGCGTACTGCGTGATGCTCAGGCCCAGCATGCCGGTTCCCACCATCATGCCGCCCAGCAGGCCGACCAGGCAGGCATAGAGGTAGAGCAGCGGCATCATCAGCGACAGCGCCAGCATGCGCGGCAGCACCAGGAATTCCATCGGCCGGATGGCGAAGGTGGACAGCGCGTCGATTTCCTCCTGCGCCTGCATGGTGCCCAGTTGCGCGGCGAAGGCGGCGCCGGTGCGGCCGGCCAGCACGATGCCGGTCATCACGGCCGCCATCTCGCGGACGGTGGCGATGCCGACCAGGTCCGCCACGTAGATGCCGGCGCCGAATTTCTGGAGCTGGACGGCGCCGATGAAGGCCAGGATCATGCCGATCAGCAGGTTGATGACGCCGGTGATACCCAGCGCCTGGGGGCCCGCGGCCCGCATCAGGGAAACAACGTCCTGCCCCTGGAATACCGCCCGGCCACGCAGAAGCCGCCCGAAGGCGATGACCGCCTCGCCCAGGAAGGCAATCTGGTCCCCGGCGGATCGCGCCTGCCGCATCGTGAACAGACCGGCCTGCTCGACCCAGGAAGGCCGCGTCCCCACCTTGTGGCTACCCGCGCGTTCGGCGACGGCGTTGGCCAGCGACCCCAGGCGTACCGCGCCGGGCGGCAGGCCACCCAGTTGCAGCGGGACATTCCGCCGCGCGCAGGCGGCCTGGATCGCATCGATGAACACCACCAGTGCGCTGTCCCAGCGGCCAAGCGCTGCGGCGTCAACCGTCAGTCCGTCGGGCGTCGGCGTCGCCTCAAGGGCCGACACCACTGGGGCGGGGTTGCACAGGCGCTGGCTCAGCGTCCAGTCCCCGGACAGGCGAAGCACCAGGCGGCTGGCGTCCGCCGTCAGTACATACCGGTCGTCGCGGCCGATCTGGCGGGTGTCCACCGCTTGCGGGGGCAGGGAAACCATCGAATGGACCAACGCCTCCTCTGCCGTGGCCCGCGTCCGTGGCGGCTCGGCCCCTTACGGTGCAGGTCTCGGCGCGTTTCCGCCAGCGCCCCGCGTCCGGACGTGCTCCGGCACAAGCGGATGGCGTCGTCGGTCGCAACGGGCCGCGCATCGCCGCAGTGTGGGCGGAAGCGGGCCTCCGGCTATGCAAAAGCGGCGTCGCCGCTTCCGGGATTCTCACGCTTTCGTGAATGACGCGTCGCGTCCGACCGGCGGCTGCCGCGCCTCACGTTGTGGCGGGGCGGGCCCATTGGCACTGGACGGTCCGGTGTAGTCACGGACCAAACCAAGCACATCGCGGCGACCGAAGGGCCGGCCGTGCCGCTGCTTGGACAGCGCCCGGGTTGACCAAAATCAACGCGCGGCCAGGGACACGCGCGCATCGTCCGATGATGATCGCACACAGCCTGTTGCTGACCGACCTGTACCAGCTCTCCATGCTGGAGGCGTATGCGGCGCACGACATGGCGGATACCGCGGTGTTCGAGCTGTTCGTTCGCAAGCTGCCGGCGCAGCGCGGCTTCCTGCTCGCCGCCGGGCTGGAGCAGGCGGTGGAATTCCTGGAGACAATGCGCTTCACCACCGCGGAACTGGACTGGCTGCGCGCCACCGGCACGTTCTCCGCCGGCTTCATCGACAGCCTGGCCGCGTTGCGCTTCACCGGCGACGTGGACGCGCTGCCGGAAGGCACCGTGTTCTTCCCGGACGAACCAGTGCTGCGCGTCACCGCACCGCTGCCGCAGGCGCAACTTGCGGAGACGCGGCTGATCAACCTGGTGCATTTCCAGACGGTGATCGCCTCCAAGGCGGCGCGCATGGTGCTGGCGGCACCGGGCAGGCAGTTGGTGGATTTCGGGCTGCGCCGTGCGCACGGGGCGGAGGCCGGGCTGCTGGCGGCACGCGCCGCCTATCTCGCGGGGTTCGCCGGTACCGCCACCGTGCAGGCCGGGCGCGACTTCGGCATCCCGACCGTCGGCACCATGGCGCACTCTTTCGTGCAGGCGCATGACGAGGAGGCCACGGCGTTCGAGCGTTTCGCCCGGGTGCGGCCAAAAGCGCTGACCCTGCTGATCGACACCTACGACACCGAGCGCGGCGCCGCGCTGGTGGCGTCAATGGCACCCCGACTGGCGGCGGAGGGAATCACCGTCGGCGCGGTGCGGCTGGACAGCGGTGACCTGGCGGCGCACGCGCGGACGGTACGCGGGATCCTGGATCGGGCCGGACTGCCGAACGTGCGCATCCTGGCCAGCGGCGGGCTGGACGAAGCGCAGTTGCAGACGCTGTGCCGCGCGGACGCGCCGATCGACGGGTTCGGCGTGGGCACCAGCCTGACCACCGCGTCGGACGCGCCGGCGCTGGATTGTGCCTACAAGCTGCAGGAATACGCCGGCCGGCCGCGCCGCAAACGCAGCGAGGGCAAGGCGACCTGGCCGGGGCGCAAGCAGGTGTATCGCCGCTACGCCGCGGACGGGTCGCTCGCGGGCGATACGGTGGCGCTGCTGGATGAAGCGGTAGAGGGGGAGCCGCTGCTGCAACCGGCGATGCGCGGCGGGCGGCGCGTGGCCGGTTTCCCCGGCCTGGCCGAGGCGCGCACCCGCGCGGCGGACTCCCTGCGGCGGCTGCCCGAGCCGTTGCGGCGGCTGGAACATGTCGGCCTGCCCGTGGCGATCAGCGCCGGCCTGCGCCGCCTGGCCGCGGAGATGGACCGCGGCATCGCGGGGCAGGGCCCGTGAACAGGATGGGTGTGGCGCGGTGCGAATGCCCGATTCCTTCCGCTCCTCTTGCGGAACGGGGGCGCGGGGAGGGGCCGTGCGCACGGGTCTCGGTCGCACGAGCCATCCCTCCGTCCCCCTCGCACACGGGCCGGGGGAGGAACTGCGCGCCGGGGTTCTGTGCCGCGCCCCGACGTCCCCCATGAGTCCGCCCGCCGACCCACAGGCCGCGGTGATCGCCTTCCTGTCCGATCCCGCCAGCTACACGCCACCCGCCGCGGCGGTGGAGCGCGTGGAGACCCACTGCTCGATCGTCTTTCTCGCCGGCGACCGTGCCTACAAGCTGAAACGCGCCCTCCGCTACGCCGCGCTCGACTACACCACGCGCGAGCGCCGCCGCGACGCCTGCGCCGCCGAGCTGACGCTGAACCGCCGCACCGCGCCGGATCTCTATCTCGCGGTTTACCCGATCACCCGCGCGTCCGACGGCCGGCTTGCGTTCAACGGCACCGGCCCGCCACAGGACCACGTCGTGGTGATGCGCCGCTTCGCGCAAGCTACGCTGTTCGACCGCCTGGCCGACTCCGGCTGCCTTACGCCATCGCTGATGAGCGACCTTGGCGCCACGATCGCCCGGTTTCACCAGGCCGCGGCGGTAACGCCCGGCTTCGGCGGCAGCGACGCACTCCGCCGCGACGTGGCCGGCAACGACCGCGAGCTGGCCAAGGTCGCGACCGACCTGGACGGGGCCGCCGTCGGCACGCTCAGCCACCGCAGCCGCACGGCGCTGGATGCTCTGGCGCCGCTGCTGGACCAGCGCGCCACGGGCGGCAAGGTGCGGCGCTGCCACGGCGACCTGCGGCTGGCCAACATCTGCCTCTACCAGGACCGTCCGACCCTGTTCGACTGCATCGAATTCAGCGACGCGGTCGGCTGCATCGACGTGCTGCACGACCTCGCTTTCCTGCTGATGGACCTGCACCTTTGTGGTCGCGACGACCTGGGCAATGCGGTGTTCAACGCCTACCTCGACGTCGCGCCGGAAACCGAGGGCCTGCGCGCCCTGCCGCTGTTCCTCGCGGTGCGCGCCGCCACCCGCAGCTACGCGCTGGCCGGCAGCGCCCACCGCCAGGCCAGCCCGCGCACGGCCGCCCGCCAACGCGCGCTGGCGCGCCGGCACATCGCCGCCGGCCTGGCCTTTCTCGCCCCGCCCCCGCCGCGCCTGGTGATGATCGGCGGCGGCACCGGCGACGCCCGCGCCGCCTTGGCCGCCGGTCTCGCCGGCCTGGTCCCGCCGGCGCCGGGCGGTCGCATCCTGCCGCTGTCTCGCGGACGCGCGGCCTGGGACGAGGCGCGTGCCGTGCTCGCCGCCCGATGTCCGGTGGTGCTGGAAGGCAACTTCGCCGAGGCGAGCGACCGCGCCGCGGCCACGGCGCTGGCGGCCGAGCTCCTGGTCCCGCCAACGGGGTTCTGGCTGGGAACGGAACCGGACTGTCCGGACCGGCGCCTGTGGTCTTCGGTGGACACGGGTGGGGGAGGCGCCGGCGCCCTGGCCTGCGCCGCAGCGCAACTGGCCGCACCTCCGGCCCCCGGTTGACCTTGATCAATGCATCGCATTGAGCGCGCGCATTCCAATGCAGGGATGCATGGAGAGCGGCCATGACAGCGAGCGAAGACGGAACGGTCGCCGTTACCCTGCCGCCCCACGGCGGCGAGGGCCTCCTCGGCATGCCCGCCACCGCCACCGCCACCTCCGAAGGCGTGGTGCTGTTCGCCCATGGCAGCGGCAGCAGCCGGCTCAGCCCGCGCAACATCTTCGTCGCCAGGGCCCTGCAGCAGGCCGGTCTCGCCACGCTGCGGTTCGACCTGCTGACCAGGCAGGAGGCGATGCACCGGGTCAATGTGTTCGACATTGCCCTGCTGGCGCACCGCCTGGACGCCGCCGCCACCTGGCTGCGCGACACCGCCGCCACGCAGCACCGGCCGCTGGGGCTGTTCGGCGCCAGCACCGGCGCGGCGGCCGGCCTGCTGGCCGCGGCTTCGCGTCGCGATGTCGGCGCCGTGGTCAGTCGCGGCGGGCGTCCCGACCTGGCCGGCGACGCGCCGACGCAGGTGACCGCACCCACGCTGCTGATCGTCGGCGAGCAGGATGCCGAGGTGATGGCGCTGAACCGAGCCGCCGCGCGCCGCCTGAGCCGCCCGCATCGCCTGGAGGTGGTGGCCGACGCAACGCCTCCGTTCGAGGAACCCGGCATGCTGGATATGGTGGTCGCGGCTGCGCGTGACTGGTTCGTACGGCACCTCACGGTGCGCGCCGTGGAGACCGGGCATGCCGTTCACTGATCGATATGAGGCTGGCCGGAAGCTTGCGGCGCGGCTGCAGGCGATGCGGCTGTCGCACCCCGTTGTGCTCGCCCTGCCGCGCGGCGGCGTGCCGGTGGGCTTCGAGATCGCCCGCACCCTGGGTGCGCCGCTCGACCTGGTCCTGGTGCGCAAGATCGGCGCGCCGAACCAGGAGGAGCTGGCGGTCGGCGCCATCGCCGACGGACCGCACCCGGAACTGGTGACCGACGCGGACGTCGCGCGCTTCCTGTCCGTAGGGCCGGCGTATCTGGAAGCGGCGAAGGCCGCGGCATTGCAGGAGATCGAGCGCCGGCGCCGCGTGTATTTCGGTGACCGCACGCCGGTGGACATCGCCGGCCGCAGCGCGATCGTGGTGGATGACGGCATAGCCACCGGCGCCACCATGCTGGCCGCCCTGCGCGCGACGCGGCGTCGCAGGCCGGCGCACCTGGTGCTGGCCGTGCCCGTCGCGCCGCCGGACACGCTGGAGCGGCTGTGCGGCGAGGTCGATCAGACGGTCTGCCTGGAGACGCCGGAAGACTTCTATGCCGTCGGCCAGTTCTATCGCGGGTTCCCGCAACTGTCCGACGCCGAGGTGACCGGACTGCTGGAGCAGGCGCGCGCGTTCGCCGCACCGGCCTGATGGAGGCAATCATGTCCCGCCGCCCCCTGACGTTGTTCGGCCTGCACGGCAGCCGCGACTTCGCGGAGCAGGTGGCCCACCGGCTGGATCTCGCCCTGGCACCGCATGAGGAACGCGCCTTCGAGGACGGCGAACACAAGGCCCGGCCGTTGCAGGACGTGCACGGGCACGACGTGTTCGTGCTGCATTCGCTGCACGGTGATGACCGGCAGTCCGGCAACGACAAGCTCTGCCGGCTGCTGTTCTTCTGCGGGGCGCTGAAGGATGCGGGTGCGGCCTGCGTAACCGCGGTGGCGCCCTATCTGTGCTACGCGCGCAAGGACCGTCGGACCAAGACGAACGACCCGGTCATCACGCGCTACGTCGCCACCCTGTTCGAGGCGATCGGTGTCAACCGGCTCGCCACGGTGGAGGTGCACAATCTCGCTGCCTTCGAGAACGCGTTCCGCATCCCGACCTGCCACATCGAAACGGCGCCGCTGCTGGCTGCCCACTTCGCGCCGATGCTGCGTGACCGGCCGGCGGTGGCGGTATCACCCGATGCCGGCGGGGCGAAACGGGCCGAGCAGTTCCGCCAGGCGCTGGAGGGGCTGACGGGGCGGGATGTCGGCAGTGCGTATATGGAAAAACACCGCAGCGGCGGCGTGGTCAGCGGGTCGCTGCTGGCGGGGGACGTGCGCGACAGGGTGGCGGTGATCATCGACGACCTGGTCAGCACCGGCGGCACGCTGGTGCGCGCTGCCAGGGCGTGCCGTGCCGGTGGCGCCACGCAGGTGTTCGCCGCCGCGGCACACGGGCTGTTCATCGGCGGTGCGCCGGAGCTGTTCGCCGCGCCGGAGCTGGACGGCATCACCATCACCAACACCGTCCCGCCGTTCCGTGTCGCTGCCGATGCGCTGCCGCGGCTGACGGTGCTGGATGCCAGCGACGCGGTGGCGCGCATGATCGCCGCCCGGCATGACGGAACCTGACCCCTCCCTGGACACGCCGATCGCTCGGCACGTCTGGGAAACGCGCTACCGTGCCGGCGCGGCGGAGCCATCGGTTGCCGCCACCTGGCGTCGCGTGGCGCGCAGCCTTGCCGGCGTGGAACCGGTCGATCGTTCCGGCTGGGAAGCACGTTTCTTCGATGTGCTGCGCGATTTCCGGTTCCTGCCGGGCGGGCGCATTCTTGCGGGTGCCGGCACGGCGCATGACGTGACGCTGTTCAACTGCTTCGTCATGGGAACCATCGAGGATTCCATCCCCGACATCTTCCGCGCCCTGCAGGAAGGCGCGGTGACGATGCAGCGGGGCGGTGGCGTGGGCTATGACTTTTCCACCATCCGGCCCAGCGGCGTGCGGGCGGAAACGACGGGGATGACCGCGTCGGGCCCGTTGTCCTTCATGGATGTGTGGGATGCGATGTGCGCCACCATCCAGTCCACCGGCGCCCGGCGCGGCGCGATGATGGCGACCCTGCGCTGCGACCATCCGGATATCGAGGCGTTCATCGATGCCAAGCGCGCGCCGGGACGGTTGCGGCACTTCAACCTGTCGGTGCAGGTCACCGACGCCTTCATGCAGGCCGTTGCGGATGATACCGCCTGGCCGCTGGTGTTTCCCGCGGCCGGCGCCGATGGCGATGTGGTGCAGCGTGACTGGCCGGGTTCGGATGGTGCCGTGACCTGCCGTGTGATGCGGCGGGTCTCCGCCCGCGCCCTGTGGAATCGCCTGTTGCGTGCAAGCTACGACAGCAGCGAGCCTGGCGTGCTGTTCATCGACCGCATCAACCGGCTGAACAACCTGTGGTACTGCGAACGCATCACGGCCGCCAATCCGTGCGGCGAGGTGCCGCTGCCGCCGTACGGTGCGTGCGACCTGGGCGCGATCAACCTGCCGCGCCTGGTGCGCGACCCGTTCACCGCACGCGCTCGGCTGGACCCCGACAGGCTGGTGGAGATCGCCTCGGTCGCGGTGCGGTTGCTGGACGATGTGATCGACGCGTCGCGCTTTCCTCTGCCGCAGCAGCAGGCGGCGGTGCTGCAGACGCGGCGGATCGGCCTGGGTATCACCGGGTTGGCCGATGCGCTGGTGATGCTGGGGCTGCGCTACGGGTCCGACGCATCGCTGGAGTGGGCCGGCACGATGATGCGCACGTTGTGCCACGCCGCGTACCGGCAGTCGGTCGCGCTGGCCGGGGAGAAGGGGTGTTTCCCGGCGTTCGACCGCGCGCGGTACCTGGATGCGCCGTTCGTCCGTGCGCTGCCGCCGGATATCCGCGACGGCATCGCACAGCATGGCATCCGCAACAGCCATCTGCTGGCGATCGCGCCGACCGGTACGATCAGCCTGCTCGCGGGCAATCTGTCCAGCGGCATCGAGCCGGTGTTTGCTGCCGACCAGGACCGCACCGTGCTGGATACGGCCGGCGCGCCCCGGCGGTTCCGGCTGACCGATCATGCGGTGCGGCTGTGGCGGCGGCAGACCGGGCGGGCGGATGGCGAACCCCTGGGGCTGGTCACCGCGCTGGATCTGCCGATCGACGCGCACCTGGCGATGCAGGCGGTGCTGCAGCCGTGGGTGGACAATGCGATCTCCAAGTCCATCAATGTGCCGGCGGATACCGGGTTTGCCGCTTTTGCGCCGTTGTACCGCCTGGCATACGACAGGGGGCTGAAAGGCTGCACCACATTTCGCCCCACCGCCGGACGTGGCGCCGTGTTGACCAGCCGCGCGGCAACCGGACCGGCGTCGTGTCGTATTGGCGAGTGTGAGTGCCAGACCTGGGCGGGCTAGCCCTCGATCCTGCGGGCGGGCATGAGATATGGCCGGGCATGCGTTGACAGATGTGGTCAGGCGGGGCCCGACCCGGCCATCGAAACCGGAACGATCGGGTCGGGACGCAGCGGAATACGCCTGGACGAATGCGGATGGCCGGCTCGGGCTCCGAGTTGACCCGGAATGGCAACGCCGGAACGCGCTCACGCAACGTGCGCGCGAAACAGGCACTACGGTGAGTTCCGATGCGCCCTGTCGTCCATTGCGATCTCGTGAACGGCCCGTTCGGCGACCCCGTGGTGTATGCCGACGTGATGTTCGAGCGGCGTGCGCTGCTGTTCGACATCGGCGACATCAGCCGCCTGAGCGCCCGCAAGCTGCTGCGCGTCAGCCACGTATTCGTCAGCCACGCCCACATGGACCACTTCGCCGGCTTCGACCACCTGCTGCGGCTGGCGCTGGGGCGCGACAGGCGTATCGCGCTGTTCGGCCCGGCCGGCTTCATCGAGCGCGTCGGCCACAAGCTGGCCGCGTACACCTGGAACGTGGTGGAACGTTACGACGGCAACCTGGCGTTCGACGTGACCGAAGTGCACGCCGACGGCGCCCTGCACCGGGCGCGCTTCCAGTCTTCCCGCAGCTTTCGCCGTGAACCGCTGCCGGCCGGGCGCATGACGGAGGATCTGCTGACCACCTGCGCCGGGCTGCGGGTGCGCTGCGCCGTGCTGGACCACGACACCGCCTGCCTGGGCTTCGCCCTGGAGGAACCGCGGCATGTCAACGTCTGGAAGACGCAGCTCGACGCGCTTGGGTTTTGCGTCGGCCCCTGGCTGCACGGGTTGAAGCAGGCGATCCTGGAGGACGCGGACGATGCCCGGCCGGTCCCTGTGCTGCGGCGGCACGGCCAGGATGTCCGGGAAGCAGTGTTGCCACTGGGCGAACTGCGCGGGCTGGTGCGTGTCGTTGCGGGGCAGAAGATTGCCTATGCCGTCGATATGCGCCACACGGCGACAAACGCGGAACGGCTCACCCGGCTGATACGCGACGCCGATCTGCTGTTCATCGAGTGCGCCTTCCTGCAGGCCGATGCCGACCAGGCCGGGCGCAAGAATCATCTGACGGCCTGGCAGGCGGGTTGCCTGGCCCGGCACGCCCGGGTGCGGCGGCTGGTCCCGTGCCACTTTTCCACGCGCTACTCAGATCGCGGCGAGCTTCTGGTGCAGGAGGCACAACGTGCCCTGGCCGGTTAAAGTTTCAAACGGTCGAGCGTGAACGCCACGGCGCCGCATGTCAGCGTCGGTGACGAACGACCCATTCCGGACCGCCGCCGCGACAAGCCTGGCTCCGGCCTGGAGGCCGGTTCGCGCCGCCGCCGTCGTCCATCACGGACAAGTAATATCCTCACTACGAACCGCGTTGCCAGCCGCCGCCTCATCAGGGCTTTTCAAGCTGTCCCGACTCCGCTTAAGCTGGGTCGAACTCGGAACAGACCGAGGTGGGAGGAAGCCAAATCATGACCATAAGGTTGGACCGGCGTACATTCCTCGCGGCAAGCGCCGCCGCTGCGACACTGCCGATGCCGGCAATTGCCAAAAACGCGCCGGTTCGAATAGGCCTCCTCACCGTAAAAACCGGTCCGCTCGCGCAGGGCGGGCTGCAGATGATCCAGGGCGTGGATCTCTTCGTCAAAGAGCGTAACAAGATGATCGCCGGGCGCCCGATGGAGCTGATCGTCGCCGATACCGGCGGCAACCCCGCCGGTACCAAGACCAAGGCGCAGGAACTGATCGAGCGCGACCACGTCGATATGATCTTCGGCCCGCTCGCCGCCTTCGAGCTGCTGGCGATCTCCGCCTATGTTGCCGCGCACAAGACACCGATCCTCAGCCTGGCCGCCGCCGAGGACATGTCGCAGCGCAAGCCGAATCCGTATTTCGTGCGTGCCTCCGGTACCTCGGCGCAGAACATGCACCCGCTGGCGGACTTCGCGCGCAAGGACCTGAAGTACAAGACCGCGATCACCATCGCGTCGGACTTCGCCTATGGCTATGAGCAGATGGGCGGCTTCCAGCGTGTGTTCGACGATGAGGGCGGGCGCGTCGTGAACAAGCTGTGGTCGCCGCTGGTCACGCCCGACTACACGCCGTACATCGCGCAGCTCAGCGGCGTCGATGTGGTGGTGCAGGGCTATGCCGGCTCGAACCCACTGAAGTTCATGAAGCAGTATCGCGATGCCGGCATGAAGATTCCCGTGCTGGGCGGCGGGCCGGCCGGTGACGACGCACTGATGAAAAGCTTCGGCGATGAGGCGCTGGGCATGATCACCTCCTCCGCCTACACGTCCGATCTGGATACGCCGAGCAACAGGAAGTTCGTTGCGGGCATGCTGAAGGAGACGGGGGCGATTCCGGGTTTGTATGCTGCGGGAATGTATATCAACGGGCTGGTGGCCGAGGCAGCGCTGAAGGCGCTGGACGGCAAGACCGACGACAAGCACGCACTGATCACTGCAATGCGCGCAGTGTCACTGAAGGACTCGCCGCGCGGTCCGTTCCACTTCGACCATTTCGGCAATGTCGTCGGTGACATCTTCATCCGACGCGTGGTGAAGAAGAACGGCAAGATGGCACAGCACACGATCAAGACCTACACGAACGTGAGCCAGTTCTGGACGTATCCGGAAAAGTGGTTCCTGGAGCAACCGGTCTATTCACGCAACTATCCGCCGCTGATGAAGAGCTGATGCGGCCTGCCGCGCGCGCGGCTTCCGGTTCGCGCGCCGGCCCCGGCGGCGGCGGCATGATCCGGCCCGCGCCCACCCAGAACGGAGTACGCTCCGGATGAACCTGTGGGTCATCCTTTCGATCAACAGCATCACCTTCGGCGGGTTGCTGTTCCTGCTGTCCGTCGGCTTCGCGCTGATCTTCGGGCTGATGCGCATTCCCAACCTGACGCACGGCTCGCTGTTCATGCTGGGCGCCTATTTCGGCGTCACCTTCATCGCCTGGGGCTTCGACTTCTGGGAAGCCGCGCTGCTGGCCGGCCTCGGCGTCGCGCTGTTCGGCGCGCTGGTGGAGCGCTTCGTGCTGCGCCGCCTGGTCGGCGCGGAACTGGCGCAGGTGCTGGTCACGCTCGGCCTGGCGTTCATGATCGCCGACACCTGCCTGATGCTGTGGGGCGGCGATCCGGTCTCGGTGGACACGCCCGCCGCGGCCCGCGGTTTCACGCGCGTCGCCGGGACGGCGTTCCCCACCTATCGCCTGGTCATCATCCTGATCGCCACCGCCATCGCCGCCGGCCTGTGGGCGATGATCGAGCGCACCCGTCTCGGCGCGCGCATCCGCGCCGCGGTGGATGATCCGGCCATGGCGCGCGTGGTCGGCATCCGCGTCTCCTCGCTGTTCACCATCGTGTTTGCCCTGGGCGCCGGGCTGGCCGGGTTCGCCGGCGTGATCGGCGCGCCGATCCTGTCGGTGTATCCGGGCCTGGACCAGGACATGCTGCCGCTGGCGCTGGTGGTGGTGATCCTGGGCGGCACCGGGCGGCTGATGGGCTCGCTGGTGGGCAGCTTCGTCGTCGGTATCCTCTACAATTTCGGCCAGGCGCTGTTTCCGCAATTGGCCTACGTCATCCTGTTCCTGCCCATGCTGATCATCCTGGTGGTGCGGCCGCAGGGCCTGTTCGGCAGGGCGGTGCTGTGAAGCGCGCCGCCATCGCCGTCGCGCTGCTGATCCTGGCAACACTGCCGCTGTGGATCGGCAACAGCTTCTACGTCAACGTCGCCACGCAAATCCTCATCTATGCCATCTTCGCGCTCGGCCTGAACGTGCTGGTCGGCTACGCCGGCCTGGTGACGCTGGGCCACGCCGGCCTGTTCGGCGTCGCCGCCTACACCGCCGGCGTGCTGATCGAGGCGCACCACGGCCAGTTGCTGGTCGCCTTCGGCGCCTGCGTGATGACAGTGGCGGTGTCCGCCATCTTCGCGGTGCTGGCGCTGCGCGGCACCGGCCTCGGCTTCGTGATGATCACCGTGGCGCTGGGCGAAATCTGCTGGGGGCTGGCCTTCCGCTGGATCAGCGTCACCAACGGCGACAACGGCATCACCGTCAATGTGCGCCCGCATCCGTTTGGCCTGTCCCTTGCCGGCCCGCACGCGTTCTACTGGGCAACCTTCGTCGTGTTCCTGGTGACGGTCGGCAGCATGGCGGTCTTCGTCGCCTCGCCGTTCGGCGCCGCGCTGCGCGGCACGCGCGACCAGCCGCGGCGCATGACGGCGCTGGGCTACAATGTGTGGCTGACGCGTTTCCTGGCGTTCCTGTTCTCCGGCTTCTGGAGCGCGGTGGCCGGGCTGCTGTACCTCTACTACAACCAGTTCATCAGCCCGGAAGCGGTGGCGCTCAGCGCGTCGGCCGAGGCGCTGCTGATGGTGATCGCCGGCGGCACCGCGACGTTGCTGGGCCCGATCGCCGGCGCCGCGCTGGTGGTGATCATGAAGGATGTCGCCAGCGCCTACATCTCCCGCTGGAATTTCGTGCTGGGCGCGATCTTCGTGCTGATCGTGGTGTTCATGCCGGAAGGCCTGGTGCCCGGCAGCGTGCGGCTGTGGCGCTGGCTCTGGACGTCGCGCGGCGCCGGCCCACCGGTTGCCGCCGCAGCGACTCCGGCCGTCGAGGTGATCGATGACAGCGCTTGAGGTACGCGACCTCAGCAAGGCGTTCGGCGGCCTGCGCGTCACCGGCGGCGTGAACCTTGCCGTGGCGCCGGGGGAACGCCGCCTGATCATCGGCCCCAACGGCGCCGGCAAGACCACGCTGTTCAACCTGATCACCGGCGAACTGCGTGCCGACGCCGGCGCGATCCTGCTGTTCGATCGCGACATCACCCGCGTCGCCACCCGCCGGCGTGCGCATCTTGGCCTGGCGCGCACCTACCAGATCATCACGCTGTTTCCCGGCGAAACGCTGCTGCGCAACGTCACGCTGTCGCTGCTGGGCCTGTCGCCGCTGCGCTGGAACCCCGTCGTGCGGCTGGACGCGCAGGGCGGCATGCGGGACCAGGCGCGCGCAGCGCTGGCCAGCGTGGGGCTGGACCACCTGGCGGACCGGCCGGTGTCGCAGACCTCCTATGGCGAGCGGCGGCGGGTGGAGATCGCCATGGCGCTGGCACAGGCGCCGAAAGTGCTGCTGCTGGACGAACCCTTCGCCGGCCTGTCGGTGGAGGAACGGCGCGACGTCCTGGCGCTGATCGCCGGCATCCCGCGCGACGTCACCATCGTGATGATCGAGCACGACATGGACGTCGCGCTGGAGTTCGCCGAACGCATCACCGTGCTGCATTTCGGCCAGGTGGTGGTGGAAGGCACGCGGGCGGACGTGGTGGAACATCCGCGCACCAAGGAGATCTATCTTGGCGCGTGACGCTCTGCTGCTGACCGATATCGACGCGTATTACGGCGATAGCCACGTGCTGCACCGCGTCTCGCTGCGCCTGGGGCAGGGACGGCTGCTGGGCCTGCTGGGCCGCAACGGCGCCGGCAAGACCACCTGCATGAGCGTCGCGGTCGGGCTGCTGCCGCCGCGCCGCGGCACGGTTGTTGTGAACGGCACCACGGTGACGGGACGCTCGCCGGAAGCGATTGCCGCGCAGGGCATGGCCCTGGTGCCACAGGGCCGCCGCATCTTCCGCAGCCTGACCGTGCGCGAAAACCTGGCGGTGGCGGCGCGCAAGCCGCGCACCGGCGAGGCCGGCTGGAACTTCGAGCGCGTGTACCGGACCTTCCCCCGCCTGAACGAACGCCGCGAGCAGTATGCCGGCTATCTCTCGGGTGGCGAGCAGCAGATGCTGGCGATCGGCCGCGCGCTGATGTCGAATCCCACCGTGCTGCTGATGGACGAACCGTCCGAGGGCCTGGCGCCGCAGATCGTCGCCGAGGTGATGGGCATCATCCGTCGCCTGAAGGAACACGGGTTGTCGATCGTGCTGGTGGAGCAGAACGCCAAGCTGGTGCTGGATGTGGCGGACGACATCCTGGTGCTGAACAGCGGCCGTGTCGTGGTGGATGGTTCGGCCGCGGAACTGCAGCAGGACGGCGTGGATCTGCATCAGCACCTGGGCATTTTCTGAGCCCGCGCAGGGGCGTGATCCAGTCCAGCCACGGCGCGGTCCGCAGCGCCGAACGACGCCCATCATCACCAGGACCGAAGCTGGATCGGATTGCGGTCCCGCGGGCCGCCCATCCGTCACCGGCGATGCGTGGATGGCCGGGCTGCTCGGACCACAGATCCCGGGGCGTGCCGAAAGTCGAGGTCCAGGTCGGATTCGTATCGCGTGCGTTGACTTGTATCAGCGCCAATGATGAGGTTTACGGGGTATTGAACCCGTAAACCACACGCCGGCTCCGTTCCAATAACCACCCTGCCGTTCGACCGAAGGGCGTCGCTTCAATGTCATCGCGGGCGCGGGCCGGACATCCCCGCCGTTCCGCAATTGCCACCAGCAATGTCCTCGATCACCGGCTTCCGCCGGCCATGACTTCGGGGGCGGCACGCCAGGGATCGAATTCCCCGCCGGTTGGTATCGAGTCTGGACCATCTCAATGATGCGATCACCCGCGAGCCCTACCATCACGAACCGGATGCTTCGGGCCTTGCCACCGGCGACGCTGGCTCGGCTGCGACCGGACCTTGAACCGGTGGAGATCCGGCGCGGCCAGGTGATGGGCCGTCAGGGACGCACCGTGGAGCACATGCACTTCATCAACCGGGGCATGGTATCCCTGGTGAAGACCATGCGGGACGGCCGCACCGTCGAAATCGGCACGGTCGGCCGTGAAGGCGTGACCGAGGCGACCGCGTTGTGCGGCGTCGGGACCACGGTGCTGGAAGCGATCGTCCAGATTCCAGGCACGGCGCTGCGAATCCGGGCCCCGGCCCTGTTGTCGGCCCTGCAGCAGGATGCGGCCCTGCAGGACGTGATGCATCGCTACATCCGCTTCTCCTTTCTGCAACTGGCACAGACCGCTGCCTGCAACCGCCTGCACTTCCTGGAGGAACGGTGCTGCCGATGGCTGCTGACGGCGCATGACAACGCCATGTCCGACAAGTTCCCGCTGACCCACGAATTCCTGGCCATGATGCTGGGCGTGCAGCGCACCGGCGTTTCTGTAGCAGCCAATGCTCTGAAGAGCGCGGGGCTGATCGACTATGCGCATGGGCAGGTGACGATCACCAACCGCGCCGGGCTCGAGAGGGCGGCCTGCGAGTGCTATGCGACCACGGAAACCGCGCTTGCCGCGCTGTTCGATGCGGGCGTCGGCATGGCATTCCCGGCATCGCCCGCACAGCGACATTCGCGATGAAATCTCTACAAAATGTACGGGATCGGACAGATGATGGGCCGAGAATGGGCTTTACGGGGTACAGGTTCAGGGATCATCAGGTGGACGCTTCTGCGTGGGCCGTCGGGCGTATCGGATGAGGGATTGACGGCGGCTCCCGCCGCTGCGCCAGGCAGCGGGGTTGAGATATGCAACCTGACGACGATGAAGCCGATCGGGCTGGCACCATCACGCCGGAAACTGCGTGTTCGGATGGCGAACCGTCGGTGCCTCAGGCGCCGTCCCAACTTTGGGCGCATTGCCTGGAACGATGGGTGTGCAGCGTCAATATCGAGCGTATGCGGGCCCAGTTGGCGACCGCGACCGAGCAGTCCGAACGGGCGATGCTCTGGCGCCTGCTGCGCGAGCAGGAGACGGCGATGCGGCGCCTGTCGGCGGCGGATGGCGGTCGCGAGGGAGACGACACCGCGTCTTCACGACGTTGCGGGGCGCGCGGCGACGACCGGGTCAAGACGGATGGACACCTTCAGTGGAGAATCGACAGCGAGCTTCTTTGACCAATTCGCCGGGTGCCGTTCATCGCGGCGGGCGCAGCAGGCACGACGGTGCCGGAGGGGAGCAGGGCCATGGACCCTTATGCGCTGAAATCCGCCCATGAACGGAACCTGGACACCTACCGGCAAGCGCTGGCCGGGGCGGCGGATGCGGAAGTGGAGATGCTCACCCGTCTCGTCGAGATGGAACTGGCGCTGGTGGCTGAGGCGGCCGACCTGATCGTTCAGCTTGAGCACCTTCGGGCGGAACAGACCGCCCGTACCCGGCAGCGGCCCGTCGCCGTTCGTTGAGGGCGCGTGCGCCGTCCGGGGCGGCGAAGACTTCCGGGATGCGGCGTGCACATGCACGTCGTTGCGGACCGGCCAGGCATGATTGGTGGCTACCGGCCGGCCGGGTGGCGGCCGGTTCTCCGCGCATGCCATGAACAATCTTGACTTTGGTCCTATTGTTCGTGTAATGTTCCCGGCAAACGATCCCGGAGCCTCACCGTGTCCGCCACCACCCACCACAGCGATTGCCGCACCGGATTCTCCGCTTTCAGCGCCGGGATCTCGGCCGCAGTCACGGATGACCTGATCGCCGCCACCCCCCGCGCCGGCGACTCCGGCACCGACGCGGCCCCCGGCACCGAGGCGGCCCCCGGTGGTGACGCGGCCCCTGGTGGTGACGCTGCGCTGGTCGGCGCGGTCGAGGCACTGCACCCGCGCGACCTGGAGGAAACCCTCCTGGCGACGCAGTTGCTGGCGGCGCATCGCAGCGCCATGGCCTGCTTCCGCGCCGCGGCCGAGTACGATCCCGCCAGCAGGGAAGCCTCTCGCCTGCGCCGTGATGCCATTGCGCTACAGCGCGGCATGGCCGCCATATTGCGCGCGTTCCACAAGAGCCAGGCGCGCCCGGTGCAGGAGACCGAGGCCGATCTGCCGCCGCGCCCCACCGTGCCGACCACACCGCCGTCGCGCCCGTCCCGTGCGACGACGCCCCGGCGCAGCAGGCCGGACGAGGCTCCGGCCCCCGCGGGAACGGGCCATGCCCTGGAAGGCGGGCCCGGGACCCAGGGTGCCATTGCCAATCCGGCGCATGCCGCACAGGCCGGCCCGGTGGGCGCCGTCGATCCCCAGCCGCCCGCAGCGCCGCCACCCGACCTGTTCGCCGACCGCCCCGACCTGCAGCGGCTGCGCGACCGCTGGGATTCGCTGCCGCGATGGGAACACATGACCATGGAGGAGCGGCGGGAGACATTCGGGTACAGCTACAACCCGCCGGAGGGCGCTACGCCGCCGGATGGCGCGGCGGGGCATGCGAACTGACTCCCGTCAGCATCGACCGCGACTTGCGGGATGGCGCAGCGGGTGTCATCCGGTTCCCGGCTTTGCACCGGACCGTGGCCGCCCGCGCAACGTGCCAGGGAAGATGCCAGGGAAGATGCCAGGGAAGATGCCGGGGAACATGCCAGGGAGTGCCGGGCGCAGGCTCGCCCACCAGGACTGTGTCATGCCGGAGGCAGCCGGGCCGTGAAAAACTCGTCGGCACGGCATTCGAAAGGATGCGTGCCGCACGGCAAAGCCGTGGGGGCGGGCCTTCGCCCACCACGACAGTGGTACGGACTGCCGGCGGTGCCCGCTCATGATCATCGAGGCGGGATGGATTGGATACGGCCCCCTTCGCCGGCCGTGACGTGGTACGCGGCCCGGAGGCGTGGCTTCCGGGCCGTCGCTCAGGCGCCTATTCCCGCAGCGCGGGTACGGAATAGGTGCCCGGTGTCTCCGGCGACATCCAGCGCAGGCTGCCCGGCGTTTCACAGGACCGGCACGCCGGGGCCCAGTTGCGATGCGGCGTGCGGCAGACGGTGCACTGCCATACCGGGTCCGGATCGGCCGAGGCCGCGTGCCGCAGCGCCTCCCGCTGCGCCTCGCGGCCGGTCTCGGTATCGCCGTGCTCCGCTTCCTCGATGTCCGCCATCAGCAGCCACAGGCGGCGCTGGTTCAGCCCGGCCTCCCGCGCCGCTTCGGCCTGGTGCCGAGCCTCTCCGGTCAGGCCGGCGTTGAGTTCGGTGCGGGCGAGCAGCAGACGGCTTTCCATGTGCTCCGGATTGCTCTGGGCGAGCAGGCGGGCCGCCTTGACCCGGCCCATCGGATCGGACACCGGGGCAAGGGCGAACGCGGCGAGATCCGGGTGGGGCGCCAGGGTCCAACTGTGACGGACCACCGACTGGGCCTTCTTTTCCCGGCCGTCCCGGCGCAGCCGGTCGGCATAGGCCAGCGCCGCGGCGGTCAGGCTGGCGTCCTGTTTCCAGGCGGCGCGTGCCAGCCGCATGGCGCGACCGGAATCCGGTTCCGCCTCGGCCGCCGCCGCCGCGAGCGCCGCTTTGGGTGGATCGGCCTCGGCCAGTTCCAGCGCCTCGGCCCAGTTGCGGGAATGCACGGACAGCCGGAAGCGTTCGTGCCGCAGCCAGGCGGCGCCCGGTTGCGCCAACTCGGCCTGGCGCGCCAGGGCCGAGGCCTCCTGCCAGTCCTCCCGCGCGATCGCCTGCCGCAGCAGGCCGCGATAGCCCAGGAACGCGGCATCCGACCGCTGAGTCAGTTCGCGGAACACGTTGGCCGCCTCGTCGTCGCGCCCGGACAACCGGCTGGCCTCGGCCGACAGCATCAGGGTCTGCGCGGTGTCCCCCAGCAGATTGCGCGCTCGGCCGGCCTCCCGCCGCGAACTCGGCCTTGTCGCCGGCGGCCAGGGCGACCAGCGCCCGGGTCACCGCGGCGTCGCCGGCATGGCGGCGACGGCGGGCGCGCCAGCCGCCGGCCCGGCGCGGGATACCCAGCAGCGCGGCGAAGATGCGATACAGGATGGCGAGCAGGACCAGCAGCAGCAGCAGCGCCAGCGCCGCGACCGGGGTGGCCAGCTCGACCGTGGTGCTGCCGAACTGCGCGGTGATCCGGCCGGGCAGCCCGGCGATGAACCACGCGAAGGCAAGGGCCAGGATGGCCGCTACCAGGAAGGAAAGAACACGGCGCATCAGACGTTCGCCACCATCTTGGCCAGCGCGGACCGCGCCGCCAGCAATGCCTTGGCCTGTTTCAGCCAGTCCTGCATCGCCTGCGCCGGTGCCCCGCTGAGTTCGGAGACCGCGGATACCGCGCCGGCCAGGTCACCCGCCTCCACCGCGGCGCGGGCGCGCGCCAGGATGCCGGCGGTCTCGTTGCCGACCAGCACGTGGTCACCCTGGCGGACCGTCACCAGCCCCTCGGCATTCGCCAGGACCCGGGACAGGAACGGCTTGCCCTTGGTCTCCGGCGTGTTGGCTTCCAGCGCCGCTTTCTCCGCCTTGGGGAAGCTCAGGCGCAGGGAGGCTTCGGTGGGCGGCGGTTCGGTGGCATACCGCGCCAGGGCCGAGGGCGCGCCCTGGATCTCGCCCAGCGGATGCCCCTGCGCCAGGGCCATCTGGGCGGCCTGCAACCGGGCCAGCCGTGTGGCCTGCGCGGCCAGCTTGCTGATCTGCCCGGCGTTGTTCTCCAGATTGCTCAGCCGCGAGTCGTCGGTGTCCAGCCGCTGCTTCAGCGCCGAGTTGGCCTGCTGGCTGCGGGTCGCGTTGCCCTGCACCTGCTGGGACAGGGCGCTGACCTGCTGCGACAGTTGCGAGATCTGCGCCACCTGCTGCTCCAGCGCCTTTACCCGCTTTTCCAGCGGGCCCAGATCGGGCGGCTGCCGCTTTTCCAGGGCCGACAGGCGCTGGCGGATCGGGCCGAGGTCCGGCTGTTGCTGCTCCAGTTTGCCGATCCGCTTGTCGAGGTTGTTCAGTTCGGCCGGTAGTTTGGCGGCCGGCTGCGACTGCAACCGGCTGACCTGCTGGTTCAGCGCCTGCACCTGCTGCTCCAGCCCCTGGATCTGCGACGCGGCGTCTGGCTGGAACTGCTGCTGCTGGTACCAGACGTAACCGATGCCGCCGGCCAGGATCAGGAAGCCGAGCACGCCGAGCGCGGGCGCCACGCGGCTGCCGCGCGGGGGCGGCGGTGGCGGTGGCGGCGGTTCGCCCGGCGCCCGGGGCGGCCCCGGCGGTTCGCCGCCCGACCTGGACGCAGCCGGTGCCTCCCCAGCCGGATCGGCCGGCGACGATGGTTCGGTCGGTTTGTCGGCGGGCGAATCGGATTGCATCACCGGGACCGGCGAGGCGTCACCGGGTGGATCGGCCGGGCGCACCGGCTCCGGGGACGCATTCTGGGGCGAACCGGCGTACGTCGCCTGGCCGGTCGGCTCGCCCGGGGACGGGTCAACCGGAGGCCGCTGTTCGGGACCTGAGTCTGCCGGCCGGTCTGCCTGCGTCGCCGGGTCCGGCGGATCGGCCGGCCGCGCCGGTTCCGGGGACGGATTCCGGGGCGAACCGGCTTGCGTCGCCTGGCCGGTCGCCTGGCCCGGGGACGGGTCAACCGGAGGCCGCTGTTCGGGACTTGGGTCTGCCGGCCGGTTTGCCTGCGTCGCCGGTTCCGGCGACTTCGCGGGCTTCACCTGCTCCGGCAGGGCCGCGGGCGGTCGCGGGGACCCCGCCGCCGGTGGCGCCGATGCGGCGGCCGTTGCCGGGGCCGATGGCGCTTCGGACGATCTGGTGGGGCGGCCCTGCTGGTCGATGGTGGCCGGTCCTCCGCGCCGCTTGCGGCGCGAATGGTTCGACATCGGGCGGTTTGGTCCGGGTTGGGCGGCTGGATCACTCATCGCAATAATGCAAGCATCTCGTCCTGGTTGGGTCGGGCAGCCACGTGGACGCGCTGCCAGGGCAGAGCCTCTAATGCCACGCCAGCGGAGCGGGAGATAGCCACCGCGTCCACCGGCCGTACCGTAGTGATCAGCCCCGCGTCCCGGATCAGCCGCACGAAGTGGCGGGCGGTCCGGGTCGAAAAGAACAGGGCCGTCCTGATCGTCCCGGCCCGCAAGGCCGCCGCGGCCGGCGGTGTCAGTGCCGGAGCCGGCTCCGCAGCATAGACCACGCGTCGCAACACCCGGTAGCCGGCGCCCCGCAGCTCCGCAGCGAGGCGCGTGCCGTTGTGCCGCCCCGCTGCGAGCAGCAGCGGCCCGCTGCGCCGGTCCACCCGCCGCTGCACCAGTGCGGCCAGCGCGTCGGCGTCGCCATCGGCGCTGCTTACCTGGGTGAAGCCGGCCTGGCGGGCGCGGTCTGCCGTGGCGTTGCCCACGGCGAGGAGCAGGTTCTGCCGATAGGCCTCGGGCAGGGCGGGGATGGCGTTGCTGCTGGTGACCAGCACCGCGGCGATCTGCAGCGCCGGCGGCAGTGTGGCCCCGACCGGCTGGATGACCAGTGCCGGGCACAGAACCGGGGTAAGCCCCAGGGCCGCGACCCGGCTTGCGGTCTCGGTGGCGCCCGGCTCCGGCCGGGTGATCAGGATGGCGGTCCGGCCGGGTGGCCCGCCTGATGGGGCGGACGGCTCAGGCAAACAGGTCGCGCGGGCTGTCGGCACGCAGGCTGGCGCCGAGTTCGGCGCCCAGCCGCCGGGCATCCTGCGCCCCGCCATGCTGGGAGCGCTTCAGCAGGAACGACCCATCGGCCCGGGCGACCAGGCCGGTGAGGTGCAACTGGCCGTTCGGCAGCAGCCGGGCGTGCCCGCCGATCGGGGTGCGGCAGGACCCGTCCAGTTCGGCCAGCATGGCGCGTTCGGCGGTGGACACCGCCTTGGCTTCCGGGTCCTCGATGCCGACCAGCAGCTCGCGCAGTTCGGCATCGTCCTCCCGCACCGTGATGCCGACGATGCCCTGGCCGGCGGCGGGCACCATGGCGTCCGGATCCAGCACGACGGAGGCACGCTCCGCCATGCCCAGCCGGCGCAGCCCGGCCAGCGCCAGCAGGGACGCGGCGCAGTCGCCGGCCGCCAGTTTGGCCAGGCGGGTCTGCACGTTGCCGCGGATCGTGGTGATGGTCAGGTCGGGCCGGGCATGCATCAGTTGCGCCTGGCGCCGTACCGAGGAAGTGCCGACCACCGCGCCGGCCGGCAGGCAGGCGAAGGGATCGGACGGGTCGATGGCCTCGCAGCGTGGCCCCAGGATCAGTGCGTCGCGCGCGTCCTCCCGCTTCAGCGTGCAGGCGAGCACGATGCCGGGGGGCAGCTCGGTTTCCAGGTCCTTCAGGCTGTGCACCGCGAAATCGACGCGGCCGTCGGCCAGGGCCTCATGAATTTCCTTGGCGAACAGGCCCTTGCCGCCGATCTCTGCCAGGCGGCGGTCCTGCACGTGGTCGCCGGTGGTGCGGATGGCGTGCTCCTCGAACACCTCCATGCCGCGCAGCACGGGGCAGAAGGTGGTCAGCAGCTTCAGGAAGTGCCGCGTCTGCACCAGGGCCAGCGGAGAGCCACGCGTCCCCACCCGCAGCGGCAGTTCACGGCGGTGCGGCCTGGTGCGGGGATGCCGCAGGACCGGTGCGGCGGGCTGTCCGGAAGGCGTGGCGGCGTTCATGGGCTCGTCCTATTACGCTCCGACGTTCGGGGAAAGTCAGGGATTTTACGGATGCGGCCAATCCTCGGCCTGGAGTCTTCCTGTGATGAAACCGCCGCCGCTGTGCTGGACGGACAGGGGCGGGTGCTGGCCGAAGCGGTCCTGAGTCAGGAACGCGAGCATGCCCCGTTTGGTGGCGTGGTGCCGGAGATTGCGGCGCGGGCCCACCTGGCGGCGTTCCCGGAGATGGTGGAGCGGGTGATGCAGCGGGCCGGGCTGGCGTTCGGCGCGCTGGGTGGCGTGGCGGCGAGCGCGGGGCCAGGGCTGATCGGCGGGCTGATCGTCGGCAGCCAGTTGGCCAAGGGCATCGCCCTGGCGCATCGGCTGCCCTATGTCGCGGTGAACCACCTGGAGGCGCACGCGCTGACCGCGCGACTGCCCGGGCTGGTGGAGGGCGGGGCGCCGTTTCCCTACCTGCTGATGCTGATGTCCGGTGGCCACTGCCAGTGCGTCGCGGTGGAGGGGCTGGGCCGCTACATCCGGCTGGGCGGCACGGTGGACGACGCGGTGGGGGAGGCGTTCGACAAGGTGGCCAAGCTGCTGGGCCTGGGCTGGCCGGGCGGACCGGCACTGGAACGGCTGGCGGCCAGCGGCGACGCGGGGCGGTTCGCATTCCCGCGGCCGATGCTGGGCCGGGCCGGGTGCGACTTCAGCTTCTCCGGGCTGAAAACGGCGGTGGCACAGGCAGTGACGCGTCACGGGTCCGGTGCGCTGCCGGCCGCGCTGGCGGCCGATATCGCGGCGGGCTTCCAGCACGCCGTGGTGGCGGTGCTGGCCGATCGCGCTCGGCACGCCATGGCGATGATGCGGCAGCGCGATCCGGCGGCGGCGCTGCTGGTGGTGGCCGGCGGCGTGGCTGCCAACGGGGCGATCCGGTCTGCCTTGCAGGCGGAAGCGGCGGCGGCAGGGTACCGGCTGGTGGCGCCGCCGGTGCGGCTGTGCACGGATAACGCGGTGATGGTGGCCTGGGCTGGGCTGGAACGGCTGCGGGCCGGGCTGGCCGACGATTTGGCGTTCGCGCCTCGGCCAAGGTGGCCGCTGCAGGAACTGGCGGGCGCAGGCGCGACGACCAGGTGACCGCGAGCCTTCGCGAGAGGAGCGGCAGGCGAATATTCTTGACCGCAATCCTATTGTTCTTGTAATGTTCGGCGGCTGCCTATGGAGCGCCCATGCCCACCATGACTGCCGCGCCCATTGCCGTGTCCCCTGCCGCCGACAATCTGCACGGCTGTGACGTTCGTCCAGCCAGCGAGGCCGGCGCCTTTCATCCGCTCCACCTGGACGGAACGGTCCTGGCAATGCAACTGCCGGCAGGTCAGGCCAACAACGTCGGGGTCGATCGGCGCTTATCGATCGCGGCTTTGCCGCGGCCTCCGCGACAGGACACGAATGGCTGTCCTGCGCCGACCATTGCGCGACCCGACAGGCATGGTGGATTCGCATCCACCGTGCCGTGTACCCCCGGCCGGACCGGCTGCACGGGCGACCGGCCCGGCTGCTTGGGCGGTCAGCCCTCGGCGGCGGCCTTCTGCTTCAGCATGCTGGGGACTTCCACGTCGATCTCCAGCATGGACACGGCATCGCCGCGGTCCATCTTGATCTGCACCTTTTCGCGGTCCACCGGGACGTGCTTGGCGATCACGGCCAGGATTTCCTCCTGCAAGGTCGCCAGCAGGTCGGAATTGCCGATGACCGCGCGCTCATGCGCCAGCAACACCTGCAACCGGTCACGCGCCACCGGGGCGGAATTGCGTCGTCGGAACAGTGCGGCAAGATTCATGCAACCCTCCGTCCGAACAGGCGTCCAATCAGGCCCTTGCGCTCCAGCGGGACCACGACTTCCAGCTTTTCCCCCTTCAGCCGCTTGGCGGCGTCGAAATAGGCGCGGGCGGGGGCGCTGGCCGGGTCCAGCAGCGTGATCGGCGAACCGACATTGGAGGCGCGGAGCACCGCCTCGTTTTCCGGGATGATACCCAGCAGCGGGATAGAGAGGATTTCCAGGACATCCTCGGTCTTCAGCATCTCGCCGCGGGCCGCGCGGGCGGGATCGTACCGGGTGAGCAACAGGTGCTTCTCCACCCGCTCCCCCTTCTCGGCGCGCTCGGTCTTGGAGTCCAGCATGCCGATGATGCGGTCCGAGTCGCGCACCGAGGAGACTTCCGGATTGGTGACCACCACGGCAACGTCGGCATGGCGCATGGCCAGCATGGCGCCGCGTTCGATGCCGGCGGGGCTGTCGCAGATCACCCAGTCGAATTTCTCGCGCAACTGCTCGATGACTTTGGTGACGCCTTCCGGGGTCAGCGCGTCCTTGTCGCGGGTCTGCGAGGCCGGAAGCAGTGACAGGTTCTCGATGCGCTTGTCGCGGATCAGCGCCTGGTTCAGCTTGGCATCGCCCTGCACCACGTTGATCAGGTCGAACACCACGCGGCGTTCGGCGCCCATCACCAGGTCCAGATTACGCAGTCCGACGTCGAAATCGACGACCACCGCGGTGTCGCCGCCCTGCGCCAGGGCGGCGCCGAGTGCGGCGGTGGTGGTCGTCTTACCCACGCCGCCCTTGCCGGATGTCACGACCAGGACTTTGGCCATTCCGTGCTTCCCCCTATTCCCTAATCCAGCGCGGCCATGCGCATGACGTCGCCATCGAGCCAGGCCTGCACGGCGTGGCCGCGCAGCTTGGGATCCATATCGTCGGCGGTCTGATAGACACCGTCGATCGCGATCAGTTCGGCATCCAGCCGGCGGCAGAAGATGCGGGCGTGCGGGTTGCCCGACAGGCCCGCGATGACCCGGCCGCGCAGCGTGCCGTAGATGTGCACCGACCCGCCGGCAACGACCTCGGCCCCCGAGGCGACCGAGCCGAGCACCGTGACGTCGCCGCGCTCGAACACCACCGACTGGCCGGAGCGGACCGGATCGTTGATCAGCAGGGACCCTGCTTCGGCAGGCGGCGCTGGCGCGAGGGTCGGTGGCGTTTCGGCAGCCGTGGCCGGTGCCTCCGACGGCGGCTGGATCTCCCGCCCCGGGCGGCCGCCTGGCAACGGGCGGCCCCAGGCCGGAATTCCCGTCCAGGACGGATGCGCGCCCTCGGTTCCGATGATATGAATGCCGCGGCTGTCCAGTTCGTCGAACAGACCGGCTACGTCCGGTTGTTCGCGGGGCAGGGCGGCGAGATCCAGCACCACCGGGCGGTTCTCGAAGAAGGAGGGTGATCGGTCGATCTGAGCGTCCAGCGCCGCCAGCCAGTCCGGCAGGGGCGGCTCGGGCGCCAGCACGAGGGCCATGAAAGAGCGGCCTCGCAGACGGATGAACGGACGGGATTTAACGGTTGCCACAGGCCGGAGGTATCCGGTGGCGGTGCCGTGGTCAATCAGAATCCGGCGGCGGCCCCACAAAATGCTGTGGATATTGCTGGATAGGACCGCAACAGGTTGGGGCGGCCCCCCGAAGGCATGGGCGTGAGCGCGCCTGCCGGCGTGGGCGGCGATGCCGACTCGGGGTGAGTGGCGGGCGACTCGGGCTGGGCGGTCGGTTCCGGTCGTATCCGGCGCTCGCGTGGCGGGTCACTTGACGAAGATATGCCGGGATCCGAGAGGTGCGTTACCGTTGCGCATCCATACCATATGTTGACCGGCGCCTCTTGTTTTCGGATACGCATGGGAGCGCAACGTGCCATGATCGGCGCGGTCTGTTGCGCCACTGCGCGGGTGCTTCCGCGTGGCCGGCGGTGCTGGACCGCGGGACAGGATGCTGCTGAAGGGGCTTCATGTGACGGACGAGCTCTTCAAGAAGCTGACCAAGTGGCACTGGTCGGATTTCGGCAATTGGACAGGGGTTTCCTGGCAGTTCGGCTCCGCTGACGGATTTCCGTTTGCCGGCGCACCGCAGTTCCTGGCTGCGCTGCCGAACTATGCGGCCTATGCGGGGGCAGCGCCTGTTGGGGCGTTGTCTGCGTCTCAGCCAAACGGCACCAGCCTGTCCCCGACCGCTGATGGGATGGCGATGGTGCAGTTCATGACCGGACTGAACAGCAGCGGTATCGCCACGACCGCCGCCAATTTCTGGAACTGGAACAGCGGCAGCGATCCGGCGAGCTACTCCGGAACGATAGGTAGTTTGGGATGGAGTAAGGACGCTACTGTCACATACTGGTTCGATCCGACTTCGACGTGGACCAGTGCAGAGCAGGCATCCTTTACCGATGCACTCAATCTCTGGTCGGCCGAAGCTAATATTCATTTCTCCTTATCCACCGCGACGACCGAGCCGTCCACGGGCATAATCATTCAACGTGGCGCGAACGGCAAAGCCGAAACTCAGCCGACAAACCTCGTCTATAATTATCAAATCGGTCGAGGGCAATTTTCCAAGGTAACGGTTTCGATTGATACCACGGTGGACTCTTGGAACTACCTGGGGAGCTTCTCCGCGTCCGGTGGCTACGGCGTGGAGACAGTGACGCACGAACTGGGCCACGCGCTGGGGCTGGGACATCCGGGGCCGTACAACGGCAATGTGCAGGCGGATCAGGTGCTGTACACCAGCGACACGCGCCAGTACACGATCATGTCCTACGTCGATCCCGGGTCGTCGATGGCCAAGGCATCCTCTCCGGCCGACTACAGCAACGCGAGCGGTCCGCACTACCTCACGACGCCGGGCCAGTATGACATCCTAGCCGTCCAGAGGTTCTACGGCACCCCGTCGAACACACTGCTGACCACCGGCCAGACTTTCGGCTTCAATGCCAGCGCCGGCATCGTCGCGAACCTGCACCAGTTCGACTTCACGGTGAACACCAACCCCGTCGTCACCATCTACGATTCCGGCAGCGGCAATGTGCTGGACCTGTCCGGCTTCTCTGCCGCATCCACCATCGACCTGAACCCCGGGCAATTCAGCAGCGCCGACGGCATGGTCGATAACATCGGCATCGCCTTCGACACATGGATCAACACCGCGATCGGCGGCAGCGGCAACGATACCTTCTACGTCAACGGCCAGTCCGACGTCATCGACGGCGGCAGCGGCAGCGACACCGTCGTGTTTTCCGGCGACCTGGCCGGCTACACGCTCGGCCGCACCGGCAGCACGCTGACGGTGACCAGCGGCGCCGTTATGGACTCGCTGAGCAACATCCAGACGCTGCAGTTCGCCGATCAGACCATCAACAGCAGCAGCGTCCCATGTTTCGTGCCTGGAACCCGCATCCTGACACCGTGCGGCCCGGTTGCCGTCGAGACGCTCACCGAGGGAGCCGTCGTCTGTACGGCCGCGGGCGGAGAGCGAATGGTGACGTGGATCGGGCATCGCACGCTCAATCTGGCGGCGCACCCGCATCCACCTTCGGCCGCACCCGTGCGGATCCAACGCGACGCGTTCGGGCCGGGCAGGCCATGCCGCGACCTGGTGGTGTCACCCGACCATGCGGTGTTTGCCGACGGGGTGCTGATCCCTGCCAGCCTGCTGGTCAATGGTTGCACCATCGTTCAGGTGCTGGATGTCGCCAGGGTGACGTACCTGCACCTGGAACTCGATCGGCATGACGTGATCCTGGCCGAGCAGCTCCCGGTCGAGAGTTACCTGGATACCGGCAACCGGGCGATGTTCGCCAATGCGGGACTTGCCCTGATGCTGCATCCGGATTTCAGCGTGCGCGTCGGACTCAAGAGCTGGGAACGCGATGCCTGCGCACCGCTGGTGACCGAAGGTCCGATTCTGGTGACGGTACGGCGTCGGCTGCTGGATCGCGCGATCGCGCAGGGTTACCGGCCGGCGGCCGACCCGCGGCTGCGGCTCGTGGCGGGCGGGCGCGTGCTTTCGCCGGTCGCCGGCAACGGGTGCCGGCAGACGTTCTCGCTGCCCGCTGGCACACGCCGCTTTCACATCCACTCCCGCAGTGCCGTGCCGAGCGAAGTGGGAACGCATTCAGGCGATCATCGTCAGCTCGGCGTCGCCGTGACGCGCATGCGCCTGACGAATGCCGGTGACTTGCAGGAACTTCCGGTCGATCATCCCACGCTGCGGCATGGTTGGCACGCCGTCGAGCAAGACAGCAACCGGATCTGGCGGTGGACGAACGGGGCTGCCCTGGTCCCGCTTCCGGCGCCGGTGGAGACCGGGACGCTGGTGGAGCTGTGGGTGCACGGGCAACTACCGGTACTGGTCCACGACAGCGGAGAACGGGGCGCCGGAGGTCGTCGCGGCCTGATCGTCACGGCAGGTACCTGTATGGCGCATTGTCACCGTATGCGTGACAGTCAGCAACGATAACAGTCCGGCCTGGGCCGGACACGTTTCGCCGCGATTGGATGCGGCGCCCGCTACATCGTCTGCCGGTCATGATGTTGGCATGTCGTCCGCGGGTCAGGACGGGGCGGTTCCACACCCTTGTGTCCGGCAGTTCGATGGTTGCATGTGTTAATGCATAGAGAACTCGGCCATGGAAACGGGCCTGATCGACAGCAGGCGGCGATTTTCCGAAAATGCATAGCCGTGGCTGATCACCCTGAGTGATACCGGGACCAGGTGGTAAAATGCATGAGGAGTTCTGCACATGGCGCTTGCCCGTTCTATGGCCTGTGTCGCTTCAGCAGGATGACTGAACGGCATACCTGTGCGTCCCCGGGTTCCTGACAGCACAATGCGCGATAACGTCCACACTTTCATAGTGTCCAATGTGCGGATGTGATGTCCGGCGCCCGAACAAGAGCAACTGATCGCCCGGCAGCAGACTGCCGGCAGCGCCTGTTCGAACAATGGCAGGGGCACAAGGGGCGAGACAGAGCATAACACGCACCTGTCTACGCCGTTCCAGGACCCATGCCGTCACTGACAGGGGGGGCGCTCGGTCGGCCTCCTTTGACCGCGAAACCGTACGTGAACGTTGGGAGAAATCGATGAACGCCACCCTCCCAGTCGGCAGCGCCACCAGAACGCATGACGGCATGATCCATGTTCCGGGCGGCACGTTCCGCATGGGATCAGACGACCATTATCCGGAAGAGAGGCCATCCCATCGCGTGACCGTTGCCGGTTTCCGGATGGATGCAACACCGGTAACCAACGAACAGTTCCGGCAGTTCGTGCGCGCCACCGGCCACGTCACCTTTGCCGAAACCGTGCCGGATATCAGGAACTATCCCGGCGCCCTTCCACACATGATCTTCGCCGGCTCGCTGGTCTTCACCCAGCCGAAGCATCCTGTCGATCTCCGCGACTGGAGCCAGTGGTGGACGCTGCTGAAGGGTGCGGACTGGCGGCACCCGTACGGTCCGAACAGCAGCATCAAGGGCCTTGACGATCATCCTGTGGTGCACGTCACCTTTGGCGATGCCCTGGCTTACGCCAAGTGGGCGGGCAAGGACCTGCCGACGGAAGCCGAGTGGGAGTTCGCCGCGCGGGGCGGCCTCGACGGTGCCGCCTTTGCCTGGGGCGATGAACTCGTGCCCGACGGCCGCGTCATGGCCAACACATGGCATGGCCAGTTTCCACATCAGCGGCAGTCGCGCTTCCGGCGCACCTCGCCAGTGATGGCGTTCCCGCCCAACGGCTACGGTCTGTACGACATGATCGGCAATGTCTGGGAGTGGACCACCGACTGGTGGTCAGCACAGCACGAGCCCGATGCGGGGAAGCCCTGCTGCATTCCGCAAAATCCACGTGGCGGTCCCGAGGCCGACAGTTACGACGCCCGCGACCCCGACATCCGGATTCCCCGCAAGGTGATCAAGGGCGGATCGCATCTTTGTGCGCCCAATTACTGCCGGCGCTACAGACCGGCGGCGCGCCACGCCGAACCGGTCGATACCTCCACCAGTCATGTGGGTTTTCGTTGCATCGTTCGAGAAGGGGGGCGTTTGTCATGAGCGAAAAGAAGCAGTCTGATCACACCGGTGGCCTGAACCGTCGCAACATCCTGCTGGGGACCACGGCGTTCGCGGCCGCCTCGGCGCTGGGCGCATCCGCCAACGCGCAAACATCGTCGTCGAATGCGCCGGCCGCGGGAACGCAGCCGGTTACGGCGGCAAACGGCACAAAGCCCAACATCATCATGATCGTATCCGACGATTTCGGCTGGGGCGACGCGGGCGTCTATCTGGGTGGGGAGGCGCGCGGCATGCCGACGCCGAATATCGACCGGATGGCGGCCGAAGGCATGATGTTCACGTCGTTCTACGCGCAGCCGAGTTGCACGCCCGGCCGGGCGGCCATGCAGACGGGCCGCATTCCCAATCGCAGCGGGCTGACGACCGTCGCATTCCAGGGCCAGGGTGGCGGCTTGCCGGCGGCCGAGTGGACCCTGGCGTCGGTGCTCAAGACCGCCGGTTACAAGACGTTCTTCAGCGGGAAATGGCACCTCGGCGAGGCGGATTATGCGCTGCCGAACGCGCATGGCTATGACGAGATGAAGAACTGCTTCCTGTACCATCTCAACGCCTATACCTATGGCGATCCCAAGTGGTTCCCGGACATGGATCCCAAGCTGCGGGACATGTTCCAGAAGGTGACCAAGGGCTCCTTGTCGGGGAATGCCGGCGAGAAGGCGAAGGAAGATTTCAAGGTCAACGGGGAGTATGACAACACGCCGGAGAAGGGCGTTGTCGGGATTCCGTTCCTGGATGAGTACGTCGAAAAGGCATCTCTTGAATACCTCGATCGCAACGGCAAGTCGGGCGAACCGTTTTTCATGAGCGTGAATTTCATGAAGGTCCACCAGCCGAACCTGCCGGCGCCCGAGTTCGAGCACAAGTCGATGTCGAAGTCCAAATATGCCGACTCGATCGTCGAGGCCGATACGCGTATCGGACGCATCATGGACAAGGTTCGGGAGTTGGGGCTCGACAAGAATACCTACGTGTTCTGGACGAGTGATAACGGCGCCTGGCAGGATGTCTATCCGGACGCGGGATACACGCCGTTCCGCGGCACCAAGGGCACGGACCGTGAAGGCGGATCCCGGGTGCCATCCATCGCCTGGGGCCCGGGCATCAAATCCGACGGCAGGAACTCCGAGATCGTTGGCGGCCTCGACTACATGGCGACCTTTGCCAGCCTGGCCGGTGCCAAGCTGCCGGAGAAGGATCGTGACGGGCAGCCGATGGTCTTCGACAGCTACGATCTGACGCCGGTTCTGTTCGGCACGGCGAAATCGCCCCGCAATGAGTGGTTCTACTTCACCGAAAACGAACTGACGCCCGGCGCGGCCCGTGTCGGCAACTACAAGGCCGTGTTCAACCTGCGCGGCGATGACGGCGCAAAGACGGGTGGCCTCGCGGTCGATTCCAATCTCGGGTGGAAGGGGCCCGACGCCTATGTCGCGACCGTCCCCCAGGTGTTCGATCTGTGGCAAGACCCGCAGGAGCGCTACGACATCTTCATGACGAATTACACGGAACACACCTGGACCATGGTGTCGATCAGCGATGCCATCAACAAGCTGATGAAGACCTACATCACGCATCCACCACGCAAGTTGCAGAGCGAGACCTACACCGGTCCGATCACCATTTCGGACTACCAGCGCTTCAAGTTCGTGCGCGATGCGCTGGCGAAGGAAGGGGTCACTCTACCGATGCCGACCGGGAACTGAACACGGCTCCTGCTGCACGGGCGAGGGCTGGCCTGGCTCGTCAACGAGCCAGGCCAGCCCTTCGGGCGGCAGCCAAACCGGGGGAACCGACCCATGGATGCTTCAGGATCAGCAGGCGGCGTTGGGCGCCGTGGCCTGCTTGCGACGGGAGCCGCGCTCCCCGTCGTCCTCGCTTCACTCCGTCCTGTCGCGACGCTGGCGCAATCCACGACGGACCCGCTTTCCTCGTGGAACGATGGCAAGTCCAGGCAGTCCATCATCGATTTCGTCGCCAGGGTGACGAAACAGGGTTCATCCGATTTCGTGCCGCCGCCTGAGCGCATCGCGGTGTTCGACAACGATGGGACGCTCTGGCCGGAGGATCCGGTGCCGTTCCAACTCGCCTACGCCCTGGACACCGTCAACCAGATGGCCAGGGAGGATCCCGCCTTGCGCCAGGACCCGATGGTGCAGGCCGCGCAGAAGGGCGACATCGCCAAGCTTCTGGCCGGCCCGCATCATAACGGATTGCTCCGCATCATGGCGCTCACCCATGCGGGAATGACCACGGTGGAATTCCAGGCGCGCGTCGAAACCTGGATGTCCAGCGCGCGCCATCCCCGTTTTCATAAACGCTACGACCAGCTCACCTATCAGCCGATGCAGGAGGTGCTGCACTATCTGCGGTCGAACGGGTTCAAGACCTTCATCGTCTCGGGTGGCGGCGCCGATTTCATGCGGGTCTGGAGCGAGCGGGTCTATGGCATCCCACCCGAGCAGGTCGTCGGCTCGACCGCCCACACCAAATATGAGCTTCGTCCCGACGGCCCTGTGCTGATCAAGACGCTCGACTTCATCTTCGTCAATGACAAGGCAGGCAAGCCCTCCGGCATTCACGCCTTCATCGGTCGCCGCCCGATCGCCTGCTTCGGCAACAGCGACGGCGACAAGGAAATGCTGGAATACACGACGATCAACAATCCAAGGCCCAGCTTCGGCCTGATCGTTCATCACACGGACGCGACGCGCGAATACGCCTACGACGCTCACCCCAGCAGTTCCGGCAAGCTGGTTGCGGCGTTGCAGGAGGCGCCCAAACGCGGCTGGGTCGTGGTGGACATGAAGCAGGACTGGAAACAGGTGTTCGCCTTCCAGCAATAGCGCCGGTCGTCGGCAGCGGCGCCTCGCCGAAGACCTGAGCGCCGCACCGTACAGCACCCCCGGGAACCGGCGCTGGCTGCCGGCCGTTTCGTATCAGTGACGCACCACCCATTTGCATGTCGTCACTCCATACGAGGGCAACCATGGCGCGCACCACCCCGGCCCGCTCGGCGGATGCCGCGCGGGACACCTCCATCAGCACCTACCGTCGGAAGCGCGACTTCTCCGTCACGCGCGAACCCGCACCCGCCGACAGCCGGCACGCCGACGGTGCCCCCATCTTCGTCGTGCAGAAGCACCACGCCCATCGTGCCGGCCTGCACTGGGACTTCCGCCTGGAACACGGCGGCGTGCTGTGGAGCTGGGCGGTGCGCAAGGGCCCGTCCCTGGACCCGGCCGACAAACGGGCCGCCGCGCATGTGGAGGACCACCCGATCGATTACGCCGACTTCCAGGGGGAAATCCCGGACGGCCAGTACGGCGCCGGCCAGGTGGAAACCTGGGACCGCGGCACCTGGGAACCGATCGGCGACCCCGAGGAGGGGATGGAAAAAGGCGACCTGAAGTTCGTCCTGCACGGCACCCGCCTGAACGGCGCCTGGGTGCTGGTTCGCATGCGCCCCCGCGCCAACCAGCGCAGCCGGCAGGACAACTGGCTGCTGATCAAGAAGCATGACGACCAGGAACGCGCCGGCGCCGACGCCGCAGCCATCGAGCAGGCCACCCCGCCGCCCGCCCGTAAGCCCGTCGTGGATCCCGGCCAGCCGCCCGCGCCGGGCGCCAGGCGCGGCAAGCTGCCCGCCCGCCAGTCGCCCCAGCTCTGCGCCACCGCCGAGGACCCGCCGGAGGACGAAAGCTGGCTGAGCGAGATCAAGTTCGATGGCTACCGCCTGCTTGCCTTCCTCGATAACGGCCAGGTGAAGCTGGTCACCCGCAATGGCCACGACTGGACCGACCGCCTGCCCGCCGTGGCCCGCGGGGTGGCCGGGCTGCGCGTGCAGTCGGCCCTGCTGGACGGCGAGCTGGTCGCCCTGGACAAGGACGGTGTGTCCAGCTTCCCGGCCCTGCAGCGGGCACTGTCGGACGGCAATGACGCGGCGCTGTACTATTACCTGTTCGACCTGCTGCACCTGGACGGGTGGGACCTGCGCAGCAGCCCCCTGGTGGAGCGCAAGCGGGTGCTGTCCGGCCTGGACGGATGGCGCGGCATGCTGCGATACAGCGACCATCAGGCCGGCGACACGGTGCGCATGCGCCAGGCCGCCTGCCGCATGAATCTGGAGGGGATCATCTGCAAGCAGGTGGACGCCCCCTATCGCGCCGGCCGCGGCCACGGCTGGGTCAAAGTGAAATGCCGCGGTCGCGAGGAATTCATCGTGCTCGGCTGGACCCCGCCGCGCGGCAGCCGCACCGGCCTGGGTTCGCTGCACCTGGGCTACTACGACCGCGACAACCGGCTGCACTACGCCGGCGGGGTGGGCACCGGGTTCTCCGACGACGAACTGGCGGCCCTGGCCGAGAAACTGGCTCCGCTGGCCGCCGATCCGCCGCGCGACATGGTGCTGGCCGGCGACCCGCTGGACCGGTCCATCCATTGGGTGCGGCCGGAACTGGTGGCGGAAATCCAGTTCACCGCCTGGTCCGGTGCCGGGCGCGTGCGCCAGGCGGTGTATCTTGGCCTGCGGCAGGACAAGTCAGCCGCGGAGGTGGTGCGTGACGTCGCCGATCCCGATGCGGATCACAAGCCCGTGACACCGAAGCCCCCCGCCGGCGGCAAGGCGGAGGCCCGGCGTCCCCCCAAAATCGCGGTGCCGCCACGGCAGACGCAGGCGCAGGCCAGCGGCAAGTCCGGCGGCGCGATCGTGAACGCCCGCAAGCCGAAAGCGGCCAGCGCCAGCGTGGAAGGCGTCCGGCTCACCCATCCAGACCGCGAGCTGTGGCCCGGCATTACCAAGCAGCAACTCGCCGAATACTGGCAGGCGGTGGCCGGTCACGCCCTGCCCGGGCTGGCGCAGCGGCCGCTGGCGATCGTGCGCTGCCCGGAGGGGATCGGCGGCGAACACTTCTTCCAGAAGCGCGGGCACGGTGCGTTGCCCAGCGGTATTCGCGCGGGGGAAGCGCGGAAGTCGCCTTATCTGGCCATCGACGACGTACACGGCCTGGTCGCCATGGCGCAGATCTCCGCCATCGAGCTGCACGCCTGGGGCGCGCCGGAGGCCGATCCGCTGAAGCCCGACGTGATTGTCTTCGATCTCGATCCTGGTGAAGGCGTGCCGTTCGCCGACGTGGTGCAGGCGGCATGCGATGTGCGCGACCGGCTGCGGCAGCTTGGCCTGACGTCGTTCTGCCGCACCACCGGCGGCAAGGGACTGCACGTCGTGATCCCGATCGCGCCGGAACAAGGTTGGGATGTCGTGAAACCATTCTGCCGCGCCTTCGCGGAAATGCTCAGCGACGAACAGCCGGAGCGGTTCCTGTCAACGCTGAAGAAGGCGGACCGCCGCGGCCGGATTCTGCTCGACTGGCTGCGCAACGGGCTGGGCGCGACGGCAATCGCATCCTTCTGTCCGCGCGCGCGGCCGAATGCGACGGTGGCAACGCCGCTTTCCTGGGACGAGGTGACCCGGACGCTCGATCCGCAGTCATTCACGCTGCACACGGTCCCGCGGCGCCTCACGGAATTGCATGATGATCCCTGGCAGGCGTTCTTCTCCCTGTGCCAGCAACTGCCGGACTCGGCAGTGCAGCAGGAAGAAAGAGGGCAGCCGCGGACGCACGCAACGCGCGCTGTTGGCAAGCCTGTGATCGTTACCGCGTCCAGACCGAAACGGCGCGCGAAACGGTGATCTTGAAAGACCGGCGCGGTGGCCTATGTGAAGTTTGCGGCGGGCGACCTTGTCGCCCCGCTGCGTGACGTTTCCCCCCCAAACTTGGCGGTGTCCTACGGGACACCGCCATTTTCTTATCTCACGATTCTGTAATGTCGTGTGGCAGGTTCAAACCCGGCCCCGATGCAGCGGGTTCATGCCGCAGCTTCAGGAGGTTCGGGGAATGCCTGATAGATCCGACCAGAACACGCAGGAAAACGCCAGGCTGCAAGCGCCTGAAAAGGAAAAGACCGGAGCCGCTTCGGGACGCATGACGCAGGCACGACGCGTCGCCGAGGAAGCGGTGCAGGCCGAGCGGAACGGTGATGAGGCACGTGCGGATGCGCTGTATGCGCAGGCGACGCGGATCGATCCGCGCGTGGTGGAAGACGTGCTGAATGAAACGGACGTGGACCGCTCCTCACATGCAGGTCATGAACCGGACGCAAGATTGGTTGAACCGCAGCAGCCGCCCGCAGAGAATTTTGACATTGCGCTGACCGTGAACGACACGCCGCACCGCTTGACCGTGGATGCGCGTACCACGTTGCTCGATGCGCTGCGCGACCGGCTGCATCTGAATGGTACCAAGCGCGGCTGCGATCTTGGCCAGTGCGGCGCGTGCACGGTGCTGCTGGATGGACGCCGGATCAATGCGTGCCTCACGCTGGCGGTGATGGTACAGAACCGATCGGTGACCACGATCGAGGGGTTGGCCAAGGACGGCAAATTGCACCCGATGCAGCAGGCCTTCATCGACTGCGACGGCTTCCAGTGCGGCTACTGCACGCCCGGGCAGATCATGTCGGCTGTAGGCCTGCTGGCGGAAGGCCGGCCACTGTCCGACAGCCTTATCCGTGAGCAAATGAGCGGCAATATCTGCCGCTGCGGCGCCTACACCAACATCGTCGACGCGGTACGGATCGCGGCGCAGCAGCAGGAGGATTGAGATGATGCCGTTCAGCTATGCCGCGGCTGGCGGCATCGAGTCGGCTTTCGATCTGTCGTCGCGCAAGGGGGCGATGTTCATCGCCGGCGGCACGGACATGCTGCAACTGCTGCAGGACGACGTGGTGAACGCGGCGACGCTGGTGGACATCAACCGCCTGCCATTCGCCGGCATACAGATGGAAGGCGGCGGCGCCCGGATCGGTGCGCTGACCCGCCTGAACGACATCGCCGACGATGCGAACATGCAGCGCGACTACCCGCTGCTGGTACAGGCGCTGCGCGAAACCGCGTCGCCGCAGGTGCGCAACATGGCCACCGCGGGCGGCAACCTGCTGCAACGCACCCGTTGCCTGTATTTCCGCGAGAAGAGCGCGCCGTGCAACCGCCGCGCCCCCGGCACCGGCTGCGGCGCGATGGATGGGCAGAACAGGATGAACGCGATCCTGGGCGGCAGCAGCGACTGCATCGCCGCGTATCCAGGCGACATGGCGGCGGCACTGCTGGCGCTGGACGCGTCGGTGCATGTGCAGGGGCCGGGCGGCCAGCGCGTGCTGCACGTCGAGGCCCTGCACCGGATGCCGGAGGAGCGGCCGGATTTCGAAACCAACCTGCTGCCCGACGAAATCATCACCGCCATCACGCTGCCGCCCAGCAGCAGCGCACGTCATTCCCACTACCTGAAGGTGCGTGACCGGGCGAGTTTCGAGTGGGCGCTGGTCGGCGTCGCCGTCGCGCTGGAAATGGATGGAGATACGGTGCGTCGTGCGCGGCTCGGCGCCACCGGGGTCGCCACCACGCCGTGGCGCCTGGTCCATGTCGAACGCGCCCTGACCGGAAAGCAACTGGACATGCAGTGTGCCCGGGCCGCCAGCACGGTGGCCGCCGAGGGCGCCGCGCCGCGCCCCGGCAACGAATTCAAGGTGACGCTGCTGAAGCGCGCCGTGGAACGCGCCATTCTGAGTGCGGGAGGTCTCGCATGAGCTATGTCGGTCAAGCGGTCAGCCGCGTGGACGGTCCGGCGAAGGTGACCGGCCAGGCAACCTATGCCGCCGAGTTCAAGCTTCAGAACCTGGCCCATGCCGCGCTGGTGACCAGCACGGTGCCAAAGGGCTGGGTCCTGGGTGTCGATGCGTCGGAAGCCGAACATGCGCCGGGAGTCCTGGCCATCGTGTGGCATGAGAACGCGCCGAAATTGCCCTATCACGAGATGGAGAAGCGCCCGGTCGTCGATCCGCAGGCGGGCCGGCAGTTGCGCGTGTTCCAGGGGCCCGAGGTGCTGTTCGCCGGCCAGCCGGTCGCGATGGTGATCGCCGAGTCCCGGAACAGGCGCGCAGCGCGGCGTCGCTGGTGCGCGTCCATTATACCGCCGGCGAGGCGACCACCTGGATGGACGACGCCGACCTGGTGAAGCCGGACGAAGCAAACCAGAAAGTCGGCCGCTATGCCGAGAAAGGGCGCGGCGACGCGCAGACGGCGTTCGCCGAAGCGCCGGTGCGCATCGACATGACATGCAGCCACGAGCGCGAATACCACAACGCGATGGAACCGCACGCCACCATCGCCGAGTGGGATGGCGACCGGCTGACGCTGTATGACAAGTCGCAGTGGGTCGATAACGTGCGAAGCGAAATCGCACATGTGTTCGGCATGGCGGAGGACAGCATTCATGTCATCTCCCCCTATGTCGGCGGGGCGTTCGGTTCTTCGCTGCGTACCTGGCCGCATGTCACCATCGCCGCCATCGCGGCTCGGCATGTGAACCGCCCGGTGAAGCTGGAGCTGACACGGCGCCAGCTCTACAGTGCGATCGGCTTCCGCCCGCGGACCGTCCAGCGTGTGCGCCTCGGCGCCGAACAGGATGGCACGCTGACATCCATCATCCAGGAAGCCGTGGGCGAGACCTCCACCTATGAGGAATACGGCGAGATCACCGTAGAGCCGCCGCGCCTGGTGTATTCCTGTCCGAACGTGCTGACGCGGTACCGCCTCGCGCCGATGAACAGCAACACGCCGTGCCCGATGCGCGCGCCCGGCACCGCGACCGGCATGATGGCGCACGAAATGGCGATGGATGAACTTGCCGAAGCGCTTGGCAAGGATCCGCTGGCGCTGCGGCTGCATAACTACGCCGAACGCAACGAGGACAAGAACCTGCCGTGGTCCAGCAAGAAGCTGCGCGAATGCTACGAGATGGCGGCGCAGCGGTTCGGCTGGTCGCACCGTCAGCCCGGAATCGGTTCGATGCGCCAGGGGCTGCTGCATGTCGGCATGGGCATGGCGACGGCGTGGTATGCCTCACACCGGTCCCCGGCCTCGGCGCAGGCCGTGCTGTATGCCAACGGTTCGGTGGTGGTGCGCACCGCGGCCAGCGACATGGGACCCGGCACCTACACCGCGATGACCCAACTCGCAGCCGATGCGCTGGGCATGCCGATCGAGCTGGTGGATTTCGAACTCGGCGACACCGACATGCCGCAGGCGCCGGTGCATGGTGGCTCGATCACGCTGGCCAGCGTGGGCAACGCGGTGCTGGATGTATGCCATGCCCTGCGCGACAGGCTTGGCGAACTGGCCGGTTCGGATGGCGTGCCGACACACCCGCAGGGAATCGTGGCTTTGCTGAAGCGGCACGGAATGTCCGCGCTGCGCGCCGAGGGCACGGCGAAGCCCGGTGACGAGCAGCAGAAATTCGCCAGCGCCGCGTTCGGCGCGGTGTTCGTGGAAGTGCATGTCGATCCGATGTTCGGCACCGTGCGGGTGCCGCGCATCATCGGTGCCTACGACGTCGGCAAGGTGGTGAACCCGAAGATCGCCCGCAGCCAGTGCATCGGCGGCATGGTCGGCGGTCTCGGCATGGCGCTGCTGGAGCAGGCGGAATGGGATCCGCGGCTGGGGCGGGTGATGAACTCCAACCTGGCGGAATACCTGGTGCCGGTGAATGCCGATGTGCAGCACCTGGAAGCGCTGTTCGTGCCGGGCAATGACACCACCTTCAATCCGCTCGGATCGAAAGGCGTGGCGGAGATCGCGCTGGTCGGCGTCGCACCGGCGATCGCCAATGCGGTGTATCACGCCATCGGCAAGCGCGTGCGCAACCTGCCCATCACGCCGGAGAAGCTGTTGGGCTGACCCGGACCGCTCCGGTAGCTGGCCGGGCGCGCACCGGCCAGCATCCGCTGCCCGGTGGTTTCCAGAAGGCGGTAACACCAGCCTGCGTGGCCATTGGTTTTTGACGCTACCGTGGCGCGAGCGGGCGCGCCACTCACGCGACCGCCATGCGGAGCACGGACATGCAGACGGCCGGAACGCCGGCAGTTCGCAAGCTGTGCCGTTTGAAACGACAGCGAGCATGTAGGCTTTGGTGGTTCGCGGTGTCCAAAGCACGGATCGCGCGTGGCCGCGATTTGATCGGCGACAACCGTGCACCACTGAGCCGCGTCAGGCGATAGCGCCCGCGCGGACGCTGTACCATTCCGCCGTGAACGGAACAGATGTGCCGAAACATCTGTCGGCTGCCTGTGCCCCGGGCTCCACAACGGAGTTTGCACTCCGAGCTTGGCGTCCGCGACCGGTCGCTCCCGTTATCAACCCTGCGATCAGTTGAAGGTGTGGCACATGCGCCGGGTACCGGTACGGTTACAGCAGCCCCGTGGAGAGCGGAGTTCGGCAGGGGCATGCGGGTGCCGGTCGCGGCAGGGCAACGGCCCCCGTGCCTGAGCTGTCGCGCATCGTGCACACCGGCTACGCCAGGCTGCGCTCGACAGCCGAGGCCATTCCGGGCGGGCCCGCCCGCTTCCAGATTGTTTTCGTGCTGGCCTGCGTGCTGGCTCTGGATGCGGCCGACAAGGCCACCGTCTCTGCGGTCGCCGGCAGTCTGAAACAGGCATTCGACATCGGCAATACCGAAATCGGCTTGCTGATTGCCATACCGTCTTTCGTGGGGGGCCTGTTCACCCTGCCGGTCGGCAGCATGGTGGATCGCCTGCACCGCAATCGCATCCTGTTGATTGCCATCGCGATATGGAGCATCGCCGAAGGTATCAGCGGCTTCTCGCATTCCTTCGTCTTCATGCTTGCCACGCGCATGGGCGTCGGCGCCGCGACCGCGGCAGCGTTCCCCAGCATCGCATCGCTTAGCGGCGACTATTTCCCACCGTTCGACCGGGCCCGCATGTTCGGCCTGATCCTGGGTGGCGAGCTGGTCGGAACCGGCGTCGGCTTTTTCATCGGCGGCGTGATCTCGGACTGGGTGAACTGGCACTGGCCGTTCTACGTGATGGCGGTCCTTGGCCTCGTCGTCATCTGGGAGATCTGGCGGTGGCTGCCCGAGCCGGTGCGCGGCGGTGCAAGCTGGATCGATGAAGGCCAGACCGAAATCCGTGTCGGAAGCGAGGCCGTAACGGACAACGCGGCCACGAACCACTCGGGCGACGCGCGGATCGAGGAGGCGCAGAAGCGGATCCTGGAGGAAGGCGTGCAGCCGCGCGAAGACCTGTTGCTGCACCAGGACCCGGCGAAGCACAGCCTGTGGTGGGCAATCGGCTACGTGATCCGTATCCCGACCTATCTGCTGCTGGTGATCGCGTCGTCGCTCGCTTATTTCTTCTTCGGCGGGATCAGGGGATTCGGGATGATCTACCTGACCGATCACTACGGAATTTCGCGCAGCAGTGTCAGCGGGCTGGCCTTCGTCATCGGCATCGGTGCGCTGGCTGGCGTCACGCTGGGCGGTATGCTGTCCGAACGCCTGCTACGACGCGGCTGGTTCACCACGCGGGTCGTCGTGCCCGGAATTGCCGTGGCCATCTGCGTGCCGCTGTTCGGTGGCGGTATCTGGACCACCTCCACGTTCATCGGGATTCCGCTGCTGACCGCTGCCGCCGCCGCACTGGCTGCCGCCAATCCCTCCTACGATGCGGCGCGCCTGGACATCATGCACACACGCCTGTGGGGGCGGGCCGAATCCGGACGCATGGTTGTGCGCGCCTTCGCCGAGGGCGGCGCGCCTCTGCTGTTCGGCGCGGTGTCCCAGTGGTTTGGCGGCGGCACCTCCGGCCTGGAATGGACCTTCCTGCTGATGCTGTTGCCACTGCTGGTCGCGGCATCACTGGCGATTTTCGCACGCCGGACCTATCCCACCGATGTCGCAACGGCGGGACAGTCGATCAAGAACACGGCGCAGGACGGCTCCGGCTGACCCGAAGCTGTCGCGCACGGCCAGGCTCGGGCGGCGTCCGGGCCGTCCCGATCGGATTGCCCGTCAGCGGCGTTCAACGGTTTCTTCACCGGCCGGCGCCAGAGTGTCGCCCCGCAAGCAGCAGGGAGCGATCCGGTGCCCGACCTTCCAGTTGAACCCTCCGATGGTGGTCCATATCCTACCGATATGGAAACGCGTGTCGCCATCCTGGAGCAGATTGCCCGGACCACCACCGGCGGCTTCGAGCGGCTGGAACGCCAGGCCGCGGAACAACGCGCCGCCCTCCAGGCGCTGGCCGCCGAACACCGGGCCTCTCTGCATGATTTGGCGGCTGAGCACCGGACCGCCCTTCAGGCGCTGGCCACCGAGCAGCGCGAGGCTGTCCGGTCGCTGGCGGCGGAACAGCGGGCGGATTTCCGGTGGCTGCTGGGCGTGATGCTGACGGGGTTTGCCACCATGATCGGCGGCTTCGGCGCGCTGCTGGGCGTCATGGCGCATGGGTTCCACTGGCTGTAAACCGGCCCCCCGACACCAACCCGCGGCTGAGCATGGACTGGGACGCCCCGGCGATCGTGCTGGACGCAAGGCCCTACGGCGAGTCCGGCGCCATCGTCACCGTGATGACCGAAACCCACGGCGTGCACCGCGGCCTGGCCCGTGGCGGCGCCTCGCGCGGCCAGGCATCGCTGTGGCAGCCGGGTAACCTTGCCCAGGTTCGCTGGGTTGGCCGCCTGGCCGAACAGCTCGGCAGCTTCAGCGGGGAGATGGTGTTTGCCGGCGCAGCCAAGGTGATGGACGAGCCGATGCCGCTGGCCATGCTGACCGCCATCTGCGCCGTGGCCGAGGGCGCGCTGCCCGAGCGGGAGCCGCACCCCGCCGTGTTCGCCGGCCTGCTGCACCTGATCGCCCACGCCCCCCAGGGCGCACCGCTGCTGGCAGACCTGGTGCGCTGGGAACTGGCATTGCTGGCGGAACTCGGCTACGGCCTGGACCTGACGCGCTGCGCTGTCAGCGGGCAGACCGCCGGCCTGGCCTTCGTGTCGCCGAAGACCGGACGGGCGGTTACCGAGGCGGCTGCCGGCACCTGGGCACCCCGCCTGCTGCGGCTGCCGGGCTTCCTGGCCGGCGGCAACACGGCCACGGCGGCGGACTGGCGTGACGGCCTGGCGCTGACCGCGCACTTCCTGGCCCGCGATGTCTTCGGCCTCCAGCACCGGCCGCTGCCGGTGGCGCGCCGGATGTTATACGACCGTGTTGCCGCCCTGGCGGCCGAATTGGAGGACGGCAATGCCGGATGAGATAGGACATGTGGAGGACACGCATCTGAAGGATGCGCTGTCGGAACGCTACCTGGCATACGCCCTGTCCACCATCATGTCGCGGTCCCTGCCGGATGTGCGCGACGGGCTGAAGCCGGTGCACCGGCGGCTGATCTACGCCATGCACCTGCTGCGGCTGGATCCCAACACCGGCTTCAAGAAATGCGCCCGCGTCGTGGGCGACGTGATCGGCCGGTTCCATCCGCACGGCGATGTCGCGGTGTATGACGCGCTGGTGCGCCTGGCGCAGGACTTCGCCGCCCGCTACCCGCTGGTGGAAGGGCAGGGAAACTTCGGCAACGTCGATGGCGATAACCCGGCGGCGATGCGCTACACCGAGGCGCGTCTGACCGAAGTCGCCAAGGCGATGCTGGCCGGCATCGACGAGGATGCGGTGGATTTCCGCCCCAACTACGACGGCGAGGAATCCGAACCCGTCGTGCTGCCCGGCGCCTTCCCCAACCTGCTGGCCAACGGCGCCACCGGCATCGCGGTGGGCATGGCCACCTCCATCCCGCCGCACAACGCCGGGGAGGTGTGCGACGCCGCCATCCACCTGATCCAGAACCCGCAGGCCACCACGGCGGACCTGCTGCGCTTCATGCCCGGCCCGGATTTCCCCACCGGCGGCGTGCTGGTGGAGGATTCCCTCGCGGTACAGACCGCCTACGAAACCGGCCGCGGCGGTTTCCGCGTGCGCGCCAAATGGGAGAAGGAGACCGGCAAGCACGGCACCTGGCAGATCGTGGTCACGGAAATTCCGTACCAGGTGCAGAAGTCCAAGCTGATCGAGCAGGTCGCGCAACTCCTGGAAGACCGCAAGCTTCCGCTGCTCGGCGACATCCGCGACGAGAGCACCGACGTGATCCGCCTGGTGCTGGAACCGAAGACGCGCGGCGTGGAACCCGAAGTGCTGATGGAGACGCTGTTCCGCGCCAGCGCGCTGGAGACGCGGTTCTCGCTGAACATGAACGTGCTGGACGCCACGCGCACCCCGCGCGTGATGTCGCTGCCGGAAGTGCTGCGCGCCTGGCTGGATCACCGGCACGAGGTGCTGGTGCGCCGGTCCAGCCACCGTCTCGCCGCGATCGAGCGGCGGCTGGAGGTGCTGGAAGGCTACCTGCTCGTCTATCTGAACGTGGACGAGGTGATCCGCATCATCCGCACCGAGGACCAGCCGAAACCGCGGCTGATGGAACGCTTCTCGCTGACCGATGTGCAGGCCGAGGCGATCCTGAACATGCGCCTCCGCTCGCTGCGCCGGCTGGAGGAGATGGAGATCCGGAAGGAACACAAGTCCCTGTCCAAGGAGCGCAAGGAGCTGCAGGCGCTGCTGAAGGACGAGAAGCGCCGCTGGGTGCGCATCACGGAAGAAGTGCAGGAGATCCGCGAGAAGTTCGGCAGCGGCGCGCTGGGCGACCGCCGCACGGAGATCGGCGCGCCGCCGGCCGCGGTGGAGGTCACCACCGAAGCCTTCGTGGAGCGCGAGGCGATCACCGTGATCCTGTCCGACAAGGGCTGGATCCGAGCGGTGCGCGGCGGCGTCGCGGAACCCAACGATCTGCGCTTCAAGGCGGGCGACAAGCTGAAGCTGCTGGTGGGGTGCTTCACCACGGACCGGCTGACGCTGTTTGCCACGAACGGCCGAGCGTACACGCTGCGGGCGGCCGATGTGCCGCGCGGGCGGGGGGACGGGCAGCCGGTGCGGCTGATGGCGGACCTGTCGAACGAGGACGACGTGGTGGCGCTGTTCGTGCCGATGGAGGGGGCGAAGTACCTGGTGGCCTCCACCAGCGGGCGCGGCTTCGTGGTGGCGGCGTCGGACCTGGCGGCGGAGAAGCGGACCGGCAAGCAGGTGCTGAACGTGAAGTCCGGCGAGGAAGCGGCGCTGTGCACGCCGGTGGACGGCGACCACGTCGCGGTGATCGGCACCAACCGCAAGCTGCTGGTGTTCCCGCTGGACCAGGTGCCGGAGATGGCGCGCGGCGCGGGGGTGATGCTGCAGCGCTACAAGGAGGGCGGGCTGTCCGATGTGCGGGTGTTCCGGCTGGCGGAGGGGCTGACCTGGAAGATCGGGGAGCGGATCCGGACGGAGACGAACCTGCGGGACTGGCTGGGGGCGCGGGCGCAGGCCGGGCGGATGCCGCCGAACGGGTTCCCGCGGGGGAATAAGTTCGGGTGAGGCTGTCGCTACGCCGCGGTAGCATTAAGCAAGTCATACACAGAGTTTCACCAAGTGCACACAGAGTTTCACTGAGTAGAAATCATAAGCGCTTCGCGCAGCGGAGGGCGCTACGTCGTGGGCTGCTGTTTGACGTAAACGCTCTCGGTGCAACTCTGTGTGCACTTGGTGAAACTCTGTGTCTGACTTGCTTTCTTTCTGCGCTGCCGGCCCCGAGAGAAGTTGGGACCACCCCAAGGCCGGCGGACCGATAACCCCCGCATCGCACCTTGGCGCGTTTGACGCCGGTTTCAGCCTTCAGCAGGAAAAGGGGATGTCACAGGCGAATTCCATCCCGCCTGATATTCCGTATCAGCGTAGGGTTCTTTGCGCGCTCGGGATGGTCGAATTCGTCGTGCCAAAGCGGCAGCGCCGACACCGCCACGCCGGTCTCCCCCAGCACATCGAACGTGATATTGGCGAGTGCCTGGGCGGTCTGCCAGACATCGCCGCGCTCACCGTGCAGGACGACGGCCAGGTCAACGTCGCTGTCGGGCCGGAAATCGCCACGGGCACGGGACCCGAACAAACGCACCTCATTGACCGCGTACGTCTTGCGGAGCGCGCCGAGGAACAGGGCGACGGCCTGCTCCACGTCCGGCTTATGCGCAGTCTCAGCCACGACCAGGTCACCTGAAGTCTGCAGCGCTCTCATCGGTATCTGGTAGCGTTCCGCCAATCCTGCCATAGCGCGCCAGTGAGGACCACAAATTCGGCGCGGCCACGTGGCCGGCGGGCTGCCATCGTCACGAACCGTTACCCCGCATTCGGGGGAATCGGCCACGTGACGGATCGTGACGGTGGCGCCAAAGGCGAGCCCGGCGTTCGCGGTGCCACTCGCAATGATCGCGGTGCCGTGGCCGACCTCCCCCTGCCGCCCGCCCGTCGCAACCGCGGTCCGCTTGGCCTTCCGCGCCCCCTCCGGTATCCATGCCGGACCCATCCGGAGGGACTGTCATGGAACCGAAATCCGCCCTCATCGTCGGGGTCGGCAGCGGCCTGAGCGCATCGCTGGCGCGTCTGTTCGCCCGCAACGGGCTGCAGGTCGCGCTCGCCTCCCGCAATCCCGACAAGCTGGCCAAACTGGTGGAGGAGACCGCCGGCGTCAGCTTCGCCTGCGAGACGACCGAGCCGGAGGAAGTCGCCGCCCTGTTCGATGTGGTGGTGGCGACCCAGGGCGTGCCCGATGTGGTGGTGTACAACGCCTCGGCCCGCGCCCGCGGACCGGTCGCCACGCTGGTGCCCGATGAGGTGGCGCGGGCCATCGCGGTCAGCGGGTATGGCGGTTTCCTGGTGGGCCAGCAGGCCGCCCGCCACATGCTGGCGCGCGACGACACCGGCAGCGGCCGCGGCGCGATCCTGTTCACCGGCGCGTCGGCCAGCGTGAAGGGCTACCCGCAGTCGGCGCCGTTCGCCATGGGGAAGTTCGCGTTGCGCGGTCTGGCGCAGAGCATGGCGCGCGAACTGGCGCCGCAGGGCATTCACGTGGCGCACTTCGTCATCGACGGCGGCATCCGCAGCGCCGCACGGCAGGATCCGGCGGACCGGCCGGACAGTCTGCTCGATCCGGACGCGATCGCGGAGAGCTACTGGCACGTGCTGAAACAGCCGCGCAGCGCCTGGACGTGGGAGGTGGAACTGCGCCCCTGGGTGGAGCGGTTCTGACGGCTGAGGGCTGAGGGTCTGAAGGCTCTGGGTCTGAGGCCTGGGGGTCTGAGGCCTGGGGGTCTGAGGCTGCGGGGCTGAGGACTGCGGGGCTGAGGGCTGCGGGGCGGTTGGCGACATAGGCCGGACCAACACCGTCATGGCGGGCGAAGGCGCGCCATGACGGTGTCATGCCGCCAGGCACAACTTCACACTGCGCAGTATCGCGGCCGGATGCGGTCCGCATGACGAAGTCGTGGGTGGCGGGCCTGCGCCCGCCACGACGTGGTACGCAATACCGGCGGCTACGCCCCGACGGGGCAGGGACCTACTCGGTCACGTACTCGCAGCGGAACCCGTCATCCCACCGCTTCACATACCCACGCGACGGCGAGGGGAAGTGCGCGAAGCAGCACAGCGTGCTGGTGTCGCAGTACGTCTCCAGGAACTTGCGCCGCGTGGCGATGCCCTGTTCCGGGTTGTAGTCCACATACATCCGCAGATCCGGATACCGGGCCTGCAACGGCGAGTGGATCAGGTCGCCGGTGATCACCGCGTCCTTGCCGCCGCGGCCCAACTGCACGGCGTAGTGGTCGATCGTGTGCCCCGGTGTGGGGATCAGCGAAACGATGTCGTCCACCGCGTGGTCGCTGGTGACCAGGTCGCAGCGCTTGGCTTCCACGATCGGGATCACGCTGTCCACGATCGGCGGCAGCGACGTCTTGTCGTTCTCCGCCAGCCAGAAATCCAGCTCGGTCTTGGAGAACAGATACCGCGCGTTGGGGAAGGTCGGCACCCAGCGCCCGTTCTCCAGCCGCGTGTTCCAGCCGACATGATCGACGTGCAGATGCGTGCACATGACGATGTCGATGTCGTTCACCGTCAGGCCCAGCGCCGCCAGGCCGTTCATCCACACATTGTCCTTCTTCATGTGCCAGATCGGCCGCGCCGGGCGGTGCTTGTCGTTGCCGACGCAACTGTCCACCAGGATCGTGTGGCGCGGCGTCTGCACGATATACGACTGGAAGCACAGGATCAGGTTGTCCTGCGCGTCCAGCCCGGCGGGCGCCAGCCAGGAGCGGTTGGCGTCCAGCACCTCCTTGGTCAGCGTGGGCAGGAACGTCTGCGCCGGCGAAAGGCCGCACTCCATCTCGATGATGCGGTGGATGGTGATGTCGCCGACCTTGAAGCTGCTGCTGCTCATGGACCTCTCCCTTGTGCCGCGTCCGCGGTAGCGTGGAAGCATAGCGCGGGACCGGCGCGACCGGCCAGACGACCCGGAGGCCGGGCGGCCGCCGGCGCGGTCAGGTGCTGGGCCGGCGGCCGCCCGCACCACGGCCGCCGCCGGCCAGCACCCGCAATCCTCCTTTCGCAGGTGCGGAATCCGCGGTAAACCTCGTCCCCTCTGACAAGGAGATCGGACATGGAAGACATCGTCATCGTCTCCGCCGCCCGCACCCCGGTGGGCAGCTTCAACGGCGGCCTCGGCGCGCTGCCGGCGCACAGCCTGGGCGCCGTGGCCTTGCAGGCGGCGTTCGAGCGGGCCGGCGTGGAAGCCGGCGACGTGGACGAGGTGATCCTTGGCCAGGTGCTCGCCGCCGGGGAGGGGCAGAACCCCGCCCGCCAGGCCGCCCGCGCGGCCGGCCTGCCCGACGCGAAGACCGCCTTCGGCATCAACCAGGTCTGCGGCTCCGGCCTGCGCGCCGTCGCCCTGGCCGCGCAGCAGATCCGCACCGGCGAAAGCGCCGTGGTCGCCGCCGGCGGCATGGAGAGCATGAGCCAGTCGCAGCACAGCGCCTATCTGCGCGCCGGCACCAAGATGGGCGGCGTCGAGTTCATCGACACCATGCTGAAGGACGGCCTGTGGGACGCGTTCCACGGCTACCACATGGGCAACACCGCCGAGAACGTCGCCAGCAAATACCAGATCACCCGCGAGCAGCAGGACCAGTTCGCCCTGTCGTCCCAGCAGAAGGCCAGCGCCGCGCAGAAATCCGGCCGCTTCAGGGACGAGATCGTTCCGGTCACCATCAAGGGCCGAAAGGGCGACACGGTGGTCGCCGATGACGAGTATATCCGCCACGACGCCAGCGCCGAAACGATGGCCAAGCTCCGCCCGGCCTTCAGCAAGGACGGCACGGTGACCGCCGGCAACGCCTCCGGCATCAACGACGGTGCCGCCGCGCTGGTGCTGATGAGCGCCGCCGAGGCGAACAGGCGCGGCCTGAAGCCGCTGGCCCGCATCGCCGCCTTCGCCACCGCGGGCGTGGACCCGGCGGTGATGGGCACCGGCCCGATCCCCTCCACCCGCAAGGTGCTGCAGCGCGCCGGCTGGAAGGTCGAGGATCTGGACCTGGTCGAAGCGAATGAGGCCTTCGCGGCGCAGGCGCTGGCGGTGAACAAGGACCTGGGCTGGGACACCGGCAAGGTGAACGTGAACGGCGGCGCGATCGCCATCGGCCACCCGATCGGTGCGTCCGGCGCCCGCATCCTGGTGACGCTGCTGCACGAGATGCAGAAGCGCGACGCGAAGAAGGGCCTGGCCACGCTGTGCATCGGCGGTGGCATGGGCGTCGCCATGTGCCTGGAGCGGTAGGCAGCCGACCCGGCGCCTTCACCTTCCGGGCGGGCGGCACCTGTTGCAGAGGCGGGTGCCGCTCGGCGTCAGACCAGAACGGTCGCCGCGGTGCCCATCACCGACCCGCCATGCGCGGTGGTGGACCCCATATGCGCGGCTGGTTGCCCGGCGATCAGCACGGTGAAGTTGCCGACCACGATCGAGTTCGGGCGGGCCGACACAGGTGCACATGTCGCCGACCCGGGCGGCGGGGCGCCCCATGATCAGCACGGTGACCCCGCCCGGCGGCAGCACCGGCCCGCCGACATGCGGCACCGGAGGCACCCCGGGGGTGACCATCGGACACACATGCATGTCTCCGACGCAGGCGGCTGGCGTTCCCATGTCGCAAATAATGAGACGTTCGCGGCACCGGTGCAACAGGATTTGGCGGCCTGGTAAGACCTGGTGGACCGGCAAAACCTGGCGGTCCAGGAAGAGGCGGCCGCCCGGCAGGACGTGGCGGCTCGGGAAGATGTGGTGGCTCGGGGCAGGGGCCGCGCAGATCGTGAAAGCATGCAACCTGCCCGAGGGAACGGACGCTCCGGGGGCCTGCACCGGCCCTGACTCCAGCCAGATGGGCGCCGACGAGCCGACCGTGTCATGACACTGTTCCACGCATTCAACCCGCTTTACTCGCTCGCGGGCTTCATCGTCGGCCTGCTGATCGGGCAGACCGGGATGGGCGGCGGCGCGCTGATGACGCCGACCCTGGTCCTGCTGTTCGGGATCCCGCCCGCCGTGGCGGTCGGCACCGACCTGCTCTACGCCTCGGCGACCAAGACCGTGGGCACGCTGGTGCATGGCGCCAACCACACGGTGGACTGGCGCATCGTCGGCCGCCTGGCGCTGGGCAGCATACCGGCCACCCTGGTAACGCTCCGGGTCATCGCCGCCTGCGATCTTGCGGCGCCCGGCACGGCCCGGATCATCGGCACGGTGCTGGGCTCGATGCTGTTCCTCACCGCCGGCTCGCTGCTGTTCCGCCGCCGCCTGGTCAGCCTGGTGGGAGAACGCCTGGAGCGCCGTTCGCCGCGCCGCGTCGCAGCCCTGACGGTGCTGACCGGCGTGGCCCTGGGCGTGCTGGTCACCATCTCCTCGGTCGGCGCCGGCGCCATCGGCATGACGGCGCTGCTGCTGCTGTATCCGCGGCAACCCACGGCCCGCCTGGTTGGCTCCGATATCGCCCACGCCGTGCCGCTGACCCTGCTCGGCGGCCTCGGCCACCTGTGGCTCGGCTCGGTGGACTGGGCGATACTGGCCTCGCTGCTGGCCGGCTCGGTCCCCGGCATCGTGCTGGGCAGCTACCTGGCGCTGCGCGTGCCGGAATTCGTCCTGCGGCCCGTACTCGCCATCATGTTGATGTTGGTCGGCCTCCGGCTGGTGCTATAGACCCGCCCCGATATGCGCTGCCCGTCCCCTTTCCATCCCCGCTGGGTTCAGGCCCCGCTGGGTTCAGGCCCCGCTGGATTCAGGCCGGCGTTCCGTTCTCATACAGCGCCAAAATGGCCGTAACCGCCCGGTTCAGCGGGGTTGGGAGATTCAGGCGCTGACCCATATCCACCACCGCGCCGCTGAGCCACGGCATCTCCAGCCGGTTGCCGCGCGCCAGGTCGCCCTGCATGGAGGCCGTCATCTCCGCCGGCAGGCCATCGATGAACGCCATCCGCCGCTCGACGTAATCCTGCGCCAGCGGCACCCCCAGGGCATGGCCGACGGCCACCGCTTCCCGCATCAGGTCGGCAAGGAAGGCGCGCGCCCGCGGGTTGCCGCGGATCGGCCCGATGCGGCTGCGCATGCTGGCGGTCGCCGCAGACATGCCCACCAGGAATACGAACTTCTCCCAGGTCGCCAGGCGGATGTCGGCCGGGATCTCGGCGTCGATCCCGGCGCCGGTGCACGCCGCCTGGAACGCCTCCACCCGGGTGGAGCGGGCGTTGTCCAGCTCGCCGAAGATCAGCTTCGCCATCGTGCCGGTATGCGCGATCACACCGGGTTCGGCGATCACCACGCCGATCTGCGCCACCCCGCCGATCACCGCCTCGCGGCCGAGATGCTGGATCAGCGTTTCGTCCTTGCTGACGCCGTTCTGGAAGGCGACCACGGCGGTGCCGGGCTGGACCAGCGGCTTCACCGCCATCGCCGCGGCTTCCAGGTCCCACAGCTTGACCGCGATCAGCACGACGTCCGCCGGGCCCAGCGTGCGCGGGTCGTCGGTCGCCACCACGTCGCGCAGGTGCAGGTCGCCGCGTGCGCTGGTGACGCGCAGGCCGTGTTGCTGAATGGCGGCCAGGTGCGCCCCGCGCGCCACGAACGCCACATCGTTGCCGGAGGCGGCCAGCCGCGCCCCGAAATATCCGCCGAGGGCACCGGCCCCCATGATCACTATTCGCATGCCCGCATTGGGCGTAGCGAACAGGCGCGCGTCAACCCGGTGCATGCTTATGCGTGGCCCGGGAGGACCGTTCCGGCGCGCGAGCCGTGCCCAGGCGGTTCGGTTCGGCGCGATCGCAGACAGCGTGACAGAGAGCAGGCCCGACAGCCTGGACAGCAGCAAGTGCAATTCCTGACCGATTTCGCCGACCAGGCCGTGATCCTTCCCATGGTGCTGGCCATCGCCGCGGCGCTGGCAGTGCAGGGCTGGCGGCGCGGCGCCGTGGTGTGGCTGGGCGTGGTCGGCGTCACCTTCGCGGTGATGCTGGGGCTGAAACTGCTGTTCCTGGCCTGCTGGCCGGTGTTCTGGCCGATGGACATCCACAGCCCCAGCGGCCACGTCGCCGCCGCCACCGTGGTGAGCGGCGGGCTGGCGATGCTGCTGCTGCGCCGGCATCTGTCCGTCCTGCCGATCGCCGCCCTGGCCGGCGTGGTGATCGGTGTCTCCCGCCTGATGCTGGGCGTGCACTCGCTGCCGGAGGTCGTGCTCGGCGCCATCGTTGGCCTGGCCGGCGCCGCTGCCCTGGTGCACCTGGCGGGGCCGGTTCCGCGGATCAAAGTAACGCCGCTGGTGGGCGCCGTGGCGATCGTTGCGGTGCTGTTCCACGGCACGCATCTGCGGGCGGAGACGGAGATTCGTTTCGTTGCGTGGCGTATGGCACAGGTTTTCTCGGTCTGCCGCCCGCAGAATGCCCACCTGCCGGCCAGCCTGCATGTCCACGCCTCCGCAGCCTGGCGTTAGGGCGTCTGCGCACAGGATTCCACCAGGCGGACCGGCCGGCCCAACTTCGTGTCCCACGTCCGGAGTAATCTGCGGGCAGAGCCGCGTCCGACCCAGGTCGGGCGTACCACCCCCCGGGGGTTGTCTCGGGGGCAGGCATTCCGGCACACGGCCCGCAGGCAGCGGCAAGCGGGCATTCGTCTCCCTGGTTACGCGGCGAGCGTATCAGCCCGAGGCCGGCGGCGGATCGATCACCGCGATCGCCCAGGGATATACAGTCGGCTCCCCGGGCCACGTAAAGGTCTGATGCCCCTTGCAGTGGTGATGACTGTCACAGGTGAAGTGATAGACCCTGTGCTGATCGGTCGGAATAGTGAGTTTGCCGTTAACGAGGGAGATCTTCTTGCCGCGATTGACCTCTTCCCACGTGCCGGTGAACGGCTGGTTCCTGGAAAGCTCGCTGAACGCCTGGTTCCCATGCGCGAAGCGTACTGTTGCGGTTCCGTCAGTGCTGACCACCGCTTCAAAACCCGTCCGGCACCGTGGCGTTCCGCTGGCAATCCGGCAGTATCCGTTCTTGGCGGCATCGCTGCCGCCACGAATGATTGTCCCGGGTGGCAGCAATGCATGCTCGGTCTGAGGCGTCGGTGCCGGAGCGGCCATTTTTTGCGACTGGTTTGCGCAGCCGGCCAGCAATGCCGAGAGCGCGATGCTGGCCAGACCCATGGTGCGTATCACTGGGGTTCCCTCCCTGAAGAGCGCGCCTGCCAAATCCGCCTGCCTTCATGAGCAAACGAATGGGATCACCACTTTTCCGTTTCACATTCGCATACGGAATTCACCCGGTCAATATTGTAACGACTTATGTCCGTGACGAGGTAGAAACGGCACACGTGATCAGTGCGAGCCGGCCCAAACAAATCTCCTCCGCCAGGACCCGCCCAGCCTGCACAGCGGACGGCTCCTCCTGTCCGTTTGCCTGCGGGGATCCGGGCTGGCAGGTTCGGCGGTGACAACCGCGGACCAGGAAGACGGCGGCCCATGCAGATCGAGATCGAATGCTGCGGTACGTGAGGCTGCGAACTCCGCCCCCGTGAAGCGCGGAGCCTGATCCTGAAGACGCAGCCCGCCGCGGACGACTGCCTGAAAAGGTCCGGTGGCGGCGTGTATGAGATCACTGTGGATGGCCGACCTGCCTGCTCCAAGAGGGCAAATGGCCGGTTCCCGACAGCCCCGGTTCCCCATAGCCCCGGTTCCCGACAGCCGATGAAGTGCTGGCAGCGATCGGCTGACGTCGCGCTTCACGGCATGCGCAGTGCCTGCCGCCTGTCGGCAGCAACAAGCATGACGTTGCGTGGCGCTACCGCCATGGCTGGGCGGTGCGGTGTGGCGCGGCCAGGTGCGTCCTCGGTCTGCGCCCGTCGCACCGGGTTCAGGGCTTGCGCAACACGGCCGTGACCGAATGACCCCTGATGGCGGACTCCATCCCGGTCAGCGCGGGCGCGATCATCCGTGCCGCCAGCGCCGCTGCATGGCGACGCAGCGTGTAGAACCAGCCGTCCAACTCGAAGTCCGACCGGATCCCGAAGATCCTGCGAAGGTGGTTCATCGCCATCGTTCTGGCGAAGTCGCGTGTGTGCAGTGGCAGAAGATCGTCCTCGGCGATCGCGACGACATCCAGCCCCCACGTGTCGGCAAGATAGCGCAGAGGCGCCTCCGACCACCAACTGACGTGGTGCGGCGGCATGTTCAGGACGTTGTCAACCTGGTGTCCGACGAAGCTGCGGGCATCCGGCACGCTCAGGATCAGGGTGCCGCCTGGCCGCAGGCAGGCGACGCAGCCCGCCACGAAGGACCGCACATCCACGACATGTTCCAGCACCTGGAAGGAGCACACCACATCGTAGCGGCCGGCCGCGGTACGGGCGTGCTGCTCGACCAGCTCGTCGCGCACATCGACCTGACGCTCCCTTGCCGCCGCGACCGCCGCCGCATTGAGTTCCAGTCCGACATAGGATGTATCCGCCGGCAGCAGCGTGCGAAGCGTGCCGAGTCCGCAGCCCACCTCGAGGACCTTGGTGCCGGGGCGGATGTGCGTCAGCGGAAGGTTGGACTGGTTCCGTTCCTCCAGGGAATGGCGGGACAGGAACCATGGCAGCAGGGACGAATAGAAGCTGCTGTCCCCGGCTATCTGCGGGAAGAAGAAGCGGAGTCCGCAATTCCGACAGGTGAGTAGCTCGACAGTGGTGATGTCGCCGATCAGGCGTCCGACATCCACATGGAATCGCTTGCCATAAGCCTTGGCCAGCGCGTGGGCATCGAGTTCCGCGCCCTTTGCGACGGGCTCCTGACAGAGAGGGCAATGCTTTGCCGGGCTGGTCCCGGTCTCGGTCGCGACCAGTTCCGTGGCTGGCAGGTCACTGTCTTCGGCGAGCCGGACTTGCTCCATCAAATCCACACTCCATCGGGCGGTGGTCGGGCGATGGTCCACGCAGGTTCGGCGCTTCGCACGACCTGCGTCGAGAGGCAGGGTTAACTCCCCGAGAGTGTGCGCTATTGGACTCAGAAATTGCAAATGAGACTGAAAGAAGAACTGTGACTGTATACAATAATACTGGAACCGTGAAAAAATCCCGGGTCTGCGTCGCCAGAGCGACGGGGCGGTCCTGATGGAGCGGGACCCGCACCCGGGTTGCCTCCGGCGATGCGGCCTGTCAGATTCCCGCAGGTCCAACCACAGCAGGAAGACAACGTCTCATGCAGGTCGAGATCGAATACTGCGGAATGTGAGGTTACGAACCGCGCGCGCGTGAAGCGCGGAGCCTGATCCTGAAGACGCAGCCCGCGGCGGATGTCAGCCTGACGAAGTCGGGCGGCGGCGTGTTCGAGATCACGGTGGATGGCCGGCTTGCCTACTCCAAGAAGGCAAATGGCCGGTTCCCGACAGCCGACGAGGTGCTGGCCACGATCGGCTGACGTGTTGCTTCACGACAGGCGCGGTGCCTGCCGCGTGCCGGCGGCAAGAAGCGTGACCCGGGCGTGCCACCGGGAGTGGTGTGGGAACCGTGGTCAAGTCACCCGCCACCGCCGGCCTCTTCGCTTGGTCGCAGCGGGCCGCTTGTGCACAGCTTGTGCGCCGCTGCCCGGGGACACGACCGCTTTGCAGGCCTGACGGCGAACGCATGCCCATGATGCAAGCCTCCCAGGGTCATGGATTGTCCGCTGGGGGCCACGATCGACAGGCGATCCCGCGAACAACGCCACGTAGATCAAGAATTGGTGACCTTCCGTTCATGAGCGATGAAATCTTGGCACAAGTCAATGGATGCGTCAGACAAAAAATCCGCGGCAAAATACGGATTTCACGTTGAATTCTGATTTGCCAGCGAGTACCCTGGGGCGGCCGCAGGCCCGTCCGTCTCTGTGACAATCAGAACCCAAATGCCGCAAAGGCAGCCGAATGTCCGGAAATGCACCAATGCCGTCAAACATCAGCGAACTACTGCAACTGGCTCGGCGGGCCAGAAGGCATGCCAGTGCGTTCGCCCATGATGACGCGGGGCCGCGGCTACTGGAATTCGCCCGGGAATTGGAGGCGCGGGCCGAAGGTCTGGCCGAGGTGAAATCGGGCGAGAAGCAATCTAGCGGTGGCTGAGACTGTCGAGAACCGCCTCCCATAACTCCCTTATTCTGAACGGTTTATGCAGGCAGGAAACACCAAGACAGCCAGCGAGTTGAGATGCCAGTTCAGCGTCGCCGGACATGAGTACAATGCCCGTCCTCGTTCTGTCTATCTGCGCGACAATCTCGCCCGGACGGTTTCCTATCATATAGCAGTCGATCAGGACGACGTCGGGAATTCCGCACCGAAGGCACGCGATCGCGGCAGGCAGGGTGTCGGCGCATTCGACGTCGAAGAGAGCCTGCAGCTCCTCCTGGATGCAGTCCGCCAGGTCGGGTTCGTCCTCGACGACAAGTGCTTTGCGCCTGCCCGAAGCGTGTGGTTCGCCATCCATCATTGGAACGTGCACCTTTTCCCCCTCTTGTTGAGGAAGCCCACCGCCTGATCGAGTCGCTTGTGCCGGACCCTAGATTAGCGCCAGGTACGATATTGCACAAATCAATACGACAGCGAAGCCTCGCCCATAAGCCCCAGCCTGCAATGCCCGCGAAAGGAAAACTTCTTTTTTTGGGTCTGATGCCAAATGTGGATTTCGCCCATTTACGATTGATGCATGACTGACAGCCCGGCATCTGCTGTCTGGCCGCTGGCGGCGGCACCCGGCGGTGCCGTTCTGCTCAGGCTCGCGGTTCATACCAACCCGTATTGCGTTCGACACACGGCGAGCCCTTCAGCGTCATGGCCCGCGCGGGCGGGCCATCCACGTCTTTGCGTCGCTGCCATCACCAAACGTCGTGGATGGCCGGCCTTCGCCGACCATGACGCTGGGTTGCCGACCAACGGTCAGACCATACGCGGGCTGATATGACTGGATTGCCGCACCGCGATTCGCGGCTTTATCGCGCCCCGCGGGGGAAAATCCTGGACCACGCGTCCCGCGTTGGCCGGCATGATGGCGGCCCCGCGGTTGCGCCTCATTCGAAAAGGTTGCCACGGCAGGGCACTATCGTTGGCCAACGACAAGCATACCTGTTTCCCACCGGAACGTCACGGCAAAGTCCGCAACGGTACCTCTCAGGGTCTGCGGGTCATCCGCTGTCGTGTTCGCTGTGCTGCGCCGGCCCGTGCATCACTGCCGCCGCCATGCCACAATAAGGCCCGGCACGGCGGGCAGACGGTTCGCCCCGAAGCCATCGGCGGCGCCAGCGCCGCACACCCGCACCCACCCACGTTCGGCCACGTTGAGCCGGCATTGCACGAGGTCCGAAACGCACCATGGCCAACCTGCGCGGCGCCGTCATTCCCGTTACCCCGTTCCAGCAGAACTGCGCGATCCTGTGGGACGAAGCCTCGCAGCACGCCATGGTGGTGGATCCCGGCGGCGAGGCGGACCGCATCCTGGCGGCGATCGACCAGCTTGGCGTTGCGGTGCAGCAGATCCTGCTGACCCACGGCCATCTGGACCACGCCGGCGGCGCGGCCGAACTGCAGGAGAGCCTGCGCGCCCGCGCCGGCGATCCCGAAGCGGTGCCGGTCATCGGCCCGGACCGCCGTGACCAGTTCCTGCTGGAGGGCATCGCCGCCCAGGCCGGCGCCTATGGCTTCGCCGCCCGCGACGTGACGCCGGACCGCTGGCTGGCGGAAGGCGACGTCGTCACCCTGGACGACCACCGCTTCGACGTCCTGCACTGCCCGGGCCACACGCCCGGCCACGTCGTCTTCGTCAACCAGGCCGCCCGCTTCGCCCTGGTGGGCGATGTGCTGTTCCAGGGCTCGGTCGGGCGCACCGACTTTCCCTATGGCGACCACGCCGCCCTGATCGCCGCGATCAAGGACAAGCTGCTGCCGCTGGGCGACGACATCAGCTTCCTGTGCGGCCACGGACCCGGGTCCACCATCGGTGCCGAGCGCGCCAGCAACCCGTTTTTGCGCTGAGCATTTGGCACCGGCCCCGGCCCGGCGCACACTGCGGCCGGACAGGGCAGCAGGCCCGACGCGGCCATGCCACGCCCTGCGGGGAGGACAGTCATGGCACGCTTTACCCTGACCCCTTTGCATCCCAGCCTCGGGGCCTCCGTCAGCGGCATCGACCTCAGCCAGCCGGTCGAGCCGCCGGTGCGGCAGGCCCTGCAGCTTGCGCTGGCCGATCACCTGGCGCTGGTGTTCCACGACCAGGTGCTGACGCCGGACCAGTACCTGTCCGCCGCCGCGGCCTTCGGCCCGCCGATGCGGCAGCACTACTCGCAGCACAACATGCCGGACCATCCGGATATCGGCCTGATCTGGCACCGCAACGGCCAGCGCCCGGCCGAACGCTGGCACACCGACCACACCAACCGCGAACACCCGCCCGCGGCGACCATGCTGTACGGGGTGGAAATCCCCTCGGCCGGCGGCGGCACCAGCGTCGCCAACATGCGCGCCGCCTATGCCGCGCTGCCGGAACGGGAACGCGCCCGGCTGGAGACGCTGAAGACGCTGAATACCCTGGACGACCATCACGATACGCGTCCCGAGGACCGGGAGAAATACGGCACGCCGGTGGAGCACCCGATGGTGCGCACGCACCCGGTGCACGGCTCCCGCGCGGTGTATTTCCACGTGACCAAGACGCTGCGCATCGAGGGCATGACGCCCGACGACAGCCGCGCCTATCTGGACGACCTGCTGGAACGGATGATCCGGCCGGAGATCGTCTATCACCATGCCTGGCGCAAGGGCGACGTGCTGGTGATCGACGACCGCGCGACGATGCACCGCGCGCACGGCGACTACGACCGCAGCCAGAGCCGCGTGCTGTGGCGCATCATCGTGGAAGGGGACCGGCCCGTGCTGGTGTGACCAGCGCCGGTCCGGTTCCGTTGGCGCGTCGCGCGGCTCTCCCGCCCCTCGGTGGACGGTCCCTCGGTGGATGGTCCCCCGGCGGACGGTCCCCGGGGACGGTCCACGGCGGACGGTCCCGCGGCGGACGGTCCCGCGGCGGACGGTCCCACGGCGGACGGTCCCGCGGCGCACGGTCCCGCGGCACCGGCCGATAACCGCGCGCCGCGATGCGAAGCCTGCCGGATGGCCTCGCGGCGTCGGGGGAATTCCGCGATTGCGGTCCCCGTCCCGTTCCGTTATGCGCCCCAGCATGCAAGCCCTGCTGTTGCGCCTCGCGACCCAGTTGCCGCCGCCGGCCCGAAATCTCGCCACCGAAGCGCGGCTGCTGATGGCCGTCCAGTTCACCAAGTTCGGCACCGTCGGAACGCTGGGCTTCGTTGTGGACACCAGCGTGGTCTATGGGTTGCGGGGCGCGGTCGGCCTGTACTGGGCGGGGACTCGCCTCCTATTTCGTGGCGGCCACGGTCACCTGGAGCTGCAACCGGCTATGGACGTTCCGCGGCATCGGCTCCGGCCCGGCGCACCGGCAGTGGCTGCGCTTCCTGGGCGCCAACCTGCTGGGCTTCATGCTCAACCGCGGCACCTACATGCTGCTGATCACCTTCGCGGCCCTGTGCGCGCGCCACCCGATCCTGGCCACCGCGGCGGGCGCGATCGCCGGTATGTTCGTGAATTTCGGCCTGTCGCGGACACTGGTATTTCGCTGAGCGGAATCCGCCGGAAGCGCGTCAAGCCTTTTCTGCAGAATGTCCGGCCGCATTAACCGTTCGGTGATTCTTCCGAGTCAGACCTTGCGCAACGGAACCCCCTCCCGGGGCTCCACAGTCCGCGGGTCGCGACCATGCTGCAAGCCCGGCCAAGCCCGATCGACTTCGCCACCAGTGACATCCCGCTGCCGGCCGTCACCCATGCCACGCTGCGGCGCTACCGGCCTGCGCCGGCCGCGGCGATGGCCGGCTGGCGGGGGGTGGTCAAGCGCCTGCTGGATATCGCCATCGCGGTCGCGGCGCTGACGCTGTTCGCCATCCCGCTGCTGGCGGCGGCTATCGCCATCAAGCTGGAAAGCCCCGGCCCCGTGCTGTTCCGCCAGCGCCGGATCGGCCTGAACAACCGCGGCTTCGAAATGTGGAAGCTGCGCACCATGTATCCGCATCCGCCGGAGCACGGGCACCTGCGCCAGGTCACCCACGGGGACCCGAGGGTGAGTCGCGTCGGTGCTTGGCTGCGCCGCATCTCACTCGACGAGGTGCCGCAATTCGTCCAGGTGCTGCGCGGGGATATGTCCGTGGTCGGCCCGCGGCCGCATGCCCCCGGCACCTGCGTCGGCGACATCCCCTTCGAGCTGCTGAGCGACTGCTATCCGCTGCGCCACAGCGTGCGGCCCGGCATCACCGGCCTGGCGCAGGTGCGCGGCTGGCGTGGTGAAACCGACACGCCGGACAAGCTGCTGGGCCGGCTGGAAAGCGACCTGGAATACATCGCGTCCTGGTCGATCCGGCTGGACCTGGTGGTGCTGGCACGCACCGCGCTGAGCGTCCTGTCGATGCGCAATGCCTGGTGAGGAAGCGCCGTGACCCCCGTGCTCGATCAGATCGCTGTCCAGGCAACCCTGCCCAAGAACAGCCCCGGCTGGAGTGCCGATCCCGGGCCACATCCGCTGAACCTGTCCGACGGCCCGGAGGGCCTGCGCACCGCCGTGCTGATCCCCTGCCGCAACGAGCAGGCGACGATCGGCAGAGTGGTCACCGACTTCCATGCCGCCCTGCCGGACGCGACGATCTACGTGTACGACAACGATTCCCACGACCGGACGGCGCTGGAGGCACGCGCGGCCGGCGCCGTGGTGCGGCATGAACCGCTACCGGGCAAGGGCAATGTCGTGCGCCGCATGTTCGCCGATGTAGAGGCCGACGTGTTCGTCCTGGTGGACGGCGACGATACGTACGACGCCGCTGCCGCACCGGGCATGTTGCGGCTGCTGGTCGGGCGGCACCTGGACATGGTGACGGCGACCCGGGTGACGAAGCAACGGGCCGCATACCGGTGGGGCCACCGGGTCGGCAATGCCGTGCTGACCGGCCTCGTGCGCGGCGTGTTCGGCGATCGCGTAAGTGACGTGCTGTCGGGATACCGCGCCTTCTCCCGGCGGTTCGTGAAATCCTTCCCCGCGCTGGCCGACGGGTTCGAGATCGAAACCGAGCTTACCGTGCACGCGCTGGAACTGCGCCTGCCGGTTGACGAACTGGCGGCGGAATACCGCGTACGGCCGCCCGGCTCGCAATCGAAACTGCGCACGCTGGCGGACGGGCTGCGCATCCTGCGCACCATCTTCTGGATGGTGAAGGCGGCGCGTCCGATGGGCTTCTTCACCGCGGCCGGCACCCTGCTGCTGATGGCCGCCCTGGCATTGGGCACCCCCGTGGTGGTGCACTACCTGCAGACCGGCCTGGTCCCGCGCCTGCCCACGGCCGTGCTGTCCACTGGGCTGGTGCTGTTGTCGTCGCTGACCGTGGTCTGTGGCCTGGTCGTGGATTCCGTCGAACGTGGCCGCAAGGAGATCAAGCGACTCGCCTATCTCGCCATCCCGGTTGTCTCGCGGCGCAATGGCTGAGGCCGGCATGGGCGGCGCACCGGCCGGCGCCTGCGACGCCGACGTGGTGATCCTGGCACTGGACCGGCCGGAGGACACGGTTGCGGCAATCAACTCCGCACTGTCCCAGCGCGGCATCGGCCGGCATGTGTTCGTGGTGGACCAGGGATCCCGGCCGGACAACCTGGCGCGGTTCGCCGCCGCGGTCGCCGGACGATCCGACGCGACGCTTGTGCCGGTCGGGCGCAATCTCGGCGTTCCGGCAGGCCGCAACCTCGGCTCGGCGCTCGGCCGGGGGCGGGTGATCTTCGGGCTGGACAACGACGCCACCTTCGCCACCCCCGACACGCTGGCGCAGGCGGTGGCGGCGCTGGACGCCGACCCGGCCCTGGCCGCGGTGGGCTGCCGCATCCTGCGCGACGGTTCCGCGGATGACGACCTGTCCTGCTGGGGCTACCCGGAAGCCTTGCTGCCGCGGGCGGGCGGGCGATTCGACGCGGTCACCTTCGTCGGTGCCGGCCACGCGATTCGCCGCGCGGCCTGGCAGGATGCCGGCGGCTATGACGAAGCGCTGTTCTTCTGCTGGGAAGAATACGATTTCTGCCTGCGGGCCATAACCCGCGGCTGGCGCATCCGCTATTGCGGCGACCTGGTCGTACACCACAAGGCCAGCAGGGCGCGACGCGTTACCTGGTCGGGCCGGCGCTGGTTCCATTTCGTGCGCAACCGGTTGTACATCGAACGCAAATACGGCGGTTCCCGAGGGGCCGTCCTGTTACAATTCGGCGGCTATGTGGCCAAGGGCCTGCGCAACGGCATGCTGTGGCAGACGATGCGCGCCCTGCCGGCAGCGATCCACCTGTCGCGCGGCGGGCCGCGTATCCCGCTGTCGCCACGGGCCCGGGTGTATCTGCTGCGCAATGACCAGGACCATCGCGGCACCGTGCTGCGCCGGCTGCGGCAGGAGGTGTTCGCCCGACTGTCGCCACGGGCCGGCGCCGGGTTGCCGGTGGACCATGTGAGTGATGGTGACGCGCAGCAGGAAGCCGGCTGATACGGCGGAGCCCAGTGGCGCAGTGAAAAGCGACACGAGCCTGCGTTGCGTTCGACTGTCGCTCACCCCTGCACCGTCATGGCCTACGAAGGCCGACCGTCCACAACGACCTTCGTTGCACGCAGGGAGGCCGTCGCACGCGTGGCGCAACGTAAAACGCCACGCGGGTTCGGGCAAAAATGACCACGTCGATGCGTCAAGGCGGCCTATGCAACTTCGCAGGTCCCCTCGCGCTGATCGGCCACAGGCGGGGCACCGCACCCGGTCGCCGGCCGCCGCGGCGGCTGCGCGGAGGCCGGCACGGCGGCAGCGAGCATCGCCGCGCCGATCGCCAGGTACGACCACAGCGCCGGCGCCAGGTCGAAGAACCCCAGCGCAAACGGTGCTGCCAGGACCCAGCCGCCGGCAGCCAGTTTCAGTCGTTGCGACCAGTGCGGGTGCCGGGTCAGCGATGCCAGCGCGAGCAACACGCCGGGCATCGAACCCAGCCAAGGCTTCCAGGCCGGAAACGCGACCTGCCCGGCGAAACAGGCCCAACTCGCCAGCGACAGGCAGATTGCCGCGAACCACACCACAAAATCGGCCAGTCCGTGCGATCGTTCGCCAATACCGTTCGTGCTCACCGCCACATCCTCCTTGGAGCGACATGGTCGCGCGTGCGCGCGGAAAATCAGCCGGCCCTTTTCATCCAGGCTTCCGGCGACGATGAACTAGCGCAACACGGACGCTGTTCAAGCCCCCATGCGCAACAAATTGCGCCGCCTGCCATGCTGCACCGCCGCATCGCCACGACGCCGGGTGGGCCGGGTGGATTTCGCGGCCACTTCATGCGAAGCCTGCGACTTCCGCCGTCCATCAGGTCCATCGCATGCTGCTGCTGACGCCAGGCCCGGTGACCACACGCAAGGAAGTGCGCGCGGCACTGGCGCATGACTTCGCGCCCTGGGACAGCGACTTCCACCCGATCTATGCGAGCGTGCGCGAGCGGTTGCTCCGCATTGCCCATGGCGACCCGGCGCAGCACACGGTTCTGCCGCTGCAGGGCTGCGGCCATTTCATCACCGAAGCCGCCATTCGCACCTTCGTTCCGCCGGGCGGCAAGCTGCTGATCCCCGGCACCGGCCCGTATGCCGAACGCATGTCCCGGCTGGCGCGCGAGGCCGGCCGCGCCCCCGTGCTGTTGCCGATCGCCCCGGCCGAACCGATCGACCCCGCGCTGCTGGCCCCGGCCCTGGCGGGCGATCCGGACATCGGCCATGTCGGCCTGGTGTATTCCGAAACCGGCAGCGGCGTGGTGCACGACCTCGCCGGCGTGGGCGCGGTGGTGCGCCGGGCCGGGCGCCGCCTGCTGGTCGATGCCGTCTCGGCATTCGGCGCGCTGCCGCTGGACGTCTCGGCGCAGCCGGAAATCGACGCCGTGGTGTTCACCGCCAACAAGTGCCTGGAAGGCGTGCCCGGCATGGCCTTCGCGGTGGTACGCATCGACAGCGTCACCGCCGCCGCCGGCAACGCCGGAAGCTGGTCGTTCGACCTGGCCGATATCCACGCGCACATCCTCCGCAGCCGCGTCGGCGGCAGTTTCCGTTTCACGCCGCCGGCGCAGGTGCTGAACGCGCTCGACACCGCGCTGGAGCTGCTGGAGGCCGAGGGCGGTCCACCGGCCAGGCTGGCCCGCTACACCGCGAACATGAACGTTCTTTATGACGGCGTTCAGACACTCGGGCTGACGCCGTACCTGGCGCGGCAGCACCAGGGGCCGATCATCGTCAACGTGCATGCGCCGCCCGATCCGGCCTGGAATCTGCAGGCGTTCGTCGATGCGCTGAAGGCGCGCGGTGTGCTGATCAGCAATTTCTACAACACGCCGACACCGAGTTTCCGGGTCGGGCTGCATCGGGGCCATCATGCCGGAGGATATGCGCCGCGTCGTTGCCGCCATGGCGGAGGCGCTCGATACGTTGCATATCGAACAACGTCACGCCGCCTGACCAGGGCGGCCAACCCGGAGGAGCAGGACAATGCCCGCAGAACAGACCGGCGCGTTCATCTACCTGGTGCAGATGGACATCCCCGCCGAACACGAAGCCGACTTCAACCGGGTGTACGACGACGAGCACGTGCCGGAGATCCTGAAAGTCCCCGGCGTTCTCGGCTGCCGCCGCTACCTGCTGGAAAAGACCAACAAGGACGGCCTGGCGCGCTACCTGGCGCTGTATGAACTGGCGTCGGCGGATATCGTGGACAGCCCGGCCTGGAACGAAGCCGCCGAAAAGGGCGACTGGGCGCCGAAGATCCGCCCGCACACCACCAACCGCTCCCACACCATCATGCGCCGGATCGCCTGACGGACCACGCAACCGTCCGTCCCGCCGCCTGATGGCGCCGCAATGAACGGGGGCGCACAGGGTCCTTGTGAACGCCCCCTCGCCTCCATCCTGACGATCCACTGCCTGCCGAGGAAATGCCCATGAAATCCGACCTGGAGATCGCCCGCGAAACCACGCTCCGCCCGATCGGCGACATCGCCGCAAAGCTGGACATTCCGCACGATGCGCTGGAGCCGTACGGGCGGCACAAGGCGAAGATCGGCTTCGACTTCGTCACCGCGTCGCAGACCCGGCCGGATGGCGCGCTGGTGCTGGTGACCGGAATCAGCCCCACGCCGGCGGGCGAGGGCAAGACCACCACCACGGTCGGCCTGGGCGACGCGCTGAACCGGATCGGCAGCCGTGCCGCGATCTGCCTGCGGGAGCCGTCGCTGGGGCCCAGCTTCGGGATGAAGGGCGGCGCGGCCGGCGGCGGGTACGCGCAGGTGGTGCCGATGGACCAGATCAACCTGCACTTCACCGGCGACTTCCACGCCATCACCGCGGCCAACAACCTGCTGGCGGCGATGATCGACAACCACGTGTACTGGGGCAATGCCCTGGGCATCGACCAGCGCCGCATCACCTGGCGCCGGGCGGTGGACATGAACGACCGGGCGCTGCGCTCGATCGTCAACAGCCTGGGCGGCGTGGCGAACGGCTTCCCGCGGGAGGACGGGTTCGACATCTCCGTCGCATCGGAAGTGATGGCGGTGTTCTGCCTGTCCAACAGCGTCAAGGACCTGCAGGAACGCCTGGGCCGCATGACCGTGGCGCAGCGCCGCGACGGCACCTACGTCACGGCGAAGGACCTGAAGGCGGACGGCGCGATGTCGGTGCTGCTGAAGGACGCGCTGATGCCGAACCTGGTGCAGACCCTGGAGGGCTCGCCGGCCTTCGTGCATGGCGGTCCGTTCGCCAACATCGCGCATGGCTGCAACAGCGTCATGGCGACGCGGCTGGGGCTGAAGCTGGCGGATGTGGTGGTGACGGAAGCCGGGTTCGGCGCCGACCTGGGGGCGGAGAAGTTCCTGGACATCAAGTGCCGAGCGGCGGGGCTGAAGCCGGCCTGCGCCGTGGTGGTGGCGACGGTGCGCGCGCTGAAGATGCATGGCGGCGTGGCGCGCGCCAACCTGGGCAAGGAGGACGTGCCCGCCGTGCAGCGCGGCGTCGCCAACCTGGCGCGTCACGTGGAGAACCTGGGCAAGTTCGGCCTGCCGGTGGTGGTGGGCGTGAACCACTTCACCTCCGACACCGAGGCGGAGTTCGCGGTGATCAAGGAGGCGATGGCCAAGCAGGGCGTCGAGGCGATCCTGTGCACGCACTGGGCCGACGGCAGCGCCGGGGCCGAGGCGCTGGCCCGCGCGGTGCAGCAGAAGATCGTGCTGGGCGAGGCGAAGTACGCGCCGCTGTATCCGCTGGAGATGCCCTTCGCCGACAAGATCCGCACCATCGCCCAGCAGCTCTACCACGCCAAGGACATCTCCATGAGCGACGCGGTCGCTCGGCGGCTGAAGGGGTTCGAGGAGGCAGGCTTCGGCCACCTGCCGGTCTGTATCGCCAAGACGCAGTACAGCTTCACCGCCGATCCCACGGTGATGGGCGCGCCGGAAGGCCATGTGCTGCCGGTGCGCGAGGTGCGGCTGTCGGCCGGCGCCGGGTTCGTGGTGGCGATCTGCGGCGACATCATGACCATGCCCGGCCTGCCGCGGGTGCCCTCGGCCGAGGCGATCCACCTGCGCGAGGACGGGGAGATCGAAGGGCTGTTCTGACCGGAAATCGCCGGTTGTCGGCAGGCCGGTGCGCGCGTGGTGAACCCCTTTCATCCAGCGGCGGACCGGCCGGCCGGCGGGCGACTGATACCGCATGTCGCGACGCCGTCCGGGCGCTGTTTCAGGTCGCGTTGACAGGACGCGGCGTGCTGCGCATCGTCCGGCCGCTTGAACCAGGGACCGCCGCACAATGACCGAACACCGACTGCAACAACCGATCGATGCTCTGTGGGAGCGGCGGGAGGGCCTGTCTTCCAAGACCACCGGCGCCGACCGCGAGGTTGTGGAGGCGGCCCTGGACGCGCTGGATACCGGCGAACTGCGGGTGGCCGACCGCACCGCGCAGGGCTGGCAGGTGAACCAGTGGCTGAAGAAGGCGGTGCTGCTGTCCTTCCGGCTGACCAATTCGGGGCCGATGGAGGGGCCGGGCGGTGCGCCGGTGTGGGACAAGGTGCCGATGAAGTTCGCCGGCTGGGGTGAGAACCGCTTCCGCGAGGCCGGTTTCCGCGCCGTCCCCGGCGCCGTGGTCCGCCGCTCGGCCTACATCGCGCCGGGCGTGGTGCTGATGCCCAGCTTCACCAATGTCGGCGCCTGGGTGGGCCGGAACACCATGGTGGATACCTGGGCCACGGTCGGAAGCTGTGCGCAGATCGGCGCCAACTGCCATCTGTCCGGCGGCGTGGGCATCGGCGGCGTGCTGGAGCCGCTGCAGGCCAACCCGGTGATCATCGAGGACGACTGCTTCATCGGCGCCCGGTCCGAAGTGGCCGAGGGCGTGGTGGTGGAGCAGGGCGCCGTGCTGTCGATGGGCGTGTTCATCGGCGCGTCCACCAAGGTGATCAACCGGCAGACGGGGCAGGTGCATGTCGGGCGGGTGCCGGCCTATTCCGTGGTGGTGCCGGGCTCGCTGCCCGGCAGGCCGCTGCCGGATGGCTCCCCGGGGCCGTCGCTGTACTGCGCGGTGATCGTCAAGACGGTGGATGCGCAGACCCGGGCGAAAACCTCGATCAACGAATTGCTGCGCGATTGAGCAGGATGGCTGGGTTGCGGCCGGGCGCTCCCGTCCCCGTTTCGGGGGAAGGCTGGGGGCGGGCGTCATGCGCGCCACCCGGTGTGCGGGGCCCGTGCGCACGCCCCCCGACCCCAGCCCTTCCCCACACCGGGGGAGGGCGCGTTTTCATGGTTCTCCGGCCTGACTGGCTTCGTTCGTAATGACACAGACCGATCCCCTGCCGCTTGCCCAGGCACTGATCCGCTGCCCCTCCGTGACGCCCGAAGATGCCGGGGCGCAGGACGTGCTGGCCGAGGTGTTGCAACGCCTGGGCTTCAGCGTCACCCGCCTGCGCTACGGCGAGATCGAGAACCTGTGGGCGCGCATCGGCACCGGCGGCCCGCATTTCTGCTTCGCCGGCCATACCGACGTGGTGCCGGCGGGCGCCGCCGCATGGGCCGGCGATCCGTTCTCGGCCGAGGTGCGTGACGGCGTGCTGTATGGCCGCGGCGCCTGCGACATGAAGGGCGCCATCGCCGCCTTCGTCGCCGCCTGCGCCGGGCACCTGCAGGATGGCCCCCCGCGCGGGTCCATCAGCCTGCTGATCACCGGCGACGAGGAGGGCGTGGCCACCGACGGCACGGTGAAGGTGCTGGAGTGGATGCAGGCCAACGACCAGATCCCCGACTTCTGCGTGGTGGGGGAGCCGACCTGCCCGGTGCGCCTGGGCGACATGGTCAAGATCGGCCGCCGCGGCAGCCTGAACGCGAAGATCACCGTGCACGGCACGCAGGGCCACGTCGCCTATCCTCACCGCGCCGACAACCCGGTGCACCGGCTGGTCCGCGCCCTGGCCGCGCTGACCGCGGCGCCGGTGGATGCCGGCAGCGACTGGTTCCAGCCGTCCACGCTGCAGCTCACCTCGATCGACGTGGGCAATCCGGTGACCAACGTCATCCCCGCGGCCGCGCGCGCCATGCTGAACATCCGCTTCAACGACCGGCACAGCGGCGCCTCGTTGACCGCCTGGCTGCGCGCCACGCTGGAGCAGTACGCCGAACACTTCGACCTGGACGTGGCGGTCAGCGGGGAGTCGTTCCTGACTCAGCCGGGCGAGCAGGTGAACAAGCTGCGCGACGCCATCATCCGGGTTGCCGGCGTGGAACCGAAGCTGGACACCGGCGGCGGCACGTCCGACGCGCGGTTCATTGCCCGCTACTGCCCGGTGGCCGAGTTCGGCCTGGTCGGCGCCACGATGCACCAGGCCGACGAGCGCGTGCCGGTGGCGGAACTGCGCGACCTGGCCCAGATATACCGCGGTATCCTCGCCTCCTTCCTGGGATAAGCATCATGCCGCGTCGTCCGGGCCTGCCCGATCGCAGACCACAAGGCAACATCCTGCGCGGCATGGCGCAGGTGGCGCGTGGCCGGGCGGATGGGCTGGCGGAATTCGGCGATACCATCCAGGCGTTTCTGGCCAGCCTGGCGCCGTTGCTCGCCTTCCCGCTGGTCGGTGCCCTGTTGCTGCTGACCGGGGGCCACGCGGAGGCAGCGCTGTCGGAACTGCTGGCCACCCTGTGCGTGCTGTTGATGCCGCCGGTCCTGTCCTATGAGGCAGCCCGGCTCTGGGGCCGGCAGGGGCAGTGGTTGCGTTTCGCCACCGCGTTCAACTGGTGCTACTGGCTGGTGCCGCTGCTGGGCACGGCGCTGGTGTTCCTGCTGGGCATCGCGAACGCCGCGGGGCTGCCGGAGCATATCGGCGCCATTGTGCTGGTGGTGCTGCTGAGCGGCTACGGACTGTGGCTGCACTGGTTCCTGGCGCGGCACGGATTGCAGATCTCCGGCCTGCGGGCGGCGCTGCTGGTGCTGGTCATGAACCTGGCCGTCGCCCTGGTGGTGGTCGGTCCGCGCTTCCTGGTGCTGGACCGGGGCGGCTGACCGCTTCCGGGGCCGTTCCGGCCTGCCCGCCCACGACTTCCAGGATGTGCCTTCGGCAAGGGAGCAGACGGGGCGCCGGCAAGCGCAACGGTATTACCGCCCAAGCGATATGGCGGCGCGTTCTACCGGCTGCCGGGCTGCACTATCCTGCTTCGATGTCCGGCTTTGCCACATCCCTGATCACCGGTGCCTCCTCCGGCATCGGCCAAGCGCTGGCGCTGCAACTGGCCGCGCCGGATTCCGTCCTGCACCTGTCGGGGCGCGACCCCGGCCGTCTGTCGGCCGTGGCCGAGGCCTGTCGCGCCCGCGGCGCACAGGTGAACGCCCGGGTGCTGGATGTCTGCGACCTGGACGGGATGACCGAGTGGATTGCCGGTGCGGGCCGGCTGGACCTGGTGATCGCCAATGCCGGTATTTCGGCGCGGACGGGCGCGCCGGGGCCGGAGAGCTCCGACCAGATCCGGGCGATTTTCGAGACCAATGTGGGCGGCGTGCTGAACACCGCGCTGCCGGCCATGGAGGTGATGCAGGCACAGGAGCCGGGGGCGGACGGGGTGCGCGGGCGGATTGCGGTGGTTGCCTCGATTGCCGCCTTCGTCGCGGCGCCGGGCGCGCCGGCGTATTGCGCCGCCAAGGCGGCGGTGGATCGCTGGACGGTCGCCACGGCCCCGACCGCCCGGCAGTCCGGCATCATGCTGACCAGCATCTGTCCGGGCTATGTGCGCACGGCGATGACCGAGCGGAACCCCGCCGCCAAGCCCGGGCTGATGGATGCCGACCGTGCGGCCCGGATCATGCTGCGCGGGATTGCGGCGGGGCGCCTGCGCGTGACGTTCCCCTGGTGGATCGGGCTGCTTGCCCGCGGCGCCGGGCTGTTGCCCCCGCGGCTGCTGGCTTGGGTGCTGCCGCCGGACCGCTGAGTGTGGCTTGGGCGCTGTCGCCGGACGCTGAGTGTGGCTTGGGTGCTGCCGCCGGAACGCTGGATGGGGGCGGGGAAACACCGGTCCCCGTCTGCCGGTTGTGGGTTCCTCAGAAAAAGCCAAGGAATTAACCAGGGCTTCCTTACGGCCCCTCCAAGTCTCTGTTGGTTGCTGCGCCTAGTTTGTGCCCACGCCCTGATCGCAAGGCGACGGGGCGGGACCGAAGCAGCAACCCAACCGCCGCAGACCGGCAAGGCCGGTCCGGCAAGCAACGGAGACACGGCTATGTTCAAGAAGATCGCATTCGCGGCCCTGGCCATCCTGAGCATCACGCTGGGGACGGCTTCCATCGGCACCACGGCGCATGCCGCCGACTACTACGGCAGCCCGAACAACGTGGCTGACGGAGGGAACGGCTAATTCCCCCACGGCGGGCAACGTCCCGCCCTTCCGTTCCGGAGCCTGAGATGATTGCTGTATGCCTCATTGCTCTGTCGGCCCTGGTGGTTGCCGTGGTCGGAGGTGCAGCGCTCGATCCGCACGGTTCCCGGACGACGACAGAGTCCGCCACGCAAGCGTGGACGGAGTTTGCCTAGGGCCGGCGGTTTCAAACGGAACCGACCGGCCCTTTCGTTCGCCTCTTGCCCGAAGAGACGGCGAACCACTCTCTCCACCGGACCGATCTTACCAGCCAGCAGGTTGTCCGACGCACGGTCCTGCCGTCCAGCATCATGGTCGGCGCGGGGGTTGTCATCCAATTCCGCTTCAGTGATGGCGACGGGCGCCGCCGGCGCGGCGCGGCGCGGCATGGCACGGCGCGGCGCGGCAGGCGCAGGCTCCACGCGCGCAAGCAGTGCGGTCAATCACCGCCCTTCCGAGTCGTGGCCGGGCTTGACCCGGCCATCCACCCCCGTCCAGGCGTGTCCCGTTGCAGTCCGACCCGATCGTTCCGGTGTCGATGGCCGGGTCAAGCCCGGCCATGACGTGAAGGACTGGTGCCGCGTGCCGACTTCAACGTGCATGGCGTGTGGGTCTGCCACGAAGCGGTTCGGCTTGCTGGCGGCGGTTGGCGAAAAATCCAGGTTTTCACCGGAATTTCCTCAAGTCCTCTCCAGGCTTCGATCGGCTGCTTTGCATAAGGTCAATCACGCCCGAACACAGAACCGAAGACGGGCGTCCAAGCCGACAAGCAACAGCAACCGCCCTGCGACTCTCATGCCGCGGGGCCTTTCGAAGGGAACCGATCATGTCCGTCAGCACCGAAGCGCCCACCACCAGGCCCGCACCCATTCCGTTGAATGGTGTCAACACGCCTGCCTTGTTCGCGACGATCGATGTCGTCCGCAACCAGCCGCAACTCGCCAACTTCCAGTTTCGCGCAGACGGAAGGTGGGTAAGCGGCACCCACATGAAAAGCACCATGGCGAACTTCTCCGGCGCGGGCGGGGAACATGAGCACAAGACCGCCTTCACCGCCGACGCGGACCATCCGGCCGTGTTGTGTGGCGCCGATAACGGGCCCACGCCGGTCGAATGGGCGCTGCATGCGCTGGCGTCCTGCCTGACGGCCGGCCTTGTCAACATCGCCGCGGCACGCGGCGTCCGGCTGACCTCGGTTGACTGCTCGCTGCAGGGCGACATCGACCTGCGCGGCATCCTCGGTCTGGACAAGAGTGTCCGCAACGGTTTCAGCGGGATACGTGCGGTGTTCTCGATCCAGGGCGACGCGCCGCAAGCCAAGCTGCGGGAGATCCTGGAACAGTCCCGCGCCCGGTCGGCCGTGTTCGACATGCTCGCCAATGGCGTGCCCGTGTCGGTGGAAATGAAAGCCTGAACCAGGCGTGCAGCCGCCGGCGGCCCGTGCGGCCGCCGGCCGGTTTCCCGGGAGAGAACCATGCGACAGACCGACGCGATCATCATCGGCGCCGGACAGGCGGGGCTTGCCATGAGCCACTGTCTGGGCGGCTCGGCATCGACCACATCGTGCTGGAGCGCGGCGAGATCGCGCAGCGCTGGCGAGCCGAGCGGTGGGATTCGCTGCGCCTGCTGACGCCGAACTGGATGAGCCGGCTGCCGGGCTGGCGCTATCGCGGGACCGATCCCGATGGTTTCATGAGCAAGCAGGAACTCATCTCCTGTCTCCACGACTACGCGCAATGCTCGGCTGTTCCTGTTGTTACGAATGCCGCGGTGCATGCCGTGCAGGCTGCGCCCTGGGGATACCGTGTCGAGAGCAGTCAGGGCGTGTGGTCGGCACGGTCCGTGGTGATCGCGACCGGGTACTGCGACCGACCGTTCGTGCCGCCCATGGCACATCACGTGCCGCACGAGATCCTGCAGGTTACGCCGACCTGTTACCGGAACAGCGCTGCACTGCCCGACGGCGGCGTGCTGGTGGTTGGCGCATCCGCGTCGGGTGTGCAGCTTGCCGACGAAATCCGGCAGTCGGGCCGGCCCGTCACCATCGCGGTCGGGCGTCATGCGCGGATGCCGCGATGCTATCGCGGCCACGACATCATGTGGTGGATGGACCGGGCCGGGATCTTCGACGACCTGCTGACGGACATGCCGGATCCGCAACGCGCGACCATGCAGCCATCGCTGCAACTGGTCGGCCGGCCCGATCACGCCTCGCTCGATCTTGGCTCCCTGCGCGACAACGGCGTGCAGGTGGTCGGACGGGCTGTCGGCGTGCGCGATGGCAGCGTGCACCTGGCGGATGATCTGCCGGACTCGCTCGCCGCGGCACAGGCGAAGTTGCAGCGCGTGCTGCGGCGGATCGACACGGTGGCCGACGCCATGAACGCCCCGGCGGAAGCGTGGCCGGATGCGTTGACCGGGTTCGGATCCCCGCCGGCGGCGATCGACCTGGCCGCGCAGGGAATCAGGACCATCGTCTGGGCGACCGGTTTCAGAAGGAACTACCAGTGGCTGAAGGTCCCCGTCCTGGATGCGGCGGGCGAAATCGTGCAGCGCGGCGGCAGGACGCCATCGCCCGGACTCTACGTCCTCGGCCTGCCGTTCATGCGGCGGCGCAAGTCCAGCTTCCTGGACGGCGTCGGCACCGACGCGCAGGAGCTTGCCGCCGATCTTCATCAATATCTCAGCGGAATGGTCTGCTGTGCCGCCTAGGGAGGGCGAGATGCACATCACGGAAACCTACGACGCACTGGTGGTCGGTGCCCGCTGTGCCGGCGCGGCCACGGCGATGCTGATGGCCCGCCGCGGGTTGCGGGTGCTGGTCATCGACCGGGGCCGGTATGGCGACGATACCGTATCCACTCACGCGCTGATGCGCGGCGGCGTCCTGCAATTGCATCGCTGGGGCGTGTTGCCGCGCCTGCAGGAGGTCGGAACACCCGCGGTGCGCAGCACCACGTTCCACTACGGCGACCAGGTGCTGGACATCGCCATCCAGCCGTCGCACGGCGTTGATGCCCTGTATGCCCCGCGGCGCACCGTGCTCGACAGCACGCTGGTCGATGCCGCCGCCGAAGCCGGCGCGACCATCCGGCACGGCCACGCGCTGGTGGACCTGGTTCGCGATGCCGGCGGACGGGTCTGCGGCGGGATGGTGCGGACCCCGGACGGTAGTGTGGTTCCGGTCCGGGCGGGTCTGGTGGTCGGCGCGGACGGCATCGGCTCATCCGTCGCCCGGCTGGCCGGGGCACGAACCCTTCGCGAGTCGCAGCACACGACCGCCGCCGTTTTCGGCTATTTCCCCGGCGTCGGTCTGGACGGTTACCACTGGTACTACCGCCCCGGACTGAGTGCCGGCGCCATCCCGACCAATGCCGGCGAGCACTGTGTCTTCGTGTCCGTGCCCGCAGGGGCGTTCCGGCAAGGCACCTGGCGGAACGCGCGAAAGATGGCGTTCCTGCAGGCGCTGCAGCAGATGGCGCCGGATGTTGCGTCCGCGCTGGACAACGACTGGCCGGACCAGGAACTGCGTGTCTTCGGCGGGCGGTGCGGCTTCCTGCGCCAGGCGCATGGACCCGGCTGGGCCCTGGTGGGGGACGCCGGCTATTTCAAGGATCCGCTGACGGCCCACGGCATCACCGATGCTTTGCGTGACGCCGAATTGCTGGCGAATGCAGCGGCCGCCGGCACCGGGTCCGATTTCGCCGCCTATGCGGCGACGCGCGACAGCCTGTCGCTGCCGCTGTTCGAAGTCACCGATGCCGTGGCCGCGTTCGGCTGGGATCTCGGCACGATCAAGACGCTGCACCAGCAGCTCAACCGCGCCATGAAGCGCGAGGTGGAACACATCGTATCCCTGGACCTGGCCCAGGCCGGGTGGCGCACGTCCCAACAACCCCTGGAGGAGGAGGCAGTGGCATGACGCAGGCAGCAGACACTGCGCCGCGCATCTGGCAACGCACGCTGGCGGGCAAGCCGGTGGCCGGGGCAAGCGCCGAACGGCGGCGGCGAACGACGGAACGCGACGTGGCGATGTTTACGGAGATGACCGGGGACAGGAACCCGCTGCATTACGACGCGGACCTGGCACGCCGTTCGCCGTTCGGCGGTCTCATCGTGCAGGGCGGCGTCACGTCGGGCCTGTTGAATGCGATCGTTGCCGAGGACCTGCCCGGGCCGGGCACGGTCTTCCTGCAGGTGGAGTGGCGCTTCGTCAAAGCGGTTGCCGTCGGCGAGGAGATCATCGGCCGGGTGGAGATCGTCAACGTGCGCGACGACAAGCCGATCTGCACGCTGGAAACCAGTGTGCGCAACGCAAGCGGCGATGTCTGCCTGACCGGTTCGGCGGTGACATACACGGTGCCGTTGCGGGACTGAACGGGCGGCTCCGTCGGCGGCGGGCCACCTCCGTGACGAAACTCTGTCGCAGGCAACCGGCGCGGCGTCCGAACCCGGGTTCTGCTTTCGGCGGCCAGGGTCGCCTCCGGACCCACGGCCCGGGGCGCCCTTGACCCGACGCCGCATCCGCCAATGATCCCCGGGCTGCTCCGCCCCACCCGGGAGACCCTCCGCGTGCCCATTCTCGACTCCCGCATCGACCCCCGCTCGCCCGAGTTCCGCACCAATGCCGACGCGATGCAGGCGCTGGTGGCGGATCTGCGCCGCCTGGCCGACACCATCCGCCAGGGCGGCGGAGAGCGTGCCCGCCAGCGCCACCTCTCCCGCGGCAAGCTGCTGCCCCGCGACCGCGTTCGCGCGCTGGTCGATCCGCTGTCGCCTTTCCTGGAACTCGGCCAGCTCGCCGCGCACGGCATGTATGGCGAGGACATCCCCTCCGCCGGCATCATCACCGGCATCGGCCGCGTCTCCGGCCGGGAGTGCATGATCGTGGCCAATGACGCCACGGTGAAGGGCGGCACCTACTACCCGGTGACGGTGAAGAAGCACCTGCGCGCGCAGGAGATCGCCGCGCAGAACCGGCTGCCCTGCATCTACCTGGTGGATTCCGGCGGCGCCAACCTGCCGCAACAGGACGAGGTGTTCCCCGACCGCGAGCATTTCGGCCGCATCTTCTTCAACCAGGCCAACATGTCGGCGCAGGGCATTGCGCAGATCGCGGTGGTGATGGGCTCCTGCACCGCCGGCGGCGCCTATGTGCCGGCGATGTCGGATGAAAGCATCATCGTGCGCGGCCAGGGCACGATCTTCCTGGGCGGCCCGCCCCTGGTGAAGGCCGCCACCGGCGAAGTGGTCACCGCCGAGGAGCTCGGCGGCGCCGACGTGCACAGCCGCACCTCCGGCGTCACCGATCACTATGCCGAGAACGATGCGCATGCGCTGGGCATCGCCCGCCGCATCGTCGCCAACCTGAACACGGTGAAGCCGTCGTCGCTGGCGCTGCGCCCGCCGGCGCCGCCGCGTTACGACCCCGCAGACGTGTACGGCGTGGTGCCGACCGACTGGCGCAGGCCGTACGACGTGCGGGAGGTGATCGCCCGCCTGGTTGACGGCAGCGAGTTCGACGAATTCAAGCGGCTGTACGGCCAGACGCTGGTGACCGGCTTCGCCCACCTGCATGGCTACCCGGTCGGCATCGTCGCCAACAATGGCATCCTGTTCAGCGAAAGCGCGCAGAAGGGCGCACACTTCATCGAGCTGTGCGCCCAGCGCGGCATTCCGCTGGTGTTCCTGCAGAACATCACCGGCTTCATGGTCGGCCGCAAATACGAATCCGGCGGCATCGCCAAGGACGGCGCCAAGATGGTCACCGCGGTGGCGACGGCGGCGGTGCCGAAGTTCACCGTGATCCTGGGTGGCAGTTTCGGCGCCGGCAATTACGGCATGTGCGGCCGAGCGTATTCGCCGCGCTTCCTGTTCATGTGGCCGAACGCGCGCATCAGCGTGATGGGCGGCGAGCAGGCCGCCAGCGTGCTGGCCCAGGTGCGGCGCGACGGCATGGAGGCGCGCGGCCAGACCTGGCCGGCGGAGGACGAAGACGCGTTCAAGGCGCCGATCCGCGAGCAGTACGAAACCCAGGGGCATCCGTATTACGCCAGCGCCCGGCTGTGGGACGACGGCGTGATCGATCCGGCCGATACGCGGCGTGTGCTGGGCCTCGCCATCTCCGCCAGCCTGAATGCGCCCGTCGAGCCGACGCGATTCGGCCTGTTCCGGATGTGACGCCTCCGCCCACGATTTCGTTGCTGGTAGCTGCGAAAAGTCGTGGATGGCCCGCCTGCGCGGGCGGGTTTACATCAGTGTCCGCCTCGGCAGCCGGCCGCGTTGCATTATCGTCCGGTCCCAGCGTGTGTGTTCGCGCGCGGGACGAGGTCGATCTCATAGACATGGGGCCAGCATTTCCCGGTCACCAGCAGGCGCCCGGTATCACGGTTGTAGGCGATCCCGTTGAGAACGTAGGGGTACACCAGGCGTTTGGGATCCGGATTAAGGCCGGTCAGGTCGATCCATGCGGTCACCTTGCCCGTATCCGGTGCAATGACGGCGATGAAGTTGGTCTGCCAGACATTCGCGTACAACCGGCCGTCGGCGTATTCGAGCTCGTTGAGAAACCCGACCGGTCCGACATCGTCCGAAACGAAAATGCGGCCCTCCTCGTCGAAGGACCGTGGGTTGCGAAACACGATGGCTGACGCGCCATCGCTCATGATCAGGCGTGTCCCGTCGGTTGTCAGGCCCCAGCCCTGCGTGATGTAGCGGAATGTACCGGTGCGTCGAAACGTGTGCTGATCGTAGGTGAAGCCGGTGTTTCCCAGGTAGGTGAGCTGATAGATCGTGCCTTTCAGGACGGTGATCCCCTCACCGAACTGATGCGGGTCCAGCGAGATCTGGCGCAGGATACGGCCGCTGCGCAGATCCCATTGGCGCAGTTTCGACTGTCCGTACAGCCCGGTGCCCTCGTAGATGGATCCCCGGTCCATCACCAGCCCTTCCGTATAGGACGTCGGGTCGTGCGGATAGGCATGCACGATCCGGTATCCAAACACCGGTATGCTGGACTGCCCGAGCACGCGATCGGGTGGGAGTTGGATATGCCCGTTCTGCTTCGTCGCGGCTGCGGCCAGGCCCGAACCGGCCCTGCCCGGATAGGGAACAACCGTGGCCAGTGCCGCACCGGCCGCAGTCATGCGAAGCAGGGTACGGCGGCCCACTGGCGGTGTTTCACCGGGCGAAGGCGTGGGGCGTCGGCTGGAGGACTGGTCCCGTCGGCGTTGGATTTCGGATGGTGTTCCAACTGTGAACTTACCGGCGTCAACATTGGGCATTTGATGATTTCCCGGATGAACCGTATGGCCCTTCAACCCGGGAGAAGACTATCCGACGATTGATGCGATCGGCAAACGGTGATCGTGCATGATGTGCGGCGTCCGGCCTGTCGGTCCCGTCAACGGGTCGGGAGCCGATCCCCGCTCCCTATGCGGCCGTGCCGAGTGACGCCATGATGCGCCCATGTTCCGCAAGATCCTGATCGCCAACCGCGGCGAGATCGCCTGCCGGGTGATTGCCACCGCGCACCGACTGGGCATCGCCACCGTCGCGGTCTGTTCGGACGCCGATGCGCAGGCCCGCCACGTCGCGCTGGCCGATGAAGCCTGGCCGATCGGCCCGGCTCCGGCACGCGACAGCTACCTGAACATTGCGCGCATCATCGATGCGGCCCGCCGCTCCGGCGCCGAGGCGATCCATCCCGGCTACGGCTTCCTGTCGGAGAACGCCGACTTCGCCGAAGCCTGCGCCCGGGCGGGCATCACCTTCATCGGCCCGCCGCCGGACGCGATCCGCGCCATGGGCTCCAAGGCCGCCGCGAAGGCGTTGATGCAGCGCTCGGGCGTGCCGCTGGTGCCCGGCTACCACGACGAAGCGCAGGACGCCGCCACGCTGCGGGCGGCCGCGGAACGGATCGGCTACCCGGTGCTGCTGAAGGCCTCGGCCGGCGGCGGCGGCAAGGGCATGCGCATCGTCGAACAGCCCGACGCGCTGGCCGCGGCGATCGAGTCGGCGCAGCGGGAAGCTGCGGCGTCCTTCGGCGACGACCGGCTGCTGATCGAGAAATACCTGACCCGCCCGCGCCACATCGAAATCCAGGTGTTCGCCGACACGCACGGCAACTGCGTGTCGCTGTTCGAGCGCGACTGCTCCATCCAGCGCCGCCACCAGAAGGTGCTGGAGGAAGCTCCCGCACCCGGCATGGACCCCGCCCGCCGCCGAGCGATGGGGGAGGCGGCGATCGCCGCGGCGCGGGCGGTGGGGTATGTCGGCGCCGGCACCGTCGAGTTCATCGCCGAAGGTGGTGCGTTCTACTTCATGGAAATGAACACCCGCCTGCAGGTGGAACATCCCGTCACCGAGCTGATCACCGGCCAGGACCTGGTGGAATGGCAACTGCTGGTCGCGGCCGGCGCGCCGCTGCCGCTGACGCAGGACGGGCTGGCCATCTCTGGCCACGCCATCGAGGCGCGGGTCTATGCCGAGGATCCGGCGCGCGACTTCCTGCCCTCGATCGGCCGGCTGGACCACCTGCGCCAACCGGACGAGACCGCGCATGTCCGCGTCGATACCGGCGTGCGCCAGGGCGATGCGATCACACCCTATTACGACCCGATGATCGCCAAGCTGATCGTCTGGGGCGAGGACCGTACCGCCGCGCTGCGTCGGCTGGCCGGCGCGCTGGCGGCGTATGAGGTCGTGGGCGTGCACACCAACCTGGGGCTGCTGCGCGGCGTCGCGACCCACCCGGCCTTCGCCGGCGCCGAACTGGATACCGGGTTCATCGCCCGGCATGCCGAGGATCTGCTGCCGGACGCCGCGGCGCTGCCGGCGGAAACGCAGCGCGTGGTGCTCGCAGCGGCGGCGTTGGCCGCATTGGCGGACCAGCGCGCCAGGCAAGGCGCCACGCCCGCCGGCGATCCGTGGTCACCCTGGGCGTCGGCCGATGGTTGGCGGATGAATGGCGACAGTCATTACGACCTGATCCTGCAGCAGGACCAGCGGGCGCTGACATTGCGTGCCCATCCGCGCGCCGGCTCCGGCTACGTGCTGGACCTGCCGGATGCTGGCCCGGTTCGGGCCGAGGCGCAGGAGGATGCCGGCGGCATGCACCTCCGCCTGGACGGCGTCCTGCACCGGCTGCGCGTGGTTCGGCGGGGGGACGAACTGATCGTCATCCTCGGCGGCCAGAACCACGTGCTGCGGCACATCGATCCCCTCGCGCCGCCGCGGGACGAGTCCGGTGGTGACGACCGGGTGACCGCGCCGATCCCCGGCCGCATCACCCGCGTCCTGGTGCAGCCCGGCGACGTCGTCGAGCGCGGGGCGCCGCTGCTGGTGATGGAAGCGATGAAAATGGAGCTGACCCTGTCGGCCCCGCAGGACGGCAAGGTGGACGCCATCCGCCACGCCGTCGGCGACATGGTGGAGGAAGGCACCGAACTGGTGCTGTTCGCCACGGCGGAGTGATACCGGCGCGCCCGGCGTTCGACGCCGGTGACGCGCCCGAAAAAGCCGGCGCGGACCGGCCCGACCGGCGCCGCCATCCTTGCCGGGATGTTGCCTGCCCGCCATCCGCGGCCAATATGTCCACCAGTTGGCAGACCGGAAGCGTTGCATGCCTCAGACCCATCAAACCCGCGTGCTGATCATCGGTGCGGGTCCCGCCGGATACACCGCCGCGATCTACGCTGCCCGCGCCGGCCTGGAGCCGACCCTGGTCGCCGGCCTTCAGCCCGGCGGGCAGTTGATGATCACCACGGATGTGGAGAACTACCCGGGCTTCGCCGACGTCATCCAGGGCCCCTGGCTGATGGAGCAGATGGCCGCCCAGGCCCGCCATGTCGGCACCAACCTGGTCGATGACCTGATCATCCAGGTGGATTTCTCGCATCGCCCGTTCCGCTGCGTGGCCGACAGCGGCGACATCTACCTGGCCGACGCCGTCATCATCGCCACCGGCGCCCAGGCCCGCTGGCTCGGCCTGGAGTTGGAGCAGCGGCTGCAGGGCCGCGGCGTGTCCGCCTGCGCCACCTGCGACGGGTTCTTCTATCGCGGCAAGCAGGTCGCGGTGATCGGCGGCGGCAACACCGCGGTGGAGGAGGCGCTGTACCTGACCCACCACGCCGACCACGTGACCCTGGTGCACCGCCGCGACACGCTGCGCGCCGAGAAGATCCTGCAGAAGCGCCTGTTCGCCAACCCGAAGATCAGCGTGATCTGGGACCATGTGCCGGACGAAATCCTCGCCGGCGGCAGCCCGGAGGTGGTGACCGGCCTGCGCCTGCGCCACGCCCGGACCGGCCAGACCCGGGACCTGGCGCTGGACGGCGTGTTCGTCGCGATCGGCCATGCGCCGAACACGGCGATCTTCGCCGGGCAGGTGGAGATGGATGCAGGCGGCTACATCCAGACCACACCCGGCACCACCCGCACCTCGGTGCCCGGCGTGTTCGCCGCCGGCGACGTGCAGGACCGGATCTACCGCCAGGCGGTCACCGCGGCCGGAACCGGCTGCATGGCGGCGCTGGAGGTGGAGAAATACCTGGCCGAACAGGCCGAATCACCCGCCCTGGCGGCGAACTAGGCCGTCTGGGCGGAAAGGACGCGGAAATCCTGTCACAAGACTCGTGAAACTCCGTTAGGGTGTTCGGCCCGCGCCGGCCCGATAAGGCGCGACAGGGAGCGGCGTTCGGTGCACTGTCGAACGCTTCTGGGAGAGGCTGATGATGGATTGGGATAAGCTACGCGTGTTCCACGCCGTAGCGGAGGCCGGCAGCTTTACGCATGCCGGCGACACGCTGAACCTGAGCCAGTCGGCCGTCTCACGGCAGATCTCGGCGCTGGAGGAAGCGCTGCAGGTGCCGCTGTTTCACCGCCATGCCCGCGGCCTGATCCTGACGGAGCAGGGCGAGGCGCTGAACCGCACGGTGCGCGACGTGTTCGCCAAGCTGGCGATCACCGAGGCGCTGCTGACCGAAAGCAAGGACAAGCCGGCCGGCCGGCTGAAGGTGACCACGACCGTGGGGTTCGGCTCCACCTGGCTGGCGCCGCGGCTGCACGGGTTCCTGGAAACCTATCCGGATGTCTCGGTGTCCCTGCTGCTGGACGATGCCGACCTGGACCTGGCGATGCGCGAGGCCGACGTGGCGATCCGCATGCACCAGCCGAAGCAGCCGGACCTGGTGCAGCGCCACCTGATGAGCATCCAGTGGCATGTCTGCGCCTCCCCCGACTACCTGAAGCGCTACGGCGTGCCGCAGCGGCCCGAGGATCTGGACGCGCACCGGCTGATCCTGTTCGGCGAGTACCACCCGCCGGTGATGGACATCAACTGGCTGGCCGAGGCCGGCCGCCGCCCGGGCAGCCCACGCCGCGCGCTGCTGGAGGTGAACAGCACGCAGGCGGTGCTGCTGGCGATCCGGTCCGGGCTGGGGATCGGCGCGCTGCCCGACTACGTGGTGAACGAAAATCCCGACCTGATGCGCATCCTTACCGACCTGAAGGCGCCCAAGGTGGATGTGTTCTTCGTTTATCCGGAGGAGTTGCGGAACTCCAAGCGCGTGTCCGTGTTCCGCGACTTCCTGCTGGCGCGGCTGGCGGAGCTGCACTGACCCTTCCTGGGCGCTCCCGTTCGCAGTGATGCCGCCGGCATCGGGCTCTTCACCGTCGTGGTCCGCGCAGGGGCCGTAATCCGCTTCAAGCCGGTCACGACGGAGTTGGCCACCATCCCAACCGACCACGCGTGGCGGGCCGTCGCCCCACGCGCGTCAAGATCGTGCGGACAAGCACCACCCTCCCGTCTCGGGGATAAGCACGGCTCTATCGAGCTCGCGGGTAACCACCGCTCTATCGACTCGCGGACAGCCACCGCTCTGTCAACTCGCGGGCAAACACCGCTCTGTCGACTCGCGGACAACCACCGCTCTACCCAGTCATGGCCGGGCCTGACCCGGCCATCGACACCGGAACGATCGGGCCGCAATGCAACGCCACGCGCCTTGTCGGGGTGGATGGCCGGGTCAGGCCGCGTGAGACCACGCCGGCCAGGACGTGACGGGCGCCCCAGGCGCATCGAAGCCTGAACTGGCTGCGTTGCCCCGCGCGAAGGTCTCGTGACATGCACAACCGACATGGCGGATGCCGGGATTTGGCGTTGCAAATCCGGAGAGGGCACCTCTACTGTCGCGCTATCGGTTACGGCGGCTTGGCCGCCAGTGTTCCGGCCCTCTCGGCTGGAAAGGGGCCTTTGGTCCCTGCGTCTCCCAGACGTGAAGCCTCCCTGTATTACTTGCCCCTGGCCTCGGCCGGGGGCATTTTTCTATCTGCCATTTTTGGCATGATTTCACGGTGCCCGACGCCGGATATTGCGTTCGACTCACGGTGGGGCGCCCAACCCTTGCGACGACCGTCGCCGCGCCCCGTCCGTTGGCCTGGGATACGGCCGACCGGGCCGCCCCGCTCGCTGTTCCAACCCCGCAGCATGCTCTACCGTCCCCGCCGGATGCGCGGCCACGCCGCATCACGCAAAACAGCGGAGGACGTCACAATGATCTACGAACTGCGCACCTATACCCTGCACCAGGGCAAGCTGCCCGCCTACCTGGACCTGGCGCGCACCGTGGGCCGTCCGGTCCGCGGCAACGACTACGGCACCTGCCACGGCTACTGGACCACCGAGTTCGGCCCGCTGAACCAGGTCTGGCACCTGTGGAGCTACGCCAGCCTGGATGAACGCGCCCGTATGCGCGCCGCCCTGGCGCAGAATCCCCGCTGGCGCAGCGAATACGTGCCCAACGTGCAGCCGCTGCTGATGCGTCAGGACATCCGCTTCCTGAACCCGGTGAAGGACCTGACGCCGCCGAAAACCCCCGGCGGATTCTACGAACTGCGCATCTACCGCATGAACCCCGGCAAGCTGGCCGGCTGGGCGAAAGCCTTCCACGACATCATGCCGGTGCGGGAGAAATACTCGCAGAATATCGGCATCTGGACCGGCGAGGCGCCGCAGCCGAACGAAGCCGTGCATATGTGGCACTATCCCGATCTGGCCACCCGCACCCGCATCCGCACCGAGGTCTTCAAGGATCCCGACTGGCTCGGCTTCCTGTCGGCCACCGCCGGTTCCATCGTGGAAATGCAGAACCTGTTGCTGGTCCCCACCGATTTCTCGCCGATGCAGTAAGGAAGACACGTCGTGCAGATCCAGACCGTCACCGGACCGGTGGCCCTCGACTCGCTCGGCCGCACGCTGATGCACGAGCACCTGTTCATCGCCTTCCCCGGCGCGGAATTCGACCCCACGGCCGAATTCGACCGCGCCGGATTCGTCGCCGAAGCCAGCAAACGCCTGCGCGAATTGCGCGAGGTGCACGGCGTGCGCACCTTTGTCGATCCCTGTCCCATCGAACTCGGCCGCGATCCCGCGCTGATGGCGGAAATCGCCGAACGCGCCGAGATGAACGTGATCTGCACGACCGGCTTCTATTTCGAGGCGATGGGCCTGCCGCCGTACTGGCGCGCCCGCACGGTGGAGGAAATCGCGGAGTTGTACATCCGCGAGATCACCCAGGGCATCGGCCGCACCGGCATTCGCGCCGGCGCCATCAAGGTGGCCACCGGCGCACCGGCGGTGACCGAGTTCGAAAAGAAGTTCCTTGCCGCCGCCTGCATCGCGCAGAAGGCGACCGGCGTGCCGATCATCACCCACACGCAGGACGGAGTCGGCGGTCCGGACCAGCAGGCGCTGTTCGCCGCCGGCGGCGTGGAGGCGCACCGCTGCCTGATCGGCCATTGCTGCGGCAACGCCGATCCCGCCTATCACCGTCGCATCGTCGATGGCGGCAGCTATATCGGTTTCGATCGCATCGGCCTGCTGCGCTTCCAGCCGGACGAGGTGCGCGCCGACAACCTGGTGCGCCTGGTCCGTTCCGGCCACGCAGCCCAGGTGATGATGAGCCAGGACCGGCATTGCGGCTGGCTGGGCAAACTCGCACGCCAGGCGACGGCGCAGGAACTGGCGCACATCGCGACGCTGCAGGCGCAGGGCCAGTGGCCGCCGCCCTACAGCTACCTGTTCACCGACTTCATCCCGATGCTGCTGGAACGCGGACTGTCACTGGCGGAGGTCCATTCGATGCTGGATGACAACCCGCGTCGGTTCTTCGCGGGTGAGGCCCTGCCCGTGCCAGGCAGCAACGCGCCGGCCGGCGTCGCGGTGTAGGAACCAAACGGTGCGGCGCCTGACGCGGGCCGGCCGTACAATGTCGCGGGGGGTGAAGAATTCCATGAGCGGCGGGGAGTTGAAGGTTCCATAAGCGGCGGGGAGTTGAAGGTTCCATAAGCGTCAGGATCGACACGCCGGCACCAGTCCTTCACGTCATGGCCGGGCCTGACCCGGCCATCCACCCCGCAACGATCGGGTCGGGATGCAACGGCACACGCCCTGTCGGGGGTAGATGGCCGGCTCAAGGCCGGCCATGACCCGGTAGGACGGTGCTGCGCGGTAGGACGGTGCTGCGCGGTAGGACGGTGCTGCGCGGTAGGACGGTGCTGCGCGGTACGACGGTGCGGCCCGGTAGGACGGTGCTGATCGTACCATTCATAACAACCCGCGTTATGTTCGACACCCGATCAGCCATTCAGCGTCATGGTCCGCGCAGGCGGGTCATCCACGCCTTTCCGTTGCTGCCATCAGCAAAAGTCATGGATGGCCGGCCTGCGCCGACCATGACGGTGGGGTGGGCGTCAGCCCCCTCGCTGCCTGTTGTCAGCCCCCCACCTTCTCGTCCGAATTCACCCCAAGCTGCTTCAGCTTCCGGTGCAGCGCACTGCGCTCCATCCCCACGAACTGCGCCGTGCGCGAAATATTGCCGCCGAACCGCAGCAACTGCGCCTGCAGGTACTGGGTCTCGAACAGATCGCGCGCCTCGCGCAGCGGCAGGCCCATGATGTCCGCGGTCGGATCGATGGTCAGCAACGCCGGAGCGCCGGACCCGATCTCCGGCGGCAGCATGTCGGCGCGGATCGGATCGGCTGGCGTGCCCGGCGCCATGATCAGCAGCCAGTCCATCAGGTTCCGCAACTGCCGCACATTGCCCGGCCAGTCATAGGCCTGCAGCGCCGCCAGCGCATCCGTGGACAGTTCGCGTGCCGCCATGCCGGAGCTTTCGGCCGACCGCGCCAGGAAGTGCTGTGCCAGGGCCGGCACATCCTCCCGCCGCTCCTTCAGCGAGGGCACCCGCAGCGGCACCACGGCGAGGCGGTAGAACAGGTCCTCGCGGAACCGGCCGGCCGAGATTTCCGTCTGCAGGTCCTTGTTCGTGGTGGACAGCACGCGCACATCCACTTTCACCCGCGCCGACCCGCCCAGGCGTTCGAAGCTCTGGTCCTGCAGCACGCGCACGATCTTGCCCTGCGTCTCCAGCGGCATGTCGGAGACTTCGTCCAGCAGCAGCGTGCCGCCATGCGCGCGTTCCAGCACGCCGGCACGCCGCGGATGCGACAGCGGGTCGGTGCCGGCTTCCACGCCGAACAATTCCTCCTCGAACCGCCCGGGGTTCAGCGTGGCGCAGTTCAGCACCACGAAGGGGCCGCCGGCGCGGCGCGAGCGCGCGTGGATCATGCGCGCCACCACCTCCTTGCCGGACCCGGCGGGGCCGGACACCATCACCCGCGATCCGGTCGGCGCCACGCGGTCCACCGCGCCGCGCAGGGCATGGATGGCGGCGCTGTCGCCGGTCAGTGTTGCCTCGGGGCCGGCGCGCAGGCGCAGTTCCGCGTTTTCCCGCGCCAGCGCAGCCGCCTCCAGCGCACGCCGCACCACCAGCAGCAGACGGTCGGACTGGAACGGTTTCTCGATGAAGTCGTAGGCGCCCTGCTGGATCGCGGTGACCGCCATCTCGATGGTGCCGTGGCCGGAAATCATCACCACCGGCACCTGCGGCTCCTCACTGTGGAACGCCTGCAGCAGGCCAAGCCCGTCCAGCCGCGAGCCTTGCAGCCAGACGTCGAGAATCGCCAGTGACGGCCGGCGATTCCGGAATGCGGCAATGGCCGCATCGGCGTCGCCGGCACCCCGCGTTTCATAGCCTTCGTCCTGCAGGATCCCGTCGATCAGCAGGCGGATATCGGGCTCGTCATCGACGATCAGGATGTCATGCGCCATCCGTGGTCCATTCAGCAGGAGGGTGGCAGGGGCATGATCAGGCTGGCCACGGCGCCGGGTCCGTCGGTGCGGTCATCCAAAATCAGTCGGCCGCCGTGGTCTTCCATGATCTTCTTCACGATCGCCAGGCCCAGGCCGGTGCCTTTGGGCTTGTGCGTAATATAGGGTTCGGTCAGTCGGGTACGATCATCCTGCGGCAAACCAATTCCGTCATCCATCACACTGACCCGAACGTGATCGCTTTCGATATGGACCGATAGCGAAATCTCGTGCGCGCCGTCCCGCATCGTCACCGCGTCGGCGGCGTTCTGCAGCAGGTTGGTCAGTGCCTGGCGCAACAGCCGGCGGTCGCACGGCACCACCGGTCCGCGCGGCGGGATGTCGGTCTGCCAGGTGATCTGCGGGCGCGCCGCTTTCTGCAGCACCAGCGCCTCGCGCGCGATCTGTCCCAGGTCTTCCGGCTTGATCACCGGCTGCGGCATCCGGGCGAAGGCCGAGAACTCGTCCACCATGCGGCCGATATCGCCGACGTGGCGAATGATCGTGTCGGCGCACTGGCCGAACGTCTCCGGGTCCGACTGGATTTCCTTGGCGAAGCGGCGCTTCAGCCGTTCCGCGGCGAGCTGGATCGGCGTCAGCGGATTCTTGATCTCGTGCGCGATGCGGCGTGCCACATCGGCCCAGGCCGCCTTGCGCTGCGCCGACTGCAGTTCGGTGATGTCGTCGAACGTCACCACGAATCCATCGGTGCGCCCGGCGGACTGATCGGCGCCGATGCGCGCCAGCAGTATGCGGCGGCGATTGTTTGCGCCGATCTGGATCTCCTCGGTATGGGCGCGCTCCGGTGTTCGTGCCGCCGCCGCCACCAGGCCGGCGAATTCGGGCACCGCTTCGGCCAGCGACTCGCCGACGACGCCCAGCAGGTCGATGCCGAGCAGTTCGCCGGCGGCGCGGTTCGGCAGTTCGATGCGGCCGTGAGGATCGATCCCGATCACGCCGGCCGACACACCGGACAGCACCGTTTCCGTGAACCGGCGGCGTTCGTCGATCTGGCTGTACGCCTCCATCAGTTCGGTACGCTGCGCGGCGAGTTGGCCGGTCATGCGGTTGAACGCGCGCGAGAGTGTGGCAACCTCGTCGCCGCTGGCCACCTCGGCGACGCGCACGCGCAAATCACCGCTGCGCACGCGTTCGGCGGCGTTGATCAGCGTGCCGATCGGGCGCGCGATCTGGTTGGCCAGCACCAGGCCGATCAGTACCGCGGCCGCCAGCACCAGCAGCGCGACGATGGCGAAGATCCAGGCGAAGGCGATCTGCAGCCAGGACCGGTTCTCCATCAGCCGCTGATATTCCGAGACGGCCTGCTCGGTGCGCTTCATGTAGCCCAGGATCTGCGGGTCCACCGGCCGGCCGATCATCAGCACCAGCGGCGGCACCGAATCCAGACGCACCAGCGCGCGCACCCGCGTGCCGTCGGCGGAGTTCATCACCACCACGTCGCCCTTCAGCGCCTGCTGCGTCGCGCTTTGCGCCGGCGGCTTGACGCCCATGCCGACGAACAGGCCGGCGGCGGCCATCACCTGGTTTGTGGTGGGGTCGTAGATGATCGCCTCGGTCAGGCCGCGCAGCGTGGTCTGCGTGGCCAGCACATCGGCGAACACCGACGGATCGGCGGACAGGAACGTGCCCGCGCGCGCCAGGTCGTTGGCCATTTCCAGAGCCACGGCGCGGATATTGTCGCGATGCTCCTCCAGGTAGCCGCGGGCGACCTGCAGCGATTCGTTGATCGACTCCTTCACCGGGTCGTTGAACCAGGCCTGGATGCCGTAGTGGAAGAAGGCCACCGCGAACACGGCCACCATGATGGTCGGCGCGACGGCGACGCCGCTGAACAGCATCACCAGCCGGACATGCAGGCGCGACCCGGCGGAACCGCGACGCCGTTCCACCCAGACCCGCGTCAGGCGCCCGGCCAGCACCGCGCCGAGCAGCAGCAGCGCGCACAGGTTGGCCAATACCAGGCCGACGCCGGAGCCGGGCAGCAGGCCGAACGGCTGGGCGCCACGGGCGAGCATGATGAAGGTGGCCAGCCCGACCGCCAGTGCGATCGCGGCCAGGGTCAGGGTGACGGCTTTGCCCAGCAGGACGTCGGCCAGCGCGCCCAGGCGCGAGCGTGGCGGCGCCGGCGGTGGCTGTTCCGGTGGCGGCACCGGCCGCAGGGAATTGCTGGAGGGCGAGACGTTCATCGCGCGGCCTCCCGCCCCTCCGCCTGGCGGGGCGGCGTGCACGCCGCGGCCGCCGTGGCCCACACAGGCCGGGCATCCACGTCTTTGCGGCCAACGGCTGCGGAAAGACGTGGATGCCCGGCCGTTGGGGCTGTGATCCAGTCCCGCTCCGGTCCGGGCGAGGGCACCCACCGGCGCAACATACCCTGTCGGGGCGGGCGAAGGCCTGCCACCCACGGCTTCGTCATGCCGCAGGCAAGGCTGTCCGGACCGGACCGCCAGCAGCGCATGCGGCAAGGTGCGCTCCGCACGACGAAGTCGCGGGTGGCGGGCCTTCGCCCGCCACGACGCTGTATGGGCTGCCTGCCGTCACCGTTTCCGTGGCCGGAGCCGGATCGGATGACTCCAGAGCCGGATCGGATGATTTCATGACGAGAGCCGGGGCGGATGATTCCACGACCAGAGCCCGACTGGATGACAGTCCCCTGTGCGGGCCATGACGGTGACCGATGCCGCCCGCGCCCCCATGAGGACAGGGGGGAGCAGCGTGCGGTCGGTTTTTGGCGACCGCCGGTCACACCAGTCCCCGGACGACGGGGATGTCCAGGTCGCGGATCTTCTTCCGCAGCGTGTTGCGGTTCAGGCCGAGCATCGCGGCGGCCTTGATCTGGTTGCCGCGGGTGGCGGCGAGGGTCAGGCGGATCAGCGGCCGTTCCACCTCGGCGATCACCCGGTCGTACACGTCGGACGGTCCCACGCCGTCGCTGTGCGCGGCGAGGAAGCTGCGGATGTGGCGTTCCACGGCCTGCGCGAGAGGTTCCGGTGCGGGCTGGCCGGCGGCCGGCGTGGCCTGGGTCGGTGGTGGCGCCGCTTCGGCCAGTTCCGGGGCCACGGCCTCGGCGCCGATGGTCTCGTCCGGGCAAAGGGCGGCCAGCCGGCGCATCAGGTTTTCCAGCTCCCGCACATTGCCGGGCCAACTGTAGCCCTTCAGGCGGTCCACCGCGGCCTGGTCGAGCGATTTCAGCGGCAGGCCGTCGGCATGCGCGCGCTCCAGGAAGTGGCGGGCGAGCAGGGGGATGTCCTCGGCCCGCTCGCGCAGCGGCGGCAGGCGGATCGGCACCACGTTCAGGCGATAGAACAGGTCCTCGCGGAACTGGCCCTGGCGGATGGCGGTGCGCAGGTCGCGGTGGGTTGCTGCGACGATGCGGACATTCGCCTTGATCGGCTGGCGTCCGCCCACCGAGGTGAACTCGCCTTCCTGCAGCACGCGCAGCAGGCGGGTCTGCGCTTCCGGCGGCATGTCGCCGATCTCGTCCAGGAACAGCGTGCCGCCGGTGGCCTGTTCGAACCGGCCCTGGGCGCGGTTGGTGGCGCCGGTGAAGGCGCCGCGTTCATGGCCGAACAGCTCGCTTTCGATCAGCTCGCGCGGGATCGCCGCCATGTTGATCGCCACGAACGGACCCGCGCGGCGTTTGCCGTAATCGTGCAGCGCCCGGGCGACCAGTTCCTTGCCGGTGCCGGATTCGCCGTTGATCATCACCGTAAGGTCGGCGGTGCTGAGCCGCGCGATGGTGCGGTACACCTCCTGCATCGCCGGGCTGCGGCCGATCAGCGGCAGGGCTTCCTCGGTTTCCCGCGGTTCCGGCGCCGTGGCTACCGGCGCGTTGGGCGTCGCCAGGGCACGGCCGACCACGGCCAGCAGTTCCTGCAGGTCGAACGGCTTGGGCAGGTATTCGAACGCGCCGCGCTGCGTGGCTTTCACTGCCGTCATCAGCGTGGACTGCGCGCTCATGACGATCACCCGCAGGTCGGGGCGCAGCTTGCGGATGCGCGGAATCAGGTCGAGCCCGTTCTCGTCCGGCATCACCACGTCGGTGATCACCAGGTCGCCCTCACCGTCCTCCACCCAGCGCCACAGCGTGGCGGCGTTGCCGGTGGTTCGCACCTGGTAGCCGGACCGGCCCAGCGCCTGGGTCAGCACGGTGCGGATCGAGCGGTCGTCGTCCGCGACCAGGATGGTGGGCAGCGTCATGCGAACAGACTCGGGTAGAAAAGGCCAGGCTCCTTCCCCTGCCGAACGGGGAGGGGCAGCTTGCCCGACTTGCGCGGCATCGCCCCGCTCACCCGTCCACCTCCCGCTCGTTCAGTACGGGCAGGTGCAGGCGGAATTCGGTGCGCCCGGGGCGTGAATCCACTTCGATCAGCCCGCCATGGTCGCCGATGATCTTGGCGACCAGCGCCAGGCCAAGACCGCTGCCGGCGCTCTTGGAGGTAACGAAGGGTTCGAACAGATGCGGCCGGATATCCTCGGGAATGCCCGGCCCGTTGTCGCGCACGGACACGTACAGCGGAAGCTCGACGCGCATCGTGGTGCCCGGCACGGCAATGCGCATGCCGTGCTGAAAGCCGGTGGTCAGGGTGATTTCGGGATGGGTCACGCCGGGCTGGGTTGCCGCCTCGGCGGCGTTCTTCACCAGGTTCAGCATCACCTGCACCAACTGGTCGCGGTTGCCCCAGACCGGCGGCAGCGACGGGTCGTAATTCTCGTGGAACCGCACATGCGCCGCGAAGCCCGATTCCGCCAGCTTGCGCACGTGTTCCAGCACGCGATGGATGTTCACCGCGCCGCGGGCGATCGGCTTCTCGCCGAACGCCTCCATCCGGTCCACCAGGGCGCGGATGCGGTCGGCTTCGTCGCGTATCAGCACGCACAACTCGCGGTCGTTCGGATCGGCGCTGGTCTCCAGCAACTGCGCTGCGCCGCGGATGCCGGACAGCGGGTTTTTCACCTCGTGCGCCAGGATGGCCGCCATGCCGCTGACGCTGCGCGCCGCGCCGCGGAACGCAAGCTGGCGGTCCAGCGAACGCGCGGCCGACGCATCCTGCATCACCAGCAGCACCGTCCCGGGTTCTTCCGGCAAGGGCGAGCACTGCACGCTGATGCCGGGCTTGTGCAGGCGCGGGCTTTCCAGTGTCAGCTCATGGTCGGCGATGGTCGCCTCGTTCCGCCGCACCTGCTCGATCATCAGGAAGACGGGGTTGTCCGGCGGCACCAGGTCGTCCAGCCGCAGTTGCGCCAGGCTGGAGGCGGACATGCCCAGGAACTGCTCGCCCGCGTGGTTCACATGGCGGAAGCGGTTTTCGGCATCCAGCAGCACCACCGGCACCGGCAGCGCGCTCAGCACCGCGGCGGCATCGATCGTTCGCTGCGGATCGCGCCGGAAACGCCGGGCGCGGGCGAGCACGCCGCTCATGCAGCCTCCTGCAAGGCCTCGTCGCGGGCAGGCCGGATGCGTTCGGCGCCGCGGGCGATCAGCGGGTCGTAGAAGGAATTGATCAGCCGCAGCACCGACGCCGCGTCCGGCAGCCGGTTCATGGTGGCGCGGAACTCGGCCGATCCGGGCAGGCCGCGCGAGTACCAGGACATGTGCTTGCGCGCCAGCCGCACGCCGGCCGGCTGGCCGAAGCGCGACAGCATGGCGTGGTAGTGCTCCAGCAGGATCTCCTTCTGGCGCGCCAGCGGCGGTTCCGGCATGCGCTCACCGGTGCGCAGGAAATGCGCGGTCTGCGCCGGCAGCCACGGGCGGCCGTAGCAGCCGCGGCCGATCATCACCCCGTCGGCGCCGGAGCGGCGCATCGCCTCGGCGGCGTCGTCCTCCGACAGGATGTCGCCGTTGACGATCACCGGGATGTCCACCGCCTGCTTCACCTGGGCGACGAAGTCCCAGTCGGCGGTGCCGTTGTAGAACTGCTGGCGGGTGCGGCCATGGATCGTCACCATGCGGATGCCGACGTCCTGCGCGATGCGGGCGATGCGCGGCGCGTTCAGGCTGGCGTGGTCCCACCCCATGCGCGTCTTCATCGTCACGGGCACCGGCACGGCGCGCACCGTGGCTTCCATGATGGCGCCGGCGGTGGCCTCGTCGCGCATCAGCGCGGAGCCGGCCATCTGGCCGACCGCCACCTTCTTCACCGGGCAGCCGAAGTTGATGTCGATGAGGTCGGCGCCCTTGTCCACGGCAATGCGCGCGGCTTCCGCCACCGCATCCGGGTCGCAGCCGGCCAGTTGCACGGCGGAGATGCCGCCGCAGCCATCGACCTCCGCCATGTCCAGCGTCTTGCGGTTCTCCCGCAGCATCGCCCAGGAGGCGATCATCTCCGACACCACCATCCCCGCGCCCAGTTGCTTGGCGGTGCGGCGGAACGGCAGGTCGGTGACGCCGGACATCGGCGCCAGGATCACCGGCGTGTCGATGCAGACCCTGGGGCCGAGGTACGATCGGTCCAAAGGCAGCAGGTGTGGTTTCGGCACTACAATTGCCCATCATTTGGGCAGATTAGCGACACGCTTGATCCGGCGCAATTGGTCCGGCGCGGCGGTCTGCAATTGGGAATTGTCGCGGCGGGCGGTGCGCCGATCTGCTGGCAACACAGAACGCGGGAGGAGACGCGGATGGCTGCCACCCAGGCCGAGAAGGCCGACCGGTTCCGGGCGCTGCATGCGGCACCGGGCAGTTTCGTCATCGCCAACGCCTGGGACGCCGGTTCGGCGCGCATTCTGACCGCGCTGGGCTTTCCCGCGCTGGCCAGTTCCAGCGGCGCCCAGGCCGGTGTGCTGGGCCGGCGCGACGGCATGGTGAGTCGTGAGGAAGCGCTGGCGCATTGCCAGGCGATCGTTGCGGCCACCGACCTGCCGGTGTCCGCCGACCTGGAGAAGGGGTTCGGTGATTCGCCGGACGCGGCGGCGGAAACGATCCGCCTCGCCGGTGGGATCGGGCTGGTGGGCGGCTCGATCGAGGATGCCACCGGTGCGCCGGACCGTCCTCTGTACGAGTTCGAACTGGCACGCGACCGGATCGTTGCCGCGGTGGCGGCGGCGCGTGCGCTGCCGGTGCCGTTCGTGCTGACCGCGCGGACCGAGAACTTCCTGCGCGGCAATCCCGACCTGAACGACACCATCCGTCGGCTGCAGGCCTTTGCCGATGCCGGTGCCGATGTGCTGATGGCGCCGGGACTGCCGGACCTGGATGCGGTGCGCGCGGTGTGCGGTGCCGTGTCGAAGCCGGTGAACTTCATGGCCGGGATCAGGGGCAAGTCGTTCACCGTTGCCGAACTCACCGCGGCCGGGGCGAAGCGGATCAGCCTGGCCACGTCGCTGTACCGTGCGGCGATGAGCGGGTTGCTGAATGCGGCGCAGGAGGTGAAGGAGCACGGTACCTTCGGCTACCTCGACACGACGCTGGCCACGCCCGATTTCAACGCGTTCATGCAGGGGTGATGCGGGGAGTCCTTTCGCGGGTCGGATGCGTATCCGGGGGGGACGCGGACCGTCTTTGCATTGAAGGGATTTGTATCCACGAGACCGCATGAGGCAACGGTCGACGGCTCGATGTACAGCTTTCGTGGGCGACCTCTGTTTCGTGGGCGACCTCTGTCCGTTGGTGGTTGGGCCAGGTTGCATCGCCCCCGTACAGCGGTGTCATGGCCGGCCCTGAGCCGGCCATCCACCCGATAACGATCGGGTCGCGTCGCCGACGTGCCTGCACGGTCTGACGGGGGCAGATGGCCGGCTCGGGGGCCGGCCATGACGCGATTGTACGGGGCCCGCACACCAGGCTGAACGCGCCGTTCGCGCCGTTCGCGCCATTCCGGCAGCCGGCGCAGTTCCCGCCATTTCCGCAGTTCGCGCAGTCGGCGCAGGCTTGCCGCGACGTGGCATCATCAGGTGGCTCATCATCACCGGTCCGCACCGGCAGGACCGCATTGGCAAGACCGCACCTGCCGGACCGCACCCGCCGCACCGCACCCGCCGGACCGCACCTGCCGGACCGCACCTGCCGGACCGCACCCGCCGGACCGCACTGGCCACCCATGCGGTCGCCCCGGTATGATCGCCGCGTGTCTGTATCAGCCCCAAATCCAACCGACGATTATCTCGCCCGGCTCAACCCCGAGCAGCGGCAGGCGGTGGAAACCGTCGATGGCCCGCTGCTGGTGCTGGCCGGCGCCGGCACCGGCAAGACGCGCGTGCTGACCACGCGCTTCGCGCACATCCTGCTGACCGGCCGCGCCTATCCCAGCCAGGTGCTGGCGGTGACCTTCACCAACAAGGCAGCGCGCGAAATGCGCGAACGCGTCGGCGCCATCCTCGGCCGCCCCGCCGAGGGCCTGTGGCTCGGCACCTTCCACGCGCTGTGCGCACGCATGCTGCGGCGGCACGCGGACCTGGTGGGGCTGTCGTCCAACTTCACCATCCTGGACACCGACGACCAGCAGCGCCTGCTGAAGCAGGTGATGGAAGCCGCGCGCATCGACACCAAGCGCTGGACGCCGGCGATGGTGATGGCGACCATTCAGCGGTGGAAAGACCGCGGCCTGACCCCGGCCCGCATCACGCCGGCCGAGGACACCGATGTCGCCGGCGGCCGCGCGAAAGAACTCTACGCCACCTACCAGGAGCGGCTGCGCGCGCTGAACGCGGCGGACTTCGGCGACCTGCTGCTGCACGTGACGGAGATCCTGCGCGCGCATCCCGACGTGCTGGCCGACTACCACCGCCGCTTCCGCTACATCCTGGTGGACGAGTACCAGGACACCAACCTGATCCAGTACCTGTGGCTGCGCCTGCTGGCGCAGGGCCACCACAACATCTGCTGCGTGGGCGACGACGACCAGTCGATCTACTCCTGGCGCGGCGCCGAGGTGGAGAACATCCTCCGCTTCGAAAAGGACTTTCCGGGCGCGAAAATCGTCCGCCTGGAATCCAACTACCGTTCCACCGCACCGATCCTTGCCGCCGCCGCCGCGCTGATCGCGCACAACGAAGGGCGCCTGGGCAAGACGCTGCGCCCGGGCCGGCAGGACGCGCAGGACGGCGAAAAGGTCACCGTCGTCGGCCTGTGGGACTCCGACGAGGAAGCCCGCATGGTGGGCGAACGCATCGAAGCGCTGCGCCGCGATGGTCATCCGCTCAGCGAGATCGCTGTCCTGGTGCGCGCCGGCTTCCAGACCCGTGCCTTCGAGGAACGGCTGATCACGCTCGGCGTTCCGTATCGCGTGGTCGGCGGCCTGCGTTTCTATGAACGCGCGGAGATCCGCGACGCCATGGCCTATATGCGCGTGCTGGCGCAGCCGGCCGACGACCTGGCGTTCGAGCGTATCGTCAACGTCCCGCGCCGCGGCGTCGGTAATGTCGCGCTGCGTACGCTGCACACCACGGCGCGGACCGAGACCATCCCGCTGTCCGCCGCCGCCGCGCATGCCATCGAGACCGGCGGCGTGAAAGGCAAGGTCAAGGAAGCGCTCGGCGATCTGCTGCGGGGCTTCGCCCGCTGGCGCGACATGCTGGAAACCGACGGCCACGTGGTGACCGTGCAGACGCTGCTGGACGAGAGCGGCTACACGACGATGTGGCAGCAGGACAAGTCGGCCGAGGCGCCGGGCCGCCTGGACAACCTGAAGGAACTGGTGCGCGCCCTGGCGGAGTTCGAGACGCTGCAGGGGTTCCTCGACCACGTGTCGCTGGTGATGGAAAACGACGAGGACGCCGGCGCCGACCGCGTGAACCTGATGACGCTGCACGGCGCGAAGGGGCTGGAGTTCGACACGGTCTTCCTGCCCGGCTGGGAAGACGGCGTATTCCCCAACCAGCGGGCGATGGACGAGTCCGGCAACAAGGGCCTGGAGGAAGAACGCCGCCTTGCCTATGTCGGCCTGACCCGCGCGCGACGCCGCGCCATTGTCAGCCACGCGGCGAACCGGCGGATCTATGCCAACTGGCAGTCCAGCATGCCCAGCCGGTTCCTGGAGGAACTCCCCGACGCCGAGGTGGAGCGTTCGGGCTCCGTCGCGCTGGAACGCGATGCGCGCATTGCCGCGGCCACCAGTTACGCCGGGCAGTTCCCGATGGTGGCGCGCCGCCCGCGGGTGATCGAGGCATGGGAACAGCCGGCCCGCCCGCCGCGGAGCGAAGCGGTTCCGGTCGGCGCGCGCGTGTTCCACCAGAAGTTCGGCTACGGCACCGTCACCGCCGCGGATGACGAGCGGCTGGATGTCGCGTTCGACAAGGCCGGGCAGAAGCGCGTGCTGGACCGGTTCGTCGAACGGGTCTGACGGCCTGGCGCTGTGCGCCGAAGGGGCCGACGGCGCTGCGTATGGCGCCATGACCGGCCCTGACGTCGCTCTTCCGTGTCATGGCCGGGCCTGACCCTGGCCGTTACCCACAAGTCTGCATCGGCCCACAAGTCTGCATCGGCCCACAAGTCTGCATCGGACAGTATCCGGCGGCGTTGCCTCCACCGTCATGGTCGGCGAAGGCCGGCCATCCACGTCTTTGTCATGCGGGACGCAGCCACGCAGGCGGTCGGAGCCTCACCTTGGTCACTTGAGAACAAGGATTGGCGCGGTGCCTTCGGTATGACGAAGACGTGGATGGCCGGCCTGCGCCGGCCATGACGAGGCACGCCATACCGAGATGGGCGACGCGAGCCGCGATTGTCCTATGCGGACCTTTGGGTAAGGCTCAGGGCGTGATCCGGCCATGACCGCATCTATCGACGCCCGCTCGCTTATCTGGCGCCCCTGAACATTCGCCCGCCACAAGCTGGGCGGCGGCGCCTGCAGCTACCCCCGTGATGCACGAAACCCGTGACGCACGAAAAAGGGCACCGAACGGTGCCCTCTTCCGGCGCCCGAAGCGTGCTACCGCCTATTCCATCGAATCATCGCCGGGCGTTTCCTCCGGCAGTTCGGGTGTCATGATCTCGGGCGTGGCTGTCGTGCGCGGACGCCGGACGCTGGTCCTGCGCGTGGCCGCCTTGCGCGTGCCGGTCTTCCGCGTGGTGGCCTTGCGCGCCGCGGACTTCAGCGTGGTCTTGCGGGTCGTCTTCCGCGTTGTCGCCTTGCGCGTGGCGGTCTTGCGCGTGGCGGTCTTGCGTGTGGCGGTCTTGCGCGTCGCCGTCTTGCGCGTGGCGGTCTTCCGACCGGCGGTCTTCCGCGTTGCCGTCTTCCGCGTTGCCGCCTTGCGTGTGGCGGTCTTGCGCCCGGTGGTCTTGCGCGCGGCAGTCTTGCGGGCGCCCGTCTTGCGCGTGGCGGCCTTCTTCACCCCGGCCTTGCGTCCGCGAGTTGCGGTCTTGCGGGTAGCCGTCTTCTTCGCCGCGGCCTTGCGTCCGCGCAGCGCGGGCGTCTTGCGGGCGGTCTTCTTCGCCGCGACCTTCCGGGTGCCCTTCTTCGCCGCGGCCTTGCGACCGCCCTTCTTTGCCGCGGTCTTGCGCGTGCCGGCCCGCATGGCCATCCCCTGCGCGCGCGGCTTGTCGGTGTCTTCGCTACTCACCTGTTGAAGCTCCTTTGGTATCGTTGGTTGCCAACGCACGGCGAACCTTCCACGCGTCGGCGTTCGGTTCCGCGCGATGTCCGCGGCGAAAGAAGCATTTCGCCCGCAGACCAGTGCCAGTCAGGACGGCAATCGGTCCGGCATCATTACGCCGGCCCGCCATGCGCCGAAGGCGCCAGCCGGCGTCCGCAGGCTTCCGGCCATCACGGAAACGAACGAGCCCGACGCCATTTGGTGCCGTCGTATCCGCCACTGTTGCCGCGATCCGCGCCACCTTGTCGGCGCCGGATCGAGTTTGCTTCGCCTGGACGAGGCTGCGGTCCATGGACCGTCCTTCTGTTTTCGTATGCGCGGTGCGACATGCCGAGCGACATTACGAATTGATGTTGCGCATACCGAAATCCGCTATTCCGCGTCTCGCCCATGCGTGTCAACAAAAAGCAACAGCTTTGTCGCGTGCATGCGGAAAAAACCTTGTGCGAGCTGCCGTGCGATGCAGCGACGCCACACATCACAGGCCGATCATGCGCATCGCGGTGGTGACAGCGATCGCGTCGAGTCCGGTTGTGCTGCGGATGCAGCTTGCGGTGCCGCTAACGCCGATCCTCCGGGCCATCCAGCCGGCACGGTGCAAACCCGATGCAGGCAACTTTGCTGCGAGCGACTGTGGAACTCTTCAACGCCCGATGTCGGCGCGTATTGCCTCGCCGGTACGTGATGCCGACCGGCAAGGAACGACGGTGGTGCGAACGCTGGGGCGGAGCGAGGAGGCGGGCCGTTCGCACCGGTGTGGCACATGGTTTCGCCCGCGACCACGCGCTGCGCCGGGCCGAGGCGGGCGATGATGGGGCAAGGGGCTGCTGCCGTCGTGTGGCCGGAACAGAGGTCGGATACCGCCGACCGATGCCTGCGCTGTCGCAAGCCTGCACCGGCGAGAGTCTCCTGGCTGAATGTCCATTGCGTGCGGGTGCAGATCCGTCGCCCGTGCCCGCATCATGCGGACCGCATCGTTGAACCGCAGTTGTGGAAGACCGCCGGCCGGTTCGCCTGGTCCAGGCGCCGTCAACAGGGCGCCGTAAGCGGCGCGCCGTCGGCATGGCGACGGCAGCGTGGGGATGCGGCGTCCGGCTCGTGCCTGTCGGCGGATGCGCTCACCGTCGGCTGCACTCCGCCCAAAACGAAACCGCCGCGGCATCGCTGCCGCGGCGGTTGCTTCCGAACACTGCGCCGGATCAGCCGCGCTGGTCGATCGGCACGAACGTGCGGTTTTCCGGTCCGACATAGTTGGCGGTCGGGCGGATCAGCTTGTTGTCCACGCGCTGCTCCACCACGTGCGCGCCCCAGCCGGAGGTGCGGGCGATCACGAACAGCGGCGTGAACATCGCGGTGGGGACGCCAAGCATGTGGTAGGAGATGGCGCTGAACCAGTCGAGGTTGGCGAACATCTTCTTGGCGTCCCACATCGTCGCCTCGATGCGGTCGGCGATGTTGAACAGCTTCATGGACCCGGCCGACTGCGACAGCCGCCGCGCCACTTCCTTGATCACCTTGTTGCGCGGATCGGACACCGTATAGACGGCGTGGCCGAAGCCGATCACCACCTGCCGCTCGGCCACCCGCTTGCGGATGTCGGCCTCGGCTTCGTCGGGGTTGTCGTAGCGGTTCTGGATCTCGAAGGAGACCTCGTTGGCGCCGCCGTGCTTCGGCCCGCGCAGCGCGCCGATACCGGCGGTGATCGCCGAGTACATGTCCGCCCCGGTGCCCGCCACCACGCGGCAGGTGAAGGTGGAGGCGTTGAACTCGTGCTCGGCGTAGAGGATCAGCGAGGTGTGCATGGCGCGCACGAACATCTCGCTGGGCGGCTTGCCGTGCAGCAGGTGCAGGAAGTGGCCGCCGATGCTGTCATCGTCGGTTTCCACGTCGATGCGCTTGCCGTTATGGGCGTAGTGGAACCAGTAGAGCAGCGCGGAGCCCAGGCAGGCCATCAGCCGGTCGATGATGTCGCGGGCGCCCGGCTGGTTCTGGTCGTCCTTCTCCGGCAGCACGCAGCCCAGGGCGGACACCGCGGTGCGCATCACGTCCATCGGGTGGGACGCGGCCGGCAGCGCCTCCATCGCCCGCTTCACCGACGCCGGCAAACCGCGGAACGCGCGCAGCTTCGCCTTGTAGGCGGTCAGCTCGGCGCGGGTCGGCAAGGTGCCGTGCACCAGCAGGTGGGCGATTTCCTCGAACTCGCAGGTATCGGCGACGTCCAGGATGTCGTAGCCGCGATAGTGCAGGTCGTTGCCGCTGCGCCCGACGGTGCACAGCGCGGTGTTGCCGGCGACCACGCCGGACAGCCCGACGCCTTTCTTTGCACGGTTGGGGAGGGCTGCTGCATCGCTCATGGTGTGCTCCTTTGGTTGGTCCTCATGGCCGGGCGCGACCCGGTCAGCTACGCGATCCGTTGCGTCGTCATGGCCGGGCGTGATCCGACAGGCGACGCGACTTTCTTGCCGTCATGGCCGGGCCTGACCCGGCCATCTGCCCGGTGCCGATCGGGTCACGCGGGCGGCGCGCGACCCGATCGTTGGTGTGTCGATGGCCGGGTCAAGCCCGGCCATGACATGAAGGACGCGCGCCCCCCGTTCCACACGGACCTGAAGGACGCTGGCCCCCCGTTCCGCACGGACATGAAGGACGCTGGCCCCCCGTTCCGCACGGACTGAAGGACGCTGGCCCCCCGTTCCGCACGGACATGAAGGACGCTGGCCCCCCGTTCTGCACGGACATGAAAAAACCGTGGCCATGCGTTCCGTACGGATCCGAAGGGCAGTGTCCGCCCGCTCAGAAAATCCCCGGCTTGCCTTCCTCCAGCCTGCCGGCCGGCAGGGCGACGTTCAACAGGTGCAGCTCGCCCGCGGCCAGGCGCGGCAGGTCCTGCACCACTTCCAGGAAGCGGTTCGCTTCGCGCGCGCTGACGATGCCGTCGGTCAGCGTGCGGAACTTGCGGATGTAGTCTTCGCGTGCAAACGGCCGGGCGCCCAGCGGGTGCGCATTCGCCATCGCCAGCTCATCGACGATGGTGCTGCCGTCTTCCATGGTGATTTCCACGCGGCCGCCGAACGCCAGCTCGTTCGGATCGGTGGAGCGGTAGCGGCGCGTCCACTCGGGATCCTCCTGGGTTTCGATCTTATGCCACAGCCGAACCGTATCGGCCCGGCCGGCGCGGCGTGGCGCGTAGCTGTCCACGTGGTGCCAGGTGCCGTCCTGCAGCGCTACCGCGAAGATATACATGATCGAATGGTCCAGCGTTTCGCGGCTGGCCTTCGGGTCCATCTTCTGCGGATCGTTGGCGCCGGTGCCGATCACGTAGTGCGTGTGGTGGCTGGTGTGGATGACGATCCTGCGGATCTTCTCCAGGTCCTCGATCTGCTCGCGCATGCGGAACGCCAGGTCGATCAGTGCCTGCGACTGGTACTCGGCACTGTGTTCCTTGGTGTAGCTGTCCATGATCGCGCGCTTCGGCTCGCCCTTGGCCGGCAGCGGCACCTGGTAGTGCGCGTCCGGTCCGTCCAGCACCCAGGCAATGACGCTGTCCTCGCCTTCGTAGATCGGGCTGGGCGCGCCTTCGCCGCGCATCACGCGGTCCACCGCTTCGATCGCCAGCTTGCCGGCATGCGCCGGGGCATAGGCTTTCCAGGAGCTGATCTCGCCTTTGCGTGACTGGCGGGTGGTGACGCTGACATGCACCGCCTGCTGCACCGCCTGGTAGATCACGTCGGGCTTCAGTTTCAGCATCGCACCGATGCCGGCGGCCTGGGCCGGACACAAATGCATGATGTGGTCAATCTTGTGCGCGTGCAGGCAGATGGCGCGCACCAGGTCGATATGGATCTCATACCCGGTGGCGATGCCGCGGATCAGGTCGCGGCCCGAGCACTCCATGGTCTGCGCCACCGCCAGGATCGGCGGGATGTTGTCGCCGGGGTGCGAGTAGTCGGCGGCCAGGAACGTGTCGTGCATGTCCAGCTCGCGCACCGCGGTGCCGTTCGCCCAGGCCGCCCATTCCGGGCTGAAGCCCTTGCTGTTGGACACACCGAACAGCGTGGCGCCGCCTTTCAGCGGATGCCCCAGCGCCATGTCGCGGGCTGAAACGATCGGGTGGCGGTTCACCGAAGCCATGGCCACGGCGGCGTTGTCGATGATGCGATTGATGATCATCGCCGTCACGTCGCGTTCCACGGCCACCCGGTCGGCGGCGACCTGGGCGATTTTCCACGCGAGCTGGTCCTCGCGCGGCAGATTGTCCTTCGATGGATGAACCCTGACGTCGTGCAGTATCATACCTTCCTCCGCTGGGCGCGGAGCGGCAGGATTGGCTGCCGGACCCGCGCGGTCTAGCCTTGCGCGGTCTTCGTAAGAGTGTGCCGGCGCAACGGCAAGCGCGGCCGGCGTAAACAGGGATGTCTTTATATAAGTGTCAGCACCATTCGATCGGGTGATCGCCGGCACGGTTGTGACCGCCGACACCATCCTGCCCCAGGGCTACGTCGCGATTCGCGGCGAGACGATCGCGGCGATCGGTGAGGGCGCCCTGCCGCCCGCGGCGGAAACGATCGACCACGGCGGCCGGCTGATCCTGCCGGGCCTGGTGGACGGGCACATGCACACCTCCTCGTCCACCGGCTGGCCGGGAATTGAGAGCGCGACGCGCTGTGCCGCGGCCGGCGGCGTGACGACGTGCTGCGACATGCCGTACGACGTGCCGCAGCCGGTGACCGATGCGGCGGTGCTGGAAGACAAGATCGGCTGGGTGGAACGCACGTCGCACGTGGACATGGCGCTGTATGGCACCATCCGGAAGCAGGGCGGGGTGGATGCGATTCCGGGGCTGGCGGCGGGCGGGATCTCCGCCTTCAAGCTGTCCACTTACGAGTACGACGCGGTGCGGTTCCCGCGCATCGACCATCCCACCATGCTGGCGGCATTCCGCGCCATCGCGCAGACCGGGCTGCCGGTGGCGATCCATAACGAGGACCAGGAGCTGGTGGAGATGCTCACCGCGCAGGCGCGCGCGGCGGGCAACAGTGAGCCGATCATGCACTGCCGCACCCGTCCGCCGCTGGCCGAGAGCCTGGCGGACCTGGAAATCTTCGAGATGGCGCTGGAAACCGGCGCGCATGTGCATATCGCGCATTCGTCCATCGCGCGGGGCTTCGAACTGGCGGAGGCGTTCCGCGGCATGGGGGCGACCACCACCGGCGAGGCGTGCATCCAGTATCTGTGCATGACAGAGGACGACATTGTCCGTTTGGCCGGCCTGGGCAAATGCAACCCGCCGTTCCGCACCGCGGCCGAGGTGGAGCGCATGTGGGCGTCCCTGCTGGCCGACAAGATCGCGTATGTGTCCACGGATCACGCGCCCTGGCCGATCGAGCGCAAGACGCTGCCGGATATCTTCGCCTGCGGGGCCGGGCTGACCGGGCTGCAGAGCTTCGCGCCGCTGATGTTCTCGTTGCTGGAGGAGCGTGGGCTGTCACCGACGCTGATGGCCACGTACTGCGCCGAACGGAGTGCGCAGATGCATGGGCTGTGGCCGAAGAAAGGGGCGATCCGGGTGGGCTCCGACGCGGATCTGCTGGTGCTGGAGCCTGGGGATTTCACCTTCGACCAGGCGCGGATCGTGGACCGGCCGGAGATGCGGTGGTCGGCGTATCACGGGCGCCGGATGCGGGCGCGCGTGGCGGCGACGTGGCTGCGCGGGCGCCTGATCTGGGATGGTGCGCAGGTGCTGTCGAAGCCGGGTGACGGGCGGTTCGTGCGGCGGATGGGGTAGGGCGCTGGGCGGGCGTTTCGTGCCGTGATCCGTGTCGGCCATGGTGTTGGATGAGCGGCCTCGCATCAAACATGGTTGCCCGTTGCCCGTTGCCCGTTGCCCGTTGCCCGTTGCCCGTTGCCCGTTGCCCGTTGCCCGTTGCCGTTGCCCGTTGGCGGGTGTCGTGTGCCGTTGAAGCAGCGGAGTTGGCTGCAGGCGAAACCAACCACGTCGTGGTGGGCGAAGGCCCGCCACCCACGCCTGCGTCATGCGGAACGCATCGCCCGCCGCGGTGCAGGATTCAGTGCTGCATTGTGGGCGGCGCTGCCTGGCATGACAAAGCCGTGGGTGGCGGGCCTTCGCCCGCCACGACGTGGTACGCGCGATCGCCGCTCAGCCACGCCTGACCTGCGCCCCGTGCCCGTGCCCGTGCCCGTGCCCGTGCCCGTGTCCGTGCCCGTGTCCCTGCTCGTGTCCGTGTCCGTGCCCGTGCCCGTCTCCGTGTCCCGCACCCGTGCGCTTCGTGTCAGGCGTTGGGACTGCCGCGGCCCGCTACCGCCAGCCCAGCCAGTCACGCACGCCCTGGCCCATCACCAGTTCCAGGTCCCGGCCCTTCAGCCACGGCAGTTCCTCGGTGAACATCGTCACACACTGGCGATAGCTGCACGGCATGCGCGTGATGTCGGTGCCCCAGAAGAAGCGCTGCGGGCCGAACGCGTCGAAGATTCGGTGCAGCCCGTCATGCACGCTGCGGAACGGATACGGCCCGCTGGAATAGCCCGGCGCACCGGTCGCCTTGATCGCCACGTTCGGATACCTCGCCAGCGCCAGCAACTGGTCCAGCTGCGCAAATGCCGCCGCGTCCTTCGCCGACCGCACCAGCCCCAGGTGATCCACGATCAGCTTCAGGTGCGGGTGGCGTTCGGCGATCTGCCCGAACAGCGGCAGGAACCGCCCGGCCATCGTGGCGACCGGCAGCCCCGCACGTTCGGCCGCCGGCCAGATCCAGTCCATCGTGCCGTCGGCGTGCCACGTCTCCTGCCCCGGCCGCGTCAGCGACCAGCGCAGGCCCAGCATGCCGGGGCGCTGCTTCCACGTGTCCACCAGCGCGTGGCTTTCCGGCCGGTCCAGCGGGAACCAGCCCAGGATGCAGAATTTGTCGGGGTAGGTCCGTGCCGCCTCCACCGCCATTTCGTTGGAGCCCGGATCCCAACTGGGCGGATGCAGCACCGCGCCATCCACGCCGGCGGCATTCATTTCGCCGATCAGTTCCTCCGCCGTGAAGCGCGACACCTGCCGGTGATGCGCGCTGGGCGTGCCGCTGCCCCAGATATGCACCTGAGCATCGATGATCTGCATGGCCGTTCCCTCCATCCCCGGGAATGCTGGGCCGGGGCCCCGCGACGCGCAACCGTCTCTGGACGCCGCGCCGCCGAACCGCCAAACAGGATGGGAACAAAGTGGAGTGGCCGGTGTGCTGGACCGAATCCTGCTGACCAATGACGATGGCATCGACGCACCGGGCCTGGCGGTGCTGGAACAGATCGCCGCCGAACTGGCACGTGAAGTGTGGGTGGTGGCGCCGGAACACGACCAGAGCGGCGTGTCGCACGCCATCTCGCTGCACCACGCGCTGCGCGTCAGCAAACACGGTGAACGGCGGTTCGGCGTAACCGGCACGCCGGGGGACTGCGCGGTGATGGGGATCTCTCACCTGATGAAGGACGCGCCGCCGCAGTTGCTGCTGTCCGGCGTGAATCGCGGGCTGAACCTGGGGATGGAGACGGTGTTCTCCGGCACGGTCGGCGGGGCGATGACCGGGATGCTGCTGGGCGTGCCGTCGATCGCGCTGAGCCAGGCCTATCGTGACCGCAACAATCCCGACTGGAGCGCGTCGCGCACGCTGGGCGTCGGTGTGGTGCGGCGGCTGCTGGAGATGGGGTGGAGCAAGGACGCCTGCCTGAACGTCAACTTCCCGCCGCTCCCCGCGGCCGAGTGCGGGCCGATCACACTCGCTCGGCAGGGTGTGGGGATGGTCGCGGGCATGATCGTGGACACGCGGGTCGATCCGCGCGGCATGGCCTATCACTGGCTGAACTTCCGCCGCGGCGACCGGGTGCAGGGACCGGAGAGCGACTACGACGCGATGCGGGCGGGGAAGATCGTGGTGACCCCGCTGCGGTATGACCGGACGGACGAGGACGCGTACAACGAACTGGCGGAAAAGCTGCCGCGGTTTACCGCGTAGTCCCATACGCGTCGCAACCGGCGGGGCGCCACCGATCCTTCATGTCATCGCCGGCATGCCATGGCCGGTGCCCCCAGGTCGTGGCGGTGCCCCTCCTGTCATGGCCAGTGCCCCTCCTGTCATGGCCAGTGCCCCTCATGTCATGGCCGGGCTTGACCCGGCCATCGACACCGGAACGATCGGGTCTGATTGCCGCGTGCACGCTCTGTCGGGGGTAGATGGCCGGGTCGAGCCCGGCCATGACGCGGAGGGGCGGTGCTCGTCCGCACCATTCCGAGGCCGATGGGGCGACTGAGTACCCCCGCCTACTGTCCGCCTGTCACGTCGATCGTCAGCCCGGTAACGAAATCCGCATCGGATGACGCCAGGAAGCAGATCACCTTCGCCTGGTCCGACGCTTCCGCCACACGCCGCAGCGGGGTGTTTTCCAGTTGCACGGCCTGCGCTTCCGGCGAGCGCTGGTTCCAGTGCGGGCGGATGCGTTCGGTCAGCGTCAGGCTGGGCGCGATCGCGTTGATGGTGATGCCGAATGGTCCCAGCTCGTACGACAGCTTGCGGGTGAAGGCGATGATGCCGCCCTTGGCCGCCGCATAGGCCGAACCGCTCGCCACGCTCATGCCGCGACCGGCGATCGAGGCCAGGTTCACGATCTTGCCGTGCCGCTGCTGCTTCATCACCGGCACGACGGCATGGGTGAACAGGAACGTGCCGTTCAGGTTGAAGTTGATGATGCGCTGCCAGTCGTCCAGCGAGTGCTCCTCCACCAGCGCCGACGGTTTCGGAATGATCGTGCTGCCGCCGACCGCGTTCACCAGGATGTCGATGCCGACATCCTTCGCGGTGCGCGCCACCGCATCATCCACCTCCGCCTGGTTCAGCGCATCGATGCAGAAGCCGCGGGCGCGGCCGCCGCTCATGTTCAGCGCCTCCACGGCCATGTCCAGGCGCTGCGGATCGTTGTCCACGCCGACGATCACCGCGCCTTCCGCCGCCATGATTTCCGCCGTTGCCCGGCCGATGCCGCTGCCGACCGCGGTGATCAGCGCTACCTTGTCCTTGAAACGCATGGTTTCCTCCCGTGTGTTCAGCGGTTCAGTCGCGCGGCGTCCGCCATCACCGCGACCGCTTCCGGCTGGCGGGAGCGCACGGTCAGGCTGGTGGCGCCGCTTTCCTCCCAGGCGCGATAGCGCTGCCTGATGCGGTCCGCCGGGCCGACCAGCGATTTCAGGTCCACCCACTCGTCGGGCACAGCGGCGGTGGCTTCTTCCTTGCGGTGCGCCAGATAGAGTTCCTGGATGCGGTCCGCGGCATCGCCAAAACCGTGGCGGATCATCATGTCCTTGTGGAAGTTCTTGTTGCGGTGGCCCATGCCGCCGACATACAGCGCCACTTCCGGTTTCAGCGCGGCGAGCGCGCCTTTCACGTCATCGCTGACGTGGACGTGCACGGAGGCCTGGATTTCGAAATCGCGCAGCGACTTGCCGTTGCCGGCGCGGCGGAAGCCTTCCTCCAGCCACGGGCGGTAGCCTTCCATGGCACCGGGGAAGAACCCCATCGGCAGCCAGCCATCGGCGATTTCCGCAGTCAGCTTCACGGTGCTTTCGCTGCCGGTGGCCAGGTAGATGGGGATGTCCGGATTCATGTGCAGGATGGATTTCAGCGGCTTGCCCACGCCGGCGGCGCCGTCGCCGGTGTAGGGCAGGCTGATCTCGCGGCCTTCATGCGTGACCGGTTCCTCGCGTTTGAAGATCTTGCGCATGATGGCGACATAGTCGCGCAGCCGGTAGTACGGCCGGCCCCAGGGTTCGCCGTACCAGCCTTCGACGATCTGCGGTCCGGAGACGCCCAGGCCCGCAATGAAACGACCGCCGCCGGCCAGCGCATCCACCGTGCCGGCACACATCGCGGCATTGGCCGGCGTGCGGGCGGCGATCTGCATGATGCCGGTGCCCAGGCGGATGCGCTTCGTCACCGCGGCAAGATACGCCAGTGGGGTGACGGCGTCGGAGCCGTAGGCCTCGGCGCTCCAGACGAAGTCGTAGCCGAGCTGTTCGGCCTGCTGCACCAGGGCGACGGGAAGGTCGAGATGGGCGGCGGAATAGCCGATGGACAGGCCGAGCTTCATGCGGGGACTCCGTGTCGTTTGGCGTGGCGGGGGCCGACTGGTTTCATGGCCGGTCTTCGCAGGCAGACCGGCCACGGACCTGGCTTGCGTGCGACGCGACGGCTGCGGTCAGCGTAGCATGAGCGGGGCGTCGCGTCGGCGGGGTGCTATGCCGGCACCGGGCGGGCGCGCTGGTTGTAGAGCAGTTTGGCGCGGCGTTCCTGTTCCTCCGGCGGCAGCTTGGACGGGTCTTCCGACAGGTTGGCACCCACCGCCAGGCCGCGCTGCACCGCGGGACGGGCGCCGACCTCCTCGAACCAGCGCTTGAAGTGCTTGAATTCGTCGATGTCCTGGCCCTGGTTTTTCCAGTTCACCGTCCACGGATAGCAGATCATGTCGGCGATCGTGTACTCGTCGCCGGCGACGTAACGGCTTTTGTAGAGCCGGTTGTTCAGCACGCCGTACAGCCGGTTGGCTTCATCGGTGAAGCGGCGCACCGCATAGCCCTGGTCGCCCTGCTTGTCGCCCAGCCGGCGGAAGTGGCCGCATTCGCCCAGCTTGGGGCCCTGGTTGGCCATCTGCCAGATCAGCCACTGGGTGACGGCGTATTTGCCGCGCGTATCCTGCGGGTAGAAGCGGCCTTCCTTTTCCGCGACGTACAGCATGATGGCGCCGGACTCGAACAGCACCAGCGGGTCGCCGCCATCGGCCGGGTTGCGATCGACCAGCACCGGCATGCGGTGGTTGGGGTTCATGTCGAGGAATGCGGGCGTGAACTGGTCGCCGCGGCCGATATTGCAGGGTACGACGGTGTAGGGGACGCCGAGTTCCTCCAGCAGGATGGAGACTTTCTTGCCGTTCGGCGTCGGCCAGTAGTGCAGGTCGTACATCGGACGTTCTCCCTTGTTGGCGGCACCGGGCGGTGCGCGGAAGCCATGGCTGGTATTGCGGACCTTCCGGCGGGCTTGTGCAACACCCCCCGGCGCGCGGACCGCCGCCTGACGGTCGAAGAACCCGTGTGTTGCGGGCGGGCGGACACAAAGAAAGCCTCTCCCGAACATGCCGGGAGAGGCCTTGGGAGGCGCACGATGAGCTCTCAGACGCGGTCCGCAGCGACCGCAGTTTGGGGAGCGGGGCGAGTATGGCAGAGCCTGGACGGTTTGGCCAGGAAAATTGATATAAGACGAATAGTATATCTGCCAGGGCAGGGAAGGCGCTTGTCCGGGCGTCCACGTGCTTTCACGGACGCGATGGGAACGTGTCCTCGATAGCCGGCCTTCGGCGACCGTGACGGTGGCCCAACGGTCGAGCCATGTGCGGGCTGGCAGCACTCCGTCGAATGTCCGGGCGACCAAACCACGGCACATTGCCGAAACTGCATAGCTCCTCCCGCACCGGGAGGTTAAGCCACCCTCCACGTCAGACCGCGTACCTGTCGGCGCACCCACTGCCTTGATCCGAAGGAAGGCGCAAACATGCAACCTCGCCGACGGTTCACGCACGCGGTTTGTGCCGGGCGCGGCCGCGCTGCCAGATCCGACTCTGAACGAGGCAAGACATGAGGCCGCACTGGCGGTTTCTGCTCTGCTGTCTTCCGGTTTCGACGGGCGCAATCACAACTGTTTCAGGCAACGCACAGGCGACCGTTTCCGCGCCTTGCACCTCGGGGCGCGCGACGGCCGGCTCGGGCGCCGGAAGAGATGGCCCAATCATCGTTGGCTCACTGGTCCGGCCCGGGATTTTCGGGCCGCGTAAGAGGGGATACGCACAATGAAGCCGTATGTTGCATTTGGCCTTGCGGCAGTCTCCGCCCTGTTGGCGCCGCCGGGGATCGCCGCCGCCCAGACGCCGATCCCGCCATCGCTCACCACGCCGGACAAGGTCGAGACCCGGATCGGAACACTCGAATTCGGGTCCGGCGCGCCGACCGTCGCGACTGCCGAGAAGGTGTCCGACACGCTGGCGTTCACGGCCGCACTGAACGTGTTCAACAACAGCTTCCGTGGCGCCTCCGCCTACGCGATTCTCAAGGGGTTCACAAGCATCGGCGCTGCGTTCAACGACGTGGTGATCTTCTCCAGGCTGATGGACTCGAACTCGCTGTTCCTCACCGCCAACGCCGATACGGTCTATTACCTTTCGGTCGTGGACCTGACGAAAGGGCCGATGGTCATCGAACAGCCGCCGGAGGGCCTCGGCACCATCAATGACATGTGGTTTTCCTGGGTCATCGATATCGGGCGCCCCGGACCCGACCGCGGCCTCGGCGGCAAGTACCTGATCGTGCCGCCGGGCTATGACGGGCCGCTGCCCGAGGGCGGCTATTTCATCGCGCATTCGAAGACCAACTACGTGCTTTATGCCGCGCGGGCGTTCCTGGTGAACGGCGATCCGCAGCCGGCCGTCGAGAACATCAAGGCCCACATGAAGATCTACCCCTACGTGCCGGGCAGTTGGGGCACCAGTATCGCCGAGGCGCTGACGGGCAAGGTCAGGCTCGCCGGGGAACCGAAGATCCCCCCGACGAAGTTCATCGAGGCAAGTGGTCGGTCTTTCAACACGATCCCGCCGAGCGACTACACGTTCTTCGAGATGATCAACGACAATGTCCAGCAGGAGCCGGCGACCAGCTACGACGTCGAGCTGGCCGGGCAACTGGCTGCCATGGGAATCGTGAAGGGAAAGACGTTCGCGCCGGACGCCCGGATGCGCAGGATCCTCACCGATGCGGCGGCGGTCGGCAATGCTGCCGGACGGGTGCTGAACTGGCGCTACGGCGTGGCCCATCCGGACTGGGCGTACTATTCCGGCTCCCATTGGGGCAACATGCTGTTCCAGGGGGGCGCGTTCTTCGAAACGCCGCCGCCTCTGTTCGAAAAGGGCATGTTCAGGCCGCTGCCGCCGACGGGCGCGCGCACGCTCGATTCGCGGACCGCCTTCTACTACGCATACACGCTCGGACTCTCCGGGCATGATCATGCGCATTCCCGGTGTCGGCTCGCAGTACCTGATGGGTTTCCTGGACAAGGACGGCCATCCGTTCGACGGCGGCAGGACCTACAAGGTGACGCTGCCCAAAGACATTCCCGCGGCGGCGTTCTGGTCGCTGACCGTCTATGACAACCAGAGCCGCTCGATGCTGCAGACCCCACAGAAGTATCCGCGTGCGGGCAGCCAGGGCTATCCGTCGCCCGCCGCCAAACAGGACGCCGATGGCTCCACGACCGTCTGGTTCGGTCCGCAGCAGCCGGACGGCGTGGCGCGCGGCAACTGGATCCAGACCATACCGGGCAAGGGCTGGTTCACCATTCTGCGTCTCTACAGCCCGCTGCCGTCGTTCTTCGACAAGAGCTGGCGGCCGACCGAGATCGCGCTGGTGCGTTGAGTTCGTTGGCGGGGCGGCGGGGGTTTGCCGCTGCGTGGCGATGGAAGCGGGCTTCGGTCCATTGCGTTACGTCGTTGCTGCGCGGCAGTTCGGGCGATTGTGACGGCAAGCGGGCATCGTTTGAGCCGCGTTCCTGACACCGGGCTTGTGAACTTGCGGCCCGGCAATCGCCCGCGCAATCGCTGACTCCCGACCGCGGCCCTAACCGTCGCGGGCGTGTGCCCAGACAGGCCGGCCCGATCGTTACGGCGTAGATGGCCGGGTCAGGCTCGGCCATGACACCATCCATCGAGGCTTGCTTGCCTACGTTCATGCCCATGGGACGCAGCGGCCTCATTCCGGTCGCGCCCGGTGTCGCGGATCAGGGAGCGGCGCAGAAATCTTGACTTTGCCGTTCATGTTAGTTAGTATAAGACGACCATGAGCAGCGCGGAAGCCACTGCCGGACTTTCTTCCCCGCCCGATCCCACACAGGATCGGCCCGGCAAGCCCGTCCCGCAGAACATCGCCGACCTGCTGGCCATTCTTCACGTCCTGATCGGCTATGGCCTGCACCTGGCGGAAACGCTCGAGCACCGCGCGGCTGCCCGCGGCTTCGCGGTTGTTGCGCAGTTCTTCGGCACCGCGCGGGTGGCGGCGATCCGCAACCGGCTCGCCCGCGGCCTGCTGCGCGCCATGGCGTTGGAACGCGTGCTGCTGGCCCGCGCCGCGCGTGGCCGCGACCTTGTCTTCTACAAGCCCCGCAAGGCCACACCCCGGGCTACGCCGCCGGCCCACCTCCAGGCCGCGGTGTCCGCCGCCATGCCGGAGCGCCCGCAGCCGCGCCCGGTCCGGCGCGCCGATCCGGACGAAGTGCCCGATCCCGCGAGGCTTCCGACGCTGGACCAGCTTGAAGCAGACATCCGGCGTCGGCCGGTCGGCCGAGCGCTCGCCGATATCTGCAGCGACCTCGGCGTCTCCCCCAGCCTGTGCGAGGGCCGGGTCTGGCTCGCAGTGTCCTGCGCCATCATGTGGTATCGCGGCAACCTTCCCCGGCTCATGAAGGAATTCCGCCGCCGCGAGGTCGTCTTCTGCAACACGGAGGCCGACCGCAACCCCGCCCTCGGCTGGCCGGAGCGCACCCGCGACGGCAACCGCCGCATGCTCGGCTTCTTCATCGGCGAGACTCCGGTGATGCCCTTCCCCGGATCCTCCCCGCTGCCCATCCTTCCGCCATTGCAACCAGCGCCCACCCGACCGCCCTGATCACGCAGGCGTCCTTCCCCCGGGCCATGACGGCGAACGCGCCTTCGCCCCCAAAATCCGCGCCGGATGGTATCCGTGGTAAATACCGCGGGTACTGCCGGTATGCCGTTCACCTGCCACAGGGAGTGCGACCGATCATGATGGCAACGCGCATCGCAAAGATCGTGATGGTCGGCTCGTTGGCCGCGTTCGCGTTCATCATCACGTATGACAACCTGATCGACTACGACTCGAATTTCCAGTTCGTCCGCCATGTCCTGAGCATGGACACGACCTTCCCCGGCAATACGCTGCGCGGCCGCGCCATCACGCAGCCCACCCTGTGGCACCTGGCCTACGGCCTGATCATCCTGGGCGAAGCCCTGACCTTTGCGCTGTTTGCCACCGCCACCGTCGCGCTGCTGCGGGCGCTGCGGGCCGACGCCGCCATCTTCCAGCGGGCCAAGCGCTACACCGCCCTGGGTGCGGCGATGGCGTTCCTGGTGTGGTTCACGGGGTTCATGGTGGTGGGCGGCGAGTGGTTCGCCATGTGGCAGTCCGCCACCTGGAACGGCCAGCAACCGGCCTTCCGGTTCTATATCACCGTGCTTGCCGTGCTGATCTTCGTCATGCAGCCGGATTCCGAAACCGCGATCGCGGACCGCTGATGCGGCCCGCGTCGCGCGCCGGCCCACGGAATCCGGCCCAGGGGAATCCGGCCCAGGGGAAGCCGGCCCAAGGGAATCCAGCCCAGGGGAAGCCGGCCCGCGCCGGGCGGTCAGTCCTCGGCGCGCATTTCCTCGAACACTTCCTTGGCGGTCAGCAGCGCCTCCCGCACCAGCGGAGCGCCGACATAGCCCACCAGGTGGATCAGCGCCTCGGCGAGTTCGTCCTCGGTCCAGCCCTGGTTACGCGCGAAACGGATATGCAGCTTCAGCTCCGGCGTGCGGCCGGTGGCGGTGTCGGAGATCACGCAGATCATCGCGCGGGTCTTCAGGTCCAGCCCCGGGCGCGTCCACAGCGAGCCGAAGATCACTTCCTGGGTGACTTCGGCGAACTTCTCCATGATCGGGTCGGAATAGACCGAGCTGTCCAGATTGCTGGCGAATTTGTCGCCCATCAGCGTGCGGCGCATGGCGCGGCCTTTGTCGCGCAGTGTCTGGTCCGGCATGACGTTCTCCCAGTTGCTGAGTCGCGTGGCGGCCTACAGCTCGACCACGATGTAGTTCCGATCGACGCTGACCGGCACGGTCTCGGCGACGAACGGGCCCTTGGCCAGCGTTTCGCCGGGGACGACCTCCACCGGGTAGCTGCGCGCCTTCACACTCTCCGGATGGCACCAGGACTGGCCGGTCTTGATGTCGAATTCCCAGCCGTGCCACGGGCAGCGCAGCATCTCGCCACGCTGCGTCAGGCGGTATTCGCCCGGACGGTCGGAGGTGAAGCGGGCAAGCACCATGCCCCTGGCACAGCGCGGCGCCTTCATGCGGGCAGCGGTTGATCAGCGCGTAGTATTCGTCGCGGATGTTGAACACGCCGATCTCCCGGCCGGCGACGGAGACGATCTTGCAGGCGCCGGGGGCGATTTCGCCGACGGTGGCGACGACGTGGCGGGACATCAGGCGGTGGTCTCCAGCGGGTCGGGCCGGGCGGCGGCGGCGTTGGGCCGAGTGGCGGGGCCGCCGACCCACGTCATGGCGGGCGCAGGTCCGCCATCCACGACTTTCCCGACGTTCACGCAAAAAAGTCGTCGGTGGCGGGCCTTCGCCCGCCACGACGCCAGGCTATGCCAGCCCATAGAACGCCAGGGCATTGTCGCGGAAGATCATCTGCTTCTCCCGCTCCGGCAGCTTCACCTTGAAGGCGTAGCGCGGATCGTCCTGGTCCCAGTGCGGATAGTCGGTGGAGAACATGATGCGGTCCCAGCCGATCCACTCGCAGGTGGCCAGCAGGTCCTCCGGCCGCTCCGGTTCCTCGATCGGCTGGGTCGTCACCCAGATGTTGGAGCGGATGTATTCCGACGGCAGCCGCTTCAGGTGCGGCACTTCCGCGTGCATTCGCTTGTAGTGCTTGTCCAGCCGCCAGCTCAGTGCCGGAATCCAGGCGAACCCGCCTTCCACCAGCGCGACGCGCAGGTTGGGGATGTGCTCGAACACGCCCTCGATCACCAGCGAGGTGACCAGCGCTTCCTTGCTCTGCGGATAGGACGGATGTTCCTCATGGTAGAAGGACGGCCAGCCGCCGCCGGTGGACGGATGCCCGCTGGTGCCGCCCAGGTGCAGCGCGATGGAGAAGCCGTTTGCGGCACAGGCTTCCAGGATCGGCCAGTAGCGGCGGCGGCCCAGCGGCTCCAGCCCGCGCGGCGGGATCATCACGTGGGTGAAGCGGCGGTCGCCGGCGCGCTTCTCGATCTCCTTGATCGCGGCTTCGGTGTATTCCAGCGGGATCTGCACGCCAGCCTTCAGCCGCGGCTCCGCGTCGCACCACACCTGCGCTTCCCAGTCATTCGCCGCGCTGGCCATCGCCGCGCCGAACTCCACGTTGCGCTCGTCGGAGCCGCGGCCCAGCAGCGGCATCATCAGGCCGTGGGAGACGTTGAAGAGGTCGAGCAGTTGCTCGCGCATCATCTGCAGGTCGCTGCCCGGATGCGTGCCGTCCTGCGGATAGGAATCCACCCGCATGCCGGTGAACGGCGACATCCGCGGATAGTTCGGCGCGCTGGAGAACGGCGCGCGCGAGCGTGCCCCGATTTCCTGGCGATGCCTGCGCCAGCGCTCCGGCAGGAACTGGTCCAGGTCGGCGGGCGACTTGGTGTACGGATGCACGTCGCAATCGACGATGCCGAGTTGCGTCTGGGAGCTGGTGTCGGGTCGGCGATCCGCAACGGTAACGTTCATCGGATTCCTCCAGTCAGCGTGTGAGCCGCGAGTATGTGTTCAGCGCATTGTCCACCAGCAGCTTCCGCATCAGGTGCGCGGGCAGACCGTCCGGTAACGCGTCCGTGCCGTCATAGTGCCAGTGCGGATAGTCGGTGGAGAACAGCAGCATCTCGTCGGACCCGATCTCCTCGATGATGCGCTGCAACTGGTCGGGGCGGGGCGGGGCGTCGAACGGCTGCACCGTCAGGCGCACATGTTCGCGCGCGTAGTCGGCGGGGGATTTCTCCAGCCACGGCACCTCGGCCCGCACGCCGCGCCAGGTCTTGTTGGCGCGCCACATCCAGCCGGGCAGCCAGGTGACGCCGGATTCCATCAGCACCACCTTCAGGCGGGGGAACTCGACGAACACGCCCTCGGCGATCAGGCTGTTCAGCACGCCGGCGAACCCGGTGGACCAGGAGACGTAGTCCTCCAGGTAATAGGACGGCCAGCCGAGGTTGGTGGGCGGATGGCGGTAGCTGCTGCCGGCGTGGATGCCGATCGGCAGGTCCAGTTGCTCCGCGACGCGGTACAGCGGCCAGTGCATGCGCCGGCCCAGCGGCAGTTCCTGCAGTTCCCAGACCAGCACCTGCACGAAGCGCGGATCGGCGGCGACGCGTTCCACTTCCTTCGCCGCCAGTTCCGGGCTGTGCATCGGCACGACGATGGAGGCCCGCAGCCTGTCATCCTTGTCCAGCCACTCCCGCGCCACCCAGTCATTGATCGCTCGGCAGAACGCGGCGGCCAGGTCCTCGCTGAACACGGTCGGGGAGCCGTGCAGCACGTTGCAGATCGCGTAGCGCGTCTGGAACGCGTCCAGTGCCTGCGCCTTCAGCGTGGCGAAGTCGGTGCCGGCGTTGCCCTTGGCGGGCTTCCAGTCGGGGCGGGCGTTGATCGGCGCGTTCGGCGGGAAGGCGCTGGCGGTGTAGTTGTCGCGATCCAGGCCGCGCATCTGCACATGGGCGCGCCAGTATTCGTCCAGATAGGGGACCAGCGCCTGCATGTTCGGCAGCGCCGGATGGATGTCGCAGTCGATCGCGCCTGGGGCGGGAGTTGTCACGTGTGCGGTCTCCTCCTGGTTGCGGAGGATAGGGCCACGGCAGTGGGCGTCAACTTTTCCCGCTGTGCCCGCCCTGACGTCGTATGCTTCGCTGGCGCCCCCTCATGATCACCATGACCGGACCGAATGGCGCCCAATCTCTCGATCATCACGTTGCGGTTGGTAAGCCGAACGATGCGTTCCACACCGGCCGCCGCTACTCCGCCACGGCTGCCTCCGCCGGGGTGCGCACCAGGGCGCCTTGCCGCCGCAACGCGTCCTGCAGCCGGCCGACCGGCACCGCGCGCGGCTGCACACCGCCATCCGCGGCCAGGGCCGCCGCCGCGCCGGCCGCCTGGCCGGTCAGCCAGCACTGCGGGATCTCGCGCAGGAAGGAGTGGCTGGTCGCGTCGCAGGAAATCGCCCGTCCGGCCACCAGCAACCCGTCCAGGTGCGCCGGCACCAGGCTGCCGTACGGCACCGAGACGTTGGGGAATTTCGGCGACAGCGAGGGCGACACGCCGATCTCGTCCGCGCGTGACAGGCCGGCCATCCAGTCCTCGCGGCTCACGCGGGTGACGCCCACCAGCCTGCGCGCGTGCCGCACGCCGATCTGCGGCGCGGACAGCATCAGGAAGGCGTTCTCGAACCCCGGCGCCTGGGCGCGGTAGACCGCCAGGTGCTGCGCCATCAGGCGGTGGGACCGGATCTCCACCTCGGTCTGGTCCTGCACATCCACGGCGGAATACCCGGCCAGCCGCGGCCCCATGAACAGCGCGACGTCGTTGCGCCAGGACACGAACGGCCGCTCGAACAGCCCGCCACAGGCGTCGCGGCCACGCTGCATGAAGGCGGAGAAATCGTCCTTGCGTCTGGTCTTGAAGTCCAGCCAGCGCTGCATGTCCACGCCGCCGAACAGCCAGGCGGTGTTCATGCAGTGGTGGATGTCGCCGGTGTCGATGTCGGTTTCCTCGGCCGCGCCGGCGCGGTGGAACAGGTCGCCGTCGCCGGTGCAGTCGATGGTGACGGCGGCGCGCACCGCCATGCGGCCCTGCTTGCTTTCGAAGATCGCGCCGGTCACGCGGCCGTCCTGCATCAGCGGCGCGGCGCCCCAGGCGTGGAACACCAGGTGGACCTTGTGCTCCAGCACGATCTCCTGGCTGGCCAGCTTCAGGTGCTCGGGGTCGATGGTGGGGGACCAGGTGACGACGCCGTGATAGGCCGCGGTGCGCTCGCGCCAGTAGGCGGCGGTGGCCTCGTCGCGGTTGCCCCACAGGCCGCGCGGCGGGCCGGCGACGGCGTCCTTGGGCAGGCGCGCGATCAGGTCGGTGGCGATGCCGCGGATCACCGGCTCGCCGGTCCAGTCGGTCATGCGGTCGATCCAGATCACCAGGCCGCCGGTGGACAGGCCGCCCAGGTGGTTGGCGCGCTCCAGCAGCACCACATCGGCGCCGCCGCGCGCGGCCGAGACCGCGGCGGCGGTGCCGGACGGGCCGCCGCCCACCACCAGCACGTCGCAGGTGCGGAACACCGGGATCCGGCGCGCGGGTTCCTCCACCGTGCCGCCGGACGGCCGTGCGGGGCGAGGCAGGCGGCCGCCCTCGAAGATGTCGGTCTGATACATCAGCCGGCCGTTGGGGATGGTGGGTTCGGTGCTCATGCCTGGCGTCCCCTCGCTGGTTCGGGCGCGAGTTCACGCCGGATCGGGCGGGGGGACAAGCGGGGCGGGCCGGGGCGGGCGGTCAGTCCGGGAGCCAGGGGCCCAGCACCTGATCCGCGGAGAATGCGAGCATGTCGGGGGGGATCTGTGGCTGTTCGCCGTACTCGGCCAACGCGGCGAGGGCGACAGCCTGGCACGTCGGCCGGCGCGAATCCGTGCGGCGGGGCCGGCTGGGGGCCGGTCCCGTGGGGGCGGGCGTGCGGGGGGCGCGGGCGTGCGGTCAAGGCGGCCGTGTGGCGGCGGCCGGCGCCAGGGCGGGCGGTGGGAGCGGCGTGGCCCCGGGTTCGCCGATGAGCGGGGGTTCGCCGATGAAGAAGCCCAGGACGCGGCGGATGCCGGGGCGGGTGGGCTCCGGCCAGCCGAGCGCGGGGTTGCGGTCGGCTTCCGTGTCGCAGAAGTGGATCTCGCGGCGACGGAACTGCTTCATCAGCTTCGGCAGGTTGCCGCGGTAGCGGATCAGCGCGCAGGTGATGTCGAACCAGAGATTGCCGTCGCACAGGCTGGGCGAGATGCCGAGGTCGGCGCAGATCTCCGCCAGCGCTCGGCCGATCGGGCGGCGGCGGATTTCCGCTGCGAGCTGCGCCACGGTGGGGAGGTTGTCGGGATCGGGCGGTTCGTCCGGGTCGGGGCCGTGGACCGGCCGGGGCGGGGGTGGCGCGGCGGCTTGCTGCGCCGCCTGCGTGCGGGCCGGTTGCGGCGGGCGGTAATCCGGGTCGCGGGGCTTGTAGAACACCAGGTCGCGGCCGCGGGCGGCGCGGGCGAGCAGCACCTGTTCCAGCGCCATGGCGCGCAGCAGGCCGCGGGCGAGCCGGGCCTGGATGGCGGGCAGGCGCGCGGTGCCGAAGAACTGCGCGATGGTGGCGAAGCCGCGCCCGGCCGCTCGGCGTTCGAGGGTGTTCGCGAGGTGGAGGCCGTAGCCGATCAGGATGCGGACGATGACGAGGAGGTCGGCGATGTTGGGCGGGACGGGTTTGGTGGGCCGGTCCTGTGGGGGATCGGGTTGGGGAGGCAGGTCGGCGGTGGTGTCCGCGTTGGTCATCGTCAGCGTTGCTAACACATAGGCGGTAGTGTGTCAAGGAATTTATGCCAGATCGCAGGACGTGCGAGTCGCGCCTGACTGCTCGATGCGATCGTGTGCCGGATAAGCCGCTTTATGGTAAGTCGGAGCCGTGCGGGCATCCTACATGTTAAGATAGTTCCTTTAAGCAAAACTCAGCACGCTCTCTGATCCAAGTCTGCCGAGTGCTCAGATAGTTCGGAAGCTCGTTTAGGGTCACAATGTCGATCAGCATCCGTCGCGCACCATACTCCTTGGAGGTGTAGTTAAATACGTAGGGAACGTGACAGGTGGGTGTGATCTCAAGCTCCGCTTCATCCGACACCTTTGCTTCGAATAGCTTCCCGTCTACCACGATCAGGCCATGAACAATGCCGATCTCGTAGGTGCGAAGGTCTTTGTCGTCACGCAGGTTGGCGGTGTTCCGTTGACGAAAGAAAGCCGAGATATCCGTCGCCGCTTTGAACGATGACACAAATGCAGAAAAATTTGGTGCTATGCTCCGATCCTCTGGGTGCTTGTCGTTTCCTTTTTTCCGGGTATCACCGTCTTGCGACTTCTTCTGATAAGCCTGATACGACACACGTCCAAAGCGGTCGCTACTCTTAACGGGATGATTGGCATAAAGCTGCTTGAACCAAATTTCCTGAATGTGCAGGCGGATTAGACTGGTGTCGAAGAGAGATTCTATCTCTTCATATTAAGTCAGCGGCGATGTGAACACTATCCAAGGCTTGCTGGTTGCTTTCTTGATTTCAACGGAAAGGCCAAGCCCGACTGTAAGCGACTTTTTGGCGTTGCTTTCTGTGTGATAGTAGATAGCAAGAAGGTCGATCTCTCGGCCCTTATTCTCGTCGCGGTCGAGAAAATATGAATGATCGAAGTTTTGCCATCCGGCTTTGTCGAAGATGCCGGTCGCGATCATCTCGGTGACGTAGCCGGTCTTGACGATATCTGCGCGGAGGTTCGCTATCTCCGTATCTATAACACTCTGAGCATTCATGAGGCCAACCTTGAAATCGTGCTGTGACTGACATTGTAGCTGCGAGCGATGTCGCGCATCCGCTCGCCCGCATCGACACGCCGCAGTGCTTCCTTCCTCTGATGCGGGGTGAGTTTCGGCGGTCGCCCCATCTTCGCACCCGCCGCTATGGCGCGGGCGCGGCCTTCGGCTGTGCGGGCGCGGATCAGCTCGCGCTCGAACTCGGCCAGTCCGCCCAGCACGGTGAGCATCAACCTCCCGTGCGGGGTGGTGGTGTCTGCCCATGCGTCGCCAAGGGATCGGAAACCCGCCTTGCGGTCAGTGATCGCGGCCAAGGTGTTCAACAGGTCGCGGGTGGATCGCGCAAGACGGTCGAGCCGCGTCACCACCAGCACGTCACCGGCATCGAGGGCGGCCAGAACCTTGCGAAGCTGGGTGCGGTCCGTCTTGGCTCCGCTCGCCGTCTCGCGGAACACCTTTTTGCATCCGGCGCGGTTGAGCTGGGCGACCTGCGCCGCGATGCTCTGCCCGTCCGTGCAAACCCGTGCGTAGCCATAGTTCATGGCTCATTTATGCACCTCATTTCCGCACCGGAAAAGCCCTATGATTTCAAGGCTCCGGTCTTGGTGTATAAATCTTGATATTTGCGTCACCCTCCTATGGTGGGATGCTCTCATTCGGACATCGCGCTGGCCGCCTTGCCGTGAGAGGCACTTCGTGCATCAGTCGTCGCTCCCGCAACATGTGGCGGCAGGCGCATGCACAACCTGGAAGGAATGAAGAAGTGGGCGTTCTGAGCGGAAAAGTCGCCGTCGTGACCGGGGGCACAAGCGGGATCGGGGAACGGATCGCCGAGGTGTTCGTCGCGGAGGGCGCCCATGTCGTGGTCGCGGCGCGCCGCCAGGAGGAAGGCGCCGCACTCGAAAAGCGGCTCGGCGTCAGCTTCATCAAGACCGATGTCGCAAGCGAACCCGATGTCAAGGCGATGGTCGATTACGCCGTCGGGCGCTTCAAACGGATCGACTGCCTTATCAACAACGCTGGTTCGGGTTCCCCCACGGTTGGCATCGCTGACGTCGACCTCGCCGACTTTGATCGCGTCATGGCGGTAAATGTTCGGGGTGTCTTCCTCGGAATCAAACACGTCGCACCGATCATGGTGTCGCAACGAGCCGGCAGCATCGTCAACATCGCCAGCATGGCCGGTCTTCGCGGTGGCCTCTCGGGTCATGCCTACACAGCCTCCAAGGGGGCGGTGCACGCGCTGACGCGTTCGGCGGCGGCGGAACTCGGGGAACAAGGCGTGCGGGTCAACAGCATTTCTCCCGGCGCGATCGTAACGGGTATTTTCGGCAAAAGTGCGGGTGTCGAGGGCGCGGCGGCCGACCGCGTGGCGGACGTGGTGAAGGAACTGTTCGATGGCGTACAGCCGATCCCACGCGCCGGAGTAACAGACGATATCGCCAGTGGCTGCCTCTATCTCGCGAGCGACGCAGCCGGTTTTGTCAGCGGGCACGATCTGGTCATCGACGGGGGACATACCGCCACGACCTGGGGCTGGTCGGACGTGATTGCGTTCCGCACCGACATGGTCAACCGTATCAAAGCGGCTGCCGCCAAGCTCTGAGTGGCGTCCCAGGTCTGCGGCGGGATATAGCCTTCCCGTTATCGTCCGCCAGACCCCCCCCGCTACAGAGATTTCTGCTGGAGCTGTTGAGTTTGCTTTTGATGACATAGCCGTCACATCTTCCGGGGAATCCGAAAGTCTTGCAAAACGCACAGCCAAAGATCACTGTGAGTGCATTGATATTCGTGTTCCGCTCACGCCGCAGGCCTCCGTGAGTCCGTCCGCAGTTTGCGACTACGACGGACTTGCGCCAAAATAGCCCCGCCGTGCCTCTTCACTGTATTGAACCAATGAGGGAGGATCAACGATGCACACCGTCGTCAGAGCCTATTCTGGCAAAGGCGCCAAAGAACTCTTCGACACCCTGGAAAAACGCAAGGCCGACATCGAGGCCTTGCTCCGCACTGTGAAGGGGCTCGTGAACTACACCCTCGTGCGCAGCGGCGACGGCGGCGGCTACTCCGTGACCGTCTGCCAGGATAAAGCCGGCGCCGACGAAAGTGTGCAGAAAGCCCGGGACTGGATCGCCGCCAACGCTGGTAGCACCGGCGTCGGCGCTCCGAACATCTACGAAGGCACAGCCATCTTACACCTGAAATAACCTGAGCGCCGGGCATCAGCCCGGCGCCCACCCTATGCTGTCCGGCATTGACTCCTCAAAGAGCGGGACAGTGCTGCTCAAAGAGCGGGACGGTGCTGCGCGGTCCGCATCCGTCTCGGCTGGCTTGCGATCCGTTGAGGAGATGGTCGATCATGGCCAACACCAGTTTGTCCACAGGCGGTTGTCTGTGCGGTGCCGTGCGGTTCGAGGCGCACGGGGAGCCCACGAACAGTCTGCTCTGTCACTGCCGGATGTGCCAACGCGCCTCCGGAGCGCCCGTCACCGCGTTGTTGTTCCTGAACTCAAGTCAGCTTGTCGTCACCAGAGGACAGACTCGAGCAGTCGGTTTTTCACCACGGACCTGGCGCCACATTTGCGATACCTGTGCATCGCCGGTGTTCTTCACTCGCGATGCTCGGCCTGAGCTGCGGGCAATTTACGTAGGAGCGCTTGACGACCCCGGGGGGTTTCGGCCCCGGATGCATGTTTGTGTGTCGAGTGGAATGGGCTGGTTGGATATTCGGGATGACGCTCCGCGTTACGATGAAAAACCGCCAGGGATGTCGCAAACCTTGCGATACGAACCATCCAGCGGCCAAGTGGCGATACCGGACTGCTAGCCTCGGTTCGCAGCAATCCCGAGGGAACGGAACCACGGACCGCGAACAGAACAAGAGCCATCCTGCTGCCGGCTACGTCTGCTCACCGTTCATAAATCTTGATTTTTTCGCACCAACCGAACTGCTCTACAGGATAGGCCTGCGTAGCAGATTCGCCATCATGCCCGCAGAACAGCGTTTTGCGCCCCGATGCCGGCCAAGAGTGTGGAATTCCCATCGGAACGGCGAACACATCACACCAGTCACGTGGCGAACGGCGCAGTTATGGGGCCGTCGATATTGATCGCCGCTGGGAAGCGCAGTTATTGTCCAGTCAAGATGCTCGACCCGTCCGGGCATATGGGAAATGTCGGATCAAGGAACAGAGACATGCCATCTGCGCTGATTACCGGCACAAGCACAGGGATCGGCCTTGAGACTGCACTGCTGTTCGCGAGGCGGGGCTATCGCGTCTACGCTGGTGCTCGCAATGCTGACGCGTCTGAAGGGCTGCAGAAGGCACTGGCCGATGGACTGCCCCTTACACCGATCGCGCTTGACGTGGATGATGATGCCTCTGTGCTCCGGGCGGTCGCGGAGGTGGGACCGGTCGACGTGCTGGTGAACAATGCGGGGATCGCTGGCGCTGCACCAGTGGAGGTGATGCCCATGGCAGGTATCCGCGCCCTGTTCGAGACAAATTTTTTCGGCGCCGTGCGCATGATGCAGGCCATGTTGCCCTCTTTTCGCGAGCGTCGCACCGGTGCGATTGTAAACATTACGTCGGTGATGGGGCGTGTCACACTGCCAAGCCACGGCTACTACACCGCCACAAAATTCGCGCTCGCCTCCTTGACCGAAACCCTGGCCATGGAAGTGCGTCCCCTGGGCGTCCGCGTCGTCACTGTTGAGCCTGGGGTTATCCTTACGCCGATCTGGAGCAAAGCTGGAGAAACCCCGCCCGAGGTGCCGGACGACTACAGTCAGGCGTGGGCACGTCTGATGCGCGCGTTCGGTGCGCAGATGGAAGGCGGCGCGCCGCCTGGAATAGTTGCCGAAGCCACCTTCAGGGCTGCAACCGAAGATGGGCCCGTGCATGTGCCTGTCGGAGATGACGCCGAGGTATGGGTCAAGGCGCACGCCAATCCCGATGAATGGGCCTCGATCTTCGCGGAGCCGGATGAGCAACGGTTTGTTGACCGGTTTACCGAGCTGTGTGGGGCTGATGTCCTCAACCCGCCCTCGTTGTACGCACGACGTAGGCCGGCAGCGGACTGACGTTTGTCGAACAAAACGAGGAGTTTGGGAGCCTCATATCCTCTTAATGGCTGCCGACTCCGCCTTTGGGTTTTCGATGTGCATTTTTCTCGATTTGCGCACCAGGCCGCTCGGTAGCGGCCGCACCGGGCGCAAGCCCGGATCGCCCTGTCTCGTCGGGCGTAGCGCCTTGCTGGACTTCGGACCGGACCTGAATGCGAAGTCCAACCATGGAAGCGCAGGCGATTGGCCCCGCCACCGGGGAAGCGCTCAAGCGCATGCTCGGACTGATCGCCAACCAGTACGACATGGCCGTCGCGCTCCTCTAAGGGCGTGAGGCGAAATAACCGAGTCGGCTGGGCGCGACACGCGCGTCACCGTCATCGCCGGCGAAGGCCGGCCAGCCAGGTCTGTGTCATGCGGAACGCAGCCATAGGAGCGGTCAGCGCGTCAGTGGCCGGCTCGAAGTTCCGTGATTGTCGGATGCCTTCGGCATGACGAAGTCGTGGATGGCCGGCCTTCGCCGACCATGACGATGTGGGCACCGCCTCGGGCTTCCATCCGACCATGACGATGTGGGCACCGCCTCGGGCTCCATCCGACCATGACGATGTGGGCACCGCCCCGGGCTCCATCCGACCATGACGATGTCGGCACCGCATCGGCCCCCATCCCTTGGCATCGCAACACGACCACGCCCCGGGCCACGCGGTTACCCGCCGCGTGCCTGCTGCATCAGCCGCTTCATCTGCGCCACCACCGCCGGCAGGCCGTCCAGGATCGCCTGGCCGATCAGGAAGTGGCCGATGTTCAGCTCCATCACTTCCGGCAGCGCCGCCACCGGCCCCACGTTCTCGAACGTCAGGCCATGACCCGCGTGGCATTCCAGGCCGAGCTGCGTGGTCAGCGCGGCGGCGCTGCGCAGGCGGTCGAGTTCGCCGGGCCGGCCCTCGGCATAGGCGCCGGTGTGCAGCTCCACCACCGCGGCGCCGACATCGGCGGCGGCGTGCAGTTGCGCCGGATCGGGGTCGATGAACAGCGACACGCGGATGCCGGCGGCGGTCAGCATCGCCACGGCCGGGCGCAGGGTTTCCAGCGTGCCGACCACGTCCAGCCCGCCCTCGGTGGTGACCTCCTGCCGGCGCTCGGGCACCAGGCAGCAGGCGTGCGGGCGAACCTGGCAGGCGATGCCCACCATCTCCGCGGTGGCCGCCATCTCCAGGTTCAGCGGCTTGCCGATGGCGGCGCGGATGCGGTTCACGTCGTCGTCGCGGATGTGGCGGCGGTCTTCGCGCAGGTGGATGGTGATGCCGTCGGCACCGGCGGCGATCGCCGCCTGGGCGGCGTCCAGCGGGTCGGGATGGGCGCCGCCGCGGGCGTTGCGCACCGTGGCGACGTGATCGACGTTCACGCCGAGGCGCTGTGGGGTCATCGCGGGTTCCTTTCGTGGGCGGCGCGTCGCTCCGCCAGGGTGGCGGCCAGGGTGATGGCGGCGATCAGGCTGGTGGGATCGGCGGTGCCCTTGCCGGCGATGTCATAGGCGGTGCCGTGGTCGGGCGACGTGCGCACGATGGGCAGGCCCAGCGTGACGTTCACGCCGTGGTCCATGTCCAGCGTCTTCAGCGGGATCAGCGCCTGGTCGTGGTACATGCAGATCGCCGCATCGTAGCGCGTGCGGGCAGCGGCGGTGAACATGGTGTCGGGCGGCCAGGGGCCGGACACGTCGATGCCCTCGGCGCGCAGCGTGGCCAGGGCGGGGGCGATCAGCGTGGCTTCCTCGCTGCCGAGCGCGCCCTGTTCGCCGGCGTGCGGGTTGAGGCCGGCGATGGCGAGGCGTGGCGCGGGGATGCCGAAGTCCCGGCGCAGCGCGGCGGCGGTGGTGCGGGCGGCGGCGACGATCAGCTCGGGGGTCAGCGTGTCCAGCGCGGTGCGCAGGGAGACATGCACGGTGACCGGCACCACGCGCAGGTGCGGGCTGGCCAGCATCATGATCTCCCGGCCCGGCACGCCGGTCAGCGCGGCGAGGAATTCCGTGTGGCCGGGGTAGCGGAAGCCGGCGTCGTACAGCGCGGCCTTGTTGATCGGGTTGGTCACCACGCCGCCGGTGGTGCCGTCCAGGGTCAGCGCCGTGGCCTGTTCGATCGCGGCGATCACCGCCCTGGCGTTCGCCGGGTCCGGGTGGCCGGGGCGGGGCGGGGCGGCGAGGGGCGTCGGCAGCACCGGCAGGGCCCGGGGAAACGTCTCTGGCGCGGCTGCGGGGCGTGTCGATGGGGGCGATCGGCACCTCCAGGCCGAGCGACGCGGCCAGGCGGTGCAGGCGGTCCGGGTCGTCGAGCAGAACGAAGGCCGGCCCGGCGTGGTGCAGGGCCTGCCAGGCGCGAAGCGACAGTTCTCCGCCGATGCCGGCGGGGTCGCCCATGGTGAGTGCAAGCGGCGTCATGGCGGGTGTTCGTCTCCCGGGCGGTGGGGCCGTGGGGCCGGCCCACACCAGATAGAGCGGGCCTGTCCCCGTGTCATGGCCGGCCGGGGCCTGACCGTTACCCACACGTAGGTCCGGGGCCTGTGCTGATGCCGGCCGACACACACCGTCATGTCACCTGCGCGATGCCGGCAGGGAGCGAACGTCGTGCAGGGCAGGCCTCCGCCCCTCCTTCGCCCCCCTGCGTCGGTGGTGCCGTTGACTCCTGCCCTCCCGTGCCGACACTGCGCCCGCCTGCAAGGAGGGAAGCGCAATGGACCCGCTGGTAACGACGGAATGGCTGGCCGCCGAACTGGGACGGCCCGATCTGGTGGTGTTCGACGCAACCAAATACCTGCCGAACGAGAACAAGGACGGCCGCGCCGAATTCCTGCGCGCCCACATTCCGGGCGCCCGCTATTTCGACATCGACGAGGTCGCCGACCCGGACACCGACCTGCCGCACATGGTCCCCACCCCGGGCCGCTTCGCGAAGCTGCTGGGCGGGATGGGCGTCGGCAACGCCACGCGGGTGGTGTTCTACGACCAGAAGGGCCTGGCCTCCGCCGCGCGCGGCTGGTGGCTGATGGGACTGTTCGGCCACGACAACGCCGCGGTGCTGGATGGCGGCCTGCCGAAATGGCTGAAGGAGAACCGCGCCACCGAAACCGGGGAGCCGGCTGCCGCCAGGCCCGCCACGTTCCGTCCTGATTACCGCGCCGCCCGCCTGCGCGGCGTCGGCGACCTGCTGCGCAACGTGGAGAGCCGCGCCGAACTGGTGCTGGACGCCCGCGCCGCCGGCCGCTTCACCGGCGAAACCCCGGAGCCACGCGCCGGCATGCGCAGCGGCCACATCCCCGGCTCCGCCAGCGTTCCCTACACCGAGCTGCTGAACCCGGACGGCACGTTCCGCGCGCCGGACGCCCTGCGCGCCCGCTTCGCCGCCGCCGGCATGGACGCCGGCCGTGCCCCGGTGACAAGCTGCGGGTCCGGAGTCACCGCCTGCATCCTCACGCTCGGCCTGCGCCTGGCCGGGCTGCCGGAAGGGGCGGTGTATGACGGGTCCTGGACCGAATGGGGCGGCCGCCCCGACACCCCCGTGGAGACGCGCTGATCATGCCGAACGACGCCCCGCCCGCGCACGCCAAGCGGGCGTACCGCACGCAACTGTCCCATCTCGGGCGCGCCGGCAAGCGCAAGCATGGGTTCGTCAACCCACCGCTGCTGCGCGGCTCCACCGTGCTGTATCCCACAGTGGAGGACCGCAAGTCCCTGGCGGCCCGGCGCGGCGAGCGGGTGCTGACCTACGGCCTGGGCGGCAGCGAAACGCACTGGGCGCTGGAAGACGTGATGGCGTCGGTGGAGGGCGGCACGCGCTGCCTGGTGGTGTGCTCGGGCCTGGCGGCGGTGACCACGCCGCTGCTGGCCTTCCTGAAGGCGGGCGACCACTGCCTGATGCCGGACCACGTGTACGGGCCGGCGCGCAATTTCGCCAACGGCGTAATGAAGCGCTACGGCATCGAGACGACGTTCTACCACCCGGACCTGGGCGAGGCGGGCATCGCCGAACTGATGCGGCCGAACACCACGGTGGTGTACACGGAAAGCCCCGGCAGCCACACGTTCGAGGTGCAGGACGTCCCCGCCATCGCCCGCGCGGCGCATGCCCGCGGCGCCAAGGTGCTGATGGACAACACCTGGGGCATTCACCACTTCCAGCCCTTCGCGCACGGGGTGGACGTGTCGATCCAGGCCGCCACCAAGTATCCGGCCGGCCACTCCGACATCCTGATCGGCACCGTCACGGTGAACGCGCCGGAGGACTGGGACACGTTGCACGCCACGTCCCGCGCGCTGGGCCAGTACGCCAGCCCGGACGATTGCTGGCTGACGCTGCGCGGCATGCGCACCATGGGCGTGCGGATGGCCGCGCAGATGGATGCCGGGATCGAGGTGGCGCACTGGCTGTCCAAGCGGCCGGAGGTGAAGCAGGTGCTGCACCCCGCGCTGCCCGGCGCCCCCGGCCACGATCTGTGGCGGCGCGACTTCACCGGCGCCTGCAGCCTGTTCGGCCTGGAGTTCCAGCCGTCCGTCCCGGTGGAGGCCACGCACGCCTTCGTCGAGGCGCTGGACCTGTTCGGCATCGGCGCGTCCTGGGGCGGGTTCGAGAGCCTGGCCCTGCCGACCACCGGCTTCATCACCCGCACGGCCAACAGCGGCCAGTTCGAGGGCCCGCTGGTGCGGCTGCATATCGGGCTGGAGGACGTGAACGACCTGATTGCGGACCTGGAGCAGGGGCTGGCGGTGATGCGGGATTTCCGCGGGTAGCGCGGAGGGCCGCCGTCAGCCCAGACCCAGAAACACCGCCAGCGCGCCATTCAACCGCTGGATGTCTGTCGGTTGCAGGCTCCCCAGCGATCCGCCAATGTGGGCCCGCCGGATGGTGGTGATCTTGTCCACCGCCAGCCAAAAGACGCGGTCGAGGCCCACTTCGGGAGACGGATCGATCCGCAGACGCGATACCGGTGTGTCCATGGCAACGCTGGTCAGAGGGCAGATCGTGATGCTGTCGAGGGCATCGAAGAGTTCGGACGGCACGATGACCGCCGGCCGCGGCTTTCCCGTGTAGCCACCGGATCGGTCGGCCACCGCCACGACATCACCGCGCATCATCGTCGTCGAACATGCTGACATCCTCGACCCAGTCCATCAGGCGCTCGGCCCTGTCGGCTGCGTTGATCCGCTCGCATTGGCGTCGGACTTCCGCGGCAAAGCCCGGTGCGCGCGTGTCGGGAACCCAGATCTGCACCGGCCGGAGCCCGCTCCGCCGCAAATTCTGCCGGTAGCGCGCTGTGCGGGATGATGATCCTGAAGTCGCTGCCATGCGTGACCTGTGACGCTTCGCCGCGCCGGGCGCAAGACATCTACGGGCTGGTCGCGGGCATCCGCCCGTCCCGTGCCGCTTCCGGTCTGATCTGGGTGCCTTCGACATGACGCAGTGGTGGGTGACGGGCCTTCGCCCGCCACGACGTGGCACGTTACGCCGGCGGCTGCCTCTCGCCACGATTGAGGCGGGATTGGATTGCCGTCCCCAGCGCCGACCATGACAGCCTGGGCGATGCCCGTCAGCGACCCGATCAAAGTTCCCGACGACCTGGTTTCTGATAATCTCCCGCTGCACGGTTGCCTGCGGTGGATCGTGAGCCGTTCTGACCAGAAGGAACCAGGCGTCATGGCTGATTCCGTCACCCGGCACATCCGCGGCTTCTGCGCCCTGTGCGTCGCCCGCTGCGGCTCGGTGGCCACCGTGCAGGATGGCCGCTTCGTGCGACTGGACCCCGATCCATCCCATCCCACAGGCAAGGCGCTCTGCGCCAAGGGACGCGCGGCGCCGGAACTGGTGTACCACCCGGAACGACTCACCCAGCCGCTGCGGCGCACGCGGCCGAAGGGCGACCCCGATCCCGGATGGCAGCCGATCAGTTGGGACGAGGCGCTGGACCGGACCGCTGCCGCCATGCGCCGCATCGCCGAGCGGTTCGGGCCGGAGGCGGTGTGTTTCAGCCTGTCCTCGCCTTCGACCACCGCGATCGGTGATTCGAACGACTTCGTCCGGCGGCTGATGAATGCCTTCGGCACGCCGAACGTGGTCTTCAGCATGGACATCTGCGGCTGGGGCCGGGCGGGCGCCACGCGCTACACCTTCGGCGTGCCCGCGGTGGATACCGGTGGCGGCGGCGGCATGCCGGATGTCGAGAACAGCGGCTGCATGATCCTGTGGGGCTACAGCCCCAGCTTTTCCCGCATCGCCCATGCCGGCCTGATCGTGGATGCACTCAAGCGCGGCATGAAGCTGATCGTGGTCGATCCGCGCCATGCGGGGCTCGCCAACAAGGCCGACCTGTGGCTGCGGGTCCGGCCGGGTACCGATGGTGCGCTGGCCCTCGGGATCGCCAATGTGATGCTGCAGCGTGGCTGGTACGACCGTGACTTCATGCGTCGCTGGAGCGACGGGCCCCTGCTGGTGCGCGCCGATACCGGCCGCCTGCTGTGCGAACGTGACCTGGCGCCGGACGGTGATCCCCGGCGGGTCTTTGCATGGGATGGGACGGCCGCTCGCCTGGTGCCGTACGATCCCGTGGCCGGCCGGTATGAGGGCGACAGCGCGGATCTCGCCCTGGAAGGCGAGTATCGCATAGCCACGCCGAACGGCGATGTCGTATGCCATCCGGCGTTCGAACTGTATGCCCGCCTGTGCCGCCGCTATCCGCCCGAGACGGTGGCGGAGACCTGCTGGATCCCACCCTCCCAGGTCGAGGAAGCCGCTCGGCTGATCTGGCATGCCCGTCCCACCTCCTACTACGCCTGGAGCGGGCACGAGCAGCATGCCAACGTCACGCAGACGGCGCGGGCCATGGCGGCGTTGTATGCGCTGACCGGCTGCTTCGACTCACAGGGCGGCAACGTCGTGTTCGCCGTGTTGCCCGCCGCGTCGATCACCGGCGGGGAGCTGATGCCGCCGGGACACCGGCCCACACTGGGCCTCGCCGAACGTCCGCTCGGCCCGGCCCGCGCGGGCAACGTCACCGCCCGCGAGCTTTACCGGGCCATCCTGGACGGCGCGCCGTACCCGGTGCGCGGCCTGGTCGGCTTCGGCTCCAACATGCTGCTGGCGCACACGGACAGTGCGCGGGGGCGGGAAGCGCTCGCGGCGCTGGACTTCTTTGTCCATGCCGACCTGTTCATGACGCCGACCGCGTCGATGGCCGATATCGTGCTGCCGGTGGCGTCCGCGTTCGAGCGGGAGGCGTTGCGCATCGGATTCCAGATGAGCCCGGCCGCGCAATCCTACATCCAGCTCCGCCAGGCGGTGGTGCCGCCGCGGGGGCAGGCGCGTCCGGACACCGCCATCGTCTTCGATCTCGCCAAGCGCCTGGGACTGGCGGCGCAGTTCTGGGACGGCGATATCGATGCCGCCTACCGCCACCAACTGGCGCCCCTGGGTGTCACGCTGGAGCGGTTGCGTGCCAACCCCGGCGGGATGCAACTGCCGGTGCGCACGCGCCATGCGAAATATGCCGAACCGGATGCGCACGGCGAGGCACGGGGCTTCGGCACGCCGTCGCGGCGGATCGAACTCTACTCGCAGACGTTCCTCGAGCACGGCTATGCGCCGTTGCCGGACTTTGCCGAACCAGGGATCGGTCCGGTGGCGCGGCCCGACCTCGCGGCGCGATTTCCGCTGGTGCTGACCAACGCCAAGCCGGTGCTGTTCTGCCAGAGCCAGCACCGCGCACTGCCCAGCCTGCGTCGGCGTGCCCTGGATCCCGAGGTGGAACTGCATCCCAGTGCCGCGCAGCCGCGTGGCATCGCCAACGGCGACTGGGTGTCGATTGAAACGCCGGAGGGCAGCGTGCGCGCCCGGGCCCGGCTGAACGACACGCTCGATCCGCGTGTGGTGGTGGGCGAGCACGGGTGGTGGCAGGCCTGCGAAGCGGTCGGTGCGCCGGGCTACGACGCGTTCGGGCCGGGGGGCGCCAATCTCAACCTGGTCATCGGGCGGGGGGCGCAGGATCCTGTCAGCGGGACCGCGGCGGTGAAGTCCTACCTGTGCGAGATCACGCGGGCTGCGTGAGGGCATCATCTTCGTACGACTGAGTCGTGGCCGGTTCATACCGGGCCGCACAACGTTTGGCACGCGGCAGCACTTCAGCGTCATGGCCCGCGCAGGCGGGCCATCCACGTCTTTTCACAGACGCCTTCAGCAAGAAGTCGTGGATGGCCGGCCTTCGCCGACCATGACGGTGAGTTGCAGACCAACCGTCGAACGATACGCAGGTGGTATCAGGGGCCGGCCATGGCTCGATGGTACGGGCCTCGCACGCTTGCAGACCTCCTCGCACGATTGCAGACCGGTCCGCACGATTGCAGACCTGCCTGTCACGACTGCACACCGGCCTCGCACGACTGCACACCCGCCCGCACGATCGTCCCGGGGTCGCCACGATTATACCGAACCCGTGCCTACTCCGCCGCTGCCCGCACCACCGGCTTGGGGCGGGGCAATTCGTCCGCGTTCAGTGTCTCATGTGCCAGCAGATTCTGCGCGCCTTCGTCCAGCGCGTCGCGGTTGTCGCGCAGGATCGCCACGGCACGCGCCCGCGCCGCCTCGACCCGTGCGCGCACCGCCAGGTCGATCTGGTGTGCCGTTTCCTCGGAATAGCGGCGCTGGCGCCAGAAGGCGCCCGGGTCGTTCTGCAGGAACTGTGCCGGCTCGGTGTCCCAGGCCACCGGGCCCAGCTTCTCGTCCATGCCGTAGCGCAGCACGATGCCGCGGGCGATGTCGGTCGCCTTCGCCAGGTCGTCCGCCGCGCCGGTGGACACGTCGTCGCCCAGCAGCATCTCCGCCGCGCGACCGCCCAGCAGCACGGTCATCCTGTCCTCCAGCTCCTGCCGGCTCATCAGGAAGCGGTCGTCCGCCGGGCGCTGCATGGTGTAGCCGAGCGCGCCGATGCCGCGGGGAATGATCGAGACCTTCTGCACCGGGTCGGCATTCGGCAGCGCCAGGGCGACCAGGGCGTGGCCCATCTCGTGATAGGCGACGATGCGCCGCTCCTTCGGGATCAGGATGCGCGACTTCTTCTCCAGCCCGGCAACGATGCGTTCGATCGCCTTGGTGAAGTCCTCGGTGGTGATGTCGTCGCCGCCGCGGCGCGTGGCCACCACCGCGGCTTCGTTGGCCAGGTTCGCCAGGTCGGCGCCGGTGAAGCCGGGGGTCAGGGCGGCGATCTCCTCCAGCTTCACGTCGGACGCCAGCTTCAGCGTGCGCAGGTGGATGCGCAGGACGTCGATGCGGCCCTTCTTGTCCGGGCGGTCCACCAGCACCTGACGGTCGAACCGGCCGGCGCGCAGCAGCGCCGGGTCCAGGATCTCCGGCCGGTTGGTGGCCGCCAGCACCACGATCGCCACGGACCGGTCGAACCCGTCCATCTCGGCCAGCAACTGGTTGAGCGTCTGTTCCTTCTCGTCCTGCCCGGTGACCGGGTTGTTGCCGCGGGCCTTGCCCAGCGCGTCCAGCTCATCGACGAAGATGATGCAGGGGGCAGCCTGGCGGGCCTGCTCGAACAGGTCGCGGACGCGGGCGGCGCCGACACCCACGAACATCTCCACGAACTCGGCGCCGTTGGTGGAGAAGAACGGCACGCCGGCCTGCCCGGCCACCGCGCGGGCCAGCAGCGTCTTGCCGGTGCCGGGTGGCCCGACCAACAGGATGCCGCGCGGGATATGCGCGCCCAGCCGGCCGAACTCCTCGGGGCGTTTGAGGAAATCGACGATCTCGTGGAGTTCTTCCTTCGCTTCGTCCACGCCGGCGACATCATCGAACGTGGTCTGCACGCCGGTTTCCGGCGTAACCTTCTTCGCCCGGCTGCGGCCGACCGAGAACAGCCCGCCGCCCAGTCCGCCGCGACCGCCGCCGCCCATCATCGCGCGGGATGCCCAGATCCACAGTCCGACGAAGATCAGCGGCGGGATGATCCAGGACAGCAGCGTGGCGAAGGCGCTGTTGCTGGCGGTGGCGCTGTACTGGACGTTGTGCTTGGCCAGTTGACTGGACAGTTCGGGCGGCACCTGCACGGTGCTGAAATTGGTTTTGCCGTCCGGCATCTTCTCGGTCAGCGTGCCGTGCAGGACGTCGCCGGAGACGGTCACCTCCTTGACCTTGCCGGCATCCAGATACTTCTGGAACTGGCTGTAGGGGATCTGCGCGGACCCGCCGCCCTCCTGGTTGGCGCCGGAGAACAGGCCCCAGGTGCTGACCACCAGCAGGCCGAGGAAAACCAGCCAGATCATCGAGGGCATTTGCGGTTTCTTGGCCGGCATCAAAGGGTCCCTTGGTTCGCGACTCCCGGCAGCCATGCACACCGGCCTTCGGTCTGCAACAGCGGTCAGGCCGGGCGGTTCGCAGCGGTCACGAGAACGCGCCCCGACGCGGCAGGCGTGCTGGTGGCAGGGTACAGGGCAGGCGTGCAGCGAAGCCGGTTCTGTTGGAATGGGTATGGCGACGGGCCGGGTCAATGTCCCGCGTCGCGTGTTCCTGCGGCGTGCCATCGGGCCGCGGTTCGTGATCCAAGCTGAGGTCTGCGGGAATCACGCCGCCGAGGCCGGGCTTCGCCATGCGATCGTCGCCGGCCTGGCGCGGGCTGCCGTGCGGGGGACGCGTGTGCTACAGCCGGGCCGGCGGGCGAACCGGTCCGCGCGGGCGGAGGAACCCCAGGCATGTCGTACCCCACGCATCTGCTGCCGACCACGGTCGTGGGCAGCTATCCGCAGCCCGACTGGCTGGTGGACCGCACCACGCTGCACAAGCACGGCGTGCCGCGCACGCATGCGCACGACATGTGGCGGGTCCCCGAGCCGCTGCTGGAACAGGCGCAGGACGACGCCACCGTGCTGGCGATCCGGGACATGCAGCGTGCGGGCATCGATATCATCACCGACGGGGAGATCCGGCGGGAAAGCTACTCCAACCGCTTCGCCCTGGCGCTGGAGGGGATCGACGCGGCGCAGCCCGGGGAGCTCCGGTCGCAGACGGGGCGGGTGACATTGGTGCCGCGCGTGGTCGGCCGGATCCGCCGGCGCGGCCCGGTGGAGCTGCGCGACGTGCAGTTCCTGCTGCAGAACGCCGACCATGCCACCAAGATCACGCTGCCCGGCCCGTTCACCCTGTCGCAGCAGGTGCGCAACGAGTTCTACCGGGACGAGGCGGAGATGGCGATGGACTACGCCGTCGCGGTGAACGAGGAACTGCAGGCGCTGAAGGCCAGCGGCGTGGACGTGGTGCAACTGGACGAGCCCTGGGTCCGCACCGACCCCGACAAGGCCACCCGCTTCGGCATCCCGGCGATCAACCGCGCGCTGCAGGGCATCCCCGGCCCCACCGTGGTGCATCTGTGCTTCGGGTATGCTGCGGTGGTGGCGAACAAGCCCAGCGGCTACAGCTTCCTGCCGCAACTGGCCGGGACGGCGGCACAGCAGATCTCGATCGAGGCGGCGCAGCCCAAGCTGGACCTCGGCGTGCTGCGCGACCTCTCCGACAAGCAGATCATGCTCGGCGTGCTGGACCTGGGCGATTCCGCGGTGGAAACGGCGGAGCAGGTGGCGGGGCGGATCCGCGAGGGGCTGCGTTATGTGGCGGCCGAGCGGCTGATTCCGGCGCCGGATTGCGGGATGAAGTACCTGCCGCGGGCGACCGCGTTCGGCAAGTTGAAGGCCCTGGCCGAGGGCGCCGCGATCGTGCGGCGGGAGCTTGCCGGCTGACACGATGCCGGCGGGTGCGCATCCGCCTTCCCCCGCTCCGCCCCCGGCCTGGCGGCGGCGCGGTAACCTTGTTCCCGCCGTTGCCTGCCAGTAGGTTGCCCCCGCCACCGCCGGAAACCCACCCGACATGCCCTGTCAGCCGCTCTACAAGCGCGTCCTCCTGAAGCTCTCGGGTGAGGCCCTGATGGGCCGCCTGGAGTACGGGCTGGACAATGGGATGGTGCGGTCGATTGCCGGCGATATCGGCGCCGTGGTCGCCATGGGGGTCGAGGTCTGCGTGGTGATCGGCGGCGGAAACATTTTCCGCGGCGTGTCCGGTGCCGCCGCCGGCATGGAACGCGCCCAGGCCGACTATATGGGCATGCTTGCCACGGTGATGAACGCGCTGGCCATGCAATCGGCGCTGGAAAAGCGTGGCACGGTCACCCGGGTGCAGTCCGCCATCCCCATGTCCTCGGTCTGCGAGCCCTATATCCGCCGCCGCGCCGAGCGGCACATGGAGAAGGGGCGGGTGGTGATCTTCGCGGCGGGCACCGGCAACCCGTATTTCACCACCGACACGGCCGCCGCTCTGCGCGCCGCCGAGATGCACTGTGACGCCCTGTTGAAGGGCACGCAGGTGGATGGGGTGTACTCCGCCGATCCGCGCAAGGTGACCGACGCGCGGCGCTATGAGCAACTGACCTATCTGGACGTGCTGGCGAACGATCTTGGCGTGATGGACGCTGCGGCGATCAGCCTGGCACGGGAGAACGGCCTGCCGATCGTGGTGTTCAACATCCACGCCCCCGGCGCCTTTGCCGCCGTGATGCGGGGCGAGGGGCGGTTCACCAGGATCGTCGAGCCCAAGTAAGCACCGCCGGTATTCACGATCCGACTGGGGGACCCAGCCATGGCAGCAGCACCAGACCTTGAAACCCTGAGACAGGACCTCACCCGCCGCATGGACGGCGCGCTGGACACGCTCCGGCGCGAGTTCAACGGCCTGCGCACCGGGCGCGCGCATCCCGGTCTGCTGGAACCGGTGAAGGTGCACGCCTACGGCACCGAGATGCCGCTGTCCCAGGTGGGCACTGTCGGCACGCCGGAGCCGCGGATGCTGACGGTGCAGGTATGGGACCGCGCCATGGTCGGCGCGGTGGAAAAGGCGATCCGCGAGTCGGGCCTGGGGCTGAACCCGGCGACCGACGGCCAGACCGTGCGCGTGCCGCTGCCGCAACTGACCACCGAGCGCCGTAACGAACTGGTCAAGACGGCGCACAAATACGCCGAGGGTACCCGGGTCGCCGTGCGCGGGGTACGGCGCGATGGCATGGAGCAGATCAAGGGCTACGAGAAGAAGCACGAGATCGGCGAGGATGTTGCCAAGGACTGGCAGGACGTCGTGCAGAAACTGACCGACCAATATATCAAAAGGGTGGACGAGACCCTGTCGGATAAGGAAAAGGATATCCGACAAGTCTGATCGGTTCTGATGCCTGATAGCACTGAAATTCTTGCCAGTCCGCCGCTGGCTTCCCTGACGGAAGGCGCGACGGTGCCTGCTCACGTGGCCATCATCATGGACGGGAACGGCCGGTGGGCCGCGTCTCGCCGGCTGCCTCGTGTCGCCGGCCACCGGGAGGGCGCGCGCGCCGTCCGCCGCACGATCGAGGCGGCCATCAACAGCGGCGTGTCCTGGCTGACCGTCTATGCGTTCAGCAGCGAGAACTGGCGCCGTCCGGTGAGCGAGGTGCTGGACCTGACCGGGCTGCTCCGCCACTACCTGCGCACCGAAATCGCCGAGCTGAAGGCGAACGGGGTGCGCCTGCGGATCATCGGTGATCCGGGGCGGTTCGATCCCGACATCCAGCGCGACCTGGAACAGGCGGAGCGTGCCACCGCGGCGAACACGCGGCTGAACCTGACGGTGGCGCTGTCCTACGGGGCCCGCGCGGAAATCGCAGCGGCGGCGCGGGCGGCGGCCGAGGCGGCGCTGGCCGGCCGGCTGGATCCCGCAGCGCTGGATGAGGAGCGGTTGTCCGGCTTCCTGTTCACGTCCGGCATGCCGGATCCCGACCTGATCATCCGCACCTCCGGCGAGCAGCGGCTGTCCAACTTCCTGCTGTGGCAGGCGGCCTACGCCGAACTGGTGTTCATGGACGTGCTGTGGCCGGATTTCGGTGCCGAACATTTCACCGCGGCCCTGGCGGAATACGCGCGGCGAGAGCGGCGTTTTGGCGCGCGGCCTGGCTGACCCGGTGCCCGCGTCCGGGCGCTGGGGCGACCTTCGTATCCGCGTGGCATCGGCGGTCGTTCTGGTGCCGCTGGCGCTGGGCTGCGTCTGGGCCGGTCACGCGGCGTTCTGGCTGCTGATCGGCGCCGCGACGCTGGGGCTGGCGGCGGAGTGGCTGCGGCTGCGGCGCGCGGCAGGGGGGCGCGGGACAACCCCATTCTCTCTCGGGCCTGGGTTGCGACGTGGATCTGGGACGGGGGCGGGGCGTCCGGTGGGGTGGACGTCCGTACTCATCACTCCGGCCGGGTTTCTCTACATCGTGCTGGCGGCTGTCTCGCTGCTGTGGCTCCGGGCCGATCCGTTGGTCGGTCGCGCAAACGTGCTCGTTCTGCTGCTTCTGGTCTGGGCGAGCGATGTCGGCGCCTATGCGGTGGGACGGTCGGTCGGCGGCGCGCGGCTGGCGCCCACCATCTCGCCGGGCAAGACCGTCTCCGGGGCGTTCGGCGGCCTGGCGGCGGCCGTCCTGGTTGGTGTGGGCGCCGCCTTGGCGCTGTCCCAGCCGCCGCATTTGCTGCGGGCCGGGGTGCTTGCCGCCGGGCTCGGGGTCGTCGCCCAGGCGGGCGACCTGTTCGAAAGCTGGGTGAAGCGGCGCCTGGGCGTGAAGGACTCGGGCAGCCTGATTCCCGGTCATGGCGGACTATTTGATCGGCTTGACGCATTGTTGGCCGTCGCCCCGGCCGCCGCGCTTCTGGCGCTGTGGGCCGGACGTGGGGTAGCTTGGTGGGAATGAGCCCGGAATCCGCCCGCATCGTTACGGTCCTCGGCAGCACCGGCAGCGTCGGGACCCAAACCGTGGAATTGCTGGAAGCAGCGCCCGACCGCTTCCGCGTCCGCGCCCTTGTGGCGCACCGTCGCGTGGAGCTGCTGGCCGAACAGGCCCGCAAGCTGAACGCCGAGTGGGCGGTGATCGCCGACCCGGACTGCTATCCCGCCCTGCGCGACGCGCTGGCCGGCACGCCGGTGCGGGTTGCCGCCGGACCGCAGGCGGTGGTGGACGCCGCCGCGCTGCCGGCCGACTGGACCATGGCGGCGATCACCGGCGCCGCCGGCCTGGCCGCCACGTTGGCCGCCATCCGCCGCGGCACCTGCGTCGCCCTGGCCAACAAGGAGGCACTGGTCTGCGCCGGCGAGGTGATGCTGGCGGCGGTCCGCGAGGCCGGTGCCACGCTGCTGCCGGTGGATTCCGAGCACAACGCCATTTTCCAGTCGCTGGCCGACGGCAACCACGGGGCGGTGGAGAAGATCGTGCTGACCGCTTCGGGCGGGCCGTTCTGGACCTCCAGCCTGGAGGAGATGGCCGCGGCCACGCCGGAGAAGGCGCTGCGCCACCCGGTCTGGTCGATGGGCGCCAAGATCTCGATCAACTCGGCCACCATGATGAACAAGGGGCTGGAGATCATCGAGGCCGCACGGCTGTTCCGCTTGCCGGAGCCGTCGATCGGCGTGGTGGTGCACCCGCAGTCGGTGATCCACGGTTTGGTGTTCTACCACGACGGGTCGGTGATGGCGCAGCTCGGCTCCCCCGACATGCGCATCCCCATCGCGCACACCCTGGCTTGGCCGAAGCGCATGGCGACACCATCTCGAAGGCTGGACCTGGCGACGGTGGCGCGTTTGGAATTCCACGATCCGGATCTGGTGCGTTTTCCCGCATTGCGCCTGGCGCGCGAGACATTGCGTGCCGGAGGCGGCGCGCCGGCCATCTTCAGTGCGGCCAATGAGGTTGCGGTTGAAGCTTTTCTGCAAGGAAAGATCGGATTTCTTGATATAAGTGTCACGGTCGCCAAGGTGCTGGACGCGCTCGGGGCACCGCCGGCGGACACGCTGGAGCAGGTCATCGCCCTGGACCAGTCCGCCCGCCGCGCCGCCGAACGCCTGACTGTCGCCCGCGCCGCCTGATCCAACGATCCAGGGAATATCGCCTACCGTGATCCACACCATTCCCGACCTGGTCCGCACTCTCGCGAGTTTCGCGGTCGTGCTGGGCGTGCTGGTCTTCTTTCACGAGCTGGGCCACTACCTCGCCGCCCGCTGGCGGGGTGTGCATGTCGAGGTGTTCTCGATCGGGTTCGGCCAGGCGCTGGTGTCCTGGACCGCGCGCTCGGGCACGCGCTGGAAGATCGCCTGGCTGCCGCTGGGTGGCTATGTGAAGCTGCACGGGCAGGAGCGGCCGCAGGACGTGCCGCCGGAAGTGCGTGCCACCTGGATCCCGGGGCAGACGTTTCACGAGAAATCGGTTCTGTCGCGCGCGATCATCGTGGCGGCCGGTCCGGTCGCCAATTTCGTGCTCGCGGCGGTGGTGTTTGCGATTCTGTTCGCCGCCGTCGGCAAGCCGCTGACCCTGCCGGTGGTCGGCGGCGTGCTGCCGGGCAGCGCCGCCGAGAAGGCCGGGCTGCAGACCGGGGACCGGATCGACAATATCGCCGGCACGCCGATCCACGATTTTCGCGACATCCAGAAGATCGTCACCACCCATGCCGGCGACAAGCTGGCGCTGACGATCGAGCGGAACGGCCAGCAGCACCATCTTTCGGTCACCCCGCAGCCGCATGAGGTGAACGGGCATGATGTCGGCCTGCTGGGCATCCGTGGCAGCAAGGTAGAATACCAGCATGTGGCGCTGCCCGCGGCGATTTGGGGCGGTGTGACGCAGACCTGGCACATCACCGCCGAGACCGTGTCCGGCCTGGCGCAGATGATCTCCGGCCAGCGTGGCACCCAGGATCTGGGCGGGCCGTTGCGCATCGCGGAACTGTCCGGCCAGGTGGCGGAACTGGGTCTGGCCAGCATGCTGTCCTTCATCGCGGTGCTGTCGGTGAACCTGGGGCTGATCAACCTGTTCCCCATCCCGGTGCTGGATGGCGGCCACCTGCTGTTCTACCTGTTCGAGGCGCTGCTGGGCCGCCCGTTGCCGCCGCGTGCCCAGGAATACGGGTTCCGCGCCGGGCTGGCGCTGCTGGCCGGGCTGTTCATCTTCGCCACCTGGAACGACCTGAGCCAGTTCGGCCTGTTCCGCTGGGTCGCCGGCCTGATGGGCTAGGCCGGAGCGCATCCAACCACGTCGCCGACGGTCCTTCATGCCGTGACCGGAGTCCTTGTGTGTCACGGACCGGGTCCCTCGCGTCGATGGCCGGGGTCCTTCGTTTCATGGCGGGATCCCTTCGTGCCGTGGCGGGAGTTCTTGGTGTCGCGGCGGGATCCCTTCGTGTTGTGGCGGAAGCTCCTCGTGTCATGGTCGGGCCTGACCCGGCCATCGACACCGGAACGATCGGGCTGGAATGCAACGGCACACGCCTTGTCAGGGGTAGATAGCCAGGTCGAGCCCTGACCCTCAGCCACAAGACCACATCGGACAATCGCGGCTGGCGTCACCTAACTCGGCCAGGTCCGCTTTGTCATGCCGGGCGAAGGCCGGCCTTCACCGAGCATGACGGTGCGGGCAGTGCCGTCAGGGACGGTCCACCGCGGCCGTCTGTTTAAGGACCAGCGTCAAGCCCGGCCATGACTTGGGATTGCCGTGCTTGTCCGCACGTTCCGGGCGCCTGCGGGGCACGGGTCCGCAACCAACGCTCCATGCGTCGGCAGAGGCCACCCCCTTCCCAATCCCGTATCAGAACCGAATGCTAGTCTGCGCGAAGATGCTGCGGGGAACGGCCGTGCTGACGCCGGGCTCGATGAATTCCACATGCCGGGCATGCAGCAGGTTGAAGCCGGAGAGCGAGACATGGAGCCACCTGTTCACGGCCCAGCCGAGCCGCATGTTGAGCTCGACATAGCCGGGTACGGCGGGGTGCGGCAGCGGGCCGACCTCGCGCAGGAATGCGTCCAGGGTGACGCCATGGCCCAGGTTCATCGACGATCGCAGTGATGCCTGCTGACCCGGATCGTTGGCAACGAAGCCAAGTCCGGCGGCCCGAGAGCTGCCCGCAAGGAAACGCAGATCCTGGTGCTGGAGACTGAACCCGGCACTCAGCCGCCACCAGCGGGTGAGCTGGTAGCTGCCCCAGGCTTCCAGGCCATAGATCGTGCCGGCCATCTGATTGCCGAAGTGCAAGGGAAAAAGGGAGGTCGCGCTGGCAGGATCGACGCTGCGCAGGTGATCGTACACATCGTAGTAGCCGGACACCGAGAAAGATGCGCGCGCGGAAAGCTGAACCCGCGTGCCGATCTCGTAGGCGGTCAGCGTCTCCGGGCGGAAATCGCGGTAGCCGTTCAGCAGATCGATCGGCCCCAGGTATTCGCGCAGGTTGGTATCGACCGGTGTGGGGGACCGCACTGCCCGCGAAATTGCAGCCCAGAACAGTGCCGAATGGCTTGCCTTCCACGCGACGCGGACGCTCGGCATTGCCTGCAGCCCGGCATAGGGCTCATCCTCGAGCTTGATCCCCAGCGTCAGTTCGACGGTCGGCGCCAGAGAGATCGTATCCTGCGCGAAGATGTTGACCAGGTTCAAAGTCTGGCTGGATGGAACGAGCAGCAGCCCGTTGGCGTCGATGAAGCGGTAGCGGACAGCGCGTTCTCCGGCGCCCCAAACGACATTGTTCCAACTGCTGATATGGAAGTTGTGCTGCACCTCCAGGTCGTAGGTGTGCACCGCAAATCCGCCGCCATTATCGATATAGCGTTCGGAATCGTCATAATATGCCAGAAGCTGCAGGCTGGAGCCGTCGTCGAACTGGTGCTTCCAGCTTGTCGTCACGTTCCCACCGCGTATGAAGCCGTTCGGCTGCTCCGTGATGGTGAGGATGTTGCCCTCCAGGCTGACGGAATTGTTCGGAGGCTCCCAGTCCAGCCGGAACCCGCCCTGCGGCCTGGTCCAGCCGTCATGCGCGCTCTGGCCATCGCGAAGGGGGTAGGCACCGAAATCGGCGTATTCGGCATGTACCCGATACGTCAGCTCGGGGTTGATCCGGCCGCCGTACTGGATGCTGGCGTTGCGTTCCTGCGTGCCGGCGCCCAGGGTCAGCATGCCGCCCTGGGTATCGCTCGATTTCCGCGTGATGATGTTGATGACGCCGTTCACCGCGTTGGCGCCCCACAGCGCCGCACCGGGGCCGCTGATCACCTCGATCCGCTCGATGTTCTGAGGCGGTACATTCAGCATGTCCCAGGTACACGCCGCCGAACATCGGGGAATAGACGCTGCGTCCGTTGACCAGGACCAGCAGCTTGTTGGACAGGCTGGCGTTGTTGCCAACGTTGAAGCCCCGCGCCGATATCGCGTAGCTGGTGGCGTTGATCTGCGCCACCTCCAGATTGGGTGCCAGCCGCAATATCTCGGGAATCGTCGTTGCGCCGGAACGAACGATATCCTGGTGGGTGATCACATACACCGCCGCAGGCGCATCACTGAGCGGTTCGATGCGCCTGGCGACCGAGGAAATCCGGATCTCGCTCAGTTGCTTGATGGAGAGGCTCTGCAGTTGCTGCAAGGTCTGGCATTGCGCCGGCCGCGCCGTTGCCAGCGTTGCGGCTGCGGCCAATCCGCCTGCGATCAGCCAGCCTGTTCTCGATCGGCGACGATAAGATCGCGGTGTCGGCGACGCCGAACCCATGAGGCGTTGTATCCCGATGTGTCGCTTTCACGGGGGTGTGAATACATGCTGCCCGCCACGGAAAGACATGCGGCCAGTGCGGGCGGCGCAGCCTTATAGGTGATTCTCTGAAACGACAAGCCGGTGGGGAGATTCAACACGTAACCGTTACTAAGGGCGGCTTCCCCGCGTTGCTGACGCGGCGTGTGGCGGCCTCTGGTGCGTGCCGGAAGATGGTCAGCCTCCGCGGGACGTGAGACAATCTCCCGTGTCGGAACGCGGCAACCATGACAATCAATCAATGATGGAGGGGAGACAAATGCCAATAACCGGAGGGCTGCTGGCCGGCGCACTGGCCAGCATCGCGTTCGTCGGGTGCGGGATGACCAGCGTGTCGCCACCGCCGGATGCGCCGCCGTCACAGGCACCCCGGCGGCGAGAGGTCGTGGTCAACGGAAAGCGGGTCAAGACGGTGGACGTACATGCGCACTGCATCGTTCCGCCGGCCGCGGCACTGATCAACCATCCCCTGGAAGCGCCGGGCCTGCTGATGGACGACACCAGTGCGCGCATTGCCGCGATGGACGCGCAGGGTATCGACGTGGAGGCGCTGAGCATCAATCCCTACTGGTACCGGGCCGAGCGGGACGCGGCGGCGGAACTGATCCGGATTCAGAACGAGACTCTGGTGGAGTTCTGTGCCGCCAATCCCGAGCGCTTCGTCGCCTTCGCCACCGCGTCGCTGCAATACCCTGACCTGGCCGCGCAGCAGGTCGAGCACGCGGTGAAACAACTGGGCTTTCGCGGTGTCGGGGTGGGCGGCAGTGTCGCCGGGGAGGACTCTGGCCAACCCGCGGTTCCACCCGTTCTGGGCGAAGTGCGAGGAACTCGGCGTTCTTGTGTTCATGCATCCGCTGGGCACGCGTGAACTGGAACCGAGTGGCCGGCTGGCCGGTAGCGGCCTGCTGACCAACACGATCGGCAATCCGCTGGAGACCACGATCGCGCTGTCGCACCTTATCTTCGAAGGCACGCTGGACCGGTTTCCCGGCCTGAAGATCTGTGCGGCGCATGGCGGCGGTTTCCTGCCATCCTACGCCAACCGGTCGGATGCGGTATGTCGCACCTTCCCCAATCGCGTGGGCCCGTTGCCGAAGAAACAGCCCACGGCCTATCTGCGTGACGGGCAATTGTTCTTTGACACCATCGTGTTCACGCCGGAGGCGTTGCGGCATCTGGTCGCGGAGACCGGACCCGGCCAGATCATGATCGGCACCGATTATCCGTTCCCGTGGACCAGCACGGAGGTTGATCTGGTGCTGAAGACCCCTGGCCTGACGGATGAGCAGCGCGTGGCCATCCTTGGCGGCACCGCCGCCCGATTGCTTGGGATCGAAGGCTGATCGACTCCGTCGAGTGGTCGGCGGATTCCACCGGCGGCCACTCGGTTGCTTCCCAGGGATATCGCAGGGGGTTTGGCCGATGTTTCAGTTGCAGGTCGCCGAAGGCGTTGCCACGGTGACAATGGACCGCCCGCCGGTGAATGCCATGAGCGAGGCCTGGGTTGCCGCGTTTCACGCCCTGCTGGACGGGCTGGACGCACGTGACGACTGGTCCGTGCTGCATCTGCGCAGCGCTTTGAAGATCTTTTCCGCCGGCGCGGACCTGAAGGAAATGCGCGACCGCTTCGGCGCGCCCGACGGGCTGCAGCAACAGCTTGCCACCATCCGCGGGTACCAGGCCCTGTTCGCTCGGCTGGAGACCCTGCCGCGGGTGACGCTGGCCGAGATCTCCGGCCCTGCTTTGGGCGGCGGGTTCGAGGTGACGCTGGCCTGTGACCTGCGCATCGCCGCGCGTGAGGCGCGGATGGGATTGCCGGAGTTGCGGCTGGGCCTGCTGCCCGGCGCCGGCGGCACACAGCGCATGACGCGGCTGGCCGGGCGTCCGGCGGCGCTGCGGCTGATCCTGGGCGCCGAACAGATTGACGGGGCAGAGGCCGAGCGGCTGGGGCTGGTGCAGTGGGCGGTGCCGGCGGTGGACCTGGCCGACATGGCACGCACGATCGCCGTCCGGTATGCGGGATTGCCGACACATGCGGCGACGGCGGCGAAGGCCTGCATCGCCGCGGCAGCCGCATCCGAAGCGGACGGATTCGGCGAGGAGGTGGCGCAGACCAGCCGCCTGCTTCAGACCCAGAAGACGCGTGCGTTGATCGACGCATTCCTTGCGCGGTCGGCGCGGTGATGCGGCCGCGGGCGTGGTTCAGACGCGTTCGACCCGGGGATGCGGCCCGGGCCGGTTCGACCCGGGATGCGGTTCGAGCCCATTCGACCCGGGATGCGGTTCGAGCCCGCCCGACCGGCCGCGCGGTTCGGGCCTGTTCGACGCGTGATGTGGTGGGCGGGCCGGCTCGGTCCCGCTCGAGATGTGATGCCGTGGGCGGCGCGGGTCAGGCCGCCTGACGCATTGCGTCCAGACCGGCGAGGCGTAGTGCCTGCCGCAGCCGCTCCCGTTCGGCATCACCGATGCGCACCAGGGGCGGGCGCACGACGGCGCGATCCATGCGGCCGAGCATGACCAGGCATTCCTTCATGCGGTTGTGCATGTCGAGGGCGGGGGCGGCATAGAAGGCCTGGGCCAGCGGGTAGATGCGGTCGTTGATGGCGCGGGCCGTGGCCAGGTCGTTCGCCTGCACCGCCTGCCACAGGGCCGCCTGCAGGTCGGGAATGATGCTGCCGGAGCCGGACAGCAGGCCGTTGCAGCCCAGCACCAGGGAACTCATCAGCCAGGCGCTGTGGGTGGTGAGGACGTTCACCGGACGGGGCAGGGACTGCAGGGTGCGGATCTGCCGCTCATGCAGCATCGGGTCGTTGGACCAGTCCTTGATGGCGCGGATGGTGGGCACGGCCTCCGCCATCCGGACCAGCGTGTCCAGCGGGTAGCTGACGGTGCTGCGTTCGGCGTAGGCGAAGACGATCAGCGGCAGGTCGGTGGCCTCGGCGATGGTGGCGAAGTGGGCCACCGCCATTTCGGGGCGCAACTGCCCGCCCATCGAGAACACCTGGGAGGGAAAGACCAGCAGCGCCGAGGCGCCCGCTGCAGTAGCCATACGGGCGATGCGTGCGGCCTGATGGGACCCGTCGGCCCAGACGCCGCTGATCACGGGCAGGCGGTCGCCGATTTCGTCCAGCGTGAGGTCGAGGATGCGCTGCTGTTCGTCGAAGGTGCAGGCGTGCACCTCGGAGGCGTGGCCGTTCACGGTGATGGCGGACAGGCCCGGGGTGGCGGCGACATCGCGCAGGTGGCGGCGCGTGCCGCGCTCGTCGATGCTGGTGTCGTCGTGCAGGGCGAGCAGCGTGGCGGGGATGACGCCGTGCGGGACGTAGTCCTTGAAGCGCGCCATGGCTGGGGCCTCCCGTTCTGTTTCGTTCACCAAGGGTTAGCCGGTGGCGGGGATAGTGCCACCACCATGGACCGTCGCCAACGAGGCCGCCGCGCCCACGCGCTGGGCGTCGATGCGGAAGCCGCCGCCTGTGCCGCGCTGGAGCGCGACGGCTGGCAGGTGCTGGCGCGCCGGCTGCGCACCGAGGCTGGGGAGCTGGACGTGGTGGCGCAGCGGGACGGGCTGCTGGCGATCGTGGAGGTGAAGGCGCGTCCGCGGCTGGCGCAGGCGGCGGAGGCGTTGGGGCCGCGGCAGCAGGCGCGGCTGCTGGCGGCGGCGGAGCTGGTGCTGGCGGCGCATCCGGACTGGGGGGCGAACGGGGTGCGGTTCGACCTGGTGGTGGTGGATGCGCGGGGGCGGGTGCGGCGGATTGCGGATGCGTTCCGGGTGGAGGGGTGAGAGAGTATTCTGGTTGCGGATCGTTGCGTAGTTCGGATCCGCGACGTTGCGTGCACGACGCTGTTGGGACCGGGGTGAAACACGATTCCGAGGCAGGGCGGCGATCCGCCGATCGACTGGGCCCGCAGGGCGCTCCCTGCGCATTGGTGCGGCTTTGCCTTGCGGCTCGGTTACCCGGAAACGGTCCGGCAACGCGGTGCGATCGTATTGCGTCCGCTACTTGAAAAAGCCCTCCGACAAGGTCGTGAAAATGCCGGCCAGCAACTTTCGTTATCCGCGCCGCGGCCGGGCATGCTGTGGGAGGCCGCCGCCGATCGTATCAGCGAACGGGAGGACAAGTCTGCTTTGGCAGAGAGGTTGGGGGTTATCAGCGGTTTTGTTGTTCTGGTGTCCTGGTAATCTTTGCGGACACAAGGGCCGAACGTAGAGCTCGGCTAAGCGAATGCTTACGTCGCCATAGGGTCCAGTGCCGGGTTTCTGCCAGTTTTGAAAAATCAGACTGCAACTCCGGTCCATAGAACTTGACGAGCTCATGCACATCCGTCCGTTCAACAAAATCTAGCGGATCATTATATTTTCGGACCATGACATAGCTCGCATTGCCGAAAAATCGTTCAGGCGCAGGATGCGCAGCGGCACAGAAAATATAGTCGTACGCAGACGCAGCCATCCCACCCCGAGGCGATGGACGATTGAGAAGATAGTTGAAAGGATTGAATTCATCAAATACCAGGACGCCGCGATTATCCGGCACAAATCGACGAATCAGACTAAGACCATTTTGCACTGCTTTCACATAATCCGCCCCGGAAATTTCGGTCCTTTTGGGGCCGGTTATTCTTCGAAAGGCCAGTGAGACCCCTTGCTCGGGAGAAGAAAGTTCGACTCCTGGGGCCAACTGTGGCCACTGTCGTAAAAGGGAGGCATCGGCCAGCGAAATCGTGCTGGTCAGGTAGACAGGCAGAAAACAGAATACCAGAAGCAAGGACTGAACGAGGCGTGACGAAGGCTGGGAGGTCGCAGGCAGACGATCGTTTTCCATTTCGACGTATGCCGCGGATAGTGCAATCGCTCCATAGGCGTTCAAAGGGAAGGAACTCATCTGTTGGTTCGAGATCAGAAGCAGATACCCAGCCGCTACCGTAAACAACGCGAACCCGACATATCGAACCTGCTGGAGCGTCGGACGTGACGATCCAGCACGATACCGGTACAGGGAAAACGCGATGTACACAATAGATGCAATCCCGAGTAAATCATCTAAGCTCATTGGATGAATTATTTGTAATGATATGCTGCGCGACCTAGCCGCCATTGCCAAATCGCGCCACATATCAACTAAATCAAATCGCATATAAGATAGGATGCACAGGTTCAGTATCATGAAACCGGCCCACAGGGCCAGAATGCGTTGCGTAATGCGGAAATTCGTGCCTACTATCGAGAGCGCAATGAAGGGAAAAGATATGATAGCATAACTTATTTTGAGGTACATGAGAAGCCCAAATGCCGTTCCAGTTGAGAGCGGGCCAATCATATTGAATCGGGAATCGTGACCTGGCATCTGACCGCATGCGATGCACTCCATCACAATAATGCCGAGTATGGCATAACCATACCGGTTGTAGATCATGGCATATCCGAAATCGAGCGGATTCATGCCGAGTGGAAACGGTGCTGAAATCAGAAGAAGGGTGTAAACTCCAATCAGACAAGCGTTTGCAGGAGACGATCTGCGGCGAGCGGTCAGAAACGCCCAAGAGGCAATCAGAAGTCCGAATACGGCATTCGCGTAGCCAATTCCCGCGGGTCGCAGTCCGGATAACAGCAGCCCTGCGCCCTCGATCAGGAAGATAACCGGACCCCATGGTGACGAAAAATCCCGGCTTGGTACCTGCCCTTGGACGATGCGATAGGCATTGCCGAGCAGGAAGAATGTGTCGTGTGCGAAGTTGCCCAAAGGCGCGGCAATTCCTATGAACGCGGAAAGGCCGCAAATTATCATTGATATGGTGAAAAACATTATGCCATAACGATGATTCTTGCCCCCTCGGGCAATCATTGTCACCGGCCCCTGACAATGAGCGCCAACATGCCGATCCATGACAGTGGTACCAGTGTCGACTTTAAAAGGCGACGGGTTACGCATGATATCGGAGGGCCTCGAACTGCGATGGCGGAGCGATACCAAAATACGAATTGATGGCTTTCAAAAAGGTATCACATGGGCAGATGCGCCATGACTGCCTGTGAGGCGTCTCAATTTAAGAACACCGTCTGGAATCGTTTTCTGGTTGATCCGCCTGTTTTCAGGTTTACCAGAAACGGGGGCGTTCGAACTGCGGTACATGGCCTTCTGGCGTAGATGCCAGGATATCATGCGGTCATTTTGCCTTATGTCAGCGCAAAGGCTGAGCCACGAGCAGCATCTGCTTGCCCATCACCTTAATCGGAGAAGCAAGATACGCTGCCACCAGCCAGGACCATGTAGGGAGCCGGGACTTGACCGTGAGTGGCAGAAAACGCGGAACAACCGTAAGAACCTCATATCGGTTCGCAACGAGAAAATCCGCGAGACTTACGTGAGAGTAGACAGATACATGTGTGTAGTCATCAAAATATTCCCGACTGCAGTAGCGATAATTCGGTTGCAGTATAGTCAGTTTTCCTTTGGAGGAGAGTTTCGATCGAAGCCCATTCAGGACCTGGCTGAGATCGTATTTCGATATATGTTCGAATACGTTGCTAGCGAAGGCAAAATCCACGGCGTCTTCGGGCAAACGTGTCAGGTCGGTAATATCGCTTACAATCGGTTCGATTCCGGGTGCAAGGTAGTGCGGAAAATCAGGCCATGAATCGAGTGCAATTCTCCGGGCCGCTACGACATTGTTGATGAAGCTTCCATAGCCGCAACCAAGATCCAGCACGCACGCGTCGGCTGGAATGATGTGGCGAAAATGATGCTGCCACAATGCCCGCCATACGAGATCACGTCTCGCATCTGGTAGCAAGCGAGATCGATGATAGCTCATCATGCAACCCATCGCCATCCGGCGATGATGCCGATCATCATGCGACAACCCACTTTGAGCGCCCGAATGTTGTCGGTATTGCCGCCCTTGCTTACGCCGACCCGAGAATGGAACGTAACAGGACATTCTACCACTGAATAACCTTCACGCAAAGCCACGTCAAGAAAATGCGGATTGAACTCGAGATTGACCCGTGGATCGAGCATCGGCAACATACCTGCGAGAGCCGTACGCCGACATAGCTTATAGGTCGTCCCTACATCGGTCATCGTGCCACGCCCCAGATGCTTGGCCTCGAGTAATTTGGCGACAAAAATATTTCCATAATACATGAATGTGCTAAGCTGCGTCGAATACTCCCGTAACCGTTCAACGGTCCTTGTACCATTCACTATGTCGGCATGGGGTGCGTACGCAATGAGCTTATCGATATCTTGGCCACGAAAGGTTCGGTCACCTTCGGACAGTACCACAAAGTCAGTGTCGACAAATTTCGACGCTTCTGTCAGACAGCGGTACACGCAATGGCCATAGCCCTGCGCTGTTTCGTTATACGTTATCGCACCGGCTGCCTGAGCGACCGGTATGGTGCCATCAATACTGTTGTTGCTGATGACAATAACGCGTTTCACTAATGGATGATTTTTGAAGTCGCGCACTGCCGCACCGATGCTCTGTTCGTCATTATATGCCGTCAGGGCAACAGTCACGTCATGGTTGTCTATCGTATCAGTTCTTACATTCGTGCAGTCAAGTCGCTTATTTGGAAGTAGAGTAAATAAGTCGACCAAAGATAGAGCGAATCCGAGAACGATTGGAATTCCGCTATACCATACGATCCACTCGCTGATCGGCCGAAATACCAAATCCAGACCCAGAAAATAGCGAGGGATGAATAGGAATACCCCGAATAGGTACATGCTTAAGCCGAAGCAACCGAACAGAACGCCATAAAAGCATGAGAGGCAAGCGTCGAATGCGTGCCAAACCAACTGCTGGCCTAGGGGTCGAATACGAGGTGGCAAAAATACGTGAGTGCACCATGGGGTAGTGCTCCAGTCCAAATCCAGTCCCAGTCTACTGCATGCCACTTACCTCGAAGTTACACAGGCGAGGCTGCGGCCGCATTGCCGCCCGCCTCACCCCCGCCGCCCACCGCCCCTGTGCCGGAACGCCAGCGCCTCCGCCGCATGCACCCGCCCCACCACCTCCGCCCCCGCCAGATCGGCGATGGTCCGCGCCACCCGCAGCACCCGTGTGTAGCCCCGCGGTGACAGCCGCAGCCGGTCCATCGCCTGCTCGACCAGCCGGTGCGCCTCCGGCACCATCTGCACCGTGCGCGGATCCGCCTCCGCGTTGCTGGCCGCCCCCTCGGCGCCGTAGCGCGCCCGCTGCATCTGCCGCGCCGCCAGCACCCGTTCGGCAACGGCCGCCGTCGCCTCCCCCGCCGGCGCCCGCGCCAGTTCGGCCACCGACGCCGGCTCCACCTCCACCGTCAGGTCGATCCGGTCCAGCACCGGCCCGCTGATCCGTGCCTGGTAGTCCTCTCCGCAGCGCGGCGCCCGCCCGCATTCCTGCCCGGCCTCGCCCAGGAACCCGCAGCGACACGGGTTCATCGCCGCCACCAACTGGAACCGCGCCGGGTAGGTGATGTGTGCCGTCGCCCGCGACACCGTCGTGCGCCCGGACTCCATCGGCTGGCGCAGCGACTCCAGCGCGACCCGCGGAAACTCCGGCAGTTCGTCCAGGAACAGCACACCCCGGTGCGCCAGGCTCACCTCCCCCGGCCGCGCCCGCTGGCCGCCCCCGGTCAGCGCCGGCTGCGACGCGGAATGGTGCGGCTCCCGGAACGGCGGCCGCATCACCAGCCGACCGCCCTCCAGCAGCCCGGCGACGCTGTGCACCATGCTGACCTCCAGCGCCTCCCGCGGATCCAGGTCCGGCAGCAGTCCGGGCAGGCGGGCCGCGAGCATCGACTTGCCGGACCCGGGCGGGCCGACCAGCAGCAGGTTGTGCGCACCGGCCGCGGCAATCTCCAGCGCCCGCTTGGCCGTCTCCATGCCTTTCACATCCGACAGGTCGGGCCCGCGCGGCGCATCCGCCACCCCGGCCACGTCGGGCGGCGTCAGCACCTGGGTGCCGCGGAAATGGTTGATCAGGCCCAGCAGGTCCTCCGGCGCCAGCACCTCGATGCGTCCGGCCCACGCAGCTTCACCGCCCTGCGCCGCCGGGCAGATCAGCCCCAGTTCCCGCGCCGAGGCGGCGATCGCCGCGGGCAACACGCCGGAGACCGGGTTCAACGTGCCATCCAGCGACAGCTCGCCCAGCGCGGCATAGCCGGCGACCTCGTCGCGCGGCAGCACGTCCATGGCCGCCAGCACGCCCAGCGCGATCGGCAGGTCGAAGTGGCTGCCTTCCTTCAGCAGGTCGGCCGGCTTCAGGTTCACCAGCACCCGTTTCGGCGGCAGTGACAATCCCATCGCCGAAAACGCCGCGCGCACCCGCTCGCGCGCTTCGCCCACCGCCTTGTCGGGCAGGCCAACCAGCAGGAACGCCGGCACGCCACCGGAAATCTGCACCTGCACCTCGACCGGCACCGCCTCGATTCCGGAGAAGGCGAAGGTGTTGGCGCGCGCCATCGTATTCTGACGGGTCAGGACAGTCATTGCGGCATCGCCCGTTTGCTGTGACCGTCGCAGCCTGCCGGAAAAGGGTGAACGCAAGCGTAATGCCGCACGCACCGATTGCCGCCCTCGGGCCAATTGCCTGCTTGACAAGCGCCGCCTGCTGGCGTGCTTGCAACACACAACGATCGCGCCGCGCGGCACTGCCGAGCTACGGAACGGAGGGGGATGGATGTTGAGACGGGGGATCGCCCTCGCCGCGCTGCTGCTGCTCGCAGATTGCACGGTCGGCCCGAACTTTAAAGCACCGGAATGGGCCTCTCCTGCATCCTGGTTCGCCGGACCGAAGGAGAAGGCGCCGACCGCACCCAGCATACCCGTCGCCGCGCCGGTGCGTCCGGACTGGTGGGCCTTGTTTCAGGACCCGCAACTCACCGCGCTGGAGCGTCGGGTCGCGGGGGGAAATCTGGATGTGCGCCTGGCCTCGATCCGCCTGGCCAAGTCGCGCGCGCAACTGGGAATTGTTCGTGCCGGCGAATTGCCGTCCTTCAACGCCAACGCGTCCTACACGCGGCAGAAGGCCAGCGACCTGGGCATGTTCGCCAACGCGCCCAATCCGCTGGGCGCCAACGGCGCGTCCGGCAGCCGCAATGGCGGCGCGCGCGGCGGGCATCTCTCGCCGTTCGACATCTACCAGGCCGGCTTCGATGCCTCCTGGGAAGTCGATCTGTGGGGCCGGGTCAGGCGCTCGGTCGAGTCGGCCGACGCAACGGTACAGGCCTCGGCCGAGGCCCGCCGCGCGGTGCTGCTGTCCAGCCTTGCCGAGGTGGCACGCGACTACATCCAGCTCCGCGGTGTGCAGGCCCTGCTCGCCATTGCGCAGGACAACCTGCAAAGCGCGCAGGAAAGCCTCCGGCTGACGCAGCAGCGTGCCGCCGGCGGGGTCACCACGGACCTGGACGTGGCCAACGCCGCGGCGCAGGTCCGCCGGACCGCAGCCGAAATCCCCGCCCTGAAGCAGCGGGAGGCAGCGCAGATCAACGCGCTCAGCCTGCTGCTCGGCCTGGCCCCGAAAGCGTTGCGCGCGCAACTGGCAGAGCCGAAGCCGGTGCCGCCGGTGCCGCCGCGCGTGCCGGTGGGGCTGCCGTCGGAACTGGCGCTGCGCCGCCCGGACATCCGCCAGGCGGAAGCGCAACTGCATGCCGCGACCGCGAATATCGGTGTCGCGGTGGCGGACTTCTATCCGCAGGTCACGCTGTCCGCCAGCCTGGGCCTGCAGGCCTTGCAGCCCTGGCAGATGTTCGACCTGAGCGCGAAACAATATGCTGCGGGTCCCGGCATCACCATCCCGATCTTCCACGGCGGTGAACTGCGCGCCACGCTGCATCTGCGCGAGGCGCAGCAGAAGGAAGCCGCGGTCACCTACCAGAAGACCGTGCTGACCGCCTGGCACGAGGTGGACGACGCACTGACCGCCTATCGCACGGAGCAGGCGCGCCGCGAGGAACTCCAACTGGCCGAGGTGCAGGGGCGCCGGGCATTGACGATCGCGCGCAGCCGCTACCAGCAGGGCGTGGCCGACTTCCTGCAGGTGCTGGATGCACAGCGCAACCTGTTGTCGATACAGCAGCAACTGGCGCTCAGCACCACCAACGTCTCACTCAACCTCGTGGCACTCTACAAGGCGCTCGGCGGCGGGTGGCAGCCAGACCTGCCGGTCGCGGCGACGCAGCCGGTCTCGGGGTGAACGGGGCTCAATAGCGCCTGTAGCGGGCGGCCTTGCGCGCGTCGAGTTCCCGTTGCGCGCGTTCCAGCAGTGGATCGCCACGGCGGCGATCCGCCGGCGTGCGGATGCGCACCCGATCCTTCAGGCCGCGCAACACCCCCAGCAGTTCCTCGGCCGTTGCCAGGTCCCCGCGTGCCAGTGCCAGGCGGAACGCGCCGTCGATCGCATCCGCCAGCCGCCGGTGCGACCGCGCGGGGGCAGGGGTCGAAGCCGGGGCCGACACCGCGGTTCGGGCCGGCGCCGCGGCGGGCAGGCCGGTGTCCGGCTGTTCCCTTGCGGTCTGGGCAGCGCGGCCGATGGTGAAGGACAGGCGTGTCAGGTGCGTTCTCCCGGATCCGGCGGGTCGCGGACGGGCTGCCGCGTGGGTATGGCAGTATGCCGGCGCCACGGTTGCCGGCCGGTTTCGCCCCAATGGCTGCGGTCAGCCAGCGATCATGGCCAGCGTTGCGCGCAGCTCCGCGATGCCATGGCCGGTCTGGCTGCTGGTGACACACACCGCGGGATGCGCCGCAGGGTGGGTCCGTGCCACGCCCGCGATCTCTGCCTGCTTGCGCGCCAGGGCCAGCGGTTTCAGCCCGTCCGCCTTGGTCAGCACCAACTGGAAAGTGACGGCGGCCTGGTCCAGCAGGTCCATCACCGCGGTGTCGGACTCCTTCAGTTCGATCCGCGCATCCAGCAGCAGCATCACCCGGCGCAGGGTCGGACGGCCGCGCAGGTAGTCGAACATCAGCCCCTGCCAGTCCGCCTTGATCGCCTTGCCGGCGCGCGCATAGCCATAGCCCGGCATGTCCACCAGGGTCAGCCGCCCGCCCAGGTCGAAGAAGTTGAGCTGCCGGGTGCGGCCTGGCGTATCGGAAACGCGGGCCAGCGCGCGGCGTCCGGTCAGCGCGTTCAGCAGCGATGACTTGCCCACATTGGAACGCCCGGCAAAGGCGATCTCCGGCCCGCGGGGCGGCGGCAACTGGTCCAGCCGCTGGGCGGCGTAGAAGAACCGGCATTCCGCGGCGAACAGCAGCCGCCCCGCCTCGAGTTCTTCCGGGGTGGGTTCGGTGGCCGGTTCAAGGAGCGTCACGATGCGCCCCCCGTCCTCGTGCGTAGGGGAAAGGGGAAGGGGTCGTTCGTCCGGAACCCGCACGACCGGCTCCTTCCCCGGATGTCCTCCCACAAGGGGAGGACCGAGAACCTGTGCCTGCCGGCCCCGGTCACGTCCGTGCCAGGCCGGGCCGGGTCAGCTTGGTGCGGCGCATGATCAGCCATTGCTGCGCCACCGACAGCAGATTGTTCCAGCTCCAGTAGATCACCAGCCCGGCCGGGAAGCGTGCCAGCATGAAGGTGAAGATGATCGGCATCAGTTGGAACAGCTTCGCCTGCGTGGGGTCCGGCGGCGGCGGGTTCATCTTCTGCTGCCCCCACATGGTCAGGCCCATGATCAGTGGCCAGGCGCCCAGATGCAGGAACGGGCTGATCCCGGTCGGATCCCACGGGATCAGGCCGAACAGCGTGAACACGTTGGTCGGATCGATCGCCGACAGGTCGTGGATCCAGCCGAAGAACGGCGCGTGCCGCATCTCGATGGTGATGAAGATGACTTTATACAGCGAGAAGAACACCGGAATCTGCACCACCATCGGCAGGCAGCCGGAGGCGGGGTTCACCTTCTCCGCCTTGTACATCGCCATCATTTCCTGCTGCATCTTCTGCGGGTCGTCCTTGAACCGTTCCCGCAGGGCCGTCATTTTCGGCCCCAGCAGCTTCATCTTGCTCATCGAGCGATAGGAATAGTTCGCCAGCGGGAAGAACAACGCCTTCACGCCCACGGTGAACAGCATGATCGCCACGCCGAAATTGCCGACCAGCTCGTTCAGCCAGTCCAGGCAATAGAAGATCGGCTTGGTCAGGAAGTAGAGCCAGCCCCAGTCCACCGCATAGGTCAGCCGCGGGATGTGGTACTCGCGTCTCATAGTGATTCAGCAGCCGTACCACCTTGGCACCGGTGAACAGGCGGGACGGCAGCACCGCTTCGCCGCCCGGCGCGATCGTCTGGGGCGCCTTGGTGATGTAGTCCACCTGGTAGTGGGTGCCGGTCTCGTTGAGGTGGTGGAACGTCACCGTCTGGGGCACGGACTGGTCGGGGATCAGGGCCGTCAGCCAGTACTTGTCGGTGAAGCCGGCCCAGCCGCCGGGGGCGGTGGCCTGGTAGGCGATGCCGTGGTTGTCCTTGCCCTTGCTCTCGGCGCTGGAATATGTGGTTTGTTTCAGCGTGTTATCGACGATGCCCAGCATGCCGACGAACAGGATGTAGTCGCCGGAGGGCGGCGGCTGGTAGTCGCGGCGCACGCGCTTCCAGGGATACAGCTTCACCGGCTGGCCGCTGTCGTTCTTCACCGCCTGCTTCACGCTGAACATGTAGTGGTCGTCCACCGACAGGATCAGCTGGAAGGTCACGCCCTCGCCGTTGTTCCAGGACAGCGTCACCGGGTTCGCGGGCGTCAGCGTCCTGGCCGATGCGCTCCACAGCGTGTCGTTGCCCGGCACCTTGACGGTTTGGCCGGGGGCTGCCGACCAGCCGTACTGCACATAGTCGGGGCGGGCCGTGCCGGGCGGCGACAGCAGTTTGACATCGGGCGAATCGGGTTTCAGCGTCTCGCGATAGTGCGTCAACGTCAGGTCATCGAGCCGCGCACCGACCAGGCTCATCGAGCCGTGCACGCTGGGGGCATCGATCTGCAGGCGCGGGACGTTCTTCGGTTCGACCTGCGCAACGGTGGCGGCTGGGGCACCCGGGCCGGTCGCGGCCGGCGGCGCCTGCTGCGATTTCGGCGCCGGCGACGTCTGCTGTGCAGTCTGCTGCTTCTCCGGCGGTTTGGGATGCGGCAGATACGGGCCAACCAGGTATTCGAACCCGAGCAGGATCGCGAGCGAGATCGCGATCGCTATGAACAGCCGCTGTTGATCCATCTAGTTACTCTTCCCGTCGTCGTTCCCACCGGCGGGGCCGGCGGGGGCTGGCCCGTCGCATGTCATGCGCGGCGGTACCGGGTCGTAGCCGCAGGTGCACCAAGGATTGCAGCGCAGGATCCGCCACCCGGCCAGCGCGCCGCCGCGCATCGCCCCATGAACACGGAACGCTTCCACCGCGTATTCGCTGCAACTGGGGTAGAACCGGCAGTTGGCGCCGATCAGTGGCCGGATGGTCCACTGATACGCGCGTACTGCCCCGACCGCCACACAGGCCGCGGGGCTCATGTCACGCCGGCCCGGTTCAGCGCGCGGCGCAGGTCCTTCTGCAGCGCGTCGAACGGGCGCGCGCGCGTGCCGTCGCGCCCGATCAGCACCAGATCGACCCCCTGCAGGTCCTGCTGTCGCAGCAACAGGCGGGCGGCTTCCTTCAGGCGACGACGAGTGCGGTTTCGAATCACGGCGTTGCCGACCTTCTTCGTCACGGTGAACCCGAACCTGGCCGGGCTGGCATCGCCGCGCGGCAAGGCCTGCAACACCAGGCCCGGCATCGCCACCTTGCGACCCTTCGCGGCAACGCGCAGGAACTCGGCCCGACGGATCAGCCGCCCAGGCTTGCGTCGTAGCTCCCGGGAAGGCCGCTCCTGGCTCTGCAGCGAGGGCGTGGCATCCATGGACTCACCGGTCGCCCGGGCGGCCGTCAGGCCGACAGGCGCTTGCGTCCCTTGGCACGGCGGTTCGCCAGCACCTTGCGGCCGCCGACGGTGGCCATGCGGGCGCGGAACCCGTGCCGACGCTTGCGGACCAGCTTCGACGGTTGATAGGTACGCTTCACGAGCCAGTTCTCCGGAATCTCTGAGTCCGCCCCAACGCGGACAAGGCCCCGCAAGGGGGCCGCCAAGGCGGCGGCTTATAGGGGGACGTGCCCGGCGCGTCAATCGCGACGGCCCGCCTCGGCCGCGCTATCACTCTCCCGCCCCGGGCCGTCGGCAAACCAACGACGCGCCTGCGGCAAGCGTTCCCGATCGTCCGGCCCTGACAACCACTTTCCCGCGTCCTCCCGACAACCACTTTCCCGCATCCATGCGAGCCCTTCGCCACCTTCTGCCGTTGCTCACCCTGCTGGCCGTCCTGCTCGCCGTCTGGCTGAGCGGCGTGGCGGACCAGTTCAGTTGGGAGGGGCTGGCCCGCCACCAGGCAGACCTCGCGGCCTGGGTGGCGGCTCACCCGCTGCTGGCGCCACTGGCCTACATGGCCTTCTATGTGGTGGTCGCGGCGTTGTCGCTGCCGGAGGCCGCGCTGGTGACGGTGGCCGGCGGGCTGCTGTTCGGCACGGTCCTGGGCGGCATCCTGGCGGTGATCGGCGCAACGTTGGGCTCCATCGTGCTGTTCCTGGCGGCGCGCAACGCGCTGGCCGACCGTTTCGTGCAGCGCGGCGGCAAGGTGCTGGCGCGGGCCCGCGATGCCTTGCAGCGGGAGGGATTCTCCTACCTGCTGGCGATCCGGCTGATTCCGGCGTTTCCGTTCTGGCTGGTGAACCTGGCGGCGGCGATCGGCGGCATGCGCCTGCTGCCGTTTGCGACCGCCACCTTCATCGGCATCATCCCCGGCACGCTGGTCTTCGCGTCCCTGGGTGACGGTCTGGCCGCGGGTACTGGCGCGGGGGCAGCGACCGGACCTGACCATCGTGTTCTCGCCGCGCGTGCTGGGGCCGCTGCTGGCGCTGGCCGCGCTGTCGCTGCTGCCGGTGATCTGGCGGCACTGGAGGCGACGCAATGGCTGAGTTCGACCTGGTGGTGATCGGCGCCGGTTCGGCCGGGCTTTCCGTCACGGCGGTGGCGGCGCAACTGGGCGTCCGGGTGGCGCTGATCGAGCGCGACCGCATGGGCGGCGACTGCCTGAATTTCGGCTGCGTGCCCAGCAAGGCGCTGCTGGCGGCGTCACATGCGGCGACCGCGGCGCGGGGGGCGGGGCGGTTCGGCGTGCGGCTGGCTGCGCCGGAAATCGACTGGGCGGCCGTGCGGGACCATGTGCACGGCGCGATCGCGGCACTGGAGCCGGCGGATTCCGAGGCGCGGTTCCGCCGCCTGGGCGCCACCGTGTTGCGCGGGGAGGCGCGTTTCGTCGCCCCCGACGCCCTGATGGTGGATGGCCGGCGTATCGATGCTCGGCGGATCGTCATCGCCGCCGGCAGCCGGGCCGCGGTGCCGCCGGTCCCGGGCCTGGATGGGGTGCCGTTCCTGACCAACGCCTCGCTGTTCGACCTGGCGGAGCGCCCGGATCACCTGCTGATCCTGGGTGGCGGCCCGATCGGGCTGGAGATGGCGGACGCGTTCGCCGGCCTGGGCGTGCGGGTGACCGTGGTGGAGGCGGCGGCGATCGCCGGCCGGGAAGACCCGGAGCTGGTGGCCGGCCTGCGTGCGGCGCTGACCGCGCGCGGCGTCGAACTGCGTGAGGGCGCGCGCGTGGCGGCCGTGGAACCCGGGCCGGTGCTGGTGCTGGCCGACGGGCAGCGGCTGGCGGGCAGCCATCTGCTGGTTGCCGTGGGTCGGCGGCCGAACCTGGAGGGGCTGGGGCTGGACGCCGGCCAGGTGCGGGCCTCGCCGGCCGGGGTGGCGACCGACCAGGGGCTGCGCTCGCCCACCAACCGCCGGGTGTTCGCGGTCGGCGACATCGCCGATCCGGCGGGGCTTGGGCCGCGCGCCTTCACCCATGTCAGTTCCTACCATGCGGGGATCGTGATCCGGCGGGCGCTGTTCCGGCTGCCGGCACGGGTGGACTACACCGCCCTGCCGCGCGTCACCTACACCCGGCCGGAACTGGCGCAGGTGGGGGTGACGGAAGCCGAGGCCTCGGGCGGTGCGGTGTCGGTTCTGCGCTGGTCGCTGGCGGAGAACGACCGGGCGGTGGCCGAAGGCGATAGCGGGGGGATGGTCAAGCTGGTGGTGCGGCGGGGCCGCGTGATCGGCGCGGGCATCCTGGCGCCGGCGGCCGGAGAGATGATCGGGCTGTGGGCACTGGCGATCGCGGCGCGCACGCCCGTGTCGAAGCTGGCCGGGCTGGTGCTGCCCTATCCCACGCGCTCGGAGGCGGGGAAACGCGCGGCTGGCACACTGTTCGAGCCGCGGCTGTTCTCCGCGGCGACCCGGCGGGTGGTGCGGTGGCTGCAATGGCTCTGAGGTGGGTTTTCGTGGTGCGGGCGATCGCGGAGCAGTTTGCAGGCGGACTGGTGTCATCAGCCGCATGGCGATGCGGGCGGGCAGCCGGGAGCGACGCCGGAACGCGCCGGGGCAACTGCCCCTCGGCACCGGGCATGATCGTGGGGCATGATCGTGGGTTCGTTACATCTTGCCATGCAAACAGACCAGGCGTTGCCATGCAAACAGACCAGCCGTCATTTCGCTCGTCCACAGCAACGGGACCCTGGCCTACCGTGAGCGTATTGGCAGCGTCCTCGCAGCCGGGCTAGATTACAGGCGTCTGCTTGTTCGGAATATGTGAACAGACTGAAGCTCTACGGATACGTCTGGTGCCGTCACGACGTCAGGCCCACGCCGGGTTGCGAACGCGGGGCAGACCAGGCGATCACGCCCAGTTGCGGGCGGCGCTGACGGGGCCATTCCTGGGCCGGCCACGCCTGCGGTCCTGACACCCGGCGAGGGCGGCTCCGGCCAGCCGACAGCGCACGCGGCGTCGCCGGCCGCCAGTCATGGCCCGGGTTCCGGGCCGTCCAGCCCGCGCCACGGGAACCGGCGCGTCCGGGCGACGATCCGGTATGGAACAACGACAGGAGAGACTGCATGGACCACGCGGTGGCGACCGCCATTGCCTTCTGGAAGGCGCATTGGGGAATGGTGATCAGCGTGGGCCTGGCCATCCTGCTGGGGATCGCCGGCACCGCGCTGATCCGCGGCATCGGCCGGCTGATCGCGGGCTGGTCGAGCCGGCATGACCTTCCCGTCCGTGCCCAGGTGTTTGGGGCGTTGATTTCACCGGCGGTCGCCATCGTCTGGGGTGTTTCGCTCTATTTCGTCGGCCTGGCGCTGGCCGGGCCGTTCGAGTTGGTGGCCGTGGAAACGGTCCTGCCCGTCCTGCTGCAGGTTTTCGTGCTGCTGATGGTCGCCTGGATGGGGCTGCGGATCACCCGGGTGGTGGAGCGGGGCTACCCCACGCACGTCCTCAGCAAACAAGGCCGCGCGCCGGATCCGATGCTGGTTGACGCGCTGGCCAAGATCACCCGGATCCTGATCTTCACGGTGATCGGCCTGATGATCCTGCGGGTGCTGAATTTCTCGATCGCCAGCCTGCTGGCCTTCGGCGGCGTCGCCGGCATCGCCGTCGGCTTCGCCGCCCAGGGCGTGACGGCCAACCTGTTTGGCGCGCTGGTCGTCTATCTGGATCAGCCGTTCAAGGTGGGGGAGTGGATCGTGCTGCCGGCGCAGAATGTGTTCGGCACGGTCGAGCATATCGGCTGGCGCACCACCATGCTGCGCGGCTTCGATACGCGGCCGTATTACGTGCCCAACCAGATCTTCAACACCAGCGTGGTGCAGACGCCGCCGCGGATGCAGGCGCGGCGGATCAACGAGACGATCTCCATCCGCTATGCCGACTTCTCCAAACTGGCGGACATCGTCGAGGAATGCCGCCAGCATGTCGCCAAGCACCCCGACATCGATCATTCGCAGAGCGAGTTGGTGTATTTCTCGAAATACGGCAATCACGCGCTGGAGATCATGGTCTATTGCTTCGCGCGGACGCTGGTGTGGAAGGATTCGCTGGCCATCCAGGAGCGGCTGCTGATCGAGTTGGGGGACATCGTGCATCGCCACGGGGCGCAACTCGCGGTGCCGATCTCGCAGGTGGAGATCACGTCGAACCGGGAGAAGGAGTTTGCGCTGGCGGGGGCCGAGCGTTGAGAACGCCGCGGCGGTGTGGCGGCGTTTGGCGCTGCCGACTTGCGCACCATGTCGTGGCCGGCGAAGGACAGACGCGCTGAAGTAGGCGCGCAGGCCTCGTTGAATGCGTCATGGCCGGGCCTGACCCGGCCATCTACCCCGGAACGATCGGGCCGGCGTGCACGGGAACGCGCCTGGACGGGGGTAGATGGCCGGGTCAAGCCCGGCCATGACACGGAAGAGCGCCGCCGACACGGAAGAGCGCCGCCGACACGGATAGAGCGCCGCCGACACGGAAGCGCACCGCCGACACGGAAGCGCGCCGCGGTCCCGGCCGCTTATACCAGCCCGCATAACCTTTGACACACGGCGAGCCCTTCGGCGTCATGGCCCGCGCAGGCGGGCCATCCACGTCTTTTCGTCGCTGCCATCAACAAAAGTCGTGGATGGCCGGCCTTCGCCGACCATGACGGTGGGTTGCCGACCAACGGTCAAGCGATACGCGGGCTGGTATTACGCACTCGGATCGATCAGCACCTTCGCGTTCGGGTTGGGCCGGCGCAGGCTTTCGAACATCTCCGGCAACTGGGCGAACCCGACCACCTGGGTGATCAGCGGGGCGGCGTCGATCCGGCCAGAGGACAGCATGTCCAGCACCAGCGCGAACTCCTCCCGCGTGTAGCCGAGCACGAACTGGATGTTGAGTTCCTTGCGCAACGCGATGCGCGGGACGAACGCGTCTTCCTGCCGGCAGGCGCCGACCACCACCACGCGTCCGTGCAGCGGGGCGATGTCGATGCACTGGCGCAGCAGGCCGGGGACGCCGACGCACTCGAACACCACGTCCGGGGCGGCGCCGCTGATCCGGGCGAAGGCGGGGCCGGGCGGTTCCGCGGCGGGGTCCAGCGTCGCGGTGGCGCCCAGGGACGCGGCCCGGTCGCGACGGTGCGCGTCCAGTTCGCTGATCACCACATGCCGCGCACCGGCGGCGCGGGCGAACAGCAGCGTGGCCAGGCCGATCGGGCCGGCGCCGATCACCAGCACCCGCGCACCCAGCAGGTTGCCGGCCATGCGCACCGCGTGGGCGCCCACCGCCAGAGGCTCGGTCAGCGCGGCCGAGCGCAGGTCCAGCCCGTCCGGGATGCGCAGCGCGTTGTGCGCCGGGATGCGCACATACTCCGCGTAGGCGCCGGGCGCGCCGCCGGCCAGGCCGATCACCTGGGTGCGCGGGCACAGGATACCGAGGCGGTCGCGGCAGCCGCCCAGCGGCCGGCACTCGTCGCACTCGCGTAGCGGCAGCGCCACCACGCGGTCGCCGCGCTGCCACTCATCCGCGCCGGATTCCACCACCTCGCCGCAGAATTCGTGGCCGAGCACGGTGCCGGGATCGAGGGGCTGGGTGCTCTTTTCGGTGGCGTGGAGGTCACTGCCGCAGATGCCGCAGTACGCGACACGCAGTACCAGTTCGCCGGTATGCGCTGTTGGCGTCTGACGATCTTCGATCGCCAGCGGGGTCCCTTCGCGCTGGAAGACCGCGGCGCGCATCAGTCGATCGCCGCGTGTACGAGGTTGCTGATCCGGTCCATGCGGGCGGAATGCCACGGGTCGGGCACCACGTAGTTGCTCACGTAAGTGAACGACACGCCGCTGGTGGGATCGGCCCAGGAATACGACGAGCCGACGCCGCCGTGGCCGAAAGTCTGCGGCGCGGCGATGGCGCCCAGGCCGCGGATGCGGTCGCTCTCGCCACGCACATGCGGGCCCAGGCCGCGGTGCATCGGGATGCCGGCCATGTAGTCGTCGCCGCGCTCCCCGGTGTGGTTGCGCGCGACATAGGCGAGCATCCGCGGCGACAGCAGCCGCACATCGCCCAGCCGGCCGCCGGCGCACAGCATCTGGTAGAACGCCACCATGCCGCGCGCCGTGGCGAACCCGCCGCCGCTGGGCAGGCCGGCGGCGCGGAACTCGGCCGAGTTGTCACGCGGCTCCGGCGCATAGGTGTCGGCGCAGCGGTTCTGCGCCTGGGTGGGGACGCCGACGAAGATGTCCTCGGCCAGGCCGAGCGGCTCGATGACGCGCTCGCGGATGGCGTCGCGATAGTCCTGGCCGGTGACCGCCTCGATCACCATCGCCTGTACCAGGTGCGCGGCGCGCGGGTGGTATTGCATGCGCGTGCCCGGGGTCCAGTCGAGCGAGAAGTCGCACACCTCCGCCCGCATGCGGGCGTGGTCGGTCCAGCTTGCTCGGCTGACATCGCCGCTGGGGAAGCCGCCCTGGTGCGTCATCACCTGGTGCAGCGTGATGTCCGCCTTGCCGCGGGCGCCGAACTCCGGAAGGTAGTCGGTGACCTTGTCCATGAAGGACACCTTGCCTTCCTCCACCAGCGTCCACACCGCGGCGCTGGTCAGCACCTTGGTCTGGCTGAACAGCAGGAACAGCGTTTCGTTGGTGGCGGGCTGGCGGGTGCCCTCGGTGCGGGCGTCGCCATAGGTGCGGTAGAGCGCCAGCTTGCCGTGGCGGGCCAGCGCGATCTGTGCGCCCGGGTAGCGGCCTTCCTCGATATGGGTGCGGATCAGGCGGTCCAGATGCTCCAGCGGCTTCGGTGCGAAGCCCAGGCTGGCGGGGTCGCTGGACGGCAACGGATAGTCGCTGGGCATGACGCTCCTCCGGGTGCGTGGTGTTGCGCGATGCTAGGCCGGATTGGCGGTGGGGCGCCACCGGGGCTGGGGTCTTCGGCGGATGAACACGGATGCTGCGGAGCCGGCGGCACTGTCGGAGCGGATGGCCGGCTGCGCGTTCACCGCCGCGCACATGCCGGCCGCGATGTCTGGGGCAGGCCTGTCTGCCGCTGAGCATCGGTATCTCGCGCCCGGAGCGCCGACGCGTTGCCACTGACCTGCGAGGAGCACGCCGAAGCCGCCGTTCACCCCGCAGCATCCGTGTTCATCCGGGTCTCATCCGCGTTCATCCGCGTAACTACTTCCTTCCAAGCGACACGCGCCCGAGCCCCACGGCGCGCTGGCACGCCATGGGCCTCGTCAGGACAGCGCGGGATTGAACCGCCCCGCTCCGCTGACCGCGACGTTCGGAGAGAATGCCCCCCAGGTTCCAGGCCGACTATGACTCACCGCGGAATTGCGCCATGAGTCGGGCTACCCGTGATGAAGACAGCAGGAGATCCGCCATGCAGATTGGACGCCTGGGTGTTTGGTACTCGATGGACAAGCTGGGCACGCCCCAGCGCATCAAGGAGTTCGCCGGCTCGGTCGAGAAACTGGGCTACGATGTGTTGTGGTATCCCGAATCCATCGGCTTCGAATCCCTGTCGGTGGCCGGCTTCGCCCTCGGCCAAACCACGACCCTGAAGCTCGGTAGCTCCATCGCCAGCATCTATGCGCGCGATGCCTTCACCTCCCGCCGCGGTATGCTCTCTCTGCACCAGTTGTATGGGGAGCGGTTCATCCTCGGCCTGGGCGTCAGCCATCCGCCGATGGTGGAGAAGCTGCGCGGCCACCAGTACGAAAAGCCGGTGCCGGCGATGCGTGCCTATCTGGACGCCATGACCAGGGATCAGTCCGGCGCCGACTCCTGGCCTGTCGCCATTGCCGCGCTTGGGCCGCTGATGCTGAAGCTTTCGGCGGCCAGGACCCGCGGCGCGCTGCCCTACAACACCACGCCGCAACACACCGCGGAGGCGGCGAAGATCCTGGGCCCCGAGAAGTGGCTGGCGATCGAGCAGAAGGTTACGCTGGAAACCGATCCGGCGAAGGCGCGCGCAATGGGGCGCAAGGAGCTGGAGCGCTACATGCGGTTGGATAACTACCGCAACAACTGGCTGCGTATCGGATTCACCGAGTTCCGACCTGGCGAATGGGGGGTCCGACCGGTTCATCGATGCCATGGTCCTGTGGGGTGACGCGGCGAAGGTGAAGCAGGGGCTGCGGGCGCATTTCACCGCCGGTGCCACGCACGTGGCGATCCAGCCGGTGCACGCGGAAGGCGATACCGCCGGCCGTGACGCGATCCTGCAGGCACTCGCGGATACCTGAAGACACGAAACCATCAGGGGGGAAACACAATGCCGGTAAACACCCGGGCGCTGACGCCGGAAGAGATCAAGGCGCTGTTCGATTCACCTGGTGACGTGCCGCCCAATACCTTCGAGATCGGCCTGGTGCTGGGCGGCACCGTCTCGGCCGGGGCATACACCGCCGGCGCCATGGACTTCCTGATCGAGGCGCTGGACAACTGGACCCGGCAACGCGATGCCGGGGCCGCGGTGCCGCGCCACAAGGCGATCGTCCGGATCATCACCGGCACGTCGGGCGGCAGTGTGAACGCGGCCATCGCCGCCCGTGCTCTGGCCTTCGACTTCCCGCACGTCTCGCGCGGTACGCCGCCGGCCGATGCGACGCGCAATCCGTTCTATCAGACCTGGATTCACGGCCTGAACCTGGACGCGATGCTGCAGACCGAGGATCTGGACGGCTCCGGCTCCTCGGCCGTGTCGCTGTTGAACGGTAAGGCGATCGACAAAGTAGCGGACGAGCTGATCCGTTTCAGCACCGACCGGCCGGCGCAGCGCAGTTGGCTCGCCAGGCCGCTGCGGGTGATGCTGACGATGACCAACCTGAACGGCATTCCCTACCGCATCGATTTCGGCCAGGTGCCGATGCCGGGCGGTTCCATGGCCAACCTGCAGGAATGCTACGTCGATCACGCCGATCATGCGCGGTTCGCCATCGTCTATCCCAACCAGGCGTCGGGCGCGCCGCGACCGGACGAGATGGTGCTGAGCTTCGGCAACCAGCGACTGGAGCAGGCGATCGACTGGGCCAGTTTCGGCCAGTACGCCTGCGGCAGCGCTGCGTTCCCCATCGGCTTCCCGCCGCGGCGCCTGACCCGCCCGTTGGAGCACTACCGGTACCGCGTGGTCGGCGTGCCGGTCGATACACCGGACGAACAACGCTGGCGGCCGCTGGTGCCGGACTGGGATGCGATCCAGACCTGGGCCGGCGGTGGCCTGCCGGACGACTACCAGTTCCTGGTGGTGGATGGTGGCGCCACCAACAACGAGCCGATCGAACTGGCCCGCACCGCGCTGGCCGGCGTCAGTGGCCGCAACCCGCGCAGCGGCGTGGACGCCAATCGCGGCGTCGTGCTGATCGACCCGTTTGCCGGGGCGGCCAAAATGGCGCCACCCGTGACACTGAAGCTGCCCGACCTGGTGGAATCGCTGGTCGGCGCGATGCTCCAGCAGACGCGCTACGACACCCGCGATCTGCTGCTCGCCGCGCAGCCCGACGTGTTCAGCCGGTTCATGATCACGGCCCTGCGTGAGAACCATATCGGCGATCCGGCGCTGGCCACCGCCGGGATGGGCGCCTTCATCGGCTTCGCCTGCGAAGCCTTCCGCCGCCACGACTATCTGCTCGGCCGCAAGAACTGCCAGGACTATCTGCGCAGCATGTTCGTGCTGCCGGAAAACAGCCCGGTATTCGCCGGTTGCCTCAATGGCGTGGCGCTGGACGACTACCGGGTGACCGACGACACCGGAACCTATCTGCCGATCATTCCGCTGGTCGGCGAATCCCGGATTCCCGAGACGCTCGACCCGTGGCCACGCGGGGCGCTGAATCCGGAGATCTACCGCGACCCGGTCGAGCACCGCTTCTCGCGGCTGCTGCATGAGGAGCTTGCCAGCGGCCCGCTGTCCAGCGTGCTGACCTGGCTGGTGACCAAGATCGGCCAGGACAAGGTATCGGACGCCCTGGTGACCGCGATGCAGGAGGCGCTGACCACGTGGAAGCTGGTGTGATTACCAACCAGTGCAGCGTTTGACCGTTGGCCCGGCCACGCGCCGGCGTGGCTGGCCGTTCACGACTTTGCGGTCAGTGGCGACGCAATGACGTAGATGGTCGGGCTTCGCCGGCCGCGACGATGCGGGCATCGCATCGGGCATCCTCCGTCGGCATCGGAGCATAAGACGGGGGCCGGCCTGTCATCCGCCAGGCCGGCCGGTCGAACACTACACCACTGGCTGCGCCACCTGCAGCTCGCCCAGATACGCCTCGCGGATCATCGGATTGCGCCGCAGTTCCTCCGCGGTGCCGGACAGCACCACCTGGCCGGTCTGCAGCACGTAGGCGCGATGGGCGACCAGCAGAGCCATGTTGGCATTCTGCTCCACCATGAAGATGGTGGTGCCCTGGCGGTTGATCTCCTGGATGATGTCGAACACCTGCTCGACGAAAAGCGGCGACAGGCCCATGGATGGCTCGTCCATGCACAGCAGCCGCGGCCGCGCCATCAGCGCCCGGCCAATGGCCACCATCTGTTGCTCGCCGCCGGACAGCGTGCCGGCGATCTGGTTGCGGCGTTCCTTGACGCGCGGGAACAGCGTGTAAACGCGCTCCAGGTCCTGGTCGAAGTCGGCGCCGCGCGGCCGCAGGTAGGCGCCCATCTCCAGGTTTTCGAACACCGTCATGCGCGGGAACAGGCGGCGCGCTTCCAGCACCGGCGCAATGCCGCGGCGGACGCGTTCCGCGGTGGGCATCCTGTCGATGGCCTGGCCTTCGAAGATGACCGAGCCGCGGGTGGGGCGCACCACGCCCATGATGGTCTTCATGGTGGTGGACTTGCCGCAGGCGTTGCCGCCGAGCAGGGCGATGATCTCGCCCTTCTCGATGGTGTAGTTGACCTTCTTCAGGACGTGCAGATCGCCGTAGTAGGTATCGACGTCCTTGAATTCCAGCAGCATGGCAGTGGGTCTTTCAGGCGGTCGCGGGCAGGGGGGCGGCACCGGTGGCGCATGCCGGCGCGTAACGCGCGCCTGTCGTGCGCGGAGAAACGCGTCGGCTGCCGGCGTTCGAGACGGTCATGCAATCGCTTCGGTCGTCATGGCCGGGCTTGACCCGGCCATCTACCCGGGATGATCGGGCATTCTCTGGGCCCCGGGCGCTCGGGGGTGGATGCCCGGCTCGTGCCTGGCCATGGCCGGCCGGGGGCTGCCTGACAACCATCCTGGCCGGCCGTGACAGGCGAGCGATCATGCCACGCCCGCCGCGGCAGCCTGGGCGTTGCGGCCCAGATAGGCGCGCAGCACTTCCTCGTTCTGGCGCACCTCGGTCGGCGTGCCGTGGGCGATCACCTCGCCATGGTCGAGCACATACACCGTGTCCGCCACCGTGGTGACCACATCGAGCTTGTGCTCGATCAGCAGCACCGTCAGGCCCAGCGCGTTCAGGCTTTTGACCTGTTCGGCCAGTTCCAGCGTCTCGGCCGGGTTCATGCCGGCGGTGGGTTCATCCAGCAGCAGGATTTTCGGCCGCGATGCCAGCGCCCGCGCGATCTCGATGCGGCGGCGGTTCGCGTAGGACAGGCCCAGCACCATCTGCGCGGTGCGGGGTGCCAGGCGGTTGCCGAAGATCGAGAACACCTGCATCGCCCATTCGCGTGCCGACACTTCCTCGGCCTTGGTGCCCGGCGGGCGCAGGATGGCCGAGAACACGCCGGTCTTCAGCCGGGTGTGCTGGCCGATCAGCGCGTTTTCCATCACCGTCAGGTTGGTGAACAGCCGCAGATTCTGGAAGGTGCGGGCGACACCCTTCTCCAGGATCTTGTGCGGCGGCAGGCGGATGATGTCCTCGCCATAGAGGTCGATGGCACCTCCATCGGCCGGCACCAGGCCGGTCATCACATTGAACAGCGTCGATTTGCCGGAGCCGTTCGGCCCGATCACCGCCACGACGCTGCCTTTCGGCACCACCAGATCGACCTTGTCCAGCGCGGTCAGGCCGCCGAACCGCACGGTGACGCCCTTTACCTCCAGCGCCGGTTCGCCGGTGCGCGTCTCACCGCCCAGCCCGTGCAGCTTCAGATCGGCGAATCCGCCGCGCCGTACCTCGGCGTGCTGCTGTTCGAAGGACAGCGCGGACTGGCCGCGCACCGCGGGGATCAGGCCCTGGCGGCGATACAGCATCATGAACACCAGGATCAGGCCGAAGATCAGCTCGATCGCCTGCACCAGTTGCACATGCTGCAGCGTCTCGCTGCCGACCAGCCGCCCCAGCGCGTGGATCCAGCCGCTGAGGTCCTGCAGCCACCAGGATTGCAGCAGGGTCAGAATGAAGGCACCCAGCACCACGCCCCAGACGCTGCCGATGCCGCCGAACACGACCATGACCAGGATCATCACGGAGACCGGGAAGCCGAACATTTCCGGTGTCGCCGTCTGCAGCTTCGCCACGTAGAACACGCCGGTCATGCCGCCGAACGCGGCGCCGATGGCGAAGGCCAGCAGCTTGAACTTCGTCAGGTCCACGCCCATTGCCGAGGCCGCGATCTCATCCTCGCGGATCGCCATCCAGGCTCGGCCGATCCGCGAGTCACGCAGCCGGATGGAGACGAACACCAGCAGCGCCACCAGCGCCATCGCCACGTAATAGTACGGGGTGGAACTGACGCCGAAACTCCAGCCGAACAGATGCGGCGCGGCGATGCCGTTCAGGCCCGCTGCGCCGTTGGTCAGGCTGGACCAGTTGCGCACGACGATCGGCACGATCTCGCCGAAACCCAGCGTGACGATCGCCAGGTAGTCACCACGCAGACGCAGTGTTGGCGTGCCGAACAGCACGCCCCAGAAGGAGGCGAACACCGCGGCGAGGGGCAGGGCAAGCCAGAACGAGAGGGTGAAATGCGCGACGTAGCCATCGCCGGTTGCGGCCGGGAACTTGGCGACCAGGCCCAGGTACTGGAATGGTTCCCAGAAGCTGCTCCATTCCGGCATCACCTGGAACGAGGTCAGGATGCCGTAACTGTAGGCGCCGATGGCGAAGAAAGCCGCGTAGCCCAGGTCCAGCAGACCGGCGAAGCCCACCACGATGTTCAGGCCCAGCGCCAGCGTGGCATAGGCGGCGGCATTGGCCATGCTGTCGATGTCGGCGTCGTTGCCGTTCCACAGTGGGAACAGCAACGCGCCGACGATCACCAGGCCCAGCAGGATCTGCTTGCGGCGCACATCCGGAATCCAGGCGATGGGCCGCATCAGCACGGACGGTGCAGCGGACGCGCTGTCGGTCATGCCGGTCGCTCCTTCAGGACTTGGTCGGCGCGATGCGCCCCAGTAGGCCGGCCGGCTTGAACACCAGCACCAGCACGAGGATCGAGAAGATGATCACGTCGGTCCAGGCGGTGGCGATGAACTGCCCGCCCATCGCCTCCACCATGCCGATGATCATGCCCCCCAGCATCGCCCCCGGCACATTGCCGATCCCGCCCAGTACGGCGGCGGTGAAGGCACGCAGGCCGGCGGTGAAGCCGATCAGGAAGCTGGTGAAGTTGTAGTACAGGCCGAAGATCATCCCGGCCGCACCGGCCAGTGCAGAGCCCAGGAAGAAGGCCATCATGATGACCCGGTCCACCTCGACCCCCATCATGCGCGCCGCTTCCGGATCCTGCGCCGTGGCGCGCATCGCCTTGCCGATGCGGGAGCGCTGTACCGAAGAAGTACAGCCCCACCATCAGCACGAAGGAGATGATCCAGATCAGCACCACCCGCATGTCCAGCACCGCGCCGCCGATATGCCAGCGGATGGTGGGCAGCGGATTGGGGTAGTTCAGCGCCTCGGCACCCTCGGTCAGCAGCACGATGTTGAACAGGATGTAGGAGACGCCGATCGTGGTGATCATCGCCGCCGGCCCCTTCACGTTGCGAAGGGGCCGCAGGCTGAGTCGCTCGATCACCACGCCGAGCACGCCGGACCCCAGCATGGTGGCGACGAAGGCGACGAACAGCACGGCGAACAGCGGCAATCCGGTCAGGATGACGCTTTGGCCGGTCAGGCCGAACATCTCCAGCACACCGAAGGCGATGAAGCTGCCGACCATGAAGACGTTGAAGTGAGCGAAGTTGATCAGCTCGAGGATGCCGTAAACCAGGGTGAAGCCGAGCGCGAGCAGGGAGTACATCGCGCCCAGGCTCAACCCGTTGATGGTCTGCTGCAGCAGCAGGTCACCGTAGGTCATGGCGGCGGATCAGGACTGCGGTGCCGCGGCCAGGTAGTGATACTGGGCTGATGGATCGTCCAGCTTGGCGTTGGTGTCCTTCCGGACCTGGAAGACGCTGACGGTGTGGTCGGCCAGGTCGCCATTCTTGTCGAACGAAACCACGCCCTGGATGGTCTTCACATTCGCGCTCTGGATGGCATCGCGCACGTTGTGGCGGTTCACCGGCTTGCCGCTGGCGATCACCCGCTTCACCGAGTCGATAATCACCAGGCTCGCGTCGTAGGCGGTCACCGAATAGTCTTCCGGTGCGACGCCGAAGCGCTTGCGGTATTCCTTGACGAAATCAGCCGCTTTGTCGTCACCCACCAGGTGCGGCGCGGCGATCGTTACGTACCAGCCCTCGGCCGCCGGGAACCCGACGCCGCTGAGGAAGGTGGCGCCGAACATGCCGTCGCCGCCCGCCTTGATCATTTTCGGTACGATATCATAGGCCTGCTTGGCCAGCTTCACGCCCGCCTGGCCGACGCCGCCGTAGTAGATGGCGTCCGGGCTGAGCGACTTGATCTTTGTCAGGACCGTCGTGTAGTCGGCGGCCTTGGGATCCAGTCGGTCGCGGCCCAGCACCTTGATGCCCTTTTTCTTCGCCTGCCGCTCGAACGCATCGGCCATGCCGACACCGTAGGCGCCGCTGTCGTCCAGGATGTACACGCTCTTCACGTGCAGCACTTCGGCCATGTAGTTGGCCATGTTCGGGCCCTGGAAGGCGTCCGTGGTAACGGTACGGAAATAAATCGGCTTTCCGGCCGGACGATACTGCGCGGCGAAGCGCGGAGAGGAGATATCCGGGTTGGTGGAGCCCGGCGTGATCGTGGCGAGGTCGCCTTCACTGAGGATCGGCGACATGGCCTTGCCGGCACCGCTCATCACCGGGCCGACCGCGGCCACCACCTGGTGGTCGGAGACCATCTTGCGCGCGTTGGTGGCGGCCTGTGCCGGATCGTACTGGCCGGCGGTGGCGGTGCCGTCGTCCAGCACCATCAGCTCGAACTTGTAGCCGGGCACGGCATGGTTGTGATTCGCCTCATCGAACGCCATGACGATGCCGTTCAGGATCCGCTTTTCGCTTGCAGCGTCCGCGCCGGTCAGCGACAGGTCCACACCGATTTTCAGCACTTTGTCCGCGGCAAAGGCGGCAGGTCCGCTGAACCCCAGAGCACCGGCAAGGGCGGTGGAGGCAAACAGCTGGGCGGCTGCGCGACGAGTGATCATTCTTAGTCTCCCGTTATTTGATCCAGGCCACACGTTCGAGCGGCGACCCGAGTCTCCCCGACTAGGTGCAGCTTTGAACAGATCAGGCCCGTTCGGCAAGCAACTTTGTGCAATGCGTCAGAGGCGGGCGGCGGAAGGGACCGTCGCGGCAGAAGCGGCACGCCCCCGGAACGGCCATGACCGGTGCGCAAGGATCACCGTAGCGGCAGTGTGCAGCGGCATCTTTCCGGCGGGCGGGTCGAAAAGTTGACAGTCTCGGCACCACGCAGGACGATGAACGGGAAGGCGGTACAGCCGGCCGGCGGCCCAGCCTGGCTATCAGGGTTTGTGCAATCGGGCGGCTGTTTCGTCAGCACGGGGCCAGGCCGCACCGACCGGTCGGCGCCGGGCACGACGCAACCATCGAATCAGAGAAGTCAGACCAGGCCGATACCAACAGACGCAAGGGAGAAGTCCGCCATGCCGCAGCGTATCCAGTTCGCCGACGACCTCGAACCGCTGGTTCGATTCGTCGAGGAGACGCCCCGGACCGAGATCCTGGATCGCACGCTGGAGAAACTGCGTGGTGGGGTGCCGATCAAGACAATGCTGACGGCCTCGGCCCTGGCGGTGACCCGGTCCTCCGACCTGCCGCCCGGCCATCATGGCGGCCCGCTGCATCCGCTGGCCGGCTTGTACGCCATTTCCAGACTGGTGGAGCGCCTGGAGGGCGAGGATCGCTTCCTGCCGGTGCTGCAGCACGTGGCGCTGGCCAACAAGCACATCCACGATCCGGTGACCGCGCCGTTCAGCCTGCTGGAATTCGAGCCGATGGATGCCAGCGCCGGCGCCGGGCGCACCGAGGACCTGGCGGCCGACGGATCGGGCGAAGTCTCCACCGCGCGCGGCGTTGAAGCCACCAAGGAGGCGTTCCTCAAGGCGTGCTCCCGCGGCGAAAGCAACAAGGCCGATCACCTGTTCCTGTGGCTGTGGCAGCACATCCCGCCGGTCGAGGCGTTCGACCTGCTGATGAGCGTGGCGATCCCGAAGAACGCACTGGACGATCATTACTTCCTGTTCCCGGCCTACACCTGGCGGGCGATGGAGCAGTATCTGGGCTGGGAGCACATGGCGGTGCTGATGCGCCCGGCGGTGCGCTACGTGGCGCGCTTTCCCACCCAGCGGGCGGTGCCGGAAGTGGATGCGCTGATCGAGGAGCACCAGTTGCTCAGCCGCATCCTGCGCCAGCGTACCGGCGACGACGAAACCGCCGAGATCGGTCGCATCGGCTCCGCGATCCGGGAGTGCAGCCACTATGGCGAAATTCCCAAGCTGCTGGCTCAGGCCCTGGCGGACGGGCTGTCGCTGGAAGGCGCCGGTGAGGCGCTGTCGATCGGCGCGGCGGGCCTGTTCCTGCGCTCGCTGACCGGCAACCCGATGGATGTGCACCTGCACACCAGCGCCAATGTGCGCCGCTATCTGCTGCGGATGGACGGGTTGAGCCCGCGCAACAAGCTGGGCGTGCTGCTGCTGTGGCACACCGGGCCCGAGGTGAAGTCCACCCAGTACCGCATGGAACCGGCGCCGCAGCCCGATCCGCAGGCGGTTGCCGCGCTGCCGCATCGCAGCCAGGAGGACCTGCTGGAGGCGATCACCCAGAGCATCTACGAGCAGCCGCCGACCGACTGGTCCACCGTCACCAACCTGGGGAAGATGCGGGCGGTGCCGGAGGTGAAGGTCACGGTGAACCTGGCGCAGCAATACGTGGACCTGCGCTACGACCCGCAGGTGCTGATCCGGCGTCTGGCCGATATCGTCTGCCACGACAACTTCACCGAGATGCACGCCTTCAAGCATCACCAGGCGGTGGTGGAGGAATTCCACAACACGCGTGAGCCTTGGCGCTGGATGCACCTGGTGTGCGGTTGCCAGGCGGCGGCGATCTCCTTCGGCAAGAACATGGAGATCTTCGAGGAGGCGCTGGACCTGCTGCACGCCGCGTAGGCGTTTCGGGGTGAATGGCCGGCCGTTGGCGACGACGTCCGGCCCCCGCAGTGGTGCCGAACCCCCGCAGTCGTGCCGCGCCCCGCAGTCGTGCCGCGCCCCTAGTCATGGCCGGGCTTGACCCGGCCATCTACTCCGGAGGATCGGGCGTCCGCTGAACTTGCGACCCGATCGTTTCGGGGTAGATGGCCGGGTCAAGCCCGGCCATGACTACGGGGCGCTGTTCATGCGTCCGAGGGGGGCGCCCGTGACCGTGGGCGATGACGACAGCCCCCGCCGCCGCCGACCCCGCCGCCAACCCCGCCCTTGCACTTCCCCCCACATCGCGCCAATCCCGTCATTGACCGACGCCCACGCACCGGCGTCGAAACAGCAGCGGGAGGCAGCATGGCCAGCTATGTCGGCGCGATCGACCAGGGCACCACGTCCAGCCGCTTCATCGTGTTCGACCGCACCGGTCGCGTCGTTGCGATGGCGCAGCGCGAGCACCGCCAGATCTTCCCGCAGCCCGGCTGGGTGGAACACGACCCGCTCGAGATCCGCGACAACACGCTGGCGGTGATCGACGAAGCCCTGCGGGGCGCCGACCTCTCCCCGCGCGCCCTGGCCGCGGTGGGCATCACCAACCAGCGCGAAACCACCCTGCTGTGGGACCGCGCCACCGGCCAGCCCGTACACAACGCGCTGGTCTGGCAGGACACGCGCACCGACCCGCTGGTGGCGGCCTATGCGCGCGACGGCGGACAGGACCGGTTCCGTGCGCAGACCGGCCTGCCGCTCGCCAGCTACTTCTCCGCGCTGAAGCTGCAGTGGCTGCTGGACAACGTGCCGGACGCGCGCCGCCGGGCCGAACATGGCGACCTGCTGTTCGGCACGGTGGACGCATGGCTGATGTGGCACCTGACCGGCCAGCACGTTACCGATGTAACCAACGCCAGCCGCACCCAGTTGATGAACCTCGAAACACTGGCCTGGGATGACTCGCTGCTCGCGGCATTCAACATCCCACGCACGCTGCTGCCGGAGATCGTGCCGTCCTCTGCGGTGTACGGCGAAGCCCGCGCCCCGCTGCCGGGCGTACCCATCGCCGGAATCCTCGGCGACCAGCAGGCCGCGCTGCTCGGCCAGGCCTGCTGCGCCCCCGGCGAGGCCAAGAACACCTACGGCACCGGCTGCTTCCTGCTGCTGCACACCGGCACGACGCCCGTGGCATCAACGCACGGCCTGGTCACCACGGTTGCCGGCAAGTTCGGCGATGCACCGGCCACCTATGCGCTGGAGGGCTCCATCGCCGTCACCGGCGCGCTGGTGCAGTGGCTGCGCGACAACCTCGGCGTGATCCGCAGCAGCGCGGAGGTGGAACAGCTCGCCGGATCGGTGCCGAACAATGGCGGCGTGTATTTCGTGCCGGCGTTCTCGGGCCTCTACGCGCCGTACTGGCGGGCCGATGCGCGCGGCGTGATCACCGGCCTGACCGGCTTCGCCCGGGCCGGCCACATCGCCCGCGCCGCGCTGGAGGCCGCGGCCTATCAGACCCTGGATGTCGCGCGCGCGATGGAACGCGACTCCGGCATCGCCATGCACACACTGCGCGTCGATGGCGGCATGGTTGCCAACGCGCCGCTGATGCAGTTCCAGGCCGACATCCTCAACGTGGACGTCGCCCGCCCCGGCTGCATCGAAACCACCGCGCTGGGCGCCGCCTACGCCGCCGGACTCGCCGTGGGCTACTGGGACGGCCTGGAGGATCTGCGCGCCAACTGGGTGGAAGCACAGCGCTGGTCGCCGCGAATGGCGGAACAGCAGCGAACCGGCCTGGTCGCCGGCTGGCACAAGGCGATCGAACGTTCGTTCGACTGGGCGTAAACTCGCAGCGTGCCGCAAGGGAGGAACACCATGAGCGACCCGGCACCCGGCCTGCCGAAATCCATCGCCACCGTCTCGCTCAGCGGCACGCTGCCGGAGAAGCTGGAAGCCGCCGCCGCGATCGGTTTCGACGGCGTGGAAATCTTCGAGAACGACCTGCTGACCTTCGACGGCTCCCCATCCGAAATCCGCACCCTGGCGCACAATCTCGGCCTGGCAATCACCTGCTTCCAGCCGTTCCGCGACTTCGAGGCGATGCCCGACCCGCAGCGCACCCGCAACTTCGACCGCGCCGAACGCAAGTTCGACGTGATGCAGGCGCTGGGCACCGACCTGCTGCTGGTGTGCAGCAACATCCAGCCGAACGCGCTGAATGACGACGGGCGGGCTGCCGGGGATCTGGCGGAACTTGCCGGACGGGCGCAGCGACGTGGCTTGCGCATCGGCTACGAGGCACTGGCATGGGGACGTCACGTCAACCGATGGCGACACGCATGGGATATCGTGCGTGCCGCCGACCACCCGGCGCTTGGCCTGATCGTTGACAGCTTCCACACGCTCGCCGCCGGCGACGATCCGGCCGGCATCGCCGACGTCCCGACCGACAAGCTGTTCTTCGTCCAGCTTGCCGACGCACCGAAACTGTCGATGGACGTGCTGTCCTGGAGCCGGCACTTCCGCAACTTTCCCGGCCAGGGACAACTCCCCGTCGCCGATTTCGTGCGCGCGGTGCTGGCCGCCGGCTATCGCGGCCCGCTGTCACTGGAGATCTTCAACGACGAATTCCGCGCCGCCTCCGCCCGGCTGATGGCGCGCGACGGGTTGCGGTCGTTGCTGCTGGTGGAAGGCGAGGCCGGCCTGACCAGACTGCCGCCGCCACCGACATTCGACGGCGTCGAGTTCCTGGAATTCGCGGTCGATGAAGAAACCGGCCGCCGCCTGGGCGAAGTGCTGCGCACGCTGGGCTTCCACTATGCCGGCCGCCATCGCTCCAAGTCGGTGGACCTGTTCCGCCAGGGGCGCGCGAACCTGGTGCTGAACAGCGAACAGGACAGCGCCGCCTATGAACACTTCCAGCTGCATGGCCCGTCGGTGTGCGCGATGGCGCTGCGCGTGGACGACGCCGCCCGCACGCTGGAACGGGCGCAGGCGCTGCTGTGCCCAACCTGGCAGGAACCCGTGGGTGAGGGCGAGCGCCACATCCCGGCGGTGCGCGCGCCCGATGGCAGCCTGGTGTACCTGGTGGAGCCGGACGCCTCCGGCCGCAGCATCTACGAGGACGATTTCCGCCTGTTCCCCGAACAGCCGCCGCCGGCGACGATCGCCGCCATCGACCACGTGGCGCAGGCGCTGCCGGTCGGTCGCATGGACAACTTCGTGCTGTTCTACCGGGCGGTCTTCGGCTTCATGCCGGAGCAACTTTGGGAGATCGCCGATCCCTATGGCCTGGTGCGCAGCCGCACGATGGTCAGCTCCAACCGCAGCGTGCGCCTGCCGCTGAACATCTCGGAAAGCCGGCAGACGGCGACGGGACGGTTCATTGCCACCTACGCCGGTGCGGGCGTGCACCACGTGGCATTGCGCACCGACGACATTGCCCGGACGGTGGAGCAACTCCGCGCCCGCGGTGCCAGCCTGTTGCCCATCCCCGCCAACTACTATGAGGACGTTGCCGCGCGCTGGGGGCTGGATGACGCCCGTCTTGAGTCGCTGCGGGAGTCGAACCTGCTGTACGACCGCGACGACAACGGCGCATATCTGCACGCCTACACCGACCCGTTCGACGACCGGTTCTTCTTCGAGATCGTGCAGCGGGTGGACGACTACCAGCAGTACCGGTGCCGCGAATGCCTCGGTGCGGATGGCCGCGCAGGCACAGCGACGCCCGGCCGGCGGCATGCCCGGGCTCTAGCAGAGCGCGCGGTAGGGCATGCAGCCACGCCTTCCCGTGTCAGGGCACGCAGCCACGCCTTCCCGTGTCAGGGCACGCGGCCATTCCCGTGTCATGGCCGGGCCTGACCCGGCCATCTACCCCGGAACGATCGGGCCGGAATGCAACGGAACACGCCTGGACGGGGGTAGATGGCCGGCTCGGGGGCCGGCCATGACGGGGAAGCGCGGTGCCTGGCCACACTACTTCAACAACACCACACACCCCGCACGACTCCAACAACGACCCGCACGACCTCAACGCCAATGAGCCGTCGCCCGTCTCGACATTGGACGAAGCACCGCGTGTCACACCAGCGGTGGTGGCCTGCCCCTACGCCGCAGCGCGGATCGCCACCGCGCGGACATCCTCGCCCACACCCGCTTCGAACGCGGCGAAGTTCTCCTCGAACCGGCTTACCAACTCGCGCGCGGTGCGGTCATACGCCGCCTTGTCGGACCAGGACTGGCGCGGGTCCAGCACCTCACTCGGCACGCCATCGACGTGCTCCGGGATCATCAGCCCGAAGAACGGATCCTTGCGGAACTTCGCCCGCGCCAGGCTGCCGTCCAGCGCCGCCCGCAACAGGGCCCGGGTATGTTTGATGCTCATCCGGCGCCCCACGCCATACTGGCCGCCGGTCCAGCCGGTGTTCACCAGCCAGCAATCCACCTCATAGCGGCGGATGAGTTCCTCCAGCATCCGCCCGTACACCTCCGGCCGGCGCGGCAGGAAGGGCGCGGCGAAGCAGGTGCTGAACGTAGCCTGCGGTTCCGACCCCATGCCCTTCTCGGTGCCGGCGACCTTCGCCGTGTAGCCGGACAGGAAGTGGTACATCGCCTGCGCCGGAGTCAGCCTGGCGATCGGCGGCATCACCCCGAACGCGTCGGCCGTCAGCATCACCACGTTGCGCGGCTGCCCGCCGCGGCCGGACAGGTTGACGTTGGGGATGAACTCGACCGGATAGCAGGACCGCGTGTTCTCGGTCAGCGTGTCGTCGGCCAGGTCCAGCTTGCCGTGACGGTTGCTGACCACGTTCTCCAGAACCGTGCCGAACCGGTGCGACGCGGCCCAGATCTCGGGTTCCGCTTCCTGCGACAGGTTGATGACCTTGGCGTAGCAACCGCCTTCGAAGTTGAACACGCCGTTCTCACCCCAGCCGTGCTCGTCATCGCCGATCAGCTTGCGGTGCGGATCGGAGGACAGTGTCGTCTTGCCCGTGCCGGACAGCCCAAAGAACAGCGCCACATCGCCGCCTTCGCCGATATTGGCGCTGCAGTGCATGGGCATGACGCCGCGCTCGGGCAGCAGCCAGTTCATCACGGTGAAGATCGACTTCTTGATTTCGCCGGCATACTCGCTGCCGGCCACCACGATCACGCGCTGCTCGAACGACAGCGCAATCGCGGTGCCGCTGCGCACTCCGTCCACCGCCGGGTCGGCCCGCCATTGCGGCGCATGCAGAATCACGTAGTCCGGCGCGAAGCCTTCCAGCTCATGCTCCTCCGGCCGGATGAACATGTTGCGCGCGAACAGCGCAGCCCAGGCGTGAGTCGTGACCAGGCGCACACGGATGCGGTGCGCCGGGTCGGCCCCCGCATACAGGTCCTGGGTGAACAGCTCCTGCCCCTGCAGATACGCCTGCACGCGGCCCTTCAGCACGGTGAACTTCTCGGGCGCCAGCTTCTGGTTGATCTTGCCCCACCAGATGTCGCGCGTCACGGAAGGTTCATCGACGACGAACTTGTCCTGCACCGAGCGACCGGTGTGCTCGCCGGTTTCCACCACCAGCGCGCCGTCCCATGACAGGTGCCCCTCACCGCGATGCACCGACTGCGTCACCAGACCGGGCGTCGTCAGGTTGGCATGCACCGGTCGGGATGCATGAACCCCGGTACTGCCCAGCGCCTCGGCTGCGCGGGTGCGCCAGGTTGGATGCTTGGCGGGAATCTCGGTGGTGGCGGTCAAGGGACAGTCCTCCTGGCGCTTTGCGCACGGCCCGAGGGCCGACTGTAGCGAAAACTAGGGGGTCACTCGGAACAAATCCAGCGGCGCCAGCGCCCATTCCGTTGTGCGCCGCACAAGCCGCCGCGCTGCCGCCCCGGCGTGACCCGCGCGGATGACTGCGCTATGACACCTGCGTTGAACGGAGATGTAAGACGTGAGCATGCCGCTGTCCCAGCGAGCCGGCGCCAACTCTTTGCGTACCGGCCCCAATGAGCGCGGTCGGTTCGGCGACTACGGCGGGCGCTTTGTCGCCGAGACGCTGATGCCGCTGATCCTGGAGGTTGAACGTGCCTATAATGAGGCAAGGTCCGACCCCGCCTTCCGGGCCGACCTGGAGCGTCACCTGAAGGATTATGTCGGCCGCCCCAGCCCGCTGTGGTTCGCCCAGCGCCTGACCGAGCAGCTTGGCGGCGCGAAGATCTACCTCAAACGCGATGAGCTGAATCACACCGGCAGCCACAAGGCGAACAACTGCATGGGCCAGATCCTGCTGGCCCGCCGCATGGGCAAGACCCGCATCATCGCGGAAACCGGCGCCGGCCAGCATGGCGTCGCCACCGCCACCATGTGCGCGCTGTTCGGCCTGCCATGCACCGTGTACATGGGCGCCACCGACGTCGAGCGGCAAAAGCCAAATGTGTTTCGCATGAAACTGCTCGGCGCCGAGGTGAAGCCCGTGACATCGGGTGCCGGTACGCTGAAGGATGCGATGAACGAGGCGCTGCGCGACTGGGTCGCCAACGTCACCGACACCTACTACCTGATCGGTACCGTCGCCGGCCCGCACCCGTACCCCATGATGGTGCGCGACTTCCAGTCAGTGATCGGTGAGGAGGCCAAACAGCAGTTGCAGGCCGCGGAAGGGCGCCTGCCCGACGCGGCGGTGGCGTGCATCGGCGGCGGCTCCAACGCGATGGGCCTGTTCCATCCGTTCCTGGACGACACCTCGGTGCGGCTGATCGGCGTGGAAGCCGGCGGTCACGGCATCGAGAGCGGCGCGCACGCGGCAAGCCTCACCGGCGGGCGGCCCGGCGTGCTGCATGGCAACCGCACCTACCTGCTGCAGGACGAGGACGGCCAGATCACCGAGGCGCACAGCATCAGCGCCGGCCTGGACTATCCCGGCATCGGGCCGGAGCATTCCTGGCTGCACGACATCCGCCGCGTGGAATACGTATCCGCCACCGATGAGGAAGCACTGGCGGCGTTCCAGCTCTGCACCCGCACCGAGGGCATCATCCCCGCGCTGGAGCCGGCGCATGCGCTGGCGCACGTGACCAAGCTCGCGCCCACCATGGGCAAGGACCAGATCATCGTGATGAACATGTGCGGGCGCGGCGATAAGGACATCTTCACCGTCGCCGACTTCCTGGGGGTGAAGCTGTGATGCGGCGCGTGGAAGACGCAGCAATGGGGGGTGCACGATGAGCCGCATCGCTGCCCGTTTCGCCGCGCTGAAGCAGGAAGGCCGCGGCGCACTGATCCCGTTCCTGGAAGCCTGGGACCCGGATGAGGCCACCTCCATGGCGCTGCTGCGCGGCATGCCCGCCGCCGGCGCCGACCTGATCGAGATCGGCATGCCCTTCACCGACCCGATGGCGGACGGTCCGATCATCCAGGCCGCCGGCAAGCGCGCCCTGCAGGCCGGCGTGAAGGTGACCAAGGTGCTGGACATGGTGCGGGCGTTCCGTCGCGATGACGATGCCACGCCGGTGATCCTGATGGGCTACCTGAATCCCATCCTGTCCTATGGCGCCGAACGGTTCTGCGCCGATGCGGCCGCGGCCGGCGTGGACGGGTTGATCGTGGTCGATCTGCCGCCCGAGGAAGCCGACATGCTGCTGCCGCACGCCACCGCCCGCGGCATCGACTTCATCCGCCTGGTGGCACCGACCACCGACGACCGCGCGGCTGCCGCAGGTCCTGAACGGCAGTTCCGGCTTCGTCTATTACGTCAGCATCACCGGCATCACCGGCACACGCAGCGCCACGGTGGAGCACCTGGCCCAGGCCATCCCGCGCATCCGCAAGGTCACCGACCTGCCGATCGCCATCGGCTTCGGCGTGCGCAGCCCGCAACAGGCGGCCGAGGCGGTGCGGGTGGCGGACGCGGCCGTGGTCGCCTCGGCGCTGATCGACACCCTGGCCGCCAACCTGGATGCGCAGGGCAAGGCGCAGCCGGGGGCCGTGGACAAGGTGCTGGCGCAGGTGCGTGCCCTGGCCGACGGGGTGCGGGGCGCGCGCGTCCCCGCCTGACCCCGGGCGGGTGTCCCTGCCGTACCAGGTGGGCACGTTCCCGCGGACCGCCATCGACTTTCGCCTTCGATCCTGGTCGACCGTACACCGTTCGCGGCGGCGCAACGAACCACCTCATGCCGGGCGCAGTCCCGGTGGGCGCAGGCTCCCTGGGGGCGCCGTCTCCCCTGGGGGCGTCGTCTCCCCTGGGGGCGCAATCCCGTGGTGGCGCAATCCCGTGGGCGCAGTCCCCCGTTGGTGGAGTTCGGAAAGGCCGACACCAATCTTTCGTGTCATGGCCGGGCCTGACCCGGCCATCGGCACCGTAACGATCCGGTCGGGATGCAACGGAACACGCCTTGACGGGGGTAGATGGCCGGATCAGGTCCGGCCATGACTTGGGAGGGCGGCGCTGGTCCGCGCTTGCGGGGCGCCTCGAACCGGCCATGATCATATGGTGGCCTCGTCCGCTCATGATTGCGCGGTGGCCCCGCCCATGATGTGCGGTGGCCCCGCCCATGATGATGCGGTTGGCCCGCCCATGCACGTTCGGCGGCCGCGCCATGACGATGCGGTGGCTGATACCCGCTACGCCGCTTTCGCCTGGTGCGCGATCTGCATCAGCGCCTCCAGCGTGTCCCGCGCGAAGCGCAGGCGGGTCGCCACGTCCATCTCCCGCGTGATCGCCAGCTTGTGGTCGGGGCGCAGCCGCACCAGGCCGCCCTTGCTGGACAGCCAGTTCACCAGCCCGGCCGGATTGGAGAACGCATTGCCGCGGAACGTCAGCACCATCCCCTTCGGCCCGGCCTCCAGCTTCTCCACGCCCGCCTCGCGGCAGGCGCGCTTCAGCGCCGACGACGCCCAGCAGGTTGTCCACCTCCGACGGCAGCGGGCCGAAGCGGTCCACCAGTTCCGCGGCCATCGCCTCGGTCTCCGCGTCGGAGGCCAGTGCGCCGATGCGGCGGTAGAGGCCCAGCCGCACCGGCAGGTCGCGCACATAGTCCTCCGGGATCAGCACCGGCAGGCCAAGCGAGATGTTCGGCGTCCACTCCCGCTCGGCAGCGCCGCGGCGGCCCTCGCCGGCGCGCAGGTCGGACACCGCGTCTTCCAGCATCTGCTGGTACAGCTCGATGCCGACCTCGCGGATATGGCCGGACTGCTCGTCGCCCAGCAGGTTGCCGGCGCCGCGGATATCCAGGTCGTGCGAAGCCAGGGTAAATCCGGCACCCAGCGCGTCCAGCGTCTGCATCACGGTCAGCCGCTTCTCCGCCGCGGCGGACAGGCGGTGAGTCTGCGGCCAGGTCAGGTAGGCATAGCCGCGCTGCTTGCCGCGCCCGACCCGGCCGCGCAACTGGTAGAGCTGCCCCAGGCCGAACATGTCGGCGCGGTGGATCACCAGCGTGTTCACGGCCGGCATGTCCAGCCCGCTTTCCACGATGTTGGTGGACAGCAGGATGTCGAACTTGCCGTCGCTGAACTCGGTCATCACCCGTTCCAGCTCGGTCGGCGCCAGGCGGCCATGCGCCATGGCGGTGCGGGCTTCGGGCACGATCTCGCGCAGGCGGTCGGCCATGCGCGCCAGGTCCTCGATGCGCGGCACCACGCAGAACACCTGGCCGCCGCGGAACCGCTCGCGCTGGATCGCCTCGCGGATCACCACGCTGTCGAACGGCATGATGAAGGTGCGCACCGCCAGCCGATCGACCGGCGGGGTGGAGATGATGCTCATCTCCCGCACCCCGGTCAGCGCAAGCTGCAGCGTGCGCGGGATCGGCGTGGCGGTCAGCGTCAGCACGTGCACGTCGGCCTTCAGCGTCTTCAGCCGCTCCTTGTGGGCGACGCCGAAATGCTGCTCCTCATCGACGATCAGCAGGCCCAGGTCGGAGAACTGGATGGTCTTCGACAGCAGCGCGTGGGTGCCGATGACGATGTTGACGTCGCCGCTGGCCAGGCCGCGCTTCACCTCGGCCTGTTCCTTCCCCGGCACCATGCGGGACAGTTGCGCCACCTTCACCGGGAACCCGGCGAAGCGGGCGGCGAAGGTGCGGTAGTGCTGGCGGGCGAGCAGCGTGGTCGGCACCACCACCGCCACCTGCGCGCCGGACATGGCGCCGATGAAGGCGGCCCGCAGCGCCACCTCGGTCTTGCCGAAGCCGACATCGCCGCAGATCAGCCGGTCCATGGGGCGGCCGGTGGCCAGGTCCTCCATCACGTCGGCGATGGCGCGGGCCTGGTCTTCCGTCTCGGCGAAGGGGAAGCGGGCGCAGAACTCGTCCCAGGTGCCTTCCGGCGGCGGCATCACCGCGGCGTCGCGCACCTGGCGCGCGGCGGCGGTGCGGATCAGTTCCGCCGCCATGTCGCGGATGCGCTGCTTCATCCGCGCCTTGCGGCCCTGCCAGGCGGTGCCGCCCAGCTTGTCCAGCGGCACGCTCTGGCCCTCGCTGCCGAAGCGCGACAGGACCTCGATATTCTCGACCGGCAGGAACAGCTTCTCGTCGCCGTCGTAGATCAGCCGCAGGCAGTCATGCGGCGCGCCGGTCACGGTCAGCGTCACCAGCCCGTCGTAGCGGCCGATGCCGTATTCCTGGTGCACCACCAGGTCGCCCTCGGCGATCTCGGTGGCTTCGGCGATGAACTGGTCGGCCCGCTTGCGCCGGCGCGGCGGGCGGGAAATGCGCTCGCCCAGCAGGTCCTGCTCGCTGACCAGCGCCAGGCGTTCGGCGACGAACCCGCGTTCCAGGCCGAGCGTGACGAGGGAGACCGAGCCGGCCGGCTTGCGGCGGACAGAGGCCCAGGTGTCTTCCTGGGCGGCGTCCTTGAAGCCGTGCTCGCGCAGCAGGTTGGCCAGGCGCTCGCGGGAACCGCGGGTCCAGGCGGCCACGACGATACGGCGGCCGTCGCTGGCCCAGCGTTCGGCCTGGCTGCGCAACTGGTCGAACACGTTGGTGCCGGGGCCGCCGCCACCCAGGCCGCCCTGGGCGAAGATCGGGCCGGGGCGGCCGCCGCCGTCGATGCCCTCGGCGCCGTCCGGCCGGGCGAACGGGGTGAAGGCCAGCAGGGGACCGAAGGCCAGCATTTCGTCCCAGTCGGCGTGGGACAAGTACAGCCGGTCCGGCGGCAGGGGGCGGTACGGCACTTCGCTGTCGCGCGGCATGGAGGTGCGCGCCTGGAAGTGGTCGGCGATCATCTCCAGCCGAGCCTCCAGGACGTCATCCGCCTGGTGGTCCAGGCTGACCGAGGCGTCCGGCAGGTAGTCCAGCAGGTTTTCCATCGTGGAATGGAACAGCGGCACCCAGTGCTCCATGCCGGGATGCCGGCGGCCTTCCGAGATCGACAGGTAGATCGGGTCCTGCGCCGCGTCGGGGCCGAACAGCTCCCGCCATTCGGTGCGGAAGCGGGCGATGGATTCCTTGTCCAGCGGCACTTCGCTGACCGGCCGCAGCGACAGGCGCTGGCGCTTGGCGGCGCTGCGCTGGGTGGTGGGGTCGAAGCTGCGGATCGATTCGATGGTGTCGCCGAACAGGTCCAGGCGGACCGGTTCCGCCTCGCCGGCCGGGAAGATGTCGATGATGCCGCCGCGCATGGCGTATTCGCCCGGCTCCATGACGGTGCCGGCGCGGCCGTAGCCGTGCGATTCCAGGAATTCGGCCAGCTTTTCCGGCTGGATCGTGCCGTTCACCTTCAGCGCCATGCTGGCGCCCTGGAACACCGCGCGGGGCGGCACGCGCTGCACCAGCGCGTTCACCGTGGTCAGCACGATGCGCGGCCGGTCGGGCTTTTCCAGCAGCCGGGTCAGCGTGGCCAGGCGTTCCGCCACCAGCGCGGCGTGCGGGGAGACGCGGTCGTAGGGCAGGCAGTCCCAGGCGGGGAAGCGCAGCACCTCGGCTTCGGGCGCGATGAACGCCAGCGCCTCGGCCAGGCGGGCCATGCGGGCGTCGTCGCGCGCCACGTGCAGCACGCTGCCGGCGTGTTCGGCGCGGCGGCGGGCGAGCAGGAAGGCGTCCCAGCCCTCAGGCGCGCCCCACACCTGCGCGGCGGCGGTCATTGGGCGAGCGAATCCTTGATGCGCAGCAACATGGGCGTCGCCGCGTCGGGCGGGATGGGGCGGCGGCCGGTCAGCCAGTCCGCGAGATCGGTGTCGGGCAGTTCCAGCAACTGTTCCAGCGCGTCGAGTTCGGATTCATCGAATGATTCGAGGTGGGTGCGGACAAATCCCCCGATCATCAGGTCGTTCTCATACGTGCCGCGGTGCGTGGCGCGGTAGAGAAGGCGACGGCGCCTGATAGCCGGCGCGGCGGGATCGGGATCTGTCATCGGCGCCGCTTCATATAGCGCCGCGGACGGAAAGGGAACAGGTGGGGGCACGCTTTCGCGCCCGACGGAGCCAATCTTTCCGGCCGCTGCGGTGTGTTCCAGCGGATCGCGTGTGCGGGGATCGAAACGGTCGCGCACCGGGATGTTCGGCTGCCTTGCTCGCATAACCTGAGTGATCCGGTCTGCTGTCAAGCATTCAACACGGAGGACGCGGAGGCCCACGGAGCGATCTGCCACTGCGCAGGCGCGCAGCCATCACACGGACGGCCGGATGCCGCTCATTGCTGGCCGGGGCCTGTGCACCCGCCAGACCCGCCGGGAAAGCCGCTCCGTGACTTTCCGTGGGTTCTCCGCGTCCTCCGTGTTGAAAGCTTATCAGCAGACCGGACCACACGGACCGCCGGAGGTTCCCGGGTACCGTGCGGCAAGCGCACATGCCCGAAAGGGCATCCGCAATCCGCTTGACCGCGGAACCCTTAACATGCGCCAATCTACCCACCAGTAGGGAGGGCGCGCGTGGAGGCACCGACGCGGATTGTGATTGCCGGGGCCGGCCACGCGGGTGGCGCGGTTGCAGCCACGTTGCGCCAGTATGGCTGGCGTGGCCCGATCACGCTGATCGGCGAGGAACCGCTGCCGCCCTACCAGCGTCCGCCGCTGTCCAAGGCCTGGCTGAAGGGAGAGGCAGACGCCGACAGCCTGCTGCTGCGGCCTGCATCGTTCTACGACACCAATGACATCGCCCTCCGTCTCACCGAGCGGGTGATCCGGATCGACCGCCCGGCCCGCACCGTGTCGCTCGCCTCCGGCGAAGCCGTCCCCTACGACCACCTCATCCTGGCGCTCGGCTCGATCCCCCGGGCGCTGGACGTCCCCGGTGCCGACCTGCGTGGCGTGCTGGCCCTGCGCAGCGCCGCCGACGCCGACCGGCTGCAGGCCGCGCTGCGCCCCGGGGCGCGGCTGGCGGTGATCGGCGGCGGCTATATCGGCCTGGAGGTCGCGGCCTCCGCCCGCGCCCTGGGCGCCGAGGCGGTGGTGATCGAGCGCGAATCCCGCGTGCTGGCCCGCGTCGCCGGTCCGGTGCTGTCGGACTTCTTCCAGCGCCAGCACGCCGCGCATGGCGTAGGGCTGGAACTCGGTGCGGCGGTGGAAGCACTGGAAGGCGCGGATGGTGCCGTCACCGGCGTGCGCCTGCGCGACGGCCGGATAGTGCCCTGCGACGTCGCGCTGGTGGGGGTCGGTGCGCTGCCCAACGACGCGCTGGCGCAGGCGGCCGGCCTGGCCTGCGATGGCGGCATCGTGGTGGATGCGACGGCCCGCACCAGCGACCCGGCGATCTACGCGATCGGCGACTGTACCCGACGCCCCCTGCCGCTGTACGACCGCACCGCCCGGCTGGAGAGCGTGCCCAACGCGCTGGAGATGGCGAAGCAGGTCGCCGCGGCGATCTGCGGCCGCAAGCCGCCGCCGCCGGAGGTGCCGTGGTTCTGGTCCGACCAGTTCGACCTGCGCCTGCAGATCGCCGGACTGCCGTTGGATGCGACCCGGACGGTGGTGCGCGGCGACCTGGCCGCCGGCCGTTTCGCCGTGTTCCACCTGGCCGCCGATGATACCGTGCAGGCGGTGGAGGCGGTGAACGCGCCGGCCGAGTTCATGGCCGGCAAACTGATGATCGCGCGCCGCCGCCGGGTTTCTGCCGCATTGCTGGGCGACCCGGCGCACCCGTTGCAGCAACTCGCGGCCTAGCCGGAAGGGAGAACATGCCGAAGGTTACCTATATCGAACACGACGGAACCGAGCACACCGTGGACGTGCCGGTCGGGCTGTCCGTGATGCGCGGCGCCGTGGACAACAACATCCCCGGCATCGACGCGGATTGCGGCGGCGAGTGCGCCTGCGCCACCTGTCACGTCTATGTGGACGCCGCCTGGCTGGACAAGACGGGCGTGCCGGAACCAGGCTCGCAGGAAGCCAGCATGCTCAGCTTCGCCGCGGTGACGCAGCCGGATTCACGCCTGTCCTGCCAGATCACCATGACCGAGGCGCTGGACGGGCTGATCGTGCGGATGCCGGAAGGCCAGCACTGAACGAAAAGAATTACCCCAGGGAGAACGACCATGAACGCACCGGTGGGAGTCGATCCGAAGACGGATGCCACGACGCGTCCGTTGAGCGCGTTCGACATGAGCGACCCGCAGTACTACCAGGACGACACCTGGTACCCGTATTTCGATCGGCTGCGGCGCGAAGCACCGGTGCACTTCACCGCCGAGAGCGCCTACGGGCCGTACTGGTCGGTCTCGCGCTACAAGGACATCATGCAGTGCGAGGTCAACCACGCGGTCTTTTCCAATGAAATCGGCGGTATCCAGGTGGAGGACCAGCCGAAGGACATGCAGCGGCCCAGCTTCATCCGCATGGATCCGCCGAAGCATGACGAGCAGCGCAAGGTGGTCAGCCCGATCGTGGCGCCGGCCAACCTGAACAACATGGAGCCGCTGATCCGCCAGCGCACGCAGTACGTGCTGGACGGGCTGCCGCGCGGCGAGACGTTCGACTGGGTCGAGCGCGTGTCGATCGAGCTGACCACGATGATGCTGGCGACGCTGTTCGACTTCCCGTTCGAGGAACGGCGCAAGCTGACCTACTGGTCGGACGTGGCGATCGCCAACGTGAATGCGCCCGATGCGCCGGTGCATTCCGAGGAGGAACGGTTCGCCGAATTGAAGACCATGGCCGAGTACATGGCGCGCCTGTTCGCCGAGCGGCGGGGGCAGCCGGCGAAATTCGACCTGCTGTCGATGCTGGCGCATGGGGAGTCGACGCGCGACATGCCGTTGCGCGAGTTCATGGGGAATCTGGCGCTGCTGATCGTGGGCGGGAACGACACCACCCGCAACTCGATGACCGGCGGTCTGCTGGCGCTGAACCAGTTCCCGGACGAGTACCGCAAGCTGATGGCCAATCCGGCGCTGGTGGAGAGCGCGGTGCCCGAGATCATCCGCTTCGTCACGCCGGTGATCCACATGCGCCGCACCACCACGCGGGACACCGAGGTGGCCGGGCAGCACATTCCGGCCGGATCGAAGGTGGTGATGTGGTACGTGTCCGGCAATCGCGACGAGGAGGCGATCGAGGACCCGAACCGGCTGATCATCGACCGCAGGCGCCCGCGGCAGCACCTGTCCTTCGGCTTCGGCATCCATCGTTGCGTCGGCAACCGCCTGGCGGAGCTGCAGTTGCGGATTCTGTGGGAGGAGATCCTGCAGCGCTTCCCGATGATCGAGGTGATGGGACCGGCGAAGCGGGTCTATTCCAACTTCATTCACGGGTTCCGGTCGATGCCGGTACGGATTCCGGCGTAAGGGCTGTCCGGGATCGGCTGGCGGAGCCTCTGCTTCGTCTCGGCTGCTGCAGCGCGTGCGCACGGTGCCGGAAGACTGTGGCTGCCAGGGGAGTACAGTCATGGCGTGGTGCTGTGGCGGCGTGCTGCCAGCGAACCGTGATGTTTCCGGAATGGCCATCCCGATTCAGCCTGCGTTGTTCGCGAACCCGGCACTCGAACGGGAAGAGTGCTGTGGGCACCTGCGAACTTCCGGGATATGCTGGCGGCGGGATTTGCCACAGGCAGCCGACTATGGTCCTCTGAAAGGCCGGAGTGTATACGACTTCATGGACCGCTATGTTGCCGGTGAATGACACCAGCCCGCTAATCGCCGACTCTCGACCGCTGGCCTAATCGTCGTGGCGGGCGCAGGCCCGCTACCCGCGTCTTTACTGTTGGCAACAGCGAAAGCCGTGGATGGCCGGCCTTCGCCGACCATGACGGTGATACGGGCGGCAACTGTCAAACAGGGCGCAGATTGGTATCAGAAGCCGCGCTCGTTCGAGATCAGAGTCACCGTACCTGGCGATGGATTGCACGGCCGAAGCTCAAACCCGACCGGCGACATGACTGGGCGACCGCAGGCCTCGCGCAACTGGATCCGGCTGAACTTGGCGCCATTAAGATCGGCCCCACTGAGGTTGGTATCGAGCAGATTTGCGCGGGTCAGATCGGCATGGGTCAGGTCGGCCCCGGCCAGGTTGGCATGGGCCAAATTGGCATCTACCAATTTGGTGTTTCGCAGGTTCGCGTCCGACAGCTTGGCGTAGGCCAGGCTGGCATGGGCCAAGTTGGCATCTCGCAAATTCGCGTGCAACAGGGATGCATGGCTCAGATCAGCATATTTCAGATGAGCCTTGGCGAGGGTAGCATGGTCAAGCTTGGCATATTGAAAGTGCGCAGATCCGAGCCGTGCTTCCGTCAGGTCACTATAGATCAGGTTGAGCCCGGAGAGATCAGCCAGTTTCATATCGGCCATTCTTAAATTTCGTGCGTATGTCACGTACGGAAGCCCCGCGGAATTCGTGCCGTCGTCCACATTTTTCAGCAACGGCAACAGCATCCGATTCGAGAATAGACTGTCGCTTACCAACGTCTTCTTGTTTAAATCTCCGTCAAGCGAGAAGTATCGGAACGGTGCTGATTGCGATACATTATACAGCAATCCTTCACCAGGAAAAGTTGCGATCAATATGAACAATGGCGTTCCGCAGGTGAGGATAAGAAATGTAAAGGTTGTTCCTATTCGCCTGATCGTTCGAACTGCCATGACCGTGGGCGATTCCTGGATATTGACCAGATCGGTCCTGGGTGCCGGGCTGCACCGTCGAAAGAACCAAAGGAGCGCCAGGTCAGACACAAGTGCGAATCTCTGCCCCCACGTCGTCACGATGTCATGCTGAGGCAGATACTGTACGATGAAAAACATGATAAGCAGAACAGGGGCGACAACCAGGCTGAGCAACAGGATAATCCACAGAAGAAGAGCCGTCGCTCCTCCACGGACCTCCGGCGGGCCGGCCAGGACCTGAACGAGAAAATTCGAGGGCAGTCGGAGCCGCCACTTCGCCTGGACCTCCTGCCTGTGACTTGCGACAGCTTCTTCCCAGGCAACAATTTTGCCAGACAGAATGGAAAAATGCAATAAAACATACATATGGAAACCCACAAACAGGATAGGTCCCAATAGAAAGAATCCGTTCATGGAGATACTTATCTGCATGAACGGAAGTTCCATTCGGCTCTCCAGAAACAGAGCCCGGTGCGTAACGGAACTGATGGCGATGAGGAGATAAAACAGGACGCCAAGATAGGTTAACCACAGCGTGCTCGTCACTGCAGCCGCCCTGGTGACCAACTCGTGCAACGCTTCCAGGTCGCGAATATCGCTGCTCGTCACCGTACCTTGTCGATCGGCCATCGTCTGCTCCCTCCCGTGAATCAGAAAGGCGTCGCAGCTCCAGATAGCCCCTGAATCTTATCATTCCCCTTGGACCAGGGGTGTACTAGAGGTACGTCGTCCGACGACTGAATCCGAATTGGCGGAACTCCGCAGTGATTTTCTTCACAACTCGAAGGAGAAGGTTGCTCGGCAGTCAAGTGATTTCCTCCGCCAGGTCGGCCTCATCGTCCCGGCAGGTCCCTGACCTTGGATGGCGGTTCCGGGCGAGCCGTGTGTCGGTCTCGCCACCTGGAAATCGCCGAAGTCACCGCATGCGGCTACGCACGCATGCGGGACAGGTCAAGCAGCACGTTGGCCTCCAGTTCCTTCTCGTCCAGCCGGTGCTTCACCAGGTCACCGATGCTGACGATGCCTTTCAGCACATTATCCTCGATCACCGGCAGATGACGGATCTTGGCCAGCGTCATGGTCGCCAGGGCCGCGTCGATGCGATCCGTGCTCCGGCAACTGATGATCGGTGACGACATCAGTTGCCGGACATCGAAGCCCAGCACCGCGGCGCCGTCGCGGGCGATGGCGTTGACGAAGTCCCGTTCGGAGAAGATCCCCACCAGGTGCATCCACTGGTCCTCGACGACCAGGGCGCCGATCCGGTTCTCGGCCAGCTTGTTCACCGCAAGGGCGACAGTGTCGGCGGTGCGCGCCTTCACAACGTGCCGTCCCTTGGACCGCAGTACATCGGAAATCAGCATGATTATGTCCTCCTGACCCAGCAGCCCTGGGGTCTGTCCGGGAGGCACCGCGGCGAACGGGGGCAGACCCCTGATCCAGGATCAGATGGGCACGGGCAGGGCACACGCCAAGCGACCGTGCCCGTGAGGCTTTATTCATGCGCCAACCCTCCACGCCGGCGCTCGGCGGCACCCATAAATCACGGAGGCGGCTGTGGCGCGGCGGCCGGAACCGGCGCGTGCGACGCCTAGGCCACGGACACCGGCAGGGTGAAGCGGAAGATGCTGCCGCCGTCCGGGTTGGGTTCCGCCCACAGCCGGCCACCATGCGCCTCGACGATCGTGCGGCAGACGGACAGGCCGATGCCCATGCCGTCCTGTTTCGTGGTGACGAACGGCTGGAACAGTTGTTCCTGGATCGCTGGCGAGATACCGGCTCCGGAGTCGGCCACACTCAGCATCACAGCGCCTTCCCAGGCTTCGGCGGTGATGGTCAGGTTGCGCCGGGGCGCCTCGTCCATGGCTTCCATGGCGTTGCGGATCAGGTTCAGCAGCACCTGCTGCACCTGGACCCGGTCGGCCATGACCGGCGGCAGGTCGGACGGGATCCGCAGGCGGACCGAAATGCCCCGCTCCTTGGCCCCCACCAGGGCTAGGGCGCTGGCCTCCTCGATCAGCTTGTGCACCTTCATTGGCTGGCGCGACACCTCGCCGCGGGCGACGAAGGCACGCAGCCGGCGGATGATCTCGCCGCTGCGCTCGATCTGCTCCGAGGCCAGTGTCAGCGCCTGGCGCGTTCGGGCCGACCCCGAGCCGTCCGCGTCCATCAGCCGCAGCGCCGCGCGCACGTAATTGGCGGTGGCGGTCAGCGGCTGGTTCAGCTCGTGCGCCAGGGCCGCAGCCATCTGGCCCATGGCTCTCAGGCGGGAGACGTGCAGCAGGTCGTCCTGCAATTCCTGCAGGCGCGCCTGGGTCTGCTGACGCTCGGTCAGGTCGCGTATGAAGCCGGTGAACAGGCGGCGGTCCGCCTGGCTGACCTCACCGACCGCCAGTTCCATGGGGAAGGTGGAGCCGTCTTTGCGCCGGCCGACCACCACCCGGCCGATTCCGATGATCCGTCGCTCTCCGGTGCGCAGGTAGCGCGCCAGGTAGTCGTTGTGCTGGTCCCGGTACGGCGAGGGCATCAGCACGCTGACATTGCGCCCGGTCACCTCGTCGGCCTGGTAGCCGAACAGCCGTTCGGCGGTGCGACTGAATGACTGCACGATGCCGTCCTGGTCGATCACCACCATGGCGTCCGGCACCGTGTCGAGGATGGCACGCAGCAGTGCCGAGCCGGTGGCGTGGTCGGCCGGGTTCATGAGGTGGGGGGCCTGCCGGCGGCGGACTCGACGGTGATGATCATGCGCACCAGGTCCGGCAGGCTGTGTGCGCCCATCTTCTCCATCACCCGCGCGCGCTGCACCTCCACCGTGCGGGGACTGGTGCCCAGGTCGTAGGCGATGGTCTTGTTCGACTGGCCGGCGACCAGCCGGTGCAGCACCTCGCGCTCGCGCGGGGTCAGGGTGGCGACCCGGTCGGCGATTCCGGCGGTGGCGGCGATCTGCTCATGCGTCCGCTGGCTGGTGGCAATCGCGGCCCGCACGGCTTCCAACAGATGCGAGTCGTCGAACGGCTTCTCCAGAAAGTCGGTGGCGCCCGCCTTCAGCGCCTCCACCGCCATCGGCACGTCGCCATGGCCGGTCATGATGATGACCGGCAGGCGGGAGCCCATTTCCGCGAGCCGGCGCTGCAGCGTCAGCCCGTCCATTTCCGGCATGCGTATGTCTGTCAGCACCGCGCCGAGCTCCAGGCCGGGGGCGACGGACAGGAATTCCGCGGCGGACGGGTAGCTGCGTACCGACACGCCGGCGGACTCCAACAGCAACGCGAGGGAGCTGCGCACCGCCTCGTCGTCGTCGATCACGTGCACCTGGGGCATCTTGGCCATCGGACTTGGTTTAGGGCGGGTTGGCTGGGGGTGGCAATCCTTGGTGTACGTCACCAGCCCGTACGTCCCAATCCGAATTTCGGCCTCCGGTCCGGCGGGCTACGTCTCGGTCCACAGACAAAGACAACCGGAGTCAAGGAGAGACAGGATGATGCATGTGACCCTTGCGCAGCCCCGCCTTCAGACCGGCGTCGTGGCAACGGCTCGGCGTCCGTCCTCTCCGGATGCGCTGGATGTGCTGGAACAGTTCGGTACCACGGTACAGCTTGAGCGCGAACACGAGATCTACGCCCAGTCCGAGGAGGCCGCTTATTGCTGGCGGGTGGTCAGCGGCTGCGTGCGGACGGTGAAGCTGATGGAGGACGGGCGCCGCGCCGTGGGTGAGTTCCTGCTGGCCGGCGACTATTTCGGCTTCGACGATCTGGGCACCTACGACCTGGCGGCCGAGGCCGTGACCGACGTGGTGCTGCGCCGCTATCCCCGCCGGATGGTGGAATCGCTGGCCGAACGGCATACCGGGCTGGCGCAGCGGCTGCGGACGATGGCGCTGACGAACCTGCGCACGGCGCATGATCGCGCCTTGAGCCTGGGCCGCAAGACCGCGGTGGAGCGGATCGCCGCCTTCTTGGTGGAAATGGACCGTCGCAGCCCGGCGCATGACGGCCCGGTGCTGGAGCTGCCGATGTGCCGCACGGACATCGCCGACCATCTCGGCCTGACGGTGGAAACCGTGTGCCGCACCCTGGCTTATCTGAAGCGCGAGGGGCTTGTGGCGATCACTCGCGGCGGGGTGGAGTTGCGCTGCCGGCAGGACCTGCAGGATGTGGCCTGCGAGGCGCGCCACTGACCATCGGCGGCGCCGTCCGCGGGGCCCTGTTCCCCGCGGGTCCGTGTTCCGGGACGCGTGGACCATGCGAAAGGCCGCCGGGTTGTGTGCCACGGCGGCGATGCTGCCGGCCACAGGATGAACGGCGCGCCGGTTAGTGATCCGACGGCACCGGATCGATCCCACAGGCAAAGCGTACTACGTCGTGGCGGGCGAGGGCGCACCACCCACGACTTTGCCGCTCGTACCGAAGAAAAGTCGTGGAGGGCTGGGCGGAGCCTGTCCTCGGGCGCGCCGGGACGACCGGCATCAGGGGAGACCCCGGATGCCGGCCACGCGCGATATCAGACGTAAGGACCCAGCTTGCAGCCCTGGAAGCCCGGTGGCGTCTTCACCTGGTCGCCCGGGACCAGTTCCACGACCTTGAAGTAGTCGTCCTTCGACTTCATCTCGGTCTTTTTCTTGCCAAGAACCACCGGCACGGAATGCACGCCCTGGTGGTTGTAGCTGGTGAAGTAGGTTTCGCCGCCCGGCATATCGAGCTTGAACCCGGTCTCCAGCATCTTGATGACCTTGACCGGATCGAAGCTCTTCGCCCGCTCCACCGCTTCGGCCCAGAACATCATGTTGACGTAGCCGATCTGGGCCAGCCAGCGCGGCTTGTAGTGGTACTTCGCCTCGAACGTATCGACGAAGATCTTGGCCATCGGATCGGTTTCCGCCTGCGTCCACCAGAAGCCGACGGTGCCGTAGGTGTCCTGCATCAGCTCCGCGCCGATGCCGTCCGGCAGGAAGGCCGACATGTTCGGCTGCACCGGCGTCATCTTCTTCATCACGCCGAACTGCGCCGCCTGCTTGGTGGAGGTTACGGCGTCGGCACCGAAGGTGATGTTGACGAACACGTCGGCGCCCGAGTTGGCGATGTTCAGCAGGTAGGAGCTGAAATCCGACGTCCCCAGCGGGGTCACCTGATTCGAGGCGGTTTCCCAGCCGTAGTTCTTCTTCATCAGGCCGGACATCGTGTTGAACATCGAGTGCCCGTACACGTAGTCTGGCGTCAGGTAGGCCACCTTCTTGTTCTTGCCGACATGCTTGCCCAGCACCGGCCCCAGCGCGCGGATGAGCATATAGGCCGGGTCCTGGTAGCGGAACGCGTAGCGCACACAGTCGGCGCCGGACGTCTCGTTCGCGGCGCTGCCGCCCACCATGTTCAGCACCCTGGTGCGCTGCGCCAGCCGCTCCAGCGCCACCGCGGTTGCGCTGGACAGGCTGCCGGTGATCATGATGGCGTTGTTGTTCTTGATGAAACCAAGCTGTGCCTGCACCGCGGGGTTGGGCTTGGTCTGGGTGTCGGCGGATTTGTAGATGATCTTCTTGCCCAGCACGCCCTTGCCGGTGAGGTGCGGCATCTTGTCCACGATGCCGCCGCCGTGGTTCAGGTGCTCGATCGCCAGCTCGTAGCCCTTGAGGTGGTCGTTGCCGTCGGCCGAGTAGGGACCGGTGAGCGGAATGGTGATGCCGACGAATGCGGTGTCACCTTCTACGCCCTTTGGCCAGGTGCCGATCGCGGTTGGCGCGGCCAGCGCCGCGGTGCTGTCGAGCAGCGGCAGCATGCCCGCGGCGGCGCCCAGCTTGATCATGCTGCGGCGGTTGAACACGGGGTTGTTGCGGTTTGTCATGGTGTCTCCCAAAGGGGCTTCCCTGTCGTTCTTGTTGTGGCCTGTTGGTTGTCGTTTCAGAACCAACAACGCGGAACGGCACGTATCACCGACCTTTGCAATACTTGCGTATCGTCAAAAGGACGGGTCGATACGTGCGGTTCTCGGCGCAGGACCTTTGTAGGGCGTCCGTGACTCGTGCGCCAGTCGCCTGGTTATACCAGCCCTCGTATCGTTTTGACCGTTGGTCGGCCTTCGCCGTCATGGTTGGCGAAGGCCGGCCCTCCACGATTTATGCTGATGGCAGCTACGAAAAGACGTGGATGGCCCGCCGGCGCGGGCCATGACGCTGAATGGCTGATCGTGTGTCGAACATCATGCGGGTCGTTATTGGTTTCGCATGTCCATGATCGACGGCTGGTATCAGCCACATGGTCGATCGGTCGCTGCTACAAGCCTGGTCGCAGTCATCGTGGAATTGAGCTGCGTGCCGGTCAGCGTCGGTCGATAGACCGCCATGCTGGGCAGTCGTCGATAGACCGCCATGCTGGGCAGTCGTCGATAGACCGCCATGCTGGGCAGTCAAGGTGCCTTGCATTCCTCACAACGCGGACGGTTGCAGGTCCGGTCGGCTTACTTCCCTGCCGCCGGCGTCCCTGGTTGCGCCGAACCGCCAACAGACCACAACGACGTCTCGCCTGCCCCTACACCAGCACCAGATCGTCCCGGTGCACCATCTCGTCCCGCCCGCGCCAGCCCAGGATCGCGGCGATATCCTCCGACCGGTGCCCCGCGATCCGTACCGCATCCCCGCTGGCATAGGCGCACAGCCCCCGCGCCAGCGGCGCCCCGGTCGCATCCACCACCAGCACCGGGTCGCCGCGCTGGAATGTGCCCGCCACCGCGCGCACCCCGGCCGGCAGCAGCGACCGCCCCGCCCGCAGCGCCCGCACCGCCCCGGCATCCACCGTCAGCGAGCCCAGCGGCGCCAGCGCGCCGGCAATCCAGCGCTTGCGGGCGCTGCGGCCTTCCGGCGCGGGCAGGAACCAGGTGCAGCGGGCGCCGGCTTCCAGGGTGGCCAGCGGGTGGTCGGTATGGCCCAGCGCGATCGCCATGGCGCAGCCGGCCTGGGTGGCGATCCGCGCCGCCGCCAGCTTGGTGCGCATGCCGCCGCTGGAGTAGCCGGGCGGCGGCTCGCCCCCCATCGCTTCGATTTCCGGCGTCAGGGCCCTCACCACCGGTATGTGTTCGGCCTCGGGATGGCGACGGGGATCGGCGGTGTACAGGCCGTCGATGTCGGACAGCAGCAGCAACTGGTCGGCTTGCAGCATCTCCGCCACCCGCGCCGCCAGCCGGTCGTTGTCGCCATAGCGGATTTCCGCGGTGGCGACGGTGTCGTTCTCGTTGATCACCGGGATGCAGCCCAGCGACAGCAGCGTGTTCAGCGTGGCGCGGGCGTTCAGGTAGCGGCGGCGGTCCTCGGTGTCGTCCAGGGTCAGCAGCAGCTGGGCGGCGGTCAGGCCACAGGCGGACAGGGCCTCGCTCCAGGCCTGGGCGAGGCGGATCTGGCCCACGGCGGCGGCGGCCTGCTTCTCCTCCAGCCGCAGGCGCTTCTGCGTCAGGCCCAGGCTGCGGCGGGCCAGGGCGATGGCGCCGGAGGACACCACGATCACGTCCACGCCCCGGGCGCGCAGGGCGCCGATATCGGCCGCGACGCCGGCCAGCCACGCCGAGCGGGGGGCGGCGTGGCGGGAGTCGACCAGCAGCGCGCTGCCGATCTTCACCACCACGCGGCGGGCGGCGGCGAGCGTGGGGGCGCAGGGGAGGGAAGAGGCGGCATCAGCAGCGCCCCTTCCCCTTGCGCTAGGGGGGTGGGGAAGGGGGGACACGCCGCCGCTCAGGTGGGAATTGGTCTCCCTCCCTCCAGCCACCTCCTGCGAGGGGAGTGGGAGTCCGGTGGATGCTTCCGCGCGATCCGGGGGCTCGCCGGTCACGCGGCCTGCTCCTGCCTTGCGTCGGTGATCATGTTCTGCAGCCGGCGCAGCACCTCCGGCACGCCCTGGCCGGTGGCGCCGGACAGCAGCATCACCGGGCGGCCGGAAGCCTTCTGCAGCGCCGTGCGCCGCGCCGCCGCCTCGCGCGGCGTCATCGCGTCGGCCTTGTTCAGGCCGATCAGTTCCGGCTTGTCCGCCAGGCCGCCGCCATAGGCCGCCAGTTCCTCGCGCACCGTGCGCCAGGCGCGCACGACATCGCCCGCCGAGCCGTCCACCAGGTGCAGCAGCACGGCACAGCGCTCCACATGGCCCAGGAAGCGGTCGCCCAGGCCGGCGCCTTCGTGCGCCCCCTCGATCAGGCCGGGGATGTCGGCCAGCACGAATTCCTCGGCCATCGACAGCCGCACCACACCCAGTTGCGGGTGCAGCGTGGTGAACGGGTAGTCCGCCACCTTCGGCCGGGCGGCCGACACCGCGGCCAGGAAGGTGGACTTGCCGGCGTTGGGCAGCCCCACCAGCCCGGCATCGGCGATCAGCTTCAGGCGCAGCCAGACCCAGCGTTCCTCGCCCGGCCAGCCCTTGGTCGCCTTGCGCGGCGCGCGGTTGGTGGAGGACTTGAAGTGCGCGTTGCCGAACCCGCCGTCGCCGCCGCGCAGCAGCACCAGCCGCTTGCCGGGCGTGTCCATGTCGGCCAGCAGTGTTTCCCGGTCGTCGCCGATGATCTGCGTGCCCACCGGCACCTGGATCACCACGTCGGGCGCGCCGGCACCCGGTGCGGTCGGACCCGGCGCCGTTGCCGCCCTTCTTCGCGCGGAAATGCTGCGTGTAGCGGAAGTCGATCAGCGTGTTCAGGTTCTCCATCGCCACGAAGACGATGTTGCCGCCCTTGCCGCCGTTGCCGCCGTCCGGGCCGCCGAATTCCAGGAACTTCTCGCGGCGGAACGCCACCACGCCGTCGCCGCCGTCACCGGACCGCAGGTAGATCTTCGCCTGGTCGAGGAACTTCATGATAGGTCACCAACGAAAAACGGGGGCCGGCGCCGCCGACCCCCGTTCCACATACGCAAAGGGCCGCGCGCCTACTCGGCCGCAACCGGCAGCGGTCGCACCGAGACATGCACGCGGTCGCCCGCCTTGCGGCTGAATTCCACCTTGCCGTCCACCAGCGCGAAAATCGTGTGGTCACGGCCCAGGCCGACATTCTGGCCCGGCTTCCACTTGGTGCCGCGCTGGCGCACCAGGATGTTGCCGGCGATCACGCTCTCGCCGCCGAACTTCTTGATGCCGAGGCGCCGGCCTTCGGTATCGCGGCCGTTGCGCGAGGAGCCGCCTGCCTTCTTGTGTGCCATCTGGGGTTACTCCTGCGAGGTCGAACCCGGCTCATCCACCGGGGAAACATTGGCGGGATCGACGCCGGACACCACGGCCATGTTCTCGGCCACGTCGGCGGCCTTCGGCTCGGGGTCGATCGGGCCGTCGGCAGTGTCGGCAGCCGCGGCCGGCGGCTGGCCGTCGGTGCCGATGCCGGACACGCGCAGCACGGTCACATGCTGGCGATGGCCGTTCTTGCGGCGGCTGTTCTGCCGGCGGCGCTTCTTGAAGACGATGATCTTGTCCAGCCGGTCCTGGGCGAGGACGGTGGCCACGACCGAGGCACCAGCGACCGTCGGCGCACCCAGCGTGAGGCTGCCCTCGCCACCGACCGCCAGAACATCGGTGAACGTGACGGTGGCGCCGGGTTCGGCTTCCAGCTTCTCCACCTTAAGCACCGCGTTCGGCGTGACGCGATACTGCTTCCCGCCGGTGCGGATGACAGCGAACATGACGAGCTTCCCAACAGAACGCGGGCCGCGCGGAGGCCCGGCGGCCGAAGAGCGGGCGTTATAGCGAGCGTCTGCCGCATGTCAACGCGGGTGTGTCGCCCGCGCCGGATGCGGTGTGCCGGCCCGCGCCGCCGGGCGGCGCCAATTCCTCCCCGCAGGAGACGCCGTTCCGCCAGCCTCCGCTCACGCCAGTCGGCCGAACCCAGCCGACCCGCGCCAGCCCTGACGACGCGAGCCGCCGGGCCAGCGCTGCCAAAGCCAGCCGACCCAGGCCAGCCCCGCCGAAGCGACCCGGCCCAGAGCCGCCCTGTCCGGGCAGCCCCCGCCCAGACACGACATCCCGGACACCACATCCCAGGCGCGATCCGACCTTGCATACCGGTCACGGCCGCGCGCGACCGAGCCGGCCCGGTCCGTCCGGCGTGATGTCGGACGGACCGGGCGGAGCCGGCGAGAGGCGTCACGACACGGCGCACCGCTCATGGAGACCGCATGGACGGCACGCCACGATCAGCGCTGAGCCTGATCATGGTCCTTCCACACCGGCTTGCCGAGGTTGACCGTGTCGGGCGAGGTGGCCGCGCCCGTGCCGCCGCCGGCCGCCGCACCGATGGCGGCACCCGCGGCCATGCCCGGCGGACCGGCAAGCGCGCCGACCGCGGCGCCCGTACCCGCGCCGGCGGCGGCGCCGCCCGTGGTCCGCTCCGGCTGTCGGTTGCCGCACGCGGCCAGCAGACTCAGGGAGGCCAGGGCCAGAATGGTGGGAGCGATTCGCATTACTTGATCCTTTCTCTACGATGAGAGTTGGATCACCAACGCAAGCGCGTCGGCAGCGTCGCAAAACGTTTCTCAACAAGTCGAGCGCATCGTTCGCGGCACCGGCTCAATCACCGGGCCGGCAGGCGCCCAGGCGGCCGGCCCCCCACGGACCGGCATCCCGGCGGGCCGGCGCATGCCCCTGCCGGCGCTGCGGCTGCGGCGGTGGCGGAAGGGACACTGTCCGGCCGGGCCACCGGCAGACATCACCCGCCCTGCCGGACCATGGGCATTTGCTCTGGAACCACCACTCGTGCCGCCGGGAAGACGGCCCGTGCTGTCGTGCCGGCGCCTGGCTGGCTGTCGATGACCAGTCGTCCGCCGTGCAGTTCCAGCAGCCGGCGGCTGATCGCCAGCCCCAGCCCGGTGCCGCCGAAACGGCGGCTGATCGAGGCATCGGCCTGGCGGAACGGCTCGCCCAACTCGGACAGTTTGACCGGATCGATGCCGATGCCACTGTCACGGACTGCGATCGCCAGCCCACCGTCCGCCGCGCGTTCGGCTGTGAGGCTGACCGACCCGCCGCGCGGGGTGAATTTGACCGCGTTCTCCAGCAGGTTCAGCAACACCTGCCGTACGGCCCGGGAGTCCGCGTGCAGGGCCAGGGCCTCATCCGGCGGCTGACAGGACAGCAAGACCTCGCCCTGCCGAGCGCGCACGCGGAGCATCCCAATGCAACGGTGCAAGAGCGGCGACAGCGGAACCGTCTCCTCATGCAGCTCGTAGCGTCCCGCGTCGATCCGGGAGAGATCGAGCAGATCGTTGATCAGCTCCAGCAGATGCCGGCCGCTGGCATGGATCTCCCGGGCGAACCCGGTATGGTCGGCGGAATCCGTCCCGCGCGCCTGGTCCCGGATCAGCTCGGAAAACCCGATGATGGCGTTCAGCGGCGTGCGCAGCTCGTGGCTCATCGTGGCGAGGAATTCCGACTTGGCGCGGTTCGCCGCCTCGGCATGCTCCTTGGCCTGCCGCAGTTCGGCCTCGGCAAACACCTCGGCGGTGACGTCGCGCCCGGTGCCGCGGTAGCCGACGAACCGGCCGGTGCCGTCGAACACCGGGACACCGCTGACGCTGACGTGGCGCACGGATCCATCGATCATGGTCCGCCGGTAGCGCAGGTCGCGGAACGGACGATGCGCGCGCAACGTCCGTTCATGCGCGACCCACCGTGGGTCGCCCGGATCGGCGCCCACCACCTCGAGTCGTGTCCTGCCGATGAAGGACCGGTCGGCGGGGGCGTCGAATGGTGCCGTTCGCGAAATCCAGGTGAAGCACAGGCTGGCGTCCTGCTCCCAGAACCAGTCCGACGCGACCTCGGCAAAGTCGCGCACGCGACGCTCGCTCTCGTGCAGGGCGACGGCCGTTTCGGCCAGCGTGGCGTTCTGTTCGGCCAGGCGCCGGAACTGTGCGGCAATGACGCTGAACAGCACGAGCAGCGCAAGGACGGCGGAACCGGCGCCGATGCTCAGGCGGATCGCTTCCTTGCGCCAGTCGGCCAGCGCCTGGTGCAGTGCGATCGCGGTATCCACCACCAGCGGATAGTGCCGCAACGGGTGCACCGAGACCAGCGCCGGAGGGCCGCCGAACGAGCCGGTTGACATGTATGTGCCGCCACCCCTGGCGCGTTGCTGGTACCACCGGGACGTGGCCGGCAGGTACCGGCCGGCGACATGCACGGGGTCCGGATAGCGCACCAGGATCATTCCGTCGCGTCGCAGGACCGTTACGTTCCGTCCGGCCTGAAGGCGAATTTCCTGATAAACGGAATGCAGGTAGCTGACGTCGATAGCGGCGACCGCAAGGCCCAGAAGGCGGTGATCCGCGGTCTCGATCCGCCGAACCACGAACAGCGTGGGCGTGCCCACCAGCCGGCTGATCGCCGGCTGGCTGACGAACAGACCGGTGTCGTCCGGATGGTTGACGAAATGGCGGAAGAAGTCCCGGTCTGCCACATCGAAATCCGGCGCCGGGAACATGCGGGAGGAGGCAAGGATGCGGCCGCCCGGGCCGATCACGGCCAGCGCATGCGCCTGTGGCAGGTTGTGCATGCGTGCGCGCAGGAACGCATGTGCCGTCCGCGTGGTGAGCCGGGCCCGGAAGCCTTCGGGCGTGAGGTCGGATCCGCGCAGGCCGTATGCCTGCACCTCCTGCAACACCAGGTCGATCACCTGCAGATAGCGAGAGGTCTGTTCCGCCAGCACATAACCCAGCGCCCTGGTATCGCGGCGGTAGTCCGCCAGTGCATCGACACGCAGGCTCCAGATCAGCAGGCCGGTGGACAGGATGCATGCCGCGACGAGCATGCCGCAGACGAGCCACACCAGGTGGCTGGATCGCAGGATGGAACGCCACGCAGTGTTCCAGCGCTTTGCCGGTTCCCAGCCAACAGGACCGGGCGGGTGAGCCTGGCGGCTTTCAGGCGGTGCGACGGGATCACCGCGTCGGCTGGCCGGAATATGCCCGTTCCCGGCGGGTCTGCGGGCTTGCAGCGGACGCGTTTCATTCACGGCGGGTCGGCACTCCGGCGGGCAACCCATACCAACCGACGCGGCATGCGACCAACCGGCTCCCCCTCAACGTCATGGCGGGCGCAGGCCATCGACGTCTTTTCGTCGCTGTCGTCATCAGATGCGTGGATGGTCAGCTTCCGCCGGCCGTGACGTCTGGCGCGTCGCCCCAAGAGTTGAACCCCACGGCGATTGGTTTCGGTGGCGATGCGGGAGGTTCGGCCGCCGGTGCCGGGTGCCCGCCTCGGTCTGCCGTTTGTGAAAGGTTCAGTGCGCCGGGTCAACAACCGACTGGCCGCCGCGGCCGGAATCGCCGCGGGTCAATAGCCGGCCCGGTCGTACAATTGCGAGGCGTGCCGGCGATACACCAGCAGAGTCCGATCGAACCGAAGCACGGTCTTGCCATCCTGGTTTCGGGCGTGCGTGGTGACCGAAACGATTCCCTCGTCCGGCCGCGAGCGGGACTCGCGCGTGTTCATAATGGTCGACTCGGCCTCGATCGTGTCGCCGGCGTGGACGGGGACGGGAAGCTGCACATTCCGCCAGCCCAGGTTGGCGGAAACCCGGCCGAAGCAGCGCGTGGTCAGCGCGGTGACCGCACCGATCAGGAACGCTTCGGGCACGACCTGTCGCCGGTGCTGCGCGGCCAGCCACGCCAGGTCCTGGTGCTGTGGCGCGAGTTCCAGCGAGCGCCAGGCGTGGGCCGCCACCTCCTCAGGCAGAAAGCTGCGCCGCGGTGCGTGGACGAAACTTTCCCCGGCGATGCAGTCCTCGAAGAACAGGCCGGATTGTTCGACCAGGCTGCCGTCCTCCGCGGGATGATACGCGGCGAATCGCGGTTCCTCGGCCGGTGCTGCGTCCTCCGCCTGTTCGGCCGGCGGGAACACCATGCGACAGACACACCGGGCGACTTCGGCGCCGTCCGGCTTCTGGCCGGTCAGGCGAATCGTGAGGCCGCGGGCAGCGGGATCACAGGCCAGGACCTCGGAGGCGGCATAGAGTGTATCGCCGCCGAACAGGGGACCGTTCAGCACGATCTCGTCGAAACCCGAAATGACGCGGCGGCGCGCATATGTCTTGCCCGCCAACCCGATCAGGCGCTGCAGCGTCAGCGTGCTGACCATCAGCGGGCGCTGCCAGGCGGTGCCGGCAGCATAGTGCGCATCGTAGTGCAGCATCGCGCCGTTCAGCGTGTCCAATGCCTCATCCACGTTGTCCTGCTGCGACAGCGTGATCCCGGGCCGGTGGCGGAAGCGCTGGCCGGGGGCGAATTGACCGAATGCCAGGCCATGCCGCTCCTGATAGCGATCGGAGCCGATCTGATAGTGAAAGGAAAACACGACCGGAAGTATCCTTTCCGCGATGCCGTTCGAACCCCCGGATGCAACTGGCGAAGCGTCTGCGCTGCGGCCGGTGCCCTGCTTCCCGTGGCGGGAGCAGGCCCGAAGATCATCACATGAAACCCTCGGGTGCTTCCAGGCGAATGGATGGGACCGTTCGTTGGCGACCGGCCCATTCTACCGCTGCCGCGCGATCGGTTCGGCGTAGTACCTGCTCCAGCACCAGCTTGACGCAGGCCGCGGTCGGCACCGCCAGCACCAGGCCGATAATGCCGAACAGCATCGCACCGATCACGAACCCGAAAATCACCACCACGGGATGGATCGTCACCGCGCGGCCAAGCGCGAACGGCCCGACCAGGTTGTCGATCGACAGCCGCAGCACCAACGCATAAGCCATCAGGAAAACCGCGCTCCACAGGCTCTGCTGCGATGCGGTCAGGCCGATCAGTGTCATCGACGTGATCGGCCCGACCACCGGAATCAGTTCCAGAACACCCACCGCCACGGACAGCAGTGCGGCGGCCCGGACATGGAAGACCAGTCCCAGCCCGACATAGGCGATCACGGCGGTGTAGATCACCACGCAGATCAGCCCGGCCACATACCGGCGCAGCATCGGCACCAGCTCGGGCAGCATGTCCTCGACCGACGATCGCCGTTCCGGCGGGACCAGCCACAACGCACCGGCGGCCAGGCGTCGGCCGGACACCAGGAAATACGGAATCAGCACCAGCGTCAGGATGAAGCCGGCAACGGTGCCCATGCCGATCTTCACCGCCAGCGCCACCTGCGCCGTATCGATCAGGTTGGTGCCGCCGGTGATGATCAGGTTCGACATCTGCTGCGGCGTGTAGTGCGTGCCGAACAGGGTCATGCCCTGCGGTCCGACCAGCGAGCGCACGGCGTGGCGGATCAACTGCGGCAGCCTGGCGAAGACCTGTGACAGATCATTGAACGCCGTGCTGCCAACCCAGTACATGCCGAAGCCGACCAGGCCGATGATCGCCACGCTCAGCAACACTGCCATCGGCCAGCGGCGGCCGTGCATGCGGTCGGCCGACCATTGCAGCACGGGGTCAAGCACGAAGCCGATCATGATCGCGAACACGAACGGCACCAGCGTGTAGCGCAGCGTGTAGGCGAGCAGAAGCAGCACCAGCCCAACAACTGCGATGGGCCAGCCGCCGACTTGGGAGCGGCGTTCCGTCATCCGTATCGGCGGATCAGACCGGCTCGCGAGATCCACAACTCGGTGCGGTCGCGCCACAGCACGTGGCGACGCAATGCGGCCGGGTTGAACGCGCGGGCGAAGCACCAGATCAGAATATCCTCACCCATCTCATGCAGTCCGCCTGGCGCGTCGGTCGGCACAAGCTCGAACCCGAACCGGGCCGCCGCCAACTGGATCTGCCAGCGTCGCCGCCGGCTGCCGAAATTCACGCAACCATGAATGGCCTGCACGTCGTCCCAACTGCGGTCCTCGGCAAGGTGGCGCGCGAGTTCGCGCAGCGAGATCAGCATGCGATGCCGGAACGCCTTGGCCCAGGCGAGGTCCGGGCCGCCCGGCGCGAAGCGTGGGATATGCTCGTTCCAGAAATGCAGCACGGCGATGGGTTCGCCCGCACGCATCACCGTTCCGTCGGCCAGCGCCAGCCCCCGCGGCGCCGTGGCACGGGCAATGCGCAACAGGCAGGCAGGGTCATCGCTGAAGGGTTCCACGCCGTACATCCGGCGCAGCACCGAATCGGTGGCCGTCATGACCGTTGCCCACACCCGGTCGTACCGGCTGGCGGCCACTTGCCGCTCGGCCGCAGGCACGGCCGAGTGGCTCTGTTCCGATCTGTTCGCCACGGCGAGCGACATGGCGTGTTCTCCGCTGCAGCAGCGTCAGTGCCACGCGGACCATTGGGGCAGCGACGCTTCGCTTGGCTAACATCGCACAGGCGGGAGATGTTCCCGCGCCGGCTTCACATGGGCGCGGTCTCGTTTTCCCGCACGGCGATCGGGGAGCCGTGCGGGTTGGTTCGCGAGATCGTGATTCCGAAGCCGGCAGGCCGGCTATTTGCCGATGATCCGCCGGGCGATGGCCATGCGGTGGACTTCCGACGGGCCCTCATAGACCCGCATGGTGCGCACCTTCTGCGCAAAGAGTTGCAGCGGCAGTTCCTTCGCCACGCCCATCGCACCAAAGGCCTGCATGGCGTGGTCGATCGTCTCGGTGGCCATTTCCGTACCGAACAGCTTTACCATCGACGCTTCCGTACGCACGTCCTGGCCGGCATCCACCTTGGCCGCGGCGTCATAGACCATCAGACGGCAGGCGTGCAGCTTGACCGCGGCATCGGCGATCCACCACTGGATGGCCTGGCGGTCCGCCAGGCGCTGGCCGAACGTCACGCGCTGCCTGGTGTGCTCCACCATCATGTCCAGCGCGCGGCGGGTGATGCCGACGCACCAGGCGCCGATCTGCAGCCGGCGCACGGTCAGGCGCAACTGCATCGGCGCGAAGCCCTTACCCTCGACGCCGAGGAGCTGCTTTGCCGGGACGCGGCAGTCGTCGAACACCAGCTCGTATGTGCGCTGCCCGCCCAGCATGGGGATCTCGCGCTCGATGATGAAGCCCTTGGTGTCGCGCTCGACGATGAAGGCGGTGACGCCTTCGTGACGCTTGCCCTCGCCGGTGCGGGCCATGACGATCACGAAGTCGGCCTGGGGCACGCGGCTGACCCAGATCTTGCGGCCGTTGATCACCCAGTCGTCACCGTCGCGCACCGCGCGGGTGGCCATGCCGGCCGGGTCGCCGCCGGCGCCGGGCTCGGAGATGGCGATGGCGGACTGGGCCTCGCCGCGGGCGTAGGGCTCCAGGTATTTCCGCCGCTGCTCGTCGTTCGCCACCTTCATCAGCATGTGCAGGTTCGGGCTGTCGGGCGGAAAGGTGAAGGGGACGCAGGTGCGGCCCTGTTCCTCATAGACGCCCATCAGGGCGACGGCGGGCAGGTTGGCGCCGCCGAACTCCTCCGGCACGTCCAGGCCCCACAGGCCGAGCTCCTTGCAGGTGGTGAGGAGCTTTTCTTCCTCCTCGGCGCTGAGCGCGGCCTTCTGGCCGGACATTTCGCGGGCCAGCACGTTCTTTTCCAGCGGGATCAGCTCCCGGTCCACCAGCCTGGCGACCAGGTCCTGCAACATGCGGTGTTCTTCGGAGAGTTCGAACATGCCGATGGCTTTCCTTGTTTCAATGTCGGGGTCCTGTTTATCCCGGGCGGTGGACCGAGGGTAAGGGCCGGGGCCGCGCCGATGCGCCCTGGGTGTTAACCGGATATCAGGGTCTTGCAGGCATTCCGTTGCATCGTGGAGCCGCGGTCCGCCGGAACGGCCTGCGGGTTCCACGCCTGCACAGAGAGCGAGGCGCCCGATGCAGAAGCCCCGATGCAGAAGCCCCCGATGCAGAAGCCCCCGATGCAGAAGCCGAAGAGTGTGGCGTCCGGCTGGGCCCGGGTGCCGTTGCCGGCGCCGTTGCGCTATCCGGACTACGGCCGGCTGGTGGTGCGGTGCCTGATGCTGTCGGCGCGCACGAAGTTGCTGTATGTCACGGTGATGCTGCTGGCGCCGGTCGCCACGCCGGGCCTGGCTGTGCTGTTCGGCCGGTGGTTCGACCAGTTGCGTGACGAGGTGGCGGAGTTCAGCCGCACGGCGCGGGCGTTCCGCGAACACGTTGCGGCCCAGACGGCGCGGCACCGGGGGTTCCGGAACCCGTGGGTGTGACGTTGCCTGCCGCTTTGCCGCGGGTGCCGGCGCCATGGTGATACCGCGGCATTACCATGGCGGCAGGCATGGGCACGCGCATCGCGTTCAAGGGCCAGGTGACGATTCCGCTGGCGGTTCGCGAGGCGGCGCGGGCGGATACCGGAACCGAGCTGGAATGGAGCTACGATCCGGTCCGCAAGTAGCATCATTGCCGTCAAGTCAGGCAGCCGCCGGCGCAATCGCGGCAGCCGGTTTGCGCCTATGCGCGGTTCGGCGACAACCACCATGACGACCGACGAGATCATGGCGTTGACCGCGATCCCTCCGACGCATGACGCTGTTTCTGGCGGACAGCAATGTCCTGCTGGACGTGGCGATTGAGGATCCGGTGTGGGCGGACTGGTCGCAGGACAAGCTTGATACTGCGTCTCGGCTGGGACGCGTCATCATCAATCCGGTGATCTATGCCGAGTTGTCGCTGGCTTACGACAATATCGAGACGCTCGATCTGATCCTGGCGGAGGCGGATATCGAATTGCTGGAACTGCCGCGCGCTGCCCTGTTTCTGGCCGGGCGTGTGTTCCGTAGTACCGCCGGCGTGGCGGCGGGCGAACGAGCATACTTCCGGACTTCTTCATCGGGGCGCATGCCGCGGTGGAGGCGATGACGCTGATCACGCGTGATTCGCGTCGGCATGCATGGTTTCCGACCGTGCTACGGATTGCACCCGGCACGTGACGTGCGCGGTGGGTGCGCCACCCACGCCGACCGCTGTCACGTGCAACGCTGACCGTGCGGTCGCCTGAGCCGGTGCGATCACGCCGGGACGACACCGCTGGTTCGCCGTCGGCTCGCGTTCGGGCATGATCGGCGTAACGCGGCTTCCTCCGTCCCTGACCATTCCAGGCCATCTCCGGGGGCAATCCCCGAGGGCCATCCCCGTGGGCCATCCCCGTGGGCCAGCCCCGGTCCCGCGGTGGAGCGCCACCCGGCTGGAGAAGCGGTTGCACCTGTGCTAGCAGCCCGCGATGCACCACAGAGCCGCACGCCCATGAGCTGGCTGACCGAATACGTCCGCCCGAAGATCCGCACGCTGTTCTCCCGGCGTGAGGTGCCGGACAACCTGTGGGACCAGTGCCCGGCCTGCCAGCAGATGATCTTCCACCGCGACCTGGTCGCGAACCTGAAGGTCTGCCCGCACTGCGACCACCACCTGCGCGCCACCGCGACCGAGCGCCTGGGCTGGACCTTCGACGAGGGCAGCTTCACCCGCATCGAGCTGCCCAAGGTGCCGGCCGACCCGCTGCGCTTCCGCGACAGCAAGCGCTACACCGACCGGCTGAAGGAAGCGCGCGACAAGACCCGCACCGAGGACGCACTGGTTGTCGCGCATGGCAAGGTCGGTGGCCATCAGGCGGTTGTCGCGGCGATGGAGTTCGCGTTCATGGGCGGCTCGATGGGCGCCGCGGTGGGCGAGGGCCTGGTCGCCGCCGCCCGCCTGGCGGTGCTGCAGGAGGCGCCGCTGATCGTGTTCACCGCCTCCGGTGGCGCGCGCATGCAGGAAGGTGCGGTCAGCCTGATGCAGATGCCCCGCACCGTGATCGCCACCCGTCTGGTGAAGGAAGCCGGCCTGCCGTTCATCGTTGTGCTGACCGATCCGACCACCGGCGGCGTGTCCGCAAGCTTCGCCATGCTGGGCGACATCCAGATCGCCGAACCTGGTGCCCTGATCGGCTTTGCCGGCGCGCGGGTGATCGAGCAGACCGTGCGCGAGACCCTGCCGGAAGGCTTCCAACGCGCCGAATACCTGCTGGAACACGGCATCCTGGACATGGTGGTGAAGCGCACCGACCTGACGGCGACGCTGACCCGCGTGATCGGCCTGCTGCGGGTGCAGGAGCTGCCGGAGGCGGCCCCGGAAGCAGCCTGACGCGCCCGCGCTCCGATAGTCCGGGACGGAAGAACGGCACCGGGTCGAACCGAGGAAATCGCGTAGCCGTCAACGGACGGACTGAAGCAGCGGGACGTCACTGCATTTCTTCGTATGGCGCCTTACTGCTCATGAGGTCGGCACCAACGTGGGTTGGCATCATTCGCCGCCTGCCGCCACACGGACTATGCTGCCGCGCAGCTTTGCCAGAGGGATGTGACCGATGTCCGTACCGAACCGCTGCAAGTTCGTGATGCTGCCGCCGCAATCCGCCACCACGCGCGACTGGGCCGCACGCGTGGCTGCCGCGGTGCCCGAGGTGCAGGTCGTTGTCGCCGAGGATGCAGACACGGCCGAACGCGAGATCGTCGACGCCGACGCTGCGTTCGGCTGGATGAACCCGGACCTGCTGGCGCGGGCGAAGAAGCTGCGCTGGCTGCAGGCGCCCCAGGCCGCCCCGCGCGCCGGCTACTACTTCCCGGAGCTGATCGAGCACCCGCTGGAAGTCACCAACTTCCGGGAAATCTTCAACGACCACATCAGCGCCCACATCATGGCGTTCGTGCTCGCCTTCGCCCGCGGGCTGCACATCTTCATCCCGCAGCAGTTGCGCCGCGAATGGAAGAAGCCGCCGGAGGACCGCGGCGTGGTGCACCTGCCGGAAGCCACCGCCCTGATCGTCGGCGTCGGCGGCATCGGCGGCGAAACCGCCCGGCTGCTGGCGGCTTTCGGCGTGAGCGTGCTGGCGACCGATGCGCGCCGGTCCATGGTGCCGCCGGGCGTGGCCGAACTGCATCCGCCGGAAGCGCTGGATTCGCTGCTGCCGCGCGCCGACTTCGTGATCCTGACGGTGCCGCATACGCCGGCCACCGAGGGGCTGTTCCACCGTGCCCGCTTCCAGCGCATGAAGCGCAGCGCGTTCTTCATCAATATCGGCCGCGGCATGACCACGCGGCTGGACGATCTGGTCGCCGCGCTGAATGCCGGCGAGATCGGCGGCGCGGCGCTGGACGTGTTCGAGCAGGAGCCGCTGCCGGAAGACCATCCACTGTGGACCATGCCCAACGTTCTGCTGACGCCGCACATGGCGGGCTACGGACCCTACCTGGACGACCGGCGGCTGGAGATCATCGTGGACAACGCACGCGCCTTCGCCGCGGGTCGGCCGCTGCGCAACCTGGTGGACAAGGCGAACTGGTTCTGATCGGAGGCCGCATGCCCAGCGTCGTCATCACCTACGAAATGGAAGCACGTGGCCGCAGCGCGGTGGCCGCGGACCTGGCGGGTGCGGCGGAGGCCGTCTACCTCGCCGACCTGGACGACGACGCCCGCGCCACTGCACTGCGCCAGGCCGACGCGGTGGTCGCGCGTACCACGCGGGAGCTGCATCCGGACGAGATGGGGCTGCTGCAAGGCACGAAGCTGCTGCAGTTCGTCACGGCCGGCATCGACCATGTGCCGCTGGCGGACGTGCCGCCGGATGTCGCGGTAGCGGCCAACGGCGGCGCCTACGCGGAACCGATGGCAGAGCACGCCATGGCCATGGCGCTCGCCGCGGCGAAGCGGCTGCTGATCGAACATGCGGCGCTGGCGCAGGGCCAGTTCAACCAGTTCGCGCGCAACCGCATGCTGGCCGGCGGCGTGTGCGGCATCCTCGGCTTCGGCGGCATCGGCGTGGCCGCGGCACGCCTGGCCCGGGCGTTCGGCATGCGCGTGCACGCGATCAACCGGCGTGGCCGCAGCGAGGCGCCGACCGACTGGATCGGCACGCCGGACCAGTTGAAGTCGCTGCTGGCCGCATCGGACCTTCTGGTGATCTGCACGCCGCTGACGCCCGCCACCAACGCGATGATCGGGGCGGCGCAGCTTGCCCGGATGAAGCCCGACGCCATCCTGGTGAACGTCGCCCGCGGCGAGATCATCGACGAGGCCGCCTTGTTCGCGCACCTGCAGGCGCATCCCGACTTCACCGCCTGCCTCGATGCCTGGTGGGTGGAGCCGGTGCGGCATGGCAGCTTCCGGATGGACCACCCGTTCCTGACGCTGCCGAACGTGATCGGTTCCCCGCACAACTCAGCCGCGGCAATAGCGGCGTCCGGGGCGGCCGGGCTGCGCCGGGCGCTGGAGAACGTGAAGCGGGCCCTGGCGGGCCAAACTCCCCTGCACCTGGTCGGGCCGCAGGACCGGATGATGTAGCGTCAGGTCCGCACGAAGGCGGCGTCCGGTCTCATCGAGGCGTGGATGGTGCGCGGGCGCGGGCCATGACGGCGTGGGCGATGCCGGCTGGATGCCGTTCGATCCCGATGCGCCGGCAGCGGTCAGGCCCGCGCCGGCGATGATCCTGAACGCGCCGGCCCCGCGGTCGGCTTTATCCGGCCCCGACAAAAATCTTCCGTGATGTGGTCAAGATCACTGTCGCGCGGCGACGCGTGGCCCACGCTTCCCGGCGACATCTGTTGATCAGGGAGCCGACCATGTCCGCCATCACCAACTCGCCGATTGACGTCATCCGTGCGGAGCGCCGTCGGGCGAAGGATCGCCCGGTGGCCGGGCGTGTCTGGCACGATGCGATGCTGCGCTGGCAGCTTGCCTCGGACCGCAGCGCGGCGCGCGGCGGTGGCGCCGGACCGGACCTGCTGCCGAACGAGCGTGTGGAGTTGACCGATCTGGACCCGCAGCTCTGTGCTGCCCGCGGTTGGCAGTAGGCGGCGTGGTGCGCGACCGCGTCGCGCGCCCGTTCATCCTGGACAGCCGGGTCGTGGCCGACCCCGGGCCTGACCGTTGGCCACACGTACGTCTGAGGACAGTGCTGTTGCCCGCCAGCATGCATCGTGATGGCCCATGAAGGGGTCTGTAGTCCCAATCCCCTTCGGTCATGGTGGGCGGGGCAGCGTCGGCGCACCATACGACGCCGTGGTGGGCGAAGGCCCGTAACCCACGATTTGGTCCTGCCGCAGGCACCCGATCCGCGCAGCAGTACCTTTTAAAGCATTCGAAAGGATACGTTCCGCACGACCAGGTCCAGGGTGGCGGGTCTTCGCCCGCCGCGACGTGGTGTGGCGTGCCAGTGGTCATTTCCGCCGTGCCTGCGGTGCGATCGGGCGGCAGGCGCCTGCGGCCAGCCACAACAACGAAGACGGCAAGCCTGTGTCGAACGTGGCGCGAGTCGCTATAAGGCATGCGCGATGCCCGGCGGCGCCCATGCGCGGTGGGGCGCGGTTCCAGATGGCAGAGACGCAGGTCAGGATGCCCTCGGCAAAATGCCGCATGGCCAGGCAGGCAGGATGGTGACCAGAGGCGCCAGTACACCCCCGGGCGGCTGGTGGCGGGCCTGTGGTCTTGGCCTTGGGATCGGGGGCGGTCTGATCGTCGCGCTGCTGGCAACCGTGTGGCCCACGGCCGCATCGCGCGCCGCCGCGCCGCCCGCGGTGGAAGCGCGGCACGCCATGGTCGTCTCGGCCAACCGCCTGGCCTCGCAAGCCGGCCTTGCCATGCTGCGGCGCGGCGGCAATGCGATCGATGCAGCGGTTGCCATCGGCTACGTGCTGGCGGTTGTGGACCCGTGCTGCGGCAATATCGGCGGCGGCGGCTTCCTGGTGGCGCACCTGGCCGACGGGCGCGGCGTGTTTCTCAATTTCCGGGAAACGGCGCCGGCCGGCGCGAGCCGCGACATGTATCTGGACGCGAAGGGCAACGTGATCCCGGGCGCCAGTCTGCACGGCTGGCGGGCGGTGGCGGTGCCCGGCACGGTGCTGGGGCTCGACACCGCACTGCAGCGCTATGGCACGCTGTCCCGTGCCACGGTGATGGCGCCGGCGATCCGCCTCGCGCGTGACGGCTTCGTGCTGAGCCGGTTCGGTGCCCGCATGCTGGCGTATGGTGCCGCACGGCTGCGCCGCCAAGCGGAGGTTGCGCGCATATTCCTGCATCCGGACGGATCGCCGCCGCACGCCGGCGAGCGGCTGGTTCAGCCGGACCTCGCCCGGACGTTGCAGGCGATCGCCGCGGATGGTCCTGATGCGTTCTATCACGGTCGCATTGCCCAGGCGGTGGGCAAGGCCTCGCACGCCGGCGGCGGCGTCATCACGGCCGCCGACCTGGCCGCCTATAAGGTGACCGAGTCGGCGCCACTGCGCTGCCGCTACCACGGCTTCACCTTCCTGCTGCCGCCGCCGCCGTCATCCGGCGGGGTGACCATCTGCGAGATCCTGCACGTGCTGGCGCCCTACGATCTGCGCTCCATGGGCTTCCATTCGGCGCAGACGGTGCACCTGATGGTGGAGGCGATGCGGCACGCCTATCTGGACCGCAATACCTTCCTGGGTGACCCGGCCTTCGTGCACAATCCGCTGGATTGGCTGCTGTCCGACGCCCATGCGGCAGCCATCCGCGCCCGGATCGGCGACCGCGCCACGCCATCCGCCACGCTTCGGGCCGGAACGCCGCCTGCGGAAAAGCCGGAGACCACGTCCTATTCCGTCCTCGACAGCGCGGGCAACGCCGTCGCGGTGACCTATACCCTGAATGGTGGGTTCGGCGCCGGGGTGATGGCGGGTGAGACCGGATTCCTGCTGAACGACGAAATGGACGACTTCACCAGCAAGCCGGGCGTTCCCAACTTGTTCGGTCTGGTGCAGGGGGAAGCCAATGCGATTGCGCCGGGCAAGCGGCCCCTCTCGTCGATGTCGCCAACCATCGTAATGCGCGACGGCAAGCCCTTCCTGGTGCTCGGCTCGCCGGGCGGGGCCCGCATCATCACCATCGTGCTGCAGGTGGCACTGAACATGCTGGACTACGGCATGGCGCCGCAGCAGGCAGTGGATGCACCACGGATCCACCACCAGTGGTTGCCGGATGTGGTGTACTCAGAACCGTTCGGCCTGTCCCCCGACACGCAGGCGCTGCTGCGCGCCATGGGCTACCGCATCCGCATCCAACGTCCCTGGGGCGCGGCGGAACTGATCGCGGTCGGACCCTCGGCCGCCCTCGCACCCTCCGAAGGCAGTGAGCCGCCCGACGGAGCCTTGCCAAACCGCATGCGGCCGCACTGGCTCTATGGCGCCAATGACAGCCGACGGCCGGCGGGCGCGGCACTCGGATACTCGATTCCATCACAGCCCGGACGGTGGATGGTCGCCCAAGTGGCGGACTACCAGAACGCGGCCCTCGGCTTCGGACAGGCAAGCGTGCGGCCCCGGCATGCTGAATTCGGCCACATTCGTGCTGCTCGCTACCGACGCCAGCAACGGGCAGGACGATTCCGACGCGACCGTGATGGGGGAAAGAAAAGGCCCCCGAGGACGAGGCCTCGGGGACAAGTTCAGGGAGGTAATACGTCCGTCGAGACGTACGCGGGCTGTTTGCCATGCCTGCCCGGCTCGTGGCAGTGCAGCAAACCGATAGGAGCCATGCTTCAACAGGGGTTTACGCATTTTCGTTGAAGCGTTCTCGCGAGTTTAGCCGGCCCGGCGGCTGGGCAGGATGGCCAGGGCCGCAGCCAGCAGCAGGGCACCGCGCGGCAGGGCGCGCCCAGTCTCCCCCCGGCGCAGTTCCGAGGTCAGCACGGCGGTCGAGGCGGTGGTCAGCACCAGCCCCCCCAGTTGCCGCGCCGTGTCGTTCGCGAGCAGAACCCCACCGGCGAACTCCCCGGCGCCCAGCAGGCGCCTGGACTCACGCGACCAGCCCCAGCCGCGGAACATGTGCCGATAGCCGGACTGGCCCATCAGTTTGTCGGCCCCGGCGATGGCGAAGCCGAGGCCGAGCAGCGGGAACCAGAATGAACGGTGGGTGTGTGTCATGCGCGGGTTCTCCTTGTGTGGTGGACCGGAAACGCTTCGGGCGCCCATCCTGTTCGGCTCGCGTGCCGTGAGGTTCCTCCGCCTGGCTTCAGATTGAACATTCACAAAATTGACGTCTGACGATCTCGGCTGGTCAGCCGGCGCAGTCCTGCTACGCTGACGCAATCACAGGAGAGTGCCCCTGCCGTGATTGCCACGCGTCTCGCAAGATCCTGCTCCGGATGGATCCACTACGCCTGGGTCGTCCTGGGGGTGATGTTCGTGTCCACGCTGTGCGGCATGGGCGTGCGCTCCGCCCCCGGCGTGATCATCGTGCCGCTGGAGCGCGCCTTCGGCTGGAGCGTCGGCACCATCTCCGGCGCCATCTCGCTCAACATCCTGCTGCTCGGTCTGCTCGGCCCCTTCATGGCCGCGCTGATGGAGGGGTTCGGGGTGAAGCGCACGCTGCTGCTGTGCCTGGCGCTGATGATGGCCGGCACCGGGTTGTCGGTGTTCATGACCGCGCCCTGGCAGTTGTACGCCACCTGGGGGCTGATGGTCGGCATCGGCTCCTCGGCCGGGGCGATCGGCATGGCGACGGCCGTGGTCAACCGCTGGTTCGTTTCACACCGCGGCCTGGCGATCGGCATCATGATGGCCGCCAATGCCGCCGGCCAGTTGATCTTCCTGCCGGTGCTGGCCGAGCTGTCGGCGCGGTTCGGGTGGCAGAGCGTCGGCATCGCGGTCAGCCTGAGCATTGCCGCGCTGATGCCGCTGCTGATTCTGTTGCTGCCCGAGTCGCCGGGGCGGGTCGGGCTGCTGGCGCTGGGCGCCACCGCGCCGCCGCCCGAGCGGGTGGGCAGCCACAATCCGGTGACGGTGGCGATGCGCGGGCTGGGGCGCGGCGCGCGGTCGGTGGATTTCTGGCTGCTGGTGGGCAGCTTCTCGATCTGCGGGTTCTCCGCCAACGGGCTGGTCGGCACGCACCTGATCGCCTACTGCGTGGACAACGGGATCGCCGAGGTGCTGGCCGCCGGCATGGTGGCCTCGCTGGGGCTGTTCAGCCTGATCGGGTCCACTGCCGCGGGCTGGATGACCGACCGGTACAATCCGCGCGTTCTGCTGTTCTGGATATACAGCCTGCGCGGTCTGTCGCTGCTGGCGCTGCCGTTCACGCAGTTCGACGTTCTGAGCCTGACGGTGTTCTCGGTGTTCTATGGCCTGGACTGGGTCGCCACCGGCCCGCCCACCTTCGCGCTGACCAACGAGGTGTTCGGCGACCGGGATGCGCCGGTGATCATTTCCTGGATCTTCTGCGGCCATCAGGTCGGCGGTGCGCTGGCGGCGCTGGGCGCCGGGTCGGTGCGCGGGCTGACCGGCAGCTACATGATGGCGTTCCTGGCCAGTGGCCTGGCTTGCCTGTTCGCCGCGCTGCTGGTCCTGCGGGTGACGCGGCGGGCGCCGGAGCTGGCGCTGGCGGACTGAGGGTGCGGGGTCGGGGTGATTGCGGTCGATACGACCGGCCGGCGCCGTGCTGCGGCGTTCCGGCCTCGACCACGACTGCGACGGAATCGAAGGGCGCCCGCTTCCTCAGGCATGGCGTAGAACGGCCGGGCGTGTGCGGGACTCCGGGTCGGTCGATACCGAGAAAAACGAAACCGCTTTCCGGCGCAGGGGGGGATCGTCCGTTCGCTTGGAACCCCCAGCGACGGGTGTGGATGACATTCATCAATATATCTCCAGTCAATCTGCCGGCTTTGCGCATTTAGATCCGACGCAATTATGCCGCAAATTCGCCGTTATTCGGTAAGGTCAGAGATTCTAGGTCTTCCTGCCTAAGTTATCGCAGTCGCCGAATATCGTTCCACGAAATGCGCTTGTTGCAGCTGTAAACTCTCACGCAACGGTATTCTCTTGCGGACATTGCCGCTAAGCCACGCGTATCGGCTTGCTGCGATCGGAAGTTTCACTCGCAACCACGCCGATGCCTCCCAACGTGGACGGGTCCGACCGGATCCCGGCCGCACTTCGGAGATGCTGAAACGACTGTTCCCGCCGCCGGCACGGCGTGCTGACGGCTGCCCGCTCGCCTACCGCCCCTGAGCACAACAGGCACGAACAGAGACACACCGTGACGCAGCCGGTTCTGAACGACTGCGCGTGATGCCTGCTGCAGGTGGCGGACTCAACCTGGATCAGGAGGGGTCACTGATGACCACATACTACGTTTCGCCCGACGGCTCTGACAGCAACACCGGCACCAGCGCCAGCACCGCGTTCAAGACGCTCTCTGCGGCACAGCAGGCGATGCGTGCCAGCGGCGGTGCCGACACGACCATCATCGAGGGGGGCACATACGCCCTGTCGTCCCCGCTGCAACTCACCGCGGCCGACAGCAACGAGACCTGGCAGGCCGCCAGCGGGGCGTCCCCCGTCATTTCAGGCGGGGTCGCGGTCGGTGGGTGGACAAACCAGGGCAATGGGACCTGGACCGCGACGGTCAACGCGGACAACGTCCAGCAGGTCACGCTGAACGGTTCGGTGCTGCAGGAGGCGCGCTCCCCGAATTTCGATCCGGCCAACCCGGTCCAGGGGGGATGGAGCTGGGCGGCTGGCAATGCCGCGAACAACAACCAATTGGTGTACAATCCAAACGACTATCCCAGCGGCAGCCTGCAGGCCGGCCAGACGGTGGTTGCGGTTGATCCCTACACCTATGGCGCGACGCGTCTGACCATCGCCTCGGTCGATGAGGCTTCGCACACCATTACCTTCACCAGCTCCACCGACTACGGGCTTGGCGAGGGCGCGCGCTTTTATGTGCAGGGCAGCAACTTTCGCGATCAGCCCGGCGAGTGGTCCTTCAATTCCTCCACCCATACGCTGACCATCGACGCGCCCAGCGGTTTCGACGGAAGTGGCGTTGTCGCCTCGCCCAGCAGCAGCGGCTTGTTCGATATCAATGGCGCGAACAATGTCACGGTCAGTGGCCTGACCTTTTCCGACGTCGGCACCAGTGCTGCGTACCAGGAGGATGCGACGCCGGCGATCATGGTGCAGAATGCCAGCGCGGTGACCATCAGTGGCGACACGTTCCGCAACGACGGCATGGGTGTCAACTTCGGCAATGGCGCGACCAACGACACCGTCAGCAACTCGTCGTTCACCAACACCCTGTCGTCCGGCGTTTTCATCGGTGACGACGGCAATCATGACACCGTGACGCAAAGCACGTTCCAGAACACCGATAACCTGTTCCAGGCATCGGGTGCGATCGCCATGGAGCTCGGTAGCGGCGGCAACACGATCTCGCACAACCAGATCACCAATTCGCCCCGCATCGCGATTGGCGATATGGCCACGTCCGGCGGCAACACGATTGAATACAATCAAATCAGCAACACGGGTTACGGCGCAACGGACCAGGGAGCGATCTACTATACGGCCGCATTGAACACGTCCCAGGCCGGAGACACGATTCGCTACAATTCCATCACGGATCCCGGTGGCGTGGGGGTGAACAACACACCGTCCGGCGGGTTCACCAACGGCATCAGCTACGGCATATACCTGGACGAGCAGGCTTCTAATTCGAAAGTGTATGGTAATTTCATCAACGGCTCATCAGAGGCCGGCATAATGCTCCATGGTGGTCAGAATAATGACATCTACGATAATGTTACGGTCAATGGAGGATATTATTCGATTCGAACCCAGGGAGAAGGCATCCTCATGAGTGGAAACGCCATTCATGACAACGTCCTGGACGTGCCGGATGCTTCGACCTCGATGGCGTTCGACACCGATGTCGCCAGCCCGTCGGAGGTGTACAGCAACATCTATGTCAGCCCGACCGGCGCCGATCCCTCCAACTATGACGAACAGAGCTGGTCGTCGTGGATTGCCGCCGGGGGCGATCAGGGCAGCAAGGTGGTGACCAGTGCATTCACCAACCCGTCCGCCGGCGACTACAGCTTCGCCAGCGGCTCCGCGCCGTTGCAACAGGGCATCCCGCAAATACCGTTCAGTAGCATCGGTGTGACCGAAGCGGGGGCGTCGCAGACGGGCACGCAGCCCGCACCGACCCCAACCCCAACCCCGACTGCTACCCCAACCCCAACCCCGATCCCGACTGCCACGCCAACCCCAACCCCAACCCCGATCCCGACTGCCACGCCAACCCCAACCCCAACCCCAACCCCGACTGCCACGCCGACGCCCAGCCCAACACCAACCCCCACCCCGACGTCCACTTCCACGGGCGGCGGCTATCACCATCAGCATGGCGGCCACATGCAGTTTCTGAACGGCGCCGCCACCAGTAGCGACCCGGTGACCTATGTCGGGCCTCAGGGCGGAAACTTCTCGGCCACGTCCGGTGTGGACACCTTCATGATCGCTCCCTGGTCCGGGCCCGCAACCATCCAGGATTTCACGCCCGGCACGGACAAGCTTGATTTCCTCGGAACGCGGCCGAACCAGGTGGATGTGTCCACGACGCAGGAGCACGGCACTGCCGGCACGCTGGTCTCGGTCCAGCACGGCCCGCAGATCTTCCTGGCCTCGGTATCGTCCCTGCAGCCCGGCGATCTCGTGTTCGGATAGCGTCCCGGGAGGATTGACGCTGAAGTAGGTCTGGTGACGGGAAGCAGGAGACTGCGGGGCAGCGTGAGTCACAGGCCCCGAGCCGACTGCATCAACCAGCCAGGTAGGGGCCCGGGTAGCAGCCGGGACATGTCCGTGCGTCCGGAACCGGCAGCCCGTCACCGGCCGTGACGACCACAGTCCACCCGCCTGCATCATCCGCGTCCGCGGCGTGCAGGCGGGAAGGCCGGGTCCCGACCACCGGCCACCCGGCGGCACGCGGTTGTTGCCTGGCAGCCGCGTGACCTCTTTCTCGACGATTGTCTGGTGCGACAACCGGAACTCGAGTGAGCGCAAGCTGCGGATGGTGTGCCGGGGCGCACTTGGCCAGACTGGCCGCATGAGAGAGACACACAGCATCGACCGTCTTCCGGACGCGCAGCTCTGGGAGCAGGTCCTTACCCGGGCGTCCGATGCAGGGTTCCTGTACGCGGTCACCACCATGGGGGTTTACTGTCGCCCGGACTGTCCCTCGCCGCGCCCCCTGCGCAGGAACGTGCGCTTCTTCCGCAGCGTCGGGGAAGCGGAAGCGGCCGGGTTCCGCGCCTGCAAGCGCTGCGATCCGAAAGGCGAGCGCGCGCGCATCGCCCAGGCCGTGGTGCGCGATGCCTGCGCTTTCATTGAGGCATCGGACACCATCCCGTCTCTGGAGGCGCTTGCCACGCGGTCCGGCTACTCGCGCTTCCACTTCCTGCGCATGTTCCGCGATCACACCGGCCTGACCCCACGCAGCTACGCCGAGGGCGTGCGAGCCCGGCGCCTGTCCGCCGCCCTGGCTGGCGGCACGCGCGTCGCGGACGCTGTGGCCGATGCGGGCTATGGCTCGGAAAGCCGCGTTTACGAAAACACCGCCGCCCTGCTGGGCATGACCCCCGGTGCGGCGCGGCGGGGCGGCGAAGGGGAGGTGATCCGCACCACCGTCGCCAACTCGCCGTTCGGCCGGCTGCTGGTCGGCGCCACCGCCAAGGGAGTCTGCTTCATCGGCTTTGCCGAACCGGACGAGGCATTGCTGGGCGATCTGCGCCGGCGCTTCCCGCGTGCCCAGGTGGTCACCGATGACGCGGCGCTGGCCAGCACGGTGCGGGCGGTGCTGGACTTCCTGGCGGAGCCGAAACAGGCGCTGGACCTGCCGCTGGACCTGCGCGGCACCGCGTTCCAGCAGCGGGTGTGGCGTGCCCTGACCCTCATCCCGCCAGGCGAGACGCGCACCTATGCGGAACTTGCCGCCATGATCGGCAACCCGCGTGCGGTGCGGGCGGTGGCGCGTTCCTGCGCGACCAACCCCGTGTCGCTGGCCGTGCCGTGCCACCGGGTGGTGGGCAGCGACGGCAACCTCACCGGCTATCGTTGGGGCGTGCCCCGCAAGCAGGCGCTGCTCGCGCGGGAGCGGGCAGCGGCGGACGGGGCGTGACCGGACCGGGCGTGACCGGACCGGGCGTGACCGGACCGGGCGCGGCCGGAAGGCGCCGGCGCGCTACATGCGACCGGCCACGCGTTCGATCCGCCGGTCCGGCACCAGCCACATGAACGCGACCAGCACGTAGATTGCATCGGCGATTCGCGTATCGACGAAGGCGCAGCCGACCCCGGTGGAATACAGCACCGGTGAGATCCTGCCCTTGATATCCCGCCCGAGTGCGCGGGCCAGGGGCGAGCTGCGCCCCTGCGTGTGGATGATCACGGCCTGCAGCACATTCCAGGCCAGCGCCGGCATCAGCAGCGCGACCCCGTAAACCGCCGTCGGCAGCGGCGCGAACTGGTTCTCTCCCATCCAGCCGGTCGCGAACGGAATCAGCGACAGCCAGAACAGCAGGTGCAGATTGGCCCACAGCACGCCACCGGTGACGTGCCGCACCAGGTGAAACAGGTGGTGATGGTTGTTCCAGTATATCGAAACGTACACGAAGCTCAGTACGTAGCTGAGGAACACCGGCGTCACCGCCACCAGCGCATGCAGGCTGGCGTCGTGCGGCACCTTCAGCTCCAGCACCATGATGGTGATGATGATGGCGATCACCCCGTCGCTGAAGGCGAGCAGCCGGTCCTTCTCCATCACGGTTCTCCTGCAAGGGCCCCGTCCCTCTGGTTCCGAATCATACCAGTCTGGGTTTGCCCACGGTCCGATCCAGACGTCTGGGCAACGTTCAAGCCTTCGCCAGTCATGACGTTGGTTGCACCCCCGCGTGTCGTTCCTTACCCGGGTTGCCCCAGATCCCCGGTGAACCGGTCGCGCCACCGCTCCAGGCTGTTCTCCCGCATCACCCGCACCATCGCCGCATGCCGCTCCTGCCGCTCGGCCAGCGGCATGGCCAGCGCGCGGTCCAGCGCCGCGGCAATGCCTGCCGAATCATACGGGTTGATCAGCAATGCGGCGTCGAGCTCCACCGCAGCCCCGGCGAACTGCGACAGCACCAGCACGCCGGGATCGGCCGGGTCCTGCGCCGCCAGGTATTCCTTCGCCACCAGGTTCATGCCGTCGCGCAGCGGGGTTACCAGCCCGACCTGCGCTTCGGCGTAGAGCGGCATCAGCACGGCACGGGGGAAGCCGCGGTTGAGGTAGCGCAGCGGTACCCAGTCCACGTCGGCGAAGCGGCCGTTGATCCGGCCGGCCTCGGCTTCCAGCTCCCGGCGGATTTCCCGATAGGTCTGGATGTCGCCGCGCGAGGGCGGTGCGATCTGCATCAGCGTCACGCTGCCCTGCCATTGGGGGAAATCCTGCAGGAACCGCTCGAATGCGCCGAAGCGCTGGCGCAGGCCTTTGGAATAGTCCAGCCGGTCCACGCTGAGGATCAGCTTTTCCATTACGCTCGCCCGCATGCGCGTCGCGGTACGGCGGTTGGGCGGGGCCTCGGCCTGGGCGCGCACCTCATCGACATGCACACCGATGGGATAGACGCCGGTGCGCACCACCCGGTCGAACGCACGCAGGGCGCCGTCGCCCAGATCGAGGGCCCCGCAGCAGCGCGTCAGGTAGTCGGTGAAGGCGGTGCGGTCGGTCTCGGTCTGGAATCCCAGCAGGTCGTAGGCGCACATGGCGCGGATCAGGTCGGCATGCGCCGGGATGGTCATGAACACCGCCGGTGCCGGAAACGGCGTGTGCAGGAACAGGCCGATGCGGTTGCGCAGCCCCTCCGCCCGCAGGGCGTCGGCCAGGCACAGCAGGTGGTAGTCGTGCGCCCACACCACGTCCTCAGGCTGCACCAGCGGCGCCAAATGCCGGGCGAACAGCGCGTTGACGCGGCGGTAGCCGTCGAACTGCGACCATTCGAAGCCGTGCAGGCCGATCTGGTAATGCAGCACGGGCCACAGCGTGTCGTTGGCGAAGCCGCGGTAGAACTCGTCGTAGTCGCGGCGCGACAGGTCGATGGTGACCAGGCTGATCGGGCCGACGGTCTGCTGCGTCGGCGGCGCACCCTCCGGCGCGACCTCGCCGCTCCAGCCGAACCACAGGCCGCCCTTCTGCTTCAGGGCGTCCAGCACGCCGGCAGCCAGGCCGCCTGCGGTGGGTTCGCCCTCGGTGATCGGGGCCACGCGGTTGGAGACGACGATGAGACGCGACAATGGACGATAACTCCCTCCCCCCGTGTGGGGGAGGGTTGGGGTGGGGGATCCAGCCCGCAAACCGGGGGCATGTGCCACCCCCTCCCCGGCCCTCCCCACCGGGGGGAGGCAACCGCTGTTCAGCCTCTGTTGACTTTACGCCGCTTCGGGCAGCGGCTCCATGGCCTGCTTCATCAGCAATGCGCGGTACGGGCCCGGACGCGCGGCCAGCACCTCCGGCGGGCCGTCTTCCACGATGCGGCCGGCATCCATCACGATGATACGGTCGAAGCTCTTCAGCGTGGACAGCCGGTGGGCGATGGCGATCACCGTGCGGCCGCGCATCAGCCGGTCCAGCGCGGACTGGATCGCCCGCTCCAACTCGCTGTCCAGGGCGCTGGTGGCCTCGTCCAGCAGCAGGATGGGCGCGTCCTTCAGCAGGGCGCGCGCGATCGCCAGCCGCTGCCGCTGCCCCCCGGACAGCTTCACGCCGCGGTCGCCCACGATGGTGTCGAAGCCTTCGGGCAGCGCCTCGATGAAGGTGCGGCAGTGCGCCATCTCGGCCGCCGCCATCACCTCGGCCTCGGTCGCACCCGGGCGTGCGTAGCGGATGTTCTCCATCACCGAGCGGTGGAACAGGCTGATGTCCTGCGGCACGATGGCCATGCTCTGGCGCAGGCTGTCCTGGGTGACCAGGGAAATGTCCTGGCCGTCGATCAGGATGCTGCCGCCACTGACGTCGTAGAAGCGCTGCAGCAGCGACAGGACGGTGGATTTGCCCGCCCCCGAAGCGCCCACCAGGCCGACGCGCTGTCCCGGCTCGATGGTCAGGTCGAACTCGCGCAGCACCGGCGCCCGCTGCGGATAGGCGAAGGTGACGTCGCGGAAGGCGACGCGCCCGGTCTGCGACTGCAGCAGGCGTGCCTCCGGGTGGTCCGGCAGGTCGTGCGGGGTCAGCAGGGTGCCGATCGCTTCCTCCAGCCGGGCGACGTGCTGCGTCAGATCGACCAGCGCCACGGCGAGGTCGCGGGTGGAATGCAGGATGGTGCAGGCCAGGCTGGTGACCAGCACGATATCGCCCACCGAAGCCTGACCGGCCTGCCACAGCAGGATGCCCCAGGCGATCACGCCGCCGCTGGCGATCACGGTCAGCGCCGCGTGGATCAGGCGCAAGCCGCTCCATGTAGAACAGGCTGGTGCGGCGGGCGCCCATCTCGCGTTCGACGGTGCTGCCCAGGCGGTGCTGCTCACGGAAGGTTGCACCGAAGGCGCGCACCACCTGGAAGTTGCCGACCACATCGACCAGTTCGCCGTCCACCGCCGCCGCGTTCTCGGCATAGCTGCGGTGCAGCGGCGTGCCGCGCCTGGCCAGCCAGAACACCAGCCCGCCCAGCACCAGCGAGAAGGCGACCAGGGTCGCGGCCAGCAGCGGGTTGACCACGCCGATCAGGGCGATGGCGGAGATCACCGCGATGATGGGCGGCAGCACGTTCCACGAGCCGGTGTTCTCGATCGTGAAGGCCGCGTTCGCCGCCGCGCTGATCCGCCCCGCCATCGCCCCCGGCAGCCGCTCGGCGAAATAGCTGGGCGAATGGCCGGACAGGTAGGCGAACAGCTCCGAGCGGATATCGCCGGTGACCTTCACGAAGGTGCGGGCCGCGGCATAGCCGCCGACCCGCCAGAACATGTTGTCGCCGGCGAGCAGCAGGCACAGCAGGCCGAACGCCCACCATACCGCGGTGCCGGCGGCCTGCGGCCCGCGGGCGATGACATCGACCAGATGCTTCATCCCGTACTGGGAGCCGACGGAAAAGCCGACCGCCAGCAGCACCGAGCCCAGCACCACTGCGTGTCCCATGGCGTGGCGCCGCACGTAGCGCGCCAGGAAGCCGAAGGGGCGCCCGCGGAGGTGGGGCAGGGCGGTCTCATTCCGCCTCATTTCGGCCACAGTTTGACGCCGCAGTTTCTCAATAATTGCCACTAAAACGGCTCCTTACCCGGCTTTCTTCACGGCTCCGGCCCGCTGCGGCATCTTGTCGTCGCAATAAACGCGCCGGCTTTCCGCCACATTCCCAAATTATATCTTGCAGTTGATAGCGGTGTTGGATCTTGCAAGTCAAGTCAAGAAATGCCGCGGATCACACAAAGTAACCCCTAAGTAGAAAGTGGGGCTCGCCCTCATGCGTATTGCTCAAATATCGCCTCTGTTCGAGGCGGTGCCGCCCAAGCTGTACGGTGGCACCGAGCGCGTGGTGTACTCGCTGACCGAGGAACTGGTGGCGATGGGGCACGACGTGACCCTGTTCGCCAGTGGCGACTCCGTCACCTCCGCCACGCTCGCGCCGATGCGCGACCGTGCGCTGCGTCTGGATCCTTCGGTGGTGGACTGGGTGTCCATCACCATGGGCATGGTCGAGAACATCCGTCGCCGCTCGGACGAGTTCGACGTGCTGCACTTCCACATCGACTACTTTCCGCTGTCGTTGTTCAGCCGCCAGCCGACGCCGTTCCTCACGACGCTGCACGGCCGGCTCGACATCCCCGAGTTCAAGGACATCTACGAGCTGTACCCGAATGCACCGTTCGTATCGATATCCGATGCGCAACGGCGGCCGATTCCGCACATCAACTGGGCGCGAACCGTTCTGCACGGCATGCCGCAGACGCTGCTGACGCCGCAGCCGGGCAAGCAGGACTACCTGGCGTTCCTCGGCCGCATCTCACCGGAAAAGGGCGTGGACAAGGCGATCCGCATTGCCGGCAAGACCGGGATGAAGCTGAAGATCGCCGCCAAGGTGGACAAGGCGGACCAGGCCTACTGGGACGAGCAGATCCGGCCGCTGGTGCAGGCCAGCCCATGGGTGGAGTTCATCGGCGAGATCAATGACTCCCAGAAGCCGGCGTTCCTGTCCGGCGCGCATGCCCTGTTGTTCCCGATCGACTGGCCCGAGCCGTTCGGCCTGGTGATGATAGAGAGCATGGCCTGCGGCACGCCGGTGATCGCGTTCAACCGCGGCTCGGTGCCCGAGGTGATCGACCATGGCGTCAGCGGCTTCATCGTGCATGACGAGGCCTCGGCGGTCGCGGCGGTGAACCGCCTGGGCGAACTGGACCGCGCCACGGTGCGCGCCACCTTCGATCGCCGCTGGACCGCGCGGCGCATGGCGGAGGACTACGTCGATCTGTACGAGGAGCTGTGCGGGGTGAACCTGCCGCTGCTGCGAGCCGTCGGCGACTGACGGTTGATCTGAGCATGCTTCCTTTCCCGGCTGGGTTGCGCTTTGGCGTGGATCAGGCACGGGGAAGGGGGCATGCATGCCTGTCCATGGAAGGGATTTGCCGCGCCCCAACTGCCGGTGCCGGCGGAAGACGCGGGCTGGCATGGTTGAACTGGTGCGCCCTCCGCCCGCGATGCATCATGCGTTGTGCCGGGCGAACGGGCTTGTTCCGAGGGCACGCCGGCGGAAGGGATTCGACCGGCCGTGCACGGCGTTTCCGCATGCAGCCTAAGGTGGTCGGGGGTAGCGGGCCTGCATCCGCCACAGCGTCGTTGGTTGCGCCGATTTCCGAGGTCGATGGGGACGGTGTCCTCAGTCGGCGCGGCGGCGGGCGCGCTCGCGATGCAGGTTGTACAGTCCCGCGCCGGCGATGATTGCGGCGCCCAGCAGCGTGCGCCACGACGGGTACTTCATGGAACACGATATATCCGGCCAGGCCGCCCCATAGCAGCGCGGTGTACTCGGTACGGGGCCAGCGCGGATACCGGCGCCAGTCCATAGCCGCGCGCGTACACGCAGTGTGCCAGGCCGGAACACAGGCCGAGCACGGCCAGCACGCCCAGGATGGCGGGCGTCAGCGCGCCGGGCATGGAAATCACCGACAGCAACGCCGCGCCGGTGCACAGATGGCCGATCATCAGCGAAAAGGCCTGGCATTCGGGGGTTTCGGTGGTGGAAAGCTGCCGGGTCATGATGCGGGTCACCGACATCACCACGATGCCGATCAGCAGCAGCGCCGTCTCCGGCCGCCACAGATCGCCGCCCGGCCGCAGCATGACCAGCACGCCGGCAGAATCCCAGCAGCGTGGACAGCATGCGGCGCCAGCGGATGCGCTCCCCCAGCAACGGCACGGCCAGCAGAGTCATCATCAGCGGCGCGGTGAACCCGATGGCGTAGGTGTCGGCCAGGCTCATCTTGCGCCAGGCCACGTACCACGTGATCGAGACGAAGGACGACAGGACGCTGCGCAGGATCACCGCGCGCCAGCGTACCGGCACGATCCGGCGCCAGCCCTGTGGCTGCGCGCAGGCCACCGCCATGACGACGGTGGCGCCGAACAGGCCGCGCCACAGCATCGCGCCGCCCACGCCGGCCACGGGGATCGCCCACTTGGCGGCGGTATCGCCAAGCGTCCACATGAGATTGGCGAGCACGGCGAAGCCGATGCCGAACACCGTGCTTTGCGCGTCGTCGATCAGCGCGCGCGGGGGCACCGCCATGGCGGCAGCACGTCGACTCGTCGGCTGCGGGACACGCATCATCACCCCTGGGCTTCGGACGCAGCCGCGATCGCAGACCGGTCGGGCGCCGCCGCTGCTGTGCGCGGGGACGATGCCGCGTTCAGATCCAGAAAGCGATACGGCCGCGCGTGCGAACGAAGAAGGCCCAGGACAACACGACCAGCGCCGCGCTGCACACTGCAGCCCCCAGCCAGATCCCGTGGCCCGGCGTCGTGCCCAGCAGCGGCGCCCGCACGATCTCCAGCAGGTCGTAGAACGGGTTGAGCGGCAACAGACGAGCGCCGCGGCCGATCTGTTCGGGTTTCCAGAGCACCGGCGTTATGAAGAAGGCGATCTGAATCACGCTGCCCACGATGGGCAGGATATCACGGAACCGTGCGCAGAACGCCCCAAGGGCCATGACGATCGCAAGTGAATCGATGATCCAGACCGCCAGGCCCGGCAGTGCCAGCAGCGCATGCATCCCGGGCCAGATGTCGAAGACGATGAACACGACCACGATGACCACGATGTTGTGCGCCAGCACCAGCAGGTTGCGCACCACTGTCCGGATCGCGAACAGGAAATACGGCATGCGGATGGCGCGAATCACCCCCTCCGCTTCGGTAAAGGCGGTGCAGGCCTCCGAGATGATGGTGGAGATGAAGCCCCACAGCACAAGTGACAGCGCCAGGAACGGCAGGTAGTTGTGGACGTCGGTGTGGAAGATGCCGGCATACAGATACCCCAGCGCCCCGACCATGATGCCGGTGGACAGGGTCAGCCAGAACGGGCCCAGAACCGACCCGCGGTAGCGCAGCCGGATATCCAGCCAACTGAGTACACAGGCCAGCCGCATCAGGCGAATGCCTTCCTTCACGTCGCGGATCGCCATGGTGCGACGATAGCGGCCGGTATGTTCGGCCGTGAAGTCGAGCACGGGGGTGCTGCCGGGCGCTGGCGCGAATACGTTCGTGCGCTCCTCGTGGGGACCCGACAGGTCCGGCGCGGGCATGGGGGCGCCATGCACCGAGGCCGGTTCCTGCACCGAAGTCTGTGTTCCATCTGGCATCATCGAGTCCCCAGCGTAATCTGTCCGGTCACCGTGCCGGAGTGCGGATCCACTAGCACCACACGGTCGGGTCCGCCGCCCTTTAATTCCACCGCCAACCGGTCGCCGGCACTGGCAATGGCGGCGATCTGCGTGCCCGCCGGTTCGGCCAGGTGCAATGCCAGCGGGCCGGGGGGCGGCGCCGGTGCGGTGGAACGGTGCACGATCACCGCGATCAGCGCTCCGGTGCCGACCACGATCAGCACACCCATAAAGATCGTTACCGCGGTCAGCGCCCGCATGCCTCTGGTCATCGTCCTCTCCAAGCGAGCGCCATTCCGCGCTATCCGCATCCCATCATGGCCACCGACACGCCCCCGGGCAGCATGCACCTGACCGCCGGCCCCGAAGCGGCGGGGCAGCGGCTCGACCGCTTCCTCGCCGATGCCATCGGCACGTTGTCACGCTCCCGCGTCAAGGCGCTGATCGAGGCGGGACGCGTCAGGCGCGACGCCACCCCGACCCGCGAACCCGCCGAACCGGTGCGCGCCGGGGCCGCCTACACGGTGGATCTGCCGCCGCCAACCCCGGCCCGGCCGCAGCCGCAGGCGATTCCCGTTAGCATTTTGTATGAGGATGCCGACCTGATCGTGCTGGACAAGCCGGCCGGGCTGGTGGTGCACCCGGCGCCGGGCAACGAGGACGGCACGCTGGTCAACGCCCTGCTGGCGCATTGCGGGCCGGATTTCACGGGCATCGGGGCAGAGCGCCGTCCCGGCATCGTGCACCGGCTGGACAAGGACACGTCCGGCGTGATGGTGGTGGCCAAGACCCAACTGGCGAATGACGGGCTGACCGCCGCCTTCGCCGCGCGCGACCTGGACCGCGCCTATCTGGCCCTGGCCTGGGGCATGCCGACGCCACTGGCCGGCGAGATCGAAGGGCCGATCGGGCGCGATCCACGTGATCGCAAGCGGATGGCCGTCGTGACGCGTGGCGGCAAGCCGGCGCTGACCCGGTACCGGACGCTGCAGACCTGGCACGCCGCGGTGACACTGATGGAGTGCCGGCTCGCCACCGGGCGGACCCATCAGATTCGCGTGCATCTGGCCGGTCGCGGCTATCCGCTGGTGGGCGATCCGCTGTACCTTCGCCGCATTCCCGCCGTGGCGCGCGGCCTGGCCGAACCGCTGCGACAGACCTTGCTGGACTTCCCGCGTCAGGCGCTGCATGCGGCCCGCCTTGGCTTCGCCCATCCCCGCAGCGGCGCCCCGCTGAGCTTTGAGACTGCGCTACCTCCGGACATGCAGGCCCTGCTGTCCATCCTGGAACAGAGCTAGAACTTGAACGCATGACTGGGTTACTGGCGGCTCACCAAAGGGTAATATTGACAGGACCATTTTGGTCCTGTATATCCTCGCATGCCGATGTGGCGGATGTGCTGCCTCGGTGGGGACGTCCGGACAAACCGCTGCCGAGGATGGGGTGGATATCCGGGACGTGATGTCCCCTCGTCGCATCCCATTGGCCTCGGTCACATTCCAGCCTCAGACCTGCGCCATCCTGGGCAGGACGAAGGCACTAGACCTGAGTTTGCCGACGAAAGGAGCCTTCCGTGGCCTCTGCCGTCATTAATGTCGCCCCTGAGGGCAATCTGGCGCGGTATCTCCAGGAGATCCGCAAATTTCCCATGCTGTCCGCGGAGGAGGAGCTGGAGCTCTCCCGCCGCTGGCGCGACCACGAGGATATGGAGGCGGCGCATAAGCTTGTCACCTCCCATCTGCGCCTGGTCGCAAAAATTGCCATGGGCTACCGCGGCTACGGCCTGCCGGTCGGAGAGCTGATCTCCGAGGGCAACGTGGGCATGATGCAGGCGGTGAAGCGCTTCGACCCGGATCGCGGGTTCCGCCTGGCGACCTATGCCATGTGGTGGATCCGCGCGGCGATCCAGGAGTACATCCTGCATTCGTGGTCGCTCGTGAAGATGGGCACCACCGCTGCGCAGAAGAAGCTGTTCTTCAATCTGCGCCGGCTCAAGGGCCAGATGCAGGCGATCGACGAAGGTGACCTGCATCCCGAGCAGGTGACCAAGATCGCGCGCATGCTGGACGTGCCGGAACAGGATGTGGTCAGCATGAACCGCCGGCTGGCGGCGCCCGACCACAGCCTGAACGCGCCGGTGCGCCAGGACAGCGAGGGCGAGTGGCAGGACTGGCTGGTGGACGAGTCCGAAAGCCAGGAAAGCAACATCGCCGAGCGCGAGGAATTGACCGGCCGCAAGGCGCTGCTGTCGAACGCGCTGAAGACGCTGAACGAGCGTGAGCGGCACATCCTGATCGAGCGGCGGCTGAAGGACAATCCCACCACGCTGGAGGAATTGTCGCAGCAATACGGCATCTCCCGCGAGCGCGTGCGCCAGATCGAGGTGCGGGCGTTCGAGAAGCTGCAGAAGGCGATGAAGGCACAGATCGCCGAGCGTCGGATGCAGGTTGCCGGGCGCCAGCCGGCCGCGGCGGAGCACTGAGCGCCGTCGCCGGTCTGGCGGCGGCTTTGCTCGAAGGGCCGCAGTGCGTCGTGCGGGACGAAGGCCGGTTAAGGCTGCAATAGCGGAGTAGCCACGGGCAGAACGATCCACGTCGTGGCGGGCGCAGGCCTGCCAGGCGTGGCCGTGTCACGCCAAAGGCACGCGGGTGCGACGGAATCCCCCGAAGCAGAATGCTGAAATGAGGCGCTCCGCATGGTGAGGTCGGGGGTGTCGGGGCTGAGCCCGCCCCGACGCGGTTCGGTCGGTCAGCGGCCCGCCCATAAGGACTTTGTCCATCATTACGCTGTAGGCTGGCCGGGTCATCCCTGTCGGATGCGACCTTGTGGGCACCGGCCGTCCCGGCCGCGAACAAGGGAAGCGGGAGCATTGTCCGTGGGCGGCCTCAAACCGCAGACGGACTCAACGCCGGTTGATCGGGCGGGTGCCCGGGCGTGACGAACGCGGTGGGGCGGGGAGCGCCGTTGAAGGGGAGGGAGCGCCGTTGAACGTGCGACCGCGTGTCAAACTCCCTTCCCCTCAGAAAGGCATCATCACCCTGCGATCATCCGCGTGGTCCGAATGCAAAAGTGGCCGGCGTGAGGCCGGCCACTCATCATTGCAGGATCGGGTTGTTGCTGATCCTTTCTGGTGCGGCCGGCTGCAACCGCCGCACGGGTTGCCGCTGCCCTATGCTGCCGCCTTTTGCTGCTGCGGTTCGCCGGTCAGATACGTGCGCAACTGCAATCGCGCCCGGTGCACCCGGCTTTTCAGCGTGCCAATCGCACAGCCGGTCACCTCGGCAGCCGAACTCGTAGGACTTTTCCTGTAACACGATCATGAACAGCGCTTCCCGCTGGTCGGCGGGCAGCCGGTTCAGCGCCCAGCCAAGCTCGCGCAGGGCCGTACGGTCCTCGTGCGCCGCGGGGACGGGCAACTCCGGCATGGTGTCCATGTCGGTGAATTCGCGCTTGTTACGGACGCTGCTGATAAAGTGATTGATCATGATCCGGTGCACCCACGCAGAAAAGTTGGTGCCCGGAATAAAGCAGTCCTTGGCCATCAGGGCCTTGGTCGCGACGTCCTGAGTCAGATCTTCGGCAGCCGCGCGATTGCGCGTAAGGGCCAAAGCCCAGATGCGCATCTTGGGCAGGAACTCGGTGAGCTGTTCGTGAAAATCCTGCGGCATACGTTTATTCTCCTGGCAGCAATTGCGGCCTCTACACCAGGGACCTGTGTAGCGTTTCGCCATCGCGCAAGCCGCCTGACAGGACGTTGATGGCAGGCGCCAGGCTCGGCCGGGCGGTGGTTCGTGACTGATCCGGCCCGTTCGCCTTGTGCAAGAAGTCTCCAATGAAACCGACGCCTGTTGCACGTCGAGGATGGCGTGTTAATCATTGGGAAGTTTACGTCACCTGCATACGTGCCCCGCAGGCGGGATGATCACAGTTTTGTCGATTTGTGTTGCTGTATGATGCGGCGCGATCGCTTGCGGCAGCTCACCCGGCCGTGAGCGCGACTTCGGAAAGGCAGACCAGGTGTTCCGCTTTCTTCTTGCAGGCATGACTACGGTCGCCGGCGTGGTGGGTTTGTTCATCGTGTCCTTCGGGGACGCGGACGGTGTATGGCGGCAGCTCGCGCAAGTGCCGGTGCTGCCGATGGAAGCGCCGCAGACCGCCGGGCAGCATGCGGCGCCCACCACCGACAGCCCGCCCGTGGCACAGCATGCCGACCCGGACGCGCAGCAGGCGACGCTGCAGGCCCAGGCGGACGCTGTGCGACGGCAGTTGCAGCGGGCGGCCGCGACAGCCAGCCCGTCGGGCACGCGGGTTTCCACCCTGCCCGACACACAGCAGCAGGAGGCGCTGAAGGCGCAGATACAGGCCCTGCGGCGGCAGTTGCAGCAGGCGGATCGGTCGGTCGCCGATCTGCACGACCAGGCAGAGACGCAACGCCGGAAGCTCCAGCACCTGCAACAGCAGCACGACACCAACTCGGCCCAACTCGCTCGGCTGCAAGCCGATCAGTCCGCCGCCGCCCGGGCGGCCGATCAGGCCCGGAAACAGCGGGCCGAAGCCGCGGCAGCGCTGCAACTGGCACGGGCACAGCAGCGGGCGGCCGATCAGGCGGCGAATCGGGCGAAGGGGCGGCAGGCTGTGGCGCAACAGGCCGCTCACGTCACACAACAGTCGGAGGCCGAATCGAGCGGGCAGCAGGCGTCGTCGCATCCGGCCGGGGCGGAGGTCGCGTCGCACCAGGCCAATCCCCAGCACCCGACGCAAGCGGCGACCGAACAGACATCCAGCGCGCTGCCGCCACCGCCGCCGCCACCACCGATGAGGATGGCGCAGGCCTCTCCGGCGCCTGCCGCAACGCGTGCCGCGCCGCCCCCTCAACGCCAACCGGAGTCCGCCGCGGGACGGCAGCAGGCGGCATATGACGATCCTTCGTCGATCGGGGCGGTGCTGCGGCGCTTGCGCGGGGAGACCCGGGGGCGGGAGATCGGGCGGGAAACCGGGGCGCGAAAGACGCAACCCGCGCCGGGCCAACGCCATGCAGGCCCGGCATCCCCATCGCCATCGCCATCGCCATCGCCGCCGACACCGGCGGCGGCGGAAGCGCCGTTACCGCCGCCCAGCCCGAACTGGGGCCGGCGGCTGGTGCGCGCGCGCGACGCGATCCGGAAGGGCAAGGTGGAGCAGGCGCAGCAACTGCTGCAGGCCGCCCAGTTGCAACTGGTGTTCCGGCCCGTGTCAGCGGATAGCGCGATCGACCCGGCAAGCAGCCATGCGGCGGCGGGTGACGTCGCCGAGGCCCTGACCCTGCTGGGCCAGGGACGCGGCGATCTCGCCATCCACTACATCGACCGCGCCATGGCGGAGACCGGCGCTCGGCGCGAGCAGGCCAGCCTGCCGCCGCAGCCGCAGCCGCAGCCGCCGGACTGGCGTGCCAGTCGCGACGGCTGGTACGGCGGCACACCACCTGTCCGCTTTGAGCGGTACCTGAGCGACCGTCGAGGGCATCACACCACGGCGTGCTGCAACAGCGTGGCCAGCGTCGCGCCACCCGCGCCATGCAGCGTCGCCACATCGGTTGTAGCGCCGCCGGCCATGCCGGTCGGTGTGACGCTGATCACCGCATCGTTGCCATGCACGGTGCGGACGTGCAGCCAGGCATCGAGGCTGCTCTGCCCGTTCCAGTCGGTTGCCGCGAGCAGCGGACGGAAGTCGAGCAGGTCGTGGTTGCTCAGGACGTTGCCATAGATTTCGTCATAGCCCTGGCCCGCGGCCGGCAGGACCATCCGGTTGCCGCCGCCGTACTCCTGGATCACATTGTATCCGGTACCGGCGTCCACCGTGTTCTGCATGCCCGCCAGGCGCAGCACATCATCGCCGGCACCCGTGCTGACCTGATTGCCGTTGCCAGTGTTCACCACGGATTCCCTCCCTCCGGTCAACGTCACCGTGTTGCCGCTGCCGGTGATCAGCAGGACATGATCGCCGCCACTGGCATTGATCGTGGTGTTGCTGATGCCGATGGTGGCCCTGGCCGTCCCCGGCGCGATGCTGGTCGGTGATGCGGCGGGCACACTCGCAAGCATGGCGCTGTTGCTCGTGCCGGCGAGGTTGTTCGTGACATCGACCGCGAGCGACCTGGTTGCTTCCCGCCCGAGTTGATCCCAGACATCAACGATGATGCTGTCACCGCCCCCACTACCCGCGGGCGTATAGGTCAGGTGCGACAGATCGTCGTTGAGTTGAGCCAGCGTCCCGTTGATGGAGATTGCGTGCGTGCCGGAACCGGGGATCACCCTGCCATTCGCGTCTGTCATTTGCAGCGTGCCGGCCCCGGCACTGAGGTTCAGAGCCATGCTGCCCGGATGGTCTGCTGCGTAACTATCGGTGATGGAGATCCCGGTGATCGTCGTCGCGCCAACCGTGCCGACGCTTTCACCGGTCGGCAGGTTGATCACCGGACCGCTCGGCGTGGGTGTTGGTGTTGGTGTTGGTGTTGGTGTTGGTGTTGGTGTTGGTGTTGGTGTTGGTGTTGGTGTTGGTGTTGGTGTTGGTGTAGCGGTGGTGATGCTGACGGCGATGCTCCGCGTGGCCTCCAGGCCGAGCTGGTCCCAGATGTCCACGCCGATGCTGTCGGTGCCGGAACTGTTGGCTGCGACATAGGACAGACGCGTCAGGTCATCGTTGATTTCCGCGAGCGTGCCGCTGAGGGAAATTGCGTGTGACCCGGAACCGGGGACCGGCGTGCCTGTGGCATCAGTCATCGTCAGTGTGCCCGACGCTGCGGTGAGATTCAGCGCCAGCATGCCTGGGTGACTGGCCGCGTACGCATCGGTGATGGATACACCCGAGACAGCCGCACTGGCACCGACGTTGACGGCTTCGCCTGTAGGAGCGGCGATGCTGGGACCTGTGGGCGTTGGAGTTGGGGTCGGAGCCGGGGTTGGGGTCGGAGCCGGCGTTGGGGTTGGCGTTGGAGTAGGGGTTGGCGCTGGGGTCGGAGTTGGTGTTGGCGTCGGGGCGGTCACCATCACCGAAACGGACTTGGTGCCCTCTACGCCGGCCTGGTCCCAGACATCGACGATGATGCTGTCGCTGCCTGCGGTTCCGGCTGCGGCGTAAGACAGGTTTGCCAGGTCCGCGTTGATCTGCGCCAGCGTGCCGGTGAGCGACAAGGCATGCGTGCCGGAACCTGGTAGCGCGGCACCGCTGGAATCGGTCACTGTCAGCGTGCCGGCCGTCGCACTCAGATTTAGGGCGAGCGTGCCCGGATGACTCGCCGCGAACGCGTCGCTAACGGAAATCCCGTTGATTGCGTGGACTGATCCCACGGCAAACGTTTCGGTATCTGGAACGGCGATGACAGGGCCGATCGCGGTTGGCGTGGGCGTGGGTGTGGGCGTGGGTGTGGGTGTGGGTGTCTGGTGTGGGTGTGGGTGTGGGTGTGGGTGTGGGTGTGGGTGTGGGTGTGGGTGTGGGGGGCGCGCCGCTTCCGCTGCTGACTTCGATCAGGACCGGATGGTCGGGCAGGTTGAAGGTCAGGCTGCTGGCATCGCTGGCGCTGGAGACTGCCGTGGTGCCGGTGAGCGGATCGAACACCTGGATATCGGCCGCAGCGGCGCCGAGCGTCAACGTGACCGCATGGGGAGCGACTGTCAGGTCGGTCGGGCTCGACGGACCCGACAGTCTCGTGTCGTTCCACAATGCAAGCCAGTAGCTGCCGTCCGATTTCTCCAGCAGGAAGGAATTGTCCGTGCTTTGCAGTCCCGACAGGCTGTAGCTGAGCGTTCCCGGCGTGAAGTTGGTGCTGCCGTTGTCCGCCAGCAGAGCCATAAGGTTGTGGACACCGACGGCCGCGAGCTTGGGCGTGCCGTCGGAATGAAAAAGCCCGAAATTGTCTTCGCTGTAGCCGTCGCCGGTCTTCTGGTCGAGCAACTCGTACAGGTAGGTTCGCACGTCACCGTTTTTGAACCCGTCCATCAGGATGTCGAGCGTGTATTTCGCCTGGACCGTCTCACTGATGCTGGTCGGATCGGTGGTGCTGCCCGTGGTGTAGTAGCCGGACTCGGTGGTGATCACCGGCTTGCCCGGTGTGGTCAGTTGCGCCTCGGCATTGAGCCACTGCATGGTGCCGTTGGGGTAGGTGACGCCGTTCCACCACGCCGGCAGGCCGGGGTTGTTTCCTGTGCCGAAATAGGTGTGCGCATTACCATAATCGGCCCAGGCCGACAGGTCCCCGGTTGTTCCATAGTCGCTTACCTGGCCGAAGCTGGTCTGGATCACGGGCAGGCCGAGCGATTGGCCGACAGACCAGACCTGCTGCTGGAACTGCGCGGCAAAATCCAATGTGGTGCCCAGGCTTTGCGGATAGGGCTGATCCGGTTCATTGCCGCCTTCTATGGCGTTCAGCAGGCCCTCACCGGCGAGCTGCTTCATCAGGTCGAGCTGCACAGAGAAGTTCGCCGGGCTGGTCTCGCCGATGAACGCGTCGAACGTGACACCGGTCGCCTGCGCCACCTGCTGCCACCAGGCCAGGTCGGAGGAGGTGCCCGGCGAATCCCGAACATTTCCGACACCGAGATAATTCAAGGCTGCTTCGACGCGGTTCAGATCCGCGTAAGCGGTCCACGTGAAATCAATGTGGGTATTGATGCCCACGGAAGATGTGAAACGCGCGGCACTGGCTGCCTGCTCGGCAGCAGGAGGCGAAATGGCCATTGATCCAGAAGCCCTCTGAAACGTTGTTGGAACCGCTATAGTCACGCGGTCGATAAGGTCTCTCACGAACGCGTGAGGAGATCAAAATCACTTGATATTAAAGTCCTGTAATATGTTCCGATAATCACAATATACCGGGCGGTATCCTGCAACTCTGCCCCGCTCGGGTGAAATTGATTGCGATACAGGTTTCATTCCGAATGAACGCACCGGAACGTTCTCGCAAGGCGCCATTTTGCCGCGGGCCGAACTGGGCCCGCACCATCCTGAACTCAGTTGGCGCCGGTATGGCGTTCAGGTCCGCGGCGAAGACGATTTCGGCCACCCGGTCGAACATGTGCCGACCGCTCCGACGAACACGCGCGCGTGAGGTATCGGAAAAGGTCTCCCCCCGCCGCGAACCTCTGCACTAATGCTCGCGTTTGCGGGCGCGGGTCCGCGCTTCGCGCCTAGCTCAGACGTTTAGTCCCTTCCTGTATCAATCTCCAGGTGAAGCCTTCGTGTCAGTCTGCGTCTCGGTGATCATGCCTGCCTTCAACAGTGCAGCGACGCTTCCACTTGCCGTGGACTCGGCACTGAAGCAGGACTTGCCGGATATCGAGCTGCTCATCGTCGATGACGGCTCGCGCGACGAGACCGCGAACGTCGCCCGGCGCCTGGCGCAGGCCGATGCGCGGGTCCGTGTGCTGTCGCTGCCCAGCAACCGCGGCAAGTCCAGCGCGATGAATATCGCCGTTGCCGAGGCGCGGGGCGCCTGGGTGGCCGTGCTGGACGCCGACGATTGGTACTGTCCCAACCGGCTTTCCACCCTCGTGGCGGCTGGGCAGCGGGAAGCCGTCGATCTGGTCGCGGATAATCAGTACCTCTATGACGATGGTGCGGGTCGCATCGTGCGCACCGCCTTCCCGCAGGCGGTCGGAGACCGAACCCTCGACAAGCGGCGGTTCGTGGCTGAAAGCAACCCGTACGCAGACTTCGACTTCGGCATGCTGAAGCCGATGGTGCGGGCCGAGTTCATCCGGCGCCATGCCCTGGCCTATCGCGAGACGGCGAAGCTGTCCGAGGATTTCCTGTACCTGGTGGAATTCCTGGCCGCTGGTGGTCGCGGATATGTGCTTGCGCAGCCCGGGTACTACTGGCGCCAGGCTTTCGGCTCGATTTCGCGCCGGTGGACCGAAACCGGTGAGGGAAGCTGGCGCTACGATTTCCTCTCGGCGGCACGCGCGGCGGCCGATCTTCTGGCCGCGTTGCGTGCTCAGGATCAGCCCGAACTGTGCCGGCTGCTGGAGCAACGCCGCCGCGCCTTCCTGCGCCTGCACGTGTTGCAGGAGATCAGTCGCGCGCACGCCACAGGCGCGACGACCGCCCGGCTTGCACGCGAGATTCTGGCGCACCCGTCGATCTGGCCGCTCGTGCTTCGACGATCCGCCGGCCATATCAAGCGACGGTTACCGCTCAATCTGTTCCAGCCCGCGCCGACTTTGCCCGAAATCGAACCGCCGTAACGGGCAGGCAGGCAACCGTCGCACAGCGCGTAACTCTGGCGTTCTCCGGCTTAACACGGGCGCTACGTTAACCGGCACGTCCGCAGCGCGAAGTAACATCTGTATCAAAAGGCGATGCTGGTGCGCAGCACACGAGGCTTCTGCCATCTTATGAACTGGCACGGGCCTTGCTCCTTCCCAGGAGCCGTTATTGCGCCGATCGCCGAGGGATCACGAAGGACGATGTATGTACCCAGTCAGGCGAATTGAACGGATGGAGTATCTGGGCTCTGCCGCCCGTTCCGGACTGGCGGCAGGGAACGCGATCACTCGCCGCAGTGCGCTGGTGGGCCGGTTGTGTTCGATTGCCCTGATCGCATCCGACACGGCAGCCTTCGTCATCGCAGTGTTTCTTGCGTTCCTTGTCGATATCGCCACCCGGCCGTCGCCTTTTGAACGCGCGATCGGGAATCTGCTGGAGCTTGGTCCCAGGTGGCACGGCTGGGGTACCTTTCTGGTACTTGTGAGCCTGCTTGGCTTCTTCGCGGCACGTGGCCAGTACACGTCGCGCGTACCATTCTGGACTCAGCTTGGCGACGTCGTCATGGGATGCACCGTGGCGTTGGCCTGCGACACTTTTCTCACGATCGCGGTGTACGGCAGCCCGGTTCAGGTCGAAGGACTGCTGCGCTGGGTGGTGTTCTGTCCCACGTTGCTGCTGTTGCGAACCGGTGTGCGCCAGATTCTGCGAGCGCTCGATCTGTGGACGATCAATACCCTGATCGTCGCCACGCCCGGTGTCTACAGCCAGGCACGCGACGCGCTGCAATCCGACCCGGCCATGGGCTATGCGATGGTAGGCTCGGTGGAACTCGACGAGGCCGCAGCGCTGGATGATGAAAGCCTGCTGGACCTGATGCAGCAGTGCGGCGCCCAGTTCGTCGTGGTGGCCATAGGCACCGGCAACATTGTAGCTGAACGCAACGTCATTGCGACGTTACGCCGTACAGGCTGTCCCATAGCTTTGGTACCGGCGCTTGAAGGCCTGCCGGTGGTCGGACTGCGCCAGCACCACTTCTTCAGCCACGATATCGTGATGCTGGTCAGTCACAACAACCTGGCCAGACCGTTCAGCCGTATCCTGAAGGGTGCATTCGACCAGGTTGTCGCAGCCATCCTGCTGGTACTTTTTGCACCGTTGATGCTGAGCATCGCACTGCTGGCGAGAATGGATGGCGGCCCGGCCCTGTACCGCCACCGCCGCATCGGGGCCGGTGGCCAGGCTTTCGACTGTGTGAAGTTCCGCACCATGGTGATGGATGCGGATCGCGTGTTGCAGCGTGTGTTGCAGGAAAACCCCGCCGCCGCGGCCGAATGGGCAGAAACGCAGAAGCTGCGCCAGGATCCGCGGATCACCTGGCTCGGACGGTTTCTGCGTCGCTCCAGCCTGGACGAACTCCCGCAGTTGCTGAACGTGCTGCGTGGGGAGATGAGCCTGGTGGGCCCTCGCCCGATCGTGCAGGCCGAGATCGCCCGCTACGGCGAGAACATCGACTATTATTATGAAGCCAAACCCGGCCTCACCGGATTGTGGCAGGTAAGCGGTCGAAATGACACCTCTTATGAGCGTCGAGTGCGGCTGGATGTGTGGTATGTCCGCAACTGGACGCTGTGGCACGACATCGCGATCCTCTTGAAGACCATTCCCGCCGTCTTTCTGCAGCGCGGTGCACACTAGCCCCCGGCTCGCTGCTTCTCCGTCCACCCATCTGTAACCAACCGTCAGGTCGAAACGGGAGATATGACATAAGATGGATACCACTTCAGGACGTTCCGGCTCCTCACGGGCAATGCACGAAGTGCTGCTGTCCTCGGCTGCAATGCGCGGGCTCGTTGTGCTGTCGGGTGCAGCGATGCTGGCAGCCTGCGCAAGCACGAGTCATCTCCCGCCGGCACCCTTGGAACCCGCGCCGATCACGCAGACGGCACCACTGCCGCCGTACCGCATTCAGGTCGGCGATGTGCTGGACGTCCGCCTGATGCTGAACCCGGAACTCAATGAGGAGGTCACGGTCAGGCCGGACGGGCATATTTCCACCACGGTGGTATCAGATCAGCGCGCTGCCGGCATGACGGTCCCGGAACTTGATGCGGCATTGCATAAGGACTACTCACGAGATCTTCAGAACCCTCGCATTTCAGTTGTGGTGAAATCCTTCGCACCAACGCGCGTCTATGTGGGTGGTCAGGTGGCGAACCCCGGCGAGTTCATCACGGTCGGACCGACTTTGACGCTGTCGCAGGCGCTGGCGCGGGCCGGCGGCCTGAAACTCAGCGCATCCGATGGGTCGATCTTCATTATCCGCCGCGGCAACAACGACAAGCCGGAGTTCCTGTCGGTGAACTGGAACGCGGTGCGCCACGCCGACAATCCCAACGCCGACGTTCGGCTGGCACCCTACGATGTTGTGTACGTACCCAAGACTGGCATCGCCGAGGTGTACAAGTGGTATAACCAGTTCATCCAGCAGTTCGCCAACCCCAGCTTCGGGTTCTCCTACGTGATCAACCCGGGCTCCGGCGGAAACACGATAGTCACCTCGCCGGGCGGTGGCTGAGCATAGCGCCAAATCCGGGGCCGGTTCGCCGGCCGGGCATTCCATCCAGACGGCGGCAGACGCCGGGAGCACTTTATGATCGTTCAGCCGTCCTTTCGTGAAGCGGTCCAGACGTTCTTCCGACGGAAGTTCACCTTCCTGCTGGTGTTCGGAGTGGTGTGCCTGGCCGGCGCAATCTACCTGTTGCTGGCAACGCCGCTCTATCTCTCCCGGGCGTCGCTGGTTGTGCGGTTCGACCAGCATACCTTGCCCAATATCGACCAATCGCAGCAGAACTCGCAGCCGCTCGGGTCCAACGAGCGGCGTGCGATCCTGCATTCCGATGCCGACATTCTGCGCAGCCCGGATCTGGCCCAGCGCACCATCAATGCGGTGGGACTGGCGCGACTTTACCCGAAGCTGACCGAGCAGCAGCCCAAACAGAGCCCCGCCGCGCAAATGGAGGAGGCGGTCCGAAGCTTCTCCAGTGACCTGGTGATCGATGTTGGTCTGCAAAGCGACGTGCTCAACGTCTCTTTTCTCAATCCCGATCCGGCGGTTGCCCACCAGACCGTAAAGGCCCTGCTGAACCAGTTTTTCGGGCAAGAGGCGGTGATCTACGCCAATCCCGAACTGCAGTTCGCCGAGGAGGAAGCGAAGCAGGCAAAAAAGAAGCTGAATGAGGCGCAAAGTGAGCTGTCGCAGTTCCGGGCCAACCACAAGATTTCCGACCTGACTGCCCAGATCGGCCAGTTGCTTCAGCAGCGCACCGACGTGGAAAGCCGGCTGACCGTTGCTCAGGCGACGGTGGCGGAAGCCGAGAAGAAGCAGACGGCGCTGAAGGAACTGCTGACGGCGATTCCACCCTTGCTGAAGACGTCAGCCGACGGTGAAACCTATCGCGGCGTGGACGAGGTCCAGAGCCAGCTCGATACGCTGGAAGCCAAGCGCAAGAAACTGGCAGCGACCTATAAGGCCGGCAGCCCGGTATTCCGTCAGCTCGATGCCGAGATCGCCTCGCTGGAGTTGGCCGCCAGGCGGACGCGCAGCGACTCGCGCAAGCGCTCCAGCACCAAGCCGAACATGGTTTACGAGAACATCAAGACCGACCTGCTGCGCGCTCAGGCGCAGGCAAAAAGCGCGCGGGAGCCGGCCCAGATGCTGGCCAAGCAGTTGAAGGACATCAACCAGCAGTTGTCGGATCTGAACAGCCAGCGCAGCCATTATGACGACCTGCGGCGGGCCGTGCGCATCCAGGATGATACGTATCGCACCCTGGCGATCCGCTACGAAGAGTCGCGGGTCGAGGCGAACCGCAATGCGCAGAAGATCTCCGCTGCCGCCGTGATCGCCGCGCCGTCGCAGCCGCACAAGCCGGCGCGTCCGCGCAAGAAGCTGATAGCGCTGGCGACGGTGGTCGCCGGGTTCATTCTTGCCTGCGGTGCGGTGCTGGGCGCCGAAGCTTTCGATGATCGGCTGCGCAGCCCGCATGATGTGGCACAGATCCTGCGTCTTCCGGTCCTGGCGACCTTTGGCAGGGATGCGTGACGTCGCTCCCACGGAAAATGAAAGGCGGGCTGCCCATGCCGGAGAGGCAAAGGATGTCGCGTGCGAGTACGAAGAAGTCATCGCCGACCAGCCGCAACCTGCCGGTACCGGTGCGCCGGCGCCTGCCGCGGGTCGCGCCTGTCCCGCGGTCGCACGGGCTCAAGCCTGGAGAGTTGGTGAAGCTGCATCACTCGCTGGCGGAGTCGCTTCACACCGAAACCGGCGTGGTATGCCAGTTCGTTGCTGCGGAAAGTGGCGCCGGTACCGAGGATGTCGGTTACGACCTCGCCTATATCAGCGCCGCCTGGCTGGGCAAACGTGTGCTGTTCGTGAACGGCACAACGGCGCATGCGGGCGTGGCGGAGCAGAATGGGGCGCGCAGCAGAGTGCCGCTGCTTGGCAATGATGATTCGTTCGATGACATGGAAAGCCGCATCACGCGGGTCGTCGGGCTGGATCTTTATCATATGAAAATGCCGACGATGCGCGGCACGCTGGACCTGGCGCCGACGCTGAAGCGGATTCCGGAATTCCTCGGCAAGCTGCGTGGGGCCTTCGACATGGTGGTGATCGCCTCTCCCGCCGCCGCCGACGCGCCGATCGGGGTGCTGCTGTCGCGCTTCGTGGATGGCAACATCCTGGTGCTGGAAGCCGGTCGCACCCGTGCCCCGGTGGCGCTGGAATTGCGCAACTCGCTCAGTGCCTCGGGCGGGATGGTGGTGGGGGCGGTGCTTACAAAGTACCGCAGCTATGTGCCACGGATGCTGCGACGCTGGATCTAGCCGGCGGCATGCACGTCCTGCTGGTGAACAACCTCTACCCGCCGATCATGGCAGGTGGAGCGGAGTTGGTAGTCGCCTGGCTCGCGGAGGGACTGGCGGCGCGTGGCCATATGGTCACCGCCGTCTCCACCTGCGGGCCGGAAATGGAGCCGTATCCCGTTGAGCATCGCAACGGAGTGGAGGTGATCCGCTTCTTCCCGCGCAACATGTACTGGAGCTTCGCCCGTCAGGACCAGCCGCGTTACAAGCGGGCGATGTGGCACCTGCGGGATGCGTGGAACCGCGACGCCGGGCGTCGGTTTCGCACGATCCTGCAGCAGCGGCAGCCGGATATGGTGCACACGCACGTGATTGACGGATTCTCCGCGTCCATCTGGCGGCGTGCGCAGCGGGCCGCTGTCCCGGTGGTGCATACCGCGCACGACTACCACCTGATCTGCCCACGCGCCTTCCTGCTGACCCGCGACTGGAAGCTTTGCACACACCCCACCGTGGCGTGCCGCGCCTACCGTCGCTGGCACCTTGGCACCACTGCGGCGGTCAACCTGTTCGTCAGCCCGTCACAGTTCCTGCTGGACAAGCACCGTGAAGCAGGGCTGCCGGCCGCGCGGTCGGCGCTGGTCCGTAATGGCATGCCGCTGCCCCGGGTTCCGGCACGGCCGGCAGGACGGTCGGGCCCGTTGCGCCTGCTGCTGCTGTGCCGGTTGACAGTCGAGAAGGGCGTGCAGGTCGTGCTGGACGCAATGCGCCGCGTGCCGGAATCAGCCAATGTGGAGCTGGTGATCGGCGGACGCGGTCCGCTGGAAGACGTGGTGCGGCAGGCGGCCGCGAGCGACCCGCGCATCCGGTTCGCCGGCTTCGTGCAAGGCGAGGAGAAGCACGCGCTGCTCACCGGCGCGGATCACCTGCTGATTCCGTCACTGTGGTACGAGAATGCGCCGGTCGCGGTAGTGGAAGCCGCGGCCTATGGCCTTGGGCTGATCGGCAGCCGGATCGGCGGAATACCGGAACTGGTGCAACACGGGACCACGGGCTTCCTGTTCACCCCGGGCGATGTCGCGGGTCTGGGTTCCATCATCGAAGGCCTGGCAGCCGGCCGGTTGGCGCTGTCCGGCTTCGAGGAGGCGGCGCGTGCGGTCGCCGAACGGCACTCGGTGGCACGCATGATCGATGCCTACGAACAGCATTATGCCGGACTGCGACGCGTGGCCGAACCGGGCGCACCGGTGGCGGAATCCGCGTCGTCTCCCATACCTGCCCGCTGACCGGCATGACCGACCGGTCATGGGCGGCGATGCCCGGCCATGGAACCATCATCCATAACCGGGCACCGGATGTTGTGCACTTAACGTCCGGCTTTACGCAACGCCGCTTAGCGTCCGCCGATCGCGGCGTATGGATCCGGGGCCTTGAACGGTGCCACGCCCGGCGCCGTCACACAGGCACCGTGGCGCTTTTGCGCGTCCGCCTCGCAGCTTCCGCGATCGGGAAACACGCACAGCGACACCAGCGATGGTGTCACCACGCAGTACCGTCCGATTCCCGGCTGCGGCTTGTATTCCGCGGTGTTGACCGAACATACCCCGCCCTGGCGTGCGGCATCCCGCTGGCATATGGACGGATCGGTGTAGATGCACTGCGGCGGAATGGCCTGGTTCGTCAGGCAGAACGGCGCCGCACGCGTCGCCGTCGGGGAGCCAAGCAGGGCCAGCAGGCCTGCGCCCCAGAGCACCCACCGACGTCGGTTCAGCGATGATTTCATCATATTCCTGTCCTGGATCGACACCTGCCGAGAGGCAACCGTTATGCCACGAACCCGTGTGGGACATTCAGGAATCTTTGAGCGGGCAGGTCAGCGCTGTTGGCCTGCCACATGCTGGCCAGATACACCTGCGGCACCAGGGTACGTTACGGAAGCATAGATGAGACGGCTGTTCACCTTCTGCGCCATCGCCTACCTGCTGATCTATGCATTCGAAGGCGTCATCCGCTACGGGCTGAGCCTGATCGGCGCGGACAGTGCGATCCTGGCGCGCGACGGGCTGGTGGCGGTGCCCCTGGCCGTGCTGCTGATCTACCAGGCGTTCCGTACCAAGGTTCATCCGGCCTTCTTCGCCTTTGCCGCCATAATCGGGCTGCACGGGATGATCAGCACGCTCGATTTCCATACCACCTTTCCGGCCATCTATGGCACGAAGCTCATGCTGCCCGTGCTGTTCGGCTTCATTGCCGCGCCGCAGCTCTTGCAGCCAAGCCGCAAGGTGATCGTGCTGCTGTTCCTGGTGTGGGCGGTGTCGGTCGTCGGCCTGATGCTGGACAAATACGTGATGACCTTCCCGTGGGTGGGGATGTCCACGCATATCGGCGGAATCACCGTGGACGTGTCGCGCGGGTGGGACATCACGGAAGGCCCGTCCAAGCGCGTGGCCGGCTTCACCCGCAGTTCCATTTCCGCCGCCATGATGCTGCCGATCATAGCCATCATCGTCGCGATGCGGATCCGCAGCTATCTGCCGCGCATGCTGCTGCTGGCCGCCACGGTGTACGCGGTGTTCCTGACCACGCAGAAGGGCTCGGTCGTGGCAATTGCCGCGGTGACGATGCTGCTCGCGACGCCCGCCTTCATGCGTTACCGGCTGCTCTGCCTGGCGGCCCTCGCATTTGCCATCATGGACGTCGCATTGCCGCTGGTGACGACGGGTCTGCTGGTCGTGGACAGCGGCGGGGTCTTCAGTTTCGCGTCATTCGCCATGCGCATATCGGACACCTGGCCGCAGGCCTGGGCGTGGATCCTGCACAACCAGGTTTTCCCCTTTGGCGTCGGGCTGGGTGGGATCGGTGGGGCGCAGCGTTTCTTCGCCGAGAACTTCTTCAATCCGTCCGACAACCTGTTCATCTTCATCTACGCGAATTTCGGGGTGCTTAGCCTGTTCTACCTTGGCTGGTCGCTCTGGCAGGCGTTGCGTCAGCCGCCGGAAACGCGTGACGCGGCGATCACGCCGCTGGCCGTTCTGGTGTTCAGCCTGGGCTACGGCGCAGCGCTGTCGATGCTGGAAGACCAGATGTCGGAACTGTTCTTCGGCGCCTCTGTTGGAATGTTGTGGCTGTTGTACCGGACCGCCACCGCGCGCTCCTGGGCCGACGCATTTCGTGGTGCGCCCGTGTCCGCGCCGGAGCCGCTGCCTTATCAGCCGGCCCGCATTGGCCACACCGTATTGGAGCAGCAATGAGAATTCGTGCCCAGGACGAGAACAACAACTTCACGCTGTTGCGTCTGCTGCTGGCGCTGGCGGTGGTGTTCGGGCACTTCAAGCTGCTGTCCGGGACCGAATACCCGTCGTTCCCGTTCAACCTGGCGGATGCGGCGGTGGACTGCTTCTTCGTGGTCAGCGGCTTCCTGATCACGCTGAGCTATGAACGCACGCGCGGCGTGTGGCCCTTCTACATTCGCCGCTTCTTTCGGCTGTATCCGATGTATGCCTGCATCGTGCTGATTCAGGCCGCGATCATGATGGAGATGCTCCCCGGCGGCCCGTTCAGCGCGCCGGGGAGCACAGTGCGCTATCTGGCCGCCAACCTGGCCTTCGCGAATTTCCTGCAATACGACATCGGTGGCGTGGTGCACGGGCTTGCAGTGCCGGGCCTGAACCCCAGCCTATGGACGCTGAAGATCGAGATCGGCTTCTATGCCATCGTTCCGCTGATATTTCTGGCGATGCGGCGCTACCAATGGAAGGCGCTCGTGGCGATCTTCCTCGCCTCGGTGGCGTATCAGGTGATCGCCCTGCACATGGGCGAGCCGCGCTACGCCAAGCAACTGCCCGGTCAGATGCAGTATTTCGTGGTCGGCATGGCGCTGTATCTCTATGCCCGCAACGTGCGTGTGCCGGGTTGGGTCACTGCGGGCGTCTCCGCTATTTTTCTGCTGTCGTGGACCTGGCTGCACCCAATTCCACCGGGCATTTCGCCGCTGCTGGTCGGTGCGTTCGTGTTCTGCATTGCCCTGCGCACGCCGGTGGTGCGCATGGGCACCGACATGTCGTACAGCGTCTATCTGATACATGGCCCGATTCTGCAGACGCTGTTGCTGCTCGGCCTGTTCACCGACACCCCGGCGATGCTCGCCGGCGTCGTCGTCGCGGTGCTGTTGCTGTCCTTCGTGGCGGAGATGCTGGTGGAGCGGCCCGGCAACGAATTCGGCCGACAACTCTCCCGTCGGGTGAGCCAGGCGCGTACACCGGCGGTGGCCAATGTGGCGTGACGTGACCGACGGCGTGCCCGCGGGCGGTGCGGTCAGCCGTGTCGACTCGGTTATCGTGCTGAACGACTTCGCCTATGTGCAGGGCGGCGCCAGCAAGGTGGCCATCGACGAGGCTGTGGCGTTGCAGGCCTATGGCCTGAACGTGACGTTCCTCGCCGCGGTCGGTGAACCATGCGACGCGCTTCGGCAGGCGGGTGTGCGGGTGGTGTCCCTCCGACAGCCGGAACTGCTGAACGTCCGTCGCCATCCCGGTGCGGCCTTGCAGGGGCTTTGGAATCATACGGCCAATGCAACCCTGCGCGACCTGCTGCGCGCGCATGATCCGCGGCGAACCATTGTGCATCTGCACGGATACACCAAGGCACTGACCGCCGGCCCGATGCTGGGCGCGCGCGCGGGCGGCTTCCGCAGCGTTTGCACGCTGCACGATTTCTTTGCCGCCTGCCCGAATGGCGCGTTCTATGACTATCGTCGCCAGGAACCATGCGCGCGGCGTGCATTGTCGGCGGACTGCGCGCTGACCAACTGCGACAAGCGGCATCCTGTGCACAAGGGCTATCGGGTGTTGCGCGGCGTGGTGCAGCGCTCGGTCGCCGGCTTTCCCGCCAGCGTCCATGACTATATCACTCTATCGAAACGATCGGCCGAGCTGCTGCGGCCCTACTTGCCGCGCGATGCCGCGTTGTATCCGCTGGAGAACATCATCGACCTGCCGCGTCAGCCACCCGTGGACGTGGCGGCAAACGACGCCCTGCTGGTGCTGGGGCGACTGGACGCCGAGAAGGGCGTGGTTCTGGCGGCCGAGGCGGCGCGTGACGCCGGCATGCCGATCGTCTTCGCGGGCGAAGGTCCTTTCCGTGCCGATGTGGAAGCCGCCGGCGCGACGGTCACCGGGTGGCTGGACAGCGCCGGGGTGTGGGACGCCATCGGCCGTGCGCGGTGCCTGGTCTTTCCCAGCCGCTGGTATGAAACGTTCGGCCTTGTGGTGACCGAGGCCGCCGCGCGCGGCGTGCCGGCTATCGTCAGCGACATCACCGCGCCAGCGGAACGGATCCGCCCAGGCGTCACCGGCTGGCCGTTCCGCAACGGATCGATCGAGGAACTGCGTGCCTGCATGCTGGCCGTGCGGGACGACGCAACGGTACGTCGGGCCGGCCGCGCCGCCTATGACGGGTTCTGGGCCGATCCGCCCGACCGTGCGCGGCACGTGCGAAACCTGCTGGCGATCTATGAGAAGGTCGTGACGCGTGGCGACCGGTCGAGCGATACCGTCCTGGCCAATTGAGCCGCCGCCAGGCTCTGCCCGAGATGCGCCAGGGTCTGTTGCATCTCCGTGGCGGTAAGGCTGCTTGCCGGAAGAAAGCGGGCGTCCGGCGCGGCGGACCGGGCCGCTGCCAGCTTCCTGCGGCTGCCGAACCAACAGACCGCCTGGCTTCCCTGCATCAGCGGCAAGTCGTCCATGTGGTCGTTGAAGAAGATGCGGGGCCGATCGGCCCATCCCATCGTGTCCAGGAAAGCCAGAACCCGTTCGTATTTGTGCGCGCCCCGGTTGCAGGGTTCGTCGGCGGAGCGCGACGTCGCGATCACGTAACGGAACCCCAGGTGCCTGGCCAGAGGCAGGGCATAATCCTCGGCCGCGGCGGTCGCCAGCACCGCATCGACGCTGCCGTCGGCAACCGAGCGCAGGACAGGCGCCAGATTCCGGCGAACCAGGCGGCGCAACCGAAGCTGCAGGCGCTGCGCGTGGGGGCCGTCTGCCGCGCGGGATGCGTTCCAGAGTTGTTGCAGGGCGCGCAGGAAGGCGTCGTGATCCATCCGGCCCAGCTTGCGCCGCAGCAACAACGACTGAACCTGCCAGGACAGCATCAGCCGCGCTTGCAGACCGCCCTGTCCGCTGCCGGACAGCAGCGCCATGACCCAGTAGGGGAAGCTGTTCGCGACGCAGGACGGTGCCGTCCAGGTCGAAAATCAGGACCGGATCAGCGCGCGGCATCGAACGACCAGGGGAAGCGGCACAGTACGCCGCGGTACAGGGCGTAGTCCGGTTCGGTGAGCGGTCGTTCCAGTGTCACGGTGATCACGGCCGAACGAAACACCGTGCCGCCCGGGCAGATGGCGCGCAGGCGGTTGAGCACCGCGTTCAGGGTCACGCCGCTGTCCACCGCATCGTCCACCACCAGAACCGAGCGTTCCCGCGGCGCGGTCGCCAGGAAGTGGCGTATGTGTTCCGCTTCGGCCGGATCGATATGCTGGCCCTGTTGCTGGCGCCGCCGCCGGCGCTTGGACACCAGGTGGTGTTCGGCCAGGCGCATGCCGTCGATCACCGGCCGCGGCATGCGCCGGAGTATCGCCGGCAGCCCTCGGAGCTGCGACTTGGTGCCGGTGCCGGCCCGCTGCGAGGTCAACGGCAGGACAGGAAGGCGCTGCGGCGAGGCGCTCGCCATGGATTCGGCCACCACAAGCCCGCCGGTGCGGATACCCACCAGCAGGTCCGGGGCTCCGTCGTGGCTGGCCATCTGCATCAACCTGGCGCAGGCCGCATCGAAGGCGGGGCGGTCCAGGGTTCGCACGGTGACCCGCGCCGCCCGGGCGGTGCTTGCGGGCGCGGCGGGCGGCAGTGTTTCACTCGTCGACATGACGACATGGACAATGCAAATTCGACGCCCGGTGCGGCATCCAGGGAATCACGATATCGTGAAGATGCGGGGCTCCGGTCGCTTCGCCAGAAGTCACGTGACGTTCAGTTGCAGATAGGTGATAAGCGTGTGGTGAGGAATGTTCCGCCCTCTTCCCAGCCAAGACCGACCCGACCACCATGCCCGTGCAAGATAGACCGATATCGGAACAGAAAGATCCGAAGATACGGCCCATCCGGCCGGCTGCGTCGGTTGACAATGCCGCTGCGGAGCAAGAGACGCGGGCCGAAGGCCGGCGGGTTCGGCACGCGCGCCACCTGGCACTGCTGCTGATGTCTGCCTCGGCCGTCGTGACCGTGCTTATTCTGTATGGGTTGTGGCGGCTGATTTTCCGCACCGGCTGAGCATCTGGACGGCATATTTCGACTTCGCGACTGTTTCTGCCCGCCGTCACGTCGCGAGTCACGTCAACCCTACTGTATCGTATTGGACAGGCATTACGGCCATGACCCGTGCGGCTGACGCAGGGGCGTAACGTTGTGTGTAACGCTCGTTCGATACGCTTGCCCTGCATGTGGCCGGGGCATGACCTTTGTGTGCACCGGCGCCCGTGCGACTGTGCCGGTGCGGAAGGATGCGAACAACAAACAGTGATGCTGGCATGGGCCTTGCACAAACTTGATCCAGTTTAGGCTGGGGACGGCGCACTCCATGACGCCAAATCAGATGACTCGTCGGACCGCGCGCCCGACATCCGCGCGTGATGAGACCGCGATGGAGTTTGGCGGTGCGCACGCCGGACTTGCCGGACGGGACGGTACGTTTCGCGGACTTAGCCCGGAGGAGCAGAGCGTGCTGTCGCGCTGGCTGACAGCGGCCCGTGCGGCCGGGATCGATGCGGCGGAGGACCTGGGCGTGCGGCCGTGGCCGGCGCCTGCCGCGGAAGTCATCATTGGCATCTTCAAGGCCGGGCACCTGCTCGCATCCTGGCTGGTTGTCGGGCAGAGCGGTTCCTGGGCGGTGGCGTGCTGTGCCGATGGCGGCGTGTCGCCGTCACTGGGCACCCTGACCGATGCCTTGTCGCTCGTTTGCCCGGTGGGGCCGTCGATCCGGTCACCTTAACCGGCTTCCGCCCGTGTCTGCGTCGTGGCACCGCTGCAGGCTCGCGCTGGCCGGCCTGCTGTGGGCCGGGTGGCGCGACTATGCCCGGGTGTCGGCGCTGCCGAGATCGTTCATGCGGGGTGGGCGCCGACTGCCGACCGGGGCTTCCCGCAATCCGCGATTAAGGGCGATCGTGTGGCGACGCAGCATGCGGTAGAGTGTAACACGTGAAACGCCAAGTTCCTGGGCCGTGAGTGTTACGTTCTCGTGCGTCCGTGCCAGGGCTTCCAGCAGCGCCTGGCGTTCCTCTTGCGAGCCGGGGCGCAACAGGGGCGGGGCGCCCCCTGGCTGCGGCGCGGGCGGCGAGCCCGGCGGCTGCAGCGAGTCGTCCAGTCCCATCAGGTCGTGCCGCCGCACCCGTTCCCCGTCGCCGATCACCACGGCGCGGCGCACCACGGACATAAGCTCACGCACGTTCCCCGGCCACTGGCTGCACTGCAGCGCCGCCAGCGCCTCCGGCTCGAAGTCGAGCACGTGGCGCCCGAAGTCCCGTGCCGCTTCCAGCAGGAAGTGCCGAGCGAGCTGTTCGATATCCTCGCGCCGTTCGCGCAGGGGGGGCAGGGGCAGCATGAGGACGTTGAGCCGGTAATACAGATCCTCGCGGAAGCGACCGCCGCTGATCGCCTCACGCAGGCGGACATTTGTTGCCGCGACGATACGCACGTTAACGTTAACGGTTTCGCGGCCGCCAACGCGGACGATCTGGCCTTCCTGCAGGAAGCGCAGCAGGTGGCCTTGCAGATCGGTCGGCATGTCGCCGATCTCGTCCAGGAACAATGTGCCGCCGTCGGCGTGCTCGATCTGTCCCCTGCTGCGCGCGGCCGCGCCGGTGAAGGCGCCTTTTTCGTAGCCGAACAATTCGGATGCAACCAGGTTCGCCGGAATGGCAGCACAGTTGACGGCCACGAAGGGTCCGCCCCTGCGTCTGGAACTGTCGTGAATGGCGCGGGCTGCCAGTTCCTTTCCGGTGCCGCTTTCGCCGGTGATCAATACCGGCTCATCCGTACGGGTGAAACGCCGGATCAGCTCCGCCACGTGCCGCATGGCCGGGCTGTTGCCGATGATCCGCACGGCGGTCTGCGGGGCCGGTGTGGTATCGGGTGCGCGCTCCTCAATCGTCGCGTGCAGACGCGTGAGCAGCATCGGGTCTTCCGCCGCGCGGTCGAGCAACAAACGCGCCAGGCGTTCGACCGGCAGGCGTGAGAGGTCCTGGAAGGTCACGCGTACAGTGGGAACGGAGCCAGCGGATGAAGCCATTCGTGCCTGGTGAATCTCTTGAAACCTGGAGGAGAGGGATCGTCCGGTATGTGAACGTATCCCCCGCGTTGCACTTCGGCATGTACGCGTAAACCGAGACACGCGCTGATCACGTCCGCGTGGCGCGTGCTCGCGATAAAATGAGTTTCGGCGCTCCGGTGGGCGGCCTGTGCATTATGCCGCAATCTCGACGGCGTATCGTCGCAAGCGTGTCAGAATGTGAGTGCGCCCCCAGTATGATTTTGTCTCGGTTTCCATGGAAGTGTCCAATTTCTGAAAGTCTGGTTCCGGAAAGACAATGTGCCCATCTGGACGTGCTTGAGATCCCGTGAGATCTGCCGGAGGCACACACCTGCGTGATAAATATGCCGCACGGATGTGATGGACCGGTGGTCCCGGTGGCGCGATCCGCGCCAAGCGCCCGGGTTCCGCCCGACGGTGGCCCGGAACCGCCGGCGTGCCTGAGGTGCAGGCAGTTTTTGTAACCCTGCTTAACGGTTTCCACTGGTAACATGCACAGTTCTGTGCACAACGGGGCGGCATGCGCGTGCTGCTTCCCCTTCTGGTTTGTCTGCTCTCGGTCCCTGCATTTGCGCGCGGGCCCGACGCCGCGCCGGCGTCCTCGCGCTGTGAGGCCGCGATCAACAGTGCCCAGCGACATGGCCGATTGCCGCGGGGCATGCTGATGGCGATCGCCCAGGTCGAAAGCGGCCGCCCCGATCCGCGGAGCGGGCGCCTCCATCCCTGGCCGTGGACGATCAACGCCGCGGGGGCCGGGCAATTCTTCTCCAGCAAGGCCCGCGCGATCGCCGCGGTCAAGACCTTGCGGGCGCGCGGGGTGACGTCGATCGATGTCGGCTGCCTGCAGATCAACCTGGCATACCATCCGGATGCCTTCCCCAATCTGAACGAGGCGTTCGACCCGCGTTCCAATGCCCGCTATGCGGTACGCTTCCTGAAGGAGCTGCACGATGGCAGCGGCAGCTGGAAGCAGGCGATTGCCGCCTATCATTCCACAACACCGGCAGTCGGCAGGGATTATCGCCGGCGGGTGATGGCGTTGTGGCACAACCCGGACCTGGCGGGTTGGGGCGTCGGACTTGCCACCGCCTATCGCGCGTTCCTGCCGCGGCAGCGCGTCTATGGAGACTTTCTGCCGGCGTCCGAGGTGTATGGGGCTTTCGCGGCACCAGCCGGACCGCAAGGTCTGCACTGAAGGGGGGGCGCCGCGGGGCGGTTCGGCCGAAACCGGGCGACGAGGCGCATTCCGACGCTTGAGCCGGCGACGGTTCTGGCATAGAAGCCGGTGGCCCACGACGTCCCGTTCGTCTAGAGGCCCAGGACACCGCCCTCTCACGGCGGCAACAGGGGTTCGAATCCCCTACGGGACGCCAGGCTTTCCCGCAGTTTCCCTTGTTTTCTGGTCCGATCGCGCTCGAAAGGCGCCAGCACCATGGCCCGGGCCGAAAGCTGCGGCGAACGCCATCGACCCGGCGACAGGCCGCCTCACCGCCGCAGCGCCTCGCCTATCGCGATCCGATGCAGTATCGCGCGCGGAAGCGCATCGACGGGTCACGCATCATCCGGACATTCGAGACCGCCAGGCTTGCTCGCGAGTGGCTTGAGGATACGGCCCTAACAGCGTCCCTGCGCTGGGCCGTCTTCCAAAGGTCGGTCACTGCATATACTCAATGGTTGCGGGCCTTGACCGAATGCAACCGATAGTGACTCTCCAGCAAGGCAGCCCGCCTTTATGACACGTTATGCAGCCTCGCGTGAAAGGCAGGAGCGTTGATGTCCCCGTTCGTACCCGGTTCCGCTCTCCGTATTGACGGGCGAGAAGCTGGCCCTCTCGCCGAGCTTACCTTTGCAGCCAAGGACCTGTTCGACGTTGCGGGATATTCAACTGGTGGCGGCAATCCCGACTGGGCCCGTCAGAACCCAGTGCCCGAACGACACGCCTGGGCTGTGCAGACGCTGCTCGATGCCGGCGCCACGCTGATCGGCAAAACCATCACCGATGAGGTCTCACTCGGCATCCTCGGCGAAAACGCCTTTGACGGTACACCCATCAACCCCGCAGCCCCGGGTCACGTACCTGGCGGCTCCTCCTCCGGTTCGGCGAGCGCCGTTGCGCAGGACCTCTGTGACACGGCGCTCGGCACCGACACCGGCGGCTCCGTGCGTGTGCCTGCCAGCTTCTGCGGCCTCTACGGAATTCGGCCCACCCACGGGCGCCTCGACCTGACCGGGATGATGCCCCAGGCCCCCAGTTCCGACACCACCGGCTGGTTCGCGAGGAGCGCCGAGGTCTTCGCCCGTGTCTCGAAGGTGCTTCTCGGCGAGGATGTGCCGTCGGCATTACCCTCGAAGCTGATCATTGCGACGGACGCCTTCGGTTTTGCCGAGCCCGCAACGGCGGCGGCCCTGGAGCCCATGCTGGAGCGCCTCAAGCGCCTGATCCCGAACTGGCGGGAGGAGGTGCTGGCCCCAGGGGGGCTTGTCACCTGGGGTCGCGCGCAGCGCACGCTGCAGCCCGTCGAGGCCTGGGACACGTTCAGGGCGTGGATCGAGCGGGACAATCCGCGTTTCGCTTTTTCGGTTGCGCGCGGGCTGGTGCTGGGGGCTGCGACCACTGAGGCCGAGCGCGGCTGGGCGGCGCTGATCCGACAAGAGGCGCGTGGCCGGTTACGGCAGTTGCTGCCGCCAGGCACAGTTCTCGCTATGCCGACCACGCCCTTCCCTGCGCCCCGGACCGGACTGTCGTTGCCGGACATGAACCCGCTCCGAGACCAAATCCTTTGCCTCTGCGCACACGGTGGACTCGCCGGCCACCCGCAGGTGAGCATCCCCGGTGCAACCGTGGACGGGCTCCCCGTCGGCCTGTCCCTGCTCGCCGCCCGCGGGGCAGACACGCTGCTGGTTCGAATGGCGGTCGCGATGGAGGAAGCCGGATGGAAGTGAATATCCCCGAGGTCGTCGAGGAGGTGCGCGCGCTTTTCGAACGCTACGAGCAGGCCTTGATCGACAAAGATGTCGAGGTGCTGGACGATACCTTCTGGAACTCGCCGCATACCATTCGTTATGCCGTCCACGAGAATGGCTATGGGTTCGACGAAATTCATGCCCACCGCGTGCGCCGCCCCCCAGGGACGGGCATCAAGGCTGGACGGCGGCGCCTTGTTATCACCACGCTCGGTCGGGATATCGCCACGGTAAACCTTGAGTTCGATATGCGCGGCAGGGCCACGCCGGCGCGTCAGAGCCAAACCTGGGTACGCTTTCCTGATCTCGGATGGAAGGTGATCTCCGCCCACGTGTCCGTCACGGAGGCGACCCCGGCCTATTAGTGGTTCCGGCTATGTGACGCAGCCCACTACAAACTCGGCCCCCGGACCGTGACCCGGTCGCGGTGGGTACCCTGCGTCAGCCCGCGCTTCGGCGGCATGTAATCACACCGCACCGCTGCCGCGCCGCTAGGCGTTGACGGGCCGCACGCATCGGGCGTTCAGTGTCCCCGACTGAACCATAGGGGGAACGCCATGCGTGCAGCCGTCTTCCATGAAGCCCAGCAGCCGATGACGATCGAAACGCTGGAGATAGCGAAGCCAGGGCCGCACGAGGTCCTGCTGAATACGGCTTACGCCGGATTGTGCCATAGCGACCTGCATTTCCTGGAAGGGCTGTATCCGATCCCGACACCAGTCGTCCTCGGTCATGAGTTCCTCGGCGGTCGTCGAAGCCGTTGGCAGCGAGGTCAGGTATGTCAAGCCGGGTGACCGGGTGATCACGTGTCTCTCGGTGTTCTGCGGCACCTGCGAATACTGCACCACGGGCCGCCCGAATCTGTGCTCCAACGCCGAAGTGAAGATGCCGCCAGGTCAGGCGAAGCGGCTGTTCTGGAACGGGAAGGCCGTCGGGCAGTTTGCCAACCTGTCGTCGTTCGCCGAACAGTTGCTCGTGCATGAAAATGCCGTGGTGAAGATCGCTGACGACATTCCGCTGAACGTCGCGGCGCTCGTGGGGTGCGGCGTCATCACCGGCGCGGGTGCGGTGATCAACACGGCGAAGGTGCCTCCGGGATCCACAGTCGCTGTGTTCGGCTGCGGCGGCATTGGTCTGTCGGCGATAAATGGCGCCGCCATCGCCGGCGCCGATCGCATCATCGCGATCGATATGATCTCCTCCAAGCTCGACGTGGCGAAACAGATGGGCGCCACCGACGTGATCAACGCGTCCAATGCCGATCCGGTCGAGGCAATAAAGGAATTGACCGGGGGTGGCGTGGAATTCTCATTCGAGGCGGTCGGTTTGAAGCGCACCGCCGAGCAGAGTTTTGAATCGCTCCGCCCCGGCGGAACCGCGACGATTATCGGCATGGTGCCATACGGAATGAAAATAGAGCTGCACGGCTACGACTTCCTTCGCGAGAGACGGATCCAGGGCTCGTCGATGGGCAGCAATCGTTTCCGCGTCGACATGCCGAAGCTCCTGAATGCCTGGAAGAAGGGGCATCTGAAGCTTGACCATCTGATCAGCAGCCACATCAAGCTCGACGAGATCAACGAAGGCTACACGAAACTCAAGAGCGGTGATGTGCTGCGCCAACTGATCGATTTCGGCGTGGCGAAATAACCACGTCGAGCAGCGTACCGATCGCGGCCGGTATGGAGATGCGGCGGATTTCCGGCCGGCGGCGATCTGGAGGAAAACGTTGCGGCAACAGATAATTGGCCGCTGAACAGTCGCCGTTTGTCCCGCAGACTCGGCCTGGCGAAACGCCAGTTGGCCGGGAGACACGGGACACGCGGGCTCCCGGCCTGGCAAGGGGCCATTCCCATGCCAGCCGGGAAGCGCTGTGCCGCGTCACGCTGTTCCCATCGGAGGAGCTGTCACGCCGCTTCCGCCGGTAGCCCGGCCAGCACCTTGTCGAGCGTGACCGGGAACCGGCGCACGCGCACGCCGGTGGCGTTGTAGATCGCATTGGCCAGCGCCGCGCCGATCCCGGTGATGCCAAGCTCCCCAATCCCCTTGATCTTCAGCGGATTGGTCTTGTCGTCGCGTTCGGGCAGGAACGTCACGTCGATATGCGGAATGTCGGCGTGGACCGGCACGTGGTATTCCGCGAGATCGTGATTCGCAAAGTTGCCGTAACGCGAATCCGGCACCGCCTCCTCGGTCAACGCCTCGCCGATGCCCCAGATGATGCCGCCGATCGCCTGGGAACGTGCGGTTTTCATGTTCAGGATACGGCCGGCGGCGAAGACGCTCGTCACCTTGCGGATGCGCGTTTCGCCGGTGACGCTGCTGACGGCGACCTCGATGAACTGGGCGCCGTAGGCCGCCTGGTCGAACTTTTTCTCCATGTCGCCGGGCGCAATGGAGCCGCTCGTCTCGATCGCCTTCCGGCGAACAAGGTCGCCGACTGGCACGCGCTGGTTGCCGGCGATGGCGTGCCCGTCCTTGAGCGTCAGGTCCTTCACGCTCGTGCCCATGCGGGCCGCAATCTCCTTGACCGCATCTTCGGCAGCGAGTGCCACGGCCGAACCCGAGCTTGCCGCACCCATCGACCCGCCCGAGCCGAATGCCGGGGGAAAGAGCGAATCACCGAGCCGCACTTCGACGCTGTCGAGCGGCATGCCGAGTATCTCGCCCGCGATCTGCGACAGGATCGTGTAGCTGCCGGTGCCGATATCGGTCATGTCGCACTCGACGACCACTTTGCCGTTCGGCTCGATGCGCAGGCGTGCCTGTGCGTTCGACAGCATGTTTACGCGGATGGCGGCTGCCATGCCACGGCCGATCCACCACTCGCCCTGGCGCTCCTGGGCGGGTCTGGCCGTCCGCTTCTCCCAGCCGAACCGGCGTGCCCCTTCCTCCATGCATTGCACGAGTTGGCGCTCGCTGAAGGGGCGGTCGCGCGTGAGATCCTTCTCCGGTTCGTTGAGCTTGCGGAACTCGATCGGGTCCATGCCGAGCTGCTCTGCCATCTCGTCCATTGCGCACTCGACGCCGAGAATGCCCACGGCCTCGCCTGGCGCCCGCACGGAACCGCAGTGCGCGATGTTGAGCGTGTATTCCTTCGTCGTAAACCTGCGGTTCGCGCCGCCATAGAGCGCAAGCGAGCCTATCGATACCGGCTCGAAGAACGGGCGGCCGTCATTCTGGCTAATGGTCGAGTCCTGACCGAATGCCGTGAGCCTGCCGTCGGCGCCGCAGGCGAGCCGCATGTGCTGCACCGTATCCGATCTACGGTAAACCAGGTGAAAGAGCTGCTGGCGCGTAATCACGAGCTTCACCGGACGCCCGACCCGCCTCGCCGCGATCGCGGCGAGGACGCACTCGGTGCCAAGGCCGCCCTTGCCGCCGAAGCCGCCGCCAACATAGGGCGAGAGAATGCGCGTCTTGTCGGGATCGAGCTCGAGCGTGTTGACGAGCTTCTTCTTGGCACCCGACATGATCTGGATGGAGGTATAGACCGTGAGTTCGTCACCGTTCCAGACGGCAATCGCCGCATGCGGCTCCATCGCGGCATGGGCATAGCTTGCCGTCTCGTACGTCCTGTCGAGCGTATGCGGCGCCGCGGTCATCGCTGCCTCGATATCACCGACGACCGTGTCGGGCACCATGCCCTTATCGCCGAGCGGGCGCGCGTCAGAGCGGTGGGCGCGGGGATCGAAGCGGCCCTTGCCTATCTGGTACTCCACCTTCACCGCGTTCGCTGCTGCGCGGGCCTGCTCGAAACTTTCTGCCACAACGACGCCGAGGCTCTGGCCGTAGCTATCAACCCGGTCGTTGCCCGTCAGCAGCTTCTCAGGAGAAAAGCCCGCGGTTTCGCGGGAGATGTGCGGGTCATCGACGATCACTGCGAGGACGCCTGGCATTGTCTCGGCCTGTGCTGTGTCGAAGCCCTTCACTTTGCCGAAGCCGATCGTCGAGCAGATCGCGACGCCGATGGCGAGCTTGCCCTCCACCTTGTGGTCGGCGGCATAGGGCACGGCGCCGGCAACCTTCCGGCGGCCTTCCACCCGGTTCAGCGGCTCGCCGATGATGCCCTGCATGCGACGGTCGAGCGCGTTTTCGCCGACCGGCCGGTCCATCTTCAATTCGCTCATGCCCGTCCTCCGGCACTGTCGTGGAGTGTCGCCATCAGCGTTCGCCTGGCGAGCGGGATCTTGAAGTCGTTGCCGCCATAACCTTTGGCACTTTCGAGCAGCTTGTCCGCTGCCCGTGCGAAGAGGTCCGCGCCGGGTGCCTGACCAACAAGCAGTTGCTCGATCGCGGGATCGCGCCAGGGCATGTGGGCGAGGCCGCCGAAAGCGAGCCGGGCCGAACTGATCCTGCCGTTCTCGACGGCGATCACCGCCGCCACGGAGACGAGCGCGAAGGCGTACGAAGCGCGGTCACGCACTTTCCGATAGACCTGATGACCGGGCGGAGGCGGCGGCAGCACGACATGCGTGATGAGCTCACCCTGCTGGAGCGCGTTCTCGATTTCGGGTGTGTCGCCCGGCAGGCGGTAGAATTCAGAAAGGGGAATGGTCCGTGTGGAGCCGTCCTCTTTCAGTGTCTCCACCTTTGCGTCGAGCGCCCGCATCGCGACCGCCATGTCGCTGGGATGCGTCGCGATGCACTTGTCGCTGGCACCGAGGATGGCGTGAATGCGATTGAAGCCGCCGATCGCACCGCAGCCGGTGCCAGGATCTCGCTTATTGCACGGCATGCCGGTGTCATAGAAGTAGTAGCACCTTGTGCGCTGCAGCAGATTGCCGCCGGTCGAGGCCTTGTTGCGGAGCTGTCCGGATGCGCCGGCGAGGAGTGCCCGGCTCAGCACCGGATAGCGGCTTCGCACCCGCTCGTGCGCGGCGAGATCAGCGTTCGGCACGAGTGCACCGATGCGCAGGCCTTCCGACGTGTCCTCGACGTCGCCGAGCGGCAGCCGGCTGATGTCCACCAGCTTTTCAGGCCGTTCGACGTCGAGTTTCATCAGGTCGAGGAGATTTGTGCCGCCGGCGATGAAGCGGCCGATGCTGCCTGCGGCGGTGCAGGCGCCGGCGGCATTGGTGGCGCGGGCGAGCTCGAATTCCCTCACGACTTGCCTCCGGCCACCTTGGCGATCGCGTCATTGATGTTGGGATAGGCGGAGCAGCGGCAGAGATTGCCGCTCATACGTTCGGCGATCTCGCCTGGCGTCAGCTCCATCCTGCCTTCGAGGCGTTCGCTGACGTGGCTTGGCCAACCCTTCTTCGCCTCATCAAGCATTGCTGTGGCCGAGACGATCTGGCCCGGCGTGCAGAAGCCACACTGGTAGCCGTCGTGCTCAAAGAATGCCTCCTGCATCGGGCTCAGCGTCTCAGGCCCACCGAGGCCCTCGATCGTGGTGATCTCGTCGCCCTCGTGCATGGCGGCAAGGGTGAGGCAGGAATTGATCCGGCGACCGTTCACAAGAACCGTGCAGGCGCCACACTGGCCGTGGTCGCAGCCCTTCTTCGTGCCAGTCAGGCCGATGGTCTCGCGCAGGAGGTCGAGCAGCGAAGTCCTGATGTCGAACTCGACGTCGCGGGACCGCCCGTTTACGGTCAGTCGCATCCTGTGTTCTCCTCAGAATAGGGGCGGAAGCCACTATCCCAACGTGTGGGACCGGCAATGCGTTCCTGGGAAGTGGCGCGTCGGTTCCGGGCACGCGACGTCGTCCTGCGTTCGCTGCCTGATCGCGGCGGTTGCGTGTACCGATCCAGCATCAACCGGCTGTGCACCGTCTCGGTTGCCCTTCGCAGAACAACCTGCCGCCTCGGGCGATATTCATGGCCGTCGCGCCCCGGGCTCTCATAACCGTGCACGCCGCACCGCGCATCGTGCGGCCGAACATGGCGTTCGTGGGCCGACGCAGACGGCAGGTCTGAAACATGCCGGGCGTGGCATTCGCATCAACGTGGTCGCTTCCGACAGCATGGATATGCCGATGGTCGCGGCAATGAAGCAGTTCGAGGTCGCGGTCATGGACGACCTGATGCGCGACGTGCCGGTACGCCGTCTTAGGTGCGTGGAAGAGGGCGCGGCGGCAGTCCTGTGGCGATGCGGCCTGGCATGGAGATTCCTCGAGCGTTCACGCTTCGGGGGCGTTCATCCTCGGGCCGTGGATGGCGGCTATCGCGCTTATCTGCTGTTTTCCTACGATCCGGTGATCGTCATCGACATCCTGTTCTTCCAGAGTCCGGCCGGCAGCGTGACATTCCCGATGACGGGCGTTTCGCTCGCCTGGTTCCGGGTCGCCGAACTGAAGAAGCGCTGCATGCCACCTCGTTGTCGTCCAACCCGGATTGACGACAGCGTATAACCTGTAGCTCTCGCTCGGTCGGCCATGCCGCCGGCGACAAGAATGGCGACCACCACCAGGATCATGGTGGAGGGCGACATCTTCAATGTTGGCCAGATGGGCTATATCGCCGCGAAATTTGAACGCTCGGTGGAACCGGCGGCACTGTTGGCGGTGCTGACCACGGCAATGTCGCTTCCAGTCGGTTTCGCCTTCCGCCGCCGCTTTCCCGGTTCGATCGACGTGTTCTATCTCGGCATGGCGAGTCTGGTGATGCCGAGCCGGTTGATCGGTACTGGGATCGGCTCGGAATTTGGCTTCCTCGGGTGGCCACACTCATCCCGCACCGGTTCATCCGGGCGCCGCAATGAACACCTGGCTCGGCTCGTCGTACCATTCGTGCCTGCGGTGCAGCCGGCCGGTCATGGCCTCGACATAGGGTGCCGTTGCGCAAAGTTGCTCGAACTGACGCTCATTGAGGGTCAGACCCGCACGACGGCAGGTTGCGGCAATTTCGTCGCGGCGCGCCTGACTGATGTCCGCGCGTGCGGGTTCCGGGACTGGCGGTGGTTCGGCCGAAAATGCGGCGTCCGGGTTGAGCTGCGGGCGCCGCATTCGCCACGGCGTCGCCAATTCGTACGCATGGGCCACCTGCAGCACCTTGGCGTCGTCGAACGGCGCCCCGACGATCTGCATCGACAGCGGCAGGCCATCATCGGTGAAGCCAATGCATTGCGCCAGTGCCGGCCCGCCGGTGACATTGAACGGCGTGGTCAGCGATCCCTTGCGCCAGAACTCGATTGTCCGCCAGGCATCAAGGCGCGGTGCGGGGCCTGGTCCAGCGGTGACCAGAACATCGTATTTCGCGTACAGCGGCACCATCTCTGCCATCATCATGCGGCGCGTGCGGGAGGACTGCACGACATCCGCGCCGGTCATGAACAGCGCACCAAGCGAACGGCCGAGGAAGTCCTCGCCGAAGTCGTTGAGGCGGGCGCGCAGCACCGGTTCGTGCACGGCGTACAGTTCACTTTCCGCGCCGACGAGCTTTACATCATAGTAATCCTGCGCCGGGCGGATGCGCGCATCCTCCACCTGCGCTCCAAGGCCGCGCAGCACGTCGAGCGCCTGTTCCATCGCGGGCTTCACTGAAGCAGCGACGGCGACGTCCTGCTCATACATGTGGCGCAGCACGCCGATACGCATGCCCCTGACGCCGTCCGCAAGATGCGCGGTATAGTCTGGCACCGGGCGCCGTGCACTCGCCGGATCGTCGGGATCATGGCCGGCGAGCACCTGCAGCATGATGGCGCAGTCGGCCACGGTCCAGGTCATTGGGCCGGCATGGTCGTAACTGAAGGAGTTGGTATAGACGCCGAAGCGGCTGACCAGGCCATAGGTGGGCTTCAGCCCGACCAGCCCGCACAGGGCCGAAGGGTTGCGGATGGACCCGCCGGTGTCGCTGCCCAGCGCGCCCATCATCATTCCGGCGGCGACGCCGGCGCCGGAGCCGCTGGAAGACCCGCCGGTGAAATGTTCGCGGTTCCACGGGTTGCGGGCGGGCGGCCAGGGCAGGTCGAAGGACGGACCGCCATGGGCGAATTCATGTGTCGCCAGCTTGCCCATAAGGATCGCGCCGGCATTCTCAAGCCGAGCGACTGTCGTTGCGTCGAAGTCCGGCACGTAATCGGCACGGGTGCGCGAATGCCCGGTGGTACGGATGCCGGCGGTGCAGTAGATATCCTTCAGGCCGAACGGAATCCCGTGCATCGGGCCGCGCCAGTTGCCGGACATGATGTCCTGCTCGGCGCGCTTGGCCTGCTGCAGCGCGCGGTCTCCGGTGACCATCAGAAAGGCATTGAGCTGCGGATCGATCGCGGCAATGCGGTCCAGGAAGGCGCGGGTAAGCTCCACCGGCGAGATCTGCCGCCGCTCGATCAGCCTTGCGGCATCGGCTATGGTGAGGAAGTGCAGTTCTGTCGCTGCGGGCGCGGCGGTGTCGGGCATGGTCGCTCCTGTCAGCCTTGGCGGCGGGTGTGGAACGTGGAATGCGAGCGGTGAAGTCCCGCCGGCGTGTCGATTGTCATTGCGGATCCTGCCATTGGACAACGGGGACGGACGTCCAGCCGCGTGCCTTCACCACGCCGGCGCGCAGGGCTTCCGTCGCGGGCAAGTCCACCGACAACGGCGACCCGGCCAGCACAACGCCATAGGCGTCGCGTGCGGCTTCCTGGCTGACGAAGCCGTTGCGCACGTCCTTCAGTACCGCCTGCGGATCGCGTTCCATCGGGTCGCCCCAGCCGCCGGCGCCGGCGACTTCGTGGCGGAAAACCTCGCCCTTGCGGATGGTGAGCGTCAGCTTGGACGGCAGTGGCTCCAGCGTATCGTCACGTACGAAGTAGTTCATCGACGGCTTGCCGGGACTGCCGCCATAGAGTCCATAAGGGCGGAAGTCGCGTCGGTCGGACCGAACCTGCAACACGCCTTCCTCCTCCAGGAAGCGGTAGTCGCGACGGAACGGTGCGCCGCCGCGGAATTTCCCCGGGCCCATGGCGTCGGTCAGGAATTCATAGGCAACGATCTGGATCGGCTGCTCGGTTTCCGTCACCTCGATCGGCTGCGAGGCCATGTTGGCGAAAATGTTGGAATTGCCGTCCAGCCCGTCGGCGAAGGGGCGGCCGCCCCACGCGCAGCAGGTGAAGTCCACATAGATGAACGGCGAATGATCGGCATGGTAGCCGCCGATGGAAATGCCGGTGTTGCCGCCATCCGAGCTGGCAAAGACCATGTCCGGCACCATCTTGGCCAGCGCGCCGAACATGCAGTCCACCATGCGGAACCCGGTCAGCCCGCGCGCCGCGCAGGCCGCCGGCAGCACGCCATTGGCAACGGTGCCGGGCGGTGCGGTGACGGAAATGGCGCGGAACACGCCTTCGTTGTTGGGAATGCCGGCCGGCAGTACGGAGCGGATCGCGCAGTAGCTGGCCGACTTGGTGAAGGACAGCGTGTTGTTGATGGCGCCCTTCACCTGCGGCGCGGTGCCGGTCCAGTCCACCAGCATGTGGTCATCCTGCTTGGTGACCTTCACCTGCAGCGGAATCGGCCTGCCGACATCGATGCCGTCGTCATCGATATGGTCGAGGAAGTCATAGACGCCATCCGGCAATTCCCTGATCGCCGCGCGCGTCATCTGCTCGGAGTAGTCGATCAGCTCGGTCATCAGCCGGCGGACTGCGTCCGCCCCGTAATGCCCGGCCAGTTCGGCAATGCCCTGCTCGCAGATATGGCAGGCGGCAAGCTGCGCGCGCAGGTCCCCCAGCACCTTTACCGGCACGCGCACATTCGCCTCGATCAGCCGAAACAGAGTCTCGTTACGGCGGCCGGCCTCGTACATGCGAGTCGGCGGGATGCGCAGGCCTTCCTGATAGATCTCGGTGGAATCCGAGGCGTTGGAACCGGCGACGCGGCCTCCGACATCGGTGTGATGGCAGATCGTCGCGGCAAAGGCCAGCACCGCACCCTGGTGGAAGATCGGCTTGAAGACGAAGATGTCCGGCAGGTGCATGCCGCCGGCATACGGGTCGTTCAGTGCGAACACATCGCCTGGCTGAATCGAATCGCCGAACGAATCCAGGCAGGCCATCATTGCGGTCGGCATCGATCCGAGGTGACCGGGCAATGTCAGGCCCTGCGCCACGAGCGCGCCCTGACCGTCGAACACGCCGGTGGAATAGTCCATGTTGTCGCGCAGAACGCCGGAATAGGTCGTGCGGAACACGGTCAACGCCATGTCGTCGGCGATGGTGAGGATCGCGTTCTTGAACAGCTCGAATTCGATCGGGTCGGAGATCATGGCATCCTCGCGCATGGCTGCGTTACAACCGGGGTCATGCGTCGCCGCCGATGCGGATCACGATGTTGCCGAAACGGTCGAGATCGGCGGTACACCCGGGTGGTATCACTGTTGTGCAGTCATATTCTTCGATGACCGCTGGTCCTTCCGTCCCCCCGGTGACCGCCGAGCGGTCGGTGAAGATGGCGGTGTCGCACCAGCCGTGGTCCGGGCCGAAATAGGCCGGGCGCCGTTGCGTCGCACCGGGGCGTGATGCTGCAGGCAGTGGCGGCGCATCCGGCAGGCGCGGGGAGTCCGGCACGCCGCGGCCGACCACGCGGGCGGTGACCAGTTCCACCGGTTCTTCCAGGCCGGCGCGGTGACCGTAGGTGCGCTCGTGTTCGCGCCCGAAGGCTTCTTCCAGGCCGCGCAGGGCCGACAGGCTCAGCGGACCGGGCTCCAGCGGCACTTCAAGCTCGTACCACTGGCCGAGGTAGCGCAGCCGCACGCTTCGTTGCAGGACCATCTTCTGCGGTCGGAACCCGTCTGTCGCAAGTCGCTCGCGCGCCTGTGCCTCCAGAGCCGCGAACAGGGCTTCCACCGACTCTGCGTCCAGGCTGCGCACGAGTTCCCGCATGGTGCGGGAGAAGTGGTACTCGACGTCCGAGGCCAGCAGGCCGAAGCAGGAGAACACACCCGCAGATGGCGGAATCACGGCCATGCGCATCAGCAGGGCGCGTGCCATGGTAGCGGCGAAGATCGGGCCGTTGCCGCCGAAACCGACCAGAGCGTATTCGCGCGGATCGCGCGCCCGTTCGCTGGAAACCGCCTTGATCGCCCGCATCATGTTGGACGCGGCGATCAGGTGCGCGCCATAGGCCGCCTGTTCCAGGCTCATGCCCAGGGGTTCGGCGATGCACCGGGCGAGGGTGGTGCGGGCCTTGTCCGCGTGCAGCGGGACAGAGCCACCGGCGAGGTATTGCGGGTTCAGGTAGCCGAGTACGACGTTCGCATCGGTGATGGTCGGTTCGGTGCCACCGGCATCGTAGCAGACCGGGCCGGGATGCGCGCCGGCGCTCCGGGGGCCTATTTGCAGCGCACCGCCGGGGTCGGTCCAGATGATGGAACCGCCACCGGCGCCGACCTCGGCCAGGTCGATCGCCGGCACTTTCAGCGTGTAGCCTGCGCCGGTCAGCAGGCGGGAACCGATCATGATGCCGCCGCCCACCGAGTATTCGGCGGCGCGGAGCAGTTCGGCGTTCTCCACCAGCGACGCCTTGGCGGTGGTGCCGCCCATGTCGAACGCGATTGCCTTGGACAGGCCGATCTGCCGCGCGAGCGCCTGAACACCGACAACGCCGGCAGCGGGGCCGGATTCGATGATGTTCATCGGCATCAACTCGGCCTGTTGCGCCGTGGTCAGGCCACCGTTCGACTGCATCAGCAGCACCGGCGCCCGCACGCCGATTGCGCGCAGTTCGGCTTCAAGGGCACGCAGATAGCGTTCGACGATGGGACGCACATAGGCGTTGATCACCGTCGTGGAGGTGCGCTCGTACTCCTTGATTTCCGGCAGCACCTCGGCGCTGATGCACAGCGTCATGTCTGGCGCCATGCGTGTCACCACGCGCTTGATCAGGGTTTCGTGCTCTGCATTGAGATACGAGTGCAGCAGGCAGACGGCAATCGCTTCGACACCGGCATCCAGAAGCTGTTGCACCACGCGCTCCACGTCTGCTTCGTCCAGCTTGCGCTCGATTTCGCCCTTGCTGTTGATACGCTCATCGACTTCCAGGCGCAGGTGACGTTCAACCAGCGGTGGTGGCTTGGTCCAACCGAGATCGTAGAGGCGGGGCATGCGCAGCGTGCGGATCTCCAGCACATCGCGAAAGCCTTTCGTCGTGATCAGGCCGGTGCGCGCCCCTTTCAGCTCCAGGATGGCGTTGGATGCGACGGTGGTGCCGTGCAGAAGTTCCACGACCGCGTCGCCGACAGCGCCCTGTTCGCGCAGGACATGCGCCACACCCTCGGTGATGGCGCGGGAATAGTCATCGACGGTGCTGGGCACCTTGCGCGTGAACCGCTCGCCGGTCGAAGCCAGGAACACGATGTCGGTGAAGGTGCCGCCGATATCCACGCCAACTCTGAAAGTCGTCATTCCTGCTCCTGTGCTCTTGAGTCACGGAGAAAACATCCGGTGAAACCGCCCAGCCGCCGTCGCGGTGGGGCATGCGGGCATGCCCCACCGCGACGGCGGGTCGTTCCATAGTGTCGTGCCAATCGGCTTTGCGGTGAAGCGTCTCGCGCAATGCTATCGGGTCATCCTCACGCGCCCCTTCTGGAACGGGTCTGCACGTATGGTCAGCGATTTCGGGGACGCTCCGTGGACATCCGCCTATTCCCTGGGCGTGTCGCTGCGCGAAAGCGCGCAGTATGGCTAATTGTTATGCGGAACCCTTGACGTAAGTCAACGCTGCCTGATTCCACGCCAATCCGTGATCCGCAAAAGGGGCAAAGGGGGGGTTCGCAGGTGCAGCACGGTTTGGCATGAAACCTGCTCAGGCAGCGACCGGCCCGAAGACAATGAGGTAAACGGAATGCCCAGCCGGATATTCGCTGCTCTGGCTGTTTTGGCACTCTGCCCCGGCGCCGCACGCGCCGCCGAACTGCCAAAGGAGCACTTCAGGGTGATCGGCATGAACAGTCCGACGGTGGGCTCGTCGATCGACAGGATCCCGTTCTGGCGAAACACCATCCCCCATGCTGTGGCTGACCCGCGGCAAGGCGAACGGTGACATCGGCGAGATCCTCGGTCTGAGCCGGCGCACGGTGAACAAGCATTTGGAGCAAATCTACGCGAAGCCGGGACTCGAGAACCGATCCTCCGCCGTTGCCATGACGCTGCGGGCGTTGACATCATAGTCCCGCGCAGACGCTTGATCGAAGTCAATGTCGGAACCCGGGGCAGGTGCGATCCTACCGCTTCAGTCATGCGGGAAGGATCGATGGCCAGGCCCATCATGCTGGTGACCGCCTTGCTCTTGACGGCGGGCGAAGCTGCCGCGCAGGTACCCGGTGATGCGGTCGCAGGACGCCGCCTTGCGGAACGGTGGTGCCGCCCGTGTCACGCAGTGGACGCAAAGGCGCGACGGGAGTCCGACAGATCCGCGCCGACCTTTGCCGAAATCGCACGACGGCCGGCGACAACGCCGCTGGCCCTGCAAGTGTTTCTGCAGACGCCGCACGACCGCATGCCCAATGTGAAGCTGACTCACGACCAGATCGACGATCTGACGTCCTACATTCTTGGTCTCAAACAGGAATAGGGTGCCGGCCGCTGCGGCATGGCGGAACACCCACCGGCTCCTGAAACCAGATGCCCACCCTGGCTCGAACCGAGTCCAACGACCTCGACCGATCCGGACTATGCAGCCGCCTTCGAGAAAAATACAAAGACCGCAATGCCCGGCACGGCATGCCTGCTAACACCGCGACAGCCGCAGATGCTGAACAGACACGACATGTGCCGAATCTGCATAGCACGCAGCCAATCACTGTCGCACCGTTGCACACTCAATTTCTGAAGGGGCGACGATGCCCAGTCTTGCGCAGGACTGTCCGGGATCACGGCTGCCTGCCCGGGTCCAGGTTATCGAGCCGTGAATCGGAAGCCGCTGGCCACCAAACCAGCTTCGGACTGGTTGCATTTAGGGGAACATGCCATGGACACTCAGAAGACCTCTCGGAAAGGGCTGACGCTGGCCGCCTTGCTGTCGAGCGTTCTGCTGGCGGGATGCGTATCCCAAAGCGACTACGACGCGTTGCAAGCCGAGAATTCGCAACTCAAGCAGCAGCTTGCCAGTGAGTCGGCAGAACTGGCCGCCACCAAGCAACAGGTTGCCAGGCTGACAGGCGCCATCCAGTACACCGTTCAAAGCGATCTGTTGTTCCCGTCCGGAAGCTGGGAGATCAGCGAACAAGGCAAGCGGATCATGGCCAACCTGGCCAGGAAGCTGACGCCGACACAGCAGCGGAAGCTGATCGTAAACGGCTATACGGACAACGTGCCGATCGGCCCGGCGCTGATGCGCAAGGGTGTGACTTCAAACAAGGAGCTGTCTCAGAAGCGTGCGGAATCGGTGATGCAGTTCCTGATCGCGAACGGGATGAAGCCGGACCTGGTTTCGGCGCATGGCTACGGGGAAGAAAATCCGATCGCTTCCAACGCCACCGCGGAAGGGCGGAGCAAGAACCGGCGGGTAGAATTCGAGCTCGTCAGCTCGTAGGTGCCAGCGACAGGAGGCTGTGACAGGCCCGCGCTGCCGGCATTTCTTCGCAATGCCGGCATAGAGGCACGGTCCGTTGCGGTCTTCTGTTCCGCACTAAGCCATCCGAATAGGGTTCGACAGCAGGAGTACGGCACGTATGCAACTACGGCGTTTGGCAGCCCTGGTGGCAATCTGCGCCGCGATGTCCGTGGGCAGCGCTCGGGCAGCGGTATCGACCGACAACTTCCTTTTGCGGAACACGGGTGACCTGGTGAACCTGTGTTCCGCCGCAACAACCGAGCCATACTACACCGCTGCAGTCAACTTCTGTCACGGCTTTGCGGTCGGTGTATTCCGCGTGTTGCAGGCCGAGAATGCGGCTCATTCGTCCCGACGCTGGTTCTGTCTGCCACAACAGGTGCCGTCGCGGTCCGACGCCATCGCGGCGTTTGTCCAATGGGCCCAGGCCGACAGTCGCCGCCTTCAGCAGTCTCCGTCTGATGCCATCGCCGCTTACCTGTCCCAGAAATACCCCTGCTCTGGTCGTCGTTGACGGAAGGGAGACCATCATGAAACGCGTCCTTGCCGCCCTGCTGTGCTGCGCCGTCCTTGCCGGATGCGCTGACATGACCCCCACCCAGCAACGTGCCGCAGGCGGCACGGCCGTGGGTGCCGCCGGCGGCGCTGTCATTGGGGCACTGGCCGGAAATGCCGCACTCGGCACGGCGATCGGCGCCGGAGCTGGTCTGGTCGGCGGCCTGATTTACAATCGGACCAAGAACAACGAGCAGGCCGCCTACCAGCAAGGATACGCTGCGGGCCAACACTCTTCGACCACAACGCATTGAACGTCCGGGCGCCGGCCGCAAGGCCGGCCCCCAAGCCTACTGCTGGAACACCCAGACGACGTCATTGCCCTCCAGTCGTCCAAGCTTCCGCCAGCGGGTCGATCACAGGACCGGTCCCGGAGCGGACAAGCCGTAACGGATTGCGCGGACGGCACGTATCTGCTGAAGGGAAGGCCGGTGTTCCTGTGGAACCTGCTGGACCTGAAGCGGATCCGTTGGGAAGGTCCGCAGATGCTGGCCCCCGGACGGCACACGCTGGAATACGACTTCAAATACGATGGGCTGGGCTTCGCGACGCTCGCCCATAACAACATTGAAGGCATCGGCCGCCCCGGCACCGGTATCTTCAAGGTGGACGGACAGGTTGTCGCAACCCACAAGCTTGATCGCACGGTTCCGCTGACGTTGCCGTGGGACGAGACCTTCGATATCGGCATGGACACCGGCACGCCCGTGAACGACAAGGACTACGCCGTTCCCTTCAGGTTCACCGGGCGGATTCACAAGCTGACGGTTTCCGTGGAGCCGCCGAAGCCGACCGAGGCGGACAAGAGGAAGCTGATGGAGGCGTATCGCGCCGCGCAGGACGCGAACTAGCCGCCGTCAGCCACGTCCTCCGGTGCACCGGCCTGCCCCAGGGCGATCCGGTTGGCCAGGGCCCTTGCGGTGCACCGGCGCGCCTTCCATCGTTGGATACTCAACTCGGCGAACTGCGAAGGAGTAATGCCATGGACGTCGCGGAGGTGGCCGAAGTCGCACCTTGGTACAATGTGTGGGTGTGGGCCACTCCGCTGATCGTCCTGAACACCATCAGCCACGTGGCAGGCCTGGTGTCCATCCAACACTGGCTAACCCCCGCGCTGCAGCGATATTCCGGGCGCCGCCGTCTGACGCTGAGGCTGGCGGCTGTCATCGCCCTCGGCGCTGCCGCGGTCACCGTGTTGCATGCCGTCGAGGCCATGGTCTGGGCGGTTTCGTACCTGATCGTCTCTGCGATCCCCGATACCCGCTCCGCAATGCTGTTTTCAATAGACGCGATGACGACCTACGGGCACTCCCAGGTTCGCCTGCCGCTGCACTGGCGCCTGATGGGTACGCTTGAAGCGCTCAACGGCATGATCCTGTTCGGCCTGACCACCGCGTTCCTTTTTGCCACGCTGCAATCCACTGCGGTATTTGGCCGCAAGTAGCGACACGGGCTGGCGGCGGGCGTCTCACATCAAGGAGCGGCGATGGCGTGCGGCGCGATCGCCATCTCCCGCGAAAATGGCATGGGACCGGCGCCGAGGTCCTGCAAGGGCCGGGTTCGCCCGGGCGATCGGCGCAACGTGGCGCTTGGTACTTCACCGAACAGGCGGCTGTAGGCCGTGGCAAAACGGCCCAGCTCCCAGAACCCGAACTCGGTGGCAATGCTGGTTACGGTTGTCACGCCCGGTGTCGCCACCGACAAGGCCCGGCGGGCCAGGTGCAGGCGTCGCAGCAGCAGATAGCGCTTGGGCCCCATCCCGAAATACTCGTGGCAGGCCTGGCGCAACGTCCGGTCGGACGCTTTCAGCGCCATGCAGATCTCCGTCAGGTACAACGGCCGGTCGGCCCGTTCCTCGATAAGGGTAAGAAAGCCATTGATGATCCTGGCGTGGTGGCGCCAGGCGTCACGACATGGTCCGTCCGCCGAATCATGCACACAGGCCACCAGGGCATCCATCAGCGCATTTTGGAGGCCACGGGTGGCTTCCGATGACAACAGCAGCTCCGGGACATCGCCAGCGAGATCGATGGACGACCGCAGCAGGCGCTTCAAGCGTTCCATTGGCTCCGCAGGGGGCGTGAGGGCGGGGACATTGGGCAGAAAAGGGCGATTCCAGCCCGTCATTATCGGACCGGCTTCCGTCCACCCATCCACGTTGAACGACAAACTGGCCCATGCAGCAGGCCCCTCTATGCGGTGACATATCGCGGGACTGAGAGCGTTCAGAACGGCGATGTCCGCGGGGCGAATCTCGGAACCGTTGCAGTATACCGGCGCCGAGGGCTGCAACAGGAACATGATTCCCGCCCGATCCGGCGACCTCCGCCCTTCAAGAATGCGCGGTCGTGTTTCGGCGATGCTCTGTAGCCGGAGATGTTCGAAATCGATCCGCGTGTACTGCGCGGCGAACGTGCCTGACCCGGAAGCGGTGTAGCGCATGCCCTCAGGCTGCAACATGTGTAACAGCATATCCGGGTCGTCAATGAGAGAAGTCTGAATCGTGGCCACGTCCCAATTCTCCCTATAGGCGGATCCGGATAGACAACCCGACCGTAGGAAAGACATTGATCTGGGTCAAACGCTGTAAACACTATACGTACTGGTTCCCACTGATTATGGACGGCATATCCAGCTTTGGTGGAGCGTGCACCTGTTTCATGATCATCCAGTCACTTACGGGCGAATCCTCATCTCCTGATCTCGCAGGACCGCCTGCTGCTGCTGTCTGATCATTCGGCGGAAGCGGCCCGGCGTCGTCCCAACGTGCTCAAGACACGATTTCTTGAGCAGTGACATCGGCGTATTGAGAATTCCACAAATCCTTTCCAACGAAAGGTGCGAGAACCGTGGAGCGTCCAGGATCGACTTCAAATCGGGCGACTATCTCGGCCCGCCGGTCCATATCGTCGCTATCATTGTCCGCGCGGCCTGTTGTCAGGCACTGCACCAGGATCCGAACCAGTTCCTGCTCCAGTCCACGATACGCTTCGGTACTATGGGTCTGTAAAAGACGGGTCGCCGTTACCCGTGTCGCGGCACCGTGCAGTGCATTCAGGCAGTCGATCTCCCCGGTTGAGGACCGCCAACGTCGCACGCCTGGCGCCAGGCCGAGCGCGCGTCCCATCAGGCCGCGGCTGTGCGCGGCAAGAAAGTCTTCGGGTACCAGCAGGATGCGAGACTCGCCCGGTCCCTCGGTGCGTTCCTGAATCACCGGTCCGGCGCCAAAGGTGACCATGCTCGCTCTGCTTACCTCGACCCCGCCGACGATGACGCGTCCCGTCGCCGGCGACAGCACAAAGCGGCGCCATCCCGGCGCACAGAAGCAGGAAGCAACACGGCCCAGCCGCTCGTCCAGCCGCAACAGGATGATCCGGTGCAGCGCAAGCCGCACCATCCTGGCACGGAAGCAGCGATCCTCTACGAGAAGAAATCTCGAGTAGCCGAATCCCTTCAGCGTCTGCGCGTAGTCTTCTTTGTCACCAAAGACAGCAACGCCACTGCCCAGCATACCTCCAGTTGGGAACGCCGCTGCGGATTGCGCTATGCGAATTCTGGCGTGGTTGTGCCGGCGGACCGGCCGGATCGCGATGGGTCGAGGCAGCCTGTGCCGCTTACGCATAGTGCGGCCGACCGGACGCGAGACATCCTCGTGCCGCCATTACCAAGGAACCGGTCTCCATGAAAAAGCGCGCAAGCAGCACGACTGCAGCGCTCGCCCTTGCAGTCTGTGGCCTTTCCGGCGTCTTGATTGGAATGCAGCCGACGCCGGCGGTCGCGGAGGGAAAACATCCGACCCTGACGAATGTTATCCCGCAGGCGGCCGCGGTCACGATCCATGCCAGGATCTCGGCGCTGGACCCGAAATCGCGAGAGGTGACGCTGGAAGGCGGATCCGGGGCGAAAATCGTCGTCCTGGCCGGCCCGGCCGTTCGCCTGGACATGCTCAAGGTCGGCGATACGGTGAATGCCCGATACTATCGTTCGGTTGGTTTCCTGGTGGTGCCGCCATCGCAGGGAACCGGGGTTCCGGGGCCCGGCGCGAACGAAATCGCACAAATCATGGCACGCCCGGCCGAAGCGCCGGGCGGCATTGGTCTGCGCGTGACCAAAGTGAGCGGAACCGTCGTTGGCATCGATGCCGCGGATCACACCATCGATCTTATCAACCCCTCCGGGGGTGGCGTTTACACCGTCAAAGTTACCGACCCCGACCGGATTGCCATGCTGCCGAAGCTGAGCGTCGGCGATACCGTCACCGCGGTCATCAGCCAGGCGCTGGCGGTCTCGATCGAGCCGGCGCAAAAGGGGCTGTTCTGAGCGCACGTTGCGGAAGCCACGCTTGGAAACCACGGGCGCCCCGAAACCACGGGCGCATTGCGATAACCGCGGCCACATGAACGCATCAGCGGTCGTGGCCTGTTTGGTTGCATCACCCATCGAACGCCCGCAAACCGTGCCGACGTCGGGATAAGCCTTGTGATCGGCTGCCGGCCTGTGCATGGGCCGGCCGTCGTACCCGGGCCGCATATGGCGACGGCAGCGCCGTGTGCTTTCCCGTAGGGCGCGAATGCCATCAGTGCGGATTGATGACGAAGCGCAGCCGAAACTGCATAGCCGAGCGCGCGAAGGTCGCGGGATAGATTGAAGCCAATATGGCTCTCGGGACGGCAGGTGCGATGCTCAACCTAACACCGTTTACGTTCGGACGCGGTCATGCGATCGGGATTGTTGCCTGGTGCCTCGGCCTGGCCCTTTGCGTGACTGGCCCGGCATGCGCGCAATCATCGGCCAATGACGGATATGCACCCGATGGCTCTTATCGCCTGAATGTGGAGCTCTCGCCGTATCTGTGGCTGCCTGCGACCAATACGGACGTCACGCTTGGTCCGCGTGGCGGTTTCAGTGGGAATGTCAGCACCGGCGTCCCCTCGATTTCGCAGCTCGTGGATACCCTTCACGGCGCGTTCCTGGGCTTCGGCCTGGTACGTTATGGACCCTGGTCCGGTGAACTGAACGTGCAGTGGGTAACCGGGGGCGCCGGTAAGACCGTGGTCGGGCCCCGTGGCACCCAGGTGCAGACCCATACCGATGCGTCGCTGATCCGCATAACGCCCGGGTTCGGCTACGAAGTTGCAAGAGGATCGATCGGCAGCATCCCGGCAACCTTGGATGCCCGTGTCGGGTTCGCCTGGTTTCACTGGAGCTCGACGATAAACACCGCCGGGTATCCGCAAGGGGTGAGCGGAGGTGGCAGCTTTGTGCAGCCATGGGTCGGGTTGCGCGGGCGGATATTTCCCGCCCCACGCTGGCGTGTAGAGCTGGATGCAGTAGGCCAGGGCTTTGGTGTCGGCGGCGGTTCCTGGGGCTGGGCCACTTCATTGCTGGTGTCCTACGCGATCACCGATTCGATTGCGCTTACGGCCGGCGCATCGGCTGTCAAGACGTCGCGCATCCAGGGCAATACCAACCCCACCGGAACAGGACGCCGCACATTCGACATACTGGCCTACGGCCCGGTCTTCGGCGTTACGTTCCGGTTCTAACGTGTGTCAGCGATGATAGCGCCGGGCGTTCGTTCCGCGAAGCGTCCGGCCTGCTATCCAGGGCCGCGGTTCGCTGTCGGGGCGCTGGGGCTGCACGCGTGAGACGCAATCAGGACAGGAGGTGCGACTGAGATGCTGGAAGACGACGATGTTTCCCGCGGCCATCCAGAGCTGATATTGGGGCGAATGTTCGCTCGGCGACGGCTGATGTTGGGCGGGACCGCCGCGGCGGTCCTCTTCTCCATGGCTGCGTGCTCGGACTCGGGCGCGATGAAAGTCGGGCCGGCGGCGGTGCAGGGACTCACGCCGGACGGCACCGTCGATATGAGCCAGGTTCAGGTCGCCTATATCGGCAGCGGCGGCGGTGGCTCAGGTACTCTGTACTACAAGGGGAAGGCATACCCCTTCACGGTTGGCGGGCTTGGTGTTGGCGGCATCGGTGCCTCCACGCTCGAGGCCACCGGCGAGGTTTACAAGTTGAACAACATCGCGGATTTCCCGGGCGCCTACGTCCAGGGCCGCTATGGATTTGCGCTGGGGTCCGAAAGTGCCGGTGACCTGTGGTTGCAGAACGACGCCGGGGTCATCCTGCATCTGAAGGCAAAGCGCACCGGCCTGATGCTAAGTCTCGGTGGTGATGCCGTCGTCATCTCCATGTCGGGCTAACGTTCCGCTGCCGCCGGATGGAGTGCGATGCGGCACCTCCGCCGTCATGGTGGAGGCAGGCCTGCCGGCCACGAATCTTCTTCGGTGCGTGCGGTAAATCAGGTGGCGGGCCTGCGCCTGCCACGACACGTTACACCCTATCCGTGGGACCAATCCGTTCACGTCGGATCACTGGCGCTTCGAACGCGTGCATACCACGGCCGCTTGCAGGCAACGCCCTGCGGTCCGCGAAACGCGGCTGCCTGTCTGCTGTCGGCATTTGCAGGAATGGAGTGGCTAGCCGCCCCAATTCCCCGGGGTGGACGGCGTTCCGGGCTGGAACCCCAGCGACTGGCATCCCGCGACCGCACCCAGACAGAAGAGAACCAGGAGGATTGCGACGACCTTTCGGATCATTGCTGCCAGCTCCAGCTAAATGCCCGATGTGGAGGAAGGCGGATGCCCGCGATATCGGATGTATCCGCGGCCTGGGTTGCAGGCTTCTACGCGGAAACAGCCCGCTCCCACTCGCCGGAATCGGGCAATTGTGGAATGCGCGCACGGCTGCACGCACAAGGTCGAGGCTGGCCAACGGCCACGTCGCCGAGCGCCACGCCCCCGAAAGATCTCGGGCGGCGCGGCACGCCGGGATGTCGTGCGTTTCGGCGGTCGCCCCGCCTGGCGCGCGCTATCGCCCGCAACCAGGCCGGACCTCGCCGACAGCCAAACCGTCAGTCGCCGCCGAAGGTTTGCGGCGTGAACCAGTGAACCTGCACCGCCTGGCACTTCACGCCCGGCCCATTGATGTTGGCGACGAGCCACCCATCCGTGGTGACGCTGCCGTTGATCGTCGCCGTCCGGTCGGAGCCGACTTCCTTCGCCTTCAGTTCGAATGTCTGGCCGTTCGGGTTCATTGTTCCGTGAACCTTGGCGACATGCTGCATGTTGCCCCAGGAAATCATGCCCTCGAGATTGTTGCCGGTGGCAACCACGTGCCAGTCGAGCCCCGGGCACTGACCTTGCGCCCCCGAGTGGAAGGAATAGACCCTGCTCTGCGGCATCGATTCCGCGGACGCGATTCCGCAGGTTGCCGCGGCGGCCAGAAAGCCGGCGGCAAGGAACTTGGTCAGGTTCATGGCTACTCTCCCTCCATAGCGAAGTTGTCAGGTGTCACGTACTGGAGCCCTTGGGCCATCATGCGGCCTCGGTTCCAGTTACCTTCGCCATGGGCAGCCGGGCTATGCAGTTTCGGCAGGCCCCGGCGTTTTCGACGGAAAGGGAAGATCAGTCGCGCAACCGCTCGCCGGCGGCCGGCAAACCCCACAGCTCGGCGCACGCACCGCAGCAGGGGCCGGCCGGCGCAGCAGCATCGCTATTTGACGAACAACTGGCGCGGCACCTTCGACAGGCACTCTACGCCGGTCTCGGTGATCAGGATCGTCTCGGTAATCTCCAGCCCTGCCGTTTCCAGCCACAGGCCCGTCATGAAGTGGAAGGTCATGCCCGGTCGCAACTCGGTGCGGTCCCCGGCCCGCAGGCTCATGGTGCGCTCCCCCCAGTCGGGCGGGTAGCTCAGGCCGACGGAATAGCCGGTGCGGCTGTCCTTGACGAGGCCATAGCGGTCGAGCACGGCGAAGAAGGCGTTGGCCACATCCTCACAGACATTGCCGGGCTTTGCCGCCGCCAGACCTGCCTCCATGCCTTCCAGCGTCGCCTTCTCCATCTCCAGGAAGTGCTGTGGCGGCTTGCCCAGGAACACCGTGCGCGACAGGGGGCAGTGGTAACGCTTGTAACAGCCGGCCAGCTCGAAGAACGTGCCTTCGCCTGCGCGCATGGGCAGATCATCCCAGGTCAGGTGCGGGGCAGAGGCCTCGGCGCCCGAGGGCAGCAGCGGCACGATTGCGGCGTGGTCCCCACCGAAGCCGTCCACCCCGCGAATCCCGGCGTCGTAGATTTCCGCGACCAGGTCGCACTTGCGCATCCCCGGCTCGACCTTGTCGAGGATGCGCTTGTGCATCGCGGCCACAATTCGCCCAGCCCGGCGCATGAACTCCAGTTCGGCGTGGCTCTTGATGGCACGCTGCCAGTTCACCAGGCCATGCGAGTCGGTGAACACGGCGTGCGGCAGATGCCGTACCAGGGATGCATAGGCGGCGGCGGTGAACCAGTAGTTGTCCATCTCCACGCCGATGGCGGCCTTTTCCCAGCCGCGGTCCTTGATCACCTGCGACAGAAGATCCATCGGGTGACGCTCGGGAGACTGCACGTAGTGATCCGGGTAGCCCACGATGTTGTCGTGATGCAGCCAGGCCGTGCGCCGCGCGCCGTTAGCGTCCTGTCGGCGCCCGAACCAGACCGGCTCGCCTTCCAGCGGCACCACGACGCACTGATGCACATAGAACGACCAGCCGTCATAACCGGTCAGCCAGTGCATGTTGGACGGATCGGTGACGATCAGCAGTTCGATCCTGGCCTGCTCCATCGCGCGGCGGGTCCTGGCGAGCCGGAGGTCGTACTCCGCTCGGCTGAAATTCAGCGTGGGACCGTTGGCGCGTGCGGTTGTTGCCAGCACCTGGCTGGCCGCCCTGGCGCGTTCGGCGGTGTCGCCGAGACCGGCAACCACGGCGTCCGCCGTGCCGATGGATGCCGGCCCGAACGGTACAATGCCCGCAACGCCGGCGTGCTCCGGCGTCGGTCGCGCCACGATGGCGTCGGGCACGGCAAAACCCTCAATGCCGGGTGACGTGCCTACGGCAATGACATGCGCCGCTTCATTGAACTGGAGCATGTGCGTCAGCCAACCCGCCAGAATGCCTGCGCCATGCGGCGCAGACGGGGATTCGTCGAAGCAGGAACGTTGTGCATCAGACCCGCCGTAGGAGTTCGGTAAGTTGACCTGGATTGATGTTGCCGCCGGACACCACCACGGCGACCGGACCATCCGGATGGAGCTTTCCCGCCAGCAGGGCGGCAATGCCCACCGCGCCGGCGCCTTCCACCGTCTCGCCCTCCACCAATGCCGCGTGACGGATGCCGGCAGCGATCTCGGCCTCCGTCAGGCAGATGACGTCGTCCAGAAGATCGCGGCACGTGGCGAAGGTGTAGCTGTTGTCGAGGCCGATACCGCCGCCGAGCGAATTGGCGAGCGTTGGCAGTTCCTCGACGAGGACGGGATGCCCCGCGGCCAGGCTGGCCTGCATCGCGGCACCGCGCACCGGCGACACGCCGATCACCCGCGTCCGCGGCCGCAGCGCCTTGATCGCGGTGGCGACTCCGGCGGCCAGGCCACCGCCCGACAGCGGAACCAGAACCACGGCCACGTCGGGCAGAGCCGAGACGATCTCCAGCCCCAGCGTGCCCTGGCCGGCGATTACGTCCGGATGGTCGAAGGGCGGGATTTCCACCAGGCCTGAGGACCGGACAAGGCGGCAGACTTCCTCCTGCGCATCGTCCTGCGAGCTGCCGACAATGCGCACCGTCGCGCCCAGGGCCCGCACCGCGGCAATCTTGTTGTCCGGCACCAGCCGGGACATGCAGACCGTCACGGGCACGCCCAGCGAGCGGCCGACATGGGACAGCGCGCGCCCATGATTGCCGGTGGACGCGGTGACAAGGCCACGGGCGCGCCTGGCGGGCGGCATGGCCAGTATCGCGTTGGCGGCGCCGCGCAGTTTGAAGCTGCCGGTGGTCTGCCGGTTCTCCAGTTTCAGGTGAACCGGCGTGGCGGCCCGCGAAAGCGCTGGCGCGTACCGAAGCGGCGTGGGGACGATGTGCCCCGTGGTGCGGACCCGCGCCGCCCGTATGGCGGAGAGGTCAATCAGACTCGGCAGTACAAATGCCAAATTGCCGCCTGTCATCACGCCTCACCTGCATCCGGCAAGTATTCTGCCGGATGGTGTCGATCCCGTTGTACCCGGTCAATCTGAAAATTGGACCTGGAACGAAGATTCCCGGTCGCGCTCAGGCAATCGGCGCGGCGGCAACCACCGGCGGCAGTTGCTCGAACGTGATGCGGACGGAATCCAGCGTTTCGGACAGGGCCGCCTGCGACAACCGGCCGCCCAGGCAGATGCGAATCCCGCCGCCGTCGCGGTCGCCGACCCGGAACGGATCCGACGACGTCACCGCCACGCCGCGCTGGGCGAGCGTCTGCACCAGTGCCGACTCGTTCCAGTGCTCCGGCACGCGCATCCAGGCGCACAGCGAGGACGGGTGCGTTGCGGCGACATGGGGGCCCAGGGTGCGGGCAAGGATTTCCTGGCGTGCCTGCGCTTCCTGGCGTTGGATGCGCAGCAGGTCTGCGGCGGTGCCGTCCTCGATCCACAGCGACGCGATCTCGGCCGGCAGGTCGGTGGCGCTCCAGGCGGTCACGCGCAGGATGCTGGCAACCCGGATGCTGTAGGCCGGCGGCACCACCAGGTAGCCGACGCGCAGCCCGGTCATGACGCTCTTGGTGAAGCTGGTCACGAAGAAGCCAAGTTCCGGCAACAGATCGCAGAACGCGGGCAGCGTCTCCTCCAGCAGCGGCTTGAAGACCTCGTCCTCGATGACGAACACCCCATACTGGGCGGCAATTCCGGCGATTTGGCGGCGACGGGCGGCGCCCGCCACATGGCTGGTGGGATTGCCCAGCGAAGGGATCATCACCAGTGCCGTCACATCGCCGGTGGCGCAGGCCTGGGCGAAGGCGTGCGGCAGGATCCCCTCGGCGTCGGTGGGCAGGCCGCGCAGGGTGAAGCCCAGGACGCTGGCCAGGCCGATGATGCCGTGATCGGTCAGGTTCTCGGTCAGCACCACGTCGCCGGGACGCACCACAGCCGCCACCGCCAGGAAGATACCCTGGGCGGCACCGTTGGTGATCAGGATGCGATCCTGGTCCGCGTCCACGCCGAGCTGGCGCAGCCAGGTCTGTGCCGCCGCCCGGTGCCGCTCCAGCCCGGCGATGGGTCGGCAGCGGCTCATGAATGTGCTGTTGTTGGCCTCCATCAGGCGCGCCATGGCCCAGCGGGACGCCTCCTCATGCGCCTCGGTGTAGGCGGCGCGGATGATGGACAGGTCGGCCGTCTCGCCGGGTTCCCGGTCCAGCATGAAGCGGTCGGCCTGCTCGGTCACCCGGCGGCGCACGAAGGTGCCGCGCCCGATTTCGCCGCGCAGATAGCCGCGGCGTTCCGCCTCCTTGTAGCTGGCGCTGACCGTCTGCACCGAAACCCGAAGTTCGGCTGCCAGGTCCCGGTGCGTGGGCATACGGGCGGCGGGCGGCAGCACGCCCGACTCGACGTCGGCAATGATCCGATCTGTCAGCAGGCGCTGCTTGGTTGCGCCTTTGCGGCGGGGCAGGGCCGGGCGCCAGGCGATGGGCTCGGGCAGCTTCTCCTCCGGCGTCGGGACGTCCTCTCTGTTGCGTGGCATGTCGAATGACCTGGTACAATTTTGACCGAGCCATTACACGAAGCCGCCGATTGCGGCTATGGTCGCAACAGCCCCCGGTGCACGCCCCCCGGTGCACGCCCCCCGGTGCACGCCCCCGGGCGCGCGCGTGCCGTCGCGGTCGCGTGGTCGGACGGACGCGCTGCAATCCGTCCTCCGGCCTCCCGCCCTGCAATCCGTCCTCCGGCCCCCGCGCTGGCCGCCTCGAAACCATCCGTTGATTTGGATCAAACATTTCCGTGCGGACCCTGATAGGTTGTCGGAGCAGACCGGCAGGCACGCTGGTATCGCTGGTAAGCGGAGGTGACTTGATGCTTGACGAAGACGTCGTCACTGCGGGTGACGTGATGACTCGCGATGTGGCCGTGGTGCATCCGGAAACGTCGCTGATCGAGGCCGTGAAAGTGATGGCCTCCCGCAGGATCAGTGGCATGCCGGTGGTGGACGAGACCGGCGCCATTGTCGGAATGCTGAGCGAGGGAGACCTGGTTCGGTGGCACGAAGGCTACAGCGCGAAGCAGATGCGGTGGCTGGACATGCTGGCAGACGGTTTCGCGCTGGCGCCGAGCTTTCTTGAGGGGATCCGGGCGGAGCAGCACAAGGTGAAGGCTGTCATGCATCCCGGCGCCGTGACCGTGACCGAGGGGATGCCGGCGCGCGAGATCGCCACGCTGATGCACAGCAAGGGTATCAAGCGCGTTCCCGTTCTGCGCGACAACGCGATCGTCGGCATCGTTGCGCGATCCGATCTGGTGCGCGCCCTGGCCCGCAAGCTGGAGAAAAAAGGCGGCGACGCCCCCCCGTCGTTCGAGACAGTCGATGAATTGCTGCGCCGCGGCCGCGACGAGGCCCTGGGGCGCTCGCCTGGTTCATCGGCGCGGCCCGCCGACCGCGGCTGAACCGGCTGCGGGCCGTCGCGGGCGGTGGCGGAAGCCTGCCACGCGGCGGCGGGGCCGGTCCGGCTAGGGAGGCTTCTGGCAGTTCGGACAGTAGTATGCCGTGCGACCGCCGGCCTTGGATGAGCGAATGCCTGTCCCGCAGCGCGGGCATTGTCCGCCTGCCCGGCGCTGCGGCAGCAGGAAGTCCTGCGGCAACCGGTCGGTGAAGCCCTCTGCCCCCGCACCGCGGGCGACTGCGGTGTGAAGCACCGACCGGGTGGCATCGAACACCCTGTGCAGCGCTGTTTCGTCCAGGCGCGCGGCGACCGCGGCGGGATGCAGTTGCGCCTGGAACAGGATTTCGTCGGAATAGATGTTGCCGATTCCCGCCATGCGGCTTTGGTCCATCAGCAGGGCCTTGATGGTCTGGCGGCTGCCGGTGAGTGCGCCGGTGAAGTCCGCAAAGGTGAAGGCGGGATCGAGCACGTCGGGGCCGAGATGCGCTTCGGCGATGAACGCGTCGGCGCCGTCAACCGCCTGGACATGGCCGATTCGTCGCGGGTTGATGTAGGCCAGCCGGTCGCCGCCTTTGAATTCCAGGCTTATGCGGACGAATTTCGGCTCCGGCTGGCTGTTGGTGACGTACTGCAGGGCGCCGTTGGTGCCGAAATGCATGGCAAGCGTGATGGCGTTCGCGAACTCGAGGAACAGGAGCTTGCCGTGGCGGCGGACGGCATGCAGCGTCCGATGCTGCAGCCGGTCTTGCACCGCTTCCGGCGCCAGCCCCTTCAGGCTGCCCGGGTCGGGCACGGCCACCCGGGCGACATGCCGATGCAAGCCACGTTCGGCTACCTGTTTGTAGAGTTCCACGTCCGGTAGTTCCGGCATTGGACTGCACCTCCTTGCGCTTGCACGGGTCCTGCGGCTTCCGTCGTTCGGTTCGATTGCAGATTCCGAAGGCAGGACTGGCTGGCGTTGCGTTCGCCGCGTTGGTTACCAGCCCGCCGGGTCATCGAACCCGCTGCGGTTCTGTTTCCAATTGCTGCGAGCTGAGCAGACCGATGGCGGATGGATCGGTGCAACGCGGGCATGCCCGATTTCGCCAGTGATCGTGCCGGAGAATCATCAGAGAAAGCGGCCGATCGCCCGAAGGTGGTCTGCAACAGGGGCCGTCTTTTCCGGCGTTCGAAGAGGCGAGACAGCGCGGCCCGTGCGTGACGAAACCGGGCGCTGGAAGGTGGTCCCGAGGCGGTGAGGATTGGCCATCGTACGCCCTGGACTCCTATCACGAAAAGCCGGCAGACGGCGTCGGTCTCAACGAAGCGAATCGCGTGGCCGAGGGCCGCGGCCATGTGCGTCAACGGGATGCCGTCGGCCGGGTTTCACACCCGGAATGGCACATGCGCCGCAAACGGGCGGGGCCGCCGCGGCGACGGGTGGCGACAGTGAGGGGGTGGCGCCGGCAGGCCCGCCGGATATCCAGGCCACTGACAGGAATGCCCGATCGTTTCCGAAGCAACGAAACCGTCAGACCGCCGGAATGGTCACCCCGACCATGTCGCCCTCGTGCACGACGGACGCCAGCCGGTCCTCATCCCAGCCCTCGGTGCCGGCGGGGCGCAGCGGCAGCACCATCCAGCGGTAGTCCGCGGTGGAGTCCACCACGCGCAGCTTCACGCTGTCCGGCAGCACCGTGCCCCACTCGGTGAGCAATCCGCGTGGGTCGCGCACCGCACGGGCGCGGTAGGCGGCGGACTTGTACCAGAACGGCGGATAGCCCAGCACGGCGCGTGGGTAGCAACTGCACAGCGTGCAGACCACCAGGTGATGCAGGTCCGGCGTATCCTCCAGAACCCCCAGCGGCGGCATGCCGCGCATGGGAATGCCCAGGGCCTCCGCCGCCTTGGACCCGTCCTCCAGCATCAGCGCCTTGTAGGCCGGATCGGTCCAGGCCTTCGCCACCATCCGCGCCCCCTGGCCGGGGTTGGCGCTATCGGTGATCGCGATACGCTCGGCGATCTCGGCCGGCGAGGCGATGCCCTTCTGCATCAGCAGCGCGCGCACCGCGTTCAGCAGCTTTTCGCTGTCGGCTTCCAGCAGGCTCATGCCGCGGGCTCCAGCCAGTGTTCGAAGACTTCCACTACGACCTCGTCGCCACGATGGCCTTCCTGCCAGATCGCCGGTTGCTCGAAGCGGACATGGTACAGGTCGCGGCGCGGGGCCGGGCGGGCGAAGGCCAGGTCCTCGGGGTTGGCGAACGCGCCCAGCGGACGCACCACCGTGCCCTGCAGGCCGCGGATGTAGTGCGGCGTGCGGATGTGGCACGGGCCGCGGGTTTCCGGCCAGTCGTCCTTCACCCGCACGCGCTGGCCCGGGGCGAACATCAGCCGGCCTCCAGCGCGGCGCGCAGTTCGTCTTCCGTGATGACGCCCTTGCGCAGCAGGTTGTCGGTGATCGAGCGGATCCAGCGCCGGTAATAGCTCAGCCGGTGGTATTCGGCTTCCGGGATGGAACTCGATCCCCCGGCGCAGTTCATCGACCGTCATCACGCCCTTGGCGCCCAGGATCCCACGGATCGCATCGACCTCCTTGTCGAAATCGGTCAGGGCATGCGGCTCGGTGTCCACCGGCTCGCACATGAACTTCGCGGCGCCTCCCAGGTCGTGGTGGGCGCGAGGTACATCCTTGTCCATGGCGGGACGCTAGCGCGGATGGCGGTCCGCGCCAATCGCTCCGTGCGTGCGGCAGGGGGATTACGGCTCGATCGCCTCATGCGGCAGCGTGCCCCAGAACGCCTGGCGCCGCAGATAGCCGCCGTAATCGCCCACCCAGACGCGGCACCAGTCGGATTTCGCGGCGCAGGAGCGGATGCGGCCGACCACCCCCGGCTTCAGGATCGCCACCGCTTCCGCATCATCGCGCGGCTCGGCACGGATCGTGGCGTCGTGATGCTGCACCAGGAAGCTGCGCCGGCCGGTCAGCGTGGCCTGGTGCACCCAGCCGCGTGCGCCGTCGGGGGCCTGGACCAGGCGCCAGACGTCGAACTCGCGCTCGATCTCCACCGGCAGGTAGCGGCGCTGGTAGCGCCACTCGATGGGATAGCGCATGCCGGGGCCGGCCCGCATGTTCACCTCGTCGGTGCGGAGCGCGGCGAATCGCGGCAGCGGCAGGCCGGTGCTGGTGCCCTTGTCGGCCTCCGCGGGCGCCGGCGGCTTTGCCGCGTGCGTCGCGACGGGCTCCGCCGCCGGGGTGGTGCCGTGCTTCGCCTCCGGCTTTCCGGGGTGCTGCGGATGGGCCGCCGGGTGGGCGTGCCGGGCGTCCGGCTTGCGGCGGGGAGCGGTGGTGGACGACCTGACCACCGGAGGCGGGTGCGGCGTATGTTCCGGCGCGCGCCGCGACTGCATCGGGAGGTGTTCCATCCCCGGCTGCGACCCCGATTGCGCCCAGGACACGCTGCCGCCCCAGACGAGCAACATCCCACTCAACACGATTCGACGCAGAGAAGGGGCATGGCAGCGCATGGGTACATGCGTGCCAAGGCACGTCGCGTCGGGTCAAGCTTTTCGGTAGCGCACCATCGCTTCTGAACGCGATTGGGTCGCGTTCAGAACAGGCTGGCGGGGTGGGGGTGCAATTCTGGACAGGTGTGCGTGTCGTATCGCAACCGACGACACGGATCGAGCGTGACCACTGTCGTCACCTGTTCTGCAACCATCCGGGCGGAGAGCCGACGCTCTCCTGCGCATGTGGTGGAGGGGCCTTTGCCGCTGCGGTCGGCGGCATGCTGGCGGACCTGGGCCAAAGCACGGGGTGGGGTTGGGTTACGCCGAACTCCTAACGCAACTCCTGCCGTTCCTCCCACGCGAGGAACTGCTGCGCCGTCATCGGTTTGCGCAGGCCACGTTCATACGCGGCAATACAGGCGCAGGCCGGGCTTCCGGCGAACCCAAATGGGGCGGCGGCGTCCCCGTCACGCCTGGTCGAAGCAGGCCGCGATCAACTGGGCGAAGGCGCGGGCGCGGTGGCTGACCGCGTGCTTTTCCGCCGGCTGCGTCTCGCCGAAGGTCTGCGTGCGGCCGGCCGGCAGGAAGATCGGGTCGTAGCCGAAGCCCAGTTCCCCGCGCGGCGGCCAGACCACCGTGCCATCGACACGGCCGAGGAATGTCTCGGTATGGCCGTCCGGCCAGCCCAGGCACAGCGCGGCGATGAACCAGGCGCGGCGGTCCTCGGCCTCGCCGATCTCGCGGTTCACCCGCGCCATCGCCGGGCCGAAATCCTTGCCTGGCCCCGCCCAGCGTGCCGAGAACACCCCGGGCGCGCCGCCCAGCGCGGCGACGCAGAAGCCGGAATCGTCGGACAGCGCCGGCAGACCGCTGGCCCGCGCCGCCGCCAGCGCCTTGATCCGTGCGTTGCCGGCGAAATCCGGGGCGTCCTCCGGCGGTTCGGGCAGGCCCAGGGCGCCGGCGGACACCACCTCGATGCCGTGGGGGCGCAGCAGGTCCTCGATCTCCCGCACCTTGCCGGGGTTGTGGCTGGCCAGCACCAGCCGTGTGCCGCGGGCCAGCTTGCGTGCCATCAGCCGGCCAGCGCCTGGCGCTGCAGCGCGAACAGCTCGGTGGTGCCCTTGCGGGCCAGGCCGAGCAGGGAGAGGAACTGCGGCTCGGTGAAGGCGGTGCGTTCGGCGGTGGCCTGGATTTCCACCAGGCCGCCGGTGTCGGTCAGCACGAAATTGGCGTCGGCCTCGGCGCCGGAGTCCTCGGCATAGTCCAGGTCCAGCACCGGCTCGCCTTCCGCGATGCCGCAGGACACCGCGGCGACCTGGCCGATCAGCGGGGACTTGGCGATCACGTTCATGGTCTGCAGGTGCCGGAAGGCCAGGGCCAGGGCGACATAGGCGCCGGTGATGGCGGCGCAGCGGGTGCCGCCATCGGCGTTCAGCACGTCGCAGTCCAGCGTGATGCTCATTTCCCCCATGGCGGCGCGGTCCACCACGGCGCGCAGGGACCGGCCGATCAGGCGCTGGATTTCCTGGGTGCGGCCGGACTGCTTGCCGCGCGCGGCCTCCCGGTCGCCGCGGGTGTGGGTGGCGCGGGGCAGCATGCCGTATTCCGCGGTGACCCAGCCCAGGCCGCTGCCGCGCAGGAAGGGGGGCACGCGGGTTTCGACGCTGGCGGCGCACAGCACCTCGGTGTTGCCCATGCGGATCAGGCAGGAGCCTTCGGCGTGGCGGGCGAAGCCGGGGGTGAGCGTGACGCTGCGCAAAGCGTCGGCGGCGCGGCCGGATGGGCGCATGGGCGGTCGATCTCCGTTGGGAAGGGGGCGGACCATAGACGCTGGGCGGGGAGGGGGAAAGGCGGGGCGCGCGCGGGTTCCTTGTTGCAGGCGGGGCCATGCTGGCGGGGCCGGTGTGGGACGCGGCAAAGCAGGATTTCAACACGGAGGAAGAACGAGGGGCACGGAGGGCCACGGAGCCGGTGGTTGCACGACGGCCGTGGTGCCATCACCAACTCCGTGGCCCTTTGTGGTCCTCGTTCTTCCTCCGTGTTGAAAGCTTACCGTACTTGCCTGCCCCTCCGGCGGCCGGGTCTTGGCGATGCCGGTGGTGCACGGATGCACCGCTTCGCGCTGCCAGCGCCCGATGCGGGATTGGGCGAGACGCGACCCGTCGGCCTCGCCCACGTCCAAGCCCTGGACTGGATGACGGCTCCGACCGGTCGCCACGCATGTCTTCGCTTCCGCGGCGCTGCCCTGTTTCACACCGCCGGTTGGCCTGACTGCCGCAGCGTGTTCAGCGCCGCTTCGATCGCGCCGATCCGCTGTTCGGCGATGGGCAGCCAATAGCTGTTGCCGCCTTCGCGATATATCGCGGCAGCGTTGCGCATGCAGCCCAGCGCTTCCGCCATCTGCTCCGGATCGTGCAGCCGCTCCGCCAGCACGGCCAGCGCGTTGGCCAGCGTGTGTTGCGAGAACGCCCAGTCCAGCGGCACGCGCTCGCGTGTGCGTTCCAGCAGCGCGGCGCGGTAGGCCTCGACCGCCTGCTCCAGCCGCGCGGTGCCGCTCTCGCGTTCGCCGAGCGCCTGCAACGCAGTGCCGAGGTTGTTCTGCGTCATCGCCCAGTCCAGCGGCACGCGCTCGCGTGTGCGTTCCAGCAGCGCGGCGCGGTAGGCCTCGACCGCCTGCTCCAGCCGCGCGGTGCCGCTCTCGCGTTCGCCGAGCGCCTGCAACGCATTGCCGAGGTTGTTCTGCGTCGTCGCCCAGTCCAGCGGCACGCGCTCGCGTGTGCGTTCCAGCAGCGCGGCGCGGTAGGCCTCGACCGCCTGCTCCAGCCGCGCGGTGCCGCTCTCGCGTTCGCCGAGCGTCTGCAAGCGCATTGCCGAGGTTGTTCTGCGTCATCGCCCAGTCCAGCGGCACGCGCTCGCGTGTGCATTCCTGCAGCGCGGCGCGGTAGGCCTCGACCGCCTGCTCCAGCCGCGCGGTGCCGCTCTCGCGTTCGCCGAGCGCCCGCAACGCAGTGCCGAGGTTGTTCTGCGTCGTCGCCCAGTCCAGCGGCACGCGCTCGCGTGTGCGTTCCAGCAGCGCGGCGCGGTAGGCCTCGACCGCCTGCTCCAGCCGCGCGGTGCCGCTCTCGCGTTGCGCCGAGCGCCCACAACGCATTGCCGAGGTTGTTCTGCGTCATCGCCCAGTCCAGCGGCACGCGCTCGCGTGTGCGTTCCAGCAGCGCGGCGCGGTAGGCGTCGACCGCCTGCTCCAGCCGCGCGGTGCCGCTCTCGCGTTCGCCGAGCGTCTGCAACGCAGTGCCGAGGTTGTTCTGCGTCATCGCCCAGTCCAGCGGCACGCGCTCGCGTGTGCATTCCAGCAGCGCGGCGCGGTAGGCCTCGACCGCCTGCTCCAGCCGCGCGGTGCCGCTCTCGCGTTCGCCGAGCGTCGCAAGCGCATTGCCGAGGTTGTTCTGCGTCGTCGCCCAGTCCAGCGGCACGCGCTCGCGTGTGTATTCCAGCAGCGCGGCGCGGTAGGCCTCGACCGCCTGCTCCAGCCGCGCGGTGCCGCTCTCGCGTTCGCCGAGCGTCTGCAACGCATTGCCGAGCAGGATCGCGGCGGCGCCGCGTTCGTCGGCGGTCTGCGCCGTTTCCAGCATGCGCCGGGCGAGGGTTTCCGCGACTTCCAGGGAGAAGTTCAGGCCCTTTTGCTGCCCCTCCTCATACCACTGGTCCCAACGCTTCCGGAACGCCGCGGACCAGGCAGGGCGGTCGCCGCCGCCCTCGGCGACGACCAGCGCCTCGATCCGCCGCGCGACCGCCGGGGCGTCGCGGCGCAGCGTGTCCTGTTCGATGCCGGTCTCCAGCAGCGTGACCCGGTCGCGCCGGATGCGGTCCTGCTGCTCGGCCTCGCGGCGGGCGAGGTCCGCCAGCGCGTCGTCCACCGCGCGGGCGCCCTGGTCGAATTCGCCGCGGCTGGTGGCCTCGGCGACGCGGGCCAGCACGTCGCGGATGAAGGCGTCCTCGTTCGAGGCGCGCCGGCCGCGGGTGATCTGCGCATAGGCGATGTCCACCGCGTGTTCGAGTTCGGTCAGCGCCTGGTCGAAGTTCAGCGCCTCCTCCGGCTTCAGGCGGCGGGCGAGGGCGATGATGACGCGGCGTTCCAGCCCGGCTCCCTCGGCGTTGCGCAGGAGCCCTGCCGCTCCAGCACGGCGACAAGCTGCTCCGGCAGGCCATCGACGGTGATCTGGAGGAGCGTCGAGCCGTTCCTTCAAGTCGGTCAGCCGCTGCAGCGTCTGCGCCGCCACCGGAACCTGCATCGCCGCGGCAAACGCGGTGTCCTGCGCCAGCGCGGTCGAACGCGGAGGACAGAAGCTGCGCCAGCACCTGCGCGCCGCGCCGGTCCGGGGCGAAGAATGCCGGTTCGGCACGGGCCAGCCCGGCTTGCAGCGTCTTCTGGATGGCGGGGAAGTCCATGTCCGCGACCACCAGCGCCCGGACCGACGGCACGCAGCCCGGCAGCACCCGGTCGAGCGCGTCGAGGATGGCGTCGGTCTCATCCACGCCGCCCCGACCGCCACCGGCCGCCCGCGTGTCGCGAAGGTGCGCCGCGATCGCGGCATTGACGCGGGTCACCGCGCCGCGCACGGGGTCAACCGGGATGTCGCCGACCGCCCGCCCGACATCCGCCGCCTTCAGCGCCAGTTCGCAAGCTGTCGCGACGGCTCCCCAGCCGGCAGCCTTTGCCCCCGCACCGGCAAGTCCGACCACGCTCAGGGCAAGTTTCTCTCCCCGCATCGCGGGCTACCATGACCCGGCCGAAGTGGTCCGGGCAAGTCGTTTCGGGACGCGACAGCCAAAAGACGGCCGCGGCTCAAAACGGCCGGGGCGGGAAAAGCCACAAGCCGCGCCCGAAGCGACAGACGGACCCGGCGAGGCCCGCCTCAGGCGGCGTCTTCCCGCGGCCGAGCGACCTCGGCGATCAGGGCGCAGAGCTCGTCCACCACCTGGGCGACGGCGCCCTCGTCCTCGCCTTCCGCCATCACGCGGACCAGCGGTTCCGTGCCGCTCTCGCGGATCAGCAGGCGGCCGGCGCCGTTCAGCGTTGCATCCGCCGCCTCGATCGCCCGCTGCACCCGCGTGTCCTGCAACGGCGAGACCCCGTGGAACCGCACGTTCTTCAGGCACTGCGGCAGCGGCGTGAACATCCGGCAGACCTCGCTGGCCGGGCGGCCCTGCTGCACCACCACCGCCAGCACCTGCAGCGCGGCCAGCAGCCCGTCGCCCGTGGTGGCGAAGTCCGACAGGATCACGTGCCCGGACTGCTCGCCGCCGACATTCATCCCGCCCTCGCGCATCCGCTCGGCCACGTAGCGGTCGCCGACGCGGGTGCGGTGCAAGGTCAGGTCCTGCTCCGCCAGGAACCGCTCCAGGCCCAGGTTCGACATCACCGTCGCCACGATGCCGTCGCCGTGCAGCTTGCCCGCCATCCGCCAGGAGCTGGCGATCAGTCCCAGGATCTGGTCGCCGTCGATCAGCTCGCCATGCTCGTCGGACAGCAGCACGCGGTCGGCGTCGCCGTCCAGCGCGATGCCCAGGTCGGCGCCGTGCTCCACCACCTGGGCGCACAGATACTCCGGCACGGTGGACCCGCAGCCCTTGTTGATGTTGAACCCGTCCGGCGCGACCCCCAGCGGCACCACGGTGGCGCCCAGCTCCCACAGCACGGTCGGCGCCACGCGATAGGCGGCGCCGTGCGCGCAATCGACCACGATCTTCAGGTCGTCCAGCCGCAGGCCGCGCGGGAAGCTGGCCTTGGCGGCCTCGATATAGCGGCCGGCCGCATCCTCCAGCCGGTTCGCGCGGCCCAGCGCGGCCGGCGGGGCCAGGCGCTCGCCCAGCGCGCTGTCCATCATCCGCTCGATATCGTGCTCCATCGCGTCGGACAGCTTGTTGCCGTCCGGGCCGAACAGCTTGATGCCGTTGTCCTCATACGGGTTGTGCGAGGCGGAGATCATCACGCCCAGGTCGGCGCGCAGGCTGCGGGTCAGCATGGCGATCGCCGGGGTGGGCAGCGGGCCCAGCAGCGTTACGTCCATGCCGGCGCCGATGAACCCGGCGGTGAGTGCCGGTTCCAGCATGTAGCCGGACAGCCTGGTGTCCTTGCCGATCACCACGCGGTGGCGGTGGTTGCCGCGGGTGAACAGCAGCCCCGCCGCCTGGCCCAGGCGCAGGGCCATGCCGGCCGTCATCGGGTCGCTGTTCGCGGTGCCGCGAACGCCGTCGGTGCCAAACAGGCGCCTGGCTTTGCTCAAGGTCCGTCTCCGTCAGCCTGGCTGTTTGTTGCGTGCATCGTCTAACCCGGTGCAACCGATCCGGGAAGCGAAACCTGCCCGCCGCCGCCCAGCGCCTGCCAGACGCGGATCGCCTGTGCGGTGGCCGCCACATCGTGCACCCGCAGGATGTGCGCGCCCCGCGCCAGGGCGAACAGGCCGGCGGCCAGCGAGGCGGGCAGCCGGCGTTGCGGGTCGGCCACGCCGGCGATGCGGCCCAGGAAGGATTTGCGGGAGACCCCCACCAGAATCGGTCGCTCCAGCACGCCAAGGTCCGGCAGGCGGCGGAGCAGGTCCACGGAGTGGTTGGCCAGCTTGGCGAAGCCGATGCCGGGATCGATGGCAATGGCGTCGCGGGCGATGCCGGCACGCTCCGCCGCCGCGATGCGGGCGCCGAGTTCGGCGGCGACCTCCGCGGCGATGTCGGTGTAGCGGGCGTGGGCGTTCATCGTGGCCGGCGTGCCGCGCATGTGCATCAGCACCACCGGGCAGCCGTGGCGTGCCACCACCGCGGCCGCGGCCGGGTCATGCGCCAGGGCGGTCACGTCGTTGACGATCGCGGCACCGGCCTCCAGCGCCGCCTGCATCGTCGCGGCGTTGCGGGTGTCGATCGAGACGCGCACCCCGGCGGCGGCCAGCGCGCGGACCACCGGCAGCACGCGGGCCTGTTCCTGGTCCGGCGAGACGGGCGCCGCGCCGGGCCGTGTGCTTTCGCCGCCGATATCGACGATGTCGGCACCCTCGGCCACCATGGCCAGGCCGGCGGCGACGGCCGCGTCCGGATCGGGATAGGTGCCGCCGTCGCTGAAACTGTCCGGCGTGACGTTGAGGATCGCCATCACCCGGGGGGTGTCGAGCTGGAGCCCGGCCCAGGTGAGGACCGGCCGCGCGCCTGTTTCAGGTCGGTCCTGGGGACGGGAGTGCTGCTGCTGGTCTGTCATACGGTGCCCGGGCTCTGACCCGGGCTCGGCCATCCAGCGTCACGGCCTGCGTGCCCGCCGCCCGTGCCCGTTGGTCATGGCCGGGCCTGACCCGGCCATCCGCCCCCGGACGATCGGGTCGCAGCGGGTGCGGCGGCGCCCGACTATCCCGGGTGGATGGCCGGGTCAGGCCCGGCCATGACCCGCGGCAGAGGATCCTCGCCGGCCACGACGCTGAACGCTCGACCTCGGGTCGAAACGCTGTTCCACGTCCTATATCCCCAAACACCGGAGACCGCGACGGCACCAACCGCCGCGCTGGGCCGGGCGGCTCCCGTCAGCGTCGGCTCCCGGCAAGACTTCCCGGCCGCATCCAGCGCAAGGGAGGCGACGGCGGAAGATGCTGGCTGCAGGCGTGCGGATGACGTTAAGCAGCGACGTGCCTACGTTGATAGCTTCCTGGGAGGTCGCCATGGCCAGGCTGCGAGCGGAGATGGACAGGTCAGACATGACGAAGGCCGCTGCATCGGCTGCGGTCCTGTTCGTCAGGGCGACCGAGCCGGCGCCGGCACCAGCCGCACCGCCCGGCGGACCAACAATCCTGACCGCGAAGCTCGATGCCCGCTGCTGGGCGTTGTGGGACTTCCGCATGCAGCAGGAGCGGCAGGCCGGGAAATGCGTCACGTGTCGGGATGGGATGGTTGACGCCTTGGACAAGCTGCTGGGCAGGGCCGCATGAGCGATCTGTATGACGCCAGCTCATAGCCCACGGCGAGGAAATCGGGAATTTGCCGAGCCTCATAGAGGCTGGTGTATCGGAAGCGCGGCGCCAAACGGAAGCTGCTGGGCTGCCGGTGCCTGCAGAGGCTTACGTCTATCTTTTCGGACGCAGAGATGACGGATCCCGCTTTTTGGTCGGCGCGCGAGCCAACCGGAATCCCAGCAACACATAAGCTGTCGATAACTCCCTGTCGCCATGCCAGAGACGATCGACGGTCAGCTGTCGGTGCCGGAAATCTGCCCGGCCACGCTGGACGAGCTGCTGAGCGAGTCACTGGCCGAGGCCAAGAAACGAGGTTTTTGAACTCGTTCTTACGGAGGATGGTTACCCAGAACTTTCTTGATAACAGCGGCGAGTAAGTACCTAGCTTCGGGAAGCGGCGTCGGCCTGTCCGGAGGGCGATGTCGTTTTCCGCCGTGACGATGGGAGTTTGCAGTTTGCTTCATGTCCTTGAACGCCTGCCCAGATCCACGTAGCAGCTTTTGCAGCTCCCTTTCGCCGCCGACGAGGTCCTCTGCTTTCTCAATGGCCTTGAAGAGGTCGAACCAATTATCTGCTCGCCCGGCGAAGGTCAGCATATCAGCAACATCGTCGTTCGCCTTGGCAACCCCGACCCATTTCTGTGGAGCTGATCGCTGGGGAGGAGGTGGTGAGATGAGGTTTCCGCTTGGATCCCGAACTTCGACAGAGAGGGACGCCGTGGCTCGTGCCCGCTCGTGAGCCTCTGCAAAGAAGAAGAATTGGACTCGCCCCGCGTCATCTATCCTGGCGATGCTGTCGAGCTTCACGGGTTCGGCATCATTCGACCAGGAGAAGATCGCGCCGTTCAGCTCCGCTATCAGCTCGATAGCGCGACTTTGAACATCTGTCGCGCTTTGTAGTTGGTCGAAATCTGAGCTGCGCAGTGCCCAGACGGAGTTGCCGTCGCGAGGAATTTGCTCGCAGAAGGGGTCGAACGGCGGATGCAACAACTCCTTCCAACGACCTTCATTCCGCCACCCAGCGAAACACGAGCCTTGTTGCAGTGCCGAAGGACGCCAGGGTGCCGCTGGACTACCTGCTGCGCGCCGCCATCCACCGCGCCGGCCCTGTCCCCACCGCCCGCCGACGTCACCAGTTGATCGCGCCGCCGCCGGTTGACAGCACCGCCCGCCGGGCTGCCAATCTGGCCCCATGCTGAAGGGCATCGATCCCCTCCTGACGCCGGACCTGCTGCACGCGCTCGCCAGCATGGGCCATGGCGACCGCATCGCCATCGTCGATGCGAACTTCCCGGCCGCCAGCCACGCCCGCCGGCTGATCACGCTGCCCGCCGCCACCGCCCCGGCCGCGCTGGACGCGGTGCTCAGCCTGCTGCCGATCGACGATTTCGAGCCGGACCCGGTCGCGGTGATGCAGGTGGTGAACGACCCCGCCGCCGTGCCCGACGTGGTGGGCGACTTCGCCCACGTCCTCCGCCGCCACAACGCGCCCCAGCCCACCGCGATGGAACGCCACGCCTTCTACGCCGCCGCCGCGACCGCCTTCGCCCTGGTGCAGACCGGCGAGCGCCGCTTCTACGGCAACATCCTGCTGACCAAGGGCGTGGTGCCCCCATGATCCGCGTCGATGCCCACCACCATGTCTGGCGCATCGGCCGCGGCGACTACGGCTGGCTGAAGCCGGACTCGCCGCTCCACCGCGACTACCGCCTGGCCGATCTCCGCCCCCTGCTGGGCGACATCGCCGCCACGGTTCTGGTCCAGGCCGCCCCCACCGAGGCGGAAACCGCCTACCTGCTGAACGTCGCCCGCAACGCCGAGGGCCTGGTGCGCGGTGTGGTCGGCTGGGAAAACCTGGCCGCCCGCGACGCGCCGGACCGCATCGCCACCCTCGCCGACGACCCGCTTCTGGTCGGCCTGCGGCCGATGCTGCAGGACATCGCCGACACCGGCTGGATCCTGCGCCCGGAGGTGCAGCCTGCGCTGGCCGCCATGACCCAGGCCGGCCTGCGCTTCGACGCGCTGGTGCAGCCCCGCCACCTGCGCGTCCTGCCGGCGCTGTCCGCGCGCCACCCCGAACTGCCGGTGGTGATCGACCACGGCGCCAAGCCCGCCATCGCCGCCGGCGACTTCCAGCCCTGGGCCGACGAGATCGCCCGCGTCGCTCGGCAAACCCCCGCAGTCTGCAAGCTTTCCGGCCTGGTCACCGAGGCGAAGCCCGACTGGCAGGTGGACGATCTGCGCCGCTACACCGACCACCTGCTGGCCTGCTTCGGGCCGCAGCGGCTGATGTGGGGCAGCGACTGGCCGGTGGTGAACCTCGCCGGCGGCTATGCCAGGTGGCGCGACGCCGCCCTCACCCTGCTCGCCGACCTCTCCGACCCCGAACGCGACGCGGTACTCGGCGGCACGGCAGCCGCGTTCTACGGCTTCGCCTGACCATGCCGCCCCGCACCCCGCAGAGGCCCCGATGATCGCCATCGGCCGCGGTCTGGCGCTGGACGAGCGCGCCATCGAGGAAAGCTTCGTCCACGCCTCCGGTCCCGGCGGGCAGAACGTCAACAAGGTGGCCACCGCGGTGCAGTTGCGCGTCGACCTGGCGCGCACCGGCCTGCCGGACGCGGTGCTGGTCCGGCTGCGGCGCCTGGCCGGGCGGCGGCTGACCCGCGAGGGCGCGCTGCTGATCACCGCCCAGCGTCACCGCACCCAGGACCGCAACCGCGCCGCGGCGCTGGAGACGCTGGTCCGGCTGGTGCAGCAGGCCGCGATCCCGCCCCGGCCGCGCATCGCCACCCGGCCCACCGCCGGGTCCCGCAAGCGCCGCCTGGCCGACAAGGCGCATCGCGCCCGCACGAAAAGAACACGTTCCGCTTCCGTTGATGAATGATAAGGTCGTGTCCGACATGTTGCGGAGCCACGTCGTGAGCAATCTCGCCCGTTTCGCCTGCGCCGTTCTGCTGGCCGGCACCGCCTTTGCCCCACTGCGCGCGGCGGCGGCCGATGCCAAGGCCGGCGCCCATCTGTTCCGGGTTCAGTGCGGCCTGTGCCACTCGCCGCAGCCGGGCCGGAACATGGCGGGGCCCAGCCTGTTCGGGATCATCGGGCGGCAGGCCGGGACGGTGCCGGGGTTCCATTACTCCAGCGCCAACCGCAACAGCGGCATCGTCTGGAACGATAAGACGCTGGACCAGTACCTGGCCAATCCCCACAAGATGATACCCGGAACCATTATGGCGTATTCCGGGCTGCACAACGAGCGGCAGCGCCAGGACATCATTGCCTACCTGAACACGCTCAGGTAGCCGCAATCACCGCCCGGGCGATCAGCAGGACCGACAGCACGGTCAGCACCGCCAGCGCCGTCAGCCGGTGGTGGTGCGGCCGAGCGCGCGCGAAGCCCCAGTTGCCGCACCAGGTGCCGAGGTAGAGGACCGGCACCGAGGCGGCGGCCCACAGCAGCACCTCCCGGTCCAGCAGGCCGCGCCAGGTCATCGGCACCAGCGCCACCAGCGCCGAGAGGGCGAAATAGACGATCGAGGTGGCGCGCACCACCGCCGCATCGTGCGCCAGCGCCAGCAGGTACACCACGATGGGCGGCCCGCCGATCGAGGCCAGGCCGCTGAGCGTGCCGGACGCGATCCCGGTCGCCACCGTGATCACCGGCGAGGGGCGGGACGGCAGGCGCGCCCCGCGCCACAGCAGCACCACCGACGCGGCGGTGGCCAGGCCGATGATGAAGCGGACCACGTTCGGGCGGAACACGGTCAGGATCATCACCCCCAGCGGCACGCCGATCACCAGGCCGGGGCTCAGGCCGCGCACCGCGCGCCAGTCGCACAGGCGCCAGGCGGACCGCAGGCTGATCGCACCGACGATCACCTGCAGCACCACGACGAAGGGCACCACCCGCGTCGGCGGCAGGGCGAGGCTGAGCAGCGGCACTGCGGCCAGGCCGAAGCCGAAGCCGGTGAACCCACGCAGGACAGAGGCGGCAAGCACGCCGAAAACGGCGACGGGGAGGGCAGGGAGCATGGCGCCGCAACCTGTTCGTTCCGGGCGTCGGTGTCCATCCGGGCGCGACAGGGCGATTTGGGGTTGTCACCCGCATGGTGTGCAAGCATCATTCGAATGATGGACCGGGCGGTACAAACCGGCGGCACTGTATTGGTGCTGCATGTTCACCCGACTGGTGGACAGATCAGGAACAATGTGCGTCATTTCGACGGCATTGAGTGGCGATCCATTGTGCCGCGATTTCATCCGTTTGTCCGACATCCCGCAGCATGATTGGTGATGATATGGCACACCGAGGCATTCTCCCCGGGTTCCTGGTCTGTGCATGGGTGGCGGGCGCCGCCCTGGCGATCGCGCCGCCGGCACTGGCCCAGCGCAAGGCCGGTCCGAGCTGGATCGGGGAGACCGGGGTCGCCTCCTGGTACGGGCATTGGCACCAGGGTTTGCGAACGGCGTCCGGGACCCGGTTCGACAAGGACGCAATGACCGCCGCGCATCCGTGGCTGCCGTTCGGCACGCGGGTGAGGGTGACGCTGGAGAGCACCGGGCGCTCGGTCGTGGTCACCATCACCGACCGGATGCCGCTGCGGCAGCGGATCATCGACCTGTCCACCGCCGCGGCGCGCAAGCTGGGGATGGTGCGCCAGGGCGTCGCGCTGGTATCGCTGGCGCCGGATTAGGGTCGCGCGGCGGCGTTGGGCCGAGGGACGCCAACGCCAGTCGGGGCGCCAACACCAGGCCTTCACGTCATGGCCGGACCCGGCCATCTATCCCGGAACGATCGGGCCGGAATGCTGCGGAACACGCCCGGATGGGGCGTGGATAGCCGGCTCAAGGCCGGTCATGACGCGGGAGTGTGGTGCTTGTCCGCTCTGCTGTAACGACCGCGGCGGAGACCCGCCGCCATTCCCCACCGCCCCGGCACCTGTGGCATAAACTTCGCCAAACCACCCGCCGGAGGGAATATCCATGTTCCGCGACGCCCAGGACCTGCCCGTCACCGCCCCATCCGAAGCCGCGGTCCGCGCCTATGACAACGCCGTGGACGGCTACGTCCGCTATCGCGCCGACTCGGCCCGCCGCATGGCCACGCTGCTGGAGATCGCTCCCGAGTTCGGCCTGGCCCACTGCCTGAAGGGCTACTTCATGATGCTGGCCTACCGGCAGGACACGCTCCCGGTCGCGCGTGAGGCCGCTGACACCGCCCGCCGCCTGACCGCCGGCGCCACCCGGCGGGAACAGGCCCATGTCGCCGCGCTGGATGCCTGGATCGCCGGCGAGCCCGCCCGCGCCACCGACCTCTGGCAGCACATCCTGGACGAACACCCGCACGACATCCTCGCCTTCCGCCTGGCCCACTTCGTCAACTTCTGGCTCGGCCGCCCGGACGTGATGCTGGCCTCGGTGCTGGGCGTGGAAAAACATTGGAGCGACGCGCTGCCCGGCTACACCGCCATCCTGGGCTGCCGCTGCTTCGCGCATGAGGAGTGCGGCTACTACACGGAAGCGGAAGCCGCCGGCCGCGCCGCCATCGCCCGCGACCCGGACGACCTGTGGGCCGCGCACGCCGTGGCGCACGTGCTGGAAATGCAGGGCCGCCGCGGCGAGGGAATCCTGTGGCTGGACGGCCTGTCGCAGAACTGGGGCGAGGGCAACAACCTGCGTCACCACCTGTGGTGGCACGCCGCGATGTACCAGATGGAGCGCGGCGACACCGCGCGCGTGCTGGCGCTGTACGACCAGCATTTCCGCAACCTGCAGTCACCGCTGACCCAGGCGATCCCGGACCTGTACATCGACGTGCAGAACGCTGCCTCCATGCTGTTCCGCCTGGAAGTGCAGGGCGCGGATGTCGGCAACCGCTGGGAGGAATTGGCGGACAAGGCCGAGGCGCGGGTCGGCGATTGCCTGTCCGGCTTCACCCTGCCGCACTGGATGATGGCCCTGGCCGCCACCGGCCGCGACGACGCGGCACAGCGCCTGCTGGACGGCATGCGCGCCTTCGCCCAGGGGCCCTCGCTGCTGGCGCGGCTGACGGGCGATGTCGCCCTGCCGGTGACCGAGGCGGTGCTGGCGCATGGCCGCGGCGAACACGCGAAAGCGGTGGCGACGATGCGCCCGGTGCTGGGGGACATGAGCCGGCTGGGCGGCAGCCACGCCCAGCAGGACGTGCTGGAGCAGGTGTTCCTGGACGCCGCGATGAAGGCGGGCCTGCACGACGACGCCCGGCTGCTGCTGGAACGCGTCGCCGGCCGTCATCCGGTGCCGCCGCAGCGGCGCGTGGGTTATGCGAAGGCCGCGGCGGCGGTGGGGTTCTGAGGGGGCGGCGTTCGGAGTTTGCCCACAGGTCTGTATCGGGTCGTATCCAACGGCTTTGCCTTAACACAGTCATGGTCGGCGAAGGTGCCCGTGATCCGATCGAACCTCGGTCGTGGCGGGTCTACGCCCGTCACAACGCGGAAGGGTCTGCCAACGGAAGCCCTCGCGAAGAGTCGTGCGCTGAACAGCCAGGGCAGGCAGTGCGTTGGCTAAACTGCTGGATTTGTGCGATACTCAGAAGATGGGAGAAAACGAAGCGCCGGAAAAGGCTGATGTCATGCCGTTGACGTAACGTGCGTTATACATGCATGATAGAGGACCGGAGCAACGCAAATGCACGATGAAAAGCGCCTCATTTTCTACATAGATGCCTATTCGCCAGAGACTATTCCGATGGCGAAGCTGGCCGACTACATGGCCGACTTTGCCACTTTGCTGGGCAAAGACAATGCCGTGCATTTTGCCGGGCTGGAAAAGGGCAGCACAAAGCTTGCGGCCCGCGTCGAATTTGAGGACGTGCCGAAGGTCCGCACCCGTTTAGATGATATCCGGCGGGGCAATCCGCCGAAGGACGCAGCCAAGGTTTTCGCGCAAATCGATGCCCGCCTCGCGAATGACAATGCCACCGGCCGCATCTTCGTTGAAGGCGAGGAAGGCCCGACCGCCGAGCTTTTGACCTTCCCCGGCCGGAACCGTCCGAAGGCGCAAAGCTATGGACCATTCACCCAGGAAGGGACGCTAGACGGCCTTCTGATCTCCGTGGGCGGCAAGGATGCAACCGTCCCCCTGCGCCTGCAAAACGGTGACATCACTTACACGAACTGCGACACAACCCGCGCCCTAGCTCGTGACCTCGGCAAACATCTGTTCGAACCGATCCGGGTGCATGGCACAGGCAGATGGTTGCGCGAAGCGGATGGCACCTGGAATCTCCTTCGGTTCCGGGTTCATCGCTTTGAGCAGCTTGGGAAGGACAGCCTGCGTGAGAGCGTGACCGCCCTACGAAGCGTCAGCGGCAGCGGATGGAACGAGTTCGTCGATCCGCTTGCGGAGCTGGACGACCTCCGACGGGATACGGACGAGCTGCATTAATGGTGGTTTTTGATGCGTCGATTCTGCTGTTCGTGTTCGATGAAAATACCCCGTCATCCGTCCCGCATGCCAAGGAGCGCGTCGAATATCTGATCGACCAGCTCTCAAAGTCCGGAGAGAAGATTGTCATCCCAACGCCTGCCTTGAGCGAATGCCTTGTTCATGCCGGGCCGGCCGGCCCCGATTACCTGGCTATCCTCAGCAAGCAATCGTGTTTCCGCGTTGCCCCTTTTGACGAGCGGGCTGCGGTAGAGGCGGCAATCAGAACCTATGAGGCCAGGCAACGCGGGCAACGGAAGGGCGGGAACCCGGATGCCAGCAAGACCAAGATCAAATTCGACCGGCAGATTGCCGCGATTGCCAAGGTTGAGGGAGCGATAACCATCTATTCGGATGACAGCGACGTGCTGGGCTATGCCGCCGAGGCTGGGATGGGGGCCGTCCAGCTTTCCGATTTGCCATTGCCACCGGAGGACCCCCAATCGGCCCTTCCGTTCGATGATACGGCATCGGGCACCCTCCCCGATGATGATGATGCCTGGTGAAGCAGGCAACCACGTTGCCCAACAACATTGCCTGATCCAACCAGGCCCGAAGGGCAGTGTGCCCGCCGCCAGCTTGTGACCCGATCACCTGATTTCTTTCGACGGCCAGCCGGCGGGGGAAACACCTTGGCCGACCAGCGAAAAAAACCGGATTGGATTACAGCCTCGAACGCCGACCATCACCGTGCATGTGAACCGGCAAAACAGCGCTGCCTTCAGAGTACCCCCGCCGGGGTCAGATCGGGCAGACGCCGCTGGCGCATTGCAGGTGGGCCATGTCCACCGCCTCGCGCGCCTCGGCTGCGTCGATCGCGGCGACCAGCTCGGCGAAGGCGTCCGCCGGGACTTCCTCTTCCGGCAGGTATTCGTAGCCCAGCGCGTGGTCCGGACGGGTGGGCAGGATGGCGCAGCAGCGGATCTCGGGCTGTTCGCGCAGCACGATGGTGCGGAACCCGTCCAGGTCGTGGCGGTCGGTGTAGAGCTTCAGCGTGTAGCTGACCTGGTTGCCCTGGTCGGCCCCGATCCAGTAGCGCTCCAGCAGGCGCAGCCAGCGGTACTGCTGCTCGGGGGACGCATCCGGCGCGGTGACCAGGCGGTCCGCCAGGCCGAGCCGCATGATCAGCGGCACGGTGGGGAAACCGACGACGGTGATGCCGGGGAAGGTGCGCAGTTCGCGCAGCGGGTAGCCGCGGGCCTCGTAGTCCGCCAGCAGCGGATCGGCGCCCGGCTGCCAGGTTCCGGTCTCCGGATTGCGCGTGCCCTTGAACTGCACCCAGCGCAGGTACTGCGCACGGGCCGGCAGGTGGGCGCCCTCGCTGAGGCCGAACAGCTTGCTGATGGTGCCGGACGGCTTCACCGTGGTCACCGTCACCGGCCGGCGCAAGCCGAGTTCGGCGGCATAGGCCGCGCCTTCCTCCTTCGCCGCCTCCGACAAATGGTCCAGCATCGCCCAGAACGGCGCGGCCTTGGCCTCATCCAGCAGGTCGTCGAAGGCCAGGCCGAAGCGCATCCAGGCGTATTCGTGCAGGCCGGTCGGGCCGATGCCCATGCGGTTGGTGCGCAGCACCTCCTGCGCGTAGAGCGAGTCCATCGTGTTGGCGCGCATCAGGAAGCGCACGCCCAGGCGGACGGCGTCCTCCACCCGCGCGTCCCACTCGGCCGCGGTGTCCGGGGCGGGGGCGCCGGGGGTGATGTCCTCCAGCGGGGCCGGGCAGGCGAGCAACGGGGCGAAGTCGGCGATCACGCAATAGCCGCCGGTGACGTGCAGGGTGATCTCGCCGCACGGGTTGGTGGTGGCGGGGAAGTCCGAGACGGCGGCGCGGCTTGTCAGTTCCGCCAGCAGCCTGGCGCCGGCGTCCACCTGGTAGCGGGAGCTGCGGAAGCTGCTGCCGTCGGTATCCACCGGGCGCTCGCGGGCGACGCCGGTGCGGTGGTCTTCCAGGCGGTCGCCGTTGATGAAGCCGGGCTCGCCATTCACCCAGGCGCAGCGGGTGGCTTCGTGGAACACCGCGACCGCGTGCGCGGTCAGCGGATCGGTGGTGTCGCCGTCACGCACCCGGGTCCAGAACTCGGCATCGACCATGACGGAGTTGTTGGCGGTCCACAGCCCGCCCAGCTCCTTCAGGCGGATGAAGTGCAGCACGCCGGGGTCGCGCCAGGACTTGGTGGCCATGCGGGCGGCGCGGCGGGCGCCGCCGACCTGCACTTCCACCGACAGATGGTGATCCAGGCGCAGCGCCTGCTCCCAGGGCTGCATCGTGTCGCCGGCGGGGTCGCGGCGACGGGCCGGCGCGATCACTTCGCGGCGGATGTTGAGGAAGGCGCGCAGCAGGGAGATCGGGCCGGAGGCGGGCCGGCCCTGCATGCCGCGGATCGGGCTGCCGGCGGGGCGGATGGCGGACAGGTCCAGCACCAGGGTGCGGTCCTGCGCACCCTGGAACGCGAGGGATTCCAGCAGTTCCACCGACTTGGCCCAGCCCTCGCGGCTGTCCTCGATGCGGTAGTAGTCGGCGCCGGCCGGGGCGGCGCCGAGGGACGGAAGCAGCTCACGCGCGAGCAAGCCGTCCACCGCCGCCGGGTCGATGCCGAGTTCCGCGGCGAAGCGGGCGGGGTCGCCGGCGGCCGGGTGGTCGGGATGGTCCGGCGACAGGAACAGCAGCAGGTCCGGGGCGTTGGCCCAGTCCACCGCCATCAGTGCGTCGTCGTAGCTGCGGCCGACGCCGGAGCCGTTCAGCAGCAGGTAGAACTTGGCGAAGGACGACGCTGCGGTGGCGCAGTTGGTGAACACCTCCATGTTGCGGGTCGGCTGTTCGGCGTCGCCGTGCTGAAGGTGCCGCCCGGAGGTCAGCAGCGCGCCGGTGGCAATGGCGTTGCGCAGGCGCGCCTGCTCGATCCCCACGGCCGGGTCGCGGCGGCCGAGCAGGGCGATGTTGCCGGCGGCGACGCGGTCGGCGACGCGGCCGAAGCACTCATCGTCCTCCGGCCGGAACACGGTGCGGCGGGCGACCGCCATGCCCATGCCCGGGTCGAGGGGGCGTGCCGGCAAGGGATCCTCGCCGAACGCTGCGCCGGGAATGGCGCGCATGCTGAACGCAGTCAGCCGGGAAAGATCGCCGTCCATCGTCATCTGCCCTGCCGTCGTGGTCCCACAACATATAGTCGATTCGTGGTTGGACGACAACCATATATCGGGCGATTCGGCCGGAAAGCGGCCGCTTGCCGGAGTTGTCATTACGCAAACGGTGGCCTGGCGCACCATCGGTTCCAAACGCGATCGGGCCGCGTTCAGATCAGGCTGGCGGCGTGGGACCGGGCGGCGGCAGCGGCCAGGTCCGATCTGCGACCTGTGGTACTGGCGCCGGAATTACCGACGGCGGCGGGCCGAAGCGTATCACGGCAGCGGGGGGATCAAGGGTTACCTGCGACGGCGTTGCCGCCATCGCGCCTGACCGGCATGCGCTGCCTCGCGCAGTTCATGGCGCGGTGTGACAAACGCCACGCCAGCCCGGTGGGGTAACGGTCAAAGCGACACGATCTGTCCGCCGCCCACCGCACCCAGGAACGTCGCGACACCGGCAACCTCGACCCCGGGCATCAGCCTGGCCCGGTCGAGCCCCTCCGCCCGCAGCCCGGCCTCACAGGCGATCAGCCGCGCGCCCATTTCGGCGGTCGCGTCGCGCAGTTCCTCCAGCCCGGCCACCCCGGCGGCGCGCAGGCGCTCGTCCCGCGCCGCATCGTCCAGGCCGGACCAGTCGGTGAACAGCGCGTGGCAGCCGGCATTGGTGGCGAACACCACCACGTCCCGCCCCAGTGCCGCCGCGCCCGAGGCCAGTACCGAAGGCGTAGTGTGCCCGGTCGTGCGTGCCGGACAGCAGCAGGATGCCCAGCGGCTTGGCGTCAGACGGCACAGGCGGGCGCCGCGGTGTCGGTGTGCTGCGACAGGTCGCGAATCGTCGCCTGGGGCCCGCACAGCGCGCAGTTCGGGTCGGGGCGCAGCTTGACGGTGCGGAAGCGGGTGGCCAGCGCGTCCCACACCAGCAGGCGGCCGGACAGGCTCTCGCCGATGCCCAGGATCTCCTTCAGCACCTCGGTTGCCTGCAGCGTGCCCATCACCCCCGTCACCGCGCCGAACACGCCGGCCTCGCTGCAGCTCGGCACCATGCCGGGCGGCGGCGGCTCGGGATACAGGCAGCGGTAGCAGGGCCCGCCTTCATGCGGCTTGAACACCGACAACTGGCCGTCGAAGCGCAGCACCGCGGCCGAGATCAGCGTACGCCGGGCCAGCACGCTGGCATCCGCGGCCAGGAAGCGCGTGGGGAAGTTGTCGGTGCCGTCGCACACCAGGTCGTAGCGGGAGATCAGGTCCAGCGCGTTGTCGGCGTTCAGCCGGAACGGGTGGATCTCCACCGTCACGCCGGGATTGATCGCCCGCGCCAACTCCGCGGCGGAGTCGGCCTTCGGACTGCCGATCCGCGCGGTGCTGTGGGCGATCTGCCGCTGCAGGTTGGACAGCTCCACCTGGTCGTCGTCCACGATGCCGATCGTGCCGACGCCGGCGGCCGCCAGATACAGCACCAACGGGGAGCCCAGGCCGCCCGCGCCGATCACCAGCACGCGCGCCGCCTTCAGCTTCGCCTGGCCGGTGCCGCCGACCTCGCGCAGCAGGATGTGGCGCGAGTAGCGCTGGATTTCGTCTTCGGTGAAATCGATCTCGTCCATGGGCATAGGATATGGTGCTTGGGCCGCCCGGGGAAAGGAAGGGGCGCGCGGTCCGGCAACGATCCCGCCCGCCGCCGCGTTGCCCCGGCGGCTTCCCCGGTGCCGAACCGGGTTCTACGCTCCCGGTCAACACAGCGGGAGATACGTCCATGGAGTTCGGCCTGTTTCACGAGTTTCCCTCGCTGCCGGGCCACACGGACACGGAGGCGTTCGATGCCGCCTTCGACCTGGTGGACGGCGCAGAACGCTGGGGGCTGGACGCAATCTGGCTGGCGGAGCTGCATTTCGACCCGCAGCGTGCGGTGCTGTCGGCGCCGCTGTGCATCGCCAGCGCCATCGCCGCGCGCACCCGGCGGATGAAGATCGGCATCGCGGTGCAGGTGCTGCCGCTGTGCAACCCGCTGCGCATCGCCGAGGAAGCCGCGACCGTGGACCAGATCAGCCACGGCCGGCTGATCTTCGGCGTCGGCCGCAGCGGCGTGGCGAAGACCTATGAGGCGTACGGGGTGCCCTACGCCGAAAGCCGCGACCGCTTTGCCGAGGCGCTGGAGATCATCCGGCTGGCCTGGACGCAGCCCACCATCTCCTACAACGGGCGGTTCTTCCGCTTCCAGGACGTAACGGTAACGCCGCGCCCCTGCCAGCAGCCGCTGCCGGAGATCCGCGTTGCCGCCACCAGCGCCGACACCTTCGCCACCACGGGCAAGCAGGGCCTGCCGATCTTCCTTGCCGTGCGGCATGAGGATGCGCGGATGTTCGCGCCGCAGGTCGCGGCGTATCGCGCCGCGTGGCAGGAAGCCGGACATCCGGGCCAGGGGCAGGTGTTCCTGCGCGCGCCGGGCTATCTGGCGGCGACCGCGGCGCAGGCGCGGGCCGAGGCCGAGGCCAGCCTGATGCACTACTACCGCGCGCAGGCGGCACTGCTGTCCGATTCCGCCGGTCGGTCCGGCGTGGACGGCGCCGACCATCGCGCGCGCACCGCCCACCGTCTGGCGACGATCACCTATGAGGAGGCGCTGCAGGGGTCCGTGTTCATCGGCACGCCGGACTCGGTAACCGCGCAGTTGCGTTCACTGCAGGACGAGCTTGGGCTGGACGGCGTGCTGATGGAGCTGAACTGCGGCGGCCAGGTGCCGCACGCGCAGGAAATGACCGCGTTGCGGCTGCTGTGCCAGGAGGTGATGCCGGCGTTCCAGTAATGCCAACCCGCGTATCGTTCGACCGTTGGGCGGCAACCCACCGCCATGGTCGGCGCAGGCCGGTTATCCACGACTTTCGCTGATGGCAGCCACGAAAAGACGTGGATGGCCCGCCTGCGCGGGCCATGACGCTGAACGGCCGACCGTGTGTCAAACATAATGCGGGTTGCTATAACGCGTTTTCCGGCCGCGCCGTTGGCCGCGGGTCACGCCTGCCGGGACCGTGCCCGGCAGGCATGCACGTTCGCAGGCATGCACATTCAGCGCAGGAAGCCTTCGACCTCCCCGTTGGCCCATTCGATCACCTGGTCAACCGACTGTCCGGCATGCAGCTTGGCCAGCATCGTCGGATGCACGCCACGATGGTACATCTGCACCGCGATCTCGGGCGGTGCCGGATAGGCTGTCAGGCTTGCTTTCGACCCGTGCCAGGGCCGGAGCGGATAGTTGTATACCGTCCCCTTCGGCGGGTTGACGTCGGACCACACCTGGAAGTTCGACATGCTGGCGAACGGCGGCAGATCGTAGCCTTCGGCGGCGATATCACGCTCCTCGACCTGTTTGCGTTCCTGCAGGTAGCGCACGACATCCTTGGCCGCGCTCTTGTTCTGGCTGAATTCCCACACCGTGTAGAACGCGTAGCTGTACGGAATGAACCGCCCGGCCGGCCCAGCGGGCATCGGAAAGTGCCAGGTGTCGGCGGCAACTTGCGGCGCATCGCGCTTCGCCACGGCCCAGGCCGAAGGCGGGTTCATGATCAGCGCCGCCTGTCCGGAGATCAGAGCGCGATTGTTGGACGCGTCGTCGTAGCTGACCGTGTGCGACGGCAGGTACTGGACGAACGTCTTGGCCCATTCCAGGAACGTGCGCACCTTGTCCGACTTGATCTGCACGTTTCCATCGGCGTCCACCAGTTCGGCACCGAAGGCGTTGAACCAGCAGCCGGAGTTGTTGATCGAGTCGTTCGTGGTTCCCAGTCCCAGGCCGAACGGGTATCCGGCCTTGTGGCACCGCTCGGCCGCGCGCAGGAACGCATCGTAGTTCCACGCGTCGCCCAGCGGCTTGTCGGACGGGGCGTCGGGATACATTTCCTGGACGTCGAGGCCGGCATGCTGCTTGAGCAGGCTGATGCGCCCCACGCAGGTCAGGTTGAGCGAACCCGTGCTGGTGGGCACTGCGCGCCAGTGTCCCTTGGCCTTGCCGAGATACCTGTAGGTTTCGCTGTATTCGCCATAACGCTTTTGCAGGTCATCGACGACGTCGTCCACCGGCTCCATGCGGTTCGCGTAGTTGATCACGTCCCAGTTCGCCACCGGCAGCACATCGTGGCCGGCGCGTGCCTGGTATTCGGCGGCGGCGGTCAGCATCAGCTTGCCGCCGCTGGAGGTGATGAAGTCGATCGTGACGTCCACCTTGTTCTCTTCCGCCCAGGCATTCACCTGGTCGCGCAGCACGCCGTTGGTCTTCGGCACCCAGTGGTCCCAGAAGCCGAGCGACAGCTTGCCGGCGGCGCCGGCGGTGCGGATATGGACGAGGGGCAAGGCGGATGCAGCGGCGCCCAGACGCAACGCGCTGCGCCGGGTAATACGGCGCCGGTTCGGCATGACGTAAACTCCCTACATGTCGCGATGCCTGTACAGACCGCGACGCTTTGCTTGTCGTTGCTTGTCGGCGGGCGGAGCCCTTAGCTGTATCGGCGTTACCCAATACTTGTGATCAAGTACTGGATACATTGCGAAGCAAGCCGTAATTCAATGGGAATGCCCGGCAACACGGTCAAAGGAATCCGGGCTGGCATCATTGACAGCAGGCCCCGAGCCCGGGGTACGACCTGGCAGGCACAGTGCGTCCGGCGCGAACCGGCACCGGGTGTCCTGGCGCGCTTCCGGCATGTCCGATCTGCCGGACTGCCACGCTTTACAGCGTGCCGGTGCACGCCGATTCTCGCCGAATGAACGACCAGGGCGCCGGCGCGGCGGTACAGGGGCGCGACGCGGCGCCGTCGAATTGGCAACGAACGATGTGGGCGATGGTGGGCATCCAGTTCATCATGACCATGTCGTTCACCATCCTCAGCCCGATCATGCCGCTGTTCCTGCCCGACCTCGGCGTGCATGGCGCCGCGCAGATCGATCTGTGGGCGGGCATCCTGAACGGTACCACATCGTTCGTGGCGGCCTTCGCCTCACCGCTGTGGGGACGTGTCGCCGACCGGCGCGGGCGCAAGCTGATGCTGCTGCGGTCCAGTTTCGCCATCGGCTTCTTCACCGTGCTGATGGGGCTGTCGCTGAACGTCTGGCAGTTCTTCGGCGCCCGGGCGCTGATGGGGGCGTTCGCCGGGTTTTCCGCCTCGGCCATCGCGCTGGTGGCGAGCCAGGTGCCGGAAGACCGGCTGGGCTACGCGCTGGGGTGGCTCAGCACCGGGCAGTTGGTGGGCGGCCTGGTCGGGCCGGTGATCGGCGGCGTGCTGTCCGACGCGACCGGCAGCTACCGGATCCCGTTCTTCTGCACCGCGACGATCTGCTTCGTCGCGATGGGACTCGCCTGGGGCTTCGTGCATGAGCACTTCACACCACCCGCCCAGGCGCCACGCGGGCGGTCCGCCTGGTCCGGGCTGCGCCTGCTGACCCAGTCGGGCGGGCTGGTGTCGCTGTTCTTCGTGTTGCTGCTGGCGCAGTTCGGCGTGCGCACGGTGCAGCCGGTGGTGACGCTGTTCGTGCAGGAACTGGTCGGCAGCCAGGCCGGGAGCCTGGCGACGCTGGCCGGGCTCGCGTTCTCGGTGACCGGTGTGGCGGACCTGGTCGCCTCGCCGTTCCTGGGCAAGCGCAGTGACGTGATCGGCTACCGGCGCGTGCTGCTGATCTGCCTGTTCGGCGCCGCGCTGACCAGCCTGCCGCAGGCGTTCGTGCAGAATTACTGGGTGTTCGTGGTGGAGCGGTTCGGCGTGGGGTGCTTCATCGGCGGTGTCCTGCCGACGGCGAACGCGCTGGTGGGCCGGCTGGTGCCGCGGGCGCAGCGCGGCACCGTGTATGGATTGACGGCGTCCGCCACATTCCTGGGCAGTTCGTTGGGGCCGATCACCGGTGGCGGCGTCGCCGCGGTGCTGGGGCTGCGCTGGGTGTTCCTGGTGACGGCCGGGCTGCTGCTGGCGAACCTGATCTGGGTGTACTTCACCGTGCCGGAACTGCCCGAGCAGGCGGCGGCGCAGCGGGGATGACGGAGAATGTCGTTTTCGCGGGCGGGCTTCTGCTGGACACGCATGGAAGCGTGCGCGGCGAGAGCGGGATGCGGCGGGAGCCGTAGGCGCCTTGCGGCGAAAGCCCCGGACCGGCGTGCCCGCTATCGGCGTGCCCGCTATCGGCGTGCCCGGTATCGGCCGTGCGCAATACGGTAACTGATGCCCGCTGGTGGATTCCGCGCCGGCCGGATTCGCAAGCTCCGTGCGGCTCCGTGATCTTCGTGTTGAATGCCGGATCCCGCGGAATTTGCGGGCACCACGAGCGTTGCGGTGATTCTCTCGCAGCCACCCGATCGCCGGCCCCGTTTCCCCAGGCCCCGTTTCCCCAGGCCCTGTTTCCCGGGCCCCATTTCGCCAGGCCCCATTTCCCAGGCCCCATTTCCCCAGGCCCTGTTTCCTCGGGCCCCCGTCTCCGCGCTGCGGTGTCGCCGCACAATGCCGCGACACCAGTGTCGGAACGCAAGCGTCCGCAGCATAATCCAGATGGTATCGCGCGAAACCGTGATGCATTCCGCCGCCGGACGCGGTGCGTTCGATCGGCAAGACCCGGTTCAACAAAGGGGGCGCTGATGATCGAAATCCTCGAGGGCTTTCCCACCAACGTGATCGCGGTCGCCGCCCGGGGCCGGGTGACCAGACAGGATTACGACACCGTCCTGACCCCGGAGGTGAAGCAGCGCCTGGCAACCCACAAGAAGCTCCGGTGCTATTACGAAATTGGCCCGGCATTCTCGGGAATCGCTCCCGGCGCGATCCTGGAGGACATGCGGCTCGGGCTGAAATACCGGTCGCAATGGGAGCGGATCGCCGTTGTCACGGATGTCGGCTGGGTCGGGACGACCGTGAGTGCGTTCAGCTTCCTGATTCCGGGGGAGATCCGGACCTTTTCGCTCGGCGAAGCGGATCGGGCGCGAAGCTGGGTGTCCGCGGCATAACGGGCGCCCGCCCCTTGTGGATGCCTGCCACCGGCCGGCGAGCAGTGCCGGTGGCACGCAGGTCCGCGTCGCCCTAACGCGGCGACCAGCCATACGCCTTGGCGCAGGCGCCGCCCATCAGCATCGCCCGCTCGCTGTCGGTCAGGCGGTCGGTTTCGCGGAACGGTGTGACCGCCTGCTCGTAGTTCACCACGGCGAAGGCGCGCGTCCAGTCCGTGCCCCACAGGCAGCGTTCGAAGCCCCACGCGTCGAACACGCGGGCCAGCGGGTCCCAGATGTCCGGGAACGGATACGGCTGCCGCGACAGGGTGCAGGCGCCGCTGACCTTGATCACCACGTTCTGCCGCCTGGCGAGGTCCAGCACCTTCGGCAGGTCGGCCCACGGTTCGGCCGGCGCCGGCGGCACGCGCGGCTGCAGGATGCCCAGGTGATCCAGGATGAACCGCGTGCCGGGATGGCGGTCGATCAGCGCCGTGCCGGCGTCCAGATTGCCCCAGCAGAGCAGGTTGACCGGAAAATCGTGACGCGCCGCCGCCTGCGCGATCCGGTCCAGGCCAGGGTCGGTCGGGTCGCGCCCCGACTCTTTCGGCATCATGATGCGGACGCCGACCGTGCCGGGCGTCCGTTTCCACTCGGCGATGACATCCGCCACCGCCGGATCGTCCGGATTGACCGGCTTGACGATGCCGAACCGGCCGGGATGCGCCCGCTGCACGTCCACCGCATAGCTGGCGTCGTACTGGTACATCGAGAACGAGGAGATGAAGATCGCGCCGTCCACGCCAACCTTGTCCATCGCCGCGACCATTTCGTCGCCGGTCACATGATCCGGCCAGTTCGGCACGCTGTGCCACGGCCGCTGCGGCGTGTTCGCCTCATAGGCATGAACCTGCAAGTCGATGATCTTCATCGGGGACGCTCCTCTGATCTGCGCCAGCTTGGCGATCACGGCAGGTTGCTGTCCAGAGGGGGCCACCATCGCAGGTGCAGGCCCCTGTGTGACTCCGGCGCGGTGGGCGCGGCCTGGGCCGCATCTCCCCTGCGCAGCGCCTGTCGCAGAGACGCGCCGCACGCGGGCTTTCGGCAAACGCGGAGACAAGCGCCCGCGTTGTTCTGCAACAGCGACGGGATCAGGAGGTGGATTGGCACAGGCCGGCAACCGGATCGCCTGGAGCGCCCTGGGCGCAACCGCACTGCTTGCGCTCGGCGCGGCGGCGAAGGGTCGTGCCGGGTGGCGGCGGCTGGCCCAGGCGCCGGCGGCAACCACGGACACGGACCGGCTGCGTCTGCGCGGCTTCCATGCACCCGCGGGCGACTGCGTGCTGTACGCACGCACCCAGGGCCCCGCCGGCCACGCGCTGCCGCCGCTGGTCCTGGTGCACGGCCTGGTGGTGTCCAGCAAGGTGATGGAACCGCTGATCCACCGTCTGATCGACCGGTACCGCGTGCTGGCACCGGATCTGCCGGGGTTCGGCGAAAGCAGCAAGTCGCCGCGCCTGCCGGATGTCGATGCGATGGCGGAGGCGCTGGCCTGCTGGATGCGCGGCCTGGGTATCGCGCGGGCGCCCGTGTTCGGGCTGTCCTTCGGGTGCAACGTCGTCGCACGGCTCGCGGCGCGTCACCCGGACCTCGTGGAGCGCCTGGTGCTGCAGGCGCCGGCGCCGGACCCGAGCGGCCGCAGCCTGCCGGTGGCGGTGTGGCGCGACTTCGCCAATGCCCGGCGGGAACCGCGGTCCTCCATGCCGATCGCCAAGATCGACTATGCCAAGGCGGGCCTGCGCAATGCGGCCGCCGCGGTGCGCCTGGCGCTGACGGCGCGGATCGAGGACACGCTGCCCCGGGTGCAGGTGCCGACGCTGGTGATCTGCGGCAGCCGCGACCTGATGTCGCCGGTGCCCTGGGTCCGGCACCTGACCGGACTGCTGCCGGACGGCCGGCTGCTCGTGCTGGAGGGGGCGGCGCACGTGCTGCCCTATGGGGCGCCGAATGCCCTCGCCGAGGCGATGCTGCCGTTCCTGGAGGGCCAGGGCCGTTGACGCCCCGCCGGTGCGCCACCGTGAGCGGGCCCGAACCGGCCCTGACGTGTGGCGGTGCAACGCAATGCCAGTGCCGACGCCGATCGATCCCGGGATGAAAGCAAATCACGTCGTGGCGCGCGCGGGCTCGCCAGCTACGACTTTACCGCGGGCGCCGAAGAAAAGTCGTGAATGGCGGGCCTCCGCCCACCACGACGGGGTACGCTTCGCTTATGGGATCGATCCGTTGGCGTCGGAACGCTGGCTGAGTACGGCGCCGGTGCGCCGCCGGCCCCGCCGCCTCCGCCTGAACCCGACCCGCCGCCCAGCCCGCCGGCGTTGAAGCGGCCGATATTGCCGAACAGTTGCTGGAAGAACGAAGCCTCGGTGCCCGGTGACGGCGTGGTGCGGGCGATCACCTGGACCGGCAGCGAATTCGCCTTGTCCCGGGTTTCCACGTTCTCCAGCACACCGTTGTCGTTGAATTTCAGCGCCACCACGTTCTGCTTCACCACCGCCAGGGTGGCGCCGATGCGCGGTTGGGTATGCTCGCTGATATACAGCCAGGTGTTGTCGTCGAAGGTCGCGTGCGCCGTGGGCGAGCCCAGCAGGGAGGTGACATCCGCCTGCGTGCTGGTGCCCGGAACCAGTTCCTTCAATTGGTCGGCGTCCACATGGTTGCCGCGCACCTGGGGCGCCGGCGCCAGCAGGGAACAGCCGCCGAGCAAAAGGCACCCGATCAGGGCGGCGCGGCTCAGGGAAAGCCAGGGCAGGCGGATGGACACGCGATGCAATTCCCTCAACTGGAGCCGGGCGATTGGAAAGCCGCGCCGGCGCACGGTATCGTGTGGGTGTCATGGTCCGGCACGCCGTGTCAACGCCGATCCGGCGGATGGGCCGGCCTCCAGCACGAAGGGCAAACAACTCTTGGCGCGTTTCTTCGGTCTGCCTCGCCGCAACAGGTATGAGCGGGCCGGCTTCACCCTGTATGGAGCCGCGGTCGCCGCCGCCCGCGACCCCTGGCTCTACAACTCGCTCGGCGTGCCCGACACGCTGGACGGTCAATTCGACCTGGTCGGCCTGCACGTGTTCCTGGTGATCGACCGCCTCGGCCGCGAACCGGAGCCGGGCCCCGACTTGGCCCAGGCGGTGTTCGACGCCATGTTCAGCGACATGGACGTCAATCTGCGCGAAATGGGCGTGAGCGACCTGTCGGTCGGCCGGCGGGTGCGCGCCATGTGGGAGGCGCTGCACGGCCGCGCCAGCGCCTATCGGGCGGCGATGGAGGCCGGGGATGCGGCGGCGCTGCACGCGGCCCTGGCCCGCAATGTCTGGCGCGGATCGCCGCCAGGCGAGGCGGAGGTGGCAGCGCTGGGGCGGCTGACCCGCGCCCAGGCGGCGCACCTGGCCGAGCAGGGCCTGGCGACATTCCGCCTGGGCCAGGCGCATTTCCTGCCGGCGGAACAGGCGGCGCAGTGACACCGGAACTGCATCGCCCGGTGCCGGCGGACCGCGTCGGCGCCCAGGGGCTGGAGGTCACGGTGCAGGCAAGCGACGCCGAATGCGCGGCGCTCGCCAGGCGCATGCAGGTGCCCGCCGTGCTGTCGCTGACCTGCCGGTTCCGGCTGAAGCGCACCGGCCCCGACGCGATCGAGGCCCACGGCGACCTGCAGGCCCGTGTGGTGCGGACCTGCGTCGTGACCGTGGAGGATTTCGAGGCCGGGGTGGAGGAGGCGTTCGATATCCGCTTCGTGCCCGCGGGGCAGGAGACCGAGTCGGACGATCCCGAGGCCGAGGACGAACTCCCCTTCGAAGGCGGTACCCTCGACCTGGGCGAAGCGGCCGCCGAACAACTCGGCCTTGCCCTGGACCCGTATCCCCGCGCGCCGGGTGCGGCCCTGCCCGAGATGGAGCCGGATGAGACCCCGCACCCGTTCGCGGCGCTGGCGGCCCGGCGCCGGACGCACTGACGGCCGCGATGACGGGATTGTGGTCGTGCGGTCCCGCCTGAGCGGGCACCGGGGCGCTGGACGCGGCCCACGCCGTCGCGGATGCTGGCGGCATGATCCGTAAATTGCTGACTGTCATCGAAGAGACGCACCAGGAAGCCGGGCAGGACGTGAAGCCGCCCACCCGCAAGGCTGCCGCGATCGCAGTGATCGACAATCCGTTCGCCGGCCGCCCGGGTGACGATCTGACCGAGCTGATCGACCTGGGTGCCATGCTGGGCGGGTTGCTGGGCGAGCGTGCCGTGCGCGCGCTGGGCATCGCGCCGAGCGACGTGCAGAGCTATGGCAAAGCCGCAATCGTTGGTGCGGACGGCGCGCTGGAACATGCCGCGGCGATCCTGCATCCGCGGTTCGGCGCGCCGTTGCGCCGCGCGGTGGAGCAGGGGGCGGCGCTGATCCCCAGCGCCAAGAAACGCGGCGCCATGGGCAGCAGCATCGACGTGCCGCTGGGCCACAAGGACGAGGCCTGGATGGGCAGTCACTTCGATGCGATGGAGATCCGGGTCCCGGATGCGCCGCGGGCGCAGGAGCTCCTGGTGGCGGTGGTCGTCACCAACTCCGGCCGACCGAACGCGCGGGTGGTGGGCAAGCCAACGGGGCAGGCGTGAAGCAGGCGCCGTGGCGGCTGGAGGGCCCGGCGATGTCCATGCAGGCACGCCAACGCGGGTCCTTCACGTCATGACCGCGCCTCTCATGTCGTGGCCGCATCCTTCATGCCGCGGCCGCCTTCTGCATGTTGCGGCCAGGTCTTGCGTGTCATGACCGGTCGTTCCGGTGTCATGGCCGGGCCTGATCCGGCCATGACACTGGAACGACCGGGTCGGGGTGCAACGGAACACGCCTTGTCGGGGGGGGAGATGGCCGGCTCGGCGGGCGGCCATGACCCGGGGGAGCGGCGTTTGCCCGCCCTGATGTTACGGCGCGCGCGAGGTTACGGCCCGCGAGGTTACGGCCTGCGAGCGGGGGCCCGTCAGCCGGGAGGTCGCCGTGGCGCAGGCACTCCTCCCTCCGTTCATTCGCCGCGGATCGAGGCGATCCTCAGGCACGACGAAGACGTGGGGCACGACGAAGACGTGGGGGCTCGCGCGGCGCCGCTCGCCGGCCGCGTTTGCGGCGCAGCCCGCGGGGCGGTCATGGTGATGCGGGCACCGGGGTGGTCATGGTGATGCGGGCGCCGTATCCGTCCGCATCGCAGAACTATGCCCGGTTGGGCAGGCCCATGATGCTGGCGATGCCGCTGCCGTAATAGGAGGTGTCGAGATGTGGAGGGCGACGTTCGGCGCCGCTGGCCCAGCGGCCGTCGGAAAATCCATCCAGCCAGGCGATCCGCAGGTGCAGTTGGTCCTGCGTGAAGGGACAGTCGTGGTTGCTGGCGTCCGTTTGCTGGCCCGCCTGCTTTCCCTGCTCGTAGGCCTGGTCCAGATCCGCACGGTCCTCAGCCATTCCGCCCACCACTTCACTCGAAATCATGTGCACGCCTGCATAACCCGCTATTATACGGTTGGCCAGCGATTACGAGTTGCGTTTCGTGCCTTTCCACCACCTGCATGAGGCACGCGCTGGCTGCTGCCAGGAAGAGCTTCGCCGGTTGAGTGGCGTAATGATGATGTTATAACGCGGTGGTCGCGTGGGCGGTGGCGGCCCATTGTGGTTCACCGAACGGGACGTGAGGAATCGAGGCAAGATGGTTTGTCAGCTAGCCCCAGTTCGAGCCGGTGCCGCAGCCGGACGCGATTCGGTGGATCTCCATGTCGGCCGGCAACTCAAGGCCAGGCGCATCCTGGCGAACATGTCGCAGGAACGCCTGGCGGGTGCCCTGGGCATCAGCTACCAGCAGTTGCAACGGTATGAGTCCGGCAAGGGGCGCCTGCCCTGTTCCATGCTGTACCGGGCCGCGACGGCGCTGCAGGTGCCGGTCGGCTATTTCTTCGAACAGCTCGACGACGCCGAGCAGCCGGTGGAACCGCCGGTGGACAAGTCGGTGTTGACGATCGTGCGTAACCTGCAGGAAATCTCCAACCCCAACACCCGGCAATGCCTTGCGCGCCTGATCGAGGAACTGCGCAAGCCGGCATTGCAGGACACCGCCGCGCACGGATAGGCGCCATGAGCAGCACTGACATCGTCATCGACGATACGGGGCGGAGCTGGATCACCGGCTCTCCCGCGCTGCTGCAAAGCCTGCACATCGCCAGCCATGACTTCGACCTGACGCGTTTCCTGATCCGCAACATGGGTTTCGTCCGGCTGCGCACCCTGCGCACCGATGCGCGCATCACGCTGCACCCGAGATTCCTCGGCAGGGCGGCGTATGAGAGCCTGGTCTGCGCCATGGTGGAGCAGGATGCCACGCGCTACGTCATCGAGCGGCTGGATGAGTCCGACCGGATCGAGATCATCCCCGGGGTCGAGGATGCCGCCGCGCGACTGGCGGATCTTGCCGCGGCCGGCGGCGAGGTCCGGCGCGCGGATTACTACAGTGAGGAGCTGTCGTTGACGCGGCTGCGCGGCAGTCGGCGGCTGGCGCCTCTGTCCACCCTGATGCGGCGCTGGCGTGCGAGCCGGGGCCTGCTGCCGGGCAACCTCGATAGCGTGTTCGGGGACGCGACGCTGGGCGGACGCACCATGGTGGTGCGCATGGTGGGGGAAGAACGCGGGATCGTCGAGTATGCCGGGTCCGGCTTCAGTTGCTTCACCCCGGACTGGCGGCGGTCGGTGATCGGGCGGGACATCAGGGAGCAGCCGGACCACCGCTACGGGCGGCTTGTGGCGCAGGCCTACGCCCGGACCTGCGCCAGCAAAGTGCCGCGGCTGGAACTCGTCGAGGCGGTCATCCGAACGCCTGGCCAGCCCCTGCGCCGAAGCCGCTACGAACGATTGCTGCTGCCCTGGCGCTTCAACGGCAACGTGTTCGTGTCCACCGCCTCGGTGCTGCGCACCTCGTTCTCGGCGGACGTGCGCATGTAGGCGGCCATGTCGTCGAACAGCTCGTCGCGCGGCATCCAGATCAACTCAAGGTCGAGGTCCTCGCGATAGGACCCGGTGAGCCGGATGGACGGGCTGTGGCGGGAATAGCCGTAGGATCGGTACACGTTCTTTTCCACCAGCACCGTCTCCACCACGCTGAACGTGTAGTCCGTGTCCCACAGCGTGTGGGCGAGTGCGCGGGAGATTCGCGGCAGGATGCGCGACAGGCCGCAGCCGCGGAATTTCGGGTGGTACCAACCCCCGCCCGAATAGGCCACGTGACCGGTTACCTGTTCGGCGGCCGGGCAGGCCACGTGGCAGCGCGCCCCGGCCGCCAGGTGCGGTTCCGGGCGGGCGAAGAACAGCCGCATGGACTCCAGTTCCGCGGCGGCGCTGGAGGATGTCAGGTCGAGGAACCGTGCCGCCTGGGTCGCGACGACGGTGCCGGTCTGGTCGTGCCCGGAGATCCAGAAGGAATTCTCCGGTGAGAGGTCGCTGTGCGCGGGGTCGAAAATCGGCACCATTGGCGCCCCCCAGAACGGCTGCATCCGGCGGTTCACTTCGATCAGCGACTCAAGATCGGTGTGCAACTGCAGGCGGATGCCGCGGTTGTTCGCGGCCTGGTTGGCGAGCAGGAAGAACCGGCCGAGCTGCGCGGCCGGGCCGTGCTTCAGTTGGATGCTGTCGAGCAGGGGCTTGACGGTGGCGGTCTCGATTTCCGGGAAGGTCTGCAGGTTGGTCTGCATAGGCGTGCTCCTTGGATTTTCGCATGGGCGACACCGGACCAGCGGTATCGCGCGGAAACCTTACGGAGTTCTCAATGCAAAGCAGAGTTGCGAAACCGTCTTAATGTTCCTGACCCGACAGTTCCCGTGGCGTGGAGGCCCGGGAGGCAGTCGCGCCCGCCACGGCTTCGTCGTGCCGAAGACAGTCTGATTCGGGCGGGCATATTATCGAAATGTTCGGAAATATGCGTCCCGAACACTGGTGCTACGGATATCGCGTTTATCCACATCAATATTATACCATTCCGATATATTACCGACTATTTGTGTCGTCGCCGGACCGAGGTCGGCTATCTACCCGAATTCAGACGTGTGTCATTGCGGGTTGTTCCGATCGTTGCACAATAAATAACAATGCCAGGCCTGACAGACTTGTACATTGTAGATTGCCTTGGTTCGACGATGGGTTCCTCTGTGCAGTCTCTGTAGATGCATCGAGGCACCATCAGCGCGTCCATATTCTGAAAATGCGCCTTACGACTTCTCCAGGTGCCTCGCCGCGACCGCTCCTGGCCCACGTGGCGCGATGCATTCCGTGGAGCCAGGACCGGCCCCACCTTCGCCGGCCATGACGGCGTGCAGGCCAGCGTCGGTCAGACGTGGGCTGGTACAATGGCAGTCGGGGTCGATCCCGGCCGATTCCCGGTCGTTCGCCCTCATGACTGGCCCGACGATTCCGACTCCTGCTGACGGGAACTTCGGAAAGACGTAAATTGTGGATGGCCCGCGTCGGCAGGGCGCCGCATTGTACGGTGGCAAGTCGGTCGAACGCGATGCGGGCGGATTCGGGCTACCCACCGGATTGCCGACCCACCGTGAATAACGCGGCCGCCGCGAGCCCGCCGGTGGGTCAGGGACGGGCGCTCTCTATCTTGCCTGGCACCGCACCCGCGGCGGACGCGGAAAATGGGACCTCGCGGTGCAACACGGTTCTCGAGCCGATCTACCAGGAAGAGCGACAATCCAGGGAGGCAGCGATGGGATTCGATTGGAGGAAAGCGGCAGCGGCACTGCTGACGATCCTGCTTGGCTGCCACGCCGGTGCGGCCTGGTCCAAACACGCACTTCCGGAGGCGCGCATAGAGGCGACCATCCCGCGCTTCGGCATGGGAATGGGCGCCGGATTTGGGTCCGTCTGGATCATGGGAACGGACTCGCTGGCGCGTATTCGGATCACCGACAACGCGGTGACCGACCTGCCGATCCCCGCCGCGCTCGGTCGGTGGATTTTCGGAGACACGATCGCCGGCGAAGGCGCGGTCTGGATCCCGGACGCGACGCATGGCGTCATCTTCAAGATAGATCCTGTTGCCAACCGGATCGCCGCGCAGATCAAGGCGGACCTGGCAGGCCGCGCCGAAAGTCTGGGTGTGGGCCAGGGATCCATCTGGGCCGTATGCGGCGACGGGGATGTGGTGAAGCGGTTCGCCGCCGGGGATGGGGCCGAACAGGCCACCATCAGGTTACCATTCAACGGGTTCGGTGTTCTCGTCGCGTACGGCGCGGTATGGGTCACCAGCCCGGGCAATGACGAGCTGTACCGCATCGATCCGGCAGGCGACCGGGTCGTGTCCACGACCGAACTCGGTGCGGGGCCCCGCTTCATGGTTGCCGCCGCAAAGTCGATCTGGGTGTTCGACGATGGAGACGGTACGGTGCAGCGCGTTGACGCGGTGAGCGGCAAGGTCATCGCCAGCATCCCAACCGGCACGCCCGACAAAGGAACCATTACCGCCGGCGGAGGATATGTGTGGGTCAGCACGCGTCACGTGCCGCTCATCCAGATCGATCCGACGACCAACGTTATCCGCGGCAGGTACCGCTTGCCGGTCGAGGAATATGCCACGCTCCGCTACGCCGGCGGTTCGCTCTGGCTCTCCGGCAGCGCGGTCCGGAGGATCCGCCCGCCGGAGTAACCTGGCCGGTCCTTGCCGGATCCGCCGGCCCCGCTGCAGACGTTGTCACCCGCCCGACCGCATCACCGCCAGGTCGCAGCCTTCATCCGCCTGCAGCACCTGTTCGGCCACCAGGCGGTCCCAACCGCGCCGCGGCGTCGCCGGGGGCTGCCAGGCGGCGCGTCGCTTTTCCAGCGTCGCCGCATCCACCAGCAGGTCCAGTTTGCGGTCGCGCACCGACATGCGGATGCGGTCGCCGCTCTCCACCAGCGCCAGCGGGCCGCCGGCCGCCGCTTCCGGGGCGATGTGCAGCACGATGGTGCCGAAGGCGGTGCCGGACATGCGGCAGTCGCTCATGCGCACCATGTCCTTCACGCCGGCCCGTGCCAGCTTGGACGGGATCGGCAGGTAGCCGGCCTCCGGCATGCCGGCCGGGGTCAGCGGGCCGGTGTTCTTCAGCACCAGGATGTCGTGCTCGGTCACGTCCAGCGCGGGGTCGTCGATGCGGTTGGCCAGGTCCTCCAGCCCGTCGAACACCACGGCGCGCGCCTCGGTCTCGAACAGTGCCGGCGTGGCAGCGGAGCGCTTGACGATGGCGCCGCGCGGGGCCAGCGAGCCGAACAGCGCCACCAGCCCGCCCACCGGCGACACCGGCTCATTGCGGGCGCGGATGTAGCGGCGATCGACGAATTCCGGCTCCTGCAGCCGGTCTCCGAGCTTCGTGCCGGTGACGTCGATGCAGTCCATGTGCAGCAGGTCGCGCAGTTCCCACAGCAGCGCGGGCATGCCGCCGGCGGCGTGGAAGTCCTCCATGTAGCCTTCGCCGGTGGGCTTCAGGTCCACCAGCACCGGCGTGGTGTCGGACAGTTCGTTCAGCCGGTCGAGGTCGATGCGCACGCCGCGCCGGCCGGCCACCGCGGTCAGGTGGATCAGCGCGTTGGTGGATCCGCCCAGCGACAGCAGCACGCGCAGCGCATTTTCCACCGACTGTTCCGTGATGATCTGCGACGGGCGGACCGGATTGGTGATCAGCTTCACCGCCAGGGCGCCGGCCTCCTCGGCGGCGCGCAGCCGGTCGGCGTGCACCGCGGGGATGGAGCCGTGGCCGAGCGGCACCATGCCCAGGGTTTCGGCGATGCAGGCCATGGTGGAGGCGGTGCCCATCACGCCGCAGGTGCCGGCGGTGGTGGCCAGGCGGCCCTCGATCTGGCCGATGCGTTCGTCGGACACGCGGCCGGCGCGGTAGGCGGCCCAGTAGCGGCGGCAGTCGGTGCAGGCGGACAGGCGCTCCCCCTGGAACGGGGTGGCCAGCATCGGACCGGTGACCAGTTGCACCGCGGGCACGTCGGCCGAGGCGGCGGCCATCAGTTGCGCCGGTACGGTCTTGTCGCAGCCGCCGATCAACACCGCGGAGTCCATCGGCTGGGCGGACAGCATCGCCTCGGTGTCCAGCGCGGCCAGGTTGCGGTAGTGCATCGAGCACGGGAACAGCGACGGCTCGCACAGCGACACGGTGGGGAAGGCCATCGGCAGCCCGCCGGCCGCGAGCACGCCGCGCTTCACCGCTTCGACCAGGTCCGGCAGCGTGCGGTGGCAGTTGTTGTAGTCGCTGCCGGTATCGACGATGCCGACGACCGGCTTGTCCAGCATGGCCTGCGTATAGCCCATCGACTTGGCGAAGGACCGGCGCAGGTACAGGGCGAAGTCCCGGTCGCCGTAGTTGGCGGTGTTGCGGGCCAGGCCGCGCTTCGGTTCGGTGCTCATGCACGGCATGTTAGGCGCGGCGGGCGGCGCTGTCATGGGTGGGAGGGGTGCTTGACCTGCGGCGGCGCAGCCGGACCAATTCCCCGGCGACAGGTCACGACAGGAGGGAACCATGCGTCTGAACAACAAGATCGGCATCGTCACCGCGGCGGCGTCCGGCATGGGCCGGGCGGGGGCGCTGCGCTTCGCCCAGGAAGGCGCCGCCGTCGCGGTGGTGGACCGCGACGAGGCGGGCGCCAACGCCGTTGCGCAGGAGATCACCACCGCCGGCGGCAAGGCGATCGCACTGGCCGGCGACCTGCGGGACGACGCGTTCGCGCGCGACATCGTGCGGCGGACGGCACGCGAGTTCGGCGGGCTTGATTTCGTCTGGAACCATGTCGGCCATCCCGGCCCCGCGGCGATCGAGGGCATCGACTGGAAGGACTTCGAGCTGGCGATGGACCTGAACGTGCGCACCGTTCTGGTCACCACCGAGGCCGCACTGCCGGAGTTGCGGGCCCGCGGCGGTGGTGCGCTGCTGTACACCGCGTCCACCTCCGGCCTGACCGGGTCGCAGTTCAGCCCGGTGTACAACATCGCCAAGTTCGGTATCGTCGGCCTGGTGCACGGGCTGTCGAAGCGCTACGCGAAGGAGAAGATCCGGGTGAACGCGGTCTGCCCCGGCCCGGTGGACACCCCGATGCTGCGCGTCTTCGTCGCCCGGCCCGACAGCCAGATGCCGCCGGGGGAGACGCCGGAAACGCTGGTGCTGAAGCGCGGCGGCCAGGTGCCGATGGGCCGTCCGGCGCGGCCGGAGGAGATCGCCAACGCCGCGCTGTTCCTGCTGTCGGATGAGGCTTCGTACGTCACGGGCGTGGCCCTGCCGGTGGACGGCGGGGCGACCGCGTAGGGACGCAAGCGCGTAGGGACGCAAGCGCGTAGGGACGCAAGGAAGGGCGCGACCAACGCTCCCCCTCCCCTTGCGGGAGGGGGACAGGCCGGACCCGCGATTGGGGCGTTGGCCCCCGACCCCTCCCGCACGGGGAGGGGGAGCGCATGGTCGTTGCGATCTGCTATCCTGAGCGCCTGCTCGTCCGGGAAACATACGATGTCGTTGGAAACCGACCTGCTTCTGGACCGTCTGCGCCTGAAGCGCCGGCTGGTGGTTTGGCGCACCCTCGCCGTGCTGGCAGCGGTGGTCGCCGGTACTGGTGGGGCTGTATGGCGGCGGCGTGTGGTTCAGCCAGGCGCATGTGGCGCGGCTGTCGGTCTCCGGCCTGATCACCGAGGACGGCAAGCTGACCGACAAGGTGGCGGATCTGGCCGACGATCCGTCCGTCAAGGCGCTGATCGTGTCGATCGACAGCCCGGGCGGCAGCGTCGCCGGCGGCGAGAGCCTGCACGACGCGATCGCCCATGTCGCGGCAAAGAAGCCGGTGGTGGCGGTGATGGGCGGCGTGGCGGCGTCCGCCGGCTACATGATCGCCGTCGCGACCGACCGGATCTTCGCGCGGGAGGGAACGCTGACCGGCTCGATCGGCGTGCTGCTGCAGGCGCCCCAGGTGTCCGGCCTGCTGGACAAGGTCGGCGTGGGCGTCACCACCATCACCTCGGGCCCGCTGAAGGACCAGCCCAGCTACACCCATCCCCTGAGCGAGCAGGGCCGGACGGTGCTGAAGGGGCTGGTGATGGACATGTATGAGCAGTTCGTCGCCATGGTGGCCAAGGGCCGGCACATGGACCCGGCGCGGGTGCGGGAACTGGGCGACGGGCGCGCCTATACCGGACGCCAGGCGCTGAAACTGGGTCTGGTGGATGCGATCGGCGGCGAGCGTGCGGCGCGATCCTGGCTGGCCTCGGCCAAGGGCGTGGCGGAGGATTTGCCGGTGCAGGACATCGAAACCCGCAGCTTCGCTGAACGGGAGCTTTCCGGTATGCTTGGGCCGGTTTTCCTGGGAATATGGAAAATCCTGTTTTCCCAAGGCGTTACGCTTGACGGCGGCTGGGCGGTCTGGCATCGTTTCGCCGGTTGAACCGTTGTCGCCTGCCGGGGAAACGGGGCGAAGGATCGCGACGTGACCAAGTCTGAACTGATAGCCGAACTGGCCAGCGCAAACCCGCACCTGCGGGCGGCGGATGTCGAGTTGATCGTGGCGACGATCTTCGAGGAGATCACCGGCGCCCTGACGCGGGGCGAGCGGGTGGAACTGCGTGGCTTCGGCGCCTTCACCGTGAAGCACCGCGACGCCCGCACCGGCCGTAACCCGCGCACCGGCGAAGCCGTACCGGTGGAGGAGAAGTCCGTGCCCTTCTTCAAGGCCGGCAAGGAGCTGCGTGAACGGGTGAACCGCGGCAAGCCGGTCCAGGGCACGGAAAGCGAGCGCGCGCCCGCCTGAGATCGCGCCGGGTTCCCAACGCGCTGTTCGTTCTCTGCCGAAAATTGCTGTTCCCCGCCGAAAAGGGGCCGGGCCGGTTGCGCGGCCATCTTCCCTCGCCAACCGGACCGGCGCAGAATTCGGCGTTTGACAAGAAGCGTCCAGGGAACAATGGCACCCAAGGCTCGTCCCGTCCTCCAGCGCCCGCCCGGGCGCTGACGCCGTGTCGGACAGCGACCACGTCCCCTATCGCGGCCTGATCACTGCCGCGGCGATGATCGCGATGTTCATGCAGACGTTGGATTCCACCATAGCCAACGTCGCGCTGCCGTACATGCAGGGCAGCATGTCGGCCTCGGCCGACGAGATCACCTGGGTGCTGACGTCCTACGTCATCGCCGCGGCGATCATGACCGCACCGGTCGGCTGGCTGGCGATGCGGTTCGGGCGGAAGAAGCTGTTCATCATCTGCATCGCCGGGTTCACCCTTGCCTCCATGCTGTGCGGCGCGGCGCAGTCGCTGGGGGAACTGGTGGGTTTCCGCCTGTTGCAGGGCATGTTCGGCGCGGCTCTGGCGCCGCTGTCACAGGCGGTGATGCTGGACATCTACCCGTTCGCCCGCCGGGCCCAGGCGATGGCGATCTTTTCCATGGGCGTCACCATGGGGCCGATGGTCGGCCCCACGCTGGGCGGCTACCTGACCGACCTGTACAGTTGGCGCTGGGTGTTCTACGTCAACCTGCCGTTCGGCATCCTGTCCGCGCTGGGCCTGGCGCTGTTCATGCGGGATTCTCCGCCGCGGCCCAACCTGCGCTTCAGTTGGTACGGGTTCGCGATGCTGGCCATTGGCTGCGGCGCGCTGCAGATGATGCTGGACCGCGGGCAGACGCTGGACTGGTTCGGCTCCCGCGAGATCATCGCCGAAGCGGTGCTGGCCGGCCTGGGCTTCTACCTGTTCGGCGTGCACATGTTCACCGCGGACAAGCCGTTCCTGGCGCCCGGCCTGTTCAGGGACCGCAATTTCGTCGCCGGCATGGTGATGGTGTTCTGCGTATCCTCCGTCATGCTGGCCACCTCCGCCCTGCTGGCGCCGTATCTGCAGAAACTGGCCGGCTATCCGGTGTACACCGCCGGCTGGGCGCTGGCGCCGCGCAGCATCGGCACCATGGCGTCGATGTTCCTCGCCAGCCGGCTGGGCATGCGGGTGGACCAGCGCAAGATCATGGCCGTGGGGCTGCTGATCCTGGGCTGGGCGCTGTGGGTGATGAGCGAATGGACCCCCGACGTCACCCAGTCCGAGATGATGCTGACCCTGGTGCTGCAGGGCTTCTCGGTAGGGCTGGTGTTCAACCCGATGACGGTGATGGCCTACACCACGCTGTCGCCACAGTTGCGCGGCGAGGGCACGGCGATGCAGTCGCTGGCCCGCAACATCGGGTCGGCCATCGGCATCTCCGTGACATCGTTCAGCCTGACACGCAGCGTGCAGGTCACGCATGCCGACATCGCCGGCGGCATCACGCCGTTCAACCGGGTGCTGCAGGGCAACGACGCGGTGTCGCATGCGCTGGATCCGGCGACGCAACACGGGGCGGCGCTGCTGGACCGGATGATCACGCATCAGGCGGAGATCATTGCCTACAGCAACGACTTCCGGCTGATGGTGCTGACCGTAATACCGCCGATGCTGCTGCTGTTCATCATGCGGCGGCACGAGCGGCGGCCGGCGGTGGCGGCTGCGGGGAACTGACCGCGGTTTGCAGCGCCGGATTGCCAGGCGCCCCCTGCGTGCCCATTTCATGCGCTGGGCTGAAGGAAGCCGGGCATGCTCGGACTCGTATCATATCTGGTGTTCTTCGTGGTGGTGGGCCTTATGATGCGCCTGGCGTCGCGGAGTGGCCGGCGCGAGCGGGAAGACATTGCCGCGACGGTGCTGGGCGCGTCCGCCCGGCTGCGCTGAAGGCGTAACGCCGCCGCACCGCGGGCCGCTGAAACAGAAATGCAGGTCCTTCTCGGCCAGGCGGAATGCTCGGCCGCGCGCTTCGTGGCCGACGTCATCAAAGCTTTGCAGGTCCTACTACCCGGTAGTAGCGTCCTCCGGACAACCTGCCCACAAGGGCAATACGGAGGACGTCCATGAGCGAAGTTGCGATCAATGCCCCCAATCTGTGGCGGCTGGAAACCCCGGGACACGCCGGGTGGCAGCGCACCGCCCATGCCGGGGACCCGAAGAAGTATTTCATGGTCTCCACCGACAGCCACGCCAACGAACCGCCCGACCTGTGGGCCAAGCGCCTGCCGCCGGAATACCGCGAGCGCGCCCCCCGCATCGTCACCGACGAGAAGGGGGTGCAGTGGCGCTATTGCGAAGGCTACCGCCCAGACCGCGTGCGCGTGATGAGCTTCGAGGGCGAGGACTGGCGCCGGTCCCAGGCCGGCGCGGAGCCGGCGCAGCGGGTGAAGGACAACCGCGCCGACGGCGTGGATGTGGAGATCATCTTCCCCAACAAGGGCCTGGCGATGTGGGCCACGCCCGACCCGACCTTCTCGCTGGCGCAGTGCAGGGTGTGGAACGACTGGGCGTGGGAGCAGTTCGGCCCCTATCCGGACGCCATGCTGCCGGTGGCGGCGATCGCGCCCGGCGACCTGGACGGCACGATGGCGGAGATCGAGCGCGTCGCGAAGCTCGGCTACCGCGCGCTGACACTGCCGTGCAAGCCGATCTGGGGCGCGCACGACGTCGATCACGTCAACTACAACCTGCCGCATTTCGACCGGATGTGGGCGCTGATCCAGGAATGCGACCTGCCGATCACCTTCCACGTCTCCACCGGCCGCGACCCGCGCGCCTCGCGCGGCAATGGCGGGGCGGTGATCAACTACGTGACGCACTCCCTGTCGCCGACCATCGAGCCGGTGGCCAATCTGTGCGCCTCCGGCGTGCTGGAGCGGTTTTCCAAGTTGCGCTTCGCCACCATCGAGGCGGGGATCGGCTGGGTGCCGTGGCTGCTGGACGCGATGGATGAGGCGTATCGCAAGCACCACATGTGGGTGCGGCCGAAGCTGCAGGGCCTGCCGAGCGATTACTACCGGGCGCATGGGTTCGCGACGTTCCAGGAGGATCCCGTCGGGGCTGTACCTGGCCGGGCGCTACGGGCTGGACGACAACTTCATGTGGGCGAACGACTATCCGCACCATGAGGGCACGTGGCCGCACTCGGCCGAGGCGATCGAGCGCACCATGCCGATGCTGAACGAGACTCAGCGGTCGAAGATCCTGGGGCTGAATGCGGCGCGGTTGTTCAAGCTGGAGGTGCCGGCGCACCAGCGCCTGGCGGTGTCGTAGGGGCGGTGCTGCACCCCTGATGCGACGCGGCGGGGGCGTTGCGGCGCCTCCGCGGCCGTGTGACCTATCCTGCACCGCCTGCACCGCCTGCACCGCCTGCACCGCCTGCACCGCCTGCACCGCCTGCACCGCCTGCATCGCGGCGTTCTGTGCTCTTGCCGGTTCCGTTCGCCTTCGCCGTCCGATGCCAGGCGGAAGGCTGGCAATCTCCTGTCGCCCAGCGCGGCCCACCGGAATTATGGTTTTTCCGTGGTCGCTCGGCTGGAATAGCCATTCCTAAATCCTATATCCGAATTGCAAGCACGGCATGCCAATCGGATTTTCCAGTTGGTTGCCGTCGTTTCGGCCGAAGGCGTCATCCGTCGCAGACGGCGCCTCGATGCGGACGATCAAAGCCGGACATCGCCGGGCCGGAATGCCATTCAAAGCAGGAGGTAATCTGTGGCAAACAAGGAAAGTCTCGGGAAGCGCTGGGAGAATTACCGTCCGTCCAAGGCACTGTGGCTGTGGTCCTGCGTCGCATCGGTCATCGTAACCATCGTGATTGGCTTCGCCTGGGGCGGCTGGGTGACTGGCGGCACCGCGACGCGCGTGGCTGAGGAAGCGGCCGCCGGTGCGCGGGCGCAGTTGGCGGCACAGGTCTGCTTCAACAGGTTCGCAAGCAGCCCGGACGCGGCCACGCACCTCGCGGCGCTGAAGGACGCGTACGTCTATCAGCGCAACACGCTTATCAACGACCAGGGCTGGACGACGATGCCGGGTGGCGAGCAACCGGTGGCCGGCGCCGCAGACCTTTGTGCGGACCGGATCCTGGAGGCGAGTTTCCCGACGACCAGCGGTTAGTCAACCTGTCGAACGGCCTGTCACGTTGGTCTTTCATCGTGGCAGGCCGTTTCGGCCGGGTGCGTTTTGCACCAGGACCGGATGGCTGGCGTGGTGCTCGGGCCCGATCCGGGACCGACACCGACTGGTGCCTGCATGACCCTGAACAGGCATGGCACGTTGCTGGTAAGCCATCAGGTGATCGTACACATGTGATACCAGCCCGCATATCGTTTGACCGTTGGTCGGCAATCACCGTCGTGGTCGGCGAACACCGGCCATCCACGGCTCTTGCTGATGGCATCTGCGAAGAGACGTGGATAGCCCGTCTGTGCGGGACATGACGCTGAATGGCTGGCCGAGTGTCAAACGTAGCGCGGGCTGGTATGATACCTGCGATGTTGCAGATGACGGCAGCGAAAGTCGCGAATGGCGGGCCATAACGTTGAAGGCCCGTCCCTGTGCCGAAGTCTCTACGCGGGTTGGCATCATACGGGACGATAGCCTTGGCTCCGCCATTCGATGCGCTACTGGTCGATGTTCGGCTCGACCAGCCTTGCCAGGTTCCACAGTGAATCCTGCCAGCCCAGATAACAGGCCTCGGTCGGAATGACGTCCGGCAGGCCTGCCTGCACGATGGTCAACTCGGTTCCGACCGATACCTTCTTCAGGCTGACCGTCACCTCGATGGTGCCCGGCAGGTTGGGGTCGTCGAACCGATCCGTGTAGCGCAGCCGCTCGCCCGGAATCAGCTCGACGTATTCGCCTCCGAAGACATGGCTCTTGCCGGTCGTGAAGTTCCGGAAGGACATCTTGAATGTGCCGCCGGTTTTCGGCTCCAGGTGATGCACGGTGCAGGCGAAGCCGTTCGGCGGCAGCCATTTCGCCAGCGCGTCCGCCTCGAGGAACGCGCGATAGACTTTCTCCGGGCTGGTGGCCAGAACGCGGTGCAAGCGCACGGTGCCGGGCATGGTGGTTCATCCTTATGCAGTACGGGGAACGGGCATTGCCGCCGGTCAGGCGCCTGGTATCGGCAGAACCGGCATGACTTCCACCAACTCTCCGGGAAAGAGGGTGAAATGCGGATGCTGCTCGAACAGTCGCGCGGCCGCTTCTGGGGAGTCCGCCGTTACGACCATGAAGCCGCCCATCTGATTGCTGACATCCTCGATGCCGCGTTCGGTTATCTTCTTTGTCTTGCCGAGCGGCCCACCCATGACGGAGATCGCCGCGTGGTGGGTTTCGATCCAGGCTTTCCAGGCGGCCATGCCTTCCTGCGCCCTGGCGCACCGTTCGGATTCGGCAAGCGCCATCCACGCCTGCATGCGCGGGCTGGTCTTGCTGCCGAGGAAGACGGCAAGATAGGTATTGTTCGTGGTCATGCGATCATCTTTCCTTTGTGGCTTGCGGGTGCACGCGGCAACGCAACACTGCGCTGCAGGCGAGCCACGCGAACGGCGGCTGTGTCCCCGCGGTCCTGGTCGGTGTGAACGTGAACGGGTCGTGCGGGTCGGTTACCTGCCCCCGGACGCGGCCGCGGGTGAAAACGATCGGTATCCCTCGACACCAAGCTCCCGCACAGGACGCACTTCGATGCTGCCGTATTTTGCCGGCGGAATCCGCGCGGCAATGCTGAGCGCCTCGTTGAGGTCCTGCGCATCGACCAGATAGAAGCCTGCGAGGATTTCCTTGGTCTCGGCGAACGGACCGTCATAGAGCGAGACCTGCCCGTTGCGCACCCGTACCGTCGTCGCCGTGTGTCCCGGATGCAGCGGTTCGGCCGCAAGAAGGCGTCCGCTTCCGGCCAGTTCCGTGGCAAAGCCGAAGCAGTCCTGGTCCGGACAAGCACTCCAGTGTGCTTCATCGAGGTAAACCAGACAGAGGTATTTCATCGTTTCATCCCTTCATCGCACCCGGAACCCGAACACACGGCGGCGGGGTCCATCCACATCACCTCCCAGATATGGCCGTCGGGGTCCTCGAAGCTGCGGCCATACATGAAGCCGACATCCTGCACCGGCACCGGGTCTGCCTTGCCGCCCGCGCGCACCGCCTTGTCCAGCGTCGCCGAAACGGTGTCCCGGCTGTCTTCCGACAGGCATAACAGGACCTGCGCGTTGGCATGGGCATCGACGATCGGCTTGGCGGTGAACTGGCGCCACTTGTCGTGCGTGAGCAGCATCACGTGGATGGTTTCGGAAATCACCATGCAGGCCGCCGTGTCGTCGGTGAAGCGCGGATTGTTGATGGCGCCCACCGCCTGGTAGAATGCCATCGATCGTTTGAGGTCCGTCACCGGCAGGTTGACGAAAATGAGCCGGCTCATGGCAAATCTCCCTCCAGAAAGCGTCGGCATCAGCGCCCGACACTCCTGATCGAACCGGGGACCGCGATTTCGACAGCGGCGACGGATTTTTTTTCAGGCCCGCGAGGGCCGCGCCTGGCCGACGGGCAGCCGGTCGAGCTGACGCTGGAAATAGCGTCGCGCGGGCCCTTGACCGGCCAGCGCCAGAGCCCGGTGATACGCGTCGCGCGCCTCTTCATAGCGCTCCGCCCGCCGGCACAGTTCGGCGCGCGCGGCATATGCCGGAACGTATTGTGCAAGCTCGGGCAGGCGCATCAGCGCATCGACCAGCGCCAGCCCCACCAGCGGACCATCGCGCATGGCGACTGCGACCGCCCGGTTGAGCGCGATCACCGGTGAAGGCTCGGTGCGCAGCAACGCGTCATAGAGCCCGACGATCTGCCCCCAGTCGGTATCCGCCCAGCATCGCGCGTCGGCATGCACCGCGGCGATCGCCGCCTGCAGCGCATAGCTGCCGATGCCGCCCATGCGCAGCGCCTGCTCGGCCAGTGCCTGGCCTTCGGCGATGGCCGCGCGATCCCATAGCGCCCGATCCTGGTCTTCCAGGCTGATGAATTCCCCCGCCGCCGCTTCCCGCGCCGCCCGCCGGGACTCCTGCAGCAGCATCAGGGCCAGCAGGCCGATGACTTCGGGTTCCGCCAGCAGGTCCCGCAGCAGCCGAACCAGCCGGATCGCCTCCTGCGAGAGCGCGGGGTCGGTGGCCCTGTCTCCGGCCGAAGGAGCGTAGCCCTCGTTGAAGATCAGGTAGATGACCCGCAACACGCTCGCCAGCCGCTCCGGCAGCTCATCGGCATCCGGAACCCGATAGGGGATGCGGGCGTCGCGGATCTTCGACTTCGCGCGCACGATGCGCTGCGCCAGCGTGCCGGGGCTCACGAGAACGGCGCGTGCTATGGCCTCGGTCGTCAGACCGCAGACCTCACGCAAGGTCAGGGCGACCTGTGCGTCCCGGGACAGGCTCGGGTGACAGCAGGTAAAGATCAGGCGAAGCTGGTCATCGTCCAGCACGTCCCGTTCATCGGGCAGACCGGTAGGATCGGGTGCGGCTTCGACGGCCGGGCCGGCGTCGTCCAGCGAAACCAGGCGCCGGTTTCGACGCATCTGGTCGATCGCCCGGAACCGTCCCACGGAGACCAGCCAGGCGGCGGGATTGCGCGGCACGCCTTCCACCGGCCAGCGGTCGGCCGCGATCCGGAAGGCTTCGTGCAGGGCCTCCTCGGCCACGTCGAACCCACCCAGGAGGCGAACCAGCGTGGCGAAGACCTTCCGTCCATCGCGGCGGTACGTTTCCTCGAGCGCGCTGAGACCAGCCATGGTCACCTGTGTGAGGCAGGAGAAGCCGGTGGTCCGGCCTCGTCGGTCCGGTGAGGGTACCCGGGAACGTGTCTCCTCGGGTAGTCGGGATGGCCCTCGCCGGTGCCAGGCTGCGGGATGTCTGATGGGGGCGCCTTCCCCTGGCAAGGACCGCGAGCCTCTGGTGCCGGTGGCGCGGGACAGCGCCCGCCTGAACGGCATGCATCGGGCAGGGCCGGGCGTCGGCCAGACCGGCAGCACGATCGACGGACCACGGGTCCGCAACCGGGGGCGAGGTCGGCGCGGCCGACGGTCAGACCCGACGCGGGTTGCTGTCACGCACCCCTGCCCGCCACGGCGCGTCGTCGTGCAGCGCTACTACACCTGCACCGACTGAACCGCCTCCTCCAGCTCCGAGAAGCTCGGCATGTGCTGGTTCGGCACCATTTTCCGCCCGGACTCCACGCTCACCTGCGGCGCGTTGCCGTGCAGGTGCGTGACCAGCACGGCACGGATCACCTCGTAGTATTTCGCCTCCTCCTCCACCACGCTCTTCAACCGCGCGGCGAACGGGCCGGCGAAGCCATAGGCCAGCAGCACGCCAAGGAACGTGCCGGTCAGCGCGCTGCCGATCATGCCGCCCAGTACCGCGGGTGGGCTGTCGATATGCGACATGGTCTTGATCACGCCCAGCACCGCCGCGACGATGCCCAGCGCCGGCAGCCCGTCCGAGAGGCTCTGCAGCGCGTGTGCGCCGTGCAGTTCCTCCTGCAGCGTCTTCTTCAGCTCGCGCGCCATGACGTCCTCGATCTGGTTCGGATCGTCGGCGTTCATCCCCACCATGCGCAGGTAGTCACAGATGATCGCCGTGGCGAACCTGTTGCCCAGGATGCGCGGGAACTTCTGGAAGGCGGCGCTTTCCTCCGGCTTCTCGATATGCGGCTCCAGCGCCATGTTGCCCTTGGTGCTGGCCAGCCGCATCAGGAAATACAGCAGGCTGAGCAGATCGATGTAGTCCGACTTGTGGAAGGACGCCCCTTTCAGGATCTTCTTGAAGTTGCCCAGGGCATGTTTCACGTCGTGCATGCTGTTGGACATCACGAAGACGCCGATGCCGGCACCGCCGATGGTCCACATCTCGAACGGCAGCGCCTCGGCCAGCGGCGCGACCGCCCCGCCGGAGACGAGATAGCTGCCGAACACGCACATCAGCAGAAAGCCCAGGGCGGCGAGCGGAATCATGACGCGCGCTCAAGGAGCTACGGGCGGCAGCGGCTTCGCTTGTCCGGGTGGGCGTGGCGGCGAAGCGGGCGGACGGGGACGTGCCTGGCGCAGCACCACGATGGCGATGCGCCGGTTGGCGGGCGCCAGCGGATCGGATGGCAGCAGCAGGTCGTGGTCGGCGCGGCCGATAACGCTGTTGATGCGCTTGTCCGGAAAGCCGGACTCCACCAGCAGGCGCCGCGTGGCGTTGGCGCGTTCGGTGGACAGCTCCCAGTTGGTGTGATTGGGGCCGGGGAACTGCGCCGCATCGGTGTGGCCGGTGATCGAGATCGCGTGGTGCAGCCGGGCCAGCACCGGCGCGATTTTCTGCAGCAGCAGGCGGGCGCGTTCGTTGGGTTCCGTTGAACCCAGGGCGAACATAGGCCGCCGCTTCTGGTCCAGGATCTGGATGCGCAGGCCCTGCGGCGTGATGTCGATGGCGATCTGGCTGGCCAGTACCGCCAGCGCCGGGTCGCTGCGGATTGCCTGGCTGATCTCCTGTGCCGCCGCCTTGAAGGCCGCTTTCTCCTGCGCCACCGGGTCGATCGGTGGCAGCCGGGGGACCGGCTGGCCGGCGGTGGGACCATCGGGCGGCCCGTCCGGCACCGCGCCTTCCGGCGCATCCGGTCCCTGGGGCGAGTCGGGCTGCCCCATCGGCCGGGCCGCCGGCACGTTCGGCCTGGTATGGGTGGCGCTGCCGGCCTGGTGGTTGGCATGGCCCGGCACCCGCGCCTGGTGGCTGGCGTCGCGCCCCTTTTCCAGGGCCGCCGGGCGGTCGCCCGGGACCAGCTTCACCGCGCCACGGTCGGAGATCATGGTGCCCTGGTCGAACGCGGTGTGTCCCCCGAACGGCTCGCCGGTGCCGGAGGAGGCGTGGCTGAACAGGTTGCTGGGCGCGAAGTAGTCGGCCAGGCCGCGGCGCTGCTCCTCGGTGGTGGCGTTCAGCAGCCACATCAGCAGGAAGAACGCCATCATCGCGGTCACGAAATCGGCGTAGGCCACCTTCCAGGCGCCGCCATGCGCCGCCTCCTCGCCGGATTCTTCCTTGCGGATGATGATCGTCGCCTGCTTGCCGTTCTTGTCCCTCTTGCCGCGCATCCGTTCCGCCGTTGCCGCACTGCGAAGGAGGATGCACCGGATGGGTTAACGTTCGGTGATCAGCGGGGCGCCGGGGCGGGTCGCTGACAAGGAAGGGGCCCTTTCGGCCCGCCACCACACACACGGACTGCCAAAGTGACCACCCCGAATACCGCTCATGACAAGGTTGCCGATGCCGGCAGAGACTCTCCGGTGCTGGCCGCACCCGTCGTCGGTGAGCCGCCTTCACCGGCAACGACGTGGTACGCCGCGTCCGCGCGACCGGTCGGTTCAGACCGGATCGCTAACTCGCGGACAGGCAGCGTTCCAGATATCCCCGGAAGTGGTCCGGCGGCGGGGTCGGCAGGTCCTTCACCTTCGCCGCCTCGTCGAACCGGCGCAGCCGCACCGCCGCCTCGGCCTGCGGCAGGGCACGGAACGCGGCAACCTCGGCCTCGGACATCGGGCCGCCCTGCAGCGACAGGCTCAGCACGCTGTCGGGGGAGAGTTTGCCGAAATAGTCCGCCTCGGTCGCGCACAGATACCGCTTCGCCGCCACGTGCAGGCGCACCGGCCCGGTCACCGCGGGACCGAAGCGATCCGCCAGGTAGGCGTGCCCGACCGCCTCATGCCGGTCGTCCACGCCCCCGGCCGCCGGGTTGTCGCCCATCCCGTGCACCATGTGGCCGATATCGTGCAGCAGTGCCGCGACGATCAGCGCGTCGTCGCAGCCTTCCTGTTCCGCCAGGTGCGCCGCCTGCAGCGCGTGCTGCAACTGGCTGACGTCATGCAGCCCGTAGCGGCGGACGCCCTTCTCCTCCAGCAGCGCCAGCAGCGAGCCGGCCGTGATGTCGCGCATTCATCCCTCGACGATGGCGATGTCCGGCGCCGCCGGATTCTTCATGCCGACGGTGTGGTAGCCGCAATCGACATGATGCACCTCGCCGGTGACGCCCCCCCCGAGGTCGGACAGCAGATACACCCCTGCGCCGCCGACTTCGTCGATGGTTACGTTACGTTGCATCGGCGAATTGAGCTGGTTCCAGCGCAGGATGTAGCGGAAGTCGCCGATGCCGCTGGCCGCCAGGGTCTTGATCGGGCCGGCGCTGATCGCGTTCACCCGGATGCCGTCGCCGCCCAGGTCGGCCGCCATGTAGCGCACCGACGCCTCCAGCGCCGCCTTGGCCACGCCCATCACGTTGTAGTGCGGCATCCAGCGTTCGGCGCCCAGATAGGTGAGCGTCAGCAGCGACCCGCCTGACCGCATCATCGGCACCGCCCGCTGGCCGACCGCGACGAAGGAATAGCAGGAGATGTCCAGAGCCTGCAGGAAGGCGGCGCGCGATGTGTCCAGGAAGCGCCCGCGCAGATACGCCTTGTCGGCAAAGCCGATGGCGTGCACCAGGAAGTCCAGCCCGTCCCAGTGCTCGCGCAGGCTGGCGAAGGCGGAATCGATGCTGGCGTCGTCCGCCACGTCGCAGGGGAACACCAGGTCGGACCCCACCGAGGCGGCCAACGGGCGTACCCGCCTGGCGAGCGCCTCGCCCTGGTAGGTGAAGGCAAGGTCCGCCCCCTGCGCCGCGCAGGCCGCGGCGATGCCCCAGGCCAGCGAGCGGTCGTTCGCCACGCCCATGATCAGGCCACGCCGGCCCTGCATGAGGGTGCCTTTCGCGGGCAGGCTGGCAGGGGCGCTCTCGGGCATGCGGTCCTCGCGGGCTGTTGCGAATCCTTGACCGTGTTTGGTGGCACAGGCGCGCGCCACCCGGCAAGGCCCGCCGCGGCGCCGGCCAGGGCGCGACATCGGCCCGGGCGCGACATCGGCCCGGGCGCGACATCGGCCAGGGCGCGACATCGGCCCGGGCGCGACATCAGCCCGGGCGCGGCATCGGCCCGGGCGCGGCATCGGCCAGGGTCAGACGCCGCCGGCTGCCAGCGCGGCGCGCAGGGTGGCGGCGGCATCGCCCGTGACCAGCCCCTCGCGCAGGAACAGGTCGATCAGCACCAGGTTGACGTTGAACTTGAATTCGTCGCTGTCGCGCACCGTCTCCAGCACGCGCCGGATGGGCAACAGTTCGAACACCGCCACCTCGCCGTCGGTCGGGTGCGGCGTGAAGCCGTCCGGCACCGCCAGGTCGTAGCAGAGCAGGCAGTCGCGCCGCAGGCCCTCCGGCCGCTCCATCGTGTAGGCGATGCGGCCGACCAGGCGGGCCTGGTGGGCCAGGGCAGGGGGGATGGCGGCTTCCTCCCCGGCTTCCTTCACCAGGGTCTGTTCCGGCGTCAGCCCGGCCGGCACGCCGCCGGCGGTCAGGTGGTCCAGCTTGTTCGGGTCCAGCGCCTTGTCGGCGGCGCGGCGGCCGGTCCACAGGTACAGCCCGTCCGGCCGGCGCACCAGGCCGTTGACGTGCACGCCCACAGACAGCAGGCCGAAGGACGGGATCGCACCGCGGTCGATCTGCGCCAAAGGCGGGCTGTCGGGGGTGGCGCGCACGTCGAACGCCTCGGACCGCCAGCGATACAGGCCTTGTTCCGCCAGGGCGCGGGCAATTCCGGGCAGCGCCGCCGGATCGTCCAGCACGGCCGCGCTGGCATCCACACGCATTGCGGGAAACGCCGCCAGGGCATCCGCCATGGCGGGGCGCAGCCAGCCGACCGGTGTGGTGCCGATACGGAACGGGCGGCGGTCGCCCGGCAACCGGGCATTCTGGCACGCCCGGATATGGCGCAGGAATCCGTCCACGCTCGCATCAGCCACTGCGCGTCTCGCCTTTCAAATGCCCGTCCAGCATGCCACATCCAGCGGCATGAGACATATGTCGTCCGCTTCGCCGGCGCGCCTGCCGCCCGAATTGCAGGTGCAACGCTCGGGGCTGCAGACGGTGCTGTCGCTGCTGCCGTATTTGTGGCCGCGCGACAACCGGGGCGCCAGGCTGCGGGTGGTGGTGGCCCTGGTGTTCATGGTGCTGGCCAAGGGCACCACCGTCGTCGTGCCGATCATCTACAGCCGGGTGGTCGATGCGCTGGCGCCGAAATCCGGCCCGACCTCCATGCTTGCCGTGCCGATCGCGCTGGTGGTGTTCTACGGGCTGCTGCGCGTCGGCTCCACCGGCTTCGGGGAGTTGCGGGACGCGCTGTTCGCCTCGGTGCAGCAGCGCGCGGTGCGCATCCTGGCGTTGCGCACCTTCCAGCACCTGCACGGCCTGTCGATGCGCTTCCACATGGACCGGCAGACCGGCGCGCTGTCGCGGGTGATCGACCGCGGCACGCTGGGCATGCAGTCGGTGCTGCGCCTGGCGGTGTTCAACGTGGTGCCGACGGCGATCGAGCTGCTGCTGGTCACCGCCATCATCTGGCGCATGTTCGACTGGCGCTATGCGGTGGTCACGCTGGGCGCGGTGGCCGCCTATGTCGCCTTCACCACCGTCTTCGCCGCCCAGCGCGTGCGTTACCGCCGGCGGATGAACGACACCGACAACGACGCCTCCACCAAGGCGCTGGACAGCCTGCTGAACTTCGAAACGGTCAAGTATTTCGGCAACGAGGTCGCATGAGTCGCTGCGCTACGACGCCGCGCTGGCACGGTATGAGCGTGCCTCGGTGCGGGTGCAGGTGTCGCTGAACCTGATGAACCTGGGCCAGGGGCTGATCATCGCCGTCGGGCTGACCGTGATCATGCTGATGGCGGCCAACGGCGTGGCGTCCGGCAAGCTGACGGTCGGCAGGTTCGTGCTGATCAACACCTACCTGATGCAGCTCTACCAGCCGCTGAACTTCCTGGGGATGGTCTATATGACCATCAAGCAGGGGCTGGTGGACATGGAGCAGATGTTCGTCCTGCTGAAAGTGTCGCGCGACGTGGAGGACAGGCCCGGCGCGGTGGCGCTGAAGGCGCACCTGTCGCAGGGCGCCGCGGGCGAGGTGCGGTTCCAGGACGTGCGCTTCGGCTACCGTCCGGACCATCCGATCCTGCGCGGCGTCAGCTTCACCGTGCCGGCCGGCCGCAAGCTGGCGATCGTCGGGCCAACCGGCGCCGGCAAATCGACCATCACCCGGCTGCTGTTCCGCTTCTACGACGTCACCGGCGGCCATGTGCTGATCGACGGCCAGGACGTGCGCGACGTCACCCAGGACAGCCTGCGCTCGGCGATCGGCGTGGTGCCGCAGGATACGGTGCTGTTCAACGATACGATCCGCTACAACATTGCCTATGGCCGGCCCGGCGCGACGCAGGCCGAGATCGAGCGGGCGGCGAGGCTGGCGCAGGTGCACGACTTCGTCATGCGCATGCCGGAGGGCTACGACACGCTGGTCGGCGAGCGCGGCCTGAAACTGTCCGGCGGCGAGAAGCAGCGCGTGGCGATCGCGCGCACCATCCTGAAGGACCCGCGCATCCTGATCCTGGACGAAGCGACCAGCGCGCTGGACACCCGCACCGAGCAGGACATCCAGGCGGCGCTGCGTGCGGTGTCGCGTGACCGCACCACATTGGTGATCGCGCACCGGCTGTCCACGGTGGTGGATGCCGACGAAATCATTGTCCTGTCCGACGGCCGTATTGCCGAACGCGGCAGCCATGCCGGCCTGCTGGCGCGGGGTGGCCTGTATGCCCGGATGTGGGCGATGCAGGCGGCCGAACTGGACGAAGAACCGCTGCCCGACAGGGATTCCGGCGGACCCTTGCTGAAGGAGGTGAGTGATGCAGCCACACCCTGACGACGACGCCCCGGCGGACCTCGAGCCACGCGGGCGCGGTGGTGGACAAGGCGATCGAGTACATGATGGGGCAGAACATCGCCACCATGTCGATCGCCTCGGCCCTGCTGGGCGGCTCGATGGCACTGCTGACGCGCTGCGTGGGCGAGGACGCGGTGGTGCAGATCCTCAACAACGCGATCGCCAGCGTGCGGGCGGGCGAGTTGCGCCAGGGGGATGATGCGGGGCCCGGAGATGACGCGGGCAAGGCGGAGGATACCGGCTCGGGCGGGTGTTGACGGGCGGGTGTTGACGGGCGGCTGCTGACGGGCGGCTGCTGACGGGCGGCGGCTGAGGGGCGGCCGCCGGTAGCGGGGTATGACGCTCGGGGTATGACGCCCGGGGTATGATGCCCGGGATGACGCCCGGGTGCAAGACGCCCGGGTGCAAGACGCCGGGACGGCACGCGAAGCCGGTCCGCCGGATATCCCGAGGCGGCAGAGAAATCCTCGCACGGCACAGAAAGCCGCGCCACCGGACAGTCCGGCTACGGCGTACAATCCCTGAACGCCGCACAATACCGGCGCCCGGTACAATCGCGTCATGGCCGGCCCGCGAGCCGGCCATCTGCCCCCGGCAGAGCGCGTGCGCCTTGCAGCAGGCCCCGCTTGTTGTCGGGGGCGGGCCTCTGGTCGTTCAATCCCCGGCGTTCCGTCTCTGCAACGCCACAAGCAAAGCGGAACACAGATGAACGCAGATGTTACACAGATGAACACGGATGCTGCGCGGCTGATTGTCCGGCCGGAGCGGACTCGGCGGCGCATTCGTTTTCATGAATCCGTCGGACCGCGGACGGCCGCAGAAAATTTCTGACAACGCACTGGTACCGAAGAATGCGGGTTTCCGCATTGCGCACCCGCGCTTCGCATTGCGCAGCAGCGCATGGTCACGGTCTCCGTTTGGCGGCATGGCCGAGCGCTAGTCCTGTATTGATCTGCTGGTGGAGGAGACGGTGTTGCTTCGCCTGCAAATCACGTGGGCCGTGGACAGCGCGCTTCGCGCGCAATGAATGATTTGCGTGCTGCCGCCTGCACCCATGACTGCGGATGAACTTCGCCCGCGCCCTGCACCGATGAGTGCGGATGAACTTCGCCCCCGCGTGGTGAATCCTTTTGGGGTTCTGGACCTGTGAGGTCCCCACCGAAGCCGCCCTCCACTCCGCAGCATCCGTGTTCATCCGCTTAACATCAGTGTTCATCTGTGTTCCGCTTTGGGCGCGGCAACATGCCCCCTGATCTTCGACGGGTTGGCAGGAAACGGCCGGTGTTCTCCCAAGGATCACCCGGCATGCCCGGAAAGCTTGCCGGCAGTCCGCCGAACACCGTGTGTCTGCGTGCGCCGACAACGCGCGTCCTGCGCGCCGCTCGTCCGGTCGCCGGTCCGCACCCGGTGAACAAGGGGGGTGCATCACGGCCCTGACGCGCGACCATCCACGTCCGATCACAACGCCCATCTGCAACGACTTGGGCGCCCGCCTCCGCCGATAATGAAGGCGCCGCTAATCTACCCGGATCAGCAGCTTGCCCAGGTTCTCCCCGCGGTACAGCCGCGCGATCGCGCCCGGGGCCTGTTCGATGCCGTCGAGGATCTCCTCCTCCCAACGCAGCCGCCCCTGCCGCACCCAGCGGTGCAATGCCTCGATCGCCTCCGGGTAGCGGTGCTCGTAATCCGTGACGAGGACGCCCTGCATGCGCGCCCGCTTCACCAGCAAATGGCGCTCCACCCGCGGGCCGGACGGCCACGGGTTCCAGGACGGCTGCGAGACCGTGCCGCAGATCACCACGCGCGCGCGGGTGGCCAGGTGGCGCAGCACGGCGTCGCTGATCGGACCGGAGGTGTTGTCGAAATAGACGTTCACCCCGTTCGGCGCGGCCTTCGCCAGCGCGGCGTCCAGGTCCGGGGTGTTCTTGTAGTCGATCACCGCGTCATAGCCGAACCGTGTGCGGCATAATTCCGCTTTCGCGGGGCCGCCGGTGATGCCGACCGTGCGGCAGTTGCGCGTGCGGGCGATCTGCCCGACGAACGACCCCACCGAGCCGGCCGCGGTGGACACCACGACCGTGTCGCCCTCCTCCGGCTGTCCGACATCCAGCAGCCCGAAATAGGCGGTGAGCCCGGTCAGCCCCAGCACGTGCAGCGACGCCGACAGCGGCACGTCGCGTTCGGCCACCGTGCGGATCAGTGCGGCAGGCGACACCGCGGCGTAGGTCTGCCAGCCCAGCAGGCCGGTCACAAGCTGGCCGGGTGCGTAGTCGGGGTGGCGGGATTCCACGACTTCCCCGGCGGTGAAGGCGCGCATCACCGAACCGATGGCGACCGGCTGGCTGTAATTCGCCACGTCGCTGACCCAGCCGCGCATGGCGGGCTCGACCGACAGAAACTGGTTGCGCACCAAAATCTGGCCGTCCTGTGGACGGGGCATTTCGGCTTCGACAATCTCGAAATGCTCTGCCTGCGGAATGCCATCGGGTCGGGACTTCAGTCTTACCTGCCGGTTGGTCACTGCCATGCTCCGCTGCGCCGTGGGTCGGGACCATTATGCCAGCATGCGTGATCGCATGGCAGGCTGGTGATGACCGCGCCTGTTGCATATCCCGTGGAAGGATGTTCCAAAGGGACGGCCGTCGCCGTTCGCGACGGTTTCATGCGTCGCGCATATTGCCTGCACGCGAAGTGCTGAACACCGGACAGCGAACCTGAACGGCAGGTTATGCGTCGCTATCCCCGGTTTATCATTCTTAAAAGGAACGTCGCGATGGCGGGGCCAGGCTGGCCGAGCAGGATGCTGTGTCTTGGATTGCTCCTGAGCACCGGTTTTCCGGTGTTTGCAAGTGTATCGGCGCGCGACACCAGCGCATTGCAGGAGGCCAGACGCCTGGACAAACTGCCGCCGCTCTTGCGTCACGGCAAAGCGCATATCGATCATTCGGGCCGCAAGGAGAAGGGCATCGCGTCCTGGTACGGCCCGGGATTCGTGCACAAGTTCATGGCGGACGGCAACCGGATGAACCCGCACGCCAACATCGCCGCCAGCAAGACCCTGCCGCTGGGGACCACCGCGCGCGTGGTCAACCTGGAGAACGGCAAGTCGGTGACGGTGAAGATCGAGGACCGTGGTCCTTTCGTCGATGGCCGCGTGGTGGATGTCAGCCCGAAGGTGGCGCAGGAGCTGAAGATGAAGCACCGCGGCATCGTGCCCGTGGTGGTAAAGCCCATCGCCGTGCCGCAACCGAACGGCGAGGTGAAACTCGGCGCCGGGGCTGTGGACCTGTCGGCCAAGGAACTGGAACGCGCCACGAAGATCACCGAAGCGCTGATCGGCGACAAGGCGACCGAGACGGCATCGCGCTGACCCGTCTGCCGCGCCGCGGACGTGGCCGGTGGCCGGCTACAGCGGTACGGCGTTGCGGACGCGGGCCGGCATGCTTCTGCAGCGCCGGCCTGCTTCTACAGCGGCAGTTCCCCCTGCAGGTCCGATTTGCGACCGCCATCGGCGGTGGCACCCACCTCGCCATCGGCGAAGCGCAGCCGCAGCCGCGCCGCCGGCTTCACCGCCGCGGCGCTGGTCAGCGCGTGTCCGGCGGGATCCGTCACCACCACATAGCCGCGTTGCAGCACCGCCAGCGGCGACACCCCCTCCAGCCGCCCGCCGGCGCCGTCCAGCCGAGCGCGCGATTCGCGCAGATGGGCGTGGAGGGGGGCGTCGGTCAGGCGGGCGAGGGTGCGGTAGGCACCGTTGTGGATGGCGGCGACGCGGTGGCGCAGGCAGGCGACCAGCTTGTGGCTGCACAGATCCAGCGACGACCGGCGGGTGGCGGTCAGGTTGGGCAGCGCCAGCACCAGCCGGACGCCGCGCTCCTGCACCCGCTCGCGGCATGACTCCAGCATCGACGGCAGGTCGGGCAGCCGCCGTTCCGCGGCGACCAGCGCGGCCCGCCGGCGCTCCACCAGGTTGGGCAGGGCCAGGCGCAGGCGTTCGGCGCGGTCGTCCAGCCGCTGGCGGGTGTTGCCCAGCAGGGTGGGCAGGTCGGGCAGGCCGCGTTCGGCGCGGGACAGGCGCAGCCGCCGCTCCTGGGTCAGCCGGTTCAACGCGCCCACCAGCCGGGCGCCGCGCTGCGCCAGGTCGGCGGCCAGGTCGGACCGCGCCGGCACCGCCAGCTCCGCCGCCGCCGTGGGCGTGGGCGCTCGGCGGTCGGAGGCGTAGTCGATCAGCGTGGTGTCGGTTTCGTGCCCCACCGCGGAGATCAGCGGGATGCGACAGGCGGCGGCGGCGCGCACCACCACTTCCTCATTGAAGGCCATCAGGTCTTCCAGGCTGCCGCCGCCGCGCGCGACGATCAGCACGTCCGGCCGCGGCACCGGGCCGTCATGCGGCAGGGCGTCGAAGCCGGCGATGGCGGCGGCGATGCGTTCCGCCGCGCCTTCGCCCTGCACCGGCACCGGCCACAGCAGCACGGTGCGGGGGAAGCGGCGTTCCAGCGTGGTGCGGATGTCCTGAATGACCGCGCCGCGCTCGCTGGTGACCACGCCGATCACCGACGGCAGCACCGGCAGCGGGCGCTTGCGTTCACTGTCGAACAGGCCCTCGGCGGAGAGGCGCTGGCGCAGCATCTCGATCCGCGCCAGCAGCGCGCCCGCACCGGCGTATTCCATGCGCTCGACGATGAGCTGGTAGGAGGAGCGTTCGCCGTAGGCCGAGATGCGGCCGGTGGCGATCACCTCCACCCCGTTCTCCGGCTTCATGCCCAGGCGGGACACGGCGGATTTCCACACCACGCCGGCCAGCTTGCCGCCCTCGTCCTTGAGCGAGAAGTAGATGTGGCCGGAGGGGTAGCGCTTGAGTTCGGTGATCTCGCCGCGCACGCGGATGCGGCCGAACGTGCCTTCCAGCGTGCGCTTCACCGCGCCGGAGATTTCCGTGACGGTGTATTCGGGGATGTTGGTCAGCGTGGCGGCGCGCAGTTCGTTCATGGGGCGGGAGAGTAGTGCGGCGCGGGGTGCCTGGCGATGGGGGCGGGCGACCCGGAGGCTCGGCGGCCCAATGGCTCGACGGCCAGTGGCTCGACGGCCAGTGGCTCGACGGCCAATGGCTCGACGCCCCAGTGGCCCGGGGACACCGTGGCTCGCCGAACCAGGGGCGTTCACCGTGGCGTGCCAGTCCCGTACCACCCCGTCATGGCCGGCCCCCGAGCCGGCCATCTGCCCCCGTCAGACCGTGCAGGCACGCGGCGACGCGACCCGATGGTTCCCGGGTAGATGGCCGGCTCGGGGGCCGGCCATGACGGGGAGGCACGGCGTCGGCTCCGTACACGTCAGTCCGGCAGAAGGGCGACCGGCCTGTCCCAACGCCTATCCGACGTGGCCCGACGCTTATCCGGCGTGGCCCGACGCTTATCCGGCCTGTCCCAACGCCTATCCGGCCTGTCCCGACGCTTATCCGGCCTGTCCCGACACTTGCCCAGCCTGCCGCCGACGCTTGTGAGGGGCGGCCCGGCCGCTACTGCCGGGCGCGCAGGAAGCGGGAAAACGCCTCCAGCGTGGCCTCGGACGCGTGGTGTTCCATACCCTCCGCGTCCGACTCGGCGGCCTCCGCCGGCACGCCCACCGCCATCAGCAGATCGACCACCAGCCGGTGCCGGGCGCGCACCCGCTCGGCCATCACCTGGCCGGCCTCGGTGAGGAAAATGCCGCGATAGGGGCGGGAGGTCGCCAGACCCTCGCGCTTCAGCCGGGCGAGCGACTTCACCGCCGTGGTGTGGGTCACGCCCAGGCGGCGGGCGATGTCGATCGTGCGCGCCTCCCCGCTGGTGGCCAGCAGATCGGCGATCAGCTCCACATAGTCCTCCAGCAGCGCGTTCGAGCGTTCGCTGCGCGCCTTGCCGAAGCGCAACGCCTGGGTTGGTTCTTCCGGCAGCTCGATTGCCGCCTTGGGTCGGGGCATGGCGGACGTGCCTGACACCTCGGCAGTCTCCTTTGCTTGCTGCGGGGTGCCCGCGGCACCCGCATCCGGCCGGCCCGTCGGCTTCACTTCCGTCCGACGACACCTGCCCCTCTATCGCCCCTGAGGCACACAAATGCAACAAGAACACGGATTTGATGCCGCTGCATCACCCTCCAGCACGGACACGCAATCACAGCGGCTTGCCCATTAAGTAGCCATGGCTATATTCGGCGGCAAGGCGTAAGGGACCGAGGGTGAGTCAGGCCGGCAGGATGTCCATTTCGGATCGCACGAGCCGCACGGTGCGCGACGCGCTGGCGGGCAAGGCGGGCGGCGTGCGTACGGCGCTGGCGGTGACCGGGCCGGCGGTGATCGCGTCCGTCGCCTACATGGACCCGGGCAATTTCGCCACCAACATCCAGGCCGGCTCCACCTACGGTTACGGGCTGCTGTGGGTGGTGGTGCTGGCCAACCTGGTGGCCATGCTGTTCCAGGCGATGTCCGCCAAGCTGGGCATCGTCACCAACCGCAACCTGGCGGAGCTCTGCCGGCAGCACTTCCCGCGGCCGGTGGTGATCTTCATGTGGATCGGCAGCGAAATCGCCGCCATGGCCACCGACCTGGCGGAGTTCCTGGGCGGCGCCATCGGCCTGTCGCTGCTGCTGAACCTGCCGCTGCTGTGGGGCATGGCGGTCACCGGGGTGATCACCTACGCCCTGCTGATGCTGGAACGGGGCGGCTTCCGCCCGATCGAGCTGGTGATCGGCGGGCTGGTACTCGCCATCGGCCTGTGCTACCTGATCGAGCTGGTGATCGCGCCGCCCGACTGGGGCCAGGCCGCGTGGCATGCGATCGTGCCGCAACTGGACGACGCCGCGGCGGTGACGCTGTCGGTGGGCATCATCGGCGCGACCGTGATGCCGCACGCGCTCTACCTGCATTCGGCGTTGACCCAGGATCGCACCCCGGCGCGCACGGATGCGGAGCGCCGGCAGTTGCTGCGCTTCTCCAACCGCGAAGTGATCGTGGCGCTGACCTTCGCCGGCATGGTCAACCTGGCGATGGTGATGATGGCGGCCTCGGCGTTCCACGCCGGCCACCATGAGGTGGCGGAGATCGAGACCGCCTACCACACGCTGGGGCCGCTGCTGGGCGCCGGCGCCGCGGTGGCGTTCCTGGTGTCGTTGATGGCGTCGGGCATTTCCAGCTCGGCCGTCGGCACCATGGCCGGGCAGATCATCATGCAGGGCTTCGTCGGCTTCCGCATTCCGCTGTGGGTGCGCCGGCTGGTCACCATGGTGCCGGCGTTCTTCGTGGTGGCGATGGGCTACAACGCGACCACGTCGCTGGTGATCAGCCAGGTGGTGCTGAGCCTGGTGCTGCCGTTGCCGGTGGTGGCCATGCTGGTGCTCAGCCGCCGGCGCGCCGTGATGGGGGAGTTCGTGATCCGCCCGGCGGCGTTCGTCGCGGCCAGCGTTGCCACGGTGCTGGTGGTGGTGCTGAACGTCGTGCTGCTGGCGCAGACATTCGGGGTGGCCATTCCCGGGCTGGGCTGATGCCGGGCCGCATCGGATCATGTCCCCGGGGGCCGGGCGGCGCCTCGGAAGCACCCGCAGGGCCTTGCCCGCCACGGCCGGGACCAGTTTCAGCTTCTCCGACCCGCTGCAGCAGTTTCTGAACCGACATATCCGGGCATGAGAACGTATCGACGCAGGGATGGATTCACCGGGCCTCCCGCGATAGTGTCGCGACCCTGAAACAGACGCCGCTGCGCATGCCGGGAGGACAGCCTCATCGCTCCGACGAATCGGCGCCGGCAAGCGACCGGTGCGCCATCACCTCCCGCTTTCCGGCCACGCGCAGACAAGGAACACGACCCGTGGATCATCTGACCCTGCCCAGTCATGCATCGCATCCACGATGCCTGAGCGGGCGGTGCGGCGGTGCTGTTGTCCCGGTTCCCCGCGGCTTCTGACGCCATGCAGCACAAACTGGCGCCGGCTGTCCGCACAGCCGGTGCGGCCGTGCCGGTACTGGCGGTCTTTCTGTATGTACTCGGCCTGAAACCCTTCGCCTATGGCATATGGTTCCAGGCCGAGCCGCTTACCGTTGGCCTTCTGGCGCTGGGCGCTGCGGCCGGGCTCTGCCTGCTGGCACTGGATCTGACAGGCCATGCGGTCTGGTCGGTATTCCGCCAGCCGCCACTGTTGTTTCTGCTGGCGATCGTCGTCTGGAGTGCCCTGGTCTCTCCCTTGCAGGACTTTCCGGCGCGGTCATGGTTCGGTGCGCCGCAGACGGGAGAGGGCATATTCTCCTTCCTCGCTTTGCTGGCGCTTGCCGGGCTGTGCTGGGTGCTGTGGCCCTACCGGCGGGTCCGGCTCGCCATCGCGGCGGCGGCGGTGGTGAGCGCGGTGGCTATGGGCGTGATGAACGCGGTGCTGCCGTTCGGTTCCCCGTGGCGTCCCCAGTTGCACGGTTTCTACGGCGGCATGGTCGGCCCGGCAGTCGCACTGGTCGTGCTCGGCACAACCCGCCGCCCGGGCTGGAAGGTCGCGCTGCTGGCGCTGTTGGCCGGCCTGCCGGCCGCCGTGTTCTCCCAAAGCAAGCAAGCGCTGCTGCTGGATTGCCTGCTGGGGCCACTGGCCTGCGTGCTGTTGTTGTTCCTGCAACGTCGCTGGCGACCGGATTCCCGCAGGCGATGGTTCCGGCTTGCGCCGCTGCTTGCCATAGCCGGGTTTGCGCTTCTCGTTACCGTGGCAACCATACTGCCACCGATCAGCCCGTACGATGTCCTGCCGCACCGCGTGGTCGATGCCGTCCTCCGCGTCGTCTCGATCGGGCCGCCCCACGCCGACCTGTTCTACTCGGAGCGCTCGCGTGGCCTGCTCGCACTGGCCGGCTTCGCGGCATTGGCCGCGCATCCCGGTGCCTGGCTGTGGGGCTTTGGCTTCGGCAGCTACAACGATGTGCTGTACAGACACACCTTCGTCGCCGGCGTGCGCGGTTTCCAGAACGGCGTCTGGCAGCCGAACTGGGAAGGCGTCGGCGCCGGCGCCTTCCACGTCCACAACGATCCGCTGGAAGCCGTGTTGGCCGCCGGCCTGGTTGCCGGACTCCTCTATGTTCTGTTCCTGTGCGCCGCTGTATCGCGCTCGCGCCGGGCGATGTTGCCGTTCGCCGCGGTCGGCTGGTTCATCATCGCCGCCATACTGTCGGAATGGTACCCCTCGCTGCTGACCTATCCGTTCCTGGCGATGGCGCTCGCCGCGTGCTGCGCGCCGCTGGATCCCGCATCGCCCAGACCTGTCGCACCGCCCAGGCCTGTCTCACCGCCTAGGCCTGTCGCATCGCCCAGACCTGTCGCACCGCGAGGCAGCCTGGCGTTCCGCGCGGCCTGCGTGGCGGGCGCCCTTCTGCTTGCCTTCGGCGCCAGGGCGACGGCAACGGACGCCCTGGCCGGCGGCCGCCTGCTGGCGACGGTGAACCGGCAGGATGCCGCCGATATCCGGCCCTACGGATCAGTACCCGGTGACCACGGCCGCGGCGGCGCGCACCTGTGGTGGGTCGCACTGAACTATGTGTTCTACCTCGATACCCAGTTGGCCCAGGGCCACAAGCCGACAGCGGGCCAGGCCGCCTGGTATGCCTACCTGCTGCGGGAAGTGGATCGCTGGACGGCGCAGGACCGCGCCGGAGTCCGTCTGGCGGCACTGACCGTGGCGATGCGCAACGACCTGGTCGCGAACTACGCCGGCACGCGATTGGCGCCGCTGCGGCAGCACGCGCTGTCGCGTTGGAACGCGGCGGTCATGGGGCTGATCCGCCGGGCACCGGATCGCACCGACGTCGCGGTGCCCGACCTCACCTGGCTGGCGTCCGGCCGGCACTACGTCGCGATACTTGGGCTGTGCGAGCGGATTTTCCGGATCCATCCAGGCGACCGGGTCTGCCTCTGGTATTCCGGGATGGCGATGGTGACCGATCCGCTCAGCAGGGAGGCCGGCTTTGCCGACCTGCGTCGCGCGTTGACGCTGGATGCGGGCGCTGTTGTCCCGGTGGCGCCCGGAGCCCGCCGGGCGGTGAACGCTCATTTCGCCACGCGGCCAGAGTGACCGGCCGGCAATTCGCGGCCCTCGCGGTCGGCCTGCTGCTGCTGACCGGTTGCGCGGGGTCCGGCGGGCAGGCCGCCCGGCAGCGCGCGGACCGGTTGGCGCGGGAAGCGGGATTCCACCGAATCGTCGTCGCCGCAGGCCCGTTTCACCTGGCGGCATTCCTGCGGCTGTCCGCCCCCGCCAAGGTGCTGCGTGTCTATATTGCGGGTGACGGGCATGCCTGGGACACGCGCACAATTCCGTCCGACGATCCCACGCCGTGGTCGCCTGTGGCGCTGGAGCTGGCGGTGCGTGACCCGGCCCTCGCCGTCGCCTTCCTCGCGCGGCCGTGCCAGTACGTTCCCCCCCACAGCGATGCGGCCTGCGGTCGGTCGGTGTGGACCGATGCACGCTACAGCCCCCGGGTCATCGCCAGCATGAACGCAGCGCTGGACCACCTGGAAGCCCTGGCCGGCGTCACGCGGCTGGACCTGGTGGGGTATTCCGGCGGCGGAGCCGTCGCGGTGCTGGCCGCGGCACGCCGGACCGATGTGCGCAGCCTGCGCACCGTCGCCGCCAACCTGGATACCGCGTTGTGGACCCGCGAACACGCTGTGTCCCCGCTCACCAACTCGCTGAACCCGGTGAGCGTGGCGCCGCTGCTCGCCGCCGTGCCCCAGGTCCATTTCGTTGGCGGCCGCGACCGCGTGGTGGATGTGTCGGTCGTGCGGTCCTACGCCACTGCGGCCGGTCCGGCATGCCTGAAGGTGGTGGTGGTGCCGGGCATGCGGCACGGCGCGGACTGGGCCCCGGTCTGGCCGGAATTGCTGGCAGCCCCGTTGCCGAAGCGCTGTCACCGGCCGCGGACAGGTGCGGTCACGCGGTAACGGTCTTCTTGCAAAATTGTTTCAACCGGCGTCGGCACCGGCTGTCTCCCGTGCCTGTGGGGTGCTGCCGCGGCCCGTGCGTCCGGTAACGATCCACATTTTGTGTCAGTCTGTCTTAGAGTGTACTGGACACGCATCAACTGCGTGGTGTAATGACTTTTGAGAAGATGCGACCAGAGCCGTATTTTTTTCGGTGGTGGCATCCGTGTCGGGGAAACTGCATGCGCGATTTCAGGCCTATCTCGTACAGGGTTCTGTTGCTCGCCTCTGTCGCCACTGGGGCGCTCGCCGGGCGCGCAGGGGCGACCAACTATGTCGCTCCCCCGCCGCTACTCGGCGGCGGGCCGGCCGTTACGCTTCAGGCCGGCGACACGCTGACCAACAACAGCAGCTTTGTCATTACCATAGGCGCCGCTGCGCCTGCTGTGCTGGTCCGCACTGGGGCGATATCGATCCTCAGCAGTGGGCTGATCAACTCCATCGGGGCCGGCGGCCTCGGCATTCAGGTGGTCCCCAACGGCTCGATCGACAGCATCACCAACAACGCCGGCGGTACGATCCAGGCGAACACCGACAACGGCATCGGCATTCTCAATGCCGGCTCCATCGGCACGATCGGCAGCAGCGGGCTGATCACGGCGAATGGCACGAACGGTATCGGCATTGATATCGTTTCAGGCGGTTCGATCGGCACGATCGACAATACCGGCGGTACGATCCGGGCGAATGGTCCGCAGGGCAGGGCGCTGGCCATTGACGGCAGCGTCGCCAGCCTCGGTAACGGCGGGCTGATCCAGGCAATCGGCGCCAATGGGATCGCCGTTCAGGTGATGTCCGGCGGCTCGGTTGGCAGCATGTCCAATGCCGGCGGCGGCACCATCCTGGCGACCAGTGACAACGTCGCCAGCATTCTCGACGCCGGCACCATCGGCAGTATCGGCAACAGCGGGCTGGTCGCGTCGAATGGCACGAACGGAGTCGGCATCGGTGTTGTCTCGGGTGGCTCGGTTGGCGCCATCACCAACAACGCCGGCGGCACGATCCAGGCGAACGGCACCCATGGCATCGGTATCCAGGTCGGCGCGAACGGTGGCGTCGGCACGATCGACAATGCAGGCACGATCCAGGCGAACGGTCCGCAGGGCCAGGCCATCGTCATCGGCGGCAGCGTCACCGGCCTCAACAACAGCGGGCTGATCCAGGCGACCGGCGACAATGGCGTCGGCATTCTCGACTCCGGCAGCATCGGCAGCATCGGCAACAGTGGGCTGGTCGCGGCGAACGGCGCGAACGGTGTCGGCATCGGGGTTGTTTCGGGCGCCTCGGTTGGCACGATCACCAACAGCGCCGGCGGCACGATCCAGGCCAACGGCACTCATGGTGCAGGGATCCAGGTCGGCGCGAACGGCAGCGTCGGCACAATCGACAATGCCGGCACGATCGAGGCGAACGGTCCGCAGGGCCAGGCCATCGCCGTTGGCGGCAGCGTCGCCAGCCTCGGCAACAGCGGGCTGATCCAGGCGACCGGCACCGATGGTATCGCGGTGCAGGTGGCCGTCGGGCGGCTCGGTCAACAGCATTGGCAACAACGCCGGTGGCACGATCCAGGCGACCAGTGACAATGGCGTCGCCATTCTCGACAACGGCACCATCGGCACCATTCTCAACAGTGGACTGGTCGCGGCGAACGGCGCGAATGGCGTCGGCATCGGGGTTGTTTCGGGCGGTTCGGCCGGCACGATCGACAACGCCGGCGGCACGATCGAGGCGAACGGCTCGCAGGGCCGGGCCATTGCCATCGGCGGCAGCGTCGCAAGCCTCGCCAACAGCGGGCTGATCCAGGCGACCGGCGCCAACGGCATCGCCGTGCAGGTGGCCTCGGGCGGCTCGGCCGACAGCGTTACCAACGCCGCCGGTGGCACGATCCAGGCGACCGGTGACAATGGCGTCGCCATTCTCGATACGGGCACGATCGGCGCCATAGGCAACAGCGGGCTGGTCGCGTCGAATGGCGCGAACGGCGTCGCCGTCGCGGTGGTTTCGGGCGGGTCGGCCGGCACGATCACCAATGACGCCGGCGGTACGATCCAGGCGAACGGTACCAGTGGCGTGGGTATCAAGGTCGGCGCGAACGACAGCGTCGGCACGATCGGCAATGCCGGCACGATAGAGGCGAACGGTCCGCAGGGCCGGGCCATCGCCATCAGCGGCAGTGTCGCCAGCCTCGGCAACAGCGGTCTGATCCGGGCGACCGGCGCCAATGGCATCGCGGTGCAGGTGGCCTCCGGCGGTTCGGTCAACAGCGTTACCAACGCTGCCGGTGGCACGATCGAGGCGACCGGTGACAATGGCGCCGCCATCCTCGACACCGGCACCATCGGCAGTATCGGCAACAGCGGGCTGATCGCATCGAATGGTGCGAACGGCGTCGGCATTGCGGTGGTTTCGGGCGGCTCCGCTGGCACGATCACCAACAACGCCGGCGGCACGATCCAGGCGAACGGCACCCGGGGCGTGGCCATCCAGGTCGGCGCGTTCAACAGCGTCGGCACGATCGACAACGCCGGCACGATCGAGGGGAATGGCCCGCAGGCCCGGGCAATTGCCATCGGCGGCGGCGTCTCAACCCTCAACAACAGCGGGTTGATCCAGGCGACCGGCACCGATGGTATCGCCGTTGAGGTGCTCTCGAGCGGTTCGGTCAACAGCATCACCAACGCTGCAGGCGGCACGGTCCAGGCGAATGGCGACAATGGCGCCGCCATTCTCAATGGCGGCAGCATCGGCAGCATCGGCAACAGCGGGCTGATCGCGGCGAATGGCGCGAACGGCGTCGGCATTGGGGTTGTTTCGGGCGGCTCGGTCGGCACGATCACCAACAGCGCCGGCGGCACGATCCAGGCGAACGGCACCAGTGGCGTGGCCATCCAGGTCCGGACGAACGCCAGTGTCGGCACAATCGACAATGCCGGCACGATCGAGGCGAATGGTCCGCAGGGCCAGGCAATCGCCATTGGCGGCAGCGTCGCAAGCCTCAGCAATACCGGGCTGGTTCGGGCGACCGGGACGCAAGGTATCGACATCAGTGTTGCCGGCAGCCTCGGCACGTTGACAAACGCCGGCACGCTCCAGGCGAGCGGTGACAACGGCGTCGCCATTGCCGACACCGGCTCCATTGGCGGTATCAGCAATGCCGCCGGCGGTACGATCCAGGCAAACGGTGCCAGTGGCGTCGGTATCCAGGTCGGTGCGGCCGGCAGCGTTGGCGCGATCGACAATGCGGGCACGATCGAGGCGAATGGTCCGCAGGGTCAGGCAAGCGCCATTGGCGGCAGCGTCGCCGGCCTCAACAACACCGGGCTGATCCAGGCGACCGGGACCCAAGGCGTCGCCGTCGCCGTTGCCGGCAACCTCGGCACCTTGACGAACGCCGGCACGCTCCAGGCGAGCGGTGACAACGGCGTCGCCATTTCCAACAGCGGCAGCATCGGCGGGATCGTCAACAGCGGCCAGATCCTCGCGTCGCGGGGCACCGCGATCGCCATGGGCGCGACCGCGCAGATCGGCAACGGGATCACCAACACGGCGACCGGGCTGATCCAGGGCGGGCCGAGCGATGGCAGTGGTGTGGCGATCGACGACTCGGCCGGCACGCATCCGCTGGCGATCACCAGCGCGGGCACCATCATCGGCCAGATCAAGCTCGGCCTGGCGGGTGACACCCTGACTGTCACCGATGGCAGCATCATCGGCGCCGTAAGCGGCCAGTCGGGCAGCAACGACACCCTGAACCTGAACCCGGGCGGCACCTTCACCACCAACGGCTCGATCGCCAACGTCGATACGATCAACGTCAACAGCAACACGGTCGTGCTGCAGAACCCGGTTCTGGCGGCACAGGCCTTCTCGGTTGCGAGCCACGCCACCACCATGCTGAACGCCAACGTCCAGGCAACGAACTTCAATAATGCCGGCGTCGTTGAGGTGGGCAGCGCCAGCCGGACCATCACCGGCAACTATACACAGGCCGATGGCGGCACGTTGGGCGTAACAGTCAGCAATGCCGGGGCCGGGCAGTTGAACGTCACCGGCACCGCCACGATCCAGGGCGGCAACAACGCCGTTTCGGTTCACGTGCCCACGACGACCGACGTGTTCGGCCTGGCCGGAGACTCCTGGAATGTGCTGACGTCGGGCAGCCTGGTAGCCAACGCCGACTCGCTGACGGCAAGCAGTGACAATGCCAGCCTGGTTTCGTTCAACCTGGCCGAGAGCGGCACGAACCTTGTCTTGTCACCACAGGCGCTGACACCGGGCCAGATACAGAATGCGGCGACCCAGTATGTGAACGCCATCTTCCAGCCCCTCTCCGGCATTGTGACGGAGAGTGAGCTTCAGGCGCAGCAGTTCCTGACGAAGACGTTCATCGGGCTGGCCAGTACGGGTGTGGCCGGCCAGCAGTTGGTGTACCAGGTCGATACGACGCTGTCCCATCTGACAACGTCCCAGTTGCTGCAGTTCAACAAGCAATTGCTGCCGAGCAATATCTTCAGCGCTGAGTTGCAGCTCAGCACGACGCTGAACGTGCTCAGCGGCGGCCAGGCGAATATCACCAACCGACTGGCCTTCGCGCGACTGGATACGCCCACGTCCGGCCTGGCGGCCGGCGACTCGGTCGGCCGCGGCATCACCGTCTGGGGCCAGCCCTACGGTGCGGTCACATCGCAGGGCTCCAGCGACGGCATCGACGGCTACACCGCCGGCACCTACGGCGTGACGCTCGGCGGTGACATGATGGTGGCGCCGAATGTGCGTGCTGGCGTGGCGCTGACGCTGGGCAACAGCGATATCAACTACAACGGCTACCTGTCCGGCAGCAACGGATCGGTGTTCACCAGCGAATTCGACCTCTACGGCACATGGTACCGGAACAACTTCTTCGTCGATGGCCTGTTGTCGTTCGCCTACAACCACTATACGCGGCACCAGCCGATATCCGCGCTGGGTATCTCACTCGACTCCAACAGTGGCGGCACGCAGTTCAGTGCCAAGATCGGTGCCGGCTACAACGCGAAGCTCGGTGAGCATGCGGTACTCACGCCATACGGATCAGTACAGCAGTTCCACTTCAACTTTGACGGCTATACTCCGTCGGGCGGGGCGAAGTACGGCCTGGATGTTCCCGTCAACGGTCAGAGCGCCAACATTACCCAGACCCGCCTCGGGGGGCGCCTGGCCTATCCGGTGACGCTGAAGGACGGCAATCTGACACCCGAAGTTCATGCATACTGGCTGCACAACTTCGGTTCGAACCGGCTGACCATGACCTATACCAGCCCCGTGGGTCCCACCACGTTCACCTCGCTCGGACCGCCTGCGGATCGCGACATTTTCGACATCGGTATTGCTGCGACCTTCGCCAAAGGGCCGCGGTGGAGCTTCGGCGGTGGCTACGATTACGCCGGCAGCTCGAATGCAAGTGCGCACAACTTCTACGTCAATGTGAAGTACCACTTCTAAGCGCCATCGGGATGGCAGGTGGGGCGGGCGTCGCGGATTGCGCGGCGCCCGCTTCTTGCTTCAGGCCAACCGCAGCGCCTTCCCCCGGATGCCGGTCCGGGCGCGCGTCAGGAACAACCGGGCTGGCGGGAAGCGTCGCCCGCCACGACGCCACCCGCCACGACCGACCGCCACGACGGCATCCGCCACGACGCCACCGGTCACGACCGGCCTGCCACGACGGCATCCGCCACGACACCACAGGCCACGACCGGCCTGCCACGACGCCACCCGTCGCCACGCCACCGGCCACGACCTGCCCGCCACGACGCCACCCGCGCCCGTGAACGCGCGGTCAGCCAGCGGTCACCCTTCGCCCCGCCGCCGCATGATCGCCCGCCCGAACGCCCCCAGCGCGGTGTTGATCGCGATCCCCGCCAGCGACAGCAGCACCAGCGCGGCGAACATGCGCGCCACCTCCAGCCGGTAGCCCGCCTCCAGGATCCGGTACGCCAGGCCGGAGGCGAACCCGCCAGACCCGGCCACGAACTCCGCCACCACCGCGCCCACCAGCGCCAGCCCGCCGGAAATCCGCAGCCCCGCCAGGAAATACGGCAGCGCTGCCGGCAGGCGCAGCAGCCACAACGCCTTCCACCGCCCGGCGCCGTACAGCCGGAACAGGTCCGACAGCTCCGGCGCGGCGGAAGACAGGCCGGCCGCGGTGTTGGCGAACACCGGGAAGAACGCCACGATCGTCGCGCACACCACCAGCGAGGTGAACGGATCGCCCACCCACACGATGATCAGCGGCGCGATGGCGACGATCGGCGTCACCTGCAGCACCACCGCCCAGGGCTGGATCGCCGCCTGCGCCAGCCGGCTCAGCGCCATCGCCACCGCCATCGCCGCCCCCAGCGTGGAGGCGACGACCAGCGCCGCGAAGGTCACCGTCAGCGTGGACAGCAGGGAGGTCAGCAGCCCGACCGGATCGGCCAGGAAGGCGCCGACGATCGCGATCGGACCCGGCACCAGATAGACGGGCACGTGCCCGATCCGCACCGCCGCCTCCCAGATCGCCAGCGCCAGCAGGCCGAACAGGGCAGGGGCAAGGCGCAGGAACAAGGACACAGGCAGGACTCCGCAACCGCAGGCGATCCGGCGATCTTAACTCTGCGGCGACGGAACGAAACACAGCAGCTCGTCGTCCGGGGTCCAGCAGGCCACCGCCCGCCCGGTGGGGTTGTCCGTGCGGTTGAGGATCACGTCGTCGGGCACCACACGCCAGGCCTTGTCGATGAACACCTCGTAGTGCCCGCTACGCAGCCGCGACGGCACCATCCGGCAGTCCGCGGTGGAGCAGCACGGCGCGTCGCTGTCCGGCTGACGCAGGCTGTCGAACCAGGGTGCCAGCCTGGGATCGGCGTTCGGTGGCGGCGCTGCCCGTGCCGCACCGGCCAGCAGACATCCGACACACATGGCCACGATCCACCGCATGATGCCTCGCGCGCTGTCCGGCGCAGCATGCCATGATCATAATGCCGGAGTCTCCGACACACGTACGCCGACGTACACCGGGCCTTAACAGGTTTCCGCAACTCTGCGCCCCGCGAAACGGAGGGCGTGGCAATGCAGGTGGCGGAACGGCGACGGCATCTCGGCAGCGCCCTGCTGGGGCTGGAGGCCGGCCAGTATCAACAGGCCGAAACCGCCTGCGCGCCCCTGTTCCGCTCCGACGGCGTGGACGTGGAGGCGCTGCTCCTGCTCGGCTACGCGGTCGCCGGGCGCGGGGAACATGCGCGCGCCGCCGCCATCCTCGACCGTGTGGCGCGGGAGCGTCCGGACCAGCCGCATCCCTGCGCCGACCTGTCGGGCGCCCTTGCCAAAGTGCCGCGTTCGCGCATCGCCGCGCAGTTCCAGGCCTCGTTGCGCCTGGCGCCGGAGGACACGCGGCTGTGTGAGGCCTATGCCGACTTCCTGCTGGACGGCGGCCAGGCGGAGCAGGCGGTCCCCGTGGCGGCGCAGTGGCTGAAACAGCGGCCCGACTCGCCCGCCGCGCACAACACGATGGGCATCGCGCACAGCGAACGCGGCGACTTCCAAACCGCGCTGCACCATTTCCGCCAGGCCGTCGCCCTCGCTCCGGACCAGGCTGCGTCCTGGGCCAACCTCGGCATGGTGCTGAAAACGGTCGGCGCACCGGTGCCGGCGCTGGACGCCTATGACGAAGCGATCGCCCGCGCCCCGGACAACCCGCGCATCCGGGTGAACCGCACGGTGGCGCTGCTGCAGGCCGGGCGCTGGGCCGAGGCCTGGCCGGACTACGAGTGGCGGCTGCGCCTGCCCGGCCATACGTCCCTGCCGGCCGACCGCCTGCTGCCGAACCTGTCGCAGATCGACTCTCTGCGGGGGCGGACCGTGCTGGTCACGCACGAGGAAGGCTTCGGCGACACCATCCAGTTCCTGCGCTACGCGCCGCTGCTGGCAGAGCAGGGGGCCAGCGTCGTGCTGTGGGTGCCGGCGCAACTGGAGCGGCTGGTCGCCCGCATGCCGGGCGTGGCGGGTGTCCTGTCCGGCAACCTGCCGGCGCCGCCGCATGACTGGCACTGCCCGGTGTTCAGCCTGCCGCGCGCCTTCGAGACCACGCCCGCGACGGTGCCGAACCGCCCGTACCTGAGCGCAGATCCGGCGCTGGCCGCATCCTGGGCCGGGCGCCTGCCGGCCGGGGGGCTGCGGGTCGGGCTGGTCTGGGCCGGCCAGTCGCGCCCCTGGCTGCCGGGGTTCATTGCGCTGGACCGCCGGCGCAGCGCCGGTCTTGCCGCGTTCGCGCCGCTGGCCGGCGTCGCCGGGGTGCACTTCGTCAGCCTGCAACTGGGCCCCGCGGCGGCCGAGGCGGAATCCCCGCCGCCCGGCATGCACCTGTCAGATCCAACCGCGTCGTTGCGGGATTTCGCGGATACCGCGGCGCTGATCGCCAATCTCGACCTGGTGGTCAGCGTGGACACCGCCGTGGTGCATCTCGCCGGCGCCCTGGGCAAGCCGGTCTTCCTGCTCGACCGCTACGACAATTGCTGGCGCTGGCTGACCGGCCGCACCGACAGCCCGTGGTATCCGGACCTGACGATCTTCCGACAGAGCCGGCCCGGTGACTGGGCCGGACCGATGGCCGGAGCGGCGGCGGCGCTGCAGGCGATGGCGCTGTACCGCGGGGCAGGACTGCCCACCCCGGCCGCGGGCCCGGCCTAGCAACGCCGCAGACGTCTTCCCGGCGGAAGTCCCGGCCTGGCACGTCGCGGACGTTCGCCCCGGCGGAGGTCCCGTCCTTGCACGGCGCGGATGCCGCCCCGGAAAGAGGCCCCATCCGGCGGGAAAACGCCCGGCCAAATTGGGCCAAGCCGACCGATCTGCTTGCACCGCGCGAGAAACGTCGATCTATTCTCGTAAGAGTGCAGTGGCGGCCCGGGGCTCGCAATGGAGGTTACCAAGCTCGGCAAGTACGAGGTCCGCGCCACGCTCGGGCGCGGTGCGGTCGGCGTCGTCTATGAGGCCTGGGACCCGCTGATGGCGCGCACCGTGGCGATCAAGGTGATGCCGCACGCCGATCTGGACGAAGACGACAGGGAACAGTACGAGCGCTTCCGGCGTGAGGCACAGGCCGCAGGCCGCTTGCACCACCCCAACATCGTCAGCGCGTTCGACTACGGCGAAACGGAAACCAGCGCGTATATCGTGATGGAGTTCCTGCCGGGCCCGTCGCTGAAATCGCTGCTGTCCAAACACGAGGCGCTCGACCTCGACCGCATCGGCACGATCATGCACGGCCTGCTGACCGGCCTGCAGCACAGCCACGGCCGCGGCGTGGTTCACCGGGACATCAAGCCGGCGAACATCGTGTTCTCCGCCGACGGCGAGGTGAAGATCACCGATTTCGGTATCGCCCATCTCGACACCAGCGGCATGACCCGGGCCGGCTCGGTGCTCGGTACGCCCGCCTACATGGCGCCGGAACAGGTGCTGGGCGATCCGGTGGATGCCCGCACGGACCTGTTTTCCGCCGGCGTGGTGCTGTACGAGATGCTGACCGGCCGCCGCCCGTTCGAGGGCAGCACCTCCTCCATCATGCACAAGATCGTGCACCTGGAGCCGCCGCAGCCGTCGCGCCTGACCGCCACCGTCTCCGCCGGTTTCGACGCCGTCATTGCCCGGGCGATCGCCAAGAACCCGGCCGACCGTTACCAGTCCGCAGCGGCGTTCGACGAGGCCCTGCGCGCCGAGTTGCAACGCAAGCCGGCGCTGGCCGCTGCGGAACCGCCCGGCGCGCCGGACACCACCGTTGCGGTGCACCGCCCGCCCCCGCCCCGGCGGCAGGTCGAACCGCCAACACCGATGGCCCGCGCCTCCGCCCCTGCGCGGCGTGCCCCGGCGGAACGATCGTCCTGGCCGTGGCTGGTCGGCGCCACCGGCGTGCTGGCGCTGGGCGCTGCCGCCTGGCTGGCCCTGGCGCCGGGCGGCTTCAACTGGCGCGCAGGCCTGCAGCCCTCGACGACCGCGCCGCCGCAGGAGACTGCCGTCGCCTCGCCGCCGGCACCGACAACGCCGACACCAACAACGCCGGCACCAACAACGCCGGCACCGACAACGCCGGCACCGACGACGCCGGGTCCGGCCGCCGAACCGCAGCGCCATGCCAAGCCCGCTCCGGCCGCGGCGCCGGCGACACCACCCGCGCAGCACGCCGCCGCGGTACCCACACCCAAGGCGCCGGAGACCGCACCGCCCGCGGTCCCCACGACGACGGCAAGCGACGCACTGGCGCCGCTGCGCCAGCAGGTGCAGGCGATCGTCGCCACCGCCCCGTGCTCGGTCATAACCGGTGACGTCGCGGCTGGCCGCAAGGTGCATCTGCACGGCGTTTCCGCCCTCGGCGAGGCGTCCGAGCTGGAAATCCGCGCCCTGATGCAGCGTGCCATCCAGGCGGCCGTGCCGGACGCCGACGTCACCTGGACCCTGCAACGGATCGACGGTCCGTACCTGCCCCGTACTGGACCTGCTGCGCCCGCTGCCGCGCAGTACAACGGGTTTCGGCGTCACTCTCTCGCTGCCGGACCATCACGGCCGTGTCACCGCGGGCAGGACCATCCCGGTCTCCGCCGACGTCGCACCGCACGCGGCAAACCTGGCGCTGGACCTGTTCGCCGGTGACGGGACCGTGCGGCACCTGCACACCGGTCCCGCCGACCGCGCGCCCGCGCTGCATCCCACCAGGCCGTCCGGCGAACAACTGATGACCGCCGTCGTCGCCGCCGCGCCGTTGTTCAGCGCGTCACGGCCGCAACAGGAGACGACGGCGGCTTACCTGAAGGACCTGCAGGCAGCGCTGACGCAGGCCGACCAGCGCAATGTGCGGCTCGCCACCGACGTCCTGCCGATCGGGGTGGCGGCCCGCTGACCGCGTCGAAAAAGTATTAGCTGTACTTATTAAGACCCGTGGAAATAGTTGCGAGATGTTGTCGCAACATGCTTTCATCCGCTCAACGAACGTGATCCTGGTCGCTGGGCAGCACGCCGTTGCTGGAAAGGCGGACCGGGCTCAGAAGCCGAAACAGGACAACGCGGTCCGCGCGCGGGGGAGTTACCATGAAAAAGATTGTCACTGTGGCGGCGGCCGCGATGGCATGCCTGCTGCTGGCCGGTGCCCCCGGCCATGCGCAACAGCGGCACAAGTTGCCGCCTGACGCCAAGGTTTACATCATCTGGCCCGCGGACGGTCAGGTCATCTACGGCGGCAAACTGTGGGTGCGCATGGGGCTGAGCAATGCAGGCGTCGCCCCGGCCGGCCTGAACATCCCCAACACCGGCCACCACCATCTGCTGATCGACACCGACCTGCCGCCGTTCGACCAGCCGATCCCCAACGACCGGCATCACCTGCATTTCGGCGCCGGCCAGACCGAAGCACGGATCGAGCTGCCGCCGGGCAAGCACACGCTGCAGTTGCTGTTCGCCGACGGCCAGCACATGCCGCACGATCCGCCGCTGTATTCCCAGAAGATCACCATCATCGTGCCGCAATAACGGCGGGGCCTCAGGGGGACGTTTCCATGATCATGCTGCAGCGAATCGCCTTTGCCGCCGCGGTCGCCGGCCTTGTTGCCGCGGGGCCGGCACTGGCCCAGACGAAAGACGGCACCGGCGCACCGGCAGCCAAGTCCGCCGAGTCCATGCCGGCGCGCATGCCGTCGCCGCCCGGCGCCTTTGTCTATATCGGCTGGCCCAACGACGGCGAGGTGATCCATTCGACGCGCTTCAAGGTGTGGTTCGGCCTGCGCAATTTCGGCGTCGCCCCGGCCGGGACGCATGTGCCCAACACCGGCCACCACCATCTGCTGATCGACACCGACCTGCCGCCGTTCGATCAGCCGATCCCCAACGACCGGCATCACCTGCATTTCGGCGCCGGGCAGACCGAGGCGATCATCGAACTGCCGCCGGGCAAGCACACGCTGCAGTTGCTGATGGGGGACGGCAACCACGTGCCGCACAATCCGCCGCTGTACTCGAAAAAGATCACGATCTACGTGCAGCCGGGCTGACTGTAGGGGACCGGATCACGCTGGGCCGGCATGTCCCGGTCGGGAACGGGCCGAAAATGCTCCCGTACGCCTCCACCATTGCGCCGTATGCTGGGGTGCCGAAGCTGGGCAGAACGTCGTGGTGTCAGCACCCGCCATCGGACAATGACATGCAGAAGGGGAGGGGACGGGGATGTACGGGTTCGTAATCGCGATCATGCTGTGCAGCGGCACCAATTGCGACATGGTGCAGGCGGAACCGGATGTCTCCTACCCGAGCTATGCGGCGTGCCATCAGGCGCTGACCACAAAACAGTCGGCGCTTCAGGCAATGGCGGACAAGCGTGCCCGGCCGGACAAGCCGGCCCGCATCATCTGCCTGCATCCGCTGAACACCATCGTCGAGGTGGAAGAACCGCACGACGTGCTGGACACCGCGATCGTGCACAAGGACCCGAGTGCCTCCGCGCTGTATGTGGGCCTGGTCGAGAAGGGCAAGCGCACGCTGGTCACCGGCCTGGTGGCGGGTACGGACTGGGTGCGTGTGCTGCTGCCGGACGGCAAGTCCGGCTATGTCTATGCCGACCATCTGCGCCGGGTAAATCAGCGGCCGCGCACCGCGTCCGTGACACGCCCGCCGGCCGCTGCCCCGCCCACGCAACAGCCACCCATGCAACAGCCGCCCACGCAACGGCTGGCGACGCAACAGCCGGCGACGCAACAGCCGGCGACGCAACAGCCGGTGCCGGGCGCAACGATGGCATCGAACCAGCCGGCAGCGTCGTCATCGCCGCAACCCACGCCCTCCGCCGCGCCGCCGGCCCGGGCCGCGCCACCGCAACCGGCCCCCACCGCCGCGGCGCATGCACAGGCGACGCCGGAGCAGCAGGCGATGGTGCTGCCGCCGCCCCCGCCGCCCCCGCCGCCGGCATCGCAACCACAGGCATCGAAACCACAGGCGTCACGTGGGGAATTTCGCGACTGCCCGACCTGTCCGGTAATGGTGTCGCTGCCCGGCGGCAGCTTCGAGATGGGGTCCGGCGAGGACTACAGCGAGCGTCCGACGCATCGCGTGACCCTGCGTCCCTTCGCACTCGGAAAATACGAAGTGACGGTTGCCGAGTGGGATACCTGCGTGCAGGCCGGGGCGTGTTCCTACAAGCCACCCGCGGAGCCATCGCCCGCGCGCCGGCCGGTCACCAACCTGAGCTGGAACGATGCGCAGGAATACGTGCATTGGCTGGCGCAGCAGACCGGCAAGCCATACCGTCTGCCGAGCGAGTCGGAATGGGAATATGCGGCGGGTGCCGGCAGCCGCTCGCGTTATGGCTGGGGCGAACAGGCCGGTATCGGCAAGGCGGATTGCCGCGGCTGCGGCGGATCCTATGACAGTCACCGGCCCAGCGATGTCGGCAGCTATCCGCCGAATGCATGGGGCGTGCATGACATGCTGGGGGGCGTGGCCGAATGGGTCGAGGACTGCTGGCACCTTTCCTACAAGGGGGCGCCGGATGACGGCAGCGCGTGGCGCAAGAATTACTGCTCCAAGCACGTGCTGCGCGGCGGTTCCTGGATGAACCCCCCCGGCGACATCGCCGTGCGCGTGCGCAACTTCTACGACACGGGGGTGCGCTATGTCGGCAACGGAATGCGGGTGGCGCTGAGCCTGAACTGAAGCGGGCCATCGGGCCGGCGGTGCATTCCCGCGCCCGCCGCCCGGGTCTTCGTCCTGCGGAACGCATTCCGCGTGTTGCCCTCCGTGTGTTGCCAGCCGGGGCGTTCCGGGCGGATCGGGTGGCTTTCCCGGCATGGCCTGCCACGTCATGGTCGGCGAAGGCCGGCTGTCCACGTCTGCGTCATGCCGGAGGCACCCCGACAATGTTGGTCCTCACGAGACAATGGGCGAGGCTTCGACCGACGACGGTCGCTGCGTTCCGCATGACAGAGACGTGGATGGCCGGCCTTCGCCGATCATGACGGTGGTGGGGGTAATGCCGTCGGATACCATCCGATGTGGACTTGGGGGTAACGGTCAGGGCCAGGCCCGGCCGTGACGTGAAGGACAGCTACCGGCGTGCCAACTCCAGCGCCCACGGGTCTTCGCCCGCCACGACGTGGTATGCGATGCTGGCCGCCACGGTCCCCGGACACACGCGTGGGCAACCGTCGGTCATTCGCGGTCCGCCGCAGGAGGAAACGCCGTGCAGTTCGGTTTCTGCGTGATGCCCAACGTCCAGGACATCGGCTTCTATCGCCACATCGAAGCGCTCGGCTACAATTCCGCCTGGGTGGCCGACAGCCAGATGCTGTTCTCGGACTGCTACATGGTGCTCGCCCTGGCCGCGCAGCAGACCTCCACGTTGCGGCTGGGGCCCGGCACCGCGATCTGCGGCACGCGTATCCCGCCGGTGCATGCCGCCGCCATGATGACGCTGAACCGCCTGGCACCCGGGCGGGTCTTCCTGGGCATCGGCACCGGCAACACCGCGATGCGCAGCATGGCGCAACGGCCGATGCGGATCGCCGCGTTCGACGAATACCTGCGCGTCCTGGCCGCGCTGCTGCGCGGCGACACCGTGGACTACACGTTCAACGGCACCAGCCGGCCCGTCCGCATGCTGCTGGATGGCAACCGGGCCGGCAGCGTGCAGCCGGACATCCCGCTCTATGTCTCGGGCTTTGGGCCGCGCGCGATGGCGCTGGCCGGTGCGTACGGCGACGGGCTGGTGTTCGCCATCCCGCCGCGCGGGGTGCCGGTGGCCGAGGCGCTGGCCCACGCCCGCCAGGGCGCCGCCCGCATGAATCGCAACATCGACGGTGGGAACAAGGCCTTCCACACCTGCTCGCTGACCAACATCGCCCTGCTGCAGCCGGGGGAGACGGCGGATTCGGACCGCATCAAGGCGGCGATCGGCCCGAACGTGATGGCCAGCGTGTATTACTTCTACGACGAGGTGCAGGAACGCCGGATGGACCCGCCGCCGTTCCTCGCGCGCATCTGGAAGCGCTACTGCGCGCTGGTGGAGGAAACGCCGCCGGAATACCGCCACTTCCGCACGCACGAATTCCACTACACGGCGCTGCACCCGGGTGAGGCGGAGCTGATCGATGCGCAACTGATCCGCGACACCTGCCTGGTCGGCACGGCCGAGGAACTGATCGAGCGCATGCGCATGCTGGAACAGGACGGGCTGCGGGAGCTGATCTTCGCCGTCGGCACCGATGCGAAATGGCAGATCGCCGAGGACTTCGCGCGGCAGGTCATGCACCGTGTCTGACGGGCGGCACGGCGGAGACCACGCCTGATACCAATCCGCATTGTGATTGACACACGGCCAGCCATTCAGCGTCATGGCCCGCGCAGGCGGGCCATCCACGACTGTTCATAGACGCCTTCAGCAAAAGTCGTGGATGGCCGGCCTTCGCCGACCATGACGGTGAGTTGCCGGCCAACGGTCAGACGATACGCGGACTGGTATGACATACGGCCCGTTCTTGATGTGCGCCGGCCTGCGCATAACGCGGCACGCAGAGCGAAATCCTGTTACGTCATGGCAGGCGAAAGAGGTTGCTATCCTAGATCCGGCAATCGCGGTGGCGGGCGGCGGCGTCGTTCGACTGTCGAGGCTTGCGTGGGCGCGGCGGCCAGCAAGAGCCGCTGTCCCGCAAGGCCGGCAAGCCCCGCATCAGGGCCCCTTGAACAGATCGCGCAGAAATCCGGGCGTCAGCGCCGATAACGGGTTCACCGACACCGTCGGGTCGTCGAGCCTTCCGCGCAGCGTATAGCTTGCGGCGAACACCCCGCCGCCCTTCTCCGGGCTCAGCAGCTTGCCCACCAGCGGAACCCGCCCCAACAGCGAATTGAAGAAATACGCCGGCACGATCGTCCCCTGCATGTCGATCCGCTCGGCGTCCAGGTCGATCGCCCCCTTCGCCGTCAGGCCCAGCGAAGAACTGAACGCCCGTGCGCTGCTCAGCGACAGGCTGTGCGAGGTCAGGCGGAACGGAACGATTGCCCGGTTGAACGACAGCCCCGGCCCGCGCAACGCATCGACCAGCCCGTACAGCGTCATGGCCTGCAGCAGCTTGCCCAGCCCCGCCGCCTCCCGCACGCGGAAGTCCGACAGGTCCGCGGTGCCGTTCAGCGGATGGTCCGGCTGGCTGTCGTCGAAGCGGCCGGTGACGCTCAGCCGCCCGCCCTCCACCCCGCTGGTCACGCCCAGCGCCCGCAACAGGTCGCCCGCCTGTGCCGCGCTGGCTGTCATCCGGCGCCCGTCGGCCGTTGACGTGATGCGCAGATCGAACGGTCCTTTCGGCCGCGTATCGCCGCTGACCTCCAGCCGGCGCAGCACCTGGCCGTTGCTGGTGGCGTGCATGCTGACCGGTACGAACTCCAGGCCCTTGCTCAGCAGCACGCGGTCGAACCGGGCGTCCAGCGTCCACGGCGGGCCAGGCGGGGGCTGCGTGAGGGCCGGCGCGGTGGGCTGGTGCTGGCGGGCCAGCCGGGCCGACAGGTCCAGCATCGGCCCTGCCAGGCTCACCACGATCGGCGAGGCCGGCGTGGGCGGCAGCCGCACGGTGCCGTGCAGATCGGTGCGCCCCAGTTGAAGGCGGTCGATCCGCACCAGCGACACCTTCCCGTCGGCGCAGTCCGCTTCCCCCTGCACCGACAGTCCGTCGCCCTGCACTGCGAGTTGGTCGATTTTCACCAGCCGGTCCTTCAGGAGCTGGACCTGCGCGCTGGCCTGCGCCTGCCGGCCGGCGGGTTTCTGCCAGCCCAACAGCTTTACCTGCAGCGCCGCGGGGGTCAGGTCCGCCTGCACCGCCAGGGTGGCCGCGCCGTTCCGCTGCTGGGTAAAGTCCGCCTGCAATGGCACCGGGCCGGACAGCACCGCGGAGGCGTCCAGCCCGGCCGCGGCGAGCTGCTGCGCATCCGGGCGGCCGGAGACTTGGATCCGTTCCACCACCTGCTTCGGTCCGCCGGCGCGGAAGTCAATGGCGGCATCGAGCTGGGCGGGAATCCCGGCCAACTGCGCCCGTCCCTTCAGGCTCAGCCCGTCGTTGGTTGCATCCAGCGTCAGCCGTCCCTGGTCCAGCGACCGGCCGGCCACGACCTTGTCCAGATGCACGCCGTCGAGCTCCGCCGCGGCATGGATGGCGATGTCGTCCATCTGCACGTCGTTTTCCAGCGGGAGATGCACCGACAGCGTGGCCGACACGGTTCCGGCCGGATTCTCGACCGGCAGGGGATGCTGGCTCAGCAGCCGCAGCCGCGGGTTGCGCAACAGCGTCAGCGTATCGGGCAGTGCGCCGGCGACGGCGACGTTGATGGTGCCGGTCTGGTACGTCTGCATCATCCCGGTCACCCGCACGGTGCCGTGCCGCACGGCGAGTGTGTCGTGGTTGCGGTTCAGCGTCTGCCTGCCGCCAAGCACGGCGATTTCCAGCGTGTCGGGGCCCAGGATGTGCAGTTGCGCGCGCCCGTCCTCGATCGGCGGTATGGGGCGCAGCCAGTGCACGGTGAGGCCGCTGCCGTCCAGCGTGCCACTGGCCTGGGTGAGGGTGACGTCGGACAGGTCGTCGTTGGCGACCAACGCGACCCACACCCTTGCATCATGCGCCGTGCCCGCGGTGATGTTCTCGGTGATCCAGGCGCGTGCTCCGTCCCCGACACCCTGCGGCCACAGCAGCGGCAGGTCGGCGAACGCGACATGGTCCAGCGTCAGTTGCAGCGTGGCATCGATCTGCCCGTCCTTGCGGGAAGCGGTGCCGCTGGCGCGCAGGGTCGTCGCCGGCCCGTCCGGACGGGGTTGCAGCATCACCCAGGCCGAGTCGATCCGCGCCGCGCCGGCCGAGCCGTCCAGGGTCAGCGCCGCGGCCTTGATCGGCACCTTCGCTCGGCCGATCCGCGCGGTGCCCGACCCGGTGCGCAGCGTCGTCTTCGCATGTTGCAGTCTCAGCCGCGGCCCCAGCGTCAACGACGCTTCAACGGTCAGCGGCGCATCGAGCGCGGCCAGCGGCGCCAGCCTGGGTGTCGCCCGGGCCAGCACCGCCGGCCGCACGGCGGTGAGGCGTGCGTGCAGTGTGGTCTGCCGCGCCGCCGCCGACAGTGACCCGGTGACGTGCAGCCGCGCCTGCTGGTCGCCCAGCGCCAGCGCCAGGTCGGCGGACCCGTCGATGCCGCCGCCGGGCAGGCGCTTCAGGTCGATGTCGGCCTGCGGTGCCCGCCAGATGGCGCCGAGCTGCCGGTCCTGCACGGTGACGGCGGCGTCATGGATGCGGATGTGGCGGATCTGGCTGAGCCAGCCGCGCAGCACGCTGCGGTCGCTGGCCGGCGGGCGCGCCAGTTCGGTGAGCAACGGCGGCAACGGATCGCCGCCGGCCGTGCCGGACGGCTCCGCCGGCTGACCGCCCGGATGCAGGCTGATCGAGCCGTCCGGCTCTCGGCTGAACGTCAGGCGCGGATTGTCGAGCTCGATCAGGCGCGGTTGCAGCCGGCCGAACAGCAGTGCCGTCAGTGACAGCGACACCTTGATCTGCGGCACCGCCAGGTGCTGATGCTTGCGCGCATCGGTAACCCGGACACGGGTCAGTCGCAGGTCGATGGGGCTGTCCGAGCCGAACCGGAATCCCTCCCAGGCCAGGGCGGTGTGGCCGATGTCCACGTGGACCGGGCTGTCCGGCGTGTTGACCCCGGCTTCCAGCCGCGTGGTCAGCCACGACACATCCACCGGCCCTTGTGCCAGCCGCCAGGCCGCGAAGGCCAGCAATGCCACCGCCAGCACAAGGGCGCCATGCGTCACGTGCGCCAGCCAGTGGAGCAGCGTGAGGACCGCGTTGGTCAGCCGCCGCAGGGGCGTGGTCCTCACCGGCACCGCCGTGCGTTCCACAACGCGACGGGCGGGTGCGGGCGTGCGCACCACGATGCGGAGGGCGGGTGCGGGCGTGCGCACCACGATGCGGAGGGCGGGCGCGGTCGTGCGCACCACGACGGGGTTGGTGGCGTCCGTGGTTCGGCACCCTCGGTCATGAGTTCGCAGGTCCGCGTTGCCGGGCCGTAGAGCCGCATCGCTTGACCGCCCGGCCGCATCACCGCCAGCCTCCCAGCGAATGACGACCCAGCCCTTCCAGCTTCCGACCCACTGGCCGGCCCCGCACGAAGCCGGCGCCGCCGAACGCCTGATCGAGCGCTTCACCGAGCAGGGCAAGGCGGAGGCGCGCGCGGCGTCGCGGCCGGCGGTGCACGCGATGCTGTCCGGTCTGGGCGGCAACAGCCCCTACCTGGCCGACCTGGCCGTGCGCGAGTCGGCCGCCCTGCGCGCGCTGATCACCGACGGGCCGGACCCGGTGGTGCAGGCGGCGCTGCACACCCTGCGCACCCTGCCGCCCAACTCCAAGCGCGCCCAGGTCGCCGCGACGCTGCGCCGGGCCAAGCGCATCATCGCCCTGGCCACCGCGGTGGCCGATATCGGCGGCATCTGGTCGCTGGAACAGGTGACCGAGGCGCTGACCGCGCTGGCGGAAACCGCGCTGGCCCGCGCCGTGGATCACCTGCTGCGTGCGGCGCACAACTCGGGGGAGCTGCGCCTGCCCGACCCGGAGCATCCGTCCCACGGCGGCGGCTTTACCGCGCTGGGGATGGGAAAGCTGGGCGCCCGCGAACTGAACTATTCGTCGGATGTGGACCTCGTGCTGCTCTACGACCCGGCGGCTTCAATATACACCGAACGCAGCGCGGGCGATGCGCTGGGGCCGTTCATGACACGCATGGCGCGCGGCCTGGTGACGCTGATGGAGGCGCGCGACGCCGACGGCTATGTGTTCCGCACCGACCTGCGCCTGCGCCCCGATCCCGCCGCCACCCCGCCGGCGATCGCGCTGACCGCCGCCATCAGCTACTACGAAAGCATGGGCCAGAACTGGGAACGCGCCGCCATGATCAAGGCGCGCCCGGTGGCCGGCGACATCGCGCTGGGCGAGGAGTTCCTGGACGCGATCCGGTCCTTCGTCTGGCGCCGCGGGCTGGACTTCGCCGCGGTCGGCGACATCCACGCGATGAAGCGGCGGATCGACCAGCACAAGGGCGGCGCGCTGAACCACAGCGGCGACCCGGTCGCCCGCATCGCCGGCCACAACGTGAAGCTGGGCGAAGGCGGCATCCGCGAGATCGAGTTCCTGGCGCAGACGCTGCAACTGGTGTGGGGCGGGCGCGACCCGTCCCTGCGGGAGCCCACCACCATCGGCGCGCTGCGCCACCTGGTGCGCGCCGGGCACATCCCGCGCGCCGCCGCCACGCAACTGGCCGAGTCCTACCGCTTCCTGCGCCAGGTGGAGCACCGGCTGCAGATGGTCGCCGACCGCCAGACCCACAGCCTGCCCGACAAGCCGGCCGAGCTGGCCCGCATCGCCACCTTCCTGGGCTATCCGGACGCCAGGGCCTTCGCCGAGGCGCTGCTGGACCGGCTGGCCCGGGTGCGCGCGCAGTATGCCCAGGTGTTCGAACTGGTGCCGCAGCCGCTGGACGACGTGCCGGCCGGCGCGGAGCTGGACTTCAGCGGCATCGAGCCGGAACCGGCCGAGACGGTGGCCACCCTGCGCGGCCTGGGCTTCCAGGAACCCGCCCGCATCGTCAGCGCCGTGCGCGGCTGGCTGGCCGGGCATGTGCGCGCGCTGCGGTCCGAGCGGTCCCGCGCGCTGATGGGGCAGATGCTGCCGTCGCTGCTGGCGGTGCTGGGCCGCCAGCCGCAGCCCGACGCCAGCTTCGCCCGGTTCGACGCCTTCATCGCCCGCCAGCCCGCCGGCGTGCAGTTGCTGTCGCTGTTCCAGCGCAATCCCGGCCTGCTGGAGCGCGTCGCCGCGGTGCTGGGCGCCGCCCCGTCGCTGTCCGACCACCTGGCCCGCACCCCCGGCGCGCTGGAAGGCCTGCTGTCGCCGGAGGAGGACGCCGACCCCGCCCGCCTGATCCGCGCCCGCCTGCACGATGCGCGCCTGCTGGAGGACGTGATCGAGATCATCCGCCGCACGGTGAAGGAGGAGGACTTCTCGATCTCCGTCGCCACCATGGAGGGCCGGCTGGACACCGACGCCGCCGGGGAACGCCGCAGCGACCTGGCCACCGCGGCGCTGGCCGCCTTGTTGCAACCGGTGCTGGCCGACTTCGCCACCCGCTTCGGCCGGGTGCGCGGCGGGGCGATGGCGGTGGTGGCGATGGGCAAGGCGGGCAGCCGGGAGATGATGGCCGGGTCCGACCTGGACCTGATGCTGGTGTACGACCACCCCGAGGACGCCAGCGAAAGCCGCGGCGCCCGCCGCATCCCGGTGAGCCAGTGGTTCGTGCGCGCGGCGCATTCCTTCATCGCCGCGGTCACCGCGCCGGGGGTGGACGGGCCGCTGTATGCGGTGGACATGCGGCTGCGTCCGTCCGGCAACAAGGGCCCGGTCGCGGTGTCGCTGTCCGGGTTCCGCCGCTACCACGCCGGGTCCGCCTGGACGTGGGAGCGCATGGCGCTGACCCGGGCGCGGGTGGTGGCCGGGCCGCCGGCGCTCCGCCGCCGGGTGACGGCGGCGATCGCCGAGGCCATCGCCTCCGGCGAGGCCGAGCGGACGCTGGCGGATGCGGCGGCGATGCGGGCGCGGATGGCGCGGGATCTGCCGCCGGACGGGCCGTGGGACGTGAAGCTGCGGCCGGGCGGCATGGTCGATGTGGAGTTCATCGCCCAGGCGCTGCAACTGGTGCATGCGCCGGCGCATCCGGGCGTGTGCCATCCCGTCCACCAGCGAGGCGCTGCGGCGCCTGGGCAAGGCGGGGCTGCTGCCGGCGGACGACGTGGCGCTGCTGGTGCGGGCCGACCGGATCTGGCGCACGGTGCAGGGCATGCTGCGCATCACCGTCGGGCGGGCGCGGACGCTGGACCTGCCGGAGGCGACGCTGCGCCCGCTGCTGCGCGCCGCCGCGGCGGCGGGGGTGGAGGCGGTTGACTTGGCGGGATTGCACGCCACCCTGGACTCACTGGCGCGTGAGGTGCGCGCGGCGTTCGTGCGACATGTGGGGGAGATCGGGTGATGGGCGTGCAGGAAGGCGAGGGCGCTCCGGATTTTTCGATGCCGGCCAGCGGCGGGCGGACCGTCAGCCTGGCGGCGATGAAGGGGCGGCCGTTCGTGCTGTATTTCTATCCGAAGGCCAACACCTCCGGCTGCACCAAGGAGGCGTGCGCGTTCCAGGAGGCGCTGCCGCAACTGGGCAAGCTGGGGCTGGAGGTGATCGGCGTGTCGCCCGACAAGATGAAGCCGATCGAGAATTTCGCCGCGAAGTATGACCTGACGTTTCCGCTGGCGTCCGATGAGTCGCATGCGGTGGCGGAGGCGTACGGGACGTGGGTGGAGAAGTCCATGTACGGGCGGAAGTACATGGGGATCGAGCGGAGCACGTTCCTGATCGACAAGGACGGGACGGTGGCCAAGGCGTGGCGCAAGGTCAGCGTGACCGGGCATGCCGAGGCGGTGTTGAAGGCGGCGCAGGGGTTGGGGTGATCGGCGGGGGGCGGCTTAGGAACCGGGGCGGTCGGCTGCGACGGACCACGTGACTGATCTGCGGCGAGCAGCGCCTGGCGAGCCGCGAAGCTCCGCATTGCGAGGGCGATGGCCGGTTTGCAGAGCCAGCTTGGGCAGGTGGTTTTGCCGCCCCTCAAATGTCGCCGCGCGGCCCGTGGCGCGATGCGTTTCTTAAACATTCCATACGGACTAGACGAAGAGCCACGAAACGGCAGGTAGAGAGTTCGTAGTGTTCAGTGGTGTCTCATGCGCGATCGCGAGGTTAGCCTCGCAGCCTGCTTCTTGAATATGTTCCGGTGTCGATCTAGACTTTCACGTGTTCGATTTTGTCTCCCGGGCCTTATGTTTTTTGCTCGATCACACGGCTATAGCTTCGCTTCCGACTGGAAGCGGACATTTTGCAGCGCCCGCTGCGACCCCGCCAGCACCTACTGAGCATATCTGCGCCGGAGAATGCCGCGTCGTCCATCAGCCCTGGGATTAGCGGTGTGCGCTATGGGCAGCACTGGCAGTTGCCTACCGTATGGGCGCTGGGTAGAAACATTCTATGCAAAACACGTCTCACGCGGTCATGGCCCAACGGGCCGAGCCTACCGGAAGCCTCGATGATTTTCCGACTCCTCCCTGGGCAACCCGCGCGCTAATGGAGTACGTAATTAAGGATATGGATTTGGGTACGACTTGCCTGGAGCCAGCATGCGGGGCGGGGCATATGGCTAAGGTCCTTGGCGGGTATTTCCCCGTAATCGAAGCGTCCGATGTGGCGGACTACGGGTATGGACCCGTGAAGGACTTCCTAACCGTCAAATATAAAAAGAATCAGTATGATTGGATAATTACAAATCCACCATTTAACCTTGCTGAGCGATTCGCACTCAAGGCATTGGAAGTTTCACGTCTTGGCGTCGCGCTACTTGTGAGAACGGTTTTCATCGAAAGTGTGGGTCGATACGAACGACTTTTCAAGAGCAGCCCCCCAACGTACTTCGCTCAATTCGTTGAGCGGGTGCCTATGGTAAAGGGAAGGCTCGACGCGAAGGCGTCTACTGCGACAGGTTATTCTTGGTTGGTTTGGAGCAAGTCTACCGTAGGAGATCCTGTGCTCGTATGGATACCGCCCTGTCGGCGTCGCCTGGAAAAACGCGGAGATTATCCCACTGATCGATGCCAGCCGGAGATTCTGATTCGATCTTGACTTATCCCCGGTGCTGCCTTAAGAACGACTTTAATAGTTGCTAGCCGGAGGATTTTTGTCGAGCAATAAACGTTCAGTTCCCGAGATCAGGGACCGACTGCGCGAGCTTTCCGTTGAATACGGAATTGATGAGCTGTCAGAGCTTGCGGATGAGCTTTATCGCAATTCACCTGTGACGCGAGCCAAGCCTAAAAGTGCGCCACTTACGCCAGAGCTGGCTGAAGAGATACGGAATTACGTTCGAGCTAACCCAACTCTCCATCAGAGGGAAGTTGCGGAGCACTTCAATGTCAATCCAGGGCGGATTTCGGAAGCGCTCAACCATCACATCTAAAGGCTAATTTTGGATTTCAAGAAGTGGGGGAATAATTTCTACCCAAAACGGACCTCAGCGTGGCCCGGCCTGATTCCCCACCTTGCTCGTCGACCTACGCCAAGTCCGGGCACTAGCCGATCCGTGCCCGCACGAGCGAGTGCGGCGGGTGGCTCGGGGCGTGCGACGTGAAGCCCGGCCGGAAGGCGGAGCTTACCCTGCATCAGATGAAGGAAGCGGTTGAACTCCGTGACCTTGAGACACCGGTGTTTGAGCCCGCCACCGCTACAACGCCTTTTATACTACGACTGCGAGGTTGGCGACATGACGCCGGAATTTATGCAACGGGCGATACGGCTTGAGCGCATCTTTATGCCTTACGCCCAACGACAACGTCGCGAAATCTACGTACGACAGACGAATGCCGAGCCCGCTCCCGGTGCTGTCATTAGGTTTGCTCACTACACCTCTGCTCATGCGGCCATGAGCATTATCAACGAGAAGCGCATTTGGATGCGAAACACGAAGTGCATGTCCGATTATAGCGAAGTGCAACACGGGTTCGCAATGTTGCGAGAGTTCTTCTCGGAAGACAATAAGGACAGAGAGAGGCTTCTTTCAGCTTTGGATGCTTGTTCGCCAGGGGTTGCCGCCGAGGCAATTAATCTGTTCGACGGATGGTTAAGCGACACAACTCTTAATACTTATATTACATCGATTTCGGAGCACGATGCCTCCGAGGACGCGCTTGGTCGCCTTTCAATGTGGCGGGCGTTTGGGGGCAGCGCCGCGCGGGTGGCGTTCGTTTTCAGAATCTCCTATGCGCCAGATATATACGATACGCTTCCAATCATGTTTAGTCCCGTCGCATACTTATCGAAGGAGCGTATGCACGGCGTGCTTCGCGAGGTCATCGACAACATAAATTCAGAGCGAACCTTTCTAGTAAATATCGATCGAACAACTCTTGTAACGGCGGTGTTTCAGACTCTGCTGGCCGCCATAACGTGTTTGAAGCACGAAGGTTTTCACGAGGAGAGGGAATGGCGGGTTATCCACTTCCCTAAGCGCCAACCGTCGCCGTTGATAAAACAAGTGGTTAAAGAAGTCGCCGGAGTCCCGCAGCCCATCTTTCTGTTGCCCCTAGACGAAGGTGTGTCTCCAGCTCTTTCTGCCATCGATTTCGTGCGAATGTTTGACCGGCTGATTATTGGCCCCTCACCCTACCCATGGCCAATGTATGAGGCCTTTACGGCGGCCCTTTCAGCGGCAGGTGTCAAAGACCCGATGAGCAAGGTGTTCGTGTCAGACATTCCAATCCGCTCCTAGCGCCTTGGTAGCTCGGCTGAGGGCTTTCTGACCGGCTGGGCAATAGGCTACCCGCAACTGCCCTGTCCGCCGGGTTGGGGTTCCGCGCGGGACAGCCGGTGCTGACCCATGTCGGATGCTTCGATGCCGAGCCTCTGATCCCCAAAAGGGCTCATTTGCTAGCATGGAGCGGCGGCGGTTTCCGCGCCGGGAGTGGCGGCTCGGGTGTCCGAATCAGCCGCCTCGCAGCAGACGTTCCTCTACGGCACAGATCGGAAGACTGGTTAGGGCCGCGATATTCTCTCTGTGCCAGAAGGCTGCCATTATCGCTTAGCCAGCTCTAAAAGACAGACGGCCAACCGAATCGCCCGTAATTCGAAACCCACTTCCAGGGAGCTTCCGATGGGTCCACATGGGTATAATGAAATCAGGAGGATACTGTTTAGGACCGGCTAACAATCCGTGCCAAGGATTTTCCATTGCCTACGAATGGATGGAAAAGACCTATCATTCCAAGCTAGATGTAAAGTGCTATCGCGGTCTCATGGCCGAGCTTAAATTCTACGAGCAATATCAGAGTGAATTCTGCCTCACCGTGGCGGGGGACATGGGCGAGCATGCTGATTTTGCTGGGAGCTTCGGTTCTATATCAACAAGATTTACGTTACAACTAATGTGGATTTCAAGCGCTTTTCGGATTATGAGCCATTTATGAGTTATGACATGGCTTATAAAATCGCCATATTAGATCAAGATAGTTTCCAGATTATTGATGTATTAGACTTGGCTTTTCCGCACTGTAATCTGTGTGACGGCTATCTCATCCCGGCACTCGTTCTTCTAGATCAAAACTACAATCGCCACGGCCTGTCTCAATTGACCAACGATCAAATTCTAATCGATGTATGTACAGGATGCAGAACCTTTGTTGAAAGAGGCCGATTTACACATTATGGAATTCCGAGTATGTCAGAATTCTCATGACTCCCTCGATGACTACGGGCGAGAAGATATGTACCGTATCCAGTGCAGCCGCCGAATATGAGATTTCTACCCTATAGGTACTTCAGAAGGACCTATTCCGGACTACCTCATGGCGATTGGATCGCATGGTTACAGAGTTGTAGGGGCGAGGGGGGGAGGGATTTTGGACGATAAGATTTGGTTTCCGAAATAGGGCTGTGGCCCGTAGAATGCCTGAGGAAATCGAGTGCTTTTACGAAATATAGTCTGCTTCCGTTGCATCGGGGTGCGCACGGGCAACTCACAGCCCAATCGTGATATATCCGAAAGGCTGGTATCCCCGCGGCACTTCCGGCCAGCAGACCATCCGCCTGCCGCCCCAAGCGGCTGCTCCAGGGAAAGGCTGCTCTACGGTCGAGCTCCGCCGCCGGGCGTAGCTGCTGCAACCGAGTTCGACCGGTTGGCGTGGGCCGCCTCCTCCCGACCCGGCAAAAATTCCTTGCCTCGCACCCCGCCCGTCAGTTATACACCCTAACCATGCGCGACGCCGACCACACCGCCGGCCTGCCTCCCCAACCCGATCCCCCACAGGACCGGCCCACCAAGCCCGTCCCGCCCAACATCGCCGACCTCCTCGTCATCGTCCGCATCCTGCTCGGCTACGGCCGCCACCTCGCGCAACACCCTCGAACGCCGAGCGGCCGGGCGCGGCTTCGCCACCATCGCGCAGTTCTTCGGCACCGCGCGCCTGCCCGCCATCCAGGCCCGGCTCGCCCGCGGCCTGCTGCGCGCCATGGCGCTGGAACAGGTGCTGCTCGCCCGCGCCGCCCGCGGCCGCGACCTGGTGTTCTACAAGCCCCGCGACCCGGATTACCGCCCGCCGCAACCGGCCCGCACGCAGGCCGCGCAGCAAGCCGCCGCGACACCCCCGCCCCGGCCGGTCCACGGCCCGGACCCGGACGAACCGCCCGATCCCGACAACCTTCCCACCCTGGCGCAGCTTCGGGCGGAAATCCGCCGCCGCCCGATCGGCCGAGCGCTCGCCGGGATCTGCGCCGACCTCGGCATCTCGCCCAGCCTGTGCGACGGCAATCTCTGGTTCGACATCACCTGCGCGCTGATCCGCTACCGCGGCAACCTGCCGAAGCTGATGAAGCAGTTCCACCGCCGCGAGATCCACTTCTGCGACACGGAAGCCGACCGCAACCCCGCGCTCGGCTGGCCGGAGCCCACCCGCCCCGGCATCCGCCGCGTCCTGGGCTTCTTCATCGGCGAACCCCCGCTCCTCGGCGAACCCGGGGCCACGCCGCCCCCACCGCCCGCCCTGGCGCCGGCCGCCGCCGCGCGGCCGCCCTGACCGCACGCCCGCGCCCCCCGCACGCCTGCCCCCACGGGACCGGCCCCCAGCCGGCCCCGCCACACGGATTCGCGCCGTCCGAAGCGGCGGTGTGAAACCGCCGGCGCAAAGCCCGCCCGCGCCGCGCCAGGGCTGCCCGGCAACCGGCCTCCCCTCGCTTTTCACGCCGAATCCGCCTATTTAATCCCCAAGCATGATGTACCGCGGCGCCGCAGGCCCACCCCGCCTCCGGCGCCGCCGCCACAACTGAACCGAGCGGATTTTGAGCGACACCCCAGACGATCCCACGGCCCCGCCGCCGCCCCCGGAAGACCTGCAGCCCGTGACGATCGAGGAGGAGATGCGACGCTCCTACCTCGACTACGCCATGAGCGTGATCGTCGCCCGCGCCCTGCCGGATGCGCGGGACGGGCTGAAGCCGGTGCACCGACGGATCCTCTACGGCATGCATGAGGCCGGCTACACGCCGGACAAGAACTACCGAAAATCGGCCCGCGTCATCGGCGACGTCATGGGTAAGTATCACCCGCACGGCGACGCCGCGATCTACGACGCCATGGTGCGCATGGCACAGCCCTTCTCCATGCGCGTGCCGCTGGTGGACGGGCAGGGCAATTTCGGCTCGGTGGACGGCGATAACCCGGCAGCGATGCGGTACACGGAAGTGCGGCTCGCCCGCGCCTCCACCCTGCTGCTGACCGACATCGACAAGGACACGGTCGATTTCCAGCCGAACTATGACGAGACGGAATCCGAACCCAAGGTCCTTCCCGCCAGCTTCCCCAACCTGCTGATCAACGGCGGCAACGGCATCGCCGTCGGCATGGCCACCAACATCCCGCCGCACAACCCCGGCGAGATCATCGACGCCACCATGGCGCTGGTCGCCAACCCGGAAACGCCGCTGGACGAGCTGATGCGCATCGTCCCCGGCCCGGACTTCCCCACCGGCGGCATCGTGCTCGGCCGCTCCGGCATCCGGGAGGCGTTCGAGACCGGCCGCGGCAGCATCACCATCCGCGCCCGTGCGGAGTTCGAGGACATGCGCGGCGGCCGCCAGGCCATCGTGTTCTCGGAAATCCCGTATCAGGTGAACAAGCGCACCCTGCTGGAACGCATCGGCGAGCTGGTCCGCGCCAAGCAGATCGAGGGCGTGTCCGGCGTGCGCGACGAAAGCGACCGCTCCGGCATGCGCGTCGTCATCGAGCTGAAGCGCGACGCCACGGCCGAGGTGGTGCTGAACCAGTTGTTCCGCTTCACCCAGCTTCAGGTCAGCTTCGGCATCAACATGCTGGCGCTGGACGGCGGCCGCCCGCGGCTGATGGGGCTGAAGGACGCGCTGCTGTGCTTCATCGCCTTCCGGGAGGAGGTGATCCTCCGCCGCGCCCGGTATGAGCTGGGCAAGGCAAGGGAGCGGGCCCACAACCTGGTCGGCCTGGCCATCGCGGTGGCCAACATCGATGAGGTGATCCGCCTGATCCGCGCCAGCCCCGACGCCCCGGCCGCCCGCGTCGCGCTGATGGACCGCGACTGGCCCGCCGCCGATATCGGCGCCCTGCTGGCCCTGATCGACGAGCCCGGCAACGTGATCAGCCCCGAAGGCACGGTGCGCCTGACGGAACAGCAGGCCCGCGGCATCCTGGAACTGCGCCTGCAGCGCCTGACCGGGCTGGAACGCGAGAAGATCCAGCAGGAACTGGAAGAAGTCGCCGGCAAGATCCGCGAACTGCTGGAAATCCTCGGCTCCCACCCCCGCCGCATGGAGCTGATGCAGCAGGAGCTGACCACCGCCCGCGCCGCCATCGCCTCCCCGCGGCTGACCGACATCACCGAGGCCCCGGCCGACCAGGACGACGAAAGCCTGATCGAGCCCGGCCAGATGGTGGTGACCATCACCCGCGACGGCTTCATCAAGCGCACCCCGCTGGAGACCTACCGCGCGCAGAATCGCGGCGGCCGCGGCCGGGCGGGTGCCAGCACGCGGGGCGACGACATCGTCACCCGCAGCTTCCACGGGCATACGCACCAGTGGGTGCTGTTCTTCTCCTCCGGCGGCAAGGCCTACCGCCAGAAGGTATGGAAGCTGCCGGAAGGCGGCCCCACCGGGAAGGGCAGGGCGCTGGTGAACCTGCTGCCGGAGCTGGGCAGCGACTCCATCACCACGGTGCTGCCGCTGCCGCAGGACGAGACGCTGTGGGACAGCCTGCACCTGGTGTTCGCCACCGCCTCGGGCAACGTGCGCCGCAACCGGCTGTCGGACTTCCGCAACGTCCGCGCCAACGGCCTGATCGCCATGAAGCTGGACGACACCGACCACCTGATCGGCGTCGCCACCTGCCGCGAGGGCGACGACGTGCTGCTGGCCACCCGCAAGGGCCGCTGCATCCGCTTCCAGCTCACCGAGGACCAGGTGCGCGTGTTCGCCGGCCGCGACAGCTCCGGCGTGCGCGGCATCAGGCTGCTCGGCAACGACCGGGTGATCGCCCTGTCCGTGCTGCGCCACATGGAGGCCACCAACGAGGAACGCGCCGCCTACCTGCGCTACGCCAACGCCAAGCGCCGCAGCAACGGCAATGGGAACGGCAACGGCCACGGGGAGGAGGAGCACGAGGCTGCCGCCGAACCCGAGGAGGTCGTGGCCGACGTCGATCTGTCCCCGGAGCGGATCGACGAGATGGAGCTGGCGGAGGAAATGCTGCTGACCGTCACCGATGGCGGGTTCGGCAAGCGCAGCTCCGCCTACGAGTACCGCGTCAGCGGCCGGGGCGGGCAGGGTATTGCCAACATCACGCTGGCACCGCGTAATGGGAAGGCGGTGGTCGCCACCTTCCCGGTGCGTCCCGGCGATGACGTGATGCTGGTGACCGACGCGGGACGGCTGATCCGCGTGCCGGCCGACCAGGTGCGCATCACCGGACGCCAGGCGATGGGCGTGACCCTGTTCCGGGTCAACGCCGGTGAGCACGTCACCAGCGTCTTCCCGGTTGTGGAGGCGGAAACGGACGACAACGGTGCCCCGGACTTCGGGGCCCCCGGGGATGACAACGGCGCACCGGACTCCGGTGCCTCCGAGGATGACAACGGCGCGCCTGACCCCGGCGCCACCGAGGACGACAACGATGGCTAATCCCGTGAAGAAGCTGCGTGTCGGGCTCTACCCCGGCACCTTCGATCCGGTGACCAACGGGCACCTGGACGTGATCGGCCGCGCCGCGCGCCTGCTGGACAAGCTGGTGGTCGGCGTGGCGGTCAACACCGGCAAGGGCCCGCTGTTCGAACTGGAGGAGCGCGTCGAGCTGGTGGAAGCCGAGATCGCCCGCATCGCCACCGAGAACGGCATGGTGATCGAGGTCCGCCCGTTCGATAACCTGCTGATCGACTTCGCCCGCCAGCTCGGCGCCAGCATGATCGTGCGCGGCCTGCGGGCGGTGTCCGACTTCGACTACGAGTTCCAGATGGCCGGCATGAACTACCGCATGGCGCCGGACATCGAGACGGTGTTCCTGATGGCGAGCGAACGGCACCAGTTCATCGCCTCCCGCCTGGTGAAGGAAGTGGCGATGCTGGGCGGTGATATTTCGTCCTTCGTTCCGCCACAAACTCATGGAGAGTCCTGCGTCGCATCGGTCGCTGACCGCTGCCCGTATCCGCCACCAGCCGACCCAACCCGGCCTGGCGTCGCACGTTCCTGTAAGGAGGCGTCATGCTTCGCCGCAACCTGATCGCGGGCGCCGCGATCGCAACCCTGACAAGGGGACTTTTCATGAGCGAATCCGCAGAGGCGGCCCCCAAGCTGGACCCCGAGAACACGCTGTACATGGACCTGAAATACGGTCGCGTGGTGATCGAAATGTTCCCGGACATCGCCCCCAAGACGGTGGAGCGGATCAAGACCCTCACGCGGGAGGGGTTCTACGACAACACCCCGTTCCACCGCGTGATCGAGGGCTTCATGGCCCAGGGCGGCGACCCCACCGGCACCGGCACCGGCGGGTCCAACCTGCCCGACCTGCCGGCCGAGTTCACCAACAAGCGCCACTTCCTGCGCGGCACCTGCGGCATGGCCCGCACCAGCGATCCGAACAGCGGCAACAGCCAGTTCTTCATCATGTTCGCGCCGGCGCCGCACCTGGACGGCCAGTACACGATCTGGGGCCAGGTGGTGAAAGGCATGGAATACGTGGACCAGATCAAGCGTGGCAGCGGTTCCAGCGGCACGGTGCAGGACCCGGACCGCATCATCCACATGCGCGTCATGGCGGACGTGAAGTAGCCGCAGGAACGCCGGAGTCCGCTTCTGCCACCGTCCGGCGACAAGTCCCGCCGCACCGGATCACGCTGTGGCGGGCTTCCTTCCCGTGTGCGTCAAGACAGCCACGCCGCCACCGCCCCTTCGCGTCACGGCTGGGTCAGACCCCGGCCGTACCACACACCGTGTGACCGGGGGGGCCACCCGCATGACGGGGGACGACCTCACACCGCCCCACGCAACCGCGGGTCCAGCACGTCGCGGATCCCGTCGCCCAGCAGGTTGAACGCCAGCACCGTCACGGTGATCGCCGCCCCCGGAAACAGCACCAGCCACCACGGCGGCACCAGCCCGGCATTCAGCGAGTCGGCCAGCATGTTCCCCCAGGTCGGCAACGGCGGCGGAATACCGACGCCCAGGAACCCCAGCGACGCCTCGATGATGATCGCCACCCCCAGATGCGCGGTCGCCAGGATCAGGTACGGCGCGATGCACTGCGGCAGGATATGCCGCAGCATCACCCGCATGTGGGACGCACCGACACCCCGCGCCGCCTCCACGTAGGACAACTCCTTCAGCGACAGCACCACGGACCGGATCACACGCCCCGCGAACGGGATACGCGTAACGGCGATCGCCACGATCACCGTGCCCATGCCGGCACCCAGCGCCAGCGCGATCGCCATCGCCAGGATCAGGTCGGGAAACGACTGCAGGAACTCGTTGATGCGCTGGCTGATCAGGTCGAAGCGCCCGCCGAAATAGCCGCTCGCCAGCCCCCACAGCGCGCCCGTTGTCGTGCCCAGCAGCACCGCGCCGATCGCCACCGTCAGCGACGCCCGGCTGCCATAGATCACCCGGCTGAGGATATCCCGCCCGATCTGATCGGTGCCGAACCAGTGCACCGCGCTCGGCGGCTTCGACATGGCGCGGAAGTCGGACTGCAGCGGGCGGATACGGCGCGAACACCGGTGCCGCGATGGCCATCACCAGGATGGCGATGACCACCAGGCCCCAGAACGCGCCCATCGGCGACCGCCGCACGAAGCGGCGCAGGCCGCCGGCCAGGCGCACCGGCCAGGCGGCACGCACCGGCTGCCGCACGGGCGGAACGGGAAGGGCGGTTTCGGGTGTTGTGACGCTCATCGATAGCGGATCCTCGGATCGAGCCAGGCTATGGTCAGATCGACGACGATGTTCAGCAGGACGAACACCACGGCATACAGGAACACCAGGTTCTGCATCACGAACACGTCGCGCTCGCTGACCGCGGTGAACATGGAGTAGCCGAGCCCTGGGGTGCCGAAGGCGCGTTCCACCGGGATGGAGCCGGCGAGCACGAAGCCCAGCAGGATGCCGGACAGGGTGATCACCGGCAGCATGGCGTTGGGCAGCGCGTGCAGGGTGATCACCAGGCGGCCGCTCAGCCCCTTGGCCCGGGCGGTGCGCACGAAGTCCTCGCGGATCACCTCCAGCAGGCTGGAGCGCGCCATGCGGGCGATATACGCGGCCTGCCCCAGCCCCAGCACCACGGCCGGGCCGATCACGATCTGGAAGTTGGCCCACGGATCGGCGAAGAAGGACACGCTGGCAAGCGGCGCGCGGTAGCCGAACCAGAACAGCAGCGCCAGCACGATCAGCATGCCCAGCCAGAACCCGGGCACCGCCAGGAAGAAGATACTCAGGAAGCGCGACAGGTTGTCGGCCAGGCTGTTCGGCCGCAGCGCGCTGACGATCGCCACCGGGATGCCGACAATCCAGGACAGCACCACCGACAGCAGCGCGATCTCCGCCGTCAGCGGGCCGCGCCGCAGGACCATCTCGGCCACGCTCTCCGAGCGGAAGAAGGAGTGGCCCAACTCGCCGCGCAGGATGTCACCGACCCAGCGGAAATACTGCACCACCAGCGGATCGCTCAGCCCCAGGTCGCGCATGTAGCCGGCGCGCTGGGCGGGGGTGAGCTTGGTGAAGCCCTCCATGCCGAAGATCGCCACCAGCGGATCCCCGGGCAGGACGCGCATGATGGCGAACACCACGATGGAGACGCCGATGATCGTGACGAACCCGAACGCCAGGCGGCGCAGGATGTAGCTGTGCATGACGCGGGTTACCGCTCGCTGGACGCATTACTTCCCTGCGCCCGAAGCTGCGGTTTGATGGTAGTCAAAGTCAAGCGGAACCGGTACGGAGGAAGCGAAACCCCAGCCTGCCGGTCACGATCGGCCCGGATCCGGTGCACGGGGCTCGCCGGAGCCGGCGCTCCGCTTGCTTCCGGGCGCCACCGCCGCTATAGCGCCGCCCTCAGTCTGCGCGCCGGGCCTGGAATGGGCATGCCCGGCCGCGACTGCTCGCGTTTCGCGAGCCGCAACCGAAGGAGACCAAAATGCCCAAGGCCAAGACCAAGTCGTCGGTCAAGAAGCGGTTCAAGGAGACCGCGACCGGCAAGGTGCTCGCCGGACCCGGCTTCAAGCGCCACAACCTGTCCGCCCGCACGCAGAAGGCCAAGCGGTCCAACCGCGGCAGCCAGGTGCTGACGCATTCGGACGGGCTGACCGTGAAGCAGTGGGCGCCCTACGGGCTGCGCTGAGGAGAATCCGCCATGGCACGAGTCAAGCGCGGCGTCACCACGCACGCCCGTCACAAGAAGGTCCTCGACGCCTCCAAGGGGTTTCGCGGCCGCACCTCCACCACCTATCGCGCGGCGCTGGAGCGGCTGGAGAAGTCGCTGCAATACGCCTACCGCGACCGCCGCGTCCGCAAGCGGGACTTCCGCGGCCTGTGGATCCAGCGCATCAACGCCGCGGTGCGCGAGCACGGCATGACCTACAGCGTGTTCATCGCCGGGCTGAAGAAGGCCGGGATCGAGATGGACCGCAAGGTGCTGGCCGCCATCGCCTATGACGACTCCGCGTCCTTCGCGGAGATCGTGAAGAAGGTGCAGGCGGCGCTGTAGTCCCGCGTCACGGCCGAACCCGGTTCGGCCATCCACCCCGGGGCGACCGGGCCGGCTCCGCCGGACCACGTGCCTTCATCCGGGGGGCGATGGCCGGGTCGGCGCCCGGCGATGACGGAACAGCCAGGGGCCGCCTCCGCAGGGCGGCCCTTTGCGTCTCTGAGGATACCATGACCGACGATCTCCAGGCCCTGAAATCCGAGACCGACGCCGCCCTGGCCGAGGCCGCCGACCTCCGCGCCTGGGACGCCATCCGCGTCGGCGTGCTCGGCCGCAACGGCAAGCTCACCGCGCTGCTGAAGGAACTGGGCAAGACCCCGGCCGACCAGCGGCGCGAACGCGGCGCGGCGCTGAACCGGCTGAAGGAGTCGCTGACCGAGGCGATCGAGGCCCGCAAGGCCGAACTGGAAGCGGCGGACCTGGAAGCCCGCCTGGCGCAGGAACGGATCGACCCCACCCTGCCGCCGCGCCCGCGCCCGGCCGGCCTGATCCACCCGATCAGCCGCACCATGGAGGAGATCGCCGCCATCTTCGGCGCCATGGGCTGCACCGTGGCGGACGGCCCGGACGTGGAGAGCGACTGGCACAACTTCTCGGCGCTCAACATTCCGCCGCACCACCCGGCGCGGGCCGACCACGACACGTTCTACCTGCCGCCCCGCGGCAACGACGCGCCGCCGGTGCTGCGCACCCACACCTCGCCGGTGCAGATCCGCACAATGCTGCACCAGCAGCCGCCGATCCGCACCATCGTCATCGGCCGCACCTTCCGCGCCGACCACGACGCCACCCACTCGCCGATGTTCCACCAGTGCGAAGGCCTGGTGATCGACCGCGACCTGACGCTGGGCCACCTGAAGGGCTGCCTGATCGACTTCCTGCGCGCCTTCTTCAATATCGCCGACCTGCCGGTGCGCTTCCGCTCCAGCTACTTCCCGTTCACCGAGCCCTCGATGGAGGTGGACATCGGCTGGGACCGCAAGACCGGCCAACTGGGCCAGGGCAGCGACTGGCTGGAGATCCTGGGCAGCGGCATGGTGCATCCCCGCGTGCTGGCCAATTCCGGCATCGACCCGCGGGAGTGGCAGGGCTTCGCCTGGGGCATGGGGGTGGAGCGCATCGCCATGCTGAAATACGGCATGACCGACCTGCGGCCGTTCTACAAGTCCGACATCCGCTGGCTGCGCCACTACGGCTTCAACCCGCTGGCGCCCACCATGCTGCATGAGGGGGCGTAAGGATGGCTCGTTGCACCACCGCGACGCCCCGAAAGGCCCGCACTTCCGTAATTGCGCGTCGGTCGGACAAGACACGTACCCCCGCGTCATGGCCGGGCCTGACCCGGCCATCCACCCGGAATGACCGGGTCGCACGCATCACGTCCCGGCCCCGGCATCCGGGGCGGATGGCCGGGTCAGGCCCGGCCATGACTATGGAGCAGGGGCAGGAGCCCGGCCGATGAAATTCACCCTGTCCTGGCTGAAGACCCATCTCGACACCGACGCCTCCCTCCAGCGCATCACCGACACGCTGACCCAGATCGGCCTGGAGCTGGAAGGCGTGGAGGACCGTGGCGCGGCCCTGGCCCCGTTCCGCGTCGCCCACGTGGTGGAAGCCGCGCAGCACCCCAACGCCGACCGCCTGCGCGCCTGCCAGGTGGACACCGGCGAGGAGATCGTCTCCGTCGTCTGCGGCGCACCCAACGCCCGCACCGGCATGAAGGCGGTGTTCGCCCCGCCCGGCAGCTTCATTCCCGGCACCGGCATCACCCTGAAGGTCGGAGACATCCGCGGCGTGCGCAGCGCCGGCATGCTGCTCTCCTACCGCGAAATGGGCCTGGGCGACGACCATACCGGCATCGTCGAGCTCTCCCCCGACGCCCCGACCGGCATGCCCTACGTGGCGTTCTCCGGCCTCGACGACCCGGTGATCGAGGTCAGCGTGACGCCGAACCGTGGCGACTGCTTCTCGGTCCGCGGCATCGCCCGCGACCTGGCCGCGGCCGGCATCGGCCGGCTGAAGCCGTGGGAGCCGTCCCGGCTGGACCGCATGTTCCGCGGTGGCCCGCGCTGGCAGATCGACTGGCCGGAAGCCTGCCCCTGGATCATCGGCCGCACCATCCGCGGCGTGAAGAACAGCCCCAGCCCCAAGTGGCTGCAGGACCGGCTCACCTCCATCGGCCTGCGGCCGATCAACGCGCTGGTCGATGTCACCAACTTCTTCACCGTTGACCTCGGCCGCCCGCTGCACGTGTTCGACGTGGACAAGCTGGCCGGCGACACGCTGACCCTGCGCCGCGGCAACGGCGAGACCTTCCTGGCCCTGAACGGCAAGGAATACACCGCCACGCCCGAGGACTGCGTGATCGCCGACGCCGCCGGCGTGCAGTCACTGGCCGGCGTGGTGGGCGGCGAGCCGACCGGCTGCGACGAGTCCACCACCACGGTGTTCGTCGAATGCGCCCTGTTCGACCCGGTGCGCATCGCACTGACCGGCCGGCGCCACCAGATCGTCTCCGACGCCCGCCAGCGCTTCGAGCGCGGCATCGACCCGGCCATCATGCCCGACGCGGTGGAAGCCGCCACCGCCCTGATCCTGGAGCTGTGCGGCGGCGAACCGGGCGAGGTCACGTCCGACGGCGCGCCCCCCGACTGGCACCGCACCGCCACCATGCGCTTCGAGCGCCTGGCCGGCTTCGGCGGCGCCGACGTGCCGCCGGATGAGGCGGTGGCCTCCCTCCAGCGCCTGGGCTTCGCGACGTTGGAGCGGGACGACACCCAGGTGATGGTCTCCGTCCCGTCCTGGCGCAACGACGTTGCCGCGAAGATCGAGCTGTTCCAGTCACCCGAGCTCGAGCCCGCCGTGGCGGCCAAGGCAGCCGAGGGCTGCGTGCTGGTCGAGCCGGAATGCGACCTGATCGAGGAGGTGCTGCGGCTGCGCGGCCTGGATTCGGTGCCCCCGGTGTCGCTGCCCCGCGCCGCACCCGTGCCGGTTGCCACGCTCACCCCGGCACAGCAGCGCTCGTCTTTGGCCGGCCGCACCCTGGCGGCGCAGGGCCTGGCCGAGTGCGTCAGCTTCAGCTTCATGGCGGCGCAGGATGCGGCGCTGTTCGGCTCTGCGCCGGAAGCCCTGCGGTTGAGCAACCCGATCGCCGCCGACCTGGACCAGTTGCGCCCCACCCCGATCGCCACGCTGGCCCTGGCGGCGAAGCGCAATGCGGCCCGCGGCTACACGGATGTCGGCCTGTTCGAGGTCGGCCCCGCCTACGCGATGGACGCACCCAACGGCCAGCGCCACGTGGCCGCCGGCGTGCGCAGCGGCAACACGCCCCGCACCTGGCTGACGCCGGCGCGCGGGGTGGATGCGATGGACGCCAAGGCCGACCTGTGGGCGGTGATGGCGGCGGTCGGCGTGCCGCTGGATGCGCTGATGGTCACGCCGGACGCGCCCGGCTTCTACCACCCCGGCCGCTCCGGCCTGGTCCGCCAGGGCCCCAAAACCGTCCTCGGCAGCTTCGGCGAACTGCATCCGCGGGTGCTGGCCGCGCTGGACATGACCGGCCCGGTGGTGGCGTTCGAGCTGAACCTGGACGCGGTCGCGGAGCCGAAGCGCCGCCGCCGCAGTGCGCCCGAACTGCCGCCGTTCCAGCCGGTGCGGCGCGACTTCGCCTTCCTGGTGGATACCGCCGTCACGGCCGATGCCGTGCTGCGCGCGGCCCGCGGGGCGGAACGGGCGCTGATCACCGGCGTGTCGCTGTTCGACCTGTATGAGGGCGACAAACTGCCCGCGGGCAAGAAGTCGCTGGCCATCGAGGTGGTGTTCCAGCCGCGCGAGCGCACCCTGACCGACGCCGAGATCGAGGCGGCGTGCCAGAAGGTGATCGCCGCGGTGGTGAAGGCGACCGGCGCCACGCTGCGCTGATCGCGGGGGTGCCCGGGTCCCGGAACACCACCTTCCAGACCCGGAAACCGGGATCCGGCGCGGCCTTGCGCTGATCCCCGGGATCCGGCGCGGCCTTGCGCTGATCCCCGGGATCCGCAGATCCCGGATGACCGCCTTCAAGCTCGGAAACCCGGATACGGCGCCGCCTTGCGCTGATGCCCAAGACCCGCGGGCCTTGGAACGCCAGGGTCCAGGCCCGGAATCCGGAGCCGGGCGCCCCCGACACTTTGCCCGATAGCGACAAGCGCCGACACACCGTGGTACAGTCGTGCCCTGCGACCAGGGAGGGTACGCGAATGACCACGAAGCCGAAGCATTTGGGTCACGTCAATCTCTACGTCCGCAATGCAGCGCGGGCCAAGGACTGGTATGAGGACGTGCTTGGTCTGCACGTCTATGACTTCCGCCCCGGCTGGGCCGCCTTCATGTCGGCGGACACCGACAAGTCGCACGAAGTCGCGCTGATGGAGGTCGGAGAGAATGCGACGCTGCCGCAGAAGGGCCAGGTCGGGCTGAACCATCTGGCCTGGATGATGGAAAGCCTGGACGACCTGAAGACCATGTACCACCGCCTGAAGGACAAGGGGGTGAAGATCGACCGCATCGTCGATCACGGCCTGTCCCTCGGCATCTACTTTCGCGATCCGGACGGGAACGGGCTGGAAGTGTCCTACGAGCTGCCGCGCGACCAGTGGCCGCGACAGGACCACGTGTTCCAGCCCGATGTGGTCAACCTGGGCCGTTTCCCTGGCCCGTGGGACGCGGAGATGCGGGCGCAGAACACCCCGGCTCGGCCGGCCGCCGCCGCCCCCGCCTAGGCCGTTCCGCATCCTGGCTGTTGGCCCGCCCTCCCCAGGATGTGGCGGGCCACACACCGGCTGAACTCCGGGCGGTGGCCAGTGTCCGGACAACGGCCAAAGTTCGGACAGTGGCCGAGAGTCCGGGCGGTGGCTACAATCCGATAAACCGGCTCGCCTTTCGGCCAGCGCGGCGAGGTACGCAAGGTCGCGGACGTGGTCGGGCTTGCGAAAGACGCCGGCTCTCTGACTGGCCAGCTGCCTGGATCCCTGCCGTGTGGCAGCCATGCCCGACGGCAGCGGGGCGCACGGCTACGTGCCGTCCGACCGTTCGCGCCGGCGTAGCTCGGACTTCAGCGCACTGGGCCGCCGACCACTGGCCTGGTCTGCCAGGACCGCATCGACCTCGGCCCCGGCCAGCACCGCCAGGGCGCTGGCGTAGAACCACAGCAGGGCCACCACAACGGCGCCCAGCGAGCCGTACAACTGCCCGAAAGATCCGGCAAAGCCGGCATAGACGGTGACGCCGTACGACGCCGCGATCCAGACCACGGTCGCCACCACCGCTCCGACGGCTGCCGACCACCACTGGCCGGGCTCTCGGCTGACCGCGAAACGGAACAACACGCCCAGCCCGCCGGTGAACACCAGCGCCAGCACCGGCCATCGCAGCCACAGCAGCGCCCGACCAAGCTGCAGATGCCGCTGCACCAGCGCCGGCGGCAGCGCGAACAATGCGAGCGCCACGAACAGCAGGGCGATGCCGCTGACGCCCACCACCAGGCACACCACGGCCCGGCGCAGGCGCCCGCGGCGCTCGGTGATGTCATAGACGATGTTGAGCGCGGTCAGCAGGCCGCTGGCAGCGCGGTAGCAGGTGAGCACCACCAGGCCGAGGTTGAGCAGCAGGCCAAGCCCGACGCCGAAACCCTCCGGCACGCTGGTGACGAACTGTTCGAGGACGCTGCGCGTGCCCTGCGGGATCAGGTGGCTGCCGTTTTCCACGGATTGCTGGAGCACGCCGATATCGCCGAACTGGGCCCACAGCGCCGCCGCTGCCGCTAGTCCCGGCAGCAGGCCGAACACCGCATAGAAGGTCAGGCCGGCGGCCACCATCTGGACGTGGTCGCTGAGCACTTCCTCACGCAGGGCGCGCAGCACGCTGCGCAGGCTGGATGTGATTGTGGCGCGCTGACCGGATCGCATCACGGCGTTGCCGGCGCCGGTCGCGCGCGGTCCAGGTGTCCGCGGGGTTCGTTCATTGGCCTCGCCTGTCGGTGGTAAACAGGAACGACGCGGATGGCGGATGGTTCAGGCGCAGCGCGTGGTCGTGGTGAGGGTGACCGCGGGTGGACCGTGCGACCGTCGTGGCGGGCGCGCGCCGAAGGTGGGGCAAGGAAAGTCCCTCGCCCGCCACTGCGTCGTGCGGCATCTCGAGCCTGCCCTGCTTCTGTGTTCGGCCCCGCAGCGCCCGTTTCTCCGTTCCGGCCACAAGTCCCCCGGCGCCGCGCGCAGCCGTGGTCAAGGATGGCCGGAGGCCACCGCCGCAGGCGGCGCGCAGCGTCCTTGATCGCGGCGAGCACGGCGCCACGCTGTGGTGGCACGGGCGTGGTCTCCGGTGCGCAACCGGGCTCCTGCTGGGACCCAGGTGACCGGTCTGGAGTGTCACCTATGTGACCGGTGCGTTCCTTGACCCGGTCATCTACCCCGGTTCAGGCGTGTGACGTTGCACCCTGGCCCGATCGTTCCGGTGTCGATGGCCGGGTCAGGCCCGGCCATCACGAGGGGCACCTGGTCATGACATGAGGGGGTACTGCCAGCGTGCCCGTCTTCGCGCCCGCACCCTACTTCCCCAGCGGGAACTTCACCCCCGCATCATGCAGGTGACACGACACCAGATGCCCCGGCTGCATTTCCCGCAGCACCGGAACCTCCGCACGGCAGCGCGGCATCGCATACGGGCACCGCGTGTGGAAGTGACAGCCGGGCGGCGGCCGGATCGGGCTTGGCACGTCACCGCGCAGGATGATCCGCTTGCGGCCGCGCGCGCCCGACCGCGGGATGGGCACGGCCGACAGCAGCGCTTCGGTGTACGGGTGCAGCGGTGTTTCGAACAGGCTGGTCTTGTCCGTCATCTCCACGATGCGGCCCAGATACATCACCGCGACACGGTGGCTGATATGCTCCACCACCGCGATGTCGTGCGCGACGAACAGGTAGGACAGCCCGAACTCCTCCTGCAGGTCCATCAGCAGGTTGATGATCTGCGCCTGGATCGACACATCCAGCGCCGAGACCGGTTCGTCGCCGATGATCAGTTGCGGATGCAGCGCCAGCGCACGCGCGATGCCGATGCGCTGCCGCTGCCCGCCGGAAAACTCATGCGGATACGAATACATCAGCTCGGCCCGCAGCCCGACGCGTTCGAACAGCGCCGCGACCTGGTCGCGCCGGTCCTGGCTGCCGGCGGCGTGGTGGATCAGCAGAGGTTCACCGACGATGTCCCCCACCGTCATGCGCGGATTCAGCGACGCGTAGGGGTCCTGGTAGATCATCTGCATGCGCCGCCGGTACGGCAGCATGTCCGCCGGTTCCAGCGACGTGATATCGGTTCCGTCCAGCAGGATCTGCCCGCCGCTCGGCTCCAGCAGTTTCAGCAGGGTCCGACCGACCGTCGATTTGCCGCAGCCGCTTTCGCCCACCAGCCCCAGCGTCTCGCCGGGCGCGATGTGGAAGGACACGCCGTCCACCGCATAGACGTAGCCGGCCACGCGGGAGAACACGCCCTGGTGGATCGGGAAGTGCTTCTTCAGGTCGCGCACCTCCAGAAGCGGACGCGCGGCGCTGCCGTTTCCTGGCGTTGTCTGCAACATCATGCCGCTCCCGCCAGGCGGTCGGCGTGCCAGCACGCCACGAAATGCCCGTCGCCATGATCCTCCAGCGGCGGATAACCGGCATGGCATTCATCGGTGGCGAACAGGCAGCGCGGGGCGAAGGTGCAGCCGCGCGGCAAGGCGGTCAGCGGCGGGACCATGCCCTTGATCTCATTCAGCCGGGTTCGTGCGCCGTTGTTCTGTGGCGGCGCGTCCAGCGTTGGAATCGAGCCGAGCAGGCCCTTGGTGTAGGGGTGCAGCGGGGTGTCGAAGAGGGCATCGACCGGGGCTTCCTCCACCTTGCGGCCCGCGTACATCACCACCACGCGATCGGCATTCTCGGCGACCACGCCCATGTCGTGCGTGATCAGGACGATGGCGGTGCCGAAGGTTTCCCGCAGCTCGCGCATCAGCTCCAGGATCTGGGCCTGGATGGTGACATCCAGCGCGGTGGTGGGTTCGTCGGCGATCAGGACCTTCGGGTTGCAGGACAGCGCCATGGCGATCATCACGCGCTGGCGCATGCCGCCCGACATCTGGTGCGGATAGGCGTGCACCCGGCGTTCGGGTTCGGGGATATGCACGCGACGCAGCATCTCCACCGCGCGGTCCATCGCGTCCCGGCGGGACACGCCCTGGTGCAGCACGATGCTTTCGCTGATCTGCCGGCCCACCGTTTGCAGCGGGTTCAGCGAGGTCATCGGCTCCTGGAAGATCATGGAGATGTGGTTGCCGCGGATCGCCTCCATCTCCCGTTCGCTCAGGTCCAGCAGGTTGGTGCCTTCGAAGCGGATCGCGCCATCGACGATCCGCCCGGGCGGGCTGGCCACCAGGCGCAGGATGGACAGGGCCGTCACGCTCTTGCCGCAGCCGGACTCGCCCACCACGCCGAGCGTTTCGCCCTTGCCGACGCGGTAGGAGACACCGTCCACCGCGCGCACGATGCCGCCCGGGGTGAAGAACTGGGTGTGGAGTTGATCAACCTCCAGCACGGCCGCGGATACGTCCGCGCCGTTGCCCCGCGGGGCTGGCGACGATGGCCAATTCAACACGTGCCTCCCAAAATTATCTTATGCTATATATTAGCCACGGGATGGGCAGGCGTGCCAGCAGAGAACGTCGCCCGCGTTCCCGGAATTCAGGGAGGGAATGAGCAATGGCAGGCAACCAGCCACCTCTTGCGGGGTGGACACGACGTGACTTGTTCAAGGCCAGCGCGGCCGCGGCGGCCGTGGCGTACGGATTGGTCCCGCGCCCCGGCCTGGCCGATGTTCCGAACCAGTACGACGGGTCGAAGTTTCAACTGAAAGCGCCGGAGCCGAATGCCAAGCCCGGCGGTGTGCTGCGCTACGGCATCACCAACCGTCTGCCGCATTTCGACGTGCACCAGTCTGGCACGATCAACAGCCTGGGCGCCCAGGGCTGCATGTACGACAACCTGATCCGGCACAATCCGCTGGACAGCGGCAAGACCATCATTCCCGACCTGGCGCATAGCTGGGAAATTTCCAAGGACGGCAAGACCTACACCTTCTACCTGCGCAAGGGGGTGGAGTTCAGCGACGGCGGGAAGCTGACCTCGGCCGACATCAAGGCAACGTTCGACCGGATCGCCAAACCGCCCAAGGGCGTCAGCATTCCGCGCAGCGTGCTGTTCAGGGCGGTGGAGGAGATCACCGCGCCGGACGACTACACGGTGCAGTTCAAGCTCGCGGCGCCGCGGACCTCCACCTACATGATGGCGGCGATCGCCAGTGGCTGGAACGTCATCTTCCGCAAGAAGACGCTGGAGGACAACAACTACAATCTCCGCCGCGTGTCCGACATCCCGGGCACCGGCCCGTTCCGCTCCAAGCGGCGGGTGGAGAACGAAGTCTGGGTGATGGAGAAGAACCCGAACTACTGGAACGAGGGGCTGCCGTACCTGGAGGGCATCGAGTTCTACAACCTGATCCCGTTCTCGCCGGAGCTGGGGTCGGCACTGCTGTCCAATCGCATCGACTACGGCCGCATCGTGGATCCGGTGACGGCGCGCAAGGCGAAGCAGACGGAAGGCATGTCGTCCACCGCGTTCAACCAGAGCGTGATCCAGGGCACGTGGGTGAACACCAAGCGCCCGCCGCTGGATGATCCGCAGGTGCGGCGCGCGATTCACCTGGCGTTCCAGCGGCATGTGCTGGTGGACGTGGTGAAGGACGTGGCGCCGATGCGGGTCGGCGGGTTCCTGTATCCGTTCTCGGAGTTCGCCACGCCGACCGACCAGTTGTTCCAGCGCGTCGGGTACCAGGAGGATCCGACCGCGGCGATCAAGGAAGCCAAGGCGTTGCTGGCGGCGTCCGGCAAGGCGGGGCAGATCAAGCCGCTGGATTTCCTGGTGCGCGACGTGGCCAGCTTCAAGCTGTGGGCGCAGGCGATCCAGGCGATGCTGCAGCAGACGCTGGGCATCCAGTGCAACCTGCGCACGGTGGTGGAATCGGTGTGGTTCGACGACACCGCCAACGGGCATTTCGACCTGGCGATCGGGGCGGTGGTGTCCACGCTGCTGGATCCGTCGGACTACTACAACGCCTGGTATCGCAGCGGGGGGCCGCAGAACTACTCGTTCTGGAGCAACCAGAAGTTCGACGGGCTGACCGACCAGATCGACGCCGAGCTGGACGCGAAGAAGCGGTTGGTGACGATCCGGGAGACCGAGACGATCATGGAAAATGATCCGCCGGTGTTCCCGGTGGCGTGGGAGCAGATCAACGACGTCTGGTTCAACTACGTGAAGGGGCACAACCCGTACGACTATTTCGGCATCTACGATGTCGTGCGGTTCGACACGTTCTGGATGGACAAGGCCTGAGAGCCACGGGCCGGTGTGGAGACGCACCGGCCCACCGGATGTCGCAGGGTGGGTGTCCGCTGTGGCGCGGGTTGCCGGCCTGTTTCGCCGTGTGCTTGCCAATGCACGGTCGTATCGGCGAGTCTTCCCGTGAACGCTTCGGGAGACTGCCGCCATGCGCCTTGTCATCGGCTCGGATCACGCGGGCTTCGCGCTGAAGCGCACCGTGCTGGACCACCTGGCCGCGCTGGGCCACGCGGTGGAGGACGTTGGCTGCCACGACGACAGCCCGGTGGATTTCCCGGATATCGCGCGCAGCCTGTGCGACAGGATCACCGGCGGCCAGGCGGAGCGCGGGTTGATGGTCTGCGGCACGGGCGTCGGTGCGTCGATCGCCGCCAACAAGATGCCGGGCATCCGGGCCGCGGTGTGCCACGACGTGCATTCCGCGCATCAGTGCGTGGAGCATGACGACGTCAACGTCATGTGCATCGGGGCGCAGATCGTCGGCGCCTGGCTGGCGAAGGATCTGATCACTGCTTATCTCGGCGCGCGTTTCTCCACCGATCCGGATTTCCGGCGGCGGGTGGAGAAGCTCTCCGGCATGGACCGCGCCCGTTAGGCCCCGCAACGAAGGCACCCGCTGATGACCTGGTCGATTACCGCCCATGATTCCGCCACCGGCGCGTTTGCCGTGGCCGTTGCCACCCGTGCCTTCGCGGTGGGCGCGTCCTGCCCGTTCGTGCGCGCCGGCGTGGGCGCGGTGTCCACGCAGTCGATGACCAACCGCTATCTGGGGCCGGCGGTGCTGGACGGGCTGGCGCGCGGCCTGTCCCCGGATGCGGCGATCGAGGGGGCGCTGGCGGGCGACGAAGGCCGCGGCATCCGCCAGTTGCACGCGGTGGACCGGCACGGCCACAGCGCCGCCTGGACCGGGCGCAACTGCGTGGAGTGGTGCGGCAGCCTGGCCGCGCCCGGTATCAGCGTGGCCGGCAACATGCTGGCCGGGGAGCGCACCATCGCGGCGACGCTGGAAACCTGGCTCGCGCTGCCGGACCTGGACCTGCCGGAGCGGCTGATGCGGGCGATGGAGGCCGGCGAGGCGGCCGGCGGCGACCGTCGCGGCAAGCAGTCCGCGGCGATGGTGATGGTCACCACGGAGGATTTTCCGGACCTGGACCTTCGGGTCGATGACCATGCGGAACCGCTGATGGAACTGCGCCGCCTGCTTGGGTTGTGGCGGACCGAGGGGCGGCCGCGGCTGGGGATCGCGCCGTCGAAGGCCCACCCGTCCGGGTTTACCGACCTTGATGCGATCGAGGCGGGGTGGAAGGCGCGCGGGCTCGACCTGCGGTTCCGGCGATAGGGGACGAATGCGCGACTTGTCCCGTTATGGGAGCAAGCCGCGCAGGCGCCAACATGCGGCGGCACCCCTCCTGCACAGAGTGCCATGGCCGAGTCCGACCTGGTCAGGCTCGGCCATGGCACGGAAGAGCAGGATCGGAACGCAGGTATTCAAAGCCTGTCGGGCGCAAACCCGCTACTCACGACCCGGCGGAAGGCGGCTATGGAAAAGCGTGGATTGGTGGTCAGCGCCGACCATGGCGCCAAGGGCCGATTGCGGTTCAGGCTTCAGGCTGACCACCCTCATCAAGCATCGACTCGATGACCGAGCCGCGCTGCAGCATCTGGCTCACCGGGCAGCGCTCGGCGATTTCCAGCAGGCGCTTGCGCTGGTCGCCGTCCAGCGAACCCGACAGCGTGATGATTCGTTGGAAACGATCGTGCACGCCATGCCCATCCGTGGTGGCCACGCGCTTGTGGGTCAGCCGCACGGAGACGCGCTCCAGGGCGTAGCCATGCCGTTCGGCGTACATGCGCAGGGTCATCGACGTGCACGCGCCCAGCCCCGCCATCACGTAATCGAACGGCGACAGCCCGGTGTCGTGGCCGCCGAACTTCTCCGGTTCGTCGGCACCCTGTACGTGGTGTCCGGCGGTGACGATCTGCCCGTACGGGCCGTTGCCGCTCTCCGTGACGGTGACCTGGGCCGGCTTTTCCTCGGTTGGCATCGGGTCTGTCCCTGTCAGTCGGTCGTTGGCCATGGTGCGCCGTTGCGTACCACGAGAACCTCGCCTTCCTCCAGCGGGCGCCAGTGTTCCCCGGTCAACGGCACGCTGGCGAACAGGGCGACATGTTGTCCGCCCTGCAACGCAATGCCTTGCATGCCAACGATATCCGGATCCTCGACACAGGACCGGGTCAGCATGGTCAGCCCGGGGGGCGCGATGCGGCCGTCACGCTGGGTGCGGCGGTGGCCGTGCGCGATCAGCAGGTCGCCGTCGGTATAGAGGAAATTCGCCGGCCCCAGTTCCCGCAGTTCGGCAGCGAAATCGGTGACCAGCGCGACGCGGTCCGCCGGGGACGGCGCACCGCTGACCCAAAGCCGCGCCATGCGCTGCAGCAGCAGGCAGAACGCGACTTCCGAGTCGCTGTTGCCGATCGGCTGGAACCGGCGGGGCCCGTCCGGAACATGCTGCTCGATGCCGGGCAGCTTGCCGTTGTGCGCGAAGACATGCATGCGCCCGCCGAGTTCGCGTGCGAAGGGCTGGGTGTTGCGCAAGGACACTTCGCCCTGCGTGGCATGGCGGATGTGCGCGACCACGACGCGGGTGCGGATGCTGCGCGTTTCCAGGAAATCCACCCAGGGACTGTCACAGGCAGGTTCCGGCTGCCTGATCACCAGCGCGTCGTCGCCGGCGTGGAAGGCCACGCCCCAGCCGTCACCCAGGTGCGCCGCCGAACTGCCGTGCCGGGCGAGCAGGCGCATCGATAGCGTCACCGTGGTGGGCAGGCGACTGGACAGGCCAAGCAATTCACACATCGGGCGGCAGCCGGTTCATTCCGGGTGCAGGCTCGCATGCCTGGCCCCGCGCCGCCATGACCTGAGTCAAGCTCAGCGCGCCAGCAGGCCGACGCTGTGTGCCAGCATGTACAGCGCCACCACCACCAGCACGCCGCCGAACACCCGGTTCAGCGTCTCGCGTCCCTGCGACAGCCGGCGGGCGAGCATGGCACCCAGCCAGCCACCGCCGACACCGCCAAGGATGAACAGCACGGCGATGCCCCAGTCCACCAGCCCGGACACGGCGTAGTTCACCGCGGTGGTCAGGCCGAACGCGCCCACGGCCAGCAAGGAGGAACCGACGGCGTGCAGCGTGGACAGGTCCGCCGCCAGGATCAGGCCCGGCACGATCAGGAACCCCCCGCCAATGCCGAAGAAGCCGGCCAGGGCACCGGCCGCCAGCCCGACGCCAATCAGGCGCAGGACGATGACCGGCCGCAGCCCCGCCTCGTTCCCCGCGGCCAGGCTGCGTCGCCGCTGCATCAGCGCGGCAATCACGATCATCAGCAGCGCGAACAGCGTCAGCAGGTTCTGCCCGTTGAACGCCTTGCCGGCGGTGGACCCGCCATACGCCCCGATCACCCCGGAAGCGGCGAAGATCGCGGCTTCCTTCCAGCGCACATTGCCGGACCGGGCGTGCGGCATCAGGTTGGCGAATGCGTTCACGGCGACCGCCAGAGCGCTGGTGCCGATCGCCCGGTGCGGGTCGGTCTCGCCGACGACGTAGAGCAGCAGCGGCACGGCCAGGATCGACCCGCCGCCGCCGATCAGCCCCAGCGAGAAGCCGACCAGCGATCCCGAGCCGAGTGCGAGCAGGTGATGAAGCATTGCGGCAGGCTCAGTCCGGCAGCCCCTGGCCCGGTGCCAGCTCCAGCCACATGGCGTTGAGCGCGGCGAAGGCGGCGGCGAAGCTCAGGCCGAGAATCCAGGCGAAGTACCACATGCAACGATCTCCTCAGTAGCTGATATGCGGGTCGGACTCGATCTGCTCCGCCGTCACCGGGCCGCGCAGCACGCGATAGACCCAGGCGGTGTAAACCAGGATGATCGGCAGGAAGATCGCCGTCGCCCCGGTCATGATCAGCAGCGTGGTGGCCGAGGACGACGCATCCCACACCGTCAGGCTGGACACCGGATCCAGCGACGACGGCAGCAGGAACGGAAACAGGCTGACCCCCGCGGTGGCGATGATGCCGGCGATCGCCAGGCCGCTGAACACGAAGGTCAGCTTCGGCAGCCTGCGAACGGCCAGCAGCAGCGCGGCCAGCAGAACGCCGCCGAGCCCGATCGCCGGCGCCAGCATCGTCCATGGCTGTACCTGGTAGTTGGTCATCAGTGCACCGGCCTCCCGCGCCACGTGCTTCGCCAGCGGGTTTGATGGTGCGGCCACGCCGGGGAAGGACTGCAGCACGTAGCCGTTCAGATGCGCGGCCCAGAACCCGCCCAGCGCGAACAGCACCGCCGTGACCAGCGCGGCTGTCAGGGCTGCGCTTTGCGCCCGGCGGCTCAGCGCGCCCTCGGTCTTGACCGCGAGCCAGGCGCCGCCATGCATGGTCAGCATCGCCACGCTGACCAGGCCGCACAGCAGCGCGAACGGGTTGAACAGTCCGAACAGCGTGCCGGTGTAGGTCATGCGCAGCGTGTCGTCGAAACGGAACGGCACGCCCTGCAGCACGTTGCCGAACGCGACGCCGAATACCAGCGCCGGCACCAGGCCGCCGGCGAACAGCGCCCAGTCCCAGGTTTCCCGCCAGCGCGGATCGGGGATCTTGCTGCGGAACTTGAAGCCGACCGGTCGCAGGATCAGCGCGCACAACAGCAGCAGCATCGCCAGGTAGAAGCCGGAGAACGCCACGGCATAGATCGCCGGCCAGGCGGCGAAGATCGCGCCGCCGCCCAGGATCAGCCACACCTGGTTGCCTTCCCAGACCGGGCCCACGGTGTTGATGACGATGCGGCGTTGCATGTCGTTGCGGCCGACCCAGGGCAGCAGGATGGCGCTGCCCATGTCGAAGCCGTCCATCACCGCGATGCCGATCAGCAGCACGCCCAGCACGGCCCACCACAGCAGGCGGAGGATTTCGTATTCGGACATGGGACGGCTCCTATTCCGCCGCGGCAGGGACGAGTGCGGGGCGCGCGGGACGCGGCGTGATGTCGGGCCCGTGGCGGATGGCGCGCAGCATCAGGATCACCTCGACCACGGCCAGTACCGAGTAGAACAGCACGAAGCCGGCGAGCGAGATCCACACGTTATAGGCGGGTATGTTCGAAACCGAGAGGAACGTCGGCAGCACGCCGTCGATGGTCCAGGGCTGGCGTCCCACCTCGGCCACCACCCAGCCGAGTTCGGCGGCAAGCCACGGCAGCGGCAGCGACCACAGGCAGACATGCAGCAGCCAGCGGTGGCTTTCCAGACGGCGGCGGGAGGCGAGCACGAACATCGTGCCGAACAGCGCGATGAAGTAGAAGCCCAGGCCGACCATGATGCGGAAGGTGAAGAACAGCGGCAGCACCGGCGGCACGGTGTCGCGTGCGGCCGCGGCGATCTGGCTGTCGGTCGCGTCGGTGACGTTGGGCGTGTAGCGCTTCAGCAGCAGCGCGTAGCCGAGGTCTTTGACGTGCGCGTTGAACTGCGTGCGTGCCGCTGCGTCATCCGGGTGGCGGCGCAGGGTTTCCATCGCGCCGTAGGCGAGCATGCCGCTGCGGATGCGTGTCCTTGCATCCGCAACCAGGTTCTCGATGCCCTCGACCTGTCCGTGCAGCGACCGCGTGGCGATCAGGCCGAGCACGTAGGGGATATGGACGGCGTATTCGGTCTTGTGGGTGTCGGTTTCGGGAAGGCCGATCACCGTGAAGGACGCGGGGGCCGGTTCGGTGTGCCACATTGCCTCGATCGCGGCGACTTTCATCTTCTGGTTCTGGCCGGCCATGTAGCCGCTCTCGTCGCCCAGTACCACCACGGACAGGGCGGCGGCCAGGCCGAAGCTGGCGGCCACCGTCATCGAGCGGATGGCCAGGCCGCGATAGCGGCGGCGCAGCAGGTAGAATGCGCTGACCGACAGCACGAACATGGCGCCGGTGACGTAGCCGGCGGAGACGGTGTGCACGAACTTGGCCTGCGCCACCGGGTTGAACACCACGGCCCAGAAGTCCGTGACCTCCATGCGCATGGTTTCGATGTTGAAGTGCGCACCGACCGGGTACTGCATCCAGCCGTTGGCGATCAGGATCCACAGGGCGGACAGGTTGGTGCCCAGCGCCATCATGCAGGTGACGAACAGGTGCTGCACGCGCGACAGGCGGTTCCAGCCGAAGAAGAACAGGCCGATGAAGGTGGCTTCCAGGAAGAACGCCATCAGCCCTTCGATGGCCAGCGGCGCGCCGAAGATGTCACCGACGTAATGTGCGTAATAGGCCCAGTTGGTGCCGAACTCGAACTCCATGGTGATGCCGGTGGCGACCCCCATGGCGAAGTTGATGCCGAACAGCAGGCCCCAGAAGCGCACCATGTCCCGCCAGATGGTGCGGCCGGTGGTGACGTAGATGCTCTCCATGATCGCGAGCAGCACGGAGAGGCCGAGGGTGAGGGGAACGAACAGGAAATGGTACATCGCCGTAAGGGCGAATTGCAGGCGGGACAGTTCGACGAGGGTCATTGCGGCAATCACCCGGCAGGTCTTGAGAGAGCGGGACTGTTAGGCGCGGGCTGGCGCGGGGCGCGCTGACATAGATCAGCCGGGGGTGATTTTCCTGCGCGGGCGTCGTCATGGCAGGTCTGCGCCGATGTGCGGTAGGGGCCGATGTGCATAAGGGGCCCATGTGCATAAGGGGCCCATGTGCATAAGGGGCCCAGGTACGTTACGGCGCGTACGCGTGACAGAGTGCGTTCCGACGCCGCTGTTACCCGTCGTGGCCGGCCTTGAGCCGGCCATCTACCCCCGTCCAGGCGTGTTCCGTTTCATTCCGGCCCGGTCGTTCCGGGGCAGATGGCCGGGTCAGGCCCGGCCATGACGAGAACTGGTTCGGCCGCGACCAAAACCGGCCCGGTCGTAGCCAGAACTGGCACGGCCGCGACCAGAACAGGCCCGGCCATGACCAGAGTTGGTCCGGCCATGACCAGAACTGGCCCGGCTGTGACGCACACGCACCCCGCTGCCATGCGGGCTACTGGAACGCCACCCCGGACTTCGTCCCCATCGCCTTGAAGATCATCGCCGCCGGGCAGAAGCCGGTGATGCTGGCCTGCATCATGTTGAGCCCGACGAACGCGGTCAGCAGCAGCCACCACGGGCTGACCAGCCACACCAGGATGGCGCTCAGCAGGGTCAACGCCCCGGCAAACAACATAACGGCACGATCGGTTGTCATGACGGATACTCCTTACGGGTCAGGAAACGGCCTGCCGCAGGTGATCGCGCGTCCAGCGCACGATCGCCTCGGCCTGCATGGCGCCGGCGGTCTGTGCGACCACGGCACCGTTGTGGAACAGGTACATCGCCGGAATGCCGCGCACGCCCAACTGGGCGGAGACATTCGGCGCTTCATCGGCGTTCAGCTTCAGCAGCCGCACGCGCGGCTCCAGCACCGCGGCGGCGTGTTCGAAGGCCGGCGCCATCATGCGGCACGGGCCGCACCACGGCGCCCACACGTCCAGCAGCACCGGAATGCTGTTGGACCGCAGGTGCTTCTGGAACCCGGCTTCGTCCACCGCGGCCGGATGGGCATCGAACAACGCGCGGCGGCAACTGCCGCAGCGCGCCGCGGTGGCCGGGCGGTCGGACGGCACGCGATTCACCGAACCGCAGGCCGGGCAGACGATATGCGACATCGCGCCCATCGCCGCCTTACTCCGCCGCCGTCAGCTTGTGCAGGTTGAGGCGCCGCAGGATGAACGTCTCATAGAACGGCTCGCTCTGCCCGGAGCGCATCTTGCGCAGGAAGTATTTTTCGAATGCAACTTTCGCCACGTGCACCCAGGCGCCCTTGGACGACCAGTTGACGTTGCGCGGCGGAAGCTGCGGCTGCGCCACGAAGGCAACGCCGCCGTCGCCGAAATCCGCCAGGCACACGGCATTCCAGGTGGGGCGGGCAGACGGCTTCTCGCCACGCAGCGCCCTGCCGATATTCACCGCGGTCGCGGTCACCATGGATTCGATCATGAACCCGGTCTTCGGCACGCCGACCGGAACCGGCGTCGGCCCGACCGGCGGAATGGCGATGCAGACGCCGATGCCGTACACCTCGGGATAGGCCGGATTGCGCTGATAGTCGTCGGTCAGCACGAAGCCGCGCGGGTTCACCAGCTTGTCCAGGCCACGGATCGCGGCCACGCCGCGGAACGCCGGCAGCATCATCGAGAAGGCGAAGGGCAGCTCATGCGTCTTGCGCAGGGCGCCGGAGTCGTCCACCTCCTCGACGGTCATCTTGCCGTCCTCGACCTGCTTCACCTTGGCATTGGTGATCCAGCCGATGTGGCGGTTGCGGAACTCGCTTTCCATCATCGACTTGGTGTCGCCGACGCCGTCCAGGCCGAGATGGCCGATATACGGTTCCGGCGTGACGAAGGTCATCTTCACCTTGTCGCGGACGCGCCGCTTGCGCAGTTCCGTATCCAGGATATAGGCGAACTCGTAGGCCGGCCCGAAGCACGACGCACCCTGCACCGCGCCGATCACCACCGGGCCGGGATTCCGGCACAGTTCCTCGAACGCCTCATGTGCCTTCACCGCGTGGTCGATATGGCAGATCGACTGCGTATGCGCCTGCGGCCCCAGGCCTTCGATCTCGTCGAACGCCAGTTCGGGTCCGGTGGCGATCACCAGGTAGTCGTATGTTACCGTGCTGCCGTCGTTCAGCGCGATCGTCCGCGCGTCCGGATCGACCCGCTTCGCGCCTTGCGTCAGGGTACTGCACCTGCTTGCGGCGCATGATGTCGGCAAGGTCGATCTCGATGTCCGACCGCTCGCGCCATCCCACCGCGATCCAGGGGTTGGACGGCACGAAGTGATAGCGGGGGTCCTGGCCGATCAGGATCAGCCGGTCATCCGGGCGAAGCTGCGGCAGCAGCTCGTAGGCCATCAACGTTCCGCCCATCCCCGCGCCGAGTACCGACGATGTTGCTCATTGTCCTCTCCGGGCGCCGCGTGCGCGCCATGTTTGTGCGTGGTTCGGTTGACAATATATTCGGACTATCGTAGATACGCAAGTATGAAAGTAAGCCGCACCGACAGCCTCGATCCGGACCAGATGCTCGCCGCCGCCGATGAGGCGAGCGAGCTGCTGAAATCCCTCGCCAACCGGCACCGGCTGCTGATCCTGTGTCAGTTGACGGAGCGTGAGCGCTCGGTCGGCGAACTCGCGGCCTTCCTCGACCTGCGCGATTCCACAGTCTCGCAGCATCTGTCGCTGCTGCGCCGCGACGGGCTGGTGCAGGCGCGGCGCGATGGGCAGACGATCTTCTATGCGATCGCCAGTGCGCCGGCCCGGCGGGTGCTGGAGACGCTGTTCGATGTGTTCTGCAAACCGCATTCCATCTGCGCCCCGTCGCAGCCGAGGCAGGCGGCACCGTCATCCACCGCGCGCCCGACCCGAAAACGCTGATGGAGACGGGCTCTGCCGCGACTCTCGTCGGATGCGCGCTGAACGCATTGATACAGATCAATGTCGTAATACGCATCCAGGGGTTTGCTTCGCTGCCGGGAACCGGGAGCGCCTGCTTCTCACACTGCCCAGGAGGCAACCATGACTGCCAGGCCCCAACTGCAGGAACTCACGCCCACCCAGGTGCATGACGCACTGCGTGACCGCTCGATCGTCCTGGTCGATGTGCGCGAGCCGCAGGAATACGTCACCGAACGGATCCACGGCGCACTGCTGTTCCCGTTGTCCACCTTCGATCCGCGCGCACTGCCCACCGGCACCCGCCCCGTGGTTCTGCACTGCGGTTCCGGCAAGCGCTCGGCCGTCGCCGTCGCGAAATGCATGGAGGCCGGCGTGCCGGTCAGCATGCACATGAAGGGCGGCATCCTGGCCTGGAAGCACGCGCGCTTTCCCACCATCAGCCTGGATCCAAACACCGGCGCGGTGGTGGACCGGAAATAGCATCGCCCGCCTGACGCCCGGCACCCGAGGCCGGCGCGCAGGTGGGAAACGAGGACCGAAATGCGTATCCCCGCCATACTGACCTTCTGCCTGGTGCTGGGCGCGGCCGCGGTTGCGCATGCGCAGGCGACCTTCACCGTGAAGCTGAACGAACTGTCCGACCAGAAGGCGGTGTTCGCCACGGTGGAAAGCCCCAACGTGGTCCCGGCCCGCGCGCGCATCGGCGGCACGATCGCCAGCCTGGCGGTGCATCAGGGTGATACCGTCACCCAGGGCCAGGTGATCGCGGTCGTCGGCGACGAGAAGCTGATCCTGCAGATCAAGGCCCTGGACGCGCAGATCACCGGCCTGAAGTCGAGCCTGGAACAGGCGCAAACCGACCTGAAGCGCGCCGAGACGCTGTTCCGGCAGGGCGTCGGCCCGCGCACCACGATGGACCAGGCACGCACGGCCGTGAATGTCGCCTCGGCCGCCCTGCGCGCCCGCACTGCGCAACGGGCGGTGGCGGAACAGAACCTGCAGGAAGGCCAGGTGATGGCCCCGGTCGCCGGACGCGTGCTGACCGTGCCGCTGACACGGGGCACCGTGGTACTGAACGGCGACACCATCGCGACGATCGGCGAGCAGCCGTTCCTGCTGCGCCTGCGCGTGCCGGAGCGCAACGCCGTCTCCCTCCACACCGGCGACCAGATCCGCCTCGACCCCGCGCAGCTCGGCGTCAAGCAGGCCGCCACCGGCACGATCACCCTGGTGTACCCGCAGATCGAGGAGGGCCGCGTGGTGGCGGACGCCAAGGTCAGTGACCTGGGCAACTACTTCGTCGGCGACCGCGTGCGCGTCTGGATCAACGCCGGCACGCGCGAAGGCTACGTGATCCCCGCCGACTTCGTGCAGACCCGGTTCGGTCTGGACTACGTGCTGCTGAAACAGCCGGATGGCAGCACGGTGGCCACCCCCGTGCAGCGCGGCGATCCGCGCCCGACGCCGGCGCTGCCGAACGGCCTGGAAATTCTGTCCGGCGTGCATGCCGGCGACGTGCTGGTGAAGCCATGATCGCACCGGTGATGACTCTGGCGGTTGGAGGACGGGCGGTCGCCCGCAACCATCGATGAACCTCGGTTTTGCCGGTCGGCTGACGCGCGCGACAATCCGCTCGCCGCTCACCCCGCTGTTCCTGCTGGCCGCGCTGGCCGCCGGCATGGTCGCGCTGATGACCATCCCGCGCGAGGAGGAGCCGCAGATCAGCGTGCCGATGGTCGACATCATCGTGCAGGCGAACGGGCTGAAAGCGCCCGATGCGGTGGAGCTGGTCACCAAGCCGCTGGAGACGATCGTCAAGGCGATCAAGGGCGTCAAACACGTTTACAGCCAGACGCAGGACGACCGTGCGGTGGTCACCGTGCGGTTCGACGTGGGCACCGACGAGGATGCCGCGGTGGTGCGGGTCAACGACAAGATCCGCGCCAACATGGACAAGATCCCGATCGGCATTCCCGAACCGCTGATCATCGGACGCGGCATCAACGACGTGGCGGTGGTCACGCTGACGCTGTCGCCGCAGCCCAATGCGGCTTCACGCTGGACGGACGAGGATCTGTACGACCTGGCGTCCAAGCTGCGCACTGAACTCACCCAGGTGCCGAATATCGGCACGACCTACCTCGTCGGCACCGGCCAGGAACAGATCCGCGTCGAACCGGACCCGGAGAAACTGTCGCTGTTCGGCGTCACGCTGCAGCAACTGATCGCCAAGGTGCGCGGCGCCAACAGCGAGTTCGTCGCCGGCACGGTGCGCGACGCCGGCATCACCCGCACGCTGGCAGCCGGACAGACGCTGCGCGGCGTGCCGGATATCGGCCTGCTGCTGCTGACCACGCGGGACGGCCGCCCGGTGTATGTGCGCGACGTGGCGAAGGTGGTCGTCGGTCCCCGCACCACCGACAGCCGGGTGTGGGACATCACCCCTGCCAAGGCGGGGGCGGCCTGGCATCGCGAACCGGCGGTGACCATCGCCCTGGCCAAGCGCGCCGGTGCCAACGCCGTGGTGGTGGCGCAGGACATCCTGAAGCGCGTGGACTCGCTGCGCGGCCGGCTGATCCCGTCCGACATCCGCGTGCAGGTGACGCGCGACTACGGCAAGACCGCCAACGACAAGGCGAACGAGCTGCTGTTCCACCTGGCGCTGGCGACCGTGTCCATCGTGGTGCTGATCGCGCTGGCGATCGGCTGGCGGGAAGCGGTGGTGACGCTGGTGGTGATCCCCACCACCATCCTGCTGACCATGCTGTCGGCCCGGCTGATGGGCTACACCATCAACCGGGTCAGCCTGTTCGCGCTGATCTTCTCCATCGGTATCCTGGTGGACGACGCCATCGTGGTGGTGGAGAACATCGCCCGCCACTGGGCGATGCGCGACCGCCGCTCCCGCATGCGCGCCGCGGTCGAGGCGGTGGCCGAGGTCGGCAACCCCACCATCGTCGCCACGCTCACCGTCGTCGCCGCGCTGCTGCCGATGCTGTTCGTGTCCGGCATGATGGGGCCGTACATGGCGCCGATCCCGGCGAATGCCTCGGCGGCGATGCTGTTCTCGTTCTTCGTCGCGGTGGCGGTGGCGCCCTGGCTGCTGTGCAAGCTGGCACCCGAGCCGGGCGGGGCAGCCCGCCTGGATGAGGAGGTGGAGTGGCTGCCGGCGTCCTCCCCCGGCGTGGAGCACGACATGTCCGGCCACCACGAGGGGCGCCTCGGCCGGATCTACCGCGCCGTCGCCACGCCGATCCTGAAGACGCGGACGCGCGCCTGGATCTTCCTGCTCACCGTCGGCCTGGGCACCATCGCCGCGTGCAGCCTGTTCTACACCGAGGACGTCACGGTGAAGCTGCTGCCGTTCGACAACAAGTCGGAGCTGGCGGTGGAGGTGAACCTGCCGGAAGGCAGCAGCCTGGAAGACACCGAGCGCACCCTGTTCGCCGCCGCCCGCATCGTGGAGAAGATCCCCGAGGTCCGCTCGGTGCAGGCCTATGCCGGCACCGCCGCGCCGTTCAACTTCAACGGCCTGGTGCGCCACTACTACATGCGCCAGTCGCCGGAGATGGGCGACCTGCAGATCAACCTGGCCGACAAGGCGGACCGCGAGCGCAGCAGCCACACCATTGCGCTGGATCTGCGCAACCGGCTGAAGGCGCTGCACCTGCCGGAAGGCACCACGACGCAGGTGGTGGAAGTGCCGCCCGGCCCGCCGGTGCTGGCGACGCTGCTGGCCGAGGTGTACGGGCCGGACGCCAGGACGCGGCTCGCCGTGGCGCAGGAAGTGAAGAAGCTGTTCCATTCGGTGCCATACATCGTCGATGTCACCGACTCCTACGGCCATCCCCGGCCGCGCCTGCGCATCAGCATCGACCAGGACGAGCTGGAATATTTCGGCGTCGATCAGGCCGACGTGTACAGCACCATCCAGGCGCTGTTCGGCGGCGTGCCGGTCGGCTACTCGCATCGCGGCGCGGAACGCGACCCGATCGAGATCGTCGTCGGCCTGCCCAAGCGCGACATGAGCTGGGACCAGAAGCTGGCCTCCACCCCGGTGCCGGCCAACACGCTGCCCGGCAGCAAGACGGTGGTGGAACTCGGCCAGGTGGTGCGCGCGCAGAAGGAACTCGGCTCGCGCGTGCTGTTCCGCCGCGACGGGCATTACGCCGACATGGTGATGGGCGAACTGGCCGGCGAATACGAGGCGCCGATCTACGGCATGCTGGCGGTGGACAAGCTGATCAACCAGCACGACTGGGGCAACCTGCCGAAGCCGGTGATCAGCTTCCGCGGCCAGCCGCAGGATTCGTCCCATCCCACGCTGCTGTGGGACGGCGAGTGGGAGATCACCTACGTTACCTTCCGCGACATGGGCGCCGCGTTCATGGTGGCGATGCTGGCCATCTACATCCTGGTGGTGGCGCAGTTCCGCAGCTTCAAACTGCCGCTGGTGATCCTGACGCCGATCCCGCTGACGCTGATCGGCATCGTGCTGGGCCACTGGCTGTTCCACGCGCCGTTCACCGCGACCTCCATGATCGGCTTTATCGCGCTGGCCGGGATCATCGTGCGCAACTCCATTCTGCTGGTGGATTTCGTGCGGCACGGTGCCGGGCAGGGACAGACGCTGCGGGAAGTGCTGCTGACCGCGGGCGCCATCCGCTTCAAGCCGATCCTGCTGACCGCGCTGGCGGCGATGATCGGTGCGGCGACGATCCTGTCGGACCCGATCTTCCAGGGCCTGGCGATCTCGCTGCTGTTCGGCCTGGCATCATCGACGCTGCTGACCGTGCTGGTGATCCCGGCGATCTACGTGGTGCTGCGGGATGCGAACCGGGTGGTGTCGTGAGCGCATGCGCCTGGCAGCCCACATCCGTCGTGCGGGACTTCCGCTCCATGGACGGCCGGTGGTGCGGGCAAGCGCCGCTCTTCCGGGTCATGACCGGGCCCGATCAGGCTCGACCGGGCCATTTACCCCGGCAAGGCGTCGGTCCGTTGCATTCCGACCCGATCCTTCCGGCGTCGATGGCCGGGGATCCGGCCATGACGCGAAGGACTGGTGCCGGCATGCCGATTTACATGCCCATGGGGCCCCCGCCGCCACCACGTGGCGGAGTGCGCCGAAGGCCGCCGGTCACCCCCGGCCCTGCGCCCATTATCCCGATGCCCGTCCGACTTGCGCGTCACGCGCACGAAAGCGCAGATCGAGCCTTGCCGGGCCGCGCCGGCGAGGCTATATCGCCCGCCTCGGCCGGAGTGTAGCTCAGCCTGGTAGAGCACTGTGTTCGGGACGCAGGGGCCGGAGGTTCGAATCCTCTCACTCCGACCATTTCCCGCCTATCGCCGTCGGCGTAGCCGCCCCACCACGCGGCGGGGCCACGCGGTCGCGCGCCAGCATGTGCTGCGCTCGATATCCTGCCGAACCCGGATCGCCGCCTCTGCCCGCTGTTCCGCGGCGTCCCGCGCGCGCTCCGCCTCGGCGCGCGCCTGCTCGGCCGCCTCCCGTCTCCGTTCCGCCGTTGTCCGCTCCCGCTCCGCCACGGCGCACGCCTGCTCTGCTGCCACACGCGAATCGTCCGCCGCGCCGGCGCGGCGGTCCGCGGCGTCGGCGCGCTGTTCGGCATCCTCAAGGGATCGGCTCAGTCGGGCGACCACGGCCTCATGCGTCTCGCGCTGCTGCAACAGGCTGCGGCGTAGCAGATCGGCGGCATCCGGCGCCTGCGGCAAAACCGGGGCGGCAGAATCCAGGGTGGCCCGGCCTGGCCCCGGGACGGCGCCATACGCCGCATCGAGCCGATCGCACACGGCACGGAACCGTGCCGAGCCATCCAGCCCCTGTTCCTCCTCCCAGACTTTCAGCCGGTCGATCAGGTCATACACGGTCCGCAGCACCGCCACCGCGGCGGGATAGCCGCCCGGCGCCTGGTTGCGGGTACGCGACAGCCAGTGCGCAATCCGGGCCTGGGCGAATGCGGCCAGGTCCTGTCCGGCATCCGTCACGCGCACCCGGTCGGTGCGGGAGGTGTAGCGGTTCGCCTTCTCCACCCATTGCGCCACATCCCGGTGCGACAGGTGGTGGATGCAGACCCCGGTTTCCGGTGCGACCCGCTGCACGCGGTCGGTCAGCAGTTCCGTGCCGGCATGCACCGTGCCGCCAAACCGCAGCGCGCCCCGGCGGAACAGGCGGATGTGATGCTCCGGCCAGTAGTAGGCCTGCTCGTCATGGATCCCCAGGATGTAGTGGCGCAGCGGAAAGGCATAGGCGTCGGCCTGCGGATCGGCCAGTTCCCGCCGGATGAACGCGGCCGCTTCGGGGCTGAGGCACTCGTCGTCATCCAGGAACAGAACCCATTCATGCGTGCACTGGTCTGCCGCGAAGGCCCGGGTGTCCTCCACCGTCGGCGACCAGGGCACGGTGATCACGCGATCAGCGAGCGAGGCCGCAATGGCCGGCGTGTCGTCGCCGGAGGACTTGTCCACCACGATAAGCTCATCGGCGAACCGCAGCCCGCGCAGGCAGGTGCCAACGATCGATGCCCGGTCGAAGGAAACGACGAAGGCGCTGAGCTTTCTGCTGGACGCGGTCATGTGTGACGTGGCTTCCGGACCTTCTGCGCCAGCATGCACACGCATTCATGAAGCCTTGGTAAACGGCGCCCCCGGCACCGCTTTTCGCAGCCGGTTGCGGCATGCGCTGCCCGAAGATCGGTCGCAGGTTACTGGAGTTGCAGTGCGAGGCTGGATACAACCGTATGTATCGGAGTTGAGGAGCCAGACCAGACGTGGGGACGGAGCGACGCATCAATACGGGTTCGATCGTCACCGGCGTGCAAAGCGGGCCGGCCGGCGATCGTCGCCAGAGGGAGCGGACCATCATCATATCCGGCGTTGCCCGTTCCGGAACCAGTATGATCGCCGGCATGCTGCGGGAGGCCGGGGTGTTCCTGGGCGAGTTCCTGCGCGACGTGGTGGTCGAGGACGCCCAGATGCTGGAGCTGCTGCGCAACCGGAACATGCCGGCGTTGCAGGAGCTGATTGCGGAGCGCAACGAGCAGTTTCCCGTCTGGGGCTTCAAGCTTCCCAACCTGCACGCGTATCTCCGGCACGACGAGGTCGCGCTGTTCCGCAACCCGCATCTCATCCTCATCTACCGCGACCCCGTCGCGGTCGCCGTCCGCTCGGCTCTCTCCGAGCACTATAACGCGCTCGACGCGGTGACGAGTACCAGCGGTGGCCAGGAGGCTCTGCTACGGTTCACGCGCCGCGCCGGCTGCCCCGCCATGCTGCTGAGTTACGAGAAGGTGCTGGTGACACCGCATGCCGCCATCGACGCCCTGCTGTCGTTCTGCGGCCTGTCCGTTCCCGTAAAGCAACGGAACCGGATGGCTGCCGCGGTTCGTCCCAACCGGCCCGAATATCTCGATATCGCCAACAGCGAGTTCGCCGGTTCCATCGACGGACTGCGCGACGGGCAGCTTTATGGCTGGTGCTGTCAGGTTGACCGTTTGGAACCCCAGCACCTGGACATCCTTGCCGACGGAACTCTGCTGCAGAGCGTCGTGGCCAACCGCTACCGGGAAGACCTGGCAAACCGCGGTGTGGGCAATGGCTGCCACGGTTTCATCGTCGATCTGACGCCCTACGACCTGCCACCCAGGACCGTGTTGCGCGTCCGGGTCCGCGACCGCGTGCTGGAACTGGCCAAGAGCGGCCAACCGATGAGTTCGTTCCCGCGGTAGATTGTTCCCGCCTCTGTGGGTGGTCTGACCCACGGCCGACCACGATGTTGCGTTGCCGGCCAACGGTCGAACGATACGCGGGCTGGCATTACCCGCCGGCAGCCATATCCGGCACGACACCGTCGCGCGGCATGATCGGCAACAGCCTGTCCAGCCCGGTCAGTTGCTCGAACACGGCCGCCGCGGCCAGCACCGCCGCCTCGCCGCGCGCCGGCCCGACGAACTGCAGCCCGACCGGGCGGCCGAACCGGTCGAACCCGCACGGCACCGCCGCGGCGGGACACGTGGTCACGGTGATCGCCGCGTTCAGCATCGAGGCGCCCATGTAGTTGGTCAGCTTGCGGCCATCGATCGCCTCGGGATGCCGCAGGGTCACGTCGAACGCCGGGGTGGCCGCGCTGGGGGTGATGAACAGGTCGAAGCGGCCGAACAGGTCTGCCATGCGGCGATAGAACGCTGCCCGTTCCCGCTCCGCCCAGGCCAGGCGCGCGGGCGTCTGCGCCAGGCCCTGTTCGGTGTTCCACACGATGTCCGGCTTCAGCCGGTCGCGGTGCGCCTGCAACTGCAGCGCGCGGTCGATCACGAACTGCTGGGCGCGCAGCACCATGAAGGCTTCCTCGATGCCACCCAGGTCCGGTGCGTATTCCTCCACCACGCAGCCCAGGCTTTCGAACTGCCGCACGGCTGCCGCGCAGATCTCCCGCGTTTCCCGGTCCACCGACAGGCGGCCGTCGTAGTCGCCGGTATAGGCGATGCGCCGGGGCGGCCGCGCCTGCGCCACGGCATCGGCGAAGGTGGTGGCGGGCGCGTCGAAGGTCATCGGGTCGTGCGGGCACGGCCCCGCCATGGTGTCCAGGAACAGCGCCAGGTCGGGCACGTTGCGCGCCATCGGCCCCTGCACCGACAGCGGCCCGAACAGCGCATTGGCCGTGCCACGCGTCACCCGCCCGGGGGAGGGACGCAGGCCGACCACCGAACAATAGGTGCCGGGCCGCCGCAAGGACCCGCCATGGTCGCTGCCCTGCGCCAGCCACACCTCGCCGGTCGCCACCGACACCGCACCCGCCGCCGGTGGACCCGCCGCAGGTCAGCGCGGTGTTCCACGGATTGTGGGTGCGGCCGAACACTTCGTTGAACGTGGAGCCGCCGGCGCCGAATTCCGGCGTGTTGGATTTCGCGACAACGATGCCGCCCTTACGCTCGATGCGCTCGACCAGCGGGTGCGACCGGTCCGGCACATGGTCGCGGAACAGTGGCGAGCCGTAGGTGGTGCGCACGCCGGCGACGTCGGTCAGGTCCTTGATCGACACCGGCAGGCCGGCCAGCCAGCCCGGTTCGTGCTCCGCGGACCGGCGCTGGCCGGCCATCAGGGCGCGGGCATGGTCGCGGGCGCGGTCCAGGCAGAGCGTCGGCAGCGCGTTCACCGCCGGCTCCACCGCGGCAATGCGGGCCGCGGCGGCGTCGATCAGGTCGAGCGGCGATATCTCGCCGGAGCGTAGCCGCCGGTACTGCCTCGACCGCGGTCAGCCTGATCAGTTCGTCCATGCCGTCCCTCCGGGTTCCTGCGGTGGACCAGCGTCGCGCGGGCGCTATGCGATGGCAACGGATCTGGCGACCGTTGCTTCGCTGCCGTGAGCCGCGCAGCGGCCGAAGGAACGCGGAAACCACGCATGCGGACCCGCGTTAGCAGAAATTTCTTACTAAACCACAGGCCTGTACTTTGGGTGTTGACATGACGCCCCGCGCATCACGCGCGCCACACGACCACGCGCGCCGCACCATGCGCTCTCTCGGCCAGCGGCGCAGCAGGCAAGGGCAGCGGCTCATCACGCCCGACCTCCGCCACCATCAACGTTCCGGGCACGATCCAGCCGCCCGCCTGCAACGCCGCCACTGCTGGTGGCACCAGGTCGCGCCCGTACGGTGGATCGAGGAACACAAGGCCGCAGGCAGTGCCGCGCGGCGCCCGCAGCGCATCGCAGGCCAGCACGTGGCATCGCCCGGTCGCGCCAACGGCCGTGATGTTGGCGCGCAACACACGCAAGGCGGCACGGTCCTGCTCGATGAAAGTTGCTCGGGCGGCGCCGCGGGACAGTGCCTCCAGGCCCATCGCCCCGGTGCCGGCAAACACGTCCAGCACGTCCACGTCCTCGACAGCCGAACGCCCGGCCCAGGGAGCGTGCAGCAGCATGTCGAACAGCGCCTGCCGGACGCGGTCCGCGGTAGGGCGGGTGCCGGACCCCGGCGGCGCCGCCAGGCTGCGGCCACGCCAGGCGCCGGCGACGATCCGCACTAGGCCGCTCGCGGCAACTGGTCGCGCAGCACTCGCGCCGCCACCTCCTCCACCGCGCCGCGCGGCAGGGTGCCCAATTGGAACGGTCCGTAGGCGACACGGATCAGCCGGGTCACCGGCAGGCGCAGATGAGTCATCACCCGCCGCACCTCGCGGTTGCGGCCTTCGCGCAGGGCGACGGTCAGCCAGGCATTGTCGCCCTTCACCGCGTCCAGCCCGGCCTCGATCGGGCCGTAGCGCACGCCATCCACGGTGACGCCGCGGGCCAGGCCGGCCAGGGCGCGCTCATCCGGGCGGCCGTGCACGCGCACCCGGTAGCGGCGCACCCAGCCGGTGGCCGGCAGTTCCAGCCGGCGGGCCAGTTCGCCGTCGTTGGTCAGCAGCAGCAGGCCTTCGCTGTTCAGGTCCAGCCGACCCACGCTGATCACGCGCGGCAGTTGCGGCGGCAACTGCTCGAAGACGGTCGGCCGGCCTTCCGGGTCCCGGTGCGTGGTCACCAGGCCGGCCGGCTTGTGGTAGCGCCATAGCCGGGACCGGTCCGGCGCCTCCACCAGCATGCCGTCCACCACCACCAGGTCCCCCGCCTCGACGAAGGTGGCGGGATGGGTGACGAGTTCGTTGTTCAGGCGGACACGCTTGTCCGCGATCATGCGTTCCGCGTCGCGCCGGCTGGCGACGCCGGCACGCGCCAGCCATTTGGCAATGCGTTCGCCTTCGGGAGTCATGCGGGCCTTATACACGAGCCGCGGGTTGCCGGCCTATGTGGCGTTGATACCGGCCGCCGCCAGCAGCGCGACCCGTCGCAGGCTGGGCGCCGCGGCAACCGAGCGCAGCAGCCAACGCCGCCCCGCCGCCCCGTCACCCTGCCGCAGCAGCGCACGCCCCACCACCCAGGCGCTTTCCGCCTCTGCCCGGCGGCGCAACCGAACCAGCCGCGCGGCAGGGAAGCGGGTCCGCAGCCCGGGATTGCCGAAGATGGCGTCCAGGCACGGGCGGATCGCCGCTGGATCCGCCGCCTGGCGCCAGTAGGCACCGTCGTCACGCTCCCGCACCCACAGCAATGGACCGGCGCCGCTGACCGCGACGAAATGGCCCTGGGCGGCGATCCGGGTCCAGGTACCTCCCAGTCTTCGCCGTAGGTGAGATCGGTGCGGAACCGGCCGGCCGCGCGCAGCGCCGCGTTGCGGATCAGCAGGTGGCCGCCATTGGCGAAGCGGTTGCGCACCAGCAGGCCGGCCAGCACGTCGCCGCGCACCGGGTGAAGCCGCCGTCGCGTACCGGGCCCGCCAGCCGAATCGACGAAGCACGCGGCCCCGTTCGCTGCGGCTGCATCTGGAGCGGTTGCCAGCGTCCGCACCAGATCGGCCAACGCGCTCGGCGCCAGCCAGTCATCGGCATCGAGGAACAGGAAGGCATCGGCATCCAGTTCGGCCAGCCCGCGATTGCGCGCCGCCGAGGCGCCGGCGTTTCGCTGCCGCAGCACCCGGATACGCGGATCGTCGAAGTCGCCGGCGATGGACGCGGTGGCATCGGTGGAGCCGTCGTCCACCACTGCCATGCGCCAGTCGGCATGCGTCTGCGCCAGCGCCGAGCGCATGGTATCAGCGATCGTTGCGGCGGCGTTGAACGCCGGCGTGATGACTGCGACCCGCAAGCAGCCCCCCAAAAAGCGAAGCCGGGCAGACCATCGTTCTTAGGCCAGGACGATGAACACCTGGTTTACGCCGCAGCCGATCGACAACGCGCGGGCCGATGCATCCGACCCGGAGGCAGGGTCGCACGAATATGACCGGATTGCGGCGAGCCAAGCGTGTCCGGCCAGCGCTTACGGCAGGCGCCTCATGCGCAATCAGGGAGACAATCCGTATGAAAACAGTTCTGCTGCTCGGCGCCGGTCTTGGCCTGGCTCTGGCGCTGCCGCCGACCGCATCGGCCACCAGCATGGAGGGGCCGGGACAGGGCTCGACGTACCAGCAGGCGCAACAAGGCAACGCCGGCCCGCCCGCCGCGGCCCGCGAGCTTTACCACACGCTGCGCCGAGCCGGGTTCGAGAACATCCACATTGCTCCGCACTCGTTCATGGTTCACGCCACCAATCCCAACGGCAATCCGGTTGCGATGGTGGTGAGCCCGCACGCGGTGGAGGTCGCCACCCTGAACCAGCAGTCCGACCAGAACAGTGGCGGCAACGGGCCGGGCGGCATGGCCGGCGGCGGCAACAACTGGCAGGGCGGCATGGCCGGCGGCGGCAACAGCGGCGGCGCCTGGCACGGCAACCGCATGACCGGCGGTTCTCGCTGAGGGCGAGGGGCCTGTCGCGCAGGGACGGCACGGCGACGAGGGGCGGAGCGGTGCGCCTGGCCGTTCGTGCCGACCGGCGCTCCGGCCCCATTGCCCGGCACCGATGCATGCCGCCGGTGTTTGGGGCGTTGGCGACCGGGAGCCGGTGATCCGGGGGCGGCATCGCACTTTGAACGACGGAGCTTTGTCCGAATCGACTGAAGGGCGCGCCTGGTGGCGGCGCGTTCTGTGCGCGCCGGGGCGGACTTAGATGCGCCGGACCGTGTAGGTTTCCTCCAGCGCCTGCACGATGTCCGCGGCGTGGGCGGAATCGCGTGCCTCCACCAGCAACTCCAGTTCCGCCGCCTGCACCGAGGAGGCGGCGAACAGGCGCTGGTGCGACACCTCGATGATGTTCCCGCCGCTGCTGCCGATCTTCCCCGCGATGTCGGCCAGCACGCCGGGCCGGTCGGGAATTTGCAGGTGCAGCCGCAGCAGGCGCCCGTCGCGCAGCAGGTCGCGCAGCAGCACGTTGGACAGGATGCGCGCGTCTATGTTGCCGCCGGTGATCGCCACGCCGACGCGCTTGCCGCGGAAGCGCGACGGGTAAGTGAGCAGCGCCGCGACGCTTGCGGCACCGGCGCCTTCCGCCACGGTCTTGCCGCCCTCGACCAGCAGGCCGATGGCTTCCTCGATGGCGCGTTCCGGCACCACCAGCACGTCGGTGACGCGGCGGCGCACCAGCTCGAACGGCATGTCGCCGATATCACGCACGGCGATGCCCTCGGCGATGGTGGGACCGCCGACCGAGACGCGGCGGCCGGCCAGCTTCTGCGCCATGGCGGCATAGCCTTCCGTCTCCACGCCATACACGGCGATGCCCGGCTTCAGCGCCGCGGCAGCCACGAGGCAGCCGGCGAGCAGGCCGCCGCCACCCACGGGGATGATCAGCGCGTCGAGGTCGGGGGCGTCCTCCATCAGTTCCAGCGCCAGCGTGCCCTGTCCGGCCATCACCGCGAGGTCGTTGTAGGGGTGCACGAACACCAGTTGGCGTTCCTGCGCCAGGGTCTGGGCGTGCGTCGCCGCTTCCGCCAGCGTTTCGCCGTGCAGTACCACGTCGGCGCCCCACGCGGCGGTGCGGGTCACCTTGGTGGCCGGGGTGAACCGGGGCATGACGATGGTTGCCCCGATGCCCAGCAGATGCGCGTGGCGCGCCACGGCCTGGGCGTGGTTGCCCGCGGACATGGCGATCACACCCCGGGCGCGTTCGTCCTCGGAGAGCAGCGCCAGGCGGTTGGCGGCGCCGCGTTCCTTGAAGGCGCCAGTGGCCTGGAGATTGTCGAGCTTGAGTACGGCCTCGGCGCCGGTGGCGCGGGAGACGGCGTCGCTGGCAATGGTGGGGGTGCGCAGCACGCGGCCGGCGATGCGGCCGGCGGCCGCCTGGACATCGGCGAGGTCGATCATGTGGGGATTCTGTCGAAGCGGGCCGGGTTGGCGTGCATTGCAGGTTTGGCGGCGGGCGGCCGCGCTGGGCGCGTGGCGCTGAGTTGCCTGGTGAGGGCGGATGTACGCCTGGCCATCAGGCCGTCATGGCCGGGCTTGACCCGGCCATCTACCCGGGATGATCGGGCGTCCGGCAACCCCGGTGCGACCCGATCGTTCCGGGGCGGACGGCCGGGTCGGGCCCGGCCATGACGGCAGGGGAGAGCGATGCTTGCCGCCACGTTCGTGTCCTCGCGGCCCATGTCCCCGCGGCCCGCGCTGTTCGCGGTAAGGCGGCAGGTTGACGGACGACACCTCAGCCGAACTTGACGTCGAGGATCTCGTACGACCGGTCGCCCGACGGTGCCGGGACAGAAACGGTTTCGCCGATCCGCTTACCGATCAGCGCCTTGGCCAGCGGCGAGGAAATCGACAGGCGGCCGATCTTGATGTCCGCCTCATGCACGCCGACGATCTGGTAGGTGGCTTCCTTGTCGGTTTCCTCATCCACCAGGCGCACATGCGCACCGAACTTCACCTGGTCGCCGGACAGGCTGGCTGGATCGATCACCTCGGCCGAGGAGACGATTTCCTCCAGTTCCGCGATACGGCCCTCAATGAAGGACTGGCGCTCGCGCGCCGCATGATACTCCGCATTCTCCGACAGGTCGCCGTGGCTGCGTGCCTCGGCAATGGCCCGGATGATGGCCGGACGCTCCTCCGACTTGAGCTGGCGCAGCTCACCTTCCAACCGTTGCAGGCCGGGAGCGGTCATCGGGAACTTCTGCACGGCGCGGTCCTTATGATGGTCAACACTGGCAAGAATGGCAGGGGGTCCACAGACAAACACCGCGGCCGGGCGCCGACCCGGCCGCGTCTGGCTTGTCTAGAACGATCCGCGAAAATAGGACTGCAGCGGCGCGACTTCAAGCGTTCCGGACTTCAGGGCGGCGATGGCGTGAATCGCCGCCCGTGCCCCGGCCATGGTGGTGTAGTGCGGCACGGCGTGCGTCAACGCACTGCGGCGAATGGCAAAGCTGTCAGCCACCGACTGCGGGGTGGAGGCGGTGTTGATCACCAGTTGCACCTCGCCGGAACGGATTGCATCGACGCAATGCGGGCGGCCTTCCAGCACCTTGTTCACCACGCCGACCTCCAGGCCGGCCTCCCGGATGCGTGCCGCGGTGCCGCGGGTGGCCTTGATGGAGAAGCCCATCTCGGCCAGCCGGCGGGCGAGCGCCGGCAGCCCCTTCTTGTCGGCATCCTTGATCGAGAGGAACACGGTGCCGGACATCGGCAGGATCACACCGGCGCCGAGCTGCGACTTGGCGAAGGCGCGCTCGAAGGAGGAGTCGAGGCCCATGACTTCGCCGGTCGATTTCATTTCGGGGCCAAGGATACTGTCCACGTTGGGGAAGCGGGCGAACGGGAACACCGCTTCCTTCACCGCGACATGCGGGGCGATCGCCTGGTCGTCCAGGCGGAAGGCGGCCAGTTTCTCCCCCGCCATGACGCGTGCGCCCACCTTGGCGACCGCAACGCCGGTGGCCTTGGCCACGAAGGGCACGGTGCGGCTGGCGCGGGGGTTCACCTCCAGCACGTAAACCGTGTCTTCCTTGATGGCGTATTGCACGTTCATCAGGCCCACGACGCCCAGCGCCTTGGCCATCGCCTCGGTTTCCGCCTTCAGCTCGGTCACCATGGCGGGTGCCAGCGTATAGGGGGGCAGCGCGCAGGCGGAGTCGCCGGAATGGATGCCGGCCTCCTCGATGTGTTCCATCACGCCGGCGACATAGACGGTTTCGCCGTCGGCGATGCAGTCCACATCGACCTCGATCGCATCGTTCAGGTAGCGGTCGATCAGCACCGGGTTCTCGCCGGACACCCGTACCGCTTCGCGCATGTAACGGTGCAGGCCGGCGCGGTCGTACACGATCTCCATCGCGCGCCCGCCCAGCACGTAACTGGGGCGGATCACCACCGGGTAGCCGATCCGTTCGGCAATGGCGTCGGCTTCCTCGGCCGAGCGCGCGGTGCCGTTGTCCGGCTGGCGCAGGCCGAGGCGGTGCAGCAGTTGCTGAAACCGCTCGCGGTCCTCGGCGATGTCGATCGCGTCGGCGCTGGTGCCCAGGATCGGGATGCCCGCCTTGGTGAGTGCCTGGGACAGTTTCAGCGGAGTCTGTCCGCCGTACTGCACGATACACCCCAGCACCGTGCCGTTCTGCTGTTCGCGGCGGACCAGGGCGATGACATCCTCGGCGGTCAGCGGCTCGAAATACAGCCGGTCGGAGGTGTCGTAGTCGGTGCTGACGGTTTCCGGGTTGCAGTTGACCATGATGGTCTCCAGCCCGATGTCGCGCAGCGCGTAGGCGGCGTGGACGCAGCAGTAGTCGAACTCGATGCCCTGGCCGATGCGGTTGGGGCCGCCGCCCAGGATCACCACCTTGCGCCGGTCGGTCGGGTCGGACTCACAGACCGGCGTGCCGTAGCCGCCTTCGTAGGTGGAATACATGTAGGGCGTGACCGAGGCGAACTCGGCGGCGCAGGTGTCGATGCGCTTGTAAACGGGCACCACGCCGGCGGCGGTGCGGTGCCGCGTCACGTCTTCCTCGTTGCTGCCGGTCAGTTCCGCCAGCCGCTTGTCCGAAAACCCCAGCGCCTTCAACCGCCGCAACGCACCCGCATCGCTCGGCAGGCCGGAGGCAGCGACGCTGCGTTCGGCATCGACGACGCGGGACAGTTCGCGCAGGAACCATGGGTCGAACTTCGTCGCGTCGTGCACGTCCTCCACGCTGAGGCCGGCACGCAGCGCCTGCGCCGCCATCAGCAACCGGTCGGGACGCGGCGCGGACAGTGCGGCACGGAACGCGTCCGCGCCGCCGTCACCCGGCGCTTCCACTTCGTCCAGCCCGGACAGGCCGGTTTCCATGCTGCGCAGGCCCTTCTGCAGCGCCTCGGCGAAGGTGCGGCCGATCGCCATGGCTTCGCCGACCGACTTCATCGAGGTACTGAGCATCGCCGGCGTGCCGGGGAATTTCTCGAAGGTGAAGCGGGGGATCTTCACCACGACGTAGTCGATGGTGGGTTCGAAGCTGGCCGGCGTGACGCGGGTGATATCGTTGGCAAGTTCATCCAGCGTGTAGCCCACTGCCAGCTTCGCGGCGATCTTGGCGATGGGAAAGCCGGTGGCCTTCGACGCCAGCGCCGAGGAACGCGACACGCGCGGGTTCATTTCAATCACAACCATGCGTCCGTCGGCGGGGTTCACCGCGAACTGCACGTTGGACCCGCCGGTATCCACGCCGATCTTGCGCAGGCAGGCGATCGAGGCGTCGCGCATGAGCTGATACTCCTTGTCGGTGAGTGTCAGCGCGGGGGCGACGGTAACGGAATCGCCGGTGTGCACGCCCATCGGATCGACGTTCTCGATCGCGCAGACGATGATGCAGTTGTCGGCCCGGTCGCGCACCACCTCCATCTCGAATTCCTTCCAACCGAGCACTGATTCCTCGATCAGCACTTCGGTGGTGGGGGAGGCTTCCAGGCCGCCGGTGACGATCTGTTCGAATTCCTCGCGGTTGTAGGCGATGCCGCCGCCGGTGCCGCCCAGGGTGAAGCTGGGGCGGATCACTGCGGGCAAGCCGGTCATCGCCAGTGCCTCGCGGGCTTCCTCCATGCTGTGGGCGATGGCGGAGCGGGGGGATTCGATGCCGATCTCCGACATCGCGTCGCGGAACTTCAGGCGGTCCTCGGCGCGGTCGATGACTTCCCAGCGGGCGCCGATCAGTTCCACGCCGTGCCGGTCCAGCGCGCCGTTGCGGGCGAGCTGCATGGCGGTGTTCAGCGCGGTCTGGCCGCCCATGGTGGGCAGCAGCGCGTCCGGCTTCTCGCGGATGATGATCTTTTCCACCATGTCCGGCGTGATCGGCTCCACATAGGTGGCATCGGCCAGGCCGGGGTCGGTCATGATGGTGGCGGGATTGGAGTTCACCAGGATCACGCGGTAGCCCTCGGCGCGCAGCGCCTTGCAGGCCTGGGCGCCGGAGTAGTCGAACTCGCAGGCCTGACCGATAATGATCGGGCCGGCGCCGATGATCATGACGGACTTGATGTCGGTGCGCTTGGGCATGATTCTACTTGCTGGCTGGGTCCCGCGGGCGGGACGGTGCGGGGCGGCAATCGCTGGAAGAAGGCTGAGGGGGGCCGCGGCTGTTCCCGTGGGGAGGGGCTGAAGGACCGCGGCTATCCTCGTGCACCCGGCAGGGCGCGGGCCGCGGCCACGCCCTTCGGGGTGAGTTCCAGATGCCAGTGGCACTGCAACGCGCCTTCCGGCAGGCGGATCGGTTCGCGGATCAATCCGTCCTGCACGCAGGAGGCCACCGCCTGGCAGAAAGCGTCGAAGTCCGGGGCGTCGCCGCAGACCGTGCGGAAGCGGTCGTAGCCGGTCTCGATGTTCGGTTCGTTGATGCTGTGGCGGAAGGCGGTCGCCAGCAGCAGGTCACGCGCTTCCATGGCCGCCGTGCCCCTCGATCATCTGCATGAACCGTTCGAACAGGTAATGGCTGTCGCTGGGCCCCGGGCTGGCTTCCGGGTGGTACTGCACCGAGAACACCGGGCGGTCGGCGCAGGCCAGACCTTCGTTGGAGCCGTCGAACAGCGACACGTGGGTCACCTGCACGCCCTTCGGCAGCGTGTCCGCGTCCACCGCGAAACCGTGGTTCTGGCTGGTGATCTCCACCCGGCCGGTCGCCAGGTCCTTCACCGGCTGGTTGGCGCCGCGGTGCCCGCGCTCCAGCTTGAACGTCTTCGCGCCCAGCGCCAGGGCCAGCAACTGGTGGCCGAGGCAGATGCCGAATACCGGGACGCCGGTTTCCAGCACGCCCTGGATTGCCGGCACGGCATAGGCGGCGGTTGCCGCCGGGTCGCCCGGGCCGTTGGACAGGAACACGCCGTCCGGCTTGTGGCGCATGATGTCCTCGGTGGTCGCGGTCGCCGGCACCACCGTCACCCGGCAGCCGGCCGAAGCCAGGCAGCGCAGGATGTTGCGCTTGGCTCCGTAATCCACCGCGACGACATGGTGCTTCGGTGCCGTCTGGCGGCCGAAGCCCGCGGGCCAGGACCAGCGCGTTTCGTCCCAGGTGAACGTCTGGCGGCAGGTGACCTCCTTCGCCAGGTCCATGCCTTCCAGCCCCGGCCAGGCCGCGGCCTGTGCCTGGAGCGCGGCGATGTCGAAACGGCCGTCGGCCGGAAAGGCCAGCACGCCGGAGGGCGGCCCGCCGTCGCGGATGCGCACGGTCAGCGCCCGCGTGTCCACACCGGCGACTCCGGCAATCCCGCGGGAACGCAGCCAGGCGTCCAGGTGCTGGGCGGCGCGCCAGTTGGACGGCTCGGTGATGTCCTGCTTCACCACCAGGCCGCGGGCGGCGATCGTCGTCGCCTCGATATCCTGCTGGTTGGTACCGACATTGCCGATATGGGGGAAGGTGAACGTGATGATCTGCCCGGCATAGGACGGATCGGTCAGCGTCTCCTGGTAGCCGGTCATGCCGGTGTTGAAGCAGAGCTCCCCCACCGGTTCGGGGGAGGTGGTGTGCGCGCCGAAGCCGCGGCCCCAGAACACCGCGCCGTCCGCCAGCACCAGCGCGGCGGTGGCGCCGGGCGGGGGGTGTGACTCGTCGGGCTCGGGCATCGCGGTGTTTCCCTGCAGGTCGGCCAGGCTGAGGCCGGTGGCGGCGCTGACCGCCGGCCAGTGACGGGACGGGACGGCGCCGGCCTGCCGCCACTTGCGGACGGCCTCGGTACCGACCCCGGTCAGGCGCGCGGCGGCATCGATGCCGCCGAGCCGGTCGATGATGTCGTTGACGCTGGGCATGGCGGGTATGTATGGGAAGAAACTTCCCGTCGCAACCGGGTGGATGGTGGTTTGGGAAGTTTTTTCCCGGCCATCGGCGCAACGTCCTGCGTGGTGGCGGGCAATGCTTCGGCACCTGCGATCCCGTCGTGCCGCCGGCACCTGAATGCGGTGGGCTTCCGGGGCAGCGGTTGAAAGGGTGCGTTCCGCACGACGAGACCGCGCGTGGCGGGCCTGTGCCCCATCGGTGTTGAGATGGTGCGGGCTAGCCCCACTCTACCGGCCATGGCCGGACTTGATCGGGCCAGCTACCCCGTCCAGGCGTGTTCCGCTGCATCCCGACCCGATCGTTCCGGTGTCGATGGCCGGGTCGAGCCCGGCCATGACGTGAAGGGTGGGTGCCGGCGTGCATATTTGAACACCAATGGGCCCGTGCCGCTGCCCCAAACGCGCATGCTATGTGAGGCGTATAACGGACGTCGGGCCCATAAGCTACGTGATGTCCGGAACCTACGTCAGACCCGTAATCTGCGTCAGGCCCATAACCTACGTGAGGCCAGTAATCTGCGTCAGGCCGGATCCAGCATCAGGCTCGTAATGCTGCTTCAGTCCCGCATGCCGAGCGCCGCGGCCTGCCGGCGTTCGAAAGTTTGGCGGCGTGCGTCGTAAGCCTGGCCGATGATGCCGCCACGGACCGTGCCGGGCGCCACCGATCGATACGCGGGCCGCCAGCTTTCCGGCAGCCGGGGTAAATCGGGCGTTGCCAGCCACAGGCGGAACAGCAGCCGCTTGCGCGCCGGTGCGTCGAAATCCGCGAATTCGGTGCGTGAATGCAGCGTGACGTGGTTGTTCAGGATCTGCACATCTCCTGGTTGCAGATACATGTCGAACATCAGCGCAGGGTGGCGCAGCACCGCGTCCAGCGCGTCCATTGCCGCACGTTGCGTCCCGGTGAGGGCCGGCACGCCCTCGATGCGCTGCGCGGTCTGGATGCGGTTGCGATTCCACTTGCTGCACAGCAGGCCGTCGGCGCTGTCGAACACGGGGTTTGGGTAGGCGGGTGTCTCATCCGGTGCCTGCTCGGTCTGGCGGCTGAACCAGAACGGGTGGTGCAGCACCTCGGCGAGGTCGGGTGCTTCGGCCGCGAGTGCCGCATGCGCGGCGACCGAGCTGGTGACCATGCTCTGGCCGCCTTCGCGCGCCTGGTTGAAGCAGGCCAGCATCACCACGTCGGCGCTGTCCGTGTGGAAGTCGAGTTCGGCATTGGAGGAATATCCGCGCCCGCCGGCGCTGCGGTAGACGCTGCCGGCGTCGCGTACCGGCGCCAGATAGTCGCTGGCCCGGTTCTGCGGCCGGGCGACGCCGGTGTGCAGGCCGAGCATCCAGGTGAGGCGGCCGAAGGCGGCTTCGTCCAGGTCCGTCGCGGGGCAGGCCGCGCAGCAGGGCGATGCCGCGGCCGTCGCGCACCTCGCGCATGGCGGCGTCCAGCACGTTGCCGGCGGCGCCCAGGTCGATATCGGCGCGGGTCAGGGACAGCGGATCGGCTTCGGGATCCAGTCGATCCAGGGCTCGCCGCAGATCGGCCCGCGCTGCGTCATCAAGGGGGAAGATCCAGCGCGCCTCGTTGCGCAGGTCGGCGGCCTTCCACGCCGCTAGGGAAGCGGCATCGGCTTGCGTCATCAGCACCTCCGCGGACAGCCGAACGAGTGGCTGCCAGGATGGGCCGACTAGGCCGCGCCTGGCAACGGCAGGTCCGGCCAGGCGCCGCGCTGCGCCGCCTCGGCCAGCCAGGCGCGCACGTCGCCGGCGGTGCCGAAGGCGGCGTCCACCCGCAGGCCGGCGCCGCCCATCTCACGCGCCTTGGCCATTGCGTCTTCGTCGGTGACGTCGTCGCCGATGAACAGCGGGATGCGGCCGCGCAACGGCTGGTGCCGCATCAATGCGGTGACGGCGATGCCCTTGTCGGTGCCGCGGGGGCGCACCTCCCAGGCCATGTGCGCGGCGAGCACGGCGAAGTCCGGCGCGTCGCCCAGGATGCTCAGCACGGCGTCATGCAGCATGGGGCCGAGCTGCGGGACCGCGCGGTAGTGCACCACGAAGCCGCGCGCCTTGTGTTCCAGCAGCACGCCGCGATGGTCCTGCGCCAGTTGTTCGGCTGCGGCCAGCCATTCCGGGGGCGGGGAGGGCAGGGCGGGGCGGTCGATCGGGGCACCGGGGGCGTGGCGGACGGCGCCGCCGTGTTCGCCGGCGACCGCCTGGGGGGCGTTGTCCAGCAGCAGGTCCACCTGCTCGACGGGGCGGCCGCTGATCACCGCCAGGGCACCGTCCAGTGCGTCGCGCAGGTGGCGCAGCGTGTCCACCAGGCCGGGTGGCACCACCACCAGGTCGGGCCGCGGGGCGATGTCGATCAGCGTGCCGTCCACATCCAGCAGCAGTGCGGTGCGGTCGAAGGGCGGCAAGGTGTCGTTGGGGCTCATGGCGTGCAGCCTTTCACCCGGACGTCGTAGATCGGGTTTTGCAGCATGTTGAGCGACGGGTCGTTGGCGAACATCCAGCCCTTGAAGCCCGGCTGGTCCGGATGCTTGTCGGTGATCACCAGGAATGCCGTGGCGTTCTGCGGCACGTCCGGCGGCCGGACCAGGCAGGCCTGCACGGCGACGGTCAGCGACCGGTAGGTGGCCAACTCGCCGACCTTGATGGTCAGCGTCTTGCTCTGTGCGTCAGGTTTGTCGAGGACCTGGATCACCGCCTGCTGCCTGGGCACCCACGGGTTCGGCGGTGGTGGCTCGGCCGGCGGCTGCTGGCCCGGGCCGGCCTGTGGCTGTGTACCGGGCGGCTGTTCGCCGCTGCCGGGTTGGGCCGTTCCTTGCGGCGGCACGGTGCCGGGCGTGGTGGTGCCGGGCGTGGTGGTGCCGGGCGCAGTGGTGGAGCCCGGCGTGGTGGGGGTCGTTCCGGGGGGCGACCCGGGGCCGGTCAGTGACGGCGAAGCGGCGCCGGGGGGTGGTGCCAGCGGCTCGCTCTGAATGGGGGCGTTCGGATATTGCCGGGTGGGCGGCAGCAGCGGTGTGGCCGTGTTCGGCGCCTGCGCCCAGGCGCCGACGGGAAGTATCGCGGCCAGGACGATACCGGCAGGGACCAGCCTGCGGCGGGCCGATGCGACATCCGTACGGCGCACGGTCATCCTGGGCGCTTGGGCGACTCCAGCCCGTCGATCATGCCGGTCAGGATCTTGCGCATCGCCTGCTCGTCCACGCCCATCAGCACCGCGTCCTCGAACGCGTCCTGCAGTGCCTGCGCCAGTTCGGCGTGGTTCTCCTCCAGCATGCGCAGCTTTTCCCGACAGGAGACGGGGTTGCCGTCCTCGCCGGGCCAGGTGTCGGGGGGCGGCGGGATCACTTGCTGCCCCCGAGTGGCGGCAGGCCGCCGGAGGAGCTGCCGCCCTGGTTGCCTGATTGGCTGCCGGACTGACCCTGGCCTCCGCCGGAGGCGAGATTGCTGGCGCTGAAGATGAACTTGCCCAACAAACTCTCGATGTTGATCGACGATTGGGTGATGGTGATGGTCTGGCCCGGTTGCAACATTTTCTCGGCCCCGCCGGGGGAAAGCGCGATGTATTTACCGCCGAGCAGGCTTTCGCTGGTGATCTCGGCGCCGGTGTCGGTCGGCAGCTTGATGTCGTTCTGCACCGTCAGCGCGACCCGGGCCTGGTAGGTCTTGGGGTCGATCGTCTCGCTGGTGATGCTGCCCACCTTCACCCCGGCCACCCGTACATCGTTGCCCACCGACAGCCCGGCGATGTTGTCGAACTGCGCATACAACGTGTAGCCCGACCCCGAACTGCGGCCGGAATGCGCCACCGCATAGACCAGGAAGCCGGCGGCGACGAGCAGCACCACGGCTCCGGTGATTATTTCGATCAGGCTGCGTTGCGGCATCCGGCTGGCCTAGCTGCCGGGTGTCCAGGCTTCGTAGTCGCCGGTCGCGCGGGCGCGATGGCCACCCTGGTAGTCGTGTCCCGGCGGCCGGTAGGACAGCGGCGTGCCGGTGGGGTTGGGCAGATGCGGCTTCTGCCACGGGCGGCGGGCGTTTTCCGGCAGCGGCGCATCCGTGGTGTAGTGCAGCCAGGCATGCCATTCCGGCGGCACGAGGCTGGCCTCCGGCCTGCCGGCGTAGCCGACCCAGCGGCGCGAGCGCAGGCCGCGGCGCGGCGAGCGCTCCTCATAATAGATGTTGCCAGCGGCGTCTTGGCCGACCTGCCGGCCCTTCAGCTTGGTGAACAGCCAGGTTCCGATGTTCATGCGGCGGGATATACGTGGCTGCGCGCGGTTGGTCCACCGTTCCGGTCGGATTTCGTGCCCGGCGCATCCGGAGGGCCGGGCGGGACCGGGCGGCCGTACGCGGAGCCGTTCCCGGCGTGGTGGCGGCAGAGCGGCGTTCTGGCTGTGCACGGGTGCTGTCCGGCATAACAATCCACAGGATTTTGTGGTGCGGATGTCCGACTGCCACAAGATACCCTTCCCGTGTGGTGGTCAGCCAGCTAGCATACCCGCATGACCCAGCATCGGAAGGCGGAGCGGCGGATGCCGCCGCAGTGGCATGGTGTGCGGATGCGGCGCGTCAGTATCGGGACGGATCCCGACGCACCGCCGCGCCGGATCACGCTGCCGGCCGCCTGGGAAGACAGCGCCGCCGGGGCGCTCGCCGCCCTGGCCCCGGGCAACCGCCCGGTCGCGCTGGCGCAGGCCGCCGAGGCCTGGATCGGGGCGGTGGTGGCCCGTGCTGCCGGCGTCGGGGCGGATGCCGGGCTTGCGGACCGGTTGCACACGCTGCTGCGGCTGCGACGCGGTGCCCCGGATGCATCCGTCTGGCAGGGGCAGCCTGCCCCGGTCCCGGAATTCGTTCTGAACCTGCCCGCCTTCCTCGAGCCGGAGGGCGGGTTCGACCTGGCCGGCTTCACGGGCGCCGTCGATGCGGCTGTCGTCACACTGACCTGCCTTGCGCCGGATGCGCAGCGGATCGCGGTGCGAATGGCGGATCTCGCGGGTCTGCTGGCCGGGTTGGGCATCCCCTACGACTCTGATCCGGCGCGGGAGATCGCTCGGCAACTGGCGGCTCTGCTGCGGGGGTGCGCTGATGCGGCTTCCGGTCGGCTGGCGGGGAATGGGGCTCCGGCCGTGCGGATGACTTGGCCGGCGCCGCCGGCCGGTGGCGTTCTGCCCGGACTGGCGGATGCCGCGCGGGCGGCCGGCGAGGCCGCACGGCTGGCGCCGGCGCCGCGGCATCGTTCCACCACCGCCATCGCGGCGCCTTCCGAGGCCGACGCACTGCTCGGCGTCGAGACCGGTGGGATTGCCCCCAGTTTCTCGCCTCTGGCGGCTGACGGAGGGCTGAGCCGAGCGGCGCGGGGGTGGCTGGCGGCACGGGGTGTGTCGGCTGAGGCGGCGCTGGCGATGGCGCTTGCCGGCGAAACACCGGTGCCCGAGGCGAAGTCCGGCGGCGCATGCCGCAATGCACGACGCGGTTACACCTTTCTTGCACGTCATGCCGGAGCGGCCGGACGAACGGGCGGTTTCGCTGCCGGGTGTTGCGCGGCGAGAGCTTCCGGCACGGCGTCGAGGCTACACGCAGAAGGCGTCGGTGGGTGGGCACAAGCTGTTCCTGCGCACCGGGGAGTATGCCGATGGGCAGTTGGGGGAAATCTTCGTCGCCCTGCACAAGGAAGGTGCGGCGTTCCGCGGGCTGATGGATAACTTCGCCGTCGCGATCAGCCTTGGGTTGCAGCACGGGGTGCCGCTGGAGGCGTTCGTGCGGGCGTTTACCTTCACCCGGTTCGGTCCGGCCGGCGTGGTTGAGGGCGATCCGGCGGTGGGCCAGGCGACGTCGTTGCTGGACTACGTCTTCCGCAACCTGGCGGGCAATTACCTGGGCGGGCAGGAGTTGCCGGAGGCGGACGCCGCGGCGGCGGATGCGGTGGGGGATGGGGCGCGAGATCGCGCGCCGTTGCTGCCGCTGGAGTTGCCGGAGACCGCGGGGGCGCGGGAGCGGCGGCGGGCGTTTCGGATCGTTTGAGTCCGTAGCAGGGCATGAGACCGGACTCGCGCTGAGCGAGTCTTTTTGCGGGCTGCGGAGTTGCGGCCGCTACGGTTGTCCACGCCCTCCGCCGGCGGGCGGGTTGAGTGTCCGTAGTGGGCGTATTTGCCCGGGCCGCTTTATTCCGGCGGCTACCGGCAACCGCTTGCGCCGCCCGTGCCGGTACACCGGCTTGTGTCCGCAGCATCAGGCCGATGAGACTGCGCCCAGCCGGGGGTTGACGCCTGGGTAGAGGCAACGCCCACATCGTATAAATTTCTATCCTGGTATAAAAAAAGACATTAACGGTTATTGTTTAGACAATATTCCGCTTTACAACTGATAGCCGCCCCATTAACGTTTGATTCACACAGCGCGCAGGCGCGACCAAATTCATGGGGCGGCGATGAAGAAGTTCGGGCTTATGTCGGTAGTTGGCCTGCTGATTGCAGGCTTCGCGGCTGCGCCGGGAGCGCAGGCGGTTACGCTACAAACGAACAACTATCTCGATGTCACCTCAGGCGGGATCACTGCGCGCTTCACGGTCACATCGTGTACAAATCCCACATTTTGTAACGGTTCGGTCTTGTTGGTCCAGGACCAAAGCAACCTGGGCGTGGAGATCAAGTCTGCGACGCCCGGACAGGATCTTGTGCCGGTGAATAATGACTGGTCATTCTCGATGAATGTGGCAACCGCTAGTCCGGCCCTTACGGGATTTACACTGAATTGGAACGGGACCGGTATATTCTCGTCAGCCGCAGATTCCTACCAAGGTACCAGCACTGATCAGAATGTTAGCACTGATTTCTTCACACCCACGACTTCGGTCAGTTTCGCGCCGGTCTCGTCGTTTGCGAACAACTACGATTTCAATGCCCCAGCGGGTCTCGGGTCCACCGTCACCTCGGTGACACAGGACCTCGCCACGCCGGAGCCTGGCACGATCACCTTGCTCGGCGTCGGTGTTGTTGCCGCCGCTTTCGTTCGTAGAAGGCGAGTTTAGTCTCAGCCCGCCACTTCCAATCCGTAGATCAGGATCCCTGCGACACGGGGGTGTCGCAGGATCGGGGGGGTTATGTCCATGCCGACGAGCAGCTATTCATTTCCATCAACGTCGTATGACAATCTCGACTTCACCAATGTGGGCGTGGTCGAGACTGATGTCGGCAGCACTGTACTCCAGTTCACCACGAACTATCCGGGCTCGTTCTTTGGTGGACAGACGTTCGGCGTCAGTCCGACGTACAATGGAATCTCCTGGGAGAGTTTCACCTCCGGGGTTATCGGAAACGCGACTGGCGCAGCCGTTTCCCAGACGCTGGTCTTCAATTACGACGTCGCAGCAACAGCGGGGTCGCAGATTGTTGGCCTGGATGGACTGACTGTCACGAATATCCTCCGCGGCCTCGGCTCGCTCAATGCGCTGGAGCAGATCTTCGATTCGCACGGCAATCTGCTGGCCACAATGCCCTGGACCGCGGCACAGGGCGGGAATGCGCAGTGGCTCAGCAGTGGTTATTCCGACCTTCATATCCAGCTCACAATAACCAGCGCGATCGGGGCGTCATCAGCCTCCACGCAGTCCTCGGCCGTCATCTTCAGTACCATCAAGCAAGGGTTTGAGACGGTCGGCCTGACCCTCGACAAGCAAATCTCGCTGGACGGGACGAACTGGCTGGATGTCGGCAATGGCAATCTGAGCGATTATCCGTCGGTTTCGAGCGGATCCGCGGTTTACGAGCGGGTCCTGGTGGTCAACAGCGGCTCCATCGCGATCACAAATGCCCATGTCGGCGATTCCGGCGGTAACGGGCCGAGCGGCTTCACTGTCGGTGGGAACAACACATTCAGCATTGCCGCCGGACAGACGATTACATCGGACATCGCGACCATCTCCGCCGTGACGGGCGATCAGCTCGACACGGCCACGGTGACGGGCCTTGCCAGCGACAGTGTCGGCCATAATGCGACCGTGACCGCCAGCGATCAGGCGCATTATTACGGCACGACCCCCAGCGGGAATAACGGTCAGCCATATGGGATCGCGCTCGACAAGCAGATCTCCCTCGACGGCAGCACCTGGGTGGACGTCGGAAATGCCAACCTGGCCGACAATCCGTCAGTCCTGACCGGCGCGACCATCTATGAACGGGTCATTGTCACCAATACCGGCACCGAGGCTATCACCGGCGCTCAGGTCATCGATGCTGGGGGCAACGGCCCGGCCGGATTCACGGTGGGCGGCAGCGGCACGTTCGACCTGGCAGGAGGCGGCACCATCGCCTCCGATATCGCAACGATTGCCGCGGCCTCCGGTTACCAGCTCGACACGGCGACGGTCACAGGATCGGCAATCGACAACACGGGCAGCACCGCGCCGGTCACCGACACCGACCAGGCGAACTACACGGGCCTGACCTACAGTGTCGCGCTGGACAAGCAGATCTCCACCGACGGCAGCACGTGGGTAGATGTCGGCGCCGGCAACCTGGCGCAGAACCCGGCGGTGCTGGCTGGTTCGACCGTGTTCGAGCGGGTGATTGTCAGCAACACCGGCTCGGTGGACATCACCGGGGCGCAGATCGCCGACGCGGGCGGCAACGGCCCGGCCGGGTTCACCGTGGGCGGCAGCGGCACGTTCGACCTGGCGGCGGGTGGCAGCATCGTCTCCGACGTGGCGACGCTGACCGCGGCGTCCGGCACGCAACTGGACACCGCGACGGTGAGCGGCGGTGTCAGCGACAACTACGGCAACACCGGCACGGTGGGTGCCAGCGACCAGGCGAACTACACCGGCCTGACCTACAGCGTTGCGCTGGACAAGCAGATCTCCACCGACGGCAGCACGTGGGTGGATGTCGGCGCCGGCAACCTGGCGCAGAACCCGGCGGTGCTGGCGGGCTCGACCGTGTTCGAGCGGGTGATTGTCAGCAACACCGGCTCGGTGGACATCACCGGGGCACAGATCGCCGACGCCGGCGGCAACGGCCCGGCCGGGTTCACGGTGGGCGGCAGCGGCACCTTCGATCTGGCGGCGGGTGGCAGCATCGTCTCCGACGTGGCGACGCTGACCGCGGCGTCCGGCACGCAACTGGACACCGCGACGGTGAGCGGCGGTGTCAGCGACAACTACGGCAACACCGGCACGGTGGGTGCCAGCGACCAGGCGAACTACACGGGCCTGACCTACAGCGTTGCGCTGGACAAGCAGATCTCCACCGACGGCAGCACCTGGGTGGATGTCGGCGCCGGCAACCTGGCGCAGAACCCGGCGGTGCTGGCTGGTTCGACGGTGTTCGAGCGGGTGATCGTCAGCAACACCGGTTCGGTGGACATCACCGGGGCGCAGATCGCCGACGCCGGCGGCAACGGCCCGGCCGGGTTCACCGTGGGCGGCAGCGGCACATTCGATCTGGCGGCGGGTGGCAGCATCGTCTCCGACGTGGCGACGCTGACCGCGGCGTCCGGCACGCAACTGGACACCGCGACGGTGAGCGGCGGTGTCAGCGACAGCTACGGCAACACCGGCACGGTGGGTGCCAGCGACCAGGCGAACTACACGGGCCTGACCTACAGTGTCGCGCTGGACAAGCAGATCTCCACCGACGGCAGCACCTGGGTGGATGTCGGCGCCGGCAACCTGGCGCAGAACCCGTCGGTGCTGGCGGGTTCGACGGTGTTCGAGCGGGTGATTGTCAGCAACACCGGCTCGGTGGACATCACCGGGGCGCAGATCGCCGACGCGGGCGGCAACGGCCCGGCCGGGTTCACCGTGGGCGGCAGCGGCACATTCGATCTGGCGGCGGGTGGCAGCATCGTCTCCGACGTGGCGACGCTGACCGCGGCGTCGGGCACGCAACTGGACACCGCGACGGTGAGCGGCGGTGTCAGCGACAGCTACGGCAACACCGGCACGGTGGGTGCCAGCGACCAGGCGAACTACACCGGCCTGACCTACAGCGTTGCGCTCGACAAGCAGATCTCGACCGACGGCAGCACGTGGGTGGATGTCGGTGCCGGCAACCTGGCGCAGAACCCGTCGGTGCTGGCTGGTTCGACGGTGTTCGAGCGGGTGATCGTCAGCAATACCGGTTCGGTGGACATCACCGGGGCGCAGATCGCCGACGCGGGCGGCAACGGCCCGGCCGGGTTCACCGTGGGCGGCAGCGGCACATTCGATCTGGCGGCGGGTGGCAGCATCGTCTCCGACGTGGCGACGATGACCGCGGCGTCCGGCACGCAACTGGACACCGCGACGGTGAGCGGCGGTGTCAGCGACAGCTACGGCAACACCGGCACGGTGGGTGCCAGCGACCAGGCGAACTACACCGGCCTGACCTACAGCGTTGCGCTCGACAAGCAGATCTCCACCGACGGCAGCACGTGGGTGGATGTCGGCGCCGGCAACCTGGCGCAGAACCCGGCGGTGCTGGCTGGTTCGACGGTGTTCGAGCGGGTTATCGTCAGCAACACCGGCTCGGTGGACATCACCGGGGCACAGATCGCCGACGCGGGCGGCAACGGCCCGGCCGGGTTCACGGTGGGCGGCAGCGGCACCTTCGATCTGGCGGCGGGTGGCAGCATCGTCTCCGACGTGGCGACGCTGACCGCGGCGTCGGGCACGCAACTGGACACCGCGACGGTGAGCGGCGGTGTCAGCGACAGCTACGGCAACACCGGCACGGTGGGTGCCAGCGACCAGGCGAACTACACGGGCCTGACCTACAGCGTCGCGCTGGACAAGCAGATCTCCACCGACGGCAGCACGTGGGTGGATGTCGGCGCCGGCAACCTGGCGCAGAACCCGGCGGTGCTGGCTGGTTCGACGGTGTTCGAGCGGGTGATTGTCAGCAACACCGGCTCGGTGGACATCACCGGGGCGCAGATCGCCGACGCCGGCGGCAACGGCCCGGCCGGGTTCACCGTGGGCGGCAGCGGCACATTCGATCTGGCGGCGGGCGGCAGCATTGTCTCCGACGTGGCGACGCTGACCGCGGCGTCCGGCACGCAACTGGACACCGCGACGGTGAGCGGCGGTGTCAGCGACAACTACGGCAACACCGGCACGGTGGGTGCCAGCGACCAGGCGAACTACACGGGCCTGACCTACAGTGTCGCGCTGGACAAGCAGATCTCCACCGACGGCAGCACCTGGGTGGATGTCGGCTCCGGCAACCTGGCGCAAAACCCGTCGGTGCTGGCGGGCTCGACCGTGTTCGAGCGGGTGATTGTCAGCAATACCGGTTCGGTGGACATCACCGGGGCGCAGATCGCCGACGCAGGCGGCAACGGCCCGGCCGGGTTCACCGTGGGCGGCAGCGGCACCTTCGATCTGGCGGCGGGTGGCAGCATCGTCTCCGACGTGGCGACAATCACCGCCGCATCCGGCTATCAGCTCGATACGGCCACGATAACCGGTACGGCGAGCGACAGCTTTGGTCACGCTGCTACGGTAACCGCCAGCGACCAGGCGAACTATACGGGATTCGCGGCACCCGGGATCGCGGTGGTGAAGACGGCCAGCGTCTCTACCGCCGCGCCGGGCACACCTGTCACCTACACATACAGTGTGACCAATACCGGTGGTCTGCCGCTCAGCAACGTCGTGCTGACCGATGACAACGCGACCGCCGGCTATTCCGGCGATGACTTCCATCCCACCTATGTGAGTGGCGACACCAATCACAACGGGCTGCTCGATACCTCCGAGGTATGGTCCTACACGGCGACGACAACGCCGCCGGTGGTGAGCTACGCCGCCAGCGGCACCGGCCGCGACGGTGCGGAAAGCGCATCGGCCAGGATCATCATGCAGAACGGCACGATGGTCGTCGAATTGTCGAGCAACCAGGCCAACCCGACCTCCGCGGGACAGGAAGTCAGCGGCATCGTTATCACCTTCGCCGGGAATCCAGGCGCTGCGTCGCTCGTCAATGAGACCGGGACACTGATCGACATCGCCAATGGCGGTTCGGTTACCCCTTATAGCGGGTCGATTACGCACTGGGGTGTCGCAGAATCCGGCTCCACGGTGACGCTCGCGACGGCGGGAACCGGGGCGATGGGCGGCAAGCCGATCGATCTGATCATCGGCGACGGTCCCTATTCCAACGCCAATCCCTCCATCACCGGGCGCAACCCCCAGATCCAGGGTACGGGCACATTCGCAGTGGCGCTGCCCGGGATCACCAGCAGCACGCAAATCCAGTCGATCAGCTTCGAGTTCGGTACGGGGCCGGACAACCTGCTCTGCGGGACGCCGTCGAACATCGTTGATACCAACACGGTTGTGGCCACCGGTGTTGCCAATGGCACAACGGTGTCCGCCACCGACACCGCGAGCGTGACGGTCGGCGGGAGCACCGGCCCGTCGATTGCCATCGACAAGCAGATCTCTACCGACGGCAGCACCTGGTTGGACGTGGGGAACGGCAATCTGGCCGACGATCCGTCCGTTGCGGCCGGGACGAAGCTGTTCGAGCGGGTGATCGTCAGCAACACCGGTGGAGTCGCTATCTCCGGGGCGCACGTGACCGATATCGGTGGCAATGGGCCGGCCGGCTTCACTGTGAACGGCGGAAGCAGCTTCGACCTGGCGGTGGGCGGTACGATCACCTCGGACGTCGCGACCATCACCGCTGCTGCCGGCTATCAACTGGATACGGCGACGGTGAGCGGCACCGCATCCACGGGCCAAGGTCATCACACGACGGTCACGGCCACTGACCAGGCCAATTATACCGGCGAAACGGGTGGCGGCTCGAGTGGCATCACCGTGGTGAAGCTGCCTGGCAAGGTGGTCGCCGGCGCCTGCGATCAGGTCACCTACACCTACGACGTGGTCAACACCGGCAGCACGACGCTGACGGATGTGCAGATCGCCGATAATATCGGCACCGCCTCGAATCCCGATTTCGTCACACCGGCTGCGATCCTGCAGCACGGCTTCAACGTGGGCGACACGAACCACAACGGGCTGCTCGATGCCGGTGAGACCTGGCAGTACACCCGCACAATCCCGGTGTCCGGTGACAATTCCCAGCATGGCGGGACTGGCTCATCCGATGGCAGCGGCGGGTCTGGCGGTGGCTCCGACTGCGGTACCGGGGACAGCTCTGGCGGCAAGTCCGGGTCCGACCATTCCGGGCACGGATCTGGTCACGGCGGTTCGGGCAGTTCCTCTGGCGGTAATGCCGGCAGCGGCGCCAACTGCGACACCGGCAGCGGCTCCGACAGCAAGTCCGGCTCCGACAACTCCGGTCATGGTTCCGGCGACGGTGGCTCCGGTAGCGGCTCGGCCTGGGGCGGGGCCGGCTGGGGTGGTTCGGGCAGCGGCGCCAACTGCGACACCGGGAGCAACTCGGGCCACAACTCCGGCTCCGACAACTCCGGCTCGACATGGCTTCCGGCCAGGCGGCGACGCGTCCGGTAGCGGCTCGGCCTGGGGAGTCCGGCGGCAGGCGGCTGGGGCGGTTCGGGCAGCGGCGCCAACTGCGACACCGGCAGCAACTCGGGCCACAACTCCGGCTCCGACAACTCCGGCCATGGCTCCAGCCACGACACCTCCGGCAGCGGCTCGGCCTGGGGCAGTTCCGGCGGCAGCGCGGGGTGGGGCGGTTCGGGCAGCGGCGCCAACTGCGACACCGGGCAGCAACTCGGGCCACAACTCCGGCTCCGACAACTCCGGCCATGGCTCCAGCCACGACACGTCCGGCAGCGGCTCGGCCTGGGGCAGTTCCGGCGGCAGCGCGGGGTGGGGCGGTTCGGGCAGCGGCGCCAACTGCGACACCGGCAGCAACTCGGGCCACAACTCCGGCTCCGACAACTCCGGCCATGGCTCCAGCCACGACACGTCCGGCAGCGGCTCGGCCTGGGGCAGTTCCGGCGGCAGCGCGGGGTGGGGCGGTTCGGGCAGCGGCGCCAACTGCGACACCGGGAGCAACTCGGGCCACAACTCCGGCTCCGACAACTCCGGCCATGGCTCCAGCCACGACACGTCCGGCAGCGGCTCGGCCTGGGGCAGTTCCGGCGGCAGCGCGGGCTGGGGCGGTTCGGGCAGCGGCGCCAACTGCGACACCGGGAGCAACTCGGGCCACAACTCCGGCTCCGACAACTCCGGCCACGGCTCCAGCCACGACACCTCCGGCAGCGGCTCGGCCTGGGGCAGTTCCGGCGGCAGCGCGGGGTGGGGCGGTTCGGGCAGCGGCGCCAACTGCGACACCGGGAGCAACGCGGGCCACAACTCCGGCTCCGACAACTCCGGCCACGGCTCCAGCCACGACACCTCCGGCAGCGGCTCGGCCTGGGGCAGTTCCGGCGGCAGCGCGGGGTGGGGCGGTTCGGGCAGTGGTGCCAACTGCGACACCGGGAGTGGCTCAGGTGACAACTCGGGTTCCGGTCACTCCGGTCACCACGGCTCGGGTGGTGGCACCGGGTGGGGCGGTTCGGACGGCGCGGGGTCTGGTGACGCCGGGTGTGGCGGCTCGGGCAGTTCGGGCGGCAGCGGGTCTCAGGGGCAGCCAGGGACCAGCGGCGTCGCCGACACGGTGACGGTGACCGCCACCGTAAGTGGAACGTCCGACACGGTGACAGCCAGCGACAGCAAGGAAGTGCAGGTTCTGGCGGACCATAGCGGGATCTCGGTGGACGGGACCGCGCCGACCGGAAGCCTGTCGCAGCTCTACGGCACCGGCCAGGTGATGGAGTTCAGCTACAACCCAAATGATACGGTGTCGCTGAAGCAGATGCAGGCCGGGCTGGCCTCGGTGAGCGGCCACAACAGCAACCAGATGGCGTTCGTCGAAATCAGCAACAACAGCGACCCGTTCGCGTCGAACGCCAGCATCTACTTCAAGGGCGAGGTGGTAACGGGCGAGAAGATCTTCGCCGACGCCACGCTGAACCAGTTGACCAATACGCCGGTCGCGGCGCCGGACAACCAGTTCAGCACACTCGCCGGGTCGGACATCCACGCCTTCGTGTTCAACAGCCAGGCCGCCTTCCAGAACCACGACGCGGCGTTGCAGACGATGGCGTACAACACCAGCGGCAGCCAGGCGATGCATCTGGGCGACCAGATCGGCAGCCTGACCGTGGTGGGCTACGTCGGCAGCGACGGCGGGCACCTCGCCTCGTAGGCACCAGCCACGGCGGCGCACCCACCGTCCGCCGCCGTGGCTGGTGCCCCCGTGGCTGGTGCCCCCGTGGCCGGATTCCCACCGACCGTCGCGATCAATGCCGGGCGGTCAGATCCACGGGTTGCGCACCGGCGGCGGCGTCGTGGTCGCCGGTGGGCGGACCGTGTGGACCATCATGATCTCGCCCAGGTTCTCCGGCGTGATGATGCCGATCAGCCGATCATCGGCATCCGCCACACCCACCGCGGGCTGCTGCGCCTCCTGCAGGCGGGTGAGCGCCTCGGCCAGGCTGTCGCGGGCGTGCACGACCGGAATGTCGCGCTGCATGACCTCGATCACCGGCGTGTCCGGGCCCTGGTCACGCAGCGCCTGGATCATCGCGTCCCGCGTCAGCACGCCACGCAGGCGGCCGCCGCCGTCAACCACCGGGAACTCGTGCTGGGTGGTGCGGATCAGGCATTGCACCGCGTCGGCCACGCTGCTGGTGGGCGACAGGCTCTCGAAACGGGTGATCATGGCGTCGCCGGCCAGCATGCCGCTGGCGGCCTGGCGCAGTTGTACGCTGTGGGACTCCGCCGCTGCGCCGAGATACACGAACAGCGCGATGAAGAGCAGCAGCGGATTGCCGAACAGGCCGAGCAGACCGAATACGAAGGCGAGGCCCTGGCCGATGGCGGCGGCGACCTGGGTGGCACGCCCGAAGCCCAGCTTGTAGGCCAGCAGGGCACGCAGCATCCGTCCGCCATCCATCGGGAAGGCGGGGATCAGATTGAACAGCACCAGGAAGACGTTCACCGTCGCCAGCCGCCCCAGCATGCTGACCTCGGGGTTCTGCAACTGCAGGTCGGCCAGCGTGGGCAGGTGGCCGAGTGCCAGGAACAAAAGAGCGGCGATCACCACGTTGACCAGAGGGCCGGCGACCGCGACCGTGAGTTCCTGGTTCGGCCGCTCCGGGATGCGCGACAGGCGGGCGACGCCGCCGATCGGCAGCAAGGTGATATCGGGGGTCTTCACGCCGTAACGGCTGGCCGCATAGACGTGACCGAACTCGTGCAGCAGCACGCACAGGAACACCAGGCTGATGAACACCACCCCCTGCACCGCCGCCGCCGCGCCGCCGTCCATGTAGTGGGCGACGCCGATCCACAGCAGCAACAGCAGGAAGGTAAGGTGGATGCGGATCACCGTTCCGCGGACGGTCCCCACCGGAATCGACCAGGACATCGTGGTTCCTCAACGGCTGGCACGGCGCTGCACTTTCTCCGCCGTGGCAATTGACAAATTTGGCGCGTGACGGTGGCCCTGCAACGGCGGGCGGCCGATTTTCGGGTCCCGCCCTGTCGCGCCCATCGGCACCGGGACGCCGGGTTGCGTCGCGCCACCGGCTGGCGCATCTGCGGTGCAGCGCCCCTTGGAGCCGGGGCGCCGCCACAGACCAGGAGGACGTCCGATGAATCCGACCGCCATGCGGGGCGTGTGCCCCGTGGTTCCCACCATCTTCGACTCCCGGGGCGGGCTGGATCTGGACGGCCAGCGGCGGGCGATCGATTTCATGATCGACGCCGGGTCCCAGGGGCTGTGTATCCTGGCCAACTTCTCGGAACAGTTCTCCCTGGGTGACGACGAGCGCGAGCAACTGGTGCGCCTGGCGCTGGACCATGTGGCCGGCCGCGTGCCGGTGATCGTCACCACCACCCATTTCTCCACCGACCTGTGCGCCGCCCGCAGCCGCCGCGCGCAGGAGGCCGGCGCCGCGGCGGTGATGATCATGCCGCCTTACCACGGCGCCACCATCCGGGTGGGGGAGCCCGCCATCCTGGAGTTCTTCCGCCGCGTGTCCGACGCGATCGACATCCCGATCATGATCCAGGACGCCCCGGTGGCTGGCACCCCGCTGTCTGCCGCGCTGCTGGCGCGCATGGCGCGGGAGATCGCGCATGTCAGCTATTTCAAGATCGAATCCGCCCAGGCCGCGGCGAAGCTGCGGGAACTGATCGCGCTGGGCGGCGAGCATGTCGTGGGTCCGTGGGATGGCGAGGAGGGGATCACCCTGCTGGCCGACCTGGATGCCGGCGCGACCGGCGCCATGACCGGCGGTGGCTATCCCGACGGCATGCGTCAGATCACCGACCCGTATTTCGCCGGCCGCCGCGATGAGGCGAAGGCGGCGTACCGGCGCTGGCTGCCGCTGATCAACCAGGAGAACCGCCAGTGCGGGCTGCTGGCCTGCAAGGCGCTGATGCAGGAGGGCGGGGTGATCGCCTGCGATGCCGGGCGTCATCCGCTGGCGCCGATGCCGCAAGCGGCGCGGGCCGGGCTGATCGAGCTGGCGCGGGAGCTGGATGCGATGGTGCTGCGCTGGGGGAAGTGACGGGGTAGGCATTTTCCCCCAACCCCGTGCGGGCAAGCCGCCCCGCCCCCGTACGCTCTCGTCATCGCCGTCAACCATGGTCATGCCCGGCGATGACCATATGCATCGAGGGTCACTCGCCCATTGAGGGCCAATCGGGCGTGGCCCTGCTACCCGATGGTCAAATGAAAAGCGCTTGCTCCCGGACGTGGTGGGCGCGGGAGGGGCACCTTTCATGGCCGGCCGTGGCGGGGCGGGCGCACGCCAGCCGAAAGCCATGGGTCAGTTGGAGCTACGCGCGCCCGTACGTGTCTTCGATCCGTTCGATATCGTCCTCGCCCAGATAGGCGCCCGACTGCACCTCGATCAGGGACAACGGAATCTTCCCGGGGTTTTCCAGCCGGTGGACGCAGCCCAGCGGCAGGTAGGCGCTTTCGTTCTCCCGCACGATCCTGGTTTCATTGTCGCAGGTAACCAGCGCGGTGCCGTTCACCACCACCCAGTGTTCCGCGCGGTGATAGTGCTTCTGCAGGGACAGTTGCCGTCCGGGTGACACGACAATTCGTTTCACCTGGAACCGGTCGCCCTGGATCAGGGATTCGAAGAATCCCCACGGCCGGTAGAGCCTGTTGTGCGCCACGGCTTCCGGACGCCTGGCTGCTTTCAGCCGTTCCACCACTTTCTTGACGTCCTGCGCCTGGTCACGGTGCATCGCCAGCACGGCATCCTTCGTGACCACCACCACCGCGTCCTTCAGGCCAACCACCGCGGCCAGCACGCCGTCGCTGCGCACGTAGCAGTTGCTGGCGCCTTCCAGCACGACGTCGCCCTGCGCGACATTGCCGGCTTCGTCCTTCTCGCCCAGTTCCCACAGGGCGCTCCAACTGCCGACATCGGACCAGCCGATATCGGCCGGTACCACGGCGGCGCGCGATGTCCGTTCGGCCACCGCGTAGTCCAGGCTGATCGAGGGGGCGGCCGCGAACGCGTCCTCCGCCAGACGGATGAAATCCAGGTCGGCGTGCCGCTCCGTGATCGCGCGGCGCACCGGCGGCAGAACCTCGGGCGCGTGGGCCTCCAGTTCCTCCAGCAGCGTGCGGGCGGTGAACACGAACATGCCGGAGTTCCACAGGTGCCGCCCGCTCTCCACGAAGCGCGCGGCGGTGACGGAATCCGGTTTCTCCAGAAAGCGGGCGACGCCATAGGCACCGTCGGCACCGGGCAGCGGATCGCCGCGTTCGATATAGCCATAGCCGGTCTCGGGCGCGGTCGGGCGCATACCAAAGGTAACGATCCGGCCGGCGCGGGCCGCGGCCGCGGCAACCGCCAGCGCCCGGTGCAGCGCCGGCGTATCGGCAACCGCATGATCCGCCGCCAGCATCCACAGCACCGCGTCCGCGTCCTGTTCCGCCACCAGCAGCGCCGCCGCCGCGATCGCCGGGGCCGTGTTCCGACCCACCGGTTCCAGCACGATCCGCACATCATCCGCACCGGCGGCGCGCAACTGCTCGCCCACCAGGAACCGGTGCTCCTGGTTGCACACCACGATGGGCGGGGCGAAGTCCGGCCCCTGCGCACGCAGGGCCGTTTCCTGCATCATCGTGCGCGCCGACACCAGCGGCCACAACTGCTTGGGGAACGTCTCGCGCGACACCGGCCACAGCCGCGTGCCGGAACCGCCGGACAGGATCACCGGAACGATCCGTCCCTCGGGCGCGGGAGTTGGGGAGGCTTGTGGCTGGTCGGGCATGCGGGCCTCGATGTTGAACGGAGCCGGTCCGGCTTAGCCGATCACGCGCGGCTTATCGAGCGGTTCGTTCGGGGGACGCGCGATCCGGCAACCCGGGCGCGGGACCGGCGTTCCCCGGGTTCACCACAAGAACGGGGAGCACAAGCATGAAAGCCGTTGTTTTCCACGCTGTTGGCGACATCCGTCTGGACGACGTAGCCGAACCGCAGATCCAGGACCCGACCGATGCGATCATCCGGGTGACCACCTCGGCCATCTGCGGCACCGACCTGCATTTCGTCCGCGGCACCATGGCCGGCATGAAGCCCGGCACCATCCTGGGCCATGAGGGCGTGGGCGTCGTCGAGCAGTGCGGGCCGGGCGTGCGCAACCTGGACCAGGGCGACCGCGTGGTGGTGTGTTCCACCATCGCCTGCGGGAGCTGTTCGTATTGCCGCGCCGGCTACTACTCGCAGTGCGACCGCGCCAATCCGGGCGGCAAGCGCGCCGGCACCGCGTTCTTCGGCAGCCCGCAGCCGGCCGGCGGGTTCAACGGGCTGCAGGCCGACAAGGCGCGCATCCCGTTCGCACATGTCGGGCTGGTGAAGCTGCCGGATGAGGTCAGCGACGAGCAGGCCATCCTGATCTCCGACATCTTCCCCACCGGCTGGTTTGGCGCCGACCTGGCCGAGGTGAGCCGCGGCGACACGGTGGCGGTGTTCGGCTGCGGCCCGGTCGGCCAGTTCGCCATCGCCTCGGCCAAGCTGAAGGGCGCGGCCCGGGTGATCGCCGTGGACCGCTATGAGGACCGGCTGGCGATGGCGCGCCGGCAGGGCGCGGAAGTGGTGAACTTCGAGCGGGAAGACCCGGTGAAGACGATCCTGGAGCTCACCGACGGGATCGGCGTGGATCGGGTGATCGACGCGGTCGGCGTCGATGCGATGCACGCGCATGAAGGCCCGGCGGCGGAGCAGGCGAAGCAGCAGGAACAGCACTTCCAGCACCAGCGCCAGGAGGTCGCGCCGGAGCAGAACCCGCATGACGGCAACTGGGTGCCGGGCGACGCGCCCAGCCAGGCGCTGCAATGGGCGGTGGGCGCCGTGGCGAAGGCGGGCACGATCGGGGTGATCGGCGTCTATCCGCCGCAGGCCCACACCTTCCCGATCGGCGAGACGATGAACAAGAACCTGACGGTGAAGGCCGGCAATTGCCCGCACCGCCGCTACGTGCCGATGCTGGTGGACATGGTCCGCGCCGGGGTGATCGACCCCGTGGGCATCCTGTCGAAGGCCGAACCGATGCAGCAGGTGATCCAGGCCTACGAGGCCTTCGACAAGCGGGAGCCGGGCTGGCTGAAGGTGGAGGTGAAGCCCCTGCCGATGGCGGCCGAGTAGCAGCAGCACCGCGACCCGGGCGGGTGATGCAGGCGCCGGACGGTGAACCCGTTCCGGCGCCGCCCGTTCAGGGACCAGGACATGAAGGAGGTTTGCATGTCGGCTCATCCACCGCCGGTTCCCCCCGATCAGCGCCCGCGCAAGGGCGCCGACCCGGAAGCGCCGAAGGGCGAGGCCGCGCACCATCCCGAGCGTGACAGCCGCCACCGCGACCCCGACCAGCAGGGGCAGCCGGCCAACACGAAGCAGAACACCACCAACCAGGGCTATCAGCAGGATCGCTAACCCATGACCAAGACGCCTGAAATCCCGGCGCTTCGGCGGTCCCGGCAGCAGCCACCAGGACCGCGAGCACCCGCACAAGAACAACCAGCCCACCGGGCACAAGGGCGGCGGCGACCCGTCCGGCGCGTTGCCTGGCGAGCCCACCAACCCGGACGAAAGCCACGTCTCCGGTGGCGGCGGCGAGCGTGACCGCCACCACACCCACACCCCGGACCGGTCCTGAAGCCCCGGCCCGATATTCCGACAGCAATCGTAAGGGGCAGTGTCATGGCGCATTTCCGGGATCGCGCAATGATGGTGGCATCGACCATCGGGGACATGATCTCGACGCGCATGGCGCGCCCTGCGCCGGAGTCGAAGGCGGGGCCCGCGCCGGAGGAACGCAGCGCCAGCAACCCGGGGCCGGACAATCCGACGCTGCTGACGCAGTTCCCGTCTTCGGTGCAGCCGCCGTCCTCGGACCAGGGCCACGTCCCCAATCTGTGGTTCCCGTTCTCCCAGGCGCACCGGCGCATCCAGCCGGGCGGCTGGAGCCGGGAAGTCACCGTGCACGACTTTGTCGCGGCGAAGGACATCGCCGGGGTCAACATGCGCCTGACCGCCGGCGGCGTACGGGAACTGCACTGGCACAAGGCGGCCGAGTGGGCGTTCATGCTGACCGGTTCGGCGCAGATCACCGCGGTGGACCAGCATGGCGGCCGCTTCGTGGACAACGTGGGCCCGGGCGATCTGTGGTATTTCCCCGCCGGCATCCCGCACTCGCTGCAGGGGCTGGAGCCCGACGGCTGCGAGTTCATCCTGGCCTTCGACGACGGTGCCTTCTCGGAATTCAATACCTTCAGCATCAGCGACTGGGCTGCGCACACGCCCAGAGACGTGCTGGCGAAGAATTTCGGCGTGGAGGAATCCGCGTTCGCCGATATCCCGCCGGATCAGCTCTACATCTTCCAGGGCAAGATCGCCGAGGCGAAACCAACGACCATCGGCGCACCGGGCGTAACACCCCAGCCCTTCAGTTTCTCACTCGGCGCGAAACAGCCGGACTACCAGACCCGCAGCGGCAGCGTGCGGATTGCCGACTCACGCAACTTCCCGGTTTCCACCACGATCGCCGCGGCACTGGTGGAGATCGAGCCGGGTGGGCTGCGCGAACTGCACTGGCATCCCAATGCCGATGAGTGGCAGTTCTGGATCAGCGGCCAGGCGCGGATGACCGTGTTCGCGGCGGGCGGCCGGTCCCGCACCTTCGACTTCCATCCCGGCGATGTCGGATCGGTGCCCCGTGCCATGGGGCACTACATCGAGAACACCGGCAGCGAGACCGTGCGCTACCTGGAACTGTTCCGCGCCAGCGAGTTCTCGGAAGTGACGCTGTCCAGTTGGGCGAAAAACAGCCCGCACGACCTGGTGACGCAGCACCTGAACATCGACCGGAAGCTGTTGGAGAAGCTGCCGGAGAAGAAGGTGCCGGTTCTGCCGGAGTAGCATGTCGTCCGACCGTTCCCACTATCCGGCCGTGCTGCCGCCGAAGAGAGACCGGTCCAGAGCACGATAGAATTTCACAAGCTCCGCCACGTCCCTCTCGAACCAGCCGCCCAACCACTGGCAGTATGCCAGCGCCGCCGCCTCGGGTGGGAGCTTGCCGCCGAGCGCGCCGGCGATGAGATGGCCGGCCGCAAGCCCGGACATGAGTGCCTTGAGCACACCGTGCGCGGAGCTCGGATCAAGCGTCGCCGCCGCGTCGCCGACCATGAACCACCCCGGCCTGGCCACGCGCTCGGCGATCCGCCACGTGACGTCCGCGCCCCGGGAGGCAGCACGCGGTCGAAGCCCGCGGAATTCCTCCGGCATCCAGTTCGCATCCGGCCGGGAGCGCAACGACAGCCGCGTCCACTGGTACGTTCCGTCGCGCACCCGCGCCGTCCACGTCCACCCCGACGCGTCTCCCTTGATCATCGGTGCGTCGTCCCGGGACGGGCAGAATCCCTCGGCATAGCCGTAGCGTGCGACCAACCGTGGCGACCGTACGCAGCTTGCGACGTCCAGTGCCCGCCCGAGCCACCGCGCCCGTCCGCTCGCATCGACAATGACGCGCGCTGCGACCGGTCCCCTTGCCGTCTCGACACCGCACATCTCGCCCGCGGCCGCGATCACGCCGGAGACGCCGCATGGCCGCCGCACCTCCACCCCGACCTCTTTTGCCCGCGCGAGCAGCATGTCGTCGAAGTCCGCGCGCCAGACGTGAAAACCGCTCCATGGCCCGCGCGCGTCCGCGCCGAACGCTTCGAAGCGGCGTTTGCCGTTCCAGTCCACCCAGATGCCCGGGTGCCGCGCATGGACGAACGGCGCCAGCCGGTCCGCGAGTCCGAGCTGTGCCACCAGCGGCTCCGCGCCGGGATGCAGGGTTTCGCCTGGTCGCTCGCGGAAGATGCGCTCTCGCTCGCACAGGATCACGCCAAGGCCACGCGTCGCGCACGCGATCGCCGCGGCACTTCCGGCAGGCCCGCCACCGACGACGACTACATCGGCATCGACGTATCGACCGACCACGGCCCGCCATTCCGTTGCAGAAGAACCGTATTGCCGGAAACACAAGCGACAGCCTGGTCCAGCACCTCCACGAGCACCGTGCGCATATCGTTGGGATCAGGGGTTTCCTGCCCCCAGCGATAGACATGGAACCGGTAGCGGCGTGGCCCGTCGAGCCTTACGCCCGTTGCCTGCTCCGCCGCCGCCATCTTGGGATCGGTCGCGCCCATGGTGCGAAAGGAGAGCACGGCCCAGTCCGCCTTCGCCCGCAGTATCTTCGGCACGGCTTCACGTTCCTCGTCGTGTTCGAAGAAATCCGGATCACGGATGCCGAGGGCCCAGTACACCGCCTCCATCGCCAGCGTGCGCGCCTGGTATTCCGCGGCATCGATCCGTCCGGTCAGCGCGGCCGTCATCGTGCCGATGCGGTCGATGTAGTCGACACGGTCGATATCCGCGTAGGCGACCACCGGCTTTCCTTCGATGATCCGCATCTCCGGTCCGCGCACGCCGTCCCACGGCATGTATGTGCCGTCCGGAACCGGCACCATTCCGATTTCCTCGTCGGTGAGCGGCGTGATCGTCGGGTATGGGTAAAGCTCGCCGCTGAACCGCTTGCCCGGGGCGTACTGGCGGGTCGCGTCCGGCGAGACACCCGGCCAGTAATTGCCCAGGGCCGCACACAGCTTGGCGTCCTCGGGGAACGGGGAGCCGAGGCCGTAGCCTGCGAGGAACTTCTGCAGTTCCCGCCCGGGATCCGTGAAGTAGATACCCTGGCTGGTGTCCCAGCCGGGATCGAACAAGCCGGGGGAGCTGTCCGGCATGCCGGTCTTCTCACCGGGGATCGGACCGTTCGGCGCCTGCACCGGGCCTTCTGCGTTCCCGGGCTGGGTGACGATGGCGGTGACCGTCGTGTCCTGCAGGCTGAACGCCACCGGCAGGGTGATGTTCGCGGCAATCCTTCTCTGCGATAGCGCGAAGGGTGGAAGCGCCCACAACGCGGCGCGCACTTCCTTCGGTACCGCATTCTCCCACCACAGCATCAACGCGCGCTGGGTCATCTTCGGGAAGAAGTCCGGCAGGCCGACCATGCAATAGGCGGGCATGCGTGCAGGGATCACGTCGTCCAACTGTGGGCAGCGCGCCTCGATCCAGCCATCGCCGGCGGCATCGATGTAGTGCTGTGCTTCGTAGCCGCCGTTATGGATGATCTCCATCATGTCCGGCCGATCGTTGAGATTGTCGATCGCCCCGTTGGGCAGCAGCCGATGACGAACGTTGATATACTGCGGGCCCGGCCTTTGGGTGTTCTGCGCTGCGTCCTGCAGATAGCCCGGTTCATCGCCTTCGAACGTTGCCGGCAGTATCTCCATCGACGAGAACAGGAAGTGGTCCGGTTCCGACGTGAAGCGCCGGTCCATGGGGAACGTGAGTGGGCGCCCCTTGTACTGCGCCGGAACGACAAGCGGTGATGCACGCGGTTCCAGGACGCCGAAGCCGAAATCGGGCCGGCGCGACAAGGATCCGATCAGCTCGTCCTTGATCACGAAGGGGAAGTTCTTGAGATCCTCGCCTGTCCAGTTGTTTTCCAGCCCGTTCAGATCGAGGTAGCGGTGAAAATGCGCGAGCTCGTCATTCCGCAGCCCGCATGCAAGCTCGAGGCGGAGATCCAATCCGGAGATGCACTCGCGTCCGCTGAACAGCTTATGCAGCGGGACCCAGAAGCCCAGGTCCTTGTCGCCGGGAAGCGCATCCTGCGGTCCGAAACGCGGATCCGCCCCGTTCATCAGCACCGCGATATAGGCGGCGAAGCGACGGGGCATCACGCGGAAATCATAGGGCCGCGACTCATCGCCCGCCGCGAAGATCCGCCGGGCCGCATCGTAGAACGGTTCGATCGAGCCGAGCCGCGCAATGCCCACGCGGGCGAAGCACAACTCCGCATGGCGGCCGCGCACGGATGATGGTGTGTTGCAGTATTGCAGGGCAAAAACGGCGATTCCGAGTTGCCGCCCATCAGCGCGCGTCGCCAGTTCGGCGAGTGTCGGTGGGTCCGCGCCGTACACGTAATTCTCCACCGTCTCGATTTCGGCGAGCGTTGGAAAGCCTTCCAGCCGGTTACCCCGGTGATCCGCGACCACGGTCGGCGACGCCAGCGCGTGGTACAGCAGGCTGCGGTTCGGGTCGCCGGGCGTGATTGCCTGCGTCCCGGCAATGTTGAAATCGCCGAAGCCCGGATACGTGCGATCGATGCGCGAAAGTGGTTTCGCGAGTTCGCTCTTCAGATCCCTGGCTGCGATGTCGAGTTGCCCGCCGGTGGCGCCGAGAAGGACGCCGCGCCAGCCAAGCGGCGCCAGCCGTGCGCACGCGGATGCGATGTCGTCAAGAAGGCGTCGTGGTTCTGCTGACAGCACGCTCCCGCTGAAGCCGGACGCAACGGCGCCCATACCGAATGCGGCGGACTTCAGGAATCCCCTGCGGGTCGTCATGGGTTTTCTCCATGATCATTGCGTCCGGGCCGGCACGTGACTCACATCTTCGCACGATAATCGCCGGTTCTTCACATGGAAAGCCCATCGTTGCGCATGGTCTGGCACCAATGTCGTGCAATGTCGGATCGGTGCTTCGCACGATGACGCATGACATCGAGAGCGTCGGCAGCACGAATGTGCGCGAGCTTCCCGGCGGTCGTCGCGCTGCGCGTTTAGCGGTTCCAATGACGAGCGCGGCCATTATGGGCGGCGAACGACGAAAGCTCCCTACGTTTCGTCTGGAGGTGAAACCGACCTCGGGAACCGCCCCGTCTTTCCCGCGCCGCCCGATGGTGGACGAGATCGTGACAGTGCGGCGGCCCGGTCTCGACGGCCGCGTTGGCCGCCTGGCCGATGCGGGCATGATCCGGTTCAATCGGGCCATCACGGCTTTTCCGGAGATTGCCGGCCCTGCCGGCAACAGGTCCGGCGTTGCCCCCGCCGGATGTCAGTTCACCGGATGTCGGTTCGCCGGATGTCAGTTCGCCGGTTGACAGCCCGCCGGTCCGCCCCCTACTCCCGCGCCCTTCCGGCGCAGTCCGGGCCATTGCCCGCCGCCGCATCACGGGACCTCCGCCACCATGCCCCGCCGCAAGCCGCGCGGCCGTCCGCTCGACGGCTGGCTGATCATCGACAAGCCCCCGGGCCTCACCAGCACCGACGTGGTCAACCGCGTCCGCCGCATTTTCGACGCGCAGAAGGCCGGGCACGGCGGCACGCTGGACCCGCTGGCCACCGGCGTGCTGCCCATCGCCTTCGGCGCCGCCACCAAGACCGTGCCTTATGTGATGGACGGCACCAAGCTGTACCGCTTCACCCTGCGCTTCGGTGAGGCGCGGGATACCGACGACGCCGACGGCCAGGTGACCGCCACCTCCGACATCCGCCCCTCCGACGACCGGATCCGCGCCGCGCTGCCGCCGTTCCGCGGCAATATCATGCAGGTGCCGCCCGTCTTCTCCGCGGTGAAGGTCGCCGGCGAGCGCGCCTATGACATGGCGCGCGAGGGCCGCGCCCCGGTGCTGGACCCACGCCCTGCCCGGGTGGACCGGTTCGACCTGGTGGAGCGCCCCGACCCGGACCATGCGGTATTCGAGGTCGCCTCCGGCAAGGGCGTGTACATGCGCAGCCTGGCCCGCGACCTGGCGCAGGCCTGCGGCTCGCTGGGCCATATCGCCGCCCTGCGCCGCGTGCGGGTCGGCCCATTCGCCGAACAGCAGGCGATCCCTCTGGACAAATTGCGCGCGCCGGAGGATACCGCGCCGGCTTCCCCGGACCTTCTGCTTCCGGTTGCGACCGCGCTGGCCGACATCCCGGCGCTGGCCCTGACCGAGGCGGAGGCCGGCGACCTGCGGCATGGCCAGGCAATCAGCCTGGTCGCGCTGATGGGCCGCATTCCACGGACAGCCGACCCGGATGGCGGGCTGGCGCGTGCCATGGCGGGGAGCCGCGTGATCGGGCTGTGCCGCCTGGAAGACGGGCTGCTGAAACCCGAACGGCTGCTGTAGCCGGCGCGCGCCGCCCTCAACCCATATCCAGGAGTACACCCGATGTCGATCACTGCGGAACGCCGCACGGAGCTGATTCAGGAATACGCCACGGGCGCCAGCGATACCGGCAGCCCGGAAGTGCAGGTGGCGATCCTGACCGAGCGGATCATCAACCTGACCGAGCACCTGAAGACGCACGCCAAGGACTTCCACTCCCGCCGCGGCCTGCTGATGCTGGTCGGCCGCCGCCGCCGGCTGCTGGACTACCTGAAGAAGAAGAGCCAGACCCGCTACGAGACGCTGATCGGCCGCCTCGGGCTGCGCCGGTAACGCGACGACCAGGCAGGCGGGACGCCCAGGGTTCTCCCCCTCCCTTGCGGGAGGGGGACTTCTGAATCCGGCCACCGCCACCCGATCGGCCCAAAAAACTGGTTTCCCCGCCGTCATCCCCCTATATGGGCCGGAGACGGTGCCGACCCTCGCGCCATGGTGGTGCGGGGCAACACCGCCAGGGGCCGGTTACCGCCCCTCCACGCCGCGTCATGCGGCGGACCGACAAAGCGCCGATCCGGCACGCTCCTCGAAGCTGCAGGGACCACTGACGGCGTTTCCGGCCACATGGCCCGCGGCTGCGCGCCCCCCTGCGCAGCCCGCCATCCATGCGACCCGAGACGCCGCCTCCCGGCCCGAAGAGATACGGATCGTCCGGAGGAAGTCCGTCGATGCCGCGGGCGCATCGCAAGGACGAACGCATGTTCAACTACTTCCGCAAAGAGATCGAATGGGGCGGGCGCAAGCTGGTCCTGGAAACCGGCAAGATCGCCCGCCAGGCCGACGGGGCGGTGATGGTCAGCTACGGCGACACCATCGTGCTGTGCACCGCGGTCGGCGCCAGGTCCACCCGCCCGGGCCAGGACTTCTTCCCGCTGACCGTGAACTACCAGGAAAAGGCCTTCGCCGCCGGCAAGATCCCCGGTGGCTTCTTCAAGCGTGAAGGCCGCCCGTCGGAAGCGGAAGTGCTGAAAAGCCGCCTGATCGACCGGCCGATCCGCCCGCTGTTCCCGCACGGCTTCCGCAACGAGGTCCAGGTCATCGCCACCGTGCTGAGCCACGACCTGGAGAACGATCCGGACATCGTCGCCCTGGTCGGCTGCTCCGCCGCGCTGACCCTGTCCGGCATCCCGTTCTTCGGCCCGGTCGCCGCCGCCCGCGTCGGCTACAAGGACGGCCAGTACATCCTGAACCCGACCGCGGCGCAGATGAAGGACACCGACCTGGACCTGGTGGTCGCCGGCACAGCCGATGGCGTGCTGATGGTCGAGTCCGAAGCCCAGGAACTGCCCGAGGACGTCATGCTCGGCGCGGTCACCTTCGGCCATGAGAGCTTCCAGCCGGTGATCAACGCCATCATCGAACTGGCCGAACGCGCCGCCAAGGAGCCCTGGCCGTTGCCGGAGGAGACCGAGGAAGCGCGCACCCTCAAGACCCGCCTGGACGCCCTGGCCCGCGCCGGCCTGGTGGAAGCCTATCGCGAGCCCGACAAGGGCGTCCGCCACGACAAGGTGGACGCGGTGAAGCAGCAGGCGCTGGAGGCGATCGCCGCCGAGGGCCTCGACGCCGAGAAGGCCAAGGGCCAGTTCAAGGAGCTGGAAGCGGATATCGTCCGCAACGCCATCCTGGACACCGGCATGCGCATCGACGGCCGCGACACCAAGACGGTACGCCCGATCGTCGCCGAAGTCGGCGTGCTGCCCCGCGCCCACGGCTCCGCCCTGTTCACCCGCGGTGAGACCCAGGCCTTCTGCGTCGCCACGCTGGGCACCGGCCAGGACGAGCAGGTGGTGGACGCGCTGGAAGGCGAGTACCGCCAGCACTTCATGCTGCACTACAACTTCCCGCCCTACTCGGTGGGTGAGGCCGGCCGCATGGGCTCCCCCGGCCGGCGCGAGATCGGCCACGGCAAGCTGGCCTGGCGCGCCGTGCACCCGATGCTGCCGCCGAAGGAAAAGTTCCCCTACACGCTGCGCGTGGTGTCCGAGATCACCGAATCCAACGGCTCCTCCTCGATGGCGACGGTGTGCGGCTCCTCCCTGGCGCTGATGGATGCCGGCGTGCCGCTGAAGCGCCCGGTGGCCGGCATCGCCATGGGGCTGATCAAGGAGGACAAGGGCTTCGCCGTGCTGTCCGACATCCTGGGCGACGAGGACCACCTCGGCGACATGGACTTCAAGGTGGCCGGCACCGAGCAGGGCGTCACCAGCCTGCAGATGGACATCAAGATCACCTCGATCACGCCGGAGATCATGCGCATCGCCCTGGGCCAGGCGCGTGACGGGCGGCTGCACATCCTGGGCGAGATGTCGAAGGCGCTGACCGGCGCCCGTGGCGACGTGGCCGAAACCGCGCCGCGCATCACCGTGATCAACGTGCCGCGCGAGAAGATCCGTGAGGTGATCGGCACCGGCGGCAAGGTGATCCGCGAGATCGTCGAACAGACCAAGTGCAAGATCGACATCGACGACGATGGGACCATCAAGATCGCCGCGGTCGACGCGCTGCAGAGCCAGCAGGCGATCGACTGGATCCGCGGCATCGTGGCGGAACCCGAGATCGGCGTGATCTATACCGGCAAGGTGGTGAAGACCGCGGATTTCGGCGCGTTCGTCAACTTCCTCGGCTCCCGCGACGGCCTGGTGCATATCAGCGAGCTGCAGCAGGGCCGCGTCGGCAAGACCACCGACGTGGTGAATGTCGGCGAACTCGGTGAAGGTGAAGGTCATCGGCTTCGACGAGCGGGGCAAGGTGAAGCTGTCGATGCGGGTGGTGGACCAGGCAAGCGGAGAGGATATCACCGAGCAGGTCGGCGCCAAGCCCGGCCGCGGCGAGCGGCGGGAGCGTGGCGATCGCGGCAACAACCGCGACTCCGCGCCGATGCCGGAAGGCGCCGAACAGCCGGTCGTTGGCGAGTAACCTCACATCGCGACGCGACGCCTGTCACTGTACGGAAACATCTTGTATCCCGCGGCAGGCGTCGTAAGGGATGGACGCCAGGAATACCGGCAGCGGCGGTGTGTGCCGCTGCCGGCACGCCTGACGAAGGGCACCAGGGCATGAAAGCAATCAACGCGATCCGCATGGGCGGCGTGGATGTCCTGCCGCTGATCGAAGGCGGCAAGGGCGTCTCCATTTCCAACGGCATCTCGTCCGGCCACTGGGCCGCGGCGGGTGGCGTGGGCACGTTCAGCGCGGTGAACGCCGACAGCTTCGACGCGGACGGCAACCGCATCCCACAGATCTATCGCGGCCGCACCCGCCGGGAACGGCATGAGGAGCTGGTCGCCTACGCCGTCAGCGGCGCGCTGACCCAGGCCCGGCGTGCGCATGAGCTGTCGGGCGGCCAGGGCCGTGTGAACGCCAACATCCTGTGGGAGATGGGGGCGGCCGAACGCATCATCACCGAGGTTCTGGAACAGGCGAAGGGCATCATCCACGGCATCACCTGCGGCGCCGGCATGCCTTACCGCCTGTCCGAGATCGCGGTGCGCTTCAACGTCTATTACTACCCGATCATCTCCTCGGCCCGCGCCTTCAACGCGCTGTGGAAGCGCGCCTACTCCAAGGCCGCCTCGCTGCTCGGCGGTGTGGTGTACGAGGACCCGTGGCTCGCCGGCGGCCATAACGGCCTGTCCAACAGCGAAGACCCCACCCGGCCGGAGGACCCGTACCCGCGCGTCGTCGCCCTGCGCAAGCTGATGCGCGAGTTCGGCCTGGCGGAAACCCCCATCATCATGGCCGGCGGCGTCTGGTGGCTGGAGGAATGGGAGCAGTGGATCGACAACCCCGAGCTGGGCCCCATCGCCTTCCAGTTCGGCACCCGCCCGCTGCTGACCAGGGAAAGCCCGATCGGCAGCGCCTGGAAGCAGCGCCTGCTGACGCTGAATGAAGGCGACGTCTTCCTCAACCGCTTCAGCCCCACCGGCTTCTATTCCAGCGCGGTGAACAACGGCTTCATCCAGGAACTGCGCGAGCGCAACGAACGCCAGGTCGCGTTCACCACCGAAGTGCTGGGCGAACACGTGGCGGAATTCGGCGTCGGCCCGCGCAAGCGCATCGTGTACCTGACAGCGGCGGACCTGCTGCGCGCCCGCGCCTGGGAGGCGCAGGGCTTCACCGAAGCGTTGCGCACCCCGGATTCCACGCTGATCTTCGTCACCCCGGAAAAGGCCCGCGAACTGCTGGCCGACCAGGCCGCCTGCATGGGCTGCCTGAGTTCCTGCCGCTTCTCCAACTGGGCGCAGCACGAACCGGACTTCAGCAACGGCAAGAAGGCCGATCCGCGCAGCTTCTGCATCCAGAAGACGCTGCAGAACATCGCGCATGACAGCGACCAGCCGGACGCGGTGGAACGCAACCTGATGTTCAGCGGCCACAACGCGTTCCGCTTCGCCAAGGATCCGTTCTACTCCAACGGGTTCATCCCGTCGGTACGGCAGTTGGTCGAGCGTATCCTGACCGGTCGTTAGCGCGCGTCGGCGCGACCGCACCGCCTTACGACCGGCGCCATCACAGCACGCGCCCCCCGGATGAACATGGCACGTCGTGGCGGGCCAAGCTCCGCACCCCACGACCTTGCTGCATGCGACGAAACCAGGTCATGGGTGCCCGCCTGCAGCCCGCACAGCGTCGTGGCGGGCGCAGGCCCGCCACCCACCCACGACTTCGTCATGCGGAACGCATCCTATCAAACGGTGCTCCCAGGTTTCGGTCATACCCGGAGTACCGCCCGCACGACGAAGCCATGGATCGCTGGCCTGCGCACCCCACGCCGTTGCACGTTGCGCCGCCAGCCGCCGCTCACCACGCCAGAAGCGGGACAGGATTGCAGCCCGTCTCGCCGACCATGACGGAATACGCGATGCGCCGGGCGTGACATGATCCGAACGGCCGGCGGCGCCGGTCTGCACCTTCACCCCGCCGCCCACCCGCGCCATCATGCCGGCCGCCAAGCACTGGGGGAGGCACACGGACCCATGACACTCGCCCGACAGATCGCCGATCGCATCCACGCCCTGCCGTTCGACGCCATCACGCCCACCGCCCTGGCCTGGGTGCGCGCCGCCTTCGTGGACACCGTCGGCGTCACGCTGGCCGGCATGGCGGAGGACGGCCCGCGCATCCTGCTGCGCACCCCCGGCATCGCCGCCGCACCAGGGCCAAGCCTGATCTTCGCCAGCAACACGCGCACCACCGCGCTGGATGCGGCGCTGGTGAACGGCATCGCCTCGCACGCCCTGGACTACGACGACGTGGCCGGCGCGCTCGGCGGCCATCCTTCCGTGCCACTGATCCCCCCGCTGATCGCGCTCGGCGAAATGCTCGGCAGCAGCGGCCGTGACATCGCACTGGCCTATGTCGTTGGCTTCGAAACGGAATGCCGCATCGCGCGCGGCGTGAACTTCCACCACTACGACAAAGGCTGGCACCCGACCGCCACGCTCGGCATCTTCGGCACCGTCGCCGCCGCCGCACGCCTGCTGCCGCTGACACCGGAGCAGACCGCCATCGCCCTGGGCCTCGCCGCATCCTTCGCCAGCGGGCTGAAGGCGAATTTCGGCACCATGACCAAGCCGATGCATGTCGGCCACACGGCGCGCAACGGCCTGCTCGCCGCGCTGATGGCGCAGCAGGGCTTCACCGCCAATCCCGGCGCGCTGGAACACAGGCAGGGCTTCCTGGAGGTGTTCAACGGCGCCGGCACCTATGACACCGCGCGCATCCTGGCCGACTGGTACGCGCCCCTGGAATGCGACGGCGCCGAACCCGGCCTGAAGCCGTTCCCGTGCTGCGGCAGCACGCACGCCTCGATCGACCGCATGCTGGACCTGGCGCAACGCCACGACCTGCGCCCGGAGCAGATCGCCCGCATCGAAGTCATGCCGCACGCCCGCCGCTTGCCGCACACCGACAACCCCGACCCGCGCACACCGCTCGCGGCAAAGTTCAGCATCCAGGTACTGCGTCGCCCGCGCCCTGGTGGACCGCGCGGTACGCCTGGAGCACTTCGAGCATGACGCGCATCTGGATCCGCGCGTGCGCGCCGTGATGGCACACGTGCAGGCGAGGCCTCACCCCCAGATGCAGTCGGACACCGCCCAATGGGGCGCGGAAGTCGTGGTCACCACCACGGACGGGCAGCACTTCGCCTCCCGCATAGACGATTATGAGCGCCGCGCCCCGGATGCCAGACCGATGACCCGCGACGAACTCCGGGTGAAATTCAGCGACTGCGCCCGGCGCGCGCTGCCCCAGGCGCAGATCGCCCCGGCCTTCGACCGGCTGATGCAGATCGACTCGCTGGCGAACATTGCGGCGCTGACAGCGTTACTGGAACGTCACCCGGGCGCCGCACAGGCCGCCTGACTCCCAGGCTGCACAGCCTGCCTGAGCCACAGAAGGAGACTCCGCCATGACCGCTGATGAACGCTTCGCCGGTCTCGGACTGACCCTGCCATCGCCGCCGAAGCCGCTGGGCAATTACGTGCCGTTCCGGCTGGCCGGGAACATGCTGTACCTGTCCGGCGTCGGCCCGCGCGGGGCGGATGATTCGATCATCGCCGGCAAGGTCGGCGCCGACCTGTCGGTGGAACAGGGCTATGAGGCCGCCAAACTCTGCGGCCTGAACCTGCTGACCAACATGATCGCCGCGGTCGGCAAGCTGGAGCGGATCGACACGGTGCTGAAGGTGTTCGGCATGGTGAACGCCGTACCGTCTTTCGACCGCCATCCAGAGGTGATCAACGGCTGCACCGACCTGTTCGTCTCGGTGTTCGGCGACGCCGGCCGGCCGGCACGGTCCGCGGTCGGCATGGGCAGCCTGCCGCGCAACATCGCGGTGGAGGTGGAGGCGATCGCGCTGATCCGGGGCTGAACCCAACCCCGCCGGGACCGCAGGCTGCCGGGCCGCCACCGTCGCGGCTCGGCTCGGGCGTCCCGGCGCCCGAGCCCGCAGGTCCTTCCAAGCCTGGGGCGGGCGACAAGGTTCTTGCATTGTTCCGCGTGCTTTGCCATAACCCCACGCGCCAAGCGCGACAAAAGGGGAACAGAACCATGCAGTGCGACCGCTGTGGTGAGACGATGCAGCCCGAAACGGTGATCCAGTTGCGCCGCAGCTTTGGACGCGTGCGCGCCAGGCAATATCAGGGTGCCTACTGCGTGAACTGCCGCGTCAGCACACCGCCGGCGACTGCCGAGCGGACGACACCGCCGCGCATTGCGGCGGGATGCAGGCGGCTTACGGCGGTGGTCCGACCCGGCTGGCCGCATCCCTTGCGCAACCGGCACCACACGCCGCAACAAGATCCCGCCTGGGCCGTCGGCAGCATGGAAAGCAGCCTGCCGCACCCGGGCTGACGCACCCGGGTCAGGAAGGCACGCGCCTCACGCCGGCGCCGGAGCGTGCGGATCGCGATGTTGCACGCGCGTCGCCGCCAGCAACGCGGCGCCGGCCACCAGCAGCACCACGATCACCGCCATTCCGGCGCGCTGGCTGCCGGTGGCCGCGGTGACGGCCCCCAGCGCGGTGGGGCCGAGGAATCCGGTGACCCGTCCGGACAGCGCATACAGTCCGAACTGCGCGTTGCGGGTCTCCGCGGATGCAAGCCGCGCCATCAGGCTGCGGCTCGCCGACTGGGCCGGGCCGACGAACAGGCCCAGGGCCAGTGCCAGGCCCCAGAACAGCGACACGGCGTGCACCAGCAATACCCCCAGGCCCAGGACGACCAGCGCGCTCAAGGCCAGCAGGATCGTCGGCTTGGCACCGATCCGGTCTTCCAGGAAAGCGAAGGCCAGCGCCCCCAGCCCGGCGGTGACATTCAGACCGATGCCAAGCAACAGTACGTCGCGTGCGTCCATGCCAAAACTGCCCGCCGCATAGATGCCGCCGAATGCGAACAGGGTGTTCAGCCCGTCGGTGTACAGCATGCGCGCGAACAGAAAGCGCAGCAGCCCCGGCTGCGCCGCGGCCTGTCGGACACTCACCAGCAATGCGGCGGTACCGGACCGCACGGCGGCACCCCAGGGCCGGCGCGGTCCGGCATCCGGCACCGCGACCAGCACCGGCCAACTGAACAGCACCAGCCAGCCGGCCGCGAGCAATGCCGCCGCCCGCACCGGTTCCGCCTGGTGCGGATCCAGGCCGAACAGCGGCGGGTGCGGATTGATCAGCAGAACCAGGCACAGCCCCAGGCAGCAAAGCCCGCCGACATAGCCGAAGCCCCAGGCCAGGCCGGACACGCGGCCAATTCGCCCGGGCGGAGCGAGTTCCGGCAGCATGGCGTTGTAGAAGACGGTGGCGATCTCGTACGCGATGGTGCCAACCGCAACCAGTATCAGTGCCTGGCCCGCATAGGCCGGTTCCGGGCGAATGAACCAGAGACTGCCGGTGGCCAGGATCATGATGCACGTGGCACCGGCCAGCATGCCACGCCGGCGTCCGCCGTAATCGGCGACAGCGCCCAGCGGTGCGGCCATGACCGCGATCATCAGCCCGGCAATCGCCTGGGCGCCCGCCCATTGCGCCGTGCCGCTGGCGGGATCAACCGCAACGGCCCGTACGAAATAGGTCGCGATCACAAACGTGGAGACGATCGTATTGAAGGCGCTGTATGCCCAGTCGTACAGACACCACGCAAAGATCGTGCCCCAGCGCGAAGATGCCGGGGGCTTGGTGCCCGCCGGCATCAGGGAGGAGGCGGCGTGAAAGGGTCGTGGCACGGACGGGGTTGCTTCTTTCCAGGGCGCGGCAACCGCATTGAAGCATACGCCCAGCAGTCCGGCCACGCAGCGAAGCGAACCAGGGGTTAACGACCGTTACTGTACCCGTAACAGTCCAGCCAGTGATTGGATAGTTTTGTCCCTTGCGGAACGCCGCGTCAGGCGACGACCCGGCGCGCGCTCTCGCCCCGGCTGCGCTTCGGCGCCACGGTCCCGCCGGACGCGGCCTCAACCATGATGGCGCGCAGGTCACGCAGGAAAGCGGCGCCCTTCAGCGTGCGCTGCACCAGCACACTGCGGCGGTCCATGGGATCGATCTTGCGGCGCGCCAGTTCCAGTTCGCCCAGCCGGTCGAGCGCGCGGGTGATCGCCGGCTTCGACACGTTCAGGTCGGCCGCCAGTCCCCGGACGGTATGCGGACCTTCGCGCAGATAGCAGGTGAGGAACACGCCAAGCTGGCGCGCGGACAGATCGCTGCCCTCTCGCCGCACCAGCGACACCACCGTTTCGCGCAGGATGCCGACCAGATGGTCGGAGTTTTGATTCGTTGCCATCTGTTAACCCTTTCACCACTTAACGGGTCATTTCTTCGACCCGGCCCCGGTGACGGATTAGACCTCTGGACGATCCGCCGTCAACTTTATTTCAGATCGGGAACTCATCCGATCCGTCTGCTCACGAAAACGTGAGCAGATCGCTCAGGTCCTTAAAATGTCGAACTGATCGATAATTCCCCGCAGCATTCCCCGCACCGCCTGCGCTTCGCCACCTTCAGGACGTCCAGGCTGGGACTGGTCATTCCACGCAAGTACATCGAGATGCAGCCACTTAGTACCATGAGAAACGAAGTTACGAAGATATAACGCGGCGATAATCGCGCCCGCCAGAGGTTTTGACGAAACATTATTGAGATCGGCCACCGGACTCTTCAACCAGGCGTCGTACCCGTCCCAAAGCGGCAGTCGCCACATTGGGTCATGCGATTCGTTTCCGGCCCGGCACACTGTCTCAGCGACGGTGTCGTCGTTGCAGAACAACGCCGGCAGGTCCGGCCCCAGCGCCACCCGCGCCGCGCCGGTCAGCGTCGCGTAGTCGATCAGCAGCGCCGGCTGTGCTTCACAGGCCTCGGCCAGCAGGTCGCACAGCACAAGGCGACCTTCGGCATCCGTGTTGCCGATTTCCACTGTCAGGCCCTTGCGGGTACGAACCACGTCGAGCGGCCGCATCGCCGAACCGGAGACGGAATTCTCGACGCAGCCGATGCGCACCTCCAGGCGAAGCGGCAGGTCCGCTTCCATGATCATGCGCGCCAATCCAAGTACACATGCAGCACCGCCCATGTCCTTCTTCATGCGCAGCATGGCGCTGGAGGGCTTCAGGTCGTAACCGCCGGTATCGAAGCAGACGCCCTTGCCGCACAGCGACAGCAGCGGTGCATCCGCATGCGCGTTGCTGCCGCGCCAACGCAGCGTGACAACACGCGGCGGACGCGACGATCCGCGGCCAACCATGGCAACGGTGGGGTAGGCCGCATCCAGCGCATCACCCTCGCTGACGGCGACGTCCGCGCCATGGCGACGGCCCAGGGCGGCGGCGACATCCGCCAGTTCCACCGGCCCCAGCAGATTGGCGGGCGTGTTGATCAGGTCGCGCACCATCCAGATCGCTGCGGCCTGCGACAACGCGCTGGTGGGATCGCCCGGCGCCACCAGCCGAGCCGGCGCGCGGTCCGCCGGCTTCAGCGCGGTGTACCGATAGGCACCGAGGGCAAAGCCCAGCGTCGCCGTCGCCGCGTCGTAGTCGCCAGGTTCCAGCCGCCAGGTGCTGTCCTCCGGAAGACGGAACGCCAATCCACCAAAGGCGTAGGGCGAACGGTCGTCGCCCAGGCCCAGCACGGCGGCGGCGATTCCATCCGGTCCGGGCAGGCAGTGCAGCTCGTTGGCCTTCGCGGTGAATCCGAGGTCACGCAGGAACCGCCCCTGCGATGCGGGCAGCCGTTCCAGCAGTGCGGCGCGTTCCGCCGGCCGCACCGCGTACAGCGGGCGGGTGTCGGTCGCCTCGCGGACCACACAGTCGATTGTCTGCTCCAGCATCCTGGGTTCCTTTCGCGTCGCGCCGCGGCGTCATGCCGCCGTGGTTTTGTGCCATCGGCACGTCCGTGCGCAACAGCGCCACCGAAACGCCCGCGGCTGCGGTAAGCTGCGCGCATGCACGATCATCCGCCATGCATTCACGACCGGGTTCACGTGATCGGCGCCACCGGCCGCTCGGGTTCGGCGCTGTGTCGCGCGCTGGGCGCCGCCGCGGTGCCGGTGGTGCGGGACCGCACACGGTTGCATGCATCGGTACCGGCCCGGATCGCCGATCTCACAGACCCGCACGCCCTGCGCGCCGCCCTGGCCGATGCACGTGCCGTCGTCTCCACCGCACATGCCCGGTACACCGCCGCGGTCGTCGCCGCGGCGCCGGCGGACGCGACCCTGATTCTGCTGGGCAGCACACGCAAGTTCACCCGCTGGCCGGACGCGCACGGCACCGGCGTGCTGGCCGGGGAAGCGGCGTTCCTCGCCTCCGGCCGAAGCGGCGTGATGCTGCACCCGACCATGATCTACGGCGCCCAGGGCGAGAACAACGTGCAGCGCCTGGCCGCGCTGCTGCGCCGGCTGCCGGTGCTGCCGTTGCCGGGGGGCGGCCGGGCGCTGGTGCAGCCGGTGCATCAGGATGACGTGACCAGTGCGATCCTCGCGGCGCTGGCGCGAAAGTGGGACGGACCGCACAGCCTGGTGATCGCCGGACCACAGCCCGTGCGCTACGCGGATTTCGTCCGTGCCGTGGCGACGGCCGCCGCACGGCCCCCGCCGCGCATCCTGCCCTTCCCGGAGGCGCCGCTGCGCGCACTCGCCCCGCTGACGCGCCTGCTGCCGCTGCTGCCCACCATCGAGGCGGCGGAGATCCGGCGCCTGACCGAGGACAAGGCCTTTGATATCGCCCCGATGCAGGCCGAACTCGGCGTACAGCCGATGCCGCTGGCGCAGGGCCTTGCCCTGACGTTCCGCGCCACGCACAACATCCGGCCGAACCAATAGGATCATCGCCATGCCGATCATCAACCGCATCGCCGAGTTCCATGACGAAATGACCGAATGGCGGCACGACCTGCACGCCCATCCGGAACTGGGCTTCCAGGAGACGCGTACCTCCGCGGTGGTGCAGCAGAAGCTGCAGGACTTCGGCGTGGATGAGGTCATCACCGGCCTGGCCCGCACCGGCGTGGTGGGCGTGATCCGCGGCCGCGGCGGCAGCGACCGCGCCATCGGCCTGCGCGCCGACATGGACGCGCTGCCGATCCTGGAGGAAACCGGCCTGCCCTATGCCAGCCAGAACCAAGGCGTGATGCACGCCTGCGGCCACGACGGCCACACCACCATGCTGCTCGGCGCCGCCAAATACCTGTCGGAGACCCGCAACTTCGACGGCACCGTTTACGTCATCTTCCAGCCGGCCGAGGAAGGCCTGTCCGGCGCCGACGTGATGGTGAAGGACGGGCTGTTCGAACGCTGCCCGATGGAGATGGTGTTCGGCCTGCACAACTGGCCGCTGGTCCCGGCCGGCGTGTTCCTGTGGCGCACCGGCCCGGTGATGGCCGCGGTGGCCAACGTCACCATCGACATCACCGGCAAGGGCTCGCATGGCGCGCAGCCGCAGTTCGGCATCGACCCGATCGTGATCGCCAGCCAGATCGTGACGGCGGTGCAGACCCTGGTGTCGCGCAACATCGACCCGCTGCAGGGCGGCGTGCTGTCGATCGGCCACATCAATGCCGGCCACACCTACAACGTGATCCCCGAGCGGGTGCACATGAAGGGGACCGCCCGCTGGTTCCATCCGAAGGTCGGCGACCAGTTGGAAAACGGCCTGCGCCGCCTGGCCACCGGCATCGCCGAGAGCTTCGGTGCCACGGCCGAGGTGAAGTTCGAGCGCACCCCGCCCGCCACGATCAACGACCCGGAGGCCACGGACCTGACCCTGCGTGCGGCGCGCGCGGTGGCCGGGGAAGCACGGGTCAAGCCGATGGGGGCGCCCACCATGGGTGGCGAGGACTTCGCCTATATGCTGAACGCCAAGCAGGGCAGCTACATCATGCTGGGCGCCGCCCGCGGTACGAACGATCCGATGGTCCATCACCCGCGCTACGACTTCAATGACGAGGTCCTGCCGGTGGGCGCGTCCTACTGGGCCACGCTGGCCGAACAGTTGCTGCCACGGGAGGGATGACTGTTTCGCCAGACGTATTGGGTCGGGAGGGGCACGACTCGCCTTGCGCCGAGGACGTCGTGGATGAACCGTGGCGGAGGCCGTCCCGATACCACCCGTGAGCCCGATACCACCCGTGAACCTCACCACCCGTGAATGGGCGCGTTCGCCACCTGCGACGCGCATTCCGTCGTGGCCGGCGCCCTGCCCACACGTGTGCATCGGACAGTGAACGCCGGTACCACGTGCCACGTCGTGGCGGGCGAAGGCCCGCCACCGTGGCGGGCAACAACGCCTGGCAGCAGCACTACCGCCCCGCCTTGAAGCGTGCCCACATGCGCGTGCGCGCCCGCATCGCCCGCAGCGGCACCGGCCCCACCGAGAACGCGTGCTGTACCACCGAAGGCGGCGGATACACCGCAGGGTCGTGCAACAGCTCCGGCCGGATCATCGGCTTGCTGGCCGGCACGGCGTTGGGATAGCGCACCGCATTCGTGATGCCCGCCATCACCTTCGGCTGCAGCACGAAGTTGATGAACGCCAGCGCCGCCGCCTTGTGTGGCGCATCCGCGGGGATGGCGAGCATGTCGAACGCGATCTGCACGCCGCCGTCCGGCGCCACATACCGCACGGTGACGCCCCGGTCCGCCTGCCGCGCGCGTGCCGCCGCCTGGGCGACATCGCCGGAATAGTCGAAGGCCAGGCAGGCGCGGCCCGAGGCCAGTTCCTCCAGCGCGCCGGCCGAGGCGAAATTGCGGATGTAGGGGCGGATGCCCATCAGCACGTGCCCGACCGCCGCCAGGTCGGCGGGGCTGGTGCTGTCGGGGCTCTTGCCCAGGTAGTGCAGCACGGTCGGGATCACATCGGTGGCCGAATCCATCATCACGATGCCGCACTTTGCCAGCTTGCGCGCCCATTCCGGCTTGAACAGCAGGTCCCAGCTATCCAGCGGCGCATCGGGCGCCACGGCGCGGATGCGGTCCGGCAGGATGCCCAGGCCGGTGGTGCCCCACAGGTAGATCGCGCCGTACTGGTTGTTCGGATCGGCGCGGGCGACATGTTTCATCAAGGCCGGATCCAGATAGTGCCAGTTCGGCACCTTCGCCCGGTCGATCTTCGCCAGCGCACCCGCACGGATGAACAGCGACAGGGTGGGCTCATCCGTCGGCACCACGATGTCGTAGCCGGAATCGCCGGTCAGCATCTTGGCTTCCAGCGTTTCCAGGCTGTCGTACACATCGTAATGCACGGTAATGCCGGTCTGCTGCGTGAATTGCTGCAGCGCTTTCGGATCGATGTAGTCGGTCCAGTTGTAGATGTTCAGCACCTTGTCCTGGGCCTGCGCGGGCAGCGCAGCCGCCAGGACCAGCAGCAGGCACAGCAGCAGGCGCATCAGCGCGCCCCGGGCGGAATGAACGCCGCCTGCGTGCCGCCATCCACCGGGATCGTCGTGCCGGTGACGTAGCGCGCCGCGCCGGACAGCAGGAAACCCAGCACGTCCACCACGTCATCAGGCTGCGCGATGCGGCCCAGCGGCGAGTCGCCGGACGGGCGGTAGCCTTTCGAGGTGGACGGGTCGCTGACCGCGCGCACCATCGGCGTATCCACCGTTCCCGGCGCCAGCGCATTCACCAGCACGCCATAGGGCGCCCATTCCGCCGCCATCACCCGGCACAACTGGCTGACCGCGGCCTTCGACGCCGCATAGGCGCCGCTCGAAATCTTCGGCCGCAGCGCCGCGATCGAGGACAGCAGCACCACGCGCGCCGGCTGGTCCGGTTGCGCCGCCTTGCGCAGCAGGGGCAGTGCCTCCCGCGCGCAAAGGAAGGTGCCGCGCGTGTTGACGTTCAGCACCAGGTCGAAATCCTCGATCGTCATGCTTTCCATCGGCCCGGTGCGCAGCACGCCGGCGCAGCAGACCAGCGCGTCCAGCGCGGGGACGACGAAGCCGATCTCGGCGAAGGCGGCGACCACGCGGGTGGCATCGGTCACGTCGCACGCCAGCGGCTTGAAGCGGTCCTGGAACGTGGCGAAGCCGGCGGCCGCCGCGTCCAGCCGCGACGCCTCGTTGTCCAGGCCGAATACCGTCCAGCCCTGTTCCAGCAGGCGGCGCGACGCGGCCTGGCCGATGCCCGACGCGGCGCCGGTGATCGCTGCGGTTTTGCCCATGAGAGTCCCTCCTCGCCGCTTTCATGCTAGCCTGCGGGACGCCACAGCCGAAAGCCGACCATTGCCATGTGCGGCCGCTACGCCGTTTTCCTGCCGCCCGACGCCATCGCTGCCCTGTTTCGCACCAGCGGGCCGCTGCCCAACTGGGAACCCACCTGGAACATGGCCCCGACGCGGGACGCGCCGGTGGTGCGCCTGCACCCCGGCACGCAGGAACGGCGGATCGACCTGCTGCGCTGGGGGCTGCTGCCGCACTGGGCCAAGGTGGTGAAGTTCGGCCGCCAGCCGATCAACGCCAGGGCCGAATCGGTCGCCACCACCCAGATGTTCCGCGACGCCTACCGCCACCGCCGCTGCCTGGTGCCGGCGAACCTGTTCTACGAGTGGCAGGCGCTGCCGCGCGGCAAACGCCCCTGGGCGATCGCGCGGGCCGATGAGCAACCGATGGTGTTCGCCGGCCTGTGGGAAGGCTGGCGCGGCCCGGACGGCGGCGTGGTGCGCACCTTCACCATCGTCACCACGGAAGCCAGCCCCGCCCTGCGGGCGTTGCATGCCCGCATGCCGGTGATTCTGGAGCCGGAGGACTGGGGTCTGTGGCTGGGGGAAGCCGAGGGCGACCCCGCCACGGTGCTGCACGCGTCCCGTGCGGCGCTGCGCTGCTGGCAGATCAGCTCCAGCGTGAACCATGTGCGCAATGACGGGCCGGGCCTGCTGGAGCCGCTGCTGCCGGGGGCCGCCGGCGAACTGCTGGTGCCCGCCGGGGCCGATATGGCCTGATCCGCCGGGTCCGGCACACCTTGACCTGCGTCAACGCGGGTTTTTCGCTGTCGCGATATCCAGGACGACCTGCCAGGGAGATCCGCGATGCAAGCCCGCGATATCATGACCCCGGACGTGATCTGCGTCGCGCCCGACACGCCGCTCGCCGATGTGGTGCACACGATGCTGAAGCACCGGATCAGCGCCGTACCGGTGCTGGACGATGGGGCCCTGGTGGGCATCATCAGTGAGGGCGACCTGCTGCGGCGGGTGGAAACCGGCACCGAAGGCCCGGCATCCCGCTGGCTGGAACTGCTGCATTCCGGCGATGTGCGCGCGGCCGACTACGTCAAGACGCATGGCCGGCGGGCGGGGGAGGTGATGACGCGCTCGGTGATCACTGTCGGCGAGGACGCTTCGGCGGCGCAGATTGCCCGCATCCTGGCATCGCATCGCTTCCGCCGCGTACCGGTGATGCGCGGCGACCGGCTGGTGGGCATCGTCAGCCGCGCCAACCTGTTGCAGGCGCTGGCCACCCACATGACCCCGGCGCCGGAACCCGCTGGGCAGGATGACCGCCGCATCCGCGAGGCACTGCTGGCCGAGGTCGCGCGCCAGAGCTGGGCGGCGCCGGGAGATGTCGGCGTTACCGTAACGAGTGGGGTGGTGCACCTGTGGGGCACCATCGAATCCGATACGAAACGCCAGGCATTGGTGGTGACGGCCGAGAACATTCCAGGCGTCGCGGGGGTGGAGGACCACACGCGCGCGCCCGTCGCGGCCGATCCGCTCGATCGCCCGAACTGGCCGAGCCACGGGCGCCCCTGAAGGGGTGCGGTGTGACCGACTTCCAGCCGCGGTGGTCAAGTGAATGTTAAGGAAAATCACACCAAGTTGATCTGGCTCAATGAGTCGCCGTAACGTCCGTATCATGATAGCGCCGTAAGTCCGAATTTCCATTGCGGACACATAACATTGCGGGCTGGTGATGGACGGGGCAGTGACGATTGACGCATCTGAGCCGGACGCTCGGTGTTGTGACCGTGGGTCTGCTGGCATCGGTGCTGGTGTGGTGGGCGTCGGTTTCCGCGCAACGGCACGCGGTAGAACGCACATTCGAGCAACACGCAAAGCTGGACGCCACGAAGTTGCAGGCGCACTTCGCCGATCTCGAGCGGCCAGTCATTACCGCCGCCAGCTTCATCGCCGCCGATCGTGACACCACCCGGCGCAGCTTCGCCCGGTTCGCCGATTCCATCGTTTCCCGCGCGCCGGTCATGCGATGGTTGGCCTGGGCACCGATGGTGCACGACGCGCACCGGGCTGCGTTCGAACGGAACGCCCGACGGACGCGGCCAGGCTTTTCCATCTACGACGGTGACGGCAACGGCGCTCTTGTTCCGGCTCCGGAAAGGGACAACTATGCCCCGGTTTACGCCGTCAAAGCCGTCCGCTTCGCAGGCCCGCCGCTGGGCCTCGATCTGGAGGGCGACGACGCGCAACGCACCGCGGCGGAGTGGGCCCGCGACAAGGGCAAGGCAGTCGCCACGGTGCTGCCGGGCGGCTTCGATCCGCAGGCGCGGGGCAGGATGGTGATGGTAATCGCTCCGGTTTACCGCGGCGGAAAAACCCTTCCCACGACGGTCGCCCAGCGCCGCCAGGCGCTGGCGGGCTACGTGGTCGCCGCATACAGGCTGCGTGCCGTACTGAAGTATGTGACGGCCGGGGTTGCCGGTCCCGGCGAGACGATCAGCTTCACCCCGCCGGCGCCGGTTGCGGGTTTCGGACAGGCGCTGGCCGACGGCGTGCAGCACAATTGGTCTGCGTTGGCCGGCCCGTGGTTGCCGCCACGCACGGCCGGCGAATACCGCGTGACGGAACCGGTGATGCTGGCGGGTCGCAACTGGAACACGACGTTTTCCTTCCGGCCGCGACGCGGCAGCCTGCCACATTCGAATACGCCGTTCGGCTGGCTGGGAGTCGCCTTGGTGACGACGGCCGCACTCGGCACCATCACGGCACGCGATGAGCGGCAACGTCTTGCCGCGCAGAGCCTGGCCAGCAGGCGTACGCAGGAACTCTTCGACGCCAGTAACCGCCTGCACGAGGCGGCCGAGCTTCTTCAGGCAACGCTCGACGCCGCTCCGACCGGCATTGTCGCCTTGGACGAGGATACGAAAATCACGCTGTGGAACCGTGGTGCCGAACGGATCTTCGGCTACACGGCAAGCGAAGTGCTGGGGAAATCCTATATCGACCTGGCAACGCCAGAGGAGGGGCGTGCAGACGCATGCGCGCTCTACGCCCGCGTCCGCGCCGGTGAAGCGGTGCACGGCGCCGACATGCAGCAGCGACGCCGTGACGGGACCCTGCTGGATATCCAAGCCAGCGCCAACGGCGTGTTCGATCCGGAAGGCAGGGCTCGGGGCGCCGTCCTTGTACTCCAGAACATGACCGAGACCCGCAGGCTGGAAGAGGAACTGCGGCAGGCCCAGAAGCTGGAGGCCATCGGTCAACTCACGGGCGGTGTCGCGCACGATCTCAACAATCTTTTGGGCACCGCCATTACCAGCCTGGATCTTCTGCGGGAGCTGATCGAGGGAGACAGGCAGGCGGACGAACTGGGCGAGGATGCACTGAACGCGCTGCTGCACGGCGCAGACCTGGTCCGTCGCCTGTTGGCCTTTACGCGCCGCCAGCCGCTGCAGCCGGAGCGTGTCCAGGTCAACGACCTGGTGACCGAGGCAAGCCGTCTGCTGCGCCCGCTGCTCGGCGATGCCGTCGAGGTGGCACTCGACCTGCGTGAGGGGGTGTGGCCTGTCCTGACGGATCGCACGCAGTTCCAGACGACCTTGATCAACCTGGCAACCAACGGCCGCGATGCGATGCCGTATGGCGGCCAGCTCTTCGTCTCCACCCGCAACATCATCATTGCCCGCCCGGCCGACACGCAGCGCGAAGTGCCGCCGGGTGAATATGTCACCGTCGAGGTGCGCGACACCGGCACGGGCATGCACCCAGCCCTGCTGCAACGCATCTTCGAACCGTTCTTCACGACCAAGGGGGCCGGCGTGGGCACCGGACTGGGGCTCAGCACCGTGCGGGCCTTCGTGAAACAACTGGGCGGCTACATCACGGCCGAGAGCGAGCCGGGCGTCGGATCCTGCTTCCGCCTCTACCTGCGTCGGTTCGATGGGCGTGAAGCCGCCGAGCTTTCTCCGGATGAAGCCCCCGACGAGCAGCCGGGAATCCTGCCCATCGGCAAGCGTGTGCTTGTGGTGGAACACCATCCCGGCCTGCGTCGGAGCGTCGTCAACCAACTGACGAAACTCGGTTACCGGACCCGCGACGTGGCGACCGCGTCGGCTGCGCTGGCGCTGCTGGGGTTCGGCGAACCGTTCGACCTGCTGTTCAGCGATGTCAGGCTGCCGGGCGGGATGGGCGGCACGGAACTGGCCTGTGTCGTGCGCGCCCGCTGGCCGCAGCTGAGAATCGTGCTGGTTTCCGGTTCGCCGGAACTGTTCCCCCAGGGTGTCTCCGCGCTGTCGGACGTTCCGCTGCTCAGCCGCCCCTACCGCGAACAGGCGCTGGTCCAGGCCCTGCGCACGGCTCTGGGCGACGAGGAACCGCCGCCGGCGGCTCCGTCCGACGCAACGAAAGAGGATGCGTGATCCGGCGTCAGATCACGCCTTTCTCCCGCAATGTCGCCAGCCCGGCCTCGTCGAGGCCGAGCCGCTCCCGCAGCACCTGGTCGGTGTGCTCGCCCAGCAGCGGGGGCGCGATGCGGTAGTCGGCCGGGGTCTGGGAGAGACGCACGGGGTTGGCGATGAGCTTCATGCGCTCGCCGGAGGTATGGTCCATCTCCACGACCGCGCCGCGGGCCACCACCTGCGGGTCGCTGAACACCTCGGAAAGCTTGTTGATCGGGCCGCAGCCGATTTTCAGCGCCTCCAGCTTGTCGATCCACCATTTGGTGGGGTGCTGCTGCATCACCGGCGTCAGCGTATCGGTGACCAGTTGGCGGTTCTCCACCCGTGCGGCGTTGGTGGCGAAGCGCGCGTCCTCCAGCAGGTGGGTCAGGGCGAAGGCCTCGCAGAAGCGCTTGAAGGTGGGGTCGTTGCCGATCGACAGTACCATGTGCCCGTCCTGGGTGGGGAACACCTGGTAGGGCACGATGTTGGGGTGCTGGTTGCCCAGACGCGCCGGATTTTCGCCGGTGGCCAGGTAGTTCATGCCCTGGTTGGCGAGCCAGGCGACGTGCGTGTCCAGCATGCCGATATCGATCTGCTGGCCCTGCCCGGTCTGGTCGCGATGACGCACCGCCGCCAGGATGCCGATGCAGCCGTACAGGCCGGCGAACAGGTCCGCCACCGGCACGCCGACCTTCTGCGGCAGCCCGTCGGGTTCGCCGGTCAGGCTCATCACGCCGCCCATCGCCTGGATCAGCGAGTCATAGCCGGGGCGCGGCGCATAGGGGCCGGTCTGGCCGAAGCCGGTGATGGAGCAGTAGATCAGGCGCGGGAACTGCGCGTGCAGTTGCTCATAGCCCAGACCGTATTTCGCCAGGGCGCCGACCTTGAAGTTCTCCACCAGGATGTCGCAATCGGCGATCAGCTTGCGGGCGATCTCCTGGCCTTCCGGCTTGGCGATATCCAGCGTGAGCGAGCGCTTGTTGCGGTTCACCCCGACGAAATAGGCGCTCTCCTTGGTGTTCGGCATATAGGGCGGGGCGAAGCCGCGGGTGTCGTCGCCGGCGCCGGGGCGCTCGATCTTGATGACGTCGGCGCCGAGGTCCGCCAGCATCTGCGCGCAGGTCGGGCCCGCCAGCACGCGTGTCAGGTCGAAGACGCGCAGGCCCTTCAAGGGGCCGGTCGGTTCGCTCATGCAACTGCTCTCCCTTTCCGGCGGGTCGGCGCCGGACCATACTGCTGCTTATAAGTCGGCCATCCTGCCCCGAAAACCCGCGGCGGGCGACGACGATCAGGGGGAGCCACGGGCATGCCGGATACCGGTGTCTGGAGTCACCACAGCGACAGCATCGAGAGCCGCGGGTCCTGGATCGCCGCCTGCGTTGCGCTGGCGATCCTGGCGGTGGGGTTCGGTGCGCCGCTGCTGGTGGTGGTGGGGCTGAAGCCGATCGAGGCGACGCTGGGCGCCGACCGCTCGGTGGTGGCGCTGGCCGGGTCGCTGACCTGGATCGGCACCGGGCTGGGCGGCATCCTGATGGGCCTGGTGGCGGACCGCATCGGCATCCGCGTGACCACCAGCATCGGCGGGGTGATGACGGCGGCGGGGCTGGCGGTGGCGGCCAGCGGCAGTCTCTGGGGCCTGTATGTCGGGCACGGGCTGCTGATCGGGCTGGTGGGCAATGGCGCGCTGTACGCGCCGCTGATGGTCTATGTCAGCCGCTGGTTCGACCGCCGCCGCGGCACCGCGCTGGCGCTGATTTCATCCGGCCAGTACATCGCCGGCATCGTCTGGCCGCGGCTGTTCCAGCGCGGGTTCGATGCGTTCGGCTGGCAGGGCACGATGCTGCTGTTCGCCGCGGCGTCACTGCTGCTGATCCTGCCGCTGACGCTGTTCGCCCTGCGGCCGGCGCCCGACCCGCTGCCACTGAGCGCCGCGGGTGGCATCGCGCCGCTGCCGGTGCGGCCGCTGGGCCTGCCGCCCAACCTGGTGCAGGGGATGCTGTGCCTGGCTGGGTTCTTCTGCTGCGTGCCGATGGCGCTGCCGTATTCCCACCTGGTGGCGTACTGCACCGACCTGGGTATCTCCGCGACCACGGGCGCGGCGATGCTGTCGGTGCTGCTGGCCTGTGCCTTCGCCAGCCGGCAGTTCTGGGGCTGGTTCGGCGACCGCTATGGCGGGCTGCGCAGCGTGCTGGCGGGATCGGCCTGCCAGTGCGTGGCGATCGCCTGCTTCCTGGTGACGCAGAACGAGGCGGGCCTGTTCGCGGTGGCCGCCGGGTTCGGGCTGGGCTTTTCCGGCATCATCCCGTCCTATGCGCTGGCCGTGCGGGAGCTGTTTCCGTCGGCCGAGGCAAGCTGGCGGGTGCCGACGCTGCTGTTCACCGCGATGGGCGGCATGGCGTTCGGCAGTTGGCTGGGCGGTGTGCTGTACGACCATTACGGGCTGTACGCGCCGGCGTTTGCCGCGGGGGTGGTGTTCAACCTGGCGAACCTGGTGGTGGTGGGATCACTGGTGCTGCGTGACCGGCGGCCGATGCGGCTGACGCCGGCGACGGCCTGAGGTCCCGGCTTTGCAGCCTTCAATCTCGCTACGTCAGGTGCAGCCGCTGCAGGTGGGATCAGCAGCCCACATCCGACCGCGTGAACATTCCCCCGGTTGCGCGGGCCGCCGCCGGTTGCGCATCTTCCGGCCCCGCCTGTTGCCACCGCCCGCCCAGGGCCTACCATGCCGTCAGACAACCTGCTTCCAGGGAGGATGCGGCAATGATCACGAAATTCGACAGCCTGTATGCGGGCCATGTCGATCTGGACAATGTCGGCTATGGCGGCACGCCGATCAACGACCGGCGCTATTCCAACGAGCATCTGGCGACGGCGCTGGACAAGGCGCAGTCCATGGCGGTTCTGATGGACGGGCTGGGCTACAACGCTTTCTGGATGGCCGAGCACCACTTCCAGCGCGAGGGGACCGAGTGCATTCCCAACGTGCTGATGATGGCGCTGCACCTGACGCACGTGACGAAGAACCTGAAGATCGGCTGCGGCTTCAACATTGCGCCGATGTGGCACCCGCTGCGGCTGGCCGAGGACTACGCGATGGCGGACATCCTGAGCAACGGGCGCGTCGTGTTCGGTCTGGGCCGCGGCTATCACACGCGGGAGGTGGAGACCTTCGGCTCCCCTCTGCTGGACCAGCCGGCCAACCGCGAGCTGTTCGAGGAGCAGGTCGATATCATCTTCAAGGCGTTCAACGAGGAACAGTTCAGTCACAAGGGCAAGCACTACACGCTGCCGCCCGAGGTGCCGTACCGCGGCTATACGCTGAAGGAACTGACCCTGGTGCCGCGCCCGCTGCGCCGGCCGGTGGAGTGCTGGCAGCCGATCCAGGGCGGGTCCGCCCGCGCCATGGAGTTCATGGCCAAGCACGGTATCCAGGGCATGGTGGGCGGCGGCTCCGCCGAGGGCGGCGCGATGCACAACGTGGTGCTGGGCTGGCAGCAGGCGCACGCCAAGCAGGGCAAGCATATCGAGCTGGGTGAGCGGCTGTGCTTCGGCTTCCACTTCTACATGGCCGACAGCAAGGAAGCGGGCATCAAGCGGGCGAAGAAATACTACGAAGAGAACATGAAGATGTTCGGCGAGCTGCGCCTGGTGCGCGCGCTGACCGAGGAGCAGATCGCGATCATGCGCGACCCGAAGCGCGCGCCGACCGCCGACCTGCCGAACATCGAGAACGCGGTGGCGTCCGGTGGTTTCCTGACCGGTTCGGCGGACGACATCATCGCGCATCTGAAGAAGCTGGAGGAGAAGTATCCGGCGCTGGAGCGCATCTCCGTCAGCCTGTCGGTGGGGGTGCCGAAGTCCGAAGCGCTGGAGCAGTTGGAGCGGTTCGCGAAGGAGGTGATGCCGGCGTTCAAGGGGTCGAAGGTAAAGGTGGCGGAGTTGGCGAAGTAATTGTCGCTGGTTTCGTTGTAGCGCTGCATGGCTGGCCTGCGGACTTCAGTTCGCAGGCCAGCCTTTTTTGTGGCAGCGACCGTGAACCCGATTCAAGCACGCGCGACGAGCCGACGTTTGCCATTCCTGTCATCGCACTCACGGACTCCTGCGTGCCATGCTGCAAGAGGATAAGATACGCCCGAGCAGGTTGGACGCATCAGAGTGCTACGGGCGCCAGCATGTCGAGCGCCAATACCGAGAGGCTGTCGACGTCTTTCGTCGATTCCTGAACGGCAGCCGATGATGCCGGCCATGTGCATCACCCGGGTGGGAAGGGAAGGTGGTTCGGTGGGAAGGGAAGGTGGTTCCATCGCACGAACACTGGTCCGTTCGAAATCGCATCGACACGCGGGAAGTGCCGGGCGCATCGTTCCTGGGCACCAGCGGCGACGAGGCGATCCACTGTGTGCTCGACACCGTGTATGCGACGGCGCCCTACACGACACTGATGCACGCGATGCATTATCCACCCCATCGTTGCGGAATTCATCCCCGCGATCATGCAGGCCCTGGAACCGCTGGCGAAGCCGGCATCGCGTTAGCCGGTCGCGGGACCGGATCCAGAGTGACGCTTCGCGTCTTACGGTGGTGGGTTATACTTTGCCCAGGATTACCCCGGCGGATCGAACCCATGCGCGAACGCCAGATTTGATCTGGTCAATGCCTGCCTTACGGGTTTGAGCGGCTGATACTCCGGATCATGCCAGAACGCCTCCGCGGCGCTCATGTCCGGAAATTCGATCACCACCAGTCGTCCGTCCGGCAGCCGCCCTTCCTTCGTTACATGTTCATCGGAAACGATTAGAGGTTTGCCGCCGTACTTCGCGATTAACGCCAAAGCCGGCTCGACGTAGCTCTTGTGATATTTTTCGAGATCGTTGATTTCGAAAAAACCAAAAAGATAAGCTTTCATTGATTGTTCCCCTGGTGATTTTCAGCCCCTGTTTGCCATCCGGCGGCCTCACCAGCCGCTGCTCGAGCGGATTGTGGGCAGGTTTCAGACCCGCAGCAAGCTCGGCCATCCCGGTCAGGCCGAGCGCGTCGTCGCGCTGGCGGAAGGCGAACAACCCGGCGACCGATGTCATCGTCCAACGGTGGCATTCGAACTTCAGGCAGCGGTTGAACTTGAGCCGGAGAGCCCCGTTATTTTTGTCAACCGCCGGGTGAACCATGAACGTCGGCCCGCTCTGTCCTCAACCTGCTGGATCGGATATAGGGAACAACCAAATCCAGATTGAAATCCGGGTTTGCCTCTCTCCAGGCAGCAGGGCGCGGGTAAATGAGCGGCACGGAAAGCGATTTCGCGCGTTACGCGGTAAACGTCGAGCCACCGCTTTCCCATGAGCGGCTGACGATCTATGGCAGTTTCACATCCAGCTCGACCTACAAGCCGATGCTGTACCTGTCGCTCGCACGCCTGCCGTTTTCCTTCCGCACGGTAAACCTGAAGGTGGGCGTGCAGCGATCACCCGCGTATCTTTCAATCAACCGCTACGCCCAGGTGCCCGCGTTGCGGCATCGCGGGTTGACCATTCTGCAGTCCAACGTGGTGCTGGACTACCTGGCGCGTACCACGGGGCATTTCGAGGGCGCGACGGAGCAGGAGCGTTGGCGCGCGCGGGAGTGGCTGTCCTGGGAATCGGATGCGATCACCAACGTTGCCAAGGTGCGGCATTACAGCCGGTTTCGCCGGGTCGATCCTGCGGTGATGGACTATTTCCGTCCGCTCGCCGAGGGGGCACTGGAGTTCATCGACCGATCCCTGTCCGGTCGCGAGTGGCTGGTGGGCGATCGCTGCACCATCGCCGATATCGGCTGCTGGGGGCGGATGGTGTTCATGGCCGAGGGCGGGTTCGCGATCGAACGGTGGCACCATCTGCAGGCCTGGGCCGAGCGGTTGAAGGCGATGCCGGGCTTTGCGCTGCCCTATGAGCTTACGCCGAAGAAGGATCGTGAGTTCGATCCGGTGTGAGGCGGGCGCGGGTTCCGGGGTCAACCGCGGCGCAAACAGATCTCTCGCCGTGTCGCGAGTGAGGGTCCCGTATGCCCCGCTCGCAGGGCGCGTTCTTCTGCAACGTCGCCGGCGAAATTATTCCTTGACACGTCGCATCGTTTGTGTTCTTTTTTTGTTCATGTTTGCCCCGGCCGCCACCGCCGAGCCTATCTCCCAAGCCGGGGCCCATCAGGACCCGGCCCGGGCAGCCGTGCCGCCCCGCATCGCCGCCCTGCTCGGCATGCTCCGCTTCCTCATCACCTTCGGCCGGGACCTCGCCACCACCCTCCAGAACCAGGCCGCGCCCGCCATCCTCCGCGCGCCGACCAGCTTCGGCACCAGCGACAGAACGGTGATCCTGGCCCGCATCATGCGCGGCCTGCTCCGCGCCGACGCGCTCTACCGGTTCCTGCTGCAACGCGCCGCCACCGGCCGCGACGTGACGCCACCGGCGGTCCGCACGCCATCCCCACGCCAGCCCGGCGCCGCCCGCCGCACCGAACCGCGCCGCGTGACGCAGGATGCAGCGCCGAATGGGATGTACCTGCCCACCATGAAGGAACTCGCCGCCGAGGTTCGCCGCCGCCCGATCGGTGCCGTCCTCGCCGATATCTGCGATGACCTGGGCCTCACCCCAGGCCAGTTGGGACACGCCCGCTGGGAAGAACTTCGGCACGCCATCGCCGAGTACGGCGGCAACCTCGCCGGCTTCTTCCGCCGCATAATGCGGCGCTGCCTGCCGCTCCCCGCCATCGCGCGGCCGAACGCGCGGCCCGCCGGGCTGTCCCCGCCGCCATACGCCCTGCCGGCGCCGGGCACCGGCCCACCCTGAGCGCGACAGGCACGCCGCGCGATGCACGGGGCCCTCCCCAGGGCGGCCCCGCCATCGTGATTCCACCGTCGCCCGCGCCGCCCCGCCCGCAACCGCCCGCCCCGCCCGCAACCGCACCGCCGGGCCCCCGCCACCGCAGCCGCAACCACCCCGAAAGGCCTCCGTGGCCCACCGCGGCCTTCCCCATTCTCCGTGTTGAGAACCACCGGGTTGAGAACCACCGGCCGCCCGCCAGACCGGCCCACCCTGGGCTCCCCCAGCCGGAACGCCCCCCCCTCTTCCGCCGCCCAGGCAGCCCGGCTATGCCATCCCCAAGGGCCGGACACGGAGCAAGTGGTGACCGAAGACGATCCCCGCGAAGCCATCGAACTGGACAACGCCGCCGAGGCACGCCTGCGCAAGGTGGACGCCGACCCGTCCGACCGGCACAGCGCCGAGGTCGCGCGCCACCTTCAGCAACTTGCCTCGGAAGTGCGCGCGCTGCGCAACAGCCGGCTGTATGCGGAGCTGGGCGCCATCTGCAACTGGCTGGACGAATTCGACGGCATGGCGGACTTCGAGCTTCGCGCCTACGACTTCCGCAGCCGCATCGGCGACGAACTGTGGGTGGAGTCCGGCGAGGAATACCTCCGCGCGCTCATCGAACTTGCCAGGGAGACAAGCTGACATGGCCCTCAAACGCATGGTGCTGCAGATCGGCATGGGCACCGATATCCGCGGCGTGGACTATACCAAGGCCGCGGTGCGCGCCCTGCGCGACGCGCTGTGGCACAACTCGCTCAGCGTCGCCAACGCGCTGGGCAAGGACGTGGATTCCATGCGGGTGGAGGTCACGATCGGCGTGCCGAAGCCGGACCAGGTGGACAAGCAGGCGGTGCTGGATGTGCTGCCGCACGGCACCGGCACGGTCACGGTGGTGGAAGGCGGGCTGGAAATCCCCAACGACGCGGGCACCGGCGCCACGGTGCTCGCACAGGCCGCCGCCGTGGTGCGGCTGGACGTTCCGTAAGGAGGCGGCAGATGCCAAGCAAGCGAGTCATTCTGGAACTGGGCACCGGCAACGACCTGCACGGCGGCAACTACACCAAGGCGGCGCTGCGCGCGGTGCAGGACGCGCTGCACCACAGCTCGCTCAGCCTGATCCGGTCGCTGGGACTGGATTCGAAGACCATGCTGGTGGAGGTGACCATCGGCGTGCAGCAGCCCGACAAGGTGGATGCCGCGGCGGTGCAGGCGTCTCTGCCGCACGGCAAGGCGACGGTCCGGGTGGTGAAGGGCGGGCTGGATGTTCCGGATGAAACCAGTTCGGACGTGGCGGTGATCGCCAGCGCCGCGGTGTCGGTTCGGTTCGAGGAAGACCTGGCCGGGCGGGGGTAACAGGCCGGGCGGGGGTAACGCGCCGGGCGTGGCGGCCGGCCACTCAGGCCGCCACCTCGCCCGCAACGATTCGGTGCCGGCCGTCCGGCGTGTCGAGCAGCAGCGCCCCCGCCTCATCCAGCCCGACGAAGTCGCCGACCAACGCCTTCCCGCCCAGCGTCACCCGCAGCGATGCACCGACCGGATGTGCGCGCACCAGCCACGCCGCGCGCACCGCCGCAAAGCCGTCTTCCTCCCACACCGCGAGTTGCTTCGCCAGGCGGTCCAGCAGGATCGTTCGCGCACCGTCCACCGTGGCGAGTCCGCCACAGGAGGCAAGCGTGGTGACCTTGTAGCTCGCGCGCTCCGGGGCATGCAGGATGTTCAGGCCGATGCCGATCACCAGTGCGTCGCCGATCTGTTCCAGCAGGATGCCGGCGATCTTGGCGCCGTTCACAAGCACGTCGTTCGGCCATTTCAGACTGGTCCGCACCGCGGACGGCAACAGGGTATCGGCGGTATCGGCAACGGCCAGTGCGGCGACGAAGGCCAGTTCGGTCATCCGCGACGCACCAACCTCCGGGCGCAGCAGGACCGACAGGTACAGATTGCCCGGTGGGCTGTACCAACTGCGCGACTGCCGTCCGCGGCCGGCCGTCTGCTCATCGGCACAGACGACGGTCCCTGCGGCGGCACCCTCCAGGGCCAGGCGGCGCGCCTCATCGTTGGTGGAGCCGATGCGCTCATACAGGCGGACGTCGAATGCCATCATGCGGTCACGCATCCGGGCAGGGCAGAGGAAAAAAGGGTCTCGCGAGGGGTGTACATGTGCATCTTCCGGCGGGAGCTTACAGGTTTTTCAGGAGATGTGGAGATCAAGGCTGCACGGCGGTGCCGGCCGGGGCAGGGCGCGGCGGGGCCGGGGCCCGATCACCCACATGCGGACGCGCCGGTCTGACGCGCTTGTGACCGTCACCCTGCGCCGATGGCACTGCGGAATGCGTTGAAACCCCCGCAGCGTGACCGGCAAGCGGAACGGCAACCCGATGCGGCCGGTTGCGTTTCTGGCACATTCAAGCGCGTGTAGAGCCGAAATGCATGGTGATGGTCATTGCTTGTCCCGACTGCGAAGCCGTACGGCATCCGTTGCCCCCGCATGAGCGCGGCGTCGTCGCCTGGTGCGAGGGACCGGATGCCTGCAGCGGTGGGTACGAATCCCGCCGGGCGTTGCGCCCCGGTAGCCGCGCGGCGGTGACGGCGGGGCTCGGGCGCCGCTTGCCCGGTCCACGCCCGAACCGGGGGCCTGCGGCATGAGCGACCACCGTAACGGCAACGATGCGACGGGCGACACGAGCGACGTCAACAGGAAGGCCGTGGAGAAGCACAGCCGGTGGCCCGGCTGGATCTGGTCTGTGCCGATCGCGGCGCTGGCGATCGTCGCCTATCTCGGCTTTCAGCAGGTCACCAGCACCGGCCCGAGCGTCACCGTCATCTTCCCGACCGCGGGCGGCATCAAGGCCAACCAGACCAAGGTGGAGTACGAGGGCGCAACGGTCGGCCAGGTCGATACCGTCACGTTCGAAAAGGACCTGCGCCACGTCAAGGCGACGTTGCAGATGAACCCCGACATGGCCGGCCATCTCGGGCCCGGCACGCGGTTCTGGATCGCGGGGCACCCCAGCATCACCGACCTCGCCTCGGTGAAATCGGTGATCACCGGGCCGCATATCGGCGTGGAACCGCATCCTGGGCCGACGCAGGACCACTATGTCGGCCTGGGCCGCCGGCCGGTGAACGCCAACAACACCAAGGGGACGCACTACGTGCTGCAGGCCTCGCAGCTTGGCACCATCACCCGCGGCTCGGTCATCAGCTATCGCGACATGAAGGTCGGCGAGGTGGAAGACGCCACGCTGGAGAAGGACCACAAGCACTTCCGAATCGATATCTTCGTCGATGCCCCCTACGACCAACTGATCCACACCGGAACGCGGTTCTGGGACGCGGGGGCGGTGCAACTGTCGCTGGCAAGCGGCGGTCCGCAACTGGAGTTCCATTCACTGCCGGCGCTGTTCCAGGGCGCGGTGGGCTTCGAGACTCCCGACAGCCCGGCCGCCGGCCCGGTGGCGAAGGATGGCAGCAAGTTTCCGCTGTACCGGTCGAAAGACCGTGCCGAACACGCCGCCGGGACGGACAGCGTCAGCTATCGCGCGGTGTTCCATGCCTCGGATGCCGGCGGCCTGAAGGACGGCTCTCCGGTGATGCTGATGAACAAGCAGGTCGGCGCGGTCATCGACAGCAGGCTGCAGTATGATCCGGCGAACGGCCGGCTCGATGAGGTGGTGACGCTGGGGATCGAGCCCTGGCGAATCGCGCTGGCCGGCAAGAAGAGCTGGTCCGGCAATCCCCGCCAGCAGATGGACGCACTGATGCGCAAGCTGGTGGCGCAGGGCATGCGGGCCACCCTGGGCAGCACGGTTCCGCTGGTGGGTGGGAAGACCGTGAAGCTCGCCTTCGTGTCCGGCGCGAAGCAGGCCAGCCTGGGCAGCGGCCAGCCGCCGGAACTGCCGACCGGGCCCGAATCCGGCCTGGGCGGCATCCTGACCACCGTGGACAACGCGACCTCGGCGATCAACGGCATCGCGGCGAAGATCAACGCGCTGCCGCTGGACCAGATTGCCGGCAACATCAACCAGGTGACGCAGCGCCTGGCCGGCTTGAGCCAATCGCCCGCGCTGACGCAAAGCCTGCAGGACCTGCACAAGGCAATGGCCAACATCGAGCAGGTGACCGGCAGCGCGAAAGGCCAGGTCGGCCCGATCCTGCAGGCACTGCGCCAGGCCGCGCACCAGGCGGACGAGGCGGCCCGGTCGGCCCGCAGCCTGGTCAGCAACAACCAGTTCACCCGCAACGCGCCAGGCACGGCGAGCATCGGCGAGACGCTGTACGAGGTCAGCCGGGCAGCCCGCAGCCTGCGTGCGCTGGCGGACTATCTGGACCGGCATCCGGCGGCATTGCTGCACGGCCGAGGAGGATAAGAACCATGCGACGCACCGTCCTGATCCTGGCTGTTCCGCTGCTGCTGGCGGCGTGCGGGTCCAGTCCGCCGACCCACTTCTACACCTTGCAGGCCGTGCCGCCGGCCGGCGGACCACCGGCGACGCTGAAAGGCAAGCCGATCCAGGTCCGCGATGTGCACCTGCCCCCCGCGCTCGACCGGTTGCCGATGGTGCTGGAGGGGCCGGGCGCCCAGGTGCAGGTGATGGGCGAGAATCGCTGGGCGGCGCCGCTGAAGGGGCTGATCCGACAGACCCTGACGGACGACCTGGGGGACCGGCTGGGTGAGAAGTCGGTCGTAAGCCCCGGCGCGCCAGAGCCGCCCGGCGGCGTGCAGGTGCTGATCCTGAACGTGCAGCAGTTCGGCGCCGACGCATCCGGCCGGGTGACGCTGGAGACCGGTTGGTCGATGGGGCGCGGGAATCCGCCCAGGGAAGTGCTCAGCCGGACCGCGACCGTGCACGTCGATGCGGGCTCCACCCAGCCGGACGCCGTCGCTCAGGCCATGAGCCGAGCCCTGGGCCGTTTGGCCGACCAGATTGCCGGACAGTTGTAGGGGCGGCGCCGGCCGACTCCGGCCGGCGATGCGAGGCGCATCCGCCCGGTGCACGAAAGAACCGGTCGGTCCTGCACCCCGACCTGAGCGAAATGCCTTGTCTGGCAGCCGATCTTCCCCATTTCCCTGCGTCGCCCCTTGAACTGCTGCCTGATTTCGTGATGATGCCGTGGCCGCGCCGGGCGGACATACCCGGCCGCTTTGGGGACGGATGACGTAATGAGCAGCGACGCGCACGGCGCCACGATGGACCACCATGCCCCGACTTTCGAGAACTCGGGGCTGAAACAACCCTACCACCTCGTCGATCCCAGCCCGTGGCCGATCGTCGGCGCGCTCGGTGGCCTCTGCACCGTGCTCGGCATCATTTTCGTCGCGCATTACGGTAGCTGGACGATGCTGGTGATCGGCGCGGTCATCGTGCTGTTCACCATGTTCATGTGGTGGCGCGACGTGATCCGCGAGAGCCGCACGCCCGGCGCCCACTCGCCCATCGTTCGCCTGGGCCTGCGCTACGGCATGATGCTGTTCATCGCCAGTGAGGTGATGTTCTTCGTCGGCTTCTTCTGGGCCTATTTCAACTTCCTGATCTTCCCGGAGACCCAGGGCAACGGCCAGATGGTGTGGCCGCCCAGCAACATCATCACCTTCGACCCGTTCCACCTGCCGTTCCTCAACACGATGATCCTGCTGCTGTCCGGCTGCACGATCACCTGGGCGCACCACGCGCTGCTGGAGAACGACCGCAAGAGCCTGCTGACCGGCCTGGGCCTGACCATCCTGCTGGGCATCACCTTCACCTGCTGCCAGGCGATCGAGTATTCCAGCGCGCCCTTCCATTTCTGGGGCGGCGGCATCTATCCGTCGGTGTTCTTCCTGGCAACCGGCTTCCACGGCTTCCACGTGATCGTCGGCACCTGCTTCCTGATCGTCTGCTGGTTCCGTGCCCGCGGCGGGCAGTTCACGCCCGAACGCCACTTCGGCTTTGAGGCCGCCGCCTGGTACTGGCACTTCGTCGATGTGGTGTGGCTGTTCCTGTTCACCTGCATCTACTGGTACGGCGCCGGCGCAGTTACCGCGGGGTAGCGGCGCATGGCCGAACCGGCCGTCTCCGTCTGGCATGCGGCACTGGCCTGCCGGTGCCCGCGCTGCGGGCGCGGCAGGCTTTTCCGTAACCTTCTGGAACTGCGCGAGACCTGCGAGGTCTGCGGCCTGGACCTGCGGGAGAGCGATGCGGGTGACGGCGCGGCGGTGGGGGCCATCCTGGTGCTGGGCGCGATCATCGTCACGCTCGCCTTCTGGGTGGAATTCCGCTTCGCTCCGCCGCTGTGGGTTCATGCGGTGATCTGGCCGGTCGTCACCATCCCGCTGGCGGTGCTGATCATGCGTCCGGCCAAGGCCGCGCTGGTGGCGCTGCAGTACCGGCACCGCGCCTCGGAAATGGGGCTGCACTGACAGGGGCTCGTTCATGACACGCATGACCGGCGGCGACGCCATCGTTGACAGCCTGTTGCGGCACGGCATCGATACCGTGTTCGGCCTGCCGGGCGTGCAGGTCTATGGCCTGTTCGACGCCTTCGCCCGCGCGTCCAACAGCCTGCGCCTGATCAATGCCCGGCACGAGCAGACCACCGCCTACATGGCGCTGGGCTATGCCTGCGCGACCGGGCGGCCGGCGGTGTATTCGGTGGTGCCGGGGCCGGGCGTGCTGAACACCACCGCGGCGCTGGCCACCGCCTGGGGTGTGAACGCGCCGGTGCTGTGCCTGACCGGCCAGGTGCCGAGTGCGATGATCGGCAAGCTGCGCGGATCGTTGCACGAACTGCCGGACCAGTTGGCGACGCTGCGCACCCTGCTGAAATGGGCCGAGCGGATCGAGCATCCGAACCAGGCGCCGTATCTGGTGGCGCGGGCGTTCCAGGAGATGCTGTCCGGCCGTCGCAGCCCGGTGGCGCTGGAAATGCCCTGGGACCAGTTCCCGGCGGTGGCCGACATCACCCCGCAGGACCCGCTGCCGCTGCATCCCAACCCTGTGCCGGACACGGCGAAGATCGCCGCGCTGGCGAAGCTGGTGGAGGGTGCGCGGGCGCCGATGCTGTGGGTGGGCGGCGGCGCACTGCATGCCGCGCCGGAGATCCGCGCCCTGGCGGAGAAGATCGGCGCGCCCGTGGTGTCGTTCCGCAACGGGCGCGGCATCGTGGATGACCGGCATCCGCTGGGCCTGAGCATCGCCGCGGCCTACCGGTTGTGGCAGCAGACCGACCTGCTGATCGCCTTCGGCACCCGGCTGGAGGTGCCGACCCTGCGCTGGGGCGGTCTGCCCGCGGGGTTGAAGATCGCCCGCATCGACATCGACCCGGCGGAGATGCGGCGGCTGAAGGTGGATATCGGCATCGTCGCCGACACCGTCGATGCGGCGCGCGCCCTGACCGCGGCGGTGGCGCCGCGCGAGGACGCCGCCCGTGCCGAGACCATCGCGCGCGCCAAGGCGGAAGCGGCGGAAGCGATCCAGAAAGTGCAGCCGCAGATGTCGTTTCTGCAGGCGATCCGCGACGTGCTGCCGGAGAACGGCATCCTGTGCGACGAGATGACCCAGGCGGGCTATGTCTCCTGGTTCGGCTTCCCGTTCCACACGCCGCGGTCGCTGGTCACGTCGGGCTTCTCCGGCACACTGGGTGCGGGCTTCCCGACGGCGCTGGGGGCGAAGGTTGGGTGTCCGGACCGGCCGGTGGTGGCGCTGACCGGCGATGGCGGGTTCCTGTTCGGCGGGTCGGAGCTGGCGACGGCCATGCAGCACGGGATCAACCTGGTGACCGTGCTGTTCAACAACGCGTCCTACGGCAACGTGCTGCGCGACCAGCGGCGGCTGTTCGACGGGCGCGAGTCCGGGTCCGGCCTGCGCAACCCGGACTTCCAGGCCTATGCCCGCAGCTTCGGCGTGCCGGCCTGGCAGGTGCGCGACGCGGACGGTCTGCGCAAGGCACTGACCGAGGCGCTTGCTGCGGGATCGCCGGCGCTGGTTGAGGTGCAGACCGACATCACCCAGGAATACGCGCCGTGGGAGTTCATTGCGCCGGGGCGGGGCTAGCCGGCGGCACGTAGCGGGCCACGCTGATTTCGCCTTTGCGCTTCTGTGCCTGCGCGATGTCGAAGCTGTTCTGCATGCGCATGAGCGTCTCCATCGAGACACCGAACGCCTTGTCGATTCGGATCGCCATGTCCGGTGAGAGTGCAGCCCGCTCGTTCAGAAACGCCGACAAGGCGGCCCGCGTGACGCCGAGCACTTGTGCGGCGTCCGTGACCGAGAGACCCAGTGGTTCGATGATCTCCGTCCTGACGAACCCGCCCGGGTGGGCGGGGCTTCTCAAGCGGAAGCCTGTAGTCTCGGTCATGACCGCGTATTCCTAATGATAGTCTTCGTAGTTTCGATCGATGATCTCGATTTCCGCGTGATCCACCTGGAAGGTGACGCGCCAGTTCCTGGTCACCGCCAAACTCCACGTGCCTTTCCGTGTGCCGGTCAGTTGGTGCGCCCGCCAGCTTGGAACGGCGTGTAGCTCATGCTCATCGGCCATATCCTGCAGGAAAGAGATCATCCTCCGTAGCTTGGGAACGGCTGCGGCAGGCAGGCCGGAGGTGTCATCCTGCTCGATGAAACGACGCAGCCCGCGATGCACCACGTTACGGATCTTCATACGGGTAGATGGTGCGTGTGGCGTATCGCGTCATGCGACGCTATACGCCCGCACTACCCCGGCCAGGCGGCGACATCCTGCGGATGCAGCACAAATCCTGCCGGCCTTCCGTTGCGCCGCGCGGCCTCGGTCGGCGGCAGCGACGCGTCCCAGGTGTTCGCGTCGAACCGGTAGCCGTTCACCGCATCGGCCTCGGGTGAGACCACGAACAGCAGCGGCGGCACCATTTCCTCGGGTTCCACCAGGCGCGCGACTTTGCCCTCGCGGCTCCAGTCCCGCATTTCCTGCGCCATGCCGGGCGTGTTGGCGCCCGCGCCGGGATTGACGATGTTGGCGGTGACGCCGGTGCCGGCGAGTTCCTTGGCCCAGACCTCGGTGGCCATCTCCAGCGCTGCTTTCGACGCGCCATAGGGCGTGGTGCCGACCCGGTTCATCGTGTCGAGCTTGGTGGTCACGTTGATGATGCGGCCCCATCCCTGCTTCACCAGCAGCGGCGCGACCCGCCGAGCCATCTGGTCGGCGGCGATGTAGTTGGTGTCCAGCACGGCCTGGATCACCGCGTCGCGGGCTTCCCAGAACTTCGGGGGTGTTTCGCGGCGGAAGCGGTCGGGCCAGATCGTGGTGAAGGTCAGGCCGGCGCTGTTCACCAGGATGTCCACCTGGCCGAAACGGTCCAGGCAGGTGGCCAGCACCTGGTCGCAGGCCGCGGGCTTGCGGATGTCGGCCGCGAGGCAGGCGAGGCGGTCGGCTTCCGGCGGGGTGAGTTGTGCCTGGACCTCGGCGACGTCGCTGTCGATATGGCCGACGGCGAGCACGCGCACGCCGCTGCGCACCAGCCCGAGGGTCATGGCGCGCCCCAGGCCGCGCAGGCCGCCCGTCACGATGGCGACACGGTTGGACATCGGCTGGCACTCCTCGCTGTGGTTGTTGTTTCTGTCGTTGTCGTCGCTTTGGTTATCGGTGCCGTAGTTATCGTTGCCGTGGTTACCGGCGGTGTTGCTGCTGGTGCTGGTGCTGGTGCTGGTGCTGGTGCTGGTGCCGGTGCTGGAGCTGTTGGCGTTGGCGTTGCTGCTGGTGTTGCCGCTCTGCTGCTGTCGCTGCCGGTGGTGAAAGCGTTGCGGCTGGTATCGTCCGGGGCGCCGGTGGTTACCGCCCGGAACACCTGTTGTTAGCGCCAGGGCCCTGAAGCAGCGGGTCAACGCGGCGGCAGAGCAAACAACGTCGTGGTCGGCGAAGGCCGGCCACCAACGGCTGCGTCATGCGGAACGCATCCGTATTCGCCCGGTCGGACCTGAGTGCACCGGATGCCTGCGGCATGACAAAGCCGTGGGTGGCCGGCCTTCGCCGACCACGACGTGGTAGGGCCCGCCTTCGACCGGTCTCGCCACCACCACACGGCCCGGACGGTTTTCGACCAGCCCGGCCACCATGCGGTACGGACGGCCTTCGACCAGACCCCCAATTCCGAAGGCCGCGGGCCCCATTCCGAAGGGCCGCAGGCCAACCAGTCCGAAGCCCCCGGGCACAGTGCCGCTCCCGCCGCGCCCACGCGCTCACCCCGCCTGCCGCAGCTCCGGCTCGGTGCGGAACGCCGGCATGACCTCCCGCGCGAAGCGGCGCAGGTTCTCCCGCGAGGTGCCGCCGCCGTTCAGCAACACGTATTCCACGCCCATGTCCCGCAGCGTCTCCAGCTTGCGGGCGATCTCGTCCGGGCTGCCGTACATCGCGCTGGCGTCGCTCGCCGCGCGCGTGTCGGAGAACGCCATGATGCTGGCGGTGTTGTTGCCGTCCGGCCGTTGGCTGATCTCGGTCAGCCGCCGCTGCGCCATCACCCGGCGGTCCAGCGCCGCCTCCTTGTCCGCGGCATCGCGCGCCACGTAGAACGCCCGCGCAACGCCCGCCATCGACGGGTGATAGTCGAAGCCGTTCTTCTCCATCTCCGCCTTGTAAAGGGCGACACGTTCGCCGGCCACCTCGATCGGGCAGAACTGGTCCACCAGCAGGTGATGCCCGCGCTTCGCCACCCGCCGGATCGAGTCCGGATGCCCGGCGCCCTGCCAGAACGGGGGATGCGGCTTCTGATTGGTGGGCGGCTCCACGATGATGTTGTCGAACTGCCAGTACTTGCCGTGGAACGAAAACCGCTCGTTCGACGTCCATGATTTCGTGATGATATCGATCGCTTCTTCAAAACGGTCGCTTGCTTCCTCCATCGGAATGCGGAAGCTGACGAACTCGTTGTGCCGGTATCCCTTGCCAATGCCGAAATCCAGCCGCCCGCCGGACAGCAGGTCGATCGTCGCCGCCTGCTCGGCCAGCAGCACCGGGTTGTGCCAGGGCAGCACGATCACCGCCGTGCCCAGCCGCAGCGTGCGGGTGCGGGCGCCGATCCAGGTCAGGAGATTCAGTGTGGCGGACACCTGTCCGAAGCCGGTGAAGTGATGTTCGACAATGAAGGTGCTGTGATAGCCCAGCGCCTCGGCCTCGATGACGTAGTCGATGTAGTCCTTGAACCCGGCCGCGCTGTCCACATCGGGTCCACCGCGCTGCGCCGTGGCGGCGCCGAACAATCCGAATTGCATGCCATCTCTCCCTGGGTCCAAGGACTGGACTTGCCCCGGACTTTGAGCACCACGGCCCGGTATCGCAAGGGTCTGGCGCGGCGGCGGCGCGTTCGTCGCCCTCAACAGGGCGCGGGGACTGTCACCCCCAAGGAGCGCGGGGACTCCCCGAGGACGCCACCAGTGGGGCGCCATATCGGTCGCCCCCACCCTGGCCCGCACACAACAATCTGCTATGACCAGGGGGTGGAGTCGAAGTCTCTTCTCCACGGGGGCAGACTGGCGCAACGGAGCCACCGGGGCGTCCGACCTCGAAAATGACGATCAGCAATCCCGGCGAGCCTTGGGAACCCGCACATCCCGCAGGCAGCAAACGCACGGTGGAGGAGAAGGATTTGGCAGCACCTTCCACGCGGACACGCGGCTTCGCGCGCCCGGTCGAGACGATTGACACCTCGCGGCCGATCGCCGACGCCGTGAAGACCACCACCTGCTACATGTGCGCCTGCCGCTGCGGCATCCGCGTCCACCTGAAGGACGGCCGCATCCGCTACATCGACGGCAACCCCGACCATCCGGTGAACAAGGGCGTGCTGTGCGGCAAGGGGTCCGCCGGCATCATGAACCACTATTCCCCGGCGCGCCTGACCAAGCCCTTGCTGCGCACCGGCGAACGCGGCAGCGGCGACTTCAAGGAAATCGAGTGGGAGGAAGCCCTCTCGCTCGCCACCAAGTGGCTCGGCGATATCCGCGCCAGCGAGCCGCGCAAGCTGGCCTTCTTCACCGGCCGCGACCAGAGCCAGTCCTTCACCGGCTGGTGGGCCAAGCAGTTCGGCACGCCGAACTTCGCCGCGCATGGCGGCTTCTGCTCGGTCAACATGGCCGCGGGCGGGCTGTACACCGTCGGCGGCAGCTTCTGGGAGTTCGGCGATCCGGACTGGGAGCGCGCCAAATACTTCCTGATGTTCGGCGTCGCCGAGGACCACGACTCCAACCCGATCAAGACCGGCATCGCCAAACTGAAGGCGCGCGGCGCCAAGTTCGTGTCGGTGAACCCGGTGCAGACCGGCTACTCCGCCGTCGCCGACGAATGGATCGGCCTGCGCCCCGGCACCGACGGGCTGTTCGTGCTGTCGCTGGTGCACGAGCTGCTGCTGGCCGACCGCGTCGATCTGGATTTCCTCGCCCGCTACACCAACGCCGCCTGGCTGGTGGTGCGCAATCCCGGCGGTGCCGATGACGGGCTGTTCGTCCGCAATGAGGACGGCAAGCCGCTGGCCTGGGATCGCGTCACGGCCGCGCCGATGGATGCCGCCACGCCCGACATGCAGCCGCAGATCGCCGGCGAGATCGTTCTGCCGGACGGCCGCCGCGCCTACCCGGTGTTCCATTTGCTGGCCGAACGCTACCTGGACGGCCGCTACGCGCCGGAGGTGGTGGCGGACACCTGCGGCGTTCCCGCCGCAACGATCCGCCGCATCGCCCGCGAACTGGCGGACGTCGCGTTCAACCAGGCGATCGAGCTGGACCAGCCCTGGACCGACACCGCCGGCCGCCGGCACGACAAGATGCTCGGCCGTCCGGTCGCGATGCACGCCATGCGCGGCATCTCGGCGCATTCCAACGGCTTCCACACCTGCCGCTCCATCCACCTGCTGCAGATGCTGCTGGGCGCGGTCGATACGCCCGGCTCCTGGCGCTACAAGTCACCGTTCCCCAAGCCGATCCCGCCTGGTCCGCAGCCGGTGGGCAAGGGGTCGAAGCCGGACTCCATGCTGCCCGGCATGGCGCTGGGCAATCCGCGCGGACCGGAAGACCTGCTGCTGGAAGACGACGGCAGCGCCGTGCGCATCGACAAGGCCTATACGTGGAACGCGCCGATCGCCGCGCACGGGCTGATGCACACGCTGATCGCCAACGCCCATGCCGGCGATCCGTACCCGATCGATACGCTGTTCATGTACATGGCCAACATGGCCTGGAACTCCTCGATGAACCCCGGGGAGGCCGCGCGCATGATGGCCGACAAGGATCCGCAGACCGGCGAATATCGCATCCCGCACATCATCTATTCGGATGCGTTCTTCTCCGAGACGGTGGCCTATGCGGACCTGATCCTGCCCGATACCACCTATCTGGAACGCTGGGACTGCATCTCCCTGCTGGACCGCCCGATCGGCAGCGCGGAGGGGCCGGGCAATTCGATCCGCCAGCCGGTGCTCCCGCCCGACCGCGACGTGCGGCCGTTCCAGGACGTGCTGCTGGAACTCGGTGCGCGGCTGAAACTGCCGGGCTTCGTCAAGGAAGACGGCAGCGCCGCCTACAGCGACTACGCCGACTACATCGCACGCCACGAACGCAAGCCCGGCGTCGGCCCGCTGGCCGGTTTCCGCGGCGAGGACGGCAAGGGGGAGGGCGTCGGCGCCCCCAACCCGGACCAGTTGCAGCGCTACGTGGAGAATGGTTGCTTCTGGACCTATCACCATCCGCCGGAGGCGCTGTACTACAAGCACGCCAACGCCGCGTACCTGGAAGACGCCAAGCGGCTGGGCCTGATCGACAACACCGCGCAGATCGTGCTGCAACTCTACAGCGAGCCGCTGCAGAAATTCCGCCTCGCTGCCGAAGGCCATGGCAAGGTGCAGCCGCCCAATTCGCAGCGCGGCCGCATCCGCCACTACTTCGACCCGCTGCCGATCTGGTATCCGCCGTTCGAGCAGACCCTGCCCGAACAGGCCGCCTATCCGCTGCACGCGGTCACGCAGCGGCCGATGGCGATGTACCACGCCTGGCACTCGCAAAACGCGTGGCTGCGGCAGATCCACAGCCACAACCGCCTGTACATGCACCGCGGCACCGCCACCGCACTGGGCATCCAGGACGACGGCTGGGTCTGGGTGATCAGCCGCAACGGCCGGCTGAAGTGTCAGGTGAAACTGATGGAAGGCGTCAACCCGGACACGGTTTGGACCTGGAACGCCATCGGCAAGCGCCGCGGCGCCTGGAACCTGGCGGACGACGCGCCGGAATCACAGCGCGGCTTCCTGCTGAACCAGGTGATCTCGGAATTCCTCGCCGGCGGGCGGCAACTCAACGCCGATCCCGTCACCGGCCAGGCCGCCTGGTACGACCTGCGCGTGCGGGTGGAAAAGGCCGACGGTCCGGCGGAAACCGAGCCGCGCCCCGCCGCGCTGCATCATCCGCCCGGCCTGCCGCGCGCCCCGCAGACCCTGCACTACAACGCATCCGTCCCCGCCGCGGAGTAACCCCATGACCAGCATTCCCGCGCCGGGCACCAAGAAGCTCGGCCTCGTCATCGATCTCGACACCTGCGTGGGCTGTCATGCCTGCGCGGTGAACTGCAAGGAATGGAACACGTCCGGCCATTCCGGACCGCTGACCGACTTCGACGCCTATCAGGACCATCCGCAAGGCGTCTGGCTGAACCGCGTGCACACCTATGAGGCCGGCAACGGCCCGAACAGCCGCACGGTTCACTTCCCGCGCTCCTGCCTGCATTGCGAGCAACCCGCCTGCGTCACCGTCTGCCCCACCGGCGCCAGCTACAAGCGGGCGGAAGACGGCATCGTGCTGGTCAACGCCGATATCTGCATCGGCTGCAAGCTGTGCTCCTGGGCCTGCCCGTACGGCGCGCGTGAGTTCGATGAGGACGAAGGCGTGATGCGCAAGTGCACGTTGTGCATTGACCGCATCTACAACGAGACCATTCCCGAACAGGAACGCGTCCCCGCCTGCGTGAAGACCTGCCCGGCCAATGCGCGCCATTTCGGCGACCTCGGCGATCCGGACAGCGCCGTGTCGCAACTGGTGGCGGAGCGTGAAGGCTTCGATCTGATGCCGGAAATGGGCTACCGGCCGGTGAACAAATACCTGCCGCCCCGCCGTCGCACCCAGGCCGCGCCGCCGGCCGAGGCACCGCCGCCGACAACCGGCGCCGGCGCGTCGGTATTGCGCTGGATCGATCGGGTGTTGTCGCGATGAAGCCGCAATTCTCCGTCGTCTTCCTGACGACCGCCTCCGGCGTCGGCTACGGCATGCTGGCCTGGCTTGGCATCCTCAACGCAGCGCGCCTGCTGCCAACCTCGCCGTGGTTCGGCGTCATCGCGATCCTGATCGCCCTGGCGGTGAGTGGCGCCGGGCTGCTGGCCTCCACCTTCCACCTCGGCCGCCCCAGCCGCGCGTGGCGGGCGGTCTCGCAGTGGCGCAGCTCCTGGCTGTCGCGGGAGGCGGTGCTGTCGCTGTTCACCATCCTGCCGGCGCTTGGTTTCGCCGCCGCCTGGGCGGCGGGCGGCGCGTACACCCTGGCAACGATCATCCTGGGGCTGGTTGCTGCGGTGTGCGCGCTGCTGGTGGTGGTCAGCCAGGCCATGATCTATGCGTCGCTGAAGCCGATCCGCCAATGGAACAACAGCTTCGTGCTGCCGGTGTTCCTGTTGCTGGCAGTGTTTTCCGGTGCGGCCTGGGCCGCCGGGGTGGCGGTGTTCTGGAATATCGGCGCGGCGCGTCCGGCGGCGATCATCGCGCTGATCGCTGGCGTGACCGCGGCCGTCGTGAAGCTGGCCTACTGGCGCTCCATCGACAACGGCCGCACCACGACGACGGCGGAGACCGCAACCGGTCTGGGCGCGTTGGGCCCGGTGCGGTCGCTGGAATCGCCGAACACGCAGGAAAACTTCCTGTTGCGGGAAATGGGATTTGCCATCGCCCGCAAGCACGCGGCCCGGCTGCGGCGTATCGCGCTGATGGTGGGGTTCGTGTTGCCGGTGGTGCTGTTGCTGATTGGCCTCGCCTGGAGTGGCATCGCCACCGGCGTGGCGCTGGTGCTCGCCGCGCTGGTTGTCCCAGTCGGGATCTACGTGGAGCGATGGTTGTTCTTCGCCCAGGCGACACACACCATCACGCTGTACTACGGCGGGGCACGGGAAGCAGCAGCCGCATAGCGCAGTCTGCCCGCTCTGTTGGGCACCTTGCCGAGCGGGCAGACTGCGCCGGATGCGGACCGGCGCTGGGGGCGCCGCGACGAGGCGACCGGCGTGCGTCCGCACACCCGGCGCAGCATACCATGTCGTGACGGGCGCAGATCCGCCACGACGCTCTGCGGCGAGCGATCGAGCCCCTCGCCATGGCAAAAGAGGGATCGGTTTATACCGACCCGCGTCATGTATGACCCGTGATCAGCCAGTCAGCGTCATAACTCGCGCATGGCCGGGTCGAGCCTGGCCACATGGGTGGGCCATCCGGGTCTCTTTGCAGCCGCCATCAGGAAAAATCCTGGATGGCCGGCTGGAGTCCGTCTTCAGGCGCGCCTCCGGCGCGACGCGCGGGCCGACCATCCACGTCTTTCCACAGTGGTATCAGGCTCAGCCCCGGTTGGGATCATCCGTCGATGATTTCGGGCGGCGAAAGCGCCTTGAGAGTCGGTAATGGTACAGTAGTTCGCCAGGGAGCCGTACCAGGACGACCCGTCATATTAACATTAACTTCAACAAATCTGCCATATGACTTTAGTAACGACATTGTGATATGCAAAGACTGTCAAGGATGGCGAGAACGTCGTCATGCCAAGCTTCCAGCCGCTGCACGAGCCTCAAAAGCAGGTACCCCCTGTCACTGTACTGCTGGTAGAGGACGACGTCCTGCAGCGCAGCATGATGGCCGACTTCCTGCGCCTGGAGGGGATCATCGTGCTCGAGTCGGCAAACGTTGCCGAGGCCAAGCGGCTGCTCTCGGCGGATCGCCGGATCCAACTGGTACTGACTGATATCCAGATGCCTGGTGAGGAGGACGGAATCGCGCTGGCTGAGTACGTTCAGGCGCGCTACCCGCGTGTCGGGGTGCTACTGGTCAGCGGCAATCCCGCCGCGTACGATGTCGGACAGCGCCCGTTTCTGCCGAAACCGTTCGATCTTCAGCAGCTGCTGTCCGTTGCCCGGACCTTGCTTTGCCAGCGACGCAGTGCGGGGCTTGGTGACGAGTGATTGCCTCGGGCGGATTATGGCCTGAACCTCCCCGCCCTGATCGTCGTTGCCGGTGCATGGACGGCGATCTCACGACACACGCCAGTGCCGAACCGGCTTCCCCGGCCATTTTGCTCGTGGAAAGCGATGTGCTGGTCCGCGCCCCTCTGGCCGAGTACCTCAGGCTCTGCGGCTATCGTGTTCACGAGGCTGGGACCGCGGCTGAAGCCAGGACACTGCTGGAGGCCGGCCGCACCAGGATCGACCTTGTCTTCGCCAGCGCTGTGCTGAGCGGTCGCGAAAACGGTTTCGCGCTTGCAACCTGGGTCCGGCATCACACCACCGGCATCAACGTTCTGCTCACCGGAGGTATCGCCAACGCGGCGCAGAGGGCAGCGGAGGTCTGCGGCGATGGCCCGATGCCGACCCAACCCTACAGCCACGAGGTCGTGCTCAGGCGGATCCGGCGGCTTCTGCGCCAGGCGGAACAGCGCCCTCCGGAGAGAGCCGAATAGCAGCCTCGCCCCGGTCGGCGGAAGTCGGCACCCGCGGCTGCAACTACTGCAGATATCCCCAGCGCGAGACGGCAGGTTCCGCAAGCGCCCACTTCCACCCCTCTGCCTGGTGGCAAACCGAGGTGGCGTACCACGAGCGGTGCAGATCCGCTCCCTCGCCATCGTCCACCGAAAACACGATCTTCTTGCACTCGGTCAGCGGCGTATCGATCTGCCGCACCACGTACAACTCGCCATGCTCGTTGCCGAACGGGATCGTGTGATCGATGTGCCAGGGGTGTTTCTGTCCCACGGCCAGCGAACCGGCGACTTTTGCGATCGCATCCTGTTCGCCATTGGCGCGTGACCGGCCGAACCACCGCATCCCGGCCTGCACCGCCGTATCGGTCGCCACGCCAACGGCGAAGCCCACCGCGGGACTCGCCGTCGCCGTGCCGATGGCGCCGCCGGTCAGCGCCCCGGTTATCTGTGGAATGGCCTTGCAACCCGACAGCAGCAATCCCGCCGTCAGCAGCGGCAGCACCGCGCGCACCGTCACTGCAGCGCGCCCCATCGGGCCGTCGCCGGTTCCGCCGTCGCCCACTTCCACGTATCGCCGTCGCGGCACACCGTCGCGGTATAGAAGGCGCGGGACACCTTCTTTCCGTCCGCCGTGTCCACCTTCTTTCCGTCCGCCGTGTCCACCGAAAACACGATTTCCTTGCAGGTGAAATCAGGTGAGCCCAGCACGCGGGTAACGATCACCTCGCCGTGTTCGTTTGGCTCGATCGGGATGTCATGCACGACCTGCCACGTGCCGATCATGCCCTGGTCCAGCTTCCCCGCCGCTTCCGCGATCCGGTCCTGCTCGGCGCCATGCACGTCGCGCTCGACGTATTGCAGGCCGGCATTGGCACCGGCCGCGATGCCCAGGCCGATCCCGGTGGAGGCTGCCGCACTCGCGCCGACCGCATTCGCCGCACCGGCACTGGCGATGCCCGCCACATCCGCGGTGCTGGCGGACAGAAACGCACCGCAGCCGGTCAAAGCCAGCAGGGGCGGCAGCAGAATCCACTCCCGGCGCAACAGCGCCAGGCCGTTGCCACATCCGTTTTTAACAGGCATTGGCCGAAATTAGCCGCGTCGTGTCGCCGGGGTCCAGTCACACAGGCGATGGAAAAGCGGTCGTATCTATCGCATCCCGGTGATCGAGGCGGTCACCGCCCGCGCATCGCGCACCGGCCAGCGGCCGGCATCGACCTGCGTCAGGAAGCTCGCGACGATGCGATTGAATTCGTCCGGATCCTCGATGTTGATCGTGTGGCCGCAATTCGGCATCACCGACAGCGCCGCGCTGCTGATGTGCTGCTTCATCAGCAGCCCGGGTTGCAGGCATGGCCAGTCCTCGTCGCCGGTCAGGATCAGCGTGGGCAGCGTCAGCGCCTTCATCTGGTCGATCAGGTCGTACAGCGACGGCCGTTCCCGCTGCACCCCAAGCTGCGTGTTGCGCGCACCTGGCGCGGAATGTTCCGACAGTTGCTGCCTGAATTCGGCGAAACCGCGCGGGTTCTTGTTCTCGAACTGTACGCGTGTGGGGCCATAGGCGTATTTCTGCGCGAACACCTGCATGCCGTTCTGGTCGATGAACTGCGCGATCGCCTCGGCTTCGGCGCGGAACCGGTCCCGCTGCTCGCGTTCGGCACCGTACCCGCAGCCCGCCACCACCAGCGACCGGGCGCGCGCGGCGTGACGGAAGCCGAAATGCAGCGTGGCGAACCCACCCATCGACAGCCCGACCACATGCGCCTTGTCGATCTGCAGATGGTCCAGCACCGCACGGATGTCGTCGGCGGCGCGGGCCTGCGAATAGCGTGCGACGTCCTCGGGCACGTCGGACGGCGGATAGCCGCGGGCGGCATAGGTGATGGCGCGGTAACGCTGGCCGAAATGCCGCATCTGCGGTTCCCAGCTCCGATGGTCGCCGGCGTATTCGTGCACGAAGATCACCGGCGTGCCGGAGCCGGTCTCCTCGTAATACAGGCGGACACCGTCGTCTGTGGTGGCGTGCGGCATGCGTTCCTCCCTTGCGGCGGGTGACATCATCCAGGCGAAGCGGCGCGGGGACAATGGCATGCCGGCGCGTGCCCTGCCATGATGGCGCCCGACCAAAAACCGGTCCGAGTCGCCCCTCATGCTGCACATGACCAAGCTCGCCGTCGGCGTCCGCGATATCGACCACCTGCGGGAGCTGCAGGCGGAGCGTGCGCGGCACAACCCTCCGCTGCGACACCGCACCCGCAACTTTCCCCGCCGGCGGGAGGAAGTGCTGGACGGCGGCTCGATGTACTGGGTGGTCAGCGGCGCCGTGCTGGTGCGCCAGCGCATCCTGGACATCATCGAGGACCGCTGGGACGACGGCAGTGCCTGTACCGGCCTGATCCTGGACCCGCACCTGGTGCCGCTGATCGGGCGGCCGGCAAAGCCGTTCCAGGGCTGGCGCTACCTGCCGGCCGAGGACGCACCGCCGGACCTGGTCACCGGCCCGCCCGCCCGCGGGGAGGCCGCCCTGCCGCCGGCACTGCGACAGGAGCTGCGGGCGCTCTGCCTGCTGTAGGTCCGCGGATCGCACGCGAATTTGCTTGCGGGGGCGGGCAGTTCATAGGATAAGCGCAGTCAGCAGCTTAGGAACCGTCTTTCGCCCTTGCTGCCAGCCTTTCCCCACAACAACCTCACATGTCGGAGCCATTCCGTCGTGACCACCTCGCGCAAACACCTGGTTGCCGCGCTGGCGCTTGCCGTGCCCGCTGCGGCGCTGCTCGCTTCGCCGGCCTCCGCGACGACCACCGGGCATCACCACAAGAAGCATCACGTGACCGCGGCGCACCACAAGCCGCACGTGCACAAGGCCAGCACGCACCATCACGCCAAGCACCCGGCCAGGAAACCGCACGCGTAACGTTCCACCGGCCGGCGCGGGCCCGGGTCGGCGAGCCATTCCGGGTCGGCGTGCCATGTGGCCGGGTGGCGAACCGCGTCGTGGCGGGGTCCCCTTTCATCCCGCAGGCGTTAGGCTCGTGCGGACAAGCACCCGTCTTACGAGTCATGGCCGGCCTTGAGCCGGCCATCTGCTCCCGACAAGGCATGTTCCGTTGCATCCCGACCCGATCGTTACGGGGTAGATGGCCGGGTCAGGCCCGGCCATGACATGTTACTGTAAGGACCCGGCATGAAGGATCCGGCCACGACATGCTGCGGACCCGGCATGAAGGACCCGGCCACGACATGACGGGCTGCTGCCGGCCTGCCTGACTTGGCACGCATGGTCCTGCAGTCTGCCCCCCTCCTGCAGTCCGCCCCCCATGGTCGTCCGCCAACCACGACGCCGTTCGTCGCGCCGGCAATCACGCGCGCGGTGACCGATGCGGGATTGGATTACGCCCCTCTGCGCCCCCGACGCCGTGACCGACCCCGCTCCGGACGCGCATTCGCCTCCAGCAGCGCCCGCAGTCCGGCCAGCAGCCGCGCCGGGCTGGGCGGGCAGCCGTTGATCGTCAGATCGACCGGCACCACGCTGCCGGCGCCGTCCAGCACCGCGTAGCTGCCCTTGAACACTCCGCCATCCACGGCACAGTCACCCACTGCGATCACCCATTTCGGGTCCGGTGTCGCGTCCCACGCCTGTTCCAGCGCCTGCCGCGTGTTGCGTGTCATCGGTCCGGTCACCAGCAGCACGTCGGCGTGACGCGGCGACTCGACGAAGCGCAGGCCGAACCGTTCCAGCGCGTATAGCGGGCCGAGCAGCGCGCGCAGCTCCAGCTCGCATCCGTTGCAACTGCCCGTGTTCACGTGGCGGATCGCCAGGCTGTGTCCCAGCCGGGCCTGCGCCGCGGCGTCCAGGCGTGCGGCGAGCGAAGCCACGGTCCCGGCGTCCACCGGTGCGGGCGGTTCGGCCAGCGGTCCGCGCCCCAGCGCGCGCAGCATGTGGCGAAGTGTCACAGGTCCATCCCCGAACTCGGCAGGCCAAGCGAAAGCCGCGTCAGATCCGCCTCCTCCACCCGGCTGCCGGCCAGCACCGCTTCGGCCGCCGGCCACAGCGCCCAGCCGGGATCGCGGGCGAAGGCGGCGGCGATCTGCCCATGGTCCAGCCGCAGCCAGTGCCAGACGTCTCCGCGCGGCGATTCCGCGCAGCCGATCCCCTCGCCGCTGGCCGGGGTCAGCGGAACCGAGGTGCCGCCCTCGGGCAGATCGTCCAGCAGGGCCGCGATCAATTGCACGCTCTGGGCTATTTCCTCCAGTTGCAGCCGGACACGCACCCCCGCGTCGCCGCCGGCGGCGTGGCGCCCGACCAGGCCCAGCGCCGCATACGGCGGGTACAGCACCCGCGCGTCGAACCGCCGCCCCGCCGCTCGGCCCGCCACCCCGCCCACGGCAAACCTGTCGGCCAGGCCGGCCGGCACCACCGCGATGCCGTGCAGCCGTGCGGCAACCGCGGTGAGCAACGGCCGAAGCTCCGGCATGCCGTCGTGCAGGCGTTGCAGCGCACGACGGATCGCCTCGGCGCCACCGGGGACGATATCGGCAACGACCCCGCCCGGTATGACGCAGTCCATCATCAGCCGGTGCCCGAACGCGACCTCCGCCGCCCGGTGCAGCAGTTCGCGGTGCAACCCGCACATCGCACCCGGCGCCGCGGCGTCCAGGGCTTCCGCGAGCACTGACAATGCGTCCAGATGAGTGGTGATGCGCTCGATTTCCGCCATCACCGCGCGCAGCGCCGCGGCGCGGGGTGGGGCAGGGGAGTCGGTCGCCGTCTCCGCGGCGTGGGCAAATGCCAGGGCGTGCGCCACCGTGGCGTCGGCCGACAGGCGGGCGACGAATCGGGCCGCCGCCCGCGGCGACTTGCCGCGCAGCAGCAGCAGCGTTCCCTTGTGTGCGTAACCCAGCCGGCTTTCCGCCCGTAACACCTGGCTGTCACGCGCGGTCAGCCGCAGATGCGCCGGCTCGCCGATGACGTCGTGCACGGGGCCGAGCGGGATCTGCATCAGCCCGTCCGCTTCGTCGGCGAGAAGGTTCGGCGGCTCCGGAGATCCCGCGGGCGGCCCGGGGCGCGGCGCCAGCGGCAGGGTGTGCGGCCAGTGGCCATGGTCCAGCCACGCCCGCAGGTCGCGGCCACCGGCGGCGGCGTGGCCCCACAGATCGTGCACCATCCGCTCGAACCAGGCGGCGACCGGCCAGCCGGGCGACAACGCCGGATAGGTTCCGGCCTCCACGGGCCGCGACACCGGCAGCACCATCCCGTCGCCCCGGTCCAGCAGCAGCGCATGCACCTGGATCGTGTCGGCCCACAGGGCCAGCAGCCGCAGCGCGGGATCCTGTGGCAGCGCGGCCCAGAGATCCGCCGGCAGCACGCGGCGCGGGGTGGGCCGGCAGGGTTCGGCCGGGGCGGCGAGAAGAGCGTCGCGCAGCATCATGGCAGTTGCTCCGCAACCAGGTGCAGGCCGGCGCCGACCGGGCCGGGCATCATCAGGCCCAGCACCAGCACCGCGACCAGGGGCAGCCAGGCGATCGTTGGCCGCAGCCGGTAGGGTCCGGCCGGTACCCCGCGCAGCACCAGCCAGCCCAGCGCCGCCAGCCCGACCAGCAGCGGAGGCATCAGCCAGGTCGCGCGTGCCGTCGTGGCGGCCAGCAGCAGCGCGAGGCTGGGGAACAGCCCGAACGGCGGCAGTCCGGCCAGGCCGGCCAGGGCGACCACGCGCGGCAGCCCGTCCGACGCCGACAGCTCCAGCGCCAGGCGCGTCAGCACCAGCAGGACCAGTTGCAGCACGGCGGCGAAGCTGGCCTCCGGCGTATGCAACCCGAACGCAAACACCGCGACGCCGGCCTGGCCGAGCGTGGCGAGCATCGGCAGGCGGGTGGCCTGGCGGCTGCCCCTGGAGCTTCCGCTGGGACTGGCCAGGCCGCCAATGGCGATCAGCAAGGCGAGCAGCCCGGCGGCGATCAGCAGCGCATCCAGTCCGTGAACCGGACCCAGCGAGGCGCGGACCCGCAGCAGCAGCAATGCGGCGAGCCCCGCCAATTCCGGGCCGGCGGCGGCAAGGCAGGCCAGCCCGACCAGCAGCGTCACACCCGCCGGCAATGCCGCAGCGGACAGCGTGACGCTGCCGAACAGCGTCAGCCCGAGTCCAAGTCCGGCCAGCCTCGCCTGACGCGGCGACGCCGTGGCTACGGTCGCGGTGGTGGCGATGGCCAGGCCGGTCCAGGCCAGCACCGGCCGGTCGGCCAGCACCGCCACGAAAGCGCCGGCCGTCACCAGGGTGCCGCGCAACGGCAGCGTCGCCTGTGGAGCGGCAGCGTCCGGCGCGGCGACCGCCAGGCCGCCCCTGCTGCCGACCGCCGTCGCGGGCCAGCGCAGCAGGCAGGCCAGCAGGCTGACCAGCACGGCCGCGAGGATGCCGATCGGGTCCAGCCGCCACGGGCCCAAGGCGGTTCCGGCGAACCACGGCAGGCCGCAGGCCAGCAGCAACAACACACCGCAGCCGGCGAAATCGAGCAGGGCAAGCAGTCTCGCCGGCGACGACAAGTCCCGTGCGCGCCTGTTGATGTCCGGCGTTGCGAGGCCGCCCTCCACCCCCGCGGCCAACGCCAGCGCCGGCAGGCACGGTGCCGCGAGCAGCACCAGCTCGGCCCCGGCGGCAATTCCGGCCAGCACGATCCCGGCCTGCAACGTCCCCAGCCCGACCACCTGGATTCCGCCCTGCGGCCGCGCGGCCAGCAGCAATCCGCCGAGCAGCGCCACCGCCAGCCCGGCGCCGACCGCGCCAAGCGGCAGGCTCACGGCCGCCAACGTTGCGCCGGCGGCCAGCAGGCCCGTTTCGCCGGCCGGTGGCAACGGCCGCGGGTTCGGCCGGCGCGACAGCAGCCACGGCAGCGCCACGGCCCCCCACAACAGTTCGACCGCGGCGACCGACCATAGACCGTGCCCGGCCGCCACAATGGCGACCACCAGGTTTTGCAGGGCCAGCACGACCAGCATTCCGCCGAACCGCCGCTGCCAGAGCAGGGCGAAGGACAGCGCCAGCACGATGCCCGCGCCGGAGGTGACCAGCACGCTCACACCGGCCTCGCCTGGCTCAGCACCAGCAGGCTGGCCAGGAAGGCCAGCAGCAGCGACACCAGCAGCACGGCCGGCACGCGACGCCATGCCAGCCGGCCGAACCCGACGCGCAGCCCGGCCAGCAGGCCGACCGCCACCACCAGCCGGATCGCCCAGCCGATCAGGCCGACCACCCAGCCGGTGGGGAAATCCTGCGCCGACGCCATGCCGAGCGGCACGAACAGCGCGCCGAGCAGATCGATCCACACCAGCAGGCGCAGCGCCTCGGCCATGCGCAGCAGCCCCAGGTCCGAGGCGCTGAACCCGGCGGCCTCCGGCATGCCGGCGTCATGCTGCACCACGGCCAGCAGCACCACGGCCGCGGCGGCGAGCGCGACGCCGGACAGCGGCTGCACGACGTGCGCCTGCTGCAGCCCGGCGATCAGGTTCACGTTCGTGGTGCCCGCCGCCAGCCCCAGCGCCAGCACGACCAGCAGCAGTGCCGGTTCGGTGCAGACCGCCAGCGTCATGCCCCGGCGCGCGGCCACGCCGCCGGCCGCGGTCCCCTCGTCGAGTGCCGCCAGGGCCAGCGTGATCCGCGCCAGGGCGAGCAGCCCGCCGATCACCAGCAGATCGGCCAGGCGCCCGAACAGCATGCCCAGGGTAAAGGAGGGCACCAGCGCGGCGGCAACCGCGATCGCGGCGAAGCCGACCAGCGGTGCGTGCGTGGACAGCGGCGAGGTGCTCTCCGCCCGCACCATCTGCTTGCGTCGCAGCCGCGCCAGGTCCTGCCACGGCGCGCGCCAGGATGGGCCCGGGCGGCCGGCGACCCGCGACTCGGCCCAGGCCAGCACGCCCATCACCGTGGGGGCCGCCAGCACCAGCAACACGATGTGCAGGCACTGGGCGGCCAGGGCGAGCAGTGTGCTCATGGCCGCCCCGGCCATGCGAGCAGCACCAGCAGCAGGCCGGCCGCACCCAGCGCCAGGGCCGGTGCACTGACGTGTCGGCGCGCCCGGTGCAGCCACCGGCGGACCGCGGGCCAGCGCCAGGCCGGCGGGGTCGGCGGCAGGAACACCGCACCGTTCCACTGGGTGACCGGGTCGCCGAAGGGCAGCCACGGCGGCGGCGGCGCGAATCCGTCCTGCCAGACCGGCGCCACGCGTGCGTCACGCCGGGCATGGCGGCGCAGCACCCAGACCGCGCTGCCGATGGTCAGCAGCAGCAGCACCATCAGTGGCAGCGGGGCATACCCCGGCGATCCCGCGCCGGGTGTCAGTTTCAGCCAGCCCAGATGCGCCGCCGCCGCTCCGCCGGTGAAATCCCGGATGGCGCCGCCCGACAGCAGCCGCACCACCGGGCCGGGCAGCACACCCAGCAGGACGGTGAAACCGGCCAGCCCAAGCAATGCCGGGCGGGCGGCGACCGGTACCTCGTCGGACGCGGCGGCACGCGGCACACGCGGCCGGCCCAGGCATGCGGTGCCGACGAGCCGGACCGTCGCGGCGGCAGCCAGCACGCTGCCCAGGGCCAGCACCAGGATCAGCGCGGCCAGCAGCAGCGGCATGCCCAGCCCGTCGGTGCGCGGCCCCACAAGCACCGCCTGCACCAGCAGGAACAGCGCCGCGAAGCCGGGCGCCGGCGGCACGCCGGTCAGGCCCGCAAGCCCGGCAAGCAGGCCGGCGGTGCTGACCGGCATGCGGTGTGCCAGCCCGCCCATCCGGTCCAGCCGCCGCGTGCCCGCCTGCCGGCAGATCGCGCTCGCCGCCAGCACCCCCAGCGTGCCGCAGACCGCCTGCATGGCTGCCAGCAGCAGCACCGCCGACAGGGCGAGCGCCGCCACATCCGGCAGATCAGCCGCTCGCCCGACCGCCACCATGCCCAGCGCAAAGGCCGCCATGCCGGTTTGTCGCAGCGTGCCGGACGCCGCGGCGGCATCCAGCTCCGTCGCCCGGCAGGCACCCCAGCCGCCCAGCAGCACGGAAGCCGCGCCCCCCAGCAGCAGCGGCACGCCGGCGGCCAGCGGAGCAGCCGGCGCGCCGAGATCCAGCACGATCCGCAGCAGCGCGTACAGCGCGGTGGGCAGCAACCCGCCCGACAGCAGTGCCGCGGCAGGGGCGGGCAGGGCGCCATGTGCCGGGACCACCCAACGGTGCAGCGGCGCCAGCCCGAGCAGCGCGCCCAGCCCGATGACTGCCACCAGCACGGCCAGGGTCGCGCGCGCCGGTCCGGGCGGCGCGGTGTGGACCGCGGCGAAGTGCAGCCCACCACCAGCCGGTGCGAGCAACGCCAGGGCCACGATCACCGCGGCCCCGGCCACCAGCACCACAGCGAGCCCGCCCGCGCTCGGCCGGCCGGACTCCCCGGCGCCGGCGCTCGCCCACAGCGCGCCACCGCCCAGTGCCAGGCCGAGCGCCAGAGTGATGCCGTCGGCGGCCAGCACGGCGAGCAGGAGCCCTGCGAGCGCGATCGGCAGGCTGGCGGTCGCGTAGGCGGATCCGGGCAGCGGGGCCTCCACGGCGAACACGATGACGGCCGTGCCGGCGAGCGACAGCAGCAGCAGGAACCCGGCGCCGAGCGGATCCAGTGCCAGGCTGAGCGGCGCGCCGGGCAACCCGACCGGCAGCGTCAGTGTCGCGGGCGGGCCGGGTAGCAGCAGCACTACCAGCGCGAGCATCACCGCCAGCCCTGCCAGCGTTCCCGCCGCGATACCGGATGCGGCCTGCACCCGGCGCGAACCGAGCATGCCGAACCCGCCGGCGGCGAGCAGCCCGCCCACAAGAATCGCCAACAGAATCAGGACCGGACCGTTCACACCCGGAAGCTAGCAGACCCGGCCGGAGTCGCGAGCGTCACGAGCATCGCCTTCCGTTACGGGACCGGCGTTGGCAGCGGGGGGTGACCATTGGCACAGCCCCTCGGCCCCGGCATCCTGTTCGCCTGTGCAGGCCGACGTCGCCCGTGCTGGCCTGTTCACCCGGCCTGATCGGGGAGGAACCCATGCCCGCTTTCATCTGCACCACCTGTGGCACGCAGTATCCGGACAGTGCAGCCCCACCCTCCGGCTGCACCATCTGCCAGGAGGAGCGGCAATACGTAAACCCGCTGGGCCAGTCCTGGACCACGCTGCCCGCCCTGCGGCGCACGCATTTCAATGCGTTCCGCCAGCATGAACCGGGCCTGACCGGCATCGGCACCACGCCCGCCTTCGCCATCGCCCAGCGCGCCCTGCTGCTGCGCACCGAGCGCGGCAACGTGCTGTGGGACTGCATCAGTTTCATCGACGACGCGACGGTGGAGATCGTGCGCGCACTGGGCGGCATCGCGGCGATCGCCATTTCCCACCCGCATTACTATTCGTCGATGGTGGAATGGAGCCACGCTTTCGGCAAGGCACCGATCTACCTGCACGCGGCAGACCAGCAGTGGGTGGTGCGGCCGGATCCTGCGGTTGTCTTCTGGGAGGGGGAGACCAGGTCGCTGGCGCCGGGTGTCACGCTGATCCGCTGCGGCGGGCACTTCGCCGGCGGCACGGTGCTGCACTGGGCGGGGGGCGCCGGCGGCAAGGGCGCGCTGCTGTCCGGTGACATCGTGCAGGTGGGGCCGGACCGCAATGTCAGTTTCATGCGCAGCTATCCGGATCTGATCCCGCTGGATGCGACCTCCGTGCAGCACATCGCGGACGTGCTGCAGCCCTGGCCGTTCGACCCGATCTACGGCGCCTGGTGGGAGCGGATCATCACCACCGGCGGCAAGCAGGCGATGGACTATTCGGTGCGGCGCTACCTGAAGGCGATCAGTGCGCCGCCCGAGGAGTGACCCATGGCCGTCAGAAGTTGCATCCGACGCGGAAGAACACCTGGTTGCGGGTGAAATCGTTCAGGGTGCTGCCGGAGACGCGCTGGGTATAGCGGTAGTCGATACCGAGCGTGATGTTCCGGATAAGCTGGTAGCGCAGACCCACCGACGTATCGATTTCGTTGTCATTGCGTCCCGTCTGGGCAAAATCGCTGTGCGCGTAGGCGAACCGCACGATGCCGGTCAGGCGGGATGTCAGGCCTTGCTCCAACCGGGCTCCAGCCAGGGTATAGATGTAACCCGGGCTGCCGTAGAGGGTGGTTTCCTCGATGGTTCGCTCGGTGAAAAGCACGAACGCTGTGCGGGCGGTCGGTTGCCAGCGCAGGGTTGCATCGGCGGCCGGCGTGGTCAGCGGCCGGAAGCTTGGGTCCTGGTAGTCACGGTGCAGCACTCCAAGCAGCACCTCGCCCGTCAGGTTGGGCGTCAGCTTGAACAGCGTGCCGATGCCGGCGAGGAAGCCGTTCGAATCGCGGTTGTATCCGAAATCGTCGGGCACCGTGTCGTAGCGCCGGATGTCACCCATGATCTGCACGAAGGGGCGCAGGTTCGGATTCGCCTCGTAGCGTAACAGAGTGCCGAACGTGTAGCGGAACCGGTCGCGATCCTGGTTGTTGATCTCGCCGTGCGCGCCCTGGACGTTGCCGAACGTGATGCGTTCAGCGGCGGCGCCGAGGCGCAGGGTAAACGCGCCGAACCGGTGCTCCACCCCTGCATAGGCATTCTGTTCGCTGTATGGCGTTGGGACCAGGCCTTCGACCATGTCGGGTGAGGCACGGTCCTCATGGGACTGCAGGGCAATCGCGCCGAGCAGGATGCGGGTGTTGTCGGTGACGTCGATCTGGCCCTCGCTCAGTACGTGCCAGTCCACTGTATTCTCGTGGGGATGATTCCAGTAGCCGGTGAAGTCGGCCTGGGCCTCGGCGTACAGCGCGTTTCTGTCCCAGTTCGACTGGACGGCGATCCGCGGCGAGACCGTGCCGACCCAATCGGAGACGTGGTCGTGCGACGTGGCGTAGATGTTGTCGTCATAGAATGTCGCGGCCTGTACATCGGGATAGATGGTGAACGAGCCGGCAGTGTAGCCCCGGGCGCCGGGTTGCACCGGCTGCGGTGCGGGCATGCCTGGCAGGCCCGGGCGCATCACTGGCGCGATACGCACTTCCAGCCCGACGTAGGAGCTGAGCGCCTGATTCACCGCCTCCCGCACGGCGACGCGTTCAGCCGCTGGCGCAGCGGCGATGATCCGCTGCGCGATGTCGCGGTACACCGGGGTACGCGCGCCGACGAAGCTTGCCACCGGGTCGGCGGCGGCGCGTGCGAGCGCGGCAGCGCTGGCGGGTGTCGCCGAAAGCTGCGGTTGTTGTGCCAAGGCCTGCGACAGCGCGTTCAGCAGAGCGCCGGGGCCATCGAGCGCGGCAGCGTTCAATTGCTCTGCGACCGGTGCGGCCGCCAGCACGGGCTGCACCAGGCCTGACGCCGGTGCAAGCACCAGGGCTGCGAGGGCTGCCCTACGCAGCCCGCGCCTCCAGGAGGAAACGCGATCGGACGAGCGAATCATGGGAGATGTCCATGGGGAGAACGGATACGGTACGTAACATCAATAGATCATGCCCAAGGAATGTTCTCATTGACATGCATCAACGACGTTTGGTGCCGCCCGGGTTAAGAAACCTTACCGAGGGTGACCATGATGTTCCGGAATGATCTGAAATTGCGTATCTCGAACAAAGAGGCCCAGGCTGTGGTCCGCCGTATCGCGAGCGGCCTGGCTTTTGCGATGGGCCTTTTCGCACTGGCGAACGGGGTCCCGCCTGCGACCGGGGCGGAGCCGGTTTCCCTGAAGCCGCGACAACCTGCCGCGACACGCAGCTATCTCGACGTGAACGCGTGGTGCGCCGACTACCGGCGCGGCACGCCCCGAACCGACCCGGCCGAGGTCAAGCGGCTGAAGGTGGTCCTGTCCGACCTCGCGCCGGGCTTCGACCCTGGCGCTTCGAAGGATGGCATCGACCTGCTGGCGGCGTACTCCGAGGAACTCGAGACGGCTCATCCGGATCGGGTTCTGGCCGCCACCTATCTCGCACTGACAAGCACGGTGCCGATCACGTTCGACGTGGTGGAGCGCGTCAATGCGTTGCTGTGCGTCAGTAGCACGCGTCGTTTCGCGCATGGCGTGGCCGACGCCGCCGAGGCGGAGCGCCGCCAGATGATGCACTGAGCCTCACCAGTCTGAAGGCCGCAAGAAATGATCCGTTTCAGTATGAATGACATGGCGCCCGAAAACAGCAGGCGACGCCTTCTGAAGGCTGTGGCCGGTGCGTGTCTCGCCCTGTGTCTGCCCGCAGCTACGGCTTCGGCGCAAGACGACCACGGCAGCGGCGGTGGGGGTGGCGGTGACGGCTGCGGTGGTGGCTGTGGCGGCGGCCACGGTGGCGGCGGCGGCGGAAGTGGCGGCGAACGAGGAGGTCAGGGGGCCGGTCGCAACGCGCAGCAGCGCGCCAACCGGCACCGGCGGCGCACCGGCCGCACGCTGGGCGGAGGCGAAACCAGTGAAGGCGGCCATACCGGACACGATCCGACGCAGAGCGATTCAGATATCGGATCGACGCCGGCCACTACCGGATCGACGCCGACCACCGACGGCACGCTGAGCAATGGCGAGATCGGCGGCGGCACCGGCGGCGAACATTTCGTCCACGGCAGCCCTGGGTACTGGGGCGTGGACGGCAAGATTCTGCGGCGCTGACCGCGCTCGCAGTGGCACCGACCGGTCTGCTGATGGGCCGGTCAAGGAGGATAACAATGACGAAGCGCACACCGGTTCGCATCGGCTTGCGGACCATCTTGCTGGGATCCGTGGCGTTGGGCTTCGCCGCCGTTCTCAGCCTTCCGCCGTGGGGTGGCACCGAAGGGCTGTCCACCGCCCATGCTCAGGGGCAGGGGCAGGGGCAGGGGCAGGGGCAGGGAACCCATGGCCAGGGCTCAGGCCACCAGGGCGGTGGAAGCGGCCAGATGGGCGCTGGAGGTTCCGGCTCCGCACGCGGCTCCGGCCAGGCAGTTGGCCGCGGCCATTACGGTCAGGGTGGCTCGACCGGCACGGAATCGTCGGATGAGGGCACGAGCGAGGACAAGAAAGGGCCGCGCTTCGGTGGCGGCGAGAACGCCCGCAAGCCAGGTGAAGGCACCACCGGCGGCCGTCCGGCCTGGGCCAAGGAAGGTATCCCCGAGGTCGAACTCGGGCGCTTGAGCGTCGCGCGCGCGCCCGCCAGCGTGCTGAATCACGCCTTCAGCGAAGTAACGGCGAACTGGAGCACCATCGGGCCGACGGTGATGACCTTGACGGCCGATGGGCAGCCGACACTGACCATGACCGTGGCGCAGTTGTATTCGCTGCCCGCCGACCAGTTCGCCCATATCGTGCAGACCTACTATGACTCCATCGTCCGCGTCAATTCGCCGCTGGAGAACCTCAGTCTGCTGAAGGATGTTCGCACCAACGACGCGACGGCACTGACCGGGGTCACGCCGGCGAGCACCATGGATCTCGCTGCGATCTTCCTGGGGTCGGCATCCGACAAGACCATTCCAGTGTCAACCGATACCGTGACGGCGATCAATACCATCCTGCAACTGCCGGCTTTGACTCCAGAGCAGACTGCGGACCTGGCGGCAAAGGCGGAAGCCGTGCGCGAGGCAATTTCGATCGGCCACGGAGAATAGCAGCCGCTCAGAACATCGAGGCGCGAGTGTAAACGTGCCGCATATCACCCCCCGGGCGCGTTGTCCGGGGGGCAACTTCGGTCGAACGCTCGCTTACTGGTCGTCAACTTGTGGAGCGTGGCGACGCGCCGTTGATACGTATCAACGAGTAGTGCCGACGATGCGCATAAATGATTGTTTTCGGCGATCGTTCCGGGGGCTGGCCTCCTCGGTCGCCGGAGTGACGGGCTCGACGGAGGTCGGGATGAAGACGTGGCGAAGTGCCAGAATGGCGGGCCTCGCGTTGGGGCTTTTGGTCGGGGTTGCCGGTTGCACCAATCCCTATGATCCGGGCCAACGTGCGGTCGGCGGCGGATTGATCGGTGCGGGAACAGGCGCTGCCATTGGCGGGTTGGCCGGTGGCGGACGTGGAGCGGCCGCGGGGGCGCTGATCGGCGGTGCCGCCGGCGCGGTGGCCGGCGCCGCTACGACACCGCAGCCGCCGGTCTATACGCCTCCGGCTCCGACCGCAGGCTGGTATCCAGAGATGGTATGGCTGCCGTCACCCGGCGTTTATGTTGCGCTCGACTATACCTACCCACTCTTTTTCGTAGGCGGCGCGTACTACTATTTCTACGGCGGACACTGGTATTCCGGGCCGAGCTATCGCGGGCCATGGCAGATCCGTCGGGCTCCGCCACCGCCGCTTCGAAGCTTCAATGCGTCGTCCTGGGGAGGTTACCAGGCTCGAGCCCACTCGTATTATCGAGGCAACCCAAACTGGCGGCACTTCCGTCCGCATTGAACTTCTTCCGCACGTGATGATTGCGGGGGGGCACGATGCACGTGTGTCGCGAAAGTAAACAGGTGTGACGTGACCCTCTGATCTCCAGAGGTGTGACTGGGCATCAACAAGGCCTGGAATATCCTGATGCGGGTCGAATCTTGCTGCCTCTTGCGGAGGGAGATCGAAGATTGTAGTCGTTGCGGGACCATCCCGAGAAGGTGAGAGATCCGCAATGATGAAGTCCAATGGCGACGGCACCGGCGCGCGCAAGTCACCGTTCGGGAAGCGTCGTCCCCACCGGTCCGTTCAACCACTGTATCTCGACTGCGATATCGACTCGGTCGTGGTCTGCTGGGTCGGAATACTCGCCAACCTGCTGCTTGTCACCTGGCTGGGCTGGTGGGTGGTACGCAACTATGCGGCGATCGATCCGGGCTGGCTGCAACTCGTGGCAATTTCGTTCCTCGGGGTATTCTTCGCAGACTGGTTCTCGGGATTCGTCCACTGGGGCATGGACACCTGGTTCGACGAGGACCCGCTGACCCGCCTGGTCTCGATCGCGCGGGAACATCACCTCTACCCGCACCACATCCTCGGCTACGGCGTGCGTGACTACGTGGCCTTCAGTTCCTGGCCGAACCTGGTGTTCCTCGGCCCCTTCGCCGTCGTGCTGACCCTGCTGCCGGTCTCGACCGCGGTGTTCGACGGGGTGGTCGTCTTCCTGATCGTGTCCGCGATCATGGTGTTCGGCACCTACGCCCACCGCCTCGGCCACCGGCGGTCGCCCAGTGCCGTCGTGCGCCGGCTCCAGCGCTGGCACCTGCTGATGAACCCCGAGCACCATGCCCGTCACCACCGCGCCGGCCATGACACGCACTACTGCGTGGTAACGGGATGGGCGAACATCGTCTGCGACCATCTGGGCGTTTGGCGGTTCCTGGAGCGTTGTACCCACCGTCTGCTCGGCGCCGTTCCGCGGCGCAGCGATCATGAATGGTTTGCCCGTTATGCCGCGGAGCCGGACTTCCCGCCGGGGCGGCGTGCGTTGGAAGCGGCCAAGGCACGGCGGCGGATGGAATAAACGTGCCCCCCACCCACAATTCTGCGCCGCGCGCGCCGAAGACACGTTGTGGGTGGCCGGCCTACGCCGACCACGACGTCGTATGGGCTGGCGTCGCCCCCGAGCGCAACATCGCGCCGGCCTCGCGCAGGTCTTCGGTCGCATCCGGATGGGCGAACTTCCGGTAAACAGGCGCGAGTTCACCCGGAATGGTCTCCGGCCGCAATCGGGCGAGACTCAGCGCGGACCGCAGTTGCCAGTGAAGGTTCCCCTGCTGCCGTGCATCGGCGATTGCCCGCCGGAAATGTCCCTCGGCCTGATCGTCATGTCCGTCCGCGCGGAAGAGCTCGCCCCGGATGCGCAGCAGTTCCGAGGAAAACCACAGCACCCCGGTGGATTCCACCAGCGCCGTCGCCTCCTGCACCATGGCCAGGCCGTCCGCGCCACCGATCACGAGACCGGCGCTGCCGAGGAAGAACGGCAGCCCCCATACCGCACCCAGCCCGCGCAGCCTGGCCGAACCCTGCCGCAGCAGGACAAGGCCGGGGGACACCTGCCCCACCTTGATCATGCGCAGACCCCGGAACGTCTCCTCATAGGCGGTCCAGAAGGGGAATTCCTGCGCTTCGGCCACCTCCGCCCATTCCTCGTGCAGGGCGGGCGCGTCCTCGTCCAGCATGCCATGGAACCAGCACCCGGCGACGCCGAGGGCAAAGGCCAGGCGGTGCGGCCGGCCGGAGCGGCGCGCTTCGTGCAGGGCGGTCTGGCTCGTCGCGCGGGCCGCCGGATAAAGCCCCAGCAGCGCCTGCGCGACACACAGATAGGCCGGCACCCCGACCAGCGCGTCATTGCCCTGGACGATCCGGCCCACCTCGGACCGGTGCGCCGCCAGCAGGTCGCGGGCGTGTTCCAGTTGGCGGCATCCCGCCGCGATATGGCCGATCTGGAACAGCGTGGAGCCGGAGAGGCGGTGGGCGTTCAGCTCCAGGTCGATCGTGCCGCTCGCCTCCGCCCGGCGCATCAGGTCGGTCGCGACGCGGTTGGCCTCGGCCATCTCGGCCCGCATCAGGTGGAACGCCCACTGCCCGTGCACCACGCGGATCAGGTTCGACGTGTCACCCAGCTCGCCGCTGAGCATGCGGGCCTTCTCGAACACCTGCCCGGTGCCCAGCGCGGAGTATCCCCGTGCCGAGATCAGCGCGTGGCCGAGCGCGATCAGCAGGTCGAGCTCGTGGCGATGCCGGGCGGTGGACTCCGGCAGCCGGCGCAGTGCCGCCAGCGCCTCCTGCAGGTGGGCGGCCGCTTCGGCCATGGCGAAGCGGTCCATTGCCTGGCGGCCGGCGGCGGCCCAGTAGCGCACCGCCTTTTCCGCGGCGCCGGCTTCGGTGAAGTGGCGGGCGAGCAGGTCGGGCTGCGCGACGGCGACGCCGGGGAAGTGGGCCTCCAGCGCGGTGCCGATCCGTTCGTGCAGTTGGCGACGCTGCTCGCGCAGCAGCGTGGCATAGGCGGCGTCGCGCACCAGGGCATGCTTGAAGCGGTAGGTTGCCCGCCCCGGTTCGTTCTCCGCCAGCACCAGGCCGGCATCGGTCAGGCGCTGCAGGTTCTGCCGCAGTTGCGTATCCGGCAGGTCGGTGATCATCGCCAGCAGATCATGGTCGAACACGCGGCCGATCACGGCGCCCGCCTGGGCCAGGTCCCGCGCCGGCCCCAGCCGGTCGAGACGGGCCATCAGCGAAGCCTGCAGGCTGGTCGGGATGCCGGCGGCGGACACGCCCTGGGCCAGCAGCGGGCGGCCGGCCTCGTCCTCGCCGACATCGGCTTCCAGCAGCGCCTTGGTCATTTCTTCCGCATAGAGCGGCACGCCGTCCGTGCGCTGGACGATGAAGTCGATCACGTCGCCTGGCAGGCTGGTCGCCCCGGCGACATGGCCGATCAGCGCCGCGCTCTGTTCGCGTCCCAGGCGGTTGAGCGTCAGGTGCGTGACATTGGGCCGGCCGGTCCAGTCCAGGTCGATTTCGGGACGCAGCGTGGCGACGAACAACAGCGGCAGGCGCGGCGTCAGGTCCACCAGCATGTCGATCAGTTCCAGCGTGGTGGGATCCGCCCAGTGCAGGTCTTCGACCAGCACGAACACCGGCTTCCGCGCGGCGATCCGTTCGATTTCGGCCAGCATCGCCTGCAGCGTCATTTCCCTGCGCCGCCGCGACGATCCGGCCTGGCGATCGGCTTCCGGCTGCCGGAAGGAGCCGATGGTGCTCGCGATAAGGTCAAGTTCCTCGACCGAGGCGCGTGGCATCAGCCGGCCGAGTTTCTCGCGCACCTGCTGCGGCGCGTCGTCGGATTCCAGGCCGGCGGCATGGCCGACGAACTGTGCCACCGGATAGAGCGTGCTGTTGGTGTGATAGGACGAACAGAAATAGCGCAGGCTGGCGTGGTCCGTGGCGGCGATGCGCTGCTCCAGCGCGGTGATCAGCCGTGACTTGCCGATGCCGGCTTCGCCCGACAGCAGCACCGTCTCGCCCGCGCCGGACAGGGCGCGGCGCCACAACAGGTCCAGTTCCTCCAGTTCCGCCGAGCGGCCGACCAGCGGTGTGAGTTGCGGCGCGTGCAGCGCGCCGAACCGGCCTTGCACGCGGCCGGGGCGCAGCACCTCGTACACCGGAACCGCATCGGCGAAGCCCTTGAAGTGGACGGGGCCAAGGTCCCGGACCTCGAACAGGGCGCCGAGCAGGCGGCGGGTGCTGTCGGCGATCAGGATGGCGTTGGGACGTGCCTCGGCCTGGATGCGGGCGGCCAGGTTCGGTGTTTCGCCCGCGGCGGCATGAGCCTCTCCGGCGCCGGCGAAATCGGCCACCACCACGACTCCGGTGGCGATGCCGATGCGAACCTGGGGTGTGTAGTTGTCCCGCAGTTGCAGGCGCGACAGCACGTCCACCACCGCCAGGCCGGCGCGTACGGCGCGTTCCGGATCGTCCTCGTGGGCCTCAGGGTAGCCGAAATAGATCAGCGCGCCGTCGCCGATGAACCGGGCGCAGAAGCCGCCGAACGCGCCGACCATCTCGATCACCCGCCGCTGGTACTCGCTGATGATGTCCAGCAGGTCTTCGGGATCGACCCGCGCCGCAAGTTCGGTGGACCCCACCAGATCGCAGAACATGACGGTCAGTTGCCGCCGTCCGCCGGTGGTGGCCTGGATCGTGGGCAGCCGGCGGGCCACCGGCGCCGCCAGGGCGGATCCGCAATCGGCGCAGAACCGCTTGCCGACCGGGCTTTCCGCGCTACAGCGCGGGCAACGCACCGTCAGCGGCGTGTCGCACGTCCGGCACGACCGCCGGTCGTCTGTATTGTCGGCTCCGCATTGCGGGCACTGCATCGCACCTCGCGGCAAGTTTTTGCCTCGTCCGCGCCCCTTGCAAAAGTGCTTACCACGCCAGCGTCCTGGCAGAAACCCTGGCAATCGCGCGGCGGCGGCCTTGAGGCGCGTGCGGCCTCGCGCAACACTCGCGGAATCGACAGAAACAGCAAGGCCCGCGCGATGTCCGCCAACACCACCGTCGCGATGCGCCTGGCCGAAGCCTTCGCCCGCCACGGCGTGACCGTCACCTTCGGCCAGAGCCTTCCCAGCGCGTTCCACCTCGCCGCGCCGCATGCCGGCATCCGCCAGGCGATGTACCGGCAGGAGAACATGGGCGGCGCGATGGCGGACGGATATGCGCGGGTGTCCGGCCGCGTCGGCGTGGTCACCGCGCAGAACGGCCCGGCGGCGACGCTGCTGGTGCCGCCGCTGGCCGAGGCGCTGAAGGCGTCCATCCCGGTGGTGGCGCTGGTGCAGGAGGTCACGCGCAACACCACCGACCGGAACGCGTTCCAGGAACTGGACCACATCGGCATGTACGACCCGGTGGCGAAGTGGGTGCGCCGCATCGACCGCGCCGACCGGCTGGAGGATTACGTGGACATGGCCTTCACCGCTGCTGCGTCCGGCCGCCCCGGCCCGGCGGTGCTGCTGGTCCCGGCCGACCTGCTGGCCGAGAACGCGCCGCCGCCGTCACCCCGCCAGGCGCGTCTGGGCGTGTATCCGCTGGACCGCACGCTGGCCGATCCCGCGGCGATCGAGGCGGCGGCCGACCTGCTGGCCTCGGCGCAGCGCCCGGTGATCGTTGCCGGTGGCGGCGTGCACCTGTCGGGCGCGCAGGCGGAACTGGCCGCGCTGCAGGATGCGGCGCACCTGCCGGTGGCCACAACCACCATGGGCAAGGGCGTGGTGGACGAGGCGCATCCGCTCACCCTGGGCGTGGTCGGCTACGTCATGGGCCGCGGGTCCCGCACCTTCGGCATGCGCGACATGCTGGACGGCGCCGACGTGATCCTGCTGGTGGGCAACCGCACCAACCAGAACGGCACCGACAGTTGGAAGCTGTTCCCGCCGGACGCGCGCTTCATTCACCTGGACGCCGACCCGATGGAGGTCGGCCGCAACTACGAATCCCTTCGCCTGGTGGGCGACGCGAAGCTGACACTGGCCGCGCTGCACCAGGCGCTGCAGCGCCGCGACCTGGGCGTGCGCAAGGCGGCCCGCCCGGCGCTGGAGGCGCGGATCGCCGCCGCGGTGCGCGACTGGCAGGACATCACCGCCGGCGTGCGTGCCCGTGACGGTGGGCCGGTGCGGCCCGAGCGGGTGATGGCCGAACTCGACCGCCGCGTGACGCCGGACGACATCATGGTCTCGGACGCCAGCTATTCCACCATCTGGCTGGTCGGCGGCGTCGCGTCGCGGCGGGCCGGGCAGCGCTTCATCACCCCGCGCGGCATTGCCGGCCTGGGCTGGGGCCTGCCCATGGCGATCGGCGCGCAGGTGGCGGCACCCGACCGGCGCGTGGTGTGCCTGTGCGGCGACGGCGGGTTCGGCCACTCCTGGGCCGAGCTGGAGACGCTGCGGCGGCTGAAGCTGCCGATCACGGTGATCGTGCTGAACAACGGCGTGCTGGGTTATCAGAAGCACGCCGAGGACGTGCTGTTCGGTGCCCACACCGACGGCGTGGATTTCACCGCGGTGGACCACGCGGCGATCGCCCGCGCCTGCGGCGTGCAGGGCGTGCGCGTGGAGCGCGGGCAGGATGTCGGCGCCGCGCTCGATGCCGCCTTCGCCGCCAACGCTCCCTGTCTGATCGACGTCATCACCGACCCCGAGGCGCGGCCGCCGATCAGCTTCTACGCCGGCCACTACCCCGAGCCATTCTGAAGGAGGGACCGCATGCCGCAGGACCCGGAACTCGTCGCCCTGGCACGCATGATCGGCGAAGCGAAACGTGTGGTGGTGTTCACCGGCGCCGGCATCAGCACGGAATCCGGCATTCCGGATTTCCGCAGTCCCGGCGGGATATGGACCAAACAGGCGCCGATCGACTTTTCCGAGTTCGTGCGTTCCCACGATGCGCGGCGTGAGACGTGGCGGCGGCGCTTCGACATGGACGCGACGCTGCGGGCCGCCCGCCCCAACCGCGGGCACCGCGCGGTGGCGGAACTGGTGCGCGACGGCAAGGTGCCGGCGGTGATCACGCAGAACATCGACGGGCTGCACCAGGAATCCGGCGTGCCGGCGGACCAGGTGATCGAGCTGCATGGCAACACCACCTATGCGACCTGCCTGGACTGCGCGCAGCGCTTCGAGATCGACGACCTGCGTATCGAGTTCGAGCGCGACGGCATCGTGCCGCACTGTGCCTGCGGTGGCTGGGTAAAGAGCGCAACCATTTCCTTCGGCCAGGCGATGCCGCCGGAGGCGATGTGGCGGGCAAAGAAGGAAACTCTGGCGGCGGATCTGTTCATCGCCATCGGGTCGTCGCTGGTGGTTTATCCGGCGGCGGGATTTCCCGAGATGGCGAAGCGCAACGGCGCCCGGCTGGTGATCATCAATCGCGAGCCGACCGGGCTGGATCCGATCGCGGACCTGGTGCTGAACCGTTCCATCGGCGAGACGCTGGGGGCAGCCATTGACGTGATGTAGCGTCACCGGCGTCCGCGCCGCGGCGGAGGATCGCCTGCGTCCACGTCGTCGTGCCGAGCTGTGTCGTGTCGCGTCGTGCGCAGGGCATAGGCGTTGAAGCCGGTCCTGGGAATTGGAATAGTGCGGCCAGGCACCGCTCTCCCACGTCATGGCCGGACTTGATCCGGCCATCTGCCCCCGACAGGGCGTGCTCCGCTGCAACCCGACCCCCGACAGGGCGTGCTCCGCTGCAACCCGACCCGATCGTTCCGGTGTCGATGGCCGGGTCAAGCCCGGCCATGACCCGGAGATTTCGGTCGCGACCCGAACGACCGGCCTCAGTGTGCAGCCTACGCCGGCCCTGCGCAGCCTACGCCGGTCGCGCGCAGCCTACGGCGGTCATGCCTAACCTACGCCGGTCGCGCGCAGCCTACGGCGGTCATGCCTAACCTACGCCGCTCGCGCGCAGCCTACGGCGGTCATGCCTAACCTACGCCGTCGCGCGCAGCCTACGGCGGTCATGCCTGGCCTACGCCGGTCGCGCGCAGCCTACGGCGGTCATGCCTGGCCTACGCCGCTCGCGCCCAGCCTACGTCCGCGCCACCGCGTCGCCCCGCACCGTGGCCCGGTGAACAGCCTCGGCGAACCGGTCGCACAGATCGGCGCGATGCGGCGGGTCCAGCATGGTCCAGTGATTGCCGTTCACGGACACGACCGTCAGATCCGAACTGCGCGCGCCCCAGCCGAGGTCCGGCGTCGCATCCGCCGCATGCGCATCGGTCCGGAACAACGCGGTCGGCACAGCAAGGCTGCCGTGCCCGCCGGCGCGATACCACTGCCGGCGGGCCAGCAACTGCAGCACAAGGCGCGTGCGCCGGTCGAAGGTGAATGCCGTGCGGGTTGGCAGCAACGGTCGCCACAGCCTGCTGTGACGCAACAGGCGCTCCAGCCCCACGACGTCACGGGCACATTTCGACAGCACGACCCCGGCGCCGGCGTGCCAGCGGTCGTGCGCCATGTCCTGCCGCAGGTTGCGGCCCTGGTCGCGCATCGATGCCGCCCGCTCGGCCGCCGCGTCGTCCGCCAGCTTTTCCGCATCCGTGTCGAGGATGCCCAGGAACGACACCGACCGCCCCAGCGTCACCAGGCGACGGGCGGCGGCAAAGGCGACGTCGCCGCCGAAGGAATAGCCGGCCAGCAGCAGCCGTCCGCCCGGCTGGGCCGCGGTGATCTGGGATACGGCGACCTCGACCAGAGCGTCGAACCGGCGACCGCGCCGGACCATGTCCGCCCAGTCCAGGTAGGTGATCACCACGAAGCGGATACGGTCCTGCAGGGCCGCGCGGAACTGCGCCAGCCGCGGTTCGTCGCCGCCCAGTCCGGGGAACAGGAACACGGTCGGGCGTTCGTCACCTTCGGACTGGTCTTGTTTCCGCGGCGCGTGTTCGATGGCAACGACCGCGTCACGGATGTGCATGTCGCTGGTGAACAGATCCAGCGGCAGACGACGGTCCAGCAGTGTCTCCAGCCACAGCACGAACTGCAGCATCTTGAGCGAGTCGCCGCCGGCCGCCTCGAAACTCAGATCCCGGTCCAGGGCCCGCCGGCCCAGGACCGCGCGCCAACCATGCTGCACGGCCTGTATCACCGAGCCCGGAGACGCACTGTCCGGACGCTCTGCCGGATGTTCATCGCCCGCCGCGGCGGCCGCGCCATCGCCCGCCGGTTCCTGGTCCAGCGCCTGCAAGGCGCGGGTATCCAGCTTGGCGCTGGGCAGCCGCGGCAAGGAACCGATCACATGCACCCGAGCCGGTCGCATCGCCGGCGGCAGTTGGGCGCGCAGCGTGTCGCGAATCTCCGCGGCGCCGAGATCCCGGCGCGTGGCGCGCGGCACGACGAAAGCGCCCAGGGTGGTTGCCTTGCCGGAGCGCCGGGCGATCACCGCGGCGTCGGCAACATCCGGCAGGGCCCGCAAGGCCGCCTCGACCTCCGAGGGCTCCACCCGCACGCCGCTGATCTTCACCTGCCGGTCCTTGCGCCCCGTCACCGTGCACAGGCCGTCCGCCTCGATATGCACCAGGTCCCCCGTGCGCAGCACGCGCGCACCCGGCTGCTCGGGATCGGGCCGCATGCTGCCCGGGATGCAGCGCCCGTGCTGCCAGGTGCCCAGTGCGAGATAGCGGCTGCGCAGCACCAACTCTCCCGTGTCTCCCGGGGGCACGGGCTGGTCGTCGTCATCCACCACCGCTGCCGCGTTGCCCGGCAGCACATAGCCGACCGGCACGAACGGCCCGCCTGGCGTCGCGTCGCGCGGGACGAACCACTGGGTACCGGTGGCTTCCGTGGCGCTGTAGCCGATCTGGATGAAACAATCCGCCGGCAGGACGCTGCGGAAAAGCGCAATGTCGGTCCAGAACACCACCTCGCCGCCGACGCGGATGGTGCGCAGGCTGCGCAGCGCGTCCGCCGCGCCGGGCCCGTTCATCAGCGCGCGCAACATGCTCGGCACGGCGTTCAGCGCGGTGATCCGGGCTTCACGGATGCAGCGGATGATCGTGCCCAGCCCGGCGTGCTGCGTGTCGATCACATGCAGCGTCGCACCGGTCAGCAGCGCGGTCAGCCCTTCCCGCGTGCCGGCGATGGTGCAGGGGGAGCTGAGCGTCAGCATGCGGTCGCCGGCGTGCAGGTGGCAGGCGTTCACGTACTGCGCCACACGTTGCAGCAAGGCCTGCTGGTTGTTGGCGACGCCCTTCGGCCGCCCGGTGCTGCCGGAGGTGTACAGCACCGCGGCCGGTACATCGGCGCCGGGGGCGGCCGGGCAGGGCCAGGCCGGCGCAGAATCGGGTGGTGCTGCCAGGTCCCAGGACAGGCGCGGCAAACCGGCCGGAATCACTTGCGCGTCCGGATCGAACCCGGGCGGCGCGATCACTGCGGCGACGCCCGCGTCCTTCAGGATCTCCGCGTTCCGGCTGGCCGGATGGTGCAGGTCGAGCCCGACATAGGTGCGTCCGGCGCCGACACAGGCCAGGATAGCCACCCAGAACGCAGCCGAATGCGACTGGAGAATGCCGATCGCGCCTGGCTCGCACGCAGCATCGATACGCGCAGCGAGGTCGCGCGCGATTGTTGACAGCGCCGCGTAACTCAGCCGGTGGGCGCCGTCGTCCAGCGCCGTGTCGTCGGCGTGCCGCGCCACGATGCTGTCGAACCGCGCGATGATGCCGCGGTCGATCCAATGGTCCGGCCACGGTTCGAAATCCTGAGTGCGTGGGCCATTCAGGTCGAGTGGTAACGGCATGACGTCCCGCCCCTGCGTATTCCCGGTAACAATCGACAGGCATGGGACGATGCTGGAATTGCCATTGCTTTGTCCCCGGCCTGCGATTCGCGTCACGGCGTCTCAGGCCTGCGGGAGCAACGTGCGCCGCCTGCATACGCAATGCGCGAACCCATGCCGCATTGCGGCAACTTCGTGGCGACAACGCCCGGTGGAAAGCTTCGGATCGGTTCGCGATTGCGTGGGCGCAGACTTTTCCAACACACGTGAACGGGCGAGGCGGGCGCGAGAAATGCTCGCTGGTCCATCGTGTTCCGTCCGTACCGATCCGCACCGGCTGCGACAGGCGCGCAATCGTACATCGGCGTGGCCGGCGCAGTGATCACGCCGGGCGCTGCCGCATCATCCGGCTGGCGTGTTGCGTGGACCCGCTGCCGGCGCGCGCACCAGCCCCCGGTTTTGACGCGCCCGGCCGCCGGCGCGAAGCTGACGCCTGCACGGCATCAGGGGGACAGCATGGAACGCCGCAACCTCGGCCAGTCGGGCCTGCGCGTCTCCACCATCGGGCTCGGCTGCAACAATTTCGGCGGCCGCATCGACAAGGAGGCGACGCGCCGCGTGATCCACAAGGCGCTGGACCTCGGTATCACGCTGTTCGACACCGCCGACACCTATGGCAACCAGGGCGGCTCGGAAACCGAAATGGGCGAGATCCTGGGCGACGCGCGCAAGCGCATCGTGCTGGCCACCAAGTTCGGCAATCCGATGGATGATTCGGGCGAGAAGTCCGGCGGGTCGCGCCGCTACATCATGGAAGCGGTGGAGGCCAGTCTGCGCCGGCTGCGTACCGACTGGATCGACCTGTACCAGATCCACCGCCCCGACCCGCGCACGCCGGTCGAGGAAACGTTGCGTGCCCTGGACGACCTGGTACGCCAGGGCAAGGTGCGCTACATCGGCTGCTCCAATTTCCCCGCCTGGCAGGTGGTGGAGGCGCAGTGGACCGCGCGTTCCGCCAACCTGAACGCGTTCGTTTCGTGCCAGGATGAATATTCGCTTGTGGTGCGCGACGTGGTGGAACCGCAGTTGCGGCCAGCGATGCTGCGATACGGCATGGGCCTGCTGCCGTTCTTTCCGCTGGCCAGCGGCCTGCTGACCGGCAAGTACCGCCGCAATGCGCCGCTGCCGGGTGGGACGCGGCTGGCGAACACGCAGCGCCTGGCCGACCGCTACCTGACCGAACAGAACTGGTCGGTGGCCGAACGACTCGGCGACTTCGCCGAGGCGCGCGGGCACACGCTGCTGGAACTGGCGTTCAGTTGGCTGCTGGCGCAGGCCCCGGTGGCCAGCGTGATCGCCGGCGCGACGCGGCCGGAGCAACTGGAGCAGAACGTGCAGGCCGGCGACTGGCGGCTGACCGAGGAAGATCTGGCGGAGATCGACCAGGATCACCGCGGCCTGACCCGATGGCGGCCTGACCCGATGGCGGCCTGACCCGATGGCGGCCTGACCCGATGGCGGCCTGGGCCAACGGCGCTCCGGGCTGGCGGTGCTCTGAACCGGTGGCGCTCTGGGCCGGCGGTGCTGGTGCGAGAGGGGGGATTCGAACCCCCACGCCTTTTGGGCGGTCGATTTTGAGTTCGACTGCGTCTACCGTTCCGCCACTCTCGCGACGGACGCAGCATACAGGATTGGGCGCCAACGCCATAGTGGGCGATGCAGGCGATCCTGCACTGATCCAGTGCTGATCCCCTTGGGGGGCGGTGCGTGGCGTCGGGCTGTCCGCCGGTTGGGCAGGTCATGGCTGTGCGGCGCCCCCTACACCCCCACGTGCTCGTGCGTACCGGTCGTGGTGCCGTGGGGGTGGCTGGCGGTGGAGATCTGCGCCGGGATGACGTGCAGGTTGGCATGGCGCACCCCGCGCTGGCTGGCCAGTGCGTCGGCAAAGCCGCGCACCGCACCGTGCGCGCCCCGCATCACCGACACCTCCAGGCAACTGTCGTGGTCCAGGTGCACGTGCAGGCTGGCAATCGACAGGTCGTGCCGGTCGTGATGGGCGCGGGTCAGCCGGCCGGGCAGGTCGCGCGTGTGGTGGTCGTACACGTAGGTCAGCACGCCAAGGCACAGGGACGCCGGGCTTTCCAGTCGCTCCCGGCTGATCCGCTCGCGGAGAAGGTCGCGGACCGCCTCCGACCGGCTGTCGTAGCCGCGCTGGCGCATCAGCGCGTCCACCGCCTCCAGAAGCTCGTCCTCGATCGTGATGGTCACCCGCTGCATCGCCGGCCTCCTGCCCCGTCCCGGCAGTGTAATACCAACCCGCATATCGTTTGACATACGAGCGGGCATTCAGCGTCATGGCCGACGAAGGCCGGCCATCCACGGCTTTCGCTGTTGCCATCGGCAAAGTCGTGGGCGGCGGGCCTGCGCCCGCCACGACGGTAGGGACAGCGGCCGAGCGCCAGTGATTACGCGGGCCGGTATAACGCGCAACGCGGTTGCCGGGCAGCGGCCGGTGTGCGAACTGGTATGAGCATTTTGCCGGAAAGTATGATGACCCACGGCAGGCCGCCGGCCAATGAGGCAAGCTTCGCTCCGCGCACGGCAGCCATCCCCGGCGGCACCCGCGTCCCGCTGTTGTTCGGGGCCCTGCTGCTCGCCAACGCGCTCGCCTGGCTGTGGGCGTGGGCCGTGTTCGCCCGCCATCCGGCGCTGCTGGGCACGGCGCTGCTGGCCTGGACATTCGGCCTGCGCCACGCCGTGGACGCCGACCACATCGCCGCCATCGACAACGTGGTGCGCAAGCTGATGCACGAGGGTCGGCGCCCGGTGCTGGCCGGCACCTGGTTCTCCCTGGGGCACGCCGCGGTCGTGACGCTGGCGTGCGCGGCGATCGCCGCCACCGCGGCCGGCCTGCACGGCCGCCTCCCCATCCTCCACCGGTTCGGCGGCACCATCGGCACCGCGGTTTCGGCGGCTTTCCTGCTGACCATCGGGCTGATCAACCTGGTGGTGCTGTGCCGGGTGTGGCGACACCTGCGCAACCCGGGGCACCACGACCCGTCCGACCCCGGGCAGGCCGCCGGCGGCCTGCTGACCCGGTTGTTCGGCCCGTTGTTCCGCATCATCGGCCGCAGTTGGCACATGTTCCCCCTGGGCTTCCTGTTCGGCCTGGGCTTCGACACCGCCACCGAGATCGGCCTGCTCGGCCTGTCCGCCACTGAGGCCGTCCACGGCCTGTCGCCCTGGCGGATCATGGTCTTCCCGGCGCTGTTCACCGCCGGCATGGCGCTGGTGGACAGCGCCGACAGCGTGCTGATGGTGCGTGCCTATGCCTGGGCGCTGGACCAGCCGCTGCGCCGGTTGTGGTACGACCTGGTGCTGACCGCCGCCGCGGCGGTGGTGGCCCTGCTGATCGGCGGGATCGAGGTGCTCGGGCTACTGGCGGACCGGCTGCACCTGTATCCCGGGCCGGGCGCGGTGGTCCGCGCCCTGAATGCCGCAAGCACGCAGATCGGCGTGGGCATCGTGCTGGCGTTCCTGCTCGCCTGGGGCTTGTTCGCCGGCTGGAACCGCTGGCGCACCCCGGTGATGCCGGCTCTGCGCATGCCTGGCGGACAGGCGCGAAAGCGCTGAACAGGGCCCGGCGCAGCAACACGGATTTAACAGAAGTCGCGCGCGTGTGTTGCCAGCCCCCACACCCCATGCTAGACGCCCGCCGCCGGTATGGGCGCCGGTGATTGACCACGCCCGCGCTGCAGCGCGGCCCAAACAGATGGAAGAAACGCTCGTGGCCGCAGAAGGCACGACAATCGCATCAGGCGGGGGACTCGCCGACCGTTACGCCGCCGCTCTCTATTCCCACGCGGAAGACAGTCACGCGCTGGACGAAGTCGTGGCGCAGATGGAACATCTCGGCCGGATGATCGATGCCAGCGCGGATTTCCGCCGGCTGCTGCAATCGCCGCTGATCGACGTGAACCAGTCCACCAAGGCCGCGCAGGCCGTACTGGAGCAGGAAGGCTTCGGCAAGCCGGTGCGCGACTTCGTCGGTGTCGTCGCCGCCAACCGTCGCCTGCGCAACCTGCGGGAGATCGTCAACGCCTTTGCGCGCCTGGTGGCGGAACGCCGCGGCATCATCACCGCGCATGTTGCCTCGGCCCACAAGCTGAGCGACCTCCAGCGCCAGCAGTTGCGCGCGCGGCTGATCGAGGCGGGCTACGGCAACGTCAACATCAGTGAATCGGTCGAGCCCGACCTGCTGGGCGGCCTCGTCGTCCGCGTCGGTGCCCGTCTTTACGACACATCCTTGAAATCCCGCCTGCAGCGCCTGCAGTACGCCATGAAGGGAGCCGCCTGATATGGAGATCCGCCCCGCAGAGATCTCGGAGATCCTGAAGAAGCAGATCGCCGCGTTCGACACGGAAGCCAACGTGGCCGAGACCGGCCAGGTGCTCTCCGTGGGTGACGGCATTGCCCGCGTGTTCGGCCTGCAGAACGTGATGGCCGGCGAAATGGTCGAGTTCCCCGGCGCCGGCCTGCGCGGCATGGCGCTGAACCTGGAAACCGACAATGTCGGCGTGGTGATCTTCGGCGACGACCGGCAGATCCGCGAAGGCGACACGGTGTCCCGCACCGGGTCCATCGTGGACGTGCCGGTGGGCGACGGGCTGCTGGGCCGCGTGGTGGACGGGCTGGGCAACCCGATCGATGGCAAGGGCCCGATCCAGGGCGCCGAGCGCCGCCGCGTTGAGGTGAAGGCCCCCGGCATCATCCCGCGCAAGTCGGTGCATGAGCCGATGCAGACCGGCCTGAAGGCGATCGACGCGCTGATCCCGGTCGGCCGTGGCCAGCGCGAGCTGATCATCGGCGACCGCCAGACCGGCAAGACCGCGGTGATCATCGACACGATCATCAACCAGAAGAACGTCAACGCCGGCAGCGACGAGAAGAAGAAGCTGTACTGCATCTACGTCGCGGTCGGGCAGAAGCGGTCCACCGTGGCGCAGTTGGTGCGCACGCTGGAAGAGCAGGGCGCCATGGAATACTCGATCGTGGTGGCCGCCACCGCGTCCGACCCGGCGCCGATGCAGTTCCTGGCGCCGTACACCGGCTGCACGATGGGCGAGTTCTTCCGCGACAGCGGCCGCCACGCAGTGATCTTCTATGACGACCTGTCCAAGCAGGCCGTTGCGTATCGTCAGATGTCCCTGCTGCTGCGCCGCCCGCCGGGCCGTGAGGCGTATCCGGGCGACGTGTTCTACCTGCACTCCCGCCTGCTGGAGCGGGCGGCGAAGATGAACGACGAGCAGGGCGCCGGGTCACTGACCGCGCTGCCGGTGATCGAGACGCAGGCCGGCGACGTGTCCGCCTACATCCCGACCAACGTCATCTCCATCACCGACGGCCAGATCTTCCTGGAGACGGAACTGTTCTTCCGCGGCATCCGCCCGGCGGTGAACGTCGGCCTGAGCGTGTCACGCGTGGGATCGGCCGCGCAGGTGAAGGCGATGAAGCAGGTCGCCGGCCGCATCAAGCTGGAACTGGCGCAGTATCGTGAGATGGCGGCGTTCGCGCAGTTCGCCTCGGACCTGGATGCGTCCACCCAGCAGCTTCTGGCCCGCGGTTCGCGCCTGACGGAGCTGCTGAAGCAGCCCCAGTTCAAGCCGATGCCGGTCGAGGACCAGGTGGCGGCGATCTTCGCCGGCGTGCGTGGCTACCTGGACAAGATCGACCTGAACCGGGTGACCGCGTTCGAGTCGCAGTACCTGTCGGAGCTGAAGTCCCGCGCCCCGGAGATCCTGGAGGCGATCCGCACGGACATGGAGCTGAAGCCGGACACCGAGCAGAAGCTGACCGGGTTCCTGGATAACTTCGCCAAGAGCTTCCAGTAATGCACCGTGTCATGGCCGGGTTTGCCCCGGCCATCCACGCATCAACGATCGGGCCACGCCGCTTGCCGCATACCTGCGGTCGGCGGCGGATGGCCGGGTCAGGCCCGGCCATGACGACAGGGCGAGGATGAGACGATGCCCAGCCTGAAGGCACTCCGCAACCGCATCAACAGCGTGCGGTCCACGCAGAAGATCACCTCCGCCATGAAGATGGTGGCGGCGTCCAAGCTGCGCCGTGCGCAGACGCAGGCGGAAGCCGCGCGTCCCTATGCCGAACGCATGGACCGCATGCTGCGTGCGCTGGCCGGCTCGGTGACCGACATGCCGAACGCTCCGCCGCTGCTGATCGGCACGGGCAAGGACCAGGTGCACCTGCTGATCGCCGTCACCGCCGACCGCGGCCTGGCCGGTGCCTTCAACGCCAGTATCGGCCGGGCGACCAGGAATCTGGCGCGTCGGCTGGAGGCGGAAGGGAAGACGGTGAAGATCCTGGCGGTGGGCCGCAAGGGGCGCGACTATCTGCGTCGCGAGCTGTCCAGCCGCTTTGTCGGCGACATCAGCTATGCCGGCAAGCGCCGCCTGGAGTTCTCCGATGCCGAGGCGATCAGCACGCGCATCACCCAGATGCTGGCCGCGGGTGAGATCGATGTCGCGACCATCGTCTACAACCGCTTCATTTCGGTGATCTCCCAGGAGGTGACCGAGCAGCAACTGGTGCCCGCCCCGCCGCCGGAGGGTGAAGTCGAGGATCTGGGCGGCGCGACCTACGAGTTCGAGCCGGATGAGGAGACCATCCTCGACCGGCTGCTGCCGCAGGCGCTGGCGATGCAGGTGTTCCGCGCGCTGCTGGAAAGCGCGGCCGGCGAACACGGCGCGCGCATGACCGCGATGGACAATGCGACGCGCAATGCCGGCGACATGATCAAGCGACTGACGCTGAACTACAACCGCGCCCGCCAGGCGAACATCACCAGGGAACTGATCGAGATCATCTCGGGCGCCGAAGCCCTCTGATCGCGACGAAACTAAGGAACAGGCATCATGGCAAGCAACATCGTCGGACGCGTCACGCAGGTGCTGGGCGCCGTGGTGGACGTGCAGTTCGACGGCGACCTGCCGTTCATCCAGAACGCGCTGCACACCAAGCTCAACGACCGCACCCTGGTGCTGGAGGTCGCGCAGGAGCTGGGTGAGCGCACCATTCGCGCCATCGCCATGGACAGCACCGACGGCCTGGTGCGCGGGCAGGAGGTGGTGGACACCGGCGCCCCGATCAGCGTGCCGGTCGGGCCGGAGACGCTGGGCCGCATCCTGAACGTGGTCGGCGAGCCGATCGACGAGCAGGGCCCGGTGAACACCACGAAGCGCTACCCGATCCACCGTGAGGCGCCGTCCTTCGAGGAGCAGGCCACGTCGGCGGAAATCCTGGTGACCGGCATCAAGGTGGTGGACCTGCTGGCCCCCTACCTGAAGGGCGGCAAGATCGGCCTGTTCGGCGGCGCCGGCGTGGGCAAGACGGTGCTGATCCAGGAGCTGATCAACAACATCGCGAAGGCGCACGGTGGTGTGTCGGTGTTCGCCGGCGTGGGTGAGCGCACCCGCGAGGGCAACGACCTGTACCACGAGATGATCGACGCCGGCGTTATCAAGGTGGACGACAACGGCAAGATCATCGAGGGCTCCAAGGTGGCCCTGATGTACGGCCAGATGAACGAGCCGCCGGGCGCCCGTGCGCGCGTCGGCCTGTCCGGGCTGACCCTGGCGGAATACTTCCGCGACGAGGAAGGCCAGGACGTGCTGTTCTTCGTGGACAACATCTTCCGCTTCACCCAGGCCGGTTCGGAAGTGTCGGCGCTGCTGGGCCGCATCCCCTCGGCGGTGGGCTATCAGCCGACGCTGGCCACCGACATGGGCGCGCTGCAGGAGCGCATCACCTCCACCAACAAGGGGTCGATCACCTCGGTGCAGGCGATCTACGTGCCGGCGGACGACCTGACCGACCCGGCGCCGGCCACGTCCTTCGCCCACCTGGACGCCACCACCGTGCTGTCGCGCCAGATCGCGGAGCTGGGGATCTATCCGGCGGTGGACCCGCTGGACTCCACCAGCCGGTCGCTGGACCCGCGCATCGTGGGTGAGGAGCACTACGAGGTGGCGCGCCGCACGCAGGAGATCCTGCAGACCTACAAGTCGCTGCAGGACATCATCGCCATTCTGGGCATGGACGAGCTGTCCGAAGAGGACAAGCTGGTGGTGGCCCGCGCCCGCAAGATCCAGCGCTTCCTGTCGCAGCCGTTCCACGTGGCGGAAGTGTTCACCGGCTTCCCCGGCAAGTTCGTGCCGGTGGCCGACACGGTGCGCAGCTTCAAGGCGATCTGCGCCGGCGAGTACGACCACCTGCCGGAGGCCGCCTTCTACATGGTGGGCACCATCGAGGAAGCGGTGCAGAAGGCCGAAAGCATGAAGGCCAACGCGTAACTGCCTATGGGGCGGCGGCAATCGCTGCCCCGAGCCGGCTTCGGCCGGCCCACTCCATGCGGGATGGCCGGCGCAGGCCGGCCATCCACGACTTGCTAACCGGCCACTGGCCCCAAGGACCCGAACACCATGCCCGTGAACCTGGAAATCGTCAGCCCGGAGAAGCTGCTGCTGTCCCGTCCGGTGGACATGGTGGTGATCCCCGGCAGCGAGGGCGACATGGGCGTGCTGGAAGGCCACCAGCCGATGATCGTCATGCTGCGCGGCGGCGCCATCGCGCTGTATGAGAACGATCGCGTCACCGACACGCTGTATGTCGCCGGCGGCTTTGCCGAAGTCACGCCGGAGCGCTGCACCGTGCTGGCGCAGGAAGCCGTGCCGCTGGCCGAACTCGACCGGGCCGAGGGTGAGCGTCGCCTGGCGGAGGCCGAGGCGCATTACGCCCAGATCGACACGTCCGACATTGTTTCCGAGGAACTGGCGCTGGAGCGCGTGCAGTCGGCGCGGGCGTTCCTTGAAGCGCTGGACGGGCTGCTGACCGGCCACCACTGACGCCGCATCCTACCGCGCCGGAGGATACAGCTCGGCGATGTCGATGCTGATCCCCGGTGGATAGAGCGTGATCGTGCCGACATGGATAATGCGCGAAACGATCTGCTCGCCGTCACGCCGGTGATGCACCAGCCAGCGCGACGGGTGAGGCAGGGCCGATGCGCTACCCTGTGCAACGGGCCCTGATCCTCAACCCCGCATCGCTCGGGCGCTGCCGCTACTCCCGCATTGCCCGCGCCCGCTTCGCCGCCGGCCGGTCCCAGCAACGGTGCAGCCAGTCATGCACCTTGGGCCAGCGTCCCAGGTCCATGCCCAGGCCGCGATACAGCGCCGCGGCGACGTTCAGGTCGGCGACGCTGAACTCTGGTCCGGCCAGCCACGGTCCCTTGGCGCAGGCGGTTTCCAGCACGTCCATTGCCGGCTCGATTTCCGCCCAGGCCGCTTCCGCCACCTCCGGCTTGCGCTCGGCCGGCGGCAGCACCAGGGCGTGGTTGGCGAAGGTGACGATCTGCCGGTCCAGCCGGTCCACCTCCCAGAAGCTCCACTGCCAGGCCAGCGCCTCGTTGTGGGGGTCGGTCGGGTAGAGCCTGCCGTGCTTCTTGGCCAGATACAGGTTGATCGCCATGGATTCCGACAGCACGAAGCCGTCGTCATCGATGGTGGGCACGCGGCCGTTCGGGTTCAGTGCGCGGTATTCCGGTGTGCGCGTGCCGGGCGAGCGTGGCGCCAGATCGACCTGGTCGTAGGGAATGCCGAGTTCCTCCACCATCCACAGGGTGCGGACGGTTCGCGAGCGGGCAGAGCCGTAGATGCGCAACATGGTTTCCCTCCCTGGATGTGCAGACAGTATTGCAGCACCCGGGGGAGATGCCAGTCCGCAACACGCCTCTTGCGTCGGACGATCGGCGCGGGGATCCCGCTGCCCGCTGCCCGCTGCCCGCTGCCCGCTGCCCGCTGCCCGCTGCCCGCTGCCCGCTGCCCGCTGCCCGCTGCCCGCCGTTCGCTACTCGCCGTTGGTCGTCTGCCGGCCCTCAGTGCGGCGTTTGCGGCAGAGCTCCGGGACCGGTCGGCAGGCCCAGGCTGGCGATGCCGGCCAGGAACAGCACGCCCACCATGCTCCACACCACGGCCTCGGGGCCTTTGGCCGCGGCGAGCAGGGCCAGGCCGGCCAGCGCCACCGCGGCCAGCCCGTTCGACAGTCCCAGCGCGATGCCGGACCCCAGCGAGCGGTTCTCCGGGAAGATGTCCTGCCCGATCAGGATGCTGAGCGGCATCGAGGAGAACAGCGCGATACCGAACAGCCCCAGCATGACCCATTGCCAGGTGCCGGTGCTCAGTTGGAAGCCGACCAACAGCAGCATGCTCAGCATGCTGGACCCGAACAGCACCGGCTTGCGCCCGATGCGGTCGGCCAGGTGTCCGCCGCTGATATTGCCGATGATGCCGACGACCAGCAGCACGGTGATCAGCGCGGCGCCCTCGGTCAGGCTGTGGCCGCGCTGGTGCCAGACCACCGGCAGGTAGGTGACCACGCCGAAGATCCCCAGCGCGCGCAGCAGCGAGAACAGCACCAGCATGGTCATGGGGCCGCGATGCCGGCGCCAGGCGATCGGCTGGGCGGATTTGTGCCGGGGCACCTGCACCGGCAGATGCCGCCACAGGACGGCGGCGCTGATCAGGGCCGGCAGGGCCAGCACCCACAGGTCGTGCAACCCGCGATACACCACCACCAGGCTCGCGGCGAGCGGCCAGACCCCGCGCCCCAGCTCGCCGCCCACCAGGAACAGCGACATGCCCAGGCCCAGCCTCGGCCCGCTCAACCGGCGGGCGCCGGCCAGGGCCTGCGGGTGGAACAGGGCGTTGCTGACACCGATCAAAACCAAAGCCGGGACAAGCGCCCACATGCTCGGCGCCAGCCCGATCATCATCGCCGCGATGTTGGAGCCGAGCACGCCGGCCAGGATGAAGAGGCGTCCGCCGATGTAGTCGGCGAACCAGCCGCTGACGACCTGCAGGGCCTGGCCGATCAGCAGCGCCGACATCACCGTGCCGGCCATCGCGGTGTTCTGGTGCAGCGCCAGCAGGACGGCTGGCAGCACGCCCGGCAGGTAGTTGGCGGATCCGTCGTTCAGGAAGTGCAGCCAGCTCAGGCCCAGCAGCCGGCTGTAGTGCGGCCGCTCGGGCGGCGCCTGGACGCGTATTTCTGCGGGTGACGTGCGTGCGTCCATCAGGATGTCAGCTCTTCCGTATTGATGCGAGGGACTGCCGGCGCCGGATCCATCGGGTGGCGCCGGCAGTCAGCGCAGCGGCGGTTGGCGCCCGGCCGGGGCATGGCGGCGCAACGGATCGAACGGCACCAGGTCGCAGGCGAGTGGCCGCTCGAGAACGAGGTTCGCCAACAGCGACCCGGCGAACGGACCGATGGTCAGCCCGGCCGCTCCGAGACCGTTGCCGATCACCAGTCCACCGATCGCGCCCACCCGGCCAAGCAGCGGCCGAATCCCGGGCGCGACCGGACGAAAGCCGACCCGCGTTTCAACCAAGGTCGCCGGGCCCAGGCCGGGGGCGATGCGCAACGCCTCGGTCAGCACCTCATGCTGGCCCGCCGCCGTGACGCGGTAGTCGAAGCCGCTGCCGGTTTCGCGGGTTGCGCCGACCACCAGGCGGCCATTGTCGAACGGCACCAGGTAGTGGCTGCCCGGCGGCAGGATCACCGGCCAGGACTCGGTCGCGGTGTCCGGCATGTGCAGGTGCACGATCTGCCCACGCTGCGGCTCGATCGGCAGGACGATATCCAGGGGCCGCAGCAGGGCAGGGGCCCAGACCCCTGCGGCGACCACGACCTGGTCGGCCGCCAGCATGTCGCCCGCCAGTCGCACCCCGGTAACCCGGTCGCCGCTTCTTTCCAGCGTGGCGTGCCCGGACCGGACCACCGCGCCGTGATGCTGCGCCGCCCGCAGCAGCGCCGCGGCGAGCTTGCGTCCGTCCACCCGCGCGCCGCCGGTCACGTGGACGCCCGCCAATCCCGGCCGCAGTGCCGGAAACAGTCGCTGGGCGTCACGGGCGGACACAGCCGCGACCTGCCCCATCTCAGGCGTTTCGTCCTGCCGGCGTCGCAGCAGGTCCTCCATGAAGGACAGCTCGCCCGCGTCGTCCGATACCAGCAGGGCGCCGGACCGGCGATACCCCAGGTCCGTTTCGCCCAGGGCCGCGAGTGCATCCACCAGCGCGGGATAGTAGCGCCCGCCGCCCGCGTAGAGGCGGTAGAACGCCGGATCCTCCGCCCCGGACGCCCAGGGGCACACGATGCCCGCGCCAGCCGCCGTTGCCCGGCCGTCCAGGGCCTGATCGACGATGGTGACCGCGGCCCCTTCGCGCGCCAGGTGATACGCCGTGCTGGCCCCGAGAATGCCGGCGCCAACGATGACCACTTGCATTGTTCAGTCCCGATCAGGATGCCGATTGGGCGTCTCGCCCGCGCGCAGGGAGTCCTCCCCGATCCGGGGCGCGGCGAGAACCCCGCGCGCCGGGTATCAGCCCAAACCGCGGCGCATCCGCCGCCAGGCGCGCTGGCCGGCGGTGCTTGCGGTCAGACCGCGCCCATCCGCTTCAGCTCCCGGCTGAGCTGCTGCACGGCCTTGCTGCCGAACGCCACGTAGAGACGCCGTGAGACCAGAACGGCCAGCCAGTCCGGGCGTTCACGCAGCACGCCGTCGGCGACGAGCTGGTCCGCCTCCTCGGCGATCGCCGCGTTGATCCGGTCGATCACGTCGTCGGCCAGCACCTCCCCGGCGAATTCCTTTACCCGGGCGTTGAGCCGAGCGGTGGCGAGGACCTCGCGGTCGGTGACCTTGGCGGGGGTTTCGAAGAGCAGCTTCTGCAGGTCTGCCATGGCTGCGTGACCGTCCTGGTTGGAAGGCGTTCAGCGGAAGAGTGTCGAAGCCTGAATGCGGACCTCCGGCAGCAGTTCCGGCTGCAGCACGCCGTCCCGGTCGATGCACTGGATCGTTGCGTAGCCGTCCGGCCTGGGCTGGCGGCAGATCTCGATTTCCGCGGCGGCGAGATCGACGATCCAGAGTTCCGGGACAGCATGGCGGGCGTAGAGCGCGCGCTTCACGGCGCGGTCGTATCCCAGGCTGGCATCGGCCACTTCGATCAGCAGCAGGATATCGGTCGGCGTGGGGTGGGCGTCCCGGTAAAAGTCAGGTCGGGGCCGGAGCAGTGCGACGTCCGGCTCGGGCTCGCTGAGATCATCGAGTTGGATGGGACCCTGCACCGACACAATGGCCCGATCGCCAACCGCCTGCACAAGCGTATGGTTGAGAGCGTTGACCGTGCCGTGATGATAGCTGCCGATCGGCGACATGGCGACCAACTCCCCCTCGATCAGTTCGACGCGGTCGCGTTCGCCCAGGATGCCCACTTCGCCCATGCGGTGATATTCAGCCACCGTAATAGGCCGGCGTGTCACCCATGGATTGGCGGCCAGGAGGCGGGGTTCGTCGAGCACGGCCATTTCCCTGGTTCTGCAAGACAAAAATAGGATGAGCGGCGGAGAGGGACAACCAAATCAGCCGGCAGAGATCAGGAACGGGCTGCGGCACCCTGGCGGCGAGCCCGGGCCGGTAGGCATGGGGCGGAGCCCTGCGGGCCGCCCTTGCAGGCACAGCGTGGGGTCCGGAGGGCTGCCCGACGCGCTGCAGGCCCGCATGGCGCGGAAGATTGGGCGGACTATCGCCCGCCATGCACGGCTCGCCCCAGTCAGCGGACCCGACGAGGACGTGGGTGCCCGGCGCGCGCTGCGCGGGCCGGCGATCAAAGAAACAGTGTGGCGTGCCGGTTCTGCCGGAGCAGCCGCGACGGACGCTTGCGGCCCGTTATGCCAGTCCGTGCAATCGCCGACTCTCGACCGCTGGCCCAACCGTCGTGGCGGCCGCAGGCTCGCCATCCACGATGTTGTTGATGGCGACAGCGAAAGTCGTGGATGGCCGGCCTTCGCCGGCCATGACGCTGAATGCTCGCCCGTGCGTCAAACGATACGCGGGTTGGTATTAACCGCCCTCGATCTTCGGAATGAAGAACACCTCGGCACCCGGCTTCACCGGGGTCACGAAGTCGATCTCGTACAGTTCGCCGTCGATCGCGACGGTCGTTTCTTCCTCCAGCGTTTCCCCCAGGCCGGGGAACAACTGGTCCATCGCCTTGATCACGCCGCGCAGGTTCCTGGCCTGCACGTCGAACTCCCGCTTCCCACCGGTGTAGCGGGCGCTGAAGCCGCTGGTGAAGACAACCCGGGCGGGTGCGTCGGACATGGCGATCTATCCCGGAAAGAAGTGCCGGAAGGACACCACCGTGTCCCCTCCAGCCAGTCAGAGGCGGCGGGCCTCCCGATCCGACAGTCGATCCGGGGGCCCGCCCAAACCAGACGTGCGGCCGGTGCGTGTTGCACCGGCCGCCGGCCGTTACGCCTTCTTCTGCGCGTCCATCGCCGCCAGCAGCTTCGGCGGCGACATCGGCAGTTCGTACATCCGCACGCCGACCGCCCGGCTGATCGCGTTGGCGATCGCGGCCATCGGCGGGCAGATGTTCACCTCGCCGACGCCCTTGGCCCCGTACGGATGCGCCGGGTTCGGCACCTCCACCAGGATCGGCTCGATCATCGGCAGGTCGGACGCCACCGGGCAGCGGTAGTCGAGGAACCCGGCGTTATCCAGCAGGCCCTTGTCGTTGTAGATGTACTCCTCGTTCAGCGCCCAGCCGATGCCCTGCACCACACCGCCCTGGATCTGGCCTTCCACGTAGGACGGGTGGATCGCCTTGCCGACATCCTGCGCCGCGACGTAGCGCAGGATCTGCACCCGCCCGGTTTCCGGATCGACCTCCACGTCGCAGAACTGGGTGGAGAAGCCCGGGGCCTGGCCGCCGGCATTCACCGAGTTCTGCGCCACGATCGGCCCGCCGGTCGCTGCCGCCTTCGCCGCCAGTTCCTTCAGCGACAGAGGCTTGAAGTCGCCCACATTGCTGCCGGCCGGCTTGGCATGGCCGTCTTCCCAGATCACGCCTTCCGGATCGACGTCCCAGATGACCGCGGCGCGCTTGCACAGCTCCTTGATCACCGACTTGGTGCCGTTCACCACCGCGGTGCCGGACGCGAAGGTCACGCGCGACCCGCCGGTGACGTGCGTGTAGCCGACCGAGCCGGTGTCGGCGACGATCGCCCGCACCTGGTCGTAGTCCACGCCCAGCGTCTCGGCCGCCATCAGTGCCATGGAGGCGCGGGAGCCGCCGATGTCCGGGCTGCCGGTGGCGACCAGCACGGTGCCGTCGGCATTCACCTCGATGGTGGCGCTGGATTCGCCGCCGCCGTTGAACCAGTAGCCGGACGCCGCGCCGCGGCCCTGGTTCTTGCCCAGGGGCGCTTTCCACGCCGGGTGGTTCAGGCAGGCCTCGATGGTCTGCGCGTAGCCTTCATGCGCGTGCTTCGGCCCGAAGATCGTGGGCGTGCCGATATGCGCCGCGTTCTTCAGGCGCATCTCCAGCGGATCCATGCCGATTTCCTGCGCGCACATGTCCAGCACGCTTTCCACCGCGAAGGCGGAGATCGGCGAGCCGGGGGCGCGGTACGCCGCCGCCTTCGGGCGGTTGCTGACCACGTCGTAGCCCACGGTGCGCATGTTCTCGACCGCGTAGGGCGCGAAGGCGCACAGGCAGGCGTTCATCACCGGCGAGCCGGGGAAGGCACCGGCCTGGAACTTGAACTCGCCATCCGCGGCGACGATCGTGCCGTCCTTCTTGACGCCGATCTTCACCCGCATCGAGGAGCCGGACGTCGGGCCGGTGGACTTGAACACCTCCTCGCGGCTCATCTGCAGGCGCACCGGGCGACCTGACTTCTGCGACAGCTTCGCGGCCAACGGATCCAGGTAGGTGACGGTCTTGCCGCCGAATCCGCCGCCGATCTCGGCCGGATAGGTGCGGATGTCGCCCAGCTTCAGGCCCAGCAGCTTGGCCACGAAGGCGCGCATCTGGAAGTGGCCCTGGCTGGAGGTCCACAGCTCGCCCTGGCCGTCGGCATCGATGCGCGCCACGCAGGCGTGCGGCTCGATATAGCCCTGGTGCACCGTGGCGGTCCGGAAGGTCTTCTCGATCACCACGTCGGCGCCGGCGAAGCCCTTGTCCAGGTCGCCGATCTTGAATTCCAGCCGCTTGGAGATGTTGGACGGCTTGCTCGGCGCCGGCTCCACCCCGCGGGTGATCATGTCGTCGAACAGCAGCGGCGCGTCCGGCTTCATCGCCTCGTCCACGTCGATGACGTGGGGCAGCACCTCGTACTTCACGTCGATCAGCCGCAGCGCCTCTTCCGCGATGCTGTTGCTGGTCGCGGCGACGGCGGCGACGGCATGGCCTTCATACATCGCCTTCTCGCGCGCCATCACGTTGCGGGTGATGTGCCAGAAGTTCTGCGCCACGCGCTCCGGCCCGACATACTCGAACTTCTGGTCCGGGATGTCCTTCGCGGTGATGACGGCCTTCACGCCGGGCAGTGCCTCGGCCTTGGAGGTGTCGATCGACAGGATCTTCGCATGCGCATGCGGCGAGCGCAGCACCTTGCCGAAGATCATGCCCGGCATGCGCAGGTCGGCGCCGTACATCGCGCGGCCGGTCACCTTCGGCACACCGTCCGGGCGGATCGGCCGGGAGCCCACCCACTTGTAGCGCTTCAGCTCGTTCACGTTCACGGTATCGTCCACGGCCACCTCGCTGGATTGTTCCTCACCGCCGGTCAGGGCACCGCCGTGTCGGTCCGGTGCGCTGACCCTTCCGAAAGAGGGTAAACCCGCGTCGGTTGCGGTGCAACGACCGGGCCGGTGCCTGCGGGTTATGCCGTGGGGGTGGGGTATGTCGTGGGGCGGGTTACGTCGTGGAACGGGTTAAATCGTGGAGGGCGCGGAGGGCGGGGACTGGTGTCGCCGCAGCGTGACGCGGGACCGCGCCCGTGCAGCGCGCCAGTGCGGCTCGGGCCGGCACAGCGCGCGCCCGGGCCGATGCCGCCCCCGTTGCCAGAGCAGGTGCCGCCTACGTTGCCCGGAGAGATGGCGCCCGTGTTCGAGTCATGGCCGGCCCCCGAGCGGCCATCTACCTCGGAACGATCGGGTTGCGCCGCTACGTGCACGCTCTGACGGGGGCGGATGGCCGGCTCGGAGGCCGGCCATGACGCGAGTGTACGGGACCACCGCACCCATGTTAGATCTTGAGCGCCACCGTCCGTCCCAACGCCATTGTCTCGCCCGCCGCCGCCGCCGCCGCCGCCGCCCGCCGTCCGTGCCCGCCGCCCCGGCCGCTCAGCCGGGAATCCGCTCGATATCCGCGCCGCAGGCGGCGAGCTTCCGTTCCAGCGCCTCATACCCGCGGTCCAGGTGATAGACGCGGTTCACCACCGTTTCCCCCCGCGCCGCCAGCCCGGCGAGCACCAGCGACACCGACGCCCGCAGGTCGGTCGCCATCACCGGGGCGCCTGACAGGGAAGGCACCCCCCGCACGATCGCCGAGGCACCGTGCACGTTGATCCGCGCCCCCATCCGGTTCAGTTCCGGCACGTGCATGAAGCGGTTCTCGAAGATGGTCTCGGTCACCATCGCCGCGCCGTCTGCCACCGACATCAGCACCATGAACTGTGCCTGCATGTCGGTCGGGAAGCCCGGATAGGGCTCGGTCATCACGTCGGTGCCGTGCAGCCCGTTCAGCCGGCGCACGTCCAGCCCCTCCGGGTGCTGGGTGATCTCCACCCCGGCCTCGCGCAGCGTGCGCACCACGGCACCCAGGTGCTCCAGCCTGGCGCCGCGCAGGAACACCGACCCGCCGGACACCGCGGCGGCGCAGGCATAGGTGCCGGTCTCGATGCGGTCCGGAACGATCGCGTGTTCGGCGCCGTGCAGGCGGTCCACGCCCTCGATCACCAGCTTGTCGGTGCCGATCCCCTCGATCCGCGCGCCCATCGCCACCAGGCATTCGGCCAGGTCGCTGATTTCCGGCTCGCGCGCCGCATTGGCCAGCACGGTACGCCCTTCGGCCAGGCTTGCGGCCATCAGCAGGTTCTCGGTGGCGCCGACCGAGACGAAGGGGAACACGATGGTGGCGCCCTGCAGCCGCCCGGTGACCCGCGCGTCGATATAGCCGCCCGCCAGTTCGATGCGGGCGCCCATCTGCTCCAGCCCTTTCAGGTGCAGATCGACCGGCCGCGTGCCGATGGCGCAGCCGCCGGGCAGCGACACCCGGGCCTCCCCCACCCGCGCCAGCAGCGGCCCCAGCACCAGCACCGAGGCGCGCATCTTGCGCACGATGTCGTACGGCGCCTCGGTGCTGCCGATCGCGCCGCCGAGCGAGAGCAGGCGGTTGTCGTCGGTGAGGGGCTGGACGGCGATGCCGTGCTGGGCCAGCAGCGCGCCCATCGTTTCGATGTCCGCCAGTTGCGGCACGTTCGACAGCACCAGGCGCTGGTCGGTCAGCAGCCCGGCGGCCATCAGCGGCAGGGCGGCGTTCTTCGCGCCGCCGATCGGGATTTCCCCGGACAGCGGGCGGCCGCCGCGGATGCGGATGCGGTCCATCGCCTACAGCCTCGGAACCGCGACGCCGCGCTGGCGCATGTATTTGCCCGCCTTGTCGGCATAGCTGGTCTCGCAGGGTTCGTTGCCCTGCAGGAAGATGAACTGGCAGATCCCCTCATTGGCGTGGATCTTCGCCGGCAGCGGCGTGCTGTTGGAGATCTCGATCGTCACCTGGCCCTCCCACTCGGGCTCCAGCGGGGTGACGTTCACGATGATGCCGCAGCGGGCGTAGGTGGACTTGCCCAGGCAGATCACCAGCACGTCGCGCGGGATTCGGAAGTATTCCACCGTGTGGCCGAGGGCGAAGCTGTTCGGGGGAATGATGCACACGTCGCCCTTGCGATCGACGAAGCTGCTCGGGGCGAAGGCCTTCGGGTCGATGATGGCCAATTCGAGATTGGTGAACAGCTTGAACTCATCGGCGATACGCGCGTCGTAGCCGTAGCTGGACAGACCGTAGCTGATCACCCCGTCGCGCTTCTGCGATTCGACGAAAGGCTCGATCATACCGTGATCCTGCGCCATGCGGCGGATCCAGCGGTCGGACATCACGGCCATGGCCCAGAGCGACTCCAAGTAGAGCGGGAGGAGGGAAGAGGGTGTGCTTAGCCCAGCGCCGGTGGCGGCAGCAATGTGCAGCTTCGGGACTGGGGCGTTGGCCGGCTGGGCCGGTGGGGCGTCGACGCCCGCGCGGCGCCTGAGCAGTGCGCAGCAAAGTATTTTCAACACGGAGAAAGGGCGAGGGGCACGGAGGGCCACGGAGCTAATGGCGGCGCGACGGCCGACCGGGCCATCGACACAAGCTCCGTGGCGCTTCGTGGTCCTCCGCGTCCTCCGTGTTGAAAGCTTAACGGAACTGCCTGCCGGACGATGACGCCGCGTCAGGATCCACCCTCCGGATCAAGGTGCCGGCGCCAGTTCCGCAAGCTCCAGCCCCGGCGGGTCCAGCCGCACCGGCCCGCCGCGAACGATGCGCGTGGCGATGCTGCCGTCATCGCCGCGGGCGTGGTGGATGATGACGCGATCCTCCGTGCGCACGATCAGGTAGTGCCGGACCGATTGGATACGGAAATAATCCGCCAGCTTCGCCCCCGCATCGCGCGCCCGGGTGGAGGGCGACAGCACCTCCACGACGATCACGGGGTCGGTCACCTTCACGGCGTCGTCCGGCAGTGGAGTCCCGCAACGGACCAGCGCATCGGGTTCGTAGATCGTCTCCGCGTCCACCTCGACGGCCATGCCGTCCGGATAGGCTTCACACCCGAGCCCGGTCCTGCGGATCGCCTCGGCAAGCTGGGCGTAGATCGCGCCTTTCAGGCGGGAATGCGCCGCCGGCTCGGGTGCCATCGCGACGGTCTCCCCAGCCACGAGCTCGAAGCGGGCACCGCCGGGCTGTTCCAGCGCCCAGGCGATGAATTCGTCCGACGTCAGTCGCCGGGGGGCTGGTTCGGGCATAGCTGGTCCTCCTCCGGCGCCTGATGACCCAACTCCCGCTCCCGCACCTGCGCCTTGCGCCGCCGCAGATTTGCCCGCAAGGCCGCCGCCTCACGCTGCACACGCTCGGCCTTCTTCGCGGCGCGCGGGGCGTTCGCAGACGGCGGGGAAGGGGGCTTATCCGGCATCCGGCAAGGGTGGCCGAGCCGGCAGCGAAGTCAAGCAGAACGGACCTCCGCGCCACCGCCGCTGCAACCCGGTTGTCACAGCGCCCGCCCGCTCGCCCGGCTCTTTCCCATGCGCCGCCGATGGCATAACCTCAGGCAGGAGCCATCCGGGCGCCCCCGCCCCCGGAGCGGGGAAACGCGAACATAATCGGGAGCTGTGATGTCGAGTCTCACTTACGCCGCGCCTACAAGCGTGGACGAAGCTGTCAAGTTGCTGGCCAATGCCTCCGGTCTCGCGAAGGTGCTGTCCGGTGGAACGGACCTGTTGGTCCAGTTGCGCTCCGGTCGTATGCGGCCGGACCTTATCGTCGATACCAAGAAGATCCCCGGCATCATGGGCATCCGCAAGGAGGCGGATGGCAGCTTCGTCATCGGGTCCGCCACCCCGGGCGTCCAGATCGAGGGCAATGCCGACCTGAAGAAGGCATGGCCCGGCGTCGTGGAAGCGATGGACCTGATCGGCTCCATGCAGATCCAGGGCCGAGCCACGCTGGCCGGCAACCTGTGCAACGCCTCTCCGGCGGCTGACTCGGTTCCCGGCACTTTACGCGGCCGGCGCCGTCGCCGTGATCGTCGGCCCGAACGGCAAGCGCGAACTGCCGGTCGAGCAGATCCCCGCCGGCCCCGGCCGCACCAACCTGGCCAAGGGCGAGTTCATCCTGGAATTCAAGCTCCCGGCCCGCCCGGCGAATTCCGGTGACGCCTATCTGCGCTTCATTCCGCGCACGGAAATGGACATCGCCGTGGTCGGCTGCGGCATCAGCGTGACCCTCGACACCGCCGGCAAGTGCACCGCCGCCCGGGTTGCACTCGGCGCGATCGCCCCCACTGTCGTCCTGGTGCCGGATGCCGCCAAGGCGCTGGTCGGCAACGCGCTGGACGACGCCACCCTGCAGAAGCTGGACGCCGCCGCCCAGGCCGCCTGCAAGCCGATCAACGACAAGCGCGGCACCATCGAATACCGCACCAAGGTGGCCGGCGTGCTCGCCCGCCGCGTCGCCGCCATCGCTTTTGACCGCGCACTCGGCAAAGCCGGTGCGCAGCTCCACTGAGAATACGGGGAACATCGAATGAGCAAGCATCACGTATCCGCCACGATCAACGGCGAGGCGGTCGAGTTCCTCTGCGAGACACAGCAGACCCTGCTCGACTCGCTGCGTGACGACATCGGCCTGACCGGCAGCAAGGAAGGCTGCGCGTCGGGTGACTGCGGCGCCTGCAGCGTCATCATGGACGGCAAGCTGGTGTGCTCCTGCCTGGTGCTGGCCTGCGAGGCCGACGGCAAGACCATCACCACGATCGAGGGCATCGCCGAGGGCGACCACCTGCACCCGATCCAGCAGAAGTTCCTGGAGCATGCCGCGCTGCAGTGCGGCTTCTGCACCCCGGGCCTGATCGTCGCGTCCAAGGCGCTGCTGGACGAGAACCCGAATCCGACCGAGGAAGAGGCGCGTTACTACCTGGCCGGCAATCTCTGCCGCTGCACGGGCTATGACAAGGTGATCCGCGCCGTCATGGACGCCGCGGCGGAGATGCGAGGGGAGAAGACTGCATGAACTACGTATCTTCCGATCTGAAGGTCGTCGGCACGCGCCCGGTGCGCCCCGACGGCGTGGAGAAGGTGACCGGACGCGCCCAGTTCGGCGCGGACATGCGGGTGGCCGGGATGATCTGGGGCAAGGTGCTGCGGTCGCCGCATGCGCATGCCCGCATCCTGTCGATCGACACGTCCAAGGCCGAGAAGCTGCCGGGCGTGAAGGCCGTCGTCACGGCGAAGGACTTCCCCGAGATCGCCAATGAAGAGGCGTTCGTCGGTGAAGGCCCGATGAACTTCCGCGACCTGTCGCGCAACTGCATCGCCACCGACAAGGCGCTGTATGAGGGCCACGCGGTGGCCGCCGTCGCCGCCACCAGCCAGTCGATCGCCGATGAGGCGCTGCGGCTGATCGACGTGAAGTATGAGGTGCTGCCGCACGTCATCGACGTCGAGGAGGCGATGAAGCCGGACGCACCGGTGCTGCACGACGACCTGTTCACCTCCGGCGTCAAGCCGGCCCCGGACAAGCCGTCCAACATCGCCAAGAAGGTGGTGTTCCAGAAGGGCGACGCCGCCGCCGGCTTCAAGGATGCCGAGGTGGTGGTCGAGGGCCGCTACACCACGGTTCCGGTGCACCAGGGCTATATCGAGCCCCATGCCTGCGTCTGCAGCTACAACGCCGACAGCCAGGTGATGATCTGGAGCTCCAGCCAGGGCCACTTCATGGTGCGCGCCTACTGCGCCAAGCTGCTGGGGATCGACATCTCCAACATCCGCGCGGTGCCGATGGAGATCGGCGGCGGGTTCGGCGGCAAGACGCTGGTGTATCTCGAGCCGCTGGCGATCGCGCTGTCGAAGAAGGCCGGCCGCCCGGTGAAGATGCAGATGACGCGGGAAGAAGTGTTCCGCGCCTCCGGCCCGACCTCCGGCGCCACGATCGAGGTGAAGATCGGCGCGAAGAAGGACGGCACCATCGTTGCCGCGCAGCAGGTGCTGAAATACCAGGCCGGCGCCTTCCCCGGCTCGCCGATCGGGCCGGGCTGCATGTGCGGCTTCGCGATGTATGACATCCCGAATGTCGATGTGACCGGCTACGACGTGGTGTCCAACCGGCCGAAGGTGGCGGCATACCGGGCCCCCGGCGCGCCGATCTCCTCCTACGCGGTGGAAAGCGCGATGGACGAGCTGGCCCGCAAGCTGGGCAAGGACCCGCTTGAGCTGCGGGAGCAGAACGGTGCGCGCGACGGCACCAAGACGCATTACGGGCCCACGCACCAGAACATCGGCTTCCTCGCCACGCTGAAAGCGGCGAAGGAGCACCCGCACTACAAGGCCCCGCTGAAGCCCGGCCAGGGCCGCGGCGTGGCCTGCGGGTTCTGGTTCAACATCGGCGGCGAGTCGTCGGCCGGCTGCCACATCGCCGAGGACGGCACGGTGGTGGCGACCTCCGGCAACCCCGATATCGGCGGCTCCCGCGCGTCCATCGGCATGATGGTGGCGGAAGTGCTGGGCGTGCCGGCCTCCAAGGTGCGCACCATCATCCCCGACACCTCCTCGATCGGCTTCAGCTTCCTCACCGGCGGGTCGCGCGTGACCTTCGCCACCGGCATGGCCGCCACCCAGGCGGCCGAACGGACGGTGGACGAGCTGAAGAAGCGCGCCGCGATGATCTGGGAGATCTCGCCCGAGGCGGTGGAGTGGAAGGACGGCAAGGCTTATCCGGCGGGATCCAACGCCGGTGCGTTCGAGCCGCTCGACCTGGCCACCCTGGCGCTGAAGGCCGGCCGCACCGGCGGGCCGATCGGCGCCGAAGTGTCGCTGAACGCGCAGGGCGCCGGCGCCGGGTTCGGCTGCCACATCGCCGATGTGGAGGTCGATCGCGAGACCGGTTCCGTGAAGATCGTCCGCTACACCGCCGTGCAGGACGTGGGCCGGGCCATCCACCCCAGCTACGTGGAAGGCCAGGTCCAGGGCGGTGCCGCGCAGGGCATCGGCTGGGCGCTGAACGAGGAGTACATCTACGACGCCAACGGCAAGATGGATAACGCCGGGTTCCTGGACTACCGCTGCCCGGTTGCCTCCGACCTGCCGATGATCGAGGCGGTGCTGGTGGAAGTGCCCAACCCGCGGCACCCGTTCGGGGCCCGCGGCGTGGGTGAGGTGCCGATCGTGCCGCCGATGGCCACCGTGGCGAACGCGATCTACGACGCGACGGGCGTGCGCATGCACGACCTGCCGATGTCCCCGCCGCGCCTGCGGGCGGCGCTGGACGCGGCAGCGCCGGCAGCGGCGGCCGAGTAACATGCCCAAGGTCGTCATCTCGGGGGCCGCCTGCCAGCGGTTCACCAACGGCAAGACGGAACTCGAGGTGACGGCCACCACCTTCCGCCGGCTCGTGCGCGAGTTGGATGAGAAGTTTCCCGGCCTGGGCAAGCAGGTCGAGGACGGGATGGCCATCGCCATCGATGGCGAGATCTACCAGGACGCCTACGGCGCCACCTTCGGCGAAGACAGTGAGGTGGTGCTGATTCCGAAGATCGGCGGGGGCTGAAGCTCCCGGAACGTTCCGATCGCCTTGGTTTGGGCGGGCGTGCCGGCAACGGTGCACCCGCCCTTTCCATGACTCGACGAGGTCGCATTCAGCCACCTCATCCCCGATCCCGTAGAGCATGATTCCTGGGGTGGCCCTTCGGCGTCATGGTCCGCGCAGGCGGGCCATCCACGTCTTTTCGTTGCTGCGTCAACAAAGTCGTGGCTGGCCGGCCTTCCCCGACCATGACGTTGGTTGCCGACCAACGGTCAAACGATACGCGGATTGGTATCAGGCGAAAAAATCCGGGCGACTTGCAGCTTCACTTCGCAACCCTCGCACGCCTGAGACGCTTCCGGGCTGCTGCCCCGGCCGGGCGAGGGAAATGTGAATGAAAGATGGCGACTTCTTTCTGTCCTCCAGCGGTAACCTGAACCGCTTCTCATGGCGCAACCGTCGCCTCGGACGCCTGACCGACTGGGTGTTCATGCAACGGTTGCACGCGAACCCGGAATGGTGCCGCATGCAGGAGGCGATGAAAGCGGATCCGGTCCGCCGCGTGTTGATCGCCACGGTCAGCGTGCCGGGCCGTGAGCAGGACTGCCGGCGCGTGCTCGACGGGCTGGCCCGCAGCCGCCATCACGTTGACTTCGCCGTCATCAGGATGGCGGACCGGGGCAAGTTCGATAACATCAGCGAAGCGCTCCGGCACCGCAGCCTCGATGACTACGACTGGGTCATCATCACCGATGACGACATCACCACGCCGGACGGGTTGCTGGATGCTTGCCTGCACCTGGCGTCGCGGGAGGACCTCGCCATCTTTCAGCCGGCTCATCGGTTCCGGTCCTATGCGACCTTTACGCTGACGCAGCGGCACTGGAAACGTCTGGCCCGTGTCACGCACTTCGTCGAAAGCGGCCCGCTGACCGGCTTCCGCAGCGACGCACTCAAGCGCCTGCTGCCGTTTCCGTCGATGCGGTGGGCCTGGGGGATCGACGTGTACTGGTCGGAGCTGGCCCGCCGCATGGGCTGGAACATCGGCATCATCGACGCCGTGCCGATCCGGCATCTGCGTCCGGTGGCCAATGCCTATAATTTCGGCGCCGCCATGGATGAGGCGCGCGCGTTCCTGGACCGTTACAATATCGACCGGCCGAAGCAGGACATCCTGCGGACCGTACGGCAGGTCTGAACCCGGCCGTGATCGCCCGCAACATCGCTGTCACCCTTATCAGCTCGGTCGGCGCCAGCGCGCTGTCACTGCTGACCGTGCCGGTTTACCTGCACCTGATCGGCACCGCCCGCTTCGGCGTGCTGGCCTTCGTCTGGCTGATCATCGGCTATTTCGGCCTGTTCGTGCTGGGCCTGGACAAGGCGATCACCAACCTGCTGTCGCAGCACCGGCACGACCCCGCCTCCGCGCGCAGCCTGTTCCACACCGCGATGGTGCTGAACCTGGTGGCCAGCGTGGCCGGCGCCGTGCTGATGTATTTCGTCGGCTACCAGTTTCTGGTGCGGACGATCGATGTGAACAATGCGTTGCGCGGCGAGTTCCTGGGCGCCATGCCCTGGATCGCCGCCAGCGTTCCCCTGGCGACCACGACGGCGCTGCTGACCGGCACGTTGGAGGCCTATGAACGGTTCAGCAGCCTCGCCTATGTGCAGTTCGCCGGGACCGTATTGTTTCAGACAATACCTATTCTGGTTGCCTGGCAGATCGGTCCGCAGCTTACCTGGGTGCTGCCGGCGGCGATCCTGGCGCGGTCCTGCACCTCGCTTTGGATGCTGGCGCTGCTGCACCGGATTCTGCGCCTGGACACCGGCTTCGGGCTGGCCCGCCGCTGGGTGCGGCCGTTGCTGCGCTATGGCGGGTCGATCAGCATTACCGGCATCGTCTCGCCCATCCTGACCAGCCTGGACCGGCTGCTGATCGGTGCCGTGCTGGGGGCGGGCGCGATCACCTTCTACGTCGTCCCGTACAACCTGATCCGCGTGGTGCAACTGCTGCCGGGCAGCCTGTTGCGCGTGCTGTTCCCCCGCCTGTCGATCGCCGGTTCGGCCGCCGCCGGGGCCATGGCCACCGAGGCCGCGCTGGCCCTGGCCGCCATCCTGGCGCCGCTGATCACCTGCGGCATCCTGCTGTCGGACGCGTTCTTCCGCCTCTGGCTCGGCGCGGCGTTCGCACAGGCGGCATGGGGCGTGCCGGAGATCCTGCTGGCCGGCGTCTGGATCAACTGCCTGGCCTGGGTGCCGGTGACCCTGCTGCAGGCCCAGGGCCGGCCCGGCCTGGTGGCTCGGCTGCACGTCATCGAGCTGGCACCCTTCGTCGCGCTGGTCTGGGTGGGGGTCCATTTCGGCGGCCTGGTCGGCGCCGCCATCGCGACCAGCCTGCGCGTGGCCGTGGACGGGGTGGTGCTGTTCTGGGTGTCGGGCCTGGCCCTGCCGCTGGCGCGCCGCCTGGTCTGGCCGACGCTGCTGGTCGCCGGCGCGGTCGTGGTGAGCCTGGGCCTGCCGCGGCTGTCGGTGGTGTACCTGGGGCTCGGCGTGCTGGTCGGGGGCGGATCGATCGCCTGGTCGGTGCGCCAGGTGTGCTTTGCCGCGGAGGGCGAGATCGCGCCGCTGGCCCGCGCCCTGGCTTCGCTGCGCGGTCGGGCGCAACCGGCGCCCAGCATGGCCGAACCCCCGGCACGGTAGCAGGGCGCGGCCGAACCCCCGGCACGGTAGCCGGGACGGCCGAACCGCCGGCACGGTAGCGGGCGCGGCCGAACCCCCGGCACGGTAGCAGGCGCGGTAGCCCAGCATGGCCGAACCCCCGGCACGGTAGCGGGCACGGCCGAATCCTCGGCACGGTAGCAGGGGCAGGACCAGGCGACCGGGGAGCCCGCGCGCCCCATGATGGCGGAGCGGGATCACTTGGCCGGCTTGCAGAACGCGTCCAGCGCGCTTGTCTCCTTGCGCTCGCCGTCCCAGTCTTCGGCGATGCGGGTGTAGAGCTGGGCCGCGGCCAGGTAGAACTGGCGGGCCGCCGGGTCCTCGCCCACGAAGGCGGCGATTTCCTCCATCTCCGCCACCCAGCGATAGGCCTTGGAGTACATCTTCGGCGTCTGCCGCATCAGCCACCCGGCCAGCGCCGGCTGGCTGGCCAGCAGCTCCTGCTTCAGGTCGTCGGCGGTGCCGGCGCGGGTCGCCGCCAGCATCATGGCCGCGCCGAGCGCGGTGAAGCCCTTGGTGATCCCGGCGTAGGACATCTTCATCGCCGAGGCGGCGCCGACCGGCCCGGGCTGCACCGGCATCGCCAGTCCGTATTCCTGCAGCACCGCCACCTGCGGGGCCGCCTCGCCCGACAGGTAGATGCGGGTGTTGCTGCTGCCCGGCGCCGGGGGCGGGCCGATGATGCCGCCATCGACGAAGGTGGCGCCGGTCTCCTCCACCACGCGGGCGATGCGCAGCACGGTGGACGGATCCAGCGCGTTGCAGTCCACATAGATCGGCTTCTTCGCCGCGGCGCGCAGCACGGGCGCCAGCCGCTCTGCCAGGCCGAGCGCCTCGGCGGGCGGAACGATGGAGAGGATGATGTCGCTGGCGGCGATGTCGGCGTCGGTCACGCCGACCATGCCGGCGGCCTTCGCCCTGTCCTGGGTGGCGGGGCTGCGGCCGGCAAGGGATGTACGGACCTCGATGCCGTTCTCCACCAGCCGCTGGCCGACGCCGCTGCCCATCATGCCTGGCGCGATGACCGCTACGATCGGCTTCATGGCAACCTCCCATTTTTCGGTGATGCGGTCAGCATGTCACGCAGGCGGGCGGCACGCCACCGGGGCAGGCGGGACACGTTGCCGCCGCCGGCGGCGAGGCAGCCGCAGCGGTCCCCCCCGGCTCTCCCCCGGCTCTGGCCCCCGGCTCTGGCCCCCGGCTCTGGCGACGGGCTGCGGCGCCGTCGCCCGTGCGGGCGATGTTTCCGAGTTGGGGCGCACGATCGGCGCCATCAGCGCATGACGGCCTGCGCGGAAGCGGTCACGGTGGTTGGGCGACGGCTGCCTGCGATGGGGGTGGCGTGGGGAGCGGAAAGGGCATGGCCGGTTGCTCGCCGATGTAGAAGCCCAGCATCCGGCGGTTGCCGTCGCGTGTCGGTTCCGGCCAGCCGAGTGCGGGATTGCGGTCCGCCTCGGTGTTGCAGAAGACGACCTCGCGGCGGCGGAACTCCTTCATCAGGCGGGGCAGGTTGCCGCGGTACCGCATCATGGCGCAGGACAGCGCGAACCAGAATCGGCCCTCGCACAAGCTTGGAGAGATGCCAAGGTCGCTGCAGATCTCGGTGATCGCTCGGCCGATCGGGCGGCGGCGGATCTCCGCTTCCAGTTGGTCCAGGGTTGGCAGGGCGTCGGGGGCGGGGTGTTCGTCGAGGCCCGGGCCGCGGGCCGGGACGGGGCGCGACGGGTGTGGTTCGGCCCGGGATGCCGCGGCGTGTGGCCGTGCGGCGGGCCGCGCGGGTTCGCGGGGCCTGTAGAAGACCAGGTCGCGGCCACGCGCAGCGCGGGCGAGCAGCACGCGTTCCAGCGCCAGGGCGCGCAGCAGGCCGCGGGCAAGCCGGGTGCGGATCACCGGGACGCGCGCGGTGCCGAAGAACTGGGCGATGACGGCGAAGCCTCGCGCGACGGCGCGGTGCTCGAGCGTCTGTGCCAGATGCAGGCCGTAGCCCATCAGGACGTGCACGATGGCGAGCATCTCGGCGATATTCTGCGGCACGGGCCTGCCGGGCCGGACCTTCGGGGGGTCGGGCGAGGGAGGCAGGCCGGCGGTGGCGTTCGCGTCGCTCATCGTCATTTACACTAACAAACGGGCCGTGCGATGTCAAGGAATTATTTCAGTGCAAGGACGATTCTGATCACGACATGACTTGCCCGCCTCATGGTCGGCGGGTGTCCTGCCTTGTTGTCGCGCGGACAGGGGACCCGCATCCCGCCGTGTGGCCGGCGGTCCCGCGGCTCACGAATTTCTCAACACGGAGAAGGAAGGCGAGCCGCGCAGCGGCTGGGGGCGCCTCCGTGATGCGTGCGGCGCCGGAGCGTACGCGGGCGATTCGGAATTGCTGGTGACGGCGGAGATGGCACCCTGCACAAACAAGGGCGGCGGACCCGAAGGCCCGCCGCCCTTGAAAGCCCCATACCGGTCGGAGCGTACGTTCAGTCCGCGGCCAGCGCCATGGCTCGGCGGGCGATCGCCTTGCCGCAGTGGTCCTCCACCGCCTCGGTCACGGCATCGGCGTGGTTGGCGAAGACGTGATCTGCCCCGGGCAGGATCCGGTAGTCCACGTGCACGCCCTTCTGCGTGTTCAGCTTGTCCACCAGCTTCCGCACTGCGGGCTCCGGCACCAGCTCATCCGCGTCGCCGTGCAGCATCAGGCCGCCGCACGGGCAGGGGGCCAGGAACCCGAAGTCGTAGTGGTTGGCGGGCGGCGCCACGCTGACCCAGCCGGAGATTTCCGGACGGCGCATCAGCAACTGCATGCCGATGAACGCGCCAAAGGAGTATCCGGCGATCCACAGCCCCCCCGAATTGGGGTTGACCGCCTGCATCCAGTCCAGCGCCGCCGCGGCATCGCTGATCTCGCCGATACCACCGTCATAGCGGCCCTGGCTGCGCCCCACGCCGCGAAAATTGAACCGCATCACCGAGCAGCCCAGGCGCTGGAATGCCTGGTACATCGAAAAGGTGATGCGGTTGTTCATCGTGCCGCCATGCAGCGGATGTGGATGCAGAATAAGCGCCACAGGGGCGCCGGCCTCCTTGGAATGGTGGTAGCGCCCTTCTAGCCGGCCATCCGGCCCGGCAAACATCACTTCCGGCATTGGTGATCCCGAAACCTGTTCCTGTCGCATCCGGCGTCACGCGGGAGCGGGCCCCTCAGCCACACTCCTCCGCCGGTCCAAAACACCACACGGCCCAATCCTTCCCCTGGAGAGCGTCCCGTGGCCGACGTTAGATAGGAACTCGATCCCCCGCATTCAGTTCCGCGTGACCGGACCCCGGGGCAATTGTTGACCGCTGGAGTCGGAAATTATAATTTGCACGCAGGCGCTGGCCGGCGGGGGGTTTCCTCCTACCTGAAGGTCGGCCCGGAGATCTGCACCGCGGCGTGGGCCTTCATCCGCGGCGGGGTCGGACTATACGGGATATAACCCCAACTTTCATAACGGAATTGTCGCATGGCTTTCATGTCCCTGAGGGAGACGATCCGAACGTATCGCGAACGTGATCCGGCGGCTCGCTCCGGGTTGGAGGTGCTGCTTTGCTACCCCGGCGTGCATGCGGTGATGTGGCACCGACTCTCGCACTGGTTGTGGTCTCATGAGTTCTACCTGGCCGGGCGGTTCTCGTCCCATATCGCACGCTGGCTCACCGGCATTGAGATTCATCCCGCCGCCCGGCTGGGTCGCAGGCTAGTCATAGATCATGGCATGGGTGTGGTGATCGGTGAGACCGCCGAGCTGGGCGACGACTGCTACCTGTACCACCAGGTTACCCTTGGCGTGGCCCGCACCATGGGCGGCAAGCGCCATCCCACCATCGGCAACAACGTGATCATCGGCGCCGGCGCGAAGGTGCTGGGCCCGATCACCGTGGGCGACAACGCCCGCATCGGCTCCAATGCGGTGGTGGTGGACCCGGTGCCGCCGGACACCACGGTGGTGGGCATGCCGGCCCGGCCGGTCGATCGCAAGCTGCCGCGGAAAGCGCCGCACTTCGATCCGTACGGCATGCCGTGCGACGACAGCCTGGACCCGCTGCTGCACGACCTTGGGGAAATGCGCACCGAACTGGCCGAATTGGAGGCACGGGTGGCGCGGCTGGCGGCAGCGAACCAGCCGCAGCAGCGCCAGGCGGCGGCGGATCAGCCGCAGCAACGCCAGGCGGCGGGGGACTAGCCGTGCAGCTCTCCACCCGCGGGCGCTATGCGGTGATGGCGATGGCGGATCTCGCCACGCGCCAGGCGGTGGGCTGCGAGTGCGGCCCGGTCTGCCTGGCCGAGATCGCCGGCCGCCAGCAGCTCAGCCTGGCCTATCTCGAGCAGTTGTTCGGCAAGCTGCGGCGGGCCGGCCTGGTGGCCTCGGCCCGCGGGCCGGGCGGCGGCTACCGCCTGGCGCGGACGTCCGACACGATCACCGTGGCCGACATCGTGGACGCGGTGCAGGAGCCGATCCACGCCACGCGCTGCGAGGCCGGCACCGGCGGCTGCATGGCCGGCCCGGTGCCCGGGGCCGCGGGCGAGCGCTGCCAGACCCACGACCTGTGGTATGAGCTGGGCCGGCAGATCGCCCTGTTCCTTCAGGGCATCACCCTGGCCGACGTCGTCTCGCAGCGGGTCCGCGGCCGGGCCGTGGCGCTGGGGCCGCAGGACGAGGCCGCGGCGGAGCTGTTGCAGCCGCAAGCCGAAGCCGCGCCGGGGCCAGCCGAATCGCTTGCCGCGGACTGATCCGGTCGCGTCACGCCAACTGTTGAACGCGACCAACGCTCTCCCCCGGATTGTCGTATTCGGCAAAGGCAAAGTCAGGAGTGTAGGGTTCCGTTTGATATCTTCACCAGGTTTGTGAGTTCCGACGGCCCTCCTCCGAGTTACGCGTACGCTCCTCCGAGTTACGGCGCTCCTCCGAGTTACGGCGCTCCTCCGAGTCATGGCCGGGCCTGACCCGGCCATCTGCCCCCGTCCACGCGTGTGCGCGTGCAGTCCAACCCGATCGTTGCGGGGCAGATGGCCGGGTCAAGCCCGGCCACGACGACATCTCCCGGCGTGACGACGTCTATTGAGGCCTGCATTGAGGCCCGTAGCGAGCCCGGCCCGTCTGGTTCCACCCGAACGGGCCACAACCCGCCACGACCCGATCGGCCCCGCCTCTGGCCGCTGGCAAGAGCCGGCAATCCGCGCTACCCGTGATCCGTGCGCACCCGCCTCGCCCTTCCCGATGCTCCCGCCGTGGTGGCCGGGCATGGCCGAGCGGCCATCCTGACGCCGGATGGCGAGCTGATGCTGGTGTCCGCGGATGACGCGGCGGACCATCTGCGCACGCTGCCGCCGCCGCTGCTGGTGCATGCGCCCACCAGTTTCCGCCGCCTCGGGTTGCGGCCCGGCCCGGCCTTCGACCTGCTGGAACTGTTCGCCTTCGCGCTGCCCGCCCGCACCGCCGCACCCACGCCCCGGGGCCTGGCGCTGGCGCTGGACCACGATCCGCCGCAATCCGGCCTCGAAGCCGATGTCGCGCTGCTGCCCGACCTGGCCGCCGCGCTGCTGCACCGGCTGGCGCAGGGCCGCGACACCGCGCTGAACCGCGGGGCGGCGGAACTCGCCGCACGCATGGGCGCCGCCGGCTGGGGCTGGGCGCCGTTCGTGCTGTCCGCCCTCGGCCACCCCGACGCGCGGCCGTCCGCCGAACCGCTGCGGGTCTGGCGCCGCCTGCCGGAATGGGAGGACGCCGCCCCGCTGCCGCCGCCCTCCACCCACCCCGTCACCGAATCCGAAGCCCGCCAGCGCCTCGCCGCCATGCTCGGCCCCCAGTCGGAGCAGCGCCCGGCCCAGGCGGATTACGCCGGCGCCGCCGCCTCGGCCTTCGCCCCGCGGGAGGCGAAAGGCGCCCCGCACATGGTGCTGGCCGAGGCCGGCACCGGCACCGGCAAGACGCTGGGCTACCTGGCCCCGGCCAGCGTCTGGGCGGAGAAGAACCGCGGCACGGTGTGGATCAGCACCTTCACCCGCCACCTGCAGCGGCAGATCCAGGGCGAGCTGGCCCGGCTGTACCCCGACCCGGCGCAGCGCCGCGGCAAGGTGGTGATCCGCAAGGGGCGGGAGAACTACCTCTGCCTCCTCAACCTGGAGGACGCGGTGCGCAGCGCCACCTCCGGCTTCCTCGACGCGCACAGCATCCCGCTGGCCCTGGTCGCCCGCTGGGCGATCGCCACCGAGGATGGCGACATCCAGGGCGGCGACCTGCCCGGCTGGCTGGCGGAACTGTTCGGCACGCCGCTGTTCGCCACGCTGGCGGACCGGCGCGGCGAGTGCATCCACGCCGCCTGCCAGCACTGGCGCCGCTGCTTCGTGGAACACTCGATCCGCCGCGCCCGCACGGCGGAGCTGGTGGTGGCCAACCATGCGCTGGTGATGACCCAGGCGGCCTGGGGCGGGCTGGACGACAGCATCGTGCCCACCCGCTATGTGTTCGACGAGGGCCACCACGTGTTCGACGCCGCCGACAGCGCCTTCTCTGCCGCGCTGTCCGGCCTGGAGACCGCGGAGCTGCGCCGCTGGCTGCGCGGCGCGGAAGGCGGCCGGTCCCGCGCCCGCGGCCTGCGCCGCCGGATCGAGGAGCTGGTCGCCGACCGCCCGGCGCTGGAGGCCCCGCTGGACGCCGCCTTGCAGGCCGCCCTGGCACTGCCGGCGCCCGGCTGGTCGATGCGCCTGCCCGACCCGGACCCGGAACTGGACGGGATCGAGCCGGCGCCGCGGAACCCCACCGAAGCGGTGCTGCGACTGATGCGCCGCCAGTTGCTCGCCCGCCTGCACGACGGGGAGCGGGAGCGCGCCTGGGGCAGCATCGAATGCGACCTGTTCCCGGTGAATCCCGAACTGGCGCAGGCGGCGGAAGCGCTGGACCGCGCCTATGGCCGCATCGCCGAACCGCTGACCCGGCTGCGCGAACGCCTGCTCGCCCGGCTGGACGACGAGGCGGAGGAACTGGACTCCGCCACCCGCAACCGCATCGAGGCGATCGGCCGCTCCCTGGCCCGCCGGGCGCTGAACCCGCTGGCGGCCTGGCAGGGCATGCTGCGCCACATGGCCAGCGCCGAACATCCGGAACCCGGCACGGTGCCCGCTTACGTGTTCTTCCTGCGGCTGGAGCGGCGGCATGACGGGCAGGACCTGGATGTCGGCCTGCACCGCCACTGGCTGGACCCCACCGTGCCCTTCGCCGCCACGCTGGCCGCGCCGGCGCACGGGCTGGTGGTGACCTCGGCGACGCTGCGCGATTCCAGCGTGCAGACCGATCCGGAAGCCGCCTGGGAGGCCGCCGAGGCGCGGGTCGGCGCGCCGCATCTGCCCAGCCCGGCGATCCGCGCCGCGGTGGCCTCGCCGTTCGACTACGCGGCGCAGACCCGCGCGCTGGTGGTCACCGATGTGGCGGCCGGCGACCTCAACCGCCTGGCCGCGGCCTATCGCGCGTTGTTCGTCGCCGCCGGCGGTGGCGGCCTGGGGCTGTTCACCGCCATCCACCGGCTGCGCGCGGTGCACAGCCGCATCGCGCCGGCGCTGGAGGCGGAGGGCATCCCGCTCTACGCCCAGCATGTGGACGCGATGGGCAACGCCACCCTGGTGGACGTCTTCCGCACCGAGGAGGAGAGCTGCCTGCTGGGCACCGACGCGATGCGCGACGGGGTGGATGTGCCCGGCCGGGCGCTGCGGCTGGTCGTGTTCGAAAAGGTGCCGTGGCCGCGGCCGGATATCCTGCACCGGGAACGCCGGGTCTGGCTGTCCAACGGCGACCCCAAGGGGTTCGACGACCGCATCGCCCGCCTGCGGCTGCGCCAGGCCTTCGGGCGCCTGATCCGCCGCGCCTCCGACCGCGGCGTGTTCGTGCTGCTGGACCGGCAGACGCCCTCGCGCCTGCTGTCCGCCTTCCCGCCGGGGGTGGCGGTGCGGCGCGTGGGGCTGGCCGAGGCGGTCAAGGAAACGCGTACCTTCCTGAACACCGCGTCAGTGTCACCGGAGGGCGCTTGATCCGGCCGTCCGCTTCGCTCAGGGTCGCCGCGACCTCTATTGGAGCCATGTCGATGCGTTCGCGTAAGTCCCTGGATGCCCCGGAAGCCCTGGTCCTGACCATGGTGCTGGTCGCCGCCGCCGACGGCGGGATGACCGACCGGGAGATCGGGGTTATGGCCGGCCAGGTGCAGACCCTGCCGGCGTTCCAGGATTTCACCACCGAGCAGTTGCAGGAGGTCACCGAAGAAGCTGTCCGCCTGCTGAACGAGGAGGACGGCCTGCAGCACGCCGCCCGCCTGATCCGCGGCGCGCTGGACCGCCGGCTGCGGGAGACCGCCTACTCGCTGGCCTGCGAGGTGATTGCCGCCGACCTGGTGACCAACCAGGATACGCTGCGGATGCTGGAGTTCGTGCAATCGGAACTGGACCTGGACCCGCTGGTCGCCGCCGCCATCGAGCGTGGCGTGCGCGCGCGCTACCGCCGGGTGGAGAACGGGAACTGAGCAAAGGGCAGGGGGGCGGCACGGGGAGGCTTCGTGTGCGCCCCGGCCCCTGAACCCCGATGCGCACGCTGCTGCTCGCCGCCGCCCTCTCCGCTACCCCGGTGGCAGCCTTTGCACTGATGGCGGCGCTTGGCTGGGCGGCGGCATGGCCCGCGGTGATCGCCATTGCCGCCACGCTGGTGATCGCGACCGGTATCGCCGCGCTGTGGCACCACGACCAGACCCTGCTGGCGGACGCCCTGCGCCGCGTCGCCGCCGACACGCCCGCCGACGTGCAGATTGCCTCCCCGGCGCTGCCGTCGGCCCAGGCGCTGCAGCACGAAATCGAGCGGCTGATCCGCCGCGTGGCGGCCCGCACCGCGCAACTGGAGCAGTTGCGCCGCGCCGATACCGCGATCCTGGAACGGCTGCCCGATCCGCTGATCGTGCTGGGGGAGGATCGCGGCGTGCGGCGCTACAACTCCGCCGCGCGGGCCGCCTACGGCGACGACATGCCCGCGGTGCTGCGCCACCCCGGCCTGCGTGGTGCGATCGACCGCGCGTTCGACCAGGGGACGCTGCAGACCGCGGAACTCAGCCTGCCGGTGCCGGTTCCGCGCGACGTGCATGCCGCGGCCGTGCCCATGGACCCGCCGCTGGCCGATGGCGGGCGCGTGCTGCTGGTGCTGTCCGACCGCACGCGGGAACGGATGGTGGAACGCATGCGCGCCGACTTCGTCGCCAATGCCAGCCATGAGCTGCGCACGCCGCTCGCCTCGCTGATCGGCTTCGTCGAGACGCTGCAGGGCCCGGCGGCCGACGACCCGCCGGCCCAGCAGCGCTTCCTGGCGATCATGGCGGAGCAGGGCGCACGGATGAACCGACTGATCGACGATTTGCTGAGCCTGTCGCGCATCGAGCTGATGGAACACCAGGTGCCGGCCGACCGGCTGGACCTGGCGAAACTGCTGCCGCCGTTCCTCGCCGGGTTCGAACCGCGGTTGCAGCAGAGCTCGGTGACGCTGGAGACGCATATCGCGGAGACTGTGCCAGCGGTGGTGGGCGACGCCGACCAGCTCGCCCAGGTGCTGCAGAACCTGCTGGACAACGCGGTGAAATACGGCGGCGAGGGGCACACGGTGCGGCTGGCGGTGCAACCGGCCACGCCGGGCGAACGCTGGCCGGCGCGGCCCGGCGTGGTGATCGCGGTGTCCGACCAGGGGCCCGGCATCCCGCGTGCGCACCTGCCGAGGCTGACCGAGCGGTTCTACCGGGTGGACAAGGGACGCTCGCGCGCGGCGGGCGGCACCGGGCTGGGACTGGCGATCGTCAAGCACATCGTCAACCGCCACCGCGGGCAGTTGCTGATCGAGAGCGAGGAGGGCGTGGGCACCACGGTCTCGGTCTGGCTGCCGCAGGCGGCGGCGCCCGCACCCGTTCCGGCGCCGGCGGCGGTGACGTAGGGAGCGTGCCACGCCCGCGCATGGCGTACTGTTCGGCCTGTGCCGCTCGGCCTGTGCCGCCGGCCCGGCGTCATGGCCGGGCCCCTCACGTCATGGGCGGGACCTCATTGGTGGGGCGGGCGCGCTCCTCATGTCATGGCCGGGCCCCTCACGTCATGGGCGGGACCTCATTGGTGGGGCGGTCGCACTCCTCATGTCATGGCCGGCCTTGAGCCGGCCATCTGCCCCGTAGCGATCGGGTCGGGCGGGACCGGAACACGCCTTGTCGGGGGTAGATGGCCGGATCAAGCCCTGATCTTCACCCACAAGTCTGCATCAGACAGTAGCGCCCCTCGGGTGTGCACTCCCGGAACAAAAACCGGCCCGCCGATCGGCGGCAAGGGATATCCGGTCGGTCTATGGCGGCAGCTTGTATGTTGCGCGGAAGCTGCGGAACGCGGCGGCGATGTCGTCCATGCGCTGTATTCCCCGCCAGAGGCTCTGGGTGCCCGGCTCGCCGTCGGATTTGCGGCCGAGGAACCCGCCCAGCCGCGCAATGGCACGGATCATCTCACGCAAGGACGGCGGCTGCTTGGGTGGTGGCTTGTGGGTCTGGAACACCGTCACCGCCTTCCAGTCGTCATCGGTAAAGACCGCGGTGCAGGGCAGGTCCGGCGTGGCGCGGCCGAGATAGGTCAGGTGGTGGATGCGCCAGGCCACCACGGCATCGATGGCGAGGCAGGCCTCCAGCCGCTCGGCGCTGCCGAGCTGGCGTTCCTCGATCTGGCAGCCGCTTTTCAGCACGCGGTGGAACACCTCGATGCCCCAGCGCACGGCATACCACTGCACCCGTTCGATCGCGTCGGCCAAGCCATTGACCGGCACCGAGGTGAGCAGCAGCCATTCCAGCGGCTGCTTCACCCCCGGCGGCGGGCTGGGCTCGCGCGCCAGCACCACCCAGACGGGCAGCGCCGGCAGCGCCGGCTTGCCCGCCGGTGGGGTCAGCGTCACCGCCTGGAAGCGCAGCTCCATCTCCGCCAGGCGCGCCGGTTGCGACCCGCGCCGCGGCACCTGCAGGGTGCAGGTGCCGCCCACCGGCCCCAGCATCATATGCGGCCACAACTGGTGGATCTCGTCCTGCAGCCCGCGCTTCTTCTCCCGCGCCCGCAGCACCACGTCGCGGCGCTGCTGCTGGGCGGCCAGCATGTATTCGTAGACGTCGGATTCGCGGTCGCTCAGCACCACCACGCGGGTGGCGGGACACTGCGCGGCGGCCTGGGCGATGGGTTCCAGCGGATCCAGCCATTTCCGGCTCTCCTTGTCGGCGATCGCCTTGCTGTTGCACTGCCGGCGCTTGCCGAACTGCGCCGGCTCGCGTGCCCAGGCCTGCATGTGCAGGATGCCCAGCGGCAGGCCCTGCGGGGTGAAGGCCAGCGCGCTGTGCACCAGCAGCCCCCGCGGCCCGTCGCGGCTGTTGCCGATCGGGCCGATGCCCTGCATCGCCGGATGCATGTAGTTCAGGCTGGAGCTGTCCTGCGCCACCAGCACCAGGGGTTCGCGTCGCATGCGCTCTGCGGTGGCCTGGCGGTGTGGTGCGAGCAGGATGTCCATGCTGACCCGGTGGTTGTCGAAGAAGCGGTAGGCGGCCTTGGCGGCGGCGTGGGAGCCGCAGGCCTGGGGGATATTGGCCTGCGGGCGGGCGAAGAAGGCGGCCGCGAGGTCGAACAGCCGCTGTTGCAGCCGCGCATCGCCGAGGGCGGCGCCGCCGAACTCGCGGTGCACCCAGCCGGGGCGGGCCGGTGCGCTGTTGGGGCAGAGCCGCTTCAGCCGCCGCGGCATCAGCGGATAGACGAACACCCGTTTGGGGGCCAGAGCGGCGCTGCGGTCGCGGTCCTGCCGGCCGCGCCCGGCGGTGCGGCCGAGCTCGTGCCAGTTGGCGGCGCGGTAGGCGGTGCCGGCGCGGGCGGCCTCGACACAGGTCTCCATCAGCCAGGGGGTGATGCCGTAGCGGCTGTGCCAGTCGCGGCCGATGCGGCGGGTGAGCTGTGCCAGCACGTGCGAGGCGAGGTATTTCACCCGCACCGAGGGCAGGATCAGGAAGCGGCTGTTGCAGACGATGCCCTGCAGGTTGGCGGCCCGCTCGGCGTCGGACCAGGCGAGCCAGTCGTCGCGGGCCCTGAGCCGCCAGGCGGCGGCGCTGACTGCGAGGGCGCCGATGACGCCGCATGTGTCGCTGCGGATGAAGTAGCGGATCTGCGCCCCGCACAGCCGGGCGTGGCCCAGCGGGTGGTGAGCCGCCATCAGGGCCTGCCAGCGGCGGCTGTCCTCGGTGCCGCCGCGGAGCGGGTGAAGGCTGACGGTGCCGAGGTCGGCGAGGCTGCCGCTGATGTGCGGCGTCTGCGGGGCTGTGGGCGGCAGCGGGCGGGGCACGGGCGGGGGGCGGCGGCCCGGGGGCAGGACGATCGTGCCTTCGCGGTGCAGCGCCAGCAGGTGCTTGCGGCAGGCCATCTCCTGCGGGTGGCCGCGCGCGTCGCGCCACTCCAGGCGGGCGCACACCGCCTTGGCAAGGCCATAGCGCGACAGGGTTGGCTCTGCTCGCAGGCGTTCGGTGAGCCAGGCCAGGGTGGTCGGCTCACGCAGTTGCCGATGCGGCGGGGCTCGGGGTGTCATGCCCCGGGGGCTACATCATTGCGGGTGCTGTGTCCAGACGGGGTTGTGGGGAATGATCAGGATCAAGCCCGGCCATGACGCGGGAGAGCGGTGGACGCGGGAGAGCGGTGGACGCGGGAGAGCGGTGGACGCGGGAGAGCGGTGAACGCGGGAGAGCGGTGTTGGTCCGCGCTCTGCCAACCCCCGCCTATCTCAACCCCCGCCTATCTCAACCCCCGTTTATCTCAACGCCTGCAGGGCTCAACGCCTGCAAGGCTTGCCGCCTGCGAGGCCCGACGCCTGCAGCACGCGCCTGCCACGACGTTGTGCAGGCCGCCGGCGGCCAACCTCATGATGGCCGGGGCAGGATTGGATTATACGGTCATCGCCGAGCATGACTCCCGGTGGTGCCCGGCAGACCATCCAGGGGACCCAACGCCAGGGTGCAGATGTCACCGATCCCGATAATCCTGCTACTGGAGTCGCCATGGCTTCCGACACCGCCGACCGTCAGCCGCAAGACACCGCCGATCCGTTCGAGCACCTCACGCCGCAACAGGCGCTGGAAAAGCTCAAAACCACCCCGCAAGGCCTGACATCCGAGGAAGCCGGTCGCCGCCTGGCCGAGACCGGCCCCAACCTGCTCGCCGAAGACAAGGTCCCGCTGTGGCGGCGCCTGCTGACCTACTTCTGGGGCCCGATCCCCTGGATGATCGAAGCCGCCGCCGCGCTGTCCGCCGTGGACCAGGACTGGCGCAGCCTGGCGGTGATCCTGGCGATGCTGCTGATCAACGGCGGCATCGGCTTCTGGGAGGAAAAGTCCGCCTCCGACGCGCTGGATGCGCTGAAGGGCCAGCTCGCCCTGAAGGCGCGCGTGTTGCGCGACGGCACCTGGGGCGAGACCGACGCCGCCGGCCTGGTGCCGGGCGACGTGGTGCGGCTGCGACTGGGCGACGTGACCCCGGCCGACGTGAAGCTGCTCGACGGCGACTACATCTCGGTCGATCAGTCGGCGCTGACCGGGGAATCGCTGCCGGTCAGCAAGAAGACCGGTGAGAGCGCCTATTCCAGCACGCTGATCAAGGAAGGCGAGATGGTCGCGGTGGTGTACGCCACCGGCGGCAACACCTTCTTCGGACGCACCGCGCGTCTGGTGGAAAGCGCCGGCGCCGTGTCGCACTTCCAGCGCGCGGTCCTGCATATCGGCAATATCCTGATCGTCTCCGCCGCCGCGCTGTCGGTGATCCTGCTGGGGGTGGAAATCGCGCGCGGCGTGCCGCCGCTGCAGCTCGTGTCCTTCGTGCTGGTCGTGGTGGTCGCGTCGATCCCGGTGGCGCTGCCGGCGGTGCTGTCGGTGACCATGGCGCTGGGCGCGCTGGCGCTGTCGCGCATGAAGGCGATCGTCTCCCGCCTGGAGGCGATCGAGGAAATGGCCGGCGTCGATGTGCTGTGCACCGACAAGACCGGCACGCTGACGCAGAACCGGCTGACCCTGGGTGACCCGGTGCTGTTCGACGCGCAGGACGCGCAGCAGGTGGTGCTGGCGGCGGCGCTGGCATCCAAGGCCGAGGACCGGGATGCGATCGACACCGCGGTGATCGAGGGGCTGTCGAACCCCGACGTGCTGCAACGCTACCGGCAGACCCGCTTCGTGCCGTTCGACCCGACGCACAAGCGCACCGAGGCGACGGTGCAGGGCACGGGCAGCAGCTTCCGCGTCAGCAAGGGCGCACCGCAGGTAATCATCGGCATGTGCCGGCTCGGCGAACCGGTGCTGCAGCGGGCGCGCCAGGCGGTGGACGACGCGGCGCGGAAGGGGTTCCGCACGCTGGGCGTGGCGCAGTCCACCGATGACGGCCAGACCTGGCACTTCCTGGGCGTGCTGCCGCTGTACGATCCGCCGCGCGAGGATTCGCGCGCCACCATCCAGGCGGCGCGCGACCACGGCATCGCGGTGAAGATGGTGACCGGCGACAACGCCGCGATCGCGCGCGAGATCGCCCGTCAGTTGGACATGGGCACCAACATCCAGTCGGCCTCGGCCCTGCTGCAGCCCGGGCCGGGCGAGCGCCGCCATGCCGGGCAACTGGCCCAAGAGATCGAGGATGCCGACGGCTTCGCCGAAGTCTTCCCCGAGCACAAATACGCCATCGTCAAGACCCTGCAGGACAGCGGCCATATCGTGGCGATGACCGGCGACGGGGTGAACGATGCGCCGGCGCTGAAGCAGGCCGAGGTGGGCATCGCCGTATCCGGCGCCACCGAGGCCGCGCGCAGTGCCGCCAGCCTGATCCTGACCGCGCCTGGCCTCTCCGTCATAACCAGCGCCGTCGAGGAGGCTCGGCGGATCTTCGAGCGGATGACCAGCTACACGATCTACCGCATCGCCATGACGCTGAGCATCATGGTGTTCGTGGTGTTCTCCATGCTGATCTACAATCAGTTTCCGCTGACCACGATCATGATCATCCTGCTGGCGCTGCTGGATGACATCCCGATCATGACCATCGCCTGGGACAACGCCGAGCTGCGGCACAGCCCGGTGCGGTGGCAGATGAGCCGGTTGTTGACGGTGTCGATGGTGCTTGGCGGCCTGGCGCTGGCGCAGAGCTTCGGCCTGTTCATCCTGGCGCGGGACACGTTCGGCTACAGCCTGGCTGAGACGCAGACGATGATGTTCCTGCGCTTCATCCTCGGCGGGCATCTGCTGCTGTTCGTCACCCGCACGCGGCATGCGTTCTGGCGCCCGCCCTATCCGTCTTGGCAGTTGCTGTCCGCCATCGTGGCGACACAGGTGGTGGGCGTGCTGTTCGTCGGCCTGGGCTGGCTGATGCCGGCGATTCCCTGGGCGGTGGTGGGGTGGATCTGGCTGTATGACATCGTCTGGATGCTGGTGATGGACATTGCCAAGCTGGCGACCTACCGGGTGCTGGAACAGCATACGGCGCATCACCGGCTGTTCCTGAACCTGCTGCACCGGCCGCTGCATCCGGCGCCCGGCCGCCGTCGCTCGGCCGCCGGAGGCCGGCGTTGAGCGAACTGCGGCAGGACCGCACCACCGGCGCCTGGGTGCTGGTCGCGCCGGAGCGCAACCGGCGGCCGCAGGACTGGGTGGCCCATGATGAGCCGCCCGCGCCGGCGCATGCCGCGGGCTGTCCGTTCTGTCCGGGCAACGAAGCCAGGCTGCGTGGTGTTGTCGAGGAAGTCCCGGGCGAGGCCGCGCCCGGGTGGCGTCTGCGGGTGGTGCGCAATGCCTATCCGATGGTGTCGGCCGACGGCCCGGCGCGGCGCTCCATCCACGGTCCGCATCCCGCCGTCGCCGCGTCCGGAACGCATGAAGTGGTGATCGAAAGCCCGCGCCATGACGACGATCTCGCGTACCGGTCCGACGCGGACATCGCCATGGTGATGGCGGCCTGGCACCGGCGTTACGTCGCGCTGACGGCGCGGCCGGGCATCCGGTCGGTGACGGTGTTTCGCAACCGTGGCGCGGGGGCGGGGGCCTCGCTGCGGCATCCGCACAGCCAGATCGTCGGGCTGGAGGTCTTGCCGCCGAAGCTGCGCGCCATGGCGCGGTGGGGGCGCGCGCGGTACCGCGCATCGGGGCATTGCGTCACCTGTGCGGAGATCGCGTGCGAGCGGCGCGATGGCGTCCGCGTGGTGGAGGAGACCGGATCGTTCCTGGCCCTGGTACCGTTCGCCGCCGCGGGTCCGTATGAGCACTGGCTGGTTCCCCGGCGCCATGACGCGTCCTTCGCCATGGCGCAGCCGCACGACCTGGCCGGGCTGGCAACGCTGCTGGGGCGGTGCCTGCGGCGGTTGTTCGCTGTTGTCGGGCGGGTGCCGTACAATCTGGTGATCGAATCGGCCGGGGGGCGCTATGCAGATGCCCCGTACCTGCACTGGCGGTTGCGAATTGTGCCCGATCTGGTCACCGCGGCGGGATTCGAGCTTGGCTCGGGATTCACGGTCAATCCCGCCTCGCCCGAGGCGGATGCCGATGCGCTGCGCCGGGCGGAGGTGTGATGAAGGATGCGTCGTTCGTGTCATGGCCACGTCCCCCATGTCATGGCCACATCCCCCATGTCATGGCCACATCCTCCATGTCATGGCCGGGCTTGACCCGGCCATCTACCCCGGAACGATCGGGTCGGGATGCAACGGAACACGCCCGGACGAGGGCGGATGGCCGGGTCAGGCCCGGCCATGACGCGGGAGAGCGGTGCTTGTCCGCACAATCCAACGGCCATGGGACTTCCCAACGGCCACGAAACTTCCAACGGCGCTTCCCAACGGCCATGCGGCTTCCCAACGGCCACGGGACTTCGCAGGTGGGCGTAAGGCACATCGCCGCATGCCTGACCGTTCATGACCGCGAACCGCCAACCGCGGATTCGATCGTTACGCCGGATACCAACCGTTTCTGTGCTCAAGGAGCCTGACACGTCATGGACACACTCCCCAGCAGTTCCGCGAATTTCCGTCTCACGACGGTCGCGGACTACGAGGCGCTGATCGGCGCCGAGGCGGTGGACCGTATCCTTTGCAAGGCCCAGAGCCTGAGCGACATGCATATCATCAACATCAACTCCACCTACTACGGCGGCGGGGTTGCCGAGATGCTGTCGTCGATGACCCTGCTGATGAATGCGGCCGGCATCAAGACCGGCTGGCGGGTGATCCAGGGGCGCCCGGATTTCTTCAGCACGACGAAGAAGATGCACAACGCGCTGCAGGGCGGCGAGATCGACCTGACCGAGATGAAGAAGTCGATCTATGAGGAAGTGGCGTTCGAGAATGCCGTCCGCATGCACCTGGACCATGACCTGGTGATCGTGCACGATCCGCAGCCGCTGCCGCTGATCGAATTCTTCCGCAAGAAGAGCCCGTGGATCTGGCGCTGCCACGTGGATCTGTCGGCGCCGGATCCGCACCTGTGGGACTACCTGACATCGTGGATCGAGCACTACGATGCCGTCGTGGTGTCGCTGCCGGAATACGCCCAGAAGCTGACCACGCCGCAGCGTTACATCATGCCGGCGATCAATCCGTTCTCCACCGCGAACAAGGACCTGACCGAGGCGGAGATAACCGAGCGCCTGGAACGCTACGATATCCCGACGGATCTTCCTTTGGTGGTGCAGGTCTCGCGCTTCGACAAGTGGAAGGACCCGCAAGGCGTGATCGAGGCGTTCGAGATTGCCCGCAAGGAGGTCGATGCGACGCTGGTGCTGGTGGGCAACGTGGCGACCGACGATCCCGAGGGGCAGGACGTTTACGGTTCGCTGGTCAAGCAGCACGCCGAGCGGGTGCGGATCATTTCGGTACAGGATTCGGCGCTGGTCAATGCGCTGCAGCGGCGGGCCGCGGTGGTGCTGCAGAAGTCCATCCGCGAGGGGTTCGGCCTGACCGTGACCGAGGCGATGTGGAAGGGCGCCCCGGTGATCGGCGGGCGTGTCGGCGGCATCCGGCACCAGATCGAGGACGGTGTGAACGGGTTCCTGGTGGACTCGGTCGAACAGGCCGCCGCGCGCATCGTGCAACTGATCAAGGACCCCGGGCTGCGCGCCTCACTGGGTGCGCGGGCGAAGGAGACGGTGCGGGACCATTTCCTGATGACGCGCCTGTTCGAGGACTGGCTGGACCTGATCGGTTCATTCGAAGCGACCTTCCGGCTGCGGGCCGACGCGGGGATGTAAAACCAAGCCGCGTATCGTTTGACACACGGCCAGCCATTCAACGTCATGGTCGGCGAAGGCCGGCCATCCACGACTTCTGCTGATGGCGTCTGTGAAAAGACGTGGATGGCCGGCCTTCGCCGACCATGACGGTGATTTGCAACACACCGTCATGGTCGGGCTTGACCCGGCCATCTACCCCCGTCCGGGCGTGTTCCCTTGCTTCCCGACCCGATCGTTCCGGTGTCGATGGCCGGGTCGAGCCCGGCCATGACGTGAAAGCCCGGTGCCATGACGTGAAAGCCCGGTGATGGCGCCGGGCGTGACGCCTGGTCGGCGCAGGCTCAGCCCATCCCCAGCCGCTGCGAGGCGATGCGGGCGCCCTCGGCCATCGCCGCCAGCTTGGCCCAGACCACGTCCGCCGCCACGCGGCCGCGCCCGGCCGAGGTGTCGAAGCCGCAGTCGGTGCCGGCCAGCACGCGGTGCGGGTCGCCCACCACCTGGGCAACGCGTTCGATGCGGTCGGCCACCACCTCGGGGTGCTCGACGAAGTTGGTCAGCGGATCGATCACGCCCGCCACCACCACCTGGTCGTCATCCAGCGGCAGGTTGGACAGGCAGCGGTATTCGTGCGCGTGGCGCGGATTGGCGAAGGGCAGCACCCAGCCGCCGACCTTGGCGCGGGCGATGCTGGGCAGGATGTCGGCCAGGTCCACGTCGCAGTCGTGCGGGCCTTCGTAGTTGCCCCAGCAGGCGTGGATGCGCACCTTCTCGCGCGGGATGTTGGCCAGGGCGTTGTTGATCGTTTCCACGACGCGGTCGGCGAAGTCGATGAACGCGGCCAGGGGACGGTCCTGGTAGGTGATGTGCCGCTCCAGCGCCAGGTCGGGCGCGTCGATCTGCAGCAGGAAGCCGGACTGCACGATGGTCTCGTATTCCACCTGCAGCGCCTTGCCGAGCGCGGTCAGGTAGGCGTCGTCGGTGTCGTAGTACTGGTTGCGCATCGCCGCGGCGATGATGCCGGGGGAGGGCGCGGTCATGAACGGTTCGGCGAAGCGGAGGCCCTCGGCGCCGACCTCGTCCAGCGCGGCGCGGAATTCGCTGCACTCGGCTTCCACCAGGGCGCGGTCCAGGTATTCCACCGCGCCGACCGCCATGGGCACGCCGTCACGGTTGCTGACCGACGGCCGGGCGCCGTCCTGTGCCGCGGCCCAGGCGCGGAAGCCGGGATAGCGCGCGATGTCGCCCATCGGCTTGCGGTTCCAGGTGCCGCCGAAGCCACTCATGCGGTGGCGGACGTAGAGGAAGAACGCCTCCCGCTGCTGTTCGCCGTTGTTGCCGACATCGATGCCGGCGCGGATCTGGTGGCGCACCACGTCGCGGGTGGCGGCCTTGCCGGCGGCCTCGATCGCGGCGGCATCCACCGTCTCGCCGGCGGCGCGGCGTGCGTACAGCGCGGTCAGCTCCGCCGGGCGCGGCAGGCTGCCGGTGTGGGTGGTCAGGATGCGGTGTTCGCTGCGCAGCATTGGGTGGTTCCCCCGGGGAATAGGGCGTGGATGGTAGGGAATGGAGGATGGACGCGATACTCCCCCGCCCCTTGCGGGCTCGGGCCACGAAGCGGACCGAGGCTGGGGAAGGAAGGGTTCGGGACTGTGGTTCGAAGGCCGCCGCGTGCCCCTCCCCCCAGCCGCGGTCCGCCTCGCGGCCCGGGCTCACAAGGGGAGGGGGGCTTCCTCGTCGGGCTCGCGCCTACCCCTCGAACACACCGGTGTAACCGAACAGGCCCACCGCGCCGCCGGTGTGGAGGAACACGATCCGCTCGTTTTTGCTGAAGGCTCCCTTGCGGACCAGGTCGATCAGGCCGGCCATCGCCTTGCCGGAATAGACCGGGTCCAGCAGCACGCCCTCGAACTGGGCCAGCATGCGGACCGCCTCCTTCATGCCCTCGGTCGGCTGGCCGTAGCCCGCGCCGATGTAGTCGCAGTTCGCCTCGACCGACTCGCGCGGGATGCCGCCGTGGACGCCCACGTATTCGGCGGTGGCCTCGGCCAGCTTGTGCACCGCGGCCTCCTGCCGGTCCTTCGGGTTGCGCACGCCGATGCCCAGCACCGGGACGTTGGCGTTGCAGCCCTGCAGCCCGACCACCAGCCCGGCATGCGTGCCGGCGCTGCCCGTGGCGGTCACGATGCGGTCGATGCGCAGGTCCATCTCGTCGGCCTGCTGCATCAGCTCCTGCGCGCAGGACACGTAGCCCAGCGCGCCCACCCGGTTGGAGCCGCCGCCCGGGATCACATAGGGCTTCTCGCCGGCCTCGCGCAGGGCCTGGCCCTTGGCCTCGGCTTCCGCGTTCATGTCCAGGCCGGTCGGGCGGTACTCGATGGCGCAGTCGAACAGCCGGTCCAGCAACACGTTGCCGCTGTTCAGGTAGTCGCGGTCGTTGGTCTCCACCCGGTGCTCCAGCAGCGCGGTGCACTTCATGCCCAGCTTGCGGGCCACCGCCGCGGTCTGCCGCACGTGGTTGGACTGCACCGCGCCCTGGGTGACCAGGTGGGTCGCGCCCTGGGCCCGCGCCTCACCGGCCAGCCACTCCAGCTTGCGCACCTTGTTGCCGCCGGTGGCGACCACCGTGCAGTCGTCGCGCTTGATCCAGATCTCCGGCCCGCCCAGGTGGCGCGAGAGGTTGTCCAGCCGCTCCAGCGGCGTCGGGGCCGGGAAGAAGCGGACCCGGGGAAAGCGGGCGAGATGCATCGGTGCCTCCAAATTTTCTGCCGCGGACGCGGAGTGGGTGTAATGTTCCCCATCGAGCCGTGTCCGACAATGCGGGCGGACGTGCCGCGGCACCTGTCACGTGCGGGTGACCGGCGGCACGCGGACCGCCCGCGATGCTTATTGGGGAGTGCAGGATATGGTCATCATCCGTCGGCGCGGCTGGGAGATCCCGGAAAGCCAGGTTACGCCGGAAGCCTTCGTCATGAACCGCCGCCGCCTGATGGCCGGCGCGGGCGCCCTGGCGATCGCCGGCACCGCGGGCGTTGCGCGGGCAGCGGAGCCCGACCCGAAATACCCGGCCGGCCGCGCCCTGACGGCCGAGAAATACGCCACCACCTACAACAACTATTACGAATTCAACGAGACCAAGAACATCTGGCGCCAGGCGCAGGCACTGAAGATGTCGCCGTGGAGCATCAAGATCGGCGGCATGGTGAAGCAGCCGCGCACCATCGGCTTCGAGGACCTGATGAAGCAGGTGAAGACCGAGGAGCGCATCTACCGCCACCGCTGCGTCGAGGCCTGGGCGATGACGGTGCCCTGGACCGGCTTTCCGCTCAGCCAGTTGCTGAAGATCGCCGAACCGCTGGGGTCGGCCAAATACATCGTGTTCCACAGCAAGGAGGAGAAGTCGGTGGAGCCCGGCCTGCGCTCACCGTTCTACCCCTGGCCCTATATCGAGGGCCTGGCGATGGACGAGGCCCGCAATGACCTGGCCTTCATCTCCACCGGCCTGTACGGCAAGGACCTGCCCCCGCAGAACGGCGGGCCGATCCGCCTGACCGTGCCGTGGAAATATGGCTTCAAGTCCGCCAAGGCACTGGATAGTATCAGCTTCACCGACAAGCGTCCGGTGAATTTCTGGCAGGCGATCTCACCCAGCGAATACGGGTTCTGGGCCAACGTGAACCCCGCCGTCTCCCACCCCCGCTGGAGCCAGGCTCACGAACGGCTGCTCGGCACCGACGAAGTGGTTCCAACGCAGATCTACAACGGCTATGGGAAGTGGGTCGCCGACCTCTACGCCGACAGGAAGAACGAAAAGCTTTTCATGTGACTTTGCAACGTATCCTCGCCGTTCTGTCCGCCATCCTGCTGGTCGGGGCGGTCGCGATCGCGACCGTCGGCCCGCCGTCCGTGCCGCTCGGCGAGGCGTTGTTCCTGGTCGATGAGGGGCTGACCCAGCACCTGCACGAGATCATTGCCGGCTACCTGTCCGATTGGGCGTGGGCCGACCTGATGGTGCCGCTGCTGTTGCGGCCGGCCTGGCTGGTGCCGGCCTCGCTGGGGCTGATCTGCGCCGGCGCCGCCGTTTCGGTGTCCAACCGCAAGGCGACCCGGCGCACCCACCACCGCAGCCAGTAGGTACCAAACGGGTCGAGCAGCGCGGCCAAGCCCCGCTCTCCCGCGTCACGGCCGGCCCCTGGTGCGGACAAGTGCCGTTTTCCCGCGACACGGCCGGCCCCTGGTGCGGACAAGCGCCGCTCTCCCGCGACACGGCCGGCCCCTGGTGCGGACAAGTGCCGCTCTCCCGCGTCATGGCCGGCGCCTGGTGCGGACAAGTGCCGCTCTCCCGCGTCATGGCCGGCCGCTGAGCCGGCCATCTACCCCCGTCCAGGCGTGTGCCGCGGCGCCCCGCGACCCGATCGTTCCGGTGTCGATGGCCGGGTCAGGCCCGGCCATGACGCGAAGGGCCGGTGTCGGCGTGCCCGTTTTTGCACCCATGGGGCCGGACACCCATGGGGCCGGACACCCATGGCGTCACACCCATGGGGCCGGACACCCTTGGGTCACACCCATGGGGCGGGCACCCGCACGCGTGGCGCCGGGCCAATCGCTCCTACCCCAGGAAATCCTCGCGTGAGAACTGCGCCAGGTCGCCGATCCGCTCCACCCGCAGGTCGGGGCGGCGGTGCCGGTCCTCCACGCCTTCCTCCAGCGCGTAATGCCCCTGTCGCGGGAAGACCGTCGTGACGCGGTCGCCCCAGCTTTCCTTCATGGACTCCAGGATGCGCAGCTTGTCGTCGATCATCACGTAGTGGCGGGCGGGATACAGGCGCTCGACGCAGTCCAGCGACTGTTCCTTGTGCACGAAGATCAGCACATGGTCGTCGAAGGCATGCCACAGGCCGGACCGTTCCACCTTGCGCGGCTGGAAGGCGGCATCGCCGTCCGACAGGATCACGGTCGGGCCCCAGCTCCGCACCCGCGCCACCACGTCCAGCGCCTGCGGATACAGCCGGTCCACGAACGGATAGTCGGCCAGCCAGTTGGCGATCCGCAGCACCTTCGGGTTGTGCAGCGATTCCAGCCGGTAGCGCTGCAGGGCCCCCAGGTAGTCGGCGTAGCCCAGGCTGGCGCGCAGTTCCTCGAACAGCGCCCAGTAGCGGTCGCGGGCCTCATTGCCGTAGGTGCCGGCCAGGTGCGCGCCCAGGTCCTGCTGCACCCGGTCGTTATCCAGCAGCGTGTTGTCCACGTCGAACAGGAAGACGAGATCGTGCATGGCTGTCCCTTAACGCTGATCAAGGTCCGGCGGATCGGTCGCGCGGTCGAGCAGTGACTTCGAGTGCCGGTTCGTCCTCCCATGTGAGGCCGATTTCCAGCACGGTAACCCGGGCGCGGTCCGGCGGCGGCAGGCGTACGGCATCCTTGGCGGTGGTCACGGGAAGCGCGCCGATCCGCGCTGCGTCCTTCAGCACGGCGTCCCGTTCCGGTGCGGTAAACAGGTGGTGATCGGGAAAGGCCCGACGCGCCACGATGTCCGCGCCGGTGCCGGCCAGGGAGGCGAAGAACTTGTCCGGCACCGCGATGCCGGTGAACGCCAGCACCGGCTTTCCGGCGAGCGACGCGGCCTCCGGCGTGGGGTCCAGCCGGGCGCGGAGCACCGGCAGCCCGGCGGGCAGCCGCGCCAGGGCGCCGGTGGCATCGTCCCCGATCAGCAGCGCCGCCTGGCAGCGGGACGCGGCGGCGGCGACCGGCTCCCGCAGCGGGCCGGCCGGCAACACGCGCGCGTTGCCGAAGCCGAAGCCGCCGTCGATCACCAGCAGTGAGAGCCGCTTGCGCAGGCCGGGATTCTGCAGCCCGTCATCCATCACCAGCACGTCGGCGCCGGCGGCCACCGCGGCCTGCGCGCTGCGCCGGCGGTCGCCGCCGACCCAGGTCGGGGCCAGCGGCGCGTACAGCAGCGCCTCGTCACCGACCAGCGCCGGCGGGTCGTCCGGCCGCACCCAGTGCGGCCCGCGCACCTGGCCGCCATAGCCGCGCAGCAACACATGCGGGTGCCGCCCGCGCGCCCGCAGCCGACGCACCAGGTCGAGCGCCACGGTGGTCTTGCCGGCCCCGCCCACCGTGACGTTGCCCACGCAGATCACCGGCACCGGCGCCGCCCAGCCGGTGCGGCGCAGGCGTGCGGCGGTGATGGCGGCCGGCACGGCGGACAGCGGCGCCAGCAGGGTCGGCAGCACCCCGTGCCGTCCCTGCCGCCAGAAAGCGGGCGGGTGCGGCATGCGTCAGCGCGGTCGGGTCACGGGGCTGGGCGCCGGCATGGGGGCACTGCGGAACCTCGGCTCTGATGGGTTGTGGCGGGCACCCATAGCACGCCAGTGCTTGCACGGTCCCGGCCTGGTACGGGCGTGCGCGGCTGCGGGGATGGCGGCCCGGGACCCTCGTCCTGGCTGCGGGCGGTGCGCCGTCGCCAGCGCCCATCATCCGGGCGTACGCGGCCAGGGTTTCGCCCGGACGCGCGCCCTGTTCCGGCCGGACGCGGGCCCTGTTCCGCCCGGACGCGCGCCCCGGTTCCGCCCTGACGCACCCCCCGGTTTGCCGGTGCCTGCCGCCGATGGGATGATCCGTCCGGACGACCCAAGGGAGGACGACGATGCCGCAGGCCCACCCGCGCACCCCGCGCGCCACCAGCATGGCGGGCGCGGCATGATGCCGCTGAGCGGCGTTCGCGTCCTGGACCTGACGCGCGTTCTGTCCGGCCCGTTCTGCACCATGCTGCTGGCAGACCTGGGGGCCGACGTGATCAAGGTGGAGGCGCCGGAGGGCGACCCGATCCGCGCCCAGGGCGCGATGCGCGACGGGCTCTCCTGGTATTTCGCTGCGTTCAACCGCAACAAGCGCTCGGTCCGGCTGGACCTGCGCCAGCCGCAGGGGCGCGAGGTGCTGGCGCGGCTGATCGAACAGTCCGACGTGCTGGTGGACAACTTCCGGCCCGGCGTCCTTGCGCGCATGGGGTTCGACGCCGACCGCCTGCGGCACCTGCGTCCCAGCCTGGTGACCTGCAGCATCAACGGCTTCGGCAGCACCGGCCCGTACCGCGACCGCCCGGCCTTCGACTTCATCGCCCAGGCGATGAGCGGCTTCATGAGCGTGAACGGCGGGCCGGAGGATCCGCCGCTGCGGTCCGGCGTGCCGATCAGCGACCTGGTGGCCGGGCTGTATGCGGCGCTGAGCGTGACCGCCTCGGTGCTGCGGGCGCAGAAGACGGGGCAGGGGGAGCAGGCCGAGGTCAGCCTGACCAACGGCCTGGTCAGCATGCTGGCCTATATCGCGTCCGACTACTTCGCCACCGGCACGGTGCCGCCGCGCAGCGGCAACGACCACCCGATCGCCGCACCCTACGGCCTGTTCGCGACCAAAGACGGGCAACTGGCACTGGCGCCGCCGGGCGACGAATTCTTCGGCCGGCTGGTGGATGCGCTGGGTGAGCCGGGGCTGAAGGACGACCCGATGTTCCGCACCCAGCCCGCGCGGGTGGAGAACCGGGCGCAGATCAACGCGATCGTCGGCGGTAAGCTGGCGCGCGAGACCACCGCGCACTGGGTGCGGGTGCTGAATGCCGCCGGCGTGCCGTGCGGCCCGGTGTACCGCGTCGATGAGGTGTTCCGAGATCCGCAGGTGCAGGCGCAGGACATGGTGCTGGAGGTGGACCATCCCGGCCGCGGCCTGGTGCGGATGCTGGGGTTTCCAATGAAACTATCCATCACCCCCTGCCGCGTGCGTCACCCCGCCCCGGCTCTGGGCGAGCATTCCGAGGCGGTGCTGGAGGCGCTTGGGTATTCCGAGGCGGACCGGCGGGCGCTGCGGGAGAACGGGGTGGTCTGATGCGGGCCGCGTGGCGTGCGAACCTGCGTGGAGGTTCCCCGGCGATCGAGGTAAGCGAGCGGGCCTCGATAGCTCCAGGCAGGCGAGCAGGTCTCGATAGATCCACGTAGGCGAGCGGGCCTCGATAGATACAGGCAGGCGAGCAGGCCTCGATAGATCCACGTGGGCGGGCAGGTCTCGATAGGTCCAGGCAGGCGAGCAGGCCTCGATAGATGTCGTCATGGCCGGGCCTGACCCGGCCATCTACCCCGGAACGATCGGGCCGGCGTGCAGGGGAAGGCGTCTGGACGGGGGTAGATGGCCCAGGCCCCGCCATGACGCGGAAGAGCGGCGTTGGAACGCACTCATTTGACGCCCGTAGGTCGATGGGCCGCCATCCCACGTCCTTGCGGAACGCGGGCATGCCGCGGTCGGATCCTCGCCCATCGTTCCGTGACGACCAACCTCGTCGCGGTGCCTGCGGCATGACACAGACGTGGAAGGCCGGCCTTCGCCGACCATGACGAAGTGGGCCATGTCGCATTACGTGTCGCCGGCGATACGCTCCAACTACAACCCGTGCGGGTCTTCGTCGGCAGTAACGAACGACGTACCGTCACAACGAACGACGTACCCTCCCAACGAACGACGTACCCTCCCAACGAACGACGTACCGTCCCAACGAACGACGTACCGTTACAGACGATCGCGACAGTGGCGCAGCCCTACATCAGGCAGCATGCCGCGGTGCGGACCGCAACCGGTCCACTGCCTCGTGCAGGCAGGCCCGCACCATGGCGGGGTCGCCGGTGTGGCGCTCCACTGCGCGCAGCGCAAAATGCGCCCGCGCGATCTGCTGGAAATACTCCATGAACGCGTAGTTGAGCGTGCCGCCGGCCACGGCACCAACAAGAGGCACTGCCTGGGCCAGCAACTTCTCCGACAGGGGAACTGCCAGGAAGCGCGCCGACTGGCGGATCGTCAGGCCGATCGTGGCGTGGGTCAGCGTTGCGCGCGTGGTCCAGTAGCGCAGTTCCACGTCATTGTCCTCGCCCGGCAGGCCGCCCAGCATGAACACCTCGATGCAGGCACGGCGGGTGTCGGGGTCGCGGATGTCCTCACCGGACTCGCGCGCGATGGCGGCGATGCTGCGCAGCATCGCCGTGGTGGTGAAGGGCAGATCGACCGCCAGGCCCGGAATCCCGAACAGGCCGGACACAACGCCGCTGGCCGATGCCGCCAGCCGTGTCGTGCGCAACCTGGCGCGGGCCTGCTCGCGGTCCAGTCCGAACGTCGCCAGGCGGTAGCCGCGCCACAGGGCGCGCTCGATCGGGCCCTGCAGATGCGACTCAGCACGCACCAGGATGCGGTGCCCGGTGAAACCGGCCATCCGCTCCAGCCGGCCGCCCAGGAAATCCCCCACGCGCACGACAGGACCGCGGGCGCGCAGCATCGCGCGCGCCGCGTCCATGATCCGGGCGCGGTCCTCCGGTGCCAGGTCCTGGCAGTTGGCGGTCGTGGTCAGCGCCGTTCGGGTCGGTTCGGTTACCTGCGACATGCGTACCTCATGGAACCGCAACGCGTGGCCCGGCACGGCGTCGCCAATCACGTGCCGGTGACCGTCGCCGCGGCGCGTGGCTCCCTCAGCCAAGGCTGAAAACGGCGGCGGCGCAGGCGGTGATGCGGCGCTTGTCGGCCGCACCCAACGCGCCCAACGCGCCTGCACCGCCTGCGGCACGCCGCCGCGGATCACGCCGGCTGCAACTCCACGCCCGGCAGCCGGTTGAAAAATCCGCTGCGGGCATCGGCGCCCATCATCAGATAGATGTGGTCGCTGCCGGTCAGCACGAAACGCGCACCCATCCCGACATAACGAGCGGCATTCTCCTCGTCGTAAACACCACCCATGCCCAGGATCTTGCCGTGCTGTGCGCAGGCGGCACCAACGGTCCGGTAGGCCTCGATGATCTTCGGATGGCCCATCTGCCCGGCGATCCCCAGCTCCGACGACAGGTCGGAGGTGCCGATGAACAGCACGTCGATACCGTCCACCGCGGCAATCTCGCCGGCATTGCGCACGGCTTCCGGGCTTTCCAGCATCACCACGGTCATGATCTCGTCGTTGATCGCCTGCTGCGCCTCGGCCATCGCCGGCGCACGATAGCCGTAGATCGCCGGCGGCCCGCCCCAGCTCCGCCGCCCGCGCGGCGGATAGCGGAACGCCTCGGCGATGCGCCGCGCCTCGGCAGCGGTGTCCACATGCGGCATGACGATGCCCTGCGCGCCGTTGTCCAGCGCGCGCGTCGCTTCATCGATGGCGTTGGCGCACACGCGTACCACCGGCGTCACCCCGGTGGGCAAAGCGGCAATACAGAGCTCGGTGATTTCATGCACCGAAAACGCGCCGTGTTCATTGTCCAGGAACATCCATTGATGTCCGGTGGCAGCCGCAAGCGTCGGCGCGGCCGCGGTGCGCAGATGATGCACGCCAAACCCCAGCGCGACCTGGCCAGCCTGCATTCTGCGTTTGGTTTGGTTCAGCGCCAGCGGCATCCCGTTTCCTCCTCTGCGGTCCGCGGCACGGCAGCACGCACCTGCTGCAGGGTCAATCTCGCTTTTCCCGGTACGGTTGCGCGCCGGGATCGAAGCCCTGCTGTGCTGCTCCGGCATTTGTCAAATTTCTGTCGTCGATCCCCTTGGAGCAGAGTTGCCGATTATTATATGCCAACGACCAGAAACGCGCCGGTCTGGAACCGGCGCAACAGCGATAGGTCCCATGAAAAATACCGCGCCTGACCAGATGATTGGTCTGTTCCGCGATACGATTACCGCCCTTGTCCGTCGGGAGGAGCCGGACCTGTCCGCTCGGCAACTCGCCGTACTCCTTACGTGCTACCTGGAGAGCGATGCGCAGACGGTACGGGGCCTCGCCGCGGAGCTGAACGTATCCAAGCCCGCGATCACCCGCGCGTTGGATCGTCTGTCGGAGTTCGAGTTCGTGCGACGCAAGGTGGATCCGATGGACCGCCGCAGCGTCCTGGTGCAGCGGACCGCCAAGGGCAATGCGTTCATGCGGGAACTGACCAGAACCATGCGAGAGATGGCGGCCGAAGCCCAGGGCCCCGCGGGCGCATCGAGCCCCTTGCAGCGCGCGCAGGCGGACGCCTGAGCCGCACTGCCGAGTGAGCCGCACTGCCGAGTGAGCCGCACTGCCGAGCCGGCTGGGTCTGCTCGCCTGGTGGTTGGCGTCGCAAGCCGCTTTCACGACGCCAGGCCAACAACATGTGCCACCGCCTCCACCTGTTCGGTGAATCGCGAAACCGGGTTCAGCAGCAGGTGGTTGGCGCCCATGGCCACCACGGCCTCCAGCTTTTCCCGAACCTGTTCCGGTGTGCCGTAGATACCCGATGCTTCGGTGCCGGCGGGATTGCGGTACACCTCGGTGAACCAGCGGTGCAGTTCGGCCCGGGCCACGTCCGCCCGGTCGTCCACCGCCAGGAAGATCCGCTTGGACACGGGATAACCGGTCGGGTCCCGTCCTTCCTGTTCCAGTGCCTGGTGCAGCAGCGGCACCGAACGGCCGAACTCCGCGATGCTCGATCCGCCCGATCCCATCCAGCCATCGGCCAGGGCCGCGGCACGGCGGATTGCGTTGGGGTGGCCGACGCCCATCCAGATCGGCGGATGCGGCCGCTGCACCGGCTTGGGCGACATGGTGCCGTTGTCCAGGTTGTAGAACCGGCCGTGGAACGTCACCTTGGGTTGCGTCCACAGCGCCTTGATCAGCGCCACTTCTTCGCGGAAGCGGGTCACCCGGCCGGCTTCCGGCACTTCGAACTGACGGTAGTGGTGTTCGCGTCCCAGGCCGACGCCCAGGATGGCGCGGCCGTTGCTGACATGGTCCAGCGTCGCCCACTGGTGCGCCACCATCAGTGGGCTGTGGATGGCCAGTACCACCACCGAGGCACCCAGCCGGATCCGGCTGGTCACCGCCGCGGCGTAGGTCAGTACCACCACGGGGTCGAAGCAGGTGACGTGATCCAGCGTGTTCTCGGTCACCCACAGGTCGCGGAAGCCCAGCGCCTCCGCCCGCTGCGCGACGGTGTGCACCGCGTGCAGGTCGATCGGGTCGGGTGAGCGGTGCGGCAGGGAGATGCCGAACGGGATTCGGTCTTTCAGCGCCATCGGCTTGTCTCCAGGGCTGGTGTCACAACGGCCGCGCGAAGCTGAGTTCGTGCCCGTCGGGATCGACAATGTGGAAGTAGCGCTCGCCCCAGGCGGCGTCGCGCGGGGTGAAGGCGGGGGACAGGCCGGCGGCGACGGCACGGGCATGGATCGCGTCCACGTCGGCCACGTAGAAAATCGCCCGGCCCCACCACGACCATTGCCGTTCCGGCGGGGCCGCGGTCAGGTTCAGGTAACCGCTGCCGGCATGGAAGCTGGTGAACATCGCGTCCGCCCCGCCGGATTTCAGTACGAAGCCGAGCGCCCGGTAGAACGCGACGGAGCGCGCCATGTCGTGGGTGGCCAGGGTGATGGCGCTGACGCTCTCGATCATGGCTTGTACTCAACCTCTGTCCGGCCGCCGGGCGGCATCGAAGCGGACTCGACGTGATTGACGGTGTCCGGTCGGCGTCTCACTGACACGCAACGTTTCCTCCCGGTCATCATACCAGGATACCGGTTGCCGAACCCATCGCCAGGACCCTCGGGATAACCGAAGCCGCGGCATGCATCCAGGTTGCCGCGTATGCTGCGGCTGGTGCACACGTCCCGGCGCCGGGTTGTGGCCGGGCCTGGCGCACCGGGCGTCCGTTGCAGGTCATCCGGGACGCGGCGAGAGCGCACGGCCCCGCTCCAGACTTTCGGCGGGCCACACGGTGCGGGCGTCGTAGTAGGCCTCGAAGGCCGGAACGCCGGCCGGCAACGTGATCCAGGGGTGCTTGGACCGCACGTAGATATGCACGTCCGGCTGCAGACGCGACGGTTCGTCCAGCGTGCCAACCCGCATGAAGCGCAGTGCCGGCCGTCCGTTGTACTCGCTCCACAGCGCGGTGCCGCAGGTCGTGCAGCGGTACACGTGATGTGGCCGTCCGCTTGCGGTGGGCATTGGGCAGGGTGTCAGCGTGCCGGATTGCACCTCCACCCGGTCTGCCTCGATCAGCGCGTTCAGCACGAACGCCGTGCCGGTCTGCCGCTGGCAGTCCAGGCAATGACAGCAGTGCACGAACATCGGCGCGGCGGTAATCCGGTAGCGCACCGCGCCGCATGCACAACCGCCGGTCAGCATTGGCACCATTGCACAGGGCCTTTCATTTGATACCGGCACCGCACAGGGTTCGACATTCGGAGCGGGCGCCGATTGTCATGTCCGGCGCGGCCGGCTGCCACCATATCACGCCGCATCGCCCGGGTGACCGCTGGCGGACCGTATCACGTCGTGGCCGGGCTATGTCCTTGGCGCGTGGAGGCAGGCATGCCGATACCGGTCCTTCGCGTCATGACCGGGCCCGACCCAGGGCCTGGCCGGCCATCTGCCCCGGAACGACCGGGCCGGAATGCAACGGAACACGCCTGGACGAGGGCAGATGGCCGGCTCAAGGCCGGCCATGACCCGGGAGGGCGGTGCTCGGCCGCACGCCGTCTTGTCATGATCGGCCGCACTGTTTCGACGCTGATGAGACTCCTGCAACCCGACGCTGATCAATCCGGCAACTCGACGCTGATGAATCCCGCGACCCGACGCTGATCAGTCCGGCAACTCTATGCTGGTAACTCGTGCATTTCCACGCTGATAAAGCCTGCAGCTCGACGCTGATGGAGCCTTCGCTTGCCACCACCTGGCCGGCGATGCCGCCCCATGCCTACTGCCCCAGCAGGGCCAGCACGATCTCCGAGGCGATCAGCACCACGATGACCATCTCCATCAGCGCAGCGCGCGCCGCCGACGCCTCCTGGTACAGCGCGGTGTAGGTCTCGCGGATGATCGCCAGCTTGCGGTCCACCGCGGCGCCCACCGCGCGGGCGCGGAACAGGTCCAGCGCCGCGGCGTAGATGCGCGCCAGGTACACGTCCTCGGTGACCTGCAGCGCGTTGTCCACTTTCTCGGTCAGTTCCGTCACCTCGGCCACCAGGGCAGTCAGCCGGCGCGCCAGCAGCGCATACCGGCGCGAGGCGAACAGCGACCACATGCGCTGCGTCTGCTCCACCAGGTCGTACATGCGCGGCAGTTCGGCATCCAGCAGTTCGTCGTAGTAGCGCAGTTCCAGCAACTGTGCGTTGGCGACCTCCAGCACATCGACCACGTCCGAATCCGCGCGCGGTTCGTAGATGAACGCGCGGTCCCAGGTCAGCGCCACCAGGTCGTCGGTGTAGTAGGAAAAGCGCTGGCGCAGCAGGTCCTGGCGCGCCCCTGGCGACAGCGCGCGCCGCTCGCCGGACAGCAACGGCACCAGATCGACGCGGGCCTGCAGTTCCTCGGCATTGACCGGCGTGTCGAAGGATTCGACCGCCGCGATCAGGTAGTCCTCCTCCACGGTCGAATCCGTGGGCCGGACCAGCGCGTCGGCGAAAGTGGCGCGGATGCGCCGTGACAGGGCGTCCCAGACCCCGGCGCCGGCCCCGGCCCCGACGGCGCGGTCGATGCTGTTCATCAGGTCGGCGAACTCCGACCACGACAGGTCGTGCGCCGGCACGCGCAGCGCCAGGGTCAGCACCCCGAAGTCGAACAGCCGCGCCGTCACCTCCGCGGCGAACGTGGTCGAGTCGAGGCGCAGTGACACCGGGTCCAGCGCCACTTCCACCGGCGGCACGCCGAAGGCCAGCGCCTTCGCCGGCGTGGCATTCAACCGCGCCCGCGTGCTGGCGGACCGCGTCCGCTCGGCCCACAACGCCTCGGCCTTCGGCAGGTCGATCGCGTGGGCGATATCCAGCAGGCGGTACGCGATCACCGCCCCCGACATCACCCGAAGCGCGCCGCCGCTCACCCGACTACCGCCGGAGCGTTGGAATGCAGGACGCGCGCCGTCATGTTCCTGGGTCAATGCCCGCCCGATAGGTTCATCCTGCGGTCCGGTATAGCCGGGCGACGTCGGCATGCCACGCCCGTTCGCCGTCGCCCGCCGGCCCGGATCACATGCCGGGGATGGCAATGTGGCCCGCAAGCAACGGGGTGCCGGATTGGTCGCGGGCCGCGTGCCGGGCGCCGCTCACGGCTGCCGGCGCCCGCCGGCGCTCGCTTGCGGACCGCCCCTCTCGCGCCCATGGTGAAGTCCTGCTGACCGGAGCCCTGGATGTCTGACCCGCGTGAAGCCCTCGACGCAATCGGCCTGCTGCCGGACACGGAGATCGACATCGCCGATGCCGCGTTGCAGCTTGCCCGCGTCGATGCGCCGCGGGCGGACTGGCAGGCGGCGCGCGAGCATCTGTCGGAGATCGCACGCCACGCGGTCACGCTGCCGGCCACCGGCGATCTGGCCGAGCGGTCGGAGGCGCTGTCGGCGCTGCTGGCGACGCGGCACGGGTATATCGGCGATACGCAGGACTATGACGACCTGGCGAACGCCAACCTGATCCGCGTGATCGAGCGCCGCCGCGGCCTGCCCGTGGCGCTGGGCGTGCTGTGGATGCACGCGGCCCGCGCTGCCGGCTGGGGCGCGCACGGGGTCGATTTCCCCGCGCATTTCCTGGTGGCGCTGGAGGGCAAGAGCACCCAGGCGGTGCTGGACGTGTTCCATGGCGGCGCCGCGCTGGGTGCACGGGAACTGCGCGTGCTGCTGAAGCGGGTCGAGGGGCCGGACGCCGAACTGCGCCCCGGCCTGCTGCGGCCGATGAACGCCCGCCGCGTGCTGCTGCGGCTGCAGAACAACATCGTGACCCGCCGCCTGCAGGCGGGTGACCTGGACGGCGCGCTGACCTGCACCGAGGACATGCTGCGGATCGCCCCCGAGCATGCCGAACTCTGGCGCCAGGCGGCGGTGATGAATCAGCGGCTGGAACGGGTCGGCGCCGCCCTGCGCTGCTTCGAGCGCTGCCTGGCGCTGGTGCCCGCCGGCGGCGCCGCGGAACGGGTGCGCATGGCGATGGAGGAACTGCGCGGCCGGCTCAACTGACGCCGGCACCGCAGCGGTCAGCCCCCGTCGTCAGCCGCGCACGTGCAGCGCGTCGGCGTTGCTGCCCCAGATCTGTGTCCGCTTCAGGAACCCGTCGAAACCATGGGTGCTGACCGGACACCATGTCGCGTGGACGGCGCACCGGTGCAGTACGCCGATGACGCCCCGGCGCAGATGTGCGACCGGGCGCGCACCGGCGCGGGGGGCGCCGCGGAGCGTCGCATGCGTGGCCGTCACCACGAAGGTGCGGTGCCGGGTCAACAGGGCGCGATGCATCCAGCCCCGTGCGCCGTCCGGCATCTGCAGCAGCCGCCAGTTGCCGAACTCGCGCACGATCAGCACCGGCAGGTGGCGGCGCCGGTACACCCACTTGATGGGATAGCGCAGCCCCGGCCCGCGCCGCATATTGGCCACCGGCGCCTTCAGGGAGGCGAACCGCGGCAGCGGCAGATGCGTCTGGGTGCCGAGGCGCAAAGCCCCGGGTTCGCGCGCCGGGGCCGTTGCGGCGCCGGCCGTCACCAGCATCATTGCAACGAGCGCGAGCACGACCGAGCGGTGCAGCAAGCGGCGGAAGCGGCCTGTCATGCGCTCACCCGCCGGTGCGCGTTGTGCGGGCGACATGCGCCAGATCCCGCTCGATCGCATGGCGCATCAGCCGCGCCATGCGGCGGCGGTATCGCTTGCTGCGCAGCAGCCTGGCGTCGGCGTGGTTGGTCAGGAACCCGGTCTCGATCAGCACGCTGGGAATGTCCGGCGCGCTCAGCACCACGAAACGGGCGTGCCGGGCGGGCACTTCTTCCAGCCGGACGTGGTGGCGCATGGCGCGCACCATGCTGTCCTGCAGCCAGGCCGAATGCAGCCAGGTCTCGCGCCGCATCAGGCTGGCCAGGATATGCGTCACCGCGCGCGATGTGTGCTTGAACGACGGGCCGCCATAGCGGTCGGCGCTGTTCTCCCACTTCGCCTGGGCCCGCGCCTGTGCGTCGGACGCGTGGAAGGCGAAACGATAGACCAGGACGCCGCGGGCGTGGCGGTCCGGCGACGAATTGGCGTGCAACGATACCATTGCGGTGGCGTGATGCTTGCGGGCGAAGGCGACGCGCTTCTCCAGCGGCACGAACACGTCGCTGTCGCGGGTCATGACCACGCGGCAGTGCCCGCCCGCTTCCAGTTGGTGGCGCAGTTCGCGGCCGAGCTCCAGGACGACGGTTTTTTCCTCGGTGCCGGAAGGGCTGATGCAACCGGGATCCTTGCCGCCATGGCCCGGATCGATCACCACCACCGGCCGTTTCCGCGCGTGATGGTGCGTGCGGGTATGGTGGTGCCGGCGCCTGGCGAGGGCGCCGGTGGGCATGGCCCAGCCCAGGCAGGCCCCGATCAGGGCGTGGCGCAGCAGGATGCGGCGGCGGAACGGCATGGACCCGGACGTATCATGCTTGGCCGGGAGTTGTGGCTGACGTGCCGGTGAAAAGTGGGTCATCCGGAGTTGGACTCTGTCTGCAGGATTTGCCCGACGGGCGCGTCGTGTTGCGGTGCCGCAAGCGACCGGGGCGTATCGGACCGGCAACGAGCGCCGGCTGCGATGCTTGCGGAGCTACAGCAATATCCTGCGCGTTTCAACGCGTTGCGCGGGTGCAACCGGTGCGCGTAGGCTGCCGGTGCCATGCCGTACGCCAGCAATGACGACCTGCCGCCGGCGGTGCGCAACCACCTGCCGGAGCATGCGCAGGACATTTTCCGCGAGGCGTTCAACCACGCCTGGGATCAGCACGACGGCGACGAGTCGCGGGCGTTCCGCATCGCCTGGAGCGCGGTGAAGCGGCACTACACGAAGGATGGCGACATGTGGGTGCCGATCGGGCAGGCGGATTGGACCGGTGGGGCAGGTTGATCGGACCGGGCGGGCCGGCGGATCGAACCGGGCGGGGCCGGCGGATTGGACCGGCGCGGTGGCCGGCGGATTGGACCGGCCGGTCAGGCGGATTGGAACAGTGTGGACGGCCGCCGCTCTTCCGGGGCATGGCCGGCCCCGACCATGGACACCCGAATGATCGGGTCGGAATGCAACGGAACACGCCGGGACGGGGGCAGATGGCCGGATCAAGTCCGGCCATGACGCGGAGGGGCGGTGGTCGTGCGCAGCGTTTCGCCGTGGGTGCGGCCTTCGCCCGTCACGGCGCAGCCGGCGTGGCCGGGGCGCAGACTCTGCGCGATAGGGTAGCAGAGGCCGCATACACCGGTCATTGTCGCACGAACCAGCCATCGTCGCACACACCGGCCATCGTCGCACACACCGGTCATCGTCGCACACACCGGTCATTGTCGCACGAACCGGCCATCGTCGCACGATCCGGCCATCGTCGCACACACGGGCCATTGTCGCACGAACCGGCCGTCGTCAGTGCCGGCTGGCCGCCTGGGCGGTGTCGTGGCCGGTGATCCAGTTCAGCAGATCCGACAGGTGACGTTCCCGCCCGGTATCGATATCCACCGTCGCCGTCATGCCCGCCCGCAACGTGCGTTCGTCGGGATGCGGCAGCAGGTGGATCCGCACCGGCAGGCGCTGCACCACCTTCACCCAGTTCCCGGACGCGTTCTGCGGCGGCAGGATCGCGAACTCCGACCCGGCGGCCGGGCTGATGCTTTCCACCCGGCCGTCCCATACCTCCTGCGGATAGGCGTCCAGCACCACCTTCACCGGCTGGCCGATCCGCACGTGGTTCAGCTTCGTCTCCTTCAGGTTGGCTTCCACCCAGGGCCGGTGGTCGGCGACGATGACGAACAGCGGCGCGGCCGCCTTCACCTGCTCGCCCGGCTGCAGCCGGACATTCACCGCCACGCCGGACACCGGCGCCGTGATGCGCGTGTGCGTCAGATCGAGCGCCGCATTGTCGCGGTCGGCCTTTCTTTGCCGCACCAGCGGATGTGAGTCGGTGGGGATGTCCGGATTGCCGTTCAGCGCGGTCAGCATGCGGTCCAGCCGCCGGCGCACCACGATCAGCCGGTCCCGCGCCACCGCGGCATCGTTCTGCGCCTTTTCCAGGCTGGCGTCGGAGACCACGCCCTTCGCCGCCAGCTCCTTCGACCGCTGCAATTGGCGGGCGTAGTAGGCGGCCTGGTTGGTGACCTCGCCGAGCTCGCTGCGGGTTTCGCGCCAGGTGGCCCGGGCGGCCTCGACCTGGTTGCGCGCCACGTCCAGTTCGGCTTCAGCCTTGGCCAGGGCGATGCGATAGGGCTCGGGATCGAGCTGCACGAGCAGGGCGCCGGCCCGCACCGGCGACTGGTCGTGCACCGCGACTGTGGTTACGCGGCCCGCGACTTCCGGGGCGATCTGCACGATGTCGGCCTTCACATAGGCATTGTCGGTGCTGACCATGCGACCGCCGCGCTGCCAGAGGGCGATGCCGGCGGCCAGGGTCAGCAGCGGCATGCCGACCAGCAACAGGACGCGCAGCAAGCGGATCCGCCTTCGCGTCATCGCGTCATTGCGGCGGGAGGAACGACAACGTCACCGAAGGCTCTCGCGTCGATAACTGACATAGCTTACGATAAGGGAGCACATTTTATTCTGGACCGCCAGTCCCAGCATGCCGGACCAGCGTTGCTCATTTCGGAGGTCGCACGGCGCCCGAGGCGCCAGGCCGCGGCCGGCTTCGACCCCAGCCCGGCGGGGCGGCCGGGGCGCGGGGTGGACGACACGGTTGTTGGCCATTTCCTGCACGTTCGTCCGGGGGCTGTGCGGTTGCCGGTCGAACCAACCCCGTCATGGTCGGCGAAGGCCGGCCATCCACGACTTTGTCGTGCCGAAGGCATCGCCACACCCCTGGAGCGCACCACACATCTGCCGACGTCCGGACCGTCCGTGTGGCTGCGTTCCGCATGACGAAGACGTGGATGGCCGGCCTTCGCCGACCATGACGGTGGGGATGGCGCCGTCGGAGGCAGTCCCGTGCAGACTTGTGAGTTGCAGACTTGTGAGTTGCAGGCTTGTGAGTTGCAGACTCGTGAGCCCCGACCGAGTCAAAACCCGGACCGGCGCCGATGTCGGACAGTGAATTCGCCCTGTCGCTTTCGGTGCCGCGGCGCGTGGCGATCCTGTCCGCGGTGGTGCTGGCGTCCACCCTGTATTCCACCACGCTGCTGATCGCCTCCACGCTGCTGCCGCAGATGCAGGGCGCGATGGCGGCGACGCCGGACGAGATCGCCTGGGCGATGACGTTCAACATCCTGGCCACCGCAGTGATGACGCCGATGACCGGCTGGCTGGTCGCGCGCTTCGGCCGCCGCGGCGTCATGCTGTGGTCGCTGCTTGGGTTCACCATCGCGACCTATATGTGCGGCGCCGCGGACTCGCTGATGGGGCTGGTGTTCTGGCGTATCGTCCAGGGCGGCGTCGGCGCGCCCGTGGTGCCGCTGTCCAACGCAATCGTGCTGGACAGTTTCCCGCGGCGCCAGGCCGGACTCGTCACGTCCATCTTCGGCATGGCGGTGGTGATCGGGCCGGTGATCGGCCCCACGCTGGGCGGCTTCCTGGCCGAGACCTACAACTGGCGCTGGGCCTTCTACATGCTGGTGCCGGTGGGCGGGCTGGGCCTGGTGGCGCTGTGGCTGACCCTGCCGCGCGACACCGCCGCCGGCCATGCTCGGCTGGACTGGATGGGCTTCCTGACACTGTCCGCCGCGCTGTGCTGCATGCAACTGGTGCTGTCGCGCGGGCAGCGGCTGGACTGGTACGAGTCGAACGAAATCATCCTGGAGACCGTCGGCGCCGCGCTGGCCTTCGCCATGTTCGTCGCGCACTCGCTGACCGCGGACCGGCCGTTCCTGGATCTGAAGCTGCTGACCGATCCCAGCTACGCGCTGGGCCTGGTGCTGGTCACCGTGTACGGCATGCTGAACTTCACGCCGATGGTGCTGCTGCCGCCGCTGCTGCAGCAATATGCCGGCTATCCGGACAACATCATCGGCACCATCCTGGGCGCCCGCGGCGTCGGCGCCACCATCGGCTTCTTCAGTGCGATGTTCGCCGGGCGGCTGGACCCGCGCATCGGCATGACGATGGGCTTCGCGGTGCAGGCGATCTCCGGCCTGTGGCTGATGAGCGTGAACCTGAACGTCGATACCGTGACGCTGATGCTGAACAGCGTGCTGCAGGGATTCGCCGTCGGCATCTTCTGGGTGCCGCTGACCGTCGCCACGTTCTCCACCCTGGAATCGCGACTGATGCCGGAGGGCATGGCGCTGTTCCACCTGATGCGCAACATCGGTTCCAGCTTCTTCATTTCCATCTGCGTGGCGCAGATCGTGCAATCCACCGGCGAGAACTACAGCCGGATGACGCAGATGGTTACGCCGTACAGCCGGCGGCTGGACCTGCCCTGGGTGATGGGGGCCTGGAGCATGGACACGCAGCAGGGCCTGGCCAAGCTGGCGAAGGAGATCAACCGCCAGGCGGCGATGATCGGCTACATCAACGCGTTCGGGATGTACACCGCCACCTCGGCAGCGGCGATCGTCCTGATTATGCTGGCGAAGAAGCGGCGGCGGACGGCGGCCGCGTAACCCGGGGAGAGACACTCCATGGCGACCTATGTGCTGCTGCACGGGGCCTATCAGGGCGGCTGGATCTGGCAGCGTGTGACACCCTATCTGCGCGCCGCCGGCCATGCGGTGTTCGCCCCCACGCTGGACGGCTGCGCCGAACGCCGGCACGCGCTGCGGCCCGGCATCACCACGGAAACCCAGGCGGCGGAAATCGCCGACCTGCTGTTCTTCGAGGATCTGCGCGACATCGTGCTGGTCGGCACCAGTTGCGGCGGCATGGTCGCCTGCCGGGTCGCGGAACTGGCGCGGGAGCGCATCGGCCGCATCGTGCTGGCCGACGCGCTGTCGCTGTTCAACGGGGAGACGGTGGCCGACCACGTGAAGCGCCCCACCGCGGTGACCAGCGAGCTGGCGACCGGCCCGTCGCGGGAGGATGCGGCGAACCGCATGTTCGTCTCACTGGATCCGGCCACCAAGGAATGGGCGCTGGAACGCTACACCCCGCATCCCATCGCGGCGATGCAGGCGCCGGTGAAGCTGGATCGGTTCTGGGACCAGAACTGGAAGGCGTCGGTCATCTGGTGCCGGCAGAGCGTCAATCCGCCGGTGGCACACCAGCGCCGCGCGGCGGACCGGCTGAAGGCGACGTGGTTTGAGCTGGACACCGGCCACTACCCGATGCTGACCGAGCCCGAAGCGCTGGCCGGGCTGATCATGCAGGGTTAGTCGCGGATCTGGTTCCTCTGCCACTTCGTTCGCGCTCGGATACGCGGTGAACGTCGTGGCGATATGACAGCCGGTCGGCGCGCCCGGGGCGTGAACGCATCCTGGCAGAGACGGACCTTGCGCTATGCGAGCCCTGCTTCTGCCAGGGTATTGTCCACACAGGTTTCAAACGGGATGGCCTGGCGCAGCGCGCCGCCGGACAGCATGGCCTGCTGCAGCCGGTCGAAGCCCTCCCGCCGCAGCACCGGATCGGGGGCGTACAGGCCCAGTGCGCGATAGCGGTCGATCGCGGCGGCGAAGATCGGCGGCGGCACGTCGGGGAAGAAGGACCCCACGGCGCGTGCGACCTCGGCGCCGGGTGTGGCGGCGACCCAGCGCAGCACACGTGCCATCGCCCGGACCATCGCCAGCATCTCGTCGCGGCGTTCCGCCAGTGTGGCGCGGCGGGCGACCAGGGTCGTGTAGGCGGTCAGGCCGCGATCGGCGGCGGCGTACCAGACATGGCCGGTGCCGGACGCGATGAGTTCCTCGGCGTAGGGCTGGAAGAGTTGCACCACGTCCATGTGCCCGTCGCGCAGCGCGGCTGCGTTGTCCGGCATCGCGCGATCGGCGACCCGGTTCAGCGTTGCGGGATCGACGCCGGCGCGCCGCAGGTCATCCTGCAGGCACAGCCAGGGCGTCGGCACTTCCGAGACCGAGGCGAAGCGCTGGTGCGGCAGGTCCGCCAGTCGGAAACCCGGGCGGGGCGTGCGGCCGATCAGGAAGAAGGGATCGCGGCAGACCACGTCACAGAAGCACACCACGTCGGAGGCCGGATCGGCGGCGTGCGTCAGCAGCACGCGCAGCGGTCCGCCCCACATCACGTCCACCCGTCCGGCGCGCAGATCCGCTGCGGTCTGCGCCGGCGTGGGCGAGTTGCGCAACTGCACCTGCACGCCTTCGGCCGCGTAGGCACCGATCGCGTGCGCCGCGTAGAAGGGGGCATAGAACAGCGCTCGGAAATTCTCCGACAGGGTGATCATGGCTGGCTTTCCTGCGGTGACACTGGTGCCACGATGCGCTTCCGCCCGGCGGCGGGGAAGGGAAGGCAGCCGCGCGGTTTGGTCCCGGCGCGTCGAGCCGATACCATCCGGAGGAACCTTGTTTCGGGGAATATCATGTCGAACCATCCCGCCATCAGCCTGGTCGCCGTGCCGGGTCGCCGTCGCCTGACCATCGAACTGGCGCAGGAGATCGAGCGCCGCGGCTTCGCCGGCATCTACTCGCCCAGCATGTTCGGCAACATGTCGCTGTGCGAGGCGCTGGCCTGGAACACGAAAACCATCCCGTTCGGCACCGCGATCGCGCCGATCTACGCCCGCACCGTCGGCGACTTCGCGCAAAGCGCCGCGTTCATGCACGAGATTTCCGGCGGGCGCTTCCGCATGGGCATCGGCGTGGCGCACGGCCCATCCCACGTTCGCATGGGTGTCACGCCGGGCAAGCCGCTGGGGGATACGCGCAGCTTCATCGAGCGGTTCCGCGCGCAGGACGGGCTGGGCACGCTGCCGCCCATCATCGTCGCGGCGCTGCGCAGGAAGATGGTGGCGCTGTCGGGGGAACTCAGCCAGGGCGTGGTTTTCGCCAATGCGTCACTGTCGCACATGAAGGAATCACTGGCGGCGCTGCCGGCGGCGAAGCGCGACGATCCGGCGTTCTTCATCGGCGACATGCTGCCGGTCTGCATCAGCGACGACATCGAGGCGGCGAAAGCGGTGAACCGCCGCAGCCTGACCAGCTATGCCTTCCTGCCGAACTACCGCAATTACTGGAAGGAGGCCGGCTACGTGGAGGAGATGGCGGCGATCGAACGCGCCATCGCCGAGGGGCGGCGCGACGACGTGCCCAAATACTTCACCGACAAATGGCTGGCCGACAACACGCTGTTCGGTCCGGCGACGAAGGTGCGGGAAGGCGTGGAGGCGTGGCAGGCGGCCGGCGTGCGGACGCCGGTGATCGTGCCTTCGTCGGCCGCGGGGAACCAGTTGAAGGCGCTGGAGGAGATCTTCGCCGCATTTGCCTGACTGCGACGCGCCGGCGGGTCTGTCGGCCGGCGCGCCGGTCTTGGATAGCCCGCCACGAATTTCCTTGTCACCGTCTCGCCGGCTGCAGAAACGGGTAACCGGACATGCGCCGGGACGGTCACGGGAGGATGGAATGGCGATGGTATCAGCCGGACGCATGTCCCTGATGAGCCGATCGGAATTTTTGCGTGGAGTCGTTGCCACGGAGGCCGCTGTCGGGCGGGGCGGCGACGGCCGCGTCGCGCTGGTCGGCGGCCTCGGCCGAAAACGGTGCTGCGCAGGCGCCCGATACGCATCGCCGCTACTACCTGCTGCCTGCGCCCACGGGGCCGTTCAATCTGTTGATGCGGCTCCACGCCCCGAAGAACGCTGTGCTGATGGGCGACTGGAAGCCATCCGCGGTGGTCCGGCAGGGGCGGGCAGCAATGTTCCAGGCCGAGTAACGGGCCGGCAGTACGGACGCGCCGGTCGCAGACCGCATCGCGGCGCAGACAATGCGGACGAGCATTGATTCCGGCGGATGCTCGGACGGGAGAACACGTGAGTGCAGGCCGCGCGTGCTGCGTCGTGGCGGCCCTTCGCCATGACGGTGGTTCGCGCGGAGCTTTGCGGCCCGGTCCTCTTCGCCGGGCTCTTAACGCAATTTCAAGCTTTACCTGCCCAGGATGCCAGCGTGATGTGATGTCAGGAGATCGCTCATGCACGGCAAAATTCGAATGCTTGCGGTCATTGCCGCTCTGTCGCTGACGCCCTTTTTCGCCTGGGCCGGTGGCCGGGCGACGCCGGACGACGCGAAGGCCATGGCCGTGAAAGCGGCCGCGTATCTGAAGTCGGTCGGGCCCGAAAAGGCATTTGCCGCTTTCGATCAGAAATCCGGTCCCTGGCACGACCGCGACCTTTACGTAACCGTCGAGGACAACAAGGGGGTTATGGTCGCGCACGGAACCAATCCGGGTTTGATCGGCATGTCTGTGCTGGATTTGAGGGACGTGACCGGCAAGCCATTCAATCACGAGATTCAGGAGATCAAGACGTCCGGCTGGGTCACTTATCAATGGCAGGATCCCCTGACCAAGACTGTAAGGACCAAGAAATCCTATCAGGTAAGGGTAGGTAAATACATCATCGGAGTGGGTGCATACGAAAAATAACTGTCGTCGTATTCAATGTCCGGGCCTGGGTCAATGTCGCACCTCCACTCTGCCAGAAAAACCCTGATTGCCTTGCTGAGGCTGTTCGGCAATGCACCAATCACGGTGAAGTCCCTGATCTCTGCCGTCATTGGCGCGTGCGCGCTGGTCGGCGTGGCCTGGTTGGCACTGGCCAGCTTCACGCAGACACGACAGGCCGATGAAGTACAAAGCGTGGCAACCCGCCTGATGAGCGAGGCGCACCAGGCCTGGATCGATCTTGCGCGGGGGCACGCCGCATTGTACCGCGCGATCAACCTGAAAGCGCAGAAGGTCGACACGAAGCTGGTCGGGGCGGCGAAAAACGACGCCCTGCACGCCATCGCCGATGCCCGGACGGCGCTTGGTGCGCTGGAATCGAAAGACCTGGCCATCGATCCGAAGCTTGCCGCCAACGCGGCCAAAGCCGTCGCCGACTATGCCGGTGCTGCCAAACAGGCTGCATCCTTCGTCGAAACCGATTCGTTCAATGCGACGATGTTCATGACCGGCGCGGACCAGAAGTTCGGTGTGGCGCAGAAAAAGGTGGCGCTGCTGGTCGCTGCGACGGCCAGGCTGGTGGACCGGTTGGACGCCGAGATGGCCGACCGGATGGCTGCCAGTATGCTTGCCATCATGGTTGGTACGGCAGTTGCCATCCTGCTGACGATTGGATTGTCGCTGCTGGTCAGTCGGCGGATCGCGCGACCGGTCGTGGCGATGACAGCGGCCATGCGCCGCCTGGCCGGAGGTGATCTGAATGTCGAAATTCCCGCAATCGACACGCATGATGAAGTCGGGCACATGGCGCAGGCCATGCTCGTCTTCCGTGAGAATGCGCAGAAGGCGCATGACTTGCAGGCCAGGGTGGACCGGGACCATGCGCTGAAGGAGCGGCGGCAGGCCGCCATGGACAGCTATACCCAGGATTTCGGCGCGGCAGCCGCGGGGGTGATGGCCAACCTCGCCCGTTCGGCGGAGGCGATGCGCAAGGCCGCCGTCGAAGTCGCCGACGCGGCACGACAGACGCGGGAGAGCGCGGCACGCGCCGCGGACGGTACAGCCACGTCCACCGCCAATCTGTCTGCGGTCTCCTCGGCGGCCGAACAGATGTCTGCGAGCATCAGCGAAATCAGTGGACAGGTCGCACACGCCACGAAGGCGGTTGCCGAGGCGGTGGACTGCGCGTCCGCCACGGATGCCAAGGTGGCGGGCATGGCGGATGCTGCCGACCGTGTCGGCAATGTGGCCCACCTGATCACCGATATCGCCGCCCGCACGAATCTGCTGGCGCTGAACGCCACGATCGAAGCGGCCCGGGCCGGCGAGGCCGGCAAGGGGTTCGCCGTTGTCGCCAACGAGGTCAAGGCGCTGGCCAACCAGACAGCCACGGCGACCGACGAAATTTCCGCCCAGATCGCCGCCATCCGCACCGCGACGGGTGAGGCGGTTTCTGCCGTGCAGGCGGTCAGCGCGGCGATTGGCTCGGTGAGCGAGGTTGCGACGGCGATTGCAGCGGCCGTGGAGCAACAGGCGGCGGCAACGCGTGATATCGCGGCCAGTGTGCAGACCGTCACCATGGCAACGCAGGGATCCACCGAGGCTGTGAAGGAGGTGTCGGTCATCTCCGAGACCGCCGATGCGGCGAGCAGTGTGGTTCTGGAGGAAGCCGATCAGGTCGGCCGGGACGCCTCGACGATGCACGATGAGGTCACGCAATTCCTGAAAGCAATGGCAAGCAACGACGACACCGAGCGTCGCCGCTACGAGCGCATCCCAGGTGGCGGGGCGCAGGCCGTGCTGCGGGCGAACGGGCGTCCCGAGCAGACGGTGACGATCGCGAATATATCGCGCGGTGGTGTGGCGGTGCGATGCGACTGGCAGGCCGGTGCGGGGACCGAGTTGCAGCTTGTGCTTCCGGGGACCGTCCAACCGGTGGCGGCGCGGGTCATTCGCGGCAATGACGGCCTGCTGGGGCTGGCTTTCCGCCAGGATGAGGTGATGTTGCGGCAGGTGGACAAGGCGCTTGCGCACATCGGCCAGGTGACCGGTGCCGGTCAGGACGAGAACGCATTGCGTGCTGTCGGGTGACGCGTCAGGGGCCTGCGCGACCGGCGTTCGAACTGCGCAGGACGCCGCCGCGCCATACGGCTCTCGCCAGTCGGTCGAACTCCGCCACGGTCAGTGTCTCCGCGCGCCGGTCGGGCGCGATGTCCACCGCGCGCAGCAGCGCCTCGCCGCCCAGCGGCTTCAGGGCGCCGCGCAGCATCTTGCGGCGCTGGCCGAACGCGGCGGCGGTGACGCCTTCCATCCGCGCGAACAGGTCGGGCGGCGGTTGTTGGGTGTGCGGCACCAGGGATACCACCACCGACCACACTTTCGGCGGCGGCGTGAACGCGTCCGGCGGGATGCGCAGTTCGATGTGCGCAGCGCAGGTCCATTGCGTCAGTACCGACAGCCTTCCGTAGGCCGATGTGCCCGGCGCAGCGCAGAGCCGCTCGCCGACTTCCTGCTGGAACATCAGCGTCAGGCGTTCGAACGCGCTGGCCTGGCGGAGCCAGCCGACCAGCAGCGGGGAGGCGACGTTGTAGGGCAGGTTGGCGATCACCTGCCGCGGTGCCGGCACCAACGCCGCCGCATCCAGCTTCAGCGCGTCACCCGCGACCACGCGCAGGCGGCCATCCGCGTGGGCCGCGAGTTCGTGCATCGCAGCGACGGCGCGCTGGTCGATCTCGACCGCCGTTACGTCGGCCGCGGCGGATGCCAGCAGAGCGCGGGTCAGGCCGCCGGGACCCGGACCCACCTCGATCACGTGCCGGCCGGACAGGTCGCCGGCGGCGCGCACGATCCGCGCGGTCAGGTTACCGTCCAGCAGGAAATGCTGGCCGAGCGAGCGGCGGGCGGCGAGGTCGTGCCGGGCGATGACATCGCGGAGGGGCGGCAGGACGTCGCGGCGGGGTGGACCGGCATCGCGACGGGGCGAAGGTCGGGTCGCATCGGCGTGCGGTCGGGCACCGCTATTCCGTGTCATGGCCGGGCTCGACCCGGCCATCTGCCCCCGACCGGGCGTGCGCCGTTTCCGACGCGACCCGATCGGTGGGGGGTGGATGGCCGGGTCAGGCCCGGCCATGACTCCGGGGAGGCCACGTCACGCAAACGGCGCGGGCTTGGCCTGACGGAACGGCGTGTTGGTCTCCGCCAGGTCCCGCAGCAGCTTCGATGGGGCCCAGCGCTCGCCGTATTGCTGGTGCCAGCGTGCGATCTGGTCGTACACCGCCTTCACGCCGATGCCGTCGGCCCAGTACATCAGCCCGCCGCGATAGCGCGGGAAGCCGAAGCCGTACAGCCACATCACGTCGATGTCGCTGGCGCGATAGGCCTTGCCCTCCTCCAGGATGCGGCACGCCTCGTTCACCGAGCTGAAAAGCAGGCGGTGCAGGATCTCGGTATCGGTGAACTCCCGCTGCGCCACGCCCATGTCCGCGGCCACCTGCTTGATGATCGCCGCCACCTCCGGGTCCGGGTGCGGCGTGCGGTCGCCCTTTTCGTAGCGGTACCAGCCGGCGCCGGTCTTCTGGCCGTAGCGGCCCATCTCCACCAGCTTGTCGGCGATCGGCAGGGTCCGGTAGTTCGGGTTGGCCGCCGCGCGACGCTTGCGGCCTTCGGCGCCGATATCCAGGCCCGCCAGGTCGCCCACCGCGAACGGACCCATCGGATAGCCGAAATCGACCATCACCTTGTCCACCTGCTCGGGCAGGCAGCCTTCCTCCAGCAGGATCACCATCTCGCTGTTGAACGGCGCGCGCGAACGGTTGGCAACGAAACCATCCGTGTTGCCCGCCATCGCCGAGACCTTGCCGATCCGGCGGCCCATCGCCATGGCGGTGGCCATCGTCTCGAACGACGCCTTGGACGGGCGCACCACCTCCAGCAGCTTCATCACGTTGGCCGGGGAGAAGAAATGCGTGCCGGCCACCTTGTCCACGCGCTTCGTCACCGACGCCAGCTCGTCCATGTCCAGCGCCGAGGTGTTGGAGAACAGCAACGTGTCCGGCGCCATCACCTCATCCAGCTTGGCGAACACCGGCTTCTTCACGTCCATGCGTTCGAACACCGCTTCCACCACCACGTCGGCGTCGGCGATGTCCTCGTAGCCGGACACCGGGTGGATGCGGGCCAGGCGGCGTTCCATCTCGTCCTGCGCCAGGCTGCCGCGCTTCACCGAGGTGGCGTAGTTGTTGCGGATACGCTCCATGCCGCGATCGAGCGCTTCCTTCGTCGCGTCCATGATCTTCACGTCGTAGCCGAAATCGGCGAAGGACATGGCGATGCCGCCGCCCATCGTGCCGGCACCGACCACCGCGGGCCGCTGGAAGTCGCGCGGCTTCACGTCGGCGGGCATGTCGGGCAGCTTCGACGCCTCACGTTCGGCGAAGAACGCATAGCGCAGCGCCCGCGCCTCCTCGGAATTCTCCAGTTCCGCGAACAGCTCGGCCTCCCGCCGGATGCCGTCATCGAACGGCATGGCGCAGGCGGCCTCCACCGCGGCGATGCAGTTGTACGGCGCCTTCTGGTTGCGGGCGCGGCGGGCGATCGCCTTGCGGCGGGCGTCGAAGATACCGGCATCGTCGAGCTGCACCGTGCGGTCGCGCACGCGCGGCAGCGGGCGCTTGTCGGCGACGCGGCGGGCGAAGGCGACGGCTTCGGTGCGCAGGTCGGCGCCCTCGGGCAGCACCTCGTCCAGGATGCCCAGCTTGGCGGCCTCGGGGGCGGGGACGTGGCGGCCGGTGACGATCATGTCCAGCGCGGCCTGCGGGCCGGCCAGGCGCGGCAGGCGCTGCGTGCCGCCGCCGCCGGGCAGGATGCCGATCAGCACCTCCGGCAGCCCGACCTTCGCCGACGGCACGGCGATGCGGTAGTGGCAGGCCATGGCGTTTTCCAGCCCGCCGCCCAGGGCGTAGCCGTGGATGGCGGCGACCACCGGCTTCTCGCTGCGGTCCAGCACGTCGTAGGTGCGGCTGCCGATCGGCGGACGCTTGCGGTTGGTGCCGAAGCCGCGGATGTCGGCGCCGGCGATGAAGCTGCGGCCGGCGCCGATCAGCACCATGGCCTTGATGGACGCGTCGGCGTTGGCCTGGTTGAGGCAATCGATGATGCCCTCGGACACGCCCGGGCCGAGCGCGTTTACCGGCGGATAGTCCACCACGATGATGCCGATGTCGCCGTCGCGCTCGAGGCGTACGGGGGAGGTGTCACTCATTGCCGCTTCCCTTTGGCTACTTGCGGGTAGGATAGGGGGCGGGTGTGGGGGCGTCCATGGGCGGTGTTGGTGCTGAGCTGCGGGCTCTGAGCGGCCGTCGGCACAATGCACGACGTTGTTGCATGTGCGGGTTGTTGCGGTCCCGGCGTGACACCGTTGCAGGCGCGGGCCGTGTGCGCGTCGGACACTATGTGCGTTGGAACATGAATGTCGGCGCCTGCCCTTCCTGTCACGGCCGGGCCTGACCCGGCCATCGACACCGGAACGATCCGGGCGGGATGCAACGGAACACGCCCTGTCGGGGGTAGATGGCCGGGTCAGGCCCGGCCATGACACGGCAGAGCGGTGCTTGTCCGCACTATATCTGACGCCGCCACACCCGGTTGTGGCCGACGGCGCAGAGTTCGACAAAGCGCGGGTCGGGGCCGAGAACTTTGCGACACGCTTCGGAGACGTCGGGGTGGCCGGGCCACAGACCCGGGGGCAGGCGCAACGCGACAGATGCGTCGTCCATCACCAGGTAGCCGCCCGGCTTCAGCAATTCGCCATAGACGATCAGGTCACTGGCCACCGCGTGGAAGTCGTGGCAGCCGTCGATATACACCATGTCGAACGGCGCCAGCGTGCGGCACAGCGCCTTGACCGCGTCGTCCGTCGAAGATCCGTGCAGGATGCGGGCCTGTCGCGACAGCGGAACGCCGGACCAGGTCTGCAGCCCCTCGATGATCCCGGCGTAATCGTCCGTTGCATAGGTGGTGTATTTGTCGCCCGCCTCACTCAGCGGCGTGATGCCGAAGGTATAGGCGTCCTTGCGGGCGTGCATCGCCAGCATCCCGACCAGGCTGAGCACCTGGCCCTTGTACACGCCGATCTCGAGAAAGCGGAACGGGTCCGGCATCGCATCGACCAGCAGTTTCCACAGCCAGTGGAACGCCCGGTCGCCGAAACCCAGGCCGTTCTGCTCGACATGATCGCGATGGCGGCGCAGCGCGGGGTGGGCCTGCACGGCGTCAGTGAAGGCGCGGTAGAGCGCGTCATGCGCCGCGGGATCGTCGCGGTAGGCGGCGGCCGCGGCGTCGATGGTGTCGAACGCCACCGGTTATCCCGCGGCGTCGGCTGCCGGCAGACGGAACAGGCGTCCGGTCGATTGCAGCGCCTCCACGGTCCAGTCTCCGCCGACTCCGGCAACGACCCAGGTCAGGATGGCCCACAGGTCCCGATCGACCACGGCATCGTCCAGCGGTTCCAGCGCGGGCACCACGGCGTGGATCTCCAGGCCGGACGGGAAGGCTTCGCCGCTGCGGCCGACGAAGACCAGTGCGTACACGTTGCCGCCGTCCGTCCGCAGGTAACCGGGCTGCGACAGGCCGATGCGGTCCAGCGCGAAGTGGTCGCGGAAGAAGTCGCGGAACTCGGCGTAGTGGCCCAGCCGGTCCTCGATCAGCACCGGCTGAAGCCGGGTGTCGCCGGAGGGCGGTGCGGTGACGATCTCGACCGAACTCATGCGAGCCTCCGCAGGAAATCGACGATGTGGGCGGCAATTTCGGGACCGGAGTCCTCCTGCAGGAAGTGCCGGCCGGTGACCATGTGCGGGCCTTCCGCGTGCGGCAGCAGTTGCTTGAAGCGGGTGGCATAGATGGCGGGGTCGAACACGTCGTCCTCCCGCCCCCACACCAGCATCGCCGGCAGCGTGCAGGCGCGCAGTTCGCGTTCCAGCCAGTCGAAGCGGCGCAACGCGCGGGCGGTGTCGTCCATCGGGATCCAGCGCGGCCAGACCCAGGTGAGCAGGCGGCTCTGCGCATCCGGCAGAACCGCCGCATAGGCCGCCTGGCCCCGCTCGGCGAAGCGCTTGCGGTCCACCACGGACAGGTACACGCCGCGCGCCGCCAGCGCGTTGTGCCGGCCCAGCAGGTAGGGGGCGAGCAGCGGGGCGTGCATCATGCGCCAGGGAAAGACGCGGCTGTGGAACTCGGACGGCGGCAGCGCCCAGCCCCAGGTGCTCATCGCCACCAGGGCGCGCATGCGGTCCTTGTTGGAGAACGCGAAGCCCAGGCCGGTGGGGCCGCCCCAGTCGTGGCAGACCAGGGTGATGCGCCGCAGGTCCAGGTGGCGCATCAGGCCGGTCAGGTTGGCGATGTGCCCGTCCAGGGTGTGTTCCTGTTCCCGCGCGGGCTTTTCCGACAGGCCGAAGCCGATCATGTCGGGGATGATCACGCGGTGGCCGGCCGCGGTCAGCGGGGCGACGAAGTCGCGGTAGAGGAAGCCCCAGGTGGGATTGCCGTGCAGCAGCACCACGGGATCGCCGCTGCCCTCGTCGATGTAGTGCATGCGCCAGCCGTTCACCCGGGCGTAGTGCGGCTGGTAGGGCCATTGCGCGCGAATCGGCTCGGGGAGCGCGGCGGTCAACATGCGACGATCATTCCATCTGTGCCCTGTGTGTGGGTGGCTCTGCCCGGTGTGTGGGTGGCCGGGAGTTTGTGCATCCGGCGCGGGATGTCCAGGGCGGGACCGCATGACGCCGTGCCGTGTTCCTCGCCTGCGGCGGGCCCAGGCACGGGCGATGGCGACAAGTGACCGCCCGGGCGGTTCGGCGCCGACGGTGGTACGGATGGCTGGCCCGAAAGTCCTGGATGGGCGCCCCTTCGGGTGTTCGTCCTTTGGCGGGTCGTATGTGCGTTGCGGGGTTGAAAAAAGGGGACCGCGGATAAACGCAGATGTTGCTCGGATGAACACGGATGCGCCGGGACTGACCGCGCGGCAGGAGCGGAATCGGCTGCGTCTTCGTCATTGCGCAGAAAGGACTGCTGGCCCCCCCGACGCGCGGGTTGGCACCAGACAGCGCGCATCGCGCGCAATATCATCTTCAGCGTCCTACCGTCCGCACATCGCCCGCCGCGGAAAGTCGTCACTGCATGTCTGGAGGTTCGGTGCCGCAGTCTTGCGTCATGAGGGGCCCACCACAGACGCCCTCCACGCCGAAGCATCCGTGTTCATCCCCATTTCATCTGTGTTAATCCGTGTTCCTTCTTCCTTTGAAACGCCCCACCCCCGCCCCTGGAGCGAGAGGCTGCCGGGATCGCCCGTCCCGGCAGCCCGAGCGCGCCGGTTACAGCACCGCTTCCGCCACCACCCGCATCGCCTCGATACTGGCGCCCTTCAGGATCATCGTGCCCAGGTGGCCGGTCTTCGCCACGTCCTTCCACGCGGCCAGGCGGTCCTTGATGCGGTCCGCACTGCCCACCAGCGAGATCTCGTCGATCAGCTTGTCCGGCACCGCCGCCGCCGCATCGCCCTTCTTGCCGTCCAGGTACAGGTCCTGGATGGTCTTCGCCGCGCCCTCATAGCCCAGCTTGATCGCCACGTCGTTGTAGTAGTTCTTCGCCCGTGCCCCCATGCCGCCGATATACAGCGCCAGTTCCGGACGGATCGCGTCACGGCACGCCGCGAGGTCGGCGCCGAGCTTGACGCGGACATAGGGGGCGACGTCGAAGCCGTCCATGGTGACGGGGCGGCCGGCTTTCTTCTTCCCGGCCAGGATCGGGTCCGACACCACGCCAGGCTGTTCCGGCGAGTAGAAGATCGGCAGCACACCGTCCGCGCACTCGCCGGAGGTGCGCAGCCCCGCCGGGGTGATCGACGCCATGTAGAATTTCAGCGACGGGTCGCCATGCGTGATGCTGCGCAGCGGCTTGCCCAGGCCGGTGGCGTCGGCGCCGGCATAGGGGATCACGTATTCCTGGCCCTGGAATGAGAGCGGCGCCTTGCGCTCCAGGATCTGGCGGATGATCGCGATGTATTCCTTGGTGCGCGTCATCGGCTTGCCGAACCGCACGCCGTGCCAGCCTTCCACCACCTGCGGCCCGGACACGCCCAGCCCGCACAGGAACCGCCCGCCGGACATCAGTTGCAGCGTCATCGCCGTCATCGCCGCACAGGCCGGGGTACGCGCGGGGATCTGCATGATCCCGGTGCCCACCTTCAGCTTCGTGGTGCGCGCCAGCATCCACGCCGCCGGGGTCACCGCGTCGGTGCCATAGGCCTCGCCGGTCCAGGCCTGGGAAAAGCCGAGGCGTTCGGCCTCCAGCACCCGTTCGATGTCGAGTTTCGGCGCCGGACCGGACATGTCCATGGTGATGCCGAGTTGCATGGGCGTGGCCTCCTGGAGGTTGCAGACCGCCAAGCACGCCCCGGGAGAGGCGGCCGGTCAAGGTTGCTGCCGCCGGCCCGGCATGGCACGGTCGGCCGCCGTTCCACTCGCGTCCGAGACATAATGCTGTGACACTGATCCTCGCCAGCCGCCCGAACGTGTATTCCTCCAGCCCGCTGGACCGCATCGCCATACGACGCGAGGACTCGGACTGGATCGAGCAGCGCCTGACCGACCCGGACACGCTGTTCGTTCCGGTCTGGCGCAACCGTAATCTGGTGCGCGGCATGGAGGAGGGCGCGCCGGAAGCGGTGTACATTTCCGGCGAGGCGGCGGCCGCGCTGCGCATGCAGGGCGGGCCGTGGGCCTTCCTGGGCATGCTGGAAGACCGCGCGGTGTTCACGGTGGACATCAGCCCGGCCGATGACCCGGTGCCGCTGCTGCCGGAGGAACTCGGCAAGTTCGTCGATCTGCGCACCGTCGGCTGGGGCGTGCCGAAGCCGGAAGCCTCCGTGCTGGCGCATGCCCGCGGCCTGATGGCCTGGCGTGCCCGCCACCGCTTCTGCGGCGTATGCGGTGCGGTGTGCGATGCCCGCAGCGCCGGCCACGTGATGCAGTGCACCGCCTGCAACGCCCAGCACTTCCCGCGCACCGACCCCGCCGTGATCATGCTGATCCACCGCGGCGACCACGCCCTGCTCGGCCACTCCACCCGCTTTCCGCGCGCCAACATGTATTCGACGCTGGCGGGCTTCGTGGAACCCGGCGAGACGCTGGAGGAAGCGGTGCGCCGCGAAGTGCTGGAGGAAGCCAACATCCAGGTCGGCGCGGTGCACTACCACTCCAGCCAGCCCTGGCCGTTTCCCGGCAACATCATGCTGGGCTTCTACGGCGAGGCGCTGACCGAGGAGATCACCGTCGATCCCGAGGAACTGTTGGATGCCCGCTGGTTCTCACGCGAGCAGATGCGCAACTGCGAGGCCCACGGCTTTGCCTTGCCGCGCGTGGACAGCATCGCCCGGCGCCTGATCGAGGACTGGCTCGCCGCGGCATGAAGCGCTTCCTGTTCTGTCTGCTGCTGGTGCTGCCGGCGGCGGGCTGTGCCTCCTCGCAGCCTCCATCCGACAGCCCGCAGGCGTTCTGCCAGCGTCAGGCGAACAACGATCCCGAGGTGACGCAACTGCAGAACCAGGTGATGGTTGACGGCGGTCCGGGTCCGTACCAGAGGCAGAAAATCGAACTGCTGAAATACCGGGTCCTGCAGCGCTGTCTGCTGGCCCGCGGCGCGGCGCCGAAGGGCGGCGTGGAGCCCGTGGTGCGGCAGTGATGGCAGACACCGTCCTGCACACGATCGGCTATGAGGGCTGCACCATCCAGGACGTGCTGTCCACGCTGCGCCAGGCCGGGGTCGGCCTGCTGGTCGATGTGCGGGCGGTGCCGATGTCGCGCAAGCCGGGCTTCTCCAAGCGGCAACTGGCGGCGGGGCTGGACGAGCACGGCATCCGTTACCTGCACCTGCAGGGCCTGGGCACGCCGAAGCCCGGCCGTGATGCGGCGCGTGCCGGGCACCCCGAACGCATGGAAGCGATCTTCCGCGAGCACATGCAGTCGGACCGCGCGCAGGCCGACCTGGCGCAGGCGAAGCTGGTGGCGCGGGAGAACCGCGCCTGCCTGCTGTGCTTCGAGCGCGACCACCGCCACTGTCACCGCCACATCGTTGCCGACCTGATCTGCGAGGAGACCGGGCAGGCGGTCGAGCATCTGTATGTGGACCGGTGAGCGGCGGTCGGTAAGGTGACCCATCGGTCGGTAGGGCGACCCGGCGATCGGTAGGGCGACCCATCGGTCGGTAGGGTGACCCATCGGTCGGTAGGGTGACCCAGCGATCGGTGGGGTGACCCATCGGTCGGTGGGGTCACCCATCGGTCGGTAGGGTGACCCATCGGTCGGTGGCGCCCCCATCGGTCGGTAAGGCGGGCGACCCAGCGGTCGGGAGGGCGACAATACTGCGGTCATGGCCGGCCCCCGAGCCGGCCATCTACCCCGGAACGATCGGGTCGTGCTTCAGCGAGGCCGTTCTGACGGGGGCAGATGGCCGGCTCGGGGGCCGGCCATGACGCGTCTGTACCGGACCTCGTTCCGATGAACTCTGTGTCGGAGCAGGTGACCTCTGTGTCGGAGCAGGTGACCTCTGTGCCGGAGCAGGCCGTCGCCCTATCGTGACGTCCCATGCAGACCGCCACCACGCCCGTTATCCTCGCCTCCGGTTCCAGCGCGCGCCGCACCCTGCTGGCTGCGGCCGGCGTGCGGTTCGAGGCGCGCGCCGCCGACCTGGACGAGTCCGCTCTGAAGCGTGTGGCCCGGGAGGCGGGCGACACCGCGGAAGCCGCGTCGCTGCGGCTGGCCGAGGCCAAGGCTGCGGCCATCGCCGCGCAGGCACCCGGGGCCGTGGTGATCGGCGCCGACCAGATCCTGGTCTGCAGCGACACCTGGTACGACAAGCCCGCCGGTCTCGACGCGGCCCGTGCGCAGTTGCTGGCGCTCCGGGGGCGCACGCACGGCCTGGCCACCGGCATGGTGTGCCTGCGGCCCGGCCAGCCGCCGTGGCGGTACGCGGAAACGCCCCGTCTGACGATGCGCGCCTTCTCCGACACGTTCCTTGACGCGTACCTGGCGCTGGAGGGCGACCGCGTCCTCAGCAGCGTCGGCGCCTACCGGCTGGAGGGACCGGGCGTGCAACTCTTCGCCCGGGTGGAGGGTGACCACAGCGCGATCCTCGGCCTGCCGCTGCTGCCGTTGCTGGGTTTCCTGCGCGCCGCCGGCGTGCTGGCAGATTGAGACGGCGGCGCGGACGAAGCCGGGCCACTTGAAGCAGCCGTATGCCAGAAGAAAGCCGTATGCCCGGGCGGCGACGACCGGGCGGTGCGATTTCCTCGGCCGTTCTAGATTTGCAGGCGGGAGGGTATGACCGCCGCACTATCCTGCGGGTGGGCGCAGATCGCGGCGATGGCCGCGCGGAGGCCCGCGCTTGCCGTTTCAACCGACATGCTGGGCGCGCCGAGGTTCTGCTCCATGGCGGCGACCGCGGGCAAATGCGGCAGGTGCACCCAGCCGGCACGCACATCCAGCCGCTCGACGGCAATGTGGTGCAGGACGCCGTACATCAGGTGATTGCAGCAGAACGTGCCGCCGGTGTCGGAGATGTCGGCGGGAATCCCGGCATCGCGCATGGCGCGGACCATCGCGCGGATGGGCAGCGTGGCGCGGTAGGCGACCGGCCCGTCCGGTGCCGTCGGTTCGTCCTGCAGCAATGTGCCGTCATTGTCGCGCACCCCGTAGCGGGCGTTGTCGTTCAGGTTCTGCGCGAGCCGCTCCACCGTGATCATCGATCGGCCGCCGAATTCACCCATCATGACAACGTCGGTCGGGACGGGTCGCGACGATGGCCGCCTTGACCACATCGATGCAGGTAAAGAACGTGTTGGGAATGATCCGCGCCACGATGGTTGCGCCGCCGACCTGCTCCCCGTCGAGGCGCAACGCCACCTGCTCGGCCGGGTTGATCGGCGTGGTGCCGAACGCTTCGAAGCCGGTCAACAAGATCTTGCGCATGCGATGTGCTTCCTTCCTGTCGCGCTTCAGTCGTCAACGAACCCGTCCGCCTGTTTCGCCGACGGTCATTTGCTGCGCTGCTCGGCGGGCGGCAGAACACGGTCGCCGGGGAATCGCCGCAGCAAGTGACGCCCCGGCGGCGGGCTGCGGCTCGAGAGATGCCGGGCAGAGAACGGCGAGCGTGGAGCCGGGAGCCCTCCGATGGCGCTTCGTTCCGGCACGTCGTTGCAAACGATAGGCAGTGTCCGGTTCTCCTGGCAACGTGGCGGTTGTATCGCCGGGCCATACCGGGGCGAGGCAGACCGGTGCGGCGGCCCCGCCGCGATGACAGCGCCGCGATGGCGGCACCGCGATGACAGCGCCGCGATGGCGGCACCGCGATGGCAGCGCCGCGATGGCGGCACCGCAATGGCAGCGCCGCGAGGGCGGCACCGCGAGGGCAGCTCTTGTCGGGGAAGCTTCCCAACCCGCCGCCGCTACCGCCGTGCGGCGAAAAACCCCCGCAGCAGCGCGGCCAACTCCTGTTCCCGCACGCCGCCGATCACCTCCGGCCGGTGGTGGCACGATGATGCGTCGAACACGCGGGCGCCATGCTCCACACCGCCGCCTTTCGGATCGTAGGCGCCGAACACCAGGCGGCGGATGCGGAAGAAGCTGATGGCCTGCGCGCACATCGGGCAGGGCTCCAGCGTCACCACCAGGTCGCAGTCCGGCAGCCTCGCATCCCCACGCGCCGCGGCTGCCGCACGCAGGGCCAGGAGTTCGGCATGGGCCGAGGCGTCGTGGCCCGCCTCGACCGCGTTGCCGGCGCGGGCCAGCACCGTGCCGGCGGGGCCGACGACCACGGCGCCCACCGGCACCTCGCCGCGCGCCGCGGCGGCGCGGGCCTCGGCCAGGGCGATGTCCATCGGGGTGGCGGCCGTCGTCATGCGAGAGTTCTTGCCCGGCTACGGCGCGGCGGTCTAGCAACCCGTGCATGCACAAGCGGCCCGTGATTGGCGTCACCCTCAATTCCGAGCAGCCCGGCGGCTACTCGAAATACCCCTGGTATGCGATGCGGCAGAACTATGCCGACGCGATCGCGGCAGCCGGCGGCCTGGCGATCGGGCTGCCGCATGAGGCGGCACTGGCGGCCGACTACCTGGACCGGATCGATGCGCTGGTGGTCAGCGGCGGCGCGTTCGATGTGGATCCGGCGCTGTACGGCGCCGGCGAGCGGCACGCGACCGTTACGCTGAAGGAAGGGCGCACCGCCGCCGAACTGGCGCTGACGCAGGGGGCGCTGGACCGCAACCTGCCGGTGCTGGGCATCTGCGGCGGGCAGCAGCTTCTGGCCGTGGCTCTGGGCGGCACGCTGATCCAGCACATTCCGGACTCCATCGCTGGTGCGCTGGAGCACGAGCAGGCCAATCCGCGGCATGAGCCCGGGCACGCGGTGGCGGTGACGCCCGGCACGCTGCTGCACCGGATCGTCGGGGCGACGGAGATGCGGGTGAACTCCGCCCACCACCAGGCGGTGCGGGAGCCGGGGCCGCACGCGGTGGTGAACGCGGTGGCGCCGGATTCGGTGATCGAGGGCGTGGAGGACTCGCGCTATCGCTTCTGCCTGGGCGTGCAATGGCATCCCGAGTTCTTCATCGATCCGGGCGACCGGCGGATCTTCGACGCGCTGGTCGCGGCGTGCGGCGGGTAGGGGGCGCGGTCGTAACAGGTATCAGATCCGGCGGGCGGGCGAGCTCCGTTCAATGCGGCGGGTGAGGCCTCTGCAGTCCGGCGGGCGAGGCCCGTTCAACGCGGTGGGCGAGACCTCTGCAATCCGGCGGGCGAGGCCCGTTCAACGCGGCGGGAGAGACCTCCACAATCCGGCGGGCGAGGCCCGTTCAACGCGGCGGGCGAGACCTCTGCAATCCGGCGGGCGAGGCCCGTTCAACGCGGCGGGAGAGACCTCTGCAATCCGGCGGGCGAGGCCCATTCAACGCGGTGGGCGAGACCTCTGCAATCCGGCGGGCGAGGCCCGTTCAACGCGGTGGGCGAGACCTCCACAATCCGGCGGGCGAGGCCCGCTCAACGCGGTGGGGGAGACCTCCACAATCCGGCGGGCGAGGCCCGTTCAACGCGGCGGGAGAGACCTCCACAATCCGGCGAGCGGGACCTCCACAATCCGGCGAGCGAGACCCGTACAATCGCGTCATGGCCGGCCCCCGAGCCGGCCATCTGCCCCGTCCGGTCGTGCCGGCACCGCGACACCGCGACCCGATCGTCGCCGGGTAGATGGCCGGCTCGGGGGCCGGCCATGACACGATTGTAGGGGGGCTCTCCTCCAATTGCCGCTTTGTGGTCGCGCGGATGGGGGCCGGCCGTGACACCTCTGTACGGGGGGCGCCCCTGGCGTCACCTCACCCCCTGGCGTCACCTCACCCCCTGGCGTCACCTCACCCCGCCGGAACGATCACCGGCAGCGTGAACTCGTCCGTGGCGCGCTCGAAATCCACCCGCACCGGCAGTCCGATGCGCAGTTCCGACGGGTCCAGGCGGCGGAGCTGCGCGTTCATGCGCACGCCCTCCTCCAGATCGACGGTGACCAACGCGTAGGGCACGTCCTGCTTCCAGCCCGGATGGAACGGGTGGTGCGTCACGGTCCAGCTATGCACCGTCCCGCGGCCGGTCGCATCGAACCATTCGCACCGCATCGACCAACAGGCGTCGCAGACCGGGCGCGGGTAATGGCGCACCTTGCCGCAATCGGCGCAGCGCTGCAGGCGCAGCTTTTGGGCGTTCAGCCCGTCCCAGTAGGGCTGGGTGTCGGCGGTCGGCTGCGGCAGCAGCTTGGTGTAGTCGCGTCATGCTCAGGCCCTCCGCATGATGGCGATCGAGCCATCGCCCATGTCGCCGTAGCCGGTCACCACGCCGATCTCGGCGTCCGGCACCTGCACCGGCGCGGCGCCGCGCAACTGTCGCACCAGCTCCACCACGTGGTTCATCCCCGCCATGTGCGCCTGCGACAGCAGCCCGCCATGCGTGTTGATCGGCAGTTTCCCGCCCATGCGGATGGCGCCGGAGGCGACGAACGGGCCGCCCTCGCCCTTCTTGCAGAAGCCGGCATCCTCCAACTGGCACAGCACGTTGTAGGTGAAGCAGTCGTAGATCTCGGCCACGTCCACGTCGTCCGGCTTCACGCCGGCCATGGCGAAGGCGCGCGGGGCCGCCTTGGCGAGGCCCAGCGTGGCGATATCGGGTCGTTGCGTGATGGCGCTGGGGGAGTCGGGGTGGCCCTCCGCGACGCCCATCACCAGCACCGGCTTCTGCCGCATGTCGCGGGCGCGTTCGGCGGAACTGATCACGACGGCGGCGGCGCCGTCGCTTTCCAGGCTGCAGTCCAGCAGGCGCAGCGGATCGGAGATCATGCGGGAGGCCTGGTGGTCCTCCACGGTGATCGGCTTGCGCATCGTTGCGTTCGGGTTGCGTGCGGCGTTTTCGCGCGTGCTGACGGCGATCTCGGCGAACTGCAGGGAGGTGGTGCCGTAGAGTTCCATGTGCCGGCGCGCCATCACCGCGTAGAGCTGCGGCGGGGCGATGGCGCCGGACGGCATCTCGAACTCGCCGATGACGCGGAACTGCGGCATCTGCTGCACGCGCGCGCCGATGCGTCCGCCGGAGAAGCCGGTGCGGCCAAGAGAGAGCAGCACGTGGTTGCAGATGCCGGCCTGGACGACGGCGATGGCGCACTGGATGGAGGCGACCGAGGAGGCGCCGCCCATCGGCGTGGTGGCGGAGAATTTCAGGTCCTTGATGCCGAAATTGGTGGCCAGGTCCTCGGCGACGGCGCCGAGGCCGTAGGGGATCAGGCCGTCGATGTCGGTCGGCTTCAGGCCGGCATCCTCGATCGCCTTAAGGGAGGCTTCGAGTTGCAGGGACAGCGCGGTCCGGTCTGTGCCGCGCATGTACTCGGTTTCTCCGATGCCGGTTACGGCGCCGGCTTCGCGTAGGGACATTCGGACGCTCCCGTGGCAGAGGTGGGTGGAGCGAGCCTAGAGCGGATTGGGTGGGAGCGGAAATCGGGGGGCGTGGATCCGACCGAGGTCCGGGATGGGTTTGCCTGAAGTTCGGCATGGTTTGGTCTGAAGTCCGGCCCGGGTTTGCCGGCGGCGCCGAAGCCACGGGCGGGGAGGCTGGCCAGCCGTACCACGTCGTGGTGGGCGAAGGCCCGCCACCCGCGGCTGTGTCATGCCGTCAGGCATTCAAGCCCCGCAGACCGGGAGGGATGCGTTGCCGCATGACGAAGTCGTGGGTGGCGGGCCTTCGCCCACCACGACGTGGTACGCATCGTTGTCGCTACCCTCGACCCGGCGGAGCGCCACGCACGCAGCGGAGCGCCACGCACGCAGCGGAGCGCAACGCACGCAGCAGCGCAGCACGCAGCGCGCGCCCGTGTCTCCCGCCGGTCAGTCGAAGTCGCGCGACAGTTCGTTGCGCACGGCTTCCGGCATGATCGTCATGTGGCCGTAGTTCGGATGCGAGAATCCCAGCACCACCTCGGCGCCCGGCTTGCGGAACGCCTCGATCTGCGCCGGCGTGAAGGGGAAGTGCACGAACTGCACCGACGACGCCTTGCCTTCTGCGGTGGTGCGGTCCTGGTCGGCTTCCGCCACCGCCTTCACCGTCTCGCCGGCGACGCGCACGAAGGCGGTTTCCTCGATGCCGCCGAGCGTGGCCAGCACGCGCTGGCGGCGCGCCGGGTCGTCGATCTCGATCATGAAGGTGGCGACCAACTCGCTGCCCTGCGGGATCAGCGGGTTGTAGGCGTGCAGCTCATCGGCGAGCTGCGCGTCACCGCCCTTCTCGATGTGCAGCATCTCCTGCACCTGCAGCCACATCGTATCGTAGCATTCGAAATAGAACGTGATGTGCGGCCCGACATCGACGCGCCGGTTGCGCTTCATCGCGCCGACCTTGCGGCGCAGTTCCATGCGCTGCTTCGCATAGTCCGCCAGCGGCATGATGTCGGACGGACGGATTTCGTGTTTCGCCATCGTCGTCTCCCTCACGCGATGCCGTAGGCCCGCGCGAACAACTGAATTGGATGGGTCACCAGTTGTGGACGCTTTCCCTCGCCGCCAAGTTTCTCGATGCCTTGCGCCAGGTGCATGCCGGCGAGCGGGCATTCCGAGGTAACGAACGCCTTGTCGGCGTCGCGCAACTGCCGCATCGCCGGGCGGCCGACTTTCAGCGCGGTCTCGAAATGCTCCTGCTTGAACCCCCATGATCCGCCGTGGCCGGAGCAGCGTTCCACCACCGCGACATCGGCCTCGGGCAGCAGGCGCAGCATTTCCGCCGCTTTCTGCCCCATGTTCTGCGCGCGTGCGTGACAGGCCATGTGCAGCGACACGCCGCCGGACAGCTTCTGCATGCCGTCCACCAGGCCCTCCTTGCGTGCGATATCGACGATGTACTCGCTGATGTCGAAGGTGGACTTCGCCAGCTTCATCACCTGCTCGTCGTCGGGAAGGATCAGCGGCCATTCGAATTTCAGCATCAGCGCGCAGGACGGCACCAGCGCGATGATGTCGTAGTCCTTGTTGATCCAGTCCTGCATGGCGCCGGCCACCGTGCGCGCGGCGTCGGCGACCTCGGCCAGGCGGCCCTGCTCCAGCATCGGCATGCCGCAGCAATGCGGGTAGGCGACCTCGGTTTCCACGCCCAGCTTCGCCAGCACGGCCCGGGTGGTCACGCCGACATCGGGCTGGTTGTAGTTGCCGAAACAGGTCGCGTACAGCACGGCCTTGCGCCCGAACGCGGGGGCCTCGCGATTGACCTCCGGCGCGGTCTTCGCCTGCGCCATCAGGGTCTTGCTGCTGTATTTCGGCAGGTCCGCATCCGGGTGCAGCCCGGCCTGCGACTGCAACACCCGGCGCATCGTCGTGTTGCCGCGATCCGTCGCCCAGTTCGCCAGGCCGGCCGTCTTGGTGGCCATGCGGCCGTTGCGGTCGGTCTGCGCAAGCTGCTTGTCGGCGAAGCTGGTCTTGCCCTGGCGTGTCTCCACCGCCTTGTAGCGCAGCAGCAGATGCGGAAAGTCGATGTTGAACTCATGCGGCGGCACGTACGGGCACTTCGTCATGAAGCACATGTCGCACAGCGTGCAGGCACCCGCGACCGACGCGAAGTCCTTGCTGTCCACCGAATCCAGTTCGCCGGTCTTCAATTCGTCGATCAGGTCGAACAGGCGCGGGAAGGAGTCGCAGAGGTTGAAGCAGCGCCGGCAGGTGTGGCACACGTCGAACTGACGGCGCATGTCGGCATCCAGCGCCGCCGGGTCGTAGAAAGACTCGTCCTGCCAGGCAATAGGGTGACGAACAGGCGCCTCCAGGCTGCCTTCCCGCATGACTACAAAACTCCCGTAAAATTCTGTCGCTTCGCAGGATGTCGCGTTGCCGGGTCATGCCGGTGTGCGCTGGCCATCCGTCGCGTGCTGAAGCACGCGCCATCATGTAAGACGTGGAGCGCCGCCAGGCACCGGCCATAGCGATGAGGGCGTCTTCGCAGACGCCCCCACCAAACTCAATCCGGTCGAGCGCCCACTCTCACTTGATCTCGTCGAGCGCCCGCTGGAACCGGCCGGCATGCGACCGCTCGGCCTTCGCCAGGGTCTCGAACCAGTCGGCGATTTCCTCGAAGCCTTCCTCACGCGCGGTGCGCGCCATGCCCGGGTACATGTCGGTGTACTCGTGCGTCTCGCCGGCAACCGCGGCGGCCAGGTTCTTGTTGGTCGCGCCGATCGGCAGGCCGGTGGCCGGATCGCCGACAGCTTCCAGGAACTCCAGGTGGCCGTGCGCGTGGCCGGTCTCGCCTTCCGCGGTGGAGCGGAACACCGCCGCCACGTCGTTGTAGCCTTCCACGTCCGCCTTCTGGGCGAAGTAGAGGTAACGCCGGTTCGCCTGGGACTCGCCCGCGAAAGCGTATTTCAGGTTGTCTTCCGTCTTGCTGCCCTTAAGCGCCGCCATGGTTCTCTCCCGATCTGGTTGGACCGCCACACGCGAGGTCGCGCCGTTTGCGCGCCTCCGAAAACTCAGCGACCGGAGAGTAGGCGATTTGCCCAACCAATTGAAGCTGGGCGGTTCATGGATTTTTTCGATGCAGGTGATCGAAGCCGTGCATCAGGTCGATCAGGCCGTCATCCAACCGCAATGGCTTAGCGCGTCGCGCATATGCGCCGGCGGGCCGGCGGTGGCGGTCAGCGGCGGATCCAGCGGCAACGTGATCGTGCGTGCCAGCAGGTGCAGGCGACCGTCGGCGTCGCCATACACCGGATCGCCCAGGATCGGGCAGCCGAGCAGGGCGCAGTGCACGCGGATCTGATGGGTGCGGCCGGTGCGGGGGTGCAGTTCCAGCCAGGTGATGCCGGGGGCCTGGCCGCGGACCTGCCAGTCGGTGACCGCCGCGGCGCCTTGCGGGTCGGTCACCATGCGCCAGCCGGCTTTCGTGCTGTGGCGGCGAAGGGGGGCGTCGATAGTGCCGGAGGTCTGCGCGGGTGCGCCGCGGACCACCGCCCAGTAGGTCTTGCGGGCGCGGCGGTCGGCGAAGGCGGACTGGGCGGCGTGCAGCGCGGCGCGGCGGAGCGCGATCACCAGGCAGCCGGCGGTGTCGGCGTCCAGGCGGTGCACCAGCCAGGGGCCGTCCTTGCGGCGGGACAACTGCGGGAACCAGTCCTCCACGCTGGGGCCGCCGCGCGGTCCGGGGTGGACGGGCAGGCCGGCGGGTTTGTTCAGGACCACGAAGCGGGAGTCGCGGTGGAGGATGGGGGGCAGCGAGGGTGAGGGGGCGCGGTTCTCCGCTGGCCGCCCTGCCTCCCTCAGATCACGCTGTCCGTGCGCAGGGTTCCGATCGCGTCGGCGCTCAGGCCGAGCCACTGCTGCAGCACCTCCTCGTTGTGCGCGCCCAGCAGCGGGGCCGGGTGGACCGGCGGCGGGCTGCCGCTGAAGCGTACCGGCCAGGCTGGCATCTTGTAGGCGCCGGCCTTGGGGTGGTCGATCACCTGCATGATGCCGCGCTGCTCGAAGCTCGGATCGGCCAGCAGCTCGCCGGTGTCCAGCACCGCGCCGGCGGGGACGGCGGCGCCTATGATGTCCATCGCTTCCTGCTTGGTGTGGCGGCATGTCCAATCGGCGATGATGGCGTCCACCTCGGCCTCGTGCTCGATGCGGGCGTCGCGGGTGGCGTAGCGCGCATCGCCGACCAGGTCCTCGCGGCCGATCGCCTTCAGCAGGCGGCCCCAGTGTTCGGGGTTGCCGCGGCTGGTATAGACGAACACGTAATCATTCGGGCCGCCCGGCTTGCACGGATAGATTCCGCAGGGCGGGTTGTTGGCGCCCATGCTGGCCGAGCCCACACGTGGCGCCGGCTTGCCGGTGCGGGCGTGGGCGGCGAAGGCGCCGCGGATGTAGTGCAGCATGGAGTCCTGCATCGCCACCTGCAGGTGCTCGCCCTGGCCGGTGCGGGTGCGGCGGAACAGCGCCGAGACCACGGATATCGCCAGCAGCATGCCGGTGCCCGTATCGCCCAGCGACGGGCCCGGCTTCATCGGCGGACCGTCCTTCGGCCCGGTGATGCTCATGGTCCCGCCGCAGGCCTGGGCGATCATGTCGAAGGCCAGGTTGTTCTGATACGGGCTGCCGGCGCCGAACCCCTTCACCTGGGCATAGATGATCGCCGGGTTGATGCCGCGCACCACCTCGGCACCCAGCCCCAGCCGCTCGATCGCGCCAGGCGCGTAGTTCTCCACGAAAACGTCCGCCTGCTTCACCATGTCCTTCAGCAGGGCCAGGCCGCGCGGGTCCTTCAGGTTCACCGTCACCGAGCGCTTGTTGGCATTGTATTGGAGGAAGTACCAGGCATCGGCACCGGGCGCTCCGCCCGAGTAACGGCCGGGATCGCCTTTCGGGTTCTCCACCTTCACCACGTCGGCGCCCAGGAAGGCCAGCGCCTCGGTGCAGGAGGGACCGGCTTCGAACTGCGTCAGGTCCAGCACCTTCACGCCGTCCAGGCAATTGTACGCGCCGTTGGTTTCCATCGCGACGCCTCCTCCGGTTGTTGGCGTGATGCTACGCCGGCCGATGCAGGGAGGCCAGGAGATGCACCTCGGGCCAGGAAGCTCGTCGGCATGACGCAACGGGCGGATGACCGGCCACCGTCGGCATGCGTCTCACTTCCAAACGAGGGGCGGCTTGTGCTTGATACGGTCTGGAAGGAGTCCGGATGGTAACACCGGGGTTCGTCATGGCACCGTCAGGACATGCTGCCGGTCCCGCCCCGCTGGAGCCGCGCATTTGCCTGCATGCCATAAGCCGGAACAGCACCCGATTGTGCACTGGGTGCGGACCGCCGAAGACGCATCAACGCGAGCCGGTGACACGACCTTTATGTCCGGCATATCGCGCATTCATGGTATGGTGGGTCTGCCCGACGAACGTCGCGGAATGTCCGGGTCAATCGGCTTCGTTCCGTCGGGCCGCAACCGTGCAGGCCCGGCTCCGGGCCGCCGTCACGCCGCCAGGAGACTGCTGTCAGTATGATGCCAACGTTGCATGCCTTGGTATGGGTCGAAATCGCCGCAGCCGTTGTTGGCGGCGGCATTCTGATCCTGCTGCTGATCGGGCTGGTGTTCATGGGCACCGCGCGCGGAACGCGGCGTCCGATGGGCCTGTTCTGGAACCGCATCGAAGCCCGGCAGTGGGGTGCCCGCAGTTTCGTCGATGTGGACCAACTCGACCCGCAACGGGCGCTGACCATCCAGGCGATCCTGCAGCGCGGCTGGTCGCCGGAACTCGCCAAGAAGGTGCTCGGCCGGCCGGACTACGCGGTGCTCGATCCGCAGCGCAAGCAGGAGCCGCTGCGCCTGTACGACCGCGCGCGCGTCGAAAAGGCGGAAAAGGGCAAGAAGTTTCGCACTTATCGCGCCCATGTCGCGAACGAAGAGGCGCGAACCGAGGCACGGATTCGCAAGTGGCTCGTGTTGCGCCAACTGGACACGGGAGAGGCGGCGCCGGTGCGTCACGAGGGCTGATCCGGCGGGCACGGAACCCGGGGGCGCGGCGCCGGCGTGCCCCGAAACCCCGCCAACCCATGACGTGCGCGTCGCCCACATGCCGGCCGCCGGTACGATCGATCCGGTGGTATCGAAACGACTAATCCAGGGCCTGGCGAACGGCCTCTCTCAGGGCGGGCAGCACTTCCGCGGTGAACCACCCATGCTTCCGCTCCCAGGCGCCGGTCCGCCAGGACGGGTGCGGCAAGGGGAACCGGTGCGGCAGGTGATCACGAAATGCGCGCACCCGGTCGGTCACGGCGCCCGGCCCGAGTGTATGGGCCTGCGCATAACTCCCTACCAGCAGGGTCAGCCGGATCTCCGGCATTGCCGCAACCAGGCGTTCGCGCCACAGCGGTGCGCATTCCGGCCGCGGCGGCGCGTCGCCGCCATTCGCCAGCCGCCCCGGGTAGCACAGCCCCATCGGCACGATCGCAATGCGCAACTCGTCATAGAAGGTGTCCCGGTCCATCGCCAGCCAGGTGCGCAGGCGGTCGCCCGATGGATCGTTCCATGGAATGCCGGTCTGATGCACCTTCGTCCCCGGCGCCTGGCCGACGATCAGCAGCCGGGCCGAGGCCGAGACGCGGAACACCGGCCGCGGTCCCAGTGGCAGGCGGGCTTCGCACACCCGGCATGACCGGGCCTCGGCCGCAACTCTGGACAGATGGTCCTGCGTGCCGTCATGGCACTGTGAGGGGTCGCTCATGGTGCTGGTCGCCGCCGCCCTGTTGCACTCGGTGATGTGGCTGGCCGATGCTGCTCGCAAGCGACACGTCGGATCGTAGCCGGCCGCCGCTTCAATGCCGGCGGCACCGCGACAGCATGCGGGGATGTGCAAACGCGCCGCCCCCGCTTGTGTCGGCACCGAGGAGGCAGGCATGCACGAATATGACCCATTGATTCCACCCGATCCGCAGGAATGGCTTGCCCTGGACGAAGACGTACGCCTCGCGCTCGTCGAGGACTATCACCGCCGCGCCCGCATCAACCTGCCGCGGGCTCGGCGGAGCCTGCATGCCACCATGCACACGGTGGTGGAGAACCAGGTCGCGATGGGTGACGAAATTCCAGTGAAGCGCAAGCTGGACCAACTGATGGAGGAAGGGCTCGACCGGCACGACGCGGTGCATGCGATCGCCGCGGTCCTGATAGGCCTGATCTACGAGCGTGCCCGGGGCGAAGCTTCTCAGGAACTGGATCCGAACAGCAAGTATTTCGCCGAGCTGGATGGGCTGACGGCGGAAAGCTGGCGGAACTGGGAGGAGTGATCGCACGGCCGGCGAGTCGTCGCGTTCGATCCCGGCGGCTGAACGGCCGCGCCCGCGATGGTGCGGGGCAGCCGCGGCAAGGGTGTGCCGGCAACCACCGCGGTGTGCCGGGCGACCATGGCGGTGTACGGCTGCGACTCCGGCAGTGCCCGGATGCGACCAGGCCAGGCCTGTCCAGCAGGCACGCGGCGGCAGGCCGGCGTGGCCCGCCCGCCGCGATCGGTCAGGACCGGTTGATCGGCGCGAACGACGCCGGGGTCATCAGGTTGTTGCGTTGTGCGATCAGGTAGCCGGCCTCGGCGTTCTTCTGCAGGAATGCCTGCCAGTCCGGATCGGCCGCCATCGCCGCCCGCCGCGCCGCCCGGTCGGCGGCGTCCTTGTACACCCAAATGTGAATGTAGGTGTTCACCTCGCCCGAACTCGGTGATCAGATAGGCGAGCGGCTGGCCCAGGTGGCGGGTTTGCGGCTTCAGGCCGTACTCCTGGTACAGCGCCATTTGCTTGGCGATGGTGCCGGGGCGGCAGGTGTACGTGCGGTGGTCGATCAGCATGCTGGATTCCCTTTGCGTGTGCTGCCGCGCGGCGGCGGCCGGCTCAGGTAAGCACGGATCGCTCCAGATGCCGAACCACGACCGCGGCCAGCCGTTCACACCCGTCCTGGTCGCGTGCGTCGAACCGCGCCGGCAGTGGGCTGTCCAGGTCCAGCACGCCCAGCAAGCGCCCGCTGCCGAGCAGCGGCACCACCAGCTCCGAGCGGGAGGCACTGTCGCAGGCAATGTGCCCGGGAAACGCATGCACATCGGGAACCAGCACGCTGCGGCGCTCGGCTGCCGCAGTGCCGCAAACACCGCGCCCAAGTGCGATTCGGACGCAGGCGGGTCGGCCCTGGAAAGGGCCCAGCACCAGCGTCCCGTCGCGCAGGAAGTAGAACCCGGCCCAGTTCAGGGCCGGAAGGCTGTGGTAGATCGCCGCCGCGGCATTGGCCGCGGTCGCGACAAGATCGTCTTCGCCCGCAAGCAGTGCGTCCAGTTCCGCGGCGAGGGCGTCGTAAGCCACAGCCCCTGCCATCTGGCTGGCGGGACGCGGCTCGGTCCAGCGGGCCGGCGTTTCAGGGTCATGCATCGTCCGGATCTCCGAGCCGGGCGATTATCCCAGGCGCCACGCCCAGGCAATGCACCAGTGTCGCCGGATCCGTCCGAGCGGATCGGCGTACGACCGTGCACCGGCCGGACGCGGCCGAACTCAGTGTGCGCGCGCGACCTCGCTGGAACGCTGGCGACCCGAGCCGGTCGGCTCCGTGGTAATGTGCATCGCCGCGGCTGCATCGCGGAGGATCGCCCGCAGTTCGCGCAGGAACGCCATGCCGGTCGCCGTGCGCTGCACCAGCACGCTGCGCCGGTCCAGCGGGTCGGTCTTGCGACGAACCAGGTCGAACTCGGACAGACGGTCCAGTGCCCGGGTGATCGCCGGCTTGGACACCCCCAGCTTGGCGGCGAGGCCACGCACGGTCTGCGCCTCGGTTTCCAGATAGCAGGTCAGGAACACACCGAGCTGCCGGGCCGACAGGTCCGGACCATCGCGGCGAACAAGCTCCACGATTGCAGTTCGCAGGATGCCGGCCAGACCATCACTGACTTCGTTGCTGATCATACGCTAGACCTTTCCTGAAAGGAGTGGGACCGCTGCCCGACCGTAGCGACGGCCACCCACCCATAGTTGTGCGTGCGCCAATTCGAGGCTCGTAACGAGTGCTTGTACACGGGCACGCGTCCCACAAATTGAACCAGCGTCACGAAATCATCGCGCCAACTTATGGCGCAACGATGACAAGGTTTGTGGGTTTCGCGGATCAGCGCTGCCGATGGCGGAGGCGTTCAGAAATATGGTGACCGGGCGGCGGAAGCGGGAGTACCGCCAGGGGTGCAGCCTCCCGTCGCCGCCGCTCCGGCCGCCATCCTGCGCCTCCCAGCGGCAGGAATCGCAGATTGGCTCTACCCGGATGTCGCCGCTCATGCCGCGACATTACGGTTGCGCCATGTCGCACCCGACACGGCCGATTCGCACCGTGGTGGTATGCGGGCCCGCACAGGCTTCAATTCCATGGTACGGTCCCGCGCATCATTGTCGGGACGAGCGCTTTTTCCGGCTTCATGCGGTCGGGCGAATGCGTCCCGATGGTTTCATGTCGAACATATGGCGTTTGACCGACAGTCAATTCTGGTACCGTCATGGCTCGGGTGGCGCGGCCGCGCTACCGGCCATTCTTGCAGCATGCGCCGGCAGAATCGCGAACGGCCGCCCGGCAGGCGCTGACGCCGCGGCGGGTCAGGGCCTGTGGTGGCAGGTGTTACAGTCCGGCCAGAACGCGCCAGGCGATCAGCAGCAGCATACTCGCGAGGTAACCCTGCAGCAGTGTCAGGGTGATGCGCACGCCCAGGGTCATGCGGATGCGGCCGAGTTCCGGACGATACAGTTTTTCCTCGGGCACATCGTCCAGCGGGTGAATGACCGGGAACAGGCCGTTATGGATCGTGGTGTCGGACATCGGGCGTCTCTCCCGGTTACACGGCGGCGGGGAACAGCCCAGGGACCAACACCTGGGCGGCGAGAACGGCGGACAGGGCGAACAGGATGCCGATGACGATCCAGTTCACCCGGTTGTTCCAGGGACGGTTGGCGAAGCGCTCGCCCAGCATTTCGCGGTCGTTGACCAGCAGGTGCAGGAACACCAGCACCGGCGGCAGCACGACACCGGACAGCACCTGCACGGCCAGGACGATCACCTGCAGCGGCGCCTGCGGGATCAGCACCACGCCGGCCGCGGCAGCGACGCACAGCGCATACAGGGCGTAGAAGCGCGGGGCCTCGCTGATCTTCGCCTGCAGCGTGTTGCGCCAGCCCATCACCTCGCCCCAGGCCCAGGCCGAGGACAGAGACACCGCGGTCGCCCCCAGCAGCGCGGCGTTGCACATCAGCACCAGGATCAGCGTGCGCCCGAGATGGCCGATGGTGGGCACCAGCGCCGTCGCCATCTGCGCCGGGTCCTGGTAGGCCACGCCGTGACGGAACAGACCGTCGCCCAGCAGCAGCATGGCGCCGGCGATGGCGATCACCGCCACGGCGCCCACGATCGTGTCGATGCGCGCCGCCTTCAGGTCGGCGAATCGGAGTTTCTTGTCCGCGACACAGGACTGCTGGAAGAACAGTTGCCACGGCGCGATGGTGGTGCCGACGATGGCGATCACCATGAACATCAGCCCGCCGGTCAGGCCGCCGGCCGGCAACTGCGGGCGCACCGTGTCGGCCAGGGCGGTGCCCCAGTCCGGATGCACCATCGCCGCCAGCACGAACCAGGCCAGGTTCAGCCCGCACAGGCAAAGCGTCAGCCGCTCCCACCGGCGATAGCTGCCGGTGCCGACCATCAGGATCAGCCCGATGGCGGACAGTGGCACCACCACGCCGATCGGCAGATCGAGCTGCCGGGCGGCCATGGCGACGGCGGCGAACTCGGTGACCAGGGTCAGGAAGTTCACCACCAGCAGATCGACCAGGGTGAACCGGCCCCACCAGGCGCCGAAGCGGTGGAAGATAAGTCCGGCCAGGCCCTCGCCGGTAGCGATGCCCAGGCGGGCGACCATCTCCTGCACGAAATAGGTCATCGGCAGCAGCAGTGGCAGCAGCCACATCAGGGCGGTGCCGTAATCCGCGCCGGCTTGGGTGAAGGTGGACACGCCGCCGGCGTCGTTGTCGGCCACCATCACGATCAGCCCGGGGCCGGCCACCACCAGGAAATGCAGCACGCGGCGGCGGAGTCCGCCCCCTTGCGCAACCTGCCGGGTTGTCGTTGCGAAAGACATCGCCGTCTTCCTTCCGTCCGTCGGGCCGGCGGAAGCTCGGCGAGGATGCCGCTACCGCCGGTCCTGCTTTCCCGGGCCGAACCTTGCGATCCGGCCCCGTCTAGATCCGTCGTCCATCATCAGGGTTCTCCGGAAGCGGGCAGACGCAATCGGCCGCCCGGCCGGGCGGCGACGGAAGGACAGGCGTGTCTGGCGTTGGCGGTCATCGCGCAACCTCCTGAAAGTCTCGTGAGCCGAGCCCAGGAGGATGGCGACCGCCGCGGTCAGCCGATGGCTGACCGGAAGAGGGCGGTCACACGGATCTCCCGGGCGCTGTGCACCGTCTGCTTCGCGTTCGGCAAACGCCGACTGTGAGGCTCGACGGGTTCGCTGCTAGATCGGGGTCTCATGTGGTCCTGTTGGTCTGTTGCACTGCATCAGCGCCTGCCAGATCATGGACAAACGCCAATGGCCCGCAGCTTTCGCTGCCCGGCGGTTCTGATCTAATCCCCGTGGCTGGCGGGATCAAGCAGTATGTGACGGGGGTGTGAAGACCGCCTCGGCCCCGGATTGGGCGGCGTGTCGGCGCGGCCGGCCCATATGCGCGCGGGTCCTATGCGCAAGCGTCGGCGAAGGGGGGACGAGCAGCGGTTGAGGCAACACACTGAAGGTGTAAGTGCCATGCATATTTGTGCCGCTCGCCGCAGCATTTACGCACTTTCATGTGCGAATGACCGGACAAAGCTGTAAATCCAGCCCAGTGAATGACCCGCCTGCACTGACGACCGGGTGCAATGCCTGAGAAAGGTAACGTGGCCCTCGCGGCTTGCATGGGCCGTTCACTCCATGGGCAAGAACTACGGATCCCGCCTGAGGAGACTGTTCCTGGCCTGTCCGTTACGTCCATGCTACAACCCTGGCTTTCGTCGCGGCGCGGCCCATACGGTCGGACGAAAGTGAAGATCGAGGCAATTTCGCGTGCGTACACTGAATCGCCTGATGGAAACGGCCGGCCTGCCCCCATCGGCCAGGGACAAGGCGCTGGACCTGATGGCGGCGCCCGGGCGTTATTATCACGGCATCGGGCACCTTGGCGTGCTGTGGCGGCGTCATGAGCACTTCGTTCAGGGATCCGCGTTCTGTGCGCCGGTACCGAACCGCCTGGTCGCCTGCGCCATCGTCTTCCACGACGCGATCTACGACCCGACGCGCGGCGACAATGAACTGCGATCCGCCGCGTTGTGGCGTGACATGGCGCCGGCGGACCTCGCGGCGGAACAGGTGGCGTGGGTGACCACGACCATCGAAGCGACGGCCGACCATCTGGCCTGCACCGACGCCGGCAGTGAGCTGGCCCGCCTGCGCCTGTGGATGCTCGATCTCGACCTGACGCCGCTGGGTGCGCCTCCCGCGGTGTTCACCCGCAACACGACGGCCTTGCGCCAGGAGTTCGCGCATCTGGATGAGGCCGAATGGGGGCGTCGGCGCGTCGCATTCCTGCGGACAATGCAGGCGGCCCCACGGATATTCCGATCCGCCCCGCTGGCGGCGGCGTTCGAGGACCAGGCGCGGCAGAACATTGCACAGGCGTTGCGGGAAGCCGGTTAGCGGCCCGGCATTCCGGCCTCTCACACGCTGCGCCGGTTGGCAGCGATCAGCCGAGCTGGTGGACGAAGCGCGCGCGGTCGGTGCAGGCGGCGATCAGGAAGGCAAGGTCGGTACCGGTCGAGACATAGCGTGCCCCCATCTGTACAAACTTCGCGGTCAGGTCATCGCGGGACGCCAACCCGCCGACGCCGACATGCTTGCCATGCGCCTGCGCCGCCGCGATCGTCCGTTCGAAGGCCGCGTGCAGTTTCGGGTGGTCGTACTGCCCGCTGATTCCCATTTCGTTGCACAGGTCGTTGCTGCCGACCAGCAGCATGTCCACCCCCTCGACCGCGACGATTTCCTCGACATGCTCCAGGGCGTCCACCGTCTCCATCATCACCACCAGCGACGTCGCCTCGTTCATCGCGGCGTTCGTTTCCGCCATGGGGAAGCTGCAATACCGATAGTGCGAAAGTGCACCGCCGGCGGAGCGCTCACCAATGGGTGTGAATTTCGCCAGGCTCACGATTTCCCTGGCCTCGGCGGCCGAGCGTACATGCGGCACGATCACGCCCATCGCACCGCCGTCCAGAGCGCGGCAGATGAACTCGGGGGAATTGGCCGGTACGCGTACCAGCGGCGTCAGTCCGATCTGCTGGGCAGCGATGCAGATCTGGCACGTCGTGTCCATCGACAGCGTGTTGTGCTCCATGTCCACGTAGATGCTGTCGAATCCGCTGGTTTTGGCGATCTGCGCGATTTCGATGCTGCGTGACAGGCGCACGGTCATCGAGGCGACGATCTCTCCGCGCGCCAGCTTCTCCTTCATATGGTTTCTCAGGATACTTGTCAGTTCGGACATTTTTTTGGTCTCCCCGGTGTCGGTTGCCGCAGCATTGCCGAGGCTGCCGCCACACTCAACCGGCATTCCGGACAGTAGCGCGAACCGGGGCGCTCGCCAGGGCGCTCGGGTGGCGGTGGCTGAAGGGTGTGGGATAGAATCGAATCGCGCCTCCCGCCTTGCCAAAGCCGCCACGCGGCGTAGGACGGAGGCAATGTCCGGCCCTCGTGCCGGCATCATCTTGGGGAGAGCCGCATGACAGCGATCCAGACGAGGCCCGTGCGCCGGCGGGAAGACGTTCGGCTGCTGACCGGCAAGGGCAATTACGCGGCCGACGCGCATCCGCCTGGCCTGCTGCAGGCGGTGCTGCTGCGCTCGCCCTACGCCCATGCGCGCATTGCCGGCATCGACACCGCCGCGGCGGCGGCGATGCCCGGGGTGGTGGCGGTGTTCACCGCGGCCGACCTGACCGATGTCGCGCCGATTCCCGGCGGCATCAATTTCCCGCGGCCGGATGGCGGCCCGTCGGCGAAGACCGACCGCTGGCTGCTGGCGAAGGACCGCGTGCGTTTCCTGGGGGAGCCGGTCGCCATGGTGGTGGCGGAAACCCGCGCCGCCGGGCTGGAAGCGTCCGAGGCCATCCTGGTGGACTACGAGGAACGGCCGCTGGTCACCGACCCGGTCGCCGCGATGCAGCCGGGCGCGCCGGCCGTGTGGGACGAGGTGCCGGACAATATCGGCTTCCTGTGGAAGCGCGGCGACCAGGACGCGGTGGAAGCCGGGCTGAAATCCGCCGCGCATGTCACGCGGCTGGAATTCTCCGTCTCCCGCGTCACCGCCAATTCCATGGAGCCGCGCGGCGTGTGGGCGGAACTGGGGCAGGACGGTCGGATGGTGGTGCATGCGTCGCACCAGTCGCCCTTCGCCCTGCGTAATGGCCTGGCCAACGGCAATTTCAAGCTGAAGCCGACCGAGATTCGCGTGCTGGCCGAGGATGTCGGCGGCTCCTTCGGCATGAAATCGGGTGTGCACCAGGAGGTCGGTACTCGCCGCCTGGGCCGCTCGGCGGCTGCAGCGCCCGGTGCGCTGGATCGCCGACCGGACCGAGGGGTTCCTGACGGACGAGCAGGCGCGGGAGATGCGCATCACCGCCGAACTCGGGTTCGACGCCAACCACCGGATCACCGGGTTGAAGGTACGGTGGGACGTGAACCTGGGCGCCTATACGTCCGGCCGCTCCGGCTGGTGTGTGGGCAATATCGGCGGCATTGCCGGCGTGTATGAGATCCCGGCGATCTATGCGGAATCCTGCGGCATCATGACCAACACGGTGCCCACCGCGGCGTATCGCGGCGCCGGGCGGCCGGAAGCCACCTACACGATCGAGCGCCTGATCGATGTCGCCGCGCGCGAACTGGGTATCAGCCCGTACGAGCTGCGCCGGCGCAACCTGATCCCGCCGGAGAAGATGCCGTACAGGACCGCACTGACCTTCAACTACGACTGCGGCGAGTTCGAGGGCAACATGACCACCGCCGCCGGCCTGGCCGAGCTGGACGGGTTCGAGGCGCGGCGGGCGGAGGCGAAGGCGCGCGGCAAGCTGCGCGGCATCGGCCTGTGCAACTGCATCGAGGTCGCCGGCGGGCCGTTCCTGCGCCCGGCCAAGGACCTGTCCACGCTGCGCCTGGCGGAGGACGGCACGCTGACGCTGCGCTCGGGTTCCATGTCGGTGGGGCAGGGGCTGGAGACGGCGTTCTGCCAACTGGTCGCGGACCGGTTCGGCGTGCCGCTGGACCAGGTGAAGTGGGAAATGGGCGACACCGACGCACTGGAGTTCGGCAAGGGCAATGGCGGGTCCGGCGCGCTGTGCATCGGCGGGGCGGCGGTGACGCTGGCGGTGGATGCGGTGATCGAGAAGGCGAAGCGCATCGCCGCGGAACTGCTGGAAGTGGCGACGGTGGACCTGGAGCTACGCGACGGCGCGTTCCACGTGGCGGGCACCGACCGCTCGGTGAGCCTGGCCAGCATCGGGCAGGCGGCGAACGACCCGGCGCACATCCCGCCGGGCGAGGAAGGCGGGCTGGTGGAGTCCGGCGAGTTCACCCCCACCGCCGTGACCTTCCCCAACGGCACGCATATCTGCGAGGTGGAGATCGACCCGGACACCGGCGTGACCGAAGTCGTCGCCTACAGCGCGGTGGAGGAGCTCGGCCGCGTGCTGAATCCGCTGCTGGTGGCGGGGCAGACGCATGGCGGCGTGGCGCAGGGCGTGGGGCAGGCGCTGGGCGAGCAGATCGTGCACGATCCGGAAACCGGCCAGATGCTGACGGCGTCCTTCATGGACTACCAGATGCCGCGGGCCGCCGACTTTCCGGAGATCCGCATGGCAACCCGCGAAGTGCCCACCAAGGTGAACCCGCTGGGCGCCAAAGGGGTGGGGGAGGCCGGCACGGTGGGGTCCATGGCCGCGGTGATGAACGCGGTCAACGACGCGCTGGCGCCGCTGGGCATCCGCCACTTCGACATGCCGGCCACGCCGGGGCGGGTGTGGGCGGCGATCAACGCGGCACGGGGCTGAGCCGGGTTTCAGCGTGGGGCTGAGCCGCGTGCCGCTGGTGAGCGGGGCGCCTGGTCGGCGTTCCGACGCCGACGGGTCGCGAGGCCCGCGGCGTCGCACATAACGTCATGGCCGGCGAAGGCCGGCCATCCACGGCTTCGTCATGCCGGAGGCACCGGACGCTGCGGTCACACGGGGCAATTGTGTTGTGGCTCCGCCATGACAAAGCCGTGGGTGGCCATCCTTCGCCGACCACGACGTGGTGGGCGGCATTGCGTCAGCAGGCCCAGCGGACGGTCTTGTCCGTTTCCCGCAGTCGGGCAATCACCCCGCCGCTTTGGCCAGCGCATCGAATGCCTTCAGCCGAGCGACCAGGGCCGGCATCTCCCGCAGCGGGATCATGTTGGGACCGTCGCTGGGGGCGCGGTCCGGATCCGGGTGCGTTTCGATGAACACCGCCGCCACGCCGACCGCCAGCGCCGCGCGCGCCAGCACCGGGGCGAACGCCCGCTCGCCGCCCGACGCACCGCCCTGGCCGCCCGGCTGCTGCACCGAATGGGTGGCGTCGAACACCACCGGGTAGCCGGTGCGCGCCATGATCACCAGCGCGCGCATGTCGGTCACCAGCGTGTTGTAGCCGAAGGTGACGCCGCGTTCGCACAGCATGATGTTCTGGTTGCCGGTGCCGGCGATCTTGGCGGCGACATGCTGCATGTCCCACGGCGCCAGGAACTGGCCCTTCTTCACGTTGACCGGCTTGCCGGTGGCGCCGGCGGCCAGCAGCAGGTCCGTCTGCCGGCACAGGAAGGCGGGGATCTGCAGCACGTCCACCACCTCGGCCGCGGGGGCGCACTGGTCCGGCGCGTGCACGTCGGTCAGCACCGGCAGGCCGGTGCGGTCCCGCACCTCGGCCAGGATCGCCAGGCCCTCCGCCAGCCCGACACCGCGGGCGGCGCCGGCGCTGGTGCGGTTCGCCTTGTCGAAGCTGGATTTGTAGATCAGCCGCACGCCGCTGGCGTGTGACAGCGCAGCCAGCACCTCCGCCACTTCCAGTGCGTGCGCGCGTGACTCGATCTGGCACGGGCCGGCGATCAGCACGAAGGGCAGGTGGTTGCCGATGGTGATGTCGCCGATGGACACGGTGCGGTGGGTCAAGGCGGGGATCCCATATCAGGCGCGCAACGGGCGCAACGCCCGCGCCGACGCGTTCGAACCGCGGCGACAGAACAGGTCGCCCGTGTCCCGGTCAAGCGTCACGTGGCAGTGGCCGGACCTCGATCCATGGCGACCGGCGGGAGGTTCGGCGGCCGGGTTACCTGCCGCTTCACCGTCGGGGTTGGCGCAGAGGGCCTGTCATCCGATCCCGCTCCGGACGCGGTAACACACCTCCGCGTATCGTTTGAGCCGACCGGTCGCATGCCTCGATCAGCAACCCATGTGCTTCATTCGACATCGCCGTCACGCTGTCAGCCGCCATGCAGGGGTTCGGCGACTGATGGCGCGTTTCCAAGGTGCCTATGGCGGGAAAACGCCGTCAGGCCCTCCGGCGGCGTCGCACTGCCAGGGCCAGGAGCCCGGTCAGAAGCAGTCCACCACTGGCCGGCTCCGGCACGGGTGTTGCCAGAGTCAATGCCTGGCTACTGTTCGTGGTCGCATTCGTTGATACCGTCAAATCGCTGATATTGGTGAATTCCACGATGCCGCTGGCGAACCCGCTGTTCGTCGATTGGGTGATTCGTTTCTGGCTCAGGTAAATATGCGCGGTTGACAGGCCGGAAAGCTTCGTGAATGGCTGCGTGAAGTCATAGTCGACCAGCCCGCTGGCGGTGGCGCCCAATCCGTATGTGCCGCGCCAATAGCCAATGTACAGATCCAGTATGCCGACCGGTGCATTGAAGTGGATGGTCCAGTTGCTATCGGCATCATAGCTCAAGGTCTGTGCATTGCGCGCACCAGGAGCCGCGGCGAAATTGCTGCCTGAGAGGTCGAGCGGTTCGACGGTTGGACCGGTGAGATTGCTTACCGTGAACCCGATCCCATCCAGCGTGCCGCTCGCCGTCGTGGTTGTGGGGCTGCCCCACACGGCGAAGGCCTCCCCGGCATTGGCAGGCTGTGAGGCCGCGAGTGCTCCCATCGTCAGGAGCAAGGCGAACAGCGACGTGCGTCTCATTTCTTGGCTACCTCCTCTGCTCTCGGCCTGAATTCCCTGCCGCGCAGTCCATAGAAGCCAACATGCATTTTCCATGCCGCATACCTAACCCCTTTGCGGCGTGGGCAAAACGAGACGCAGCCGACCTGCTGAAATTTCTACGTGTAAAGTCTTCCGACAGCGCAATGAGACCGTTTGGTCGCGGCTTCGGCGGATGTCACAACCTGTGCCGACGTCGCTCGCGCCGTCGCCAATCACGACCGCCCCGCCGTTGCCGACCGAACAAACGAAGAGCGCGGCCGGCAATCGCCGCCGCGCTCTTCCGCAGGTGAGTGGGCGGATGCGCTACTCCGCCGCCGACTCCGGCACGTAGATCTGCTCGCCGCCCTCGACGAACTCCTTGCTCTTCGCCTCCATCCCGGCCATCCGCTCGGCTTCCTTGCGCAGGTCCTGGGTGATCTGCATCGAGCAGAACTTCGGCCCGCACATCGAGCAGAAATGCGCGACCTTGTGCGCCTCCTTCGGCAGGGTCTCGTCGTGGAACCTGCGCGCCGTGTCCGGGTCCAGCGACAGGTTGAACTGGTCCTCCCACCGGAACTCGAACCGCGCCCGGCTGAGCGCATCGTCGCGCAGCTTGGCGGCCGGATGCCCCTTCGCCAGGTCGGCGGCATGCGCGGCGATCCGGTAGGTGATCACGCCGGTCTTCACGTCGTCGCGGTCCGGCAGGCCCAGATGCTCCTTCGGCGTGACGTAGCAGAGCATGGCGGTGCCGTACCAGCCGATCATCGCCGCGCCGATCGCGCTGGTGATGTGGTCGTAGCCGGGCGCGATGTCGGTGGTCAGCGGGCCAAGCGTGTAGAACGGCGCCTCGCCGCACTCGCGCAACTGCTTGTCCATGTTGACCTTGATCTTGTGCATCGGCACGTGGCCGGGGCCCTCGATCATCACCTGGCAGCCCTTGTCCCACGCCACCTTGGTCAGCTCGCCCAGCGTCTCCAGCTCGGCGAACTGCGCGCGGTCGTTGGCATCGGCGTTGGAGCCCGGACGCAGCCCGTCGCCCAGCGAGAACGACACGTCATACTTGCGCATGATGTCGCAGATCTCGTCGAAGCGCTCGTACAGGAAGCTCTCGCGGTGATGCGACAGGCACCAGCGCGCCATGATGGAGCCGCCGCGCGACACGATGCCGGTGGTGCGCGTCGCGGTCAGCGGCACATAGCCCAGCCGCACGCCGGCATGGATGGTGAAGTAGTCCACGCCCTGTTCGGCCTGCTCGATCAGCGTGTCCTTGAACACCTCCCAGTCGAGCTTCGCCGGGTCGCCGCCCACCTTCTCCAGTGCCTGGTAGATCGGCACGGTGCCGATCGGCACCGGGGAGTTGCGCAGGATCCAGTCGCGGATGTTGTGGATGTTGCGGCCGGTGGACAGGTCCATCACCGTGTCGGCGCCCCAGCGGATCGCCCACACCAGCTTCTCCACCTCTTCGGCCACGCCGGAGGTCACCGCGGAGTTGCCGATATTCGCGTTGATCTTCACCAGGAAGTTGCGGCCGATGATCACCGGCTCCAGTTCCGGGTGGTTGATGTTGGCGGGGATGATCGCGCGGCCGCGCGCGATTTCGGACCGCACGAATTCCGGCGTGATGAAGGGCGGGATTTCCGCGCCGAAGCTCTCGCCGTCGGCGATGCGGGCTTCCGCGCCGTCCAGCATCTTCTGCCGGCCCAGGTTCTCGCGGTGCGCGACGTAGATCATCTCCTCGGTGATGATGCCGGCGCGGGCGAACTCATACTGCGTGGTGGGCTGGCCCTGCTTGCCGCCATACACCGGGTGGTCGGCCGGGCAGACCGGCACCAGCTTGTCGCCGGTGGCGCCGCCGTTGTCCTCGGGCTTCACCGCGCGCGCGTCGATCCGGTCGAAGCCGCGCTTGGCCAGCCACTCGCGCCGCACCGGGTTCAGGCCGGCGGACAGGTCGATGCTCACGCCCGGGTCGGTGTAGGGGCCCGAGCAGTCATAGGCGCGGTACGGTTCCTCCCGCGCGCTGGGGTCCAGCGCGATCTCGCGGAACGGCACGCGGATGTCCGGGCGGCCCTCCGGGCTGGTGTAGGCCTTGCGCGAGCCCGCGATGGCACCGGTCGTGACCGAGCTCGGGCGGGCGGGGGACTGGACCGTCATGGCGTCTCTCCTCCAACGGCGCGGGGTGGCCTGGGCAGGAGACGGGGGTGTTCGGATGGTGTGGCGCCCCGTCCCTACGCCGGCATGACCCGGTTCAGGTTCAAGGGTCACCGCGCCGCCGGTTGCCGGCCGTAGCGGTATCTCAGCCCCTTCTGCGGCGGGACTCCCCTCGGTGATCGCGGAGCATGTGGTGGTTGCGGGCGGGTGTCAAATGGGTTCGGTCAAGATCCTGTAGCACCCGCGCCTAGCACCCGCGCCGGTCGCCGGGAGGATGGAGGCGTCCGGGATCAGGCCTCGGCCAGAAGGTTGTCCAGTGACGATGGGCAGGTTGATGGCAAGGGCTGCGGCGCCTTGCCGTCCATTCTGGCGGGAACGGCGCGCGTCGCCCGCCGGTAGATGCGGGCGAGATCGAGCCGCCGGCGCATGGACGGCGTGAACCGGCTGGCCGCATCGCCACGGAACCGTTCGGCGTCGGCCTGCCAGTTATCGACATCAGGTGCGTCCGGCCAGCCGATGGCTTTCAATCGGTGTACAATGGCCTGGACGAGCATCGACTCCACGGCATGCGACTGCTCGCTGCCCACGCTCTCGATCTCCTCGATGATATTCGTCCAGTCCACCTGGTCGTTAATGCGCTCGCCTGCGGCGACACGCCGCAGCAGGTCGGCCTGTTGTTCGCTCCAGATCAGCACGTCGGTCTCGTAGTCGCTCATCGGCTCTGTCCCTTGCCTCTAGCAGCGTCGCAGTCAGGCTCAGCGGTACCCGATGTGCCCCCGCGCCTTGCCGCGGAACACCCAGTACGACCACCCCGTGTAAACCAGGATCACCGGCAGCAGGAACAATGTGCCGACCAGCAGGAACGCCTGTGTGGTCGGCGCGGATTGCGCCTGCCACAGAGTCAGGTGATACGGCACCACCAGCGGGTACAGGCTGATGCCCAGCCCCGCGTATGACGCGGCAAACAGCCCGAATGCCCCCGCGAATGGCCCCCATTCGGAGTTCGGGCGGTGCAGCGATCGCCAGGTCGCCCAGGCGATCACCACCGTGATCAGCGGCACGACCCAGAGAACCGCGATATTTGGCCAGGAGAACCAGCGCACGCGGACCTCCTCATGCATGAACGGGGTCCATGCGCTGATCACCACGATCGCCACGCACACACCCACCAGGGCGCGGCGGCCCCACATGCGTGCCCAGTCCTGCAGCTTGCCCTCGGTCTTCAGCACCAGCCAGCCGGCGCCCAGCAGCGCGTAGCCGCACATCAGGGCCAGGCCGGTGAAGATCGAGAACGGCGTGAAGCACGACAGGCTGGTTCCGGTGAACATCCGGCCGTCGGTCTGGAACCCATCGATGAAGGTGCCCAGCACGATCCCCTGCGCGAAGGCCGCGAGCGCCGATCCGTAGCAGAACCCGAAGTCCCAGAACGTGCGGTGGGGCGAGTCGCGATAGCGGAACTCGAACGCCACGCCGCGGAAAATCAGCGCCAGCAGCATGATCGCCACGGGGAAATACACCGCCGGGATGATGATCGCGTATGCCGCCGGGAATGCCGCCAGCAACGCGACGCCACCCAGCACCAGCCAGGTCTCGTTGCCGTCCCAGATCGGCGCGATCGAGTTCATCACCAGGTTGCGGTTCTCGGTACTGCCGGCGAAGCCGAACAGCATGCCGACGCCCAGGTCGAACCCGTCCAGCATGACGTAGAAGAACACGCCAAGGCCGATGATGATCGTCCAGATCGGAACGAAGTCGAGCACCGGGTTCATGCGACGTCTCCTGGAGCCGGCCGGACCGGCGATTGCGGACGGCCGCTTTCCACCGGTTCGGGCGCCTCGGCCGTCTGCGAGGGCCCCTGGCGGACCATGCGCGCCATCAGCATGCCACCGGCCGGAAAGATGATGCAGTAGGCCGCAAAATACCCGGCCAGCGTGATCACCACATCCCATCCGGTGAGCGTCGGGGTGACGGAGTCCGCCGTGCGCATCAGGCCGTACACGGTCCACGGTTGTCGTCCGACCTCGGTGGTGATCCAGCCGGCGATCACGGCGATGAAGCCCAGCGGCGCGGACAGGTTGCAGATGCGCAGGAACAGCCGGTTGAAGAACAGCCGCTCGTGACGGCGCAGCAGGTTGCCCACCAGCACCACCCCCAGCATCAGCAGCCCGATCCCCACCATCACGCGGAAACTGAAGAAGGGGATGATCACCGGCGGCCAGTCGTCACGGGGGAAATCCTTCAGGCCGCGCACCGTGCCGTTCGGATCGTGCGTCAGGATCAGGCTGCCCAGCACCGGGATGTCCAGCGCGTCGTGGTTGACGGCGTGCTGCTCGTCCGGGATGGCGAATAGCGTCAGCGGTATGCGTGATGCCGTGTCCCAACGTGCCTCGATCGCGGCCAGCTTCGCCGGCTGGTATTTTTCCGTCACCAGGCCGGATGCATCGCCCAGCACAAGCTGCAGCGGCACCAGCACCAGCAGCAGCCACAGCGTGGTGGACAGCATGCGCCGGGCCTCCGGGACAAAGCGGTCACGCAGCAGGTAGCCGGCGGCGACGCCCATCACCACGAACCCGGTGGTGACATAGAAGCCGACCACGGTATGACCGAACCGCGTGGGGAAGGACGGGTTGAAGATGATCTGCAGCCAGTGCTCCGGAATGAAGCGCCCGTCCACCAGCTTTGCGCCGGCCGGAGTTTGCATCCAACTGTTCGCCGCCAGGATCCAGAACGCCGACAGCAGCGTGCCGAAGGCCACCATCAGGGCCGCGACGAAATGCGCCCAGCGCGGCACCAGGTGCCGGCCGAACAGCAGCACGCCCAGGAACGACGCCTCCAGGAAGAACGCCATCAGGCCTTCATAGGCCAGCATCGGCGACAGCACGTCGGCGGTGGCATACGACCAGCGGCTCCAGTTCGTGCCGAACTGGAAGGGCATCACAATGCCGGACACCACGCCCATCCCGAAAGAGACAGAGAAGATGCGCGTCCAGAAAGTGGAAAGACGGAAATAGACGTCCCGCCCCGTAATCAGGTGCGCGGCTTCCAGGAATGCGATATAGGACGCCAGGCCGATGGTGAACGCCGGCAACAGGATGTGCCAGGCGACGACCCAGAAGAACTGTATCCGGGACAGCAGCAGCGGGTCGAGTGTCATGCCGGGACCACCTCATGCAGGATCCGGCGCAGCCTACGAAATGGTTGGCGGGGGCAAAACCAAAAATCCGTCAACCTTCTGACACGGTGTCCGTGTTTGCTGGCCGTGCTGCATCGCGGTAAATTGCCGCGAGACATACTGGGCGTCTGAGGTCTGGGCGTCTGAGTTCAGGAGGCCGCCATCGACATCAAAACCCCGCCATCGGTGGAGACAGGCCCGCTGCTGACGCTCGATCCGCGCACCGTGCTCGAAAACATGGGCGATGCATTCTATGCACTGGATCGCGACTGGCACGTGATCTACGCCAATCGGCATGCACTCTCGTTTTGGAACATGCCGGCGGAGGCAATCGTCGGCCATGTCCTGTGGGACGCGCTGCCACAACTGATCGGAACGCTGAACGAGTGCATGCTGCGCCGGGCTGCCTCGGAACAGCGCACCCTCACCTTTGAAGCGCCCTCGCCGGTCACCGACGCCTGGGTTCAGGTCACCGCTGCCCCCTACGATGCCGGCGTGACCGTGTACTGGCGCGACATTACCGAGCGCAAGCAGGCCGAGCATATGCTGCGCGCGAATGAGGAGCATCTGCGGCTGGCGCAGGCGGCGGCGGGCATCGGCACCTGGGACTGGGACCTTGCATCCGACCGCATCCGCTGGTCGCCGCAGATGTTCCACCTGCTTGGCCGCGCGCCGTTCGAGGGCACCGCTGCGCAACTGTTCACGCTGTGGATCGATGCGCTGCACCCGGAGGACCGGCAGACCGCCCGGGCGAACGCGCACAGACACAGCCATCAGGTCGAACCGTTCTCGCAGGAATTCCGCATCGTCCGGCCGGACGGCGAGATTCGCTGGATCCTGTCCTGCGGCAACGTCCTGCCCGACGAGCACGGTGCGCCGCGCCGCATGCTCGGCATCAACATGGACATCACCGATCGCAAGCGCACCGAGACCGCGCTGGAGCAGCGGGTGCAGGAACGTACGCGTGCGTTGCAGGACACGCTGGTGGCTCTTGAGGAATCCCGCACCCGCTACGGCGCCATCTTCGAGCACGCGCCGGTCGACCTGGTGTTCCTGCGCGTACTGCCGGACGGGCGCCTGCTGTGCGAGGATGTCAATCCCGCCTGGGCGCGGCATTCCGGCTATGCCCGCGAACAGGTGGTAGGCCGCACGCTGGAGCAGATCTTTCCCGCTGAGCAGGCGGCGTTCTTCCAGGCACAGTTCCGTGAGGCGATCGAGACCGGTCGCCCGGTCGAATACGAATACAGCACGCAGTTCCCCGCGGGCGAAGCGATCCGCCGGGCCTTCCAGGTGCCCCTGCCCGGGCCGGATGGCACGGTGGAATACGTGCTGCTGACCGCGCTCGACCTGACCGAGACGCGGCGCATGGAAGCACAGTTGCGCCAGGCCCTGAAGATGGAGGCGATCGGCCAGCTCACCGGCGGCATCGCGCACGACTTCAACAACCTGCTGACGGCGGTCACCGGCAACCTGGAGCTGCTGCAGCGGCGCGCCGGCGACGAGCGTTCGCTGCGCTACATCGAAACGGCCCTGCGCGCGGCCCAGCGTGGCGGTGCCCTGACGCAGCAATTGCTGGCATACGCGCGTCAGCAGCATCTGTCGCCGCGTCCGGTCGATGTGAACGCCGTGCTGCAGGGCATGCAGGAACTGCTGCAACGAAGCCTCGGCGGCCTGTTGAAGGTGTCGATGGAACTGGATCCGGCCCTGTGGCCGGGTCGCGCGGATCCGACACAACTGGAATCGATGGTGCTGAACCTGGCGATCAATGCGCGCGACGCGATGGCCGATGGCGGATTGCTGCGCATCGTCACATGTAACCTGCCGGACGCCCAGGCCGGCATGGCGCCGGAACTCGAGCGCGGCGACTACGTGGTGGTGTCGGTGATCGACACCGGCAGCGGCATGTCGCCGCAGGTGCTGGAACGCGCGTTCGAGCCCTTCTTCACCACGAAGGGGGTCGGCAAGGGCAGCGGCCTGGGCCTGGCGCAGGTGTTCGGCCTGGCCCGCCAGTTCGGCGGCGCCGCCCGCCTGCAAAGCACGGTTGGCGCGGGCACCACGGTGGAGATCTTCCTGCCCCGCGCCCAGGTGACCGAATCCGCCGGTGTGTCCGGCGATCCCGATCGGGTGGTACTGCACGGCACCGGCCTGGTGCTGGTGGTCGATGACGACGCGGACGTGCGCGGCGTCGCGGCGGGATTCCTGACCGACGCGGGCTACGTGGTGCGCGAAGCCGGCGATACCGTCGCGGCGCTGCGTATCCTGGAAACCGAACCGGTTTCGGTGGCGCTGGTGGATTATGCCATGCCGGGGAATTCCGGTCTGGAACTGGTTCGCCAGGCGCGCCTGCGCCGACCCGGCCTGAAGGTCATCTATGTCAGCGGTGCGAGCCTGGAGTTGGAGGAGCCCGCATCGCATGGCGGGGACGTTGTCGTGAGCAAGCCCTATGCAGCCAACGCGTTGCTTCAGGCCGTGAGCGATGCCTTGCGTCCGGCCGAATGATGCATTTCCAGGCGGGGCATATCGACTGGCAATACCGGCAATCCTGTCGTGCCGGCACCGGGGTCTGACGCTCAGTCGAGGCCAATGCGCGTCGAAACAGGCACGCCGACACCACTCAAGTCATGACCGGTTCCTTCATGCCATGACCGGGTCCTCCATGTCATGGCCGGGTCCTTCATGTCACGACCGGGTCCTTCATGTCATGGCCGGGCCTGACCCGGCCATCTACACCGGAACGATCGGGTCGGGATGCAACGGAACACGCCTGGACGGGGGTAGATGGCCGGATCAAGTCCGGCCATGACGCGGAAGTGCGATGGTTGCGCGCACGATTGTAATTCCGAGCCGCATTCGTGCGAAACACAGGCGGCCATTCAGCGTTGTGTGCGGCCATTCAGCGTCGAGGCCGGCCATGACGTTGTATTGCCGTCAGCGTTTCAATATTGAGCGCGCCTGTATGCTGGGCGAGCCTGCAGATCAAGCGCGCCTGCAGATCAAGCGCGTCAATATCATCCCAGCGCCCCGATTGCCCCGACCGCGCAGCACAGCCCCACCGGCAGCCGCCGCAGCCGCGCCGCCCGCATGCCCCCCAGCGCCGCCACCGGCAGCGGTGCGGTGCGGGCCATGCGCGTCCACCGCACCGGTCCCAGCGTGGGCGCGCCGGGATGGCTGGCGGTGGGAAATACCGGCGACAGGAACGCCAGTTGTGCGCCCGCCCGCGCGGCCCGGCGCAGATCCGCGCCGCTATGGGCCGAGCTGGTGAGGAACCCGCGGGCGCGGAGCGGTCCCGGCCAGCGTCCGCCGCGCAGGTGCATCCCGGCCCCCAATGCCACCGCCAGCCTTGCATCGCCGGCCACCACCAGCACCAGCCGCCGCGCCCGGCACAGCCCCGCCAGGTCACGCCCCAGGGCCGCGCGCCGCGGATCGTCGTCGTGCCGCAGCACCACGCCCGCCAGGCCCCGCGGCAGGCGGGCGACCGCCGGCCGGGGATCGGGCAGCCGGCGCGTGTCGGTGAACAGCCACAGCGGCGGGATGCGGCGGCCGTGCCCGCGCCGCGCCGCCGCGCGCGCCCAGCTCAGCAGCCGGGGGTCGATCATGACGCTTACCTCGATGACGGAATGCTGATACTTCAGGCCGCCGACCGATCGACGCAAGCACCGCGCCCGACGCAACATTCGGAAGCGAGCCCCATGAGCACCACTGTCCTGCCCGACATCGCCGCCAACCTCCAGCAGGTGCGGGCGCGCATCGCCGAAGCCGCGATCCGCGCCGGCCGCAGGCCGGAGGAGGTCACCCTGGTCGCGGTGTCCAAGACCAAGCCGCTGGAGGCCGTGCGTGCGGCGCTGCAGGCCGGGCAGACGGTGTTCGGCGAGAACCGCGTGCAGGAAGCGGCGTCGAAATTCCCGGCCCTGCGCCAGGAGTTCCGGTTCAACCTGCACATCATCGGTGGCCTGCAGACCAACAAGGCGCGCGATGCGGTGCAACTGGCCGAGGTGATCGAGACGCTGGACCGCCCCCGCCTGGCCGACGCGATCGCCGCGGCGGCTGCCAAGGAAGGGCGCACGCCCACCTTGCTGGTGGAGGTGAATGTCGGCGACGAGCCGCAGAAATCCGGCGTGTCCCGCGCCGACGCCGACGCGTTCATCGCGGACTGCAAGGGAAGGTTCGGTGCGTCGCTGGCGGGGCTGATGTGCGTGCCACCGCTGGACCAGGACCCCAGACCGCATTTCACCTGGCTGGCCGACCGCGCGGCCCGGCACGGGCTGAAGGTGGTGTCGATGGGCATGTCCGCCGACTTCGAGCAGGCGATCGCCTGTGGCGCCACCTGGGTGCGCGTGGGCAGCGCGATCTTCGGAAGCCGGCATTAGTGCGGTGCCGGCCGGGCGCATCACGGCCGACTGCCCTGTGCAACCCCGACAGGCCGCCGGTGGTTTCACCAGGGTGATCATCTTCGCTGAAACCCGCAGTTTAGCCCGTCCGGGCGCCGCCTTCCCCTTCCACCTCCATGGAGCGCAAACGGGGTGATGTCCGGCGGTACAAGCATCCAGGCCTGGGTTTCCGCCCGCTCCGCCCGGGGCCACCGGCCATGAGCCAGGCGCCGCACCCCCGGGTACGTCCGGCGACGAAAGCGGACGCGAAGCGGATCTGCGACCTGTTCTTTGCCTCCCGCGCCCAGGTCCTGCCCAACGGCCGCCTGCCGCTGGGCGAGGCCGAAACGCGGGCCTACCTGACCGGCCTGATCGACAAGCCGGACTACACCTTCTGGGTGGCGGTGCGCGACGATGATGTCCTGGGCTTCCTGGTGCTGCGGGAGGACTGGGTCGATCACCTGTATGTGCGGCCCGACTGGTTCCGCCGCGGCATCGGCACGATGCTGCTGGACCGGGCGAAGCGGGCCAGTCCGCAGGGGCTGCGGCTGTTCTGTTTCCAGTGCAACCAACGTGCCCGGAGTTTTTATACCTCACGCGGACTGGTTCCGATGCGCTTTTCCGATGGTGCTGCCAATCCCGAACGCGAACCGGACCTGGAATTCTTCTGGAGAGGTTCGGCGCCGGATCAGAACCGTTCCTCGCCGTGATGGCGGGTTGCGTCGGGGAAGTCCCGGTACAGGGCAAAGCTGGCGTTCTGCACCAGCGAATTGACGCCGAAATGGAGGCCTTCCACCGGCTCCCGTCGTGCAGCGACCGCCTGAAAGGCTGCCTCGAGTTGCGCCAGGTCGCGCACTTCGATCATCACGTGGAACTCACCCAGATGCGCCGGCGCCAGTCCGAGCTTGCGGCGGGTCAGGCGCCAGGCGCCGATCAGGTTCTGCTGCTGCAGATGGCCCAGATACGCCGCGGCCTGCGCGCAGAACGCGGTGTCGCTCACGCCGGGCTTCAGGTCGCACCAGATGTGATACAGGTCCATTTCAGCGCTCCGGCCTGCCGGGCAGAGACAGCATGGCAACCGCCAGTGCGCAGAAGGCGACAGCGAACAAGGCGGCGTGAGCCACGTGGCCGGCTTCCCACTGGTCGCGGCAGGCCGCCCAGTCGGATGGCAAAGTAGCCGGCGTCCAGCCATTCAGCCGCGTATTCATCGGTGACACCACGGCGAACCAGATGGCGAGCCCCACCGAGGTGCAGACTGCCGCGGTCAGGGCCAGGCGGCCCGCGGGTTTCTCCCGCCGCAGCAGCAGGGCCAGCAACCAGGCCAGCAGGATGCCCAGCGGTTCGACGACCGAGGCAAGAGGCCCGAACGTATTGTAGAGCGTCTGTTGCACCGTCAACCACACCGGCCCGGGCAGTTGCAGCTTGCCGGGCAACTCCATCACATGGGCGAACGCCAGGCCGAAGATCAGCGTGACCAGCACCAGGTCGGTGAGGAGCAGGCGGCGAACAAGATTTGTTCGATGCAGCATGAAACAGGCTTCTCCCCAGCGAAATTCTGACCGGCGCCCGCGGCTTTCCGCCTGATTTCCTCGCTCGCTGTTTTTCCCGCTCGAGGGCGGCGGGGGGCCTCGGGCTTACGGTTCCTGCCAGCAGCCGGTCTCGGCCGAACGGTAGATTGCGGCTTCTGCGCGCAGATTGGCCAGGTAGTCGCGCGCGATGTTCTCGATGGCGCCGCCGCCTTCGCGGTGCGCCACCACATGCTGCTGCAGCGCGCGCACGCTGTCGCCGGCGAAGCCCTGGCGTGCCCAGTCGTACGCCCAGGCCGCTTCTTCGGTGCTGCCGGCGCGGCGCAGGAACAGGCGGCCTTCGCCGTCCAGGCGCAGCACCGCCTCGCTGCCCTCCAGCAGCATTTCGCCCATGGTGAGCCGCCGGTCCTGCGCCGCGTGGTCGGCCAGGCGGTTGCCGTCGAACACCGCCCGGGCGCCGCCGCGCATGCGGAACAGCACCGTGCCGGCGTCCTCGCCCGCGATCACGGGGTTCAGGCGGCGCAGGTCGGCGAACACCGCCTCCACCTCGCCCAGCAGGAAGCGAAACACGTCGATGAAGTGCACGCCGGTCTCGCGGATCAGGAAGCGCGGCATGCTGCGGAAATAGGGCTGGCGGGCCAGGTAGGCGTCCGGGCCGCCGCCGTCGCCGGGGCGCAGGCGGAAACTCAGGCTGAACGGTTCGCCCAGCGTGCCGGCGGCCAGCAGGCGGGCGGCGGCGCGGTACCAGGGCTGGAAGCGGAAGTTCTCATGCACCACCAGCAGAGCGCCCGCGGCGTCCGCTTCGGCGACCAGCGCTTCGGCCTCGGCCAGGTCGCGGCAGAACGGCTTCTGGCAGACGATCGTGGGCACACCTGCGGCCAGCCCGGCGCGCACCGCTTCGGCATGCCCGGCGGGCGGGATGGCGATGTCCAGGATGTCCGGCGCAATCTCGGCCAGCATCGCGGGCAGCGCCGTGAAGGGGCGGGCGCCGTATCGTCCGGCAGCGGTCGCAGCCTTCGCCGGGTCCTGGTCGCAGATCGCGGTCAGCGTCGCATCCGCAATGCGCGACCAGCCGTCATGGTGGAAGGCGGCGAAATAGCCGGCGCCGACGACGGCGACACGTTGGGGCATCCTGGACTCCTTCCGGCTCACGCCACCTGCCATGCGGTGGGGCGCCGAGCTTACCTGTAGGCGTAGCGCGGCCGGGGCAGCACCGCGACCACATACACAACCCCGCTCATCAGCACGATGCAGAAGCTGCTCGGCCAGTCCGAATAGAACGCCAGGGTCAGCCCGCCCCAGGCCTCCACCAGCGCCAGCAGCGCGGAGAGCGGGATGCCGGTTGCCAGCCGCCCGGTCAGCCGTTGCGCCGCCGCCGCCGGCCCGACCATCAGCGCGAACACCAGCAGCACGCCGACGATCTGCGCACAGGCCGCGGTGGTCAGCGCCACCACGATGAGGAACAGCACCGAATAGCGGCGCAGCGACACGCCTTTCGCCTCGGCCAGTTCCGGCTGCAGCGTTGCGAACAGCAGCGGCCGGGCGATCACCGCCAGCATGCCCAGGCTGATCGCGCCCAGCCCCGCCAGCGTGCCGACGGTGCCGGTGTCCACAGACAGCACGTTGCCGAACAGCAGCGTCGTCGCCTGGGTGGCGAAGGCCGTGTAGTAGTGCAGGAACAGCAGGCCCAGGCCCAGCGCGAAGGCCAGCACCAGCCCGACGGCGACATCGCGTTCCGCCAGGCGCTCGCCCATCACGCCCATGCCGATTCCGGCGGCCAGGGTCATCAGCACCAGCCCCCAGATCGGCGCCAGCCCGATCAGCACCGCGCCGGTCGCGCCGGTGAAGCCGACATGCGCCAGCGCGTGGCCGGCGAAGGTCTGGCCGCGCAGCACCAGGAAATAGCCGACAATGCCGGCGACCACCGCCACCACCGCGGCGGCGGCGAAGGCGTGGCGCATGAAGTCGTAGTCAAGCATGGTGGGAATGCACCTCATGCCCGGCATGGTCGTGACGATGGGCGGCGTGTTCCATGTCCTCGCCGCCGGACATGACGAAGATGCGGCCCTGCACCCGGATGACGTCGATCGGTGCGCCGTACAGGCGGGACAGCACCGGGCCGGTGATCACCGTATCCACCGGACCCAGCGCCGCTTGGCCGCGGCCGAGGTACAGGACGCGGTCGATCGCCCCCAGCAGCGGGTTCAGTTCGTGGGCGGTGAACAGGACGGTGACGCCCAACTGCTGCTGGAGCGATCTGGTCAGTGCCACGACCTCCTGCTGGCGGTGCGGATCCAGGCTGATCAGCGGCTCGTCCAGCAACAGCAGGCGCGGGCGGCCGAGCAGCGCCTGGGCCAGGAGAAGGCGCTGGCGCTCGCCGCCGGAGATTGCGCCCAGCGGGCGGCGGGCGAGATCCCCCGCGCCGACCAGGTCGAGCACGCGGTCCACCTCCGCCCGGTCCTGGCGGCTGAGAATCGGCAGGCCGAGGCGATGGCCGTTGACCGCCCCCGCCACGAAATCCCGGCCGCTGAGCCGGGTGGCGGTCAGCGGCGTGCGTAGCTGGGGCATGTAGCCGACCGCCGGATTGCCGCCGCGCGTCGCCGGCTGGCCCAGCACGTGGATGGTGCCGCGGGTCGGCGGGACCAGGCCGAGGATTGCGCGCATCAGCGTGGTCTTGCCGGCGCCGTTGGGGCCCAGCACGCCGATGAACTCGCCGGCGGCGATGTCCAGGGTGACATCGTCCAGCACGATCCGGTCGCCCAGTGCCAGACGCACGTCGTGGAGAGCAATGGCGTTCATGGGGTTATTGCGCCAGCGCCCGTTCCAGCGCGTCCAGGTCGTGCAGCATCCAGGCCTGGTAGGTCATGCCGGGTGGCTCGGTTTCGGTGACGCCCAGCACGGGGATGCCGGCCTTCTGCGCCAGGCGCCGCATGCGCCGGGCCATCGGGCCGGTGGCCTGGGTGTTGTACACCAGCAGGCGCACGCGGTGGTCGCGCAGGTCGTCCTGGACGGCGGCGACGTCGGAGGCGCTGGGCTCGGTGTCGTTCATCACCGACCGCTGGAACCGCTGGTTGCGTACCTGCATGCCCAGGGCGTGCAGCATGTAGCCGAACACGGGTTCGGTCGCGGTCACCGGCGTGCCGGCCAGGTGCTTGCGCAGGGTCGCGATCTTCGCCTGGACCGGCTGCATGGCGTGCTGGAACGCCGCGAGATGCTGCTGGTACTGCTGCTTGTGCTCCGGATCGATGGCGGTGAGTTCGTCCGCGACGGCCTTCGCGGCCTTCAGCATCACCGCGGTGTCGTACCACAGGTGCGGATTGTCGCCGGGCCTGGCGCCCGCCAGCGTTGCCACGACGATGGTCCGGCGCGCGGGGTTGGGGGCCGCCCGCAGCAGCCGGTCCATCCAGGGGTCGTAGCCGGCGCCGTTGCTGATCACCAGGCGGGCGCGGGAGACGATGCGGGCGGCCGAGGGGGTGACCTCGAACAGGTGCGGATCCTGGTCGGGGCTGCTGAGGATGCTGGTGACGCTGACCTGTGCGCCGCCGATCTGGCTGGCGACGTCGCCATACATGTTCTCGGCGGCGACGACAGGGATGGGGCTGGCGGCCCGGGCGAGCACCGGGAAGGCCAGCAGCATGGCGAGGGCGGCGAGTGTCGCGATGACAACGGACCGATTCCGTTGGCGAACCGTGTTGTGTCGTGGCGGGAGCGGTTGTTGGCTGGCCAGACGGCGTCGTGGCGGGAGGAGGCGCTGGCGAAACACCCCACGTCGTGGCGGGCGCAGTCCCGCCACCCACGACTGGGTCATGCCGCAGGCACCCTTACCCCCGGAAAGGACCATCAGCACGGTATGAGCAAGGATGCGTTCCGCACGACGAAGTCGTGGGTAGCGGGCCTTCGCCGTATATGCGTTGAAATGGGCACGCCGGCACCAGCTCTTCACGTCACACCAGCCCTTCTCACGTCACACCAGCCCTTCCGCGTCATGGCCGGGCCTGACCCGGCCATCTACCCCGGAACGATCGGGTCGGGATGCAACGGAACACGCCCTGTCGGGGGCAGATGGCCGGGTCAGGCCCGGCCATGACGCGGAAGGGCTGGTGTCTGTCGGCACCGTGGTGACGCCCATGCACCTGACCTGCACCTTCACCCGCCGCGGCGTGACGTGTTTCATCGGTGACGGCGCCTCGTCGTGACCGAAGCGGAGTGGCATTACACGCTCCGTCGCAACATGAGGTTCCGTCGCCAACCATGACGGTGGAGGCGCCGTGTGGGGCTCAATGTGAAGGTATCGGAACAGCAGCACGGACAGGGGACTCATCCAGGCACCTGTGACGGATCGATCTCTGGAACGATATAACATAACATCTGGACTGCAAAGCTGACCCCAAGCCCCGCCGTCTCGCCGGCGATGCCAGCCCCCGTGGCGATGCCAGCCCGAGCCGCATGGCGATGCCAGCCCGCATGGCGATGCCAGCCCGCGTATCGTCTGACCCACCCCCTATTGTTGCAGCGCCCGTCAGCGAGCGCGCGCCACGCCGGGCGCGCGGGCCAGTGCCGGGACCAGCAACAGAGCGGCGCCGCCGCTGGCGGCCATCGCGAGGAATGCCATGCCGCCAAACCGCGCATACAGCGCGCCGGCCAGCAGCATCATCAGCGCGGTCGGCGCGCCCATGCCGAACGCGTTGTACAGCGCCTGTGCGGTCGCCGCGCGTTCCGGCGGAACGGCGCGGCTCAGCACCATCATCGCCGACAGGTGCTGCATGGCGAAGGTCGCCGCGTGCAGCAGTTGCACGGCGATCAGCACCGGCAGGCCGGGGGTGAACGCGGTGACGGTCCAGCGCACCACCGCCGCGGTCGCGGCACAGGTGGTCAGGCCGACCGGGCCCAGCCAGTCCACCAGGCGTCGGCCGCGGGCGAACAGCAGCACCTCGGCGACGATGCCCTCGGCGATCAGCAGGCCGATCGTCGTGTCGCTGAACCCCTGGGATCGCCACAACAGCGCGGCGAACCCGTAATAGGCGGCGTGGGCGCCCTGGATCAGCGCGCTGGCGCCAACGGTCAGGCGGAACGCCGGCAGTGCGAACAGGCGCAGGCCGGCGAACGGGTGTCGCGCTGTGCGGCGGGTCTGGACCTCCGGCAGCAGGGGCGCGACCAGGGCCGCCGCACCGTAGCCGGCTGCCAGCAGCCAGGGCACGACGACGGAGCCGGCGACCGACAGGATCCATCCGCCGGCGGCACTGGCCGCCATGTAGGCCACGGATCCGGCGGAGCGAACCGGCCCGTATTCCAGCACTCGTTCCCGCGCCAGGCCGAGCGTCAGGGAGTCGATCAGCGGGTTGAGCGCCGAGGCGGCGACGCCCTGCAGGCCGGCCACCAGCAGGAACAGCGCGAAGCCGTGCAGCGGCAGGTAGGCCAGGGCGGCGAGCGTAGCCAGCGTCGCCCCGGTCAGCAGCACCGGGCGGCGGCGACCGATGCGGTCGGCCGCGGTGCCCCAGCCGGGACCGCACAGCACGCGCAGCAGCGCGGCGATGCTCAGGATCTGGCCGATTGCCGCCGGGTTCAGCCCGCGGTCGGAGAAGTATAGCGGCAGGAACGCGCTGGTGACCGCACCGGCGGCGAAGATCGCCGCATAGAACAGGGCGATGCGCGTGGCGGCCGACATCGCCCGGACGGGGAGATCAGGCGGCGCGCTGGAGCGTGGCGACTTCCCGCACCTTGCGCGCCATGGCCGCGATGCCGTTGCCACGGTTGGTGGACAGCGCCTCCAGCAGGCCCAGATCCTTCAGGAAGACCGGGTCGGTGGCGATGATCTCGTCCGGGGTGCGGCCGGAATAGACCCGCAGCAGCAGCGCCAGCAGGCCGGACACGATGGCGGCATCGGAGACCGCGGCGAACCACAGGCGGCCGTCCCGGCAGGTGGCCTCCATCCAGACGCGGCTCTGGCAGCCGGGGACGCGATGGGCGTCGTCCATCCACTGCTCGGGGAAGGGGGGCAGCTTGCGGCCGAGCTCGATGATGAACTGGTAGCGGTCCATCCAGTCGTCGAACACCTCCAGCTCGTCGCTGATGGCGGCGATGGCGTCGGCGGCGGAGGGTTCCTCCGGGGTGACGAACGGTTCGGGCATGGTGCGGATGTGCGGGGTGGGGCGGGGCGCGTCAAGGCACGTCTCGTCATGGCACGGGCGCGAAGGGTGGGCGTCGCCTGGTCATGGCTGGCGGTGCCGTCGGGACGGGCGGAGCAGAAATTCCTTGACGCGGGAGAAAAAATACCTATAGCATAGTCGTCCGATGCGAGACGCGCTCCTCCCTGCCGGCCTTTCTTCCCGAACCCAACGCAGGGGTGGTGTGCGCATTCTCCGTCGGTTCGGCGGCGCAGTGCGCAGTGTCATCGCCATCGGCGTGGCGCTCACTGGTCGCCGGCTTCGTTCGGCAGCGCCGCGCCCCGACCGCGCCGCCGTTGCCAGCGCGCCGGTGCCGGCCGAGCGAACGTCACCCGGGCACATGCCCGGCGCGCGCCGGCGGCGCGTCGCAGTGCCGGCGCTGGACCCTGCGCCAGCCCGCTGCGGCCGGCTCGCGCATTGGCTGGGGCGCAGGCAGCCGGCACGGCGCCCGCCGCTTCCCACGCGTGACGACACGCCATTCACCCCGGAGGGCTATCCAGGGCTCAGCCCCGAAGCCTGCGCGCTTCTCAATACGCCAGTCGGGCAACTCGACCCCGAGGCCCTGCGCGCGGTGGTGGCGGCCTTCGCCATGCATATCGCGGACAGCCTGCCGCCGGAGCTGGGCCTGGATGCCGGGGCGTTGTTTTCCAACTTCTACGATCGGCTCGGGGCCGACCACGATGAGGTCGGCCCCGAGCCAATCGTCCCGCCGGAGGATGCGGCCGCTCCCGCAGCGCCGATTTCGCCGCTGCCGGCAACGGAACCCGAGCCGGCCGACATCGCCAGAATGGCGCCGGCTGTCGTGCGCGGCGCCACGCCAGAGGCTGTCCCCCAGGCCCGATCTGCGTTCCGTCAGCGCTGCGCGTTGCCGGTGGCCGGCCGCTCCTTCCACCGCGACCGCCGCAGACCCGGCCTCGCCATGCGCCGCCGTTTGCCTGGCCGGCCGCAACGCCTGCCGGCACGACGCCCGTGCTACGCCGCTTGCCCCGGCCCACCGTGACCGGTGGCGCGTCGGGCTGGTGCGGCAGGCACCGGGGCCACCGTCTGGTGGTTCCGCCATCCTGATTCGCGCGGCAGCAGTCCGTTCCGCGCAGCAGGCTGACGCGGTGAGTGCACGCGTGCGGTGCGCACAAGATCCGTCGCAGCAGGTCGTTCACGGGTGTCATCGACTCTACCGGCCAACGCGTGACTGCCCGGTGGACCTCGGGGCCGTTGCAGATGGCCGGAGCGCCTTCACCAATCTCGTTGACGGCTCGCCACCCCGGGACTACATGCGGCCCCGGGTCACGCCCCCCCACCGGGGCGCTTCTCTTCTGAAAGGGAGAGCTATCAATGGCGAGCGCCAGCAAGCCGGACGTGCGTCCGGCCAATCCCAATTTCTCCTCCGGCCCCTGCGCCAAGCGTCCCGGCTTCACGCTGGATGCGCTGTCCGGCGCGTTCCTTGGCCGCAGCCACCGCGCCGCGAAGCCCAAGGCGCGCCTGGCCGAGATCATCACCCGGTCCCGCACCATGCTCGGCCTGCCGGACGACTGGCGGCTGGGCATCGTCCCCGCCTCCGACACCGGGGCGGTGGAACTCGCGCTGTGGTCGCTGCTGGGCCCCCGGCCGGTCGATATCGTGGCGTTCGAGAGCTTCGGCGAAGGCTGGGCCACCGACATCCTGAAGCAGCTCCGCCTGAAGGACGCGCGCGTGCTGACCGCGCCCTATGGCCGGTTGCCCGACCTGGACGCGGTCGATCCGGCGCACGACGTGGTGTTCACCTGGAACGGCACCACCTCCGGCGTGCGGGTGAAGAACGCCGACTGGATCGCGGCCGACCGCACGGGGCTGGCGATCTGCGACGCCACCTCGGCGGCGTTCGCCATGCGGCTGGACTGGGACAAGCTGGATGTCGTCACCTGGTCCTGGCAGAAAGTGCTGGGCGGCGAGGCGGCGCATGGCATGCTGGCCCTGTCGCCGCGCGCGGTGGAGCGGCTGACCACCCACATCCCGGCCTGGCCGCTGCCCAAGATTTTCCGCCTGACCAAGGGCGGCAAGCTGAACGAGGGCATCTTCAAGGGCGAGACCATCAACACCCCGTCGATGCTGTGCGTGGAAGATGCGCTGGACGGGCTGCGCTGGGCGGAGTTGGTCGGCGGCCTGAACGGGCTGGTCGCCCGGTCGGAAGCCAACCTGGCCGCGGTCGCCGACTGGGTGGCGCGCACGGACTGGGTGGATTTCCTGGCCGAGGATGCGGCCGCGCGGTCCTGCACCTCGATCTGCCTGAAGATTGTCGCCCCGTGGTTCACCGCCCTGCCGGCGGACAAGCAGGCTGCCGCGGCGAAGCGGCTGGCGGCGCTGCTGGACCAGGAGGGCGTGGCCTACGACATCGGGTCGTACCGCGACGCACCGCCGGGCATCCGCATCTGGGGTGGCGCGACGGTGGAAACAGGCGACGTGCAGGCGCTGCTGCCCTGGCTGGACTGGGCACACGCCGCGGTGGCGGCCGAGTTCGCCGCGGAACCGGTCGCCTGACCGCCTGCCTCCTTGACCGCCTGATCCCCCGACCCCAACCGTCATGGCCGGGCCTGACCCGGCCATCCGCCCCCGAAAGCGCATGAAGGCGCAAGCCCCGATCTGCGGGGAGCGGATGGCTGGCGCAGCACCGGCCATGGACACCGGAACAGAGACTCCCATGCCCAAAGTCCTGATCAGCGACAAGCTGTCCCCCGCCGCCGTGGAAATCTTCCGCCGTCGCGGCATCGACGTTGACCTGAAGCCCGGCCTGTCCCCGGCCGAACTGCGCGAAATCATCGCGGCCTATGACGGGCTGGCCGTGCGGTCCGCCACCAAGGTGACGCGCGAACTGCTGGATGCCGCGCCGAACCTGAAGGTCGTCGGCCGTGCCGGTATCGGCGTGGACAACGTCGATCTGAAATCCGCCACCGCGCGCGGCGTGGTGGTGATGAACACGCCCTACGGCAACACCATCACAACAGCGGAACACGCCATCGCCATGATGTTCGCCCTGGCGCGGCAGATCCCCGAGGCGTCGGCGTCCACCAAGGCCGGCAAGTGGGAAAAGAACCGCTTCATGGGCGTCGAGCTGTCCGGCAAGACGCTCGGCCTGATCGGCTGCGGCAATATCGGCTCCATCGTGGCGGACCGTGCGGTCGGCCTGAAGATGAAGGTCGTTGCATACGATCCTTTCCTGTCGGAGAAGCGGGCGCTGGACCTGGGCGTGGAGAAGGCCGAGCTGGACGATCTGCTGGCACGGGCGGATGTCATCACGCTGCACACGCCGCTGACCGAGGCGACCCGCAACATCCTGTCGCGTGAGGCGCTGGCGAAGACGCGTCCCGGCGTGCGGGTGATCAACTGCGCGCGTGGCGGCCTGGTGGATGAGGCGGCGCTGGCTGACGCGATCAGGTCCGGTCATGTCGCGGGCGCCGCGCTGGACGTGTTCGAGACCGAGCCGGCGAAGGAATCGCCTCTGTTCGCGCTGGAGAACGTGGTGTGCACGCCGCATCTGGGTGCCGCGACGCAGGAGGCGCAGGAGAATGTCGCGCTGCAGGTGGCCGAGCAGATGAGCGATTTTCTGCTGACGGGGGCTGTGACGAATGCGATCAACATGCCGTCGCTGTCGGCCGAGGATGCGCCGCGGCTGAAGCCGTACATGGAATTGTGCCGCCTGCTGGGCGCGTTTGCCGGGCAACTGACGCAGGCGCGCGAAGGTATCATTCGTCGCGTTATCATCGAGTATGAAGGCCAGGCGGCGGCGCTGAACACGCGGCCGTTGAGTGCCGCCACGCTCGCCGGGCTGATGTCGCCGCTGATGGAGGGCATCAACATGGTGAACGCTGGTGTGGCCGCGCGGGATCATGGGATCGACGTGGCGGAAACCGTGCATGACCGGCCGAGCGAGTATCAGACTCTGGTGCGGGTGACGGTGGAGACGGACACGATGTCGCGGTCGGTGGCCGGCACGCTGTTCGCCGGGTCGCGGCCGCGCCTGGTGGAGATCAAGGGCATCAAGGTGGAAGCGGATTTCGCCCCGCACATGCTGTACGTGACCAACCAGGACAAGCCGGGCTTCATCGGCCATTTCGGTGCGACGCTGGCGGAGGCGGGGATCAATATCGCCACCTTCCACCTCGGCCGGGCGGCGCAGGGGGGCGATGCGATCTGCCTGGTGTCGGTGGATGACGACGTGCCGGAGGATGTGCTGGCGATGGTGCGCACGCTGCCGCTGGTGATGCAGGCGACGGCGCTGGCGTTCTGACCACGCGGGTGAGGCACGTCGAGGATCGTATCAGGCGGAGGCAGACCTCGGCGCCTGAAGATCCGGCGCGGCTCTCGTCCCCGGCGTGACCCTTTGACCGGATGGCGTCGCCAAAGTCCCGGCCTGGATGGGCTGATTCTGCCGATATTGCCCCTTATGGCGCGGTAGAATCAGCCCGGTCACCTGAGCATTGCGGACTTTGCAGCGCGGCCTCAATGGCTTCTCGCTGGGAGCCGCACAGGCTGCGACGCGTGTGACTTGGCTCCCACCGCGTGTGACTTGGCCCCCACGACGAAGATCGCCGGATCCATATCCGCAGCCAACATCAACGATGGGATGAGCAGGCGCTTCAATTCGTTCGGTAGGACCCTTCCCAGGTCATTGCGGCGTTGCCTTGCGCATCGCTGGTCGCGCGGAAGTGGCCACTTCCAGAGACCTTTTCGAACTTCCCGCTACCACCTGAGAATTGCCACGTACCCTCGACCACCAATCCATTCTGGTCGGGTCTTACCGTGGCCTCGAACGTACCGAAGGCGCGGTCGCCGGACCGAAGGTCGTTCCAGAAATAGCCGCTCTGCTTGCCCTCGCCAGCGATAGTATCACCGGAGCCACAGTACGTCATGCGTGCGCCCGGCGCGATGCAGACCTGGTGGCAATGGCCGGGGGCAGGCGCGGCCGTGACCGATGGGGCCTGTGCAGGCCAGCGGCGAGTATCTCAGGCGGCGGCGATCTGCAGCCGGTTCGCGGTGCGCGTGCGGCCGATCAGCGGCAGCAAGGCGTTCAGGTCCGGCCCGCCATCCTCTCCGGTCAGCGCGAGTCGCAGCGGCAGCGTCAGGCTGATCGGGTCCTGGCCGCAGGTCTCGCTGAGTGCCCGCAGCCAGTCGGCGCAGACGCTGCGGTTCCACGGCTCCGGCGGCAGCAGTTTCAGGGCGGTGAGGAGGATGTCGCCGGCGTCGTCGATCACCGGCGGCACGATCGTGCCGGCAACCACGTCCCACCAGCCGCGCGCTTCGTTCAGCAGGTCCAGGCTGCCGCGCACGGCGAGCCAGAATGCCTCGGTGGCGCCGCGGGGCAGGCGGTCGGCGACCTGGGCGAAATCCAGCCGGCGCAGGACGGTGCGGTTGGTCGCCAGCAGTTGGGTGGCGTCGAACCGGGCCGGGGAGGGGGATACCGCGGACAGGTCGAACGTCTGCGCCAGCGTGTCGAGCGGCAGTGGTTCGGCGGGCAGTGGCGTACCGAAGCGGGCCAGGCAGCCGGCCAGCGCTGCGGGCTCGATGCCGTCGTTGCGCAGGCTGCGCAGGCTGCGGCCGGCCGCGCGACGGGACCAGCGGCTGCTGCCGTCATCGGCCAGTGGCGGCAGATGGGCGAAGGCGATCGCGCCGGTGTCGGCGCCCAGCGCGGCGAGCAGGTCGAGCTGGACGGCGGTGCCGGCGGCGTGCTCCTCGGCGCGGATCACGTGGGTGATGCCCAGTTCCAGGTCGTCCACCGCGCTGGCGAAGACCGGCAGTGGCGTGCCGTCGGCGCGCAGGACCACCGGATCCGACACCGACGGCAGCTTCACCGAGCGATGGCCGAGCACGGTGTCGTGCCAATGAATGGTGGAGTCGGAGAGGCGGAAGCGCCAGTGGGGACGCTTGCCGCCGGCCTCGGCGGCGGTGCGTTGCGCCTCGGTCAGTTGCAGCATGGCGCGGTCATAGATCGCGACCTGGCCGCGCTTCAGGCGGTAGTCGCGTTTGGCGCGCAGTTCCTCCTCCGACTCGAAGCAGGGATACAGCCGGCCGGCGCGCTTCAGCCGGTCGGCCGCCGCGGCGTAGCGGTCGAGTCGGTCCGATTGCCGCACGATCGAGTCGGGCACGATGCCAAGCCAGCGCAGATCCTGTTGCAGGGCTTCGACGTAGTCTGGCCGGCAACGGTCCGCTTCGACATCGTCAAGGCGCAGCAACAGTTTCCCGCTGCCGCGCCGAGCGAACAGCAGGTTGGCCAGCGCCACCCGGGCCGCACCAACGGGCAGGTGGCCGGCCGGGGTGTACGCGAAGCGTACGCGGGTCATTCGTCCGGATCGTCCTCCTGGTGGCGCCGAGGATCGAGCGCGCGCCAGTTGCGCTCCTCGGCACCGGCGGGGGTATCGACGAAATCGTGCAATTCTGTGGCACTGCGCCAGCCTTCTTCGCCGGCGTCCACCACTTCGGCGTCCTCGCCGTAGGCGAACCAGGCGTCCAGCGCTTCCCTGGGGGAGGTGGACACGGCGCGGCAGCGTTCGATCGAGTCGCGCACGTAGCAGCGGGCGAAGGCGTTGGCCTGCATCAGGGTGGGGAAGCCGCCGATTTCCTCCACCACGTTGTCCTCGGCGCCGCCGGACAGGTCGAGGATGCGGACCCGCCAGCCACCTTCCGGGGCGAACAGGTCACTCATGGCAGGGAGCGTCGTTGAGGGATGAAAATAGCATGGGTGAAAGCTAGAGGTGGGGTGGGGGGGATTCAATGTGCCGAGCGTACTGAATGGTCGTCGGTTGCATCGGGTGCAAAACATTGTCGCCTGGCTGGGTTGCGACGTATCTGTGACCTGGTCGAGACGTTTGGCTGAATGCCTGGAGCGGCTTGAACGGCGGTCGCGCCTGTTTGTCATCCGAGCGCGCGGGAGGTACAGGCGGACTGTATGGCCTGCTGCGATGCCGACCTGCGTCGAGTCTGACTCGTTGCGGACCATCGCCGATGTCGTTGGCCGCAGGTCTGCGCCCTGCATGTCTTGTTATCGGAGGTCTTGTTATCGGAGGTGTGCCAATTACAGCGGTGCGGACCAGCACCGCCCTCCCGGTCATGACCGGCCTTGAGCCGGCCAACTGCCCCCGACAAGGCGTGTGCCGTTGCACCGTGACCCGATCGTTCCGGCGTCGATGGCCGGGTCAGGCCCGGCCATGACGTGAAGGGCCGGTGGCGGCGTGCTTACTGCGACGCCAACGGGGCCGTTGCTCACCACAATATGGTGGGCGCGGTTGCCTTCCGCGAAGCCGTCGATGGTCGCCCTTGCAACCATGCCGCGGTGTCCGGTTACCGGGGGTCCTGACCGCCGGTTTCCACCCCCAAATTCCGCAGCTCCTGCAGAATCTCCTGCTCCTGCCGGCGGAGTTCCGCGCCGGCCAGGCGCTTCACGTCGCCCAGAAACGCCGGCGAGACAGCGATGCCGTTGGCATGGGCCGTGGTTGCGCCCTCGGACGACATCTTCAGGCTGGCGTCGCCGGGCGCTTCGATGAAGACCTGATAGGCCCCCGTATCGGCGCGGTCCGCCATGGCCATCAGGCCGCGGACCTCCTCCAGTTCACGGACCAGGTGGTTGACCCGGTCCAGATCATTCAGCTTCATCACCTCACCCGGTCGGCTTGCGGCGGGCGCCGTTGCGGCGGAGCAGGAACTCGCGGCCGATCTTCACCATCGGCACGCCGTCATATTCCACGATATCCGCGGTGGCATAGGTCTCGTGCCAGGATTCCGGGATGAAGCTGCCGGTGCCGACCACGTCGATCGGCGCCCTGGCATCCGCCATCACCCCGCACTTGGCGACGCCGAAGCCCGAGGACACCACGATGCGCACCTTCGGGTAGCCGGCGTGGTCCAGCGCCTCACGCATGCGCCAGATCGCCGCGGCGGACACGCCGGTGCCGACCAGGTAGCGCAGCTCCGTTTCGCTGCGGTAGCGGCGGATCGCACCGGGGATGTGGCGTTCCAGCACCGCGTAGCTCTCGGCCGGGTCCAGCCCTTCCACGAAGCGGCCGCCATGCGTGTCCAGCCGGAACGACAGCCTGCCGGACGCGGCCAGGTCGGGGAAGCGGGCGCAGACCGCCAGCGCGTCGGTGATCTCGCGCGCGAAGTAGTCCACCAGCACCGTCATCGGCTCGTCCGGGAAGGTCTCGTGGAACATCTCCGCCGCGCGCAGCGTCGATCCGGCATAGCCGATCAGCGAGTGCGGCATCGTGCCGTAGCCGTGCGGCGCGCCGAACCAGTGCGCCGTGGCGTCGTTGGCGTTGCCGATGAAACCACGGGCGCCTTCCTGCCGGGCCGCCGCACTGCCCACCGACGCGGCGTAACCCATCATGTCCTGCATTTCGCCGCCGGCGCAGTGGCGCGCCTCCATCGCCAGGAAGGCGGCGTTGGGCAGCGCCAGGCACATCTGGTAGGCGTTGTGCGCGGCCACGCAGCAGGGGCCGATCTTCTGCAGCAGGATGGTTTCCAGGTCCGAGAGCTGCATCAGGCTGCCGGTGAGATAGGCGATCGGCTCGCCGGCCCCCACCCAACTGCCTTCCGGATGCATCAGGTCGATCTCGATCCGCGTGCCCCGGTCGGCCGCGACGGCCTGCAGCCACTCGGTCATCAGCCGCGGCGCGGAGATCACCGGTCGGCGCAGGAACACCGCATAGGTGACGCGCTTGTCCCCGAACCGCGCGACGATCCGCCGCGTGCGGTTGAAATACGCATCGGTCCGCCCGGCGATATCGGCCGCGAACCTGTCCCCTGCCGCGGGACCGTCGTTCGCCATGCCGCTACTGCGCAGCGACGGCCGGCATCAGGCTGCCGGGGGTACGGCGCTGCTTCAGCTCTTCCGCCACCAGGAACGCCAGCTCCAGCGACTGTTCGGCGTTCAGGCGGGGGTCGCAGAAGGTTTCGTAGCGCTCGTTCAGGTCGGCCTCGCTCAGCCGGTGGGCGCCGCCGGTGCATTCGGTGACGTCCTGCCCGGTCATTTCCACATGCACGCCGCCGGCCCAGGTGCCTTCCGCCGCGTGGATGTCGAAGAAGCCGCGCACCTCCGACAGGATGGAATCGAAGTTGCGCGTCTTCAGCTTGGCGACGGTGGAGATGGTGTTGCCGTGCATCGGGTCGCACAGCCAGACCACCTTGTGGCCCGAACGCTGCACCGCGCGCAGCAGCGCCGGCAGCTTCGACCCCACCTTCTCGGCGCCCATGCGGCTGATCAGCGTGATGCGGCCGGGCTCGTTCTGCGGGTTGAGCAGGTCGAGGATGCGCAGCAGATCGTCCGGCTCCTGCGTCGGGCCCACTTTCATGCCCAGCGGGTTCTTCAGGCCGCGCAGGAACTCGACATGCGCGCCATCAGCCTGGCGGGTGCGGTCGCCGATCCACAGGAAATGCGCGCTGCAGCCGTACCAGTCGCCGGTGGTGGAATCGACGCGGGTCAGCGCCTGCTCGAACGGCAGCAGCAGCGCCTCATGACTGATGTAGAAGTCGGTCTCGCGCAGGTCGCGCGTGGTGACGCTGGTCATGCCGCAGGCGGACATGAAGGCCAGGGTCTCATCGATGCGCGCGGACAGGTCGCTGTAGCGGTCGGCCAGCGGCGAGCGCTCGACGAAATCCAGGTTCCAGCGGTGCACCTCGTGCAGGTCGGCATAGCCGCCCGAGGCGAAGGCCCGCAGCAGGTTCAGCGTGCTGGCCGACTGGAAGTAGCCGAACTCCATGCGCGCCGGGTCGGGGATGCGAGCCTCGGCCGTGAATTCCGGGCCGTTGATGATGTCGCCGCGATAGCTGGGCAGGGTAACATCGCCCTTGGTCTCGGTATCGGAGGACCGGGGTTTGGCGAACTGGCCGGCCATGCGGCCGATCTTCACGACCGGCAGGCTGGCGCCGAAGGTCAGCACCACGGACATCTGCAGCAGCACCCGGAAGGTGTCGCGGATGACGTTGGCGGTGAAATCGGCGAAGCTCTCGGCGCAGTCGCCGCCCTGCAGCACGAAGGCCTTGCCCTCGGCGGCGAGCGCGAGCTGCGCCTTCAGCCGGCGTGCCTCGCCGGCGAACACAAGCGGCGGGAACTTGGCGAGGCGACGCTCCATGGCGTCCAGCTTCGCCGGGTCCGGATAGGCGGGAACCTGGCGGATCGGGCGGTTTCGCCAGGAATCCGGGGTCCAGCGCGGGGTGGTGGCGGTCATGACTTGTCTCCTCAGCCGCCGTTATGTCGCGAATCCTGCCGAATGGCTACCGGGGGAAAGCCGACCGTCCAGCCGGAGGGAACCTGGCGCGGCGCCCGATGCTGCGCTGCAAGGGTATGTTGCCGTTGCAGGTTGGACGGTCGGGGCTGCGGCTCAGGCGGGCGCTGGTCCGCGGCTGCGTTCTCGCGGACGTCGGCACCAGGACGGCGACAATGCCGCGCGGCGCGGCGGACATCAGGGGGCGCGTTGTTCCGCGGGAGACGTGTTCGGGCGTGTCGCATTCCCGGCTTGCAGGAGTACGCCGTGCAGCGTATCGACGGCAGCCAGGGCGTGCCGACAGCCGGCTTGCCGGGTTAGCACAGCGGTAGTGCAGCGGTTTTGTAAACCGAAGGTCGGGGGTTCAAATCCCTCACCCGGCACCACTTGGCTCACCGGAAACCACCTGGATCGAGAGGCCGCCTGGCTCGCCCGGAACGAGAAGGGCTCCGCGGCAGGCGCCGCGCGGCAACGAACCAGTCGCCCCGCAATCCTGGCCGAAGAGGAAGCGCCCCGGGAACCGGGCAGCGCATGCCTCCGCAGGAGCCTGGCTTTCCCGTCCGGCAGAGCGGACGGATGGTCCGTGAGCGCGCTCGATACGGACACGCCGCCGATGTCAGGCGTCCGCCAGATGCAGTTGGGTCAGGTCCGATGTCGGCCGACCATAGTGCGGGTGCTGGAAGACGTGCGTCACGAACATCTGCTCGTGCCAGACGGCCGGCAGGCGCCGGCCAAAGAAACGGAGCCCCAGCACCGGGCTGATCTTGATGTCCGCGTGTGCGGCATTGAACTCGTCGATGGCAAGCAGCTCTCCGGTAAACCGGTTGTACGCCCAGTCCATGTCGCCGACCATGTCGTCGAAATAGCAGGCAATCCGCGGCATCAGGAACTGGTGTGGCACATCGAAGATCTTCAGCGCCTCCACCGTGGCCGAATAGAAGTCCAGATCGAACGAGATGAACCCGATCGGCGGCGGAGTCTCCCGTTCGCAGAACGACCCGATGGTCTCCTCCACACGCCCCAGCACCAGCGTGGCGTTGCGGAGCCTGGCCCGCAGTTTGGCTTCGTCCATGACGAAGTAGCCCTCCTGCCAGAGATACGGCAGGTCGCGGTAGTCCTTCGGGGGCGGAAGACCCGTCCCGGTATCGAACCCGTAAATCGCGATCCGTACCCCGGTCTCCCGCGTCACCCGCTCGGCGTGCATCTCCAGGCTGACCAGCCCGTTTCCGCCGGCGACACCGAACTCGATCGCCGATATTTCCGGGACGGCAAGCTGCTTTGCCAGCAACCCCGCATGCAACAGCCCGTGCCCGTAGTTCGGGCGCTCGATCGATCCGATTTTCAGCTTGGCGGAATAGGGCAGCAGGTTGAGGTACCGGTCCAGCCAGCGCAGAAGCAGGAACCGAGCCGGGATCGGCTCACTGAGAGCTTGCCCGAGTGCGCCGAACATCCCCGAAATCCCTCCTGCAAAGCATCCAGCCCAACACCGGCCCTTGCATCACACTGTGAGACGCATCCGCGCTGCCTGGCGGATCAATGACGGCGGCCTCCGCCCGCAGCCTAGCTACCCCGCTGCGTCGAACCAAGAAGTGAAATCAATCCACGCCGCTAAACCAACCAAATATTGAACTAGACGACTGTAAACGGCTCGGGTGCGTTGGTGTATCGTAGGCTGTCCGGGCTCGGAATACGAATGCGTACCATAGTCACGACCAGGTGGTGACCGGAATCGACCGCAGTACCGGCGGCCCTCCGGCGGCACACGTGCCACCTGGTATTCCCGGCCTGTTGGATGCACAGGCGGTCAAGGCACCACGGGCCTGGTCAGCGCGGGTCCGTCATTCCGCGGTGCGTTGACCGCGCGGCTCACCGGCCAGGCCCGCAGCGTGCCGTCCGGCGCCGGGCGCAGCAGCTCCACCGGATCGGCGTCGTCTTCGCCGAGCCAGGCGGGCCAGTCCCGCGGTGCGACGACCAGCGGCATGCGCGCCTGCAGCGGCGCCATCTCCGCATTGGGCGGCGTGGTGACGAGCGCGAAGCTGCCCACCACAGTGCCGTCCGGCGCCCGCCAGCGCTCCCGGATCCCGCCCAGCGCCAGCGGCGCCGCGTCTGCACGGGCGACGGCGGAGGGTTGGGAGCCACCGCGTCCGGCCGGCGGCCAGGCGTAGAACGCGTCGGCCGGGACCAGGCAGCGCCGCCGGCCGAAGGCCCCGCGAAACAGCGGCGACCGGCTGATGGTCTCGGCTGGCGCGACCACCGGCAGGCGCGCCGCGCCACGATCCGCCGCGAAATACGGAATCAGCCCCCAGTGCAGCACATCGAGGTGCCGGGTGCCGGTCTGTGCACACTGGCGCACCACCAGGGCCAGCCGGGATGGTCCGATATTCCAGGACGGGGCCAGCGCCGGTGGCGGGTTGGCCGAGCCGAACATCCGGGCAATGGTTTCCACGGGCGTGGACCTGGCAAAGCGATCGCACATCGGTAGAGAATCGGGCGGTTGCGCCGGGCGTGCAAACATTGCCGCATGAACCCCGCCGCGGTTCGCGCATTCACCGGTCGCAGGTCCGTGCGGCGGCCGGACCAGGGAGAGGAGCCAGACATGGCCGCAATCGGGTGCCTGCTTCCCTTCCTGCTGCTCATCGCCGGCGCGGCGGTCGGCGGCGTGATCGGCGGCACACGCGACGGTTTGTGGGGCGGCGGAATCGGCCTGGTCATCGGGCTGATCGGCACCGCCGTGACGCTGAGGGTGTTCGCCAAGGCGCGCGACCGGTGGCCCGATTGACCAGGGTCCGGGCGGGACGGCAGGCCAGGCGGAAGCCTGCATGCACGCCGTCCGATGCATCTCTTTCCCAACCGCCCCGGTCCGCCGGCAGCCGGGCTCCTGTTCGTGCCAACCCGGCGCCGCCTGTCACCTGCGCCGCCTTGGCCGTATGTACGCAGCCGCCGCTGCGAATATCGAAGGGGAACAGCGATGAGCACGCCAGTTGAACAGCGCCGGATCACGGTCCGCCACTTCCGCAAGGGCGGTGGGCCCTATGTCTGCCTCACCGCCTATACCGCGCCGGTGGCGCGCCTGCTGGACCCGCATGTCGATCTGCTGCTGGTGGGCGATTCCCTCGGCATGGTGGTGTACGGCATGGACACCACGGTGCCGGTCACGCTGGACATGATGATCGCGCACGGGGCCGCGGTGGTGCGCAGCACCCAGCATGCCTGCGTCATCGTCGATCTGCCGTTCGGCAGCTACCAGGAATCGCCGCAGCAGGCGTTCCGCAGCGCCGCCCGCCTGCTGGCGGAAACCGGCGCCGCCGCGGTGAAGCTGGAGGGCGGCCGCGCGATGGCCGAGACCATCCGTTTCCTGGTGGAGCGCGGGATTCCGGTCTGCGGCCATATCGGGCTGATGCCGCAGGCGGTGAACGCCTCGGGCTTCCGCGCCCAGGGCCGCAACGCTGCGGAGGCGGACGCCATCACCGCCGACGCCACGGCGGTGGCCGGGGCCGGGGCGTTCGCCATGGTGATCGAGGGCACCTACCGCAGCCTGGCCACCACGATCACGCAAACCGTGGCGATTCCCACCATCGGCATCGGTGCCTCGCCGGACTGCGACGGCCAGATCCTGGTGACCGACGACGTGCTGGGCCTGTTCGGCACGTTCACCCCCCGCTTCGTCAGGCGCTATGCCGAACTCGGCGATGCGGTATCGCAGGCGGTGGAGGCATACGCCCGGGATGTGCGCGCCCGCAGCTTCCCCGGCGCGGAGCATTGTTTCGGTTCGTGACCCCGATCCGGGCCGTTCGGGCGGGCCGCCGCGTTCGGGGCCGCATTCGCTCATGTGGTGGGCCTGCGCCGGGCATGACAGCGCGGTGGCGCGCCGGCCAGGTCCAACGCCGGGTGAAGGCGGTCCGCAGCATGCTGCGCTGCGGAAACCGGTTGATCTCGCTCAACCCTCTGGAAACAGACGACCCGTAGAATGCGTCCGCCCGAAGAAGGAAGCCCGAGGATGGAGACCGCCGAACACGGTCGGGAGAAGTACAAGCGCGTGCTGGCGATGGCGCACCGCCAGCCGGCCGTCCGCACCGCCGTGGTCCACCCCTGCGACGAGGTGTCGCTGTCCGGTGCGGTCGAGGCCCACCGGCTGGGCCTGATCGAGCCGATCCTGGTCGCCCCGCCCGCTCGGCTGCAGGCGCTTGCGGCGAGTACCGGGCTGGACATCAGCGGCCTGCCGCTGGTCGCCTCGGAACACAGCCACGATTCCGCCGCCAAGGCGGTGGCGCTGGTGCGGGAAGCGAAGGCCGAGGCGCTGATGAAGGGCAGCCTGCACACCGATGAGGTGATGGGCGCGGTGGTGGCGCATGACAGCGGCCTGCGTACCGAGCGCCGCATCAGCCACTGCTTCATCATGGACGTGCCCGGCTATGCCGCGCCGCTGATCATCACCGACGCCGCGGTGAACATCGCGCCGACGCTGGAGGAGAAGCGCGACATCGTGCAGAACGCCATCGACCTGGCGCATGCCATCGGCCTCGACCGTCCGCTGGTGGCGATCCTGTCGGCGACCGAGACGGTGAACCCGAAGGTGGCCTCCACGGTCGAGGCCGCGGCGCTGTGCAAGATGGCGGATCGCGGGCAGATCACCGGCGGCGTCCTGGACGGGCCGCTGGCACTGGACAACGCGATCAATCCCGAGGCGGCGGCGATCAAGCACATCGTCTCGCCGGTGGCCGGCCACGCCAACGTGCTGGTGGTGCCGAACCTGGAGGCCGGCAACATGCTGGCCAAGAGCCTGTCCTTCCTGGCCGGCGCCGAGTCCGCCGGCATCGTGCTGGGCGCGCGGGTGCCGATCATCCTGACCAGCCGGGCGGACGCGCTGATCACACGCCTGGCGTCCTGCGCGGTGGCGGCGCTGGTGGCGGCATGGCGCCGCCGTACCGCTGCGGTGGCGGGTCCGTAGCGCAGGTCTGCCCCCGGGTGCGTGGCCGGCTATCGGCCAGACACCAGGTCGATTGGCATCAGTGCCGGCCCATCAGCGTCGCGCGAGCCGGCGGGCCATCCGCAGCAGCAACTGCCGGTCCTCCGGCCGGCATTCGCGATACAGCCGCAGGACGGCCATCTCGTCACCGGTGCCGGGCTGGCCGCCAGCGCGCTTGTTGCGTCCATGGGTCAGGTGTTCCAGGCCCACGCCCAACACGTCGGCGATACGTGCAAGGTTGCCGGTCAACTGGCCTGCGCGGCCGGTTTCCCACTGCGCAACCGCGCTGCGTGATACGCCCACCTCCTCGGCAAGCTGGTCCTGGGTCATGCCGCGCTCCTGGCGCGCCCGGCGAATGCGTTCGCCTATGTCTCTTGGGTCGCTCATATCGTTAGCATAGGTCAGCTTCTCTAACCGGAAAAGAGGGAATCTTCGCCCGGTCGTCGCCTGACCCGATTCCGGCACTGCCAAACGCCCGCCCCACCACGGTTCCTGAACGCCGCCCGGCGCGGAGCAGGCGTCCGGCGTTAGCCTGCGCGCGTTATTATGTTTGACTTTCACGGTCAATATAACTAACATAACTGCCTTCCCGATACGTTCTTCCCATGGAGGTCCGGCTCCGAAATGCCCACGAAACATCCCTGGACACAGGCCGAGGACAACCAGATCCGCCGCATGCGCTTGGAAGGCGCCACCTGGGATGCGATCGCAGCAGCGCTTCACGTGACCCGCTGGACGGCCATAGAGCGCGGCCGGCGCATCGGCACCCGCCGGCCGCCGCCCGACTTCAGGCCGCCACCCGACGATCTCACCCGCGATCCATTGCCGGCCGGCCACCCGCGTAGCTGGGGCGCGATCACCGCCGGCACGGTGCTGGACGGCGAACCCTATCCGCTGCCCGTCTTCCTCTGAGCCAGCCCGCACGATTCGCCCCAAAGCAGGAGCATACGATGACCGCTCGCACCGCCACCGCCACCACGCCCTGTCGCAGTCCCGTTGATACGCCCGACGGCCGCCCGGTGGATGCCGACTTCGTGACCTACCGGCTGGAGGAGGCCGGTTCGACACTGCTGGCGCTGCCCGGCTCCGGCTGGTCCACACGGCTGCGCACCTCGTCCCTGGAAATCGTCCGCACCGCGCTGGAAAGCTATGGCTGGACAACGACCCGCATCCGCCCGGCCGTGCCGTCGGCCGAGCGGATCACGCGGATGGACGAGGCGATGGGCTGGCTGACGCTGATCCCGCTGGACCGCTATGTGCTGCGGCGGATCGTCGGCGCCCGCAGCCTGGTCCACCCCATCACCGAGCGCCACCTCTTTCCCTGGCGTCGCCTCGGCGCCGCGCTTGGCGCCGACCACAAGGCGGTGCAACGCTGGCACGCGCAGGGAATCGAACTGATCGTGGCCGGGTTGAACCGGCGATAGGCGGGACGGCAGTCAAGCAGCCACGCCCCGGCGCTTCGCGGGAGAGGGCGTGGAGACTCCGGCGTTTCGGGTTCGGCGTGTCCGCCGCTCCTCAACCCCGCCCGCAAGGGGAGGGGGCGGCTTACCCGATCCGGGGGAAACCGGCCACCAGCTCCTGGATACGCTCCGGGTCCGATTGCTCCATCACGCGGCGGGCAAAGCGGGCGCAGGAGTCGATGTCCACCGCGCGGATCGCCTGCTTCACCCGCGGCACCGAAGCGGCGTTCATGCTGAAGCTGCGCAGCCCCAGGCCCAGCAGCAGCGGCGCCAGGCGCGGGCTCCCCGCCATCTCGCCGCAGACCGAGACCGGCATCCGCATGCGCAGTGCCGCCTCGGTGGCGAACTGCACCAGGCGCAGCACTGCCGGGTGAATCGGGTCGTACAGGTCCGCCACGTCCACTTCGCCCCGGTCCACCGCCAGGGTATAGGCGGTCAGGTCATTGGTGCCGATCGCGAAGAAGTCGGCCTCCAGCGCCAGCGCGTCGGCCGACAGCGCGGCGCCCGGAGTTTCGATCATGATGCCCAGGGGCGGCAGCCGGTCCGGGATGCGCTCGTTGCGGCGGCGCAGGCGACGTGCGACCCGTTCGTAGATCTCGCGGGCCCGGCGGACTTCACCCACTGTGGTGATCATCGGCAGCATCACCCGCACCGGCCCGGCGACCGCGGCCCGCAGGATGGCGGCGAACTGGGTTTCCAGCAGTGGCGGATGGCGCAGCAGCAACCGCACCCCGCGCAGGCCCAGCGCAGGGTTCGGGTCGGCGACCTCCGGCACGACACCGGCGCCGGCAAGCGCCTCGATGTCCTTTTCGCCGCCCCAGTCCAGAACCCGGATCGTCACCGGATCGCCGTTCATCGCCTCGACGATGGCGCGGTAGGTCTCTGCCTGGGTATCCTCGTTGGGAATCGTCTCCCGGTTCATGAACAGGAATTCGGTTCGCAGCAGGCCGATCCCCATTGCGCCCGACTGGGCGATCAACGGCAGTTCCAGCGGCAGCTCCAGGTTGGCCTGCAGTTCCGCGACCTCACCGTCCAAGGTTTCCGCCGGCAGCCGGCGCAGCCGGGCGTAACGCTGCCGCTCGCGCGCGAACGCCGTCACGCCGCGCCGCGCCGCGGCCAGCCGGGCGGCGGACGGGCTGAGCACGACCGTACCCGTGGTGCCGTCCACCACGGCGGTCTCGCCGGGGCGAATGGCATGGGCCAGTCCGGCGGCGCCCAGCACGGCCGGCACGCCCAGGGCACGCAACATGATGGCGGTGTGGCCCTCGGCGCCGCCTTCCTCGGTGGCGGTGCCGGCCAGGCGCGCCGGGTCCAGCAAGGCGGCATCGGCCGGGCGCAGCGACTCGCAGACCAGGATGGCGCCTTCCGGCAGGCCGGCGAAGCTGCGGAACGGGGCGCGGGTCAGGTTGCGGATCAACCGGCGGGCAATCTCCCGCACTTCATCCGCGCGGCGGGTGAGGCTGGCGGTGTCCTCGGCCGACAGGCCCGGTTCCGCCTGGTCCAGGATGGCGGTGGCGATCGCCTCCGACTCCTCGACCACGGCGGATTCGGCCGAGAGCAGCGTCTCCTCGATGCGCCGGCGGGCGCCGCGGATCAGGCGCGAGGGGCCCAGCATGCGGATATAGGCGTCGATCAGCGGGGCGATTTCCGACTGGCTTTCCTCCGGCAGGACGGCCAGCCGGGCGCGCAGCTTGCCCAGTTGCTTGCGCGACTGGACGATCGCGGCTTCCAGCCGGGCGCCCTCGGCGGCGGTATCGGCGGCCTGGACTTTCTGCCGGGTGATCTCGGGCGCGGGTTCCGCCGCGCCGAACACCGGGCCGATCGCCACGCCGGGTGAGATCGGGATGCCGGTGAAGACGCGTTCGGTGGCTTGCGTCCGGTTGCTGGCCGGGCGACGGAGGCGCCGGTGCTGCGGCGCGGGTGGTTCAGTCCGCGGGTTCATCGAAGCCGGCCTCAACGAGGGCGGCGAGCGCGTCAAGCGCTTCTTTTGCATCCCAGCCTTCGGCCTGCAGCTCCAGCGTCGTGCCGCGGCCGGCGCCGAGCATCATCAGGCCCATGATGGAGCGGGCCGAGACACTCTGGTCGTCCCGCGCCACGTCCACCGAGGCGCCGAACTGTTCTGCCACCATGACGAACTTCGCCGCCGCACGGGCGTGCAGCCCACGCTTGTTGATAATGGTGACGGTTCGGGTCAGCACGGGGCGCCGCCAGCGTCGGCGCCGGGCACGGCTGGCTCGTCTGCGGTCATGCGGGTTTGGCCACGGGCCGGGTCATCGGCACGAGCCGGAGCCGTTTCCCCGGCAGCCGTGCAGCACGTGCGAGGCGGCGGCGATGTATTTCCGCCCGGCCTCCTCGGCGCAGTTCACGGCGTCGGCCAGCGGCTGCTTCGATCGCACCTTGGCCAGCTTGACCAGCATGGGCAGGTTCACGCCGGCGATCACCTCCACGCCTTTGCGCTCCATCATGGAGATCGCCAGGTTGGAGGGTGTGCCGCCGAACATGTCGGTGAGCAGGACCACGCCGTCGCCGGTGTCGCAGCGCCGGATACACGCCTCGATCTCGGACCGCCGGTCGTCCATGTCGTCGTCCGGCCCGATGCAGACGGTATCGACGTTCCGTTGCGTTCCCACGACGTGCTCCATCGCCGAACGCAGTTCCTGCGCCAGATGGCCGTGGGTCACCAGGATCATGCCAATCATGGCAGGTCAGAAACTTCCCTACCGGCTTCGCCACCGCGGAGCCCGCTGTCTTTATGCGCGCACATGATGTCGTATCAGGCCTCCTGCGCGTGGACCGACGAGGACCGCGTGGCCTCGCCAGAATCACTGCCGTCCCGGCGCGGCACCGGGCGTTCCGTCAAGTAAGCGGCCGGGTTCCCTTCGCGCGCCAGTTCACGATGGGATACGTGCAGCCGCCAGGCAGGCCTGGCGTCCTCCTCCGCCGTGGTCGCTTCGACCCGAGCGGCCAGATACGTCGCCAGTGCCTCAACGAGAAAAACAGAGCGGTGGCGCCCCCCTGTACACCCGAACGTGAGCGTTGCGTATTTCTTGCCCTCTTGGACGAACCTCGGCAAGAGGAACTCGACCAGGTCTGCCACCTTGCCGAAAAAAGCCTGAAAATCGGGGTCGGCCCGGATATAGGCGCCGACCTCGGGATCCAGCCCCGTCCGCGGTTGCAATATGGGATCGTAGTGCGGGTTTCGCAAAAAGCGGGCGTCGAATACCAGATCTGCTTCCTGCGGCAGGCCGCGAGGATAGGCGAAGGACATCAGGGAGACCACCAGGCGGTATTCGTTGCCGTCGCTGTCCGGACCGAAATGCCGCTCGATCAGGCGCCGCAGCGCGGCGATCGGCAATTCCGAGGTGTCCACCACCAGGTCGGCGCGCTCCCGCAGCGGGGCGGTGACCTCCTGCTCCGCGGCGATACCGTCGGCGACTCGCCCTTCGGGCGCCAGCGGATGCCGCCGGCGGGTTTCCGAATAGCGGCGCAGCAGCGTGGTTTCATCGGCCGAGGCATAGACCAGATCGAGGCGCAGGGCCGGGTTGGCGCGCAGCCGGTCCAGCGCGCGCAGAACCCGGCCGGCATCGAAACCGCGGGTACGCGCGTCCACGCCGATCGCCAGCCGCCGTTCGCCGCGGCTGACCATCTCCTCCAGCATCTCCAGCGGCGGGTTGTCCACGGCCTCGTAGCCGACATCCTCCAGCGCGCGCAGGATCGAGGCCTTGCCGCCGCCCGACAGGCCGGTAACCAGCACGATGCGCAGCCGGGCAGCGGGGGACGTGGTCACGCCACGCTCCCCGGGACCATGGCCCGGATTCGATCGGCGACGGTTGTCATGCGGCAAATGCTCCCGCGACCTGGCCCACCTTGCCAAGGGCGCAGTCCAGCGCCAAGGCGATACGTTCGGGGGCGGATGCGGTTGCCTGGGGCAGGCGGATTACCGGCAGGCCGAGATCGGGGTCGCGCTCCGGCCGGGGCAGCCGGCTGCCCTCCTCGCCGAGTTGCACCAGCAGCGCCAAGCGGGCCCGTGCCAAGTAGGGCAGGCGCACGATCCCCAGGCCGCGTACCTCCAGCAATCCGGCCAGGGCGGCCGGCGGGCTGGCGTAGCCGTCCGCGATATCCACCCGGTCGTCGGCCACCAGCATGAACCCATGCGACAGCAGGCGCAGCAGAAGGTCGGATTTGCCTGTCCCGGCGTTTCCGGTGACCAGTACGGCGTCGCCGTTCCTGGCCGCGCAACTGCCATGGACCTGCCTCGGGCCGTTCATGATCCGACAATGACCCGAACAGGCGGTCGAAGGGAAGCACCCCCGTCAGGCATGGCCGATTCCACTTCGGTGTCATACCCGGCCGGGCCTTGCCGGTTTGCCGGCTGCGTGCCAGCGTCCGGCGCATGCTCAGCCGTTCCGAGATCGTCGCTGCCGCCACACGCATCGCCCCCCATATCCGCAGGACCCCGGTGGTGCGCGATAGCGGCGCCGCCCTGGGCCTGCCCTGTCCTGTCGTGCTGAAGCTCGAACTGCTGCAGCACACCGGCAGCTTCAAGCCGCGCGGTGCGTTCAACCGTTTGCTGTCCGGCACGATCCCGGCGGCCGGCGTGGTGGCGGCGTCCGGCGGGAACCATGGGGCTGCGGTGGCGTATGCCGCCCGCAGCCTTGGCGTGCCGGCGGAAATCTTCGTTCCGACGCTGACCCCGGCGGCCAAGGTCGCCCGGATCGGCAGCTACGGCGCCCGGACAACACAAGTGGGTGAGACCTATGCCGAGGCGCTGGCCGCCTGCCGCGCCCGCCAGGCGGAGACCGATGCGCTGGACGTGCACGCCTATGATCACGCCGACGTGCTGGCCGGCCAGGGCACGGTGGCGCGGGAGTTCGAGCAGGACGCGCCGGAGCTGACCCACATCCTGGTCGCCACCGGCGGCGGCGGGCTGATCGGCGGCATGGCCGCCTGGTATGCCGGCAGTGCCGCGGTGGTGAGCGTGGAGCCGGAGGGTTGTCCCACCCTGCACACCGCGTTGCAGTCGGGCGCCCCGGTCGATGCGCCGGTGGGTGGGCTGGCGGCGGACAGCCTGGGGGCCCGCCGGGTCGGCGGGCTGATGTTCCCGCTGGCGCAGCGTTTCGTCTCCGCGGCGGTGTTGGTGCCGGACGACGCCATCCGCGAGGCACAGCGCCGCCTGTGGGACACGTTCCGGCTGATTGCCGAACCGGGCGGGGCGACCGCACTGGCGGCGCTGATATCCGGCCGCTTCACCCCTCCCACCGATGCCCGCGTGGGGGTATTGGTGTGCGGCGCCAATACCGATCCAGCCAAGGTGGCATCATGAGCCAGCACTCTTCGACCGGTCTCGTCCTGTTGGACATCGACACGCGCGGTGTCGCGACCGTTACCCTGAACCGGCCGGAGGTCGGCAACGCCTACAACGAGGACCTGCTGGGCGAGCTGATCGCCGGGCTGGAGAAACTGGCGTCGGACCCGGCGGTGCGCTGCCTGGTGATCCGCGGTGCCGGCAAGCACTTCCAGGCGGGTGCGGACATCAACTGGCTGCGCCGGGCCGCCAACTATCCGCCGGACCAGAACTTCACCGCATCGATGGCCACCACGCGGGCGATGCAGTTGCTGAACGAGTTCCCCAAGCCGACCATCGCGCTGGTGCAGGGCGCCTGTTTCGGCGGCGGCTGCGGCATCGTGTGCTGCGTCGATGTGGCGCTGGCCACGCCCGCGGCGCTGTTCGGCATCACCGAAGTGCGGGTGGGCGTGGCGCCGACGCCGATCTCCACCCACATGGTGCAGGCGATGGGGCTGCGGCACACGCGGCGCTATGCGCTGACCGGGGAGCGGTTCGACGCGAACGAGGCGATGCGGATCGGCCTGGTGCACGAGGTGGTGCCGGCCGACAAGCTGGAGGCGAAGCTGGCCGAGGTGCTGGACGCGATCTTCCTCAGTGCGCCGGGGGCGATCGCAATGACGAAGCACAGCTTCCTGGGCGCCAACGGCCTGCTGCTGGACGAGCGGGCGATGACGATGCTGGCGCATGAGAGCTGGACCCAGCGCTTCTCCCCCGAGGGGCATGAGGGCACCACGGCGTTCCGCGAGAAGCGGCGGCCGAGCTGGTACCGTCCGCCGGCGTAGCGGGGCGGCGGGGCGCCGGGGGCGGCCTGTGCTGCGCGCCACGGGTAGCTGAGGATTTCGGGGACCTGACGATTTCACCAGGGGTGGGCACCAGCGCATGGGCGGCAGCGTCGCCGGGATTCTGGCACAGACGATCATTTCGGTTTTGACGGCGGCTGGCTATGGCGGGCTGGTGGGGCTGATGGCCCTGGAATCCGCCTGTATTCCACTGCCGTCGGAGATCATCCTGCCGTTCGCCGGGTTCCTGGTTTCGCGTGGCGAGATGAGCCTGTTCCTGGTGGCGACGTTCGGGGCGCTGGGCTGCAATGTCGGGTCGGCGATCGCCTATGCGGTGGGGCGGTATGGCGGGCGCCAGGCGATCGAGCGCTGGGGAAAATACGTTCTGCTGACGCGGCACGACCTGGAGCGGGCGGACTGGTTCTTCGCCCGGTTCGGCAACGTTGCCGTATTGATCGCCCGGATGCTGCCGGTGGTGCGCACGTTCATTGCGTTGCCGGCGGGCATTTCGCATATGCCGCAGCTACGGTTCCACATCTACACGTTCGTCGGTTCGTGGCCGTGGTGCTTCCTGCTTGCGTATATCGGCATGCTGCTGGGCGACAAATGGAGCAGCGATCCGCGGCTGCATGCGGTGTTTCACTACCTCGACTACGGCATTGCCGCGCTGGTGGTGCTTGCGGTGGGCCGGTTCGCCTGGACGCGCTGGCGGCAGCGGGGGGCATAGCGACAGGCTGCCGGTGCAACGACGTGGTGGGTGGCTTTTCATGTCGTGGCCGGTTTCCCTCACCATGGCCGGTTCCCCTCACCATGGCCGGTTCCCCTCACCATGGCCGGTGCCCCTCACGTCATGTCATGGCCGGGCTTGACCCGGCCATCGACACCGGAACGATCGGGTCGGGATGCAACGGAACACGCGCTGTCGGGGGCAGATGGCCGGGTCGAGCCCGGCCATGACGCGAAGGAGCGGTGCCTGTCCGCATCATAATGATGCGGATTAGACGCCGGTGCGGCGCGGGCCGCACCAACACTCAACGCCCCACACCCAACGCCCCACACCCAACGCCCCACACCCAACGCCCCACACCCAACGCCCGCACCCACGATTTGCGCCAACGCCCCGGCCTCACTCCGCCGCCTTCGCCACCCCCGTGGTGCGCGTGCGGGTGCGCAGGGTGACGAATTCCTCGGCCGCGGTGGGGTGGATGCCGATCGTGCGGTCGAAGTCCGCCTTGGTTGCGCCCATCACCACGGCGATCGCGATGCCCTGGATGATCTCGGGTGCGTCCTCGCCCAGCATGTGGGCGCCCACCACCTTCTGGCTGGCCTGGTCCACCACCAGCTTCATCATCGCCTTGCGCGACCGGCCCGACAGGGTGTGCCGCATCGGCGTGAACTTGGTGACATAGACATCGACCGGACCACGCGCCGCCGCCTGTTCCTCGGTCATCCCCACCGTGCCGATCGGCGGCGTGGAGAACACGGCCGACGGCACGTTCAGCAGCGAGATCGTGCGCGGCCGGCCGCCGAACAGCGAATCGGCCAGCGCATGTCCCTCGGCGGTGGCCACCGGGGTCAGGTTCACCCGGTCGGTGACGTCGCCCATGGCATAGATATGCGGCTGGCTGGTGCGCAGGTGCGAATCCACCACCACCGCGCCGGACGCATTGACCGTCACGCCCGCCTGCTCCAGCCCCAGGCCGCGGGTCGCCGGGCGGCGGCCGGTGGCGAAGAACACCAGGTCGGCCTGCAGGTGCTGCCCCTCGCCGAAGGTCAGCACGCGGTGCTTACCCTTCTCCTCTACGCGCACCGGCCGGCAGCCGGGATGCAGGGCGATGCCGTGCGCGCCCAGCGCCTCGGCCAGGGCATCGCGCAGGTCGTGGTCGAAGCCGCGCAGCGGCAGCGGCTGGCGGTAGATCAGGTGCGTCTCGGCGCCCAGCGCCTGGAAGATGCCGGCGAACTCCACCGCGATGTAGCCCGAGCCGACGATCGCCACCCGCTTCGGCATGTGCGGCAGGTAGAACGCGTCATCCGAAATGATCCCCAGCTCCGCGCCGGGAATCGGCGGCCGTTCCGGATGGCCGCCGGTGGCGATCACGATCCGCTCCGCGGTGATCCGCTTGCCGCCGACCTCCAGCGTGTGCGGGTCGATGAAGGTTGCGCGCGCGTCGAAGATCTGTGCCCCGGCGTTGTCGAGCAGGCGGCGGTAGATTCCGTTCAGCCGGCCGATCTCGTGATCCTTGGCCTCGATCAATTTGCGCCAGTCATGCGGCCCCTTGTGGATGGTCCAGCCGAACCCGGCCGCGTCCTCGGCCCAGGCGCCGTATTCGCCGGCCTGCACCAGCAGCTTTTTCGGCACGCAGCCGACATTGACGCAGGTGCCGCCCCAGAACCGTTCCTCGGCGATACCGACACGCGCCCCGTGCCCCGCGGCGATGCGCGCACAGCGCACGCCGGCGGAACCACCGCCGATGACGAACAGGTCATAATCCATCTCTTGCACCCCTTGTTTGCGGCGACTCTGTGCCCGGGCCGCCGCCTGGGCAAGATGCACCGTTACAGGATACGATCCGTGATCGTTCGGCATTGATGCGGCACGGCATCGCGTTGTCTATATCCTTGACTTGGTACGGCAAGTCGGGGCAGCGCTGGCATCTTCGCGCAGCATCGTGGCAACGGTGCCGACTGTCGCCGGACCACCAGGGACTTCCGACTGAATGGCTCATCTACCACCCCCGGCACCGACGCCCGAAACGATGATGGGCGGGGCGCTGGCACCGCTCGGGCCCAATCTCGGCGGGTTGTTCGATCCCGACTGGTACCGGGTGCGCTATCGCGATGTCGCGGCGGGCGGCGTTGATCCGCTCACCCACTTCCTGACCTGGGGCGCCGCCGAGGGGCGTGACCCCAACCGGTGGTTCGACAGTGCCTGGTACCGCGAGCACTACCCGGACGTCGCCGCCAGCGGCATGGTGCCGCTGCTGCATTACCTGAGCGCCGGCGCAGCGGAACTGCGCAACCCGCACCCGCGGTTCGACGCCTCCTGGTATGCCGAGGAGCATCCCGAGGCCGCCCACAATCCCCTGCTGCACCATATTCATGTCGGCGCCCGCCGGGGCTGGCTGACCGAGCCGACCATCAACATCCGCGACTACCTGCCGTCCACCGCCGCCCCGTTTGCCTGCCCGGCCGACATCGCGGTGGATGTGGTGATCCCGGTCTATCGCGGACTGGCGGCCACCCGCCGCTGCCTGGACAGCGTGCTGGCCGATGTCGAGCGGCCACCGGGCCGTATCATCGTGATCGACGACCATTCGCCGGAACGCGCATTGTCGGACTGGCTGAAAGGCTTGGCCGCGTCCGGCCGGATCACGCTGCTGCGTAACCGGCGCAACCTGGGGTTCGTCGCCTCGGTGAACCGCGGCATGGAGGCGGCAGGCCGACACGATGTGGCGCTGCTGAACAGCGACACCGAGGTGCCCGCCGGATGGCTGCGCCGGCTGGCGGCGCAGGCCTATGCGGCGCCGCGTATCGCTTCGGTATCGCCGTTTTCCAACAACGCGACCATCTGCGGCTATCCGCGCAAGGCGGGCAGCCCGATCCCGTTCGGCATGACCCTGGCGCAGGTGGACGCCGCGTGCGCCAGGGTGAATGCCGGGCGCAGCATCGCGCTGCCGACCACGGTCGGCTTCTGCATGTATATCCGCTGCGCCGCGCTGGATGAGGTCGGGCCGTTCGACGCGCGGAGGTTCGGCCGCGGCTATGGCGAGGAGAACGATTTCTGCCTGCGCGCCAGCGTGCGCGGCTGGCGCCACGTGCTGGCCTGCGACACCTTCGTGTTTCACGAAGGATCCGTCAGCTTCGGCGCGGAATCGGAAGGACTCTCCGAACGCGGCCTGGACACGCTGGAGGCCCACTATCCCGGCTACCGGCGCCTCATCGACCGGCATGTGAGACGCGATGCGATCGGGCCGTGCCGCTTTGCCGTCACGGCGGCCCTGCTGAATGAGTCGGAGTTGCCGGTGATCCTGATGCTGTCGCACGAGCTCGGCGGCGGCGTGCGACAGCACATCGATGGTCTGGTGGAACGCCTCTCCGGCAAGGCTCACGTGCTGCTGCTGCAGCCAGGCGCGCGCGGAGTCACGCTGTGTTTGCCGTCCATCCCCGGCCACCCGGAACTCAGCCTGCCTGAGGAACGTGTCGCCGACATGGCGCAGGTCCTGCGCGCCTGCGGGGTCTCCCGCGTGCACATCCACCATCTGCTCGGCATGGACCTGGACGTGCGGAAACTGCTGCACAGGCTGGGCGTGCCGTTCGACGTGACGGTGCACGACTACTTCCCGCTGTGCCCGCAAGTGAACCTGCTGCCGTGGAAGGAAGCGCAGTATTGCGGCGAACCCGGGCCGGCCACCTGCAATGCCTGCATCGCCGACACGCCGTCGCACGGTGCGCGCGACATCCTGGCCTGGCGCAGCCGGTTCGCCTGGCTGTTCCGCGAAGCCGAACGGGTGATCTGCCCCAGCCGGGACGCCAGGGACCGACTTGCCCGTTACGGGCTGGCCGAGCGTGCGCTTGTCGTGCCGCATGAGGCCGTGGTGGCTCGCCCCTGGCCCATGCACCCGCCGAAATTGCAGGGCGGCAGGTTGCGTGTGGCGGTGGTGGGCGTGCTGGCGCCGCAGAAGGGCGCGCACACCGTCATTTCGGTCGCCGAGGCGGCCGATCGTGCGGCGTTCGAATTCCACCTTGTCGGCTACGCCGAGCACGACCTGCCGGCCGGCGCCAGCAAAAAACTGATCGTCACCGGAAAATACCAGGAGCACGAGCTACCTGCTCTGCTGGCCAGGGTGAAGCCGCACCTGATCTGGTTTCCGGCGCAATGGCCGGAGACCTACAGCTACACGCTGAGCGCGGCCATCGCGGCCGGCCTGCCTGTCGTTGCCAGTCGCATTGGCGCGTTTCCCGAGCGGCTGGAAGGGCGTCCGCTGTCGTGGCTGGTCGATCCGCGGGCCTCGGCGACCGCGTGGCTGGATGCCTTCGAGGCCGTTCGTTCGGCCCTGCGCCGCCCGGCGCCGCGCAAGCCTGGCACGCCGGTCGCCTCCCCGGATTTCTATGCGGAGGCGTATCTGCGGCCCGCGCTTGCCGCCCCTGCGGTGCGGCGATCGATGATCGATCTCCGCCGGCCGGGGCGCACCGCGATCGTGGTGGTGCCGGAACGGTATGACGGCGGCCCGCCGACCCCCTGTGCGTCGATCCGGCTGTTGCTGCCGTTCGATCATCCGGCGATCGCCAATGGTTGCGACGTGGTGCTGGCCGACGCCGACACGGCGCAACACTATCGTGCCGACATCGTCGCCACCCAGCGCTATGCGGTGCCGACCGCGGCGGCGGCCGATGCGCTGGCGGCCCATTGCCGCAGCACCGGCGCCACGCTGCTCTACGACATGGATGACGACCTGCTGCATATCCCGCCGGGGCATCCCGATGCCGGGGAATTGCGGCCGAAGGCGAAACTGGTGCAGCACCTGTTGCGCGCGGCGGATGCGGTGTGGGTCTCCACAAATGCGCTGGCCACGCGGGTGGCATCGGTGCGGCCGGATGCGCGCGTGGTGCCGAACGGGCTGGATGAGCGGCTGTGGGTCGCACCGCCGCGCGACCCGCGGCCACGGCAGGGCCCGGTGCGCATCCTGTGCATGGGCACGAGCACACACCAGGGGGATTTCGCCCTCGTCAAGCCGGCACTGGAACGGCTGCATGCGGCGTTCGGCAGCCGTATCGCCATCGACCTGCTGGGAGTCACGACTCAGCCGGACCTGCCTGACTGGATCACCCGACCGGGCCTGCCGGTGACCGCGGCCGGGTCCTATCCCGGCTTCGTCAACTGGCTGGTCCATCAGCCCGCCTGGGACATTGGCTTGGCGCCGCTGGCGGACACACCATTCAACCGCTGCAAGTCGGCCCTGAAAACGCTGGACTATGCGGCGCTCGGCCTGGCGGTGCTTGCCTCCGACGTGGCCGTTTACCGCGGCTCCCTGGCCGACGGGCCGGGCGGCGTGCTGGTGGCGAACCGGGCCGAGGCCTGGTACGACGCGCTCAGCCGCCTGGTGCGCGACCGCAACCTCCGTGAGCAACTGGGACGGGGCGCGCTTGACGCGTTCGCGACAACCGGGACGCTGGCGCGCCAGGCGGAGCAGCGGCAGGCCGCGGTGCAGGCGCTGGTACGGCGGGCGGCGCCGGTGTCGAAACCACGTCGCAGGGTGCAGCGCCCCGTGGCAGTGTGACCCGTGGCAGTGTGACCCGTGGCAGTGTGACCCGTGGCGGTGTGGCAGGTGGCGGTGTGGCAGGTGGCAGTGCGAAACGTGGCGGTGTGACACGCGGCGGCGTGACTTGCGGCGCTGCGGCCGCCAACTGGCGTTCCTACAGGCTTCGTGACAGGCTGCTGCAAGCCGCATAATCGGGGAGAAGCGCCATGGTTACCGTCGGCAACGGCGAATACACCTACGAACCGGTGGAGAACTGGGCGAAGCTGCCGCCCGGCTGGTCGTTCAAGGAAATCGGCGGTGTCGGCGTCGATCGCAACGACAACGTCTATGTGTTCAACCGTGGCGAACACCCGATGATCGTGTTCGACCGTGACGGCAACTTCCTGCGCGCCTGGGGCGAAGGCGTGTTTCCCCGCGCGCACGGCGTGCACATGGGGCCGGATGATACGATCTGGCTGACCGATGACGGTGACCACTCGGTCCGGCAGTGCACGCTGGAGGGGAAGGTGCTGCTGACGCTGGGAATCCCGGGCAAGCCGGCACCGTATATGAGCGGCGAACCGTTCCACCGCTGCACCCATACCGCACTGTCGCCGCAGGGTGACCTGTACGTATCGGACGGCTACGGCAACGCCCGGGTGCACAAGTATTCGCCCGACGGCCGGCTGCTGATGTCCTGGGGCGAGCCCGGCACCGATCCGGGCGAGTTCAACATCGTGCACAACATCACCTGCGATGCGGATGGCTGGGTGTATGTCGCCGACCGCGAGAACCACCGCGTGCAGGTGTTCGACGGCAACGGCCGTTACGAGACCCAGTGGAACAACCTGCACCGCCCCTGCGGCCTGTTCATGCCGCCGGGGAGGTGCCCGGTCTGCTACATCGGCGAGCTTGGCCCCGGCATGCCGGTGAACCGCAATGTGCCGAACCTGGGGCCGCGGGTGAGCATCGTGGACAATACCGGCAAGCGGATTGCCCGGCTGGGCGGCCTGGGCCCGGGCGTGGGGCCGACCGAGTTCATGGCACCGCACGGCCTGGCGGTGGACAGCCGGGGCGATCTGTATGTGGGCGAGGTCTCGTGGACCAACTGGCCGACCACCTGGCCGGACAAGCCGCGGCCGGACAATCTGCGTTCGCTGCTCAAGTTCCGGCGGCTGGGGTAGAAGGCAACGGAGGGCGGGCGCTCATGCCAGCCGGCTTTGCGTCTGCCCAACGCGCGGCGTTACCGTGCCGGGCGCGGCCCGCGGGGCGGGCGAAGACGCACCGCGTGGGGGCATGACCGCCTGCGTTCGCTGAATCCGGCGCGCGCACCCCGGCACGGCGCGGCGGCTTCTGCCCCAGGCGCTGTCAGCGCGAACGCTTGGGGACGGGCTGGCCGTCCTTGCTGTAGCCCAGCACCGGCCCGGCGCGCGAGTCCCGCGGCGGCACATGCCGGTATGTCTCGTCCAGCGTCTGCAGCACCCGGTCCACCATCTCGCCGATCCGTGTGCCGGCCCGCTGCATTGCGGGATCCTTGTGAACACGCAACTGGTCCCCCACCAGGGCCGCGGGCGTAATGACGCCACGCAGGTCATGACGCAGGCGGGACACCAGGGCCTCGAGTTGCTCGACCCGGGCGCCGTCAGACGCCGCTTGCTGTTCGGTCAAGTCCGTTTCCCTCCATGTCGTGACGCCCCGGGGCGCAAGGTTCGGCCGGCCTGATGCAGGGCGATGCAAGGCAGTGCAGCCAGGCGCAAGACCGGATCGTCGGGAAGCAGCCGGCACCTCCCCCGGTCGGACGCATGCCGGATCGCCAGTCCCCAACACGGCGGAGTATAGCGCGCGCACGGCGGGGCGTGAATGCGACGGTTGCCCAAAGTGCTTTACCCGGAATGGGGAAACCGCGTAACAAAGTCGGCAACTGGTTCGACAGCGTGCGGATCGGTCCGGCCGTGTCCGTCACCATTTCATGTCGCTTCCGAATGCCCAACCTGCTGTTCCTGACCCAGCGCATCCCCTATCCGCCGCACAAGGGGGAGAAGATCCGGCCGCTGCAGATTCTCCGTCATCTGCGGCGCTCGTATGACATTCATCTTGGCTGCCTCGTGGACGATCCGCGTGATCTGGAACACGTGCCGACCGTGCAGGCGCTGTGCACCACTTCGTATTTCGCCACGCTGGATCGCCGGCGCGCCAGGGTTACCTGCCTGACCGGCCTGCTGACCGGCGAGGCTCTCAGTGTCACATTCTACCGTCACCGCGGCCTGGCCGCCTGGGTGCGTGGCGTTCTGCGCGATATCAGGCCGGAGGCAATTTTCGTCTGCTCATCCAATATGGCTCCCTACGTTCTGGACCTGCGCGGCCAGGAACGCGTGTGTCTGGTCGATCTGGCCGACGTCGACTCGGAGAAGTGGCGGGCCTATGCCCGCACCGGAACGGGCGCGATGCGCTGGGTGCACGCACGGGAGTGGCGTCGGACCGCCCGGCTGGAAGCCCGCATCGCCCGCGAGTGTGACTGGAGCACCTTCGTCTCTCGTGAGGAGGCCTCGCTCTTTGCCGGCATGCATCCCGCCTGTGCCGACAGGATTCGCTCGGTCGGCAGCGGAGTCGATCACGATTATTTCGATCCGGCCCAGACCTTCGAGGCGCCGTATCCCACGGACCGGCTGAATTTCGTCTTCACCGGAACCATGGATTATCCGCCCAACGTCGATGCCGTGGTGTGGTTTGCGGAAACCATCCTGCCGATCATACGCCGGACCGCGCCAACCGCGACGTTCCATATCGTGGGCTCCAGCCCGTCCCCCGCAGTCCAGGCCCTGGCCGCGAACCAGGGCGTGTTCGTCACCGGCCGGGTGCCGGATGTGCGCCCATACCTGGCCCACTGCACCGCCGGTGTCGCGCCGATGCGCATCGCCCGCGGAATCCAGAACAAGGTGCTGGAGGCGATGGCCATGGGCCGCCCCGTGGTCGTCACCGGAGACGCGCTGGAAGGCATCGACGCAGAACCCGGTACCGACGTGCTGATGGCGGAAACACCCGAGGACCTGGCCGCTGCCTGCCTGCAGACCGCCACTGAACAGGGGGTGGCACTGGGCCGGGCGGCGCGGGCGCGCATCGTTCACCACTTTTCCTGGCCGGAAAAGTTGCGCGGTTTCGACGCGCTGCTCGGCATGCCGGCGCCGGCGCAAGCGGAGGAAGTTGCCCTGCCATGATCATCCGCTCGCGTGCGCCGCTCCGCCTGGGTCTGGCCGGAGGCGGCACCGATGTCTCGCCCTATTGCGACGAGCACGGCGGAGCCGTGCTCAACGCCACCATCGATCTCTACGCCTATACCGTGATCCAGCCCACCGAGGACGGGCGCGTTACCTTCGTCGCACCCGATGTCGGCGGCCGCCTGGAGACGGACGCCGCCGAAGCCCTGGAAATCGCCGACCCGATGATCCTGCACCGCGCGGTGTACCGGCGCGTCGTGCGGCAGTTCAACGACGGCCAGCCGCTTCCGTGTCGAATCACAACGTTTTGCGACGCACCGCCCGGCTCCGGCCTGGGTACCTCCTCCACAATGGTCGTTTCACTGCTCAAGGCGTTCACCGAATGGCTGAACCTGCCGCTGGGCGAATACGAAATCGCGCACCTGGCGTTCGAGATCGAACGTCTTGATGCCGGCCTGGGGGGCGGGCGACAGGATCAGTACGCGGCCACGTTCGGCGGTGTGAACTTCATGGAGTTCCATCCGGATGATCGGGTCATCGTCAACCCTTTGCGGGTGAAGAACTGGATCCTGTCCGAAATGGAAACATCGCTGGTGTTGTTCAACACCGGCGTGTCGCGGTCGTCGGCACACATCATCAAGGAGCAGAGCGACAACCTGACACGCCAGCGCGGCACCACGCTGGAGTCGATGCACGCCATCAAGGCAGATGCGTTCCTGATGAAGGAGTATCTGCTGAAGGGCGACTTCGCACGCTACGCCGCCTGCATGCGCAAGAGCTGGGACGCGAAGAAGCGCCTGGCCGACAATGTCAGCAACAGCCACATCGATGGCGTGGTGCAGGCGGCACTGGATGCCGGCGCACTGGCGGGCAAGGTGTCCGGCGCCGGCGGCGGTGGTTTCGTCACGTTCATGGTGCCGCCGGAACGGCGGGTGCATGTCGTTCGTGCCCTGTCGCGACAGGATGGCCAGGTCATGACCTGTCATTTCACACGACACGGCACCGAAGGGTGGAAGATTTTCTAGTGTGCCGATGCTGATGGATCGGGCCCATAGGCGAACCGTTGCCGGTCATGCCGGCGAATGGCCCCACGACGGAAACCGGGCGTGAGCGCGCTTTCGCCCGTTCGCCAGGCCGCCATCCTGGTCGGGGGCCGCGGCACCCGGCTCGGCGCGCTGACCGATACCACGCCGAAACCGCTGCTGACCTGCGGCGACCGCCCTTTTCTCGCCTGGGTGCTGCGCGAACTGACACGGTTCGGCATCGAAGACGTGCTGCTGCTGACCGGCTATCTGAGCGAAACGGTCGAAGCCGCCCTGCCGGCCATCCGCCACACCCTGCCGAAGCCGCTGCAGATCACCTGCGTCCGCGAGGACCAGCCGGCCGGCACCGGGGGCGCGCTGCATAACGCCCGGGCGCACCTGGCGGAACGGTTCCTGCTGTGCAACGGCGATTCCTGGCTGGACTGCAACCTGGCGCGCCTGTTCGCCGACGCAGCGCAGGATTCCCAGGACACGGTCGGCCGCATGCTGTTGCGGCGGCTCGATGACGCGTCGCGCTACGGCGTGGTGGAAACCGAACGCGATCGAAGTCATTGCCTTCCGCGAGCGCCCCAGTGCAGGACACGGCAGCGTCTTGCCGGGAACCATCAACGCCGGCGTTTACCTGTTCGATCGGCGTGTGCTTGCGGACGTGACACCGGTCTGTTCACTGGAACGCGACGTGATGCCGGCGCTGGCGGCCCGCGGTGTGCTGCGCGGGACGGCGGCGGACGGCTATTTCATCGATATCGGGATTCCGGCCGACCTGGCACGTGCGCAAACCGGGTTGCCGGCCCGCCTGCAAAGAAGCGCCGTGCTGGTACCGCAGGCCCTTGTGATCGGTTCCGGGCGGTTGGCGGAGGGCGCCGGTGCTGGTTGCATTCCGGAGTCGATTCCGGCGCTCCGCGCCATCGCCGATGCCGGGCGCCACGTGTTCCTGCTGATGACGAACCCATTCGGTGACGCCGCGCGTTCTCCGCCCGTGCAGGACGCCGTTGCGATGGTGCGCGCGCAAGGTGGCGTTATTGACGATCTGTGGTGCCCCCCCACTGTCTTGGAGGCCGGGGACAGGGCGCACCAGCGTGCTGAATGGGATCGGTCCTGGGCCGACTTCCTGCGGCGTTGGAGCCTGGAGCCGTCCCGATGCTGCCTGCTCGCCGCCGATCAACAGGACGAGACGATCGCTGCGACGGCGGGGCTTGCAGCCGTGCGGGTAGGCAGCGTGATGGAGTTTGCGACAGGCTTCGGCCGCTCAGCCTGAACGCGTCAACCGCCGCCCCGGCATCGCCTACAACCGGGACGCCCACGTGTCTGTGGCGCTCACGTGTCCGGGACACCCGCGTGTCTGTGGCGCCCAGATGTCCGGGAATTGCCCAGTGTCCGGCGCGCCCATGTGTCCGGCGCGCCCGCTTGTCCGGGACGCTCGTGTTTCCGTCTCGTCGATTACCCCGCCGCACGCCGCCGCGCGCGGATCGGCGTCGGCACCGGCGGTTCGGGAGCCGCCTCCTCGGGCGGCGGTTCCAGCGCCTGCAGCAGCGTTTCGCGCAGCTTCGCCAGCTTGCGCTCGTTCTCCACCTTCAGCCCGAACACGTCCTTCACATAGAACACGTCCACGGCCCGTACGCCGTAGGTGGTGACATGCGCGGACGCGATCTGCAGCCCCTGGTCGCTGATCGCCGCGGTGACGTCGTGCAGCAGGCCGGGGCGGTCGCGGCCGTTCACCTCCAGCACGGTGTGGGTGTGGGACGCGTGGTTGTCCACCACCACCCGCGGCGGCACGTGAATCGCCCGCATGCGACGCCCCAGCAACGACTTCGACAGCTTGCGGATTTCGGTGGTCAGCCGCAGGCGGCCCGACAAAGCCTGCTCGATTACCACGGACAGCCTGGCCAACCGGTGCGGCGCGTCGAAGGTGCCGCCGGCGGCGTCCTGGATCCAGAATGTGTCCAGCGCCATGCCGTTGGTCAGCGTATGGATGCGCGCATCCACGATCGACGCCCCGGCGACCGCCAGCGCGCCGGAGATCTTGCTGAACAGGCCGGCATGGTCGGCGCAGTACACCGTCACCTCGGTCACGGCGCGGGCCGGCAGGGGCTGTGTCGCCACGGTCAGCGGCGCATGGCGTGATTCCGCATCGCGCACCAGGCGGGCGTGCCGCGCGTGGGTCTCCGGATCGAAGCCCAGCCAGTAGCCGGCATAGCCCAGGTCGGTGAAGCGGGTGATTTCCTCCTCCGGCCAGTCGGACAGCAGGCCGGCCGCCGCTTCCTTGGCCCGCTGCACGCGCACGTCGCGTTCGGTGGTGGACAGGCCGCCGGCCAGCACCTCGGCCACGCGCATGTAGAGTTCGCGCAGCAGCGCCGCCTTCCAGCCGTTCCACACCTTGGGCGACACCGCCCGCATGTCGGCGACGGTCAGCACCAGCAGCAGGCGCAGGCGCTCGGGCGACTGGATGGTTTCCGCCAGGTCCAGGATGGTCTTGGGATCGTCGATATCGCGCTTGAACGCGGTCTGGCTCATCAGCAGGTGATGCAGCACCAGCCAGGAGACGGTTTCCGTTTCCTCGGCGGTCAGGCCAAGCATCGGCCCCACCTCCATCGCCACATCGGCACCGATCACGGAATGATCGCCGCCGCGGCCCTTGGCGATATCGTGCAGGATCATCGCCAGGTACAGCGCCCGGCGCGATTGCAGGTGGTCCACCACTTCGGACGCGACCGGTGCGATCTGCGCCAGTTCCTTGCGCTCGATCGCGTTGAGCACGCGCACCGCTTCGATCGTGTGCTCATCGACGGTGTAGATGTGGTACGTGTCGAACTGCATCTGCCCGACGATGCGCGCCCAGTCCGGCAGGAAGCGGCCCAGCAGGCCGGTTTCGTTCAGGATGGAAAGCCAGCGGGCGCCGTCCGGACGATGGCCGCCGGCATGCGGGCCGCCGCGGTGTCGCTCCGGCTCGCGGCCGCACAGCAGGTCCATGAAGATCGAAGCGGCCTGCGGGTCGCCACGCAGGCCGATCGCCCGGCGTTCGTTCTGGATCATCCCGCGCAGCGCGAGCGGATGCAGTTCCAGGTTGCGATCGCGCGCCACCTGCAGAATGCGCAGCATCTGCAACGGATCCACATCGAAGTCCCGGTCGGCGGCGGGCATCAGCTTGCCTTCCGCCAGCACGAAACCGGCCTTCACCAGCGCGCGGTCGGTCTGTTTCGCCACCGCCGGCGGGCCCAGCGCCTCCCGCAGGATGCCCGGTTCCAGGATGCGGGTCAGGCGCACCACTTCGCGGGCAGTGAGGAAGTAGTGGCGCATGAAACGTTCCACGCCTTCCTGCATGCCGTGCCGCGTGTAGCCCATGCGCGCACCGACCACCGGTTGCAGATCGAAGGTCAGCCGTTCCTCCGCCCGGCCCGCGACGTAGTGCAGGTGGAAGCGGACGGTCCACAGGAACTCCCAGGCGCGCCGGCCATGCCGCGCCTCGGCGTGGCCGAGGACGTCGCCCACATCGGCGAGTTCGCCCATGGTCTGCGTGTCATACACATAGCGGGCGATCCAGTACAGCGTCTGCACGTCGCGCAGCCCGCCGCGGCCTTCCTTGACGTTCGGCTCCACCATGAACGGGCTGTCGCCGTAGCGGCGGTGGCGCGCGGCGCGTTCGGCCTGCTTCTGCGCGACGTATTCCTCGACCCCGGCCTCCTTGCAGGCGGCCCGGAAACGCTGGTGGAAGTCGGTGAACAGCGTGTTGTCGCCGGCCAGGTAGCGGGCATCCAGCAGCGCGGTGCGGATCGTGGTGTCCTTGCCGCCTTCCACCAGGCAGTCCTCGATCGAGCGCGTGGCGTGGCCGACCTTCAGGCCGAGATCCCACAGGAAGTACAGCATGTACTCGATGACCTGGCGCACGTCCTCGGACGGCTCGTCGTCGATCAGGAACAGCAGGTCGATATCGCTGAACGGGGCCAGGACGCCGCGGCCGTACCCGCCGGTGGCGGCCACGGCCAGATGGTCCGGCTCCCCGAAGCCGGTATCGGTGGTGGCGTGATCGTACAGCGCGGCGATCACGCCATCGACCAGCTTGCCCAGCAGCCGGGCGGATTGCAGGCCGGTGAGCTGTTCCTGCTCGAACGCGTTCCGAACATAGTTCTGGATGCGTGCCAGATGGCGGCGGAAGGCGCCCAGCGCCGCATCGCGGGGCACGGATCCCCGCTCGCTGACCAGGGCGGACAGGGAGTCCGAGAGGATCGCCGCGGCGGCCTCGGGTGCTTTCGGCAGGGCAGAGGGACTGAGCATGGGGGGATGGTACTAGCTGTCGTCGGCTACGGAAACAGGAAGCAAAGCCTTCAGGCGATAGAGTGTCTCCAATGCCTCACGCGGCGTCATCCGGTCGGGGTCGACTTCCGCCAGCGCGGCATGAACCGTGTCCGTATCGTTTTCCGGCGGCGGCGCGTCGGGTTCCGTTGCGGCGGCGAACAGTGGCAGCGCCCCCAGCGGCGATCCCGCGGACAGCGGCCCGCCCTGTTTTTCCAGTGCCGCCAACAGGGAAGCGGCGCGTCGCACCACCGGCGCCGGCACCCCGGCCAGTTCGGCCACGTGGACGCCCCAGGACCGGCGGGCGGCGCCTTCGGCCACTTCATGCAGGAACACGACGCTGCCTTTCCATTCCTTCACCCGCATCGTATGCGGCTTGAGTCGCGGAAGACGGTCCGCAAGTTCCGCAAGCTCATGAAAATGTGTGGCGAAAATCGTACGGCAGCGGGCGGCGGAGTGCAGCGCCTCCAGCACCGCCCAGGCGATGGCCAGCCCGTCCAGCGTCGCTGTGCCGCGGCCGATCTCGTCCACCACCACCAGCGAGCGTGGGCCGGCCTGGTGCAGGATGGCGGCGGTTTCCGTCATTTCCACCATGAAGGTGGACCGGCCGCGCGCCAGGTCGTCGGCCGCGCCGACGCGGCTGAACAGCCGGTCCACCACGCCGAGTTCCGCGCTTTCCGCCGGCACCGGCAGGCCGGCCTGGGCCAGCACGGCGATCAGCGCGTTCTGCCGCAGGAAGGTGGACTTGCCGGCCATGTTGGGGCCGGTCAGCAGCAGCACGCGGCGGTCGGATGACAGGTCGCAATGGTTGGGCACGAAGGCGGCATGGCCGGCCAGCGCGGCTTCCACGACCGGGTGGCGGCCGGACCGGACCAGGAATTCGTCGCCGTCGGTCACGTGCGGGCGGCACCACGTCCCGGGTTCGGCCAGCTTCGCCGCGGATTGCGCGGTATCCAGCAGCGCCAGCGCGTCGGCGCAGGCGGCCAGGGTGTCGGCGTGGTGCAGGGCGGTGGCGACCAGGTGCCCGAACACCGCGCGTTCGCGTTTGGTGGCGCGGTCGCCGGCCTCGGTGATGCGCCGGTCGAGTTCCGACAGGTCGGGCGTGGTGAAACGCGCGCCGTTGGCCATGCCCTGGCGCAGCGTCAGTTCCGGGTTGTCGCGCAGCTTTTCCACCGAGGCCGCGGGCACTTCGATGATGTAGCCCAACTGCGCGTGGTGCTTGATCTTCAGGCTGGCGACGCCGTAGCGCTGGGCATAGTCCAGTTGCTTCTGGCTCAGCACGCGGCGGCTGTCGTCGCGCAGCCCGCGTTCGGCGTCCAGTTCGGCGTCGTAGCCGGCGCGGATGACGTTGCCGTCGTCCAGCCGGTGCGGCGCGGGATCGGCCAGCGCATCCGCCAGCACCTGGCCCAGCGCCGGATCGACCGCCAGCGCGGCGCGGGCCGAGGCCAGCAGTGGGGGCACCGACCCGTCCAGCGCCTCCGCCGCGGTGCGGGCCGCCGCCAGCCCGTCGCGCAGGGCTGCCAGGTCGCGCGGCGTGCCGCGGTTCAGCGACAGGCGGGCGAGGGCGCGGGCCAGGTCGGGGGCGCCGCGCAGGGCGGTGCGCAGGCGGGCGGCGGCATCCGGGTTGGCGTTCAGCCACGACCAGGCGTCCTGCCTTGCGGCGATCGCCGCCGGGTCGGTCAGGGGTGCGGCCAGCCAGCCGGCCAGGCAGCGCGCGCCGGCCGGGCTGAGCGTGCGCTGCACCGCCGACAGCAGCGTGTGATGGGCGCCGCCGTCGCGGGCGCGCTGGATTTCCAGGCTGGCGCGGGTGGCGGCATCCAGACTCATCACGCCGACGGGGCCCTGCGGTGCGGGGCGTGCCAGGCGCGGCATCGCCCCGGCCTGGGTGGAGCGGACATAGTCCAGCGCCAGGGCAGCGGCGATGGCCTCGGTGTCGGCGAATGTGCCGAACGCGTCCAGGCTGGCGGCGCCGAACGCCTCGGCCAGGCGACGGCGGGCCACCAGCGGCGGGGAAGGCACCGGTTCGGGGGCGCGTTTGTCCTCCCAGTCGCCCAGTTTCAGTGCCTCGGGGGCGAGGATTTCCGCCGGTTCCAGGCGGCCGAGCAGGGCGGGGAGGTCGGGGTGGGGGAGGGCGGCGGTTTCGAAGAGGCCGGTGGAGACGTCCAGCCAGGCGGCGCCCAGCCCCTCGCGGTCCTGCGCCAGGGCCAGCAGCAGGTTGGCGCGTCCGCCTTCCAGCAGGGCCTCCTCGGTGATGGTGCCGGGGGTGACCAGGCGCACCACCTGGCGGCGGATCGGTGCCTTGCCGGTGCGGGTTTTCGGGTCCTCCATCTGTTCGGCGACGGCGACGCGGAAGCCGCGGCGGATCAGGCGGGCGAGGTAGGATTCGGCGGCGTGGAAGGGCACGCCGCACATGGGGATGGGGGCGCCGGCGTGCTCGCCGCGGGCGGTCAGGGCGATGTCCAGGGCGGCGGCGGCGGCTTCCGCGTCGGCGAAGAACAGTTCGTAGAAGTCGCCCATGCGGAAGAACAGCAGCGCATCGGGGTTTTCCGCCTTCATGGCGAACCATTGCGCCATCGCCGGCGAGGCGCCCTCGGCGCTGGGGATACGGGCGGATGCAGCCATGCGGGGGGTTTAGCCTCGGATGCGGCGGGTGCGAAGCGGGGTGGGGGGGACGCGACGGATGATGCGCGGCGCGGAGGGGGACGACATGGCGGGTGCGGGGCGGGTGGGAGAGGTGCGGTTGGGAGATGGGAGAGGTGTGCGGTGGTAGAGGTGTGCGGTGGGCGAGGATGCGGTTGGGCGAGATGCGGTTGGGCGAGATGCGGTTGGGCGAGATGCGGGTGGGAAGGGCTTGGGTTGGGACAGGCGCGGGTAGGAAGCGGCTCGGGCGGGAAGAAGTGAAGGCTGTGCGACGTAGTGGTGCCGGGTCCCGTACAGCCGCGTCATGGCCGGCCTTGAGCCGGCCATCTGCTCCCGTTCGAGCGTGCACGTTGCACGTGACCCGATCGTTGCGGGGTAGATGGCCGGCTCAGGGCCGGCCATGACGCCTCTGTACGGGGGTGATGCGACTTATCGCTGATACCGCCTTTCGCCTGTGGAGCGGAGGATCCCGTATGGCGCGCACCCGGTGTGGCGCGCACCCGGTGTGGCGCGCACCCGGCGTGGCGCGCACCCGGTGTGGCGCACATCCCGCGTGGCGCGCATCCGCCGGATCATCACTCCTTCCCGCTATCCTTTTGCTCCAGCCGCGACAGCAGCCACAGAGTGAGGAGCGTTCCGATACTGATCAGAACGGCGACGTCATAGCTGCCCAGCCCCACCGCGGCGCCGATCGCGCCGGTTGCCCAGATGCTGGCGGCGGTGGCGGTGCCGTGCACCACCTCCGACTGCTTCAGGATGGCGCCGCCACCGATGAAGCCGATGCCGGTGGTGATGCCCTGAATGATCCGCGCCAGCGTTTCCGGCGAACTGCCCGGCATCGCCTGCGCCGCCAGCACGAAACCACAGCTTGCCATCGCGACCAGCGGGAAAGTGCGCAGCCCGGCACTGCGCTCTTCCCGTTCCCGGTTCCAGCCGATCGGCGCGCTCAACACGAACGCGATTCCGAGGTCACGCAGATGGGGCAGCCAGCCGGACAGGTCCATGCGCCGGGTCGTTACACCGGCATCGTGCGCTTCTGGTGCGCGCGGCCGAGCCGGGCGGACTCCTCGTGGTGGTCGGCGATCACCCGGGCGCCGTCGTTCAGTCGGGCGATGATGTTGTCCGGCGTGCCGCCTTCCAGGAAGGCGATGCCGTTCCTCCGGCACGCCGCCAGCACGCGGTCGCGCGCCTGTTGCAGCTTCCGGCGAATACGGGTCGCGCTGCAGCGCGGTGTGGCCCAGCGACAGGCCCAGGTCGCCCGGCCCCATCTCGGCGAAGCCCAGGCCGGGCACGGCGCAGATCTCCTCGCAGCGCGCGATGCCCTCCGGGCTTTCCAGCTTGACGCCCAGCAGCAGTTCGCCGCGCGGGTTCAGCGGCCAGGGATCGCAGCGGTTCATGTAGTCCTCCGGCCCGATACCCCATACCGGCGCCGCAGTGCCCTCCGAGCCGCGGCCGCGGGTGCCGACGCCCAGCAGCAGGCGACCGTCGGCCGCGCGTCCACCGCGGGTGCCGGTGGCGCCGTTCATCCGTTCCAGCGGCGAGGGCAGGGCGGGGTCCATACCCTGGAGGTTGTGCGGATAGCGGCAGGATTCCACGAAGGCGCGGGTCGCTTCGGGCGTCTCCGCCTGGCACAACAGGATGCCGTGCACGCCACGCCCCAGGATCTGGCGGAACTGCCAGGCATTGTAGCGGACATGCTGTTCGTCGATGCCATTGACCGGCGCCTCGACGATCACCGTTGGCGTGCGGTGGCCGGACCGCGTGGGGCCGCCATCGGCCAGGCCGCGCATGTACTCCGCCAGGCCGGTCATGTCGAAGGCGCCATGTTCCATGCCGACATTGATGTAGTCGGCCCAGGTGCCTGCATCCTTCTTGCCCTGCTCATAGGTCAGCACGTGACCCGAGTGCGGGCCCACGTAGTAGATCGCCTGGTCCTGCTGCAGCAGTTCGATGGCGCGGTTGATGCGGCTGGCCATGTGGGCTCCTCCTGGGTCGTGCGGGCGCGAATTCTTCGCACGAAAGGCGTTGTTGACAAGGCGGAGCGGCGCCGCGCACCGTGACGCCGCCCGCTTCGGCTGCGCCACACAACACCCTGGGGGAGGTTTGCATGAAAGCGATTGCGTTCGCCCTGCCCGTGATGCTGCTTGCGGTTTCCGCGCAGGCCCGCGACCTGAAGCCCACCATCGACGCCGGCAACAACAAATTCGTCGCCGCCTTCAACAAGGGCGACGCGGCGACACTCGCGCAGTTCTATACAAAGGATGCGACCGTGCTGCCGGCGGGCGCACCGATGGTGCACGGACGCGAAGCTGCGGAAAAGTTCTGGAAGGGTGGCATCGACGCCGGCCTGAAGAACCTGACGTTGCACTCCATCTCGGTGGATATGCTGGGCAACAGCACCGCCCGCGAGATCGGCCGCTTGACGCTGGAAGTACCCGGCAAGCAGAACCAGATGATGCACGTCGAGGGGAAGTACGTCGTGATCTGGAAACACGTCGGCAAGGACTGGAAGATCGATACCGACATCTGGAACATGAACAAGTAGGTCCGGACGCCCGCCGATGACTCCAGCGAGTTTCATGCCGGTCGATGTGCTCGTCGTCGGCGCCGGCAATGCTGCCGCGAACGCCGCGCTGGCGGCACATGAGTTCGGCGCCAGCGTGGCGATGCTGGAGACGGCGCCGCAGGATTCGCGCGGCGGCAATTCCGCGTTCACCGGCGGCGCCTTCCGCTTCGTCTATTCCGGCGTGGAGGACCTGCTGGCGCTGGCGCCGGACATCAGGGACCTGGACCTCAACACCATCGATTTCGGCACCTACACGGACGGCCAGTATTTCGACGACATGGGCCGGCTGACGGAATACCGCTGCGACCCGGACCTGACCGAGGTACTCGTCAACAACAGCTACGCCTCCGCCCTCTGGCTCCGCCAGCACGGCGTCCGCTTCCAGCCCGCGCTCGGCCGCCAGGCCTTCAAGGTGGACGGCAGGTTCAAGTTCTGGGGCGGGCTGGCATGCCACATCCTGGGCGGCGGCGCGCAACTGGTGCCCACGCTGCACGCCGCGCTGGAACGCGCCGGCGTACCGGTTCTGTATGAAACCACCGCCTATGCGCTGCTGCATGATGACGCACGGGTGCAGGGCGTGCGCGTGCGGCATCACGGCCGCAGTTACGATCTGCGCGCGAAAGCGGTGGTGCTGGCGTGCGGCGGGTTCGAGTCCAACCCGGAAATGCGGGCGCGCTACCTGGGCCCGAACTGGGACCTGGCGAAGGTGCGCGGCACGCGGTTCAACCAGGGCTACGGCCATCGCATGGCGATGGATATCGGCGCCGCTGTCGCCGGCCACTGGTCGGGGGCGCATGCGGTGCAGTGGGACATGAACGCGCCGCCCTATGGCGACCTGACCATCGGCGACCGTTTCCAGAAGCACAACTATCCGTTCGGCGTGCTGGTGAACGCACGCGGCCAGCGCTTCCTGGACGAAGGCCTGGATTTCCACAGTTACACCTATGCGAAATACGGGCATGAAGTGCTGCGCCAGCCCGGCCTGTTCGCCTGGCAGGTGTTCGACCAGAAGATCGTCCACCTGCTGCGCGACGAATACCGCATCGCCCGCATCACCAAGGAGACGGCGAACTCGCTGGAGGAACTGGCGCCGAAACTCACCGGCGTCGATACCGCTTCGGTGCTGGAAACCTTGCGCGCCTACAACGCCGCGCCACGCCCCGACGTGGCGTTCAACCCGAACGTGCATGACGGGCTGCGCACCTTCGGCCTGCCGGTGGACAAGACCAACTGGGCGCAGAAGCTGGATACGCCACCGTTCCATGCCTACGGCGTGACCACCGGCGTTACCTTCACCTTCGGCGGGCTGAAGGTCACCACCGCTGCGCAGGTGGAGGATACGTCCGGCGCGGCGATCCCGGGGCTGTTCGCGGCGGGCGAGATCCTCGGCGGGCTGTATTTCCACAATTACGGCAGCGGCACGGGGTTGGTGGCCGGTGTCACGTTCGGGCGGATCGCCGGCGACGGCGCGGCGGCCTTCGCACGGGGTTGATCGCGCACACACGTTGAAACAGGCGAGCGGGCCTCGATGAATTGAGTCATGGCCGGGCTTGACCCGGCCATCTGCCCCGCAACGATCGGGTCGGCGCGCAATCGGGCGGGCTTGCACGGGAACACGCCTGGACGGGGGCAGATGGCCGGCTCGGGGGCCGGCCATGACGTGGAGGTGCGGTGTTGGGACGCACGCATTCAACGCCCAGATCCCTTCAACGCCCAGACCCCTTCAACGCCCAGGCTCCCGCTTCTGTGAACCTGCGGCTTGACGTGGGTCAAAGGCGCGAGGGCGGGGCCGCCTATGCTGCATGCCGAAGGGAGGCAGGCAATGGCACGCAAATACCGGGTGAGCTTCTTCAAGCGGCTCGCCGACAGCACCGGGCATGAGGTGGACGCCTGCCAGGGCACGGTGGAGGTCTCCGCCCCCAACCGGCAACGCGCGATCGAGCAGGCCCGCGAGCGCTTCGCCGCTGATGAGCATATCGGCGTCTGGTCGCTGCGCGCCGACTATGAGAAGGCCGAACTGACCAGGCCAGCGGAAAGCAAAGCCTCCGTCCGCCGCCAGCACCTTCGCAACGCAAGCGGCACATAGGAGAATGACAACCGGGCAGCACCTGCAGGTTGCCCGGCGTGTCGTTGAAGAACCGCATGGTCCGGCAGCGCCGCCGTGGTCCATGGAATGGCCGAGCGGAGATGGGACGGGGCATGGCTGATGAATGGGAACGCAGCGACGGCGGGTCCGTGCCGCTGGGCGCCAGTTGGGTGGACACCGAACAGGCCTACAACTTCGCCGTCTATTCCAAGCATGCGGAGGAAGTGACACTGCTGCTGTATGGCGAGCACGACTTCGTCACGCCGCTGCACAGCCTGCCCTTCAGTTTCCCGCGCAACAAGACGGCGCGTGTCTGGCACATGCGGGTGCCGGCCGCGACGGTTCCGGGTGCCCGCTACTACGCCTACCGGATGGCAGGCCCGTTCGCGCCGCATGAAGGCCATCGCTTCGACGCCCAGAAGATCCTGCTGGACCCCTACGCCACCGGCGTGTTCTTCCCGCCCGGCTTCAGCCGCACCGCCGCGGCCCGGCCCGGCGCAAACGCCGGGGAGGCGCCGCTGGGCGTGCTGCCGGAGCGCCGTGCCTCCCCCGCGGCGCCGCCACGGCCCGGCCCGCGCTACGGCCACGACCTGGTGATCTACGAGATGCACGTCCGCGGCTTCACCCGTCGCGACAATTCCGGCGTGCCGGAGCCGGCGCGCGGCACCTTCGCCGGCATCGTCGCCAAGATCCCCTACCTTCAGCAGCTCGGCGTCACCGCGGTGGAGCTGATGCCGGTGCACCAGTTCGACCCGCAGGAGGGCAACTACTGGGGCTACATGACGCTGAACTTCTTCGCCCCGCATCTGGGCTATGCCCAGCAGGCCTCACCCGAAGGCGCCATCGCCGAATTCCGCTGGATGGTCGATGAGCTGCACAAGGCCGGCATCGAGATCTATCTCGATGTCGTTTACAACCACACGACCGAGGGCGACGGTCGCGGCCCGACCTATTCCTTCCGCGGCCTGGACAACTCCACCTACTACGCGCTGGATCCGGCGGATTTCAGCACCTATGCGAATTTCAGCGCCTGCGGCAACGACCTGCGCACCGCGCATCCGGTGGTGCGGCGGATGGTGGTGGACAGCCTGCGCTACTGGTCGCGCACGATGGGGGTGGACGGGTTCCGCTTCGACCTGGCCTCCATCTTCACGCGCGCCGACGACGGGTCGGTGAACCTGGACGATCCGGCGATCATCTCGGAAATCAGCGGCGATCCGGACCTGGCCGGCGTGCGCCTGATCGCCGAACCCTGGCAGGGGCAGCCGGGCGGCTACCTGATGGGCCGCGCCTTCCCCGGCGTGACCTGGGGGCAGTGGAACGACCATTTCCGCGACGACATCCGGCGCTTCGTCAAGGGCGACGACGGCATGGTGCCGGCGCTGATGACTCGCCTCTACGGCAGCACCGACCTGCTGCCGGACACCAGGATGGACGCGTTCCGCCGGCACCAGAGCATCAACTTCGCCAATGCGCATGACGGGCTGAACCTGAGCGACCTGGTGTCCTATTCCGATGTGGGGCAGCACAGTTGGAACTGCGGCTATGAGGGCACCTATGGCGCGCCCCCCGACGTTGCGGCGCTGCGCCGGCAGCAGGTGAGGAACTTCTTCTGCCTGCTGATGCTGGCCAACGGCACGCCGATGTTCGTCGCCGGCGACGAGTTCATGCACACCCAGTTCGGCAACCCCAATCCGTGGAACCAGGACACCCACACCACCTGGCTGGACTGGTCGCTGGCCGAGACCAACGCCGACATCCTGCGCTTCTTCCGCATGATGATCGCCTTCCGCAAGGCACACCGCTCGATCGGCCGCAGCGTCGGCTGGGGCAGCGACGTCACCTGGCACGGCGTCGGCCCGTTTCCCGACGTGTCCGCGGACTCGCACAGCCTGGCCTACCACCTGCGGGGCGGCGCGGTGGGGGACGGTGACCTTTACGTGATGATCAATGCCTGGTGGGACGACCTGATCTTCACCGTCCAGGCGCCGGGGCCGTGGGTGAGGGTGGTCGATACCGCGCGCGCGAGCCCCGCCGATATCGTGGAACTGCAGCAGGCACCGGCGATGTCGGACAGTCACTACACGGTGGCGGCGCGGTCGGTCGTGGTGCTGGCCAGCCCGGCGGCGTAGCGCGGTGCCGCCGGTCGGATGAGCGGTACCGGCGGTCGGCTTGGGGGGACGAACCCGGGACGACCGGCACGGCGGGTTGCCCCGTGCGGGTGGAACTGCCATCTCCAGCGCTCGATGCGCTGCTGATACCAGATGGCGTAGAGTGTGACTCCCCGAGGCGCCGCCCCCCACCGTCATGGTCGGCGCAGGCCGGCCATCCACGTCTTTGCCGATGGCAGCATCGGACACACGGGGATGGCCGCCCTGCGCCGGCCATGTCACGGATCGGGCGGCCGGGAAGTCACACGCCGCGTCGTTTGGTATGGGATCATTCTGCGCCGGCCGGACGAATTGCATGCCTGACATCCCGATCCCCCAACCCGTGACCGACTCCCTGCTGGACTAACGCGGTGACCCGCGCCCGCGATGCCCTGACCCGCCGGCAGCACGCCGACGGCCACTGGGTGTTCGAGCTGGAGGCCGACGCCACCATCCCCGCGGAATACGTGCTGCTGGAGCATTTCCTAAACCGCATCGACGATCCGCTGGAACAGAAGATCGGCGTCTATCTGCGGTCCATTCAGGGCGGGCACGGCGGCTGGCCGCTGTTCCACGACGGCGCCTTCGACCTCTCGGCCAGCGTGAAGGCGTATTACGCGCTCAAGGCGATCGGCGACTCGCCGGATGCGCCGCACATGGTGCGCGCGCGGCAGGCGATCCTGGCGGCCGGCGGGGCGGAGCGGACCAACGTGTTCACCCGCGCCCAACTGGCGCTGTTCGGCCAGGTGCCGTGGCGCGCGGTGCCGGTGATGCCGCTGGAGATCATGCACCTGCCGCTGTGGTTCCCGTTCCACCTGTCCAAGGTGTCGTACTGGTCCCGCACGGTGATCGTGCCGCTGCTGGTGCTGATGGCGCTGCGCCCCGTGGCCCGCAACCCGCGCGGCGTGCAGGTGCAGGAGCTGTTCCGCACCCCGCCGGAGCAGATACGCGACTGGATCCGCGGCCCGTACCGCTCCAACTGGGGGCGCTTCTTCAAGGGCGTCGACACCGCGCTGCGCGCCGCCCGGCCCGGCTTTCCGAAGCGCAGCCGCGACAGCGCCATCCGCAAGGCCGTGGCCTTCGTCACCACCCGCCTGAACGGCGAGGACGGCCTGGGCGGCATCTACCCCGCCATCGCCAACAGCGTGATGATGTTCGACACGCTGGGCTACGCGCCGGACCACCCCGACGCCGCCATCGCCTGGCAGGCGGTGCGCAAGCTGCTGGTGGTGCAGGACGACCGCGCCTATTGCCAGCCCTGCCTGTCGCCGATCTGGGACACCGGCCTGGCCGGCCACGCCATGGCCGAAGCCGGCGAGCCGGTGGAGGCCGCCTGCGACTGGCTGCGCGGCCGGCAGATCCTGGACGTCCCCGGCGACTGGACGGTGCGCCGCCCCGGCCTGCGCCCTGGCGGCTGGGCCTTCCAGTACCTGGAACGATTACTACCCCGACGTGGACGACACCGCGGTGGTGGGCATGCTGCTGCACCGCCAGGGCGACCCGGCGCACCAGGAGTCGCTGGACCGTGCCCGCGAGTGGATCATCGGCATGCAGTCGCGCGGGGGCGGCAGGTTCGACGGCGGCTGGGGCGCGTTCGAGCCCGAGAACACCCACCTGCACCTCAACCACATCCCCTTCGCCGACCACGGCGCCCTGCTGGACCCGCCCACCGCCGACGTCACCGCCCGCTGTGTGTCCTTCCTCGCGCAGCTTGGCATGGCCGCGGACGACCCGGTGATGGCGCGCGCCATGGCCTTCCTGCGCCGCGAGCAGGAACCGGACGGCAGTTGGTTCGGCCGCTGGGGCACCAACTACATCTACGGCACCTGGTCGGTGCTGTGCGCGTTCAACGCGGCCGGCGTGCCGGCGCAGGACCCGGCGGTGCGCCGGGCGGTGGACTGGCTGGTGTCGGTGCAGCGCCAGGACGGCGGCTGGGGAGAGGACGAGGAGACCTACGCCGCCGCCCCGCCCGGCCGCTACAAGGAGAGCCTGCCGAGCCAGACGGCCTGGGCGGTGCTTGGGCTGATGGCGGCGGGGGAGGCGGATCACCCGGCGGTGACCCGCGGCATCGCCTGGCTGACGGCGGCGCAGCGTGCGGATGGGGAATGGACGGAGACGCCGTACAACGCCGTGGGTTTCCCCCGCGTCTTCTACCTGCGCTACCACGGCTACCGGCTGTATTTCCCGCTGCTGGCGCTGGCGCGCTACCACAACCTCCAGCGCGGCAACACGCGGCAGGTGGCGTGGGGGTTCTGACGGGAGCGCGCTTGCGACCGAGGAACCGGCCTTATATCAGGGATTGATACTGGAGCCGCCCATGGGAACCAATGTGCACCTGACTCCCGAACTGGAACGTTTCGCGCAGCAATGCGTTGAAAGCGGACGGTTCGACAATGTCAGCGAGGTCGTGCGCTCGGGATTGCGCATGCTGCAGGATTTCGAGGAACCCCGGGCGTGGTTCGTGGCATCGCTCGATGCCGCGATGGAAGAAGGCGAGCGGCAGGGGTTTGCATCCGCTGAAGACGTTCGGGCCGACATCCAGGCCGCCATCGACGCGGTTCGTGCTCGCGGACAATGACCGCAGCCTGACTCCGCGGGACAACATCGCCGTCATCGTGGGGCTGCAGGCGGAGGCACGTTTGCTCGCGCCGCTGCACTGGGACGTGATGATCGGCGGCGGCTCCACGGCAGGGGCGCGCTCGGCCGCCCGGTCCGCGGTGGCCGCCGGTGCGACGGCCCTGGTCAGCTTTGGCCTGGCGGGCGGCCTGGACCCGGTGCTGCGACCCGGAACAGTGCTGGTCCCGGACAGCGTGCTGGCCGAAGGCGAGCGTCTGCTGACCGACATTGCCCTGTCCGCCCGGCTCGGCGGTCCCACCCCGTGCAGCCTGCTCGGCGCCGACCAAATTGCCGTCGCGGCCGGTGAGAAGCAGCGCCTGTTCGCCGACACAGGTGCGGCCGCCGTCGATCTGGAGAGCGGGGCGGTGGCCCGGGTGGCAGCCGAACACGGGCTGCCGTTCGGTGTGTTGCGGGCGATCTGCGATCCGGCCTGGCGGACCCTGCCGGCTGCGGCCCTGCTGGCGCTGGACAGCCAGGGCGTGATCGGGATCGGGCGGGTGCTGCGATCCGTGCTGGCGTACCCGCTGCAGATCCCGGCGCTGCTGGCGCTCGGCCGCGATGCCGCGATGGCCCGGTCGGCCCTGACCCGGCGGGTGGCGGCAATCGCCGCGGCTGGGTCTGTGGGGGAGGGCGCGGCGTAGCGCCACGACTCTCCCCGCTCCCTCCGCGGGAGGGTGCGGGGGAGGGGGATGCGGCAGGCACCACCGTAGGGCGCGGCGTAGCGCCACCGTGCCCCTCGCGGGAGGGCGTGAGGGACGGGATGCGGCAGACACCACCGTTCCGAATCCGGCCTGCCCTTCGCAAGGGGGAGAGAGTCGTGCCTGCCGCTCCCGCGCCTCCTCATGCCTGCCGCTCTGGCGTCCCGCTGACCTACATCAGGAACACGCCCTTGCCGTCGCTCTGCTTGTCGAACAACTGATACGCCTCCGCCGCCTGGTCCAGCTTCCAGTGGTGGGTGAACAGCTTGTCCACGTCGATCTTGCGGTCCACCACGAAGCGCGCGCATTCCGCCTGGCCGATGGTGGAGAAGGTCCACGAGGCCACCAGCGTCAGTTGCCGGCGCAGCAGATGCGGGCTGACGTCGATGTTCACGTTGCCGCCCTCGCCCACGAAGCACATCGTGCCCCACACCTTGGTGCTGCGGATGGCGTTGAGCCGAGCCTCTGGGTTGGAGGAGGTGTCGAGGGTCAGGTCGGCATAGCGGCCGTGGGTCAGGTCCCTGATCGCCGCCACCGGGTCGTTGGAGCCGGGGTCCACCACCTCATCCGCGCCGAACTCCTTCGCCCGTTCCAGCCGCTGCGGATTGACGTCCAGCGCGATCACCCGGGCGCCCATCGCCTTGGCGAACTGGGTGCCGGACAGGCCGACCGGGCCCTGGCCGAAGATCGCGATCGTGTCGTTGCCCGACAGGTTCATCCGCCGCAGCGCGCCGTACGCCGTGCCGGAGCCGCAGGAGATCGCCGCGCCGGCCGAGAACGACAGTTCCTGGGGCAGCGGCACCAGCGTGTTGGCCGGCACCAGCAGGTATTTCGCGTGCCCGCCATGCGCGTTGTTGCCGTACACCTTCACCTGGGTTTCCTGGCACAACTGCTGCCAGCCGGAACGGCAATGGATGCACTGCGTGCAGCCCTGGTAGTGGTGCACCATCACCCGCTCGCCGACCTGGGCTTCCTTGGCGGTGACGCCGGGCCCCACCGCGGCGACGATGCCGCAGGGTTCATGCCCGGCGATGGTGGGGTTGGGGTTCATCGGCAGGCCGGTCGCCTGGCCGCCGCCCTTTGGCCGCCGGGTACTGGTGCAGGTCGGAGCCGCACATGCCGGAGGCCTTCATCTCGATCACCACCTCGTCCGGGCCGGGGGTGGGATCGGGGAAGTCCATCAGTTCCAGCTCTCGTCCGCCGGTAAACACCACGCCGCGCATCGCGCTTCCCCCTCTTCTATGCGGTCCGCCCAGACTAGAGCATCGGCGGGGCCGAACAAGCCGCGCCGCTGCCGTGCGCACGCCGATGCCACACGTAATCCGGCTGTAGTCCTTCGCCGCATACTCTGATGCGCGGGCGGATCGCGCCGCGCCCGCTCCCCACCCTGCCGTCGGAGAGTCATGCCGCACGCGCCTGCCCCCGGCCGGACCATCGACTGCCTGCGGGAGATGCGCTGGCTGACACCGCAGCGTGCGCGGCTGTACGCGATCGGCGCGGCGCTGGTCTGGCTCGCTGTCGTCGGCAAGACAATCTGGGCGTTGTCCCACGCGCACGCGGGCGATGTGTTCGGCGAGGACTTCGTCAGCTTCTGGGCCGCCGCGCGCCTGGTGCTGGCGGGCCATCCATCCGACGCCTACGTTCCGGTGCTGCACCGGCTGGCCGAGCTGCCCGTGCTGAGCCGCAGCTACGAGGCATTCTACTACCCGCCGGCCTATCTGTTGCTGTGTGCACCGGTTGCCCTGCTGCCGTATTTCGGCGCGCTGGCGGCGTTCCAGGTGGCGAGCGGGGTTGCGTTCCTCGGCACGGTCCGCGCGATTCTGCGGCGACGCTGGGCCATCGTGGCGGCACTGGCTTTTCCCGCGGTGCCGCTCAACATCGTGCCGGGACAGAACGGCTTTCTCACTGCCGCGATCATCGGCGGCGGCCTGGTGCTGCTGGACCGACGCCCGGCGCTGGCCGGGGCGATCCTCGGGCTGATGGTGATCAAGCCGCATTTGGCGCTGGCGGTTCCCATTGCACTGCTCGCCGCGCGGCGCTGGCGTTCGCTTGCCTGGGCCGCCGCGACTGCGCTGAGCCTGCTGGCGCTGTCCTACCTGCTGTTCGGTCCGGCCTGCTGGGCCAACTTCCTGGCACACACAAGGGACGCGCGCGCCACGCTGGAACTGGGTGCCGTCGGCTTCGCCAAGATGGAAAGCGCGTTCGCGGTCGTCCGCCTGGCCGGCCTGGGCGTTGCGGCTGCCTATGTGGCGCAGGCAGTATCCGCCACGCTCGCGGTTGGCGCCCTGCTGTGGATGCAGCGCCGCCACGTGCCGCCGGACGTGGAGCGGGCGGGTATCTGTCTCGCCTCGCTGCTGATGACGCCGTTCGTGCTGCATTATGACATGGTGCTGCTCGCCCTGCCGCTCGCCTGGATGCTGCGCCACTGGATCGACCAGGGGTTTCCGCCCTGGAGCAAGCTGGTGCTGTTGGCGACGTTCTGTGCTCCGGCGACCTATCTGTGGACGCCCGTTCCGTTCGGGCTGCCGGCGCTGCTGCTGTGTGGCGGCTACCTGGTGTGGTGGGTGCGTGCGGCGCAACCGGAGCGGCTGGCAGGGCAATCGCGTGGTGCGGCAGCGGTGGCCGTAACATCCCAGGCTTGATTCCCATACGGATGGGCAGGATAGGGCGCAGTCCCAAATGCGTCTCATTCGACCGCGTTAGAAACATTGTCGCGCCTGGTGAGATCCGGCTGACGCAGCAGCCGTTGGACCGGCGGGCGCGTGACCATACGGCGGAAAAGGCGGAGCCAGCCTGGCGAAGCTGGTGTACATCCGGGGAATCCGCTGCATGACGCGCTGCCGGATAGAATCCGTCGGCGGCACGGCTTGCCCGGGCAAACCGCCCGGAAGGCGGAGCAGTCATTGCAGACTGCGGATTCTGCCGCGCTGTGGCCCGGCGTCCGAACACCAGCACACCATGCGCCCGACGGCCGCGCCGCCCGGAGCGCGCCACATCAGACGTTCCCGGACGGCGAATCCAAAGCGCGCAGGGCGGGACTCGCGCCGGTGACGATGGCGTGCACCAGTTCCGGTTCCGGCGGGCCGAAGTCGCAGTCAACCGGCAGGCCACCCAACCGGCGAATCAGTTGCGCACGGCGCGGATAGATCACCGCATAGGTCTCGGCCTCGGCGGTGAAATCAACCTGCGGCTCCTCGCTTTCCGGTGTGGCCGACGCGGCGGGGTCCGGTGGCGCTTGGTCGTCTGCGGGCGGCGGCTTCGCCGGCGGCGGCACCTGAGGCACCGGCGCGCCCGGCGGCGTGTGGAGCGCCTCCGTCATCAGGCTGCGCGCGCAATGTTCGGTCCAGGCCGCGCTGTCACAGGACGCCTCGGTCGCCTCCCGCTTTGCTCGCGCGGCCTGCACCCGCAGCAGCAGGGACCGGTAGCCGCGCGCCTCCCGCATCATGCTGACCGACTGCGCCGTGAGTTGCCGGACCTTGGCGAAATCGCCGGTGTGCGCGCGGATCTCCCGCAGGCAGTCCATCGCCTGTGCGCCGGCGGCGACGTAATGGGCGCCCAGGTTGGCTTCCTCGGCATTGGCGGGCACCAGGGCCGCCACCTGGGCCACCGCGGCACGGTCGCGACAGGCGCAGGCCTCCGGCGTATCGGGAACCGGAGGCGGCAGCGTGGCGCGCAGGATGCGTACCACCTCGTAATAGATCTCGAAAGGGAGGTTCAGATCGGGATCGGGCGGGAAATCCTGGGACATGGTGTTAGTATGGTATCTGTTAGACACAGTGTCAATCACCCAGCGCTGACGCGGCGGACGGGCGATCATGCCCGGCGGCACGAGCCGCGCCGGAGGCGGCTGCCGTGGCCCGGCGCAACAAGGCCCTGGATCGGACGTGCACGTGCGGTACAGTGCCCGCAAACAAGGGATCCGACATGAGCAAACCGAAGATCGCGTTCATCGGCACCGGCGGCACCATCGCCTCGATCGGCAAGCATCCGCTCGACCTCCAGGACTACGGCGCCACCGGCAGGCTGCTGCACGCCGACGAGATCCTGGCGAAATTCCCCGAAATGGCGGAGGCGGCCGAGGTCATTCCGGTCCGCTACCGCAACGTGCCCAGCACGGCGATCGACTTCACCGACTGGAAGGCGCTGGTCCTGCTCTGCGACAAGCTGGTGGCGGAACATCCGGACCTGGCCGGCATCGTCATCGGGCACGGCACCGCGACGCTGGAGGAAACCGCCTACGTGCTGAACCTGACGCTGAAGGTCAGCGTGCCGGTGGTGCTGGTCGGCGCGCAGCGGCCCGCCAGCGCGCTGTCCACCGATGCCGGGCTGAACCTGGTGAATGCCGTTCGCGTCGCCGCCAGCCCGCAGGCACGCGGGCTGGGCGTGCTGGCGGTGGTGAACGACGAGATCCAGGCGGCCCGGGAAGTCACCAAGACCTCGACCCTCCGCCTGCAGACTTTCCGTTCCCCCGATTTCGGCGTGCTGGGGCATGCCGACGGTGACGCCGTGGCGTTCTACCGGCACCCGTTGCGTCGCCACGCGCCGGATACCGCATTCGACATCCGCGGCCTGGACGCCATGCCGCGCGTGGACATCGCCTATGCCTATCCCGGCGCCGACGGGACCGCGGTGCGCGCCTTCGTGGCGGCCGGCGCGCGCGGCATCGTCTCCGGCGGCTTTGCCCCCGGCTTTCCGGCGCCCGGCGACTTCACCGCGCTGAAGGAGGCCGTGGCGCAGGGCGTCGTCGTGGTGCAGTCCACCCGGGCGGGCAGCGGCCGCACCTTCCGCAGCACCCGGCTGCGTGACGCGGGCTTCCTGATCGCCGACAACCTGAATCCGCAGAAGGCACGCATCCTGCTGTCGCTGGCGCTGAGCGTGACGCAGGATCCGGAGGAAATCGCCCTGATGTTCCGCACCTACTGACGGCGCAGTCTCATACCGACCGGCGGCGCGGCCTCATACCATCCGGCGTGACGCTTGTATCAGTGGGCGCGGCGCCTGATCCACGGCCGACCGTAGATCGTCACGTCCGGCGAAGGGAGCTGTAACGATTGCGCTCTGGTCGTGGAGAGGACCGCGGCAGGCCATGACGCGTAAGCCCGACCTCCGCAGAACATGCCGTGTAAGCTCTGCCGCCGCCGACCATGCCGCGTAAGCTCGGCCACGGGCCTGACACCGCGCCGCCCGGTCTTACACCGCCACCGCCAACCGGCGGCGCATCATCAGGCCGTAGCTGGCGAGCGTGCCCAGCGCGAGCACCAGGCACGCTGCCGCCGCATAGAACGGCGCCTGCATCACGCCGGAGCTGTCACGTGCCCAGCCGGCCACACCTGGCAGCACCGCGACATTGGCGTTGAACACCAGGTAGAACCAGCCCATGCCGATGGCTCGGCTGCCTGGCGACAGCACCTCGGCCGGCAGTGCCATCATCAGCGCGATCGGCGCACCCATCAGCGCGCCCAGCAGCAGCAGAACCGGGCCGGGCATGCTGGTGGCGGGCAGGAACAGGACCGTTGCCAGCATGGCCAGCAGGAAGCCGGCGATGGTCAGCAGCGGGCGGTTGGTGAAGCGGCTCAGCCAGCCGCCGAGCGGGATCAGCACGGTCAGTGGCAGGCTCATGAGGCTGACCAGGGAGCCGGCCCGGGCGGCGGTCAGACCGTGACCGACGAAGTAGGCGGGCGCGAAGCCCAGGACGATGATCATGGCGGCGTTGAACCAGGCCCAGGTGAGGCCGGCGGCCACCAGCGGCAGGATTTCGCCGCGGCTGAGCCACACGCGCTGCGGGATCTCGGTGCCCGATCCGTCGCGCGGCAGAATGGCCATCATGCCGATCAGCCCGACAGCACAGGCCACGGCGACGACGGCGAGCGCCACGCGCCAGCTTCCGGCTGCGGCGACCGAGGGCAGGGTCATCAGCGCCAGGGCCTGTCCCAGCGGCCAGGCGCCCATCAGGAAGCCGATGGCGAGCGTCAGCGATGGGCCGGTGAAACGGTCCATCGCCATCTTCGTCAGCACGGTGTTCAGCCCGGCCGCGCCGACGCCGCCGATCAGCCGGGCGGTGATGGCGGTGGAAAAGCCGGACGCCATGGCGAGTTCCGGACGCCCCCAGGGTCATGACGCTCAGCGCGCCCAGCGCCAGCCGACGGTCGCCGTAGCGGGCGTTGAGCCAGCCGATCGGCAGCACGACGAAGACGCCGGGGAAATGATAGGCGCCAATCAGCATGCCCAATGCGGCATAGTCGATTGCCAGATGTTGCATCAGCAACGAGCCGAGGCTGCCGATGCTCTGAAATTGCAGTCCGAGGCAGGTGCGGACCACGACCAGTATGGCAAGGAACAGCCAGGAAGCAGAAAGCATGCGGACTGCCTGCAATGTAGATTCGCTGCATCATAGTTGCTGCTGCACGGCCAAGCAATCACACCTGAAACGAATTTACCATCGGTGGGACTTGTGCTCGATCGGGCCCGCCACCCGTGTCTGCCGCCGACGGCAGCGGCAGACGAACCTGGATGGCCGGCCTGTGCCTGACCCTTACCCGCGCCGTTACCAGCCCCTGATGTCATGGCCGGGCGGGCCCTCAACACCGGAACGATCGGGTCGGGAGGCAACCGGACGCAACCGGACACGTGTGGATGGAGGCCGATGGGCGGATCGGTTCCGGCCATGACCCGGGAGAGAGGGACGGGCTGACGAGGCAGGCCGTTCCCCGCCGACAGGACGGCGGTGCGTGACGTGCCGCTCGCTCTTTCGGGGACAGGCGCCTAGGATCGCGCACCAACATAATGCCAAGGGAGGGGATCCCCGTGATCCACCATGTCTCGATTGCGGCGCGCGAACCGCGCCATGTCGCGGAAGTCCTGGCGGAGTTGATGGCCGGCCGGGCCTATCCGTTTCCGGGCGGCATCGCCAATTCCTTCATGGCGGTCAGCGGCGACGAGCACGGCTCCATGATCGAGGTCTATCCCGAGGATGTGGTGCTGGAGCCGGGTTCGGGCGAGTCCCAGGTGCACGCCGGCCACACTGCGGCGCCGCCGCATGTGCCGTTCCATTTGCTGCTGTCGGTGCCGGTGGACCGGGCGACGGTGCAGCGGATTGGCGACCGCGAAGGCTGGCGCACCCGGCTGTTCGGCCGCGGCGCTCCGGGACAGCCGCCGGTGTTCCACGTCATCGAGTTCTGGATCGAGAACCGGCTGATGGTGGAGGTGGCCACCCCGGACATGGTTGCCGAGTACACCGACCGGATGCGGCCGGAGAAGCTGGATCAGGTCTTTCCGAACGTCGCTGCCGCCTGAGGCTGGGACAAGCTCCAGGCTGGGACAAGCTCCAGGCTGGGACAAGCTCCAGGGCTGGGACAAGTTCCGGTCGGCGCGGCCTCCCGTCTCCCCTCGCGGGAGGAACAGGGGGCACGGCCGACTCCAATACTGCGGCTTGGGCCACGTCCCCCCCCTCAATTCCCTGCCGCAAGGGGGGCGTGTGGCGTGGCGGGCGGGCCTACCCCGCCCGGTAGGGAGGCTTGTCCAGCCCGGCCGGGGACAGGGTGAAGATCTCGCATCCCTCGGGCGTCACTCCGATCATGTGCTCGAACTGCGCCGACAGGCTGCGGTCGCGGGTGACCGCGGTCCAGCCGTCGTCCAGCACCTTCACCTCCGGGCGGCCGGCATTCACCATCGGCTCGATGGTGAAGAACATGCCGGGCTGCAGCACCGGCCCTTCGCCGGGGCGGCCGAAATGCAGCACGTTCGGTGGCTCGTGGAAGCGGCGGCCGATGCCGTGGCCGCAGAAATCGCGCACCACGCTGAAGCGGTGGCCCTCGACGAAGGTCTGGATCTCGTGGCCGACATCGCCCAGCGTCGCGCCCGGGCGCACCGCGCGCACGCCGCGCAGCATCGCCTCGTAGGTCACCTCGATCAGGTTGCGTGCCCGGGTGGACGGGGTGCCGGCGGTGTACATGCGCGATGAATTGCCGTGCCAGCCATCCAGGATCACGGTGACGTCGATGTTCAGCACGTCGCCGTTCTCCAGCTTTCGATTGCTGGGAATGCCGTGGCAGACGACGTGGTTGATCGACGTACAGATCGACTTCGGATAACCGCGGTAGTTCAGCGGCGCCGGCAGCGCGTTGTGTGCGGTAATGAACTCATGACACAGCCGGTCCAGCGTCTCGGTGGACACGCCGGGGCGTACATGGTCCGCAATCATGTCCAGGGTCTCGGCCGCCAGGCGGCCGGCAGCCCGCATTCCGGCAAAGTCCTCCGGCGCGTGAATGGTGATGCGTCTCGCGTCGGCTCCGCCGTCCATTTTGCTGGTGCTCCCCAAGGTCGTCCAGATTTGTCGCAAGATGCGCAACGCATCGTCCAGGTGCAAGACCGGAACACGGTCATGGCTGCAATGCCCGATCGCGCGCGGACGGGATTCCGTCAATTCCGCCCGCCGGGAAAATGCTTTATGCCCCCGTCATGATCATCGACATGCACACCCACGCCGGCCGTCCGCGCCGCACCGGCGCCGTTGACCAGGCCGTGCTGGCCACCATGGCGCCCGGCGGGGTCGCCGCGGCGGTGGTGGCCGCCATCGCCGACCTGCCGATGATCCGCCGCAACCCGGAGACCAAACGCCTGGAGAAGGTGCGCGATCCGGAACCGGGCGAGTGTCTGGCCTGCGTCGGGGATTACCTGGCCGCGTTCGAGGCCACCGGCACCCGCATCGCCCGCGAGCCGGACGAGATCCGTGCCGGCGACCCCGCCCTGGTGCTGGCGATCGAGGGGTGCGATTTCCTGGAAGGCGACCTGGACCGGCTGGATGCCATGGCCGCCCGCGGCGTGCGCAGCATCCAGCTCACCCACTACCTGGTGAACGAGACCGGCGACATCCAGACCGCGCCGCCGGTGCACCACGGCCTGACCCGGTTCGGCGCCGAGGCGGTGCGGCGGATGAACCGGCTGGGCATCATGGTCGATGTGGCCCATTGCTCCCAGGACACGGTGAAGGGCGTTGTCGCCGCCACCTCCCGCCCGGTCCTGTGCACCCATGCCAACCTGAAGGAGCCCGGCCACAGGGACGGTGACCACCCGCGTTATCTCAGCCCGGAATACGCCCGCATGGTGGTGGACACCGGCGGCGTGATCGGCGCCTGGATTGCCGTGCTGTGGGAGGAAAAGCTGCCCGGCATGATCCGCCACCTGTTCCGGCTGATCGATGCGGTGGGGATCGACCATGTCGGCATCGGCAGCGACCTGCCCGCCGGCGCGGCGCAGGAGGCGCTGCCGGATTTCTCCCGCCACCAGCAGATCGCCGCCGCGTTGCGGGAGCGCGGCATGACGGAGGACGAAGTGCATAAAGTCTGCGCCGGCAACTGGCTGCGTGTGTTCCGGGCGGCCCGGGCATGATCGACCGCGACGCCCAGAAGCGCGCTGCCGCCGAGGCCGCCGTCGCCCTGGTTGAACCCGGCATGGTGGTCGGCCTGGGTACCGGCTCCACGTCCGCCTTCGCCATAGACGCGCTGATCCGCCGCGTGCGCCAGGGGCTGGCGATCGTCGCCATCCCCACCTCGGAGCGCAGCGCCGCGCAGGCGCGTGAGGGCGGCATCCGGCTGGTGGACTTCGCGGAACACCGGCGGATCGACCTGACGATCGACGGCGCGGACGAAATCGTGCCGGGCCCGCTGCACCTGGTGAAGGGCCTGGGCGGTGCGCTGCTGCGGGAGAAGATCGTCGCCGCGGCCAGCGCCCGGCTGGTGATCATCGCCGACGAAACCAAGCTGGTGGAGCAACTCGGCCGGTCCGCGCGGGTGCCGGTGGAGGTTGTTGCCTTCGGCTGGCAGGTGACCGCCGACCGCATCACCCGGCTGGGCGGCATGCCGGAACTGCGGCGCGGGCCGGACGGCGCGCCCTTCCGCACCGACGGCGGCAACCTGATCCTGGACTGCAGCTTCGGCGCGATCCCCGATCCGGTCGGGCTGGAGGCGGCTCTGTCCGGGGTGATCGGACTGGTGGAGACCGGCCTGTTCATCGGTATGGCGGACACCGCGCTGGTCGCCACCAGCGGCGGCGTCGAGCGGCTGCAGCGTACGCAGCGTATTCGGTAAACGGCGGGAGACGACAACGGCGGGGACTACAGCCCCGCCGTTGTTGCCCCTGTCGCGTTCGCCACCGCCTGTCTTGCCGCGTTCAGGCCTGGTGGCGTTCCCGGCCGGCCGTTACCGGCTTGCCACCATCGGATGCTCCGGCGCCAACACGATGCAGCGGCTCTTCGGGTGCCGCTTGTGCTGCGTCAGGTCCCGGCAGGCTTCCCAGGCATGGTGCTTGGTCAGGTCGGTGACCTGGGCGCGCCACCAGGTGTGGTGGCGCAGGCGGATCTTCTGGACATGCGGCTCGCCGCGATGGGTCTTGCGCTTCGCGACCCGCGCCGCGCGGTGGGCGGCTTTCGGGTTGCGGAAGCTGCCGACCTGGATGGTCCAGCCGGACGCCGGCGTCGCCTTCTCCCGTGCCGCCACCCGGCGTACGCGCGGTACGGTTTCGGCGTGCGCCGAACCGATCAGGTGGAAGCGGCCTGCCACGCGCGTGGCGCCGTGACCGACGCCGAGGTCCTCGAAGCTCTCGTTCAGCGCGACCGTCATGTCCCGGTCCCGCTGGATGTTGGACCCGGCGCCCAGCACCACGCCGATCAGCCGCACCCCGCCGCGCACGGCGCTGGTCACCAGATTGTGTCCGGCAGCGTCGGTATAGCCCGTCTTCATTCCGTCGGCGCCCGGATAGGTCTTCAGCAGCCGGTCGTGGTTGGGAATCCGCCGCCCGCGAAACACGAAGCTGGGCGTTGCGAAATAGTGATAGTCCTCGGGGAAGTCGCTGATCAGCCGGCGCGCCAGCACGGCCATGTCGCGCGCCGTGGTCCACTCGCCGGGATCCGGCAGGCCTGACGCGTTGGTGAATGTGGTGCGGGTCAGTCCCAGGGCGCGGCCACGCAGCGTCGCCATCTGGGCGTAGCGCGCCTCACTGCCGCCAAGCAGCTCGCCCAGGGCGCAGGCGGCGTCGTTGGCGGACTTGGTGACCAGGCTGAGGATCGCCTGGTGCACGGTGATACGCGTGCCGGGCACCAGGCCCAGCTTGCTGGGCTCCATCGAGGCGCAGTGGGCCGAGACCGGTACCAGCGCGCCCGACTTGATGCGGCGGTCGCGCAGCGCCTCGAACGTCATGTACAGCGTCATGAGCTTGGCGAGGCTGGCGGGACGGTGCAGTGCGTCCGGACTGTCGGACGACAGCACCCGGCCGCTGCGGGCTTCCACGACGATCGAGGCGTAGTGGTCCGAACCGGCTTGCGCCGCGGTTGCCCCGAGCATCAGGCCGATGGGTAGCAGGCCGATGGGCAGAACTGCGGCGAGCAGTGCTCGCCAAAAGCGATGCAATCGCTGGCGCTGCCGAGCTGCCATCGTCGTTCCCCCATCCCAAGCGGCAAGCGAAACAATACGGAACGGGCGGGCTGCTGTCGAGTCTGATTTCCGGGAAAACCCCAAAAAGTGAAAGGGTTAACAGGCGATGCTCAGGCGAACCGAAGTTCCTGTTTTGACCCCGGTCCAGAGTTTTGTGCAGCGCACAAAAAATCCCTTGATCCCTCGGAGCGCGGGGCCTATATCCGCCTCGTTGCTGCGCTGCAGCATCACGCACCCGACCGGCCGGTTCGCCCTTACGGCACCGGGGCGGCGCCGGCATCTCCAAGGACCGATCGCATGACCACGAAAGCCAAAGCGGGCGAGGCAAACAACGCGACGGACGATGCGGCTGCCCCCGCTCCGGCGGCCATTCCCGCACCGTCGGCGATTTCCGCGACCGCCGCCGCCACCCAAGCGGCTGCACCGGCCGCGAACGCCAGCAGAGGGATCGAGATGGCAGTCTCCAGCATGAAAGACAACGCAGCCAACGCGGCTGCGGGACTGACGGAAACCCAGACCAAAATGAAGGACGGTATGGATAAGGCAATGAAGACGGCAGAAGAGCTGCTGGCGTTCAACCAGGGCAACCTGGAGGCGGTGATGAAGTCCGGCCAGATCTGGTCCGCCGGCATGCAGGACCTGTCGCGCCAGATGGCGGCGACCGCGCAGGCATCGTTCGAGGAGACCGTGTCCACCTTCAAGGCGCTCAGCGGCGTGAAGTCCCTGAAGGACGCGATCGATCTGCAGGCCAGCCTGGCCCGTTCCACCCTGGAAAAGAGCTTCAGCGAGTCGGGCAAGCTGACCGACGCCTCGTTCAAGCTGGCCGAGCAGACCCTGGCGCCGCTGACCGCGCGGATGACGCTGGCGGTGGAAAAGTTCGCCAAGCCGGTCTGATCCGGCCATCGCACGGGGCTGCGCGGGGCGGCGTCATGCGCCGCGGCGTGAACAACTCGTTGCGACGATCGCCAAGGCCCGGGCCCCGTGTCCCGGGCCTTTTTCATTTCCGGCCTTTCGGTCGGCGCTGTCCACGCCTAACTTTGCCGGCGTGCGATCCGTCCGGCCAGAGTGTGATGCCCTTCCAACTGGCGGCGACCTTCCGATATGCTCCCCATTGTGGAGGACGGCAGTGCGATGCCGGTCCGGGGGCCGCCGGGTCAGGCGGGCGTCGCAGCAGATTAGGCGCGGATGAACGATGAGCGACAGCGACAGGCGCGGGGGCGGCAATATCGAAGGCCCCAACACGGGCGTGGTGGTCAAGGCGCGGCCGAAGACCCGCAAGCCGGCCATGTACAAGGTTTTGATGCTGAACGACGACTACACGCCGATGGAATTCGTGGTGCATGTGCTGGAGCGCTTCTTCCAGAAATCGCGGGAAGAGGCGACCCGGATCATGCTTCACGTGCACCGGCGCGGGGTTGGCGTCTGCGGGGTCTATACGTACGAGGTGGCGGAGACCAAAGTGACACAGGTCATGGACCTGGCCCGGCAGAACCAGCATCCTCTGCAGTGCACGATCGAGAAGGAATGATCGACGTGGTGGTGGGAAGCGCGTTTAGAGCGACAGGACCCGACTTCGGAGTCGGGAAATTACGATAACGACGACCCGGTCCGCGCGGCGGGCCCGAGAGCGCAGGAGCGTCGATGCCCATGCTTTCACGTAACCTAGAACAGACGCTGCACCGCGCGTTGTCCCTCGCGAGCGAGCGCCGTCACGAATACGCCACCCTCGAGCACCTGTTGCTCGGCCTTGCCGACGATACCGACGCGGCGACCGTGCTGCGGGCCTGCGGGGTGGACCTGGACAAGCTGCGGAGCGATCTGCAGGAGTTCCTCGACAAGGACCTGGCCGGCCTGGCCACCGACCGCCCGGGCGACCCCAAGCCCACCGCCGGCTTCCAGCGGGTGGTGCAGCGCGCGGCGATCCACGTGCAGTCCTCGGGCCGCGATGAGGTGACCGGCGCGAATGTGCTGGTCGCCCTGTTCTCCGAGCGCGAGAGCCACGCGGTGTATTTCCTGCAGTTGCAGGACATGACCCGGCTGGACGCGGTGAACTTCATCAGCCACGGCATCGCCAAGGCGCCGGGCCGGTCCACCCAGCGGCCGGTGCAGGGGGCCTCCAACCAGCAGGAGAGCAACCACCAGGAGCAGGAGCGCGAGGAGAAGCCCAGCCGCCGCAACCAGGACGCGCTGACCAACTACTGCGTGAACCTGAACAAGAAGGCGATGGCGGGGAAGATCGACCCGCTGATCGGCCGTGAGCTGGAGATCGAGCGGACCATCCAGATCCTGTGCCGCCGTACCAAGAACAACCCGCTGTACGTGGGCGATCCGGGCGTGGGCAAGACCGCCATTGCGGAAGGCCTGGCCAAGCGCATCGTCGAGGGCGACGTGCCGGAGGTGCTGGCCAAGTCCACCATCTACGCGCTGGACATGGGCGCGCTGCTGGCCGGCACCCGCTACCGCGGCGACTTCGAGGAGCGGCTGAAGGCCGTGGTGACCGAGCTGGAGAACCAGCAGGGCGCCATCCTGTTCATCGACGAGATCCACACCGTGATCGGCGCCGGGGCCACGTCCGGCGGCGCGATGGACGCGTCCAATCTGCTGAAGCCGGCACTGGCTTCCGGCACGCTGCGCTGCATCGGCAGCACGACGTACAAGGAGTTCCGCAACTACTTCGAGAAGGACCGCGCGCTGGTCCGGCGCTTCCAGAAGATCGACGTGAACGAGCCGAACCTGGAAGACAGCGTCAAGATCCTGCGCGGCCTGAAGACCAACTACGAGAAGCACCACAAGGTGCGCTACACCGATGAGGCGATCCGCGCCGCGGTGGAGCTGTCGGCGAAGTACATCAACGACCGCAAATTGCCGGACAAGGCGATCGACGTGATCGACGAGGTCGGCGCCTCCCGCATGCTGCTGCCGGAGAACAAGCGGCGGAAGACCGTCACGCTGAAGGATGTCGAGGAGATCGTCGCCAAGATCGCACGCATTCCTCCCAAGAGCGTGTCGGCCGACGACAAGGAGACGCTGAAGAACCTGGAGCGCGACCTGAAGTCGATGGTATTCGGCCAGGACAAGGCGATCGAGGCACTGTCCGCCGCCATCAAGCTGGCCCGTGCCGGCCTGCGCGAGACCGAGAAGCCGATCGGCAACTACCTGTTCAGCGGTCCGACCGGCGTCGGCAAGACCGAGGTGGCACGCCAGTTGGCCTCCACCATGGGGATCGAGCTGATCCGCTTCGACATGTCCGAGTACATGGAGCGGCACAGCGTGTCCCGCCTGATCGGCGCGCCGCCCGGCTATGTCGGGTTCGACCAGGGCGGGTTGCTGACCGACGCGATCGACCAGCATCCGCATTGCGTGCTGCTGCTGGATGAGATCGAAAAGGCCCACCTGGACCTGTTCAACATCCTGCTGCAGGTGATGGACCACGGGAAACTGACCGACCACAACGGCAAGACGGTCGATTTCCGCAACGTGATCCTGATCATGACCACCAACGCCGGCGCGTCCGACATGGCGAAGGAGGCCATCGGCTTCGGCCGCGAAGCGCGCACCGGCGAGGACGAGGACGCCATCCGCCGGCTGTTCACGCCGGAGTTCCGCAACCGGCTGGATGCCACCATCGCCTTCGCCGGCCTGACTCCCGAGATCGTCGGCCGCGTGGTGGAGAAGTTCGTCATGCAGCTCGAGGCGCAGCTCGCCGACCGCAACGTGACGATCGAGCTGTCGTCCGCGGCCAAGGAGTGGCTGGCCGAGCGGGGCTACGACCGGCTGTATGGTGCGCGTCCGCTGGCGAGGGTGATCCAGGAGCACATCAAGAAGCCCCTGGCCGAGGAGCTGCTGTTCGGGCGGCTGGCCAAGGGTGGCTCGGTGAAGGTGACGATGAAGGACGGCAAGCTGGACTTCGAGATCACCGAAGCGAGCGTCCCCGCGCTGCCGAAGCCGGACGAGGACGGCGGCGACGGGTCGGATCGCGAGCAGGAAGTCGAGGTCTGATCCGGGGCTGTCTGGTGCCGGCGGTTGGCTTGTTGCCGTCGGCTGGCGCAGTTTGGACCACCCGGGTGGTGGGCGAAGGCCCCGTGCATCAGATCCGCCACGCCGACACCAGTCCTTCGTGTCACGGCCGGGCCTGACCCGGCCATCGACACCGGGACGATCGGGCCAGCGTGCTGACGGAACACGCCTTGTCGAGGGTGGATGGCCGGGTCGAACCCTGAGCCTTATCCACACGTCTGCATCGGATGCTGTCCGATGGAGACGTGTGGGCAATGGTCAGGGTCAAGCCCGGCCATGACTCTGAAGAGCGACATCGGAACGCACCAACGTGAAGCGTACCGGCGAAGGCCCGCCGCTCACCGCTTCGTTGCGCCGATCCGGGCAGAGCCCCGGGCCCGCATTGCGGAACGTCGCCTGGCAGGCGCCGTCCGGACCACCCCGCCCGTCAAACCCGCCTGAGATGGCGCGACCGTGACGCCGCGGCCAGGCCCGCCGACACCGACCTGTCTGAAAATCATCACCAACAGCACTTACAATACACGCATCGGTAAAGGCAGTATCTATGCGTGACAGCGACCAGCGCCTGCGTCGTGCGCTCGAGATCGAAACGGTCGGCGCCATCTATTTCGACATGACCGGCCGCTTCACCGATGCCAACGATGCGTTTCTCGACCAGTGCGGCTACAGTCGCGCGGACCTGGAACGCGGCCTTCTGTCCTGGCAGCGTCTCACCCCGCCCGAGTGGATCGAGCCCTCCCAGCGTGCCTTTGCGGAACTGAAGGCGACCGGCCGCACGACGCCGTACGAAAAGCAGTATTTCCGCAAGGACGGTTCCCGCTGGTGGGGCCTGTTCGCCGCCAAGCTGCTGGACCGGGACACCGGGTTTGAATTCGTACTCGACATCACCGCTCGCAAGGTGGCGGAACAGGAACTGCAAACGCTCAACACGGAACTGGCGGCGCGTGTGGCGCGCGCGGTCGCCGAACGGTCGGAAGCCGAGGCCGCCTTGCGCCAGGCCCAGAAAATGGAGGCGATCGGCCAGATCACCGGCAGCCTGGCGCATGATTTCAACAATCTGCTGACGGTGATCCGGTCGTCGGCTGACCTGTTGCGTCGTGACAATGTCCCGGACGACCGACGCCGGCGCTATGCCGATGCGATCGCGGATACGGCAGATCGCGCCGCACGCCTGACCGCACAGCTTCTGGCGTTTTCACGCCGGCAGGCGCTCAACCCCGTCGTGTTCGACGCGGCTGAAAGGATCGCCGCGACGAACGAGATGCTGCGTACCGCTTTGGGGCCGCGGGTGGAACTGGATATTCGGCGCCTGTGCGACAACGGCCTGGTTGAAGTCGATCAGGGCCAGTTCGATGCTGCGCTGGTGAATCTCGCGATCAACGCGCGCGACGCGATGGACGGGGAGGGCCGGCTGACGATCACCCTGGAGCAGGCCGACAGCCTGCCGCCGATCCGCGAACAGCCTGCCGCGAACGGTAGCTTCCTTGGCATCGCGCTGGCTGATACCGGAAAGGGCATTCTCCCCGACGATATTCCGCGGATTTTCGAGCCATTCTTCACCACGAAGCCTGCCGGCAAGGGAACCGGCTTGGGCCTGAGCCAAGTTTACGGCTTCGCCAGGCAGTCACGCGGCGAGGTCGATATCGCAAGCGTCCCCGGCCACGGCACCACGGTCACGCTGTACCTGCCGCGCGCGACGGTGTCGGCGGAACGGTCGGTTGCGAATGCCCCGGCCATCCGCTCGGACCTGTGCGGACGAGTCCTGGTGGTGGAAGATGATGAGCAGGTCGGCGCGTTCGCCGTGCAACTGCTGGAAGACCTGGGCTACCAGGTCAGCCTGGCGACCAATGCAGCCGCAGCCCTGGACGCGCTGACACGCGGCGGGGATTTCGATGTGGTCTTCAGCGACGTGGTGATGCCCGGGATGAGCGGTGTGGACCTGGCGCGCCGGATCCGCCGCGACCGGCCCGGCCTGCCGGTGGTTCTGACCAGCGGCTACAGCGAGGTGCTGGCCACCGACTCGCAGCACGGCTTTCCGTTGCTGCACAAGCCGTATTCGATGCGGGCGCTGTCCGACACGCTGCAACGCGCGATCGACAGCGGCCGATAGCCGCGCCCCACTCCTGCTGACCAACCGTAAAACCGGAGCGCCGCAACGGCGCACCATCCGCGCTGGCCCCGCGCGCGTGGTCGCCGAAAGTTGCCCGCGGTCTGGCCTGATGGACAGATTTTTCTCGCGACAGCGCTTCCCGGGTTCAGATAATCTCCCGCGACCCGGGTCTGGAGAAATCCGAAGCGGACCCGCATCCCAGGGAGACGTCCATGCTCTTCCGCCAGTTGTTTGATGCCACCTCCGGCACGTACACCTATCTGCTCGCCTCCCGTCGCGGCGGCGAGGCACTGATCATCGATCCGGTGCTGGAAAAGGTGGACCGCTACCTGCAACTGATTCGTGAGCTGGACCTGAAGCTGGTGAAGGCGGTGGATACCCACCTGCATGCCGACCACATCACCGGCCTGGGCGCGCTGCGCGACCGCACCCATTGCATCACCGTGATGGGCGAGCAGTCCGGCGTCGATGTCGTGTCCATGCGGCTGGCCGACGGCGATGCCCTGCACATCGAAGGACTGGCGCTGGACGTGATCTACACGCCCGGCCACACCGATGACTCCTACAGTTTCATCATGCCGGACCGCGTGTTCACCGGCGACACGCTGCTGATCCGCGGCACCGGCCGCACCGATTTCCAGAACGGCGACCCGCGCGCGCAGTACGAATCGATCTTCAACCGGCTGCTGAAACTGCCCGAGGAGACGCTGGTGTTTCCGGCCCACGACTACAAGGGCGATACCGTCAGCACGATCGGCGAGGAGAAGCGCTACAATCCTCGTCTGCAGGTGAAGTCGGCGGACGAATACGTCACGCTGATGAACAACCTGAACCTGTCCAACCCGAAGATGATGGATGTGGCGGTGCCGGCCAACATGCGCCAGGGCCTGCATCAGGAGGAAGTTGCCCGCCGCGGCTGGGCGCTGACCGCCGCAGAGGCTCGTGCCATGCTGGGCCGTTCCGATGTGGCGCTGATCGATCTGCGCGAGGCGCGCGAACGCGAACGGCATGGGTCCATACCCGGTTCGCTGCATGCGCCGTATCCGGACCTGCAGGAGAATATCCAGGACGGCGGCATCCTGCACGAGCTTGCCGCCGCCACCGGCAAGCGCCTTGTGTTCTACTGCGCATTCGGTGAGCGCTCGGCGATGGCGGTGCAGGCCGCGCAGGATTCGGGGCTGAGCACCGCGTGCCACATCGAAGGCGGGATCGCCGCGTGGAAGCAGGCGGACGGGGCGATCGCGCGCTGAGGGCCTGACGCGAATAATACCAGCCCGCGTATCGTTTGACCGTTAGGCGGCAACTCACCGTCATGGTCGGCGCAGGCCGGCCATCCATGACTTTGTCTGATGGCAGCTACGAAAAGACGTGGATGGCCCGCCTGCGCGGGCCATGACGCTGAACGGCTGACCGTGAGTCGAACATTGGGCGGGCTGGTATAACAGAAGCCGCGAAGCGACCGCGTCTGCTATCCCGCAGCGTACGCCGCCTGCACCAGATCCATCACCGCGGCCATGTCCCGCAGGTCGGCGATCGGCGGTTCGCCCGCCCGCACCCGACGCAGCGTGTCGCGCACGAACGTCGGATAGAAATACACGTTGGTCAGCTTCATGCTGCGGGTCTCGCGCGTGCGGTCGTCGCGGACGATCTCCAGCGTGTGGTCGTCGCGGGCCGCGAAATAATGGTGCTGCGTGCGAATGCTGTAGTGCATGTCGAACACCGAGTTGGGCGCCGGATACAGATACCCGGTCTCCACCACGCACGTCGCATCCCCACCGCGCAGCAGCACCGCGGCATGGTCCTCGATGCCGAGCTGCGCGGTGTGGTTGGATATCGCCGCCCCGGTTACCCGCAATGGCACGTCCGGCAACAGCACGCGGCACAGATCCAGATGGTGCACGCCCAGGTTCAGCAGTGGGCCGCCACCGGCGGTGGCGCGGTCCAGCATCCAGTCCACCCGTTGCTGGCGATAACGGTCCACCATGCCGCCGACGAACTTGAAGGTGATGTACTGCAGCGTCTCGCCCGCGGCCACGTCGCGGACCGTGTCGATCAACGGACAATGCCGCAGCACGAACGGCACGGCCGCGAACACATCCGCCGCGGCGGCGCGGCCGGCGATGTCGTGCACCTCGGCACTGCTGATGCCGCACGGTTTTTCCATGGCGAAGGGAATGCGGCGGTCGATCAGGAAGCGCGCTTCCTCCGCCATGTCGCAGTGGCGGCCGAGCGCGAAGACGAAGTCCGGGCGCAGGCGGTCGCACATGGCCTGGTAGTCGGCGAAGGCGGGGCAGCCGGCCTTCGCCGCAACCGGATCCGCGCGTGCCAGGTCGGGATCGGCGACGCCCACCACCTGCATGTCCGGCAGGTCCAGCACCGGGTCCAGGTAGAACGGCGTGTGCCAGTGCGACACGCCGATCAGTGCGATCTTCATGCGTTATCCCTCCCCGGGCGGTTTCGCGCCCAGGGTCCGGGATGCGCCGCGCCAGATCAAGCCGCCTGGCCGGCCGCCCGAGCGCTGACCTGGTCGAACGCCTCCAGCGCCTGGGCCGCGTACATCACGCTCGGCCCCGCGCCCATGTAAACCGCCATGCCCATCGCCTCCAGCACCTGCTCGCGCGTCGCACCCTGCTTCAGCGCGGCTTCGGCATGGAAGGCGATGCAGCCGTCGCAGCGCGTTGCGACGGAGATCGCCAGGGCGATCAGCTCCTTCGTGCAGGTGTCCAGCGCGTTGGCTTTCAGCGCCGCCTGCGCCAGGGCGGAGAAGCCCCGCATCACCTCCGGCGCGCCGGCGCGCAGCGTGCGCAGATCCGCCGACAGCTCGTTGGCCATGGCGGTCCAGTCTTTCAGCATGACGTGCTCCGTGTTCGTCAGGAAACCAGCAGCAGGTGTCGCGCCGCCAGCGCCGCCAGCAGCGCCGCGTTCAGCAGCATGACCGCGGGGGACACCGCGGCGACGCCGCGCTGCCAGCGCCGCCCCGCCGCCTGGCCGGCAATGCCGACGGCGATCAGCGCCGGTGCCGTGCCCAGGCCGAACGCGAGCATGCCCAGGCCGCCGAGCAGCGGGCTGAAGGTGGCGCCGGCGGCGGCGAGGGCGGCGTAGAGGAACCCGCAGGGCAGCAGCCCCAGCGCCAGGCCCAGCGCATACCCGCCCGAGGCGCGGGTGCGGTCGATGCGCGCGGTCAGCCGCGCTACCGCGCGCCCCCAGCCGGCCGGCGCGCGCTCCAGCCCGGCCAGCATCCGCGACAGGCGCGGTGCCAGCCGGCGCAGCGCATGCAGCAGGAACAGCGCCGCGGCCAGCAGCAGCAAGGCGGTGGAGAGCCAGCCGAACCACGGCAGCCGCGCCAGTGCGCCGCCGGTCGCCCCGGCAACCGTGCCCAGGGCGGCATAGGTGGTCAGCCGGCCGAGATGGTAGGGCAGCAGCGCCCCCGCGCCGATCCTTCGCCACTCGCACAGATGCGTCGCCGGCAGCCGCGCGACCCGGTCGGCCACCTGGCCCAGCACGAAGCCGCTGCACATCGGCACGCAATGCATCGCGCTGCCGGCCGCCCCGGCCAGCAGCAGGGCGAGAACGATCCCACTTCCGGAAGAAAACACGGTCGCCGGCGCACACAGCGCCGCCAGTGTGTGAAGCCCTGTGCCCATGACTGCTTCATGCCCGGAACAGGGCGTGACCGGCATTGATCTGAGTCAATGCCGCAGCGCCGCATGACGGGCAGATTGCGGAACGTTAACCGACGCCCCCGGCGAACACGGTATGAACAGTCCACCGGAGTTGCAGATGAGTGAAGAGACGAGCGACCTGTTTACCGGGTTGCTGATGGCGGTGTTGGGCCTGATCGGCCTGCTGGCCGCGTCCGGCGCGCACGATAGCGAAATGTATGTTTTCGGCCTGTCACTGGCCGGCTTTGCGACGGTGTTCGTGTTCGGCCTGATCCGCCGGTACTTCGACCGCGTCGATGCCGCGCGCGCGGCGGTGCGGGCGCAGACCCATGAGTGACGTTGCAGTCCGCGCACGGCCGACCACGGCCTTTCCGCCCGCCCCCTTCGTAACGACCGAACCGGTCGCGGCGGTGGAGTACAACGAGGCGATCGTCAAGAAGTTCGTCATCGCAACGGTGTTCTGGGGGATCGTGGCGTTCCTGGTGGGCGTCTATATCGCCACGGAACTCTGCTGGCCGCAGTTCAACCTGTTCTCCTACATCAACTTCGGCCGGCTGCGTCCGGTGCACACGTCGGCGGCGATCTTCGCCTTCGGTGGTTGTGCGCTGATCGGCACCTCATTCCACGTCGTGCAGCGTACCTGCCGGGCGCGGTTGTGGGGCGGCGATGCGCTGGCGAACTTCATCTTCTGGGGCTACCAGTTCTTCATCGTCATGGCGGCGCTGTCCTACGTGCTGGGGTTCAGCCAGAGCCAGGAATATGCCGAACCGCAGTGGCACATCGACCTGTGGCTGACCATCGTCTGGGTGGCCTACGCGGTGGTGTACATCGGCACCATCCTGAAGCGGCAGGAACCGCATATCTACGTCGCCAACTGGTTCTACCTGGCGTTCATCCTCACCGTCGCGGTGCTGCACATCGGCAACAACATCGCGCTGCCGATCTCGGTGTTCAGCTCCAAGGCCTATCCGGCGGCGGCGGGCGTGCAGAACGCGATGATCCAGTGGTGGTACGGCCACAACGCGGTCGGCTTCTTCCTGACCGCCGGCTTCCTGGGGATGATGTACTACTTCATCCCGAAGGCGGCGAACCGGCCGGTGTATTCCTACCGCCTTTCGATCGTGCACTTCTGGGCGCTGATCTTCCTGTACATCTGGGCCGGCCCGCACCACCTGCACTGGACGTCGCTGCCGGACTGGACGCAGACGCTGGGCATGGCGTTCAGCATCATGCTGTGGATGCCGTCCTGGGGCGGCATGATCAACGGCATCATGACGCTGTCGGGCGCGTGGGATAAGCTGCGCACCGATCCGGGCCTGCGCTTCTCGGTCACCGCGGTGGCGTTCTACGGCATGTCCACCTTCGAGGGCCCGGTGATGTCGATCCGCGACGTCAACGCGCTGGCCCACTACACCGACTGGGTGATCGGCCACGTGCATTCCGGCGCGCTGGGCTGGGTCGCGTTCATCACCTTCGGCGCGCTGTATTACCTGGTGCCGGTGCTGTGGAAGCGGGACCGCCTGTACTCCACCCGCCTGGTGTCCTGGCACTACTGGATCGCGACGCTGGGTATCGTGTTCTACATCACCTCGATGTGGGTCGCCGGCATCATGCAGGGCCTGATGTGGCGCGCGTATGACCAGTTCGGCTTCCTGCAGTATTCCTTCGCGGAAACCGTCGTCGCGGTGCACCCCTACTACGTGATCCGTCTGCTGGGCGGCCTGATGTTCCTCAGCGGCGCACTGATCATGGTCTACAACCTCATCATGACCGTACATAGCCCATCCACCGAGCGCGCTCCGGCGCTGCCGGGCGGCCTGGCCGTGGCGGGAGAATAGGTGCGATGTTCATCCGCCACGAAACCCTCGAGAAGAACGCCTTCCTCTTCATCATCCTGACGCTGATCACCATCGCGATCGGCGGCCTGATCGAAGTGGTGCCGTTGTTCACCATCGAAACCACGGTGGAGCACGTGAAGGGCGTGCGCCCCTACTCGCCGCTGGAGATGCGGGGTCGCGACATCTACGTGCGCGAAGGCTGCTACCTGTGCCACAGCCAGCAGATCCGCGCGCTGCGGGACGAGGTGGAGCGTTACGGCCACTACTCCATCGCCGCGGAGAGCATGTACGACCATCCGTTCCAGTGGGGCTCCAAGCGCATCGGTCCCGACCTGGCGCGGGTGGGTGGCAAATACTCCAACGCATGGATGTACGCGCACCTGAAGAATCCGCAGAGCGTGGTGCCGGAATCGCTGATGCCGCACTACGCCTTCCTGGAGACGACTCCGCTGGACATCAGCCAGTTGCAGGCGCGCATGCGCACGCTGCGGGATGTGGGCGTGCCCTATACCGATGCGGACATCGCCAACGCCAGGGCCGACCTGGAGGCGCAGGCCGATCCGAACGCCGATACCACCGCGCTGGAGAAGCGCTACCCGAAATCCGTCACGGTTCCGGGCAACGGTCGCGAAGTCACCGAGATGGACGCACTGGTCGCCTACCTCCAGGTGCTCGGCACGATGGTGAACTTCGCCGATCCCGCCAACGAGAACCTGCAGCAATAGGGCGCATGTCATGGAGATCATGCCGATCCTGCAGTGGATGGGCCATCACTCGGTTGTCGTGATGCTGGCGCTGTTCCTCGTCATCGTGGGGCTGACCTATCGGCCCCGCGAGAAGCGGCAGATCGAGAAGCACGGCCACATCCCGCTCGAAGACGACCGTTAAGGAGTTTGACGCGTGCCAACCAAGGTTGAGAAGGACTCGGTCACGGGTCACCTGACGACCGGTCATGAGTGGGACGGGCTGACCGAGCTGAACCGCCCGCTGCCGAAGTGGTGGCTGTACGTGCTCTACGCGACCATCGTTGTGGCGATCGCGCAGTTCATTCTGTACCCGTCCTGGCCCGGCATCACCGGCTACTGGCATGGCCTGCTGGGCTATTCGACCCGCAAGGAACTGCATACCGAACTGCAGGCCGAGCAGGCGAAGCGTGCGGCGTATATGGATCGCATCAGGACGATGTCCTTCGCCGAAATCCAGAAGGACCCGCAGTTGCTGGAAGTGGCGCTGACCGACGGGCGCATCACCTTCGCCGAGAACTGCCAGCCGTGCCACGGCGCCGGCGGTGGCGGCAACCCGGGCTATCCGGCGCTGGCCGCCGGCAACTGGTTCTGGGGCGGCTCGCTGCAGGCGATCCAGCAGACCGTGACCTACGGCATCCGCAGCGGCGATCCCAATGCGCGTGACAGCCAGATGCCGCGCTTCGGTGCGGACGGCATCCTGAAGCCCGAGCAGATCCAGCACATCGCGGACTACGTGATGACACTGTTCGGCAAGCCGGTTCCCGGCGCCGACATCACCCAGGGCAAGAAGCTGTTCGCGGACAACTGCGCCGTTTGTCACGGTGACAAGGGGCAGGGCAATCGCCAGGTCGGCGCACCGGCGCTGGCCTCCCGCATCCATCTGCACGTGAGTGACCGCGCATCCGTCGTGCGGCAGATCAGCAATCCGGTGATGGGGGTGATGCCCAACTGGAACCACCGCCTCGATGAGGCAACCATCAAGGCGGTGACGCTGTACGTGCACTCCCTGGGTGGTGGCGAATGACACAGTGCGCGTCGTGGCCGGGCTTGACCCGGCCACCTACCCCTCGACGATCGGGTCGCGCGCCTGGCACGATCGGCGCGGATCAGATGGCCGGGGCCGCCCATGACCGGCGGCAGGACCATAACGGGTAGCTGAACCATGTCCCGCATCAGTAAAGTCGATCGGGAGATGCAACTGGCGCAGGAAGAAGCCGGCCAGCATCTCTACGCCAACCGCGTGAAGGTCTATCCAAAGGCCGTGCACGGGCCGGTGCGCCGGTTCAAATGGGCGATCCTGATCGCCTGCCTCGCGGTGTATTACCTGCTGCCCTGGCTACGCTGGCACCGCGGCGTGAACCAGCCCGACCAGGCGGTGCTGCTCAGCCTGTGGCACGAGCGGTTCTACTTCTTCAATCTCGAGTTCTGGCCACAGGACATCTACTACCTGGCCGGACTGCTGATCATGGGCGCGGTGACGCTGTTCCTGGTGACCAGCCTGGTCGGCCGCGTGTGGTGCGGCTACACCTGCCCGCAGACGGTGTGGACCGACCTGTTCATGTGGGTCGAGCGCCTGGTCGAAGGCGACCGCAACGAGCGCATGAAGCGTGACGCGCAGCCGACGTCGTTCGACAAGGTCTGGCGCAAAGGGGTGAAGCACGCGGTGTGGCTGGGCATCGCGTTCTGGACCGGCGGCGCCTGGATCATGTACTACGTCGATGCGCCGACGGTGACTGTGGAATTCTGGACCGGCACCGCGTCGAAGGAAGTGTATTTCTTCACCTTCCTGTTCACCGCCACGACCTATCTGCTGGCCGGCTGGGCGCGGGAGCAGGTGTGCACCTACATGTGCCCCTGGCCACGCTTCCAGGCCGCGATGCTGGATGAGCAGAGCCTGACGGTCACCTATCAGGCATGGCGTGGCGAACCGCGTACCCGCGGCAAGCGCGCCGCGGACAGCAAGGCCGGCGATTGCGTCGATTGCGGCGCCTGCGTCACCGCCTGCCCGACCGGTATCGACATCCGCGACGGCATCCAGTTGGAGTGCATCAACTGCGGCCTGTGCATCGACGCCTGCAACCACGTGATGGAACGGACAGGCCGCCCGGGCTGGCTGATCACCTGGGACACGCTCGCCGACCAGGCCGCCAAGGCGCGTGGGGACGCGGCAACGTTCCGCTGGCTCCGCCCGCGCACGCTCATCTACGCCACCGCCCTGCTGATCGGCCTGGGCGTGATGGTCACGGCGCTGGCGACGCGTTCCAGCGTCGGCCTGTCTGTGCTGCACGATCGCGCGCCGCTGTTCGTGCGGCTGGCGGATGGCAGCCTGCGCAACGGCTACACCATCAAGGTCATGAACAAGCAGCCGAAGCCCGTCACCTATGAGCTCACCGTGCTCGGCCTGGCCGGTGCGACGATGGCCGAACCCGAGGAAGGGCTGGGCCCGACATCCCGTCTCGGCCTGCCGGTCGGCGCCGACACCGTGGGCACGTTCCGCGTCCTGGTGAAGGGCAATCCGGACCGGCTGGAGAACGGCAGGCAGCAACTGGACTTCATCCTGCGCAACCCGGAGACCGGTGAACACGTGGAATACCGTTCGTTGTTCATGGGGCCGGCCACGCAACGCCGTTGAACCGGGCGAAGGAGAAGAAGAATGCGTTACAAGGATGGCCTGGCGGCACTGAACGGCGGCACCCCGGAGGAACGGTCGCGGTGGTGGCTGTTCCCCTGGGCGATCACCGTGGTCATGCTCATTGTGATCGCGGTGAATGGCGGCATGGTCTATCTGGCCATGCACACCTTTCCGGGCCAGGCGGGAAGCGACGGGTTCGACCTCAGCAACCGCTACAACGCCGTGCTGGCACGGGTTCAGCAGCAGCAGGCGGAGCTGGGCTGGACGCTGTTTGCGGTTCCGGACGGGGCGCGGCGGCCGGTGCTGCAACTGACCGATCGCAGCGGCGAACCGCTGACCGGTGCGCTGGTGCAGGCCAAGGCCGAACGCCCGGTGGGGCCAAAGCATCTGACGACGCTGCTGTTCCATGAGACTGCGCCCGGCCACTACGTCGCCAACGCGGCGCTGGACGAACCCGGCCAGTGGGAGCTGCTGCTGTCCGCGCAGGCCCAGGGGCACCGGTTCATCACCAGCCAGCGGATCCTGGCGCAGTGAGCGACGTCGCGGCCGAAACCTATGCGGGCCTGGGCCTTCGTCCGGCCCTGGCCCTTTGCGCAGGCGTAGCCCTTTGCGCAGGCGTGGCCCTTTGCCCGGGCGTGGCCCTTTGCTGCGGAGTCATGGCCGGGCCTGACCCGGCCATCTACCCCGGATGACCGGGCACGCCCTGAAGCTGTCGCGACCCGATCGTTCCGGGGCGGATGGCCGGGTCAGGCCCGGCCACGACGGGGCGGGCGGAGTACAGGCCGGAAGCCCGGCCGCGCCGCCGGACGCCTCACAGGCGGCCGTGTGCGCGCATTGCGGCCTGCCCGCGCCGCCAGGCCACCGTTTCTGCTGCCCGGGTTGCGCCGCCGCGTTCGACACCATCCAGGGCCTGGGCCTGGGCCGCTATTACCGCCAGCGCCTGCTGGACCCGTCCCGCCGCGCACCCCGTCCCGAAACCGGGGAGCGCCAGGATCTCGCCCGCCACATCGCCACCCGCGGCGACGGCACCTGTGAGCTGTCCCTCGCGGTCGATGGCCTGCAATGCGGCGCCTGCGTCTGGCTGATCGAGTCCGTGCTGGCGCGCGAGCCGGACCTGCTGACCGGCCGTGTCAACATGACGACGCGGCGGCTGAAGCTCGCCTGGCGCGGCGGCGCCGAACGTGCCGAGGCGCTGGTCAGGGCGGTCGAATCCCTGGGCTACCGGCTGGTGCCGTACGACCCCGCCGCACTGGCAGCCGCCCAGGACGAGACCGGGCGCGCGCTGATGCGCGCGCTGGCGGTGGCCGGGTTTGCCGCCGGCAACGTGATGCTGATCTCCATCGGGCTGTGGGCCGGCGACAGCACGGGGCTGCTGCGCGACATGGGGCCGGCCACCCGTGACCTGCTGCACTGGGTCTCGGCGCTGATCGCGCTGCCCGCCATCGCCTATGCCGGGCGGCCGTTCTTCACCTCGGCCATTGCCGCACTGCGCCGCTTCCGCACCAACATGGACGTGCCGATCAGCCTCGGCGTGATCCTGGTCGCCGGCATCAGCCTGGCGCAGACCTATGCCAGCGGCGAGCACACCTATTTCGACTCCGCCATCACCCTGCTGTTCTTCCTGCTGGTCGGCCGCGTGCTGGACCATCGCGCCCGCGGCCAGGCGCGCGCCACGGCGGAGCAGTTGCTGACCCTGCGCGCGACCGACGTGGCGGTGCTGCAGTCGGACGGCCGCACGGTCCGCCGCCCGCAGCAGTCCGTCGCGCCGGGAGAACGCGTGCTGGTGACGTCCGGCGAGCGTATCGGCGTGGACGGCACGGTGGAGACGGGCGAGTCCAGTCTCGATGCCAGCCTGGTCACCGGCGAGAGCCTGCCGGTGCCCGCCGCGCCGGGTACTGCGGTGTTCGCCGGCACGCTGAACCTGGGCGCGCCGCTGACGGTGCGGGCCACCAAAGCCGGCGGCGCCACGCTGCTGGCCGAGTGCGTGCGCCTGATCGAGGCGGCCGAGGCTCGTCGTGGCCGCTTCGTGGTCCTGGCCGACCGGGTGGCGCGTCGCTACGCCCCCGCGGTGCACCTGAGCGCGCTGGTCACCTTCGTCTGGTGGTTCTTCGTCGCCGGCGTGGGCACCGGCCAGGCGCTGCTGACCGCCAGCGCGGTGCTGATCGTCACCTGCCCCTGCGCCGTGGCGCTGGCGGTGCCGGCCGTGCAGGTGATCGCCACGTCCGGCCTGTTCCGCACCGGCACGCTGCTGAAATCGCCCACCGCACTGGAGCGCCTGGCCGAGGTGGATACGGCGGTGTTCGACAAGACCGGCACGCTGACCGAGCCGGTGCTGGCGCTGGACACAAGCGCGGTGGACCGTGACGCGCTGGCCGTCGCCGCCTCACTGGCCGCCAACAGCCGCCATCCGCTGGCCCGCGCGCTGGTCGCCGCCGCCGGTCCGGTGGCCGCGGCCGACGGCGTGGTGGAGCATCAGGGCCTGGGGCTGGAAGCGGATGGGGTGCGGCTGGGCAGCCGGGTGTTCTGCGGGGTTGCGGGCGGCGAGGAGACGGAGGGAGCAGGCAGCGAGAAGGGGCATTCCCTCCCGCGAGGGGAGGGAGGATCTGCGGGCGCGGCCCCCGAATTGTGGCTCACCCGACCCGGCCATCCGCCGCAGCGCTTCGCCTTCACCGAGACCCTGCGCGCCGATGCCGTCGCCACCCTGGCGCAGCTTCGCCGCATGGGCCTGAAGCTTCGCCTGCTGTCGGGTGACCGCCCGGGTTCCGTGGCGGCCATCGCCACGGCTCTGGGCATCGACGACTGGCAGGCGGAATGCACCCCCGTGCAGAAGGTCGCCGCCATCGAGGCGCTGCGCGAATCGGGCCGCCACGTGCTGATGGTCGGTGACGGGCTGAACGACTCCCCGTCGCTGGCGGCCGCCACGGTGTCCGCTTCCCCCGCGACCGCCGCCGATCTCAGCCAGACCGTGGCGGACGTGGTGTTCCAGGGGGGCAATCTGGCGCCGGTTGCCCTGGCGCTGAGCACGGCGCGGCGGGCGCGGGCGGTGATGCGGCAGAATCTGATGCTGTCGATCGGCTACAACACGCTGATGGTGCCGCTGGCGATGGCCGGCTTCGTCACGCCCTGGCTGGCGGCGGCGGCCATGTCGAGTTCCTCGCTGCTGGTGATCGCCAACAGCTTCCGACTGAAAGGCAAGGCGCGCGCATGAACGTCATTCTCTACCTGCTGGGCGGCAGCCTGCTGCTGGGGGGCGGCGGCCTGCTGCTGTTCCTGTGGTCGCTGCGCTCCGGCCAGTACCGAGGATCTGGACGGTGCTGCCAACCGCATCCTGTTCGACGACGACTGACGAAGAGCGTCGGGTGTTTGGGCGGCACGGACGCTGACCACGCCGTGCGGGCGCAGGCGAGATGGTCGGATTGCGGCAGGTAGATTGTGCGGACGAGTGTCGCCCTCCGGAGTCATGGCCGAGCCTGACTGGCCTGACCGGTCATCCACCCCCCCCGACAAGGCGTGTTCCGCTGCCCCCGGCCCGATCGTTCCGGTGCCGATGGCCGGGTCAGAGCCCGGCCATGACATGAAGGACCGGGCCCGGCCATGACACGAAGGAGCGGCCATGACGAAGGAGGCCCGGCCATGACACGAAGGACTGGTGCCGGGATGCCTGTTGCAACACCCGGTCCGGTCGTGGTGCCGCTCAGTACGTCACCACCGTGCGGATCGACTCCCCGCGCCGCATCAGATCGAATCCCTCGTTGATCTGTTCGAACGGCAGGGTGTGCGTGATCAGGTCGTCGATGTTGATCCGCTTGTCCATGTACCAATCGACGATCCGCGGCACGTCGGTCCGCCCGCGCGCGCCGCCGAACGCGGTGCCCATCCACACCCGCCCGGTGACCAGTTGGAACGGCCGCGTGCTGATCTCCTGCCCCGCGCCGGCGACGCCGATGATCACCGACTTGCCCCAGCCGCGATGCGCGCATTCCAGCGCCTGGCGCATCACCTGCACGTTGCCGATGCACTCGAAACTGTAGTCCGCGCCGCCCTTGGTCAGATCCACCAGGTACGGCACCAGGTCGCCCTGCACCTCGTTCGGGTTGACGAAATGGGTCATGCCGAACTTCTCGGCCATGTCCTTGCGCCGCGGGTTCAGGTCCACGCCGACGATCATCTCGGCGCCGATCATGCGCAGGCCCTGGATCACGTTCAGCCCGATGCCCCCCAGGCCGAACACCACCGCGCGGCAGCCGGCCTCGGCCTTCGCCGTGTTGATTACCGCGCCGATGCCCGTGGTGACGCCGCAGCCGATGTAGCAGACCTTGTCGAACGGCGCGTCCGGCCGGATCTTCGCCAGCGCGATCTCGGGCAGCACCGTGTAGTTGGCGAAGGTGGACGTGCCCATGTAGTGATAGATCGTTTCCTTGCCGGCGCGGAACCGGCTGGTGCCGTCCGGCATCACGCCCTTGCCCTGCGTCGCGCGGATCGCCACGCACAGGTTCGTCTTGCGTGACAGGCAGTATTCGCACTGCCGGCACTCCGGCGTGTACAGCGGAATCACGTGGTCGCCCTTGCGCAGCGACGTCACGTTCTTTCCCACATCCACCACCACGCCGGCGCCTTCGTGGCCGAGGATCGCCGGAAAGATCCCCTCGGGATCGGCGCCGGACAGCGTGTATTCGTCGGTATGGCAGATGCCGGTGGCCTTGATCTCCACCAGCACCTCACCCTCCCGCGGGCCGTCCAATTCCACCGTTTCCAGGCTGAGCGGCTGGCCCGACTGACGAGCGATCGCGGCGCGTACCTGCATGTCTGTTCCCCTTGCTGGCGTGGCGCCGATCCTGGGCGGACCCGGCGCGGCGGACAAGGCCGATGTCCCTGCCGATGCGCTTTCGAATGGCAAGCGGGCGGCGCAGGAGGCCGGCGCATGGTCCGCACGCGATCCGGGAGCGCTGTCGAAACGACTGCCGACAGCATCGGATTCGGAAGAGATTCCACTTTCCAACCTAACGTGTGTTAGGTTATTAAAAAAAACATTATCCACTTCCGGCATCATGAGGCCAGCGTTGCAATCCCGACATCCCATCCTGAACCGCCGGTTTTCCTGCGTCCGGCTGCTTGGCCCCACCGCACGCTGGCGCTGCGATCCGTTTCCGCTGTTCCTTGCCATCTGCTCGGCCTGGGCTGCCGGACAGATGTGGCTGTGGCCGAACGACTTCCTGGGTACCTGTGGGCACCTCGCCACCTGGCCATCGGACCATCTGCGGACCTGGGCCGCCTGGTGCGGTTTCGCCGCCCTGCTCAAGCTGGCTGGCCTGCTGTTCCACGCAATCGGGCGCAGGCAACGCGTCGCCCGGGCGCTGATGATCATCGGGTTGTTCATGTCGGTCCTGTGGTGGACCATCGTCGCGAGTTTTTTCGCGATCAGGATGCCGCACACCGTCTCCCCGATCGTGTTCATCGGGCTCGCGTTCGGTGCCGCCTGGCAACTCACCGAATGGAACCCGGGCCGGGGCGCGGCGCAATGACGGAACAGAAAGGCCTTGAGGAGGCAATTCTCCTGCGTACCGTGGACCGTCTGGTATCAGCCGAACAGCAGATCGCCATGAGTGTCGCTTCGGTCAAGACGCTGACCGACACGGTCGCCGAACTGCGCGGAAGGCTCGATGGCCTGACGACGGAGATGGAGCGGATGCGCAAGGCCTCGGATGAGGCGGTGCATGCGTTCGAGCAAATGCGAAGACCGCTGGAAGGACTGCTGGTCCTGAAGCAGCGGATCAGCGGTGGATGGCTGGTCATCGTCGCGTTGATAATGGCCCTGTCCTACGTTCTGGAGCCTGTCCTGAGCTACGTCGACCGCCTGCGGCCGCATTGACACCCGCCGTTCCACCGTCCACGCACAACGGTCTGACGACGACCCGGCGCGGCATGCCCGCCACCGCGGCCATTCGCCCGCCTGGCCCGCCGGCGGCACCAGGCAACGATGCGCGGCGGATGACGGGCACGACGGAGAAGGGAATGCCATGGCGGAACCGCGGATCAAGGCCGGGCTCTGGGTGAAGATGGCGCTGCGAATGGGCGACGCCGACGGCCGTCCCGGCGCGGTGCTGCGCAAGGGCGACCCGGATTCCGGCGGCGTGCTGGTGGTGCTGCGCGGCCGTGACGGCCTCAGCGTGCTGTCGCAGATGCGCACGGCCGACGGGGCGCTCGCCTGGATGCGCGCCACGGGTGCCGGACCGGTGGACCAGGACGCCGCCGACGCCTACATCGCGCGCCAGGTCGGATACGACCCCGACATCTGGGTGGTGGAGTTCGAGGCGCCCGACCTGCTTCCCCCGTTCGAGGCCAGGATCGTCGGCTGAACCTGACACTGGCCTCGCCGCCGCCGGTCATGGCAGCATCCCGTCGTGTCACCAGCCCGGGAGGGGACCATGCCCGAGATCAAAGGCGGCTGCCTGTGCGGCGCCGTGCGCTATTCGGCCAGCGGCGACCCGGCTTTCGTCGGCGTCTGCCATTGCCGGGACTGCCAGAAGTTCAGCGGCTCTGCCTTCGCCATCGTGGTGGGCGTGCCCAAGGCCGCGCTGTCCGTGCAGGGCACGCTCAGCACCTTCACCAAGCAGGGCGACAGCGGCAAGCCGATCCACCGCCGCTTCTGCCCGACCTGCGGGTCCGCCATCGCGGATGAGGCAGAGGCGATGCCGGACATCGTGATGCTCAGCGGCGGTACGCTCGATGATCCCGGCGGGCTGCAGCCGGCGATGCAGATCTACTGCAACTCCGCACAACCCTGGGTGCAGCTCGGCGGCGCGATGAAGCGCTTCGCCGGAGCGCCCGGCTGAGGCTGTCGGCTCGCCCCCGCCGACGCGTGCGGCGCGGGCGACCGGTTCAGCCACCCGGTACGGCGCCCAGCACGCCGGGGCGCGACGGGTCGCCGGCCTCGAACATAGCCCAGACCTGACCGCCGATCTGCGGCCGAGCGCCGGTGGGCGCGCCGAACGGCATGCAGACGCCGGCCCACGCGCTTTCCGCACCGAACACGTTCGGCACCCGCACCTGGACGCGCCCGGCTGCCTGCGGATCGGCGCTGTTCGGTATCATGCCGCGGCAGATGCTGCTGTGTTGTGCCATCCGTCGTCTCCCGCATGGAAGGGTGACGAATGCGCCATTGTGTACGGGCGGATTCGGCACCGCGTGTCGCGGATGAACAGTGCGGAAGGTGTGGATCTCAATTGTCTAAAGTCAATACTGATAGAGCGCATAAGAAGCTGCACCGATGCGTGACTTCAACGCTTCGCGACCGGAAGTGGTGACTGGTCGAAAGTATCGAATCGGGTATACAGTTTCTCTGTCGTTTCTCGTATTCAGTGAGTTTCATCACATCAGCCGCATGGTGACTGCCGGAAAATGAGTTACTCCAGAACCTCATCCTCGCACGCCAGTCCGGGCCTGAGCACATCGGGCAAGCTGCGTCGTGACGCGCACGTCCTTGGCCTGCTGTTCGCCAGCACCACCAGCATGATCGGCTCCGGCTGGCTGTTCGGCGCGTATCACGCGGCGCGCATCGCCGGTCCGCTGTCAATCTGGAGCTGGGTGGTCGGCGCGGTCATCATCATGCTGATCGCGCTGTGCTTCGCCGAACTGGCGGCGCTGTTCCCGCGCAGTGGCGCGCTGGTGCACATGAGCCACGCCAGCCACGGGGAGGGGCTGGGCCGCATCTGGGGCTGGATGCTGTTCCTGGCCTATGTCCCGGTGCCGGCGGTGGAGACCGAGGCGGTCGTCACCTACGCCAACAACTATCTGCCCTATTTCATCCAGCCCGGCAGCAATGGCCTGCTCAGCCCGGTCGGCTTCGCCGTCTGCGCGGTCCTGCTGGGGCTGATGGCCTGGCTGAACCTGCTGGCGGTCGGCTATCTGCTGCGGCTGAACAACACCATCACCTGGTGGAAGATCGCGGTCCCGGTCCTGACGGTGATCGTGCTGATCGTCACCAGCACGCGCTGGGGGGTGATGTCGGCCGATCCGCACAGCTACAGCGTCGATGGCATCTTCACCGCGCTGCCCAGTGCCGGCATCGTGTTCAGCTATCTGGGGTTTCGCACCGCGATCGATCTGGGCGGCGAAAGCTCCAATCCCGGCCGACATATTCCGATGGCGGTGATCGGCTCGGTGTTGCTGGCGGCAGTTGTCTATATCGGGCTGCAGGTGGCCTTCCTGCTGGCACTGCGGCCGGGCGACCTGGCGCATGGCTGGGCCAACCTCAGCTTCACCGGCCAGATGGGACCATTCGCCGGCCTGGCCGCCACGCTGGGCATCGGCTGGCTGGCGACGCTGCTGTATATCGATGCGTATATTTCACCCGGCGGCACCGGCCTGATCTTCATCACCGGCGGCGCTCGCATCCTGTATGCGAACGGCGAGACGCAGGCCGGCCCAAGCTGGCTGACCACGCTGAGCAGCGCGCAGGCCCCGTGGGTGGCGGTGCTGGTCATGTGGGTCGTCGGCGTCCTGTTCCTGCTGCCGTTTCCGGCCTGGCAACTGATGGTGAACTACATCACCTCGATCACCGTGCTGACCTACGGGCTGGGGCCGGTGGTGCTGCTGGTGCTGCGCCGGAACCTGCCTGGCGCCGGCCGCGCCTTCGAGCTGAAGGGGGCCGGCGTGCTGGCGCCGCTGGCGTTCATCTGCAGCAACTACGTGATCTACTGGACCGGCTTCCGCACCAACTCGGTGCTGTTCATCATCGTGGCGATCGGCTTCGTCCTGTACGCGCTGTATCACCACCTGATCGCCCGCAAGCCGGCCAACACGTTCGGCTGGCGGCAGATCGCCTGGCTGCTGCCGTGGTTCGCCGGCCTGTGGGTACTCTCGGCATTGAGCGGTATCGGCGATGGCGCCAACATCCTCGGCTTCTGGGCCGGCGTGGTGCTGGTGACGATCTGGAGCATCGTCGTGCTGATGCTGGCCATGCAGTCGGCGCTCAGCCCGGAGCAGACGCAGGCCATGATGGCGCGGATGGAAGACAGCCCGTAGGACATCAGCGCTGGCGGCGGCCCGGCGGCGGAGCGGTGGCACCCGCCGCCGGGGTGTTTCCGGACCATCGTTTGCCGAACCGGCATCCCGCTCGCCCGCGCCGGCGGGATCATTCCTGTGCGGTGGTTTCGCCGGCGCAGCACCCGTGGCGCCCGGGCGGGCGGGCCAGCCCGCCCCACGACCCCGGTCGCAGCATCGCGCCGCCTGTCGATGCGCCGTTCCGCCACCGGGCCGTCCCCCGGACAGCCGTCATTCACACGCCCATGCACACAAGCGGCAACGACCTGACCTGACCGGACTGCTCCCGCATCACGCGCTTCTGCCGACTTCCCACCATTCGCCGCGCGGGCTACATCACGCTCAAGGCGCCGTGCCATCAAACTCCGGGAGAAACGCCATGACCGAGGCCTATATCTGCGACTTCGTCCGTACCCCGATCGGCCGCTATGCTGGCGCCCTGAAGGACGTCCGCGCCGATGACCTCGCCGCTCACCCGCTCAAGACGCTGATGGCCCGCCACCAGGACCTGGACTGGGAAGCGGTGGACGACGTGATCATGGGCTGCGCCAATCAGGCCGGCGAAGACAACCGCAACGTCGCGCGCATGGCGCTGCTGCTGGCCGGGCTGCCGTCCTCGATCCCCGGCGGCACGGTCAACCGCCTGTGCGGCTCCGGCCTGGACGCGGTCGGCACCGCCGCCCGTGCCATCAAGACCGGCGAGGCCGACCTGATGATCGCCGGCGGGGTGGAGTCCATGACGCGCGCACCGTTCGTGATGGGCAAGGCCACCGAAGCCTTCTCCCGCTCTTCCGAGGTCTACGACACCACTATCGGCTGGCGCTTCGTCAATGCGCAGATGAAGAAGGTGTACGGCACCAACTCCATGCCGGAGACGGGAGAGAACGTGGCGGAGGAGTACCAGATCTCCCGCCAGGACCAGGACGCCTTCGCGTATCGCAGCCAGCAGCGTGCCAAGGCGGCGCAGGAGTCCGGTTTCTTCGCCAGGGAGATCGCCGCCGTCACCATCAAGGGGCGCAAGGGCGACACCGTGGTGGACAAGGACGAGCATCCGCGGCCGGAGACCACGCTGGAAGGCCTGGCCAAACTGCGGACGCCGTTCCGCGACCCCGGCACGGTCACCGCCGGCAACGCCTCCGGCGTGAACGACGGCGCCGCGGCGCTGATCCTGGCCTCCGAGGAGGCTGCGCGCCGCCACGGCCTGACCCCGCGTGGGCGCGTCGTGGCGATGGCCACGGCCGGCGTCGATCCGCGGGTGATGGGCATCGGCCCGGCGCCGGCGGTGCGCAAGCTGCTGGCCAAGACCGGCCTGAAGCTGGACGAGATCGATATCATCGAGCTCAACGAGGCCTTCGCCTCCCAGGGGCTCGCCGTGCTCCGCCAACTCGGCCTGCCCGACGACGCCGACCACGTGAACCCGCATGGCGGTGCGATCGCGCTGGGCCATCCGCTGGGCATGTCCGGCGCCCGCCTGGCGCTGACCGCGCTGAGTGCGCTGGAAGAAGCCGGCCGCAAGCGCGCCATCGCCACGATGTGCATCGGCGTCGGCCAGGGCATCGCGGCGCTGATCGAGCGGGTATAGATAGCAGGCAGCGTGGTGACCAATTCTGGCCGCCGCGTTAGCCCGAGTGGCGGTCCTGGCTCCGCTACCCTCGGCTTTGTCGAGGGTAGCGCCGAAAAGTTTTGCATCACGTGCCTGCGCGGACTATGAGATTGGATGGCAGATCGCGTGCCGGGCCCAAGGCGGGTTGGTAGACGTGGGATTGACTGCCGCCCGGGCGGGTAGCGATCGATCACTCGTCTGAGGACATTGAGGTGGGAGGCGGATGACCGGCTTTCGCCGGCCATGTCGCGGTCTGCGAAACAGGATCGCAAGCGGGGATAGCCTGGGGACTGGCCGGTTGGATTGTTCCGGCCTGCGTGTGTTATCCTCTGGCTGTGGTCAGTCCCGGTTCCCGAACGGGTTGACCGCCATGGTCGACCAAGCTGCGGCACGCTACGACAGGCCGGCTTGCAAGGTCCGAAGCCATCGACCGGAATTGTGGATTATCCCCGGGGTGCCGGATGCGCATCGCCCAAACCATGTACTCGTGGATCACCAGCCGGACCGTCTCACCCGGCACGCCGGCAAGTCTGCCCGGCCGCAGGCTCCTGACTATAAGACAGAATTTCCGGTGCTTCTTTGGTGGCGGAAAACGGCGGTGCACATACTGGAAGTCCAGCCGAACGTGGCGGATCGGGCCCACGTCAATGCCCTGAGCGCGGGATCCATGCTGTCGGAGGCCGGGTCGGTCCTTTGCGGATCATTGATCTCGCAGAATACGTAATCGAGGTGCTGCTTCCCTGCGTGCTTTGCATCCTGTCGCAATGACTCGAGGATGGAATCGTGCAACTGCCGGCCCAGGCTTGGCAGCGCAATTCCGGCGCCACGGTAAGGAACTCTATGACTCCCGAATTCGGCAGGTGAAGATAGTCCCCGACCACGCCAGCTACCGGCCGGTTTTCGTGTACCGCGACAAGGATGTGATAGCTGTTCGATCCGAACCAGCCGGCCTGCCGCCTTTGAAGGTACTCCACCATATTCCCGAGCAACTCCCGTTCATTAGGGTCGGGGAACGCGTCCACATAGATGGTGCTATAGAACTGCTCGAGCAGCGATATGCTGGCCGGCGATGCATCGAGCGCGATCGTCTGGTACATGGCGCTTAGCTGTCCCCTGACAACTCGTCTGTGCCTGCGGAAAGCCGGTCGAACAGCAGGTACCGCTCATCCTGCTGCATCTGGGCGTGCCGTTCGGTATCCGGAAGATTTCGCCAGGAGCACGATGTTGCCTTCCTGCGTTGAGTCCATGATGTGACGCCGCATCATTCTCTCGTCATAGGCGAGGATTTCCTTGTGATAGTCCAAAACCTGTTCGCTCGCGAAGTTCGTGTGTTGCCATATGAAGAATATTTCCTCGGGGCGAAAATTGCCACGATTGTACCAGTTCTGCAACGTAAAACATTTCCAGATGTATCCAGAGTAGATATTGGAGTGCGTTGCAGAATTGAGCGGCGTGTTGGTGGCCACCTCTCTAGCGGACAACCTTGTCAGCTTGTGCTCGGGCTTGTCCGGATCCATCCAGAGGCACCAGTTCAGCCAGCCGGCACCGTCCGGGTCACGCCGGCGCAATGCCTTGAAGTGCTTGCGATGGCCCAGCAGGCAGCGAATGCTTGCGGGCATTCCGCCCCATCGGTCCACCGTGGCCAGCACCTGCATGGCCGCATCGCGGCTCATGTAAACCGGCAGGGAATCGGCCTCGTCGCCGTCGCCGTCCTGCCCGAAGAAGTGCTGCCGGTCCGACGGGGCGCTTGAATTCTCCAGGTCCCAGGAAAAGTCCCATGATGGCGCCCACTCGTTGAAGCCTGGAACCGCCAGCGCTGGATATCGGAGATCCAGCCTACATGCGCCGGCCGCTGGCCTCTCGCCTTGGTCCACCAGCCAGCCTTCAGCAGGCCGCACGCGAAGAACATGCCCGCCGAGACGCTCACCTCCATCGGCGCGACCAATGGTGCCTGACCAGGACGGGTGGCGCGCTGCCGCATTTCAAGCCACTCCCGAAGCTCATCGATACTGGCGAAGGTCAAGGTGCCGGACGGGTTCACAGGCTGGGATATGAAGTCGGACTGCCCCTCCGGACCGGCGACCTCTATGGCATGCTTTGGCGATGCCTGCCGCATCCGTTCATACGCCGCGCGATCGATCTCCTCGACCCTGCCGATGAAACGAATCTGCTTGCGTTCAACGTCGATGTACCCTCTGGGGCTGAGGCCGGTTGCCTTGCCTTTCTCACCGGCCAGCCTGTCGCGCAGGCGGCGAACCTCGCGCAACACAGTGCCCTGTTCGGTAGCGGAGTCGCGCTTTGTTCGGCGACCAGGCTGGATGGCGGCGTTCCTTCGTCATCGGCATCGCGGGTCCGGCCGACTTTGGTGGCCGCCTGCAGTTCTTCGAAGTCAATAGCTTTCCGGGATTGTAGATCATATAGCACAGGAGTCTATAGTGAAGCTTGCTGAATTTGAGGCGATCATCCCGAAACGACATCACTGATGCGTTTTCCTCATCGTGGATGAAATAATCTCCACTATACGCACTCGTAACCTTCTTGATCGGCATGCTCCCCCTCACGGACCGCTGATGAAACGACGCTCAAAGTCCTGCCAGAGGACGGCTCTGTCAATCGAGCGGCACCGCCCCGGCGGTCTTCTGGCTATGTCAGTGCCAGGCAAGCTGCCGGGTGCGGTGTTGATGGTGGATCGCTACTTCCGGCGCTGTGGCCGATCTGTTTCAGGCCAAGTATGGAGATCTCTCCCTGAAATAGCCGATGATTGCCTCGCCGGTTGCCTTGGTAACACTACCGGCCACGGCCGCCTTGATGCCCCAGCCCAGAACGGGAATGAAAGACAGCGCCTCGCCCGCTATGGCCTTACCGACAATGGAGGCGCCAATTGCCGCAGACAGGGATACTGCCGACCAGTGTTCAACCCCGAAGCAATGTGCGACTTCGCGGCAGATTTCGACATCGGCGGAGGCCAGGGCAATCGTGCTGCCTGGCATCCAGCCGAGGGCGACGGCTCCGGCGGTCCAGGCATTGACGCGTCGCCGGGCATTGTTCTCCGCTTCTCCCAGGGACATAGGTACTAACGAACCCATGGTGGTTCACTCCGTTCTCGTTACCCTTATAGAGCGATGATATCCTGTCAGCTTCGATGAAGCCGAGTTATGCAGTACGCCTCAGGACCTGCAGCCAGACGCGGAGATTTCCTGCTTGATCTCACTGCGGCGTTCCGTGAGTGCAAGCAACTCCTTCACCACCGCGGTGCAATTCTCGAAGCCTGCTACCAGCCAGCACATGCCCACGGCACATACGCCGAAGGTGGTAACCTCCTGTTCGCCGCCGCCCTCCTGATTGGCAGCAAGTCCGCCACACGCCGCAAGTACCGCGCTGGTGCCAGGGTACTCTTATCAGCAGGCTGGCAACGTCCGCAGTCTGCTGCTGCATTTCGTTTTGCAGGATGCGGCATTGCTGTACGGATTGAGCAGCAGCCTCGGAGGTCGCAGCTACAACAAGCATCAGGGCCATGGCCAACGGTTTCAGGCGGACCCGTGCCACTACGGATTTTGTTGGTGCAGGCTTGGGCAGATTTGCGGTCTGAATTGTCAACTTTGGACTCCTCTTCGGATACGCATTCTGTTGGGCTAAGGCGACCGTATCGAAGGCGGGCCTTGTGCTGATTGCTACTTAGCTCACGTCCCGCCTGGAGAAGCGATATATAGCGAAATGAGTTCACAATGCTAAGGAATGCTTCGGCAGATTGAGGACAATTCCCGGACAGTTTCCGGACAAGAAGAGCGTTGCTGGGAGAGAAATGGTCTTGAACGTTAAATCCGGGGTCAGGTCAACCCCGGGCAATGCTGCACATGTCCTGCGGTGGCATGTGCCCGGCAGAAGCAGGCGGAGGTCAGGCGTCCGGTGTCGACCGGCCGTTCTCCGACACGTGTCTGACGGTTACCGCGCGGCACGGCGCTTAAAAAAAGCAGGACGGGAACGTTGGAGGCAGATCTAACTGCCACGCCCACCATAAGTGCTGCCGCGCTGAGCACCAGCGGACGGCCGACCCCAAACACTCTATGGCTCTCCTGTGCCATGCCGAAGCATGCGCCGATCAGAATTGCCACCATTGCGAGGCCTCCGGCCGCGGTATCACCAACGGAAACGAACGTTCTGAAGCGTTTCAGTTCCAATCTACGGTAATATACGACACAGGCGAACGCCGTCATGCCGTAATAGAAACTATCATTGCATCGAGGGATTCCAACTTTATTCAGAATGTCGTCGGAGAACTGTGTGACTGCAATGAACCAGAAATTGAGCTGCCCCATCATCAGCGTGGCTAAGCCTGGCGTGCGGAAGCGGGGGTGGATGTGGCCGAACCGCCCGGTACACGCCCTGCCGACATCGATACAACCAGGCGGTGGGCAGGACGGTCGTCTGGGAGGCTGCCACGGCCGAGGTGAGCACGACGAACGTCAACAGCCAACTGAAGCCGGCACCGAAGACGCCGCGCCCCAGTCCCTCAAAGATGTCGTGGTTGGCATGGTGCGCCAAGGAGGCAGGGCCGGCAAAGCCGAGCGCCGCCACCGCCACCAGCGTGTAGGTTACAACGAGAAGCACCGTTGCGGCGATTGCCGCCCGTCCGGGGATCGCGTCTGGCCTTCTGGTCTCCTCGTTGACGGCAACGCTGGTATCCCAGCCCCAATAGATGAAGACGGCGGCAAGCAACGCGTTGATGAGATCGTCAGGGCCGTGGGCAACCGATGGCTCCAGCCAACGCATCGAAAGGAGCTCGGATCCTGGGGGCGCCTCCGATTACAGCTTGAACAGGGCCACCACGGCGAACAGCGCCAGTATTGACAGTTCGATGCCAAGCAGTCCCTGCTGAACCCTCGAGGGAAGCTCGATGCCAAGCAAAGCAAGGTCATGACGGCGATCCACGCGACGCCAGGATCTCAATCGCCACCCAATGGTGAACCGGCGCAATCCCGGCCAGTTTGAGTGTATAGGTCGCCGAAATAATCGCGAGGCTTGGCATTACGATGATATCTGTTACGATTATGCTCCATCCGCAAAGCCATCCGGCATAGGGGCCCATGGCGTCTGTTACCCAGGAAAAGGTCGTTCCGCAGTCCGGGGTGGCCCGGTGAAGGTGATGCGCGGCCACAGCCACCAGCAGCATCGGTATGAACGCAACAAATATGACCACGGGCGCAACGAGCCCGAGTGTTTCGCTATAATTCCCAGTGTCACGGCCAGGCTGTAGGCAGGTGAGGTAGAGGAAATGCCTATGACCATGTTCGACAGGTAAGACAACGCATTCCGCTTCAGGCCCTTTTCGGAAATCTGGCTCGGGAAGCGCGGCCTTATCACCTCAGCATCAACGTCCTTTGCCGTATTCGACATTTCCTCAGTCCCAACAGTCCTGTGTTGCAGTCGGTGAGCTGAGCGAAACATAGCGACGTTTCGGTAAGTGTCCACGCTGTGAAGCGGGATGAATGGTTCCGCGGCCCCGGTCTGGTAATGACGCCTTCGGCCGGGACCCCCGGCCCACAAGGCGACCGTCGTCACCTTCGCCAAGGTCGCGGGCTACGCCGACCCCATCACCTTGCCAGAGCAATGCGGCGATCCGGTCGATGAAGGTGTCACTCCGCCAAGTGGTCGGGCTTCTGCAACGCCGCGGCTTCATCGAGCCGGGCCAGCTCGCCAACGGCAGACGGTGCATCTCACCCGTTGGTCGGTCACCCCTCAAGATGGGGACGCGGACCAGCGTTGAACCGGGTTAATCGCGGCCGCGGTCTCAACGGTGCAAGCGGGGCCGGAAGATGTTGCTGCAGCGCGCACAAACCGTTAACACGAGCAACCATTCAGTCCGTCCTGCACTCGCCGGAAACGTCGTATGAGCCCGAGATGCGTCAGCCTTCATCGGCCCACCGATACCCGCCGGATCGGCTCAGGCGCCGGAAGCACGGCGCTGGCGGCTTGTGGTCTGCTCGTCGTTGTCAGCCTACCCGCGCATGCACTAACGATCGTGCCAACGTTCGACAGCTCGATCACCGGCAGTGCCTATGCCACGACGATCGAAGGTGCTATCAACGATGCAGCCAAATTCTACACGCGGTTTTCCAATCCGATATCGGTGAGCGTCGATTATAAGCTGGCCCCCTCGGGCGCGGGGTATCTTGGGGGCAGTTACAGTTCGTACTACTTCTCCAGCTATCTCGATTACGGCACCAGCCTGGCGCAGGATGCGGCCGCGCATCATAACGACGTGGCAGCCAGCGCCGCCGCTCATCTTTCTAGCGGCAATACGGCGGATCTGATCCGCGCGACCAGCGCGGATTTCCGGGCACTCGGATTTTCCGCGGCTGGCGTCCTCAATTCGTCCGGCAGCAGTGGCGGGACATTCGATGGCGTGATCCTGCTCAATGCCGACTACCTGCTTGGATTCGGGGGGGCCGGCAGTTATCCGCCCACACAGACAATCCAGCACGAAATCGATGAGGTGCTGGGCATCGGCGGCGCTGGTTCGGTGCTCAACCTCATGCAGCAGAGCGGCCTGACCTCGAAACCGACGGTCGATTTCGGCAACGGTCCGCAGACCTATATCGGCCCTATGGATCAGTACCGCTACGCCTCCGCCGGTACGCCAAGCCTGAACACGTCCGGGTCGGCGACCTCGTATTTCTCGACAGACGGCGGTACCAGCAAACTCGTTCTGTTCAACCAGAATAAGATTTGTGGCGACTACGGAGACTGGGGTGAACCGGATGTACGCCGCTGGTGCAGCAGGCATTCTCCTGCGCCTCATCCAACGCTTCGCTGACTCCGGCGGCACCGGAGTCACCGGCATTGCAGGCGATTGGCTACAATGTGCCGGAGCCGCGAAGCGTGGCGCTGCTTGGCACCGCCGTGGTCGGACTAGCCTTGGCGCGCCGCCGCCGTTGCTCCTGAGCCGCCCGGCAGCAGACCCTCATCCAGGCATCATCTGCAATGTGAGTATCGCCAGTACCAGACCCACGGCCTGGTCCAGCACCACAAGCCAGACCGCAACCAGCACCGTGGTTTCCAGTGCCTGGCGAATGGCGAACCACTCGATCCACAGCGCCCAGCCGATAGCGAACAACTGCACCGCTTCGCCGATGACGGCCGGGGCGCCCAGCAGGCCGGGGATACTGCCGACGACCAGCAGCAGGTTCTCGATGACGTTGCACCAGTTCCAGGCCGCGACGAAGCGCGGCCAGCGGTCACCAACGCCGATGGACTGCAGCACGTGATAGGTCAGCACGGCATAAGCCAGCCAGCCGACGACAAACCCCATCAGGTCCAGGCCGAGCAGGTGGCCGGCGTGGGTGGGGGGTGTCGATTGCACCCAGTCCATCAGCCGCAGACAGACGATCGCGGGCATGGTCAGCGGCAGCGCCCAGAAGCTGCGGGCCGCCCCGGCCTGGTCCGGCTCCAGATAGCGGAGGCCTTCGGTTCGCCCGCGGGCGAACAGCAGCGCGGCCTGCAGGCCGGACACCACCGAGCCCATCAGGCGCGGCCCTTGTCCGCACCCGCGACGCGGTCGGCGTTCGCAGCCAATTCCGCGCGTGACGGTGCACCCTGCTCCAGCATGCCAGTCCAGGGGTCGGACATCAGGCTGTCTCCTTCAACTCGGCTGCGACAGCCGCGACGGTCTTGCCGATCCACTTTGCCAAGCCGTCCGCCGCAGGGCTAGGTTCCGCCACCATGCAAGAAATCGCGCGCTCTCCGGGCCTCGGTCTGCCCGCACGACTGCCCGTCCACCTGTGCCCTTTCCGTCGAGGTGCTGGACGGCACCCGCATCGGCCGGGTGCATGGCGCGGCGGACAACAGCTACACCGCCGGCGTGGTGTGCAACAAAGTCTCCCGCTACGCCGAACGCATCCATCATCCGGACCGGCTGACGCATCCGCTGCTGCGGGTCGGGCCGAAAGGCTCCACCCAGTTTCGCCGTATCACCTGGGATGAGGCGCTGGACCGTGTGGCGGACCGCTTCACCAACCTGGCGGCGAAGCATGGCTCAGAGGCGATCTGGCCGTTCTACTACGCCGGCACGATGGGGCTGGTGCAGCGCGACGGCATCAACCGGCTGCGCCACGTCATGCGCTATTCGCGCCAGCGGCTGACCATCTGCACCTCTCTGCCGGAAGCCGGCTGGTGCGCCGGCATCGGCCAGAGTCGCGGCGTGGATCCGCGGGAGATGGCGCAGTCCGACCTGATCGTGGTGTGGGGCGGCAATCCCGTGTCCACCCAGGTCAACGCGATGACGCACATCACCCGCGCGCGCAAGGAGCGCGGGGCGAAGCTGGTGGTGGTGGACCCGTACCGCTCGCCCACCGCCGCGGTGGCGGACATCCACCTGGCGCCGAAGCCCGGCACGGATGGCGCGCTGGCCTGCGCCGTGATGCACGTGGCGTTCCGCGACGGCCACGCCGACCGCGTGTACATGGCGCGCTACACCGACTGCCCCGACGCGCTGGAGGCGCATGTGCGCTCACGCGGGCCGGACTGGGCGGCGGCGATCACCGGCCTGCCGGCGGCAGAGATCGAGGCGTTCGCCAGGCTGTACTGCAGCACGCCGCGCAGCTACATCCGTTGCGGCTATGGCTTCGCCCGCAGCCGCAACGGCGCCGCCAACATGCATGCGGTGACCTGCCTGCCATCCGTCACCGGGGCCTGGCAGCATCCGGGCGGTGGCGCGCTGTGGTCCAACCGTGGCATGTACCACATCGACAAGTCGCTGATCGAAGGCCACGACCGCCGCGACCTGCGCATCCGCGAACTGGACATGAGCCGCATCGGCAGCGTGCTGACCGGCGACCGCAGTGAGTTGCGCGACGGGCCGGAGGTGCATGCGCTGCTGATCCAGAACCAGAACCCGCTGGTGGTCTGTCCCGACACCAACCGCGTGCGCCGTGGTTTCGCCCGTGACGACCTGTTCGTCTGCGTACACGAGCAGTTCCTGACCGAGACCGCGCGCTGGGCCGACATCGTGCTGCCGGCGACGATGTTCATGGAGCATGACGACCTGTACCAGGCCGGCGGCCACACGCACCTGCAGATCGGGGCGAAGCTGATCGAGCCCCCGGCCGAGTGTCGCTCGAACCACGTCATGCTGCAGGGCCTGGCGTCGCGCCTTGGCGCACGGCATCCCGGCTTCGAGATGACCGAAATGCAGTTGATCGACGCCACGTTGCGTGCCTCCGGCTGGCCGGATGCCGGAGACGGTGCTGCGCGAGCGGTGGATCGACTGTGTGCCACCGTTCGACAAGGCGCATTTCCTCACTGGATTTCCCACCAGCGACAAGCGCTTCCATTTCGCGCCGGACTGGGCGGCGATGGGCGACAGGCGCGGCGTGATGCCGAAACTGCCGGATCACATGCCGGCGTTCGAGCAGACCTCGGCAGAGTGCCCGTTCCGCCTGATGACCTCGCCGTCGCGCAGCTTTCTGAACACCAGCTTCACCGAGATGGCGTCGGGGCGGCAGCGGGAAGGCCGGCCGACGGTGCGGCTGCATGCCGAGGATGCCGCCCGGCTGGGGATTGCCGGTGGCGATAAGGTAACGCTTGGCAACGCGCGCGGTACGGTGGTGCTGCATGCGTGTATCGCCGAGGGGATGCAACCGGGCGTGCTGGTGGCGGAAAGCATCTGGCCGAGCGAGGCGTTCGAGGGCGGGATCGGGATCAATGCGCTGACCAGTGATGATCCGGGGCCGCCGCTGGGTGGCGCGGTTTTCCATGATACCGCGGTCTGGCTGCGTCCTGTCGCCGCCGCGCTGCGTGCGGCAGCGGAGTAGCGCGATGCGGGGCCGGCTGCTGCGTCAGGCTGGCCGGACCGACTTGACGCGTGGCGGGCCGTCGCATGGGCGGGTCTTCTCATGACCCGGCAACCGCATCCGTCGGCTGCGGGAGACTCAAACGCGCCGGTTGTCCGGGGCGATGATCTCGATCCGGCCGCGGTGAAGGCACTGCTGCTTGCCGGCGGTGATGTGCCGCCGGCGGTGGCGGCGCGTGTCACCGAGCTTGACCTGGCACGCAGCCGCATCGTGGACCTGCATCCAGTGGCAACCCTGACCAGCCTTCGGCGACTGGTACTGACCCAGACCATGGTCAGCGACCTGGCGCCGCTGGCGGCACTGGCCACGCTGCGCCGGCTCGAGTTGACGCGTTCCCGCGTCAGCGACATTGCGCCGTTGGCGGCGCTGACCGGGCTGGAAAGCCTGCACCTGTCCTACACAGCGGTCGGTGACCTGCAGCCGCTGATGTCCCTGCGGCACCTGTCAGGCCTGTTCCTGACCGGCACACTGGTGGAGGACGTGCTCGCGTTGGCCGGCCTGACGGCGCTGGAACGGCTGGACCTGGGCGGGACCGCGGTGCGCGACGCAACGCCGATCGGCGGACTGGGACGGCTGCGCAGCCTGGACCTTTCCGGCACGCAGGTGACCGACCTGCGCCCGTTGTCGGGGCTGAGCGGACTGCAGTATCTCGCGCTGGCCGGTACGCCGGTGCAGGACCTGTCGCCATTGGCGGGACTGACCGATTTGCGCCGACTGGACCTGCGCAGCACCGGCATCACCGATCTTGCGGTCCTTGCACACCTGCCACGGTGCGAGATCGTCACCCAGGCCCTGATACCGCGACGCCGGAGCCGCTGAATTGTCATCGCCAGAGACCGGCGAGGCCTGAGCTCGGGGCCGCTCCGCAGACTTGCGTATGCCGGGTGCAGCACATCCCCGATTGCGGGCTGCCTGGGCCGGTGGTTAGCTTTCCAGGCGCTCGAAGGCTCCGGCAACAATGCGAATAGGTGCCCGACGCGGTAACCACCACCCGCGCCACAGCCTTGCGAGACGTGTATGCCGCGTGTGGCTGCGAACGCTCCAGGGCGAGGCGAAAGGGGACGGAATGCCTCTTATGGCCACGGAAGACCGCAAATGGTGGGTGCTTGCGGCGATGAGTTGCGTGCTCGGTCTCGTCGTGCTGGACGAGACGGTCGTGGGTGTCGCGCTGCCCAGCATCCGGTCCGACATTGCGCTGACCCAGGGCACATCGCATTGGGTGGTGAACGCCTACCTGCTGATATTCACCTGCTTTGTCGCCGTCGGAGGGAAACTGGCGGACAGGTTCGGCCACGGCAGCACGTTCCTCGCGGGGCTGGCCGTGTTCGGGGTTGCCTCCCTGGCATCCGGGTTTGCCCGGGACGGCGGCGCCCTGGTGGCGGCGCGCGCGATGCAGGGGGCCGGCGCGGCCGTCATTTTCCCGGCCTCCTGGGCCATGATGACCCACACATTCCCGCCTGAGCAGCGGGGCCTGGCGTTCGGCATCCAGACAACCGTGGCGGGCGTGTTCATGTCGCTGGGGCCGCTCGTCGGCGGGTTCCTGGCCGAGGACGTGTCCTGGCGATGGATCTTCTGGATCAACCTGCCGGTCGTCGTGGCCATTGCTGTGATTCTGTCCGCCGTCTCCCGGCCGGTTCCGTCGGAAACCAGGCCGGCGATGTCCGGCCGGCACGGTTCATTCGATCTGCTCGGGCTGGTCACGCTTATCGCCGGTCTGCCCGCAGTGGTAACCGGCCTGATGGAAGGCGCCCGGTGGGGCTGGGAGTCCCCTGCAACCTTGCTTCTGCTGTGCGCCGGCCTCCTGCTGCTCGGCCTGTTCACTGCCACGGAACTCAGGCGCCAACGGCCCCTCATTGCCGTCCGCCTGTTCCGGATTGCCACATTCACCGGCGGGAACGTCGTCTTTTTCATGTTCCAGTACAGCAAGGTTGCGGTGTTCGTGTTCGTCCCGCTCTACCTGCAGCACGCGCGCGGCGAGTCGCCGATCGATGCCGGCATCGTCGTGACGCTCGCGATCCTGCCGGCACTGCTGAGCTCGCTTCTTGGCGGCCGCCTCGCAGACCGACTCGGCTCGCGCCGCCCGTTGCTGGTCGGCCTGTCGCTCAACACCGTGGCCGTGGGGTTGGTTGCAGCGGCAATGGCGTACGGCGGCAGCGGCGTGATCCTGGGGCCATTGCTGCTTTGGGGCGCGACGCTGCCTTTGCTTGCGGTGCCGGCCCGGCGTGCGTTGATGGGCGCCGTACCGGCCGACCAGAACGGCCAGGCCAGCGGCGTCAACCTGACCGTCCAGATGCTCGGCGGCACCGTCGGCATGGCGCTGTGCGGCGCCCTACTCGTGGCGACCGGCGCGTACTGGCCGCTGTTCCTCACGTTGTCCACGCTCACCTTTCTGGCTGCGGTGGGAAGCTGGCTCACCGTCGAGCGTCCCGCGATCCCCGTCGTGGTTCCGGTCGATTAGCTGCGCGGCCGCTGGACCAGGCGTCACGTCCTTGATCATCCGTGGAGGCATCGCATGAAATTCGGCCTGGCTCCCATCCAGTCCCGCGAACGCTTCGATGCCATGCGGGCGCAGGCCCGGTTGGCCGACGCGCTTGGCTTCAACGTGCTCTGGGCGCACGAGCATCATTCGGGACAGATGATGTATCCCTCGCCCCTGATGACTCTCGCTGTGCTTGCAAATGAAACGACCAACATTGAGCTCGGCACCAACATGCTGCTGCTGCCGTTGCATCACCCGCTGCGTGTGGCCGAGGACGCCGCCATGGTGGACGTCATGTCCGGCGGGCGCCTGCGACTGGGCGTGAGCGCCGGATATTCGGCCACCGATCTCGCGGCCTTCGGTGTCGCGCAGGGGGAGCGGGCAAAGCGCATGCGGGAAGGCCTGGCCCTGATCCGCGCCGTCTGGAGCGGTGGGCCGGTCAGCCTCCAGGGCGATCATTACCGCCTGCAGGACTTCACGCTGTTCCCGCAGCCGCTTCGTCGGCCCGCCCCGCCGATCTATGTCGGCGGCACCGTCGATGCCGCAATCCGGCGCGCGGCACGCCTGGGCGATGAGCTGATCATCAGCACCACACAGCGGATTGGCGACATCAGCCGCATGTTGGGCGTTTACCGCGATGCGCTGATCGCGCTCGGCAGGCCGACGAACAAGGCCCCGGTGCTGAATCGCATCGTCCACGTCGTGCCCGACGGAACTCCCAAGCATGATGCGCTGGCGTTCTTCGGCCAGAAATTCCTGGCCCTTTACGACGCCTGGGGACACCAGAACGTCGTTGGGCTGGCAGGTGGCGCCCGGGGGCTTGCACAGGTGGATGCAGAGCACTTCATCATTGGCGAAGCCTCGGCCTGTATCGATACGATCGCGCGTTACCGCGAGCTTGGCGTCCGGGAAATTGCCTGCCTGATGAACTTCGGTGGTCCCGACCCGGACGCTGTCGAACGTTCCATGCGGCTGCTGGCGGAACGGGTCATGCCGCATTTTTGCGGCCCAGATTCTGCGTAGAGCCGGGTGTCAGTCTCGGACGTCTGGCTGATGCGCCGCCGGTTCGACGGGTGCCCCGACCCGTCGTGCAAAAAATCTGCCCGTCGTTCACCATTTCCTTGCAATTGCGCGTGTAGGCATGCCCGTCACGCGCGGGCTCGGCCCGTCCTGCGTGGCGTGGCAATGGCGCGCGCCGCCGTTCGGTGGCGCCGGATGGCGGAACGGGCATGGACTTCGCGGTCGGGCAGCGCGTGCACGCGCGCGGCCTGGAGTGGAACATCGTCGAGCTGGAGCCGCTGGGCGCGCAGCTCCGCCTGCACCTGCAATGCGTCGCCGGCGATATGCGCGGCCTGGAATGGGACATCCTGCACCCGTTCGAACCGGTAACGCCGGTACACAGCGACGTGCGCCTGGACAGTCCGGTATCGCTGGAGACCTGGCGCCTGCATCATATCGCCGGTCTGCTTGACCAGGTCTTCGGCCCCGACGCGCTGGTGGCGACCCAGCCCGGCCGCCTGCAGATCGAGCCCTACCAACTGGTGCCGCTGATGCGCGCGCTCGAACTCCCGCGCCCGCGCCTGCTGCTGGCCGACGATGTCGGCCTGGGCAAGACGGTCCAGGCCGGCCTGATCGTCACCGAACTGATCGCCCGCCGCCAGGCACACCGCGTACTGGTGGTCAGCCCCGCCGGCCCGCTGCTGTTGCAATGGCAGCAGGAGTTGCGCCAGCGCTTCGGACTGCGCTTCACCGTCGTCGCCGACGGCGCCGGGCTGGAGGCGCAACGCCGCGCCATGGAACTCGGCGGCAACCCGTTCGCGCACAACGCGCTGACCCTGGTCGCGCTGGATTTCGCCAAGCAGGAACGCGTGTTGCAGGAGCTGGAAAGGGCCTCCTGGGACATCGCCATCATCGACGAGGCGCATCACTGCATCAGCAACGGCCCCGGTTCGGATCGCGACGACACGCTGCGCCGCCGGCTGGCGGAGGTGGTTGCCCGCCGCAGTGACGCACTGCTGCTGCTGACCGCCACGCCGCATGACGGCTACGACCCGCACTTTGCCTCGCTGATCGAACTGCTGGACCCGAGCCTGGTGGACGGCAAGGGTGGCCTGGCGGGCACGGCGTATCGCCGGCACGTCGTCCGCCGGCTGAAATCGCATCTGCGGAATCCCGCTACCGGCACGCCGCTCTTCACCGAACGCCTGGTGACGCCCGTACGGGTGGAGGTGCGCGCCGCGGCGCTGGCCCCGGTGCGGGCATTTCACCAGGCTCTGGCCGCCCTGGTGGCACCGCGCCTGCGCCGCGGCAATCGGGCCCGCGAGGAAGCCGACGCGCTGGCATTTGTCGGACTGCTGAAGCGGTCGGTCTCCACCATCACCGCCTGCGTGAACACGCTTGGTGTCGTGGCGGATCGATACCGCGCGTTTGCCGACGACCCCGCCTACGCCGAGGCGCTGCGCAAGGAGCGTGCACGGGCGCTGCGGGCCTGGCGACGCCGCACGCTGCGGTTCGGCACGTTGGACGCGGTCGAGGAAGGCGAAGCGGAGCGGCTGGAAGCAGAACATATTGCCGCCGACCTGCAACGCCGTCCCGCCGACATCGCCGAACGACTGCAAGCTCTGATCGCATGCGGAGAGGCGGCCGCGCGCCACGACCCCAAGCTGGCGGCGCTGGTGCAGGAAGTGCAGGCGATCCGGGCCGCGGAACCGGCAGCCAACATCCTGATCTACACGGAATACGCCGACAGCCAGCGCGCGGCCGCGGACGCGTTGCGTGCCGCCAAGGCGATCGCCGGTGAGGTACTCACGATCAGCGGTGCCGACCCGGAAGAAGCCCGCACGCGTGCCGCCGAACGCTGCGCCGAAGAAGACTCGATCATCCTGCTCAGCACCGATTCACTGGCCGAGGGCCTGAACCTGCAGCAGCGCTGCCATCACCTGATCCATCTCGACCTGCCGTACAACCCGAACCGGCTGGAACAGCGCAACGGCCGCATCGACCGATATGGCCAGCGCCGTACACCGGAGATCCGTTACCTCTATCTCGCCGGCACGTTCGAGGAACGGCTGCTGCTGCGGCTGATCGCGAAATACGAAAAGGCCCGCGCCCGGCTGACCTCGATGCCCACTACACTGGGCGTCACCGCGGATGAGTCGGCGCTGGAACGCGGCCTGGTCGCCGGGTTCGCGGAAGAACAGGCCTCGCTGTTCGAGGACGCGCCGCCGGCCGTCCGCACATTGGATCAGGTCGCGGCGGAAGCGAACACCAGCGCCTACCGCGACCTGCTGCATGAGATCGACCGTGCCTTCGCCGGCTATGATCGCCATGCCGTGCATCACGGCTGGTTCGCCGGTCAGGGCCTGCGGGCCGATGCCGAGCGTCTGGCTGCTGCCGACGCAGCATGGCGGCAGGGCGAGCGGGAACTCGGCTGCGTCGATCTGCCTGAGTTCGTCGCGTCGGTGGTTGCATCGGAAACCGGCCACAGCACGGTGCCGGAGCGGCTGCATCTGCCGGCGGACTGGACGGGCGGCCTGGATGGCTTGCCCGGCTACGAGCCTGCGCGGCGTACGATCCGTGTCACGCGCTCGCGACGAAAGTCGCGCGACATGGATGGGCGGCCGCTCGCGTTCCTGGGCCGCGTGCATCCTCTGGTGCGGCGTGCGGTGACGCGGGCACACCACGGCGAGCCCCCGGTCAGCATCGCGCGTGCCGGTCCCGGGATGCCGCGTGCGGCGCTGCTGACATACACCGTTGAAGTGCAGATCGGGCAGCGTCCGGGGTTGCGGCGCGTGCTTGCGGTGCTGGCACGTGAGTCCGACTCGCCTACCACGATGGGGCGACCAGCGGATTGGTTGCGGTTCGCGGAGCCGGATCGCGCGATCGGCCATGACTCCACTGCATGCCAAAACGCCATGCGGTGGTTGGTGCCGCGACGGGCTGAAGCCGACACGATTGCGCGGGCGGCGGCGCATCACATGGCCGAGCGGTTCGCGGCCAATCACCGGGCGTCCATGCGTGTGGAGGCCGAGGGCCTGCACCGCCGGCTGGCATTGCGCGCAAGCGAACTCTGCGGCGCGCCGGTACCGGTCATGCCGGACCTGTTCGGTGCAGCACCCGCCGGGCCGGCCTGGCAGGCGGATGTGCCGCCGCTGGAGCGCCTGGCCGCATTCGCGCTGGATGCCGACGTTCCACCGGCACGACGCCGCGAAGCGAACAGTGCCGTCGCCTTGTTCCATGCGCGTGAAGCGGAACACGCCGAACGCATCGCGATATCGGAGCCCTCCGTACGGCCGCTCGGCCTGTTGCTGCTGGTTCCGGGTTAGCGCGATGCGATCGCAACGTTCGCCCCGGAGTGGCCAACTGCGCGGCCCGCGCCCGCTGTACGCCGGCGTATCCGCAGGCATCCGGCGGGTGGCGGCAACGGCGTCGCATGTGCGTCCGGCGACGCCGATCCCATGACCTGGGACCTCGGTGACTGCATTCTTGCGGGACCGGCATTGCCGGAACCCTTCGTGCGGTTCGAACTCCACACCGTGCTGGAGAAGCGCGCCCTGCTGGTGTCGCGCCACGCCGACCGCTGCTGGAACGAGATCCGCCCGCGCCTCGCCACCCTCGGTCGAACCGCCGGACCACTTCGCGTGCACAACCACCTGGTCGCGCCGCTGGCGCACGCCTTGGGCTATGCCGCGCCGATCCGGCAGGATCCGGTGGAAACCCGCGAAGGCGCCGAGGATGCCGGCTGGCTGATGGGCGCGCCCGACGGCACGCACCTGCGCAGCTGGAACGTTGGCACCGACACCGACCTGGACGCGCCGCCGCGAAGCGGCCGGGCATATCGGTTCAGTCCCACGCGATGCGCCCAGCGGATACTGCTGGCCACCGGCGAACGCCTCGGCTTGCTGACGAACGGCGAAGAACTGCGTGTGCTTCTGTGCGATCCGGCCCGTCCGGACAGCCATCTTGCCATCCGAACGGCTGGCTGGCGGACGCAGCGCGTTGCGCCGGACTCGTTCCGGCTGCTGCTGGCGTTTGCCGCGCCGGCCGGGGTCGCCGCGCTGCCGGACATCCTCGATGCCGCGCAACTCAGTCAGGCCCGCATCACCAAGGACCTGCGCACCCAGGCCCGGGCCGCCATCGAAGGTTTCGTGCAGAACGTTATCGACATGCCGGCCAACGCGTCACGTCTCGCCACCGATGCGCGCGACGCTCTTGCGCAGACGCTGTGGCGGGAAAGCCTGGTGCTGGTCTATCGCCTGCTGTTCATCCTGAAGATGGAGGCGGCCGGCGATCCGGCCCGCGCCTTCAGCTTCGCCTCGGTGCGCCTGTGGCGACAGGCGCTGTCACCCAACGTGGCTCTCGGTACCCTGGTGCGCCGGCAGATCGACCAGGGACAGGAAACCGGCCGCATGCTGGAGAACGGCCTGCGCACGGTCTTCCGCGCGTTCAGCGACGGCCTGTCATGCAGCGAATTGCGCATCACGCCGCTGGGCGGAGCGCTGTTCGGCCCGGCCGCAACCCCGCTGCTGGATACCCTGGCCTGGGGCGAGCGCGGCGTCGCCGTGCTGCTCGACAATCTTCTGTGGACCGCACCACGCGGGCGCGCCCGCGAACGGGTGCATTACGGCGCCTTGGACGTGGAGGAACTCGGCCGCGTGTACGAGGCGCTGCTGGAACTCGAACCGGGCATCGCCACCACCAACATGGTCCGGCTACGCCGCGCTCGGCTGGAGGTCGTCGTGCCCGCCACGCTGTATTCCGGCGAGACAGCGGCGGTGGAAGACATCCAGGCCGGCCGGTTCTTCCTGCGGGCGGGGCAGGGGCGCAAGGCGACCGGTTCGTATTACACGCCGCATGCCTTCGTCCGCTACCTGGTGCACGAGGCACTGCTGCCGCAGGTGAAGCAGCGCAGTCCGGATGACGATCCCCAACCGGCCGCGATCCTGGCGCTGAAGGTTGTCGATCCGGCCACCGGCAGCGGGCACTTCCTGGTGGAAGCGTGCCGCTTCCTCGGCGATGCGCTGTACGCCGCCTGCCGCCAGTGTGACGAACTCGCCGCCGCAGCCGAAATCGCGGCGGACCGCGCCAACGGCAAGCGTCGCACGAAGCTGCTGCAACGCGCTGAGACGCTTCGGGCCCGCCTGACTGCATTGCCCGATGCCGACGGCACGCTTCCGGCCTACCTTCCGCATCGCATCTGCGAAGGCGCCGGAAGCGGCGTATCAGAGCGGCGGGCCGTGGCCTTCTGCCGGCGTCTCGTCGCGGTGCACTGCCTGTATGGCGTGGATCGCAACGCCCTGGCGATCGCACTGGCGAAGCTGTCGCTGTGGCTGGAATCATACGCCGAAGGCCTGCCGCTGACCTTCCTCGATCATCGCCTGCTGCACGGCGACTCCCTCGCCGGCGCGTTCGTCGGTGATCTCGCCGCGCTACCGGTCTGCGGCAAGGTGCTGGCCGGTGCCGTGACATTCGGCATCACCGAGCAACTGCAGGCAGCCGTGGCCCGCGCCCGGCAGGAAGTGCAGACCTTGCAGGCGACCGTTGGCCGCGACCCGGCCGACCTGGTGGTGAAGCAGGCGGCCAAGAGCCGGCTCGACGCGGGACTGGCGCCGCTGCGTAACCTGGCTCGTGCCTGGTCCGGTGCCGCGATGCTTGGGGAACCCGGCCACGACGCGGTCTGGCTGGACCTGGCGCGGCATGTCGCCCGTCACGGCGCCTGGCCCCGGCACCTGAACCCGGCTCAGGCGGCAATGCTCCAGGCCGGCGACGCCGCGCTGTCCTGGGACCTGACCTTCCCGGAAGTCTTCGCGCCCGGCAGCGGGTTCGACGCCGTGCTGGGCAACCCGCCCTGGGACGTGGTGCAGCACAACACGCGCGATTTCGTCGCCGGCTTCGACCTGCGCGTCCTGGATGCCCCGACCCGGCAGGAGGCCGCGCGCATCGAGCGACGCGTGCTCGCCGATCCCGCCATCGCCGCACGGTTCGCCGCCTACCGCGCCACGTTCCGGGGGCAGAAGCGCCTGGCGGCCCGGCTGTTTCACCACCAGAAGATGGCGCTCGGATCGACGCTGACAGCCGGCAACCTTGACGCATTCCGGCTGTTCGCCGAACGCAAGCAACAACTGCTCGGCAACCACGGCGCGATCGGCATGCTGGTGCCGTCGGCCTTCCACGCCAACGAAGGCACCACGGCGCTGCGGCTGCTGTACCTGGAGCGAACCAGGCTGGAGACCTGCCTGTGCTTCGAAAACCGGCGCAAGTTGTTTGATATCGACAGCCGCTTCAAATTCGCCCTGATCGTCGCACGCGCACCCGGACCGACGCGGACGCTGCGTTGCGCCTTCTACCTGGACGCGTTCGCACAGGTCGCCGATCCCGCGCGCATCCTCAATTACGATCGGGAGTTCATCCGCGCCGCCGGCGGCGAATACCTGGCCCTGCCCGAGTTGCGCAGCCAGGCGGATCTTGTCGTGGCGAAGCGGTTGTTTCGCGACCACGACGCGTTGGGACGATGGTGCGACCGGTCCGGCATCGCGTTCGGCCGGGATATGCACATGACGGACGATGCCGCCAGCTTCGTTCCGCGACGCTGCGGACCGCCCCCGCCCGAGCACCTGTTGCTGCACGAAGGCAAGACCTTCCACCAGTTCACCGACCAGTGGGACACCGCCCCTCGCTACACGGTTGCGGCATCGGCGCTGGACCGAAAGCCGGCGACCCGTGCCGCGTCCCGTCACTTCCGCCTGGTGTTCCGCGATGTCGCGCGATCATCGGACGAACGCACCCTGATCGCGATGATTGCGCCGCCCGGCGTGGTGTTCGGGCACACAGCCAATACCGAACGCACCCCGCAGACCAGGGCCCATGCGTCGGCCCTGATCCTGTGTTCATTGCTCAACAGCTTTCCGGTGGACTGGGCCGTGCGTCAGAAGGCTGCCGCGCATCTGAGTCTGTTCATCGTGCAGGGGCTGCCTCTGCCCGGCCTGTCGCAGCCGGTCGAACGCCTGGTCGCGCACAGCGCGTTGCGCCTGAGCTGCAACCATGCCGGTTACGCCACGCTGTGGCACGACCAACTGGGCCATGTCTGGCGTGAACCACACCACGCGCGCCCGCGCTGGCCGGTGCTGCCTGATGCGGCCCGGCGCTGGCGCGTGCGGGCGGCCACGGACGCCGCTGTCGCACAGGCGTTCGGGCTGGATCGTGCCGCCTATCGCCACATGCTGGCCGCGTTCAGCCACAGGTCCTTCCCGTCCGCCCCGGAGTTGTGCCTGGAGGCGTTCGACGAGCTTGTGGAAACAGGGCAGGCCGCCTTCTGTCGCCGCCACGATCCGTACCTGGGATCTGCCTCTTGCGCAGTAACCGGGCCCAGCAGCCTTACCGAGTTGGCAACGGCGGTGGAGGCCGCAACGGGGACCGAGGCCGTCATGTGGTGATGGGGCTGTCTCGGCGATCGCGCGGTGGCGGCGAATCAGTCCCTGGGCGACCGCGGCTGCAGCACCGGCGCGCGCACCATGCCCGTCGCCCAGCACAACCCGACTGTCGCACCCTTCATCACCGGTAGCAGTGTCATGCAGACCAGCAGCGTGATCGGCGACCAGATCGCCGCCTGCAGCCACAGCGCCGGCTCATAGCTGCGCTCGACCATGAAGATCAGCGGCACCAGAAGATGGCCAGCGATCAGGATGGTCAGGTACGGCGGGAAGTCGTCCGACGGGTAGATCGTGTTGTCCGCCGCGCAGTGGTCGCAGCGGGCGGACACTTTCAGGAACCGGCTGAACAGGTGTCCCTGGCCGCAGGCCGGACAGCGCTTGGCCAGCCCGCGCCGGACGCCAACCCAGATGGAAGGTTCATCGTCTGTGTGTGTCACGTCTGCTGCCCGCATGGTGATCGACCTGATGATAAATAGCGTTCCAGGCGCGGAAGGCAACTGTGGCCAGCCGACCCGCGCGATAGCGGACGCGCGGGCAGACCCGGCCGTGGTGCCGCTGGCCGCCATGAAGGCTGATGCCGGATCATGCGGGCTGGTCTTACGTCTTCGCCCGCTCGATCGCTTCCCGGATCAGTTGCTGCGCTTCGGCGGCGTCGCCCCAGCCGACCACGCGCACCCACTTGCCCGGCTCCAGGTCTTTGTAGTGTTCGAAGAAGTGCTGGATCTGCTCGATCGTGATGCGCGGCAGGTCGGTGTAGGTGTGCACATGCTCGTAGCGGCGGGTCAGCTTCGGCACCGGCACGGCGATGATCTTCTCGTCGCCACCGCCGTCGTCCTCCATCTTCAGCACACCGACCGGGCGCACGTTGATCACCGCGCCGGGAACGATCGGCCTGGTATTGGCCACCAGCACGTCGATGGGGTCGCCGTCGTCCGACAGCGTGTGCGGCACGAAGCCGTAATTCCCCGGATAGCGCATCGGCGTGTAGAGGAAGCGGTCCACGAACAGCGTGCCCGCGGCCTTGTTCATTTCGTATTTGATCGGCTCGCCGCCGACCCCCACCTCGACAACGACGTTCACGTCCTCCGGCGGGTTGTTGCCGATCGGGATGGCGTCGAGGAACATGGTGCGTCTCCGGTCATACGTTCCGCCGAGGCGGGCAGGGCCGGCACTACCCGATCCCGGCCGGTCCCAGCCACATCTATCGTATCAGATTGCGGTACGCCGGCGCTCAGGCAAGCGTCGACAGTGCCTCCTGCGCGAGGCTGTTATCCACCGCGGCCTCATATGGCGTTCCCGGGTCCACGAAACCGCCGGAAACCAGGCTGGCCCGCAGCCGGTCGTAGCCTTCCCGCGGCAGTACCGGATCACGGCCCCAGATCCCCAGGTCCTTGTAGCGCGCACAGGCTGCCGCCAGCACCGGCCGGGCGACCTCGGAAAAGTATGGCGCGATGGCCGCGGCGATCGCGGCGCCGTCGGCCTGCGCCACCCAGCGCTGTGTGCGGGCGATCGCGCGCACCATGCGCCGAAGCTCGTCGCGGCGCTCTGCCAGCAGGCCGCGCCGGGCGTAGAAGGTGGTGTAGCTGGTCGGGCCACGCGTTGCAGCGGCGTACCACACATGACCGGCGCCCTCGGCCTCCAGCGCGGCGACGAACGGCTCGAACACCTGCACGACGTCCAGCGCACCGGTCCGCAGTGCAGCGACATTGTCCGCCATCGTGCCGTCGGTCTTGCGGGCCAAGCGGGAGGGCTCGATGCCGGCGCGCCGCAGATCCTCCTGCAGGCACATCCAGGGCGTGGGCACTTCGCTGACCGTTGCGACGCGCAGGCCGGGCAGTTCGGCCAGGGAGAAGTCGGGTCGCGGTGCGCGGCCGACCAGCAGGAACGGGTCGCGGGTAACGACTTCGGCAAAACAGACCAGGTCGCAGTCCGGCTGTTGCGCATAGGCCTGCATCACCCGCATCGGCCCACCCCAACAGACATCCGCGTCGCCGCGCAGCACCGCGGTCGCGGCATCGCCCGGGCGCGGCGCGCTGACGAAGCGGATCTCCACGCCCTCCCGCGCGTAGGCGTCCTGCGCCAGTGCCACATAGAACGGAGCGTAGAACACACCCCGGAGCGATTCCTGCAGTGTGATGGCCATCCTGGATCTCCGCTACGGATGCTGGAACGCCTGGTCGGAGATATCGACCGGCGAGGGGCCCGGGAAAAGGTCAGGCGGAATGCTCAGTGACGACAGGTCGGAGAGATCGATGAAGTCGGAAAACCGCTGTGCCCGCATGCCGGCCGCGAAAGCATGGCAGGTCCGGCTCCACAATTCGCCGATCGCGTATTCCGGCCGCAACGGTTCGGACGGCAGGCCGGTGACCCGCGCGGCGCTGTTGGGCGCCACGTAAACGGTTGCGGCGGACACTCCCTGCCGTGTGCGCAGCTTCACCACGGCCGGCTGGCCGCTGCGGTTGACCAGGGTAATCCCGATCGGCCCGCTGCCGTTGCGCGCCAGCACCTCGGCATTGTTCGGTTCGGTGCCGGCATTGTAGGCGCAGAAGGCCTGGTGCGCGGTCTCGGCGTTGCCCGGTGCCAGGCGGGCGGCTTCGATGAAGCCCACCCGGTTCTCGTGCAGCCGGATCTCCACCATGCCGTGCCGGCGCAAAACCCGCACCGCCTGCACCGCGGTGAAGGGCGGCACACGGCCGAGCGGGAGGAAGCCGTCGTGCTGGGGGTCGCGGCGCCAGACGACGGCGGCCCCACCGGCCGGCACGACATAGGCGTTGGGTGAGCCGGACAACTCCACCGGCTGTTCCGGCACCGGTGGCGACGTGGGCGCCACGAACGGAGCCTTGGCACTTATCTCGACGTGATCGGGCGACGGTTCGGGCGTCGCGCGCAGGTGGATTACCGCTTCGACCCCGGCCAGCAGGCCTACCCCGATCAGCACCAGCCACAGCCAGCCCGGCAGGTCCGACAGCCTGGGTTGACGGAAGCGGGCCGGAGACATCGACGGCGGCGCGTCCGGCTGGATCTCCTCGGCATCCTCGAAGTCGAACCCGGCCGGAGTTTCGGCCTTCGCCAACCGGTCGTAGGCCGCCCGGTCCAGCGGGTTCGACAGGGCCTCGTAGGCCTGCTTCATCGCCACGAAGGCGTCGGCATCGCCGGTACCCGGGATGTCGGGATGGAGGATGCGCGCCTTGCGACGATAGGCGGCGTGGATCGCTTCCTGGGAGGCCCCGGGAGAGATCTCCAGCCGTGCGTAGTAGCCCTTCGGATCGCCTAACATCGCCGGCCGTTCTATACCCCCCAACGCGTGTGGTGCCCCTGTGGCAAATGCATCGCGCCGGTGGTCAAATTAAGTCGCCTGCCGCGGGTGGGACCAATAACCGAGGAAACGCCGTGTTCGCCAGCCCGAAGCCTGCCCGCCTTTCCACCACCCGGCGGGCCTGGGCCCTGGTCGTGCTGCTGGCCGGCGCTTTCCTGCCCCCGCTCGATTTCTTTATCGTCAATACCACGCTTCCATCGATCCAACATGGTCTGCATGCCAGCGCGGGCGCGGCACAACTGGTGGTCTCCGGCTACGCCGCGTCCTACGCCGTATTCCTGATCACCGGCGGGCGGCTGGGGGACCTGTATGGCCGGCGGCGGCTGTTCCTGTGGGGCATGGCCGTGTTCGTCCTGGCCAACCTGGTGTGCGGCCTTGCCACCGAGCCGGTCGTGCTGGTGCTGGGGCGCATGCTGCTGGGCCTGTCCGCCGCGGTGCTGTTGCCGCAGGTGCTGGGCTCGATCCGCGCGCTGTATGAAGAGGAGCGGGCGCTGGCCCGGGCGCTGGGCTTCTACGGCGTGATGATGGGGCTGGCTGCGGCGAGCGGGCAGTTCGCCGGTGGGGCGCTGGTGCAGTGGAGCCCGTGGGGCATCGGCTGGCGGGCGGTGTTCCTGCTGAAAGTGCCGGTTGCCCTGGCGGTGCTGGGCATCGCCTGGCTGACGGTGCCGGAAACCAGCACCACGCGCCAGGTGAAGCTGGACCTGGGCGGCGCGCTGCTGGTCTCGCTGGTGCTGGCCTGCATCGTGGTGCCGCTGGCCGAGGGGCGGGACCAGGGCTGGCCGCTTTGGGTGTTCGTGATGCTGGCGCTGGTCCCTGTGCTGCTGGTGGTGTTCCTGCGTTATGAGGACCGGCTGGCCGGGCGTGGCGGCATGCCGCTGGTCGATCTGCGGCTGATGCGGATCCCCACCTTTCGCCGCGGGGTGCTGGTCGGGCCGCTGTTCTTCTTCACCACCTCCTTCTACGTGCTGTTCAGCATCTATCAGCAGGACGGGCGCGGCGAGGATCCGTTCCGGACCGGTCTGGCATTGCTGCCCTATGGCATCGGGCTGTTCCTGGGACCGCTGGCCAGTGGGCGGTTCGAGCGGCTGCGGCCGAAGATGCTGGCGATCGGCATGGCGATCGAGGTGTTCGGCTATGGCGCGACCGGCGTCGCGGTGGCCCTGGGGCTTGCGTCGTGGATCGTGGCGCTGATGGTGCTGCTGGCGGGGTTCGGCCAGGGCGTGGCCTTCCCGCGTCTCTACAACACGGTCCTGGGTGACGTCCCGTCAGCGCAGGCGGGCCTGGCCAGCGGTATCATCAATTCGGCCATGCAGGTGGGCTCGGCGGTCAGCGTCGCGGCGATCGGCAGCCTGTTCTTCTCGGTTCTGGAGGCGGGCGGCGGCGAACGGGCCTATGCCCATGCGTTCGCGATTGCCCAGGGGACGCTGACCCTGGCGCTGTTTGCGGCGATGCTGATCGCCATCCCGCCGCGGCGGGAGGCGATCCGGGCGCAGGCGGAGTAGGGCAGGGGCCCTGTTTGTGCCGACCAGCCTTCGGGGCTGTAACCCCATTCACCCTCGGCCGTGGCGAGGGGCAGTCACCAGGCCGGCGCACCACGTCGCGGCGGGCGAAGGCCCGCCATCCACGATTTCGTCCTGCCGAAGGCATCTGCTTCGCACCAAACCGCCGGCTCGGCATTCGAAAGGATGCGTTCCGCACGACGAAGTCGGGTAGCGGGCCTTCGCTCGCCACGACGCGGAATGGTCTTCCTGCGGAATCCCTCGCGAGGACCAAGGCGGGACCGGCGGACACGCCCTCGGTCGATCACAACGGTTAGGGGCGCCGAGAGCCGAACGCTACGCCGGTTGGACTCAGACCTGCCGCTCGACGATCAGCTTCTTGATCTCGCCGATCGCCTTCGCCGGGTTCAGCCCCTTCGGGCAGGTGTTGGTGCAGTTCATGATCGTGTGGCAGCGATACAGCTTGTAGGGATCCTCCAGCGCATCCAGCCGCTCACCGGTGGCTTCGTCGCGGGAATCCGCAATCCAGCGATAGGCCTGCAACAACACCGCCGGGCCCAGGTAGCGGTCGCCGTTCCACCAGTAGCTGGGGCAGGCGGTGGAGCAGCAGAAGCACAGGATGCACTCCCACAGCCCGTCCAGCTTGGCGCGTTCCTCGCGGGACTGCAGCCGCTCGCCGTCCGGCGGGGGCGGGCTGTCGGCCTGCAGCCAGGGCTCGATGCTGCGCAACTGCGCGTAGGCCTGGGACAGGTCCGGCACCAGGTCCTTGACCACCGGCATGTGCGGCAGCGGGGTGACGCTGACGGCGCCCTGCACTTCCTCGATCGGCTTCAGGCAGGCCAGCGTATTGCCGCCGTCGATGTTCATCGCGCAACTGCCGCAGATGCCTTCGCGGCAACTGCGGCGGAAGGTCAGGGTGGTATCGACCTCGTTCTTGATCTTGATCAGCGCGTCCAGGACCATCGGGCCGCACGCATCGAGATCGATCTCGTAGGTGTCCATGCGCGGGGCCTGGCCGTCATCCGGGTTCCAGCGGTAGATGCGGAACTCCCGCACGCGCTTGGCGCCGGAGGGCGCCTTGTAGGTCTTGCCCTGACCGATGCGGCTGTTCACGGGGAGATTGAAGGCGACCATCTTCAGCGTATTCCTGTTATCGCGCGCGTCCGGTCTTGCGATGGACCGTGCGATCCACCGTTCGGCCGGCGCTTTAACGTTTCAGAAGATTTTATCACGGAGAAGGGGCGAGGGACACGAAGGGCCACCGAGGCGTCCTTTCGTTCCATGCCGGGAGGCTGACCGGCTGCATCACCGGACTTGCCGGCAACGGCGGAGGACAACCATCCACGTCCGCTGCCGTTGGCATCAGCGAAGGCGTGGATGGTCGGCCTGTCCCAACCATGATCGCGCGGCAACACCGGCCGGAGCCGACCGTGAGGCGCGCCTTCCGCGTGACCTGCGGGCCGCCCATGACGGTGGTGGCGGGATCGCGCCATCAACATCGGAGCGTCAGTACACCCGCTTCTTCGGCGGGAACACCGACACTTCGTTGGTCAGCGTCTGCATCTTCACCGGCCGGTAGTCCAGCCGCACATCGCCGCGCGGATCGCACCAGGCCAGCGTGTGCTTCATCCACTCGGCGTCGTCGCGTTCCGGGAAGTCATCGTGCGCGTGCGCACCGCGGCTTTCGTGACGGGCTTCCGCGCCGACCATCGTGGTCATCGCGTTGCCCATCAGGTTCTGCAGCTCCAGCGCCTCCATCAGGTCGCTGTTCCAGATCAGGCCGCGGTCGCTGACCGACATGTCGGACAGGCCCTGCCAGACCTGCTTCATCTTCGCCACGCCCTCCGTCAGCGTCTTGCTGTTGCGGAACACCGCCGCATGGCGCTGCATCGTGCGCTGCATGTCCAGTCGCAGATCGGCGACCTTGGTGCCGCCCTTGGCGTATCGCGCGTTGTCGAGCCGGTCGAGCGACGCCTCGCCCGCCTTCGGCGGCAACGTGGGCTGCGAGGCACCCGGCCGGTAGGTCTCCGTCGCATGATGCGCGGCGGCGCGCCCGAACACGACCAGGTCCAGCAGCGAGTTGGTGCCCAGCCGATTGGCGCCGTGCACCGACACGCAGGCGGCTTCGCCCACCGCCATCAGCCCGGGCACCACGGCGTCCGGATTGTCCGGCGTCGGGCGCAGCACTTCGGTGCGGTGGTTCGTGGGGATGCCGCCCATGTTGTAGTGCACGGTCGGCAGCACCGGGATCGGCGCTTTCGTCACGTCCACGCCGGCGAACACCCGCGCGGTTTCGGAAATGCCGGGCAGCCGCTCATGCAGGATGTCGGCGCCCAGGTGCTCCAGGTGCAGCAGGATGTAGTCCTTGTCCGGACCGCAGCCGCGCCCCTCGGAAATCTCGATCGTCATCGACCGCGACACCACGTCGCGGCTCGCCAGGTCCTTCGCGCTGGGGGCGTAGCGCTCCATGAAGCGCTCGCCTTCGCTGTTGGTCAGGTAGCCGCCTTCGCCGCGGGCGCCTTCGGTGATCAGGCAGCCGGCGGGGAAGATGCCGGTCGGGTGGAACTGCACGAATTCCATGTCCTGGCACGGCAGGCCGGCGCGCAGCACCATGCCGTTGCCGTCCCCGGTGCAGGTGTGCGCCGAGGTGCAGGACAGGAAGGTGCGGCCGTAGCCACCGGTCGCCAGCACCACGGCCTGCGCGCGGAAGCGGTGGATCGAGCCGTCTTCCAGGCACCAGGCGGTCACGCCGCGGCAGGCGCCTTCCTCGTCCATGATCAGGTCGAGCGCGAAATACTCGATGAAGAACTCGGCGCCGTGCTTCAGGCTCTGCTGGTAGAGCGTGTGCAGGATGGCGTGGCCGGTGCGGTCGGCGGCGGCGCAGGCGCGCATGGCGGGCGGGCCGTCGCCGAACTGCGTCATGTGGCCGCCGAACGGGCGCTGGTAGATCTTGCCCTCTTCGGTGCGGCTGAACGGCACGCCGAAATGTTCCAGCTCATACACGGACGGCACGGCCTCACGGCACATGTATTCGATCGCGTCCTGGTCGCCGAGCCAGTCGGAGCCCTTGACGGTGTCGTACATGTGCCAGCGCCAGTCGTCGTCGCCCATATTGCCCAGGGACGCGCCGATGCCGCCCTGTGCGGCGACGGTGTGGCTGCGGGTGGGGAACACCTTGGTGATGCAGGCCGTCTTCAGGCCCGCCGCGCCCATGCCGAAGGTGGCGCGCAGCCCGGAACCGCCGGCGCCGACCACGACCACGTCATAGGTGTGATCGATGACGTTGTAGGCGCGCGAGGAGGGCAGGGTGATCGCGTTCATCGAAGTCCTTCCGCCGGGTCAGAAACCCAGACCCACAATGGAGATGATGCAGGCCACCGCGATGAGGAACGCCAGCGCCTTGACCGCCAGCACGCTCGCGAGGCGCACGGCGTCCTGGTGCACGTAGTCCTCGATCACCACCTGCAGGCCAAGCTGCAGGTGGTAGAAGGTGGCGACCACCAGGGCGATCGCGGCGGCCATGGGCAACGGATGGGCCAGCCAGGCATGTACATCGACCCGGTCCGCGCCTTCCAGCCCCATGGCGCAGACCAGGAACCACAGCGTCAGCGGCACCAGGGCCAGTGACGTGAGGCGGAGTGCCCACCAGTGGGATCCGCCTGCGTGTGCCGAACCCAGGCCGCGGGCACGGCCCAGCGGCGAGCGCATGATGTCGCGATGGGGTCCGCGTTGACGATTAGCCATGACCAGTCCTCACCACACCACGAAGCCGACGATCCACACGATCAGCGTTGCCGCGCCGGTGGCGAAGATGACCGCCCAGCCGGACCGCTCATACCAGGGCGGGTCGAAGCCGAAGCCCGCATCCCACACCAGGTGCCGCAATCCGGTGAAGAAATGGAAGATCAGCGCCGCCGACCAGCCCATCAGCAGCAGCACGCCCAGCCAGGAGCTGAGGAACCACTGCACGGTCGCGAACGCGCTGTCCGAGACCGCCGCGGCGATCAGCCACCATGCCAGGAACAGCGACCCGGCCGACAGCCCGATCCCGGTCGCCCGGTGACTGATCGACAGTGCCATGCTGAGCGGCCAGCGGTACACTTGCAGATGCGGGGAGAGCGGCCGGCTGACCAGTTTGCCGTCTGAGTTGCGCGCCACCATGAGCGCGTCGCGTACGTCTCGCACGGATTGCTCCAGTTCCGCCGGCCGGGGCCGGCGCGATAGGCCAAATATTGTTGCGGCGTGCTTAGCCTCGCGGGCCGGCAGGGTCAACGCGGCCGCGGCTCATGGCTGGCCGGCGGCGGATGACGGCGCCGTACGGGAGATTGCCCTTGATGGCCGCCTCGCGCACGCTGGGCAAAACACACCTGCGTGGAGTCCCGTCATGAACGGCGCCGAAAGCCTGGTCCACACGCTGCTGAAGAGCGGCGTGAATGTCTGTTTCGCCAATCCCGGCACCTCGGAGATGCACTACGTCGCCGCGCTCGACCGCGTCCCTGGCATGCGCTGTGTGCTGGGCCTGTTCGAGGGCGTGGTGACCGGCGCGGCCGATGGCTATGCCCGCATGGCCGGCAAGCCGGCCGCGACGCTGCTGCACTGCGGTCCGGGCCTGGCGAACGGCCTGGCCAACCTGCACAACGCGCGGCGCGCCAACACGCCGATCGTCAACATCCCAGGCGACCAGGCGACCTATCACCGCCCGCTGGACGCGCCGCTGACCGCGGATACCGAGGGCTGGGCGCGCGGCGTGTCCGCCTGGGTGCGCACCGCCAGCTCCGCGGCGAGCGTGGGCGCCGATGCGGCGGTGGCGGTGCAGATGGCGCGCACCTCGCCCGGGCAGATCGCCACGCTGATTCTGCCGTCGGATACGTCCTGGGACGAGGGCGGGGTGGTCGCCGACGCGCTGCCGGTGCCCACGGTGCCGGCGTCCTCGCCGAACCAGGTGGAGGAGGCGGCCGCGGTGCTGCGCCGTGGCGGGCAGGGCGTGGTGCTGATGCTGAGCGGGCCGGGGCTGTCCGAGGAAGGACTGGCGCTGGCGCACCGAATCGCCGTGCATACCGGCTGCCGGCTGATGGCGGCCGGATCCAACGCCCGGACGGCGCGCGGCCAGGGGCGCATCCCGGTGGACCGCGTGCCCTACGTGGTGGACGTGGCGGTGAAGGCGATGGCCGGCACGAAGCAGCTCATCCTGGCGGGCGCGAAGAAGCCGGTGACCTTCTTCGCCTACCCCAACAAGGTGCAGACCGCGGTACCGCCGGACGCCGACCTGCACGTGCTGGCCCGCCCGGAACAGGATGTGGTGGACGCGCTGGCGCGGCTGGCCGACATGCTGGGGGCGCCCAAGGTGCCAGCGCCGGACAACGGCCCGCGTCCGGAACCGGGCCGTGGGGCGCTTACGTCGGAGGCTGTGGCCGCCACGCTGGGCGCGCTGATGCCGGAAGGCGCGGTGATCGCCGACGAGTCGGTCAGCTTCGGCCGCGGCTTCTTCGCCCAGACCCGGGCGGCGCCGCCGCACGACTGGCTGAACGTCACCGGCGGCGCGATCGGCGGCGGCCCGCCCATGGCCACCGGCGCGGCGATCGGTGCGCCCGGCCGGCGGGTGATCAACATGCAGGCCGACGGCTCGGCGATGTACACCGTGCAGGCGCTGTGGACCCAGGCGCGCGAGAAGCTGGACGTCACCACGGTGCTGCTGTCCAACCGCAAGTACCAGATCCTGCTCGGCGAACTGGCGAATGTCGGCGCCAATCCGGGGCGGACGGCGCTGGACATGATGGACCTGGGGAATCCCGATATCGACTGGCCCAAGCTGGCGGAGTCGATGGGCGTGGAGGCCGCGCGTACCGATACCGCCGAGGGGTTCGCGGACCTGCTCGCGCACTCGCTGAAGCGCTCGGGTCCGTTCCTGATCGAGTTGCTGATCTGAGGTTGGTCGGGAAGAGGATCCAACCTTCCGCCAATGTCAGGCACGTCGTGGCGGGTGCAGGCCCGCCACTCACGACACTGTCGCCACAACGCGGCATCGGGGCCTGAAACGGGATGAAGCTTCGATCCATAACCTTGCTGCTGATCGCCGAACTGGCGGCCATGAGCCTCTGGTTCGTCTCCGCGGCCATCCTCCCGGAGATGGCGTCGGAGTTCCATATTTCGGCAACACGCCAGGCCGCGCTTTCCAGCGGCGTGCAGTTGGGCTTCGTTTGCGGCGCGCTGCTGTCGGCGTGGCTGGGGCTGGCCGACCGGTTCGATCCGCGGCGTCTCTTCGCCGCCGCGGCCGTCGTTGCCGGCGGTGTCAACGCCGCCCTGCTCGTTCTGCCTCCCGGAAGTGCGGCAGCCATTGGCGCCCGCATCGCGACCGGCGCGTTGCTCGCGTGCGTCTATCCGGTCGGCATGAAGATCGCGGTCGGGTGGGGCCAGTCCGACCGGGGCCTGCTGGTCGGCCTGCTGGTCGGTGCGCTGACACTGGGATCGGCCGCCCCGCATCTGGTGGCCTTTGTGGGTCACACGGACTGGCGGCTGACCGTCGCCTGCACATCGGCCGCCGCCGTGGCGGCCGGGTTTGTCGCGCTGGGTATCCGGCTCGGGCCATATCATGCGCGCGCCCCGGGCTTTGATCCTGGCGTCATCGCGACCGCCTGGACGAACCGCCGCGTGCGGCTGGCCTATGCCGGCTATTTCGGCCACATGTGGGAGCTGTACGCCATGTGGGCCTGGATCGGCACCGCGGCGGCGGCGTCCTATGGCCACTCCATGCCGCTTCAGACCGCGGAGCAGTGGGCCAGCCTGACCGCTTTCCTGTCGATCGCGATTGGCGGTCTCGCGAGCGTCGTTGCCGGCGGCATCGCCGACCGCGTCGGCAAGGCGGAAATCGCGGCGGTCGCCATGGCGGTCAGTGGGACGTCGGCAATCCTGGTGGCGCTGAGCTTCGGTGGCGCGCCGTGGGTCACCTTCGGTCTGTTTCTGCTGTGGGGGCTCAGCGTCGTGCCGGATTCCGCACAGTTCTCGGCCCTGGTGGCGGATGCTGCGGACCCCCGCCAAGTGGGCAGCCTGATGACGCTGCAGACCGCGCTGGGATTCGCGCTGACTTTCGCCACGGTGCAGGCGACGCCGCTTCTGGCCCACATGTTGGGCTGGCCCGTCGTGCTGGCCGCTCTCGCGCTCGGTCCCGCTCTGGGTATCGTCGCCATGCTGCGCCTGCGCGCCTTGCCCGTTGTTGCCGTCCTGGGGCGGCAATAGGCGCCGTCGGCTTTCCTGGCGGCGCCAGGAGTGCGACGTCGCCAGGATGGCGCCCGACGCGATGCCCCCGCCCCGACGGTGCCATAACCCCGACGCGGTGCCCTAACCCCGACGCGGTGCCCTAACCCCGACGCGGTGCCCCCACCATGTCGGCGTAACCTGCGGGTCGGCCAGGACCCGATACGCGCTGTGAATGGGAATCGATCCGCTGGCGCCAGGAGACCAGGTGCGCGCGATGCCCGCAGACGCAGGCGTTACAGCGCGGCGAAGCGCTGCGCGCCGATCTGGCCCAGTTCCTCATCCTGAGCCGGGGAACCGCCACTCTCGCCGAGCGCACCCAGCACGGTGCCGTCCTCGGCCTTCAGCAGAATGCCGCCCCATACCGCGGTAAATCGCGGGTCGCCGAACCAGGCGATGTCGCGGCGGTCGTCGCCCAGGCCCATGTCGAACATCGCCTGCTTCAACGTCCTGGTGTCGCGCAGCCATTTCGCGGCGGTGTAGGCTTTGTTGACCGCCATCCGCGCGTTCAGTGCGCTCGCGCCGTCCATGCGGGCCAGGTAGATCAGCTCACCGCCGGTATCGACGACAGCGGCGGCAAACGGCTTTCCTACCCTGGCCGCCGCGTCCAGCATCGCTTCGACCACCGCGCGTGCCTCGACCAGGCCAAGCTTCCTCGCCATGCGTTCCTTCCTCTGTTGGAGCCAGTCGGTCAGCGACCGCGGGCGGCATGCCGCTGCCAGCGGCGAGGCTGGTCTCGGCATCGGTCAGCGGGTCTTCTCTGCAATATCACAATGATATCCGTTCGCGATCGCGTGGCAGCCTGCGACATAGCCGTAGTCCGTCGCAGTCTGCGCGCTCGCATCACCTGCCGGCCCCGGACGTATGACGATGACCTCGGGCTTTACGATTGTCTGAACGGGGAGAACCTGGGTGGTCTGGAATGTCGGCCACCAGTAGCCGGGCCAGGCGCCGGTCACGATCGTGGCCAGCGGAATGCCGCCGTTGGAGCGGGGGTACGTGTACACGCTGCTCAACCTCTGTCGGGAGCGCGGAGAACGGGCCGCGATCCGGTTGCGAGCAGGGCCATGCCGATGGAAGCCGCCGAAGCGGTGAACGATCCCTGCGCCGTGTTTCGTAGGGACGACCGCAGATCTTGCACCGCCCGATCGGGCAATCGCCTGGGACGGAAGCGCCGCAATACTCAACAGGACGGGGACAACGACCAACTGGCAAACCCACTTCATGCGCGTTCCTCCACTTCCTGTGTGGAGAGACTGCACGACGTTGCAGGCCACCGAAATTGGTCAAATTACCTGTTGCTGCGACCTTTACGCGCCTCGCGTCCCATTGATGTATGTCAAGTGTGTTTGACTTATAGCTGTCATCCTATCGTTGAAGTCGATTCCGAGACAGCAATCCCGGCAGTTGGAGACGCCCTTGTTCATTATCGTAGCGGTCATCGTGGCGCTTGGCGGCGGCATCGCGGCCTATCGTGCCACGACCGGATACCAGTCCGAGCCTGCCGGCACGTCCGAACAGAACACCGTCCCGGCGCCGGTCCCGCCGCAGCCGATTTCGCCGCAGCCGGATTTGCGGCAACCGGATCAGGGGCGGCCCCTTCCGCAACAGAGGTGACGGGCGCTGGCACGCGCGTCGCGACACGTCTCCGCCGGCGCCCCGGCCGGGATGAGACGCGCGGATCTGGTTTTCCCGTAGCGTGGTCTGGCATATTCGGGATCGCTGCAAGCGGCCGCGGCCGAGACGCCAGTCCCCGTCTGCCCTGAGACGCCGAGCGCCGGTTGCAGCGATGCAATGCGGTGCGCGGGCGAATGGTGGTATAGGCAGCGATGCGAACGTTGCCGACGCACGAGCCTGCCAAAACCTGACCACCGACGACATGACCAGCCGACTGCCGCCGAAGCCGCCCCACAAGGAAAACGCCACCCTGCGTAACCGCCAGGCGCCATCGCGGCCGGGGACGTCCGGCCGCTCGGCGCCGTCGGCCCTGGAACCGGCCGTGCACCTTGATGGCGGTCGGCCGGAACTGTTCCTCGCCCGCCCCGGGCCCCATATCCTCACTGACCCGAGAGGATGCGGAATGTCTCGACCAGACTTTGCCGATCCCGGCGCCAGGCACGGTGGCTGGGCGCCTCCGATGTTCGGGCGGTTGCCGCCGGCCGTTGCCGCACGTCTCGCAGCGCTCGTCCTGTTGCTGCTGGCCCTGACGGTGCTGGCGCCGAGCGCGGCACAGGCGCTGGAAAGTGCTCCGGTGCAGAGTGCGCGCGACACCGCCACGCTGGTCTCGGACACCGATGCCGTGGCCCCGGGCAAGCCGTTCCGCGTCGCCCTGCGGCTCCGCATGGCGGAGGGCTGGCACACCTACTGGCGCAATCCAGGAGACGCCGGCGCCCCGCCGGACCTGAAGCTGGACCTGCCCAAGGGCGTCACCGCCGGCCCCATCCAGTGGCCGGCGCCCAACCGCATCAGCGAAGGTCCGCTGATGAGCTATGCCTACACCGGCGAGGTGCTGCTGCCGGTCACCATCCATCCCGGCGCCGGACCCGGCCCGTGGGTCATCCGCGCCCATGCCACCTGGCTGGTCTGCAAGGAAATCTGCGTGCCGGAGGAGGGCAATTTCCGCCTCGACCTGCCGGCCGGCACGCCCGGGCCGAATGCACAGACGCCGCTGTTCACCCGGCATGATCGCGCGGTGCCGCGGTCCTCGCCCTGGCAGGCGCAGATCGCACCGGACGGTTCGTTGTGGGTGCAGGGGCCGGAGCTGAATGCCTCGACCGTTCTGGGTGCGTGGTTCATTCCCGACCGCCCCGGACAGATCAAGGACGCCGCCGCGCAGCCGCTGTCGGTGCGGGATGGCGGGTTCGTGCTTGGCCTGGAACTCGCGAAGGACCATCACGCCGCCGATGGGCTCAGCGGCATCCTGACGGTGCAGGACCGCACCGGGATGCAGACCAGCGTGGACCTGCACGCGGTGCCCGGCGTGGCGCCCGGCCCGGCCTTCCCGCCGCTCGGGCGGGTGCTGGCGTTCGCCTTCCTGGGCGGCCTGATCCTCAACCTGATGCCGTGCGTGTTCCCGGTGCTGGCCATGAAAGCGGTGGCGCTCGCCTCCGCCAGGCGACACACCGCACGAACGCACGCCTTGTCCTACACCGCCGGCGTCCTGATCACCTTCGCCCTGCTCGGAGGGGCGCTGCTGCTGGCCCGCGCGGCGGGGGCGGCGGCGGGGTGGGGGTTCCAGTTCCAGTCGCCGGTGTTCGTCGCCGGCATGGCCTGGCTGCTGTTCGGCGTCGGGCTGAACCTGTCCGGCGTGTTCCAGATCGGCGGTGCTTGGGGCGGAGCCGGATCGTCCCTGGCGTCCCGTGGCGGCCATCTCGGCAGTTTCTTCACCGGTCTGCTGGCCGTGCTGGTCGCCACGCCCTGCACCGCGCCGTTCATGGGCGTCGCGGTCGCCGCCGGCCTGGCGGCCCCGCCGGCCATTACCGAACTGGTGTTTCTGGTGATGGGTCTGGGACTGGCCGCACCCTACGTGGTGCTGGCGGCGCTGCCGTCGCTGGCCCGCGCCGCGCCGCGCCCGGGCCGTTGGATGGAGATTCTGAAGCAGGCGCTGGCCTTCCCGATGTACGGCGCGGCCGTCTGGTTGCTGTGGGTGGTCAGCCAGGAGGCCGGACCGTCCGGCGTTCTCGGCACCGCCGCCGGTTTCGTGCTGCTGGGGTTTGCCGGCTGGGTGCTGGGGATCAGCCAGGGCGCGTCCATTCGCAGCCGCCGGCTCGGACAGTCTGCCGCGGCCGCCACCATGCTGGCCGCGCTGGCGGTGCTGAGCGGCATTGCCGTCGCACCCGGCACGCCGGCCGAGGCGTCTGCGATGCAGGGTGACGAAGCCTACTCGCCCGCCCGCCTGGCCGCGCTGCGCGCCGAGGGCCGTCCGGTTTTTGTCGATATGACCGCGGCATGGTGCGTCACCTGCCTGGTCAATGAGCGGGCGGTCCTGGACACCGCGACGGTGCGGCAGGCCTTCGCCCGCGCGCATGTCGCCTATCTGAAGGGTGACTGGACGCGGCAGGACCCGAAGATCACCGCATACCTGCGGCAGAACGGCCGGGATGGCGTGCCGCTTTACGTGTATTACCCGCCACACGGACAGCCGCGAATTCTGCCGCAAATCCTCACCCGGAATGTCGTTCTGGATCAGTTGGAGAAGAGCTGACTGATACCAAATCCGCGGAGAGTTTGACCTGCAGGCAAGCATTCAATGTCATGGCCGGTGAGTAGGCTGCAGTCCAAGCCCGGTTCGGTCATGGTGTGGCGGCAATTGTCGGCGCAACCCATGACGTCCTGGTGGGCGGCGGCTCGCCATCCATGACTTCGTCCTGCCGCAGGCCTCCGGGTGCGACAAAGACCTCTGGCACAGTCTGCGCGAAGATGCGTTCCGCACGGCAAAATCGTGGATGACGGGCCTTCGCGCGCAACGCCGCTGTACCGTCTGCCGTTGGCTGCGATCGCGATGATCCTGCCATCGGCGACGGTCGCGATGATCGAGGCCGGATCGGATTGCAGCGTTCCCGGTCGCGACCATAACGGGGTGGGCCTCGTCGCCGGCGTCGAACCCGGCGCCCCCGGCTAGCCGGCGACCAGGCGCTGCACCGTCTTCACCGCGTCCGGGGCGGACCAGTTCGCCGATCCTTCCACCCGCGCGCGTTCCCGTCCCTGCTTGTCGATCAAGATGCTGGTCGGCAGGCCACGCGCCTTGAACGCGCGCATGGCGGCGCTGTGGGGGTCGATCAGCACCGGCAGGCCGGTGATCTCGTGCTTGTCGAAGAACGCCTCCACCGCCTTCGCGCCGCGACGGTCCGACGACAGCGGCAGCACCGCGATGTCCTCCGGCTTCAGCGCCTTCGCCAGCCTGGCCAGCGATGGCATCTCCTCGACGCAGGGCGGGCACCAGGTGGCCCAAAGGTTGACAACCACGCCGCGGCCGCGGAACTCCGACAGATGGTGCTCCTTCCCGTCCGCATCGACGAAGGTGATATCGGGCGCCGGCACCGGCGGATCGATCGGCTTCAGCGCCTCCGACAGGTCATGCAGTTCCTCGGCGCGCAGTTTGCGTGGCGTCAGGCCGACGGCTAGGGTCCCGGCCGCCGCCGCACCGGCGACAAGCAGCCTGCGACGGGCGATCAACATGCCGGATACCTCCTCGTGAACGACACGCCCAGCCTGCCCAACGCACCCGCCAATCAGCAATGGGGCGGCCGCTTTGCCGGCGGCCCCTCGGCGATCATGCAGGAGATCAACGCCTCGATCGGCTTCGACCAGAAGCTGTGGCGGCAGGACATCCGGGGTTCCTTGGCACATGCGGCGATGCTGGCCAAGGTCGGCGTGATCAATGCCGAGGACGAACAGGCCATCCGCACCGGCCTGGCGGCGATCGCGGCGGAGATCGAGGCAGGCCGCTTCCCCTTCGACGTCGCCCTCGAAGACATCCACATGAACATCGAGGCCCGGCTGACCGACCGCATCGGCGACGCCGGCCGCCGCCTGCACACTGCCCGCAGCCGCAACGACCAGGTGGCGACCGATTTCCGCCTGTGGGTGCGCGACGCGATTGACGGGCTGTCGGCGCAACTGGCCGACGTCATGCGGGCCCTGGCGGACCGCGCCGCGGCGCACGCGGCCGACCCGATGCCCGGCTTTACCCACCTGCAGACGGCGCAGCCGGTCACCTTCGGCCACCACCTGCTGGCCTATGTGGAGATGCTGTCGCGCGACCGCGGCCGCCTGGCCGACTGCCGCCGCCGGCTGAACGAATGCCCGCTGGGCTCGGCCGCCCTGGCCGGCACGTCCTTCCCGATCGACCGGGCGATGACCGCCGCGGCGCTGGCCTTCGACCGGCCCACCGCCAACTCCCTGGACGCCGTATCGGACCGCGACTTCGCGCTGGAGTTCCTGGCGGCGGCCGCGATCTCCGCCATGCACCTGTCGCGCTTCGCCGAGGAGATCGTCACCTGGTGCAGCGCCCCCTTCCGCTTCATCCGGCTGAGCGACGCCTTCACCACCGGCAGCTCCATCATGCCGCAGAAGCGCAATCCGGACGCGGCGGAACTGGTGCGGGCCAAGACCGGGCGGGTGACCGGGTCCCTGATCGCGTTGCTGACCGTCATGAAGGGCCTGCCGCTGGCGTATGCCAAGGACATGCAGGAGGACAAGCAGCCGGTGTTCGAAGCGGCCGAGGCCTGGGCGCTGTCGCTGGCCGCCACCGCCGGCATGGTGCGCGACCTGACGCCGGATACAGCACGGATGCGGGAGTTCGCCGGATCGGGCTTTTCGACCGCCACCGACCTGGCGGACTGGCTGGTGCGGGTGCTGAAACTGCCGTTCCGCAACGCCCATCACATCACCGGCCGGCTGGTGGCGCTGGCGGAAGGGCGCGGCGTAACCTTGTCGGACTTGTCCCTGGCGGACATGCAGGGAGTGGAACCGCGCATCACCCAGGACGTGTTCTCGGTGTTGAGCGTCGATGCATCGGTGGCGTCACGCACCTGCTTCGGTGGCACGGCGCCGGCGAACGTGGCGCGCGAGGCGGCACGATGGCTGGAGACCCTGCGGGGGGAGGCGGGCTGATGGCTCGCGGAACACGGTGCGGACGATCGCCGGTGGCCTGGTTCTGCTCAGCACGCTGCTGCTGTTGGCAGCGTGCGGGAAAGTGGGGGCGCCGGTGCCGCCGGGGCCGCCGGACAAGGTCACCTGGCCGCGAACCTACCCGACGTTCTGACTGGCGCCGTCCCGATCGCTTCGGAAGGGCGACGACGTCTTTCGGAAGGGCGACGAACGTTTTCTGACAGCGATCGGCGTGGCGCTCGGCGGATCGGCACTGCTCTCTCAATTCATGGTCGGGCCTGACCCGGCCATCTAGCCCCGACAAGGCGTGTTCCGCTGCATCCTGACCCGATCGTTACGGGGTAGATGGCCGGGTCAGGCCCGGCCATGACGAAGGATCGGTGTCGGCGTGCCAATTTCAGCGGCCGTTGGGCCTGCGCCTGCCAGGGCATGATGAGCGAGGCCGACGCTGAAACCAAACGCCGCTTCGCGCAACGGCAAGCGGCGCATGGTCCGGCGCCGCTACCGGTCCGCCGCCTGATACGCCGCCAGGCATGCCATATCGACGATCTGGCTCACCCCCGCATCCATCGGAACGATCTGCACCGGCTTCTCCATGCCGATCAGCAGCGGTCCGATCGTGGTGCCGCCGCCCAGCCGGTGCACCAGGCGGGAGGTGATCAGCGCCGAGTGCAGGCCCGGCATGATCAGCACGTTCGCATTGTCGGTCAGCCGGCAGAACGGATACAGCGCGCGGATCGATGGGTCCAACGCCACGTCTGGGCTCATCTCGCCGTCGTATTCGAAGTCCACCTTGCGCCGGTCCAGCACCGCCACCGCATCCCGCATCGGGATGGCGCGTTCATTCGCCGGATCGCCGAACACGGAATGGGACAGCAGGGCAACGCGCGGCTCGTGCCCCAGGTGCCGCGCGGCGGCGGCGGCGCCGATGGCGATGTCGGCCAGTTCCTCGGCGTTCGGGCGGAAATTCATCGCGGTATCGGCGACGAAGATCGCCCGCCCGCGCATGCCCACCAGCAGGGTCAGGCCGAACGCCATGCCGCCCGGCATCGGGCCGATCGCGTGGGCGACGTCGCCCAGACTGACCGCGGCGGACCGGGTCAGGCCGGTGACCATCGCATCCGCATCGCCGGTAGCGACCATGCAGGCGGCGAACACGTTACGGTCCTGGTTCACCATGCGCTGGCAGTCGCGTGCCAGGAACCCTTTCCGCTGCAGCCGGCGATAGAGGAAATCCACATACTTGCTGTTGGCGCCGGACAGGCGGGCATTGTGGATCTCCAGCCCCTCCACCATGCCCAGGCCCAGCGCGGCCATGGTGGCCTGCACCCGGTCCTCCCGCCCGATCAGCACCGGCTGGCCGTAGCCGGCGTTGCGGAAGGCGACGGCGGCGCGCACCGCCTTTTCCTCCTCGCCCTCGGCGAACACCACGCGGCGGGGGTTGGCACGCACGCTTTCCATGATCGCGTCCAGCGCCGCGGCGGTGGGGTCCAGGCGGCTGGACAGTTCGCGTGCATAGCGGCGCAGGTCGGTGATCGGCCGGCGCGCCACGCCGCTGTCCATCGCCGCGCGCGCCACCGCCGGGGGCACCCAGGAGATCAGCCGCGGATCGAACGCGTTGGGGATGATGTATTCCGGTCCGAAGCTCAGTTGCCGGCCGGTGGAGGCGGTGTGCACCTCGTCCGGCACATCCTCGCGCGCCAGCTTTGCCAGCGCCTCGGCGGCGGCGATCTTCATCGCGTCGTTGATCGTGCTGGCCCGCACATCCAGCGCGCCGCGGAAGATGTAGGGGAAGCCCAGGACGTTGTTCACCTGGTTGGGATAGTCGCTGCGCCCGGTGGCGATGATCGCGCCCGGCACCGCCTCCCGCGCTTCTTCCGGGGTGATCTCCGGGTCCGGATTGGCCATGGCGAAGATGACCGGCTTGTCTGCCATGTTGCGCACGGTCTGCTGGTTCACCGCGCCCTTCACCGACAGGCCGAAGAACACGTCGGCGCCTTCCAGTGCCTCGGCCAGCGTGCGCGCCTTGGTGCGGGCGGCGTGCGCCGACTTCCACTGGTTCATCCCTTCGGTGCGGCCTTCGTAGATCACGCCCTTGGTGTCGCACAGGATGACGTTGTCGGGGCGCATGCCCATCGCCTTCAGCAGCTCGACGCAGGCGATGCCGGCGGCGCCGGCGCCGTTCACCACAAGCTTCGTCTCGCGCAGGTCACGGCCGGTCAGGTGACAGGCGTTGATCAGCCCGGCGGCGGCGACGATCGCGGTGCCGTGCTGGTCGTCGTGGAACACCGGGATGTCCATCAGTTCGCGCAGGCGCTGCTCGATCACGAAGCATTCCGGCGCCTTGATGTCCTCCAGGTTGATGCCGCCGAAGCCGGACAGGAAGCGGACGGCGTTGACGATCTCGTCCACGTCCTCCGAGCCGATTTCCAGGTCGATGCCGTCGATATCGGCGAAGCGCTTGAACAGCGCGACCTTGCCTTCCATCACCGGCTTGGCCGCCACGGCGCCCAGGTTGCCCAGGCCCAGCACCGCGGTGCCGTTGGAAACGACGGCGATCATGTTGCCCTTGGTGGTGTACTCGTAGGCCAGGCTGGGATCGCGGGCGATGTGCAGGCAGGGTTCGGCGACACCGGGCGAATAGGCGAGCGAGAGGTCGCGGGCCGTGGTCAGCGGCTTGCTGATCCGGGTCTCCAGTTTGCCGGGCCGCCCGGCGGCGTGCAGCGCCAATGCCTCCTCTGCGGAGATACGCGCAGTACGGGTGTCGATGTTGCCGCCGTCTGCCATGGCTGTTTCCTCTTTGAACGAACGTGGTCGGGCAATGGTAGCGGCATCATGGGCGTGGCGGGCGACGGTTGCAAAGCGGCCAGGGGCCGCGCCGGCCGGACAGCTCAAGCGTGCCGGGGGCGTGCGATGGGTGCCCGACCGCGCCGGTGCCGTGTTCGCATCCGTCACGGGGGATGCCGATCAGGCGGCGTGGCTCGCCTGGACGGGCGTATTGGGCCGGTCGAGCAGTGCCTGTATCTCGCTCGGACCCAGGGGCCTGGCGAAATGATAGCCCTGCCCGCATTCGCAGCCCCAGGCGTTCAGGGCGGCCGCCTGTTCTGCAGTCTCCACCCCCTCGGCGGTAAGGCTCAGGCCGAGCGTCTTGGCGAGCGAGATGATCGCCCGGACGATGGCCTGGTCCTCCGGCTGGCGGCCGATGCCGGTGACGAAGGAGCGGTCGATCTTCAGAACGTCCAGCGGCAGCCGCTTCAGATAGGCGAGCGAGGAGTAGCCCGTGCCGAAATCGTCCACCGCCAGCTGACTGCCCAGTGACTTCAGTTGCCACAGCACGGCGATGGTGGCTTCCATGTCCTGCATCAGGACGCCTTCGGTGATCTCCAGTTTCAGGCAACCGGCGGGCAGGCCCGACTCCCGTAGGATCTGCGAAACCTCCGCGGCCAGATCTGGCATCTGCAACTGCCGTGGCGACAGGTTCACCCCGAGGATCAGCGGCGGGTCCCGCGGGCACGCCGCCTGCCAGGACGCTGCCTGCCGACAGGCTTCCTGCAACACCCAGCGCCCGATCGGCACGATCAGGCCGGTCTCCTCGGCGATCGGGATGAAGTCGGCCGGCGAGATCATGCCGCGTGTCGGATGCTGCCAGCGCACCAAGGCTTCCACCTCGCGGATACGCCCCGTCGGCAGCGCGACGACGGGCTGGTATCGCACCCGGAACTCGCCGCGTTCGAGCGCCTGACGCAGATCCGCCTCCAGCTCCATACGCGCGACGGTATCGGCGTGCATGCGTGGGTCGAACACGGCGTACTGGCCTTTGCCCCGCGCCTTGGCACGGTACATGGCGACGTCGGCATTGCGCAGCAGAGCCTCTGCCTGGTCCTGTTGTGTCGCCCCCAGGGCGATGCCAATGCTGGCGCTGACGACAAGCGTGCGCTGGCCAACCATGAAGGGGCGGACGAGCTGCTGCCGGATGGCTTCCACCACCGGCAGCGTATCGGCCTCGCCGGAGATGTGCTCCAGCAGTACGACGAACTCATCACCGCCGAGGCGGGCGACAGTGTCACCGGCCCGCACCGAGGCGCGCAGGCGCTTCCCCGCTTCCACCAGCAACAGGTCGCCGGCCTGGTGCCCCAGGCTGTCATTGACCAGCTTGAAATTGTCCAGGTCGAGGAACAGCAGCGCGATGCTGTTCTGCCTGCGGCCGCTGCGCACCAGCGCCTGGCGCAAGCGATCCTGGAACAGTGCCCGGTTCGGCAGGCCGGTCAGCGAGTCGTAGAACGCCTGCTGCGCGAGCTGCTGCTCGAAAGTCTTGCGCTCATCGATGTTGCGCAGGTTGATCACCATGCCGGCGACAGCGGGTTCATGCAGCAGGTTGGTCAGGGTCTGCTCGAAGCAGTGCCAGGTTCCGGGTTTGTCGCGCAGCCGCAGTTCGGTGGTCCTGATTGCGCCCGCCGTCGCCAGCGCCTGGCCCCACACGTCGCGGGCCGCCGCCACGTCGTCCGGATGAATCAGCTCTGCCAGGCTGCGGTCCCGCAGTTCCTTCGGCGCATAGCCCCAGGATGTTTCCGTGGCGGGGCTCTGATACGTGATCGCGCCGCTGGCTGTTGCGATCAGCACCACATCCGAGGCGTGCTGGATCATCGCGCGGAAGCGCTTCTCACTGCGGCGCACCAGCGCTGCCTCGTGGGCGGCGGCGTCCCGCACCTGGGTTTCATAGCGGCGAAGAACGATCCAGAAGAACACCACGAGCCCCAGGCCGAACGCGAACACCAGCGGCGTGGCAACGAGTACGCGGGTCTCCAGCGTGGCGAGCGCGTCGAGCTGCGCCGCCGACCGCCGGCGCGCGTTTGCGGCTGCGGCCAGGATCAGCAATTCCATCTTGCTGAAAACCGGATCGGCCTTGTCGCTGTCGATGCGGTTGGTCAACGCAACATTGCCGGCATCGATAGCGTCGAACATCCGGTCGATCGCGCCGAGATAGTCCGTGTGCATGGCGAGGACGTGGTCGATCAGCCTGACGTCGGTGGGGCTGGCGAGCGGGCGCGCCCGGTCAAGCGCCTGCACCATCGAACTCGGCAGCCTCCCGGTGCATCGTGCGTACTTCTGCACTCGGTTCCAGGCGATATTTTCGTTCCAGCAACTCCTCGTTGCCGACGGCGTAGCGGGCATCCCCGAAAGCCTGGCTGAGTTCGGCATCGTGACGGGCCTGGGTGCCCGTGCGATATATCAAGACTGCGTCCCACAGCGCGAAGTCCGGGCAAAGCAACCAGCACCGCGATCAGACCCAGGGATGCCAGGCGGCCAAGGTTGTGGCGAATAGCGGCGACTGCCGAGCCTGCGCCCCGTTCCAGCAACTTGCTGGACAACCGTGCATGTCCGGCAATTGTCGGCGTCACCGGCGAGCTCCCTCAAGTCCAGGCGGGCTGCACGATGCACCGAAGGGATTGACAAATCCTGAACGGATGGCGGAGCGGATACGTATTCGTAATGCGCCTTGCCTGGCCGGGTATTCGCGCGCTCTTGATTGGCGCGGCTGATGCGGGTTCGCTTGCGTCGGCCGGGACGGCGATGATCACACGGGAGGAAAGCGATGTCGCAGGAATCGAATGGGAACGCCCTCAGCCGGCGTCCGTTGCTTGCTGGCTCGGGCCTGGGTGCCCTGGCCCTGCTGGCCGGCAGTCGCGCTGCGCAGGCGGCGGAGGCGGGGCCGTTTCCGTCGCATCCGAAATGGAAGTTGGTATTCGTCAATCACGTCACGACCAATCCGTTCTTCGTGCCCACACAATACGGCATCCAGGACGCCTGCGCGTTGCTGGGCTGCACGTATCAGTGGACCGGCTCTGCCACCGCCGACGTGGCGCAGATGGTGAACGCGATGAACGCGGCGATCGCCAGCAAGGCTGCCGCCATCGCGGTGCCGATCGTCGATCCGCACGCCTTCAACGCGCCGACCCACCGTGCCCTGGAGGCCGGCATCCCGGTGTTCGCCTACAACGCGGATGCGCCGTCCGGCAGCAAGAATGAGCGCCTGGCCTATATCGGCCAGGACCTGTACGCGTCCGGCTACCAGATGGGCGAGCGCATCGTGTCGATGGTGGATTCCGGCCTGGTCGCGTTGTTCATCGCCACGCCCGGGCAGTTGAACATCCAGCCGCGCCTGGACGGCGCGGTGGCGGCGATCAAGAAATCCGGCAAGAAGATCGAAACCCAGCAGATCGCCACCGGCCCGACGGTGAATGAGGAACTGTCGAAGATCAAAGCGTTCTACCTGGGCCACCAGGACGTGAAAGGCATGTTCGCGGTGGACGCCGGCAGCACCCAGGGCGTCGGCGAGGTGATGAAGCAGTTCGGCCTGATGAAGAAGGGCGTGCATGCCGGCGGCTACGATCTGCTGCCGCGCACCGTGCAACTGATCCATGAGGGCCACCTGGACTTCACCATCGACCAGCAGCCGTATCTGCAGGGCTTCTACACGGCGATCGAGATGTTCACCTTCCTCGCGTCGGGCGGCCTGACCGGCCCGGCGGAGATCAATACCGGCCTGAAGTTCGTGACCAAGGGCAATGTCGCGCCCTACCTGAACACCAAGACCCGGTATGAGGGCGATTCGGACAAGGAGAAGATCGTGCAGCGCTCCGGTCCGATCAAAGCCTGATGCGCACCTCGCTGCTGGCTGGCTTCCTGCGTCGGCAGGAGGCCAGCATTCTGCTGGTCGCGCTGCTGCTGACCGCGTGGTTCGAGAGCGCGAACCACAATTTCCTGCTGACCAACGCCAGCCTGCAGAACCTGTCGCAGTTCATCGCGCCGGCGGCGATCATCGCCTGCGGCGAAGTGCTGCTGATGATCGGCGGAGAGATCGATCTGTCCGCCGGCATGGTCTATGCGTTCGCGCCCTTCGTGATGCACTTCGCCGCCGAGGCCGGCGTGCCCGCAGTGGCGGCGCTGGTGCTGGGCCTGCTTGCCGCTGCGCGTGATCGGCCTGGTGAACGGCGGCGTGACGCTGCTGCTGGGCGTGCCGTCCTTCGTGACCACGCTGGGCACGCTGTTCCTGGTCAACGGGCTGACGCTGACGATCTCCAACGGCACCCCGGTCACGCCGCCGGGTGGCGAGACCTTCGCGCAGATCTTCGGCGCCTGGGGCTACAGCGAGATCCTGTGGGCGCTGCTGATCGTGCTCGTGCTGCACGTGGTGCTGCGGCATACGCGGTGGGGGCTGCACACCATCGCCTCCGGTGCCAATGAAACCGGCGCGCGCGAGGCCGGCATTCATGTGACCCGCCTGAAGATCGGCAACTTCGTCATTGCCGCGGTGCTGGCCGGTTTCACCGGTTGCCTGGAGGCGATGCGCATCAGCTCGATCGATCCGCTGGCCGGTGGCAACCAGATCATGTTCCTGGCTGTGGCGGCCGGTGTGATCGGTGGCACGCCGCTGTCCGGCGGGTCCGGCACCATCGTCGGCGCGCTGATCGGCGCCGTCGTCCTTGGCGTGCTCAACGACGGCTTCACGCTGCTCGGCATCAACGCCTTTACTTTCAACATCATCCTGGGCGCGGCGATCCTGGCGGCGATGCTGTTCAACATCTACCTGGCGCGGCTGGCGCAGCGTGGAGGACGCCGATGAGCGGAGCGGTCGAGGCGTTGCGCGCCGACAATATCGCCAAGCGTTTCGGCCCGGTGCTGGCGCTGGACGGTGTGTCGCTGCAACTGCGGCAAGGGGAGATCCTGGGCATCCTGGGGGACAACGGCGCCGGCAAATCCACGCTGATGAAGATCCTGACCGGCTACCAGCCGCCGAGCAGCGGCAAGCTGTTCGTGGGCGGGCGGGAAGTGGCGCTGGCGTCGGTGGACCATGCGCGCGCGCTGGGCATCGAATGCGTGTACCAGGACCTGGCGCTGGCGAACTCGCTCAGCGTGTACCACAACATGTTCCTGAACCGGGAGATCGTGTACCCCGGTCCGCTGCGGCTGCTGAACAACCGTGCCATGCGGCGGCGCGCGGCGGAACTGCTGGAGGAGATCGGCGTGCGGATCCCGTCCGTCGATCTGCCAGTGGAACGGCTGTCCGGCGGCCAGCGGCAGGCGATCGCTGTGGCACGTGCGGTGAATTCCAGGGCGCGCATCCTGCTGCTGGACGAACCGCTGGCGGCCATGGGCGCGCGCGAGGCTGGGCTGATCATCGACCTGCTGATGCGGCTGAAGGCCGAGGGGCAATTGTCGATCGCGATGATCATGCACAACTACGCGCAGACGCTGGATATCGCCGACCGCATCGTGCTGATGCAGCACGGGCGGGTCACGTATGAGAACGACGCCGAAGCCACGTCGGTTGAGGAACTGATGGACATCGTGCGCCGCGAATACCGGGCGATGCGCGGCGGAGCATAGCCGCGGGCCCGGCGGTTGCCCGAGGTTCGCCGCGAGGCAGTGCAGAACGCATCGTCCCACGTGCTCTGCTGGCATTGGTGCCCGGATCGCAGTGCCTTCGGCGTGACGCAGTCGTGGGGGGCGGCGTTCGCCGACCACCACCGGGTACGCAGCGCCGGCGATTACGATGGCAGCAGGATTGGATTGCGGCCGCCTTTGCGGACCATGACGTTTTGGGAATCAGCGGCGCCGGTTGCCCCCAGGAAGCGCCACCCCATCTGCTGGCGCGTCACAGCGATTGGCGGTTGAAGATGGATGCTCGGGCAGAACGTGAAGCGGGCGACACGGCCCAGCAGCCGCGGGGGGAGCTCTCGCTGCGCACCGTGGCGATGCCGGCCGACACCAATCCGGCCGGCGACATCTTTGGTGGCTGGATCATGTCGTTGATGGACCTGGCGGCCGGGATCTCTGCTTCCAGCCGCGCCAGGGGCCGGGTCGCCACCGCCGCGGTGTCGAAGCTGAGCTTCCTGTTGCCCGTGAAGGTCGGCGACGTGGTCTGCGTCTATACCGAGATCCTGCACACCGGCCGCAGTTCCGTCACGCTCGGCGTCGAGACCTGGGTGTTGCGACAGGGGCAGGGTGACCGGGTGCGGGTCACGCACGCGGAGTTCGTGCTGGTGGCGGTGGACGCCGACGGCCGGCCGCGGCCACTGCCGGAGGCGGCGTAGCGGGCCGGCGCGCCGGGTGCAATCGATTGAGCGGGCAAATGGCGGGGAGGCGGACGGGCCATCCACGACGTCCCTTCGATGCATGCGGTAAAAGTCATGGGTGGCTGGTCTTCGTCCTGCAGGCGCTGCACTAGTTCGGACAAGCGCCGCTCTCCCAAGTCATGGCCGGGCTTGACCCGGCCATCTACCTCCGTCCAGGCGTGTGCCATTGCATTCCGACCCGATTGTTCCGGTGTCGATGGCCGGGTCAGGCCCGGCCATGACGAGAGCGCCGGTGACGGTATGCCAATCACAACGCCCATAGGGCCGTCGTCCGCCGCGACACAGTAGGGTCTGCCCGCGGTCACGCTTACAATGACCGGCTGGCGATGGCCGGCCGGATGTAACGACAGCCCGCCTGCGCGCGCCGTGACGCCCGGTGGCGAACTACCAGGGAATGCTGTCGCCCTTGTAGTCCAGGAAGCGATGGCCCGGCTTCCCCCGCTCCTGCTCGATCACATCGACCAGGCCGTGCGCGCTTTCCTCGACCCCCACCGGGGCGCTGGAGCCACCCATGTCGGTGCGTACCCAGCCGGGATGCAGCGTCAGCAGCGCGATCCGCCGGTCACCCAACTCGGGGGCCAGGCCACGGGTCAGGGAGTTCAGCGCGGCCTTGCTGGCGCGGTACAGCTCATGCCCGCCGGGGTTCTGCGCCACACTGCCCATCACGGAGCTGGTGAAGGCCAGCGCGCTGCCCTCGTCGCGCAGCATCGGCAGCAAATGACGGGCGAGCCGGATCGGTGCGATCGCATTGGTGAACATCAGCCCGCCGATCTCCCCGGCGGTGGCGGCCGAGGCGCTGCGGTGGTCGGGGCCGGCCACGCCGGCATTCACCAGCACCACGTCCAGCCGCTGCCCCTTCAGGCTGGCCGGGAACGCGTCCAGTTGCTGCGGGTCGTTGACGTCCAGCCGCTCGATCTGGACCCGGCCCGGGTTCCCCGATGCCAGCTCGGACAGGGCAGTGGCGCCGGCCGGGTCGCGCGCGGTGACGATCACGCGCCAGCCGCGCTGCAGGAATTCACGGACGACTCCCAGTCCGATGCCGCGGTTGGCGCCGACGATCAGGGCGAGCGGCTGCTCTGCCATGTGCTTCTCCTTGTCCGGTGTGGGGTGTGGTCTGGTGTTGGGTGGTCAGGCGGTGTCGCCGAAGGCGAAACTGTCCATGCGCAGAACGCCGTACTCCGTGCTGGCATGCAAGCGCCGGCTGCGGGCGTGCTCCCCGGCCGCGCCCAGGGCGACGAACAGCGGCTGCAGGTGCTCGTCCGTGGGGTGTTGCAGGGCTGCGTGGGGGGCAGTGCGGCGGTAGGCGAACAGGTCGTCCAAGCGGCCTTCGGTCAGCGCCGCGTCCATCCAGTCGGCGAAGGCCGTGACATCGGGTTCGGCCACGCCGTCCTGCTCGTCGCGGCGCATGCGGCGCAGGTTGTGGGTCAGTCCGCCGGAGCCGATCACCAGCACGCCCTCCGCCCGCAGCGGCGCCAGCGCCCGGCCAAGCTGATACTGGTGCTCGGGGCCGAGCCAGGACTGCAGGGAAAGTTGCAGGACGGGGATGTCGTATTGGGGATACATCAGCAGCAGCGGCACCCAGGCGCCGTGGTCCAGGCCGCGGGTCTCATCGGCCTCGGCGGGCAGGCCCGCGTGCTGTAGCAGCGCCATGATGCGGTCCGCTACGTCGGCGGCGCCGGGTGCGGGGTAGCGCAGCGTGTAGAGCGCGGGTGGGAAGCCGTAGAAATCGTGGATCGTGTCGTTCACCGCCATGCGGCTGACCGTCGGGCGTTCGGTGTCCCAATGTGCCGAGGCCATCACGATCGCCCTCGGCCGCCCGAGTGTCGCGCCCAGACCGGACAGGAAGTCCCGGGCTGGGGACGGGCGCAACGGCAGCATCGGCGAGCCGTGGCTGAGGAACAGGGTGGGCAGCATGGTCATCCTCCTGCGGCGGGCGGCGGTGTTCCGATGCCGACGGATGCATCACACCGGCGACGTCTGGCACGGTATGGGCGGCGAAGGTCCGTCACTCACGTGGTGCAGCCGCACGTGCGCTGGTGTTGCTGCGGCATGCTTTGATGCTGGCGCATGACAAAGACGTGGATGGCCGGCCTTCGCTGACCATGACGAGGTTGGCACCGCAACGGGCTCCCTCCGTTGACGCTGGACCACCAACACGGGCTGCATCACCCACACGGGCTGCACCACCCACACGGGGCTGCGCCACTAGCGCCGATCGACGCTGAAGCGGCCGGCCCCCTGCGCCCACAGCAGCAGAAAGCCGCCGGCCATGCACAGGTTCTTGGTGAAGCTGATCATCTGGGCGGTGCTTGCGGGATGCCAATGGGCGATCGCCGCGGTGGCGAGGCACCAGGCCGCCAGGACCAGGGCGACCATGCGGGTGCGCCAGCCCAGCAGCACGGCTGCGCCGCCGCCCAGCTCCACCACGATCGCCAGCGCATAGGCCGCGCCCACCACCGGCAGGTGATAGTGCTGGAACATGCCCATGGTGGAGGCCGGCGCCAGCAGCTTGCCGATGCCGCCGTGGATGAAGACCACGCTCATCAGCAGCCGGGCCAGCAGGACGACGGCGTCCACCATGGAAGCGGGTCAGCCGACGATATCGACGCCGGAGAAGAAGAAGGCGATCTCGTTGGCGGCGTTCTCGGCGCTGTCGGAGCCGTGCACCGAGTTGGCCTCGATGTTCTCGGCGAACTGGGCGCGGATGGTGCCGGCGGCGGCCTTGGAGGGGTCGGTGGCGCCCATCACCTCACGGTTCTTCGCCACGGCGTTGTCGCCCTCCAGCACCTGCACCACCACCGGGCCGGAGGTCATGAACTCGACCAGGCCGCGGAAGAACGGACGCTCGTTGTGCACCGCGTAGAACGCCTCGGCCTGCTGGGTGGTCAGGCGGATACGGCGCTGGGCGACGATACGCAGGCCGGCCTCTTCCAGGCAGGCATTGACCTTGCCGGTCAGGTTGCGGCGGGTGGCGTCGGGCTTGATGATGGACAGCGTGCGCTCGGTGGCCATGGGTGGCAGGCTCCTGGATCGTGGTCGGGGAATGCGGGCGGGTCACTAGGCGCTCCCGCCGCCATGGGCAAGGCCGGAGCACCTTTGCACCGCAAATCGGGCGCGCTCCGCCCGGCTGCCCCCTGCACTGACCGCCACAGAACCGGTTTCGAGAGTCTCCTCCGGACTAGCCCCGCCCCGCGAGGTGGATCTTGCGCGCGACCTTGATCGCCGGCTTCACGAAGAAGAACACCGAGCCGACGATGAAGCACCAGATCGCCGGCGTCTGCAGACTCTGGTACAGGAACATCACCGAGCCAACCACGAACAGCAGCGCCGCCATGAAATCGAAGGCAATGTGGACGCGCTCGTACGCCTCCCAGATCGCGTGCTCGGCCTCGCTTGCGGACAAGTTGTCGATATCGCGTGCCATGCGTCTCCCATGTTCCTGCAGGGGCGGAACGTCCCGAGCGGCTTGCCTTCGGTGCCGGTGGCCCGAGATGGTGGGTCAGGCAAGTTCACCAGACCCCGTCGGGGCAACGGGGTCTCGTCTCGGGAGCGGTCCTTCTGATGCATGAACGGTGGATCGCGACACGAGTTCGATTCAGGCGAAAGGCGGCCGGCGTGAGCCCGGCGCCGTGCCCGCCTCGCCCGCCTCCGGTTGCCGACCGGGGCCGCCGGTCACTGCATCCGGTGCGGTGCTTCATCGAAGACGCTGCACGCCAGGGTCACGAGTTGCTCCGCCGTTGCGGTGAAGCCGGCGCGATCGGCCGCTTCGGCCAGCGTGATCAGCCGGTCCGACAGGACCAGCGGGCTGACTTCGGCAACGGGTGCGGTGGGGTGCGTCGTCTGGTGCATGATTTTTTCTCCGCATGGCGCTTCTTCGCCGGGCGGCAGAATGCCCCTGTGTTCTTGACCAGAAGTTAACGCCCCGCCGAAGATTCCTGTAAGGCAAGTACGCGCAGCGCCGAGGCCAGCGGCTGCCCTGGCGCCCGCGCGGCATCAGCGGCGGCCACCAGCGCCGACAGCGTCTGGCCGCGCGCCTGGGCGATCCGCAGCAGCGCGGTCCAGAATGGTTCCTCCAGCGCCACGCTGGTGCGGTGTCCCGCCAGCGAGAAGCTTCGTTTCACCAGGCCGCTCAGCCGCCGCCTCCCTCGAGTGTGGCACCAGGCGTGGTCATCGCCGCCGGAACCACCCAGCGGTCGAAATCCTCGGGCTGGACGAAGCCCAGCTTGGCCGCGGCGTCCTTCAGCGTGATGTTCTCGGCCAGCGCCGTCTTGCCGATCTTCACCGCCTTGTCATAGCCGATGCGCGGATTCAGGGCGGTAACGAGCATGAGCGACTTCGCCAAATTCTCCGCGATGTGTTCCCGGTTGGGCTCCAGCTTGTCCACCATATTGGCGGCGAAGCTTTCGGCCGCGTCGGCCAGCAGGCGGCCGGACTGCAGCAGGTTGTGGATGATCACCGGCTTGAAGACGTTCAGCTCCAGGAAGCTCTGTGCCCCGGCCATGGTGATGGTGACGTGATTGCCCATCACCTGGGCGGCGACCATGGTCAGCGCCTCGCACTGGGTCGGGTTGGTCTTGCCCGGCATGATCGAACTCGACAGCCCGTCTGCCGGCACCACCAGCTCGGCCAGGCCCGCGCGCGGGCCGGAGCCCAGCAGGCGGATGTCGTTGCCCAGCTTGCTGGCCGACACGGCGATCACGTTCAGCACGCCGGACAGCTCCACCAGCGCGTCATGCGCGCCCATGCCCTCGAACTTGTTGGGGCTGGGGGCGAAGGCCAGGCCGGTCAGCGCGGCGATGCGATCGCAGAAGGCGCGGTCGAAGTCCGGATGGCGGTTCAGCCCGGTGCCCACCGCGGTGCCGCCCTGCGGCAGCAGCAGCACGCGCGGCATGGCGTCCTGCAGCCGCACGATGCCCAGCTCGATCTGCCGTGCCCAGGCGGCGAACTCCTGGCCAAGGGTCACCGGGACCGCGTCCATCATGTGGGTGCGGCCGACCTTGACGATGCCGTCCCAGTCCCGGGCGCGCGCGGTCAGGGACTCGTGCAGCCGGGTCAGGGCGGGGATCAGCCGCTGCACCGCCTCGGCCGCGGCGATGTGCATCATCGTGGGGAAGCTGTCGTTGGAGGACTGGCCGCGGTTGACGTGATCGTTCGGATGCACCGGCTTGCGGCTGCCGCGCGGCTGGCCCAGCAGCTCGTTGGCGCGGTTGGCGATCACCTCGTTGGCGTTCATGTTGGTCTGCGTGCCGGACCCGGTCTGCCAGACCGGCAGCGGGAACTCGGCGTCCATCCGGCCGTCGGCAATCTCCCGCGCGGCGGCGATCACCGGGTCGGCCAGGTCCGCGGGCAGCTCGCCCAGCTCCCGGTTGGCTTCGGCCGCCGCCTGTTTCTGCAGCCCTACGGCGCGGATCAGCCCGGGCGGAAAGCGTTCCTCGCCGATGCGGAACAACCGGCGGGCGCGTTCGGTCTGCGGGCCCCAGTAGCGGTCGGCATCGATGTCGATGGTGCCAAGGCTGTCGGTTTCGGTGCGGGTCGCTGCCATGCTCTGTCTCCTGCATCGTTGCGCGACAGATCGGCGGCCGGAGCGGGCTCGTCATCCCCCGGCTGCGACCGGGCGGCGCAATCATGCCGTTTGCGGGCCACGAAGGCGTGCGCAATCGTCGCGGCCTTGCACTGGCCGGAATGCTGCGCCAATCGGATGGTTTTCCGAGGCCGCGTCAAATGGAGGCCCCTTTGAGGCGATTTTTGCTGGTAGTGCTTGCGTTGTGCCTGGCGACCCCGGCCTGGGCAAAGCTGGCCGTGTATTCCCGAATCGGTGGCTGGGACGTGTTCAAGGGCACCGCCACCGACGGCAAGCAGGTCTGCGGGATCGGCAGCACCAACCCGGCCGACGGTCGCGCCTTCTCATTGCGTTATGCGCTCGGCGCCGACAGCGTCACCTTCGTTGCCGCCAAGCCGAGCTGGAGCATCCCGAACGATTTGCACGTGCCCGTGGTGATGCAGGTGGGGCTGAACCGGCCCTGGAGCGAGCGGGCGGTGGGGCACGGCGACCGGCTGGAATGGTCGATGGACCGGGAGACGGTGGAGCGCTTCGACCAGGAATTCCGGCGCGCGGAATCGATGACGGTGACCTTTCCGTCCGGCAGTGAGCGTCCCTGGATCGTCAGCCTGAAAGGATCCGCCGCTGCCAGCAGCGCGATGGGACGGTGCGTGACGGCGATGACGCAGGAGGCGGGCGCCACAGTGCCGGCAAAGGCGGGGCCACAGTCTCCAACCCAGCCGTTCGGCGCATCGGCTGCCGCACCCGGCCAGCCCACCCAGCCAGCAGCGGCACAGCCAACGGCGGCCGAGCCGGCGCCGAAGCCGACCGCTACGCAGCCGTCGCCGCAGCACTGATGGCCGGAGCATCGGCCCGCGGCACCGCCCGCCGGAACGGCACCCCCGCCGGAACGGCACCGGCGCGCCGAACGGTGTGGAAGGAGGGGCCGAACCCTCGTGATGGCCGACCCGCCCGCGCCGGCCACCCAGTATCTGCTCGATGCGATGGAGGGGGTGGCCTGGCTGACCGACCTCGAGGGAACGATCATCGCGGTAGGCCACCGCAACTGGGCGGCGTTTGCCGCGGACAATGGGGCACCCGAGCTGACGGCGCAGTCCGTGACCGGAGGGTCGCTGTTCGCGGGGATCCAGGGAAGCGCAGTGCAGGCCGCCTATTGCCGGCTCCATGCCGCCGTCAGCACGGGAACTCGGGCGCAGATCGTGTTCGAGTATCGCTGCAACTCGCCGATCGCCGAGCGGCATATGCGAATGGCGATCTCCGGGGTGTCGGACGGGCGACAGATCGTGTCGGTGCTGTACCAGTCACAGATCCTTGAGGAGAGGCCGCGCCCTCCGTTGCCGCTGTTCGCGGGGCAGGGGCACCGTGCGTCGCAACCTGCGTTGGTGGTCCTGCTCTGCACGTTCTGCCACCGGGTGGCGTGGCCTGTGGGAGACGCCCGCGGTCGGCGTCGCTGGATCAGCGCGGTTGACTACTATCGGCTGGGCGGACCAGATGCCCCGGCGGTCGAAAGCGTGATCTGCCCGCGTTGTGAGCGGGAGGTGCTGGCTGCCAATACGTGAACGCAGCCGCAAGGGAGGACGGGATGAGCAACGCTCTGGAGGAAAAGGACGCCATTCGCGAGGTGCTGGCGGAATACTGCTTCTGCCTCGACGCCGGGCGGTTCGAGGACATGGCGTCGCTGTTCACCGAGGACGGCACCTGGCACACCGATTTCGGCAAGGGTGTCGGCCGTGCCGGCATCATCGAGCACGCGCGCAGCCTGCGCAGCGGCAATACACCTGCCCGGCGCGGAGTGCACCTGACGACCAATATCGTCATCCGGCTGGACGGCGACCGCGCCCAGGTGCGGTCCAACTGGATCGACGCGCAGAACCGCGACGGCGGACCGGTGGTCAGTTCGGCCGGCGGCTATGCCGATGAGATGGTGAAACAGGGCGGGCGGTGGCTGTTCCTCTACCGCAAGATCGACCGGTATGTCGCGCCCGGGAAGCAGTAGCGCATCCGGGGGGCTTGCACGCGCCCGGCGCATGGAGATGTGAAGGTGGTCGGACCGCACCTTGCCGGGTGCGGGCTGTGCGGGACGTGCGTCCGGGGTTCTCTCGCGGAGGGCGCCTGCATTCCAGGCAGCGGATCTGTCTGTCTGTGAAACAATCGTCCAGCGGGTGTTGGCACTCACTGCCAGTGAGTGCTAATCCATCGCCCGGTGGGTCGATCCGGCGCTGCGGGCTCACCGGCGGCAGTGCCCGTCCCACGCTGTGCCACCATTCAGGAGGCAATCCGAATGAATTTCCGTCCCCTGCACGATCGCGTCGTGGTCCGCCGGCTGGAAGCCGAGGAGAAGACCGCGGGCGGCATCATCATCCCCGACACCGCCCAGGAAAAGCCGATGGAGGGCCAGGTGGTCGCCGTCGGCCCGGGCGCCCGTGACGAACAGGGCAAGCTCGTCGCCCTGGATGTCAAGGCGGGTGACCGCGTCCTGTTCGGCAAGTGGTCGGGCACCGAGGTGAAGATCAGCGGTGAGGAACTGCTGATCATGAAGGAGTCCGACATCATGGGCGTGATCGCGGCCTGAGCCGTCTCGGACCGGTACGCCCTTATCTGATCAATAGAACGAGGAAGATTGCACATGGCTGCGAAGGACGTTCGCTTCGGCGGTGACGCACGCGCACGCATGCTGCGCGGCGTCGATATCCTGGCCGACGCGGTTAAGGTGACGCTGGGCCCGAAGGGCCGCAACGTGGTGCTGGACAAGAGCTTCGGCGCCCCGCGGATCACCAAGGACGGCGTGACCGTCGCCAAGGAAATCGAACTGGCCGACAAGTTCGAGAACATGGGCGCGCAGATGGTGCGCGAGGTCGCCAGCAAGACCAACGACGTCGCCGGTGACGGCACCACCACCGCCACCGTGCTGGCCCAGTCCATCGTCCGCGAGGGCGCCAAGGCCGTGGCCGCCGGCATGAACCCGATGGACCTGAAGCGCGGCGTTGACCGTGCGGTGGCCGCCGTCGTGGAAGAGCTGAAGAAGCGCACCAAGAAGATCACCACCCCGGGCGAGACTGCGCAGGTCGGCACCATCTCCGCCAACGGTGAGGCCGAGATCGGCCACATGATCTCCGAGGCGATGCAGAAGGTCGGCAACGAGGGCGTGATCACGGTCGAGGAAGCCAAGGGCATCGAGACCGAGCTCGACGTCGTCGAGGGCATGCAGTTCGACCGCGGCTACGTTTCTCCGTACTTCATCACCAATGCGGAGAAGATGATCGCCGAGATGGATCAGCCCTACATCCTGATCCACGAGAAGAAGCTCAGCGGCCTGCAGCCGATGCTGCCGCTGCTGGAGAGCGTTGTGCAGTCCGGCCGTCCGCTGGTGATCATCGCCGAGGACGTGGAAGGCGAGGCGCTGGCCACCCTGGTGGTGAACAAGCTGCGCGGCGGCCTGAAGGTCGCGGCGGTGAAGGCGCCGGGCTTCGGTGATCGCCGCAAGGCGATGCTGGAGGATATCGCCATCCTGACCGGCGGCCAGGTGGTCAGCGACGACCTGGGCATCAAGCTCGAGAACGTCACGCTGGACATGCTGGGCAAGGCCAAGCGTATCATCATCGAGAAGGAAAACTCGACGATCGTCGAGGGCGCCGGCAAGGCCGACGACATCAAGGGCCGCTGCAACCAGATCCGCGCGCAGGTCGAGGAGACCACCAGCGACTACGACCGCGAGAAGCTGCAGGAGCGGCTGGCGAAGCTGGCCGGCGGCGTCGCGGTGATCCGCGTCGGTGGCAGCACCGAGGTCGAGGTGAAGGAGCGCAAGGACCGCGTGGACGACAGCCTGCACGCGACCCGTGCGGCGGTTGAGGAAGGCATCGTGCCGGGCGGCGGCGTTGCCCTGGCCCGCGCCAGCCTGGTGCTGTCGAAGCTGAAGGCCGAGAACGACGACCAGCGCTTCGGCGTGGAGATCGTGCGCAAGGCGCTGCAGACCCCGCTGCGCCAGATCGCCGAGAACGCCGGCGAGGACGGTGCGGTGATCGCCGGCAAGGTGCTGGACAAGGACGAGTACAACTGGGGCTTTGACGCGCAGACCGGCGAGTTCAAGGACCTGGTGAAGTCCGGCATCATCGACCCGACCAAGGTGGTGCGCACCGCGCTGCAGGACGCCGCGTCGGTGGCCGGCCTGCTGGTGACCACCGAGGCGATGGTGGCCGAGCGGCCGGAGAAGAAGGAGCCCCCGATGCCGGGCGGTGACGGCGGCATGGGTGGCATGGGTGGTATGGGCGGCATGGGCTTCTGAGCCCGGCCTCCAGGATTACGGGTTCGGCCGCGGGTTATGCGGCCGGGCCCGGCCCTGGCTGACTATGAAGGGGCGGACCGTAGGGTTCGCCCCTTTTGCTTTGCCTGGACGGGGAGAAGCGGTGAATGAGAAACCGACATTGACCGCGATCCTCGGGGCGACCTAGGCCTCGAAACGAAACACCAGCAGCAGTCGGCGGAGGCAGCACCATGGCAGTGGCTCCTGGGACTCGGTTATTTCGTGCCAGGCTCTTGCCTCAATGTGCAAAGAATGCATCGCCCCTTGTCCAAGGGAACGGCCTGCCCGAACCGGTTGTGGCGAACATGAACCAGGACGGTCGCCTCTCGTCCTGGCGCGAAGCAGCACATTGCGCGCAAGCCCTTTGTCTTCGGGTCGTTCCGCCGCACCATGCGGACGGCACTCTCATTCCGGATCCCAGCGCATGACCCACTCCCTGACCCCGAACCAGCAACAGCTCCGCGAGCAGGCCCGCCACATCGCGGAAACCGTCATCGCCCCGCGTGCGGCCGAGGTGGACCGTGTCGAGCAGTATCCATGGGAGAATGTCGCCGCCCTGCGGGAGGCCGGGTTGATGGGCTACACCATCCCTCAGGCATACGGCGGTTCGGCTGGCAGCTTCCTGGATGCCGCGCTGATCATCGAGGAGATGTCCCGCGTCTGCGGCGTCACCGGCCGGATCGCGGTGGAGGCCAACATGGGCGCGATCTCCGCGGTGATGCGCTACGGCAGTGAGGCGCAGAAGCGGCTGGCCGCCGAACTGGTGCTGGCCGGCGACAAGCCGGCGATCTGCATCACCGAGCCCGACGCCGGCTCCGCCGCCACCGAGATGACCACCCGCGCCGACCGCCGCCAGGGCGGCTACGTGCTGAACGGCAAGAAGCACTGGATCACCGGCGCCGGCGTGTCCCGCCTGCACCTGATCTTCGCCCGCATCCATGACGAACAGGGCAAGCCGCAGGGCATCGGCGGCTTCCTGGCGGTGCGCGACCCGGACGCCGGCACGCCGAAGGGCCTGGTGATCGGCAAGCGCGAACCCACCATGGGCCTGCGCGGCATCCCGGAAGCCGAGGTGATCTGCGACGACCTGGAAATCTCCGACGAGATGGTGCTGCGCACCGGCAGCGGCGCGCCGGTGGGGTTCGGTGCGCTGATGAACGCCTACAACAGCCAGCGCGTCGGCGCCGCGACCGTGGCGCTGGGCCTGGCGCAGGGCGCGTTCGACACCGCGCTGCCGTGGATCCGCGAACGCCAGCAGTTCGGCCGGCCGATCGCCGAATTCCAGGGGCTGCAATGGATGCTGGCCGACATGGCGATTCAGTTGAATGCCGCGCGGCTGGGCATCCACCAGGCGGCGGCGTCCGCCGATCCGTTCCCCGACCCGCTGCTGGCAGCGCAGGCGAAGGTGTTCGCCTCGGAGATGGCGATCAAGGTGACCAACGACGCGCTGCAGATGTTCGGCGCGCGCGGCTATTCCCGCGACCTGCCGCTGGAGCGGATGGTGCGTGACGCGCGCATGTTCACCATCGGCGGCGGCACCGCGCAGGTGCTGCGCACCCTGGTCGCCGGGCGTATCCTGGGCTGGAAGCTGCCGCAGGGACGCGGCGGGGCAGCTGGTCCGGCGTAATCGGCTCGGCGGACGCCCCCGGGGAAACCAAGGAGTAAATGGTCCGCGGCGTAGCCGGAGGAACGGGTGGCCCGGTGGAACTGGCGGGGCTGTCAGCCTGTCGCGACCGGCGCGAAGACCGGGGCGAGCGCGGCGGCCAGGCGACCCGCCACCTCGGTGGCGGCGGGTTCCGGCACGTTGGTGAAGCTCAGCAGCAACCCCTGGCCGCAGTCATGCGCGAGCGACAGGCTGGACAGCGCGGTGGGCGCCAGGCCGGCCGCGTTGGCGCGGCGCACCAGGGTGCCGTCATCGGGTGCTTCGGGGAAGCGGGCCAGCAGGTGCAGGCCACCGGCCGCCAGGTTCAACTGGATGCGGGCCCCGAACCCTGCGTCCAGCGCCGCCGCCAGGGCTTTGCGGCGCCCCGCATACAGCGCGCGCATGCGGCGGATGTGGCGGGCGAAGTGGCCCTCCTGCATGAATGCGGCGGTGACTGCCTGCTCCAGCACCGGCCGGCCGCCGTCCAGGGTGCGGCTGGCGCGACGGAACGCGTCGGCCAGTTCGTGCGGCACCACCAGGTAGCCAAGCCGCAATCCGGGGAACAGCACCTTGCTGAAGCTGCCGGCGTAGAGCACGCGCTCGGCCCGGTCGAGGCTCTTCAGGGCGGGCAGCGGATGGCCGGTGTAACGGAACTCGCTGTCGTAGTCGTCTTCCAGGATCCAGGCGCCGGCCTCCGCAGCCCAGGCGAGCAGTGCCAGACGCCGCTGCAGCGACAGCGCAACGCCGAGCGGGCTTTGGTGGGTGGGCGTCACCAGGGCCAGGCGGGCGCGCGGTGCGGCCACGGCGCCGGCCGCGACGCGCATGCCCTCCTGATCCACACGCACGGGCACCAGGCGGGCGCCGGATGCCTCCAGCCGTTGGCGGGCGAGCAGATAGCCGGGATCCTCCACCCAGACCGGATCGCCCGGACGCAGCAGCACCTGCGTGACCAGGCTGAGCGCACCCTGGAACCCGGCGGTGATCAGCACCTGGTCGGGTGTGCAGGCCACGCCGCGGGCGATCCCAAGATAGCCGGCGACCGCCTCCCGCAGCGGCCGGTGGCCGAGCGGATCGGGTGTGTCGAGCGCGACGGCGCCAAGGCTGCGCGCCGCACGTACGGTCAGGCTGGACCATGATTTGTGCGGGAAGGCGTCCAGGGCGGGCAGTCCCATACGAAACGGCAGGGCGTCGCTGTGGCTATCGGACCTGGCCTCGGTCAGCGGCATGGCGCGTTGTGGCGGCGGCTTGGGGCGGGCGGCCAGGTGGGGGGAGACGATGCTGCCGGCGGGGCCGCGGGCCTCGATGATGCCCTCGCCGGACAGCACCGCGTAGGCGGCGTCCACCGTGCCCCGCGCCACGCCAAGCTGGCTGGCCAGGCTGCGGGCGGACGGCAGGCGCGCCCCGGGGGCCAGCGCGCCGGTGTTCATCGCCTCGCGCAGGCGGGCAACGATCTGCTGGTACGTTGGTGCGGACAGCGACGGATCGAGGGTAATGCAGGGGGCGGGCATGGCTCATGCCATTTGCCCCGTTTTGGCCGGCACGACCAGTCCATCCGGTGTGCCGGGTCCCCAATCGAACGCGGCGCGGCGCATGTTGCGCCCAGCTTCTGTGATCTATGCCTTGCCGAAGGTTGCGATGCGGTCGATGCGGCACACGAACAGTACGCGCTTTTCGTCGATCGCCGGGTCGCGCAGGGCGTAGGGTGGCGGATTACCGGTGTATTTGGTCCAGATCCGGTCAAGCTGCATGGTGACGTAGTCGCCGCCCGGCTCCCACTCGCGGAGTTCCTTCTCCACCGTGTGCTTGATCTGGATCCAGTGATACGGGTTGTCCGGATTCACCAGCAGGCTGGTCATCTGCGGGTTTTTGCGGATCCAGCCGCATTTCGGGCGGTGTGACGCCGTGTTCACCAGGATCCTGTCGTTCTCGTAGTCGAACCACATCGGCGTCAGGCTCGGCCGCCCGTCCGGGCCGATGATGCCGAGCGTCTGGGTGATCGGCCGGTCGAGCAACTGGCGATAGACCGGGTCGAGATCGTTGAGGCTTGCGGCGCCCTGGCGCTCTCCCACCGCGAACTGGCCCGGTTGCAATCCGTCGGCGACGTCACGGAACCTGGCGATAACAAATCCGTCGGACATGCGATCCTCCCTGCGGTTGCCGGGGCTGTTCTTGTAAGCATGTTGCCCCGCGCCCCGGACGGAGTATGCGAACCCGTGCTGCGGCGGGTCAACGCGCCGGGCCTTTGCAGTCTGGTGGTGCGGTGGTGCGATAATCGTTCTGCAGCACGCCGCCTCGGCCGGCGCCGCGGCAGGGTGACAGTGGAGAGCGGGCATGTCGGATTCGGACGCGTTTGACCTCGAGCGTTTCGTCACGGCGCAGGCGCCGGTGATCGACACCGTGCTGGCCGAGTTGCGCGCGGGCCGCAAGCGAAGCCACTGGATGTGGTTCATCTTTCCGCAACTGCGCGGCCTCGGCCAATCCTCCACCGCGCAGTTCTACGGGATTGCCTCGCTTGATGAGGCGCGCGCGTATCTTGCCCATCCTGTGCTCGGGCCGCGGCTGGAAGCCTGTACACGCACGGTTCTGGCGATTGCGGACCGTTCGCTGCACGGGATCTTCGGCTCGCCCGACGACATGAAGTTCCGCTCCTCGATGACGCTGTTCGCGGTTGCGGCCGGAGACGACGGGGCGTTGTTTCGATCGGCGCTGAAGCGATACTGTGCGGACCAGATGGACGACCGGACACTGGCGCTGCTGCGGACAGCGCCAGGCAAGTCGCCCGGATGACCGTTCACATGTTGAGCATGGCCCCGACGAGAGCGCCCTTGGCCGTGGCGTTGATCGGATCCTTGGCGGCATGGATGGTGCCGATCGCAACCGGCAGCTCGGCCTTGCTGATAGCCGATCGTAGCCTGGGCAGGAAATCGCCGGCCAGTGTCGTGCCGCCCGCGCAGACGATCGGGATGGGGCCGGTAAAGCGTGGCAGCTTCTTCGATTGTGCCAGCGCGGTTTTCAAAGCGGCGGCAGCCGCGTCCATGACCTCCGCGTAGTAGACCGACAGGGCGCGGTCGATCGCTCCGCCTTCGGGCTTGCCGAGGGAAAAGCCGCTTTCGACGCTGTTCTCCTTGTGCAGGCGCACCGTCGTGGGCGTTTCGCCGGTGACCGAGGCGGCACTTTGGTCGATGTAGTCCCCGGCCTTGGTCGTTGCGACGGTAAGCACCGGCAGTCCGAGATAGGCGAGGCACATGTTGCACATCCCGCCGCCGAAGCTCATGCCGATACCGGTGAAGTTGGCGTCCTTCAGTTCGGAATAGACGATGGCCAGGCCTTCGTTCACCGACTGGGTCTGGTAGCCGAGCCGCTCGAGGATGGTTTGCACCGAGCGTTCGTGGAAAATCAGGTCGGATTCGTGATCGGGCGGCGGGCTGGGCACGCTGAAGCACAGCTTCTCCTCGGCGGCCGCTTCACCGCAGAGGCTCCGCAGCAGGCGTTCGACCATTTCCAGGTTCCTGGGCTCGGTCGGGTTGAGAATTCCGTTCTGCATTGGCCGGCGTGCGTCGCCGTCGAGGAACTTGGCGAATTCATCCGCGCGGTTGCCGTAGGCGTAAATGAGGTTCCTTTCCACATGGTGGAGGATGTTCTCCCGCCCCAGCATCTGCTCGGTCATTTTGCTGTACGGCAGTTCGACGAAGGCATTCAGTTGCGGCATGAAGGTGACCTTCTGCCCGCTCCGTGTGGAAAGAACGATCCGGCTTGTGCCTAGGTCCAGTCCTTTGACGGGCGGCTGGGGTTCGGCGGCGTCGGTCATCGGCGGGTCTCCTTGGACGAAGGCGTCAGCGGATGGGGGTGAAGCGGTGGCCGTGTGTTGCCTGGTCTGGGGCAGGCAGTGTGACAAGTGATGCTGGGGGAGGGCGGTGACACGCGGCGCCGCGCATGATCAACGGTGGCCCGACCGGAACATGCGGGCGAATTGCTGGCGTAGGTTGTGGCGCGGAGCGGGCATTCGCGGGGCTGGCGCAGATTGCTGATGCGCCGGTTCGTCGTCCTGGCATTCCAGTTTGCCGATCAGTTCGAGCAGCCATTCGGATGGCACTGCCGACGGTGCCGGATAGTCCGCTTTGCGTTTGGCCGGGCGGATGGTTGGGGCGGCGCAGGGTGCGTCGGGTGGTGCGGCTTTCTCGGCGACCGGCGCGGCTGCGGCGTAGTCCTGGCGCTGTTCCAGCAGGCGCAGCACGGCGAGCAGCAGGGGGCGAAGTTCTGCTTCCAGGGCGCTGCGTACTTCGCGGGTCACTGCCATGCGGGTGGCCGCGACAGTGTCGTCCGATTGTGTGTGGGTGGCGGTGTGGTCCCGCTGTTGTTCAATGATGTTTATCAGAAACATCACGCGCTGATTTAGGCGTGCATTTTCGGCCAGCAGGCGTTCGATTTCCTGGTCGCGCAGGGCGGCCGTGTCGAACGGGCTGTGTGCATGACCGTCGTGCGAATCCGCATGCGCCGGATCGCTGTCGTTGCTGGGCGGCGGCCTCGCCGTTGCCTGATTGTTGCCGTCCTGTCCGCCAACGACGGTGAGCGACGGTGTGCCGCCGGCGCCACGCCGTGCTTCGCGCAAGGCGACAACGATTTCGTCCATCGTTGGCTCGCGCGCAGCTTGTTCCACCATGGCGACGCCTGACCTCCTGTCACGCTTCAGTCATGAGCCGGATGCTCCGGAGCTGGGAGTGTCATGACTTTACAGGAATTTTCCAATGATCGCAACTTCGTAAGCGGAAAAACATCACGACAGGCCAACGACGGACGGGTTGCCGCCGCTGCCGGGCTGCCCGTGCCTGGCCATTCGGCAGAAACGATCCGGATGCGCGGAGGTCCGTTGCTGGGCGCGGTGGCTTTCGTTGTTGGCTGGTTGCTCGTCATCGTGATTGTCTGGTGGCCGGCCGTTCAGAGGGCGCGGTCATCGGTGGGCTGACGACCTGTCCACGGTTTCGGGTGTTCTTCTCACCAGTCCGCGTGGAGTTCGACTCCAACGACGATTTCGCCATGTCGTGACCTGCAAAGGCCCCCTGTCCACGCCGTTGCTCATGACTTCTATGGAAGGACATGGATGGCTGCCCTGCGCCGACCACGACGCTGTGCCGTCGCGCGTCGGTCAAACCGGCTCCCGCGCCGCGGCCCCGGGTCCCGGTCCCCTGAACGGCAGCGGCATCGTGTCGCACCGGCCGGGTGTCGGCGACGATTGCCGCGAACCAGCGGAAGGTGCGGGCGACCGGCGCGGGCCGGCTCGCCTGCAGAGGTTCACCGCCATCTGCCGGGATGCCGCGCGAACCCTGCCGCCCGGGTAACTGCCGCTACGGTGCCGTTGTCTGAAGCAGGGCAAATCAAGGGGGTGGCGGAGAGGAAGTCCGCCAGAACATCGTCCACCAGCATCTCCCTAAGCCTCGCGCTTTCGGAATTCCAGCAGAATAACTGGGGCTTATGTCCACCGCCATCTCGGACGGTCCAGCCTCATCTACAAGGTCCTTGGGGGTAGGGTTGGGGGTCAGGTAGCCTACCCCCAACAACAAGGGGCCTGCGATGGGCAATCTGACTGCGGTCGCCGTCCGTACGGCGAAACATGACCCGGCCAAGGGCTCTCGCCCAATTCGCATGGGCGACGGTGAGGGCCTGTACCTCCAGATCGCCGCTGGTGGGTCGAAGTCGTGGCTGTTCCGCTACACCCTCGCCGGCAAGGCCCGGGAAATGGGGCTCGGGGCGGTCGGGGAGCCGCCGGACCGCGTGCCACTGTCGAAGGCCCGTATCTTGGCTGCGGACGCGCGCACCGTTCTGCGTCAGGGGCGGGACCCGCTGGTCGAACGTGAGGCTACCAGGACCGCCAAGCAACGGGCTGAAGCCGAGGCCGCGGAGCGGACCTTCCGGGCTGCGGCAACCGCGCTGATCGACAGCAGGAGGGCAGGCTGGCGCAACGCCAAGCACGGTGCCCAGTGGCTGGCCACGTTGGAAGCGTACGTATTCCCTGCCATCGGCGACATGCCCGTCGCCGCAGTTGGCACGGAGGACGTTCTGCGGGTCCTCCGGCCGATCTGGGAGCGGATACCGGAAACCGCCTCGCGCGTGCGCCAGCGCATCGAGGCGGTGCTGGATGCCGCCCGGGTGAAGGGGTGGTGCACCGGGGAAAACCCCGCCCGATGGAAGGGGCACCTGGCCGGTGCGCTGCCCCAACCCCGCAAGGTCAAGCGTGTTCGGCACCGGCCTGCACTGGCCTGGCAGGAAATTGGCGCGTTCATGTCGGCGCTGGCAGCACGTGACGGCATCGCCGCCCAGGCACTCCGGTTCACCATCCTGACGGCCGCCCGCACCGGTGAGGTGCGGGGCATGCGTTGGCGCGAGGTGGACCTGGAGACCAAGGTCTGGTCGGTGCCGGGCGACCGCATGAAAGCGGCACGACTCCATCGTGTCCCGCTGTCGCCGGCCGCCCTCGCGGTCCTCGAGGAGGTCCGGCCGCTGATGCGGCAGGTCGATGATCTGGTGTTCCCGAGCGGGCATCAGCGCAAGCCGCTGTCGGACATGGCCTTGTCGGAGGTCGTGCGCCGGATGAACGCAACGGACGACGCCGACGCGTTGCCGCGCTGGCGGGACGCCGAGGGCCGTGCGATAGTACCGCACGGGTTCCGGTCCACATTCCGCGACTGGGCGGGGGAGACGCGACCCGAGGGCCGCGAGGTCGTTGAGGCGGCGTTGGCCCATACGATCAAGGACAAGGCCGCCTACGCCCGATCCGACTTGCTGGAGAAGCGCCGGCCGTTGATGGATGCGTGGGGCAAACAGTGCGATCACGTAGCGTGCACCATCGCTGAACCTGCCTAGTACCTCTGCACAGTGATTAACAGTGGATTCATCGGGCTCGTGGCGGCGGCGGGAGCCCTGGCGGTGGCCATGCGCGAGTTATGATGTTCTCGTCGGCGGCGGCGTGCCCCGTCACGGCGGCGAACGCCAGACGCGCAGCAGCGCCAGTGCTGCCTTGCCGCGCTCCTGCCAGGCGCCATGCAGCGCGCGTATCAACTGCGCGAACCGGGGGGCGTCACCGTCCCGGGGTGGTCGCAGGTGGGGGCGGAAGCGACCGCGCCGGATGCTCACCGTCTTGACCACTGTCAGCGCCAGCAGCCCGTCCGCTCCCCGGGTTACGCCGAAACCACTGCGCTTGCGTCCGCCGAAGGGCAGGCGCGGGTCGGCGGTCGGCACGATCACATCATTGATCACGACACACCCAGCCGGTAACCGCGCCGCCAGGGCCTGCGCGGCCAGGGGCGGTCCGAAGATCGCGGCGCCAAGCGCGTAGGGTGAGGATTTCGGCGATCGCGACCGCCTCGTCGGCATCCCGCACCGGGATGATCTCCGGCACGTCGCCCATGGCGGGGACGACGGCGTACAGCGCCTGCCGCAGCGGTTCGGCTACCGCCGACCAGGCCAGGATCCGACGCGGCGCGATACAGGTGTTGCCGCCGTTCAACCGCACTCCATAGGCGATGGCAGCGGCCGTCATCGCGAGATCGGCGCCGGGCAGCACCAGCACCGGATCATCCCCGGACAGTTCCATGATGCACGGCGTCAGATTCTCCGCCGCCGCGGTCAGCACGCGAACGCCGGTCTCCGCCGATCCCGTCAGTATGATCCGGTCGAACCCCGCGCGGCTCGCCGCCTGGCCGGTGGCGATGTCGTCCGGCAGAATGATCAGCAGGTCCGCGGGCAGCCCGGCCTGGCGCAGCAGGTCTGCAAGTGCGGCCAGCGGCGGGGCACATCGTTCGGCCGGCTTGGCGACAACCGCGTTGCCTGCCGCGAGCGCCTGAAGCACCTGCACCCCGGGCAGGAACAGGGGATAGTTGGCCGGGCCGAGGACCAGCACCACGCCACAGGGCTCCCGCCGTATTTCCGCCGACACGCCGGTCAGCCAGACCGGCCGCCCGGACCGGCCCAGGCGCCGCGGCGCCAGCAGCCGGGCGGTATCGCGCTCCAGGAAGCGGGCGGCCTCGCAGAGCGGCAGCACTTCGGCGACAAGGCTCTCAGCCATCGCCTCGCGGCCAATCTGCCTGGCAAGAAGCTCGGCCCGGGCGGCGATCAGCCGGCGAGCGCGGCGGATCACGCCCAGCCGCTGCGTCAGGGGGAGGCCGCGCCAGTGCCCGGCGGCGGCCCTCGCCCGCCGCAGCGCATCGTTAACCACGGGATCCGCCGAGGCTGTGGCCAGCGTCACGCTACGGCACCACGACAACGATGGCGGAGGCACCGGCTTCGGAGCCCCGTCGATAGCTGTGCGGCCGGCCCGCCTGAAAGTGCAGCGTGTCGCCGTCAGCAAGCGTGACGTTCTCTCCGGCAACGGTCACGCACAGACTGCCCACCAGGACGTAGATGAACTCCGTCCCGGGGTGCTGATGCGGCTGCGTCGGTCCCCCCAGCGGCGGGAACTCGGCAAGATAAACCTCCAACACGCGGTCCGTCGCCGGGTAGTTGAGACTCTCGAACAGGTAGCTGGGATTGTTCTCTCCCGGCCGCTCCGGCAGCCGGAGCCGTTCCTGCCTGCGGGTCACCGCGAGTGGCGGACGGCGGTCGGGATCGGTGAAGAAGTGTTCGAGCCCGACCCCGAATACCATGGCTATGCGCAGAAGGGTGGGCAGGGTCGGGTGCAACTGGCCCCGCTCGATCTTCGACAGCAGCGCCGGCGAAAGGCCGGTGTGTTGCGCCAGTTGTACCTGCCCCATCAACTTCGCCTGCCGCAGGGCACGGATTTTCGGGCCGATCCCGTAGCGCGCCAGCCCGGCGTTCAGCGTTTCCGACAGCATTGCATCGGCCCTCTTTTTTCACCACGCGCACAGTCGGTGGCTGCATTTTTCTCAGGGAGAGAAAGTGCGTTCACATCATGAAAATCACTCTACCACTCATTCAAATTTCTCCTATGTCAATCGCCGTTCACGGTGGGGTGACGCCTGCCGCAACGGGCTGGAGAAAATCTATGCGCGGAGGCGAGCACGGATTACGGCGGCGGCCCGAGGTCGCGATCATTGGTGCCGGCCCTGGCGGTTTGGCCGGCGCGATGCTGCTGGCAAAGGCCGGCGCCTCGGTGACGGTGTACGAGCGGCTGGATCATGTCGGCGGGCGCAGCGCGAGCATCACCGCCGAAACAGCGGCCGGGCAGTTCCGCTTCGATCGCGGTCCTACCTTCTTCCTGTATCCACGTGTGCTGGCGGAACTTTTCGAAACCTGCGGTTACCGGCTGGACAATGAGCTCGACCTTGTCCGCGTCGATCCGCTGTACCGCCTGATCTTCGGCAGCGGCGACGTTCTGAATGTGCAGGCCGATCCCGAGCGCCTGGCTGCCGAAGTGGCCCGCCTATGCCCGGCCGACGCGGCCGCGCTGCCACATTTCATGGCAGAGAACCGGCGCAAGCTGGAGGCGTTCCGCCCGGTGTTGCAGGGTGCGTGCAACAATGCTTTGACGTATCTGTCGACGGCGATGTTCCGGGCCCTGCCGATGCTGCGCCCGTGGCGCTCGGTCGATCGCGACCTGCAGCGCTTCTTCCGTGATCCAAGGCTGCGCCTGGCGTTCTCGTTCCAGAGCAAATACCTGGGTATGTCGCCGTTCCGCTGTCCCAGCTTGTTTACCATCCTGTCCTTCATGGAACACGAGTACGGTGTTTGGCATCCGCAGGGCGGGTGCGGCGCGGTCATGACCCGCATGGCCGATATCGCCCGCGAGCTTGGCGTTCGCATCCGGCTCGCCGAACCGGTCGAGGAAATTCTGTTCGAAGGCCGCCGCGCGGTGGGCATCCGCACGGCCCAGGGAGCGCAGAAGATCGATGCGCTGGTCATCAATGCGGATTTCGCCCAGGCCATGCATCGCCTGGTGCCGGACCGCCTGCGCCGCCGCTGGACCGACAGCCGGATCGGGCGCAAGAAATTCTCCTGTTCGACATTCATGATGTACCTGGGCATTGAAGGCGCAGTGCCGGAACTGGCGCATCACACGATCTTCCTGGCGGATGACTACCGGGAGAGCGTGGCCGAGATCGAATCCGGCCTGGACCTGCCCCGCCATCCCTCGATCTACGTGCAGAATGCCTGTGTCACCGACCCCGGCCTTGCCCCACGCGGGCACAGCACGCTGTACGTGCTGGTGCCTGTGGCCCACCGCAAAGTTGCAGGTGTGGACTGGGCCGCCGTGCAGGACCGGTTCCGGCAGCAGATGATTGATCGCCTGACCGGTCTCGGTGTGCCGGACCTGGCCCGGCGCATCCGTTTCGAGAAAGTCGTCACGCCGCTCGGCTGGGAGAACGACATGCAGATCTTCCGCGGCGCGACGTTCAACCTGACGCATTCGCTTGACCAGATGCTGCATTTTCGGCCGCGCAACCGGTTCGAGGATCTTGAACGCGTCTATCTGGTCGGCGGCGGTACGCATCCCGGTAGCGGCCTGCCGGTCATCTTCGAATCGGCGCGCATCACCACGGGACTGATGACGGAAGATCTGCAACTCGACCGCGTCCCGCTGTTGCGGCCGTCGCCTGCCTTGCAGGAGGCGGTGGTATGAGTTCCCCTCTACCCGTCGCAGTGATCGGCGGCGGCCTTGGTGGCCTGGCGAGCGCCTGCACCCTGGCCGCGCGCGGCTACAGCGTGACCCTGTTCGAAAAGAACGCCTGGGTCGGCGGCAAGGCTGCTGTCCTGAGTGAGTCCGGCTACCGCTTCGACATGGGGCCGACCATCCTGACCATGCCCGGCGTGCTGGCCCGCATCTTTGCCGAAGCAGGCCGCGACATGGACCAGGCGCTCGACCTGCGCCGACTGGACCCGCAATGGCGCTGCTTCTTCGATGACGGATCCGTGCTTGACCTGCGGGAGAACGTCGATTGCATGGCGGCCGCGATCGCCGAACGTTCGCCGCCGGACGCGGACGGGTTCCGCCAGTTCATGCAGGTGTCCGAGCATCTGCACCAGATTGCCGACCGGTTCTTCTTCTGGAAATCGGTCGAGGGGCTGCGGGACACGATCGACCTGCGTCGCAACCTGGACCTGGCGACGCTGCACGATGTGGTTGGCCTGCGCATGGGTGCGACCGTTGCGGGTACCATCCGACGGCGCGTCCAGGATCCGCAGGTGGCGCAGATGCTGGACCATTTCGTGCAGTATGTCGGTTCCTCGCCCTACGGCTCTCCGGCGGTGCTGTGCGGCATCGCGCATATGCAGACCGACCGCGGCGTGTGGTACCCGATTGGGTGGCACCCGCGCCGTGCCGGAGGCGCTGGAACGCCTCGCGCGCGACCTGGGCGTGACGATCCGGACGGAAACCGGCATCGCCCGGGTCATCAGCGACCACGGCCGTGTCACGGCGGTGGAAACCGATCGCGGCGAGCGGATCGTTGTCGCGGCCGCCGTGTCGAACATGGACAGCGTGCGCACCTTCCGTGACCTGGTGGATGGCGAGCCCGCGGCACGGTTTTCTCGCCGGTGGAAGCGTGAGCCCGCCTGTTCGGGCGTGGTGCTGTATCTCGGCCTGGACCGGACCTACCCGCAGTTGCTGCACCACGACTTCGTCTTTTCGGCTGACCCCGAGGAAGAGTTCGACTGGATCTACCGCAGGGGAGAGCCGGCGCCGGACCCAACCTGCTACCTCGCTGCGCCGGCGCGAACCGAAGCCGGTGTCGCGCCGCCCGGCGGCGATGCGTTGTATGTGCTGGTCCACACCCCCTGGTTGCGACCGCATCACGACTGGCAGGCGATGCTGCCCGCGTACCGGCGCGTGATCCTGGACAAGCTGAAGCGCTGTGCCGGCATGCGCGATATTGAGGATCACATCGTCGTCGAACGCTGCCTGACGCCGCACGACATTCACACGCGCTACCGCGTGCTGAACGGAGCGATCTATGGTCTTGCCAGCCATGGCCGCTTCTTCGGCGCGTTCAAGCCCGGCAACCGGTCGCGTGACCTGCCGGGCCTGTACCTGGCCGGCGGGGCGGCGCATCCCGGCCCGGGTATGCCGATGGTGCTGATGTCCGGCTGGATCGCCGCCGACTCGCTCGATGCCGACCTGCGGCCACACCGGATTCCCCGCAGTGCCTGAGGACGACCCGCTTCGCGTTCGCTCGGCCGCCGTCCTGCGTGGGTTCGAGGCGTATCTGCGCTGGTATATCCGCCGGCAGTTCGACGCCGTGCGGGTGGCGCGCGCCGGCCTGCCCCGGGTGCCGGAGGGGCATCCGGTGATCATCTACAGCAACCATCCGGGCTGGTGGGACCCGATGCTGTTTATACTGCTGGCGCGCTGGCTCCTGCCGGAGCGCGCCAGCTTCGGGCCGATGGATGCGGCCGCGCTGAAGAAATACCCGGTGCTTCGCAAGGTCGGCGTGTTCGGCATCGACCCTGATTCGCAGCACGGGGCCCGGCGGTTTCTGGAAGTCGGTGCCCGGATCCTGGCCAGGCCCGACCGCGCTCTCTGGGTGACTGCGCAAGGCAGCTTCACCGACCCGCGGCAGCGTCCGGTCCGCCTGCGTCCCGGAATTTCGCATCTGGCCCGACGCGTGCCGAACCTGGTCCTGTTGCCGCTGGCGCTGGAGTATCCGTTCTGGAACGAACGTCAGCCGGAAGCACTGGCCCGTTTCGGAGAGCCGGTGGCGGCAGGCCCCGAGCGCAGCACCCGGGAATGGACGGCGCTGTTGGAAGCGGCGCTGCAGCAGACGTGCGATATCCTGGCGCAGGAGAGCATGGCACGCGATCCGGCCCGCTTCGAGGCATTGCTGCGCGGCCATCCCGGCGTTGGTGGCGTTTACGACCTGTGGCGACGCGGTGCTGCGATGTTCGCGGGACGACGGTTCGATCCAAGCCACGAGGGACAGCCATGATTATCGACAGCATCGTTTGTGCTTCCGCGGCGGTGCCTGCTCTTCTGGCGCTCGACAACCTGTTCCGTTTCCGCACGCCCGCACCGGCGGAGAGGCGCCCGGCGGTGTCGGTCGTGATCCCGGCGCGAAACGAGGCGGAGAATATCGCCGAGGCCTGCGGCTGCGTGCTGGCCAGCACCGACGTCGATCTTGAATTGCTGGTTGTGGATGACGGTTCCACCGACGGCACTGCCGCGATCCTCGCCGGCATCGCCGACCGGAGACTGCGCGTGTTCCATCTGCCGCCGCTGCCACCGGGCTGGACCGGCAAGCAGCGCGCCTGTGCGGTTGGCGCTGGAGAAACGTCGCATCCGCTGCTGGTGTTCATCGACGCGGATGTGCGTCTGGCGCCGGATGCTCTGCGCCGCATTGCCGGCTTCATGGAACGCGATCGCGTTGCCCTGGGCAGCGGCTTCCCGCGTGAGATCACCACCGGTTTCGCAGACGGCCTGCTGGTGCCGCTGATCCACTTCCTGCTGCTGGGCTTCCTGCCCATGCGCATGATGCAGCACTCGCCACTGCCGTCGCTTGGGGCCGGCTGTGGCCAGATGATCGCGGCGACACGTGATGCGTATCGTGCTGTGGGCGGACACGCCGCTGTACCATGCACCATGCATGACGGCCTGATGCTGCCGCGGGCCTTTCGTCACGCCGGATACATGACGGGTATCTTCGATGCCTCGCGTTTCGCCACCTGCCGCATGTATGGCGATGCCACGACGCTTCTGGAGGGCCTGGTGAAGAACGCGACCGAGGGTATGGCCCGCCCGGTCGCGCTTCCCGTGTGGACGATACTGCTGGGCCTGGGTCAGATCGCTCCCCTGTTGCTGGTGGCCGCTCTGCCGTCAGCGCTTGCCTGGAGCGCACTGGCAATCGGTCTTGCGACCCGCATGGTGTTGGCATGGCGCTACCACGCGCCGGTGTGGAGCGCCGTGCTGCATCCGATCGGGGTGGCGGCGCTGCTGTTGATTCAGTGGGCGGCGCTGGCGCGTCAGGCCCTGGGCCACCGTACCACCTGGCGCGGCCGGAGCTATGCGAGATGAAGAGGGCTTTGCTTGCCGCAGTGATGCTGCCTGTCGCCAATGCGTCTGCCGCGTCGCTGTATGTGACGGTACAGAACGTGCCTAGCGAACAAGGGCATGTTCTGGTTGCGGTTTGTCCCCAGGCCGTCTTTCTGTCGCGTGATTGCCCCTACACCGGTATCGCGCCGGCGCGGAAAGGTTCCGTGACCGTGCGTGTAAGCGGGATTCCGTCTGGCACCTACGCAGTGCAGGCGTTTCAGGACAAGAACGACAACATGAACATCGACCGCAACTTTTTCGGCCTGCCGACCGAGGCGATGGGCTTTTCCAACAACGCGCCGATGCGCTTTGGCCCGCCGCGCTATGGTGATGCAGCGATCAGGATCGGGCCGGGGGACGGCCGGATCAGCTTGAAGCTACGGCAATTTGGGGGGTGATCGGGCGTCTCGGGAGCGGGCCGTCAGAGGATTCGCTGGAGAGCGTCATGGCTGGGTGGCTTGCGGGCTCCTTCGCGGGCGTTTGTCTCGGGGCCTCGGCCCGCCACCGCAGCGAACCCGCCCGTTGTCCGACCCTGCTCTATTCGGACATCATGCGGCGAACTTTCGGCAAATTTGCCGAAAGTGCTGGCTGTCGACTGGCGATCTGCAGCTTCACGCGTTGGGTTGTGGCGCTGCGGCGGTGGGAGTGGGTGTAGGTGCTGAACACCACGTCGAACGGCATGCAGGCGTCGAGGCGCACGTTGATGACGGCTGGATCAAGCCGCGGCGCGGCAGCAGGGCATGCTCCGCCCGTTTCGGCCCGGCAACACCTTCGGCCGCAACGCCGAACCGTCGCGGTATAACGAAATCGTGGCGCTGGCGCTCGGGGCCAGTCCGGACCCGATAAGGATGCTGGTCGAGCGCCTGGGCGACCCCGATGGGCGTATCGCCGTGGTGATCGCGAACTCGTTGCTGGCAGCCTGTCGGACTTACTCACCAGTCGGTAATATAGGCTACACCCGGAGCCAGGAAGAATGAGCGCACGAGGGCGGGGGCTCGTTTGATGGCAGCGAGTTGGGCGTCGATTTTTTCGCGTAGCTTCTCGCCCTTCCGCAGCGGCGTCCTTGCCACCCCGGTGCGCTTGACGTGGCTCCAGACCAGCTCGTCCGGGTTCAGTTCCGGAGCATAGCCGGGAAGGAAATGCAGGGTCAGGCGCCCCTCGGTTGAAGCCACATACTCCTTCACCAGGCGGGTCTTGTGGGCCGGCAAACTATCGACCACCAGATGCACCGGACGCACGCGACGGCGCATCAGTTGGCGAAGCAGCCGCACAAGGAGCTCGGCCGTCAGCCCCCCTTCATAGGTGCAGTACCAGAACCCGCCTTTGGCGTTCACGGCCGAGGCGGCACTGATCGTCTGGCGCTGACCGGGGCGTTGCACGACCGGTGTCTGGCCTTTCTTCCCCCAGGTCCGACCCCGCACGGCGTCCGCGCGGAACCCCAATTCATCCCAGAAGAAGACCTCGCCTCCCTCTGCTCTCGCCTGTCGGGCAATCGCCGGATATCGTTCTCGCTGCCAGGCCTCGATAGCCTGCGGATCCCGTTGGTAGGCGCGCTGCAACGGCTTCTGCGGGGTCAGGCCGAGCCGGGCAAGCAGCGTCCCCACCGCGGTCTGTCCCAAGCGAATGCCGAATTTCCGCTCGATCAGATCGGCCACCACCGTCCGTGTCCACAGACCGAAATCCAACCCGTACTGGCGTGGATCCCTGCCGTTCACCCAGCGAAACACCTGCTGTTCCTGCCGCGGCGTCAGGCTGCGCGGTCGGCCAGTCCCGCGCGTCGATCGCAGTGCGCGCGTACCGCCCTCCGGACGCTTCGCGGCACGCATCCATTTGTAGATGGTGGTGCGGCAGAAACCATACGAGGCGATCACCGCCGAGGGACGTTCGCCCTCGCGAACCCGCTCGACTGCCATCAACCGAATCGCTTCCAGCGTCCGGTGGTCGAAGCTCCGTCCATCTCGCTGCATGCCGAATCGTCGACCCGGACGAAGCGCATGTCAACCAGAATGTAGCCTTAATTACCGACTTGTGAGTAACAGTAGGACCAATTCCGTCAATCTCTCGGCAGAGACTACAGCTCTGTCTATACACAATTCTTCAATTATGCATGCAGGGAATCGATCCCGTCCAACCACAGCCAATGACGATGAGCCATGGCACGGTTTCATGCCAAAACTGCATAGCACGCGCCGGATCATGTGGCTAACGGAGGAATAACCCACGCTCCAAAGGATGGGCTTACGAGCACCCTGCGCTATTCCATGCCGCGAAGGATCGCAAAGTGATGAGACGACGCCAATTGCTCGAAACCACAGGACACGCGGCCCTGGCAACCACCGTCGGCAGCCTATGGCTCAACCGCGAAGCCATGGCCCAGACAACCACGTCGGTTGCCAGTCCAGGCGGTGACGCGCGATCCTACAAGTACACCACAGCCATGCCGCCTGGCGTGTACACACCGGACACGATTGAAACACGATTGGGTACGCTCCATCTCTTCGAGGGCGTGCCAGATAAGGCGTCAGCGGAGAAGCTTTACGACAACCTGGACTTCCAGCGGGCAGTACAGGCTTTCCTGTTCGCGATCCCTGCGGTGAGCCAGGCCGCCAATAGAAATGCCTTTAAGTCATTCGGACCACCAAACACGGTCGTACCCATCTTCGAGCAACTGCTAAACTCGCGTGGGATCGTTCTTACCGGCAATGACAACACTGTCTACAGTTGGACATGGATTGACCTCACCCAGGGGCCGCTCGTCCTTGAAGTGCCGCCGAAAGTGCTCGGCACCGCGAACGACATGTGGCAGCGGTGGATTGTGGATGTAGGCATTACCGGTCCGGACAAAGGCCGCGGTGGGAAGTACCTGTTTCTGCCACCCGGACATAAGGGCCCCGAGCCGAGCGGCTACCATGTTGTGCGTTCGCCGACGTATGGCCTGTGGATACCGTGGCGCAGTTTCCTGGTAGACCGCGATCCCAAGCCCGGCGTGGATCTCGTCAAGAAGTTTACGAAGATCTACCGACTGGCGGATGCCGCAAAACCTCATCCGACCCCGAATTTCGTGGACATGTCGGGCCGTGCGGTCAATACCGTCTTCCCCACTGACTTCTCGTTCTGGGAACTTCTTAACCAGGTCGTGCAAGAGGAGCCAACCAACTCTCTGGATCAGATCCGGCTTGGCTTCTTCCAGTCGATCGGCATCCAAAAGGGCAAGCCGTTCTCTCCCGACGACCGAATGAGGAAAATCCTCACCGAAGCCGCGGCGGTCGGCAACGCGACGGCGCGAGCAATCCTGTTCCACACCCGGGACAGGACCGCTTATTACTATCCGAACAGCAATTGGCAGATGGGCTTCACCGGCGGCTACATGTTTCAGTCAGAACCCGGTGTCCTGAATTTCGATGCTGCGACGTTTTATTACTACCTGGCAATTCTGGTCACCCCGGCCATGGAGGAGAAGATGGTCGGGCGAGGCTCGCAATACGCATGGGCCGCGCGTGACGAAAGCGGCAACTCACTTGACGGCGGGAAGAGCTACCGCCTGCGGTTGCCCCCGAACGTGCCGGTAAAGGACTTCTGGTCGGTGATTCTATACAGCAACCAGACACGCTCCATGATTCAAACGGACCAACGCTTTCCAAGCGTAAGCAGCCAGACCAAGGGGCTGCAAGCCAATGCCGACGGGTCGATCGACGTCTACTTCGGCCCCAAGTCTCCCGATGGAAAGGAGACCAATTGGGTGCAGACCGTTCCTGGCGAGGGTTGGAACGCGGTCCTTCGCATGTATGGCGCGCTGGAACCGTGGTTCAACAGGACCTGGCGACCGGGAGAAATCGAGCTCCAATCCTGAAGATCCTGAAGATGAGGCGAAGCATGAGACAGCTCTGCTCACTGTTGCTTCACTGTGTCCTGGCCGGTACGGTCGTGATCGTACCGGCTTCGAGTGACGCACAGAGGCCCGGTGTCACGCCGCCCGCAGCGCCGAAATACGCGCCTAATGTGCCACCGAAGATCACGACACCCGATACCGTCGAAACCCGGATCGGTACGCTGCACTTCAGGGATGGCGCCCCCGATCCTGCGACGGTACGGCTGGCCTACGATCAGCTCGATCTTGACAGGGGCATCAACGCGTTCCTCCAGGGAATTTCGGCAACCTCGGTCTATGCGATGTGCAGGGGCCTTGCGGACGTCGGTATCAAGCCCAACCACGGCATCGGTATCGCAGAGAAGCTGCTGGATGCCCGCTCGCTGTTCCTGACGGCGAATACCACCACCGTCTACGCCATGGGATGCATCAACCTAAAGCATGGGCCGGTTGTTCTGGTTGTGCCGCCGCGGGTCCTCGGCCCGGTTGATGACGCCGATTTCCGCTGGGTCACCGATGTCGGACTAACGGGTCCGGACAAGGGTGCGGGCGGGAAATACCTGTTCGTTCCGCCCGGCTACAAGGGCAAGCTGCCGGCCGAGGGCTATCACATCGCAAGGCCGCGCACCAATCGGTTGCTCATGTTCTATCGCGCCTTCGTTCAGCACGGCCACATTGCGGCGGCGGTCGCGGGCGTGAAGGCCAAGGCGGCCGTCTACCCGCTCGACGAGGCCGGTCATCCTTCGGAAACCAGCTTCGTCAATGTCTCGGGCCGCAAGTTCAACACAATCAGCGCCAATGATTTCAGCTTCTACGATGAGCTGAATGCGGTGGTGCAGAACGAACCCGCGAGCTGGGTTGATCCGGATACCGTCGGCCTCTACGCGGCGATCGGCATTCGCAAGGGATATCCCTTCGCACCCGATGCACGGATGAAGGTGATCCTGACGGATGCGGTGGCTGTGGGCAATGCGATCGCCCGATCCGACCTCTTTGCCTCGCGCGACCCGAGCACCCGAATTTACCCGGACCGGCAATGGTTCACGCCGTTCGTAGGAGGCAGCTATCGGTTCATCAACGGTGCGGAACGCCTTCTCGACGCCCGGATCATGTTCTTCTACTACGCGACGGGCATCACGCCGGCCATGACGGAATCGAAGCCTGGTACCGGTTCTGCCTATGCAATCACCGTGCGGGATGCGAACGGGCACTATCTGGATGGCGGCCGGACCTATAAGGTGACCCTGCCCGGGCCAATTCCCGCCAAGGACTTCTGGTCCTTCACGGTCTACGACAATCAGACCCGCTCGCTGCTTCCGACCGACCAGAAGCTGGCTGGCGTCGACAGCACACTGCCCGGAATCCAGATGAACAAGGACGGCGGTGTCACGATCTGGTTCGCCCCCAGGGCACCGGCGGGTCACGAGAAGAACTGGGTTCAGACGATGCCGGGCAAAGGGTACAACGTCGCCCTGCGCCTCTACGGCCCGCTCAAGCCGTGGTTCAACAAGAGTTGGCGACCTGGCGATCTCGAAGCTCAGCCTTGATCTGAATGAAGGGCGCGACATGCCTACGATCCTGGTCGCTGGCTGTGTTTCGGCCTTCAATTTTGACCGTTTCGGCGTTCAGTTCTGACCCGCCAGAGGGAGAGCAACTCGCCCTGATATCAATGGCGTAAGTTTTCGCCCGGCGGGTCACTCTTGGACGCCGATGGATGGGCCAAAAGCCGAGCCGATTCACAGTCGGTGGTGCCGCTCTGGTTTGCAGTCAGTGCGAGGAGTGCGATTGAGATGATAAAGTTCGATGATGTGTTGCACGACCATGCGAGGCCACTGCTGGATGGGCGGTCTAGCAGCCTGTCGGACTTAACGCCACGGCGGCGACCGTACTAGAATCGCAACGTCGATTCGTAGCCAGCGTGGACCGCGTGCATGAGCAATTTCCGCCCGACCGACCGGAACACGGACTTCCTGATGCCCCCCTCGGTCGATGAGTGGCTGCCGGCCCGGCATCTGGCACGGTTTGTCGTGGAGGTGGTTGAAGGGCTGGACCTGCGGTCGATGACCGGCAGCTATCGTGGCTCGGGTTCGGCCTCGTATCACCCGACGGTGCTGCTGAGCATTCTGGTGTACGGCTACGCCACCGGCGTGTTCTCCAGCCGCAAGCTGGAACGGGCGACCTATGACTCGGTGGCGTTTCGCTTCATCGCCGGCAACGAGCATCCGGACCATGACACGATCGCGGCGTTCCGCCGGCGGTTCCTCGAGCAGATCGAGACGCTGTTCGTCGAGGTGCTGAAGCTGGCGCGGGAGATGGGCGTCTTGAAGCTGGGGACGGTTGCGCTGGACGGCACCAGGATCCACGCCAATGCCAGCCGGCACAGCGCGCTCTCGTATGAGCATGCGGGGAAGATCGAAGCACAGCTGAAGGCGGAAGTGGCCGATCTGTTGGCCAAGGCGGAAGCGGCCGACCAGGCGGACGTGCCGGACGGGATGTCGATCCCCGCGGAGCTGGCGCGGCGCGAGGCCCGGCTGGCGAAGCTGGCGGAGGCACGGGCGAAGATCGAGGCGCGCGCCAAGGAGCGGTTCCAGCGGGAGCAGGCGGAGTACGAGGCCAGGCTTGCGGCGCGGGACGCCAAGGCGGCGGCCACCGGCCGCAAGCCGGGTGGCAAAGCGCCGCAGCCGCCGAAGGAAGGCCCGCTGCCGCAGGACCAGATCAACCTGACCGACGAAGCGTCACGCATCATGCCGGTGGCGGGCGGCGGGTTCGAGCAGTGCTATAACGCGCAGGCGGCGGTTGCCGCGGACAGCCTGCTGGTGGTGAGCACCAACGTGGTGCAGGCAGCCAACGACAAGCAGCAGCTGGCGCCGATGGTGGAGCAGTTGAAGGCCCTGCCTGAGGAAATCGGCAAGCCCGAAACCCTGCTGGCGGACAACGGCTATTTCGGCGCGGCCAATGTGACGGCATGCGAGGCGGCCGGCATCGTGCCGCTGATCGCCACCGGCCGCGAACCGCACCACCCGTCGCTGGCTGAGCGCTTTGCCGTCGCACCGGAGGCACCGACCGACCCGACCCCGGTGCAGGCGATGGCGCACCGGCTGAAGACGCCGGAGGGCAAGGCGCTCTACGCGATGCGCAAGCAGGTTCCAGAACCGGTGTTCGGCATCATCAAATCGGTGCTGGGCTTCCGGCAGTTCCATCTGCGCGGCCTGGCGTCTGTCCGCGGCGAATGGAACCTGGTGACCATGGCGTGGAATCTGAAGCGGATGTTCGCCCTCTGCCCTGCCTGAGGCGGGACAGAGGGCGTTTTCGTCCAAAGTCTTGCGGCGGCTGAGCGAATTGAGCCGGGGGCGTTTCCGAGCCGTCGCCGACCGCACAGATATGGTTTGATATAGGAACGTATCTGTCGCCCACCAGCCAGCCGGATGAACTCAGTCCGACAGGCTGCTAGGCCGCGAACCGCATTACCGATACCGGAGGCAGCCGAGCGTCCGGTGCCGACCATGAGTCGCCGCTGTCCTCCGACACCCACACCCCGCCACTGGTCGAGCCGAAGGCCAGCGTCTCTCCCGTCGCATCCACCGCCAGTCCGTGCCGCCACACCAGATCGTAGGCGTGTCGCTGCGGCAGACCGTTCGCCAGCACGTCGAAGCTTCTGCCGCCATCGCGTGTGCGCGCCACAACCACCTTGCCGTCTACCGGAATGCGCCGCTCGTCCTTCACCGCTGGAACGAACCACGCGGTAGACGGGTCGCGCGGATGCGCCACCACCGTGAAGCCGAATTTTGACGGCCGGATGGCTGTCACTTCCTGCCAGCTATGCCCGGCATCGGTGGAGCGGAATACACCGTTGTGGTGCTGGCACCACATGACCTCCGGTGCGGCTGCACAGTGCGCCAGCATGTGAACGTCCTGCGCGATTGGGTCGCCGCGGTGTTCCGGCGGCATGTATTCGTTGTACATGCCTTGGTTAATCAACCGCCAGGACGCGCCGGTGTCGGAGGTCTCCCACACGCCCGCAGTCGATACACCCAGACGCAGCACCGCCGGATTGCGCGGATCGACCAGCACGGCACTGATGCCAGGCTGCTCGCCGCCCGCGACACCCAGCCACTTCCGCCGCTCCGGCATGCGCCACAGCGGCTCGTTCAGCGCCCAGGACTCTCCGCCGTCATCCGAACGGAACAGCCCACCCGGCATGGTGCCGATCCAGAGGCGGCCGGTTATGCCGCCCGGCTCGATCGCCCAAATCTTGCCCAGCGACCAGGGATGCGGGTCGTCTGCCGCATCCTCCGGTTTCGATGGAAAGGCCGGTGCGGGCAGTTCCCGCCAGGACCTGCCGGCATCGCGCCGCCACAGCTTGGCGCCGAAATGGCCAAGGTCGAGCGCGGCGTAGACCGCGCCTTCCGGTGTTGCCAGCACGGCTGAGACCGGATCGCCCAGGAAATGTGCTGCAGCGACATCCCAGCGCTCGCCCTTCCGCTCCAGTTCGAACAAGCCCTTGCGGGTGCCGACGTAAACACATTGCGCCATGCGCGCCTCCTTTCACCCGCCGCTCAGGGCCTGAAAAACGTGGATTTCGTCACGCGGGCCAACCGGGTCGCTGAGCGTGCGGCGGTCGCGCACCAACTCGCCGCCGACATACACGGCGACGTGGCGGCGCAGCGCGCCCTGGTCGTCCAGCACGTAGCCTCGCAATGTGGAATGCGTGGCGAAGACCGCCGCCAGCGCCTGGGCCACTGTCCTGGCGTCTACCTCGGCAGTGGGTACGGAGAGGAACCGCTGTAGCGCGCTGGTGAACGAGACGGTCGGCATGCACCAAACTCCTCCCGGCCATTGACTTGTAGGTTGGTATCAACATATTTGCCGGCGTGTCAAATAGCAAGTCGGTTCCGTTCGCAGTTACGCTTCACGTCCGCGACACCTGCCTGTGCTTGCACCTGCAGCGTGCGGCTCGGGCGGTGGCACGCCGCTTCGATGACGCACTGCGGCCGGCCGGGCTGACCAACGGGCAGTTCTCGGTGCTGATGTCGCTGAACCGGCCATCGCCGCCGACCATCAGCAGCGTGGCGCAATTGCTGGCGATGGACCGCACCACGCTGACCGCCAGCCTTAAGCCGCTGGAGCGGCGGGGGCTGCTGGAGATCACCGTGGATACAGAGGATCGGCGATTGCGCCGGCTACGGTTGACCGAGGCTGGGCGGTCTGTGCTGGCCGCCGCGTTGCCGATATGGACGACCGAGCATGCCGCGATTGAGCGACTGCTCGCCGATGGCACGGCCGGTCGGCTGCGGGCGGAGTTGCAGACGCTATTGCGTGGCGAGACGGCGGAAGCGGCGGAAATCTCCTCGCCCTTCCCCTGAGCTGGGGGCGTGGACGGGTGATCAGTCCCGCGGCTTGCACATCCGTCACGCTCCCCACAAGAAGAGCTGGAGATCGCGCCGGGCACGCGCTCCACCGTCGAACGGCCACGCTTGCCAGCACCTCCAGGGTAGGCCGACGATCCGCCCATGTGCGGACGCTTCGCTGCCTTCCTCCCCGCGGAGGCCATCGCCCGGATATTCGGCACGGTGAACCCGCTACCGGACCTCGGGCCGTCCTGGAACCTGGCGCCGAGCCAACCGGCGCTGGTGGTGCGCCGTCACCCCGATGCCGGTGAGCGCCATCTGGACGCCCTGACCTGGGGGCTGATCCCGCATTTCGTGAAGGATCGGAAGCAGGCTCGGATGTGGATCAACTGCCGCATGGAGACCGTCAGCACCTCCGGCATGTTCCGTGGCGCCTTCGGTCGGCGGCGCTGTCTGGTGCCCGCAGCGGCGTTTTACGAGTGGAAGGTGGTCGATGGCGGGAAGCAACCCTACGCCATCGCCAGGGCCGACGGCGAGGTGACGGCCTTGGGCGGTATCTGGGAGACCTGGCGGGCGCCGGACGGCGAGATCGTGCGGACCTTCGCCATAATCACCACGCCGCTGAACGCGGAGATGGCATCGCTGCACAACCGCATGCCGCTGGTGGTCGACCGGGTGGACTGGCAGGCGTGGCTGGGGGAGGTGGAGACGGACCCGGTGGAGCTGCTGCGGCCGGCACCGGATGGCAGGCTGCGGGCATGGGCAGTGAGCCGGGCGGTGAATTCGCCGGGGAACAACGGGGCGGAGTTGATTGAGCCGTTGGACACCTGAGCGCCTCGCGCGACCGGGGGCGCCGCTCAGCTCTGGTCCTCGCAGATGGCAGTTGGGGGTAGATAAGGGGGTAGAGCTAGGCGACGCCGTGAGTTTATCACAAAAAACACGGACTTAGACCGCTGGTCTGGCGGAGAGGGAGGGATTCGAACCCTCGGTACCCGTAAAGGGTACAACGGTTTTCGAGACCGCCCCGATCGACCGCTCCGGCACCTCTCCATCCGTCAAGCCCCCAGACAGGGGGGCTGAGCGTGCCGCGCCTTATAGGGGGGGGCAGTGCCCGTTGCAACCAGATCTGCGCCGCCGCCCGGCCCCTGACAACGGCCAGGATCAGCAGTCCGGCCAGGCCATGGCCGGCGTCGTGCTGGCGTTGATGATCGCCGGGGCGCTGCTGCTGATCGTTATCGGCATCGGCATCGGCGTGCCGGCGACGATTTTCGGTGCCTCGGCCAGCGCCGTCGGGATCATCGCGTTGTGGTGGCTGCCGCGGCTGACCGCGGTCGCGCCGGCACTGGCCATCGCCGGAAAGGCGCTCACGCGACGGACGGGCCTGGTGATCGTCGGGCTGTATGCTGGATTCGTCCGCGTGCGCGTGCTGCTGAAATAGCCGGTGTCCGGCGTGGCGCCGCCGTTTCCGGCACCATTTGCAATCGGCGCGCCGGGATTTGCAATCGGCGCGCCGGGCCGTAAATGCTGGGGGGTCCAACTCCGGCAGAAGAGGCCGCCCCCCATGAGCAATCGCCTGCCATCGCTCGACTTCGACCTTGGCGAGACCGCGGACATGCTGCGCGCCCAGGTCGAAACCTTCGCCGCCGACGAGATCGCTCCGCGCGCCGCCGACATCGACCGCACCAACGACTTCCCCGCCGATCTCTGGCAAAAAATGGGTGCGCTCGGCCTGCTCGGCGTCACCGTCGAAGACGAATACGGCGGTGCCGGCATGGGCTACCTGGAACACGTCGTGGCGATGGAGGAGATCAGCCGGGCATCCGCGTCGGTGGGGCTGTCCTATGGGGCGCACTCGAATTTGTGCGTCAACCAGATACGCCGGAACGGCAATGAACGGCAGAAGCGGCGTTACCTGCCGCGGCTGATCTCCGGCGAACATGTCGGCGCACTGGCGATGAGCGAACCGGGCGCCGGGTCGGACGTGGTGAGCATGCGCCTGCGCGCGGACAAGCGCGGCGACCGCTACGTGCTGAACGGCAGCAAGATGTGGATCACCAACGGTCCCAACGCCGACGTGCTGGTGGTGTACGCCAAGACGGACCCGGACGCCGGCCCGCGCGGCATCACCGCATTCCTGATCGAGAAGGGGTTCAAGGGCTTCTCCACGGCACAGAAGCTGGACAAGCTGGGCATGCGCGGGTCCAACACCTGCGAACTGGTGTTCCAGGACTGCGACGTGCCCGAGGAGAACGTGCTGGGTGGCGTCGGCCGCGGCGTGAACGTGCTGATGAGCGGGCTGGACTATGAACGCGCGGTGCTGTCGGCCGGGCCGATCGGGATCATGCAGGCCTGCATGGACGTCGTGGTGCCCTACGTGCACGAACGCAGGCAGTTCGATCAGCCGATCGGCGAGTTCCAGCTCATGCAGGGCAAGCTGGCCGATATGTACACCACCATGAATGCCAGCCGAGCCTACGTGTACGCCGTGGCGAAGGCGTGCGACCGGGGGCAGACCACGCGCAAGGACGCAGCAGGGGCGATCCTGTACGCGGCGGAAAAGGCAACCTGGATGGCGCTGGAGGCGATCCAGGCGTTGGGCGGCAATGGCTATATCAACGAGTATCCCACCGGCCGCCTGCTGCGCGACGCCAAGCTTTATGAGATCGGCGCCGGTACCAGCGAAATCCGCCGCATGTTGATCGGCCGCGAATTGTTCGCCGAGACAGCGTGACGGTGTGCCCGGACCGGGCGTGCTTGCGCCCCCGGACGGCGCCTCCGCCGCATTTGCATCACGGCGTGAGCCCTGCCGCCTGGAAACAGGCCTGCCACCCGCCTTGTGCGAACGTCTGCTGGGAGCAGAACACGCCGCGCGGGTAGAATTCGTTGGGCACGGTGAAGGCTCCGGCCTGCGGATCGCCGGAGATGGTGCGGAAGATCAGGTTTTTCGGCACCACGGTCGGCCCCCAGGGCAACCACGTCGTGTTCGCGGGCAACCCCGGTGGCGGTGCAGGATCATCCGAAATGACGTAGGTATAGGATTGCGTCGGGTCGAGATCGGTCGCGTAGTCCGCCTGACAGGCAATGACGCGGTAAGGCGGCACCCGGCCATTGTTGCACATCGACCAGTAGCGGATTTGCACCGTGTCATCGAACGCCGGTTCGAAGATCGACCCGCCCGAATAGGTATTCGGGAAAACCAGGGCCTTGCCCCGGACCACCAGGACCTTGCCTTGCTGGAAGCAGAGCCCGGGCGTTTCCAGATAGGTGGTCTGGGGATTGGGGAAGAAGTCGGCGCCAAGCGTCGCCGGAGCGAATGGCACGGTCGTGGGGCCGGGCTGGTTGGGATTGCAGAGCCCGGTGTTGGGCGTTGGAAGCTGGGCGGCCGCCAGGATGCGCTGCAGGAATTCTGCCGCGTCGTTGAAGCCGCTGATGGCGAGCATGATGGCGAGGTTGCCCAGGCTGGTTTCCGCATCAGCGAACGGGCAGGGACGCAGCCGGCGTACCCGTCCGTTGGGTGCGACCATCCGGACCTCCGGCAGGCCCACCGCTCCGGTCCGGTCCAGCCCCTGGTCGGGCAGATAGACGCGGTACACCACGAAGGCGAGACGCGTTCCGCCAACGCGCAGCGTATTGCCCGACCCGGACGGATTGGTGCTGACCGAAACCGTGTAGCTGTGGCGGCCGCCCGCCGTTGGTGTGGCAAACGGGTTGGTGCTGCCCGGATCGGGCGCGATCTCGCTGTCGATGATCGAGTCGGTGATGGCGCCGGTCGCGGTGTAGCTATTGAAGTTGACGAACCGCGCCTCGGGATAGGTGCCCTGGATGATCATTGCCTTCCAGTTCGCCGTGTCGAACGGCATGACCCAGTAGGTCGCATTCGTGTCCGGCGTGGCGATGTTCGTGAGGCCCTGGCCGTTGCTCTCGAACGGCCAGCTACAGACGGGCAGGATCGGGATGGCGGCGCGGGCCGCGAGCGGTGTCAGCGTTGCCAGCGCAAGCAGGCAGGTGCGCAGGAGCAGAGTGAGCAGCCGGTTCACGGGCGCCTCCCTCGTCTTTGCGAACACACCATCCCAAGTCGGACCATCATATTCAAGTCAGGCTGTGGTCGTATCAAGGTTATGTGAGGAAATATCTTAACTGGCGCCCGACATCTATTGTTCATGGAAGCGAAATGGAAAAGATGTCCCCCAGTTACGATTGTCACTGACGAATGGACGATCCGGCCTGGCCCGGTACTTCGCGTCGGCGCGGGCGACCGTCGGTGGAGAGGGCGGATGACGGCCTTCGATGGGAGGGCTCTGGAGAGGCGTCGGTCGCGCACGCCGCACCGAATGTGCCGTCTGCCTCGGGCAACCTTGGCGCAGCGGGATGTTCCGGGGGCGGGGATTGGCCGAAGAGATAATTCCGCTTGCCAAGATGGCCGTATTATAGGATAAAGGTCACAGGTTCTCGGGTGGACTGCGGACAAGGAGCCTAGCGATATGGCGGCATCTCATCTCCGGACCCGGGGCACCGCACCAATTGACCAATCCACGCCCATTGGCATGCCCCTGCAGACTGGCAATTCCGCGCACCGTCCCAGCCGCCGGTTATGCCTGGGCGATCAGCATTTATTCCCAGACTCGGTCATTTCAATAGCAAGGATTAACCATGAGCGAAACCACGACAGCGGCCGGCGGGCCATCCACACCGACGCCGGCCGCGCTGTCCGAGGAACTGAAGACGGTCGTCCTGGCCGCGGCGGATGCCCACTTGGAGGCCGTTACCGCTGACGTTGCCCGGCTTCGTGACGCGGTCTCCCAGGATCTGGCGGGCGTTTCCGCCACCGGCACCTCGGAGTTCGAACGGCTGGAGGCTCTCGTGCTGGCCGAGGTCGCGCGGCTGCGCGCGGACCTGACCGGCTCTCCGCACCGCTCTCTCGTCGCCGGCGCCGGCGTGGCGGTGGTTCTGGCCGCCGCGGCCCTGGGTCACTTCGTCGTGCACCTGTTCTGACCGTTGCGCGTCGGGGTGTCCCGCACCCCACCGCAGCCCGCAAGGGGTGCTCGGAATGCCGCTACTCGCCCTTATCACCGGTCCGGTCGGCCGGGTCGCCGGCCTGGCCCTGCTTGCCATCGCCCTGCTGACTGCCGGCGCCCTGGCCCTGAACCAGCATGACGCGCGGGTGCGGGCCGAACAGACCGTCGTCGCCCAGGCGGCCCGGATCGCCACTCTGCAGGCGGACCATGCCCGTGCCGTCGCCGCGCTGGAGGCGCAGGCCGCCGCCGCGCAGGCCCGTGCGAAACGCCTGGCCAGTATCAGGAGCGCAATCGATGCCGCGCCTCGTTCCTCTGCCTGCAACGCCTCTGCTGCTGTGCGCGCTGTTCTTGACGGGCTGCGGCACCACGCCGCCGCTGGCCGCTGACGGGCCGCGGACCCCGGTGCCGCCGTCGCTTCTGACCTGCGCGGCGCAGCCGGAGCCGCCTGCCCCAGGCGCGGACGACAGGTCGCTGGCGCAATGGATCCTGGACCTGGCGGCGGCCGGGGACGATTGCCGAAGCCGGTTGCGGGCGGTTGCCAGGGTGTTGCAGCGATGACACGCCCATGCCCGCTTCGGTGGCGACGTGGCGACGTGGCGACGTGGCGACGTGGCGACGTGGCGACGTGGCGACGTGGCGACGTGGCGACGTGGCGAAATAATGCGTGACACGGGTTGTCCCTGCTTCGCCCGGCTTCCGGGCCTCCGCGCGATCGATGAAAGGATTTACCAATCCGCCTTCAGTTAGGTTGCAATCCGCCTAACTGACTTCTTGTGTGGCCTGAAAGTGTTGATCCGCCGTGACCCGCCCTGGAATCTGGCGTGGTCGGACCAGCACGAAACGGCTGCGGCGTTTGCAAGTACGAAGAAACTCATCGGGCCATGGATCAGGAAGAATCGCAGCGCGACGTTTTGGTGGCGGACCGCCAGGCGCTTTTCAGACACGGGTTAATCGGGGTTTTACGCGACGCATGGCCGGATTGGTCGTTCGACCAGGCGGGCAGCTTCGTCGAAGCCTTGGAACTCATGTCCGCCGGGCCGCCCGGTCTGCTTCTGCTGGACCTCGACCTGCCGGGCCTGCAGGGGCACGATGGCATCCAGCGGCTGGTTGGTGGCCACCCCGATTGCCTCGTGATGGTCCTGGCCGACACCGACGATCGCGCCACCATATTGCAGTGCCTCGGCGCCGGCGCGCAGGGGTACGTGCTGAAATCCGCCAGCGCCCTGCAATTCCTTCGCGCACTGGAGACGGTTCTGGCCGGCGGCGTCTTCGCCCCAGCCAGCCTGTCCGGAAAACCCATTGCCCTGGCGACGCGGCCGGCGCCGCGCGTTCCGGTCGCACACGAACTGGACCCCATCCTGGCCCAGCTCACCGACCGCCAGCGCGACGTGTTCCGGCTGCTGGCAGAAGGATGCGCCACCAAGACGATCGCCCGGCGTCTGGATCTCGCAGTCGGCACGGTCAAGGTGCACCTTGCAGCCATCTATCGCGCGCTCGGCGCGCACAGCCGGCTGGAGGCTCTGGCCAAGGCGCGCAGCGGCGTCATCCTGCCCAGCCTGCCGATGCCGAGAGATACCGAACCAGTGACCCAGCAGGAGGATGCAGCAACCTATTTGGGGTAGCAGGCGCTGGCGGAAAGCGTCTTGCCGGCGAACTGAGACACGAACGGCGGCAGCCACCCGGCGAAATAGGACGACGTGATGGTTACCTCCTGGAAAGTGCCGCTGGCACCGTGGCAGGAGCTTGTGGTGTTCGACGTCACGTCGCTGGATGAAACCACGCCGGAAAACATCCATCAACTCGCGGCGTCGGCCGCATAGGTTCCGGCGCTGGGGCAGTCCGGGGACCCGATTGCGACGCAGCGTGCCGTTTCCGCCGCGGCCGCCTGCAGCGCATTCTGGCCCCAGAACAGCAGCCCGATCTCGATCGTGCCCACACACAGCGCGATCAGTGCGCCCGCCAGCATGCCGAACTCGAGGGCGGCAACACCGCGCCGGTCGTGCGACAGGGCGCGCAGGGGCTTGCGCATCATTGCAACTGCACCGAAGCGGACTGTGACACGGCAAGCGCGCTGGTGATGCTGCCCAGTGGAAGAAACAGCGGCGAGCTGAAGCTGACATTGATGATCGCGTACACCCCGGGCGAACTGCCGTTGGTACAGGTGCTGCTCGACGCGACCAGTGCCGGCGGCGTGCCCTCGACGCAGTATGTCCCCACCGCGACCGTCGGCTGGCCGGATGCCAGGCTCAGCCCGGAAACCTTTGACACGACCGTCTTCACCGTGCTGGCGAACGTCGAGAAATCGCTGGGCGCAATGGCGCGTCCGTTCAGTATCGCGTATTCCGCGCCGGCCGAAACCGCGGCCGCCAGGCGGCTGCGGCTGTAGATCGCCAGCCCGAAATCCGCCGCGCCCCCCAGGAACAGCAGAAGGATCGGTCCCAGCAGCGCAAATTCCAGGGCAGCCGCGGCACGCCGCCCGCCCGGGATGCGTCGTGGCCTGTGCAGGGTTCGCTTCTTGCTCACCGTGGAGGCACCTCCGCCTTGTTCCGGGTTCAAGCACACCCGGACTGTTTTGCCGATCCGTCGGAGTGCCTAGTCCCTTTGGCCTAATCCGTGGGCATCCGGCCTAGTCCCGCCGGTGCCCGGCTTCGGCCATCTGGCAGAATTTACCGCACACGAAATTTTAACGAAGTTGCAGATCGCAACGAGTCATTGACTCAACGAGTGAGTGCTTCAGGGAGAGTGCGATGCTGGTACTCCGGGTCGGCAATACCCCGTTCTGCAAGAGTGGCAACGACCTTGCCGTACTGCGGCAGCATGGCGTGCGTACCGAACTTGCCGAGTCGGGCCGCGATGCATTGGATTTCCTGCGGCTCTACGAATACGACCTCGGTACTGATGGATCTGCATCTTGCGGATGTTCCGGCCTATGAGGTGGTCCGCATGATCCGCGCGGCGGATTTCAAGGTTCCTGTCGTCATTCTTGCCGACAGCGCCACCGCGCAGACGAAGGTGCGCGTGCTGGACCAGGGGGCTGACGACTTCGTCATCGTACCCTGCGACCGCGAGGAACTGATGGCCCGCATCCGCGCGGTGGTGCGCCGCAGCCAGGGGCATTCGAACTCCATTCTGCGACTTGGGCCGGTGGAACTCAGCCTGAATCGGCGTGAAGTTCGCGTCCATGGCCGGCCGCTGCACCTGTCCCGGCGTGAATTCGCCGTGCTGGAGCTTCTGTTCCTGAAGCAGGGCACCATCCTGAACAAGACGGCCTTCCTCAATCATCTGTATTGCGGCATGGAAGAGCCGGAGATGAAGACCATCGACGTCATCATCTGCCGGCTGCGCAAGAAGCTGGCCACCGCCGGCGTGCCGACCCTGATCGATACGGTATGGGGATGTGGCTATATCCTGCGGGAGCCGGATCCGATGCCGTCGCTGGAACGCCATGTTTCGCCCTGGCAGGGGCACGCGGTGGAGGCGGCAGCCGCTGCATGACGTTGTCGCGCCTGTCCGGTGCAGGATCTCCCTGTCCGGACGGCGCGTGGTCGATACGGTTACGATCACAAGTAGATTTCCGGACCGATAAAGTTGCGCCAACGTTGGGAACGGAAAAACGTTTGCTGCCGAGGGCGATCCGCTCTGCGGCGCATGTCTCCGCCCATCATCGCAGGTATACTCCTGGCGTTTTCCGCAGGCCGGGTATCGGCCCAGACGACGTGTGTTCAGGCAGGGCGCAGCGCCGAACTCGGGTCGCAGTTGCCGCCGGGGTTGCTGGCTGCCATCGCGCGCGTGGAAAGCGGACGGTGGGACGTGCAGCATCAGCGTGTCATTCCCTGGCCGTGGGCAATCGACGTTGCCGGCCACCCGAAATTCTTTGCGGACAAGGCGGAAGCGGTGGCAGCAACCCGCGAGCTTCTGCAGGCCGGGCAGCGCAACATTGACGTTGGCTGCTACCAGATCAGCCTGCTCCACCACCCTGCGGCATTCCCCAGCCTTGAGCAAGCGTTCGATCCGGCTGCGAACGCGCAGTATGCGGCACAATTCCTGACGTCTCTGCACAGCCAGGTACGGAGACTGGTCGGAGGCCATAGCCGCATATCATTCGGCCGATCCGGCGCTCGGGATTCCATATCGCAACCTCGTACTTGCTGCCTGGCATCCAGCCGAGACGGAGGAACCGGCGCCGCCGCCCCTGACGTCCGTGCCCTCGATGCATATCTGGACACCGCGAGCAATTGGCACCGCTCCGCAGGTCATCGCGTTGTCGCACGGGCAGGAGGCGGGTGCGGCGCCTTTGCCCCGCGTGATCACGCCGGGTCGTTAGCGTCGCGATCCTTCGCAAGCGAACCGGACCGGATTCGATCCGTCTTCAAGTTCTGTTGAACTGGCGCCGCGACTCGGTACTGCAACGGAAAAGGCGAAACGCCGTCAGACCACGCCTTACACCACCGTTGACGTTGGCGTCTGCCGCGTGCTGGTTCGTGCGCTCGTCTGTGTTTGCGCCCATCACGTCGGGGGATCGCTACGGACTCCTCCGGTCTTCTGTAAGACTGGCGTGACGGCGCACGGCCACGCTTGACGCAAAGATCGCGGGTCTCGGCGGTGCAGCGTCATATCAGCGTTCATATGCCGTTGCGGTTACACCGTGGCTGGAAAAATCCCTTTCTCTGGATGCATCTTTGTGTTGCGGCCCGTGCTTGAATGAAACCACTGCTTAACCGCATGCGTGCTTATTTCCACTTGCATGCGTTGCCGCGGAAGGTGGGTTTCAACGAAACCATGCCGCCGACGCAGCAAAACCTGGGCAACGGAGTTGAAGGACACTTACCATGATCGAACTCGTAAGGACTTTTCTGGAACTGAAGACCGATCGGCGGGCGGTGACGGCGCTGGAATATGGCCTGATCGCTGCCGCCATCGCTGCGGTGATCGCGGGCACCGTCTTCGCCCTCGGCACCCAGATGAACACCACGTTCAGCACCATCAGTTCGTCGCTCTGATTGATCTGCGTGACCTGAGGCTGCCGGTCGCGGCATGGCTTCAATCCGTTCAGCCATGCTTCGCCGGCAGCCTCAGAGTCGTCCATATCCGCCGCGGACCCGCCATGCCCGACATTCTGCACACCTCGCTGGCCCTGGGATTCGCTCTTGTCGGCATAGCTTGTCTTTTGGTTGCGTCGCTGCATGACATCGTCGCCCGCACCGCCCCTGACTGGGCCGCGGTGGTGTTGTTGGCGTCCGGCCTGGCCCTGCGGCTGATTTATGGAAATCTGCTTCCGGGCCTGGCGATAGGCCTCCTGGTGTTTGTGCTCGCCGCGGTCTGCTGGCGGCTGGGCTGGATGGGCGGCGGTGACGTCAAGCTGTTGGCGGCCGCATCCGTGTTCGTGCCACCGGGCCAGGCACTTCCTTTCATTCTGGCGGTAACTTTGTCCGGCGGTGTCCTGGCGCTGCTGTACCTGGTGGCGCAGCGGTTCGTCGCGCCGCCGTCGTCCGTGCGTCCTCATACGTTGTGGGGTCGCGCCTTGCGGGCCGAGCGCTGGCGCATTCGCCGCGGCGGTCCGCTGCCCTATGCCTGCGCGATTGCCGTGGGTGGTCTGCTCGTTCTGCTGTAGGTCCGTGCCATGGTCCTGCGTGTCGCATTCTTCGGTCCTGATGGCTCTTGGCCTGATGGGGTTCGGTACCGTGGCCTGGGTCGCCACGCGTCCCCCGGAGCAGGCAGCCGCCGCGCCGCGTCCGCCGGCCAAGAAGCTCGTGCTGGTGGCTGCGCGTGCCGTGCATGCCGGTAGCCTGCTGAAGCCGGAAGACCTGACCAGCAAGCTGGAGCTCGTCAAGGACATCAAGGGCGCAAACCTGGATACCCCCGATGTGCGCCGCCAGCTCGTTGGCGCCATGGTCCGTCACTCCATGGGCGTGGGTGAGATCATCCGCAACAATGATGTGATGCGGCCTGGGGATCACGGGTTCCTCGCCGCGGTGCTGCGGCCCGGCATGCGCGCGGTTACCATTTCGGTGGACAACACGACGGGATCGGCCGGGCTGATCTGGCCCGGCGACCATGTGGACCTGATCCTGACGCAGACGTTGTCGCAACCCGGAATTCCCGCGGGTCGGCGCGTTGCTGCGGAAACCATCCTGTCCGATCTGCAGGTGCTGGCGATCGATCAGCAGATCGTGCAGGGCGCAGCGCCCACCTCGACAGATACGCAGGGCCGCACCGTGACACTGGAAGTGACGCAGGCTCAGGCCGAGCGAATTTCGGTTGCCGGGCGGCTGGGGCGGCTGTCGCTCGCGGTCCGGTCGGCCGACGGCAAGCATCGTCTTGCCGCCCTGAAGCGGGGCTACAACACCACCTGGGCAATGGATGTCTCGCCGGCGCTGGAAGCGGAGGGAGCCAGGGCGGCTGGTGTCATGCGCATCTATCAGGGCTCGCAGGACGCAAAGGAGTTTCGCTTCTGATGCGCAATTTCACTCGGATCGTGCGGGACGTCTGCCTTGCCGCCGTGCTGCTTGGGTGGCCGGGAGCCGCCGCTGCCGTCACCCAGCCCGCCGTCAGTCAGCCGGCCGTTACCCAGCCCGCCGTCACCCAGCCGGCCGCCACGCACCCGGCCGTTATCCAGCCGGCCGTCGGCCAGCCGGCGCTTGCCCAGCCGTCCGTTACCCGACCCGCAGTCACGCAGCCCGCCGAGACCCAGCCCGCCGTCCGTGAAGCTCCGGCCGGTACGCCCGGCAGGCTATCACTCCAATCGGGCACCGGCCGCGTGCTGACCCTCTCGCGCCCCGCGGCCAACGTGTTCGTTGCCGATCCCAAGGTCGCGGAAGTACGGCCTGCCAGCGCGTCCAGCCTGTTCGTCTTCGGCGTCGGTGCCGGGCGGACGACCGTTGCCGCCATGGACGATCTGGGCCATGTGCTGGCGCAATACGACGTGACCGTGCGGCCATCGTCCTTCGGTGCGACCGAGGCGGAGGCGGCGATTGCACGCCTGCTCCCCGGCAGCCAGGTGAAAGCCCAGGCGCAGAGCAAGGGTTTGATGCTGACGGGCTCGGTGCGCACGCCGCAGGACGCGGCCCAGGCGGTGGCGATCGCCAAGGGGTATCTGGGCGAGAACGGCACCATCGACAACGAGATCCAGGTCACCCGTCCGATACAGGTAACCCTCAGTGTCCGCGTCGCGGAAATGTCGCGCACCGTCGTGCGCAAGCTCGGCATCAACTGGTCGGCGCTGGGGAATATCGGCCAGATCGGGCAGTTCTCTCCGGCAATCCAGCTCTCGGCGAGCACCACGGCAAATGGCGTTGCCGCCACCTGCCCGACATGCCTGGGGGCCGGGTTCCTGGGTGTCATCGACGCGCTCGCCAACGACAACCTGGCGCAGATTCTCGCCGAACCGAACCTGACGGTGATGAGTGGGCAGAAAGGCAGCTTCCAGGTCGGCGGCGAGTATCCCATTCCGGTATCCGCGAAGAACGGCGAGATCGACGTCAGCTACAAGAACTTCGGTGTGATGCTCAGCTTCGTGCCGACCGTGCTCAGCGACGGCCGCATCAACCTGCATGTGAAACCAGAGGTCAGTGAGCTTACCAACCAGACCTCGGTGCAACTCGCCAGCACCGGTTCGTCGATCATCGTCCCCGGCCTGAATGTCCGCCGGGCCGAGACCACCGTCGAACTGGGCAGCGGGCAAAGCTTCGCCATCGCGGGGTTGTTGCAGCAGGACACCACGGACAGCGGGTCCGGCGTGCCGGTGGCCGGCGATATCCCCGTGCTGGGCGCCCTGTTTCACGACGACCATTTCCAGCGCAGCGAGAAAGAGCTGGTCATCGTGGTCACCCCCTACATCGTCCGGCCGGTGAACAACCCGGCGGATCTTCACCTGCCGACCGACGGTTACAAGCCGCCGACCGACATTCAGCGTCTGTTGCTGATGAAGCAGGTTGCGGACAGCAAGACGCCGGTCCCGGTGCAGATCCCGGGTGACGCCGGGTTCATGGTGCAGTGAGGCGACCATGCTGCGAACTCTCCTTCCGTGCACCGTCCTGCTGGGCAGCGTCGTAATGCTCACCGGATGCATGAGTTGTGAGCCGTACTACCGGACCGACGTGTGGCGGCCGAGCGGCGCCAATGCGGCGAATCTTGCGGCGATGGTGGCGAATCCGCGTGACCTGATCCGCGGGCACGGGGACGACCACGTGTTGGCGAAGGCGCCCGCAAGCGCGGTTGAGCAGGTGTGGTCGCCGAAGGGTTCCGGGGGCGGCGGCGGTGGCGGCGGCAATGGCGGTGATGCCGGCGGCGGTGCAGGCCTCGCGGCCCCGACAGCGCCAGGAGGTTGATCCCATGCCCGATGACGGTGTCGCCCCCAGTGTCCGCTCCAACGAGCAGCAATCGGACTCGCCCTCGGCGAGGCCCGATCGCCACTCGCTGATAGCCTTTGTCACCGATACCCGCTCCGAGGAGACGCTGCGCGACGGGCTGACCGAGGCGACGTCCGAGGATCTGGACATTCGCCGTGGCGGTATCCGTGCGGCCATCGCCGCGATGCAGAAGCACGCGACCCCCAAGGTGCTGGTCGTCGATGTCAGCGGTGAGGAGCAGCCGCTGACGGCGCTGGGCGATCTTTCGAACGTGGTGGAGCCGGATGTCTGCGTGCTGGTGATCGGCGAGATCAACCACGTGGACTTCTACCGCGAGGTGACCCGCGGTCTGGGTGCATCGGACTACCTGGCGAAACCGCTGACGCGCGATACCGTGGCACGCCATTTCGTGCCGTTCCTGCTTGGCCATGCACCGGCCCTGCAAGGTGTGCTCGGCGGTCGGGCGATTGCCATCACCGGTGTGCGCGGAGGCATGGGTGCAACCACCGTCGCCGTCAACCTGGCCTGGAATTTCGGTGTCTGGATGCGCCGCCACACCGTGCTGCTGGATCCGGACATCCACCTGGGCAGCGCGGCGTTCCTGCTGAACATCCAGCCGGGCTCCGGCCTGCGCATGGCGTTGGAGGCGCCGGAACGCATCGACTCGCTCCTCGCCGAACGCGCGGCCCAGCCCGCGGCCGACCGGCTGCATGTGCTGAGCGGGGAGGAGAAGCTGTCGGTCCAGACCAGTCCCGCGCCTGGCGCCGCGGGAGCGTTGCTGGGAGCATTGCGCCGGCGCTACAACTTCATCGTCGCCGACGTGCCGTTCCGTCCGATGCAGCTCAATCGTGACCTGCTCGACCTGGTGGATCAGCGGGTGCTGGTGATGGAGCCGACCCTGGCTGCGGTGCGTGACACGCTGCGCCTGCTCGCCCTGCCGGCCGGGCTGGAGCAGACCCAGCGGGCGATCGTCGTGCTGAACCGCGTGGGTGTCCCCGGCGGTCTTACCCGCCGGCAGGTGGAAGATGCGCTCAAAATGAAAGTGGACGTGGTGATCCCCGACCTGCCGCGGCAGGTCGGCAACGCCGCCACGCTGGGCGAGCCGGCCATGGCAAGCAGCAGCGGCTTCCGCGCCGGGATGCTGGAACTTGCGCGCCAGGTGGCCTTCGTCCGCCTGCTCGATGCTGCGCCCGGGGCCAGTCCGATGGACCAGAGCGTGTCGCGGCGATGGAATCCGTTCCGGCGCCGCAAGTGACAGACTTGAACTTGCGTATCCCGACATGTCCGTGACGTTCACCCCCAGTTTCGGCCGCCGCCCGCCGGCAAATCCCGCACCGCCCGAACCGCAGCGACCGGCCGCCGCCCCGGCCGCGCCGCCGCCCGCTGCTCCGGCGGCCAATCCACCCGGTGTCGTTTCCACCGAAGCGATCGCCCAGTTGCGCACGGTCTGCCTGGCGCGGCTCGACCCATCCGTGGTCGCCGCGATGCCGCCGGACCGGCTGACCGTGGATGTCGAGCGGCTGATCTCTGAGACCGCCACCGAGCGGCGCATCCAGCTCAACGGCCGCGAACAACGCGCGCTGGCGGAAGAGCTGGTGGACGACATCCTCGGCCTGGGCCCGCTGGAGCCGCTGCTGGAGGATGAGAGCATCAGCGAAATCATGGTCAACGGCCCGAACAAGACCTTTGTCGAGCGCGGTGGCAAGCTGGTGCTGTCGAATGTCCGGTTCCGCGACACGATGCACCTGGCGAACATCTGCCAGCGCATCGCCGCAGGCGTCGGGCGCCGGGTGGACGAGTCGAGCCCGATGGCGGACGCCCGGCTGAAGGACGGCTCCCGCGTCAACATCGTGTTTCCGCCACTGGCGCTGGACGGGCCGTACATCTCGATCCGGAAGTTCGGCAAGAAGAGCGTGGACTTCGCGCAACTGATCGCTTGGAAGGCGCTGACCCTGCAGGTGGCGCGCGTGCTGGAGATCGCCTCGCACGCCCGGCTGAACATCATCATTTCGGGCGGCACCGGGTCCGGCAAGACGACGATGATGAACGCCCTGTCGCGCCAGATCGAGCACGGCGAACGTGTCGTCACCGTCGAGGACACGGCGGAGCTGCAGTTGCAGCAGCCGCATGTGGTGCGGCTGGAAACCCGTCCCGCCAGCCTGGAAGGCCGCGGCGAGGTGACCCAGCGCGACCTGGTGCGCAACGCGCTGCGTATGCGCCCCGACCGCATCATCATCGGCGAGGTGCGCGGCGGCGAGGCGTTCGACATGCTGCAGGCGATGAACACCGGGCATGACGGCAGCATGTCCACCATCCACGCCAACACCACCCGCGATGCGCTGACGCGTATCGAGAACATGGTGCAGATGGGCCAGATGGGCCTGCCATCGATGGCCATCCGCACGCAGATCGTCAGCGCCATCGACCTGATCGTGCAGATCGAACGCCAGCGCGACGGCGGCCGCCGCGTCACGCAGGTCAGCGAGGTCTGCGGCATGGAAGGCGATGTCATTGCGCTGAACGACATCTTCCAGTTGGAAATCCAGGGCGAAGGTCCCGACGGCAAGCTGTTCGGTCGCTACAAGGTCAGTCGGGTACCGCCGTCATTCCTGCGCCGGCTGACCTATTTCGGACTGGATCGTGCCTACCGCGCCGCCCTGGAGGAGGGCGACGAATGAGCATCTCCCGGCCGATCCTGCTGCTGCTGGTGCTGTCCTGCCTGTCGCTGGTCGGACTCGCCTATAGCGGCATGCTGGTGTCGCAGGCGCAGCGTCAACGCCGGCGACTGGGCGAGCGGTTCCAGATGGTGACCGCGCCGCATTTGCGTGTGCATCGCCTGGAAATGTCCGCCTTCCTGCGCCCCACCAGAACCGAGGGGCTGTCGCTGGTCGACCGGCTCGCGAGACTGTTCCATATCGATACTGAAAAGCTGGACCTCTATCCGCTGCGCTGGTGGCTGGTGCTGCTGATCACCCTGGGCGTTGCCGATGTCGGTCGCGTCCTGGCCCGCATGGTGGTGGGTGACCTGCTGGCGCTGCTGGCCATGCCTCCGCTGTGGGTGCTTCTGAGCCGCAGTTTCTTCAACTGGGCGGAAAACCGTCAGCGCGACAAGCTGCTGAGTCAGTTTCCCGACGCGCTTGCGATGATCGTCCGCTCGGTGCGGGTGGGCATTCCGGTGATGGAGGCGATGCGCGCCGTTTCGCGTGAGTTGCCCGAACCCACCGGGCCGGAATTCGATCGCCTGGTCAATCAGGTTGCCGTCGGCGGCGCGCTGGAGGACGCCATCATGGAGATGGCGCGCCGTTCCGGCCTGCCGGAATACCGGTTCTTTGCCACGGCGATCGCGCTGCAGAATCAGACCGGCGGCAAGCTCAGCGACACGCTGGAGAGTCTGGCCGACGTCATCCGCAAGCGCATGGCGCTGAAATCCAAGGCGAAGGCGATGACGTCGGAGGCACGCGCCAGCATCATGGTCCTGGCCGGCATGCCGGTGCTGACGGGCGCCGGCCTTTGGGCGCTCAACCCCAAGTACATGAACATACTGTTTGAAACCAGTTCAGGACAAAAGGCGTTCGGCGCCGCGGTGCTGTCGCTGTGCGTCGGCCTGTTCGTCATGCGGACCATCATCCGGAGAACGCTGCGATGACCCGGACCACGCTGCTGATGGGGGCAGCGGTGCCGCTGTTGCTGGCGGTCGTGCTGCTGGGCGTCGTGCTGCTGCGCGAGGCCGACCGGCGCCAGCGCATCGAAAGCCGGATCCTGATGGTGCACGGCAAGTCGTCCGGCCGCGCGGCGCGCGAACGGGAGGCGCTCCGCGTCGTCGTGATGCGGCTGCTGGGCAAGGTGGGGCAGGCCATCCTGCGCACCGGCATGATCTCGCCCGGCGCGTTGAAGGACGTGGAAAACACGCTGGCGATGACCGGCCTGCGCGGGTCCCAGGGGGTTGGCGTGTTCATCGGCTGCAAGATCATGCTGGCCGGCGGTTGCCCGCTGATCGTCTGGTTGCTGACCGGCGGCCTGGGCCTGCCCGGGTTCCTGCGTGCCCTGCTGCCCGTGGTGGGCGCCATCGTCGGGCTGGTGCTGCCGGACTACCTGGTCGGCAGTTGGCGCCGCCGCTACCTGGACCGGCTGGAGCAGGCGCTGCCGGACGCGCTGGACATGATGGTGATCTGCAGCCAGGCGGGGCTGGCGCTGGGCCCGTCCATCGTTCGCGTGGGTGCCGAACTTCAGAACTCCTACCGGGAGATCGCCGCGGAGTTCGAAATGACCGCCAACGAGTTGCAGATCATGGCGGACAGCCGCGTTGCGCTGACCAATCTGGGCAAGCGCACCGGCCTGGACAGTTTCAAGCGTTTTTCCACCACGCTGGTGCAGACCATCCAGTACGGCACGCCGGTATCCGATGCGCTGCGCATTCTGTCGTCGGAAATGCGGCAGGAGACGCTGACCCGGTTCGAGGAAAAGGCCGCCCGGCTGCCGGTGATGCTGACCATGCCGATGATCGTGTTTATTCTTCCGTGCACCTTCCTGATCGTCGGCGGCCCTGCCATTATACAGATCATGAAGGTCTTCGTACACTGACCCAAGTCGCTGGTATGCGGCGTACGGGTTTTGTCCTGCTGCTGTTGCTCGCCGGCTGCAGCGGTACTCAGTCCCAGTTGAGTGTGGCCCAACCCGGCCTCGACGTCGCGCGGGCGGCTCTGCGCGGCGGCTCGCCACGCGTGGCGTTGCAGGTCGCCGACGGTTTGCTGTCGCACAATCCGAGCGACAAGGCCGCGCTGATCGTCCAGGGCGACGCGCTCACCACGCTCGGCCGTCTCGAGGACGCGACCAAAAGCTACACAACCGTACTGGCGCTGGATCCCACCTCGGTGGATGGGCATATCGGCCTGGGCCGTATCCGCCTGGCCACCGATCCGGCGGGCGCCGAGGCCCTGTTCCTCGAGGCGCTCCAGCGCGACCCGCGCAATACCACCGCCCTGAACGACCTGGGAATTGCCCGGGACCTGCAAGGTCACCACACGGACGCCCAGCGCGCCTACAGCCAGGCGTTGGGCATCGACCCCGACATGCATGCCGCCCAGGTGAACCTGGCGCTGTCGCTGGCCATGAGCGGCCACTCGGGACGGGCGGTGCGGCTGTTGCAGCCCCTGGCCTCCGAGCCGGGGGCGTCGCGCAAGCTCCGCCACGACCTGGCGGCGGTGCTGGCCATGGGCGGCAAGCGGGCGGAGGCGGAGCGCATTCTAAGCGCGGACCTCTCGCCGGAGGAGGTGCAGCAGGCGCTGCAGGACTACGTCGCCGCGCGCGCGGGCGGTTCCCCCGCGACCGCATTGCTGGCCGGGACGCACGCCCGTCCTGCGGTGCCGGCCGGGACCCACGCCGGTCCTGCTGTTGCGACCGGGACGCACGTCCGTCCTGCGGTGCCGGCCGGGACCCACGCCAATCCTGGCTTGCCGGCCGTTGTGCCATCGCATCATCATGGCGGGCCGGGGTTCCAGGTGCAGTTCGCGGCAAGTCCGTCGAAGGCCGATGCCCAGGCCGAGTGGCAGCGACTGCAGGCGCGCATGCCTCGGTTGCTCGCAGGGCGCGAACCGATTTTCGCCGCCGTGACGCAGGACGGCGGCACCTTCTGGCGACTGCGCACCGACGGCTTCGCGACCGTGCCGGATGCTGAAACGTTCTGCGCCCAGGTGCGCAACGCGGGCGGTTCCTGCGTGGTGGAAAACGCGCCCGATCAAGGCAGCAAAGCGCCGTTGCCGCAGCGTACCAACCCGGACAATGGTGCATGAACGTGCCAACCCGGCAGGGTCTGGCGTATCGCTGATCGCAGGCAGCCGAGCGGCGAGGCGCGGATGGGTGGTAAGCGCGCGTGGCGATATCGGACGGGTTCCAAAGCCGCGTGTTGCCTGACGTAGCGGTGGGCGTCATTTTGTGGCATTACGAAAATGACAGAGAATGACAAGAGTAAGTTCACCTTTCTCTATCTGACAACCTTGGTACCTCAATGCGCACCAAGCGTCGGTGTCTACAAGACGCGCTGAGCGACCTTGATTCACGTCAACATTTGCGCCTATTTCAACTTGGTGAAGAAATCCGTCGGGATGAGGTAGGGACATGGCAAGCGCAAGCGTCGCATCTGAGACCAACTACGTGGCGGGGGATGCGGCGGCGGCGGTGCCGGACCGGTTTCGTCTCACGCCATTGTTCGAGGCGCTGGACGACCGCATTCTGGGCGCGCTTGCCGAGGTCACGCACGAGGCCAGCCTGCCGGAGAACCACGTGCTGTGCCGCCAGGGGGCCGAACCGCAACACCTGCACGTTCTGCTGGAAGGCCAGGTCGCCCTTTGGGGTACCGCGCCGGATGGATCCAGTGCCGTGGTGGAGGTGATTCGCCCGCCCGGGTATTTCGTTCTGGCCACCGTGCTGGCCCGCCTGCCTTATATGTTGAGCGCCCGCACGGTCACGGCGTCGCGGCTGCTGATGATCGAAATCGACGGCCTGCACACATTGCTGCAGCGCGAGGTGCCGCTGGCCAACGCCCTGCTGTGCGCCGAGGCGTTGAATTTCCGTTCCCTGGTGCGCCAGGTACAGGATTTGAAGCTGCGTACCGCGGCACAGCGCCTGGGGTGCTACCTGCTGGCGCTGACCCAGGATCCCCACGCGCAGACCGCCGATTTCCGCCTGCCGTTCGACAAACGCCTGCTGGCGGCCCGGCTGGGCTGCCGGCAGGAGAACCTGTCCCGCGCTTTCGCAGCCTTGCGGAGTGTCGGCGTGGAAACGCACGGATCGCGGGTCATCCTGCACAACGTTCCCGCATTGCGCGAATTCGCCGTTCCCGACGAACACGCCGAACCGGGGCTTCCGTTCTCCGGCTAGCCGTGGCAGGTCCGGGCGCGCCATGACAGGCGGCCGGCGCTGGGTGCGCCGGTGGTCAGCGAGAAGGAGCGCGCCAGATGGATGCAGGCCGGACAGCGGCAATCAAGGCGGCCGTAGCGGAACAACGCGGCTTCGTGGAGGCGCTGTTCGACGGCCTGCGCGAAGACGGGCGCGACGAGCCGGGCGTGTCACGCGACCCGTACGGCGCCGGCGAGCAGCGGGCGCATGCCCGGGTCACCCGGGCCGCCGAAGCGCTCGGCCTGGCGATCGACCACGACGCGGCGGCCAATCTGTACATGACGCAGCCCGGCCGTGACCGGGCGGCGCCGCGGGTGGTGATCGGCTCGCATCTCGACTCGGTGCCGCATGGCGGCAATTTCGACGGCGCCGCCGGGGTGGTCGCCGGGTTGGCGGCGCTGGCGGCACTGCGGCAGGCGGGCCTGGCGCCGGCCTGCGACGTGACGGTGATGGGAATCCGTGCCGAGGAGAGCATCTGGTTCCAGGTCTCCTATATCGGCAGCCGCGGTGCCCTGGGCACGCTGCCGGACGGGGCGCTGGATGTGCGGCGGATCGACACCGGCCGCTCGCTGGCCGATCACATTGCCGAATGCGGTGGCGATCCTGCGGCTTTGCGCGCCGGCCGGCGGTATTTCGCGCCGCAGGACCTGCGCGCCTATCTGGAACTGCATATCGAGCAGGCGCCCAGCCTGGTCGCCGCCGGGCGGCCGGTGGGCATCTGCACCGGCATTCCAGGCAACTTCCGCTATCCGAACGCCTGGATCGAGGGCAAGCACGACCATGTCGGCCTGCCGCGCCGCTTCCGCCACGATGCCGCGATGGCCGGCGCGGAGTTCGCCATGGCGCTGGACGCGGTGTGGGAGGAGCATGAGGCGCGCGGCGTCCCCATGGCCTGCACCATCGGCCGCTTCCATACCGACACCGCGGTGCACGGGCTGACCATCGTGCCCGGCGCGTTCCACTTCTCGCTGGACGTGCGCGCCTACGACGAAGCGGTGCTGGCGGAGCTGGACCGCAAGGTGGACGCGATCATCGCCGGGATCGAGCAGCGCCGCGGCGTGCGCTTCCACCGCGGTGCGAAGGCCCGGGCCGCGGTCGGCCCGGTGGACCCGGCGATCCGCGGCACGCTGGACGCCGGCGCCGCCGCGTTGGGGATCGATGCGCAGCCACTCGGCAGCCCGGCCTCGCATGATGCGGCGGCGTTCGCCGCGGCCGGGGTGCCGATGGGCATGATCTTCGTGCGCAACGAGAACGGCAGCCACAACCCGCATGAGGCGATGACCATCGACGACTTCCTGGCCGGGACCTCGGTGCTGGCCTGGTGGCTGGCCGAAACGCTGTGATGAGTTGAGCGGCGCGGCTCCGGCGGGCCGGAAGACGGGCGGCTGCCCCTTTGTTGCCGCCCTGCTTTGCCGCTAGACTGGCATGGTACGGAATGTGGGGCCGCAGAAGTCCCCATTCCGGTGCAGGCTTGCATGCTGGCTTGAGAACCCGGTGCCGGCTTGCATGCCGGCGTGAGGACAAGGAAGAGGGAAGGACGTCCGTGTTGCAGCCGACCGGCTCTCGGCCTCTGGCCTGTACCCGCGCGCCCGATCTTCGTCATCGGTGCCGGATTTCGGGCGGATCATCATGGAAAGTGGTGCAGGACGCACGGCAGGCGGTACGCGCCCCACGTGTCAATCCGCAACACGCCGGGTTGACGGGGGCCGGTGCGCGCGACACAAGCCCCGGGTTTTGCCCATCCATCCGTTCCGGCGCGTCTCGCGCACGTGCCGGTGCGACCGTGCTGTGGTGACGCCGGTGTTGACCTCCATGCCGCAAATGCCTGGGGCCAGTTCTGTCGATATGGCAATTGACGCACAGCATCAGGGGCCGCAGAAGCCTCTCTGCGTCCGGCCCTGCCGTTGCCACGGCATTGGGGCTCGGGAGGAAAGGAATAGAGCTTGAAGCCGACCGATATCCGGGACCCCGACTATTTCCACAAGGTTGTGGACTGTCAGTGGGCCTGCCCGGCGCATACGCCGGTTCCAGAATACATCCGCCTGATCGCCGCCGGCCGTTACGCCGACGCTTTCATGATCAACTGGAACTCCAACGTGTTCCCGGGGATCCTCGGCCGCACCTGCGACCGCCCCTGTGAGCCCGCCTGCCGCCGTGGCCGGGTGGAGGAGGAGCCGGTGGCCATCTGCCGGCTGAAACGCGTCGCCGCGGATTACAAAGGCGACATCCGCGCCCGCCTGCCCAAACGGCCGGAGAAGTGGAACGGCAAGAAGATCGCCCTGGTCGGCGCCGGCCCCGCCTCCCTCGCCGTGGTCCGCGACCTCGCCCCGCTGGGCTACCACTGCGTGGTGTATGATTCGGATCCCCGCGCCGGCGGCATGATCCGCAGCCAGATCCCGAAGTTCCGCCTGCCCGAGGAGATCATCGACGAGGAGGTCGCCTACATCACCGACCTTGGCCCGGAGATGCGCCTCGGCCAGCGTATCGACAGCCTGAAATCGCTGCTGGCCGAGGATTACGACGCGATCTTCGTCGGCTCCGGCGCGCCGCGCGGGCGCGACCTGCACATTCCCGGCCGCCAGGAAGCCGCGGCCAACATCCATATCGGCATCGACTGGCTGTCCTCGGTCTCCTTCGGCCATATCAGCAAGATCGGCCGGCGCGTGATCGTGCTGGGCGGCGGCAACACCGCGATGGACTGCTGCCGGTCGTCGCGGCGCCTGGGCGGCGATGACGTCAAGGTCATCGTGCGCAGCGGCTTCGAGGAGATGAAGGCGTCCCCCTGGGAGAAGGAGGACGCGATGAACGAAGGCATCCCGATCCTCAACTTCCTGGTGCCGAAGGAATTCACCCACCGCGACGGCAAGCTGACCGGCGTGACCTTCGAGAAGGTGAAGGCCGAGTACGACGCCAACGGCCGCCGCAAGCTGATCCCCACCGGCGAGCCCGACCAGCATTTGGAGTGCGACGACGTGCTGGTGGCCGTCGGCCAGGAGAACGCCTTCCCCTGGGTCGAGCGCGATATCGGCCTGGAATTCGACAAGTGGGACATGCCGGTGGTCGATGAGGTCACCCTGCAGTCCACCCATCCCAGGGTATTCTTCGGCGGCGACGCGGCGTTCGGGCCGAAGAACATCATCTGGGCGGTGGCCCACGCGCACCAGGCGGCGATCTCGATCCACCAGCTATGCCAGGGCGCCGACGTGAAGGACCGCCCGCCGCCGCTGGTCACCCTGTCCTCGCAGAAGATGGGCATCCATGAGTGGTCGTACGACAACGACATCTCGCCGGACCTGCGCTACAAGGTGCCGCACCGCGAGATGCAGATCGCGCTGACCAACATCAAGGCCGAGGTCGAACTCGGCTTCGACGACAAGCTGGCCTTCGCCGAGGCACAGCGCTGCCTCAATTGTGACGTGCAGACGGTGTTCACCGACAAGCTGTGCATCGAATGCGATGCCTGCGTGGACATCTGCCCGGTGGACTGCATCAGCTTCACCGCCAACGGCGAGGAACCCGAACTGCGCTTGCGGCTGAACGCGCCGGCGCAGAACACCACCCAGTCGCTGTATGTCTCCGGTGAACTCAAGACCGGCCGGATCATGGCCAAGGATGAAGACGTCTGCCTGCATTGCGGCCTGTGCGCGGAACGGTGCCCCACCGGCGCATGGGACATGCAGCGCTTCCTGATCGACGTGGCACAGGCGGAGAACGCATGCTCCAGACACTAGACCGCGTGGACGCGCTCCAGCGGGTCAACGACTTCGTCGTCAAGTTCGCCAACGTCAACGGGTCGGGCTCCGCCAGCGCCAACACGCTGTTCGCGAAATCCGTGCTGCGCATGGGCGTGCCCGCGACGCCGCGCAACATCTTTCCGTCCAACATCCAGGGCCTGCCCACCTGGTATGAGGTGCGGATCTCCGAGGCCGGCCACCTGGCCGCGCGCGGCGGCGGCGTGGACCTGATGGTGGCGATGAACCCGCAGACCTGGGACAAGGACGTGGCGTCCATCGTGCCCGGCGGGTACCTGTTCTACGACTCGACCAAGCCCATGCCGCCGTCGAAGTTCCGCGACGACATCAACGTCATCGGCGTGCCGCTGACCGAGATGACGAACAAGGCGTACAGCGATCCGCGGCAGCGCCAGTTGTTCAAGAACATCGTCTATCTCGGCGCGCTGTCGGCGCTGCTGGAGATGGACGTGGCCGAAATCGAAAAGCTGCTGGGCGAGCAGTTCAAGGGCCGCGAGAAGCTGGTCAAGGCCAATGTGCAGGCGCTGCACATGGGCCGTGACTGGGCGCTGCAGAACCTGGAATGCCCGATCGGCCTGCGGCTGCGCCGCTCCGATGCGGTCGGCGACCGGATCTTCGTCGAGGGCAACGCGGCGGCGGCCCTGGGGGCGGTGTACGGCGGTGCGACCTTCTGCGCCTGGTATCCGATCACCCCGTCCTCCTCGCTGGCCGAGGCCTTCACCCGCTGGTGCCACCGCTTCCGGGTGGACAAGGAGACCGGGAAGAACAACTTCGCCATCGTGCAGGCCGAGGATGAGCTGGCCTCGATCGGCATGGTGATCGGCGCCGGCTGGAACGGCGCGCGGGCCTTCACCGCGACCTCCGGCCCGGGCATCTCGCTGATGCAGGAATTCTTCGGCCTGGCCTATTTCGCCGAGATCCCGGCGGTGATCTTCGACGTGCAGCGCGCCGGACCTTCCACCGGCATGCCGACGCGCACGCAGCAGACCGATATCCTGGCCTGCGCCTATGCCAGCCACGGCGACACCAAGCACGTGCTGCTGTTCCCCGAAGACCCGCACGAATGCTTCGAATTCGCCGCGCTGTCCTTCGACCTGGCGGACCGGCTGCAGACGCCGATCTTCATGCTGCTCGACCTGGAAATCGGCATGAACGAGCGGCTGACCAAGCCCTTCACCTGGGACGACAGCCGCAAGCTGGACCGCGGCAAGGTGATGACCGCCGAGGACCTGGAAGCCGGCAAGACCTTCGGCCGCTACCTGGACGTGGACGGCGACGGCATTCCCTATCGCACCTATCCCGGCACGCATCCCACCAAGGGCGCGTTCTTCACCCGCGGCACGTCCAAGGACCGCATGGCGCGCTACAGCGAGGAGGGCGCCGACTACCAGGACAACATGGAGCGGCTGCTCAAGAAGCACGACACCGCGAAGACCCTGGTGCCCGCCCCGGTGCTGCGCCGCGCGAAGAAGCCGACGAAGCTGGGTGCGATCTATTTCGGCTCCACAAGCCCGGCGATGGCGGAAGCGGACGAGCTGCTGGCGGAGCAGGGGGTGCATGTGGACCTGCTGCGCGTGCGCGGTTTCCCGTTCTGCGACGATGTCGCGGCCTTCATCGCAGAGCACGACAAGGTCTTCGTGGTGGAGCAGAACCGCGACGGCCAGTTGCGCTCGCTGCTGGTGAACGAGCTGGAGGTCGATCCGAAGCGCCTGCTGAAGCTGGTGCACTACGACGGCACGCCGATTACCGCCCGCTTCATCGCCGGTGGCATCACCGACAAGCTGCAACAACTCGGGCTGCTGCCCGCGAAGGTGGCGTCATGACCTACCTGCCGAAGCCCAAGCTGCACCATCCCGCGCTGCACAGGAACGGGCTGGGATTCACCCGCCGCGACTACGAGGGCGCGATTTCCACCCTGTGCGCCGGCTGCGGCCACGACTCGATCAGCGCCGCGATCGTGCGCGCCTGTTTCGAGCTGGAGCTGCCGCCCCACCGCATCGCCAAGCTGTCCGGCATCGGCTGCTCGTCCAAGACGCCCACCTATTTCCTGGGGGCGTCGCACGGGTTCAACTCGGTGCACGGGCGCATGCCGTCGGTGCTGACCGGCGCCAACCTGGCGAACCGGGACCTGATCTACCTGGGCGTGTCCGGCGATGGCGACAGCGCCTCGATCGGCATCGGCCAGTTCGCCCACGCCATGCGGCGCGGCGTGAACATGCTGTACATCGTGGAGAACAACGGCGTGTACGGCCTGACCAAGGGCCAGTTCTCCGCCACCTCGGACAAGGGGGCGAAGTCCAAGCGCGGCGTCACCAACACCGACGAGGCGATCGACCTGGTCGGCATGGCCCTGCAACTGGGCGCCACCTTCGTCGCGCGCAGCTTCTCCGGCGACAAGGCGCAACTGGTGCCGCTGATCGAGGCCGCCATCCGGCATGAGGGCGCCGCCTTCATCGACTGCATCTCCCCCTGCGTCGCGTTCAACAACCACGAAGGCTCCACCAAGAGCTTCGACTTCGTGCGCGACCACAATGAGGCGGTGAACTACCTCGATGTGATCAACGGCCGCCCGGAGATCACCGTGGATTATGCCCCCGGGACGGTGGAGATGGTGACCCAGCACGACGGATCGGTGCTGCAACTGCGCAAGCTGCAGGCCGAATACGACGTGCACGACCGCGTGGCCGCGCTGACCTACATGCAGGAGCGCCACGCCGCCGGCGAGATCGTCACCGGCCTGCTGTATGTCGATCCCGAGCCGCGCGACCTGCACCAGCACATGAAGACGGTGGACACGCCGCTGAACGCACTGGATGAGGCCGCGCTGATCCCCGGCAGCGCGGCTCTGGACAAGCTGAACGCCACGTTGCGGTAGCCTCTCCCGGTGCCGGAGCTGGGCCATGTCCCGGCTTCTGCCCGCCCTCTCCGCCGCGGAGAGGATCCCGCGATAGCACGGAGAGGCAGCGGCTTACGCAATGATCCTGGTCGCGATCGGCGCCAACCTGGCCACTCCGGACGGCACGGCGCCGCTGGAGACCTGCCGCCACGCCGCTGCCGCACTGGATGCGCTGCCCGGCCTCCGCTTGCGTGGCCTGTCGCGCTGGTACCGTACCGCGCCCGTGCTGCTGGACGGGCAGGGCGGGGCGGCACAGCCAGCCTATGTGAATGGCGTCGCTCACCTGGAAACCCGACCGGGCGCGGCTGTCGATCCGGCCAGGCTGCTGCAGGCGCTGCTTGCGCTGGAGGCCGCCGCCGGCCGCGTGAGGACCACCGCCAACGCCCCCCGGCCGCTGGACCTCGACATCATCGTCATGAATGGGCTGGTCCGCGACCAACCCGACCCCATCCTGCCTCATCCCCGGGCTCACCAGCGGGCTTTCGTGCTGGTGCCGCTGGCTGACGTGGCGCCCGGCTGGGTCCATCCCCGCCTGGGGCGCACCGTCGAGGCGCTGATCGCCGACCTGCCGGACCAGGAGATCGCCCTGATTTGAGCGGTCTCTGGCCGGCGGCCCAGTGGGCAGCCAGCCTGCGACGGCCAGGCGGGAATTCGATGGTTTTCCCACAGATTGGGCCGGCGGCGTTGGGGTCCCGGGACCATTGGCCGCTGCCGCGGGGCGCTCGCCGTGCTGATTGCTGCGCTGGCCCGTTCGCCTGTACCAGCGCAATCCAGCATCAGCCTGGCGGGCCGGACAGGGCCGGGGGCGCAACGAAGCCTGTCCCAGGCCGTCCGCGGCGAGCCGCGCAGGGCAGCCCCCAGCGCCCCACTGGCCTCGCACCCTCCCGGTTTCTTGCAAAATCCGCCCCCCGCGCTTAAATCCCCAACTCACCCCCAAGATGCCCGGAGGCTGAGTACATGGCGCGCGTCACCGTTGAAGACTGCGTCCAGAAGGTTCCCAACCGCTTCGAGCTGGTGCTGCTCGCGGCACAGCGCGCCCGCAACATCTCGCGCGGCGAGGAACTGACGGTCGATCGCGACAACGACAAGAACCCGGTGATCGCCCTGCGTGAGATCGCCGACGAAACCATCGACCTGCCGCGCATCGAGCAGGACCTGATCAAGTCCCTGTCCCGCGCGCCGGAACCCGAGCCGGCCGACGAGGAGGTGCTGGACCTGATCCCCACCGACCAGAACATCTTCGGCCTGCAGGACGTCTCCGCCGAGGAAGAGCAGGCCAGCCTGCCCGCGGAAAACGAGGAAATGTCCCCCGAGGACATGGAAGCGGCCATCGAGGCGGAACTCGGTGGCCGCGGGCGCTGATCCCGCATGAATGATGGGGGAGACGGCAGCGGCCGGGTACGCGCCGTCCCCGTTTTCGCGCCTGACGGTCCGGGGGCCGGCGCGGTCGAGGCGCCGCCCGCACCGCCGACGCGCCCGGACATCGTCCGCCAGTTCGAGCTGACAGAGAAAGTCCACGCCTACGACCCCAAGGCGGACACCGACCTGATCGACGCCGCCTATGTCGTCGCCATGCAGGCGCACGGCAACCAGCGGCGCGACAACGGCGATCCCTACATCACCCACCCGGTGGCGGTGGCCGATATCCTGGCCGGCTACCGGCTGGACACCGCCTCGATCGCCACCGGCCTGCTGCACGACGTCATCGAGGACACCCCGGTCAAGCTGCCGGAACTGGAACAGCGCTTCGGCAAGGAGATCGCCGGCCTGGTGGACGGCGTCACCAAGCTGACCCGGCTGGAACTGCAGTCCGACCGCACCAAGCAGGCGGAGAATTTCCGCAAGCTGGTCCTGGCCATGAGCCGGGACATCCGCGTGCTGCTGGTGAAGCTGGCCGATCGGCTGCACAACATGCGCACCTTGCACTTCGTGCGGAACCCGGATCGGCGCAAGCGCATCGCCCGCGAGACGATGGAGATCTACGCCCCCCTGGCCGAACGCATCGGTATGGAAGCGGTGAAGATCGAGCTGCAGACCCTGTCCTTCGCCCAGCTCGAACCCGAGGCCTACAACACCATCCAGGCCCGCCTGAACTTCCTGCGCGGCCAGGGCGCCGACGTGATCGACCAGGTGAAGGCCGAGCTGCGGCGGGTGTGCGAGGACGCGGGGATCAAGGTGGTCGAGGTGAGCGGGCGGGAGAAGTCGCCCTACTCGATCTGGGAGAAGATGCACCGCCGCAACGTGGCGTTCGAGCAGCTCTCCGACATCATGGCGTTCCGCATCATCGTGCCGACCCAGGCGGACTGCTACATGGCGCTGGGCGCGGTGCACTCGGCGTTCCAGGTGGTGGCCGGGCGGTTCAAGGATTACATCTCCACCCCGAAGTCGAACGGCTATCGCAGCCTGCACACCGGCATCACGCTGCGGAACCTGCGCAACCAGAAGATCGAGATCCAGATCCGCACCGCGGACATGGACGACGTGGCGGAAAACGGCGTCGCCGCGCACTGGCTGTACAAGACCCACGATGCCAGGGCCGACCACCGGGAGGTGAAGCAGTTCCGCTGGGTGCAGGACCTGCTGGAGATCCTGGAAAATTCCTCCGAGCTGGGCGAATTCCTCGAAAACACCAAGCTCGAGCTGTACGACGATCAGGTCTTCTGCTTCACCCCGAAGGGGCAGTTGATCCAGTTGCCGCGCGGGTGCCACGCCGGTCGATTTCGCCTATTCGGTGCACAGCCAGATCGGCGACACCTGCGTCGGCGCCAAGATCAACGGCCGCCTGATGCCGCTGCGCTACCAACTGCAGAACGGCGACCAGGTGGAGATCATGACCGCCCGCGGCGGCACCCCGTCGCCGGCGTGGGAGCGGTTCGTCGCCACCGGCAAGGCCCGCGCCCGCATCCGCCGCTTCCTGCACCAGCAGGAACGGCACCAGCACCGCGATGCCGGCCGGGCGGAACTGACCAAGGCATTCCGCCAGGCCGGCGTGGACGGGTCGGAGAAGGCGCTGGACCCGGCGCTGAAGGCGCTGAAATGCGCCACCGCCGAGGATCTCTACGTCGCCGTCGGCAACGGCAACATCGCCCCGCGCGAGGTGGTGCACGCCGCCTATCCCGAACTGCGCCAGACCGCCCGCACGCCCCGCATGGTCCCGCCGCTGCTGCCGCGCAGCGGTGCCCGCCCGGCCGGCCGGCTGGACAGCGAAATGCCGCTGACCGGCCTGGTGCCCGGCATGGCCTATTCCTTTGCCGGCTGCTGCCATCCGGTGCCGGGCGACGAGATCGTCGGCATCGTCACTACCGGCAAGGGTGTCACCATCCACGCGCGTGACTGCCAGACCCTGCACGGTTTCGCCGCCACGCCCGAGCGCTTCATCGACGTGGACTGGAACTACGCCACCCTGGCCAGGGGCAGCGCCAGCCGGCCGCCGGCTCACACGGCGCGGATCAGCGTGATCACCGGCAACGAACCCAGCACCCTGGCCAACCTGGCGAACGCGGTCGCCAAGCAGGAGGGAGCGATCTCCAGCCTGAAGATCGTCAGCCGGCAGGAGGATTTCATGGAGGCGCTGGTGGATGTGGACGTACGCGACATCACCCACCTGTCCAAGGTGATCGCCGGCCTGCGCGGGGCGTCGGGCGTGAAGAACGTCGAGCGGGCGAAGGCATGATGCGGCTGGTCCACGGCATGGCGGAACGCATCCCGCAGGCACCCCATCCAGCAAGGGGAGGGGGCGGCGTCAGCGTCCTCGCTCTCCGCCTTCCCGCCAGGTCCGCGGCGTGATCATCGGTCTCGGCGCCGACCTGTGCGACATCCGTCGTATCGAGGCCGCTATCGCTCGGCACGGCGATCGCTTCCTGAATCGTGTGTTCACAGACACGGAACGCGCCAAGGCGCTGCGACGGACGGAAAAGATCCAGGCCGCCACCTTCGCCAAGCGCTTCGCCGCCAAGGAGGCCGCCGCCAAGGCGCTGGGCACCGGCTTCCGCCAGGGCGTGTTCTTCTCCGACCTGGGCGTGGTCAACCTGCCCGGCGGCAAGCCCACCATCCGCATGACCGGCGGCGCGGCCGACCGCCTGGTGGCGATCACCCCGGCCGGCCTGGTGGCCTCGGTGGCACTGACCATGACCGACGAATACCCCTACGCCTTCGCGCAGGTGATCATCTCGGCCGAACCGCCCGCCGCCGCCACGCGCCCATGACCGGACTTCCCCCGAACAGGACCGGCCACCACAGACCGCTTACCACCACACGCCTGTCCCGCCCTCTTGCCGCGCCGGCACTGCTCGGCACAGCCAGCCTGCTCGCCGGCTGCATGTATGATCCCTTTTCCGGAACATACGCTCTCTGCTGCAGCACGCCGTGCCATGGGTATCCCGCCTTTGTGCCGTACTACGGCGGCTCCCCCTACGCGTACCCGCCCTACTATTCGCCCGCCGTCTATCCGCCGCAGCCCGGCTATGCGGAACAGCAAGACGCCACCAGCGGAAACGATACGGCGCTTGCGCAGCGCTTCGCCCGTGCCAAAACGACGCATGACGGCTGGCTGACACAACGACAGGCCGAGACGGCAAACTGACAGATGATTGCACGCAACTTCCCACAAATTGACATAGACCAGAAAGGCTGCGTGACACTGCCCGAGGTCCGCGCCTGGCTCGCAGCCCAGCCGCCACCGCCATCCGGACTGGGTGATTAACCCACGTTTGCTTGACAGCGCCCGACCGGCTGGGCTTGATCCGGCGCGAATTTTGCACCTCCCGTAGCGGAAAGTCGCTTGCCGCATGGCAACCAGCAAGACCAATTCCCGGCAAAAATCCAATGCCTGGATCGAAAACATCAAAACCATCATCTATGCCGGTCTGATCGCGCTGGTGGTGCGTACCGTGGCCTATGAGCCGTTCAACATCCCGTCCGGCAGCATGATCCCGACATTGCAGATCGGCGACTATCTGTTCGTGGCGAAATACAGTTACGGCTACTCGCATTTTTCGCTGCCATTCGCTCCCGATATCTTCTCCGGCCGCATCTTCGGCAGCGTGCCGGCGCGCGGCGACGTGGCCGTGTTCCGCTATCCGCGCGATACCTCGGTGGACTACATCAAGCGGGTGATCGGCCTGCCGGGCGACACGGTGCAGGTGCGTGACGGCCAGCTCTACATCAACGACAAGCTGGTGCCCCGCAAGCGCCTGGGCGATTACGTCACGGATGACGAAGGAATCCACATGGTGCAGCGGGAATATCTGGAATCGCTGCCGCCATCCGGATCGAATCCCGGGGTGTCGCACGACATCCTGAAGGCCACCGATGAGGGCATGGCCAACAACACCCCGGTGTTCAAGGTGCCGCCCGGCCATCTGTTCGTCATGGGCGACAACCGGGACAACTCCGCCGACAGCCGTTTCTGGGGCTTCGTGCCGATGGAAAACCTGATCGGCAAGGCGGAAATCATCTTCTTTTCATACAATTACAAAGCGCCGTTGTGGGAATTCTGGGAATGGCCGTTCGAAATTCGCTGGAACCGGCTGTTCATGACCGTCCACTGAGCGGGTCGGCCTTGCACGCTCCGCTCGAGGCGATCCTCGGCCACACCTTCACCCGTCCGGAACTGCTGCGCGAGGCACTCACCCACCGCTCGGCCCTGCACGGCCGCCGGCGCGCGCACAGCTCCAACGAACGGCTGGAGTTCATCGGCGACCGCGTGCTGGGATTGCTGATGGCGGAATGGCTGGCCGAGCAGTTCCCGCTGGAGCAGGAGGGGGATCTGGGGCATCGGCTGGCGCATCTGGTGTCCCGTCCGGTGCTGGCCGAGGTGGCAATGTCGATCGGGCTGGAATCCGCCCTGTCGGTGTCCCCGGGCGAGGCGCGCGCCGGCGTCCGCCGGCTGGCCACGGTGCTGGCCGATGCGCTGGAGGCGGCGCTGGGGGCGCTTTACCTGGACGGCGGCCTGGACCGCGCCCGGGACTTCGTCCGCCGTGCCTGGGACGCACCGATGCGGGCGCAGGAGGTGCCGCCCAAGGACCCCAAGAGCACGCTGCAGGAACTGGCGCATGCCCGCGGCAAGGGCTTGCCGGTGTATTCCGTCGCGGCCCGCTCCGGCCCGCCACATGCACCGGAATTCGTCGTCACGGTCGCGGTCGGCGAACAGACCGGCACCGGCACCGCCGGCAGCAAGCGCCAGGCTGAACAACTGGCCGCCGCCGACCTGCTGAAGGCGATGGGCGAATGAGGGGTGGCATGAGGTTCGAACGAACACGGCGGGGTACCGCATCCTCATGAACGCCGCCCCCTCCCGCTGCGGCTTCGTGGCGATCGTCGGCGCGCCCAACGCCGGCAAGTCCACGCTGCTGAACCGCCTGACCGGCGCCCGCCTGTCCATCGTCACCCCCAAGGCGCAGACCACGCGGTTCCGTGTCCTGGGCATCCTGATGCACGGCGCCAGCCAGGTGCTGCTGGTGGACACGCCCGGCATCTTCCGCCCGCGCCGCCGCCTGGACCGTGCCATGGTGGCCGCCGCCTGGACCGGCGCGCAGGACGCCGACCTGACGCTGCTGCTGGTGGACTCCCGCGCCGGCGCCACCGATGAGGTGCGCAGCATCGCCGAACGCCTGTCCGACGGCCGCCGCCGCGCCTGGCTGGTGCTGAACAAGATCGATCTGACCGAGCCGGCGAAGCTGCTGCCGCTGACCGCCGCGCTGTCGGCACTGGCCCCGTTCGAGCACACTTTCATGCTGAGCGCCGTCACCGGCGACGGCGTGGCGGACCTGACGGACGCCCTGGCCGGGGCGGTGCCGGAAGGCCCGCATCTGTATCCCGACGACGACCTGACCGACCTGCCCGATCGCCTGCTGGCGGCCGAGATCGTGCGCGAGCAGATCTTCCTTCAGACGCATGAGGAAGTGCCCTACGCCACCACGGTGGAAACCGAGAGCTGGCAGGAGCGCAAGGACGGCTCGGTGCGGATCGAGGCGACGATCTACGTGCTGCGCCCGGCCCACAAGGCCATCCTGATCGGCGAGCGCGGCGCCCGTATCAAGGAGATCGGCGCCCGGGCGCGGCAGGCCCTGACGCAGCTCCTGGAACGCAAGGTCCACCTGTTCCTGAACGTGAAGCAGCGCTCCGGCTGGGACGAGGAGACCGCCCGGCTGCGTGCGATCGGGCTGGACGACGCGTCGTAGCCGGCTCTGCCGCGCTACCGGAACCCGCAGGCCAGGATCCGGCGGTGCTCTCCCGGCGCCGTCGGCGCCACGAACCGTCCGCGCCCGCAGGAATCTGGCCGGAAAGCTCTTGCGCCCCGCCTCGCTCCGTTGTGTCTCTCTTCCCAAGCTCGGGAGACTCACATGACGCAGGGAAAATGGCAGTTCTGGATCGACCGCGGCGGCACCTTCACCGACATTGTCGCGCGGAGCCCCGACGGCCGCCTGTCCACGCATAAGCTGCTGTCGGAAAACCCCACCCGATACCGCGACGCCGCCATCGCCGGCATCAAGCGCATCCTTGGCCTGTCGCCGGACACCCCCATTCCGCCCGGCACCATCGACTCGGTGAAGATGGGCACCACCGTCGCCACCAACGCCCTGCTGGAGCGCAAGGGCGAGCGCACCCTGCTGGTGGTCAACCGCGGCTTCGCCGACGCGCTGCGCATCGGCAACCAGGCCCGCCCCCGCCTGTTCGACCTCGCCCTGTCCCTGCCCAGCATGCTGTACGAGGAGGTGGTGGAGATCGCCGGCCGCGTCGGCGTGGACGGCGAGGAAATCGAAGCGCTGGACGAGACCGCCGCCCGCCACGCCTTCACCGCCGCCCGCCGCAGCGGCATCACCGCCTGCGCCATCGTGCTGATCCACGCCTGGAAATATCCGGAGCATGAGCGCCGCCTGGCCGACCTGGCCAGGGAGGCCGGCTTCGCCCAGGTCTCCGCCAGCCACGCCGTCAGCCCGCTGCTGCGCCTGGTGCCGCGCGGCGACACCACGGTGGTGGACGCCTATCTCTCGCCCATCCTGCGCCGCTACGTCGATCACGTCGCCGAGGAACTGCAGGACGTGCGGCTGTATTTCATGCAGTCCAACGGCGGCCTGGCCGAGGCCGGTGCCTTCCAGGGCAAGGACGCCATCCTGTCCGGCCCGGCCGGCGGCATCGTCGGCGCCGCCCGCACCGCCGGGATGGCCGGCATCGAGCGCATCATCGGCTTCGACATGGGCGGCACCTCCACCGACGTCGCGCTGTATGACGGCAAGTTCGAGCGCGCCTTCGAAACCGCGGTGGCCGGCGTGCGCATGCGGGCGCCAATGATGGCGATCAACACCGTGGCGGCCGGCGGCGGGTCCATCCTGCATTTCGACGGTGCGCGGATGCGGGTCGGGCCGGACAGCGCCGGGGCGAATCCCGGCCCGGCCTGCTACCGCAACGGCGGCCCGCTGACCGTCACCGACGCCAACCTGTGCGTGGGCAAGATCCAGCCGGCGCATTTCCCGCCGATCTTCGGCCCCAACGCCGACCAGCCGCTGGACGCGGACATCGTCCGGCAGAAATTCGCCGCCCTGGCGGAGCAGATCGCCCAGGCCACCGGCGAGCGGCGCACCCCGCAGCAGGTGGCCGACGGCTTCCTGCGCATCGCCGTGGCCAACATGGCCAACGCGATCAAGCAGGTCTCGGTGCAGAAGGGCCACGACGCCGCCCGCTTCGCCCTGCAGTGCTTCGGCGGCGCCGGCGGCCAGCATGCCTGCCAGGTGGCCGACGCGCTGGGCATGGAGACGGTGTTCATCCACCCCTATGCCGGCGTGCTGTCCGCCTACGGCATGGGCCTGGCCGACCAGACGGTGATGCGCGAGCAGGCGGTGGAGATCCCGCTGGAACCGCACGCCATGACGGACCTGGCGGACCTGGCCGACACCCTGGCGCAGGACGCGGAGGCCGCACTGATCGCCCAGGGCGCCGACCCCGCCCGCATCTTCACCGCTCGGCAACTCCATTTGCGCTACGCCGGCACCGAAGCGGCGTTGATCATCCCGCTGACCGAGCACGCCGAGATCGTGGACGCGTTCACCGCCGCCCATCGCACCCGCTTCGGCTTCGCCACGCCGGACCGTCCGCTGGTGGTGGAAGCGGTGGCGGTGGAGTCCGTCTCACCCGGCGAGGCCATCGCCGAAGCCGAGGTGCCCGCCCGCACCGAAGGCGCGCCATCTCCGATCGACACGGTGCCCATCTTCACCGGCGGGGCCGACCATACCGCCCCGGTGTTCGACCGCACCGCGCTGATGGCCGGCGACCGCATCACCGGCCCGGCGCTGATCCGCGAAGCCAACGCCACCACGGTGGTGGACCCCGGCTGGACCGCTGAGATCACTCGCCTGGACCACATGACGCTGCGCCGCACCGAGCCTCTGGCGACCCGCGTCCCGGCCGGCAGCGACCGGCCCGACCCGGTGCTGCTGGAGCTGTTCAACAACCTGTTCATGAACGTGGCGGAACAGACCGGCGCGGTGCTGCAGAACACGTCCATGAGCGTGAACATCAAGGAGCGGCTGGACTTCTCCTGCGCCATTTTCGACGCCGAAGGCTACCTGGTGGCCAACGCCCCGCACGTGCCGGTGCACCTGGGCGCCATGGGCGAAAGCGTGCGGACCGTGCTGCGCCACCGCGGCACCACGCTGAAGCCGGGCGACGTGGTGGCGCTGAACAACCCGTTCAACGGCGGCACCCACCTGCCCGACGTCACGGTGATCACCCCGGTGTTCGACGAGGCCGGCGAGACGATCCTGTTCTTCGTCGGCTCGCGCGGCCACCACGCGGATATCGGCGGCATCACCCCCGGCTCCACGCCCCCGGAATCCCGCACGCTGGAGGAGGAAGGCGTCATCATCGACGACTTCCTGCTGGTCGATGGCGGCCACTTCCGCGAAACCGAATTCCGCGCCCTGTTGCGCGGTGCGAAATACCCCGCCCGCAGCCCGGACGTGAACGTCGCCGACATCAAGGCCCAGGTCGCCGCCAACGAGAAGGGCGTGCAGGAACTGCGCCGCGTGGTCGATCAGTTCGGGTGGGACACGGTCAGCGCCTACATGCGCCACGTCATGGACAACGCCGAGGAGTCCGTCCGCCGGGTGATCGACCGCATCGGCAGCGGCCGCTTCACCTACATGATGGACAACGGCCTGCCGCTGTGCGTGTCGGTCAGCGTGGACAAGCAGACCCGCAGCGCCACCGTCGATTTCACCGGCACCGGGGCGCAGCACGCGGGCAACTTCAACTCGCCGCCGGCGGTGACCCGGGCGGCGGTGCTGTACGTGTTCCGCACCCTGGTGGGCGACGACATCCCGCTGAACGACGGCTGCCTGAAGCCGCTGAACCTGGTGATCCCGCCCGGCACCTTCCTGTCGCCCCAACCCGGCGCGGCGGTGGTCGCGGGCAACACCGAGGTCTCCCAGGCCACCTGCAACGCCCTGTTCGGCGCGCTGGGCGTCATCGCCTGCTCCCAGGCCACGATGAACAACTTCCTGTTCGGCGATGCCCACCGCCAGTACTACGAAACCATCTGCGGCGGCACCGGCGCCGGCCCGGACTTCGACGGCACCTCCGCCGTGCAGTCCCACATGACCAACACCCGCATGACCGACCCGGAAGTGCTGGAGCTGCGCTACCCGGTGCGGCTGGACCATTTCGGCATCCGCCGCGGCTCCGGCGGCATCGGCCGGTGGCGGGGCGGCGACGGGTCCATCCGCCGCATCCGCTTCCTGGAGCCGATGACCGCCGTCATCGTCGCCTCCCGCCGCAACGTCGCCCCGTTCGGCCTGGCCGGCGGCGAGGACGGCGCGGTGGGCCGCCAGTGGGTGGAGCGGGCGCATGGCGGCCCGCACGACATCCTGACCGGCACCGACAGCGCCGAACTGAAGCCGGGGGACGTGTTCGTCATCGAAACCCCGGGCGGCGGCGGCTACGGGCCGGAGGCCGGACCGGGCAACTGAGATGCGGCTGGCGCGCGCCGGACTGATCGTTCTGCCGATCCTGCTGGCCGCCGCCCTGCTCGCCGCCTGGCTGGTGCCGCCGCAACTGGACTGGGGGAAATACCGCGCCACCATCGCCCAGCTCGCCGGCAACCGGCTGGGCCTGCCGGTGACGATCGACGGTCCGGTCAGCCTGACCCTGCTGCCCGAGCCGGTGCTGACCGCCGAGAAGGTCAGCGTCGGCAGCCCGGCGACGGACGGCGTGCTGATCCGCGTGCAGTCGCTGCGCCTGCGCGTCGCGCTGCTGCCGCTGCTGCGCGGCCGGGTCGATGCCCGCGAACTGGTGCTGGACGGTCCCGACCTGCACATCCCGTGGCCGGCGCAGCCCGACATGCTCAGCGCCCGCCCGCCGGCCTGGCTCACCGCCTTTGCCGCACGGATCGAGGACGGCCGCCTGTCGGTGGGCCAGTTCGCCGTCACCGGCATCAACGGCACGCTGTCCAGCCTGAACACCGGCGCACTGAGCGCCAAGGTCAGCGCCGACATCGCCGGCCAGCGCTGGCATATCGACTCGCGCCTGACCAGCGCCGCGTTGGATGGGTCCTCCGGGCTGACCGTGCTGCTGCGCGGTGCGGGCAGGGCGGCGGGAACAACCGCCAGCTTCTCCGGCCAGTTCTCCGCCTCCGGCCAGCTTTCCGGATCGGTCAAGGCCGCCGGCCCGAACCTGTCGCTGCTGCTGCCCACCCCGGCGCTGCGCTTCACCGCGGAAGGCAGGTTGACCATCGCCGACGGACTGGCCGAGGCCGATGAGCTGACCGTGAAACTCGACGGTGCCCCCGCCACCGGCGCGGTGGCCCTGCGCATGCTGCCGCGGCCGCGGCTGGATGTGGCGCTGTCCGCCACGCGGCTGGATCTCGACCCCTGGACCCCGCTGCTGCTCCGCGAACCGCCGGACCGGCAGCAAATGCCGATCGGCCTGGACTTTTCCGCCAAGGCCGCGACGCTGGCCGGCGCCACGCTGCAGCACCTGCGCGCCACCTTTGAACTGGTACCCGGCGCGGTTCTGGTGCACGATGTCGCTGCCACCCTGCCGGGGAACGCAAACCTGCGTCTGTCCGGCCGCCTGACCCATGGCAACGGCGCAGGACCCGGGTTCGAGGGCGCCGGGCGATTGCATGCCCCGGTTCTGCGCACCACGCTGAAATGGCTGCTGCCGCACGCCGGACCCGAGATCGCCGCGCTGCCGGCGGGGGTCGCCCAGCGCGCGGACCTGTCCGGCCAGGTGGTCCTGCGGCACGGCCGCGTCGTTCTGAACAAGCTGCAGGGCCGGTTCGACGGCGACGCGGTGTCCGGCAGCCTGGGCTGGAAGGCCGGCGCGCGTCCCGCGATCGCCGCAAACCTGCGCCTGGACCGGCTGCGTCTCGATCCCTGGATGAGCCAGGGCGCGCAGCCCGCCCTGCAACAGGTCGCGCTGCACACGCTGGATACCGACCTTCAGCTCGACGTGCAGCACGCATCCCTCGGCGGCTCCCAGATCGACGGCATGGACCTGAGTGTCGCCACGCTTGGCGGCGGGCTGGACGTGCGGCAACTGCACGGCAGCGTCATGGGGGCGCAGTTCGTCGTCAGCGGTGCCATCGGGCCAAACGGGCAGGTCACTGACGCAAGCCTGTCGCTGACCACCCGCCACGCCGGTCGGCTGGTTCGGTTCCTGCCGGTCGCCTGGCGGGCAACACCCGCGCTGTGGCACGGCCCGGCCCGCCTGGAGGTCACCGCGGCCGGCCCGCACACGGCGGTTGCCGGATCGCTCCGCCTGGTTCTGGGCGATCTGCGCCTGAAGATGCAGCCGGTCGTCAATCTGGACACGGGCAGCGTGACCAGCGGGGTGACCCTGCAGAATCCCAATGCGCAGCGGCTGATCTCCGAGCTTGGCCTGCCCGCCCGTCTGGGCCTGAACGGCGTGCCGTCCTGGCTGGGCGAGGGGTCCCTGTCGCTGGTCGGGCAGGTCACCGTGACGCCCGGTCCCCACCTGGGCCTGAAGCACGCCGAACTTGTGGCCGGCGGGCTGCGCACCGGGGTCAACCTGGATTTGGACGCGAGCGGCGCGCAGCCGGTGCTGACGGGCGGGCTGGACGCCGAGGCACTGCCCCTGCCGCTGCCGGGCAGCGGACCGCTGCCGGCGGCGCTGCTGCATGGCTGGCAGGCCCAGGTGCAGGTGAAGGCCGACCGGCTGCTCGCGGGTGGCGATACGCTGCTGCGCAAGGCCGCCGCGACGCTGCGGCTGGCGCAGGACCGGCTGTCGGTGGAGGGGCTGACCGGGCGGCTGGGACCCGGGACGCTGTCGGGCGGGCTCAGCCTGGACGCGGGCCGGAAGCCGCTGGCGCTGTCGATGCAGGCGAAGCTGGCCGATGCGCGGATCAGTGGCCCCGTGCTGTACCTGCCGATCGACCTGACCACGGGGCAGGCCAGCGGTTCGTTGTCGCTGAAGGCCGCCGGCTACAGCCCGACCGCGCTGATGGCGAGCCTGTCCGGCACGGTGCAGGCGACGGTGCAGGACGGCACGCTGTCCGGTTTCGACCTGGGTGGGCTGCGGGACGCACTGCGTGCGCCGGCCAGCACGACGGACACGCCGGCGCTGCGCAAGGCCCTGAACGGCGGCACCACGACGTTCACGCACCTGACGCTGAAGGCGGGGATCGCGGATGGTATCGTATCATTCGATACCGCCAGGCTGGACGGGGATGCCGGGTCGGCCCAGGCGCAGGGCACGGTGGTGCTGCCCGACGCGACGGCGGACCTGCGCATCGTGCTGCGCCCGGACCTGCCAAATCCGCCGACCGTGACGCTGCAACTCAATGGCCCGCTCAGCGCGCCACACCGGACGCCGCAACTGGCCGAGGTGGCACAGTGGCGTGCGAAGCAGGTCGGGGGCACGGGGCGGAACTGAGACCAGCCGCCGGGCGGGGAGTCCCCACTGACATCAGCCGTCCCGGAGTGAGTGCACCCGGTGGAACTCACCGCCATGGCGTTGAAATAGGGCGGCCAGGCACCGCCCTCCCGCGTCATGGCCGGCCCCCGAGCCGGACATCGACCCCCGACAACGCGTGTTCCGTTGCATCCCGATCCGGTCATTCCGGTGCCGATGGCCGAGCCCAGGCCTGGCCCATGACACGAATGACCGGTGCCGGCGTGCCTGATTTCACGCGAATGGGACACACACCCACCGTCATCGTCGGACTGCGTCGGCCGTGGCGAACGTACGTGCGAGCGCCGGCCGAACCCGGCGGCCATGATCCGACGCAGATACGCGGGCCGGGGGCGATGCCTGTGGGTTCAGGGCGGGCGGGGAACAGCCGTGGGCACCGGGGGCGGTGTTTGTGGCAGAAACGGCGTAACCGGCGGCTGCCCGATGAAGAAGCCCAGCCGGCGGCGAATGCCGTCCCGCGTTCGCTCCGGCCAGTCGAGGGCCGGATTGCGGTCCGCTTCCGTGTCGCAGAAGACGACCTCGCGGCGGCGGAATTCCTTCATCACCCTGGGCAGGTTGCCGCGGTACCACATGATGGCGCAGGAGAGCGCCAGCCAGAACCTGCCCTCGCACAGACTCGGTGAGATGCCGAGGTCCTGGCAAATGTCGGCAAGCGCCCGACCAATCGGCCGGCGGCGGATTTCCGCCTGCAACTGCGCCACGGTGGGGAGGCCGGCGAGATCGGTCGGTTCCTCCGGGTCGGGGCGGCGGACCGGATGCGGCCGGGCCGGCAGGCGGCCGCCGACGGGGGGCGCCGCGTGCGCGCGGGCCGGTGGTTGCGCCGCACGGGTGCGCGGCTTGTAGAAGACCAGGTCGCGGCCCCTTGCGGCGCGGGCCAGCAGGACCTGTTCCAACGCCATGGCACGCAGCAGGCCGCGGGCGAGGCGGACGCGGATCGGCGCGACGCGCGCCGTGCCGAAGAACTGCGCAATGACGGAGAAGGTGCGGGATGCGGCTCGGCGGTCCAGCGTTTCGGCCAGATGGAGGCCGTAGCCCAGCAGGATGCGGACGATGACGAGGAGGTCGGCGATGTTCTGCGGGATGGGTTTGGCGGGCCGTTCCTGTGGGGGAACGGGTGGGGGAGGCAGGCCGACGGTGGTGTCCGCGTTGCTCATTGTCGCTATTACTAACTAACATGTGGCGCGGAGTCAAGGAGTTTCGCCCGCCGGCATGGTGTTTGACCGCCGTCCGCCGTCTCGGTGGCGCATGATCCGTGGCGTTGGAATCGGTGCGCCGTCTTCGATGGAGGTCGTCATGGCGGGACCTGACCCGGCCATCTGCCCCGGAACGATCGGGCAGGCCTGCATGGGCACACGCGTGGACGGGGGCGGATGGCCGGGTCAGACCGTGACACGGAAGTGCGGCGCTGGAACGCGCCAATTGGATACCAACCCGCGTGCGGTTCGACGCGCGCGCGGGCGTTCCGCGTCATCGTCGGCGAAGGCCGGGCGTCCACGATTATTGCTGCTGGCGTCTCTGAAAGGACGCGGATGGTCCGATTGCCGGGTGAACGGGACTAACCCCGAACGTGGCCACTAATCCCGCACGTGGCCACAAACCCGCACGTGGCCACAAACCCGCGCGTGGCAACTAACCCCGCACGTGGCAGGCAACCCAGTGCCCGTTCTGGCCCTGCCTCAGTTCCGGCACCTCCCGCGAGCAGCGCGGTTCGGCCAGCGGACAGCGCGTGTGGAAGTGGCAGCCGGGGGGTGGATTGATCGGGTTCGGCACGTCGCCCTGCAGCACGATGCGCCGGCGTTTCACCTGCGGGTCGGGGATCGGCACTGCCGACAACAACGCTTCCGTGTAGGGATGGCGCGGATTGGCGTAGAGCTCGTCGGACGGGGCGATCTCCACAACGCGGCCGAGATACATCACCGCAACGCGGTCGCTGATGTGTTCCACCACCGACAGGTCGTGCGCGATGAACAGGTAGGTCAGGCCGAACTTTTCCTGCAGGTCCTCCAGCAGGTTGATCACCTGCGCCTGGATCGACACGTCCAGTGCGGAAACCGGCTCGTCGCACACCAGCAGCTTGGGCTGCACCGCCAGCGCCCGGGCGATGCCGATGCGTTGCCGCTGGCCGCCGGAGAATTCGTGCGGGAAGCGGTGCAGGTGCCCGGCCTGCAGCCCGACCGTTTCCAGCAGTTCCACCACGCGGTCGTCCAGGTCGCGGCGGCTGCGGGCCAGGTTGTGGATGACCAGTGCCTCGCCGATGATGCCGCGCACGGTGTGGCGCGGGTTCAGCGACGCGAACGGGTCCTGGAAGATGATCTGCATGTCGCGGCGCAGCGCCCGCAGCTCCTCGCCTTCCAGGTGGGTGACGTCGCGGCCCTGGAACCAGATTTCCCCCGAACTGGGGGCGATCAACCGCATCACGCAGCGGCCGGTGGTGGACTTGCCGCAGCCGGACTCGCCGACCAGGCCGAGCGTCTCGCCGGCGGCGAGTTCGAAATCGACGCCGTCCACGGCGCGCACGCGTTGCAGTTCGCGCGCGAAAAAGCCGCCCTTCAGCGGGAAGTGCTTGCGCAGGCCGCGCACGGACAGCAGGGGGCGCTGGTCGCTCACAGGATGCATGCCGATTTGTGACCCGGTCCGACCTCCCGCAGCGGCGGCTGTTCGGCGCGGCAGGCGTCGCGGGCGAACGAACACCGGTCGGCGAAGCGGCAGCCGATGGGCGGATGCAGCAGGCTGGGCACCGTGCCGGGAATCTGGCTGAGCCGCTGCCGGCCGTGCGCGCGCGCATCCATGCGCGGGATCGAGCGGATCAGCCCCTGGGTGTAGGGATGGTGCGGGTGGGCGAACAGTTCCTCGACGGGCGCTTCCTCCACCACCTTGCCGGCGTACATCACCACGACGCGCTGCGCATTCTCCGCCACCACGCCCATGGCGTGGGTGATCAGCATCACCGCCATGCCGAAGCGCGCCTTCATGTCGGTCAGCAGGTCCAGGATCTGCGCCTGGATGGTGACGTCCAGCGCGGTGGTCGGCTCGTCCGCGATCAGCAGTTGCGGCTTGCAGGCCAGCGCCATGGCGATCATCGCGCGCTGGCGCATGCCGCCGGAGAACTGGTGCGGATAGTCGTGCACGCGCCGCTCCGGCGTGGGGATCTGCACCAGGCGCAGCATTTCCACCGCGGCCTCGGTGGCGGCCTTGCGCGACAGTTTCTCGTGCACCCGTAACAACTCGCCGATCTGGTTGCCGATCGTGTACACCGGGTTCAGCGAGGTCATGGGTTCCTGGAACACCATGGCGATCTCGCGTGCGCGGATGTCGTCCATCTCATCCGCGGACAGCGGGATGATGTCGCGGCCGCGCCAGCGGATTTCGCCGGCCTCGAACCGGCCGGGCGGCATGTCGATCAGCTTCAGCACGCTGCGCGCGGTGACGGTCTTGCCGCAGCCGGATTCGCCCACCACGGCGAGGGTTTCGCCGCGATTGACCGACAGGCTGACGCCATCCACCGCGCGCACCATGCCGTCGTCCGTCTTGAACCAGGTCTTCAGGTCGCGGATGTCCAGCAGCGCGTCCGGTGGCGTGTTCGTTGCGTCCACGGTCAGATCACCCGCCGCGGATCGAGCGCGTCGCGCAGGCCGTCACCGATGAAATTGATCGACAGCACGGCGAGGAAGATCGCCAGGCCGGCAAACATCGCCCAGTGCGGCGCGATATCCAGGTAATCCTTCGCATCATACAGCACCCGCCCCCAGCTCGGCACGTCGGGCGGAAAGCCCAGGCCCAGGAAGGAGAGTGTCGATTCGGCGATGATCGCGTTCGCCACTTCGATGGTGCCCGCCACGATCACCGGGCCGAGCGCGTTGGGCAGGATGTGGCGTGCCACCAGGCGGATGCGGGAGGCGCCCAGCGCGCGGGCGGCCTCGACGAACTCTTTCTCCCGCAACGACAGGAACTGCGCGCGCACCAGGCGCGCCAGCGGCATCCAGCGCAATCCGCCGATGACGACGACGATCAGCAGGAACACCCCGCCCTGCACCCCCAGCGCCGCCTTCAGTGCCGGGCGGAACAGGTAGATCAGCAGCAGCAGCAGCGGCAGTTGCGGCAGCGACAGGAACATGTCGGTGGTCCACATCAGCGCCGCGTCGATCCGCCCGCTCGCCATGCCGGAGATCGCGCCGATCACCACGCCGACGAACACCGCGACGAACATGGCCGCCAGGCCGACGGCCAGCGAGATTTTTCCACCGTACATCAGGCGCGCCAGGATGTCGCGGCCCAGGTCGTCGGTCCCCAGCGGGTGTGCCAGCGACGGCCCGGACAGCGTGGCGGCGAAGTCGATCGCGCTGATCGGCACGCGCCAGATATACGGGCCGAAGACGACACCGAACGCCATGATGCCGATCACGACCAGGCTGACGACGGCCAGGCGGTGCTTGCGGAACCGCCGCCACGCTTCGCGGCTGGGCGACAGCGACGCGGCCGGCCTGGGCGCCGTTGCGGCGGCCGGGCCGACGGCCTCAGCGGAAGGCGATGCGTGGATCGAGCCAGACATACAGCAGATCTGCAATCAGGTTGAACAGGACGACAAGGCAGGCGAACACGAAGGTGACGCCCATGACCACCGGCGTGTCGTTGGCCAGCATGGCGTCGATCAGCAGGGAGCCGATGCCGGGCACGTGGAAAATCTGCTCGGTGATGATGGCGCCCCCGAACACGATGGGCATCTGCACGGCGATCATCGTCACCACCGGGATCAGTCCGTTGCGCACCACGTGCTTCACCAGCACCCGGCGGCTGCCGATCCCCTTCGACCGTGCGGTGGTGACATAATCCAGCTTGATCACGTCCAGCATGGATGACCGAGCGTAGCGCACCAGGGAGGCGCCCTGGAACAGGCCCAGTACCGAGATCGGCATGATGATCTGGCGGATTTCCGCCCACCACCACGCCAGGCCGGTGACGTGCAGGTCGGCGCGATAGACGAAGGGCAGCCAGTTCAACTGCACGCTGAACACCAGGATCAGCACCAGGCCGGTGAAGAAGGTGGGCAGCGAGAAGCCGATGAAGGCCAGCGTGTTGGCCACCTGGTCGAACACCGAATAGGGCCGGGTGGCGGCGAGTACGCCGACCGGCAGCGCCACCACGATCGCGAGGATCTGCGCGGAGCCCAGCACGACGATGGTGATCGGCAGGCGCTGCATGATCAGCGTGGCGACGTCCATGTGGCTGGCGAAGGAAAACCCCCAGTCGCCCTGCATCATGGCGAACAGCCAGTGGAAGTAGCGGATGTAGATCGGGTCATCCAGCCCGTACTTGGCCCGCAAGGCCGCCGCCACCGCGGGCGGAACGTTCGGGTTGGTCATCAGTTCGCCGAACGGGTCGCCCGGCGCCAGCGCCAGCACGGTGAACAGCACGAGGCTGATGGCCAGCAGGCTGGGAATCGCGAACAGCAGGCGGCGGATTACGTAGGCACGTGACATCGGCTGCTCCGCCGTGGCAGGCCGGTGACCGTCGGCGACGCCTGGCGGGTCACCGACGGTCGGGAGTATTCATCCATTAACGCTAGGTGCTCTCGACTTTGTACCAGTTGGCGACATTGGAGCAATCGTCGTCCCATCCGCTGCTGGTCGGCATGCGCAGCGATGTGGTCATTCCGGAGACGCGCAGGCGGAAGATCAGCGGGATCACCACAACGTCGTTGACCACCATGTTGTTGCAGTCGATCAGCAACTGCGCCCGCTTCACCGGATCCAGCTCGTTTTCCGACTGCTTCCACAGCGCGTCGTATTTCGGGTTCTGCCACCGCGTGATGTTGCGGCCCTGCCACTTGTTCTCCTTCTGCGCCACCTCGGTGGACAGGAACTGCCGCAGCCACTTGCCCGGATCCGGCTGGCCTTCGGTGGTCGTGTACATCTGCAGGTCGGCGTAGAACTTGGGGTAGGTGTTGGGGTTGCCCACGTCGGAGGAGAAGAACACCGACGCCAGGACAGCCTTGATCTCGATGCCGATGCCGGCCTTCAGGCAGGCCTGCTTGACGATCTCCTGCGTCTCCTGGCGCGGCTGGTTGATCGAGGTCTGATAGAGGTAGTGGAGCTTGTGGCCGTTCTTGGCACGAATCCCGTCGGACCCGCGCTTGTAGCCGGCCTTGTCCAGGATCTCGTTCGCCTTCTTGATGTTGAATTCCCAGTGCGTGGTTTTCGATACGAACTGGTCCGGGCCGTTGACGAAATTGGCCGTGGCCTTGCCGGTGCGGCCGTAGATGTATTTCTGGATCGAATCCTTGTCCATCAGCAGCGACAGCGCCTGCCGCACCGCCGGGTCGCTCAGCGTCGGGTGCTTGGTCTTGATGCTGGAGCGCTGGCCATCGACCTCCTTGTTGGGGTCGGTGTGGTTGAGCTGGACGTGCTCGATGTTGGAGCCGGCCGCCAGGGTGATGTGGCCCTTGCCGCTCCGTTCCATCCGCTTCAGGATCTGGTCCTTCACCTGCAGGTTCCAGGAGAAATCGTATTCCCCGGTCTGCAGCACCGCGCGGGCCGCGGCCACGGCCTCACCGCCGCCCTTCATTTCCACGGCGTCGAAATAGGGGCGGTTCGGCTGGTGGTAGTCCGGGTTCATGTCGCCGGTAACCAGCGCGCCCGGCTGGAAGGAGCGGAACTTGTACGCGCCGGTGCCGATCGGGTGCAGGTTGGCGGGCGCGTTGCGTGACTTGGCGCCGATATACGGTTCGAAAATGTGCTTCGGAATGATCATCCCGTAATAGCCGACGAAGGCGGTGGCCCAGAACGGCGTCGGCTTGTCGAACACCACGCGAATGGTGTGGTCGTCGACCTTTTCGACCTTCAGGTCGCTGTACACGCCCGAGGTGACGGCGGCGGTCTGCGGATCGCTGGCGAACTTCCAGTTGAACACGCAGTCATCGGCGGTGAACGGCTTGCCGTCGTGCCATTTCACACCCTGCTTCAGCTTCCAGGTCACCGTCTTGCCGTCGGCCGACAGGCCGCCGTTGTCGCGGCTGGGAATTTCCGCGGCCAGCACCGGCACCAGGTTGGCATCCGCATCCCACACCGCGAGCGGTTCGTAGAACAGATAGGACCCGTCCTGGTCCTTCGTGCCGACGGCGAAATGCGGATTGAGCAGCGTGGGCCCTTGCCACCACAGCAGTTTCAGTGTGCCGCCGCCGCCGCGCTTGGTGGGCTTGTACTCGAACCCGGGATTGGGCGCCGCCATGGCCACGCCGCCCACGGCAAGCAACTGGTTCGCCAGCGGAGCGGTCAGCCCGACGGCTGCCATGCGCCGGATGAAGCCGCGGCGCGACAGGCTGCCCTGTTTCACGCGATTGATCAGGCCCTGCAAATCGTCGGTCATCGCTGTCTCCCGCACCGCGTTGCGAGCATCCGATTGAGAACGGATGCTTCGTGAAGTTCTCCCTTGTCCGAAACAGCAACAGACATGTGCGTTCCGGTCAAGCGAGATCTGCATGTTGGGGGTCCGAAAAAATTGACGAACGATGATCTGCTCGGCATCGGAGCACGGGCGCCGGCGGTCCGTTGCGCCGGTAACGCTATCCGGCGGTGGCCGGCGCGGCCGGCATCCGTTCGATGCCGAACAGCCGCATCAGCCCCAGCACGCAGGCGGTGAACAGTGCCGAAACCACGATCAGCGGTCCCAGCGTCGCGTGGAAGACGTGCTCGTAGAGGAATGATCCAATTGTGTCGGCAAGCGGAATGGCCAGGTTCATCACCGACATCAGTCCGGCGAAGGCGAAACCCTCGGCGCCGGGCGGGCAGTGATCCGCAGCGAGCGTCAGGGTGGCGATGTTGGCGATCATGCCGGCGACGCCGGCGGCGAAATACACCAGCACTGCGCTGACCGGGTCCACCATGCCGAGATAGGCGAGCGTGCTGGCGGTGCCGCACAGGATCGACAGGCGCAGCAGCCGTCCCGTGGGCACGCCGGCCAGCACCCAGCGGTACAGCAGCCCGCCGGCGATCCACCCCAGGGCGTTGACCGATGCCAGCGCCCCGATGAATCCCTGCGAGAATGCCAGCCGGTCGGTCATGTAGAAATACAGCGGCGTACCGAACCCGGGACTGAAATAATAGCAGAACAGGAATATCGCCACGAGCCACAGCGCCCGGCTGCGGAACGCCGCGGCGAATGCCCGGGCACTGCGGCGCAAGGCAGCCGGATCGAGCCGTACCGTCTCCTCCCGCACCAGCGTCAGCCCGGCCAGCACAGCCAACGGCGCCGCGGCGGCGATCAGTGCGGCGGCGTGCAGCGCGCCCGTTGGCGACAGAACCTGCACCAGGACACCGCCGAGCAACGTGGCGAGCATCAGGGCGACGTTGAACCACAGCCATTGCTGGTTGACGAACGCGCCGCTGGTGCCGTGCCTCTGGCCGTTCTCCACCAGCAGCGCGCCGCACAGCGTGCTGGACACGGCCATGGCGATGGAGGTCAGCAGCAGTGCGAACACGATCGCGGTGGGGGCGATTTCCTGGGCCACCCAGACGAAGGCCGCCACCGCGGCCGTGTTCGCGATCAGCAGGTAGCTGCGCCGCCGGTAGCCGAACAGCGGCAGGAAGTCGGAGATCACGCCCCAGGCCGGCTTCACGATCCAGGGCACGTCCAGGATCGCCAGCCAGGCGGATACCTGCAGCGGCGTCCAGCCGTGCACCTCCTTCAGGAAGTGCGTCAGCGGCTGCCAGACGATGCCGACCTTGGCCTGGCCGATGCCTTCCACGGTGTATACCACCGCGAAGAACAACATCAGTCGCCGGACGGCCGGGTCTGAAGGTGTCGCCATAATCGGCGGGAGTGTGGCCCGGCGCTCCGGCCGCCACAACGGGGTGTCGAACGCAACGCGGATAGCGCGTGACTCCGTATCGGGCGTGCTGCACGGGTCGTCGGTTTGTGACCGGCCTGGCGGAACGAAAGCCCCGTTTCGCGCCTAATGGCCCGTATCCGAACCATCACCGGCCGGCCCACAGGCGCCGCCGGATCACCCAACGGAGGATCTCATGATGCGTCAGAAGCCGCGAGCCCGTGCGATCGCCGTTACCCGCCCGAACCCGTTGCCCGCCGAGGGAATCGTAACAGGTCTGCTGATTTCCGCTTCGCTGTGGGCCATCCTGCTGCTGTGGCTGCACTGACCGGCGCGACGCCCCGCACCGGCCAACCTGTCTATTCCGCCCGGCGCCCGACCAGTTCCAACAGCGCCACCAGCTTCGCGTCCCGGTCGCGTGCCAGTTCGTCGAGGCTGCGGCCGCCCGCCTCGGCATCGACGCCCTCGATGATCTGCCGACACACGGCCTCGTCCAGCGCGGGCGTGGTCATCGTGCTCCACCAGGCTTCGAAGGCCGGTTTGAACTGCCGCAGCATGTGCGGCATGCCGCCCTCGCCGCCGCCCAGGTGGAACGTCATGTGCGGGCCGAAGATCGCCCAGCGCAGGCCGGGGCCGGCGGTGATCGCGGTGTCCACGTCCTCCACGCTCGCCAGCCCCGAAGCCACGGCGCTGACCGCTTCGCGCCACAGCGCCGCCTGCAGGCGGTTGGCCAGGTGGCCGGCGGCCTCCTTGCGGATGTGGATCGGCTGCTTGCCGATGTGGCGGTAGAAGTCCAGGCACCAGCGCACCGTTTCCGGCGCGGTGTCCTTGCCGCCCACGACCTCGACCAGCGGGATCAGGTGCGGCGGGTTGAACGGGTGGCCGATCGCCATGCGGGCCGCGTAGGGCGATCCGGCCTGCATGTCGCTCATGATCAGGCCGGAGGTGCTGGATGCCAGGATCGCGTCCGCCGGCAGCGCCTCCGCCAGGTCCGCGAACAACTGGCGCTTGACCGCGATGCGTTCGGGCGCGTTTTCCTGCACGAACTGGGCCTCGCGCACCGCGTCCTGCGGCGTGGTCACGAACCGCCAGGCATCCGGCGACGCGTTGTCCGTCATGCCCAGCCGCTCCAGCGTCGGCCAGGCGTTGGCGACGTAGCGGCGCACGTAGTCCTCGGCTGTCGGGTTGGGGTCCCAGACGGTGACCCGCAGGCCGCGCGAGAGGAACCATGCGGCCCAACTGGCGCCGATCGTTCCGGCGCCCAGGACGGTGGCGCGGGTGACCTCGGCCGGTTGCAGCATGGCGCGTCTCCTGTATCAGTGGGATTGGTTCGGCTATCTGTAGCCGCGCCGTCCCCATCGGAACAGGAGGCCCCGTGGCCGACGCGACGCAAGCCGATCTGCGCACCCCGGACCAGAGCGTGCCGCTCGACTGGGCGGCCGTGCGCGCGTACCTTGCCACGCAGGGCATGCGGCTGGATCAGGACCCGCCGCCGCGACAGTTCGCCGGCGGGCTGGCCAACCTGAACTACCTGGTGCAGGTCGATGGCAAGCCGTACGTGCTGCGCCGCCCGCCCATGGGGGAACTGCCGGCCGGCAGCCACGACATGGCGCGGGAACACCGCATTCTGTCGCGTCTGCCCGACGCGCTGCCCTTCGTGCCGCGCAGCCTGCACCTGTGCACCGATGCCTCGGTGGTCGGGCAGCCGTTCCAGTTGCTGGAATACCGGCCCGGCCTGGTGATCCGCGAGCACATGCCGGCGGACCTGGCGCACCGTCCGGAGATCGGTGACCGGCTGTCGCACGTGCTGCTGGAGACGATTGCGGCGATCCACGGCGTGGACACCGCGGCGGTCGGGCTGGACGACCTGGGGCGTCCGGCGGGCTTCCTGGGCCGCGCCGTCGCCGGCTGGCGCAAGCGCGGCCTGGCGGCGAAGGAGGACGGGACCGACGCCCTGCACGTCGATGTCGGCGCGTGGCTGGAGCAGCACCAGGTGCCGGACGGCAAGCCGGGCCTGCTGCACAACGACTTCAAGCTGAACAACATGATCCTGAACCCGGCGGATTTCGCGCCGGTCGCGGTGGTGGACTGGGACCAGGGCACCCGCGGCGACCCGCTGTTCGATTTCGCCACGCTGCTGAGCTACTGGATCCACGCCGATGATCCCTGGGCCATGCATGACATGCAGCAGATGCCGGCGGACGAGGCGTGCCTGTGGCCGCGCCAGCAGGCAGTCGCGGAATACGCGCGGATCACCGGGCGGGATGTGTCGGACTTCCTGTTCTACCGCGTGCTGGCGATGTACAAGCTCAGCGTGATCTTCCTGCAGTTGGGCCTGCGCTACCGCACCGGCGCCACCACCGACCCGCGCTACGCGCCGCTGAGCGCGATCGGCACCGGAATTCTGGAGTTCACGCATGAGATCGCGCAGGGGCGGGCGTTCTGAGCCCATGAGCGCGGGATGGACCACCGATAGCCGTATCGACAGCCATGAAGTCTGGCGTGCGGATCCCGTACAACCGCGTCATGGCCGGCCCCCGAGCCGGCCATCTGCCCCCGTCGGAGCGTGCAGGCGGCAAGGCGACCCGATCGTTGCCGGGTGGATGGCCGGCTCAAGACCGGCCATGACACCTCTGTACGGGACCGAGGCGTCTCTGTCCAGGGCCGACGCGACCCTGTACGGGGCCGAGGCGTCTCTGTCCAGGGCCGACGCGACCCTGTACGGGCGGCCGACGCGCCTCTGTACGGGCTCTGCGGGATTCGGTGCGGGACCGACACACCCCTGTTCGGGATCGACGCGACTCTCCGCGGAATCGACACAATTCCATGCGGCCGCAACGCGACATTCGGCGTCTCCGGGACAGTGCGCCCCCGTTGGCGGGCTGACGCGTGGCTCCCCCCACAAAGCCCGTTCGCGCCAGGCGAGGGGAGAGTCTCCGCGTTTCCCGGTTCCCCTCCTTCCCCGCAGTCCCACTTCGACCCTGCCGCCAAAGCCTAGGAAGCGTCGCCAATGGATTTCTCCCTCTCCCCCGAACTCCAGGACCTTCAGCAGCGCACGCGCGCGTTCATCCGCGACAAGATCATCCCGCTGGAAAACGACAAACGGCAGACCGCGCACGGTCCGACGGAGGAGTTCCGTCGCGAACTGGTCGCACTGGCCGCCGAGGCCGGCCTGGTCGCTCCGCATGTCGGCACCGAATACGGCGGCCTGGGCCTTAACCACGTCGCCAAGGCCGTCGTCTTCGAGGAATCCGGCTACTCCCTGCTCGGCCCCGTCGCGATGCACATCTTCGCCCCCGACGAAGGCAACATGCACCTGTTGGAACAGGTCGCCACAGACGAGCAGAAGGAACGCTGGCTGCGCCCGCTTGCCGCGGGCAAGATCCGTTCCTGCTTCTGCATGACGGAGCCCGCGCCCGGCGCCGGTTCGGACCCGTCCGCGCTGAACACCACCGCGGTGCTGGACGGCAACCACTACGTCATCAACGGCACCAAGTGGTTCATCACCGGCGCCGAGGGCGCCAGCTTCGCCATCATCATGGCAAAGGGCGAGGACGGGAACGCCACCATGTTCCTGGCCGACATGGACACGCCCGGCATCGAGATCGTCCGTTCGATGGATAGCCTGGACCAGGCCTTCGCCGGCGGCCACGGCGTGGTGCGCTTCAACAATCTCCGCGTGCCCGCCGGCGATATCCTGGGCGAGCCCGGCAAGGGCTTCCGCTACGCCCAGGTGCGCCTGGCCCCCGCGCGCCTCACCCACTGCATGCGCTGGCTCGGCGCCGCCCGCCGAGCGCACGACATCGCCACCGACTATGCCCGCCGGCGGGAGGTGTTCGGCAACAAGCTGGTGCACCATGAAGGCGTCGGCTTCATGCTGGCCGACAACGAGATCGACATCCGCATGAGCCGCCTGTCGATCTGGCACACCGCCTGGACGCTGGACCAGGGGAGCCGCGGCAGCGCTGAATCGTCCATGTCCAAGGTGGTGTGCTCGGAAGCCGTCTGGCGCGTGGTCGATCGCTGCGTGCAGGTGCTGGGCGGCCAGGGCGTCACTGGCGAAACGCTGGTATCACGCATCTTCCGGGAGGTGCGGGGCTTCCGGATTTACGACGGCCCCTCGGAAGTGCATCGTTGGAGCATCGCACAGCGTATCGCGCGTCACGGAGCTAACTGGTGAGTAGTGACTTCGACCTGACCGGCAAGATCTGCATCGTTACCGGCGCCGGCCGCGGCATCGGCCGCGGCATCGCCGAGGCCCTCGCGCGGCATGGCGCCATCGTCATTCTGTCCGGCCGCACGAAGGAAACGCTGGACCGCACCGCCGATGCGATCGGCGCGCGGGCGCGCACGCATGTGGCGGACGTGACGAAGGAAGACGAGGTGATCGGGCTGCGCGACGCGGTGCTGTCGCGCTACAGCAAGATCGACGTGCTGGTGAACAATGCGGGCGTGAACCCGATCTGGAAGGGGATCGAGAAGGTCAGCCTGGAAGACTGGCACAACATCCTCGACACCAACCTGACCGGCACCTTCCTCTGCTGCAAGCATATCGGAATGGCGATGGAGCGCGGCAGCTCCGTCATCAATGTCAGCTCGGTGGCGGGGCATGTCGGGCTGGTGAAGTCCGTGCCGTACTGCGCGTCGAAGGGCGGGGTCGAGATGATGACCAAGGGCCTGGCGCTGGACTGGGCCAAGCGCGGCGTGCGGGTGAACTGCCTGGCGCCGGGCTACGTGGACACCGACCTGACGCACGGTCTGCTGTCGCACGAAACGCTGGGCAAGCCGTTCCTGGACCACGTCCCGATGGGCCGCTTCGGCACCACGCGGGAGATGGGCAGCGCGGCGGTGTTCCTGGCGTCGGACGCCGCGTCCTATGTCACCGGGCAGAGCGTGGTGGTGGACGGCGGCTGGACGGCGGATTGATCCGAGCGTGCGGACCGACCGGCAGCCCGCCACGACGTGGTACGCTTTGCTTGTGGGATTGATCCGTTGGCTGGGATCGATCCGTTGGCGTCGGATCAATGGCGTCATGGTCGGCGCAGGCCGGCCATCCACGTCTTCGTCATGCGCGACGCATCGTTCCAAACGAAACGGGTTCCCTCGGGCAGTCGGAAAGCTGCGGTGGTCCCGTACAACCGCGTCATGGCCGGTCCCCGAGCCGGCCATCTGCCCCCGTCAGACCGCGCCGGCACGCAGCAGCCCGACCCGATCGTTCCGGGGTGGATGGCCGGCTCGGGGGCCGGCCATGACGCATCTGTACCGGGGTGATGCTGTGCCGGGACCATGCTGCACCGGGGACTGCCGTGTAATTGCATCCCGCGCAATCATTGTCCCTTTATCACTGGCCCAACCGCCGTGGCGGGCGCAGGGTCGTCCCCCACGACTTTACTGATGGCAACAGAGCAAGTCGTGGATGGCCGGCCTTCGCCGACCATGACGCTGAATGGCCGTTCGTGTGCCAAACGATACGCGGGTTGGTGTAACCGCGGTGATTGCGAGCCGTTCTGGCGCCCCGGGGGTTCCGTCGATTGCTGACGAGAGGCCGGTTTCACACGAAACCACCTACGCCGTCTCCGCCTCCTGCACGCCCAGCTCCGCCGTCATCCGCTCACGCATGACGAACTTCTGCATCTTCCCCGTGACGGTCATCGGGAACTCCTCCACGAAGCGGATATGCCGCGGGACCTTGTAGTGCGCGATCTGGTCGCGGCAGAACGCCCGCACCTCCTCCGCGGTGAGTGACGCGCCGGCGCGCAGCTTGATCCAGGCGCAGATTTCCTCGCCGTAGCGCTGGTCGGGCACGCCGAACACCTGCACGTCCTGGATCTTCGGGTGGCGGTAGAGGAACTCCTCGATTTCCCGCGGATACACGTTCTCGCCGCCGCGGATCACCATATCCTTGATGCGGCCGACGATGTTGCAGTAGCCGTCCTCGTCCATCACCGCCAGGTCGCCGGTGTGCATCCAGCGGCCAGGGTCGATCGCCTGTGCGGTGCGTTCGTCGTCGTTCCAGTAGCCGAGCATGACGGAGTAGCCGCGGGTGCAGAATTCGCCGGAGGTGCCGCGGGGGACGATCTTTCCCTCGGTGTCGATGATCTTCACCTCCACGTGCGGATGCACGCGCCCGACGGTGGATACGCGGCGTTCCAGCGGGTCGTCGGTGGTGGTCTGCGTGCTGACCGGGCTGGTTTCCGTCATGCCGTAGGCGATGGTGATCTCGCCCAGGTGCATCTGCGCGATGCAGCGCCGCATCACCTCGGTCGGGCAGGGCGCGCCGGCCATGATGCCGGTGCGCAGCGACGACAGGTCGAACTTCGAAAAATCCGGATGCTCGAGCTGCGCGATGAACATGGTGGGCACGCCGTGCAGGCCGGTGCAGCGTTCCTCGGAGACGGTCTGCAGCGTGGCCAGCGGATCGAAGCCTTCGCCCGGATACACCATCGCCGCGCCGTGCGTGGTGCAGGCCAGGTTGCCCAGCACCATGCCGAAGCAGTGGTACAGCGGCACCGGGATGCAAAGCTTGTCCTGCTCGGTCAGCTTCATCGCCTCGCCGATGAAGTAGCCGTTGTTGAGGATGTTGTGGTGCGTCAGCGTGGCGCCCTTCGGCGCGCCCGTGGTGCCGGAGGTGAACTGGATGTTGATCGCGTCGTCGAACTGCAGCTCTCCGGCCAGCTCCGCCAGCCGGGCGCGGTGGGACGCGGCGCCCATGCCGTAGATGCGGTCGAACGGGATGGCGCCGGGCGCCGTTTCCGGGCCGATCTGGATCACCATTTCCAGCGACGGCAGCTTTTCCGCCCGCAACCGCCCGGCCTGGCTGGTGCGCAGTTCCGGCGCCAGCGTGTTGATCATGCCGATGTAGTCGCTGGTCTTGAAGCTGGTGGCGGTGATCAGCGCGCGGCAGCCGACCTTGTTCAGCGCGTATTCCAGTTCGGCCAGGCGGTAGGCGGGGTTGATGTTCACCAGGATCAGCCCGGCCTTGGCGGTGGCGAACTGGGTCACCACCCATTCGGAATTGTTGGGCGACCAGATGCCGATGCGGTCGCCCGGTTCCAGCCCCATCGCCACCAGGCCGGCGGCGAAGGCGTCCACCTTCTCGCCCAGCTCACGGTAGCTCCAGCGCACGCCCTGCTGGCGCACGATCAGGCCGGGGCGGTCGCCCCAGCGGGCGACGGTGCGGTCGAGATTGGCGCCGACCGTCTCGCCGATCAGAGGAACGGCGGCGGCGCCGTGCACGTAGCTCGGGGACTGGGTCATGAACGCTCTCCCATGCGCTTGTTTGCCGGCATTGTGCCGCCTGGGGGGGAGCGGGGCCAGAGGAAGGTGGCGCGGCGCGGCGGCTCGGGCGCGACCGGTCCGAACCAGTCCAAGGCAGGCCAGGCCAGTCCACATCTGTCCAGTCTGGTCCGGTCCGGACCAGGAAAAGTCATGGCCCGGCTTGACCCGGCCATCTGCCCGGGAACGATCGGGTCGCAGCAGGACGGAGATTGCCCGATCATTTCGGGTGGATGGCCGGGTCACGCCCGGCCATGACTCCGGGGCAAATTCCATTGCCCCTTTTCCGATTGCGCCGATAAAGGACTGCCTACGGTCTGATCCCGTGCGGGCCGGACTTACCCCGCCGGCCGCAACGCGATCCGCAGCTCCGCCGCGGCGTCCACCGCGTCCCGTGAGTACAGCATCGGCACGTACTCACCGCGCGCCCACAGCGGCGCCAGGTCGTCATAGTGCGGGGAGTTCGGGTTGCCCGACTGGCCCGGCGTGTTGATCACCATGCTTGCGTCCCAGTTGCCCACGTCCACCACCATGCGGAACGACGCCCCCACCGTCAGCCGGTAGTCGGTGGCGCGATAGGTGGTGTTCATCGGCGTGGACCCCGAGCCGCCAATCGCCAGCGGCCCGATGTCCCGCAACCCCTTCGCCGGGGCCACGCGCGACAGCGGATGCCGGAAATAGCCGTGATGCAGCCGGCCCCATTGCCACTGCGACGGGTCGGCGCCCAGCAGCGTGCGGCAGTGGGCGAAGGCGGCGGTCAGCGTGTCCGGCAGCAGCACGTCCAGCAGCGCCGGTTCGGCCTGTTCCAGCATTGCCAGCAGCGTTTCGTTGTCGCCCGGCGACAGCAGCTTGCGCAATTGCGGGTCGGACGCCAGGCCCTGGATCAGCGCCGGCTTCAGGTGCTTGACCCACCACACTTCGAACAGCGCGGCGGCCGGGGAGTCGCAGTGCAGGTAGTGGTCCCAGCGGCGCAGCATCGTCAGTGCGGTGCCCAGGTCGCCGGAGACATTGCTGATGCCGCCAAGCAGCCGGCCGATGCGCTGGGCGGGGATCGAGAACACGTCGCATTGCAGCGCCATGGAGTCTGCCACGGTGTGCTGCGGCTGGTCGTCCAGCACCGCGTGCACCCGCCGGGCGCGGGAGTGCTCCGCCCATTCGAAGCCGAGCTTGCGGTCCAGGGCGGGGTAGTCGGGGGGGATGTTCATTTCGTTGGCGGTGGCGACGTAGCCGCGCGGCGGATTGATCCGGCGGGGCAGGGCCTCCAGCGGGTGGAACCCGTCCCATTCGTAACGACCGTCGCCCGGCACCGGCAGCAGCCCGTCCCAGTTCGGCCGGCGCGGCGCCTTGCCCACCGCCCACCAGCCGATCGTGCCGTCCACGTCGGCGGCGATCTGGTTCACCGTGGGCGCCGACCAGTGGCGCAGCGCCTGCCCGTGCTGCTGCACCGACTGCGCGCCCATATAGGCGAGGCGGCCCATGTAGGCGGATGTCCCCGGTTCCGACCACACCGAGCGGATGGCGAAGGCGCGGCGCTTCGCCGTGTCCTCATGCACCACGGGGCCGTGGCGGGTGAACCTCAGCCGCACCGTCTGCGGCGCCATGCCGCGGACCTCGACGTGTTCCTCGACCAGGCGCATGCGCTCCCAGCCGTCGCCGTAGCGGTACTGGTTCGGGTCGTCGGGATGCGTTTCGTACACGTACAGGTCTTCCTGATCCATCGGGAAGATGGTCAGGCCGAACGCCAGCCTGTCATTGTGGCCGATGAACACGCCGGGCGTGGGCGGCTCGGTGGCGCCGATCACGTCCAGGCCGGGGCAGGTCAGGTGCACCACCGAGCGCACCGACGGCATCTGGTAGGTGCGGTGCGGGTCGGAGGCCAGGATCGGCCGGCCGGTGGCGGTGCGCGACGGCGCGACCACCCAGTTGTTCGATCCTTCCGCCTCGATGTCCTGGATGACCTCCTTCAGGTCGTTCACCTTGGTCCAGCGCCAGGCGTCGGCGGGCCTGGCTGCGACGCGCTCTGGGCTGATGTCGGGTTCGGCCACCGCCAGCCAGTACACGTCCAGCACCTCCGGCGGGATGTCGGCGGGGTTCAGGCCCTCCGGGATGCGCAGCTCCCACGGCGGCTCGATCGAGCGGCGCACGCGGTCGGTGTCCAGGTCGGCGCGGGCGGCGACCCGGGCGCGGAGTGCTTCGGATTCCACGTTGCGGCACAGCGCGTGGCTGCGGACGCGGACCACGTCCTCCGCCTGCCAGCGGGCCGGACGGATGTTCATCGCCGCGAACTCCGGCGGCAGCAGCGACGCATCCCGCTCGGCCAGATCGATATAGGCGTTGATCCCGGCGGCGAAGGCCGCGCAGATCGCGTGCGCGTCGGGGTTGCCGTAGGCCGACCACTCGGCATCCATGTCGCCGCGGTACAGGAACAGCCGGGCCGCGCGGTCCTGCGCCAGGAAGCCGGGGCCGTAATCGGCCGCCATCCGGCCAAGGCCGCGCTTGCGCCACAGGTCGATCTGGAACAGGCGGTCGCGGGCGATGTTGAAGCCCTGCACGAAGAACACGTCGTGCTGCGACTGCGCGCGAATGTGCGGGATGCCCCAGCGGTCCACCACGATTTCCGCCGGCTGTTCCAGGCCGGGCAGCGCGTAGTCGAGCGTGGCGGGGTTGGTCATCGTGCGGGCTCCTCGGCGGTGGTCGGGTCGGGCGGGTTGGTTCGAGCGGGGCCAACATCCAACGGGACGGGGCAGCGGGCAACCTGCGTGAGTGCGTGCCGGCCAGTCGCTGCTTTCCCGCAGCACACCTTGTGCCCGTTCCGCCGCGAACTCGCGGCGAGCCGCCGGACGGGCGTTTGGGCCGGGATGCCCGCGCGCCGGGAGTTGCGGCTTTCAGCGCATCAGGAATTGAACCAAAGATGTCGTGCGAAATAGTCTTTCGAATCACCGAAAAACCGAGGTTATTCACGACATTCATCGGACGTCATGAAATCTGTGTGAAGTACATTTCAGAAGCTTAATTTGGTGAGAGCGTTCCCTGACGCGTTACCCTCTTTGAGCCGTTGTGGCGCTCAGCATAACTCGTCGTGCAGGGCGTCCCTATGCGGCGCGGACGTGCGGGTGGAGACTGAATGGTGGACCGGCAACTGCACTCCGTCCAAATTCTGCGGGGTGTCGCGGCGTTCGCGGTGGTGCTGGCCCACCTGGTGATGGTCGAACGCAAGCACCTGCCCGGAGATCCCCTCACCACCGAACATCTGGAGCTCGGCGCGAGCGGCGTCGATCTGTTCTTCGTGATCAGCGGCTTCATCATGACCGCCATGACCCTGGGCCGCGCCCCGCGGCCAGGGGACGGGTGGCGTTTCCTGGTGCGCCGCTTCACCCGGATCTATCCGTTGTACTGGCTGTATCTGTTGCTGCTGTTGCCGGTGTTCATCACCCGGCCGGCGGCACCGGACGACGCTCAGGGCGGCCCCAACCTGCTGAGCTCCTTCCTGCTCCTGCCGGACGAGAATCAGTTGCTGATCGTGGCCTGGACGCTGTCATTCGAGCTCTATTTCTATCTGGTGTTCACCGCGGTTTTGCCGTTCATGCATGGCTGGCGCGGTGTGGCGGTACTGACGGCGTGGGGGCTTGTCGTGGCTGCGGGAAACCTGCTTCTGCGACCGGGCAGCGATGCGCCGCTGCTGTCCCTGTTGGTCAGTCCGCTCAATCTCGAGTTCATCGCCGGTTGCTTCATCGCGCGCCTGGCCGCTGGTGTGAACCGGTGGGCGGGCACGGGCTGCCTGCTGGCTGCCGGTGCCGTTTTCTGCGCCGGCGCCTACACCTTTGGCACGGCGCCGCTGACCACGCCGGAGCTTGCCTGGACCCGGGTCCTGGTGTTCGGCACCGCCGCGAGCCTGCTGCTGATCGGCGCGCTGGGCTGGGAGCGGGCGACCCGGCGGGCGCCAGGCGTGTTCGTGAAAGTCGGCGACGCGTCGTATTCGCTCTATCTGTCGCATCTCCTCACGCTGGGCGCCGTCGGCTGGATCTGGGAGAGTGTCATCGGGGCGCCGGATACGCTGCACCGCATGGCGATGGTGGCGGTGGCGGTGACCGCGGCACTGGTGTGGGGGTGGATCAGCTTCGTCGTCCTTGAACGGCCGCTGCTGGCGCTCAGCCGCGAGGCGCTGCGACGGATCGAGCCGGTGCGGCGGCCGGATGCGCGCGCCTCGGCCGGCCGCCCGGCGTGATGCCGAGCGGCGGTGCCGGGATGCCATCCGCGTTGTATCGTTGCAGAGACGGTGCCGGCGCCACGCCGGGCTGCATCGGTTGAGACCGTAACGCCGGCGCCCTGACGCCGACGATCAAACCACGCGGTGCAGCAGCGCTTCCCCCGCCTGCAGGCGCCGGCAGTTCTCCGCGGCCAGGGTGAAGCTGCGATCGAATGTGCCTGTGGTCAGCCATGCCACATGCGGTGCCACCACGACGTTGGGCAGCCGCAGCAGCGGGTCGTCGGCATCCGGCGGTTCCTGCGCGAACACGTCCAGCCCCGCCGCGGCCAGCCGGCCGTCGCGCAACGCCTGCACCAGCGCGGCCTGATCCACCAGGCCGCCGCGCGCCGTGTTGACCAGCACGGCGTCCGGCTTCATCCGCGCGAGTGCCGCGGCGTCGATCATGTTGGTGGTCTCCGGCGTCTGCGGCACATGCAGGCTGACCACGTCGGACTCCGACAGCAGCGCGTCCAGCGACCGCCATTCGCCCAGCGCGTCATCGCGGGGGCTGCGGGCGGTGTACAGCACCCGGCACCCCATCGCGGCCAGCACCGGCGCCAGCAGGCGGGGGATGGCGCCATACCCCACCAGCCCCACGGTGCGCCCGCCCAACTCCCCAAGCCCGTCCTGCAGCAGCGGGTCCGACCAGATGCCGTTGCGCAGCGACGCGTCGAACCGGGGCACCCGGCGCAGCGTCGCCAGCATCAGCGCGAGCGTCATCTCCGCCACCGCGCGGGCATTCGTGCCCGGCAGGTTGCACACCGGAATGCCGCGGGCCTTGGCGGCCTCCAGGTCGATCGTGTTCACCCCGACGCCGATCTTCTGGATCAGCCGCAGCCGGGGCGCGGCGGCGATCATGTCCGCGGTGCAGGGCTTCAGCACGTGCCACAGCACGTCGGTGTCCGGCAGCACCTGCATCAGGCGTGCGTCGTCGGCTTCCGGGCACACCGCGATATCCAGCCGCGGCACCGCGGCGAGCCGTGCCGACAGGTCCGGGCCGGCCGCGTAGTGGAACAGCACCTTCATTCTTTTTTCGAACGCCCCAGCACCTTGCCGCCGGCGAACTGCGCACGCGGGCCGAGCGCTTCCTCGACGCGCAGGGCCTCGTTCCATTTGGCCATGCGTTCGCTGCGGGCGAAGCTGCCGACCTTCAACTGCCCGACGCCCCAGCCCACCGCGAGATGCACGATGGTGGTGTCCTCGGTTTCGCCGGAGCGGGCAGACACGATGCCGGAAAACCCTACCTCCTGCGCGGCCTTCCACGCGTTCAGGCATTCCGTCAGCGTGCCGCGCTGGTTGGGTTTCAGCAGCACCGTGTTCGCCGCGCCGCGCACGGCGGCTTCGCGCACGCGGGCGGCGTCGCTGACCAGGAAGTCGTCGCCCACCACCTGCACGCGCTTGCCGACCTCGGCGGTGAAGGCGGCGAAGCCGGGGGCGTCGTCCTCGGCCAGCGGGTCCTCGATCGACAGAATGGGATAGCGGCGGATCCAGCCGCACAGCAGCTTCACCATCGCCTCGCTGTCGAGTTCCCGGCCGTCCAGCGCCAGCTTGTATTTGCCGCCGCGGCCGAATTCCGAGGCGGCGATGTCCAGCGCGATGCCGACCTGCGTGCCGGGCCGGAAGCCGGCGCGTTCGATGGCGCGCACCAGGGTTTCCAGCGCCTGCTCGTTGGTGTCGAAGGCCGGCCACCAGCCGCCTTCGTCCGCCACGCCGGCCAGCGTGCCGGCGTCCTGCATCAGCTTGCCGGCGGCGCGGTACACCTCCGCGGTCCAGTCCAGCGCCTGGGCGAAATCCGCCGCGCCGGGGCACATCACCATGAAGTCCTGTATGTCCACGCGTCGCCCGGCATGCGCGCCGCCGCCGAAGATCTGGATCTGCGGCAGCGGCATCAGCCCGGCATCCGGCCCGCCCAGGTAGCGGTACAGCGGCACGCCGGCGGCGGCGGCGGCGGCGTGGGCGGCGGCCATGGACACCGCAAGGATCGCGTTGGCGCCCAGGCGGGATTTGTTGGGCGAGCCGTCCAGATCGATCATCCGCTGGTCCAGCGCCGCCTGGTCGGACACGTCCACGCCGGTGACGGCATCGGCGATCGCGCCGTTGACGTTCTGCACCGCGCGCCGGACATCGTAGCCGCCGAACGCGTCGCCGCCGTCGCGCAGGTCCAGCGCCTCGCCCGAGCCGGTGGACGCCCCCGCCGGCGCGATCGCCCGGCCGACGATGCCGCCCTCCAGCAGTACGTCGGCCTCCACCGTGGGCCGGCCGCGGCTGTCCCACACGCGGCGGCCGTGCACGAAGGCGATGCTGGTCTCGGTCATGCGGCGAGGTCCCTTGTCCATGCCTGTCGGATGTCGCGGAGCCGGTCGGGTGGGTCGCGCAGCAACGCGCGCGCGACGCGGCGCACGCGGTTCCGGTCGGCGTCCGCGGTGATGTACTCCACCGGCGATTTGCCATCCACCCGGGCCAGGAACAACCCGGGCAGCAGATGCGCCGCGCGCCGCTCCAGGTCGGCGGCCGGCTCCCAGCCGGCGTGCGGCAGGTAGGCGGCGGCGAGCGCGTCGAAGCAGGCCATGAACCCGTCGCGCGCCGCGGGGGTCCACAGGCACTTCAGCAGCAGGTGGTTGAGGCAGAACGCCAGGTCGAAGGCCGGATCGCCCCACCAGGCGCACTCGGCATCCAGGAACACCGGTCCGTGCGGGCCGGCCAGGATGTTCTTGGGGCTGACGTCGCCATGCACCAGGGCGTGCTTGCCGGCCTGCGTGGTGGCGACCAGCGCGTCCAGTTGCGGTGCCAGGTCCGGGTGCGCGCGGGCGGTGGCGACCAGGTACGGCTCCAGCCGGATGTCGAAGAAGATCGTGTCGGTGGGGAAGGCCTCGGCCAGGTGCGGCTGGGCGGCGGTGGCGGCGTGAATGCGGCCGAGCCGGTCGCCGACCGCGGCGGCGAAGGTGGGGTCGGCGTGGCCGTCGCGCAGTTGGCTCTTCCACAGCGGATGGTCGTGCGGCGGCAGGTACTGCATGGCCAGCAGGCCGGACTCCGCATCCTGGCCGAGCAGGGCGGGGGCGGCGCCGGGCACTGCGGCGTTGGCCTGCTGCATCCAGCGGGCTTCGTAGATGTTGCGATCCACCGGGGCGCGCCAGTCCGCCGCGACGCGCAGCTTGGCGAGGGCGCGCTTTACGCAGACCGGGCCGGCGGGCAGGTCGATGCACCAGATGTCGGAGGACACGCCGCCGGTCAGGCGCTCGCCTTGCGCGGTGTCTGCGTCGAGCAGGTGCATGCGGCGGAGCGCGGCGATGATCTCGGGGGGCGGGGACTCGCGTGCCATGCGGTCACAGTGTCACGGCTGGCGCGGGTTCGCCATCCGGGGATCGTTCGTGCGGCGGTTGGGTCGGGCGTGGGGCGGGCGGTTTTGTGGGTGGTTTTGAAGGCGTGAGACACGGGGCGCCGGGATGGCGCAGGGGCACTGAGCTTGGGTCCTGCGGCGCTGCCCGGGATGCGGCGCTGTTTTGGTGTTCATCTTCGGCAGTTCGTGTGCGCGACGGCGGGGAGTGAAGGGGAACGCAGATGAACGCTGATGATACGCAGATGAACACGGATGCTTTGGAGCGGACTGCGGTGTCGGAGCGGATTCGGTTGCGCCTTCGTTATCGCATACAGGCTGGGATGATGGCTTCGGGAGCAGGTTGACGGCGCTGGCGCTGGAAGAGCGCGAGGCGGGCCTGCGCATTGCGCGGCGACTTGGGGCAACGGTTACTCATGACGGCGTTGCCGTCGATAGAGTACTGCACCGATCTGCCGAATGAGGACGCGGTGATGATGGAACTGAAACCCATGCACGCCTCCCGGCGCGCATCGCGCGCCATGGCTGACATTATCTGCATGCAAACCTCCTGCCTCGTGTTGTGCTGAACGTCGGCACACTGTCCCTGGCATGCCGCCGCGATGGGTTCCGGGCCTGAGAGGGACCCACCGCCGCCGCCTTCCACGCCGCAGCATCCGTGTTCATCTGTGGCCATCTGTGTTCATCTGCGTTCCTGCTTTCTTTCGTAACGGCCCGCCCCCGGATTTGAGTGAGTTGGGCGCGAGGGCGGTTTCCCGCACCGAAGGTGTCAGGCTTCCGCCAATAGCCGGAACCGTTCCAGAACTTTGACGCGACCCGGGTTGCCTACGGCATGACGAAGTCGTGGGTAGCGGGCCTTCGTCCGCCACGACGTAGTACGTTACGCTGGCGGCCAGTCCTGCCATGACCAGAGCGGGATTGGACGACAGCTCCCTGCACGGGCCATGACGGTGACACGGGCCGTGCCGCCAACACCGGCAATGACATTGAAACGGGCCACGACGTTGAACGGCTGGCCGTGTGTCAAACACCCCGCGGCCCGGTATTACTTCTCCCCCTCGGTCAGCCCGGCGACGAACCAGCGCTGCATCAGAATCACCACCGCCACGGGCGGCAGCAGCGCCAGCACTGCGGTTGCCATCACGGCGTTCCACTCCGTCTGGTTCTCCGCCCCGATCATCCGCACGATGCCGATAACGATGGTATCCAGCCGCGGATCGGTGGCGACCAGCAGCGGCCACAGGTACTGGTTCCAGCCGTACACGAACAGGATGACGAACAGCGCGGCGATGTTCGTCACCGACACCGGGATCACGATCGACCACAGGAAACGTAGCGGACCGGCGCCGTCGATGCGCGCGGCCTCGAACAGTTCGTCGGGCAGCACGGTGAACACCTGGCGGAACAGCAGCGTCGCGGTGGCTGACGCGATCAGCGGCACGGTCAGGCCGGTGAAGGTGTTGATCAGCCCGAACCCGGCCATCACCGCGTAGGTGGGGATGATGCGCACCTCCACCGGCAGCATCAGGGTGATGAAGATCAGCCAGAACGCGGTGCGGCGGAACGGGAAGCGGAAGAACGCCACCGCATAGGCCGACAGGATGGAGATGACGATCTTGCCCAGTGCGATCGTCATCGCCATGCCGAAGGAGATCAGCAGCATGCGCCAGACCGCGCCACCGCCGGCCGCGCCGTGCAGCAACACGTGCGCGTAAACGCCCAGCCCCGACAGGTTGGGCAGCAGCGACATCTGGCCGCGGGAAATCGCGCCGGAACTCTGGGTGGAACCCGCCAGCACCAGCCAGACCGGCAGCGCGAACAGCACCACGCCCAGGCCCAGCACGGCATGCGCCAGGTAGTCGGGCCGGCCGCGGTGGCGGCGTGGCGCGCGACCTCGGCGGCGCGCGATCATGCCGCTGCCGCCCGGCGCGGGGAACCAGCGCGCGATCATGCCGCTGCCATCCGGCCGGGGAACCAGCGCGCGATCATGCCGCGGTCTTCCGGCCCAGGAAGCGGAACTGCACCGCGGTCAGGGCGATGACCGCCAGCATCAGCACCACGGATTCCGCCGAGGAGCCGCCCAGATCCTGGTTCACCACGCCGTCGCGATAGACCTGCACCACCAGCGTGTTCGTGGCCTGGCCCGGTCCGCCGCCGGTCAGTGCCCAGATGGTCCCGAACGTGTCGAACGCGGCGTACACCAGGTTCACCACCAGCAGGAAGAACGTGGTGGGCGCCAGCAGCGGGAAGATCATGGCGCGGAACAGGCTCCAGCCGCGGGCGCCGTCGATCGACGCGGCTTCCAGCACCGCGCGCGGGATCGACTGCAGGCCGGCGAGGAAGAAGATGAAGTTGTAGCTCACCTGTTTCCACGCGCTGGCCAGGATCACCAGCAGCAGCGCCTGGCCGCCGTTGATCGTATAGTCCCAGTCGATCCCGTGCCGGTTCAGCCAGCGGCCGAGCAGGCCGATGCGGGGGCTGAGGAGGAACAGCCACAATACGGCGGACATCGCCGGCGCCACGGCGTAGGGCCAGATCAGCAGCGTGCGGTACACCGACCGGCCGCGGATCTTGTGGTCCGCGAACAGCGCCAGCACCAGGGCGGTGCCCATCGACAGCGCGGCGACCGCGGCACAGAACACCGCGGTGCGGGCCATGGTCTGCAGGTACAGCGGGTCGCGGAACAGGTCGGCGAAGTTGGCCAGGCCGACGAAGACCGAGCCCTGGCCGAACGGGTCCTGCACGGTGGTGCTGTACCAGATCGCCTCGCCGGCGGGCCACAGGAAGAAAAACACGGTCAGCAACAGTTGCGGCAGCACCAGCAGTGCCGGCAGTGCTCGGCCGCGGAAAACGGTTCGGCGTTCCATGGATCAGGGATAAGCGCGCAACACGGTCGCATCAGGGAGGCGCGGCCGGACCCGACACGCGCCCCCGATGCCCACGCCCCTAGGCCTTCATCGCGCGCTGGAACGCCCGCAGCACGCGATTGCCGCGGGACACCGCGGCGTCCATCGCCTGCTGGCCGGTCTGCTTGCCCTGCAGGCCCTTCTCCAGCTCTTCCTCGATGATGTTGCGGATCTCCGGCAGCCGCCCCAGGCGCAGCCCGCGCGAGTTCTTGGTCACATGCCCGCGCGTCAATTGCTGCACCGGCAGTTCGCTGCCCGGGTTCTTCGCGTAGAACCCCTGCTTTTCCAGCAGCGCCGAACCGGCCAGGGTGACCGGGACATAGCCCGTGTGCTCCGCCCAGGCCGCGTCGTTCTTCGGTTCGGCCAGGAACGCCAGGAAACGCGCCACCGCCTTGTATTCCGCCGGGGTGCGGTCCGGCGCTGTCATCACCCACAGCGCGGCGCCGCCGATGATGGAGTTCAGCGGCGTCTTGATGATCTCCGGATCGTACGGCAGATACGCCTCCGCCCACGCGAACTTGGCGTTCTTCGCCAGGTTGCCGCGCATGCCGGACGACGCGAAGGACATCGCGACATCGCCCGACACCAGCACCGGGTCGCCGGCGGAACCACGGCCGGAATACTTGAACGTGCCTTCCTTCGCCATGCGCAACAGCCGGTCGATGTGCTTCACATGCGGCTTGCTGTTGATGGTCAGCTTGGCGCCCAGCCCGTCGAACCCGTCGGCCTCGGTGGCGAAGGGCAGGTTGTGGATCGCGCTGTACTGCTCAAGCTGCGTCCAGCTTGGCCATGACGTGGTGGTGGGGATGGGCGCGGCGTTCTTCGCCTTGATGGTGCGGGCGGCGGCCTCGACTTCCTCCCAGGTTGCCGGCGGCTTTTCCGGGTCCAGGCCGGCCTTGTGGAACGCGTCCTTGTTGTACCACATCATCGCGGTGGAGGAGTTGAACGGCATCGCCGCCATGCGCCCGTCCGACAGGCTGTAATAGCCGCGCACCGAGGCGATGTAGTTCTTGGGCTCGAGATGGACGCCGGTCTCCTTCGCCAGTTGCCAGACCTGCTTCACTGCCTTGCCGGCGCCCAGCATCGTGCCGGTGCCGACCTCGAACACCTGCACCAGGTTCGGCGCCTGGCCGGCGCGGGAGGCGGCGATGGTGGCGGTCAGCACCTCGGCGTAATGGCCCTTGTAGAGCGCGGTCAGCTCCACCGCGTCCTGGCTGGCGTTGAAGGCCTTGGCGATCCGGTTCACCTCGTCGGCCAGCGTGCCGGTCATGGCGTGCCACCAGGTGATCTGGGTCTTGCCGCCCTGGGCGTGCGAGCGGGTCAACGGAGCGGCGGCCAGCGCGGCGGTGCCGGCGAGCAGGGTGCGGCGGTGCATGGGCGTGTTCCTCAATCAGGGCGATCTGGATGGCACTGCGATCCGGGTGGGCCTAACGGCACTGCTTTGCATTCCTATTACCGCAGGATGACGGTTCCGGGGCAGTCTTCCGGGTGCCGCCTGCGGACCGTTCGGACTCGCCGCTGCGGTTCACCGCGGCAGCGGCCGCAAGGGCGGCGGCAGCGGTCGAGGCGTACGCCCGGTGCCAGGCTGGCAAAGCAGCAGGGCCGGCAAGGTCGGGGCCAGGGGTTCAGCGCCGGGCGGTCCGGTTCTGCCGCCAGATCTCCTCACCCAGCACGGACGCGAAGCTGGTCCACAGCGCCAATGGCACCGTTGCCAGCGGCGGCGATCCGGTCCACCGGCCAGGCGCGCGCGATCGTGCCCACGGCCATCCCCCACATGCCGGCGGAGACCGCGGCCCCCGCGTCCAGCCGCTGGCCGCCGAAGAAGACGGCCGGAAACCCGACCAGGCAGGCGAGACAGCCGCTCCAGAAGCCCAGGGCCTGGCACCGCGCGGGGCTGGGCGGCTGGCGCAGCAGGCGGTAGCCGGTGACGCCCAGCAGGGCCTCCAGGCCGATCCAGACCGAGGCGATGGTGCGGCCGGAGGGGGTGTAGGCGGGCTTGCGCAGGCGGCTGTACCACGCGTCGGTCGGTTCGTTCTGCGGCCCGAACCGGCTGCCGGCGAGGGCGGCCGCCCCCACGGCGGTGATGGCGATGGCGGCTGCAACGGATGGCTTCACGGATCACGCTCCTGACGGTGGTGGAGACCTGGGGCGGGCACGGCGGTTCCGCCATGCCTGCCGTCTTGCCAAATCGCGCGGCGGATGGCGCCCACGCCCTCGACGTCCGTCCGCGGCGGGCGGCGTCCACGGCATGGACGGCAATCGGAGGCGGATAGCGCGCACGCCATGCACTGCAGTCCCTGGCGGGTGACGCTTACCCCGCGGACTGCAGCAAGGACCGCCGCGAGGACAGGAACTCCTCCACCGCCCCCGCCAACTGGTCGCATTCCGCATCGCCGATCGGCAGGCACAGCGCCATCATGCCGCGGCGTGCCAGCCAGATTCCGTGCGCCAGCATGTCGAAGAAGAACAACTCCTTCAGCCTGGCGTCGCCGCGCGCCGCGTCCTCCGGCGCGTGCACCGGGCCGCGCAACATGTGCACCGCGATCATCGAGCCGATGCCGGTGAACTGCACCGGCGCGTCCGCCTTGCGGCACAGCGCGTTCAGACGCTCCCGCAACGCGTCGCCGCGCTCGTTCAGCGCCACCGCGGCGTCCGGCGTGTACACCTCGGTGATGCCGGCCAGGCCGGCCGACATGGTCAGCGGGTTGTTGTTGAACGTGCCGGCATGCGGCAGCGCGTCGGGGCGGCGCGGGTCGAACAGGTCCATCACGTCCGCCCGCCCGCCGAACGCGCCGAACGACATGCCGCCGCCGACGTATTTGCCCAGCGTGGTCAGGTCGGGCTTCACCCCCCGCACCTTCTGCAGCCCGCCGGGCGACAGGCGGGAGGTCATCACCTCGTCCAGGATCAGCAGGGCGCCGGCCCGTTCGGTCTCCCCGCGCAGCATCGCCAGGAACTCCGGTTCCGCCGGGATGCAGCCGCCGCCGCCCATCATCGGCTCCAGGATCACCGTCGCCAGGTCGGCGGCGTGCTGGCGGATCAGTGCGCGGGTGCCGTCGATGTCGTTGTAGCGCGCCAGCACGTAGTCGAACGGCGCGTTCACCGGGGACCCGCCGCCGGCGAAGCCGAACACCGCGCCGTGGTAGCCGCCGTTGAACACCAGCACCTTGCTGCGCTTCGTGAACACCCGCGCGAGGGTGATGGCCAGCAGGTTGGCCTCGGTGCCGGAGTTGGTGAACCGCACGCGCTCCAGCCCGAAGCGGTCGCACACGGCGCGGGCGAACTTCGCCTCCAGCAGGTTGTGCGCCCCCATGTTGATGCCGCTGTCCAGCGCGCGGTCCACCGCGGCGCGGATCACCGGATGGGAATGGCCGTAGATCCCGGCGGTGTATTCGCCCAGGAAGTCGATGTATTCCGCGCCGTCCATGTCCCACAGCCGGCAGCCTTCGGCGCGGGTCATGGCAAGCGGGAAGGGTGGGTAGAACAGCACCGTGCGCGTATTGCCGCCTGGCATCACGGCGGTGGCTTCCACGTAGCGGGAGAAGCTTTTCGGGTTGCGGGCGACATAGGCTTCCTTCGCCTCGGTCAGCGCCGCGTCGATGTCCGCGTTGTGCAGGGCGGTACCGCTCATTCTGAATCTCCAATTCGCACTTGCCCGGGATGTTGTCGCGTTGGCCGGGGATGGTGCAACCGGGCGGGGCGCATGGACGTTGCAGCGGCGCAGCAGCTCTTGTGGTATTGTTTTACCACATGGGCAAACCCTTGACGCAGACACGCTTTCCCCCGATAACCCGCGCCTCTTTACCAGGGACCTCCACCCCAATGCTGAAAACCACCCCCTCGCTGAAGCCGGCGGAGGTGCAGAAGGACTGGGTGCTGATCGACGCCGAGGGCGTCGTGCTCGGCCGCCTCGCCGCCCTCATCGCCAACCGGCTGCGCGGCAAGCACAAGCCCCAGTTCACGCCGCACGTGGACTGCGGCGACAATGTCGTGGTGATCAACGCCGCCAAGGTGCGCGTCACCGGCAAGAAGCCGGAACAGTCGGTGTTCTACTACCACACCGGCTATCCGGGCGGCATCAAGGGCCGCAGCATCCGCCAGCGCCTGGAATCGGCGCACCCGGAGCGGGTGCTGGAAAAGGCCGTGGAGCGCATGATCACCCGCGGCCCGCTGCAGCGCCGGCAGATGAAGCACCTGCACATCTACGGCGGCGCGACGCACCCGCATGACGGCCAGCAGCCGGTACCGCTGGACGTCGCCGCCCTGAACCCGAAGAACAAGCGAGGCTGACCCGGATGTCCGGAACCACCCGCACCCTGGCGGACCTGAAGGACGCCCTGGCCGCCCAGCAGGCGGCGCAGCAGGCAGCCACCACCGGCCAGGAAGCCCCCGCCACCCCCGCAACCGACCTGACCGGCCTCGAGCCCAAGCGCGACCAGTGGGGCCGTTCCTATGCCACCGGCCGCCGCAAGGACGCGGTCGCCCGCGTCTGGGTGAAGCCCGGCAAGGGCGAGATCACCGTGAACGGCCGCAAGGTGGACCAGTATTTCGCCCGCCCGGTGCTGCGCATGCTGATCACCCAGCCGTTCCTGGTGGCGGACCGCTACAACCAGTTCGATGTGAACTGCACGGTGACCGGCGGCGGCCTGTCCGGCCAGGCCGGCGCGGTGCGGCACGGCATCTCCCGCGCGCTGACCTATTACGAGCCCGATCTGCGCACCATCCTGAAGGCCGCCGGCTTCCTCACCCGCGACTCCCGCGTGGTGGAGCGCAAGAAGTACGGCAAGATGAAGGCCCGACGCAGCTTCCAGTTCAGCAAGCGCTGACGGGATTTCCGGCCTGCAGTCTGGGGGCGGTCCCGTCGGGGCCGCTCCTTGTGCGTACGGGCATTGGTACGCGGCCCTGGGCGATCGGGATGGCCCCGCCCCCTTGCTTTTCCGGGCCGAGCTTCAGACCATCACCGCGTTCGAAAGGAGCCTGCAAATGGCGAAGGCGACGGTTTTCATCGATGGCGAATCCGGCACCACCGGCCTGGGGATCCGCGACCGCCTGGCCGCGCACCCCGATGTGGCGCTGCGCAGCCTGACCGCCGACCGACGCCGTGACCCCGCCGCCCGCCGCGACATGATGGCGCAGGTGGACCTGGTGGTGCTGTGCCTGCCGGACGACGCCGCGAAGGAGTCCGTTGCCCTGGCCGAGGGCCTGGGCAACGCCGCCCCCAAGATCCTGGACGCCAGCACCGCCCACCGGGTGAACCCCGATTGGACCTATGGTTTCGCCGAGATGCTGCCCGGCCAGGCAGACCGCATCGCCATGGCCCGCAAGGTCGCCAATCCGGGCTGCTATCCGACCGGCGCGATTGGTCTGATCCGCCCGCTGGTGGAAGCCGGGATCATGCCGGCCGATTACCCGGTCACCATCAACGCCGTCAGCGGCTATTCCGGCGGCGGCAAGAGCATGATCCAGGCGCACGAGCAGACCGGCGGGCCGGCCTTCGAACTCTACGGCCTGCGGCTGGACCACAAGCACCTGCCGGAGACCCATTTGTATGCCGGGCTGCGCCGGCAGCCGATCTTCGTCCCCTCGGTCGGGCATTTTCGCCAGGGCATGCTGGTCTCGGTGCCGCTGTACCTGGACGACCTGAACGGCAGGCCCAGCGGCGCCGACCTGCAGGCCGCGCTGGAGGCGCACTACCGCGACTGCCGCCTGGTCCAGGTGGTCCCGCCGCCGGCAAACGGACGGCTGGAGCCGGAGGGGCTGAACGACACCGACCGGCTGGAGCTTTTCGTCCACGCCAGCGACGCCCAGCGCCAGGCGGTGCTGGTGGCCCGTCTGGACAACCTGGGCAAGGGCGCCTCGGGCGCGGCGGTGCAGAATATCGGCCTGATGCTGGGCCTCCAGGCCGGCGTCGCGGCACGGGAGAGCGTGGATGCCTGACCAACCCACCGGGTTCGGCCCGGTCTTCTCGCTGGACGGCGTCACCCCCAAGGTGGCGCCGGACGCCTTCATCGCGCCCTCCGCCGCGGTGATCGGCGACGTGGAGATCGGTGCGGAGACCGGCATCTGGTTCCACTGCCTGGTGCGCGGCGACCTGAACATCATCCGCATCGGCGCCCGCACCAACATCCAGGACGGCACGGTGATCCACGTCGATTCCGGCGGGCTCTCCACCCATATCGGCGACGACGTCACGGTGGGCCACAACGCGGTGATCCACGCCTGCACGCTGAAGAACCGCGCCTTCGTCGGCATCTCCGCCACCGTGCTGGACGGCGCGGTGATCGAGGAAGGCGGCATGCTGGCGGCCGGCGGCCTGCTGACCCCCGGCAAGCGAATCGGTCCGATGGAGCTGTGGGCCGGCGCCCCGGCGCGTCTGCTGCGGGTCATGACAGAAGACGAACGGGCGAAGTTCGACCGCAACGCCGTGGTTTACCGCGACCTGGCGCGCCGGTTCCGCGCCGGGCTGCGCAGCCTGTAGGTCGAAACCCGCCCGCGCGGGCGCGGTTTGCCCGGCCGGCGCGCCGCCGCTATGGTCCGCCGCGCCGCAGGCCGAACGGAGCAGAATCCACAGTGGTCGATATCTTTGACGAGGTCGAAGAAGAACTTCGCGCCGAACGCACGCAGAGGCTGTTCCGGAAATACGGTGGCGTGCTTATCGCCGCCGCGGTGCTGGTGATCCTCGGCGTCGGCGGCTGGCAGGCCTGGCACTGGTGGCAGGGGCGGCAGGATACGGCGGTCGCCAGCCGCTATATCGTCGCCATGAGCACCGCGGACAGCGCCGGCACCAACAAGGCCACGCAGGAGGCGGCGATCAAGGAATTCCAGGCCATCGCCAAGGACGCCCCCGAAGGCTACCGCACCCTGGCCCGCCTGCGCGAAGCGGCACTGAAGGCGCAGACCGGCGATCTTTCGGGCGCCACCAGGCTGTGGGACACCGTGGCCAGCGACAGCTCCGCCGAACCGCTGCTGCGCGATCTGGCCAACCTGCTGTGGGCGCAGCACCAGATCGACACCGGAGACCCCGGCCTGGTGCGGGCACGGTTGAAGGCCCTGGCCTCGCCGGACAACGCCTGGCACACCCTGGCGCAGGAGCAACTGGCGGTGCTCGACCTGCGGCAGGGCAAGAAGGATGCGGCGAAGACGCAACTGCGGACGCTCTCGCAGGATGTCACCGCCCCGGACGGCGTGCGCGGCCGCGCTGCCGGACTGCTGGCGCAACTGGGCGGCTAGACGAGATGACACAAGGAAACGGGGGACTCGCCCGGCGGGCCGTGCTGCTCGCGCCACTGGCTCTGGGCGGCTGCGGACTGTTCAACTGGTTCGGCGAGACCAAGAAGCCGCTGCCCGGCAAGCGCGAGCCGATCCTGACCGCAAAGAACGGGCTGGCCGTGGAGGCAAACCCGCCGAAGGTCACGCTGCCGCCGCCGGTGCGCAACGCGGCCTGGCCGCAGGCCGGCGGCAATCCGGCCCACCTGATGGGGCACCTGGCCGCCAAGCCACGGCTGGCCGAGGCCTGGCGCGCCGGTATCGGCGAGGGCGGCGGCTACCGGCAGAAGATCCTGGCGCAACCGGTCGTCGCCAACGGCCTGGTGTACACCATGGATTCCGAGGCCGTCGTCTCCGCCTTCCGGCTGGGCAACGGCGCGCGGGTCTGGCGTACCGACAGCAAGCCCGAGGACGTGGACAGCACCAATGTCGGCGGCGGCCTGGCCTTCGACCAGGGGACGCTGTACGCGGTGAACGGGCTGGGCGAAGTGGTCGCCTTCAACGCCGCCACCGGCAAGGTGCGCTGGCGCAACAGCTTCGGCGCCCCCACGCGGTCGGCGCCCACCGTGGTTGAAGGCCGCATCTACCTCGTGACCATCGAGGACCGGCTCGTCGTGCTGGCCACGCAGGACGGACGCCGCCTGTGGGATCACCAGGCCACCAACCCGGAAACCCAGGTGCTGGGCCAGCCCGCGCCCGCCTACCACAACGGCCTGGTGGTGGCCGGTTTCGGGTCGGGCGAAATCGCCTGCCTGCGCGGCGACAGCGGCAACCTGGTGTGGACCGACAACCTGGGCGGTGTCGCGCAGGGCTCGGAACTCGCCCAGTTCTCCTCGATCCGCGGCCGGCCGGTGATCAGCCAGGGCCGCGTCTTCGCCATCGGCATGGGTGGCCTGATGCTGGGCATGGACCTGCCGACCGGACGCAGGCTGTGGGAACGCCAGGTCTCCGGCGAGGACAGCCCCTGGGTCGCAGGATCCTGGATGTTCATCGTCTCGGCCGGCCAGGAAATGGCCGCGATCGACACCAAGGATGGCAGCGTGGCCTGGGTGGCGCCGCTGCCGCGCTGGCGAGACCCCAAGGAACACTCGGGCGAGATAAGCTGGTGGGGGCCGGTGCTGGTCAGTGACCGCCTGGTGGTGACAGGCACCACCGGCCAGGCCATCGCCGTCAGCCCTTACACAGGTGCGATCATCGGCCGGCAACCCCTGTCGGCCCCGGCCGCGCCGGTGGAGCCGGTGGTCGCCGACGGCACGCTGCTCGTGGTCACCGACGACGGGCGGCTGCTCGCAATGCGATAGAAAGGACCGGACATGGCGCTGCCAGTGGTGGTGATTGCCGGGCGGCCCAATGTCGGCAAGAGTACGCTGTTCAACCGGCTCGCGGGCCGGCGGTCGGCGCTGGTCGCCGACACTCCGGGCGTGACCCGCGACCGCAAGGAAGCCGAGGCGCTGCTGCGTGGCCGCACGGTGCGGCTGGTGGACACCGCCGGGCTGGAGGAAGCCGCCCCGGAAACCCTGGCCGGGCGCATGCGCGCCGGCGCGGCCACCGCGGTGGGCCTGGCGGACGTGGTGCTGTTCGTGGTGGACGCGCGCAGCGGCCTGACCCCGGTGGACCGGCACTTCGCCCAGTGGCTGCGCCGACAGGGCAAGCCGGTGCTGCTGGTCGCCAACAAGGCGGAAGGCCGCTCGGCCAACACCGCCGTGCTGGACGCGTACGAGCTGGGGCTGGGCGATCCGATCCCCGTGTCCGCCGAACACGCCGAAGGCATCGCCGACCTGATGACCGAAATCGCCGATCTGCTGCCGCCGGCCGAGGAGCCAGCCGGGGACGCCCCCGAGCGCCCGCTGAAGCTGGCCATCGTCGGCCGCCCCAATGCCGGGAAATCCACCCTGGTGAACCGCCTGCTGGGCGAGGAGCGCATGATCACCGGCCCCGAACCCGGGCTGACGCGCGACGCGGTGTCGGTGATGCTGACCGATACCGAAGGCCACCAGGTGGAACTGGTGGACACCGCCGGTCTGCGCCGTCGTGCCCGCATCGAGGCGCCGCTGGAGAAGCTGTCGGTCAGTGCCGCGATCGAGGCACTGAAAATGGCCGAGGTGGTGGTGCTGTGCGTCGATGCGGTGGAAGGCCTGCACGACCAGGACCTTCAGATCGCCCGGCTGGTCGAGCGTGAGGGCCGGGCCTGCGTGCTGGCGCTGAACAAGTGGGACGCGGTGGCCGACCGCACCGCCACCCGCAAGGCGATCGCCGACCGGCTGGAGGCCAGCCTGGCGCAGTTGAAGGGCGTGCCGGTGGTGGCGTTCTCCGCGCTGACCGGCGCGGGGGTGGACAAGCTGCTGCCCACGGTGCGCCGTGCCCATGCGGTGTGGAACACGCGGCTGCCCACCGGCGAGCTCAACCGCTGGTTCGAACAGGCGCTGGCGCGGCATCCGCCGCCCCTGGTGGACGGCCGACGGCTGAAGCTGCGCTACGTGACCCAGCCGAAAGCCCGCCCGCCCACCTTCGTGGCGTTCGGCACCCGGGCCGAACGGATTCCGGAGGACTATCAGCGGTATCTGGTCAACAGCCTGCGCGAGACCTTCGCGCTGCCGGGAACGCCGATCCGGCTGCAGTTGCGGGGCACGCGGAACCCGTATGCCGATCGGTAGGGCGCGGCAGCCGCATCGGCGCGTCGATCGGCTGTGACGATGGGACCAGGCACCGGATTTCTGCCGCGGAAGACAAATCGATCCGGGGGCGGCGCCAATCGAAGCCGGGGGGGCCGGACAGGCGGGACGGCCGACCATGGCGGCATGGTTCCGGCGTCGCGCCGAGCGCCTGGGGCATGGCGGGTGGTAGGGCCGTCGCCGCGGCGTGAGGGGCGCCGGCGCTTCTTCCCTCCCATCGCGTCGCCCGCTGCCGTAGATTCCACCCATGGGCCGCTACGCCGAACTTCAGGTAACCAGCAACTACTCATTCCTGCGCGGCGCCTCGCATATCGAGGAACTGGTGGCGCAGGCCGCGCACGATGGGTTGCCCGCGCTGGGCATCACCGACCGCAATTCGGTCGCCGGCATGGTGCGTGCCCACCAGCGCGCGAAGGAGGCCGGTATTCGCCTGGTGGTCGGCTGCCGGCTGGACCTGACGGACGGTGTCTCGGTTCTGGTCTATCCCACCGACCGGCCGGCCTGGTCGCGCCTGACGCGCCTGCTGACGCTGGGCAAGAGCCGCGCCGGCAAGGGCGCCTGCACGCTCGGCTGGGATGATCTCGCCGCCAGTGCCCGGGGACTGATCGCCGTCCTGTGCAGCGCGCCCACGCCGGAAATCCTGCAGCGCCTGCGCGGTGATTTCGCCGACCGCGCCTACCTGGCGCTGACCCTGCACCGCCGTCCGAACGACGCGGTGCGACTGCGCCAGGCGGCCGACCTGGCGGGCAGCATCGGCGTGCCCACCGTCGCCACCGGCGACGTGCTGTACCACGCGCCCCGGCGCCGCATCCTGCAGGACGTGCTGACCTGCATTCGCGAAGGCTGCACCATCGACGCAGCCGGATTCCGGCGGGAACGCTCGGTCGATCGCCACCTGAAGCCGCCCGGGGAAATGGCCCGCCTGTTCGCGCAGCACCCGGACGCGGTGGCGCGTACCGGGGAGATCGTGGAACGCTGCCGCTTCTCGCTCGACGAGCTGCGCTACCAGTATCCCAACGAGGTCCGCACGCCGGGCCTGACGCCCCAGCAGGAGCTGGAACGCCTCACCTGGGAGGGCGCGGCACAGCGCTATCCGGGCGGCGTGCCGGATGCGGTGGACCGCCAGTTGCGTCACGAGCTGCGGCTGATCGCGCAACTGGAGTACGCACCGTATTTCCTCACGGTGGACAGCATCGTGCGCTACGCGCGGTCGCGGAACATCCTGTGCCAGGGACGCGGGTCCGCCGCCAATTCCGCGGTGTGCTACGTGCTGGGCATCACCTCGATCGATCCCACGCGCAGCGGCCTGCTGTTCGAGCGTTTCGTCAGCGCCGAACGCAAGGAACCGCCCGACATCGACGTGGATTTCGAGCACGAGCGGCGCGAGGAGGTGATCCAGTGGGTCTATGACACCTACGGTCGCGACCGCGCGGCGTTGTGCGCCACCGTAATCCGCTACCGCGGCCGCGGCGCGATCCGCGATGTCGGCAAGGCGCTGGGCCTGACCGAGGATGTCACCGGCGCGCTGTCCTCCCAGGTGTGGGCGTGGAGCGAGGAGGGCGTGGCGGAGGAACACGCCGCCGAACTGAACCTCAACCTGCAGGACCGCCGCCTGCGCCTGGCGCTGGACCTGGCGCGGGAGCTGATCGGCTTCCCGCGCCACCTGTCGCAGCATCCCGGCGGCTTCGTGCTGACCGAGGACCGGCTGGACGACCTGGTGCCGATCGAGCCCGCCAGCATGGAGAACCGCCAGGTCATCGAGTGGGACAAGGACGACATCGACGCCCTGCGGTTCATGAAGGTGGATGTGCTGGGCCTGGGCATGCTGGGCTGCATGCGGCGTGCGTTCGACCTGCTGCACCGGCATCGCGGCCTGCGCCTGGGCCTGGCCGACGTGCCGCCGGAAGATCCCGCCACCTACGCGATGATCCGCAAGGCGGACACGCTGGGCACGTTCCAGATCGAATCCCGCGCGCAGATGTCGATGCTGCCGCGGCTGAAGCCGCGCACCTTCTACGACCTGGTGATCCAGGTGGCGATCGTGCGTCCCGGCCCGATCCAGGGCGACATGGTGCACCCGTATCTGCGCCGGCGGGAGAAGCTGGAGCCGGTCGAATACCCCACGCCGGAACTGCGCCGCGTGCTGGAAAAGACGCTCGGCGTGCCGCTGTTCCAGGAACAGGCGATGCAGATCGCCATCGTCTGCGCCGGCTTTTCCCCCGGCGAGGCGGATGCGCTCCGCCGCAGCATGGCGACGTTCAAGTTCACCGGCGGGGTTTCGGCATTCCGCGACAAGCTGATCGCCGGGATGGAGGCGCGGGGCTATCCGCGGGACTTTGCCGAAAAGACGTTCAGCCAGATCGAAGGCTTCGGCAGCTACGGTTTCCCGGAGAGCCACGCGGCAAGCTTCGCGCTGATCGCCTATGCGTCATCGTGGATGAAGTGCCACCACCCGGACGTGTTCTGCTGCGCGCTGCTGAACGCGCAGCCGATGGGGTTCTACGCGCCGGCGCAGATCGTGCGCGATGCGAAGCTGCACGGCGTGTCGGTGCGCCCGGTCTGCGTCAACGCATCGGAATGGGACTGCACGCTGGAACCGGCCGGCGGCGGGGCGCTGGCGGTGCGGCTGGGGTTCCGCATGGCGAAAGGCCTGGCGAAGCAGCACGGCGATACGATCGTCGCCCGGCGGGGCGATGCGGCGTACGGCTCGGTGGAGGCGGTGTGGCGCCGCACCGGCGTGCCGGTGGCCGCGCTGGAGCGCCTGGCGGAGGCCGACGCATTCCGGTCACTCGGCCTGCAACGCCGCGACGCGCTGTGGGCCATCCGCGCCCTGTCCGACACCAGGCTGCCGTTGTTCGAAGCGGCGGAGAGCGAGACGACGACAGGAGAACGCGTGACGGAGGCGAAGGCAGGAGAACCGGCTCCTCCTGCCGCGGGGGAAGCGGCGGAGTCCGGCGCCGAACCTTCAGTGCAACTCCCGCCCATGACCGCCGGCGCGCAGGTGGTGGAAGACTACCGAAGCGTTGGCCTCAGCCTGCGCCGGCACCCGGTGGCGTTTCTACGCGCCGATCTGGACGCGCAGCGCGTCACCCGCTGTGCCGACCTGGCCGGCGCGCGCAACGGCCAGCGGCTGAACGTCGCCGGTATCGTGCTGGTCCGCCAGCGCCCCGGCAGCGCGCAGGGCGTGCTGTTCATCACCATCGAGGACGAAACCGGCCATGCCAACCTGATCGTCTGGCCCTCGGTGTTCGAACGCCAGCGCCGCCTGGTGCTGACCGCCGGCATGATCGCCTGCCGCGGCAAGGTGCAGCGCGAGGGCGAGGTGATCCACGTCATCGCCGACCATCTGACCGACCTGTCCGGCCTGCTGCGCAGCGTCGGTGCGCGTGACGACGCCTTCCCGCTGCAGCACGGCCGCGGCGACCAGGTGACCCATGGCGGCGGCCCGGATCATCGCGAGCGCAAGGGGATCGGCGACCGCCCCATCCGCGACCTGTTCGACCGTGACCGGCGTGTGGGTCGCAGCATCAAGGTGCCGACGCGCGACTTCCGCTGAACGCGCCCGTGGCCGCCGGGCGGCCGACCGCCGGCGAGGCGCGGGACGCGTGACCGCCCCGGCCCGGACCCCGTGGCCGCCCCGGCCCGGACCCCGTGGCCGCCCCGGCCCGGACCCCGTGGCCGCCCCGGTTTGGGCGCCGTATGATTTTCCTCCCCACCCCGAAAGGAGTCGCGCGCATGTCCCGCACCGTCCGAGTCGCCGCCGCCCAACTCGGCCCCATCGCCCGCAGCGAGACCCGCGCCGAGGTGGTGGACCGCCTGCGCGCGCAACTGCGCAAGGCCGCGAGCTTCGGCGCCACCCTGGTGGTCTATCCGGAAATGGCACTGACCACCTTCTTCCCGCGCTGGGTGTTCGACGATCCGGACGAGGCCGACGCCTTCTGCGAAACCGCCATGCCGAACCCCGACGTGCAGCCGCTGTTCGACGAGGCGGCGAAGCTGGGGATCGGCTTCTACCTGGGCTACGCGGAACTCACGCACGAGGAAGGCCGCAAGCGCCGCTTCAACACCGCCATTCTGGTGGACGGCAGCGGCACGATCGTCGGCAAGTACCGCAAGGTGCATCTCCCCGGCCTGGCGCACGCCGATCCGGACGGCTGCGCCACCAACTTCGAAAAGCGCTATTTCGAGAACGGCAACCTGGGCTTTCCGGTGTTCCGTGCGTTCGGCGGCGTGATGGGCATGTGCATCTGCAACGACCGCCGCTGGCCGGAGACCTGGCGCGTGCTGGGCCTGCAGGGCGCCGAACTGATCATGGTCGGCTACAATACCGGCGCCATCCGCACGGTGATGGAAGGCAACCGCCGCGTCATGGAGCCGGCACACCTGGCCGCCGAACACAACCTGCTGGTGATGCGCGCCGCCGCCTACCAGAACTGCACCTGGATCGTCGGCGTGGCGAAGGCCGGCGCGGAAGAGGGCAGCAACTTCCTGGGCGACACCTGCATCATCGCCCCGAGCGGCGAAGTGGTGGCGAAGGCGCTGACGCTGGAGGACGAGGTGATCGTCGCCGACTGCGACCTGAGCGCCGGCGACTACAACCGCCGCAGCATCTTCAACTTCGAAGCCAATCGCCAGTTGCAGCACTACGGGCTGATCACCAGCCAGCGCGGCGTGACGGTGCCCGTCTGACCGGAAATTTCAACGAAATGAACCGGACCGCGCCTCTGCCTGTCGTTGCGCATTGGCAAGATGCGGGTTCTGCCGGGGAACGCGCCGTCGGAACTCGCGCGGAACGCACCGTCCGAACCGCCGACGATCCCCCGGCACCCGCGCGCCGTGTCCGGAAAATCGCCGCCCCAAACCGCCGCTCCGCACACCCCGTTGTTGCACCGCCCGCCACAAGGCTTACACACCACCACCGGCGGCCCCCATCCCGGGCCAGAAGACGGAGACCAGTGCATGGCGAACGTGACGGTGATCGGCGCCCAGTGGGGTGACGAGGGCAAGGGCAAGGTGGTGGACTGGCTCGCCAGCCGAGCCGACATCGTCGTGCGCTTCCAGGGCGGCCACAACGCCGGCCACACGCTGGTGGTCGGCAACGAGACCTACAAGCTGTCGCTGCTGCCCTCCGGCCTGGTGCGCGGCAAGCTGGGCGTGATCGGCAACGGCGTGGTGGTGGACCCCGAGGCGCTGCTGGCCGAGATCGACAAGGTTCGCGCCCAGGGCCTGACCGTCTCGCCGCAGACCCTGCGCATCGCCGGCAACGCCATCCTGATCCTGCCGCTGCACCCGGCGATCGACCGGGCGCGGGAGGCCGCGCGCGGCGACCACAAGATCGGCACCACCGGCCGCGGCATCGGCCCGGCCTATGAGGACAAGGTGGCCCGCCGCGCCATCCGCGTCGCCGATTTGGCGGAACCCGAGACGGTGGCCGCCAAGCTGGACGAACTGCTGCTGCACCACAACACGCTGCTGGCCGGCCTGGGTGCGGCCACCTTCGAGAAGCAGGCGCTGCTGGACCGCCTGATGGAACTGGCGCCGAAGATCCTGCCCTTCGTCGAACCGGTCTGGGAACGCCTGGACGAGGCCCGCCGCGCCGGCCGCCGCATCCTGTTCGAGGGCGCCCAGGCGGTGATGCTGGACGTCGATCACGGCACCTATCCGTTCGTGACCTCCTCCAACACCGTGGCGGCCACTGCGGCGTCCGGCAGCGGCATGGGGCCGGGCGCGGTGGGCTTCGTGCTGGGCATCGCCAAGGCCTACAGCACGCGCGTCGGCTCCGGCCCGTTCCCCACCGAGCTGACGGACGCCACCGGCACGCTGCTGGGCGATCGCGGCGCGGAGTTCGGCACCGTCACCGGCCGCCGCCGCCGCTGCGGCTGGTTCGACGCTGCCCTGGTGCGGCAGGCGGTGAAGGTGGGCGGCATCCAGGGCCTGGCGCTGACCAAGCTGGACGTGCTGGACGGGCTGCCGGAACTGAAGATCTGCACCGGCTACCGTATCAACGGCACGTTTTCCCGCCACCTGCCGGCGTCACCGGCGGCCCAGGCCGCGGCGCAGCCGGAATACGAGACGATGGAAGGCTGGTCCGGCTCCAGCCGCGGCGCGCGGTCCTGGGCGGATCTGCCGGCGCAGGCGGTGAAATACGTCCGCCGCATCGAGGAACTCACCGAGGCGCCGGTCACCCTGCTCTCCACCAGCCCGGAGCGCGACGACACCATCCTGGTGAAGGACCCGTTCGAGGGGTGAGCCGGAGTTCTGAAGCGTTGGAACCGTAAAGAGCTGAATTGGTAGAGCGATGGACTGGTGAGGATTTGGATTGGTAAGAGGGATTGGTAAGGGATGGATTGGTAAAGAGATGGATTGGTAAAGAGTTGGATTGGTAAAGAGTTGGCGTAGTAAATCGTTGGTATAGCGAGGCGCTGGAATAGTACGGACAAGCACCGCTCTCCCGCGTCATGGCCGGACTTGATCCGGCCATCTACCCCCGTCCAGTCGTGTACCGTTGCATCCCGACCCGATCGTTCCGGGGTAGATGGCCGGGTCAGGCCCGGCCATGACGCGAAGGACCGGTGTCGGTGACACGAAGGACCGGCGTCGGTGACGCGAAGGACCGGCGTCGGTGACACGAAGGACCGGTGTCGGTGACACGAAGGACCGGCGTCGGTGACGCGAAGGAGCGGACGATCTGTCGACACGAAGGACCGGCGTCGGTGACGCGCAGGACCGGTGGCAGCGCACCAGCCTCATCGTGTGCCGGGCGAACGCCCCCACCCACGCCCGCGTTCATCAACGCCGGGTGATCCCGCCGCCGAAGCGCAACGCCGCGCCCCCCTGGCGCATTCTTCCCGGCAACCCGGGCCCGCGGCCCGCTGCTCAGGAGACGGATCGCATGCGCGCACTGGTCTGGCACGGCAAGGAAGACATCCGCTGCGACACCGTCACCGATCCCGAAATCCAGGATCCGCGCGACGCCATCGTGAAGGTGACAAGTTGCGCCATCTGCGGATCCGACCTGCACCTGTTCCACAACTTCATCCCCGCCATGCTGCCCGGCGACATCATGGGCCACGAGGCAATGGGCGAGGTCGTGGAAACCGGCTCCGGCCTGAACGGCCACCTGAAGAAGGGCGACCGCGTCGTCGTGCCCTTCACCATCACCTGCGGTGAATGCGATCAGTGTCGGCGCGGCAACTACTCGGTCTGCGAGCGGTCCAACCGCCGCAAGGACCTCGCCGACAAGGTGTTCGGCCACACCACCGCCGGTCTGTTCGGCTACACCCACCTGACCGGCGGCTATCCCGGCGGCCAGGCCGAATACCTGCGCGTCCCCTTCGCCAACTCCACGCACATCAAGGTGCCCGACAGCCTGACCGACGAGCAGGTGCTGTTCCTCAGCGACATCTTCCCCACCGGCTGGCAGGCCGCGGTGCACTGCGACATCGAGCCCGCCGACACGGTCGCGGTCTGGGGCTGCGGCCCGGTCGGCCAGATGGCCATCCGCAGCGCCATCCTGCTCGGCGCCAGCCAGGTGATCGCCATCGACCGCCTGCCGGAACGCCTGGGCATGGCCGAGGCCGGCGGCGCCGTCCCGCTCAACTTCGAGACCGAAAGCGTGGTGGAGCGGCTGAACGACCTGACGGACGGCAAGGGCCCGGACAAGTGCATCGACGCCACCGGCATGGAAAGCCATGTCGGCCTGGGCAAGCCCGACACGCTGTACGACCGTGCCAAGCAGATGATGATGCTGGAAAGCGACCGGCCGCACGTGTTGCGGGAGATGATCTATGTCTGCCGTCCCGCCGGCATCATCTCGATCCCGGGCGTTTACAGCGGCCTGTCCGATAAGCTGCCGATGGGCATGGCAATGAACAAGGGCCTGACCTTCCGCACCGGCCAGACCCATGTGAACCGCTGGACCGACGACCTGCTGCGCCGCATCGAGGACGGCCAGATCGATCCGTCCTTCGTCATCACCCACACCGCCCGCCTGCAGGACGGTCCCGAAATGTACAAGGTGTTCCGTGACAAGCAGGACAGTTGCGTGAAGGTCGTGTTGAAACCCTGAACCCGCGGAGCCGCGCCATGGCCTATCTCGCCAACATTACCCGCTCCCCCGGCGATCCCCGGATTCTCCAGACCGGCCCAGGCTCGCTCGGCCCGGCCGACCGGGTCGCCCGCATGCTTGGCTGGTTCAGCATCGGCCTCGGCGTCGCCGAACTGGTCGCGCCGCGCCTGATAACCCGAACGCTGGGGATGAAAGGCAGCGAGACCCTCGTGCGCGCCTACGGTGCCCGCGAGATCGGCGCGGGCATCCTGTCGCTGGGCCCGGAAAAGCAGGTCGGCCTGTGGAGCCGCGTCGCCGGCGACGCGCTGGACCTGGCGACGCTGGCCACCGCCCTGCGACCCGGCAACCGCCGGCGCGGCGCCGTCGGCCTGGCGCTGGTCGGCATCGCCGGCGTGGCGCTGCTGGACCTGGCCAGCGCCCAGGACGCCAGCCGGCGGCACGCAAGGCAGGGCGGCAGCCGGCAGCGCTACGCGGATCGCAGCGGCTTCCCGCACGGGCTGGAACAGGCGCGCGCCGCGGCAAGGGCGCCGAAGGAGCAGGCTGCGTCTGCGCCGGTGTGATACCGGCCCGCATATCGTTCGACCGTTGGTAGGCAATCGCCGTCATGGTCGGCAATCACTGTCATGGTTGCCAATCACCGTCATGGTCGGCGAAGGCCGGCCATCCACGACTTTCGCTGAAGGCGTCTGTGAAAAGACGTGGATGGCCCGCCTGCGCGGACCATGACGCTGAATGGCGGTCCGTGTATCAAACATGACGCGGGTTGGTATGATAGGTTCCGCCGATCGTGACGATAGAGGCGTTACCCCCCTTGAGCCTAACGCCAACCGGCTTCGTCCGGATGGCCGACCAACTCCAGCCTGTCGTTCCGACCGTAACGAAATTTGCCCCGGCATCGGCGAGAGAACCGGATGCCACCCCAATTGCCATGCCGTGGCATCACGTCGCTCCGTCAACGGGAGGCGACCGGTCGATCTGCGCCAGCACGCGCGTGAACAGCCCCTTCCAGGCGGCGCGATCCGTAGTCGCCGGGACACAGGACGGTTGGCTGAGCTTGGGGAAGCCCGCATCGAACAGACCGTCCCCGACCTGCTCCAGCGTCGTCTCGCCTTTCTCCGACACCAGCAGCAGGGGCGCGCGCCCGAACGCGCGTATCGCCGTGTGGAGGTCCCCTGCCAGAGCACCAAAGCCGTCCCGGCGCCTGACCACGAACACCCGACGCCCCTGCCGCAGTTCTTCCCGGAGTTTCCGCACCAGAAAAGGTATCCGGCGGCGCTCGCGGTCCAGCACTGCCTCCGCGGTCATTTCGCTCTCGCGTGTCCATGAGTGCCAGATCAGGTCGTAGCGGCGGTCGTGCACCACGTATTCTCCGTGCGCCCTGATGACGTGGATCCTGTCCGGTGCGCCGAATCCCTCGAAATCCGCCCGGAGGAGCGCGATCAACCGTTCGGCCGGTGTATTGCCCCACCGGAACAGGTCGATCGGTTCGGCACCCAGAAGACGCTGGGCCACTCCCACCTCACAGTTGTCGCCAAGGCTGCAGAACCGCAGGGCCAGGTCGCGCGGACTGATTGCGCCGGCCGTGCCGCCCGACGCGCCTTCGCGGTCTGTCGCGGCCGGCATTGGTCAGGCACTCGCGGCCCGGCGAACGGACACCCGCGTAGGATCGCCCACGTACCGAACGTCGTTCATCGCGCGGGCGGCCAGGCGGAAGTTGAACCGCTCCTGGCATGCCATGATGAACGCCGTCGTCATCGGAGCTTTGCTTTCAGCGCGGCCATCTCCTTCCGAACAGCCGGAAGGAATCGCAAGATCGCAGTGTCCTCGAGGTCATTCAGGTCATGATCACGGAATGCCGTTTCCGGCCGTATATAGCGTGCTGAATCGACCGGGCTGTCTGCAAGGCCGCGGAGCCTCTTGCGCTCGAATTCCCGGAGCGACTTGCAATAATAATGATTGACCTGCAAATCCCCATAGACAGGGGCGTCGAGCCTGTGCGCTTCCGGGTCAGGCAGCCGGGTTCCATCGCTCAATAAAGGGATGCAGCCGTCAACCAGAATATGGTTATGGATAAAGGTCGTCTTGACGAGTTCCGGTCTGACGATGGATTTTACATTCTGGTTTGGTCGCGCTGAATTTTCTGCACATCGGGTAAATCGCTCGATCACGGGTCGCGCGTCAGGCTCAATCTGCCCGCACGACCCGAAAACACGCCAACTGATCACCACCGATGGAGCGTCTGAAAACTTCTCCCTCAGAAGGGTCGGTACATCGTCGGCCGCGAGAGGCACCACGAATTCGTCCGCATCGATGATGGCCATCCACTCAAAATCATGTCCATGTTCACGGACGGCGTGGCGATATGCGTGAATTTGCGGGCTGGCCGGATACGCCGACCGAGGCCAACCGATCCTATGACACACGCCGGCATTTTCGAGGGCGGTCAGCAACTCCGTTGTGCCATCGGTCGAGTCATTATCGTAAATCAGGAACGTTTCCACGCCAACGACGCGATGATAGGCGATCCATTCCAACAGATAATCGGCCTCGTCTTTTACGATCGCGCAAACCCCCAGGAAATTGGGACGGACCATGGAGTGAATCCCGTGTGTAGATCCGGAGCAGTCCTTATCAGTAAGACCAGCATAGATATGGTCCATCGTCTCTCTCGCCTATCCCGTGGGCACGGCCCCACCGGCACCCCCGATGCCGGTTGCGCAGCTTGTCTCCGTCTGTCGTAACTTGGCAAGTGCAATTGTAACCCGCTGCGCCACTCGGAGGCCTGCTCCGGATCTGGCGTTACCGATCGGAATGACATCGTTTATACTCAGTCCATTATCCGTGAAACGATGTGATGCACTCGTAAAATCGCCCGCATCGGGCGCGCATCCGCCGGCGACCACCTTCACAAGGTCGGTGCGGGATTGCACGACGGCCGGCGGCGCCGACCATCACCGTGCGTGGCCGGCCAACGGTCACACGCGACGCGGGTTGGTCTCAGTTCATCGCGGCGACCACGGGACACTGCGTCGGACCGGGATCGCCGGAGAGTCGCGCTTCCAGGCATCGGCCGAAGCGGGCGCTGAGCCGAGCGGCCCCGCGCGGGTTCATGTGGGAGAACGCGTCGCCGAAATACCGGTCCGGCCAGCTCGGCATCACCGGCCCCACCACGTGAAACCCCGGATACCGGGCGGCATAGCGCGCCAGGTAACGCTGAAACCCGGCCCGCACCGCCGGCCGGACCGCGGCCCGGGTGGCGCGGTTCATCGGCATGGCGATGAAATCGGCCGGAATCCCGCGCCTGGCGAGCAGTGCCAGCATCCGATCGAAATAGACATCCAGCACCGGCAGGGGGCGGAACGCCGTCATGTGCCCCTCCACCGCGACGCGCGCGGACCCGGCGTGCCGGCCGAAGAAATACTGCCCGCGCGCGGCCAGCACCCGGGAAAGGGTCCGCTGGTTGCGCCACCAGCGCAGCACCACGCCGCCCTGGACCAGACTGTTGAAATACAGCGGCGGGAACCGCCAGGCGTACAGCCGCGCCCGCAAGGCCGCGGGCAGTCCGTCGGACCGGCGCGGTGCGGCAAAGGTGAAGTCGCCCGTGGCCCGTTCGACCCGTTTCACCGCCGCCAGGTCGGCCGGCCCCAGGAACCCGAACCGCACCGAGCGGTCCCAGAACAGGTCCGGCCGGGTGAAATGCGCCGCGTCCAGCGAGATCACTACCAGCCGTGGCGGCACCGGGCAGGCCAGGGCCCGGGACAGCGCGACATAGGCCTCGATCGTCTCGCCCCCGCCCACCGCCAGGTTGGTGGCGCGCATCGGCAGCAGCGCCGGCATGATGTCCACCGCCGCGCGGGAGTCGCCCACCACCAGCACCTGCCCCAGGTCGCAGCGGCGCAGCAGGTCCAGCTTGGCGCGCCAGGCCGGATATTCGGGATCAAGATAGGCCAGCGGCATCGCCGCCACCCAGGCCCAGACCAGCGCGAACCCGACCACCGCGGTCAGGCCGAGCACCGCGAAGTAGCGTTGGACCGACATCAGAACTGGAAGTAGAGGAATTCGCCGGTGCCGCCGATCGACAGCAGCCCCAGCACCAGCGCGCATCCCATCACCACCGCCCACCGCAGCGACGGCTGCCACGCCAGGCGCGGGAACGGCCCGGCCGTGACCCGGCCCAGCGCGGGGGCGTGGGCGCGCATGATCTGCTGCGTGGTCGGTGCCGCCCAGACGATGACATACAGCGCCGCCAGCCAGAGGGCGTGCACGCCGGCCCAGGCCGCCGCCTTGGCATCCGGCACCGCCGCCGCCACGCCGTGCAGCCCCAGCATGCCGGCCAGCACCTGAACCGCGGCGCCAAGATCCGGAGCGCGAAACACCACCGCGCCGACCAGCACGCAGCCATAGGTCAGCAGCACCCGGCGCACCCGCGCCGCCGGGGTGACCGACCGCGTGCCCGGGCGCCACAGCCGCCAGGCGTGGTTCACGCACAGATACACCGCATGCAGCAGCCCGAAGACGACGAAGGTCATGGCGCTGCCGTGCCAGATGCCGGCCAGGCCGATGGTGATCACCGTCGGGGTGGCGATCATGCCGACGAAGCCGCGCAGAGTGCGGCGCGCCTCGATCCCGGTGGGCAATCCGCGGGCGGCGCGGCGACGGGTGATGCGCAGCGCCAGCGGGTTGTAGAGATACAGGATCAGCCAGCGCGTCAGCGTCATGTGCCAGCGCTGCCAGTAGTCGATGACGCTCTCCGACCGGTACGGCGCGTTGAAGTTCACCGGGAAGCGCAGGTTGAACATGCGTGCCAGGCCGATCGCCATGTCGGAATAGCCGGAGAAATCGAAATACAGCTCCAGCGAATAGGACAGCGCGACACGCCAGGCGGGAAACAGCGCCAGCGCCGCGGGATGCGCGAAGCCGGCCCCCACCGGGGCGGAGATCGGGTCGGCCAGCAATGTCTTCTTCAGCAGGCCGATCAGGAAGATCGCACTGCCCACCGCCACGTTCCGCGGACACACCCGCCAGGTCCGCCGCTCGGCGAACTGCGGCAGCAGCTCGCGGTGATGCAGGATCGGGCCGGCGATCAGGTGCGGGAAGAAGCAGACGAACAGCGCGTAGTGCAGCACCGAGTGCCGTTCCGTCACCTGTCCCCGGCGGCAGTCGATCAGGTAGCCCATCTGCGTGAAGGTGAAGAAGCTGATGCCGAGCGGAAGGATGGGATCGGTGAAGGCGACGGCGGCAACGCCGTGCAGCCGCAGGAAACCCAGCATCGCGCCCAGGTATTTGAAGTAGCCCAGCGCCCCCAGGTTGCCGGCGATGCCCGCCACCAGCAGCGTGGTCTGCACCCGCGGCCTGTTGCGCGCGCGCAGGATCAGCGAGGCCGCGGCATAATTGCCGGCGATCGATGCAAGCAGCAGCGGCAGGAGGACCGGGTTCCACCAGGCGTAGAACAGCAGCGACGCGGTCAGCAGCCAGGCGGCGGCCGCCCGCGCGCCGATCCGGCACGCGACCCAGAAGCCGCAGAACGCCAGCGGCAGGAACGCGAGCAGGAAGACATAGGAGTTGAACAGCATGGCGCCGTCACGCGACGGCGTGGGCCTGCTTCATCCGGATGTGCCGGATCAGCGCGCCGACATTGCGCAGGTCCTCGATTTCCCCGGTGTGGAACTGCACGCCGAAGCGACACTCCACCTCCACGACCAGGGCGATATGCGTCATGGAATCCCAGCCCGCAATGTCATCCGTCGAGCTCTGCGCGGAGATCTCCAGCTCCGGGTCGCGCAGCACGGCGCGGAAGATGTCGGCAAGCTCTGCAAGTACCGGGATGTCGGCATCCGGGCAGTCTGGCATGGCAATCCTCCGGCATTTTCGCGGTGGTGGTCGGACGCATTAGGCGCCACCGGATTTACCGAAGGGTTAATGGCGGGGGTGCCGCGTGCGAAACTTTGGCGTGCGGCGTGCGAAATCTTTGCCGCGCCGCGCACGAAGCTGCGCCGCACCACGTGCGAATCTTCCCCGCGCCGCGCGAGAACCTTTGCCGAGCCGCGCGCAAATCTTCGCTGTTCCGTGTGCCAAGCCTTGCGGAGATCAGCCGGTCGCCGCCACCTCCAGCACGTGGTCGGCCAGCGCGAGCGATGCGGTCAGCCCCGGCAATTCGATGCCGAACAGGTTGATCAGCCCCGGCACGCCATGTGTCTGCGGCCCCTGCACCACGAAATCCTGGCCCGGCTGGCCGGGCGGCACGATTTTCGGGCGAATGCCGGAATAGCCCGGCTGCAGTGCCCCGTCCTTCAGGTCCGGCCAGTATTTGCGCACCGCGGCATAGAAACTGTCGGCCCGTGTCGGGTCCACGGCGTATTCCAGCGTGTCCACCCATTCGACATCCGGCCCGAACCGCGCCTGGCCGCCCAGGTCGATGGTCAGGTGGACGCCCAGGCCGCCGGGCACCGGCACCGGGTAGATCAGCCGCGAGAATGGCGACCGGGCCGCCAGCGTGAAATAGTTGCCCTTGGCGTAGTACGGGGTCGGCACACGGTCCTGCGGCATGCCGTGGATGTGACGGGCCAGGTAGGGCGCGTGCAGCCCGGCGGAATTCACCAGCAGGCGGCAGCGCAGGTGCATCGGCTCCGATCCGCCGACCGATACCTCCAACCCGCCCGCGACCGCCGTCGCACCGATTACGGGGCTTAGGAAGACGCAGACCGCGCCGGCATTCTCCGCATCGCCCTGCAGCGCCAGCATATAGGCGTGGCTGTCGATGATCCCGGTCGCCGGCGAGTGCAGCGCGCTGGTGCAGCGCAGGTTGGGCTCCATCGCGATCGCCTCGGCGGCGGTCAGCACGCGCATGCCTTCCACGCCGTTCGCCTCGGCCCGCTGCTGGATGCCGGCGAGCTTGGCGTCCTCCTCGGCGTTGGTGGCGACGATCAGCTTGCCGCAGTTGCGGTGCGGCACGCCGCGGTCCGCGCAGTAGGCGTACAGCGCGCGGCGGCCGGCGACGCAGAACCGCGCCATCAGGCTGTTGGCCGGGTAGTAGATGCCGGCGTGGATTACCTCGCTGTTGCGGGACGAGGTCTCGGTGCCGATGCCCTCGGCGGCGTCCAGCACGATCACCTCGCGGCCGGCCAGGGCCAGGGCACGCGCCACCGCCAGGCCCACGACACCGGCGCCGACGACGATGCAGTCAACTTCCTCCACCCGAACGACCTCCTTGTTCTCGCGGCGGCCTGATTTACGCCGCGGGGGACGTCGAGGCTAGGTTGGGGACCGGAAGGAAAGGGGTGGCATGCTGACATTACGGGCCGGAGAGTCGTCGCTGGTGCTGGCGCCCGAAACGGGCGGGGCGCTGCTGGGATGGACGTTGGGCGGGGTGCCGGTGCTGCGGCGGGCGCTGCCGGACGCCGTGGTGCAGGGCCGGGTGGGCGGCCTGGCCGGGTTCCCGTTGCTGCCGTTCTGCAACCGCATCGCCTATGGCCGGTTCCGCTGGGACGGGCGCGACTACCAGTTGGACCGCAATTTCGGCGACCATCCGCATACGATCCACGGCGTGGGCTGGCACAGCGCCTGGACGGTGCTGGATGCCTCGGATTCGGCGGTGACGCTGGGCCTGGAGCATGCGGCGGCACCGCACCGCTGGCCGTTCGCCTTCGCGGCGCAACTGCGGATGGACTTGTCCGAAACCGGGCTGCAGGTGCGGCTGGGGCTGACCAACCGGCATGACCGCCCGGCGCCGGTGGGGCTGGGGCTGCATCCGTTCTTCCCGCGCGCCAGCTTCCAGACGCTGCGGTTCCGGGCCGAGGGGGTCTGGCTGACCGGCCCGAACTCGCTGCCGGACCGGCACGAACCGGTGCCGGCGGACTGGGACCATGGCGATGGCCGGCCGGTCGGTTCCGTGGTGCTGGACCATTGCTTCACGGGGTGGGATGGCACCGCGTTGCTGCAGGGAGAGTCGCTGCGCCTGACGATCCAGGCGGACCCGAAGCTGCGGTTCGTGCAGGTCTATACCCCCGCCGGTATGGATTTCTTCTGCGTTGAACCGGTCAGCCATGTGCCGGACGCGATCAACCGGCCGGGGCAGGGCATGGCGGTGCTGGAGCCCGGGGAGCGGATCGAGACGGAAATCGGCTTCCACCTGTCCGTGCCGGGCGCAGCCTGACCCCCGCCACCCTGACCCGCGTGCCCTGGCCCGTGCAGCCCTGGCCCGTGCAGCCCTGGCCCGCGCTGCCCTGGCCCGTGCTGCCCTGGCCCGTGCAGCCCTGGCCCGTGCAGCCCTGGCCCGCGCTGCCCTGGCCCGCGCTGCCCTGGCCCGCGCTGCCCTGGCCCGCGCCACCTGCTCCCGCCTCCCTGGGCCCGCAGGTGGTCCCGGGCCGTTCGGGTGGGGTGGAAGCGCCGGCGCGGCCTTTCTTCCTGCCACAGGTCCGCATGGCTGGGCGGATTGTGATCATCGCCCCGGGGAAAACAGCGGCTTGCACCCCATCCCGGCACGTCGCGGCAAGGTCCGGGTTAGGACGTTCTCCCTGTAAAGCTTGAAAAACCAGTACCCCCGTGTGAGCGGTGGTGTCGCCAATCCGCCCCGGAGCCGCTATGCTTTCCCGAGTTGGGGAGGCCGCGAGTCGCTCGGGTGCCTGCGCTCACCGGACCACATGATGACCGTCGCAGGCGTAACAGGCCACGCAGCGTGGCCTTGTTCGCATCCTGGTTCTTTGCCGGCCATGCAGCCCGATCGGCACGGGCAGGGCACGCCTGCCCGTGCGTTGTGTCGTGTGGACCTGGCGATGGAAAGGACTGGCTTTGCCCCGACTTGTAATCGTCTCCAACCGCGTGCCGTCGCCGCGTGAACGAAATCAGCCTGCCGGAGGTCTCGCCGTCGCCCTGAAGGACGCGATCGCGTCGCATGAAACCCTATGGTTCGGCTGGTCCGGCCGCACCACCGAGGATGCCGCAGGCCCGCCGCAAATCACCCATTCGCGGCGTGTGACGCATGCCACGGTGGATATCCCGGACGCGCTGTTCGCCGGCTACTATGAGGGGTTCTCCAACAACACGCTGTGGCCGCTGCTGCACTGGCGGGCCGGGCTGGCCGAGTTCAGCCGCGCCAATTTCGACGCCTACATGACGGTGAACGAGCAGTTCGCCGAGGCGCTGGCCCCTTTGCTGCTTCCGGACGACCTGATCTGGGTGCACGACTATCATCTGATCCCGCTCGGCTCCTTGCTGCGGACGCATGTGGACCAGGCAAAGCTGGGCTTTTTCCTGCACATCCCTTTCCCGCCGGCACCCGTGTTCGAGACGCTGCCCCAATCGCGGCGCCTGCTGCAGAGCCTGGGTGCCTACCAGTTGGTCGGCGTGCAGACCCATGCGGACGCCGCGTACCTGACCCAGGCCCTGCAGGACTGCGGCGTGGAGACTCGCGTCGAGGCATTTGCCATCGGGATCGACACCGCGGGCTTTTCCAGGGCCGCGCAGAAGGCGGCGACCGGGTCGGAAGTGGAGCGCCTGCGCGACAGCCTGGGCGGGCGGTCGCTGATCCTGGGGGTGGACCGGCTGGACTACACCAAGGGCATCCCCGAGCGGATTCGCGGCTTCGCCCAGTTGCTGCGCCGCTTTCCGCAGCACCGCAACAAGGTGACGCTGCTGCAGGTGGCGCCGGTGTCGCGTGGCGAGATCGGCCGCTATCGCGCGCTGCGCCGCGAACTGGATGAAATGGCCGGGCGGATCAATGGCGAGAATGCCGAGTTCGACTGGACGCCGGTGCGCTACATGACCCGGGGCCTGCCGCGCAACACGCTGGCGGGCTTCTACCGGCAGGCGCATGTCGGGCTGGTGACGCCGCTGCGCGACGGCATGAACCTGGTGGCGAAAGAATATGTCGCGGCCCAGGATCCCGACGATCCGGGCGTTCTGGTGCTGTCACGTTTCGCCGGCGCGGCCGAGGAGCTGGACGGGGCATTGCTGGTGAACCCGCACGACCCCGACGAGGTGGCCGAGGCGCTGGATGCCGCCCTGTCGATGCCGCAGGACGAACGCCTGTCACGCTGGCGCTCGATGTTCGAGACGGTGCGGCGCGGCACGGCGCGTGCGTGGGCGGCGAACTTCCTGAAGCGGCTGGAAGAGGCAACCTGAGCGGATCGCCGGCATGGTCCGGACCCCGGTTATCCGGATCATGCCGGCGCCGAGGGGCGGTGATACCAGTCGTGCCCTGATCCCGCCGCGGCGTCCCGGTATCGTGCGCGTGTGACACGTTGGCGGCAGGCCCGCCCATTCAGGGCGTGTGCAGGAGGTGACGATGCCGCTTCGGCTGATCGAGATTTTCGCCGAGTCCGGCCACATGGACACGATCGAGGCGATTGCCGAGCGCTTCGAGGCCCTGACCTGCTGGCGCGAACCATCGTCGCGCAACACGGCGGAGAGCTGCCGTATCGTCGCCCGCCCCGAGCGGCAGCAGGAGCTGATCGACCAGTTGCAGACCGCCCTCGGCCGCGACAAGCCGTGGCGCATCACCATCATGCCGGTCGAGGCGACCATCCCCGAACTGGAGCAGGCCGAGGGGCAGACCCGCTCTCCGGAACAGTCGATCCGCGAGGAACTGTATGCCGAGATCGAGCGCGGCGCGCGGATCGACAGCACCTTCCTGCAGTTGGTGGTGTTCTCCACCGTGGTGGCGGCGATCGGATTGCTGGAGAACAGCGTCGCCATCGTCATCGCCGCCATGCTGATCGCGCCGCTGCTCGGCCCCAATGTCGCCATGGCCTTCGGCAGCACGCTGGGTGACCGGGAGCTGTTCGGCCGAGCGACGGTAACCAACGCGGTGGGCATCGGGCTGAGCGTGGTCTGCGCGGCGGCGACCGGGCTGGCTTTGCAGATCCACAGCGACAGCGCCGAACTGCTGGCGCGAACGCGGATCGGCTATGACAGCATTCTGCTTGCGCTGGCGGCAGGTGCGGCGGGGGCGCTGTCACTGACCACGCGGGCGTCCAGCACGCTGGTCGGGGTGATGGTGGCGGTGGCGCTGCTGCCGCCGGCGGTGACGCTGGGATACATGCTGGGCACGGCGCAACTGCGCCTGGCCGGCGGTGCGGCGGCGTTGCTGGCGGTCAACGTGGTGTCCGTGAACCTGTCGGCGCAGTTGATCTTCCTGTCCAAGGGCATCAAGCCACGCACCTGGCTGGAGCGGCGTTCCGCCGGCCAATCCACCCGGATCAGCCTGGCAATCGCCTGCGGGCTGCTCGCGGTGCTGGTCGGCCTGGTGTACTGGCGCGCGTGGTGAATGGCGCGCGTGGTGAATGGCGCGCGTGGTGAATGGCGCGCATGGTGAATGGCGCGCGTGATGAATGGCGCGCATGGTGAATGGCGCGCGTGATGAAATCGGCGGGCCCTTCGCGCTGGCGGGGCGGACGGGCTACAGGGCCGCCTCGAGCCGTTCGCATAGCGTACGCAGTACCATGACGCGCGCGAACAGCTTGTCGTTGGCCGGCACCAACACCCATGGTGCGAACGCGGTGCTGGTGCGGTCGATCATGTCGCAGACCGCCCGGTCATACTGTGCCGCCCGGTCGCGGTTGCGCCAGTCTTCGGGCGTGATCTTGAAGGTTTTGTAAGGCGAGTCCTCACGCGCCCGGAAGCGCCGCAACTGCTCGTCCGGCGTGATGTTCAGCCAGAATTTGGTGACGATGGCGCCGGCTTCGGCCAATTGCTGCTCGAAATCGTTGATCTCGCCGTACGCCCGCATCCAGTCGGCTTCCGAGCAGAATCCCTCCACCCGTTCCACCAGCACCCGTCCGTACCAGGAGCGGTCGAAGATGGTGAACCGCCCCAGGCGCGGCAGGTGCCGCCAGAACCGCCACAGATACGGCTGCGCCCGTTCTTCCTCGCTTGGCGCGGCTACCGGCACGATGCGGTATTGCCGCGCATCCAGCGCCCAGACCAGGCGTCGGATGGCGCCGCCCTTGCCGGCGGCATCCATGCCCTCGAACACCACCACGGCCGAACGGTGGTGGAACTTCTTTGCCCGCGACAGCAGTGCCAGCCGGGCGTGGCATGTCTCGATGGCGTGGTGATAGGCCTTGCGCGACAGCGCCTGGCTGTAGTCGAGGGCGGAGAGCACCGTGCGCCCGTCGTCGGCCGGCGGTTCGGCCGGCGGTTCGGCCGGCGGCTCGGGCGGCGGCGCGGCGCGCGCGGCAACCGCCGGGCTGCCGGACAGCCGGTGCTGCAGCGCGTCGCGGATGGCGCGCCCGACGGTCAGGTAGCGGTAGTTGGGGTCGCTGCCTTCCACCACGGTCCACGGCGCCGATCCCGTGCTGGTGTGACGCAGCGCATGTTCCGAGACGCTGCGGAACGTGTCGTAATGCTTGAACCGGGCCCAGTCGGTTTCGGTGATGCGCCAGCGGGTCCTTGGATCCGCCTGCAGGGCGGTCAGCCGCTGCTTCTGCGCCTGTTTCGACAAATGGAACCAGAATTTCAGCAGCAGCGTGCCTTCGTCCACCAGCATGCGCTCGAACCGGACGATGCGTTCCAGCGCGCGGGAGAACGCGTTGTCGCCGATCTCGCCGGCGACGCGGTCGAGGATCGGGTTGCTGTGCCAGGCGCCGAACAGGATGCCGATGCGCCCCTTGGGCGGCAGGGCCTGCCAGTAGCGCCACATGCGGGGGCGTTCGCGTTCCGCTTCCGACATGGCGCCGAATGCGGTGGTCAGGATGTGCCGCGGGTCCATCCATTCGTGCAGCACGTTCAGCGTCTCGCCCTTGCCGGCGCCATCCACGCCGCCGATGACGATCAGCAGCGGGAAGGTGGCGTGTTCCAGCAGCCGGTACTGCAGCATCAGCAGTTGCGAGCGCAGCGCCGGGACCTCCTGCGCGTAGTCCTGCCGGGAAATGCGATGACCGAGTTCCGCGGATTCGAACATGGTCCGGTCCTTTGACGCCGCGGACAATCCTACCACAATGGCGGCGTATTTGGAACCTGTCCGGTGCCGTAACCGGTGCTGTATTGGCGGACCGGGTACTATTGCGTGTTGCAGTGCCTGCAGTTGGGCGAGCCGTTTCCCGGCGTCTTTGTTTCCGTGCAACTGCATGTGGCGGCGATCACCGGACGGCAGACCGGTGTGGTCGCGTCCGCGCTCCGGCCGGTCGGCCCACGCCCTGCCGGGCGGCCCACGCTCTGCCGTACGGCCTTCGTCAGGACCAACAGCTTTATTCGATGCGGGCACCACGCCCGGCGTCGTGGGCGGCCTGGCCGATCCGGTCGTTTCGCGTCAGGCCATGGACATGGCGCGCCGCGGCGGATCGCTGCGCGTTAGGCGGTGAGGCGGGCGCTGGCTTCGCTGCGTACGCCGACCATCTGCAGCGTCAGGTCGGCCATGTGTTCGGCAAGTCCCGCAATGTCCAGCCGGCCGCCGGGTCGGTGCCAGGTGTACGCCCAACTGATCATGCCGCCGATGGCCAATGAGGTGAGGCTGACATCGGCCACGGTGAATTCGCCGGAGGCCACGCCCTCGGCCAGCAGCTTCGAAAGTTTGCGGTCGAACCGCTTGCGCAGACGGGTGATTTCCTCCAGCGCCTCGGGCGCCAGGTTCTTCTCCTCGCGGAAGAAGATCGCGATGTTCGCCTGGCGCGACAGGATCACCTGGGTGAAATCGACGATAGCGCGGCGCAGGCGCTGTGTCGGGGTGCCCGACCCCTTGGCGGCGTTTTCCACCGCCGCCAGCGACATTTCGATGGTGGGGGTGCACAGGGCGGCCAGCAACTCCACCTTGCTGCGGAAATGCGTGTAGATGAACGGCTTGGTCACGCCCAGTTCGGCAGCGATATCATCCAGCGTCGTGCCGGTAAATCCGCGTTCGTAGAAGAGCTTGACTGCCTCCTCCAGAATGCGTTCGCGCTTGTAGGCGTGGATTTCTTCGCGCATGCAGCAATGCCAGCCAGTTGAACCGTTGCCATGCTAGCGCTAACGCGCCCGGATGGAAAGCATACCCGCGGGTAGCCTCCGCGACCGGCCGTGATAGACTGCTGTCGCAAACTCGGGAGGGCGTGAGATGGCAGGATTGCTGGACGGAAAATCGGCGCTGATCACCGGCGGTGGCGGCGGCATCGGGCGGGCCACGGCGTTGGCCTTTGCGCGGGAGGGCGCGCGCCTGGCGATTGCCGACGCCAATGCGGACGCGGCGCAACAGACCGTGGAGCAGGTGAACAAGGCCGGTGGCCAGGCGATGTCGCTGAGCGGCGATGTCACCGACAGCGGCCAGGTGCAGGCCATGATCAACGCGGTGATCGCCGCCTACGGGCGCATCGACTGTGCGTTCAACAACGCCGGCATCGCGGGTTTCCAGGTGGATGCCGCGGGAAAGCGGACGCATGAGTGGTCCGACGAATTGTTCGACCGCATGACCGCGGTGAACCTGCGCGGCGTCTGGCTGTGCATGAAGCACGAGCTGGTGCAGATGCTGAAGCAGGGCGGCGGCGTGATCGTCAACACCGGCTCCATCGCCGGGCTGTCGGGGCTGCCGACTTCCAGCGCCTATGTGGCGGCGAAGCACGGCGTGCTGGGCCTGACCAAGACCGCGGCGGTGGAATACGCGCAGGACAATATCCGGGTGAATGCGGTGTGTCCGGGCTATATCGAAACGAACATGACGGTGGACACCATGCGTCGCCGCGGTGAGCAGATCCTGGGGATGGTGCCGTTCCGGCGCATGGGCAAGCCCGAGGAGATCGCGGAGATGGTGCTGTGGCTGAGCAGCGACCGCGCGTCCTATGTCAGTGGCGCTTGCTACAACGTGGATGGCGGCTACATGGCGCTGTGAGCGTTGAGCGTTGAGCGTTGAGCGTTGAGCGTTGAGCGTTGAGCGTTGAGCGTTGAGCGTTGAGCGTTGAGCGTTGAGCGTTGAGCGTTGGGCGTTGAGCGTTGGGCGTTGGGCGTTGGGCGTTGGGCGTTGGGCGTTGGGCGTTGGGCGTCGGGCGTCGGGCGTGCGGGGGCGCGACTTGCGTGCGGTCGGGATTCCGCGGTGGTCGGTGAGGGCCTGGTCAGGCCCGGTGATCTGAGCCGGCCACCGATGATTTCACCCGGCCGCGTGCAACCCAGTCGTGGATGCCGGGGCTGTGCTGTATAAGGGGCAATTCAGCGCGTTCGGACTTCGCCTTTCCGCGTCATGGCCGGGCTTGACCCGGCCATCTGCCCCCGACACGACGTATTCCACTTCAACCCGACCGATCGTTGCGGTGTCGATAGCCGGTTCAAGCCCGGCCATGACATGAAGGACTGGTGCCGCCGTGCCTCTAACCAACGCGGACACGGCCTCCTGACCACCTCGTGCCGAGTGCACCGCCGCAACGCTACTACGCCCGACCTGCGGGCAATCCCGAGGTCCCGAGCGCCTTCCCGTGCTCGCGCGCGGTCAGCCGCCCCAGCGGTCAGGCGTTGGTGATTCCGCCATCCACCGTGATGGTCTGCCCATTGATGTAGGACGCGTCGCGGGAGCACAGGAAACGGATTACCGAGGCCACCTCGGCCGGCTGGCCGTAGCGCTGCAGCGGAATCTCCTGCATGGTACTGGGCCCCGCGTTCCCTGATCAGCTCGGTCGCCATGCGCGTCTCGATCAGCCCCGGCGCAACGGCATTCACCAGCACATCCGGCGCGAAGCGGCGGGACAGGGACCGGGTGAGGCCGACAACGCCCGCCTTCGCCGCGGCATAGGGCGGATATCCCGGGGCGCCGCGGCGATACGCCACCGAGCTGGTCAGCACGATCCGCGCCGGCCCGCGCGTATCGGCACAGGCACGGAACGCCACCGCCATGTCATACGCGTTGGTCAGGTTGGCGGCGATGGCGCGGTCCCACACGCCGTGCTCCTCCGGATCCATCGCGTCGCGCTCGAACAGGCCGGCGAGATGCACCAGCGCGTACACCGGCTGGGCCCCCTGCATGATCGCCGCGCAGGCCTGCGGCGTTGCCAGGTCGGAGGCGGTGACGAACACCCGCGTGCCGCCCAGAATCTCGCGCGCCGCGTCCAGCCGGTCCTGCTCCAGGTCCACCAGCAGCACATGCGCGCCCTGGTCCAGGAAGGCACGCGCCGTGGCGATGCCGATGCCACCGGCCCCGCCGGTGATGACGATGCGCCGTCCCTCGAATTCCGCCATGTCAGGCGACCAGCGCGGGGTAGTCCAGCGACGCCATTACCTGCACGCGGCGCATGTAGCGCGGCTCGTCCGGCATGTAGTCGCCGATCGCGTTGTGCACCGTGCCGATATTGTCCCACATCAGCACGTCGCCGACGGTCCAGTGATGGGCATGCAGGTATTCGGCGCGCTCCTGGTGGCGGAACAGGAAATCCAGGATTTCGCCGCCTTCCTGCGGATCCATGCCGTCGATGGACATGGTGTAGCCGGGGTTGGCGTACAGTACCAGGCGGCCGGTCAGCGGGTGGCGGCGGAACAGCGGCTGCGACACCGGCGGCTTCTTCGCGCGCTGCTCCGGCGTCAGCGGCTTGCGGGTGGAGCCGGGCTTGGCGACCATCATGTTCCAGAACTTGGCGAAGTCGTGCGTCGCGGTGCGGCCTTCCAGCTTGTGCTTGTACACCTCGGGCAGGTCGTCATAGGCCGCGTGCATGTTGCGGAACTGCGTCTGGCCCAGCGGCTTGCCGTTGCGCTGCGGCACGTGCTGGGCGTGCAGGATGTTGGCCAGCGCGACGTCCTTGGAATAGGACATGTCGGTGTGCCAGCCCTGGCCGGCATCGTTGGCGCCGATCTGCTTCCCGTCCTTCTTCATGTTGGACAGGATCATCATCTCGGGATGGTTCGCCTCGTGATAGGCGTTGGCGACGTTGACCTCCAGCGCGCCGAAGCGCTGGCCGAAGGCGGACAGTTGCTCCACGCCGAAGGTCTGGTTGGGGAAGCACAGCACGCCGTGCTGGCCGAGGGCGCGCAGGATGGTGCGGCGGTCGGCATCCGACAGCGGATTGCCGAGGTCGATGCCTTCGACGCGCGCGCCGAGCGTCTGCCCGGTTGGGGTGATCTGCATGATGATTGCTCCGGGGAAGCGGGTGGCGGGCATTTCAGCGCAGTTGGCAGGGCGAGGAAAGGGCAGGGACCGTGGACCACCTGACGCCAGCCGGATCAGTTGCCGTCGATGCCTGGCGTGGCAGCGGGTTTCCACCGGTGTATCGTCGATGATGGGTTTTCGCGCATGGCAGCCCCGTGCGGCTTGCCGGACGTGCGGTGGGGCATGGGCGCCGCAGGCGTGTGGGGAAGGAGAGCAGGATGCAGGACAGTTTTGCCGCCAGGCTGGTCGCCGGATTGCCGGACGCCGTGGTTTACGCGGACGCCGCGGGCGTGATCCAGGTGTGGAATGACGGCGCGCGCCGGATCTTCGGCTTCAGCGCCGAGGAGGCGATCGGCCAGTCGCTGGACCTGATCATTCCGGCAAGCCTGCGCGACCGGCACTGGTCCGGCTACACGCACACCATGCAGACGGGTGAGTCGCGCTACGGCGCCGGCGACCTGTTGTCGGTGCCGGCCTTGCACAAGGACGGGCGGCGCATCTCGGTCGAGTTCACCATCGTGCCGTTCCAGGATTCCGACGGACGCATGGAGGGCATCGCCGCGCTGATGCGCGACGTCACCGCGCGGTTCGAGGAGGTGCGGGCGCTGCGGCGGCAGGTGAAGGAACTGACAGCCGACCGCGGGTAACGCGGGATGGGCGACAATTCCCGAATGCGGGTCTGCGATGGCCGCGCACAAGCCGGCGTCCGCAGGCGTGGACCGGCGCCAGGTTCCGGGACATCGGCCAACTGCGGGCAAGGACGTGTCGTGGTATGGTCTTCTGCAGCAAAGATCGGGATTTCGCCCCATGCAGGTCACCATACCTGAAGCCAGTCGGCGCCTGCGCCAGCTCATCCGATCGGCACGGGCAGGGGAAGACGTGGTCATTTCCCAGGACGGGAAGCCGGTTGTGCGCCTGATCCCAATGGAACCCGTGCCGACCGCCCCCGCCGCGGTGGGGCGGGGATCGACCATCTGCTCCTGGTTGGCGCGTCACAGGCTGCCATCCGAGGCATGCCGGTCTGTGGAAGACATCGATGCCGCGATTGCGGCCGAACGGGACGCCTGGGATTGATTTTCCTCGACTCCTGCCTGGTGATCTACCTGGTGGAGCAGCATCCAACATGGACCGGACCCGTTGTTGCGGGGCTTGAGCGGGCGGGCGACACGCTGTTCGCCATTTCGCCGCTGGTGAAATGCGAATGCCTGGGTGGCCCGTTGAAGCGCGGCGATCCGATCCTGCAACAAGCCTACCTGGACGTGTTCGAGCTCTTCGTGCTGCTCGACATGCCGGAGCCGGTGTATTTGCAGGCCGCGCGTCATCGCGCGCAGTTCGGGTTGAAGACGCCGGACGCGCTGCATCTTGCCTGCGCCCAGCAGCATGGTTGTGACGCGTTGTGGACGAACGACGATCGCCTCGTGATCGCGTCACAGGGTATGGCGCACCGCGTTCCGGCGTAGCTGAGTGGCGGTTACGGGCGCACGACCTCCATCCATCGGCGCGCGTCCGTCCAGCCTTCAATCCTCATCGTGCGTCCGCCGAATCAGCACCTCGCGCCGCCCCACATGGTTGGCGGGCCCGACGATGCCCTCCTTCTCCATCTGCTCGATCAGCTTGGCCGCCTTGTTGTAGCCGATGCTCAGGTGCCGCTGGATGAAGGACGTGGAGGCCTTGCCCTCCCGCGCCACCACCGCCACCGCCTGGTCGAACAGCCCCTTCTCGCCGTCGCTGGCCCCGGCGATGCCGCTCAGCATCGATCCGCCGCCGGCTTCGTCGCTGTCCGGATCGGTCACTTCCTCCACATAGGCCGGCTCGCCCTGTTCGCGCAGGAAGGCGACCACCTTCTCCACCTCCTCGTCGGAGACGAACGGGCCGTGCACGCGGGTGATCCGGCCGCCGCCCTGCATGAACAGCATGTCGCCCATGCCCAGCAGTTGTTCGGCGCCCTGCTCGCCCAGGATGGTCCGGCTGTCGAACTTGCTGATCACCTGGAAGCTGATGCGGGTAGGGAAGTTGGCCTTGATGGTGCCGGTGATCACGTCCACCGATGGCCGCTGGGTCGCCATGATCACGTGGATGCCGGCGGCGCGGGCCATCTGCGCCAGGCGCTGCACCGCGGCCTCGATCTCCTTGCCGGCGACCATCATCAGGTCGGCCATTTCGTCCACCACCACCACGATCAGCGGCAGCGGCTCCAGTGACAGGGGCTGGTCCTCGAAGGTGGGGCGGCCGGTGTCGGGGTCGAAGCCGGTCTGCACCCGGCGGGTGATCACCTCGCCCTTGCGGCGGGCGTCCTCCACCCGCTCGTTGTAGCCGCCGACGTTGCGGACGCCGAGCTGCGACATGGCGCGGTAGCGGCGTTCCATCTCGCGGACGGTCCATTTCAGCGCGGTCACCGCCTTGGCGGGCTCGGTCACGACCGGGGCCATCAAATGCGGGATGCCCTCATAGGTGGAGAGTTCCAGCATCTTCGGGTCGATCAGGATCAGCCGGCACTGGTCGGGCGACAGGCGGTACAGCAGCGACAGGATCATCGCGTTCACGCCGACCGATTTGCCGGACCCGGTGGTGCCGGCGATCATCAGGTGCGGCATGCGCGACAGGTCGGTGACGATGGTGGAGCCGCTGATGGTCTTGCCCAGTGCCAGCGCCAGCCGGCCGGGGTTCTTCTGCAGCTCCTCGCTGGCCAGGATTTCCGACAGGAACACGGTTTCCCGCTTGGCGTTCGGCACCTCGATGCCGATCACGCTGCGGCCGGGCACGGTGGCGATGCGCACCGACGTCACCGACAGGCTGCGGGCGATGTCGTCGGCCAGGCCGATCACCCGGGCGCTGCGGATGCCGGGGGCCGGTTCCAGCTCATACAGGGTCACCACCGGGCCGGGGCGGATCTCCACGATGGCGCCCTGCACGCCATAATCGCTCAGTACCGTCTCCAGCAGCCGGGCATTCGCCTGCAGCGCGTCCTCGCTGGGGCCGGTGTTGGCGCGGGCGGGCGGCGGCTTCAGCAGGGACAGGGGCGGGAACTGCCAGCCTTCCTCCGGCAGTGGCAGGTTCTCCTGGTGGGCTTTGCGCACCTGCGCCGGGGGACGAACGGTGGGACGCGGCGTCGCCGGCGGGGGTGGTGCGGCCGGCGCCGGCTGAGCATCCGCCGCCGGCCGATCATCCGCCGCCGGGGGAATCGGCGGCGGCTTCGGCCGGGTGACGCGCGGCGCGGCGGGGGCGGAGGCGGGTGCGGTCGGGTCGTCCTCCATGCCCGGGCGGCGCACCAGATCGACGATCCAGCCGGACGCCTGGCCGCCGATGCGCCCGCCCCGCGCCATGGCGCCGGCCATGCCGCGGCCGCCGGACACGGAATACCGCGCGACCTGCCCGGTCAGCCGCCCGGCGGCACGCCACTCGGACGCGGCGAGGCCGAGCGAGAGCCAGGTCAGCAGCAGTGCCAGGGCGGTGCCCAGGACCCAGAAAGTGGCAATGCCGAACGGGCCGAACAGGCGGTGGCCGATGTCCATGCCGCCGCTCGCCAGCAGGCGACCGATCGCGCCGCCCAGGCCGGCAGTCACCGGCCAGGCGGCGCCCGGATGCTGCGGAATGCAGCCCAACATCGCGGCGATCGCCGGGATTGCGGCGAGCAGCGCGGCCAGCCGGGCCGGTACGCTGCCCAGCCCGCGATGGGACCCGATGCGCCAGGCCCAGGCAAGCAATGCCAGGCCGGGCAGGATTGCCGCCAGGCCGAAGGCCTGCAGCAGCAGATCGGAGAGGTAGGCGCCGACCGGCCCCACCAGGTTGGTGGCATGCTGGTCGGTGGCGGTGTTCAGGGACGGGTCGGCCGGGTTGTAGGTCGCCAGCGCCAGCAGGATGGCCAGCCCGACCGCACCCAGCGCCAGGGCCACCAGCTCGCCGGTGCGCCGCTGCATCAATGTGCGCAGGGCGGGGGAGGCAAGGCGACGGGTTTCGATCGAAGCGGAGCGTGCGGCCATAAGAATTGGCACCTTCTGCGCGCGCGTTGCAGGGCAGCACCAATTATATCCGGGAAGGGTCTGATAAAGAAGCCGGAAGCAACGCCGCGCGGGAATGACAGGTCAGGCGCCCCGGAAGCGGGGGCGGTGACAAGGCTCCGGCCTCGCACCCCATTCTGGCGCGTGCAGCCCCGCCTCCCGCGCCCTGCCTCATGCCCGGGGGCACAAGGCAGGGCGGCGGGGGCGGGGCGGTATGTATGGGCGGCTGAGGGCTTATTCGCCGGGGCCCATCACCTCGGTCCGCCGGTTCCGCTGGACGTCATACAGGTTGTAGGCAGCGCAGAAGACGATCACCGCGCCCGTCACCCAGTGGTCCCACGCGGCGGCGCCCATGTTGACGCCGGCGAAGCTCAGCACCCACGGGGCGATGAAGATCCACACGCCCAGGATACCGTTCGTCCGTTCCTGCCAGAAATCCATGCGGCTGATGGCCGACAGCGACACCAGGAAGACGATGGCGCCGACCACCCAGGCGTTCCACGCGGCGCGACCCACCGCCTGGATCGGGGCGCCGGCAGCCCCGATTTCCGCGGTGTTCAGGTTGTGGCCGAACTGCAGGATCCAGGGCGAAAAGAAGAACCAGATGGAGACCAGGAAGATCGTCCAGTCTTCCCAGCGGTTGTTGCGGTTTCGCGTTTGGAAGCGTTCATAAACGGTGGCCATCATGACCTCCTGTCATCGCGATGGAAGACAAACCCATGCGGTGTGTGTGTGGCCTAGCCGGATGCCGACTGCTGCTGGCTGCCGGATTGCCAATAGGGCGAGACGTTGAAGTCGCTGTACAGGTCCGCCAGGGCCTGCCGGTTCACGTGATTTGTCAGGTTGCCGGCATTCGCCGGCACGGGCGGGATGTTGTTGAGCTGCTGCTCGTTCACCGTGAGCTGGTACTGGCCGCGATAGGAGGACCAGCGCAGCGCCTGGATGGGAAGCGCGAACCAGGTGGGGTTCAGGCCCAGGAACCCGCCGCGCTTGACCAGCACGAACGCCACCATGCCGTGCGCCGGATCGATCATCACCTGGTCGATGTCGCCCACCAGGTTGCCGTTGCGCGCATGCACGGTGATCGCGCGCAACGCGTTCGGCGACATGTCCTCGGGCGAGGTCAGCGCCGAGACGATCCCGTTGGCGTTCACCGACAGGCCGGGATGCCCGTTGTTGCCTGGTTCGCGTTGTTGCCGTTGTTCGCGGTGTTGCCGTGATAGATGGTGCCGTTCCCGTTGCCGCCGGTACTGAACGGTGGGAGGCACGGGGTTGTAGCGCCCGCCGTAATATCCGTACGCCATGCCGGAGCCGGGGTAGTGCCGCGTCGGGTAGGGCGACCCGCCCCTTGGGTAGCCGCCGCCGTAGCCATAGCCCCCATACCCGGCGCCGTAGGCGTGATACCCGTAGTAGCCATAGATCCGCTGTACGGCTTTCGGCTGGTTCAGCTCCTGGATCGCGCGCTGGTTGACCAGGGGCCCGTTCTCCAGCTTGTTGGCCGGAACGTTCACCTGCACCGCGCCATTGCCATGCAGCCCGTGCAGCACGGGCCACGGCACCACCACCAGGTTGTCATCGATATTGAAGTTGCCGCGGCTGCCGATCAGGGCGTACTCGATCGAGCCATTGTCGGTATCGATGATCAGCGACCGGATACGGCCGGCATCCTGCCCCTGCGAGTTCGACCACCGGCCGCCCGACAACCTGGCTGGCGGGAATCACCCGAAGCTGCTGACCGTTCTGTGCCTGCTGTTGTATCAGCGGCTGTGATTGTGACGGCGCCGCCCATGCCGGTGCGCCTGAAACCAGCACGACACTGCCGAAAGCCGCGACCGCTGCGATTGTGCTGCGCTTCATGTCCTGCCTCGCTGCCTGTGGAACCCGAGGCCGTCACGGCGCGACGCCCTGGCCGCGCTGCGTCCGCCTGGTGACACCAGAACCATCCCGGGCCGGAGACGTTGCAGGCGGACAAAATGCTCCCGGTATTGCGACCCACCCGGCGCCGTCCCGAAGCATCGGGCGGTGCCGGGCCGACCCGCCTTGACTCGCCGCAAAGCCCGGGGCTTGTCTGCCGGCCCTCTGCCCGGGAACCCGATGATGCACGCCTATCGCACTCACACCTGTGGCGCGCTGCGCGCCGCCGACGCTGGACACCAGGCCCGCCTGTCCGGCTGGGTCCATTCCAAGCGCGACCATGGCGGGCTGCTGTTCATCGACCTGCGCGACCATTACGGCATGACGCAGTGCGTGTTTCCCGCCGGCTCCCCGGCCTTCGCCGCGGCCGACGCGGTGCGGCCGGAAAGCGTGATCACCGTCACCGGCGAGGTGGTGCCGCGCGAGGCCGGCACGGTGAACCCCAAGCTGCCCACCGGCGAGGTGGAACTGCGCGTGGCGGAACTGGAGGTGCAGTCGGTTGCCGAGGTGCTGCCGATGCAGGTGGCCGGGGACGAGAAGTATCCCGAGGATATCCGGCTGCGCTACCGCTTCGTCGATCTGCGGCGGGAGAAGATCCACCGCAACATGATGCTGCGGGCGGGCGTGATCTCCTCGATCCGGCGGCGCATGATCGACGCCGGGTTCACCGAGTTCCAGACGCCGATCCTGACCGCCTCCAGCCCCGAGGGGGCGCGCGACTTCCTGGTGCCCGCCCGGCTGCACCCCGGGAAGTTCTACGCGCTGCCGCAGGCGCCGCAGCAGTTCAAGCAGTTGATCATGGTGGCGGGGTTCGACCGCTACTTCCAGATCGCCCCCTGCTTCCGCGACGAGGCCTCGCGCGCCGACCGGTCCCCGGGCGAGTTCTACCAGCTCGATTTCGAGATGAGCTACGTCACGCAGGAAGACGTGTTCAACACGATCGAGCCGGTGATCGCCGGGGTGTTCGAGGAATTCGCCGAGGGCAGGGGGGTCAGCAAGCCCCCCTTCGCCCGCATCCCGTATGAGACGGCGATGCTGGACTACGGCACCGACAAGCCGGACCTGCGCAACCCGCTGAAGATCACGGATGTGACGGCGCAGTTCGCCGGCTCGGGCTTCGGCCTGTTCGCCCGCATCGCCGCGTCCGGCGGCGTGGTGCGTGCCGTCCCGGCGCCGGGGGCGGCCAGCCAGCCGCGCAGCTTCTTCGACAAGCTGAACGAGTGGGCGCGGGCCGAGGGCGCCGGCGGGCTCGGCTACATCATCTTCGACGCCGACGGCCCGAAGGGGCCGATCGCCCGCAACCTGGAGCCGGACCGTGCGGAGGCGATCCGCGCCGCCTGCGGCCTGAAGCCCGGCGATGCGGTGTTCTTCGCCGCCGGCAAGAAGGACGAGGCACCGAAATTCTCCGGCGTGGTCCGCACCCGCCTGGGCGAGGAGCTGGGGCTGATCGAGCAGGGGGCGTTCCGCTTCTGCTGGATCACCGACTTCCCCATGTACGAGCTGAACGAGGAAACCGGGCAGATCGACTTCAGCCACAACCCGTTCAGCATGCCGCAGGGCGGGATGGAGGCGCTGAACGGCCAGGACCCGCTGACCATCAAGGCGTTCCAGTACCGACATCGTGTGCAACGGCGTGGAACTGTCCTCCGGTGCCATCCGCAACCACCGCCCTGACATCATGATCCGCGCCTTCGAGATCGCCGGCTACAGCGCCGACGAGGTGGAGGCCCGGTTCGGCGGCATGCTGAACGCGTTCCGCTACGGCGCCCCGCCGCATGGCGGGTCCGCCCCCGGCATCGACCGCATCGTGATGCTGCTGGCGGACGAGCCGAACATCCGCGAGGTGATCCTGTTCCCGCTGAACCAGCAGGGCGAGGACCTGATGATGGGTGCCCCCGCCGAAGTCCCGCCCGCCCGGCTGAAGGAGCTGTCGCTGCGGATCGAACTGCCGCCGAAGGCGCGGGCGGGCCAGGCTCCGAAGCCAGGCGGCGTCTGATGCACGGGGGGCATGCAACGTCATGCCCGCCATCGCACGACTGTCGGCGTTGCCATCAGCACGGTCGCGGGTGCGCCCGCCGCGACGGTGGGTGGGGCGGTCGAAAGCCGGCATGTCGGCGGCCCGGGACCGACTCCTCGCCGTCACTCGGGCGGACGGAAACCGTCACGATCCGCCTCCGGCGGCCGGGGTGATCGCGGCGCTGCCGAAGGCCGGGGGTTCGTTCCCGGGCCCGGCTGAGGACAGCGATGCGCGTCGTGCCTTCATGGCTGGCCTGCGCCGCGCGAACCGGCCGTGGCGCGCGTCCTGACCGGACACCATCGGGGCGGAGGCCGCGTTCCGTGCAGGGCGCCCTCGGCATTTGCCAATGCTAAAGGTCTGGGCATTTGCCATGCTAAAGGTAGGGCAGCAGCAGGCGCACCGCGGCGTCGCGCAGTTGGTGCCAGATTGGCGCCGCCGCCAGCTCATCGCAGCCGAGCCGCCGGGCGCGCGCCATTGTTGCATCGATAATGGCATCGAGCTGCGCGGCGATCCCGGCATCGTAGCATTCGACATCGAACTCGAAATTCAGGCGCAGGCTGCGCGCATCCCAGTTGGAACTGCCGAACAGGGCGAACGTGCCGTCAACCGTCATGATCTTCGAATGGTTGAACTCCGGCCCGGACAGGCAGACCTCGGCCGGAGGCCCGGCCACGAACCGCAGATGTGCCCGCATCGCCCAATCCATGAAGAAGAGATCGGTCTTTTCCGGAATAACCACGTCCACGGTCACGCCCCGCAGGCGGGCCTGTGCGATGGCGAATTGCAGCCGCTGGTCGGGCAGGAAGTACGGCGTGAAAATGCGCACCCTGTGCTGCGCCTGGGTCAGCGCCGCGCCGAGAACCGCCTCGAGGCTCCCGAGATCGGCATCGGGTCCCGAGCGGATGCCGCGCGCGAATACCGTCCCCTCCAGCTCGAGCTCCGGCCACCAGATGGGGTGCTCCAAGGCCTCGTCCGTTGTGAAGGACCAATCCTGCGCGAAGGTTTCCATGAGCTGTCTGACAACCGGGCCGGCGAGACGGATGTGCACGTCGTCCGCGTAGTGGCGGAAACCGAGGCGCCGGGAGCCGAGGGCCCAGATGTTCAACCCGCCCGTGAAGCCGATGGCGCCGTCGATGACCAGCAGCTTCTTGTGGCTGCGCATGTTGAGGAACGGCATGCGCCAGGGGAGCCAGGTGTGCAGGAACCGCGCCGTGGGCACACGGCCTGCCCTGAGGCGGCGCAGGACCCCCGAGCGCAGATAGCCGCAGCCGACGCCGTCGAGCAGCACGCGCACGGCGACACCGCGCCTGTGGGCTTCGATGAGCGCATCGACGAACGGGCGTCCGGCGGCGTCGTCGCGGAAGATGTAGGAGGCCAAGGCGATGCTGTGCCGGGCGCTGCGGATCGCCGCCAGCATCGCCGGATAGGCTTCGTCGCCGCCGCGCAGGATGGTCGCCGCCGCCCCGGGCAGCAGTGGCTGGCCGGTGACGGTTTGGCCGATCTGTGAAAGAGCGGCGATATTCGGGGCGACCGCCGGCTTGCTGCCGAGGCCGGCCGCTTCCTGCGATGCCTGGCCAGGCAGCCCGAAATGCAGGGCACGGCGGGTGACGCGGTTTATTCCGAACAGGAAATACAGCAGGCCGCCGACAACCGGGGACAGCCAGGCGACGCCGATCCACCCCAGGGCAGCCCGCACGTCCCGCTTGCGCAGCAGGACATGCGCGGTGACCGCGATGGCGATGAGCGTGCGTGCCGTCGCCAGAGCGATGGCCATCAGCGCGACCGGGAGACCCATTCAGCCCGCCGATCCGTGCCGTGTGCCGATTGGTGCATGGTCAAGGTTGATGCCTGGTGCATGTCCCGCGTTCCCGCTCCGCAGCGCGTCGGCGCCGCACTGGCGGATTGCCCGGCCCGGTTCGCCATGGAGGGCACTGCCGGCGCCGCCCGACCGCGCGCCGCCCGAGTGTGTGCCGCCGGGCCGCGTGCCGCCCGAGTGAACACTCTTGCGGTGCCGAATGAAATGGCCTTGATCCATCGCGCGTAGCTGCTTACTTCCATGTCCCTGCCTGGAAATTCAGCGCGGTCGCTCGGTTCGCGCGATCCCGGTCCGCCGCCATGGCAGCGTGGGCCGGGGTATCGGAGTATTTCCGGTTGCGATCCGCAAGGGCACCGGCGGATTGTGTCGTGTGTTGTCGTCGTGAGACGACGGTGCGAGCGGTTGTGCCGGGAACGTCTGCCGGAGACGAACGAGTTGCGGGTCATAAGCTGGAATTTGCGGCGCCTCACCGGTGCGACCACGGACGACATCGCCAGCCTGATACAGCAATACCAGCCCGACCTCGTGCTGATGCAGGAAGCGGCGCGGAGCGTGGTCGCGTTGCCCGGGATCGTCGGCGGCCATGTCTTCCACTCGCCATTGGAGGGGCGGATCTACGGGCTGGCGGTGTGGAGTGCTGCTCCACTCGTCGCACGCGAGATATTGCCGTTACCGGTTTCGACCATGCCCGGGCGGGTGCCGCTGCGGGTCGCGCAGATCGTCAGGGTTGCCGGGATCAGTTTTGCCAACGTGCACCTGTCGCACGGACAGTTCCTGAACAGATGGCAGTTGCTGCATCTGGCGCGGTCGCTGCACGGGCCGGCGGCAATCGTCGGGGACTACAATGCGGTCGGCCCGATCCGGTTGGCGGGCCTCAAGGACGTCGGGCCGCGTGAGCCGACCCATGTCGCGGGCCGGCTGATCCCGTTCCGCCTGGACCGCTGCATGGTTCGCGGCCTGAGTTGCCGATCGGCCCGGGTGCTGGATCGCGGCTCGTCCGACCATCATCCGATCATGGTTCGTCTGGATATCGCCGCGCAGACGGCGGATGCCGCCCTGCAGCATGCGGTGGCCGGGTATGCCCATGTCGCGGATGGTCCGCTGCCCGCGAACCTGCGGCGGTGGCTGTTTGGCTTGGCGCAGCCGGCCATCTGGCATGTCACGGCCGACCAGGGCGACGACGCTGTTCCGGGCAGGCGCCGCAAGCGGCGGCGTCGCCTGAAACTGGTCGTGACCCGCGGCCGGATTGAACGCGGCACCGGACCGAGGGGCTCCGAACGGCGCGACGGTTGAGCGCGCGGGGCGACCCCGCCGCGGCAAGCGCCCGCTCCAGACCCACGGGGCGCGGGCCGCGCGGGAGGCGGGGCGGATCGGCTTGAGCCGGGCGGTGCCGGCGGCCTGCGCGAGGGCCGGGACGCTGCGCGCCATGGCGCGGCGCTCGCGCGTTACCGCCGAGGGGTGGCCATAGGCGAGCAGGATGCGGACGGTGGTGAGAACCGCGGCGATGCGCTCGGGCACGGGGTTGTCGGGCCGGTGCTTGTGGGCGATCGGGCGGGGAGGCAAGGTCGGCAGTCGTGTCCGTGTCGCGCATTGTCAGTTAGAATGACTGACTTCCGGCGTGGGATCAAGCAATGTCTTTGCTGCGGGGCAGCGCATCTGGTCGGCGGGCGACCCGGCAGGCTGGCACCGGCGGCGTGGGGCCGGGCCGAATCCGGGACACGACACGGTGACAATTCTGCTGGCGGTGCCTTCGGCTTGACACTCGCCGGCCCCGCCCTTATCCACCGCCGCTCGATTTTTCTGCCGGAAAGCTTGATACCATGCGCATTCGGAACAGCCTCAGGTCCGCAAAGGTTCGCGACAAGAACTGCCGCGTCGTACGGCGGCGCGGCCGCGTGTTCGTGATCAACAAGAGGAACCCGCGGATGAAAGTCCGCCAGGGCTGAATCCCGCCCTCCTGCCTCTCGCGAATTCAGGACCCCCGGATCGGCCTGGCCCATGCGGCCACGGCCGCCGGGTCGTTTGTGCGGCGCCGTCGATTGCTCTTTCAAGACGCCGCCTGTCGCTCGCTCGGCACGCCGTCTGCAACGCGTTCAATACGACGCGACACCCCCTGCGGGTCGGGATACCGGCGAGTATGACCGGCGTTTGACAGGGGTGCGGCCCCTGCATATGGTCCCGGCACTCTTTTGCAAGTGCGAACAGGCAGGCTCAGCGGGCCAGCCTGTTCGTCAGTGTATGTCCCCCAGAAGCGGCACGGTTTTCCCATGAAGATCCTTGTCCCCGTCAAGCGGGTGGTTGACTACAACGTAAAGGTCCGCGTGAAGGCGGACGGCTCCGGCGTGGAAACCGCCGGGGTGAAAATGTCCATGAACCCGTTCGACGAGATCGGCGTCGAGGAGGCGGTGCGCCTGAAGGAAAAGGGCGTCGCCACCGAGATCATCGCCGTCTCTCTGGGCGTGCCGCAGTGCCAGGAAACGATCCGCACCGCGCTCGCCATGGGTGCCGACCGCGGCATCCTGGTGGAGACCGATGTCGAGCTGCAGCCGCTGGCCGTCGCCAAGCTGCTGAAGGCGGTGGTGGAGAAGGAAGAGCCCACGCTGGTGATCCTGGGCAAGCAGGCGATCGATGACGACATGATCGCCACCGGCCAGATGCTCGCCGCGCTGCTGGGCTGGCCGCAGGCGACCTTCGCCAGCAAGGTGGAGATCGACGGCGAGTCCATGACCGTCACCCGTGAGATCGACGGCGGGCTGGAGACGATCGCGCTGAAGCTGCCGGCCATCGTCACCACGGACCTGCGGCTGAACGAGCCGCGATACGCCTCGCTGCCCAACATCATGAAGGCGCGCAAAAAGCCGATCGCCACCATGAAGCCGGCCGATCTGGGCGTCGATCCGGCGCCGCGGCTGACCACGGTGAAGGTCAGCGAGCCGCCGAAGCGCAAGGCGGGCGTGAAGGTGGGCTCGGTGGCCGAGCTGGTGGAGAAGCTGAAGAACGAAGCGAAGGTGATCTGATCATGACGGCTCTTGTCCTGCTCGAATTCGATGAGTCCGGCGTCAAGCAGCCGTCGCGCAGCGCGGTGGCCGCAGCGCGGAAGCTGGGCGACGTGCACGTGCTGGTGGCCGGCGTGAATCTGGACGCTCCGGCGGCGGCCGCAGCCAAGCTGGATGGCGTGGCCAAGGTGCTGGTGGCGGATTCGCCGGCGCTGGATCACCTGCTGGCCGAGCCGACGGCCGCGCTGCTGGTATCGCTCGCACCGGAGTATTCGCACCTGCTGGCCGCCACCACGGCAGTGGGCAAGAACGTGATGCCGCGTGCGGCCGCGCTGCTGGACGTGCAGCCGATCGGCGACATCGCCGCGGTGGAGGATGCCGACACCTTCGTGCGCCCGATCTACGCCGGCAACGGCATGGCCACGGTGAAGTCGGCCGACTCGAAGAAGGTGATCACCGTGCGCGCCGCCAGCTTCGACCCGGTGGCCGCGGAAGGCGGCAGCGCGGCGATCGAGAAGGCGACGATCCCCGAACTGCCCGATATCTCCCGCTTCGTGTCCGCCGAACTGTCCAAGAGCGAGCGGCCGGAGCTGACCGCGGCCCGGGTGGTGATTTCCGGTGGCCGTGGCATGCAGAACGGCGATAACTTCAAGCTGCTCGACCCCATCGCCGACAAGCTCGGCGCCGCGGTCGGGGCGTCCCGTGCCGCAGTGGATGCCGGTTTCGTGCCCAACGACTACCAGGTCGGGCAGACCGGAAAGATCGTCGCCCCGGATCTCTACGTTGCCGTCGGCATCTCGGGTGCCATCCAGCACCTGGCCGGGATGAAGGACAGCAAGGTGATCGTGGCGATCAACAAGGATGAGGAAGCGCCCATCTTCCAGGTCGCCGATTACGGCCTGGTGGCTGATCTGTTCACCGCGTTGCCCGAGCTGGCGGCGGAACTGGAGCGCTCCTGAATGAATGTCGCAGTCAAGCCGTCCCCTGCCGCCGGGTCCATGCTGGCCGAACCGCCGGAAATCCGGCGGGTCGGGGTGATCGGCGCCGGCCAGATGGGCAACGGCATCGCGCATGTCTGCGCGCTGGCCGGCCTGCCCGTGACCCTGCTGGATATCAGGCAGGACGCGCTTGACCGCGCCATGGCGACCATGGGCCGCAACATGGACCGGCAGGTGAACCGCACCCTGATCTCTCCCGAGGACAAGGAAGAGGCCCTGGCGCGGATCACCACCTCCACCGACTACGAGTCGTTCGGCGACGCCGACCTGGTGATCGAGGCGGCGACCGAGAAGGAGGATGTGAAGAACGCCGTCTTCCGCACGCTGACCCCGCATCTGAAGCCGGCGTGCCTGATCGCGTCCAACACGTCCTCGATCTCCATCACCCGGCTGGGCGCGGCGACCGACCGGGCGGAAAAATTCATCGGCATGCACTTCATGAATCCGGTGCCGGTGATGAAGCTGGTGGAGATCATCCGCGGCATCGCCACGGATGAGCCGACCTTCCAGGCGGTGCAGGCGCTGGCGCAGAAGCTGGGCAAGATCACCGCGGTGTCGGAGGACTTCCCGGCCTTCATCGTCAACCGCATCCTGGTGCCGATGATCAACGAGGCGGTGTACGCGCTGTATGAGGGCGTGGGCTCGGTGTCGGCGATCGACACCTCGATGAAGTTGGGCGCCAACCATCCGATGGGGCCGCTGGAACTGGCGGATTTCATCGGGCTGGATACCTGCCTGTCGATCATGCAGGTGCTGTACGACGGGCTGTCGGACAGCAAGTATCGGCCGTGCCCGCTGCTGGTGAAATATGTCGAGGCCGGCTGGCTGGGGCGCAAGACCAACCGCGGCTTCTACGACTACACGCAGACCCCGCCGCGGCCGACGCGGTAAGTCCGGGGCTGCCGGCCAGAACCCGGTCGTCGTGGTGGCGGGCCGAACGCCCGCCCGCCGTCGTGTACGGCGCAAGTCTGACCCGTCCCGCACGCGTTTTTTGCCCTTGCCGACACGCGCCTTGGGGCGGTGGCACCGGCTTCGCCCCCCAGGTCGGGGTGATGGCACCGGCTTCGCCCCCCAGGTCGGGGTGGTGGCACCGGCTTCGCCCCCCACGTCGGGGTGGGGCATCGGCTTCACCCCCCAGGTCGGGGTGGGGCATCGGCTTCACCCCCCTGGTCGGGGTGATGGCACCGGCTTCACCCCCCACGTCGTGGTCGGCGAAGGCCGGCCACCCACGGCTGCGTCGTGCCGAAGGCATCCTACCGGTGCCGGCAACGTGGCAGCGCGATCGATGCAGCCCGCACGTCAAACGCGCCCTGGCGGGCCCGAACACGCCACGGCGCAACACGCCGAAGCATCCATCACTGTGCGATACGAATCACGATGGCGGGACCGTTCGATGCACCGTAAGGCCGCCGGCAACAAGAAAGCGTGGGGCGGAGTAGCCTCCGCCCCATTGCTTACCCCGGTTTCGACCTTCTCCTACCTAACGCTTCAGAAGCACATAACGTCGAACAGAGCTCGACTGAGCACCCAAATCGCCAGAAGTACAAAACCATTTTCCGGTAGCAGAAACAGCTTTGCCGAGGTCACGTCCCAGGTCAAGCATTTCATCCGCCGGACGCGTCCCCGGCAGTCTCACGGCGGCGTGTTGTTGACCCGTGTCGCCGTACCGCGGATGCGCCAGGGCGTCGCGGCTTTGGCGATCATGTTGCCGTCCAGCAGCCGCAGTCGTTGCGACGGGGTCGTGTAGGACCACACGGTAATTCCGTCGCTGCAATTCTGCACCACATTGCCACGTACCTGCAGCATCAGCCCAAGTTGGCCGTAGGCGCGGATACCTTCCGAAAACAGCCGGTCGAGCCCAAGCGCCGCAGCACGGGTGGCGCGCTCGTTCGGACGGTCTGCAGTCTCGATGGCAATGTCATTGTCAACGATCCAGGCGCGTTCGGCGTTGCCGAGGTACACGCCGTGGCGCGGGCGGTCGAGCGGAACCACCGGCAGCCGGATGGTATTGCGTTCCACGCGCACCGAGCGCAGCGGCAGCTTGCTTGACGGTCCCTCGCTGGTCGCGATGCGCACGCCCTGGAGTGCGCCATCGATGGCGTTGCCGCTCACGGCGATATCGCCCGCCGAGGAACCCGCAACGACGATGCCGGCATCGATCACCGGCCCGATCACCCGTGTCAGCGTATCGAAGGTCGCCTGAAAGCCGCTGAAATTGATGCCGTTGGCGACAATCCGGCCGTGACCGGCCCAGAGGCTGCCTGTCAGTTCGCGGATATCCAGCCGGAGCAGGCGGGACGTCAGCAGCCGGCTGGCGCGGCCCGCATAGGCGCCGGCAAACTCGTTCCAGACACTGGCATTGACCATGTTCAGGGTCAGGAACGTGATGGCGGTTCGATTGGCAGGAGGCAGGACCAGCGTCTGCTGTCTGAACAGGGTGGCGTCGGCGCGGGTATGCGGCCGCGCAAGTACCCGACCCTCGACCGCATTCGAGAACAGCAGCCGCCCCATCGAGGCCGAGGTCATGGCGTCGTCGGCCCAGCGCTGGATCGTTCGTGCCTGTGCTTCGCTGCGCGGGCGAATGCGGTTGTCGTGGATGCGGGCCGTCACTGCGTTCAGCACCAGGATCCCGCCGGCAAGATCGCCCGCGACGATATCGCAGTCGCTGACGACCACATCCCCGCCGCCCCTGTGCGTACCCGCGCCGGCATCGATCCGCAGGCACGCGGCCTGCCGCCAGCGCGTACCGGCGGCGATCAGCGTGGCGCGTTGCACCCGCACGGCGCCGCACTGGGCAATATCGACCGCGCCCGTCGTGGTGGTTCCCGCACGGGCCTTCCACGGCGCGCGGTTTTCCCCGCAACCGTCAGGTCCGTCACCTCCACCGAGCGGCAGTCGCGGAACCGCAGCGCCGTCGTGTCCCCATAGCACCAGACCTTGGTTCCCGGTCCGGCGCCGACCAGGCGAACATGGCCCTTCCCCCGGATCTCCGCCGATGCGCGCAACGGATAATTGCCCACCGGCAGGCAGACCGTCGCATTGGCGCCCGCGGGAATGCGCGTGAAGACGGTTTCCCAGCCATTGCCCGGATGGGCGCTGTACGTGCAGTGCTCGCCGCCACGGTTGGCCAGCTCATTGATGGCCGCCTGAACATTGGTCGCGGCAAGGCCGGAGCCGCCGTTGTCGTAGCGGACAAGGTCGGCGGTCAGGTCGGTCAGCGGCGCAAAGACCTGGCGCAGATCCGCGGTGACCGAGAAGGCGTTGCCGCTACGGCGCACAAGGGCCAGCGCGGCATAGCGGCGCTGGCCGTCGCAGGGGGCGTAGAACCCGACATCGCCTTCGCCGGCGATGGCGACCGTCAGATCGGGCTCCGGATAGGGCGGCCACACGATGTCGCCGGTTTGCGTGCGGGCGGGAATCGTCCAGGCGGCGCCGCGCTGATAATTGCCGGGCGCGAAGCGGATTTTCACGCCGCGCGACAAGGCAACCCAGGCGTTGTCCGCCGGAACGGCTTGCGGCGGGCCGGCCCAACGCCGCACGCGGACTGCGGGACCCAGCTCGCTTCCCGCCACGCCGTCGATCGTCAGCGCCGCGCCCGGCGTACTGGTGATCTTGCCGATCGGTCCCGGCACGCCGGCACGTTGACGGTCACGGCTGATGATCTCGACAACGGCGTCGGTCGGAAACAACGCGGCCGCGCGCTGGAGCGGCAGGTCGATGGCGAAGCCGGCGCCCTCGGCACGCAGCCCGGCCTCAACACCGCCGTCTTCCGCCCACTTGAATGTCGCCACGCCCGGCGGGCCGGACTCGTGGATCTCGACAACGAAAAGTCGGTTGACCTGGTCCAGGTAGCCGGCCGTAGCCGGCATCTCGCACGGGCCGGGATCGGTCGCCTCGTCCTCGGTCTGCACGTCGGCGCAAAGGCCACCGGTGGTGCGCCCCCAGGGCGCAAGGGTCACCGGCTGGTTACGGTCGATGGCGGTGACCAGTGCCTCGCGGCTCATGCCGATGCCCGCGAGCGGCGTGACGCGCACGGTCCAGTCGGTCACCTCCTGCACGACGGTATCCGCGCCGCCCAGCCCGGGTTCCAGCAGCAGGGCATAATCCGCTTCCATCGCCGGGCGCGTGCCCGCTTCGATATAGACCAGGCCTTCCGCACCGGCGGGCAGCGCGTCCGTCAGCGCGGGCAGAATGCCGGCGGTCACCTGTGCGGCATAGTCCACCGTCGCGGCGTTGTGGCAGTGCAGCCCCTCGACATAAAGACTACCGGCGCCGATCGACAGCGCGCCGGTGCCGCCGCCGATCGCGAAGCCGGCATCCTCGCGCGGGGCGCCCTGCCGGCCGATGGTATCAACCGCAAGTGTCTCGGCGCGCGCGGCCGTCAGCCCGGCCTGTGCATTCCAGTCGGCATCGAGCAGTTGGCGGCCCTGCTGCAGCAGGACAGCGCGCGTCGAAAGCCGCTTCGCGCCCTCGCGCGTGTCCCGCGTGAAATCACCCCGCATGGCTTCCCCCGGTCAGTTCATCAGTTCAACGCCCGACTGCATCGCGAACGGCGTCCAGTCGGGCAGGTCGCGGGCCAGCAGCATCCGCTTTCGAGTCGTGCTCTTCATTCGGGTAACGCCCATCTCGAAACCGCCCTCGGCACCCACCAGGATTTCAGGGGGGCTGCTGGGCAGCAGGCAGCCATAGGCGGCCCGCGCCGGCGACAGGGCGGCAAAATCGGGGCTGCGTGCGGTGTCGGTCGCGTGGTCGGGGTAGCAGCGATACCGTCCGGGCACGATCGCGCCGTGGGGAAAGGCGGAGTAACGCGCGCACCCTTCCTGCACATGCGCGACGGTCACCGTGACAGTGGCGGGCGAACCGGGCCGGCGGGCGAACAGGCAGTCCGATACCTCGCCCATCGCGCGCAGATGCACATGGCCGATCGCGGTGGTGCGGTCGGCCGTCACGATGCCGCCCGCCGCGCCGCCCGGGCCAGACAGCGCCAGCCCATCCGGCGCTGCCGCATCCACCAGGCAATCCACCAGCGTCAGTCGCGTGGTTTCTTCCATCACGATCGGCCCTAGGATGCAGCGCGTCGCCTCGACCTCGATGCCCGCCTGGCGCAGGTCCAGCATGGGGTTGCCCGGCGCTGTCGGTGCACCCGCGGTATCGAGCGACCGTCCCGGCAGCAGCGTGCAATCGATCAGCCGCAGCTTCACCAGCCCCTCGGTGTCGATCACCAGCGGGCCGCCGACGATTCGCAGGCCGCGCAGCACGAGGATCGAGCCACCACCGCCGGTCACATGCCAGCCGGCAGCCGACGCGGTCAGGGTCGGCCAGGTTCCGTCGTCGGCGCACAGCCGCACTTGCGTGTCGGGATGAAGCGCCGTGGCACCGGGCAGCGCGGTGATGCCGCCGTCCTCGATGCGCACTTCGCTGCGGTCCGTCGCGGCGTCGAGCGCAGCCGCAAGCGCGGTCGCAACGTCGGCACGGGTGTCTGCAAACGGGATTGCCACCGGCGCCGGATCGGGACCGGGCATCTCCGGCACATCGCTCTCGAACGGTGCCGATGCGGCATAGCCGCCGCCACCGATCTCCACTGCCGAACCATAGTGATACATCAGGCGGATGTGTTCCGCTGGCGTGCCGATCATCGCATCGGGCAACCGCAACCGGCCACGCGCCGGATCGATGCGAATGCAACCAAGTTCGGCCGGGCGCCCATGCCGGTTCCAGCCACCGCCGGGCCTGTCCGAAAGATCGCAGAAGCAGACCGAGTCCAGAGCCTGCAGCACGCCGTCGATCTGCACCGTGACGCTCTTATCCGTGCCGTAATAGTCGCCCGGGTGGTCAACCGCGTCGATCAGTGGAATCGGTCCGGGAATCTCGGCGAGGCTGAGGCGCGTGGCCTCCGGCCGATCACGCGCCCGCGCACGCCACAGCGCAATGTCGGCACCCGTTGGCGAAAAGCGGAAATGCCCCGGCAATCCGGCAACTGCGAGCGGCGTCGTCTCCCCATGACGCAAGGCGCGTGTAGTCCAGCTCCGCACGCCGATATTTGGCACGGCAAAGCGCCCGCCCTCGTTCATCGCGCGCAGTTCGACGCTGTGCTGGCCGATGAAGTCCGGTAGCTGCGCGCTGCGTCCCGCCGTGCCGTTGAGTGTGGCGGACATCGGTCGGTTGTCTTCGGGAAAGTCCAGATGCAGCGTCGTCACCACGTGACGGAAATATTCCACCGCCTCGGTCGGCGCGTCCATGATGGCGCCGGCGCGCAGCGCGAGGGCGCGGGCGGTGCCCTTGGCACGGCGCGCGGCAATCGTCGTGGCGACCTGTCGGCGCGCCAATTCCATGTCGCCGGTATCGACGATGCGCGCGCCAACCAGCGCACCGATATAGGGGATCAGCGAAGCAGCGCAGGTCTCGATGAACAGGTCGTCGTAGAGATTGTCCGCCTCGGCCTCGAGCATGTCGAAGGTCTGCCCGAGAATGCCCAGCAGGCTGGCCAGCGGTCCCTCGGGCGTGCCGTCGGGCGCGGGCAGGGGAAAGCCCAGCCGCGCGGCAATCTCGGCGGCGGCCGCTGCGTCCCTGGTGCGGAAGATCTCGGGAAGCAGATCGAGCAGGCGCTCTGCGGTTGTCATGCGATGTTCCTGAAGTTGAGCGGGCCGGGATCGAGCGCGAGAAGTTCGGCGCCTTCCGGCATGCCAAGCCGAGCGACGCGGCGGCCGTTTTTCGGCATGGCAGCGATCAGAACGTCACGGTTGGCTTGTGTATCGCCGCGGTAGAAGGCATCGACGTCGATCCAGTCCACCCCCTCGACCGCCTGCATCGCTGCGATCACCTCGGACTTCGCGATCGGCTGGCCAAGCGCGCGGGCCGCGAAGCCGAACCGGTCGCGCAGCACTTGTTCGACCCGGGGGAACACCGCGGTGGCCTGGTAACCCGGGACAAGTGCGATCCCTGCCTCGATGCGGAACCAGGCGGGCCGGAAATGGGCGATGGTCAGGCCAGTGGCGGTATCGGAAATGCCGGCGATGACGGTGCGCAGCCTGGCAAGGTCGCTGTCCGGCACCAGTGCGCCGTCGATGCCGGCGACGGTGAGGAATACGGAGCGTCCCGATCCGCTCCAGATCCACGCCGCATGAGCCTTGGCGATACCGGCGAAGCCTGCGGCGAAATCGGCATAGTCGCGCAGGGTGACGATCCGCCCCAGCGTCAGCACCGAAAGCGGCGCCGCACGCCGCGCATCGTCGGCGGTCTGGCCATCGGCCGCGCCTTCGGGCGGAAGCGGATTGGCCGCCGACCGCACGCCCTGCGGTTTGTCGGCGAGCAGCGAGAGCTGGCCCGCGTGCACCATGCCCGCCGATCCCAGGCCCTTGCGCCACCTGGCAACGACATTGTTGACGCCGGTCGGCACGCGACGCCCATTGATGCCATCGCCAAAGCAAACGACGACCGAGCCGTCCTCCTGATAGGACAGGCTGTAAACCCGGTCGAGCGGACCCGCTTCGCGCAGCGAATCGACCTGCGTCCACAGTACCCCGTCAATCCACACATCCAGCTCGGGCGCGACGCCGGTCTGCGTCTCCGCTGCCACATGAGTTCAGCGGAATCACCGGCAGGCGAAAACGCTGGCCGGGTTTCGAAGCGTCGCCGTGACCGATCGGCTGGCCGCCACTCTCGCCGTGCGTCGCCCTGGCAACATTGGCGTTGATCCGTACCGTGTCGCGTTTCAGCGCCCAGGGCAGAGCGGTTTCCAGGTCGATCCGCGTCAGCCCGTCCTCCAGCGTGAGCGCCGCGATGATGTGGACGCTGGTTTCCTGGACGCCCGCCAGATCGTTGCGTTCGCCGGCAACCGCAACGGGTCGGCCTTCGGCGAGCTGAGGGTAATAGGCGTCGAGCAGCAGCGAGGACCCTTGAACCGGCTCGGTCACCGGCAGGCGGGTGAGCGGCAGCTTCCCGCTATCCACCAGCACCACCACCTCGGCGGTCGAGATCCGGTCCCAGCTTCGTGGCAGCGCCGGTGAAAAGCCCACGCGGCTCGCCCGGGAGGTCAGTCGGTAGTGCTGCGCGGTAATGGTGGAAACCGAAGTCACCTCGGCAATGTGCTCCAGGCCGCCATGGACGAAGGCGATGGCGCTGCCCGGCCGCAGTTCGGCGTAGTCCTGGTCGAGCGTGACGACCGAGCGCGATGGATTCGCCTGATGGACAGTGGGGACGTGCGAGGTTCCATCATCCGCGGGTGGGGTGTTGTGTCCGAAGAGCGCCGCGCGGGACCGGAAGCGGTAAACACCCGTGTCATCCGGTGACGGTGCGGGCGGGCGCTCGAACAGGTGCCGGCGCACGAGCCGGGGGTGCACGCGGCGCCGTACCAGGCTCGCCTCGAAGGCTCGCTGGGGGCGCACGACCCGGTCCACTTCGCTCTCAAAGAAGGCCCGGCTGATGCCGAAGGGCTGCGCAACCAACGGGACCGGCGGCACCAGAGGCTGTGCCAGCAGCATGATCGGGATGAATGTGGGCTGCGCGGCATAGTCGATCCGGGTGGTTCGCGCGGTGGTGTCCGCAGCGACCGCCTCCACCCGCTTCAGCGCCCGGTTGGATCCGTCCACCACAAGGAGCCAGTCACCCCTGCGCACGTCGGTGAGCATCCCATCCGCCAGCAGGCTGTTGGCGGCCTGGACATCGCCGATGCTCTGCACGCGGCTGGTCTGCGGACGCATGGCATTGAACCAGGGATGCGCCTCGATTGCCTCGACCGTTTCGAACGGAACCATCTGTTCACCCGGGCCGGGGATCGAGTTGATCCGCACGCCTTCGGGAATCGGAACCGTGTCAGGCGCGCCCGGCGCATCCTCCAGCGTGAAGGCCATCCAGGTCTCCGCCGCCTTGCCCGGGCGCAGCTCATAGTCGAGCAGGCGCGCCAGCGCCCGGACCGACCTGCGCTCCAGCGCCGTGCCAAGATATGCCTCATTCGCAATCCGCTCGGCATAGAAGGACAGCACATCCCCCGCGACCGCCCAGGCATCCAGCAGCGCCATGGCCGGATCGTCGCTCGCCCGGGTATTGAGATCGACCAGGTAGTGCCGCTCACGCCCGACAGCCTGGCGCATGCCTTCCAGAAACGTGCCGTAGGTCCCGCAGCGATAGGCGATCTGTGCCAGTCCCGGCGGATTGGCGGGCAGCACGCCCGGCTCCAGCCTGACGTCGCGGCTCATAGCCCGCCCTCCATGGTGAGTTGCACCTTGCCGCGGTCGGGATAGTTCGGGTCGTTGGCGAGGATGGGGATTTCATAGGCACCGAAGCCCATCGTCCCGGTCGCCAACACGTCGCCGTCGGTTACGGGCCCGCCGCCCTGGCGGGAAAGCCGGGTGATCTCCACATGCCGCACGCCACCCACGCCCTGCGCGGCGGCGACCAGGCGCGAAAGCCGGATCGGGTCGCCGAAGCTGAAGCGGTCGGGATGAAACAGGCCCAGCGTGCCGTCGGGCAGCACGGCACCGCTGAAAAGCTGCAACAGCCGCTCTTCGACATCGGCACGCGGCATGTCCGGCTGGACGCAGACGCGCATGGCCAGGTCGAGCGGGACCAGCACCGGCTCACGGAATTCGAGCGCGTGGCCGGCAAGCCGGTAACGCTCCAGATGTGCGCGCAGGTCCGCTTCCAGCTCGGCGTCCAGCGGCGCGCCGCCCTTGATGTCCACCAGCAGCACGATCGCCTGCCACGACCCGGTCCAACGTCCCACCGCGCGTGCGGCGGCGACCATCGGGTGGTCCTCGAGGAACCGCGCATAGTCCGCTCCGGTGACCGCGCGGCGCTGTTCCTTGAACATGATCGGCGCGCGCAGGCGGACATTGGCGATCGTTTCCGGCGCGATCCCGCTGGCGGGCAGCGGATTGCGGATCTGTTCGATGTCACTCGGCTGCCCCTCGAAGGCCAGCCGGAAGGTGCCGTCGAGCGCGGTGGTGCCGTCGGTCAGCAGGTGGGCGAGCGCTTCGGCGCCGATATCCCCTTCGGACCCGTTGCCGACACGGTAGCGCACGGTCATCGGCACGTCGTCTTCCGGCAGACGCCCGGCATGGCCGTCACCGCTGCGCAGGACCGAGGGCGCGCCGGTTTCCACATCGAGCACGAGATGCGCCTGCCCGGAATCGCTGTCCAACAGGTCCGGAACGATCTGCCAGGGGACCAGCGATCCGTCGCCACCGGTCTGGCTCGCGAAGATCGCGGGACGGGCCAGCGCGGGGTCCGCGCGCAGCAGGCTGCTGGCAGGGGCATCGTCGGCGAACGGGATTGCCTGCGTCACCGAGCCGTCCGGCAGCGGAATGACGACGCGGCGGCGGCCGGGACGCCGCAGGGGAAGCACCGTTTCCTCGCCGATGCTCGCGCCGTGATCGACCGGCACGATATTGCCGCGCGCGACCAGCGTCGGCTGGTCCGGCCCGGGGGCGATGCCGTCGATCACGTCGCTGGTCGTGACGCGCGCGAGCGGCAGGGCGTCGGGCAGCGCATCGGCGGCGGACCATGTCAGGTGAAGCAGGTCCAGCGGCACCGGATTGCCGCCGTCGTCGCGCTGGCCGACCGGGTCGGTGCCCGTCGTGACGCCGGTCAGGCGCACCACGTGGCGGCGCGTGAAATCGGATGCGGCATCGCCCGTGTCGGGTTCGGCGACCTGTTCGATCAGCAGAAGGTCGCCGGCCGCAAGTTCCAGCAGGCGCCCGGGATCGGCGACCGCCATGCCGGTCGCGCCCCGGGGAAGCGCCGTCAGTGCGCCGATGTAGTCGTGGATGATGATGCGATTGCGCACCGAGGACAGCGCCCCATCGGCCATCGCCTCATGGATCGTGGCGCCGCCGAGCTGCGCCTGCTGTGCGGCGGGAGTTTCCCGTCCGGCGACGGCGACGCCTTCGCTGCGGGTCATGAAGCGCGCGCCGGCCTTGACCGTCGCCGTCACGGCCTCCCCTTCGGTGTGCGGTGCACGCATGCGAATATGGACGAAGGTGCGCGCGTTGCACCCGTCATGCATCGCATAGTCAACCAGCTTCGCATGTCGCTTGGCCGAGGCCCGCAGCCGTGCCGTTTCCAGATAGCTTTCGGTCGCAACCGCGTCCTGCGCATAGGCGAGGCGATCCGCGGCGTGGGCGAGCATCTCGACCAGCGTGACCTCCATCGAGGCCTCGCCCGGTTCCTTCCAGCCGGGCATGAGCACCGCCAGCCGGTCGAGCATGAGGCGACGGAAGCCCTGGTAGTCGCGCGCAAGATAATCGATCGGCGCGGTCGGCAGCGGGTCGGACGAAACCACGGGATCGCGCTGGCAATCGAACCCCGCCTCGCATTCCCGGCGAAACCCGAAGACGATTTCCGAAAGCAGCGGATCGAAGCCGGGCAGGGGGGCACCGTCCCGCGCAATGCGCAAGGTGTAGTCCGAGAAATCACCGCGCCGTTCGACGCCGACATGCAGCACGTTCCCATCGGCACTGACGCCGGTCACCGCCACGCGTGGACGTCGCACGCCGCCGGTGATGGAAATATCCGCCGCCCGCACATCATCGGGCGCGGCAGGCAGCGGGAACACGCATTCGAGGTCGAGGACCAGCCCGCCAGCGGAGTCGCGGACCTCCAGGCTGACGATGCCGTTGGTCTGCGGCCCGCCGCCCTCCGCCGCCCGCCGCAGCAGGTTGACGCGGTTGATCCGCGCTTCGGGCGTCAGCGCAATCATGCCAGCGGCCTTTCGAAGCTGGCGGATCCGCTCTCTCCGCTTGCGCGCAGGATGTAGGTGAGGTCGAGCGTGACGGTGGAGTCGTACACCGCGACAGAAAGGTCCTGGATCGCGAGCACGTCCCCCAGCCAGCGCTGCACGGCGCCGCGCACCGTCATGTCGAGTGCCCCGGCGAGTTCCGGCTCTGCCCCGGCAAACAGCAGCCGGTTCAGCCCGCAGCCGAACTCGGGCTGGTTCACCCGCTCGCCGGGGGCGGTGAACAGCAGAAGCTCGAGCATGTCGCGCACATGCCCGTCCTCATCGCGCGTCAGCGTGCGGCCGTGCCGGGGGGTGAAGGGAAACGCCATCCAGCTCATGTCGCGGTCACCCGCATCTGGCCGGAGACGACCACGCCTGGTCCGACGCCGACCGGCACCGAGCTCTGGATCAGCACCGGCGTCCCTCCGGCGGTCACCCGCGTGGCCGGCACCGTCCAGGTGAGCACGGTGCAGAACGGCCCAGAACTGCCTGAGAGCGAACAGCCGGCGACCGCATGCTGGTCGCTCGCCACCGCGACCGGGCTGCCGCTGACGCGGACGCGTATCTGCGTCGGCATGTGCGTGGCGCTGCCGCCATGGCCGCACATCACGGTGGTTGCGGATGTCACGACAGGCATTGCCATCACATCACCTCCAGTGCGCCGCTGTTGACGCTGACCCTGATGCCCTGCAGTTCGATCTTCGCGCCTGTGCCGCTGTCGATGGTGATCCCCGCCGGTCCCAGGCTGAGCTTCGGGCCGGAGGCGAGCTCGATTTCCAGCATGGCCGCACCGGGCTGGTCGGTGAGCGTCACCGTCAGGGCGTCGGTCTTGAAGACCTTCATCATTTCCTGGGCGGGGCTGGCAGGCGGGCGGTTCGACTGGTCCCAGAACCCGCCCATCCAGACCGGGTCGGCGGGACTGCCCTTTTCGAACATGACCCACACATTCGCGCCCACCGGCGGCAGCGCGAACGGCCCCTTGTCCGACGCGGCGAAGGCCACGCAGGGATTGGCCCAGGACTGGCGGGATGCGCCGGGAACGTCCGGCACGTCGATCTGCAACCGCCCCAGCATCAGCGGGTCCAGGTTGGAGACCACGGTGCCGCGATAGATGCCATGGAAGGTTACGCTGCTCATGGCGTCACCACCGGGGTCGTTGTCCCTGTTCCTTCGCGCGTCAACTTGAACTGCTGGCGATAGTCGCCGCGCTTGAGGACGTGCTTGACCTCCTCGACGAACCAGAAGCCGTCATGCGCCCGGCCGGCACCGCGCAGGCCGACGAGCTGGCGGGGTTCCAGCACGCGGCCATACCTGGCGCTGACCACTTCGCCCTGTGCGCTGAGCACGTCGGTCGAGCGTTCGGACTGCGCCTGCGCCTCGGCCTGTGCCGCGGCTGCGGACACGGCGCCGGAGGGGCGGTAGGTGCGGCGGCCGGCAACCTCGGTGTTGGCGAGCGCCGGCTCGGTGGCGAGCGGCGGGCGCGTCGTGGCCGGCACCGAACGCACCGGAACCGACCGGTTGGTGGTGCGGTCCTGCACTTCGCCCGAGACCGAATGCGCCTGGGATGCGTCATACTGGAAATCGATGCGGGCGACGTTGGTGTCCGCGCCCATGTTCACGGTCAGCGCCGGCTGCGGCGCGCCGAGGCGCGGCTGCGGGCCGAAATATCCGGTGCTGGTGCCCGGGGCCGGCCCCGGAATGACGGTGAAGATGTAGCCCGCCTGGTCGGCGAGGCTCTCGAGGAAATCGAGATCGGTGCCCGATTGCGTCGTCACCCGGTCCATCGGCAACGGCACGTCCGTGGTCGGCGGCGGAATCACCATGGGCACCAGGCCGTAGCGGGCATAGCGCGCCAGCACCTGCAGCGCGATCGCGGCGGTCGGCAGGCCGGGATATTCGGCGGGGTGATCGTCCTGGTCCATTTTGAAGCGCAGGTCCTCGGCGGTGACCGCCAGCGTGCCGTCGCCCTTGCCCTGTCCGGGGTTGAGCTGCGTCTGGGTCACGATGCCGTCGAACAGCACCTTGGGAAGGACGCCCATGGTCAGCGTCAGCACGAAGCGTGCGCCGACCTTCAGCCCGGGCTGTTTCATCAGCGGGTAGTCGTCGATGTCGGCCAGGCGGGTGCCGCGCCCGGCCTTGAACTGCGCCTGCAGGCCGGAGCGGCCGCCGGTGCTTTGCGTGATCTCCACCGTGTCGATCGCGCGCAGCGCAGGCTCGGGCAGCGGCAGCGGCACACCGTGCCCGGCCAGCACGGTCATGTGGATGCCAAGCAGGTTCATTTGTCGGGCTCGGGCAGTGGCACGGTCAGGCGGCGGCCGACCGGCGTCTCGAGATCCTCCGGATGGATCAGCCGGTGCGCATCGGCGACGCGCCACCACTGGTCGCCTTCGCCCAGCACGCGCGCGCTGAACACGTCGAGCCGGTCGCCCGGCTGTGTCGCCACGCGGGCGAGCACGGTCAGGCTGTCCGGGTCGGGCAGGAAGCGACGCTCGAGATAGCTCACCGGCTTGCCGTCCGTGCCCGGCAACTGCCGGATTCCAAGGTGGGCATAGCGGCCGTCCGGATCGTTCATTGCCGTTCCCTCCTCACAGGATTCGCGCGCCCGAGCCGAGCACGGCGTCGAGGCCCTGGACGGTTGTCTTCTTGGCGAGCACTTCCTTCGCCACCTGGTGCGCCAGATAGAGGTGATGGCCGGGATGCGTGACGGGCAGGTCCGAATAGGTCAGCACCTTGAGGCCCAGCGAGACCTTGGCGCGGATCGGCCTGAGCGCCGGTTCGTGCGCGTCCTCGGTGACCGAATAGTCGCTGATGCGGACTGGCAGGATGCGGTGGCCGCCATAGACGAACAGGGTGAAGGGCGCCTGCGGCGGCAGCAGTTCGATCGTGCCGATCTGCGCCAGCACCGTGTTGGCGATGACGGTTGCCGTTCTGGGCGTGATCAGCAGTTCCAGTGCGGCGAGGCGTGACAGAACACCGTCCGCGCCGTCGCCGATGCCCGCGTCGGTGCCGTCGAACTCGATATCGACCTTGATCGTTTCCACCGGCGCATCGGCGATGCGGAACGCTTCCTCGCCGGCCGCGTCGCCGCCGCCGGCGGTGCGGATCTCCATCGAGCGCTGCAAACTCGCGGGATTATACTGGAACAGGATCACCGACGGCATCGGGTCGGGCAGTGCGTAGGACACGATCGCGCCACGCAGCAGTTTGGGGTTGATCGGGGTGGTCGCGCTACTCATCCGGGCCTCGGAAGTTCATGGTCACATGCCAGTCTGTCACGCGCGGGCCGCCCTTCACCGAGTTCCAGTGCTCGTTCAGAATCTGCAGATTGCTTTGTAGTTCGTACCAGGTTTTGCGGGCGGGCTGTCGCTCGTCGTTGCCAATCGACTGGAAGTGCTCGGAGACTGAAAAGACGTGGTCGATGTGCACGTTGCGTGGGCGAACGTAGTCGACTTCCGGATGTGGGGGGTACTCGTGATTGCGGTCCTCAACCAGGAACGCCTGCTTGGCGACATCGAGCACGTAAGGATGGTTCGGAAATCGTGCCGATGCCTCGTTCCTAAGCCGTGCGAGTTCACTGACCTTCCAGCCGCTTTCGATCGTGCTAGACCAGCGCTCCTCGTAGAAGATATCACGCCAGTCCGCACGATATTCCCTCCTGATCTCGTCGTTGACGACGTATTTGGAGGGATGGCCCAGGTCCATCAGGTTTTTCAGATTATGCTGGCGGCCAAACTCGACGGCACTGTGCAGGATCGCGTCCAGAAATGCCGCTGCCTCGGCCAGCGTCCGTTCGTGATCGTCACGCGCGGGTAAGTGCAAAGCATCGAAGTGATCCCAGCACCATTGTTGGAACTGCTCAGCCTGGCGCATGATCGCCTCCAGATCGGTGATGACCGCGGCGTCCATGTGCTTCGTTCGCGCTTCATCCAGCCCCGCCCTTGCAGCGTCGCGGATCTGATGCGGCGATACGGATGCCATCATCAGTGTCGTGGCGTTGCCTTCGATCTTGAACGTAAGGCGGTGCGACTCCCCATCCATCGAGAATGAACGTTCCAGAAGATTGCCAGTCAGTGGTTCCCCACCTGCAGCATTATCGGCATGGAACAGGTCGCCCAGCACAGGAGCCAGCCGACGTTCCTGCTCTTCTGCCACATGGGCCTCGCGTTCGCGCGCCGCTGGGTCCCCGGCTGCGGCCGCACGGTCAGCAATTGGGTTAAGCGCACCGAGGATTTGCCGCGCACTGGCAATATCCTGATGAATCTTCGCACGCTTCGCTTCGTCGTTCGCGTTCGCCGCGCTCGCCTCCCAGCGTGCAAAGTGGTCCTCGACTGGCATTGGATTACTGGCCAGCATCACGGTGGCGCCACCGGCCCCACCGCGCCGGATGCTGAGTACATGCGAAGGACCGCCCTCGACTGCGACTGGCACTGGTGTGCCGATTTGTGTGCTTGCATCGGCGCCTTCGGGGTGGTCACCCTGTCCGGTTTCCTGACCGCGCCGCAGGCCCAGCGAGCCCAGCATCCGGTCGATAAGGTTGTCCACCGCGCGGGCGATCGCGGCGCGCACATTGCCGATGATCTCCCGCACGCGGGCAGCGACGCCGGTGACGCCGAGCAGACTCATCAGCAGGTCGATGACGACCGGCAGCAGGTTCGCCAGAACTTCCTCGATCCGGTTCATCGCCGGGCCGAGCACGCCGCGCGCGATGTTGGCCAGGCCCTGGATTACGGTCCGGGCGATGCCGAACAGGCGCTGCAATTGGTTGGAAACGAACTGAAAGATGTTCCAGATCGTCATCACCAGTTGGACGATGGCGCCAACCGGGCTGAACAGGCTCGCCAGCCAGCGGATCGCGGCCATCACGACCCTTTCCAGCACGAAGTTGCGGATCGCCTCCATGATCGTGTCCTTGAGGCTTTCCAACTGGCCCATCAGCCGGTTCCACAGGCTGGACCAGCCTTCGGTCACCAGCGTCGCGATCCAACTGAACGCGGCCTCCAGCCGCGCGACATTCTGCTCCCCGATGATCCGGGCCGCGCGCTCGCGCACGAAGTCCCAGGTCAGGCCAAGGACCTGGCGGACAATGTCGAGCACGCCCCAGATGTCCCAGCGCTCGGGCATCTGAATGCCGCCGAGGGCGCCGGTCAGCCAGCCGATGATGCCGTCCCGCAGATGCGCCCCGAAATGGGCGGCGAACTGCCGGATGCCGCCCACCACCGCGTCGAGCAGGTTGGAGACGAACTGCCCTGGATCGTTGACGATGCTGCCGACCGCGTTGCCCGCCTGCGCGATCATTGCGTGGAACGCGGCCGGATCGATCCCCAGCAGTCCCAGGATCGCGTCCAGAACCTTCGTCAGAAGCGCGCCCCAGTCGCCGGTCATCGCCGCTTCCAGCACGGCCAAAGCGCCGTTGACCGCGTTCTGGAACACGTCCAGCAGCGCGTTGATCGCGGCGTTCAGCGCCGCGCCGATCGCCTCGACGGCGGCGACGAGCCTGGTGGCGATTGCATCGATCGCCGCGTTCACCGCGCTCACCGCGGCATCGATGAAGCGTGTGAGTGCGGCGGCCAGTCCGGGAAACAGGTCGCCCAGCAGGTGGTCGATCAGGCCCTTCAGCAGTTCGCCGAACGCGGAGACCAGTGCCTGCAGCGCACTGGCGGCGGCTTCGATGATCGCGGTGACGGCACTGACCGCCGCATCGATGATCGTCGCGACCGCCGAGCGCACGGCATCGAAGATCGCCGTGATCGCGCTGGTCAGCGCCTCAAAGGCTCGGCGGATGAAGCTCGTCGCGCGATCCCACCACGACTGGTCCTCCGCCTCCCGCTCGGCTGCCGCGCGCCTGGACTCGGCCCTTCGTTCGCCCTCGCCCACCTTGGCCTGGCTGTCGGCCTCGGCCTTGTCATAGCGCGCATTGATTCGCGCGCGGTCGGTGCGCACCCGGTCGTCGGCCTGCGCCCGGTGGTCGGCGCGCGCGGCTTCGGCATCGGCGTTGACCTTATCGACCTCTTCCTGCTGCTTGTTGACGGTGTGCTGCCGTTCGGCCTGGATCGCCTCACGGCGGCTGACGATCGCATCCCGTTGCTGGGCGTCCGCCTGCTGTTCGGCGGCGGTCCGGTCGGTCTCGGCCTTCTGCACGGCCTGGTCGTGCGCCGCATCCCGGTTGGTTTCGGCGGCCTGCATCTGGTCGCGTGCGGCATCCGCGCTGGCGGCCATCGCCGGCCCCGTATCCGCGTCGAAGCGCGCCACGACTTCAGGCGGCAGCGTCATCTGGTTGAGCTGCGTGGCCCCGTCGGGGGCGGCGAGCGGCGCGGTCTCGGGTACCGGCGCCGCGACCGCAACGGAATGCTCCATTTCGCGCGGAACGATCGTCTCGGGGCCGGGACCCGTCACCACCGCATTCGCCGCCGCCTGCCGTTCACTGGCCGCTTCCGCACGGCGGGCGCGCGTGTCCGCGTCCATCTGCGCCGGGTCGTTCGCACCTTCCAGCGGTATGTCGGCGCGGTCGGTGATGTCGGTCTGGATGCCGGGGTTGCTGGTGGAGACGTCGTCGATCTGCTCGCCAACGGCCTCCGGGCTGGCGCCGCTGCCGAAGATGCGCTCGATCCGCGGGCCGTAGCCGGGATCGGTCTGCAACGGCGGCTGATCGGGTCCGGCGGGCACGTCGATCGCCGGAGCCGCCGCTGCGGGGGTGGGCGCCGCGGTCTGCTCGCCCGGGACAACGATCGCTGCGGGTTGCGGCAGATTGCCCCGTTCGCCGCTGAGACGGGCGGAGACTTCCGGCGTTCCCGCCTCCATCTCGCTGGTGGAGCTTTCAGCGGTCTGCGCGATGCGATCGCCCAGCGTGGCGGCATTCAGCGCCTTTACCGAGGGCGCCATCTGCGCATAGGCGTCCATCGCCGCGCTCGGGCTGTCGGCGGCGGCGAGGGCGGCCTCGGCCTGGGCCTTCGCGGCATCCCGCGCGGCGGCTTCGGCGGGATCAAGCGTGGTGTCCGGCACCGGCGCCGGTGTGAATGTCGGGGAGGTCCCACCAGCAGCGGCGTCGCTCTGGGCGCCAGGGACAGTCTGCTCCGGTCCACTCGTGCCGCCCGCAGCGGCCGGGGTTGGCTGTTGGGGCGCGGTAGGCCCCTGTGTCTGCGCCTGCGGCTGGGGGGCGGGCGCTGGTGCCGCGGCCGCGGGCGCGGCGCTGCCGGACCGGCGCAGCGCAACGACGCCGGCAGGGAGCGAATGGAGCGGCGCGGGATCGCCGGGCACTGGTTCGCCGCTTGCCAGCACGCCGGCCTCGTTCTCGACCAGGCTGCCGGCCGGGGCGGCGCGCGCAGTCTCGAGCCGGTGGAGGAAGGCCTCGGTGTCGCCCGTTGCCCGCGGCTGCTGCAACGCATGGACGACTTCATGGGCGACAAGGTCCGGTGCGACCGTGGCGTCCGGAAGGAAGATCGCGCCGTCCACGGCCGCCCCATCGGCGCCCCGCCGCGTGAGTGCCGCCTTCACGGCGGGGCCGGCATAGACCGGCAGGTGCGCCACCTTGCCGCCGTAACGGCTGGCCATCGCGGCGCGGTGGGGCAGGGCGATGCGCTCGACGCGTGGCGGCGCGGCATGGGCGGCGGTGGTCTTGATCCGCGCCTGGGTGCCCCGCCTGGTTCGTGCCGCGCTCATTCCGGCGACTGCCGAACCAGCCGCGCGCGGATTGCGCCGGCGAGCCTGCGGCCGAGCGCCTCGGGCGTCTCCTCTGCCGCGGCGTCCAGTGAAACGGTGTCCAGACGATCGCGCCAGGCGAAGCCTGCCGCGCGATCCGCCTGCCACAGCCGGGCGATTTCCAGGCGCATCGCGTCGGCCGCACGTGACGCCGCCGCGGCGTCGGGCAGCGGCAGGGCGAGATGGTCGATCGCGATGGGCGGGACGGGCGCGGTCACGACCAGGCCCTTCCGTCGATCTCGGTCAGCGGGCGCCCGAGCTTGACGAGTTCCATGCGCGCCGCCGCGATGACGTCCGCCATGCCGACCGCCCGGTCCGTACCAGCCGCGCGGAATGTCGCGCCGAGCGCGATGTTGCGGATCATCGCGCCGGTCAGGGAGAGCTTTGCCAGGCGCGTGAAATCGAGTGGTTCGCGGGCAACGCCGGCGGGAAAGGCACCTTCCCACATGCGCTGGCGCTCCGGGGCGCCGGGCAGGGGAAAGCGGGCGATGAAACGCAGCCGGCGCACGAATGCGCTGTCGATCGCGTCGGGCATGTTGGTGGTCAGCACCGCGATGCCGCGGTAGTTCTCCATCTGCTGCAGCAGATAGCTGACTTCCATGTTGGCGTAGCGGTCGTGCGAATCGCGGACTTCGCTGCGCTTGCCGAACAGCGCATCGGCTTCGTCGAACAGCAGGACGCCACCGATGGTTTCGGTGAAGATGCGCCGCAGGTTGCGCTCGGTCTCGCCGATATACTTGCTGACGACGGCGGACAGTTCGACGCGGTAGAGATCCAGCCCGAGTTCACAGGCGATCGCCTCGGCCGCCATCGTCTTGCCGGTGCCGCTTGCCCCGGAAAACAGCGCGGTCACGCTCAGGCCACGCTGGCCGGAGCGACCCATCGCCCAGTCCCGCGCCACGCGGTGGTGACCGCGGCCGGCCTGCACCAGCGCTTCGAGGATCTCGCCGACCTGGTCGGGCACGATCACCTCGGCCAGGCGCACGCGCGGCTCGATGCGTTCGACCAGGCTGTCCTCGCGCGGTCGGGCGGCTTCGCGGGCGGCGTCCCAGACCTGCTGCGGCGAACGGCTGGCCTGTCCGATGGCGTGGATCGTGCTTGCCGGCAGCGGAAAGGTGAAGGCGAGCCGTTCGGCCAGCCCGGGTTCGCCGTTGAGCGAGGCGCGCCAGAGATCAACCTGATCGTCATCGCGCGCGTTCACCGGCACGCGCAGAGCTGCGGCAGCGGCCGGGAGTGTTGCGGCGACCGCGATCACCGGCGTGCCCCAGCCGCAGACCAGCTCGACCGGGACGGGCAGCGCGGCGCCGTCGCCGAGCAGGACCAGGCCGAGCTGGTGGATCATGGCGTCGCGCAACCAGGTGTTGCGCAGCCGGGCCAGTGTCCCGGCGTCGCGCGGGAGTGCGGCGAGCGGCAGCGCCACGGTGCGCAGCCCCACCCGGGCGAAGGCCTGGCGGGCGATGCCCATGCCGCGTTGCGGATCGTCGCAGCTCAGTTCGAGCAGCGGCGCCTGGCCGGTGCCATCCAGCGCTGCCAGCACGCGCGCGACCGCCGCCTGCGGCGCGCTCGCCACGATCCCGGCCGGGAAGGCTAGCGCGAGGGCCAGCAGGTCCTCGTCGAGCTGGACCTGGCCGTGGAGCGCCTGCAGCACCGGCTCCTCGACCCAGACCGGACGCTCGGTGAAGCGCGCGTTCGGGTCGCCCAGCGCCAGCAGCCGCGCGCGGCGCAGCGCGCCGTCGGGCCGCAGTGCGCGCCAGCCGGTTTCCGGGTTGGCGTCCTCCGCCGCGCAGACCCGCATCAGCAGGCCCAGGCTGGGCGGCCCCGCGCCGAAGCGCGCCACCAGATCGCGTGTGGGCCCGCGCAGTTCGGCGGCGGCGGCGAACAGCAGCGCGCGCAGTTCGAACGCATCGAGGGCAAAGCGCCGGGCAATCGCTTCGACCTCCCAGTGCACCGGTTCGCCCCGGGCCGGCGGCGCGCTGCCGGCAAGCGCGGCCAGGCGGGCGTCGATCGTGGCCAGCGCCTCCCCGACATCGGGCAGCGGCGGTTCCAGGTGGTGGACCGCGGCGGTCATGCCGGCACCGTCAGAACCGGGCCGGCGTAGCCGCCGGCATCGCTTTCCAGCGCGGACTCGGCATCGTCCACCCGCACCCGCACCAGATAGTCGCCTGCGGGCACCCCGGTGACCGGGACCGTGCGGGTGGTCACCGCGGCGTCGGGCACGCCGGGCGCAGGCGGCGGGCTTTCGAAGACGAAGGCGGGGAACCGGCCATTGCCGTCCGGCGCCCGCGCGGTCAGCAACAGTTCGGCCTTCTGCGCCCGCCCGACGGTGACGGCGAAATGGAGCGTGGCGGTGAAGCTGACCACGCCGTCGTCCTGCTGCCGGTCCGCCAGGGTGATCGCCGGATCATCGAGCACGGGGCGGATCGCGGCCGGCAGCAGGTTGGACGTTTCGGCCGGGATGGTTCCGGACGCGGGCGGCGGCCGCTCGCCTTCGGGCCTGGGCCAGCGCTGGCGGACCTGGATGGTCATCACACCGGGGCGCAGGTCACCGGGCAGGACCGTCTCGATCCGCTCGCTGCGCACTGCGTCGTTCGCGAGGGCGACGATGCGCCTGCCGATGGCAAGCTCGGTGATGTCGCCGCGCAGTCCGGACCCGGTGAGTGCGATGCGGTCGCCGGGGCTGGCGACCGGCTGATCGCTCCACCGGGGTTCGGCGGGCGGGCCCGGCGAAAAGCGCATGCGCGCAATGTGCGGTCGCCGCAGCAGGGTGACGCCGAGGCGAGGCTCCGCGACCGGCGGGGCGATGGCGCGCGGCGCCTTGTATTCCATCAGCAGCGTCGAGACGTCGTACGTCATGCCGGACCGCAGCCCCGCATTCATCATCGACCAGAGCTGCGATTGCGTTTCCATGGTCATCGGCAGGGCGGTGACCTTGAGCGGCGCCGGCTGCTCGATGAGGTCGCGCAGTGCCTGGGGCAGCGGCGAGTTGTCCGGGAACGTGCCGTTCGCGGCGGCTTCGAGGATGTCGGCGGAAAGCCTGGGCGTTTCGTGCAGCGCGAGCATCGCGATGCCCAGCGCCCGGTCGAGGTCCGGGTCGGGCCCGTACCCGCACACCAGATACTTTACGTCGAGCGCCAGCCAGGCGTTTTCGCGTCGTGCACCGGCGGCGTTGTAGGCCGGGTCGCGGCTGGTCTGCCAGTTGGCGTTCGGCTCGAACCGCCAGGGGAAGACCGTGATCGTGACCGTGTCGGGATTGCTTGCCGAGAGCAGTTCCGGCGCGCGGATCACGACATCGAACGTGCCCACCTGTGCGGATTCATAGCGGCGCAGGAACTGGTCGATGCGGAAGCGCATCGCCTCGTTGAGCGCCGCGAGCGCGAAACCATCCGGCATCGCCTAGCGCCTCCGCGCACGAGAGATAATCGTCCAGCGACTGGCGTGGCGCGGCGCGCGTGGGGCGGTGCGGACGTGGTGTTGCTTTCGCGACGGCTGACGGCGCGGGCGGCCTGACGTCGATGCGGCCGATGCGGATTTCCGGCGGCGCCGCGTCCGCGAAACCGCGGGCGGCGTCCCGCCGCGGGGGTTCCGTCCGCAGGCGGTCGCGTCCGGTCGGCTCCGGTTCGGGCTGTTGCCTTGGGAACGAAGGGGCCGGTGGCGGCGACTCCTCGTCGGGTCCGGTGCGGGAGAGCGGCGCTTGCGGTGCAGCAGGCGTGGTGCGCAGAGGCGTTGCGGTTGGCGGTGCGGTTCCGGTCCGCAATGTGGCGGCTGCGGGCGGTTCCGGTTCGCGCCCGTGAACGCCTCGATCCGCCGGCGCCTCTCCGCGCGTTGGTTGGGGCGGCAGCAGTGTCCCGGTATCCGCGCGTGATCGTGGTTCGGCGTGCACCGGTCCTGTGGTTACGCGGTCGTCTGCCCGGGGCGGGGATAGCAGCGGCGTTTCCGGCCGGTCGCTCCGTTCCGAATGGAGAAGCGCGCGTTCTTCCTGCTCCTCCTCGTTCGGTTCGGGCTGCGGCAGGATGTCCAGCGGTTCAACACCGGTCTCCGGCGCGAAACGGGCGCGCGGTGGTGGCCGGAGAGCTTCGCCACGTCCCACGGCGGCATCGATCAGCCTGGCAAACAGCCCGCTCATGCCGCGATCCGGTCCAGATAGGCGCGGCGGCGTGCAGGCCCCAGCGCAAGCACGTCGCCTTCACGCCAGCCATAGGCGCGGGCCAACGCATGGACCTCGTCCAGCACCTGCCCCGCGCGACGTTCGAGCTCCCGCCACAAATACCGCACGATATCGAAACGCTCGGCGATCGCCGCACCGCACGCGTCGCAGGTGAGTTCGACACGCAGGTCGAGCAGCGGACAGGCGCGTTCGAGCCGGGCCTCCAGGTCTTCGGGGGAGAGCACCAGGCCCGGTGCACAGCGTTCCGCGAGCAGCGCGGCATCATCACGACGCACGGCCTCGGCGACATCGCGGCTGCTGGGCGCGCGCACCAGCGCGTCAGGCTCACCGTCCAGTGCGAGCAGGTCGTCGCAGTTCAGCCCGCCTTCCATGGTCTCGCCGCAGGCGCTGCAGCGCACGACAAACGCCATCGTCGCGCCGAACATCGCCTGGCGGGCTTCGATCAGGGCACGGTTGCGCCTGTCGAGTGGCCATTCGCTGGCCTGCCCGGGCGTGATCCCCGTCAGCACCGCGACCAGCCGAACGGCGCGGTCGAGCGGCGCGAGTGCCGCCCCCTGCTCGACCAGTGCGAGTGTCCGATGCTCGGAGATCGGCGCCATGGATCATACCGTGGCCGGTTCGACCGGTTCGGGAACCGCATCGTCGCGCTGATAGCCCTCGTGCTGGAGAACCATGGATTCTATGGCGACGGCATTCGCGCTGGCGTCCAGTTCCGGCAGCGCCGAATATTCCGACACCCAGCAGCGGAACACGTCATAGGCAAGCACCACCTGGCCGGCCTCATTGTGCAGTTCCAGCTTGATATCCTTGCGGAAGCCCGCCAGCGCGATCTGCGTGCCCGGCGGATTTCCAAGCTTCCACACCAGCGATGCCCAGTTCTCGAACTCGCGGTCCAGCGTCAGGCCGCGTTCCAGCGTCAGCGGCTCGAACTTGGTGATGCCCGGGCTGCGCCGCAGCGCCAGTGGATCGCCGCCATCGCGGTGCTCGACCACTTCGGTGGTGCGCTTCAGCGCACTCACCTTGGAGATGCCCGCGACGTAGCGGGAATCCCATTTCAGGCGAAACCGGAAGTTCTTGTAGGGATCGAAACGGTGCCCGTTGGGCTTGAACGTCGCCATGGCGCACTCCTCCTCGTCAGGCAGCGAGGCGTCCGGCAAGCTGGGTCAGCTTGAGGACAACGAATTCGGCGGGCTTGAGCGGCTGAAAGCCCACCACGATGTTGACGATCCCGGCGTTCACGTCCTGCTGCGATGTCGTTTCCCCGTCGCACTTGACGAGATAGGCCTCGCGCGCCGTGGCCCCCGCAAAGGCACCGGCGACGAACAGGTCGTGCATGAATGCGCCGACATTCAGCCGGATCTGGGCCCAGAGCGGTTCGTCATTCTCCTCGAAGACGGCCCAGGCCAGGGCGGTCTTCAGCGATCTTTCGATGAACAGCGCCGTGCGGCGTACCGGGACGTATTTCCATTCCGACGCCAACGCGTCGGCGCCCGCCAGCGTCCGCGCGCCCCAGTGGACCGTGCCGATGTTCGGGAAGGCGCGCAGCGCATTGAACCCGCGCTGGTTCAGCCGCCCCTGCTGCAGATCGGTCAGCACCACGCTGGGCTGGGCGCCGGCGATCGAGGCCTCGGTGCCGGAGGGCGCCTTCCAGACGCCGCGCTGCCCATCGATGCGCGCCATCACGCCCGCGATCGAGCCGCTGGCGGCAAAGGCGCGTGCCCGTCCGCCATTGAGCGGATCGGACCGCAGCACGCGCGGGAAGCACAGCGCCGCGTTGCGCCCCAGGTCCGATCCCAGCATCCCGGCAATGTCCCAGCCCAGGATGCCGGTCGCGCTGTCGGCGCTGGCAGGATGATCGACCAGCAGGAAGGCCAGGTTGCGCGCGCAATAGGCCGCAGCCTGGGCATAGAGGCCGGTGCCCTGGTCGGCCATCAGCGGCGCTTCGGGCAGGATCATGATGTTGAAGATTTCCGGATCGATCCCGTCGAGCGCGGGGATCGCGGCGGAAAAGGCGCCGAACGCGTTGGCGGCCCAGGTCGGCTCGTCCGGCAGCACGCCATCGAGCCCGCCCGTGAGCGGAGTCATCTGCGCGAAGGTGAGATCGTCGATGGACACGCCTGCGGCGGATTCCGCCGGAAGCGCGTTCGCGGCGGTGAGGTTGAGCAGGCGGGAGCCGTGGTTGATTACCTCGCGCGCGTTCTTCGGGTCGCCCGGCGTCGTGTTGAGGCCGCGGAAAGCCTCTGCCGTCACCCGCTCGCTGCCGCGAAATTCTGCGACGACAAGGTCGAAACCGCCCACGGGGTTGTTGGCGACACCCACCCGTAGGTTGTTGCCCCAGTCACCGGCATTGTCGGCTTGCAGCACCAGCGCGACGCCGCCGCCGACGGCGTTCAGTGTCGCGCCGGCCGCGGGGACTGCCGCACCACCGCCGCTGAAATGAACCGCGGCCGTTGTGCTCGCCGGCACGCGCAGGGGCCCGCGCGTGGTCACCACACGCACCGGACTGCCGGCCGCGGCCAGGGCAGCGACGACATAGGCAGCGCCGTCGGCAGGATTGATCGAGAGATTCGTCGCCGCGAACGTCCCGATGGTGAGGTCGAACGTGCCGTTGTCGTGCCGGACCGCCGAGGCGTTCAGTGCGTTTGCACCGGCGCCGCCGTCCACGGCCTGCAGGATCAGCGCAGGCAAGGGGACCGAGACGAGCGTGGCGCCTGCGGGGACGGCTGGAGTGCCGTTTGCGTCGGCGCCGCCCGTAAGGGCGACCGGACCCTCGGTTGCGGCGGGCACGTGCGCGACATTGGCAAGCGTGACCAGCGCCGAACCGCCCAGCGCCTCCGGGACATTGACGCGCGTCGCGGCATAGTTGGCCGATCCCGGCGTCACGGACAGGTTCCTGAACACCACCGGATCCGCGCCCGCGGCAGGAAAGATCGACAGATCGAAGCTGCCGTCGGCGTTATGCGAGACGGAATAGAGAATGTTGTTGCCGGCGGCACCCGGCGTGCGTGCAACCACCCGCAGTGCGGTTTCGGTGGTCGTCAGCGTCGCCGTCGCCTGCTGGAAGGCCGTGCGCACGACATAGGCGACCGCCCCACCCTGGAGAAAGAAGTCCTGCAGCGCATAGGTCGCAACGTAACGCCGGTCGAGCCCGCCATAGGTCCGCTCGACGTCGCTCCAGGAGTTGACCCGGACCGCCTCGTCCACGTGCCCGCGTGGAAAATGTCCGACGATTGCAAGGTTGGACGTGGCCGCCGTTGTGACGGTACGCACGCCCGACGGAATTTCCTGGACATAAACGCCCGGGTAGCCGCCCTGAAGCATGGCAATGGTCTCCCGCCTGTTCTCTTCGTCCGCCGATGGCGTGGTTTGTCTGTCGTAAGGAAGTGATATCGTCTGACACCGGATTACAGGACGTGGAGATCCGTTTCTTGACCCGGGACAGCGGCAGGTTCGGTGCGATCCGGTGCTGCAGACCTTCGTCGGGTTCGTATGACGCCATCAGGCCCATGGTGAAGTCGCCGACCAGGCCTGCGCTGGTGCGGCGGTTTGTCGGCGGGCCGGCCGGCCTGCGTGCGCAACGCGGTGTCAGCGTCGTGGCCTCCGGCCCCGACGAATGCAGTATGAGGCGCGTGCGGCTCATCGGAGCCGCATCCGGGTGCCGGCTTGCATGGCCGCGGTCAGTGTCGAGGCCTCAAGACCGGGAAACACGGCGCGCGAAGGGGCCAGGAAATGGGCGGTGGCCTGGTTGTCGCGCCCGTCCACGGCCACCAGGCAAAGGCGGGGATTGCTGCGCAACAACCCGGTGATCGTCTCGCCCGCGAAATCCTGGTTTCCGGACGCAAAGATCACGGCATCGATCCGCCGCCGGCGCGTGTACTCTCCCAGTTCGGCCATGGTCGGCACGCCCGGGACAACCTTCATCTCCGGTGCGGCTTCGACGGTCGCGCCGATGATCTCGCTCAGCATCGCGGACAGGCCGACCAGCAGGATACGTATGCTTGCCACTCCGGCATTCGCTCCACCGCCCACCACACATTGGGCGTGGTGGATTTCACAGCGGTCGGCGCGCCGGGGGAATCGGCCACGGGGATCCAGCGATGGTCCCCCGATCCTGTCGGACCCGGGGATCCAGACCTGGTACTGGATCCGATCCACCGGTACGGGTGATGCCGGTTACAATTGTTCACGATGCCGTGTGCAACCTCCGCGTGCATCGATTTGTGCATGCGGACCGTGCAATAATGATATTCTACAAAATAGTGGTGACCGGCGCATGCCCATGATGCCTGCGCCTGGGAGGGAGCATGACGCGGACGAATGATACAGCGTGCTCACGACAATCAGATGCCGAACGAATTGTGCTGCTGATTATCAGCCGCGTACGTCTTTACTGCGATTCTGTGGTGACGCTCCTCAATCGCCATCTTGATATTCGTGCGGTGGGCACGGTTTATGGTTCCGACCGGGCTGTTGCGGAGGTGAAGGCGGTATCCCCCGATGCAGTCCTCCTCGATATAGGCAGTCCGGGTTCACTGCCGCTCGCAACCGCGCTGGTGCGGGCGCGTCCGGGAACGCGGGTACTCGGGTTCGGCGTCGATGAGGTTCCGGTCCAGGTCGTGGCCTGCGCCGAGGCCGGGTTGTGCGGCTATGTTTCCGCCGATGCCTCGATCGACGATCTCGCCCGCGCCGCACGTCGCGCCGCCGCCGGAGAGACGGTCTGTTCCGCGGCGATGGCCGACTCATTGTTCCGCCGCCTGGGCGCGGCTGTGGCTGGCGACGCAGAGCCGCCTGTGGACGTCGCCCTGACACGACGCCAGCATGAGGTCCTGCGCCTGATCCGGGAGGGCATGTCGAACAAGGAGATCGCCCAGCGCCTCTCGCTCGGCACCTCAACCGTGAAGAACCACGTGCACAGTTTGCTCAGCCGCCTCCAGGTCGGCTGCCGGGCCGAGGCTGCTGCCAGGCTCGACGGTCCGTTTACGCGATAGCCTGCAGCTCCCAAAATAGCGTCTGGCCGGGGATGGCGGTGAGTGGCCGGCCAACGGTCACTCAGTGGGAGACCGTACCAAACATGGGGCGATCATGCCGCGATGCGAAGTGAGCGGCGTCGCCGGCTCATGCTGGCGTGGTCCGCTTCGAACGTCCCGTTGACGATCGCTGTTCGCACCTGGAGCATCAGATGAGCACCACGCGGCGACCAGCGCATTCGCTGGCGCGCGCCAATCCGGCGGTGCAGCAACCACTGCACGGTGCCCTCGGTCGGCGAGGTCGAGAACGGCTCGTCATCCGGCCGCTCTGACGCATGATCCATGATGAGATCGGCAAGGCCGGATACACAGGTCTCCAGGGCAATCAGCGCCTTCGCCAGCTTCGCCGCCGATCTGGCCGACGCGGCGTCTCTCTCCGCCTTCACGTTGACGGTCGCCGGTGTGCGGTGAATCAGGCGGAGCGCTCGTCGAGTTTGGCCATGCCAAAGGCGCCAGCGGATGTGTTCGACCGCATCGGTGCACCTGGCCCGGTTCCCGCAGCCGTTGACGGTGTTGGCCGGCACGGCAGCGAACGGGAACTGCGGCCAACCGCCACCTGCCGGAAGGTCACCGCAGGGTTCCGTACGAACTGGAGCGCTGGCTACTTCGCTGCGGTCCGTTCGGTGATCGGAACCGCCGCACGAAACGGCCGCGACGCCTGCCAGGCCATCCAAGCCGCACTGTGCGGCGAGGCCGTACTCAAGCCGGATGAGCAGATACTTGGCGGTGTCGATACCAAGACACTACGCAACTCCAATTGGTTGTACAACTCTCATTTCGGAACCCATGCTATGTAATGAATAAGGTGTGCTGGCCCAACACTGCCTGATGTGAGCGACATTCGTCCGGCCCTTTGGCTACATGTTCATTGAATGCAACGTGCCTTCATCAATATATAAGTCGCCTCTCGAAGGTCCCTATCCTGCTTCAGGCAGGACGCCTTTTGGGCCCCGGTCCTCGCCAATTCAGGCAATCGACTCGGAGAGACATGATGTACAGCAGGCTGGCCACGATCATAGGACGAGGAGCCCAACGGAAGGTCACCACGACTGCCCGGGGGAAGCACTGTTCGACAAGGTGGTCGTACCGCTCGATCTCACCCGCCCGGGTAGCGCCGACCAGCACTGACCGCCACGGTCACGAGGAGGCGTCGAACCGGCCTGGTGTTCAGCATTCCAGCCGATGTGCCTGGCAGCCTGTCGGACTGAGTTCACCTGGGCAGCCGATGGTGCCCGGCCGCCCGATCAATCCTGCACATCCGTCCGATGTGCATATATCCTGATTTCCGCACCAGCCGACCCTGCCCGCAAAGGTCCGGGTTCCACCCCCCCACCTCATCCGACGACCACCGCCGGGGCCGTACCCGCTTCGGAGGCAACGGCCAGGGCGGGTGGTTCACGAGAATAGGCGCCCAGCCCACCCCCGGTGCCACCTCGCAGGGGCATGAACCGCCCGGCCACCGCCCCGCGGCTCAGCCTGCGGGCGGGGCGGCAAGCTCGGCCATAATCGCCTGCCGCTCCTGCCGCGACGCCTGGATGCGCGCCTTGACCGCGGTGACGACGTCCGCGGGCGCGGTGTCCGGCAGGCCGGCGTTGAACGGCGGTGCCGGTGCATACTCCAGGTTCAGCTGAACCGCTTCCGCCGCCGCCTGACCGGCCAGTTCCGCCACCAGCGTCAGCGCGAAGTCGATCCCCGCCGTCACGCCGCCGCCGGTGATCACGTTGCCGTCGCGCACCACGCGCTGATGCACCGGGATCGCGCCGAAGGCGGGCAGCATGTCCATCGCATTCCAGTGCGTCGCCGCGCGGCGTCCCTGCAACAATCCGGCCGCGCCGAGTACCAGGGCGCCGGTGCAGACCGAGGTGATGTAGCGGGCTTCCGCCGCCTGGCGGCGCAGGAAGGCCAGCGTTTCGGCGTCGCGCAGCAGCGGATTGATGCCGGCGCCGCCCGGCACACAGACCACGTCCAGGCGCGGGCAGTCCTGGAATGTCGTTGTCGGCGTCAGCATCAGCCCGGTGGCCGAACGCACCGGCTCCAAGCTGCGCGCAACCAGGTGCATCGCGGTACCCGGCAGCGAGGCCAGCACCTCATAGGGGCCGGTCAGGTCGAGTTGCTGCACCCGTGGGAAGATCAGGATGCCGATCTGGATGGTCATCGCGGTGGCTCCAAAGGGAAGTGGACGTCGGCAGAGTAGCGCCCTAGGGTTTGGCGGAAATGACAGAAACCCCTCGAATTACGCCAGGCGCTGCGCCACGCGTGGAAATCCTCGCCTTCCCCGACGTGCAGCTGCTGGACGTGGCCGGACCGCTGCAGGTGTTCGCCTCCGCCAACCGGCTCGCCCGCGATGCCGGGCGAGTGGAGCCTTATGCGACCGCGGTGGTTGCACGCGGGGCGGTGACAGCCTCGGCGGGGCTCGCTTTGGGCGCCGGTCCGCTGCCGGCACCCGGTGCACCGCTGGACACGCTGCTGGTGGCCGGGGGCGAGGGCGTGGAGACGGCGGCCGCCGATCCGGCGGTGCTTTGCTGGCTGCGCGCCCGGGCGGGCCAGGCGCGGCGGGTGGCGTCGGTGTGCACCGGTGCGTTCCTTCTGGCCGCCGCCGGGCTGCTGGACGGGAAGCGCGCGGTCACCCATTGGAGCCGCTGCGCCGACCTGGCGCGCGCCTATCCGCTTGTGCGGGTCGATCCCGATCCGATCTTCATCCAGGACGGTGCTGTCTGGACCTCCGCCGGGGTGACGGCGGGGATCGATCTGGCGCTGGCGCTGGTGGAACAGGATCTCGGCCAGGCCGCCGCGCTGGCGGTGGCGCGGCAGTTGGTGGTGTTTTTGAAGCGGCCCGGCGGGCAGGCGCAGTTCAGCGCCGCGCTGCACCGCCAGCATTGCGACGACCGCTGGGGCACGCTGCATGCGTGGATGTCCGATCACCTGTCGGGCGATCTGTCCGTGACCACGCTGGCGGACCGCGTCGGCATGACGGAACGTAGTTTCGTCCGACACTACCGGTTGCAGACCGGCGTCACGCCGGCGCGGGCGGTGGAGCAGTTCCGCGTGGAAGCGGCACGCCAGTTGCTGTGCGACACGGCGTTGCCGCTGAAGCGCGTCGCCCAACGCTGCGGGTTTGGTTCGGAGGAGACGATGCGGCGCAGTTTCCTGCGCGTGGTGGCGACGGCACCGCGCGAATACCGGCAGCGGCATGGCGGCCGGTGAGCGGCAACCTGCACTCCGGTCCGACGGGTTCGCGCGAGATATCGCCGCATCGACTCGAAGCAGATCATGCGGCGAAGGGTTCCCGCGGCCTATCCTGCCGTCTCCGCCCTGCGGCGCGCAGCTTGCCGCGGAGCCTTCCCTGCCACGAGCAGGGCCGGAGAGACGGAGGCATCGGATAGGGCCGTCCTCATTTCCTGTGGTGAGCGTTCCGACCTTCACTCCGCAGCCCGCGGCTCCGCCAAAGCCTCAGGCGGGTCGTAGGCCCGGATCGGCGGCAGGTTGCCGGTAAACCGCTGCACTTCCACCGCCGTAAGCTGCCCCGTGCACCCCTGCGCCAAACGCGACGTACCAATGTCGCGTGTCAGCACATTCGGATTGCCATGAACGCAGAGCGGCGCGTGCTCCTCCGGGTCCGCCGGATCGTACCAGGCGCCGGTTGGCAGATGCACCACGCCGGGGCTTATGTCCTCACTCAGCACCGCCGCCGCGAGACAGGCGCCGCGATCGTTGAACAGCCGGATGATGTCACCCTCTGCAATGCCGCGCGATGCTGCATCGGAGGGATGCAGCCGGGCAATCTCCCGACCGCGGTGCTTGCCGGCCTGGCTGTGTTCGCCGAAATCCAGCTGGCTGTGCAGCCGCCGCGCCGGCTGATTGGCGATCAGCCGCAGCGAGTGCTGCCCGTCGGGAACGTCCGTGGGTGCCAGCCAGACCGGGTGGCCGGGGCAATCCGCATAGCCAAAGCCGGCGATGGTGCTTGACGCGATCTCGAGCTTGCCGCTCGGTGTCGGTAACGGATGGGCGTCGGGATCGCGGCGGAACGCGGCCACGATGCCCCCATCGTCAGGGTGCATTGGCAATGCAAGCTCACCCCGCGACCAGAATTCGTCGAAGTCCGGCGCGGCGTGACCCAGGCTGGCGAGCGCTTCCCGCGTGCCCGCATAGAGATGCCGCAGCCAGCCGTCGGCGTCTCGGCCCTCGGTGAATGCCTCTGCACGGCCCAGCCGTTCCGCCAGCGCGGCGAAGATCGCGTAGTCGTCTCGGGCCTCGGCGAATGGGGGAACCGCGGCGTGCATCGCCACCATCAGGTCGTCGGCGGAGCTGGCACCGATATCGTTGCGTTCCGGCGTCATCGTGCAGGGCAGTACCGATATCGGCGTGGCGCGCGGTCGCGGTCCAGGCGCTTTCCTGCACCACCAGGGTGTCCACGCGGGCGAAGGCGCGGCGCAGTCGGTTCAGGTCCTGGTGATGGTGAAACGGGTTGCCGCCGGTCCAGTAGACCAGGCGGATTTCGGGGTAAGTGAGACGCTGACCGTTGTAATCGAAGGGTGCTCCAGGCTGCAGCAGCATGTCGGCGATGCGCGCCACCGGAATGAACGCGCGCACGGGGTTTCGGCCTTGCGGCAGGGTGGGCAGCGGCACCGCGACCGCGCGCCTGCCGTAATGCCCCATCGTGCCGAGCGCATACGCGTAGCCGCCGCCCGGCAACCCGATCTGCCCCAGCATCGCCGCCAGCACCGCGGCCATCCAGACCGGCTGCTCGCCATGTTCCGCACGTTGCAGCGCGTGAGCGACGACGATCAGGGTCCGCCGCCGGGCCATGCCGCGGGCCAGGGCGATGATGTCCTCGGCCGGAATCCCGCAGATCGCCGCTGCCCAGGTGGCATCCTTGGGCTGGCCATCGCTGCGCCCGAGCAGATACTCCTCGAACACGGGATAGCCGACGCAGAAGCGCTGCAGAAACGCCTCGTCGTGCAGCTTTTCCGTCGCCAGCGTGTGGGCCAGGCCGAGCATCAGTGCGGTATCGGTATTGGGCACCACCGGCAGCCAATCGGCCTTCGCCTCCTTCGGCAGATCGTCGCGCAGCGGGCTGATCAGCACGAAGCGCGCACCACGCTCCTGTGCCGCGCGCATGGCCCCACGGTCGACATGCCGGCTGACGCCGCCGGCCGCAATCGCCGAGTTCTTCAGTGCCATGCCGCCGAACGCGACCACCACCTCGGTGTGCGCGGCAATCTGGTCCCATGTCACGCCGCGGCGGCTCACCGCCTCGATCGAGCCCAGGATGTGCGGCAGGATCACCGAGGAGGCACCGGAGCTGTAGGAGTTCACCGAACGCACATAGCCGCCAAGCACCTTGTTCAGGAACCGGTGCATCTGTCCCTGGGCGTGGTGGAATCGCCCGGCGCTGGACCAGCCATAGGAGCCACCGAAGACCGCACCCGGCCCATGCGCATCGCGAACGCGCGCAAGCTCATTGGCCAGCAGGTCAAGCGCACGGTCCCACGACACGGCGACGAACGTGTCGCGGCCCCGCCGGTCGTCAGGGCGTGGACCGTGCTCCAGCCATCCACGCCGCACCATCGGGCGGGCCATGCGGGCCCTGTGGCGCAGGGAGGTGGTGAAATTTCCCAGGATACCGTTGGGATCGGGGTCAGCGCGATGCGGACGAACCTCCAGCCGCCCGTCCGTCCAGCGAGCATGGAATGTGCCCCAATGGGCGCGGTGAGGGCGCCAGTCTGCCGGTTGGGTGTCCTCGATCATTCAACCGGCCCTTTCACGCTCGTAGCCATCCGATCCGAGCGTAATGGTCGGAGGAGCGACCGTCGAATTGGGCGGGGGAATGATCTGGAATCGCAAGGGGCAGCTTTGCAGCGCGCGTGCACTCGCAAATCGTGAACGGGAGGAGAACGTCCAAAGCCACATCAGCCCGTCACATGCTGGCCGCGGGAGGCTGGCGAAGAATGCGACAGTGTCAGCTCATTGCCGGGTCGGTTTATCCGGGTGGGATATCTCCTGCTCCATGAGCTGGCGGATAAACCGTGTGCAGGGAATGCCGCGCATCCTGGCGCGCTCCTTCACAGCATCGAGCAGCGGCTTCGGCACGCGCATGTTCAAGTGCGCGGATTTCGGCTGAAATTCGAACTGGAGCGGCGTTCCGCCGGAGAGGTCATATTCGGTCAGATCGGCGGTGGCGACAAAGTCTTGCGCTTCCGTATCGGTCTGGAATGTCGGGATTTTCTTTTTCATGGCTTTCAACCGCCTCCCGATGCATGTAGCGCGCGCTCACCGGGCGGATGTGACGGCGTCCCTCGCGCTCCCGTATGGTGAAGACCAGGAAGAGCGCCCTTCCTTCCTCGGTCCGGCCGATGGCCCGATACCGTCGCTCACTCCGCAAGTGTCCATGATCGGGCAGGACCATCACCGCCCGCTTCATGCCAAGCAGCGCCGTCATCACCGGGTCGCACCGCAATGCCGTGATGTGCGCGTAACGGCGGTGCCCGGCAAGCACCGACAGCATCAGCGTGCCCAGCAGGTCACGCTTGCCCGGCGCATTGGGGCTGGTCAGGTGCAGCGGGCAGTCCGCCACCCAGGCATCGAACAGCTTGGCCTGCTTCAGGTAGTCGATGAAGAACGGCAACTGGCCCAGCGGGGTGACCGGCGCCTGGTCGTCCCATTCAACGTGAACCCGTCCGGCAAACATGTCCGCCGTTGCGGACCACACATCAACCGCTGGTTGATCACCCGCGGGGTGAACGACCACGTCCCGATTCTGCTCTCCCATGGCCGCATGTTCCGCCGGCTTCCACGCCCCGCCACAACAGGTAACTGCCGGATTCAGGATCATCGCAATACAAATCGAGATAGCGGGACCGCCACGCGGTGGTCCCGTTCGCTGCCTCACCAGCCTCGCGCGCCGGGGATACGACGCGCGACCCGGTTACGGCGGGCCGGCGCCGGTGGCGTAGCCGCGACGCCGCGAAGGCGGCAGAGCCCGCCGCGTTCCGGGCGAGAGGCGCCGGAGGCGTGCGGCGCGACCATCCACAAGCGACCGCCGGCAGCGACGGACCAGTCCGCCGGGCTGGACCAGCGTTCGGCTGCCGCTGCAGGCCCATGCGACCGGAAGCGTGAAGTTCGGTTCGGCACCCTGCATGGCCGGGGCGGCGGTCGCGATGTCCGTCGGTTCTGCCCGGGCCGGCCGTGTCGGCGGCGCATCGGGCGCGGCCTGGTGGGCCGTGGCCGGTGCCGGGTCCGCTGGTTCCGTGATGCGCGGGGCGTCCGGCCGAGCATCGGTGGGCGGGGGACGCAGACGATCGCACAGGGTGGAAAACAGCGCCTCGGCATCCATGCCCAGCTCGGCCGACATGGTATCGGCGATGTGCCGGGCGAGCACGGCAAGCAGCACGCGCAGAACCTCGGGATCGCAGTGCTCGACGGGCGTGTTGAGCAACGCGCAGGCTTCGGGGCTGAGGCCGGGGCAGGACTCCGGGGTAAAAGGGGTGTCGCCGCTGACCGGCAACGCCGCGGCGGCAGGCGGTGAGGCGGGCGATGCCGGCTGGCCGCGTTTGCGGCCGAACCGCCGCGCAAGCCAGCCGGGTTGCCGCGGCGCCGAAACGGGGGCGGGGCTGATCGGCTGGCGCGGTCGCCTTGGCGCGGCGGGCGCCGCCGGGTGTGGGGGCGCGGAGGCGGCGTGATTCGATTTCGGCGCACGCTGGCACCGCGGGCCGCTGGCGAGAGCGAGGCCGCCGGCCACAATGCTGCGTACGGTGGCACTGAAGCGGGAGAAGAAGCGCGCACCACCCCCTTGGTGGGGTTGGGTAGGAAAGTCGGCAGGGAGGGGGGCGGTTGGCATCTGCGGCGAGATTATGCACGACATTCCTATGTTGTCAAGTATTATGTCCTAATACAGGACTGAATGCGTTGTCGCTGGCTTGGCCACCCGGCGCCCCGGGTTCGTGAAACGGGCTTCCGAGGTGAGCGCGGCGCTGCAGTGTCTCGGTCAGCCGTACACATGGGAAACGCGGCTTCCCCCGGTTGCAGCGGGGACCCGCGCAACCGGGCACGCCACCGGGCCAATCGCACGTGCCGCATGGCACGCGGGGACCCTCCCTGGCCGGAGCTGTTCGCTCGGCTGCAAGCATTCAACACGGAGCGCACAAAGGGCCACGGAGAACCACGGAGCGATAGCCGTCGCGCGCCATCGCGGGATATGCCAGGGACATCCGAAACCGGTCCACCGGCGACACCCAAATCCGCACCACCCGAACCGTAACGATCTGCCTGGCCAGGGCCGCAACACCAACCGCCCTTACCGGGAAAGCCGCTCCGTGGTTCTCCGTGGTCCTTTGTGCGCTCCGTGTTGAATGCTTGCAGCAGACCCAACCGCTCCGGCGATGCGAGCAGGGACGCCGAATCGCTCGGACGCGACGTCCACGATGTCGCGAAAGCCGAAGCGCTGACGCGCGTGATCGCCTGGCAGCCTGCCCAGGAAATCGAGCGGCAGGGCATCACCAAGGCTGCGCTGGCCGAGCGCATGCATAGCAGCCGCGCCCGGGTGGACCGCATCCTGAAGGCCAAGGGCAACGTGACGATCGAAAGCCTGCAACGCGCAGCCGCCCTGGTTGGCCGTGAGTTGCGGGTGGAGTTGGTGTAACGGGCGCGGGGAGGACCTGGCGGTGCGGTTCGTCGCCGGGACGGCGCTCAGCTCGGAAGCCAAAGGCTGAGCATCTGGTCTCGCCTGCTGAACGCGAGGCCTGCAGCTTCAAGTGCGGCGCTGCGGAGGCGCGCGCTTCTTGCCGGGTGCGGACGATTTTACATTGGCAGGCTTCTTCGTTGGGCCACGCCGGCGCGATGGCGCTCCTCGGATCTCGAGCTGATCGAGATGAGCCAGCGGCGCCACGTCGCTGACCTGCGTGCCCGACAGAGTCGAGGCTTTGCAGCGCGGTCAGTCCCGCCAGCGGCGCCACGTCGCTGACCTGCGTGAAGCTCAGATCGAGGCTTTGCAGCGCGGTCAGTCCCGCCAGCGGCGCCACGTCGCTGACCTGCGTGCCTAGATGAGGCTTTCAGCGCGGTGAGTCCCGCGGCGACGTCGCTGACCTCGTGAGAATGAGGCTTTGCAGCGCGGTCAGTCCCGCCAGCGGCGCCACGTCGCTGACCTGCGTGCCCGTCAGAGTCGAGGCTTTGCAGCGCGGTCAGTCCCGCCAGCGGCGCCACGTCGCTGACCTGCGTGCCCATCAGAGTTGAGGCTTTGCAGCGCGGTCAGTCCCGCCAGCGGCGCCACGTCGCTGACCTGCGTGCCCGCTCAGATTGAGGCTTTGCAGCGCGGTCAGTCCCGCCAGCGGCGCCACGTCGCTGACCTGCGTGCCCGTCAGATCGAGGCTTTGCAGCGCGGTCAGTCCCGCCAGCGGCGCCACGTCGCTGACCTGCGTGCCCGCCAGAGTGAGGCTTTGCAGCGCGGTCAGTCCCGCCAGCGGCGCCACGTCGCTGACCTGCGTGTCCGCCAAGTTCGAGGCTTTGCAGCGCGGTCAGTCCCGCCAGCGGCGCCACGTCGCTGACCTGCGTGCCCGTCAGATCGAGGCTTTGCAGCGCGGTCAGTCCCGCCAGCGGCGCCACGTCGCTGACCTGCGTGTCCCACAGAGTTGAGGCTTTGCAGCGCGGTCAGTCCCGCCAGCGGCGCCACGTCGCTGACCTGCGTGTCCCACAAGTTGAGGCTTTGCAGCGCGGTCAGTCCCGCCAGCGGCGCCACGTCGCTGACCTGCGTGCCCCTCAGATCGAGGCTTTGCAGCGCGGTCAGTCCCGCCAGCGGCGCCACGTCGCTGACCTGCGTGTCCGTCAGATCGAGGCTTTGCAGCGCGGTCAGTCCCGCCAGCGGCGCCACGTCGCTGACCTGCGTGCCCGTCAGATCGAGGCTTTGCAGCGCGGTCAGTCCCGCCAGCGGCGCCACGTCGCTGACCTGCGTGTCCCCAGAGTCGAGGCTTTGCAGCGCGGTCAGTCCCGCCAGCGGCGCCACGTCGCTGACCTGCGTGCCCCTCAGATCGAGGCTTTGCAGCGCGGTCAGTCCCGCCAGCGGCGCCACGTCGCTGACCTGCGTGTCCGCCAGAGTGAGGCTTTGCAGCGCGGTCAGTCCCGCCAGCGGCGCCACGTCGCTGACCTGCGTGCCCGACAGGTCGAGGCTTTGCAGCGCGGTCAGTCCCGCCAGCGGCGCCACGTCGCTGACCTGCGTGCCCCTCAGATCGAGGCTTTGCAGCGCGGTCAGTCCCGCCAGCGGCGCCACGTCGCTGACCTGCGTGCGCGTCAGATCGAGGCTTCGCAGCGCAGTAAGTCCCGCCAGCGGCACGAGGTCGCGGAGTCCTGCTCGATCCGGTTGATAAGTCGTCGAAAGTTGGTTCTGCGTGAAACTCAACTCGGTGATGAACGGACACCACGCTGCCGGCGGCGCGTGGCCTGCCCGGATCATCCGGTACACCTCGTCCAGGCTGAAGTCCGCCGGAGGACGGCGCGCGTGCTCGGGAAGCCGGGTTAGCGGGTCCGTGATCATCCGCTCCAGCCCGGTGGCGCGCGACAGGTCGGCCTTGCTGAGGTCGGCGCCGGAGAAATCGAACCCGCTCAGGTCGTCGGTGCCGAAATCCACCCCGTCCAGCACCGCGCCGCGAAAGTCGCGCGCCGGGTCCAGGCCGGCCACCCGCACCAGGGCGACGAACCCGTCGCCCGGGGCGTCCAGCACCGCGACGATGCGGTCCAGGACAGACTGGGGAAGAAGCAGCCGCGGCGGGCTCATGGCGCTGCGTCGGCGTCCTGCGGCGGCGGCTGCATCGTCGCACGGGCCAGCACCGCGCGGCCTGCTGCGTCCTTCGCCGCCTGCTTGTGGATCAGCGCGTTGAGGATGGCGGCCTTGTTTGCGGAGGGCTGGTTCGCGCCGGCAGCAAGCCCCGGCACGTTGGCGTCGGTGACGACGAAGCTGCCCCAGTTCGCCGCGACGCTCACGCCGAACGGCTCCTCGCCGGTGCCGGTGCCGGCAATTACCGCCAGGTGGTCGCCGCCGGCTGGGTTGCCCTGCAGCGTGCCTTCCGGCGCCGGGCCGATGATCTCCACCCCGCCGGCCACGCGCCGGTAGTGGTCCGATTCGGTGCGTTCGCCGAGCATGCTGTCCTTCAGCGGCCGGTAACTGGGCGAGCCGATCGTCAGCAGCGCCTTGCGCAGTGCGATCGCCACGGTGCGCGGGTCGCTGCCGTCCTCCGGCAAATAGTCGTGCTCCGCGGTGCCGAACAGCAGCGTGGCATCGACGTAATACCAGTCCGCCAGTTCGTTGCCCGCGCGCGGCGGATGCAGGCGCAGCTCGACCAGGTCGGGCAGCAGGTTTTCCTCGGTAAAGCGCCAGCCTGGGGTTGGGGTTTCCGACAGTGCGGCACGGCGCGACGTGCGGCGGAGTGTCGGGTTCGTCGTGGTGAGCTCGTGCACGAAGGTGTTGAACGGCAGGTGCAGCCAGGCGATCTCGCAGCGCACGCCGTCCGCGGCGAAGGCTTCGGCGATGCGGCCGAGCGTCTCGGGTTTGATCACAGTGCCGTCCTGCTCCCGGCCGTAGCCGAACATCTAAGTCACCCGGCCGGGCGTCAGCTCGATCGCCTTTGCCACGGCGGCGAAGGTGGTCAGAGTGCCGCCGCGGGCGGCGGCCAGTTCGCACAAGCGGGTCAGCTTGCTGTAGGGGCGGGTGACTACTCGGCCTGCTCTGTCCTCGCTCATCCCGGAGCCTCCGATCTGGGGCCGCAAGACTAGCACTGTCATTCGGCCAGCGGGAGGAGTCGGGCGGCTTAATTATGCTGCACCACAAACTAAACGGGCTAAACGCCGCATTTAGCCGCGCAGGTCTCGAAGGACTAAAGTCGATCGCCAGTGCAGGGCGGGATATCGGCAAAAGATGTAGTTCCTTTAGCGTATTTCCAGTGTGCATGACCTGGGGCGTCATCAACGCTACTCCAACAGGAGACCCCGTCATGCCCCCGACCATCCGCCTCGCTCTCATGGCTGATCTTGGCCTGCGTGCGTTCGAGGCCGCCTCCAGGCAGGACCCCGGCGGACTTCTCGCCGCCATTCTTGCGGCCGGCATCATCGGCCAGGAGGCTCAGCTCCTCGTCGCTCGGCTCCTGCGCGCGCTGCGCCGCCGGCGGAAATGAGCGCGCGTGCACGCCTTTCGCGGTGCGGCACCGGCGGCGGCTCGACCCGTTGGCGCGGCACCGCCAGGCGCGTCCGATGTCGCCCCGTCTCAGCCTTCGTGCCGGCCGGCCTGCGTCGCGGCCAGGTAGTGTGCCGCGTCCTCCTCCAGCAACAGGCGGTCGCCGCGCAGCCGGGTCACGCACGCACCCACCTGGCCGGACCAGTCCGCGGCGGTGGGGTAGCGCTCCTCCAGCGACGGGCGAGGGTCGCCGGCCTGCTCGCGCTCGCCCCGTGTCCCGGCGAACGCCAGGAAGGTGCCGTCGCGGTCGGCCAGTTCGCCGGCGGGATACGGCGCGCGATACAGGTTCCAGCCCATGAAGCTGCCGCGCGGCACGGCGATGTCCGGCAGCCGGATGCCGGCGCGTTCGTTGCCGTCCGCGTCCACCTGCGGCACCAGGGCACGCCAGGTGCGCGCCGGCGCCTGCGGATCGACCCAGTCCGCCAGCGGCGACGCATCATTGGCCGCGCGTGGCGGCTCCAGTCCCGGCACGCGGGGGAACGCAACCTGGTCCGCCGGCACCAGCGTGCCGTCGGCGATGCGGGGCAGGCGGCTGTCGGGCGGGGTGCGTCCCTCGGCCACCCATTCGTCCAGCGCGACCAGCAGCGCGCGCACCGCCGGCATCGGGTCGTGCCAGTTGCGCGGGTTGCGCAGGGGCCGTTGTCGCGCGGCATGCCGGCCTTGCCGCCGTGCTGGGTGCCCGCCAGCAGGTAGCCGCGCACGGAGTCCGGCAGCGCCAGGTCGCGCCCGCCCAGCGGGTCGGTGTGCAGCAGGGAAGCGCCCTTCTGCCAGTATTCGGTGGAGGTGTTGGTCTCGATCAGCTTCGGATCGCTGGCATCGCCGCGCAGCAATGATCCGGACGCGCCGGTGACCGGGTCCACCACGGACGCGGTGGAGAAGGGGAAGGCGACTTCGGGAAAGTCGTGGTCCTCGTGCCAGGTGCGGGTGCGGAAGGGCTGGCCGAACGGCGTGTTGTGGAACACGCGGCCGATGCCGGCGACGTGGGTGAACACGCCGTCGAACACCCGGGCGCCGTTCTCGTCGGCGTTGAAGCCCTGGGCGATGTGGTCTCGCAGGTAACGACCGGCCTGGGAGATGCCGAACGCCAGCGCGTGCGTTGGCGCGAAGCCCAGCAGGTCCGCGCCGTGGTGGCGCAGGTGGCTGATGATGTCGCGGGTGGCCGCGAAGCCGATGCCCAGGACGCGCGGGTTGGTGGCGTTGTAGTGCAGTTCGTAGATCGCGCCGGGCTCGGGGCGCGTGCCGTCCGGCAGCAGGCGCACCGACCGCGCGTCGGCGAATTCGAACGCCACCGGCCGGCGCTGGTCGGTCTGCGTGCGGCGGACGGTGAGCTGCGCGTCGTGGTTGGCGGCTTCGTAGCTCAGCGGGAAGGTGGCCATGTCGCCGCGGCGGGTGCCGGCGACGAACTCCTCGCGGATGCGCTGCACGATCGGCTTGCCGGTGTCGGTGGCGACGGGCGAGTCCAGCGACAGGCCGGTGGCGGTGGGGGCGGCGGGGTCCCAGCCGGACCATACCAGCGTGAAGCCGCGGCGCAGCGGCAGCGCGTTGCCGAGGTCGGCGGCGGTCTTCGGCTGGTTGCCCGCGGCGCCGGCGCACAGATTGGCGAACAGCATGATGCGGCCGCGGTTGTTCACCTCATACAGCAGGCGGGCGTTGCCTTTTGACGGATCGGTCGGGCGCAGGATGGTGAAGCCGCTGCGGTATTCCACCAGGCCGCGCGCGTTGCGTGGGGCCTTGTCGAGCAGGGCGATGCCGCGGTTGCCCGGATGCGCCGGGTCCAGCGTGCCGCTGGCGATGCCGTCGATGCGCGTGTAGGCGCCGGTGTCGCCGAAGGGGGCGGCGCCGACGAAGGGCTCCGAGCGGGTGATCTCGATGGCGGTGATCATGGTGCGTCCTCCTGCGGTCCGGGGCCTTGCCGGGGTGTGTTGTTCAGGCCGTGGCGATGGGACGGGACCCCATCGATGTCAGGTCCGTGGTTTTGCCGCCGGCAATGCGTATCGCTTCGTTGTGGGCCATCCACCAGTTTCCTTCGGGGCGGGTGGCAAAGTCGTGGGTGGCGCGCCTTCGCACGCCACGACGTGGTTGGTTCTGCCGGTGGCCACGACCGCGATGGCAGCGCCCATGGGACCGTGGGACCGCCACCGTGGGACCGGCACCGTGGGACCGGCACCGTGGGACCGGCACCGTGGGACCGGCACCGTGGGACCGGGAGATGGGACCGGGACCCAGGGCTGGCCATGGGTCAGTCCCGCAGCAGCGGTGCGTCCGTGCGGGCCTGTAGGGCGTCGAAGGTCAGGCCCGGGATCATGTCGCGGACCACGAAGCCGCGGTCTGTGACGTCCAGCACCGCCAGGTTGGTGTACACGCGCTTCACCACGCCCTTGGCGGTGAGCGGGTAGGAACAGCGCCGCACGATGCGCGACTGGCCTTCCTTTGTCGTGTGCTCCATGGCGACCCACAGGCGTTTGGCGCCGATCGCCAGGTCCATGGCGCCGCCGACCTGTTTCACCGGCTCATCGGCGGCGCGCGCCCAGTTGGCGATGTCGCCGTTCTGCGCCACTTCGAACGCGCCCAGCACGCACAGGTCCAGGTGGCCGCCGCGGGCGATGCCGAAGCTGGCGGCGTGGTCGATGTAGCTGCCGCCGGTGCGCAGCGTGATGTGCTGGACGCCGGCGTTGATCAGGTACGGGTTCACCGCGTCCGGGGACGGGGCGGGGCCGATGCCGATCACGCCGTTCTCGGCGTGGAAGATCACCTCCCGGTCCGGTGGCACGAAATCCGACACCGCGGTGGGGATGCCGATCCCCAGGTTGACGAACCACCCTTCCGGGATGTCGCGCGCGATCCGCGCGGCGATGCCGTTGCGGTCCAGGGGGGAGAAATTGGTGTCCGCCATTGCCAGGGCTCCCGATCAGGCCGGAACGTGCAGCACGCGGTGCACGAAGACGCCGGGCGTGTGCACGTTTTCCGGCTTGAGATCGCCGAGCTGCACCACGTGGCGCGTCTCGGCGATGGTGAGGGGTGCTGCGGTGGCCATCACCGGATTGAAGTTCTGCGCGCTCTCCCGGTAGGTGAGGTTGCCCCAGCGGTCGGCTTCCCAGGCCTCGATCAGCGCGACGTCGCCGGGCAGCGGGTATTCCAGCAGGCAGTTGCGGCCGTTGATGACGCGGGTTTCGCGGCCCTCGGCCAGCAGCGTGTCGGCACCGGTGGGGGTGTAGAAGGCCTGGATGCCGGCACCGGCCGCGCGCATGCGTTCGGCCAGGGTGCCCTGGGGGACGATCTCCAGGTCCAGCTCGCCGCGCTGGAACTGGCGGCCGGCCAGGCTGGCGGGGCGGACGAAGCTGCAGATCATCCTGCGGACGCGACGCAGTTCCAGCAGGCGCTCGATCTTGCTGCCGTCGCGGCCGCCGGCCACGCATACCAGGGTGAGGTCGCGCGCGCCCTGTTCGGCCAGGCCGTCCAGCAGGGCGGACGGGGTGCCGACATCGCCGAAGCCGCCCAGCAGGATGGTGGCGCCATCACGAATGCCGGCCATCGCGGCCTGAACGGAGTCCACGAACTTGTCGATCACGGCGTTATCCTGCGCTGCATCGCGGGCGACCGTAGCGGAGCGGTTGTGCGCCGTCGAGCCGGCGGGATGGTTCGGCGCTTGCGTTTGGGCCGCTGTGGGGACCGCCGGCGCGGGCCGGTGCGCCGGAGACGTCGCCCTATCCGAATGGTGTAGAACTGCCGGATCGCGCGGCGCTTGCGTATGCCGGGGGCTGGGCTAAGGTCCCGGCTCATGATCCGTATTGTTGTCGCGCTGGTCTTGACGGGTTTGCTGGCAGGCTGCGCAACCGGGCCGCAGGTTCCGCCGGCTGGCCGGCAGTTCGACGGCACGTATATCGGGCATTCCAGGCTCACGCGCGGCGGGGGCTGGGTCTGCGGCGTGGCGGATCTTCCGCAGAAGATCACGGTGACCAACGGGCGGTTCGACTATCCGTTCCAGGTGGACCCGCCGTCGCCGCCTTCGCCGCTGCCGGTCCAGATACGCGCGGACGGTACGTTTCTCAAGAAAGAGCAGTATTTCCTGGGCATGCCGACGTTCAGCGGCCGGGACTACATCGAGCCCTGGGTGACGGTGACGGGACGGATCGTCAACGGCACGCTGGACGCGGTGGAAGACGATTACCGCTGCACGCGGCGCTCGTCATTGCAGAAGGTGTCCGGCGGACCCGCCGAGGGCCGGTAGCGACCGACCCCGGCGGGAAATGCGCGGGCTATAGCGTCGCGGCGCCGCCCAGGATGACGGTGGACTGGGCCGACAGCACGCCGCCATTGCCGTGCACCAGCGCGGTGTCCGCGGCGGCGACCTGGCGGGCGCCGCCTTCGCCGCGCAACTGGCGGACGGCCTCGATCAGCAGGAACAGGCCGTACATGCCGGGGTGGCAGTAGGACAGGCCGCCGCCGTTGGTGTTCACCGCCAGGTCGCCGCTGGGGCCGATGCGGCCGTCCTGCACGAAGCGGCCGCCCTCGCCCTTGGGGCAGAAGCCCAGATCCTCCAGGAACAGGATCGTGTTGATGGTGAAGGCGTCGTACAGCGCCAGCACGTCCATGTCCTGCGGCTTCAGGCCGGCCATGGCGTAGGCCTGGGCGCCGGATTCGCGGGCGCCGGTCACCGTGAGGTCCGGCATCGAGGAGATCGTGGCGTGGGTGATCGCCTGGCCGCAGCCGAGCACGAAGACGGGGGGCTTGGGCAGGTCGCGGGCGCGGGTGGGGGTGGTCATGACGATGGCGCCGCCGCCGTCCGTCACCAGGCAGCAGTCGCGCACGGTGAAGGGGTCGCTGATCGGCCGGGCGTTCAGCACGTCGGCGATGGTGAGCGGCTTCTTCTCCCACGCCGCGGGGTTCAGCAGCGCCCATTCGCGGGCGGCGACCGCCACTTCGGCCAGTTGCTCCCGCGTGGTGCCGAAGTCGTGCATGTGGCGGGAGGCGGCGAGCGCATAGGCGCTGGCGGGCAGGAAGGGGCGGAACGGCGTTTCGTAGGGGTTGTATTCGCGCACGCTGGCGCTGCGGCGGCCGACCGTGCGCTGGGTGCTGCCGTAGGCGATGACCGCGACCGAGCACAGGCCGGCGGCCAGCGCGGCCTGGGCGTGGGCGACGTGGATCTCGAACGAGGAGCCGCCGACGATGGTGGAGTCGGTGTAGGCGTCCGGCAGGCCCAGGTATTCCGCCAGCGACATCGCCGAGGTGCGGGCCTGGGTGGTGGCGCAGAACAGGCCGTCCACGTCGTGCAGCGTCAGGCCGGCGTCTTCCAGGGCGCGGTGGATGCCCTGGGCCATCAGGTCGATCGGGCTCATGAGCGCGGCGACGGCGCCGATATCGGATTCCGCGGCGCCGACGATGGCGGCGCTGCCGCGTTGCAGGGCGGTCATTGGGCGGCCTCCGCCGGGGTGAACACGGGGTAGGGCGGTTCGTCGCCCTCGGCGGGGTGGATGCGGGCTTTCACGCGCATGCCGATCTTTACTTCGGTGGCGGGGATGTCTTCGACGCGGCTCATCATGCGGTAGCCTTCGTCCATGTCGATCAGGGCGACGTTGTAGGGTTCGCCCTGGCGGGGGTGGACGACGGTGGTGGCATACACGGTGCCGAGGCCCTGGCTGACGCGCCATTCCAGGTCCGCCGCGCCGGTGCGGGGGGCGATGACGCGGGGGTAGAACACCGCGGTGTCGGCGGAGGGGCTGAACTGGTAGGCGAGCTCGCCGCGCTCCAGGTGGGCGATGTAGGTGGCGAGGGGGGAGGCTGGGGCTGGCGGCATCGGGTGGTCCTTGGGGTGGGGGTGGAGCGCGGGAGGGTAGGGGGGTTTTGGTGGGGCGGGAAATGGGGGGCGGGCGAGTGTCGAAAGGGTGTTCTGGGTGGCAATCCGACGAAGTATTCCGTAGCGTCAGAAGCCGGGGAAATGGTAGTAGTTTCGGCGGCAGCGGCAGACTGCGAACTCGGCCCCTGAACCCCAGTTCACCTTACCCGGGCGTAACGCACTCTTGCCCGACTGATGTCAATATGTAGTACAGCGTTGCAATGCGTAAGGGGGCTTCGATCCCCTGTAGATCGGATCTGAATAGGTAATTTACTGGACACGACGATGCTGACTTTTGTAATTCCGGTGCGCCATCAGGACACAAGTACCAGATCGGGGGTTAGTGCAGCGGCATCTCTCTGAGACGGTGGCGTCAATATCTGCTCAAACGTCGAGTGCGTGGAATGCGGTTTTGGTAGCAAACAGGGATGCAGAGCTTCCAAAGCTGCCGAAGAAATTCGAGGTAATACGCGTTGATTTGGCGCCACCCGTCTTTACTACCTTCTGCTGGAAAGGAAGCTGTTTTCGAGCAGGTTCGCGCTGATAAGGGGCGCAGGATTTTTTCTGCTCTCCTGGCGGCCCGGCCTTCAGGATTCATAATGCCGGTAGATTACGATGATTTTGTTAGCCGTCGACTAGCCGATTTTGTATCGCAAAATACCGATCAGAATGGATGGTATTTGCACGCTGGATACCTGTACCACACGTCGCCGTTGATGATGCTCTATCATGGCTTCCATAAAAAATGTGGGACCTCCCTTATTGTTCGCAGTAACCTAATGAATATTCCGGAATCTGAAGATAGTGCTACGGAGACATATGTTCGACGGTGGCTAGGCAGCCATTTATTTATATGGGGTGATCTGGAGGCGCAAGGCACACCGCTTCAGCCGCTTCCGTTCCCCGGGGCTGCGTACAGGGTCGGCTACGTGGGGTCGCAGGTCGGGACGCCTGGTATCCGACAGGCCATGCTCGCCCGCTGGATGTTACGAAAGGATCCTGTCGAGGTACCTACGCCGCCTCTCACGGCTGCGGCCCACGCGTCTTCTTAGGGCTGAATTCTTCGGTGAAGGTCAAGTGGCGGATCCGCTGCCACTTAGAGCAGTTAGATAAGGCAGAATGCAGGTTCCGCTCAGGGAAGTATACTTGACCAATTCAACGGATTGTAAGCATGGTTCGCGCCATTTGGGGATGAAATGAAGATTTACTATTGTAAGGTTCCGTCTGGAAACTTTGGCGATGATCTGAACACCTTCCTTTGGCCTCGGCTAATGCCGGGGGCATTTAACGGGGTCGTGCCGAGTAATACGAATCGAGAGGCGGATATCGAGCAGCAAGATGACGAGTTGTTTGTTGGGATTGGAACAATAATAAACGATCGTGCACCTAAGGAGCCGATCAAGCACGTGTTTGGGAGTGGTGTGGGCTATTTCGGTACACCAGACATATGGGGAGCTGATGCAGGGTGGAAGGTCCATTTCGTGCGTGGGCCACTTACTGCGAAAGCGTTAGGTATATCTGAGGAGCTGGCTGTCACCGATCCCGCAGTGCTTGTAAAATTATGCTCTGTTGACACGAGAACAAAGTCATTCAAATATGCATTTATGCCGCATTGGAGTGCAGCGGTCTCCGGAGATTGGCAAAAAATATGCCATAACCTTGGTATAAAATTCATAGATCCACGTTCTGATGCCAGAGAGATTATCCGTGACATCGGAAAGACAGAGACGCTGATGACCGAGGCGCTGCATGGAGCTATTGTGGCGGATACCCTGCGGATTCCATGGATAGCAGTGTCATCAAAGAATAACATTTTAGATTTCAAATGGCATGACTGGTGCAAATCTCTACATATAGAATATAGTCCTCAAGAAATTCCTGCATTGGTTAAGTGGAGGCGTGGAGCGGTCGGAGCAATGTCTTTGGAGGCAAAGAAATTACTCGCAAGACTTACACTGAAGAAAATCATGCACTGCCCGCCCGTGCTGAGCTCCGAGGCACTGCAGAGTGGGAAGGTAAATCGCCTTATCGATCTACTGGCAGAGTTTTGCCGGTCGCGGGGTTTGGATATGAATCTGGATCTTTCCTCAGCAATGCTCCCGGATATGTTGAGAGACAGTGGAGGCACCTCGTGAAATTGACGAGAAGCTACGTGAAACGGGAGGATTCGAGGCGAAGCTCTCGTAGCAGGCCAAGCATGCGTAACACAATCTGCTGATAGTGTGACAAGGAGTGCTGCTGCTGGTATACATCGCGCAGGTTCCTCTCGGAGCCGCTCTCAAGGGCCGCGACGAATTCTGAGAATTGCTGTTTGCGGGAATCACGTAGGTTTTCTGCAGTGGCAGTTCCATCGTATCGTCTCTGCCATTTTCTTCTCCATTCATTGAAATCGCAACTATCGTAATGCAGCGTAAACGCATTCGTAGATTTAGAGATATTCAGTTTCTTGCCTTCGCAGGCTGCAGGCTGGTGTATGTTCAAGCTAGCGATTGGGGCATTCACCCGGGCCGCGGTTTTTCCGGACGTGTGTCCAGTGAAATACCCGTATCGAAAAGCTGCTCCACACCCTATCAGACGGGCAATTTTCTGAGCACCGGGTATCCACGGTTGTTGGGTCTTGAACAACCGGACATCCTGGAAGAAATGCCTCTCATAGCGGGCTCGAGGAACCGCCTCTAGAGTTGGGAAGCGGACGCCATCAAGGCCGCTAGGGAGCGTGTTCAGGTAGCTGGTATGTCAAAACCTGGAGTAACGATAAGCTCGTCGCAGTCGAGGTGAATGATCCAGTCGATACCGCTGTCCCGTGCGATGTGTAGTGCAGCGTCGGCGTTCTTGATTTGCCTTTCTTCGATCGGACAATTCGGGCCTGTCGCAAGCATCTTCCAATGGGAGGAAGTGCATGGTATGCAACAGACGCGGTCGTATTGCTGAAATTGGTCAATACAAACGTCAGTAGGGTCATCGAAATAAAGGAACATCCTATCTATATTCGACTTAAGATGGAACCGTATGAACATGCCCAAATCTTCGGGATTTGAGCGCACCGTGCTTACCGTGCAAACTGACATCCCAATGCCCCTTTAATGACAGTCCGGAGTAGGAGGCCCCAATGCGGCCTCTGACCATTTTGGGCAACAAGCGCTACCAATGGGAAAGGTCGCTTTCACATTTCTTGCCCCCCGACCGTGATCCTGCCCTCCACCGAAAGACGATCTTCTATCGCCAAAGGTAACACGACATCCGTTTAAAAGTGCCCCGAAACCGACGCAATGGAACTGCATCTCTGAAATTCCCAAACGGCGCTCTCCGGGCCAGCTGGTCGCCCACTAATTGACCACAGTGTAAGTAGAATGAACCCATACACAACGACGGCAGCTATTGATTCTGCGGCGAGATTAGATACCCGCGTTAGAAGTTGGAATCCGACCGCCGATGCGGATATTGCGGCCGGCGGATGCAAAATACCCTTAACTTCCTGCAACGCAAATGTTGCTGCAATAGCAGAGGCAAAAATCCGGGCAAGCCCAGCGAGGATCCGACCGGCGTCGGCGCGGAAGTCTGCGCGTAAAGCTACCAGGTAGGCAACTGCGCTGCCGGCGCACGCACCGACGGCCGCCAGCGCGACTGTTGGCAAATTGCCGGAATACACGGCAAGCCAAATCAGGGTGGTGCGCAACCCAGCCGATATAGCCGTGACAAAGAAGTTGCTGCGAACGCGGCCACGAACCACCAGCGTCGTGCTCGACAGCAAAGATAAAGGCTGAAAAATCGCACTCCACGCAGCGACCACAACCAAGGGCGCCGCTTCCCTCCAGCGGGACCCAGTAACAACCCTACTACATCCGGGGCGCCTGCCGAGATCACCAGAACCATGGGCACCAGAACGAGAAGAAGGGCCGAGGCAACCGCCATCGGGTTAGATCGCGGAACTCGGACTCAGTTCCGCTGGTTGTAGGAGAAGCTGGCGAACAGGACACCTTGTAGAGGATGGATCAACTCGGTTGTCGGCAGGGCCGCCACCTAGTCGCTACGGTATAGAGGCCGAGCGCTGGAGGTGCCAAAAGCGGACCTATCGCAAACGCGTCAACGTTGCCCCACACCATCGTGGCAAGCCCGGATCAGCCAAAGCCAGAAGGAAAACCCGACCAACTCGCGCCAACCCTGCAGTGAGATGCGGGGACGATATGGATGAATGACATAGCTCATCGTGACGCGACTAACGCGCATCACAGCGATTCCCACCATGAGGGCCCAGTAGCTGTGGGTCAGCCATGCCGTGGTCAGCGACGGCCAGAATCTGTAAAACCGCCGGAATCACGTTCATCTTGAACGGAACATCGAACCGAAGCTCACGAGAAAACTCAACGGTCCCGATATTTGACAGACCGTTGATGGCCGTGGTCGCCGCAAGCGCCAGCAAGAGCGCAGTAAGCCTTGGGTCAGCGAACCACGTCGCAGCGAGGGGCGCTGCCGGCCGCCAGGACAAATGACGTCAGGACGGCGCGACCGGATTGGATCGTGAAGGCGACGTCGTGCAGGCGCGTGTCCAATTCCGGCCGCCGCAGCAGCGCATTCTGGATAGGAAACGCCGCCATGAGCTGGATCGTGCCTTCGAACGTCATCGCGATCGCGATGAGGCCGAAATCCGCCGGAACCAGCAGGCGGGCCAGGATCAGTGTATTGATGAAGCCCAGCGTGCGCACAACGCTGCGCTGAGCAAACACCCACCCCGCCCCGATGGTCGCCTTCCGCCCCAGAGAGGCAGCTTTGCTGCCGTGCGATGCCATGGCTTAGCCGATGCTCGGCCTGGGCAGATCCGCAACTGCCGATCGGGCAGTCGCTTCCGCCTTGGAGATGGAGCGGTCACCGGAAAGAAGCCCCCCCGCACGCATCCACCGCAGCCCCAGCTTCGCCGCCAACGCCTCACGCCGGTAATACCGCGCGCACTCCGCCCGCCCCACCTGCGCCGCCGCAGCAGCGATATGGTCCAGCACATAGACCCGATGCCGCATCGCATACCGCCGCAGTTCCGGCCGCTGCGAAAACAGCACCGCCTTGTCCATCACCCGCAACTGGATACAGCCGCTTCGACAGCTCCGACATCCCGGTGGACATGCTGGACTGCGCCGCCGGATCCGGGATGTTATGCCGGGACACCGTCTGCGGCAGGAACCGGATCTGCCCGGCCCGGTCGATCGCGCGCAGAAAGAAGTCGCGGTCCGCTCATACCGCAGGCCCATCGTCAAGCCCGCCGAGATCCTGAAAGAAGCGCCCGCAGCACGATCGTGGTGTTCAGGTGGCAATGCGCCCGGCAACCCAGCAACTGCGGGACGGTACGGTGTAGGCGCCGGTCGGATCGGGCGGACCGAGCAGGCGGTCCTGCAGATCCTCGATCCACATGGCGCGGTCAACCGGCACGCCGTTGCGGAAGGCGCTTCTGATTGGCCAGCACCAGATCCACGCGTCCTCGCTCGACCGCGATAACACCGGCCACCCGGCCCAGATGCTCCGGGTCGGTCCACTGGTCGTCATCATCCAGAAAGCACAGATAGGTCCCGCGAGCGTGGTCAGCGCCGAAATTCGTCGCATAGCTCGGGGCCGTGGCCTTGCCGAGTGGAAACCAGCGTAAGCAAGCGCGTGGGCACCGGCGCCGCTGCGGCACAGTTCGCGGTAGCGTGCGGCATGCGTCCTCCGCCGAGCCGTCATCCACGACGATGACCTCGAAATCACGGAAACGCTGGTCCAGCACCGACTGCAGTGCAACCGCGAACACCTCGGCCCGGTTCCGCGTCGGGATGATGACGGAGAACAACGGATGATCCACCGCTCCGGTCATTGGCCGGCCGCCTGCATCCGGCGGTCCGAACTCGCCGGCGCACTTGCGGCCCCTCCGCGGTTGTGCCGGGGCGCTGGCACAGCGGCCAGGTACGCCCGCGCGACCTCGCCCTTGCCGGGAAGCGCCGGGATCGTCAGATGCTGCCGGACGCGCCGGCCTCACTGTAGTCCCGCCGCAAACGGTCAGGCTTACCCAGCCGATCGGCAACTGCGCCGATCAGAGCCATACGGATCCCGGCACATCTGCTCATAGGAGATGGAGATGGGCGATACGCCGTTCCTGGCGAGAAACACCCGCCATCCGTGGTCTTCCTCGGCCAGCCCCTCCAGGGCCCGGTCAAGTGCCGCCACGTCGAAGAAATCCGGGGCTCGCGGCAGGAGCAGTCGTGACCGTGTCGTCGATCCCCCACCGCCCCGTCAGGTTGGCGAAATGCGTGGAGACCGCCTGCTTCAGCAGGTCCTCCCGGTACAGGTGGATGAACACGCCGCCGTCCAGCAGCTTCCGCCCCACCGGATTGTCCAGTACCTTCAGGAACTGACCAAAATGGATCTTGGCGGCAAAGATCCCGTTCTGGCATCGCCGGGGGATCAGCGCCGCCAGGTATTTCTCCAGGAACGCCATCTCGGCCACCCGCGCCGGCGGCGGGAAGGGCAGGCGGTCCATCCGGTTGCGCGGCCGCCATTTCAGCGGCGCGACGTCACGCTCCAGGCCGAACCGCGGCGCGATCTGGCGCATGATGATCGGATTGAAGTATTCGTGCGGCACGCCCAGCCCGGCATTGATCATGTAACGGCACAGCAGGTAGCTGCCGCTGCGCGGGGTGGAGCAGATGAACAGCTTCTTCGGCGCGCCGGCGAAATCCGGCTGGTCGAGCAACTCGCTGCTCACCTGGTGTTCGGAGTAACGCATCCCTGGCCTGTCCGTGATCGCCGCATTTCTGCTCAGGCGTGTATCGATCCGGGCTCATACACCGGTTCGGGGGAGATAGGCCAGCGGATAACCCGCCGGCAACCAATTCATCCAAACCCCGTGCAGAGGCTGGCCCAACGTCGGATGACCCCGACGCCCGCCGGTGACCCCGACATACGCCTGTGTGACGCACACGCGTCATGAAACCGGCACCACAGGCGAACCCGCCGCGGTCAGCCTCCGCCGGCCAAGCCCTGACGCGGCAAGCCCCGCCCCCCGTCCACCGCAATCACACCGACAGCGGCCCTACCCAACCACCGCGATCGCGTTCATCTCAATCAGGTAATCGGGATGCGTGAATCCGCTGACCTGCACCATCGTCGAAGCCGGCGGCGGATCCGGGAAGTATTCCCGACGCACGCGGTGGATCACGTCGAAGCCCGACATGTCCTTCACATACACATCCACCCGGCAGATATCCGCCATCGTGCCGCCGGCGGCCTCCACCGCCGCCTTCACGTTCTCACACATCTGCCGGGTCTGCGCTTCCAGGTCACCCACGCCGACGACGCTGCCATCCGCGCCCTTCGACGTCATGCCGGAAATGAACACCAGCCGACCGCGCGCCTCCACCGCGATCGCCTGCGCAAAATGCCCGCTCGGCCGGCCGATGCGGTCAGAGGTGATCGCGGTGCGCGGCATGGCGTCAGACCACCCCGAAATCGATCAGGTTGCGCACCGGCGCCCCCGACTTCAGTTGCGCGAAGCCGTCGTTGATCTGCTCCAGCCTGATCTTGCCGGAGAGCAGCGTGTCCAGCTTCAACCGCCCCTGCCGCCACAGCTCCAGCAGCCGCGGCATGTCCACCCGGAACCGGTTGCCGCCCATCGACGTGCCCTGGATCTTCCGGTCGCGCAGGAAGTCCGCGCCGTGCAGTTCGATCTTGGTGCCGAACGGAATCATCCCGATGATCGTCGCAACTCCACCCGGGCGCAGCATCGCGAAGCACTGCTCGGCCGTGGTCTTCAGGCCGATCGCCTCGAACGAGTACGGCACGCCCTGGCCGCCGGTCATCTCCTTCACCGCTTCCACCGGATCGACGTTGGACGCGTTGATCGTGTCGGTGGCGCCGACCTCCTTCGCCTTCTCCAGCTTGGCGGAGTTGGTATCGATGGCAATGATCTTCGACGCACCGGCCAGCGCCGCGCCGTTCACCGCCGACAGCCCGATGCCGCCGCAGCCCACCACCGCGACCGTGCTGCCGGGCTCCACCTTCGCGGCGTTGAACACCGCACCCACGCCGGTCATCACGCCGCAGCCCACCAGGGCCGCGCGGTCCAGCGGGATCTCCGGGTTGATCTTCACCACCGCATGCTCATGCACCAGCATGTTCTCGGCGAAGGCGGAGAGGTTGAACGCCTGGTTCAGCACCGCGCCCTTCCACTTCAGCCGCCGCGCCGCACCGGGCAGCAGCTTCACCTCGGTGTTTTCGCACAGGTTGGTGTGGCCGGTGACGCATTGCGGGCACTCGCCGCAGAACACCGACAGGCAGGTGATCACGTGATCGCCCGGCTTCACATAGGTGACGTCCTCGCCCACCGCCTCGACCACCGCCGCGGCCTCATGCCCCAACACGGCCGGCATCGGGAATGGATACAGCCCCTCGATGAAGTGCAGGTCGGAATGGCACAGCCCCGCATAGGCCGTGCGCAGCAGCACTTCCCGCCGCTTCGGCTTCTCGACATCCACGTCTTCGATCGTCAGCGGCTGGTGCGGAGCCTGGAATACGGCGGCCTTCATGGCGTCCCCCTTGGTTAAGCAGCCGGACTCTAGCAGCGGACAGGAAGAAGTGAAGGACCCAGTGTACGGTGGTGCTCAACCGCACGTGAGTCGACACGATCCGCAGACCGCGCCATCTGCAGGAGGTTGTGCCGTACTTTAAGAAGATTCCGAAATGACCGGCTCTGAGCCATCGTCGCAGGGCCGACCCGGACCCGAGAAGGTCGCGCATGGCCCCGCCTTTCTGCGCTCGGGCGGCGAAATGGGCGCGCTGATCGGGGCCAGGGACTGGTCCACCACGCCGCTGGGCCCGATCGGGTCCTGGCCGCGCAGCCTGCAGACCGTGCTCGGCATGCTGCTGACCTCCCGCTACGCCATGTGGATCGGTTGGGGGGGCGACCTGACCTTTTTCTACAACGACGCCTACGCCGCCATGACCCTCGGCGCCAAGCACCCTTGGGCGCTCGGCCAGCCGGTCTCCAAGGTGTGGGAGGAGATCTGGCAGGACATCGGCCCACGCGCGGAAACCGCGCTGCGCACCGGCGAGGCAACCTGGGACGAGGGGTTGCTGCTGTTCCTGCAACGCAGCGGCTTCCCCGAGGAGACCTACCACACCTTCTCCTACAGCCCGTTGCCCGATGACGACGGCGAAACCGGCGGCATGCTGTGTGTCGTCACCGAAGACACCCAGCGGGTCATCGGCGAGCGCCGCCTCGCCACGCTGCGCGAACTCGCCGCCGAACTCGCCGCCGTGCGCACCGAGCCCGAGGTGCTGGCAGCGATCGAGCGCGGCCTGGCCGGCAACCAGCGCGACCTGCCGTTCACCGCCACCTGGCTGTTCGAAGGCGATGGCACGCGTGCCCGGCTGGCCTGCGTAACGGGCATCGCGCGTGGCCACCCCCTGGCGAGTGAAGACGTGGACCTGGCCACGGTGCCGGCCGACGATCCGCTGCAACGCATTCTGGCAGGCGACGCGCATGTTCTGCTGGACGGCCTGTCACAGGCCGCGCCGGTGCCCACGGGCGCCTGGGACACCCCGCCGCGCGGCGCACTGGCCGTGCCGATCGCGCAGCAGGGCGCCGAACGGCCGGCGGGGATGCTGCTCGCGGCGATCAATCCGTTTCGTCCGTTCGATGCAGCCTATGAGGGGTTCATCGATCTCGTCGCCTCGCAAATGGCCTCCGGCCTGGCCAGCGCCCGCGCCTATGAGGCAGAGCGGCGGCGTGCCGAGGCGCTGGCCGAACTGGACCGCGCCAAGACCGCATTCTTCTCCAACGTCAGCCACGAATTCCGCACCCCGCTGACCCTGATGCTCGGCCCGCTGGAGGAGGTGCTGGTCGAGGCACATGGAGCGGCGGACGACAGGCTGGCGATGGTGCATCGCAATGCCCTGCGCCTGCTGCGCCTGGTCAACATGCTGCTGGACTTCTCGCGCATCGAGGCCGGCCGCGTGCGTGCCAGCTTCCGGCCGACCGACCTCGCCACCTACACCGCCGAACTTGCCAGCAATTTCCGTTCCGCCTGCCAGCGCGCCGGCCTGGCGCTGCAGGTGGACTGCCCGGCGCTGCCGCTGCCCGTCTATGTCGATGCCGAAATGTGGGAGCGCGTGGTCCTCAACCTGGTCTCCAACGCGTTCAAGTACACGCTGCACGGCGGCATTCGTGTCTCCCTGCGCGCAGCGGATGACGGCCAGGCGGCATTCTCGGTCAGCGACACCGGCGTCGGCATCCCGAACGACGAGCTGCCGCGCATCTTCGATCGCTTCCATCGCATCGAAGGCCAGCCCGGACGCACGATGGAAGGCACGGGAATCGGCCTGGCGCTGGTGCATGAACTGGTTCGCCTGCATGGCGGCCAGATCGGCGTGCAGAGCGAGCCTGGCTCCGGCACCACCGTTACGATTCGCCTGCCGTTCGGCCATGCCCACCTGCCACAGGAACAGGTCTCCACCGATCTGGGCCGCAACGTGCCGGACGTTTCGGCAGCAGCGTCCTTCGTGGAGGAGGCGCTGCGCTGGCTGCCGGACAGCGACGATGCCACCGCCGAGCGCTCGGCGTTGCTGGAACCGACGACGATCCTCGTCGGCTCCGGTGGGGACGAAGCCGCGGGAGAGCGTCCGCGCATCCTGCTGGCCGACGACAATGCCGATATGCGCGACTACGTCGTGCGCCTGCTCGGGCAGCGCTATCGGGTGCAGGCCGTGGAAGACGGTGCCGCTGCGCTGCTTGCGCTGCAGGAGTCGCGCCCGGACCTTCTTCTGTCCGATGTCATGATGCCGCGGCTGGACGGTTTCGGCCTGTTGCAGGCCGTGCGCGGCGACCCGCAGTTGCGTGACCTGCCGGTGATCCTGCTGTCGGCCCGGGCCGGCGACGAGGCGCGTGTGGAAGGCCTGGACGCCGGTGCCGACGACTACCTGGTGAAGCCATTCGGCGCACGCGAACTGCTGGCGCGGGTGCGTGCGAACCTGGAACTGGCACGCATGCGCCGCGAGGCCGCGGATCGCATCGCCGACGAAGCCCGCCGGTTGCGGGTGCTGAACCGCACCGGCAGCGCGATTGCTGCCGAACTGGATCTGGAACGGCTGGTGCAGGGCGTCACCGACGCCGCGGTGGAACTCATCGGCGCGAAATTCGGTGCGTTCTTCTACAACACGGTGAATGAATCCGGCGAAGCCTACAAGCTGTACACACTGTCCGGCGCACCGCGGGAGGCGTTCGACAGCTTTCCGATGCCCAGCAACACCGGTCTGTTCATGCCCACCTTCCGCGGCGAGGCGATCGTCCGGTCCGCCGACGTGCTTGCCGATCCGCGCTATGGACGCCACGCCCCCTATTACGGCATGCCGCCCGGCCACGTGCCGGTGCGCAGCTATCTCGCCGTTCCGGTGGTGGCACGCTCGGGGGAGGTGATCGGCGGCCTGCTGTTCGGCCATCCCGAGCCCGGAAAGTTCACCGAACGAGACGAGCTGATCGTCGGCGGCATCGCCGCGCAGGCGGCCATCGGCATCGATAACGCCCGCCTGTACCGCGCCAGCCAGCAGGCGCAGGAACGGCTGCAGCAACTGAACGAAACGCTGGAGCAGCGCGTCGCGAACGAGATCGCCGAGCGCATGCAAACCGAGGAAGCGCTGCGCCAGGCGCAGAAGATGGAGGCGGTGGGCCAGTTGACGGGCGGCGTGGCGCACGATTTCAACAACCTGCTGACGGTGATCACCGGCGGCGTGGAAGCGCTGCAGCGCCAGCTTTCCGCTTCGGCGGCCGCGCCGGATTCGGCCCGCGTCGGCCGGGCGCTGCGCATGATCGAGCAGGGCGCGCAACGCGCCGCCACCCTGACCCACCGGCTGCTCGCCTTCGCCCGGCGTCAGGCGCTCGATCCGCGTGCGCTGGACGTGAACCGGCTGGTCGCGAACATGTCGGAACTGCTGCGCCGCACGCTGGGCAAGTCGATCGCCGTCGAAACCGTTCTGGCCGGCGGCCTGTGGCGGACCTTTGCCGATCCGAACCAGTTGGAGAACGCGCTGCTGAACCTGTCGGTGAACGCGCGCGACGCCATGAAGCAGGGCGGCAAGCTGACGATCGAGACCGCCAACACCCACCTGGACGAAGCCTATGCGGCGCAACACCAGGAAGTGCTGCCGGGCCAGTATGTGATGATCGCGGTGTCGGATACCGGCTCCGGCATGACAAGGGAGACCATGGAGCGGGTGTTCGAGCCGTTCTTCACCACGAAGGACGTTGGCCAGGGCACCGGGCTGGGGCTCAGCCAGGTCTATGGGTTCATCAAGCAGTCGCACGGCCACATCAAGCTGTACAGCGAGATGGGGCAGGGCACCGCGGTGAAGCTGTACCTGCCGCGGTTACTGGGGGCCGAGGCCGAAAGTTGCGGCACCGAGGAGGTGGCGTATGCCGCTGTCTCCGGCAGCGGCGAGGTCGTCCTGGTGGTGGAGGACGATCCGGACGTCCGGGCCCACAGCGTCGATTCGCTGCGCGAGCTCGGCTACCAGGTGATCGCCGCGGCAAGCGGGCAGGAGGGGATGGACCTGCTGGCCCGCTACCCGGTGATTCGCCTGCTGTTCACCGATGTCGGCCTGCCCGGCGGCATGACCGGCCGGCAGTTGGCCGATCGGGCCCGTGCGCTGCGCCCGGACCTTCAGGTGCTGTTCACCACCGGCTATGCGCGCAACGCGATCGTGCACGGCGGAATCCTCGATCCCGGCACCCACCTGCTGCCGAAGCCGTTCACCTATGCCGCCCTGGGCGAAAAGATCCGCTCCCTGCTGGACGGCGTGCCGTAGTCCGGCACGGCCGGGCCGGCGCCGGAACAGGGATCATCGGCCGTGGGAAGGGCGGTCATCAAGGCTGCGTACCACGTCGTCGCGGGCGCTGGCCCGCCATCCATGACTTCGACATGCCGAACGCACCTGATTTGCAGCAAACTGCCGGTCCGGCATTCCGAGGGATGCGTTCCGCGCGACGAAGTCGTGGGTGGCGGGCCTGCGCCCGCCACGAGGTGGAATGATTGTCCAGCGGTAACCGACGCGGAACGATCGTCCAGCGGTAACCCTGGATAAACCGGGTCTTCCAGACTCTCTGCCTCGCCGCATGAATTGCGGAAACCCGAGCTAAGATCGCCCAATAGATCAGGTGCTGCCGAACGGAACTGCACGAACCTAAGCTTACCCGCCGACAACGTCATTTCCGTCCACTGACAAAGAGGACCTCCACCTCTATCCGTATTGGCCCGCCCTTTTCGCGCTCCAAACCACGCCGGACATCGTCCCTGACGGCCAGCCGCACATCATCCGGCAACGCCTGGTATTCTATGCCGATCGGGCCAAGACCTTGACCAGCGTCATAGCCCTTAAAGTAGGCATCGAAGGACGGGAAGTCGTAGTGCCATGCCCGCTTCGCCGATGTCACTTCGGGAAAGCCAGCGGTTTTGAACAACCCAGTAAGATGCGAAGCATCACCCAAAGAAAAGTAGTGTGCAGCCGCATGTGCACGCGAAGGGACGTGGCGGCCGATTGCATGGACAATGCGGGTAACGAACGAGCGCTCGGGAACCGTATTAACCGAGACCGCGGCCCTCCCTCCACTTCGCAAAACACGATAAAAGTGTGACAGGGCTTGCGCCGGATTCGGGAAAAGCATCAATGCCATTCCACAGAGGACAGCGTCGAAGCTCTCGTTAGGGAACGTTAGCTCCTGGCCGTTCATTACCGCGAAGTCAACGTTCGGCAGCTTGTTCAAATTCCGTCTGGCCTGATCGAGCATGGGACCGGACAAATCCGTTGCCGTCACATGACCGGAAGGTCCGACCGCGTCTAACGCAGCAGCCGCCACGATGCCGGTCCCCGTTGCAACGTCAAGAACCGTTTGCCCGGGAGATATATGGGCATTGCGCAGAAGATCCGGCACGAGATCGCGTGAGACATTACCGAACGACTGCTCGTATCCGCCGGCAGCCATATCGTGGAATTTCTCAAAGAGCATGACGATTGCCTCCCATTGTTTTTGGTTATGACGTTCGTCTGCAAGGCGCGCCCCTCGACAGCCCGCGGCTCCCTATTGCCTCATGTCGCGGATTCTACGGTGTCTCCAGGATTCATTCCTGATTGTGAGCGGCACGGCAGATCGGGGCCTCGACCCCGCAGGATCAGCGACCTGGGGTACTAGCACGAAGCTGCGATCGTCGAAATGCCTGAACAACCTGATCGAGCAGGACCACCGGGACGTGAAGTCGCGGATCGGTCGTATGCTCAGGCCTTACTGGCCGGAGCTATGTTTGTTATATCCGGATCGCTCGACCAGACCTTCTGCATCGCAGCAATGTCTTTTGTAGAGAGTGCAACATAGAACGCCTCGTTCGTTGCTTTCACTGCGCCCACAACCGACGGCTGCTGACCGACAGCGTCACGGTTGATAAGAATACCACCGAAAAGCAATAGAGCTAGGCACATATATCTAAAGCCAGCGCGGCAGTTTATGGCCTTCCTCTCCTCTTGCATTCAGCTGGCGTTCGGAGTTTCTTTTGATGATAAACTATTTTTCGCTTGTCTGGCAACACCCTGGACGCCGCGGCTCGGAGGCACGTTTGATCCGCAGTCGTCGCGGGACGCTTGCCGTAAATCTTGACTTATGCGCCAGCCGGTCGCCTCCCACCCCGGCAAATAGCGCGAACTGCTGTCTAACGGCCGCGCATGGGCATACCGACTGGTCGTGGTCAGGCTGGCATGGCGGCAGTGGCCTGGACCAGGTGCGCCGGGGCGCCGCGATCGAGGGCGTGACTGACATGCGCATGCCGCAGCCAATGGGCTGACACCGCCGCCGACAGCTCAGCCCGCGCCGGGGCCTGTTTGACGATGCGGTGCACCTGCACGGGATCGAGATGGCCGCCGCCCTTGCGTGACACCAGAGCCGTTAACCCATCTTATTCATGGTGGGTGACCACGGAGATATGTTCCGCATAGACAATAAGACTGGGCGAGCCAGCCCGCTTGCTGGTTGGATCGCGTTTCAGACCGTATCTGCGAGGCGTGAGGGGTTGGTCGGAAGAGGTTTCTGCGGGGCATCGGCCCCGACGGTCACGTTGGATGCAGGATGAGTGAGCCGATCAAGCGGCGGAACAGCGCGGCATCAGGGCAGTTGGCGGCAAACGCCAGCCGGATGCGGCTCGCGGTCTCCTTCACCCGCACCGCGACCTTCAGTAGCCGCAGCCGGAGGGTGGAGAATTCGGCCCTTTGCCAGGGGCTGGGTGCTGGGGACCGCCTGCTGCACCACCCGCATCAGCCAGTAAGCGGCGGTGTGCAGCACCAGCCGCATCTGGTTGGCCAGCGGCGAGCGGCAACTGGTCCGGTCGGATGCCAGCTGGCTCTTGTGCCGCCTGATCAGGTTCTCGGCCTGGCCTCGCGCGCAATAGATACTGTCATACAGCCAGCGCGGGCCGCAGTGGGTGATGTTGGTGACGACATAGCGAACATCGAGCCCCTTGCGGGTGGCTTCGATGCGCGCCACCACGCGGCGCTGGCGGAGCCAGGATTTGGCGCCATACAGGGTCTCGGTGTAGTCGCGCACCACATCAAGGTTGTCAGTAGCGCGCTGCACGCACACCGCGTCAGCCTTGGGGAACACCAGTCCGTGCAGGATCTTGTTCGGAGACAGAACTGATCCGGCCGCCATCGAATGCCGCGGTGATCTTCTTGCCGCTGATGCTTGGCAGTGAAAAAGGCAGCGACGGTGCATCGTCCATAGCAAGCATGGCAGATTTTGTCCGGGCATCGTGAGCGGCGTCGATGCCCAAACACTACGCAATTCCAACACCTTGTACCAGCCCTGTTCGCAAATCCCTGCTATGCAGTGAATAAAATGGGCTAGCGACCACAAGGGCAGAATTGGATTGCCGCCCCTCGTCGCCGACCGAGGCGGCGAACGCAGGTCGGCAACAGCTCTGTCCTCAGACTCCGTTGAGGCTTGCACCGGCCGCGTCTCTGCGCCACCTGCGGCCCGATGTCCGCACTCTTCTCACCCCTCATGCGCGCGTTCGACCAACTGGGGGACAGCGTGTTCCTCGGCGTACTCGTGCGCTCGGTCGCCTGGTCCGCCATCTGCTTCGTCGCGCTGTATGTGGCCGCTCTCTGGGGCGTGCAGCACCTGCTGCATCTGCACGGCATACTCGCCTGGACCGCCGACGCCCTTGGCGCCCTGGGCGCCCTGTTGCTGGCGCTGTGGCTGTTCCTGCCGGTCGCCGCGGTGATCGCCACGCTGTACATGGAGCGGATCGCCGCCGCGGTGGAACGCCGCTACTACCCATGGCTGCCACCGGCACGCGGCGCCCCGATCATCGAGCAGATCGCCGACGGAATCGGCCTCGGGGTGAAAATCCTGCTGCTCAGCCTGCTGGTCCTGGTGCTGTCACTGATCCCGGAACTCGGCCTGTTGCTCGGCTGGGCCGTCGCCACGTACGGCATCGGCCGTGGCCTGTTCGTCGCGGTGGCGATGCGCCGCATGCCGCGGCCGGCGGCGGTCGCGCTGTACCGCCGGTTCCGCGTGCCCGTGCTGGCCCAGGGCGGGGTCATGGCGCTCGCCGCCTATCTGCCGGTGCTGAACCTGCTGATTCCGGTGATCGGCACGGCGGCGATGGTGCATGTGCTGGACCGTGCGCTGACCATGGCCAAATCGCCCGGATAGTACCACGAAGCGGATCAATGTGGATAAACCGCCGTACAACGTTGTTCCAGACTCTGGGCGCCGTGTTAGGCGCGCATCAGTCGAAAGGATTCGGCATGTCATCCAGCGCAGCGGGGATCCCCTTGTTCAAACGCCGCAAGCCAGACAAATCGCCGGCCGGGCCAGGGGAGACTCTGCCCGCAGGCCTGTCCCCAACCGGGTCGCTTGGCCGGTTCATGGACGGCGACCCGAGGTCGGACAGCGACCTGAACCCGCGCAATACCTCAGGCGCAGCGTCCGGCCCGCTCAATTCGGGGCTGGGCGTGCCGCCATTCCGACCGGCCCAGCCCAAGGAGGCCCCCTTCATGGCTCGCCCCCCCTTCCCGCCCACCACATCCGGCCCGCAACCGTCCACGCCGTCGCTCTCGCCGCGCCCGACCGTCGCGCCAACCCGCTCTGCGATGCACGACCCGGCCGAGCGCCGCACCCTTGTGGTCGGCCGCGGCATCAGCGTTCAGGGCACGGTGCAGGATGCCGAACGCCTGGTGGTGGAAGGCACGGTCGAAGCCAGCATGATCCACGCCACCGAGTTGGCGATCGCACCTGGCGGTGTGTTCAAGGGCGAGGTGGAGGTCGAGGATGCCGAGATCGCCGGCACCATCGACGGCACCCTGACCGCGCGCGGCAGCCTGGTGGTGCGTGCCACCGGCCGTGTGCTGGGCACGGCCCGCTGCCGCCGCCTGCAGGTGGAGGACGGCGGCCAGATCACCGGGAAGATCGAGATGCTCGGCGATCAGGTGAAGGCCGAGGCACCACGGATCGCGGCCGAACCGGTCGAGTAGCCCGGCCCGGAGCGTCGGACCCGTCGGGGCGGAAATGCGCTTCGGTGGTGATGGTGGCAGCCTCCGGCGCAGCGTACCACGTCGTGGCGGGCGAAGGCCCGCCACCCACGGCTTTCGTCATGCCGAAGGCATCCAATTTGGTCATGGCGAAGGCACCCGTTTCGTAGAAAACCTCCGGCACGGCATTCGGTCCGGCACGGCACTCGGATGGATGCGTGCCGCACGACAAAGTCGTGGGTGGCGGGCCTTCGCCCGCTACGACGCTGTACGGCATGCCGGCGGCCCTCTTGTCCCCGGGAACGCCCAATTCCCATATCCTTTCCGGTGTTCACCAGAAAGCGATCTCCGATGCGCCGCACCTCCCTGATGCTGGCCGGCTTTGCCGCGCTGGCCCTGGCCCTTGCGCCCGGCCTGGCCAACGCCCGCGCCGGCCGCGGCTCCTCCTTCGGCAGCCGCGGCAGCCGCACCTGGGTGGCCCCGCACACGACCCGCACGGCGCCCTATGCGGCGCCCATGGAGCGCAGCACCACGCAGCGCACATCGAACAGCTACGGCAACGACGGCCGGGGATACGGCAACGGCTATCGTCGCCACTCGCCGTTCATGTCCGGGCTGATGGGTGGCCTGCTGGGTGCCGGCATCGGTGGCCTGCTGTTCGGCCACGGGTTCTGGGGCGGCGGCATGGGCTTCGGCGGGTTCCTGGGCTTCCTGCTGCAGATCTTCCTGCTGGTGCTGCTGGTGCGGTTCCTGGTCCGGCTGTTCCGTCGTCGCCAGGGGGCGGTGTTCGCGGGCGGACCGAATTTCTTCAGCCGCAACACCGCGCCCGGCTACGGCCCGGTGCCGATGGGCGGCGGCGGTGGCGGAGGGGCGCCGAACGGGCCGCCGATCACCATCACCCCGGCCGACTACCAGGCCTTTGAGCAGGCATTGCAGTCGATCCAGGCGGCCTGGACCGCGCACGACCTTCCGGCGCTGCAGTCCATGGTGACGCCGGAGATGGTCAGCTACTTCGCCGAACAACTGGCCGAGCAGGAAAGCCGTGGGGTGCGCAATTCGGTGACGAACGTGGTGCTGCTGCAGGGCGACCTGGCCGAGGCCTGGAGCGAGCGAAACCGCGAATATGCCACCGTGGCGATCCGCTTTTCGATGATCGACGTCACGCGCGACTCCGCCGGCCAGGTCGTGGACGGCAGCCCGACCGAGCATCAGACCGTCACCGAACTGTGGACCTTCATGCGCGCGTCCGGCGGCGGGCACTGGCTGCTGTCGGCGATCCAGCAGGCCCGCTGAGGGTTTATCGGCGCGGGTTGCGCGGCGCGGCGGGAAAGCGTATGTATGCGGGTATGTTCTGTGGCCTGCGCATAGCCTGCCGGACTGCCCGCTGCGTCGCTCGCGGCTCTGCGCGCGTGCTCGCCACTTCGGTTGCCCTCGGCCTCCTCCTTCGACTTAGCCGCCCCTGAGCGCCGCGCCGGGTCGTTGAACGCCGGCATCGCTCAGGGGGTCCCTGAGGCTACTGTCGTGCAACCCCTCCGAGGAATCCGAGACAAATGAGCATCACCCATCCCAGCTTCGGCACGCTGGAAGACGACCGCGTCATCATCTTCGACACCACGCTGCGCGATGGCGAGCAGTCGCCCGGGTTCTCCATGAACCTGGCCGAAAAGCTGCGCATGGCCGAGGCGCTGACCGAGCTGGGCGTCGATGTCATGGAGGCCGGCTTCCCGATCGCCTCGCCCGGCGACTACGAGGCGGTGAAGGCGATCAGCGAGAGCGTCGGCCAGCGCGACGACACCCCGGTGATCTGCGGCCTGTCGCGCACCGGGCGCGAGGATGTGCTGCGCGCCGCCGACGCGCTGAAGGCGGCCAAGCGCCGGCGCATCCACGTGTTCATCTCCACCAGCCCGCTGCACATGAAGTACAAGCTGCGCATGGAGCCGCAGGAGGTGCTGGAGGCCGGCGTCGCCGCGGTCAGCCTGGCGCGCCAGTACACCGACGACGTGGAATGGTCGGCCGAGGACGGCACCCGCACCGAGCCCGACTTCCTGTGCCGCTGCGTGGAGGAGGCGATCAAGGCCGGCGCCACCACGATCAACATCCCCGACACGGTCGGCTATGCGCTGCCCGAGGACATGGAGCGGATCTTCACCATGATCCGCACACGCGTGCCGGGCGCCGACAAGGTGATCCTGTCCACCCACAACCACAACGACCTGGGTCTGGCGGTGGCCAACACGCTGGCCGCGGTGCGCGCCGGGGTGCGGCAGATCGAATCCACCATCAACGGCATCGGCGAGCGCGCCGGCAACGCGTCGCTGGAGGAGGCGGTGATGGCCATCCGCACCCGTGCCGACGCCGTTCCCTATAAGAACAACATCAAGACGTCGAACATCCTGCGCGTGTCCAAGCTGCTGTCCACCATCACCGGGTTCGACGTGCAGCCGAACAAGGCGATCGTCGGCCGCAACGCCTTCGCGCATGAGGCAGGCATCCACCAGGACGGCGTGCTGAAGCATGCCGGCACCTATGAGATCATGACGCCGGAGAGCGTCGGCTGGACCAAGTCCAACCTGGTGATGGGCAAGCACTCGGGCCGCGCGGCGTTCCGCGACAAGCTGAAGGCGCTGGGCTACGGCATCGGCGACAACCAGTTGAACGACGCGTTCCGCCGCTTCAAGGACCTGGCCGACCGCAAGAAGGTGGTGTTCGACGACGACATCGTTGCTCTGGTCGATGACGAGGTGATGCGCGACCACGAGCGCATCCGGTTCGTCTCGCTGGACCTGCATGCCGGGTCGAAAGGGCCGGCGCGGGCGGTGATGGAACTGTCGGTCGATGGCGTGACCAAGAGCGCCGAGAGCACGGGCGACGGGCCGGTGGACGCGACCTTCAACGCCATCCGGCAGATCTACCCGCATGAGGCCAACCTGGTGCTGTTCTCGGTCGGCGCGGTGACCCAGGGCACCGACGCACAGGCCAAGACCACGGTGCGGCTGGAGGAGAACGGCAAGATGGTGGACGGGCAGGGCTCCGACACCGACACGATCGTTGCCTCGGCCCGTGCCTATGTGCATGCGCTGAACAAGCTGCTGGTGAAGCGGGAGCGCACCGCGCCGCAGGCTCTGACGGCGTGATCCGCCGGCTCCCGCGGGGTCAGTAATAGTTCCAGTAACGCCCGCCCTCGGTGGTGGGCACCATTGCCGGCGCGTACGGGTTGGTGTCTTGCAGCAGGTCCGTCGCGCCGGTGTTGCTGTCACCGGCCGGCGGCACCAGGGCGGCGTCGCCGGGCCCGGTGATCCCGAGGGCTTTGGGATTGCCGGCGCACGCGGCCATGGCCAGCGGCAACAGAAGAGCAAGCCAGCGCATCGGTCGTCCTGCGTGGCGTCTTCCCACCCGGGAAGCGCGTTGGTTCCGGCGCGGCCGGCGGCCTGGCGGGCACCAGCGGCGCTCGGTTGGTCATGCAGCGTGCCTCCCCACCCGTGGGATGGCAATGGAGTGCCAGGAGGGTGGCTCGGTTCCTGTCAATATTGACGGCAGTTATCGATTGCCTGTCCGGCATTCATCGTCATGGCCCACGAAGGGGCCTGTAATCCAATCCCGCGTCGCCGGTGGTCAGTGGCAGCGGCTGGCGCAACGTACAGCGTCGTGGCGGGCGAAGGCCCGCCATCCACCACTTCGTCCTGCCGAAGGCACCTGATCCCGCCGCCGGCGCGGCGCGGAGTCATTGGGCCTGGTCGTAGGCGTCGCGTACCGCAGCGACGATATCATGCGCGCGGGTCACCTGCTGTTCGATCGCACGCAGCGCCGCGCCCACCCGGTCTTGCGACCCATCCATCGTCAGGCGGTGAGCCCCAGCCGCATAGTTGCGAATCGCGGTCAGGCACTCCATCACCTCGTGCGCGCAACGGGACACGTCGCCAGCATCATCCCGGCCAGTCCCGGGCGGCGATGGATCGTCTCCAGGCGATTTGCGTGAGTGACCTTCTTGCACGTGTGTTCACCTGATCGGCAAGAAGCAGAAACGACTGCTATAATCCGCACCTTGCCAGTACGGATTGGTGCCGGCAAGCCCGGTTTACGATCAATCCGGTGTGGGAACCTGCGGGAGGGCCGCGTGCGAGCTGGGCTGTGCTGGCTGACTGCACGAGCTGGCTGACTGCACGAGCTGGCTGACTGCACGAGCTGGCTGACTGCACGAGCTGGCTGACTGCACGAGCTGGCTGACTGCACGAGCTGGCTGACTGCACGAGCTGGCTGACTGCAATCGCTTGATGGTCGGAGCGGCGGGATTCGAACCCACGACCCCCAGTCCCCCAGACTGATGCGCTACCAGACTGCGCTACGCTCCGACCGCAGGGATGATTTACCAGCCCCGGCGCCGACGGGCAACGGTGTGGCGTCATGCTGTGGCATCTCAGGGGCCGGCTCTTTCGCTTCCCCGCCAACGGGCTACACTCGGTGCGAGACGTGACCCCAGGGAGGACCGTCCGATGCCCGCAACAACATACGAATTCACCACCGAAGACCGGGAGGTACCTGCGCCACGGCGACAGGGCGATGCAGGTGCGGCACTTCCGCCCCCGCGGCGACGGCCCGTTCCCCGCCGTGATCGAGCTGCACGGCGGCGCCTGGTGCAACGGCGACCTGAACGAGTGCCAGACCTATGCGGAAGCCTTCGCCCGCGCCGGGCTGGTGGTGCTGGCCATCGACTTCCGCCACGCCGGCGATGGCTACCCGACCTCCAATATCGACATCAACTACGCCACCCGCTGGGTGAAGGCGAACGCCGAGCAGCTTGGCACCAGCGCCGACCGGATCGGCATTGCCGGCCAGTCCAGCGGCGGCCACCTGGCCATGCTGGCGGCCATGCGGCCGGCCGATCCGCGCTACACCACCGTGGCGCTGCCGCCCGGCGCGCCGGCGGTGGACGCCAGCGTGGGGGCGGTGGCCATGCTGTGGCCGGTGATCAATCCGCTGTCGCGCTACAACCACGCCCGCCGGGCACGCGATTCCGCCAACCCGCCGGCCTGGGTCGGCAACATTCCGGAACGCCACGACCTGTACTGGAAGACCGAGGCCAACATGGCCGACGGCAATCCGATGCTGGCACTGGAGCGTGGGGAGACGGTGCAACTGCCGCCGGCGTTGTGGCTGCAGGGCCGGCCGGACCCGGTGCACGACTACCGCGACCCGGATGCACCGATTCCCGGCAACGAACCAGAGCGTTTCGTTGCCAACTATCGCAGGGCCGGCGGCGATATCGAGCTGCTGCAGGTCGAGCAGGCGGCGCGGCAGAGCGAGGCCACGCTGTCCCAGGTTGCCGCCTTCTTCCACAAGCACCTGCGCGCCTGACAACCAACCGGGCATGGCCGGCCCCTCCGGGCCGGCCCTTCCGGGTCGGCCCCTCCGGGTCGGCCGGCCTCGGTGTTGCCCTGCATCGGCGCCGTGCGGCGACAGCACCGCAAGGCGCGTCGCAGCGTCATGACACAGTCGCCGGTGACCCGTTTTCGCCTGCGGCGACGCGGCCGGCGTGCGCCTGCGAACACGCCACCAGGATGCCCGCCGGGGTAACCATGCTTCGCGGGCGGCGAGGGCCGCCGGCCGATTTGCCTGGCTCATTTCGTCCGCAGCATCCGGACCGTCGGGCATGGGGATCCGACGAATGACGGCAGCAGTGCAGCGCCACGCCATGTTCCAGATGCTGATCGAAGGGGCCATGCGGGCACGGCGCGGCAACGTGCTGGTGTCATACCATCCCGCATCATGTTCGACGCACGGTCGGTCGTTCAGCATCATCGCCCGTGCAGGCGGGCTATCCACGTCTTTTCGTGGCTGCAATCAGAAAAAGTCTTGGATGGCGTGGCCTGCGCCGACCATGACTGGGGGCGCCCAACGGTCGAACGATACGCGGGTTGGTATCAGCCGTTGCGCATGAAACGGCCCCTGAACAGTCCTGCCTGCGCGGCAAGCGGTATATGCGGCCGCCGCCAACTGGCGTGACCGTGTCCGACTGCTCCTGTCACTCGCTGATGTCCGTATTCAACGTGCCGCAGGCAGGATTTGCGTTTCATTTGACATAAAACAAACTTCCTGCGCCTGATCATCATGCCTGCCCGGTCGGCAGGTACATGAAAATGAACAGGAGGGGACAATGGCTTACGCAATGGCCCGAATTTATGCAGGTTCCGGCTCCATGTCTGCTGAGGACCTTTCCGCTCTTGCGCTCCGCGAGCTGGCTCCGCAACTGGCCCGGGAAGCCGGCCTGGCCCGCTACTCGACGGTCGCGTTCGCGGACGGTCGTTTCGGATCCTTCTCCGTTTACGAGAATCAGGCCGCAGCAAAACGCGGCCAGCAGATTGCCGCGGATTGGGTCAAAGGCCAGGGCGCGATGCAGGGGTTCAGACTGGCCGAAACGCTGGAAGGCGAAATCGGCTATGCCGTCCAGGGCGCCGCGGAGGGTGATGGCCGGCTTCACGGCATCGCGCGGATCTACAAGACGGATGCTACCGTCAGCCAACTGAAGGAGGCCCTCGAGAAGGAAGCCGGTGAGGTCACCCGCTTGTATCCGGGTCTTGCCCGCTACGCCGTCGCCAAGCTCACCGACGGCCGGGTTGGTGTGTTCAGCGCGTTCGATACGCAGGAGAACGCGCGCAAATCAGCCACCCAGGCGAAGGGACTGCGCGGGCGCGGCGGATCGGAGATGAGCCGCCTGTTGCCCTCGGATCCGGAGGTTCTCGAGGGTACGGTCATTGGGACGTACCGCAAGTAAGGCGGCTGGATTCTTCCGTGCTGCCCGACCGGCATGCGCTGATGCGAGGTCATGGTCGGCGAGGGAACTGCAACGAAATCCCGCCTGGATCATCGCGCGCGTGGGGAAGACCGTACCACGTCCTGGCGGGGAAGGACCTCGGATGCGTTATGTCAGCGCGCCTGGTGCCGGCGATATCATCACGTCACGGCTGGCGAAAGTCCGCCGTCCACACCTTGCCTGATGCGCGCAGTTGAAGTCGTGGGTGGCGGGCCTTCGCCCGCCACGACGTGGTACGTCGCGCCGGCGGCCCTCCGGCATTGACGAAGCGGCATCGAATTGCCGCCGGAAACACCGGGTCCGGCGGTGTGGGGCTGTTGAACGCTCATGTAAAGGATTGCTGCAGAAACCCCGTAGTGGCGTGAGAGACCTCGTGGAGGCGTGGTGGCGCTGACGATTTGGAGACCAGGCCGCCGGGCGTCGGTTCAGTACAAGGTCGTGCGAAGCCGCTCGGGATACTCCCGGTCGTATTGCGCGCCACCGACCCGCCCCGCCGTGATGTCCGCCAGGATCGTGCCTGTGCTGGGCAGCGACCTGCGCGATATGTGCTTGTCCGGGTTCCATAGTTCCGACCGCACCAGCGCCTTGGGACACTGGAAATACACCGCCTCCGCCTGCACCACGATTACCGACCGCGGCAGCGTGTCGCGAAAGGCGAAGCGTGCCAGCAGATCCGGTGCGACAGAGATCGCGGCGCGCCCGTTCACCCGCAGCGTTTCGCCCACGCCCGGAATCAGGAACAGCAGCGCCACCCGCGGATCGTGCACGATGTTGCGCAGGCTATCGACGCGGTTGTTGCCGCGCCGGTCGGGGATCAGCAGCGTCTTTTCGTCTGCAACGGTGACAAATCCCGCGGGATCGCCGCGCGGCGACACGTCCAGCCCGCCCGGGCCGCTGGTGGCGAGCACGACGAAGGGCGAGGCCTCGATCATCGCACGGTAATGCGGGTGGATGTGATCCACCTCCTTGGCGATCGCACCGGCCGGCGGCTCACCGTACAGCGCGGTCAGTGCGGCCTCGTCGCGGATCAGGTGGTCGGGAGTTGCATCCATCGTCCGGGTCCTTCAGTTGCTGAATTCGCCTTGTCCGGCGGAGGGGCGATCCCGACCGGTCTTAACGGCGGGTCACGCAGCCCGTCCGCGAAAGCGCAGGCCGCGCAATTCCCAGGCCAGCCATGACGATCGGCCAGCCATGACGATCGGCCAGCCATGACGATCGGCCAGCCATGATGATCGGCCAGTCACAATGGTCCGCCGCCGATCGCCTACACCACCTTCTTGCCGCGCAGTGACTCGATCTCGGCCGCGCTGTAGCCCAGTTCCCCCAGCACGGCGTCGGTGTGTTCGCCCAGTTCCGGCGTGGCGCTGCGCACGCTCCACGGCGTGCGGCTCAGTTCGATCGGCTGGCCGATCACCTCCACGTCGCCCAGCGCCCTGTGCGGCACCTTGCGGGTGATCTTCAGATGCTGGACCTGCGGGTCGGCGAACACCTCGTCCATCCTGTAGATCGGCCCGGCCGGCACGCCGGCGGCATTCAGCCGCTCCACCCAGTCGGCGGAGGAACGGTTGCGGGTGATCGCGGCGATCGCCTCGTTCAGCCGAGCGCGGTTTTTCGAGCGGAGGGGACCGGTGGCGAAATCCGGGTCCTCGGCAAGCTGCGGTGCGTCCAGCGCCTTGCAGCAGCGGCGATAGATCTCCTCACCTGCCGCGGCGATGTTGATGTGGCCGTCGCTGGTGGGGAACACGCCGGTGGGGATGCTGGTGGGGTGGTCGTTGCCGGCCTGGCCCGGCACCTCGTGCCCGATGGTCCAGCGCGCCGCCTGGAAATCGAGCATGGAGATCTGCGCACCCAGCAGCGAGGACTGGATCCACTGGCCTTCGCCGGACTGCTCGCGCTCCAGCAGGGCGATCAGGATGCCCATGGCGGCGAAGATGCCGGCGGTGAGGTCGGCCACGGGGATGCCGACGCGCACCGGCCCCTGGCCGGGCAGGCCGGTGATCGACATCAGCCCGCCCATGCCCTGGGCGATCTGGTCGAAGCCGGGGCGGTCACGATAGGGGCCGTCCTGCCCGAAGCCGGAGATCGATGCATAGACGATGCGCTTGTTGATCTTTCGCAGGGAGTCGTAATCGACTCCCAGGCGGAACTTCACGTCCGGGCGATAATTCTCCACCACGACGTCGGCCTGCTGCACCAGGCGGTGCATCACCTCCAGGCCCTCGGGCGCCTTCAGGTTCAGCGTCAGGCTGCGCTTGTTGCGGTGCAGGTTCTGGAAGTCCGGCCCGTGGCGTTCGCCGCCCAGGCCGGAATCGCCGCCCGGCGCCTCGATCTTGATCACATCGGCGCCCCAGTCGGCGAGTTGGCGCACCGCGGTGGGGCCGGCGCGCACCCGGGTCAGGTCGATCACCTTGAAGCGGGCAAGTGGTCCCGTGCTCATGCGGCCTCCTTCTGCTGCGGCGCCCCCCGGCGGCCCCGACCGATGCACAGACATCGCATGGAATGGCTCGGTCGTCCAATCCGCAATGGTAACCAAACCGGCGGGATCGGCGCGTTTTGCAGCCGCATCGGTACGCTACCGATCGGTCGCGCGGATGTGACCGTTCCATGAGCACTCTGCGAGGAAATTCCGAGGTGTAAGCCACCAAGTCAGGTGCTAATGCAGAAGTCCCAGATCCGAGCCATCCGGGTGCGGGCGCGTCGTTGCGTGTTGCATCTTCCGCCTTCAGCCTGACCGATTGCGGAGCGTCCCTTGTCCTGTACGCCTGACATCGCGACCGAGCGTACCCAGACTGAGGAGGCGGACTTGCCGGCCACGATCGTCATGGTGGATGACGACGCCGAGGTGCGCATCGTGGTCGCGGAGTTCCTGGAGGATTTCGGCTATCACGTGCTGCAGGCCGATGGTGCCGCGGCGGCGCTGCGTTTGCTGGACAGCACGCCGGACGTGCGCTTGCTGATTTCCGACATTCGCATGCCGGACATGTCGGGCCTGGAACTGGCGGATATCGCCACCGAGCGGCGGCGCGACCTGAAGGTCATCCTGATATCCGGCTACTTCGTCGCGCGCCAGGTCAACCGGCGCTTCCTGCGCAAGCCCTTCCGGATGAAGGAGCTTCAGGCGGCAGTGCGGGCCGAGTTGGAGCCCGACGACTGACGCGGGCGTGAGCGCCGGCCTGCCGGCGCAAGGACCATCTGACACGGAGTTGCAACGCTTCGGCATCTGGCGCCGGACGCCGTTCCGGTGCAAGCTGGGGCGCTATGATGGATCGGCACACGCTGTCGAATGGGTATCTTTCCGCTGTGGTCAAATCCGACGGTGCGGAACTTTGCGCGTTGCGCGATGCGACCGAGACGGAATTGCTGTGGCAGGCCGGGCCGCCCTGGCCACGCCATGCGCCGGTACTGTTTCCGATTGTCGGGCGCCTGAAGGGTGACCGGTTGTTGCATCGCGGGCGGTCATACCGGCTGACGCAGCACGGCTTCGCGCGCGACCGGCGGTTTGCCTGGCTGAACCGCACTGCCACCAGTTGCCGGCTGGTGCTGCACGACGACCTGCAGACCCGGGCGATCTACCCCTTCGCGTTTCGTTTCGAGGTGGCCTTCACGCTGGACGACGATGCGCTGGAGCAGAGCTTCACCGTCGTCAATACGGGGCGGGATGTGCTGCCTGCCTCGGTGGGGGCGCACCCGGCCTTCGCCTGGCCGCTGGCCGAGGGCGGCGACAAGGTGGCGCACCGGCTGGAATTCGCCGAACCGGAGCCGGCGCCGGTGCGACGCCTGGCGGACGGGTTGCTGGACCCGGCGCCGCAGGCCTCCCCGGTGCAGGGCCGCACACTGGGGCTGGACCCGTCGCTGTTCGCGGCCGACGCGCTGATCCTGGACCAGCCGGCCAGCCGGTCGGTGCGCTACACCGCCCCCGGCGCCGAGGTGATCGAGCTCTCCTGGGACGGGTTCGCCCAGCTCGGCCTTTGGTCGCGCATGACCGGCGCGGCCACCTGCGGCGACTTTCTGTGCATCGAACCCTGGTACGGCACCGCCAGTCCCGCCGGCTTCGACGGCGACTTCATGGACAAGCCCGGCCTGATGCTGATCCCGCCGGGCGAGCGGCGGGTGCTGACGCTGCGCATCCGCCTGTGCTGACGCCGGGGACTCGGGGTGGCCGGGCGTTCTGGGTTGACGTGCATGAATGTTGCGCTGCGCAAGCCCCGGATGAGCCGTGAGCAGTTCTTCGCCTGGGCGCCGGCGACTGGCGGCCGGTGGAAGTTCGACGGTTTCGAACCGGTGGCGATGACCGGCGGCACGGTCAACCACAGCCGCATTGTGCGCGACCTCCATGTTGCGCTGGGCGCGGGCCTGCGGGGTGGCGGGTGCGAACCTCTGGGGCCCGATGCCGGCAGGGCGACCGTGGGCGACGCGGTTCGCTACCCGGATGCCTTGGTCACGTGCACCAGGGTGCCCGGCGATGCCCAGCTTGTTCCCGGCGTGGTGGTGTCTTCGACGTGCTGAGCCCGACAACGGGACGCATCGACCGGATCGTCAAGTTGCGCGAATACCGGGCGGTGCCGTCGATCCGCCGCTACATCATCATCGAGTACGGTGGCATCGATCTGACTGGACCGGAGCGGGCCGCCGGTGATGCCGATTGGACCGCCTCCGCGCCGACCGCGGATGACACGCTGCGCCTGGCGGAAATCGGCATCGAGATACCGGTGATCGCGCTGTACGAAGGTGTGGACCTGCCGGAAACGGCCGAGGACGATGGCGGCGGGCGCCCCGCCTGATCCCGCCGTCCGGGCGGTCAGCCCTGCCGCTCGTCGCGTTTGACGGCCTGCCACGCGGCTTCCATTTCATCCAGCGCGCATTCGGACAGCGACCGGCCGGCCTGTTCCGTGCGCCGCTCCATGGCGGTGAAGCGGCGGGCGAATTTCTGGTTGGCGTGACGCAGGCAGGCCTCCGGGTCGAGCTGCAGCTTGCGCGCCAGATTGGCCAGCACGAACAGCAGGTCGCCCACCTCGTCCGCCAGCCGGGCGGGATCGGCTTGCGGCAGTTCGGCGCGCAGTTCCGCCACCTCCTCGTCCAGCTTCTCCAGCACGGAGTCCGCGTCCGGCCAGTCGAAGCCCACGCGGGCGGCGCGCGCGGTCAGCTTGGCGGCACGGGTGAGGGCAGGGAGCCCGGTCGGTACGCCCGCCAGCGTGCCGGTTTCCGCCCGGGCCGCGCGTTCGGCGTGTTTCTGTGCCTCCCAGGCCGCGGTCTGTTCCGCGGCGTCGCGGGCGGCGGCGTCCCCGAACACATGCGGATGCCGGCGGACCATCTTGTCACTGATGCTGCGGGCGACCTCGGCGAAGGCGAAGTGGCCGGCCTCCTCCGCCATGCGGGCGTGGTACACCACCTGGAACAGCAGGTCGCCCAGCTCATCGGGCAGGGCGGCGAAGTCGTGCCGGCCGATGGCGTCGGCGACTTCGTAGGCCTCCTCGATCGTGTAGGGGGCGATGCTGGCGAAGTCCTGCTGCCTGTCCCACGGGCAGCCCCCGACCGGGTCGCGCAGCGCGGCCATGATGTCGAGCAGGCGACGGAGTTCGGCTTCGGGGGTGTCGGGCGCGGTTTGCATGACTGGCGGATAGGGCCGGGCGGGGGGTGGAGGCAAGGTGGATGGGCAATGGTGGGGCGCGTCCGGACGCCTTCCCTCCCGGAGCGGTTGGGGAACGGGGGTGAAACCCGTCCCGGGGCGTCCGATGCCAACCCGCATAGGGTTTGACACACTGGCGGGTATCAAACACCCAGGGCCGCCACGCCCCTCCCGTAGTGGGGTGCGTGCTCCGCGCTTGCGTTGCTACTCGGCCGCCTCGCGTTTCCCGAACACCGTCGCCCCGTGCTCGTCCAACCGCGGCGCCGGGGCGCGCACCGCGCCGGGCGTGGCGGACAGTTTCAGCGGCACGCCCAGTGTGCCGAAACGACCTGTTTCCGGGTGCTCGGTGTAGGCCACCATGTCGCGTGCCAGCATGTGCGGGTCGGTGAACACCTCGTCGAAATGCAGCACCGGACCGGCCGGGATACCGGCCTGTTCCAGCGCCGCCAGCCAATGCGAAGATGGTTGCAAACGTAACTTATCCGCCAGCATCGCCACCAGCGCGTCGTTGTTCTTCACGCGGTCGGCATTGGTGCGGAAACGCGGATCGGCGGGCAGGTCGGGCAGGCCGGCCAGGCGGCAGAACGTCTCGAAGAACTTCTGCTGGGACGCGCCGACGGTGATGTGCCCGTCCGCGGTGGCGAAGCACTGGTACGGTGCGCTGCCGCGATGCTTCTGGCCGATGCGCGGCGGCCGCGTGCCGGTGGCGAAGTAGTGTGCCGACTCATACACGCAGAACGATGTGGCGGCTTCCAGCAAGGACGTTTCCACATGCTGGCCTTCGCCGGTGCGGTGACGCGCCTCGATCGCCGCCATCACGCCGAAGGCCAGGAACATGCCGGCGGCGACATCGGAGATGGCGATGGGCAGGCGGTACGGGTCGCCCTCCGGCGGGCCGTTGACGCTCATCAGGCCGGACATCGCCTGGGTGATCAGGTCGAACCCACCGCGGCTGCTGTACGGTCCGGTCTGGCCGAAGCCGGAGATGGAGCCCAGCACCAGACGCGGATTGCGGGCATGCAGCACGTCCCAGCCGATGCCGAGCCGGGCGAGCACGCCGGGGCGGTAGTTTTCCAGCACGATGTCGGCGCGCTCGGCGAGTTCCAGGAAGCGCGCCTTGTCCTCGGCCTGCTTCAGGTCCAGCACCACGGAGCGCTTGTTACGGTTCCAGGTCATGAACGGCGCGCTCTCGCCGTTGACGAAGGGCGGCATGTTGCGGGCGGAGTCGCCGCTGGGCGGTTCGATCTTGATCACGTCGGCGCCATGATCGGCCAGCAGCATGCCGCAATACGGTCCGGACAGATGGCTGGTCAGGTCGAGCACCAGCAGGTGGTCTAGGGCGCCGGGCATGCTTGTCTCTCCATTGGTGGCCGGGAGGCAGAAGCTATGCACAAGCGGGCCGATGCCGCAAGTCGGCAGCCTTATGTCTGTCTGCACGCGGACGGTTGTCGCAGGCAGTGCGATCCATCACGCGCAGATCGAGCGTGGCGTTCGTCATATCCGGGCAAACCACGTGGCCATTCGTGGGTTCCCGGTTTGCCGATGTCAGTTGCTGGCGGCGGAGCGGTCCGGCTTCAGGTCGATCAGCGGCGTGCCGTCCAGGCAGTCGAGCCCGCGCACCCGTAGCGTCGTCCCTTCGACAGCGACCAGTTGCACCACCGAGGAGGCGATCGGGTTGGGCCGCATCGGGGACCGCAGCGCAAAGGTGCCGATCAGCCGCCCGGAGCCGTGCGGCGACTGCAACACCAGGTCGCGGCGTGCGTGGTGCATCCAGTACAGCACCTGCAGGCGTTGGTGCTGATCGATGCCTGTCAGCGCTTCGCGCCAGCGGTCATCGACCACGATCGCGCAGACCGGGCCGTCCAGGCTGCCGCGTTTCGGGCACTCGCTGCGCACGCGCCAGGGCGTGTGGATCGTGCCGATGAAATAGACACCGGCATCGGTCGCCGGCGGCGGGTCCGCCGCCACTTCGCCTGGCCGGATCGTGTCGTCGCTCTTGGCTGGGTCGTTGGTCATGGATCGATCATGCCTGCAGCCCATGTCCAATCTCCGCCAGCCCGGGGCGCGGGCTGCGTACCGCCCCGGCTGTGGCAAGCCTGATCCGACTGGCCCGATGCAGTGGACCACACGCGGCTTGCCTGTGCGCACATCATAGCATCACGGGCTGCGTGTCCCGTAGCCCATCCCGCCCCGCCGCCGCGCCCATGGCGCCCCGCCGTCCCGCGCCAGTCGTGTCCCGGTTCCGATTACCGCTGCCACTGCCACTGCCACTGCCACTGCCACTGCCGCTGCCGCTGCGCTCCCGCTTCCAATGCCGCTCCCGCTGGCGCTTGGCGCTGGCGCTTCCGCTGGCGCTGCCGCTGGCGCTGGCGCTGGCGCTGGCGCTGGCGCTGGCGCTGGCGCTGAGCTGTGCGCCCGATGCGTGGGGCGGCAAGAGGGCAAACGGCACGCCGGCCGGACCGGATCAGCCCTTCTCGCCGCACAGCAACGCCGCGGCGTCGCGGCCGGAGCGGATGGCACCCTCGATCGTCGCGGGCAGGCCGGTGGCGGTCCAGTCGCCCGCCAGGACCAGGTTGGCGAGCGCGGTGCGTGGGCCGGGCCGGCGCGGTTCCTGCGCCGCCGTTGCCGCGAAGGTGGCGCGTTTCTCCTTCACCACGCGGAATGGCGGCATGGCGGTGGCTGGCAGGCGCAGGGCGGCCTGAACCTCGGGCCAGACCATGGCGGCAATTGCCTCGGCCGGGTGGTCCACCAGGCGGTTGGCGGCGCTGATCGTCACCGAGACGTGTCCCGGCTTCACGAACACCCACTCCGCCGTGCCGCCGATCAGGCCGAGGAACCCGGCCTCGCCCGGATCGGCGGCGATGCCGAAATGGATGTTGAGGATGGCCTGGAACGCATCCGGCGCGGTCAGCCCCGGCAACAGGTCCGCGGCGACCCAGGGCGGGACCGCCAGCACCACGGCATCCTCCGGGCCGAGCGGTTCGGGTGCGTTCGTGGCGTGCAACGCCGTCACCCGATCCGAGGTGATCGCCAGTGCGGCGATGCGGTGGCCGAACCGCACCTCTGCCCCGTGCGCGCGCAGCCAGCCAACGGCCGGATCGACCAGTGTTTCCGACAGCCCCTGGCGCGGGAAGCGTGGCAGGCAGGCCGCTCCGCCGCGCATCAGCGTCTCGCGCAACACGGCGCCGAGCAGCCGGGCGAGGCCCTGGTCGGGCGGCGTGTTGAGCGCGGCGATGGCGAGCGGCTCCACCAGGCGGTGATACAGCGTGTCGTGCGGCAGGCTGTCGGCGACCGTCCGGTCGTCGGCAATGCGCGGCACTGCGGTGAGCCGCAGGTAATCGACCAGCCCGGTGCCGGGCACCCGCCGGGACGGGGCGGCGATCCACCACGGCAGGCGCCCGGGGTTCGGCCGCAGCGTCCAGCGGGCGCCTGTGGGGATGTCCATGAACGGGAACACCGGCTGCGTCGGGCCGGTCAGCGTGTCGCCGGCGCCGACCGTTTCCAGGTAGGCCATCGCGGCGGTGTTGCCGGACAGCAGCAGGTGGTTTCCGTTGTCGATCCGCAACCCCAGCCCGCGGTCGAAATACGACCGTGCCCGACCCCCGGCGGCGGGCCCGGCCTCGTGCACCACCACGCGGCGCCCCGCGGTGGTCAGCGTCACCGCGGCGGACAGGCCGGCCAGGCCGGCGCCAATGACATGCACCGTGCTCATGCGCCGAGCAGTCCGGGCAGGTGCCGCATGTCGTCGAACACCGCATCCGCGCCGGCGGCGCGCAGCCGGTCGGCGTGCCCGGGGCGGCAGTGGCTGCCGCCGGTGAAGCCCCAGACGCGCATGCCGGCCGCGCGGGCGGCCTGGACGCCGGGGATGCTGTCCTCGATCACCAGGCATTGGCCGGGCGCGGCGTCCATCCGGTGCGCGGCGAACAGGAACAGGTCCGGGGCGGGCTTGCCGCGCGCCACCTGCGTGGCACTGAAGATATGCGGGTCGAAGCGGTGCAGCAGGCCGGTCAGCGCCAGGGAGTGGCGGATGCGTGCCGGCGCGCTGCCGGAGGCGACGCAGCGCGGCATGGCGATCGCGTCCAGCGCGGCGGCGACGCCGGCCACCGCGGTCAGTTCCGCGTCGAACGCGGCCAGGGTGCGTCGGTGCATTGTCTCGGCCAGGTCCGGGGGCAGCCGGCCGAAGCGCTGCTCCAGGTCGGCCAGCATGCCGGCCAGGTTGATGCCGACATAGCGGCCCAGGATGTCCTCGGCGGACAGCGGGATGCCGATCTCCGCCAGGCAGGCGGCGTCGGCCTGGCAGGACAGCAGTTCGCTGTCCACCAGCACGCCGTCGCAGTCGAAGATCAGCAGGCCGGGCGGGGGCATCCGGCGGTCAGAGATAGGGGCTGCCGCCGGCCAGGTAGTCCTGCACATAGCGCCGCACGCCTTCCTCCAACGGCGTGAACTGGCCGGCATAGCCGGCCACGCGCAACCGCTCCATCGGCGCCTGGGTAAAGGACTGGTACTGGCCGTGCAGGCTGGCGGGCATGTCGATGAACTCCACGCGGCGCGCCACGCCGGCGGCGTCGCAGACCGCGTGCGCCAGGTCCAGGTAGGTGCGTGCCCGGCCGGTGCCCAGATTGAACAGGCCGCTGACCGCCGGGGTGTCCAGCAGCCACAGCATCACGTCCACCACGTCGCCCACCCAGATGAAGTCGCGCGCCTGCGCCCCGTCCGCCAGGCCGGCGACGTCCGAGCGGAACAGGCGGGCCGGGCCGCCGGCCGCCACCTCGTCGTGCTTCACCTTGACGACCGAGATCATGCGGCCCTTGTGGTACTCGTTCGGACCATACACGTTGAAGAACTTCAGCCCGGCCCATTGCGGCGGGCGTGGCTGGCGGGCGGTGAGCGTGCCGGCTACCAGCAGGTCGAAGGCGTGCTTGGTCCAGCCGTACAGGTTCAGCGGGCGCAGCCGCTGCAGGGCCGGCAGGGAGGAATCGTCCTCGAACCCCTGCGATCCGTCACCATAGGTCGCCGCGGAGGAGGCATAGACCAGGCGCACCCCGCGATCGGCGCACCATTCCCAGATGCGCCGGCTGAGTTCCACATTGGTGGCCCAGGTGTGGTCGCCATCGGTGGCGGTGGTCTCGCTGACCGCGCCCAGATGGAATACCATCTCCAGCGGCGGGCGGGCTTCCAGGAAGGCGTCCAGTTCGGTGGGCGGAATCACCCGGGACGGCGGGTGCGTGGCCAGGTTGCGCCACTTGCCCTCCGTCCCCAGCCAGTCCGCCACGACCGTTTCGAGCCCGCGGCGCGCCAGCGCGGCCTGCAGGTTGGAGCCGATAAACCCGGCGCCGCCAGTGACCAGAATCATACCGACACCTTATATGTAGGGCCGAGGGGTTGCGGAAGTCAGCGACCCGGGCCGATCAGGAGGCAGATGCATGAGCGACCGCCCGCGTTTCTTCGACGACCTGGCCGGGGTGGCCGGCGGGGCCATCTCGGCGCTGGCCGGGCTGCGGGAAGAAATCGAAGCAATTGCCCGCGCCCGAATCGACGAGACAATTCGTAAGCTGGACCTGGTCCGGCGCGAGGATTTCGACGCCATGGCCGAAATGGCCGCCAATGCCCGGGCCGGGCAGGAAGCGGCCGAAACCAGGCTGAACGACGTAACGACCCGGCTCGCGGAACTGGAGGCCCGCGTGACCGCACTGGAAGCGGCGCCAAAAAGCCAGGCGTAAGGCTTGCGGCGCGGCCAGTTAGCTCGGTAGGCTAGAAACCGCGGGTAACCCGGCGCGAATCCACGGGATTTCGGATTCGTGATTGCAGAAGCGGCTGGGAACCCGCGTCAGGCCTTCCCCCAGATGGGAGACCCCGCATGTCAGCCTCGCTGACTACAGCCTTCGACTCCGTCGCCAATCCGCTGGACGTGATGGAACAGATCGTCGCCGCCAACGACTGGGCGTTCGACCGCCGCAGCAACTCGGAAATGGCGGCCGAGGCACCCGGCCGCTGGTGCGACTACGGCCTGTATTTCAACTGGTCGCACGAGATCAGCGCCATGCACTTCACCTGCACCTTCGACATGAAGGTGCCGGAACGACAGCGCGCGATGCTGTATGAGCTGCTGGCGCTGGCCAATGAGCGGCTGTGGATCGGCCATTTCGGCCTGGAACGCGACGACGGCATGCCGGTGTTCCGACACGCCGTGCTGCTGCGCGGCGCCCCGGGGGCCTCGGCCGAGAGCCTGGAGGACATGGTCGATATCGCGCTGACCGAGTGCGAGCGCTTCTTCCCCGCCTTCCAGTTCGTGCTGTGGGGCGGCAAGACGCCGGAGGATGCGCTGGCCGCGGCCATGCTCGAATGTGCGGGGGAGGCGTAGGCCGACATCGCGGCGTCTTTCGGCGCGGGCACCTGTATCGCGTCGTGGCGGGCGAAAACCCGCCAACGCGATTGCCCCGGCACTCTGTGGAAAAGTCATGGCTGGCTGGCCCGCCAGGCCGTGCGGAAACCCTCGGACGGCCCGGGAAGACAATGTCCGGGTTGGGCGGCTGCCCTGATCGCAACCGCCGACCGCATCCTTCGGCAGGTCTTTCCCGCCCTTCGGAATGTTTGTTCTACCATAAGTTGTGAACATCGGCCCGCCGCACCCGCCCGCAAGAGCGGTGCGTGGCTGCACAATCTTGGCGCTTGCGGGGCCTCCGCCCGGTTCGTCTTGATTCGCTGCGGCGGTGGAGCCGATCCATTTGGTTCGGAACCACGGAACGCTACGTTGGCCGGCATCAGGCCTCATGTGCTCGGCGCGAACACCCGGCGCATCGCCAAGCAATAACGCGGCGGGTGCGACACGGCGCAGGGTGGATCATTACCCGCGCGACGACACACGCGGCTCCGCCGCGATCTCAACACGGTCCAGCGTTCCATCGATGCGCAGAAGCAGTCGGAGGATCCGGTCCGAAAGCCCCTGGGAAGACACGTCTCCGAGTTCCTCGACCAGGGCCCCGGCCGGGCGTGGGCCGTCCGCCCGGTTCCCCAGGGCCGCGATCATCCATTCCAGTTTCGCTTGAATCTCTCCGACCACCCGGTGCACGGAAGCAGCCAGGTCCGGTTCAGGACCGATCCCCTCGCGCAGACTGATCTGGCCAAGGTCGCGCGCCCAGTAGCCGCAGGAACTCGAGCATCAGCAGAGACCGCCGCAACGGACCAAACCGCTCGGCCAGCGACCCGGAGCGTTCCGCGGCGACGGCCGCGGCCAGATCCTGGTAGCTTTGTTCCACAGCCAGGAGATCGGTGCCGGTTTCCGATGCAACTTTCCTGTCGCGCAATCCCTCGGTCGCAGTGGTGACGAGTCGGCCCAGGTTGCGCAGGAAGGCGATCATGGCATCGTTGGTTGCCGCGCGTTCCCGCCGCACCAGCAGCAGGACGGCGACCAACATGCCGCAGACAGCGCCCACGGCGGTTTCCTTCAGGCGCAGCAGCAGCACCTCCGGTGGGAAATAGCCGAGCATGCCGAACAGGAGGCCGAGTATGATGGTGATCCAGAAAATCATGATGCCATAGGCGATGACGTTCGCCTGGAAGGCCAGGAAGACGGCCACGACGATTGCCGCCATGGACAGCAGCTCGTGCCCGGACAGCAGCGTTGCCGACAGGATCCCCAGGACAACGCCGGCCAGGGTGCCGAGCATGAACTGTGCGCCCTTGGTGATCGACTCGATCCGCGAGCGCGTGCCCTGAAACATCGCGAATGCCGCGAATGCTGCCCAGTACCAGCGACTGGGTGAAACCAGTTCCCCGCCGAGAATGGCCAGTCCGGACGCAATGGCGGTCTGCAGGGCCGGGCGGAGATCGGGTGCCGTCGGTGTCGCCCGCACCGCAAGCGAGGGAAGCGGCATCGGTTCCGGCGACTGTTCGCGCAGCGCGTGGCCGAGCAGCGTGAGAGCCGCGCCCAGGCCGCCGGAGACCTGCGGCAACGGCCGTGGGTCCCGGTGCCGCAGGATATGCAGTGCCTCCAGCAGTGCCGGACGTTCCGTCGGTGTGCCGAGGCGTTGGAGCGCGGCACGGGCAACGCGTTCCGTATCGAGTTCGAGGCGCAGCAGGTGCAACCAGTATCCGCCGTCACCGGGCAGCGCCGCGTCACGCGTGACCAGCCGGGCCTGGGCGAGCTGGATGACCTCGTGAAGCCGGAGAATGTCGGCATGCAGCTTCCTGCGCTCCGGCTGGGTCCAGGTTCCCGCGGCAACCGCCGCGGCGATGCGGCCCAGCATCCGGTCGATCCGTGACCGTATCGCGTGGCGCAACCGGTCCAGTTCGTCCTGCGGGCGCTCGGGCAGCAGGACGAAGCGGACCAGGGCGGCGTCACCGGCCGCAAGCAGCAGCACGACCAGGCGCATCGGCAGTGTCTCCGGTGGCTGGCGTGTCACCAGGGCGACGAAATAGGCGATCAGTGCGACGATACCCAGCGACAGATAGCGCGGACCACGCAGCCCGCCGTAGGTTACGGCGAACATCAGGACCGGCACGAAGGCGGCGGCGGCGAGCGGCGCCTGAAGCAGCACCGCGGCAGCGGCGGTTGCGGCGAACGCCGCCCACGGCGCCAGCGCCATGGTTGCAAGACGCGCGGCCGGCGTTGCGTCCCGGACATTGGCTGCGATGAACAATGCGATGGCAAAGCCGAGAATGCGGTCGGTGACCGGAACCGTGACGACCGTTCCCAGCGCCAGGACCAGGAAGAATGTCAGCAGGCCCGCAAGCGTGGCGCGCAGCGCCGCGAACAGCCTCAAGGCGCCGGGATCGGGCGGAAACAGCAGCGACAAACTGCTCACCTGCAAGCTCCGGATGGTTGGTGGCAAGCCTGAATGCGATTCTTATCACCCGGCGCTGGGCTGCACAGGCAGGCCACGTTACTGGCATGGCCGGTTCACGGGGCGTGTCCTGCGGCGCAGGCGTGGACGAATTCGGCCGACCTTTCCGGCAGGGATGTTCCGCCGCCTTCGCGTTGCGGGTGGTGTTCGCATTGGCGGCTTCGGCGCTGATCACCCAAGCCGCGCCACAGCCCTGGGCGCGCCAGGGTATTCGCGGGTCAATGAACGCTTCATTCCATACGGAATGCCGCGCGGACCTACACCACCAGACGCATCTTCCGGTCGGCTGCCCGTTCGCGCGGCAGGCCGGGCGTATCGATGAATGACCCCCACATGTCGCCGTTGTACGCTTCCACCGAGAACTGCCGCGGCCGGTAGGTCGCCTCCTGCTCGGGCAGGATGTGTTTCACGCCCATGGAATATTCATAGACCATGCCGTCCGGGCCCTCGAAATACACCATGATCGCGGTGGAGATCGGGTGCCGCCCCGGGCCATAGACGATGTTCACGCCTTGCTGCTTGAGCCAGTAGTAGGAGCGCATCACGTCGTCGATGTCCTCCACCTGGTGGTTGATGTGCTGGATGCCCGGGCGCGAGGACGGCATCAGCACCACCGAGTGATGCACCGTGCCGATGCGCAGGAACGTGGCGTCGCCCAGCCAGTCGGACACCCGCGCATTTGCCAGTCTGGTCCAGAATTCCGTATCGCGCTTCGTATCCGTGCTGAATAGCGCGACGTGGCTGAAATTGGTGATGCCGACGTCGCGGCCGGGGAAGAACCGCGTGCCGGTGTTGTAGGGCCGCGCCAGGATTTCCAGCTTGTTGCCGCTGGGATCGGAAGACGCGATGAACGCCTTGGTGCGGCGAAGTTCGCATTCTTCCTTCGTGCCGAAATGCACCGGGCGGCCGGCCTGTTCCAGGGTGGCGCCGACGGCGGCCAGGTCGTCCGGGTCGAGCAGTTCCAGGCCGATGGTCTGGTCCGTGGGATCGCCCTCGAAATACACCAGCGTATGGTCGCGGGTGTCGCCGCGTATTTCGGCCCTGTCGCTGCGGAAATAGGCGGCATTGCCCTCGCGGGCCACCAGTTGCAGGCCGACGATCTTCGTTGCGAAGGTAATCGCCGAGTCCAGGTCCCGCGTGCCGAGCCGCGCGTACCGGATGTCGTGCAGGTTGATCATGTGTCCTCCCTGGTGGTTACGCGCGGGTGCCTCTGTCCCGCGAGCCGGCTGCCTTTGTCCGATTTTATGGGCGGGCAACTCTAGGCCGCGCGGGAGTTGTTGGCCAATGGCCCGGGGTGGTGCGGGCCTGCTTCCTCAGGACACATGCCGGCGTGACTTGCGGCAGCGTCATCCATACGCCGGATGACCAAGCCGTTCGCGCAGCAGCAGGGTCAGGATCGCGGGGCAGTCCAGCAGGTAGCGGCGCGCCAGGCGGCGCGGATCCGTCGTCAGGCGGAACAGCCATTCCAGCCCGGCGTGCTGCATCCAGACAGGGGCGCGTGGCCGTGCGCCGGCCAGGAATTCGAGAGACGCGCCGATGCAGAGGCCGGTGCCGGTGGCGCGCCCGGTGCGGGCGATGGCAGCGGCCAGCATTTCCTGGCGTGGCGAGCCTAGCGCCAGAAACACCAGCCGTGTGGGATGGGTCAGTACCGAAGTCCACTACCGCGTCCAGGGCGCGGGCATCGTGTTCAAACCCGAACGGCGGATCGCAATGGAAGGGCGGTGCCAGGTTGCAGCGGGTGGTCAACACCGGCAACCATCGGGGGCGCAGGCCGATGATGGTGATGCGTTCGCCCGGGCGCAGATGGCGCGTCAGCAGCAGGGCCGTCACGTCACTGCCGGTCGCGACGCGGGGTGTGGTCAGCCCGATCGCGCGGGCGGTGTAGGCCACGACGCGGGAATCGAGCACGCGCAACGCCGCGTCGTGATAGACCCGTGTCAGGGTAGGTTGCCGCGCCAGGCGCACCAGGTGATCCGCATTGGGTGTCACCACATAGCCGAACGTCGATCCGTCCGGCCGTGCGGCGATCCATGCCGCCGCGCCCGCTGCGTCGGTGTCGGCAAATCCCAGACCCAGCAAGCCGACCGAGCGCATCACAGGCCAGCGCATCACAGGCCAAGGCGGAGAGTCAGTAATCCTGACTGCCGGGTGTAGTCGCCCGCGGATCCGCCGTGCTGTGCCGACAGACCGTAGCTCGCCAGGATATGCACGCGCCGGTTCACCAGCCAGGTGATGCCGGCGCCCATAGTGACTCCGGTCTGGTAGCCGCCGCCTTGCAGGAAGTCCGCGCGCTGCACGCCCGCGGACACATGCAGCAGCAGATTGCGGCGCCACTCGTGGTCCACGGTCAGCTTCGCCGCGGTGTAGGTGAAACCGGAGACGCCTTCCTGTGCCGCGTCTTCCATGCTGCGGGTCAGTGTGGCGGTCAGCGTTGTCACGCCGGACGGGTTCCAGGTGACGGCGGCCTCGCCGATGGGTTCGGTGTGTGCGGAATACGCCGCAGCGGAGAACCGGCGTGATTCAACCCCGACCAGCAGCCGGTAGCGCCAGACGCCGCCGTCGTCGTTGGCGAAACCGATCAGGGCCTGGAACCCGGCGGAATCGCGCGCGGGCTGGCCTGGTTGCGCGTGCAGATAGTGCTGGCCGAGGCCACGAAGCACCAGCAGCAGGTCGCGGCGTGGGGCCAGTTGGTTATCCAGCGTGGCGCCGCCCTCGATCACGGTGCGGTCGCGGTAATTCTGGTTGAGCGGGGCGCCCAGCAGCGTCGCGTTGCCGAAGCGCCAGGCGGTGATCCGCATGTCGGGCGTGAGGGTCCACGCTCCGTCGGTGGCGGCGAAGGAGGCGCGCATGTCGGTCAGGCGGAACGCCACCGGCTGGTCGGTGTCGAGTGCGCCGATCTGGGTGCGGTCCTGGTGCTGCAACAGGTGCGCGGCAGACAGGGTCAGCCGGTCGCGGCCGATGTCGCGCGTGCCGCCGAGCGAGAGGGTGACGTTGGTGCGGTCCTGGGTCGGTGCCGACAGGTAGCGGCGATTGTCGATCGCGACATAGGCGCCGAACGCGTCGCGCGACCAGTCGGAGGCGATGCCGAGCGACGGCCGGGTGTTCAGCACCCAACTGCCCTGGCCGGTGGCGCCGAACGGGGCGCTGTCAAAGCCGAAGGCTTCCTGCAACACGGGGTGCAGCACGAAACTGCCGGCACGCAGCCCGGCGGGTCGGGTTTTCGGCCTCAGGCGTGAGGCGACGGTGACGCCTGGCGCGGTGCCGTAGCCCGGCACGCCGGCCGGCAGCAGTGCGGACAGCATGTCCGCTGCGGCCCTGCCGCCAAGCAGGGCGAAGCCGAGGAATGCCAGGGCGAGCCGGGTGCCGAAACGCATGGCCGGCACGGTCGCACCGAGAGACTACGATCGCGTTAACGGCGGGTGTGCGATCGACCTGTATCCTGGGCGCTGATGGCGGGGCGTATTCCGGGCGGCGTTGGGACGTGCACGTCGGAACGGGCGGTGGCACAACGCACTGCGTCGTGGCGGGTGAAGGCTCTGTAGGCGCTACCGGTTCCGTGGCGTTACTGTGGGACAGGCGTGTCGGCACAAGTCCTTTGTGTCATGGCCGGGCCCTTCACGTCATGGCCGACTCCCGAGCAGGTCAGGCCCGGCCATGACACGGGGGACCCTGCAACGGCATGGAGAGCCCGGCAACGGCATGAAGAACCGGCCCAACGACAACAACGACTGATACTGGCGTGTCCTGTTACTTCCCAAGCGGAGCCTGCGTTTTGCGCCTATGGACCCCCGCCCGCCACGACCTGGTTGTCGCCACCGCCCGTTGACCTGATGCCCATGGAGCCTGATGCCCATGGAGCCTGCACCCGCCACGACGGCGCGGTGACTCGCACGTTTCACTTCGTGGCGACGATGCCGCTATACGGCCCCGCGAGCGGCATCACGGAGACATCGGCAAACCCCGCATCGCGCATCCATGCCGCGCAATCCGCCGGGGTGAAATCGAACCCGCCCCGCGTTTCGATCAGCATGTTCAGGCTCATCAGCAGCCCGGGCAGGTGCGACCGTCGCTCATCGTCGATCAGCATCTCGGTAACGATCAGCGATCCGCCAGCCGGCAGCGCCTTGTACGCCTTCTCCAGCAGTATTCGCTTCGTCGGCAGGTCCCAGTCATGCAGGATCATGCCCATGACGAGCGCATCGGCCTGCGGCAGGTCATCCTGAAAGAAGTCGCCGGGCATGAAGCGGACGCGATCGGAGAGCCCATGCTGCGCGACGTAGCGTTCGAAGATCGGCGCAACGGCCGGAAGGTCGAAGCCGGCAACGTCCAGCGCCGGGTGAGCAAGCGCCAACCGTACCGGCACACAGCCCTGGGCACACCCCACGTCCACCACACTGCGCACCCGTTGCCACGGGAACGCGCCGGCCAGCGCCACGGCGACCGGGGTCGTAACGGCCGTCATGGCGCGGAGGAATCCCTCGAGCCGGGCAGGATCGTCATACAGGTTGGCAAACAGATCGCCGCCCCGCCTTGCCTCATTCTGCGGCTGTCCGGTGCGCAGCCCCTCGGTCAACGTGCCCCAGAAGCCGTAGAGGCGGGCATTGAACATCTCGATGATGCCGCCGATGTAGTCCGGACGGGCCGGATCGAGAAACCGCGCGGCCTCGGCACCGTTGCGGTAAAGCCCGGCATCGTCCCGCTCGAGCAGGCCCAGCGCAACGAGCGCATCCAGGAAGTCCCGGGCCGACCGCTCGTGGATACCAAGGCGGTCACGCAGCCCGTCAACCGCCATCGGTTCCTCTGCCAGTTCGGCGAACACCCCAAGCTCAACGGCGCTGAGCAACGTCTTCGATGCGAAAAACCCCATCGCGAGCTGCATGATCCGGTCGCATGTGATGTCGTGCGCCATATCCCCTCTCCTCCTTCCACCCCGGATACGTCCGGGAGGATCGTTTTGATTGTTCTTGTTCGGGTCGAAAGGCTGCTGAGACGGCGGTCCGGCGATGCATGTATTGCGATTTCACCGGACTGCATTCACACGGCGCCGACTGCCGACATTGCCGGTGGGCAAGCACAGCACGGCGGTGCCACCCGCGTCCACGGCAAAGCGGACCGGGCGCACCCACCACGCAGGGTCGGGTCAGCCCTGCGCTGGTGGAGCGGCCGCCGCCTCGCCCTCGCGGCAGGCGGCCTGTAAGGTGCCGCAATGCAGCAAGATGTCCCCTCCCTGGTGTTCCCGCATGACCAGCCGCCGTCGCCGGGTTCGCTGACCGAGATCACCCAGGGCGTGCAGTGGCTTCGCCTGCCGCTGCCGTATCGCCTGGACCACGTGAACATCTACCTGATCGCCGACGGACCCGGCTGGGCGGTGCTGGACACCGGCCTGGGCACCGACGCGTGCCGCGCCGCGTGGGAATCCGTGCTGGCCGGCCCGCTTTCCGGGCAGCCGCTGACCCGCATGGTGGTCACCCACTTCCATCCCGACCATGTCGGCCTGGCGGGGTGGCTGTCGCATCGCTTCGGGCTGGAACTGTGGATGCCACGGCCCGAGTATCTGCACAGCCTGGCACTGCAATACGCGCCGGGCGACCTGGGCGCGGACAGCTACCGGCCGTTCTACCGCCGCCACGGGCTGTCAGCCGAACTGACGGAACTGGTGCTGCAACGCGGCCACGAATACCTGCGCCGGACCACCGGCGTGCCCACCAGCTATCATCGCATCAAGCATGGCGACACGCTGACGCTGGGCGACCGCCGGTTCCAGGTGCTGACCGGCGGCGGGCATGCGCTGGAACAGGCGATGCTGTACCGGCCGGAAGACCGGCTGTTCTTCGCCGCGGACCAGGTGATCGCGCGCATCTCCCCCAATGTCAGCGTGCACGCGATGGAGCCGGACCTCGACGCCCTCGGCATCTATCTCGACTCACTGCGCGCCTTGCGTCAGGCGGTTGCGCCGGATGTGCTGGTGCTGCCCGGCCACGGATTGCCGTTCTACGGCCTGCATCATCGTATCGATGAGCTGATCGCGCACCATGCCGAGCGCTGCGGCGCCATCGCCGATGCCTGCCGTGCGCAGCCCCTGTCGGTGGCGGAAATCGTCCCGCATGTGTTCCATCGCGCGCTGGACGAGCACCAGACCAGCTTCGCCTTCGGTGAAGTATTGGCGCATGTAAACCACATGCTCGGCCGCGGCGAACTGCGACTGCAGACGGACGCCGCCGATATCGACCGCTATCGCGCGGTTTGATGCAGCCCGGGCGGGAAGTCGCCGAGTACTTTCCGCCCGGCCGCGTATTCGTTTCGGATCCGGCTGCTAGCTCATGACATAGTCGGATGCCAGGCTGCCCAGCACCGCGGCAAAGCTGATCGCGAGCAACAGCAATGTCGCCACAAGCCATACGCTGCTGTGGGCAGCGCTCTTCGGCATTGCCGCCGGTTCCGGTTGACGCTCTGGCTCATAGGCGCAATCGAACATTTCTTGGCTTCCCTATTTTGTTGTCGGGTGCAGCCTGCGGCCGCACCCCTCGGCGAAACGCCGGAGACAGGAAGCAGATTGGCAACCTGTCGCCTCGACTTGTTCGTGCCGTTCAACGTTTCCAGCCGGGAAGCCTAGCCGAGTTGGAAATCCCCAGGCAACCAGGTCGTAAGATTTACGGGATCGCCCGGTACAGTTCCTGTTCGCACCTGCAGCACCATGTATCGGTTTGTACGCGAGCGCCCGGCCCGCGCCGCGCCCATCGCCCGGCCCGCGCCGCGCCCATCGGACAGGCCGCGCCCTGCGATCAGTCGTCGGCGCCCAGCTCCTCCAGAATGGGGCACTCGGGGCGTTCGTCGCCGTGGCAGCGCTCCACCAGATCGGCCAGCGCGGTCCGCATTGTCTGCAACTCTGCCAGCTTGCGGTCGATCCGCGCGATGTGAAGCTGCGCCAGCGCCTTCACGTCCGCGCTGGCTCGGCTGCGATCACGATACAGCGCGACCAGGTTCTTCAGGTCCTCGATCGAGAACCCCAGCCGCCGCGCCCGCCCCACCAGGCGCAGCGTCGCCACATCCGCTTCGGAGTAATTGCGGTAGTGGTTCTCGGTCCGCTCCGCCGGGCTGATCAGGCCAATCAATTCATAGTAACGAATCGTCTTGGCCGGCACGCCCGACCGTTGCGCCGCCTCGCCGATATTCATGCTCATGCGCCACCTCCCGCCGGTCGCCACCGGCGCAGCAACAATGCGTTCGACACCACGCTGACCGAAGAGAACGCCATCGCCCCGCCGGCCAGCATCGGGCTGAGGAAGCCAAGTCCCGCCAGCGGAATGCCGATCACGTTGTAGATGAAGGCCCAGAACAGGTTCTGCCGGATCTTCCGCCACGTCGCCCGGCTGATGCCGATGGCATCGGCGATCAGCAACGGCTCGCCGCGCATCAGCGTGATGCCGGCCGCCTGCATGGCGACGTCCGCGCCGGTGCCCATGGCGATGCCGACATCCGCCTGCGCCAGCGCCGGCGCGTCGTTCACGCCGTCGCCCACCATGGCGACCTGACGCCCCGCCTGCTGCAGCTTTTCCACATGCGCGGCCTTGTCGCCCGGCAGCACCTCGGCGCGGAAATCGCGGATGTCCAGCGCCTCGGCCACGGCCTGGGCGGTGCGGGTGTTGTCGCCGGTCAGCAGGATCGGCTCCACGCCTTCCGCCCGCAGGCGGCGGATCGCTTCCGCGGCGTGCTGCTTGATCGGATCGGCGACGGCGATGATGCCCAGCAGCGCGGGCTGCGGCTCGAGCGCCGCCACCCACATCACCGTCCGGCCCTGCGTTTCCAGTTCGGTCGCCCGCGCATCCAGGCCGAGCGCGACGTCGTGGGTGCGCATCAGGCGGCGATTGCCGATGGCGATGCGCCGGCCGTCCACCTGCGCGGTCAGGCCCATGCCGGCATGGCTCTGGAAGTCCGCCAGCGCACCCAGCCGCATTTCGCCGGCCCGCGCCAGAACGGCGCGGCCCAGAGGATGCTCACTGCCCGCCTGCGCCGAGGCAGCCAGCCGCAACAGGTCCAATTCGTCGCCCTCGGCGGGCACGAGTTCCGTCACCGCCGGGTGGCCTTCGGTCAACGTGCCGGTCTTGTCCAGCACCACGGTGTCGATGCGGTGCGCACGCTCCAGCGCCTCGGCGTCGCGGATCAGGATGCCGGCGCGGGCGGCGGCGCCGGTGCCCACCATCAGGGCGGTCGGCGTGGCCAGGCCCAGCGAGCACGGGCAGGCGATCACCAGGACGGACACCGCGGCGATCAGGCCGGCGGCGAAACTGCCGCTGAGCACCCACCAGGCCGCCAGCGCCACCAGGGCGCAGCCGATCACCACCGGCACGAACACCGCGGCAACCCGGTCCACCAGGCGCTGCACCGGCGCCTTGCGGGTCTGCGCGCCCTCCACCAGCGCGATCACCCGCGCCAGGGTGGAGTCCTCACCCACCGCGGTGGTTTCGATTCGCAGCAGGCCGCCGCCGTTGATCGAGCCGCCCACCACGTGGTCGTCCGGCTGCTTGTCCACCGGCAGGCTCTCGCCGGTCAGCAGGCTTTCGTCCACCTGGCTGCTGCCGGACAGCACGCGGCCGTCGGTCGGCAGGCGTTCGCCCGGGCGCACCACGACGATATCACCCAGCGCCACCGCGCTGGCGGGCACTTCCACTTCCGCGCCGTTGCGTTCCACCCGCGCGGTTTCCGGCCGCAACGCCATCAGGGCCCGGATCGCGGACCCGGTGGAGCGCTTGGCGCGCGCCTCCAGCCAGCGGCCGAACAAGACCAGGGTGATAACGACCGCCGCGGCCTCGAAATACGTGTGGTGCGTGGTGCCGGCGATGATCAGGTAAACGCTGTAGGCATAGGCGGCGGACGTGCCCAGCGCGACCAGCAGGTCCATGTTGCCGGTGCCCGCGCGCAGCGCCTTCCAGCCCGCCCGGTAGAAGCGGGCGCCAATGCCGAACTGCACGGGGGTCGCCAGCACCAGGGCCAGCCAGGCCGGCAGCGCAATGCCGGTCATGGATAATGTAAGCGGCAGGCTGAGCACCGCCGCGGCGATCACCTGCCACAGCAGGCGGCGCAGCCGGGTTTCCTCCTCGGCCTGCAGCGCCTGTTCGCGTTCGGCGTTGCCGGTCAGCAGCGTCGCTTCGTACCCGGCGTCCTCCACCGCTTCGATCAGCACGGCGGGGCGCAGCAGGCCGGCATGGCCCTGCACCACCGCCTTTTCGGTGGCCAGGTTCACCTCGGCGTGGTCCACGCCGGGTGCCTGCGACAGCGCCTGCTCCACGCGGCCGGCGCAGGTGGCGCAGGTCATGCCGCCGATGGCGAATTCCAGCTTTTCCTGGGGAACGTCGTAGCCGGCGTCTTCCACCGCCGCGACCATCAACTCCGCCTTGGTCTGGCGCGGATCGAACCGTACGTCGGCCTGTTCATCGGCCAGGTTGACCGTGGCCTGCACACCCGGCAGCGCGTTCAGTGCCTGTTCGACACGACCGGCGCAGGTGGCGCAGGTCATGCCGGAGACGGGCAGCCGGATGCGCTCGGGGGCGGCGTCCGGCGATGGGGTTACCGCGTCCATGGCCGGCCTCAGTCCGCCTGCGCGATATCCGCCCCGTAGCCTGCCTTGCGCACCGCGGCCAGCAGCGCCTCGGGGTCGGCATCGCCCTGCACCACGGCGCGGCCGTGGTCCAGATCGACGGAAACGTCATGAGCCCCGGGCACGCGCGACAACACGCGGGTCACTGCGTTGACGCAGCCCTGGCAGGTCATGCCCGTCACGGACAGCACTTTGCCGTTCGTTGTCACAGTGTCGGCCATCGCAAACCTCCTTCATCGTTGGCTGCCCATCAGATGGGGCTTACCACCGCTGGAAGGTCAAGCAAGCCGACCGAAAATCATTCCGTGGAAGGCTGGCGCCTGGGCCGGCGCAGTCAGTCCGCGCTGGCCCCGTCCTTGATCCACCAGCGCACCAGCTTTGACTTGGACGCGGGCTTCTTGCCGGCGGGCCGCCCCCTGCGTGCGGCTGGCTTGCGGGCCGGGGCGAGACCGGTGTCGTCATCTTCCTCCCCGGCCGGACCAGCGTGCGGCGCCGCGTGACGTGCGGGCCGGGCCCGCGCGGCCCGTTCTGCCGCGGCACGATCGGCCTCGGCGGCGTGCAGGCGGTCCTGGAGGCTGCGCAGTTCGGCGTATAGCGAGGCGACCGTCTCCTGCTGCCGGCGCAGGGTTTCCACGGCCTCCACCCGCGCCAGTTCGGCATGGCCGAGCTTGGTCTGCAGGTCGTGCACGGTGGTCTGCGCTTCGGCCAGGGCGCGTTCGGCCTGCTGCCGCGCGGCCGTCTCATGCGCCAGCGCGTTCTCCGCCGCTTCCAGCCGGCTGGGCGCGCCGGTCGAAGACGGGCTGCGATTCGGCGCCGATTCGGCGGGGGCGTCACGCCGACCGCTGACCATGGTTACGGGCACTTCGCCGTCTTGAACGAAACGACGCTTGTGGTGGCCATGGCCGTGATGCGCGGGCGGGAACCGCTCGGAGGGTCGCTGCGCCGGTTCCGCCCGCTCCGGTGTGCGGGGGGGCGATCCGCCGTCCGCCAGGCCGAGCGCGCGGCGCATGCGCGCTTCCGCCGCCTGCATCAGGGACGTGTCGAGCGAGAGTGGATCGGAAGAAGTAGGCGGGTTGGATGAATGTTGGTCGGGGAGCGGCTTGACGTTTTCAGACACGAGGATGACCCGGAGGAAATGGCTTCGTACCCATTTTGATTATGACTGCCACGCTTTGCGACAGTGTGGACGCCACGGCGGGTACGAAGTGCGCCATGACGTTCCGGTCATCGCAGCCAAGGCAAGAATCGCCCGAGCGCATGTTCGACCAGCCCATGCTCGACTAGTGTATGTTGGACTGAAGCTCTAACCTGCAAGATGAACTCCGGACGGTCCTGCGCGGCCGCAGCAGTGGTGGGTGGCACAGCCTGCCCTCGAGACGTTCGCGACCGGCTTTGATCACGTCACATAAGCCAAGACTTCCACAATAGCAAGTGAGCTTCGTGATTGGTGGTATTGCTGCAGCCGCGTCGCCGCTACGCTATATCCCGTACCGGCGTCGGTCGACGCCATAACGAGGGAAATAGACTCAATGGATCGCGATAACGCGAGCATCGTGGCAGTGATCGACGACGACGACGAGGTGCGCGACGTGCTGCGCACCTTACTGGAAACCGCAGGGCACGACGTGGAAACGTTCAAGTCCGGCATTCAGTTTCTTGCCTCGGCGGAACTGCGGCACACGGCCTGCCTGGTGGTGGATCAGCGCATGCCGCAGATGACCGGCCTGGAACTGCTGCTGGAGCTGGAGCGGCGCGGCCAGCCAATTCCGGCTTTGCTGATCACCGGGGCACACGATCCGGAGATCGAATCGGCAGCTTCCAGTATAGGCGCGATGACAGTGCTGGAGAAGCCGATGTCTCCGCAAAAGCTGTTGCGTTTCGTGGAATTCACCTTGGGCTAGCGGTTCGACGCCAACGACCCGAATCCTTCGACGAAGCCTATCATGTCGTGGCGGGCGCAGGCCCGCCACCCGCGACTTCACCACACGCATCCAGTAATGGTTGTCGCTGGCGAGCCTGGGCCGGCCATGACGAAGCAGGCACCACATCGGCCTCCTACGATCGGCATCGGAACACTCCAGCGACAGGCATGACGGCGGCTTCCGGCCTGGCGGAATACCCACAATGGTCTCACACAAGAAGGTTAATTGGCGGTTGAAGCCTGGCCGGGTCGGGTGCGATCCAGCCTGTCTTTATGCAGGAGCTTCTCCATGTATGTGCCGGCCACCTTCGCGGAGGACCGCATAGATGTACTCCATGCGGCGATCCGCTCGGCCGGCCTGGCGATTCTGGTTACGCGGACACCGGACGGGCTGATCGCCAGCCACGTGCCGATGTTGCTGGATCCGGAACCGGCGCCATACGGGACAGTGCTGGGGCACCTCGCGCGCCCCAATCCGCAGGCGCGGCATTCGGTTGATGACGGGTTGGCAATCTTCCAGGGGCCTGACGTTTATATCACGCCGTCCTGGTATGAAACCAAACGCACCACGGGCAAGGTCGTTCCGACCTGGAACTACGTCGCCGTCCATGCGAGCGGACCCGTGACCTTCTTCGACGATCAGGCGCGTCTGCTGGACATCGTCACGCGCCTGACCGAACAGGCGGAATCGAGCCGCGACGCGCCCTGGGCGGTATCGGATGCACCGGACGACTTCGTCCAGGGCATGCTGAAGGGCATTGTCGGTTTCGCAATGCCGATCGCCCGGCTGGAAGGCAAGTGGAAGATGAGCCAGAACCGCCCGGCCGAAGACCAGGCCGGCGTGGTGTCCGGGCTGACGGCCGAGGGCCGTTCCGACGTCGCCGCGCTGGTTTCCGCGGTTGCGCGCAAGCCCGGAGCATGAGCATAGTCGGGGCCTTCCGTTTCTGACCCGTTAAGTCGTACTTCATGGACACCATCTTTAAAGGCGATCTGAGTACCGGCAGGGGACGCACGGTTGCGTGGATTGATGCATTGTTCATCGATCATGCAGTGTTCCGCTTGTTCTGGAGCAATCTGGCTCCGGTGGTTCCCGGAAAGGTGTACCGCTGTAATCATCCCACACCGGCGCGGCTGCAGAAGCTGACGCGGCAACTGGGGCTATGTACGCTGATCAATCTGCGCGGCCCGACCGGCAATGGCTCCGATGCGCTCAGCCGCGAGGCCGCGCGACGGCTGGGCCTGGATTTCATCGACATGGCGCTGGAAAGTCGCGGTGCGCCACAGCGGGACCGCATCCTGCGGCTGCACGATATTTACGCCCACCTGCGCGGACCGGCGCTGATCCACTGCAAGTCCGGGGCCGACCGGGCGGGGCTGGCCGCGGGGCTGATCATCCTGTTCGAAGGCGGTAGCGCACGGCAGGCGCTGCGCCAGTTGTCCTGGCGATTCGGCCATGTGCGGCAGGCGAAGACCGGAATCCTGGATGCGTTTTTCCTTCGCTGGCAGCGTGAGGGGGAAGGACGCAAACCGTTCCTGGACTGGGTTCGGGAAGACTACGACGAAGCAGAGCTACGACGGGACTTCCACGCCAATGGGCTGGCAAGCTTCGTCAACGACTGGGTACTCGCCCACGAATAACACATGCGGGCGAAGAGTTGGTGAGCCAGGCCGAACGCGGCATGCCGGGTCCGCGGGTCCGGCACGCGCTGACAATCACCCGCAAACGCGCCCGAAAACGGCGCTGTTGCCGGCCATCAGGTGTGGGCAATGCCGGCTTCCCCTGCCCGGTGCAGCGTTGTGGATAGAAGGCAGGGTACGCTCGCGTAAACGTCAACGGGCTCCCCATCCCCGGGCCGCTATTCTTCAGTGCCGAATCGCTGCCCCGGGCTGGGGTCAGCGGGATCACCCGTCGGCCAGAACGCGCAAACGCCCACCAGTTGCCATGACGCCCGATACCATCCTGCAGCCGCTGCCCGTCAGGGCCTGGCATGGACCGTTTGAACCGGCATTGTCCCGGCAGGCGACGGACGCACTGGAAGCCGGCCGGGTGCTGTTGCTTCCGCTGCCGTTCGCAACGGCGGAGGACGAACGCGATCTGCTGGATGAATCCAGCGCGTCCGGCACGCGGAAGAATATCAGCCTGGACCCGCAGACCGGGCGCCTGGGCAGTTCAGCGGTATCCGATTCCGACCAGGCCCGGATGGCTGCCATGATGCGCCGTTTTGCCGAGTCCGCCGTATCGCTGATGGCGGACCTGCTGCCGGACTACGCCCCGCGGCTGGAACGCGCACGCACCAGTTTCCGCCCCGCCGAGATCGCCGGGCGCAGCTACACGCTCCGCCATGACGACCGGCTGTTGCACGTTGATGCCTTCCCCAGCCGGCCATTGCGCGGGCGGCGCATTCTGCGGCTGTTCACCAATATCGCCCCGGACGGCGTGGACCGGGAGTGGCGCGTGGGCGAGCCGTTCGCCGACTATGCAGGCCGGTTCCTGCCGCGCGTCAGGCGGGCCGTACCGGGCAGCGGCTGGGCCATGCAGATCGCGGGACTCACCAAGGGACGCCGCAGCACGTACGACCACATCATGCTTGGCCTGCATGATGCTGGGAAGCGCGACACCATCTATCAGTCCAACGCCCCGGCGGCGGCTGTGCAGTTCCGCCCGGGCACAACCTGGCTGTGCTTCACCGACCAGGTGCTGCACGCCGCCATGGCCGGGCACTGCGCGCTGGAGCAGACCTTCCACCTGCCGGTCGAAGCCATGGCGCATCCCGAGCAGGCGCCCGTGCGGGTACTGGAACGGCTGGTCGGCCGCCCGTTGACCTGAAATCATCCCGCCGCCGCTGCGACAACCGGCGGGTCGCCCGCCCCGGCACGCGAGGGGATTTTCCCGCCGGTTCGATCTGCGAGAGTTTCCCCGGCTCGTAAACAGCCATCCCGTGGCAAGGTTTTGCCGCGTCCGACGCCGCGTTTCATGCCCGCCGCAGCGCGGCTATAGTTGCAACAACCTGATGGTGGAGAGCGAGCCCATGTCGAAGCATCCGGAAACACTGGCCCTGCACGCCGGCTGGCGGCGTGACAGCGCGACCAACGCGGTCGCCGTGCCGATCTACCAGACCACGTCGTACCAGTTCGACAGCACCGAGCACGCCGCCAACCTGTTCGGCCTGCGCGAGCTGGGCAACATCTACACGCGCATCATGAACCCGACCAACGATGCGTTCGAGCAGCGCATCGCCGCGCTGGAAGGCGGGGCCGCCGCCCTGGCGCTGGCATCGGGCCAGGCGGCCTCGGCCTTCTGCATGCAGAACCTGGCGCGGGCCGGCGACAACATCGTCGCCTCCACCGACCTGTACGGCGGCACCTGGAACCTGTTCGCCAACACGCTGAAGGATCAGGGCATCGAGGCACGCTTCGTCGATCCCACCGATCCCGAGGCCTTCGCCCGCGCCACCGACGACCGCACGCGGGCGTACTACGCGGAAACGCTGCCCAACCCCAAGCTGGTGCCCTTCCCGATCGCGGAAGTCGCGGCGATCGGCCGCAAGTTCGGCATCCCGCTGGTGATGGACAACACCGCCGCCCCGACCCTGGTGCGCCCGTTGGATCACGGCGCCGCGGTGGTGATGTATTCCGCGACGAAATACATCGGCGGCCACGGCACCACGATCGGCGGCGTGGTGATCGACGGCGGCAATTTCGACTGGGAGGCGCATCCGTCCCGCCAGCCACTGATGAACACGCCCGATCCCAGCTATCACGGCGCCGTCTGGGCGCAGGCCGCCAAGCCGCTGGGGCCCATCGCCTATATCCTGCGCATGCGCGTGGTGCTGCTGCGCGACCTGGGCGCGGCGCTGGCGCCGTTCAACGCATTCCTGTTCCTGCAGGGCGTGGAGACCATGCCGCTGCGCATGCGGGAGCACAGCCGCAATGGCCTGGCGGTCGCGAACTTCCTGGCACAGCGCAAGGACGTCACGCGGGTGATCCATCCGGCGCACCACAGCGGCGTGGGCGCGGAACGCACGGCGAAATACATGCCGCACGGCCAGGGCGGGCTGGTCGGCTTCGAACTCGCCGGTGGCGCCGACGCCGGACGGAAGTTCATCGACGCGCTGAAGCTGTTCTACCACGTGGCGAATATCGGCGACGCGCGCAGCCTGGCGATCCATCCCGCCAGCACCACGCACTCCCAGTTGTCGGAGGAGGAGCAGATCGCCACCGGTGTGACACCGGGCTATGTCCGGCTGTCGATCGGCATCGAGCATATCGACGACATCCTGGCCGACCTGACGCAGGCGCTCGACGCGGCCGGGTAAAGGGCGAGACGTCTGTCCGCATGGCGGGCGGGGCCGTTGTCCGTCTAGCGGCCGGGTCGGCGTTCGCATGGCGGGCGGGGCCGGCCCGCGGGTTGCGCATCCGCAGGCCGGCCTTTGCGTTTGCATGGAATGGCGAGGGAGGTGACAGCGATGCCGCGTGTGGCGTTGGTAACAGGTGCGGCGCATGGCATCGGTGCGGCGGTGGCTGCGCGCCTGGCGCGTGACGGCTATCGCGTGGTGGTGGCCGATCGCGACCCCGCCGGGGCGGCGCCAGCCGGCGGCCGTTACGTCGCCTGCGACGTCGGCGACGAGTCCGAGGTGCAGGCGCTGGTCGATGGCGTGCGCGGGCAGGAACAGCGGCTGGACGTTCTGGTCTGCAACGCGGGCATCATGATCCGCAAGCCGATCGCGCAACTGGCAGTATCGGAATGGCGGCGGGTGCTGGACACCAATCTCACCAGCACGTTCCTGCTGGTCCGCGCCGCGGAGGACCTGTTGCGCGCCGCGCACGGCGCCGTGGTGACCATCGCCTCCACCCGCGCACGCATGTCGGAGCCGGATACCGAAGCCTATGCGGCATCCAAGGGTGGGTTAGTGTCTCTGACGCACGCCCTGGCGGTGAGCCTGGGGCCGGACGTGCGGGTGAACTGCATCAGTCCGGGCTGGATCTTCACCAAGGGCGATTCGCCGCGGCCGGAGGACCACGCCTTCCACCCCGCCGGCCGCGTGGGGACGCCGGACGACATTGCCGCTCTGGTGGCGTTTCTTGCCGGCCCTGACAGCGGTTTTGTCACCGGGTCCGAATTCGTGGTGGATGGCGGGGTCACACGGAAGATGATCTATCCGGAGTGATACCGGCAGGCGCGCGGTCTGCCCGTACAGCGTCATGGCGGGTGAACGCCCCATGTGTGCTGAAATAATGCGGACCTCCACCGCCCTCCCGAGTCGTGGCCGGGCTTGACCCGGCCATCTGCCCCGTCCCGGCGTGTGCCCATGCACGCCGACCCGATCGTTTCGGTGCTGATGGCCGGATCAGGGCCCGGCCAGGACATGAAGGGCAGGTGTCGGCGTAATTATTTCAACGCCCGGCGAACGCCCGGCACGCCGTGACAGGCGCGTCCGACAATCAAGCAAAACGCCAAACGCAACGCGGGCCGGTATCACACCCCGACCATACGCCCCTCCGTTCGATCTCTCTGCGCCGCAACAGCGTCGCGTTCCTCCGGTGGACCATAACCGCCGGATCCCGCAGTAATGACCTCCACGATCTCGCCGGCCCGCAATCCGCCGCGCCCATGGTCGAACGGCACCGCCCCGCCGCCCGTCAACACGGCCGCCCGACCGCCGGGCCTGCCGCCGAACAGCCCCCAAGGCGGCGACAGCAAACGCGCGCCATCCACCCGCACGCGGCATTCATGTTCGGCGCGATAGACCCGCCGCAACCCCATCCCGCCGCGATACCGCCCCGCCCCACCCGAGCCATCGACCAGCTCATACCGCAGCAGCGTCAGTGGGTACTCCACCTCCAGCGCCTCAACCGGCAGGTTGGAGGTGTTGGTCATGTGCACATGCACCCCATCCAGCCCGTCCTTCCCGGCCCGCGCGCCGGAGCCGCCGCCGATGGTTTCCAGATACACCCACAGCGCATTGTCGTGCGGCTGATGGCCGGCAAAGGTGATGGAGAAACAGGCCCCGTTGCTCGCCGCGGTCACCCGGTCGGGCAACGCCGGCGCCAGCGCACCGAAGATCAGGTCCACCACGCGCTGGCACAGGCTCAGCCGCCCGTTCACCGCCGCGGGATGCACGCAGTTCACCACCGAGCCCTCCGGCGCCGTCACGTGCAGCGGACGCGACAGGCCGGCGTTCGGCAGGATACTCGGGTCCACCAGCGTCTTCACCGCGTAGTACACGGTGGACAGCAGCGCGGTGTAGGTCATGTTCAGCCCGGCCCGTCGCTGCGGCGGTGCGTCGAATCGCAGATGCATCTCGTCGCCGCGCACGGCGATCTCGCATGACAGGTCGAGTTCGCCGTCGATCTCCGGACAGTCGTAGCGGTCGGCAAAGCGATACGTGCCGTCGGGAATTGCCGCGATGCCCGCGCGCATCTTGCGCTCCGCATAATCCTGCAACGCGCTGCCCGCCGCCAGCACGGTATCGCGCCCATATTTCGCACACAGCGCCTGCAGCCGCTGCACCCCCAGCCGGTTGGCAGCCATCTGTGCCCGGAAGTCGGAAAGCCGTTCACGCGGCACCTGGCAGTTCAGCAGGATCAGCGACATAACGTCCTGCTGCAGCACGCCCGCCCGGTACAGCCGGATCGGCGGAATACGTAGCCCCTCCTGGTAGATATGCGCATGACCGCGATCCGCGAAATCCGCGTGGTGCGCCAGGTTCACCGCCCAGGCAATGATCGCCCCGTCCACGAACACCGGTTCCGCCAGCACGATGTCGGGCAGGTGCGTGCCGCCGCCCTCATACGCATCGTTGCCAACGAACACATCGCCGGGCTGCATGTCCGCCAGCGCATGACGCCGCATGATATGCGGAATCAGCTCCAGAAAACTGCCCAGATGCATCGGAATATGCTCGGCCTGGCACAGCGTGTTGCCGTGCAGGTCGAACAATGCGGTAGAGCAGTCGCGCCGCTCCTTGATGTTGGTGGAATAGGAGGCACGGATCAGCGCCTCCCCCATCTCCTCGACGATGGAGGAAAGCGCGCTGCCAATCACTTCCACGGTGATCGGATCCACCAGGGTGGACGGCCCGCCCGCCGACAAGGCGGGCGATGCCGGCATCGCCCGGGTTGCCGCCGGGGCGGTGGCGTCGCCCGCCGCGGGCTGCAGATCGTTCATGCCGCCTCCAGGATCAGGTTGAGATACGGTTCCACGCGCGCGGTCATGCCGGGCAGCACGAGCGTCGTCGCATCCATCTGCTCGACGATGGCCGGACCGGCGACGCGGTTGCCGGCACGCAAACGCTCCCGGTCGTACACGGCGCAATCGACCAGGCCGCCAGCCTCCGGCAGCCACACGTCACGCCGGCCGATCACCGCGCCGGACGCATCCGGGCCGGCATCCGACTGTGCCGTGAAGTGCGCCTTGCGCACCAGGCCGGACGCCTCCACCCGCAGCGTGACAAGCTGCACCGGGTCGTCCTCGGCGATGAACCCGTACATGCGCTGATGCGCCGCGGCGAAACCTTCCGCCAGGGCATCCAGTGTCGCGGCACGGATCGGCCCGTCCGGCAGGGCAACCGGCAGTTCGTAGTTCTGCCCCGCGTAGCGCATGTCCACCGCGCGCTGGATCCGCCGCGCTTCCGGTGGAATGTGTTCTGCAGCGAACCACCCCTCCGCCTGCGCCGTCAGCGACGCAAACGAGTCCACCACGTCCGGCAGCACGGCCGCACCCAATGTCCGCAACCGTGTCATGGAAAAGTCCGTGCGCAGATCCGTCAGCAGCAGGCCCATCGCGCACAGGATGCCGGGATTGCGCGGCACCAGCACGCGGCTGATGTCCAGCTCGCGCGCCAGCCGCGCCGCGTGCAGCGGGCCGGCGCCGCCAAACGCCACCAGCGTGTAGTCGCGCGGATCGTGGCCACGCTGCACGCTGATCACGCGGATTGCGCGCGCCATGTTGGCGGTTACCACGGAAACGATACCCTGCGCCGTCGCCATCGGCTCCAGGCCCAGCGCATCGGCCAGGCCCGCAATTGCCGAACGGGCGAGGTCGTGGCGCACTTTCATCCGCCCGCCCAGCAGGTACTCCGGGTTCAGCACGCCCAGCATCACGTTGGCATCGGTGACGGTCGGTTCCGTATTGCCGCGGCCGTAGCACACCGGCCCCGGATCGGCGCCGGCGCTGCGGGGGCCGACTTTCAGCAACCCGCCGCTGTCCACATAGGCGATGGAGCCACCGCCGGCGCCCACCGTATGAATATCCAGCATCGGCGCCTTGATCGGATAGCCATGCACCGTCGCCTCGCTGGCCAGGCGGCACGCGCCGCCGCTCAGCAGCGCGACATCGGTGGAGGTGCCGCCCATGTCGAAGGTGATCAGTTCGGACAGCCCGGCGGCGCGCCCGACTTCCTGCGCGCCCACCACGCCGGTGGACGGGCCGGACAGCACGGTGCGCACCGGCAGCCGCGCCGCCTGGGTGAAGCCGATCACGCCGCCGTTCGATTGCGTCAGATGCGGCGTGGCGTGCAGCCCCATCGCGTCCAGCCGGGCGCCGAGGCGTTCGATGTAGCTGCGCATGACCGGGCCGAGATAGGCGTTCACCACGGTGGTGGACAGCCGCTCGAATTCGCGGAACTCCGGTGCGACGTCGTGGGACACGCAGGCGAAGGCCTCGGGAAATTCCTCCGCCAGGATGTGGCGGGCGGTGGCTTCGTGTTCGGTGGCGATGAAGCCGTAGAGGAAGCACACCGCGACAGCCGCCACACCGGCCGAGCGCAACTGGCGGACCGCGGCGCGGAAGGCGGCCTCGTCCAGCGGGATCTCCACCGTGCCGTCGTGGCGCACGCGCTCCGGCACTTCCAGCCGCAGGTCGCGCGGCACCAGAACGGGCGGCTTGTCGGCCTGCAGGTCGTACAGGTCGGGGCGTTTCTGGCGGCCGATCTCCAGCAGGTCGCGAAACCCGTCGGTGGTGATCAGGCCGGTTTTCACGCCACGGTGCTGGATCAGCGCGTTGGTGGCCACGGTGGTGCCGTGGCCGAAATATCCCACCGCGTCCGGGATGGGCCCCTTCACGCTCCAACGCCTGCGCCACGCCGTCGGCAATGCCGAGGGACGGATCGTCGGGGGTGGAGGGCACCTTCCACACGGCGACCTGCCCGGTGGTGTCGTCGAACAGGCAGACATCGGTGAAGGTGCCGCCGGAATCGACGCCGACACGCCAGGTCATGATGTGCAATGCTCCAGTGCCGAAGGGTCAATGCTCAGCCGAACCTGGCTATCCTATGGTGCCTGGCACAACTGGCAAACCGAGTCCGATGTCCCGCCCCCCTGCGCTGATCGACGGCTGCTGATGTCGCCCCCGGTCGATCCCGTCGCCTCGGATGACGCGCTGCCGCCGCGCACCGGCGTGGTGGTCGTGGGCGGCGGCATCATCGGCGTCACCACCGCCTTGTTCCTGGCCGAGAAGGGCCATGCGGTGGTGCTGTGCGAGAAGGGCCGCATCGCCGGCGAACAGTCCAGCCGCAACTGGGGCTGGTGCCGCACGATGGGCCGCGACGCGCGGGAAATCCCGCTGGCGCTGGAAAGCCTGCGCCTGTGGCGCGGCATGAACGAGCGCACCGGGAAGGAGACCGGCTTCCGCCAGGCCGGCATCGTGTATTTCTGCGAGAACGAGAAGGACGTCGCCGCCCAGGAAGCCTGGCTGGACCAGGCGCGCCAGTACCAGGTGGACGCCCGCCTGCTGCGCGGCGCCGACCTCGACGCGGTCATGCCCGGTGCCGCAACGCCTTTCGTCGCCGCGCTGCACACGCCGACCGACGGCCGGGCGGAACCGTCGCGCGCGGTCCCGGCCTTTGCCGAGGCAGCACGCGCGCATGGCGCCACCATCCTGACCAACTGCGCGGTGCGCAGCATCGACCTGCAAGCCGGCCGCGTCGCTGGCGTGGTCACCGAAAAGGGCCGCATCGCCTGCGACAGCGTGGTGTTGGCCGGTGGCGCCTGGTCGCGGCTGTTCTGCGGCAATGCCGGCATCGACCTGCCGCAGTTGAAGGTGCTGGGCTCGGTGTTCCGCACCAACCCGATCGACGGGCCGGAGATCACCGGCGGCGGCAACGTCTTCGCGTTCCGCAAGCGGCTGGACGGCGGCTACACCATCGCCCGCCGCAACGCCAACGTCGCCGACATCACGCCCAACTCCTTCCGCCTGCTGCGCGACTACATGCCGACGCTGCGCCGCAACTACGGCGAGTTCGGCCTGCGGGTCAGCCGCCGCTTCCTGGAGGAATGGCGCTGGAAGCGGCGCTGGACGCCCGACCAGGCCACCCCGTTCGAATCCGTCCGCGTGCTGGACCCCGCCCCCCGCAAGGCCACGCTCGAAGAAGCCCGCACCGCGCTCGGCCGCATCTTCCCGGTGTTCGCCGGCATGCAGATCGTCGAAAGCTGGGGCGGACTGATCGATGTCACGCCCGACGCGGTGCCGGTGATCTCCGCCGTGGACCGCATGCCCGGGTTCTTCATTGCCACCGGCTTTTCCGGCCACGGCTTCGGCATCGGCCCGGGGGCCGGCCGGCTGATGGCCGACCTCGTTGCGGGCGACACGCCGGTGGTGGATCCCGCCCCCTTCCGCCTCGATCGCTTCACCCGCGCCCGGTAAAGGCAGCCGTTCCGCGTCATGGCCCTCATGAGTCGACTGTCGCCCGCCGGGCGTCAAAGGCTGATGTTCCTGTTCCTGTGCTTCGTCTGGGGCACCACCTGGCTGGCGATGAAGGTGGGCATCACCACCATCCCGCCCGGCCTGTTCGCCGGCTCCCGCTGGACGGTCGCCGGGCTGGTGCTGCTGTGCATCCGCTATTCCCGCGGCGAGATCGTGCGTCCGCCGCCGCGCCTGCTGCTGCGGCTGGTGCCGGTGGCGGTGCTGATGGTGGCGCTGAACCAGGTGATCCAGCTCTACGGGCTGCGCCACATCACCGCCGGCCTGGCCGCGGTGATCAGTTGCGCGCTGACGCCGATCGCGTTGCTGGGATTTTCCGTCGCGTTCGGGCAGGAGCGGTTCAGCCCGCGGCAGGTGGGCGCGATCGTGCTGGGCGTGGTCGGCGTGCTGGTGCTGTTCGGCCCCGCGGCGATGGCGGGCACACTGAACCTCTGGCAGGTGCTGGGCGCCGCCGGCGTGGTGGTCAGTTGCCTGAGCTACTCCTTCGGCTCGGTGGTTGCCCGGCCGATGATGCGCACCCTGGCGCCGGTGCAGATGTCGGGGCTGACCAACCTGATCGGCGGCGGCACCTTGCTGCTGGGGTCCCTGCTGTTCGAGCCGGGCGCGGATGCCGCGGTGACGCATCTGTGGACCTGGCAGGCGGCGCTGGCCTGGCTGTACCTGCTGGTGCCGGGGTCGCTGATGGCGACGACCATCTACTTCGTTCTGGTGCGCGACTGGGGTGCCAGCCGCACCGGCACCTATGCGTTCGTGTCTCCGGTGATCGCGGTGGTGCTGGGCTGCTCGTTGTTCGGCGAGCAACTGGATTGGGGCCACGCGGTCGGCATGGTGCTGATGCTGGTCGCGGCCGGCCTGGCGCTGCGGCCGGGGACGCTGGCGCAGGTGGTGGAGCCGATGGCGCCGCCAGTGGGGCCGGTCGGGGTGAAGCCCTTGAAGGTAGGCGCGGCATAAGCGGTGTGCCTGTGCCGCCGGACGGGCAGGGCGCTCCACGCATTTCATCAAGGGGAGGCGCGTCGTCGTTGTCGCGGCATAAGGATGCCAAGCGTGGCTAAAGGCAAATCGTGCCGCGTCGTGCCGGGCCGTCGCCCCTTCGGCGTTACTCGTTCATGCGTTTGCCGCTTGCGGCGCGCATTGTGTCATGGCCGACGCGAGCCGGCTTCCGCCCCATACGCATTACAGGAGTGCGGACCGGCACCGCTCCCGCCCGGGGCAGGCCCAGCCATGACACGGGGAACGCGGTGCCGGTCCGCATGACTTCCGCAAAACCATAGCGCGTAGGGACCAGTACCCGTTCCGCGGGACGGTCCTACGACCGCGTCTCGATCACGTCCTGGGCGAAGATCATTTCCTCGGTCCCCACCATCGCCGGGTCATCCGCGAACGCCAGATAGCGGCCAAGCAGCCACATCCCGTCGCCTGGGTTGGAGACGATCTCCACCTCGGCGCCGGAGGCCAGGACCACGCGCGTGCCTGCCGCGAGTTCCCGCACGTTGACCGGATCGCTCATTCCGCTGCCCGCGCCTCGGCCGCCGGCGACTGCCGCCAGGACATCAGCGCGTCCCAACTGTCGGCCTCCATGAACTCGGCCCAGCGCCGGTATAGGTTGCGCATCGGTTCTTCGCTGGCGAATGCCTTGGTGATGTCGATGACGCGCCCGGGAAGGCGCAGCCCGTCCCACTCATAGTCCTCCACCGCGTGGCCCATTCCCATTTCATAGGTGTAGGGGTAGCGGCGGGCGATCACGCCGCGGCTGGCGGCGTGGGCGTAGTTCCAGTTCTCCATGTCGTCCTGCTCGGTCATGCCGGCCGGGCCGGAGTAGCGGATGTAGTAGTCGCGCAGGAAGTTCTTCACCGAACGCGGCGCGTCGCGATCGACGAAGAAGAACCGCCACGCCTCGGTCTGGTGCGCGCTGACAGGGTGCCACACCGCCAGCGTGCGCGGCTGGCGGGGCAGCAGCGCGACGTTGGGGAAGATCTCACCCGGCGCGCCGATCAGCCGGCCATTGGCGCCGGGACGCCGCCGGCGCTCCTCCTCGCAATGACGGAAATACTCCGCCACCTCCGGCGAGTTCTGATACGCCGCCTGCGGCTGGTAATCGCTGGGCAGGGCATAGGTGATCGTCTGGTGCCCGCGATCGGGGATCGCGACATGCAGCTTGCGGGCGACATTCAGCTCCCCGTAATCGCGCCGGCTGCGCCCGCTGGGGCCTGCGCCGACCAGATCGACCGAGCGGTGGGAGATGTTGTGGTAGGTGTCGCCGCTGAAATTCTCCGCCGGCCATTTCCAGTTGCAGGGAATGACCCATTTCTGCACGCCACCCAGCAGTTCCGCCTGGCCCTCGCGCCCGTCCCAGCCGTCCAGGATCAGGTCCAGGAAGCGGCGGAACTCGCCCAGATATTCCAGGAACGGTGGCGCGGACGCATCCCAGTTGGCCCACACCGTGCCCTTGTAGCAGCACAGTTGCGGGACTTCGACCAGGCCGTATTTCGCCTTGTCGAGTTCCGCGTGATACGCCTCGCGGAAGAACGGCACACCGACCAGCGCGCCGTCGGTGCCATAGCTCCAGCCGTGATACGGGCAGGTGAATACCGTGGTGTTGCCATCGTCATAGCGGCACACCTTCATGCCGCGATGCCGGCAGGAATTCAGGAACACATGCACCGCGCGGGCGCGGTCGCGGCACAGGATCACCGATTCCTCGCCCATGCGGGAGACGAAGAAGTCGCCCGGATTGGGAATCTGGCATTCGTGGCCGACGAACAGCCAGGACCGGGCGAATACGCGCTCCTGCTCCTGGGCATAGATGTCCTCGTTGACGAAGATCTCGCGGCTGATCAGCCCCGATGCAAGATCGACGAGTCCGGGACGGTACCCCTGCGATCCATTCATCATCGTCGTCTCCCGTCAGAAGAAGAAGGTCAGGTTCTTCGTCAGCAGCACGTTCTGGTCCAGGATGATCTTGCGGCGTGCGATCAGCCAGCCGTCATCGGTGCGGCGCAGCGTGTCCTCGCGCTTGCCCACAAGAAGGTCGGTCTCGGTCTCCACGCGGTTGCGGTAGATCAGGAAGCGGGACTTGGCTGCGACCTCACGCGGCGCGGCGGCGTCGGGCGAGACCGACAGAAGCTGCACGTTGGATACCATGTGGGTGATGCGCGACTGCGGCTCCTCCGCCCAGTGGATGCCGGTCTGGATCTGGCGTACGCGGCGGGCCAGGGTTTCCCTGCCTTCGTCGAACCAGCTTACGTCCTCGGTCTCGCGGGTGAATTCGCGGTCGGTGTCGCCGTACTTCACGTTGCGGCGCATGGGCATCCAGTAGCGGATGTCGTCGGCCAGCAGGGCGAGCCAGTCGTCGTAGCGTCGCTCATCCAGCAGTTCGGCCTCGGCGTACAGGAAGCCGGCGATTTCCTGGGTCAGCAGCAGCAGGGCGACGCGGTCATCGGTCATGCTTTGCCTCCGGCATTGTCGTCGGCGCGCAGTTCGGTGCCGGCCATTGCCTCCAGCACGCGGGCAACCACGGGAAAGCCAAGCCCGCCCCAGCCGGCCGCCTGGGCGCGCTTGTAGATGTCGGATGCAAGCGCACCCAGGGCGGCCGGGGCGCCGACATCGCGGGCGAGCTGGCAGGCAAGGTCCATATCCTTGGCAACGATATCAAGCGTGCCACCGGCCGCGAAGGTGCCCGGAAGCACGCCGCGCGGGATGTTGTCGAAGGTGCGGCTCTGCCCGGCGCTGACCGGCACGATCCGCGCCAGCGTCGCGAGATCGATCCCCGCCTTCGCCGCGACCAGCATGCCCTCGATCGAGGCGATGAAGTTGGTGTAGCCCAGATACTGCGTCACCAGCTTGGCGGTCGCGCCGGCGCCGCTGGGACCGACATGGAACACGTTGGCGGCGATCACCGCGAACAGCGGCCGGCAGGTCGCGAAGGCGGTGTCGGAGGCGCCGACCATCACCGTCATCGTCGGCGGGCGGCCGCTCACCGGCGCGTCGATCAGGTCCACCCCGCGCGCCCGGCAGGCCTCGGCGACGCGGGCGATGGTGGCCGGCGCGTTGGTGGTCAGATCGATATGCGTGGTCCCGGGCTGCAGGCCGGCGAGGATGCCGGTCTGCGGTTCCAGCATCGCCGCCTCGAATTCCGCGGGGCCGGGCAGGGAGGTGAATACCACCTGGCTGTTGCGCGCGGCGGCAAAGGCGGTCTCGGCGTGGGTCGCGCCCTGGGCGCAGAGCTCGTGGGTGGCGTCGGGCCGGCGATCATGGACGGACAGCGTGTGGCCGGCGCGGATCAGGCAGCCCGCGATCGGGGTTCCCATGGTGCCGGTGCCGATGAAGCCGATCTGCATTCTGTTGTTGCCCTCCCTTGCAGGGCATCATCGGCGTGCCTGGCGGGGACGACAAGCCGTTCCCACCGGCCATTCCATCATGAGTGAGCAGATCGTGCTGGCCCGGCATGGCGGCGGGGTCGCCGGGGTGATGTTCCCCAGGCCGGGTCGCAAAACCCCGGCGCCGAAACTGAACTGCGTCGAGCCACTTTGACCGATAGGCGCCTGCACGTGACAGATGCCGGCCGGCCGCAGACGACGTCCCATTGTCACGTCAGTGCGTGCGAAGGATTTGCCCCGCGGTACGCCTGTACCCGCCTGGCAGGCTGATACAGGCGTATCTGCTTGGCTGACGTTCGCGCAACTGGATGATTGACGGGCGGGCAACGTGATGGGAATATCAGCTTGAGGTCTACATCGGGCCATTCAATAAAAACGATCATACATCGAATGTCGATTGTGATGCACCCCATCATGTTGCTTCTTTGGCATGAGAAAAGACTTTGAGAGAATTAGACGAAAGTCAATAATTATATATAGGTCAATCATGCGGTGGCCAGAGTGAGCGTTTCTCCAGTCGGGGATGAGGGATGTTGCGTGGTACAAGGATCGTTCCCCCGGCGCTGCAAGTCCCGGTTGCCGCTCCAACCGCTCCGCGTCCCGCGCACGGGCAAGGCGCCAGGCGCGAAATCCGCGCGCTGACCGGCCTTCGCGGCATCGCCGCCTGCACGATCATGGTGTATCACTTCCAGGTCGCCAGCGTGTGCTGTACCCAGGCCGGTCCGTTCGACAACCTGCTGTTGCACGGCTATCTCGCGGTCGATCTGTTCTTCGTTCTCAGCGGCTACACGCTTGCGATGGTGTACAGCCAGGCAATGCTCGGCGCATTCAACTGGCGCACCTATGCCGATTTCCTCATGCGACGCTTTGCACGTGTCTGGCCGCTGCTCGCGGTCGCGGTGTGCGCCGGCCTGGCCGTCGCCCTGATGAAGCACGAGCCGATGCCGCATCCAGTGTGGACCACGTCCGCCGACCTCATGATGCTCGACGGCTGGGAACTCGCGGCGTCGTTGGGCGGTCCCACCTGGTCGATCTCCACCGAGTGGGCCGCCTACCTGCTCTTTCCGCTGTTGCTGCTGGTCACAGTCCGGGCGCGGCGACGCACCGCCGTGTTGTTCGGCCTGCTGAGCTTCCTGCCGCTGGTGTGGCTGGCCGCCACGTTCGGGCAGGTCACGCCGTGGCGCCACGGCATCCTGGATATCTATGTCGCACAGGGGCCTTTGCCGTTGCTGCGCTGCCTGGCCGGCTTCACCCTGGGGCTGCTCGCCTACCGCGCAAGCCAGGACGAACGGGTGATGCGGCTCGCCGGTTACCGGCTCGTCGGGGCCGGCGTGGTCGCTGCGACGCTGGTGCTGCTGTGCCTGCCCCGGACCGACCTGCTGATCGAACTGTTGTTTCCGCTGCTGGTCCTCGTCGCAATGGCCGAGGCGACCCCGATCGCACGCCTGCTCGGCTCGCCCCTGCCGTACATCCTGGGCGTCTGGTCGTATTCCATCTATCTCGCCCACACGCACTTTATCGGCGCGGAGATGCAACTCAGCGGGTGGCTGGTCGTGCGCGTGGGGCCGTTCGGCCACGTGCTGGCGCTGGCGTTCTTCTATGCGGTCATCATCGGCGTTGCAGCGCTGCTGTTCCATACGGTGGAAAGCCAAGGGCGCCGGATACTGACCAGCTTTGCCTGGATGCGCCGCCGCCGCCCGGCGCCCGAGCCGCGACGCGTGGAAGAACTTGCGGAAACGGTCCCCGCCAACCCCGGTCTGCTGGGCGAGCAGACCGGCCTTGGCTTGCCCACGAGCATGGGGCCGGCCTGACGTTCTCTCATGGCATTCGCACCGGGTTGCCCCGATCCGCGCGGCACCGGCGCACGTGGCTCTGGCGACGCCGACCCGGCGAGCCTTGACCGGCCGCCGCCGCAGCTTGCCTGCGCCGTGTGGCGACCTCTCCGGCCGTGCGGGCGTTCGCACGCCGAACCGGCTTGCCCGCGCCGGGAATTTGGTCGTTCGCCGCCAGGCCCGTTAGATAGGATCCATCGCGGCTACCGCGCTGTAGGAGCATACCATGGGCAATGCAGCACACCTGTCCCCGGCACGGGACGCCCGGCCATGAGCGGGGGCGGAACAATCCCGCCGATCCTGCTGGTCGGCTGCGGCCGCATGGGCAGTGCCTTGCTGGCCGGCTGGCGGGAACGTGGCCTGGCGCCGTCCGTCGCCATCGATCCGGCACCGGATGCGACCCGGCATGCCGGCCCCGACCTGAGCGTCCTGGCCGATCCCACCGCCCTGCCGCCCGGGTTCGCGCCGGCCGCGGTGGTGCTGGCCGTGAAGCCGCAGAATGCCGCCGCGACACTGCCGGCCTATGCGCGGTTTGCCGGCAAGGCCGTGTTCCTCTCCATCATGGCCGGCCGCACCATTTCCGGCATCCAGGCGCCGCTCGGCGCCAACGCGGCGGTGGTACGCGCCATGCCCAACACCCCGGCGGCGGTGCGCCAGGGTATCACCGTGGCCTGCGCCGGACCTGGCGTGACCGCGGCCCAGCGCACGCTGTGCGACACGCTGCTGCAGGCGATCGGCGCGGTTGCCTGGGCCGAACGGGAGGACCTGCTGGACCCGGTGACGGCGGTGTCGGGGAGTGGCCCGGCCTACGTGTTCCTGCTGGCGGAACTGTTGGAACAGGCCGCGATGGAACAGGGCATTCCCGCCGACCTGGCCCGGCTGCTGGCCCGGCAGACGGTGGCCGGGTCGGGCGCCCTGCTGGCGGCCAGTCCGGAGGACGCCGCGGCGCTGCGCAAGGCGGTCACCAGCCCCGGCGGCACCACCGAGGCCGCGTTGCGCGTGCTGATGGCGCCGGATGCCTGGCCGGAGGCTCTCAGCCGGGCCGTGCGCCACGCCACGGAGCGGTCGCGTGAACTGGCGGGGTAACCAACAGCGGCGCCGGCCGGCATGGCCGATCGTGCCGGGGCTGACAGCCGGCGCATTTGCGCCCATGTTAGCAGCATGACGGATGCGGAGTTCGAACTCGGCGCTGATCGCTTCGGCCTTCCACCTGGCCGCCGAACGTGGCTGGGCGCAGGTCAGCGTTGCCGCCGCGGCCCGCGCGGCAGAACTGCCGCTGGACCGGGCGCGTGAGCGATTCCCGGCACGCCCGATGGTGCTGCTGCGGTTTGGCCGCATGGCCGACCAGATGGCGCTGGCGGGTGCCCCGGCGGAAGGGCCGGTACGCGACCGGCTGTTCGACCTGCTGATGCGCCGCTTCGACGCCCTGCAGGCGCAGCGCGCCGGGGTGCTGGCATTGCTGCGCACCCTGCCGGCAGATCCGCCGACGGCGTTGCTGCTGGCGTTGGCAACCCGGCGCAGCATGCGGTGGATGCTGGAAGCCGCCGACGTCAACACGCGCGGCGTGCGTGGCGAACTGCGGGTGCGCGGCCTGATGGGCGTCTGGCTGTGGACGGTGCGTACCTGGGAACGCGACGATTCCGCCGATCTGTCCACCACCATGGCCGCGCTGGATACGGCGCTGCAGCGTGCCGAACGTGCTGCCGGGTGGCTGGGCGGCGGCATGCGCCGGCGCGGGATGGATGCATCCGCCGAGGCGGAACTGACCGGCGAAGCCCCGGCCGGCCCGCCGGAGGGGATGCCGACGAAATCACCCACGCCGTGAGTGGCGACAGGCCGCGCGCTGACGTAGGGTCGGGGCATCTGCACAATGAGCACAGGAGGGTGAGCCATGGCCAATGGTCCGCAGTCGACGCCGGGCGCCGCCGCGTTCCCTGACTTCACCAAGCTGTTCGGCGACATGAAGCTTCCGAAAGTGCCCGACATGGAGGTGTTCCTCGCCGCCAACCGGCGCAACATGGAGACGCTTACTGCGGCGAACAAAGTGGCGATGGAAGGTGCCCAGGCGGTGGCGCGCCGGCACATGGAAATCATGCAGCAAAGCATGACCGAACTGACCGAGGCGATGAAGTCGCTGGCCTCGGTGGAGGCGCCGCAGGACAGGGCGGCCAAGCAGGCCGATATGCTGAAGCAGGCCTATCAGCGCGCGGTGACGCATATGAACGAGATGCGCGACCTGATCCAGCACTCCAACGCCGAGGCACTGGAGTTGCTGAACAAGCGCTTCGCCGAGGCGATGGATGAGGTGAAGTCGCTGGCGGAAAAGGGGCGCTAACCCGTCGAACCCCGGATTTCGGCAGGAGTGGCCGGCCGCGGCGCGCGGTAGTGGCCGGCGTCGCGTGGACGACCGGGTGCCGCGGTCTGTCGCCGAGTACGATCTCTACCGGCATGGAACCCGGTTCCCGGGTGACGCCCGCCAACCGCGGCCGTGGGCCCCGGGTTCGCCACGAAGGGCCGGGCCCCGCCGGGCTCCTGTCCGAATCCGGCTTCGCTGACACTGCCGCGCAGCCGCTGGCGCGCCGGGTTACGTCGTGGCGGGTGCAGGCGCGCGGCCCACGCCGTCGTTGCGCGAAACGCAATTCCTCCGCATGCCCTGTCGGAGGTCTCCGTTGTATCCGGGGCGGCGGCGCCGTTGCGATGTGGTTCCCAAACTCGGCATGCATGTACTAGGCTGTGTGAAGTTTACGAGTTCGGAAGGATTCCCGCATGGACGGAATGGCCCCCAGCGCCGACGAGCATCCGGTCAGGTTCGACCTGCTGACCGAAAACCCGGTGTACAAGCCGTTCCGCTATCCGTGGGCTCACGAGGCCTGGCTGATCCAGCAGCGCGTGCACTGGCTGCCCGAGGAAGTGCCGCTGGCTGACGACGTCAAGGACTGGCACCGCAACCTGACCGACGCCGAGCGCAACCTGCTGACGCAGATTTTCCGCTTCTTCACCCAGGCGGATGTCGAGGTGAACAACTGCTATATGAAGCACTACGCGCGGGTGTTCAAACCGACCGAAGTGCTGATGATGCTGTCCGCGTTCTCCAACATCGAGACGGTGCATATCGCCGCCTACAGTCACCTGCTCGATACGATCGGCATGCCGGAGATCGAGTACCAGGCGTTTCTGAAATACAAGGAGATGAAGGACAAGTACGACTACATGCAGGGCTTCTCGGTCGAGTCCAAGTTCGACATCGCCCGGACGCTGGCCGCGTTCGGCGCCTTCACCGAGGGGCTTCAGTTGTTCGCATCCTTCGCGATCCTGCTGAACTTTCCGCGCTGGGGAAAGATGAAGGGCATGGGCCAGATCATCTCCTGGTCGGTGCGCGACGAGACTCTGCACTGCAACTCGATCATCCGCCTGTTCCGTACGTTTGTGCACGAAAACCCGGAAATCTGGGGCGAGGACCTGAAACGCGAGCTGTACCTGACCTGCGCCACCATCGTGGATCACGAAGATGCGTTCATCGACCTCGCCTTCGAGCAGGGCGCGGTGCATGGGCTGACCGCCGACGAGGTGAAGCAGTACATCCGCTATATCGCCGATCGCCGCCTGGTGCAGCTTGGCCTCAACCCGCTGTTCCATGTCGCCCGCATTCCGTTGCCTTGGCTTGATGAAATGTTGAACGCCGTGGAGCATGCCAACTTTTTTGAGAATCGCGCCACGGAGTACAGCAAAGCGTCCACAACCGGATCGTGGGAGGAGGCCTTCGCCGCCCCGCCTGCGGCGCCTGCCGAGGTGTAGCAACGACGCCTCGGTGCGTCCAAATTCCCGCGAATTTTGCCTGGATTAGGAACGTTCGCCCTGGCGGGGCGAGGCGTTTCCGCGTATCATGATGATCCCGCGCGGGCTATCTGGTCGCGTGCGGCTCGATGAGCACAAGTAACGCGTGAATCGCACAGGGATAACGCTTTGCTGCCAGCGGCTGAAGGATGGTGATCAGGGTTATGTCATTCTGCGACGCATCCAAGCTGTGGGACGGGCATAGAGCGTGAACGACGCATGGCCCGCCATGTCGCGTGGCATCTGGAGCAAGGCTGACAGGAAACGGGACTGGGATCAGATGGCGACCACCCTTGAATCTGCGGGCGGGGCGGAGGTGACAGTGACGCAGGCTGACCGTGACGTCACCAGGGACGCTTCGACCTCCGGCAGCGCGCCACGGTACAGCCGTCGGCTTTCCGACAAGATTCTGATCGCGTTTCACCATGCCTGCGACCAGGGTGACTTCGAGGTGGCCGAGCAACTGTTGCACGTGCTGGAGATGATGCTGACACGGCGTCCGCTGACGCCGGACGGCACACGTCGGCGCAACATGGAAAGCCTGGTCGCCGCGCATGAGCGACTCTGGCATCTGCGGCATCCGGATACGGATTGAGGCCGGGGCGCGAGACCGGGCGAGATACCGGTGTTCAGCGGCGCCCGATTCGTTCGGTGCGACGCGGTCGTGTGTGACTCGCCGGCGTCTTTCAGTGGACCCGCCCTGTTGTCCGTTGCGACTCGCCGGTTTGTCGAAACTGTTCCGCTGCAGCACTAGTCCCAGCGCAGGGAGGCGCCATCGCGCAGGATGGCCTCGGCCTCCGGCGTAAAGCCTCCGTCCTGTCGGTGCAGCACCAGGCCGTGCAGCAACCGCAACGGCGTTCGCCCCAGCCTTCGCCCCTGGACCAGCATCAGCTTCGCAGCACGCCCGGATTTCGGCCACAGCGGCAGCACCGCGCTTGCCGGACAGTGCGCCGCCTCCAGCGCCTGCAGGCAATCGGCCAGGTGCGCGGCGGGCAGGATCAGCGTCAGGGTGCCATGCCGGCGGAGCGTGCGGCCGAGCAGACGGGCCCAGGCGGCAAGCAGGCCGGGGTAGGCGCGCTTGGCACCATTCCGCGTGGCGTCTGGCGACGACGTTCCCGCGGGCGCGTGGTATGGCGGATTGGCCATCGCGTGATCGAACGGACCAGGCAGTTCGGCATCCTCCAGCCGTGCGGCGATGAAGGACAGGGTAGATGCGGCATTGGCCGTCGCATTGCGGTTTGCCAGATCGGCCAGGCCCGGATCCTGTTCCACGCCCACGCCGGCGATCCCCGGGACCCGGGCAGCGAGGCACAGCAACGCCGCACCGGCGCCGCTGCCGCCCTCCAGGACCTGCTCACCCGGCTGTGCCGGCACGGCGGCGGCGAGCAGCACTGGCTCGAGGCCGCTGCGGAACCCGGTGGCCGGTTGGGCGTACCGCACCTTTCCGCCCAGCAGATGGCCCTCGGTGACATGCATGCTGCTTTTCGGTCCGGTTAGCCGGCCCGGCGGGGTCGGTTGGCCCGACGGAACTGGTGCGCTCGACGGAACTGGCGTGCTCGTCGGACAGGGCGGGGCGCGCCGGCGCGCTTCACGCGATCTCCCCCGCATCGCTCAGCACGCGGCGGGCCCGGCTGTAGTCGTCGGAGGCCACGACCAGGCGCCGCTGAATCGCGCCGATACTGCCTTCCACAATACTGGTATGCGTGTCGAGCAGCACCGCCTCGATCCCGGCATCCGCCAGCAGGGCGGCCAGGAACGAGAGACGGACTGGATCGTTCGAGGTGACGATCACGCGCATGCCGGTATCGTGTGGGCTGCCTGGCCGTTTGGCAATCGATGGTGTCCTTGACCGTCGCCGGATCGACCCGATAATGCCCGTTCAACATAACATCGAGCCAGGAGAAGAGCGTGGGCGTCGCCACTCCGCTGTTGTCAGATGTGGCGTCGTTGTCGGTCGCGTCCGCACGGCCGCATGAGGATGCCTTGAGCGCGTTGCTCGCGTTGGTCGGGCCGGATCTGGAGGCCTGCAACCGCGCGATCGTCGCCCGGATGGAAAGTCCGGTTGCGCTGATCCCGCAACTGGCGGCGCACATCGTCGCGGCCGGCGGAAAGCGGTTGCGGCCGTTGCTGACTTTGGCGGCGGCGCGCCTGTGCAGCTACACCGGCGACCGGCATATCAACCTGGCGGCGTGCGTGGAGTTCATCCATACCGCCACGCTGCTGCATGACGACGTCGTGGACGAAAGCCAGTTGCGGCGCGGCCTGGCGTCGGCCAATGCGGTGTTCGGCAACAAGGCGTCGGTGCTGGTGGGCGACTTCCTGTTTGCCCGTGCCTTTCAATTGATGGTGCAGGACGGCTCTCTGAAGGTGCTGGACATCCTGTCGCAGGCCGCCGCCACCATCGCCGAAGGCGAGGTGCTGCAGTTGGTCACGCAGAACGATCTGTCCACCTCGGAAGAGCGCTACCTGGAAGTGGTCAAGGGCAAGACCGCCGCGCTGTTCGCCGCGGCCTGCCAGGTGGGGGCCGTGGTGGCCGACCGGCCGGAGGCCGAGGAGCGGGCGCTGGCGGACTATGGCATGAACCTCGGCATCGCCTTCCAGTTGGTGGACGATGCGCTGGACTACGCGGCGGACCAGGCGACGCTGGGCAAGACCGTGGGCGACGACTTCCGCGAGGGCAAGATCACCCTGCCGGTCCTGGTCGCCTACCAGGCGGGTGAAGCGGACGAGCAGACCTTCTGGCGGCGAACCATCGAGGCCAGCGAGCAGGTAGAGGCCGATCTGGACCAAGCGATGCGGCTGATGGCCGAACGCGATGCGATCGGTGCCACGCTGGCGCGGGCCGCGCGTTTCGCCGATGCGGCCAAGACGGCGCTCGGCGTGTTCCCCGACAGCACCTGGCGGCGGTCGCTGATCGACGTGGCGGATTACACGGTCAGCCGGGCGCGTTAGGTCGCCCGATGCGCCGCCGGCGTGGGCCGGTCTGCCACGCGGGCGGGGAGCGGTGGATGTCCGCCACCCCCTGATTGGGTCTGCATGAGGCTGCGACCGAGCTTTGCCCGCTGGGCGCCTGTCCCCGCGGCGATCAGAAGTGGATCGCCCGCCCGTATGCGTCCAGCACCGCCTCGTGCATCGTCTCGCTGACCGTCGGATGCGGGAAGATGGTGTGCATCAGTTCGGCTTCGGTGCTCTCCAGGGTGCGGGCGATGGTGTAGCCCTGGATCATTTCCGTAACCTCCGCGCCGACCATATGAGCGCCGAGCAGTTCGCCGGTTTTCGCGTCGAAGACGGTCTTCACCATGCCCTCCGGCTCCCCCATCGCGATGGCCTTGCCGTTGCCGATGAAGGGGAAGCGGCCGACTTTTACCGTGTAGCCGGCTTCCTTCGCGCGCGCCTCGGTCAGGCCAACCGACGCGACCTGCGGGCGGCAATAGGTGCAGCCGGGGATGTTGCGTACGTCCATCGGGTGCACGTCGTTCTGGCCGGCGATCTGCTCGACGCACAGCACGCCTTCATGGCTTGCCTTGTGCGCCAGCCAGGGCGGGCCGCACAGGTCGCCGATGGCATACACGCCGGGTTCGCCGGTGCGGCAGTATTCGTCGATCACCACGTGGGTGCGCTCCACCTTCACCGCCGTGTTCTCCAGGCCGATATTCTCGGTATTGCCGACGATGCCGACGGCGGAGATCACGCGGTCCACCGTGACCTCCTGCGCCTTGCCGTTGGTTTCAACGGTAACCGTGACGTTGTTGCCGTTCTTCTTCAGGCCTTTCACCGCGGCGCCGGTCATGATCTTCATGCCCTGGCGTTCGAACGCCTTGTGGGCGAAGGCGGAAATTTCCTCGTCCTCGACGGGAAGGATGCGCGGCAGCACTTCCACCAGGGTCACCTGCGCGCCCATGTTCAGGTAGAAGCTGGCGAACTCCGCGCCGATCGCGCCGGAGCCGATCACCAGCAGCGACTTGGGGAACTCGGTCGGCACCATCGCCTGCTTGTAGGTCCACACCAGCTTGCCGTCCGCCTCCAGCCCCGGCAGTTCGCGCGCGCGGGCGCCGGTGGCCAGGATGATGTGCGGGGCCTTCAGGGTGGCGACCGGCTTGCCGTCCTTCTCCACCGCCAGCGTCTGCTTGCCGGCGAGCTTGCCGGCACCGTCGAACACCGTGACCTTGTTCTTGCGCAGCAGGTGCGCCACGCCGGAGGACAGTTGCTTCGCCACCGCGCGCGACCGCTTCACCACCTTGTCCAGGTCGAACTGTGGCTTCACAGCCGCGAATCCGTAGTCGGGCAGGTGGTGCAGCAGGTGGTTGATCTCGCTGGTGCGCAGCAGCGCCTTGGTGGGGATGCAGCCCCAGTTGAGGCAGATGCCGCCGAGATGTTCGCGTTCCACCACGGCGGTTTTCATGCCGAGCTGCGCGGCGCGGATGGCGGCGACGTAGCCGCCGGGGCCACCGCCGAGGACGATCAGGTCGAAACTCTGGTCAGGCATGGGACACTCCTTGCGCCAGCGCGGCCAGGGCGTTGCCGTCCAGTTGCCGCACGTGCCAGTCCTGCATCGGTTTGGCGCCGATGCGCGTGTAGAAATCGATTGCCGGCTGGTTCCAGTTCAGCACGCGCCACTCGATGCGCCGGCAGCGGTCGGCCATTGCCTGCTGCGCCAGGCGGCCGAGCAGCGCCCGGCCGATGCCGGCGCCGCGGTGTTGTGGTTCGACGAACAGGTCTTCCAGGAAGATGTCGGGGCGGCCGGTGAAGGTGCTGAAGGTGTAGTACCACAGCGCGAGGCCGACGGGACGGGCGTTGCCTGCGTCGCTTGCGTTGCCTTGGTGGCCGGCGTTGCTCGCGTGGCCTGGGCTGCTCGCGTGGCCTGGGCTGCTCGCGTGGCCCGGGTTGCCTTGGTCGCGTTCGGCGAGAAAGGCGTGGGCGCGGGGTTGTGAGCCGAACAGGGCAGCGTGGAAGTCCGCCTCGGTGGCGGTGACGTGGGCGAGCAGGCGCTCGTACTCCGCCAGCGCGCGGACCAGGCGCAGCACGTCGGGGATGTCGGCCGGGGTGGCGGGACGGATGATGCAGGGCGGGCTCGTCACTGCGTTCTCCGGCGGGGTTGAGCGGCAGCACCGGAACCACCACCGTCATGGCCGGCGAAGGCCGGCCATCCACGTCTTTCCTGCGAGAGGTAAGAAAAGACGTGGATGGCCGGGACGAGCCCGGCCATGACGGTAAATGGAGCGCGCTTACGGTTTGTTAGTCGTTTCTTTTCAGGATGCGGCTGTATGCCCGCAGGCTGGATCTACATCATGGCAAACCGGCCGCACGGCACGCTGTATAGCGGCGTGACCAATAACCTCGCGCGCCGCGCGTACGAACACCGGGAGGGGCTGTGCGACGGATTCACGCGTCGTTATGGGCTGACTGGCCTGATGTACACCGAACCGTTCGACGACATGCTCCGCGCGATCCAGCGCGAGAAGACGCTGAAGCACTGGCCACGTGCCTGGAAGGCGCGCCTCATCACGGCGCAGAACCCCGACTGGCTGGACCTCTATGATACGCTTGCGTGAGAAGAAGACGTGGATGGCCGGCCTTCGCCGGCCATGACGATGGCGGCGTCCTGCTCACGCGGGTGTCGTGCCCCAGCGCTTGACCCACAACTCCGAGTCAACATCCGCCTCACAGTTCCACGCCATCACAGCATCAGGCTCAGCGGGTCCTCCACGATCCGCTTGAACTCGCGCAGCCATTGTGCGCCCAGGGCGCCGTCCACCACGCGGTGATCCACGCTCAGCGTGCAGGTCATCACCGTGGCGATCGCCAGCGTGTCGTTCTTCACCACCGGCCGCTTCTGCCCGGCCGCCACCGCCAGGATCGCCGACTGCGGCGGGTTGATGATGGCGGAGAACTCCGACACGCCGAACATGCCCATGTTGGAGATGGAGAACCCGCCGCCCTGGAACTCCTCCGGCTTCAGCTTGCCGGCGCGGGCGCGGGTGGCCAGGTCCTTCATCTCGCGGCTGATCGTCGCCAGGCCCTTCTGGTCGGCCTTGCGGATGATCGGCGTGATCAGCCCGTCCGGGATCGCGACCGCGACGCTGATATCCACGTCGTCGTAGATGGCGATTCCGTCGTCGGTCCAACTGGCGTTCACCGTCGGCACGCGGCGCAGCGTGGCGGCGGTGGCCTTGATGACCATGTCGTTGATGGTGATCAGGTAGGCGCCCGGCCCCTCCTTCGGCGCCTTCGCGTTCAGTTGGGCGATCATCGCGTTCAGCGCGTCGATCTCGATGTCCATCGACACGTAGAAATGCGGGATCGTGGACTTCGCCTCGGTCAGCCGGCGGGCGATGACCTTCCGCATGCTGCTGTGCGGCACCAGCTTGTGCGGCGCGGTGATGGCCGGCGCGGCGGCGCGTCCCACAGGCGCGGCAGCCGCCGCCGGCGCCGCTGCGGGTTGCGCGGCCGGGGCAGGGGCGGCGGCCGGGCCACGCTGCATCGCCGCCTCGATATCCACCTTGACGATCCGCCCGTTCGGCCCGCTGCCCTTCAGCGCGCGCAGATCCAGCCCCGCCTGCTGCGCCATGCGCCGCGCCAGGGGCGAGACGAAGATCCGCTCCCCACCGGCGTCGTGGCCGTTGCCGCCGCGTGCGGCCGGTGCCGGTTGCGGGGCCGCCGTTTCTGCCGGTGCCGTTTGCGTGGTCGATGCCGGCTGCGCCGCCGGTGCGGACTGCGGCGCCGGAGCAGCCGAACCGGACGGCGGCGCATCACCGCCGGCACGGGCGGGTGCCGGTTGCGGCACCGGGCCACCGGTGCGGTTTCCCGGGGCCGGGGTTGGCGCCGGTGGCTCGGGCGCCGCGGCGGCCTGCACCGCCGGGGGGGTGACGGCGCCGGACGGCACCTCCTCGCCGTCGTCCACCAGAATGGCGATCGGGTCGTTCACCTTCACGCCTTCCGTGCCGTCGGGCACCAGGATGCGGCCGAGCACGCCTTCATCGACGGCTTCGACTTCCATGGTGGCCTTGTCGGTCTCGATCTCGGCAATCAGGTCGCCGGCGGAGACCTGGTCGCCTTCCTTCTTCAGCCAGCGGGTCAGCGTGCCTTCCGTCATGGTGGGCGACAGCGCCGGCATCAGGATGTTGGTCGCCATGTCGTTCCGCCCCCCTCAGACGATCTTCTTCACGGCATCGACCACCCATTCGGGCTGCGGCAGCGCGTGTTTCTCCAGGTTGGCGGCGTAGGGCAGGGGCACGTCCACGCCGTGCACGCGCACCGGCGGCGCATCCAGCCAGTCGAAGGCGTGCTCGATCACCTGCATCGCCACTTCGGCGCCGATGCCGGCATAGGGCCAGCCTTCCTCCACGGTGACGATGCGGTTGGTCTTCTTCACGCTCTGCACGATGGTGGCGGTGTCCAGCGGACGCAGGGAGCGCAGGTTGATCACCTCCGCCTCGATGCCCTGCTTCGCCAGTTCTTCTGCGGCCTGCATCGCCACGCCGACCATGATGCTGAACGCAACGATCGTCACGCGATCGCCCGCGCGCTCCACCTTCGCTCGGCCGATCGGCAGGACGAAGTCGTCATCCACCGGGCAGTCGAAGGTGTGGCCGTAGAGGATCTCGTTCTCCAGCACGATCACCGGGTTTGGATCGCGGATCGCCGCGCGCAGCAGGCCCTTCGCATCGGCCGAGGACCACGGCGCCAGCACCTTCAGGCCCGGCACATGCGCGTACCAGCTTGCGTAGCACTGCGAGTGCTGTGCCGCGACGCGGGCCGCTGCGCCGTTCGGGCCGCGGAACACGATCGGGCAGCCCATCTGGCCGCCGGACATGTACAGCGTCTTCGCCGCGGAGTTGATGATCTGGTCCATCGCCTGCATGGCGAAGTTGAAGGTCATGAACTCGACGATCGGCTTCAGGCCGTTCAGCGCCGCGCCGACCGACATGCCGGTGAAGCCGTGCTCGGTGATCGGCGTGTCGATCACCCGGCGGTCGCCGAATTCGTCCAGCAATCCCTGGCTGATCTTGTACGCGCCCTGGTACTGCGCGACTTCCTCGCCGATCAGGAACACGTCCTGGTCGCGGCGCATCTCCAGCGCCATGGCGTCGCGCAGCGCTTCGCGCACGGTGATCGGCTTGGTCGGGCCCCAGTCCTGCTCCGGTGCGGGCGCCGCTTCCAGCGCCGGGGCGCGCTGGCCCTGCGCGCCCCGGTCGGCGATCGCCTTCACGTCCTCGGCTTCCGCCGCCACTTTCGGTTCGGCCGGCGTGGCCGGCGGCGGCGGGGTGGCAGCGGCGGCCGCGGCGGCGGCATCCTCGCCGTTCGCCGCCAGCACTGCGATCGGCGTGTTCACCGCCACGCCTTCGGTGCCTTCGCCCACCAGGATCTGCGCCAACTGGCCTTCATCGACCGCCTCGACCTCCATGGTCGCCTTGTCGGTCTCGATCTCGGCAATCACGTCGCCGGCGTGCACCTCGTCGCCGACGTTCTTGAGCCACTTGGCGAGCTTGCCCTCGGTCATGGTCGGCGACAGCGCCGGCATCAGGATCTGCGTCGCCATCGCTCAGCCCTCCAGCAGCACGTCGGTGTAGAGCTCCGACAGGTCGGGTTCCGGACTCTGCTGCGCGAAATCGGCGGCGTCCTGCACCTGGCGCTTGATCGCGTCGTCGATCTTCTTCACCTCGGCCTCATCCACGCCCAGCGAGTCCAGCTTGTGCCGTGCGTTCTCCAGGCAGTCGTGCTGGGTGCGCATCATCTGCACCTCCTCGCGGGTGCGATAGCGCGCCGGGTCGGACATGGAGTGCCCACGGTACCGATATGTCTTCATTTCCAGCAGGAACGGCCCCTTGCCCGCCCGGCAGTGCGCCACCGCCTGCGCGCCGGCTTCCCGCACGGCCAGCACGTCCATGCCGTCCACCTGCACGCCGGGAATGCCCCAGGGCGCCCCGTTCTTCGACAGGTCCTTCGAGGCGGAGGCGCGCTCCACCGAGGTGCCCATGCCGTACTTGTTGTTCTCGATGATGTAGACCACCGGCAGCTTCATCAGCGCTGCCAGGTTGAAGCTTTCGAACACCTGGCCCTGGTTGGACGCGCCCTCGCCGAAATAGGTCAGCGCGACGCGGTCATTGCCGCGGTACCAGTTGCTGAAGCCCAGGCCGGTGCCGATGCTGACCTGCGCGCCGACGATGCCGTGTCCGCCGAAGAAGTTCTTCTCCTTGCTGAACATGTGCATCGAGCCGCCCTTGCCCCGGGAATACCCGGTCGCGCGTCCCGTCAGCTCCGCCATCACGCCGCGCGGGTCCATGCCGCTGGCCAGCATGTGGCCGTGGTCGCGATAGGAGGTGACGATCAGGTCGCCCTGCTCCAGCGCCATCTGCATGCCCACCACGACCGCTTCCTGGCCGATATACAGGTGGCAGAAGCCGCCGATCAGGCCCATGCCGTAAAGCTGGCCTGCCTTCTCCTCGAAACGGCGGATCAGCAGCATGCTGCGATACGCCTGAAGCAGATGTTCCTTGTCGGCTGACGGCTGCCGCGCCCTGCCGCGCTTCCTGGTTTCCGCCGCTTGCGCCATTGGCCCTCTCCCCGCCCCGGTTTGCCGGTCGATGGCGCACACCTAGCCTCGGGCAGGGAGGGGCGACAAGTCGTTGCCGGGAAAAACCATGATTGTGCAATGCAATAGGGGAAATTAACCAGAAAATGGTTAACTTGTTGTCGGGACATGGTGGTGTACGATTGCACCGCTCCTGGATTTCGTCCGGCCGGCGTGTCCCGACATGTTCTTTCGCTGCGGCGGGGGAATTCGCATGGACCTTACCCGGAACCAGGGGCTGCCGGCGTTTGCCGGGCGGAACCGTACCTGCCCCGGCGTGTTTCTCCCCAACACCTCAACGGGTGCAGAGAAAGGAGAATCCGCGATGGCCGAGCAGAAGAACGAAGGCGAGGGCAACTGGACGGCTGCCCGCGACTACGACCGCGACCAGAAGCGGTTTGCCGAGAGCGGCAAGGTGGACAAGGCCGCGCATGACGCGGAACGCGCTGTCGAAGGTGCCGAAGGCGACAAGCTTCGCCAGGCCGAGGAGGCCGGCAAGCGCCATGCGAAGGATGAAGACCCGGCCCTGAAGCGCTGAGCGATGGCGTGCCGTTCCGGGCAGTGCGGCACTGCGCGCCCGGGGCGGTTCCGCCGCGCCGATGCCGTCACTTCCGGGCGTACAGGATGCGGCGTACCCGCGAGCCGAAGCGCCGGGTCGGCGGGATTTTTCCGTCACTGGCCAGCATGTCGGACCGGCGTCGCAGTCCGGCGTGGCAGAGCGCGATATCCAGGTAGGATGCGGGGTCCACGAACTTTCCGTCGCGCTCCATCGCGAAGAACAGGTGCATGCCGTAGGTCACGCCGGAATGGCCGACCACCCCCAGTTTCTGTCCGGCGCGCACCTGGAAATGGCCCTCGGCAATGGCCGGGGCGATCGAGCCGAGATGGCTGTAAACACCGACAAATCCGTGATGCTGCACCAGCAGCTCCAACCCGCCGGGCCCGCGGCGCTGGGCGCGGATCACCCGGCCGGCCGCTACCGCGTGCACCGTCGCCCCTGCCGGCGCGGGCAGGTCGATCCCATTATGGAACGTGCCGGCCAGCGGACGGTTCGGCAGCACACGCTTTCCATAGGGTGAGGAAATGCAGGCCGGCGTCACCGGCGGCCGCAGCGCCGCGGCCGTGGCGCGATGGAGCGGAGCGTGCGCGAAAGCCGGCACGGCGATCAGCGCCGGCAACCACGCTCTCCGCAGCACCGAGCGAAGGCGGGAATGCCGCGAGACGGGCGAGCGCATGCGCATGCGTTTCCTCCACTTCACCGGGACGGATGGCGCCGGGACGGATGGCGCGGGGATGAGTGGCGCCAGCAAGCCGTGCGCGATGCCGGTGCGTCCACTCAGAAGCGCGTTGGGTAACGGGTTACCCAATGACAATGCGGTGACGAGAGCGCAACGCCGGGGGCGTGACCGGCCGCTGCGGCGACCGGGGGCCGGGTCAGCCGGCGGACTTCAGTGCCTGGGCGAGCCGGCGCGCTGCCTCGGTGGCCAGGGCAACCGGCGTGGTGGCGAAGCCGATCACCAGTCCATTCAGCCGCGGCGGACCAACGTAGTAGGCACGCAGCGGTGCGACCGCCAGGCCGCGGCTGCGGCAGGCGGCGGCGACCGCCGCTTCGTCCATCCCGTCCGGCAGTTGCGCCACCATGTGCAGGCCGCCCAGGGCGGGGATCGGCGTGACCTGTGGTGCGTGCCGTCGGAGCGCGGCCAGCACCGCGGCGCGGCGGCGGGCGTATTCGGTGCGCACGCGGCGGATGTGCGGGCCCAGCAGGCCTTCGCGCATGAATTCGGCCAATGCCGCCTGGCCCAGCGCATCGGTGCCGCGGTCCATCAGGGTGCGCAGGCGGACGAAGGCGGGCACCAGCGGCGCCGGCACCACGGCGAACCCCAGGCGCAGCGCCGGCGCCAGGGTCTTGCTGAAGGTGCCGCAGTAGATCACCCGGCCGGAGCGGTCCAGGCTGGCCAGCGGCGGCAGCGGGTGGCCTTCCCAGCGGAATTCCGAATCGCAGTCGTCTTCCAGCACCCAGGCATTGGCGCGCGTCGCCCAGTCCAGCAGCGCCAGCCGCCGAGCCACCGGCATTGGTCCACCCAGAGGCGTGGCATGGGACGGGGCCACCAGGGCCAATCGAGCCGTCGGCGCCAGCCGGATTCCCTCGGCCACATCCATCCCCTCGGTATCGCTTGGCACCGGCACTGGCTGGGCGCCGGCGGCGATCAGCGCGCCGCGACCGGCAATGTAGCCCGGGTCCTCCACCCAGGCCGCGTCACCCGGGTCCAGCAGCAGGTCGGCGGCGGCCCGCAGCGCCTGCTGGGTGCCGGCGGTGATGACGATGCAGCCGGGGTCGGCGACCAGGCCGCGGGTGGCGGCCAGATGCGCGGCGATCTGGCTGCGCAGCGCGTGCAGGCCCTGCGGCGGCGGATAGGCGCCCAGGTCCGGCGGCCATGCCTTCAGCACGCGGTTGAAGCAGCGGGCCCAGGCGGTGGCGGGGAACAGGTCCGGCGCAGGCAGGCCGCCGGCCAGCAGCAGGCCCGCCGTGGCATCACGTGCCACGGCGGCCACCGGCACCGCGGCCAGCCGCAGCCCGCGCTGCGACAGCGCATGGGCCGCGGTGGGGGGAAGGGCGGCCAGCGCCGGCGCCGCGTCCGGCAGGTCGCTGGCGACGAAGGTGCCGCTGCCGATGCGGCCGCGGACATAGCCCTCGGCCGCGAGGCGCTCATAGGCCAGCACCACGGTCTGGCGCGCCACGCCGAGTTCCGCGGCGAGCGCACGCGTGGGCGGTAGCCTGGCACCCGGTGCCAGCGCCCCGGTCAGGATGCCGGCGCGAAGCCGGTCGAACACCGCCTGCTGGCGGGTTTGGTCTGGAGCGAGCATGGCACGGCCGGCCGTTGATTAAGTCCAATCGGACCGTACAACCAATTGGGCCGGCGCAACAAGCTGTCCGGAAACGCCAACCGCGGCACAAGGGACATTGGGTCCCGGCCGCGGCCTGTCGTCGTTGCCCCTTGCGGGGCGGAAACTCGTGGGGTCGGGTCAGAAGCCTTCGCGTTCGAGCCGCTTGCGCTCCAGCTTGCGGGCGCGGCGAACCGCCTCGGCAGCTTCGCGGGCGCGGCGCTCGGACGGCTTCTCGTAGTGCCGCCGCAGCTTCATCTCGCGGAAAACCCCTTCCCGCTGCATCTTCTTCTTGAGCGCCTTCAGCGCCTGATCAACATTGTTGTCGCGTACCAGAACTTGCACTTGGCCGCCTTCTCCTTACGTCATGCCGTCCCCGCCGATCGGGAACGCGCCTGAATGCCGCCGCCGGGTCGCCCGGCACGGGGACGGGCGCTATAACACGGCCCCGCGCGGTCGCCAACGCGCTTTGTGCCATGCCATTTCGGAGGTCCGATGGCCATTCTCAAGATCGCCCGCATGGGCCACCCCGTGCTGTTGCGCCGCTGCGATCCGGTGCCGGACCCCGGTGCGCCGGAAATCCGCCGCCTGGTGGCGGACATGATGGAAACGATGGAAGACGCGCCGGGCGTCGGCCTTGCGGCGCCGCAGGTGCACGTGCCTTTGCGGGTGTTCGTGTTCCGCGTCCCCGGCGGGCGCGAGGATGGCGATCCGGGCGACGTCCCGGTGGACAACTCCGTGCTCATCAATCCCGAGGTGGAACTGCTGACCGAGGACCGGGTGCTGCGCTGGGAGGGCTGCCTGTCAATTCCCGGCCTGCGTGCCGCAGTGCCGCGGGCGCCACGCATCCGCTATCGCGGTGTGGATTGTGACGGAAACGTGATCGCGCGGGAGGTGTCCGGCTTCCATGCCGGCGTTGTGCAGCATGAGTACGACCACCTGGACGGGATCCTGTATCCGATGCGCATGACGAACTTCTCGCTGTTCGGCTTCAACGAGGAACTGAACCGGCTGGCAGCGGCGCAGCAGGCCGCGCAGCAGCAGGGGAACGGTGAATGATCGTGGCACCGGAACGGAGTGCCGAGCGGGATGCAGCGATCGATGCGTTGCTGCCCAACGTGCCGTTCGACGGCTGGACCTATCTGGCGTTGCGCCGCGGACTGACCGCGATCGGCGAAGCGCCGGAGGACGCGGAGCTGCTGTTTCCCGGCGGCTCGGCCGACATGATCGAGGCGTTCTGCGACCTGGCGGACCGCCGGATGGAGGAGGCCGCCGCGGCACGCGACTGGGGCGACGCGCGGCTGCCGGCCCGGGTGCGCGGGGTGATCGCCACCCGTCTGGAGCAGAACCGGGGCTACAAGGAGGCCGTGCGCCGCGCCATGGCGGTGCTGGCCCTGCCGCGCAACGCGCGTCTGGCGGCGACCTGCACGGCCCGCACGGTGGACGCGATCTGGCACGCCGCCGGCGATCGTTCGGCGGACTTCAGTTGGTACACCAAGCGCGCCATCCTGACCGGCATCTATGTGTCCACCATGCTGTACTGGCTGCGGGACACCAGCGAGGGCGATGCCGCCACCCTGGCGTTTCTCGATCGCCGGCTGGCCGGAGTGGGGCGCATCGGGCGGATCCGGCGGCGGGCGGACAGCATGCTGGGGCGGTTGCGGCCGGCCTGACGGACCCCCAGGCGAGGCGGCCGGTTTGACGGCCGCCAAGTCTCCGGGCAGGGCGGCTTGACGGCCGCCAGGTCAGGCGGGCGGCTGGTCAGAGAATCGCCCGCCACAGCGGCCGGGTGGCGGCCAGCACGAGCAGGCCGGTGATGCCGGTCGCCACCGTGGCCCCGCTGGCACCGATCGAGTCGGCCAGCAGGCCCAGGGCAATGAACCCCACCGGCCCGATACCGATGCACACCGACAGCACGCCCAGCAGGCGGCTGCGCATGTCCGGCGGTGCGGCGAGATACACCAGCGTGGCCTGCATGGTCCTGAACCCGGCGCCGCCCAGGCCGGTGAGCAGCAACGCGCCGCCGGCGGCCATTGGCACCGGCACCAGGGCGAAGACCGTCAGCATGATCAGATAGGCGGTGATGCCGCCGACATAGGCGCGCCCGTACCAGGCGGGTCGGAGGAACATCGCCAGCAGCAGCGCGCCGAAGAAGGCGCCGACCCCGTCCATGCTGGCCAGGATGCCGATGCCTCCGGGGCCAAGATGCAACCGGTCCTGGCCGATCACCGGCACCATGCTGGTGAACGGCCAGGCGAACACGTTGTAGATCACCGTGATCAGCAGCGTGCCCGTCAGCCGCCGGTCGCCGCGCACCAGGCGCAGCCCCTCGGCGATGCGCGACAGCACGGCGCCGCTGCTTGCCGGCGCCGTATTGCGGTAGGAAACGCGCCAGGCGCCGTACAGCGCGACGCAGTACAGCACCACGCTGAGGGTGAAGGCGCCCTGGATGCCGATGCCGGCCAGCAGCAGGCCCCCGATCGTCGGCCCCACCATGCGGCTGGCATTGCTGGCGCCGACATCCAGCGACATGGCGGTGCCCAACTGGTCGTTGCCGACCACCTCGCCCATCATCACCCGCCGCACCGGGTTGTCGGTCGCCCAGCCCATGCCGTTGACGAAGCTTTCCAGCGCCAGGTGCCAGACCTGCAGCCGCCCGGCATAGGCCAGCGCGGCCATGCTGCCGGACGCCAGGCCCATCATCAGCACGACGCCGATCAGCACGATGCGCCGATCCAGCCGTTCCGCCGCCGCGCCGGTGAAGACGCCGAACAGCCCCATCGGCAGCAGCCGCAGCATCGTCATCATGGCGACGAGAAACGGGGAGTGCGTGTGCTCATAGACGAACACCGCGACGGCGATCGTCTCCAGCCAGCGGACGGTGAACACCACCAGGCCCACCGACCACAGCCGCCAGAAATCCGTCCGGCCGGACAGCAGCAGCGCCCGGAACGGCAATTCGTGCGTGCGCAAGGTCGGCGCCGGCGAGCTGCCTCGCGCGTTGAACACAGCGTTTCCTCCTTGGGTGGGGAAGTCCACCACGGTGGCGGGGAAGGAGCCAGAGAGCGACGCGGTGGTCAGGTCTCCCGTGGCGTCATGGCAGAACCGGTGGCGGCGTAACGCTTTGGCGGCTGGCCCTGGTCCGGTATCGGGTGGGCTGCCCGCCAGCAGCGCCTCCGCCTGGGCCTGCCAGGTCATGCGCGCCATGTGGGCGGCGGCGCCATAACCGCCGCAGCCGAGCGGTCGCGCCGGACGGGTTTCAGGTGCTCCACGATTCCTTGCATGTCGCATCTGCCGCGGTCCGGGGCCGGCGGTGCAAGGATGCGCGATGTCTTGCCCGAACGTCTTGCAGCGGGCGATCGCGCCGGCAAGCTGAAGGGGGGACGACAAGCGAGGGATGCGATGCGCCGGTGGCTGATCGGACTATGCGTGCTGTGCCTGCCGCTGACCGCGATGGCGGTCCAGCATCTGGTTCAGGTTCAGCACGCCTGGACACGTCCGGCGATGGCCGGGCAAACCGGCCTGGTCTATCTGACGATTACGGATCATGGCGGCCCCGACCAGTTGATCGGCGTCAGTTCACCGGCGGCGGAGAAGGCGGAACTATACCAGATGACCAGCGCGCATGGCGTCACGGCGATGCGCGTCCTGCGGTCGCTGCCGGTTCTCTCCGGCAAGACCCTGGCGCTGAAGCCTGGTGTCCTGGGCGTCAGGCTGATTCACCTGAAGCACGCGCTGACGGCAGGCGACCGCGTGCCGTTGACATTGACCTTCGCCAGGTCAGGCAAGATCGCCGCGATGGCCATGGTGGAGAGAAGTGCGGCGCAGGAGATCCGCCACGAGGGCGGCGTGAAGGCGCGCTGACACAGCCCTTTCAGCCAAACCGCAACGCATCCCTGTCCACGTAGCGTTTGACGGACGGACGGGCATTCGACGTCGGGGCTGGCGCAATTCGCCGGCTATCCGCGGCAGCCGCTATTGCCATCAGCCCGGGCGGGCGGCCGGTCTGCGCCCGCCACGACGGTTGGGCGGCGGCCGGGGATCAGCGATGATGCGGGCCGGTATCAAAGCCGGATGGCCCGGCGTCGTTGCGTTCGCCTGTATGGTCGTTGCGTTCGCCTGTATGCGTGAACGGGGCGGCTTATGCGCGCGTGGTCGGCGCATGTGCCGGTTTTTCCGGCGCTGCCCGGTATGGGGCGAGCCCAGCGACAAGGGGCCGACGAAATCGCGCTGCATTGCTGACGGATAAGAAATGACATTAGACAATTTTACCATAAAATGGCTCATTCCTCGAAATTAATTTGCTTCTGCTGCGGACCGATTGAGCTATGTCATGGCTTTCAATGGGATCGGGAACGAATTTGTCGTCGCGACTTTGATGGAGATTCGGTACCATGCCGCGGAAGATTCGATCGTGGCCGATATGGCCCGGCGTCATAGGCCTGGTCGGTGGTTCGGCCTTGCTGCTGGCGGCAACGCCCGCCCATGCAGTACCCGCCTTCGCCCGCCAGACCGGCCAGTCATGTGCCATGTGTCACCTGGGCAGCTTCGGGCCACAGCTCACCCAGTTCGGGCGCGCATTCAAGATCGGTGGATACACCCAGACCGGGGGCGAAGGCCTGAAGTCTGAAATACCGCTGTCCGCAATGGCACTCGGCTCGTTCAACCACACTGCAAAGGACCTGCCGTCGGCTCCGCATCACTACAATACGAACAATAACGTTGCACTCGACCAGGTGAGCCTCTTCCTTGCCGGCCATATTGGCGCTCATACCGGCGCCTTCATGCAGTTCACCTACTCGAACATCGATAACACGGTCGCGGTCGATAACGTTGACATAAGGCCCTATACGACCAGCCTGGACCTCGGCAATCACGAACTGCAGATCGGCACGACGATCAACAACACGCCGACCGTGCAGGACCCCTACAACATCTTCGCCTGGGGTTATCCGTACGTTGGCCCGGCTGATGCTTTCGTCAGGGGTTCGGGTCCTTCTCCGTTCCTCGGGGGAAGCGTTGACCAGAATACGATCGGCTTCACTGTCTATGGCTGGTGGGACAGCAGCCTGTATCTCGAGGCCGGCGTCTATAACTCACAGAACCCATGGCTGCTCACGCGCTTCGGCAGCGGTTATGGCGACTTCGGCAGAATCCAGGGGCCGGCGCCTTATCTGCGTGCTGCCTATGAGTGGGACTGGAACGGACAGGAAGCGCATGTCGGCGCGCTGTTCATGCACGCGGACACCGATCCGACAACGACGGGCGCGGCGGCCAACCAGGATCACTACACGGACTATGCGGTTGACGCCAACTATCGCTGGATCGGCAGTGGCACCAACATCTTCAATGTGGCCGGCGTCTTCACGCATGAGTCGCAGAACCTGACCGAGTCGGCGGCCGGCACGGGGTACGGTTCGGGCTATGGCCTCAACCAGATGCAGTTGCGCGGGTCCTACTGGTACAGGAACACGTACGGGCTGACGCTGAGCTGGCAGCGGACCTGGGGGTCTGACAATCCGGTTCTCTACGACGGCAGCCCCAATACCAACGCCTATACGGTCGAGGCTGACTGGGTGCCTTTCGGCAAGCAGGACTCCTGGGCGCAGCCGTTCGTCAACCTGAAGCTTGGGGTTCAGTACACGTTCTACACCCAACTGAACGGCACAACGAGCAACGCTGGCGACAACAACATCCTGTACGCCTTTGGCTGGCTCGCCTTCTGATGCGTCGCGGCGTGACAGGCGTGACCCATCGCTTCAGATCAGTTTCAGGAGACCATCGATGAAATCCCCTTGGACCTTTCCCCTTGTGCTGCTGGCCGGCTGTGTCCTGCCGATGGCCGGGGCGCATGCGGGCGGTATCGCTGCCGGCCGGCACGTGTTCAAGATGCGCTGCGCGATCTGCCACTCGCCGCAGCCGGGCCAGAACCGGGTCGGGCCGAGCCTGTTCGGCGTGGTCGGCCGTACTGCGGGATCGGTGCCGCACTATCACTATTCAGTGGCGAACAAGAAGAGCGGCATCGTCTGGACGGATGCGGAGCTCAACAAGTACCTCAACAATCCGCACGCGGTCTTGCCGGGAACGAAGATGGCATTTCCGGGACTGAAGGACGCCCAGCAGAGGCAGGAGGTGATCAGCTATCTCAATTCGCTGAAGTAGAAACTGCTGCCGAGGGGATTCACCCGGCGGATGATCGTGTGGATGGTCGGCAGATGCCGGCCATCCACTTTTTCTTCCGGGCCATCCACGTCTCTTCCCGGGCCATCCACGTCGCTTCGTCGCTGCCGTCAGCGAAAGTCGTGGAAGGCCGGCCTTCGCGATCATGACGGTGACTTGCCGACCGACGGTCAAACCATACGCGGGCTGGTATAACGGATCGCTATCGAATCAGCCCGGTCAGCGGGCTGGACGGGTCGGCACCCATGCGGCGGGGCATCCGCCCGGCCAGATGCGCCAGCCGACCGGCTTCCACCGCCAGCTTCATCGCCCGGGCCATCCGGATCGGGTCCTTGGCGTGGGCGATCGCCGAGTTCAGCAGCACCGCGTCACACCCCAGCTCCATGGCGATGGCGGCGTCAGAGGCGGTGCCCACGCCGGCATCAACCAGGAACGGCACGCTGACCTGCTCCATCATCATGGTCAGCATGGCCGGGTTCTGCACGCCCAGGCCGGAGCCGATCGGCGCCCCCAAAGGCATGATGGCGACGCAGCCCATCTCCTCCAGCCGCTTCGCCGCCAGGGGGTCGTCGGCGCAGTACACCATCACCTCGAACCCGTCCTTCACCAGCGCCTCGGCTGCCTCGAACGTGCCGCGCATGTCGGGGTAGAGCAGGGGGGGCGGACCCAGCACCTCCAGCTTCACCAGGTTCCAGCCGCCGGCCTCCCGCGCCAGGCGCAGGGTGCGTACCGCTTCGTTGGCGGTGTGGCAGCCGGCGGTGTTGGGCAGGTAGGTGATCTTCTTCGGATCGACGAAATCCTGCAGCATCGGCGCCTTGGGATCGGACAGGTTCACCCGGCGGACCGCCACGGTGACGATTTCCGCGCCGCTGGCCTCGATGGCGGCGGCGGTCTCCTCCAGGTCCTTGTATTTCCCGGTCCCGACGATCAGTCGGGAATGGAACCGGCGGCCGGCCACCGTCCAGGTATCCTCGACGGGCAAAGATCCATCCATGTTCAGCCTCCACCGATGAAATGCACGATCTCCAGCGCATCGCCGCTGGCCAGCCAGGTCTCGGCATAGCGGGAACGCGGCACGATCTCCTCATTCCGCTCCACCGCCACCTTGCGCGTGTCGAGGCCGAGCGAGACGAGCAGACCGGATACCGAAATCGGCCCGTCCAGAGCGCGGCTTTCGCCATTCACCATCACGGTCAGCACTGTCTGCATCCCCTAATTATGGACGTGCGCCACCGGGCCGGCAAGGAAGCCGGGGCATGGCAACAGGTGCCCATGGCAGCGGCGGTCGGTCACCCCATATGCGTTGGATGGCGGGCCGCATGCGTGAGGCCTCGCGGCCCGAACCTGGTTCGGGAGGAAACAAGATGATCCAGATGCCACTTGGCTGGGGCTGGGACAGGCTGCGCGTTGCCGTCCGGTCCATCGGTTCATCCCGTGACGAGGAGTACTGGCCGGGGCAGACCCGCCGCCGCGCCGTGCCGGCCCTGCGCCGCATCGGCCTGGCCGATCTTCGCGATGCGCTGGCGTGCGGTCTCCGGGATTTTCAGGCGAACCGCACCGACGTCATCTTCCTTTGCGTCATCTACCCGCTGGTCGGGCTGGTTCTGTGGGGGCTGGCGTCCGGCAACGGGCTGCTGCCGCTGGTATTCCCCCTCGCCTCCGGCTTCGCGCTGCTGGGGCCCGTGGCGGGGCTCGGCCTTTATGAAATGAGCCGGCGGCGGGAGTTGGGGCTGCAAACCAGTTGGCTGGACGCGTTTCGCGTGCTGCGGTCCCCGTCGATCGGTGCCATTGCGTTGCTGGGCGCGACGCTGACGGTTCTGTTCCTGCTGTGGCTGATGGCGGCCCAGGTGATTTACGTGTGGACGCTGGGCCCGCAGCCGCCACAATCGGCCGGAGCCTTTCTCCACGAGATGTTCACCACACGGAACGGCTGGATCATGATCGGCGCCGGCGTGTTCACGGGGTTCGTGTTCGCCGCGGTGGTGCTGGCGATCAGCGTGGTTTCGTTCCCGCTGCTGCTGGATCGCGATCTGAGCGTGGATGCGGCGGTGTCGGTCTCGGTGCGCAGCGTGCGTGCCAATCCCGGGCCGCTGGCGGTGTGGGGGCTGATCGTGACTGCCGGGCTGGTGGTCGGCTCCATCCCGTTCCTGCTTGGCCTGGTGGTGGTGCTGCCGGTGCTGGGGCACGCGACCTGGCACCTGTACCGCAAGCTGATACCGGACTGACGCAGACTGCCTCCTGCATGGCGCCGCGCATACGGGGCGTGTTGCGACGCGGCCCGTATGCGGGTTGCTGCCGCGCCCTGTGCGTGCGCAGACTGGGGCACATCATACGCTCCGGAGGTTCGGCATGCTGTCCCCGACGCTGAAGCACGGTGTCTTTCTCCCGCCCTTCCATCCGATGGACGAGAACCCCAGCCAGTGCCTTGAACGCGACCTGGACCTGATGGTCTGGCTCGACAGGCTTGGCTTCAACGAGGCGTGGATCGGCGAGCATCACTCCGCCGGGTGGGAGCTGATCAGTTCCCCCGAGTTGTTCATCGCGGTTGCGGCCGAACGAACCCGGTCGATCCGCTTCGGTACCGGCGTTATTTCGTTACCGTACCACAACCCGCTGATGGTGGCGAACCGCATCATCCAGCTCGACCACCACACCCGCGGCCGTATCATGTTCGGTGCCGGGCCCGGGTTGCTTGCCTCCGACGCTCTGATGCTGGGCATCGACCCCAATACCCAGCGCGACCGGATGGCCGAGGCGCTGGACGTGATCCTGCGGCTGTTCCGCGGGGAGATCGTCACCGAGTTCGTCCGACTGGTACACATTGGTGAACGCGCGTGCGCACCTGCTGCCCTACACCAAACCGCATCCGGAAGTGGCGGTGGTGAGCGCGGTGACACCGTCCGGCGGGCGGCTTGCCGGCAAGTACGGGCTCAGCATGATCTGCGTCGCGGCGACCAATCCGTTCGGCTTCGACGCGCTCGATGCGAACTGGAAGATTGCCAACGACATCGCCGCGGAGCAGGGGCGCACGATGGACGCGTCGCGGCTGCGCCTGGTGGGGCCGATGCATATCGCGGAAACCCGGGCGCAGGCGTTCGAGAACGTGAAGTTCGGCCTGCAGCGGTATCTGGACTACCTGAACAACAACCAGCCCCGGTTCCTGGTGCCGCCGGGCGAGGATGCGGCGCAGTGGTTCGTGGAGAAGAAGTTCGGCGTGATCGGCACGCCGGATGACGCGATCGCGATGATCGAGCGGTTGCAGGCCAAGCAGGGTGCCTTCGGCGTGATGCTGCAGCAGGCGCACAACTGGGCGGACTGGGAGGCGACGAAGCGCTCCTATGAGCTGTATGCCCGCTATGTCATGCCGCATTTCTCTGGCGACAACCGGCCGCGTGCGGAGTCGTTCGACTGGTGCACCGTGCATCGCGACGAGCTGACCGAGAAGCGGTCCGCCGCGGCGCGGGCGATGTTCGACAAGCACGAGGCGGAGCAGCGGGCGAAGCAGGCCGGTTCCACCGCGCGGCCGCAAACCGGGCGCGAGGCGTGGTGACAGGCGGCGGCGGGCCTGCTTCATAGCTCCTGCCGCACCTGGGCGTGGGCCAGCAGGGCGAACAGGCCGGTGCCGCCGATCACGTTGCCGACCAGGGCTGGCAGGATCAGGCCGCCTACGGCCTCGGCGGTGCTGATCCGGTCGGCGAACAGCAGCAGGAATGCCTCCGCCGCCCCGGCCACCACATGGGTGAAGCCACCGAGCGCGATGGCGTAGGTGAGTGTCAGGACGATCCAGAAGTGATCGCCGGTGCTTCCGGCGCGGATCCAGGCGACGGAGGCGATCAGGAAGCCGGCAGGTATTCCCTGCAGCAATGCCTCCACCGGCGTCTTGTCGGTAAGTCGTTGTGCCACGGCGAGCATCGACAGCAGCAGGTCATGGCTGACCATGCGCAGGTGGACGTTGAGCGCCGCGGCGGTACCGGTGCCGATCATGTTGGCTGCAAAGACGATGGCCCACAGCCGGGCCGCGCCACCGAACTTGCGCCAGCTTGGGCGTCGCATGATGGGCAGGACGGCGACGATGGTCTGCTCGGTGAACAGTTGCATTCGGCCGAGCACCACGATCAGGAAGCCGAGGCTGTAGCCGAGGTCGACCACCGGCGCTCGCCAGGGCAGGCCGGGGGGCAGTTTTGCGGCCAGCGCACCCTGGGCGATGACCGAGGCCATCATGGTCAGGCCGCCGGCAACGCCGGACCAGAACAGGGAGCTGATCGGACGGCGCAGCTCTTCCTCGCCCTGGCGGCGGACGACCTCGTAGATGACGGGGGCGCGGGGGGTGGCGAGTTCCTCCACGTCCTCCTGTTCCCGCTGGTTCAGGCCGGGCCGGTTTTCTTCGTCGGGCATGCTGCGCTCTCCGGAGGGGTGGAGGGAGAAGCGAAGCGGGGGGCGGCGGGTTGCGGGAGCGCGGCGGCGTTGGTGAGGAAGCCGTCATTGCGGCTTCAGTCTGCGTTGCCTGCTGCTGGCCGAGGTCGGGGGAACGGCTTCGTGGTCGCGAGGTAATCCCGCGCTCGAGAGCCTGTATCAACGCAGCCGGTTGCGGTGCGGCTTGGATGACATGGTCCCTGGTCGGCTGGTGTCATGCGCCTCGAAAGCAAGCATTCCGGGCCTTGGCTGACCAAGCGGGGAGTCACCCGGTTCGGCCAAGCCGCGTCGTCGGGCTGAGAGCAGGGACGACCGGCTTTCTGATCCACCCGCTCGCGCGCGGTGACCGCCACCTGGCGCAGGGAGGAGGTTATGACGAGCAGCATCATGAACCCATTGAAGTAGGCCAGGCTCAGCGCGGCGCCGCCGACATAGAACCCGATCAGACCAACCCAGGTCATGCGTGCGAGATCGTGAGCCCACTCCAGCTCCGGTACGTGGCGGGTAAGGCGCATGGCGACCCGGCAGTTACGCAGGCCTACCAGGAGCGTGAGTCAGGTACAAAGCAAGACCGGGGAATCCCTGTTCTCCGAGGACCTGGAAGTAGATGCTGTGTGCCGCGAACGGACGAGCATCCGGAAAATAGCGGTGGTAAATTGCGCCAAGTTGAGGGCAGTAATATCCGGCTCCAAACGGGAAATTGTCGCGTGCGTAGTAGAAAGCGACTTTCCACGAGCGGAGGCGTGTTTCAAAGGAATCCGTCGTCAGACGCATGATCCAGCGTGTGCATACGTTCCCAGAACGCCGCAGGCATGAAGTTCAACCTACGGCAACGAAAAGTCCACCAAATATGACATATACGAGCTTGTTCCGCGCTCGCAGCCAGAAGAGGAACAGCATGACGTGTAAGCCACCATGCCGCCGCGCGAATAGGATCCGAGAATGGCAAGCGACTGCAGGGCCATGGCGGCAAGAAGGCCGATGCGAATGAACCGAACGGCTGAATGGCGTGATAGATAGTAAAGTAGAGGTAGAATCATGACCTCGGTGAGAGCGAGCTGGTTGTTATCCCTCAGGGGAGTGCCCGGCGCGCCCAGAACGTGGTTATGACCGCCGGTCACGATCGTGAACACTCCGCCTTTGATGCTGAAAAATCCCACGGAAATAGCCAACACCCACACCATCGCGTGAATCCGGACGCGGTTGTTCAGCAGGGTGAATGCCACGAATACTTCGACGAAGGTCCGCATATAGCGGTCCCAGTAATGCCAGGCCCGGTCCGGGAAGGGAACGAAAAGCAGGTTGAACGTGGTCCACAGGAAGAACAGAAGCAGCAGCCAGGGCAGCGGGTCTGATGGGAATCGCTTGCGTTCCCGCGACATCAGCCAGCCCAGCAACGTCGCCGCCGCAACGACGCCGGCCAGTTGAAGCCCGCGGCTGAACCCATAGACCAGCCGTTGCGGGCTCATCAGCGAGACCCACTCCCAGGCCAGAAGTCCAGCGGCAGGAGATATGTATGACATCGGCACGTAGAACAGCATGCCGAGAGACAGGACGATGTCGCGCACGTTCAGACTTGACCGAAGCTGTGGGGACTGGTTGTTTTCTGGCCGAAAGGTCGGGATCCGTGGGGAGCGTGTTTTGATAGACGGGTTGCTCTTTCTTGCGGCATGTGTCGCGTTCGGCCTGCTCCAGGTACCTGGATGCACCGCCATGATCGCGCGGGCCCCAGCGACCCAACCCCGGGCCTGTTCGCCATGCGCGTCAACTGTCCCGAAACGTCCAGCAGCGGGGGGCACGACGCGTCGCGGCGCCACCCGTCGCCAGCGCAGGTCGGGGACGATCCACCCACGTCGAGCGCCACTTCCCGCCGCGACGGACAACCCGCGATAGGATCGAAACAGCAGATTGTCCCCGGCGCTGACGCCGGCGGCGGAGTTCCGCGCCAGACAAACAGTTCAGACCGGTCACGGGGTGCCCTGCTCAGTTTCTGGATCAGAATACCTGAACCCGTCAGCCCGCCAAACACCTGATTCGCACGCCCGGCGATCGAAATGCGCCAGCATCGACGTCGGTGGAGGGCAGAACGCAAAGCATCGCCGATCGCCACAGTGCTGCCGCCCGTCGCACACCAGGTGCTCCCGCCCCACATGCCCCGTATACCGTCGGATCGCCCGTACATGCGCGCGCCCTGATGCAACGCTTGTCCCCACCCGCCCCCCCTCACGCAATGATTGACCCCACCCCTCCGGCTCACTACCTTCTTCCGTCGGAGACCATAGCATGAACAAGCCAGTCCCCCCGTCCGGCGCCGCCGCCCGCCTCGCGGGTCGCCTGTCGGCCGCCGGCACCGTTCTGCCCCCGGTGCTCGACCCTCGCTCCGCCTCCGTGCTGCGGGAGATCGTCGAGCAGTACGTGGAAACCGGCGAGCCGGTCGGCAGCCGCACCCTGTCGCGCCGCCTGCCGATGAACCTGTCGCCGGCCACGATCCGCAACGTCATGGCCGACCTGACCGAATCCGGCCTGCTGTTCGCCCCGCACACCTCCGCCGGCCGCCTGCCAACCGACGAGGGCCTGCGCCTGTTCGTGGACGGCCTGCTGAACTTCGGCGAACTCGCCGAGGAGGAACGGGAGAACATCGCCGCCGCCCTGGCCACCGCCGGCCGCAGCCTGGAGGACACGCTGGCCGAGGCCAGTTCCATGCTGGCCGGCCTGTCCTCCGCCGCCGGCCTCGTGCTCGCGCCCAAGTCGGAAGGCCCGCTGCGGCATATCGAGTTCGTCCCCCTCGGCTCCGGCCGCGCCCTGGTGGTGCTGGTGAACGCCGAGGGCCAGGTGGAGAACCGGGTGATCGAAACCCCGCCCGGCCTGCCGCCGTCGGCCCTGCAGCAGGCCGGCAATTTCCTCAACGCCCGGCTGTCCGGCCGCCCGTTGGGCGACCTGCGCCGCATCGTCGCCGCGGAGATGGCCGCCAACCGCAGCCAGCTCGACGAACTCGCCGCCGGGGTGGTGGAAGCCGGCCTCGCCACGTGGACCGGCGAAGGCCGGTCGGGCAGCCTGATCGTGCGTGGCCAGGCCCGCCTGCTGGCCGACGTCACCCAGATCGAGCGCCTGGCTACCATCCAGACCCTCTTCGAGCGCCTGGAAAACCAGGAGACCATGCTGCGCCTGCTGGAACTGGCCGAACATTCGGAAGGCGTGCGCATCTTCATCGGCGCCGAGAGCGGGCTGTTCGACACCTCCGGCGTGTCGATGGTGGTCGCGCCGGCGCGCAGCGAAAGCGGACGCATCGTCGGCGCCATCGGCGTGATCGGCCCCACCCGCATCAACTACGGCCGTATCATCCCGGTGGTGGACTACACCGCCCAGGTGATCGGCCGCCTGCTGGGATAGGCCGCGGCCCGCCCCGGCGTGACAGGCGTAAATCGAAACTTTACGTGTGTCTTCTACACTTCTCTGGCCACGTCCTGGCACATGGCCCGCTTGTTCCGGCTACCTGATCGCCCTAACTGATCGCCCCATGAGCAACGAAACCGACAACACCCCAAACCCCCGGGAAGCCGCGCCGCCTCAGCCCGATCCGCCGGCCGAGGCCGCCGCCAACCAGAACGCCCAGCTTGGCTCCGAGGAGGTGATGCAGGCCGCCACGGCCCGCATCGCGGAACTCGAGGCCGAGGTGGCGGAGCTGAAGGACCGCTGGATGCGTTCCGAGGCCGAGATCGCCAACGTGCGCGCCCGGTCCCGCCGCGAGGTGGACGAGACCCGGCAGTACGCGGTGCAGAAATTCGCCACCGACGTGGTCGAGACGGCGGAGAACCTGCGCCGGGGCCTGGACAGCCTGCCCTCGGCCGAGGACCAGCCGGAGATCGTCACCAAGCTGCGCGAAGGCCTGGAAGGCATCGAACGCAACTTCCTCAACGTTCTGGAGCGCAACGGCATCCAGAAGGAGGACCCCTCCGGCCAGCCCTTCGACCCCAACCGCCACCAGGCGATGGCGGAGCAGGAAAGCGAGGCGCACCAGCCCGGCACGGTGATGCACGCCTGGACCCCGGCCTGGCTGCTGAACGGCCGCCTGATCCGGCCCGCCATGGTGGTGGTCGCCAAAGCGCCGCCCGCCGAACTCGCCGGCAATCCGTCCGGCGCCAAGGTTGACACAACCGCCTGAAATCGTGCCGATCCTGTATGAAAAACCCGGCCTTGACCCTTGCCCGGCGGGTCGCCGGTCCATACATCAAGCCCATTCCCACCGAGGGGCGCTCGCGGTGCTTCGGGTCGCGCGCGTCCGCTGAAAGGAGCCTCCCATCATGTCCAAAGTCATCGGTATCGACCTGGGCACCACGAACTCCTGCGTCGCCATCATGGAAGGCAAGGACGTTCGGGTCATCGAGAACGCCGAAGGTGCCCGCACCACCCCCAGCATGGTCGCCTTCACCGACAGCGGGGAACGCCTGGTCGGCCAGTCCGCCAAGCGCCAGGCCGTCACCAACCCGTCCAATACCCTCTACGCGATCAAGCGCCTGATCGGCCGCCGCTTCGATGATCCCATGGCCCAGAAGGACATGGGTCTGGTTCCATACAAGATCGTCCGCGGCGACAACGGCGACGCCTGGGTGGACGTGAAGGGGGACAAGCACTCCCCGTCGCAGATCAGCGCCTACATCCTGGGCAAGATGAAGGAGACCGCCGAGGCTTATCTCGGTGAGTCGGTCAGCCAGGCGGTGATCACCGTCCCGGCCTACTTCAACGACAGCCAGCGCCAGGCCACCAAGGACGCCGGCCGCATCGCCGGCCTGGAAGTGCTGCGCATCATCAACGAGCCCACGGCCGCGGCGCTCGCCTACGGCATGGACAAGAAGACCAGCGGCACCATCGCGGTGTACGACCTGGGCGGCGGCACCTTCGACATCTCCGTGCTGGAGATCGGCGACGGCGTGTTCGAGGTGAAGTCCACCAACGGCGACACCTTCCTGGGCGGTGAGGACTTCGACGCCCGCGTGATCGACTACCTGGCCGAGGAGTTCCGCAAGGAGCAGGGCATCGACCTGCGCAAGGACAAGCTGGCGCTGCAGCGGCTGAAGGAAGCCGCCGAGAAGGCGAAGATCGAGCTGTCCTCCTCCAAGGAGACCGAGATCAACCTGCCCTTCATCACCGCGGACCAGTCCGGCCCGAAGCACCTGGTGATGAAGCTGTCGCGGGCGAAGCTCGAGTTGCTGGTCGATGACCTGATCACCAAGACGCTGGATCCCTGCCGTGCCGCGCTGAAGGACGCCGGGGTGACCGCGGGTGAGATCAGCGAGGTGATCCTGGTCGGCGGCATGACCCGCATGCCCAAGGTCATCGACACGGTGAAGCAGTTCTTCGGCCGGGAGCCGGCCCGCAACGTCAACCCGGACGAGGTTGTGGCGATCGGTGCCGCGGTGCAGGGCGCCGTGCTGAAGGGCGACGTCAAGGACGTGCTGCTGCTGGACGTGACCCCGCTGTCGCTGGGCATCGAGACCCTGGGCGGCGTGTTCACCCGGCTGATCGAGCGCAACACCACGATCCCGACCAAGAAGAGCCAGATCTTCTCCACGGCCGACGATAACCAGCAGGCGGTGACCATCAAGGTCTACCAGGGCGAGCGGGAGATGGCCGCCGACAACAAGCTGCTGGGCAACTTCGACCTGACCGGCATCCCGCCCGCACCGCGTGGCGTGCCGCAGATCGAGGTGACGTTCGACATCGACGCCAATGGCATCGTCTCGGTGCAGGCGCGCGACAAGGCCACCGGCAAGGAGCAGCAGATCCGCATCCAGGCCAGCGGCGGCCTGTCCGAGACCGACATCCAGCGCATGGTCAAGGAGGCCGAGGCGAATGCCGAAGCCGACAAGCAGCGCCGTGAGCAGGTCGAGGTCCGCAACCACGCCGAGGGCCTGATCCATCAGGTGGACAAGAACCTGAAGGAGCACGGCGACAAGCTGGGCGCCCAGGAGAAGGGCGAGGCCGAGTCGGCCCTGTCCGCCGCCAAGTCTGCCATGGAAGGCAACGACGTGGAGGCGCTGAAGCAGGCGACCGAGCGTCTGAGCCAGGCGGCGATGAAGATCGGCGAGGCGATGTACAAGGCGGATGCCGGCGCCCAGGCGGCCGGTGCCACCGCCGAGGCCGGCGCCGCCGGTCAGGGTGCGGGCCCGCAGGGCGCGAACCCGGACGAGAAGGTCGTCGACGCCGAGTTCGAGGAGGTCGACGAGAAGAAGAAGCGGTCTGCGTGACCGCCCGGCCGCGCGGTGCGTGACGCGCCGAGCAGCGAGTGGAGGCGGGCCCGCGTCTTTGGTGGCGCGGGCCTTGCCCGTTGGGATGGGGCGATCGCAGACCAGGCATCAGATTCCGCCCAGGGATGCGGCGGGGCTTGTTGCGACCGCGATCTCTTTCCGGACCGTGGCATCTGGTGTGAAGCCGGTGTCGGTTGCGCGCCTGTTTGCGAACCTTGGGCGGCAGGCGCCATTTGCGACCTCGCCACCGTCATGGACGCCACAAGGGTCGCGACGAAGCCACGCCGGAGGATGCGTTCCGGCTGGCCGTCCACGGCGTGCGGTGACCGCCGCCCTCGCCAAGGGTGCGGGTGGTCAGCCACAGCCTCCTGTGACAATGTAGCCACCATTGCCCCCATTTCCGGCGGGCCTCATCCGCCGCCCCTGCCGCACGTCTGGCTGGGGGCGATTTATCTCCAGCAATTCAACACTGGCCCGGCCGCCACAGGACGGCGCCAGTGGCGAGCGATAAAGGGCTGAGATGGCCAAACAGGATTATTACGCCACCCTGGGTGTGGCGCGGGACGCGGGCGCTGACGCCATCAAGAAGTCGTACCGCAAGCTAGCCATGCAGTTCCACCCGGATCGCAACCCCGGCGACAAGGCGGCCGAGACGCGGTTCAAGGAGATCAACGAAGCCTACGACGTTCTGAAGGACGAGCAGAAGCGCGCCGCCTACGACCGCTACGGCCATGCGGCCTTCGAGCAGGGCGGCGGACCCGGCGGCTTCAACCAGGGCTTCGGCTTCGCCGCCGAGGGCGGGCTGAACGACATCTTCGACCAGATGTTCGGCGACTTCCTGGGCCGTCGCCCGGGCGGCGGCGGGCGCACCCGCAGCGGCGCCGATATCCGCCAGGCAGTGGACATCAGCCTGGAGGAGGCCTTCGCCGGCACCAAGGTGAGCCTGCGCGTCCCCACCCGCGTGACCTGCGAGGCCTGTAACGGCACCGGGTCGGAGGACAAGAGCCGCGGCTCCGACACCTGCCCGACCTGCCACGGCGCCGGCAAGGTGCGCGCCCAGCAGGGCTTTTTCCTGATCGAGCGGACCTGCCCCACCTGCGGCGGCCAGGGCCGGGTGATCAAGAACCCCTGCCGCATCTGCCACGGCGCCGGCACGGTGCAGCGCGAGCGCAGCCTGCAGGTGGCCATCCCCGCCGGCGTCGAGGACGGCACCCGCATCCGCTTGGCCGGCGAGGGCGAGGCCGGCGGCCAGGGCGCGCCAAACGGCGACCTGTATGTGCATGTCTCGATCCACCCGCACGAATTCTTCCAGCGCGACAGCGCCAACATCTTCATGCGCGTCCCCCTCCGCATGACCCAGGCGGCGCTCGGCGGCGAGGTGGAGGTGCCGGTGATCGACGGCTCCCGTGCGAAGGTGAAGATCCCGCCCGGCACCCAGACGGCCGACCAGTTCCGCCTGCGCGGCAAGGGCTTCTCGGTGCTGCGCAGCGCGGCCCGCGGCGACATGTACATCCAGGTCGCGGTGGAGACCCCGCAGAACCTCACCAAGCGGCAGCGCGAGCTGCTGGAGGAGTTCGAGGAAGAAGGCGCCAAGCACCAGAAGGGCAGCCCGGAACACGAGGGCTTCTTCGCCAAGGTCGCGGCCTTCTTCGACGGCGGGCGCGGCTGAGCGGAGGGGCATCTAATTCGCCAGGAGCACCGTGGCACATGAAGGTCCCGTGCTGAGGCCGTTCCTGTATCTGCTGGAGCATGACCTTGAGGCGCATCCTGAACGGATCACGCCGCGGAGGCCGGACCTTCTGGCACCCGTGAGGGTCGCGACCCGTCGGCTGGCGATCGCCTCCGACGCCGCGATCGAGGGCGAGGTGGCTCTGTAGGCTTCGGCCGCGGGGAGATCTGTGCGGCGGCAGGCGCCTGTCCGCCGTGACCCCATGTGGCAGCCGCGCATCCCCGTTGCTAAGCTTCCTGCCGCACGCGCGAAACGGCGGCCCGCCGCCATGAACGCGCCAGGGGACAGGAGAACAGGAATGCGGCATCACACCTCCCGGTCTTTCGCAGCCCTCGTCACCCGATGACCGCCGGACCGCTCACCGGCGTCACGGTGATCGAGGTTGGCCAGGCCCTTGCCGGCCCGCTCGCCGGGGTCATCCTCGCCGACCTCGGCGCCGACGTGATCAAGGTGGAAAAGCCCGAGGGCGGCGATGACGCGCGCCTCTGGGGCCCGCCCTTCGTCGATGGCAACTCGGTGTCGTTCCACAGCAACAACCGCAGCAAGCGCTCCGTCACGCTGGACCTGAAGAGCCCGGCCGACATCGCCCGGCTGAAGGCGCTGGTGGCGGACGCCGACATTCTGATCCAGAATCTCCGCCCCGGCGTGGTGGATACCTGCGGCATCGGCGCCGACACGCTGCGCGCCCTGAACCCGCGGCTGATCTACTGCTCGATCTGGGCGTTCGGCCACCAGGGCCCGCTGCGCCAGGCGCCCGGCTTCGACCCGCTGCTGCAGTGCTTCGGCGCGGTTGTCACGCTCACCGGCCGCCCGGACGACCCGCCCACCTTCTGCGCCCCCGCGATCAACGACACCGCCACCGGCATGTGGTGCGTCATCGGCGCCCTGGCCGCGCTGAAGCAGCGGGAGCGCACGGGCCAGGGCTGCATCGTCGATACCTCGCTGTTCGAAAGCGCCGTCGCCTGGGTGCAGGGGCCGCTGAACAACTACAACGTCACCAACACGCTGCCGCAGCGCCACGGCGCCGCCAGCGCGACGCTCGCCCCGTACCAGATCTTCGAAACCGCCGACCGCCCGCTGTGCATCGCCGCCGGCAACGACCGCCTGTTCGTCAAGCTGGCCCAGGCGATGGGCCACGCGGAGTGGACCACCGACCCGCGTTTCTCCGACGGCCGCAAGCGTGCCGCCAACCGCGAAGCGCTGGTCGCGGTCATGCAGCCCGTCCTGCTGACCCGTCCGCGCCAGGACTGGCTCGGCATCATCGGCGAGGCCGGCGTCCCCTGCGCCCCGGTGAACAACATCGCCGAACTCGCCGAAAGCGAGCAGCTTCAGGCGATGGACATGCTGCGCACGCTGCCCGGCAGCGGCATCGACGTGGTCGGCCTGCCGCTTTCCTTCGACCGCCAGCGCCCCCACCCCCGCACCAACTCGCCCAAGCTCGGCCAGCACAACGACGAAATCCTTACGCCCCTGGAGTCACGACATGGCTGATCCCGTCCTCGACCGCGCCCGTCTCTACCTCGACGAACTCGCGACCATCCGGCACGACATCCACGCCAACCCCGAACTCGGCCTGGAAGAACACCGCACCGCGGACCTCGTCGCGCGCAAGCTGGAGGAATGGGGCATCGAGGTGCATCGCGGCGTCGGCAAGACCGGCGTCGTCGGCGTGCTGCGCAACGGCAGCGGCCCGGCGATCGGCCTGCGCGCCGACATGGACGCGCTGCCGATGGATGAGGAGACGAACCTCCCCTACAGCAGCCGCAACGCCGGCCGGATGCACGCCTGCGGTCATGACGGCCACACCACGATGCTGCTGGGCGCGGCGAAATACCTGTCCGAGACCCGCAACTTCAACGGCACGGTGAACTTCATCTTCCAGCCCGGCGAGGAAGGCATCGGCGGCGCGCTCGCCATGCTGGAAGACAAGCTGTTCGAGCGCTTCCCGTGCGAGGCGATCTTCGGCATGCACAACCGCCCCGGCATGCCGGTCGGCCAGTATGCCATCTGCCCCGGTGTCGGCATGGCCGGCGGCGCCTTCTTCGACATCAACATCACCGGCAAGGGCGCCCACGGCGCGCGCCCCGAGGAAAGCATCGACCCCGTGCTGGTCGCCTGCCATATCGGTGCCGCGCTGCAGTCGATCGTGTCGCGCAACGTGCGCCCGTCCAGCACCGCGATCGTCAGCATCACCCGCATCCAGGCGGGCGAGGCCTACAACGTGATCCCGCAGACCGCCACGCTGGCCGGCACGGTGCGCAGCATGCAGCGCGAAAACCTGGAGTTGGTGGAAACCAACATGAAGCGCCTGGCCACCAGCATCGCCGCCGGCTTCGGTGCCGAGGCCAGCGTGGATTACCGCCTGATCTTCGCCCCGCTGGTGAACGATGCGCAGCAGGTGCAGGCGATCGCCGATGCCGCGGCCGATCTCGTTGGCAACGACAAGGTCGATCGCAACAAGCCGCCGGCGATGGCGTCCGAGGATTTCAGCTTCATGATGGAGAAAGTCCCCGGCGCCTACATCAACATCGGCAACGGCGAGGACAGCGCGCCGGTGCACAACCCCGCCTACAACTTCAACGACGCGGCGATTCCGTTCGGTGTGGCGCTGTACGCCCGCCTCACCGAGCGCAAGCTGGCGAAGTCCGGCTGACCGCCGCGATGTTCACCCGCCCGGACGACGGCACGCTGACGGTGTTCTTCGAAGGCCGCCCGCTGCGTGCCCGTCCGGGCGACAGCGTCGCCACCGTGCTGCTGGCACACGATATCCGCACCACCCGCAGCACTGCGGTGTCCGGCGCGCCGCGCGGGCCCGTTCTGCATGATGGGCGCGTGCTTCGAGTGCCTGGCAGTGGTGGATGGTGCGCCGAACGTGCAGACCTGCCTGGAGCCGGTGCGGGAGGGGATGCGCATCGCGTGCCAGGATGGGGCGCGCGATCTCGGCGTGCCTGCGTCGGAGTCCGCATGAGCGGGTGTGCACATGTCTCGGGCCCGCCACAACGTGGGAGACGCAGCCGACGGTCAAACCCACCATGGACTGGTATTGCTGCGTGCAGCGAACAAAAGTCGTGGCTGGCCGGCCGTCACCGACCATGACGTGGGAGTCGGCGCAGGCGGCTTTCGCGACCAGCTTCGTACCCGATCCCAGCGTACCGGTGCTGCTGATGCCCCGGCACCCCTCGTCCCGGCCCGGCCCGACACAATGCCCGACCTGATCATCATCGGCGCCGGCCCGGCCGGCGTCTCCGCCGCCATCGAGGCCCGCACGCACGGTCTTTCCGTTCTGCTGCTGGACGAGAACGCAGCACCGGGCGGCCGTATCTGGCAGGCGCTGGACTCACGCGGCGCGGGCGATGCCGACGAAGCCGCCGCGCGCGACACGCTCCGCACCTTCCGCGGCTGTGGCGCCGATGCACGCTGGCGTGCGGCGGTATGGGCGATCGAACCCGACGGCAGCGTGTTCTGGACCCAGACGGATGCGGCGCCAACGACCAACTCCCACACCGCGCAGTCCTCTACCGGCCGAAACGAGGCGTTGCCGACCGCCGTCCGTCACACCGCCCGGACGGCCCGCGCCAGCCACATCCTGCTCGCCACCGGCACCACCGAACGGCCGCTGCCGATCCCCGGCTGGACACTGCCCGGCGTGATGACGGTTGGTGCCGCACAGATCGCGCTCAAGACCGGCGGGCTGGTGCCGGACGGGGCGAGCTGGATTGCGGGGCAGGGGCCGCTGCTGCTGCTTTACGCCGTGCAGGCCTTGCGCGCGGGCGGACGGATCGCCGGCATCCTCGACCTGTCGGACGGCCTCGCTCCGTTCCGCGCCCTTCGGCATGTGCGCCAGGCGCTGCGTAGCGGCGGAGATCTTCGTCGCGGGACTCGCCTGGCGACGGGAGATCGCCCAGGCAGGCGTGCCCTGGATCAGCGCCGCCAACCTGCGCGCGGACGGCGATGGGCAACTCCGCCGCATCACCTTCCGCGCCGCCGGTCGCGACCGTACCGAGCCGGCCGACCTGCTGCTGCTGCATGACGGCGTCATCCCGTCGGTGCAGATCACCGGTGCACTCGGGTGTGCACATGTCTGGGACGAGGCGCAACGCTGCTGGAAGCCGCAGACCGACATCTGGGGCGTGACCAGCCAGCCCAACGTGCTTGCCGCGGGCGACGGTGCCGGAATCGGCGGTGCGCCCGCGGCTGCCCTGTCCGGCCGTATCGCCGCGCTGCAGGTCGCATATCTGCGCGGTCGTATCGACGTTCGAACGCGTGACCGGTCGGCCGTTCGATTGCGCGCTGCGCGGTCGCACCATCTGGCCGCGCGACCGATGCTCGACGCGCTCTATGCACCGCTCGCTTTCTCCATCGATGATGCAACGCCGGTTTGCCGCTGTGAGGAGGTGTCGGCGGGTGCGGTGCGCAACGCCGCCAGGCTTGGCTGCCTCGGCCTGAACCAGCTCAAGGCCTTCACCCGCTGCGGTATGGGCCCGTGCCAGGGCCGCATGTGCGCGCCTACCGCGGCGGCGGTGCTGGCTGAGGCGCGCGGGGTGCCACTGAAGGAAATCGAGCCGTTCCGCACACGGTTTCCCACCAGGCCACTGTCGGTCGAAGCGCTGGCATCGCTGCGCGTGGCGTGACCGCAGCGACGCCCGTGGTGGGTCCCGGCAGGCGGACTCCACGGTCGTGACGCGTGGCCGGACCGTCGGCACGGAGGCCAGGCGCGGAAGCCTGCCTCATCTGGTGCCGAACAGCCGGGAGGCTGACGGCGGCGCCAGATGCGGCGGTGCAGGTTTGCGCCGCCGCATCACAGGCACTTTCGGTACCGGCTGCTCCCGCACGTCGGAGGCGGCGGTCTCAACCGGCTCGGCGCCGGCTGATTCCCAGGCCGAGAAGGCCCGTCGCCAGGAGCGCCAGGGACGCGGGTTCGGGAACCGGGTTGGTGCCGGCGTAGAGCGTGAAGGTGTCGGCATTCGTACCGCTGCCCAACGTCCCCACATAGGTACCGGGCGTGACGCCGAGCGCTGAGAGGGTGGTGTTGTTCCAGGTCGCGGTGCTGGTGCCGAGCGGCTGTCCAGAGACATAGCCGGCCGGCACGCCGAGACTGCTATGTCCTATAGAGACGAATCCACCAGTCTCCGAGTCGGATTGGGTGAACGTCCCACTGCCGAACGAAGGAAAGGTGATAGCGGATGATATAGATTGATTCTGGTACGCATCGTCGTTTCCTGATCCCACGGACAGGAATCCGAGTGTTGGGCCAATTTGCGCGAAGAACGCTGTTCCACTCGTAGTATAAGCTATGCCAGACAAGTTTAAGGATCCGCTGCCTGTCACGACGACGTTTGCGCCATCCTGATACATATAGGCAATATAGGCTGCATTCGCATTGGGTGCCGCTGCAAGGCCAAGCAGCGCCGCGACCGCAGCAGCGATCTTGCCAAATCGCATCTTCTGTCTCCATCAGAAATCTCGAAAACAGAATGATCGTGCAATATCTGCGCTCGTTGCGCAACGGCGGGATGCAAATATTGCTATTCCGGTTTTTCCCTGGCTGGCGGGGTCGAGCGGGGCGCATTCTGGGCCATGGGGCATCGTAGGCGGTTCGGGCGCGACCAGGGGGAACGAATGCCGTGCCGGCTCAATCCGGCTACGTTCGATCGAGGGGCACGGTGGCTCCCAACCGGGACGTAACCCGCATCCGGCCAAAACGACGATGCGCCCGTCCGCCGGGCACGAATTGTTGCGGTATCCCTTTCGGCCGACTATGCGCGGCGTTGCCGGGGCCTTGGTGGGTTGAGCGAGGGTGCCGCCATCGCGTGGTGGGGGGCGATGGTCCACATGCGTTGCAATGGCGGACCGATGTGGTCCGTCACGGCCGGCCCGCGGATCGCGCCGAAGGTGCGCCCGAGCACTGGATACGCCCGGCCATCCACGTCTTGCCTTCGTCGCATCCGGGAAAAGTCCTGGCGCGGACCGTCGCCGGCCAAGCGTGGGTCCCTGCGGGCGCTTTGTCAGCACGATAGGCACGCCCGTGCCTGGGTTGGTCGCGGCCCGGAAACCGAATCCGCCAACACCTTGGTTCGCAGACACGGAACGGTTCATCCTCCAGGCAGCCCACCTCGCCACGCACGCCACGCGACGACAAAACCGGCAACCGCGGGAGAACCGGACGCACGGTTCGGAGGGCGGGGAAGGGCGCCTTTACGCCCCCTATCGTGTGGCCAAACGCACGGCGAGGGTCATCAGACCAGCGGGTATACGCGACAGCGCGGCGGTTGGTCCGACCAGTCGCGATGGTTCCGGACCGCCCCCTGCATGCGCGCGGTCTCGAGCCGGACCGGATCGAGCGTTGCGAACAGCCAGTCCGCGGTGTCGAGGGCACTGAGCGCCAGGATCCCGTCCTCGGGAAAGCCGCGATCGACCGGCCTCAGCACCGCCGGTGGCCATGCGACCGCCAGGCCCGGACGGCCTGACACTTCCGCAGGCCGGCCATGACGCGACCTGGATCGCGGCGCGCCCTGTCCGACGGCACCCGAAGCTCTAGCGGATCGGCGAGAAACTCGACGGCATGACCAGCGCGTTCTCCTGCCTGATCACCACGCCCGGCGGGTTGCGTGCCGGCCACTGGCCGCTCGCCGCCGCGGCGGCGCGGGCACTGAAGCGCTCGTTGGCGTCCTTGTAGGCCCAGATGTGCACCCACTTGTTCAGCGCGCCGATCTCCGAATACCACGCCCCCACCAGCGGCGAGAACTTGGTCCGGCCTTCGATCTTCTCCGACCAGCGGCCGATCAGACCCGGAATGGACCCGCCGGTCAGCGTGTACTGCCGGATCTCGAACAACGGCCCGACATTGCGCGGCTCCAGCGCCGGAGAGAACGGCGCCGGCAGCAGGATCTCGTTCTGCATCGACACCACGAACTCGCCGATCGCCGGCGGCCAGCCTTCCTCCTTCGACGCCGCGGCGCGGACCGCCATGCGCTGTTCGAAGCTGTCATAGGCCCAGACATGGAAGATCTGGTTCAGCGGACCGATCTCGGTATGCCAGAACGCGGCCAGCTTGCTGTGCTTCTCCCGCACCGGCAGCGCCTCGCCGAAGCGCTTCTCCACCTCGGCCAGCGTCCCGGGACGCAGCGTGTAGGTGCGCATTTCGATGATCATTGTGGTCGTCTCCCCAGAATGGCGGCGAGGCCGCCGGTTGCAGCCCAGGCACTTCAGACCCCCGGCGGCCGCTTGTCACCGTCCCCGGGTCAGCGCTCCCCGTGGTCGCGGCTGGCGGCCAGTTGGTCGCGGGTCAACTGGAACCCGGCCAGCACGGTGTAGGCGGCGCCCGACTTGCCCTGCGCCAGCGGCAGACGCATCTCCACCGGTGCCGAGGTGCGGCTCACGCGCTGCACATTCGCCGGGAAGCCGGCATCCACCGCATAGACGCGCTTGTCCAGGATATGGTCACCTTCGGTCACCGCAATGAACACCGGCACGGAGACGCTGTTGCCCTGCATGGCGGGGCCGCGCACGAAGTCGAACGTGACGCTGACGGCCAGGTCCAGCGTGCCCTTGGCGCTGCCGTTGCGGCACTGGCCGTGGATGGCGGCCACCTGGCCCTGCAGCACCTGGTCGATCAGGTCGTGCCGGCTGCTGTTCGGGCGGTAGATCACGACCTGGTCGGTGGGCGGCGCCAACTGCGCCGCCGGGCAGGCCGGCGCAAACTCGTCACGGCTCGGCCCGCAGCCGGACAGCAGCGGCAGCAGCACCGACAGAACGGCAAGCGGCGCGGCGCGCCGGACGGAAGACGGGCGGACAGACATCAGTTACTCCGGATTGCGCGTTGCCATGCGCGGGACGGGAGGCGCATAGTGACCCCCATAGGCCGGACGGACAACACGCCGGGCTCGCCGGATCGCCCCGGCACGGGGCATGCCAACCATTGCACCGCCGCACAGGGCGGCGAGAGGGAATTGCCGCGCCGCCTGGCGCTGACCGGAACTGATGCCAAACCTGCCAGCCTTACGCGTGCTTCTCGCCGCGCCGCGCGGCTTTTGCGCCGGCGTGGACCGGGCCATCCGCATGGTGGAGGAAGCGCTGCGCCGCCATGGGCCACCGGTCTATGTGCGCCATGAAATCGTGCACAACCGCTCCGTCGTGCAGGCGCTGGAGCGGCAGGGCGCAGTGTTCGTCGAGGAACTGTCCGAGGTGCCGCCCGACGCGCCGGTGGTGTTCTCCGCCCACGGCGTGGCCAAGTCCGTTACGGCCGAGGCACGCTGGCGGCAGTTGACCTACCTGGACGCCACCTGCCCCCTGGTCAGCAAGGTGCATCGCGAGGCGGAACGTTTATACGCAGGCGGCGGCGCGCGGCAACGCCACATCCTGATGATCGGCCATGCCGGCCACCCGGAGGTGGAAGGCACGATGGGCCAGTTGCCGCCCGGCGCGATGACCCTGGTGCAATGCCAGGACGACGCCCGCCGCGTGGCCCCGCCCGCCGACATGAAGCTGGCGCTGCTGACCCAGACCACGCTTTCGGTGGACGACACCGCCGCGATCATCGCCACGCTGCGCACCCGCTTTCCGGACATCGAGGCCCCGCGCAAGGAAGACATCTGCTACGCCACCACCAACCGCCAGGCGGCGGTGAAGCAACTGGCGGGGGACTGCGACCTGGTGCTGGTGCTGGGCAGCCGCAATTCCTCCAACTCTCAGCGGTTGCGCGAGGTCGCCGAACGGGCAGGGGCGCCGCGGGCGGTGCTGATCGATTCCGTTGCCGCGCTGGACTGGACTCTGCTCGACGGGGTCGCCACGCTGGGGATCAGCGCCGGCGCCTCGGCCCCCGAGGAACTGGTGCAGGACCTGCTCGCCAGGCTGGGCGAGCGCTATGCCCTGGCGATCGAGGAGCGGCGGGTGACCTTCGAGGACATCAGTTTCAAGCTGCCTGCCGCACTGGCCTGACATGGCCGTCTATACCGAGGTTTCCGACGAAGCGCTGGCGGCGTTCCTGGCCGGGTACGATCTGGGCGCCCTGGTCGCGTTCCGCGGCATCGCCGAGGGGGTGGAGAATTCCAACTTCTCCCTGCGCACCACCGCCGGCGATTTCATTCTGACGCTGTATGAAAAGCGGGTGAACCCCGCGGAGCTGCCCTGGTTCCTGGGGCTGATGGAGCACCTGGCGCAGCGGGGCATCGTCTGCCCGCTGCCGGTGCGGGCCCGCGACGGGGCGGCACTGCGCCAGTTGTGCGGGCGGCATGCGGCGATCACCACCTTCCTGCCGGGCGTGTGGCCGCGCCGGGTGCGGGTGGAGCATTGCGGCCCGCTCGGGTCCGCGCTGGCCGCACTGCACCTGGCGGGCGCCGACTACGCGCCAAGGCGGCGCAACGCCCTGGGTCCCACGGACTGGCGGCCGCTGCTGGACCGCTCGCGCGCCCGGGCGGACGAGGTGCAGTCGGGCCTTGCAGGCGATCTGGACGATGCGCTGGAACGTATCCTCGCCGCCTGGCCGGCACGGCTGCCGGAGGGACACATCCACGCCGACCTGTTCCCGGACAACGTGTTCTTCCTGGACGGACGGCTCTCGGGGCTGATCGACTTCTATTTCGCCTGCACGGACCTGCTGGCCTACGATGTGGCGGTGTGCCTGAACGCCTGGTGCTTCGAGCCGGATTTCTCCTTCAACGTGACCAAGGCGCGGGCGCTGCTGTCGGCCTATGCGGCGACGCGGCCGCTGTCGGATGCGGAACGCGCCGGGCTGCCGGTGCTGTGCCAGGGCGCGGCGCTGCGCTTTCTGCTGACGCGGCTGTACGACTGGCTGCATACGCCCGCGGGGGCGCTGGTGACTCGCAAGGATCCACTGGAGTATTGGCGGCGACTGCGGTTCCACCTGGCCGCGCAGGATGAACACGCATACGGGATCTGAACGCCGCGGGGAGAGAGACCACACCATGCCGCGTGGCCCGTTGAAACATCCCAGAACCCCGCGTCCCGGGTTGAACCACGCCGTCGCGGGCCGCGTATGCTGACGCCGCTCGCCTGGCTGCTGGGACTGCTGCTGCCGGCCTGTGGCGCGACCGGCGCCCAGGGTGTGCCGGCGACCGCACCGGATTTCGCGCATCTGGTCCGGCCCTCGAGCCCCAACACCGCGCTGGCGGCGCCGGCCGGCTACACGCCGCCGCCCGATATCGTCACGCCGGTCTATCCGGTGCCGCCGCCACGGCTGTTCGCGGCGGTGCAGCAGGTCGCCGCCGGACAGCCGGCGACCTACAGGCTGGCCGCGGATCCGGCGACGCTGCGGGCAGGTTGGGTGGCACGCAGCCTGGTGCTGAATTTCCCTGATATCGTCTGGGCCGAGGTGCGGGCGGCGGGGCCGGGCTCCAGCGAATTGGTGCTGTACTCGCGCAGCGTGTACGGGCGCAGCGATTTCGGGGTGAACCGGCAGCGCGTGGTTGCGTGGCTGGCCGCGGTGGCCCGGGCGGTGAAGCCGCAGGACGGGAAGTGACACGCGCCTGAAGTGCGGGCAACCAGCGCGCTCCCGGTCATGGCCGGGTCTGACGCGGCCCTCTGCCCCTGGCGCGTCGTGGTCGTTGCACCCCGACCCGAGGGGCATATCCCGTGCGTGCCGCGGCGACAGCCTCGTCGATTACTGCCTCCAACCCGTCGGGCGGCATGTCGGCGAACTTGCTACGTGCTTCGGCCATGGTCTGATCGAGAACGCGCCATTTGACGGCCTCTCGTTGCGGTGTCGATGGCCGGGTCAGGCCAACAGGAGACCGTGATGGCGCCACGGAAGTCGCCTCACCGCCGACTCCCGTGGCCCGCTTGGGCCCTCCACGCTCGCTTAGCGGTGAATTCGAAGGAACCGACTGCAGCGCGTCACCGCACCGAGGTGGCTCAGGCAGCCGGAACGGCGGCCCTATCCGGCGCGCGCGATCCTCCGGATGCGGTTGTTCTCGCTGTCGCCGATATACAGCGCGCCATCGGGCCCAACCGTCGCACCATGCGGACGGGCGAGCCCGGCGCGATCGGCCGGACCGCCATCGCCGCCAGGTCCGGCTTCACCGGTCCCGGCGATGGTCGTGACGATCCAGGTGCGTGCATCGATCAGCCGGATTGCGTGGTTCTCGGTATCGACGATGAACACGTTGCCGTCGCCGTCCACGGCCAGTTCCTTCGGTGCGTTGAACACCGCATGCCGGGCGTCGTGGCCGTCGCCGCCATAGCCGCGGGCGCCGGTACCGGCAACCGTGTCGATAACGCCGTCGCGTACCCGGCGCAGGCTGCTGCCCTGACGCTCCTGTATGTACAGCGCACCGTCCGGCGCGAAAGCCACCGCTCGGGCGCCGAAGACGCCGGCTTCGGTCGCCGGCCCGCCGTCGCCACTGTGCTGTGCTTTACCGGTGCCGGCGAAGGTGCCGATCACGCCGCTGGCGAGATCGATCACCCGCACGCGGTGATCCGCCACGTCGGCAATGAACAGGTGTCGCTGTGACGCATCCAGCGCCAGCCCGTTGGGTTCTGCCAGTCCGGCCGCGTGGCTCGGCCCGCCATCGCCGCTGAACCTGCCGCTACCGTCGCCCGCCAGGGTGGCAATGGTTCCATCTGTATCGATCCGGCGCACCCGCCGGTTCAGCCTGTCGGCGAAATGGACGACGCCGCCGCGATCCACCACAACACCGTACGGCTCGTTCAGGTGTGCCCGCACCGCCGGTCCGCCATCGCCGGCAAAACCGCGTTCTCCGGTGCCGGCGAGCGTGGAAATGACGCCGGTCTGCCCATCGATCCTGCGAATGCAGTGATTGAACGTGTCGGAAAACACCAGGCTGCCGTCCGGCGCGAAGGCCAGATCGAACGGGTTGTTCAGCAGCGCCCGCGTGGCCGGGCCGCCGTCTCCGGCGTAGCCCGGGCTGCCGGTGCCGGCCACTGTGGTGATGATCCATGGTCCGCTGCCTGCCATGCGCGCCTCCCCCGTTCCGGCCACGATGGTTGTCGGCTGCCGCCTGTCAAGCGTAGGATCGCGGTAACGCCCAACTTGAGGAAACGCCAAGATGGATGCACAGACGCAGCGTGGCGAGGCGTCCCGCCTCTACGACAAGCTGGAAGAGCGGATGTTGGCCCGGGACCAGGTGGGCGCCAGCGAAGTCTATTACGATCTGGTGCGCGCCGGCCGCCCGCTGAACGAGATGGTCGGCGAGGTGGTCCGTATCCATGCGCCTTACACGCATGTGCCGTACCATGAACGCATGGACGATGGCTACCCGAACTTCGTCAACAACGACCACTGCCTGCTGAGCGCGCGGGCGACCATCAACCTGGCGACGATGGTTCCGTCGCATCTGTCGCTGGCACCGATGGCACAGACCGTCTGGTACGTCCCCAGCGGGCTGGATATCTGGAACCAGAAGATCAACAAGGCGCCGGGGCATTACACCCGGATGCGCGGCAACATGGGCACGGTGGATGCGCCGCCGGCGCCGGTGGCGCCCTGGCCGGACCAGGAGCCGCTGCGCGAGAGCGGGCCGATCAAGGACCGGCTGAACACCTGGATGACGCTGGTGCATCGCGGCCAGGTGATCGACGCGTACCGGATCTTCCTCGGCCTGATGGAGGAGAAGCAGCACCGCAAGGAGGTGCTCGCCGAACTGGTCTTCGCCGGGCTGATCGATGTGCAGGACCGGATGCTGTTCAACCGGTCCTACACGACCGGGCACAAGTCGTATCGCGCGCGCTCCACCGTGGAACTGGGCAACGCAATCGGCTGGGACGATCCGGCGACGCATCACGTGCTGTACGCCGGTGCCCTGGATATCGCCGTGGGGCCGCGCTGGTACTCGACCTACGAGATGGCGTGCAACATGGTGAAGATGCACATCGAGGGCGAGGAACTGCACGCCGTGCCCTATGGCGGCGTCAGCGACGCGGAACTGAAGGTGCTGCGGGAAAACAGGCAGCCGCTGAACCAGGCGGAGGCGGCGGAACTGATCGGTGCGGTGATCCGCCAGCACGAGCCGGCGAACCTGCACGCGATCACGAAGCTGCTGCAGGCAGGCAAGGATCCGCGCCGTATCCTGGACGTGCTGCAACTGGCCGCGGCACAGGTGGTGCTGGAGACGCGGAAGCCGGCGAATTTCTCCATGCCGCATCACTGCTACGAGTACTGCAACACGCTGGCCTGGTTCTACGACAACTTCGACCATCCGCGCCGGCTGCGGCTGATCTACCTGCTGGCGTCCTACCTGAACCAGGTGGCGTGGCATCAGAGCGGCAACGGCGACGTCAACCCGGTGGCGATTCACCCGCCGGGCGGGGCGGACCGGATGACGGCGGGGCAGTTGCTGGACCGGGTGGAGACCGCAGTGTGTGCGCTGGACGGGCAGGAGTGCCTGGACTGGACGCAGGCCTACCTGGACAATGTCAGCGACCGCGCACCTCTGGTGCAGCGCATCGCACTGGCGGCGACGCGGATCGGCAACGATCCGCACAACCAGGAAATCGCCCAGTGCATGCTGATGGATTTCGGCACCAACCAGCATCCCGACCGCGACAGGCTGCTGCTGGCGGCTGCGTATCACACCGCCATGCATCGCAAGTACGGCGATCCCCTGGAGTCATCGCGACGGTTCGGCAAGGCGATGGGGCTGGCGGAACTGCATTGACCATAAGTCGTGGCCGGGCCTGACCCGGCCATCCACACATGCCGATCGGGGCGCCGCGGACCGTGTCCCGATCGTCGCGGTCATCGGCCAGGCCAGACCCCGGCCCGCACCAGGCGCAGAGATACGTCCATGACACTTTCCATCCGTCCGATCAATTCCGTCTCCCGTCCGTTCTTTGCAGGCGAGGTCTCCGGCATCGACATCACCCGTCCGTTGACAGCCGAACAGGCGCAGGCGATCTCTGCCGGCATGGATCAGTTCGGCGTGCTGGTGTTTCACGATCAGCATTTCACCGACGAGACGCAACTTGCTTTCAGCGGTAACTTTGGCGAGCTGGAGCAGGCGTCCGGCGATCTGAGCTGGGGCAAGGAACGGCGCCTGGCGAACAACGTCAACGATATCTCCAACCTGGACAATTCCGGTGCGGTGCTGTCGCGTGACGATCGCCGTCGGCTGTTTTCGCTGGGCAACCGGCTGTGGCATTCCGACAGCTCGTTCAAGCCGGTGCCGGCGAAGTATTCGTTGCTGTCGGCACGGGTCATCCCCTCGGCCGGCGGCAACACCGAATTCGCCGATATGCGCGCGGCGTATGACGCGCTCGATGATGCGACCAAGGCGGAGTGCGAGGACCTGGTCTGCGAGCACAGCCAGCTCTATTCCCGCGCCATGCTCGGCTTCACCGAATTCACCGAGGACGAACGCCGCCGCTTCACCCCGGTGCAGCAGCGGCTGGTGCGGCGGCATCCGGTGACGGGGCGCAAGTCGCTGTTCCTGGCATCACACGCCGGCAGTATTGTTGGCTGGCCGGTGCCGGAGGCGCGCGCCTTCCTGCGTGACCTTACCGAGCACGCGACGCAGCGCCAGTTCGTCTATGCGCACGAATGGAAGCAGTGGGACCTGGTGATGTGGGACAACCGCGTCACCATGCATCGCGCCCGGCCGTACGACCATGCCCAGGTGCGGGACATGCACCGCACCACGGTTGCCTGTGAGCGCTCGACGATGGCCGAGGCGGCGTGACCTCAACCGGGTGGGGAAGGCGCATCCCCCGCCCGTACGACACACGGCCGTCCGCACATCGTCATAACCCGCGCAGGGGGCTGTCACCCGTTCTACTCCGGTGGTTGAGTGGACGGCGGTGGGGCGCCCGTAAAGCGTCGGTGGCGGGCGCAGGCCCGCCACCGACGACTTTGTCCTGTGGGACGCATTCTTTCACGTGCCTTGCCGGCGTTGTTCCCGGACCGCGGTACCTGCGGCATGACGCAGTCGTGGGTGGCCGGCCTTCGCCGACCACGACGTGGTATGCAGCGCCGGCGGTTGCCCTCACCACGATTGCAGCGGGATTGGATTGCACTCCTGCAGGCGGGCCATGACTCCCGCAGATGGGCCATGACTCCCGCAGATGGGCCATGACTCCCGCAGGCCGGCCATGACCGTGTACGGGCGACGTATGTTCACGGCCGCGCCGGCTGGCCAGGCTCGCACCGGCGGATCAGGCCAGCCCGTACTCCACCTCGGGTGTGTACACGGCCTGCTCCTTGCCCAACTGGGAGCTGAAAAGCGTGAAGTGCTCCACCGGCACGGGTTCCGAGCGGAACAGGTTGCTGGCCTGCATGAAGGCGGCCACCTTGGCTTCCGGCGCGTTGTCCAGCCGGGCCAGGGTGATATGCGGTGAAAAGCGGCGGCGCTCGGGCTCCAGGCCGCAGCGCTGCAGGCAGGTCTCGATCTTGCTTTGCAGGTGATCCAGGGCGGGGTTGCGTTCCACCCCGACCCACAGCGACAGGCTGCGCCCACCCTTGTTGAACGTGCCCACGCCCGACAGCGTCAGGGTGAAGGCGCGCGCCTTGAGGCCGGACAGCGCCTGGTCGATCTCCTCGGCGCGGTAACCGGGCAACTCGCCGATGAAGCGCAGCGTCAGGTGGTAGTTCTCCGGCGGGACCCAGCGCGCGCCCGGGATGCCGCCGCCCGCCATCATCGCGACGCGCTGGCGCAGCGCCCAGGGCAGGTCCAGTGCGACAAACAGTCTCATGCGTTGCGAGCCTCCGCCAGCAGGCGCTCCACCAGGGGCAGGATGCGCTGCACGATCTTCCGCACGCCGGCGGCATTCGGGTGCAGCCCGTCGGGCTGGTTCAGGTCCGGCACCTCGGCCACGCCCTGCAGGAAGAACGGGTCATAGATCACGTTGGGACGCTTCCCCAGCCGGTCGAACACGGCACGGAACTCCCGTTCATAGGCGGGGCCGAGATTCGGTGGCGCATACATGCCGGTGAACAGCACGGGGATGTTCCTGGCGGCCAGGGTGTCCAGGATCGAGCCCAGGTTGGCCGCCATCTCCTTGGGGTCCAGCCCGCGCAATCCGTCGTTGGCGCCCAGCTCGACGATCGCGGCGTCAACGCCGCCACCCAGCACCCAGTCCAGCCGGGCGCGCCCGCCGGCCGAGGTGTCGCCGGACACCGCGCCATCGACGATCGTCACATCCTGGCCCCGCGCCTTCAGCGCCGCGGCGAGCTGTGATTCGAAACCCTGGTCGTGCGGCAGCCCGTACCCGGCCGCCAGCGAGTCGCCCAGGATCAGCAGCCGGATGGGGGAGGCGGCGGAGGCGGGCAGGGGGGTGAGCGATGCCATGACGAAGATCAGGGTAGCGATCCCGCCGGTGGCAACCTTCTTCAACGCGGCGAGAACGCCATATGCTGCCGCCATGGATGCCATTCCGCCGCTTCCGTCTTCCGCCGATCCGCTGGTGCGGGTCAGAAACCTGCATCTGACGGTGCCTGCCAGTGCCGGACCGGTCAACATTTTGCGTGGCATCGACCTGGACATCGGGGCCGGCGAGGCGGTGGGTGTGGTCGGCCCGTCCGGCTCCGGCAAGACCAGCCTGCTGATGGTGCTGGCCGGGCTGGAGCGGGTGAGTTCCGGTACCATCACCCTGGCCGGCCACCAGGTCACCGCGCTGGACGAGGACGCCCTGGCACGGCTGCGCCGTGACGCGGTGGGGATCGTATTCCAGGCCTTCCACCTGATCCCCACCATGACCGCGCTGGAGAATGTGGCTGTGCCGCTGGAGCTGGCCGGCCGGCCCGACGCGGGGGCCCGTGCCGCGGAGGCGCTGCGTTCGGTGGGGCTGGGGCACAGGCTGGATCACCTGCCCGGGCAATTGTCGGGCGGGGAGCAGCAACGCGTGGCACTCGCGCGTGCCTTCGCGCCGCGGCCGAAGCTGCTGCTGGCCGACGAACCCACCGGCAACCTGGACCACGCCACCGGGGCGGCGGTGATGGAGCTGCTGTTCACGCTGCGGGCGCAGACTGGCGCCACGCTGGTGCTGATCACCCATGACCGGGAGCTGGCGGCGCGTTGCGACCGGGAAATTCACCTGGAGGACGGGCGGATCGTCGAGCCGGCAGCGGCAGTGAGCGGCTGATGACGACCGGGAATGGTCGTGGGATGAGAGGGACATCCCCTCCCCGTGCGGCAGGGAGCGGGGAGGGGGAGAACGGTCAGTCCCGGTATCAGGGTGACTCGCCTGATCTCTCCCCCCGCCTCCCTCCGGGGGACGGCGTTTCGCGGCTCGTGCCTGCCCTCAGCCTTCCCCTCCGCCTCGCCCGTCGCGAACTCCGTGGTGGCGTGCGGGGCCTGTGGATCGTGCTGCTGTGCCTGGGGCTTGGCGTCGCGGTGATCGCGGCGGTCGGCACGCTGCGCGCGGCCATAGACCGGGGGCTGGCCGCGAACGGCCGCGCCCTGCTCGGCGGCGACCTGGCGATCGACACCGGCTATCAGCAGCCGCCCGAAGCCCTCATCACATGGCTGCATGCACGCGGGGACATGACCTCACAGGTCGTGAAGCTGCGCTCGATGCTGGTGGCCCCGTCCGGCGAACGGCAGCTCATCGATCTGAAGGCGGTGGATTCCGCCTGGCCACTGGTTGGCAGGCCCGTGTTCCGGCCCGCCCAGACTGCGGCTGCGGCGCTCGCGTCCCACGACGGCCATTACGGGCTGGCGGCCGAGCAGGTGGCGCTGGACCGGCTGGGGCTGCACGTCGGAGACCTGGTAAGACTGGGCAACGCCACCTTCCGGGTCAGCGGCGTGCTGGTCAGCGAGCCCGACCAGGCCACCACGCCCTCGCTCATCGGCCCGCGCGTGCTGATCGCCGCGGCGTCCCTGCGGCAAACGGGTCTCCTCGCGCCGGGCGCCATTGTCCGGCACTCGCTCCGTCTCACCACGCCGCATCCGCAGCCGACCCGGGCGTTGGAGCAGTCGATCCGCGGCGCCTTTCCGGACACCGGCTGGCGCATACGCGGGCCCCGGGACGCGGCCCGCGGCGTTGCGCGGTTCATTACCCAGACCAGCCTGTTCCTGACGCTGGTCGGCCTGACCGCGCTGCTGGTCGGCGGCATTGGCGTGGCGAACGGGGTGCACGCATGGCTCGACGCGCGGACCCGCACCATCGCGACCCTGCGCTGCCTGGGTGCATCGTCGCGGCTGGTGTTCGCGGTGTGCCTGATCCAGGTGATGGCGCTGTCGGCCATCGGCATCGCGGTCGGCGTGCTGGCGGGAGGTGCCCTGTCGCTGGCGGGCATCGTGCTGTTCCGTGACGTGCTGCCGGTGCCGCCGGTGCTGGGGCTGTATCCCGGGCCGTTGCTGCTTTCCGCCGCGTTCGGCCTGCTGACCGCTGCCACCTTCTCCCTCTGGCCGCTTGGACGGGCCGCGCGCATTCCCGGGGCGGCGCTGTTCCGCGACGCGCTGGTCCCGCAGCGCACCGTACCGTCACGCGGGCTGGTCGCCGGCACCCTGCTGCTGTCCGCCGCGCTGGCCGGGCTGACAATCGCCACCGCGGCGGATCGCCCGTTCGCGCTGTGGTTTTGTGCCGCGGCGCTGGCCGGGCTGGCACTTTTCCGTGCGGGCGGACTGGCCGTCGTGCGCCTGACCCGTGCCCTGCCGAAGCCGCGTCGCGCCTGGGCGCGGCTCGGGCTTGCCAACCTCCACCGGCCCGGCACGCCGGCGCCGCTGTTGCTGCTGTCGGTCGGGCTCGGCCTGTCCACCCTGGCGGCGGTGGCGCTGATCCAGGGCAACATCCGGCGCGCGGTGCTGGACCAGATGCCCGCCGATGCCCCCAGCTTCTTCTTCGTCGATATCCAGAGCGACCAGGTTGCCCGCTTCGACCATCTGGTGGACAGCCAGCCGGGTGTAGAGGCGCTGCGCCAGGTGCCGTCACTGCGCGCGCGGATCGTGGCGGTGAACGGCGTGCCGGCCCGGCATGTGACGGCGACCCCGGACACGCGCTGGGCGCTGCGCGGCGACCGCGGCCTGACCTACGCGGCAGAACCCCCGCCGGGGACGCGAATCGTCGCGGGGCATTGGTGGCCGGCCAACTACACCGGCCCGCCGCTGGTCTCCTTCGACGCCAACCTGGCACGCGGCTGGGGGGTCAAGGTGGGGGACACCATCCGGGTGAACGTGCTGGGCCGCGACATCGACCTGCGCATCGCCAGCCTGCGCGACATTGCCTGGCGCAGCCTGGCGCTGAACTTCACCATGATCGCCACCCCGGACCTGCTGGCGCACGCGCCGCACACCTTCATCGCCACCGTGCGGCTGCCCGAGGCGCATCAGGGCACGCTGCTGCGCCGCGTCACCGACGCCCTGCCCAACGTCACCGGCATCCGTGTGGCCGACATCCTGGGCGCGGTCGCCGACCTGCTGGACCAGGTTGCCGCCGCCCTGGCCGCCACCGGGTCACTGACGCTGGTCGCGGGCGTGCTGGTGCTGGTGGGCGCCGTGGCGGCGGGGCAGCGGCGGCGCCGGCAGGAGGCGGTGATCCTGAAAACGCTGGGCGCCACAAGGGCGCAGATCCGCGCCGCCTGGCTGGTGGAGTTCGGCATCCTCGGCCTGGCCGCCGGAATGCTTGCAGCCATCGTCGGGACTGCTGCAAGTTACGCCGTGATGCACTATATACTCCACGCTGACTGGGTGTTCCTGCCCGGCACACTGGCGGCAGCCTTGCTCGGCGCGCTCGCCTTGATGCTGGTTTTCGGCTACGCTGGCACCGCAGCGGCGTTGCGCGCCAAGCCGGCGCCGATCCTGCGCAATGAATGAAGAACAAGCAACGTGTGTAGGGATCACCATTCCGCTCTTGAACGGCGTTCGTCGATCACCGAAATTCGACCTGCGTCAACAAGGGCATAACCGCCCGAGAGGTAAAGGGAACCATGGCCTTCAGTCCTGAGTACCGGACCTACCCGCGCGCATCCGCCGCCACGACGGCTGCCGTCCTGGACGCGGGGCTGCGCGCCTACATGCTCCGGGTCTACAATTGGATGACGTCCGGTCTGGTGCTGACCGGCATCGTCGCCTACCTGATCGCCCACACCGGCATGATCAACGCGTTCTACCCGGTGGTCGAGACACCGATGGGGCTGACGCGGCATCCGTCCGGTCTGGCGATGATCTCGATCTTCGCGCCGCTGGCGTTCGTCCTGGTGCTGAGCTTCGGGGTCAACAAGCTGTCCACGCGGGCGGTCCAGGCCCTGTTCTGGCTGTTCTGCGCGGCGATGGGCGCCAGCCTGACCAACATCTTCCTGATCTACACCAACGAGTCGATCGTCCGCGTGTTCTTCATCACCGCGGCGACCTTCGCGGGGATGAGCATCTACGGCTACACCACGAAGACGGACCTTAGCCGTTTCGGCAGCTTCCTGATCATGGGGCTGATCGGTGTGATCATCGCCAGCGTGGTCAACATCTTCGTCGCGAGTTCGGCCCTGCAGTTCGCCGTCAGCGTGATCGGCGTGCTGGTCTTCACGGGCCTGACCGCCTACGACACGCAGCGGATCAAGGCCACCTACATGCAGTATGCCTATGCCGAGGGTGTGGATCTGGCCGCCAAGCGCAGCGTGTATGACGCGCTGAGCCTCTACCTGAACTTCATCAACCTGTTCATGCTGCTGCTGCAGCTGATGGGCAACAGGAACAGCTAAGCGTTCCTGGCCGATCAACAAACAGGAAGCGCGCCTTCTCCGGCCGGGGGAGGCGCGTTTTCGTATGCGGCGCGCGGTGGCCGTCACATCGACCCGCGTTGTGCTTGACGCACGGTCAGCCATTCAGCGTCGTGGCCGGCATGGGCGGGCCATCCACGTCGTTCATAGCTGCCCTCAGCAGGAATGTTGGATGGCCGGCCTGCGGGTGGTTCGGTGCGTGGGCAATATGGAAGCCGAAGCGGCTTCATGTCAGCAGGACCGACGTCCCGGCGCGCCGTGTCCGCGCCGGGTTCGGGTGGCGATGCCGCCGCTATCGCGCCCGGCGCCAGTCGCCGATCGCCGGGCGGGCCAGGCCCAGGTTCTCCCGCAGCGTGGTGCCGGCGTAGTCCTTGTGGATCAGCCCGCGCCGCTGCAGCTCCGGCGTGATGTAGCGGGCGAAGTCCTCATACGCGCCCGGCACGTGAGAGGCCGCCACAACGAAACCGTCGCACGCCCGGCCCTGGAACCATTCCTCCATGCCGTCCACCACGTCCTTCGGGCTGCCCACGAAGCGGGGGTGGTCGCGGAACGTGCCGCGATGCGTCACTTCCATGAAATCGCGCGTGGTGGGATTGCGCTTGCCGGTGATGCGCGTCACCCGGTCGCGCAGGCCCTGGGCGCCGGTCCATTCGCGGATCTCTTCCTCGGTCCACGGCTCGTCCACCGGCTTCTTCGACAGATCGACGTTCAGCACTTCGCACAACAGCGACAACTGGTCGATTTCCTTCGGCAGCTTGTCGATCAGTGCCGCCTTGTCCTCGGCCTCGGCGCGGGTTTCCGCCACCACGTGATACACGCCGGCCGCAACGAACACCTTCTCCGGATCGCGGCCGGCTTCGGCGACCTGCTGCTTGAAGGTGGCATAGTCTTCCTTGCCGGTCTTCAGGTCGTGGTAGTTGACGAACACCAGTTCGGCCCAGCGTGCGGCGAAGCGCCGGCCCCGGCCGCTCTGCCCGGCCTGGATGATCACCGGATGGCCCTGCGGCGAACGCGGCACGGTGAACGGCCCGCGTGAGCGGAAGTGCTTCCCCGCGTAGTCCAGCCGGTGAACCTTTTCCGGATGCGCGAACAGGCCGGTCTTCTTGTCCAGCACGATCGCGTCGTCTTCCCAGGAGTCCCAGTGGCCCATCACCACTTCCATGAACTCGTCGGCGCGGTCGTAGCGCAGGTCGTGTTCGCCGTGTGACGACTGGCCCATGTTCAGCGCCTCGCCGTCGTTCATCGACGTCACCACGTTCCACGCGGCGCGGCCGTTGGTCATCAGGTCCAGCGTCTGGAACACGCGGGCGACGTGGAACGGCTCGTAGTACGTCGTTGTGTAGGTGGAGCCGAGGCCGAGCCGCTCGGTGGCCATGCCCATGACGGTCAGGATGGTGACCGGGTCCATTTTGACGCAGCGGATGCCGTTGGCGACGGTGGAACTGTGGTCGCCGCCGAAACGGTCCGGCATTGCCAGCCGGTCATCGAAGAACCCCAGGTGGAATTTCCCCGCCTCCAGCGCCCGGCCGATGCGGCGGTAGTATTCGGCGCTGGTGAAATCCGGCATCGCCTCCGGATGGCGCCAGGAGCCAACGAAGTTGGTGCAGTTCTGCGCCTGCAGGAAGCCGACAAGGGTCATCTGGCGCATGCGGAAGCTCCCGGGTGAAATTTACGCTAGCACGTATTTCACCCCTACGTCGCCGGGGCTGCAAGCGGCTGTTCGTGGTATGGTCCGCGGTGAGTGTCGCATGTCGCGCGCGGGCTGCGATGTGCATCGCGCGCGGGTTGAGACTCGCCGCTTCCTGGTGCACACACCCGAAGCCAGCCGGCAGGGCGTCCACAGTGGCCTTCGGGTCGCTTCGGTGACAAAACCTGCCGCACGAGAACCAGGAGATTCGGGCAATGGCGACGCGCAGCGTGGCGACGGTATTCGGCGGCTCGGGCTTCATCGGGCGCTACGTGGTCAAGCGCCTGGCGCAGAAGGGGTTCATCGTCCGGGTGGCGGTGCGCGACCCGGAGGCGGCCCTGTTCCTCAAGCCGATGGGCGCGGTGGGGCAGGTTGTGCCGCTGTATGCCTCGGTCACCAATGAGGCGACGGTGCAGCGCGCGGTGGACGGCGCCGCGCTGGTGGTGAACCTGGTCGGCATCCTGGCGGAAAGCCGCGCCGGCCAGTTCGACCAGGTGCACGGGGAAGGCGCCGGACGGGTCGCTCGGCTGGCCACCGCCGCCGGCGCGCAACGCATGGTGCATCTGTCGGCGATCGGCGCAGACCCCGCGAGCCCCAGCCAGTACGGCAAGAGCAAGGCGGCCGGCGAGCAGGCGGTGCAGGCCGGGTTCCCCGGCGCCACGATCCTGCGGCCGTCCATCGTGTTCGGGCCGGAGGACAACTTCTTCAACCGTTTCGGCGCGATGGCCCGCATGATGCCGTTCATGCCGGTGATCGCCGGCGCCACGAAGATGCAGCCGGTCTATGTCGGCGACGTGGCGGATGCCGTGATGGCGGCACTGGGCCGGACCGACGCGGCCGGCTCCATCTACGAGCTGGGCGGGCCCCGGGTTTGGACCTTCCGCGAGCTGCTGGCCTACATCCTGAAGGAGACCGGGCGGCGGCGGCCGATGATCGATATGCCGATGGGCCTGGCGCAACTGCAGGCGCGCTTCATGGAGCTGCTGCCCTGGAAGCCGCTGACCCGCGACCAGTTGCTGATGCTGTCGCGTGACAACGTGGTGGCCGAGGGCATGCCCGGCCTGTCGCAGTTGGACATCATGCCAACCCCGGTGGAACTGGTGGTGCCCGGCTATCTGCGTCGCTTCCAGCCCGGCGGCGGCCGGCGGCCCGTCCTGCCGGAGCAGCAGATCGGCGGGAAAACGGACCTTTCGTTCCAGGCCAGGGACGTGGGCGCGGGCTGACGCCCGCCGACCAACAGGCTTTCCCGTCTTCATGCGGGCTTGTGGCGGCGAAGCGGATCAAGCGCAGGGCGGGCTTGGCCTGACCTCGTGATCCGACGCCAACGGATCGATCCAGCAAGCAAAGCGTACCACGTCGTGGCGGGCGAAGGGCCGGCCATCCACGACTTTGCCGCTCGCACCGAAGAAAAGTCGTGGATGGCCGACCGGAGCCTGTCCTCGGGCGCGCCTTTGCCGCGACCCTTGGGGCCGGCCATGACGATGGTGGCACGCACCGGGCTCCATCCGTCGGCATCAGCGCATTAGCCTCCGCCGTATCCCCCCGGGTGCGCCTCGCGCCACGCCAGGGCGGTGCGCACGATGTCGTCCAGTGCGGCGAATTGCGGCTGCCAGCCGGCGGCCTGTGCCGCGGCGGAACCCGCCACCAGCGCCGCCGGATCCCCGGGCCGACGGGCCGCGACACGGTGCGGCACCGGACGCCCGGAGACCCGTTCCACCGCGCGGATCACCTCCAGCACCGAGTGACCCTGGCCGTTACCCAGGTTCCAGGTGACGCTGCCCGTCTCCAGCCGGTCCACCGCCAGCAGATGCGCCGCGGCCAGGTCGGTGACATGCACGTAGTCGCGGACGCAGGTGCCATCCGGCGTGGCGTAGTCGTCGCCATACACGTCCAGGCCCGACCGCCGGCCCAGGGCCGCGTCGATCACCAGCGGGATCAGGTGGGTTTCCGGCGTGTGGTCCTCGCCGGCCCGTCCTGCCGGATCGGCGCCGGCGGCGTTGAAGTAGCGCAGGCAGGCGCTGCGCAGGCCGTGGATGCGGTCGGCCCACAGCAGCGCCCGCTCGATCATCCACTTGCTCTCGCCATAGGGCGATCCAGGGTCGATGCGCGCGGTCTCCGGGATCGGCACCTCATCCGGCGTGCCGAACAGTGCCGCGGTGGAGGACAGCACGAATCGGCGCACCCCGTGCCGCACGCAGGCCTCGATCAGGCGCACGCCGTTGCCGGCGTTCTCGGTGAAGTAACGATACGGCTCGCGCATGCTCTCGCCCACCAGCGACAGCGCGGCGAAATGGAACACCGCATCCCACGGGCCGTCGGCCAGCACTGCGTCCACCGCGGCGGCGTCGGCCAGGTCCGCCCGGATCAGCCGCACCCCGGGCGGGACCGCGGCGCGATGGCCGGTGCGCAAATTGTCCAGCACCACCGGCGTATCGCCGCGGTCCAGCAGGGCAAGCACCAGATGGCTGCCGACATAGCCGGCCCCGCCGGTCACCAGGAAACGTTGCGGCATACGCACAAGACCTTCACTGCTATTTCAGGCGGCGATGATACACGCCGGCGTCGGCATAGCCCGAATGCGAATGCGCGTGAGCATCGACCCGCGTCAGCACCGTGCCGACCACATGCGCGTGCGCTTCCTCCAGCCGTTCCACCGTATGCCGCAGCATGGCGCGGGGCGTGGCGCGCCAGCGCACGCACAGCAGCGTCGCATCGGCCAGGCCGGCGACGATGCGCGCCTCGGTGAAGGTCTGGGCCGGCGGGGCGTCCAGCAGGATCAGGTCGTAGTCCTGGCGCAGCTCCTCCAGGATCTCCGCCATGGCGCCGGACAGAAACAGGTCCGGCACATCGGTCCCGACACGGCCGGCCTCGATCACGTCCAGGCGGGACTGCACGTCGCGCTGGATCACCTCCTGCGGGCGCGCCTTGCCGCGCAGGCAGTCCGCCAGCCCGACCGGTGACGGCCTGGTGTGCATCAACCGGCTGAACGCCGGGCGGCGCAGGTCGCATTCCACCACCAGCGTGCGCTGCCCCCCTCTAGCTGCGGCGAGGCCAAGCGCCAGCACGACCGAGGTCTTGCCTTCGCCGGCCCGCGGAGAGGTGACCGTCAAAACGCGCGCCCCCCCGAGATCGAACTGCAGCGCCGCCCGCAGCGCACGCAACTGCTCCGCGAACGGCGAGGCCGGCCGGCGGTCGGCGAACTCGCTGACCTCCAGAATGCCCAGCCGGCGACGGTCGAGCTCCGGCAGCAGGGCAAAACAGGGCAGGGCCAGCGCGGCCCGCGCATCCTCGCCGCTGTGCAGCGTGGAATCCGCCAGTTCCAGCAGATAGACCAGCAGCAGGCCGAACAGCACGCCCGATACCACGGCGACCGCCATCAGCGGCACCACACGCGGAGAGCTCGGCGCGGCGGGCGGCAGTGCCTCGGAAATCTCGTGCGCCTCGGACGTTTCGATGGCCGCCTGCTGGGCGGTCTGCTGAATGCGGCCCAGCACGTCCTGAAGTTGCTGGCGTGACGCCTCCATGTCGCGCGCCATGGCGTTCAGGGAGATTTCCGCCTTGCGATGGCGGTCCGCTTCCAGTTCGGCGGCCTTCAGGTCCCGTTGCAGCTCGGCGACCCGCTCGCGGGCGGCGCGGACATCGGCCCGGGTCGCCGCGGCGACACGCCGGGTTTCCGCGGCCACGGCGTGCCGGGCGGCGGCGAGTTGCTGGCGCAGGCTGATGGCGTCGGGGTGGTTCGGCCCCAATTGCGCGGCCCTGGCCTGAAGCTCCGCCGCGATCTTGGCTTCCTGGGTACGCAGCGGCACGACGCTGGGGGCCACCGCGGCCTCGGCCTCGGCGCCACTCTGGCCGCGTATGGTCGCCAGCCGTCCCTCGGCATTGGCCAGGCCGGCCTTGGCGCTCACCAGTTGCTCGGTCAGGTGGGTGATGCGTTCCGCGTCGATCCCGGCGTGCATGCCCTTGGCCAGGCCGTGGCTGGCGCGGTAGGCGGCGATCCTGTCTTCGCCGTCCTGCACCTGCTTGCGCAGTTCCGCGGCGCGCCGTTTGAGCCAGCGCGTGGCGACGTCCACTGCCCGGTGCTTCGCGGCGAACTGGTCCTTGATGTAGATGTCCATGGCATTGTTCACCGCGGTGGCGGCGACCTGCCGGTTTTCCGCGGTGAAGCTGACCTGGATGACGCGGGAATATTTCACCGTATGCGCGCTGAGCGCGGCCTGCACGGCGGCCAGCGTGGCGTTGCGGTTGTCATCCTGGTTGGGACCGTAGGCCGCCTTCTGCACCGGCGGGGGCTTCAGGCCGAGCAGTCCTTCCAGGCCGGCCAGGGTTCGGTGCCACAGGCTGGGGCGGCGCAGGGCCGGGTTGAACTCGGGGTCGTTGAACAGGTTGCCGCGTTCCGCGACGCGTTCGGCGATGCGCAGGCTTTGCAGGATCTCCGCCTGGCTGGCCATCACCGCCTCGTTGGTGGGGGCGACGCGCAGGATGCTTTGCAGCTCGCGCAGCTTGTATTCGCTGGGCTCGTAGATCAGGGCGCCGGTGGCGGTGTAGCGCGGCGTCACCCGGCTGATGGCAATGGCGGCCAGCAGCGGCACCACCAGCATGCAGGCCAGCAGCGGCCGCTTGCGCCGCCGCAGGACGCCCAGCAGCGTTGCGAGGTCCGGCGTTCCCGGTGGCGCGGCCAGGGCGACGGGCGGACGATACCCCCCGCTGTCCGGCAGGGCCGCTTCGGTTGGACCGGCAGGTTTGTCCAGCATCGGCTGTCCATGCCTCCGGTAACGCCGGGCGGTTTTGCCCAGGGGACATGCAGTGGTGTCCCCACCTATACCGGGCGGGACTTAACGGCAGGCTAACGCGGCCAGGTTTATGGCGGGTGGCGGTCCAGGGCCGTTGCACTCCGATCGTGGGGCAGGCACCGGCGTCGGGCGGGGGTTTGGCCTGGGCCGCCGTGCGGGACCGGCGGCGTTAACCTTTCGCTCAGGTCGTGCGGCGATGATGCGGCGTCGGAAAATCCGCGCCGTGTCGACTCAGGATGAGGTCCCGCCGTGCGCCTGCTGCTGTTCTGTTGTGTCCTGCTTACGGTGCTGGCGGGCTGTGCGCCCGGCGGCGACCTGCCGCCGCTGTCGCCGGCCCCGGCCGGCGTGTATCACCTGGGGGCCGGGGATACGGTGCGGGTGATCACCTTCGGCCAGGACCAACTGACGGGGACGTTCCGGGTGGCGGAGAACGGCACCATCGCCGTGCCGCTGCTGGGGGATGTGCGGGCGGCCGGGCTGACCCCCTCGGCGCTGCAGGCGGCCATCGCCGCGGGGCTGAAACGCGCGAACATGCTGCGTGATCCGCAGGTGACGGTCGAGGTGAGCCAGTACCGCCCGGTCTTCGTGCTGGGGGAGGTGAACAAGCCGGGCCAGTATCCATACCAGCCGGGCATGACCGTGGTCGGCGCCGTGGCGGAGGCCGGGGGATTCACCTATCGCGCGGTGCAGGACCGCGCCTCCGTGGTGCGCACGGTGCACGGGAAGGCGGTGGAGGGCCGCGCGACACGGCAGGATTTCGTGCAGCCCGGCGATGTGGTCACGGTGTTTGAGCGGCGGTTCTGACCCTGAAGGTCGTGTGGGCAGTTCGGCGCAATCGTAACTGAGGGCAGCCGGAACGGACCTTGGGCGATCGGCGCGGACGGGCCAGCGCCTGCGCGCAGCGCATTTGATTTTTCAACACGGAGAAAGAACGAGGACCACGAAGGGCCACAGGAGTCGGTGATTGCTCGACGGCCGCGGGGCAATCACCGACTCCTGTGGCCCTTCGTGGCTCTCCCTTCTTTCTCCGTGTTGAAATCCTTACCGTAGAGCCGGGCCACACGACTTCGGACGGCGTTAATTCCCGCGGCGGCCTGCAAACGCGATGCCGGCAAGGGGAGGAGGCGTGCCCTGGCGAGGCCCCCAATCCTTGCGGATTGCCCACGGCCTCGCCGAGTGATGCCCCCGGTCCTGCGTGGGCTGTCCCAGCCCTGATGCGCTGCCGCAAGCTCAGCCCATGCGCGGCTATCCCAGGAACCCCCGCACCAGCGCCTCGGCAAGCTGCGGCTGTTCCAGCACCGACGCATGGGCCGCCTGCGGGATGAACTCCACCCGGGCGCCGGCGATGTTGTCGCCCAGCCACCGGGCCGCGTCCAGGAAGGGCGGGCGTTCCTCGCTGCCGCAGATCACCAGCGCCGGCGCCTTGATGCGCGGGGCCAGCGGGCGGAGTTCGGCGGCGGCCAGCGCCTCGCAGGCCAGGGCGTAGCCTTCGCCGCTGCACGCGCGGAATGTGTCGCGCACCAGTTGCACCGCCGGAGGCGTGGCGGTGCGGAACGGCTCGGTGAACCAGATCTTCTCGATATCCGGCAGCAGCGACGCCGGGCCGTTGTTGCGTGCGGCGGCGGCGCGCACCGCCCAGTTGGCACGCGCCTCGTCGGTGTAGCGCGGCGTGGTGTCGCACAGCACGATGCGGTCCACCATCGCCGGCTCGGTCGCGGCGAAGCACTGGGTGACCAGGCCACCCAGGGAGATCCCCATCACATGCGCGCGGCTGACGCCTTCCCGCCGCAGCACGCCGGCGAGCTGCGCGGACAGGTCCTCGACGCCGTAGGGGGCATCCGGCACCGGCGTCTCGCCGTGGCCCGGCAGGTCGTAGGACAGCAGGGTGAAGCGATCCGCCAGGCCGCCCAGGCAATCCCACAGGTGATGCGTCATGCCAAGGCAGTGCAGCATCACCAGCGCCGGGCCGCTGCCGCTGCGGTGCACGCGGATGGCGGCGGGATCCAGCGGGCGGGTCTGGCGGTCGCTCATCGCGGTGTCCCCTATGCCGCGGCACGCAGTGACTGGCCGGCGGCGTCCTTGATCATGTCGGCGCCCTTCTCGGCGATCATGATGACCGCCGCGTTGGTGTTGCCGGAGACCATGGTGGGCATGATCGACGCGTCCACCACGCGCAGCCCGGCGATGCCGTGCACCCGCAACTGGTCGTCCACCACGGCCATCGGATCGCTGCCCATCTTGCACGTGCCGATCACGTGATAGGTGGTCTGGCCGTTGATCCGGGCGAACTCCAGCAGTTCCTCGTCGCTCTGGTAGCGCGGGCCCGGATTCATCTCGAACGCGACGTAGCGGCCGATGGCGGGATTGCCGACGATCGCGCGGCCGATCTTCATGCCGGCCACAACTGTGTCCTGGTCCAGCTTCTCGGCCAGGAAGTTCGGCCGGATCGCCGGCGCCATGGACGGGTCTGGCGATTTCGCGTGGATCGAGCCCTTCGATTCCGGCCGGCACTGGTATGTGGTCAGCGTCATGCCTGGCTCGCTGTCCAGCACGCGCGTCGCGGCGGAGGCGTAGCTGGCATGGGCGAAGTGGAACTGCACGTCGGGCACTTCCAGCTCCGGCCGGGTCTTGACGAAGCCATAGACGATGCCGGCGGTGTAGGTCAGCGCGCCGCGGTGCCCGGAGTAGTATCGGGCGATCTCCTTCAGCAGCGCGGTGCCGCGGGTCTGCTCATTCAGCGTGATCGGCTGGTTCACCCGCCAGTTCATGCGCGGTGCGTAGTGGTCGCGGTAGTTCTCGCCCACGCCGCGCAGCTCGTGGTGCACCGGGATGCCGAGCGACTGCAGCAGCTCCGGCTGGCCGATGCCGGACAGCTCCAGCAGATGCGGCGACTTCACGGCGCCGGCGGCGAGGATCACCTCGGCGTTGCAGCGTGCCTCGCGGTGCTGGCCGCGCTGGAGATAGGCGACGCCGACCGCGCGCTTGCCCTCCAGCAGGATGCGCGTGGCATGCGCGTCGGTTTCCACCCGCAGGTTCGGGCGGTTGCGCGCCGGGTCCAGGAAGGCGCGGGCGGTGGACCAGCGGCGGCCGTCCTTCTGCGTTACCTGGAAATAGCCGAAGCCTTCCTGGTTGCCATTGTTGTAGTCCGGATTGCGCGGATAGCCCTCGGCGACGGCGGCCTCGATGAAGGCGTCCGGCAATGTGTCGGTCTCGCGCATATGCGCGACGTTCAGCGGCCCGCCGCGGCCACGGCTGGCGTCGCCGTCGCCCTCGAAGTTCTCCGACTTGCGGAAATACGGCAGCACCGATTCATACGACCAGCCGCGGTTCCCCAGTTGCGACCACGTATTGTAGTCGAGGTGATTGCCGCGGACATACAGCATGCCGTTGATCGAGCTGGACCCGCCCAGCGTGCGCCCGCGCGGGATGGGGATGCTGCGGCCGCGGACGTTGTCCTCGGGCTCGGTGGCGAAGTTCCAGTTGTAGACCGGGCTGTTCAGCAGCTTGGTGAAGCCGGCCGGGATGTTGATCCACATGGATTCATCCTTCGGGCCGGCTTCCAGCAGCAGCACCCTGGTGCCGGCCTGCTCGGTCAGGCGGTTGGCCAGCACGCAGCCGGCCGAACCGGCGCCGATGATGATGTAGTCGTAGTCCGCCATGCGCGTTTCCCCTCCGGCGTTCGGGTGGCCCGGGCGCCCCGCGTTGGCGGGATCAGCCGGCCGCCCTCTATCGGTCTTTCGTGTGCCGATGGCGGGGGTAAGTCAATCGGTCTCGGCCGGCGGATCCGATTGTTCCGCTTCGGTCTGTCCGGGCAGGCGGCTGCTTCTCTTGACGACGGTCACCGGGATTTCCACCGCGGCAATCACCCCGGTGGCGACGGAGCCCAGCAGCGCGCCGCGCAGCCGGCCGAGGCCGCGGCTGCCCATGACGATCTGGTCGGCCTGTGCCTCCTGCGCGACCTGCACGATCGTTTCGCATACCGGGCCGAACTCGGCGCGGGTTTCGAACGGCACGTCGGCCTGTTCGCAGACCGCTGCCGCGGCGCGCAGGATCCTTGCCGACTCCCGGGCGGCGAGGCCGGCTTCGCTGCCCGTCTCGGGATCGATGTCGGACAGGCCGAGCGTGTCGTCGTTCTGCACGTTCAGCAGAAGGAGGCGGGCATTGGTGCGACCGCGCATCAGCCACACCGCGTGGTCCACGGCGCGGCGGGATGCATCTGAGCCATCGACGGGGACAAGCAGCTTCATGGCGTGGTCCGGCCTTCCGTGCGAGGTGCCGCCGGCCTGCACCGCCGGGACACGAGGTCTGTCAGGCGCAATGATAGCACCAGGCGGAACGCTCCGCGCTGCACGACATGGACCGGCAGTCCGGTCCGGTGCCGGCCGTGCGCCTCTGTGCCAAACGTCGCGTCGCGCTGTGGTAGAACGGCACATCCGGGAATTGCCAGCAGCCCCCGCCCGGAACACTCCAGGAGACCCAGGATGCACGCCTCCCTGCGCGGAACCCGCCTCTATTTCGACATCGAGGGTGCCGGCCTCGTCCCCGACGGAGAGCGGATGCGCGAGCGGCCGGTGGCGATGGTGATCCACGGCGGGCCCGGCGGCGACCACAGCGGCTTCAAGCCGGGCATGAGCCCGCTCGCCGACCGCATGCAACTGATCTATTTCGACCATCGCGGCCAGGGGCGCTCCGGCCTGGCCGATCCGGGCGCGGATCCCGCCCGCTTCACGCTGGACGAGAATGTCGAGGACATGGAAGCGCTGCGGCGTCACCTCGGCCTCGGCCCGGTGGTGTCGATCGGCACCTCTTATGGCGGGATGGTCGCGATGGCGCATGCCGCGCGGTATCCCGATGCGGTGTCCCACCTGGTCCTGATCGTCACCGCCGCGCATGGCGGCTTCATCCCGCGCGCCGAGGCGATCGTGCGGGAACGCGGCACGGCGGAGCAGCAGCGCGTGTGCGCCACGCTGTGGGCGGGTGGGTTCCGCACCCAGGAGGAGCTGAAGCATTACTATGACGTAATGGGACCGCTGTATTCCCGCCGTTACGATGCCGCCGCGGCGTCCGGGCGGGCGCGGGCGATCCACACGCCCGAACCGCTGAACCGCGCCTTCGGCCCGGACGGGTTCCTGCGTCGTTTCGACCTGCGGCCGGAACTGGGGCGGATCACCGCGCCCACGCTGATCCTGGCCGGTCGGCACGACTGGATCTGCCCGGTCGAGTTTGCGGAGGAAATCCACCGGCTGATCCCCGGCTCCGACCTGCGCATCTTCGAACACAGCAGCCATTCGATCCGTGCCGACGAGCCGGAGGCGATGCTCGACGCGATCCGCGGCTTCCTGGTGTACCGGACGCGCGGGTAGGGCAGCGCGTCAGGGTGCAATCCCCCATCAGGGCGTATCCCCCAGCAGCCGTGCCCGCACCGCCCGCATGATCGCCGCATGCACCCGTTCGGCTGTCCCGTCCGCCGGGATCAGCACGCAGCGTTCCGGCGCCGCGGCGGCGATATCACGGAATCCCTGGTTCACCCGCGCGTGGAACAGTGCGTCGAGCTCCTCATAGCGGTCGGCGTCGGCACCTCGTTGCACCAGGCGGGACACCGCGACCCCGGGCGAGACGTCCAGCACCAGTGTCAGGTGCGGCTCCAGGCCGATCAGGCGGGTCAGCTCCGCGATCAGGCCGCGGTCGGCGCCCTGGCCGTAGCCCTGGTAGGCCATGGTGGAGTTGGCGAACCGGTCGCATACCACCCATGTCCCCGCCGCCAGCGCCGGGCGGATGGTCTTCTCCACATGCTCGGCCCGGGCGGCGAAGTGCAGCAGCGCCTCGGCCGGCGCCGCCCAGTCGATGGTGCTGCCCAGCAGCAGCGCCCGCAGTTGTTCGGCGCCCGGGGACCCGCCCGGCTCCCGCGTGCACAGCACGGGCAGGCCGCGCTGGGTGAGGGAGTCCGCCAGCAGGCGGACCTGGGTGGTCTTGCCGGCGCCCTCGCCGCCTTCCAGGGTGATGAAACGGCCGGGCAGCATGCGGCACCTCGCGTGGTTGCGTGCCAAGGGGTAGCACAAAGCAGCCCGGCGGGCAGGGATCTGTCCACGTCCGGTGCTTCTGCCGGGCCCAGCGCGCGTCCGGCCGACGCCGGGGCAACGATTGGCGGCCTGCCTCGTTCAGGGCGCATGGACGATATCCGAGACGAGCGCGAAACCAGCCTGACCGAACGCAAGTCGAAACACGAGCCGGACGCACCGGAGCGGGACCGGCACAGGGTCGGCCCCGAGTTCGGAAGTGCGCGGCGGTCCGGAGGTGCCGGACGAGGCAGAGTAGGGGGACGCGGCGCGCTCCGCCACGGTCGTAGCCGTGTCCGACGGCGTGCGCGCTCCGCCTCTTGTCATCGGCTGCGATTCCACGGGCATGATCATCAGCGGCCGCCTGGCCGCCGCGTCCGGCTGAAGCTGCCGACGGACAAGCGCAGCTCGGACAGGCAGAGACAGGTTTGCCAAGGCCAATTCGGCAGCCAACTCACCCAGCCGGTGACGGCCGCCGGATCACCGCGTCGAGACGTATTCGCACGCTTCCTCAGGGTGGGTGTGATGTGTCATCGTGAGACAAGTCAAAAAAACGCCAGGAGCAATAAAAGACGTACATGATTTCATGTGCAAGCATGTCCTGGAAGAGCTTGGGGAGGGAAGGATGACAGAACGACTCGGCTTGGGACTTATCGGTATCACGCCAAGTCTTGGCTGGCGGGCCTCCGAGATCCGGGCAGTCGCACGAGAGGCCGAAGATGCGGGGTTCGGCGCGATCGTCACCACCGAGGCGAACAGCGATAGCCTTGCCACCGCGCAACTGATGGGCGAAGCGAGCAGCCGTATCCAGGTGGGGACGTGGGTCGCCAACATCTACATGCGCCACTCCTACGCCTGTGCCAAAGCAGCCAGTCTGATCGCGGATGCAACCGGCGGACGGCTCATCCTCGGACTCGGCGTGAGCCACCAGTCCGTCAACACCGCGCTCGGCCTGTCAATGACGTCGCCGACCGTGGCGATGCGGCGGTACGCAACCGAGCTTGCCGGCTGGCTGCGCGGTGAGGGACCGGCAACGCACCTGCCACAGGAGCCCGCTCCGACGCCCGTTCCGCTCTATCTCGCAGCGATGACGTCGCCGATGGTCGAACTGGCCGGCGAGCTTGCAGACGGTGTGATGCCCTTCATGTGGCCGGCTTCCCGGGTCACTCAAAGCAAAACGTGGGCCGCGCGTGGGCGCGCGAAAGCGCCGGGTCGCGCCCCCCTGGATGTGGCCCTCGGGATACCGACGTTCGTTGGGGACGACATCAATGTCCAGCGCGAGACCGCTCGCGCAAATCTGGGGCTGTTTGCGAATTTCCCGTTCTACCAGCGGATGTTTCGGGCGAGCGGATTCGTCGAAGAGGCGGCGAGGGCGGAGCAGGGGGCCGGGGCAGACGCATTGAGCGATCGGTTGCTCGACGCGACCTGCCTGATCGGTCCGATTTCGCGCTGCCTGGAGCAACTGGCCGTTTTCCGAGCCGCCGGTGCCGACCTGCCCATCCTGTCCGCGCCGGTCGGCATTGCCGGAGCGCGGCAGGTCATAACTGCTTTCCGGCAATAGCCGTCGCAATTACGGACAGTCCCGCGCGCGACCGTCGGATCACGCCGGTGGCACGCGCCCCGTTATGGCGTTGGCGCGGGCGGCGCAGGTGATGCGACCTGCATCGTCCGTTGGCAGGCGTGGTTGCACCCGCGCTGTCAAAACGTCGGCGTCAGCCGGACTTGATCGCGGCCACAAGAGCCCCGACGTTCGGGTGCATCAGGCTCGCGGCCCATAACGCATCGAAACCGGCAGACGTCCGCATGACCGTAATGGTCCGGGTCCGCACGGATTCAGGACCGGCGGCCTTCCATAGCTCCTGAAGGATCTCGATCCGCGATGCCTCGATGCCGGGCGGCATCACCGGCGCAAAACCCAATGAACGCATTCCGGAGAGAGAATCGGATAAGTCGGAGAGCCGTCGCCGGCAATATCCCTGGTGTATACGGCAATCGTGCCGCCTGGAGCGACCATCCGCACCATATCGGCCAAACCTTTCTCCGGGTCCGGGAGTCGGGTGGTTCGAAATGGTACTTCGGAATTTATTGAATATAGCGGGAAGTGGAGCAACAGCAGAAGGACCGGACAAGCGCGGCACCCCTTCGACAGCAGCCGCGGATGCCATCGCCGGACAAATGCCCGCCTGGCGCCCACGACGGCGAGGCCGGGCCGAGCGGCGCAACGGCAGGAGGTGCGGGAGCGAGACGGCACCCCTTGTCATGGGCTGCAATTCCACCGATGTAGCAGCAGCGGTCCGGACCGCTGCGGTCCGCTTTCTGCCATATCCGTGAGGTCAGGCCAGACGCCATGTTCATCGAGACCGAAGGGACCCCGAATCCCGCCACACTGAAGTTCCTCCCCGGCTGCGAGGTGATGGGTTTCTCCACCGCCGATTTCGCCTCCCCGGCCTCGGCCGCCCGCAGCCCGCTGGCCACCGCGCTGTTCGCGCTGCCGGGCGTGGCCCGCGTGTTCCTGGGCGGCGACTTCGTCACCGTCACCAAGACCGATGAGGTCGATTGGGCGACGCTGAAGCCGCAGGTGCTGGGTGCGATCATGGAACACTTCGTCGCCGGTCACCCGGTGGTCGAGGCCGGCGCCGAGGACGATCTCCTGGATGAGGACATCGACCCCGCCGACCAGGAGGTCGTGGACCAGATCAAGGAGCTGCTGGACACCCGCGTGCGCCCGGCGGTGGCCGGCGACGGCGGCGACATCGTCTTCCGCGGCTACCGTGAGGGCATCGTGCGCCTGCACATGCAGGGTGCCTGCTCCGGCTGCCCGTCCTCCAGCGCCACGCTGAAGCACGGCATCGAGAACATGCTGCGCCACTACGTGCCGGAGGTCGTGGCGGTGGAGCAGGTGGAGTTCTGAGTCCGGCCGATCCGCCCGGAGTGACAGGGGCGGTGCCGGCCGCCCGATGCCATCGCTGATGTGACACGAACGGCCGGTGCCCGGGCCGTCATGGAACCACGGGGTGCGCGTGCGCCTCGTGGTTGACGCCGGTCCGGTGCTGCCGCATTCCGGTGTCCGGCACTGCACACCAGTGCGCAAAGTTCCAGGAGACCGTCATGACGATCGACCCCGCCGGGCTCGACCTGCTGTTCCGCGAAGCACGCAGCCACAACAAGTTTACCGATGAGCCGGTCTCCGACGAGACGCTGCAGGCGCTGTACGACATCGTGAAGATGGGGCCGACCTCGGCCAACAGCTCGCCGGCGCGGTTTCTGTTCCTGCGCACGAAGGAGGCGAAGGAACGCCTGGCCCCGGCGCTGTCCTCCGGCAACCTGGAAAAGACCATGGCGGCGCCGGTGACGGTGATCGTCGCCTATGATCCGAAGTTCCATGACAAGCTGCCGCAATTGTTTCCGCACAACCCGGATGCGCAGTCCTGGTTCACCAGCAACAATTCGCTGGCCGCCACCACCGCGTTCCGCAACGGCACCCTGCAGGGCGCCTATCTGATCCTGGCCGCGCGGGCGCTGGGGCTGGACACCGGGCCGATGTCCGGGTTCGACAACGCGAAGGTGGACGAGGAATTCCTGTCCTGGCGCGGCTGGCGCTCGAACTTCCTGGTGAATATCGGCCGCGGCGACCCGGCCGGCGTGTTTCCGCGCTCGCCGCGGCTCTCGTTCGACGAGGCGTGCGACCTGTTGTGACCGCGGCGCGTGGCCGCCGACCACAGCCCGTGGGCCCGCGGCGAAGACAGGCCGCGCCCGTCGGCATCGCCCGCCACGATCCGGCGTGTCTGTGCCCGCCATGATGCCGGAAGGTCATCCGCCGGCCCATCTCTGGGCCATGTGCGAACGGTCTGGGCGGTGCAAACCATGAGCCGGCCGCGCCGAACCGGGTGGCCGGACACACCCGACAGGGCCGCAGCCGCCGTCCGGGGATGCACGCCATGACCTCGGCGGCGTCATCCCGCGTCCTGGCGCTGGACTCGTCCCTGGCACGGTGCGCCGCGGCGGTCGTGGCGGGGGAGCAGGTCCTGGCGATCGAGCAGGAGGATCTGCAGCGCGGCCAGGCAGCCCGACTTCCTGTAATGGCGCAGGCGGTGCTGGAGCAGGCCGGCGTCACCGCCGCCGATCTCGACCTGGTCGCGGTGACGGTCGGCCCGGGCAGCTTCACCGGCATCCGTGCGGGGCTCGCGCTGGCGCACGGCCTGGCGCTTGCGGCGGGACGGCCCCTGATCGGTGTCAGCGTCGGTGAGGCGCTGGCGGTTGCGCTCCCACAGGTGACCGGGCGTGTCGTCTGGTCGGCGATCGACAGCCGCCGCGGCCGGGTGTTCCTGGAGCATGACGGCGCGGTGACTGCCTGTCGGCTGGATGCACTGCCGGCGCCGCCCGGACCGGTTGCCCTGGCCGGTGACGCGGCGCGCGAGGTGGCCGCCCGCCTGGCCGCGCAGGACCACGATGTGCTGCTGACCGCCCTGCGTTTGCCGGAGCCGCTCCATATCGCGCTGGCCGCCCGCCGGCGCGCCGCCGGTCTGCTGCCGCCACGCCCCGCGCAGCCGCTCTATGTCGATCCGCCGGAGGTGCGGCTTCCGGCCGGAGGCCTGCGTCCGCCGCCGGTGGCGTCATGACCTGGTCGGTGGAAGCGGCGCATGCGTCCCAGGCCGAGGCTCTGTCGGCCATCCATCGTGCCGCGTTCCCGCCGCGTGAGGTCTGGGGCGGCGACGCGATCGCCCTTCAGCTTGTCATGCCCGGGACATTCGGCCTGGTGGAAGTGCGGGGAGGCATGCTGCTCGCCCGCGTCGCCGCCGATGAGGCCGAGGTCCTGACCCTCGCGGTCTTGCCCGCTCTGCGCCGCCAGGGGCTGGGCCGCGCGCTGCTGCAGGCCGCGATGGCCGAGGCGCGCCGCCGCGGGGCCGCCGCCATGACGCTGGAGGTTGCGGTGGACAACGTCCCGGCCCGCGATCTGTATCAGCGCGCGGGGTTCACGCAGGTGGGGCGTCGCCGACGCTACTATGCGAGCGGGGCGGATGCGCTGGTTCTGCGGGCGGCGCTGTAGCCCCGGCTTCACCATCCGGTCCGCGTCTGTGCTCGATGGCCGCGCGTGCGGCGCCGGTCCTGCGCGTCATGGCCGGGTTGGCTCATGGTCGGCCGGCGGGTCGCGCCGGAGGACAGGCTCCGGCCGGGCATCCACAATTTTTGCTGACGGCGGCTACAAAAAAGACGTGGATGGCCCGCCTGCGCGGGCCATGACGCTGAATGGCCGACCGTGTGTGGCTGAATGGCTGACCGTGTGTGGCTGAATGGCTGACCGTGTGTGAACGAATACAACCGGCCTGGTGTCAGACCCGCTCGCTGATCGCGATGGCGGCGCGGCAGCCGGCCTTGATTGCGGCCGACAGCAGCCGGTAACCGGGCGCCTGGGTGGCGCCGTGGGTCAGGGCGATGTCGCGGTGCTCCAGTTCCTCGTCGCGGAATCGGACCAGGTCGTCGCGCAATTCGGCCTCCGACGCGTCGAGCTCCGCGATCTGGCCGCCGTAGTGCGCGTCGATCGTCTCCTCCACCGCCGCCGTGCAGGCCATCGCCGCACGCTCGCCCAGCGCCGCCGTCGCCGCGCCCAGGGCGAACCCGGCCAGGTGCCACAGCGGCAGCAGCGCGGTGGGGCGCACCCGGCGCCGCGCCACCAGGTCGGAAAAGCGGTCGAGATGCTGCTGCTCCTGGTCCCGCATGTGGTGCAGCAGAGCCGCCTTGTCGCTGCGGCCCAGGACCGCCAGTTGGCCGGCGTAGATCCGTGCCGCGCCGGTACTCGCCGGCGTGGTCCACCCGGATGATCCGCTCCACCCGCTCGCGCGACGTCGGGTCGCCCGGCAAAGTCCGTTGGTCGCTCATCTGCGCCGCCTTTCGCTGTCCCAGACGTAGAACCCCAGCACGACGGCGAAGGCAACGCTGAACCACAGGTTCATCATGGCCATGGAAATCGGCAGGCCGGGAATCAAATAGGTCGGCGCGTCACACGGCTTTGCCGGACGCGCCGGCATCGACGCCAGGCGCTCGGCGATCGTCCCGCCGTGGAACTGCGGCGCCGCGCATTCCGGCAGCGGGCTGGGCCACCAGCCGAACTCTACGCCGACATGCACGAAGGCGATCACCGCGTCGCCCAGCAGGGCGAGCACCGCCAGCCCCAGCAAGGCCCGCCCTACCGGTCGCGGCGTGATCAGCGCCAGCAGGCCGAGCGCGATGACGATACGCAGCGGCCAGCGTTCCAGCAGGCACAGCGCACAGGGCACCAGTCCGCCCCAGTGCTCCGACGCCAGGGCCAGGCCGAGCGCCGCGGCGGCAAGCAGCGTGGTGAGCAGGGCCAGCATGCGCAAGGAGACGGATGGCATGTCCGGCATGTGCGACGGTTTTCGGCCGGAGGCAAGTTGCCGAGTGTTTACCTGCCGCCTAGGCTCCCCGTCCGCACCGCAAGAGGGAGGGGAGTATGCGCCGCATCGTCTGGGGCCGCGCCACGTCCAGCAACGTCATGAAGGTTCTGTGGGGGCTCGGCGAGCTGAACCTGCCGTTCGAGCGCGTCGATGTCGGCGGGTCCTTCGGCAAGACCGACACGCCGGAGTATCGCGCCATGAACCCGACCGGGCTGGTGCCGACCTTGCAGGAAGATGCGTTCACGCTGTGGGAGAGCAACGTGATCCTGCGCTACCTGTGTCATGCGCATGCGCCGAAGTCGCCGTTGTGGCCGCAGGACCCGCAGGCACGCGCCAATATCGACCGCTGGATGGACGCGCAGCAGACCCAACTGAACCGGCCGATGGGCGTCGTGTTCTGGGGTCTGGTGCGCACGCCGGCGGACAAACGCGACCCCCAGGCGATTCAGCAGGGGGCGGCGGATGCGGCGAAAGCCTGGAACCTGATCGGGGCGGGGCTGACGAAGCACGCCTATGTCGCCGGCGATGCGCTGACGCTGGCGGATATCCCGTGGGGCGTGCATGCGCATCGCTGGTTCAACATGGATTTCGACCGGCCGGATGTTCCGGGTCTGCGCGCGTGGTACGACCGGCTGTGCGAGCGCCCCGCCTATCAGCAGGCTGTGGTGAGCTGTCCGATCGTGTGACCTGGGTTGGGTTCTGCCAGCCTGAACGTCATGGCTCGCGCAGCCATCCATCGGCGGCTTTTCGTTGCTGCCATCGGCAAAGTCGTGGATGGTCCGCCTTCGGGGCTGTAACCCAAATCCCCGTTCTGTCGTGGCGGGCAGCTCGAGGGCAGACGTACAGCGTCGTGGCGGGCGCAGGCCCGCCACCCACGGCTGAGTCACCGGATCACACCGTTGCGAATGTCCGGCCGACAAGTTCGCCAGTATCGGCGCGACTTCGGCATGACAAAGTCGTGGGTGGCGGGCCTGCGCCCGCCACGACGTGGTGCGCTGCGCCGGCGCCGTCCTCGCAACGGCTTGGCGGGATGGGATTACGCCGCCCTCCGACCATGACGGTGCTGACCATGACGGTGCGTGAGGCCATGACGGTGCGTGGGCTGCCAAGGCCCAGACTCACTCGCGGGTTGAGCGCTGTGCCTGTTTGTGCCGGAGGCGGTTCGTTCCTGCGCTAGCCTTGTGTCGGACTGCCCTGCCGCTGCGCCAGGCGTCCCCCGTGAGGGCCAAGCAACGGTGTGAACATTCCGGGATAGTGCAGCGTGGTCCCCGGCAAGGGACGTTCTTTCAGAAGAACGCTGCCGCTGAGTTTGAACGATGCTGCAACGGGCGTGTGTTCGGCCTGCGTTCGCTGCGTCGGAATCGATGCGAACGCAGATCCGGCTGTCAGGAGCAACGCTGAAAACACGATAAGTCCGCGCATGAGACACCTCCGCCACAGCAGGTGGGCGGGCGGCGGAACGGTTCCCAGATGGCTGCACGGCGTCGTGACAAGCCAGACCGGCTCAGGCTTCCGGTCCCTTGATGAAGCACATGATGCCGACATAAGGGGTGTAGCACACCACCGCCCGGCCGGTCGGATTGTCGGTGCGGCTCAGAATCGTGTGCTTCGGAACGGTTTTCCAGTGTCCGTTCACCTTGGCCTGGTAATGGCCGCCCTTGATGCGGAAATCGGTCTGCCGGCAGTCCGCGATCGAACAGCACGACGCGCCGGTTCCCGGCTGACGCAGGCTGTGGAACCACGGCGCCAAAGACATGTCGGCGTTCTTCGGCGGACGTGCCTCGGCTGAACCCATCATCAGGCCAAGTGCCATCCCAATCATCAGCACGTGTTTCATGCGCACCACCGAGAGAAAATCCCGGGGTGCAGGTAGTCAAAGGTGGCACATGGGAAGCCGGCCTGCACCCGAACGTGAGCCGGTTGGCGAACACGTCCGTTCGAGGCAACAACAGGCGGTGATTCGAGCCGGAGGGGAAACCGTTACCGACCCGGTCTCGTGTCAGGCGATCTCCTGTCAGGCGACCAGGCGGCGGGCGACATCGATCACGCGGTACGCTTCGCTCCACAGGCGGAACGCCGGCAACCCGTCCAGCGGCGCCCAGACGGCTTCGGTGACGTCGGACCCGGCGATCGGCTCGCCGCTCTCCCACCGCGTCGCGAAGTCGAGGATCGTGTAGTGGAACTGCACCCGCCCCGCAGCGTCCTGGCGGATGTTGTCCACGTGTGCGGCGAAGTGCAGGGGACCAACGGTCAGGCCCGTTTCCTCCAGCAATTCGCGCCTTGCGGCCTGTTCCACGGTTTCGCCGACCTCCTGCGCGCCACCCGGCAGCGTCCAACTGCCGATATTGGGCGGCTTGCCACGCCGTACCAGCAACACGCTGTCCTGCTTCAGCACCACGATCCCGATGCCGACGATGGGCCGGACCGGATACTCGCGGTCGCTCAAGGTTTGGCCCCCGCATGAGCCGCGGTGTCGTCCGAGGCCTTCAGCGTGGCAACGCTCGGCAGCAGCGCATGTTCCTTCCAGGCACCAAGCGTGTAGGTCCAGCCGGAGAGCTTGTGTTCCAGCCGGCTCGCCTGTGACTCGCTCTTGCCGGTGCCGGCGACCTCGAACCGCACCAGGATGTGGCGGTCGCCGGTCGGCTTCGACGGATCCGTGACGGACGGGTGAAACACGGTGATGGCCACCGTCATGCCGTTCGTCGTGGTGAACACGGAATGGCCGGCCGGGCTGCCCGCCCTGTCGTCGGTCTTGTGCACGTCCTCGAAGGTGAGCAGTTCCAGGGCACGGGAGACATCCGCCAGCTTGTAGTCATCCAGCTTCGGATGTTCCGCCGGCCGCTGCAAGACCAGCTTGTCGCCGTCCCGGTCCAGCTCCACCGTGCTGTTGCCTTCGGTGGAAACGACCTTGGCGATCTGCGCATGGTCGAGGTTCATGATGTCGCGGTCCAGCCAGGTCTGCGGATCGGCGTCCACCTGCAGGCCGCCGTCGGCCAGCCAGCTTTGTTTGTGGCCGGGACGGCGAACATAGACCTGGTCGGGAACATCGCCCTGCGTACGCACGCGGCGATGGCCGACAATGAGCGACAGGATCGGCTTGCCGGTGCCGTCCACCAGGCGCAGCAGGTCGGCGGTGCCGTTGGTATCCGTGGCGGTGGGATCTTCGACGCCCAGGATCGAATACTGCTTGGGGTCGGATGTGCGCGGCTCCACCAGGCGCAGTTCGGTCAATGCGGTGAACATGCTGCGCAGCTTGGTTTCCTGCACCGGGTAGAGGCTGCGGTCGGTCAGTCCCCATGTACCGCCGTGCCGCTCGATCGTCAGTGGCTTGCCCTGGCTGACGATCTCCACCTTCTGCGCCTTGGGCAGCTCTGCCGTCAGGCCGGGGAACATCAGCTTGCCGGAATTGACCGAGTCCTGTTCCGAGGGCGCGGTGGCAACGCCGTAATACCAGCCGCCGCCCAGCGCGATCACGCCGACAGCGACCAGGGCCAGGAGAGTACGAGGCCTCATCGCGCCGACTCCATGTACCGCTGCCAAACCGTCTTCCGCTGCATGGTCCTCATGCCCGTGCCCTCGCTCGGCGTTGGCGGCGCACCAGACCGAGCGCAAGCGCCAGGATGATCAGGATCGCGGGGACCAGGACGATGTTGAACACGCGCAGTTCGGTCTCCAGGCGGTCGATGTCCCGGTTCAGATCCCGCTGCACGGCGCGCAGCTTTTCCCTGGTCGCGACGACGTCCTTACGCGCGGCCTGGATCGCCTGCTGTTGCTGCGGGGTGATCACCGCTTGGGCGCTGGCCTGCTCGGGGCCGTTGCTGCCGCCGTCGCGCAGCGTCCTCAGCTGCTTTTCCACCTGCTGCAGGTGCGTCTTCAGCGCCTGCTCGGTCTGGCGAAACTTCGCCTCGGCCTGGCTCTGCATTTCGTTCACCAGCGTGAAGGGACGTGAGCCGTCGCCGCGTGCCCGCAGGCCGATCAGCGCGTCGCCTCCGGCCAGCGTATCGACCAGGTTGGCGACGAAGGGACCGTCATCGCTGAACGGCAGCGCGGTCTTCTGGCCGAAGAAGTCGGTGATGTGCACCCAGAAGCGGTCCGACAGGATGTCGGAATCGGCGACCACCACCAGGTTGGCCGGGCTCTTGGTGTGCGCGATATAGGCCGGGAAAGTCCTTCGGCCGCTTCTTGCCCTTCGCCAGCGGCGGCGGGCCGCTGAACGCCGACTTCAGCGTGCCGCGAACCCGTGCGGCGATCACGCGCGGCTTTCCGTCGGGCTTGAAGTTCGCCAGCACCTTGGCCGGATCGGGCATCTTCACCTCACTCACCGGCAGGACGCCGACGCGGCCGGTGGCGGTGAGCAGGGGGGTGAAGGTGATCGACGCCTTGGGCGCCTTCCTGATGAACCCAGGCGAACCGACGCTGATCTCCTGCAGATTGGCGGTCGCTGGATCGTTGTGATTGATACCGTTCTTGTCGATGTTGAACCAGGCGACGTAGTTCGTCGCCTCGACCTGCGCATCCGGGCCGGCGCGCACGCGCCAGGCGCCGGTCAGGTCGCCCACGACCTTCGTGGGATCGAATTCGATGCCCCAGGCCTTGAACAGCTTCTTCAGGTCGGAATGCGTATCCGACGGCGGCATGCCGGTTCGCGACGGCGTGGCTGCCATCGCCTCGCTCCACGGATCCACCATCACCATCAGCCGGCCGCCACGCATCACGAACTGGTCGATGGCGTAGAGCGTGTCCTGGGACAGATGCTGTGCCTCGGCGACCAGCAGCACCTGCACATCCGGCGGGATCACCTGCGCATCGGTGGAAATGGTCTTCACCTTGTTGGTCTGCCGCAGCATCTGGGTGACGGCGTAAGGCTGCCCGCCTGCGCGCCCCTGTGTCATCATCATCAGGCGTGCATTGCCGTCCAGCGGCAGCGAGGACATCAAGCCCACGACGGGCTGTTTTGGCTTCGACAGCTCATAGACCAGCTTGGTGAGGTCGTATTCCAGGAAACGTTCACGGTCCGGCTGGAAGAAGGCGATGGTGCGTTCGTCGTCCAGCATGTTGCTGCCGGCGAGGCCGAAATAGAGCTTGGTGCCGCTCTGATCCACCGGCACGCCCTGCAGGCCATCGGCCAGCGCCTGGTCCTCGGTGCGGCTGAACGGTTCGGGGTTGTAGAATTTCAGCTTGATCTTGCCGTGTGCGGCTGCGGCGTATTCCTGCAGCATCTCGCGCACGTGGTCGGCGTAACTGCCGTACAGCGGCGCGGCGGCGCCAAGCTCCCGCGAGTAGAACAGGCGCAGCGTGATCGGCTCCTTCAGCCCGGCGAGGATTTTCCTGGTGCCGGGCGACAATGTGTAGATGTGGTTCTGGGTCAGATCGACATGCACGTTGGCGAGCCGAGCATCGGCGAACATGTTGACGCCGATGACGATCGCCGCGACGGCGAGCACGCCGATGATCGAGGTGAGCAGGCGGCCACGCATCGTGTCAGTCGGCCTTCCGTTGTTCGACCAGGACGGTGTTGAGGAACAGCCAGAATCCCATGAAGCTGGCGAAGAAGATCAGGTCGCGCACCGACACCACGCCGCGGGTGAAGTCCTGGAACCGGTCGATCACGGTGATGCGGCGTGCGATGGCGGCCAGTGCGGGGCTGTTCTTCGACAGGAAGTCGCTGACCACCGGATAGGAGGTAACGGCGAACACGAAGCACACGGCGACGCCAAGCACGAAGGCGATCACCTGGTTTCGGGTCAGCGCGGAGAGCGCCGATCCCACCGACAGGAACGCGCCGGCGACCAGCAGCGAACCGACATAGCCCGACGCGATGACGCCGTTGTCCGGCGAGCCGAGGATGTTCACCGTGATGACGATCGGGAAGGTCAGCAGCAGGGCGATGGCACAGAATGCCCATGCGGCGAGGAACTTCCCCAGCACCGCCTGGCCCTGGGTGATGGGCAGCGTCAGCAGCAGTTCGATGGTGCCCAGCCGCCGTTCCTCGGCCCACAGGCGCATGGTGATGGCGGGGACCAGCAGCAGGAACACCCAGGGGATGAAGGTGAAGAACGGGTTCAGGTCGGCCTGGCCGCGGCTGAAGAAGTCACCCAGGTTGAAGGTCAGCGCGCCCTGCAGGACCAGGAAGATCACGATGAACACGGTGGCCACGGGCGTGGCGAAGTAACCGGAAAGTTCGCGGCCGGCGATGATGAAGACGTTACGCATCAGTGCTGGTCCGGTGAGGCATGGACGGTCGGGGGCGCGGGCCGTGCTCCTCCACCTGCCCCTTGCGGAAGGGGGATGGCGGAGGGAGCGCGCATGCGGGATCCGCAGGCTGGGGGGCACGCACGACCCATCCGGCTGGCCCCTGCCGAAAGGGGAGGGGGAGCTTGGGCCGGCACACGCGCCAGCAGCGCGCTCACGCCGCTACTCCCATGGTCAGGTCGCGGAACACGTCCTCCAGCTTTCCGGACGGACTCCGCCCCGCCAGTTCGGCCGGCGTGGCATCTGCCACCACGCGCCCCGCAGCGATGATGATCGCGCGGGAGCACACCGCGTCCACCTCCTCCAGGATATGCGTGGAAATCACGATCGCCTTCTCCGGCGCCATGCTGCGGATCAGTGTGCGCACCTCATGCTTCTGGTTGGGGTCCAGGCCGTCTGTCGGCTCATCCAGCACCAGCACCGGTGGGTCGTGCAGCAGGGCCTGTGCCAGGCCGACACGGCGCTTGAAGCCCTTCGAGAGGGTCTCCACCGGTTGCAGGCGCACGCTGTTCAGGCTGGTCAGGCGGATCGCGTTCTCCACCCGCTCCTCCAGCGCCGCGCCGCGAAAGCCGCGCACCTTGGCGCAGAAGCGCAGGAAGCCGGTGACTGTCATTTCCGGGTAGGTGGGCGCGCCTTCCGGCAGGAAGCCCAGGACGCGCCGGGCGGCGACCGCGTCGGTCTGCACGTCGTGGCCGCAGATGCGCGCGGTGCCGGAGGTTGGGATCATGAACCCGGCGAGCATGCGCATTGTCGTGGACTTGCCGGCGCCGTTCGGACCGAGAAATCCCAGCACCTCACCCTTCGGCACCTGGAACGAGACATGATCCACCGCGGTAAAGCTGCCGAAGCGCTTTGTCAGAGCGTCGATTTCGATCAATGCAGGCTGGCTGCCGGCAGGCACGCTATTGCTCCCGCTGAACTGAAGTATGCGGCCGGAATACCGGAAAGCGGTTGCAATGCAAGCAGATCACGCACGCAAATGTGCGCATGACCAAGGATTAACGATCAGGCAAATCGTTCATGAGGCGGCGATTGACCCGGCGACGCGCTGTGCCGATGCTGGCCGGTGACAGCACCAGAGGAGGGAACGACAATGCCGCTGGAGTCCATCGAACCGCAGGACGTCGCCATCGCGGACGCCCGCTGGCAGGCCCGCATCGACCTGGCCGCGGCGCACCGGCTGGCGGTGATGCATGGGTTCAACGAGGGGATCTTCAATCACTTCACCCTGCGCGTGCCGGGCACCGACGACCGCTATTACCAGATCCCGTTCGGGCTGCACTGGTCCGAGGTGACGGCCAGTTGCTTCATGGAGGTCGGCTACGACGGCACCCGCCTGGCCGGCGAGGGGGAGATCGAACGGTCCGCCTACTGCATCCACGCACCGATGCACCGGCTGCTGCCGAAAGCCGCCGCGGTGTTTCACACGCACATGCCCTATGCCAGCGCGCTCGCCCGCCTCGAAGACCCCCGCATCCTGCCGATCGGCCAGACCGAGCTCGGCACGATGATGCACACCGCCTATGACGACATCTACACCGGCCCGGCGTTCGATCCGGCCGAGGGCGAGCGGTTGTCGGAAGTAATCGGCGACAAGACCGTGCTGATGATGGCCAACCACGGTGTCGCGACGGTGGGCAGGACGGTGGCGGAGGCGTACGACCGGCTGTACTACGTGGAGCGCGTGGCACAGGTGCAGCTCTATGCCATGTGGACCGGCAAGCCGCTGAAGTTCCTGCCGCAGGACGTGATCGACAGCACGATCAGCGCCTACCGGAAGGAAAGCCACCAGTACGGCAACAAGCCCACCTGCGAGTGGCACTTCGCTGCGCTGAAGCGGATCCTGGATCGCAAGGAACCCGACTACAAGGAATAGGGTATGCGATTGCGGCCAGGCGGGGACGGATTTCCCCGCCGGCCGCAGATGCAACCAACCGCGTGGTGGCGGGCGAAGGCCCGCTCCCATCGACACTAACATGGTGCGGACAAGCACCGCTCTGCCGCGTCATGGCCGGCCCTGAGCCGGCCATCTACCCCCGACACGGCGTGTTCCGCTGCACCCCGACCCGATCGTTCCGGTGTCGATGGCCGGGTCGGGCCCGGCCATGACGTGAAGGGCCGGTCCCGGACACGAAGCGCCGGTACCGGCTAGCCTATCGTCCGCTACCGGCCAGCCTATCGCCCCGCACCGGCTTGCCTATCGTGACGCCACAAAGGCCGGGTCCGCCACGAGGTGGCCGGTTCCGCCGGCCCGTAAACCCACGCCGATCGCGGCCGCGTCGCCTCACACCCCCAGGTGGTTCTTCATCACCGACGGATCGGCATGCAGCGCGTCCGGCGTGCCGTCCCACACCATGTGGCCGTTGTTCAGCACATATACCCGGTCGGCGAAGCTCAGCGCCGCGGCGACGTTCTGCTCCACCACCACGATCGTGCGCCCCTGCTGCACGAGCTCGCGGCTGACGCGCACCAGGTCGCGCACGATCAGTGGCGCCAGGCCCTCGAACGGTTCGTCCAGCAGGATGATGCGCGCGTCGCGGATCAGCGCGCGGGCGATCGCCAGCATCTGCTGCTCGCCGCCCGACAGCGTGCGCCCGCCGGAGCGCCGGCGTTCGGCCAGGCGCGGGAACACGTCGTAGATCCGCGACAATGGCCAGGCATTCGGGGCGGTCAGCGCGGCCAGGCGCAGATTCTCCTCCACCGTCAGGGCGCCGAAGATCGCGCGTTCCTCCGGCACCAGTTGCATGCCCAGCCGGGCGATCTCATAGGGCGGGCGGCCCTGGATCGGCCGGCCGTCCAGCCGGATGCTGCCGCTGCCCGGCGGCAGCACGCCCATGATGCTGCGCAGCGTGGTCGTCTTGCCGGCACCGTTGCGGCCGAGCAGTGCGACGCATTCGTGCTCTTCGACGCGGAGTGACACGTCGAACAGGATATGGCTGTCGCCGTAGAAGCTGTTCAGCGCTTCGACTTCAAGCAGGCTCATGGACGTCCCGCATGCCCCCCAGATAGGCGTCCTGCACCGCCTGGTTACGTTGGATTTCATCCGGCGAGCCGTCCGCCAGCAGTCTGCCGTCGTACAGCACGGTGATGCGGTCGGCGAGTTCGAAGATCGCGTCCATGTCGTGCTCGACGATCACCAGCGTGCGGTCCCGGCCGATTTCGCGAATCAATGCGCGGGTGCTGATGCGTTCCTCCGGGCTCATGCCGGCCAGCGGCTCGTCCAGCAGCAGCACGTTGGGGCCGGTGGCCAGCGCCATGCCGATCTCCAGGCGCCGCTTTTCGCCATACGCCAGAACATGCGCCGGCAGGTCGCCGCGTGCGGTCAGGCCGACCGTGGCGAGCGCGGTCTGGACCTGGCGCTCCACCTCCGGGATGCTGTCGGCGCGGCGCAGCACGTCCAGGCGGAACGATCCGCGGCGGCGTGCCAGGGCGGCGACGCGCATGTTCTCGCGCGCGGACAGTTCCAGGAACAGCGTGTTCAACTGGTTGCTCTTGCCGATGCCAAGCTGCGCGGTGCGCGTGGCGCCCAGGCCGGTGATGCGGCGGCCGAACAGGCGAACCTGGCCTTCGGTGGGGTGCACCTCATCGAGCAGCATCTTGAACAGCGTGCTCTTGCCGGCGCCATTCGGGCCGATCACCGCGTGGATCGAGCCGGTCGGGATGGTGAAGGACACGTTGTCCACCGCGCGCAGACCGCCGTACTGCTTGGACAGGCCGGTGATTTCCAGGGCCGGCGCGTCGGATTGCGTGCGGACCAGCGGCGCGGTCATGGCCATCGCCGGGGCGACGGCGACCTCGGGGATCGGGGTCTCGGCGAGGGGGTCGGCGATCTGCGCCAGGCGGCGGCGGGCCCAGAGATGGCGGATCTCGCCGCAGATGCCGCGGCGCAGCGCGATCACCAGCACGACGAAGATCAGGCCCAGGATCAGCTTCCACAGCGCGCCGATGCCGGGCACAGCCTGCAGGTTGTCGCGCAGCCACAACCACACGCCGGCCCCCACCAGCGGTCCGATCAGCGTGCCGACGCCGCCGATGATGGTCTGCACCACCAACTGGCCGGAGGTATCCAGCGCAAAGGCGTCCGGCGGCATGTAGCTCTGCAATACGCCCAGCAATCCGCCCGCCAGGCCGGCATACAGCGCGGCGATGACGAACGAGGCGAGCTTGTAGCGTGGCACCGCATGGCCCAGCATCGTGGCGCGGGCGGTGTTTTCCTTGATCGCGCGCAGCACGGCACCGAACGGCGAATGGGTGATGCGCCGGGCGATGAAGAAGCCGATCAGGAACAGGCCGGCGAGGAAGCCGTACATCGGCAGCCCGGGCACCAGGCGGATGGCGGATTCGCCCCAGCCAAGCTGCGGCACCGGAACGCCGGGCAGGCCGTTCTCGCCGCCGGTGTAGGCGGACAGCGGCGAGTTCTCCAGGAAGTAGGACATCTGGCCGAACGCCAGCGTGATCATGGCGAAGTAGATGCCGATGCGCCGCACCGCCAGCCAGCCGACCACCGCGCCGAATGCGCCGCCGGCGAGGGTGCCGATCAGCAGCGCGATCCAGACGCTGCTGATCACGTGGTGAACCAGCAGATAAGCGGCGACGAACCCGCCGGTGCCGTAGAAGGCTGCCTGGCCGAAGGACAGCAGGCCGGTCCAGCCGAACAGCAGGTCGAACCCGAGGCCCAGGATGCCCCAGTCGAGAACGCGCTCCATCATGTCGAAGGAGGCGCCGATATGGGGCAGGATGAACGGCAGCACCACCAGAACCGCGGCGAGCGAGAACTCCGGCAGCAGGGGGATGCGCTTCATCGGCGTTCCCCCGGGCGTTCCGGGGCGGGGGCGGGGTTCGTCAAGGGGCCATGCAGGTGGGCGCCATGCCGATGGGCGCCATGCCGGTGAGGGCCATGCCGATGGGCGCCATGCCGGTGAGGGCCGGAACCATTCGAGTCATGGCCGGGCTTGACCCGGCCATCTGCCCCCGATCCGGCGTGTGCCCGCAGGACCGACCCGATCGGAGTTGGGTGGATGGCCGGGTCAAGCCCGGCCATGACACGGGGTAGCGGAGTCGGGCCAATGGCCGGGTCAAGCCCGGCCATGACGGGCGGCGGGGTGGCTGCGCCGAGGGGCCGATCAACTGCGGCCATGACACGGGGTAGCGGGGTCGGGCCGATGTTCGGATCCAGCCCAGCCATCACCTGGGGCAGGGGGGCTCGACCACGACCGCTGGTTCGGCATTCCCGGCCGTGGCGCCGCGGGCTCATACCCGGCCCTCCGTGCCGAACAGGCCTTGCGGCCGCACCACCAGAAGCAGCGCCATCAGCGCGTACAGCATCACCTCGGAATACGCGGAGTTGAATGCACTGGTGATGGAAACGATTTCGCCCGCAATCAGTCCGCCGACCACCGCGCCGGGGAAGGAGCCCAGCCCGCCAATCACGATCACGACGAAGGATTCCACCAGAAACGTATCGCCCATGTCGGGCGTCACCGCGATGATGGGTGCGTAGATCATGCCCGCCAGCCCGGCCGCCACCACGCCGATCGCGAACACCAGCAGGAAGGTTCGCCGGACATTGATGCCCAGGATGCCGACCATGCGCTGGTCCTCGATGCCCGCGCGCACCACCAGCCCGATCGAGGTGCGGTACAGGTACCAGCCACAGGATCGCCAGCAGCACGGCGATGATTCCGATCACCTGCAGCCGGTAGGTGGGATAGATCAGGAACCCGATCTGCGTGATGCCTTCGCCCCAACTGGGAATCGGCACGCGCTGGCTGTTGCCGCCGAACACCGCGCGCACCGCCTCCACCACCACGATCGCGACGCCGAAGGTGACCAGGATCTGGTCCTCGTGCGGACGCTGGTAGAACAGGCGGATGATGACCCGTTCGATCACCACGCCGATCAGCAGCATGATCACGCAGCCGAGGACCAGGGCCAGGATGAACGAGTTGGTGCCTTGCAGCACCACGAACACCGCGTAGGCGCCCAGCATGAACAGGGCGCCGTGCGCGAAGTTCAGCACGCCGAGCGTGCCCAGGATGATGGTAAGGCCGCTGCTGACAAGCGCCAGCAGAGACCCCAACGCCAGGCCGTTGAAGGCCTGCGACAACAAAAGTGGCGCGCTCGGCATGCGGTCAACCGCTCCCGGTCAGGTGTAGGAGCCGAGGTGGCAGCCGAAATGATCGGGCGGGCTCATGACATCCTCGCCGGCCACCACGTCCACGATATCATAGAAATCTTCCGGATTCTGCATCTTCGACGGCGCCTTGCCGACAACGACCGGAACCGGACGGACCAACTGGTGATCCTCGGCGCGGTAATACACCTTCCCGAGGGAGGTTTCATACGGGTTGGACTTCGAGGCTTCCAGTGCCTTGATCACCTCGGGCGGATAGAACGTATTCGCCCGCTCCACCGACGCGGCCCACAGCATGGTCTGCATGTAGGCGATGTGTGCGCCCCAGCGCGGATAGTATTTGTGCTTTTCGCGGAAGGCCTGCACGAAGTCCTTGGCCAGCGGATACCGGTCTTCCAGCTTCCACCAGAAGTCGAACGTGCCGTACACGCCCTGCATCAGCTTGGCGCCCGTCTCCTTCGCCTGGAAGGAGGAGATGTTCGGCACCACAAGCTTCATCTTCTTCAGCACGCCGAACTGGTCGGCCTGCTTGGTGGAGGCCACTGCGTCGGCGCCGAAGGCCACGTTGACGAATACCTCTGCGCCGCTGTTGGCGATGTTCAGCAGCGCGGAGCTGAAGTCGGTGGTGCCCAGCGGCACCAGTTGCTTGGTGGCGACGGTCCAGCCGTGCTGCTTGGCGAATTCCGAGAACGAATTGAATACCGAATGCCCGTATGTGTAGTCGGGCACCAGATAGGCCGCCTTGAGGTTCTTGCCGATCGCCTTCGCCACAACCGGGGCGAGTGCCTTGCACGCCATGTAGGCCGACGGTTGTGAGCGGAAGCCGTAGCGCTGGCAGTTCTTGCCGGTGGTATCGTTGGACCCGGACAGGCCCACCATGTTCAGCACTTTCTCGCGCTGCGCCAGTTCCTCGATGGCGATCGCGGTGGCACTGCTGACCGAGCCGGTGATCATGATGGCCTTGTCGCGCTGAATGAACTGCGTCTGCGCCTGCACCGCGACATTGGGCTTGGTCTGCGAGTCGGCGACCTTGTACTTGATGGTCTTGCCGAGCACGCCCTTGCCCTTCAGACCCCACTTTTGCGCGATGTCGCTGCCGGCATTGATTTCGGCAATGGCCAGTTCGTAGCCCAACTGCTCGTCATGGCCGTCGGCGGAATAGGGGCCGGTCAGCGGCGTGGTAATGCCGACGAAGGCGGAATTGCCGCTGATTCCGGCCGGAAAGGTGCCGAGGTTAGGGTGATTTTCCGCTGCGAGGGCCTGTCGGAACAGCGCCAGGCTACCGGCAATGCCAAGACTGGTTTGCAGCATGCGGCGGCGGCCGAAGCCGGCCGCGCGTGTCGGTTGGTTCATCCCATAGGCCTCCCTAGGTTGAAGCCGTCCCTGTACGGCGTCAGTCTCGGACACGATTCGGTGTCCGTAGGTGCACTTAACGGGCCTTGTTGTCAGGAGCAACAGCAGAGCAGTAGGACTGCGCGGGCAGGCAAGCTCAGTTCACGCGGCCAGCTCGCACGATCGGGATTGGTTGGCCCTTGCAGATGCGCAATCGTTGCCTTAGGGAACCGGCAGGACCCGTGGAACCAACGTTGTCGTTCTTGCCAAAGGTCATAGATTGCAACGGTTCATCTGTTGCAGGAACGGGAGGATCAGGATGACGCACAAGACTACATCGCTTGTCGCTTCGCGCCGCCGCTTGTTGCAGGCCGGTGCGGGGCTGGCCGGCGCCTCGCTGTTGCCGGCGCTGCCGGGCGGCGCCTTCGCTGCGGACAAGCCGGCGCTGGGCAACTATCCGGCCGGGGTGTCCGGGGACAGCGTGTTCGTCGGCATCTGCCTGCCGCGCACCGGCACCTATGCCGTGCCGGGCGAGGATGAGCTGAAGGGGTTCGAACTGGCGATCGAACACCTGAACACCGGCAACGAACTGATCAAGAAAATCTCTCCGCACACCACCAAGGGCGTGCTCGGCAAGGAAGTGAAGTACGGCGTGGCCGACTCCGAGGCCAAGCCGAACGCCGCCGTGCAGGCGCAGACAAGGTTCATCACCCAGGACAAGGCGATGATGATCTGCGGTTCGGTGTCGTCCGCCGTGGCGGTGGCGCTGAACAAGCTGGCCGAGCGGTCGAAGGTGATCTACCTGCCGGGTATTACCGGATCCAACGATACCACCGGCAAGGATTGCTCGCGTTACTCCTTCCGCCAGTGCTTCTACGCCTATACGGCGGCGCACGCGCTGGCGCCGGTGCTGATCAAGAACATCGGCAAGAACAAGAAGATCGCCTTCCTGACTCCCGACTACACCTATGGCCACACCGTGCGCCAGTCGATGCAGAAGTTCCTGGAGCAGGGCGGCTGGACCGTCGCCACCAACCAGGTCTGCCCGCTGGGCACGAAGGACTTCAGCTCCTATCTGCTGAACATCGCCAACAGCGGCGCCGACGTGTTCGTCAACATCAACTTCGGCAACGACGCCGTGCAGTCCATCAAGCAGGCCAAGCAGTTCGGCGTGTTGAGCAAGATGACGCTGGCGATGGCCTACAACACGCCGTTCCTGGCCAAGGATGTCGGCCCCGACATCATGGAGGGCGTGTACGCCGCCACCGACTTCTGGTGGACGCTGGAGGACAAGTACCCCATCGCCAAAGGCTTCGTGGACGCGTTCGACAAGAAGTACGGCTACAAGCCGGAATGGGGTGCGAACTCGGCCTACATGCAGGTCGCAATGTGGGCGGCCATGCAGGAACAGGCCAAGACCTTCTATCCGCCCGATGTGATCAAGGCGTACGAAGCCGGGCACCACATCCAGTCAACAGTGGGTGAAGTCTGGTTCCGCGCGCAGGACCACCAGTTGGTACGGCCGGTCGTCATCGTGCGCGGGAAGAAGAAGTCCGCGATGCGTAACGCGGACGACTATTACGACGTGGTCGAGGTGGTTCCCGGCAAGGACCTGATGCAGCCGCCAGGTGCGTTCGGCTGCAAGCTGGGTCCCTACACCTGAACGGCCCCTACATCTGAACGCTAGCGGGGGCCGGTTCTGACACCGGCCCCCGCTTGTCGCGACGGTGTGTAGGGTCGCGCCGTCAGCCAACCTGGATCTGGTGCGTCTCGGGCTCGACAGTGACGGGGCGCCGCGTGCCGTTCGGCGTGATCGCCATGGCACGGACATCCCCGTTCTGCAGCGAAAGCTGATGCACGCCATGGAAGCCGTGCGCATACAGCGTGTTGAGCGCGTCCGTGTACAGGCTTCCGATGCGAACCGCACGCTGCTCTGCCCGTGGATGCGCATGCCATACGGGCGGGGTGCTCGTGGCCGGCCGCGCCTGCTGCATCGCCGGGGCTGAGGGGCCCTGCGTGGCCGGCGCCGGCATTGCGGGCCTGTGCATGGCCGGGGCCTGGGGTTGTGCCATCGCTGCTCCGGCGAGCAGCACGCCGGCGGTGAAGGCGGTCATCGCAAGGGTCTGCTTGATCATAGGCGCTCTCCTTCGGACAAGAAAAAGTGACACGCTGCGGTAAGTAAACGGCCCGCGAGCCGTATCGGTCCGAGCTTCATGTCATCGCGGGGCACTCCCGCAACGAACGTGGGCGCTGTGGTCGCCGCGTCAAGTTACCTCTCGATTTATCAATCCGTGGCAAGCCGGTTGCATTTCCGGCCGGCCATAGGCTGAACGGCCTAGATCGTCTGGTCGAGTTGCGAGGGGGGAATAATATCGGAGATTGCGCGTAATCCTCCTGACGGGGTCTCCCACAAACGGGTCCAGACATGCGCGCCAGACTTATCGTTTCTTCCGCCGTAGTCCTGGCGGCCGCACTGACCAGCGGATGCTCCCGCCCCGCCGTCGCTCTCAAGCCGCCGGCATTTCAGCAACAGGCGGATTCGCTGCGTGACTGGCAGGCGGTGGCGAAACAAATCGCCGTGGATATGCAGCGCGACGGCTTCCTGCCGGATCACGCGCGACCGCACGCCACCTATGCGCACTACCCATTCTACATCAGGTCTGATGTCGCGGGCTCGAAGTTCCTGCAAGAAGTCGAGAAGTCGCTGCAAGCTGCCATACTCGCAGCATGGCGGTTCCATTGCTGCGACGCAACCGGGGGCGGCGGTGATCACCCTCGACGTTGACGTCGTGCACTGGCAGCCAGGCCCCCGGGCTCCGGATGGGCTGGGAACCGAATTGGGCCTGGCCAGCGGGACCGCGGTTGTGCTCGCCAACCAGGCGCCGCTGACGCCGGCTGCCGGTTTCGGCCTGCTGGCCGGGGCAGGCGTGGTAAGCGACCTGCTGCGAACCATGACGCCCAACACCAACACGGAGATCGCCTGGGGCGCTTCGATTGCAGAGAACAACCGGGTGGTATTCGACGTGCGCTATCCGATGTACATCCACCCGGGCGACGTGGACCTCTACGTCTCCCCGCGGCCCCCGCAGCTCGTTCAGCTCCGCTACGCACAATGATCCGCGGAATCTCCGGCATCCGTCCGCCCATGGCCTGTCGCAGGCTTGTTCCCGTCGCGCTGCTGCTGTGGCCGCTGGCCGCCTGCGCGCCCTATACCGGGTTCGCCAGGCAGGCCGTGTGGCAGGAATACGCGCAGTCGATTCCGACCGACCTCAGGCAGCGTACCGACCGCAGCATCGACCAGATCGTCGCCGAACTGGTGAGCACGCATCCGCATCAGGCGACCACGCCCGCCGTCGTCGGTTCGGTGGCCGATATCGCCGATGTCAATCATTCCACACCGCTGGGCAACATCATCGCCGATCTCGTCCGCACGCGCCTGGTGCAGCGCAACATCGCTGTTGTCGATATGCGTCTGCGCTCTGCCGTGAAGCTCGATCCCTCCCAGGGCGAGATGGTGTTCAGCCGCAACCGGCGGTCCGTGTATCCGGCCCCGCAGGTCGGCATGATCTGTGCGGGCACTTACGCGGTTGCGCATGCGTCCGTCATCGTCAGCCTGAAGGTGGTGAATGCGGCAAACGCGCAGATACTGGCCGCTGCCGATTTCCGCCTGCCGCGTACAGCAGATGTCAATCGCCTGCTGATTGGCCGCATCGCCAGCGCGCGCTGATACGGCTGTTGCAAGCACCATACGCCGGGTGAACGTTGTTTAACCGGCGCCGGTGTGAAACTCCGGTCCATACGGCCCGGATCGGGCCGAGCGCGGGTTAACGCATCACCGCGGTTATGCCAGACTGTCCTGCCGGACGAACCGATAAACCGTTCGCGAAAGCCACGGCGGCGAACGCCGTGCGACAGGAGGAAACTTAGGTGGCTACATACAACGTTTTGATCATGGGTGCGTCCTACGGGTCGCTGCTCGCCAGCAAACTTGCTGTTTGCCGGGCACAACGTGAAACTTGTTTGCCTCCCGGCCGAGGTGGAGGCGATCAACGCCGACGGCATCCGCGTGCGGCTGCCGGTGAAGGGCCGGCAGGGCCTGGTGGAAGTCGACTCGCGGAAGCTCCCCGGCAAGCTGTCCGCGGCGGGGCCCGCTGACGTTAGTCCCGCAGACTACGACCTGGTCGCGCTGGCGATGCAGGAACCGCAATACGGCTCCCCCGGTGTGCGTGACTTGCTGGATGCGGTGGCGCGGGCGCGCGTGCCCTGCATGTCGATCATGAACATGCCGCCGCTGCCATACCTGAAGCGTATCCCCGGCCTGTCCGCTGATGCGCTGCACAACAGCTATACCGATGCCGGTGTGTGGGCGAATTTCGATCCCGCGCTGATGACGCTGTGCAGCCCGGACCCGCAGGCGTTCCGCCCGCCCGAGGAAAAGATCAATGTGCTGCAGGTCACGCTGCCGACCAACTTCAAGGCGGCACGCTTCGAGTCCGACAAGCACACCGCGATCCTGCGGCAGATGCAGTCCGAGATCGACTCGATCCGCTTCGATCCGGGCGATGGTCCGACCGAGTTGCCGGTGAAGCTGAAGGTGCACGACTTCGATCTTCGTGCCGCTGGCCAAGTGGGCGATGCTGATCACCGGAAACTATCGCTGCGTGCAGAAGGACGCTGCGCGTTCCATCGCCGATGCGGTGCATAGCGATCCGGCCGCGTCGCGGTCCGTCTATGAGTGGGTGCGCGAACTGTGCATCAGGATGGGGGCCTCGCCGAACGACCTGGTGCCGTTCGAGAAATACGCCCAGGCCGCCCGCACGCTGGTTCGTCCGTCCTCGGCCGCACGCGCCCTGTTCGGCGGCGCGCCGAATATCGAGCGGGTGGACCTGTTGGTGCAAAGCATTGCGGCGCAGCAGGGCATGCAGAATGCGGTGCTGGATGAAACGGTGGCGCTGGTTGATGCGCGCCTGGCGATGAACCGCAAGAAGGCGGCGGCCTGACAGCCAGCGCCGGGCCCGGTCTCCACTACGCCGTCGCGGAGATGGAGGCCGGGCGAGGATTGGCCGGTTACGGCTGTCGTAGCTGCCATCGCCAAAGTCCTGGGCGGCGGGTTTGCGCCCCATAGGCGTTGGAATTGGCACGACACGCCAACACCAGGCCGCCACGTCATGGCCGGGCTCGACCCGGCCATCGACACCGGAACGATCGGGTCGGGTTGCAACGGAACACGCCTGGACGGGGGTAGATGGCCGGCTCAAGGCCGGCCATGACTCGGGGGGGGCGGTTGTCCGCGCTGCTTCCGCGGCTATGAGGCCGGCGCCCGCCAGGACGCGGTCGGCGTCGGCCAGGGAGTGAGCTTCACGCAGGCTGACATCCAATGCCTGGCCACGCAGGCTGACACCCAATGCCTGGCCACGCAGGCTGACATCCAACGCTCGGCCGCGCCCTATGCATCCGCCCGCCGGGAAAACCGCCGCGGGTCGATCGTGGCAAGGATCCCTCCGGCCTCGCCCGGGTCCCGCCCGGCAATCAGGTCCGCCACCAGTTGTCCCGCCGCGGGGGAGGTCTGGATACCGTAGCCGCCCTGGCCGACACACCAGAAGAAGCCATCCGCCTGCGCATCCCAGCCGAAGGCCAGGCTGCGGTCCGGGGTGAAGCTGCGCAGCCCGGCCCAGCTCCGTTCCACCCGCCGCACCGGAATATCCAGCGCCTGCTGCATCCGGTCGATGGCAATGGCGATATCCAGCTCGTCCGGCTGGATGTCCTGGGCCGGCACGGGCGTTTCGTCGGCCGGCGAGACCATCAGCCGGGTGCGCGCCTCCGGGCGGGTGTACCAACTGTGGCCGACATCGTTCAGCAACGGCCAGTCGGCCACCTGAAACGGCGCCGGATCGATGATCACCCCGGTGCGCCGGCACGGCGTCAGGCCCAGCGGCGCGGCACCCGCCAGGGTCGCGACCTCGTCACCCCAGGCGCCGGCAGCGTTCACCACCACCGGCGCTCGGAACAGCCCGCCGGTGCTGGTGGCGATCTCCCAGCGCCCGGCGCGGCGCTCGATCCGGCCGGCGCGGTGGCGCAGGGCCAGGCTGCCGCCGCGGGCGCGGACCTGGCGCAGGAAGCCCTGGTGCAGGGCGGCGACGTCCATGTCGAACGCGTCGTCCTCGATGGCCGCCGCCACCGCGTAGTCCGGCCGCAGCGCCGGCGCCATGGCGCGGATCTCGGCAATGTCGGCCTCCCGCAGCCCCAGCCCCTGGGACAGCATGTCGGCCAGGGCGGCGCGCTGGTCCTCCGGGGCCAGGAACACCACCGGGCGGCGCGACATCAGCGGCACGTCGGTGAAGCCGGCGGGGGGATGCTCGAAGAACGCCCGCGACAGCCCGGTCAGCACGCGCACATCCGGCGGCCCGTAGTTCAGGATCCAGACCGCGGCGGAGCGGCCGGTGCTGTGGTAGCCGGCAACCTCCTCGGCTTCGATCAGCGCAACCCGCCGGTCGGCGGCGAGCGCAGCGGCGGCGCTGGAACCGGCAATGCCGGCCCCGATCACCGCAACATCAACGTCAAACGTGTCCATTTCCGGAGAATTTGCGGCGGCTGCCGGAAGTGCAAGCCTCGGGCAGGGCCGGAAGCGGCTTTGGCGAGGCCCTGGATGATCGGCTCCCACGAACCGCCCGCACCCACCAACCCACACCGGAAGGCCCATCCCCCGGCAGCGCTCCATCCCGGCCGCGCGCGAAATTGCCGTTGATCCAGGTCATGGCCCTCCACCGGCCGCACGCGCAGGGATAGGGCGGACACCCAAGAGGTCGGACCCCGTCACCGCGAAGTGCGACAATGCAAGCCGCCCTGAACCGCCTGGCAGCGGGCCTGATGCGTCCCTGGCACCGGCGCACCGCCCCGCCGGCGCGCGCCACCGCCGCAGCGCGCGCCCACCCAGGGCGCCCCGGTCTTCACCGCCCGCCAGCTCACCAAGACCTACCGCGTCGGCGAGATGGACGTGCCCGCCCTGCGCGGCATCGACCTGGAGATCCACGCGGGCGAGTTCATCGTCATCCTCGGCCCCTCCGGCAGCGGCAAGTCCACGCTGCTGAACATCCTGGGCGGGCTCGACACCCCCGGCGGCGGCGAGGCGCTGTTCCGCGACCACCGCCTGACCAAAGCCACCGAGGCCGACCTCACCCGCTACCGGCGCGAACATGTCGGCTTCGTCTTCCAGGCCTACAACCTGATCCCCAGCCTGACCGCGCGGGAGAACGTGGCCCTGGTCACCGAGATCGCCGTCAACCCGATGCCGCCCGAGGAAGCCCTCCGCCGCGTCGGCCTGGAAAACCGCCTGGACCACTTCCCGGCGCAGCTCTCCGGCGGCGAGCAGCAGCGCGTCGCCATCGCCCGCGCCATCGCCAAGCGTCCCGACGTGCTGCTGTGCGACGAACCGACCGGCGCGCTGGACTGCCAGACCGGCATCACCGTCCTGCGCGCCATCCTCGACACCAACCGCCAGCTCGGCACCACCGCCATCGTCATCACCCACAACGCGGCGATCGCCGGCATCGCCGACCGCGTGCTGTACCTGGCCGATGGCGGCATCGCCCGCACTGAAACCAACACCCGGCGGTGCGAACCGGAGGAGATCACCTGGTGACCGCGCTCGACCGCAAGCTGCTGCGCGACCTGGTGCGGCTGCGCGGCCAGGTGGTCACCATCGCCGCGGTGATCGCCAGCGGCATCGCCATCTTCGTCGCCTCGCTGGCCACCTTCCATTCGCTGCAGCAGAACCAGGCGGCGTATTACCGCGCGTCGCATTTCGCCGATGTCTTCATGTCGCTGAAACGTGCACCGGACGCCCTGCTGCCGCGCCTGCAGGAATTGCCGGGCGTGGCCCAGGTGGAGGCCCGCATCGTCCACGACATCACCATCGACATGCCGGACCAGGCACTGCCGCTCGCCGGCCGGCTGGTGTCGCTGCCGCCCGACGCGGGCGCGCCCCGCCTCGACCGGCTGTACCTCCGCCGCGGCCGCATGCCCACGCCCCGCGCCGCCAACGAGGTGCTGGTCAACGAGGCTTTCGCCGCCGCCAACCATCTCCGGCCCGGCGACACGATGGCGGCGATCCTGAACGGCAAGCTGCAGCGGCTGCGAATCGTCGGCGTGGCGCTGTCGCCGGAATACGTCTTCGCCACCCCCGCCGGCGACGCGATCCCGGACGACAAGCATTTCGGCGTGCTGTGGATGGACCGCGACGCCGCGGCGGCCGCCTTCGACATGACCGGGGCGTTCAACGACCTGGTGGTGTCGCTGGCGCCGGGTGCGCGCGCGGCACCGGTGCTGCGCAACCTGGACCGGCTGCTGACGCCCTATGGCGGGCTGGTGGCCTATGAACGCCGCGACCAGCCCTCCAACCGTTTCCTCAGTGACGAAATCAGCCAGCAGGGGACCATGGCCACCACCATCCCGGTGGTGTTCCTCATCGTCTCCGCCTTCCTGCTGAATGTCGTGCTGGGGCGCCTGGTCACCAGCCAACGCGAGCAGGTTGCCAGCCTGAAGGCGCTCGGCTACGGCAACGGGCCCGTCGCACTGCATTACCTGAAGCTCGCCGGCGTGGTGATCCTGACCGGCGCGATCCCCGGCGTTGTCCTGGGTCTCGGCCTGGGCTGGCTGATGACCAGCAACTACACCCGCTTCTACCGCTTCCCGGTGTTGGCCTATCACGTGCAGCCCTGGGTGCCGCTGCTGGCGGTCGGCGTGGCGCTGCTGGCCGGCAGCATCGGCGTGCTGTCCGCCCTGCGCGCCGTGGTGCGCCTGGCACCGGCCGAGGCGATGCGGCCGCCGGCGCCGATGCAGTACCGCTCCGGCTGGCTGGACCGCGTCGCCGGGCTGCGCTGGCTGTCGGCCCGGCGGCGCATCACCCTGCGCGGCATCACCGGCCGGCCCACCCGCGCCATGCTCACAGTGCTGGGCGTGGCGCTGGCGGTGCCGATCATCCTGGTCAGCCGCTTCTGGAACGACGCGCTGAACTACATGATGGACGTGCAGTTCGAGGCGGTGGACCGCGGCGATGTCACCGTGACCTTCACCAACCCGGTCTCCGGCGCGGCACAGGGGGAGATCGCCCGCATGCCCGGCGTGCTGCTGACCGAGGGATTTCGCGGCGTGCCGGTGCGGCTGCGGGCCGGCCACCGCTCCTACCGCACGGCGATCCTGGGCCTGCCGCGGGACGGGGTGCTGCGCCGGCCGCTGGACCGGGCGTTGCGTCCCATCCCGCTGCCGCCGGACGGTGTGCTGCTGTCGCAGCGCCTGGCCGAACGGCTGCATGTGCGTCCGGGCGGTCACATCCGGCTGGAGGTGCTGGAAGGCGAGCGCCCGGTCCGCGACGTGCCGATCGCCGGCCTGGCGGACGACATGATCGGGCTGAACGTCTATATGCGGCTGGGCGCGCTGAACCGCCTGATGCGGGAGGGCGACACGATCAGCGGCGTGGACCTGCGCACCGACGGCCGCCCCGCCGACGCGCTGTACCGCGCCCTGAAAGCCGCCCCCAAGGTGGAAACCGTCACGGTCAAGGCACTGGCCTTGCAGTTGTTCCGCGCCACCACGGTGGTGTTCGTGCTGGTCATGGCCAGCATCTTCACGCTGTTCTCCACGATCATCGCCATCGGCGTGGTGTACAACAATGCCCGCATCGCGCTGCAGGAACGCGGCTGGGAACTGGCCACCCTGCGCGTGCTGGGCTTCACCCGCGCCGAGGTCGCCGCCCTGCTGCTGGGCGAGATCGCGCTGGAGATCGTCGCCGGCATTCCGCTGGGCCTGTGGCTGGGCGTCTGGCTGGTGCGCGGCATGATCGCCCTGAACGAGACGGAGATGTTCCGCATTCCGGCGATCATCGAAACGCGGTCCTATCTGCTCGCCTCGCTGATCGTGTTCGCCGCCGGCTCGGCCAGCGCGCTGCTGGTGCGCCGGCGCATCGACCACCTGGACCTGATCGGCGTGCTGAAGACACGGGAATGAGCGCATGCGTTGGGTGAAGCGTCTGCTCTGGGCCGTTGCGATCCTCGCGCTTGTCGCGGTGTCCCTGCTGTCGCTGCGTTCGGCGCCGCTGCCGGTGGAGCTGTCCACGGTGGCGCGCGGCACGGTGCGGCAGACGGTGGACGAGGACGGCCACACCCGCGTGCGGGAGCGCTACACCGTCTCCGCGCCCCTGGCCGGCACGCTGCAGCGCATCACGCTGGAGGAGGGCGACCGGGTGAAGGCCGGCGCCGTGCTGGCGGCGCTGGCGCCGAACCCCGCGGCGCTGCTGGACCCGCGCACCCGTGCCGAACTGGAGCAGCGACTCGCCGCCGCCCAGGCGCGGGAGCAACGCACCGGCGCCCTCACCGCCCGGGCGGAGGCCAATCTGGAGCAGTCGAAATCCGACCTGGAGCGCACGCGCAAACTGGCCGAGCGGAATATTGTGTCCCGCAGCCAGTTGGAGCACGACGAACTGGCGGTGACGGTGAACCAGCGGCTGCTGGACGTCGCGCGTTTCGAGCAGCGCACCGCGGTGCACGAGGTGGCACAGGCGCGCGCCGCGCTGGAGGCGAGCAGGCTGGCGGCGGAGCCGTCGATGGGTGACCTGCTGGATGTGCGCGCGCCGGTCGATGGCACGGTGCTGCGGGTGTTGCAGAAGAGCGCGGGGCCGGTGACGATGGGGACGCCGCTGCTGGAGATTGGCGATCTCAGCGACATGGAAGTGGTGGTTGACGTGCTGTCGTCGGATGCCGTCGCTATTCATCCCGGCACGCCGGTGTCGATCGAGCACTGGGGCGGCGACACACCGCTTCCCGCTCGGGTCCAGCGCATTGAACCATCCGCTTTCACCAAGGTCTCGGCCCTGGGGGTGGAGGAGCAGCGGGTCAACGTGGTGATCGACATCACCGCGCCACGCAGCGCCCGGGCCGGGCTGGGCGACGGGTTCCGGGTGGACGCGCGCATCCTGGTGCACAGCGTGGACGACGCCGTGACGGTGCCCACCAGCGCGCTGTTCCGCGACGGCGCCGGCTGGGCGGTGTTCGTCGATGACGATGGCGTGGCCCGGAAGCGCCGTGTGGCGGTAAGCCTGCGCGGCACCGAGCAGGCGGCGATCAGCGAGGGCGTGAAGCCCGGCGACCGGGTGATCCTGTTCCCCGGCGACGCGATCACCGACGGGGCGCGGGTGCGCCCGCTGTCATGATCGCAACCCTCACCGACTCCGTCCTGGCCTGGATGCAGCAGCACCAGAGTTGGGCGCCCGCCGTGGTGTTCGCCCTGGCGTTCGGCGAGTCGCTGGCGGTGATCTCGTTGCTGTTGCCGGCGACGGTGATCCTGCTGGGGGCCAGCGGGCTGATCGGTGCCGCCGGCCTGTCGTTCTGGCCGGTGTGGACCGCGGCGGTGGCCGGGGCGGTGCTGGGCGACGCGGTCTCCTACTGGCTGGCGTATCATTTCCAGGAGGATGTCGGGCGGATATGGCCGCTGTCGCGCCATCCCGACCTGCTGCCGCGCGGCCATGCGTTCTTCCAGCGCTGGGGCGTGCTGGGCGTGTTCCTGGGGCGCTTTTTCGGGCCGCTGCGCGCGGTGGTGCCGCTGGTGGCCGGGATTTGCGGCATGGCGCAGATCCCGTTCCAGGCCGCCAATGTCACCTCGGCGCTGGTATGGGCGACGCTGATCCTGGCACCCGGCGTGTTCGGCGTGCGCTGGCTGATGTAGCCGCGGACGCCCTCGCGGATCACCCGAGCAGGCCGGGCCAGGCGAGGCGCAGCAGGAGCAGCACCGCGGCCACCAGCAGGCCGGCGATGATGTCGTCGGCCATCACGCCGAATGCGCCGTGCTGCCGGTCCGCCCAGCCGACCGGGCCGGGCTTGGTGATATCCAGCAGCCGGAACAGCAGGAAGGCGAGCACCACACCCCCTGGTGTGACCCGCGCCAGCCCCAGCAGCGCCAGCCACTGCCCGGCGAATTCGTCGATCACCACCCAGCCGGGATCGCCCTCCACCTGCGCCGCCAGGATCGCCGCGAACCCACCCGCCGCCGCCAGCAGGGCCGCGGCCCCCAGCGCAACCGAGGACCACGCGAGCAGGCCGGCCCCGGTCAGCACCGCGACGGCAGAGGCGACGGTGCCGGCGGCGACCGGCGCGTAGCCGCAGCCCAGACCGGCCGCAAGCAGGCGGGCGAGTGTTCGCATGGTCAGGTGCACCCGGGCTGGTTCCCCGCCCACTGGCGGGAGGGGGGCAGGGGAGGCGCGGCGGCACTTTGTACGCACCGTCTCTCTCCCCGGTTTTCCACCACCAGGGGAGGGGGAGCGCGGTCGCGCCATGGCGCACCCTTGACCCGGGTCCCGGCGGGGGACAGATCGAAGGCCGGAATTGGACAACGCAGGAGTTCGTACGCGGCTGGCATGGCGGAAGCGCGGAAAAAGGGGCTGATCTCACACGGGGTGGTTTCGCAGAACCGCAAAGCGCGGTTCGACTACACCGTCAAGGATACGGTGGAGGCCGGCCTGGTGCTGAAGGGGCCGGAAGTGAAGTCGCTGCGCCTGGGCCGAGCCACGCTGAACGAGGCCTGGGCCGGCGAGCGGGACGGCGAGATGTGGCTGTTCAACGCCTATATCCCGGAATACCAGGGCGGCGTGCTGTCGCGTTTCGAGCCGCGCGCCCCGCGCAAGCTGCTGCTGAAGCGGAAGCAGATCGCCCAGCTTACCGGCGCGGTCAGCCGCCAGGGCGCGACGATCGTGCCGCTGCAGATCCACTTCAACGACCGCGGCCGGGCCAAGGTGCTGCTGGGCGTCGCGGAAGGGCGCCAGAAGCAGGACAAGCGCGCCGCCATCGCGAACCGCGACTGGCAGCGGGACAAGGCGCGGTTGCTGCGGGCGCGGGGTTAGCGGTTCGGCGGCAGCGGAGGCGGCCGGCATGCCCGCGTGTAAAGGCGGGCGCGGGCCGTACGGGGTGCGCCGAAGCCGCGACCGGGCCGGTGATCTTGCGTATGGACCTGGTTGGGCGTGCGCAACACGTCCCGCGCCGCCGTGGCATCCGGCCGGTGATGCTGCGGATGTGCCTGGCCGGGAGCGGGGGCGCATTGCCTCGGTTTTTCCGCCGGGCTACTCCCCGCCGTCAAAGTGACCAGAAGGACCGCCGCCATGGCCGTGAAGGATGTGAAGAAGGTCGTGCTCGCCTATTCCGGCGGGCTGGACACCAGCGTGATCCTGCGCTGGCTGCAGTCCACCTACCGTTGCGAGGTGGTCACCTTCACCGCCGACCTGGGCCAGGGCGAGGAGCTGGGGCCGGCGCGCCAGAAGGCCGAGATGTTCGGGGTGAAGGAGATCTTCGTGGACGACCTCCGCGAGCCCTTCGTGCGCGATTTCGTGTTTCCCATGTTCCGCGCCAATGCGCTGTATGAGGGACAGTACCTGCTGGGCACCTCCATCGCCCGCCCGCTGATCGCGCAGCGCCAGATCGAGATTGCCGAACAGGTGGGCGCCGACGCGGTGGCGCACGGGGCGACCGGCAAGGGCAACGACCAGGTGCGCTTCGAGTTGAGCTATTACGCGCTGAAGCCGGACATCAAGATCATCGCCCCCTGGCGGGAATGGGACCTGACCAGCCGCACCAAGCTGATCGCGTTCGCCGAGCAGAACCAGATTCCGATCGCGAAGGACAAGCGGGGGGAGGCGCCGTTCAGCGTCGATGCCAACCTGCTGCACTCCTCGTCCGAGGGGAAGATCCTGGAGGATCCGGCGGTGGAGCCGGACTCGATCGTGTATCAGCGCACCATCAGCCCGGAGGAGGCGCCGGACAAGGCGACGGTGATCGCGATCGACTTCGAGCATGGCGATCCGGTGGCGATCGACGGCCAGCGCCTTTCGCCGGCGACGCTGCTGACGAAGTTGAACGAGCTGGGCAAGGCCAACGGCATCGGCCGGCTGGACCTGGTGGAGAACCGCTTCGTCGGCATGAAGTCGCGTGGCGTGTATGAGACTCCCGGCGGCACGATCCTGCTGTCGGCGCACCGCGGCATCGAAAGCATCACGCTGGACCGCGAGGCGGCGCACCTGAAGGACCAGCTCATGCCGCGCTATGCGGAGCTGATCTACAACGGGTTCTGGTTCAGCCCGGAGCGGCGGATGCTGCAGGCGCTGATCGACGAGAGCCAGAAGAGCGTCACCGGGCGGGTGCGGGTGAAGCTGTACAAGGGCAACGCGACGGTGATCGGCCGCGAGTCGCCGAACAGCCTGTACTCGATGAAGCACGTGACGTTCGAGGAGGACGAGGGCGCCTACGACCAGTTCGACGCGCAGGGCTTCATCAAGCTGAACGCGCTGCGCCTGCGGCTGGGCGCGATGGCGGGGCGGCGCGGCGGGTCGTTGTAGGTCGCTCGGGCGGCGGCGGCACTGCGTCGTGGCGGACGACGGCCTCGTAATCGTTGATTTCGTGCGTTCCGACGGCGCTAATCCCGGGTCGCCGCCATCCCGGGTCGCCGCTATCCCGGGTCGCCGCTGTTCCGGGTTCCCGCTATGCCGGGTCGCCGCTGTTCCCGGTCGCCGCTATCCCGGGTCGCCGCTATTCCGGGTCATGGCCGGGCTTGACCCGGCCATCTGCCCCGCAACGATCGGGCCGGGACCCAAGGGCACACGCCTGAACTTGCGTAGATGGCCGGCTCAGGCTCGGCCATGACGACCACAGAACAAGACCTCACCCGCGCTTCACCTCTCCGTCGGGCGCGCGCCGACCCACCGGCGACACCGGGCCGATCACCTGGCACGGCGCCGCAAGGCGGGACGTTCGCGCGTCAGCCGTTGTTGCGCTTGTAGTGGTACTGCGGCCGGCTGTTCAGCGCGTCCTGGGTCGTGCCGGGCATCAGCACCTTGTTGTCCTTGTTCTTCTGGGCGTTGCCGAACCGCAGTTGGTTCCACTGCACCGCATGCAGCTTGCCGTTGGTCTTGACGATGACGTTCGGTTCGCCGTTCCGCCCCATCACCACATCGGCGACGCTGCCCAGCTTCTTGTCCTGGTCGTTGTAGATATCGGTGCCAATCAGCTTGCTCATGCGCACCATGCCCTGGTCCGTCAGCAGCGGATTGAGCGAGGCCGCCTTCGCCGTGGCGTTGTCCCAGGTGCCGTTGTTGGCCATGGTGCTTTCGTGGTTGGCGCCGTTGTTGCCGGTGCCGTTCACCGCCATCGACCCCTGGTCGTTGGTCGTGCCGTTGTTGCCGGTTCCGTTGACGGCCATCGTTCCCTGGCCGTTGGTGGTCCCGTTGTTTCCGGTGCCATTGACCGCCATGGAGCCGTTCGCGCCGGCCGCATTCGGCTGGTTGGGCGTGGTCGCCGCCAGCGCCGGCAGTGCGGCCAGGCTGGCGCTGAGGGCGAGGGCGGCGAGAAGCGGGTTTCTGGTCATGCACGAAGTCCTTGTCCGTTGCGGGCGCGCGTGGCGGCGCACCGTGCCTGGCGAAGAAACGTCAGCCTGCCGGTTGCGTCGAAGCGACCGGGACGCTCTCGCAGGAACGTGACTCGCGGTCCGGCCGGTACCCGGTGCCCAGCTGGCCGGAACCGGGCGAACCGCCGCGCGGGACAAGGGGGGACTTCGCCAGGGCGGCTTCGCCGGTTTTGCCGGCGGGAGGAACACCGCCTGGCGGCTGGGAGGAACACCGCCTGGCGGCCGGGCTGGCCCGGCGGAGATGCCAGAAGTCGATCGCATTCGGAAACGTGGCGGCGGAGAAGCGCCCCGCCCGGACAACTCCCTCTGACCACGCCCGGTCGTCCGACCAGCCATGATCGCGTCCGCCGCTTCATGCCATGGTGTGGGGCTATTGCCGGTGTGGGACCATTGCCGTTTCCATGCTGCGATTATTTCTTGACTTAGTCTCTCATTTATGTTCTTCTTTCGTTCATGACTGCCCCGGCCACCACCGCCGAGCCTCCCTTCCAATCCGGGCCCCACCAGGCCCCGGCCCAGCCAGCCACGCCACCCCGCATCGCCGCCATGCTCGGCCTGGTGCACTTCCTCCTCACCTTTGGCCGGGACCTCTACGCCACCCTCCAGCACACCCCGCCGCACCGGCTCCAACCGGTGGACCGCTTCGGCACCACCAACATGCCGGCCATCCTGGCCCGCATCATGCGGGGCCTGCTGCGCGCCGATGCGCTGCACCGCATGCTGTGCCGCCGCGCTGCCATCGGCCGGGACATCGTGCCGCCCCCTGTTCGCGTGCGGCCGCCCCGCGCGCCCGGCGCCGCTCGGCCAACCGACGCGCGCCGCGCCGCCCCGGTCGACCACCCGGACGCGCCGCATCTGCCCAGCCTGAAGCAGATCGAGGCGGAGGTCCGCCGTCGCCCGATCGGCGCCATCCTCGCCGATATCTGCGACGATCTCGGCCTCACCCCCGGCCTGGTGGGTGCCCGCTGGGAGGAACTGCGGTTCGCCATCGCTGAATACGGCGGCAACCTCGCCTGTCTCTTCCGCCGCATCATGCGGCGCTGCCTGCCGCTGCCCGCCATCGCGCGGCCGGGCGCACGGCTCGCCCCACCGGCGCCGCCGCTGCTGTTGCTGCCGGCCACGCCGGTGCCCAGCGCCCACCCACCCTGAACCGGGCAAGAACCGGCGCGTGCAACACGGGGTCCTCCGCCAGGGCGGCCCCGCCATCGCGATTCCGCCTTCGCCGGGGCGGCCGGGACCGAACCCCATCGCCACGCGGATCCGGGCCGCCAACAATCCCCCGCTGCGTCAGACATGCGGCGCCAGGTGCGCCCAGCGGGCGCCCGCGACCGTCACGCCAGGGCGGCTGGATCAACACCGGCGGCTGCCCGCCGGCGACGGCGATGACCGGCGGCCGTGGTCGGTCGTGGATGGTCCGCCTCCGCCACCCGTGGCGTTCGGGGCGCGTCGGCGGCGGCGGATCCGCAGGTGCGTCCCGCCCGCTACGCGGATGGCGGCAGGCCGTGGATATAGCCCACCGCAGCGCTGACCGGCGGTTCCGGTACTGCTTGTCGATCAACGGCGACAGATCGGCTTTCACCTTGTCATGCAGCCCCTTCTCCCAGTCGCCCGGGTGCTGGAAGTTGCTCATCACGTAGGCGAAGCCGTTGATGTCATCCACCGCCTGCAACCCGGTGGATTCCGCCCCCGCCGGGCAGGACAGCACGCGGGCCAGCGTGCCGGTGTCCACGTTGTAGGCCCACAGGAAGTTGTTGACGTGGTTGCCGCTGTCCTCGCCGATGAACAGCGTGCGCATGCCGCTCGGAGAACTTCAGGTTGTCCGGGTTGGCGATGCGTTCGGCGATCGGCGGTGTTGCCCACCGCGTCGGGCGTCTTCAGGTCGCGGCCGACCAGCGCCGGCACCGCCTCATCCGCACCGGCACCCAGGCGCTGTCGATCGCCGTGCCGGCGCTGTCCTTCTGCGCGTCCTGCAGCGCCAGCTCATACACCGCGCCGGCGTGCACCGGCGCCACCTTGATGCCGCTGTGCCCGTCGCTCATCGACTTGTAGATGTAGGACATCGCCATGTAGGCGAGCTTGTCCCGCGCGTTCACCGTCACGCCTTCCATCTTGGTGAAGGCCAGCGTGCCGCCCACCGTGGGTGCCCAGCGGTGGGTCTCCAGGAACGCCGCGGCCTTCTCCATGCCCGGCTTGAACTTCACCCATTGCGGCTTGCCGCCGTAGTGGATGGCGGTGAAGCTGCTGTCCTGCGGGTCCTTGGTGCGCACCTCCACGATGTCCGCGGCGGTCAGCGTGTCGGCCAGGTGCGCGATCTCGCGCTGGTGGCGTGGCCGAGCGGGATCCACTGCAGGTCGAAGATGCCGCCGCGGTCCAGCGCGGCGCCGGGTTGCTGCGTGACCCGGGCGACGTAGAGCGTGCCGGCGGACAGGTCGGCCGGCTTGTCGGCGACGAACATGAACAGCCCGCCGTTGGTGGCGTCATCGCCCATCAGCACGGTGCGCCGGTCCGGCATCACCTGCACCAGCTCGTGGGAGATGCGGCCCAGGCAGTAGTGCTTCTTCAATGTGCCGGTGCCGTCCGGGTTCACCACCACCTCCGGCACGTGGCCGTAATGGTACGGGTTGGCCCTGGCGGGGTCGCCGAACAGGTTGCGGCTGAAGGCCTGGAACTGCGTGTCGTGGGCGGCGGCGGTGGCGTCGGGTTCGTATTCCTCGCTGGACAGATGGGTGTTCCACGGCGACAGGCTGGCGCCGCAGGTGATCCACAGCCCGTGCGCGTCGCTGGTGTCGACCGGCCGGTATGCGACCAGTTTCAGCGCGCCGCTGTCCGGGTCCTGGTCCAGCGTCAGCACGGCGATCGGCGAGGGCAGGCGGCCATACATCCGCGCGCCCTTGCTGTCGCGGGAGGTGTATTCGAACTGCACCACCGCAAACACGGTGTTGCCGGCCACGCCCGCGGCCTTCGCGCCGGGCAGGCGCAGCAGGCTGTAGCCGTCCGGGCAGTCGGAATAGAACGGCGTGGGCGTCTCGCCGGAGGCGTCCATGATCGGCTTGCCGCCGATATCGTGATAGCCGCCGGCCAGCGTGGTGCCGCCCTTGCCGTCCGGCACCGCGTCGCCGGTCAGGAACAGCGTCTGGTATCCCAGCCGGAGGGTCTGGGTGCTGCCGTCGGTGTAGGTCACCTTCAGGGCCGATCCCACCGTCGTGGTGGCCTGCGCCTCCGGCGTGGCGGGGGCGGGCATGCCGACGAATTCCGCCGCCTTCACCTCCGGCCGGGCGGCGGCGCGGGCCGGGGTGGTGCGCAGGGCGGGGACACCCAGGTACCGGGGATCAGCGGCGCGCCGGCCAGCAGGCGCAGCGCGGTGCGGCGGGAGGGGGGCAGCGTGTCAGGCATGTCACCGGTCCGGATCGAAATTGGGTTTGCCAGGCGGGGGCGCGGCGCAGGGCGCCGAACGTGATGGTCAGCAAATATGATATTCGACGCGGATGTGGTGTGACATTCCGGTTGCACGCCGTCGCGGCCCTGACGGCCCGGTTGCTCCTCGGCCCCGCCTTGCAGCGCGGCGCGCGGCGAGAGACCATGTCCCGCCCCACGCGTTCCCAGGAGTGCTGAACCATGTCCCGCAGCATCGCCGTCGGCCTCGGCATCATGGAGTTCCCGTTCGACGGCGCCGACGGCTTCTGGCGCTGGGTCGATCTGTGCAAGTCCGGCGGCATCAACTCCCTGTGGCAGACCGACCGCCTGGTCAGCCGCGCCCCGATCCTGGAAAGCATGAGCGCCCTGGCCGCGATCGCCGGCCGCACCAGGCGCATCAAGTTCGGCGTCAACGTGGTGTCGGTGGCGATGCGGGAGCCGGTGCTGCTGGCCAAGCAGTGCGCCACGATCGACATGCTGTCCGGCGGCCGGCTGCTGCCCGGCTTCGGCATCGGCAGCCCGCGCGGCCCGGAATGGGGCGCGATGCACCTGGACCCCTCCACCCGCGGGCGCAAGACGGACGAGGCGCTGGAGATCATCGGCCGCCTGTGGGCCGGCGAGAAGCTGGACTACGCCGGCCGCCACTTCCGCCTGACCGGCGCGCAGATCGCCCCGCTGCCGGCGCAGCCGGACCTGCCGATGTGGATCGGCGGCTCCTCGGCCGCCGCGGTGCGCCGTACCGCGCGCTACGGCACCGGCTGGCAGGCCGGCTCCGAGGCGCCCGAAGAGGTCGGCCGCACCATCGCCGCCATCCGGTCGGCCCTGGCCGAGACCGGCCGCCATATCGATGAGGACCACTATGGCGCCGCCGTCGCCTACCGCTTCGGAAGCTGGGACGATCCGGGCATGGGGCGGCTGGGCGACGCCTACCGCACCCGCACCGGCCGCGATCCGCAGCAGGCCTTCGCGGTGGGCGATGCCGCGACGGTGATGGACCGGATCGCCGCCTATGTGGAGGCGGGGGCGTCCAAGTTCATCCTCCGCCCGGTGGCGCAGGGTGACGCGGAGATGCTGGCGCAGACCCGGCAGTTGATCGAGCAGGTGCTGCCCCAGGTCTCCGCCCGCTGGCCCCGTCCCGCAAAGACGGCGGCCTGAGTGTGATTTGTGGCCTGAGTGTGATTCGTCCGGGCCGGGCGGGGGGAGCGGTGACGAAGCGCTTTACCTCCCCGTCGCGGCGACCTATTCAGGCGAACCGTGGTGGGGCGTAGCCAAGCGGTAAGGCAGCGGATTTTGGTTCCGCCATCCGGAGGTTCGAATCCTCCCGCCCCAGCCACAGAACCGCGATATCCCGGCCAGGCGACAGCCAGCCGCCGTGGTCGCGGATCGTCCTGCAACGCGGACCCGATTGGCGATGGAAGCCGGACTTCCACGGAATCGTGCAAGCGGGACCACTGGTATCGACGAAGCCGCCCGGCTTTCACCGCGTCCAGCCGAACCGGAAATCGGCGGACAGCCGGCCGCGGAAGGCGTGCCGGCGGTTCAGTAACCGCCCTTGTGACCGACGCCGGTATAGACGAACTCCCAGCTCCGATGGATCGGCGACCACCATGGGGAGACGCCTGTCTCCTTGTCCGTGTGGCGCAGGAAACCGGCATAGGGCGGCGGCAGGATGCTGACCTGCAGGCGGTATTTTCCGGGCCCGTCGAACTTCACGTTGGCGCCGTAGTGTGGGCCGTCATTGGCCGTCATGGCCATCATCGAACCGACGGACGACCAGTCGCTGCCGATCTTCTGCAGGTGATAGCTGATCGTCAGGTACGGCATCCACGCGCCGGGATCGAAGCCCTGGGGATTGTTCTTGTCGGCGTGGACATCAAGCTCCAGATGCGCGTCGAACGGGCCATGGCTCATGCCGGGCAGTTCCGGCGCCATGTGCACGGGCTGCAGATAGACCGGGCGCAGGATCAGTCCGTCGGTAACGACCGGCTTGCCAATGCCGGTTTCCGCCGCCAGCGCCGGCTGCGTCGCTACGATCGCGAAACCTGCCAGGGCAGCCAGGAGTATCTTGCGCATGTCCATGTCCGTCTTGCCTTCGGGGAAAAGTAACGCCTGTGACTACAGGCCGAAGATTGCCGGCCACCACATCAGGCCGGTCAGGCCGACACCGGCGAGCAGCGGCAGCAGCGCCACCGCCCGTTTCGCGCCCAGCAATCCTTCGCCGCCCAGCAGCCGCCGGCCCAGCCAAAGGCTCCAGGCCATGCCGAGGGCGAACAGAACCAGCTTGATCGCGGGCACCAGCGACACCGGCACGCCGGTCAGCGGCAGTGCGTCGAACAACTTGCCGCCCAGGCCGATGACCAGTGAAACCATCGCCACGGGCATATAGGCATAGGCGTGCTCCACCACCCGCTGGCGAAACCCCAGGTCGGCCCCCAGCCTTCCCGCGATCCAGCTCGAGGCGGCGGTCAGCGCGAACAGCATGCCGCCTACCACTGCGGCGCAGGCCAGCATGAAGCCCACGATCATGAGGAAATCGAGCCAGGTGTACACTTCGCGCCCGGCCGGATGCACCGCCATCAGCCAGGACGGGCCCGCCGAACCGATCCAGTACCAGCCGCGCTCGATCGCCCAGGTGCCGAATGCCTGACGCAGCGCGTTGTACTGCGGCAGGATCAGCCACAGGAAGCCGCCCAGCGACAGGCCGGTGGCCAGGAACAGGAACCAGATCTCCGCGGCATTCGGATTGTAGCGGCGGATCTGCGCCACCTCGGTGCCCGGCCAGCGCAGCACCAGCTTCAGTCCGCCCCTTGTGTGCGGCCGGACGCAGCGGAAGCATTCGATGCAATGCCGCGACTCGGTCTTGCGGCCGATGTCGATCATGGTCGGACACAGGCCCTTCTCGGTGTAGCGGTCGCCACCGGGGCGCGGTTGCTTCGGCGCGAACTGGACGGCGCCGATGCGCGAGAACACGCCCAGCATCAGCCCGATCGGGCACATGTGCCGGCACCAGGCGCGCTGGCTTTTGCCCGCGCCATAGACGAAGCCCAGCACGATCGCGCAGGCGAACGCCAGGCCGAACACCACGGCGATGCCCTGCGGAAAGTCCCTGGCGTCCACCGTCTGCGCCAGGATGGTGATGACCATGAAACTGACGACGGGCGTGCCCTGCCAGCGCACCCAGCGCGGTACCGGTCGTTTCAGCCCCACCCGGTTGGCCCATTCCGAGCATGCGCCGAGCGGGCAGAGCACGCCGCACCAACTGCGGCCGGTGAAGATGACGGAGACGAAGACCAGCGGGAACCACAGGCCCCAGATCACGAAGTTCGCGAACAGCGTGAAGTTGTCATAGAAGGTCGCGCCATCGGGCGGCAGCGGCAACAACAGCGGCACGGTCATCAGGACCATGAACCCGAAGAACATGGCCACGTGGATCCATGCCAGCTTGTTCCGGTGCCGGTCCACGAAGCGCTCGATCCCGCGCATCCACCGGGTGGACCATGGTGCAGGCCGTGGCGGCGCTGCGTGGAGCGTGTGCTGCATCACGGCCTACTTGCCGGCGCCGGACGAAGCCGAGGGCGCCACGACCACCAGCGTCCCGGTGCTCTGCGGATGGAAATCGTTGTAGAACTTGTAGGTACCGGGCGAGAGCGGGCCGACCCACACCGGCACCTCGGAGCCGCCCGGGACCACCTTTTCCCGCCCCAGATCGCTGCTTTCGAATTCGGCCGGCAAGGCATCCTGGTTCCTGACGATGATCTTCACCGTCTTGCCGGCCGGAATGGTCAGCGTATCCGGCTGGAAGGCCTGGTTCCTGATCTGCAGGTGAGCATCCGGAGTTGCAGCCTGCGTCGCCGCACCGAAACCCGCGACAAGAGGCACACCCAACACCGCCACGACGAGGCGCATGGTTTTGGTCATCCTGCAAGACGTGGGACCGCGCATCACGCCGCCTCCGTCTGCTTCGGGGCGAGATGCCCGCCCCGCGAAAGCATCAGCCCGCCGATCAGGGCAAGGCTCGCCACCCACACCAGCACCTGCGCCAGGGACGGGGCCGGCGTGTAGCCAACCAACGCAGCCAGGCTGCGCCCCAGGATGCCGTTGCCGCTCAGCACCGCGGAACTGTCCCAGACACGCGGCACCAGCGGCGGCACGTAGCCGGCCTGCACCAGGAACTCGACGGCCCGCGCCAGCATGCCTGACGCGATCAGCAGCACGATCGCCCCGCTGACCTGGAACAATCGCTTCAGCGGAATGCGCGACAGGCCAGCGAACAGCACGTACCCGGCCAGCGCGCCGCAGACCAGGCCAAGCCCGCTGCCGACCAGCAACTGCGAGTCCCGCACGCCGCTGGCCGCGACGCCGTAGAGGAACAGGGCGACCTCCGAGCCCTCACGCATCACGGCGAGCGCCGTCACGGTCAGCAGCATCGCCACCGAGGCCCTGCCTGCCACCACATTCGCCCCCAGCGTTCTCAGCCGCGCCGTCATTTCCCGCCCGTGCTCGGCCATCCAGATGCTGTGCCAGGCCAGCATCAGGCCGGCGGCCGCCAGCACGCCGGCCTCGAACAGTTCCTGCCCGGTGCCGTGGGCGAACTGCGAGATCGTGCCAATGCCGGAGGCGACCAGTGCGGCGCCCAGTGCGCCGAGCCCGACTCCGGCGGTGACCAGCCTGCCACGGCCGGGAAGGCCCTCCACGGCCGCCGCCACCACGCCGATGACCAGCGCCGCCTCCAGGACTTCACGAAAGACAATTATCAGCGCGCTGAGCACGATTGCGGCTCCCTTCGTCCCTGGCGGCGCCCCGTCCCCGGCATGCCGGCCGGCGCTCCGCTTGGGAGGCTGACCGGACTAGCGATGGGGAAACGCGCGTGCAGGGATGCACGCGGAGGCGATCCGCCACGAGCGTGGTATCGCTTCCGGCCTCGAGTTGCAAGTGATTCTCACTTGCACACGAGGGCTGGCTGACGGCTGCCCATGAGGGCGGCTGGCGGGGGTGGCCGGAGGGGGGCGGAGGGGTGGCCGGAGGGGGTGACCGGAGGGGGCGGCGGGCGCTGGGTTTTGGGTGGTGTTTCCGGTTGGGACAGAGGGGAGTGTAATCACATCCCGCTTCGGTCCTTGCGCCGGGGATCGTCGGCAGCGGTACGGCGCCGTGGCGGGCCCAGGTCCAGGACCCAGGTCCGCGACCCGTAACTTTCCGCGACCCGTAACTTCGTCCTGCGGTACGCCTCTGTTCGAACGGTCTGCCGGAAGGTTCGGTCGCGCCCGGATGGCATCGGCGCGACGAAGCCGTGGGCAGCGGGCCCGCGCCCGCAACGACGTTGTGCGGGCGGCCGGCGGTCACCCGCGCCCCGAGACCGGGGCGGGGTTGAATTGCGGCGCCGCCGCCGGCCAGAACGTCGGACTCACGGCCCTGCGCGTAAGCGCACCGCCGATCGCGCCTACTCGAATTCCGTTGCCAGCCCCGGCTCCCGCCAGTGCACGAACATCCGCGCCAACTGGTGCGGCAGGATGCGGCGGTGGGACAGGTCGGTCGGCAAGGCGTGCTCACCGAACCAGGCCACCTCGGTGGTCTCCAGGCTGGTGCGTGCCGCACCACCTTCCAGCGCGCAGATGAAATACAGTTTCAGCACGGAGAACGGCCCCGGCGGATGGCCCTGCCGCGCCTTGTCCCACACCGCCGCCAGCTTGGTGGGGCGGACGCGGTAGCCGGACTCCTCCCACACCTCGCGGACCACGCTTTCCGCCGGCGTCTGGTTCACGTCCACCCAGCCGCCCGGCAGCGACCAGCGCCCCTCATCCGCCGCCTCGCGCACCAGCAGAATGCGGCCATCGCCGTCGAACACCGCGCCACGGACACCCAGCTTCGGCGTGGCATAGCCGGTTTCACCGGCAAACAGCGCCTCCAGCCGCCCGAGATCGGCGCCGGTGTGCGCCGCCATGATCCGCGCCGCCAGGCGGCCCAGCGCGGCATACCGGTCGGCGTCGTAGGGGTCGCGGGTGAAGGCCAGCCCGGTCTGCGCCAGCGCCTGGATCTCGCGCGTCCAGACCAGCCAGTCCGGTTCGGTCGGCATCTCTCAGGTTGCCGAGGCCGGTACCAGCACGCCGTCGGCCAGCGGTTCGGCGCCTTCCATATCCGCCTCGGTCAGCATCCGCCACACCCCGCCCGACAAGATCTCGCTCGGCCGGAAGCGCGACTTGTAGGCCATCTTGCGGCTCTCCGGCACCCAGTAGCCGAGGTACACATAGGGCAGGCCCAGTGACCGCGCGCGGTCGATCAGCCACAGGATGGTGTAGGTCCCCAGCGAGCGCCTCTCCAGCCCGGGCACGAAGAAGCTGTACACCGCCGACAGCCCGTCCCCCAGCCGGTCGGTCAGGCAGGCGCCCACCATGGTGTCGTCCGGGTCCCGGAATTCCACCATGAACGTGTCGATCGGCGTGTCCTCCACCATGGCGCGATAGTCGTAGAAGCTCATGGTGGCCATGTCGCCCTCGCCGTGGCGCACCGCCTGGTAGCGCTGGAACAGGTGGAACTGTTCGGCCGTGGCGCGCGCCGGCACCTCGAACCCTTCCACCATCGCATTGGCCTTGGCGAGCCGCCGCAGCGTGCGGTCCGGCTGGAAGGCATCCACCGGGATGCGGATCGGCACGCAGGCCTGGCAGGACGGGCAGACCGGCGCATAGGCGATGTTGTGGCTGCGCCGGAACCCGGCGCGCGACAGCCGGTCGTGCAGCGCGTCGGCGTCGGGGCCGGTGATTTCGGTCACGACCTTCCGCTCCGTCCGGCCGGGCACATACGGGCACGGCAGCGGCGCGGTCGTGTAGAAGAACTGCGGGCGGCGCGGAGGCTTGTAGGTCATGAGTACGGTTGTCCGCCCGGCATGTTCCAGTAGCCCGGCGGCGCGGTCAACGCCTGCAAGGCGTGCGTGCGTACGACGACGAGCCCGCTCACCAGGTCGTGCAGCGTGCGGTGCCGCGTGGTGAACAGCGCCACGGCCAGCAGCAGGCCGCAGGTGGCCATGGTGAGATAGAAGCCCAGCACGAACAGCACCGCCCGCAGCGGCGTCGGCCGGCCCAGGTCCTCATTGCGGCGCACGACCAGTCCGAACAGTTGCTGGCCCGGCGTCGCGCTGGCCGGCCAGATCAGGAACAGCACCTGGTAGCAGAACGGCACGAACGGCAGAACACCCAGCAGCGGAAAGCCCAGGCCGAAGGTGAGGAAGCCGACCGCCACCAGCACCCACCACAGCACCGCCACCAGAAGCGCGACCAGCACCGTATCGACGCACCAGCCGGCGACGCGGCGCCACAGCACGCCCTCGGAGAGCATGTCGTTGGCATACCAGGGCAGGGCATGGTCGCTCATGGCAGCAGGTCGCTCATGGCAGCAGGTCGATCGTTGCGGTGACGCGGTCCGGCTTGGGGCCAATGGTGATTGTAGCGCCATCGCGCCAGCGCTGAAGAAAATTTCCGCTGAAATGGCTCAGCAGATTGCCCGACTGCCCCGGCGCCATCATGAACAGCGAGCGGTCCAGGTCCGCCAGGTCGTACACCCCGCGATAGGACGGGCCGTGCACCGACTGGAACTCATTGGGCACCGGCGTGCCGCAGTCCACCGTGGTGTCGTCGCCCGGGCTGGGAATGCTCAGCGTGGCCCAGGTGCGCAACAGCGGCACGTGCTGCAGGATCGGATGGGCGAAGATCGCCTTGTGCGCCGGCCCCCAGCGCCAGTTGTCCGGGTCCGGCCCGAAGCGGGCGGACAGCGCCTGCACCGCCTGGTCCAGCGTGTCGCGCAGCACCGGCGCGCAGTCGCCGCCGCACCAGTGCGCCCCGGCCGGCGACAGCACGAAGGCGACGAAATCCGGCTGCGGCCCGGCATCGCGCAGCGGAATGCCGGCGTCCTTCAGCACGCGCTGGTTGAACCGGTCCATCCAGGCGTTGAAGATCAATGGCTGCGGCAGGTCCATGGCCATCGTGCCGTCCCAGTCCCGCAGCAGCGCCAGCGCCTTCCCGGACGCACCGCCCGGCTGCGACGGCTTCACCGCCAGCAGCGTCGGCAGCACCTGCTGCGCGAAGGTGGAACGTACATCCGCCTGCATCCGGGCGAACCCGGCCGCGGTGTGCTTGTCGGTTTTCGCCAGCATCTGCCGGATGCGCTGCGCCCGCCAGTCGCCGAACCAGTTGCGGCCGAGGAACACCGGGAAATCCGGCGGTGCGATCCGCTCGTTCGCATTCACCAGCCGGCCGCTGGCCGGATCGACGTAGTGCGGCAACTGGTCGCCGGAGGCCCAGCCGATCCAGTCGTGCGAGCCATCACCGGTGACCGGCGCCACCCCGTCTCCGGCACGGCGGATCGGCACCCGGCCGGTGACGAACAGGCCGATATTCTGCCGGTCGGCCACCAGCAGGTTCTGCACCGGCGAGGAGATCAGCGCGGCGGCCTTCCCCGCCTCGGCCACCGTCTTCGCCCGGTCCAGCGCGAACAGCCCCTCGGCCGCGGTGTCGTTCGGCGCCAGGTTGGCCATCTCCACCGCCAGCAGCGGATGTTTGTCCGGCAGCAGGTCGCTGATCAACGGACCATGCCGGGTGGAGCGCACGGTCAGCACCACGTCCGGCTGGCCGCGCACCTTGATCGTCTCCTCGCGGATCGTGAACGGGCGCGGGCCTTCAGGGGTCATGTACGCGCCCGGGCCGGCCGGCTGCTCGATGAACACGTCCTGCACATCGGCGCCGGTGGTGGTGAAGGTCCAGGCGATATAGCGGTTGCGACCCAGCACCACGCCGGGCACGCCGGGGGCGGTGGCGCCCACCAGGGTTTCGTCCGGCGTGTCGATCCGCGCCAGGTACCAGATGCCGGGGAAGCTGAACTGCAGATGCGGGTCGCCCGCCAGCAGCGGCGCGCCGGTGACGGTATGCCGGCCGTCCACCGCCCATTCGTTGGACGCCTCGTCCGGCATGGTGAAAGCCGAGGGGAAGCGCGGCAGCACCGATCCCAGCCGGGCGGCGGCGTCGGCGAACTGAACGGGCAGGGCGCGTGAGGCCTCCGGGTGGCCGCCGTCCTCCGGCGGCCAGAGCTGGTCGATCAGCGTCTGCGGCACCTTGCCGGCCAGCGCCTGGCGCGACAGTTCCTGCCGCCAGTTCATCGACAGCCACAGGCCCATGGTCTTGGCCCACAGCAGCAAGTCCACCGGCTGCCATTTCTGCGGCGCGCCCAGCACCAGGAACTCCGGGGCGGCGAAGCGGCCGCGCGCGGCGATCCACGCGTTCACGCCGTTGGCATAGGCCTGCAACATGCGCTTCGTGCGGTCGGGCAAGGTTTCGTAGTCCTGCATCGCGCTCTGGCGCAGGCCCAGCGTGCGCATCAGCTTGTCGATCGGCAGGGTGGCCGGGCCGGCGATCTCCGACAGCCGGCCGGCGGCGTTGCGGCGCATCAGCTCCATCTGGAACATGCGGTCGCGGGCGTGCACGAACCCCAGCGCGGCGGCCGCGTCCGTCAGGTTGGCGGCGCGAATGCGGGGGATGCCGTCGCTGTCGAAGGTGATATGCACCGGGGCGGACAGGCCGGCGATGTGCGCCGTCCGCGTGCTGGAGGGCAGCGTGAGCCACAGCATGCCGCCGATCAGGGCGGCGACGAGCAGGACCAGAATGCCGAGTGCGGTGAGCAGGCGGACGATGCCCCGGAACAGAGTGCGCATGCCGCCCAGAGTGACCGCCGGCGCGATCGAAGGGAAGCGTGGCGCAACGGTGCGTTGCGAGAAGAGTGGACCTACCGGGCTCCGGCTTGCCGCGGAAGCCCCTTCCATCACCATGGGCAAGCACACGGCCATGGTCACGTCGCGGCAGTGCGCACGCAGGCAGCATTCGGATGCTCCGTGGCTCTTCGTTGCCTCCGTGTTGAATGCTTAACGAAGCCGCAAGCCCACGAACCCTGCGTGAGCTGGCGACGGGAATACCCGCCAGCGTATCGTCTGCTCGTTGGCGGGTTGCCCCCACATCATGGTCGGCGGCGGCGGACTACGCACGACTTTGCTGATGGCAGTTGAGGAAAGATGCGGATGGCCGGCGTTCGGGGCGGTAATCCAACCCCGCCTCGTCGGTGGTCAGCAGCAGCCGCTGACGCAACGGACAACGTCGTGGCGGGCGAAGGCCCTGGGCGAAGGTCCGCCATCCGCGACTTCGTCATGCCGGAGGCATTTGATCCGTAGGAAACCTCCGGCACAGCTTTCGGGTAGATGCGTTCCGCACGACAAAGGCGTGGATGGCGGGCCTTCGCCCGCCACGACGTTGTACGACCTGCCGGCGTCCACCCCCATGATGATCACGGCGGGGTTGGATTGCAGCCCCCTTCGCCGGCCATGACACCGATGGTCGCGCGTCGGTCAAACCCAGCGCGGCCTGGTATATGACGCCCGGCATCATGACGCCGGGTTGGCGCCGGACAGGAGAACTGGATGCTGTTGATCTTCGGACTGGGCTACAGCGGCAAGGCGGTGGCAGAGGCAGCGACGGCGGCCGGCTTCACCGTACGAGGCACAACACGCACCAACCCCACCGCCGGCATGGTCCCATTCGAGCAGGCCGATGAGGCGATCGCCGCCGCCACCCACCTGCTGTCCACCGCGGGACCCACCCCGTCGGGAGACCCGGTGCTGGCACGCTACGCCGCCGCCATCGCCGCGGCGCCGCGCCTGCGCTGGATCGGCTATCTCTCCAGCACCGTCGTGTACGGTGACAAAGGCGGCGCCTGGGTGGACGAGGATACGCCGCCCGCCCCCGGCCAGGAGCGCGGGCACCGTCGCCTGGCGGCCGAACAGGAATGGTCGCGCTTCGCCGACCGCTGCGCGGTGGATATCTTCCGTCTGGCCGGCATCTATGGCCCCGGCCGCGCCCCCTTCGACGACCTGCGCGCAGGTCGCGCCCGGCGCGTCGCCCGACCAGGCCACGCCTTCGGCCGCATTCATCGCGACGACATCGCCCGCGCCGTGCTGGCCGCCATGCAGCAGGACCGCCCCCCGGGTACCCGCATCCTCAACCTGAACGACGACGAACCCGTCGAAAGCTCTGCCGTCATCGCCGAAGCCGCCCGCCTGCTCGGCGCCATCGCGCCGCCGGAACTGCCCTTCGACCAGGTGCTGCCGGGAATGAGCCCGATGGCCCGCAGCTTCTGGGCCGAGAACCGCAAAGTGTCCGGCCGCAAGACCCAGGAGAGGCTGGGGATACGCTGGCTCTATCCCACCTACCGCGAGGGCCTACGCGCCATCCTGCGCCAGGAGAGCCCCGACGATCCGGCGTAGCAGCGCCAGGTCCTGCGGCCGCGACAGCCGGTGATCGCCGTCCTTCACCAGCGTCACCTGCACATCCGCCCCGCTGACCTGTTCGGCAATGTTCAGTGCCATCTCCCATGGCACATCCGGATCGGCCTGGCCGTGCAGCAACCGCACCGGGCACTCGAGGGCGATCGGGCCGCCAAGCAGCAGGTGGGTGCGGCCGTCCTCGATCAGCGCGCGGGTCACCGGCGTCGGGTCACCGTACTGGCTGGGCAGGTGCAGGACGCCGGCCTGCATCAGCGTGGCGCGCTGGTCGAAGGTGAACCGCTCCCACATCAGCGCCTCGGAAAAATCCGGAGCGGCGGCGATCCCCACCAGCGCGGCGGTCCGCCCGGGCCGGGCCAGCGCGACCAGCAGGGCGATCCACCCGCCCATCGAGGAGCCCACCAGCACAAGGGGTCCCTCGGTCAGCCGGTCGATGACGCACAGCGCGTCGTCGGTCCAGGTGCCGATGGTGCCGTCCTCGAACCGCCCGCCGCTGGCCCCGTGCCCGGAATAGTCGAACCGCAGCATCCCCTGGCCCCGCTCGGCGCAGAACGCGGCCAGGCCGGTGGCCTTGTCGCCGGTCATGTCGCTGCGAAAGCCGGGCAGGAAGACCACGGTGGGGGCGCGGCCCTCGACCTTGTTCCAGGCGAGTTCCGTGCCGTCGCCACGATCCAAACGTCCGCTGGTTTCCATCTCAGGTGCCTGTCCTGCCGCGAAACTGGGAGGCAGCCGGGCTGCCGCTGTCGGCTGGCCGCGGGTCTGCCTGCCCTGGTTTACTGCGTTCCGCGCCGGATCACACGGGCGCGGCGCCCGCACGCCGCAGCGATTGTGCGTGAAGGCCTGAATCGCGTTCCCGCGCACACGCCTTACGATGAGCCAAATGGATCAGCGCGGCTGTTCGAATGTCCCCCGGGTGCCGTTGCCCGACCCGGCCGTGGTCGCCAGCGCGGAGCCGCTCTGGGTACCGACGCCGGTGCCGGTGCCGCCGCTCATCGAACGGGCGGGCATGCCGCTGCCGCCGGTGCTCGCAGTGCCCATGCTGCCGACCGAAGCCGCGCCCAGCGTGCCGATCCGCGCCGAGTGTGCGACGCCGGCATCCGGCCTGGCCCCGGCACAACCGGCCAGCCCGAGCACCGCGGCCAGCACCAGTACCTGTGTTCTGCTCAGCATCGATGCCGTGTCCTTCTGACGTCCAACCATGAAACGAAGTAACGCAGCCGGGCGTACTTCGTTGGACGGCACGGCAAACGATCAGTCCGGCGCCACGCTGGTCAGCAAAGCCACCGGAAACGCGCCCAGCAGATCGGCCACCCGGCAGCCCCCGGCCGGCGCCGCCGTGGTGCCGCCGAGCAGGGCATCGAAGCGCAGGCGTGTGGCGAGATCGGCGGGCAGGTCCAGGCGCGTGTCCTCCCAGGCGTCCGCGGCGATCACGATGGAATCGGTCAGCAACCGGCTGGGCAGGCGGGGGATCACCACCAGGCAGGCGCGGTCGCCAAGCGCGCGCAGGAACGCCACGGCGTGCTCGGCGAGGGGACCCGACAGCGACACCGGCTGATAGGTCCCGCGGGCGAACAGCGCCGGTGCCGTGCGGCGGAGCGCCAGAACGCGCCCGATCAGCGCCTGCTTCACCCGCCCGTCCTGCCATGCGGTGGCCAGTGCCGCCAGCGACGGGCGGGCCTGCAGCGCGGCGATCCGCGCCGGGAAATCCACCCGGCGGCGGTTGTCGGGATCGACCAGGCTGAAGTCCCAGAATTCGGTGCCCTGGTAGAAGTCGGGCACGCCCGGTGCGGTGAGTTTCAGCAGCGTCTGCGCCAGGCCGTTCACCGCCCCGGCCGGTGCGATGCGCTGGGCGAACTGTGCGGCCTGGGCCAGGAACGGGCTGTCCGGCGCCATGATCGCGAACAGGAAATCGCGGGCGGACTCCTCATAGGCGGCGTCCGGAGCCGTCCAGTCGGTGTACAGCTTGGCCTCCCGCGCGGCCTTCAACTGCCACTCGGCCAGGCGTTCGGCGAAGTCGCGCACGCCCGCGGCGTCTGTCGGGTCCAGCGCCGGCGGCCAGGCGCCGACGATCATCTGGTACAGCATTGCCTCGTCGCCGCGGGCCGGGCCGTCGCCGGTGCGGCGTTGGGCGTTGCCGCGCACCCAGCGGCGCACGGTTTCCGCCCAGGTCTGCGGCATCTCGGTCAGAACGGCCAGGCGGGCGCGGATGTCCTCGCCCCGCTTGTGGTCGTGCGTCGCGGTGGCGAGCATCGCGTCGGGGAAGTCGGCCAGCCGCGCCTGGCAGTTGGCGTGGAACGCGTCGGGCTTCGCGCCCAGGCAACCGGCGTCGAATCCCACGTCGTTGCGTGACAGCAGGCGGCCGTAGCGGTAGAAGGCGGTGTCCTCCACCGCCTTGGCGGCGACCGGGGCGCTGAGTTGCTGGAATTGCCGGCAGGCGTCGCGGCGCACGTCGATCGCCGGCGAATGCGCCTCGGCCCCGCTCAGCCAGCGATCCAGATGGTCCAGCACCGGATGCAGCGCGTTCGGATTGTCGGCTTTCGCGGCTTCCAGCGCGCGGTTGAACGCGGCCGCATCGCCGGGCGAGCGCGGCGTGCCGGCATTGTAGGTGCGGTACACCGGGAAGAACGACAGCAACGCCACCAGTGCGCGCCGGATGGATGCCTGGGTGACATCCCGGGTGGCCGGGTCCAGGCGCGCCAGTCGGTGCAGCGTGGTCGCCGTGGCTTCCAGTTGCGCGTCGAAGCCGCGTTGCAGGATCTGGCGGCGGGCCAGCACTTCCTCGGGGCCGAACTGCGGGGGGCGTCCGCTGACCTCGGCCCACAGTGCGGCCAGGGTCGGTTCGGCCGCCGGGTCGTATTGCAGCAGGCTGACCGCGTCCATGAAGTCGTAGCCGCTGGTGCCGTCCACGCCCCAGTCGGTGGGCAGGCTTTCCTCGGCGCCGAGGATCTTCTCTACCACGATATAGGCGGGGCCGCGGGGTGCCTCCGTCGGTCGCTGCGGCTCCAGTTCCGCCAGCCGCGCGCGCAGGTCACGGCAGTAGGTGGGGGGATCGGACAGGCCGTCCACGTGGTCGATGCGGAACCCGTCGATCAGGCCCTCGGCATAGAGGCGGAACAGCGTGCCGTGGGTTGCCTCGAACACCACCGGGGATTCCACGCGCAGCCCGGCCAGGCCGTTGATGTCGAAGAAGCGGCGCCAGTTGATCTCGTCGCCGGCGGTGCCCCACCAGGCCAGGCGGTAGTGCTGGCGTTCCAGCAGCCGGTGCAGGCGGCCATGGCCGTCCGCCGTGGCCGGATCATAGCCCGCCAGGCCGACCGCCGCGATCTCCGGGTAGTCGCCGGGGCGGATGCGGTAGGTGTTGTCGAAGTAGCGGATTACCGGGGTGCCCGCCTCGTCCCGCTCGAGGCGGATTTCGCCCGCGGCCAGTGCCTCGCCGTAGGGTCGGCCCAGGAACGGGGCCAGCACCTTGCCCTGCAGTTCCGGATCGGCCGGTGTCCAGTCGATATCGAAATAGCGGGCGTAGCGGCTGACGGGCCCGTGCTGCAGCACGTCCTGCCACCAGGCGTTGTCGCCGCTGCCCACCGCCATGTGGTTGGGCACGATATCGACGATCAGCCCCAGCCCGGCGTCCCGCAGCGCCGCCACCAGCGCGCGCAGCCCGTCCTCGCCGCCGAGTTCCGGATTTACCCGGGTCGGGTCCACCACGTCGTAGCCGTGGATCGACCCGGCGCGCGCGGTAAGGATCGGCGACGCGTACAGGTGACTGACGCCCAGGTCGCGCAGATACGGCAGCAGCCGGGCGGCATCGGCGAAGGTGAAGCCAGCGTGGAGTTGCAGCCGCATGGTCGCGCGCGGCGCGGTGGAGGCGCGGTCGGTCGCCGGCATCGTTTTCCTCACTCGTGCGGCCGTTCCGCCGCCAGCGCCGCAACGCGTTCGGCGGCGGGCGTGGCGTCCAGCAGCGTTTCCGCCAGCCCGGGCAGGCGATAACGCCAGTTCGGGTGTTCGTCGATGGTGCCGGGAAGATTGGGCTGCTGCTCCTGGCCGACCAGGTCCTCCATCGGCACCAGGCAGAGCGGGCAGGGGGTGCGGGCGACGAAGCGCACCGCGGCATCCACCACCGGCTGCGGGGTTTCGCAGGGCGGGGGCGGGCCCTGGGCGACGCCTTCCGCGACCAGGCTCTGCCAGAAAACCGGCCGGTCGGCATCGCGTTCGGCGCGGACCTGTTCCTCGGTGGTCCCGTTGCCGAAACGGCCATGCGCCGCCCGCGCGTCGATATCGGCGCCGTGCCACCAGCCGGCCACCGTCGGCAGGTCGTGGGTGGAGGTCATGGCCAGGGCCGAGGGCTCCCAGGTGCGGGGGGCGGCGAAGCCGTGCTTGTCGTCGCGCTCGAACCACATCACGCGCATGCCGTGGATGCCGCTCTGGTGCAGCGTCGTGCGGAAGCCGGGGGGCACGGTGCCCAGGTCCTCACCGATCACCACGGTGGTGTTGCGGGTGGATTCCAGCGCCAGCAGGCGCAGCAGGTCGGCGGCCGGGTAGGACAGATAGGCGCCTTGCGTCGGATCGGCGCCCTCCGGCACCAGCCACAGCCGGGCCAGGCCCATGGCGTGGTCGATGCGCACCCCGCCGGCGTGGCGCATCACGGCCCGCAAGGTGGCGATGAAGGGCGCGAAGCCGCCCTCGACGAGCGCGCGGGGGGAGAACCCGGTCAGTCCCCAGTCCTGGCCCCGCGGGCTGAACGCGTCGGGCGGCGCGCCGATCGACAGGCCCAGCAGGATGTCGCCATGCCGGCCCCAGGCGTGGCTGCCGGCCGGATCCATGCCGACCGCCATGTCGGCGACCAGCCCGATGCGCATGCCGGCATCGCGGGCCAGCGCCTGGACGGCCGCCAGCGAGCGGTCGGTGATCCATTGCAGGAAAGCGTGGAACAGCACCTCGCGCCGGTTCGCGCGGGCGAAGGCCTCGACCGCCGCGGTGTCCGGGCGGCGCAGATCCACCGCCCAGCGGCGCCAGTCGCGTTCCGGCATCTGCTCATGGTGCAGGGCCTCGAACCGGGCGTGTTCCTCCAGCAGGGCACCGCCCTCGGCGCGGAAGCGGGCGAAGTCGGCGGCCAGCACCGCATCGGCCGTGGCGCCGGCGGTGAATCCGTCGAACAGCGTCCGCAACACGCGCAGCTTGGCGTGCGCCGCCGCCGGCCAGTCGATCAGGTTCAGGGCGTGCAGTTGTTCGTATGTGGTGCGCTGGCCGGATTCGTGGATGGCGTGCTGCAGGCGTTCCTCGCCGAACACCAAAGCCGGGGCGGCATGCAGCGGGTTGAGGAACAGCCGGCTGGAGGGGGCATACGGGCCGAAGCGCTGCGGATCGGCGGTGAACAGCGCATGCAGCGGGCTGAGCCCGACCACGTCCGCGCCGGACCGGGCCGCGGACCCGGCCAGTTGCGCCACGCCGGAGAGGTCGCCGATACCGCCGTCGGTTGCGGTGCGCAGGCCGTACACCTGGGCGGCGGGGCCCCAGAGGCGGCCGTCCGGCACGATGTCCTCGATCATCCGGCACTGGGCCGGGGCGATCGCCAGCACCAGTTCGCGGTCGTCGATCACCAGGCGGTGGTAGCCGGATTCGTTGATTGCCGGCACGCGCAGGCGGCCGCGTGCGGGCACCAGCGTGATGTCGCGGGTGCCGCCGCGCTCCAGCTTCAGTTGCGCCCGGCAGGTTTCGTTGGCCCCGAGATCGAGCCGGGTGGGCCGGCCGGCGGTGCCGGTAACCAGCGGCGGCAGGTCGGCCAGGCTGGTGCGGCGCGCCAGGCGCCGGCGCGACTGGGCAAGGTCGCTGCGGCTTTCCGCCGGCAGGCCCAGCGCGGCGAGCATGCGGCGGAGGATATCGGGCGGCACCGTGCGCGGGGTGCCGGTGAAGTCCTCCCATTCCACCGCGATGCCGGCCCGGCGTGCCAGGTCACGTACCGCTTCGTCGTTCATGGGCGGGTGTCCAGCCAGGCGCCGGTGCAGGCGGCGGGAAGGCTGCCGTCCGGAATGGCGTGGGAGGCGAACAGCAGGCGGCCGGGCGGGGTGGGCAGCGGCACCGCTGCGTCCGCGAGATTGCTGGCAATGGTCAGGCGTTCGGTCTGGCCGGCGGGTGCGAACTCCCACCGCGCAACCACCGCTTTGGGGCCGATCGCCTGCGCTTCCGCGTGACGCGGCGGGCCGTCCAGCAGCGGCACGATCTCGCGCTGGCGGAGCGCGATCAGCGTCTCGTAAAGCGCCCGCCGCGCCTCGGCCCGCTCGGGGTCGGGCAGCGGGATCGAGTCCTGGAAGGTCTGCGGGGCATTCGGGTCCGGGATGCGGTCTCGCGTGGCCGGATCGGCGAACTGCGGGAAGCGGGCGAATTCCGACCGCCGGCCGTTGCGCACGGCATCCGCCAGCCCGCCGTGGTGGTCGGTGAAGAACAGGAAGGGCGTGCGGCTGGCGGTTTCCTCGCCCATGAACAGCAGGGGGATCTGCGGGCACAGCAGCGCCAGCGCGATCGCCGCCTCCAGCGCGGCCGGGTCGGCCAGCACCGTAAGCCGCTCACCGAAGGCGCGATTGCCGGTCTGGTCGTGGTTCTGCAGGAACAGCACATGCGCAGTGGGCGGCAGGTCGCCACTGGGACTGCCGCGGACGCCGCCCAGGTAATGCGATTCCTCGCCCTGGTACACCCAGCCTTGCGCCAGGCAGCGGGCCAGGCGTTCGGCCGGGTGGTCGAAGTAGTCGTGGTAGTAGCCGCTATCCTCGCCGGTCAGCAGCACGTGCAGCACGTTATGGCCGTCGTCGTTCCACTGGGCATCGACGTCGCGCTGCAGGTGCGCGGCGTCGTTGTGGTGCTCCAGCACCAGGTGCACATGACGGCCCGGCTCCACCGTGCGGCGCACGGTGGCGGCCATTTCATCCACCCAGCTCTGGTCCTCGATCGCGTGGACCGCGTCGAAGCGCAGCCCGTCGAACCGGTATTCCATCAGCCACTGCAGCACGTTGCCGGTGAAGAACGCCCGCACTTCCGGGCGGCGGAAGTCGATCGCCGGGCCCCACGGAGTCTTGTGGTCCTCACGGAAGAACTGCGGTGCGTAGCTGTGCAGGTAATTCCCGTCCGGCCCGAAGTGATTGTACACCACATCCAGAAACATCATCAGCCCGAGTTCGTGGGCGCGGTCCACCAGCGCCTTCAATTCGTCGGGCGAACCGTAGGCACTGTCCGGCGCATAGGGCAGCACACCGTCGTAACCCCAGTTGTGCCGGCCGGGGAAATCGTTGACCGGCATCAGCTCCACCGCGGTGATGCCCAGGCGCTGCAGCCGCGGCAGCTCCCGCAGCACCCCGGCATAGCCGCCCATGGTACCGGCATGCAGCTCATACAGCACCGCCTCGCGCCAGGGCCGCCCCATCCAGCCCGGCTGCCGCCAGGCATAGGCGCGCGGATCGATCACCTGGCTGGGCCCGTGCACGTCCTCCGGCTGGAAGCGGGAGGCCGGGTCGGGCACGAACATGCCGTCCACCAGGCGGTAGCGGTAGCGCGTGCCGGCGCCGCAGCCGGCCTCCACGCTGAACCAGCCGTCGGGCGCGCGCTGCATCGGCAGCAGCGGCCCGTTCTCCAGCGCCAGCCACACTTCCTCCTGCGCGGGGGCCCACAGGCGGAAACGGGTGCGGCCATCCGGCAGCAGGGTGGCGCCGCAATCCAAGTCGTATGCGAATCGATCGGTCATTCTTCGGTCGCCGGTTGTTCGCTGGCCAGCAGCAGGGCGCTGTGCGCCGCGACATGGGTGGTGGCGCCGTGGATCGTGCCGCGCTCATCAGAGCCGGTGGCGCTGTCCATCAGCACGCGCGCAGGGGCCAGTGGGGCGGGAAGCTGGAACCGCCGATCCTCCGCGGTCGGGTTCAGCAGCAGCGTCACGATCGACACAGTTCCGTCTCCATTTGCCATCGCTCGGCGTAGGATCAACGTCCGCTGCTCCGGGTCGTTCCAGGCTTCGGGCGATATTGCCTGGCCGTGCTGATCAAACCAGGCGATATCGCGCACCTGAGGTGCCGGTTCCGCGCTGCCGTGCAGAAAGACCGGGCAGCGCAGCACCCGATACTCGCGGCGGAGCGCGATCAGCCGGGCGACATACGCGGTGAATTCGGCGTTGTCCGGCCGGGCCGCGGCGTCCCAGTCCAGCCAGGATACGGCGCTGTCCTGGCAATAGGCATTGTTGTTGCCGGACTGGCTGTTGCCGAACTCATCCCCGGCCAGCAGCATCGGTGTGCCGGCGGCGAAGAATACGGTGGCCAGCAGGGCCCGTCGCACCAGCGCCCGTGTGGCAAGGATATCCGGGTTCTGCGTGGGGCCTTCCACGCCCCAGTTGGACGAGCAGTTGTCGGGGTGGCCGTCGCGGTTGCCCTCGCCGTTCGCCTCATTGTGCTTGCGGGCATAGGACACGGTGTCGGCCAGGGTGAAGCCGTCGTGGCAGGCGGCGAAATTGACCGAGGCCCAGGTGCGGCGCCCCTGCCAGTCGAACAGGTCGGCGGAGCCGGACAGGCGGGCGGCCAACTCCGGCCGCTGGCCGGGATCACCGCGCCAGAAGCGGCGGATGCTGTCGCGGAACCGATCGTTCCATTCGGCGAAGCCGGGTGGGAAGGCGCCCAGGTTGTAGCCGCCCGGCCCGATGTCCCAGGGCTCAGCGATCAGCTTCACCCGGCCCAGCACGGGGTCCTGCCGAATCGCGTCCAGCAGCCCGGCGCTGGGATCGAAGCCGCTGCGCTCCCGCCCCAGCGTGGTGGCGAGGTCGAAGCGGAAGCCGTCCACGTGATAGCTGTTGACCCAGTGGCGCAGGCTGTCGGTGACCATCTGCAGCACGCGCGGATGGGACAGGTTCACGGTATTGCCGGTGCCGGTGTCGTTCACCGGGCGGCGCGGGTCCTGTGCTTCCAGCCAGTAGTAGCTGGCGTTGTCCAGGCCGCGGAAGGACAGGGTGGGGCCGGTCGCGTCGCCCTCGGCGGTGTGGTTGTAAACGACATCGAGGATCACCTCGATCCCGGCCGCATGCAGGCGGCGGATCGCCACCCGCAACTCGTTGGGCGTGGTGTTGGAGATGTAGGATGGCTCGGGTGCGAAGAACGCGAGCGTGTTGTAGCCCCAGTAGTTGCGCAGCCCGCGTTGCAGCAGCGCGCGGTCCTGCACGAAGGCGTGGATCGGCAGCAGTTCGATCGCGGTAATGCCCAGGCGACGGAGGTGGTCGATCACCGTGGGATGGCCGAGCGCGGCGAAGGTGCCGCGTTCCGGCTTGATCACGTCCTGGCGGAGCATGGTCAGGCCGCGGACATGCGCCTCATAGATCACCGTGTCGGACCACGGGATGTCCGGCGGCCGGTCGTCGCCCCAGTTGAACGAGTCGTCGGTGACCACGCCCTTCGGCATGCCCGGCGCGCTGTCGCGGCGGTCGAAGGACAGGTCGGCGCGGGGGGAGTTCATCCGGTAGCCGAAAAGCGCGTCCGTCCAGTGCAGCGCGCCGTGAAGCGCGCGGGCGTACGGGTCGAGCAGCAGCTTGTTGGGGTTGAACCGGTGGCCGCGCTGCGGGTCGTAGGGACCGAAGGCGCGGTAACCGTAGAGCAGGCCGGCCGGGGCGTTGGGCAGGTAGCCGTGCCAGATCTCGTCGGTGTACTCGGGCATCGTGTAGCGGGCGATCTCGTGCCGGCCGGAGGACTCGAAGATGCACAGGTCCATGCGTTCGGCGTTGGCGGAGAACACCGCGAAGTTCACCCCCAACCCGTCCCAGGTGGCCCCGAGCGGGTAGGGCCGGCCGGGTTGTAGCGTCTCGGGCAGGCGCATGGGTCAGGCGGGGTGAAGGGAAGGGAACGCGGCGGAAGATCCAGGACCGGCGCCGATAACTGCGAACAGCGCGCCCCCTCCCGTTGCGGGGTGGGGGCCGGGGTGGTGTGCGTGAGGCCCGAACGCGCCATCCCCCTCCCACAGGGGGAGGGGGCGTTCCGAAGTGCTGCCTGTTCTGTCGCGTTTCCCCACCCCGGCTTGCGTCACGATCCCTCTTCCTCCGGCACCAGGTACAGCGTGGACAGCGGCGGCAGTGTCAGTTCCAGTGACTGCGCCTCACCATGGCGCTGCAGCGGGACGCATTCCACGACTCCGCCATTGCCCATGTTCGACCCGCTATATATTTCGGCATCGGAGTTAAGCAATTCTTTCCATCGCCCCGGCCGCGGCACGCCGATCGCGTAGCCTTCCCGCGGCACCGGGGTGAGGTTGCAGACCACCAGCACCGGCCGCACCTCGTCATTGCCGTAGCGCAGGAAGGCGAAGACCGAGTTGGTGGCGTCGTCGCCGATCACCCAGCGGAAGCCGGTGGAGACCGCATCGCGCTGGTGCAGCGCCGGCTCCTGCGCATAGATGGTGTTCAGGTCGCGCAGCAGCCGCTGCACGCCGCGGTGGCGCGGGACATTCAGCAGATCCCAGTCGAGCTGCGCGTCATGGCTCCATTCCCGCCACTGGGCGATCTCGCCGCCCATGAACAGCAGCTTCTTGCCGGGATGGCTCCACATGAAACCGAAATAGGCGCGCAGATTGGCGAACTTCTGCCACTCGTCGCCGGGCATCTTGTCGATCAGCGACTTCTTTCCGTACACCACCTCATCATGCGACAGCGGCAGCACGAAGTTTTCCGAGAAGGCGTAGATCAGCCCGAACGTCATCTCGTTGTGGTGCCAGCGGCGGTGGATCGGGTTCTCCTCCATGTAGTGGAGCGTGTCGTGCATCCAGCCCATGTTCCACTTGAAACTGAATCCCAGCCCGCCTTCGTTGATCGGCCGTGATACGCCCGGCCAGGCGGTGGATTCCTCCGCCACGGTGATCGCCCCCGGCGCCCGTTCGTGCACCACGGCGTTGAAGTGGCGCAGGAAGCCGATCGCTTCCAGGTTCTCGCGCCCACCGTAGATGTTGGGGATCCACTCGCCCTGCTTGCGGCTGTAGTCGCGGTACAGCATGGAGGCGACCGCATCGACGCGCAGCCCATCGACGTGGAAATGCTCCAGCCAGTGGATGCCGCTGGCGATCAGGAAGCCCTGCACCTCGCGCCGGCCGAAATTGTAGATGTAGGTGTTCCAGTCGTGGTGGAAGCCTTCGCGCGGATCTTCGTGCTCATACAGCGCGGTGCCGTCGAACCGGGCCAGGCCGTGGGCGTCGGTGGGGAAGTGCGCCGGCACCCAATCGACGATCACGCCGATGCCGGCCTGGTGACAGGCATCGACGAAGCGGCAGAACCCCTCGATCGGGCCAAAGCGACCGGACGGGGCGAACAGGCCCAGCGGCTGGTAGCCCCAGGAGCCGCCGAACGGGTGTTCGGCGACGGGCATCAGCTCCACATGGGTGAAGCCCATTTCCGCGACATAGGGGACCAGGCGGCCGATCAACTGGTCCCAGTCGGGCTCCTTGCCGCCTTCTGTCCGAAACCAGGACCCGGCGTGAACCTCATAGACCGACAACGGGGCATCCGCGGCCTGGCGGCGTTCGCGCTCGTGCATCCACTCGGTGTCGTGCCAGACATAGGGCTTGCGTATCCGCCACGATGGAGGCTGTCGCCGGCGGGCGCCTCGGTGGCGCGGGCCAGCGGGTCCGCCTTGTCCGGCAGGCGGTTGCCGTCGGGGCCGATCAGCGCGAACTTGTAGCGCGTGCCGGGCTCCAGGCGCGGGATGAACAGCTCCCACACGCCGGAGGGAAAGCGCAGCCGCATCGGATGGCGGCGCGGGTCCCAGGTGTTGAAGTCGCCGACCACCGACGCGGCCCGCGCATTCGGCGCCCAGATCGCGAAGCGCACACCGCTGACACCGTCCACCGTGGTCGGCACGGCGCCAAGTGTGAAGGCCAGCTCGAACAGCCGGCCTTCGTTGAACAGATGCAGGTCGTCATCGCTGAGCAGCAACTGGGTGAAGGCGTAGGGGTCCTCGGTTTCCTGTTCCGCACCCGGCCAGGCGATGCGCAGGCGATAGGCGTCGCCGGAGCTGACGCGGCCGACGAACAGCCCTTCCGGCTGCATCGGCATCAGCGTGCCCAGCGAGCGCCCGTCACTGCGTGCAACGACGTCCACGCCGCGGGCGCCGGGCAGATACGCCCGCACCACCCGGCCGCCCGCCGTGTCATGCGGGCCGAGCACACCGTACGGATCATGCAGTGCACCGTTGGCAAGCTGCCAGGCGGTGTCGGCGGAAACGCCCTGGAGTTCTACGACATCATTCACGTGGCGGTTCCTTCCAGCAGTTGGTCGGTCAGACGCGCCAGGCCGCGCAGCGGCACCTCGATCCAGGTCGGCCGGTTGGCTGCTTCATACGCCACCTCGTACGCGGCCTTCTCCACCAGGAAGAGGTCGAGCAGCTTCTGCTCGTCGGCTTCGTCGGTGATTTGCATTGCCTCACGATAACCGTTGAGGAATGTGGCCGTTGCGTGCCCCAGGAAGCCGTCGAGGAATGCGGTGCGCCGTGTGTCCACCAGGTGGGCCTGGCTCTCGCGGCTTTTCCGCTCCACCACCGCGGCGGCGTAGTCGAAGGAGCGCACCATGCCCGCAACGTCGCGAAGGCGGCTGTTCCTGGCCCGCCGGAGCTCGACCGGCTTGGCCGGCTCGCCTTCGAAGTCGATGATGTAGACTTCGCTCGCGGCCACCAGCACCTGGCCCAGATGCAGGTCGCCATGGATGCGCGTCATCAGCGTGCCTTCCGTGGCGCGGGCGAGGTCGTGCACCGCCCGGGTCAACTGCTCCCGCGCATCCAGCACGCGCCGGAGGTCGGCCGCGGCGCCTTCGCTCCAGTCCTGCTGCTGGTTTTCCAGCGCCGCGAAGGCCGTGGCGAGCTGCTGTTCGGCCTGGCTGCCCCATTGCTGCGCCATCTCGGCTGTGGCCGGCACCGGCGAGAAGTCCGGATCGTCGGTTTGCCGGGCCAGCACCGCGTGCATTTCGCCGATGCGGGTGCCGAGCAGGTGGGCGAAGGCGTCGTAGTCTTCGTGCCGTTCGGCGTCGGACGCGGCGGTATCATCGCCGCCGGCAAGCTCGGACAGGTGGCGCAGCAACAGGTCCAGCGTCCAGGTGAAGGCATCGCCCTGGTTACGGATGAAACGTTGGGCGATCGCCAGCGCGTGCGGTTCGCCGTCGGCGCCCACGCGCACCACCTCGCCCAGCAGCGGGGCGATCCCGGCGAAGCCCTGTTCGGTGAGGTAGCGACCCATCTCCGCCTCGGGATGCGGGCCGGACGTAATGCGGCGGAACAGCTTCAGGATCGCCACATCCCCCACGATCACCGAGGAGTTCGACTGCTCGGCCGACAGCCAGTTCATCTCCGCATCCGGCGGCACGCTGACCTCGCGCATCACCGCGGTGGGCAGGAAGCGGACCTCGCCGTCATCGCTGCGGATCACGCTGCTGTTGGAAAGGCCGTTCATCAGGCTTTGCGCCAGTTCCGACAGCGCGAAACCATCGGTCAGCAGGCCGACGCGCGGGCCGCGGCGGACGCGCGCCAGGGCGAGCTGTCCCGGCAGTGTCGCGGCGGGTCGATCCTCCCACGCGACGCCCAGTGGCAGCAGCCAGCGGGCGGTGCCGGCCGGGGTGTCGGTTTCGATCTCCGCCAGCACCAGGTCCGGATCCGGCAGCGGAGTCAGCAGGGCCAGGCGCGCGGCGTTCAGCGTCTGGTCCTTCATGGCGTACCAGCGGCGCTTGGCCAGGTAGGGCGGCAGCACATCGCGCTCGATGCTTTGCCGGGACGCGGTCAACGCTTCCGTCAGGCCGCGGCGCATGACGAAGGTCTGGTAGTCCGGCATCACTTCCGGCGCCGGCGTGTGTGCGCTGGGCCAGCCGGCTTCCTCGGCCAGGGAGAACCAGTAGAAGCCATAGGGCGGCAGCGTCAGCAGATAGGGCAGGGTGCCGATCGGCGGGAACACCGAACCGCCGTCCAGTTCCACCGGGACGCGGCCCTGGAACTCGCCGATCTCCAGCTCCACCGCCTGCGGCGTGCGTGCCAGGTTGGCGACGCACAGGATGGTGTTGCCCTCATATTCGCGCAGATACGCCAGCACCTTGCGGTTCTTGGGATACAGCAGGCGCATGGTGCCGCGGCCGAATTCGCGGTGCTGGCGGCGCACCGCGATGATCCGGCGCATCCACATCAGCAGCGAGTGCGGATCCTCCCCCTGGGCTTCGACATTGACGGCTTCGTAGCCGTACAGCGCATCCATGATCACCGGCGAGATCAGTCGCGATGGATCGGACACGCGGGAGAAGCCGCCGTTGCGGTCGGGCGACCACTGCATCGGGGTACGCACGCCGTTGCGGTCACCCAGGTGGATGTTGTCGCCCATGCCGATCTCGTCGCCGTAATAGACGATCGGCGTGCCGGGCATGGACATCAGCAGGTAGTTCATCAGCTCGATGCGGCGCCGGTCGCGCTGCAGCAGCGGCGCCAGGCGGCGGCGGATGCCCAGGTTGATCCGGGCGCGTTTGTCGGTGGCGTAGGTCTCCCACAGGAAGTCGCGTTCCGACTCGGTGACCATCTCCAGCGTCAGCTCGTCGTGGTTGCGCAGGAAAATGGCCCATTGCGACAACGGTGGGATGTCCGGCGTCTGGCGCAGGATGTCGGTGATCGGGAAGCGGTCCTCCCGCGCGATCGCCAGGTACATGCGCGGCATCAGCGGGAAGTGGAATGCCATGTGACATTCGTCGTCGTCGCCGAAATACTCCTTCGTATCCTCCGGCCACTGATTGGCCTCCGCCAGCAGCATCTTGTCCGGATAGTGCTTGTTCAGCTCGGCCCGGATCTGCTTCAGGATCGCGTGGGTTTCCGGCAGGTTCTCGTTGTTGGTGCCTTCGCGTTCCACCAGGTACGGCACCGCGTCCAGGCGCAGCCCGTCCACACCGATATCCATCCAGAAGCGCAGCACCGACAGCACTTCCTTCAGCACGCGCGGATTGTCGTAGTTCAGGTCCGGCTGGTGCGAGTAGAAGCGGTGCCAGTAGTACGACCCGGTCTCCTCATCGAAGGTCCAGTTGGACCGTTCCGTATCGACGAAGATGATGCGGGTGCCGGTGTATTTCGTGTCGTCGTCCGACCACACGTAGAAATCGCGGTACACCGACCCGCGCTTGGATTTCCGCGCACGCTGGAACCACGGATGCTGATCCGATGTGTGGTTCACCACCAGCTCGGTGATCACGCGCATGCCGCGGGCGTGGGCCGCCGCGACGAAGCGCTTCATGTCGGCCAACGTGCCGTAGTCGGGATGCACGCTGCGATAGTCGGAGATGTCGTAGCCGTCATCCAGCCGCGGCGACGGATAGAATGGCAGCAGCCAGATCGCGTTCACCCCGAGTTCGGCGATGTAGTCCAGCTTCGCGGTCAGTCCGGCGAAATCGCCCACGCCGTCATTGTTGGCATCGAAGAACGACTTGACGTGAAGCTGGTAGATGATCGCGTCCTTGTACCACAACGGATCTTCCGTGATCGCGATATGCTCGGTTTGTGGGCGGGCGAGCGCAATGTCCATCAATATGCTCCAGGTGGCGTCAGTTGCCAGATCGAGAATGGCAGTTCGGCGGGGTCGAGCGTAATGTACTGGTTCTTGCCGTACCAGGTGAAGCGGTGGCCGCGCATCAGATCGACGACGTTCAATGCGCCATCGTCCGGCTGGCCGAATTCCCACAGCGGGATCTCGATCGTTGCACCCTGTGGGACATATGGATCGAGGCTGACCGCAACAAGGATGATCTCCGGGCTGCCGGGCCGGCGCTTGCCGTACAGCAGCACATGGTCGTTGGATGCGTTATGGAACGTTACGCCCAGATGCGTCTGCAACGCCGGATGCGCGCGGCGGATGTGGTTCAGCGCGGTGATCTCGGCCACGATGTTGCCGGGCGCGTTGAAGTCGCGCACGCGGATCTCGTATTTCTCGGCATCGAGATATTCCTCGCGGCCGGGCAGCGGCGCCGATTCGCAGATTTCGAACCCGGAATACATGCCCCACAGGCCGGACAGCGTGGTGGCCAGCGCGGCGCGGATCAGGAAGCCCGGCCGGCCGGAGGTCTGCAACGGGATCGGATTGATGTCCGGCGTGTTGACGAAGAAATTGGGCCGGAAGAAGTCGCGCACCGGCACCGCATTCAGCTCGGTCAGGTACTCGGTCAGCTCCGCCTTCGTGTTGCGCCAGGTGAAATAGGTGTAGGACTGGCTGAACCCTTCCTTGGCCAGCCGGTACATCACCTTCGGCCGGGTGAAGGCTTCCGCCAGGAACAGCGCGTCCGGATGGCGGTCGCGGATATCGCCGATCATCCAGCGCCAGAACGGCATCGGCTTGGTGTGCGGATTGTCCACCCGGAAGATGCGCACGCCCTGGTCGCACCAGAACTGCACCACGTCGCGCAACGCGAGCCACAGCGACGGCACCGCGGATTCGGCATAGAAGTCCGGGTTGACGATGTCCTCATACTTCTTCGGCGGATTTTCCGCGTAGCGCATCGATCCGTCGGGCCGCCAGCGGAACCAGTCCGGATGCTGTTTCAGCCAGGGATGGTCCGGCGAGCACTGGATGGCGAAGTCGATGGCGATCTCCAGCCCGTGCTCCTTCGCCGCGGCGACCAGGCGACGGAAATCCTCCAGCGTGCCGAGCTGCGGGTGCACGGCGTCGTGGCCGCCTTCGGGGCCGCCGATGGCGTAGGGGCTGCCGACATCGCCCGGTTCGGCGCGCAGGCTGTTGTTGCGGCCCTTGCGGTTGGTGGTGCCGATCGGGTGGATCGGCGGGAAATACAGCACGTCGAAGCCCATCGCCCGGATCGCCGGCAGGCGGCCGATCACGTCGTTGAACGTGCCGTGCCGCGCGGGATCGTCGGTGACCGAGCGGGGGAACAACTCATACCAACTGGCGAACATCGCCTGCGGCCGGTCGGCGTCCAGCCGCAACGGTGCGTGCCAGCAGGAGAAGGCGTGTGGATCGACCGCGTGCATCGCAGCCAGCGTGGCATCGGACAGCAGCAGGTCCACCCGGCGCTCGTCGTCGGCGGCGGCCATGTCGTCCAGGATGCGGCGCAGCGCCTCGCGTTCCATGCCGGACGCCCGGTCCGCCGCGCGGGCGATCATCTGGCGGCCTTCCTCGATCTCCAGCGTGACGTTCTGGCCGGCGGCGTGCTTGGCGTGCAGGTCGTGGCGGAACGTGCCCCATACGTCCCACCAGGCTTCCACGGTGTAGAAGTGCGGGCCGACGCGCTCGGGGGTGAAGCGGGCCTCCCACCGGTCGTTGACCACCAGGCGCATGGGCACGCGGCGCCATTCCGCTTCGTCCGCCGGGCGCCACAGCAGGGCGGCGGCGAGCACCTCGTGCCCGTCGGCAACGATGTCGGCGGCCACGGTCACCGTGTCGCCCACCACGCGCTTCACCGCGTAGTCGCCGTCGGGGATGGCCGGCGCGATCCCCTCGATGGCGATGCGGGTCGCCTCCATGTGGTCGCGTTCCACCGGGCCGGCCGGCAAGGCGTGGGCGATGTCGGGGGCGCGGCCGTAGATCAGCACCCGCACCTCGCCCGGGGTCAGCGGCGCGGCGGGATCGTCATCGCCGACCAACGGGCGGGGGGAGGCCAGCGGCGTGCCGGCCTGCGGCGGCAGGGGCGACAGCGGCAGCGGCACCGGGGCAGCGTGGCTCAGCGTGGGGTTGATCAGCACCAGCATGGCGCGGGTGGATTCCCGCGCGTCCGCCGCGGCGGTGCGCAGCAGGGCCGTGGCCGCGTCCGCCGGTGTGGTGAGGGGACGCAGCGCGCCCGCGATCGACAGGGTGGCGATGCGGTCCATCAGCGCATTGGCGGCGGCCACGTCTTCGCTGAGGTCGGCCGGGGCGTCCTGCCGCGCCTGCTCCAGGTCGGCCGGGGTCGCATGCGTCGCGTCGAAATTGTTGCGGGCGGCGAATTCGAACCCCATCGGCATGAACCATCCGTCGCCCATCGCGGCGCAGCGGTGCATGGCGTGGCGGTAGGCGGTCGGCAGGTCGGCCTGCGGGTCCAGCCGCGCGGCGAGCCGGTCGGCGAAGGACGGTTCCGGTGCGGCGAGCGCCGGGGCCACCGGCCGCAGCACCTCGATCTCGTCAAGCAGCCAGGAGTCGCGGCCGTTCCACCAGGCGGTGGAGGCACAGACCCGGTCGAAGCCCACGCCGGCGAGTTGGCCCAGCGCGCTGCGATCCACACCCGGTGTCCAGGCCAGCATCAGGCAGTCGGCCTTGACCGCGTGCACCGCCTCGATGATCCGCTGCCAGGCTGCGCGCGGCACGCGGGCCGGCTCCAGGCAGCGGAAGCCGACGATGCCGGCGGCCACCAGCCGAAGCAGCCGGTCCGACCACCAGGCGATCAGCGCCTCCGCCGCCTGCGGGTCGCCGAAGCGCGCATGGCCGACCCCGAGCCGTTGCGGCCCCCGGCGCGGATCGGGCGGCCCGCCGCAGAACCCGGTGCTGAACCAGTCCGGCTGGCGCTGGCGGATGACGGCGTCGCCGGCAACCTCGTCCAGCATGACGTCTAGCATCAACCGCAACCCGTGTTCGGCGGCCGAGCCGGCCAGGCGAGCCAGCCCGTCATCGGCGCTGCCGTCCCAGCCCAGGGCCGGGTGAAGCCGTTCATGGTCGGCGGTAACGAAAATGTCGCCGCTCTCGCCTGGGACGAAGGGCGGGGCGGTGCAGACGTGGTCGAAGCCCATGGCCTTGATTCGGGCGAAATGACCGGCCCAGTTGGTCCAGTTGCCTGCGACCAGCGGATGCAGGTGGTAGATCTTCGGCGGCATCCAGCCTCCAGCGCTCTGCTTGCGAGTGTGCGTCGGTGCGATAACGCACGAAAGGGTAGCAACGCGGATGTGACCCGTGGGTGCGGCGGGTATCGTAAGGAATCAAGTGGCGACCGTTCACTTGCCCGGGAGCCGGTCCGGAACGGCCTCTCCGGTGCGTTCCACACACCCTGGAAACGGTCGCGCCACGCGCACCGCCCGGCACCGGTAATGCCGGGCTTGTCTTGCCGTGCAGTTGGGCCCGGCCCACCCTGCGCCGTGGCACAGGCTCAGCCCCCCGCTGCCGCAGCAACAGGATTTCGGCCGGTCATTGCGGGCTGGTTTCGCCCGACGTTCTGGACTGACTAGTTAAGCCGCATGCGGCGTCGCCGTCCAGCACTCCCGGGCCGATCCCGCGCCCGGCGTCATGACACCGGCGAGCGCACGCCGTAGCATCCGTCCGCCGCCAGGAAGGAGGGCTTGCATGAGCCCAGGACCCATGTCCCATCGCCCATCCGCCGCTGTCCCGGGCGCGCGGTCGTGAGCGTCAGCCAACGCCCGTCCGTCCTGATCGGCCTGATCGGCACGGGAATCCAGGCGTCCCGCGCGCCGGCGTTGCACCAGCATGAGGGCGACGCGCAGGGGCTGCGCCTGCTGTACCAGTTGATCGACCTGGCCCGCCTCGGCCAGGGGCCGGAGGCACTGCCGGACCTGCTGAGCGCGGCCGAACGCATGGGGTTTGCCGGGCTGAACATCACCCATCCGTGCAAACAGGCGGTGCTGCCGCACCTGACCGAGCTGTCGGAGCATGCCGAGGCGCTGGGTGCGGTGAACACGGTGCTGCTGCGTGATGGAAAGCGGATCGGCCACAACACCGACTGGTCCGGCTTCGCCGCGGGGTTCCGCCGCACCATGAGCGATGCCCCGTGCCGGCACGTCGTGCAACTGGGCGCCGGCGGTGCCGGTTCGGCGGTGGCCTACGCGGCGATGACGCTGGGGGTGGAGCGGCTGACCATCATCGATGTCGAACCGGAGCGGGCCCGCGGCGTCGCCCGGGCGCTGTGCGCGCGCTTCGGCGCCGGGCGGGCGGAGGCGGGCGAGGACGCGGCGCGGGCCGTGGCGACCGCGGACGGACTGGTCAACACCACACCCGTGGGCATGGAGAAATACCCCGGCCTGCCGTTGCCGGCCGGGCTGCTGCGTCGGTCGCTGTGGGTGGCGGACATCATCTATTTCCCGCTGGAAACCGCCCTGCTGCGGGAGGCCCGCCGACTTGGCTGCCGAACCCTGGATGGTGGTGGCATGGCGGTGTTCCAGGCGGTCGATGCGTTCCGGCTGTTCACCGGCCTGACGCCGGATGCGGACCGCATGTCGCGCGATTTCGCGGCGATGGGTGCGGCGGCACAGGCCGCCTGAGCGGCGTCACGCGACCCTGCGTCAGCCTGGGTGGCATTGCCTGCTCCGACCATGACGCTGGTGGCGACGACGCTGGTGGCGACGCCAGCGGCCACTGTCCGGTAGAGCCCGGTGTCCGGTAGAGCCCGGCGGGTGAGGATCAGGGGCAGGCCTTTGCGGGGGCTGCCGGACGCGGCGATAGATGGTGCCCAGGGGCGGAATCGAACCACCGACACTGCGATTTTCAGTCGCATGCTCTACCAACTGAGCTACCTGGGCGAGGCGCGTCAGCGACAGGAGGGGTCGTAGCCGATGGCCGCCGGGCGATCAAGGCACCTCGAGGCCGCGACTGATCGAATCGCCCGCTTCGCAGCCGCTTGCCGGTCGTCCGGCCGCCGTCGCGGCCGTTCAGGCCCGTCCGCCGCGGCCCTGTGCGCGCCGCCGCTTGCCGCCCGGGGCCAAGCTGGGACAGAAGCGGGCGGCAACCATCGTAGTGTTTTCGTGTCCGACGACCCGCTTGCCCCGCTGTTCGAGCCGCTGACCAGCCTGAAGGGCGTCGGCCCCGCGCAGGCGAAGCTGATGGCGCGGGTCACCGGCGGCGACCGGATCATAGACCTGCTGTTCCGCCTGCCCAATTCGTATGTGGACCGCCGCGCACAGCCGACCGTGGCGGAGGTTCGCCCCGGTTCGGTGGCAACCCTGGCGCTGGAACTGGTCCGCCACGAAACTCCGGCCAGCCCGCGCCAGCCGCATCGCCTGGTGGGGCGGGATGCCACCGGCTCCATCGACCTGCTGTATTTCAACCGCCCGCCGCCCCGGTTCGCGGTGATCGGCGGCACCTATCTGGTATCCGGCCAGGTCAACGCCTTCAACGGCCGCCGGCAGATCAATCCGCCCGAGCACCTGGTTCCGGCCGACCGCCCCAGCCGCTTTCCCTGGATCGATCCGGTCTGGCCGCTGACCGAGGGGCTGCGGAAGTGGCAGATCGCCCAGGCCATGACCCAGGCCCTGGCCCGCCTGCCGCCGTTTCCGGAATGGCACGATCCCGCCCTGCTGCGCCGCGAGCAATGGCCGGGCTTCGCCGAGGCCCTGCGCAGCCTTCAGGCCCCGCCCGAGCTGCCGGCCGGCACGCCCTTTCCGCAGCAGAAGCCGCGGGCGCGGCTCGCCTATGACGAATTCCTCGCCGGCCAGGTGGCGCTCGCCGTGGTGCGCGGTCGCGTGCGCGCGCGGCCCGGGCGGCCGCTGGTGGGCGATTCCCGTCTGCGCGACCAGGCGCTGGCCCGGTTCGGACACGCACTGACCGGCGCGCAGCGCCAGGCGCTGGCGGAGATCGACTCCGACCTGGCCGCGCCGCACCGCATGCTGCGGTTGCTGCAGGGCGATGTCGGTTCCGGCAAGACGCTGGTGGCGCTGCTGGCCATGCTGCGCGCGGTGGAAGCCGGCGCCCAGGCGGCGCTGATGGCGCCTACCGAAGTGCTGGCGCGACAGCACCACCGCACCCTGTCGCGGCTGTCGCCGGTGCCGGTCGCCCTGCTGACCGGGTCCATCAAGGGCCGCGAACGCGCCCGGCTGCTGCGCGGCCTGGCCTCCGGCGACCTGCCCCTGGCGGTGGGGACTCACGCGCTGTTCCAGGAGTTGGTGCAGTACCGCGACCTGGCCCTGGCGGTGATCGACGAGCAGCACCGGTTCGGCGTCGATCAGCGCCTGACCTTCGGCGGCAAGGGGGAGCGGACGGACGTGCTGGTGATGACTGCCACGCCGATCCCGCGCACCCTGCTGCTGACCCAGTGGGGGGAGATGGATGTCTCCCGCATCACCGAGAAACCGGCCGGACGCACCCCGATCCGCACCACGCTGCACTCCCTGGGGACGTTGCCCGACGTGCTGGAGGGTATCGCCCGCCAGGTGGAGCGCGGGGCGCAGGTGTACTGGGTGTGCCCGCTGGTGGCCGAGAGCGAGGCGGTGGACCTGGCCGCCGCCGAGGAGCGCTTCGCCGTGCTGCAGAAGCGTTTTGGCACCCGGGTCGGCCTGGCGCACGGCCAGCAGACGGCCGAACTGCGGGAGGCCGCGCTGGCCGGCTTCGCCCGGGGCGATATCCGGCTGCTGGTGGCGACCACGGTGGTGGAGGTCGGCGTGGACGTGCCGCAGGCCAGCGTCATGGTGATCGAGCACGCCGAACGCTTCGGCCTGGCGCAACTGCACCAGTTGCGCGGCCGGGTGGGGCGCGGCGTCGCGGCATCGTTCTGCCTGCTGCTGCACGAGGACTGGGTGAATGACACCGCACGCCGGCGGCTGATGCTGCTGCGCGACACGGATGACGGTTTCCTGATCGCCGACGAGGATTTCCGCCTGCGCGGCGGCGGCGACCTGCTGGGCACGCGGCAGGCCGGCGCGCCCGGCTTCCGCCTGGCCGATCCGGTCGAGCATGAGGGGCTGCTGCACATGGCCCACCGCGACGCGATGCTGCTGCTGCAGCGCGATCCGAAGCTGGAGAGCGAGCGCGGCCGGGCGGTGCGGGTGCTGTTGCGGCTGTTCGAAAGGACTGCGGCGATGCGGACGCTGGCGTCCGGGTGACCTGCGCATCACCTGCGCGCGTGTCGTGTCGGCAGGGAAGCGATCGCCATCCGGCGCGTTGGACGGATGAAGGCCCGATACGGATCGAATCGGCGCGTTCCGACGCCGCTCTACCGTGTCATGACCGGCCCGGGCGATCCGCCCCCGCCCAGGCCAGTTCGCCTGTCGTCCGGCCGCGTTGGTCGGGGGTCGATGGATGGGCCCGCCGACGACCGCGGTCGATGGCCGGGCGCGCCGATGACCACGGTAGAGGACCGAGCCCGCCGATGACCGCGGTCGATGGCCGGGCGCGTCCATGACCGCGGCAGGTGGCCGGGCCTGACCCTGGCCGCGCCTGACCCTGGCCGCGCCTGACCCTGGCCGCGCCTGACCCTGGCCGCGCCCGACCCTGGCCGCGCCTGACCCTGGCCGCGCCTGACCCTGGCCGCGCCTGACCCTGGCCGCGCCTGACCCTGGCCGCGCCTGTCGAGGCCTGCCCGCCGATGTGTGTCGCGAATGAGGCGTGGGGCTCACCGCGACAGGGCCGCCGAACTCATGGCGGGAACCGACCCTTGCCGCGGTTGCGCACCGGGTGGCGCTGACGGCAGAGCGGTCAGCGGGTGAACGGGTTCTTCGTCTCGGTACGACCGAACATGCGCGTCCAGGCCGCCTCGCGCATCAGTCGCCGCGGATCAGCATTCGCTGCGGGCGCCGAACCCTGTCCGTTTCCCTGGGACGCTTCCTTGCGTGCGGCTGGCTCCTTACGTGCGGCGGGCGCGGGTTTCGCTCCCGCGGGTGCGGGGGATCCCTTCTTCTTTGCCATGGCCGAAGACCTTTCTTCGTGGGCGTCTGCCGAAGAAAACATTATCACCACCTTGGGCCGCTCGCTGTCCACTGAATCCGCAGGCCGGCGACGCCGTTGCGCCGGAAACCAGCCAGCCAGCAGGCGCAGAGCCGCCGCGCCAGCGCCATCCCCCGATGCAGCGCCGCCGGCCCGCCCTGACGTGGGGCCGAACCTGGCGCCAGGGCCGCCGTCGCGGGTGCCGCCCGCATGCCAGACAGTGCATCCACCGCCGCGCGGATCCGTCCGCGTGCCCGGTGCAGCAGCACGCGCTGGTTCTCCGGGCTGATTTCCAGCAGCGCGCAGGCGTCCTCGGCCGCGCAGCCCTCGATATCGCGCAGGATCAACACGGCGCGCTGCCCGGCCGGCAGCCGCTCGATGGCCTGCTGGACATGGTCCCACAACTGCCGCCCGCCGATGATTCGCTCCGGGTTCAGCTCGTCCCACAGCCGTGGCGGCTCGACCCAGTGCCCGTCCGGTTGGAACGCCGAACGCGGCACCGCCCGCTCGCCCGGTTCGCCGCCGTCCAGCGCCGGCAGCGCCGTCAGCCGACCCTCGCGGCTGGCGCGGGTGCGCGCCCGATTCAGTACGATACTGAACAGCCAGGTGGTCAGGCTGGACCGGCCCTCGAACCGGCCGATCCCGGCGAAAACCGCCAGCCAGGCATCCTGCACCACCTCCTCGGCCTGCGCCCGGCTGCCGATGACCGTCGCGGCGACCCCGACGAGCGAGCCATGCAGGCGGCGCACGAGCAGGCGATAGGCGCCCGGCTCACCCTGGCGCAGGCGAACCAGGAAATCCGGATCGTCGAACTCGCGATTCCGTCCCGCGGTCGGGCGCAACGGCTGCTCCTGGGTCCTGCCGGCTGGAATCAGGCCGCTGAATGCCTGTAACATCGCCTTGCAACGGAAGTCTGACGGCTTCACACCGATTGATGCAAGCGGGAGAGTCCGTCGTGCCGACCTGCCGGGACATGAGCGAGCTGGTGACCGACTACCTGGAGCAGGCGCTGCCCGCGCGCACCCGGTTCGGTGTGCGCTTCCACCTGCTGGTGTGCGGGGCCTGCCGCGCCTATTTTGCGCAAATGCGCGAGACCGTGGGGTTGCTGGCCAGGCTGCCCCGCCAGCCGCCGGCCCCGGACGCCGAGGCCGGCCTGCTCGCCCGCCTGCCGCCCGCCGACGGCGAACCGCCGCTCTGACCTCGGCCGTGCCATTGATCTACGTCAATGAATGGTCGGCGGCTCAGCTATTCTGCTTTCGGAATGCCTGTTAACATCGCGAGATATTGCGGCTCCTGCGGTGCATTGGCAGTGAGCCGACTCGTGCCGGGTCAGTTTAGGATGCTGTTAACGAATACAGTAGTAGTCTAGGCGCACTGGGACCGCCGCCAGACCCGGGTACCCAGGCCACGATGCGCAGATTTTGCGCCGTCATTTCGGCTGAATGTCGACGACTCCCGCGCATCGCAGACAGTTGAGGGGTAATGGTGCCGCACGCCGTTCCATACCTGATCGTCCGGAATCAACAGTTGGTTGGCAGCCTGCATTGTGGACTGCTGACGAACATCTGGTCGTGCTGCCGGCGACCGCGCGACCCCGCCGAACCTGTCGGCATACGCCGCAGCAACCTCGTCCGCGGCTTGCGGACATCTTCCGTCACCTCATGTTCTGAATTGGCGCCGCCTTCGCGGCCAGGAAAGGAGCCCGTCGCATGGCTGAACCGCCACGCTCGACACAGGCACGTAGAATCTCACAACTCGGCGAAAAAAAATTCACGCGACAGCGGGCGCATACGCTACGCTCGGTACCATGTTGCTTAAATGCACGAGGAAATAGCGTTCTCAACCCGACCGACGGAGCGACAGATGCAAATGGTCGATGATCTGTTCGCCAGTTACGCGCGCAGCTTCGAGGCAACCCGCGAAGCCGAGATGTCGCTGGCCGAATATCTGGAAGCTTGCCGCGAGAACCCGATGATGTACGCCACCGCGACCGAGCGCCTGCTCGCCGCGATAGGCGAACCGGAGATGGTGGATACGTCGAAGGATGCACGCCTCGGGCGCATCTTCATGAACCGCACCATCCGGGTGTACCCCGCCTTCAACGAGTTCTACGGCATGGAGGAGACGATCGAGCGCATCGTCGGCTTCCTTCGCCACGCCGCGCAGGGGCTCGAGGAGCGCAAGCAGATCCTCTACCTGCTGGGTCCGGTCGGCGGCGGCAAGTCGTCACTCGCCGAGCGGTTGAAGGCACTGATGGAAGTGCATCCGGTTTATGTGCTGAAGGCCGGCAGCCAGGTCAGCCCGGTGTTCGAAAGCCCGCTGGGCCTGTTCGATCCCGAGCGCATGGGTGGTCTGCTGGAGGATCGCTACGGCATTCCCCGGCGGCGCCTGAGCGGGCTGATGAGCCCGTGGTGCATCAAGCGCCTGGATGAGTTCAACGGCGATATCTCGCAGTTCCGTGTGCAGCGGCTGGTACCCTCGCGCCTGCGCCAGATCGCCATCGCCAAGACCGAGCCGGGTGACGAAAACAACCAGGACATCTCGTCACTGGTCGGCAAGGTTGATATCCGCAAGCTGGAGCTGCACGCGCAGAACGATCCGGATGCCTACAGCTATTCCGGCGGCCTGAACCGCGCCAACCAGGGCATGCTCGAGTTCGTCGAGATGTTCAAGGCGCCGATCAAGATGCTGCATCCGTTGCTGACCGCGACGCAGGAAGGCAATTACATTGGCACCGAAAACATCGGCGCCATCCCGTTCGGCGGCATCATCATGGCGCACTCCAACGAGGCGGAGTGGCAGAGCTTCAAGAACAACCGCAACAATGAAGCCTTCATCGACCGTATCTTCGTCATCAAGGTGCCGTACTGCCTGCGCGTCACCGAGGAGCAGCGGATCTACGACAAGCTGATCACCAGCTCCGAGCTGGCCGAGGCGCCGTGCGCCCCGGCGACGCTGGAGATGCTGGCGCGGTTTTCGGTACTGACCCGGCTGCGCCGGCACGAAAACTCCACCCTGTATTCCAAGATGCGCGTCTATGACGGCGAAAGCCTGAAGGAGACCGACCCGCGCGCGCGCAGCCTGCAGGAATACAAGGACGCCGCCGGAGTCGAGGAAGGCATGGACGGGGCCTCCACGCGCTTCGCATTCAAGGTGCTTGCCGCGACGTTCAACCACGACACCACCGAAGTGGCGGCCGACCCGGTGCACCTGATGTATGTGCTGGAGCAGGCGATCCGTCGCGAGCAGTTGCCGCAGGAAACCGAGAAACGTTACCTGGAGTTCATAAAAGGTGAACTGGCGCCGCGTTACGCGGAGTTTATCGGCAATGAGATCCAGAAGGCTTATCTGGAATCGTATAGCGACTACGGCCAGAACCTGTTCGATCGCTACGTCGCCTATGCCGATGCCTGGATCGAGGATATCGATTTCAAGGATGCGGACACCGGCCAGTTGATGAACCGCGAACTGCTGAACCAGGAGCTGACCAAGATCGAGAAGCCCGCCGGGATCGCCAACCCGAAGGACTTCCGCAACGAGGTCGTGAAGTTCAGCCTGCGGGCGCGGGCGAACAACAACGGCAAGAACCCGTCCTGGACGAGCTACGAGAAGATCCGCGAGGTTATCGAACGGCGGATGTTCAGCCAGGTCGAGGAATTGCTGCCGGTGATCAGCTTCGGCTCGAAGAAGGACAGCGAAACCGAGAAGAAGCACACCGAATTCGTCGATCGCATGACCGCACGCGGCTACACCGAGCGGCAGGTCCGCCGGCTGGTCGAGTGGTACATGCGGGTGAAACAGGCAGGATAACCGGCCAAAGTCCGGTGAAGGACCGAACGCCATATGCATATCGTCGATCGTCGCCTCAACCCCGGCGGAAAGAACCTGGCCAACCGCCAGCGCTTCATGCGCCGAGCCAAATCCTTGATTCGGAAGGCGGTGCACGAAAGCTCCGGCAGCCGCAGCATCAAGGATGCCGACCAGGCGGGTGAGGTCTCGCTGCCGGCGCAGGGCGTGCACGAGCCGTCCTTCCACCGCAGCGCGAGCGGCGGCATTCGCGATCACCTGCTGCCGGGCAACAAGGAGTACCTGGAGGGCGACACGATACCCCGCCCTCCGGGTGGCTCCGGCGGCGGCGGATCGGAAGGCAGTCCGGATGGCGAAGGCCAGGACGACTTCCGCTTCGCCCTGTCGCAGGACGAATTCGTGGACCTGTTCCTGGAAGACCTGGAACTGCCCGACCTGGCCAAGCGCCGCGTCGTCAGTGCCGAGGCGGTGAGCTGGAACCGGGCCGGTTACTCGGTCAGTGGCTCGCCGGCCAACCTGGCGCTGATGCGCACGGTGCGGAACAGCCTGTCGCGCCGGATCGCGTTGCGCCGGCCGAAGACCGCCGAAATCCAGGAATTGCGGGACGAGATCGAGGCGCTGGAGGGCGACCCCGGCCAGCGTGACCGCAAGCTGGAGCTGGAGGAGGAGCTTACCCGCAAGCTGCACCGCTCCGGGTCGATTCCGTACATCGATCCGCTCGACGTGCGCTACAAGCGGTTCGAGGCGCACCCGAAGCCGGTGGCGCAGGCGGTGATGTTCTGCCTGATGGACGTGTCCGGCTCGATGACCGAGCACATGAAGGACCTGGCGAAAAGGTTCTACGTGCTGCTCTACATCTTCCTGAAGCGCCGCTACAAGAATGTGGACGTGGTGTTCATTCGCCACACCCACATGGCGCAGGAAGTGGACGAAGATACTTTCTTCCACTCGCCGGAAACCGGCGGCACCGTCGTATCCACCGCGCTGGAGGAAATGCAGCGCGTGGTGCAGGAACGCTACAGCCCGGACAACTGGAACATCTACGCCGCCCAGGCGTCCGACGGCGACAACACCGCCAGCGACAACGACAAGACCGCGGCGCTGCTGACAGACGTGATCCTGCCGGCCTGTCAGTACTACGCCTATCTCGAGGTCGGCCGCGATTCCGAGCACTTTCCGCCCGGTTTCATCCGCCGCGATTCCGATCTGTGGCAGACCTACAGCACCATCGTGCGCAGCGGTGCGCCGATGGCCATGCGAAAGGTGGGGCACCGGCGCGATATCTACCCGGTATTCCGCGAACTCTTCGCGAAAAAGCAAGGCTCGGAGGCCGCAACCGCATGAGCATCACCCTCGGCAAACCGGTGGTCCGCGCGGAACGCCCGCTGTTCGAAGGCGCCGACTGGGAGTTCTCCACCATCCAGCGCTGCCACGAGGCGATCGAGCAGGTGGCGCGCGAGGACATGGGGCTGGACACCTACACCAACCAGATCGAGGTGATCAGCACCGAGCAGATGCTCGACGCCTACTCCTCGATCGGCATGCCGCTGTTCTACAAGCACTGGTCGTTCGGCAAGCATTTCGCCCGGAATGAGGCGCTGTACCGCGCCGGCATGCAGGGCCTGGCGTACGAGATCGTCATCAACTCCAACCCGTGCATCTCCTACATCATGGAGGAGAACACGGCGACGATGCAGGCGCTGGTGATCGCGCACGCGGCGTTCGGACACAATCATTTCTTCAAGAACAATTACCTGTTTCAGCAATGGACGGATGCGGATTCCATCCTGGACTACCTGGAATTCGCCCGCGGCTACATCATGCACTGCGAGGAACGCTTCGGCGAGGCGAATGTCGAACGCCTGCTGGACGCCGCGCACGCGCTGATGAATCATGGCGTGCACCGCTATCCGCGCCGGCGGGCCACCGACCTGCGCCGTGAGGAGGAGCGGTCGCGCGAGCGGCGCGAACACGAAGAAAAGATGTTCAACGACCTCTGGCGCACGCTGCCGGAGAAGGAGGACGGCCACCACGATCCGACGATCGAGGAGCGTCGCCGCGCCCTGCTGCAACTGCCGCAGGAGAACATTCTTTACTTCCTTGAAAAGACCGCGCCGCGCCTGCTGCCCTGGCAGCGCGAGATCCTGCGCATCGTGCGCAACATCGCGCAGTATTTCTACCCACAGTCGCAGACCAAGGTGATGAACGAGGGCTGCGCCACGTATTGTCACTACACCATCATGAACCGGTTGCATCAGAAAGGATTGCTGACCGACGGGGCGATGGTGGAGTTCCTGCGGTCCCACACCAACGTGGTGTTCCAGCCGGAATTCGACGATCCGCGCTACTCGGGCATCAATCCCTACGCGCTGGGCTTCGCCATGATGCAGGATATCGAGCGCATCTGCACCGAGCCCACCGCCGAGGACCAGCAGTGGTTCCCGGCGATCGCCGGCAACGGCGAGCCCATGGCGGTGCTGCGCGACGTCTGGGCGAATTTCCGGGACGAGAGCTTCATCCTTCAGTACCTCAGCCCGAAGCTGATCCGTCAGTTCGGCCTGTTCCACGTGGTGGACGACGCCAACGAGCCGCATCTGCGGGTCGAGGCCATCCACGACGAGCGCGGCTACCGCCGCATCCAGCGCTCCCTGGCTCGGCAGTACGACGTCGCCTGGACCACGCCCGACATCCAGGTGGTGGACGTGAACCTCAGCGGCGACCGCCGACTGATCCTGCACCACCGCGCGCTGAACCGCGTCCTGCTGGAGGAGCGCGACACCCGCATGGTGCTGCAGCACCTGGCGGACCTGTGGGGCTACGACGTGCTGATGAAGGAGGTCGATCCCGGCACCGACGCGGTGCTGAAGGAACACGCCGCCACCCCCCGCGGCGCCATCATCCAGCCGGACGCGCTGTAGGGCAGGGGACACAGAAACCGCCGGCCGAAGCCCCCTCCCAGGGCCCGCACTCTGCGAGGCTGGGAGGGAACGGCGCCAGCGCGCTCACCGCCTGCGGTGCATGTTGAGCCACGGGACGTGCACGCCGTCGTGGTCGGCGAAGGCCGGCCATCCACGACTTTCCGGCGGCGCATGCGGTAAAGTCGTGGGTGGCGAGCCTTCGCCCGCGACGACGTGGTTGGTTCCGCCGGTGACGACGCCCGCGACTTCGACGCCGACGCCCGCCAACGAGACTCCCATCAGGAGGAGCTCCTTCTCCGTTCTTCCAATTCCCACGCACGCAATTCCCACGCCACGCACGCAATTCCCACACGAGGCACGCCCGGGGTTGCCCCCGACCACCCCGCCGACTAATCCCAACCGGCAACCCAGCGACCCCGGATCCCACCCAAGATGCCGACCATCCGCGCCCTGCAACTCCTGGCCGACCGCGACGTCGCGCTGGTCGAACGCGACCCGCCGCCGCCCCCCGCCGCCGGCGAGGCGCAACTCCGCATCCGCGCCGTCGGCCTGAACCATATCGATGTCTGGGGCTTCCGCGGCATGGCCTTCGCCAAGCGCCAGTTCCCGCTGGCGGTCGGCGCCGAGGCCGCCGGCGAGGTCACCGCCGTCGGGCCGGGGGTGACGCACCTCGCCCCCGGCGACCGCGTGGTGCCGTTCTCCGCCCTGACCTGCGGCACCTGCAAGCCCTGCCGCGAAGGCCGCGAGAACCTGTGCGAGAACGTGCAGGGCGTCCGCGGCTTCCATATCGACGGCTTCGCCCAGGACCTGACCAACCACCCGGCCCGCCTGCTGGTGAAGATCCCTGGCCCGGTCAACTTCCAGGATGCCGCCTGTGTCGGCGTGGCCTATTCCACCGTCGAGCACATGCTGTTCGACAACGCGAAACTGGAGCCCGGCGAGACCATCCTGGTGCATGCCGGCGGGTCCGGCATCGGCAGCATCGCCATCCGGGTGGCGAAATCGATCGGCTGCACCGTCATCACCACCGTCGGCACCGCCGACAAGGCCACCAAAGCCCAGGCGCTCGGCGCCGACCACGTGATCAACTATCGCGAAGACCGGTTCGAGGGCCGGGTCCGCCGCCTGACCGGCAAGAAGGGCGTCGATGTGGTGTTCGAGCATGTCGGCGCCGATACCTGGAACGGCTCGCTGCTGTCGCTGAAGCGCGGCGGCCGGCTGGTCACCTGCGGCGCCACCTCCGGCCCCGCCGGCAGCATCAACCTGATGCAACTGTTCCAGCAGCAGTACCGCATCATCGGCTCCTTCGGCGCCCCGCTGTCCGCCCTGTCCCGCGCGCTGGACCGCATCGCCGGCGGCGTCCGCCCGGTGATCGACACGGTCTATCCGCTGGACGCGTTCCGCGCCGGCCTGGAACGGCTGGAGCAGCGAAACGTGTTCGGCAAGCTGCTGGTCGAGCTCTGATCCGTCGCTTGCGCCGCCAGCTCTCCCTCTACGGCGATCGCATACTGGGCCGCCTGGTCAAGTGGCTGCTGCACGCCCTGCGCCGCACCGACCCGGACCGTGCCGCGGATGTCTGTGCCGCCATCGCCCGCACCGTGGGCCCGTGGCTGCCGGCACACCGGATCGGCCGCGCCAACCTGCGGGCGGCGTTTCCCGATCGTGATGCCGCCTGGATCGAGGCGACACTCCGCGAGGCCTGGGACAATCTGGGACGGGTGGCTGGCGAATACGTCCACCTGGCGCGCATCTGGGACTTCGACCCGGCCCACCCGAACACCGGCCGCATCATCACCGGGGCCGAACCCCTGTTCCGGCAGTTGCAGCACGACGGCCAGCCCGCGCTGTGCTTCGCCGCGCATCTGGGCAACTGGGAGCTGCCGGCGGTGGCGGCGGCCGCGCACGGCCTGCCCTCGGCCGTGGTCTATCGCATGCCCAACAACAAGGCCGTGGCCAAGGAGATCACCCGCATCCGCGCCCCGCTGATGGGCCGGCTGATCCGCACCCGCGCCCAGGCGGCGCTGGAAATGGCCGGCGCGCTGCAGGCCGGCGACCATCTGGGCATGCTGATCGACCAGCGCTTTTCCCGCGGGCTGGACGTCACCTTCTTCGGCCGCCCCTGCAAGGCCAATCCCTCCATCGCTCGCCTGGCGCGGCAGTTCGACTGCCCGGTGGTCGGCGTGCGCGTGGTGCGGCTGCCCGGCCGCCGGTTCCGCATCGACGTCGAGGGCCCGTTCGACCTGCCGCGTGACGCCGGCGGCCAGGTTGACGTGCAGGCCACCACGCAGATGCTGACCGACGTGATCGAGCGATGGATCCGCGAGCATCCCGGGCAATGGCTGTGGTTCCACCGCCGCTGGCGCTGAGCCGCGCGCACGCTGTTGATGTGACAACGAACCAGCATCGTGATTGAGCCGCGGTCGCGGCGTCCTCACGTCCGGTGGCGCCGCGAAAAGGAGGGCAGGGTGATGCGTGGCCTGGTTCTGTCGGTTTCGGTTTGGCTCTGCCTGGGTGCGGCCGCCATGGCGCAGGGCACGGCGCCTGCCGGCCAGTTTCCGTCGCGAACGCCGGCATATCCGCCACCCGGCCGAGCGCCGGCCTACCCGCCGCCCGGCCGTGCGCCGGCCTATCCGCCGCCCTCCGATACGCCGGCCTATCCGCCGGCCAGTATGCCTGTCGCGCCGCAGTCTGCCCCTCTGTCCGCACCGCAGTCCGCCCCCCAGTCTGCCGCCGGGACGCCCGGCGCTGCGGCATCGCCATCCACCACGGTGCCGTCCGGCGGCGCCGGCCCTGGCTATGCGGTCGGCGCGGGATCGGCCGAACCGATGTCGAACAGGGCGGCCAATATCGACCGGCAGGATCAGGCCTATCCAAGGATTGCGCCCAATCTGCCAAACCCGTCGGTGGGCGAGGATGCGTCGCCCGCCGCCTATCTGCACGCGGCCGAACGCGCGCTGGCGGCGGGACGCACCGGTGAAGCGCAGGAGGCGATGGAGATGGCGCAGACCCGGCTGCTCGACCGTTCGGTTCCGTATGGCCAGGTCAACCAGCCGATCCGAAGCCCGGCGATCGAGCACATCAACAGGGCGCTTCAGGCACTGGCCGCCGGAGACCGGGCGAAATGCGCCGAGTTGATCCAGGCCGCGATCCCGCTGGCACAGGCCTCCCCACACTGAGACTGGCTCGTGTTGAGACTGGCTCGCGTCGAGACTGGCCCGCGTCGAGACTGGCCCGCGTCGAGACTGGCCGGCGCCGGCGCTGGCCCCGCGCAAAGTCCGGCCTACGCTCGGCCGCGCACCGTTACGGCCGGGACAGACCGGCCTCCGCGCGATCCGCCGCTGCCGTCGGGTAAACCAACTTGATCGCCCGCCCCGGGCAGCGTAGGCGCACCGCATGGCACAGAAACTCGAGACCGACGTGGCGATCGTCGGCGCCGGCCCGGTGGGGCTGTTCGCCGTGTTCGAACTCGGCATGCTGCAACTGTCCAGCGTGCTGATCGATGCGCTGGCCGAGGTCGGCGGACAGTGCGCGGCGCTGTACCCGGAAAAGCCGATCTACGACATTCCGGCACACCCGGCGATCATGGCCGGCGACCTGGTCACCCAATTGGAGCGGCAGATCGCCCCGTTCCGTGTGCCACGCCTGCTGGGGCGGCGCGTCCAGGGGCTGACCGGCGCACCGGGCGCCTTCACCCTGACCACCGACCAGGGCGACACCGTCTCCGCCAAAGCGGTGCTGATCGCTGCTGGTGCCGGTGCCTTCGGCCCCAACCGTCCGCCATTGGAGGGGCTGGCCGCGTACGAGGCCACCGGCTCGGTGCAGTACTATGTGCGCCGTCGGGAAGACCTGCGCGGCAAGCGCGTGGTGATCGCCGGCGGCGGCGATTCCGCCGTGGACTGGGCGCTGGCGCTGAAGGACGTGGCGCAGGTCTCGGTCGTGCACCGCCGGCCGAAGTTCCGCGCCGCGCCGGAAACCGCCGCCCAACTGGACGCCGCCGCGCAACGTGCGGACATCGAGATGGTCATCCCCTACCAGCTCCACGCCCTGCATGGTGAGGCAGGCCGGCTGGAAGCGGTGGAAGTGGCCACGCTGAAGGGTGAAACCCGTCGCCTGCCGGCCGATGTGCTGCTGCCGTTTTTCGGCCTGTCGATGGACCTGGGCCCGATCGCCGCCTGGGGCCTGGATCGCGCGCTGCATCACGTGACGATCGATCCGGCCACCTGCCAGACCAGCCTGCCGGGCGTGTTCGCGATCGGCGACGTGGCAACCTATCCGGGCAAGCTGAAACTGATCCTGCAAGGATTCAGCGAGGCCGCGATGGCAGCCCACGCGATCCACCCGATCGTGCATCCCGACCAGGCGCTGCATTTCGAGTACCTCCACCTCCAAGGGCGTTCCCGCGGGGTGAACCCGGTATTGCCGCGCGGAGGCTGGCTGGGCCAGAACAGCGGCTCAGCCCAGGCGCTATTCCCGACCGCCCCGGTGATTTGACGCTTACGGATCGATCCCACGGACCAAGCGCCTTGCGTCGTGGCGGGCGCAGGCCCGCGACCCACGGCTTTGTCGATGGCAACAGCGAAAGTCGTGGGTGGCCGGCCTTCGCCGACCACGACGCTGAATGCTCGTCTGCGCGCCGGACTTTACGGGGGTCGGCATAGGGTTCCCGGGAAAACGCCCCGAACTCGCTTCACCGCACCGGCCGAATCCCGCTACACGTTGCCCGCATGAAATTCCTGCACGCGGCCGACATCCACCTCGACAGCCCGCTGGCAGGTCTGCGTGCCCGCGACGACCTGCCCGATGCGGTGATCCGCCACTGCACCCGCCGAGCGTTCGCCAACATGGTCGATCTGGCGCGCGCGGAGGATGTGGCTTTCGTGGTGATCGCCGGCGATCTTTACGACGGCGACTGGAAGGATTTCTCCTCCGGCCTGTTCTTCGCCGAACAGATGCAGCGGCTGGGCCGGCCATGTTTCCTGCTGCGCGGCAACCATGACGCACGCTCGGTGATCACCCGCAACCTGCGCCTGCCGCCCAATGTGCGGGAATTCTCCTCCCGCACCTGCCAGACCTTCGAACTGGCCGAAGCCGGCGTGGCGCTGCACGGCCATTCCTTTCCCAACCGCGCCGTGCCCGAGGACCTGTCCGCCGGCTACCGCGACCCGGTCAACGGCATGGTCAATATCGGCGTCCTGCACACCTCGGCCGACGACCCCGGCGAGCACGAAACCTACGCCCCCTGCAGCATCCCCGACCTGACCCTCAAGAACTACGACTACTGGGCGCTCGGCCACATCCACGCCCGCCGCGTACTGAGCGAACGGCCCTGGATCGTCTTCCCCGGCAACCTGCAAGGCCGCCACCCGAAGGAGACCGGACCGAAAGGCTGCACGCTGGTGACGGTGGAGGACGGCAAAGTGGTATCAGCCGAACACCGTGCCGTGGACGTTTTGCGCTGGTCCGCTTTGGACGTGGATGTCACCGGCCTGGATGAGCCCGACCTCATCGGACGCATCGCCGACACCGCCAGGCAGGCCGTCGATCAGTCCGAATCCCGCCCGGTGCTGGCGCGCCTGACCCTGACCGGCACCACCGACCGCCAGGCGATGCTGCTGGCCGATACCGACCGTCTCGCCGCCGAGTGCCGCAACGCGGCGCTGGAAGCCGAGGGCGCGCTGTGGGTGGAATCGGTGCGCCTGCGGACCCGTCCGCTGCCCCAGGCCGCCGCCGATACGCTGACCCCGCTGCGCGCCGCCTTCACCGCCGGCCTGGAAGATCCCGACATCATCGCCGCCCTGCTGGAGGAATTCGCCGCCCTGCGCCAGAAGCTGCCCGCACCGGCGCGGCCCGACCTCGACCTGCCGGAAGATCCCGAGGCGCTGCGCCGCTTCGCCGAGGACGCCTGGCAGATCGCGGCAGACGCCCTGGCCCCCGCGGAGCCGGAATGAAGCTGCGCCGCCTCGACCTGCTGCGCTACGGTCACCTGACCGATGTGGCGCTCGACTTTCCGGACGACGCGCTGCTGCACGTGGTGCACGGCGCCAACGAAGCCGGAAAGTCCACCGCACTGGCCGCGATCGCCGACGCGCTGTTCGGCTTCGGCCACCGCACCGACTTCGATTTCCTGCACGGCGCACCGCAGTTGCGCATCGGCATCACCCTGGCCGCGCGCGACGGCAGCACGGCGCGCTTCGTCCGCCGCAAAGGCCGTCGCGACACGCTGCGCGACCCGGACGACCAGGTGGTGCCCGAGGAAGCGCTGCACCCCTACCTGGGCGGCGTCGGCCGCGAGTTGTTCGAGCGCGGCTTCGGCCTGGACGGCGCCCGCCTGCGCGCCGGCGGCGAGGAACTGCTGCGCCTGGGCGGCGAGGCCGGGGAGAGCCTGCTGGCCGCCGGCTCCGGCCTGCTCAACCTGAAGGCCGTGCTCGCCCGTATCGAGGACGAAGCGAAATCCCTGGTCGGCGACGGCCGTGGTCGCCGGCGCCTGTCGGAAGCGGTGGACGCCTGGCGCAAGGCCCAGCGCGAAAGCGAGGACCGCGCCGTCGCCCCGCGCGCCTGGCAGGATGCCGATGCGGAACACAGCCAGGCGGTCGCGGCGCTCGCCGACGTTGCAGGAGCGGATGCGGGAGCTGGCGGTCGAAAATAACCGGCTGCAACGCGTCCGGCGCGTCATACCGCTTCTCGCGCGGCTGGCCGACACGCGGGAGGCACTGTCGCAGCTTGCCGATGCCCCGCATTTGCCGCCGGATTCCGAAGCGCGCTTTCGTGCCCTGGTCGCCGCAAGGCGCGATGCCGCCCGGGACGTGGAGCGGGAGACCGCGGCATCCCAGCGCCTGGCCGCGGAACGTGCCGCCCTGCCGCAGGACGCGCCGGCATTGGCCGCGCAAGATACAATCGATGCGCTGGCGGCGCGGCGGCCGGTCGTGCTTCAGGCCACCACCGACCTGCCGGATGTGCACGCCAAGGCCGCCGCATTGCGCGCCAGCGTGGTGGAGGCGATCGACGAACTCGGCCTGGACCTGGCGCCGGAAACGGCACGCGACGACCTTCCGGCCGGGGCCGCGCGCCGCACGGTGCAGCGGCTGATCCGCCAGCATGCCGCGCTGTCCGCGGATGCCGAGGCGGCCTCACGCCGTCTCGCCACCGCCCGCCGGCGCCACGCCCAGGCGGAGCAGGCGCTGCGGGACACGCCGGAGCCCGCGTCGCCGGTCCTGTTGCGCCGGACCATCGAGTCGGTGCGGGCCGAAGGGCGGCTGGACACCGAACTCGACCGCGCGGACCGGGCACTGACCGAGGCCACGGCCGCCACCGCCGCCGCTCTGTCCGCGCTGCCGCTGTGGCACGGCGATGCCGCCGCCCTGGTCGCCTGCGCCCTGCCGCTGCCAGCCGAAACCAACGCCGCGGCGGCCCGCCTGGAAGCCTGCGCCAGGGAGCGCGCCGAGACCCAGGCGGAGCGTTCGCGGCTGACCGCCGAAATCGCGGCCTGCGAGGACGAGATCGCCCGCCTGACCCGTGGCGACCCGGTGCCCACGCCCGGGGCGGTCGCCGAAGCGCGGGCCGCCCGCGACAGGCTCTGGCACATGCTCCGCCGTGTCCTGGAGGGCGGGCCGCCCCCGGACCCGGTGGAGATGGCCGGGCTGCCCGGTGGTCCAATGCCGGAGGCCTACGAGGCGTTGGTCGATCAGGCCGATCGGTTGGCCGACCGCCGCGCCGAGGACGCCCAGCGTGTGGCCGATTTCCTGAATGCCACCGCCCGCCTCGACCTGTTGCGCGGCCAGCATGAAAAGGCCGCCACCGCCCTGGCCCAGCGGGAGGACGCGGTGCAGGCTGCCGAAGCCGCTTGGCGGGCGCTGTGGGCACCGTCCGGCGTGGTGCCGAACTCGCCGGCGGCGATGGCGGAGTGGCGCAGCACCCGTGCCGAGGTGGTCCGCCTGACCCAGGCCGAGGCCGAGGCGCGCCGGCATCGCGACGATCTGGCGGCAAGGCGCACCCGCGCCCAGGCCGCGCTGGCCGCGCTGCTGCCCGACCTGCCGCCGCAACCGACCCTGGGTGAACTGCTGCTGCGGGCCGTTACGGCCTGCGAGGCCGCCGAAGCTGCCGAGGCGGCGTATCGCGAGCGCCGCAAGACCCTGGAAGACGAAGCCGACCGGCTGGCCGAACAGCAGCAGGCCAACGCCGACGCAGCCGCGGCGCTGGAAACGTGGACGCAGGACTGGGGCCCCGCCGTCGCGGCGCTGCGCCTGCCGCCGGACGCCGCCATCGATGTCGCCGAAGCCGCCCTGTCCGCCTGGCAGCGTATCGCCGAGGCCGCGCCCGCCTGGCGGACGGAAGCGGAGCGGATCGCCAACATGACCGCCAGCATCGAGGCCTTCACCAGCGAAACCCACAGCCTTCAGCCCCGGCTTGGCGATCCGCCCGGGGAGGAAACAGCGCCCGTCATCGTCGCCCGCCTGGCGCGCCGCCTGGCCGAGGCGCGTAAGGCCGCCCTGGATGCCGAACGCCTGGCCGCGGACATCGCGGCCCATGACGCGGCCGCCGCGGACGCGGTCCGCCGGCGGGATGCCGCGGACGCCGACCTCGCCGTGCTGCGGGACCGTGCCGGCGCGACCGACGATCCGGCACTGGAACGTGCCATCGACCGCGCCCGCCAGCGCGATGCCCTGGCCGCCGACACCGCCAGGCTGGAGGAGGCACTGCTGGGGCAGGGCGACGGCATGGCGGAGGAGGCGCTGCGGGCGGAGATCTCCTCCATCGAACCGGATGCGCTGGTGGCTCGCCTGGCCGAGATCGAGTCGGAACAGGCCGGCCTGGGTCAGCGCCGCGAAGAGCTCAGCGCCCAGCGTACCCGCGCCGAGGCTGCACTGAATGCGATGCGCGATGGCCACGACGCGACGTCCAAGGCCCAGGAAGCGCAGGATGCCCTGGCGGACGCCCGTGCCGCCGCCGAACGGTTCGCCCGGCTGCGCGTCGGGGCCGTGCTGCTGCGTGCCGGCATCGACCGGTTCCGCAAGGAACAGCAGGGCCCGCTGCTGCGCACCGCCGGCGCGTATTTCGCGCTGCTGACCGACGGGCGTTACGAGCGGCTGCTGGTGGACTACGACGCCGCCGGACGCGCCGTGCTGCTGGCGGTCCGCGAGACCGGGATCGAGTGCCCGGTGGAGGCCCTGAGCGAAGGCGCCCGCGACCAGCTTTACCTGGCGCTGCGTGTCGCGGCGATCCAGGCGCATGCCGATCGGGCCGAACCGCTGCCGTTCATTGCCGACGATCTGCTGGTCCATTTCGACGATGTGCGTGCCGCGGCGGCGATCAGCCTGCTGCGTGAACTGGGGAAGCGCTCGCAGGTGATCCTGTTCACCCACCACGATCACATCGCTGCGCTGGCGGGACAGCAGCCGGGCGTGGCGGTGCAGCGCATGGCGTCCGTCGCTCCCATCGCTGCGGCAGCGGCGGAGTAGAACAGACACCGGCGACTATTCGCGGCCACGCCCTGGCGTGGTGGCCTGCTGGTCCGTCCGGTCCGGCCTCACGCGTGCCGCCCGACCGACCGGACCGGCGGCAGGCGTGCCATCCATCCGGTCCGGTCCAACGCGAGGCGTGCCGCCCGTCCGACCGGACCGGCGCCAGGTGTGCCGCCCGTCCGGTCCGGTCCCGCGTCAGGCGTGCCACCTGTCCGGACGGACCGGCGCCAGGCGTGCCGCTTGGCTGTGACCGATGCACCGGCGCCGGTTGGTGCCATCGGTGAATTGACGGGTCGGCCACCGGGCAGGCCCATGCCGCGGCAATGCCGCACCACCTCGGGAACCGACCATGACACGCGAAGGGGGCGCGCCTATGAAGAGCGCCGCATGACTCCGGCCGATCCCGATCTGGAAGCCCGTCGCGCGCTGCGCCGGCACCGCACTTTTGCCACCAGCCTGCTGGTCCTGATGGGTGGGCTGACCCTGGGCACCTTCGCGCTTCCGCCAGGGTGGTGGACCGACCTGCTGCAGGCCGCCGCCAAGGCCGGCTTCATCGGCGGCATCGCCGATTGGTTCGCGGTGACCGCCCTGTTCCGCCACCCGCTGGGCATACCAATCCCGCACACCGCCATCATCCCAACCCACAAGGAACGCCTGGGCCGAGCGCTGGGCCGCTTCGTGGCCACGCATGTGTTCACCAGCGAGGAGGTGTCCGGCGTGCTGGTCCGCCTGGACCTGCCCGGCGTCCTGCACCGCTTCATGGCCGACCCGGTCTCGGCCCGCCCCGCCGCGGTGGCACTGGCCGGCATGCTGCCGAACATGATGGCGACGGTGGAGGATGGCCGCGCCCGCCGCCTGCTCGCCAGGCTGGTGCCGCGCCTGGTCGGTGGTCCCGCGGCCGGCCAGGTGGTGGCGCGCGCCCTGCACGGCCTGGTCGAAGGCGGCCGCCACCAGGAGGTGTTCGGCTTCATCCTCGGCCAGCTCAAGACCCTGATCGCCAGCAAGGAGGAAACGCTGCGGGCCACCATCGAGGAACGGGTTCGCGAGCAGGGCGGCCGGCTGGTCGGCTGGGCCATCGGTGCCTCGGTCGCACGACGCGTGCTGTCCACGCTGAACGCCGAACTGGACAAGATGAGCCCGGACGGATCCGAACTGCGCGAGGCGTTCGACGAATGGGTGCGGCGGGAGATCGACCGTTTCCAGCAGGACCCGGCCCGTGCGGCGGAACTCGGCGCGGCGATCCGTGAGGTGGTGGCGCATGAAACGGTTCAGGCCTGGCTATGGGATGTCTGGGCCCGCATGCGGGTGGCACTGGAACACGACGCCGCCCAGCCCAACGGCCGGACTGTCATCTATCTGGAAGGCGCGCTGGCCAATCTCGGAGCGATGCTGGAAACCGATCCGGCCGCGCGTGCCCGGGTCGAAGCGGCCGCCGAGGCCGTGGTGCGGTCCGTGCTTCCCACCGCGCAGATGCGCCTGGCGGACTTCATCGCCAAGGTGGTGGCCGGCTGGGACACGCGCACGATCACCGAGCGCCTGGAACTGCGCGTCGGCAAGGACCTGCAGTTCGTTCGCGTGAACGGCACGCTGGTCGGTTTTCTGATGGGTGGTCTGGTGTACGCGGTGCTGTGGGGCATTTTTGGCCAGGCCGGTTTCTGACCCCGGCATGGAGGGTGACCGTTGGCCGGCCACGCACCTCGTCCCCGCAGAAGTCACCGCCGCGCTGGGCGGAGTCGCCGTCATGCCCGGCGGGGTCATAGTCATACGCGGCACTGTCGCACCCAGCGGGAAGCACCGTCATGCCACGCGGCCTCACCGGAATGCTCGGCGGAGGCCGAATATCCACGACTTCCGCTGATGATGCCAACCCGCATTATCTCGGACACATGGCGAGCCCTTCGGCGTCATAGCCCGCGCAGGCGGGCCATCCACGCCTTTTTCGTTGCTGCCATCAACAAAAGTCGTGGATGGCCGGCCTTCGCCGACGATGACGGTGGGTTGCCGACCAGCGGTCAAGCGATACGCGGGCTGGTATAACAGCACCGAAAAGACGTGGATGGCCCGCCTGCGCGGACCATCCACGTGGCGTCAGCGCACGACGGCGATCTGCTCCCGCCGCAACTGCACGGTCAGCTCGTCCAGCGCCTTGGTGACGCGGTTGAGCATCTCGTCCACTTCCTCCTGCGTGATGATCAGCGGCGGGCTGAAGCACAGCGTGTCGTTCACCACCGTGCGGCCGATCACGCCGTTCTCCTCCAGCAGTTTGGTCAGCCGTCCGCCGATCTTCAGCTTCGGATCGAAGTTGGTGTGCGTCGCCTTGTCCGCGACCAGTTCCATGGCGGCGATCAGGCCGGCACCGCGCACCTCGCCCACCAGCGGATGATCGGCGAAGCGGCGCTTCAGCTCCGCCTGCATGTGCGGTCCCACCGTACGCACATGCGTGCCGATGTCGGTTTCGTCGTAGATCTTCAGCGTCTCGATCGCTACCGCCGCAGGCACCGGGTGGCCGGAGTAGGTGAAGCCGTGGCCGAACGTGCCGATCTCATGGCTTTCCTTGCACAGCCCGTCGAACACACGCTGGTTCACCATCACCGCGCTGATCGGCAGGTAGGATGATGACAGCGCCTTGGCGCAGGTCACGATGTCCGGCTGGATGTCCAGCGTCTGGCTGCCCCAGTAGTTGCCGGTGCGCCAGAAACCGCAGATCACCTCGTCGGCGACCAGCAGCACGTCGTGCTTCTTCAGCACCGCCTGGATCTTCGGGAAGTATCCTTTCGGCGGCAGGATCACGCCGCCGGCGCCCATGATCGGTTCGGCCCACATCGCGGCCACCGTGTCGGGGCCTTCGGCGATGATCAGCTTATCCAGTTCCTCGGCGCAGCGGGTGGCAAAGTCCTCCTCGCTCTCGCCGGGATGCGCGCCGTGGTAGTGGTGCGGCGTCATCGTGTGCAGGAACCCGGGCAGTGGCACGTCGAAGGCGCGGTGGTTCACCGCCAGGCCGGTCAGTGACGCCGAGGCCAGGGTGATCCCGTGATACCCCTTCACCCGGCCGATGATCTTCTTCTTGTTGATGCGGCCGAGCGCGTTGTTGAAGTACCAGACCATCTTGATGGCGGAGTCGTTGGCCTCGGAGCCGGAGTTGGCGAAGAACACCTTGCTCATCGGCACCGGTGCGCGCGCCAGCAGCATTTCCGCCAGGTCGATCATCGGCTCGTGCGACTTGGCGGTGAACGCATGGTAGAAGGGCAGCTTGCGCATCTGGTTGGCGGCGGCCTGCACCAGGCGTTCATTGTCGAAGCCCAGCGCGGCGCACCACAGGCCGGCGACGCTTTCGATATACTCCTTGCCGGCATCGTCCCACACGCGCACGCCCTTGCCGCGGGAGATCACCACGGGTCCGACCTGCTGATGCGCCTGCAGATCGGTATAGGGGTGCAGCACGGTGGCGATGTCGCGGGCGGCGGCGGAGTTCGCACCGAAGGGCGGGGGCGGGGCCATCGTCATGCTCCTCTCGGAAAGATTATCGGCAGAGCTTAGGGCAGGGCAGGGGCGGTGTCATGCGATGGCTGGCCCGGCGCGTGGCACGGCTTGCGGTGCGGGGCTGACAGTGCCTCGAATGGCTACGCCAGGAGGACGGTGTGGATGGCGGGCATTCGCCCACCATGGCGTGGCAGGTGTTTGCTCGCCCTGGCCACCCCGGCGCTATAACGCTGCAATAAATCAGGAGAGGAGCCCGACCAATGACGACCAGGCGCTGGGACAAGTCGCGTCTCCCGTCCCGCCATGTCACCGTGGGGCCGGACCGCGCACCGCACCGCAGCTACTACTACGCAATGGGCCTGACCGAGGACGAGATAGACCAGCCCTTCGTCGGTGTCGCCACCTGCTGGAACGAAGCCGCGCCCTGCAACATCGCGCTGAACCGGCAGGCGCAGTCGGTGAAGAAGGGCGTGTCGGAAACCGGCGGCACGCCGCGCGAATTCACCACCATCACCGTGACCGACGGCATCGCCATGGGGCACCAGGGCATGAAGTCGTCGCTGGTGTCGCGCGACCTGATCGCGGACAGCGTGGAACTGACCGTGCGCGGGCATTGCTACGATGCGCTGGTGGGCCTGGCCGGCTGCGACAAGTCGCTGCCCGGCATGATGATGGCAATGCTGCGGCTCAACGTGCCCAGCATCTTCATGTATGGCGGCTCCATTCTGCCCGGGAAGTTCAAGGGTCGCGACGTCACCGTGGTGGACGTGTTCGAGGCGGTCGGCCAGCACGCCGCCGGCAACCTGTCGGACTCCGACCTGCATGAGCTGGAATGCGTCGCCTGTCCCTCGGCCGGTGCGTGCGGCGGCCAGTTCACCGCCAACACCATGGCAACGGTGTCCGAGGCGATCGGCCTGGCCCTGCCCGGCTCCGCCGGCTCTCCGGCGCCGTATGAGGAGCGCGACCGCTTCGCCGTGGAGTCCGGCCGCGCGGTGATGAACCTGCTGGAGCAGCGCATCCGCCCGCGCGACATCGTCACCCGCAAGGCGCTGGAGAACGCCGCCGTCATCGTGGGTGCCACCGGCGGATCGACCAATGCCGGCCTGCATCTTCCGGCCATCGCGCATGAGGCGGGCATCCGTTTCACCATGGACGACGTGGTGGCGATCATGCGCCGCACGCCGTACATCGCCGACCTGAAGCCGGGTGGAAAGTATGTGGCACTGGACGTGCACCGGATCGGCGGCATCCCGGTGATCATCAAGGCCCTGCTCGACGCCGGCCTGCTGCATGGCGATTGCCTGACCGTGACGGGAAAGACCCTGGCGGAGAACCACAAGGACGTGGTGTTCCCCACCGACCAGGACGTGGTCTTTCCGGTGAGCAAGGCGATTTCGCAAACCGGCGGCGTGGTCGGGTTGAAGGGCAACCTGGCGCCCGACGGGGCGATCGTGAAGGTCGCGGGGATGCACAAGCTGCGGTTCGAAGGTTCGGCTTTGTGCTTCGATTCGGAGGAGGAAGCCTTCGCCGCCGTGCAGGCCCGCGCCTACAAGCCGGGCGACGTGATCGTGGTGCGCTACGAAGGGCCGAAGGGCGGGCCCGGCATGCGCGAGATGCTGTCCACCACCAGTGCGATCTACGGCCAGGGCATGGGCGAGCAGGTGGCGCTGATCACCGATGGCCGTTTCTCCGGCGCCACGCGCGGCTTCTGCGTCGGCCATGTCGGGCCGGAAGCGGCCGTGGGCGGGCCGATCGCGCTGCTGAAGAACGGCGACAGGATCGTGCTGGATGCGGAGAAGGGCACGATCGACATGCTGGTGCCGGACGCGGAACTGGCCGCCCGCCGCGCCGCCTGGCAGCCGCGCAGGACGGACTACAATTCAGGCGCAATCTGGAAATACGCGCAGCTCGTCGGTCCGGCCCATCTGGGTGCGGTGACGCATCCCGGCGCCGAAGCGGAGAGCCACTGTTACGCAGACATTTGAGCGTTTGCGTTACCCTTTGAAACGGCACTCCGACTGCGATGCGGGCATGATCGGGTCGGAGCGCCGTTGATCAGGAGTAACGTCATGAAGCGTCTGTTGCCGGCGGTGTTGGCCGCCGTGATGCTGGGCGGCGGCATTGGCACCGCGGTGGCGCAGCCTCCGCCGCCGCCCTACACACGGGTGCCGCCGCCGCGTCCGGAGCACCGACCGCCGCCTCCGGTCCACGGGGGCATGTGGCAGCCCGGCCACTGGACGTGGAACGGTCACCGCTATGTCTGGCGCGACGGCCATTATGTGCAGCGGCATCCCCACTATCGGACCTATGTTCCCGGCCGCTGGGTATGGTCGCCGCGGTATCAGCGCTGGGAATGGCGCGGCGCACACTGGCGCTGAGCCTGGAGGCACTGTGTCCTGGGGCACTGCGTCCTGGGGCGGTACAGCCAACCCGCGCATCGTTCGATCGTTGGCGGGACGCGTCCCGCCGCCATGGTTGGTGGAGGCCGAAGTATCCACGACTTTGCCGGTAGTACCAGCCTGCCTTCGCCGACCATGACGGTGATTTGCCGACCAACGGTCAAACGATGTGCGGGCTGGTATAACAACTCAGGAAAGACCATCGGCGTTCGGGTCGGGGAACTTTGCTGTCGGCAGCGCGGAACAGACGGGGACGGCAGGTGGTCGCCGACGATGGCGCCGTGCGGGCGCGCGTCGGTCGAACCCGACGATGGTCGATGCAAGGCGAAGATATCGCCTGTAACGTCATATCACCGGCGGGCGCCTACGTCTCGTGGACGGCCGGCACCAGTTGCTGCACCACGTCGGCATAACGGGCGTACAGCACCTCCCGATTCGGCGAGGCAAACAGCGTGTGGTGATCCCCCGGCACCGGCACGATCGTCAGGTCCGGACAGCGCGGCGCCCAGCCAAAGTCCGGTGGCGACGGCCCACGGCCCAGCTCCGAACGGAACAGCGTAACCGGTACCCCGAAAAGCCGGCAGTCGGGATTTGCCGCCAGCCAGTCCCAGAATGCGTGCAGGCGCAGGACGGTACGGGTGCGGCGGTTGAACCAGAATTCGGTACGGGCCGGCAGCACCCTTTGCCACGGGCGTGGATACCGGTGCATTGGCGAGGAGGCACCGCGGCGCCGCACCGCTTTGCCGACCGCGAGCCCCACCCCCTTGTGCAGCCCTTCGCGCCGCAGGTCCTGCACGGACTCGCCCGCCCAGCGTAGCAGGCGATGCAATCCGCCAGGCGGTGGCTGCAACACGCGGGTGATGTCGGTGTCCAGGATGCCGAACCACCGGACCGGATGGCCCTGTGCGACCAGGCGACAGGCCACCGCAAAGCCCACGTCGCCGCCGAACGAGTAGCCGGTCAGCAGGATGGGCGCCCCGCCGGCGGTCTCCTGCAATATCTGGCGGGCCACCGCATCGACCAGATCTGTGAACTGCCAGCCGGGGCGCAGCATCTCGGGCCAGTCCGGATAAGCGATCAGAACGAACCGCACCTGCGGCTGCAACCCGACACGGAACCGCGCCAGGCCCTGCTCATCGTCATGCAGACCCGGCAGCAGGAACACGGTCGGGCGTGAATCCGCGCGCGTCGCGTCGCGCCGCGCCCGCGACAGGGACGTCACGATGTCCTCGGCCCGCATGTCCGTGTCGAGCAGGTCCAGCGGGATCGGTCGGCGCAGCACGCGCTCCAGGACGAGCGCGAATTGCAGAAGATGCAGCGAATCGCAGCCCGCATCGGCCAGCGTCAGGCCCGCCGACGCGCCGGGACGACCAACCACGACACGCCAGGCATGGCGCACCGCAGCCCGCAGCCGGGGCGGCTCATCCGGCCGGTTCGGGTCCGCGGCTTCGTGGCGGCTGGCAGGGAACCGCGCGGTTGCTTCCACTTAGGACACCATCCGGATCATGACAGTGACAGGGCGCGTACCGGAATGCCAACGATTGGGCTCGTTGGCTAGTCAGTAAAATTACCGGGTGCCTGGTCGCGGACGGGTGTGGCCAGCCCGGGCGGGCCGACCGGTAGCATGTCATCGGACGTTCCAGCCTGCTTCGCACGGCACTATCGGAATGGCCCGGTCGGTTACACCGGGGACCGGGTATCGCCCTGCTGCTCCGGCAGTAGGGGCTTATACGGCGACGGGGCCTGACGGGGGCTCCCGGATGGGGCGGCCGTTGCCGTCGCTTGCCACGCCTGAAGCAGGGTGAAGGCGACGGCGATCAGGGTCGGGCCGATGAACAGGCCCAGAAAGCCGAACGCCAGGAAGCCTCCGAACACGCCCAGGATGATCAGGGACATGGGCATCTGAAGTCCGAACCCGATCAGCCAGGGCTTGATGAAATTGTCCACGGTGCTGATGAACAGGCCCCAGATGATCATGAAAGCGGCCCAGCCGTGCTGATCCTGGCGGAACAGCCACCAGGCCGCGCCGCCCCAGATCAAGGCCAGCAAGGGTGACCCCACCTGGCTGATGGCGAACAGCAAGGCCAGAAAGCCGAGCATCGCGGCGCCCGGAATGCCGGCCAGGGCCAGGCCGAAGGCCAACAGGGCTGCCTGTATGGCCGCGGTGCCGACGACGCCATAGGCAACGCCGCGGATTGCGCCGGCCGCAACGTCGAGCGCCTGCCGTGCCGTGGCGCCGCCAAGGCGCTGCAGGGCATCGCGCAGGCGCGCGGCCAAGGTGTCGCCGTTCACCCAGAACATGGTCGCCACGACCAGCGAAAGGATCAACTGGATGGTGCTGTCGGCCAGCGCCCGCGCCGCACCGACCACCAGATGCTGTATGGGTGTCGCATAGGGCGCCAACAGCGCCTGGACGTTACCCTCGGCCGCAAGCACCCGGTCCCAAATCGTCGCCAGATGCTCGCCGACTACGGGCAGGTCGTGAATCCAGGCCGGCTGGGCCGGCAGGGTTGCGAAGTACGCCTGCATCCTCAACGCGCCCCGGGTCAGTTGCTCGGCCAGGTGAGGGGCGATCACCAGCATGGGCAGGGCGATCACCAGCAGCGACAGGCCGAGCAGCAAGGCCGCCGCGGCGCCGCGGCCGGCTCCGTGGCGGATCAGTGCTTCCCGGGTCGGCCAAAGGGCGACTGCCAGGGCCGTGCCGAACAGGATCGCGGTGGTGAACGGCTTCAATATGGCCAGGACGCCGACCAGCAGGCCGAGCAGGATCAGCGCGAGGACTCCGCGCTCGATCCAGACGAATCGGCCGGCATCCTCCCGGGTTGGTTCCGCTGGGGAGCGGTCGCGGTTATCCGCCATGGCTGCGCATCCCATGTGGCGCCCGCAGGCCGGTCTCGTGCCCGAGGACACGCCGCCAGCGAGCGGATGGTTCGATGCCGGTCGCTAATGCTATCGGATTCGGAAGGGGAGACGACACGCTGCATGCTCCCGCGGTTCAGAGGACAAGACTGCCTCCGCAGTTGCATATGAGCGCATTGAGGTAGGTCAATTTCGTGGCGCGGGACGTTCCCATAAGCGCCACGACAGCGGGCTATGCCGCAGGCGAAGCCAACCGCGTCGCGGCGGGCGAAGGCCCACCAGCCATCACTCGGTCCTGCCGGAGGTCCCGGGGTGCATGGTTATCAGCGGTCCTGGAGTGGTTACCAGCGCGCGGCCGCGGCATCATCGGACTCGCGGGCTTCCACCCACGCGCCGCTGCCGTCGGCAAATTCCTCGCGCTTCCAGAACGGCGCCCTGGTCTTCAGCCAGTCGATCAGGAACGCGGTGGCATCCAGCGCCGCCTGCCGGTGCGCGGACGCGGCCAGCACCAGCACGATGTTGGCACCCGGCGTCAGGCGGCCGACGCGGTGGATGACCGTGCAGCCCAGCAGGGACCAGCGGCGTTCGGCCTCGGCGGTGATGCGGGCGATGGCGCGGTCGGTCATGGCCGGGTAGTGCTCCAGCACCATTGCGGCGATGGGCCGGCCGGCGGCGCTGTCGCGTACTGTGCCGACAAAGCAGCCTATGCCGCCCACATCGGTCCGCCCCACAGTGAGTGCGGCGAGTTCGGCCGAGACGTCGAAATCTGCTTCCTGCACCCGGATCGTCGCCATGGGTCAGCCCCCTGTCACCGGCGGGAAGAAGGCCACCTCGTCGCCCGGGTGCAGTTCGGTGGTGACCGGGGCGAATTCCTGGTTGACGGCGCAGCGTACCGTCCGCCGGCTGTCGAATGCCGCGGCGTGGGCAGCATCGCGACCGGCCAGGTGGTCGATCAGTTGCGCCACCGTGCGCACACCGGCCGGCAGCGGCAGTTCCTCCTCCGACCGGCCGACGCGTTCGCGCAGCCAGGCGAAATACAGGACGGTCAGCGGTCTAGCAGTCTCGGCCATGCTACTTCGATTTGGGGGTTGGGATGGTCTCGATCGAGCCGTCTGACCGTATAACGGTGCTGGTGCCATTCCCGTTCGGGATCACGATCGCGGATCCGCCATTCGGCAGGGTCATGGTCTGGTAGCCGCTGGATCCGCCGGAGGTCACGCCCGGCCCGCTGGGTGTCTGCACAACCTGCCCGCCCGGTTCACGCGCAGGCGGTGGCGCCGCGGAGCCCGGCGGCGTCTGCGTTACCACCGGCGGGGGCAAGCCGGGACGTGCCCTGGGCGGGGTCGAGCTGCCGCGGGGCCGCTGCGGCGGCGGCGCCGGCGGCTGCCCGGTGGGCGCCGTGCCCATGGCCTGCGGTGAGCCCGGCACCGGTTGTTCCGGAAGTGGGGGCAGGCTGGTCTGTTGCTCCAGGTCCTGGAGCGTGGGGGTGGGCGGCAGCGGACCCGGCCAGACGTCGCCGGCCTGCGGCGTCAGAGGCTTGACGTGCACCGGTTCACCCATCACCCGGCGCAAGGTCTCGCTGTTGCTGGCCGGTGCGTTCGGATTGCCGGTGACTACGAAAGGTGGGCTCGACCATGTCTGATAACCACAACCGCTGAGGGCCGTCAGCAGAACGAGCGGAGCGATACGCCGCATGAAAGGACTCCCAGAGGGCGACACGCGCGTCGGTGAGCGGCCGGGCGGTCGGGCAAAGCGCGCGACGCAATCTGCCCTTACTTGCCGTTTCGCTCAAGCATTGCGCGTGGTTCCTCCCGGCCGGAGGACGGCGCCGGGGCGCTGCGGCCGAGCGGCCCGCGATGGCGGCGGACGGGGTGGGTGGCGGCATGCCCGACGCCGGTCCGATGCGGCGGCGGAACCGGGATGACGTGATTGCAGGCTTCGATTGACTTGCCTGCATGGCTTCGTCACTTTGCCTCGGTCTGGGACAAGCCCCAAAGGGCGCAACCGGGAGGACGTATGGAAAGCCGCCTCTGCGCGACGTGTGTTCGCGCGTCAACCGAATGCCGAACCTGATGTCGGCCACACTGTCGTCGGGGCCGTCTGGTGGCCCATTGCTGCGCATCTCGGACGTGCAGATGCGTTTCGGCGGAGTCGTCGCCCTGGGGGGCGTATCGTTCGACGTTGACTACAGTCAGATCTGTGGACTGATCGGGCCCAACGGATCCGGCAAGACCACGTTGTTCAATTGCATCAGCGGCATCTACCGCTATGTCGCCGGCGACATCAGCCTGGAAGGCCAGTCGCTGAACGGCGTGCCGCGGCACCGCATGGCAGGCCTGGGCATTGGCCGCACCTTCCAGAACGTGGCGCTGTTCCGGCCACTGTCGGTGCGGGACAACATCCTGGTGGGCGGGCATCACCAGGGCCGCTCCGGCTTCCTGGCCAACGCGCTGCGCCTTCCCGTGGTCCACCGGGAGGAGCGGGACTCCACCGCTCGGCTGGACGATCTGCTGGACCTGCTGGACCTGCGCGACCTGGCATCCGTGCCGGCCGGCAGCCTGCCGTTCGGCACGCAGAAGCGGGTGGAACTGGCCCGCGCGCTGATCGGAAACCCCAAGCTGCTGCTGCTGGACGAACCCGCCGGCGGGCTGAACCACGGCGAGGTGGACGAACTGGCCGACCTGCTGCGCAGCATCCGCGCCCATTTCAACATGAGTATCCTGCTGGTCGAGCATCACATGAATCTGGTGATGCGACTGTCCGACAAGGTGGTGGCGCTGGAGCTGGGCAAGAAGATCGCCGACGGCACGCCGGACGAGGTGCGCAACGAACCTGAAGTGATACGCGCCTATCTGGGCGATTCGGAGACGCAGAATGCCCACACTGCTTGAGGCCAAGGGCCTGCATGCCGGCTACGGCGAGACCAAGGTGCTGCACGGCCTGGACTTCGCGGTGCAGGAAGGCGGGGTGACCGCGCTGCTGGGGGCAAACGGCGCCGGCAAGACCACCACGCTGCGGGCGATCTGCAACATGATCAAGACCCAGGGCGAGATCTGGTACGGCGGCGAACGGATCGACGGCGTGGCCACCGAGACTCTGGTGCGCCGCGGCATCGCCCATGTGCCGGACGGCCGCGGCACCTTCATGGAACTGACCGTCGAAGAGAACATGCGGCTGGGCGCCTATACCCGGAAGAAACGGGAACTGGCGGCAGACTTCGAGCGCATGTTCGGCTACTTCCCGCGATTGCGCGAACGCTACCACCAGCAGGCCGGCACGCTGTCCGGCGGCGAGCAGCAGATGCTGGCGATCGCCCGCGCCCTGCTGCTGCGCCCGCGCCTGCTGCTGCTGGACGAGCCGTCCGTCGGCCTGGCGCCGCTGATCGTGCAGGAGATCTTCGAGATCATGGGCCGCATCCGCGCCGAGGAAAGCATGAGCATCCTGCTGGTGGAGCAGAATGCCGGCATGGCGCTGAACTTCGCGGAACAGGCCTATCTGCTGGAGACCGGGCACATCGTGATGTCCGGGCCGGCGGCGGAGATCCGGCAGGACGAGTCGGTGCGCCGCTCGTACCTGGGGTATTAGCGGGATGCGGACCGGTACCGCCCGCCCCCTGTGCCCGGCCCCCGCCCACGCGGGGAAAGGCGGCCGCGCCGCGCCGTCACCGGGCCTTTTCAACGCAGCATCGCAGAGCTGAAGGAAATCGAACGTGCAGGGTTTTTTGCACCAGGTCCTTTCCGGCATCGCCAGCGGCGGGATCTATGCCAGCGTCGCACTCGCGCTGGTGATGATCTACCAGGCGACCCATCACGTGAACTTCGCCCAGGGCGAGATGGCGACGTTCTCCACCTACATCGCCCTGACGCTGATCAATGCCGGCTTCCCGTACTGGGTGGCGTTCCTGATCACCATCGTCGTGTCCTTCATTATCGGCGCGATGATCGAGCGGGTGCTGATGCGGCCGATGCAGGATGCACCGGTCTTATCCAGCGTGGGCATATTCATCGGCTTGATGCTGATCATCAACAGTTGCAGCGGCTGGTTCTTCGACTTCACCATCAAGACCTTCCCCTCACCGTTCCCCGGGCACACCATGCTGGGCGGGTATGTGTCCGGCCATGAGCTGGGGTCCACCGCACTGACACTGGCGGTGCTGCTGGCGGTGTACCTGTTCTTCCGCCACACCAAGCTGGGGCTGGCGATGCGGGCCGCGGCGTTCAACCCGACCTCCTCCCGCCTGGTGGGCGTGCGGGTGGGATGGATGCTGGCGCTGGGCTGGGGGCTGGCGGCGGCGATCGGCGCGGTGGCCGGGATGATGGTGGCGCCCATCGTCTTCCTGGACCCCAACATGATGGCCGGTATCCTGCTGTATGCCTTCGCCGGCGCGCTGCTGGGCGGCATCGACAATCCTCTGGGCGCGGTGATCGGCGGCTTCGCCGTCGGCGTGCTGGAGAATATCGGCGGCGCGTACCTGGTGGGCACCGAGCTGAAGCTGACCCTGGCGCTGGTCATCATCGTCGCCGTCCTTGTGGTGAAACCGTCCGGCCTGATGGGTCGCGCCGTCCTGAGCAGGGTGTAAGCCGATGAGCGAGCAACAGACTCTTCCGGCCACCGGACTGGCCCGGGCCCCGGCCGAGCGGAGCGGGACAAGCTGGGCGCCGTGGCTGGTGGTGGCGCTGGTGGTGGCGCTGGCCGTGGTGCCCACCGTCAGCTTCAGCAGCTATCGCCTGTTCCAGTTGACCATGGTGGAGATCTACGCCCTGGCGGTGCTGGGGCTGTCGCTGCTGACCGGGTTCAACGGGCAGATCTCCCTGGGGCACGGGGCGTTCTATGCCATCGGCGCCTATACCACCGCGGTGCTGATGTACAACTACGACGTGCCGTACTGGGCCACCATCCCGGTGGCCGCGGTGGTGTGCGCGATCGTGGGGTTCCTGATCGGGCTGCCGGCGCTGCGGCTGGGCGGGCTGTACCTGGCGCTGACCACCTTCGCCCTGGCCGTGGCCGTGCCGCAGATCCTGAAGCTGAACGTGTTGCAGGGGCTGACCGGCGGCGTGCAGGGCCTGGTGATCGACCGGCCGGACCCGCCGTTCGGGCTGGGACTGTCGCACCGACCAGTGGCTGTACCTGTTCTGCCTGGGAATCGTCGTGGTGCTGTACGTGGTCGCGTGGAACATCGTGCGCGGCCGGGTGGGGCGGGCGATGATGGCGGTGCGCGACCATGCGGTGGCCGCCGAGTCCATGGGCATCAACCTGGCGCTGATGAAGACCCGCACCTTCGCGGTCAGCGCGCTGTTCACCGGGATCGCCGGCGCGCTGAGTGCCATCGTGGTGGCGTATGTCGCGCCCGACAGCTTCAACTTCCTGCTGTCGATCACGCTGTTCGTGGGGCTGGTGGCCGGTGGGGTGAACTCCATCCCCGGGACCATCATCGGCGCGCTGTTCGTGGAGTTCGTGCCCAACTGGGCGGGCGATCTGTCCAAGGCGGCGCCGGGCGCGATCTATGGCGCGCTGCTGATCGCCATGCTGTTCCTGATGCCGAAGGGTGCGGGCGGGGCGCTGACCGCGGGCTGGCGGCGGCTGACGCGGCGGTAACCGCCGCCCGGGGCTCGGGCGGGCGCGAATCGGTAGGGCGGGGTCGGGCAGTGTCCGGCCCCGTTTCTGTCTGAGGCGTGCGGCGGGGCGGCGCCATCAGGGCGGGCGGGGCACCGCCGGCACCAGGCCGGGCGGCGCGTGCGGCAGTGCAGTCGCCCGGCTGGGCAGTGCCGGCGGCAGTGCGGGCCCCGGGCCGGGTGGTGCCGGCGGCAGTGCGGGGGCGGCCGGCGGCTCGCCGATGCGGAAGCCGACCAGGCGGCGGATGCCGTCGCGGGTGGGCTCCGGCCAGCCGAGCGCGGGGTTGCGGTCGGCTTCGGTGTTGCAGAACCGGGTTTCGCGGCGGCGGAGTTCCTGCATCAGCTTCGGCAGGTTGCCGCGGTACCACATCATGGCCGACGACAGCGCGAGCCAGAACCCTCCGTCACACAGCCGGGGGGAGACACCCAGGTCGTGGCAGATATCCGCCAGCGTCGCGCCGACCGGGCGGCGGCGGAGCTGTTCGCGGAGCTGCGCCACGGTGGGCAGCGCGTCGGGGTCCGGCGCGGCGTTCGGGTCCGGGCGGCGGACCGGCTGGGGGCGGGGCGGTGGCGGCGGCGGGCCGCGCCGGGCTGCGGCGCCTGGGCCGGGGGTGCGGGGCGATCCGGCGGGCGGCGGGGCTTGAAGAACACCAGGTCGCGGCCGCGCGCGGCCCGGGCCAGCAGCACCTGTTCCAGCGCCATGCAGCGCAGCAGGCCGCGGGCGAGCCGAGCGCGGATCGCGGGCAGGCGGGCGGTGCCGAAGAACTGGGCGATGTTGCAGAACCCGCGGGCGGCGGCTCGGCGGTCCAGCGTTTCGGCCAGAGTGGAGGCCGTAGCCGATGAGGATGTGGAGGATGGCGAGGACGTCGGCGATGTTCTGCGGCAGCGGCTTGCCGGGCCGGGCCTTTGGGGGACCGGGGCGGGGAGAGGCGGCGGCGGTGTGGGCCGGTGCGTCCATAGTTGGTATTTCTAACTAACTCGGGTGCGGCGAGGCAAGCGAATTCGTTTCCGGGCCGCGGGGACGGGGCGGTTCGGCAACGTTGCGGGGTGGACGGGGAACGACCGGCAGCCTGTTGGGTGGCGCCGACCGCCAGCGCTCTACCGGCGATCAGTATCCCGCCTGGGTTCAGGGTGGCCGGCGGAGAGTGGGGCGCGGAATGCTGACGGTGGTGTAGCTTCCGGGCGTGGCGGCTTCGATCGCCTCGACCACCAGGTCAAGGTGGTTCCGCAGAACCGGCCACGCCCCGGTGGTGAGCTCGATCAGAGCGATGCGCCTGCCCGAGAGGTTCTGCTGGTAGCGGATGTTGCGATCGCACGTGATCATGATGGCGAACCCGGCCTGCTGGGCGGCGCTGATCAGCGTGCCATTTTCGAGTTCCGCCCAGCCCATGCTGCGGGCCGGGACGATCTCGTATCGGGTCAAATGGCGGCGCAGCCCAAGCGGCGCGTTCTGGTCCAGCAGGATGCGGGTCGGCACGCGGTATCAGAGATGCGGCTGGGGATGACGGATGTGCGTCTGCGCATAGTCGATGATGCGCCTGGCGCGGTCTGCGCCGAGGCCGTCGTAGATCTCTTCGCCGATTTCGTCCGGGGTGGCGCCGGCGTTGAAGTTCTCGATGATCCCGTCGGCCAGGATGCGGGTGCGCTTCACCACCCAGGCACCGGAACAGCGCCCGGATACCTGCTCCACCTCCTCACACTGCGACCAGTCGATGTCGGGCATGGCAACCTCCGGTGTGGAGATAATAGCAGAAAGCGGTGAGAGGAGGGGGGCGCTGGGTCGGCGGGGTGGGGGCGGGTGGTCCGGTCCGGGGGAGCGACGCCGGGGCCGGGGGGCTTCAGGGTCTGGTAAGGTTAAGCATTTAACACGGAGGACGCGGAGGGCCACGGAGGGCCACGGAGCTTGTTGGCATGCTGATGGCGGGGGAGCTGACCGAGCGGGTGATCGGGCTTGCGATCGCGGTGCACCGGGGGACGGGGCCGGGGCTGCTGGAATCCGTCTATGAGGCGTGCCTGTGCCATGAGCTGGAACAGGCGGGGCTTGGGTTTGAGCGGCAGGTCGGCATTGCGGTTGCCTACAAGGGGGTGCGGCTGGACGAGGGGTTTCGTGCGGACATCCTGGTGGAGCGGCAACTGATCGTGGAAGTCAAAGCCGTGGCCGCCATCGTGCCGGCGCACGAGGCGCAGCTTCTGACGTATCTGCGGATGAGCGGCCTGCGCCTGGGCCTGCTGTTCAATTTCCACGCCAGGCTGTTGAAGGATGGCCTCCGGCGGTTGGTGGTCTGAACAGCTCCGTGGCTCTCCGTGGTCCTTCGTGTTCTCCGTGTTAAATGCTTTTTTAAGGCAGAACGAGCGCCGCGGACGGTGGGATGGAGGAATTCCTCGCTCGCGCTCGGCAAGCCCTCTTACCATTGGAATCGTGCATTGCGGAATTCCCGCAGCCACATTCGACCGCCCGTGCCCATGTAACTGGCGTCCATCCATCTTGAGAGATGTGGGCCGCACAGGCCTGAGGAGCAATCGACGAACCCAAGCGTTCGCTGCCGGACTCCGGATGTCGATTTCAACGGCCGCTACGTCGGGAAATTTACAGTTTGTAAATGGCGACCCATGTAGCCAATTTCAATCACCGGCGTCGTCTCATGAACGAGAATGTGGATCCGATATAGCTTATCGACCCACACATGCTCTTCGAACATCGTGATCTTGCCTTCGGAATTTGGAAAGTTTCGCTCCTCACCATAGTTCTTCATAGTTTGCTCTGTTTCCGGCTTGATGCCATGACGCTTCTTTTCCTCCCGCGAGAGAAACCTCCTTTAATCCTACGTTCTTCGACAGTTCATCAAGCTCTGCAAGACGTTTGAACGCCAAGCTCAAGGTCTTAGCACTAAACCGTCTAACGTGCGCCTCGACATCCTGGCCAAAACGAAGATTTGGAAAACACTCGTGTCGGAGGGCGTCGAAATTTCGGGCAGTGAGGTGCCTTCGCTTGTCGCTCAATCGGCGCCGGGCGACCGCAGGTCCGTTGACTGGATTGCTAATATGATCGAAGATTAATGAACGGGCAATTTGTAGATCAACAAAGCCCATCTGGTCGCATTCCAAATCGGCGGTCCTGCAGAGACTACCCAGAACGGCATCTGTCAGGGCACATTGGGCTGCGTCCATTCCTGCTGCCTGAACAGCGGGAAAAGTAGCTTCGAGCCCAGGGGCCGGGCTATCGATCTGGCAACTCAGCAACTGCTCAAGGTGCTCGTCGCCGAGTCCAGCGTCCGTGGGTGCCATGCGCTGCAGCTCGCCGAAGAACGCTGCTACATCATGCCGTTCTTTAGTTTCATAGAACCCGAATGCGATCTCGGCGAACGTCTGCGGAGGCGCGTCCCCATCACCCGCCACTACCGGAACCGTCCAAAGGTCATCATGCGAGCGAAGCACTATATCATCAAGGCACGCAAGACCCCGTAGGAGCGCTTCAATGTCGTCGCCAGCTTGTTCACCGTCGCTGGAATAGAGCGGTGTTAGAGACGCTCTATTGATCACTACGTCTACCATAGATATTACTATGACCGAGGGCGAATGAGGGCAGAAGTATTACGCCGATGTTCGTCAAAAAAGCCTGCCGGCCACTCGCTCAAACGGCCATCCGAGTTTATTGTCGGTGTTACCACGTTACGACTCCCTTCTCTCGCTCGAAATAATGGAATGTAGCATTCCCAGGCGTGAGCACTCCCGCGCGGACTTCCAACCGTGCCCCATCCATTACATTATCACTGTGGGTCTCAACGATAACTTGGCAGCCATCTGCTGCCGCCCGTGCACACAACTGGCCCAACCGCGTTGTCCCCGGGGATGCATGTGAGCTTCCGGATTTTCTATCAGTAGGAGCGCCCCTGGCGGGGCAGAGAGGAGCGCTGTCAAGACTGGTAATGTATAGCTCAGACCGAATCCGACATTTGTGGCACGAAACGCTCTGGTCTGGGTATCCATTGGCCGATCAAACGCGAAACCGGAAATCATCAGATCAGCCGCGCGCACCTCTTGTAGCTCTAGGTGAGCTCCCGGGCTTATTTCCTGTAGCCAATGATCGACTTGGTCAACCAGACGCTCAGGAACACCTCTCACAAATCGTGCATCTCCAGGCTTCAAAAGGATGCTTTTGCCGAATCTTGACAGGAAATGAAGCGTATACTCACCGGATTTCCCGATATCAAATTCTGCCACACTGCTGTCTGACATTGGCATAAATTTGCGTGGTCCTGAGCGTTCGGCACAAAGGTACTGGAAGCTTCCCCCTGTTCCAAGTAAGGCACTCGCCGTGCAATCTTGCAGCGGAAGCGGAGTTATCGGCACTGGGACTTAGCCGATAGGCGGCTTCATCCCGTGACATTATCGTCAAGGTGAACTGTGAACCTGAAATGTATTGACGCGTCACCATGTTCGAGCGCGATGCAGATCTCGTCTGATTTGGCATCTGAAAAAAGCAGATCACTCGCTGTCCCTATCTCCGTCAGAGAGCCATTCAAGGTTAGCCGCCCTCCTTCGAGTTCTCCGGACTGATACGATTGCCGGAGTAATAAAAGGCTCTGGATAAGGCTGCTCTTCCCAACCCCATTCAGACCGGCCAGCAGGGTGAATGCCCGGAAAGGCACCTGCACTTCCTTAAAGGCCTTGAAGTTTTTTAAGTGAATGTTTCCTATCATTGTAGCAGCCCCGACAGTAGTTTCTCGATTGCGCTGAAGCGTTTATGCACCCTCACCCGATCCCCTGTCGAGGAGGTGATAGATGCCAGAAACTCGCTATCTGCCATCAGATCAACAAGTTCATGCACGACCTCGTTTCGCCGGTTGGCCAACCGATGTATTTCATCGTCAGAAAGACGTGCAAAATTGACCGACGTGGCCTCGAAGAGAGCCTTGCTAACCGGCCCTCGACGTCCGTCCACCTCAAAAAATTTGCGAAATGCATAGCGCCCAAGGATGTCACTGGCCGCCCCCATTGCACGCTCAAAGGATCGTTGCAATGCATCTCGTTCCGCCGCCGTCATTCGGCTTATGGCATGCATCGCCTGGAGAATGAAAGAGTTGAGGTCGGTGTCGCGATAGGCCGAGTAAGGCTGGATGGAGAAGGCACAGAAGCGTGCCACGCATTCCTGCGCGTCGAGGCGGGTGTCGCGGACCGTTCCTCCTGTCGCGTTACGAAAGCTATCGCTACCTGCAAGCGCCTGTAGAAATGGCCGCACAGGCCCCTTAACAAGAGCGTTCCGGATTTCTTGAGCGCTCAGCGGTTCGCCGCCAGTATTTATTCTCTTGAAGATATTGATCATAACGTCTTCTGGAGTGCCGGGTTCAATAATGTGAATTAGAATTACGGTCTCCTCGATTCGGCGCTGTAGTTGCCTCGGGAAGCTGGTCGAAATTCCTTCCCTCCAAATCTTTGAGGTATTCAAGCGCGGTGAGTGGAAACTGATTATTAGTAAAATCGCTAATCGTCGTAAGGCGTTGCAGGCCATCCACAACTGCCCAATCGTCGTTCGCTGCGGCGGAGACGTAAAAGACCGGAAGCGGGATACGGAGAAGAAGAAATCGATGAGTTGCGCCTTCTTCGGCTGAGACCAGACACGCGCACGCCTTTGGAATTCAGGGGCGAGATCAATCTCTCCGTGCGAAATGCGCTTCAGAACCAAATCGAGGGAACGCGGTTCCGTCCGCACCTTTATCTTTTCGGGATTGAACGGTTTGCTGATGATGCCGACATCTTCCCGTGCAAACCCTTCCTCGTCGGCAATGTCGCCGGCCATACTGCCGTTTGGATCTAGGGGAAAATCGTCGTCCTGTGACATCAGATGGCGCTCTCACACTACACACAGAAGGCTAGACGCCACCTTACCGTGCCGGGGAATGTGGACAAAGCGGATTTCTGGCGTGAGCAAGACGGCTATCGTGGGTCGTACGTGAGCCGTGGCCGCTGCGGTGTGGTTAGCTTCTTGCGAGATATCCCTCCGACTCCGACTCGCCCCCATCCGTGCTATCCTCCCCCCATGCCCCACGCCGATTTCGTCCACCTCCGCGTCCACTCCGCCTACTCCCTCTCGGAAGGCGCCATCAAAGCCGACAAGATCGCCGCCCTCGCGCGCGACGCGGCCATGCCCGCGGTGGCGATGACGGACACCGCCAACCTGTTCGGCGGCCTGGAATTCTCCCAGGCCTGCACCAAGCAGGGCGTGCAGCCCATCCTCGGCTGCCAGATCGCCCTGGCCCGCACGGACAACACCCGCCTGCCGCCGGACCCCATGGTGTTCCTCGCCCAGGACGCCGCGGGCCTGGCCAACCTCCAGCGCCTGTCCTCGCTCAGCTTCCTGGAACCGGAAACCGGCCTGAAGCCGCAGCTCCCCTGGGCCCGCATCGCGGAGCACGCGCAGGGGCTGATCCTGCTCACCGGCGGCACCACCGGCCCGCTCGCCCGCCTGCTCGCCGAGGGCCAGCAGGCCGAGGCGGAACGCCTGCTGGCGCAAATCCAGGAAGCCTTCCCCGACCGCACGGTGCTGGAACTGCACCGCCACGGCCTGGCCGTGGAACGCGCCATCGAACCCGGCCTGATCGCGCTGGCCGACTCCCGCGGCATCCCCCTGGTCGCCACCAACGACTGCTACTTCGCCAAGCCCGCGATGTATGAGGCGCACGACGCCCTGCTGTGCATCGCGGAAGGCCGCACGCTGGCGGAAAAGGACCGCCGCCGCGTCACCCCGGAACACTGGTTCAAGCCCGCCGCCGAGATGCGCGCCCGCTTCGCCGACCTGCCGGAGGCCTGCGACAACACGCTCGCCATCGCCCGCCGCTGCGCGGTGATGGTGGAAACCCGCAAGCCGCTGCTGCCCGTCTGCCCCAAGGTGCGCGAAGGCGCCACCGAGGAGGAAACCGTCCGCGCCATGGCGCAGGAAGGCCTGGAACGCCGCCTGGACACCATGGGCGCCGACGAACCCACCCGCGCCCGCTACCGCGAACGCCTGGACTACGAGCTGGGCGTCATCTCCAAGATGGGCTTCCCCGGCTACTTCCTGATCGTCGCGGACTTCATCCAGTGGGCCAAGGCGCACAACATCCCGGTGGGGCCCGGCCGCGGCTCCGGCGCCGGATCGGTCGCCGCCTGGGCGCTGACCATCACGGACCTGGACCCGCTGCGCTTCAACCTGCTGTTCGAGCGCTTCCTCAACCCCGAACGCGTGTCGATGCCGGACTTCGACATCGACTTCTGCCAGGAAGGCCGCGACCAGGTCATCGACTACGTCCGCCGCGAGTACGGCGGCGACCGGGTGGCGCAGATCATCACCTTCGGAAAGCTCCAGGCCCGCGCCGCGGTGCGCGATGTCGGCCGCGTGCTGGGCCTGCCGTTCGGCCAGGTGAACAAGGTGGCCGAACTGATCCCCAACAACCCGGCCAAGCCGGTGACGCTGGCCGAGGCGATCGCCGGCGAACCGCGCCTGCAGGAACTGCGCGACAGCGACGAAGGCATCGCCCGCCTGCTGGAGATCGCGCTGCAGATCGAGGGCCTCTACCGCCACGCCAGCACCCACGCCGCCGGCGTGGTGATCGGCGACCGCCCGCTGGTGGAGCTGGTGCCGCTCTACCGCGATCCGCGGTCGGACTTCCTGGTCACGCAGTATTCGATGAAGCACGTCGAGCAGGCGGGCCTGGTGAAGTTCGACTTCCTGGGCCTCACCACGCTCACCATCCTCCAGCGCGCCGTCGATTTCCTCCACGGGCTCGGCCAGGAGATCGACCTGGCGCACCTGCCGCTGGATGACACCAAGACGTACGAGATGCTGCAGAAGGGCGACGCCGGCGGGGTGTTCCAGATGGAAGGGCAGGGGATGCGCGACACCCTGCGCCAGATGCGCCCCGACCGGCTGGAGGACCTGATCGCCGCGGTGGCGCTCTACCGCCCCGGCCCGATGGCCAACATCCCCGACTACTGCCGCCGCAAGCACGGCGAGAAGTGGGAGCCGCCGCACCCGGAACTGGCGGACATCCTGGGCGAGACCTACGGCATCATGGTCTACCAGGAACAGGTGATGCAGATCGCCCAGACGATGGCGGGCTACAGCCTGGGCGGCGCCGACCTGCTGCGCCGCGCGATGGGCAAGAAGATCCGCGCGGAAATGGACGCCCAGCGGGAGATCTTCCTGAAGGGCGCCACCGGCCGCGGCATCGACAAGGACAAGGCCAACGAGGTGTTCGACCTGATGGCCAAGTTCGCCGACTACGGCTTCAACAAGTCGCACGCCGCCGCCTACGCGCTGGTCGCCTACCAGACCGCGTATCTGAAGGCGAACCACCCGGAGGTGTTCTTCGCCGCCTGCATGAGCCTGGCGATCAACAACACCGACCGCCTGGCCGCGCTGAAGCAGGAAGCCGAACGCGCCGGCATCCGCATCCTGCCGCCCGACATCAACCGCTCCGGCGCCGACTTCTCGGTGGAACGGCAGGAGGACGGGTCCCTGGCGATCCGCTACGCGCTGGCCGCGGTGAAGAAGGTGGGGTTCAGCGCGATGCAGGCGGTGCAGGAAGCGCGCGGCGACACGCCGTTCGCCGACCTGGCGGAGTTCGCCACCCGCATCGATCCGCGCCAGCTCAACAAAATGCAGTTGGAGAACCTGGCCAAGGCCGGCGCCTTCGACACGCTGGACGAGAACCGCGCCCGCCTGTTCGCCGGCGTGGAAACCGTGCTGCGCCGAGCGCAGGCGGTGTTCGACGAGAAGACCAGCGGCCAGATCGGCCTGTTCGCCGGCGGCGGCAAGCCGGAACCGCTGCGCCTGCCCAAGATGACGGACTGGCCGATGCTGGACCGCCTGTCCTACGAGGCCGAGGCGGTGGGCTTCCACCTGACCGCCCATCCGCTGGACGCCTACGCCCAGGCGCTGCGCCGCCTCAGCGTCACGCCCTGCGTGCAGGTGGAGGCGCGGGCGCAGGCCGGCGTGTCACGCGTGAAGCTCGCCGGCAGCGTGGTGGCGATCAAGGAACGCACCACCCGCACCGGCAGCCGCATGGCCTGGGTGCGCATCTCCGACGCCACCGGCTCGGTCGAGGTCACCCTGTTCAGCGAAGTGCTCGGCCGCTCCCGCGAGCTGCTGGGCGACGGGGCGACGCTGCTGGTCACCGCCGACCTGCGCCAGGAAGGCGAGGCGCTGCGCATCACCGCCTCGGACGTTGTTTCCCTGGAACAGGCCGCGTCCACCGCCGGCGCCGCGATCCGCATCTGGCTGCGCGAGACGGAAGCGGTGCCGCACATCCGCGACCTGCTGGGCCGGGAGGCGGGCGGCCGCGGCCGCGTCATCCTGGTCCCCCGCCTGGGCACCGAACAGAGCGTGGAGATCGCCCTGCCCGGCGGCTTCAACGTCACGCCGCGCCTGGCGCAGGCGATGAAGCTGCTGCCGGGGGTGGAGCAGGTGGAGGAGCTTTAGCGCCTCTGCACAAAGCCTGTGACAGGTTGGCCAAGGGGACGCCCCGGGACTTTCCGTCCCTCGTCCTGGGGGGCTGCACGGTGACTCGGCCTGCGACCGGGAAACGAACCTGCTGAGACGATGGGCCAGGTAGGCGGGCGGCGATAACCGTAGTAGAACCGTGATAATATGTTACGGACGCTTCTCCGCACTGGCATCCTGCCTGCGCTGCTGGGGTTGATGACCCAACTGGCGGTCGGCGGGTTCGTGCCAAGCAGCGCTGACCTGTTTGCGATGCAGACAGTGCGGATCTGCCACGGCAAGACCGGCGCCGCGCATTCGGCGCCAACCGCGCCGGCGAAGCACCTGCCCAACTTCAAGCCGTCCCCCTTCTGCACCGCTTCACTCGCCAGCACCGTGCAACTACCGGCACCACCCGTCGTGCCGCCACCACGCACACCGGTCGCGTCACGGCCGGAATTGCCGCCGCCCGCAACTGCCCCGCCTTCTGCGTTCGCGCTTGCCGCCCGGCCCCGCGGCCCGCCGACCTCCCAGACCTGAGTCACGCGCCTGGTTCGCATTGCGGCGCCCCGCGCGCCGCCTCACGTCTGTCAGGAAGTTCAGATGCCCCGATTCTTCGCGGCGGCCGCCATGTCGGCCGGCACCGCTCTGTCCGCTGTGCCGGCACTCGCCCACGGCTTCGCTGGCCCGCACATGTTCATCTCGACGCTGCTCATCGACGACCCGAATGTCGCCGATGAGGCCAGCCTGCCAACATTTTCCTGGTTGCCGCAGCCCACCGACGTCGGTCCGGCTTCAAACCTGTCCGCGCTGGAATTCGAGTTCGACAAGCGCATCACCCAGAATTTCGGCTTCGCCCTGAGCGACGGCTATCAGTGGCTGCGCACACCGGGAGAGAAAACCGCGAACGGTTGGGAGAACCTGGAAGCCACACTGAAATACAAGGTCTATGTCAACGCGCCGCACGAGTTCATGCTGTCGTTCGGCGTGTCGCGGGCGTTCGCGCGGACCGGTGCAAACGGCGCCAACGGCGCGGTGCTGGGCAACGACGATGTCAGCTCCACAGCGCCGACAATGTACTTCGGCAAGGGCTTCGGCGACATCCCGGTAGGCTGGCTTCGGCCGCTGGCACTGACCGGCGAGTTGGATTACAGCATTGCCGACAAAGGGTTGAAAGTCACCGGCACCGATCCTGCGACCGGAGCGCCGATGTACAACAATGGTTCGCCCAACCTCTGGGAAGGCGGGCTGACGCTTCAATACAGCATGCGCTACCTGCAAACGCAGGTGAAGGATTACGGGCTGCCGGAATTCATTAACCGGCTGACGCCGGTGGTGGAGGTCGCATGGTCGTCGCCGGCCAGCCAACCGAACCAGGAAAGCACGCAATACCTGTTCGGTGTCGGTGTAAACTACACCGCCGAAACTTATGGTGTCGGTGTAGAGGCGCTGATTCCGGGCAACCGGCAGACCGGTTCTCATATCGGGGTGATCGCGCAGTTTCATCTGTATTTCGATGACCTTTTTCCAAACAGTCTCGGCAAGCCGATTGTGGACTGGTGAGATGACAAGGAACCGCATACGCGCCCGTCTTGTGGCGGCGCTGTGTTCTGCCGGGGTGTGCGTGGCTGCCCCGGCCGCTTTTGCTCACGCCTTCCTGGAACGGGCCAGCCCGGCCGTCGGCAGCACCGTAAAGGCTCCGGCTGAATTGCGCCTGACGTTCACCGAACAGGTGGAACCGCTGTTCAGCCATGTCGCGGTACAGACCGCGGCTGGCGCCAAGGTCACGACCGGCGGCCTGGAAACCGCGCAGAACGGCGAGCAACTGGTGCTGAAGCTGCCTAACCTGTCGCCCGGAACCTATACCGTGACCTGGCATGTCACCTCGGTGGACACGCACAAGACCGAGGGCAACTTCCACTTCACGGTGTCATCCGGTTCGTGATTACCCCGCTCTTCCTGTTGTCGCTGCTGCGCGGCGTACATGTCGACGCCATGCTGTCGGGCTTCGGCACGGCCATGTTCGCGGGCGTGATCGGCACGGATCCGCGCTTTGCGGCGACAGCAGAGAAGGCGCTCGCCGGCCGCTACCTGGCGTGGCTGGCGGGCATCAGCCTTGCGATCAGCCTGCTGCTGGGCACGGTTTGGCTCATATTGGAAACGGCTGTCATCGCCGGCGTGGGCAGCGTGGCGGCGACCCTGCACTTTCTGCCCATCGTGGTTCTGCACACGCAGTTCGGCGGATGGCTGGCATTGCGACTGCTGTTGCTGGCAATCGCTCTGCTGCTGCTCCTGGTCCGGCAATGGTCCGATCCAACAGCCCGCATGCTGATGCTACCGACCGCCTGCGCCGTGGCAATCCAGCCGATGCTCGGCCATCCTGGAGCAGAGACCGGCACGCTCGGCAGCGTTCTGATCGCCGGCAGTGCGGTACATCTGGTTGCGGTCGGCGCCTGGCTGGGGGCCTTGATGCCATTGTGGTTCTATGTCCGTTGCCTGCCGCCCGCCGGTGCCGCCCGTGCCTGCGCGCGCTTCTCCAGGTTCGGGCTGGTGGCGGTTTGCCTGATCGCGGCAACGGGACTGGTGCTGGCAATCGGGCTGGTCGGCAGCCTGGCCGCTCTCGTCGCGACCACATACGGCCAGCTCGTGCTGCTGAAGATCGCCTTGTTTACGCTGGCCTTGTTGCTGGCGGCTTTGAACCGCTACGCGTTGACCGGACGATTGGCCGGGCCCCGCCGGAACCCGCACACCCGGCGCATGCTGCTTGGGTCCATCGGGACCGAGGCTGCAATCGGAGCGGCAATCGTGCTTGTCGCAGCAGTTCTTGCCGGAGAAGTCCCCAGCGTCGATCTCGTGCAACACGCCCATGCGGCCGGAATGATGTCAGGGCACATGCACCACTGACCGCCGCACTGTTTTCCGCCCCCGGGGCGATCGGCTCTGCCGTGCCGGCGGTGACACGGGGGTGAGTGCTCCTGGCTTACACCGTGTTGGCGGTGACCACGTGCGTCAGATCCTTCGCGATGCCCTTCATGTCCGGGGAACGGCTGGACAGGCCCGCAATCATGAACTCCGGCTTCCCCTGACGGTTGAAGACATAGACCAGCGAGGTGTGCGTGACCGTGTATTTCGTCGGGTCCGGCGACGGCTGGACCGTGTAGCCCGCCTTGCATCGTGCCGCTGCCGCCTTCAGTTCGGCCTCGCTGCCGCGTAGCCCGATGATGTTTTTCGAGCCGAACAGGGCGACATACTTCTTGAGAATCGGCAGCGTGTCGCGCCTGGGATCAACCGTGACGAAAAGAAACCGGACGTCCTTCGCCTTGGCGCCGATCCGGTGGAAAATCTGCGCTGTGTACGTCAGGGTCAGCGGACAGACATTCGGGCAATTCGTATAGCCGAAATACAGCATGACGATCTTGTTACGAAACTCCGCCTGAGTGATCGGCTTTCCGGTATTGGCGTCCGTCATGGAAAATTTCAGCGGTTGGAAGCTGTTCTCCGCGGCAATATCCTGCGGATCGAGTTTCCACTTGCGATCACATCCCGCGAGCAGAAGGCCAGTCCCCAGCCCGGCGAGTGCGCGCGTTACACTGCGGCGCTGCACGGCTTGCGTCACGATCCGGGCTCTTTCCTGAAGTCCGGCGAGATAGGCGGCGATCACCTTGCGCTGCGCCGGCGTCAGCGAATGGGCAATCTTCTGCATAGCAAAGTTGTTGCCTTGTTTGCCGGAACCAATGGCCTGCAAGGCGGCCAGAGTGGTGGCTTGTGGAAGGCCGGCAAGAGCCGGTGAACCAATCGAGCGGTTCCCCTGCAACTGCATACCGTGGCAGACCTTGCAGGGAATGATGCCTCCCGGCGCACCGTGGTTGACGATGGCTGCTCCGGTGTCCGATTCCGGACCAGGGGCAGCAGCACCGATCAGCATCATGATGAAGGGAAGGGACAAACATCGCCTCATCGCGACGCCGGTCGGCCGGTTGCGCCATAGACCTCGAACTGCACCGTCTGCGACGGGGCATGGTCGAACTCCAGCGTAACCGGAACCGTCTGCCCCGGCTTCATCTTCGGCTGCATGCACATCACGTGGTAGGCACCCGGCTGAAAACCAAAGCTGCCATGCGCGGGGATCACGACGCGCTTCACTGGCACCATCTTTTCCTGCCCATTGGCGTGCACCGTCTTGTGCAGCATCATCTTGCCGCATGCCGCTGCGTGGACGGCGGTCAGCGCGATCGCCTGATCGGCCGCGTTGTGGAGCGTCATGTAACCGCCGGCAGGGAGCGTCGGCAGAAGGAAGCGAAACCAGGGATGGTCAACGGTTACCGAGGGCGCCGAGCGGGCGGGGGCCGCGCCCATGCATGTCGCCAGGATCAGGGCTCCGCAGGCAATTCCCCAGCGACGAAGGGTCACGCTGCAGGTGGCTTCGATGGGTTTCTTCTGGTCGGACTCCGCGCAACCTGCCGAAGGTGTTGCTGCGTGCTTCGCGAACACAGAGCCCGATGATGCAGGTTCGGAGCGTGACGAGCAACGATCCCCGGTAATCCCGTTTGCAATTGACATTAGATTATCCCAACCCATTCGCATGCATTGTTGGGAGCATAGACTATCCAGTGCAGCGACAGAAGCCGAACGGAGCAATCGCGTAAGCGATGTTCCAGCCTGCCGCCTTCATCAGATTCGGTTTCCCGTTTGATTTTGTCGCAGGTCGGCCTGCCATCCGACTGGTCAGGATATTCACCGGATCCGGAGCTCTTCCCGGGCGATCTGCGGGTTACGACTTTGAAGTTTCTGCACGCGTGTGAATGATTTCTGATGATTTGGAGCATTACTTCTGGGTGCAGCAGTGCCCTCCGTTGGCTCGAAGGCAACGCGCTACCTGACCTTTCCGCTCCCGGCCAGTATCGACCATTGTGGTTCACTTAGTGGAATCATAACCCGCGCCATCGGCCCCCGCCATGACACACCCACCCACCCCGTGCACAATGCCCGCCGCCACCGCGAGGAGTCCGTCCATGCCCATCACCCACATCGACACCGGCCTCTACCGCATCCAGTTGCCGGTGCCGCTGTCCGACTCCACGCACGGCACCATGACGCATTTCGAGCTCGTCACGGTCCGCCTGCGCGACAGCGACGGGGTGGAGGGCGTCGGCTACACCTACACCACCGGCGCCGGCGGCATCGCCGCGCACGCCCTGATCGACCACGGCCTGCGCCCGGTGCTGCAGGGCGCCGACCCCGACCAGATCGAATCCCTGTGGCAGACAATGTGGTGGCGCCTGCACTACGGCGGCCGCGGCGGCAGCGTCAGCCTGGCGATCTCGGCCTGCGACATCGCGCTGTGGGACATGAAGGCCCGCCGCCACAACACCCCGCTCTGGCGCCTGCTCGGCGGCTACGACCCGGCGGTGCCCTGCTACGCCGGCGGCATCGACCTGGAATTCACCCTCGACGCCCTGCTGAAGCAGACCGACGACAACCTGGCCAAGGAATTCCGCGCCATCAAAATGAAAGTCGGCCGAGCGCGGCTGTCGGAGGACGTGGAACGGGTGCGGGCGATGCGCAAGCACCTCGGCGCCGACTTCCCGCTGATGGTCGATGCCAACATGCGCTGGACGGTGGACGAGGCGATCCGCGCCGCCCGCGCCTTCCAGGACCAGAACCTGACCTGGCTGGAGGAACCCACCATCCCCGACGACGTCGCCGGCCACGCCCGCATCGTGCGCGACGGCGGCGTGCCCATCGCCACCGGCGAGAACCTGCACACGCTGCACGAATTCACCCAGATGATCGCCGCCGGCGGCGTCACCTTCCCGGAACCGGACGTCACCAACTGCGGCGGCATCACCGTGTTCATGAAGGTCGCCCACCTGGCCGAGGCGCATAACCTGCCGCTGACCTCCCACGGCGCGCACGACCTGACGGTGCACCTGCTCGCCGCGGCGCCCAACCGCTCGTATCTCGAGGTGCACGGCTTCGGCCTGGACCGTTACATCGCCGCGCCGATCACCATCCGCGACGGCAAGGCCCTGGCGCCGGAAACCCCCGGCCACGGCGTTGCCTTCGACTGGGCGGCGCTGGACAAGTTGCAGGCGTGAAGGAGGAAAGCATGCCGGACCAGATCAACCCCCTCGATCCCGCCCTGTTCCGCCCGGACGCGGTGGCGCCGGACACCAAGGCGCTGAACGACGCCATGGTGAAGCTGCTGACGCCGCTGCCCGACTGGTGGGTGGTCGGTGCGGAGAACGTCCGCGCCGCCCGCCGCCGGGGCGAAGGCCCGTTCCCGGCGCCGGTGATGTCGGACCGCGCCCGCACCATCACCATCCCGGGCAGGGACGGCTACCAGATCCCGCTGCGCATCATCGCCCCCGACTCCCCGCGCGGCGTTTACCTCCACATCCACGGCGGCGGCTGGGTGCTCGGCGGCGCCGAGCTGCAGGACCCGGCGCTGGAGCGGATGGCCGACGAGACCGGCCTCGCGGTGGTCAGCGTGGAATACCGCCTGGCGCCGGAGCACCCCTATCCGGCCGGCCCGGACGACTGCGAAGCCGCCGCGCTGTGGCTCACCCGGAATGCGAAGCGCGAGTTCGGCACCGAGGCACTGACCATCGGCGGTGAATCGGCCGGCGGCCACCTGTCCGCCGCGACGGTGCTGCGCATGCGCGACCGCCACGGCTACACCGGCTTCCGCGGCGCCAACCTGATCTACGGCGCCTACGACCTGTCGCTGACGCCCAGCCAGCGCCGGTTCGGGGACACACGGCTGGTGCTGCGCACGATCGACATCGTGCAGTTCGTCAACGCCTTCCTGCCGACGGTGACGGACCGCCGCGATCCGGACATCTCGCCGCTGTACAACGACCTGAAAGGGCTGTGCCCGGCGCTGTTCTCGGTCGGCACGTCGGATGCGCTGCTGGACGACACGCTGTTCATGCATGCGCGCTGGCTGGCGGCGGGGAACGCGGCGGAGCTGGCGATCTACCCCGGCGGCGCACACGGCTTCACGTTGTTTCCCAACGCGCTGGCGGAGCAGGCGGAGGCGCGCATGTTCGCGTTCCTGCGGGCGGTAACGGGCTAGTGCTCCGATGCCGACGGATGCAGTGCGGTGCCAACACCGTCGGGGCCGGCCATTCGCGACTTTTGCTGATGGCAGCTATGAAAGGCATGGATGGCCCGTCTATGCGGGCCATGACGCTGAATGGCTGACCGTGCGTCAAACCTGGCGCGGGTTGGTATGACACCCCAGGCTGAAGCCGATACCCGGTGCGCGCGCTTCATCACCGCGGCGCCTGGGGTACCCGTAGCATGCTTTCCTGGCTGGGCCGGCGCCAAAAACACCAGCCCGCCGGGCCGGCGCCAAAAACACCAGCCCGCCGGGCCGGTGCGCAAGGTCGAGGGAGCATGGCACTTCTATCGAAGTCCGGCGCAGCATGTGGCTTCGCGGCCTGGCCGTTGCCGAGCGGTGAACGTGATGCTCGGCCATGAGCGCCAACTGGACAGCCGACCGGGAAGCCGGCAGTGTTTTCAGGCCGGCATGCACCGCAAACGGGGGGGTGTCCATACATGATAAAGCGCTTCGACCACCTGACCATTGTGGTTGACGACCTCGCTGACGCAAAACGTTTCTTTGGCCTGTTGGGGTTTACCAAATCAATCAGCGTCGTCATCTCAGGCCCGACAATGGTCGCATATATGGGGGTGCCCGATATCGTCGCAGATCATGTGACGCTCGTAGCGGAAGGGGTCACCCCCCGGACCGAAGTGCAACTGCTTCACTACAGGCACCCCGCGGCGATCGCCGATCCCCACATACGGGACCTGAACAAGCTCGGCCTGAACCATATCTGCTTCGCAGTTGACGATATCAACGCAGTTGTCGCGACAATGCGGAACAATGGTTACGAAACCAGAAACGACATCATGGAGTTCCATTCGCGCAAACTCGTCTTCCTTGTCGGTCCGGGAGGCACGACGATTGAACTCTCGCAGTGGGATTAGCGCCGCGGCATTACAGAGGTTAGCTCCACGCCTGGGGTGAAAGCCCGCAAACTGCAAGAGCCGGCAAACTGCAGTGAATGGCAGCGCTCGAGACACTGTGTCTGGCAGTGCCGCTTTGACGCGGGAGCAACGGACCTGGTTTCGGCAAATCAACGTCATTCTTCAGCGATCAATGCCAACCCGCACAGGGGTTTGACATGCGGGTGGGCGTTCAGCGCCATGGCCGGCGAAGATCTGACCGTCACCCACAAATCTTCATCGGCCAGTGAACGCCAGTGCCACGTATCCGGTCGTGGCGGGCGAAGGTCCGCCGCCGGCGTCTGCGTCATGCGGAACGCCCTCTTCGGTTCACCGCACGGGCATGACTTGCCGAACTCCGAGAGTTCCTTCGGCATGACACAGTCGTGGGTAGCGGGCCTTCGCCCGCCACGACACGGCGGGTTCAGCCCGTGGCACCCTGGGGCCCAGACGAGGTTGCAGGTCATTCGCAGGCGAAGGCCGGCCATGCACCACCTTTGCTGTTGTCACAAGCAAGGTTGTGGCTGACGGGTCTGCACCCGTTACGACGATTGGGGAAGTCATCCGGTGCCTTGTCCGGTGCAGGCGGGTAGTGGCTAGACCTGCCGCTCGAACCGTGCCCGGTCCGCCGGCAGCAGCCGCACCGTGACGTGGGTGCCCGCGTCGCCGTCCTGTCGTTCCACCACCTCGCC
>CAVRHO010000003.1:0-37135 GCA_963721065.1 uncultured Alphaproteobacteria bacterium
CCCAAGCACGAACCCGCTTCGCGGGATCGGTGCTGCGGGATGAGTTATATCCGGCACCCCGAACCATAGACCAACGTAGCAAAGCAAGGTTGGGGCGCTGCCCCAAACCCCGCCAGGGGCCGAGCCCCTGGACCTCAATACTTGTGCGCGGTTTTCGATGAAGTCTTGAGCCGGACGAGATTGCCTCTCGAGCATGGAGTTCCCTTCATCCTGAGAGGAACGTCCAATGTCCGTTTCAACTATCGACCGCCCCGTCAGTGCGCTGCGCCAACGTATGCTCGACGATATGGCAATGCGCGGCCTGCGATCCGATACCCAGCGCGACTACATCCGCGTTGTGCGCAGCTTCGCCGCCTTCCTCGGGCGGTCGCCCGATACGGCGACGGCTGAGGATATTCGCCGGTTTCAGGTGCACCAGCACGAGAGCGGCGTACAGCCACCTACGATCAACTGCTCGGTCTCGGCACTGCGTTTCTTCTTCACCGTCACACTCGACCGGCCAGACCTGTCGCGCCGCCTGGTCCTGGCGCGCTACCCGCTCAAGCTGCCAGCGGTGCTGACTGTCGAGGAAGTCGGCCGGCTGCTCGAAGCAGCACCGGGTCCCAAATACAAGGCGATACTTGGCACCGCCTATGGTGCGGGCCTGCGCGTGTCGGAAGTGGCCAGCCTCAAGGTCGATGATATCGACAGCAAGCGCATGCTGATCCGCGTCGAGCAGGGCAAGGGGCGCAAGGACCGCAACGCCATGCTGTCACCCCAACTCCTCACGCTGTTGCGGCTGTGGTGGGAGGAAGGCAAGCGACGCCGGGTCATGCTGCGGCATGGCTGGCTGTTCCCAGGGCGCAGTTGCACCGATCCGATCTCGCCCCGGCAGATCAACCGCGCGACCCATGAGGCGGCCGAAGCGGCTGGGATCAGGAAGCGGGTGTCGCCCCATACGCTGCGCCACAGCTTTGCCACCCATCTGCTGGAGCAGGACGTCGACATCCGTGTCATCCAGGTCCTGTTGGGGCACAGCAAGCTCGATACGACCGCGCTCTACGCGCGCGTTGCGACCAAGACGATCCGTTCGGTGACCAGTCCTCTCGAGCATTTGGCATTGCTGATGCAGGGCGAGGAACCCAGCGGCTGAACCTGCTTGCGCACCTCGCTCGAGGTCGCCGATATCTTCCACGCTGAAGGCGCCGGCTATCGTGCCGTCCAGGCCGGCCATCTAAGCCTGACCCAGCTCAAGGTCATGTCCGCGATCGAAAACTGCCGCACAGCGGCGCTTGGCGGCCATGTCGATGCCTGTGAGGACTGCGGGCATCAGCGCATTGCCTACAACAGTTGCCGCAACCGGCACTGCCCCAAGTGCCAGGGCGCCGCTGCGCGCACCTGGCTGGCCGAGCGTGAAGCCGACCTGCTGCCGGTCGGCTACTTCCATGTCGTCTTCACGCTGCCGGCCGAGATTGCCGACATCGCCATGCAGAACAAGGCCGTCGTCTACGATCTGCTGTTCCGTGCGGCGTCGGAGACGATGTTGACGATCGCGGCTGACCCCGACACCTCGGTGCCCGCATCGGCATCACCGCCGTGCTCCACACCTGGGGATCGGCGATGACACACCATCCGCATATCCACATGATCGTACCGGGTGGCGGCATCTCGCTCGACGGACGGCGCTGGATCTCTTCGCGTCCGGCCTTCCTGCTGCCGGTGCGGGTGCTGGGCATGCTCTTCCGCCGCCTGTTCCTCACGCGGCTGATCGAGCTCCATAAGGCGGGGCGACTTGCGTTCTTCGGCACCCAGGCCAGTCTCGCCGACCGCCGTCTCTTCCTGCGTCACCTCGCCGCGGTCAGGAAGAAGCGCTTCGTGGTCTATGCCAAGCCACCGTTCGCTGGCCCCGAGGCCGTCCTCGCCTATCTCTCGCGCTATACCCACCGGGTCGCCATCTCCAACCGGCGCCTGATCGCGTTCGACGCGACCGGCGTCACCTTCCGCTACAAGGATTACCGCCGCGACGGTCTCGAGCGGCAGCGCGTCATGACCCTCGCGCCGCACGAGTTCATCCACCGCTTCCTGCTCCACGTCCTGCCACGTGGCTTCCACCGCATCCGCCATTACGGCTTGCTCGCCAGTTCCGCACGCAAAGCCAGTATCACGCGTGCCCGCGAACTGCTTGCCGTGGCGCCGCCGCCGGAACCCGTCGAAGCGCCGGAACCGCCCGATTGGCTGCCGCCCTGTCCCTGCTGCGGCGGGCGCATGACCATCATCGAGACCTTCGGGCGATGGAGGCAACCACGCGCGCCACCTCACGCGCCTGCATCAACCGGGAGCACCCCCTCGTGATCCGGCACGGCTCGCGCTCACCTCACGCCGCAACACCACCGTTACGGCGAATGCCTCCTGATGCGTCCTTAACCATGATCAGCGCCACACGGCTGCATGTCAGCCGCGGCCAAATCCCGATCCTGGCCTCGCCCGGCGCAAAATATCACTCGCCAACTTCCCGACAACGCCAGCGACGAGCCGGTTGCGTAACTACCTCAACCGAGCAAAACTCGAAATCCCCATAGACCATCGCCGCATCCCCGCGGGTTCGTGCTTGGGCGGTTTTCGTACGCCGGCCCCATGCCCAGACGCGCGGCCTGCGACGGCCGGCGTCCGAAAACCTTCACCGAAGCGGTCGAATTGTACCGGCGTTCGCCTGGTTCTGGCCGTTAGCGGACGTGCTCGCACCGGCATTCGCCTGGTTCTGCCCGTTGCCGGGCGTGTTCGCGCCGGGATTGGCCTCATGCTGGTTCTGCGCCTCGTTCGGATGCACCACCTTGACCTGCGACTGGCCGGTCCGCTGCACGTTCACGTCCGGCTGGCCTGAATGCTGCACCGCCACGTCCGGCTTCGCCTGGTGGACCGTCACGTCGGGCTTCTGCTCGTGCACCGTCACCTGAGGGCGCTGCTCCTGCACGCTCACCTCGGGCTTCTGCTGCTTCACGGCGACCTGAGGCTTCGGCTGGTGCACCACCACGTTCGGCTTCGGCTGGTTCACCGTCACGTTCGGCTGCGGTTCCTTCACCGTGACCTGAGGCGCCGGTTCCTTCACGCCCACAGTGGGGCCGGACGCGCCGTTCGTGTTGGCATTGGCCTGCGTCTGCGCGGTCGCGGCCCCGGACGAGCCATTCTGCCCCTGGGTCTGCGCCGATGCCAGTCCGGGCGCGCCGATTGCCAGAACCGCCGCCAGCGCCGTCGTTCCAAATAGCATCTTCATATTCATCATTCGCCCTCCGTTCTCGGGAACGCGCACACACCCCATGATGGCGGTCGCAGGCCATCCGGCCGAGGCACAGCCCGTCGCGTACGACGAAACCTGAGCTTCTGCAGGCTGATGCAACCGTTGCCATGGAAAAAGTATCAGATCGTTGCGAAACCACGCGCGGTCCGGCAACAGTTCCTTTTACTCGCACCGTGCGTGCGCTGGATTGCGACCAGAACGCCCGCCCGCGGCAAAGGTTCACCGACAATCAAGAGATCATGTTGTCGTGCAGGCCGCCGTCGTCCCATTGCAAAGCGACTGGCGCACCGGCATGAATTTTTCGACGACCGCCGCGGCGGCACCTGATGTCAACCCGTATCAAGTTCGACACGGCTGTGCATTCAGCGGCGTGGCCGGCCCACGGGTCGCGCCGGATGCACGCCCAAGGACAGGCTCCGGCCGGCCATCCACGACTTTCGATGTCGCCATGAGCGACGTCGTGGCTGGCGAGCCTGCGCCCACCACGACGGTCGGATCAGCAACCGAGGGTCAGCAATCAGAGAAGTCGGGACCTGGCGGAACCCCGGATATTCCGGCGGGTCGGCCATGTCCTCGTCGATGCTGGTCACCTCCGCCATGCGCGGCCCCCGCCGGCAGAGACGCGACAACTCCTCCACCGAGGCCACGTCGCCGGCCACCAGCGCCTCCACCGAACCGTCCACCCGGTTGCGCACCCAGCCGGACACCCCCAGCGTACGCGCCGTCTGCACCATCCAGTCGCGATAGCCGACGCCCTGGACGCGGCCGCTGATGATCAGGCGCTTGGCAGTCACGGCAGCGTCTCCCGTGTCAGCATGATGTAGCGGGCGGCCAGGTCGATATCCTCGGCAATCGCCCGCCGGCGCGCCTCCGCCTCCGCATCCCCGCCCCACTGCTCGGCCTGGAACAGTTCGTCCAGGCAGCCCAGTTGGAACGCGGTGGGCGCATCCAGTTTCCCCGCCGCCAGCGCCAACCCCAGCACCAGGCTGCCCAGGGCCGGCACGGCGATGCCCAGGCCGGCCAGCGCATCCGCGTCCAGCACCGCCACCGCGTTGCGCAGCGCCCGGATGCTGTCGTGATGCTGGCGCACATGACCGATGCCGGTGGTCACCCGCAATGGCGCGTCGTAGGTCAGCGCCACCCAGTCCAGCCAGGGCTGCCAGTCCTGGATCTGGCGCTGCACCAGCGCCTCGGGCGAGTCGGCACGGTAGCAGAGCAGGTCGCTCTCGCCGTAGCGCGCGATCGCATCCACAATGGGGTCCGGGTCCGGCGCGATGCGCTGCTGCGCCGTGCCGGCCAGGCGCGTGAGCGGCGTGTCGGCGAAGCTCATCTCCCCGCCCTTGCCGCCACCGGCCTGCTGCCACTCCGCCGCCAGCGCCGCGGCCAGTCGCGCCGAGCGCACCCGCAGCACGCCGCCGCCCGGCAGGTGCATCGGGCGCTTGTCCAGCAACACGGCATAGCCGTCCGCCTGTTCGGCAACCGTTGCAGCATCCCAGAAGCGCTTCACGACGATAGCCTCAACCTCAGTGGAACAGTTGCTTCAGCAGATCGGCCGGGTTCGGCGCCTGCGGCTTTGCGGCCGGCGCCGACTGGGTGGTCTTCGGGCTGGCGGGCTGTGGCGGCGGCTTCTGACCGCGGGCGATCGCCAGCGGGCCGGCACACGACACGCCCTGCCCGACCGGCTGGCCGCCCTGCAGTGCCCCGGCAATGGCGCCAAGAGGGTTGTTGCTGCCGATGACGCCGGCCAGCGCGCCCAGGTTCGAGGCCGCCCCGACCGGGTTCACCGAAACCGCCGGGTTGCGCAGGCTGCCGGAGATGGTCAACGGCACCACGAAACCGGTGCCGCCGATCCGCCCCTGCGGACGCAGGGTCAGCGCCAGTGTCTCCGTCCCCAGGTTCACGCTGCCGCCGCCGTCGAACGACAGCATCGAGGAGCTGAGCGCCAGCGTCTTCACCTGGCCGATACCGTGCTTTGCATCCATACGGAACGCGAAACATTCAACCTTGCTGGTCCCACCATGCGCCAACAGGGTCAGCAGATTGGCCTTTGCCAGCGCCGGGCCAAGCAGTTTCTGCAGCAGATTCGCATCAACTGTGCCGTTGGCCAGCGCCAGGCCGATGTTGCCGTCCAGCGTGGCGGCGATGGCGTGCGGCGAGGTGCCGGCGCCGTGCAGGTCGGCCAGCACCTCCAGGTTGCCGGTGGCATAGTCGGGCTGGTGCAGCGCCGCGAGCAGCGGCTTCAGCGCCAGCGACGGCGCCCGCACGGTGGCCGCCACCGGCGGCCGGGCAACGCTGCCGTCGGCGCTGACGGTCATGGCCAGATGCCCCCCCGGCACATCGGCGGTCACCGGATCCAGCCGCAGCTTGCCGCCCTGCAGCACAAGGTGTGCGGCGATGTTGCGGTACTGCACCCCGCCCGAGGTCACCGCCTTCGCGGCCAAATGGATGTTGGCGTTGGCCGCCCGCAGCAGCTTGAACGGCAGCGGGGTGTCGGGAATCAACGGGCCGGAGGACGCCGGTGCGGGATGGGTTGGCGCGGGATGGCTCGGGGCCGGGGCCGACGACGGCGCTGCCTGCGGAGCGGCCGGCCGGAACGCCGCCATCAGCTTGTCGGCATCGATCCGCGTCGCATCCAGCTTCGCCGTGATGTCCGGCACGGCGCCCAGGGCCACGCGCATGTCGCCGGAGACATCGGCGTCCGGCATGGCCAGCTTCATGTTGCGCAGCGCCACGCCCCTGGCCAGGCCGCCGCCGGTGTCGGTCAGCCGCGCATCGAAGGAAACCGACTTCAGCGCCGGCATCGGGTGATGCACCACCGGCGTCAGCGTCGCCAGGTTGGCTGCCTGTGCGCTGACCTGCAGATCGACTCCCCGCAGGACCGCGGGCTGGGCGATGCTCCCCTTCACCGCGAGCCTGGCGCCGGCGGCCTGGCCGGTCAGGTCCACCGGATACGGCGCCGCCCTGGCGGTCGGTGGTTCCAGCAATGCGGCCGGCGGGCCGAGCGTGCCGGCCAGGGTCAGCGGCGCGCCGGAAAGCTGAGCCTGAAGGTGCAGTTGCATCGGCTGGGTCAGGTTCGGCGCCGACACTTTCAGGGCCTGCAGCCGCAGGCCGGGCTGGATGCTGCCCAGGTCGGATGCACCCGCCTGCAGCGTCAGCGCGGTGACCTCCGGCATCGCATGCCCCTGATCGCGCAGCCGGGTGGAGAACCGCACGTCGTGCAACGGCGGCAGCCGCGTGCCGGGCAGCATCGGCGACAGGGTCGCCAGGTCGGGAATGTTGCCGATCAGCGCCACATCGTAGCCCTGGCCCTGCAGCGGCTGGCGGATCGACCCTTCGGCGCTGAGTTTCGCGGCGCCGACATGCAGGCTGGCCCGCACCGGCCACGGGCTGCTGGCCGCCGGCGTCAGCAGGCGCTGCAGCGGGCCCAGCGTCGCCATCAGGGTGAACGGGGTGCCGTCATAGGAAGCGTCGGCCGAAACATGCAGCGGCTTCTGCCGCGACGTGGCGTCGGCCGCGAACCGGTGCAGCGTCAGGGTCATGACATGGCCGGTGGCGGCGTCTCGGTAACTCAGCGTTCCGTTCTCGATCCGCAGGTGATCGACGCTGATCTGCGTGCCGCCGGGCTCGCCGGCCGGCTGCAAATCGGCCGGGGATGCGGCGGGTTTCTGTTGCGCGGCGCCGAACGCCCAGTTGGCCTGGCCCTTGGCGTTGGTCTCCAGCCGGATGTCGGGGTGGACCAGGACCAGCCGCTCGATCTCGATGCGGCGGAACAGCAGCGGCCACAGCGCCAGTTGCACGTCCAGCCGCTGCAGCGTCGCCATCTGCGGGCGGGAGAAGCCGGGCGGGTTGGCCAGGCTGACGTCGCGCAGCTCCACCGTGGGCCACAGCGACGGGCGCAGGGATATCGGCCCGTTCAGGGTCAGCGTGCGGCCGGTGGCCTGCTGCACGGCCTCGGCGATGCGTGGCTTGAAACTGTTCGGATCGAACCGGGCGATGGCGATGGCGCCGGCCGCGATCACCAGCACCAGCAGCACGGCGAAAGTGATCAGAGCGATGCGAATGGCTCGCCGCATTAGTCTCCCTTTATTGGTCGTGCCCGGGGGCTCAGGAGCCGCGCTTGCCGGGCCGCCGCTGCGGCGAGGCCGCCGCCGGCGCGTGGAATCCGAGGGTGCGGAACGTCTGCCGCATATGCGGCGGCAGATCGGCTTCGACGGTCAGTGTGCCACCGGAAGGGTGCGGGAGCGAGAGCGCGCGCGCATGCAGGTGCAACTCCGGCGCCAGGCCGGCGATGCTGGCGCTGAACGCGTTGTTCTGGTCCGGCCGGGCGTATTTCACGTCGCCGACGATCGGCGCCTGCAGTGCCACGCAGTGGACACGCAACTGGTGGGTGCGCCCGGTCAGCGGCTGCAGCTCCAGCCAGGCGAGTTTCTGTGCCGCATTGTCCAGCGTGCGATAGTCGGTGATGGCGCGGGTCGCCTCCGGATCGTCCCGTTCGGCGGCCTCGGTGCGTTCGCCGCGGCCACCGGTGATGCGCTTCAGCGGCAGGTCGATGCGGCCCTCCACCGGCACCGGGCGTCCGGCGACCACCGCCCAGTAGGTTTTCTGCACCGCCCGGGTGCGGAACGCAGCGGCGAGCTTCGCGGCCACGCCGGGGGTGCGCGCCAGCAGCAGCACGCCGGAGGTGTCGCGGTCCAGCCGGTGCACCAGCCGCGGGCGGTCGGGTGCGCCGAAACGCAGGGCGTCCAGCAGCCCGTCCAGGTGGTGGGTGATGCCGGGCCCACCCTGTACCGGCAGGCCGTGCGGCTTGTTCAGCACGATCACCTGGTCGTCGCGGTAGATCACCAGGCGCTGGAGGTCGCGGGCGGTGGCCGGGTCGATTTCCGCGGCCGGTGCCTTGGCCTTGTTGGGCGGTGGCGCGACCGGCAGCGGCGGGACGCGCACCGACTGGCCGGGGGCGAGCCGGGTGGCGGCCTCCGCGCGGTGGCCGTCCACACGGATCTGGCCGGTGCGGCAGAACTTCTGGATGGCGCTCTGCGGCAGGCCGGGGAAGTGGCGACGGAACCAGCGGTCGAGCCGGATGTCGGCCTCGTCGGTGGTGACGGTGTGCAGGCCGGCGGTCATGGGGTGGTCCGATTCGGGGGCTGTGTGGTCGCGATCGCTGGGGATAGCCCCGGATACCAATGGACACGGGCGATGAGTACCCGTCCTTCCGTACCACGGCGTGGCGGGCGAAGGCCCGCCACCCACGACTTTAGCGCGCGCGGCCGGGGGCAATGCGGAATGACCGGCCTTCGGGATCGCGCTCCGCTCTACCCCGTGGTCATGGCCGGGGCTGCCCCGGCCATCTACCCAGGGTGATCGGGCATCCGCCGGCCCTCTGGCAACCCGATCGTTCCGGGGTAGATGGCCGGGTCGAGCCCGGCCATGACGGGGGCTGGGGTGACGGCTAATACCCATTTTCGCCGTCCTGGGGAGGCTTGGGTGGCTGATACCCATTTTCGCCGTCCTGGGGGGGCTTGGGTGGCTGATACCCATTTTCGCCGTCCGGGACGACGGAGATCGCGACCCGACCGCCGTTGCTCCGCGGCGTCCGTGTTCACCCATCGGCATCCGGGCCTTCATCCGCGTTCCGCTCGTCCCGCAGCCTGGCCCAGTATTCCAGCCGCTTGGCGATCTCGCGTTCGAACCCGCGGCCGCGCGGCTGGTAGAACTGCTGCCGCGGCATGTCGTCCGGGAAATAATTCTGGCCGGAGAACGCGTCCTCCGCCTGGTGGTCGTAGGCATAGCCGGCACCGTAGCCGAGCTCCTTCATCAGTTTTGTCGGCGCGTTGAGGATGTGCGCCGGCGGCATCAGGCTGCCGGTGGCCTTGGCGGACGCCCGCGCCGCACCGTAGGCGGTGTACAGCGCGTTCGATTTGGGCGCGGTGCCCAGGTAAACCACCACCTGCGCCAGCGCCAGTTCGCCCTCCGGCGAGCCGAGGCGTTCGTAGGTTTCCCAGCCGGCCAGGGCCTGCGGCAGGGCGTTGGGGTCGGCCATGCCGATATCCTCGGCGGCGAACCGGGTCAGGCGGCGGGCGATGTAGCGCGGGTCCTCGCCGCCGGCCAGCATGCGGGCGAACCAGTAGAGCGCCGCATCCGGGTCCGACCCGCGCAGCGACTTATGCAGCGCGGAGATCAGGTTGTAGTGCTCCTCCCGGTCCTTGTCGTACAGCGCGGCGCGTTTGGCCAGCAGCGACGACAGGGCAGCGGAGTCCAGAGCCGGGGTATCGGGCGGCAGGGCGGCGATCTGCTCCGCCATGTTCAGGATGTAGCGGCCGTCGCCGTCGGCCATGGCGCGCAGGGCGGCGCGGGCTTCCGCGGTCAGCGGCAGGGTGCGGTCGAGTTCCTGTTCCGCCCGGGCCAGAAGCAGCTCCAGCGCGGCGTCGTCCAGCCGGCGCAGCACCAGCACCTGGCAGCGCGACAGCAGCGCGCCGTTGAGTTCGAAGGACGGGTTCTCGGTGGTGGCGCCGATCAGGGTGATGGTGCCGTCTTCCACCACCGGCAGGAATCCGTCCTGCTGGGCGCGGTTGAAGCGGTGGATCTCGTCCACGAACAGCAGCGTGCCGTCACCGGTGCGGCGGCGGCGGGCGGCTTCCTCGAACACGCGCTTGAGGTCGGCGACGCCGGAGAACACCGCGGAGATCTGCACGAAATGCAGGCCGGCGCGGGCGGCGAGCAGCCGGGCGATGGTGGTCTTGCCCACCCCCGGCGGCCCCCACAGCACCAGCGACGCCAGGGAACCGCGGGCCAGCATGCGGGTCAGCGTGCCCTCGGGGCCCACCAGGTGGTCCTGGCCCACCACCTCGTCCAGCGCGCGCGGGCGCAGGCGGTCGGCCAGCGGGCGCGCAGCCGCGTGGGCCCCGCCGGTGGGTTCCGGGGCGGTGGCAGGGCCGAACAGGTCGGCGGGTGGGGAGGAGCGTGTCGGCACGGAAGGAACATAGGGTCGCGGGGCGCGTGGAGAAATGCCCTCGACAGAATGCGGCCCGCAGCAAGCCGGGCGTCAAAGCCTGACCATCGGGCGCTTGCCCACGAGCCATGGCCTGTGCCGATCAGCCAGTCACGTGGGAAGCCACGGGCCGAGCACCTGTTCCGCGGTGAAGGTCATGTCGGCCGGAACAGCCGGCTCGCCATAGCTTTCCAGGGCCGCCGTCGCATCCTCGATGGCCGTCGAAAGCTCCTCCGCGATGACGACCGGGATCGTCGGGCGCAGGCTGGGCGAATCCCTGAGCAATCGCCGGATTTGCCCGCGCTGACGCACGATTGTTTCCCGCCATCCGGCCCGCGGCTCGCGCGCCGGCGATACCTGCAGCTTGATCAGATGCTCCAGAATGGTGGCGACTCGGCTGTGCAGCTCACGCTTGTCGCTTCGGCCCAAGGATTCGATTTCCTCCGCAACGTTCTGCCAATCGACCTGGTCGTTGACACGCTCACCCGTACCCATGCGGCGTAACAGATCCGCCTGGCGCTCACTCCAGATCAGCAAATCGGTCTCGTACTCGCTCATCGCCTGAGCCTCCACTGCAAACCCATCCTACCAAATGAGCCGGGGAAGGCCACGTTGCGGGCACGCGGGACCGGGCAAGACGCGGAACCGGAATGGAGCCCCGACGGCGCAGGAATCATCGCTTTGCCCTCCGACACCCGATTGACGGTTACGAATCCTCCATCCTATCGTTAGCTCACGTTCAAGACGGGGTCCGACCGACGACCCCCCAAAGTTAAGGGAGGTCGTTCGCAGTGGAAGATGCTGCACGCCTGTTGCAGCTGGTGGTGAATGGCGCCGCCGCTGGCTGTATCTATGGGCTGATCGCCCTCGGATTCGTCCTGATCTACAAGGCGACCGAGATGGTGAACTTCGCCCAGGGCGACATCATGATGCTGGGCGGGTTCTTCGCCTTCAGCCTGATCGCGCACTGGGGCCTGAACTACTGGATCGGCGCGGCGCTTGCGATCGCCATCACCGCCGCCTTCGGCTACGCGCTGGACGCGATCGTGCTGCGACGGGTCATCGGCCAGCCGCAATTCGCGGTGGTGATGTTGACGCTGGGCCTGGGCTTCATTTTCCGCGCCGCGGCCGGAATCACCTGGGGCTACGACTCGGTCGGCTTCGAGACGCCGTTCACCAACAAGACCGTGCATGTCGGCGGGCTGATCCTGGGGCAGGACAACCTGTCCATCATCGTCGGCACCGTCCTGCTCTGCCTGGTGCTGTACCTGTTCTTCAGCAAGACCCGGCTGGGCGTCGCCATGCAGGCGTCGTCGCAGAACCAGCTCGCCGCCTATTACATGGGAATCCCGGTGCGGCGCGTGTTCTCCCTGATCTGGGCGATCAGCGCCGGAGTCGCCGCCCTGGCCGGCATCCTGCTGTCGCCGGTGTCGATGATCGACGTGAACATGGGCTTCCTGGGCATCAAGGCTTTCGCCGCGGCGGTGATCGGCGGCTTCGGCAGCATTCCCGGCGCCCTGGTCGGCGGCGTGATCGTCGGCGTGGTGGAGCAACTGGCCGGCTACTTCCTCCCCGCCGGCTTCCAGGAAGTCAGCGCCAACGTGGTTCTGCTGGCGATGCTGATCCTGCGGCCGCAGGGACTGTTCGCCGAACGAATGGGAAAGCGGGTGTAGTCGTATGCGTTACCTGTTCCGCACCGACTACCGCCAGGACCTCACGCTGTGGCGCCACAAGGGCGACCTGTTCTGGTACGGCCTGCTGTTCGTCGCGCTGCTGCTGATCCCGCAGGTGACGGGCGAGTTCTACGTGGGCGAACTCGGCGCCGTGTTCATCTTCGCCATCGCCGGCGTCGGGCTGATGCTGCTGATCGGCTATACCGGGCTGATCAGCCTGGGCCACGCGGCGTTCCTGGGCATCGGCGCCTATACCAACGCCATCCTGCTGAAACACGGCGTGCCGTTCATCGTCTCCCTGCCCGTGGCCGGCCTGTTCACCGCGGTATTCGGCGTGGCGATCGGCATTCCCACGCTGCGCATGAGCGGGCTGTACCTGGCGATCGCCACGCTGGCCTTCGGCAGCATCGTCGGCACGGTGTTCCAGAAATGGGATTCGGTGACCGGTGGATTCGACGGCTTCCCCGTGCCGACGCCCACGCTGTTCGGCATTCCGTTGGATAGCGCGACCGGCATCTACTACGTCTCGCTCGCCGTGCTGGTGTTCGTGCTGTGGGTGTCGGCGAACCTGCTGCGCTCACCATTCGGGCGCGCGCTGGTGGCGATCCGCGACAGCGAGATCTCCGCGCAGAGCATGGGCATTCACCTGGCGCGGTACAAGACCTATGCGTTCGGCATCAGCGCCTTCATGACCGGCCTGGCCGGCGCGCTGTTCGCGCATTACGTGCGCTACCTGGCGCCGGATTCGTTCGACGTGCTGCTGTCGGTGCAGTTCGTCACCATCGTGTTCGTCGGTGGGCTGGGCTCGCTGCACGGGGCGATCTTCGGCGCGATCTTCGTGCGACTGCTGCCGCAGGCGATCGCCATGGTGCGCGACACGCTGCCCTTCGGCATCGGCCGCATGCCGGGGCTGGAACCGTCGCTGTTCGGCCTGGTGCTGGTGCTGGTGATCCTGTTCGAACCGGGCGGGATCTACGGGCGGTGGTTGAAGATCAAGCACTGGTTCCAGGCCTACCCGCTGAAACGCCGCACCGGCTTCCGGCGGCAGAAATCCTACGCACGATCGGAGCGGCTGCGATGACCTTCTTCGCCGCACAGGACCTGTCCATCCGCTTCGGCGGCATCCGCGCCGTCGATGCCGTGAACTTCGAGGTGCAGCAGGGCGAGGTGTTCTCCATCATCGGCCCGAACGGCGCCGGCAAGACCACGATCTTCAACCTGATCAGCCGCATCTATAACCCGACCGACGGCAAACTGGTCTTCGAGGACCGCGACATCACCCGGGTGCCGCCGCACCACATCGCCTCCCGCGGGATCGCCCGCACCTTCCAGAACATCGAGCTGTTCGCCAACGCCTCGCTGCTGCAGAACCTGCTGATCGGCCGCCACTGCCACGCGCAGACCGGCGTGCTGGAACAGGTGCTGTTCCTGCCGCGCAGCCGCCGCGACGAACTGGCGCACCGCGAGAAAGTGGAAGACGTGATCGCCTTCCTCGGCCTGCAGCGCTACCGCGACACGCTGATCGCCAACCTGCCCTACGGCGTGCGCAAGGTGGTGGAACTGGGGCGCGCGCTGTGCATCGAACCGAAGCTGCTGCTGCTGGACGAACCGTCCTCCGGACTGAACGTGGAGGAAACCGAGGGCATGGGCTTCTGGATCGAGGACATCAAGAAGGACCTCGGCATTACCGTGATCATGGTGGAGCACGACATGAACCTGGTGCGCCAGGTCTCCGACCGCGTCATGGCGCTGAACTACGGAAAGGTCATGGCGCTGGGCACGCCCGACGAGGTGCAGAACCACCCCGACGTGGTGCGCGCCTATATCGGCGGGGAGGCCGCCGCGTGATGCAGGTGCAGCCGAGGACCGAAGGCCGGGGCGCCCAGGCAGGCCCCCTTCTCTCCGTGAATGCCATCGAGACGTTCTATGGCCCGATCCAGGCCATCCGCGGCGTCAGCCTGGAAGTCTCCCCCGGCCAGATCGTCACCGTGCTCGGCGCCAACGGCGCGGGGAAAACCACCGTGCTGCGCACCGTCTCCGGCGTGCTGGACCCCGAGCGCGGCCAGGTGATGTTCGAAGGCCACAACATCGCCCACATGGCGCCCGACCAGGTGATGCGCCTGGGCATCTGCCACGTGCCGGAAGGCCGCGAGGTTTTCCCCTTCCTGACCGTGCACGAAAACCTGCTGATGGGCGCCTACACCCGCCGCAACAAAACCGAAGTCGCGCAGGACCTGGAGCTCTGCTTCAACTACTTTCCCCGGCTGAAGGAACGCGAACACCAGCGCGCCGGCCTGCTGTCCGGCGGTGAGCAGCAGATGCTGGCGATCTCCCGCGCGCTGATGGGCCGCCCCAAGCTGCTGCTGCTGGACGAACCCTCGCTGGGCCTGTCACCCCTGCTGGTGCAGCAGATTTTCGGCATCATCCGACGCATCAACCAGGAACAGGGCGTCGCCATCCTGCTGGTCGAACAGAACGCCCACATCGCGCTGCAAACCGCGGATTACGGCTACGTGCTGGAAGTCGGCCGCATCGTCATGGGCGACAGTTGCGCGAAGCTGATGCAGACTGACACGATCAAGGAATTCTACCTCGGCCAGAAAGACGCGGGCATCCGCGGCCAGCGACGTTACAAGAGGAAGCGGCTATGGCACTGAACCAGACGGCCGCCAGCATCCCCGCGATGGTGCTGCAACGCGTTGCCGAACACGGCGATGCGACCATTCTGCGTAAGAAGGACCGCGGCATCTGGAAAGCCGTACCCTGGTCGGAGCTCGGCACGCGCATGCAAAACGCCGGCATGGCGCTGCGGGCGCTGGGCCTGCGTCGCGGCGATGTCGCCGGCGTGCTGGCGGAAACCCGCCCCGAATGGGTGACCGCCGACCTGGGCATCCTCAGCGCCGGCGGCGTCAGCCTGGGCCTGCCGCCGGACAGCACGGACGAACAGGTCGGCGACATGCTGCGCGATTCCGCCTGCCGCGTGCTGTTCGTCGAGAGCGAGGAACAGCTCGACAAGGCGCTCGCCGTGCGTGACCGCTGCCCGGCGCTGCAGCGCATCGTCATCTTCGACATGATCGGATTGCGCGACTTTGCCGATGACGGCTGCGAAAGTTTCGCCGAATTCCTCGATCGCGGCGCGCGGCAGGACGACGCGGACCGGCGCGCCTGGCAGGACGGCATTGCCGCGATCACCGAACAGCACCCTGCCCTGCTGCACATGGCACCGGGCGGCACGCGCACCCTGACGCATGGCGACATCCTGCGCCGCATCGCCGACGCCCGCACGCACCTGCAGCCACGCCGCGGCGACGAACGCCTGGTCCTGCTGCCGATGGCGGACATGGCCGAGCACGTGCTGGGCCTGTATTTCGCGCTGGATAGTGGAATCATCAGCAACTACCTGGAAAACCCGGACACCGCCATCGAGAACCTGCAGCAGGTGCAACCCACCGTGCTGGGCGCGGATGCGGCGGTCTGGTCGGAGTTGCACAAGCGCATTACCGACGCCGCGGCGGCAGCCACGCCGCTGCAGCGCCTGCTGTACCGCGTGGCGATCTCCGCCGGCCAATCCGGCGGGGCCGGCGGCTGGCTGGCCCGCGCCCTGGTGCTGCGACAGGTGCGGCGCGAACTGGGCCTGGTACGCCTGCGGCTTGCCTACACCAGTGCGGCACTGACGCCGGTGTTGCAGGCCTGGACCTCGGCACTCGGCATCACCGTGACACCGGTCGATGCCGCCCGGCCCGCGACGCCGACCGCAAGCAAGAGATACGGCGCACTTCCCGTGGAGGCATAAGACACCACCCGGGCGCCGACGGGCGTGTCAACGCGGCAGCAATACCGCGATACCGAAGGAGAGACGTTCACAATGCTCAAGTTCCTGCTGACTGCTGCCGCCGCGGCAGCAGTCGCCACCACTGCCATGGCCGCCGGCCCGCAAGGCGTCACGCCGACACAGATCAAGATCGGCACCCATACCGACCTGTCCGGCGTTACCGCGATGTGGGGCGTGAACAACTCGAACTCCTGGCGCATGGTGTTCGATGACGTCAACGCCAAGGGCGGCATCGACGGCCGCAAGATCGACTACATCGTCGAGGACAGCCAGTACCGCGTGCCGCGCGCCGTGCAGGCATCCAACAAGCTGCTGCACCGCGACCACGTGTTCATGATGGTGGCCAACGGCGGCACGCCGATGAACAACGCCACCATGCCCGAGCAGTTGAAGATGGGCGTGCCCAACGTGTTCCCGCTGACCTCGGCGCGGTCGATGTACTACCCGCTGAACCACCTGAAGTTCGGCCTGGGATCGTCGTACTACGACCAGATGCGCGCCGGCGTGAAATACTTCGTGCAGGAGAAGGGCAAGAAGACCGTCTGCGCCATGTCGGAGGACACCGACTTCGGCCGTGACGTGATGGACGGCGCACGCGACGAGCTGAAGGCGCTGAACATGAAGCTGGCGGCGGAGACGCTGCACAAGCCGACCGACGTCGATTTCACCGCCGCGGTGGCAAAGATGCGCGATGCCAACTGCGACCTGATCCTGGTCGGCGGCATCGTGCGCGACACCGTGCAGATCATTTCCTCCGTCCGCAAGATCGGCTGGAAGGTCGATATGCTCGGCCAGGCCGCGAGCTATGATGCGGCGGTGGCGGAGGTTCCCGGCGGCGTCACCGAGGGGTTCTACTCGATGACCCCGATGCTGTTCGTGGCGGCAACCGGCAACGATCCGAAGGTGGCGGCGTTTCGTCGAGGAGTACAAGAAGAAGTTCGGCAACGAGCCGAACTTCGCCGCGCAGATCGGCTACACCGGCGCGCAGGTGGTCGTGGAAGCGCTGAAGAAGGCTGGCAAGAACCTGACCACCGACAGCTTCGTCAGTGGGATGGAAAGCATCAAGGACTACCACGACATTTTCGGCTCGCCGACCATCAGCTTCAGCAAGACGAAGCACCAGGGGTCGAACGAGTCGTTCCTGTGCGTGGTGAAGGACGGCAAGTGGGTCCCGGCCCTGCCGAAGCCGATCGGCTACTGAGGCTGCAACGTCGTGGCGGGACACGCGCGCCCGCCGGCGGTGTCGCTACGCGCGTCGTGGCGGGTGAAGACCCGCCACCCACGGCTTTTCCGCACCGCACCGAAGGAGAGTCGTGGATGGCCGGCCTGCGCCGGCCATGACGTGGCAGGCAGCGCCACCGGCGGGCGCGCGCAACCGCTGCCCTTGCCAACCGGTGCTCCGCGGACCTAGACCGCTGCCGATCATGCTGGCCGGTTGAGACTGCAGCCCGATGACGGAAACACGGAAGACTTCCTGGCGTGGCCCGCTGTGGGGCGGGATGCTGGTGCTGTGCCTGGTTCTCGCCGGCGTGGGCGGGTGGTTGCTGGGCCGGACACATGCGAACAGATCCGCGGCGCCGCCGGTGCTGTTCGCCGCCCCCAGCTATCATGATTTGACAAACCAGGTGGGACAGAAGGTTTCATCGTCGTCATTCCGCGGCAAGGTGCGGGTGGTGACCTTCCTGTTTCCGTATTGCACCACGTTCTGCCCGATCATCGCGGCGCACCTGGTCGGCTTCGAGCATCTGCTGGCCAGCAGCGGCCTGGACAAGCGCGTGCAGCTTGTCGCCTTCGACGTCGATCCCGCCGGCACCGGGCCGAAGCAGATGCGTGGATTCCTCAAGGAATATGGCTGGAACCCGAAGGACCTGCACTGGCAGTACCTGACCGGCACGCCGCAGCAGATCCGCCGCATCGTCACCGCCGGCTACCACGTGGGTTACGAGAAGGTCGTGGATACCGGTTCCGATGCCGGCGATCAGAACAGCGCGGCGCTGGTCGGCGGTGACACGCCGCAGCCGATCGTCGCCAATCCGCTCGCGGACAAGGCGAAGGTGAACTACGACATCACGCATGAGAACGTGCTGATGCTGGTAGGTCCGAACGGCCATGTGCGGGTGATCCATCCGCAGGCGGACGCCGTCTCCCAGTGGCAGTTGCTGCACGAGGTGAACGCGATCCTCCACCGGGCCGGCTGATCCGCCGTCGGCCCGACCCGCCCTGGCATTTGCCGCCGGCCCGGCGCAGTATTCCCGCCTCCTGATATCCGCAATTCGTTCGCCGCACGGAGCCTGCCATGCCGCTTGACGCCGCCATCGCCAAGAAACTCGCCACCGTTTCGACCGGCACCATCACCACCGTGCTGCTGAAGAAGGGGCTGCGCAACGTGTGGATGCGCGGGCCGAAGCCGCTGCGCGCCGGCCAGCCGAAGCTGATCGGCCCCGCCTTCACCATGCGTTTCGTGCCGTCGCGCGAGGACCTGGCGACGCCGGAATCCTGGTCGTCGCCGCGGTCCACCCGCGCCGCGATCGAGGACATGCCGGAAGGCTGCATCGCCGTGGTCGATGCGATGGGCGTCACCGATGCCGGTATTTTCGGCGACATCCTGTGCGCGCGCATGCACAGGCGCGGCGTTGCGGCGCTGGTCACCGACGGCGTGGTGCGCGACGTGAAGGGCGTGCTGGAGTCCAACCTGCCGGTGTGGTGCCAGGGCTATGCCGCCCCGGCCTCGGTCACCGGCCTGACCTTCGTCAACTGGCAGGAGCCGGTCGGCTGCGGCGGCGTGGCGATCTTCCCCGACGACATCATCATGGTGGACGATGACGGCGCGGTGGTGATCCCGCAGAAGCTGCTGCCGGACGTGGTGGACGCGGCGTTCGAGCAGGAGCGCATGGAGGAGTGGATCATGACCCAGGTCAGCCAGGGCGCGTCCCTGCCCGGCCTGTATCCGCCGAACGCCGAGAACAAGGCCCGCTACGAGGAATGGGCACGCAGCCGTCGCGGCTGACCGGCCCGGGTCCACGCACGACCTCCGGCACCGGCGGCGATGCTTCGTTCCGCGACGAAGCATCGGCGCAAGCCTGATCTGCCCGTGATCGCCATATACGGCCGGCATCGCCGCCGGCCGCGATCGGCGTAGAGGAGGATCTAAGCATGTTTGCCGTGCTGTTCGAGGTGGAGCCGCGTCCCGAGCGCTGGGAGGACTACCTGCGCTACGCCGGCGCGCTGCGTCCGGAACTGGAGCGCATCGACGGTTTCGTGGAGAACCTGCGCTTCCGCAGCCGCCGTCATGAGGGGCGCCTGCTGTCGCTGTCATTGTGGCGCGACGAAAAGGCGCTGATCCGCTGGCGCACGCATGGCGGACACCATGCGATCCAGGCCAGGGGACGCAACGAGGTGTTTCGCGACTATCACCTGCGCGTCGGCGAGGTGATGCGCGAGAACGGTATGCCCCGGCCGCAGTCGCGCCTGGATGAAACCGAAACCGGCGCGGCGCATGTTGTCTCGGTGCTGGAAACGCCATCGGTGGAAACGCCGCCGGCGGCCGATGGCCTGGTGGACTGGGACATGTTCGACGGTGTCACCAATCCTGACGGCCGGCTTCTGCTGCTGTCCTGGCGGGATGCCGATGCGATGCAGGCCGGCGGCGGACCGGATGCGGCGCGACGCCTGGATGTGCGGGTCGTGCGCGACTACGGCCTGCGGGAGCGGCGGGAGGCGCCGCAGTATCATCCGCCGGTGGAACGGGGTGAGTGATACCGGCCCGCGTATCGCTTGACGATTGGCCGCCCCCCGTCAGGGTCGGCGAAGGCCGGCCATCGACGACTTTGTTGACGGCAGCAACGAAAAGACGTGGATGGCCCGCCTGCGCGGGCCATGACGGTGAAGGGCTCGCCGTGTGTCAAAGGTAATGCAGGTTGCGTATGAAACGGTCACGTTTTTCCGGTGTGGCCCGCAGCCAAGCATAAGCTTTCAACACGGAGGAAGAACGAGGACCACGAAGGGCCACAGGAGTCGGTGATGGCACCACGGCCGTCGTGCAACCACCGGCTCCGTGGCCCTTCGTGGTCCTCCCCCTTTCTCCGTGTTGAAAGCTTACCGCAAGTGCCGGCAAACACGGTCGCAACGGGATGAAGCCGGCTCGATCGGCCAATCTCCCCGATCAGAAAAACCCGTGCAGGAACCAGCGCAGATCGCCGGTTGCCGCATCCTCCCCATCGCCCCGCCGGAACAGCCAGAAGCGCCGTCCCTGCTCGTCTTCCACCCGGAAGTAGTCGCGCGTGGCCTGCATCTCGGCGTCGCTCTTCCACCATTCGCCGGCGATGCGTTCCGGCCCGTCGGCGCGGCGCACGCGGTGGCGCACGCGGCGCCAGGTGAAACTGACGGGCGGGTGGTCGGGCAGCAGCGCCATGGCGTCCACCGGCTGCGGCGGGTCCAGCAGCCGCACCGGGCGCGGCAGGTGCTCGGGCCAGGTAGTGCGCCGGGGCGGCGCCAGGGCGGACACGCGCCGCACCGAGCGTTCCGGCACGTCGCTCTCCACCGGGGCGGCGCGGTACACCCGGGCGGCGCCCAGGCGGTTGCCCAGCCGATCCACCAGCGACGACAGGTCCGCGCCGGCGCTGTCCCCGGCCAGCGAGGCCTGGGTGTAGGCCAGCGGTTCGGCCAGCGGCACCACCAGGCGCATCGCCTCCACCCCCAGGCCGGGATCGACCCGCTCCAGCCGTTCCTCCAGCAGCCGAACCAGGTGGCGCGGGTCGCGGGACGGGCGGGCGGTGCCGACGCGGAGGCTCTGGGTGGTGCCGTCCACCCGTTCGAAGATCAGATCCAGGCGGCGGGCGCCCTGGCCGGCCTGTTCCAGCGTGGCGCAGACTGTCCGGGTCAGGCGGGTGATCACGGTGGCGAAAGCTTCGGCGGTGAGCAGCGGTTCGACGAAGCTCAGCCGGTGCTGCGCCAGGTCGGGGGGGAAGACGGGGTCGATCGGCTCGAACACCGTGCCCTGGAGCTGGTCCAGGCGCAGCGCGACCAGCGGGCCGAAGCGGCGGGTCAGCGGGGCGCGCGGCAGGGCCTGAAGCTGGCCGATCCGCTCCAGGCCGAGCAGGCGGAGGGCGTGGAGGGTGTGGGGGGGCAGGCGGAGGGCGGTGATGGGGAGGAGGTCTGCGCCCGGCCTGGGGGCGGGGCGGTGCTCTGTGTTCCTTGCGTCGGGGCGGCGTTCTGCGGCCCCCCGCCGTCATGGCCGGCGAAGGCCGGCCATCCACGACTTCCTTCGTGTCTTCTCGGGGTGCCTCCAGGGTGCCTGCGGCATGACACAGTCGTGGATGGCCGGCCTTCGCCGGCCATGACGGTGGGGGCAGTGCCTCCTCCTCCCCTCTTCCCTGTCCTCCTCCCCCTTCCCTGTACCGCGCCAGCGCATGCGCCATGCCCGGCGTGTCGGCGATGGCGGCGCGGGCGGCCAGGCCCTGGGCGGTCAGCCGGCGGGTCAGGTCCTGCAGCAGCCGCGTCTCTCCGCCGTGCAGGTGGGCGCAGCCGGTCACGTCCAGCCAGATCCCGTCCGGCGGCGCGGGGGCGGTCAGCGGAGCGTAGCGCAGGCACCAGGCGGCGAGGTCGCGCAGCGCCGCCGCATCCGCCTCGGGTTCGGCCGGGTGGATCGCCAGGCCGGGCACCAGCGCCTGCGCCTGGGCGAGCGGCATGCCGGCATGCAGCCCCAGCCCGGCCGCGGCGGCGTCCACCGCGGCCACCACCAGCCGGCGGCCGTCATGCTGCGATGTGACCAGCGGCGTCGCCCCGGTCGTCGCCCCCGGCAACGTTCTCCCGGGCGCTCCCCCGGCCATCCCCCCGATCGCTTCCCTGGACGCTCCCCCGGCCATCCCCCCGGTCGCTTCCCTGGGCGCGCCCCCGGATGCCGCTGGCGACGTCTCCCCCGTCACTCCCCCGATCGTCCCCCGAGGCAGCGGCACGCGCCCGTGCCGGCGCAGACGGTCCGTGGGCAAGGTCGGCAACCACACCGAGACGACCCGACGCATCGCATGCCTCCACGATCCATGACCCGGGCTCCCCCGCCCGGCAGCGCAGCAGGTCCAGGTGCCAGCGCGGCCGGCCCAGCCCGGGCGTGTCCGGCGCGTGCGGCAGGGCGGGCGGGGACGGCAGGGCGGCCACCCGCCAGCGCGTCACGGCGGCGGACGGCGCCGCCAGCGCCGGGTCGTCGTGCCGCCGGCTGCGCCGCAGGGCGAAGGCGACCACGCCGGAGCCCTCGGCGGCGAGCTGCAGCCGGCGGGATTCGGTCAGGCCCAGCCGGCCGGAGAGTTCGCCGACCACGCCGGCCAGGCCGGGATGGCGCAGGCCTTCCTCCATGGTCTGCAGCACCAGCGCGGGCTTGCCGGCCTCGGCGTAGATCACCCGGTCCGGGTGCAGGCCGGCGGCGGCCAGGCCGGGGGCGAACAGGTCGGCCCGCTCCATCGCCCACAGCACCGGGCCGCGCTGGCGCGCCAGCATCCCGGCGATGAACAGCGCGGCGGCGGCGCCGTGCTCCACGTCCGGGCCGGCACTGACGATTTCGTGCAGGGCGCCCAGCGCCAGCCCGCCATCCGGCAGGGCGGCGTCGATCGGCGGCAGCAGCGGCAGCGTGGCACGCCGGCGCCGCTGCGGGCCGCGCTCGATGCGGGCGATGCGGTCGCGCAGGGCGGCAATGGCTTGCGGGAGAGGCTTCGTCTGGTCCATCTGTTCACCCGGCTTCCGTGCGGGGAACAGGAACATATAGAGAACTATCACCTCGAGTCGAGTCGAATTTCCGCCCACCCCAGCTTGACCTAAGTCAATGCGATACCCCGGCCGGCGGCAGAAAAATCGCGGTGCCAATTGGCATTTATCACAGGAGGTTGTGATGGGCACCGCACCCGTGGAAGTCAAAAAGACCCCTGCCCCCACCCAGGCGCCGGACGCCTGGCGCTCCCTGCGCACCGAGATGGACCGGCTGTTCGACCGGTTCGCCGGCGGCTTCCCCTTCCCCGCGCTGGGCCGGATGTTCGAAGGCGTCCCGACGCCGCGGTTCGAGACCGCGTTCAGCCTGCCCACCCCGGCGGTGGACATCACCGAAGACGCGGCCGGCTACAAGGTCACCGCCGAACTGCCCGGCATGGCAGAGAAGGACATCGATGTCTCGGTGGTGGACGGCACGCTGACCATCAAGGGCGAGAAGAAGCAGGAGACGGAAAAGAAGGAGGAGAACTTCTATCTCTCCGAGCGCGCCTATGGCTCGTTCCAGCGCAGCTTCGCGCTGCCGGACAGCGTGGATGCCGACAAGATCGGCGCCGAATTCGCCAAGGGCGTGCTGACGGTGACGCTGCCGAAGAAGCCGGAGGCGAAGGTGGAGCCCAAGAAGATCGACGTGAAGACGGCGGCGTGACGCAACAGGCAGGCGGGGCTCGCCCCCGGCGGGCGGCCCCACCGGCCGGCTGAATTTGCGCGACTCCGTGCGATTTTTGTGAGCACCGCGTCATTCCGGACAAAAACCGTCGATATTGATTGCTCTTCTTTCCATCCTATTGCTACTTCCAAATCATAATTTCGCGACGACATGGATTACCATTTCCGCCGCAACAGCGCCCCTGCCTACCCTGCCCGGGTGAACGGCGCATCGATCGCCGGCACGCACGACCCGGCCTTGCGCCCAAAATCCCGCGGCTCCGCGTGCGGAGACCGCAGGCAATTGCATTGGTTCACAAACACGGCGCCCCCCTGACCGCGACGTGACCGACCAGGCAAGGCGCCGATGGAGGGCGTCCATGAACGGACAATCGTCCGAAGCCTTGCTGTCGCTCTACGACAGTGCGCGGCTCACTCCCCGCTACTGGCTCAATTTCGGCCTGCTGTCCCTGATCACCGTCCTGGAGTTCTTCGACTTCGCCGTCGTCGCCTTCCTGCTCGCCGTGCTTGGCCCGCACTGGCACCTGACCTACGGCCAGTCCGCGGTCATCCTGTACAGCGGCGGCGTGGGCGCGATCTGCGGCGCGGTGATCTGGGGCAGCATGTCCGACGCCTGGGGCCGCAAGCTGCAGCTCGTTCTCGGCACCTTCATCTGCGGCATCGGCGCCGGCGCGATCGGCCTGGTTCCGCCCGGCGCCTGGCTGGTGCTGGCGGCGCTGCGCTTCATCGTCGGCTTCGGCCTGACCGCGGCGGTGACGCCCTGCCTGACACTGATCGTCGAAATCACCCCCACGCGCATCCGCACCGGCGTCACCAGCTTCTACATCGTGTTCGCCACCTGCGGCGCGCTGCTGGCGTCCGCCACCTCGGCGGCGCTGCTGGCGGCACTGGGCTGGCGCGGCTTGGCCATGCTGGGTGCCATCACCATCCCCATCGGCCTGCTGATCGCCGTTTTCGTGCCGGAATCCGTCCGCTGGCTGACCGCCAAGGGCCGCTTCACCGAAGCGCGCGACCAGGTCGCCCGTCAGCTCGGCCTGGCGCCGGCGCTGGTGCCGCTGCCGACCGAGCCGCCGCGGGCGACACCCAGCGGCAGCCTGACGGAGCTGTACCGCAGCCCCAAGCGGTTCTGGGAGACGCTGATCATCTGGGGCGGCGCCTCCACCGCAGCCTATGGCGTGTATCTGTGGGGACCGACCATCGTGGCACTGCTGCTGCACGTGTCCGTGCCGCGGGCGGCGGGCTATTTCGTGTTCGTCGCCGGCGCCGGGGTGCTGGGCAAGGTCGTCGTGTCCATCGTCTCGCCGATCATCGGCCGCCGCCGCTGCGGCCAGCTATGGGGGTTCATCGGGGCCCTGGCGCTGATGGGGGCGGCGTATTTCAGCAATGGCTTCGTGGCCGGCGTGCCGCTGCTGGTGGTGTTCCTGTGCTGCGCCACCTTCGGCATCGACGGCAGCTTCTCCAACCTGGCGCCCTACACGGTGGAGGTGTTCGGCGTGCGGCTGGGCGCGCGTTCCTCCGGGCTGGGCCAGGCGGCGAACGGGGTGGGCAAGATCCTGGGGCCGCTCAGCCTGGCGCTGATTGCCGGCACCGCCAACATCGTCTCGCCGCGCGCGACGGCGGATGCGGTGCTGCCGGCTTTCCTGTTCCTGGCCTTCGCCATGATCTGCGTCGGGCTGTCCTTCACCGTGCTGGGCGTGGAAACGCATGGCGTGCCCGTGGCCCTGGAGGGCCAGGCCGAGGAGGAGGCCGCGGACCGGCCTGCCATCGCCCACTGACCGCGGCAGCCGGCTGTGGCGGCGGGAGGATGCGTCGATGCATCCCCCCGCTTTGCACCTGTGTCCCGGATTGGCCCGTGTGGCTCGGCGTATACGGTCCGGCTTCATTTGGGCCGGCCGCACGCGGACTTGGCCGGTCGTGGCCAATCCGGCGGCGGGTGTGGTAGGTCCGAGCCATGGACACGGCGGCACGTGACAGTCAGTTCCTCGATGCCGAGGCGTTCCTGCGGACCGACCAGTCCGCGTTCGGGACAGCCTGGCGCTACGAGCTTGTCCGCGGACGGATCGTGGCGCATGCGGCGCCGAGCCCTGAACATGGCGCTATTCTCAACAATTTGGCGGGGGAGCTGTACAACCGCCTGCGCAGCCATCCCGAATGCCGGTCCGAGGTCGGCAGCGGCGCAGCGCCGCAATACGAACAGCGCGACACGGCGCGCATTCCCGATGCGATGATCCGCTGCGGCAGGCTTCCGCGGGTGGTGTTCGAGGTGGTGTCGCCCTCGGAGCTCCGGCACAAGCGGCAATGGGACCTGAAGCGCTCGGACCTGCAGGCTGTCGAGGGCGTGCAGGAGATCGTCGAGATCTATCAGGACGAAATGCTGGCACACGTGTACCGGCGACAGGGCGAGAGTTGGATTTTCGAGTCGATCGCCGGGCCCGAGGCCACGGTCACGCTGCACAGCGTGGGGATCGGCGTGCCGCTGGCGGCGCTGTATGAGCGGGTGCCGCTGGAAGAGGAATGACTGCCGCAGTGACCGGACAGGGCCGGCTATCCCGGGAATCCTCCGCGATCGCCGCTCGTGGAGGTTTGACCGGTCCGCCACTCTTCCTCGGTATATGTCGCCGCCTCCACGGTATCGGGGCTACCCTCGGGTGGACCATCAAAGGTCAGTCTCGCATGAATGCCGCGGGTGGCCGGGTCGCTGGTCCGCTTGAACACGACGGTCTGCGCCTGACTTTCACCGAACAGCACCCGGGCATAGTAGGTGAGAATTCCGCCCACCATTGTCGCCGGGTGCAGGATCCCTGTCCCCAGTGTCTTGTCCGGCAGCGTTCCCGCGATCCGTGGGTAATGCCCGAGGAACCTGATATCCTCTACGAACAGCCGGTCGCCTTTCCATTGCGGATGGACCACCCGGGTTTCGAATGCATTGGCTGCAACGAAGTCCAGCCCCGCGACATCCGCGGTTCTCACCTCCTCTTCGCCCGGCACAGCCTGAGCGCCGGCCTTTCCCGCGAACAGGCTACCCGCGATGATCGGGTCGAAGGATACTGCGACGCCCCACAACCTCTGGCATGGCTTGTCTCCGCCCACCCAGGTTCATCAATCATGTGGCATGCTACGCGTGCCGTCGGGCGAGCAGTTGAAATTGCTATGCACACAGTCTGAAATTTGCCAGAAATTCCGCCAGAGCTGCAGCGACCGCACGATGAAAGACGCACGTTCCGTACGGCGGCCGGCTCTCGGGGGAACACCATGACAGGGCCGATGCAAACGAATGCTATCGGTTCGAGGGATTTGTCCTCGACATGTCCCGAGGCGCCCTGCTGACGGCGAGTGGCGAAGAGCGGCCGCTTCGACGCAAGTCCTTCGAACTCCTCCGCATGCTTGTCGTCAACGCGGGGTGCCTGCTGGATCGTGAGACGGTCAACCAGGCCATCTGGCCTGAGGTCATCGTTACCGATGACAGCATCACCCAGTGCATTCGCGATATCCGCCTCGCCCTTGATGATGCCGCACACTGCCTGATCAGGACCGTTCCGCGACGCGGCTACATCTTTACGGGCCAGGTGAACGTCACAGCGGGCCAGCCCGTGCATCGAACCGGGGCGCACCCACTGCCCGCACCAGGCATCGTCCCACCTGCTCCCGGCTTGCCGGACGCGCCGCGATTGTCGATTGCCGTCCTGCCCTTCCACAACGGCAGCGCCGACCAGGAGCAGGAGTATCTGGCCGATGGGATCACCGACGACCTGATCACCGATCTGTCTCAGCTTTCCGGCGCGTTTGTCATCGCACGCAGCTCCGCCTACGCCTACAAGGACTCAACGCTGGACGTTCAGCGCATCGGCCGGGAGCTGGGTGTGCGCTATGTGCTGGCAGGCAGCTTACGGCGGCTGGGCGACCGGCTTCGGGTCAACACGCAGCTCAGCTCCTCCGAGACGGGTACCGGACTTTGGGCCGAACGCTTCGACTGTCCTCTCAGCAACCTTGCAGACCTGCAGGACGAAATCGTCGCGCGCCTGCGATCGGCGCTGAACGTGAAGCTGATCGACTTCGAGGGCGTGCGCAGCATCCGGGAGCGACCCGACAATCCCGACGCGCATGATCTGGTACTGCGTGCACGTTCCCTGCAGCACAAGCCGCGGACACGGGATCGGAATCAGGCGATCATCACCCTCTACGAACAGGCTTTGGCGCTCGACGGCGGTTCGATTGCCGCGCTGACCGGACTGGCCAGGGCTCTGCTTGCGTCGGCGACCCTGCTGGGGGAGGATCCGACCGTCCCAATCCTGGACCGCGTGGCAATGCTGCTGTCCGATGCGGCAAGTATCGATGCGGATCATCCCGACGTCCTGCTGACGGCGGGGCACCTGCTGCGCCAGCAGCAACAGTGGCATGAGTCGGCAACGCTGCTTCAGCGCCTGATCGATATCTATCCGACCCATGCCGAGGGTTACGCCAGGCTGGGATTTTCCAGAATTCGCACCGGCGACGCCGCCGAAGCCGTGCCGTTGATCGAGATGTCGCTCCGGCTCGATCCGCGTAACCCGGCGGCGTATCTCACCCAGATGAATCTTGGATACGCCTTGTTGCTGCTCGAACAGTACGATGCCTGTATCCAGCGGCTGCAGCAAACTCTGCTGGCCAGTCCGGAATCGCCCAGATGGCTCCGGGCGTGGAGTCTGACGCAGTTGGCAAGTGCGTTCGCCTGGACCGGGCAACTGGACGAGGCGCGCAAGGCACTGGCCCAGGTCAACCAACTGGAGCCGCACGACACCGTCCGAAGCCATTTCCCTGAAGTGCTTGACCGGCGCTACATGGTGCAGATCGAACGTTACCGCGAAGGTCTGCGGTCTGCTGGATTGCGTGATCACGCGGACGAGACTGCCGACTTTCGCGTCGCCGCCGACGTGGTGCTGCATTCCAGGTTGCGCGGATTCACCCCGTTGCTTGCTCCCGGCGCAACCACAATCCACACGGGCGAACTGGCGGCGCTTCTTTCCGAACGAAGGCCGCTCGTGATCGATACGGTTTCGAACTTCTGGGGGCTTTCGATTCCGGGAGCGACGGGGCTGCGAGGGGTTGGCGTCGGCGGCGACTTCCATGATCAGGTGCAGGCTCGGCTGAGCCGCAAGATCCAGGAACTGACCCGCAACGATCTGAACACCTGTATCGTGACGGTCGGCTGGAATTCCGAGCGTTTCGGTGGCTACAAGCTGATGCGCCGCCTGGTGGCTCTGGGCTACAGGAATGTCCACTGGTATCGCGGTGGCCGCGAGGCATGGGAGGTCGCAGGGCTGCCTGAGGCGGAGCTCAGGATCGAGCCCTGGTGATAACGCGGATTGTGGCCCGCATGGAGCACTGACGGCCCCGACAGGTGGCCGAGTGCAGCCACCTGTCGGGGAAAAGCCTCAACTTACGGGTGCCGTGATCCGGTACACCTTCGCCGCGGTGCCGCTGTACAGCGCGGTCTTCTCCGCCGCCGACGCGCCGGCGGTGATGCGCTTGAACGCGTTCCACAGCTCGGTGTAGCCGCAGGACTGCTTGTCCGGCGGGAAGTTGCTCTCGAACATGCAGCGATCGACGCCGAAGGCTTCGATGCAGTGCTCGATATACGGGCGCCAGGCTGCGGCCAGGTCCTCGGACGACGGCGGCACGTCGCGTTCGTGGAAGTCGAAGCCCACCGACACCATGCCCAGCCCGCCCAGCTTGCAATACAGGTTGGGGCATTTCGCCAGCTCGCTGATGTCCTGGCGCCAGCTCGCGAGAATCGCCTCGCGATGCCCGTTGTACGGGCCGACGCCCAGGATGCCGCCGACATGGTTCAGGATGAACGTGGTGTCCGGGAAGGCGCGCACCATGTCCAGCGCGTCCTTCAGTTGCGGATGATACTGCCACGATTCGAAACTCAGCCCGAGCGGCGCAAGCTGCGCCAGCCCCTCGCGGAATTTCGGGTCGAGCACCAGGTGCCCCGGCACCATGCGCGACGCATACTTCCCGACGGACTCGTTATGATCCCATGCCACGCCATGACGCAGGCCACGCAGGCGCCCGCCGGCAGCGGTGATCTCGGCTTCCAGCAGATCCCGCACCTTCGCGCCGACGGTCAGGTCGCCGCCGCCGATGATGGCCTCCGCGACGCGACACGGGCCGTAGCCGCCGGATGCGCTCATCGCCGCGATGCCGGTGACGAACTCCACCTCGCCCAGCGCCGCCATCTCCCGCGGCCCTTCCTTGCGGTACATCGCCCGGCATTCCAGGAACACGGTGGAGACGATGTTGTGGCCGCCGCCGATATCTTCCAGCAGTTCGGGCAACAGGTAGTGGCCGCGATGCGGCATGTCCCAGAAGTGATGGTGCGGGTCGATGATCGGCAGGTCGGGTTCCAGCGCCGCCTCGGTGGGGCGCTTTGCCAGCCACGCCTCCAGCTCCGCGTCCTTGCGATAGACGCCGCCGCGAAACTCGCCTTTCGATTCGCCGAAGCTGGCCATCTCGGTTCCCTCCCCCGTTTGTTCTGTGTTCTCCGCCCGCCGGGACGGGGACGACGGCGGGCGGAGGTTTCACATGAAAGCGGTGGTGGGCTAGCCGACCGGGTCCAGCACCACCACCGGGATCTCCCGCTGCGTCTTCTGCTGGTAGTCGGCGTAGGGCGGCCAGAACTCCAGCGACTTCTGCCACAGCCTGGCGCGTTCCTCACCGGTCGCGGTGCGTGCGCGGGCTTTCACCTTCTTCGTGCCGACCTGCACCTCGACCTCGGGGTTGGCGAGGATGTTGCGGTACCAGCCGGGATGATCCGGCGCGCCGCCCTTGGAGGCAACCACGAAGTAACTGTTGCCGGTATCGCCGTAGAACAGCGGGAAGATGTACTGTTCGCCGGATTTCCGGCCGGTGGTGGTCAGCAGCAGGGACGGCACCACCATCTCCGGCCGGCCGGGCTGTGCCATGCGGTACATGTGCCCTTCCTTGCCGCCGCTGGACAGGTAGCGGTTGGCGTGTTCCTGCATCCAGCCGGGCAGGTTGGGCGCGAGCTTGGCGTCGGGCATCGTTGCAATCTCCTTCGAGCGTGGATGGCATCCTCCGCCACTCCGGCGGTCGCGGCAACCGGACCGGCCGGCGGAACCGACCGGGACGACGCTCGCGGCCCGCGGCCAGGGTCGGCCGTCGCGTGCATCCGACCGGCCGCCGGTCAAGCCTGCGCGGTCCGGCCGTGGCACCCATCCGGCCGCCGGCTAACCCCGCACTGCCCGGCCGGGCGCACCCATCCGGCCACCGGCCAACCCCGCACTGCCCGGCCGGCGCACCCATCCGGCCACCGGCCAACTCCCCGGGGGCCGGCCGGGCGCACCCATCCGACCGCCGATGCGTCAGCGATCGCCAGTGCTGGCCGGGTGCGGCGTGGCGGAGGCACTGCGATACTGAATGGCGAGCACCTCGATCAGTTCCGGCCCGCGCGGTGTGCGGACGGTAACCTCGTCGCCCTTACGCGCCCGCAGCAGGGCCAGCGCGACGGGGGAGGCGATGCTGACCTTGCCCTCGGCCAGGTCGGCCTCATCCACGCCGACGATGGTGACGGTGAGTTCCTCGTCCCGCTCGTTCGCATAGGTGACGGTGGCGCCGAAGAACACCTGGTCGCGATTGGGCTGGGCGGCGGGGTCCACCACCTCGGCGTGCTTCAGGCGGCGGTCGAGGAAGCGCAGCCGCCGGTCGATCTCCCGCAGCCGCCGCTTGCCTTCCTTGTAGTCCGCGTTCTCGCTGCGGTCGCCGTTGCCGGCGGCCCAGGCGACGATCTCCACCACGCGCGGCCGCTCCTGGGAGCGCAGGTGCGTGTATTCCTGCTGCAGGCGCCGATGTCCCTCCGGCGTCATGTAGAACTTGCCGCCGGGGAGTTTCGGCGGTGCGTCGTCATCATCGTCTTCGGTCACGTCGTCTTCATTCCCTGCATCGTCCGTGGGTCGGCCTCTCGCGGCAGATTGCCTGCCCGGCACCGCGACTCAAGGGCGCGGCACGCCGTTACCGGCCGACCAGCCCGATCGTGGCATCCGCCGGGCGGGGGCGCAGCGCGACCAGGGCGGCGCCGGCCAGGGCCCAGCCGAGCACCACGTAGGGCAGCACGTCATAGGGCGGCGGCGGCACCGGGATCAGGCTGTTGCCGAGCGGCCAGAGCAGCAGCAGCGCGCCCAGCAGGCCGATCGCGGCGCCGCCCCGGGCCGCCCGCGCCATCGCCGACCGCGCCTGGCCGGCGGTGACGCCGAGATAGACCAGGATCAGCGCCAGGGTGCCGATCGTGCCGGCGCAGCCGTAATACGTCGCCGGCCCGGTGAACGGCGCCCACACCACCAGGCCGGCCAGCACGATCACGCCGCTCGCCAGCACCGCCCGCGCCGGCGTGCCGTGCGACGGGTGCACCGACCCGAGGGACGTGACGCCCCGGCCGCGCCCCAGCGCGAACATCATCCGCGCGGCGGCCGACAGCGAGCCCAGCGCACAGGAAAAGGCACTGACCGCCGCGGCGAGGTCGATGGCGGTGGCCAGGTCGCGGGAGGCGAACCGCATCGCCAGTGTGTTCAGCGGCGCATCCGCCCGGGACAGCACCGCGACGTTACCCACCCCGAAGCCGACCACCTGCGTATAGGAAACCAGGACATAGAACACACCGGCGAGCAGCACCGTCCCCAGCACCGCGCGGGGAATGTCGCGGTGGGGGTGGTGCATTTCCTCGCCCAGCGTGGTGGCGCCCTCGAACCCGGCGAAGGACAGCACGGTATAGACCAGGCCGAACCCGACCCCGCCCCAGCCGCCGAACGCCGTTGCGGGACGGAACGGTGCCAGGCTCAGGCCGCCGGTGGTGGCCAGGCGCGTCAGCACCAGCCCGCACAGGACCAGGATCGCGGCGACGGACACCGTTTCCAGCACCAGCATGAGGCGCGCGGCCAGGGTCATGTCGCGATAGGCGCAGAGCACGGCCAGCAGCACCGAGGCGACGCCGAGCGGCAGCCAGATGTTGGGCCAGGACAGGCCGTAGTTGCTGAGGGCGGCGTGGACGAACACCCCGACCAGCGTCGCGGTCGCGGTGGCGAAGCACAGGTAGGTCAGCAGCAGCAGCCATCCGGCGAGGAAGCCGGTGCGCGGGCCGAAGCTGGCCTGCAGGTAGGCGTAGGCCGATCCGGCGTGGGCCATGTGGCGGGCGAAGCCGATGAAGGACAGGCCGACGATGGCCAGCACCAGGGTGCCGATGGCGAAGGACAGCGGCGCGGCCGGTCCTGCCGCCTGGGCGGTGAGGGTGACGTTGAACGCCATCGCCATGGTGGGGGCGATGACGCTGGTGGACAGCGCGATTGCCTCGATCAGGCCGAGCTTGCGGGCGAGAGGCATGGGCGGGTCCTGGACTTTGGGGCGTGCTGGCGGGGGCGATATTACACCAGTCGGCGCGGAGTCTGTCCGATGGCCGGCCGGTTAACGTTGTGGTCGGCGGACGTCGCATGGGCGTCAACACCAGGCTGCAGGGGCGTTATGGCGGGCCGCACGGGCGCCAGAAAGAACCGGGCGGCATGGCGTTGGGAAAAAAGCAGGCACGCCAGAACCAGTTCTTCGAAAGAGGCAGGCACGCCGGCACCAGTCCTTTGCGTCATGGCCGGGCCGGACCCGGCCATCGACACCGCAACGATCGGGTGGGAATGCGACGGCACACGCGGGGACGGGGGCAGCTCGCCGGATCAGGCCCGGCCATGACCTGGGAGCGCGGCGCTCGTCCGCACTGCTCTAACGCGTACCCGACGGAGGCGCCCATCCACGCCTTTGCGCACTGCCAGCGACGAAAAGCACCAGCCACGAAAAGACGTAGGGCCGGACGCCGCGGGCCACGACGCGGTAAGGGCGCACTTCGGGCGAACACAACGCGGGCTGGTATGTTGCTCCGGCAACAAGCTCCCGGGACCTATGCGAGCACAAACTCCGGCGACACCGGAATGTCGATCTCGAGCATGTAGCCGCTCAGGGACTTGCCGTGCTTGTCGCGGCGCAGTCCTGCGACTACGCCCCCGTCAAGCGCCGCGTGCAGGATGAAGATGAACCCATAATGGGTTTCCTGGCGCTCCACGTGGCCGCGAACGATGCCCCTGAAGTGAGTCGCGACGTATTCCGGCGTAAGAACATCGCGGAGCAGGTCCTTGTGCTTCAGATCGTACGGCAGGACGGATATCAACGAGGTGTCGAATTTGTCACCGGTACGGCCGTGCGCCAGTTCGTGCAGCTTCACGTTCCGAATCATAGCCTAAGACTCCAGATAGCTGACGGAGGAGTGCACTTCCTTCCTGTCGATGATCTGCGGCAGCAGCGGGTCGTACCGCAGCACGCTGGTCTGGATGCCTCCGCCGCCGTAAGGACCGTTGAGATAGAACCCCATGAAGTCGAGGGCGATGCGGTCCGCCTCCTCCTTTTCACGCGTAATCGCGCTGTAGCGGAACTCGACGTACTGAGGATCGGGATCCTCGCGCAGTGCCGCTTCATAGGGCAGGTCGTTGTAGAAGTAACCGCTGTCCATGATGTAGGTGTGGGCGCGTCTGAGCTTCTCCGACCAGATTTCTCCCGCCAGGGCGGCCCGTTTGAGCGCATTGTGTCCGCGGTACCGGATCGATGCTGCGATGTTGTAGCCGTGATGGTAGCCGAGCAGAACCTTCAGCGTGGACGGCCTTTCCTTGCCGGTGAAGCCGGTGACGAGCACGCGGTTGTCGCCGACTTCCTCTACCCTGACGTCCTGGAACTGCGCGATCACGTCGGGGGTAACGTAGGCTTCGAAGCTGTGCACTTCGTAGTGAAGCTGCTCCAGCACATTTTCCCTGCAGACCCTGCCGCCGGTGTTCTCGAGTTTGGTGATGACAACCTTGCCCGCTTCGTCGTCCACCTCGGCAATCGGGAAGCCGATATTGGCCAGGTTGGACACCGGCTTTCTTTCACAGTCCGTGAAATATCCCCCCGAGGCATGACCGCTGCACTCCAGCAGGTGGCCGACGACCGTGCCCATGGCGATCTTGTTCCAATCACCGCCGGACCAGTTGAACGCATGCGCGAGGGCCGCCACGAACATCGACGGATCGGCGACGCGACCGGCAATGACGATGTCGGCGCCGCCATCCAGGGCTTCCCGGATCGGCTCATAGTACAAGTAGACGTTCGCCGACCCGATGTTGTCACGGATGATGGCGGGATCCGCCGGCAGCCATGCATCGCTTCCGGCAAACACCTGGTACACCTGCGGGGAAAACACCTCGTCCTTGTGGTCCTTGAAATAGGCCGTGACGTCATCTCCTTCGACCACGGCGATCCTGGCTTTCTGGCCATCTTCCGCGAGATAGCCCCGGAGCCATTCTGCCGCCGCCTGCGGATTCGCCGAGCCGTCGTTAGTGATAATTCTGGTTCCCTTTTTCAGACATGGAATGGCACAGCGTCGCATCCGCTCCTGGAAGCGCAAACCATATCCGGGATTCACGCCGGCCATCTGCCGGATATGCGCATCATGGATCGTGCGCTCGGCCAGAGCCTCAAAAATCAAATAGTCGATTTCTGCGTATTTTGCGAGATCTTCAGCCGGATCGACCCAGTCCTCGCTAAAGCCTGAGCCGGCACCGATTTTCACGATTTTGGACATTTCTGTACCCCCTGATCTCCGGGCTGCTCCTGATATGGCCTTTCGGTGCCTCAGCCGCCGCCCCACAGTACGATACCGTTCCAATCATCCCACATAGACACTGCCGAATCCTTCCGGCAAACCGCAAGTACAGCCGCAGTCGCGCGGTTCCGGCCCAGTCGTAGCCAATACAAATGCACCTTCAGCCGTTGGCTGCCTCTTCGTTCCCATACATCCGTGGCGCAGTGTCACCGTACATTCGGTCGCCTCCGAATTATGGCGCTACTGTTCACGTGGACATAATCCGGTCACGACGCCACGCGCGGCACCGACCGGGTCGTGAAATCGGCAAGCAGGGGTTGCGTCTCCACTCACCGACATACGGAGACAACAGACGTCGCTCGATCGTATCCCTGGACCTGACGTTTCTTGGGAACCCCTGCAACCAACAGGCGAACACGCAAAGATTCTTCAAATATGCATCAAATATGATAGCACAGAGACTGCCATTTAATCAATCAGAATAGTCAGCCGCCGGACGACGGCCGAAGAAGTCTGTGTGCGAATCCAGACAAAGCGTCTGATACACTTACCTGCTCTGAAATGCCTGCCGCATCAGACGGGACGCCCCGGTTCCAGAGATCAGTGGTCAAGTCCATCACCGGGCCTTCATCCCGCGCCGGCCGCGCAGTGCAGTGCAGTGCAAAACAGACCGTATTTGACAACACGTTTTCGTTTGACACGAACACTGGCATGGCACAACTTTTAATGTGCGCCAACAGGCGAACGACAGCCTCGGGGGAGAGTGGTCATGCCAATTTCGATCCGTGCCGCCCAGGAGAGCGACGCCCGTGACTGCGGACGCATTATCCATGCAGCGTTCGCCACCATCGCGGACCAGCATAGCTTTCCACCCGATTTCCCGTCGGAAGACGTAGGGGCCGGCGTTGCCGCGATGCTGATCGCCCATCCCGGCTTCTACGGCGTCGTTGCCGAGGATGAAGGTGCGATCGTCGGCAGCAATTTCCTCGACGAACGTTCCAATGTCGGCGGTATCGGCCCCATCACTGTCGAACCGTCGAGCCAGAACGGCGGGATCGGGCGTCAATTGATGCAGGCCGTCCTGGAGCGCGCAACAACGAGGAAAATGCCCGGCGTGCGGCTGGTGCAGGATGCCTATCACAACCGCTCGCTCTGCCTTTACACGAGCCTGGGCTTCGTGGTGCGCGAGCCGCTCTCGGTGATGCAAGGCACCCCACTCGGTCTTGCCGTCCCCGGATACGACGTGCGTCCGCAAAGCAAGGCGATTCGACGCCTGCAATGCGCTGTGCCGGCGGGTGCACGGCTTCGACCGCAGCGGTGAACTCGAAGATGGTATCGCGCAGGGCAGCGCCACGCTGGTCGAGCATCTTGGGCATGTCAGCGGCTACACCACCGATATCGCCCTGTTCGCGCACGCCATGGGCGAGACAAACCAGGATCTCAAGGCGCTGATCAGTGCCGCGCCCGCCTTCAGCGGGCCGGGCTTCATCTTACCGACACGCAATCACAATTATTTGACTCGTGCCTCGAACAGGGACTGCGCCTTGTCAAGCAGCAGACCCTGATGACCGTGGGCCTCTACAACGAACCCGCGCGGCGCCTACCTTCCATCGATCCTGTATTGACGCTGCGCTCGCCGGGAGTTCTCGCTCGCCAGGCCGGCATTGCCCGCAGAACGTCGGAAAGACGTCGATGCGCGTGCTTTGCCGGTCATGGCGATGAACGGTCGGTGGGGTGATACCGGGCCGCTTCCGGGTGTGGCCGGCACAACCATGAGAATGAACGCGCGGCCGACGATCAATGCCACCGCAACCTTATCAGTGACCGCTGCGGCCGCGCCAGCAAGCGTCCCGGCGCCGCCCTACGCCTGCCGACCGGAGGATCCACGATAGCAGGATTGCTTTTTTGGGTTCTGGCAGCAGGATCCCGCAAACAAGTACTCCGTTGGTCCTACAGGTCGCTTCACACCACATCCGACAGCTTCACCGACGAGCCACGACACCGTACGAACGGACTTACCCAGGGGTCCCCGCAAGGTTCGACACCCCAGCGAGCGTCCAATGTCATGGCCGGCGAAGGCCGACAGACGACGACCTCTGCCGGCGCCATCCGCAAAGTCGCGGATGACAAACCTGCACCCGCCATGAAGGGTTGGAACTGCGTCCAGGCTTCTGTGGTACCGCGGGCGGTTACAGTCCGCCAGCGGTCGCAGCGGGCACCGCTGTCAACCAGCACCGCTGTCAACCATTCGTACTGGCATTACCTCCTGCGGATCAGTCCAACGTCG
>CAVRHO010000004.1:0-399339 GCA_963721065.1 uncultured Alphaproteobacteria bacterium
TGATCTAAAGTGTTTACAATGGAATCAGATATATGAACACCGGAGCTTGGACCGAATCTCCGGCATTTTACCTTAAGATGGTCGGCACGCGATCAAGAGCGGACGCTCGGCCGCCGGCGCGTGGGGCGCCCAGTCGCACACTGCCGCGCTCGCCGATCTCGACGCCGCCGTCGACGAGATCTTCCGGACGACCGGGGTGATCCGCGTCGACAGCCTCCAGGAGATGTTCGACACCGCGGCGCTGCTGGTCCACCAGCCGGTCCCGGCGGGACGACGGGTCGGCATCCTGAGCAACGGCGGCGGTCCCGGCATCCTCGCCGCCGACGCGTGCGTCGCCGCCGGCTTGGTCGTGCCCGACCTGTCCCGCCCCACCCGCGACGCGATCGAGGCGGTCTCGCTCCCCGGCGCGTCGGGCGGAATCCCGTCGACCTGATCGCCGCCGCCAGCGCCGACGTGTACCGCGTGGCTGGCCGCGTCGTGCTCGAATCCGGGGAGGTCGACTCCCTCCTCGGTCGTACGTGACCCCGGAGGTGACCCGTCCCGCCGACATCGAACGGGCCGTCGTCGACCTCGCCGCCGAGGCGGACACCACGCCCGTCGTGGCCTGCATGCTCGGCCTCGAGGCCCGGGCCGCTCCGCTGCGGGTCGAGCGGCGGTCCACCTACGTGCCGACCGTGGCGTTCCCGGAGTCGGCTGCCGCCGCGGCTCGCGGACGCGGCCGGGCTCGCCGAGTGGCGGCGCCGCCCGCGCGGCACCGTCGCGGACCCGGCCGTGAACACGGCACACGCCGCCGCTCGCATCGCCGACGAGCTGGCCGTTCGCCCGGCCGGTGGCTGGCTCGGCTTCGAGGTCGCGTTCGGGATCCTCGCCGACTACGGCGTCCCCGTGGCGGGGGCCGCACTGGCCGACTCCGCCGTCGCGGCGGCCGCGGCGGCCGACACGCTCGGCTACCCGGTCGCGCTCAAGGCGGCCGCGTCGGAGCTGCTGCACAAGACCGACGTCGGTGGCGTCGCGCTCTGCTCGGCGACGCAGGAGCCGTTCGCGCCGCCTTCGAGCGTATGCAGCGCGATCCTCGGCGATGCCCTGGGCGGCGTGCTGGTCCAACCCATGGCCGAACCCGGTGTGGAGCTGATCACCGGCATCACACGTGACCCGCAGTTCGGGGCGATCCTCGTGTTCGGAATGGGCGGCTTCAGCGCCGAGCTCCAGCGCGACACCACGCTGCGCCTCCCGCCCCTCAGCGACGTCGACATCGACGAGATGCTCCATGCCCTGCGCGGATCGCCACTGTTGTTCGGGTACCGCAACTCGCCCGGCGTCGACGTGCCCGCCCTCGCCGACGTGCTCGCCCGCATCGGCCGGCTCGCGGTCGATCTCCCGGAGATCGTGGAGCTCGACTGCAACCCCGTGGTCGCATCGCCCGCGGGTGCGCTCGTCCTCGACGTGAAGCTGCGCGTGGCGCCCGCCCCCACAGCCGTCCTGCCCGGAGGAACCCCGTGAACGACGACCAGCCCCCGACCCCCGCACCGAAAGCTGCGGTCGAAGGCGAGACGACGGGCGAGACGCGTACCGGCTAGCGGAACACCATGTCGAGGAAGCCGTCGAACAGCTCGGTGGCGTCCTCGATCTCGAGCGCGCCACCGACCTCCTCGAGGCGCAGCGCGGGACAGAAATAGCCCCGGTCGTCGAGGAAGTACTCCGGCGAGCCGCGCACGCCGAGACGGGTGCCCTCGTCGAAGTCGGCGAGCACCGACGCGTGCGCGTCCGGCCCCGGTGCCCGGCGAGGCCGACACGCCGCCCGATCTCGGCCAGGACGTCGGGGTCCGAGACGTCGCGACCTTCCTCGAACAGCGCACGGCGGATCGCGAGACTCACCTGTTCACCGAGCCCGTCGTCCCGCGCGTAGGCGACGGACGCGAGCTCGAACGCGGGGAACGAGGTGCCCGGGACCGCGGCCGGATCGAAACCCGAGAACAGGCCCGGCTCCACCTGGTCGCGCAGGTCGTCGACGTGCCGGGCGACCGCGTCGGGATCGAGCGGGGCGCCGTTGACCAGCTCGAGCGGCCACGCCCGCACCCGCAGGAGCGGTCCGGCCCGGCCCAATTCCTCGCGGCGACGGACGATCCGCCGGAGCCCGACGTGGGTGAACGGGCACGCCACTTCGGCGAAGACCTCGACGACTGCCCGGTGCACGGATCCTCCCGTGGGGTTGGGGGCCGCGATCCGATGAGCTGCGCACCGCGCCCGATCCGGGCGGAGCTACGAAGCGACTGCGACCTCGGCCAGCAGGTCCGTGATCGTCAGGTCGTCGACGTCGTCCTTGGGCCGGGAGAGGTAGACGTCGACGTGGTACCGACCCTCCGCCTCCTTGCCCGCCGGGTCGACGCCGAGCGCCGAGAGCTCGGAAAGTGCGTACTCGCGGCTCGGCGTCGCTCGCGAAGCGGCGCTGGGGGAACGTGACCTCCGGGAGCTGCTCGGTGACGAATCCGTGGGACGCGAGGCAGTCCGAGATCGGCTCGTACGAGACCGTGCGCAGGCACAGGCTGGCGACCCAGGGCTGGCGCGTGGACTCCTCCGCGGATTCGAGGATGCCGTCGAAGGTGCGTTCGGTGATGTAGCCGACCCCGCCGGTCACGGTGATCAGGTCGGCAGCCGCGAGGTGCTCGCCGAGCTCGGCGGACGGCGCGGCCGTCTCGAGGTTCTCCACGCGCCGCGTCGAGGAGACCAGCAATACGTACGTCTAGTAAGTAGAACCATCGATGCATCGCTTCATCTATAGGCAGCGTTTCGGTTGCAACTGCATAGCCATGATTCTGCGAGGTAATGTAGCATTTGTTTGTTCCAGTCAGCAAAACCGGTTGATCGCGATCTTGTGTCCGCGTTCAATTATAGTATTGCCACCGGCTGCTCTTGCTAGTAACTGGTCCCACACAAATGCCCATAATTGGTTTTCTGATAGGCGGTGACTGCATCTGAAATGTTTCCAACAGTTACATCACACATTTCCTCTGCACGCCGTACTATTGGAAACAAAACACTCCATCAAACTCTTCTTTTGCAAGATGATTTATGGAGAAGTCTATAACAGTTGCATTTCTGTCTGAGCAAAGAGATGGATAACGTGAAAATTTGTGCCAGAATCCATATCAAAATAATTTTTGTGTTCACCATTGCCATAAACTTCCTTTTCAGAACAGTAGCTTGCCACTGCAACAGATTTTGTTCTGATTGGTAAAAATCGATGGATAACAATCCCCTCAATTTATTTTTCCTACATTTAACCTTTTTCACGTAAAATTTTTGTTAAGGCTCTGGAATCCAACGCCAAAAATTCCAGCAAATTCCCATTCCTTTAACTCAGTCAGATACAAGTTTTTAAAACAATTCCAAGTGACTAAATTAAAACGATAATTGAGAATAATTAAGCCGGTAATATGTATATTTTACGCATGTGATTCATAATACTTTACTCAATCCACTTCCTTGGTGATTAAACGGAACTCCGTAATTCATCTGAATAGGGTCTAAAACCGAAACATTGTTCTTGGTGTATGAAGGATCGGTTAAACTTCGCAGAGCCCGTCACGGCCGTGTAAAACATTACTTCTCCTCGTCTTTCTCTCCGCTACGGATTTCTCTCACTCCCAAACGATTTCCCAATAACTTGTGTCTTCCAGTGCTGAAGTTTCTCTTGGTCCTTCTACCCTTCAACTTTCCAACAGCTCCACCATTCTGTTAAAAAGCTGGTGTTGCCTGAAAATAAATCAATGCATTTTCAATGTCTGAAATACAACTTCCTTGGGACTGTTTTCTTTCCTTCTTATTCCCCATCAGATACAAAAACGACAACAGTTGAATTTGTGTTGATGTAGAAATAAGAACAAATTCTTAAACTTTTCGTTGTTGTTCTAGAAATAAATGAATAAATATCTGGTATCCAAATGAATAGATTTCATAATGAGAATTGTAGCAATGACATGTGTGAGACAAATGGAAGAGAAGAAAGATCCGAAAAGATAGAGTACAATTCAGAACACATAGCCAGGGAGAATTATTGGTTGAATTGAAAACTCAAGGATTTCCATTCTTCAACCCAGGCCACTCTCTGCCGCCAGATTTAAAAAATTTTCTGCAGCAACTTGGAACCTCATCCGGCAAAAGGGTATGCTTCCACCTAAGATTTCGTGTTGGGGGTTTTTTCCTATCGGATAAGGAGAGAGAGTTACATTTGTGTGGATGGCTTTCGTGATTTCACGATTTCAGGAAATTTGGGTGGAGCAACGGGCCCCCCGGCCCCACGGCAAGCAACATTTCGTCGTAGTCATTGCACAAAGGACGTGTGAACCCATGGAAATGTTGGTATTTCTTCTTGCTGGCGACTGAGACAATTGGATGATTGAGGGCACTTTGAGACAATTTGGACAATTTTACAAACCAGCCGCGCGCCAGATTACAATGCCAAAATTGAAAAAAGCAAATAAAATATAATTTTTTATAATGAAGAGTTGAAGAGTTGGTTGTGCAAGCGAAGAACATACATATAAACAATGTCCTGAGGAGATGATATTGAATGATGGAATTGATAGAGCTCCTCTTTTGAAGCAACGCGGGACGGCAATCGCGAGGAGGACTTTTGAAATATCTTTCAGAAGAAAACTGGAGGAAGAAAAGCAATCATTGCACTGTATGCAAATCTGCCTGATTTTGAATATCCGAAGATGGACAGAAGAAAGGTTTGGTTGCCAATTCAGAATGAACTGGTTGAAAAGGATTACAGGGGATTGGACTTGGACAAAAGCGATTAAACAAAAGGCTTTTCAATTGCTTGAGGGAGCGTTATCCGGATTCAAGATTTTTGGTTGATGACTGGTTTGGCCGTTACTAAAATAAACCATGAGTTGGGTTATCCTGGTGGTCGATCGCCAGCCGTCGCGCACCGACCCCCATCTGGCTCATTGACAGCCGTACCCATCACATGGGCCCGGGCCCATTGCCAGGGCATCGAGGACCACCAGCTACTGTTGGCCATGTCGGCCAGCGTGTAACTGGTGGTTGAGCTTCGAGGACAGGCCGACGTCGCGGTGGTTGGTTGAAGCGGACGACGTGAAGTCCGGTGAGCTGACTCTGCTGCCCAGCGCCACGCCGCGGGGTAGTTGATGCATCCGGCGAGAATCTGAGGCCGTTGACCAGCACGAGCGCCGGGTCCTCTGGTGCGAAAAACCCAAGGACTGTGTGGCGGAAGCTCTACCATTCGTCGTCTTCATCACCCGCGCGCCCGGCGCCGCGCGTTCCGGTGGTTGGGGTAGGTGTCCTGAACTCATGCCGACAGGAGGGCACGCCCCGTACCCAGGGTACTGGTCAGCCGAAGGTCCTGGTTGGGGCTGCAGAACTGTTGAGGCACTGTGTCGGACGTGTGGGTGCTGGATGAACTCCGACGTACGGCTGAAGTCGTTCCGCTTCACCGATCCGGAGCAATACCTACCGGTCCCTGAAGCATCGTCTCGCAGTGGAAGGAAAGCTTCGGCCTGACCGTGCGCGAAGCCCTGGCACGTGATGTCTGGGTGATCGCGACCGAGGGTGGCGCGCCGGCGGAAGCGATCGTTGACGATGTGAACGGCTCCCTGATTCCGCTGGACGGCCACCATGCGGCGCTGCAGGCGGCAATCACCTCCATTCTGGAGGCACCGGAGCGGTTTACGTCCTATTGCAATCCGCTCAGGCACCAGGTCCGCACCTTCGGGCAGCAGGCGGAGGAACTGCGGGACATGCTCCGGGCCGTGGTCCGGCCTGGCGAGGCGCGTGCTTCGGACTGCCTGGCCCGCAGCGGATGATTGCAACGGTTACCATACCGGGCCGCGTATCGTCTGGCCGTTGGTCGGCAATGCGTCGTCATGGCTGCCCACGGGTCGCGCCCGAGGACGGTCTCCGGCCGACCTCCATGACTTTTGGTTGCTGCCATCAGCAAAAGAACCTATGCCGGTAGCAGTGGCGGCCGGACGTTGGATGGGTTTCGGAGTGTATCCCACTGCTGGAGGGAGCACCCGATGGGACCGCACGACAACGTCATGCCGACCGCCACCGCCAGAGAGACTGCCACACTGCTGGTGTCGTTTGAACTGAGCCGCAAGGACTGGCGGCTGACGGTGCAGTCGCCGCACAGCAAGCGACTGTCGCACCATTCGGTGCCACCGTGTGCCATGGACCAGGTGTCCGAGATTCTGACCCGCCAGCGCGAGCAGGCGGAGCGCCGGACGGGCGGAGCGGTGGAGGTCATCACGGTCTATGAGGCCGGCCTGGACGGGTTCTGGCTGCACCGCTGGTTGGAGGGGCGGTCGATCCGCAGCGAGGTGGTTGATCCGGCGTCGATCCATCGCCCACAGCGGCGGCGTCAGGCCAAGACCGATCGCATTGACGGTGTGAAGCTGGTGGACAGCCTGAGGCATTGGCTGAACGGCGATCGGTGGGTCTGCACGATGGTGGTACCGCCGAACCCCGAACAGGAGGACCGTCGGCGGCTGTCGCGCGAACGCGACGAACTGGTGCGCGAGCGGACGCGGCTGACCAACCGGATCGGCGGGCTGCTGGCCAACCAGGGGATCAGCGGCTTCAAGCCGTTGCAGAAGGATGCGGCGCAGAAGCTGGACCAGTTGCGCACCGGCGACGGGCGCGCAGTGATGCCGCACCTGAAGGCCTCGCTCGGGCGGCTGCTGGAGCGCGTGGCGCTGGTGCAGGCGCAGATCAAGACGGTGGAGGCCGAGCGTGACGCGCTGCTGCGGGCGCCCCCGGAGCAAGCCTCGCCCACGACGCGCATGGGACAGGACCTCTATCGCCTGAGCGGGATCGGCCCGGAGTTCGCCACCGTGCTGCCGGTGGAGTGCTTCTACCGGCACTTCGACAACCGCCGAAAGCTCGGCGCCTTCTCCGGGTTGGTGTCAACGCCGTGGGAGAGTGGCTCGATGTCGCGTGAGCAGGGCATCTCCAAGGCAGGCAACCGGCGGCTGCGCAACACCCTGGTCGAGCTGGCCTGGTCGTGGACCAGATACCAGCCGGCGTCGGCATTGACGCAGTGGTTCAGGAAGAAGACCGCCGGCCAGGGTGCGCGGATGCGCCGCATCGCGATTGTTGCCTTGGCGCGCAAGCTGCTCGTGGCGCTGTGGCGCTACGTGCAGGAGGGCGTGGTGCCGGAAGGTGCCGTGATGAAGCGCTGAGGCGCGTGATGCTGGTCCGGACGACCCGGCCCGCACGGCATCGGAGGAAGGGAGAGCATCGCATGCGCTGAACGAGATCACGAGGTTCGGTCGGGCCTGATCAGCCCCGCCGAAGTCCAGGGCACGGGACCGTATCCACGACTGGCTGAAACACGCCGCAGATTAAAGACTGGTCCCGCTTGCCTGGCCCATGCCCCGTGTAAGGGGGTTCCTGGTGATGCCGTAACGGACGGCGACCGGATATGAGTTGATGTGGCACGACGCCGCATGATGCAGGGCCGGGACGTGGATCTGGACCAGGCGTGGAGCGGGCTCCGGCAAGGAGCAGGACCGATCGCTGCCGAACCACACGCCTGATCGTGCTTGGGGACCGAGGCCGGCATCAAGTCCTGCGCTTCGCGCACCCGCACGCGGGCTACGGGACTTGACCCCGACCTCGCTCCCCAAGCGAGCGGCACGGGTGTCTTCGACGCAGACCTGTGCCGCAGATGATGCGGCGAAGAGACTGGAAGGACGAGCGAAATTCTACTTGACGGGGGATACCTCATATGAGTTCGTGGATGGCCGGCCTTCGCCGACCATGACGGTGAGGTGCCGGCCAACAGTCACACGATACGCGCGCTGGTATGAGCCAAACACAACGCGGGTCGGTATCAAACAATCGCTGATCCCGTTGGCGAGGCGTGGTTCCCGGACGGGTTCGCCGCTGCCAGGAGCGGGGCGGTGCCCAGCCGGGCGAGCGCCGCGATGCGCCCGCGCGCGCCGAGATCGCAGCGGGCCGCCCGATCGTCGGCCAGCCGGCGCAGATGCGCCACAGCCAACTCCTGGCTGGGTTCGGCCCAGACCGTGTTGACGTATGTGCCGCGGGGGTCATGGGTTGGCACCAGGCGGTACTCCACCAGCGCGGCGCAGGTCTCATCCATGAAGGTCATGTTGCCGGACCAGCCGGTGGCGATCACGGGGCGGCCCAGCAGCATGGCCTCGGCCAGGACCAGGCCGAACCCCTCGCTGCGGTGCAGGGACAATATGATGTCGCACGCCGCGGTCAGCGCGTGGAGCTCGCCAGGGGGCAGCAGCCGCGTCTCCAGCCGGATATTCGGCGCGTCGGCCGCCGCGCTGGCGATGCGGGCGAAGTCCTCCGGGAAATGGTCCGGGTTGCCCACCTTCAGCACCAGGATGCGGTCCGGCCGGTCGCCGAAGGCAGCACGAAACGCGGCGATCGCCGCCAGCGGGTTCTTGCGCTCCAATGATGAGGCCAGGTTGAACGACACCAGCACGACGACGGCGTCGTGCGGCAAGCCGAACGCGGCACGGTCCAAAGGGGCCGGCGCAGGCGGCACCGCGGCCAGCGGGTACGGCACGACACGCACGCGGCCCGGCAGCAGCGTCTCGAGCGCGGCGGCGGAGAAGTGGGACGGCACCCAGGCCTCGTGCACGAACTGGGCACCGATCCGCCAGTCCGGCGGGGGAGTGGGCAATTCCCAGGCCCAGTAGCCGATGATGCGCCTGCCGCGCACCAGGCTGCGCGGCAGGCGGCACAACAGCAGTGGCAGCAGCGGCGGGTTGACGTGCAAGAGCAGCGGCACGCCGGGCGGCGGCGTACGGGTGCAGGCAGGCAGGTCGGCGCTGTGTGCCGGGAGCAGCGGGCCGACATCCACCGGCCAGGCAGGCAGGCGTGCCTGCTGCAGCGCGGCCAGGATCAGGCGGGCGCCTTCCCCCAGGCCCGAGGCGCGGGAGAGCTCGCCGACCACGGCGAGGCCGGGTTGCGACGCCGCCGGATAGGTTCGTGCGATGCGTGGAGCCAGCAACGCCGCAGCAGTGGTGAGTGCTCGACGACGGTGTTGCGCAGGCAGCAGGCGCCAGAGGCGGTGGGGCAGGCTGGGGCGAAAGCTGGGGCGAGACAAGGCGTGGTCCTGGTGTTTATGACAGGTTCCGGTCAAAGCCCGGCAAGCTGGCTGAAAGCGCCTGGCGCTATTGCGATGTTTCAGGATCCACAGGACGACGGAGACGCGCGCATGGCGGGCCGTTCTAAGACATATCCCGCCGGGCCGGAAAGCTCCTGACCGGCGGCGCCCAGTCCTCTCCAGGCGCTCTGGTGCCGGCTCGCGGGCCTGTTCACACAGGCGATCGGCAGTGTCGTCGCGCGCCCTGGCAGAGCCGGCGCGACGCTTTGGCTCGCGAATAGGCTGGGCTACAAGCGTTCCTCCGAAAGTTGCGCCTTCAAGCAAGAGAATACGTATGCCGGCAGGCCAGTCCGCAGAAATCGCAAAGACCGACGGACGTTCGACAGGATGTTGTCGGGAGTGGATCCATGATCGATGAATGTTCTTATCTGGCAGTGGGGCCGTTTCGGTGGTGCGCCACGCGTGGCCGTTACCTTGGCTCAGGGAATGTCCGCACTTCCGGATGTTAATGTCTCGCTATCGATGTCACGTGCCGCTGAAGTCTTGCAGGGTGCCAATCCCCCGCCATGCGATCTGCCCGTGAATACCTACCGCAGCCGACCGGGTTTCGTTTGGCGACTGGCGACGGCGCCGATCTCAGCGCGTGCTCTCGCGCGGAGGATAAAGGCACTGCGTCCGGAACTCGCGATCTGTGCCCAGACGGGGCCGCTCGATCTGCTGATGGCACGCGCATTGAAACACCTGGATATCCCGATGGTGGGACTGGTCCATGATGCGGACCTGCATCCAGGGGATGGCCAGCCTTTCCTGATGCAATTGCAGCAGGCGCTATGCCGGCGCGCCGCCGCGTTGGGGGCGTTGAGCTCACATGTCGGCAAACGCCTGGTTGCACAGGGGTTGGCCGGGGATGCCAGGCGTCCGCTGATACAGCTTCGCCTGCCGCCATTGCCGGTCACCATGCCATCCGTTGAGAAGCCGAAGAATGACTTCAACCTGTTAAGCTTCGGGAGGCTGTTGCCCTACAAAGGTCTGGACCTGCTTGATGAAGCCCTGACCCGGATCGGGCCGGTGCCCGGTTTGAAGGTCCGCGTGGTCGGCTCCGGGCCGGAGAGCCCCACCCTGGACCGGCTGAGAGCGCTTCCCAACGTGACGGTCGAGAATCGGTGGGTTCCGGAATCAGGGCTGGGCGAATTGCTTGCCTGGTCGGATGCGCTCGTGCTGCCGTATCGAGAGGCCAGCCAGAGCGGCGTGGCTGCCCTGGCACTCGGCGCCGGCCGCCGCGTCCTTGCAACGAATGTCGGAGGCCTGCCCGAGCAACTCGGCAACGAACCACTGGCCCGTCTGTGTGATGCCGACTCCTCGAGTCTTGCGCAGGGCGTCCTGGACCTGATTCACGACTCGCCGCATGCGCGTGATGCATCGGACACCGACGCGATCCTGAAAGAATGGCGGGAAATGTCCGAGGAGCTCATTCGGCAGGCGAATCATTATGGTTTGCGGTCCCGCGCGGCGTAGCCACTCGCCCCGGACCGGATAGCCATCCTTGTTCCAGGATTTTCGACGCCCCATGAAGCGGGTTGCCGCGGTTCGCGGCGGATGATGTCCTGACCCGCCACCAGAAGGCGGCCTCCGGACCGGTTCCTGCCGGGTCCGCCACCGGCTCTTCGTCCCGGAATGACCGGCAGTCCGGCAGGTGACGATGCGGCCGATGATGTCGGCGCCCCTGTCCTGCGGACACGCCGTCGCGCGCCCTTGGGTGACACGGGGCAGCGCAGGCTCCGAAACCAGGGCATGTGGAACACGCGCTCGCCGGCGGATATCGGTTGTTCGTCCTGACGCAGGGACGTAACTACGCCGACGTGTTTGCGGTCCTCACGCGGCAGGGTCGCCGGATGCACGAACTCGGACAGGCTGGCATGACGGCAATGGAAAATCGTGTGGCGTCTCCTCCTGTGCAGGCGCTGCTGTCGCCGCCGCCTTCCTGGCCGCCGACCCTGGTCGTGGTGATCGATACGGAGGAGGAATTCGACTGGGCGGCGCCGTTCGACCCGGCCAGCACGGCGGTGAGCAACATCGCGCTGCAGCCGCTGGCGCAGGAGATTTTCGATGCGCACGGGGTGATCCCGACCTATGCGGTGGACTATCCGGTCGCCGGCACGCCGCAGGCCGCCGCGGTGCTGCGCGCCATCGCGGCGGACGGGCGGTGCGAGATCGGCGCCCACCTGCACCCCTGGGTGACGCCGCCCGCCGAAGGCCCGGTGGATGCCCGCCACTCCTATCCCGGCAATCTGCCGGCCGCGCTGGAACGCCGGAAACTGGCCGCCCTGACCGATACCATCGCCGCCAGCTTCGGTGCCCGGCCGACGGTGTACAAGGCCGGCCGCTACGGGATCGGCGCCGCCACCCCCGCCACGCTGCGCGACCTGGGCTACACGGTGGATGCCAGCGTCGTGCCGCACACCGATTTCTCGGCCGATGGCGGGCCGGACTTCCGCGGTGCACCGGAGGATCCGTACCGGATCGCCGAGGGGCTGTGCGAGCTGCCGCTGTCGGTGCATTTCGTCGGCCGGCTGGCGGCGCAGGGACCGTGGCTGTTCCGCGGCCTCTCCGGCAGCCTGGCACGCCGGCTGCGCCTGATCGGCATATTCAGCCGGCTGGGCCTGCTGACCCGGCTGCGGCTGAGCCCGGAAGGCTTCAGCCTGGCGGAGATGATGTTACAGACCCGTGCCGCCTGCGCCGCCGGCACCCGGCTGTTCATGCTGACCTATCACAGCTCGTCCCTGCTGCCGGGCGCCACCCAGTATGTGCGCAACGAGGCGGAACGGCGCGATTTCCTGACGACGCTGGATGGCTACCTGCGGTTCTTCCTGTCCGAACTGGGCGGCCGGACCGAGACCGTAACACGGATGGCGGCGGCGTTGACGGCAGGATAGAACGCAGGGCGATGATTTTTCATTCCGCCCGTCCCGCCATCGCGCCCGGCCGCCTGACTCCGCCACGCCGCGGAGCAGCCGCGTGACGTCCGGCAAGGCGTTGGTCCTTGGTGATGACACGCGAAGCTTTCTCGCGACGGTGCGTTCCCTGGGGCGGCAGGGCATCGCGGTCCATGCGGCGCCGACCAATTTCCGCTCTCCCGCGCTGACCTCGCGCTATATCGTTGCGGTGCACGACCTGCCGCCGTGGATGGGCGACGGCACGGACTGGCTGCGCGCCATCGAGGCCCTGCTGCGCGCCGAACACTTCGACCTGGTGATCCCCTGTAATGAGACGGCGCTGCTGCCCCTGCAGCGGCACCGCGACCGCCTGGCGCCGCTGGCGCGGCTGGCGATCCCGGACGATCACGCGATCGCCGTGTTGTTCGACAAGCAGGCCACCCGTGAGCTGGCGCAGCAGGTGGGGGTGCCGGTGGCGGCGGGGCGGCTGGTGCGGCCGGATGACACCGTCGAAGCGGTGGCAGCCGAATTCGGCCTGCCGCTGATGATGAAGCCCCGCCGGTCCTACGCGCTGGAGACGCTGGGCGCGCGCGGCAAGGCACAGGTGGTGCGCGATGCGGCGACGCTGGCGCAGGTGTTGGCCGAGGTGGAGCCGGAGGAGACCCTGCTGGAGCAGTTCTTTCCCGGCCAGGGCCAGGGCGTATCGCTGCTGGCCAGCCAGGGCCGGGTGCTGCAGGCCTTCGAGCACCACCGGGTCCGCGAACTGGCCGGGGCCAGCTACTATCGCGTCTCCGCGCCGCTTTCACCCGACCTGCTGCGCGGCTGTGAGGCGATCGTCGCCGGCGTCCCCTACACCGGCGTGGCGATGTTCGAGTTCAAGCGCAATGAACAGGGCGGCTGGATCCTGCTGGAGGTGAATGCCCGACCCTGGGGCTCTATGCCGCTGCCTTTGGCGCTGGGGGTGGACTTCCCCTATCGCTGGTACCGGCTGCTGGTGGCGGGCGAGGAGACGCCGGCGGTGGACTATCCGGTCGGCGTGTACGGCCGCAATCTGCTCCCCGACCTGACGGCGTCGCGCCAGGTGGCGGCGGCCCGGCGGCTGGGGCCGGTGGCCAAGGCCCGGTTCATGACCGGGTGTGCGATGGAGTTGCTGCGCGGCGTGACCGGTCGGGAAGTGCACGACGTGCTGGTGCGGGACGATCCGCGTCCCGGCCTGGTCGAACTGCGCGGGATCGGGGCGGATATGCGCCAGCGGCTGGTGCGGGACCTGCCGGGCGCGGCGGCGCGGCGGCGGGCCGGGGCCCGGGCAGCGGTGGAACAGGCGGTGTGCCAGGGCCGGGGACAGCCGCGCGTAGTGTTCGTGTGCCAGGGCAATATCTGCCGCAGCTCCTTCGCCGCGGCGCTGCTGCGGGCCCGGCTGAGGCCGGACAGCCCGGTTGACGTGGGATCGGCCGGGATGATCCCGCGGCCTGGACGCCCGACCCCCGCCTTCGGCGTGGCCGCGGCCACCCGGCACGGAATCGACCTGTCGCAGCACCGCTCGGCCTGGCTATCCCGCTCGGTGGCGGAGGCGGCCTCCCTGCTGGTGGTGTTCGACGACGTGAATCGCGCTTCGGTGCTGAACCGCTACCCGGATCTGCGAGTGCCGGTGGTGCGGCTGGGCGATCTGCTGGACGGCCGCGAGATCGCCGATCCGGTGGATGGCGGGCCGGAGGTGTTCCGGGCGTGCTACGCGCGGATCGCCGCGGGGGTGGAGGAACTGGCGCGGCGGCTGCAACCGGCGGCCGTGGTATCTGCCGCCGGATAGCGGCGCGTCGCCGGCCGCTTCAGGCGGCGTCCCCGGCTGCTTCCCGCGTCGCCGCGGATCCCAGTGCATCGCGGAAATAGCCGATGGTGCTCTGCAGCCCGTCCTGCAGCGGCACGCGCGGTTCCCAGCCGAGCAGTTGCGACGCCTTGCTGATATCGGGGCAGCGCTGCGTCGGGTCGTCGGCGGGCAGCGGCTGGAACACGATGCGCGAACGCGTGCCGGTCAGCCGGATCACGTGTTCCGCCAGCTCGCGCACCGAGATCTCGTGCGGGTTGCCGATATTGATCGGGCCGGTGATGTCGTCGGCGCTGGCCATCAGGCGGATCATGCCCTCGATCAGGTCGTCCACGTAGCAGAAGGCGCGGGTCTGCGTGCCCTCGCCGTACAGCGTGATGTCCTGGCCCTGCAGCGCCTGGACGATGAAGTTGGACACCACCCGGCCGTCGTTCGGGTGCATGCGCGGGCCGTAGGTGTTGAAGATGCGGACGACCTTGATCTTCACCTTGTGCTGGCGGCGGTAGTCGAAGAACAGGGTTTCGGCGCAGCGCTTGCCTTCGTCGTAGCAGGCGCGGGGGCCGAGCGGATTGACGTTGCCGCGGTAGTCCTCGGTCTGCGGGTGGACGGTGGGGTCGCCGTACACCTCGCTGGTGGAGGCCTGCAGGATCCTGGCGCCCACGCGCTTGGCGAGGCCCAGCATGTTGATGGCGCCGATGACGCTGGTCTTGGTGGTCTGCACCGGATCGAACTGGTAGTGCACCGGAGAGGCGGGGCAGGCCAGGTTGTAGATCTCGTCCACCTCGACATAGAGCGGGAAGGTGATGTCGTGGCGCATCACCTCGAAATGCGGGTTGCCGAGCAGGTGGGCGATGTTGTCCTTGCGGCCGGTGAAGTAGTTGTCCACGCACAGCACGTCGTCGCCGCGGGCCAGCAGCCGCTCGCACAGGTGGGAGCCGAGGAAGCCGGCGCCGCCGGTCACCAGGACCCTTTTTCGTGTCAGGCTCATGTGCGCGCGGCTTTCGGCAGGTTCGATGGGCGATAGTATCAACGGCGTTCGTCTTGAGGCGAGCATCGATACGCGGGCTGGGCTGAAGCCCGTTGCGGATGAGGCGTTCTCCTTTTTGGCATCCGCCTCGGCCCGGACCAGCGGGCGACCGGGTGGTTCGGAGCACATCCGTTCCGAACGCGCCGGTTGCATTCGTTGCGCTTTCTCCTGCAAAGCACGGTCTGCGACATGCGTGCCCCCGCTACACGGGGGCTGTGAGATCGGGATGAACGGGGGGTGGCGATGGCCGACGGGCGCCGGGTTCTGGCATGCGGATCGGTACACCCGATCCTGACTCGCTTGCCGGAAGTCATCCTGGTCGTCGTGGGAGTGCTGGTCCTGGCGGCCGGCGCGGGTCCGGCACACGCCGCCGCAACGCACATGGCACAGCGGCCGGGGAATGCGCGGACGGTGGCGGAGAACGCTGGTCCGGGCCGGACCATTGTCTCGCAGATCCACAACGCGCCGGGCTGGCGCCCGTCCCATACCTATACCGACCGCTCAGGGCCTCACACGCGGGTGGTGAACGGGCCCGGCTGGAATGACGCCTCGGGCACCTATAATCCCGGCAAGAGGCTGGATGCGTACCAGTTGATCTCGCACGGCTCCTGCGTGTCCGGGCGGAGCGAGGGGCCGGCCGGGACCGGCAGCGATATCGTCGACGGGACCTGCAGGTGGAAATACCTCTCGCGGGTTGACTACATCTCCATCACCGGCTGGGCGTTCGACAACCGGCACTGGGCAAGCGGAACGGCCTACCGTTACGGCGATTACGTCGTGAGCGATTCACCGTTGCGCGCCTACGAACAGGTGCGGGGGGCAGGCTGCACCAGCACCGTGGCGCCGACCGGCACTGCAAACGGATCCGGCTCGGCCTTCACCACATCCGACGGCTGCCGGTGGAAATACTGGGCCGACGTCATCTACTCGTCCGGTCGGTCCTACATTCCCACCCAGCGGTACGCCCCGGGGTCGACGAGCAGTAGAATTGATGAACTGACCGCGAATCACCAAGCTGATCTATGGAATGACCGCGAATACGTGGCGGGACGGCACGGCGAGGCGGTACCGATCCGGCTGCAAGCCCACCACGACCATACGCAGGACGGATTTCCCTACAGCCCCGAAGGCGGCAGGATCGCCTGCCCGTCCGGGTGCCGCGAAATCATCGTAACAACCGCCCCGGGGGAGAGCTTCGCGGATTCGCTCACACCCGGCGATCCGCTGTCCGGCTATGATCCGGCCAGGGGTGTTGCAATCCGCAACCCGACGACGGGCTACCTGACTGATGGGTTCGAGTTGCGCGACAACCACGTCACCCTGATCGGCCTGCAGATCAAGAGCGATCATGGCATCGGTCTTGGCGGCGGTGAAACGCATGGCGGCAATTATGCTACCGTCCGACGTTCGATTATCGATGGCGGCCAAGGGCACAAGCCGGCCATTTTCCTGGATACACGTATGCTGGTGGCCAACTCTCTGGTGGTGGCACACGGCGCCTTCGGAATCCAGGAGGACTATCCGGGCACGGTCCTGCATTCCACGCTGGTCAACCCGGACCGGGTGCCCGACAGCTTTGGCATCGTCTCCGGCCACGACTGGGTCTTCGTCGGCGAGACCGTCTCCAACACGGCCATCTTCGGCTTTGCGCACGCTGCCGGCTTCGGCTTCCAAGGCTGGGACGACATGACCTGGCTGGGCAGCCACAATGCCACGGACGCGCCCGCTGCGGACAACGGCTCGCTCGCGCTTCCTCGCAACGGAAGGGTGATCGCCAGGATGCTGCCGGGAACGACCTACGGCAAATCCGCCTCGGCGGCGTTCGTGGCATTTCCCGGCGACTATCGCCCGCGGGCCGGCTCGCCGCTGATCGGCGCCGGCAACGCGCTCGGCGCGTTCAACCCGGCCTGCCCGAAGCACCCGAAGCACAAGCCTTGCCGCGCGATCTACACGCTCGACTCGCCCGATATCATCGGCACCCCGCGCCCGCAGGCCGGCCGCTACGATATCGGTGCCTGGCAGAGTGGGCCGGTACCGCCGCAGGCCGCGGCCGTTCCGGCGCGCACGGATCCGTCCGGCGCCGCGACTGCTGTCGCAAGCTGGACGGAGTCCATAACGTCTGCCGTGCACGACATGGGCGATTCCGTCGCGGAACTGCAGGCACGGATCGCTTTCGTCGTTTCCAAGGCCGCAGCAAAGGCCCGGTCGGCGTGGGGAGACTGAAACCGACGCCAGAAGGCCACGCGTTCAGCAAGGCCGACCACACACGCTGTTCGTAACCGCCAAAGCGGCTCCGGCAACAGGCACAGCGCCTCATCAACCCACGCAGACCATGACCCTCGGCCGGACGACATCGGCCAAACGCCACGCCGTTTGGCATTATTTCCTTGACTCGATGATATGAGTTAGTTAGTGTTAGTGACCATGCGCGATGCGGACATCACCGCCGGCCTGCCTCCCCCACCCGATCTCCCACAGGACCGGCCCGGCAAGTCCATGCCCGAAGGCATCGCCGAGGTCCTCGCCATCGTTCACGTCCTGCTCGGCTATGGCCTCCACCTGGTGGAAACGCTGGAGCGCCGCGCCGTCGCCCGCGGCTTTGCCACCATCGCGCAGTTTTTCGGCACAGCGCGCATCCCGGCGATCCGCGCCCGGCTCGCGCGTGGTCTTCTGCGCGCCATGGCGCTGGAGCGGGTGCTGCTCGCACGCGCCGCGCGCGGACGCGATCTCGTCCCGGCGCAGCCGCGGACGTACGCACCGCAGCGGGCGCAACCGGCGCTTGCTGACCCGGCCAACCCCGGCGCTGAACAGCAACGTTCCCGATCGCAGCCCGTCCGTCCCTCCGATCCGGACGACGTCCCCGACCCCGCCCATCTGCCAACCGTGGAGCAGTTCGCGGCGGAAATCCGCCGCCGCCCGATCGGCCGGGCGCTTGCCGATATCTGCGCCGACCTCGGTATCTCGCCCAGCCTGTGTGAGGGGCGTTTCTGGTTCGCGGTTTCCTGCGCGATCATGTCGTATCGCGGCAACCTGCCCCGGCTGATGAAAACGTTTCATCGTCGCGAAATCCGTTTCTGCGACACCGAGGCGGACCGCAATCCCGCACTCGGCTGGCCGGAGCGGACCCGCGACGGCAACCGCCGCATGCTGGGCTTCTTCATCGGGGAGCCACCGGTCACGCCTTTCCCTCTGCCCGCGCCGCCCTTGGCGCCGGCAACTGTCCCGCGGCCGCCCTGACCGCATAAACGCGTCCATCGCGCGCCTGACCAACGGGACCGGAATCCGGCCGGCCCCGCCGTCCTGATTCGCACCGACTGAATGTTGTGCGCCGCCCTCCGGCCTGCCTCTCTGCCCGCAGATCTTACCTGCCGAACGTCCGCCGCGTTCCGCTTCGGATGCGCCCGCCGGTGCCAGGCCCAGGCGGTTCGCACGATGGTCTCCAGGTCCGACCGTGTCGGCGCGAACCCCAGCGCCTGCCGAGCCCTCGCCGGATCGGCGACCAGTTCTGCCGGATCGCCGTCCCGCCGCGGGCCCGCCACGTCCGGCAGGCGTTCCCCGGCCTCCCGCTCGATCGCGCCCAGCACCTGCTTCACGGAATAGCCGTGGCCGGTCCCCAGGTTGAACACCCCCCCTGCCCCGCCGGCCAGCAGGTGCTCCAGCGCGGCGACATGTGCCTCGGCCAGGTCGGCGACGTGGATGTAGTCGCGGATGGCGGTGCCGTCCGGCGTGGGGAAGTCGGTGCCGAACACCGCGAAATCCCCGATATGCCCCTGCAGCGCCATCATCGCCCGCGGGATCAGGTGGGTTTCCGGATCCCGCAGCTCGCCGATCTCGCCGTCCGGGTCGGCCCCACAGGCATTGAAGTAGCGCAGCGCGATGGAGCGCAGCCCGTAGGCCGGGCGGAAATCCGCCAGGATCCGCTCCACCATCAGCTTGGAGGCGCCATACGGGTTGATCGGGTCCGGCCGGGTGTCCTCGCCGATCGGCACCTGCTCCGGTTGTCCGTAGATGGCGCAGGTGCTGGAGAACACCAGCGCATCGCATCCGGCCGCCCGCATGCCGTTCAGCAGCGACAGCGTGCCGGCGACGTTGTTGTCGTAGTACTTGGCCGGGTCGGTGACCAATTCGCCGACATAGGCGAAGGCGGCGAAGTGCAGCACCGCGGCGCAGCCGTGCCGGCGGATGGCCTCGGTCACGGCCGCCGTGTCGTGCAGGTCGGCCCGCACCAGCGGCCCCCAGCGGACGAAGTCCTGGTGGCCGGTCGAGAGATTGTCCAGCACGACGGGCAGGAACCCGGCCCGGGCCAGGGCCTTGCAGGTATGGCTGCCGACATAGCCGGCCCCGCCGGCGACCAGAACCGTCCGCGTCATCGATCGGACCTCCGATGGTTGCATGGCGCCGCTTTTACCGCGTCCCGGGGTGGTTCGAACCTGGTGATCCCAGGGCACGGTTCGAACGAACCCGCGGCCCCGCTCCAGGCCGTCTTCATAAGCTGCCTCGAACGTTCCGAATTGTGGACAGGGAACGATATGGGCGGGTATTAAATCCCTGTGCGGCCAGGGCTAACCGTCCGCCGCGCCCGGGGCGGCGCGGTGCGTGGCCTGTATTGTCGAGGAATGAGTTGGCGCATGGGTCCATTCGCGAATGCCTCAGCCCTGCCGGAGGCCCGCCATGAACCGGGCCGACCAGAAAGTCCCGATCGGTGCCGCCACTGGTTGGATAAGGCCCGCCCGCCCTGCCGTCCCCGTGGCTGAGGAAGCCGGCCGTTGATCACCGATGCGCGGTCCGTTCCGGCCGGCACGACCCTGGACACCGAGGTTTGCATCGTGGGCGCCGGCGCCGCCGGGATCACGCTGGCACGTGAGCTCATTGGCTCGTCGTTCCGCGTGCTGCTGCTGGAGAGCGGCGGCATGGAGTACGAACAGGCGACGCAGGAGCTGTATGAAGGACAAAGCATCGGGCGGACGTTTGAAGACCTGACGGTTTCCCGGCTGCGCTATTTCGGCGGCACGACCAACCACTGGGGCGGCTGGTGCCTGCCGCTGGATCCCATCGATTTCGAGCCGCGGGACGGCTTTCCCCATCATGGCTGGCCCCTCACCCGATCGGATCTCGATCCGTGGTACCGGCGTGCGCAGACGGTCTGCCAGCTTGGCCCCTATGACTACCGGCCTGCGACCTGGGGAATCACGCCGGACAAGATTCCACAGCCATTCGCCGGGCCGGACTTCGCGTGCAGGATCCTCCAGGAGAACTGGCTGCGGTTCGGCCCGGTGTATGCGCCGGAGCTTCGCCAGGCGAAGAACGTCTCCGTCTGTCTCCACGCCAACGCCTTCAACTTCGATGCCGGCGAGAATGATGCCGAGGTGAAGGAACTGGCCGTCAGGACACTGGCGGGGAACCACTTCGCCGTTCGTGCCCGCATCTACGTTGTGGCCTGTGGCGGTATCGAGAATGCCCGCCTGTTGCTGGCCTCCGGCAGGCCGGGCGGGAACGGGCTGGGCAACGCCCATGACCGCGTGGGCCGCTTCCTGATGGTGCACCTGGTCTATCCGGGCGGAGTCATCATTCCCGCCCATCCCCGGATGAGTTTCGATTTCCGGACCCAGAAGCACTATGCCATCGACGGCGGCAGGCACTGGTTCGCCTCCTTCATCGGACTCCGCCCCGAGAGCATGCGCCGGCGGCAACTGCCCAACATGATGATTTCCTGGAACTACGATTTCTCCCCCGTGAAGGGGGCCGCGGACGCGCTGCAGCGCATGATCCATTTCGAAGACTCGGGAAGCGAGTGGCTGGAAGACCTGTCGGACGTCTTCAGCAATTTCAGCGGCCTCGCCGACTTCGCCGTGCGGAAGGAACTGTTCGGCGAAGGCGTTCCGGTCAAGGCGTTGCACGTCAACTGTGCCTCGGAACAGCAGCCCAATCCGCAAAGCCGGGTGACGCTCGGGTCGAAGCGGGACAGCCTCGGGATGCCTGAGGTCGTCGTGGACTGGCAACTCGTCCCGGAGGACAAGAGCAAGGCAGCCGAGATCCTCCATCTGTTGGGCTCGGCAATCGGTGGTGCCGAATTCGGCCGCTTCCGCCCCCTGCTGACCGAGCACGGTTCCTGGCCCAAGGGGTTCTATGGCAACGAACATCAGATGGGCACCACCCGAATGCACGATGATCCCAGACAGGGTGTCGTCGATGCCAACTGCCGTGTGCACGGAATGGCCAACCTGTACGTCGCCGGCAGTTCGGTGTTCCCTTCCGGCGGCGCGTACAACCCGACTCTGACCATCGTCGCCCTGGCGCTGCGGCTCTCCGACCACATCAAGGGGCGCCTGGCATGAGAAACCGGATCGCACTGCGGCGGCGCACCCTGGTCACCGCTGCAGCCAGCGGTGTCGCAGCCTGGCTTGGAGGCGGGATCGGCGTGTCTGCCGCCGGCCGTTCTCGTCTCTCTGAGCACGCGGCGCTTGCCGCCCTAGGCCTGCGTCTCGAGTGCCCCGGCCGGTTCGGCGAGGTCTGCCGCCAGGCGCTGCCGCCGGCCGAGCGATCGGAGCAGGCACTCGTCCGAACACTGACGGCGGACCTGAGCGCCGCAAACGGTGGGTGCTTTCCGGCAGACGACCTCGCACGGGCGGTCCGGCAACGCAGCCGGGATGATTTCCATGCCGGACGGGTCGTCACGGTTGGCGGCTGGATGCTGTCGCTGACCGAAACGCGCCTCTACGCGCTTGCGGGTCTGACTTCCCTCCAGCCGGGTGGAGCAGCAGCACCGGGCGTCCGGACGGAGGCAGTGGCTTGAAAAGCCACCAGCCACACCCGATTGACGCACGCCAGGCGTACGGGCCTCAAACGGACGACGCTCTCTCTGCGACGGAATCAGGGCCGTGCAACAGGGGAGCCGCGGAGCGCGTCCATCTTCTGCTGTGCACCAACGCGTTATTCCTGCAACACGCAGCCGTTTGCGTTGCCTCTGTTCTGGCAAACAACCCTGACCTGTTCTTCGATACCGTCATCGTATCGCAGCAGCATGAGCGCCTGGACGAGGAGAAGTTCCGGCGCTCGATGGCGAACTTTCCCAACCACTCCCTGGAGTTCCGGAAATTCTCGATCCCGGATAGCCTTGTTCTGCCGCTCAACCCTCTGTCGCATTATACGCTCGACACATATAGCAGATTGTGGGTCGGTGAGTTCTTCCCCGCAGACGTCACACGTGTGCTCTATCTCGATGCCGACATGGTGGTGGTCGGAAGCCTTGCTCCGCTTTGGACCGAGGATCTTGCCGGTGCCCTGATCGGTGCGGTTGATATCCCCGGATCCCCCCGTGGGGTGGAGCGCCTGGGTTTGCAGGCCGAAGACGGTTACTTCAATGCAGGCATGCTGGTCATCGACCTGGCGCAATGGCGTGCGACCCGGGCCGAACAGGTGGTACTCGATTACATCCAGGAGAATCCGGAACGCGTCCTGTATGACCAGGACGCACTGAACGCCTGTTTTTACAACCGGACAAAGCGGCTCGACTACAGATGGAACGTCATACGTCCGTTTTTCCACGAGCCGCCGACGCTCCCATTGGGCCGGCAGGAACTTGCGACCATCTGCCGCGAAGCCAGGATCATACACTTCAACGGTGGATCGAAGCCCTGGAGCTACTTCTGCGATCATCCGCGTAGAGCCGAGTACCAGACGTATCTGCGGATGACGGAGTGGCGCGATTTTGTGCCGCCGGACCGGACACCATTGAACAGGATTCGCAAGGCGGTGTCGGCGCTAGTGCCTCGGCCGGCAAAATCCATGCTGAAGGCGAGACTTGCTCAGTCCGCTCATTCCAGGCGTCCTGCGGGCGCCGCATAGGCGGTCCGACGCTGCCTGTGGCGCAGAGGACTCCTGGTCGGACTTTCGGCCAGGGGAATTTCGACCACCTCGGTTGCGAGCGGATTGCGCGGCCGGGCCAGCATCTCCCTGATTGCCTGGATGACGTCAGGCACCGAGATGGCTTGCATGCACCGGCGATCGAAATCACAGGTATTCGAACGCCAGCACGGTGCACAGGGAACGGCGGAATAGAGGTTCGAATTGCACACATAGCCGGACTGCGCGGGCGACTCCCGGCCACCGAAGATGATGACGCCGGGGCATTCGACCGCCCTGGCAAGATGCATGAGGAACCCCACCGTGCCGACATACAGCCGGGCATGGTGCAATATCGCCGCCGTCTGCCTGATCCGGGTTTGTCCTCGAAGATCCCTGACGTTCCGCAGCAGCGGGTCGCTGTCCGCACCTAGCTGAATAAAATCAACGTCTCCCCGCAGAGCATCGACAACGTCCTGGAAACGCTCCGGATACCACTGCTTGTTCTGCATGGGATGGCGGGCCGCCATGCCGCTGCTCTGGATAACCACCATGCCCGATGCCCATGCCGCCTCCGCCTTTTCCGCTTCGGTCAGATGCAGGTATGGCCTGATGGATACCGGTCCGGTGATTCCCGTACGCGCGCACATCTCCGCCACGATATGCCTTGAAGGCGGCGCGCGTCGGTCACGTCCAATCGATGGTGCATATTCGATCTGGCAGGCCCGACCGCCCCAGATGCTGACGAAGTGCCGGCAGATCGATGCCGTCGAACGGTAGGGGGAATAGCGACGCCAGAAGGGGCGCACGTCGTCCGGATCCGGATTACCCGCAAACAGCTCAGCGTGATTGGATATCATCAGCAGCCGATCCTGGCCGCGATTTCGAAGCTCCCGCAGGACGGCGGTGCACAGAAGATCGTCACCAGGAGCGAAGCCAAAGAAAATCAGGAACCTGGGCAGCGGCTTGCGCGATGCAAGGAAGCGCAGGCCGAGGGACAGCAGCACTAATCCAGTCCCGCAGGCCCTCCCACAGGAGACGCGCTGTGTGACGAAGTGCCTTTGGCGAAACAGATCGGAGGTTTACAGGTGGGGTCTTAAGCACGGTCCCTATCAGGATCTAATCCGCTGTTCGCTTTCGGATCCCTTCGTCGAAGAGCCGGCCGCCCCGGTCTCGGGCTGAACACGCTTCAGGCATGTCCAGTATCGCTGGAACGACAGCGCAATCATACCCGGGTTTCTTTCAACCCGGCAATGGGCTGGTCCGGTCAATCCAGGCCAACCTGCATCGGCTGTTTTGTTTCACCAGGTCGGATGTCGTCCGCGCCGGAGCAGGCAAACAGGTTCGGCAGCCTTACGAAGGCATCGCCTACGCCGCCTCCGATCCCCCATCCAGCAGCCCGGCCGGCGACGCCCCCAGCGCCTGCGGGCTCCAGTCGCGCCGCGACGACAGCAGCGCAATAAGCGCGGCCATGTCCCGGTCCCGGTCCAGCCCGGCGGCCGCGGCAACAACGCGATCCTTCACGTAATACGCCAGGAATTCCGGCTTTCCCGGATCGCCGTGCAGCACGACGTCGTCCCATTCCGTGGCATGGCCGACGTAGTCGAGGCGCTTCAGATACTGAATGGTCCAGAAAACCGGGACGGCGTCGTAGCACAGCGCCTGCCCCATCATGTTCAGTGCCGCGACCCGCCCCTGCTGTTCAGCCACACGCCAGTGCTCCACCCGGATCGGTGCACCATCGCCGCGGTACGGGAACCGGGCGCTGTCGCCGGCGGCATAAAGCCCGTCCGCCACCCGCAAAGTCGCATCCACCTGCACCGCGCCATCGTCAGCCAGGGGCAGTCCGGCGATCCTGCCGGTGCCGGGCGTGATCCCGAACCCGATCACAGCCAGGTCGGCCGGGATGCGCTCTCCGCCCTCCAGCACAACCGAGCGCAGTTCGGCATCGCCCGCGAAAGCGGTGATGCTGGTGCCGGTCCGGAAGGTGACGCCCTTCCGTTCGTGCATCCGCTGCCAGATCGAACCGACCTGCCGCCCGAGCCGCTTCTCGAAAGGCACCGCCTCCTTGCCCACCACAGTGACGTCCAGCCCCCGCTCGCGCAGGCTGGCGGCCACCTCCATGCCGATGAAGCTGGTCCCCAGAACCACCGCGCGCCGGCTGCGCTCCGCCTGGGCCAGGATCGCATCGGCATCGGCCCGGCTGCGCAGCAGGAACACGTTACGCCGCTCCACGCCCTCCAGGGACGGACGCCGCGGCGTGCCACCCGGCGCGAGCAGCGCCGCATCGTAGGCCACCTCCGTACCATCGGCGCAGGTGATCCGGCGCGCCGGCGCATCGACACGCACCACCTCGGCCGTATGCCGCTCGATGCCGTGCTGCCGGTACCAGTCCTGCGTTTGCAGCGGCGACTTCTCCCCGCCCGACTGGCCCGAGAGCACATACTTGCTGAGCACCGTGCGGTCATACGGCACGCGGTTGTCCCGATCGAGCATCAGGACGCGTCCGCCAAACCCGGCCTCCCGCAACGTCTGCGCAGCCACCGCGCCGGCGGCACCGGCACCCACGATCACGAAGCATCGCGGATCGGACCCCGCTGCCGGTGCGGCCGGCGCCTCCGCCGGCACGGTGACCAGCACACGCCCCGCCTCCACGCGCACCGCGAACCGGGGCAGCGCGTCCACGGCCGGCGGGTCCAGCAGCGTACCCCGGCGCAGGCAGAAGCTGGCCTTGTGCCACGGGCAGATCACGCGGTCGCCGTCGCGGATGCCCTCCGCCAACGGCCCGCCGGCATGCGGGCACGTGCCGCCCACCGCATGAACCGTATCGCCGTCACGCGACAGCAGCAGCGCCTGCCCGTCCACCTCGACCGCCCGCATGCCGTCGGGCGGAATATCGGCAAGGGCCGAGACATCGTGTTCACGTGAGGGCATGGACCTGGCTCCGCATCGATCTGCGCGGGAACGTCGCCCGCAACGGCGCGTTCAATCGCGCGATGGAGCCGTCCCGCTTCCCGCAACAGAACGAGGCACGCGCAGGCAGTTTGCTTGACGGGATTGCCGGCCTCGTCCCGGAAATGCAGCGGCGTGCGCCGTCGCTCGACCAGGCCGCCGCATTCCCCGCCGAGGAGATCGACCGCCTGCGCGCCCTCGGTGCGCTGGCCGCGCCGGTCCCGGCAAGGCTGGGCGGCCTCGGCTGGGGCACCCAGCCGCAAGCCGCTCTCCACCTGATGCAGGCACTCCGCCTGCTCGGCACCGGCAACCTGAGCGTCGGCCGCCTGTATGAGGCACATGTCGATGCCCTGCGCCTGGTGATGCGGTACGGCAGCCCGGACCAGGCAAAGACCATTGCCGGCGACGCTCTCGCCGGCCACCTGTTCGGCCTGTGGGTGACAGACCCGCCGGACGCCAGGCTGCACCTGCGGCCGGACGGCATGCTGGCGGGCGCGAAGGCGCCCTGTTCCGGCGCCGGCCACGTGACCCGGGCCCTGGTAACCGCGCAGCGACCATCCGGCGGGGCGCACATGGTCGTCATCCCCGCGCCCGGCCCTGAGTCCGCGGATCGGTCGAGCTGGGACACCCAGGGCATGCGGGCCGCCTGCAATGGCACCGTCCGCCTGGACGGAATCGTCCCCATCGAGATGATCGGCGCTGACGGCGACTATCTGCGGCAGCCGGATTTCTCCGCCGGCGCCTGGCGCACCTCGGCGGTGACCCTGGGGGGGCTGGAGGCACTGGTCGGCGCACTGCGGCGCCAGCTCGTCGCCCGCGGGCGCGATGGCGACCCGTCCCAGCGCCTGCGCGTCGGCAAGGCGATGATTGCGCTGGAAACCGGACGGTTCTGGGTCGAGCGCGCCGCAAGGATCGGCGAGTCCCGCGATGGCGCCACGCAGGATATCGTCAACGTGGTGAACCTGGCCCGGATCGCCCTGGAAGCTGCCTGCCTCGACGTGATCCCCCTGGTGCAGCGCGCGCTCGGCCTGGCGGCGTTCCGGCGTGGTTCGCTGGTGGAGCTGCTGCTGCGCGACCTGCCAACCTATCTGCGCCAACCCGCACCCGACGAGACCCTCGCGGAAGCGGCAGCCTGGTTCATGCAGCGTGACCTGCCGGTGATGCCATGACCGGCTCACCAGCCGGGGCAATCCTGCGGGACATGCGCCAACTCCGGGTCGCCGACCTCGACGCGATCGCACCGGGAACCAGCCTGATCCTGGCCCCGCATCCCGACGACGAAACACTGGGCTGCGGCGGGTTTGTCATCGAATGCTGCGCGCGCGGCCGGCCGCCGCTGATCATGGCGGTCACCGACGGGGCCGCCTCCCATCCCGGCTCCCGCGCCTACCCGCCCGAACGGCTGAGGGCCGTGCGTGCCGCCGAACTCCGCTCGGCAGCGGCAATCCTGGGCGTCCCGGATGAGCATGTGCGCTGTCTCGGCCTGCCGGATTCACAGGCGCCGAGCCACGGCCCGACGTTCGACAGCACGGTGCAGGCCGTGGTGATGACCATGCGCGACCATGGCGTGGCCAATCTTCTGGCGTCCTGGATCTGCGACCCGCATGGCGACCACCAGGCGACGGCCCGGATTGCGATGGCGGCCGCCAGGATCGCGGATGTGCGGTTGCTGTTCTATCCGGTCTGGGGCTGGCTGCTGCCGCCCGAACAGATCCTGCCGATCACGGCGGTGCGCGGCGCCCGGCTGGACGTGGCTGCGATGCGCGCCCGGAAGCGGCAGGCCCTGCTGGCACACGCCTCGCAGTATTCCGGACTGATCGCCGACGCGCCCGGCGGGTTCCGCCTGCCGGCCGACCTGCTGGCCGCCACGGACCGTGATCACGAAGTCTTCCTGACGGCATGAGCGAAAAAGCCTCCCTGCCCCCGGCCTACTTCGAAGCACTGTATGCCCGGGACAGCGATCCCTGGCGCTTTGCCACCAGCCCCTACGAACACGCCAAATACGCGGCCACCTTGGGTGCCCTGCCGGCCCCGCGCTTCGCCAGGGCATTCGAAGTCGGCTGCGCGATCGGGGTGTTGACGCGCCAGTTGGCGGAACGCTGCGATGCGCTGCTCGCCGTGGATGTGGCCGATGCCGCCCTGCTGCAGGCGCGCCGGCGCTGCGCCGACCTTCACCACGTCACGATCGAGCGGCTGCGGGTTCCCGACCAATGGCCGCCGCAGCAATTCGACCTGATCCTGCTGTCAGAGGTGCTGTACTACCTCGCGCCGCCCGACATCGCCCGCACGGCCCGGCTGACGCGCGACAGCCTGCTTCCGGCCGGCGCCGTGCTGCTCGTGCATTACATCCTGCCGACCGACTATCCCTGCAGCGGCGACGCCGCGTCCGACATCTTCATCGCCGAGGCCGGGCTCACGCCTATTCTGCAGCGACGGGAAGCCGCGTACCGGCTGGATCTGCTGCGCGCCTGAGCCACGCGAGGATGCGGGCCGCCCGTAGCGTTTCCGCCGGCAGGTCATGCAGCGGCACGCGACGCCGTGGCAGCCTGTGCCGTTCCACCCAGGCCCAGGCAGCACCGAAATAGGGCGGTTCGTCCTGTTGGTGGGTCTGGAGAACCGGCCCCGGACCGGGTGAAGAACCGGCCGCGATCTGGTCAGGCACCGAGCATGCCGGTGCTTGCCCGCCTGCCCCGATGCAAGGCGTGTCCACCCGGAGTGCAAAGCGTGACGCCAGTTCCGCCGCCGGGATCTGAAGATGCGTGGCGATCCGTCGCAGCTCACCCCACGGGCCGGTCCCCGCCTGCCACATGCGCCGCAGCTTTCCGCGCAGCCAGGCGCGCCGCGCCGCATCGCGGGCCGGCTCTAGGTCGGCGTCGAGGAACGCATCCATCTGCACCATGCGCCGGCGCATCGTGTCCGCCATGCCGCCCGGGGCGCGGCCCTGCAGGCGGGCGGAGACCACCACCCGCACCTGCGGCGCATGACGGATGCGTGCATCGACCGCGCGCAGCCGGTCGAAAAAGGCACGGTCTTCCGCCAGGGGAACCGCCGGCATGCCGCCCGCCCGCCGGTAGGCCGCCACGGTGACCCCGATGCTGGCGCCGCAGTGTTCGGCGTGCCTCGGCCAGGGGTCGGCGGGGTCGCCATCCAGCACCGATCGGATCTCGTCCAGCAGCGCGGCATAGGCGCATTCCCGCGCATCGGTCGCGTGCAGGTGCCGGGGGATCAGCCGGGCGCCCAGAGGCTCGATTTCGGCCCGTCCCGCGACCGCGTCGGCCCCCCGGGCGATCGCCGCGACATTGCCGGAGACCCAGTCCGGCGGCACCCGCCCATCGGCGTCGGTGGTCAGGATAATGCCGTCATCGCCGGCCAGTGCGGCGGCCCGGTCCATGGCGATGCGCCGAGCCAGACCGGCGCAGGCAAGATCAGGCGGGAGCGATATGTCGATGACGTGCAGGCGGTACGGCAGTACGCCGGCAACGTCGCGAATCACGGCGGCGCTGTCGTCGGTGCAGTCGTTCAGGCAGATCACCACGCCATCGACCGCACCGTCCTGCTGCGCGAGGGCCGACAGGCAGCCCGCCAGCTCGGCGGCCTCGTTTTTCGCGGGAACGGCGACCAGGACAGGGCGCGGCACGCAGCCGGCAAGCACCAGTCCGCCTCGTCCCGCCTGATCGACGGCCTGGGTTCGCATGCGTTGTGGGCTCCGTCCGAAACTTCTTCGCTCGGAACCAATGCATCGAACCGGCCGGAGTTTGCCCGCCACGCAGACTTGCTTATTCCGGGATGGCGGCCCCTGGCGAGCTTCCCGCCACGGCAGTGCGACGGATCCACGGTGCACGCGTCCACATCTTTGAAATCAGAGCGGCGTCGACATGGGGTTGCCGGACCCGGATGCCTCATGCATCCGAACAACCCCCTCGCCCTGCAGTGTCGCACGCCCTGCCGGACCGCGGCGGAGATCCTGCGACCCGTAAGGCATGCTTTGTCCCCGTGCGCGCAACAGCAGCCAGACCGCGATGGCCGCGTTCACGACGTTCCATGCCACGCCGTTGGCGAATGCCACCTGATAGGACCCGGTGACATCGTAGATGACGCCCGACATCCAGCCGCCGAGCGCCATGCCGAACAGGGTTGCCATCATGACGATGCCCACCCGCGCCCCAGCCTCCTTCGCCGGGAAACATTCGCGGATGATGATCGTATAGCTGGGAACCAGGCCGCCCTGACACAGGCCGAACAGAGCCGATATGACATACAGCTCGGTCAGTCCGTGCATCAGCAGGTACAGGATCAGGGCCGTCATCTGCGCCAGAGAGCCGATCAGCAGCGTGCCCAACCCGCCAATGCGGTCCGCGATGAAGCCGGAGGTGACGCGGCTGACGATGCCGAAACCCAGCATCAACGACAGCATCTGCGCGCCCGCCGCAGCGCCGTAGCCGAGGTCGCTGGTGTACGCCACGATCTGCACCTGCGGCATCGACATCGCCACGCAGCAGCAGACGCCGGCCACGGCAAGAATCACCTGCAGCACGTTCGGCGACAACCCCAGGGTACCGAGCCGCGGCCGAACGGTGGGGGCGGACGGTGACGCCATGTGCACCGGCGCCCGCCCACGCAGCAGCAGGGCCAGCGGCAGCATTGTCACCAGGCAGAAGACGCCGATGCCGAACTGCGTCTCCCGCCAGCCGACCGTGCGGATGAAATGCTCGATCACCGGCGGCCACAGCGCGCCGGCGATGTAGTTGCCCGAGGCGCAGATCGTGACGGCGATGCCGCGGCGCTTCTCGAACCAGTGGGAGATGTCGGCCAGCAGCGGGACCAGCGTCGCCGAACAGCCGAACAGGCCGATCAGCACGCCATAGATCGCGGCGAAGTGCCACAGGCTGCCGGCGAAGGAGGCAAGGATGTAGCCGCACCCCAGCGAAATGCCGCCGATCGCCAGGGGCGCCATCACCCCGACCCGGTCTCCGAGACGGCCGTACAGCACGCCGCCGAGGGCGAAGCCGACCATGGTCAGGGTGTAGGGCAGCGACGCGCCCGCCCGGTCCACGGCAAATTCCGCCTGCACCGCCGGCAGCGCGACGACGACGCCCCACATCCCGACACCGCCGATCGTGGCGAGCAGCAGGGATACTGCCAGGCGAAACCAGGAGTACGGCGAATCAACGGTACGGGCTGAAGCAGACACGATGGTTGGGTTCCTTGGGCCCCGCGCGGTTCCGCACGGAGGTTCCGCTACTCTGCCAGAGAGAGGAGCGATCTATGTCGCGGGATGATCCGTTCGCTTACCCTGGCCTTTCGCTCACCCTGGCCTTGCGGACCCGAACTTCGCCCCGCGCGCGTAGATCCCCAGAAACAGATCCCCAATCGCGTAACGCAGCCGGTAGGTGATCCGCCGCTGCGCCAGGTGGTAGGCCCGGTCGTGGATCAGGTGGCAGCGCTGGCAGAGGCATTTCAGGTTGCGCCACCTGTTGTGCCGCGGGTCGTGGTCGAGATGCGCCGCGGCCAGGATGACGCGGGTTTCCCGCATGCGGATCGCCTCCTCGAGATCGGGCCAGCGTGCCGGCCTTCCGCGCCCGTTGCGCCAGGTCTTTGCCCGGGCATCGAACCACCGGCCATCGGGCAGCACGCGGATGGTCTCGCCGTGCGGGCGGCCGCAGCGCTGGCACTTGCCCCCGGCCCGCTCGAAGCGGACCTTGCGGCTCAACTGCTCCCAGTCGGCCGGATAGAGCGGCCGCAGTTCAGGCCGGATCGGCATTTTCCTCCGTTCCCCTCCCCTGCCCGGTTTGCCGGCGCGCGGGCCGTACACAATCGCCCGCGACGTTGCTGCGCAGGAGACCGGCCAGGCTACGAAGCGTCATTCGTCTGTCCGACCCTGCCCTGGCCGTATTTTGCGAACAAGTCACCGATGGCCTCTGCCAGGAGCGCTTCCGTGGTGGAATCCCGGTCGAGAGCGAGCCGGCGCAGTCGCTTGTGATCGGCGGGATCCAGCGTTGCCGTGACCTTCTTCCTGCCGACCCGGGTGGCCGCGTAGAAGCCGCGCCTGGCGGCCTGGTTGTCGGCGGGCTGAGGGGGCGCAGGTGGGGTCGGTTGGGCCGCGGTTTCAGGGACCGTCGCCACCTGGCGCATCGTCTCGGCGAGGCTTGGTCGTTTGCTCACAGCGCCACACTCCGTGAAGCCGCCACTTTGCCAGGTTGCCGGCTTGCTGGCAATTCGGCAGAAAGGCCGTGGAGTGCGCGCGCCGGCACAGACGGGTTGCGGAGTTCATCGTAGCCGCGACGACATCGCAGGCACGGTGCTGATGAACTGGGCGCAGTGTCCGTCGGGCGTGACCTGCCGGAGATGTTCGCGCTGCTGGAAAGCGACGTTCAGCCTCGCCGTGGCTGAGGAAGAACTCCGCCGCCGGCGCAAAGGCGTATCAGCCCAAGCTGGCGTGTGAACGAGGCCTACATCAGGCTGGATGGCCACGGACGATATCTGTGTGGCGCCAGCGACAGCAGCGATATCCCCAATATACGTGACGTTCAGCGAACACCGCGAACCGCCCACAGTGCTCAAAATGTGGGGTTTATGTCGGGCGTCTGCCATGCCAGCTTTGCCCTGGAAACCACTCCCTTAGCGCGGGCTGCCGGAGCACTTGACGCCGATAGAAAGACCTGACATGCCGCCAGGCAGCCCCCTTTCTGGAATACCTGCTGATGTGACAATGCCAGTGCCTGCTTGCGAAGACGAGCAGCATTTCTGGGTCGGCTAATCTGGGTCAATTTTGAACGTTCGGCCAGATTGCCGGAAAACTGACGAGCGAATATTCCACTCCCATACGAGCCAAGCAGATAGATGAACAACTCCAGCCCGCCCGATCTTGACATCTTGATGGAGCGTATTCGCGCAGAGCTCAAAAAGGCAAAGTCCGAAGGAATTCCTTCAGCCGGTCCAGTGCCATCCATCGTGGCGGAACCACAAATCGCCAGCTCCGGAAGGCGCCAGTATAGGTTTGGCCAGTTCAAGTCCCTTGATAGCGAGAATTTTGTTCGCAATGCCTATCTTGCCACCCTCGGCCGGGAGCCTGATGAAGCTGGTCGAATGACCTTGCTGCACCGGCTCGAGTCCGGCCAGACGGGTCGGGCGTCCGTGCTGCTGGAACTCATGAACTCTGACGAAGGACGCCAGCAGCAGGTCGATATTTCTGGATTGGGCATCCATCCGATTCTCGACCGCTTTCGATACAACCGCTTCACAAGGATGGTGCCAGTTGCGACGCGCCTGATGCGCAACTCGCCCCGAATCGCCGCTTATATCCGCCAGCTCGCCGCCCAGGCTGCCTCGGCAGAACGGCTGGCCCTGAGGGCCGTCGCCAGTGCCGAGGCGGCGCAGCGGCTTGCCAAGGCCGGTACGCTCAACCGCCCCGCAGACGCGTTGCCCGCAATTGAGATTCGACTACAGGAGCAGCGGGCCTGGCTGGAACGGCAGTTGGATGCCGTGCGTCGTGATTTGTCCAGTCATCTAGAACACACATCTACCAAAGACGATGTCGATCGCCTTATGGTCGCATTGGAAGCGCGGATTGAGGATGTGATGTCCGGCGACCGGCTAATGTCGGTTCTCAACGCCCGCCTCGGAACGACCGCCCCTTTGGAAGCGGTCGAACGGCTCTCGACCGATCTCGGGCGCATGCATTCCGACGTACAGCGCAAGCTCTCGGAGCACTGGCGTAGTCTCGTCGACCAGAAACTTCGGCTGGACGTGCTGCTGAAAGAAGCGCGCCGCCGAATGCCAGAGCCATTCAATCCCCACCAAGTAGCGGCGATCGCGGACGAAGAGCAACACATACTCGACGCCTTTTATGTCTCATTCGAAGATCGGTATCGTGGAACACGGGCCGATATCAAAGACCGCCAGAAGATTTATATCCCAGATATAAAACGGGCCGCCGCGGAAACCGGCGGAGCGCCCATAGTAGATCTTGGATGTGGCCGAGGCGAGTGGCTGGAGTTGCTGAAGGAAAGCGGCTTCACGGGCCAAGGCTATGACCTGAATCGCATTATGGTTCAGGAAAGCAGGGATCGCGGGCTGGATGTGACGCTTTCCGACGCATTGGAGGCCATGGCCGCCCTGCCGAACGACAGCGTGGCGGCGGTCACCGGCTTTCATATCATCGAACATCTGCCATTCGCGACGCTTGTACGGTTGTTCGACGAGGCCTTGCGGGTGTTACGTCCGGGTGGCCTTGTCATCTTCGAAACGCCTAACCCGGGGAATCTACTCGTCGCGAGCGAACGATTCTACATGGATCCCACCCATCGCAATCCGCTGCCAGCCGAACTGATTGCGTTTGTGACCGAAGCCCGGGGGTTCACCGCAGTAGAGAGCCGTTTCCTGCATCCGCCGGCTGAGCGCCGCACAGAGCGCCTCAACGACCCGACGCTGGACCTGCTCCGTGAACGCATCTATGCGCCGCAGGACTACGCAGTTATCGGGTGGAAAGCTTGATGACCGCCCGCATCGCGCTCGTGGCTGCCGTGCCCCCATCCGGCGAACAGGGGGGCGCTGAACGGTTCTTCAACGGATTGTCGGAGGCACTGGCGGCGAATGATCTGCAGGTCACCATCCTGAAGATCGCCAGCGACGAATCCTGCTACGAACGTATCCAGGAGTCCTATTTGCGCTTCTACGATCTGGACCTGTCCGGATTTGACGGCGTGATCAGCTCCAAAGCGCCCTCTTACGTGGTACGGCACCCCAATCACGTGTGTTACCTGCAGCATACAATGCGGGTGTTCTATGATATGTTCGAGCGCGAATTCCCCGAGCCGACCCTGCACCTGCGGCAGCAGCGTAACACGGTGCAGGCACTGGATACCGCGGCCCTGCGCCGGCTTCCGGCAGGCAAGCGACTGGCTATCGGCTGGGAAGTCGCCGGGCGGCTGCAGCAGTTCAATGGGCTCGAGGCGCAAGTCATGCACCATCCCAGCACTCTAGCTGGCCTGCATCAGGGTGCATTCCGCCATATCTTCCTGCCCGGACGACTGCATCGTTGGAAACGGGTTGATCTTGCCATTGACGCAATGCGCCACGTGACGACACCAGTCGAATTGGTGATCGCCGGTTCCGGCGAGGATGAGGCCGCCTTGCGGGCGCGCGCTGCCAGCAACCCGCGCATCCGCTTCACCGGCCGCGTCAGCGACCAGGAACTGACCGACCTGTATGCGGAGTCGCTGGTCGTGCTGTTCCTGCCACAACGCGAGGACATGGGGCTGGTGACGCTGGAAGCGTTCGGCGCGCACAAGCCGGTCATCACCTGCCGCGATTCGGGGGAGCCGGCGCGTCTGGTGCAGGACGGTGAGAGCGGTTTCGTTTGCGATCCGCAGCCAGTTGCGATTGCCGGAGCGATCGACCGACTGGCGAGCGAGGCCGGGCTCGCCGCCGCCATGGGCGCACGCGGAGCGCAATCGATCGCCGAGATCACCTGGCAGCGCGTTGGACGGGTGCTCGCCGCGGCGCTCGACCGGGGGACGCCCCATGCCCACTGAGGCACCTTTGCAGGTTACCGTGCTCGACATGCAGGTGATTGATCCGCCAACCGGTGGCGGTCGCTTGCGGCTGCTCGGGCTGTACCACGGGCTCGGCCCGAACGTCCGGGCCCGGTATGTCGGGACCTATGACTGGCCTGGTCCGGAATTCCGGCGCCAGGATCTATCGGACGGGCTGGAGGAGATTCTGGTTCCGCTGTCATCGGCCCACTTCGCTGCAGCGGAGCGGTGCGCAACGAAGCTCGGCGGGCGCGGCGTCATCGACCTCACCTTCCACCGGCTGGCAAAGCTGTCCGAAGCCTATGTCGCGGCAGCCCGCGAGGCCGCCGCTAGCGCAGATGTCGTCGTGTTCTCTCACCCCTGGATCCACCCGCTGGTGCAAGACGTGCTCGACCGCGAACGCCAACTGGTGGTGTACGACGCCCACAATATGGAGGGCCTGCTCCGCGCCGACCTGCTGGACGATGGCGGCCCGGGTACCGAGGTGGTGCGCGACGTCGTCGCCGTGGAAGCGATCTTGTGCCGTACAGCAGATCTGGTTCTCGCCTGCTCGCATGAGGACCGGGACGCGTTCCGCCGCATCTATGGGATCGCGGCGGACCGGATTCGCCTGGCCCCGAACGGCGCTTTCACCGAAATCATCCGGCCCCCGGCTGCCGAGGAGCGTACCCGACTGCGCCGGGATTACGGCGTGTCGGACCGGCCGGTCGCGATTTTCCTCGGCACCAACTACGGGCCAAACGTTGATGCGGCGCGCTTCATCGGCGACACGTTGGCACCGGCATTGCCGGGGATTGAATTCGTGGTGATCGGCGGAGCCGGCGATGCGGTGCCGGAGCGAGCCCCGGTGCGAACGACCGGCGCTGTCAGCGAAACGGAAAAGCGTGCCTGGCTCCAGCTTGCCGACATCGGCATCAATCCAATGTTCGGCGGCTCCGGCACCAACATCAAAATGCTTGAGTTCATGAGCGCCGGTCTGCCGGTCGTAACCACGCCCATCGGCGCTCGTGGTATCGAAACCGGCGGCAAAGCTTTTCTGGTGGCGGACCGGGCGGCGTTTGCCAAGCAGCTGACAGCGGTGGCCGGGAATTCAGAGCTGCGCCACACCCTGGCGACTGCGGCGCGGGCCGAGGCGGAAAGCCACTACTCCTGGGAGCGGATCTCACTGCAGGTCGGCCGCATCCTGTCCCGCCATGCGCGGCGCCATCGGCGGGCTCCGTTCTTCTCCGTTGTTGTGCCGACCTATGGACGGCACGCCACGCTATCACGTTTGGTACAGCGGCTGGCCGACCAGAGCTGCCGCGACTTCGAAGTGATCGTGGTGGATCAAACCCCGCAGCCCTGGCCGGACCGCGACCGGATCGAAGGCCTGGACCTTCATTATGTCCACACCGACGTGCGCGGCGCTGTGACCGCACGCAACACCGGTGCATCAATCGCCAGCGGATCCGTAATCGCCTTTACCGACGACGATTGTGAGCCGTCCCGGGACTGGCTGGAGGCAGCACGGCAGGCGTTCGAGCAATCGGAAATCGCCGGGCTGGAAGGGCTGATCCTGTCGGACCGGCTGGACGACCCAGACTGGCGGCCGGTGACCAACTCCGGGTTCGAGGGTACGTTCATGACGGCGAACCTGTTCATTCGCACTGCAGTGTTCCATGCCGTCGGGGGGTTCGACCTGCGGTTCGATCATCCGCATTTCCGGGAGGACACCGACCTGGGCTGGCGGGTGCAGGAGGTAGGCACGATTCCGTTTTCGCGTGAGGCCTGGGTGTACCATCCGCCGCAGTCGCGTGCTCTGGAGCGGGAGTCGCTGGCAGAGCGATCGCGGTTTTTCGAAAAGGACGCACTGCTGCTGCTCAAGCATCCGACGAAGTATTGCGAACTGCTCGACCGGGAGAGGCAATGGCGACACAACCCGCTCTTCTGGGAGTATTTCATGCGGGGCGTGCGGACGTGGGGTGTGGATCTGCCGCCGGCCCTTCGTTCTCTCGTCCCGCCACAGGCATGGCGAGACATCAACGCCCTCCAAGAGCTGGACTGATCACGAGAGTTGTTCAAGAGCGGTGCGATCCATCGAACTCCTCGGCGTCGCCGCGTGCGATTTATGTGAAGAAAAATCTTCCTGATTACGCACCTTGCTCAGCCGCCAGAAGGAGACCGTCCCAAACATGGGGGTGCTAACCTTGGCCGCCTGGAAGAGCGGGGGCGGGAATGGAATGGCGGGTGACGATCGAGCTGGGCGGCGCCGATGGAATGAAGCAGACCCACGAAATTACCCGAGGGGCGGTGGCGATCCCCATTCGACCCTCGATCCGCTGGGCCTGACGCCGGACGACAGCAAGGCGCGTCTCGCGAGCGTTCAGCGGCACCTGGTTCAGGTCCGGGTCGCAGAGTACAACGCATTGCGCCGCCGCAGCTCGCACTGCCGGGGCCTCCGCCCCAAAGGCATGCTGCATTGTACGTGTCCTGTTTATATTCTCGTCCCTGACAGCTACTCTCTGGACCCTATGGAATTCGGCTTGGAGGCTACCGACTTTGCGGATACGCTTCGTAGTAACTAATCCTATGAGTTCAATGTGAAGCCGCGATCTCTGCTCCGAGTCCTGCATGCCATAGCAATTATTGCGGTCTCCCTCGCAGTCACACTTTGGTATGCACTATCCCGTGGACAAGACTTCTGCTGGGACCAGCGCAATTACCACATTGGCGTACCATTCCTTCTGGCCCATCATGATTTCTGGAAGAGTATCGCGCCGGCTGGGATTCAGACCTTCTTCAATCCGTACGTGCTTCAGATCCAGTTCTTTGGCATCCAGCACCTCCCTCCGGTGGCCTTCGCCGCCAGTTTGGCTGCCGTCCAAAGCGCGGGCTTCATGATAGCCGGCCTAATATGCAACAGCATATCCCGCCGCTCAACCGCACCCGGGAGCAGCGAGTGGGAGTGGCGAGTTTTGGCGCTGTTGGGCTTTGCCCTCTGCGTTATGACGCCGATTGTGTTGTCTGAGGCAGGCACAACCTTTATCGACTTCGTGACCGCCCTGCCGGTGCTCGGGGCGTACGCGTTGCTGATGACTCGACACGGCGTGCTGGGCCCCGTCCGATCGGCGATTCTCGCCGGTGTGCTCCTAGGTCTCGCCACCGCACTCAAGCTGACGAACGGCGTCTTTGCGTTTGGTGTAACGGGATTTGTGCTAGCTGGTCGAGACAGCTTCCGTCATCGGATCCGATGGCTGGTTACCTGTGGCTTGAGCGCTGTGGCGGGCTTTCTGCTGGTCGGCGGTGCGTGGCAATTAGGGTTGTGGGAGCGTTTTGGCAACCCGGTCTTCCCTGTCACTACAACAACATATTCCATTCGCCTGGTTTTGGTGAAACAGCACTGCGCGACCCACGATTTCTGCCGCACAGCGTCCTGGATATCTGGCGCTACCCGTTGTACTGGCTACTGGGGGGCAGTCCGACCCAGGGGATCGCGTCTCCGACCAATGAACTATTCTTCGGGGATGCCCGGTGGGTAATTCTTACCTTCGGCTGCATGATATTTTTCGCCGCCCTATGCTTCAGCCGGCGCTATCGGCTCAAGGTATTTCAAGATCCCAGCACTGGACTCTTTTTCTCTGTCATTATAAGCTATCTCGTCTGGATGGCGGAATTTAGCATCCAACGCTACCTTGCACCAGTTGACATACTTTGTGGTGCTGCAATCCTCTTTCTTTTTCTGCAGTTGCCGAAGGCATTTCTCCGCCTAGGGGGGATGCTGGCCGTATCGGTCGTGTGCTGGCTCATCCTGAAGGTTCCCGATTTCAGGGCACTTGCCCTGGCGTTCCTACTGGCAGGCGATCAATCCGAAGCCTCTTCAGTTACACCATGCCTCGCTGATATTTCTCACCGGAAAGCCGAGTTCGTATGTCGCCGCCAGTTTGTCCAGAAATGCGATCTACGCCGGCATTTCGGGCGACTTCGACCTGCACGCGGAAGCTCATAACAGACTTGCTCGACAATTGTCAGAAGCTTTGAGACGACGCCCTGCTTTGGCTCTCAAGGAAATCGACCAGGGCTCGGTTCCAGGTGTCTCAGCTTCCATTCTTGCCAGCTATGGCTTGACCGCCACCGGACGCTGCCAGCCCTTGCATATAGCGGATGAGTCTTACAGAATTTGTGACGTGGAGCGTCGGCAATGAAATCCCCACAGCGTCTGGCCGTGCTAGTGCCGTGCTACAATGAGCAAGTTGCGATCTCCGCGGTGATCCGGGACTTCCGAACGTCACTACCCACTGCGGCGATCTATGTCTATGACAACAATTCTCAGGATCAGACCGCCGTGGTTGCCCAGGCCGGCGGCGCGATTGTCCGCCAGGAGAGATTGCAGGGCAAAGGCCACGTCATCCGGCGCATGTTCGCCGACATCGATGCCGACGTATATGTGCTCGTTGATGGTGACGACACCTATGAAGCGGCAGCCGCCCCGGAAATGATCAATCTGCTGATCGACAATCAGCTTGACATGGTCACCGGAATCCGAACGACACAGCAGGAGGCGGCTTATCGCCGCGGTCACCGCTTCGGGAACTCGGTGCTGACCACAATGGTACGCTGGGTGTTCGGTGATCGCACCAGCGACATGCTTTCCGGCTATCGCGTTTTCAGCCGACGCTTTGTCAAGTCGTTTCCAGCGCTCGCGTCCGGATTCGAAACCGAAACAGAACTGACAGTTCACGCGCTGACCCTGAACCTGCCGATCGGCGAAATCGAGACAGCCTATCGCATGCGCCCGGAAGGATCGGCTTCAAAGCTACGCACCTATTCCGACGGGCTTCGGATCCTGCGTACGATCGTTATGCTGATCAAGGAGGAGAAACCGCTCCAGTTCTTCAGCGTGAGCGCCTTAATCCTGTTGATCCTTGGGCTGGCCATAGGATTACCCGTGGTGGCGACCTTCATGCAGACTGGCCTGGTGCCGCGGTTGCCTTCCGCCGTTCTGGCCACCGGCCTTGTTATGCTGTCCTTCCTCTCCGAAGTATGTGGGTTGATCCTCGACTCGGTCGCGCGTGGACGGAAGGAGATCAAGCGCCTCGTATATCTTTCCATTCCTACGATCAGTCTCATTGGCGAACAACATACGGTCACGCCGAGCGCTGCAGGCCCTCAGTCGCGCAATCTCGCTTCGGCTGCCGATGTGATTCCGCGATAACATCATTCGATGCCATGCGATGGCCGGATGTCGGGCGACAGCTACCACGAGAACCCCCGAGATTACGCTAAGAGACCCGCGCATAAACCCAGCTTTAGGATATCCGGAGGCTGGCAGCTCCTAACCGGGCGGGATTTTTTTGCGGGCAACTGGCGGCTTTTACGGCGCCGGGCGTGTGGCCTGGCAGTCCAGTTCGGCGCCGTGCCCCCGACGTACTCTGCCCGAATTGTATTTTGTCTATTCCGGACCCGGATCGAAGGCGCCCGGGGGAACCATCCGCGGTTCAACATAGGCCAGATGCAATGCATCCAGCATGGCCCACAGAATATCGCACTTACGGCGCAGCACTGCGAGAACAGCCTGCTGCTGTTCCGCCGTCCGCGCGTGCTCCCGCACGTAAGCCAGCGCGAAATCGGCATCACGGGGCGCCTGATCCAGGCGCGGTTTGAAGTAGCTCAGTGTGTCATCCGTGATAAAATCGTAATTCGCCAGCATGCCGCCCACGCGCTCTGCGATGATTGTCGGCGAAAACAGCTCGGTCAGGCAGGAGGCAATGCCCTCCAGAATTGAGCGATCGCGCACGATATCGACGTAGGCATCGACCGCAAACCGCGTGATCGGCAGCAGCCCCTCGGTCGAGATGACGTAATCCCGGTCCAGCCCTAGCCCGTCAGTCAGCCGGAGCCATCTGGCGATCCCGCCCGTGTTCGGCTTGTCGCCATCATGGTCGTGCAAACGGCTACGCCACGCGCGGCGTAACTCGGGCGTCGGCAGGCGAGCTATCAGTGCCGCATCCTTCGCTGGAATGCGGCTCTGGTAATAGTAGCGGTTCAGCGCCCAGGCCTGCAGTTGGCCTCGGTTCAACTTGCCCTGGTACATCAGCTTGTGGAACGGGTGCTTGGAGTGGTAGCGCTCCGCACCAATTTGCCGCAGCGCCGCCTCCAGTTCATCGGGCGAGAGCAATCGATCACTCATAGCCGGATCTCCATCCCGTCATAGGCCACTTCCCAACCTGCCGCCGCGACGACCGCGCGTTCCGGCGAGTCCGCCAGCAGGATGGGATTCGAGTTGTTGATGTGCAGCAGAACCCGACGCCTGATCGCGATCCGCTCGAACGCCGCAACCGTGCCATCGGGGCCACTGACACTCATGTGTCCCATGCGCCTGCCCGTCTTGCTGCCGATCCCGGCGCGCAGCATCTCGTCATCCGTCCAGAGCGTTCCATCGAAGAAAACAACATCGGCACCGTGCAGCCGACGGGCGAGAGAATCGCTCATGCGTGCGCAACCCGGCACGAAACACAGCCGCCGCTGCCCGTCGCTGACAGCCGCCCCTACCGTGGTGTCACCCTCGGCGATCGGCGGCGGCGCGCCACCATCTTCCAGGTACAAAGGAACCTTTCCAGGCACCGTGAATAGTTCTACCGACAACCCGCTGGGCGTGCCATCCGGCAGCGGCAGCGCCACTGGCGTGCCGGTAGCCACACATTCCCGCACGACGACATCGCGGGCCAGCACCTCAAAGATCGGGTTCGCGTCCAGAATGCGATGTATTCCCGCTGTCGCATAGATCGTGAAAGGCTGCCGCTCACGCAGGGTCAGCAAACCGGCAATCGCATCCACATCGCCGCCGGTCAGAACGACACCGGCAATAGGCGACGAGCGCAAGCCGCTGCGCGGCTGCAAACACCGGTTCGCCTCGATCTGCTGACGAAGGTCGGGTGATGCGTTGAACAAAAACCAATGCTCACCGTCGGCGCTGACCGCGATCGACGCCTGAGTGCTCGGCCTGGCATGAGGATCGCCGGCACGCGCCCTCTGACAGGCGGTGGCGTGGGAGTTCCACTGCGGAAACCCGCCACCGGCGGCGGCACCCAGAACACAAGCCTGCATCGAAAGCTACAGGCCCGCTGCGGCAGCGCCACCGTCCCGGACAGGGGGCGACAGCCTCCGGCCAACGTTCCGCAGCATGGGCCGTTCCTTTCGTGGCGCGTACGATACACAAAGCCTATCGACGCGCCCAACCTGCGGTCAAGCACGCGCCGGGCTGGATTGGCGGAACAACATCGGTACGGACGGACAACCGTGCCGCGGACGCAGGGCCTACGATATTTCAAATATGGACGTCCCGTATTTGGGCATGCTAAGCATTACGGCGCTAACTTTATCGTTAGCCATACATCTTTTTGGCAAAAGACAAGATCAGAGGAGACCTCCCATGGCGTGGACCCGCCCGACACTGCGTGAGATTTGCATCGGCATGGAAATCAACGGTTACTTCGCCGGCAGGCTGTAAACTGCACAGTCGGGACCAACACTGCGGAACGCCATCGGGTGGCAATCCGTCGCCGCGTACCATTGTTCGGCAGTCCGCTTCTTCCCGAGTGACGGCGACCGAGGCTCCTGCGGACCAGGGTCGCCGTCCGCCGGATTGGACGAGCATTGCACATGAATGAAGCAAGCCCGACCGTGCCACAGCGACCGAGGCTTGCGCCTGGTGTGCGTTTGCAGTTCGACCAGTTACGCAACGGCTGGGTCCTGCTTGGCCCCGAGCGTGTCATAGAGGCCGAAGGACCGGCGAGCGAAATTCTGCGCCGCTGTGACGGCAGCAGGACTGTTTCCGAGATCGTCGATGAGCTCGCCGGCATCTACCAGGCCGATCGCACAACGATCGCGAACGACGTAGAAGATGTGCTCTGCGAACTCATGGCAAAGCGGATGCTTGCCGGATGACGGGTCCCACGCAGTCGAACATCCGGGCACCACTCCGCGCTCCCCTGGGCCTGCTCGCCGAATTGACGCACCGCTGCCCGCTCGCCTGTCCCTACTGCTCGAACCCGCTGGTGCTGGAAGACCGCGCGACCGAACTGGACACCGCCGAGTGGGCCAGGGTCTTCCGTGAAGCAGCCGCACTGGGGGTGTTGCAGGTCCACCTCTCCGGCGGGGAGCCGGCATCCCGGCGCGATCTGGTGGAGGTCACGGCATCCGCCGCCGCCGCCGGCCTGTACACCAATCTGATCACCTCATCCGTCGGCATCGATGCCGCGCGTCTGCGACAACTCAAACAGGCCGGGCTCGATCACATCCAGTTATCCTTGCAGGATGTCGATGCCGAGCGTGCCGATGCCATCGCCGGCTATGCGGGCGGACATGTGCGCAAGCTCGCTTTCGCCGGGTTGGTCGTGGAGGCCGGGATTGCTCTGACGATCAATTCGGTCATCCACCGCGCCAACATCGAACGTGTCGGCGGCCTCGTGGACCTGGCAGCCTCGCTCGGCGCCAGACGCGTGGAAATCGCCCACGCACAGTACGATGGCTGGGCACTGCGCAACCGGCAGGCGCTGATGCCGACGCGCGACCAAGTGAGTGCGGCGATGCAGACGGTCGAGGAAATCCGGCCGCGCTACGCCGACCGCCTGGTGATCGACCTTGTCGTGCCCGACTACTATGCGCGACGCCCGAAGCCCTGCATGGGCGGCTGGGCCTCCCGTTCGCTGAACGTCACACCCTCGGGCCGCGTGCTGCCATGCCACGCCGCCGAGACCATCCCGGGCCTGGAATTCTGGTCGGTGCGCGAACACCCGCTGCTGGAGATCTGGCGTGATTCGCCGGGGTTCAACGCGTTTCGCGGGACCGACTGGATGCAGGAACCGTGTCGGTCCTGCGCCATGCGCGACATCGATTTCGGCGGTTGCCGCTGCCAGGCGCTGGCGTTGGCCAGTGCGGCGGATGCCACCGATCCGGCCTGCGAACTGTCACCACACAATCGGGTGATCTCGCAATTGGCAGAGCAGGAATCCGCCCAGCCCGCCGCGCCCTATCTGTACCGCGGCCGCAACCGCTCCGCCCGGTCCACGGCGAACCTCTTGCCCGGGGTCTGAGAACCGCACGCCGCTGTGTGAGGCCCTGCTCCCGAGCGTGTTCCGCCCGGCGCCAGGCAACCCGCTCCCGGGCGGAACACGCACGGAAGCTAACGGAGTTGTGGTCAAGCACGACCGGCAACGACACAAGTAGTGATAAGTGTCAAATTCTGTATAGTGCTGGTCTGCATCAACCAGCGCGCTAAAGCTGGCCAGACCACTTGACAGAAGTGTGGGCGCCGGACACTCTCTACTTGGAACTAATGAAGAGCCCCCGAGCAAGGAGCGAAGGGGGAGGAGAGGGGATTGTTCGGGAAATCGCGATATATTTCGCGTGGGGGCCAGTCATATACTAACTGCGCATGGCGGCAGTTGTTACGATGGCTCCATTGCTTCGGTGCGTCCGCAGTACTGCCGGCCTTCATCGGTCCTATGCTGCTGCTGGGCAGTTCACCAGGAACCGCCGCCGCTCAAGGCAATACGGATTTTTCACACGGCTATTACGTAAAATCCCAGGCGCAGGCGGGGCAACAGACTTTCATCGAAACCTGCGCAATTTGTCATGGCGATCATCTTCAGGGCAAAGCCGGTCCTGCCCTAGCAGGCAAACAGTTCCTCAGCGTAGCGCAGTTCCAGAAGGTGACTGCCTACTACTTCTTTCACTTCATGTCGAAGCACATGCCGCTGAACGCGCCGGGGAGCCTGACAAAAGCGCAGTATCTCGACCTGATGGCGTACCTTCTGGAAATGAACGGGTATGCGTCTGGATCACATCCGTTAACCGCCGACAGCGTGCAGTTGAAGGCGATCAAAATCGAACCACAGCATTGAGAAAGGGCGCCAAGCCTGACGCTTAATGCTGAGATGCTGACACATCAAACTTGGGAGGAAAGCACATGCGACTCACGGCAAAAATCCTGGCAGGCACCAGCCTGTCCGCATTGCTCGTCTGCTTCGGCATCGGCCCGGCACAGGCGGGCAAGCCGGCCTCAACGGCCCCGCAGGCTTCCGCATCCTCGCCAAACCAGCAGGCAGATTCCGGTCCGCGTGGGCTTTCTGTCCCGGTCCCGGTCAACGTCAACGTCACGGACCAGCAACTGCTGAACGCAGACCAGGATCTCGACAACTGGATGCTTTACGGCCTGTACGTACAAGAACCAACGGTTCTCGCCGCTGACGCAGGTCAACTCCTCCAATGTCAGCGAGCTAACGCCGGTTGCCATCATACAGACGGGGGTCTCGGCGAGCTTCGAGGCCAGCCCGATCGTGGTCAACGGCATCATGTTCGTCTCGACGCCATACGACCACGTCAGTGCCTATGACGCCACGACCGGAAAGGAGCTGTGGTCCTACAAGCCGCATCTCGGGTACACGCAGCTGTGCTGCGGCCCGGAAAGTCGCGGTGTCGCGGTAGCCAACGGCAAGGTGTACCTGGCAACTTTGGACGCGCACCTGATCGCGTTGAACGCCTACAACGGCAAGGTGGAATGGAATATCCCGGTCGACGATTCGCGGGCGGCCTTCTCCATCACCATGGCGCCGCAGGTTTATGACGGAAAGGTGATCATCGGCACATCGGGCGCCGAGTTCCCCACCCGTGGCTTCGTCGCCGCATATGATGCCAACACCGGCAAGCGGATCTGGCGCTTCTACACCACGGCCGCCCCCGGCCAACCGGGCGGCGATACCTGGAGCGGTGATTCCTGGAAGACGGGCGGCGGATCCATGTGGGATACGCCCGCCATCGATCCCGCGCGGGGCCTGGTGATCTTCGCCACCGGCAATCCGAACCCGGACAACGATGGCAGCACCCGACAGGGCGCCAATGCCTATACCGATTCGATCGTGGCGATCGACATCAACACCGGAAAACTGAAGTGGTGGCACCAGCAGGTTGCGCATGACGTGTGGGACTACGACGCTGCGGCGCCCGTCATCCTGCTGAAGGCGAAGAATGCCCGGGGCGAGATGGTCCCCGCCGCGGCCGAAGCCGGCAAGGAAGGTCAGGTCTTCATCGTCAACCGCGAGAACGGCCATCTGCTGCGCAAGTCGCAGCCATTCGTCGAGCAGAGCGCCAATATGTGGACCGTTCCGAAGAAGAACGGCTACGTGAACATCTACCCCGGCGCGCAAGGCGGCAACGAATGGTCGCCGGAAGCCTATTCGCCGAAGACGGGCCTGTTCTATGTGCAGGGCACGAACGAGTCGTGGGAATATACCGCCGCGCCGCCGGATGAAACGGTAACCGGTCACCTGCGCCTCGGCAGCGTGCTGCAGCCGATCACGCCAAATGGGCCGATCGAACTCGGCGAGCCGGGCGCAAGCCGCAACAAGGCGCACACCGACAATACCATCCAGCCGACCGGAACACTCTCGGGCGTCAACGTCAACAACGGCAAGATCGAGTGGCAGTACCACTCCAATTGGCCGATGCTTGGCGGCGTCATGACAACCGCGGGCAACCTCGTCTTTGCCGGCGAGATGAATGGCGACTTCGACGCGTTCAACGCCACGACCGGACAGAAACTCTGGCACTTCAATTTGGGCGCCGGCGTGGACGCACCACCGGTCACCTACCGGGTGAACGGCGTCCAGTATGTGGCCGTTGCCGCCGGCGGCAATGCGGCGAACGGCAATCCCGTGCTGATGAAGGAACTTGGTTTCCACTATGGCGACGAAGTCGCGATCTTCGCCGTCAGGCCGGGCAAACTCGCCGCCAAGTAAATCAAGTTCACGACCAGGATATCGGGCGGCCCGCATACGGCCGCCCACCCCTTCTTTTTGGGAGGAAGGCATGCTCAGCCTCCACGTCAACGGACAAACTCACAGCTACGACGGCGATCCATCCATCCCTTTGCTCTGGGTCTTGCGTGATGAAATCGGCCTGACGGGCACCAAGTTCGGCTGTGGAGAGGGCCTTTGCGGCGCCTGTACCGTCCATCTCGGCGGCGAGGCAGTCCGCTCCTGCTCCGTATCGGTTGGCGACGCTGCCGGCAAGGAAATCGTCACCATCGAGGGGCTGCATCCGGACGGCCAGCATGTCCTGCAACGCGCCTGGCGGCAGGTCAGTGCACCGCAATGCGGCTACTGCCATGCCGGACAGATCATGCAGGCCGCCGCCCTGCTGTCCTCGAACCCGAAGCCAAGCGAACACGACATCACAACGGCGATGGCCGGCAACATCTGTCGCTGCGGATGCTACCAGCGGATCGTGGAAGCCATTCACCTCGCCGCGACGGGAGTGTGAGACATGACGCACATGTTTGAACCCCCCACGATCCCGCCAGGCTCCGTCGTCAATGTCAGCCGCCGGTTCATTCTGAAGGGTATGGTGGGTGCCGGAACACTGGTGCTGGGCACCAGCCTGCTGCCGGACGGCGCGCAGGCAAACTGGAAGACCGGTGCATCCAAGATGCCGGGCGGGACGGTGAATGACCCGCACGTGTTCGTCGCCATGCATCCGTCCGGCGATGTCACGATCATCGCCAACCGGACGGAGATGGGCACCGGAATCAAGACCAGCCTGCCTATGGTCGTCGCCGATGAAATGGGTGCCGACTGGTCGCGTGTGCACATCAAGCAGGCGCCCGGCGACAACAAGACATACGGCAACGAGGACACCGACGGTTCGCGTAGCGTCCGGCATTTCGTACAGCCCATGCGGCAATGCGGCGCCGCGATGCGCATGATGCTCGAGCAGGCGGCGGCGAAGCGCTGGGGCGTGGATGTCTCCAAGGTGCATGCCGAAGTCCACCGTGTGGTGAATCGCGTCAATGGCCAGTCCCTGGGCTACGGCGATCTTGCCACGGCAGCGATGGCATTGCCGACACCGCCCCAGGAATCGCTGCGCCTGAAGGACCCGAGCGAGTTCCGTTACATCGGCAAAGGCAAGATCCAGATCGCCGATCTCTACGACATCACCGTTGGCAAGGCGGTGTATGGCATCAACTCGAAGATGCCCGGCATGAAATACGCGGTCATCGCCCGTCCGCCGGTGGTCGGTGGCAAGGTGGTGTCGGTCGACGCTAGCGAGGCGCTGAAGGTACCGGGCGTCGAGAAGGTCCTGAAAGTCAGGGGCTGGGAGTGGCCCCTGAAATTCCGCCCGCTGGGCGGCGTCGCGGTGATCGCGCGCAATACCGGCGCTGCCATCAAGGGACGCGAGAAGCTGAAGATCGTCTGGGACCACGGCCCGAATGCCTCCTACGATTCGGACGCATTCCGCAAGCAGATGGAGGAGAGCGCGTCCAAACCCGGAAAGGTCGTGCGCAACCAGGGCGACGCCGACGCGGCACTGAAATCAGCGGCGAAGGTTGTCTCCGCCACCTACTACATCCCCCACCTGGCCCACGCCAGCATGGAACCGCCTGCAGCAACGGTGCATGTGGCAGACGGAAAATGCGTGGTCTATGGCCCGCTGCAGTATCCGGGCGACTGCCGCGGCGACGTCGCCAAGGTCCTCGGACTGCCGGTCGATCACGTCACCATCAACCCGACGCTTCTGGGGGGCGCCTTTGGTCGCAAGTGCAACTGGGACTTCGTCCTGGAGGCAGCGTTGCTGTCGCGGGACATCGGAGCGCCCGTAAAGGTCACCTGGACACGCGAGGACGACATCCAGCATGACTCGTATCACACCGTCTCCGTGGAACGGATCGATGCCGGCATCGACGCCAAAGGGAAGGTGATTGCCTGGCGGCACCGCAGCGTGGCACCGACCTTGATGAGCACGTTCCACGGTGACGCAGAGCACGAGTCGGCGATCGAGCTCGGCATGGGATTTGTCGATAATCCGTTCGATATTGCCAACCTGCGCTGCGAAAACCCGGCGTGCAAATCGCATGCCCGAATTGGTTGGTTCCGCTCGGTCTCCAACATCCCGCATGCATTCGCCGTGCAGTCGATGGTCGGGGAAATCGCCGCGGCGCTAGGCCGCGATCAACGCGATATGCTGCTGGAACTGATCGGTCCGGACCGCATCATGGATCCCAGCAAGTTCGCCGGCGTGACCGACCTCTGGAACTACGGCGATCCGACCTCGACCTATCCCTTCGAGACCGGACGCTTGCGTCACGTAACCGAAGTAGCGACCCGCGCGATCGGCTGGGGCAAGACGTTGCCCGAGGGGCAAGGACTGGGCGTCGCCGCGCACCGTGCCTTCCTGAGCTACGTCGCCACCGCGGTGCATGTCGCGGTGGACGAGCATGGGAATCTCAGCATCCCACGCGTCGACACCGCGATCGACTGCGGCTTCTACATAAACCCGGAGCGGATCCGTTCCCAGGTGGAGGGAGCCGCGGTCATGGGCACGGCGCTGGCGAAAAACTCGCAGATCACCTTCAAGAACGGGCGCGTGCAGCAGAGCAACTTCAACAACTTCGTGCTCGCGCGTATCAACGAGTCGCCGATAGACGTGCACGTGCACATCATCCCGGCAAGCTGGGACATTCCGTCCAGTGGTGTGGGTGAACCGCCCCTGGCGCCGTTCGCCCCGGCCCTCTGCAACGCAATCTTTGCCGCCACCGGCAAGCGGATTCGTGACCTGCCGATCGGAAAGCAGTTGGCGGTCTGATGCTGCGACCCGGAACTGCCGTAGCAACAGGCGTAACGCAGTGAAGGCGGGCGCCGGTACCGCACGCGTGGCGAACGCAGGTTCACTACGCGTGTGCCGGCGAGGGCGCCTGGTCGGCGCGGGGCGGATCCGTACCCGGGCCGGCGACAGTCTGATAATCGGAGCGGTTCGAATATCGGTGACTGCTGACGGATCGACTGAGAACCATCTGGAGGAAATATTATGGGCGCTCCCTATCGTGGTGCGTGCTTCTGCGGCGCGGTCGAGATTGAGGTCAGCGGCGAGCCAAACGCCATGGGCTATTGCCACTGCCGGTCGTGCCGCTCCTGGTCCGGTGGTCCGGTGAACGCCTTCTCACTGTGGCCGCCGGAAGCGGTAAAAGTGACCAAAGGCGAAGAGCACATCGCCACCTACCACAAGACGGAGATGAGCCATCGTCAGTACTGCCGGCTGTGCGGCGGCCATCTGATGGCGCGGCATCCGCCGCTCAACATGGTGGACGTGTTCTCCGCCACGGTCCCCGGCCTGGAGTTCAAGCCCGCAGTGCATGTCAACTACGGCGAAACGGTGCTGCGGATGCACGACGGGCTACCAAAACTTAAGGACTTCCCCAAGGAGTTTGGCGGCTCCGGCGAAGCCATACCGGAATGACAGCGGCGCGCGGTGCTGATCGGGCTCGGTCTCTCCAGACCCTGATTGCCTCGATGGTCTTGGCTTTCCACGACGGTCTCGGCGGGTCACTACCGCCGGCCAAACTGGCCGATGCCTGCGGCTGGAGGCTCTGGTGCAAGTAGCATGACGAGTCAAAGGTTGTAGCTACGAGGTCTGCGGTGTTGTCGCTTTATTGGGCTCCCGGAACCGCATCCCAGACAGCAGGCACAGGTCGATCCCGAAGACACGGCCGAAGACCGCGGCGGCACGGCCGATCTCCGGCCGTTACACGCATGCGCGAGCAGACTCAGCCCGGGTCGCCCGATTTGCCATAACGCACGTTCTCCGGTCCCAGCTCGGCCGCGCACCGGCGCTGTGGCGGCGGAGGCCCCTTCCCTCCCCCGGCCGCGTCAGACTTCCGGGTTGCCGGCCCAGGCGGCCAGCGGCAGCAGGATGTTGGCCAACGCTGGATCGGGATGGGCGCGCATCGCCGCCACGAACGGGCCGTCGGCAACCACGACTTTGTCGGCCCCCATCGCGAGGGCAAAGGCGACGTACAGCGTGTCGTACGGGCTGTGGTTGATGGCGAGGCCGATGTCGAGCGCGATGTCGTGCAGACCGAGATCGGTCGTCGGCGTCGGGTCCACCTGGTCGCGCAGCAGCGCCAGCGCGTCGCGCGCCTCATCCGGCGTGAACAGCTTCCGGCGCACGCGCAGCCAGAGGACGTTGCAGGCCTCGTTCAGCCAGAAGTCCGGGACCAGCAGCTCCACGTCACTGCGGGCCAGGCGCTCCGCCTGCGGGCTGTCGGGTTCCTGCAGCACCCATTTCAGGCCCACCGAGGCATCGACGACGAATGCCATGTCAGGTGTTGTCGGGGCCGGCCAGGGATCGCAGCCGTTCGGCCCGTGCTTCCGCCAGCAATTCGCTCGCCGATGGCCCGCCGCGGCCGGCAGTTCGCTGCCGGAAGGCGGCCAGACGATCCGCAGCCTCCTGGCGGCGCGTCGCCGGCGCGCCGGTCAGCGCCATCCGGAGGATTTCCCGGTGCTCGGCCTCGGCCGACCGGCCGTGCTCCGCCGCCCGCACGCGCAGTTGCCGGACGAGAGCATCGTCGAGATTCCGCACGGTGAGCGTCGCCATGGCTACCTTCAGATGCTGTCATTGCAGCGTATGACAGCATGCTAGCGCATCTCGTCTGGCCGGACCAGTTTTTCGGCGAAAGGCGGCCACTTTCCGGAGCAACAGCGGTCGCAACCGCTCGACGGTGCTGCGTTGGACTGAAAATTCCGGTCAAAAGCGGCATGCGACAGCATCGTCGGTTGCGTCGGAGTCAACGGACGATCTCCTGCATCTGTCGGCCGGGGCCAAGGTTGGCCTCGCCGTCGATAACGGCCGCCTTGTGGTCGAGCCGCAGGCCCGCCCACGCTACACGCTCGACGAGTTGCTGGCCCAGTGTGATGCGTCGGCCGAGCCGACCGCCGAAGATGGGGCGTGGCTCGACGCCAGGCCGGCGGGCAGCGAGCTGCTGTGATGGAGCGTGGCGACATCTATCTCGTCTCGCGCGATCCCACATCCGGCCATGAGCAACAGGGAACGCGTCCGGTGTTGGTGGTGTCGCCGGGCGCCTTCAACCGGCTCACGAAGACGTCCGTGGTGCTACCGATCACCACCGGCGGCAATTTTGCCCGCACCGCGGGCTTCGCTGTGTCCCTGACCGGCGCCGGCACAAGAACCACCGGCGTGGTCCGCTGCGACCAGCCCCGCGCCCTCGATATCGGTTCCCGCCATGGCCGCAGGTTGGAAAGCGTGCCGCCGGCCATCGTGGACGACGTGCTGGCGAAGCTTGCGACGATCCTGGAATAGGGGGCATGTCGAATCTGGCGGAGATCCACAAGCTGTACGCCTGTCATGATCGGCTGCTGAAGCATAAGGCGGCGCTGTTCCCCATTTGCGGACGGAATGGATCTACATCCACTCGTCATGGCGGTAGGTATGCCGCTTGCGGTGCGCAGGTCTCCCTCACATGGATTCTGCAAACAGCCTGGAGTCACGCATGCCCAGGCACGCCGCCGCCGCTGCCCAGACGCCGCGTCGTCGTGCCCCTGCTGCCCGCCACGTCGGCGCCGCCACCGATCCGCGACCTCAACCCGGAGTTCGACATCGAAGGCGCCCCGCATGTCATGCTCATCCAGGCCATCGCCAGCATACCGGTCCGCGAACTCCGCCGGCCTGTAGCCTCGCTGGCCCAGGAGCGCGATGCCATCACCCGCGCGCCCGATATCCTGTTCCTCGGCTTCTGAGCCGCCGCATGACCGAGCAGGCGCCTGCCGATCGGCGGCTCATGCGGCAATACGGGTGCTCCTGGCAGCCAGCACCACGGATGCGGGACAGGCACATGCGGCAGCCGCCAGCAACGGCTGCAGCGCGCGCGTACCGCACAGTCCGTGGATCAGCCCCGCCATGCGCATCTGCCGCCGCAACTGAGATCCCAGGGTGCGGTGGTATGTCACCGCGTCGCCGCCAGACCGCCAGACCCGGACCGCCAGGGCGGCGCTGTGCAGTGCGATGGCGACACCGTCGCCGGTGAGGGATGGGATCACGCAGCCCTGGTCGCCGAGGCGGAACAGCCCGGGCTCCAACGGGGATGGCGGTTGCAGGTGGCCATAGGGAATGCCGGCGATGGCGAGCGGGCGGGGCAGCCGATCCCGTGCGCCTTGCAGCCGCAGGCGCAGGTGCGGCGCTTCCTCGAGCAGTTCAGCCAGCAGCCTCGACCAGCTACCGCCGGCATGACGCATGCGGTCCGCACCGGTGATCAGGCACAACACGGTCCGGCCGTGCTCGACGCATTGCAGGCCGGCATAGCCGTCGCGCAGCAACACCAGCTCCACCGCGCCCTGCAGGGCCGCTGCCTGGTCCGGCGCGAGATCGAGATAGGTCTTCAGGCCGAGCGGCCGGCCGGCGCGGGCGGGACGGGGGGCGCCGCGCAGGTCGTGCTTGCCGGTGGCGAGGAACACCGCCTCGCCGGCGAACCCGGTCGGTGCATCGCTGCGGATGCAGACCCCGTCGGGGCCGGCCTGCACGCTGCGAACGGCATGGCCGCGGCGGACCGTGACGCCCAGCGCCGCGGCACGCTGCAGCAGTGCCTCGTCCAGCGCCCGCCGGGTCAGCCCCAGCGCGGGAAAGGGCAGAGCAGCCTGGGCGAGGCGGTGGCCGTGCGCCAGGCGAACCATGGCAATGTGTGCCGGATGTAGCGCCGGCAGGTTGATGCCCAGATCCTGCAGCATGGCGATGGCCTCGGCGCTGACGAAATCGCCGCAGACCTTGTCCGCCGGGCCGGCAAGCCGCTCCAGCAGTATCGGCGGCGCACCTGCCCGGGCCAGCAGGCAAGCCGCCGCGGCGCCGGCCGGCCCGCCGCCGATGATCAGCGGCGGGTGCATCGGCGCGCGACGCACAGGCGGAACGGCACGTGCCAGCTTATCTCCGCCGCCTCCGGTGGCAGGCCGGCGGCGGCCAGCAACGCACGCCATTCCGCGGTGCGGAAGCTGCGGGCGATGGAGACCGTGCCGTCATAGCGCACGAAGCGATGCCAGAAGGCGAGACGGGCGAGCAGGCCGAAGCCGTGATAGGCGAACCAGTGACGGTGCAGGTCGCTGACGAACCAGCCGCGCTGCGCGTTCGCCTCCATCCAGCGCAGGAAGGTGACCACCTCGGCGTCGTCGAGATGGTGGGTGAACTGTGCGCTGATGATGAAGTCGAACTTCGCCGCGCCGACGAAGGTGAACGCGTTTGCGGTGTGGTAGGCGATGGCGGCGCCGGGTGGCGTGGCTTCGGCAGCGACCTTTGTGCTCCAGGGGTTGAGGTCAATCCCCTCCAGCCTGGCGGCGAGGCCCTGCCGGTCGGCCCAGCGTCGGATGCGGCGCAGCATGTCGCCGTGGCCGCAGCCGACGTCGAGCAGGCTGAACGCGTCCATCCCGCGCGTCTCCTGCGCCAGCCAGGCCAGGGTGGGGCGATGCGTCAGCGTGACGACGTTCACCCGCGACAAGTCGCGCAGGCAGCGCCGATAGTCGGCGAAATCCGCGCAATCGGTGTCCATCCGTTCGGCCGCTCTGCTGCGGACGGCGAGGCTCATGCGCGATGGAAGCTGAAGGTTTCCACAGTCAGGCCGGGGCCGAATGCCATTGCCATGCCGTTGCCGGCCGCAGGTTGGCGCAGGATGCGGTCGAGCACGAACATCAGCGTGGCCGACGACATGTTGCCGAACGCACGCAGCACGTCACGGGAGAAGCGCAGCGACCGGGGCGGCAGGCCGAGCGCGCTCTGGACGGCGTCGAGGATGGAACGGCCGCCAGCATGCACCGCCCAATAGGCGATCTCCTCCGCGGCGGGGTGGCTCAGCAGGGCGGTGCCGTTGGCTCGCAGCCAGCGGCGGATGTGGCCGGGCACCTGGCCGGACAGATGCATGTCGAAGCCGCTGTCACCGACGTCCCAGGTGATCAGCGCCTCGGTCGCCGGGATGCTGGCGGTGACGAAACGGTGAAGTGCCAGGCCGACCGGCCGCGCCGAAACGAGTGCGGCGGAGGCGCCGTCGCCGAACAGCAGGAAGCTGAGCAGCTTGTCCAGCCGCCAATCGTCCTGCAGATGCAGGCTGCAGAGTTCCAGGTTCACCACCAGCACTTTGGCGCCCGGCTCGGAGCGGACGATGTGGCGGGCCAGCTTCAGCGCGTTCACCGCGGCGAAGCAGCCCATGAAGCCGACCATGGTACGTTCGACCGTGTCCGGCAGGCCGGCATCACGCATGATCTGGAAATCCAGGCCGGGCGCGGCATAGCCGGTGCAACTGGCCACGATCAAATGGCTGATGGCAGCGCGGTCGTCGCCGAGATTCAGGCGATCGATCGCCTGCCGCGCCAGCGCCAACGCTTCCTGCTGGAAGCGTACCATGCGGGCGGCGGTGGAGGGAAAGGCGCCGCGGCGGTAGAAGCCCTCGGCATCGAGTTTGGCTTCGTCCCGGTACGGGCGGCTTGGCAGCACGGAGAAACGGTGGTCGATCTCCGCCAGTTCCACCATGCGGTCGAACAGTGCGGTTTGGTGTTCATCCGACAGTTCGGCGCGGACGATGTCGACGAAATCCTGATGGACGTCGTGTGGGGGGGTGGCCGTGCCAATCCAGTTGAGCCAAGCCTGAGTCACGTTATTTTCCTGCGGTTGGCATTGCTGCCACGTGCAGGTGGGGATGGGGATGTACATGCCTAGAGGAATATGACGGCAGCATCCGGGTCCGCGCTCTTTCGTGACGGTTGGCGCGTCCGTGGTGACGGGGGTTGGTGCAGCGGGGCGTCTCGCGCGGCGTTGGCATGCCGCAGCGCGCCCCCCGCTCCCACCATGACGCATCGTCATGATGGGAGCAGGTCCGCCATTCGCGCCTTGCCGCAGAACTGGGGGAGGAGGATCTGTCGCGCCGGGCGGCGCTCTACGCCGCCCGGGCCCGTGGCGACGGCACAAGGCGCGCGTATCGCGCTGCCTGGCGTCGCTTCCAGGCCTGGTGCGCGGCTCTCGGCCGCGGACCGCTGCCGGCGGTCCCGACACCCTGGCGACATGCCTGGGGCGACATGCCTGGGGCGACATGCCTGGTCCGCCCGCGCCGGTGACGGACTGGCGGTCAGTTCGCGGCGTGTTGTCACCCGCTGCCATCAGGACCGCGCATCTGGTGGCCGGCCTGTCGCGGTGCATCGCATCGCCGCGTGGGCGGCGCATGCCTGCACACGAAGACGGGCACACCGAAGACGGGCGCGCTAGACGGCGGCGCTTGGCAGTGGCTCCCGCCCGCGCACGAGGTCCGCGCCTTTCTCGCCGATCATCATCGTCGCGGCGTTCAGGTTCGCCGAAAGCATCGTCGGCATGATCGAGGCATCGATCACCCGCAGACGCTCCATGCCGTGGACACGCAACCGGTCGTCCACCACCGCCTGAGGATTTGTGGCCGGGCCCATCTTGCACGTCCCCATCGGATGGAACGTCGTCGTCCCGCGCTGCTTCGCGACGTCCAGCAGCTCGTCGTCGGTCTGCACATGCGGGCCCGGCACATCCTCGCGCTCGTAGTAGGGCTTCAGCGGATCGGAGGCGAGCAGCCTGCGCGCCAGCCTCATCGCCGCCAGCAGAACCCGGCGGTCATGCTCCTGGGCGAGATAGTTGGGCTGGATCATCGGCTGCTCGAACGGATTGCGCGAACGGATGCGGACATAGCCCGTGCTTTCCGGCCGCTGCTGCCAGGCCGCCACCGTCATGCCGGGCTCGCGCTCGAGCTGGCCCTGCACGCCGTCGTTGTAGCTCGCCGGCGTGAACGTCATCTGGATGTCGGAGCTCTCGGCCCGCTCGCCCGAGTGCCAGAAGCAGTAAACCAGCGTGGGGTTCAGCGACAGGATGCCCTGGCGCGTCGTCATCCACTTCAGGACTTCCCAGCCCAGGCCGAGGCCGCGCGACTTCTCGTTGATCGTCGTGATGTTCTTCACCCGCGCGACCAGGCGCGGCGCGTAGTGATCCCGCAGGTTCTCACCGACGCCGGGCAGGGCATGGCGGACTTCGATGCCGTGCGACCGCAGCAGCTCCGCGGGCCCGATGCCCGAGAGCTGCAGGAGCTGCGGCGAATTGTATGCCCCGCCGGAGAGGATGACTTCGCGGTTGGCGCGCACTTCCTTGTCAACGCCGTTGGGTCCGCCGTGCCGGTAGCGGATGCCGACCGCCGTTCTGCCATCGAGAATAATGCCCGACGCGTGCGCCTTGGTGATCACGCGCAGGTTCGGCCGCTTCATGGCGGGGCGCAGATAGGCGCGCGCCGTACTCACGCGCCGGCCGTTGAAGGTCGTCCGCTGGACGTAGGACACGCCCTCCTGCCGCTCGCCGTTGTAGTCGGGGTTGCGCGGGATGCCGTTCTGGATGCAGCCCTCGATGAACGCGTCGCAGAGCGGGTGGCGCCATTCGAGGTCGGTGACCCGCACCTGTCCCTCCCGCCCGCGATAGGTGTCGTCCCCCGGCCCGATCCGCCGTTCGGTCCTGCGGAAATACGGCAGGACGTCGGCGTATCCCCAGCCATGGTTGCCGAACTGCGCCCAGGTGTCGAAATCCAGGCGCTGGCCGCGGTTATAGACGTGGCCGTTGATCGAGCTGGAGCCGCCGAGCGTCTTGCCGCGCGGGGCATAGATGCGTCGCCCGCCCGTCCAGGCACCTTCCTCCATCTGGTATTTCCAGTTGACGCTCGCGTCGTAGAACGTCTTCATAAATCCGGCGGGGATGTGGATGAACGGATTCCAGTCATGGCCGCCCGCTTCCAGGACTGCGACCGTGACGTTCGGATCCTCACTCAATCTGTTCGCAACGATACTGCCAGCCGATCCGGCACCAACGACGACGTAGTCGAAGACTTCCAAGTCCGTCTCCTCAATTCGCTGCCCGGGCACCGCCGCAGCATTGGCTGAGGGCACCAGTGCTGCGGCCACCACCGACACCCTCAACAGTGCGAGCGGTTATACCAACACTGTATGGTTCACCCCGACGGCCAGCGGCGGCGCGTAGCATATCGACCTTTCCGCCTCCGGCACGCCGCACGGAAGCTATAGCGTCAGCGCGGTGACCAAGCCCAACGACCACCCAGATAACACCACAACCCCCGGCGTGGTAAAGTCCGTCACCAATGACGGTGAACAGCAGCAATGGAACACCTGTCCTATATGTCTATTCTCCTGACAGCACCGCGACACAGGGCGGTGAAGAGATATGCCTGACCGGCAAACAGCGAAACCTTGAGCCAGTCATGTTCTCCGGCAACACCCAACGTTTCCGTTGTCGTCATCTAGTGTACCGACTCCAACGCTTGTCGCCCACGAGCGACTTTCTCGAGGATAGCGGTCGCCGACGCAGTCCAGGCGAAGGGCTCGGGAGCAGCATTGTGCTGCTCCAGGTACTGCTGGATGGCGGCGACAAGTTCGGCGACGCTCTTGAACACGCCGCAGCGGATGCGGTCCTCGGTGATCAGGCCAAAGAACCGCTCGACCTGGTTGATCCAGGAAGCAGAGGTGGGGGTGAAGTGCATATGGAAGCGGGGATGCCGCTTCAGCCAGGCCTTCACCTTGGCGTGCTTGTGCGTGGCATAGTTGTCGGCGATCAGGTGCACGTCGAGGTGTTTCGGCGTCTCGGCATCGATCCGACGCAGGAACTTGAGCCATTCCTGGTGCCGATGCCGCGGCATGCACTGGCCAATGACCCGGCCGGTGGCGACATCGAGCGCGGCGAATAATGTCGTCGTGCCGTGCCGCTTGTAGTCGTGCGTCATGGTGCCACAGCGGCCCTTCTTCAGCGGTAGCCCCGGCTGGGTGCGGTCGAGTGCCTGGATCTGGCTCTTCTCATCCACCGAGAACACCAGCGCCTTCTCGGGCGGATTGAGGTAGAGGCCGACAATGTCCTGCACCTTCTCGGCGAAGTGCTTGTCGTTCGACAGCTTGAAGGTCTTCACCCGGTGCGGCTTGAGTTGGTGCGCCTGCCAGATGCGCTGGACGCTGCTGTAGCTCAGCCCACTGGCCGCTGCCATCTTGCGGATGCTCCAGTGGGTGCCGGCCGGCGGCTTCTCGTGCAGCGTCTTGTCCACCACCTGCTGGATCGTCTCGGCGGACAGCGGCGGCTTGCGCCCCGGCCGGGTGGCATCGCGGCGCAAGCCGGCGATGCCCTTCGCCAGGTAGCGCTCCTGCCAGCGGCTCACCGTCACCTTGCTCATGCCGACCGCCCGTGTGATCGCCATCACCCCGGTGCGGTCGGCAGACAGCAGCACGATCTGTGCCCGCCAGACCAGTTTCTGCGGCGTGTTCCGCTGCGAGACCCATCGTTCCAACGTCGCCCGATCCGCAGGTGACAACCACAGGCATGCTTGCGTCTTGCTCATGGCGGCAGACTCGCACGGATTGCGACCCGATGGGAATCTTCCGTTAGGGTCAGAACACTAGGCCACGGCAACGTCACGCTTGGGGCTGAGGCGGAAGTCGACGGTATTCCCGGCACGATCGACCGCCCGGTAGAGATAGACCCATTTGCCGCGGACCTTCACGTACGTCTCGTCCACCCGCCACGACGCGCCGGCCGGCTGCGCGAAGCGGTTTCACCGGCGCTCGAACTCCGGCACATAATGCTGCACCCAGCGCATGATCGTAGTGTGGGCCATCGACAGCCCCGCTCCGCCATCATCTCCACCAGATCCCGGAAGCTGAGCTTGAAGCGCAGATACCATCGCACGCACAGGATGATGACCTCGCGATCGAAGTGCCGTCCGCCGACCAGCGCCTCCAAACCCAAAGATCTGGCCTCCTCGACGCGGTAAGTGGAACTGCGGCCATTGCTGAAGCGGCGTGGCCACCACCGCAGGTAGCGCGGCCGGCGCGATTGGCCGTTTCTTTGTTCGGCTGAAGCGCCGTTTCTTCGTCCCGGCCTGATCATCCGCAGGGCGCCGCGCGCAGCCGCGGTCAAGAATGGCCGCAGGCCACCGCGCAGCGGCGCGCAGCGTTCTTGACGGCGGCGAGCACGGCGCCAGGCTTGAGGCAGGACGGGCCGAGCACATCCCGCAGTCCAATCGCGCATTGCCGCGTGCATGCGATGCCGCCCGTCAGGCGACACCCCAATCGCGCGGAGAACCGGCCATGGCAAGCAGCGACGTCTTCACCCTTGGCCTCGGCCTGACCCCACCCTGGCGCGTGGTCGACCAGCGGCTGGAGACCGACCGCCAGCCGAACGAGCTGCATCTCGCCGTCGCCGCCGACCCCGGCGCCCGCTTCCCCTGCCCAAGCTGCGGCCGGCTGTGCAAGCCGCACGACTGGAAGGAGCTGAGCTGGCGGCACCTCAACTTCTTCCAGCACGCCTGCATCATCGAGGCCCGCGTGCCACGCACCGACTGTCCGGAGCACGGCGTGCTGCGCATCGCCGTGCCTTGGGCACGCCCCGACAGCGGCTTCACGCTGCTGTTCGAGCAGGCCGCGCTGGCTCTGATGCGCGAGATGCCGGTCGCCGCTGCCGCACGCATCATCGGCGTCACCGACCAGCGGCTGTGGCGCATCCTGCGGTTCTATGTCGGCCGGGCGATCGAGCGGCTCGATCTCAGCGGGGTCGAGGCGGTCGCGCTCGACGAGACCGCCGCCAAGCGAGGCCACAGCTACGTCACCGTGTTCATCGACCTCGATGCGGCCGAGCGCCCGGTGCTGTTCGTCACCCCCGGCAAGGGCAAGGAGTGCATGACCGCCTTCCGGGCCTTCCTGGCCGAACACGGCGGCGAACCCGGCCGCATCGCCGAGGTGGTGTGCGACATGTCGGCGGCCTTCCTCGCCGCCGCGGCGGAGAACTTCCCGCAGGCCGCGGTGACCGTGGACTGGTTCCATGTGGTGCAGATCTTCACCACCGCGCGTCGAGCAGGTGCGGCGCGCGGAAGCGCATCAGCACACCCTGCCCAAGGGGGTCCGCTGGGCCACCTTGAAGCGGCCGGAAAACCTGACCGCCGCCCAGCAGCGGGCGCTCGACGAGCTGGAGAACGGCGGCTTCGCCACCGCCGAAGCCTATCGCGCCAAGGAGATGCTGCGCTGGGTCCGCCAGGCCGCAACGCCGCAGGCTGCGCGCTGGCGGCTGACCAACTTCCTCAACCATGTCACCGCTCGGCTGGACGAGGCGGATCATCTGCTCGATCCCGTCCGGCAGGCCGTCGATACCGTGCGGCGCAATGCCAACCGGATCATCCGGCGCTGGCACTCAGGCCACTCCAATGCCCGCCTCGAAGCGCTCAATGGGCTGTTCCAGGCAGCGCGCGCTCGCGCCCGAGGCTATCGCAACACCGCTACCTTCGCGTGCATCATCTACCTGCTCGGAGCGCCCATCGAGGCCCTGCTCGACGTCTTCCATTCCACTTGAGACGTCGAAGAGCCAAAATCTGGCTATCACGCCGCCTCCGAAGCTGCCGGATGACCAACACGATATCCGAGCCTGCCGTTTGCACCAGAGCCTGGCGAAGCACCTTGCTTCTGGACGGGAGCTCGTGCGATGAGGCACTTCGAAATTCCGAGCCGGGGCGCCTTCCTTGCCGTGGAATCCGAGGGATCTATGTACACGACCGATCATAGAGAATATCACCTGCTGAATACCTCAATTTTCTTTGATCGCGCCTGGTACGTCCGATCTTATGGAGACGTGCGGCCGTCAGGTTACGATCCTATCCTTCATTATCTCAATCAAGGAGCCGCGGAAGGGCGTGATCCAGGCCCACTATTCAGCACGAGGTCATATCTGGCACGCCGCCCAGGCATTGCGAAGTTAAATCTTAATCCATTGGTTCATTTTCTTGAGCACGGCCTTGAAACCGTCGAGGCCGCACCCCCGGAGGGGACTGCCACAAGACTTGAAAGCCGGAAGTCTCCCCACCAGCATCCTACTATATTCTCCCGTTTTGGGTGTCAGATTGATCGCTCTCCCGATAGAAAGAAGGTATTCTTCGTAACTCATGAGGCGTCACGCACCGGCGCGCCCCTCATATTGAGAACTCTCATTTCACATTTTGCCTTCCACAGCACCGCGGAACTCTTTACGTTCTATCTCAAAGACGGAGATATTATAGATGAATTCAGAATGTTCAGCCACATCATTGATTGCTCCAATATAGATCTAAGCGCCGGATCGAGAGACATTGATGATATTGTCGATGGCCTCGGGAAAAACGTGGTTCTGGCCATCTGCAACACCGCCAATGTTAATGACTATGCGGTCCGGTTTAGATCTCTGGGAATACCAGTTATAACTCTTGTCCACGAAAAATTATATCAATACGATCGGGAATATATCAGCTCTCTGTATACGGCTTCCAATAAGGTCGTCTTCCCGGCGAAGTCCGTCCAGACAGTAGCGAACGCACGCGTGCCGATCCCAGACCGCAAAGGCGTGGTACTGCCGCAGGGATTGTTGAACAGAAATTTTGGGGTGCGCGTTAGCGACAGTGCTAACGTCGACATCCGGCGCGGGCTCGGTTTGGCCGATGAAAGCATCATCGTTTTGGGCTGTGGAACCGCCGATCTCCGCAAGGGCGTGGATCTCTTCATATCCGTGGCCCAAAAGAGTTTTGGACTCAGCGACGCTGATATCCATTTCGTCTGGCTCGGGTCGCTGGCAGTCGGGACAGACTTTTACTATTGGCTCGCCAAGGATATCCAGGCCTCGGGCTGGTCAGATCGCATTCATCTAGTCGGGGAGAGGTCTGACCCGGCGCCCTACTTCCGGGCTGCGGATATGTTTGCTCTGACGTCGCGTGAGGATCCCTTCCCCTGCGTTGTTCACGAAGCGATGTCCTGCGAGCTGCCAGTTATCGCATTCGACGGTGCGGGCGGCGCGCCAGAGGCTTTCGACGAGGGCTGTGGCGTGACGGTGCCATATCGTGATCTTGATGCCATGGCTGGAGCCATCGTCGCGTTGGCGCAGGACGACGATCGGCGCCGCGCAATGGGTGTCGCGGCCAAGGCACGCGTTGGAGACCATTACGATTTCCGGGACTATTTTCGCTCCGTAGTTAAACTGGCTGAGAACGAGCTGTCCGTGGGGTTCGGACCGATCCATGTCGACAGACTGAGCCTTGAACGCCCGCGCGTGCTCTTCTTTAACCGGGATTGGTGGATCAGTGGTGTCAACTCGTTCGCTGAGACCCTGATCAAAGGCCTGATCGCAATGGGTGTTAACGCCGAACTCGTCCTACCAGAGTTTCCGAAAAGTGACGCTAACTACTTACCGGACATCCCGCATCGCTTTCTGCGCCTGGACGGAATGCCGCTCGACCGACAATGGCAGGTTCTGAAGGAGTTCTGCGAGCAGCAATCCCCTTGCATTATGGTCCCGAATTACGACTATATAACTTCTGCAATCAGCCCCGCCCTCTCGAATCGGGTGGGCATTGTAGGCATTATTCACAGCGACGATGTCGAGCACTATGATCATGCTAATCGGTTGGGCAGATATTGGAACCGATTCGTTTGTAGCACACGCTATCTTGCCGACAATCTAAAGCAGATTAACCCGAGCTTCTCTTGTGATAAGGTTCGGGTAATTCCCTATGGAATTCCGGTCCCCAGGAAAGCGCCAACTGCGTTTTCTGGGCCGACGGAACCGCTTCGCATTGTCTATTGCGCACGGCTGATACAGCAGCAGAAGCGCGTATTGGATCTAGTTAAGCTGACAACCGAGCTGGAGCAGAATTCGATTCCTTATCGGCTTACTGTCATCGGTGAAGGGAGCGAGGAGTCAACGCTAAGAGAGGCTTGGCAGACTCAACTTAGGGATGGCTCAGTCGTGATGACTGGGCGACTGTCTCGCCAAGACATGCTTGCCGAGCTTGAAAGACATGAAGTTTTTCTCCTCGTTTCGGATTTCGAAGGTATGCCGATTTCGCTGCTTGAGGCCATGGCGCGTGGATTGGTGCCGGTTGTCAGCGATATCCCCGCGGGTATTCCAGAACTGGTTCTGCCCGGCCAAACTGGCTTCATCGCCCGGGTAGGGAATATCAAGCAGTTTGCCGGACATCTCGCGACTTTGCGTAAGGACCCGGCCTTATTAAGGCGTCTCTCCGATGCCGCTCGCTTGCATATTCGGAACAATGGGTTCACGGCCGAGTCAATGGCGGCAAGTTACCTGGATCTCCTTGAGGAGGTTTGGTCTGAAATCGTCAGGGGGACTTATCGCAGGCCGCGACCGATCACGTGGAAAGTTCCGGGCGGCGAGGTTTCACCCCCTGGGTTTGTGCTTAAGCTGGCCGGAACCTGATCAGTCGTGCAACCCCCACACCTATCCGTGACGGAATTAAGAAGTGGAGGTGATAGCTGAGAATGCATGACCAAGAGGTGGCAATAGGTGGCGAGTCGTCAAGCGCTCAGCCGGCCGTCGCGAAAACGCATCCCGTCCGTCGGACGGCCATTCTAGTCTGCGGCATGCATCGTAGCGGTACCTCGGCGCTGACGCGGATGCTGAATTTCCTGGGAGCATCTCTTCCAGCAGATATCTATCCGCCAGGCCCAGGGAATGAGCTGGGACATTGGGAGCCCGCGGATTCCGGGCCTCTTCACGATGCAATGCTGGCTTCGATGGGCACGCATTGGATTTCCATGGTGCCCGGAACCAACGACTGGCTGAAGAGCCCGACGGCCGACCACTTCCGCGAGCGTCTTCGTGCCCTCATTATCAGACAGTATCATTGTACCCCTTTGTTCGTTGTCAAGGACCCGCGGATTTCGTTGTTCCTGCCGATGTGGATTGATGTTCTGTCCGAGCTGAATGTCGTTCCAAAGATTGTCATCGCGTTCCGGAACCCTCTTGAGGTTGCGCAATCGCTTGCCCATCGGCATCGTTCGAGCACTCGGGATGATGCTTGGCACGTCGACCGAGGCGGCTTGCTTTGGCTGCGATACGTAATAGCCGGGGAGCAAGACAGCCGCAACGTCCAGCGGGCATTCTGCGACTATTCGGAGATTATGACCGACTGGCGAACGGCCGCGAAACGGCTGGGGGACCAGCTCGGCCTGAGTTGGCCAAGCTGGTCCCCCAGCATCGAAATCCAGATCGACCGGTTTCTGACGGGCGAAATGCGGCACCATGAGAGCCATGAAGCGCTGCCTTCCATAGGACAGATATGGCGTGAATGGATTGCGCCTCTGTACGAAGAGCTCGGATATGCTAGCGTCAGCCAGGCGGTCGATCAAGCCAAATTTGACACTGTAAGTACCGAGCTTGCAAAATGTTTAGATAAATTCGGTCGGTACTTCGCGGCGGTCGAATCTAAAATGGCCATGCTCTCCTCTGTTGAGAGTGAAAACAATGATCTTCAAGCGCACCTGACCGATGCAAACAAGCAGATCAATCTGGTAAGGAAGGAGCTGGAAACCGTAGTAGCGGACCGGGACGAATCCCACTTCCGCTTCGAGAAAGCTCAAAAGGAAATCGGTCTTCTAAATAACAAGCTAGAGTCCACAGTAATAGACCGGAACGACGCCTGGTCCCGCCTCGAGAAAGCGCACAGAGAGATCGACCTGGCGAAGGTAGAGCTAGATAAATTGGCTGTGGAATACGATGCAGCTGATTCTCGTGCGGACGCTTTGGCGCATCAGCTACTGTTGGCGACGAGTTGGAACGATCAATTAGAAGCGTCTTGGGCAAGTGTGCAAGCCGAGAAGCAAGAGTTCGTTCGACTGGCGGATCAGATGCGTTATAGCTTCTCATGGAGGATGACCACACCTATCAGGTCTCTACGGTGCCGTTTTCCGAAGACGGCCCACGCAGTGTACAGGGCCTTACGGAAAGCACGGCGTCTAGTAAAGGCGATAACGTAAGCCGGTGGAGCCCTCAGAGTCTGTTGGGAAAGCTTGCATTAGTCACAGGCATCGTACTAAGCAGTCGTCTGTAAGGTTTGGGATGCTATCGGGGCTGGGGAATGGTTTGAACGGCGGCAAACCGTGGTCGGTATAATCGTCGGGGTCAGAGATACGGCGCAGACTCCGCAGCCGCAATCTTTGGGGCTCTTCGACGTCTCAAGTGGAATGGAAGACATCGAGCATGGCCTCGATGGGGGCTCCGATCAGGTAGATGATGCACGCGAAGGTAGCGGTGTTGCGATAGCCTCGGGCGCGAGCGCGCGCTGCCTGGAACAGCCCATTGAGCGCTTCGAGGCGGGCATTGGAGTGGCCTGAGTGCCAGCGGCGGATGATCCGGTTGGCATTGCGCCGCACGGTATCGACGGCCTGCCGGACGGGATCGAGCAGATGATCCGCCTCGTCCAGCGGAGCAGTGGTAAGCATCCGGCGAGGGCCGCGGGGTCAGGTTGCCCGCTTCCGAGGCACTGATGGCTTGCGCATCCATTTCTTCGCTAGGCTGTCGACCGCCTTGGTGAGCCTCTGGAGATCGACGGTGGTTGGGTCGAAGGCCCCACCGATCCATTCGAGCCGCTCGGCGTGCTCCTGGTGGTCAGGATCGGCGATGGCGTCGAGGAACTCGCGGTAGCCCCAGGGACCGCCCACATCCTCCGGCGGGCAGCGCCCGGTTGCCTCGACCAGGCAGGGGTAGATCATGCCTGGCACCGCATCGGTGATGCGTTCAATGCGGACGGAGTGTTCCCAGCAATCTCCGAAGTCGTAGACGTATTTCAGCGACCGGGTGCCGACATCCTCCAGCACGTCGATCAGCCGCGCCTTGCTGGCGTCCAGCGGCCCGTCGCCGAAGTCGGGGTCAGACATGCCCCAACCGACATCGTGGGCACGGATCTCGTAGAGGTGGCTGTTGGTCCAGCCCATCGCCGCCTGCAGCACCAGGTGCAGCCGGTCGAGCCGGATCGTCACCGGCACCTGCACACGCCGCAGGACGGCGGGTTCGACATCGTCCAGCTTGATACGCAGATGCGCGATCGCGGCGGCGGTCATGCCGCCAGGCTACGATCCTCGCTCCGGCCGGACCAGTGCCAGGGCAGCAACTCGTGCAGCCGCGAAGCCGGGTGGTCGGCGATGCGTGCCAGCACGTCGGCCAGCCACGCACGCGGTTCGATGCCGTTCAGCTTCGCGGTTTATGCCGCCCGCCAGACTATGCCGAACGGTTCCGGAGTGGCGCATGGTTGTCTAACTACGGTCGACCGTCGCGTGGTCGTGGGCTCCGTACCATTCGGCATAGTTCAGTCGCTCAGAGCGCCTCAAGGAAGGCGAGTAATCGGTCGTTGGGGCGGAAGCGGGTCCGCTTGCCGCCCTGGTATGGTTCGAGTTTAGCCAATGCTGCCTCTTTGAGTGCGAGATGCGCGTGTAGGTAGGTCTGCGTCGTCTCGATCGAATTCATGACCGAGCCACAACGCGATCACGGAGCAGTCGACGCCGGCTTGCAGCAGTTCCATAGCCGCGCTGTGCCTCAGCACGTGCGGTGACACACGCTTCGACTTCAACGACGAACAGCTCTCGCTGGCGACCGTCACATGCTTCGCCAGTAGCGACTGGACGCTGTCGGCGCTGAGTCGTCCACCATGCACGTTGGGGAACAAGGCAGTTCCTCCTTTCCGCACTGGCTCCTTGAGCCATGCCTGGAGCGCACGCCGAGCGAGCGTGGTCAGCGGCGTGTTCCGTTCCTTCCGTCCCTTGCCGACACAGTGCACATGTGCGCCGGCGCCGAGGTGGACGGCGTCCCTGTCGAGGCTGATCAGCTCGGAGAGGCGCAAGCCCGTCTGGACCGCGACCAGCAGCAAGGTGTGATCGCGGCGGCCAAGCCATGTGGTCTGATCGGGCGTGGCGAGGATTGCCTCGATCTCAGGGCGTATCAGGAAGTGGACCTGTCGCTTGTCGTGACGCTTGCTCGGTATGGCGAGCACGCGCTGGATCAGCGCGCTGTGCGCTGGCGCTTCGAACGACACAAACCGGAAGAAGGAACGGATGGCAGTCAGGCGCAGGTTGCGAGTCCTGGCGCCAGCACCGCGCTTCGTCTCGAGATCGGTCAGGAATGCACCGATGAACGGAGCATCCAGATCGTCGAGTGCGAGGTCCGAAGGGGATTTACGGAGCCGTGCCTGTGCGAACGTGAACAGCAGCCGGAACGTATCCCTGTAGGATGCGATCGTGTTGGGGCTGACGTTGCGCTGGCGCATGAGCCTGTCGGTGAAGTAGCGCTCGATCAACGGGGCGACATTGCAGGCGGGCTTCATGGCGTCGCCTCCCATCGCCGGTCGAGACACCGCGCCGCTTCTTGCATCAACTCCGGGCAGGACGAGAGGTACCAATAGGTATCGCGTACACAGGTATGCCCGAGGTAGGTGGAGAGCGCCGGAAGGTGCTGCTCAACATTCTTCCCTTGGCGATGCCAATCGAGCAGCGTCCGGATGGCGAAGCGGTGCCGGAAGTCATGCACGCGTGGCCCGCTATGATCGCCGGGCTGCCGCAGCCCGATCTCTCGGGACAGGCGCCAGAAGACGCGATGCACATACTGGTGCAGCAAGCGGCCGCCCTGCTCGGCGACGAAGAAGGTCGAACCGCAGCGCGGCCCGAGATGCGCATCGCGCCGGTTGGCGTAGCTGCTCAGCGCGGCGCTGGTCGTCGGATGCAGCGGCACGAGCCGCGATTTGCCGAACTTGGTCAGTCGGACCGTCAGCACGCCCATCTCGAGATCGATGTCGTCACGCTCGATCGCCATCGCCTCGGACAGACGCATGCCGGTCACCGCGATCAGTCCGAACAATGTGTGGTAGGTCCATCGTCGCAGCCCGCCCTCTGGTGGCAGGGCCAGTGCCGCCACCAGCAAGGCATCGATCTGTGCGTCGCTATAGACGTAAGGCTTGGCACGCTTCCATCCCGGCAGGGCCCCGACGGGTGGCACCTCCGTTCTCGAGTCGAGGTTCGAGACATGCCGCGCAAAGCCGCGCACGTCGGTCAGCCGCAACGCCCAGGATGCATGCCGATCAGGCGGCAACATTGCCCATTCCATCGCGAGCTTCGTTGTGATGGTCTTGGCCTTGCGCTTCTCCATGAAGGCGACGAAGTCTCCAAGCCGCCGGGTCTGGTGCTCGGTACTTGTATCCGAGTCCCTTGCGCATGCTCAGGTACTTCTCGAGTGCGGAGCGCAGATCGCTCATTGCGCACCTCCCGGCCAGGGCAAGCTCAATGCCCGTAGCGCCTCGATGTCGACCTTCGCGTATATCCGAGTAGCGTCGTGGCTCTCGTGCCGCAGCAGCTGACCGATCTCCGTCAAGGTTGCGCCGGAACGGAGCAACTCGGTGGCGAGGCTGTGCCGGAAGATATGGGCGCCACGGTGTGCGCAGCCTTCGATGCCGGCGCGATCAAGAGCGGTCTTGGCGATCATCGTGATCGCACACCCGGAAGCAAAGCCGACATAGGGTGCGAGCGCGCGGAGGAACAAGCGCCGACACGACGACCTTGGGCGGCCATTGCGCAGATATCCAACTATGGCCGTGCCAACGTCCGGAGGGATCGGCATCCGTGCGCGCTGTCGGCCCTTGGCGCGAACGAGCATCTCGCTGGCACGCCAGTCGATATCGTCGAGGGTGAGCGTCGCGACCTCGCTGGCCCGCAGGCCGAGTTTGGCCAGCATCATCAAAATGGCGTAGTCCCGCCGTCCCACAGGGGTTGCCCGGTCGCAACCATCGAGTGCCCTTCTGCACCTGGGCGACCGACAGAAAGGTCGGCAGGCTCGCGAGTTTCCATCGTCGCATCGACGGCACGCAATCGGCCAACGCGTGAGGGTTCAGCCCCTGATGATGGAGGTAACGAAGGAAGGCTCGCAGCGACCAGCACATCGCCTTCCCCGTTACCGGACTCCAATCCTGGGCGTGGCGCTCGATGTAGCCGATCACCTTCTCCTGACTGATCTTGCCTAGGTCGTCGTCACCGGCGGGGCACACCTCGTGCAGGAATCTGCGGATGACAGGGAGATGACGAACGATGGACTTCGGGGCCAAGCCGCGCTCTGTCCGCAGATAGGCATCAAACTCCTGGAAGATCCGATTGTGTGGAGTGAGCGGTGGCAGCACCGCTGGCGCGATCGCGCGTTCCTCACGCAGGACCGACAACCATCGCTTCAGCGCAGCCCGGTCGCCAGGCTGTATCGACTGCTTCTCAGCCCTATGCAGGAGGTACTGTTCGACCCTGCGCTCATCCAGATCGGCGCCATGCGTCCAGCGGCGGCTTGCGATCCAGCTCAGAAGCCCGCTGACCACATTGAGGCATCGCCAAGTGCCAAGGCGAACAAGGTCATCCTCCACGAGACGGGCCGCGTAGCGCTCGACAAGTCGACCGTGCGGCCCGCTTCTGAGATGCTGGAACAGCCTGCTTTTGCCCAAATACTCTTCGCATTCCATCGTCCTATCCTCCGCTGTTGAACGCGAAGGCAGACGATGAACTATGCCGAGCCAATCACCTCCGGCTCACGGCGGCTCATCGAGAAGGCGCGCTCGTTCGGCATAGTCTGGCGGGCGGCATAAACGGCGAAGCTGAACGGCCTCGATCCCGAGGATTACCTGCGCCAGGTGCTGGGTCGCATCGCCGAACATCCGGTCAAGCGGGTCCATGAACTGCTGCCGTGGAACCTCACCACCGTCCGGGCGAGGCTCGATCAGCGCAACGCTGCCTGATCCACATCATACCCGCCTCCCAGGGGACCAACCCAGGCGGGGCTGACCGGGCGCTTACCCTAGTTGAAGGCGGCTATCATCATCAACAGCCTTTGGAGATCATTGCATTGCCTCCTAAGCCCAACTTCAGCAAACACATCCGTGATGCTCGCCTCCGCCGTGGACTCTCTGTGGCTGATGTTGCCGACGAGATCGGCGTCAGCCAGTCCAGCATTTACTTTCGGGAAAGCGACAGGGTTCGGCCACGGGATGAGAACCTGACCGCTTTGTGCAATGTTCTCAAACTGCCGATCAGGGCGACACGAGATATGGCCGCCGCTTAGATGCCAGCATGACCATTGCGGGCTTCCAGAATCATGGCGCTGGTAAAGTTTCCAGTCCGGGCGAGGCAGAGTTTATTTGACGCATGCTTGGTTTCGCCGAAACCTACGAATGCGTAGCGAGCGATTTTGCGCAATTTGGGAGGTCACGACATGCGAGCAGCGTTTCTAGCGGGAACTCTACTCATAGCCTTTGCGCTCCCAGCGTTTGCCCAGGGCCCATCGGAACAGCAGGGCCAGCAAGGCAACCAGAGCACCTTCGGGAACCAGGAGGAACAGGATAACTCTGGCCCACCTGGGCCGATGTGGAGAGGGGGTGGACCGCATGGTTGGGACGGAATGCACAACTGGCAAGGTGGCCCCGGCCCGTGGGCGGCCATGAAGCGTAAGAAGGCGTTCGGCGCACTCGGTGCCGGAACCTTCTACCGGTTCAAACATGGCGACAACGAGGTGGATGTGCATTGCCCACCCGGTGTGCAGTTGAGGGACTGCATCGGGGGCGCAATCGCATTGATGAAGGCTCTGCCGCCCGCTGGTTCGGCGCCATCAGCCGGTCAGACCCAACAGTGATTCAGGATAGGACGGCGGCCATTTCGCCGTCGTCCGCCAGAACGGCTCCCGGCTCGTGGTGAACCTCGATCAGACGGGCGGGTCGTATCCCACCTCGTTGCAGACCGTGTCGATGGCGGCACTCCTGCTCATCGCCTTCTTCCACCCGGTCTGATCGAAGTTCCGGGTTTCATAGACCCTGTTGGCCTGTGCGCTGACCCGGAACTCGGCCCACTCGCTATCATCGTCCTCTTCAGCAGGATCGGGTGCGTCCTTGACAGATGCCATTGCCGGGTTCCGCTGCACCCACATCACCCGAACCTCCTCGGCAAGCTCGCCCACTCGGAAGAGCCCGGCATCCAACGAGGTCACCGGCTCATAGGCGGCGATGATCGGGTTCCAGACCTCGAAGGCGATGCCGTTCGGCGGCGGTCGGTCATCATGGCGGGTGATCTTCAGCGACGGTCGGCTCATCGTGCGGTCGGTTCCTCTCGTAGCGAACATTCTCGGTAATCTTACGCCGCCGTGGTGACAACGCTTCGCCTTGGTTTCGCCTAGCTGGAGTCCACATTTCGGGCTTCGACGATGACGAAACCGTCGCCGTCGGAGATGGAGGACCAGACCGATGCCAGGGAAGCTGCTGCTGATCGGCGGTCTGATGATCGCCGCCGCCACGTTATCCGGGTGCATCATCGAACCTGGCTACTACCATCATGGCTGGGGCTGGCACCACCACCATCGCGATTTGGACGACCAGTGACTGGCGATCACCCCCGCCGAATGAGTGCTGGGCGACACCGACCTGAATGCCGTTTCGGGTGGAACCCGTACGACACCAAATGCCCTGTAGTGCTTAAGCACATATCGTGTCTCATACCCGAATTCGGGATTCTGCCGTTGTCGGCATTTCGGATGCGTGTAGCGCTATCCTCGTCAGGGGCGATCAGGCCCGCAGCCAAGCGAGGGAGCCGTCCGGAAGGAGCTGAAACCGCCGTGAGAGGGCTCGCCCACGCGCCAAGGCGAAATTACGTTTAGCGCGATCACCAAGCTGGGCAGCGTGCATTCTGATTATCGTCAAACATGATATGCCACGGCATCCACGGCCGCGAGCGACCCGCACTTTCGGCTGAGGCCAATTCCGGCCGCTCTGCGCCCAGTACGGTCATTCGAACGCTCGGGTGGGCTTCCCGGGAGCGGACGCCTTCCGCCGAGGATGGCGGAAGCGGGTGGACAGCGGCTGTAGGGGCAGAGCAGTGAAGCAGACGGAGCGTTCAAGGCAGACAAGCTTCGACGGACAGCAAGAGATTGCCGAATACCCGTCAGGGCTTGCGTCCCCCACTCGGAAACGATGCTCGCGCCGGGTTCGACGAACAGACCAGCCCGATGTCATGCTGGCGATGACAGGGGGGCTAATCGTCGACTCACAACTCCTGCTTCGTCGGGCAGAACAGGATTTCGTTGACGTCCACGTCCCCTGGCTGGCTCATGGCAAAGGCGACCATGCGTGCGAAGGATTGCGCGGGAATGGCATAGGCCTCGTAGAACTCCTGGGTGCCCTTTGCGACATCGGCTTCGGTGATGCTCTGCGGCAGCTCCGACCGGACCGCGCCTGGCGAAATGACCGTGGTCCGAATGTTATAAGATTTCACCTCCTGCCGCAGCCCCTCCGAGATGACCCTCGCGGCGGTCTTGGTGGCGGCATAGACGGCACTGCCCTGCCGCACTTTGTGGCCCGCAACCGAGGAGACATTGATGATGTGGCCGCTCTTCTGGGCCTTCATGTGCGGTAGCGCGGCTGCGATGCCGTAAGGGACGCCTTTGAGATTGACATCAATCATCCGGTCCCAGTCTTCGATCTTACCCCCTCCAAGAAGCGAGTGGGGCATCAGGCCCGCGTTGTTGAGGAGCACGTCGATCCGGTCGTGCAGCCGGACGGCGTGGTCCACAAGGCCAGAACCTGCTCGCACCGGGTCACATCGGTCTGCACAACAGCTTCGTCGCCAATCCCAAGCCCAGCGGCGAGCCCCCGGAGACGGTCGGGGCGCCTTGCGCCGAGTACCAGCTTCGCTCCCTCCTGAGCGAGGTGGCGGGCCGTTGCCTCGCCCAGACCGCTGCTGGCCCCGGTGATGACGACCACTTTGTATTTGTTCTCTTCCGCCATTCACCCGCGCCGCCGTGGGCGATGACATTCCCGAATTCTTCCAGCACAAGCGCCGTGCCGTAAAGGTCGACCCTCAGGATGGTCGCCGGTTGCGCCTGTGATGGCGAGACGCCTGCCGCATGAATGAGTTTGCCGACGTCGCCCAGACCGGCGGCCTTCTGCACGAGCGCATGCACGTCTTCGCGCGAAGACACATCCACCGTGGCAACGCTCACGTCATATCCGGCATCGCCCATGACCTTCGCCGCGGCGTCGGCGTTCTCCCGCCGCATCTCTGCAAGCAGCACATGCTTGCCGATGCCGACCCGGCGCGCGATGGCCTGGCCGATCTGGCCAGGACCGATGACGACAATCACGTCTGTCATAGCTTGTTCCTTTCGTACGTGATGTAAGTCAGACGACGGCGCGTTGCGGGCGAACACTGTACAGGTCGTCGCGTACCCGCCATGGTTCCTGTTCCAGCGGTTGGTTGGCTGCGTCGCGCACCCCGTCCAGCGTGCTCGGCGGGTCCGGCTCAAGCGGCACGAACAATGCATCGAAGTCATGCGGCGCCGCGCGCGTCGTGGCGACGAGTTCGAAGGTCTTCCGCAACGCGTGCTCGGAGGTGAGGCTGCGCACAAGGACTTCGGCGATCTGGCGGTGAGCGACGACACCGTCGCTGGGGTCACCTGCCTGGCGCGTGTCGCCCTGCAGCAGGACGCGCTGGTTCTCGTCTGGACCATTGCAGTCGAACCAGCCCGGGCGGACGATCGTGTACGGCATGCCGCTGGCACCTACGAGCCGTTCGGCCCGGCGTTTTCAGTCGTGCGCCTCGGTCGAATGGTTGTACGCGCTGGTGCGGTTGGTGACACCGATGGATGTCATCAGCGCGATCCTTGCTGAGCGCTGCCCGAGGGCCGCCAGGACGTTGCGGACCCCGCCAAATCCTGGTCCACCGAACGCCGCGTGGCCGCCCGCATCGAGGCCACGCCGCCCGCATCGAGACCACACGGCAGGGACTCGATATCCGCTACGTCATCACCAACACCGGCGGCGGCTCCGCCTGGTGGCTCTATGAGAGCCTCTACTGCGCCCGCGGCAACGCCGAGAACCTGATCAAGCTGCACAAGACCCAGCTTGCTTCCGACCGGACCAGTTGCCGCTCGCCGCTGGCCAACCAGATGCGGCTTATCCTGCACACCGCTTTGCTGTTCCGCAGCCTCGTCACAACTCTCTGCTGCCGATCGCCATAGCCGACGGGGCGTGTGGCCCCGTCCAACCCGACGATCTGCAACCCCCAGCGCCCACCCGCACCCGAGCCGATGCGCGGTCCAGCCAGCAGCAGGGCACGCGTCCCTATCACATCACGTTGCGCTCACGTCATGGGAGGGCGATGGCCGGTGAACAGGACGGGCTAAAGCGCAGATACCAGCGCACGCACAGGATGATGATCTCGGGATCGAAGTGCCGTCCACTGAACAGTGCCTCCAAACCCAGGAAATCTGGCCATCACGCCCCCCGAAGCTTCAGGATAGTCCGCACGATATCGGAGCCAGCCGTTTGCACCAGAGCCCCTGATCCGGCTGGTTCCGGGGGAGACCTCCCTGCGGCAGAAGCGCAAGGCTGCCGGATGGGATGATGGCTTTCTCGCAAAGCTCATTGCCCGATAGGCACGTGCACCCGATTCCCCTGTATTACGTTCGGGACTACCTTCCGCGAAATCCGCGGACCCCGGCGGAGCTTCGCGACCGTCTCCACCACCAGCATTTCACCCCAGGCTCCCTCCCATCCCCGGAAGCCAAGCGTGAACGCCGTCATCTGAGGGGTCCCATTTGGACGCCAATCCCCCTACAAGGGAATGCCTTTTCCACGCCGAAACACACCTTCGATGTCTGGCGGCAGGACACGTATGTCCGCGACGCGGCATGAGCTGTGCGACTCCGTCCATTGTGGCGGTCTGCGGCCGCAATCGGGATTGATGTGACAATGATTGCTCTTGTCACCCGGCCCGCCCGGCGGTACTATGATGCTGCTCGCTTTTCCGCTTAGTGTACAAGTGTTACCGCAAGCAACAGCCGAGAGAGGTGCAAGCAACGGCCGATGCCCCGTAACGTGCCGACGTAGCGATCCTGATCCGCACCCTGTGCGGCGCAAAGGATGGACACCTCGGGATCTGAAACACGCGTTGCGGAGCTCCCGCGCGTGGCCTGTCATGTGCAACCGGGCATTGCGCAGAAAGCACCGCAAAACCAACGACTTCTGAATCCAATCAAAACCCTCGGGGCTGTTGAGGTCAGGCTTGGCATGCACAACGTCGCGCATTTGTTGGAACAGGGGGCATCCAAGAAGGATGCGGTTTTCCTGTCGTGCGGCGGTGTAGCCTGGTATTATACGGACGTTGCCGCCTGCGCGCGCCGCATCGCCATCTGGCTCGGCCGGCAAGGGGTCCGACGTGGTGACCGCGTAGCCTTGCTCCTGGAAAACGGACCCGAGTTCGTGTGTGCCTATTACGGCATCCTACGGCTCGGTGCGATTGCGGTTTCGCTGCCACCGTCACTGCCCGGCATTGAAGCGATGGCACTGCTCGCCGACTGCGGGGCGCGCGTGGTGCTCACAAGTGCGGCCGGATCGGACACGCTCCGCTCCACCCGTGGTTCCTCAGCGGATGAATGCAACATTGTTGTAATATCGTGCGACGGCGCCGGCATCGCTTTGCCGGACCTGCCGAACCACGACGGCGCGCCCGTCGTCGATGTCGGTCGGGATGATCCCGCGACGATCGTCTATTCCTCGGGAACCGAAGGCCTGCCGAAGGGCGTGCTTCTGTCGCACGGCAATATCCAGTTCACCGCCACCAGCAAACGCCGCTACATGGGCGTGCGCCCGGACGACAGTCTTCTGCTGTTCCTGCCGCTGCACCATTGCTTCGGCCAGAACGCCATCATGAATGCGGCGGCGGCATCCGGGGCGCGCCTGATCGTGCAGCGACGATTCGAGGCAGCACAGGTGTTGCACGCCGTCGCCCATGACGGCGCGACGATGTTGTTCGGGGTGCCAACGGTCTTCTCGGCGCTGCTCGATATCGCGGAACCGTCGCAGCTCGCCGGCCTGCGCTACGTCTTCTCGGCGGCCGCGCCGTTGCCGCCCGTGGTCGAGGAGCGTTGGTCCGCCCGGTTCGGTCAGCCGATCCATCAGGGTTATGGCATGACCGAGAGTTCGCCGTTCGCCACATACAACCACGCAGAGCGCATCAAGCCCGGCACTGTCGGTTCGGCGATCGAGGGTGTGGACATCCGCGTCGTCGACCCGCACTCCGGTGCGGATCTCCCCCCGGACGTATCGGGTGAAATTGCCATCCGCGGTCCGAATGTGATGCTGGGATACTGGAACCAGCCCGAGGCGACCGCACGGGCGATCCGCAACGGGTGGTTGCATACGGGGGACCTTGGCCGGCTGGATGACGAGGGTTACCTGACGATCGAAGATCGGCTCAAGGACATCATGCTCGTTGGGGGAAGCAACGTGTCGCCGGTCGAAGTCGAAAAGGCGCTCTGCCGCCACCCTGCGATCAGGGAGGCCGCCGTGTTCGGCCTCCCCGAACCCTATCTCGGTGAGGAGGTGCATGCGGCGGTCGTGCTGCGTCCGGGCATGATCGCGAGCGAAGCCGTGATTCTCGCGGAAATGCGGTCACTCCTGCCGCCGCATAAAATACCGTCCGTCGTGACGATCGTGGATGCTCTGCCAAAGGCACCAACCGGTAAGATCCTGCGGCGCGTGCTGCGGGACGAGGCGCGCGCCGCAGCCTTGCCAGTGCCGGCCACCAGCGCCGCCAGCACGCTGCATGCCTGGCTGGACGACTGGTTCGCTGCACGACTTGGTTTCGGCCCGGATCAGATCGATCCCGATCGCCCGCTGCTCGATTACGGCATGGACTCGCTGCATTGCGTCGCGCTGGCGCGCGCGCTCTCGCGCCAACTCGGGCGCCAGGTTCCACCAACACTCGTCTGGGAGCAACCGACCTATCGCGCCCTGCTGCATGCCTGCGACGGTGAAGCGCCGCGGGCAGCGTCTGAATCGTGACCAGCGCAGCGTCTCCCGCCGTTAACGGGCACCGCAGTCCAGGCGCGGAGCCGATCGCCATCACCGGTCTTGGCTGCCGTCTGCCGGGTGGCATCGAAGATCCCGCACAGTGCTGGAACTTCCTGATCAGCGGCGGTGACGGTGTGCGGGAAATACCGCCCGAGCGCTTCGACATCGAATCCTGGTTCGATCCGGAACCGGGCCGGGCCGGAAGGATCTACTGCCGGCATCTCGGCGCGCTCGATAATGTCATGCATTTCGATCATGCGCTGTTCGGCATTTCGGCACGCGAAGCAGCGACGATGGACCCGCAGCATCGCTTGCTGCTGGAAGTCGCCTGGCATGCATTGGAGGATGCCGGAGAGAATCCGCGCCAGTTATCCGGCAGCCGCACCGGCGTGTTCGTCGGTACGTTTTCCGATGACTACACGCAGCGTGGCGTGTTGCGGCAGGATCCCGGAACAATCGACGGCTACGCCGCACTGGGGGTGCTGCGCGGCCTCGCGGCGGGACGCGTGTCGTACCATCTTGACCTGCGCGGACCGGCACTGACCATCGACACCGCGTGCTCGTCTGCGCTGGTCGCCGCCCATCTCGCCGTGCAGAGCCTGCGCGCCGGGGAATGCGATATGGCGGTGGCAGGCGGCGTGAACCTGGTGCTGTCGCCCGAGATCACCCTCGCGCTGTGCCAGCTTCGTGCCCTCTCGCTCAGCGGACGGTGCCGCGCGTTCAGTGCCGGTGCGGATGGCTATGTGCGCGGCGAGGGGTGCGGACTGCTGGTGCTGAAGCGGCTGTCCGATGCGCTGGCCGACGGCTCGCGCATCGTCGCGATCATTCATGGCTCTGCCGTCAATCATGACGGACGCTCGAACGGCATTGCCGCTCCGAATCCGGCGGCGCAGCAGGCGGTCATTCGCGCGGCGTTGGCTGATGCCGGCGTTGCACCGCAGATGATCGGGTATGTGGAGGCGCACGGCACCGGAACGCCGCTCGGTGACCCGATCGAACTGCGCGCCCTGAAGCAGGCGCTGCAAAGCGGCGCAGACCACCAGGTGCTTGTCGGTTCGGCCAAGACCAATTTCGGCCACCTGGAATCGGCGGCAGGCGCGGCCGGCCTGATGAAGCTGGCGCTGGCGCTCGAACACGGCACGATTCCGCCAAGCCTGCATTTCGACGAGCCGAATCCACACATCGACTGGGGACAGAGCGGGATTTCCGTTGTGGATGCCCCCCGGGCGTGGCCGGCCGCAAGCTTCGGCGGCGTCAGCGCCTTCGGCATGAGCGGCACGAACGCACACATGATACTGGGGCCGCCGCCAGTGCCGCCGCCGCGCCCAGCCACGGAGTTCCAGGTACTCGCCCTGTCGGCGAGATCCGAGCCGGCGTTCCAGCTTTCCGCCGCGTCTCTGGCGGACCGGCTGGAGGCGCCTGATGCGCCGGCAGTCGCGGATGTCTGTCACACTCTGAATGCAGGCAGGCCCGCGTGGGGCGTCCGCGCCGGGTTCGTGGCAAGGGATACGGCCACATTGGCCCAGGCTCTCAGGCGCGCTCGGCCGCATGTCGTTCGGCACGACCCGCGCGTGATGCTGCTGTTCGGCTCCACCGACATCGTGCCGCATGAACTGCTCGCGGCGGAACCCGTGCTTCGTGAGGCGTTGGAGGCACTCGCGCCGGCAGCCCGGGCAGGGGCCGGCCGTAGCCTTGAGGATGAACTGAAGGCCGGCCAGGATCGCGATCCGTTCGGCCGCGCGGTCCTGGTTCTCGCGTCGCAGCTTGCCGTGACCCATGTGCTGCGTCGCTGGGCGGTGCGGCCGCAGATGGTCGCCGGACTTGGTGCGGGCGAGATCGCCGCCGCCTGTGCGGCCGATGTGATGGATCCCGAGGCGGCGTTTGCCCTGCTCGCTGCCGGTGTCGCGCATCCCGACGAGGAGCCCGCCCTCCTCCGGCCAGTCTTCCGGAAGCTGCTGCAAGGCGCGTTGCATGCGCCCCAGGCCCGGGTCATTTCCGGCATGCTTGGGCGCGCCGTCGAGGCGGAGTTGCTGAGTCCCGCGTTCTGGGCCGACCAGGCCCGCCGCTCGCCGGTTGGCATGACTGACGCCGTTGCAGCCGGGGCGGCGAACTGCGCGATCGCGCTTGGTCCCGTCGGCAGCGTAACGGGCGCGGCGGACGTGTTCGCCTCCGGAGCCGCCGGACTGGCGGAATGCCTTGCCCGGCTGCATGACGCGGGCGCGGCACCCGACTGGCGCGCCGTGGGGCAAGTGCGTGGTGGCCGGCGGATCGCGCTGCCGGCCTCCCACTTCGAGCAATCGCCGCACGACAGACTTGGCCCCGTTCCGGCGCCACGCCGGCGCCGGGTGGGAGACGGTCTCGCAGGTTCGGCACTCGACCTTCCTGCCAGTTCGGAAATCCGGCGGGAGGTGCGTCTCGATGCGTCCGGCCTCCGGTTCCTCCATGACCATCGGATCGACGGACGTCCGGTGCTGGCAGCGGCCGGCGTGATCGAGATCTTCCTCGCAGCCGCGACTTCAGCCGGAATGCCGCCGACGCTGAGCCAGGTTCGCTTTGACCAGCCGGTCTGGCTCGATCAGCCGGATGGACCGGTGCTGCACAGCGTGATTCCGGCGGACGGCAAGGCCGCCCTCTATTGCCGGAGCGGTGCGGGCACATGGACCCGGCACGCTTCCGCACAGCTTGCGACCGGACGTGAGATCGCGGAGCAGGAACCCGCGCCATCCTTTCCGGCACGCTATGCGCGGCGAAGGGACGGACGTGCCGGACATCCCTGCCGTGCTGCGCCAGTCGGGCGTCGAGCACGGTCCCGGGTTTCGTGCGTTGCAGCGGCTTGTCGTCGGTGACGGCCGCGCCTGGGGTGAGGTCACACGCGAGTCCGGAGAGGACGGATCCTTCCACGCCGATCCCCGCGTGCTCGATGCCTGCCTTCACGTCGCCAGTCCACTGCTGGGGGCGGCGCCGGAAGGCATGCGCTGGCTCCCGGTCGGGGTCGGACACCTATCGATACCAATGCGCTGCCGGAACGCCTGTGCTGCGAGGCGAGGCTGGTCGCCACCGACGGCCGGACCGCCACGGTTGACTACAGCCTGTCCGATCACGCCGGAGCGGCGGCGGGCCGGCTTCTGGGCGTGGAAATACGGGCCGTGGCGGCGGGTGCGCACCGGGCGCCGGCGCCGGCCCGGTTCTATCAGCTCAAGTGGGCGGAAGCCTCTCCCGACACCGCGGCGCCAGGTCCGCGGCGCTGGATCGTCATGCCTCCCGGCCGAGCCGCCGATGCGCTTGCCGCGGAACTGCGGCGCGCCGGACAGGACGCCGCCGTCGCCGCCGAACCGGACTGGCGCGGCGGTGCGTGCGTCGTCTGTCTTGCCGATCCACACGGGTCGGAAGACCCGCCCGGCGCCGGCGCGCTTCCGGTTCTGCGAGCGGCCGCGGCAAACGGCGGTGAACTCGTGCTGGTCACGCGCGGCGCGCAGGCGGTTCGTGCCGGGGATCCGCCCGCCGAGCCCCGGCAGGCAGCCTACTGGGGTCTCGGCCGCGTGCTGGCGCGCGAATGCCCGCGCTTGCCGGTTCGGCTGCTCGACCTCGGCCCGGAGACAAACGCCTCCGCTCTGGCCGCGCAACTCGTCGCGCAGCCTTTGCCGGCGGAGGCGGCGATACGCGGCGAGACCCGGTTCCACCCCCGCCTGGAAAGCGAGGGTTCCGCCGAGCGGCCGGCCAGGGTGGCGATCCCGGAAGGCCGCGCAGGTTCGCCGGGCCCGGGCGAGGTAAGCATCGACGTGGTGGCAAGCGGCCTCAATTTCCGCGACGTGCTGCATGCGCGCGGCCTGTTGCCGGAGACCGCCAGCGTCCTGCCCTTCGGCCTGGAATGCAGCGGTATCGTCCGCGCCGTGGGGACCGGCGTTACCCGCTTCGCTCCGGGCGATGCGGTGATGGCCGGTGTCGCGGCCGGGAGCCTGGGCGGCCAGGTCACCCTTCCCGAAAGCTTCGTGGTGCCGATCCCGGCGGCAGTCGGCTTCCGTGCCGCCGCGGCACTGCCCATCGCATGGCTCACAGCCAGCTATGCGTTCGAACACCTCGCCAGGCTCCGCGCAGGCCAGCGCGTTCTGATCCACGCGGCGGCTGGGGGAGTCGGCCAGGCAGCGGTCGCCCTGGCACAGGCCCTGGGCGCGGAGGTGCTGGCCACGGCAAGCCGCTGGAAGTGGCCGGCGCTGCGGCGGCAGGGCGTCCGCCATCTGTTCAGTTCCCGTGACACTACGTTTCCACCCCAGGTCCGGGCGGCGACGGGCGGAGACGGTGTCGATGTCGTGCTGCACAGCCTTGGGGCCGACTTTGTCGCACCCGGGCTCGACTGCCTGGCGCCCGGCGGCTGCTTCGTGGAAATCGGCAAAATCGGCGCCTGGAGCCCGCAGGCAGTGCAGGCCCGCCGGCCCGACATCCGCTATGAGCAGTTCGACCTGCTCGATCTGCGGAAGAACCAGCCGCTGATCGCGTCGATGCTGGGGAGGCTGCAGGAGGGGCTTGGCGGCGGGCACCGTCCGGCCACCGCGCATCGAGACCTTCCCGCTGTCCGAGTCCGACGCGGCATTCGACCATATGGCGCACGCCAGCCATATCGGGAAAATCGTGCTTTGGCACGGACGGCCAAGCAGCACGCCCGTCATGCCGGACGCCACCTATCTGGTCACCGGCGGTCTGGGCGGGCTTGGGCTGATCACGGCGCGCTGGCTTGTCGAACGCGGTGCGCGCTTCCTTGTCCTGGCCGGGCGCCGGCCGCCGACCGCGGCCGCCATGCAGGCTTTGGATGCCCTTCGCCGGACGGGCGCGGAGATTGCCTGCATCACCGCCGACGTGGCGCAGCGCGAGGAGGTGGCCGCGTTGCTGGCCCGCATCGATCGCGCCTGTCCGCCACTGCGCGGGATCGTGCACGCCGCCGGACAACTCGACGACGCGGCCTTGCCGAACCAGACCGCCGAAGGTCTGGAGCGGGTCATGGCGGGAAAGCTGCGCGGCGCGCAGCACCTGGACGAACTTACCCGCGCGCGGACCCTGGACTTCTTCTGGCTGTATTCGTCCCTTGCGGGATTGCTGGGCAATCCCGGACAGGCGAACTACGCGGCCGCCAACGCCGCACTGGATGCGGTGGCACTGCGACGTGCGGCGCTGGGTCTTCCCGCCCTCAGTATCGACTGGGGGCCTTGGACGGGAACTGGCATGGCAGCGCGGATCGACGCGGCGGCGGGGGCCGCGGCTCCGCTCGATCCCGACGCGGCGGGTGCGGTGCTGGACCGATTGCTGGTGTTCCCCGGCGCGCAGGTTGCGGTCACCGGCGCGGGTGGTCTCGATGCTGCGCGTTTCGGGGCCGGCCGTGCGCCGCCTCTGCTGCAACCCGCAGCGGCAGGCGCGCCGGAGTCCGCGGCTGCCCTTGCGCGATCGCATCAACAACGCGCTGCCGTCCGATCGCCGGCCTTTGCTGTTCCGCCGCGTGCGCGCGATCGCCGCAGCCGCCCTGCGCATCCAGCCGGAACAGCTCGACCCCGAGCAGGAACTGGCCGCCTCCGGCTTCGACAGCCTGGTGAACATCGAGGTGAGGGCTGAACTGGAAGAGCAACTTGCGCTGACACTTTCGCCCAGCTTCGGGTTCGATCACCCGACCATCACGGCCATGGTGGATCATCTGTTGGAACGCCTGGCGCCTGCCGCGCAGACTGATCCGGCTTCCGAACCGCCATCTTCGGCCGACGATCCGGACCCCGCGGCGGCGCTGATCTCCGAGCTCGAGGGCCTGAAGATATGACCGACCATGCAGGGTGACGCGGAAGGGCCCCAGCACGACCTGCTGAACCGGGCTGTTCATGCGATCCGGACGCTCCGCCAGCGACTGGATCGCAGCGAGGCGGCTCGGCGGATGCCGGTTGCGATCATTGGGATGGCATGCCGCTTCCCCGGCGCCTCCGGGCTTGCAGCGTTCTGGGACCTGCTCGCCGCGGGCCGCGACCCGCTTGGCCCCGTGCCGGCGGAACGCTGGGATATCGAAAGCTTTTACAGCCCGGACCCGCAGGCGCCGGGCAAGACGGTCGCCCGTGAGGGCGGTTATCTCTCCGGCCTGGAGTGGTTCGACGCCGACTTCTTCGGCATCAGCCCGCGCGAGGCGGTGTTCATCGATCCACGCCAGCGGCTGATGCTGGAGACGGCCTGGGAATCGCTGGAGGATGCCGGCGTGCCGCCGCGTTCCCTGGCCGGCTCGCGCACCGGCGTGTTCGTCGGCACGCTGACCGACGATTACCACCAACTGATCACGGCGGAACCGCACTGGATCTCGGCGGCGACCGGCACCGGCACCGCCAACAGCATCGTGGCCAACCGGATTTCCTATTTCCTCGACCTGCGCGGGCCGAGTGTGGCGCTGGACGCCGCTTGCGCCGGCTCGCTGATGGCCATTCTGCTCGGGGTGAAGGCGATCCGCGACGGTGAGGCCGACCTGGCATTGTGCGGCGGCGTTGCCGTGAACCTGCTGCCAAGCCCCGATATCAGCTTCTCGCGCATGGGCGCCCTGGCACCCGGCGCACGCTGTCGCACCTTCGACCAGGATGCCGCCGGCATGGTGCGGTCGGAAGGCGCCGGAATGGTGGTGCTCAAGCCGCTCGACCAGGCCCTGGCCGATGGTGACCGGGTGCATGCGGTCATTCGCGGCGGGGCGACGAACCATGACGGGCGCTCGAACGGCATCGCCTCCCCGAACGGCGCGGCGCAGGAGGCACTGCTGCGCGACGCCTACGCCCAGTCGGGCATCGAGCCGGGCCTGGTGCAATACATCGAGGCGCACGGCACCGGCACGACCGTGGGCGACCGGATCGAGATCCAGGCGCTGACGCGCATGCTTGGCACGGGCCGCCCGGCCGGACGCCCGGTGGCCATCGGTTCCGTCAAGAGCAACATCGGCCACACCGAATCCGCCGCGGGTGTCGCCGGCGTCATCAAGACCGCGCTTGCGCTCGAACACCGCGTGCTGCCGCCGAACCTGCACATCCAGACGCTGAATCCCGCGCTGGCCGAGGCTCCGATCGCCATAACGGTGCCGCAGGCGCTCAGCCCGTTTCCCATGCCCGATGAGCGGCTGACCGCCGGGGTCAGCGGGTTCTCGTTCGGCGGATCGAATGTGCATCTGGTGCTGGAGGAGGCGGAGCGTCCGCCGGTGCGGGCTGTGTCCGCCGAACGGCCGGAGCTTTGCCTGCTGCCGCTGTCGGCCGCGTCACCGGCTGCGCTGCGTGAGCAGGCCCGCCGCTACGCCGGATTGCTCGTGGCGCCGGACCGGCCGCGGCTGGCAGACATCTGCTACACCGCCGCGGAACGGCGGTCGCATCTCGAGCACCGGCTGGCGGTCGCCGGCCGGGATGCGGCGGAACTCGCAGGGCGGCTGCTGGCGTTCGCCGACGGAACCGGTGAGCAGGATACCGGCCGCGAAGCCCTGATCGCCGACCAGGCCTTGCGCCGCGGCGAGGTGAACCTCGCGTTCTTCTTCTCCGGACAGGGTTCCGAATGGCTCGGCATGGGGCGCGACCTGATTGCCGCCGAACCCTGCGTCGCGGACGCGATCGCGCGCATGGAGCCTCTGTTCCTGCGCCATGCCGGCTGGAGCCTTGCCGCGGCGCTGGATGACGCGACCACCTGGCCACGCGATATCGATGTGATCCAGCCGACGGTCTTTGCGCTCCAGGTCGCCCTGGCGGCGCTCTGGCAATCGCTGGGCGTCCGGCCAAACGCGATCGTCGGCCAAAGCATGGGCGAGGTCGCGGCGGCTCATGTCGCCGGTGCGCTGGACCTCGAAACGGCGATACGCGTCATCGTCGCCCGCAGCCGGCTGATGCGCGAGGCCATGCGCCAGGGTGCGACAGCAGTCATCGGCCTGCCGGCTGACGACATGCGTGCCCGACTGGATCGCTATGGCGGCCGGCTCGACATCGCGGGCACCACGAGCTTCACCGCGACACTCGTTGCCGGCGAAACCGACGCGCTGCGGAACCTGCTGGGTGCGCTCGAGGACGAGGGGGTTTTCGGCCGGCTGCTGGATACGGTGGAAGTGGCGGCCCACAGCCCCGCCATGGATCCCCTGTGCCCGCGGCTGGCCGCCGCGGTCGCCGACATCGTGCCGCGCCCCGCCGCCGTTCCGCTCTGGTCCACGGTCACCGCCGGCCCGATCGCCGGCACGGAACTGGACGCCGGGTACTGGGCACGCAACCTGCGTCAGCCGTTTCGGGCCGCCGAGACGGTGGCGCGCATGGGTGCCGAGGGCTGCTCGCTCTTCCTGGAAGTGAGTCCGCATCCGGTGGTGGTCGGCGCGTTGCGCCAGTGCCTGGAGCACGCAGGCATCCCGGGACGCGCTCTGCGGTCACTGACGCGAACCCTCGACGGACCGCTCGCCATGCGGAGCGCCCTCGGCGGGCTGCATGCCGCAGGATTCCCCATCGACTGGGAGCGGTTGCGCGCGCCGGAGGCGCGTCCGGCGGACCTGCCGACCTATCCCTGGCAGCGCACGCGGCATTGGGTGGACGCTCTGGGCACGCCCAACCTGTTCGTCGGCAGCACCGCGACCCGCGGTGTCCACCCGCTGCTCGGCGCACAGACCCAACTCGCCGGCACCGATACGGCGGTCGTGTTCGAACGCACGCTCGACCGGTCGAGCCTTGCATGGCTGCCGGACCACGCGATCGGCAACGCACCGGTGCTGCCGGCCGCCGCGTATCTGGAAATGGCGCTTGCGGCGGTGCGCCACGGGTTCGGGTGGGAGCAGGCGGAGATCGGGAGCGCGCGTTTCGAGCGCCTGCTGGCTCTCCCCAAAGACGGCGCGCTGACCGTGCAGACCCTGCTCCGTCGCACCGGCGATGGAACGGCCAGCGTGGCGGTGCATGCGCGCCCGGCTGACCCGGTTGGATCGGCTGGCGCGTCAGCCTGGACGCGGCACGCGACGCTGGATCTGCAATCGTCCGGATCATCGGCAACGCCGCCTGGGCCACCCGCCCGGCCCCTCCCCGATATCGAGGTGGATGGGTTCTATGCCGATCTGGCCGGCCGCGGCCTGTGCTATGGCCCGGCATTCCGCGGTATTGCGCGGGTCTCGGGCGGCGACGGTTCGGCATTCGGCGAGATTGCGCTTCCTGCCGCGGCGGGCAGCAGCAGCGGCTATATCGTCCACCCCGCGCTGCTGGATGCCGCGATCCAGGTGGTCGCGGCTGCGCTGCCCGCCGACGGTCAGGTCTATCTTCCAACCGGTGCGGCCGGGCTCCGTATCTTCGGTCCGATCCAGGGCACCGCGCGGATATCGGTGCGCCTGCTCGACGATGCCGCACCGGCGCAGAGAACGCTTGCGGCTTCCATCCTGCTGAGCGCACCGGACGGGCAGGTTCTGGCGCGGATCGCCCGCCTCGAACTCACGGCCCTCAACGCCGCGGGCGCAGCGCTCCCGGACCCGTCGCGAATGCTCTACCGCCTGGACTGGCGGGCAGCCCGGCCCGAACCGGTGCAACAACCCGGCCGCTTTCTGGTCTGTGCGGATCGTGGCGGCTTCGGCGACGCGATCGCCGCCGAGCTGGAGCGACGCGGTGCCCGGTGCCTGATGCTGCACGCCGGCCCACAGGGCCTGGCGGAGCTTCGCGCGGCAGCGGCGGAGCCGGTCCTTGGCCTGGTCAATACGTGGAACCTCGATGCCGCCGCGCCCGACGAGGGCGGGCCGGAGGCAACGGCCCGGTCGATCCTGGGAACAGCGCTTGCCGCCGTCCAGGCGCTGGCCGGCCGACAGGTGCCGGTCGCGCTCATCACGCGCGGCGCACAGGCCGTCCAGCCCGACGGGCGGGACCTCGTCGCGCTGCCACAGGCGGCGCTCTGGGGCTTCGGTCGCGTGCTGGCACTGGAACATCCGGAGCTGTCCGGCGGCATGCTGGATCTCGATCCGGCCATGGGTCCGGAACAGGCCTCGCTCGCGGTCGATGCCCTGCTGGCATCCGGTCCGGGGCGCCAGCAGGCGCTGCGCGGTGGGATCCGCCTCGAAGCGAACCTGGTGCGTGCGGAGCCGGTGCCAGCGACGGCGCTGACCCTCCGCCCGGACGCGACCTACCTGATCACTGGCGGCCTGTCGGGGCTTGGACTGCGCACGGCGCAATGGCTGGCCGAACGCGGTGCGCGGCGGCTTCTGCTGCTTGGACGCCGGGTGCCGCCGCCGCGTGCGCAGTGGCGTGCCATCGCGCCGGGCAGCGAGACGTTCCGGCAAGTGACCGCGCTGCGCGACCTGGAAGCGCTTGGTGTCTCCGTGCAGGTGGCCGCCTGCGATGTTGCGGAGCGGGACGCCCTGGCCGCCATCCTCGAGCGGCACCGGCAGGAGCTGCACCCGCCGATCCGGGGCATTGTGCATGCGGCTGGACAGATTGCCGACGGGCTGATGCTGTCGATGACGCCGGATGCGTTCGACGCGCCAATGGCGGCCAAGGTGGCAGGCGCCTGGAACCTTCATACGCTGACACGCTCGCTCGAGCTGGACTTCTTCGTCCTCTATGCCAGCGCAACCGGCGTACTCGGGCAGGTGGGACAGGCGAATTACGCCGCTGCCAACGCATTCGAGGACGCGCTCGCCTGGCATCGCCGGGCACTTGGGTTGCCGGCAACCGCGCTCGACTGGGGGCCGTGGGCCGAGATCGGCATCTACGCGCGGAGTGCGCGCCGCGAGCAAGCCGGCCTGACCGGCGTCACCGACATCGCGCCTGCCGACGGCATGGCGGCGCTTGAAACCGTGCTGCGTACCGGTGCGGTGCAGACCGTTGTCGTTGATGCCGACTGGACGCGTGTGCAACCAACGCCGCTGATTCAAGAACTAACGACGATCACGTCCGGTGAACCAGCGGACGATGCGGAACAGGCTGATGCAATGGCCGCACTGCTTCTGCTCGAGTCCGCGGAACGACGCAGGGCCGTGCGGACGATGGTCGCCACGATCATTGCCGCGGTGCTTCGGCTGGAACCGGCACAAATCGATGCGGAACGACAGCTCACTGCCTTTGGCATGGACTCGATCATGGCGGTCGAGATCCGAAACCGCGTGCGGCGCAGGTTTGGCATGTCCCTGAGCATTGCGGTCCTGTTCACCGGGTCGGTCGCCGAGATCGCCGCCCTGATCGACGAGGGCCTGCTGCAGGATGCCGCGGTTGCGGCAGCACTGGACGAAGTCGAGGCGCTGACGGAACGGGAAGATGCGCTGGCGGGCGCATCGTCTGCTGCATGAGTGACGACGTCGAATCGCGGATTGCACGACTGACTCCAGCGCAGCGGCGCCTGCTGGCCGAGCGCCTGAGTGCGCGCGCTGCCGGTGCGGGGCGCATACCGCGCCGGGGGCAGCGCGGTGAGCCGGCGCCGCTCTCGTTCGCACAGGAACGCATCTGGTTCGAGCAGGCGCAGGCACCCGACAGCCCGCATTATAACGAGGCGGTTGTGCTGCGCGTCAGCGGACCGTTGCAGGCGGATGCGCTGCGGCGCGCTTTCGCCGACGTGGTGGGGCGGCACGAAATCCTGCGTACCCGCTTCGTTGACGGCGACAACGGGCCCACGCAGGTCATCGCGGCCTCGGTGCCGGTCGAGTTGCATGCGCTCGCACCGGACGACGTCGAACAGAGCTTGCGCCGGTTCATCCGGCAAGGTTTCGACCTCGGGCGCGCCCCGCTGTTCCGGCTGGGTCTGTGCATGCTCGGGCCGAACGAGTACGTCGCCGCTCTCGCCGTCCACCACATCCTGATGGATGGCATGGGCGCGGCGGCGGTCTTCCGCGAATGCTTCGAGGCCTACGCAGCGCTCCAGGCGGGCGGGTCCGCCAGGGTGTCGCCCCCTGCGATCCACTATGCCGACTACGCGCTATGGGAACGCAGCCGGCTGGCCGGCGGGGCACTGGACGCCGAACGGGACTACTGGGCGCGGCAGGCGGAGGGCCTGCCCATACCGGCCCTGCCATTCGGGCGTGCGCCGCTGGGGGCGGCCGACGGCCACGGCGCGCGGCATCAGGTGAACATCCCACCGGGCCTGGCGCAGCGGCTGCGTACGCTGGCGACCGAGGCGGGCACCACGCTTTCGACCGTGCTGCTCGCCGCATTCGCGGCTCTGCTCGGCAGCCATGCGGGGCAGGAGCGGACCCTTGTCACAGTTCCGGTCACCGCACGCGATGAAGCGGCGGAGCTGGAGCATGGTATCGGTCTGTTCATCAATCTCCTGCCACTGAACCTGCCCTGTGCACCGCACGAGTGTTTCCGCGGCATCCTGGCGGCCACCGCCGCGGCGGTGATCGCCGCGCGCAGCAACCAGCGCTATCCGTTCCAGAAGACCGTGGAGATTCTTCGCAAGTCCGGTCGCGGTGCGCGCGACCTGACGGCGGTGATGTTCGACATGCAGGTGCTGCCCGCGGAACTCAAACCGGCGGGGCTCGTGGTCGAGTACCGTGAGCACGATGCCGGCACGGCGAAATGCGACCTTGGACTGGCGGTACGCGAGGTCGGCCCTGCCCTGCATGCCAGCCTGGAATACGCCAGCGCACGGTTCAGCGCCGCCGAGATCGCGCTGTTCGGCCGTCAGTTTGTCGAACTGCTGTCCGGCGCGGTGGATGATTGCGACCGCAGCATCGCAGACCTGCTGCGCCCCGACCGTGCCGAATGGCTGCGGGCCTCCTGCGGACCGGCGCTGCCTGTTCCGGCGATGCGCCTCGAGGCGCTGCTCCGCCAGCGGGTTGCGATGACGCCGGACGGGCCGGCGGTCATGTGCGGCAGCGAAGTTCTGACGTTCGCCGACCTGGCGCAGCAGGTGGACACGCTGGCCGACGCGCTGGTGCGGAACGGCGTGCGACCGGGCATGCGTGTCGCGATCCTTCTGCCGCGTTCCGTGACGCAGATCGTTGCCCTGTTCGCTGCACTGCGGGCCGGCGCAGCCTATGTGCCGCTGGAGTCCGCCTGGCCGTCCGCGCGTCTGCATGAGGTTATCGCGCAGGCAGCGCCGGCAGCGGTGATCACCACCGACCCCGCCGTCGTGGCCGGCCCCGCACTGCTGGAGCCCGGCGGCACTCTGCTGCGTCCGGCGACCGCCGGCTGGAACGCCGCGCCGGGTGATCCCGACGACGCCTACGTGATGGTCACGTCCGGCTCGACCGGCACACCGAAGGGCGTGCGGGTCAGCCAGTCGGCCGTCGTCAATCTTCTCCGTGCCCTGCATCGTGCGATCCATGCCGAAGCGGGCGGACGATTGCTGCGCGTGGCCGTCAACGGACCGCTCAGCTTCGACACCTCGGTCAAGCAGATCATCCAGGTGCTCGACGGACACATGCTCGATGTGGTGCCGGATGCGGTGCGCACGGACGCCGTTCGCATGCTGGACTATCTGGCGGACCACGCGATCGACGTTCTGGATGCCACCCCGACCCATCTGGCGGCCCTGGTCGAGGCAGGTCTGCTCGACCCGGCCCGCCATGCCCCGAAGGTTGTGCTGTTGGGTGGTGAGCCGGTTCCGCCGGCGCTGTGGACTGTGCTCGCGAGCGCGCCCCACATCCGCGCATTCAACCTCTATGGTCCGACGGAGTGCACGGTGGACACCACCGTGGCGCGGATCGCTCGGGAGCATCCCCGCCCGGTCATCGGACATCCCCTGGCGAACGTCCGGACCTACGTGGTGGACGCGAATGGCAGGCCCGTCGCACCGGGAATTCCCGGCGAGATCTGGATCGGCGGGGCCGGCGTGTCTCCCGGCTACTTGCAACATGACACACCGGATGGCGCTTCGTTCGCGCCGGACCCGTGGTCGCATGCCACCGGGGACCGGCTGTACCGAAGCGGGGACCGGGTCCGCCGTCTCGCCGACGGCGCGCTTGAATTCCTTGGCCGATCGGACGACCAGGTGAAACTGCGCGGCCACCGGATCGAACCCGCGGAAATCGAAGCGGCGCTGCACCGCCATCCCTGGGTCAGGGAGGCGGCCGTGGTGTTGCGCGGGTCAGGCCCGTCAGCGCGTCTCGCCGCCTATGTCGTGCCGCATGGCAGCGGCGATGCCGTGCTGCCCGACGGCATGCGCGTCGCGTCCCGGCACCGGGCCGAAACCGCGTTCCTGTTTGCCGAAATCTTCCAACGGCAGGCGTATTTTCGCCATGGGATCGGCATTGCCGACGGCGCCACCGTGCTCGATGTCGGCGCGAATATCGGCATGTTCGCGCTTGCCGCACATCGCGCCGCGTCCGGCGTGCGCATCCATGCCTTCGAGCCAAACCCGGCCACGGTGGCCTGCCTGCGGCGCAATCTCGCCCGCTATGGTGTGAACGGGGAAGTCCACGCCTACGCGCTCGGCCAGTGTGCGAGCACCGCCCGTTTCACCGAATACGAAGGATCATCGATCCTCTCCGGCCTGCACGCCGACGCAAGCGACCGCGCCGTGGTGCGCTCCTGGCTGCGTCGGCACGGCGCGGAGGACGCATCGGCGGTGATCGAGGAAATGCTGGACGACCGCTTCGCTGCTGCGACCCGCGAGGTGGAGGTCCGTTCCCTGTCGGCGGCCATTGCGGCATGCGGGCTCGACCGGATCGACCTGCTCAAGATCAACGTGGAGAAAGCCGAGGCCGCTGTGCTGGCGGGCATCGATCCGGGCGACTGGCCTCGCATCGCCCAGGTCGTGCTTGAGCTGCACGATGTGGGCGGGCGATTGCAGGACGTCCTCGCCTTGCTCCATCGCCACGGCTTCGTCACCGCGGTCGAGGAGGACTGGAGCCTCGAACCAGGCAGCGGGACCAACTTCTACATTTACGCGCGGCGGCGAGGGGCGCCGGCGTTCGCGCCGCCATGCTTCCGTCCCGTTGCGCCGCCGCGGGCCGATGCTGCCGAACTTCGTGCGTTCCTGCGTGCCAGCCTGCCAGCCGCCATGGTGCCTGCGGACATCGTCATGCTCGAGGCGATGCCACGCACAGCCAATGGCAAGCTCGATCGCCGGGCCTTGCCCGATCCGTCCCCGGCGGAAGACGGGCAGAGGCCCCTGGCCACCGCCACGGAAAATCGTCTGGCGATGCTTTGGGCCGAGTTGCTGGGCGGGCCGGTCGCGGACGGTCGGGCGGACTTCTTTGAACTGGGCGGTCACTCGCTGCTGGCAACACGGCTGGTGCGGGAGATACGGGCACGGTTCCATGTCGAGATTCACCTGCGGGCCGTGTTCGACCAACCGACTGTTGCCGGCCTGGCGGCACTGATCGATGCGGCTCAGCCCGGCCGGACCGACCTCCGCCCTGCGCTGGTGCCCGATCCGGCCGCGCGTCACGCACCGTTCCCTCTCACCGATGTGCAGCAGGCCTACTGGTTCGGACGGCAGGACGGCTTCGAGCTCGGCAACGTCGCGACGCAGATCTACCTGGAACTGGAAGCTGCGGACTGGGACCTCGCCAGGCTGGAGGCGGCATGGAACCGGCTGGTCGCCCGTCACGACATGCTGCGCGCCGTGGTGCTGCCCGACGGATCGCAGCGCGTGCTGGAGTCGGTGCCGCACTACGCGATTGCCTGCGCCGATCTGTCCGCCGCATCGGCGCAGCACACCGCGCAAGCCCTCACCGAAATCCGCGCGGCGATGACCGGCCGCCCGACGCCGGCGGACCAATGGCCGCTGTTCGAGATCCGCGCCAGCCGGCTTTCCGCGACGGTCATCCGCCTGCACATCCGGCTTGACGCGCTGATCGCGGATGCGGCGAGCCTGCTGATTCTGCTCCGCGAGTGGAAGCAGGCCGCGGCCGGCGAAACCCTGCCGCCCGCGCCCGAAATCGGCTTCCGGGACTACGTGCTGGCCAGTGCCCGGCTGCAGGACGGGCCGGACTACGCCGCGGCCGACCGCTACTGGATGAGCCGGATCGACGCACTGCCGCCGGCGCCGGAACTGCCGCTGGCACTGCAACCCGGCCGACCTGCATGCGGTCCGGTTCGTGCGTCATGCCGGCCGCGTCCCTGGTCCGGACTGGCAGCTGCTTCGCCGCCATGCGGCCGCGCAGGGGGTGACTCCCTCGGTTGCATTGCTGACGGCTTTTGCCGGCGTGATCGCAACCTGGTCGGGGATGCATCAATTCACCCTCAACCTGACCACTTTCCAGCGGCAGCCGCTGCATCCCGACATCGAGCGCCTGGTCGGGGATTTCACCACGCTGTTGCTGCTGGAGGTGGACTTCGCCGCTACCGCCACCGTGGCAGAACGGGCGAGACGCGTGCAGCAGCAGCTCTGGAGCGATCTCGACCATCGCGCCCTGAGCGGCGTTCGGGTGCTGCGCGCGCTGGCAGCCCGGCAGCGGCGTCCCGGATCGGCGCTGATGCCGGTGGTATTCACCAGCGTCCTGGGCCTGGAGGGGGAGGCCAAGGCCCGTCCGGAAGGATTCGGCACGCTGGTGCACAGCCAGGCGCAGACCCCGCAGGTCTGGCTCGACCATCAGGTCATGGAAGACGGAGGCGAGCTGGTCCTGAACTGGGACGTGGTCGAAGGCCTGTTCCCGGAGGGAATGATCGCGGCGATGTTCGCCGCCTATACCGCTCTGGTCCGGCGGCTTGCCGCCGAACCGGAGGCCTGGACCGGGCCGCTGCCTGACCTGCTGCCAGCCGAACAGCGGGCGCGCCGAACCGCCGCCAACGCGACCGCTGCCCCCCTGCCCCGCGGTCGGCTGGAGGCGGCGTTTTTCCGGCAGGCGGCGTCAGCCCCCGATGCAGTCGCGGTGATCGCCAGCGACCGGCAGATCAGCTACGGCGAGCTGTCCGCGCGGGCTGCCGCGATTGCCGCAGTGCTGACCCGGCATGGCTGCGGACCCGATCGTCCCGTCGCCGTCGTCGCCCGCAAGGGATGGCAGCAGGTCGCCGCCGTCCTGGGTGTGCTGATGAGTGGTGCCGCCTACCTGCCGGTCGATGCGGACCTGCCGGAGGAACGGCTCGCCCTGCTGCTGCGGCAGGGCGAGGTTGGCGTCGCGCTGACCCAGTCGGCGATGATCGATCGCATTGCGTGGCCCGCAGGCGTCACGCCGCTCGCCGTGGACGCGATCGAGCCGGGAGCAGCGCGCCCTGCTCCCGCAACAGGACCGGATACCGACCTCGCCTATGTGATCTTCACCTCAGGCTCCACCGGCACGCCGAAAGGCGTGATGATCGAGCATCGCGCCGCGCAGAACACGGTCGCCGACATCAACGCGCGGTTCGGCATCGGCCCGAAAGACCGGGTGCTGGGCCTGTCCTCGCTCAGCTTCGACCTCTCGGTCTGGGACATTTTCGGCATTCTCGGTGCCGGCGGAACGCTGGTGCTGCCCGATCCCGATCGGTTGCGCGACCCTGCGCACTGGGCCGCGCTCGCGCGCCGTCACCAGGTGACGGTCTGGAACAGCGTCCCCGCGCTGATGGTGATGCTGCTGGCGCTGGCCGAAACGGAACCCGGCGCCTGGCCGCGCACGCTGCGACTCGCGCTGCTCAGCGGCGACTGGGTGCCGGTCGGCCTGCCGGACCGGCTCCGCGCCCAGGATCCACGCCTCGAGGCCGTCAGCCTGGGCGGCGCCACCGAGGCCGCGATCTGGTCGATCGCCTATCCGATCGGGCGGGTCGATCCGTCCTGGCGCAGCATTCCTTACGGCCGGCCCCTCGCCAACCAGCGTTTCCACGTGCTTGGCGGCGACGGGGCAGATCTGCCCGATCACGTGCCGGGCGAGCTGCATATTGCCGGGGTAGGCCTCGCGCGTGGCTACTGGCGGGATGCCGCGCAAAGCGCCGCCGCCTTCATCGATCATCCGCGTTCGGGGGAACGCCTGTACCGCACCGGCGACTATGGCCGCTGGTTGCCCGACGGCACGATCGAGTTCCTGGGCCGGCGCGACGCCCAGGTGAAGGTGAACGGATTCCGCATCGAACTGGGCGAGATCGAAGCGGCGTTGCGCCAGCACCCGGCCGTTGCCGAAGCGGTGGCATCGGCGCCCGGGGATGTCGCCGGCAATCGCCGGCTGGTTGCGCACGTCCTGCCGCGCGTGACCCGGCCCGCGCGTCCGGCCTTCGGGGTGGAGGACGGGGCCGGCGATGCGGCCGCCCGTCTGGCGCGGCTGCTGGAACGTCCGGGCCAGCGGCGGTTCCCGCCCGAAGCGTCCGGCTTCGACCTGCCGGGCGGCGAGTTCGATGCCGCCCGCCGCCAGGCGTTCCTTGCCCGCCAGAGCATCCGCCGGTTCCTCCCGGCGCCGGTGCCACTGTCCGCTTTCGCCGCGCTGCTGGGCACGCTGCAGGCCATGTCGCTGGAAGGCACGATGCTGCCGAAATACCGCTATCCCTCGGCCGGCAGCGTCAATGCCGTGCAATGCTACGCCATCGTCGAGCAGGACCGGATCGCCGGCCTGCCGGCCGGCAGCTACTTCTATGATCCCGATGCGCATCGCCTGATCCACCTGGGTGACCCGCCGGCGCCGCAAAGCGGGCTGCACCCTCAGGCCGGCATGGACGCAGGTTTCCTCCTGGTCCTGACCGGGCGGCTTGCCGTGCTCCGGGACTTCTACGGCGACCTGGCACGCGATTTCTGCCTGCTCGAGGCAGGCTTCATCGGGCAACTTCTGATGACGGAAGCATCGACACTGGATCTCGGGCTCTGCCCGCTCGGCGGCCTGCCCACCGCCACGTTCGCAGGCGCACTCGGCCTGGATGCCGAAGAACCGGTGCTGCTGGGCTTTGCCGGCGGTGCGATTGATCCGGCCTGGCTGCGGACATGGGGCCCCAACTCGCCCGGCCTGCCGCTCGGCCAGGAGCTGCGCGGCTTCCTGCGCGGCAAGCTGCCCGACTACATGGTCCCCGGCGTCATCCACGCGGTCGATCGCCTGCCGCTCACGGCGAACGGCAAGGTGGACCGCGCGGCACTTGCCGATATGGGCGCTGCGAATGCCCAGGTCCCGTTGCCGGCCGAGGCGCCCGCCTCGGCGCTGGAGCGGACGATCCAGACCGAAGCAGAAGCCGTCCTCGGATGCGCCCTGCCCCGGCTGGACAGCAACTTCTTCGAGCTTGGCGCAAGCTCGCTGGAGCTGGTGCAACTGCACCGTCGCCTGCAGTCGGTGCTTGCCCGCAGCTTCGCGCTGGTCGAGCTGTTCCAGTATCCCAGCGTCCGCGCGCTCGCCGGTTTCCTGAGCGGTGCGGCGCTTCCCGACACGACCGATGACGCGGTGCCGGCGCGACTGGCGGCGGCTCGGGCCGAGCATGAGCGTCGGGCCGCCTTGCACCGGGCGGCGGCAGGGCGCGGAGAGCCGGAGGCAGCGCATGAGTGACAGTTCACCTTCGGCGGTAGCCATCGTCGGCATGAGCGGCCGGTTTCCCGGCGCGGACAATGTCGAGGCGTTCTGGGACATGCTGCTCGCCGAACGCGAGGGCATCACCCGCTTCTCGGACGCCGAACTGCTGGCCGCCGGCGTCTCGCCCGCCGCACTGGAAAGCCCGTCCTACGTCAAGGCGATGCCGGTACTGCGCGACATCGACCGGTTTGATGCCGCGTTCTTCGGCATCGGCCCGCGTGAGGCGGCGCTGATGGACCCGCAGCACCGCCTGTTCCTCGAGGAAGCCTGGCACGCGCTGGAGGATGCCGGCTGGGATGGCGACGCCGATGTCGGCGTCTTCGCCGGCGTCAGCCTCTCCACCTACATGCTCAACAACCTGATGAGCCGGGGCCAGGGCGAGTACGGCGTTGACGCTCTCCAGCTCGTGCTGGGCAACGACAAGGACTACCTCGCAACCCGCATCGCCTATCGCCTCGGCCTGGGCGGGCCTGCCATCACGGTGCAGACGGCCTGCTCGACGTCGCTGGTCGCGGTGGCGCTGGCCTGCGACAGCCTGCTGACCTACCAGTGCGACATGGCGCTGGCGGGGGGTGTCAGCATCAAGCTGCCTGCCGTGTCCGGTTACCGCTACGAACCGGGAAGCATCCTCTCGCCCGACGGTCACTGCCGGACATTCGATGCGCGCGCAGGGGGCACGCTGTTCGGCAGCGGCGTCGGCGTGGTCGCGTTGAAGCGGCTGTCGGATGCGCTGGCAAATGGCGACCACATCCACGCCGTGATCCGCGGCTGGGCGACCAACAACGACGGAGACCGGAAGGTCGGTTTCGCCGCGCCCAGCGTGGACGGACAGACCCGCGTGATTGCCCGGGCGCTGGCGATGTCGGGCGTGTCGGCGGATACCATCGGCTATGTCGAGGCGCATGGCACCGCCACGCCTGGTTGGCGACCCGATCGAAGTCCGGTCGCTGAGCCAGGCCTTTGGCAACGGGCGCCGCACCGCGCCCTGCCTGATCGGATCGGTGAAGACGAATGTCGGCCATCTGGAATGCGCCGCGGGGGTCACCGGCCTGATCAAGGCCGCGCTGGCGGTGGAGCGCGGAACCATCCCGGCAAACCTGCACTACGAGACGCCCAACCCGGAGATCGACTTCGCCGCCAGCCCGTTCCAGGTCGCCGTGCAGACCAGAGCCTGGCCTGACAGCGACACCCCCCGGCGCGCCGGGGTGAACTCCTTCGGGATGGGCGGCACCAACGCCCATGTGGTGATCGAGCAGCCGCCCGCGGCACCGGTCTCCGCGGGACGCAGTCCGCCGGCGGCATTGGTCGTGCTCTCGGCCCAGAGTCGCGCCGCATTGCACGCTTTGGCAGGCGCGATGGCCGAACGGTTGGAGCACACCGCCGACCCCTTGCCGGCGATCGCGGCAAGCGCCGCCCGCCGCCGCCATTTCGCGCAGCGCGTCGCGGTCGCGGCCGGATCGTCCGCCGACGCGGCCATGGCGCTGCGCCGGTTTGCGGCCGGCGAGGCCAGTCAGGCTGTCGAAGGCGCCGCCGGGGACGCACCCCGCATCGCATTCCAGTTCACCGGCCAGGGCGCGCAATACCCCGGCATGGCGCAGGGCCTCTACGCGCACAATGCCCGCTTCCGCGCGACACTCGATCGCTGCGCGGCGCTGCTGGCCCCCCATCTGGATGGCAACCTGCTGGACGTGGTGTGGGCGGACGGCAATTCGACGCGGCTGCACGAAACGGGCTGGACGCAGCCGGCCTTGTTCGCGGTGGAGTATGCGCTCGCGGATCTCTGGCTGTCCTGGGGCGTCCAGCCGGTCGCGGTGCTCGGCCACAGCATCGGGGAGTATGTGGCAGCGACGGTGGCCGGTGTTTTCGAACTGCCGGATGCCCTGCGGCTGGTGGCGGCCCGCGGCCGGCTGATGCAGGCACTGCCACGCGACGGCTGCATGCTGGCCACCGATGCCGATGAAGCGACGGTGACGCGTGCGCTTGCCCCCTATACCGAAACCGTGTCGATCGCGGCGGTGAACGGTCCGCGCGCTCTGGTCATCGCCGGGCGGATAGCAGGAGGTGGAGAAGGTCGCGGCAAGCCTCGCGGCCGCCGGCCATCGCTGCCGCCGGCTGACCGTGTCGCACGCATTCCATTCGCCGCTGATGCAGCCGATGCTGCCCGCGTTCCGCCAGGTGGCGGAGGCGGTCGCCTATCATCCGCCGCGGATACCGGTGGTTTCCAACGTTACGGGGCGGAGCGAGCGGGACCTGCTGTGCCGGCCCGACTACTGGTGCCGGCACATCCTTGCGCCTGTCCGCTACGCGGGCGGCATCTCCACCCTGCTGCAGGGACCGGCGGCGCCGGGGATCGTGCTCGAGCTGGGCCCCGATCCGGTGCTGACGAGCCTCGGGCAGGCCATTGCCGGCGACCGGGATGCACGGACAGGCTGGGTGGCCAGCCTGTCCCGACGACGGGACGATCTTGCGGCGCTGCTCGACGCGGCCGGACAGTGCTACGTCCGTGGTGTCCGTCTCGATTGGGCCGGCCTGCAGGAGGGCCGGTCGTGGCGGCGCGTCGCCCTGCCGCCTTATCCGTTCGACCGGCAGCGCCACTGGATTGATCCGCTGCCGCAGACGGACGGCGAGGCGCGTCTCGGTCCGGCAGACCATCCTCTCCTTGGCGTGCGTGTCCGCGAAGCTGCCAGCAAGGAGATGCGCTTTGCCGCCCGGCTGGGTTCCGGGCAGCCGGCACTGCTGTCCGACCACCGCGTGTTCGGCGTCGCGGTGCTGCCGGCCGCGGCCTGCCTGGAAATGGCCCTGGCGGCAGCCGGCGACCGCCCCTCGCCGGGTGACGCTGTTCCGGTCCTGGAATCGGTGCGCTTCCACGAGGCCATGACATTGCCGGAGAGCACGGTTCGGACCGTGCAGACGGTGTTGTCGCCGGAACCCGCGGGGATTTCGGACTTCGGTGTTTACAGTCTGGACGCCGATGTCGATCAGTGGCGGCTGCACGCCGGTGGCAAGGTTCGGTTCGCCGCCCCGTCATTGCCGGATCACGAGCCTCTGGCGGCAGCCCGGTCCCGCTGCGGCCAGGTGGTGTCACCGGACAGCTTCTACGCGGCCTACGCCGAACGCGGCCTCGGCTACGGCCCGGCGTTCCGCGGTGTGCAGATGCTGGCACTCGGCGCGGGCGAGGCGGTCGCCGAAATCGTTCTGCCGGAGCAGGCGCGCGTCATGACCGGGCCAGGGTTCCGGCTTCATCCTGCCTTGCTCGACGCAGGCTTCCAGGCGCTGGGCGCCGTCTTCGCCGGCATGGCGCCGACCGAAACCTACCTGCCCGTCGGGCTCGAACGGCTGACCCTGTTCCAGCCGCTTCCCGCGCGCTTCACCGTTCACGCGCGCATCCGCCCCACGCAGCCGGATGACCGTGCGCTACGTGCCGACATGACGCTGTACACCATGGACGGTGTGCCGATCTGCCTGGTCGAAGGCCTGGAGACCCGGCGGGTGAACCGCGCAGCGGTTATCGGCGAGGAGGATCGGCCGCCCGAACAGGACGTCTATGAGGTCGCCTGGCGTCCCGTCGCCCTCTCCGGCGAGGCACGACAGGATGCCGGGCCCGTGCTGGTGATCGGCGCGGAGTTCGCGTTGGAGGATGCGGTTGCAGCGACGCTGGGCGAGCGCGCAATCCGCATGCCGGCGACCGAGGCAGGTGTCGCGCGAGCGGTCGCAGTGATCACGCATGAGGCCCCGTCCGGGGTGGTCCTGCTTTGCCGGCAGGCTGCTTCTCTCGCCGAAACCGGCCCGCAAATGCTGGAAGCCGCGGCCGGCACCGCGCTTCCGGTGCTGCGGCTGGTCCAGGCCATTGCCGCCGCCTCGGCCACCGCCCGGACCAGGCTGCTGGTCGTGACGCGCGGCGCGGTCGATGTGCAGGACCTCGTTGCGGTGCCCGACCCGGCGGGCGCCGCGGTCTGGGGCAGCATGCGCACGCTGCTGCATGAGTTCCCCGAACTGGCCGCCACTGTCATGGATCTCGATCCGGACGGCACCGATCCCGGCGAAGGCGCGGCCATTGCAGCCGAACTCGACGCGAACGGGCAGGAGAGCCAGGTGGCCCTGCGTACCGGCGTGCGGTTCGTGGCGCGGCTTCGGCAGCGGGACCAGGCATCCCTGCGTCGCCTGGCGCTGCCCCCCGGCCCGTTCCGGATCGAGCGGGACGAGGCCAAAGGCTTTGCCGGCCTGCATGCCGTCCCGATCGAGCGGCGGCCGCCCGGACCAGGCGAGATCGAGATCGAGACCGTCGGGCTGGGCCTGAATTTCCGCGACGTGCTGGGCGCCATCGGTCTCTATCCCGGCAATCCCAGTGCCCCCGGCGGGGAATGCTCCGGCCGCGTGGTGCGGGTCGGCGAGGGCGTGACGCGGTTCCGCCCTGGCGATGCGGTCATCACCACCGCGCCCGGCAGTTTCACGACCCACCTGACCGAGGATGCCAGCCGGTTCTTCGCCGCGCCGGCCAGCATGCCGCTGGTCGAGGCGGCCGGCCTGCCCGTGGTGCTGCTCACCGTCTGGTATGCGCTGGTCACCCTGGCCGATCTTCGCCGGGGCGAACGTGTGCTGATCCATGCCGCCTCGGGCGGCGTCGGCACGCTGGCGGTCCGCGTCGCGCAATCCCTCGGGGCCGAGGTGATCGCCACGGCCAGCCCGGCCAAGCACGGCTTTGTCCGGGCACTCGGTGTTCACGCGGTGGGGAACTCGCGCAGCACCGATTTCGCGGATGTGGTCCGCGAGGCGACCGGCGGGGCCGGCGTTGACGTGGTGCTCAACTGCCTGACCGGCGAGGCCATTCCCGCAAGCCTCGACCTGTTGAAACCGAACGGCCGTTTCGTCGAGATCGGGCGGCGCGACATCTGGAGCCCCGAGGCGGTCGCGGCACGCCGCCCCGACGTCGCCTACGCGATCGTCGATTTCGAACGCGAGGCGGAGCGCGATCCGGACAAGCTGCGGTCCATCCTGGAGACCGCGATCGCCGCCCTCGACTTAGGAGGCATTGCCGGCCTGGTCACCCGGACCGTTGATCTGGCGCGCATGCCGCAGACCATGGAACTGATGCGATCCGCCCGCCACACGGGCAAGATCGTGTTCCAGGTCCCGGCAGAACGGACCGCGCGCACGCCGGGCGCCATCTCACCGGACGGCACGTACCTGATCACGGGCGGACTGGGCGGCCTCGGCCTTTTGCTGGCGCGGCACCTGGTGACGCGCGGCTGCCGCGCGCTGGCGTTGCTGGGCCGTCGGGCTCCGGATGCCGCGGCGAATGCGGCGATCGCGGAACTGACGGAGGCCGGCGCCAGCGTGGAATGTTTCGCGGCGGATGTTGCCGACCCGGACTTGCTCGCGGCGGCGCTCGCGGCGATCGACGCACGCATGCCGCCGCTGCGGGGGGTGATCCACGCGGCCGGCGTGCTCGACAATGCGCTGATCGTGCGCATGCAGGACGACAGCGTCCGGCGGGTACTGGCACCCAAGGTTGCCGGGGCCTGGAACCTGCACACGATGCTCGCGGACCGGCCGCTGGACCATTTCCTGCTGTTCTCCTCCGCGTTCGGTACGTTGGGTGCGGCGGGGCAGGCGAACTATGCGGCCGCCAACGCATTCCTGGACGCGCTCGCGGCCCATCGCAGGGCACGTGGGCTGCCTGCGCTGTCGATCGCCTGGGCGGGCTGGGAGGAAAGCGGCATGGCCGCGCGCGCGGCCAGTGCCGACCACGCGCCGTCCCTCGTGACCATGAGCACGCGGCGCGCGCTGCGTCTGTTCGACACGGTGCTGGCCGAGGACGCCGCCTGCGTTGTGGTGCTGCCCTCCGAAAGCTGGGCGGACACGCTCGGCGGCGCCCCGGAGGCCGCGCACCCGTTCCTCGCCGAGATCGCCGCCGGCCTGCAGGCGGACGCGCCGCACGCCGGGGCGATTGCCGAATTGCGCGAGGCCGTGCAGCACGGGTCGGCGGACTCCCGCGCCGCAGCCCTCGGCACCTACCTCGCCGAAACGGTGGCGCGGCTGCTGCACCTCGATCCGGGAACGGAGATCGACCGGGACCGGAGCCTGCAGGAGCTTGGCTTCGACTCGCTGCTCGCGATTTAACTGCGCAACCGGGTGCGGGCCGACCTGCAACTGGAACTGACGCTCGATGGTTTGCTCGCCACGCCGGATCTGAACGCATTGCAGCAGGCGGCGATGCGTGTGCTGCAGATCGGGCCCGATGCGGGCACGTCCACGCTGCCAACGCTCCTGCCCCGGCCGCCGGGGAGCGACGCCCCGCTCTCTTTCGCGCAGCGGCGCATGTGGTTCCTGGCGCGCTTCGAACCGGACGCACCGAACTACACGCTGGCGACCGTCCTGCATCTGCAGGGGGCGATCGACGAAGGCCTGTTCGCCGCTGCATTTGCCGAGGTCATCCGGCGGCATGAGGCGCTGCGCACGATCTTCCCGGTGTCGGGGGACGCGCCCGTGCAACGTGTGCTCCCGGAGATCGCGCTGCCGCTGGAGGTCATCGATCTGCGGGACAACCCGGATCAGGCCGCCAGCGTCGCGCGGATCGCGGACCGCGAGGCGGGCTTCGTGTTCGATCTCGCGACCGGGCCGCTGATCCGCTGCGTGCTGCTGGTTCTTGCCGAGGACCGGTTCGACGCACTCTTCACCGTGCATCACATCGTATTCGACGGCTGGTCGATGGCGCTGCTGGTGGAGGAACTGAGCGGGGCCTACTTCGCCCTGCTGCGCGGCGAGGCGCCGGCGCTCCCGGCGCTGCCCGTGCAGTATGCGGATTACGCCGTCTGGCAGGTCGAGCGTTTGGAATCCGGCGCAGCGGAGAGCCAGGTCGAATACTGGCGGCGCCGCCTGGAAGCGCCGTTCGCCAGTCTGGAATTGCCCTGCGACCGGCCGCGGGTTCCGGGCGCGGCGCGGCGCGGCGGTGTCGTCCGCCGTGTGTTGCCCGCCGAGCTGGTGGCCCGGTTGCGTGCCTTCGTCGCCGCCCAGGGGGGCACCGTCAATGCGGTGCTGCTGGCGACGTTCCGGGAACTGCTGCACCGGTTGACCGGGCAGGCGGACCTGCTGATCGGCACCATGCTGGCCGGACGCTCCATGGCGGAAATCGAACCGCTGATCGGCTTCTTCGCCAACGTCGTGGTGCTGCGGGCGGCGCTCGCCGACGATCCCAGCTTTTCGGTGCTCGTCGAGCGTGAGGCGGCCGTGCTGGCAGACGCGATCGCGCACGGCGACGTGCCGTTCGACCGGCTTGTCGAGGCGCTCAACCCGCCGCGCGTGCCGGACCGCAATCCGTTCACCGACGTGGTCTTCATCCTGCAGCGGGATCTGAGCGCCGCGGAACGGGGCGGGGTAAGCGGGCGGTTCGAGTGGCTGATGGGCAGCCGGTCCATCCGCTTCGATCTGGAAGTCCAGGCCTGGGAGCTTGGCGACGAGGGCCTCGAGCTGTCGTGGATCTACGACGCCGGGCTTGTTCGACGGAGCCACGGTCGAGGGATTTGCCCGCATGTTCGAAGCGCTCCTGCGCGCCGGGCTGGGCGGGCCGGATCGGCCGGTTTCCACCCTGCGACTGAACACGACTGGGCCGGACGGTGCATCCGACGAGCCGGATCTGTCCGCCCTTGCGGACCTGAGTGACGCGGAGGTGGAGGACCTGCTCCAGTCACTGCTCGACAAGCCGGACCCCGGCTGATGGATCAGCACCCGCCACGCGCCGATCTGAAGGAGGGCCGGCCAGGCCACGGTGACGCGGAAGCGGCGGAGCGGCGCCTTCGACTCGCCCGTCTGCTGGCCGAACGGCGGGCGGGGGCGGCGGACAGGGAGCAAGCGGACAGGGAGCAGGCGGACAGGGAGCAACCGGACAGGGAGCAACCGGATCCCGTCGCGTTGCTGGCCGATGCCATGCGGCGGCACGCCGACCTGGTGGCGGTTGACGATGGCCTGCGCCAGCTTCGCTATGCCGAGTTGGCCGGGGCGGCGGCGACCTTGGCCGCTGATCTCCGCTTGTGCGGCGCCGGCCCGGGCGCCTCCGTCGGGATCATGCCGGGACATTCTGCCGATCTCGTGACCGCGGTGCTGGCCGTGCTGCAGACCGGCGCGGCAATCCTGCCGCTGGAACCGGATGATGGTGCCGACCGGCTGGTCGCAATGGTCGCCGCGGACCGTCCGGTTGCGGTGATCGGGGATCACCGGACCGGTCGGGCGCTGGTGGATGGTCTCCGCCCGGGCCCGGACACGCAGGTCCTGCCTGTGCCGCCTCACGGCAAGCCGGGTGCGTCGAAGGCGGCCGATGCCGCACCCGACATGCCGCTGTCGCGGGCCGTGTGCCGGCTGCGTCCCGATGCCGATGCGATCACGATCGATGCGGCGACGCTGGGCGGCCGCCTGGCATGGTTGGCCGGTCTTCGTCCGCTCGGTCCAGGCGATCGCGTCGGGTTTGCCGGCTCGTTGCACGGCGGAGCGCTCAGTCTCGAGCTGCTGTGGCCGCTCTGCCGGGGCGCGACGGTGGTGCCGCTTCCGGGCGGCATCGCAACGGCGTGCGACCGCGCGCTAGATGTCCTGCACATGCCGGCGTCCGAGGCGCGGGACTTCAGACCGTCCGCCCGTCGCCTGCGCCTGTTGATGGTGAGCGGCGATCGGCTGGACGGGTCTGTGGTCCGTCGCCTGTATGCCGAGGCAGCGGACGACGTCATTGCGCTGCTTCTCGCGCCGGCGGTTTGCGGACCGGCTGCGTTCCAGTGCTGCGCCCGAACGGCCGCCGATGGCCCGCTGCCGATGGGCCAGGCGGCGGCGCTCCGGCTGACCATCCGTGACCACCGCGGCGGAGAGCTGCCGGCCGGGGTGCCGGGAACGCTCTGGTTCGACGACCGCCTGAGTCTGGGGCAGCGGGCGCGTCGCCGGCCAGGTGATGGCTTGCTGGAATGGCTCGAGCCGTCAGGTGATTGCGGCCTGCTCGGCGGCATGCCGGTCAGCGCGGCCAGCATCGCCGCTGCCTTGATGGCGCAGCCCGGGATCGTTGATGCGCATGCCCGCATTGGCCGCAATACGGCCGGCCAGGTGGTCGCGATCGGCTATGCGGTCCCTGCCGGAACCGCGCCGGACCTGCCGGACGGTTTGTCCGCCGGCCTTGCCCGCATGCTGCCGCCGTGGTCGCGTCCCGTGGCGACCGTGGCTGTCTCCGGCATCCCGCTGTGCGGAAACGGCGTGGATGACGCAGCACTCGCGGGCGTGCCGGTGATCGATGCGGGACCATGCGCGGCGCTGGAAGGCCGGCTTGCGGCGCAACCGGGGGTCGAAGCGGCGGTGCTGACCTGCCCCGCGCGGTTCGAGACCGGGCAGCTTGTCATGCCGCCGCTGCCGCCGCTGCCGGCGCCGGCACAGCCCCACCGCCCCCGGCCGGCGCACGCCGTGGTCCGGCCGTCCCATGCGGACGGGGGCGCGCTCGTACTGCCGGACGATGCTCCCCGGACCCTTGGCGCGGCCCTGGAACGGACCGCGCAGGAAACACCCGGCCGCGGGCTCACAATCCGCAACGGGGCCGGACTGCGACGGCTGACCTACGCCACGCTGCACCGGGAGGCGCAGCGGATCGCGGCCGGACTGCAATCCGCAGGGGTCGGGGCAGGCGACGCCGTGGTGCTGCAATTGCCGGATCACGCCGACTGGGCGGTGGGGTTCTGGGCAGCCGTCCTGACCGGCGCCCTGCCCGTCACCGTCGCCGCGGGACCGGATTTCGCGCCGGACTCCGCGACCGCGCAGAAGCTGCTGGCGGCGCATACCCTGCTGGGTGCGCCGCTTGTCCTGACGACAGACGCACTGGCCGGACCGCTGGAACAACTCGGGCGTGCAAGCGGTCGCGCTTTCCGCCTCGCGACGCTGCGCGACCTCGGCACGCGTCCGGCGGATTCGCCGCTCAGGCCGCACCGCGCCAGGCCCGGGGACGTGCTGTTTCTGCAACTCAGTTCCGGCAGCACCGGCGTGCCGAAATGCATCCGTATCACGCATGCCGGCGTGGTCGCTCACATCCACGGTGCGCTCGCCGAGGGCGCGATCCTGCGCGACCATGCGGGCGAGGACCAGGTCGGCCTGAACTGGCTGCCGATGGACCACGTGGTTCCGGTGATGACGCATCTGCGCGATCTGTATCTTGGCCGCGACCAGGTGCAGATCGACACGGGTCTCGTGCTGGCGGATCCGCTGGTCTGGCTGCGGGCCATCCAGGCGCATCGGGCGACCCACATCTGGTCGCCGAATTTCGGCTACAAGCTTGTCGCCGACGCGCTGCGCCGGAACGCCGAAGCCCGGTTCGACCTCTCTTCGGTGCGCCGCGCGATGAACGCCGGCGAGCAGGTGACGCTGCGCACGACCGAGGCCTTCCTCGCGGCGACCCGGCCGTTCGGCCTGGCGGCCGAGGCCATGCAGCCGGCGTTCGGCATGGCCGAAACCTGCACCTGCATGACGTTCCAGACCGGATTCAGCCCGGAGAACTCCGTCGTCTGGCTTGACCCGGCGGCCTTGCAGCAGGGCCGGGTCGAGCCGGTGGGTGCGGACGATCCGGCCGCCACCGCCTTGATGCGACTGGGGCCGCCGGTGCCGGGGGTGGAAATCCGCATTGCCGGACCCGACGGCGCGGTGCTGCCGGAGGCGACGATCGGCCGGCTGCAGATCCGCGGCGACGTGGTCACGCCCGGCTATGTGCAGAACGAGGCGGCGAATCGCGAGGCCCTGGTGGGCGATGGCTGGCTGGACAGCGGCGACCTCGGCTTCATGCGCGACGGCGCGCTGGTGCTGACCGGACGCGCCAAGGAGACGATCATCGTCAACGGGGCGAACTACTACTGCCACGAAATAGAAGACCTGGCCGGGACGGTGGACGGCGTAGCGCCCGGCCTTGTCGCCGCGACCGGTCTGCCCGACACGGCGACCGGCACCGAGGGGCTCGCGATTACCTTCGTCCCCGCTCCGGGCGCCGATCCACAGGTGACCGCCGCAGCGGTTCGCCGGGAAGTGGCGCGCCGCACCGGACTGCGCCCCTCACTCGTCGTCCCCATCGATCGGGCCGAATTTCCCAAAACGACGAGCGGCAAGATTCAGCGCACCCGCCTGCGTGAACGCCTGGCGGGCATGGCCGAGCAGCGCAGCCTGCCCGACTGGTTCATGCGCGAAGCCTGGCTGCCGCGCGCCCGGCCGACGGCGACCGACCGGCCGGGCGAGGTAACGATCCTGGCGGACGCCGAGGGGCAATTCGCCGCGACTCTTGCGGACGCGTGCGCGCGTGCCGGCCTGGGTTGCCGCGTGGTGACGGAGCCTGACGCGTTGACGGATACCACGGCCGTGATCGACGCGCGGCCGCTCGGGTGGCGGTCGGATCCGCAATCGCCGGCTTCGGATGCGGCGGCAGCGGCTGCCCGCGTGCTGATGGCCGTGCAGCGGCTGCCGCCCTCTGCCCGTCTTGTCGTGATCACGCGCCGGGCCTTCGCGCTTGCCGGCGATCCGCCGCCCGATGCCGCGGTTGCGGTGCTGCGACCGCTGGCGCGTTCCATTGCGAGTGAGCGCCCCGGTCTGGACGTCCGGCACATCGACATCGGCGATGGCGATCCGGGCCGCGCGGCGGGCGCGGTGCTGGCCGAACTCCTGGTGCCCCATGGTGCGGCGGAGGTGGCGCTGCGCGGGTCCCAGCGGCTGGTGCCGCGGCTGCGTCCAACCGTGCCGGTCGCCGAGGACGCCCGGGGCATCCGCCTGCGGCTGCGCGGCCGCTACATCGTCACCGGCGGCAGCAGCCCGGTCGGGCGCACGCTGGTGCGGCATCTGCTGGAGGAATGCCAGGCCCAGGTGCTGATCACCGGGCGCGCCGCCGCAGCCGAACGTGCAGCGGTCCTGCAGGGGTTGGAGGGGCTGGGCGGCGAGTGGCGCTATGCAACGGCCGATGCGGCGGACCCGATCGCGATGGAGCAGGCGATCGACGCAGCGACGGCTGCATTCGGCGGACCATTCGACGTCGCCTTCCACCTTGCCGGTTCGGCGACAGCCTGTCTGACCGAGGCGGAAACCGAAGCCAGCCTCGCGGATGCCTTTGCCGCAAAGGTGGACGGCGCGGCGGTGCTGGACCGGTTGCTGCGCTCACGCGGGACCTGCGGACTGGTCGTGCTGTCGTCGGTGAACGCGGTGTTCGGTGGCGCGGGGGCCGGCGCCTATGGAGCGGCGAATGCCGCGATGGCCGCGCTGGCGCTGGCGCGCCAGGCGGCAGGGCACAAGACCGCCGTCGTGCATTGCAGCCAGTGGCAGGGGCTGGGCATTTCCGCCCGTCTGGGCCTGACGGAATTCGCATCGGCACGCGGTTTTCTCGCCATGCCGCCGGACCAGGCCGTCGCCTCACTGCTTGCCGCGGCGGCGGCGGGCGGGGCGTGGCTGATCGGGCTCGATGCCGGCAATCCACATCTTCGACCGCGGATGGCCGTGGGCTGCCGGCCCCTGCGGTCCGTGCAGGCCCATGTCGCTGCCCCGACGGCCGGGCTGGCCGCGCTCAGGACCCAGTCCATTGCCGACATCATGGGCGTCAGCGTGCCGTGGACCCTGGTTCCCCATGCGGCGCTGCCGAAGCTGGCATCGGGCGCGATCGACCGGGCCGCCCTCGCCGTGGGCGCGACGCGGGACAGTGAGTCCGATGGAGCCCCCGCTTCGCCCACCGAACAGCGGCTGGCCATGATCTGGCAGGATCTGCTTGGCCGTTCCGCGGTCCGTCGCAGCGAGGATTTCTTCGCCGCCGGCGGGCATTCGCTGACGGCCGCGCGGCTGATGCTGCGGATCCGCGAGGCGTTCGGTGTCGATCTGCCGCTGCGCATCGTTTTCCAATCGCCGACGATCGCGGCAATGGCGGCGGCCATCGACGCGCAACTGGCCGGAAACCGGCGTGCACTGCCCGCCTGCCTGGTCCCGTTGCAGGAAACCGGCGACGGAAATCCGTTCTTCTGCGTTCATCCCGCGGGAGGCAGCCCGTTCTGCTATGCCTCGCTGGCCGTGGCGATCGGCGATGGGCAGCCATTCCTGGGCTTCCAGGCACCGGGCCTGGCGGATGACAGCGCCGTGCTGGCGAGCGTGGAAGCGATGGCGGAAAACTACGCGGCGGCGATCCGGGAGGTGCAGCCGGACGGTCCCTATCGGATCGGCGCCTGGTCGTCCGGCGGGCCGGTCGCATTCGAGATTGCGCGCCGGCTGCATGCCGGCGGCGCGGAGGTCTCGCTGCTCGCCATGATCGATTGCGGGCTGATGGAGTCCGACAATCCGCTGCGCGGCTGGGGGGTGTTCGGGCCGATCCGCGGCCTGGTGGAGATCAGCCGCTATCTTGGCCAGGTCCGTTTCCCCCGCCGCTACGCGGAGCTTCGCAGCCTGGCGCAGATGATCGGCCTGAACCTGCCGGTGCGGCTGCGGGATCTGCGGCCGTCGGTGCTGCGCGACCTGGGCCGTTGCCTGCGACTGTTCAACATCAATGCGCGTGCGGGCCTGCGGTACCGGCCGCAGACATATGACGGCCGCGTTACGCTGTTCCGTGCCGGCGGGTCCGCCGTCCGGGACGGCGATCCGGTTGTTGCCGACCTGTCGCGCTATGCCGCGCAGGGCGTCGAGCTGGTGCCGATCCACGGCAATCACATGTCCGTTGTCCTCGACCCGGCAGGCAATCGCGAACTCGCTGCCGCGTTGGCGGAGCGACTGGGAAGCGGCATGCGCGCCGCTGCAGACGACATTCCGAAGCCGAGAACCGCCGGAGATGAACGATGACGTATCGGATCCTTTCGTTGGACGGGGGCGCGGCCGATCAGGCCGGCGCCTTCCTGTCACTGGTCGAGCGCCGGGCAGAGGGGCTGAGCCAGTCACTGATCGGCTCCGCCGATCTGTTTACGGGCACCTCGACGGGCGGCGTCGCCGCGCTGCTGTTTGCGTTTTACGATGACCCCGTGGTCGCCCTGGAAGCGCTGCTGCGCTTCCACGACGAAGTGTGCACGCAGGAAATGCCCGGCAGCAGTCCGCTTGGCTTCGCGGGATTGCTCGCGGGATTCAATCCGGCGCACGATCAGTCCCGCATGCGCGCGTTCTGTGCGAGCGTATTCGGGGAAGGAATGCCGCTTTCAGCGCTGCGCAGGAATGTGCTGGTCTGGACCTTCCAGCTCGATGGTGACCCCTCATTACCGGTGCGGAAATGGCATCCGCGCGCGTTCGGCAATTTCGCCGGCGATTTGAGCGGCAATGAGCTGATCATGGACGTGGTGCTGCGCACGATGGGGATGCCGATCGAGTATCCGGTTCACCAAAGCGTCACCAGGACCGGACCGGGCTTTGTGGACGGCGCCATTGCCACCAACAATCCCGCCGCGCTGACGGTCGCGAATGCACTGGGACATCACACGCTCGAGGAGTTGCAGGTCCTGTCCATTGGCCGCCCGCGCAATCTGGCGGGCAAGGCGAATTTCCTGGATATCGCGTCCGACCCTGACGGCAGCGCGAACTGGGGCTACCGGCAGTGGCTGCTGGATATGAACAACCCGCTGCTGCTGATCGATATGTTCCTGCAAGCCGGCGCCGAGGTGGCGACATACCAATGCCGCAAGCTCCTCGGCAGCCGGTTTCATCGGGTGGAACCGGATATCCCGAACACCGCGGCATGGGACAGCCCGGACATGGCCGAAATCGTCGATCTCGTGATGGACTGGCTGGGCAGCGGCGGCTGGTTCGCACCACAACGCGCCACGGTGGCGGCGCCGAGCATCATAGACCCGACGGCGCCGGGCAGCGGCGCTGGGATGGGCGCGATCGGCACGCCGGATACGCCGCCGCCGGATGCGCCGCCCGGGCTGCTGCGGCCGTAACCGGGGCTTCGGGGGAAGGGTGCGCGTGGTGACCGCAAAGCATGCAAACGTGTGGCGGGCCTTGTTCCTGTCGGATATCCATCTCGCCACGCGGCTATGCCGGGCGGCCGCACTCACCCGCTTCCTGCAGACCACGGAAGCAGAGACGCTGTACCTGGTCGGTGACATCATCGACCAGTCGCGCTTCCGCCCCCACTGGACCGATGCGCAAAGGGACGTGCTCGCGGCGCTGGAGGCCGCAAGCCTGCGCATTCGCATCGTCACCATCAGCGGCAATCACGACAGCAGAGCCGTTGGCGAGCACTTCCAGGAGGAAGCGATCCATGTGTCTGCGACGGGCTGCCGCCTGTGGGTGACGCATGGGGACCGGTTCGATCGCATCGCACGGATCGGCGATGTCGCGAGCAAACTCGGAGGCTGGACCTGCGACGGACTGCAATGGGCCAGCGACCGGCTGGACCGCAGGGTGCTGCAGCGCGGTCGTCCGGCGATTGCCATGGCACGGCGGCTCAAGCGCGGGATGAAGCAGGTGACCCGGTACAGTGAACGATACGCCGAAGCCCTGAGTGCCGAGGCGGCTCGCCGTGGATTCGACGGCGTCATCAGCGGTCATATCCATGTGCCCGAACTGGCAAGGCGAAATGGCGTGCTGTACGGCAATTGTGGCGACTGGATCGACAACTGCACCGCCATCGGTGAACAGCACGACGGCACGCTGGTGTTGCTGCGTGCGGAGCACGGCGTTCGAACCGAAGCGACGATGGCCGGACCACGGAACCGCGCGTCGCCCACGGCAGCGGCCGTGGCGGCGTAAGGTTGCTCAGGGCGCCTGCACGTCGAGCGTGGGTGACATCGTGTCCCGGTGACGGGCCAGTTGGATCAGTCCTTCGCCGACATCGGGGACGAGCAGGATCAGGCCGGCAAGGCCGTTCATCTCCAGCACGGGAAATACGCTATCCTGTACACCCGCAATGCTGAGACGCCGAGACGCCGAGCGCAACTTTTGCGCTATTGTCAGGATTGTTGCGAGGCCATGATGGTTTACATAGAAGACGTGCGTGAAGTCGAATAGTACGTCGGTGGTTGGTTGCTCGCCCAGGCGGGTTTGCAGGTGGCTCAGCAAATCGGATGCGGTTCCCTCATCCAGCCGGCCGGCGAGCCTGAGCACCAGAACATGGCCGGCCAGTTCCTCGGAGATGACCACGCGCCGCCCTCCATTGGTTTACCACTTGTCCGTTCGGCCGCACTAGTATGGCCCAGGGAAGCGAGGGGTAAAAGCCGGTGCGTTTGCGGATTCTGTGTCTCGATGGCGGATCACGCGGGCTGCTGGTCTGCGAACTGCTTCAGCGGCTGGAACAGGCGCGGCCGGGACTGCTGGACAGTATCGATGTCCTGGCCGGCACATCATCCGGCAGTGCCATTGCCGCCGTGCTGGCGACTGCCGACAAGACTTCGGCCGGGCTGCAGCCGGCCACCACGATGTTCGAAGCCTGGAATCCATTCGAGGGCAGTTCGCCGCTCGATGCGCGCTTCCGCGGTGCGGTCGCCGGGCACAACGCGTTGCTGACCCATGGGCCGCTGTACCGGCAGCTTGCTCGGCAGGTCGGCGAGACACGGGTGTCCGAGACCCGGCGCAAGATCATCATTCCCACCGTACAGCTCGACAATCACGCATCGCTGCCGCGTTATCGCCGCTGGACGGTGGAGACCTACCATAATCTTGGAGAGGAAATGGCGGTCCACCATATCCGGCTGCTGGACGTGGTGATGCGGTCGTGCGCGGTGCCGGTCCTGTATCCGGTTTTCCAGGGCCACGTGGACGGCGGGGTCTTCGCGAACAATCCGTCACTGGATGCGCTGGTCACCGCGCAGGACTTTCTCGACGTCCCGCAGGAGCAGATCCTGGTGCTGTCGATCGGGCAAGGGATCTCGACGCACAAGATGGACCTCGCAAGCGGCGATATCGGCTACGGTCATTGGCTGCTCAACCCGGAGATGCCCGGTGCGCTGATCCGGCTGATGCTGACGGCAAACGAGCAGGCGACCACGTACTATTGCAGCCGGCTGCTCCGGGACCGGTTCGTGCGCGTGGATCCGATTCTGGGGGCCGAGATCGAGCCGCATGCCGACAAGCCGCTGGAAGCGTTTTGCGCGGAACAGAAGCAGGCTGCGGCGATGGCGGATCTGTCCGCAACGCTCGAGCACCTGGACGGGATCAACTGGTTTGGGGAGCAGGACTAGCCGACTCCGCCTTGGCAGATGCCGCGGGTTGCGGCGGCGGCTTGCGCAGCGGAATGTTCGGGAGGCGCCAGGCGAGACCGATCGTGGTTGCCGCAAGGATCGCCGCAAGGGTGAGTGTCCAGCTCAGCCCGTCATGCAGGCTATGGGGTGCGGCGGCGAGCGCGGATGCGGCGCCGGCGCGCATCGCGGGGCTGACATGGGAACTGCCGACCACAATGGCGCCCGCGACCGCGACCGCGAACGCGTTGCCCAACCCGCGAAAGAACGCGGCACAGGCGGTCGCGGCGCCGATCAGTGCGGGATCGATGGCGTTCTGCAAGGCGACGGTTACGCCCGGCATGACGGCGCCAAGGGTCAGGCCGAGCACGCCGAGCAGGATTGCAAGCACCCAGGTTCCCAGGCCCATCCACACGGCGGTTGCCAAAGCGGACAAGGCGACGGTCGTGCCGATCGCTCCGGCAAGGACAAAGCCGTGATAGCGGCCAGCACGCGTGATCGCACGGCCGCCGCCGAGAAGACCGACCATGAGCCCGGCGACCGTCGGCGTCATCATCAGGCCCGACTGCGTCGGCGTGAGCCCTGCCGCCAACTGCAGGAACAGCGGCACGAAGGTCAGGGCGCAGGTCACGGCAGTCGAGATCAGGGCGCCAAGGATGGTTGCGATGGAGAAGACCCGGTTGGCAAACAACGGAACAGGGATGATCGGCGCCGGCGACCGACGTTCGATGGGAACGATACTCGCCAGCAGCAATGCGCCGGCGAGCGCCAGAAGCAGGATGACGGGCGAGCGCCACGGAAACAGCGTGCCGCCCCAACTCAGGGCGAGCATTGCCGCACCGGCGCCCAGGATGACGACGGCGGCGCCCAGGATATCGAGCTTCACCTTTTCCGAGCGCGGAAGATCGACCAGGGAGACGAGTACCAGGATCAGAGCCGCGATCCCGAACGGAATGTTGACGTAGAAGATCCAGCGCCAGGAGAGAGCCTGTGTGAGGAAGCCGCCGGCTGGCGGGCCGAGCAGGCTGGCAGTGACAAAGACGGCGCCGAACAAGCCCTGGTAACTGGCGCGCCGGTCCGGGGAGACGAGGTCGGACATGGTGATCTGTACGAGCGTTGTCAGGCCGCCGGCACCCAGGCCCTGAATGGCGCGTCCGATGATCAGCCCGTCCATGTCACCGGCGAAACCGGAAACGACGGATCCGAGCAGGAAGAGTCCGATTGCGGTGACGAACAGCGGACGCCGGCCGTAGAGATCGCTCAACCGCCCGTAGAGCGGTGTGCTTGCCGTCGCGGTGAGCAGGAACGCGATCAGCACCCAGGCCAGATGCTGCACCTGGCCGAACTCTTCAAGGATGTGCGGGAAGGCCGGGCCGACGATGTTGGCATCGAGGGCGGATATCCCCAGCACAAGCATGAGACCGGTGAGCGTTACCGGCAGCGAGCGCGATCGTGTCCGCGATGCCTTCCCGGCGGGGGCAACGGCGCCGTCGCTCATTCCGCAAACTGCGACAGCATGTCGGACAGCGTCTGAGGCGCATCGATCATCGCGTCGTGGCCGCTATCGATCGAGGCGCAGGTGAAGCGCGGATCCGCCGACAGGCGTGCGGCAATATCGCGGAAGTCGTTCGGCTGAAACCGGGTCGTCGCGATGTAGGCAAGCCGGGGAACCTGGTGCCATTCGCCGCCGAGCCGGACCGTCTCGGTAAAGGTGGCCAGCGGATGCGGCGTGCAACGGCGATCGACCCATTGCTGGTCCGCCTCGGAACCGAGTGCATATATGGCGGCGGGCGCGGGCGGCAGGACATCGCCGTTCGGGCTGTGCACGACGCTTTGCAGGATGCGCTCACGCCGATCCGGAGGGTCGGCGCCGAGGATCGACGTTCCATCCACGGCTATGTAACCGTCGAGAAACACCAGTGTCGCAATGCGGGGCGTGATACGGTCGGCAACCAGCGTGGCGACCGCGCCGCCATAGCTATGGGCGCACAACACGAGATGGTCGAGTTCCTCCGCCTCGATGCAACCGATCACGTCGGCGACGTGCGTTGACAGGTCAACGTGCGGTGACAGCAGGTGTTCACGTTCGCCGAGCCCGGTAAGGGTGGGGGCGAAAACCGAATGGCCGGCGGCCCGGAGGCAATCTGCCGTTCGGCGCCAACACCATCCGCCGTGCCACGCGCCATGAACCAGAACGAAACAGGCCATTTGCGTTACCCCCGTCCAAACCGGGCATGCATTCTGCAAGGAAACGTGATAATAAGGTCGGCGCTGGCAAAGAGCCAACCGAATCTGCATACATACGGCCCGTGTATCGGAAGGATCCAAGCAACTTGACAGTTGACCGCGATGCGCGAGGCGGTGGGTCTATGACGACCGATTGTCGTTGTAGCGGTATGGCAGCTCCATTGGTCCGCGTGCACGCTGGCTACCGTTGGCACACAACGCAGCCAGGGACTCCGCAGCCAGGGACTCCGTTGAATGCCGCTTGGGAAGCGGTCCGTTGAGCAAGAGAGCGCGGCAATGCGCTCCATCCTGATCACCGGCGGTGCCGGTTTCATCGGCATTGAGACCGCGAATGCCCTGGCTGATACAGGACATGACGTGCGGGTGCTGGACTCGCTCGATCCGCAGGTCCACGCGCCGGGGGCGAAACGGCCGGACCGGCTTTCCCCTGACGTGGAGTTCATCCGGGGTGACGTGCGGGACGCGGATATGCTGCGGCGCGCGCTGCATCGCATCGACACCGTGTACTGCATGGCGGCGATAACCGGCACGGCTCAATCCGCTTATGAGGGCCGGCGCTATGTCGATGTGAACGGCTGCGGGATGGCACTGCTGTGGGACACGATTGTCGAGCAGCGGCTTTCGTTGGAGCGTCTGATTCTGGCGTCCTCGCGCGCGGTTTACGGGGAGGGGGCGTATGATTGCGCCTCGTGCGGCCGTGTCGCGCCACCCAGCCGCAGCGCGGCGCAACTGGATGCAGGGCAATGGGAGCCGGTTTGCCCGCGTTGCAACGGACCGTTGCAACCCGTACCGACCGCCGAAACCCATATCGGCCAGGCCGGGTCGGTCTATGCGACGACCAAGCTGCTTCAGGAGCAACTCTGCAGGCACGGCTCGCAGGTTACCGGCATCCCGACGATCGTCCTGCGCTACTTCAATGTTATCGGCGCGCACCAGTCGATGCACAATCCATATTGCGGCATCACGTCGATCTTCTGCGCACGCCTGCTCGCGGGGTTGCCCATCCAGCTTTACGAGGATGGCGCCATCGAGCGGGATTTCATCGGCGTGCCCGATGTGGTGCTGGCGAACCGGCGTGCGCTTGAACTGCCGGCCGCGAGCCACTGCCTCAACATAGGGTCCGGCCGCGCGGTACGGCTCTCCACCATCGCGGACATGCTGTGTGAAATCATGCATGTTGCGCCGGCATCCGAGGTGACGGGCTTTTCCCGGCTGGGCGACATCCGCCGCTGCATCGCCGATACCGGCGCGGCCGAACGCGCCATGGGGTTCCGCGCCAGCGCCGATATCGGGGCTGCGCTGACCGGGATTGCCGAATGGGCGCAGCGGCAGGAACGCAATGACGGGCGGTACCAGGCGATGCTGTCCGAACTGACTGCACGATCGGTGTTGCGGCGCCAGGGGAGACCGGCACGATGACATTCCGCATCCTGTTCATCGGTGAGGCGCTGACGCTTTCGCACGTCGTGCGGCCGCTGGTGCTGGCACGCGCGGCACATGCTGCGGGCTGCCAGGTCGCGTTCGCGTGCGACGACCGCTATGCGGCACTCGTCGGCAAGATTCCCTTCCGTTGGTTCAGGCTTCAGGCGGCCGTACCCGCGGGAGACGCCAAAGACCGGCTGAAACAGACCATGCCGCTGTTCAGCGTGCCGACCCTGGAGGCGCAAATCCGCGAGGATCGTCGGCTGTTGCAGTTGTCCAGGCCCGATCTCGTGGTTGGCGATATGCGCCACTCGCTTGCGATCTCCGCCCGGGAGGCGGGCATTCCATTCGCAACGATCATCAATGCGCATTGGGCACCGGGCATGCACGACCTGCCGCAGCCGGTACACCATGTCATGCGCAAACTGATGACCAATGCGATGTTCGACGAGATGTACCGCTCGCTGTTCGCGGTCGGATCGACCGTGTACAATGCCCCGTTGAACCTGGTTCGTCTGCGCCACGGCCTGCCGCCACTGCCGCCCGACATCCGCCACGCCTTCTTCGACGCCGACCATATTCTGCTGGCCGATGCCCCGCATTTTCCCGCCATGGACCAGCCGCCGGAGAAGGCGATCCATCTGGGGCCCATCCTGTGGACGCCGGACATCGCTCTGCCGCCCTGGTGGACCGACGTTCCCGCGACCCAGCCGGCCATCTATGTCAACCTCGGCAGCTCCGGCGAACCTGGTATCCTGCCGCAGATCGCCGATGGCCTGACCGCCCTCGGCGCCAATGTCATGATCGCCACGACCGGAACCCAGTCACTTACGCCACGCCCCGGCTTCTACATCACGGATTTCCTGCCGGGCGAACTCGGCGCTGGGTCGGTCATCGCTCGCCGTGTTGTCGGGTGGCTCGATGGCGGCGCAGCCGGCGCTGTGTGCCGGCGTGCCGGTGCTGGCGGTGCCCAGCAATGGCGACCAACTGATCTATGCCCGCCTGATCGCGCGGGAAGGCGCCGGTGAAGTCATCACCGAAGCCGAGATCGATCCGCTCACGGTCAGACGGATCGCCCGGCAAATGCTGCGCGAGCCACGCTATGCCGAGAACGCCCGACGGCTGGGCGCCATGCTGCGCGAGCGTAACGCAGAGCAGAGCTTCAGTGATTTCGTGCACGACATGCAGTTCACCACGGCACTCAGGAGCGGAACGCGATGAGCGCAAACAGCGCGATGCCGCCGATGGCGGCTGCCACGGTCTCGCGTGGAAGCGCGCCGGAGCCAGCGTAAATCGCCACGGAAATCATCGCGCCGGCCGCGATGATGGCGGGCCCGATTGCGCGGCCGCTGCGCACATCCCGTCGGGCCGGCCGGTCCGCGGATTCCAGGCGGATCCGCACGCGGCCCCGCTCCACCTGGGTCAGCAGCGCTTCCAGGCGTCGCGGCAGCCCGAGCGCCGTCAGTCCCATGCGTCGCAGGGTGGCGCCATCCACCGTCAGCTCATCGCGCTGAATCCGTTCAGCCAGCGGCAGGAAGCATTCGGTCGGATCGAAATAAGGGTCGATCCGGGCGACGGTTCCGGCACAAATGCCCATCGCGCGGTAGATGAACAGCAACTCGGCCTTCAGCTTCATCGGCGAATTGTAGAGAAAGTCGCTGTGTTCGGCGAAGAAGCGACCGTATTCGGGCAATTCGTGGCGATTGACCTGCCCCGCGAAATAGCGCGGCAGGCGCGCGACCATGGCGGCGGTGACACGTTCAAGCTCATCGAGATCGGTGCCTGGCAGCAGCAGGTCGCCTTCCACGTAGGATTGCACGATGGTGTAGGCATCGGCCGTCGCGATGCCGATGGCGTAGGTACGCAGGAAACCGCGCGCGTGCGGCGGCACGCGCACGACCATGCCGAAATCGACGAAGATCAGCTCGAACGGCCGGCCGGCCGGCGTGGCCACTGAACCCCCGACGCCAGGCAGCGGCGCCAGAGGACGCACGAACAGGTTGCCGGGATGCGGATCTGCATGCACCAGACCGGCGCGGAACACCTGGTCGAGGCAGCAGTCCATCAGCCTGCGGGCGACTTCCGTCGGGCTGACACCTTGGGCGAGATATCCCGCGGTATCATCGACACGGAAATAGGCGACGTCCTCCATGGTGAGTGTTCGCCGCGCCGAATGCGACCAGTAGAGCTGCGGCGCGCGGACTCCGTCCATGTCCTGGAACGCGGCGGCAAAATCCCGGATATTGCGCGCTTCCTCGAGGCAATCGAGTTCGAGGCGTGTTACGCGGGCAAATTCCTGGGCGACGACGCGCAGGTCGACCCGCTTCGCGATGCGGGGGAACCGGCGCACCCAGCCGACCGCACGGGACAGCACGGCAAGATCGGCTTCCACCACGGCACTGATTCCAGGTCGCAGTACTTTCACAACGACCGGTGAACCGTCCTGCAGTCTGGCGCGGTGTACCTGGGCGAGCGAGGCGGCAGCAAGCGCCTGCGACTCGAAATGCGTGAACAAGGTGGCGAGCGGTCGGCCGAAATCGGCTTCAATCTGCGCAATCACCAGCACCGCCGGCGCAGGCGGTACGGTGTCGTGGAGTTCCGTAAGGATCCGGGTGACTTCGCCCGGCAGCAGGTCCATGCGTGCGCCGACATACTGGCCCAGCTTGATGAGCACGCCACCAAGGCGGCCCGCTTCGTCAACGTAACGCCTGGCGAGGCCGGTCCAGCGCGGAATCGGGGGCGAGCGGAACTTGTTCAGGATCGGGCGGTTCAGGATGATATCCCACCAGACGATGTGCAGCACCAGTCCGGCAAAGAGTCGCCGTACTTCGCGGAAGCGCCCATTTTTCCGAGCGGAGGCGGCTTGCATACGTGAGTTGCCCAAAACGGTCGTCACCGACGATAGCCTGCAATGGCTTGGCGTTGGAACATGATCGGGCTTACGTTGTCTCAGCTCGCATCACGGTCGGCAATGATACAGCAAACTGATCGGTTCTGGGTCTGGACGCCGCGCTGTCAGCCAGGGACAGCCACGTTGTTCTGCCTGCCGTTCGCCGGCGGCAGTGCCGCCTGGTTCCTGCCCTGGCGACGGGCCGCGCAGCGGATCGATGTCGTGCCCGTTCAGCTTCCTGGCCGCGGCAACCGTATTGCCGAACCGCCATTCCAGAACATGGCCCCGTTGGTAAGCGCATTGGCCGATGCGCTGACGCCCCATGTATCTCATCCCTATGCGCTGTTTGGGCACAGCATGGGGGCGGCGGTCGCGGCGGCGCTCACGCATGAGCTCAGACGGCGCGATCAGCCGTTGCCGCTGCACCTTTTCGTCTCCGGCCGCCGTGCACCGCATCTTCCCGCTCGGCGACCGCCGATGCACCGGCTCAGCGACGCCGCGCTGCTGGAGGAACTGCGACGCATGGAAGGCACGCCCGATACCGTGCTGGCGGACCCGGAGCTGCTCGCCCTCATATTGCCGACGATCCGCGCTGACCTCACCGTGGTGGAAACGGCAGAGCCGGATCACGCAGATCCGTTGCCGGTGCCGATTACCGCCTTTGGCGGGGAGGAGGACCGGGTCACACGCCAGGAACTGGCGGGGTGGCAAGAGCATACGCGGGATGGATTTTCGTTGCGAACCTACCCGGGGGGACACTTCTTCCTGCACACCGCTGGCGATGACATGCTGGATATCATGGAAAACCGGCTTTCGTTCCGCCCGCCCGCGGCCTGACATGGGTCGCACCGCATGCCACGAATTCATTCGGCTGGCGATTTCCGTGATGCCTGGTCAGTGACCAGGAAGTCCGGCACTGGCACCTGCGGGCGGCGGCTGCGGCGCGCCAGAAGGGAATAGACGGCAGGCAGCAGGAACAGCGACACCAGCGAGCCGAACACCATTCCGGCGGTGATCACGATGCCAATCTCCGCGCGGCCGCCGGCGCCGGCACCTGTCGCCAGCGCCAGTGGCAGCGCACCAAGCACGGTCGCAATGGTGGTCATCAGAATGGGCCGCAGACGCAGAGTCGCCGCGTCGATCAGCGCGTCGTGCAAGTCCTGCCCCTGTTCGCGAAGCTGCCTGGTGAACTCGACGACAAGGATGCCGTGCTTCGCAATCAGCCCCACCAGCGCGATCAGGCCGATCGCGCTGAACGTATCGATCGTACCGCGATACAGGAACAGCCCGATCAAGGCCCCGCAGATCGCGATCGGGACGACCGCAAGAATGATGACCGGATCGCGGAAGTTCTCGAACTGAGCGGCCAGCACCAGGTAGATGAACACGATCGCCAGAACCAGCGTCCTCAGCATGCCGGCTGCGGCCTGCTGGGCTGCGCGCAGTGCCGCACTGCGGGCCAGCCGGACATTGGCCGGCAAGACGGATTCGGCAATCGACCGCAATTCGGCCGAGGCTTCCTGCACGGTATGTCCTGGCGACGGCTCGCCGCCCAGCAGGGCGGAATTCATCTGGTCGGTGCGCGACAACGCCGCCGGGCCGGCGCTGCGCTTCAGCGTGATCAAGGAGCGTAGCGGAATCAGTTGGCCGGCGCGGCCGAGGACATACACGTCTTCCAGGGTCGCGGAACTCGCCGGCAAGCCGCTTCGGAAGATCAATGATGACATTGTAGATGTCGCCCCGATAGACAAAGGTGGAGGCGCGTTGTCCTCCGAACAGGGACTGTATCGTCGCGCCGATGGTCGCGACGGACACGCCGACATCGGCCGCGACCTGGCGGTTGATGGCGACACGCAGTTTCGGCGTTTTCAGGTGCAGATCGACTGTGACGTTCTGCACGGACACGGCGTTCCGGCTGGCGCGAATCACCGCATCGGCCGCGTCTGCCAGCTCCGTATCGCTGCCCGGCGTTTCCAGGATCCACTGCACCGGTTGGCCGGGAGCCGTTCCGGCGAGCGGATCGGCGGCATAGACCGCGGGCTGCAGGCCGGGCAGGCCGCGAAGCCCCGCCATGATCGAATCAGTGATCTGCGTCGAGGTGCGCTGGCGCTGATCCCAGGGCTTGAGAATGACGATGGCGAGTATTTCGTTCTGCAACGGCATGCCGAGCAGGGCCAATGTGCTGGCAACCTCCGGCTGTCGCTTGATCACGGCTTCGGCACGCGAGGACCAGTCGGCGAGATACGCCAGGGAGGCATCCGACGGGCCGGTGAGCTTCAGAGTGACATAAGCGGCGTCTTCCTTGGGCGATACCGCGGTCGGCAGCCGCGTTGCGACCATCAGCGTTCCGGCAATGATCGCCACCGCGGCGAGTACCACAAGCAGACGGTGCGCAAGAACGCGGACGAGCAGCGTCCGATAGGCTGCGGTAAGGCGCGTCGGTGCGGCGCACGACCCATGCGGCATAGCTGCCCGGCGATCTTGGATAGATCAACCGCGCGCATAGCATCGGGGACAGCGTGCGCGCGATGAAGCCCGAGAGCAGGATGCAGATCGCGAGCGTGAAGGCGAACTCGCGGAGCACTTCCCCCAGCGTGCCACCCGCCAGGCCCATCGGCACGAACACGGCGGCAAGGGTGATCGTGGTGGCGATGACGGCGAATCCCACCTCCCGGCTGCTCAGGAAGCTCGCAGCCAGCGCCGGCATGCCGCGATCGACATGGCGCTGCACATTCTCCACTTCCACGATGGCGTCATCCACGACCAGGCCGACCGCGAGAACGAGGGCCAGCAACGAAAACACGTTGATGGAGAATCCCAGCACATGGATGAAAGCCAGCGTACCGATCAGCGACAGCGGTATGGTCACCATCGGGATAACGCTGGTCCGCAGCGAGCCGATGAAGCCGACCACGACCAGCAGCACGAGAAGCGTGGCGATCAACACGGGTACTCGCCACTTCGAGCACCGAGGCCCTTACCGGGCCGGACGTATCGTATGCCACGTCAACGACCATGCCGGACGGCGCCGCGGCACGCAGTTCCGGCAGCATGGCGATGGCGGCGGCGCTGATATCCAGCGGATTGGCCGTGGACTGCGGCACCAGGCCGATGCCGACCGCAGGCTTGCCGTCGAAGCGGAAGGACGTCAGGGTCTGGTCGGGACCGACCACCGCCTTGCCGACGTCGGAGAGGCGGATGATGAAGCCATCTTTGCCGCGACGCAGGACCATGCGATCGAAGCCGCTCGGGTCGGCCAGCGCGGTGTTTACCAGCACCGCGACGGTCCGGTCCTGCTGCCGGATCTGGCCGCCTGGTGTTACGATATTCTGTCGCGCCAGCGCATGGCTCACGTCATCCACGGTGACGCCGTAGGCGGCCATCCGCACGGGATCGAGCTCCAGACGAATGGCGTATTTGCGTTCCCCGATCAGCTCCGCCTGCGCCACGCCCGGGATGGTATTCAGCCTCGGCACCATTTCGCGCTGGATGACGCTGCTGATCGCCATGTCGCTGAGCGCGGGATCGGTGAAGGCAAAATAGAGCACCGGCTGACCGTCGGTGCTGACCTGCGTGATGACCGGTTGAATAATTCCTGCCGGTAGATTGGCAATCGTCGCGGACACTTTCGCACGCACGTCGTTGAGGGCGACGGCAGGATCAGTCCCGGGCACGAATGATACCCGGATGGCGCTGACGCCTCGCTGGCTGGTTGACGTCATCGTCTGGATACCGGACGCCGCGCCGATCGCAGCCTCGAGTTGTGACGTGACCTGATTGCGTACCAGTTCCGGGTCAGCCCCGGGGTAGGCCGTGACCACCGAAACACTGGGCAGCACCAGTTGCGGAAACTGGCGGAGCTGCAGCCTCTGCGCCGCCCACACCCCCATGACCGCAAGCAGCAGATTGACGACGATGGTGAAGACCGGATGCCGGATGCAGAAGGTGGACAGCCACATCTCTGCTCATCCACCCGCCGCCGTCGCGGTTGCCGGGACGATCTTCACCTTGTCGCCGTCGCGCAGGCGGAACTGGCCGACCGTTACCACCTGTTCTCCCGCTGTCACGCCGCTCAGCAGTTCCACCCGGCCCAAATCGCTCAGCCCGAGCGTGACGCGGCGCCGGTGGGCGACGTTGTCGGCGCCGACAACGAAGACATAGGAGGCGGCCAGGTCGGGAATGATCGCACCAGAAGGCACCACCAGCGCGTGCGGATGCCTGGCGACGACAAGGCTCACCCGCACATAGAAGCCCGGCCGCACCTCCGGACCCGGGCGCTTCACCACGGCACGCAGCAGAACCGAGCGCGTATCGATGGAAATGCTGGGATCGATGAAGGACAGTTTGCCGACAAGGGAGCCACTGCCACCCGGCATTTCGACCTGGACCGGCATGCCCTGATGCACAGACAGTGCAACAGTGCCGGGCATCCGGAACTCAATATGAAGGTTGCTGGTATCGTCGAGCTGAACGATGGTCCGGCCAGCTGCAATGAATGAGCCCGTATCGACCTGATGAGCGCCGACCTGTCCGGCGAAGGGCGCCGACAGGGTTAGCTGGTCGAATCTCCGCTGACTGACCTCCAGGGCGGACTGGGATTCGACAACTCTTGCTTCGGTCTGCTCGAGCGCCTCCGCCGGCTTGACGCCCTCCTTCGCCAGGTCCTCGGCGCGTCGCAGATCTTGCAGATCGGTCTTCAGCCGCGCTCGCGCAGACCGCAGTTGTGCCTCGGCAATGGACGAATCCATCCGCACCAGGACCTGCCCGGCGGTGACAGACTGCCCATCGGTGAACAAGAGTGCTGCCACCCGGCCGGCAAGCTGCGGCGCGATATTGACAGTGCGGCTTGGCACGAGATTGCCGTAGGACACGACGCGGTCCGCAATCGCCTCGCTTCGGACCGGGGTTACCGAGACTGCCTGCGGGATTGCGTCGCCGGCCCAGGCTGCCGTGATGCCCCCGAGAGCAGCGAAAAGGAAGACGATCAAGCGTTTCACGTAACTGCTCCGCGAACATGCACCAGCCAGGTGCTCCCCTTGTACAGCGGTTGAACAAGGGTAATCGCCGTCGTCTCGCCGCGGCAAGCACTGAAATGGAACGCTCGGCCCTGGTTATGCTTTCAGCAGCAGACTGGTGCCGTCGCGGTCCTCCACCTCGAGACGCGTGTCCAACATGGCCAGGCAGGCGGCATAGTTCGGCCCCGCGCCCAGCTCGTGGAGGAAGACCTGGCGCGTGAGACGCGGCGCCGTATCCCACGCAATCAGCCGCGGCCCCGTTCCCGGCGCCGATACGGTGAGCGTATTCGGTTCGATACTCAGGCCGTGACCGGTCGCTTTGAGCACCGCCTCCTTTCGCGTCCAGTACCTGGCAAAGGCGGCACGCCGCAATGAACTCTGGAAGAGTTGCGAAATGATGACGTTCGGCTTGCGAAAGGGCTGCCTCTATCAGATCGTTGGACGGCGGAGCCCGTGGAAACTGTTCGATATCCACGCCCAAGGACACACGCAGGGCGACGGCGACAATGACTTGCTCTCCCGAATGGGACAACGATAGTTCAGCGCCGACCCGCGGATATTCCACCCGCGGCTTGCCGTGATCGCCGCCGCAACGAGGGCATATGGTGGAGAATGCCACATCGTCAGGCGCACCCCCCAAACCGCGTCCGAGAACAATGCGCGCGAGCGCGTGCGCGACGAGAAATCGCGATTGGTCTTCGACCCGCTTGAATCGCTCCCAGCGCCGATACTCGGCGTCGGACAGCAGTGACAGCAAACGCGGTCGCGACGCGGCCGACGGGGCCCGCCAGACCTGGCATGTTCCGGGTGACAGCATGCGAGAATGCCCGTTGGAAGCCGAAGGCGGCGCTAAATGCGGGCAATGTTAGGCCGGTGCCTCAGCTCGATCCAGCGCTGCATGCGGCCGAGGCGCTCGGCTGTGGCGGAGCGCGACGGCTGTGTTGCGGCCCGCACCGTAACCCCCGATCGGCGCCCGAAAGTGACGCCATCAGGTCGACGACGTCTTCCCTCTCCGCGGACCTGAGCCCTGACCCTTGATCGCCTGGCGGAAGAACGCCTTGGCTGCGGCAACGTCACGCTTCGGACCGAGACGCAAGCCGACGGTCTTCCCTGCGTGATCGACAGCCCTCGCTCAGCCATCATTTCGACCGTTTGCACCGAGCCGCCGAGGGTCGGTTTGCCGCGGCGATGACGGCCTTCTCCGCCGGAATCCCCCTCAACCTGGTGCAGAAGTGGTTCGGCCACGCCCAGCTCACCACCGCCATCTACGCCGATGCCGTCGGCGCCGAGGAGAAGGATATCGCCTGCAGAATGTGGGGATAAGCGGCGGGCGCGGGGGAACTATTTGCGATTGGGAAACCCAAGTCCCTTATGTTGCACGAGATTTCAGCCCCCACGTTTTCAAGTCGGTACGCCGCGTGTCGGCTCGCACGTACCTGCGGCGGTCGGGCATGAGTTCGTCAGCACCCAGTTCTGGCACGCCCTGCACGCGGCCCCGAACAACCTCGACGCGGTGGTGTATTTCGGCCATGGCACGCCTACCACGCTGGTTTCTATCGAGATCGGACGCCACGCGCTGCCGACGTTCGCTGACCGCATCCGCACCAAATGTCGTCCCGGCGTGACGGTGGTGCTCTACGCCTGCCTCGCGGGCGACTGGCAGAGCCTCCGCACTGCTTCGAGATGAACGGCCGCAAGGCCTCTTTCGCCTCGCATCTGGCGCAGGCGCTGAGCGACCGCGATGCGGTGGTGATCGCACACAGCACCGCCGGACATTCGACCACCAATGCGCATGTGTATCGCTTTCAGGGCATCCGGCATGAGCCGATGGTGCCAGCCCACATGCTGCATGCCCTGCATCGGCGGCTGGTGACGGATACGTTCGAGAACCGGTATCACCGGGGATCGGTCACCAATTTCTGGGTGCGCCTGCCGTTCATGACACCGGCTGAGGTGCAGGCGGAGGTGGCCTCGGCCCATTGAGCCGGCCGATGGACTTGCCAAACCGCGTCGCCGGGCAGGCCAGGAGGGTTGTAGCCGAAGTCAAGCTCGACAAGCTCGACAGGTACCACTTCCAGGCGGCCACCAGCCCGGTTCCGAGCGCTGCCAGGGCGAGGACGATGCTAATTACGATCTTCATCAGGCACTGACTTGAGCGCTGCTGGTTGGGGTTACGGCGGCGGCTTGGGTGGCTTCGCTGAGCCGCCGCCCCAGATCGGTTCGCGGCGGGATTGGCGGGGCACCGAGCAAGGCCGAACTCCGGGTGCTCTGAGCTGTCCTGTTCCCGCCGCGGCACGCGCCATTCTGCGGAACGCCTTTGCCGAATAATCGCCGAATGGCGTAGACTGGTGCCGGCCGACTTGGCCCAACTCATTGGAATCAATGGCGTCCCCTACAGGATTCGAACCCGCGTTACCAACGGTGAAAGGCGGATTGCGGTCAGCCCATAAGCAGCAAGTCAAGGCGGTTGCGTGTCCCCGCAACCAACGATACCTCACCCGCACGCTTGGCGCACGCTGCCGCTGGCATCAGGCCAGTGACCACAGATGCCGCTCCTGACCGGTATCGTGGTGCGCCGCAGCACAGGCCCAACCTCATCCGCAGCGCGATTCTTGAGGCAACGCCACCCCGGCGTGCCCATCGCTGTCTCCCCAGGCGTGGATGGCCCCCCTCCGCAACCGCTGATCCGCACCGCGCCACGCCGCGCAATGCGCGGACAGACAAACGCGGGTCCCGCTCAGTGCCGAAGCTGATCGACCCGCAAGGGCACCACCTGCCGCCGTCCATCCCGCAGGATTTCGACCGGCACGGTCCCACCCGGGCCGGCGTCCGCCGCCAGCCGGCGCAGCGGCGACAGGTCTCGCACCGCGGTTCCGTTGATCTTCAGGATCACGTCGTCCTGTCGCAGGCCCGCCGCCTCGGCCGCGCTGCCGGCGAGAACGCCGAGCACAACCATGCCCTCGGGCGATGTCAGGCCGAACCGTGAAGCCGTCGCGTCGGTGACCGTCTGGCAGACCAGGCCGACGGAACTGGTGGAGATGCGCGCATAGAGTGTCGCCGGCGCCGGCCCGGGATCCGGCAAAGGCGCGGGGGAGGTCTCCGATCCTTGCGTGAAGTCCCGACGGGGCGGCATTGCTCGCCATCTCATAGGCCGGCGACGCGGAGCTGCCCGACGCGGCATGGCTTGCCCTGGGCGACGGTCTCGCCGGTCCGGCTGACGCCGCACCGGCCTCCGCGGTCCGAGGACCATGCGGCGATGTGCCACCGGCGGGGCTCATGCCCGTGCGCAGCGTGTGAAGCTGCCGCACGATCAGGCTGTCCGTGGCCGTCACCTGCGGCTGGTCGTCCGCCTCTGCCTGGCTTGGGACTGGCGGCGACGGCGGAAGCGGCAGCGGCGCGATTCGGCGCGGCGGCGGCGGCGCCGGTGGCGGCAGCACAGGCAGCGCGCCGGATACCGAAGGGGTGCCCGCCCCGGCCAACAACGGTGGCGCTTCCGCCGCCGCTGGCGACCTCTGGCGCGGTGCTGCGCTCGGTCTTTCGGTCGTCGGAGCAGTCGTGAGAACGTTGGTTGGCGCGGCATGCGTCGCGGACGGCGTCACGGGCGCCAGCGCGAGCGCCGGCCGAGGCGCCGTCGCGGGCACCGACGCAGCATCGTCCGAAGACGCTGCACCATGCGGCGCATCGGCGACGGACACGCCCGACCGGTCCGCCAGCCGGGTACCCCGGTCGGGCGCGAGGCGCCCGGTACGTGACTGGCCGAAGTAGCCCACTGCACCGATCGCCCCCACGGCCAGAAGCATCACCACCCCGGCGATCCCGACCAGCATCGGCGCACGGTACCCCGTCCGCTTCGCGCTCACCCGTCCCGCCGGAGCCAGCCGGGCGCTCGGCCCCGGCAAGCGGGAAAGCGGTGGCACCGGTGCTGCCACGTCAGAGACTTGCTGCAGCGCGAGAGCGAACTCCGAGGCGCTCCCGAACCGGTCCTCCCGCCGCTTCGCCATGGCGCGCGCCACGATACGGTCCAGTGCCGGCGTGGCCAGTCGCGACAGGTTGGACGGCACGGGCGGTGTGGTGTGCAGCACCTTGTGCATGATCGTCGCCAGGCTGCCCTCATATGGGCGCTCGCCGGTGAGCAGTTGGTACAGCACGACGCCGGTCGCGTAGATGTCCACGCGCCAGTCCACCCGCTCCCCCAGGAACTGCTCGGGGGACATATAGGCGGGCGTTCCCACCACCGTCCCCATCTGGGTGATATCGCTGTTCTCGATCCGGGCCACACCAAAATCCGTCAGCTTCACCCGGCCTTCCCGGGTGAACATCACGTTGGCGGGCTTCACGTCACGATGCACGATGCCGCGGTCGTGGCTGTACTGCAGTGCCTGCAGAATCCCGCCGGTGATGTCCTGGATCCGTGGCAGATCGAACGGCTGCCCCTCATCGAACAGCGCCTTCAGCGTGGGACCTTCGACGAACTCCATGACGATGTAGGCAAAGCCGTCGCTTTCGCCGTAGTCATAAACCGAGACGATGTTGGGATGAATCAGGCGGCCCGCGGCCTGGGCGCCGCGCCGGAACCGGGTCAGCAGTTCCTGCCCTTCCTCGTTCGGATCATCCGGCAGGGACATCACCTTGATCGCGACGCGTCGCGCGATGCTCGCATCCCACCCGTCGTAGATCGTGCTCAACGACGTGCGTGCCAGCACGGATCTCAGCTCGTACTTGCCGATGCGATGAAGGTTGGAGCGCATAGCCTTCCCTGCCGCATTGCCGACCAGCCGAAGACCACTCACGATGTCCCGACGCAGGGACGTGTCCCCCGCCGGTTATAGCGGGCCTGCCGCTCCAACGGAAGCAGCGCAGACGCGGCCGTCCCGGCGCCGAGCCATGTGCTGGCAATACTTCCGGTCGATATCGCGCCCGGTGCAGCGCCGGTCGGCGGTCGCGTTTCCGGCCATCTCGTTCGGCGCCGTCAACTTGTCATTGAGCAAGCAGGAATGAGTCGGATGTGCCCGGATCCGACGCGCACGCCGTTTGTGGTCGCACTTTTGGCGGCTGCCAGCGTCTTCAAAACGCTTTCGTGTTCTTGACGATCAGTGCAATCACGTGATCCTCTCATGCCGAAGTCGGAAAAGGCTCGGAACTGGGAGGAGACTATGGGGCGGAGATTCATCGCTGCCATCGCGGCCGCATTCATTGCGTGCATCGCCGGACCGGCGCTCGCCGAAACCATCACCATTGCCACGGTCAACAACAATGACATGATCGTGATGCAGAAGCTTTCGTCCCAGTGGGAAAAGCAGACCGGCAACAAGATCAACTGGGTGGTGCTGGAAGAAAACGTGCTGCGCCAGCGCGTCACCACCGACATCGCCACCGGCGGTGGCCAGTTCGACATCATGACGATCGGCTCCTACGAAGCGCCGATCTGGGGAAAGCAGAAATGGCTGGTCCCGGTTGGCGATTTCGCCAAGAGCTATGACTACGGCGACATCTTCAAGCCGGTACGCGACGCGCTGTCCTCCGACGGGCATCTGTGGGCGGTGCCATTCTACGCCGAAAGCTCCTTCACCATGTATCGCAAGGACCTGTTCGCCAAGGCAGGCCTGAAGATGCCGGAACAGCCGACCTATACCCAGATCGAGCAGTTCGCAAAAAAGCTGACCGATCGCAGCAAGCAGATGTATGGCATTTGCCTGCGGGGAAAGCCGGGCTGGGGCGAGAACATGGCGTTCCTCGACACGCTGGTGAACACGTTCGGCGGACGCTGGTTCAACGAGAAGTGGCAGCCGCAGCTCGACACGCCGGCCTGGCATGATGCCGTCACGTTCTACGTCAACCTGCTGCGCAAATACGGCCCGCCGGGCGCCAGCTCCAATGGCTTCAATGAGAACCTGGCCCTGTTCTCCACCGGACATTGCGCCATGTGGATCGACGCGACGGTTGCCGCAGGCTTCGTGTCCGATCCGAAGACCAGCCAGGTTTCAAACGAGGTCGGCTTCGCCCCGGCGCCGGTCGCCAAGGTGCCGAACGGCAATCACTGGTTCTGGGCCTGGGCGCTGGCGATCCCCAAGAGCTCGCACAAGGTGGCCACCGCGAAGTCGTTCCTGCAATGGGCGACGTCCAAGGCCTACATCAACCTGGTTGCGAAGGAAAAAGGCTGGGTGCTGGTGCCGCCGGGGACGCGCAAGTCCACCTATGACAACCCCAAATACCTGGCCGCGGCGCCGTTCGCGAAGCAAGTGGAAAAAGCCATACAGACGGCGGACCTGAAGCATCCCACCGCGGAACCTGTCCCGTACACCGGCATCCAGTACGTCGCCATTCCGGAATTCCAGGCGCTGGGCACCACCGTCGGGCAACTGATGGCCGCGGCGCTGACCGGCCAGTCCAGCGTGGACCAGGCGCTGAAGCAGGCGCAGGCGCAGGTAACCTCGGCCATGGAACAGGCGGGCTACATCCAGTAGCCCCGGGGGGCAAACGATGGCCAGTATGACAAACAGTCGGGCGGCGGCGACCAGGCTACCGCTGTCCGGCCGCATCCGGCGACGGTTCCAAGGCACGGGGGGCTCGGTTGCCACGCTGCCGCTGGTTGCGCCCGCGGTCATACTGCTGCTGCTGTGGGCGCTGGTACCGCTGGCGATGACGCTGTGGTTTTCGTTCCGCCGCTATAACCTGCTGAACCCGATGATCCACGGCTTCGCGGGCTGGAGCAACTACCGCTTCCTGTTCCGCGATCCCGCGCTGCTCGGCTCCCTGGTCGTTACCGTGGTCATGGTCGGTGCCGTGCTGGTGATTACCGTCGGTCTCGGCGCCATCCTGGCGGCGGTATTCGAAAGCCGCTTCCCCGGTCGTGGCGTCGCGCGGGTGCTGATGATCTCCCCCTTCTTCGTCATGCCGACGGTCAGCGCGCTGATCTGGAAGAACCTGCTGATGAATCCGGTGAACGGCCTGTTCGCCTGGATGGCCCGCAGTGTCGGGCTGACGCCGGTGGACTGGTTCGCCTCGGTTCCGCTTTCCTCGATCATCGTGATCGTTGCCTGGGAATGGCTGCCCTTCGCCTTTCTGATCCTGATGACATCGCTGCAATCGGTGGACGACGAAATCCTGGAAGCGGCGCGGCTTGACGGTGCCGGGCCGGTCGCGCTGTTCCGCTACATCCAGGTGCCGCATATGGGCCGCGCGATCAGCGTGGTGGTGATGATCGAAACCATCTTCCTGCTGGGCATCTTCGCGGAGATCTACGTGACCACTGCCGGCGGGCCCGGCATCGCCACCACGAACCTGGCGTTCCTGATCTACCAGCGCGCGTTGCTGGCATTCAACATCGGCTCCGCCTCGGCCGCCGGGGTGATCGCGATCGTGCTGGCGAACATCATGGCCGTGTTCCTGATCAACACCGTGGCAAAGCGGTTGGACGTATGAGAGAGCAGAAATTCAGCCCCGTCGCCGCCATTGTCGGATGGCTTGCATCGCTGCTGATGTTCTTCCCGATCTTCTGGATGGTGCTGGCCAGTTTCAAGACGGAGACACAGGCCGTCCAGACGCCGCCGGTGCTGGTCTTCCACCCGACGCTGGAAAATTATGCCGATATTTTCAGCCGAGCGAATTATCCGTTGTTTGCGTGGAACAGTATTGCGATTTCGCTGGCGGCGACGGTGATCATGCTGATCGTGGCGGTGCCCGCCTCCTTCGCCATGGCGTTCTATCCCACCAAGCGCACGCGCGGCACCTTGCTGTGGATGCTGTCCACCAAGATGCTGCCGGCCGTGGGCGTTCTGGTGCCGATCTACCTGATCTGCAAGGACACCGGCCTGCTGGATTCACGGCTCTCGCTGATCATCATCTACATGCTCAGCAACCTGCCGATCGGCGTGTGGATGCTGTTCACCTTCTTCCGTGAAACACCGAAAGCGATCATCGAGGCCAGCGTCATCGACGGCGCCGGCGTCTGGGATTCCATCCGCCACATCCTGCTGCCGCTGGGCTTGCCGGGCATCGCGTCCACCGCGCTGCTGTCGATCATCCTCTGCTGGAACGAAGCGTTCTGGAGCCTGAACCTGACGGCCCACAATGCAGCCCCGCTGACCGCATTCATCGCGTCGTTCTCGGCGCCGGAGGGGCTTTTCTGGGCCAAGCTGTCCGCCGCCGCGACGCTGGCGACCCTGCCGATCCTGCTGTTCGGCTGGTTCAGCCAGCGCCAACTGGTGCGCGGCCTGACTTTCGGAGCGGTAAAATGACAACGCCTCTGCGCGCCGACACGATCGACAAGCTGCCGTCCGCGGTGCAGGTACCGACCTATGCGCTTGCACAACGCCGTGTCGGCATCGTGCATCTGGGGCTGGGCGGATTCCATCGCGCGCACATGGCCCGCTACACGCATGCGCTGATGCAACAGGACGCCATCGGCGCTGGGCTGGAGCATTGCGGGCGCCGGCCTGATGCCGGCCGACAAGCGCATGGCCGACAGCCTCAATCCCCAGGATGGGCTGTACACGCTGGTGGAACGCAGCGGCAGCGATGAAAGCGTGGCCGTGGTCGGCTCCATCGCGCGGGTGATCTACGCCGGCGAGTCCAGCACCGCACTGCTGGACGCGATCGCGCAGCCGGACGTTCGTATCGTCAGCCTGACGGTGACGGAGAACGGCTATTGCCTGAACCCCGCCACGCGCCAGTTCGATCCGGATCATCCGCTGATCCAGGCCGACCTCGCCACGCCGGAGGCGCCGCGCAGCGCGATCGGCATCATCGTGGAATCCTACCGCCGGCGCATGCAGGCGCAGCAACCGGCGTTCACGGCCCTGACCTGCGACAACATCCAGCACAACGGCAACGTGCTGCGCGCCGCGGTGCTGGCGCTGGCGCGCCTGCGTGACCCCGCGCTGGCGGACTGGATCGAGCAGCATGCCGCATTTCCCAACACCATGGTGGACCGCATCACCCCGGTCACCGCCCCGGCGGACATCGCGTATCTCGCCAACACCTATGGCATCGACGACAACTGGCCGGTGTTCTGCGAGGATTTCACGCAATGGGTCATCGAGGACCGCTTCGTCCTTGGCCGCCCCGCCTGGGAGCGTGTCGGCGCACAGTTCGTTCCCGACGTGACGCCCTACGAAATGATGAAGCTGCGCCTGCTCAACGGCAGCCATCTCGCCGTCGCCGCGCTCGGCCGCCTCGCCGGCTACACCTACATCCATGAAACCATGGCGGACGACCGGCTGCGTCGCCTGATGGCGGCGCTGATGGACAGGGAGACCGGCCCGACGCTGCCGCCCGTGCCGGGCATCGACCTGGCGCACTACAAGCAGAGGCTGATCGAACGCTTCGCCAATCCGGCCATCCGCGACACGGTCGAACGGGTGAACACCGATGCGCCGCTGAACGTGCTGACCGTGCCAATCCAGGCGCGGCTGGAGATGGACGGTTCGGTCGATCTGCTGGCGTTGTCACTCGCCGGATGGATCCGCCGCGTGCGCGGTGTGGACGAACAAGGCCAGCCGATCGACGTGCGGCACCCCCTGGCGCCGCTGCTGCGCGAAAAGGCCGAAGAAGGCGGCCCCGATCCGGCGCCCGTGCTGTCGATCCGCCAGTTGTTCGGCGCGCTGGGCGACGATGCGCGCCTGGTCACGCCACTGCGCCACTGGCTGGATGCGCTGTATCAGCACGGTGCGCGCAAGACACTGGAACTTGCCGCCCAGGAGTTGCGGTTTTGACCGCCCCGTCAGAACGCCTGGCCGGGAAAACGGCGCTGATCACCGGCGCCGCACGCGGCATTGGCCGCGCCATGGCGGAACGCTTCGTGGCCGAGGGTGCACGTGTCGCAATCGCCGACATCAACGGCGAAGCCGCGCTCGCCACCGCAACGCCGCTCGGCGACGCAGCCATCGCCTTGCAGGCCGATGTCACGCGAGAGGAATCGATCGACGGCATGGTCGCGTCCACGGTGGCGGCGTTCGGCGGCATCGACGTACTGGTGAACAACGCGGCCTTGTTCGACCTGGCGCCGATCGTCGATATCACCCGCGCCGGTTTTCACCGCGTGTTCGACGTGAATGTCGAAGGCGTGCTGTTCACACTGCAGGCCGTGGCGAAGCAGATGATCCAGCAAGGCCGCGGCGGCAAGATCATCAACATGGCGTCGCAGGCCGGCCGGCGCGGGGAACCGCTGGTCGCGGTGTACTGCGCATCCAAGGCCGCGGTGATCAGCATCACCCAGAGTGCGGGGCTGAACCTGATTCAGCACGGCATCAACGTCAACGCGATCGCGCCGGGCGTGGTGGACAACGAGCACTGGGATGACGTCGATCGCCGCTTCGCCCAGGCCGAACATCTGCCCGTCGGCGAGAAGAAACGACGCGTCGGTGCGGCGGTACCGATCGGCCGCATGGCACGCCCGGAGGAGATCGCCGGCCTTGCCGTGTTCCTGGCCAGCAGCGATGCCGACTATGTCGTGGCCCAGACCTACAACATCGATGGCGGCAACTGGATGAGCTGATCGTACGGCCTGAAAGTTGTGGATTGCAGGCCTGCGCCCCAAACGCGTCAAGATAGGAGCGCCGACACCAGTCCTTCGCGTCATGGCCGTGCCTGACACGGCCATCCACCCCGGAACGATCGGGTCGGGATGAAGCGGAACACGCGCTGTCGGGGGTAGATGGCCGGATCAGGTCCGGCCATGACGCGGGAGAGTGGTGCTGGTCCGCGCTACGGAGAGCGGTTCTGGTCCTCACTACGCAGAGCGGTGCTGGTCCGCACTACGCAGAGCGGTGCTGGTCCTCACTACGCAGAGCGGTGCTGGTCCTCACCAGTCCACGCCCAGGAAGCCCGCGTCTGTCACGGCGTGTTAGGAGCGCTGTCGCCCCGCTCTCCGACGTAGCAGTCGCCCCACTCACCAACCTGTCAGCAAGCGGGTGGCCGCCCAGCGCCGGCCCCGTCACGCGGAAAAAGCGCCGGATACAACTCGCGGAACATGTCACGCCGTGGTGCCAGTTGTGCCGCCAGCCCGGGATCCGGCGCAAACTCCTGTGCGGTCGGTGGTGGCATGCAGGTGCCCGCCACACCACCGTCGCCGCTGGCGATGCGCGCCAGGCGGGCGGCGCCGAGCGCCGGGCCGACCTCTCCGCCCTGCACGGTTCGCAGCGGGCGGTCGAGTGCCGCGGCCAGGATGCGCAGCCACGCAGGACTTCGCGCGCCGCCCCCGATCGCGGTGAAGGACGCGATGCGACCGCCGCGAGCTTCCAGTGCATCCAGCCCGTCTGCGAGTGCGAAAGCCACGCCTTCCAGAACGGCACGGGTCAGGTCGGCGCGGCCATGCGCAGAGGTCACGCCGACAAACGCGCCGGTCGCTTCCGCATTGTTGTGCGGTGTACGCTCCCCGGAGAGGTACGGCAGGAACACCAGGCGGTTGTCGCTGCCGATGCCATCCTGTTCCAGGTCCGCCAGCAGCCCGGCCTCGTCCGCGCCGGCCACCCGTGACCACCATGCCAGCGACGCCGCTGCCGACAGGATGACCGACATGCGGTGCCACATGCCCGGCAGGCAATGGCAGAACGCATGCACGGCGCGACCGGGATCCGGCAGGAAGCCGGCATCCGCCACGAACACCACCCCGGACGTTCCGAGTGAAACGAACGCCTGGCCCGGCGCGATGCACCCTACCCCAACGGCACCCGCTGCGTTGTCCCCTGCCCCGCCCGCCAGCGGAATTCCCGCCGGCACGCCCCACTCACCAGCGATGTCCGGGCGCAGGCGACCGGCGATCCCGGAGCCTTCCACCAGGCGCGGCATCTGCGCCTCGGCCAGGCCCGTCGCCGCCAGCATCTCCGGTGACCAGCGGCGCGCGCCCACATCCAGCCACAGCGTGCCGGCGGCGTCGGACATGTCGGACACCGCCTCACCGGTCATGCGCAGGCGCAGCCAGTCCTTCGGCAGCAACACCCGGTGCACCCGGGCGAACACGTCCGGTTCGTGCCGGCGGACCCACAGCAGCTTCGGCGCGGTGAAACCGGGCATCGCCAGGTTGCCGGTGATGGCGCGTGACCGGGGTTCGGCTGTCTCCAGTTCCGCACACTCGGCATGGGCGCGGCCGTCATTCCACAGCATGGCCGGTCGCAGCACCTGGCCGGCCGCGTCCAGCAGCACCGCGCCGTGCATCTGGCCGGACAGGCCGATGCCGCGTACCCCGGCCAGGTCGTGCCCACGCCGCAGCGAGGCCACCGCCGAGCACGCCGCGCGCCACCAGTCCGCCGGGTTCTGCTCGCTCCACAGCGGGTGCGGATGGGCGATGGGCAGCGGTGCGGTGGCCTGGGCGGCGACGGCCCCCGCCGCGTCCAGCAGCACCGCCTTCACGCCCGAGGTTCCCAAATCCAGGCCCAGATGCATCGTGCTGATCCTCCCGCGGCATGTGATCTTCACACGAACGGTAACCACTCGCGGGCTGATGGGCGCAAACCCGAGGTCAGTTCGACACCGCCAGAAGAAGGCCACGCCTCAGGTCGGGCCACGCGCGGCGCGCCCCCGCGCCCATGCCTGGCGCGACCGCACTTGGTGCGCCGCGTGCTTGGTGCGCCGGTGCTTGGTGCGGTGCTTGGCGCCGGCGTGACCAACCGGGCTGATCGCTGCGTTCTGCCAATGTGCGGCAAGGCACCTGTAGGTCGAATGCGCACCACATACGAACATTCGAACCGGGCAATGTTCCCACGGGCCTGGATGGTAGCGGCGGGCGGATTTGAACCACCGACCAAGGGATTATGATTCCCCTGCTCTACCGCTGAGCTACGCCGCCATCCAGCCGGGAGGCCGGGGACATAGCGTCCCAACCCCCTGATCGTCAACCGGGGTCGAACGACGAATGAAGCCGCCGCCCAGAACCCGGTCACCCTCATAGAACACGCAGGCCTGCCCCGGCGCCGGCAGCGCCGGCGCGTCAAGCAGCACCACTGCCCCATCCGCCGTTGCCCGCACCACGGCCGGCTGCGGCGCCTCACGCGCCCGCAGCTTCACACAGCAGCGCAGCCCCTCGGCCGGCGGCGCCGCCAGCCAGTTCACCTCGCCCAGGGCAACGTGGCGCGTGCCGCTGTCACGCGGGCCCACCACCACGCGGCGGGTGCCCGGCTCGGTCGCCAGCACAACCTGACGCTGGCCGCCGTCCATCGCCGCCGAACCCAGGCCACGCGCCTGGCCCACCGTGTAGCGCATCACCCCGTCATGCCGGCCCAGCACCCGGCCGTCCTGGCTGACGATCTCCCCGGCCGCCCCGGCATCCGGCCGCAGGCGCCCCACCACGTCGGTGTAGCGCCCGGACGGCACGAAGCAGATATCCTGGCTGTCCGGTTTCTCCGCCACCGCCAGCCCCAGCCGCTCGGCCTCGGCCCGCACGGCGCGCTTGTCCGGCATGCCGCCCAGCGGGAACAGGCTGAACGCCAGTTGCTCGCGCGTGGTGGCGAACAGGAACCAGCTCTGGTCGCGCGCCGGGTCGGCGGCGCGGTGCAGTTCGGGGCCGTCCGGACCGTCCACGCGGCGCACGTAGTGGCCGGTGGCCAGCCGCTCCGCCCCCAGGCTGCGCGCCAGCGCCGCCAGGTCGGTGAACTTCACCGACTGGTTGCAGCGCACGCACGGCACCGGCGTTTCCCCGGCGGCATAGCTGTCGGCGAAGTCGGCGATCACGGCGCGGGCGAACCGCTCCTCGGCGTCGATGACGTAGTGCGGGATGCCCAGCGTATCGGCCACCCGGCGGGCGTCGTGGATGTCCTGCCCGGCGCAGCAGGCGCCCTTGCGCCCGGTCGCCGCGCCGTGGTCGTACAGTTGCAGCGTGACGCCGATCACCTCGTGCCCGGCCTCACGCAGCAACCCGGCGACGGTGGAACTGTCCACCCCGCCCGACATGGCCACGACGATCCGCATGCTGCGTTACTCGTTCATCATGTTGCGGGTGCCCGCCGGCAGCTTCACCACCAGCCCGTCCAGCGCCTCGGTCATCACGATCTGGCAACCCAGGCGCGACGTTTCCTCCAGCGCGAAGGCCAGGTCGAGCATGTCCTCCTCGTCCTCGGTAGGCGGGGCGAGCTTGCCGAACCAGGCCTTATCCACGACCACGTGGCAGGTGGAGCAGGCCAGCGAGCCTTCGCAGGCGCCCTCGATATCCACGCCGTGCTTGTGCGCGATCTCCAGCACGGACAGGCCGAGCGGCGCGTCAACCTCACGGCGCGTGCCATTCTGCTCGATAAACGTCATCTTCGGCATTCAGGGGTGTTCCGTTCAGGCCGCGGCTGGCGCCGGGGCGCCGGCATGCGCTGCCGCCAGCGCTGCCGCCGCGAAGTCCACATCGGCGGGCGAGGTAAAACGTCCGACCGCGATCCGCAAGGTGCGCGCTGCCGCCTCGTCCGGCAAACCGATCGCGCGCAGCACGTAGGACGGCTCCACCACGGCAGAGGAGCAGGCCGATCCGGTGGATACGCACAGATCCGGCACCCGCGCCATCAGGTCGGTGGCGGAGACCTCCGGGAAGGTGACGTTCAGGTTGCCCGGGATGCGGGCCTCCATGCTGCCGTTCACCACGATCCCCGGCAGCGCCTCCTGCAACCCGCGCAGCAAGCGCGTCCGCAATCCGCCGATCCGCTCGGCTTCCGCGGCCATCTCACCCTGCGCCAGGCGGCAGGCCTCGCCCAGCCCGACGATCAGCGGCGCCGGCAGCGTGCCGGAGCGCAGCCCCCGCTCCTGCCCGCCACCCGAGAACAGCGGCGCCACGCGCACCCGCGGCCGGCGCCGCACGAACAGCGCGCCGACGCCCTTGGGGCCGTAGATCTTGTGCCCGCTGATCGAGGCCAGATCGACCTTCCACCCGGTCAGGTCCAGCGGGATCTTGCCCACCGCCTGAGCGATGTCGGTGTGGAACAGCGCGCCGGCTTCCTTGGCGATCGCCGCCAGGGCGGGGATGTCCTGCACCACGCCGATCTCGTTGTTCACCGCCATGACGCTGACCAGCAGCGTCGGCTCCTGCAGCGCGTCCCGCAGCACCTCCGGGTCCAGCAGCCCGTCGCCGCGGACGGGCAGAAACACCGGCTCGAACCCCTCGTCCTTCAGGTCGCGCACCGATTCCAGGACGCATTTGTGCTCGGTGGCGACGGTGACCACGCGCTTGCGCTCGGTGCCCATGCGGGCGGCGAAGCGGGCAGCGCCCTTGATGGCAATGTTGTTGCTCTCGGTGGCGCCGGAGGTGAAGACGATTTCCTTGCTGTCGGCGCCGATCAGGTCGCCCACCTGGCCGCGCGCCTTGTCCACAGCGGCCTCGGCCGCCTGCCCCATCGCGTGCTCCACGCTGTGCGGGTTGCCGTACTGCTCGCTGAAGAACGGCAGCATGACATCCAGCACGCGCGGGTCGCAGCGGGTGGTGGCCTGGTTGTCCAGATACACCGGACGGTTCGGCGATGAAGGAGCTGCACTGGTCATGGCAGCTAATGTGGTCTCAGGCAGCGTCCTGCGCCAAGGGGGAAGAACCGCCGATGTTGCGCAGCCGGTCTGCCATGCGGCGATAGGTCGGAACGAACGCCGCCACGTCGGCGATGGTGGCGTTCCAGGGCAGCGACACCCGGATCGCCTGCCCGGCCAGCGCGCCCAGCCCCATCGCCTGCAGCACATGGCTGGCCGCCACCTTGCCGGAGCTGCAGGCCGCGCCGGCGCTGACGGCGATGCCGTCCAGGTCGAGCGCGATCACCTGTGCGTCCGACCGGATCCCCGGCAGCGCGAGGCAGGTGGTGTTGGGCAGTCGCGGCGCGCCGGCGCCACAGACCTGGGCACCGCAGGCGGTCGCCTCCTGCTCGATCAGCTCACGCAGCTTGCCCAGTGACAGCGCGAGATCCGCGGCGGCGGCGGTCCCCACGGCCGCCTGGGCGGCGGCGGCGAAACCCGCGATGACGGCGACGGGCGGGGTGCCGCCACGCCGCCCCCGTTCCTGCCCACCGCCGGCGATCAGCGGCGTCACCGACGCAACCTCGGGCGCCAGCAGCAGCGCGCCGGCCCCCGCCGGACCGCCGAGCTTGTGCGACGACAGGGCCAGGCTGTGAGCGCCCAGGGCGCGCAGGTCCACCGGCATCCGCCCCGCCGCCTGCACCGCATCGACATGCAGCAGCGCGTCGTGGCGGCGACAGAATTCGGCGGCCTCGGCCACCGGCTGGATCGTGCCGGTCTCGTTGTTGGCCAGCATCAGGCAGACCAGGGCCGGCGGCCCATCCGCCAGCAGGGAGGCCAGGGCGTCCAGGTCGGCGATGCCACGGGCGTCCACCGGCAGCACCTCTGCGTCCGGGGCGGCGCTGCGGACGGCATCGTGTTCCGTCGCACCGATGATGACGCGCCGGCCGCGCGCCATGCTGTGGATCGCCAGTGCATCGGCTTCCGTACCGCCGGAGGTGAACACCAGATCGGCCGGCTGCCCGCCGAACCGGGCGGCAAGCGTCTCCCGCGCGTCCTCCAGCAGCCGGCGTGCCGTGCGTCCGGCACTGTGTACCGACGACGGATTTCCGGTCACCTCCAGCGCGGCGAGTACCGCCAGGCGCGCCTCCGGCCGCAGCGGTTCACTGGCGTTCGCATCGAGATAATGCACTGTGGTCAAGGCGTCGTCCTTTGCCGGCGCGGTTCGGAGTTGCAGTCGCGGGCCGGGCGGCACTGCGTCAGTACCGGCTTCATACCCTCAACGCGCCTGCCCCGACAGAGCCGGGGGGCAAGGCGCGCCCCGCCCCGGTCAGGAGCGGCCGGCCATCCCGTCCCACCACGGGCACACGCCGTGCATCGGCTGGAAATTGCCCGGCATCACCTGCAGCGGCGCCCGCCGGACCGGGGGCGAGGGCGGCGGTTCGGCGCCGGCGGGCGGCGGTCCGTCCGCCAGGGTGTCGAACAGCCCGTCATGGCCCCAGAAGCTCATGACGGTGTCCATCTCCTGGGGCTTCCAGGTCTCGTCCACTTCCCGGCCGCCCCAGCCGCATTCCACCATGAAGCCGGCGGGCGTGCGCATGTAGAACGAGGTCATCAGGTCGTTCGGGTGGCGGCCCATCGTGACCGCCACGCGGTCGGGCTGCGACCGGGCCAGGTCATAGGCCTGCCCGATGTCATCCAGCATGAAGAATTCCACCATCAGGTGGTGCATGCCGGAGCGCCCGCCCTCGAACAGCGCCAGGCTGTGGTGACGCGCATTGACGTGCAGGAAGTAGGCGGCGACCGGCTTCAGGATGTAGTCGCTGACCTGGAAGCCGAGCAGGTCGAGGTAGAAGGGCAGGACGTCGGACATGCGGGGCACGCTGAGCACGCCGTGGCCGATACCCAGCGGACCGGTGCGGAAGCCGGAGATCGACCGGCCCGGTGCGAAAGGCGTGTCGGCCAGCATGGGGCCGTGGAACGCTTCCATCCGGTTGCCGACCGGGTCGGCGAAGGAGATCAGCCCGGACACGAAGCGCTGGTCCGCCCGCGCCGCCGGCTCCTGCCGGACCGCCACGCCGGCGGCGTCCAGCTTCCCGGCCAGTGCATCGAGGGCTGCGGCATCCGCCACCTCCCAGCCGAACACCCGCTCGCCATTCGCCAGCGCGGGATCGACGAACACCCGCTGGCTGCGGTCGTCCATGCGGAAGGCGCGGCCGGCGGCGCCGCGGTCCACGGACTGCATGCCCACCGTGCGGGTGGCGAACTCCGTCCAGTCGTCGAGTTTGTCGGCGCCTATGCCGAGATAGCCAAAGGCCTGGATGGCCATGATCAGTCACCCTCCCGTTTTACCCGCTGGCATTTCAGATGGACGGCGTGTCGGACAGGCACGGTATCGCGGCGGCGCTTGGCGCGCGGGACTGCCGCGCGATAGCTTACGCACAGTACGCGGAGGAACACCATGCCGGGCAACAGCGCCTTTTTGACAGGTCTCGACAGGAATGAGGCCAATTACGCGCCGCTGACCCCCCTCACCTTCCTGGAACGCGCCGCCTACGTCTATCCGGACAAGCCGTCCGTGGTGCACGGCAGCGAGCGCTACACCTGGCGCGAAACCTATGCCCGCTGCCGCCGCCTGGCCTCGGCCCTGGTTCGGCGCGGCATCGGCCGGAACGACACCGTCGCGGTGATGGCGCCCAATACGCCGCCGATGTACGAGGCGCATTTCGGCGTGCCGATGTGCGGCGCGGTGCTGAACACGCTGAACACGCGGCTGGACGCGCCGACCATCGCCTTCATGCTGCAGCACGGCGGCGCGCGGGTGCTGATCACCGACCGCGAGTTCTCCCCGGTGATCGGCCCGGCGCTGAAGCTGCTGGAGCAGAAGCCCCTGGTCATCGACATCGACGACCCCGCCTGCCAGGACGGCGAGCTGCTGGGCGACCTGACCTATGAGGCGCTGCTGGCCGAGGGCGATCCGGACTACGCCTGGCAGGCGCCGCCGGACGAGTGGGACGCGATCTCGCTCAGCTACACGTCGGGCACCACGGGCGACCCGAAGGGCGTGGTGTACCACCACCGCGGCGCACACCTGAATGCGGTGAGCAACATCCTGAACTGGGGCATGCCGCATCACGCCGTGTATCTGTGGACGCTGCCGATGTTCCACTGCAACGGCTGGTGCTTCCCCTGGACGGTGGCGGAGCGCGCGGGGGTGAACGTGTGCCTGCGCCGGGTGGAGGCGAAGGCCGCGTGGGACGCAATCCGCCGCGAAGGCGTGACGCATATGTGCGGCGCACCGATCGTCTATTCCATGCTGATCAACGCGCCGGAGGAACTGCGCGCCGGCGTGACCCACCGGATCGCCGGCCAGGTCGCCGGCGCGGCGCCGCCCGCCGCGATCATCGAGGGCGTGGAGAATATCGGCATCGAACTGACGCATGTGTACGGGCTGACCGAGGTGTACGGCCCGGCCTCGGTCTGCGCCAAGCATGAGGCCTGGGCGCAGATGCCGATCGACCGCCGCGCCGAACGCAACGGCCGCCAAGGCGTGCGCACGCCGCTGCAGGAGGTGATGACGGTGCTGGATCCCGAGACGATGGAGCCGGTGCCGTGGGACGGCGAGACCATGGGCGAGATCATGTTCCGCGGCAACATCACGATGAAGGGCTACCTGAAGAACCCGGACGCCACGGACAAGGCCTTCGCCGGCGGCTGGTTCCACACCGGCGACCTGGCGGTGATGCAGCCGGACGGCTACGTGAAGATCCGCGACCGGTCGAAGGACATCATCATTTCCGGCGGCGAGAACATCTCCTCGATCGAGGTGGAGGACACGCTGTATCGCCACCCCGCGATCCTGAGCGCCGCCGTCGTGGCCCAGCCGGATGAGAAGTGGGGCGAGACCCCCTGCGCGTTCGTCGAGCTGAAGCCGGGCGCCAGTGTTTCGGCCGACGAACTGCGTGCGTTCTGCCGCGAGCGGTTGGCGCACTTCAAGGTGCCGCGGAGCTTCGTGTTCCGCGATATTCCCAAGACGTCCACGGGGAAGATCCAGAAGTTCGCACTGCGAGAGATCGCCAAGTCCGCCAGCGCGATCGAGTGATCCCTGCGCGCGGAGGGGGGCTGCAATCGGCGCCGCTTTCCCGAGTTGTGACCGGCCCTGCCCCGCCGGCGACGCAGCTCTCCCGCGTCATGGCCGGGCCTGACCCGGCCATCTGCCCCCGTCCAGTCGTGTTCCCGTGCGCGCCAGCCCGATCGTTACGGGGTAGATGGCCGGGTCAGGCCCGGCCATGACCGAAGCGCTCGAGTCCTGCTCGCCGGTTTCAAAGCTTCCTCTGAAGGACAATCCACCCCAGCAGTACACGCCGCGAAGCACTCCGCCCACTCGCCGGGAACCGCCGCCCCTCAGTGTGACGGACCCGCCCCCTTGGGCATGCGCGGCAGGAACAGCGCCAGCGGCCAGATACACAACGCCAGAATCCCCAACAGCCAGAAGATATCGAGGTAGCTCATCATCGACGCCTGCCGCTGCACGACGTGCGCGATATGCGCCAGCGGCACGCCCCACCCATACCCGTTGTAGGCGGTGATATGCGACGCCAGCCGCGCATGATGGAACTGCGTGCGCTGTTGCAGCACCGTCGTGACCACCGACACGCCAACACTGCCGCCAAGGTTGCGCATCAGGTTCAGCATCGCCGACGCTTCGTTGTTGCGGTCCGGCGGCACACCGACATAGGACACCGCGCTCAGCGGAATGAACAGCAGCGGCAGCCAGACAACCTGCGTGATGCGCGCCGTCGCCAGGTTCCAGAATCCCATGTTCAGGTCCAGGCCGGAATTCGACAGCAGCCCCCACCCGGTGCCGATCAGCGCGCCCATGATCAGCCATTTCGGCTGCACGTAGCGCCCGGTGACGAAGCCGGCGATCGGCATCACGATCAGCGTCGCCATCCCGCCATAGGCCAGGGTGAACCCGGCCTGCAACGCGTTGTAGCCCAGCAGCTCCTGCGACAGTTGCGGCAGCAGTTGCGTGGTGCTGATCAGCGTGAAGAACACCAGGAACATCATCAGGCAGGAAATTGCGAACGCGCGCGACCGCAGCAGCCGCACGTTCATCACCGGCTGCGGATGCAGCATCTCCCAGATCACCAGCACGACCAGGCAGGTTGCCGCGACGATGGCCAGGCCGGTGATGAAGCTGGAGGAAAACCCGTCATCGCGCTGATACCGATCCAGCATGATCTGCAGCGCGCCAAACCCCAGCACCACCAGCGCAAAGCCGATGTAATCCACACGCAGCCCCCCGGCGAGCAACTGCCGCCGCTCCTGCTGCAGGGCGGGCGGCTCGGTGACGAAAAGCTGCACCAGCGTCAGCGACAGCAGCCCCACTGGCAGGTTGATCAGAAAGCACCAGTGCCAGGAAAACGCATCCGTCAGCCAGCCGCCGAGCACCGGACCGGCGGCCGGCGCGGTGACCACGGTGACGCCGTACAGCGCGAAGGCCTGCGCGCGCTTCTCCGGCGGGAACGTGTCGGCGAAGATCGACTGTTCGGTAGGCGCCAGCCCGCCACCGCCGGCGCCTTGCAACGTGCGCGCCAGCAACATCATGGTCAGCGAGTTGGCCGCCGCACACAGGACGCTGCTGGCGGTGAACAGCGCCACGCAGATCATGTAGAATCGCTTGCGCCCCAGCACATTGGCCAGCCAGCCGCTGATCGGCAGCACGATCGCGTTGGCGACCAGGTAGCTGGTGAGGATCCAGGTGGCCTCGTCCAGGCTCGCCGCCAGGCTGCCGGCGATATGCGTCAGCGCGACATTGACGATGGTGATGTCGAGCACTTCCATGAAGGTTGCGATCGACACCACCATCGCGATCAACCATGGATTGCGATCGCCGGCGGCGGAACGGGGCAGCGCCTGCGTCATGGCGCGTGTCGTTGTCTACCGCCAATGCAGGCAGATCGACGCGATACATACGGATGGTCCTGTGTAACGTGCTCTGTCGCGGCAGCAAAACCAGCAGGATACCCCACCACACGCACATCCCGCCGCGCCCTCATCGCACCCGCACGCTCGGCTCGACCGACATGCCGGGAAACAGCCGGTGGTGTTTGACGCGCTTGTCGTCGAACACGATCTTCACCGGCACCCGCTGCACCACCTTCACGTAGTTGCCGGTCGCATTCTCCGCCGGCAATACGCTGAACACCGAGCCGGTTCCGTGCTGAAAGCCCTGCACCTTGCCGTTGAAGGTAACGGACGGCACCGCATCGACGCTGATCCGCACCGGATCGCCCACCTTCATCGATGCAAGCTGCGTCTCCTTGAAGTTGGCGGTGACCCAGACCTTGTCGTGCACAATGGCGAACAGCGCCTGCCCCGGATGAACGTAATCGCCCGTGGCAACCGTGCGATGCGCGATGGTGCCGCTGACCGGCGCATCGATCGTGCAATAGGAGAGTTGCAGTTTCGCCGCGGCGATATCGGCCTCGGCCCGCTGCACCGCCGCCTGGGCCTGTTGCACGCCCGCCTTCGCCGCCTTCACCTGGGCCTGCGCCGCCTCGATCGCCTGATCGGCCGCATCCTGCCGGGCCTGGGCGGAATGCAGCGCCGCAACGGCGTTGTCCACCTGTTGTTGCGAGACCCCATGCGGTTCGAGCGACTGGTCCCGGCTGTAGGTCTGCTGCGCCTTCACCCGGGCGGCCTGCGCCACGCGCAACTTCGCCTGCGCCTGGTCCACCGCCGCCTGCCGCACCACCACCTGGGCCCGCGCCTGCGCCACCTGGGCTTCCGCATTCACCTTGCGGGCCTGCGCCTGCTGCAGCTTCACCTGGTATTCCTGCGGATCGATCCTCAGCAGCGGCTGGCCGGCGGTCACATGCTGATTGTCGGTGATCAGCAGCGAGGTGACCCGCCCGGAAACCTCCGGCGCCAGGCGGGTAATGTAGCCGTCGATCTGCGCATCGTTGGTGCTGACGATGTTGCGCGTACTCAGCCACCACCACACGCCGCCCAGCACCACCGCGAGCAGAACCACGGCCGCCGCGGCGAAGCCGATGCGCCGCCGCCAGCGGGTCCACCACCCGCCGGTACGTTGCGTGTCCTCACCCTCCGGAGCGCCGTCCTCGGCGTATGATGCGTGAGTCAATTCGTCCCGCGCCGCGTCGTCCGGGCGCGGCGCGGCCTGTGGATCGTCCATCCTGTGGCCTCGGCGATGGTTGGCCTTGGGGGTTGGCACGGGCTCGTCCCGTTTCCATTACGGCTGTGCAGCGCCGCGGTTCGCCGGTCACGCAGGGGTGAGACCGGGATGGCGGCGCTCAGGCCCGGGACGTTGCCACTTTGGCCAGCTTCGCCTCGTCCGACGCGCGCCACAGATACCAGGCGGCGAAGGACCGCCAGGGCGCCCAGGGCAGGCCGAGTTCCGCCAGCGCCCGGGGCTTGGGCTGCGCGTCCGTGCCGAACAGCACGCGGTAGCCGTCGCGCACCCCGAAATCGTCCACCGGCAGCACGTCCGGCCGGCCCAGGGTGAAGATCAGCAGCATCTCCACCGTCCACTGCCCGACGCCGCGGATCGTGGTCAGCCGGGCGATGAGGTCCTCGTCGGTCAGCCGCAGCGAGGTTCGGCGGCTGGGAACCGTGCCGTCCAGCGTCTTGGCGCAGATGTCGCGCAGGGCGGCGATCTTGGAGGCGGAGAAGCCGCAGCCGCGCAGGGTGGCGTCGTCGGTCGCCAGAACCTGTTCGGGCGCCGGAAAGTCGTCGCCGGGATACAGCGCCGCGAACCGGGCCAGGATCGCCTGCGCCGCGCGCCCGTGCAGTTGCTGGTGGGCAATGGCCCGCATCAGCGCCTCATACGGGCTGCGCTGGCGCTGCACGCCCAGCCGCGGCGGGCCGATCCGCCGGATCAGCGCCGCGAACCGCGCGTCTGTGCTGAGGTGATCCACGGCCTGGCGGGACATGGCGGCAGCCTACAGGCGGGCCGGACCGTCAACAATTGCGAACATGCTTGCGCGGCGGGTGGCGAAGGGACAAACCTGGGCGGCAGGACGGATGCTGCAGCAGGCCGCGTCCGGGAGGCGACAATGTATCAGCAAGGCCGCTGGGCGCGGGACACCGAGGAGCAGGAGACCGCGAACCGGCAGACCGCCAGCCTGGCCGGGGTGGCGGTCACGCTGTTGCTGCTGGTGCTGGGCCTGTTTCTGGTGCGGGCCTTGCATAACCAATCGGCCATCGGGGACTGCCTGATGTCCGGCCGCAGCAACTGCGACCGGCTGGTGCAGTCCCTGCCCTGATCCTGACCACGCCGCCCCTGGAGAACGCATGTCCGAGTCCGCCCCGAACGCCGTTGCCGCGGTCAGTGAAGCCCGCCAGTGGGACCGGCTGATGCAGATGGCAGCCATCGGCGCCATCCCCGGCGAGGGCGTCAACCGCGCCTGCCTCACCGAACTGGACCGCCAGGCCCGTCGCCTGCTGGTCGGCTGGGCGCAGGAGATCGGCGCCGCGGTGTCGGTCGATGACGCCGCCAACCTGTGGCTGCGCGTTCCGGGCCGCGACCCGGATGCGGCGCCGGTGGTGACCGGCAGCCATATGGACACCCAACCCCAGGGCGGGCGGTTCGACGGCATCTACGGCGTGCTCGCCGGGCTGGAGGCGCTGACGGCGCTGCACGATGCCGGGGTGACGCCGCGCCGGCCGATCGAGGTGGTGGCCTGGACCAATGAGGAAGGCGGCCGCTTCGCCCCGGGCTGCATGGGCAGCATGGCCTGGAGCGGCTTCAAGCCGGTCTCCGCCTTCGCCGACGTGGTGGATCCTGACGGCGTGCGCTTCGCCGACGCCCTGGCACAGCACCTGGCGGCGGAAGCCGACCTGCCCCGGCGCGCCCTGGGCGGCACGCCGCACGCCTATGTCGAGGCGCATATCGAGCAGGGGCCGCGGCTGGAACGCGACGGGCTGGATGTCGGCGTGGTCACCGGCATCCAGGGCAGCCGCTGGTTCACCGTGACGCTCACCGGCGACACGGCCCATGCCGGCACCACGCCGCTGGCGCTGCGGCGCGACGCCGTGCAGGACATGGTGCGCGCGATCGCAGCGCTGAACCGGCTGATGCACGACCCGAAGGACGTGCTGCGCTTCACCGTGGGCCGGATCGTGGTGGAGCCGAACACATCCAACTCGGTGGCGAACCGGGTGCGCTTCTCCATCGATTTCCGTCACCCGGAGGCCGCGGTGCTGCTGGCGCGCGGCGACGCGATCCCGGGCACCGTGCAGGCGGCGGTGCGCGACGCCGGCGTGGCGGTGGAGGAAACCTTCCATGCCCTGCCGGTGGCCTTCCACCCGACCGTGGTGGACGCGGTGGAACAGGCGGCCGCGGCGCAGGGTTTGGGGCACATGCGCATGCCGTCCGGCGCCTTCCACGACGCGCAGTTCGTTGTGCCGGTGTGCCCGACGGGGATGATCTTCGTGCCGTGCCGGGAGGGGATCAGCCACAATCCGGCGGAGTATGCGTCAGCGGGCCAGCTCGCGGCGGGGACACGCGTGCTGACCCAGGCGTTGCTGCGGCTGGCGGACTAGCGGGCCCGCCACACCAGGGCTGGCAGCCTAGCGCGCCCGCCACACCAGGGCTGGCAGCCTAGCGCGCTCGCCACACCAGCGTGGCCGAAACCGCGTAGTTCCACACCACGCCGATCACGGCGCCGGTCGCGCCGGCGATGGTCCACCAGGTGTGGGAGTTGTACAGCGTCTGGGCGATGCCGATATTGGCGATCGCGCCCAGGCCGCAGACCGCCATGAACAGCAGCAGCCCGCGCCACAGAGCCGGGCCGCGCAGGCGCTGGTCGCGATAGGTCACGGCGTTGTTGAGCTGGAAGTTGAACACCATCGCCACGATCGTTGCGACGGTCTGCTCGATCTCGAATGCCAGGCCGGTGGTCTGGCGCAGCAGCACCAGCACGGCCAGGTGCACGATCACACCCAGCGCACCGACCAGGGCGAACGACACGAAGCGCATGGGCAGCACGCCGCCCAGCACCTTGTCCAGCAGCAGCCCGCCGAACTGCGCCACCACCAGCGCATCCAGCTTGCTCTCGCCCGCCATCCTGGCGCGGAACTGCACCGGGATCTCCAGCACGCGCAGCGGCGCCGGCGCGCTCAGCACCAGGTCGAACAGGATCTTGAAGCCCTGGCCGGCCAGGTCGCGCGCCAGTTCCTCGAACAACGCCCGCGGCATCATGAAATAGCCGCTCATCGGGTCGCTGAGCTTCACCGGCAGGAACCGCTGCGCCAGCCAGATTCCGCCGTCCGACAACGCGTGCCGCCAGCGCCCCGCGAGGCCGGCGTTCGTGCCGCCGGCGACATGGCGGCTGCCCACCACCAGATCCCACGCGTGCGTCTGCAGCTTGCTCAGCATGACCGGCAGTTGCGTCTCGTCGTGCTGCAGGTCGCCGTCGATCACCGCGACGAACTCGGCGGATGACGCGAGCGCGCCCTCGATCACGGCCGAGGCCAGGCCGCGCCGGCCGACCCGCCGGATGCAGCGGATGCGCGGGTCGATCTGGGCGATGCGACGCACCTCGGCGGCGGTGCCGTCCGGGCTGTCGTCATCGACGAAAATCGCCTCCCACGCGACGCCGGCCAATGCCGCGGCCAGCCGGTCCACCATGGGCACGACGTTCAGGCGCTCATTGTAGCAGGGCACGACGACGGTGAGCGTCGGCGTTCGCGTCGCGAGGGCCTCCTGGGACGGGCCGAGGGGTACCGGGTGAGTCATGACCGCGCCCCATGGGCGGCCTGACCGGGCACGTCAAGGTCAAACTGCGTGAGAGCACCGCTAATTTCGCATGGCGCATCATCAACCACAGGTTGTAATCGCGCTCGATACGGGCTATTAATGAGACAGATTTCGGGAAAGACATCTGGCCCACACGCCTGAAGTGCGTTCCTGCCTGTTCCGATAGAAGCCTGATATCAGGAGAAAGATCGACGGATGCGAACCAGCAGCGTCCGCGCCGCTTGCCTGCTGGCGGCGTTTGGCAGCGCGGCGCCGGTCGGCGCACAGGCGGCCAGCACCAACTTCCTCAGTGAATTCAATGCGATCGTATTCGGGAACTTCTCGACCAGCGCCGATGTCGAGGGGCGCACGGTTATCGGCGGCGACATGACCGGCGGCGCAACCTTCGCGCTGAAACTTCTTTCCGGCACGTCATCCTATTCTCCGCTGACCGTCTATGGGGATGAGACGTCGCGCAACTGGTTCAACGTGGATCAGGGCGGCGGTGTCACGGTGCTGGGCAGCAACCGTGGCAACTTCAACCTGAACGGCGGCGGCGACGTCTTCGTCGGCGGCAGCAACAGCGGCCATTTCGGCGCAACGACCGCCATCTCCAACATCGCCATCGGCGGGTCGAACACCGGCTCGGTGTCGCTGAACAACGGCGGCAGCGTCTCGATCGGCGGCAGCAACGGCCGAAGCGGGCGGGTCTCGGTCAGCGGCGGCGCCGGCCACGTCGCCGTGCTGGGGGCCAATGCCGCGCCGACGACGTTGAATGCCGGCGGTTCGGTGTTCGTCGGTGGCGCGAACACCGGCAGCCTGAGCGTGAACGGCAGCGGCGGCGATGTCGCCATCAACGGCAGCAATACCGCGCAGGTTACGCTCAACAACGGCGGCACGGTGCGGATCAACGGCGATACCGGCAACGTCACGCTGAATGGCGGCAGCCTGGCCTATGCCGGCACGGTCACCGGCAACCTCAACCTGAACGGCGGCGCCACGACGTCCGGCCCGGTTTCCCTCAGCCTCACCGCGCCGGCCGTGCCAGCCGTGGGTTTGCCGGACTTCACCACCACCTTCGAGACGCCGATGAAGACCCTGTCGAGCCAGCTTGCCGGGCTGTCGTCGAACAGTTCCGTGCTCGTGGTCGGCAACAGGACGACCCTGTCGGCCGCGCCGGATCCGGCCGGCCAGGCGGTCCTCGACGTCAGCAGCAGCCTGTTCGCGGCGAACACCTCCATCGGGATCGACCTGAACGGCGCCAGCAGCCTGGTCATCAACGTCACGATCCCCGGCTGTGCCGGCAGCACCGGCTGTGCGCTCAGCCTGCCCGGCAGCCTGAATTTCACGGACCCGACCAGCTACGCCCGGCACGTGATCTGGAACTTCATCGACGCGACCAGCCTGGCATTCCACACCGAATTCGGCGGCACGGTGCTCAGCCCCTATGCCAGCGTGACCAACAACGGACCGATCGACGGCACACTGGTCGCCGCGCAGTTCACAGGCTCGGGCGAGCTGCACAGCTACGGGTTCAGCGGCGCACTGGACCTGCCGATCATCAGCCAGGGCGGCGCGGCCCCGGCGCCGGAACCGTCCAGCCTGGCGCTGCTGGGTGCGGGTGTGGCCGCCCTGGGCCTGCTGCGTCGCCGCCGGTCCGGCGCCCGGGCCCGCCGGAAGACCGGGGCCGCCAAGGCCGGGTGAGACACGGCAGCCGCCGGCGCCGCCCCCCCTACTCCGCCGCCAACACCTTGCGGGGCGGAGTTTGCACGATCGGCGCCAGCTCCGGCGCGTTGAAGGAATGCACCCGCCGTTCGTTGGACACCGGGCGGTACATCGTGTCGCGCTGCACCGGCATGCGGCCCAGGCCCTGGATCAGCGGCTCCATCGCTTCCGGCGGGAACTCCTGCCCATGCTGCGTTCCCGCGGCGCGGGAGATGCTTTCGTTCATCAGCGTGCCGCCGAGGTCGTTGGCACCGGCCGCCAGGCACATGGCCGCGCCCTCGGGCCCCATCTTCACCCAGGATGTCTGGATGTTGGTGATCAGCGGGTGCAGCACCAGCCGCGACACGGCGTGCATCAGCACCGCCTCGCGCAGCGTCGGCCCCTTGCGGGCCATGCCGCGCAGATACATCGGCGCTTCCATGTGCACGAACGGCAGGGGTACGAACTCGGTGAAGCCGCCCGTCTCCGCCTGGATGTCGCGCAGCACCAGCAGATGCCGAGCCCAGGAGAGCGGGGTTTCCACGTGGCCGTACATGATGGTGGAGGTGGTGCGCAGGCCCAGGCGGTGCGCGGCCCGCACCACATCCGACCACTGGGCGGTGTTCACCTTGTCCGGGCAGATGATCGCCCGCACCTCGTCATCCAGGATTTCCGCCGCGGTGCCCGGCAGCGTGCCCAGGCCGGCGTCCTTCAGTTCCGCCAGGAACTCCGGGACGGAAATGCCCAGCGTCGCCGCGCCCTGGGTGACTTCCAGCGGCGAGAAAGCATGCAGGTGCATCCCCGGCACCGCCGCCTTGATCGCCTTGCAGATGCCCACATAGGTGGCGCCGGTGTAGTCCGGATGGATGCCGCCCTGCAGGCACACCTCGGTGGCGCCGCGGTCCCAGGCTTCCTTCGCACGACGCACGATCTCCTCCATGTCGAGGTCGTACGGCGTGCCGCGCAGCGCCTCGTGCGTCTTGCCCTTGGAGAAGGCGCAGAACTTGCAGCGGTAGTAACAGATGTTGGTGTAGTTGATGTTGCGGTTCACCACGTAGCGCACGACGTCGCCGCTGACCGCCTGGCGCAGCTCGTCGGCTGCGGTGCAGACGCGGTGGTAGTCCGCGTCGCGGGCGGAAAACAGCCCCACGATCTCCGCCTCATCCAGCCGGCGACCGGCGGAGGCCTTGGCGATGGCGCGCTCGATCGCCGGATCGACGCTGTCCAGCAGCGCCGGCCGCGGCTGCGGCGTAACGACGGCGCCGGGCGCCCATTCGTCGTCACGCGCCCAGCCCTCGCTGTCCGCCATCTGCCGCACGCGGGTGGCGATCTTCGGAGCAAACCAGCGATCCGCATCGGCGACATGCGACGGGTAGGCCGGTAGCCGTGCCACCAGGATCTTGCCCATCTCCGCGGTGCGACGGGCCAGCGCATCCAGTTCCGGCCAGGGCGCTTCCGGATTCACATGGTCCGGCGTCACCGGCGACACGCCGCCCCAGTCGTCGATGCCGGCACCGATCAGCTTCTCATAGACTCCAGGCGACAGGTTCGGCGGCGCCTGCACATGCACGTCGGTCGGCAGCAGCAGGCGCGCGGCGGCGATGCTCCACAGCAGGTCGTCCAGGTCGGGTTCCGGCGCGTCGGCGCGCTTGGTCTTCGGCTTGGCGCGGAAGTTCTGCACGATCACCTCGCCGATATGGCCGTAGCGGTCGTGCAGGTCGCGGATCGCCAGCAGTGACTCCAGCCGTTCGGCGCGGGTCTCGCCGATGCCGATCAGGATGCCGGTGGTGAACGGCACGGCCAGTTCCCCGGCCAGCCGCATCATCTCCAACCGAACCTCCGGCACCTTGTCCGGCGAGCCGTAATGCACCTGCCCGGGTTCGCACAGCCGTGGGCTGCTGCTTTCCAGCATGATGCCCTGGCTGGCGGACACTTCGCGGATCGAGGCGATTTCCTCGCGCGTCATGATGCCGGGGTTCACGTGCGGCAGCAGGCTGGTTTCCTTCAGCACCAGCGCGCACATCTCCCGCAGGTAGCTCACCGTGGTGTCGTGCCCGCGCGCGGCCAGAGCCTCCCGCGCCGCGCGGTAACGCAGCTCCGGCTTGTCGCCCAGCGTGAACAGCGCTTCCGTGCAACCCGCCGCGGCGCCGGCGCGCGCGATGGTCAGCACATCCTCCGGCGACAGAAACGCCGGCCGCCCATCCCGCGGGCGCTCGGCGAACGTGCAATAGTGGCACACGTCGCGGCACAGCTTGGTGAGTGGGATGAACACCTTGCGCGAATACGAGACCACCCGGCCATAGGCAGCATCACGCTTTTCCGCCGCCGCCTGCATCAGTTCGGGAAGCGGCGCGCGTTCAATCCAGGTCAGGTCTTCGGTCATGCCTTGCTGATCACTTCTTCCGCAAATCGTTGCGTGACATCCAGCGTCTCCTCGATCGTGGGACGCTGGAGATAGATGATGACGTGCCGCACGCCGGCGGCCTTCAGCGCCGCCGCGTCCTCCAGCATGTCGGCGGCACTGCCGCTGAACATCTGCCGCCCGCCATCCGGGCCCGGCTGCGCCGTCCAGTTCGGCGGCATGAACCAGACATAGGCGATGTCGATGGACGCCGGATCGCGCCCCGCCTTCTCCGCCGTCTGATGCAGCCGCGCCACCCCTTCGCGCAAGCGGGCGGGGGTGTTCAAGGGGATCTTCTGGTTGTTCGACACCGGATACCAGGCATCGCCATACTTCACCGTGCGCCGCAGTGCCGCGGGACTTTCGCCGCCCACCCAGATCGGCGGATGCGGCTGCGCCACCGGTTTCGGCATGAACACGACCTTGTCGAACTGCACGTGCTGGCCGTGCATCGCCGGCTTCGCCTCGGTCCACAGCGTCTTCCAGGCCTGCAGGTACTCGTCGGTGACCGCGCCGCGGGCTTCATAGGCGGGGGCGCCGAGCGCCTCGAACTCCTCACGCATCCAGCCAACGCCGACGCCGGCCACCGCGCGCCCGTTCGACAGCGCATCGGCGGTGAGGAACAACTTCGCCGCCAGCACGGCCGGCCGGTGCGGCACCACCGCGACCGAGGTCAGCAGCCTGATACGCTGCGTGCAGCCGGCCAGGAAGCACAGCGTGGCGATCGCATCGAAACACTCGCCGGTCGGCGTGCCCGGCCAGACACCATCCGCCGTATAGGGATACCGCACGCTGGTGTGGTCCGGCACGATCAGATGATCGGCGATCCCCAGATAGGCATAGCCCAACGCCTCGGCACGCTGGCCCAGCGCCATGATGTTCTCGCGCGAAGCCAGGCAGCCGCGTGTGCCGAAATGGATGCCGAAGTCCATCGTGCTCCCCCCGTCTGCCGAGCGCACCATCGTCCGGTTGCCCCAGGCCGCATCATCGTGTGCTATCGGCTCGGCAAGCGCAATTCAAGCCGGAGAGGAACAAATGCAGATCGGATGCAGCGCCCCCAGCAGTGGCCCCCTGATCGGTCCCGACAGCCTGGTGCGTATCGCCACGGAAGCGGAGCAACTGGGCTTCGACTATGTCACGGTCAGCGACCACGTGATGATTCCCACCAGCATCGCGTCCCGCTATCCGTACAGCGATTCCGGCGAGTTCCCCTCCGGCGCCGCCGCGGACCGGCTGGAGCAGCTCACCGCCGCGACATTCATTGCCGCTTCAACATCGAAGCTGCGCATCGTCACCTCGGTGATGGTGGTGCCGCACCGGCCGGCCGTGCTGACGGCCAAGATCCTCGCGACGCTGGATTATCTTTCGAAGGGCCGCATCACGCTGGGCATCGGCGCCGGCTGGTGCAAGGAGGAGTTCGAGGCGATCGGCGCACCGCCCTTCGCGGAACGCGGCGCGGTGACGGATGAATTCATGATGGCGTGCAAGGAGCTGTGGACCAGCGACGCGCCGAAATTCTCCGGCAAATACGTGAACTTTTCCGACGTGCTGTTCCCGCCCAAGCCGGTGCAGCAGCCGATCCCGATCTGGGTGGGCGGCGAAAGCGGTCCGGCGCTGCGCCGCACGGCGAAATATGGCGACGCCTGGTATCCGATCGGCACCAACCCGCAATTCCCCATGGACACGCTGACCCGGTTCAAGGGCGGCGTGGCGAAGCTGCGCGACCTGACGCAGAAGGCGGGGCGCGACCCGTCGGCGGTGGCGCTCAGCTACCGTGTTTCCTCCAATCCCGAGGCGCAGCCGAAGGGGATGGTGGATGGCGAGCGCAAGCTGTTCACCGGCGGCGCGGCCGACTGGATCGGCGATATCCGCGCCTTGCGGGATGTCGGGGTGACGTCCTTCGACTTCGGCCTGTTCGGCCCCACCCTGGCCGCGACCCTCGATAACATGCGGCGGTTCCGCGACGAGGTGGCCGCCAAGGTCCGCTGACGCCGTATTGTGTTACCGGACAACCAAACAGCTTGTGCGCCCGCGGTGAATCAGGCCAAGCTTTGCCGCCGCGGGCGAGGCCCCCGACAGTTTCGGGGGCGCAAGCTTGCGGTTGACAGAAACGCCTGCAATCCGCTTAGGCTAAGCAAGAATGAATACGAATCAGGGAGAGCGTTCGAAAGGGGAGCCTAACCCCCTTCTCGAAGTCAGGAATCTGCACACCGAATTCCGTACCGGCGCGGGAACCGTGCGGGCGGTCGATGGGATCAGTTATTCCGTCGATCCCGGCGAAACCGTCGCCGTGGTGGGTGAGAGCGGGTCCGGCAAATCAGTCGGCGCACTGTCCATCCTGCGCCTGATCCCCGAACCGCCCGGGCAGATCTCCGGCGGGCCAATCCTGTTCGCGGGTCGCGATCTGCTGACACTGTCCGAAGCCGAAATGCGGGACGTCCGCGGCGGCGAAATCGGCATGGTGTTCCAGGAGCCGATGACCTCGCTGAACCCGGTGCTGACCATCGGGCGGCAGATCACCGAAGCACTGGAACAGCACCGCGGCGCGGATCGTGCCGCCGCGCACAAGCGCGCCGTGGAACTTCTGAACCTGGTGGGCATTGCCGAAGCCGAGCGGCGCCTGAAGCAGTATCCGCACCAGTTGTCCGGCGGCATGCGGCAGCGCGTGATGATCGCCATCGCGCTGGCCTGCGACCCCAAGCTGATCATTGCCGATGAGCCGACCACCGCGCTGGATGTCACCATCCAGGCGCAGATCCTGGAACTGATGAAGGATCTGACCCGCCGGCTGGGCGTGGCGCTGATCATCATCACCCACAACCTGGGCGTCGTCGCGCGCTACGCCAACCGGGTAAATGTCATGTATGCCGGCCGCATCGTCGAGTCCGGCAACGCAATGACGATCTACCACAAGCCGCGGCATCCCTACACGATCGCGCTGCTGAACTCGGTGCCGCGGCTGGACCGCCCGCGCCAGACGCGCCTGGACCCGGTGGAGGGCCAGCCGCCGGACCTGACGCGGCTGCCGTCGGGTTGCGCCTTCCGGCCGCGCTGCCGGTTCGCCGTGGAAGCTTGCGCCCGGGATCGTCCGGAACTGACCCCGACGGGTGAGCCGGGACATTTCTCGGCATGTTTTCGCCAGGATGAACTCGGCGTGGTGGAACAGGCGGTGAAGGAGACGGCGGCGTGACCACGCCTCTGCTGGAAGTCAAAGACCTGCGGATGCATTTCCCGGTGACCGAGGGAATCATCACGCAGCGCAAAGTCGGCGAAGTGAAAGCGGTGGACGGGGTGAGTTTCACCGTCGCCCGTGGCGAAACACTGGGCCTGGTGGGCGAAAGCGGCTGCGGCAAGACCACCACCGGCCGCTGCATCCTGCGACTGGAAAAGCCCACCGGCGGCGAGATCCGCTACGACGGCACGGATATCGTGCAACTGGGGCGCAGGGAACTGCGCGGCCTGCGCCGGCGCATTCAGGTGATCTTTCAGGATCCGTACAGCTCGCTGAACCCGCGCATGAAGGTGGGCGAGATCCTCAGCGAACCGATGAAGGTGCACGGCATCCAGCCGGATGCAAACAAGCGCAATGCCCGCGTGCGGGAGCTGCTGTCGGTCTGCGGCCTGAACGCGCGTTTCGCCGACCGTTATCCGCATGAAATGTCCGGCGGGCAGCGCCAGCGCGTGGGCATCGCCCGGGCCCTGGCGCTGAACCCGGAATTCATCGTCTGCGATGAGGCCGTGTCGGCGCTGGACGTTTCCATCCAGGCGCAGGTGATCAACCTGCTGGAGGACCTGCGCGAACAGTTCGGGCTGACCTACCTGTTCATCGCACACGACCTGTCGGTTGTCCGGCACCTGTGCCAGCGCGTGGCGGTGATGTATCTGGGCCGCATCGTGGAGCTGGCCGACAGCGACGAGCTGTTCACCAATCCGCAGCATCCGTACACCCAGGCGCTGCTGGCCGCGGTGCCGGTGCCAGACCCCAGCGTCGAGGAACAGCGAACATTCCGGCCGGTGCGCGGCGAAGTGCCAAGCCCGATGAATCCGCCGCCAGGCTGCGTGTTTCATCCGCGCTGCCCGCTGGCGGTGGACACCTGCCGGCAGGAGCGCCCGGCGATCCGCGAATGGCGACCGGGACACTGGGTTGCCTGCAGCGAGGTCGCCTGACCGCACGAAATCGAACGGGGGAAGACGTCAAGGAAGAACAGCAAGCATGCAAGATAAGGTGTCGCGGACCGCAAGGCCACGGCACGGTCCTGAACGGCAGGACCGAAAATCGGCCGAATCATAAAACTGGATCCAGGAACGACCTGGTCCGGCACATGAGGGTGCCGGGTTCGTACGTTGCATTGGACGCACGGGCTATCACGTCGGCGGTTGCGATACGCGCCGACCAATAACAGGGACTGGATAAACACACGTTCAACGGGAGGTTACGAATGCGTTTGTCACTCTTGGCGGCAGGGCTAAGCCTTGCGCTTGCCGCCGGATCGGCCTTGCCGGCCAGGGCCGCGGAGGCCGCCACTAACAACGAGAAACCGCAATACGGCGGGATACTCACCTATCTGATCCCGGCGGAAGCGCCGCCCAGCTTCGACGGCCACCGCGAATCCACCTACGCGACCATCCACTCGGTGGCACCGTTCTACAGCGTGCTGATGCGCGTCGATCCGGAAGACCCGGCGAACACCACCAAGTTTGTCTGCGACCTGTGCACGGCGCTGCCGACCGTCACCGACGGGGGCAAGACCTACACGTTCAAGATCCGCACCGGCGTGAAGTTCCACGACGGCTCTCCGCTGACGGCGAAGGACGTTGCGGCAAGCTGGCACGAGATCATCTTCCCCCGCCCCGGCGTCCTCAGCGCTCGGCAGAACTGGTACTCGGTGGTGCAGTCGGTGGAAGCCCCGGACGACACGACCGTGGTCTTCAAGCTGAAGTATCCCACCACGACGTTCCTGCCGTCGCTGGCGGACCCGTACGCGTTCATCTACCCGAAGCGCATTCTGGACAAGAATCCGCACTGGTTCGAAAAGAACGTGCTGGGATCGGGTCCGTTCAAGTTCGTCAGCTATGAGATCGGCCAGCAGATCAAGGGCGAAAAGGACAAGAACTACTACCACAAGGGCCTGCCCTACCTGGATGGTTTCGTGGGCATCTACGCACCAAAGCAGGCGGTGCAGATCGACGCTTTGCGGGCGGACCGCGCGGCGATCGAGTTCCGCGGCTATCCGCCATCGGCGATCAACCAGTTGAAGCAGGAACTGGGCAACAAGATTGTCGTCCAGTCCAGCGACTGGAACTGCGGCAACCTGATCACGCCGAACTCCCGGCGCAAGCCGTTCGACGACGTGCGGGTCCGCAAGGCCCTGCTGCTGGCGATCAACCAGTGGGGTGATGCGCCGTCGCTGGCAAAGATCGCCAATGTGCGCACCGTGGGCGGCATCGTCTTCCCGGGATCGCCGCTGGCAGCCACCAAGGCCGAGTTGCAGAAGATGGCCGGCTACTGGCCCGACATCAAGAAGTCACGGGCCGAGGCGCGCAAGCTGCTGAAGGAAGCCGGGCAGGAGCATCTGCACTTCACCCTGCTGAACCGCAACGTTGACCAGCCGTACAAGTATGTCGGCACCTGGCTGATCGAGCAGTGGAGCAAGATCGGCGTGTCCGTGAAGCAGCACGTGGTGCCGACCGGTCCGTGGTTCCAGGCGATGCGCAGCGGCGATTTCGACGTGGTGGTGGAAGCCAACTGCAACAGCATCGTGAACCCGGTGCTGGACGTGCAGAAGTACTTGCCGCACAACGTGTTCGGCGAGAACTACGGCGGCTACACCGATCCGAAGGAAGTCGAGATCTACAAGAAGATGCTGCACGAGACCGACTTCGCCAAGCAGCGTGAGCTGATGCGGGAGTTCGAAAACCGCGTCATCAATGTCGAGGCGCATGAGTTCCCGATGCTGTGGTGGTATCGCAACGTCCCCTACCGGTCGTATGTGCACGGCTGGAAGATCGGGCCGAGCCACTACATCAATCAGGATCTGTCGGACATCTGGCTGTCCAAGCACTGAGCCTGTCGGCGCCGCCCGCCCCGTACCGGGACGGGCGGCGTCTGATTCGAACACGGGACGAAGGCGATGTGGCGTTACGTCGTTAAGCGCGTACTGCTGGTGATACCGACCCTGATCGGGGCGGCGATCCTTGTATTCACTCTGATGCGGCTGATCCCCGGGGATATCTGCGTCATCCGGCTGGGTTCCGGCGGCGGTCAGTTCGACGAACGGGCCGTGCAGGCCTGCCATCTCCAGCTTGGCCTGGACCGTCCCATGATCGTGCAGTTGTTCGATTTCATCTGGGGCTTCTTCCACCTCGATTTCGGCATTTCGATGTGGTCGGGCAAGCCGGTGATCGACGAGATCGCGGCCCGGCTGCCGATCTCGCTGGAGATCGCGCTGGTGGCGACCGTGGTGGCGATCCTGATTTCCATTCCGCTGGGAACGATCTCGGCGCTGAAGCAGAACACCTGGATCGACGTTGTCGTGCGCACCGTCGCCATCGGCGGCATCGCCACGCCGTCCTTCTGGATCGGCATCCTGTCGATCCTGCTGGTGCTGGACCTGACAGCGGCCGTCACCGGCTCCCCCTGGATGCCGCCGATCAACTACGTACCGATCTGGGTGGACCCGATCCATAATCTCTCGCTGGTGATGCTTCCCGCGCTGACGGTCGGCTACCGCTATGCGGCGGTCAGTATGCGCATGACCCGGTCGGCGATGCTGGAAGTGCTGCGGGAGGACTATATCCGCACCGCCCGCGCCAAGGGTCTGGTCCACAAGGTCATCATCAACCGCCATGCGCTGAAGAACGCGATGCTGCCGGTGGTGACTGTGATCGGCATCGAGTTCGCGTTCCTGATCGGCGGCCTGGTGGTGACCGAGCAGGTGTTCAACCTGAACGGTATCGGCCGGTTGTTCGTCCAGGCGGTCAACAACCAGGATTACACGCTGACCCAGGCCCTGGTGATGCTGACCGTCACGGTGTTCGTGCTGACCAACCTGGTGATCGATATCCTGTATGCCTGGCTCGATCCCCGCATTCGCTTCAGTTGAGGAGCCCGCGTCATGTCCGTCACGCTGCCGACTGGAGCCACCCTTCCCTCACCCACCGAGGACGTCGGGGAAATCCAGCGCTCCGTCCTAGGATCGATCCTGCGGTTCTGCCGGCGCCAGCCGCTTGGCACCTTCGGCCTGATCATCGTCATTATCATGGCTTTCGCCGGCATCTTTGCCGACGTGATCTCGCCGTACGATCCCATTTCCAACGACTTTGCCGCCATGACCCAGGCCCCCAGTTGGGCGCACTGGCTGGGCACGGATCAGTTCGGACGCGACCTGCTGTCGCGCATCATCTACGGCGCGCGTACCGCTCTGGTGGTGGGCCTGTCCTCCGCCTTTGTCGGCGGGGTCACGGGACTGGTGCTGGGTGTGGCCAGCGCGTATTTCGGCGGACGCCTGGACATGGCGTTTCAGCGCGTGGCGGACGTGATGATGGCGTTCCCGCTGATCATCATGGCGCTGGCGGTGGTGTCCATCTTCGGCACCGGCGTGCACAACGTGATCATCGCCATCACCATCCCGCTGATACCGCGCTGCGCCCGCGTGGTACGGTCGTCGGCCCTGGCGATCCGCGAGATCCCGTATGTCGATGCGGCCCGTGCCTGCGGGTACAGCCACACGCGCATCATCCTGCGCCACATGGTGCCGAACGTGATGGCACCGTTCCTGATCATGGTCACCGCGTTCGTCGGCCAGGCGATCCTGGCGGCGGCGTCACTGTCCTATCTGGGCCTGGGGGTGCAGGAGCCGGTGCCGGCCTGGGGGCTGATGCTGCAGGGCGGCGCCGAGGAATACGCCACCACCGCGCCGTGGATCGCGGTATTCCCCGGCCTGGCGATCATGCTGGCGGTGCTGGGCATCAACCTGTTCGGCGACGCATTGCGCGACGTGCTGGATCCCCGGCTGCGCGACCGATAGCCGGGCGTCCGTCGCCCTCTTTCACGGCTGGCGTCGCGTGTGACTCCTGGGGCATCCCCCCGGGAGTCACGGCCGGGCCCCCCTCCACATCTTCGCTGATCGCAGCGACGGAAAAGCGTGGATGGCGGCTTTCGCCCGCCACGACGCTGGACGGGCTACCGGCGTCCACCGTCAAATTGCCAGCGCCGGACTGCATGAACCCTGCGCGGGCGAGGGCGGTGCAAGAGCGAATGTCGGCCATTGCCGACGCCGGCCGGTGTCAAACCGGCAGCCGGATTTTCGCGCGCAGCCCGCCCAGCGGGCTGTCCTCCAGCACGATATCGCCGCCATGTGCCCGTACGATGTCGCGCGCGATCGTCAGGCCGAGACCGGTGCCGCCGGCGGCGCCACTCTCGAACGGACGGAACACACTTTCGCGCCGGTCCGCGGGAATGCCGGGCCCGTCGTCATCGACGATAACAAGCACCGACCGCCCCTGCGGCAACGCCGCCATCCCGATGTGCTTTGCGTGCCGACGCGCGTTGTCCACCAGGTTGGTCACCGCGCGCCGCACCGCATCGATACGCAGCGAGAGAGTCAGCGTCGGCGGCACATCCAGCACCACCTCCGCCCCGGCCCTGCGCGCACCGGCCGCCACTTCCTCCAGCACCGCAGACAGGTTTACGGATTCCGCCTGCTCTGCCCCCTCACCGCGCGCGAAAGCGAGATAGCCGGTGATCATGCGGTCCATCTCCTCGACGTCCGCCTTCATCCCGACGATGTCCTGCTGGGTTTCCTCGTTCGCCGGCATCACCTCCAGCGCCAGGCGCAAACGCGTAAGCGGTGTTCGCAGGTCGTGCGACACCCCGGCCAGCATCTCGGTACGCTGGGCAAGGAAGCGGCGGATGCGTTCCTGCATGCGGTTGAACGCTGCGGCCGCCTGGCGCACTTCCACCGCACCTTCCGGCTTGATCGGTCCGATGTCGCGACCGATGCCGAACGCCTCGGCCGCCGCCGCCAGGCGCCGGATTGCGCGCACCTGGTTGCGCATGAACAGCGCTGCAATGGTAAACACCAGTAACGACACGCCGACCAGCCAGACCACGAAGATGTAGATCGTGCCGGCATACAGGCGCTTGCGGGGGGCAACGATGTGCAGCACCCCATCGGGCATCTGCATCTCGATCAACACGGAATCCGGCTGGGACACCCAGTCGGTCGTGAACGGCACGCGGAACCGGTGATGCAGCGTCGCCGTCAGTTCGTCATCCATCGGGCCGATGATGTTCACCGGCGGGACATGCGGCAACCTGGCGCCCTCGTCGAAGGTAATCACCAGGTTGAATTCGCGATGCGCGTCCCGCAGGATGCGGGCGCGGTCGGCGGCATCAGGAAACTGGTGCAGCATATCCAGCGTGTAAGCGATCTCCCCGACAATGGCGGCCGACAGGCGACGGGACACCAGGTCCAGATGGCTGCCGTAGAAGATCTGCAACGCCACCGCCTGCAGCAGGATCAGGGGCAGCAGGATCATCAGCAGGCTGCGGCCCAGCAGCGACCGCGGCAACACCTTGCGCACCGCGCGGTTCAAGGCCCGCCCGCCCAGAACTTCAATCCGTGCCATGGCCGTTCCAGACGATGATCATGAAGCCCGATCCCCTCCTTAGAGTCTGAAGGCGGTCAGCACGATGCCTTTGAATGGATTGAAACGAAACCGCACCCGGTGAAATCCGCATTCCAGCAACAGGCGGCGCAAAGTGGCGTTGTCGAAGTACAGCTTGTGGTCGGGCGCCTTCATGTTCGTGTAGCCACGCCGGCGGTACTCGCGGATATGCGGCGTGGTCAGCAGCAGCACCGCCCCGCTGCGCATCACGGCGGCGATCGATTCCAGGAAGTGCCGCGGATCGATCACATGCTCGATCACCTCCGAGCAGTACACGGCATCGAACCGTTCTCCGTTGGCGTTGAATGTTTCCAGCGGCACATTGACGAAGCGCCGCTGCGGGAAGGTTTTTCGGGCGTGTTCGACCAGGCCCGGGTTGATCTCCAGGCCGGTGACGTCGAACCCGGCCCGACTCGCGGTTTCGGTCATGAATCCGTAATTGCTGCCGACGTCGAGAAGCCTGCCTTGCTTCACATAGCGGGTGATCAGCCGCAGACGCTGTCGCGAGCGCGCCATCTTCTTGCCGATCCGATGGACATAGCTGTCGATGTAGGCGGCGGCGACGTCGGCATCCTGAAGCGCCACTTCCTCCTCGAAGCTCAATGCCGCAGTCAACCGGACGAAACCACAGGATTCGCAGATCTCCCAGTCGTAGCCGGCATCGCGCGCCAGATGCCGAAAGGCATGGTTGCGGCAAATGATGCAGGGACGCGGTGTCGAAGGCTGACCCGCGCTGACAGCCTGGCGTGTTCGGCAGCGGTCGGTGGTATTTGGCATACGGCTCAGAGTTCCTCGGTATGGGCGGACGCAACGCCGGCACATGCCACGGTACCGCACGTCGTTGACAAGGGTCTGGATGGCCCGTCTGCGGCCCCGATCATGCCCGCGCGGTCGCAGCGCGCCGGCGCATGCGTCAAGGACCGGGCTTCAGCACATAGCCACGACCGCGCACGGTGTGCAGGAAGCGTGGCTCCCGGGGGTCGGTCTCGATCTTGCGGCGAAGGCGCGTCACCTGGACGTCGATCGCCCGTTCGCCCGCGTCGTCCATTTGCAGCGCGACGGCAATTTCCTCGCGTGACAGCACTTCATTGGGTTTGCGTGCCAGGGCCGCGAGCAGAGCCGCTTCCCCGCCGGTCAGGCGGATCGGCCCCTCCGGACCGCGAAGTTCCCCCCGCGCCGGGTCGAAGGCTGCGGAGCCGAGCTCGATGGGGCCGGCGGGCGATTCGGATGGCGGGGGGGCGCGGCGCAGCAGGGCGCGGATGCGCAGCACCAGCTCGCGCGGCTCGAACGGCTTGCCCAGGTAGTCGTCAGCGCCGGCCTCGAATCCGGCGATGCGATCCTCGGGGGCGCCGCGCGCGGTCAGCAGCAGTACCGGCAGGTCGTGGCCCTGTTCGTCCCGCAGCGACTCGGTCAGGTTGAGGCCGCTTTCGCCTGGCATCATCACGTCCAGCACCAGCAGGTCAGGGTTGATCGCGCGCAGCTTCAGACGGGCTTTTTCTGCGTTCTCCGCCGTGGTGACGCGGAATCCCTCGCCGGCAAGGTAGCGGGACAGCAGGCTTCGCAGCCGTGCGTCGTCATCCACCACCAGGACGTGGGGCTCGTCTGCCATCAGGCCTGGCGCACGCGCGACGGATGGCACGCGCCCCCCTCCCGAGAGCGATCCAGGTAGTCGCGGGCCTGCTGGTCCATGATGCCGCGCAACACCCGGCGGAAGCCGTCCACCGCGGCCGGCCCTGCGTCACGGTAGGCGGCGGCCAGGCGGTCCCGCTGCCGCTCGAAAGCGCGACGTTCCAGCGCGTGGCCCTTGGGCGTGAGAGTCAGCAGGCGCTGGCGACGGTCTTCGCGCCCGGGCGCCTGGGCGACATAGCCGTCCTGGACCAGCGCGCTGAGGACCCGGGCGAGCGACTGCTTTGTGATGCGGAGGATGGCCAGCAGGTCGGAGACGGTAATGCCCGGATTCCGGCCGATATAATGCAGGGCCCGGTGGTGGGCGCGCCCGAGGTCCAGTTCCTCCAGAATCACGTCTGCGGCATTGGTGAAGTCACGGTAGGCGAAGAACAATAGATCCTGGGCGAGCCGCATATCCGACTCGCCGGGGAACGATGGGGGCTGGGCGGGTGTGGTCGCCCCGCGGGGTTCCAGCAGGCTGAGGCCGCCGCGGGCGCGGTTGGGATCGACATCGCCCTTCGGTTCGGGCATGGCAGGCATTCCTCGGCGGTGGCGGCGGGTTACGTCAGCTTCATTGACATAATTTTCCGGTGCATTATACGGTGCCCGGGTGGAAAGCAACAATCTTGCGGAGAAAGCGGGCCATGGCGCTTGTTCCTTTCGACGACCGGGACGGATGGATCTGGTGGGACGGCAAGCTGGTCCCCTGGCGTGACGCCAAGCTGCATGTTCTGTCGCATGGGCTGCACTATGCCAGCGCTGTGTTCGAAGGCGAACGGGCCTATAGCGGCAATATCTTCCGGTTGCGCGACCACTCCGACCGGCTGATCAACTCCGGCCGCATTCTGGGCTTCGAGATCCCCTACACGGCGGAGCAGATCGATGCCGCGTGCATGGAGACGCTGAAGGCCAACAACCTGACCGATGCCTATGTGCGCCCGATCGCCTGGCGCGGCACGGAAATGCTGGCCGTCTCCGCGCAGCACACCACGATCCATACGGCGATCGCGGTGTGGGAGTGGCCGAGCTATTTCGGCAGCGACAAGATGCAGGGCATCCGGCTGGGGATGGGCGAGTGGCGGCGGCCGGCGCCGGACACCGCGCCGACCTCGGCGAAAGCCACCGGGCTGTACATGATCGGCACGCTGTCGAAGCATAAGGCCGAGGCCGAGGGGTACACCGACGCGCTGCTGCTGGACTGGCGCGGGCGCGTGTCGGAGTCCACCGGGGCGAACATCTTCTTCGTGATGGACGGCAAGATCCACACGCCCACGCCGGACTGCTTCCTGGACGGCATCACCCGCCGGTCGGTGATGAGCCTGGCGAAGAAGCGGCAGATGACGGTGATCGAGCGGCCGATCGAGGTATCGGAAATCAACCAGGCGACCGAGGTGTTCCTGGCCGGCACCGCCGCCGAGGTGACCGCGGTGCGGGAGATCGCCGGGCATACCTACACGCCGGGCCAGATCACCGAGACGCTGATGAAGGACTACGAGTCGCTGGTCCAGCAGTCGCCGGACGAGGTGGCGAAGGTGGTGTCGGCGTAGCAGACGGGCGGCGGGTTGACGACAAGGCAACATTGTCGTCAGCCCGCCACCGGACGGTCACTCGCGCTGCGCGGACCAAGTTGTGTGGGCATGCCCGGAAACCGGCGCCGGCGATTCATGGCTGGCGCCGGCGATTTGCAATTGGCGCCGGCAATTTCGAACCTGACACGCTCTATCAGAGCCTGGGCTTTCGGAGCGGGGTTCTGCACTTCATCACTTCATCGATCGATACCCAATTGGCAGTGCGGACCAACCATCTCTGATGGAGATGGTGTCCTACCGCTATGGGAACAAGTCTCCGTCCGAAATTGTCAGCCAAGCGGGGTCGCTGCGCACGGAGAGGGGACACTCCGGACCGCATCCGACATGCCCCCGGCCCCGCTCAGTGCCAGAAGTGCCGCATTCCGGTGAACACCATCGCGATGCCGGCGGCATCCGCCGCGGCGATCACCTCGGCGTCGCGCACCGACCCGCCGGGCTGGATCACCGCCGTCGCGCCGCCCTCCACCGCAGCCTGCAGCCCGTCGGCGAACGGGAAGAACGCGTCGGAGGCCACCACGCTGCCCTGGGCGAGTGACGTGTCCAGCCCCGCGGCCCTGGCCGCCTCCGCCGCACGCCGGGCACCGATGCGGGCGGAGTCCACGCGGTTCGGCTGGCCGGGGCCGATGCCCACCGTGGCGCCGTCCTTCACATAGACGATCGCGTTGGACTTCACGTGCTTGCAGACGCGGAAAGCGAAGATCAGGTCGGCCAGTTCCGCCTCGGTCGGCGCCCGCCTGGTGACCACCTTCAGCTCCGCCGCCGTCACCCGGCCGGCGTCGCGGGTCTGGGCCAGGAAGCCGCCGGACAGGCTGCGGAAGGTCATGCCGGCCTCGGCCGGGTCGGGCATCCGCCCGGTCAGCAGCAGGCGCAGGTTGCGCTTGCGGGCGACGATCGCCCTGGCCGCGTCGTCGGCGTCGGGGGCGACGATCACCTCGGTCATGATGGCGGCGATCTTCTCCGCCGCCGGGGCATCCAGCGTGCGGTTCACCGCGACGATGCCGCCGAAGGGGGAGACCGGGTCGCAGCGGAACGCCAGGTCCCAGGCCTCGGCCAGCGAGCCGGCGGACGCCACGCCGCACGGGTTGGCGTGCTTGATGATCGCCACGGTCGGCGGGTCGAATTCCGCCACGCATTCGAAGGCGGCGTCGGTATCGGCCAGGTTGTTGTAGGACAGTTCCTTGCCCTGCACCTGCACCGCGGTGGCCACGCCCGGGCGGTTACCATTGACGTAGAAGGCGGCCTGCTGGTGCGGGTTCTCGCCATAGCGGAGGGTCTGGCGCCTTGTGCCGGCCAGGATCATGCGCTGCGGGAAGGCCTCCCCCCGCTGGCCGGCGAACCAGCCGGCGATCGCCGAGTCATAGGCGGCGGTGCGGGCATAGGCCTCCCCTGCCAGGCGCCGGCGGGTGGCGAGGGTGGTGCCGCCCTGCCCCTGCATCTCCTCCAGCACCGTCGCGTACTGGTCCGGTTCGGTCAGCACCACCACGAAATCGTGGTTCTTCGCGGCGGCGCGGATCAGGGCCGGGCCGCCGATATCGATGTTCTCCACGCAATCGGCCGCGGGGGCGCCGCGCGCCACCGTGTCCTCGAACGGGTAGAGGTTCACCGCCACCAGGTCGATCGGCGCGATGTTGTGCGCCAGCATCTGCGACAGGTGCTCCGCCACGTCGCGGCGGCCGAGGATGCCGCCGTGGATCTGCGGCACCAGCGTCTTCACCCGGCCGTCGAGAATTTCCGGGAATCCGGTGTGGTCCGAGACCTCCTTCACCGGCACCCCGGCCTCCCGCAAGGCGCGGGCGGACCCGCCGGTGGACAGGATCTCCACGCCGTGGCCGGCCAGCGCCTGGGCGAACGCGACCAGGCCGGTCTTGTCGGACACGGAAATCAGGGCGCGGCGAATGGGGACGATGTCGGTCATGGCACGATCCGGTCTGCTGTTGCGGCGCGGGATAACCCCTGCGGCGCCCGGAGACCAGTGCCCCCGGCCCGGCCCCATGCAGGCCCCGGCCGGACCGCCTGGGTGACGCGGCGGCGCCCTCTTTCCTGATGCCGCGAATTGGCGCACGGTGCGCCACCGCCGGTGCGGTATCGGCGACCAGCCTCGCGCCCGGTGGCCGGCTTCGGGGCAAATCGAATCCGACGGTTTCGTTCAAGAGGGATAAGATGGCGATCGTCCGCAACATAGATGTCACGGCGCAGTCGGAGGTGAGCTTCGACGACGCCTGCCGCACGGCGGTGGCGGAAGCCGCCAAGACCTTGCGCGGCATCATGTCCTTTCGGATCAGCGAATTCGAATGCGTGGTCGAGCATGACCGGATCATCGCCTACCGCGTGACGGGCAAGATCGTCTTCACGGTCGAACGGTAACGCCTCGGCTGGGCTGGCCCGGGACCGGGCCGGGGCCCGGTGCGGATGGCACCGGCCCACGCGTGCCTCGGGTTGCGCCCATCTCGCGAGAGGGAGCGGCACCGGCGCGGACCGGCGGGTCGTCGCGTCTTCATGGCCGGGCAGCCGCCCGCCGGGCGGGGCGGTGCCCGCGGCAGAACGCGGCCGTTCGCGGGCGGCCGGCGGCGCGATCCTTATCGTGCGGTCTGGTGTGGACAGGCGCCGCCGGCAGGGCCTGCCGCGCCTCGGCCGGCCCACGGGCGGACGCAAGCGGTGCGCCCAGGGCCGGGCTGCGACCGGCGATGACGGGGTGCGCGCCGCGGGTGGCGACGATCCGATGAGGTTGGGCGGGGACGGCCGGTTGCCTGCGCGGTCAGGGTGGTCGGGACGCCGGTGCCTGCGCGGGCACCGGAGCGGGTAGAGCAAGCGGCACGTCCGGTGGCTCGCCGATGAAGAAGCCCAGGACGCGGCGGATGCCGTCGCGGGTGGGTTCCGGCCAGTCGAGGGCGGGGTTGCGGTCGGCTTCCGTGTCGCAGAACCGGACCTCCCGGCGGCGGAAGTCCTTCATGAGCTTGGGCAGGTTGCCGCGGTACCTCATGATGCCGCAGGTGATCGCGAACCAGAACGGGCCGTCACACAGCCTGGGGGAAATCGCGAGGTCGCGGCAGATATCGGCCAGCGCCTGGCCGACCGGGCGGCCGCGCATCCGGGCGCGCAACTGCGCCACGGTGGGGAGGTGGTCGGGATCCGGCGCCTCGTCCGGCGCGGGCCAGCCGGCCGGACGCGGCGGCGCGGGTACCAGGCCGGCGACGGGGGCCGCGGTGTGCGCACGGGGCGGCGGGGCCGGGCGGGTGCGGGGCTTGTAGAACACCAGGTCGCGACCCCTGGCGGCGCGGGCCAGCAGCAGTTCCTCCAGCGCCATGGCGCGCAGCAGGCCGCGGGCGAGGCGGGCGCGGATGGTCGCGACCCGGGCGGTGCCGAAGAACTGCGCAATGGCGGAGAAGCTGCGGGATGCGGCTCGGCGGTCCAGGGTTTCGGCCAGATGGAGGCCGTAGCCGAGCAGGATGCGGACGATGACGAGGAGGTCGGCGATGTTCTGGGGGATGGGCCTGGTGGGCCGTTCCTGTGGGGGAACGGGCGGGGGAGGCAGGCCGGCGGTGGTGTCCGCGTCACGCATTGTTAGATACTAACTAACCTGCGTGACGGCGTCAAGGACGGAGTGGCCGCCGCATCGATGGATGCTTCGCTCTGTCTGGTCGCACCGCCCGGCCCCCTACTCCCGGCTGCGGAATGTGGGCCCCGGCGCATCGCCGCATTGAGTGGCCGGTGGATTCCGTGGTCCGGGCGTGCACAGGCAGGCGGGATTTCCGGGCCTGTTGCCTGCTAGCCGGCCAGGCGCTTTCCGTGGCGATATTTCGCGGTGGTGACGAAGGCGAGCAGGCCGAGCAGGCCGGTGCCGAAGAGAGCCAGTGAAGCGGGTTCAGGCACCGACGCGGGCAGACTGTAGGCCACGGTTCCGGGTCCGCTGACGCTGAAGTTGAGAAATGCGTCACCGGTCTGCTGGAAGTAGAACAGATCGAACGCATAACTGCCCGCTGACAGAGTCTTGATTGCGGTTGAGCCCGTAGACAGCCCGCTCGTGCCGTTGAATGTATTTTCTGCGATGAGGTTGCCTCCGAGATAAACACGGGCGGCATCATCGGCTGATACGATATTGAAGGTGTAGTCCCCGGCCGTCGTGATAACGATGTTGCCAGTCTGATCGACAGCGGACTGGCCTATGCTCGCGGTATCCGTCGCTGCCGTACCGCTTGCATCGCTGCCAAGGAAGGTGTTCGTTGCTGTCGATCCTCCCGAGTACTGGAACGCGTCATTGGTGTTGGTGAAACTGTAGTCCGCCGTATGGTTAGCCACATATGTCTGTTCGGCCGAAATGGAGCTATCCGTCGGATTGAAAGCAGTTGTGGGGATACCATGGTAAACTTTGGCCAGAAGTCCGGCATGGGCCGACCCACTCCAGAACACAGCCATCGTCAGGCCGAGTAGCGCCGTGGGAAGCACGCCTCGTAACGTCGGGGCAAGATCGTGAGTCGAGCGTGGGCTCGCAGTGGCTGTCCCATTGGGCTGCCGAAGCACACATGAAAGTCTCATACCGTCCTCGCAAATGTGGCTGCGCCGTTAGTGCAGCGTCAAATTTGCAACAAGCGTGCCACTTGCGAAACATGCACCAAATCAGCCTCTTATCCCATTCCGGACAAGTGACATCTTCAGACGTGTAAAGTTTCGCGACATACGGGAAGTCGCGCTACCTCACCAAAGGCAAGGCAGGTGCCCAACAGTGACTGATACCCCCAGTCCGCGGATAGACAGATCGACGCACTCAGGGCCATCGGCCTGTCTTTCACCGACAGGGACCGGCTACAGGCGGAAGCGGTGGAGGAAGCCATCACCCAAGTCCGCGCCGGCTTCCGCGCGCTGACGATGCGGACCGGCCCGGGCGCGATCCACCGCGACATCGGTGCGCGCGGTCCGGGTGCCGAACCCACGGCGCGATGCGTTCGGTGGTGGATGTGGAGGGTGCCGGCCGGGCCGTCAGACTCTGAACGGTGGTCCCGCTCAACGAGTCCGGTTGCTGAATCAGCGGGCAGTACGGCTCTGACGCACCGCCAGACGCCACATGTTCCGGCGATTGGCGGCAATCAGTGGAAGCAGTTCCAAACTGCGCCCTATGGCCATGACATAAAGGGCCCGCAACTGACGGGAGACCTCCCTCGCCGCCTCGGCCTCCGCGCGCAGTTCCTTGCTCCGCCGGACCACGGCCAGAATTCGATCTTCCATTTACCTCCCATAGCCGCTTCACCGTCTGTTCGATACTGAAACTCTTGTGACTGCGAAACCGGATCAAAACTGCTTCGGGGCGTCTGACGCACCGGCTCGACCAGCGCGGCCGGGTTGGTCCGGACGGGGCAGCGCAGGCCTTTCCGGATCGGGGATCAATGCATGCGGCGCCAACAGCCTCGGCGCACACGCGCTCCGGCGCCGGCGCTGCCCTGCCCTGCCCTGCCCTGCCCTGCTTGCAAGATCCCGCTTTCCGGCGATCATCCCCACCGGCGTGAACCGGAATCACGTGAAATTCCGGGCAAGAGGATGCCAGAGGATTGCCGTGACCGAACCGGCAAACAAGACCGATCCCATTGCCGTTGTGCCGAGCCGGCCGAACCAGGGGCTGGTGCCGCAGCGGGTGCCGCCAGGGGCAAGACCGTGAAGGCCCGCCGCCAGGCTATACCGCGGCGCAGTCACGTGCCAAACATGCACGCGAGCAAGTGCAGCAGGTGCTTGCACTCTGGCGCACGCCGTCGCCTGATGCCAATCTCGGCCATGGTGGTGGCGACCGTCACGGGCGGGGTGGTTGGATCCCAGACCTGACGACCGGCTTGAACCATCGCGCCCTCGGCTTCAGGGGACAGGCGACATGGCGGCTGGCATTGGTGTGGCAACGGCGCGGCGGCACGTCGCGGAGGCAGAGCAGCACATCGCTGATCAGCGGAACATCATCGAACACCTGGAGCGAAACAGGCATTCGGCCCAAGCCGCGATAGCGCGGCGCGTGCTGAGTACCCTGGAGAATTCGCTCAGACTGGCGCAGGAACATCTCGCCAGAGAGGAGCAGAAGGTCGGCGCTGCGGTGCAGCGTTGATGGCTGTTCCGGTCAGGCTCGCTCAACCGACCGGCGGGCGCCTGTAGCCAGCCGAATTACCGCCGCAGGTCGTTCCGCAGGGCTTGGAGCGTGGCCTGCATTTCAGCGAGTATCTGCCGCTGTTCGTCGGCTGACGCTTTCTGCAGCTCGACTGATTCCCGGTGCAGTTCGGCGGCTTCACGTAGCTGCTGGGTTGCTTGCCGAGCTTCCCTTATCGCCTCTCTCAGCGCTTTGTTCACCTGACGGGCCGCTTCCATTTGAGAACGATTTTCCGTTGCGACGGTGCTGGCAAATTCTGCAGCGACAGCACGGGCATCTTCGGCGGCCACACGAGTGTCTTCGGCGCTGCCTCTCATGGCCTCTGCCTGCTCGCGCATGTCCTCGCCCGTGATGCGCTGCTCCTCGGAAAGTTGACGCTCCTGCTCGGCCCGCTCGCGAACCTGCTCGCGCTGGCGATTTGCATTGCGCGGCCGGCGGGCCTTCGCTGATGCACGTTCCATGAACTTCTCCATGAACCGAACAGACGGGAGCCGTCGGCATGCCGTCCATCCCTTCTGGACAGTTGGACCCTGTCAAGGGCGGAAGCGCCCCCGGCCGGAACTGCCATCTGATCCAGCAGCCCAACTCATTGAAAGAGGGGGATCGCCTGCGACTCTGTCCGCCATGCCAGCACCCGTCACATCCACCACCAGACCCACCGTCCAGTGACCCGACGCCAAGTGACCCGACGCCAAGTGACCCGACGCCAACGGATCGATCCACGAGCTAAGCGTACCACGTCGTGGCGGGCGAAGGCCCGCGATCCACGACTTTGCCGCTCGCACCGAAGAAAAGTCGTGGATGGCCGGCCGGAGCCTGTCCTCTGGCGCGCGCTTTGGCGCGACCGGTGGGCCGGCCATGACGATCCGTGGCACGCACCGGGCTCCATCCGTCGGCATCAGCGCACCAGTGCCCCCGGGTCGCTGATCCTGCGGGGTTGGCCCCCGATCTGCCGTGCTGCCTACCATCAAGCACGCCCCCTGGAGACACTGCGGAACCGGTGACGCGAAGCACTGGCATGTCCGGGTCTCGACCGGCGACAAGGACCATCGAGAGGCAGCTTCAGCTCTTGCCGGAGGCTGCTGAGCGGCTCGGCTGGATGGTGGCGGCTCGCCGGCGACCTGCCTCCCGGCTTTGCGGACGCCGGCAAACGACACGGGCGCCGGCAAACGACACGGGCGCCGGCAAAGCAACGTCCGCGCCTCGCCCAACGGTCGTCCCGTCTGCGGCAAGCACGCGCGCCCCGCCCTCACGCCCGGCGCCGCGCCCGCTTCGGCGTGTCCCGCTGCAACAGCGGCGCCAGGAACCGGCCGGTATGGCTGTCGGGGCTGGCGGCGATGTCCTCCGGCGTGCCCGCGGCGACGATGCGGCCGCCGCCGTCGCCGCCTTCCGGCCCCAGGTCCAGGATCCAGTCGGCGGTCTTGATCACTTCCAGGTTGTGCTCGATCACCACCACCGTGTTGCCCTGCTCCACCAGCGCATGCAGCACTTCCAGCAGCTTGCGCACGTCCTCGAAATGCAGGCCGGTGGTCGGCTCGTCCAGCACGTACAGCGTGCGGCCGGTGGCCCGCCGCGCCAGTTCCTTGGACAGCTTGATCCGCTGCGCCTCGCCCCCGGACAGCGTGGTGGCCTGCTGGCCGAGCTGGATGTAGCCCAGGCCGACCTGCTGGAGGATCTTCAGGCGGTCGTGGATGCGTTGCTGCGCGCTGAAATACGGCACCGCCTCGTCCACCGTCATCGCCAGCACCTCGGCGATCGACTTGTCGCGGAACTTGATCTCCAGCGTTTCGCGATTGTAGCGCTTGCCCTTGCACACATCGCAGGTGACATAGACGTCGGGCAGGAAGTGCATCTCGATCTTCAGCACGCCGTCGCCCTGGCACGCCTCGCAGCGCCCGCCCTTCACGTTGAAGCTGAACCGCCCGGGCTTGTAGCCGCGCGCCCGGGATTCCGGCAGTTCGGCGAACCAGTCGCGGATCGGCGCGAACAGGTCGGTATAGGTGGCGGGGTTGGACCGCGGGGTGCGGCCGATCGGCGACTGGTCGATGTCGATGATCTTGTCGAGCTGTTCCAGCCCCTCGATGCGGTCATGCGGCGCCGGCACCAGGCCGGAGCCCATCAGCCGTCGCGCCGCCGCCTTGTACAGCGTGTCCACCACCAGCGTTGACTTGCCGCCGCCGGACACGCCGGTGACGCAGGTGAACGTGCCCAGGGGGAACTCCGCGTCGATCTGCTTCAGGTTGTTGCCGCGCGCACCCACCAGGCGCAGCGCGCTGTCGCGCTGCGGCGGGCGGCGCAGCGGCGGCAGGTCGATGCGCTTGCGGCCGGCCAGGTAGGCGCCGGTGAGTGATTTCGGGTTGGCCTGCACCTCGGCCGGCGTGCCCTGCGCCACCACGCACCCGCCGTTCACGCCGGCGGCCGGACCCATGTCCACCAGGTGGTCGGCGGCGCGGATGGCGTCCTCGTCGTGCTCCACCACCAGCACGGTGTTGCCCAGGTTGCGCAGCCGGCGCAGCGTGCCCAGCAGGCGTTCGTTGTCGCGCTGGTGCAGGCCGATCGAGGGTTCGTCCAGCACATACAGCACGCCGGTCAGGCCGGAGCCGATCTGGCTGGCCAGGCGGATGCGCTGCGACTCGCCGCCGGACAGCGTGGCGGACCCGCGCGCCAGCGTCAGGTAGTCCAGCCCGACATCCACCAGGAACTGCAGGCGATCGACGATCTCGCGCAGGATGCGGCGGGCGATCTCCTGCCGCTGCGGGGTCAGTTGGGGCAGGACTTCCTGGAACCAGGCCAGGGCGGAACGGATCGACTGGTCGGAGGCTTCGGCGATGTTGCGGCCGGCGACGCGCACCGCCAGCGCCTCGGGCTTCAGGCGGGCGCCGTTGCAGGCGGCGCAGGGCTTGTCGGCCTGGTAGCGGGACAGTTCCTCCCGCAGCCACACGCTGTCGGTTTCCTGCCAGCGGCGCTGCAGGTTGCGCAGCACGCCCTCGAACGGCTTGGTCACCGTGTAGGCGCGCACGCCGTCCTTGTAGGTCAGCGCCACGGGCTCGTCGCCGGTGCCGAACAGGATGGCGTCGCGCACGCGCTGCGGCAGGTCGTGCCACGGCGTGCTGGTGGTCACCTTGAAGTGCTTCGCCAGGCTTTGCAGCGTCTGGTCGTAGTACGGGCTCTGCGCGCCGGTCCAGGGGGCGATGGCGCCCTTCGACAGCGGCTTGCGGTCGTCCGGCACCACCAGCTCGGGGTCGAAGAAGCTCTCCAGCCCCAGCCCGTCGCAGGCCGGACAGGCGCCGTGCGGGGAGTTGAAGCTGAACAGCCGGGGTTCGACCTCCTCGATGGTGAAGCCGCTGACCGGGCAGGCGAAGCGGGAGGAAAACACCGTGCGTTCGCCGCTGTCCGCATCCTCGGCATAGACCACGCCATCCGACAGGGCCAGCGCGGTTTCGAAACTGTCGGCCAGGCGGGGGGCGATGCCGTCGCGCACCACGACGCGGTCCACCACCGCCTCGATCTCGTGCTTGATCTTGCGGTTCAGCGCGGGGACCTCGCCGATCTCATACAGCGTGCCGTCCACCTTCACCCGGGCGAAGCCCTTGCGCTGCAGTTCGGCCAGTTCCTTGCGGTACTCGCCCTTGCGGTCGCGCACCACCGGGGCCAGCAGCAGCAGGCGCGTCTTCTCCGGCATGGCCAGCACGCGGTCCACCATCTGGCTGACCGTCTGCGCCTCGATCGGCAGGCCGGTGGCCGGCGAATACGGCACGCCGGCGCGCGCCCACAGCAGGCGCATGTAGTCGTGGATCTCGGTCACCGTGCCGACGGTGGAGCGCGGATTCTTGCTGGTGGTCTTCTGCTCGATGGAAATGGCCGGCGACAGCCCCTCGATGCTGTCCACGTCCGGCTTGCCCATCAGTTCCAGGAACTGGCGGGCATAGGCGGACAGCGACTCGACGTAGCGGCGCTGGCCCTCGGCATAGATCGTATCGAAGGCGAGCGAGGACTTGCCGGACCCGGACAGGCCGGTGATGACGGTGAGCGAGTCACGCGGGATCTCGACATCCACGTTCTTCAGGTTGTGCTCGCGCGCGCCGCGCACGAGGATGGAGCCGGCCATTCTGGCTATCCCGCTTGTTCTCTGATTGTTCACTGATTATATGGTCCGGATTCGGCCACTTGGGAAGGTCCGATTAACGCCTGGCGCCTATGATGGCTCCCGGGTGGGCCATCCTGTAGGGTTGGCCATTGGAATGCGAGGACTGGTGCGATGGCAGGCAGTGTAAACAAGGTGATCCTGGTCGGTAACCTGGGGAAGGACCCGGAGGTACGGACGACCCAGGACGGCAGCAAGATCGTACATCTGACGCTGGCCACCAGCGAGTCCTGGAACGACCGCAGCTCCGGGGAGCGCCGGGAACGCACCGAGTGGCACCGCGTGGTGATCTTCAACGACCGCATCGGCGACGTGGCGGAGCGCTACCTGCGCAAGGGGCGCAAAGTCTATGTGGAAGGCTCCCTGCAGACCCGCAAGTGGACCGACCAGAGCGGCCAGGAACGCTATACCACCGAAGTCGTGCTCGGCCGCTTCCGCGGCGAGCTGGTGCTGATCGACAGCCAGCGCGGCGAGGACAGCGGCATGGGCGAAGGCGGCGGTGGCGGTGGCGGCGGGTGGAACCGCGACCGTGGCCCGTCCTCACGCCCGTCCGGCGGCAGTGGCCGGTCGGGCGGTGGCGGCGGCGGCGGCGGTGGGCCGTCCTGGGACGCGCCGAAGGGCGGCGACCTGGACGACGAGATTCCGTTCTGACGTTGTAAGGGCGCCGAACCCTCGGCATGTGCCGCCGCACGCGGCCTCATGCCCGGCGCCGAGCACGGCGGCCGGCCGGTCGGGTTTGGAGACTGGCCGGACAAGATTGCCGAATGACACCGGGCTTGCCGGGGCGGCCCTGACGCGGTGGATACGACCCGAGCGAGCCCCCCGGCGGTGGGTGTGCGGAAACCACGGGTCAGGCACGTTGATGACCCACGGGCTTGGCTGGCGACATGCGCACCCGGATGCCGCCAAACCACCGGCAAACCAGGGTCCGGCCGTTGCCGGCACCGGCAACATCGCTGCCGCCGGACCCTGGTCCATTCCCGACGGGCCGTCGGACGCGGCTAGCCGTTGCCGCTCGATCCGATCCAGCCCGTGTTGCGCTGGCTGCTGCCGGACTGGTCGGTAGCATGTGCGGGGTTGCCCATGGAGATGGCGCCCAGCACGATGCCAATAACCGCCAGCGCAGCAAAGATTGCTCCTTTCATGTCATCCTCCTTCATGTGTGCTTGTCAGGCGGGCCGAATGCCCGATTGCGCCTGACGAGAGGGAAGATGACATCGGCAAAGTGCCACTGCGATGAAAGCCTTCACAGCGGCATTCGAATATTTTATTGCACACCATCGAAGATCATGATCAGGCATTCAATACATGTCAGCTCGCATGAAGACGAGCTGGCGGCCATACACAGCCTGCTTGATATCCGCCTTTGCCGCCTCCGGACCAGGTGCATACCTCATCAGGTCCGGCGCGTACAATCACCGCATCAGCCATGTTTGGCTCCCGACTTGTGGAGTATTGGCCCGAGACTTCGGTAACAAAACTGTGTGTAATGGCTAACCGCTGGACACGAGGCTTCCCCGGGATGTAGATAATATTCGATCTAGTATCCCGGTCTTTGAAGTACTCTGAACGCCAGTCAGTCTCTTGTGTAATCCAGACTGTCCCGGAATCCACTGCCACCAATTCCGTAGCAGGTCAGGAAAGGAGATCACAAAAATGGGCGGGAATACGGGAAATACAGGCAATACAGGAAACACGAGCTTCACAGGGAGCTTCGGCAATCCCGGCGATGGATGGACTTTTGCCAATCGATCAAACTACCCGCTGGTGGATGACCCAAATCTCGCTTTGGACCCGAGTAATCCAACTCTCGCTTTGGACCCGATAGTGCCTGAAATCGAGGGATATAAGGAGGCAAACTGGGGCGCGTATTGGTTTGCCTGGCGAGTGCTAACCGAGTTCGCCACAACGCTCTGGCCACCGTTGATCACCCCGGGTGATCCTCAAGAAATCATGGACGCTGGTCCACCCAACGCCCCCGATACCGCGAACGAGATCCTGGAACTTCTCGAGCTTGCAAGGCTCGAACGGCCCGACGCACGGGAGGAAATCGTCGCTCAGAAGGACGAATTTATCAGCCACTTCATGGGTCTGCTCAGCGCATCCCCGCATTCGCATCCATATACACTAAGAGTGCTGACTGCCTCCAGCCATATCGCACTATTTGCCGCGATCTACTTCAAGGACAAGTTCAAACGCCAACGGCCGTCGCAACTATGTCCCCGGCTGTTGCCTCCTTTCAACGTCCCGGGGCACGCATCGTACCCGAGCGGCCATGCGACACAATCCCGATTGATGGCCAAATGCATGGGGCTTGTCCTGGATCTCGCTATTGTGGGAAATAATGCAAAACGCGACCATTTGAAGGCAAACCTTCTGGGGCTGGCGGCTCGCATTGCGCGGAACCGGGAGATCGGCGGGTTCCACTACAGGTCCGACTCCGACTTTGGAGTCACGCTGGCAGATGCGATCTTCAACCAGCTAAGGGCAGACCTGACTGCCAATCCGTCCAGGATGGAAAGACTACGTACCGCTGTGGACGCGGCAGTGAATGAATGGGGTCCGTAGCCGCCATGATTCAGGATCGAGAACCGAGGCCCGATAACGTGCAACGCCTGATTCCCGTCGAGCAAATCGAGGCGGAAATCAGAAAACGCGTCACGTTTGCCAGGGCTTCGCCGCCGCTGGGATTTGATCCTCTGACAGCAGGGCCGGAGGAACTCGAACTTTACAAGTTGCCGCCTCGGCCCGACGCAAAGCGCACCCCCGTCGCGTTCGCGAACTGGAAGCGCGCAATGTCACAACCATTGCGATTTGCTCCAGACGCCGTCGTGAAGCGCTATCGCGCGGATCCGGTAACGGCATTCCGGATCGCAACCCAACGCCGCCAGCAACACTTTCTCAGCTCCAGCGAGACCAGCCGGAACTGGTCGGGCGTGTACATCAGAGACAATCCCGGAGAGGGCTTTGCAACGCTCCAGGCCAGCTGGATGGTCCCACGTCCGTATCCGCCGCCGCCTTTCAACCCCGGCGATGACTGGCGCGCTGGAGAATACCATTCCACGACATGGATCGGTCTGGATGGCCACGAGCCAGGCAGCCGGTCACTCCCGCAAGTCGGCACGGCGCAAAATGTCACTCTCGACGCGGACAGCAGCGATCCCGATGACTTGCACGTGGCCACGAATGCCTGGTGGCAGTGGTGGGTGAAGGGAGCGGCCACCAACCACCCCATCGACATTCCTTCAGATGCGTTCCCGATCAAGACCGGCGACCTGGTCTACATGCAGATGGACGTGATCGGCCCACTTGGCGTCATCGAACCACGCACAGTCACGGTTCTTTCTCGAGAACCGGTCCTCCGGCCTTGTGTTTCCACCGTTCGACGTACCGCCGCCCTCAGAACCGCCCCAACACCTGACTGTAGAAAACAGAACCGCCGAATGGATCGTAGAGCGACCGACGGATCCGCTAAGCAATAACCTGCTGCCGTTTTGCAACTACGCAACCGAGTTGTTCTTTTCCTGCAACGCGACCGTCAGGACCATCAACGGTGGCCAGGAGGACCGGCAGCTTCAGCAGGCGTGGTCCATCCGGCTGGCCGATTGGACACCGCAATTTGCCGCAACCGAACAGCCTGGCATGCACCATCCCGGCATCATCGTTTCGTCTGCCGAACTCCTGGGCAGCGACACGGCGCGGGTATACTACGCTTACCAAGGGGGCTGAGGCGGTCTACTCGGGCAGTCCTGCTCGCTGCAGCCTGTCAATCCAGACGTCGAGGACCGGCGGCCGAAACGGGCAGGCTTCAGCGTATCGTGCCAGTCGGAAGTCCGGCAGGATGCGGAGCATGCGCTGCGCCGCCTGACGAGCCTCCTCCACACGCCCGGTGGCAATCAGACTGGCGACCAGCGTTCTCAGGTTGAACACTGCAGTCGGGCAATGGGAAAGGGATTTCCTTGCCCACGTCGCGGCCCGGTCGTATTCGCCTGCGATATAGTGAGCCTGAGCGAGACTCGCTTCCGACCAAAAGACACGCGCATCGAGCGGCGAATGCCGTAATCCGCGCTGCGCGCGTTCGATCGCCAGACGCCCCTCACCGAGATAGCCACATGTCATGCTGCTCATCGTCCAGGCCAGCGGGCAGCTCGGCCCGACTTCAAGAGCGCGGTCCAGAACCTGCGCCGCACTATCGTAGTCATGCCACAGGAACGACTGCACGTGTCCATAGATTGCCAGTGCAACGGGGTCGTTCGGATCACGCTCGATTGCCTTCGTGGCGAATTCCGCGGCTTCCCTGGCCTCCATCTCGATGTCCTTCGACCACCCTTCACCAACGTTCAGGATGCCTGTCATGGCAAGATAGCTGTACGCGGGCGCATAATCCGGGTCGAGCGCGATTGCCTGCAGTAGAAGCTGCCGAGCGCGCAGGGACGGTTCATAGGTAACCCTGAACAGGGCGTCGAGCCCCTTGAGGAGAAGATCGTACGCTGTAAGGCTGCTGGGCGGCTTGCGCGTGGCTTTCCGCAGATCCCGCTCCCGAACCTGCGGCTCAATCGCCAGAGCAACTTCCGTCGCGATCTTCTCCTGGAGAGAAAAGATCCCCGACGCCCTGGCTTCGTGCTGGGCAGACCAGACGATGCTGAGATCGCTGGTATCCGTAAGCTCGGTCCAGAGCTTGACCCTCCGGGCGGACCGGCGAACGCTACCGTGTAAAACGTACTTGACGCTCAGGTCTCGCGCGATTTCGCTGATGTTCACACTGCGACCTGAGTAGCGGAGCGTAGAGCCTCGCGAAATCACGAAAAGGCCCCTGGTACCAGCCAGAGTGTGAACGATATCTTCGGTTATTCCCTCTGCGAAATACGAATCATCCTCCTGGCTGGAAAGCGTCCTGAACGGAAGTACCGCGATGGATGGGCCGGGAAAATGGAACGCTGGCAGGGAGGTCTCATCCGCGACCGCACCGACGTCACATCGACCCGCTTCGGTCACCCGACCGAACGGATCTTCCGAATTGACGCGGAACACATATGCCTCGGTCGGTTCGACGATATTTTTCAGAGCCAGCCGACCGAGCGACACAACGGGAAGGTCCACGCGCCCGCGCACGTGATTGAACACGGTGCCGGAAATGCAGATGTTACCAGGCGGACAGGCGGCCTGCAGCCGGACCGCCACGTTTACGGAATTTCCGTGCAGGTCGCTGCCATCCAGGATCACGTCACCCAACTCGACGCCCACACGAAATCGCATGATCTTTTTTGGCGGCTGATTTTGCTGCGTGGCCTGAATGCCGCGCTGAATCTCAACTGCACACGCCACGGCCTGCGCAATGCTGTCATGAGTTATAAGCAGGGAGTCACCGGCTGACTGGTGAATATGCCCACCATGGTGGGCAACTTCTCGCTCGATGATCTGCTCCCGCAGATATTTCAGCCTGCCCAAGGTGCCGAGATCATCCTCTCCGATAAGCCGGCTGTACCCGACCATATCGATGTGGATCACCGCCTTCAGCATCCGTCGGCCAGGCTGCTGCGGCTCAGACTTGATGGGCAGGTTCAGCAGCATCGAGGGATAACCCCGAGATCTCCGCCAGAGGCCTATCGACGAATTTGCCTCTTGACAACTCAGGAGATTACCGGTCGCCCCGCTCCAGATCAAGCATGAAGCGTTGTGCATATACCCAGCCGGGGCTCCTTCGGGGCGTGACTTGTCCAACCCAGGTTTCTGATTGACTCTGCGGGGACGTCAATCGGAGCGGAACTGCTTCACAATTGCTTGACGAAGTGCCGCTGCCACATCTGGCGCCGACATGACCGCTACGGCGGAAGTGCCGGTAAGGTTGCGGACTCACCCGCTGGAGAACAGGAAACATGGTATCGCAAACGCCAGCATCGGGACCGGTCGCTCCCGTGCAGGCGCGACCGGTCCCTCAGAATTTCCGATAGCCGCCGCCGGACAGGTCTGACGTCCGGCGCCGTGGGTCTGCCGGGTCGAATACTGCCACCGCCTGCAATCAGCGACCTTCTTATCCGATTGACGCTGACAGCCTGGCGGTAACACGCCAACACGCTCAGCCGTTGCCGCTCGACCCGATCCACTCCGTGTTGCGCTGGCTGCCATCGTCAGCATGTGCAGGGTTCCCCATAGTGATGGCACCCAGTGCAATGCCAAGTACCGCCAACGCAGCGAAAATCATGTTCTTCATGACACCCTCCGAGGAATTTTGCTGCCAGGCTGACCGACAGGTCATTGGTCCCCTGACGCTTTGGAACATGCCATTTGCGAAATCCCCCGGCGCTGAAATGCTTCACAGCGTGTTGGGAGATCCGAAGGTGGGCCAGGCTGGCCGAATTAGTGATCGCTCTGTTCAACAAGCGCTTCGAGAGCGGTCTTGTCGGCAATCGTCAGCAAAGCCCGTTTCGTATCATATGTGACAAGCCCGGAAGAGCGCCACGCATTCAGGATGGTGATGATGCTGCGAGTGGTGGTGCCGAGCAGATCCGCAAGATCAGCCTGGCGAACGCGGCGGACGAGGCGCAGTCCACTTCCGTCCGGTCTTCCGCCACGTTCGGCCAGATACAGGATCTGTCGGGCCAACCTTACGTCCAGGGTTTCGAAGCTGGCATCCTGGAACAGTTCGAAGGTCCTCCTCAGTCGTCTTGCGAGCACGCGGCAAAGGGCTTCGCCGAGTGCGGCGTCGTGCGCCAGTACGTCGCGAAAGTCTGTTGCGCTGATCCGCACGAGTCGCACACGGCCCTCTGTCATGGCTGAAGCGGTCCGTGGCTTTCCTTCGATCACGCCGATTTCACCGAAGATGTCTCCCGCCTGGAGAATCTCCACCATCAGGGCCTTGCTTTGCCGATCGACGGCGCCGATCCGGACGCACCCGTCTCCGCCGACGATGGCGTACACGGCATCAGCCACATCGCCTTGACTGAAAACCTCGGTCGGACCGGTGATATCCAGAACTCGCGCCATCCGCGACAGGCGATCAAGGCCGCTGTCGCCGATCCCGAGGAAAATCGGAACGGACTTCAAGAGCGCATCTTTGCCGGCGGTCGAATCCGGGCTTCGCACGTTCCACCTCCAGACAGCACGTTTGCCCACCTGAATGCGGATGATATCTGCCGGGCGCCGGTTGCACTGGTCGCAAGCGCCAGACAGGCGCGCGAACGCCCGCCTTCCCGCCCCGAACAGCCGATGCCGGCCGCTACGCCTCGGCCGCGGCGCGCTTTGCCGCTGCCTCCTCGGCCGATGTCACCCCGCCATGCGCCGCCGACCAGGCCACCGGGTCCTCCAGGAACTTGCGCACCTCGGCCAGCGCCGAGTCGGAGAAATACGGCCGGTCGCCGCACGCCTCCAGCACGTCCCACCAGGTGCACAGGTGGTGCAGCGCGATGTCCATCCGCGCCAGGGTTTCGAACGCGCCGGGGAACACGCCGTAGAAGAACACCACGAAGGTGTGGTTCACGATCGCCCCCGCGTCGCGCAGCGCCTGGGCGAAGCGGATCTTCGACTGCCCGTCGGTGGTCAGGTCCTCGACCAGCAGCGTGTGCCTGCCCTCGGGCACGTCGCCCTCGATCAGCGAGCGCTTGCCGAACCCCTTTGGCTGCTTGCGCACATAGGCCATCGGCGCCGCCATGCGGTCGGCGATCCAGGCGGCGAAGGGGATGCCGGCGGTCTCGCCGCCCGCCACCGCCTCGATGGTCTCGTAGCCGACATGGCGGTGGATCTTCTCGACCCCCAGTTCGCAGATCTTCGACCGCACCCGGGGGAAGTAGATGATCCGCCGGCAGTCGATATAGACGGGCGACTTCCAGCCGGAGGTGAAGGTGTACGGCTCCTCCGGGCGGAAGTTGATCGCCTTGATCTCCAGCAGCATGCGGGCGGTGGTCAGCGCCGCGTCGCGGTCCCATTCGCTGACCACGGTCTTCGGCATGGCGGGGGCAGGCTTGGCCATCACAGGAATCCTCATAGCGGCGCCGGCCTGTGTAGCGTCCGGACCCACGCCGGGGCAATTCTTCGTCCATCGGGGGGCCGGCCCGCTTAGCCATCGGGGTTAATTGCCGTCCGTCAATTTGCTCCGCTATCGTTCCATCGTCTCATGGAGAGGAAGAACGATGTTCACGAAGCGCCCCGCATCGCCAGCGGAGGCCACGGCTCGCGCTGTACGGCGGGTTGCGGCATGGCTTCGATGCGACCGTGCGGCACGCATCCTTCCGGCAGCCTTCGTGCTGCTGGCCGCCGCCGCCGGTGCCGCCGCGGCCGATCCGGCCCAGTTGGCCCGCGGCCAATATCTGGTCGGCATCAGCGGTTGCAACGACTGCCACACGCCGGGCTATTTCCTTGGCAAGCCGGACATGCACCGCTTTCTCGGCGGGTCGGATGTCGGGTTCGAACTGCCCGGCCTGGGCACCTTTCTTGGCCCCAATTTGACGCCTGATCCAACCACCGGGCTGGGCCGTTGGACCACGGGGCAGATCGTCACCGCGCTGCAGACCGGCGTACGGCCGGACGGCCGGATTCTGGCGCCGATCATGCCCTGGCGCGCCTTCGCCACGCTGACTCCCGCCGACGCCACGGCCATCGCCGTCTATCTGAAGAGCCTGCCGCCGGTGCAGCACAAGGTCCCCGGCCCGTTTGGCGCCAACCAGCGCACCGACACCTACGTGATGCGCCTGGTGCCGCCCGCCCATTAGCCGCGCCCTTCTGACTGCACCCGTCGGCTGCCCCCGTTGGCTGCCCCCGTTGGCTGCCCCCGTTGGCTGCCCCCGTTGGGCCGCGTCCCTGGGCCGCGTCCCTGGGCCGCGTCCCTGGGCGCCGCCCCCTGGCGTTCCGCGCGCCCGGCGATATTGTGCCGGCGCGTGGACACCAGGAGGAAAGACGCATGGCGCGCAAGCATCGGATCGCGGTCATCCCCGGCGACGGTATCGGCAAGGAAACGGTACCCGAAAGCCTGAAAGTGCTGGACGCCGCGGCGCGCCGTTTCGGCTTCGAGCTGGCACTGCAGCACTACGACTGGTCGTGCGAGACCTACCAGAAGACCGGCAAGATGATGCCGGATGACGGGCTGGACCGGCTGCGCGAATCCGACTCCATCCTGCTGGGCGCGGTGGGCTGGCCGGGCGTGCCGGACCATGTCTCGCTGTGGGGCCTGCTGATCCCGATCCGTCGCGGCTTCGACCAGTATGTGAACCTGCGCCCCTGCAAGCTGATGCCGGGCGTGCGCACGCCGCTGGCCGGCCGCACCGAGGCGGATATCGACTTCTACGTGGTGCGCGAGAACACCGAGGGCGAATACTCATCCGTCGGCGGTCGCATGTTCGAAGGCACCGACCGGGAATTCGTGACGCAGGAGACGGTGCTGACCCGCCACGGCACCGACCGCATCCTGAAATACGCCTTCGAGCTGGCACAGTCGCGGCCGAAGAAGCACCTGACCAGCGCCACCAAGTCGAACGGCATCGCCATCACCATGCCGTACTGGGACGAGCGCTTCGCCGCCATGGCGAAGAACTATCCCGATGTGCGCACCGACCAGTACCACATCGACATCCTGTGCGCGCATTTCGTGCAGCACCCGGACTGGTTCGACGTGGTGGTGGGCACCAACCTGTTCGGCGACATCCTGAGCGACCTGGGGCCGGCGGTGGCGGGCTCGATCGGCATCGCCGCCGGCGGCAACGTCAACCCGGAGAAGAAATTCCCCTCGATGTTCGAGCCGGTGCACGGATCGGCCCCCGACATCGCCGGCAAGTTCATCTGCAACCCGATCGGCCAGGTCTGGTCCGCGGCGCTGATGCTGGAGCATCTGGGCGAGGCGGAGGCCGGCCAGGCCATCGTTGCGGCGATCGAGACGCTGCTGCGCGAGAGCGGCCCGAAGACCCGCGACATGGGCGGCCAGGCCGGCACCGCGGATGTCGGGACGGCGATCGCGCAACTGGTGGCGGGCTGAGACAGCGGCCCTGCGCCGCGTCAGCGGCGCAGGCGCCACGCCATTCTGCATGACACCGAACCGGAGGTCGTCGGCGTGATGGCCGGCGCGGTCCGGCCATCGCCGCACTGCGTCGCTGCAAACGGCAACAACCGTCCGCGGCCGGCGGCGGATGCCGCCTTCGACCAGTCCTGGTCAGCAATGGCACGATCTACCGTCGCAAGCGCGGAATTGTCCGCGCAGTGGCGTTTGCTCCCGCGCCACGCCGAAGCAACAGGGCGCCGGAGAACATCCGGCCCCTTTCCTACCAACAAGACGCCGGCATCCCGTGGCCGATGCGGGCCCCGACGCCGGCACCGCGCCTCCCCCGCCGGACTTTCCCATGCGCGACCGGGCCATGCGCGACCGGGCCATGCGCGACCGGGCCATGCGCGACCGGGCGGAGAATGCCGGGGTGCCGCGTCATGCCATCGCGGGCGGTACAACCGCTCCACATGCCACCCGCCACTATAGACGAGCGACGTCCCGGGTCGGCCTGTCAATTTTACTGCATTGCCGCAAAAACGGCTTCTACTTACCCTGAACACCACTGCTCAGGATCAAAGTATCATCCTGGAGGTGTCTTTTTTGATTTACAGCCCAGATCCGGTGACCTGTCGCGCTCACGACGCTGGTGACGCCAAGGGCTGTAATCCGGGATGCACCGCCATCCTGCCCCATGGTCCGGCCGAACGCCGCAGACGACCGGTCGTCTGCGACAGGGATCACGTCCGCCCGCCTGCCGGCAGCCCGCCAGCACAGGCGGCAGAATGAGCAGCACCGAACCGCCGCGGTTAAGCATCCTGACCCGGATCGTCATCGTCGTCGCCGTGCTGATGGTGGTGGCTGGTGTGCTGTGGTACGGCATCGCCTTCGCGACCATCCGGCGCCTGCTGATTCAGCTCATCGAGCGGCCCGGCGGTCCGATGTCCTTCCGCTTCATGCTGCAACCGGCGATGGCGATCATCGCGGCAATCCTTGACGCCCGCAGAGACGCGCAACTGGGCCGCTCCCCGTATCTGTGGGCGGTTCTGCACCGCCCGGAGGAACGCATCACGCGGTGGAACGAGGCGGCCAATGCGACCGCCCGGATCGTCCTGCTGGGGCTGGTGATGGATACGATCTACCAGGTGATCGTGTTCGACAGGTTCTTCCCGGTCGAAGCAGTCATCATCGCGCTGATCCTCGCCTTTCTGCCCTACGTGATCGCGCGCGGCACGGCACTGCGAATCGTCCGCAGGTGGCGCGACCACCGTTCCGCGCATCAGACATGACGGAGGCAACACGGATGGCGGAGGCGGATTTTCTGGCCAATCAGCGCCGCTTCGAAGTCCGGGGCACATCGGACAGCCATTTCGCATGGCTGCGCACGCGCCTGGCGATCGAGCGCACGATGATGGCGTGGATCCGGACCGCGGTGTCACTGATCGGCTTCGGTTTCGCCATCGAGCAGTTCTTCGAGCGCCTGGAGGGAATTCCCGGAACGCGCGTGGCCTACCTGCCAGGCGCACCCAAGTATCTGGGGATTGCGTTGATCGCCTCCGGTGTCCTGGCACTGCTGATATCCATCTGGCAGTACAGATGGACCTCACGCTACCTGAGCAGCGGTCCTTTCGCCGCCATAGCCGGTTTGGAGGAGCGGGGAATCCAGTCGCCGGTGATCGCCGTCGCCGTGCTCCTGACCTTCATCGGCCTGTTCGCCCTCTGCGCGGTGGTGCTGCGCATCATCTGATGCAGCCCGCCGCGGCGTTCGCTTTTGTTAGTACACTTCACGCAAGGGAGGCCGGGATGGCCAGGACGGACAAGCCGAACATCCTTATTCTGTGGGGCGACGACATCGGCTGGTGGAACATCAGCTACAACAACCGCGGGCAGATGGGCTACCGCACCCCCAACATCGACCGCATCGGCAACGAGGGCGCGAGCTTCACCGACTACTACGGCCAGCAAAGCTGCACCGCCGGCCGGGCCGCGTTCATCACCGGCCAGAACCCGATCCGCACCGGCCTCACCAAGGTCGGCATGCCTGGCGCGGATGTCGGCCTGCACGCCGAAGACCCCACAATCGCCGAACTGCTCAAGCCGCTCGGCTATGCCACCGGGCAGTTCGGCAAGAACCATCTGGGCGACAAGGACGAATTCCTGCCCACGCTGCACGGATTCGACGAGTTCTTCGGCAATCTCTACCACCTGAACGCCGAAGAGGAGCCGGAAGATCCGGACTATCCGAAGGACCCCGCCTTCCGCCAGCGCTTCGGGCCCCGCGGCGTGCTGCACAGTTGGTCGGACGGCCGCGGCGGGCAGACGGTCGAGGACACCGGTCCGCTGACAAAGAAGCGCATGGAAACCATCGATGAGGAGGTGACGCAGCACGCACTGGCCTTCATCGACAAGTGCCACAGCGCCGACAAGCCGTTCTTCCTGTGGTACAACACCACCGCCATGCATTTCCGGACCCATTGCCCGGAGAAGCACAAGGGCAAGAGCGGCCAGGGCGACTACAACGACGTGATGGTGGCCCACGACGAGCTCATCGGCCAGGTGCTGGCCAAGCTCGACGAACTGGGCATCGCCGACAACACCATCGTCATGTATTCGACCGACAACGGCCCGCACTACAACAGTTGGCCCGACGCCGCGATCACCCCGTATCCGCAGCGAGAAGAACACCAACTGGGAAGGCGGCTGGCGTGTCCCGGCCTTCGTGCGCTGGCCGGGCGTGATCAAGCCGGGGTCGGTGTTCAACGACATCGTGTCGCACCAGGACTGGCTGCCGACCTTCCTCGCCGCCGCCGGCGTGCCTGACATCCGGGAGAAATTGCTGCGAAGGCCACCAGGCCGGGGAGCGGACGTACAAAGTGCACATCGACGGCCTCAATCTTCTGCCCTACCTGAGCGGGGAAACCACGCACGGACCGCGCGACGCGTTCTTCTACATCAGCGACGACGGCGAAATCCTGGCAATCCGGATGGGCGACTGGAAGATGGTCCTGGCGGAGCAACGCGCTCGGCAACTGATGTGCTGGTTCGAGCCGTTCGTGAAGCTGCGGGCGCCGAAGATGTTCAACCTGCGGCGGGATCCGTTCGAACGTGCGGATGAGAACTCGAACACCTACTGGGACTGGGTGATCTCCCACGCATACCTGCTGTACGGCATGCAGGCGGTCGTGGCGCAGCAGATCGAGGCGTTCACCCGGTTCCCGCCACGCCAGAAACCGGCGGCGTTCAACCTCGACGCGGTTCTGCGGCAGATCCAGGACGCAGCCGGCGGCGGGCAGCACTGACGCTCCGGCGTGGTGCGAACCACCGATGTGATGGCCGGCGCAGTTCCCGTGGGCGGCAAGGTGAACCCGCGGACACCGGACCTTCACGTCACGGCCGGACACCAGGCACCTTCACGTCATGGCCGGGCCTGACCCGGCCATCTGCCCGGCTACGATCGGGTCGGGCTGCAACGGCACACGCCTTGTCGGGGGTGGATGGCCGGGTCAGGCCCGGCCATGACCGAGGGAACGGTGGCCGTTGGCGCCATGTGAACACCGGCAGGGCGAAGATCCGCTACTCCACAACGCGGCACGACCCGACCGCAGTCACCCCCCACGCCGTACGACCTGACCGCGGTCACCCCCACGCGACAACCTGACCGCGGTAACCTCCACCACGAGGATGCCCCGAACGGGTTCCCCGTCCCTCCACCGCCCACCACGCTGCGGCTACGCCACCGCGACGAACAGGCCCGCCACGCGGTACCGCTCCCACTTGCCGATGAACTGCGCGATGCTGCCCGCCCCGCCGGCCGTGTTGTAGTGATCCTTCCAGTAGGCCGCCATCGCGGCCGCATCGCCCGCCTCCGGTAGCCGGGCGGGGACGCGCAGATAGTGCACGCGCGTCATGGCGGCAGCGTAGCGGTGATTGCTGGCCAGCAATGTCGCCGGCGGCACGCCGTCGGCCGTGTGCGTCAGAGCACGCACCTTCCCCGCCAGCGCGTCGCGGTAGCGCAGGAAGTTGGCCCAGATGTCGTCGTGGGTGGCCGGTTCCATCTGGAAGTATCCCAGCGCCGGACCGCCGCCCATCTGCACCGTGGTCCGCAGGTCGCTCTCCTGCAAGGCGGTGCCAAGCAGCAGTTGCTCCGCTGCCGGGGACTCCAGGCCGATTGCCTGCAACGCAGGACGGATCACCTGCTCCAGAAAGGCGGACGGGGTGAAAGAAGATGCGTGATTGGGCATGCAGACATGAACTCCTGGCAAAATCACCGCCGCAGCCGCTAACGGTCCACGCAGCGGAAAGTCATTAATACTAACATACGCGGCAACACCTTGGATACCGGGCGGTTGGCATCAGGCTCAGGTCCGCCGCCCGCTTCTCCGCCTCAGGCGCCGCTCGGCGCAACCCCGCACATGACGCATCGCCCGCCGGATGCCACACTCCCCACGTCCAGCCAGTCACGTCGCGAAGAATCTGTGCCAGCCATGACCCCGCCCACGCGCCTCGCCGTCGATATCGGCGGCACCTTCACCGACCTGGTGCTCGCCCTGCCCGACCGCACGCTGTCCGCCAAGCTGCTGACCACGCCCGACTCCCCCGACCAGGCCGTGATCGCCGGCGCGCAGGCGATCCTGGCCGAGGCCGGCATCAGCGCGCGCCAGCTCGACCTGGTCATCCACGGCACCACGCTGGCCACCAACGCGCTGATCGAGCGCAAGGGCGCCCGCACCGCCCTGATCACCACGCGCGGTTTCCGCGACTTACTGGAAATCGCCTACGAGCACCGCTTCGAGCAGTACGACCTCTACATGGACCGCCCCACCCCGCTGGTGGAGCGCGACCTGCGCCTGGAAGTCCCGGAACGCCTGGCCGCCGACGGCTCCACCCTGCTGGAGCTTGACGAAGCCGCGCTGGACGCGCTGGTGCCGGTGCTCCAGCGCCAGAACATCGAAGCCGCCGCGATCAGCTTCCTGCATTCCTACGTCAACCCGGCGCATGAGGAACGCGCCCGCGCCCGCCTGCAACGCGCGCTGCCCAACCTGCAGGTCACCATCTCCGCCGAGGTCTGCCGCGAAATCCGCGAATACGAGCGAACCTCCACCACCGTCGCCAACGCCTACGTCCTGCCGCTGATGGACCGCTACCTGGCGCGCATGCAGCAGGGCCTGCGCGACCTGGGCGCCGACTGCCCGCTGCTGCTGATGATGTCGTCGGGCGGCATCTGCACGGTGGAGACCGCCCGCCGCTTCCCGGTGCGCCTGGTGGAAAGCGGCCCGGCCGGCGGCGCCATCCTGGCCCGCCACGTTGCCGCGCGCGGCGGCTACGACCGCGCCATCTCCTTCGACATGGGCGGCACCACCGCCAAGATCACGCTGATCGACGACTACACCCCGCAGCAGTCGCGCCATTTCGAGGTCGCCCGCGCCTATCGCTTCGCCAAGGGCAGCGGCTTCCCGGTGCGCATCCCGGTGATCGACATGGTGGAGATCGGTGCCGGCGGCGGCTCCATCGCCCGCGTCGATCCGCTGAAGCGCATCGTGGTGGGCCCGGACAGTTCCGGCTCCGACCCCGGCCCCGCCTGCTACGCCCGCGGCGGCACCGCGCCCACCGTGACCGACGCCGACGTGGCGCTGGGCCGCATCGACCCGGCCCGCTTCGCCGGCGGCAAGATCGCGCTGGACCCCGCCCGCGCCGAACGCGCCATCGCCGCCGCGATCGGCACACCGCTGGACATGCCGCTGGCCGAGGCCGCCCGCGGCATCGCGGAGATCGTCGATGAAAACATGGCCAGCGCCGCCCGCGTGCACGCGGTGGAGAACGGCAAGGACACCGGCGCCCGCACGCTGATCGCCTTCGGCGGCGCGGCGCCCCTGCACGCCGCCCGCCTGGCCCGCAAGCTGGGCATGTCCCGCGTGGTGATCCCGCCCGATGCCGGCGTCGGCTCCGCGCACGGCTTCCTGGAAGCCCCGGTCGCCTACGAGGTGGTGCGCACCCGCCTGCTGCGCCTGGACCAGCTCGACCAGCAGGAGATCGACGCCCTGTTCGCCGAAATGCGCGCCGAGGCCGAGGCGGTGGTCCGCCTGGCCATCCCGCACGACAGCTTGCAGGAGACCCGCACCGCCTACATGCGCTACCGCGGCCAGGGCCACGAGATCGCCGTCCCCTGGGCGCCACCTGGGCGACGGCACGCTGGACCCGCCCACCCTGCGTGCGGCGTTCGACGCCACCTACAAGCGCCTGTTCGGCCGCATCATCCCGCGGCTGGAGATCGAGGCGCTGACCTGGACGCTCGCCTTGTCGCAGGCGCACGCCCTGCCCACGCAAGCCGCCACACCGACCGACGCCGGCCCGGCCCAGCCCAGCGGCACCCGCCGCATCATCGAACCCGGCGTCGGGGAAGCGGTGGACGCCGCCGTGTTCGTCCGCGCCGACCTGCAACCCGGCGCCACGCTGCGCGGCCCGGCGGTGATCGTCGAAGCCGGCACCGCCACCATCGTCCCCACCGGCTACGCCGCCCGCATCGCCGCCGGACGGGAAATCGTCATCGAGGAGATCGCGGCATGACCCGGCGCACCATCGGCGAGATCGAGCTGCAGATCATGTGGAACCGACTGCTGTCGGTGGTGGAGGAGCAGGGCCAGACCCTGGTGCGCACCGCCTTCAGCACCTCGGCGCGCGAGGCCGGCGACATCTCCGCCGGCGTGTTCGACCTGCAGGGCCGCATGCTGGCCCAGGCCGTCACCGGCACGCCCGGCCACATCAACACCATGGCCCGCTCGGTCGGCCACTTCCTGGAGGCGTTCCCGGTGGCGCAGATGCAGCCGGGCGATGTTTACGTCACCAACGATCCCTGGAAGGGCACCGGCCACCTGTACGACCTGGTCGTGGTCTCCCCCACCTTCATCGACGACACCATCGTCGCGCTGTTCGCCTGCACCACGCACCTGGTCGATATGGGCGGCGTCGGCCAGACACCGGAAGGCCGGCAGATCTACCACGAGGGCCTGTTCATACCGCTGATGCGCCTGGCCCGCGCCGGCGAGATGAACGAGGACCTGCTGGCGATGATCCGCGCCAATGTACGCGAGCCGGTGCAGGTGGTCGGCGACGTCTATGCGCTGATCGCCTGCAACGAGATCGGCAGCCGCCGCCTGGTGGCGATGATGCAGGAATTCGGCCTGGCAGGACCTGGACCAGCTTGGCGAGGAGATCATCACCCGCTCCCGCCGCGGCATGGCGGAGGCGATCGGCAGGCTGCCGCAGGGCTCCTGGACCGCCGCCATGCGCATCGACGGCTACGAGGCGCCGATCGACCTGATCGCGCGCCTGACCATCGGCCGCGACCGCATCGACGTGGACTTCACCGGCAGTTCCGGCATGTCCGGCTACGCCATCAACTGCCCGCTCTGCTACACCGAGGCCTACACCACCTTCGGCGTGAACTGCGTCGTCGCGCCGCACATCCCCAACAATGCCGGCACGCTGGACGCGGTGCGCGTCACCGCGCCGCCCGCCACCATCGTCAGCGCGGAATACCCGGCGGCGGTGTACGCCCGGTCCGTGATCGGCCACATGCTGCCCGACGTGGTGTACGGCTGCCTGGACCAGGCGCTGCCGGACCGGGTGCCGGCCGAGGGCACGTCCAACCTGTGGACGCTGAACCTGATCGCCGGCCATGGCCTGACCGGCATCGGCGCGAAGGCCGGCACGCCGTTCATGGTCAACAGCTTCCACTCCGGCGGCGCCGGCGCCCGCCCGGCGCAGGACGGGCTGAGCGCCACCCCCTTCCCCTCCGGCGTGCGCAACGTGCCGGTGGAGGCGACCGAGGCGATCACCCCGCTGGTGATCTGGCGCAAGGAACTGCGCCAGGACAGCGGCGGTCCGGGACAGCGGCGCGGCGGCCTGGGCCAGGTGATGGAACTCGGCTCCCGCGAGGATGCCGCCTTCGGCATCTTCGCCCGCTTCGAGCGCGTCCACCATCCGGCGCGCGGCCGGCACGGCGGCGGGCCGGGCGGGGCTGGGCGACTGTCGCTGGCCTCGGGGACGGAACTGCGGCCGAAGGGGCTGGGCGTGGTGCCGCCCGGCGACCGGCTGGTGGTGGAAATGCCCGGCGGCGGCGGCATGGGTCCGGCGCGGGAGCGCGACCCCGACGCGGTCCGCCGCGACGTGCGGCTGGGCTACGTGTCGCGGGAGGCCGCGTGGCGCGACTACGGCGTGCCGGTCGAGGACTGACCAGCCGCTGCCGGCACCGGCGCCCGCCTGCCCCACGAAACCTTGTTGCCGGCCCGTGCGCGTGCCATCTCACCAGGGACAGCGGAGCCGCGGGGAGAGCCGACCCACTATGCCGAGCATGATCGCCTCGCGCCGACGGGGCCCCACCGGGCTCCCGTTGCACGGCCTGACACTTGCTCTGACGCTGCTGCTCGCCGCCTGTACTCCCGGGGCGCCGATCGGCGCCCAGGCCCGCAGCGCTCCGGCAAGCTTCGCCCCGCTGGTCAAGCGTGTGCTGCCGTCAGTGGTGAACATCGCCGTCACCGAGTTGGTGTCCGAGAAGGACATCGCGGCGCAGCTTCCCCCCGAACTGCGTGACACGCCGCTGGGCCGGGAATTCCGTCGCCGGTTCGGCGATCGCCGGCATCAGATGCAGGGCGCCGGCTCCGGCTTCATCATCGACCCGTCCGGCATCATCGTTACCAACAACCACGTCGTCGGCCACGCGGAGAAGATCGTCGTGTCGCTGGCGAACGGCCGCCAGATGCCGGCCCGGGTGATCGGCCATGACACGCTGACCGATATCGCGGTGATCAAGGTGGAGGCCAAGGACCTGCCGCACGTCACCTGGGGCGAACTCGGACAAGGTGCAGGTGGGCGACTGGATCCTGGCCGCCGGCAACCCGTTCGGCCTGGGCGGCTCCGTCACCGCCGGCATCGTCTCGGCCGAGGGACGCGACCTGGGGTCCAGTCCGTTCGACAACTTCCTGCAGCTCGACGCCCCGATCAATCCGGGCAACTCCGGCGGACCGATCTTCGACATGGACGGCGACGTGATCGCCGTGTCCACCGCCATCGTTTCCCCCTCCGGCGGCTCGGTCGGCATCGGCTTCGCCATCCCGTCCGACGCGGTGCGTCAGATCGTGGCGCAGCTTCTGGCACACGGCACCATCGCCCGCGGCTGGCTCGGCGTCTCCATCAAGGACGCGGGCCGCGGCGTGACCATCGCCGGGGTCGAGAATGGCGGCCCGGCCATGCGCGCCGGACTGCGGCCGGGCGACACGGTGGTTGCATTGAACGGCGAGCGGATCGATAGCACGCGCGCGTTGATCCGTTCCGTGGCCGTGGTGCCGCCGGGGAACACCGTTCACCTGACGGTGCGGCGAAGCGGACGGGAACTCGATGTGCCGGTGACCGTCGGCCGCCGGCCACCCGACTTGTCCGGCTGAGCCGGACCCAACGGAGGAGAAGCATGCGTATCCTGGTGGTCGAAGACGACAAGGATGTTGCCGGTTTCGTCGTACGCGGCCTGCGCGAAGCCGGTCATGTCGTCGAGCACGCCGACAACGGCCGCGATGGGTTGTTCATGGCCGCGAGCGAGAGTTTCGACGCGGTGATCCTGGACCGTATGCTGCCCGGCGGCATCGACGGTTTGAAGATCCTGGAAACCCTGCGCGGGCAGAAGAACAGCGTGCCGGTGCTGATCCTCTCGGCGCTGGCCGAGGTGGATGAGCGGGTCAAGGGCCTGAAGGCCGGCGGCGACGACTACCTGACCAAGCCGTTCGCCTTTGCCGAACTGCTCGCCCGGGTCGAGGCGCTGGCCCGCCGCGGCAAGACCGAGGGCCCGGTGACGAAGCTGGTGGTGGAGGACCTGGAGCTTGACCTGCTGTCCCGCCAGGTGAAGCGCGCCGGCCAGAAGATCGACCTGCAGCCGCGCGAATTCCGCCTGCTGGAATACCTGATGCGGCACGCCGGCCAGGTGGTGACCCGCACCATGCTGCTCGAGGGCGTGTGGGACTATCACTTCGATCCGCAGACCAACGTGATCGACGTGCATGTCTCCCGGCTGCGGCAGAAGGTGGACAAGCCCTTTCCGGTGCCGCTGATCCAGACGGTCCGCAACGCCGGGTATATGCTGCGCGCCGAGCGGGCGTAACGGCCGGATCGGCGACGCTTCACCGGCAAGGTTGTCAATTTGCCGCCACAAGGTGCACCTCGCCGCCGGTTCACGATGTTTCGTTCCGCCGGTGTCCGCTTTGCCGTCGTCTATGCGCTGTTGCTGGCCGCCAGCGCCGCCGCCCTGGCGATGTTCCTGTGGTGGTCCACCGCCGGCCTGCTGGACCGCCAGACCGAGGCGGCGATCCGCGCCGACGCCCAGGGCCTGGCCGAACGCTGGGAGGAAGGCGGGCTGCCCGCCCTGGTGCTGACCATCGACGAACGGCTGAGCGGCAATGTCGATGACGACGCCATCTACCTGCTGGCCGATGCGCGCCTGCGGCGGATTGCGGGCAACCTGGCGCGCTGGCCGTCGATGGTTCGGCAGAGCGGCGCCTGGTACGAACTGCCGGTGCTGCGCGCCGGCACCGTGTCCCTGGCCCTGGTCTGGCGCTACGACCTGCCCGGCGGCTATCACCTGCTGATCGGCCGCGACGTGCAGGTGCGCGCGCAGCTCCGGCGGCTGCTGACAGATGCGCTGCTGTGGGCGCTGGTGATCGTCGCTGCCATGGCCACCGCCGGCGCCCTGCTGGTGCGCAGCCTGCTGCGGCGCACGCTGGCCAATGTCTCCACCACCGCCACCGCGATCGCCGCGGGTGACTTCGCCCAGCGGGTGAAGCTGTCGGGCCGCGGCGACGAGTTCGACCAGCTCGCCGAAGTGATCAACGACATGCTGGACCGCATCGGCCGGCTGATGGACGGCGTGCGCCAGGTGTCCAACGCGATCGCGCACGACCTGCGCACGCCCATCACCCGCGCCCGGGCCCGGCTGGAGGAAGCGGCGTTGCGGGCGGAGTTGCCCGACGAACTGCGGGCCGCGATCGAGCGCGCGACGGCGGACCTGGACGGAATCGTCGCCGTGTTCCAGGCGCTGATGCGGATTTCCGAGATCGAGGCGGGCTCCCGCCGGTCGGCCTTCGCCGCGGTGGACCTGGCCCCGCTGCTGACCGACCTGGCCGAGTTGTATGAAGCCGTGGCCGAGGAAAAGGAGGTCACGCTGGCCGCCGAGATCCCGCCGCGGCTGCCGGCCTATGGCGACCGTGACCTGATCCAGCAGGCGGTGGCCAATCTGCTGGACAACGCAGTCAAGTTCTCGCCAGCAGGCGCGACGGTGCGCCTGCGCGCCGTGGCGACGCCGACCGGGGCCGAGGTTTCGGTGCTGGACCAGGGTCCCGGCATTCCGGTCCCGGACCGCAAGCGCGCGACCGAGCGGTTCTTTCGCGGCGAGTTGGCGCGCAGCACGCCGGGCGCCGGACTGGGCCTGGCGCTGGTGCAGGCGGTGGCGCACCTGCACGGCGGTACGTTGCGGCTGGAAGACGCCTCACCCGGCCTGGCCGCCACCCTGACTTTCCCGGAGGCCGAAGAGCCGGCGCGTGGCTAACATTCTTGTCACCCCGGCAACACCGGGGCGAGAGCCGGGCTGTGCGAGAAGCCTGCGATGATGACTGCGCCGCGTTCCTTTGGCCTCGCAGCCCCGATGCTGTCCCTGCTGACGGCCATTGCCCTGATGCCGGCCTCCCGGGCCGCGCAGCCGGCCCCGGTGGTGGTGACCACCGACACGCCGCAGGTACCTGCCTGCACCTGCTGGACAAGGTGAGTGAGCTGATGCGCCTGGCGCCCGCGGCGCCGCCGGAGGTCACCAGCCTGTCCACCGAGGGCCAGCGCATGTGCGGCCAGGGCCAGACCCGCAGCGGAATCATGCGCCTGCGCCGCGCCCTGGTCCTGCTGAAGGAACACAGCCTGCCGCCGTAGGCGGTTGCCCCGGCGGCAGGCCTGCATCCGCCGGGACGGGTGGGAGAGCAGATCCAGGTCCGCGACTCGCTTGCATTCCCGCGCCCCCGGGTCCACATTCCCGACCCAGTGGCAACAACATGAAAGGAGGTGATCCAGTGTCTCATTGTTCGGTGGCGTCCCTTGCCGTGACCTGGATCGCTGGCGCGAGCGCGACGGCGTAACACTCCGGTCCGGCAACGGACAGTCACAGACAATGCGAAGGCCCCGGAGGCAACTCCGGGGCCTTCGGTTTTTTCCGGCTGGCAGTCTTTTCAGGCTGCCAGTTTCTCCGACCCGACCACGCCCTGCAGCGCCGCGCGGATCGCCGCCTTCTGGGCCTCGTCGGCCGGCGGCATCGGGGCGCGCGGCAGGCCGCCCGGGCAGCCCTGCAGCGTCTGGGCGTATTTGGTGCAGGCCGGCAGGTTGTCGCCCACCATTGCGTTCCACAGCGCCAGCAGCCGCGTGTGCAGGTCCAGCGCCCGCGCGTGGTCGCCCGCTTTCACCGCATCCCACAGATCGACGCAGGCCCGCGGCGCGGCGGTGAGGATCGCCGCGATCGACCCGTGCGCGCCCAGCGCGAAGGACGGGTAGAGCAGCGCGTCAACCGCGGAGAAGATCAGGTTGCCGGGCTGCGCCATGGTCATCAGGTCGGCCACCAGCTTCAGGTCGCCGGCGCTCTGCTTCACGCCGATCACGCCCGGCACCTCCCGCATGATGCGGATCAGCAGGGACGGCGACAGGTAGGACCACGGCACGACGTTGTAGATGATCACCGGCAGGCCGGTGGCCTCGGTCAGGGCGCGGAAGTGCTGCAGCATCGCCTCGTCGGAGGGGCGGAACAGGTAGTGCACCGGGGTGACCTGCAACGCGGCCACGCCCAGGTCGGCCACCGCCTTGCCGCGGCGGATCGCGTCGCGGGTGGAATCGACGATGATGCCGGCCACCACGGGCACGCGGCCGGCGGTTTCCTCCACCGTGTCGGCGATCAGGCGGCGGAATTCGTCCACGTCCAGCGTGTGGCCCTCGCCGGTGGAGCCGCCGGTCGCCAGGCCATGCACGCCCTGGCCGATCAGCCAGCGCGCCTGGGCGCGGGCGGCGGTGAAGTCGATTTCGCCGTCGGCGGTGAAGGGGGTGGCGGTCGGCGGGATGATGCCGTGGAGCTGGGTCATGTCCGGTGTCTCCTGTTCCGTATTCCGGGACGTTGTTTCGTGTTGGTGCGGGTGCGGGTGATCGCACGCGGGGTGTCCGAGCGTCAACCGGGGGCTGGGAGCCGCGGCGGGGGATGGGAGCCGCGCGGAGGGCTGGGAGCCGCGCGGGGAGCTGGGAGCCGCGCGGGGAGCTGGGAGCCGCGGCGGGAACGGCTGTGTGCATGGCGGCGGTGACATGGCCGGTGGCATGGTGGGCGCAGACGTCGCCGGTGGCATGACGGGCGCAGACGTCGCCGGCGACATGGTGGGCGCAGACGTCGCCGGGGGCATGACGGGCGCAGGTTCGCATGCGCGACACTTGGGGTGCGAGTTCCGTACAATCGCGTCATGGCCGGCCCCCGAGCCGGCCATCTGCCCCCGTCAGACCGTGCAGGCACGTCGGGGACGCGACCCGATCGTCGCCGGGTAGATGGCCGGCTCGGAGGCCGGCCATGACGCGAAGGTACGGCGTCGGTTTCTGAAAGGTACGGCGTCGGTTTCTGAAAGGGGATAATGCTCTGCATCGACTCGATGATCCGCATCGACTCGATGATCCGCGTCGGCTCGATGATCTGCGTCGCCTCGATGCGCTGAACGGAGTCGATGATCTGCAGGAACCGGTTCCGGCTTATCTCCACGCCCATGGGCCCGCGCCCGCCACGACCCTGTGTGCGACGGCGGTGCCGACACACCGGTACCGGTTGCTCCGGGCCGAGCGCGGGGGGCAACACCCTTGTCCGGACACTGTGCAGCCCCCTTGCGCCGTTCCGCATCCCGGGACACCATCCAGCGCATGGACCAGCCCGCCCCGCCCCCCGACTCGCAACTGAAATCGCTGACCAAGGTCGTCCGCATCCTGGATTGCTTCTCCACCACGGACCGGACGCAGTCGGTGAACGACATCGCCCGCCGCACGCGGCTGCCCAAGAGCACCGCACACCGGCTGCTCGCCTCCATGCGCGCGGTCGGGCTGCTGGAACAGACCGGGGAGCGCGACCACTACCGGCTGGGCCTGAAGCTGTTCGAGCTCGGCAACACCGTGCTGGCCAACATGGACCTGCACCGGGAGGCGCGGCCGTTCGTGGACACCCTGACCCGGCTCAGCGGCCAGTCGGTGCACCTGGCGGTGTTCGACGGCCGCCACGCCGTGGTGGTGCAGCGCGCCGATCCCGCGCCGGAGAAGGCCGCGCCCCCCGGCTTCATCGAGACCGCCCCGGCCCACTGCACCAGCGTGGGCAAGGCGATCCTCGCCTGGCAGGACGCCGAAACCATTGCCCGGCTGACCGCCGGCGGGCTGCCGCGCTTCACCGACGCCACCATCACCGACCCCGCCGCCCTGCAGCGTGAGCTGGAGACGATCCGCGCCCGCGGCTACGCGATCGACGAGGGCGAGCACCAGCCCGGCCTGCGCTGCGTCGGCGCGCCGGTGCGGGACCGGTCCGGCCGGGTGTTCGCCGCGATCAGCGCCAGCGGCCCGGCCTGGCGACTGGCGGCGGCGGAAATCCCGGACCTGGCCAAGATCGTGCGGCACAATGCCGAGGCGATCTCGCTGTGCCTGGGCTACCGCGGCTGAGCGCGGACGCCGTGGGTGGCCCATCGGCTGGACATGCGAGGCGATCAGGCGATAGCGGACGCGAATGATCCGAGGAGAGGCACGATGCCGCAGGAGGTCGCAATGACGCCAAGGCAGGACGTGGCGCTGGGTCTGCCGCGCGGCCCAGGCGCCGAAGCACAGCCAGGGCACCACGCCCCGCAGGACGAGGCGCTGGATCCGCCGCACACCGCAAGGCGCGACCGGACCACGCGCGCCAGGCGCGGCGTTGGGCCGAGCGTGGCGGAATGGCGGGGCGACGTTGGCGGTTCTGCCGCCCGATGATGACCCGCTGTGCCTGGGCCGCGAACGGCGACGCCGCCATGCAGGCCTATCACGACTCCGAATGGGGCGTGCCGCAGCACGACGACCGCGCGCTGTTCGAGCTGCTGATCCTGGAGGGCGCGCAGGCCGGGCTGTCCTGGCGCACCATCCTGTCCCGGCGCCAGGCCTATCGCGACGCGTTCCACGGCTTCGACATCGCCCGGGTCGCCGGCATGCGCGATGCGGAGCTGGAGCAGTTGCTGGTTTCGTCCGGGATCATCCGCAACCGGCAGAAGGTGTTCTCCGCCCGCGCCAACGCCCGGGCGGCGCTGGTTGCGTGCGAGACTCACGGCTCGCTGGATGCCTTCCTGTGGCGCTTCGTCGATGGCACGCCGGTGGTGAACCGCTGGACCGACAGCAGCCAGGTGCCCGCCACCACGCCCCTGTCCGACCGCATGAGCAAGGACCTGCGCAAGGCCGGGTTCAGCTTCGTCGGCTCCACGATCTGCTATTCCTTCATGCAGGCCACGGGTATGGTGAACGACCACCTGACCGGCTGCTTCCGTCACGCGCCCTAGCCCCAAGGACCCTCGCCCCATGCAGAACACCGAAGAGATCTGGCGCCTGGTCGACGCCAATCAGGAACCGTTCATCGCCCTGTCGGACCGCGTCTGGGGCATGCCGGAGCTGTGCTACGGCGAAGTCCGCTCCTGCGCCGAACACACCGCCATGCTGGAGCAGCAGGGGTTCCGGGTGACGAAGAACGTCGCCGACATCCCCACCGCGGTGATGGGCGAGGCCGGCGAGGGCGGGCCGGTGATCGCCATCCTGGGCGAGTATGACGCCCTGCCCGGCCTGTCGCAGGAAGCCGGCGTGGCCGAACCGCGCCCGCTGCCCGGCGACGGCTACGGGCATGGCTGCGGGCACAACCTGCTGGGGTCGGCCTCCATGCTGGCCGCCACCGCGGTGAAGGACTACCTGGCGCAGCACGGCATCCAGGGCCGCGTGCGCTACTACGGCTGCCCGGCCGAGGAAGGCGGCGCGGCCAAGGGGTTCATGGCCCGCGCCGGCGTGTTCGACGACGTGGACGTGGCGATTTCCTGGCATCCCGCCGCGTTCTCCGGCGTGAATGAGCCGGTGTCGCTGGCCAACACCCGCATCGACTTCTCCTTCACGGGCCGGGCCTCGCACGCCGCCGCGGCGCCGCATCTGGGGCGCAGCGCGCTGGACGCGGTGGAACTGATGAATGTCGGCGTGAACTACATGCGCGAGCACATGCCGTCCGACGCGCGCATCCACTATGCCATGCTGGATTCCGGCGGCATCGCGCCGAACGTGGTGCAGGCCTTCGCCAAGGTCCGCTACCTGATCCGCGCCCGCAACCTGCCGGAGATGACCCGGCTGATCGAGCGGGTGAAGAAGGTGGCGCAGGGCGCGGCGCTGATGACCGAGACCAGCGTGGAGGCGCAGGTGGTCAGCGCGGTGTCCAACCTGCTGGGCAACCCCGCCCTGGAACGCGCCATGTTCGACAACTACCAGCGGCTCGGCCCCCCGCCCTTCGACGCCGAGGACCGGGCGTTCGCCGCGAAGATCCAGGCGACGCTGTCCGAGGAGGATATCGAAAGCGCCTATCGCCGCGTCGGCCTGCCGGTGAAGGCGGACACGCCGCTGTGCGACACGCTGGCGCCGCTGGATGGGAAGACCGCGCCGATGGTGGGCAGCACCGACGTGGGCGACGTGAGCTGGGTGGTGCCGACGGTGCAGGCCCGGGGCGCGACCTACGCGATCGGCACGCCCGGGCATTCCTGGCAGTTGACCGCGCAGGGGAAGATGCCGGCGGCGCACAAGGGGCTGGTGCACGTGGCGAAGGCGATGGCAGGCACCGCGCTGGACGTGCTGCTGAGCCCGGCGCTGCTGGAGGCGGCGAAGGCGGATCACCAGGCGCAGGTGGGGCGGACGCCGTATGTGTGCCCGCTGCCGGCGGAGTTGCAGCCGCCGGTGGGGATGTCGGCGTAGGGGGGCTTGGCGCGCCGCCTGCACCGTGGAAATCTTGAGCATACGCCTATCGAAGGACTTCGAAAACAGGGACTCAATGGCAATAAAGCTTTGGAAGGACTCCACTATGCACTCGTTCTTTGGTGACGGGAGTCGATGGAGACGGTCAAATGTGAGATTCGGATCGGCGATGACCGCATCGAAGTTCGGCATGAATACCAAGCTGGGGAGCTTCAGACTTATGAAGGCCTCGAGATTGGCCAAGGCCACTTCAACCTGAGAGCACAGTTCAGGGATGGACGAGCGAATCTTCATTGCTTCCCTGATGGTCGAATGCTCGACGGCTGGTGGGCAGAGGAAGGCATGTGGCGCATCCAGCTTCGGGAATGACGAATGTTTCGATCGGATTCTTAGATCGGTCGGCTGACACCCCCTCGTGCTTCCGATGGGCCTCTGCACGGCAGCTCCAACTGCTTTTCGGCGGATTGCGTACCCGCGTGCGCGGCGCGCCCAACCAGGGCCGCGCCGAACGCCATAGCGCATTCACTTCCTCGCTTGCGGCGACGGCACTCGTACGAGTGCATAATCCTAAATCCAGCAGTTGAAGACTATTTCATTGGAGTTTTTCACAGTTCTTCACTGCTCCGGCATTGTTTTACTTGCGATATTCCGACCAAGAACTGATGACTTTGGCCGCGCCTTGATGCACCAACTCCCGGATGTAGGGCGGCGCTTCCGGTGAGTGCGACTATCAACACGACGGGCAGCATATCAGGTCGCGAGGATTTCGCGTTAACAATGTTTCACATTGACGAGTTGCCGTCCACGCCTCAACGCCTTGTGGCATGCATGTTTCCCGACGCGGTTTGGATCAAATATTTTGGTCCATCAATATTTCCGAAATATACCTCTGATGGAGCCTGCGTGCAGAACAAAAATCCACTGGTCGTAGAGGACACTTCACCTTGTAAGGTAAGAATTAGCAATTCTCCTTTTTCATAATTCTGCACCCCAGAAATCACCGCGGTGCTCGGCGGGGAATTCTTCGGGCCCAAGCAGAACGAGCAGCCAAATGCCTCGCTCTTTGGCACGGCCATGAAGGGTTTGTTCCACACGCCAGCTCTCGGCCTGACTTCGACAATCAATCCGGAGCCAGATCTGTGTTCCCTGATTTCGAATGGGGCAAGTTCGGGAACTGGTTCAACAAATTTCTCACGCCTTACTGCCGCTGCGACTCTGTCGACCCAATGCGGCTCCGTCATCGACACATAACGACGCGTCTTAATGGCGCGTGGGATAAGCTCGTCCCCGACACGCGTTGGGAAAATCCCAATAATCGGAAACCCACCACCGCGGTGAGCAAGAGCGCGGTCCAGAGCGTAGGCCATCTCTTCGCGACAGGGTTCGCTGCTAAGGCTATTTTGCGTGGCGTAGAGAGCCCAGGCGTCGGTTTGTGTTGGATCAATTATGAAATTGCTCGATCTGCTCCCATAGACGCTTGCCTGTGGTGAGGTCCCAACGATCAAGCCGCACCGTTACACCGGCTTTCTGCACCTGTTGAGCAGCAAAAAACACGTCGCCGCTATCATTGTCGAGCCATGCATAACTCAGCCAAAGACTGAGCCATTGCTTTTGCCCTCTTTCGATTCGTAATCCTTTCCCGTAATGTTATGGTCGTTGTCAAGGCGCTGCAAACAACTTCGTCCGCCGCCAAGCGGCTCCCCTCCTGATTGTGCTAGGCCTGGGTTCCGCCCCCGATCTAAAGTGCTGCACTCGGCACAGACGCTACCGCCGCATGGTCGAAGCAGGGAAGCCACCGGATCGGTTTCCGGCCCCTCGTCCCAGGTGTCCGGATCAAACGGGTTGACCAGCTTCACGCCCGTGCGGCGGAAGTCGCCCAGGTTCTCGGTTGCCACCCCGTAGCCCCTGGCCAGCGCGGTCGCCGCGATCGCCTTGTCCCCGTCCCTCAGGGAAGGAAACCGGACCGACGTTTCAGCCCATTTCTCGGCGACGGCAATGTCGATCGGCTCCACGCGGTCGGCGAACCGCCCGATCACCGCGTCATACCAGGCCTGCTTCCGGTTTAGCCGGGCCTGCTCCCGCGCCCGCACCCTGCGGTCGGCCGTCGCCGCGATCCTGGCTTCCAGCAGAAACAGCCCGCGCCGCATCTCCGCCACGGTGACAACGCTGACCCGCACCAACCGGGCGTTCCGACGGAGCCATTCGACCAGGTTGGGATTGGCCTCGACATCGCCCCGGTTCGACAGCACGTTGGTGTCAAGGATGTAGCCAGGCGGCGCCTCAGTCACTGTGCGACAGGCTCATCCCCACAGGCTCCGCCTCGTCCGGCGAGAACGGTGAGCGCGCCAGCAGGTTGGCGAAATTGGCGTCGGCCTGCTGCACGAGACGTCGGTATTCCTCCGGCGACAGCACGACGGCCACCGGCTCCTTGTGGCGCATGACGACCTGCGGCCCTGTCCCCGCCGCCTCCACCAGTTCACTGAAGCGCTGCTTGGCGTCCGCCGTCTGCCACTGTGGCATCGCTGTCTCCATTGCTGGAATATGGACATAATGGACGTTTTTGACGATTCAAGCCGTGCGGGAGGCGTGGCGAGCCGACCACCGCCGCACCGCCCGAACGATCCCGGCGATGCGGGCCTGGGCGTCGGTAACCTCGAAGCGAGGCCGGATGGTCCAGATTTCGATCGAAATCGTCGAGGACTTCCGGCGCGAGTCCGACCCGGGCCACGAAGCTGGTCAGCCGGACTTGCGGGACGTCGGCCTGTGTTGTGATGTTCGCCGCGCGACCGCGCCGCAAGCCAGGTCCTGGCGTCATCCCAGCTCACCGTCTCACCCGTCGCCAGGATGGTCGTCCAACGCTCGTGCGCCAGGCGATGGAAGGCGTCGTCCAGTTCCGCCTGCTCGACGGTCTGGGTGATGGCATCGCGGATGAAGGCGTGCGTCGTCTTGCCGGCCCGTTCGGCCGCCGCGGCGACGCGGGCCTTCAGGTCGTCCTCCAGGCAGATGGTGATCGTGCTCATGTCATGCCCTCGCGACGGCGGCGAGTGTACAGCACAACTGTGCTACTCCGATAATCGCCCCGCCCTACCCCTGGCTTCCCACAATGTCCGCGCCCGATGGCGGAATGCCGCGTGCGCGGTCCACCCTCCGACCGGGGCGATCCCGCTCCGAGCACCCTGGCCTTTCGTCGCACGTTGCTCCTCGTACCAAGATCTGGTACCAAGCGCCATGAGCAAGAACACATCGTTCAGCATCGGTGCGCACTTCACCGGCTTTATAGAGGCTCAGGTCAGTGCAGGCCGCTACAACAGCGCCAGCGATGTCGTGCGCGCCGGCCTGCGCCTGTTGGAGGAGCAGGAGACCAGGCTCGCCACCCTCCGCGCCGCCCTGGTCGAAGGCGAGGAAAGCGGCGTCAGCCCCCACAGCGTCCAGGACATCTGGGCGGCGGTGAAGGGCCGCAGCGACACGCCGCGTGGCTAGCTACGTCCTGTCGCGCAAAGCCGCGGCCGACGTCGAGGCGATTGCGGAATACTCCCTGCAACAGTGGGGCCTCGCCCGCGCCGAGCGGTATGTCCTCGGGTTGCACGAAACGTTCCGAACGCTGGCGGACTTTCCCGACCTTGGCCGCGACGCGAGCGACATCCGGGCCGGATACCGCAGGATCGACACCGCAAGCCATGCCGTCTTCTACCGCAAGACCGCGGATGGCGTCCTGATCGTGCGCATCCTGCATCAGCACATGGATTTCGGGCGACGCCTGTAGGTCCCTTACGCTCGCGCCCCGAGACCTGCCGCTCGCGACCGAGCCATCAACACCGACGACCGCCGTGCCGCCTGAAAGCGGGACGAAGGCCCTGCTGGGCTATCTGCCGAAGCTCGCGAACGACCGCAGCCGACAAAGCGCACCGTGGAACCGATCGAGAGACGCCAGAAGCCACCGCCCTCCGGCCCCGGCTGGGTTTACGTCCTGACCTGCCCGGATTTTCCGGGCTGCTGCAAGATCGGCGGCACCAGCCGCACGCCAACCCATCGCGCCGTGGAGTTGGTCGTCGAGTACGGCACCACCGGGGCCTTCACGGTCGTTGCCCGCCATGCCACCGCGGACTGGTGGACCGTCGAGCAGACAGCGCACCGCATGCTCTCCGACCGTCGCCTGCCACGGTCTGAGCTCTTCCGCTGCTCCCCGGCCGAGGCCTCGCACGTCATCGAAGCCGCGGCCAAGGCCTACGCTCGGCCGTGGTCGCCCGCCGCGTGGCTGCCCCGCCTGCTGTTCCCGCCACCGCGGACCTACCCTGCGGCGCGCTCCGCCTACCGCCCCTGGCACAGTGGGCGGCGTGGATGGCGCCGACGAAGCCCGCTGCACGTGGTGGTGCTGCTGGTCGTGCTGATCGTACTGTGGCTTGCCGCCCGGCACTCGTCCTCGCCCGGGTTGCTTTCACTGCTTCCCGACCGAGCGGCGGGTCCCGGCGCAAGCGTTCGGGTCATTTATCCCTGAGCAGTCAGCGCAACGCCCCAAGGACGGCGGCGATATCGCGAGCCATGTGCAGCACCCGAAGTACGCGGGGCGGATCCGTATCGGCGGTGTAAACCAGCAGATACGGAAAGCCCTGGACCGCCAGGAAGCGGTAGCGCGCCTCGGCGAGGGCCGGGCGCTGTGCGCCAATGGCCGGATTGTCACCGAGCCGGCGCAGAGCGACCTCCAGGCGGGTTCGAAGCCGGCGGGCAGACTCGGGGTTGTCGCGTGCGATCCGGGCCACCGCCTCGCGCAGATCGCGTCGGGCGCCCGGGGCAAGAACCGCGGCGCGGCTCACTGATGGGCGGCAGACGCGGCAATCAGCTCATCGAGTTCGCCCAGCACATCCTCCGCGGGCAGAAATCCCTGCGTCTCGCCCTCCTGCTCGGCCGCCTGCAGCATCGCACCGAAGGCCTGTCGGCGTTGCTCCTGTTCCTGCAGCAGGCGCAGCGCGGCCCGGTGCACCTCGCTGACATTGGCGTAGCGGCCGGAGGCGACGCAGGCGGCCGCGAAGGCGTCGAGTTCGGGGGTCAGGCTGACATTGGGCATGGATGTCAATCTATGACATCGGGTCGGGTTGGGGAAGGCCGAATGGTCACTGCGGTTCTCAAGGGCTGGTTCGGCGGTGGGCGCCTGCGGCGGGGATGCGCCGGCCGCCAAAAACTGTCCGGTGCGCGGCCGTGCGGACGCCCAGCAGCTCGGCTTCGTGGCGCTCCGTGGCCCTCGGTGCGCTCTGTATTAAAGGCTTGGCAGCAGAACGAACCGCTCCGGCCCCGCGGTGAGGGCGCCACGTCGGCCCGGGGCAAGCCTGCGGGCCGGGGGATGCCTGCGGCATGACGCAGCCGTGGATTGCCGGCCTTCGCCGACCATGACGTGGTGTGCATCGGAGGAGGCACACCACGCATTCCAAGCTGATGCGGCCGGCTCCCGCCATGATCCGGTGGCGCGCACCGGCGCCCGCCAACAGGGAATGGCGTGCCCGCCCGCTCCGCACCCGTGTGGCGGCGCCCGCTTCGCAGCTATGTGGCGACGCCCGCTCCCGCGAGACGCGGCCGAGCGGCGTTCCCCGCTCCCCCGCTACGCAGCCGAGCGGCAGACCAGGCCGGAGTCCACCGCGTCGGCGCAGCGCACGCACAGCGTGGGATGGCCGGGCTGCTTGCCCACCTCCGGCAGCACCCGCCAGCAGCGGGCGCATTTGTCCCCCGGCGCCGGCGACACGGTGGCCAGGTCGTCCGCACTGCCGGCGACCACATGCAGGTCCGACACGATGGCGATCTCGGCCCAGTCGGCCGGGCTCAGCAGCTCCGCCTCGTCCGCCGCCAGCGGCAGCCGGGCGGAGGCCTGCAGCGAGGACCCCAGCACGTTGGTCTTGCGCGCCTCGTCCAGCGGCACGGTGATGCGGCGGCGGATGGTGCGGATCCGGTCCCACTTTGCCGCCAGCCGGTCGTCGCGCCATTCCGCCGGCATCTCCGGGAACAGGTGCAGGTGCACGCTGTCGTCGGTGCCGAAGCGGGCGCCCCAGGCTTCCTCGGCGGTGAAGCACAGCACCGGCGCCAGCCAGGTGGTCAGGCAGCGGTGCAGGTGGTCCAGCACCGTGCGGGCCGCGCGGCGGCGGTGGCTGTCCGGCCGGTCGCAGTAGATCGCGTCCTTGCGGATGTCGAAATAGAACGCCGACAGGTCGGTGGCGCAGAAATTGTGCAGCTCGGGATACACGCCGGTCCACTCATAGCGTTCCGTCGCGGCGCGGATGCGGGCGTCCAGCTCGGTCAGGCGGTGCAGCACCCAGCGCTCCAGCTCCGGCATCGCCTGCACCGGCACGCGTTCGTCCTCGGTGAAGCCGGCCAGGCTGCCCAGCACCCAGCGCAGCGTGTTGCGCAGGCGGCGGTAGAGTTCGGCGTTCTGCTTCAGGATTTCCGGGCCGATGCGCAGGTCCTCGGCGGTGTCGGACATCATCACCCACAGGCGCAGGATATCCACGCCGTATTTGTCGGCGACCTCCTGCGGGGCGGTGACGTTGCCCAGGGACTTGGACATCTTCCGCCCCTGCTCGTCCATCACGAAGCCATGCGTCAGCACCGCCTTGAACGGCGCCTTGCCGCGGGTGCCCACCGCCTCCAGCAGCGAGGAGTGAAACCATCCGCGGTGCTGGTCGGTGCCTTCCAGGTACAGGTCCGCCGGCCAGGGCAGCTTGCGCCCCTCCAGCACGAAGGCGTGGGTGGAGCCGGACTCGAACCAGACATCCACGATGTCCTTCACCTGCTCGTAGTCGTCCGGGTTGTACTCGTTGCCCAGGAAGCGGGCCGGATCGGACGCGTACCAGGCATCCGCGCCCTCGGCGGTGAACGCCTCCACGATGCGCTGCACCACCGCCGGGTCGCGCAGCGGCTCGCCGGTGCGCTTCTCCACGAACACGGTGATCGGCACGCCCCAGGCGCGCTGGCGGGAGATGCACCAGTCGGGCCGAGCGGCGACCATGGAGCCGATGCGGTTGCGGCCCTGGTCGGGGACGAACTGCGTCTGGTCGATGGCGCGCAGCGCGTGTTCGCGGATGCGCTCCGGCCCGTCCATGCGGATGAACCACTGCGGCGTGGCGCGGAAGATCAGCGGCGCCTTGGACCGCCAGGAATGCGGGTAGGAGTGCACCAGCTTGCCGCGCGCCAGCAGGCTGCCGGCCTCGGTCAGCGCGGCGCAGACCGGGTCGGCGGCCTTGTAGACGTGCACGCCGGGGAACAGCGGCACCCACGGGTTGAAGGTGCCGTCGTCGCCCACCGTCTCGGGGATTTCCAGCTTGTTCTGGCGGCCGAGGTCGAAGTCCTCCTCGCCGTGGCCCGGGGCGATGTGGACGAAGCCGGTGCCCGCCTCGGTGGTGACGAAGTCGCCGAACAGCAGCGGCGTGTCCTGCTCATAGCCGCGGCCGCGCAGCGGGATGGGCGCAGACCGTGCCCTCCAGCGCGCTGCCCTTGTACACGTGGTCGATGTGGTGGGTGGCGATGCCCACGTCCTGGCAGAATTGCGGCAGCAGCGGCAGCGCCACCAGCAGCTTCTCGCCCACGCGGGCGAGCGAGCCGTCCGTCACGCTGTCCACATGCACCAGGGCGTAGTCGAAGTCCGGCCCCGCGGCGACGGCGCGGTTGCCGGGCATGGTCCAGGGGGTGGTGGTCCAGATCACCACCGCGGCGCCCACCAGTTCCTTCACCGGCGCGCGGACCACCGGGAAGCGCACCCAGATCGTGGTGCTGGTGTGGTCGTGGTATTCGATCTCGGCTTCCGCCAGCGCGGTCTTTTCCACCGGCGACCACATCACCGGGCGCAGGCCGCGGTACAGCGCGCCGTTCAGCAGGAACTTGCAGATCTCGGCCGCGATCGCCGCTTCCGACGGGTGGTCCATGGTGGCGTAGCGGTTGGGGAAGTCGCCCTCCACCCCCAGCCGCCGGAACTCCTCCCGCTGCACGCCCATCCAGTGTTCGGCATAGGCTCGGCACTCGGCCCGGAAGTCCAGGATCGGCACCGCGTCCTTGTCCTGCTTCTTGGCGCGGTACTGTTCCTCGATCTTCCACTCGATCGGCAGGCCGTGGCAGTCCCAGCCGGGGATGTAGTTGGCGTCGTAGCCCGCCATCTGGCGGGTCCGGTTGATCACGTCCTTCAGGACCTTGTTGAGCGCCGTGCCGATATGGATGTTGCCGTTCGCATAGGGCGGGCCGTCATGCAGGATGAACAGCGGGCGGCCCTTCGAGGTCTCGCGCAGGCGGCGCCACAGGTCCATCGCCTCCCACCGTGCCAGGATCTGCGGCTCCTTCTTCGGCAGGTCGCCGCGCATGGGGAAGCTGGTCTGCGGCAGGAAGACCGTGTCGCGGTAGTCGCGCTGGGCAGGGGCGTCGTTCATGGCAGGTCCCGAGCGGCCTGGGCCGCGCTGGAGGGTCAGACAGGCGGAAGATCCCGGGGCTCAGCGAGCCGCCGGGCCGGTAATTCGTGCCTGCCTATACACCGGTGCCATGCACGGGAACATGGCAAGCCCCGCAAGCCACGGTCAAGCGGAGTCACGCAGGCACGCCGGCCGTCCCTGGGTCAGAAGTCGCCGCACGCCTCCGCCACGTTCATGCCGACGCGCTGCTGGCGGAACAGAAGCTGGTAGGCGTTGCGGATCCGCTTGATCGGCGCCAGCGCGCCCGACGCGTCGGGCAGTGACGCGAGCAGGACCTTGGTCGGCTCGCGGATGGTGGCGTGGCCTTCCGGACTCATCCAGGCCCCCGACGCATTGAACACAGTGAAGCCGTTGGGCAGGTTCGGCACCACCACCTTGTTGACGAAGTTGTTCCACTGCTTTTCGGTCACCTGGCCCAGGGCAGGAATCGAGCGACCGAAGAAGAGCTGCACCACCAGCGTCGGCGCACCATACCCGGCCGGGCAGCGTTCCGCCGAACCGCGCGCGCCGCCAGCGCACCCGGCCAGGGCCACCGCCAGGCCGATCACCCCAACCCGCCGCCCGGCCCACGCCAGCCGCCTGCCGAGGGGGGCGACGGGACGGGGCGGTCCGGACTGGCGCCCGGGGGTTTGTCGATCATCTCCAGTCATTCGTGCTGCTTCTCTCCCTGACCTCACATCCGCCGTGAACACCCGGCCACGGAGGCCGCATCCTCGGCCCGACCGGCGGAGGCTGCAACCGCCCGCATGCGGCACCCTGCCGGCCCTGCTCACCCACCGGTGAAGCGGCCCGCGCGCCACCGTTCGCCGGTGTCGGGCCTTCTGCCCGGAGACGGACGCCAGAAAGGGAATGCAGCGCATGAAGGTCGGAATCATCGGTGCGGGAACCGTCGCGCGGGCCACCGCCCTGGCTGTGGTGATGCGCGGCCCCGCCAATGACGTCGTGGTGGTGGACCGCACGCGGGAGAAGGCCGAGGGCCTGGTCACCGACCTGACCTACGGCGCCGCCCTGTCGCCGTCGGTGAACCTGCGCGCCGGCGACTACCCGGACCTGGCCGGGGCGGAGCTGGTGATGCTGACGTCCGGGGTGAACGAAAAGTCCGGCGGCGCCACCGACCGGTCCGACCCCGAGGGCCGGCTGCGGCTGCTGGCGAAGAACGCCGACATCTACCACGACATCGTGCCCCGCATCGCCGAGGCGACCCCCCAGGCCTTTCTGCTGGTGGTCACCGACCCGCCCGACCCGCTGGCTGACATCGCCCGCACCACGGCGCCGGCCCTGCGGGTGATCTCGGCCGGCACGTATCTGGATACGCTGCGCTTCCGCGTGCACCTGGCCCGCAAGCTGGACGTGCACCCGCAGGCGGTGGACGCAATGGTGCTGGGCGAGCACGGCACCACCTCGGTCTTCCTCTGGTCCACCGCGCGTGTGGCCGGCATCCCGGTGGGGGACCTGCTCGGCGGCGGCAGCTCGGTGCGGGAGGCCGTGGAGAAAGAGGTCCGCCAGGCGAACATCGAGATCATCGAGGGGATCGGCGCCAGCCAACTGGGCATCGGCATGGTCTGCGCCCGGATCGCCGAGATCATCGCGCGCGACGAGCGGACGGTGGTGCCACTGGGGTGCTATTCCGACGAGTACGGCGTGACGCTGTCCCTGCCCGCGGTGCTTGGGCGGAACGGCATTCTGCGCCGGCTGACGCCGCCGATGTCGGAGGAGGAGCAGTCCGCGATGCGGAAGAGCGCCGACCACATCAGGCAGGCGCTGGAGAAGGCGAAGTCGGACTGATAAGCCCGGGCGTCCCGGCGACGCGGGGCAGCACCGTCCGACCAGGGGGCCGATGCCGATGTCACCCGCCCCGACGATCCGGGAAGCGTCTCCCTGGCGCTCCGTGGTTCGCTTGTATGCGCTCCGTGTTGAATACCTGCAGCAGAACGAACCGCGCGAGCTTCCGTGGGTTCGCACGAAGCGTACGCAACGGAGCCCGAAGGCCACACCTCCCGTCCCCCCTCACGCACCCGCCGCAGCAAGATCACGCGTCACCGCACCCTCGACCAGTGCATGCTCATGGCCAAACCGTGCCCGCATCACCTCCGGCAGCGGCACGTCGCGCTGGGCGATCGCACCGCCGGAGCGGACGCAGTACAGCGCCGCCTGACCCGCCGCCGCCGGAGGACTGCCCGCCGCAACGTCCCGGGCCGCCGCCAGAATCATTCGCCGGAAGCGGATCACCCCCAGGTCGGTCGGTCCCAGATGCTCCACCGTGCGGTCGGCGATCAGCCCCTGGCTGTCCTGAATTGCCGCGTCCTGCTCGGAAACCCCGTCGATCCCGGTGAAATTCTCGAACTTCTGCTTGCGGCGGTCCATCAGGTAGTCATTCTCCCGCCGCCGCAGCGGAACGTGGTTCGCATCCACCTCCGCATGAATGCCGGAGCCCTTCGCGTAACGCTGCCGCTCCTCCCCGGTCAGCGGCCGGTCCGGGTTCCAGGTGTAGTTGTAGATCCAGCACGACACATCATCGATCGGCACCCAGCACTGGCCATGATAGTTCTCCCCCGGGAAGGCGTTCGGTGCCAGGCCATGGTTCGGCATCAGGAACTGGCTGACGCGCCAGTAGAGGTTGTCGCCGTCGCCACGCCGCGCCGCCCCCATCACCAGCCCCACCGGATGCTCCAGGATGGTGAACCGCGGCGCGCCATCCGCGCGCATCCAGCGCACGGTATCCGTATCCGACGAAACCTTCGCCATCAGCCGGTCCGTCACGTCCTTCGCATCGGAAACCGGCATGTGCAGGAAGGAAAAGTGCGCGGTATCCAGCCCGCCCTCGCATGCCTGCGCCCAGTTGCACTGCTGCAGCTTCTTGGAGACGAACACGTGGGACGCGGGCAGCGTCAGGAACTCCAGCCGCGGCGGGTCCGGCATCCGGTCCCGCGGCCCCAGATACGTCCAGACGAACCCGCCCGCCTCATGCACCGGATAGGCCAGCAGCCGCACATTCCGTTCGGCCTTCTCGCGCGCCGCGCCCGGCTCCATCGTGGGAATCGCCAGGCATCGCCCGTCGGTGGCGAACTTCCAGCCGTGATAGGCGCAGGTGATGCCGCCGCCCTCATTCCGGCCAAAGAACAGGTCCGCCCCGCGATGCGGGCAGCGCGGCGACACCACGCCCACCGTGCCGTCCGTGCTGCGGAACACCCGCAGGTCCTCGCCCAGGATCCGCACGCGCAGCGGCGCCCCGTCGGGTTCCGGCAGTTCCGCGCTCAGCGCCACCGGCTGCCAGAAGTGGCGGAACACGTCCCCCATCGCGGTTCCCGGCCCGGTCCGGGTCAGCAACACGTTGTCGGCTTCGCTGAGCATGCATCGTTCCTCCGTTTCCGGAACTCTCGCGGGCGCGCCCGGGCCGGTCAACGCCCGCCGCCGGTGCCTGCCCGACCACATCGGGACGTCGCCGAAGCGAGGTTGACGTGCGCGCCGGCCGCGCCATGCTGCGCCCCCTGCAAACAGGCAGACCAACCGGAGGAGCGCATATGGGAGCCACGATCGAGCTGAAGTCCGCCGACGGCCACACCTTCTCGGCCTACACCGCGGGCCCCGCGAACGCGACCAAGGGGATCGTCGTGATCCAGGAGATCTTCGGCGTCAATCACCACATGCGCGACATGGCGGACCGCTTCGCGGCACAGGGCTACGCCGTCGTCGCCCCGGCCCTGTTCGATCGCGTGCAGCGCGGGATCGAGCTTGGCTACACGCCGGACGACATCGCCAAGGGCCGCGACTACCGCATGAAGCTGGACGACGCGAAGGTGATGGCCGATGTCGAGGCTGCGGCCAACCACCTGTCCGGCAAGAAGCTGGGCATCGTCGGCTACTGCTTCGGCGGCACGGTGGCCTGGTGGGGCGCCACGCGCACCAGCAAGTTCGCCGCGTCCTCCTGCTGGTACGGCGGCGGCATTCCGGGCACCAAGGACGAGTCACCGCGATGCCCGGTGCAGATGCATTTCGGCGAGAAGGACGCCTCCATCCCGATGTCCGACGTGGACGCGGTGAAGGCGGCGCAGCCGAAGGCGGAGATCTACGTCTATATGGGCGCCCAGCACGGCTTCGGCTGCGACGAGCGCGGCAGCTTCAGCAAGCCCGACTACGAGCAGGCGCAGCAGCGCACGCTGGACTTCTTCGCCAAGCACCTGGGCTGACACCAGTCCTCCATGTCATGGCCGGGCCCGACCCGGCCATCGACACCGGAACGATCGGGGCGCATTTCCGCATGCATGGTCTCACGGGGGCGGATGGCCGGCTCGGGGGCCGGCCATGACGCGTTTGTCCGGGTCCCGCCCCTTCCCTCGTCTGTAAGGCCGGCCCCCTCCGCACGCCCTCTCTCCCGCCGGAGAACAAGGTGGTGTAGTGGGGCACCATGTCCGCACGCCCCGTCCTCACCGCCGACCACCCCGACCCGTCCCCGGCCGAACTGATCGCCGCCCGCCCGACGCTGTCCCTGCACGCGATGGACGGCCTGCTGCTGGACGGCATGCCGCTGCACCGCATCGCCGACGCCGTCGGCACGCCGTGCTGGGTCTATTCCGCCGCCACCATGCGCGACCGCGCCCGCACCCTGTCCGGCGCGCTGCGGGACGCCGGCCTGAACGCGCAGCTCCATTACGCGGTGAAGGCGAACGACCGCCTGGCCGTGCTGCACCTGTTCGCGCAGGAGGGCGTCGGCGCCGACGTGGTCAGCGAGGGCGAGCTCCGCCGCGCCCGCGCCGCCGGCATTCCGCCGCACCACATCGTCTTCTCCGGCGTCGGCAAGTCGGAACGCGAACTGCGCCTGGCGCTGGGCGAGGACATCGGCCAGATCAACGTGGAAAGCGCCGAGGAGCTGGACATCCTCTCCGCCCTCGCCGCGTCCCTGGGCCGCACCGCGCGGGTGGCGCTGCGGGTGAACCCGGACGTGGACGCCGGCACCCACGCCAAGATCACCACCGGCCGGGCGGAGGACAAGTTCGGCATTCCCTACGCCGATGCCGCCGCCCTGTACGCCCGCGCCGCCACCCTGCCCGGCATCCAGCCGGTCGGCCTGGCAACCCATATCGGCAGCCAGGTACTCACGCTGGCGCCCTACCGCGCCGCCTTCGCCCGCATCGCGGAGCTGGTGCGCACGCTGCGGCAGGCCGGCCACAGCGTCACCACGGTGGACTGCGGCGGCGGGCTGGGCATTCCCTACCGCAATGAGCCGGCCGCCAGCCCCGCCGGCCTGGCCGCGGTGATCCGCGACGCGTTCCACAACCTGAATGTCCAGGTGATGCTGGAGCCCGGGCGCTGGCTGGTGGGCCCTGCCGGCGTGCTGCTGGCTTCGGTGGTGCTGGTGAAGCAGGCCGGCGACGGCCGGTTCGTGGTGCTGGACGCGGCGATGAACGACCTGGTGCGGCCGGCCATGTACGATGCCTGGCACGGCATCGTGCCGCTCTCCGCCACCGACGCGGCCGGGGCGTTGCACCCGGCCGACATCGTGGGCCCGGTCTGCGAATCCGGCGACACCTTCGCCCGTGACCGCCTGCTGCCGCCGCTGGCACGCGACGCGCGCGTGGCCATCCTGGACGCCGGGGCGTATGGTGCGGTCATGAGCTCTGCCTACAACGCGCGCCCGCCGGCGGCAGAAGTGATAATTGATCAAGGGCGGTGGTCGGTGATCCGCAACCGGCAGACCCACGCCGACTTGTGGCGGGACGAGCGCATCCCAGATCTCCCAGGATGATCCCAGACCCGACATGACCCAGGATCCTGGCGACCTTGCCGCGTTGGTGCGCCGACTGGCAGGTCGGCGCGTTCTCGCCCGCGTCGCCATCCTGTTCGAGCGCGTGTGGCCAGCGCTCTGGCCGCCCCTGGGCATTGCCGGCCTGTTCCTGTGCGCCGCGCTGCTGGATCTTCCGCGTTTCCTCCCGCCCGGTCTCCACCTGGCGCTGCTGATCGTCACCGGGTTGGCGATGGTCGCGTTGCTGGTGCGCGGCCTGGTGGGTGTTGTCGCGCCGAACGATGCCGACGCCGACCGGCGGCTGGAACGCGCCTCCGGCCTCAGCCACCGGCCGCTGTCCGTGCTGACCGACCACCCCGCGTACCAGGACGAGGCCGGCCTGACCTTGTGGCAGGCGCATGTCATGCGGGCGGTCCGGCAGGTGCGCCGGCTGCGCGTCGGCCTGCCGCATCCCGGCCTGGCGCGGCGCGACCGCCGGGCCTTGCGCGGCGCGCTGGTGATCGCGCTGGTGGCCTGCTTCGCCATCGCCGGCGAGGACGCCCCGGCCCGCCTCGCCTATGCCGTCGAACCGAACCTGCCGCGCGACGCCGGCCCGCCCGGCACCGAGCTGCAGGCCTGGATCACCCCGCCCGCCTATACCAACGTCGCGCCGCTGTTCCTCAACCCGAAGGGCGGCACGATCTCGGTGCCGGCCGGGTCACACCTGACGGTCAGCGTGACCGGCGGCAGCGGCCAGCCGCGGCTGGTACTGGACGGGCACCGCACCGATTTCCGCATGCTGGCCAAGGGGAGCTTCCAGGCGGACCAGGACCTCACCAGCGGCGGCCATCTGTACGTCCGACGCAACGGCGGACAACTCGCCGGGTGGGACCTGACCGTAGTGGCCGACCGCGCGCCCACCGCGTCCTGGGCGGACCCGCCGGGCCGCGCCCGCGGCAGCCAGCAGACCCGGCTGCCGTGGAAGGTCAGCGACGACTATGGCGTCACCTCCCTGCAGGCCGAACTCCACCTGAAGGCGCGGCCGGAAGCGCCGCCGCTGACCGTGGACATCCCACTGCCGGGCGGCGCGCCGAAATCATCCCACGGGGTGCACCAGCAGGATCTGACGGCGCATCCCTGGGCGGGGCTGAACGTGATCGCCCGGTTGCAGGCCAAGGACGCCTCCGGCCAGACCGGCACCAGCCAACCTGCGGAATTCGAACTGCCGGAGCGGCCGTTCTTCAACCCGGTGGCCAAGGCGCTGATCGCCATTCGCAAGGGTCTCAGCCTGCGGCCCGATGACCGCGACAGCGCGGTGGACGCGCTGGACAAGCTGATGGTGCAGCCGAAGCTGTTCGGCTCGGATGTCGGCGCCTACATCAATCTCAGCGCGATCTATTACCTGCTGGAATACGACACGTCGCCCAAGGCGATCCCCGAGGCGCAGCGGCGCTTGTGGGACCTGGCGCTGCACATGGAGGAAGGCCAGACCGAGCAGACCGCCCGCGCCCTGGAACAGGCGCGTCAGGCAGCGCGCGATGCGCTGAACAAGGCCATCCACGATCCCTCCGCCGCCAACCGGGCCGAGCTGGAAAAGCGGTTGAAGGCGCTGCAGGAGGCGATCGAGCGCCACATGCAGGCACTGATGCAGGAGGCGGAGCGCAACCGCGCTGCGACGCCGTTCGACTCCAACCAGCGCCACCTGAGCAACCGCGACCTGGAGCGCATGGCCGAACAGGCCCGCCAGGCGGCGCGACAGGGCAACATGAAGGAGGCGCAGCAGCGCATGGCGGAGCTGGAGCGGATGCTCGACCAGTTGCGCAACGCGCGGACCCGGCACGCCCAGCGGGACCCGCATGCGCAGCAGCGCAAGCAGGGACGCCAGCAGATGGGCGCGTTGCAGGACATGGTCCAGCGCCAGGGCGGCCTGCTGGACCACGCGCAGGGCCGCGCCGAGCAGCCGCGGCAGTTCGACAACGAGGCGCCGACCACGAAAACCGATCCGAACGCCCAGAGGGAGGCGGATCGCCGCGTGCAACAGGCCCTGCGCCGGGCGCTCGGCGAGCTGATGCAGCAGTTCAGTGATCTGACCGGAAAGGTGCCGAAAGGCCTCGGCGAGGCGGACCAGGCGATGCGCGAGGCCGGCAAGCAGCTTGCCGAGGGCAACGACCGCGCCGCCGGGCGGGCCGAGCAGAAGGCGATCGAGGCGCTGCAGCAGGGCGGCCAGCAGATGAGCCAGACCATGGCCCAGCAGTTCGGCTCCGGACAGCAGGGCGAGCAAGCCGAGGGCGAGGACGGCAGCCAGGGCCAGATGGGCATGGGCATGCAACGCGGGCGCGGCCACGGCGACAGCAACGGCGTACTTCCCGGAGAACGCGGGCGGGCCGACGCCCGGGGCCGCGACCCTCTGGGCCGGCGTCTCGGCCAGGGCAATGCGGGGGCGGACGAGAGTGCCGACGTGCAGATCCCCGAAAAGCGCGAGTGGCAGCGCACGCGCCAGATCGAGCAGGAGCTGCGCCAGCGCGGCGCAGAACGATCCCGCCCGCAAGAGGAGCTGGACTACATCCAGCGGCTGCTGAAGCAGTTCTGACACCCGGCGCGGACGCCTGATGGTCGGCAGCCGCGGTCCGCGCCCAATCTGCGCCGCTGCCCCAGCCGTCGTGGCGGGCGCAGGCCTACCATCCACGATTTTGCTGATGGCAACGGCGAACGTCAGGAACGGCCTTCACCGGCCGCGACGCCGAATGCCCGCCCGTGTGTCAAACCCTAAGCGGGTTGGTATCGCGGCATCTGCGATCGTCATTCGGCGGCCCGCTGCGTGACGGTCGGGACCGCCGCTGCCGCGTGCAGGCCGGCAGCGCCCGGCAGTCGGATGGGACTCAGCAACAGCCAGTCGCGCAGGCGCTCGCGCAGGTCGCGTGGGCCGATCACCTCGATGCGCCCGGACCGCACGCCGGCATCCCAGGCCAGGCTGCCGAACCAGACCGCAATCATCGTGCGGATGTCGGTGGTGATGTACACATCCACGGGGAAGCCAGGGTCCATCGGACAGAGATCGACGGCCCCGCGGTCGTTCACCACCCACCAGGACTGCCGGTTCGCCGGGCTGTCGGTGAACGCGAAGCAGATCGTGATGCGCCGCGCCGGAAACACGCCGGGATCCACCCGGCGGCGGACGTTCCACATCAGGACCGTGACGTCCAGCTCGTCCTCCTCCAGCGGGTCCTGTGCATAGCGCAGCCCCCATTCGCCCAGTTGGTGGATCACGGGGCCGAGCGCGATGCCGGCTTCGGTGAGGTGCCATTCGCGCGTGTTCCGCGCGCCGACACGGCGTTCGACCAGCCCGAACCGTTCGAGCTCCTTCAGGCGCTGCGACAACAGGGTCTGCGACATCAGCGGCACGCCACGCCGGATGTCGTTGAATCGCGTACTACCCGCCAGCAACTCATGAACAACCAACGGCGTCCATCGCTCGGCGACAATCTGGGCCGCCTTGGCAATGGGACAAAACTGACCATAGTGCATCATGGTACTTCCTCCCCGCCGATTGGATGCAGAATACACCCACGACCGGTCCGCGTGGTGCATAATTTGGACTGGCAGGTCCCCCACGAATTCTGAACAGTGCAATGGCCAGGACTGTCGCGGCGAATGACGGGTCCGCAGAACCTGGCGCCGCACGGCCGACAACAGGCGACGTCGGACAGGGGAATGCACCATGGGTGAACATCTCGACCTGCAGGCACTGGCAGGGGAAATCGGCCCGGGCTTCGCGGAAGGCGCGGCGGAACGCGATGCGGGCGACACGTTCGTCGCCGGGCACTACGACGTTCTGAAGCGGCACAAGGTGTTTTCCGCGCTGGTTCCCGCGGACCTGGGCGGTGCCGGGGCGCGCTACAGCGACATGTGCGCATTCCTGCGGCAGCTTGCGCACTACTGCCCATCGACCGCGCTGGCCGTGTCGATGCACCAGCACCTGGTCGCAGCGGCGGTGTACAACCACCGCCACAGCCGGCCGGGACGCGCGCTGCTGGAGCGCGTGGCGCAAAGCGAGCTCGTGCTGGTCTCGACCGGCGCCAACGACTGGCTGGACTCCAACGGTTCGGCAATACGCGCCGAACAGGGGTTCCGCATCACCGCCAGGAAGCCGTTCGCCAGCGGCGCCCCCAAAGGCGGGCTCATCGTGACGTCCGCACCGTTCGAGGACCCGCGGGAGGGCTGGCAGGTGCTGCACTTCGCCGTGCCGGTCGGCGCCGACGGTGTCTCGCTCGCCGACGACTGGCACACGCTGGGCATGCGCGCCACCGGCTCGCAGAGCGTGATCCTGGACGACGTCTTCGTCCCCGACGACGCGGTCGTGCTGCGCCGGCCGCGTGGCCGGTACCATGCGGCCTGGAGCGTGATCCTGACCGTGGCGCCGCCGCTGATCATGTCGCCCTATGCCGGCGTGGCGGAAGAAGCGGCCGCGATCGGCGAAGACCTGGCCCGTCGGCGCCGAGGCGATCCGGCAACGCCGCTGCTGCTGGGCGAACTGGCCAATCACCTCACGACCGTACGGCTGGCGGTGGACGACATGATCCGCCTGGCCGGCGAGCTGGAGGTAGAGGCCACGCTGGACCTGGCCAACGCCATGCTGGTTCGCAAGACGATCGCGGCCACGCACGTGCTGGCGACGGCGGAGAAGGCGCTGGAGGCGGCGGGCGGCGCCGGCTTCTATCGCGGCGCGGGCCTGGAACGGCTGTTGCGCGACGCGCATGCCGCGCAATTCCACCCCCTGCCCCCACGCCGCCAGCAAAGCTTCACCGGCCGCGTGACGCTCGGCCTGGACCCGGTCGCGGAGGCCCCATGACCACGGCACCCGGCAGGCCCACGGACCCCCCGGCGGGCGACGGAGACATATGGGCCGTCGGCGAGGTCGTACGAACGCTATATCGGCCGCTGGAGCCGCTCCGTCGCGCCCCTGTTCCTCGCCCGAACTCGGCGCGCAGGCGAATGGCAACTGGCTGGATGTCGGTTGCGGCACGGGGGCGCTCAGCCAGGCGATTCTGGGCTGCTGTGCGCCGCGTTCGGTCATCGGGGTCGATCCGTCCGACGGTTTCCTGGCGCGCGCGCGGCAACAGTTCCAGGATCCGCGGATGGACTTCCGCCGCGGCGGCGCCATGGACCTGCCCGTCGCAAGCGCCGCGCTCGACTGCGTGGTCAGCGGCCTGGTCCTGAACTTCGTGCCCGACCCGGCGAAGGCCGTCGCGGAGATGCGCCGTGTTGCGCGTGCCGGCGCGACCGTCGCCGCCTATGTATGGGATTACGGCGAGGGCATGGAGGTGATCCGCCGGTTCTGGGACGCCGCGATCGCCGTCGATCCCGCGGCACGCGCGGCCGATGAAGCGGCCCGAATTCCCGATCTGCCAGCCGGACCCGCTGCAAACCCTGTTCGCCGATGCCGGTCTGCATGATGTCCGGACCGGCGCGATCGATGTCCCGGCCGTGTTCGGGAATTTCACCGACTTCTGGGCCCCGTTCCTCGGCGGCCAGGGGCCGGCACCGGCCTATTGCGTCGCGCTTCCGGAGGACCGGCGCGCGCTGCTGCGCGACCATCTGCACGCAACGCTGCCACGCGATTCGACGGGCGCCATCACGCTTCGCGCCCGGGCGTGGATGGTGCGCGGTACAGCCTGATACCTGCCGCCCCGGTCGATCACCGAGTCGCGAGCGGCAGCGAAACACCGCCGCAGCACGGGATCGCCGCACTGTTCGCGGCAGGTACCCGGACACGCCTTTCCGGATCCGGCCGTCTTTCCGCACTCGTGCCTTGTCCCGGCGCGGCGGCGCTCGCTACAAGCAATGCATGAGCGTGCAAGCCTCCCGGCGAATCACCATTGCTCCCAGCCTGCTGGCTGCGGATTTCGCCCGTCTGGGTCAGGAGGTGGCGGCGATCGAATCGGCCGGCGCCGACTGGCTGCATCTCGACGTGATGGACGGGCATTTCGTGCCGAATCTCAGCTTCGGCCCGCCGGTGCTGCAATCGCTGCGCCGGCACACGCGCATGCCGTTCGACGTGCACCTGATGATCGCGCCGGTCGATCCCTTCATCCCCGCCTTCGCCGAAGCCGGCGCCGACCACATCCTGCTGCACCCGGAAGCCGGGCCGCATCTGCACCGGTCGCTGCAACTGATCCGATCGCATGGGAAACGGTGCGGTGTCGTGTTAAACCCCGCGACTCCGACAGAAACCGTTGCATGGGTCCTCGATCTGGTCGACATCATTCTGGTCATGTCGGTGAACCCCGGATTCGGCGGCCAGGCCTTCCTGGACTCGCAACTTCCCAAGATTGCGGCCCTGCGCCGCATGATCGATGCATCGGGCCGCAGCATCGCCCTGGCGGTGGATGGCGGCATCACCCCGGCGACGGCGCCGCGGGCCATTGCCGCCGGCGCCGACACGCTGATCGCCGGCACGGCGGTGTTCGGCGCCCCGGACTACGCTGCGGCGATTGCCGCATTGCGGGCCGGGTGAGCGCGGTGGCGAACGGCACCGATCCACGCCGCTGGCTGCGCGACGCGCGACGCGCGTTTGCCCGGCTGCCCAATTTCCGCATGGGCCGCGTGCCGGACGCGCCCGCCCTGCCGGTGCGCGATCCCTGGCCGGGCGATCCCGCCCGCGCCGCGCGGCTGCTGAAGGGCGAATTGGAACTCGGCGGCGGCGTACGCCCCCTGAAGCCGGGCGGCTGGTCCGACTCGAGCGGCTCGCCGGTGCTGCGTTCAGCCGCGCACTCCTTCACCTGGATGCGCGACCTGCGCGCCCTGGGCACCGACGCCGCCCGGCTGCGCGCCCGCGCGCTGGTGTCCGAGTGGATCACCTCGCCGCCGCCCGACGCGATCGCCCACCGGCCGGACGTGGTAGGCGCGCGCATCACCGCCTGGCTCGGCCATTACGACTTCTTCGCTGCCTCGGCCGATGACGGATTCCGCCAGCGGCTGATGGCGCGCCTGGTGTCGGACGCCCGCAGCCTGTCCGCCGCGCTGCCCGCCGAGGAACTGGACGCCCGCGCGCTGACCGCGCTGAAGGGGTTGATCGCCGCCGCGGTGGCGCTGCCGGAACACGCCGGTTTCCTGACCCGCGCGCTGCGCTTCCTGCCGCAGGAAATCACGCGGCAGATGCTGCCGGACGGCTGCCACGCCGAACGCAGCCCCGCGGCGCAACTGGCCGCGCTGCAGGACCTGACCGAGATCCGCGCCCTGCTGCAGGCCTCGCAGACCCAGCCGCCCGCGGCGTTGACCGGCGCGATCGAGCGCATGGCGCCGGCGCTGCGGGCGATGCGCCACGGCGACGGCGGCCTGGCGCTGTTCAACGGCAGCAAGGAGGAAGGCAGCACGCTGATCGACCTGGTGCTGACCCAGGCCGGCCGAGCCGGGCGCGGCCCCGTGTCCCTGCTGGACGGCGGCTTCCAGCGCCTGCAGGCCGGGCGCAGCGTGCTGCTGGTGGACTGCGGCGCGCCGCCGCCCGAGGGCGTGGACCGCCACGCCCATGCCGGCACCCTGTCGATGGAACTGTCGGTCGGCCGCGAGCGCCTGATCGTCAACTGCGGCGCCTTCCCGGCCGGCCCGAATGACTGGCGCGACGCGCTGCGGGCCACGGCGGCGCACTCGACGCTGGTGATCGCCGACGTGTCCAGCAGCGAGGTGAAGCGTGAAGGCCTGGGCCGCCGTCCGGTGACGGTGGAGGCCCAGCGGCAGGAGGCGAACGGCGCGCATTGGCTGGAGACCAGCCACGACGGCTGGAAGCGCCTGTTCGGCGCGGTGCACCGCCGCCGCCTGTACGTGGCCGAAAGCGGCGAGGACGTGCGCGGCGAGGACGTGATCGAAGCGTCGGAGCCGCAGCCCTACACGCTGCGCTTCCACCTGCATCCCGACGTCACCGCCAGCCTGCAACAGGATGGTGCCGCGGTGCTGCTGCGCCTGCGCTCGGGCAGTGGCTGGCGGCTGCGGGCCGAGGGCGTGAAGATGACGCTGGAGGAGAGCATCTACTTCGGCGGCAACGAACCGCGGCGGTGCGACCAGGTGGTGCTGACCGGCTACCCCGACGGGCCGCAGCAGGTGAAGTGGGCGATCAGCAAGGTCGGGTGATCCCGGCCGGCGCTTGTCCCTCTTGGCCAGGCACCGCTCCTCCGCGTCCCGGCCGCCTCCCCCGCGTCATGGCTGCCTCCCCCGCGTCATGGCTGCCTCCCCCGAGTTATGGCCGGCCCCCGAGTTATGGGCGGCCCCCGAGCCGGCAATCCACCCCGGAACGATCGGGTCGGGATGCAACGGCGCGCGCCTGGACGGGGGCAGATGGCCGGCTCGGGGGCCGGCCATGACGGGGAGGGGCGGTGTGAGCTCCACCGACCCGGACCACCGCCTACCCGGACAACGACCTACCCGGACAACGACCTACCCGGATGACGACCTACCCGGATGACGACCTATCAGGATGACGGCAGGCGGTCGCCCTCGGCCATCTCGAACCCGGCGAACTCGAACGCCGGTGCCACCACGCAACTGCACAGCGTCCACGCACCCAGGCTTTCCGCCGACTGCCAGCGATGCGCCGGCACCAGGCCCTGCAGCACCTCGCCGGCGCCGGCATTCGGCCCCAGGCGGTACGCGGTGTCCGGGGCCACCTGCAGCGCCAGCGGTGCGCCCGCCTGCCACAGCCACATCTCCGCCGCGTCCACCCGGTGCCAGACGCTGCGTTCGCCGGCGCCCAGCAGGAACAGGATCGCCGTCCCCGCCCCGCGGCCGCCGCCGGCCGGCACATCCCGCCAAGTCTCGCGGTAGTGTCCGCCTTCCGGATGCGGCTGCAACCCCAGCGCCCGGATCACCGCCGCGGGGTCCGCGGCGGGGTCGCGCAGGTCGGTCACGCCTGGGGCGCGGTCTGGGCGATGCCGGGATTCTTCGCGAAGGACTCGAACCACGCCGCCAGCTTCGGATGCGCAGGCCGCCACGGGTCGGACGCATACCGAAAATCCAGGTAGCCCAGCGCGCAGGCCACGGTGATCGAGCCGATATCGACGATGCCGTGCGGCGGCTCTGCCTCCAGCGCGTCCAGCGTGCGGTCCACCGCCGCCTTCTGCCGGGTGATCCAGGCGACGCGGCCTTCGTCCTGCGGCTTCTGCAGCTCCGCCCGCCGCGGCACCGAGGCGTCCAGGATGCCGTCGCCCATCGCCTGTTGCTTCAGCGCCCGCCAGCGCGCTGCGCCGTGCGCCGGAAACATCCCCAGCGCGTCGCCGATCGTGTCCAGGTACTCGCAGATCACCGGGCTGTCGAACAGCGCCACGCCGTCATCGGTGACCAGGCACGGCACCTTCGACAGTGGGTTGGCCGCCAGCAGTTCGGGCGGCGAGTCATTGGCGTTGGTACGCATCAGCTCGATGCGGCCCTGGATATCGCGCGTGATGGCGCAGGCCATCACTTTGCGCACATACGGGCTGGTCGGGGAGTAGAACAGCTTCACGGCGACGCCTCCATTCAGAACTTGTCTTTTTGTGCCCGCAACGCGGCGAACTGCGCGACGTCCGGCGCGCGCATGAACGGATTCGCGGCCAGCTCGCTCTCCATCGTCGAGGGCACGCTGGGCTGTCCCGCGCCGCGCTGGTGCCCCACTTCCTCGGAACGGGCCTTCAGCGCCGCGTTGTCCGGATCGGCATGCAGGGCGAAGCGTGCGTTGCTGGCGGTGTATTCGTGGCCGCAGCACACCTTGGTGCCGGGCGGCAGCGCGGCGAGCTTGCGCAGCGAGGCGAACATCTCCTCGGCGGTGCCCTCGATCAGCCGGCCGCAGCCCAGGCTGAACAGCGTGTCACCGGACAGCAGCACTTCGCCGTCCGGGAAGAAGAAGTTGATCTGTCCGCGCGTGTGGCCCGGGGTTTCGATCACCCGCGCCTCGGCATCGCCCAGCTTCACGGTGTCGCCTTCGCGTACGGCGACATCGAGCTTGGGCAGGCGGTGCGCATCCGCCGCCGCACCCACCACCTTGGCGCCGAACCGCGCCCGCACCTCATCGGTGCCGGCGATGTGGTCGGCGTGGTGATGCGTCAGCAGGATCAGGTCCAGCCGCCCGCCGGCCCGTTCCAGTGCGGCGATCACCGGTTTGGGTTCGGCCGGATCGACGATGGCCGTGGCGCCGGTCGCACTGTCGCGCAGCAGCCAGGCATAGTTGTCGGACAGGATGGGGACAGGGTGTGCGGTGATTGTCATGGGGAAAGGCTAGCAAGCCTGCGGCCGGGTGCCCAGAGGCCGGCCTGCCCGGGTCACCGCGCGGGACGGCAACGCCACGCCACCGCGCGGGACGTCAGCGCCACGCGACCTGCGGAACGTCAACGCCACGCGACCTGCGGCCCGGGTCGCCGGCGGCAGCCGCAACCGGCGCCGGCGGCTTCCAACGGCATGCGACCACCGCAGCGGTCACCGCGCGACGATCGCACCACGCCGGAGCTGTGGATCCACGTGGTCTCCCCTGTTTTGTCCGACGAAGCACAGTCACGCCACAATGGTCCGCCATCCACGTCCGTAACGCCACGGGACCGTAACTTTCCAGCGACCAGTCAACCATTCTCCCATTGGCAGATATCGGACGACGATGCCAGGCGGCCTGCGCCGGCCGGAACGCACCAACATCAAAAAACACCCTGCGCCGGACCCGTCGGTCAGAGCCCGGCTGGTGGACTTTTATTTAGTCGTTGGGAGACTGCATCATATCCGCACGTCCTGGGCCCAAGAGGATCAATCGCCCGTGAAACCCGGGGCCGGTCATTGCTTTGCAGATCAGATGCAATAATTTCACATAGTCGGACCGCACTTGCGGATCCATGCGGAGGGTTAAACCGTGCTCACCCTGGGTATCGCCGGCCTGGCAAACGTCGCGCAATTTCTTGAGCGGCACTTCCCCGCACAGATGGCGCAGGAATCGCGTATCGTGCAGGGCATGGACGCGGCCGCCGCCCTGCTGCTGGACGGCCAGGTCGTCGCCGCCGCGTCGCAGGAACGCTTCGACCGCGTCAAGAAGAGCGCCGCATTCCCGTTCGAGGCCATTCACTACTGTCTCGATACCGCGGGGGCGACGCTGGACGACATAACCGACATATGCGGCAACTTCGATTTCGGCCGCTACCGGCCGGTCTATGCGACCGACGACCACGCGCGCGCCTACTGGCGCGACTGCCTGGCACCGGATGCGATAACCGGCCTGCTGAAAACCAGGTTCCGCTGCTGCAGCAGCACCACCCGGTACCGCCCGGTGGACCATCACGACGCCCACCTGCATGCAGCGCTCGCCAGCAGCGGGTTCGAACGCTGCCTCGCCATCGTCATGGACGCGGCCGGCGAAATCGGCGCGACATCGGTGTATCTGTGTGAGGGACCGGCGATCACCCGACTGGCCCGCCATCCGATCGCCCAGTCGCTTGGCATGTTCTATTCGCTGATCACGCAGTTCCTCGGCTACGCCTTCAACGAAGACGAATACAAGGTGATGGGCCTGGCCAGCTTCGGCGATCCGCGTCGCTATGCCGGCTACTTCGAAGATGCCGTCCGGCTGGGCGCCGAGGGCAGCGTGGCGATCCCCTGCCTGGCGCTAAATCGCGGCTTTGCCGAAAGCCTGTTTTTCACCCGCAGCACCGAGGCGATCGCCGCCGGGCTTGGTCTCGACGGCAGGACCTGCGCGCACCAGGACCGCGCCGATATCAGCGCGGCGCTGCAACAGCGCTTCACCCAGGCGCTGTTCCACATCTGCGATCACTTCCAGCGAAAGACGCAGACGACGAATCTGCTGCTGAGTGGCGGCTGCGCGGAAAACTGCGCCGCCATCGGCGAACTGCGCGCCAGCGGGCGTTTCGAACGCATTCACGTTGCCTTCGCCTCGGGCGACGAAGGCACCGCCCTGGGCGCCGCCGCCGCACACGACTTCGCGCAGGGAAGACCGCTGCAGTGCCCCGGTGTGATGCCATTCTTCGGACCGGCCCCGGACCCGGCCAGGGTGCGTGCCGTTGTCGCCGAACGCCCGGGACTGGCGCAGCAGGAATTCGCCGACGAAGGACAGATGCTGGACGCCGCCGCGGACGACATCGCCGCGGACCGCATCGTGGCGCTGTGCAACGGCCGCATGGAGTTCGGCGCCCGCGCGCTGGGCAACCGCAGCCTGCTGGCGCTGCCATCCAATCCGGCCAACAAGGATCGCATCAACCTGGCAATCAAGAAACGACAGAACTACCGCCCGTTCGCCCCGGCCGTTACGGCCGAGGACGCACACCGGTACTTCGTCCTCAACGCCGGCGAAGAATATCCCTACATGACGATGCTGACCCGCGTCCGCGAAACCGCGAAGCCCGTGCTGCCGGCGGTGACGCATGTCGATGGCACCGCGCGCGTGCAGACCGTGAACCGGCTGCACAACCCGGCGTTCCACCGCCTTCTGGCGCGGCTGAAGGAACTGACCGGCGTGCCGGTGGTGCTGAATACCAGCTACAACGTCAACCACCAGCCGATCGTCTGCACCGAAACCGAGGCGGTGGACACGTTCGAGGACATGGGTATCGACGCGCTGTATGTCGCCAACGCCCGGGTCACGCGCACCGTGCCGGGTTCGCGGTAAAGCGCCGCCGCCACCTTGCCGCGCGTTCATCCAGTACACCAGTTCGTGCCTCCAATGAAGCTGAATGGAGACGGACCGACACGCCGTGCCAATCTGCGCCCAGCGGAAGGGAGCAACCCCGTGGAGCAAGTTGCCGCTGGTCGGTCGGTGCCGGAAGGTCATGGCGGGCAGACGGACGCAGCCGCGTGCGCGAAGCCGGACAGCGCCTTTGCTGCCGCCACCCTGGCCGAACTGTTCCTGCGCAGCGCGGAACGGCATGCCTGGCGAACCGCCGCGTGGATCGACGGCGACGGTGTGTCCTACGCGGCGTTGCTGGACCAGGCACGTCGCATCGCCGCCCCGCTGATCGATGCGGGCCGGGCGGACGGGACGCGGCGCTGCGCCATTCTGGGCCGCCGAACGCTGACGGATTATGCCGGCATCCTGGGGGCATTGCTGGCCCGCCACACCTACGTGCCGCTGAACCTGCGCCACCCGCCGCAACGGCTGGCGCGGGCGCTGCTGGCTGCCGGCGCGGACTCCCTGGTGGTGGGGCGGGACGGGCTGGACACCGCACGCGCATTGCTGGATGCGGCGCGCCACCCGGTCCTCGTGCTGCTGCCCGACTCCGACACGCCACCCGACTACGCCCGGCATATGCCGCGGCACCGCTTCCTGTGCCGCGACGCGCTGTCCGTGCCGGCGGCGCACATCCCGCCGGGGTCGGCCGATGACGGCGCTTACCTGCTGTTCACGTCCGGCAGCACCGGAGACCCGAAGGGCGTGCAGGTACGCCATCGCAACGTGCTGCCCTATCTGCGCCAGGCCGCCGAACGCTACGGGGTAAGTCCGGATGATCGTTGCACCCAATTGTTCGATCTCACCTTCGATCTGTCGGTGCACGACATGTTCCTGTGCTGGGGTGCGGGCGCGACGCTGTTTCGCGTGCCCGACCAGGCGCGCTTCGCACCCGCCCGCTTCGTCGCCCGGCACGCGCTGACCGTGTGGTTCTCGGTCCCTTCGACCGCCGCCACCATGCTGGGGTTGCGCGCATTGCGGCCCGGCGATCTGCCCGGCCTGCGCCTCAGCCTTTTCTGTGGCGAGGCGCTGCCGAAGCGGGTGGCGATGGCCTGGGCCGATGCAGCGCCCCATTCGGTGATCGAAAACATCTACGGCCCCACGGAAGCGACCATCGCCATCACCGGCTTCACGCTGCCGCGCAACCGCGACACCCTGGCGGGCCTGCCGGAAGTGGTGCCGATCGGCACCGCATTCCCGGATCAGTTCACCGCGGTGGTGGATCCGCAGGGCCAGCCGGTTGCAAGCGGGGAAGAAGGTGAGCTGTGCCTGGCGGGCAGCCAGGTGACGGACGGCTACTGGTGCCGTCCCGATCTGACATCGCAGCGATTTGTCCGCTTTCCCTGGGACAACGAACACCGTCTGTGGTACCGCACCGGAGACCGCGTTCGGCAGGATCCCGCGGACGGGCTCAGCTTCCTGGGCCGGCTCGACCGGCAGGCGAAGATCGCCGGCCACCGTATCGAGCTGCAGGAAGTCGAGGCGGTGCTGCACCGCGCCGCCAACGCCAACGCCGCCGCCATCGCCTGGCCGCTCGATGCCGACGGCCTGGCCCGTGGCATCGTCGGCTTCGTGGGACAGACGGACCGCAGCGTGGAGGCCATCCTGGCCGCCTGCCGAACCGTTCTGCCGCCCTATTCCGTGCCGTCCGCGATCCACCGCGTCGAGGACTGGCCCCTCAACAGCAGCGGCAAGACCGACCATCGCCGGCTGCGCCAGATTGTGGAGACGATCCCGTGCCAGACAACACGATCATGACCTTGCCGGATGACGCCGGCACCTTGGCCCTGGTGACCGACGCCCTGGCCCGCCGGCTGCACCAGGAAGGCCGCGCGATGCCGCGCATCGGGTCGGATGACGACCTGGTCGAGCTGGGCCTGGTGGATTCGCAGGCGCTGCTGGACGTGATCCTGGATGTGGAACAGCGCTCCGGCCAGATGTTCAACGCCGACCACATCGATTTCGAACGCGGCATGTCGTTGCGGCACCTGGCTGCGGCATTCGGCGAGGCGGCGTAACCGCCATGCCGGCCGAGGGCATCCGCGTCTTCAGCACCTGCCCGCAGTCGAAGGATTTCGCCCGCGCCGACTACCTGCCGCAGGTCCGCCGCGTCGCCCGCTGGAGCGAGGCGGCCGGCTGCACGGGCATGCTGATCTACACCGACAACAGCATCGTCGATCCCTGGCTGCTGGCGCAGTGCGTTCTGCAGGATACCAGCCGGCTCTGTCCGCTGGTGGCGGTACAGCCGCTGTACATGCTGCCGTACAGCGCGGCGAAAATGGTCGCCTCGCTCGCCAGCCTGTACGGCCGGCGCCTCTGGCTGAACATGCTGGCCGGGGGCTTCCGCAACGACCTGCTGGCACTCGGCGACGAAACCCCGCACGACGATCGCTATGCGCGCACCACGGAATACGCGCTGCTGATGCGCAACCTGCTGGAAACCGAGGGGCCGGTGCAGTTCGCCGGCCGCTTCTACACGACACGCGGCCTGCGCATGACGCCGGCGGTGCCGCGCGACCTGCAGCCCGGGTGGCTGATTTCCGGCTCGTCGCCGGCCGGCCGCGCCGCGGCTGCCGCGATCGGCGCCGTCGCGGTGGAATATCCCGAACCGGCCGACCGCGTGCGGCCGCAGGACAGCACCGGCGAGCGCGGCATTCGGGTCGGCATCATCGCCCGCGCCACGGCCGACGAAGCCTGGCGCGTGGCCTGGGACCGGTTCCCGGATGACCGGCGCGGGCGGCTGAGTCATGCGCTGGCGATGAGGACCAGTGATTCGAGCTGGCACCACACGCTGTCGAACCTGGCGCGGACCCGTCCCGAGGACGCCAGCCCGTACTGGCTGTGGCCGTTCCAGCAGCACCGCACGTTCTGTCCGTACCTGGTGGGCGATTTCGCCACGGTGGCGCGGGAGATCGCGCGCTATCTGCAGGTGGGCTATCGCAGTTTCATTCTGGACATTCCAACCGGAGCGGACGACCTGGACACGGCCGCTGTCGTGTTCGACCAGGCACAACGGCAGGCGCGTGCCACCAGTCCGGCGGCGGTGGCGTAGCGTGTCATGATTCCGACCTATATCGACGGCTGTTTCGGCATCCTGCATCCCGCGCACGGCACGCGCGGCGCGCTGATCTGCGGGCCGTTGTCCGATGAGGCGCTGAACGCCTATCGCGCGCTGGTCTTCCTGGGTGAACACCTCGCCGGCGCGCAAATCCCCACGCTGCGCCTCGCCTATTACGGCACGGGTGACTCGGCCGGAACGGATGAGGAGTCGAATCGTTTCACCCATTGGCTCGACAGCATCAAGGCCGGCGCCGCGTGGCTCCAGGCCGCGTGCGGCGTGTCGTCGGTGACGTTGATCGGTCACCGCATCGGCGCCAGCCTGGCCGCGCGCGCCGCCTGCGACATCGACTGCGTCGATTCGCTTGTCCTGCTGGCGCCGGTCGCCGGCCGTCAGTTCGTGCACGAACTGACGCTGGCGGCGCGGCTTTCGCAGCGCGTGTGGCGGACCAGTCATAAGGTGGACGACGGCACCTGGTTCGAGTCACATGGCCTGCGTATCGGCGGTGCAACACGCGATGCGCTCAACCGTCTCGACATCCGCCGGTTGCCCGCATCGCCCGCCGACCATGCGCTGATCATGGATGCCGAGGCGCGTCCGGCCAGCCGAGCGCTGGCGGAGGCGCTGGGGAGGACGGGAACGGCGGCGCGGTTCGAGCCGTACGAGCGGTTCGATTCCATGCAGCGGGATTCGTATGAGGCCGAGGTGCCGCACCCGGCTTTCTCCCGTGTGCTCGACTGGATGGAAAGCCTGCCGGACGCAGGCGGCGTGCCGCGGGCGCCGCAGATGACGCCGGAACTGAAGGTTGGGGCGGCGCATGAAACGCCGATCCGGTTCGGCGTGGATGACGGGCTGTTCGGCATTCTGTCGCAACCCGAGACGCCGGCCGCCGGTGGTCCGGCGGTGCTGGTGGTGAACACCAGCGCCAATCCCCGCTGGGGCAATGCACGCATCGCTGTCGATCTTGCGCGACGGCTGGCGGCCGATGGCGTGACGACGCTGCGCATGGATGCGGCCGGGATGGGCGATGCCGCGCCGGACAGCGGAGAGCGCGGCCGCCCCTATGCCGAGTCGGTCACGGCGGATGTGCGGGCCGCGGCCGGTCTGCTGCAGCGGCGCACCGGGCGACCCGTGGTGCTGATCGGTGTTTGCTCCGGCGCCTATCACGCACTGCAGGCGGCGACCAGCGATCCGCGGGTGCACGGGCTGGTGCTGGTGAATCTGCAGCGCTTCGTCTGGCGGGAAGGCGATCCGACCGACACCATGCGACGCAGTGCCTTGCGGCCGAATGCCTTCTACCTGCGCAGCATCTTCAACCGGCAGTCCTGGTATCGGCTGGCCCGTGCCGATTTCGATGTCGCGAACCTGGTGCTGGTGTTCAGCACGCGCCTGTTGCGTCGGGCGATGGCGGCGGTCGATCCTTTGCTGACCGTGGTCAGCGGCGGGGCCACGCGGGTCGGGCGCGTGCGCCGCACGGTGCAGGCGCTGGGCCAGTGCGACGTTGCGATTCTCTATGTGCTGGGCTGCAACGATCCGGGCGTGGAGGAGCTTGCGGAGTATTTCGGCCGCGATGGCTGGCGGTTGCGCCGGCAGCCGAACGTGACCTTCCGCCTGCTGCCGGATGCCGACCACACGCTCGGCGCGGCGCCCGTGCGGGCTGCGCTGATCGAGGAGATCCGGCAGTGGGACCGTACCACCTGGCCCGGCGGCGATCGCGAGCCCCGCCCGGCTGCCGCGGCGCGGGACCTTGGCCGGACGGTGATGCCGATCGCGGCGGCGGAGTGATCCCGGCCGGCCTTGCGTTCGACTCCCGGGGCGGCGCACACGCGCCATGATCGGCGAAGCGGGGCGGTCGATCGATTTCGCTTTGGATATGATACCAACGAACGTTACGTTTGATACATGGCCAGCCATTCATCGTCATGGCCCGCGCAGGCGGGCGATCCACGTTTTTCACAGACGCCTTCGGCACAATCGTGGATGGCCGGCCTTCGCCGACCATGACGGTGAGTTGCCGACCAACGGTCAAACGATACGCGGGTCGGTATGACACACGGCCAGCCATTCATCGTCATGGCCCGCGCAGGCGGACCATCCACGTCTTTTCACAGACGCCACCAGCAAAAGTCGTGGATGGCCGGCCGTCGCCGAGCATGCGGTGAAGACGTGGACGATCGGCCGGAACCAGGGCCCCGGGGGCGCGCCCGCGGCGGCGCGCCGGCCCCGCCGTCGGTTTACCGTCCGGAGATCCGCCGCCCCGTCTCCAGTGCCGCGAAGGTGGATACCGGCGCCGGCATCAGCCAGCGGAAGCCCTGCTCGACCAGGCCTTCCACGTTCTTCGTGTCCACATGCGGATGGCCGCACGGCACGTTGTACTGCTTGCAGATCGCCAGGATCTCGTTGATTGCAGATGCAACGGTCGGATGCGAATACTGCCGCGGATAGCCCAGATCCTGCGACAGGTCGCCCTCGCCGATCAGCACCACGCCAATGCCCGGCACCTGTTCCAGCATCTTCGGCAGGTTGGCGATGGCGCGCTTCTCCTCGCACATGATCACCACCAGCACCTCGCCCTCCGGGTTCAGCGGCCAGACATCGGCGCGCTTGTAGTATTCCTGGTTGGTCAGGCCCCAGTAGCGCGCGGCATGGGTCGGCGCGTCGCCGCGCATGCCGGCGGGTTCGTAGTACGGCGCCTCCGGCGGGCGCGGATAGCGGCAGGAGATCACCGCGTTGCGCGCATCCTCCACCGTGCTGACATGCGGCCACACCACGCCGTACACGCCGATATCCAGCACCTGCTTGGCGATCCACTGGCTGTTCTCGCCGCCATTCGGCGGAATGCGCACGAACGGGGTCACCGTCGGCGCGATGCTGCCGGAGGTGGCGATCTGCCGGCGGTTCAGCATGTACTGCATGCAGTCGCGCAGTGCCCTGATGTCGTACGGGTTGTGTTCCATCTCGAACACCACCGCGTCATACGGCGCACCGCTGATGGTCAGCGCGTTGCTGATCTCGCCGGGGGAAAAGGTGGCGAAGGCGGGCTTGCCGGACTCCAGCGCCTTGATGGCGCCGTTCAGCCGGGGGATGTCCATGGCGTTTCCTTTCACGCGGTGACGAACAGGTCTTCCGCCCGGTACAGCGTCGGCACCAGGCCCTGCTGGTGGGCGAAGCGGAGGCCGAGTTCGAGTCCGGGTCGGTTTGCGGCCAGACCATACGGCAACGGATCGCCACCGACGATGGAGGCCCAGCGCGCTTCCGCCGGCGGCGCACCGGCGGCGGCCTTGGCTTCGGTGAACAGCCGCATCAGTTCGCCGGCCAGCCAGTCGTGCTGTTCCAGGTGTTTCGTCTGCACGCAGACCACGTGGTTCACCGGATACGCGCCGGTCCTGCGGTACCACGCCGCCGCGGCGGCGCCGGCGTCGGGGATCACGGTGCGGATCTCCGCCGCATCCAGGCCGGTCAGCGCGATGCCGGCATCGATCGCGCCGTCGCGCAGCATCTGCGGCAGCGTCTGGCCCGGCGCGATGCGCACCACGTTGGGCGGATCGGTGGCTTCCTGCACATGCGCATCCTCCGCCGTCACCCAGGTGATGCCGGCGGGATCGACGCCGTACTCGTTCTGCAGGATGCCGCGCACCCAGACGCCGGTGGTCACCGACCAGGCCCGCACGCCCACGCGCTTGCCCGCCAGGTCGGCCGGCCCGCGCAACGGCGAGTCCGCGCGGCAGACCAGCGCACCGTGATGGAAGCCGCGCATCAGCACCACCGGCAGTCCGGTCAGTGGCTTGCCGTAGCTGCGCGCCTGGGCGAGCGTGGTCAGTGCGATCTCGCACAGGTCGAAATCGCCGGTGCGCACCAGGCGGCGGAACGCGCGGGTCACCGGCTCGACCTCCTCGAAGTCGAAGCGGATGCGGGGGGAGCTTACGCGCCCGTCCTTCAGCGGCAGCGCATGCGGGTAATTGGCCAGCGCGCTGCGCAGGGTGACCGTGGTCATGACGAACCGCTTCCGGACCTCATGGCGCCTTCACCGTCGGGTAGATGTCCGCACCGTAGTGCTTGCGGAAGGTCTCGATCTGGTCCGGCGGCGGCGGGGCATAGGCGCACTTCTTGGACACGAAGTGCCCGCCCATGATGCGGTTCATCCGCACCGCCGTCTCCCCCAGCTTCACCAGGTTGGTGATGCCGTTCAGGATCGGCACGCCGTCATCGGTCTGGTAGATCCCGGCATGCGCCAGCAGCGCCATCACCACGCCGCCCGCGGCGATCACCACCTCGGCCCCCGCATCGCTGTTCCGCCGCGCCGCCTCGTTGAACTGCGCGACGATACGGGCACGCGCCTCGGGATCGTCGAACCCGGGCCCCAGGTCGGTCAGCCGGTCGATCCGCATCCGGTTCACCGCGGCGAAACGGTCGCGCAGCCCGTAGCGGTGCACGTTCTCCACGATGCGCGGGGTGAACTTCTCGTTGATCGTTACAAGAGAGAAATTGGCGCCCATCATGCACGCCATGTGCAGCGCCGACTCGCACAGGCCCAGCACCGGGATGTCGGCGATCTCCCGCGCCTCGCGCAGGCCGGGATCGGCGATGTTGCCGATCAGGAAGGCGTCGAAACCGTCCCGCACGGCGCGTTGCACGTTCTTCAGCACCTCGCCGGTTTCCAGGTATTCCAGATAGCGGAACTGGTCGCCGACGCCGCCGATCTCGGTGATGCCGGCGACGTGGATCTCGGTGTCCGGATCCTTCACCGCATTCAGGATCTCGTGCAGCGCCCGCGGATAGCCGCCCCATTCGGTCATCCGCGACATGCTTTGGTACCAGAGCTTCATGGCCGTTCCCCTTTGCGCCAGTCCGGCGGGTAACACAGCACGGCCGGGGTCAGCCTAGACCGGCCGCCAGTCGTAATGCTTCGACAGCCAGGCCCGCAGCGCCAGCAGCGCCGGCATCCGCGGCGACCACAGATCGCCGCACGCGGTGGCCGCCGGTCCGCTGACCGGCTCCAGGGCGAGTGACACCACCAGGGCGCGAATGTCGAGTGCCGCCATCGCCTGCACGCCGGCCTGGCGCCACAGCGCCACCATCGGCGCCGGTGTCAGTTCCGGCAGGACCAGGCCGAATTCCAGTTGGGATGCGATCGCCGCCGCCCGCCACGCGGCGAACAATGGTCCGGTCGGGTCAGTGCCGCGCAGGTTCCGGTACAGGTCGTCCAGCGAGGGCAGGTCGGGAAACGCCGGCGCGCGGGACAGATGCTCCGGCTTGCCGGGCAGGCCCAGGGCGAACAACGGCTGCATGCCGGCCTGCGCCATCGCCTGCACCTGCTGCGGCACCTTGTGGCCGCGCAGCAGCACCGCGTCGATCGCGCCCTGCGCAAACGCCTTGGGAACCGCCCTATGGTCCACGCCCCGGACCCGTACGGCGCGCAGGCCGAGCAGGTTCAGGCCGAGTATGGCGGGGAGGTCGGAGCCGGCGGGGGAGACGGCGGCCACGCGCACCGGCCGGCCGGTCGCCAGTGCGCCGGGCCGGCCGACGACGACCGCCGGGCAGAGCGTGGCAAGCACCGCCACCCAGCGGCTGACATCGAACTTGGCGCGGGGATCGCCCATCAGCCAGGCGAGCGCCGCCTCACCGGGTGCCATCAGCAGGGTCAGCCCGTCCAGCGTGCCGCGTGCCTCGAACTGGTTCGCCGCGGTCACGCCGTCGGCGCCGCCGATGACGGTCTGCCGGAAGACGGTACCGGGGGCCAGGGACTGCGCCAGCGCCGGCTGCATCAGCCGCGCCCAGCGCGCGATGGTGCCACCATTCGGCCCCGGCACCAGCATCGTCGGATCATCGAGCTTCGGCGGCACCGGCGCCTCGGCCGGTCCGGGTGGCAGCGATGCGGCACGGGACACCCCCGCCCAGCCCAGAACGGGCAGGCTTGCGAGCGATCCAAGCAGGCGACGCCGGGCGGGCGACGGCAGGTGGTTCGGCATTCTACGGCCCTTCCTGCGCGCGGGCCGGCGGCGACCGGCCCTGCACTCCTCCTAGCTCACCAGAGTGTGATGTCAAAGCTGAGGCGCTGTCCCGTGGTCACGGCCGGCTCGCGCGACCGGCCCTTACTCATCATAGGAGACCAGCGCCTCGCACGGCACGTCCAGGCGCGCCCGGCCGTTCAGGAAGGTCAACTCGATCAGCGCGGCGACCGCGGGCACCATGGCGCCGACCTGACGCAGCAGGGAGATACCGGCGGCCATCGTGCCGCCAGTGGCCAGCAGGTCGTCCACCACCACCACGCGCTGGCCGGGCTCGATCGCGTCGGACTGCACCTCCAGCCGGTCGGTGCCGTATTCCAGGGAGTAGTTCAGCCCTACGGTCTCACCCGGCAGCTTGCCGCGCTTGCGCAGCATCACGAAGCCGCAGCCCAGCTTCAGCGCGAGCGGCGCGGCGATCAGGAAGCCGCGGCTTTCCAGGCCGGCGAGCAGATCCGGCTGGTAGGCGCGCACCGCCTTGGCCATGCGGCCCATGGCCACCTGCCAGGCATCCGCGTCACGCAGCAGCGTGGAGATGTCGTAGAACAGCACGCCCGGCTTGGGGAAATCGGGAATGCCGCGAATGTGGTCCTTCAGATCCATGGGGCGCCGAACCTTTCCCGCGCAATCGCTGCTTCGGGTTTAGAACCCCGGGCGGATAGCCGCAACGACACCAGGGCGCCCGCCAGGCGCTGGCCGCCGGCCCGACCGATCGACGGGACCCGCCTGCCCCATGGACAGGCGGCCCCTTCCTGATGGTCAGGCCAGCCCCCTCCCCGATGGACAGGCCGCCTCCTATCCCCGATGGACAGGCCGCCCCGGGCCCGCCAGTGTTCCCGCCAACCGGAGGGAGACGCGCCATGGCCGGACTTCTGCCCATACCGACGCTCGATCACGTCGTGGTCAATCTGCGCGACCGCATCGATGCCGGGGCCGACACCTACCGCCGCCTCGGCTTCACCCTGACCCCGCGCGGCTATCACACGCTCGGCTCGATCAACCACCTGGCGATCTTCGGCACCGACTACCTGGAGCTGATCGCCGCGCCGCCCGGATCCACCCAGCGGCCGGAAATCCTGACGTCGCCGGACGGCCTGAACGGGCTGGTCTTCGCCTCGGAGGACGCGGCGGCCACGCATCGCGCCATGCAGCAGGCCGGCGTGCCGATCGAGGCCCCGCAGCAGTTCTCCCGCCCGGTGGAACTGCCCGAAGGCCCACGCGATGCGACCTTCCGCACGGTGCGCCTGCCCGCGGCCTCGGTAGCGGCCGGGCGGGTGTATTTCTGCCAGCACCTGACGCGGGAGCTGGTGTGGCGGGATGAGTGGCGCCACCACGCCAACGGCACCGTCGGCATCGCCCGGGCGGTGGTCGCGGCCCAGCGACCCGTCGCGGCTGGGCGAACTGTTCGCCCGCATGTTCGGCGCCGATGCGGTGCGGCGCTCGCCGGACTGCTGGTCACTGGTGGTGGGCCTGTCCCGGTTCGACGTGATGTCGCCGGCGGCGCTGGCCCGCGCGTTCGGCGATACGGCACCCGATGGCGGCGGGCGCGACGAATTCATGGCGGCGCTGACCTTGCGCACCCGGTCGCTGGACACCGCTGCGGCGGCACTGGCCTCCGGCGACATCACCGCGCGCCGCGAGGCGGAGCGGATCGTGGTGCCCGCGACGGAGGCCTTCGGCGTGACACTGGAGTTCCAGGCCTAGCAGGCGCCCCGGCTCACCGGGGGAACGCGGCCATGCGAGGCGATCAGGTGGTCACCGGACATCGGCACGCCCGAGCCGGACCACGCGATGGCGCAGGCCGCGTCCCGTAAGACCGGCGCCTGCTTGCCAGCAACGCCGCGAAATGCATGGCTGTTCGCCCGACCACCCGGATCCAGCCAGCCATGCAGCCTTTCACCGACTCCACCGATCTCCTGTCCGACGGCGCCGCGCTCGGCGCACGGATGCGCCGGGACGGCTACCTGTTCCTGCGCGGCGTGCTGCCGACCGACACGGTGCGCGCGCTGCAAGCCCAGGTCGGCGCGATCGCCCGCGACGCCGGCTGGCTGCGGGGCGATACGCCGGTGGAAGACGCGATCGCCGATCCCGCGGGGTTCTGTGTCGATCCCGATCCGACCTACCTGGCCACGCTCCGCCGCATCAACCGCCTGGAAGATTACCACGCCCTCAAGCACCACCCTGCCCTGCTCGGCCTGTTCGAGCGCATGCTGGACGGCCCGGTCTTCCCGCACCCGCGCGTGCTGATGCGCAACATCTTTCCCGCCCGGGAGGCATACACCACCAAGGCGCACCAGGATTTCCCCAACGTGCAGGGCACGACCGAGGTGTTCACCGCCTGGTTCCCCCTGATCGACTGCCCGATGGACGTCGGGCCGCTGCAGATCGCCACCGGCACGCATAGCGGCACGGTGTACGACTTCGACATCGGCGCCGGGGCCGGCGGCATCGAGATCACCGATCCGTTGGAAGGCCGCTGGGTGTCCGGCCCCTTCGCGGTCGGCGACGTGCTGATCTTCCACAGCATGACGGTGCACAAGGGCGTGCCCAACCGCAGCGACCGGCTGCGCATGTCGATGGACGTGCGCTACCAGCGCGTCAGTGAGCCGTTCAACCCGGACAACGCCAATGCGGACGGCCAGCCGTTGTCCTGGGACGACATCTACGCCGGCTGGACATCCGATGCGCTGAAATACTACTGGCGCCGCCTGCCGCTGACCGAAAAGCCGTTCGATCCCGTCTGGTTCGACAAGCGCGACGGGCGGGCCTTCGAACTTGGCGAGGCCGGCGATCCACGCGCCCGTTCCGTGCTGCAACGCATCGTCGCGCGCGACGCCGACCCGCAGAAACGCGCCCGTGCCCAACGATTGCTGGACGCGCTGGAGACCGCACAATGACCACACCAGGCCTGACGCAGTTCCGGGCCCTCAGCTTCGATTGCTACGGCACGCTGATCGACTGGGAAACCGGCATCGCCACGGCATTGCAGCCGCTGATGGCATTGGCCGGCGTCCGCCCGGAGGCCGCGCTGGACGCCTTTGCCCGTCATGAGCACCGGCTGCAGTCCGAGGCACCCGGCATGCTGTACCGCGACCTGCTTGCCGCGGTGCACGCCGCGCTGGCGCAGGACTGGAACGTTGCCGCGGATTCCGGGGCAGACCGGCGCTTCGCCGAATCAATCACCGACTGGCCCGCCTTCCCCGACAGCGCGCCGGCGCTGCAATACCTGAAGCAGCACTACACGCTGGCCATTCTCTCCAACGTCGATCATGACAGTTTCCGCGCCAGCAACGCCCGGCTTGGCGTCACCTTCGACCTGATCTGCACGGCGCAGGAAATCGGCTCCTACAAGCCGGATCCCGCGAATTTCCGCTACCTTCTGGCGCGGCTGGCCGAGCAGGGGATCGCGCAGGACCAGGTGCTGCACGTGGCGCAAAGCCTGTTCCACGACCATGCGCCGGCGAACGCGATCGGCCTGACGTCTGCGTGGATCGACCGGCAGCATGGCTCCGCCGGTTGGGGTGCCACCGGCGCACCACCCCCAGGTGTGCACTACGATTTCCGCTTCACCAGCCTGGAAGCGCTGGCCGAGGCCCACCGCCAGGCGAGCCGGCCCTCCGCCTCCGGCTGATGCAGGAACTGCGCGTCCTGCTGTTGCTTGGCATTGCGAATTTCGCCCCGATTGTCGCCGCACGGCTGCTGGGGGCACGTTTCGCCATGCCGGTGGATTGCGGGCTGATTCTGTCGGACGGGCATCCGCTGTTTGGAGCCGGCAAGACGCTGCGCGGCGTGCTGGCGTCGATCCTGTGCTCGGCGGCGGCGGCCCCGCTGCTGGGGGTCGGCGCCGCACTTGGCGCCGCACTGGCGGCCGGGGCCATGGCGGGCGACCTGCTCGCCAGCTTCTGCAAGCGCCGGCTGCGCCTGCCGGCCCATGCGCGCGCGCCCGGACTGGATCAGGTCCCCGAAGTGCTGCTGCCGTTGCTGCTGCTACAGCCCTGGCTGGTATTGAGCGCGCTGGATATTGCCGTGGTGGCAGTGGTGTTCGTGCTGCTGGACATCCTGCTGTCGCGCGTGCTGTTCTGTCTGGGCATTCGCGAACGGCCGTACTGAAAGACCCTGTGCCGGTGGGCAGACTTTGTGATGACGCAGCCCGGTCGGCAGCGCGGGCTGAACTTCCGGCGGAACGGCAGCGGGCTGATCTTCAATGTGAACGCGCCAGGTTCGCGCATGCTGTCGAACAGCAATGCAGGCACGCATGAGCGATCTTCCGGAAGCGGATCTCAAGGCCCTTGATGAGTACCTGCTTTCCGAAACCTCGCCGGCGAACAGCATGTTGCTCTCCGACCTGGACGGATTCCTGACCGGCATCGTCGTCGGGCCGGAGCTTGTGCCACCCAGTGAGTGGTTTCCGGTGATATGGAGCGGCGAAGAACCGAGATTCGACTCAGAGTCGCAGATGAGAAACATCATCGGCACGATCATGAACCGCTACAACGAGATCGTGCACGCCATGAACGACGATCCCGACAGTTTCGAACCGATCATCTACGAGGGGTCAGAAGGATTTCCAATCGTCACAGACTGGGCCGCCGGGTTTCTTGATGCTATCAAGTTGCGCAAGCGGGCCTGGGACCCGCTGTTCCGGCATCGCCGCGCGAAGATGCTGCTCGTGCCGCTTGTGATCCTGGGGGATGATGACGACTTCTTCCGACATCATCCCTCACCGCATGAAATGGCGTTCTATGCCGATGCGCCCGACTTGGTTCGGCACAGTGTCGTCGGCATCTGTGAGTTCTGGCGCAATCGCCGCCCGGCCCGCCAAAAGCCGCACCCACGGCGGCCGCGGGCCGATCGGCGCAGCGCACGGTGATGCCACCCGGCTGACGGCATCACTTACCTACGCCGCGTCATGGCCAGTGGGAGACCGACGGCGAAGCGCACCATGTCGTGGTGGGCGAAATCTCCCTGGGCATAGGTGGGCACGCCGTCGCCAATCCTTCATGTCGTTGCCGGGTCCTTCATGTCGTGGCCGGCTCCTTCATGTCATGGCCGGATCCTTCATGTCGTGGCCGGCTCGGAGGCCGGCCATGACACGGGGGAGCGGTGCCTGGCCGCACTGATCAAGACCGCGGCATCACGCCCGCCGCAGCACGAACAACCCCTGCTCACCGAACAGATTGGCCAGGCGGGGGAATCGTCGCCACGGGGCGCGCCGTCCCGCATCATCGGCCGCCAGCCACTGCTCCACCACGTAGCCGTCCTGCGCGCACAGCACGAAGAAGTCGCGGATCGTGCAGGGATGGATGTTGGGCGTCTCGTACCACGGCCGGTCCCAGGCGGGCGTCATCGGCATCCGCCCGGTTTGCAGCAACTGCCAGCGCACCTGCCAGTGGCCGAAGTTCGGAAAACTCACCACCGCCCGGGTGCCGATGCGAAGCATCTGCCGCAGCACCATGCGCGGCTGCTCCACGGCCTGCAGCGTGCGCGACAGCACGACATAGTCGAACCCGCCATCCGGGTAATGCGCCAGGTCCACGTCGGCGTCGCCGTGCATCACCGGCAACCCGTGCGCGACGGCGCGGGTGACTTCCGCCATGTCGATCTCGATGCCGCGGGCGTCACACCCCTTGGTCTGGAACAGATGGTCGATCAACGCGCCGTCGCCGCAGCCGATATCCAGCACGCGCGTGCCCGGGGCGATCACGCCGGCGATCAGGCGCAGATCCACCCGCATGTTCTTGGCGACAAAGCGGACCGGGTCGTGCGTGCTCATCTGGGGCCTGTGCAAACCATGCCGGGTGAATAAGGGCGGGAGCGGGGCCGGGGCAAGGTGGCCCCATTGCCCCGGCCCCGCTCCCGCAGGACCGATACCCGGTCGGGCGCGCACCGCCGCACCCGCGCCACAGGTTCTCGTTCCACCAGGGAGACGAGCATGCAAGCCGAACTGAAGGGCCACCGGATCGCCAGCAGCGACGACATCAAGGAGGCCGGCGGCTACCACTACTTCCTCCGCCGCGACGTGCGGATGGACTGGCTGGAAAAGGCGCCAAAGACCGAACACGACCTGGAGTGCCCGCATGGCGTGCAGTTCTACGACGTGGTGATCGACGGCCAGCGCTACCCCCGCGTCGCCTGGTCGTATGAGGCACCAAAGGCGTCCATGGCCGGCGTCGCCAACCGGATGGGCTTCTGGGAGGACGTCGAGGTCCACTGACCGCGGCCGCGTCAGGCCGGGTCATGACGGACCGCCTCCGCCGGCCAGTGCACGGCGGGGGCGGTCCGCATCCGCAACAGCCGCAGGCCGACACAGGGCAGCACGATCGCGGCGAACACCCCGGTGCGGGCGATGCCGCGCAACAGCCACACACCCAGTGCGCCGCCGGGTTCCGGCACCAGCAGACCGGCCAGAACCCCGACCAGCACGACACCCAGAAGCGGCCATCCCGCGCGCAGCGGGCGGAACAGCCCGGTCCCAAGCGCTCGGCTGTTGATCCACAGCATGTAGGGCATCGCGATCAGGTGCGCGGCCAGCCACAGCAGTGATGCGCCCAGGGGCGTGGCCGGCTCCAGCAGCATGGCGCCGGCCAGTGTCGCGGCGGTGGACAGGGTGCTGGCGAGCAGTGGCCGCGTGGTGTCGCCGCGGGCCACGACGGCGACGCCGGCGGGAAAGGTCAGGGTCAGCAAGGCCATCAAGGCAATCAGCGGCTCCCCGGCCCATCCGGACGGCACCCAGGCGGGGCCCAGCACCAGCCGGACCAGCGCCGGCATGGCCAGCGCCATGGCGCCGCACAGCGGCAGAATCGCCAGGCTGGACCAGGCCAGCAACCGGTCGCAGGAACGCCGCAGCGCCGCCCGGTCTGGCCGGCGCTCGGCCAGCAGCGGCAGCATCAGCCGCCACTGCGCCGTAAAGGCCAGCTCGCGCACGGTCTCCACCAGGCGGAACGCCATATGCACCTGGCCCAGCACGGTGGACCCGGCGGTGCCGCCAATCAGAATCGCGAACACCCGGTAGCGGCCGATCAGCACCAGCGTGCTGGCGGTCAGCGGCAGCCCGACCCGTAGCAGGCTGCGGGCGATCGGCCAGCGCACAACCACGCGGGGCCGCACGCCGGCGCCCACCAGCAGGGTCGCCGCGCCGACGGCGGAGATGACGAATTGCTGCAACACCGGCGCCCACGCGCCGTCATGCATCCACGCGGCGAGGATACCGGTGGCGGTGCCCAGCCCCTGACCGGCGATCGTGCGCCAGGCCAGCGTGCGGTAGCGGCGCCGCATCGTCAGCACGCCCTGCATCGCGCCCCCGGCGCCGACCAGCGGCAGAGGCACCGCCAGCAACAGGCTCATGGTCAGCAGCCGCGGGTCGTGCAGCCAGGCCGCGATCAGCCACCCCCCGGCAATCTGCAGCGGCACGGCGAGGCATCCGGTCGCGACCGACGCCCACAGCGCCGTGGAAAGAGTCTCCGCGTCGGCATCGCCCCGTTGCACCAGCGCATCGGCGAACAGGGCGTTCACCGCCACCCATAGCAGCACGTGCACGGCCACGACGGCCGCGCCCAGTCCGAACTCGGAGGGCCCGACCAGACGAGCCACCACGCAGACCGAGGCAAAGGACAATACGCCGGAGACGACGGCCTCGGTACCGGACCAGAACACGTTGCGGACGGCCTGCCGGGTCATGTGCCCCGTCTTCGGTCGCGCAGCAGCGCCGCGCCGCCCAGCACGGCGACCAGCGGCGGCAGAAGCATCACCCGGCCCTGGTAGCGATCGTGCGGGGCGGACAGACCGCCGCAGATCGCGGCATTCGCCAGCAGCGCCAGCAGCACCGTGGCGGCGAAGCCGGCCGCCTGGTGCGGGCAGTACCGCCCGGCCGCCAGCAGCATGAGGCAGGCGGCCACGCCGCCCAGCGCGACCGCCGCATGCAACCCACGCAGCCAGGCCGGCACAACCAGCCGATTGCGGCTCTGCCGCGACCTGGCGAAGGCCGCATACTCGAAGCGGGGGAAGTCACGGGCAATCCAGCGCCCGACGGTGCGCGGCCAGGCGTGCAGGCCGTCGCCGGTGGCGAACGCGCCCAGTTGACGACGGGTGTTGCGCAGGAAGGCGGCGGCCTGCCGGCGGGGTTCGCTGCTCAGGGAGGCCCGAATGATCGCATCGGCATCGGCGGAAACCGCCCTGGGGCCACCGGCCAGCATCACCGGACTGTCCCGCCGCCACAGGAACCCATCGGAGGTCGGCGGCAGGCGGTTGCGCCACGGGCAGAGCCGCCAGCCCGCCTGCGGGCAGTCCCGCCGCAGCACGTCCCGCCCGGGACCGTCGTAGATCACCCGGGCCAGCAGGAACACGTTGCCATAAGGCGCCAACGCGAGCCGGCCGCGCCCCACCAGGTTGACGGAGACCAGCGCCAGCACTGCCAGCACCGGCGGCAGCGTCAGTCGCAGCCAGTCGCAGCGTTGCATCGGACCGGCGCCGCCGAGGACACGCAACGGCCTGGCCGCCAGCAGCAGGACCACGGCCAGCGGCAGGCTGGAAAGCTGCGCCGCGGTCATGAAGGCGGCGAATACCAGCAGCCACCGACGCTCCCACCGCGCCAGGCGCCCGGGGGTCAGGATCAGCAAGGCCAGGGACAGCACCAGCAGCGGCGTGAACACATCCGGCATGAGCTGCGCGACGTACCAGGGCAGCGCGGTGGCAATGCCGGCAGCTGCCAGCAGCGGAAGCAGCCAGAACGGCGACGTGCCCGGCAGCAGGGCGCGTCGGGTCAGGTGCAGGGTATGCGCGGTCAGCACGGCCTGGGCGGCGATGGCCGGCCAGGTGGTCAAGGTCAGGTGCAGCGGCAGCAGAAAGAAGCTGTAGAACGGCGGGCGATCCCAGCCGAGATGGTGCTCGATCGCCTGCGACAGATAGGTGCCGGTATCGGCGAACACGAGGGGGTAGCCGTTGTAGAACGCCGGCCACAGCAGCAGCGGTGCACCCAGCAGAATGGCGGCGATGGCCGGTGCCCGGCCGCGTTCGCCAATCGGGTTGCCCGCATCGGCGCCGCACGGAACCGGCATTGCGGCAAAGGCATGGAAGGCTCGCGGCTGCATCCGGGCACGATGCAGCCGGGTTCATGAAGGAAGTGCTTATCTCACATGCCGGTGCGTGCGCATGACACGACATCCCGGGACCGGTGCGATCCACCTGGCTCGCCGCCGGCAAATCGTTCGCGTATGACACCAAGCGACCCGGGCCCTGCGCTTTACACTGACCCGCATATGGTTTCACGCACGGTCGACCACTCAGCGTCACGGCCGGCGAGGGCCGGCCATTCACCATGTTCGCTGTTGGCATCCATAACGTCGTGGATGGCTGGCCTTCGCCCACCACACCGCAATACGTGCCGCCTACGCCGAATGACCGGTCATACCGGTTCGCGCAATCACTGACACTCGGCCGTTGCTCTCACCGCCGCGGTGGGCGGAAGTCCGCCGCCGCCAACGTCGCTGATTGGACCGACAATACTTCTGGATGGGCGGCCTCCGCCGGCCATGACGTCGAATGATCGGCCCCGTATCGAACCTTACGCGGGTTGGCTTTACATTCCCTTGACGCCTCACTCTGCGGGCGAGTCTCAACCGTTGCCGGGCGGCGCCTCTATCACCGTGCCGGAATATGGCTCGATATAGACCATGTGGTCGTGCACCTGCTTCACGCCGGGGGTGTTCTCGGCGATCACGCAGATCGCCCGGCGCTCCTGGTCGCTGGTGATGGTGCCCCACAGATCGACGACGCCGTCGGCCACGGTGACGTTCAGCGAGGTCATCGGCGCCCAGGCCTCACGGTCCAGGGCATCCATGATCGCCTCACGCACCGAGCGGTCATCGCTGCCCACCAGGTCGTCCTTGCGAGTGGAGACGACCAGGGCCCGCAGCAGGTCGGCCCGCGACACCACGCCGACCACCTTGCCGTCCTGCGCTACCGGCACGCGCTTGATGCGGTGCTGCTCCATCACCTCCACCACCTGGTCCAGCGGTTCGTCGGCGCCGACGGTGATCACGTCCTGCGTCATGACGTCGCCCACCTTGCGGCCATGGGTGCGGGTGAAGTCCGCTGCCTGACGGCCGGGGGAGACCAGCAGGCGCAGCCACCATGGCCGGTGGCGCTGGGTGCCCAGTTCGTCCCGCCGCAGCAGGTCGCCTTCCGTGATCACCCCGGCGAGCCGGCCGTCGCCGTCCACCACGAACAGACCGGAGATGCCACGTTCCAGCATCAGATTGGCGGCGTGCTCGACGGTGGCGTCGGGCGGCACCGAAATCACGTTGCGGGTCATGACATCGGCGACGATCATGGGGCGGAATCCTTGGCGCTCTTGCAAATGAGCCCGCCGGGTTTCCCCAGCGGGCCGGTGCAGCATACAGCAATCCGGCATGGCCGGCACCGTGTAGCCGCGTGCGCCGGCCGCGGCGTTGATCTGCCGCAATCCCGGCGCAAGCACCGGATCGACCAGGCAAACCCGCGGCATAGGCACCGGTCGGCGAACCGGCATGCGGCCGGCCGGGGCATGCGGCGGCCGAGAACGCCACGCTTCAGCGGCGCTGGCCACCCGGGCGGGGGGGCGCCGGACCACCCCGGGTCTGATTCACTTCCGGAATGGGTTTGCGCGTGCTGCGCAGCCATGGCGGCGGCCGTGGCGCGCGGCGGTTGTGAAGCGGCCCACACCTCCTGCTCAGGAGACGAGCCGGTCGATGCGCAGCCGCTGCCGGCTGTCCGTCAGGCGTCGCGCCGCAAGAATGGCCACCGCAACGGCGGCGAGCCCCGAGCCACCGGCCAGCAGGAAGATCAGCAGGATCTGGTATTTCGCCGCTTCCAACGGGTCCATACCGGCGAGGATCTGGCCGGTCATGATGCCGGGCAGCGTGATGATGCCCGCAGCCGACATGGTGTTGATCACCGGCAGCAGCGCGCGCCGGACGGAGGTGCGCACCAGCGGCCGGATCGCCTGGGCGAAGCTGGCGCCGAGGGCGAGTTGTGCCTCGATGGCAGCGCGTTCCCGCACCACGCCGCCGAGCATGGAGTCCAGCGCCAGCGAGGCCCCGTTCAGCACGTTGCCGAGGACGATGCCGGCGAGCGGGATGGCGTAACGCGGGTCATACCAGGGCTGCGGGCGAATGGCGGTGGTCAGGGCCAGGATGGCGGTGAGGAAGGTGGCGACCAGCACCGCGCCGCCGCCAACGGCGTAGTTGCCGAAGCGGCCGAGCTTCTGCTCCGGCCGGGCGGCGACCTCTCGCCCGGCGATCGCCACCATCACCAGCACCACGCCGAGGGTGGCGAACGGCGAGCGCAGGGCGAACACCGCGCGCAGGATGAAGCCGACCAGGACAAGCTGCACCACCATGCGCGTGCCCGCGATCGCGAGTTGGCGGTGCAGGCCGAGGCGCAGTGCCAGGGACAGCACGCCGTCGAGCACGATGAGCACGGCGGAGATCGCGACATCGCCTGGCGACAGCAGAATCGGGGTCATGGAACCGCGCGTTTGTCATGGCCGGTCCCGGGCGTCCAGCCCCGGGGCCCCGGTCCGTTGTGTGGGGCGACAGTGGCGGTTGGGGTGAAGCTGACGTCTTGTGGCCTGTCTGAAGCATCAGTTGGACGAGCACGTCAATTGCGTCAGGCCGGTCCATGCGAACTCCCGCCGGCGGCGGGCAGCAGCCCGTGCACCTCAGCGGCCGGCAGGCCGAGCGACCCCCGTTCGCGGACCAGCGGCCCGATTTGCCGCGCAGGGAAACATTGCGTGTCACGGTGCCGGCGGCGGCTGACCCGCGGGAAAGGCATGAGGCCAGAGGAACAGCTTGACCCCGACGCCCCCTGTCAATGAACCCTCTCAGGGAGACGCCAGTACCAGACCACGGATGTCAGTTGGTCCGGACGTGCTCTTCCACAGCCCGCACGACAACGTTCTGGAAGTCCTGCACGAACCAATCCGCCCGCCCGAGCGGACGCGTTCTGATTGTTGCCCGCAGCGTGCGACGCAGCATCGCGCGGCGGCTATGGTCTGCAGCCAAGGCCGCGGCAATCCCGGCGTATCCGTCAAGGTCGTCGGCACAGAGGTCGCTCAGCCCTGCGTTGGTCAGATTGGAGCAACTGAGCCTTTCAAAGAAGCAGGGCCCGACGAGGCTGACCGTGGGAACCCCCATCCACAATGCCTCACAGGTCGTGGTGCCGCCGGTCTGCGGGAATGTGTCGAGCGCGATATCGATGTCGTTGTAGTGCGGCAGGTGCCTGCCGCGCACCGCGGTGAAGTCAACGCGATCCGGCCCGACTCCGGCCTGCCCGAAAATCGCGCGGACGTTCTGCTGAAATGCGGGAACCGCCGCTTCGGGACGCACGAACAGGAAGTGTGCGCCGTCCACCGCGGCCGTGATGCGCGCCCACGTTTCCAGCACGTCACGGGTGTATTTGTAGGGGTTGTTCATCGTGCCGAAAGTCAGATAGCCATTGCGCTGCTGCGGCGTAGTCTCTTCTATCGCAACCCGGTGGTTGAACCCCAGCGTGCCAAGCACAACCCAGCTTCGTTGCAGGACCAGCGGCTTTTCGATCAGCAACGTGTCATTCGCCGGCCGGTTATAGGGATCGACGAGAATGTAATCGATACTTTCCGGCCCCGCCGAATGCGGATAGCCGAGCCAGCTTGCCTGCACCGCGGCGGGCTTGAAGGCCATCACGTTCAGCTTGTTCATGTAGGTGGTGCCGCCAAGTTCGATCAGCATGTCCAGGCGGTCGCGCGCGATCAGTGTCGCGGCATCCCGGTCGCTGATCGACGGCGCGAGTCGGAACCCATCGGACAAGGCCGCAATCCGGTGCTGGATGGCGTCGGCCGTCCCACTGTTCCAGGTATAGCAGTAAAGTTCGAAACGGTCGCGGTCATAGCCCTCGATCAACGGCAGCGTGAAATAGGCAACCGGGTGGTTCCGCAGATCGGACGACATCAGTCCGAGCCGGATCTTCGCCCGGCCAGAGCGTACCGCCGGCCGGGGTATCGGGGAGCGCGCCGCGATTGCGTCCACCGACCGTCCCCACATTCGATGGGCGTCCAGCAGCAGCCTGCGATCCTCGTCCGAGCGGACCTGTGCCATCTGGTAATGCAGCGCGCTGATGTAGCCGGTCTCCGCCCAGTACCGGGTGAGATCATCGAAACGCCCCACCGCCGCCGCCGCATCGAAATCGCAGGCGCGATTCAGGATGCTGCTGATGATCCGCGCGTGCGGCAGCATGGTGCCGCCCAGTGACAGGCGCCGTCGCGCCAGATCGTAGGCGGCGGTGATGTTCTCGCCCTCATCCGGTCCGCGTGTGCGGTCCAGGCTGTCCGCCAGTTCGGCTACTGCATCGGGATTGTCCGGCTCCAGCCGGACCGCATCCTGCAGGTGACGATTGGCCAGGCGACGGTCGCTGTGCATGACGCAGCGGGCAAACTGGATATGAACCCAGGCCTGGTCCGGAAACTGCGACAGCAATGCACGGGCATAGGCCAGGACCTCCGCGCGCCGGGCACCCCGCCGCAGCAACGCCAGCTTTGCCTCGGCCAGGGGACGGGACGCGGGAAGCTGTGCCAGCGCCGCCTCCATCAGCGCCAGCGCTTCGGCATGACGGCCAAGCTCATCAAGCAGGCCGACGCCATCGATCCAGTTGCGAGGCTCATCGGGCTGCAACCGGCGGGCCAGTTCGTAGCGGTGCAGTGCCTGCTGCGTATGCCCCTGCTGACGAAGCGCGGTGCCCAGCAGCCGCTGATACTCGGCATGATCCGGCCGCGCCTCGACGCAGTGCAGAAAAGCCTGCGCAGCCTGCGCGCCATTGCGCCGCGCCAGATGCACATTGCCGCGGTTGACGAAGGGCGACAGGCTTGCCGGATCCAGGCGCTCTGCGGCATCGAACGCCGCCAGTGCTTCATCGTAGCGACGGCAATTCTTCAGGACGACGCCCAGCAGGTTGGTCAGCGCGAAGTCATCCGGCGTTGCATCCAGGCCCTGGCGGATCCGGGCTTCCGCCTCCGCCAGGCGGTTGGCCTGGAACAACAGCACGGCCAGGTCGTAGAACACCTGGCTTGCAACCATTTCCCCGTTCCGGGCGCCACGATCGACCGCAGCGATGAGCGTATCGATGGCCGAGCCGGTGTCGCCGCGGCCCTGCAATGAGGCAGCCTGCCGCAACAGCGCCTGCACCGCGTCCGGCCTGGCGCGGGCGTCGCGCGTGGCGGGCGACTTCGTCCGCACCGCGGTTCGTCGGGAGCTGGGCATCCATTCACACCCGTGCGTCTGGCAGGCAGGCCGTGCTATCCATTGCCGACATACTACGACCTCGCGAGCGGCTGTTGAATTTCCTGTTTATCCACCAGAGCATGCCGGGGCAATTCCAACATCTGGCCCCGGCACTTGCACGTGATGACCGCAACACGGTGGTGTTCCTGACCCGCCGCGCCGATGTCGCTCTGCCAGGTGTTCGGCGGGTAAGCTACGCGCCGACGCGACTGGCGCGCAGCGCCACCCATCACTACGTGCGGCTTTATGAGAATTCCGTGCTGCACGGCCAGCAGGTGCTGCGGGAATGCCTGCGGCTGCAACGCGACGGCTTCCGTCCGGACCTGATCGTGGCGCATCCCGGGTGGGGCGAGGCGATGTTCCTGAAGGACATTTATCCGCACACGCCACTGCTGAACTACTGCGAGTTCTATTACCATGGGCGCGGCGCCGATGTCGGTTTCGATCCGTCGATACCGGCCGGCCTGGATGCGGTGTGCCGGGCGCGTGCCCGCAATGCCCATCTGCTGCTGAGCCTGGAGGCCTGCGACCGCGGGCTGAGCCCGACGCAGTGGCAGCGCGACACGCACCCGGCGGCGTTCCACCCCAAAATCTCGGTAATTTTCGACGGCATCGACACCGATGTGGTGTATCCGAGAGACGACGCGCGCTTCGTGCTGCCGGACGGACGCGCGCTGACCCGGCAGCACCAGGTGGTGACCTATATCGCCCGCAATCTGGAACCGTATCGCGGCTTCCCGTCCTTCATGCGTGCCGTGCCGCGCATCCTGGCCGCATGCCGGGATGCCCATGTCGTCGTGGTGGGCGGCGACGAGGTCAGCTATGGGCGCAATCCACCGGGCGACCGGACCTGGCGCGAGACCATGCTGGAGGAGGTCGGGCCGCTCGATCCGGACCGGTTCCACCTGCTGCCGCGCCTGCCCTATCGTGCCTATCTGGCGCTGCTGCAAGTGTCGGCCGCGCATGTCTATCTGACCGTTCCCTTCGTACTGTCCTGGTCGTGCTTCGAGGCGCTCGGCGCCGGCTGCGTGGTGATCGGCTCGCGCACACCGCCCGTGCAGGAGGTGATCGAGGACGGTCGCAACGGCCTGCTGGTGGACTTCCTGGACCCGGAGCAGATTGCCACGCGGGTTACGGAGGCGCTGGCGCTCGGCGGTAGTCTCGCCCCGCTGCGCGCCAGGGCGCGGGAAACGGTGATGGGCCGGTACGCGCTTTCGCATTGCCTGCCGGCCCAGATCCGCCTGCTGCGGAGCATGCTGTAGGTTGAAATCGCGACGCGGTTTCAGCGTGTCGCGCTGCGACGCCTGCGCATGGCCGTAAGTCCGACCAGCCCTGTGATCAGCGCGACCGCACTGGCCGGTTCGGGTACACTGGGAGGAGGTGGCGGCGGCAACAGGTTCACGTTGATATTGTCAACCGCGTAATTGGGGAAGAAGCCGTTTGACTGCAAGGCGGCCGGATCGCTCGAGAGTTCTCCTGTATAGGTGAACGCCAACGTGTCGATCCCGCTGAAGCCGGACAGGTTAAGCGTTTGGAAGAGGTCATTCTCGCCCGGAGCCGCGTCTGCAGGCAAAGGATTGCCCGCTGAGAGATAACTGTATGGCAGCAGGGCGAAGCTTTCGCTGGCGACGGAGGCGCCAGCCAGGAATCCCTCGACCGTAAACCGGGTGGCTCTCTCAAGCCCGGCGTCGGCGATCGCCGCGTCCAGTGACGTTGCGTCGAACGTTCCGCTCGAAACGCTGAGTGTAAATCCTCCACTTTCAAACGCAAATGCTGCGTTTGTACCGTTGGTGGCGCAGTAGCTGGAGCAGGACTGCGAGGCAAGGTCCTGGCCGGGGCCGCTCAGGCTGTAACCCGAGCCGGTATCGATAACGGTATGCGATGTTCCGGACAGGCCGGTCGCCTGCAGGGAAAATCCGGAACCTACAGACGCACTGCTACCGACGCTCAGATCGACCGGTGTCAGCGAGTCGAAGGTGATGGTTGCCGGCGTGGCCAGCGCGGGGCTCGTGGCCCATGCAGCAAGGACAGTCGACAGGGCCAGTATCGATCTCAGAGTCACAGCACGTCTCCTCGCAGTCGCAATCACGCGGGTTTCAGTGGAAGGTGTAGTCCGACGACGCCAGGGATGCGGGCGACGAACTGAAGTTGATGGTTTCGTGCAGGGTACCGTCGGTCACGGTCCAGACGCCGCCCACTTTGCTGAAGGTTGCGCCGGCGTTGTACCCGTAGAAGTCGATGTGATCCGTCCCAACCGTGAAGTCGGTGATCAGGTCACCATTGGCCTCGCCTTTCATGAAGTGGAACGCGTCAGCACCCGGGCCGCCGCTCAGCGTGTCGGCCCCGGCCCCGCCGTCCAGCGTGTCGTTGCCGCCCATGGCGAACAGCAGATCGTTGCCGGTCCCGCCGGAGAGCGAGTCGTTGCCCACGCTCGCCAGGATGCGGTCGTTGCCCCCCATGCCGGACAGTGTGAGGTCTGCTGGCGTCAACGCCCGGATCATGTTGTCCTGGTTGTTGCCGGTGCCGGAGGATGCGCCGAACTTCAGGAACAGGTTTTCGACATTGTCCGGCAGCAGGAAGCTCGGAGCACTGCTGTAGGCACTGTCCAGTCCTTCGTTGATGTTCTCGACAATAGTGTCGCTGGCATTATCAACGAAGTAGATGTCATTGCCGGTGCCGCCGACCATCGTGTCGGCACCGGTGCCACCGTTGAGGATATCGTTGCCGGAGCCACCGGACAGCGAGTCGTTGCCCGTGTTGCCGAACAGGTTGTCGGCACCGCTGCCGCCATCCACCGTGTCGCTGCCGGCACCGCCATACAGGTTGTCGCCGCCGTCGTTGCCGAGAAGCGAGTCGTTGCCGTCACCACCGGACAGGTTGTCGGACACTGCGCCGCCGGTGATCGCGTTGTTCCCCGTGTTGCCGCTGGCGGTGAACCGGCTGGTTCCGGTGTAAACCAGATCTTCGACGTTCGCGCCGAGTGTGTAGTTGCTCAGTGTCGTCTGCACGGTGTCCTGGCCCGCGCCCGCGACCACACGATCGCCGACATCGTCCACCACATAGACGGTGCTGTCGCCCGCGTTCTGGCCACCCACCATGGTGTCGGCGCCGGTCCCGCCATCCAGCGTATCGGTACCGCCGGCGCCATAGAGAACGTCGTTGCCGGCGTTGCCGCTGAGCAGGTCACCGCCGGTCGATCCGGCGATCAGATTGGCGCCGGCATCGCCGGGACTGCCCTGCGGCAGCACTGTCAGCACGGTACCCGGCGAAGTTGAGGCGACGGATGCCGCTCAGCGTGTCGGTGCCGTCGCGGCCCGTGACCGTGTCGGCCACGACAAGGTCTGTGCCGTTCCAGCTCACGCGGTAGTCGGACACTACGCCGGAGAAGACCGCGACATCGTTGCCGCCGCCGCCCGCCAGCGTGTCATCGCCCTGGCCGCCGGTCAGCGTGTCGTCGCCGGCGCCACCGGTCAGCACGTTGGCCGCCGCATTGCCGGTGCCGGAGAAGGTGCCGGCGCCGCTGTAGGTCAGGTTTTCGACACCTGGCTTGCCGGCCAGGGTGTAGGTGGCCAGACCGGTGACGATCGTGTCGATGCCGCTGCCCGTCTCCACCACCAGGTCCGCGGCGTTGTCCACCACGTAGGTATCGTTGCCCAACCCGCCGGTCAGCGTGTCGGCGCCCGCGCCGCCATCCAGCGTGTCGTCACCGCTTCCGCCGGTGATCGCATTGGCGAGATCGTTGCCGGTACCGGCGAAGTTGCCGCTGCCGATGAAGGTCAGGTTCTCCAGCCCGCTGCCGAGCGTGTAGGTGTTGAGCGAGACGTCCACCGTGTCGGTGCCGGCGGTGTCCACGATCGTGTCGCCGACATTGTCCACCACGTAGGTGTCGCTGCCGTCGCCACCGTTCAGCGTGTCCGCACCGGCGCCACCGTCCAGCGTATCCTGACCGCTGCCGCCGGTGATGACATTGTCCAGCGCATTGCCGGTACCGGCGAAGTTGGCAAACCCGGTGAAGGTCAGGTTCTCGACCTGTGCCGAGAGCGTGTAGGTATACAGCGTGGTCTGGACCGTGTCGGTGCCCTCGCCCGCATTCTCCACCACCACGTCGCCGGCGTTGTCCACCACATAGGTGTCGTCACCCGCTCCGCCGGTCAGCGTGTCGGCGCCGGTGCTGCCATCCAGCGTGTCGTTGCCGCTGCCGCCGGTGATGGCGTTGTCCAGCGCATTGCCGGTGCCGGCAAAGTCACCGCTGCCGGTGAACGCCAGGTTCTCGACGTTCGCCGACAGCGTGTAGGCGCTTACCGCCGCCCGCACCGTGTCGGTTCCGGCGCCAGCGCCTTCCACGACCACGTCGCCGGCGTCGTTCACCAGGTAGGTGTCGTTGCCGCCGCCGCCCTCCAGCGTGTCCGCGCCGGCGGCACCGTCCAGCGTGTCATCGCCTGCGCCGCCGGTGATGCTGTTGGCGAGCGCGTTGCCGGTGCCGGCGAAGTCACCGCTGCCGGTGAACACCAGGTTTTCGACGTTCGCCGGCAGCGTGTAGGCGTTCAGCGTGGTCCGGATCGTATCGGTGCCAGCGCCCGCAGCCTCGGTCACCACGTCGCCGGCGCTGTCCACGACATAGGTGTCGTTGCCCTGGCCGCCGGTCAGCGTGTCGTTGCCGGCCCCGCCGTCCAGCGTGTCGTCGCCGGTGCCGCCGGTGATGGCATTGTCCAGCGCGTTGCCGGTGCCGTTGAAGGCACCGAAGCCGATGAACGACATGTTCTCGACATTGGCCGGCAGCGCATAGGTGTTGAGCGCCACCTGCACGCTGTCCGTTCCCTCGCCTGCGTTCTCCACCACGGTGTCGCCTGCATTCGCCACCACATAGGTGTCGTCGCCGGCGCCGCCCGCCATCGAGTCGATGTTGTCGCCGCCATCCAGCGTGTCGTTGCCGGCCCCGCCCAGCAGCGTGTCATTGCCGGCATCGCCAAGCAGGCTGTCGTCGCCACCCAGGCCGGCAATGCTGTCGTTGCCGCCGAACCCTTCCAGCGTATCGTTGCCCGCACCGCCGCTGAGCGTGTCGGGGTTGCCGGAGCCATCGAACACGGTCCCGGTGTTGTCCGGGCTGAGCGTGAACACCTGGTCGGAGAACACCGCATACTGGACATTCACCAGGAGGTCGGTGTCGCCCAGCGCTCGGCCGGTGTCGGCAAAGTTGTCAACGATGATGTACTGGTCGTGACCGCCGGCATCCTTGCCGTTGTAGGTGATGGTGTAGTGCGACCGCGGTCCGTCGTAGTAGGCGTAGTTGGTGTCGGCGCCGCCATCCAGCGAATCGTTGCCGGCGCCGCCATACAGCGAGTCGTTCCCGGTGCCGCCCAGCAGTGTGTCGTCGCCGGTGCCACCGATCAGCGAGTCCGCTCCGTCACCGCCATCCAGCGTGCCGGAACCGGACAGCGTGTCGTTGCCGCCGTCGCCGGTCAGGTCACCATTGCCGCTGATGCTGTCGTTGCCGGCCCCGCCATCGAGCGCGCTGAGCGACAGCAGTACGCGACTGAGATCCAGCCGGTCACCGGAACTTCCGGACGCCCAGGAGGTGATCAGATCGGCGGTCGAGCCCGGCTGCCAGGCCACCACATAGGTGTGCTGGTGCGGGCCGGCACCGCCGTTGAACACGTCCGCCCCGGTGCCCAGCGATACGTTTTCGAACGTATCGTTGCCGCCGTTGGCATTGAAGACGTTGCTGCCCTGGTCGTCGTTGAAGGTATCGTTGTGGGCGCTGCCTTCCAGCGTGTCGTTGCCGCTGTTACCGGAGAGATACAGGCCAGTCGATCCGCCGACCGCACCCAGCGTGGACGTATTGATCCCGCTGGGGTCGGATCCCTGGATATGCACGATCGTGGTCCAGCCGTTCGGGCCGGACGGACCGTCCGTGTCCACCTGGACCAGCGTACCGCCGGACCCGTCGGAAATCAGTTGCATGTAGCCGGTGGTGGTCGGATCGACATAGGTGCCGGAAATGGTGTCGTTGCCGTCGCCACCGGTCAGCACGCCGCTGCCGGAAATGTTGTCGTCTCCGGCTCCGCCACTCAGCGTGCCCTTGCCGCTGATCACATCGTTGCCGTCACCGCCCAGCAATGTGCCGGTTCCGGACAGCGTGTCATCGCCGATGCCGCCGTCCAGGCTGCTGTCGCCATAGATGCCGGTGCCGCCGGACAGCGAATCGTTGCCGTCACCGCCGCTCAGCGTCTCGGCGCCCACGCCGCCGAGCAGCGTGTCGTCACCCGCGCCGCCGATCAGGCTGTTGTTGTTCGCTCCGCCGTCGATGCTGTCGTTGCCGTCACCGCCATAGACCGTGTCGTCGCCGTAGCCGCCGGTGATGGTGTCGGCACCGCCGTTGCCCTGCAGCAGGTCGGGACCGTCGTAGCCATCGATGATGTCGTTGCCGTCGCTGCCCGAAACCGTGTCGTGGCCGGCGCCGCCCATCAGGACGTTGTTGCCCAGGCCCTCGGCGCTGATGGAATCGTCGCCGCTGCCGCCCAGGATGCGATTGTTGCCGTCACCGCCATCCAGCGTGTCGTTGCCGTCGCCGCCAATCAGGCTGTCATCGAAGCCGGTCCCCAACAGCGTGTCGCCCTGGGTCGGGTTCGCCGGCGTCGGCTGCGCCGCGGTCAGCACCACCCCGGTGTTCGTCCCGTCCGGCGCGATGCTGCCGTCGGCGAAAGACAGAGTCTCGACGTTGACGACCTGGTCCTGGCCGAGATTGCCGGTGCCCGGACGGTTGTCCACCACGAAGAAGCCGCCGCTGCCGTCCTGGATGATGGAAGACCAGGCCCGGAGCGAGCTGAACGTGGCCACGTCGTTGCCGGTGCCGCCGTCGATCGAGTCGTTCGCGGTGCTGCTGCTGATGGTGTCGTCGCCCGCGCCGCCGGCGACCGTGCCGGACACGGCGATCACATCGTTGCCGGCGCCACCATCGGCGGCGTTCGTCCCCGAGAGGTCGGTGATCGTATCGGCGCCGCCATTGCCGTTCAGCGTGTCGTTGCCGTCCTGGCCCAGCAGCGAGTCGCCACCGGCGCCGCCGGTCAGTTGGTCGTTGCCCGTGCCGCCATCCAGCAGGTTGCCGTCGTCGCCGCCGGTGATCGTGTCGTTGCCGTCCTCGCCATACAGTGCGTTATAGCCGGCGCCGCCATCCACCTGGTCGTCGCCGGCTCCGGCGCGGATGGTGTCGTTGCCGGCGTCGCCATACAGGAAGTCGAAGCCGCTGCCGGCGGTGATCGAATCGTTGCCGGTGCCGCCGTGCACCTCGTTGTCGAAGGCGCCAGCATCGATCGAGTCGTTACCGGCATCGCCGTACAGCGTGTCGTTCTCGCTGCCGCCCTGGATGGTGTCCTGGCCGTCGCCGCCCAGGATCAGGTCGCCGCCCGACAGGCCATTCAGCGAGTCGTTGCCATGGCCGCCGAAAATGGTGTCGTCGCCGGAGCCGGGGAAGGGCGAGGTCTGGCCGCCATTGTAGTTGGTGTTGTCGAGACCGGCGATCGTGTCGTTGGTCAGGCTGGCACTGTCGTCGATCGTCACGCCGGGGTTCAGCGCGGCGACATAGGCGCCATCGGCGAACACCAGCTTCTGGATGCCGATCAGCGTATCGCTGCCGTCGGGTGATCCGTACCGGTTGTCGTACACATAGACCGGAGCGCTGGCGGACAGAGTGCTCAGGTCGGTCAGCACCGCGCCGAACTGCACCACGGTGTAGTTGTCGCGGACGCCATCATAGACGGCGACATCCTTGTCGCTGGCGTTGCCGGTGGCGACGCCGCCGCCGATGATCAGGTCGTCACCGGTGCCGCCGGTGAACAGATCGGCACCCAGCCCGCCCAGCAGCGTGTCACGTCCGCTGCCGCCATTCAGCGTATCATTGCCGTCATCGCCGGTGAGCGAGTCGTTGCCCGCATCGCCCCACAACGAGTCATTGCCGGCACCACCATCCAGCGATTCATTGCCGGAGTACGGGTAGCCGCCGGAGCCATACATGATGCCCACCAGCGTGTCGTTGCCGTCACCGCCGAAGGCCGAGTCATTGGTGGTATTCAGCACGTCGTTGCCGGCATCGCCATACAGCGTGCCATTGCCATACAGCGTGTCGTTGCCGTCGTTGCCGTGATCCAGCGAGTTCTGGTCGGTGTTGCTGCTGACGTAGTCGTCGCCGGCGCCGCCGGTCAGGATGCCGCCGGCGCTGATCGTGTCGTTGCCGATGCCGCCGTCGATCGTGTTCAGGCCGTAGCCGCCGCTGATGGCGTCGTCGCCGGTTCCGCCGGACACCGTGTTGTTGCCGGCACCGAGTGAAATCGTGTCGTTGCCCGCATCGCCGGTGACGGTGTTGTTGCCGGCCCCCAGCGACATGACGTCGCTGCCGTCGCCGCCGGTGACCAGGTTCGCGCCGTCGCCGGCATAGATCGTGTCGTCACCCGTGGCGCCGTCCAGCGTGTTGTCGCCCTGGCCGCCATACAGCACGTCATCACCGGTGTTGCCGGTGATGCTGTCGCTGCCGGCACCGCCCCAGAGCACGTCATTGCCGTCGCCGCCATCCAGCGTGTTGCTGCCGTCGCCGCCGTCGATCAGATCGTTGCCGGTGCCGCCGGAGAGCGAGTCATTGCCGGCCAGGCCGGATATGCTGTCGTCGTAGGCGCTGCCGGACAGGGTATCGTCGCCGGTTGTTCCGGTGACGGCGGTCCCGGTGTTGATGGCGGGACTGTCGGGCAGGAACACCTGGTCGAGGAAGGTGAGCTGTTCGACGTTGGCGATCGTGTCCAGGCCCTGATTGTTGTTCGGACCCTGGTCATTGCTGCCAAGGAACAGGCGATTGTCGCGCACCCAGTAGCCGCCGCTGCCATCCTGGATGATCGAGGTGTAGGTGCGCAGCGACTGGTAGATCGCCACGTCGGCGCCGGTTCCGCCGTCGATCGAGTCGTTGCCGGCGTCGCCCCAAACCGTGTCGGCGCCATCACCGGCCAGCAGCGTGTCGTTGCCATACCAGCCCCACAGCGTGTCGTTGCCGGTGCCCGCGTCGAAATACTCGTCGCCGGAATAGGGCAACCCGGACGCGCTGTACATGATGCCCTGCAGCGTGTCGTCGCCCGCGCCGCCGAAGGCCGAGTCATTGGTCGTCCTGATGAAGTCGTTGCCGCCATCGCCATACAGCGTGCCGTTGCCATACAGCGTGTCGTTGCCGTCCTGGCCGTGCTGCAGCGTGGTGAAGCTGGTGCCGCTGTTCAGCGAATCATCGCCGGTGCCGCCATCCAGCGTACCGGTGCCGCTGATCGTGTCATTGTCGGCGCCGCCGTAGAGCGCGCCATTGCCGGACAGCACGTCGTTGCCGGCGTCGCCGGTCAGCGAGTCACTGGTGCCGGTGCCGGCCAGCGAGTTGTTGCCGATGCCACCATCGAGCGTGCCGGTGCCGCCCAGGTAGTCGCTGCCGTCGTCGCCAAAGAGCTGGTTCGGGCCGGCGGCATCGGTGATGTGATCGTTGCCCGCATCACCGTGCACCGTATCGGCACCCGAGCCGCCGTCGATCGTGTCGTCACCATTGCCGCCGGAGACCGTATCGTCATCCCCGCCGGCATAGATGTGGTCCTGGCCGTCGCCGCCCAGCAGCGTGTCGCTGCCGGCGCCGCCATACAGCACGTCATTGCCGGTCCCGCCGTCCAGCGAGTTCGGCATTGTTGTCGCCGTCCAGGATGTCATTGCCGCCCAGGCCCAGGATCGTATCGGCGCCCGAGTTGCCGGACAGGATGTCGTCGAATTGCGTCCCGGTCAGCAACAGCCCGACGACCGGGCCGGGCGCCAGGTCGTAGGACCCGCCATCTGCGAAGCTGACATGCTCGATCCCGATCAGCAGATCGGTGCCGCTGGGTGACCCGCCGCGCAGGTCCTGGATGGTGTAGGTGCCATCCGGATTCGCGGTCAGGGTGTAGTCGGTCTTGGCGCCGCTGTAGCTGGCGGAGTTGTAGCCCGACCCGCCATAAAGCACGTCGTTGCCGCCGTTGCCGGTGAAGAAATCGTCGCCGGCGCTGCCCAGCAGCGTGTCATTGCCGCTGTTCCCCTGCAGGGAGTTGGCGCCGCTGCCACCGCTGAGGAACACGCCGGTCGCGTACTGGGCGACCAGCGTGTCGTTGCCGTCACTGCCCAGGCCGGTGCCCGCAGCGACCGTGATGTAGTCGTTGCCCGCACCGCCGTCGAGCAGCCCGGAACCGGTCAACTGGTCGTTGCCGGCATCGCCGCTGAGCGAGCCGGATCCGCTCAGCACATCGTTGCCGTCGCCACCATCCAGCACGCCGTTGCCGGAGAGCACGTCGGCACCGAACCCTCCGCTGAGCGTGCCGTTACCACTCAGCGTGTCGTTACCGTCGCCGCCGGTCAGGATGTTGGCGCCGCCCGTGGCGGAGATGGAGTTGTTGCCGTCAACGCCGTCGATCGTGTCGTTGCCGCTGCCGGCGCTGATCGTGTCGTTGCCGCTGTCGCCGGAAATGGAATTGTCGCCATTGCCGACAGCGATCGCATCGTTGCCGTCGCCGCCACTGATGGTGTTGTTGCCGTCGCCGGCATCGATCGTGTCGAAGCCGGCACCGCTGGTGATCAGGTTATTGCCGGCGCCGCCGTGCAGAATGTCGTCGCCGCTGCCGGACAGGATGGTGTCGTCGCCCGCACCGCCCGAGACCACGTTGTTGCCGTTGCCGGCATCCAGCGAATCGCTGCCAAGGCCGCCGTCCACCTGGTCGTTGCCGTCGCCGGCCGCCACGGTGTCGTTGCCGTCGCCGGCGACGATACTGTCGTCGAAGGCGCTGCCGGCAAGGGAGTTGTCGCCGGTCGAACCGGTGACGATGGTGCCGGCGTTGAGCGGGCTCTCCTCGAAGTCGATGTCGGAGAAGCGCAGTATCTGCACGTTGACGACATGGTCGGTGCCGTCGGTGCCCCGGTTGTCGCTGACGTAGTAGCCGCCGCTGCCGTCCTGTACCACGGTGTAGTGGCCGCGCACCGCGTTGTAGATCGAGACGTTGTCGCCGGTGCCGCCGTCGATGCTGTCGTTGCCGGCACCTGCATTGATCGTGTCGGCCCCCTGGCCGCCCACCAGCGTGTCGGCACCGGTATCGCCCCACAGCGAGTCGTCGCCGGCCCCGCCGTCGAGGTATTCGTTGCCGGAATACGGATACGGCCCATACATGATGCCGATCAGCGTGTCGGCGCCATCGCCACCATAGGCCGAATTGTTGGTGGTGTTGATCAGATCGTTGCCGGCGCCGCCGCTCAGCGTGCCATTGCCGTAGAGCGTATCGTTGCCGTCACCGCCATCCAGCGACGTGCCGAAGTCGGTGCCGCTGTTGAGGTAATCGTTGCCGGCACCACCGGTCAGCACACCGGTGCCGGTCAGGTTGTCGGCGCCGGCCCCGCCATCCAGCGTGCCGCTGCCGGAGATCGTGTCGTTGCCGTCACCGCCGGAGAGGGTGCCGATGCCTGACAGAAGGTCGTCGCCGATCCCGCCGTCCAGCGAATTGCTACCCTGCGAGTTGGCCAGCGTGTCGTTACCCTGATCGCCGTAGAGCGTGTCGTTATGCTGGCCACCATCCAGCGAGTTGTTGTCGTTGCCGCCGTGCAGCAGGTCGTTGCCGCTGCCCCCAAGCAGCGTGTCGTTGCCATCGCCGGCGTCCAGCGTGTCGGCGCCGGAATTGCCCCACAGCACGTCGTTGCCACCATCCCCGGTGACGGAGTTGGCGCCCGGGCCGGCGTTCAGCCGGTCATTGCCGGCCTCGCCATGCAGCGTGTCGTTGCCGGCCAGCAGGTTGGCGGGGTCGATCCCGCCATACACGACACCGATGGTGCCGTTGTCGGGCTCCACCGAGTTGTCCACGCCCAGCGTATCGTCCCACAGGATGCCCGTGGCGGTCGGGGCGAGCTGGTATTCCTGGTCGGCGAAGTTGAGCAGTTCGACATTGGCGATCGTATCGGCGCCATTGCCGCTGCCCGGGCGGTTGTCGACGACCGTGTAGGTGCCGTCGCCATTGTCGGTGATCGTGTAATCCGCGCGGTTCCCGGTGAAGAAGGCAACGTCGTAGCCGTCGCCACCGTCGATGCTCAGTCCGCCGGTGCCGCCGGCACCGTTGAAGCTGTCCTCGCCCGCGCCGCCCGACAGGGAAGCTCCGGCAGAGCCGGTGAGGCTGTCATTGTCGTCGCCGCCATCAAGCTGCCCCTGGCCGGACAGCGTGTCGTTGCCCTGCCCGCCGGTCAGCGTACCGTTGCCGGACACGCTGTCGTTGCCCGTGCCGGCATCCAGAACGCCGTTGCCGGTCAGGGTGTCGTTGCCGTCACCGCCGGCCAGCGTGCCATTGCCGTTCAGCAGATCATCGCCGGCGCCGCCGTCCAGCGAATTGTTTCCCTGGGTGTCGTACAGCGTATCGTTGTCGGCGCCACCCAGCAGCGTGTCGTCACCACCCTGACCTTGCAGGTAGTCGTTGTTGACGCCGCCATCGACGCTGTCATTGCCGTAGCCGGCATAGATCGTATCGTTGCCGCCCTCGCCCAGGATGGTGTCGTTGCTCGACGTGCCGTACAGTTGGTGAGAGTCCGCCGTATCATCGATCAGCAGGCCGGCGCCGCTTGGCGAGAAGGTCGGGTTGAAATTGTCCAGCGTGAGGTCGCCGGGTACGACCCCGTCCAGTTGCAGCATGGTGGTCCAGCCGCCGGCGCCGGCACCACCACCGCCGGTCACATCCACCTGCAGCAGCGCGTTGCCGCTGCCGTCGGCGACCAGGTTCAGATAACCTGCGACGAATGGATTGTCGGACCCGTTCCACCCCTGGAACCGGCTGGTAATGCCGCGAAGGTCGATAACATCGCCGGTCGGCCCGCCCTGGAAATCGGTGATTTCGTCGACCGCTGCACCGGATTGCCACTGAAGCTGATACGTGTCCTGTCCGGTGCCGCCGGTGAGCGTATCCGCGCCAGTGCCTGATGCGACGTTCTGGAACAGGTCGTTGCCGCTGCCGCCGTCCAGGACGTTGTTGCCCTGTGTGTCCACCAACGTGTCGTCACCGGCGTATCCGGCCAGTGTGTCGTCACCGGCATCGCCGCTGAGATAATCGTTGCCCGCGCCGCTGTCGCCCTCCAGCGAGTCATTGCCGGTGCCGCCATACAGCGTGTCGCCGCCATTGCCGCCAACGATCGTGTCGTTGCCTTCCTGCCCATAGAGAAGGTCGGCGCCGTCGCCACCGTTGACGCTGTCGTTGCCGAAGCCGGCATAGACCGTGTCGTTGCCTGCGTCGCCGGTGATCGTATCGCTGCTGGCGCTGCCGGTGATGTTGTCGTCCCCGGCCGTGCCGTCGATCACGCGTCCCGCACCGGTCGGCGAGAAGCTTGGCGTGAAGTTGTCCAGGGTGAAGTCGCCAGGCAGGTGCCCGTCGAACTTCAGCACGGTCTGCCAGGTGGAGGCGCTGCCGCCGGCATCCAGGTCCACCTGCAGCAGCGTGACTCCCACGCCGCCGGGTACAAGCTGGATATAGCCGGTGGTGAAGGGATTGCTGCCGGCGGTGTAGCCGGTGAGATTACCCAGCACCTGGTTCAGATCGACCACGTCGCCGCCGGCACCGGTGGCGAAATCGGTGATCTCCGCGGTGCCAAAGCCGGGCCGCCAGTTCAGCACGTAGCTGTCCTGATGGACGCCAGGCCCGCCGGTGAATGTGTCGCTGCCGCCGTAGGCGACGTCGCGGAACACATCGTTTCCGCCGCCGCCGGTGACGAGATTGTTGCCCTGGTAATCGCTGAACGTATCGTTGCCGGCGCCGCCCACCAGCGTGTCGTCGCCCGCCTGGCCGTCCAAAGACGCATTGCCCGACACCGCGCCGGCGGTCAGGCTGTCGTTGCCGTCGCCGCCCCACAGCGTATCATTGCCCTGCGTCCCGACGAGCGTGTCGTTGCCCTGATCGCCCTGGAGCAGGCTGTCGCCGGGGCCCGTTGCGGTGAGGCTGTCGTCACCGATGCCGCCGTAGAGCGTATCGCTCCCCGCGCCACTGGCGATGGTGTCGTTGCCTTCCTGTCCCTGCAGGTAGTCGTTGCCGCCCGCGGTGGTGACGCTGTCGTCACCGTAACCGGCATAGATGGTGTCGTTGCCGCCGGCACCGGTGATGGTGTCGTTGCTGGCCGTACCGTAGAGCGTGTCGTCGCCGGTGGTGCCGTCGATCGCCAGTCCGGCGCCGTCCGGCGCGAAGGACGGCGTGAAATTGCTCACCATGAAGGACGCAGCAGAGACATTCTGCAGCAGCAGGACATCCTGCCAGCCATACGTGCCGCCCGACGCATCGCGGTCGATCTGCAGCATCACGTCGGTACCCTGCTGCTGCAGCCGCAGGTAGCCACCAGTGAACGGATTGTCGTAGCCCGCCCGGCCGGTCATCTGGCCGAGCAACTGGGTGATATCGATGACGTCGCCGCCGGAACCGGTGGCGAAATCGGTCACGGTACCAACCGGGGCGCTTGCGGACCAGTTGATGGCGTAAACATCCTGTCCGTCGCCACCAGTGAACGTGTCCGTGCCGCCGCCGGACACATTCTGGAAGGTGTCGTTGCCCGCGCCGCCATCCAGCGTGTTGCTGCCTGCGGTGTCGGACAGTTGGTCACTGCCGGGACCGCCCTGCAGCGAGTCATCGCCGGCCCCGCCATCCAGGGTATTGACGCCCGGACCGCCGTCCAGCGTGTCGTTGCCGGCTTCGCCGTACAGCAGATCGTTGCCGGTGCCGCCGTGCACCACGTCGTCACCGGCGGCGGCATGCACCGTATCGTCACCGCCGTTGCCGTTGATCGTGTCGTTGCTGACCGAACCGGCCAGGGCGCTGGATGCACCACTGTCGTCGATCACCAGGCCGGCGCCGGTGGGGCTGAAACCGGGCGTCAGATTGTCGATGGTCGGCACCGGGGCGGCGGCGGTCGATGGCAGCAGGCCGCTGACGGTGGCGTCCAGGCGCACGGCTTCGTGGCTGTTGTCCGAACTGGTCAGGGTGATGTCGATCGTGTTCAGCCCCTGCGTCAGCAACCCGCCGGCGCCGCTGACACTGAAGGACTGCAGACTGCTCCAGGCACGATAATCCGTTGCGATCGTGTTGCCGTTGACCGACAGGGTGGCGGCATCGTCCGCGGCCCAGCCCCCCGACAGCACGACCGTGGCCAGATCGAAGTTGCTGAGGTCGAAGGTGCTGTGGAACGTGTAAGGCGCCGCGCCGTTGTCGGCGGTTGATGCGGACCGGGCAATCCAGCCGGAGGTCGCGCTGTTCGCCAGCCAGCCGCTGTACCAGTCGGTTGAGTTGGAGGCGACGAACTGTGCCGCCGCGACGCCGCCGCCGGTTTGATCCACGGTCCACGACGCGTCCGCCTGGCCGCCGGAGGTGAGCGCCGAACCGGTGCCGTCCAGGCCCGTGCCGATATGGAACGACGTGGTGTTGGTCGTGGGATCGTTGCGCAGGATCAGCGCGGTGACCCACTGCCCGCCATTCGACGGACCATCGCGGTCCAGTTGCAGCAGCGTGTCGCCGCCAGTCTGCGCGATACGCAGATAGCCGGCCGTGAACGGATTGGTGCTGGCGTTCCAGCCGCCGTAGTTACGGGACCACTGCAGCAGGCCGTTGATGTCCAGGACGTCGCCACCCGGGCCGGCCTGGAAGTCGGTGATCAGGTCCGGCCGGAACGTGGTGGGGTTGTAACCGGGGCTGTTGGCGATCTGGAAGGTGTCCTGACCGGCCCCGCCCGACAGCGTGCTGCCGGTGTCGCCGGCGGAGACGCTGGCGATGGTATCGTTGCCGTCGCCGCCCTGGATCAGGTTGGCGCCCTGCGTGTCGTAGAGGCTGTCGTTGCCCGCGCCGCCGGCCAGCGTGTCGTTGCCGATGCTGCTGTACAGCGTATCCTCGCCGCCGCCGCCGTCCAGGCTGTCGTTGCCGTAGTAACCGTCCAGCCGGTCGTTGCCGGTGCCGCCGAGCAGCGTGTCGTTGCCGTAGTCGCCGTAGAGGCTGTCGTCGCCGCTGCCGCCGTCGAGGCTATCCTGGCTGTAGCCGCCATACAGCGTGTCGTTGCCGCCAAGGCCCTGCAGCGTATCGTTGGCGGCCGTGCCCGTGAGGTTGTCGTTGCCGCCGTCCGAGCCGGTGATCACCAGCCCGGCGCCGGTGCCCTGCGGGTTCCAGCCCTGGACGACGTTATCAATGGTGAAGGACGCCGCGGTGGTGTTCTGCAGCGTCAGGATGGTGGTCCAGTCCGTGCCGGTGCCGCTCAGGCTTGCCTGCAACACCGTGTCGGTGCCCGACTGCTGCAGGCGCAGGTAGCCCATTGCGAATGGGTCGGTCTGGCTGTCCCAACCGCTCAAATAGGTGGGAGTGATGGACAGTCGGTCGCCGCCCGCCCCGGTCTGGAAGTCGGTGATGACGTCCGGATGAAGGTTGGTTGGGCTGTTCTGCAGGTAATAGAATGGGGAAGAAGTGACGTTGAACTGATCCTGGCCGGCGCCACCCGAAAGGGTGCTGCCGGTGTCGCCGGCGGAGACGGCGTCGATGGTATCGTTGCCGTCGCCGCCCTGAATCAGATTGGCGCCCTGGGTGTCCGACAGGGAGTCGTTGCCGGCATCGCCGGACAGTGTGTCGTCGCCCGCACTGCTGATGATGGAGTCGGCGCCGATGCCGCCGGCCAGGCTGTCGTTGCCGGCGCCACCGTCGAGCGTGTCCCGGCCGCTACCGCCCTGCAGGGTGTCGTCGCCCTGGTCGCCGTACAGCGTGTCGTCGCCGATACCGCCATCGAGGCTGTCATTGCCATAGCCGGCCCGCAACGTGTCGTTGCCGCCAAGACCCTGGAGCGTGTCATTGTCGGCGCTGCCGGCCAGGTTGTCGTTGCCGCCGTCGGAGCCGATGATGCTGCGCCCGATGCCGGTGCCCTGCGGGTTCCAGCCCTGCGCGATGTTTTCGATCGTGAGGGTGGATGAAGTGATGCCCTGTAGTGTCAGGATGGTGGTCCACGACGACCCGGATCCGGATTCGTCCGCCTGGACCAGCGTATCGCCGCCCGACTGCTGGAGGCGCAGGTAGCCAGCCGTGAACGGATCCGTGTTGCCGTCCCAGCCGCTCAGGTAATAGCTGCTGAGGGACATTGACAACTGGTCACCGCCGGCGCCGGCCTGGAAATCGGTGATGACGTCGGGGTGCAGCGCTGCCGGATTGTAGTGCAGGTCATAGAAGGCGCCGTTCGACAGGTCGAACAGGTCCTGTCCCGCACCGCCCGAGAGCGTGCTGCCGGTGTCGCCGGATGACACATTGCTGAGCGTGTCGTTGCCGGCGCCGCCCTGGATCTGGTTGGCGCCCTGCGTGTCCGACAGGAGGTCGTTGCCCGCGCCGCCAGACAGCGTGTCGGCGCCGGCATTGCCGTACAGCGTGTCCTGGCCGGCACCACCTATCAGGCTGTCGTTGCCGGCATCGCCGGAGAGGTTGTCGTCGCCGCTGCCGCCATCGATGCTGTCCTGCCCGTCACCGCCATGCAGCGTGTCGGCGCCGGCCAGGCCCAGCAGCGTGTCGTTGTCGGCGGTGCCGGTGAGGCTGTCATTGCCGCCATCCGAGCCGGTGAAGGTGCGCCCCGTGCCCGTTGCCTGCGGGTTCCAGCCCTGCACCACGTTGTCGATGGTCAAGGCGGACGCGGTGGTGCCTTGCAGCGTCAGGATGGTGGACCAGGACATTCCCGTTCCGGATTCGTCCACCTGCAGCAGCGTATCGGCACCGGACTGCAGCAGGCGCAGATAGCCGGTGGCAAACGGATCCGTCGTGCTGTCCCAGCCGGTCAGGTAATCGACCGGGATCGACAACTGATCGCCACCCGGACCGGCCTGGAAGTCGGTGATGACGTCGGGATGTAGCGCTGTCGGATTGTTGCGAAGGGTGTGAAAGGGTCGCTCGACAGTTCGAACAGGTCCTGTCCCGCGCCGCCGGAGAGTGTGCTGCCGGTGTCGCCGTCGGACACACTGCTGATCGTGTCGTTGCCGGCGCCGCCCTGGATCTGATTGGCGCCCTGGGTGTCGTACAGGTAGTCGTTACCGGCGCCGCCGGACAGCGTGTCGTCACCCGCATTGCCGTACAGCGTGTCGGTGCCTGCGCCGCCCTGCACACTGTCGTTGCCGGCGTCACCTTGCAGATAATCGGATCCCGCGCCGCCGATCAGCGTGTCGTTGCCATCCCGCCCATACAGGGTGGCGTCACCGGCCGAGGACGCATCGAGCTGGTTGTCGAGCGCGTTGCCGTAGCCGTTGCCGCCCGTCGTCAGCACCAGGTTTTCGACATTGGTCGGCAAGGTGTAGTTGGTCAGCGAGGTCTGGATTGTGTCGGTCCCCTCGCCGGGGTTCTCGATCACCTGGTCGCCAGGACCGTCAACGATATACAGATCGTTACCGAAACCACCGGCCATGGTGTCGTTGCCGGTTCCGCCATCCAGCGTGTCATTGCCGTCCCCACCGGGCACGGATGCCGTCGGCAGGCCACCCCAGAGAAGGTCGTTTCCCACGCCACCGCTGAGGCTGTCGGCGCCGGCATTGCCGGCCAAGGTATCGAAACCCGCCGACCCCGACAGCGTGTCGGCGCCCGCCGCGCCGTCCAGGCTGTCCGGACCGGTTCCGCCGGACAGAAGGTTGTCGCCGGCATCGCCGGACAGGGTCTGTGACGCATCGGGCGCGGGCGCCCCGGGCGGCGCCCAGCCCTGGGTGAAGTTATCCGCGGTGAAGCTGCTTGCCGTGGTGTTCTGCAACGTCAGCACGGTCACCCAACTGGCAGCGGTGCCGGACCCGTCCTTGTCCACCTGCAGCAGCGTGTCGGTGCCGCTCTGGAGGAGTTGCAGATAGTCGGAGGTGAAGGGGTTGCTGCCGTCGTTGGGAATCACGCCATAGGACTGCAACCCGGACAGGTCGAGGACGTCGCCCCCGGGGCCGGTCTGGAAGTCGGTGACCACATCGGCGTGGAGTGCCGAGGGATTGGACTGAACGTTGTAGCCGGCAGTACTGGAGATCTGGAACGTGTCCTGCCCGGCGCCGCCCGACAGGGTGCTGCCGGTATCGCCGCCCGATACGTTCTCAAGCGTATCGTCGCCCAGGCCGCCGGACAGCGAGTTGGCGCCCTGGGTATCGCCCAGGATGTCGTTGCCGTCACCACCCAGCAGCGTATCAGCCCCCGCGCTGCCGGACAGTGTGTCGCTGCCGGCGCCGCCATCCAGGCTGTCGTTGCCGGCGCCGACGGTCAGGCTGTCATTGCCAGCGCCGCCCAGCAACGTGTTGTCCCCGGCGGTGTCGTACAGCGTGTCGTTTCCGGCGCCGCCATCCAGGCTGTCGTTGCCGTCATCGCCACGCAGGGAGTTGTTGCCGGTGCCGCCCTGCAGCGTGTCGTCGCCGTAGCCGCCATACAGCGTGTCGTTGCCGCCGTTGCCCTGCAGCGTATCGTTGTTCACGCCGCCGTTAAAGGTGTTGTTGTTGTCGTCACCGCTGATCAGGGCACCAGCAGTGCCCTGCGGATTCCAGCCCTGCGTGATGTTGTCCGCGGTGAAGGCCGTGGCGGTCGTGTTCTGCAGTGTCAGGACGGTGACCCATCCCGAGGTCCCGCCCGTCCCGCTCTTGTCCACCTGCAGCAGCGTGTCCGCCCCGCTCTGCACGAACTGCGCATAGCCCGTGGTGAACGGGTTGGCGTTGCTGGGGAACGAACCATAATAGTACTCGAGGCCTGACAGGTCGAGCACGTCGCCGCCCGCCCCTGTTTGGAAGTCCGTCACCACATCGACGTGAAGCGCCGATGGGTTATATTGAAGGTCGTAGCCGACATTGCCGCTGAACCGGAACGTGTCCTGCCCGGCGCCGCCGGACAGCGTGCTGCCCGTGTCCCCGCCCGAGACCTCGGACAAGGTGTCGTTGCCCAGACCGCCGGACAGAGAGTTGGCGCCCTGCGTATCGTATAGGGAGTCGTTGCCGTCACCGCCCGCCAGCGTGTCGTCGCCGGCACTGCTGTACAGCGTGTCATTGCCAGCGCCACCATCCGCGCTGTCGTTCCCATCATCGCCCGCAGGTAATCGTTGCCGGTGCCGCCCAGCAGCGTGTCGTCGCCGTACGCCGCCGTACAGCGTGTCGTTGCCGCCGTTGCCCTGCAGCGTATCGTCGTTCACCCCGCCGTACAGGGTGTTGTTGTTGTCGTCACCGTTGACCAGGGCACCGGCAGTGCCCTGCGGATTCCAGCCCTGCGTGATGTTATCCGCGGTGAAGGCCGTGGCGGTCGTGTTCTGCAGTGTCAGGACGGTGACCCATCCCGAGGCACCTCCCGTCCCGGCCTTGTCCACCTGCAGCAGCGTGTCCACCCCGCTCTGCACGAACTGCGCGTAGCCCGTGGTGAACGGATTGGCGTCGCCGGGAACCGCCCCGTAGGACTGAAGGGCGGACATGTCGAGCACGTCGCCGCCCGGCCCCGTTTGGAAGTCCGTCACCACATCGACGTGAAGCGCCGATGGGTTATATTGAAGGTCGTAGCCGACATTGCCGCTGAACCGGAACGTGTCCTGCCCGGCGCCGCCGGACAGCGTGCTGCCGGTGTCCCCGCCCGACACCTCATACAACGTGTCGTTGCCCAGACCGCCGGACAGAGAGTTGGCGCCCTGCGTATCGTATAGGGAATCGTTGCCGTCACCGCCCGCCAGCGTGTCGTCGCCGGCACTGCTGTACAGCGTGTCATTGCCAGCGCCACCATCCGCGCTGTCGTTCCCATCATCGCCACGCAGGGAGTCGTTGCCGGTGCCGCCCTGCAGCGTGTCGTCGCCGTAGCCGCCATACAGCGTGTCGTTGCCGCCGTTGCCCTGCAGCGTGTCGTCGTTCACGCCGCCGTTCAAGGTGTTGTTGTTGTCGTCACCGCTGATCAGAGCACCAGCAGTGCCCTGCGGATTCCAGCCCTGCGTGATGTTATCCGCGGTGAAGGCCGTGGCGGTCGTGTTCTGCAGCGTCAGGACGGTGACCCATCCCGAGGCCCTCCCGTCCCGGCCTTGTCCACCTGCAGCAGCGTGTCCACCCCGCTCTGCACGAACTGCGCGTAGCCCGTGGTGAACGGATTGGCGTTGCCGGGAACCGCCCCGTAGGACTGAAGGCCGGACATGTCGAGCACGTCGCCGCCCGGCCCCGTTTGGAAGTCCGTCACCACATCGACGTGAAGCGCCGATGGGCTATATTGAAGGTCGTAGCCGACATTGCCGCTGAACCGGAACGTGTCCTGCCCGGCGCCGCCGGACAGCGTGCTGCCCGTGTCCCCGCCCGAGACCTCGGACAAGGTGTCGTTGCCCAGACCGCCGGACAGAGAGTTGGCGCCCTGCGTATCGTATAGGGAGTTGTTGCCGCCACCGCCGGCCAGCGTGTCGTCGCCGGCACTGCTGTACAGCGTGTCATTGCCAGCGCCACCATCCGCGCTGTCGTTCCCATCATCGCCCGACAGGTAATCGTTGCCGGTGCCGCCGGCCAAGGTGTCGTCGCCGAAGCCGCCGTACAGCGTGTCGTTGCCCTCACCGCCGTCCAGGCTGTCGTTGCCATCCCCACCCAGGATACTGTCGGGCCCGCCATTACCATGCAGCGTGTCGTCATTGGGGCCGCCCGACAGGGTGTTGCCGTAATCACTGTCGCTGACCAGCTCGCCCGCCGTCCCTTGCGGGTTCCAGCCCTGGGCGATGTTGTCGGCCGTGAAGGCGCTTGCGCTTGTGTTCTGGAGCGTGAGAACCGTTACCCAGCTCGTGGTGGCGCCGGTAACGTCCGCGTTGGCCTGCAGCACGGTATCCGCGCCACTCTGCACAAACTGCAGGTGCCCGGTGAGAAACGGATTGCCGTGATCGTTCGGAATGACGCCATAGCTGGACAGCCCCGAGAGATCGAGCACGTCACCGCCCGGACCGGTCTGGAAATCCGCAACAACGTCCGGATGCAGCGCCGACGCATTGTATCGCACCTCGGAGGCAACTCCGGAGGAATTGATGCGAAACCAGTCCTGCCCGCCGCCGCCCTGCAGCGTGCTGCCCGTGTCACCATTGGATACATTGGAGATCGTGTCATTGCCGGCGCCGCCGGACAGCACGTTGGCGCCCTGTGTATCATAAAGGTAGTCGTTGCCGTCGCCGCCCAGCAGCGTGTCGTTGCCGGCGTTGCCGTAGAGCGTGTCGTTCCCTGCACCGCCGTCCGCACTGTCGTTGCCGGCGCCGCCCTGGAGCTGATCGTTGCCATCCAGCCCGCTGAGGGTGTCGTTCCCGGTTCCGCCACTCAGCGAATCATTGCTTGCAGTGCCAACAATATTGAGATCATCCGGCATTTACGCAGCTCCTGCACCCGCAAGACGACACACTGATCCACCCGCGCCGATACAGCGCGACCCCGCCGGCAGATGGATCAAAGATCTTCTGCCGGGATTGTTCACCCGGGATGGCCTGGTAAGGCCAAGCTCGTTCGGCACGCCTTTGCTTGCATTGCAAAAGCGCGTCACATAGACTGAAAGTCCTAGATTTCAGCGACGATGCGTTGACACATTATTGCGCCCTGAGCATCGTCGCCGGGCCGTCATGAACTCAGGCTGGCCCATCGCGAGCAACGCCCACGATCGCCGAGCTGAAAACGCTCGACATGGACTATCCCCCTCCGCTTTCGGTTCGAGACGCCGCCTGGCGGAGCTGGCGCCTTAGCCGACTTTGATCGCGGAGCGGATTGTTGCAGGATTAGCACTCATTAATCAACCGTTAATTCGAGCGTATGGCAATGATGTGATAGGTATTTTTGCCTCCATGCCATTGCGATATATTAACGACTGCAAGTCCGAGCATTCAGGAACAATTCCACAATCAATGGTTGCGCCTACCGGTGCGTAACGGATGCGAGCAACTGCCTGAAGTCCGGCAGCCCCCTGTCGGTGCGTGGAAGTGACGAAACAATGTGAACCCGATCCGGTGCCTGGCCGGCCGGAAACTTGTCGCGACAGGCCTCCACCACCTCGGCGGGCGCGCCGTCCCGAAGTACTACGAAGGCAACGATCCGCGGTGCGTCGGCTCCGTCCGTCGCGATGCCCACGGCAGCCGCCTGGTCCACCGCCGCATGTGCCTGGAGGATCCGCTCAATTCCGGGCAGGAACACGTCGGTTCCGCGACGGCGGACCATGCGTGACGCCCGTCCCGTCAGCCGCAGGAACCCGTCCGGCTGTAATTGGCCGACTTCATCCGGATAGTACCAACCGTTCCGGAACCCCGCCTCGGCGGCAGGATCGTCCGTGCCGCCCAACACGGTATCGGCCACGCCGGGGCCGCGCAGCCGCACCCGGCCCATCGCGCCCGGCGCCTGGGGCCGTTCGCCCCCATCCACGATCTGCACATCCAGGGCGGGATCCGGGCGCCCCACACCACAGGCGGCGGAACCGACATCCTGCGGGGTCAGCAGCGCCCCCACGCCATAGGCGGCATTCGCGTGGATCGCGTAGCAGTTGGGCGTAAGGCGATCCGTCACCATGCGCCGTTCGTGCGGGAACAATGCCGTTGCGCCAACGAACAGGGCTCGCAGGCGTGGAAAACGCCTGCCTGCGACGTCCGGAAGCGCAACAAGCTGGCGGCACAACTCTGGGCTGAGCAAAACAACAGCATCGCCTGCAGCGATGGTGACGCTGGCCATTTGCTCAACATCGCTGCTATCGCTGAGAATGATCGAACCGCCAGCGTGCAGTTGGGCAAACAAGAACAACAATGCCGATTGTCCGCGGGTGCCCGCCAGCACCAGTGATGGTGGACGCTCCGTCGTTAATACTTCTGGTAGAAGTCGTTGCAACCGCACGACCCGGTCCACCCACTGGCGTCGGGACGTTACGATCGCGCCTGGACTGCCGTCGTGCAGCCTCAAGGGATGGAGCATCGCGGGCTCGTCGGCATCACGGGATACGCGCCGGTCGCCGGTGGTATCCCTCAGGCGATCGAGCCAGTTCCGGGGCAGGCGGATACAGCCGTCTGCCGCAACGACCGTCGCCTCTGCCGGAAGAATGAACCGCCGGACACCACACTGTTGCCATCCTGCCGCGCGCGTCCCGGACGGGACCGATGATGGCAGTTCAATGGGAACGGCACCGAGACGCAGGAGACCCAATATAAGAAGTACATGCTCGATCCCGCCGGGAACGCCAATGCCGATGGGTTCGCCGGGCTCGAGTCCGAGGTCGTGCAGATAAACGCTTGCCTTGCCGACCAGATCGGCCAGTGCGCGATAGGTCCACCGCCTGCCGCCGGCAACCAACGCCACCGCCTCCGGATGAGAGACTGCGTGCTCGAACAGCGGATCCGACAGGTTGCGCCATTCCATTTCCGCAAGCTCCTTCTGCCCGAACAGGAATGTTGCCGATCGCGATTCATCGCTCGCCCTCATCACCCGGATCGGGATAGAATGGCAATAGATACGGGAACGGCCGATCGCTGGCGTCCGGAATCATAACAATCACGAGGCACAGGGATCTTGCTCGCGAAACGTTACTGCTCCTGCGTGATGTCGCACGATCCGAACGACGGAGCGAACCAGTGAAGGCTGTGATTTTAGCCGGTGGATTCGGCACCCGTCTCAGCGAGGAGACCTTACTGCGCCCGAAACCGATGGTAGAGATCGGTGGCCGTCCGATCCTGTGGCACATCATGAAAATCTACGCCGCACATGGCATTACGGAGTTCATTGTCTGTCTTGGGTACAAGGGCGTGCAGATAAAGGAGTATTTCGTCAATTATCAATTGCACGCTTCCGATGTCACCGTCGATCTCGCGCGCGGCTGCGTCGGCTTTCACCACGGTGCCCTGGAGCCATGGCGGGTGAGCCTTGTGGATACCGGTGAGGCAACACAGACAGGCGGACGGCTACGCCGCATCCGCAGCTATGTGGCGGACGATCCGGCATTCTGCATGACCTACGGCGACGGGCTGGCCGATATCGACATCACCGCCCTCTGCGCCTTCCACCGCGCGCACGGGCGACAGGCAACGGTCACGGCGGTGCGTCCGCCAGGCCGGTTCGGCGCCCTGGACCGCTCGGGCAACACCGTCCGGGCGTTCACCGAAAAACCGCCCGGTGACGGTTCCGGCACCATCAATGGCGGGTTCTTCGTGCTGTCGCCCGCCGTGCTGGACCGCATTACAGGCGACACGACGGTTTGGGAGCAGGAGCCGCTCGAGAGCCTTGCCCGTGACGGCGAGCTCGCCGCCTACGATCACCCGGGATTCTGGCAACCCATGGACACGCTGCGGGATCGCAACCTTCTCGAACGGCTCTGGGAATCTGGTGAAGCTGCATGGAAGATGTGGTGACGATGCGACCGACCAAGGCGTTCTGGCGCGGCCGCCGGGTTCTGGTCACGGGTCATACGGGCTTCAAGGGAAGCTGGCTCACGCTGCTGCTGACCCAGTTGGGCGCGCGGGTGACCGGGCTCGCCCTGGCGCCGGAACCGGGGCCGGCGCTGTTCCCCCTGCTGGCCGACAGGCTGGCGCTGGATCACCACGTTGCCGACCTGCGGGATGCCTCGGCCGTTCAGCGCATCGTCCACAGCAGCGAGCCGGAGATCGTCCTGCACCTCGGCGCGCAGCCCCTGGTGCCACGCGGCTACGCCGATCCTGCCGGCACCTTCGCGACCAACCTGGGGGGCACGCTGCATTTGCTGGAGGCGCTGCGTGGCTGCCGCAGCGTGCGAGCCGCGGTGCTGGTAACGACCGACAAGGTGTACCGCAATCCCGGCGACGGACGGCGCTTTCGCGAGTCCGATCCGCTCGGCGGGGAGGATCCCTACAGCGCCTCCAAGGCCGCGGCCGAGCTTGCAATCGCCTGCTGGCGGCATTCCGTGCGTGACGAACTGCCGCCGCTCTCCGTCGCCCGCGCCGGCAACGTGATCGGTGGCGGCGACTTCGCACCCACCCGCCTGGTACCGGATCTGGTGCGCGCACTGGACGGCACCGCCCCGCTCACGCTGCGCTATCCGCATGCGACCCGCCCCTGGCAGCACGTTCTCGACGTGATCAGCGGGTATCTGCTGCTGGCGGAACACGTGGCGATCGCGCGTGACGGCGCGGAACCCGCCATGAATTTCGCGCCGAACGGTGACGATGCCGCGACGGTGCTGGACGTGATCGATGCGTTCGCACAGGCCTTCGGCACGCCCCTGCCGTGGCGGAAGCAGCCGGCTCCGGCCCCGGAAGCGCCTACGCTGCAACTGGACGCGTCGCTCGCCCGGGTCCGGCTTGGCTGGACGCCCCGCTTCGACCAGGCCGGGATGATCGGCGCCACCGCCGCGTGGTACGCCGCCTGGCGGCGCGGCGAAGACATGGCGGGATGGTGCTGTCACGCCGTCTCGGAGGCCATCGGATGACCCGCGTCACCCGCATCACAGCCTGCCGCAGTTGCGGCGGGGCACTCGGCATTCCGTTCTGCGATCTGGGGGCGACGCCGCTCGCCAATTCCTATGTCGCCGCGGAGAAGGCAGCACAGCCCGATCCCGTCTTCCCGTTGAATGCAGTTGTCTGTGAACGGTGCTTCCTGGTGCAACTCGACCATGTCGTCGATGCCACGGAGATTTTTTCGGACTATGCCTATTTCTCGTCGTTTTCCTCCACCTGGCTCGCGCATGCGGCCGCGTTTGCCCGTTCGGCGATTGCGCGCCACCGCCTGACCGCGGACAGTTTCGTGGTGGAGGTTGCGTCGAACGATGGCTACCTGCTGCGCAATTTCGTTGCCGCCGGCATCCCCTGCCTGGGCGTTGAACCGGCCGCCAACGTCGCCGCGGCCGCAATGGCGGCAGACGTTCCGACCCAGGTTGCATTCTTCGGTCGCGACTGTGCCGCCCAGATCGTGCGCGGCCGCGGCCACGCGGATCTGATCGTTGCCAACAACGTGCTCGCCCACGTGCCGGACGTGAACGACTTCGTCGGCGGCCTTGCGGATCTGGCCGGCCCGCGCGGAACCATATCGATCGAGGTGCCACATGTTCTGGCCCTGATCGAACAGACGCAGTTCGACACGATCTATCACGAGCATTACGCATACTGGTCGTTGTACGCCATGCAGCACCTGCTGGTTCGGCATGGCTTGCAGGTTTACGCCGTGAAGCGGTTGCCGACGCATGGCGGTAGCCTGCGGGTGATGGCTTCGGCCGCACCACAGGCCGGCATGCAGGATCCAGAGGACCTGGCGATGGTTCAGGCGCAGGAAGCCGCCGCCGGCTTGGACACGCCCCGGCCTTATCGTGGGTTCGAACCGAAGGTGCGGTCGGTGATCGACGGCTTCCGGATATGGCTCGACCAGGCTCTTCGCGCCGGTCGCCGTGTTGCCGCTTACGGCGCGGCGGCCAAGGGCAACACCTTCCTCAATGCCAGCGGCGTGACTCACGACGCAATCGAGGCAGTCGCCGACCGCAGTCCCGCCAAGCAGGGCAGGCTGCTGCCGGGGAGCCGGATCCCTGTCGTTTCGCCCGAGGCGCTTCTGGCGCGCCGCCCGGACGACGTGCTGATCCTGCCGTGGAACCTCGCGAACGAAATCGCCGGAGAGCTGCGCGCGGTGCCCGACCGGGGTGGGCGCCTGCTGGTGGCCGTGCCGGAGATGCGGCAGGTCGCATGATCCTGCAACCGACAAAGCTGGCCGGGCTCTTCATCGTGCGGCCCGAGAAGCACGCCGACGACCGCGGCTTCTTCGCGCGCATGTGGTGCGCGGCGGATTTCGCCGCGGCCGGGATCAGCTTCGTGCCGAACCAGATCAGCGTGTCGTTCAATCACGCGGCCGGCACGCTGCGCGGACTGCACTGGCAGGCCGATCCGCATGCCGAGGCAAAGCTCGTCCGCGCGACGCGCGGGCGGATCTGGGACGTGGCGGTCGATCTGCGGCCGCAATCCGCGACCCGACTGTCCTGGTGCGCGCTGGAACTGGACGCCGCCGAACACACCGCGCTGCTGATTCCCCCCGGCTGCGCGCACGGGTTCGTCACGCTGACCGATGGCGCAGAGCTGCTCTACTGCATGGATACGCCCTATGTCGCCTCAGCCAGCCGTGGTGCGCGCCACGACGATCCCGCGTTCGGCATCACCTGGCCGCGGCAACCGGCCGTGATTTCGACACGCGACCGCGCATGGCCTGATTTCCAGCGGCACGCACCCGCATGAAGGGCCTGGTCCTCGTCACGGGCGCCACAGGATTGGTCGGCACGCATACGCTCCGGCCGCTTCAGCACCTTGGCTTCGATGTGTGCGGCGTGGCGCGGGGCCCCTCCCGCTGTCCGCAGTCGCGGCACATGCAGGCGGACCTGCGCGACCCGGCGCAGGTGGAACATGTGCTCGCCATGGTGCAGCCGACCCACATACTCCATTGCGCGTGGTATGTGACGCATGGGCGGTTCTGGCAGGCTCCGGACAATCTCGACTGGGTGGCTGCCAGCCTGGCTCTGGCGCGCGCGGCCGAGCGTCAGGGGGTGAAGCGCTTTGTGGGCGTCGGGACTGGCGCGGAGTACCGACTGGTCCGACCAGGGCACCGCGCCGCGGCAGGAGACGGATCCGACACGACCGGCGACACTGTACGGCCGCGCGAAGAACGCCACGCGCGATCTGATGGAGGCGCTGTTTGCACCCTCGGAAACGTCGTTTGCCTGGGCGCGCATCTTCGACCTGTTCGGGCCAGGCGAAGCCAGGGGGCGGCTGATACCGTCGTTGGTGCACACGCTACGGGCAGGCCGGCCGTTCACGTGCCGGCACGGCCACCTGATGCGGGACTATCTGGCGGCCGAGGATGTCGGCGTTGCCCTCGCGCATCTGACCGCATCGGACGTCGATGGCGCAATCAATGTGGCGTCGGGCACGGCCATATCCCTGGGCGCGCTCGCCGGCACAATCGCCGGCCAACTCGGGCGCGAGGATCTGCTGACGATCGCCGAGGAGCCGATTGCCGGTCAGCCGGCGCGGATGTGCCCGAGCGTGACCCGGCTGCGGCAGGAGGTGCAATGCCCGGTGCCGGGAGACGTATGGCATCGGTTGCGACGCTACGTTGCCGTCTGCTGCTGACCGACACGCCGGCAGTTGCGAGCGCTGGCGGGAAGCATTTGCGCCGACAGCGGCGCCAGAAGTCGGATGGCCCCGTTTATCCGAGGTGGACCTACCCGCAGCACACGGTTGCGGCCATGGTTCGCCAATTGCTGCATCGCCGACCGCGCGGCTTGGCACTCGCATGACTTCTGGACCTGCTGCACCTCCTGGCCTATGAGCGAAAATCCCATTTGGAGCCATTGCCCCAGACGGTGATATTGCCGATCACCCCGTAGGCGTCCGCAACTTCTGCTACCATGTCGGGCCGGAATTGCATGACAGCATTCCCGGCAAGCGGCCCTCGCTACGACCTGCAGGCGCCGGCACGCGCCGACGGACCCTTCAATGTCGCATCGCGTCAGGTTGCGACCAGTCGCCGCTCGACCATGCGGAAGTGGCGGTCGCCAAGCCGGGCGGCCTGCTCCGGGCTGTGGGAGACCAGCAGGATCGCGGTGCCGGCGGCGAGGCGTTCGCGCAGCAGCGCCTCCACCAGCCCGGTGCTGTCCTGGTCCAGCGAACCGGTCGGCTCGTCCAGCAGCAGCACCGGGGAGTCCAGCGCCATCGCGCGGATCAGGGCCAGGCGCTGCCGCTCGCCGGTGGACAGGCGGATCACCGGGCCGTCCAGCAGCGCCGCTGCCAGACCGAGGCGAGGCGCGAGTCGGCGGGCGGTGTCCAGGGCCGGGCCTGGGAAATGCGGCCTGACGGTGTCGTGCCACCAGCCTGGTTCGGCGGCGGAATACACGACGCGGCGGCGCCAGGCGGACGGGGCGAAATGCCGGCGTTCCTGGCCATCCAGGAAGACCTCGCCCTGGTTGGGATCCAGGTCGGCGATCATGCGCAGCAGCAGGCTTTTCCCTGCGCCGGATGGGCCGGCGATGGCGATGCAGGTGCCGGCGGCCAGGTCCAGGGTGAACGGGCCGGCGAGCGGGCTGCGCAGGTCGGCGATGCGCAGGCGGGGTGGGGTCGCGCGGGACGGTGTCGCAGTCATGCCCGGAATATCGCGAGAAAACGGCGATGCGCCAGGGCGCACCGGCGGAGCAGGCCTGCCGAACCACGCGACTTCCCACGCCCGGTTGCGCTGCCCCGCCTCCCATTGCGCCTGCGGCATTGCACCTGATCGCGGGCGACAGGCCGCATTCGGCTCATCCGGGCAGCATCACCGGCCTGCACGGCGCGGGCGGCCAGGTTCGGTGCGATCGCCCGTTGCGGGCGGGCAGGATTCCGAACTGTCGCAAAGCAACGGTGGCGTCCGTCTCGCCAGGGACGCCACCGTTCACCCGCGGACGGTGCGCGATGGGGGTTGCGCCGACAGCGCCCGCGGCGGCGCTGCGTCCGATCAGAGCCCCCCTGCCCTAGCGCAGCGGTTCGCGGCTTCTGTCCTTCATCAGGTACAGCGCCCCGACCGACAGCAGGGCGCCCGCCATCAGATACGCCGCCGCCGCCATGTCGTAGCCGGTGGAGCCGATCAGCGCCGTCGCGATCAGCGGCGCGGTGCCGCCGCCGAAGCCCAGCCCGATATTGAAGGCCAGCGAATAGCCGGACAGCCGGAATCGCGACGGGAACAGCTCCGCCAGCATCGCCGGCGCCGTGCCCATGATCATGCCCAGGAACACCGCGAAGCCGAACTGCGCGACAATGAAGCGTGCCAGATTCGGACCCGCTGGACAGCTCGAAGAAGATCACCGAGGTGAAGAAGATCAGCGCGAAGGACAGCATCAGCATCGAGCGCCGGCGGATGGCGTGGTCCGTCAGCCAGCCGGTGAGCGGGATCGCGACAAGCGCCACCGCCTCGGCGGCGGTGTTGATCGCCAGGGCGCTCGCCGTCGATCGATCGATGCCGAAGCTGCTCGCGAAGGTGGGCAGGAACACCAGCGTGAGGTAGTCGGCCACGCCGTAGCCCCAGGTGAAGATCACGGCCAGGATCATCGCGCGCGGCGCTTCGGAGAACGCCTGCTTCAGCGGCAGTTCGCGCTGTTCGTCTTCACCGACCGGCTCCGGCTCGTAACCGGTATGGGTCAGTCGCGTGCGCATCCAGTAGGCGAGGATCGCCAGGCCGCCGCCGCCGATGAAGGGCAGGCGCCAGATCCATGTCAGCTCGGGGTGCGCCTTCAGCAGCATCACGGTAACGGCGGCCAAGCCGGCCGCGAGCAGGTAGCCGCCGGTCGAGCCGATATTGGCGAAGCTGCCGGCAATGCCGCGCCGGCGGCGGGGCGCCGTCTCGATCAGGTAGGACACCGAGCCGGTGAATTCGCCGCCGACCGAGAATCCCTGGAACAGGCGGATCAGCAGCAGCAGGATCGGCGCCCAGATGCCGATCTCGGCGTAGGTCGGCAGGAAGCCGATCGCGGTCGTGGCCGCGCCCATCATCACCACGGACACGATCAGCACGGTCTGCCGGCCGATCGCGGTCGCCCAGATGGCCGAGCACCGCACCGCCGATCGGGCGCACGGCAAAACCGATGGCGAAGCCGCCATAGGCGCCGATCAGGGAAGCGACCGGGTTGGCGGAGGGGAAGAACAGGGCTCGCGATCACCGGCGCCAGATAGCCGTACAAGCCGAAATCGTACCATTCCAGCACGTTGCCGATCATACCGGCGCTGAGGCTCTCGACAGAGAGGTTTTCGATCTTGTTCAGGGCAGCAACGTCGGTGCGCCCGTTGTATGTTGCGTCGAGCAAGACTTGTCCCTTCGGGTTATGCAGCAGGTCAAAACACCTGCGTCATGGGCCCGGAGCGGTTGGAAGCTCCAAAATCATTCCGATGCGCATAGGCGCTTCGATGTGGGCCGGATTGCTGTGGAACCCCGCAGCGACGCGCCCGGCAACACGACGATTGAACGTGTCGCGTGCGGTCCACGTTGCGGTCAGGGCAACCAGTGCGGAAATACCCATTGGGTTGACGCCAACCCTTCGGTTCGCCGGCGGGATATGTCCCGTCGTGGCGAACACGGACCTGGCACAAGCGGCAGCCTCACCAGGCAACTGCGGCGGGGCGCGCGTTTGCGCGGGATGCCGCGGTTCGGACGCGTCACGAGGGCCGGAATGTCAGGCTTCCGCGCGTCAGGAAATGGGTAGGTTCAGGAGAGTGTCAACCGGACACATCCAGGGTTGCGAAACGAACGGCGGCTCCGCCGTCCGCCTGTAGATCTTTCGTGATAAGCCTCGATATTATGTTCAGAGCGTGTAGAGAATGAATTCTACACCAGGCTGGCCCGGCATGTCACGCTTTAGCGTCGCATGTGCGCCCGGCCGCGTCGCTATACATCCTGATCAACAGAAATAGCAACGAATCCGTGCCGTTTCACGGAATGTTATACTGTCGATATGACTGTGAGGGCAGCCCGGGGTCACTTCTGCGGCTTCGGTGCCTCCACCGGCCCGCCGGCCTGCTTCCACGCGCCAAACCCGCCCTCGACATGGGCCACCTTCTCCAGCCCCATCTCCTGCGCCGTCTTCGCCGCCAGGGCGCTGCGCCAGCCGCCGGCGCAGAAGAACACGAACTGCCTGTCCTCGGCGAACACCGGCTTGTGATACGGGCTCTCCGGGTCGATCCAGAACTCCAGCATGCCGCGCGTGCAGCGGAACGCGCCCGGCATCCGCCCCTCGCGGTCCAGCTCGCGCGGGTCGCGCAGATCGACGAACACCACGTCATCCCGCCCGTGCAGCGCCAGCGCCTGGTCCACCGACAGCGTGCGGATCTCGGCGTTCGCCTCCGCCAGCATCTGCTTGTAGCCCTTCTTCACCTGCATCCCCGTCACTCCACCGGCCGCGTGGTCACCGAGCCATCCGCCTGCTGCACGATCGCCGCGACGCGCGCCTCGGCTTCCGCCAGCTTCGCCTCGCAGTGCCGGCGCAACGCGGCGCCGCGTTCATAGGCGTTGATCGCATCCTCCAGCTTCTGCTGCCCGCTCTCCAGCCCCCGCACGATCTGTTCCAGCTCGGCCAGCGCCTCCTCGAACGACAGCTTGTCCACCTCGGGACGCGACTCGGTATCCGCCATCGGCAACCAACTCCTTCAGGCCCGCATCAGGCCGCGCACATGCACCGCGACAGACGCGGCCAGAGCGTCCAGGTCGTAGCCGCCTTCCAGCACGGATACCACCCGCCCCTCGCAATGCCGGTCCGCCACGCCCACCAGCTCGCCGGTGATCCAGGCGTAGTCGGCGGTTTCCACCCGCAACTGCGCCAGCGGATCGGCCTTGTGCGCGTCGAAGCCGGCGGAAATGATCAGCAGCCCGGGATCGAACCGCTCCAGCTCCGGGATGATCTGCCCGCCCCAGACCGAGCGGAACGCATCGCTGCCGTCGCCCGGGCGCAGCGGCGTGTTCAGCACGTTGTTGGCGGTGCCGCGTTCCCACATGTCGCCGGTGCCGGGATAGCACGGGCTCTGGTGGCTGGAGGCGTAGAACAGGTCCGGATCGGCGGCGAACATCGCCTGCGTGCCGTTGCCGTGGTGCACGTCGAAATCCACCACCGCGACCCGCTGCACGCCCCAGCGCGCGCGGGCATGCAGCGCGGCGACCGCGACATTGTTGAACAGGCAGAACCCCATCGGCCGCGCGGGTTCGGCGTGGTGGCCCGGCGGGCGCACCGCGGCGAAGGCAGCGCGGGCCCAGCCTTCCATCACCGCATCCACCCCCGCGCAGGCGGCGCCGGCCGCGCGCAGGGCGGCCTCGGCGCTGCCGTGGCTCATCAGCGTGTCGCCGTCCAACTGGACCGACTCGCCCGGATCGGGGCGGATCGACAGGATGGCTTCGACGTAGCGCGCCGGGTGCACCCGCTCCAGTTGTTCGGCGGTGGCGGCCGGGGCCTGCTCGCGCAGCAGGTCGGTGAAGTCCGGCGTCTCCAGGGCGGCGAGCACGGCGCGCAGGCGGTCGGCGCATTCCGGGTGGTAGGGGCCGGTGTCGTGTTCCAGGCAGGCGGGATGGGTGATCAGCGCGGTCGGCATGTCACGAATCCTTCGGGTCCGTCCGGCGTCGGATGAGGAAGCTGAACACGCCGTTCTCCTCGCTCCAGGCGAGCAGGTCGTGGCCCGTTTCGCGGCAGAAGGCGTGGAAGTCCGAGACGGAGGCAGGGTCTGTGGCCAGCACGCGCAGCCGGGCGCCTGGCTCCATGGGGCGCAACGTCCGGTTGGCCCGCAGCACGGGCAGCGGACAGTTCATCCCCTTCACGTCAAGCACGGTCTCACTCATGCGGTCATCCTGAGGCGGCGGGGCGGGTTGGGCAAGGAGCGACGGGCGGTGGGGCCGCGGGGACGTGGACTGGCAGCGGGTAGAGCGACGGTGGACTTTCCTGCGGATGCCTCGTGCCGCGTCCGGCGGCTGAGCTGGCGCGGTCCGACCACTTTGTTGCGAGGGTCAGGTAAGTCCGGTGTTGCGGTAAGCAGCGTGGAGGGGCGCGGCAAAGCCGATGCTGTCGAGCCGCAATTCGTTGTCCGGCCCCAGATCTGCCGGCTGTGCCGGCCACGAGCCGTCCGGCTGGCGGCGCAAGAATTCCGCGGCGACAGCGTCGAGCGCAGCAGAGATCTCCATGACCGAGGGAATGGTCGTGTAGGCCCACACATTGGCCCGGGTTGCCCGTTCATCGGAACGGGGACAGAATTTCGATCAGTGCTACGGGCTCGGCCAGGATGGGGCCGGCCGACGGCGGTGCGCAGGTAACGCCGATATCCGGGACCAGGCAGTTCTCGGCCTGACCTGACACGCGGGATGACGCCGGGCGGCCACGATGGCGATGCGACCTGCCACCACGTCCGTCGAGATGCGCCGTGATGCAGATACATCAGCCGCGCCTGAATGGCGCCGTGCGTCCGGACGCCGGCGCCATCATTTCCGGTTCACCATCCCGCAACTGCCAGAGCGCGCCGGAGCGGTCGCCGGAATCCCAGACGAGGAATTCCGCGACGGTCATGCGGCACGGCGGCAAATTCAGGCTGTGCCCGTGCCCGCAGAATGCGACTTCGATCCTCAGCCAGGCAAGCCAGCCGATCGGGCGCCGAGTGCAGCGGTTTACGTTCCGCCACTGGTGCTTGCTGTCGCTGGAGGAAACGCTCCGTCCTGCCGGTCTCGGCGCTTCACCGTCGGCGGGCTACGCAGCATCTTGCCAACGATCAGTCCTGATCGGAGATGACGTTGGATTGATCCGGTCAAGGTCGCGTGATCTGGGAACGCTCGCGGTCAGTCATGCCCGCGATCCCGGTCGGGGTGCCGTTGCAGCCAGTCGAGCGTGTCGTTCAGCCAGGCGAAGTGGGAATTGACCTCTGCCAGCCTGCGGAGGTTCGGCTCGATAGTGGTGACGAACGCGTGGTGTCGTGCCAGCCGCCTGGCGATGACCCTGAACTCAGCCTCGCCAGCACCATCGATCTTTCGTGTGAGCAGGTTGGTGAGCACTCCGAACGGCCTCGACTTTTTGAGCGGCTCGACAGCCAATAACGTTGTCAGAACGGCGCCGCCTGGTCCCATCACCAATCCTGCGCCGCTTGCAAAGCAGCGACGGACGCAACATCATCAGCGCGATCAGCACGTTCTGGGTCGTGCCGGTTGCCAGGGCACCGCTGCGCTCCGGGTTTGGCCCCTGACCGATCTGTTCGGCCGCCCCGCGTACCACCTCGGCGGCGGCAGGCTCGATCACCTCCGGTTGCTGCTGAAGGCTGCTGGCGAACGCCCGCGTTGCTGCCCGGTATTGCGCTTCTTCCTGCGGGCGGCGTTGATAGCGCTCCTCGGCGGCGAGGAGCTCGATCCCGTCGGCTGATGCCAGGATGAAGGTGCCATGCAGGCGGAGCAGGGAGCCAAGCTGCTCGCGCGCGTCCTCCGACAAGGGCGGCACTTCCTTGAGGCCCGCGATTTCCGCCTCGGCGGCCTTCACGGCATTGGCCAGCCGCACGCCCTCGAAATAGAGCAGGGTAAAGTCCACGTCTTCCAGATCGTCGCCCAACCGATCGACATAGGCGGCGACGCGATCGCGTAGCCTGGGATGGGCCACGTTACCGGCTGACAGATTGCGCAACAGGTCACGGGCAAGATCGCGTAGCGCGGGATACAGGCTGCGCAATCGCCGCACGTTGTTGCCGTCGCGGTCCAGCGCTTCGGGCGGCGCAAGCGCGATCTGCCCTTCATCGGAAATCTCGAAATGCGGGCCCGCGTCTTGTCCAGGAAGCGCCGGGAAATCGTCTGGAGGCCGCGCCTCATCCGGTGTCTCCGGCGGGATGGGTAGCGCGTCAGGATCCAGCTCGCCTCGCAGCCATGCGAGGACGTTCCGTGTGGCAGATGGCTGCCCGCCTGCGATCAATCGGGAATAAGGATCCGGAAACGGGTTGTCTTCCAGATATAGCCCTTCGGTAAAGGGCTCGACGTCGGCGTCAGCCGCGCGCTGAAGACTGCCGAGCTTGCCAAGGCTCGGCGGCAGGGCGGTCAGCTGGTTGCCGCGGAGATCGAGGCTTTGCAGCGAGGCGAGCTGCGCGATCTCCGGCGGCAGGGCGGTCAGCTGTCGCCGAGATAGAGGCTTTGCAGCGAGGCGAGCTGCGCGATCTCCGGCGGCAGGGCGGTCAGCTGGTTGAAGCTGAGATCGAGGCTTTGCAGCGAGGCGAGCTGCGCGATCTCCGGCGGCAGGGCGGTCAGCGGTTGCCGAGATCGAGGCTTTGCAGCGAGGCGAGCTGCGCGATCTCCGGCGGCAGGGCGGTCAGCTGGTTGCCGCTGAGATCGAGGCTTTGCAGCGAGGCGAGCTGCGCGATCTCCGGCGGCAGGGCGGTCAGCTGGTTGCCGCCGAGATAGAGGCTTTGCAGCGAGGCGAGCTGCGCGATCTCCGGCGGCAGGGCGGTCAGCTGGTTGCCGCCGAGATAGAGGCTTTGCAGCGAGGCGAGCTGCGCGATCTCCGGCGGCAGGGCGGTCAGCTGGTTGCCGCCGAGATAGAGGCTTTGCAGCGAGGCAAGCTGCGCGATCTCCGGCGGCAGGGCGGTCAGCTGGTTGCCGCGGAGATCGAGGCTTTGCAGCGAGGCGAGCTGCGCGATCTCCGGCGGCAGGGCGGTCAGCTGGTTGCCGCGGAGATCGAGGCTTTGCAGCGAGGCGAGCTGCGCGATCTCCGGCGGCAGGGCGGTCAGCTGGTTGCCGCGGAGATCGAGGCTTTGCAGCGAGGCGAGCTGCGCGATCTCCGGCGGCAGGGCGGTCAGCTGGTTGCCGTAGAGATCGAGGCTTTGCAGCGAGGCGAGCTGCGCGATCTCCGGCGGCAGGGCGGTCAGCTGGTTGCCGCCGAGATCGAGGCTTTGCAGCGAGGCGAGCTGCGCGATCTCCGGCGGCAGGGCGGTCAGCTGGTTGCCGCCGAGATCGAGGCTTTGCAGCGAGGCGAGCTGCGCGATCTCCGGCGGCAGGGCGGTCAGCTGGTTGCCGGCGAGATCCAGTGAGGTGCTGCGCCGAAGCCGAGCGTCCTCGATCAGGCGCAGCGATTTCTCGTACGCTTCATCGGGCATCGTGACCGCTCCACACCGAGGCTACCTTACGACCTGCAAAGGAGAGAACCACCCTGCTCCCCACGCTACCCTGCTGCCAGGATAGGGCACTCTCCGCCGCGCCGTCGGTGCGGGTGATCCCGCCGCCTACGCCGCCTGGTGCCGCTCCCGCAGGAACTGGAAGAACTCCACGCCCTCGCGCAGCCGGCGCTTCATCATCTGCGGGCTGCGCACCATCTCGCCCACGATCGACGCGATCTTCGGCGCGCGGAAGTAGAAGCGCTTGTAGAACGTCTCCACGCTGTCGAAGATCTCGGTGTGCGACAGGTGTTCGTAGTGCAGCGGCGCGATCTGGATGCCGCTGTCATCCACCAGGTCCGCGTGCGACGCATCCAGCCAGCCGTTCTCCACCGCCTGCTGGTGCAGGAAGGTGCCCGGGTAGGGCGCGGCGAGCGACACCTGGATGGTGTGCGGGTTGATCTCGGTGGCGAAGCGGATGGTCTCCTCGATCGTCTCCTTCGTCTCGCCGGGCAGGCCCAGGATGAAGGTGCCGTGGATCTTGATCCCCAGGTCGTGGCAGTCCTTGGTGAAGCGCTTCGCGACCTCGATCCGCATGCCCTTCTTGATATTGTGCAGGATCTGCTGGTTGCCGCTCTCGTAGCCCACCAGCAGCAGGCGCAGCCCGTTGTCCTTCAGCACCTTCAGCGTCTCGCGCGGCACGTTCGCCTTGGCGTTGCACGACCAGGTGACGCCCAGCTTGCCCAGCTCCCGGGCGATCGCCTCGGCGCGCGGCAGGTTGTCGGTGAAGGTGTCGTCGTCGAAGAAGAATTCCCGCACCTGCGGGAAATACCGCTTGGCCAGGCGGATCTCCTCCGCCACGTGCTCGGGCGAGCGCACCCGGTAGCGATGGCCGCCCACGGTCTGCGGCCACAGGCAGAAGGTGCAGCGGGATTTGCAGCCGCGGCCGGTGTACAGCGACACATAGGGGTGCAGCAGGTAGCCGATGAAGTAGTCCTCGATGCGCAGGTCGCGCTTGTACACCTCGGTGACGAAGGGAAGCTGGTCCATGTCCTCGAGGATGGCGCGGTCCTTGTTGTGCACGATGGCACCCGCGGCATCGCGGTAGCTGATGCCGTCCACCGCGGCGAAGTCGCGGCCCTCGGCGATCTCCTTGATGGTGAAGTCGAACTCGTTGCGCGCCACGAAGTCGATCGGGCCGCCCTGCTTCAGGCTCTCCTCCGGCTGCACCGCCACCTTGGCGCCGACGAAGCCGATCTTCAGGTTCGGGTTCGCCTGCTTCAGCGCCTCGGCCACCCGCACGTCGGAGCTGAAGGACGGGGTGGAGGTGTGGATCACGCACAGCTCGAAATCCCGCGCCTGGCGTGTGACCGCGTCCAGGCCGATGCCGGCCGGCGGCGCGTCGATCAGCTTGCTGCCTTCCACCAGCGCGGCCGGCTGGGCCAGCCAGGTGGGGTACCAGAAGCTGCGGATCTCGCGCTTCGCCTGGTAGCGGGAGCCCGCGCCGCCGTCGAACCCGTTGAACGAGGGCGGCTGCAGGAACAGGGTCTTCATCATCGCAGGTTCGGTCCCTCTGAACGCCGAAGCGGGGGTGGTGTGTCAGCGTGCATGCTGACCCCGCGCCATTCCACCCGCCTGCCGGCATAGCTGGCGAGCAGGATGCCGATCGACAACCAGTCGCGCATCGGCAGAAGCCAGACGGGGCACGGGAACGCAAGCTCTTGCAGCTTCGCAGCAAGCGCGCGGTCCACCCCTGTGGCCGCCAGGGCACGGATCACCCAGGCGAAAAAGAACGCCGCCCAGGCCCAGGCGGTTCCGCCCGCCAGCGGGATCGCCAGCGTGGCCCAGAACAGCGGGTATTGCAGCGCCGAGGCGGCGAACTGTCCGGGCGCCAGCGTGCGGATGGTGCGGGCCCAGCGCAACTCGTGACGCAGCAGCGGGCCCAGGGCGGCTTCCGGCACGGTGGTGGCGGGCACGGTATCGGCCAGCCGCACCGCCAGCCCGGCACCCTGCACCAGCCGGCCCAGCACATTGTCGTCGGCCAGGTGGTTCACCAAGGCTTGAAGGCCGCCGATCCGGCTCAGCGTCTCCCGCCGCAACACCATGGTGGCGCCCAGGCAGTCCTGCCGCCCCAGCGCGCGGGCCAGCAATGCGCCGGGCAGGAAGGTGTGGGTGATCTGCGTGGCGCCCAGCCGGCCGGCGAGGCTGCCGGTGGCCGGCAGGCCCGCATACAGGGTGGTGACCAGGCCGGTGCCGGGCTGGTCCAGCGCCTCGGCCAGGCGGGCCAGGTAGTCCGGCTGCACATGCAGGTCGGAGTCCGCGATCACCAGCACGTCGTGCTTTGCCGCGGGGAGCATGTTGATCAGGTTGCCGACCTTGCCGTTGGGGCCGTGCCGGGCGGGGTTCACCACCACGGCGATGTCGGTCGCGGGGAACCGCTCCCGCAACCGCTGTACCACGGCCAGCGCCGGATCGGCCGGGTCGCCCACGCCGAACACGATCTGGAACGCGGAGTAGTCCTGGGCGCAGACCGATGCCAGGGCGGGCTCGAGCAGTGGCTCGTCGCCGTGCAGCGGCTTCAGGACCGTGATCGGCTCGGTGCAGGGCGGGTGGTCCGGGGCCTTGCGGTCCGCGAACCGGGCGGTGGCGATCCAGCCTACGACCGCCTGAAGCAGGCCGATTGCCGCCACGGCGGTTACGATCAGTGCGCCGAGGAGGGTCAGCACGGTCTGCGACCCGCACATCGTGTGGCGTTGCCGGCCCTTTCAAGCAGCCGTTGCATCATCGCGGCCAGCGCGCGGCCTGTTGGAACGGTTCCGGCGTTCCGGGGACTCCGCCGGAGGCCGGCGGCGCTTCGGCATTCGGTAAGCATTCAACACGGAGGGCACGAAGAACCACGGAGGGCCACGGAGCGTGCCGGCATGGCACGCGCGGTGATCGTTTCAGCAAGGTACCTTTCAGCAAGGTACCTTGGTGGTTGGCCGGGGCATCAGGGAAGTTGGCTGGGGAATCAGGCGGGCTAGCGCAGTCTGCCGGCGGCGCAAGCCGCCTTTCAGTCTCATTGTGCGCCGGTTGGAAGACGGCTTGCAGCAACGTGTGGTCTGAACCGCTCCGTGGCCCTCCGTGGCTCTCCGTGCCCTCCGTGTCAAAAGCTTGCAGCAGAACGAATGCCGCGGACCAAACGGTGCCGTCGCACGGAACATCCGCACTGCCAGACCGCCCCCCGCACCTGTCGTCTTCAGTCTTCTGCTGAAGATCGCGATAGCGTGCACCCTGCCAGCCGCGCCCGAAGTGGCCGGCCAGGAATCTCAGCTTCCGTCCTGCGACGCCAAAGGATCGATCCCATCGACGAAGCATACAACGTCGTGGCGGGCGAAGGCCCGCCACCCACGACTGCGTCATGCCGCAGGCACGCCAATCCGTGCAGATCAGCCGACCCAGCATCAGAAAGGGTGCGTTCCGCACGACAAAGCCGTGGGTGGCGGGCCTTCGCCCACCACGACGGGGTACGGACAGTCGGCGGCCACCCCGGCCATGACCGGTGCGGGATTGGATCACAGCCCCCTTTGCCGGCCATGACGATGCAGGTGCCGCATCACGCTGCCACCGTGCCATGACGATGCAGGCGCCGCATCACGCCGCCACCGTGCCATGACGGTGCAGGCGCCGCATCACGCCGCCACCGTGCCATGACGGTGCAGGCGCCGCATCACGCCGCCACCGTGCCCTGCGCCTGCAGCACAGCCAGCGCGCTCAAATTCACGATCCCCCGCGCCGTGACACTCGGCACCAGCACATGAATCGGCTTGGCCATGCCCAGCAGCATCGGCCCCACCGGCAGCCCGCTCGCCGCCGCCTTCAGCAGGTTGAACGAGATGTTCGCCGCATCCAGCCCCGGCATGATCAGCAGGTTCGCGGCACCGGTCAGCGGCGAATCCAGCACCAGCCGGTCCCGCAAATCCTGCACCAGGGCGGCGTCGGCGTGCATTTCGCCGTCGATCTCCAGATCCGGGGCACGTTCCTGGATCATGCCCAGCGCCCGCCGCATCTTGCGCGCCGACTGGCTGTCGCTGGCGCCGAAGCTGGAGTGCGACAGCAGCGCCGCTTTCGGCGTGATGCCGAAGCCGCGCACCGCCTCGGCCGCCAGCAGCGTCATTTCGGTGATCTGTTCGGCGGTGGGGTCCACCACCATGAAGGTGTCGCACAGGAACAGCACGCCGGCCGGCAGGATCAGCGCCGAGAGCGCATAGATCCGGTTCACCTCCGGCCGCCGCGGGATCACCGGCAGGATGTACTGGATCTGCCGCCACCAGTCCGCGGTACCACCGCAGATCGCCGCGTCCGCCTCCCCGGCGTGCAGCAGCATCGCCGCCGCGACCGCCGGGCTGGTGCGCAGCCGTCGCGCCGCCGCCGCGGGCGGTGCCCCGCGCCGGCTGGCCAGGCGCTGGTAGGCCGGCGCCAGCGCCCCGAACACCTCGGTATCGGCGACCGGGTCCAGCACCTTCACGCCGTCGTTCAGGTCCAGGCGCAGGCCCAGTTCCCGCACTTTGGCCTCGATCACCGCGCGGCGGCCGAGCAGGATGGGGTGGGCGAGATTGTCGTCCACCAGCATCTGGGCGGCGCGCAGCACGCGCTCGTCCTCGCCCTCGGCATAGACCACGCGCTGGGGGGCTTTCTTCGCCGCCTCGAACACCGGGCGCATCAACTGGCCGGAGCGGAAGACGAAACGCTCCAGCTCCCGGCGGTAGGCGCTGAAGTCGTCGATCGGCCGGCGGGCGACCTCGCTGTCCATCGCGGCGCGGGCCACCGCCGGGGCCACTTCCAGGATCAGGCGCGGATCGAACGGCTTGGGGATGATGTACTCGGGGCCGAACACCGGCGCGTCGCCGCCATAGGCCGCGGCCACCACCTCGCTGGCCTCCATGCGGGCCAGGCCGGCGATCGCCTCCACCGCGGCGATCTTCATCGCCTCATTGATCGTGGTGGCGGACACGTCCAGCGCGCCGCGGAAGATGAAGGGAAAGCACAGAACGTTGTTGACCTGGTTGGGGTAGTCGCTGCGCCCGGTGGCGATGATCGCGTCCGGCCGGGCGGAGCGGGCCAGGTCGGGCAGGATCTCCGGCTCGGGGTTGGCCAGCGCCAGGATCAGCGGCCTTTCCGCCAGGCGCGGCAGCCATTCCGGCTTCAGCACGCGGGGCGCGGACAGGCCCAGGAAGATGTCGGCGCCGGGCAGCACCTCCGCCAGGGTCTCGGCGTTGGTCTCCCGGGCATAGCGGGCCATGTTGGGCAGCATGCCGGGCCGGTCCACTTTCACCACGCCGTTGACGTCGGTCAGCGTGACGTTCTCCGGCTCCAGCCCCATCGAGACCAGCAGATCGACGCAGGCCAGCGCGGCGGCGCCGGCGCCGGAGGTGACCAGGCGGACGTCGGACAGCGCCTTGCCCTGCAGCAGCAGGCCGTTGCGCACCGCCGCGGCGACGGTGATGGCGGTGCCGTGCTGGTCGTCGTGGAACACCGGAATGCGCATGCGCATGCGCAGCGACTGCTCGATGGCGAAGCATTCCGGGGCCTTGATGTCCTCCAGGTTGATCGCGCCGAAGGTGGGTTCCAGCGCGGCGACGACATCGCAGAAATGATCCGGGTCCTGGGCGTCCACCTCGATGTCGAACACGTCGATGCCGGCGAACTTCTTGAACAGCGCCGCCTTGCCTTCCATCACCGGCTTGCCGGCGAGCGCGCCGATATTGCCCAGCCCCAGCACGGCGGAGCCGTTGGAGATCACCGCGACCAGGTTGCCGCGGCCCGTGTAGTCGTGGGCGGTGTCCGGATCGGCCCTGATTTCCTCGCAGGCGGCCGCGACGCCGGGGGAGTAGGCGAGCGCCAGGTCGCGCTGGCTGGTCATGCGCTTGGTCGGCTCGACCCTGAGTTTCCCCGGCCGCGGCAGGCGGTGGTACTCAAGTGCCGCGCGGCGGAAGTCTTCGTCCATGTGTGTTCGTCTCCGGCCCGATGGCGTGGGTCATACAGGGTGCGGGCGGGTTGGGACCAGATGCGCAAGGAGCCGACCGTCACGGCGTGGGGCGGCATCGGCGAAACCCGACGCCGGCGGGATTACGCCCCCTCGCGCCGTGGGAACTGCATCGCCAGCACGTCCAGCCCCTCGGGACCAGCCACGCCGGAGAAGGGTGCATCATGCGGATAGGCGAAGCCGCAGGACAGTGCGCCGTATTCCTGGCCGTCCTGGTCCAGCCGGCCCGAAACCACGAGCCAGGTACTGGCCCGCACCGCCGGCTGGTGAGGGGCCGAGCAGCGGCTCCCCGGCGCCAAGCTGAAAGCGCCAGGCGGCAAGCCCGTCCGGGCCAGGCTCCAGCAGCGTGGTGACGGCGGCCGATGGCGGACCGACCGGGCCGGCCACCGCCTCCCGGTGGTGCCGGCCGGGAATACCGCGCAGTGCGGCGCGGTTTTCCGCCCGTTCCATGAAGCGCGCCCCCGGATCGAACCCGTTGCGCAGCGTGAAGTAGTGCACCCCCGCCTCGCTGGCCCGGATCGGGCCGTAGGCCGTGTAGGCGCCGGCGAAGTGCACCGTGACCGGCGCCACCGCGTGTGTGCCCAGCGTGGCGCGCCCGTCCACCACCACCTGGAACTGGTCGGCCTGGTGATAGTGCGCATGGGCCACGCTACCGGGGTCCTGCTCCACCAGGAACGCCATGGGGAACAGCGTGCCGGGCGCGGGATCCGGCGTGCCGGGCGCCATGTTGTAGCGGCTCGTGCCCAGGTAGAGCGTGTGCCAGAACGAAACCCCGTCCGCCGCCTGTCCCCGGCGGCGGTTCACCCGGGCCTGCTCGGCTGAGGCGATCAGTGGCATGCGGCGTGTTCCTCCTTCCCCGGGGCGGCGGCGCAGGCCGCGCACTGGCCTTCGGCCTCGATGGTGGCCTTGCCCACCGTGAAGCCCAGCCGGCGGGCAGCGTCCTCCAGCGCGTGCGCCAGGCGGGGATCCTCGATTTCCGTTACCTTGCCGCAGTTGCGGCAGATGAGGAACTGGGCGGCGTGTTCCTCCTCATGCGCGACGCAGCCGACGAACGCTGACAGGCGCTCCAGCTTGTGCACCAGGCCCTGTTCCTGCAGGAAATCCAGCGCGCGGTACACCGTAGGCGGAGCGGCGCCGTGCCTTGTGGCGCGCAGCCTGTCCAGCAGTTCATAGGCGCCGGTAGGGGACCCAGCGTCCAGGATCAGGCCTAGCACCTGGCGGCGGAGGTCGGTCAGGCGGGCGCCGCGGCCAAGGCAGATGCGGCCGGCCCGGTCCAGCAGGGTTTCGGTGCGGGCCGAGAACGCCATCCGACTCTCCTTTGCGATACGCGAAGTGCGCTTCAAGATAACACCCATGACTCAAGATGCCATGCAAAGCGCGGATTCGGTGCTGGCCGCCATCCGCTTCGACGCCAACGGCCTGGTGCCGGCGGTGGCCCAGCAGCACGACACCGGCGAGGTGCTGATGATGGCCTGGATGAACCGCGACGCCGTTGCCGAAACGCTGGCCACCGGCCGGGTGTGCTATTTCAGCCGCAGCCGCAACGCGCTGTGGCGCAAGGGGGAGACGTCGGGCCAGGCGCAGCACCTGAAGGAGCTGCTTGTGGACTGCGACGGCGACACGCTGCTGCTGCTGGTGCACCAGGAGGGCGTGGCCTGCCACACCGGCCGGCGAAGCTGCTTCTACCGCGCCGCGCGTGATGGCGCGCTGGTGGAGATCGCGGCACCGCTGATCTCGCCCGAGGCGCTGTACGGGGCCGGCCACGGGCACGGGTGATCCCCGTTCGCTTATCCTGGACACGGAATGTCGTGACATCGGCCGGGTGAGGCAGTAAGGCCCGCCCAGGGCCTTGCGATCGCACGTTCGTCGAGACTGACCATGAGGAGAGGGGCGCCGACGACATGGCCGATACCTGCCGCCCCGCTTCCGCCAGGCTGTCGGCAGCCGGCAATTCCGGACGGGTGCGATCGGCCAGGGCGCTCGGCGGACAGCCCCCTGCTCCGCGTGCCCGCACCGGCCAGGCGCCAGTGGCCGCGGCACTGGTTCGCGCCCGTCGCCATGGACCTGGCCTGACCGCGGTGCGCTGATGCCCGAGCCCCGCCGAACCAGCGTCCGCGCGGCCCTGATCGTCGTATTCGCCAGCCGCTACACAAACATGGCGATCGGCCTTGGCGCCACCATGGTGCTGGCGCGCCTGGTCACGCCGGCCCAGACCGGATTGTTCTCGGTCGCGGCCTCGATCGTGCTGCTGGCCGAGGCAATCCGCGAGTTCGGCATCGGTGAGTTCCTGGTGCAGGAACGCCACCTGACCCGGGCCAAGATCCGCACCGCACTTGGCCTGACTTGGCTGCTGTCCTGGGGGCTCGGCCTGCTGGTGTTCCTGGCTCGCAATGAGATTGCGTGGTTCTACCAGACCCCCGAGCTTGGCCGCCTTATCGTCGTCGTCGCCGGCACGTTTCTTGTGGCGCCGTTCAGCAGCACGGTGATGGCGCTGCTGAACCGCGAAATGGCCTTCAGCGTGCTGTTCCGGATTTCCCTGGCCAGAACGGCCGCCAATCAGTCGGTCGCCATCGTCCTGGCACTGTTCGGCTTCGGCGCCATGGCGTTGACCTGCGGCATGCTCGCCGCGGATTTGGTCGGCGCGCTGGTCGCGCTCGCCGCAATGCCCTCCTGGGACCACGTGATCCCGTCGCTGCGGGAATGGCGGGCGCTGGCCTCGTTCGGGGTCTATATCAGCAGCGCAAACATCGTCGAGAGGGTCGGCACGCGTGCGCCCGACCTGATCATCGGGCGCCTGCTTGGGTATGAGCCGCTGGGCTTGTTCAATCGCGCCAACGGGGTCGTTTCCCTGTTCTCCAACCTGGTGGTCACCGGCGTGCAGGCGGTCGCGTTCCCGGCGTTCGCCGACGCGCACCGGGCGGCGGAGGATCTGCGTGCGCCATATCTGCGCACGGTGACGCTGATCAGCGGTGTCATGCTGCCGGTCCTGGCGCTGGTCGCCGTGCTGGCGGACCCGCTGGTGCGCACGCTGCTGGGCGAGCAGTGGCTGGCCGTCGTGCCGCTGGTGCCGCTGTTCTGTGCCGGCGCGGCATTCGATGCCATAGCGCCGCTGGTCACGCCGCTCCTGAACGCCACCGGGCGTGTCCGCATGGTGCTGCGCATCGCACTGGTCGTTCGGGGCGCGCAGTTGTTGCTGGTCGGCGGGATCGCGAGTTTCGGGCTGTACTGGCTTGCCGCCGTGCAGGTGGCGCTTGGCCTGGTCGGGCTGCTGATCAACGCACATTACCTGCGTGCGGCACTGGATGTACGCCTGCCCGACCTGCTGCGGGCCGTACAGGGCAGTCTCCTGCTGGCGGTGTTATCCGCTGCCGGGCCGTTCGTGGCGCTGCACGCATGGGACGGCGCCATGCCGTCCTGGCTGCTGTTCGGTGTGTGCAGCAACCTGGGTGGCGTTGTCTGGCTTGCGGCCGTGTTCGCGCTGCGTCATCCGCTGGGGCGGGAGTGTGGCGCCATCCTGCGGGAGATGCGGGTGATCGTCGGAAAAATGGCCTAGGGCAGCGGCGCATGGCTTCTCTTTCCGGAGTCCGGGTGCCGCGCGTCAGCGTTCTGATGACCACCTATAACGGCGCCCGCTTTCTGGCCGAAAGCATCGACAGCGTGCTCGCCCAGAGCTTCACCGACTTCGAACTGGTGGTGGTGGATGACGCCTCGACCGACGCCACGCCGTCGATCCTGGCGGGCTATGCGGATCCGCGGCTGCGGGTGATTCGCAACCCGGTCAATCTCGGTGTGGTCGGTGCGCGCAACCGCGGGTTTGCGGACCTGCGCGGAGTGTATGTGGCAACCATCGACCATGACGATCTGTGGCTGGAGTTCCCGCCTGGCCGATGGCGTGGCGGCGCTGGACCGTGATCCGGACCTGTTGCTGGTGGCGACGCAGACGTTCGATCTGGTGCACGGGCGGCAGACCGTGTCGGACCGACCGGCCGCCCCCAGCCCACTGATGTTCCGCTGGATGCTGCTGATGGACTGTGCGGTGATCTATTCGTCGTTGCTGTTCCGTCACGATGCGGCGGTGCGCGCGGACGGCACGTTTTTGCGTGGAGCGTTGCGCTACGCCGACGATTACGAGCTGATGCTGCGGCTGGCATTCGCGGGCAAGGCGATCGTGCTGAGCACGCCGCTGACCGTGTACCGCGAACACGACTCCAACACCACGCGACAGGTGCGCACCGAGATGGACCGCAATGCCATCACCGTGCGGGCCGAGCAGATCGCGCGCTGGTTCGGCGGCGAGGCGCCGGCGGCGGCGGCGCTGATCGCCCGGCATGTCGGACAGCGCCGGGCGGTGACCGACCGGGTGACGCTGCGGCGGCTGGGCGCGGTGCTGCGGCATCTGATCGACGGCTTCGTGGCGGAGTACCAGGCCGATGCGGCCGATCGCGCGCGCATCGAGGCTTATGCACGGCAGGTGTACTGGCGGGCGGTACGTGGGGGCATTCGGTCCGGATATCTGGGGCTGGCGGGTGCGGCGTTCGGACGGCAGGCTCTGTCCGTGGGCGCGCGGCCATCGGATGTCGCCTTGTCGCTGGCAGCGGGTGTGCTGCGACTGCCCCGGCGGGTGATTGCACGTGGCCGGGCCGACCTGTAGCCGGCGCCGTCCGGCACCGGCGCAGGATCGTTTCAGTCAGAACCGGCCCGCCAGAACGTGGTTGGCTCCGCCTGCGACAACGTCCGTTCTCTCAACGCCTCTGGGTCACGGGCCTGCGCCCGCCACGACGCTTGGGGGTAGCGGTCGAGAGTCGGTCATTATCCGGGCTGGTATCATACCAGCCCGCGTGGCGTTTGACACACCGGCAGCCATTCGTTGACACACCGGCAGCCATTCAGTGTCTTGGCCTGCGCAGGCGGCGGGCCATCCACGTCCTCTTGTAGCCGCCATCGGCAAACGCCGTGGGTGGCACGCCTGCGCCGACCGTGACGGTGAGTTGCCGGCCAACGGTCGAACGATACGCGGGTTGGTATTACCCCCGTCCGCGTCCTCACGCCGGCTGGCAGCACGCCGCCTGCGATACAGCCCGACCGGCTACCGGTTTGCACGCTTCGATCGTCGCCGATGAAACGTAGTTCTCAATCCCCCGCCCTGGCGCCCAGTCCGCGATATAGGCGCGGCTGTCGGGTTTCGGCGTTATGCATATATCGGCAAACCCGGCCGCCCGCAGCCAGCCTTCAATTGCTCCCGGCGCCGCAGCACCGGAAACGCAGCCGCACAACAGCGCCTTGTCGGCCGCCAGATCGTCCGGCAGCGGCTGCAGGTTGACCACGTCCGCGATCGCCAGCCGCCCGCCCGGCTTCAGCACGCGGAACGCCTCGCGAAACACCTGCGCCTTGTCCGGCACCAGGTTGATCACGCAGTTGGAGATGATCACGTCGGCGGTGTTGTCGGCGATCGGCAGATGCTCGATCTCGCCCAGGCGGAACTCGACATTGCCGGCGCCGACGCGGCGGGCGTTGTCCCGCGCCCTGTGCAGCATCTCGTGCGTCATATCGACGCCGATCACGCGTCCCGAGGGGCCCACCTGGCGTGCGGCCAGCAGGCAATCGAACCCGGCGCCGCTGCCCAGGTCCACCAGCACCTCGCCCGGCCGCAGGGCCGCGATCGCCTGCGGGTTGCCGCAACCCAGGCCCAGATTGGCGCCGTCCGGCACCGCCTGCAGGTCCGCATCCGAATAGCCGAGCCGTCCGGATTTTGCGTTTGCGTCCGCGGGGCTGTCGCAGCAGGACGTCGTGCCGCAGCACGACGAGCCGGCCGCGACGATGCTGCCGTAGCGGGTGCGGACCAGGTCCTTGATGTCGTCGGAGTCCATGCAGCCCTCCTGGATGAGAAACCACCGGCAGGCCGGATCAGCCCCACCGCCGGCGAAGCGGGGCAGCGGCGTCGGCGTCCGCGCAGGCACCGATCCGCGCCTGCGCGGCGGTCCCGCGCCCGCAGCAATTGTCGGTGAGGTAGGCGAGCAGCGCGTTCACCGTGCCGTATTCGGCGGCATAGATCAGTTGGCGGTGCAGCCGGCGCTGGCTGATCAGTCCGGCGCGCCGCAGGTGCTGCAGATGAAACGACAGCGACGATGGCGGCATCCCGAGCCGCTCGGCGATCACGCCGGCCGACAGGCCGTCCGGCCCGCGCTCGACCAGCATGCGGTACAGCCCGAGACGAACCTCGTGCGCCAGGGCCCCCAAAGCGGTGACAGCCTGCGTGTTGTCCATGCGGACAATCCTTCGATATAAGTCGAAATTAGGTGCCCCCGCCGAACACGTCAAGCGGGCGCCTGGCGCGTTTGCGATTCGTATCGAAGGCGGGAGCCGGGGCATGATGGCGCGCGTCTTTCAAACCAGCACGGAGATCGCATGCCGTTCTCAACCCTGCTGATCAGTCTGACCGGCCTGGCGCCATTCGTGGTCTGCGGGCTTGCCGCCCTGGGGCCAGGAACCGGCACATCGGATCCCTGGCTCGGCGCCCTGGTCGGCTATGCCGCGGTGCTGCTGGGTTTCTTCGGCGGCATACACTGGGGCCTGGTGCTGCGGGAGCCGGACCCACCGATGGGCGGCGCCCGGCTGGGGCTGGGCGTGGTGCCGCTGGGCCTTGGCTGGGGGGCGCTGGTAGCGGCGCAGACCGTGGCCTATTGGCTGGCCTTGCTGGTGCTGATCGCCGGCTACGTCCTGGCGATCGTGGCCGAACACCAGGTGAACCAGCAGCGGCCGCTGCCCAACCGTTATCTGTGGCTGCGCTGGGTGTACACGATTGTTGCGGTGGCGATGCTGACCACTGTTGTGACTTTGCGCCTGCTCGGACAGACCATTGTATTCTGATAACGTGTGGACGCGGGTGGCGATTTATGCTTTGTTAACCATTGCACAACTTCGGAGCTGGTGTGATGGACGCCGAAATCATTGCCTTCCCCCGCCAGCGGACCACGTCTGATGCTTCGGATGATGCTTCGGACGGGAACGCGCGGCTGCTTCGCGCGCTGCGCGGGCTGGACGCGGCGCTGGCCGAGCAGCGTACGGCGATAGCCGCGTGGCGTGCCTCGCTGTCCAGGCTGCAGGAAACGGTGCACGGCATGTCCGACGGGCTGCAGCGCTACCGCGGCTCTCTGGATTCGCTGCACACCGGCGTGACCCGGCTGAACGGACAGGCCAGACAGTTGGAAAGCTGGGCCGATTCGGTGCTGGCCGCCGAATCCGACGCCGAGGGCCGCGCGTAGCCTGACCGGCGCGCCGAACGGTCCCGGACACGGACCGGGCCGCCGGAAGACGGCCCGCCACCACGCTCTTCCCCTGGCCCGGAACGATCGGTATGGTCCGCGGCTTCCCGCGATCAGGAAGAGAGTTCATGGCCGATTACGTCATCCCGCCGCCCGCCGTCGTTGCCGTGCCGGTTGCCGGCGGCGGCAGCTTCCCGGTCCGCCGCGTGTTCTGCGTCGGCCGCAACTACGCCGAACACGCGCGGGAGATGGGCAGCGACCCGGACCGGGAGCCACCGTTCTTCTTCATGAAGCCGGCCGACGCGCTGCTGCTGGACGGCGCCGACATGCCGTACCCGCCGAAGTCCAACAGCCTGCACCACGAGATGGAGCTGGTGGTCGCCATCGCCGAAGGCGGCGCCGACATCGCCGAGGCCGACGCGCTGCGCCACGTCTGGGGCTATGCCGCCGGCCTGGATATGACCCGGCGCGACCTGCAGAACGCCGCCAAGAAGGAAGGCAAGCCCTGGGACATGGGCAAGGGCTTCGACGCCTCCGCGCCGATCGGCCTGATGGTGCCGGCGGCCAAGGTCGGCCATCCGGCCAAGGGCCTGATCGAGCTGAAGGTGAACGGCGCGGTGCGCCAGACCTCCGACCTGTCGAAGATGATCTGGAACATCCCGGAGACCATCGCCTACCTGTCCGGCCTGGTGCGGCTGGCGCCCGGCGACCTGATCTTCACCGGCACGCCGGAGGGCGTGGCCGCGGTGCAGCGCGGCGATCTGCTGGAAGGCGTGGTGGAGGGCGTCGGCACCGTCCGGACGCGCATCGCTTGAGCACGCCGTTCCGGGTCGCCACCTGGAACATCAACTCCCTGCGGCTGCGCGCGCCGCTGCTGAAGGAGCTGGTGGCCGCCCTCGATCCCGACGTGATCTGCCTGCAGGAAACCAAGGTCCCCGACGACCTGTTCCCCGCCGACGTCCCGCCGCAGCTCGGCTATCCCTACGCGCTGTTCCGCGGCATGAAGGGCTACAACGGCGTGGCGATCCTGTCGCGCCGGCCGCTGGAACTGCACGACGAGGCGCCGGAGTGGTGCGGCAAGAACGACTGCCGTCACCTGGGCGTGCAGGTGGACACACCCGGCGGCCCGGTGGAGCTGCACAATTTCTACGTCCCGGCCGGCGGTGACGTGCCCGACCGGGCGGTGAATCCGAAATACGGCCACAAGCTGGACTTCATCGGCGAGACCGGCACCTGGTTCGCCAGCCAGCGCCCCACGCGCAGCATCCTGGTGGGCGACCTGAACATCGCCCCGCTGGAGCACGACGTCTGGAGCCACAAGCAGCTACTGAAGGTGGTCAGCCACACCCCGCCGGAAACCGAGGGCCTGACCGCCTGGCTGCACAGCGGCTTCGTCGATGCGGTGCGCTTCTTCGTGCCGCCGGAGGAGAAGCTGTTCACCTGGTGGTCCTACCGCAACCGCGACTGGCGCGCGTCCGACCGCGGCCGGAGGCTGGACCATGTGTGGGTCACGCCGGACCTGCAGGGCGCGCTGCAGCGCCACGTGGTGCTGAAGGACGCCCGCGACTGGCCGCAAGGCTCCGACCACGTGCCGGTCTGCGTGGAGCTGACACTCTGATCTGCCCTGAGCGCTCGCATTTGCTGGGAGAGCCGCCGCGGCAGAGTCCACCCGGAGCTGATCGGCGAGCGCTGCGAGACCGCACGAATTTGACACCTGTCGCGCAGCCCGGAACGCTTGAACAGCGCCGGGAATGATCGCAGGCTGTTGGCTTGTTCGATCACTCTGGGCCGCCGTATCCGTAGCTGCAACTGGGAATACGGGGCGCGTACTGCAACGCACGTCCGCACTATTGCGCGAAGACGGGTGTGTGTGCCGGAGAAGGCACCCCGGGCCGCTCCGGCCGGAAGCGAAAAATGCTTGCGCACCGCGAACAGAACGACCGGGGGCCAGGGAGATGCGCTATGGCTCGTCCGGAAACGCATTATACACGCAACGACGGGGTTCACCTGGCATACCAGGTCGTCGGCAACGGGCCTGTCGATCTCGTCTATGTTGCCGGGTTCATCACCAATCTTGAGCTGCAGTGGGAGGATCCAGCCTACAGGCGCCTGCTGGAGAAGTTTGCCGGTTTCTCGCGCCTGATCCTGTTCGACAAGCGAGGCTCGGGCCTCTCCGATCCGGTCGCACAGGTGCCGAGCCTGGAGCAACGCATGGACGATGTCCGTGCCGTGATGGATGCGGTGGAATCGCGTCAGGCGTTTCTGCTCGGCGCCTCGGAGGGCGGCGCGATGTCCGCATTGTTCGCTGCCACCTATCCCGAGCGGACGCGAGGTCTCATCCTGTACGGCGCCTATCCGTCGTATTCATTCGCGCATCCGCTGGGTGAGGTGCGGGAATTCCTGGCCGCCATCGACGCCGAATGGGGCACCGGCTTTCTGCTACGCTACTTCGCTCCGGATTTTCTGTCCGACCCGGCAGTGCGCTCCTGGTGGGCCCGCTTCGAACGGCTTGCCGCCAGTCCGGGTATGGCGAAGCAACTCGTGCAGATGAACGCCTCTATCGACATTGGGGAGGTGCTTTCGTCCATCCGGGTACCGACGCTGGTCATTCATCGCAGGCAGGATTCGCGGGTGCCATTGCGGGCGGGGGAGTTCCTCGCGAACCACATTCCGGGGGCCCGATTGGCCGTCATCGAAGGGGTCGGGCACCCGATCTTCCTGGACGCGCAGGATCCCATTGTGGAGGAGGTGCAGACATTCGTGACGGGCTCTCGCCCCTCGGTCGCGCGCTCTGGCCCCGATCGGGTTCTGGCAACCGTGCTGGTCGCGGAAGTGGCCGACGCGGAACGCAGCGCTGCGGAGCTTGGCGATACCGCCTGGTGCGGGAGGCTGGAGGCTTACCGCCAACACGCGACGCAGTTGCTGGAGGAATTCCAGGCACGTCCGGCAGCATGGTCTGTGCGAGCCGATGGTGCGCTGGTCGCCGCGTTCGACGGCCCGGCGCGCGCGGTGCGATGTGCCGCAGCGCTACGCGAGGCCGCGCGCGGCGTGCTCGGCCGGGTCCTGCGCTGTGGGCTGCACGTCGGCGAAGTCGCCGCGGGGCTGCAGGAAGAACAGGATGGAGGGGCAGTCGGCGGGCTGGCGCTGCACGTGGCCCTGCGCATCGCCGCGCTCGCCAAGCCGGGAGAGGTGCTGGTTTCCGGCACGCTCCGCGACCTGGTCGCGGGTTCGGGCCTGCGCTTTCGGGAGCGCGACGCCCGCCTGCCGCTCGGCCCCGCTGCCGGCGGGGTGCGTCTGCAATTGCTGTCTCTGGCAGCGGATGATCGCAACGGCCAGGAACCGGCTCGCAGCGAACCGGCAGGGAACGCCACAGCAAGCGAAATCGCCGAACTCACACGGAGAGAACGACAGGTGCTGCGCTTGATCGCGCGCGGTCTCAGTAATTCTGCCATCGGCAGTACGCTCGGCATCAGCGAGAACACGGTAAAGCGCCAGGCCGCCAGCGTGCTGATGAAGCTTGGCGTACCGACGCGCGCAGCCGCCGCGGCGCTCGCTGCCCGCCAGGGCCTGGCTTGATACCCTGATCGCGTGATCTCCGCCCTGTTCCGCGCGGGTGAAGCTGTTCTTGCCAGGATGCGTCGCTTCTTCAAGGTCATACCAGTCCGCGTAATCACTGACTCTCGACGCCTTGCCAAACCGTCGTGGCGGGCACAGGCCCGCCGCCTTCATCGATGGCAACGGCGAAAGCCGTGGATGGCCGGCCTTCGCCAGCCATGACGCTGAATGCCCGCCTGTATGTCATACCAACCCGCATTATGTTTGACACACGGTCGGCCGTTCAGCGTCATGGCCCGCGCAGGCGGGCCATCCACGTCTTTTCGTAGCTGCCATCAGCAAAAGTCGTGGATGGCCGGCCTGCGCCGACCATGACGGTGGGTCGCCGCCCAACGGTCGAACGATACAGGTCTTGGTATCACACGATATGCGGGTTGGTATTGCGCCCTCATGGTAAGCGAACGCCCGCCATTGCAGCGGTTCGCCTGGCGGCGTTCCTGCCTCGGTTGTTTCGCGCCAAGTTTTCACGATGGGCCAACTGCCCTTGAGTGAGAGGCTTCCGTCGGATTTCGCGGCGTACACCCGTCCCGGCGCTCGCCGCCCGTGAGGGGCTGGCCTGATACCCGATCGGGTGATCGCCCCGCCGTTCCGACCGGGTGATGCGCTGTCTGCGAGAACACGTAGCCTTCCGAACGCTGGCGCAGTCAACAGCAAACGGGAGGAAAGACCATGGCTACAGCATGGCGCGTCAAGGCGACCGAACTTGTGAACTGCAACTGGCAACGACCAACCGCACCATTGCCGCCGTCGTGCTGATCGCCGCGGGGATCTATCAGTGGACGCCGCTGAAGGATGCCTGCCTGCGGCACTGCCGTTCGCCCCCAGCGATCCTGGTCGCGCACTGGCGCCCCGGCTGGTTCGGCGCGCTGCGCGGCGGCGTGGTGAGTGGACTGTACTGCACGGGCTGCTGCTGGGCCCTGATGGCGCTGCTGTTTGTTGGCGGTGTCATGAATTTCGCCTGGATCGTCGGCCTGACGCTGTTGGTTCTGATTGAGAAGACACTGCCTGGTGGAGGCTGGACGGCGCGCGCCAGTGGCATCGCGCTGGTCGGGGCGGGGGCCGCGAGCCTGGTCGGGCTGGTCTGAATCGCCCGGGAACCGGAGCGTAGCGGACGGATGCCAAGGCCACTGTTCGCCCGCGCGCCAGGATCGTTGGGGATGCTCAGGGTCGGCCAGCATCTGACCGGGAACAAGGGCGGGCAAGCACCAGCGTCCACCGCCCTGACCCCTCAGTGTCTACTGAAATCGGGAGGAATACACATGATGTGGAAGGCACAGTGCTGCTGTGGCTCGCTGCGTGCCGCGGTGAATGCGGAACCGATCGTCGTCGCTGCATGTCACTGCATTGAATGCCAACGACGAACGGGGTCGGCATTTGGCATCAGCGCCTATTTCCCACAGGAAGGGGTAAGCATCGAGGGACACAGTACCGATGTATGTCCGGGACGGTGAGGGAGGGCGGAAGGTCAGGTTCCATTTTTGTCCGGACTGCGGAACCACCGTTTACTGGCGCGCCGACTTCCGTCCGGATGCGATCGGGATCGCAGGCGGGGCGTTCGCCGATCCCTCCTTCTCGGCACCGTCGCGCTCCGTATGGGAACGAAGCGCGCACCCCTGGGTGGCGTTTCACCACGATGTCGAGCACAGACAGACCAATCAACCGACTCCCACTGCCGCATCGCGGACTGGCTGAATGCCGGGGACGGCGCCGGAAGGCTTTCGACCGCTCCCCCCTGTGGCACTCTACGGCTGATTAGCCAGGAGGAATGCAGCATGGGCATCACCCAGCAACTATCCGAATTCACCGCCGGCATTCGCCTGGACCGGCTGCCGCCCGACGTGGTGCAGCGCGCCCGCTACCTGGTGCTGGACCTGGTGGGCAACATCGTGCGCGCCCGGCACGACGCCGAGAGCACCCCGGCCTTCCTGTCCGCCGCCCGCGCCATGGGCATGGCCGCCGGCAACAACGGCGTGTTCGGCGACGCCGCCCGCTACACCCCGGCCGGCGCGGCCTTCCTCAACGGCGCCCTGGCGCACTCGCTGGACTTCGACGACACGCATGCCGCCGGTTCGCTGCACCCCGGCGCGCCGGTAATCCCCGCCGCACTGGCCGCCGGGGAGATGGCGGGCGCCTCCGGCGCCGACGTGCTGGCCGCGATCATCGCCGGGTATGAGATCACCTGCCGCGTCGCCCTCGCCCTGCCGGCCAAGGCGCATTACGATCGCGGCTTCCACCCCACCGCCACCTGCGGCGCCTTCGGGGCTGCCGCCGCCGCCGCCCGCGTGTTCGGCCTGGACGCCGATGGTGTGGCCGGCGCCATGGGCACCGTGCTGAGCCAGTGCGCCGGCAGCCTGGAATTCCTGGTGAACGGCGCCTGGACGAAGCGTTTCCAGGTGGGCTGGGCGGCGAACAACGGCCTGATGGCCGCCACCCTGGTGCGCGAGGGCTTCAAGGGCGCCGCCGAGGCGCTGGAAGGCCCGCACGGCTTCCTGCAGGCCTACGCGCCGGCCCCGCAGCCGGAACGCGCGGTGCAGGACCTGGGCAGCGTGTTCGAACTGATGGCGACCGCGGTGAAGCCCTACCCCTCCTGCCGCTACGGCCATGCCAGCATCGACGCCGCGCTCGCCCTGCGCGCCGCCAACGACATCAGGCCGCAGGACATCACCGCGGTCACGGTCGGCCTGCCGCGCGCCGGCATGCTGCTGATCGGCGAGCCGGCGAACAAGAAGGCCAACCCGCAGAACGTGGTGGACGGGCAGTTCAGCGGCCCATTCGTGGTGGCCTCGGCGCTGGCGACCGGCGCGATGGGCTGGGACAGCTACGGCCTGCTGGAAGACCCGACGGTGCGCGCCCTGCTGCCCAAGGTGACCTGCGCCTTCGACCCGGAGATCGAGGCGGAATTCCCGGCCAACATGTCCGGCAAGCTCACGGTCGAGGCCGGCGGCAAGCGCTTCAGCCAGAAGGTGGTGGTGCCGAAGGGCGAACCCGCCAACTTCCTCACCGAGGCGGAACTCCGCGCCAAGTTCGCCGGCCTGGCGGATGCCGTGCTGGGCAGCGACCGCGCCGCCCAACTGGCCGATGCGGTGCTGGCGATCGACAGCACGTCGGACATCGCCAGCCTGATGCGCCTGTCGGCGCCCCTGATGGCCGCGCGCCTGGCCGGGGAGTAGGCCGGGCCCGGGCCCCCGGGTCGGCGTTGCGTGTAAGCGCGGGCCCGGGCTCCGTACGGTGGATGGCGGGCGGCAGGTGGCGGGTCTGCGCTACATACGCGTTAGATCCGCGCTGCATACGCAATAGAAATGATGAGGCCAGACACCGCTCTCTCAAGTCATGGCCGGGCCTGACCCGGCCATCTACCCCCGACAGGACGTGTTCCGTTGCATTCCGACCCGATCGTTCCGGTGTAGATGGCCGGGTCGGGCCCGGCCATGACATGAAGGACTGCTGACGGCGCCCGCTATATACTACGACCGACGTGCCCTGCACCCGCCAGGACGATGACCAGCGCCAGTCACCCCGCCCTGCGCCAGGCCAGTCGCACCACCCTGCGACCCCACCCTGTGTCAGCCCAGTCACCCCACCCTGCGTCAGGCCAGTGGCCCCGCCCTGCGACCCCGCCCTGCGCCGGGCCAGTCACCCCGCCCTGCGCCAGGTCGTCCCCTTCGGGCCGTCCTCCAGCACGATCCCCTTCGCCGCCAGCTCCGCCCGGATCGCGTCGGCCCGGGCGAAGTCCTTCGCCTTGCGCGCCGCGAGGCGTTCGGCGATCGCCGCCTCGATCGCCTCGGCATCGTCCGCATCGCCGCGGAACCACACCTCCGGCGCCATCTGCAGCAGCCCCATGATGTCGCCGGCCGCGCGCAGCCCCTGTGCCGCCTCGAAGTCGCCCGCCAGCGCCGCATCCGCCAGCGCGTGCATCGCCGACAGCGCCAGCGGCGTGTTCAGGTCGTCGCACAGCGCGTCCATCACCGCCGCCGGCACCTCGGCCCCGGCATGCAGGTCCGGATACTTCGCCAGCGCACGGTAGAACCGGTCCAGCTCCCGCCGAGCCTCGGCCACAGTGTCGTCGCTGAAGTCGGCGGTGGAGCGGTAGTGGGACCGCAGCAGCACCAGCCGGATCACCTCGCCCGGTACCCGCGCCAGCGCATCCCGCAGGGTGATGAAGTTGCCCAGGCTCTTGGACATCTTCTCGCCGTTCACCAGCAGCATGCCGTTGTGCATCCAGTAGCGGGCGAAATGGCTGCCGGGGAAGGCGCACAGGCTCTGCGCCACCTCGTTCTCGTGGTGCGGGAAGATCAGGTCGCTGCCGCCGCCGTGGATGTCGAAGGTTTCGCCCAGGTGCTTCCACGACATGGCGGAGCACTCGATGTGCCAGCCCGGCCGCCCGCGCCCCCAGGGCGAGTCCCAGCCCGGCAGGTCCTGCGGCGACGGCTTCCACAGCACGAAATCGCCGGCGTCCCGCTTGTAGGGCGCCACGTCCACCCGCGCGCCGGCCACCAGCTCCTCCGGGCTGCGGCCGGACAGGTGGCCGTAGCCGGGATAGCTGTTCACCGCGAACAGCACATGGCCCTCGGCCGCATAGGCGTGGCCGGAGTCGATCAGCTTCTGGATCAGCGCGATCATTTCGCCGATATGCTGCGTGGCCCGAGGCTCCACGTCCGGCGGCAATACGCCCAGCGCCTGCATGTCGGCATGATAATCCGCCGCCGTGCGCGCGGTCAGCGTGTCGATCGGCACGCCCAGCTCGGCCGCGCGCGCGTTGATCTTGTCCTCCACGTCGGTGATGTTCCGCACGTAGGTGACACGCGGATACAACCGGCGCAGCAGCCGCACCAGCACGTCGAACACCACCGCCGGCCGGCCGTTGCCCACATGCACCAGGTCGTACACCGTCGGCCCGCACACGTAGATCCGCACATGCTGGGGGTCGAGCGGCTGGAACTGCTCCTTCCGCCGGGTCAGGCTATTGTGCAGGTAAAGCTGGTGCATCGGCGCGACATCCCTGGCAAGCCGGCTTTCTCTCGCAGTCCGGCCGGCAAATCAACGCACCCGCCGGCCCAGCACCGCCTGTTGACGAATCGGCCGCAAACCCGCCTTGTGACGCTATGGATACGGCGCTGCCCGCAACCGTGGAGCTTCCGTCCGGCCCGGCCCGCGTGGAGTGGCGGCGCAGCGCCCGCGCACGCCGCATAAGCCTGCGCATCGATCCGTGTGCCGGCGCGGTGATCGTTACGCTGCCACTGCGGGCCGCGCAGCGCGCCGGAATGGCACTGCTGACCGATCACATGGACTGGGTGGCCGACCGCCTGGCCGCGCTGCCGGAAGCGGTCCCGCTGGTGGACGGTGCCGTGGTGCCGATCTGCGGCGTGCCGCACCGCATCCGCCACGCGCCACAGGGCCGCGGCGGTGCCTGGACCCAGGACGGGGAGCTGCACGTCACCGGCCGCCCCGAATTCCTCGCCCGCCGCAGCAAGGATTTCCTCCGCGCCGAGGCTCGGCGCCGCCTGCATGCGCTTGCCACGGCCAAGGCGGCAACGATCGGGCTGCAACCGCGGCGCCTGACGGTGAAGGACACGCGCAGCCGCTGGGGCAGTTGCGCGCATGACGGCTCGCTGGCGTTCAGTTGGCGCCTGGTGATGGCGCCGGAGTTCGTGCAGGACTATGTCGCCGCGCACGAGGTCGCGCATATGCGGCACATGAACCACGGCAAGCGCTTCTGGGCGCTGGTGGACAAGCTGACGCCCCATACCGCCACGGCCATCCCGTGGCTGCGGCAAGAGGGCGCCAGGCTGCTGCGGATCGGTTGAGCCGGGCGCGTTCTGCGTTCGATCGCGGGGGACGGACGGTCGGGGGGCTGCACCGCCTGACCTGCGGCAATCCGGTCTGTTGTCAAGCATTCAACACGGAGCGCACAAAGGGCCACGGAGGGACACGGAGCTATCGCGTGTGCCCGATCCCCGGGGCCAAAAAAGAAATCGCGCGCGCCTTTCGCGCGTAAGCGCCATTCGCATGCTTCGTGGAGGGCCACGCGGCATCCGGATGGCGCTAGCGATCCGACGCTGACGGATCGATCCTACAAGCGAAGCGTACCACGCCGTGGCGGGCGAAAACCCGCCACTCATGACGTTACCGCACACACCGTCACTCATGACGTTACCACACGCACCGAAGAAAAGTCGTGAATGACCGGCCTGCGCCGATGGTCGCACCGCCCCGAGCTCCATTCGTTGGCATAGGAACACTTGCGCGCGAACGCGCGCCGGACAGGGGGCTACCTGCCGCCTTTGATGGCGACAGACGGGATATCTCTGTGGCCCTCCGTGGTTCTTTGTGCGCTCCGTGTTAAATGCTTAACGAACCCTGAAGCCCCACGGACCATGCGGGAATACCCCGCGAGGCCGCCACCATGCGGCGCCGGCACAAGGCTACCCACCCCGGTTCCGCCGCGCCTCCGCCAGCAGGCACAGAATCTCGAACAGCACCGACGCCCCGTTCAGCGCCGTGATCCCCCCGACATCGAAGGGCGGCGCCACCTCCACCAGGTCGCCGCCGACGAAGTCCAGCCCTCGCAGGTCGCGCAGCAGCCGCAGCGCTTCCCGCGCCGTGATGCCGCCGGCCTCCGGCGTGCCGGTGCCCGGCGCCTGCGACGGATCCAGGCTGTCGATGTCGAAGCTGAGATAGGCCGGCCCGTCACCGATCACCCGTCGCGCCTCGGACACGGCGAAGCGCCAGCCGTTGTCCTGGAACTCGTCCATCGTCAGCACGCGCATGCCGCTGCGCAGGCTGAACCCCCACTGGTCGGGATCGTTCACCGTGCCGCGGATGCCGATCTGGATCACCCGTTTCGGATCCAGCACGCCGTCCTCCACCGCGCGGCGGAACGGTGCGCCGTGATGGAAGCGGGAGCCCAGGTAGTCGTCACCGGTGTCGCAGTGCGCGTCGATATGCACCATGCCCACCGGCCCCTTCGCCCCCACCGCGCGCAGCACCGGATACGTCACGGAGTGATCGCCGCCCACCGACAACGGCACCACGCCGGCGGCGGTTACCTGGCGGTAGAAGGTGGCGATCTCCTCCAGCGCACCGTGCAACTCATACGGTTGCTCGATCCAGCAGTCGCCCAGGTCGCGCACCCGCGCCCACTCGAACGGGCGGGCGCCGGTGGCGCTGCTGTAGCGCCGCAGCAGGCTGGACTGCTCGCGCACCGCCCGCGGGCCGTGGCGCGCGCCGCTGCGGTTGGTCACGCCGCCATCGAAGGGCAGGCCGATGATGCCGATGTCGGTATCCGCCAGGTCCTCGGTGTGCGGGGCGCGGAAGAAGGTGGGGATGCCGGTGTAGCGCGGACGCGCCTGCGGGTCGGCCTGGTCCTGATATTTCCGGGGCTGCTTCAACATTGCCGCGACTCCGATTGCCGTCCTGGCAGGATCGACCGTTCCGCACCGTTCTGCCAACCGCAGCGAGCGTAACGACGCGGATCACATGGCGGTGGACAGCAGCCGGAACGGCGTGGTGTGCGGCGGGCCGGCGGCAAATCGCCAGTCGATCCGGCCGTCCGCCGACACCGCCAGCAGCGAGGAACAGACCGTGCCGAAGCCGCCGCGCGGCACGACGTTGATCTGCTCGCCCGCCGCGCCGGAACGATCGGCCAGGATATCCGGCCACGCGCCCCAGTCGCCGGGCACCGGCGGCGGCGCCGCCGCGAACCGTGCCAGGTGGCGGGCCACGCGCGGGCTGTCCGGGTCGTCCGGGTCATGCGCGGTGACCATGTGCACGCCCGGCGCCAGCGCATGCGCCTGCGGATGGCCATGGCCGAGGCCGCGCACGAACACCGCGCCGGACGCGTCCGCCAGCGCCAGGTTGAAGCCGCGCCAGTCAGCGGCATTCAGGGCGCCGAGCGCCTCGGCCGCGGACTGGGCGGAGCGGTGCTGCAGGGCCAGCAGGGGCAGTTCGCCGCGGCTGCGCTTGCCCGGCGCGGGTCCCAGGCTGCCCTGACGGTTCAGCACGGCGGCCACCACACCGTGCCGGTTGATGCCCATCCATGTGCCGCCCGCGGTCCGGTCCCGGCCGGCAACCACACCGGGATGGTCGGGCCAGTGCGCGGCCGGCACGTCCCAGGCGCGGTCCAGCCGCTCGTCGCGGTTGGCCGCCAGCATCACCGGCCAGGCGTGGCCGGGGCGGATCAGCAGGACGACGGTGCACACGGCGCTTCGAAGAGGCAGGTCCGGACGGGCATGGCGCCTTTGTCGCCTCCCCTGCCCGGCGCGGCAAGGTTCGGCGCGGCATGGCTACATCGACGCCAGCGCGCCCATCACGTTGAAGGTGCCGTCCCAGATCATCTTCAGCGCCACGTACAGCACGATCACCAGCCCGGCCCAGGCGATCCAGCGCTGCCGTTCCAGCACCTTGGCGATCTGGTTGGCGGCGATCCCCATCAGCACCACCGACAGCACCAGGCCGGTCGCCAGCACCCAGGCATTCCCATGGGCGGCGCCGGCTACCGCCAGCACGTTGTCCAGGCTCATCGACACGTCGGCCAGGATGATCTGCATCATCGCCTGGCCCAGCGTCTTGCGCTGCGTGGAGGCGGATGCCTGTGCGCCCGCGCCGTGGCGCAGCTCGCGGAACATCTTCCAGCACACCCACAGCAGCAGCAGCCCGCCGGCCAGCAGCAGGCCGATGATCTGCAGCAGCTCCAGCGCGACCGCGCCCAGGCCGACGCGGATCACCGTGGCACCGGCCACGCCCAGCATCACCGCCGGCCGCCGTTGCCGCGGCGGCAGGCCGGCCACCGCCATGCCGACGGCCACCGCATTGTCGCCAGCGAGCGTGATGTCGATCAGCACGACCTGCGCCAGTGACGACAGTTCCTGGCTCAGCAGGCTGGTATCCATGCAGGCGTGGCCCCTCGCGTCGGTGATGGCCGGCGCTTGCCATGCACCGGCCTTGGGAAGTAGCTGGCGTCCCACCTGCAAGCAGAGGCGGCACCGATGGTTCCTCGCTATACCAGACCAGAGATGGATGCCATCTGGGCACCCACCAACCGCTATCGTATCTGGTTCGAAATCGAGGCGCTGGCCGCCGAGGGCATGGCCCGCATCGGCGCCATCCCGGACAGCGCCGCCCGGACCATCCGTGAACGCGGCGGCGCGGCGGCGGCCGCGATCAGCCAGGCCGATATCGACCGGATCGACGCGATCGAGCGCGAGACGCGCCACGACGTCATCGCCTTTCTCACCTGGCTGGCCGAGTCGGTCGGGCCCGACAGCCGCTTCGTCCACCAGGGCATGACCAGCTCCGACGTGCTGGACACCTGCCTGTCGGTGCAGCTCACCCAGGCGGCGGACCTGCTGCTGGCGGACCTGGACGCGGTGCTGGCGGCGCTGAAGGCCCGCGCGCTGGAGCACAGGCACACGGTCACCATCGGCCGCAGCCACGGCATCCATGCCGAACCCACCACCTTCGGCCTGAAGCTGGCCGGCCACTACGCGGAGTTCGCCCGCAACCGGAAGCGCCTGGAGGCCGCCCGGGCCGAGGTCGCGGTGGCGGCGATCAGCGGCCCCGTCGGCACCTACGCCCAGGTCGATCCCCGCGTGGAAGCCTATGTCGCCGAAAAGCTGGGCTTCAGCGTCGAGCCGGTGTCCACCCAGGTGATCCCGCGCGACCGCCACGCCGCGTTCTTCGCCACGCTGGCGGTGATCGCCTCCGGCATCGAGCGGCTGGCCACCGAGGTGCGCCACCTGCAGCGCAGCGAGGTGCGCGAGGCCGAGGAGTTCTTCCACCCGGGCCAGAAGGGCTCCAGCGCCATGCCGCACAAGCGGAACCCGGTGCTGAGCGAGAACCTCACCGGCCTGGCCCGCGTGGTGCGCTCGGCGGTGGTGCCGGCGCTGGAGAACGTGGCGCTGTGGCATGAGCGCGACATCTCCCATTCCTCGGTGGAGCGGGTGATTGCGCCGGATGCCACGGTCGCGCTGGACTTCGCGCTGATGCGGCTGGCGGGGATGATGCAGCGGCTGGTGGTGTATCCGGACCGGATGACCGCCAACCTGGAAAGCCTGGGCGGCGTGGTGTCCAGCGGCAACGTCATGCTGGCACTGGCGAAGTCGGGAATTTCCCGGGAGGACGCCTACCGCATCGTCCAGCGCAACGCGATGGCCACCTGGACCATGCTGGGCAGGCCGGAAGGCCGCAGCTTCCGCGACAACCTGCTGGCCGACCCGGAGGTCGCGGGGCGTGTCCCGACCGCGGAGCTGGACGCAGCGATGGACCCGGCGGCGCATCTGCGCGAGGTGGATCGCGTGTTCGCGCGGGTGTTCGGCGAGTAGGCGGCGCCGGGGTTGCTGTATCGGGCGTAGCTTTCGGCTGAACCAACCACGTCGTGGTGGACGAAGGCCCGCCACGACGTGGTATGTCGCGCCGGAGGCTACTCCTGACCCCACCGCAGCGGGATTGGTCTGCAGTCCCCGCGCGGCCGTGGTGCGGCGCAGAGCCGCTCGTCCGGCCGTCACCGCCAGCACAGCACGTGCACCGTCGCACGGCGTGCCAGCGCCACCGCGTCGTCGCCCTGGGCAGAGACCAGGCTGACGTCCAGCCAGGGTTCCTGCTGCTGCAGGAAACCGATCAGCCGGCCGGCGCCGGGACCGATCGCGATTCCCGTCCTCGGCATCCGGGGCACGCCGCGCAGATGGGCCGGGTCCACCGTGCCCTTGACCAGGCCCACCACCATCCCGTTGCGCGGGTCCAGGATCGGCCCGCCGCTGTAGCCGTGGCGTACCGCCGCGGCCTCCAGCCACACCAGGAAGCGCGGATCACCATAGACCCCCACCCCGGGCGGCAGCCTGGCGTTCTCCAGCGCGCCCCAGGTTTCCTCCGGAACCCGCAACCCGGCCGAGGCCGGATAGCCGAGCACGAAGAGGCGGCCGGTGGGGGCCTCGGGACGGCCCAGGGGCAGCACCGCCGGCGGACGGGTGTTCTCGGCCTGGAGCAACGCCGCGTCGTCCGTGGGGTCGGTCGCCACCACGCGGGCCGCCGTCCGCCGCACCAGGCGGGACACCACCTGGATGCGCCGGCAAGCAGCCACGACATGTGCGGCCGTCAGCAGCGTGCCATCGCCGGCGATGAAGAACCCGGTTCCGGCAACCCCGCCCCCGTGACCAGGCTGGTCGGGATGCACCACCTGGGGCAGAGGCGGCGGCGCCGGCTGGTTCCAGTGCGGCAGGGCCGGGGCGACCCGCGGCAAGGGCGCCGGGGCAGGCATAAGCGACGGCGCCGTCTGGCGTTCGGCAACCTGCTGCGCCGCCGGGGGCGCGGCGGTGTCCTGCCGAAGCGCCTGAAGCTGGGGCAGGAAATGCACCAGCGCGGCGCCGCCGATGGCGAAGCCGATCGCCAGACCGAGGTACATCTGCCATCCAGGGCCGCATGTCGGCGTCCGTTCTGCGCCATTACCGGTTGCAGAACGGTTGTCGCGGGCCGGTGGGCAGGCGGCGGTGCCGGGGTTAGGCTGGCGGCAACGATCCCGGTGGAGGACTCCAATGCAGATCGGCTTCAACCTGCCCATCAGCGGCCCCCTGGCCGCGCCGGCGACCATGGCGCGCCTGGCGCGGGAAGGCGAGGCGATGGGCTTCGACTACCTGACCATCACCGATCACATCGCGCTGCCCGACATGCGCACGCCGGGCTACCCGTATTCGGAGTCCGGCGAATTCTACGAGCCCAACCCCGACAGCCGGCACGAGCAGGTCACCGCCGCCGCCTGGATCGCCGCGCAGACCCAGCGCATCCGCCTGGTGCTGGCGGTGCTGGTGGTGCCGCACCGCCCGGCCGTGCTGGCAGCGAAGATGCTGACCACCGTCGATGTGCTGTCCGGCGGCCGCCTGGTGGTGGGCGTCGGCGCCGGCTGGCTGAAGCCGGAGTTCGATGCCGCCGTGACCACGCCCTTCGCCGAACGCGGCGCGGTGACGGACGAATACCTGGATGCGTTCCGCACCCTGTGGACCGAGAAGCAGCCGCATATCGACGGGCGCTACGTGAAGATGGACGGGCTGCTGTTCGATCCGAAGCCGGTGCAGAAGCCCTATCCGCCCATCTGGGTCGGCGGCGAGAGCGGCCCGTCGATGCGCCGCGCCGCGCGGGTCGGCGACGCCTGGTATCCGATCGGCAGCAACAACAAGCACCTGCTGGACACCCTGCCCCGGCTGGAGGCCGGCATCGCCCGCCTGCGCCGCCTGGTGACCGACGCCGGCCGCGATCCGGCGAAAGTGGGCGTGGTGTACCGGGTGAAGCGCTTTGCCTTCGAGGCGCCGCCTGCCTCCGACGGCAACCGCCGGCTGTTCTCCGGCAGCATCGACCAGGTGGTGGAGGATGTGCAGGCGCTGCGTGCAATGGGCGTCACCGGGCTGGACTTCGACTTCGGTATCCGGGACGCGGACCAGGGCCTGGCCGACATGAAGCGGTTCAGCACCGACGTCCTGCCGCGCCTCCGCTGATTGCGCGACGCGCCGTCACGTGGGGCGGAAAAGGCCGGCCGTGGGCAAAAATCCAGTGGCCGCGCCTGTTCCGAAGGGTCGTCCGGACCGCGGCACTTGTCTCGCATGGAAGGGGCAGTTCCCTGCATGGGCCGAGCAAAGTCGTGTCGTGGATCGCAAGGTCCGCGCCGGGCAGGCCCCCCGCACACGCGACGAGCAAAATGTCCTGTGTTGAACCCGCCCCCGCAGCACCAAGCCTGGAGACTTCTCCGCACCCAGCGATTTGAATCCCCTGCCCCAACGATCTGAATCCCCTGCCCCAGCGATCTGAATCCCCTGCCCCAGCCAAGAATCCGTCGCCCCCAGCCGATAAGAGGATCCATGGATAGCAAGCCGACCACGCTGCTCGCCCCGAACGAACCCGCACCGGTCCGCGTGCTGCATCCGCAGGCCCGGTCCGACTTCCTGCTGATCGCCGATCACGCCGGCCGCGCAATCCCCCGCGCGCTCGGCCGCCTCGGCGTTCCGGAAAGCGAACTGGAGCGCCACATCGCCTGGGATATCGGCATCGCCGGCACCACCGAACGGCTGGCCGCCGCGCTGGACGCCACCGCGGTGCTGCAGACCTATTCGCGGCTGGTCATCGACTGCAACCGCGACCCGTCATCGCCGACCTCGATCCCGGAGATCAGCGAGTTCACCCCCATCCCCGGCAACACGGGCCTGACGCCGGCCGATCGCGCGGCGCGGGTGGAGGCGGTGTTCCAGCCCTATCACGCCCGGATCGCCGCGGAGCTGGACGCCCGTGCCGCCGCCGGCCGGCATACGATCCTGGTGGCGATGCACAGCTTCACCCCGGTGTTCAAGGGCGAGTCCCGGGCCATGCAGGTTGGCGTGCTGTACCACAACGACGCGCATCTGGCCTCGATCATGCTGGACCTGCTGCGGGCCGAGCGCGACCTGGTGGTTGGCGACAACGCGCCGTATGCGATCACGGACACCAGCGACTACGGCGTGCCGGTACATGGCGAGGGCCGCGGCCTGCCGCATGTGGAGATCGAGATCCGACAGGACCTGATCGCCGGGGAAGATGGCCAGGCGGCCTGGGCCGCGCGTCTGGCACGTCTGCTGCCGGAGGCGGAGAAGCGGCTGCGCGGCCGGGGATGATCGCGGGTGGGGCGTGAGAGAGAAGTCTTCCGCCACGAAGCCTGCGACGTTCGGCACAGCGTCCGAAGGCCCGCACAGACTTCGAAATTCCGCAGCCGGTCTCACGCGATTCCGCGCAGCGTCTCGCGAGAGAAGTAGTTGCATTCCACGATGAGTTCGACGAACGCTCGTCCGTACGCCGTCATGATCCGAAGGCGGCTCATCCACATCTGCGTCATGCCGGGCGCATCTGATACCAGCCCGCATATCGTTTGACCGTCGCTCGGCAAATCACCGTCATGGTCGGCGAAGGCGGACCATCCACGACTTTTGCCGAAGGCGTCTGTGAAAAGATGTGGATGGCCCGCCTGCGTAAGCCATGACGCTGAATGGCTGGTCGTGTGTCAAACGCAATTCAGGCTGCGTATGACACCATCGCACCGCCGAGACCCAACCGCCGAAGTCCCAACCGCCGAAGTCCCAATCGCCGGAGACCCAACCGTGCAGATGGCTCCGTTCCGCATGGCGACGACGTGGACGGTCGCCCTCCGCCAACCAAGACGGCGGTGCATCGACAACCGACGGTCAGTCTCCCTGCCGCCAAGCACAATACTGCACGTCGTGCCGCGCTCGATCTCGCCCGTCCTGTTCTCCGCCGCGCAGCCCCACGCCACGGAATTCTGTGAAACTCTGTGCCAAACTCAGTGAGAATCCGTGGTTAAGGAAACGCAGCAGGCCCCACCGCCAAAACGGTGGAATATCCCCGCCAGACCCACCCGGCCTCGCTACGACCTCACTTGAACTCCACCGGCGGCGGCGCCCCCCCGGAAATATCCGGCGCCGGCACATTGATCTGCACCTTCATCGGATCCACCGCCGGCCCACGATCCAGGTTCCCCGTCACCAGGCTCGGGAAGCCGATCAGCAGCCCCACCATCACGACCTGGATGGCCACGAACGGCAGCGCACCGGCGTAGATCTGCCCGGTGCTGATCCCCCGCACCCGCCCCCGCGTCACGCGGTCGATGTAATCTTCGGCCGGCGCGACACTCCGCAGGTAGAACAGCGCAAATCCGAACGGCGGATGCATGAACGAGGTCTGCATGTTCACGCCCAGCAGGATGCCGAACCAGATCAGGTTGATCCCCAGCTTCTCGGCCGCCGGCGCCAGCAGCGGCACGATGATGAAGGCCAGCTCGAAGAAATCCAGGAAGAACGCCAGCACGAACACCATCAGGTTGACGACCAGCAGGAAGCCGATCTGCCCGCCCGGCAGGCTGGTCAGCAGGTGCTCCACCCACAGGTCGCCGTTCACCGCACGGAAGATCAGGCTGAACACCGTGGAGCCGACCAGGATGAACACCACGAAGGACGAAAGCTTGGCGGTGGTATCCATCGCCTGGCGCAGCAGCGACCAGTTCAGGCGGCGGTTGATCAGCGCCAGCGCCAGCGCGCCGGTGGCGCCCATCGCCCCACCCTCGGTCGGCGTGGCGATCCCCAGGAAGATCGTGCCCAGCACCAGGAAGATCAGCAGCAGCGGCGGGATCAGCGAAAACAGCACGCGCCCGAGCAGACGCCAGCCGCGCAGCAATCGCGCCTCGGGCGGCAGCGCCGGCGCGGCGGAGGGACGCACCAGCGACACGACCAGCACGAATCCCACATACAGCGACGACAGCAGCAGCCCGGGGATCAGCGCGCCGGCATACATGTCGCCGACCGAGCGCCCCAACTGGTCCGCCAGCACGATCAGCACCAGGCTGGGCGGGATGATCTGCGCCAGCGTGCCGGACGCGGCGATCACGCCGGCGGCCACCCGCCGGTCGTAGCCATAGCGCAGCATGATCGGCAGCGAGATCAGCCCCATGGAGATCACCGACGCCGCCACCACGCCGGTGGTCGCCGCCAGTAGCGCGCCGACGAAGATCACCGCATAGGCCAGGCCGCCGCGCACGGGGCCGAACAACTGGCCGATCGTGTCCAGCAGGTCCTCGGCCATGCCGCTGCGTTCCAGGATCAGGCCCATGAAGGTGAAGAACGGGATCGCCAGCAGCGTCTCGTTGCCCATGATGCCGAACACGCGCTCGGGCAGAGCCTGCAGCAGCGCCGGCTGCAACAGGCCGAAATGCAGCCCCAGCGCGCCGAACCCCAGGCCGACGGCGGACAAGGAGAACGCCACCGGGTAGCCGATCAGCAGCACGACCACCAGCGACGCGAACATCAGCGGCGCCATGTTGGCGATGAGCATGGCCATCAGACCGCGTGCTCCCCGCCTTCAACCGATTCCAGCGGTGCGTGAGCCGAGCGGGTGACGGGCGGCGGGGCGTGGCCGGTGAGGAAGGCGATGCGCTTGATGATTTCGGAGACCGCCTGCGCGGTCAGCAGCAGGAAGCCGGCCGGGATCAGCAGCTTCGCCGGCCAGCGCAGCAGCCCGCCGGCATTGGAGGACATTTCGTGGCGCATGAAGCTGTCCACGAACATCGGCCAGGACAGCACCAGGATCAGCACGGCGGCCGGCAGCAGGAAGAACAGGCCGCCCAGGATGTCGATCCAGGCCTTGGTGCGCGCGCTGCAGCGGCCGGTAACGATGTCGATGCGGATGTGTTCGTTGCGCAGCAGCGTGTAGCCGGCGCACAGCAGGAACACGGCGGAGAACAGGTACCACTGCGCTTCCAGCCAGGCGTTGGAGCTGGTGTCGAAGACGTAGCGGATCGTCGCGTTTCCGGAACTGATCAGCACGTCCACCAGAAGCAGCCAGCCGACCAGCTTGCCTATGGTGGTGTTGGTGGTATCGATCAGGCGGCTGACCGCCATCAAAGCCCGCATGAGTGAGTTCCCCGGTCCTGGCGCCGGACTGGGAACGCTTCGCCGGTCGGCAACCTCGCGGCGGGCGGACTAATCCGAGAACTGGCAAGGATCAAGTGTCGCCGCACGGAAAGGCGAGGTGGCGGACGGCACCGCCACGTCGCGGTGGGCGCAGACCCGGCGCCACCTCGTGTTGGGCGAAGGCCCGGCGCCACCACGTCGTGGTGGGCGAAGGCCCGCCACCCACGGCTTCGTCGTGCCGAAGGCATCCCGTCCCCGCAGGCACAGCACCGCCAGGCATGCGTTCCGCATGACACAGTCGTGGGTGGCCGGCCTTCGCCGACCACGACGTGGTGGGCAGGTCCGGCGGCCATCATCCAGCGCAGACGCACGCCGCGCACCGCACGCCGCCAACCCCAAGCCGTACGTGGCACACCGAACGCTGCACGCTGCACGCCGCCCACCGCAAGCCGCGAGCCACAAGCCACAAGCCACAAGCCACAAGCCACAAGCCGGCGTCATGGCCGACCAGCAGTGTCTCTGCTACGAGCATCCCTTCATCCGCGCACGCCCTGCTAGACACGCCGCATGCCGAACAACGCTGCCTCAGGCCTGCAGGTCACCGGCCTGACCGTCCGCTACGGCCCGGTGACCGCACTGGACCGCCTCGACCTGTCCGTGAACCCCGGCGAGCTGTTCGTCCTGCTCGGCGGCTCCGGTTCCGGCAAGTCCACCCTGTTGCGCGCCATCGCCGGCCTGGTACGGCCGAACACCGGACAGATCGGTACTCGCCGGCACCGACCTTACCCCCCTGCCCCCGCACCGGCGGCCGGTGAACACGATGTTCCAGTCCTATGCCCTGTTCCCGCACATGAGCGTGGCCGCCAACATCGCCTTCGGCCTGCGCCAGCAGCGCCTGCCCCGCAGCGCGATTGCGGCAAGGGTGGAGGAGATGCTGGCCCTGGTCCGCCTGGAAGGTTTCGGCCCACGCCGCCCGCACCAGCTTTCCGGCGGGCAGCAGCAGCGCGTCGCCCTGGCCCGCAGCCTGGCGCCACGCCCGCGGCTTCTGCTGCTGGACGAACCGCTCTCCGCGCTGGACCGCAACCTGCGTGCCGGCACCCGCGACGAGCTGCTGCGCCTGCAACGCCAGCTCGGCACCAGCTTCATCGTCGTGACTCACGACCAGGAGGAGGCGCTGAGCATGGCCGACCGCATCGGCGTGATGCAGGCCGGCCGCCTGGTCCAGGTGGGCACGCCCGCCGCGCTGTATGAGCATCCGAACAGCCGCTTCGTCGCGGAGTTCCTGGGCGCCGCCAACCTGCTGCCGGTGCAGGTGGCGCCGGACGGCGTGCACCTTTGGCTGGCCGGCCTGGACCACCCCGTTCATGTGATGCACGCGGCCCCGCCCGGGCCTGCGCTGCTGGCGATCCGGCCGGAACGCCTGCGCCTCGGCGCCGGCGCGGGAGTTAACCAGCTGGAGGGTGTGGTGGTGGCGCGCACCTACGCCGGTGAGACACTGACCCATGCGGTCCAGTTGCCGGACGGCACCCGGTTGCGCGTCACGCAAGCATTGTCCGACGGACTGCGCGCCGATCTGCCGGCAGAAGGCGATTCGGTCGCGCTGTCCTGGGCACCCAACGCTGGCATCGTGCTGCCCGCGTAGGGCGCCAAGGCCACACGCTTGCACCCGACAAGAACAGTACCAGGCAGGAACAAGACGTTCTGCACTTATTGCGATAACGTTGTGACTACGCCCGTTTCACCGACGATCGGAGCCGATCCATCCCGACATTTTGGTATCACGCAGCATTCCTAGCCGAAAGTGATGAACTTCGAAGCGAAACACCAGTGACGTGGTGATGTGATCTGGCGAGGTATTGCAAATTTCTGTCATTTCACCTACGCGGTGTTGACGTATTCGGAGGAAGAGACACAGCGGCGCGCGCCGGAAGCGCTGCCGCCCGGGCGCAAGTCCCTTTCAAGCCAACGTTCGGCAACCGCCTCCCTACGGCTGATGCAAGCGCTCTGGCATCTTCGCGCTCCTGCTCCAATCGCCCATACTGGAAGTAACGATGCCGCTGCCAAAGGAAGCCAGGCGTGCTGGCCTGCCGTTTGGGGCCGGACTGACAGGCTCCTGGCGGGACGACAGCGATGCCGGCTACAGAACGCTGTTCACATGCGCCCCGATTGCGATGCATCTCCTCGACGAGGACAAATGCATCGTCGATGTCAACGACCAATGGCTGGATCTGTTCGGCTACGCCCGCGAGGAGGTTATCGGCTTCCCCGTCCAGCGGTTTCAGGAACCCCAGTCCGCGGCGCGCATGGAGGCCGACTGGGCTCTGGCGGTGAGCCAGCGCGTTGCCCGCGAGCGGGAACGGCGCTTCATCTGCAAGACGGGGAAGGTGCTGGATATCATGCTGTCCTGCACCATCGAAACCTTTCCGGACGATACCCTGCGCAGCATCTGCGCACTTACGGATGTCACGGACCGCAAGCGTGCCCAGACAGCCCTGCGCGAAAGCGAGGAGCGCTTCCGGAGCGCCATGCTGCACTCCGCCATCGGCATGGCGCTGGTCGCACCCGACGGGCACTGGCTCCAGGTGAATGCGGCTCTGTGCCAGATCACCGGCTATTCAGCCAACGAACTGATGAATCTCACCTTTCAGGACATTACCCATCCGGAAGACCTGGACGCGGACCTCGCCCATGCCACAGCCCTGCTGAACGGCGAAATCACCAGCTACACGATGGAGAAGCGCTACATCCGCAAGGATGGCGCGGTGGTTTGGATCCAGCTCACCGGCTCGCTGGTGCGTGACGCAGCCGGCCGGCCGCTCTATTTCATCGGCCAGGTTCAGAATATCCAGGAGCGCCGGCGCGCCGAGGCCGCCCTGCACGAAAGCGAGGCACGGTTGCGGCAGGCAGAGAAGATGGCTGCCCTGGGTGAGCTCGCCGGCGGCATCGCCCACGATTTCAACAACGTGTTGCAGACGGTCCACGGTGGGGCGGGCCTGATCCGGTCGCATGCCACCGACGCGGCACGGGTCCAGCGGTTCGCCGGCATGATCGAGAACGCCGCCCAGCGCGGCAGTTCCATCACCCGTCGCCTGCTGGCCTTCGCGCGCTGCGACGCGCTGAACGCCGAAGTGGTGCATGTCCCGGCCTTGCTTGAGGACCTGCGTGAAATGCTGGCACTGGGAGCAGCCATCACGGTGTCTGTGGACACCGGGAACGCAGTGCCACCGGTGCTGGTCGATCGCGGCCAGTTGGAATCGGTTCTGGTGAACCTGGCGGCCAATGCGCGCGACGCCATGCCGGAGGGCGGCACGCTTACCTTCTCTGCCACATCAGAGACGTTTCCGGACGGATCCGATAACGGTGCCCTTCGTCCGGGCGCCTATATCCGGCTGAGCGTCGCCGATACCGGAACGGGCATGGCCCCTGAAGCGCTCGCCCGCGCGTCAGAGCCGTTCTTCACCACCAAGGCGGCGGGCAAGGGCACGGGGTTGGGCCTCTCCATGGCGCGAGGCTTCGCCGAGCAGAGCGGTGGCGCCCTGACGATCACCAGTGAGATCGACCAGGGAACGGTGGTAACGCTGTGGCTTCCGGTCGCACCGCCCGAAGCTGAAGCCCGGGCGAAGCCAGCCGGTGAGACGGCTTTGCCCCCGGCGCGGCTGCCGCATCGCATTCTGCTGGTCGAGGATGAAGTCCTGGTGCGCCAGGTGCTCTCCGAGCAACTGGCCCTGCGCGGCTTCCACGTGATCGAGGCTGGCGGCCCCGCAGCCGCACTGGAGATTCTGCACGCCGGTCCGCAAGTCGATCTGGTGATCTCGGATCAGGTCATGCATGAAATGGACGGAGCTTCCTTTCTCCGTACAGTCTGGAGCCGTCATGCCGGGCTGCCGGCCATCCTGCTGACGGGCCACATGGGCGAGGGCACCGCGCTCGCCGCCCAGAGCACCGGGGGCCGCTTCCGCGTCGTGCGCAAGCCGGTGACCGGCGAACAACTGGCAAGCTGCATTGCATCTTTGACCGAGATGCAGAACCTATCCTGATGCCGCAACCGCCTGCACGGACCTGCAATGATGGCGCACCGGGGCGAAACGCTCTCGGGCGTCGTGGGCCGGCCGCTGCATACGTCGCCAGGCTGAGGCGACCCGCTGTGCTCGCGGTGCCCTGGGCCTGGCTGCTGGCCATGCTGGTGGCACCTGCGCTGATCGTGTTTGCCATCGCGCTGGCACAACCGGCGTTGCGCATCCCGCCGTTCTCGCTGGCGCAGCCGACGCTGGAAAACTTCCGACTGGTGCTGACGGATCCGCTGTACCGGCACAGCCTGCTGCTCAGCCTGAAAGTCGCCGGCGGCGCCACCCTGGTGTGCCTGCTGGCCGGCTATCCCATGGCGCTGGCCATCGCGCGGGCGCCCCAACGGCAACGCAATGCCCTCCTGCTCGCGGTGATGCTGCCGTTCTGGACCGGCTTCCTGATGCGGCTGAACGCCTGGATCGGGCTGCTGTCGGACGGCGGCTGGATCAACACCGCCCTGGTCTGGCTGGGGTTCGGCTCGGTGCGCCTGCTCTACACCGACACGGCCATGTACATCGGCATGGTCTATACCTACCTGCCCTTCATGGTGCTGCCGCTGTACACCCGGCTGTCGCAGCTCGACCCGGTGCTGCTGGAGGCGGCGTCCGACCTGGGCGCCCCGCCCTGGCGCGCGTTCCTGCGCGTCACCCTGCCGCTGTCGCTGCCGGGAATCCGGGCCGGCATCCTGCTGGTCTTCATCCCCGCCGTCGGCGAGTTCGTCATCCCCGAGCTGCTCGGCGGCCCGCAGGCGCAACTGATCGGCCGCGTGCTGTGGGCCGAGTTCTTCGCCAACCGCGACTGGCCCACCGCCGCCGCACTGGCCTGCGTGCTTCTGGCGCTGCTGCTGCTGCTGCCCGCAGCGGTGCTGCACATCGTGCGCCGCCCGCGTGATCTCCCAGCCGCCGCCGGCAGAACTGGCGAACACCAGCCCTGAAGCACTGCTGTCTTCTGGTTCGCAATCAGCACGGGCCGAACACCTCGCTGGCGCCTCGCCTCGCCTGCTGGTTCGGGCGGAACACATTGATGCAAATCAAGACGCCCTTGACCGGCCCGTGGCACGGACACGGCATATCCGACCGCCAGCCATGCCATCGCCGGCCGTCTGAGGCAGTCCCGTCGGGACGGGAGAACAAGCATGTCTCTGCTGCCCTTGCAGCCTGCCAGCCTGCCGACAGAGCTTCCGTCTTCTGTCGGTTCCGACAGGAAGGCGTCGCGCCGCCGATTTGACCGTCCACCGCTGCGTCCGCTTGTCTGGATCGGCGTAATTCTGCTGCTGGCAGCAGGAATCGGATCGTACCTCTGGAATGCACACCTGCGTCCCTATCAGGTGCAGGTCGCGCGTGTCGCCGCCAACCTTCCCGAGCAGGTCTTCGGCCTGGGCACCGTGGGCGCCCGTGTGCAGTCCAATGTCGGCTTCAAGGTAGCCGGCGTGCTGGTCGCACTGAACGCGGACGCAGGCGACCGGGTGGGTGCCGGCAGTGTGCTGGCCAAACTCGATGACCGCGACGTGGTCGCACAGCTTGCGTCTGCCCGTGCCGCCGTGGCGCAGGCACAGGCCAACATCACCAAGGCGAACGCCGACGTCGCCAGCGCCGCCGCCAACCTCACCAACGCCGAGAACATCAGCAACCGCCGGGCCAGGCTCGTACCAAACGGCGTGGTCTCGACCGAGGAAGCGCAAACCGCAGACGCCGCCCAACGTGTCGCGCGGGCCAGCCTGCAGGTCGCCCGCAGCGAGGTCACGGTGGACCAGGCCTCGCTGGCCGCCGCGCAGGCGCAGGAAGCCTACGCCAAGGTCGCCGTGGACAACGATACGTTGCGGGCGCCCTACGATGCGCTGGTGGTCGCGCGCAATCTGCAGCTCGGCAGCATGCCGGTGCCGGGCCAGTCGGTGTTCACCCTGGTCGATCCGGACACGATCTGGGTGCTGAGCTACGTGGACGAACGTCTGGCAGGCCGGCTCGCCGTCGGGCAGCCCGCGACGATCGTGCTGCGCTCCGCGCCTTCACACCGCCTCCCGGGCCATATCGCCCGTATCGAAATCCAAAGTGACCCGGTGAATGAGGAGCGGCTGGTCGATATCGCGTTCGACCAGGTTCCGGCGAAGATCCACCTTGCCGAACAAGCCCAGGTCTTCATCACCACCGGGACCCTCGCGCGCGCCGTGGCGGTGCCGGCCACTGCCGTCAGCGATCTCAGGGGATCGCGCGGTACGGTGTGGACACTCGAGTCCGGAAGGCTGCAGAAGCGCCGGGTCGCATTCGGTCCGGAACTGCTGGACGGCCGCCTGCCGATAACCGGCGGACTGCCGGATGGAGCACAAGTGGTGACGGCGCCAACCTCCGGACTTTCCGTCGGCCGCCGTGCCGTCGTGGCGCAGGACACTGGCCGATGAACCTGGCTGTCCGCGACATGCGCCACAACGCGCCCCGTTTCCTGCTCACCACCATCGGTCTCGGCCTGCTTCTTGGCGTCGTCATTTCAATGACGGGTATCTATGAGGGCGCATTGGCCGACGCCCTGCGCCTGCCGCGCTCCGAACATGCTGCGCTCTGGGTGGTGCAGCCTGACACGTTCGGTCCGTTCGCCGAACCGTCGCGCATTCCGCGGGACACGCGCGACCTGGTGCGCCGCATCCCTGGCGTTGCCGCGGCCGGCGCGGTGACATTTCAGACCGTGCAAACCGCGGTCGCCGGCAAGCCGGTGCGGCTGATGCTGCAGGGCTACGAAATCGGACGCCCGGGCGGTCCCTCCAACCTCGTTGCCGGTCACGGGCTGACCGAAAGCCACTATCAGATCGTTGTTGACCGCTCCTCGGGACTGGAACTGGGTGAGCAGGTGCCGCTCGGCCCCTATCGGGACGATTACACGGTGGTCGGGCTGACCCGCGGCATGACCACCTCCGCAGGCGACGCTGTCGCTTGGGTGACGCTGCAGGATGCGGAAGCGTTGCAGTTCGCCGTGCCACCGGCACTGCAACGTCGCGAGGCAGCGTCCGGGCGCCCGCCCAGAACCACCACGGATATCAACGCGGTGCTGGTGCGCCTGACGCCCTATGCGTCACCGGCGGCGGTGGCAGCCGAGATCGAAAGCTGGAAGCACCTCGGCGCAATCACGGAACAGCGGGAAGAAACCTTCCTGACCGCGTTCGTGATCGATAAGATGCAGCGCCAGCTTGGCATGTTCATGACCATCCTGATCGCCGTATCGGCGGTGATCATCGCCCTGATCATCTATACGCTGACCATGGACAAGCTGCGCTCGATCGCCACGCTGAAGTTGATCGGCGCGCCGGACCGCACCATCGTGGGCCTGATCGTGCAACAGGCGCTCGCACTGGGGACCGGTGGCTTCCTGCTTGGCCTGGCACTGATCTCGGCGGTGAAAGACCACTTCCCGCGGCGGGTGCAAATCGAGCCGCGGGACCTTGCGATACTGTTCGTCATCGTGATCGTCGTTTGTCTGCTTGGTTCGTTGCTTGCCGTGCGCGCCGCTGTGCGGGTCGATCCGGCGAAGGCGCTCGGCAGTGGCTGAGCCCGCGTCCGGAGTTCTGCGCGTGGAACTGTCGGGAATCAGCAAGCACTACGGCGCCGGCGAGACCCGTGTCGATGCATTGCGCGACATCCATCTCAGCCTGCGCGCGGGGGAAGCCGTGGGGCTGCGCGGGCCAAGCGGATCGGGCAAGAGCACCTTGCTGAACGTCGTCGGCTGCGTCACGGAACCCAGCGCAGGCCGCATGCAACTCGACGGAGAGCCGATCTATGACGGGCGGTGGTTGCGGCGTGACCTGCGCCGGCTGCGGCTGACCCAGATCGGCTTCGTCTTTCAGATCCACAACCTGCTGCCTTTCCTGAACGCGACCGAGAACGTCATGGAGGCAATGGAACTTGCCGGCGTCGCGCCGCGGGCTGCACGGGCCCGCGCCGTGGACCTGCTCGCATACCTTGGAATCGCACACCGGCGGCACGCCATGCCGTCGGAACTCTCGGGGGGCGAGGCACAGCGCGTGGCAATCGCACGCGCCCTTGCCAACGCGCCGCGCATCATCCTGGCTGATGAACCGACAGCGCCGCTGGATACCCAACGGGCTGGCGTGGTGATGGACCTGTTGCATCGGATCGCAGTCGATCAGCAGGCGACCGTTCTCGTGGTGACGCATGACGAGACCATCTTCAGCCGGTTCGACCGGCTGATCTCGATGCGCGATGGCGCGATCGAGGGTGAGGTAAGGCCAGCCACCGACGGTGTGATACACGCCTGAGCTTCCAACCGTCGGCATGACGCCGCCTCTCGGCGCAACGCTCCGGTATTCCGACGCCACCAGTTCGGACAACAGGTGGTCCGCCACGACGACATAATGCCGTCGTGCGTCACGCCGCACGCTTCAGACGCTCGCCCTCCCGCTCGATCGCGTCCAGTTCCGCAATGATCGGCGCGAGATTGCCTTTCCAGGAAAAGCGCAGCCGCGCTGCCTCGCTGATGCCGGGTGCGGTGGAGCCTGCCGCCGGCAGGTCCGCGGCAGCGGCGACATAGTCCGCGGCCGCCGGGCAGCGCACCACACCCGGCGGCAATTCCGGCCTGAAGGTGCGGCACACCGCGTCCGAGGCCAGCACGCGCTTGCCCATCGCCAACGCCTCCAGCACGGTGTGACGCGCCCGGCCCGCCAGGCGCTGCGGTGCGATCGCCGCGCGCGCCGCAGCCAGATAGGGCCGCACGTCCTCCACCGCCCCGGTCACCGTGATGCCGTCCCGCTGGCCGAGCGCCAGGATGTCGCGGGTGGGACGGGGCCCGACGAGGAGAAGCTCCAGGCTGCAGTCGCGGGCACGCAGCCGCGGGAACACAAGGTCGGCGAACCAGCGCACAGCGTCCACATCGGCGGCATCGTCCAGCACGCCGGCGAACACGAGATAGTTGCGGGCCGCAAGCGAGTCCGGGATTTCCAGACACCGCCCGGGGTTGAAATACCCCACATCCACGCCGTCCCCCGAGCAGGCAAGCTGCGTATCCGGGACAATCCGCCGGAACGGACGCAACTGGTCCGGCGTAGTCACAAAGGTTCGCCGCGCGCGCAGGGCACAGCGCCGTTCGTCCCGGCGCAGCAGCAGCGCCTCCAGCCGGTGCGGCAGGCCCGGGAAGCGCATGCGGGCGAGGTTCCGGTATCTTTCCAAATCGACATCGCCCCAATCGGCCAGGAACGGCACCGTCACCGGCGCATAACCGGCGGTGGCCGGGGACCCCAGCACCACCGCCCGGACCGGATTGTCAGCCAGCACCGATTTCACATGCGCCTGCAGTTCCGGGATCGCATGGAAGGCCGTGGTGAAGGACCGGCCGCGCGCCACGGCGCGGACGCCACGCAGGACCGCCCGGCGCACATCCAGCGGCTCGATCCGCACCGACGCCAACTGGTCGCGCAGCGGCGAGAGACAGGCTGCCTCCGCCGGGGTGTGCGCGATGCAGGCGAGATGCACACGGTGACGTTCCGCCAGCCGCCGGAGCAAATGGAAGGCGCGGCTGCGCTCACCCCTGTCGGGCGGCCAGGGCACGCAATGGGCGACGTAGAGGATGTCCATGGGCGATCCGAGCTCAGCCACGGGTCAATGGCTGGGTGACAGGTTGGTGGCGCCGCGCGTTTCAAGGCCGACGCGATACGAAAATCAAGAAGTTCTTGCCGCGAGCCACAACCTTGGGTCACGCCCCTGCACGGACCGCGATACCGGCCGGTGGGACGGCCGCGCCCGCCGCCGGTGACTGGCCGCAGCCCTCCACGTACGTGCAACGAACCGCGGCTTCCGGTCACCGCCCCTCACGCCGCCAGGCCAGCACCATCAGGCCCAGCAGCAGCGGCAGCGCCGCCCAGGGCGGGAACAGCGTCAGCGCCGACACGCCCGTCACCAGGTGGTCGTAGCGACGCTCCAGCCCCACCCACGTGCTGCCGGAGGCGGAACGGTCCGGCTCGGTGCGCCGCAGGTCCGGGATATCGGGCTGTGCCACGGTGCCCAGCCAGTGCACGCCGCCGCCGGACTCACGCGCCAGGTGCCCCATGACGCTGGCCGTGGCGCGCAGGTCGGCGATTTCCAGCGGGTTCGCCGCGCCGGCCGCGGCATAGGCGGTGCGCTTGCCGTCGGTCACCTGCCACACGCCCGGCGTGGTGGCCGGCAGCGCCGCCGTGGCGCGGCCGGGACCTGTCTGCTTCAGCGCCAGCTTCTGCGTCTTGCCGTCGGGATCGGTGACGGTCACGTCGCCGGGCGGCGTGGGATCCAGCGAGCGTCGCTGGATGGTCAGCCGCCCGTCGGCGACATGCGCCACCAGCGCGTTCTCCTCCAGCGCGGGCTCCTTCATCAGCCAGTGCGCCACGCGCTTCAGCAGTTCCGCCTGCGGCCCACCGCCCTGGTGGCCGCGCGACCACAGCCAGATCTGGTCGGACAGCAGCAGCGCCGTGCGCCCCTTGCCCACGCGGTCCAGGATCAGCAGCGGGGCGCCGTCGGGGGTCTTCATCAGCACTTCGCCGTGCACGTCGGTCGGCACGATGTGGCGGTACCAGGATCCCCAGGTGGGAGTCGCATCCGGCTTGCCGGGCGGGTTGGCGCCGGGCAGGTCCTCGGTGACGGGGTCGCGCTGGCCCAGTGCCGTCACGCGCGGGCGGAACCGGCCATCCGCCACCGCGCCGAACGCCGTGGGCGCCGCCGGCAGCACGCTGCCCAGCGGCGTCGCGGCCAGGCTGGCAGACCCCGAGAACTCCGGCCCGACATTCAGCAGCAGCGCCCCGCCCTCGCGCACCCGTTCGGCAATATTGGCGAGGTACGGCTGCGGCAGCAGGCCCCGGTTCTGGAAGCGGTCCAGGATGATCAGGTCGAACTCGCCGATCTTCTCCTGGAACAGCTCCCGCACCGGAAAGGCAATCAGCGCCAGTTGGTTCAGCGGCGTCAGGTCGTCCTTGTCGGGCGGGCGCAGGATGGTGAAGTGCACCAGGTCCACCGAGGGATCGGATTTCAGCAGCCGCCGCCAGGTGCGCTCGCCCGGCGTGGGCGCGCCGGAGATCAGCAGCACCCGCAGCCGGTCGCGCACCCCGTTGATCTCCACCACCGCGCGGTTGTTCAGGGTGGAGACCTCGCCCGGCAGGTGGTCGGCCGACATCTCCACCACGGTCGGGCCGGCCCGGGTGATCGGCACGGTGATGTCCTGCTCGCGGCCGGTCGGCACGTTCTCCACCCGCGGCGGCTCGCCGTCGCGGCGGATCGTCAGGTTGGCGGACTCCTTCGGATGCGCCACGCCCAGGTCGTCGATCGCCACTTTCAGCGTCACCGACTTGCCGACGATGCCGTAGCCGGGGGCTTCGATCACCCGCAGGCGACGGTCCACCTGCTCCCCCTTGGCCGGGATCAGCACGTTCAGCGGCGCGCCGCCGGGGGTGGTCCTGGGCAGGTCGTGGATCTCGCCGTCGGTGATGGCGATGGTGCCGGCCATGCGGGACCGCGGGATGTCGGCCATGGCCCGGTTGATCGCCGCGAACAGCTTCGTGCCGGAGTCGCCGCTTTCCGGCACGGTGATGGTGCGCAGGTCCAGGCCGGGCAGCTTCTGCGCCTGGGCGGCGATGGCGGCGCGGGCTTTCTCGGCCAGGGCGGCACGGTCGCCGATCTTCATCGAGTCGCTGTGGTCCACCACCAGCAGGCCGATATCGGGCAGGCCCTGCCGCGTCTCCTGCACCAGCCGCGGCCCGGCGAGCCACAGCAGCAGCACCGCGAAGGCGGCCAGGCGCAGCAGCGTCCCGCGCGCGCGCCGCCAGGCGCCCAGGGCGACCACCAGCACGGCGATCGTGCTCAACAGCGCGATGGCCCAGAGCGGGATCAGCGGATCGAAGCGCAGTGCGGCGATCGCCTGTTCAGGATGCATCGGCCGGCTCCGGGGTCAGGGCGGGCCGGTTCGGCAGCGGCGCGCGTTCGCCGCCGGCAATACATCCCGGGGTCATGGCCGGCTGGAGCTTGCAGGCTCCCCAATAAGCCGCATCGCCCCGGTGCAACCGCGTCATGGCCGGCCCCCGAGCCGGCCATCTACCCCGGGACGATCGGGTCACGCTGCAACCGGCCCGCTCTGCCGGGGGCAGATGGCCGGCTCGGGGGCCGGCCATGACACGATTGTACGGGACCCGCGTGCCGAACCGGGCGCGCAAGAGCAAAGGCTGGCCATGCAGGATTTCCCCCGCGCGCGTGCAGCACAGTCGCAGGTGGCGGGCACCCCGGACGGCAGGCCTGCCTCTCCCAGGCACGCCTCCTCCCAGGCACGCCACTCTCAGACACGCCACTCTCAGACACGCCTTTTTCAGGCACGCCTCCCCCAGACACACCACTCCCAGGCACACCTCTCATTGCCCCAGCCTCTCGAGGATGGCCGGCACGTGCACCTGGTCGCCCTTGTAGTTCCCGGTCAGCGCGTACATCACCAGGTTCACCCCGAACCGGTAGGCAATCGTGCGCTGCTCCGCCCCGCCCGGGATCACCGCGTAGGGATTGCGGCCGGAGGCATCCACCGCCCAGGCCGCCGCCCAGTCGTTGCCGCCGATGATCACCGGGCTGACGCTGTCGTTCGCCCGGTCCTGATCGCGCTGCACCCAGACCGTCGCGCCGGTGTAGCGCCCGGGGAAGTCGTGCAGCAGGTAGAACGACCGCGCCAGCACGTGGTCGGTGGTCAGCGGCGCCAGCGGCGGGATCACCAGGCCCTTCGCCACCCGCCGCAGCGCCGCATCCGTGCCGGGTGCGAACCCCGAGCCAGACCCGGAATCCCGCGTGTCGATCAGGATGATGCCGCCATTGCTCATGAACTTGTTCAGCGCCGCGGCCTGATCCGCCGTCAGGGGCTGCGCGTCCGCGGTGATCGGCCAGTAGAGCAGCGGATAGAAACTCAGATCGTCCTTGCCGGGAGTCACGCCGTCCGGCTCCACCAGGGCCGCGGCAGTCCGCCGGTTGACGTATTCCGACAGGCCTTCCAGCCCTTCCTTCGCCACGGTGTTCACCTGCGGGTCGTCGGTGATCACGTAGGCCAGCCGCGTCGCCAGCGCCGGATTTGAAACGGTCTCCAGCGCATGCGCGGACGGCACGCCGGCCAGCAGCAGCGGCAGCAGCACCACCGCCGTGCGGGCCCGCAGCAGGCCCCGCAGGCCCAGCGCGACGACCATGTCGATGGCCAGCAGCAGCACCGCCAGGGCCAGCAGCGGCGGGCCCAGTTCACGCTCCGGCACGGCGGTGGACAGTTGCTCGACCCGCGCGCCGGACACCATCGGCGCCACCTCCGGCGCCGGCACGCCCGCGCCCAGGTTCAGTGCCCGGCGCCCGTTCTCGGGCCCGTAAAGCCCGGGCGGATGTTTCGGCGAGATCACCGCCGTGTCGAATTCGTCCGCTGCCAGGCCGATGGCCGATTGCGGCGGCGTGGACAGCAGGCCGAACCCGTCCAGCGTCTCGGCCGGAGACAGCAGCGTATGCGGCTGCTCGGTCACCACCCCGGCCGACAGCGCCACCAGCCGGCGCAGCATGTCCACCATCAGCCCGGACAACGGCAGGTTGGACCAGTCGGCATTGGCGGTGACGTGAAACAGCACGATGCGGCCGGCGCCCTTGGTGGCTTCGGTGACCAGCGGCGTGCCGTCCTTCAACGTCGCCCAGGTATGCGCCGCCAGGTCCGCACTCGGCTGCGCCAGCACCTGGCGCGTCACGGTCACGTCGGCCGGCACCGCCAGCCCGGCGAAGGGCGAGTTGGTGGGGAACGGCGCCAGCCCGGCCGGCTTGCTCCACGACATCGCGCCGCCCAGTTGGCGATCGCCGCCCAGCAGCTTGACCGGCATCAGCGGGTCGGTCTCGCCGATCGGCTGCTCGGCGGTGCGCGGGCCGGCGAAGCGGATCAGCAGCCCGCCCTGTTCCACCCATTTGGCGACGGCGTCCCGCTCCGGGCCGGACGGCAGCGGGTCGTCGGCCAGGATCAGCACCGACAGCTTGCGTTTCAGCAGCGTCTCGACGCTGCCCTGCCGCAGTTCGGTGTACGGTTCCAGTGCCCGGGTGAGGAAATACAGCGATCCGGTGAACGGCGTGTCGGCCGTGGCCTGGTCGCCGGCGACCAGGCCGACCGGACGCCGGCGCCAGCGCTCGTCCAGCAGGAACACCGAACCGGCCGAGGGCGGGCCCTGCAGGACGAGGCGAGCGAGTTGGTTGCGCATCTCCGGCGGCAGGGAAATGCCCACCGAACCGGCGGAGGTGCCGGCCGGCAGCGTCATGGTGGCGCGCGCCAGGGTGCGGCCGTCGCCGGTCTGCGCCAGCACCACCGCCTGCGTCTGCGCCGGCTGCGGCGCCTGCGCCATGTGCACCATCAACTGGCTGGCCTGGCTGTCGGGCGGCAGCAGCATGCGCGTGGGGCTGGTGTCGCAGCACAACTCGCGCACCGCACCGGCGTTGCCCAGCGCATCGGAAAAGCCGGAGAAGTCGGTGCCGTCGGTCAGCCCGTCGGCGACATACACGACGGCAGTGCCGTCATGGTGCCACTGCCGGAGCGCCGCGGCCGCCGCGGCCCGGTCCACCGGCCAGGGCTCCGGCCGCAGCGCCGCCAGCCGGGCGCGGAGATCCGGGATGGGCATCACGGGGGTGATCTGCGGGTCGGCCCCGGTCTCGCCCGGCGCGGTGGCCAGCAGCGCCGCCGGCCGGCCGGCGCGGGCCGCACGGTCCAGCATGGTATTGGCCGCCTGCATGCGCTTCGGCCAGTCGGCGGCCGAGGCCCAGCCATTGTCCACCACCAGCAGCACCGGCCCGCTGCCGGCGAATTCCGACCCCGCGTTCAGCACCGGCCGAGCCAGGGCGACGATCACCAGCGTGGCGGCGGCCAGCCGCAGTGCCATCAGCCACCAGGGGGTGCGGGCCGGCGTTTCCTCGGTGGCGTGCAGGCCCAGAAGCAGGCGGATGGCGGGGAAGCTCTCGCTGCGCGGGGCCGGCGGTGTGACGCGCAGCAGCCACCAGAGCAGCGGCAGGGCCGGCAAGGCAAGCAGCACCCAGGGTGCGGCAAAGATCATCTGAGGCCCAGAGCGGTGTACAAGGCGAGCAACGCGGTTTCCGGCGGGTGGTCGGTACGATGAATACCGAAACCGAACCCGGCGGCGCTACAAATTGCCGCTATGCCGTCCTGCTGTGCCTTCAATCGGCGGGTATAGGCGTCCCGCACCAATTCGACGCGCGGGATCAGCGTGTCACCCTCATGTTCCAGCCCGCGGAAGCGGATGCGGCCGGCATAGGGCAGCAGCGCCTCGGCGGGGTCGAGGATCTGCAGCAGGTAGCCGGTGGAAGGCGCGGCGGCGAGACGTCCGACCAGGGACTGGATCTCCTCGAGCGGGCTCAGGAAGTCTCCAAGCAGAACCACGCAGCCGTGGCGAGGTAATGGCAGCGGCGGCGGCAACCCGCCGGGCTCGTCCGGCAGCAGGGCCAGGTCCTCGGCCAGCCGGTCCAGCCCGCCGCGCCCGGATGCCGCACGCGCGCCCTCACGCAGCATCAGCACCCGCTCGCCGCCGCGCAGCAGCAGCGACGCCAGGGCGAGCAGCAGCAGGTCGGCCCGTTCGCGCTTCTCGACCGGCACGGCGCGCGAGTGCCAGCGCATCGAAGGCGAGCCGTCGCGCCAGAGGCAGACGGTCTGCGCGGCCTCCCATTCCGTTTCGCGCACGAACCAGCCGAGCGGCGCGGGGCGGCCGGACTTGGCGGACTGGCGCCAGTCGATACGGCCGACGGGATCGCCGGTGACGAAGCGGCGGAACTGCCAGAAACTGTCCCCCTGTCCCACCCGCCGGCGCCCGTGCACCCCCTGCGCCACGGTGCTGGCCACGCGTTCGGCTGCCACCAGCAGCGGCGGCAGGCTGGACGCCAGCGCCTCCGCCCGACGTGGGGTGATGGGCATCAGCGTTCCCTTCCCCCGCGCGGGGGCTGGTTCGGGTGGGGGGGCTCGCGTGCGGGGGTGGTGCTGGGGGTCGTGATGGGGGTGGTGATGGGGGTGGTGATGGGGGTGGTGCTGTGGATGGCGGACGGGCCGCGTGGTGGCGCATATCGCGGTGCCGCATCGCCCCCGGAAATTCCCGTCATGGCCGGCCCCCGAGCCGGCCATCCGCCCCCCACCGATCGGGTCGCGCTGGGGCGTGCCGGCACGGTCTGACGGGGGTAGATGGCCGGCTCGGGGGCCGGCCATGACGCGATTGTACGGGACCTGCGCGACGCCATTGTACGAAGCCCCCGCGACTCCGTTGTACGGGACCTGCGCGACGCCGTCGTACGGGGCCTGCGCGACGCTGTTTTACGGAGCCCGCGCGACAAACGTTGTGCGGCGCCCGCCCCGCGCGACAAACGTTGTGCGGCGCCCGCCCCGCGCGGCAAACGTTCTACGGGGCCCGCGCGGCAAACGAGCTCAGCCAAGTTTGTCCACCAGCCGGTCGATCACGTCGGCCAGCGCCACCCCATCCGCCCGCGCGGAGAAATTCAGCGCCATCCGGTGCCGCAGCACCGGCCGCGCCAGCGCCACCACGTCATCCACGCTCGGCGCCAGGCGCCCGCCCAACAGCGCCCGCGCCCGGCTCGCCAGCATCAGCGCCTGCGCCGCGCGCGGGCCCGGACCCCAGGCAACGTGGCGCCGCACCGTCTCGTCGTCGCTCGTCTCCGGCCGCCCGCCACGGACCAGCGCCAGGATCGAGTCCAGCACCTTCTCCCCCACCGGCACGCGGCGGATCAGCGCCTGGGCGGCGATCAGTTCCTCGGCCGTCATCGCCTGCTCGGCCCGGGCATCGGTGGCGCCGGTGGTGGCCAACAGCATGGCGCGCTCCGCCTCCAGCTCGGGGTAGCCCACCACCACTTCCAGCAGAAAGCGGTCGAGCTGGGCTTCCGGCAGCGGATAGGTGCCCTCCTGCTCGATCGGGTTCTGCGTCGCCAGCACGTGGAACGGCCGCGGCAGGATGTGTTCCACCCCGCCCATCGCCACCCGCTGCTCCTGCATCGCCTGAAGCAGCGCCGACTGGGTGCGCGGGCTGGCGCGGTTGATCTCGTCGGCCATCAGCAACTGGCAGAACACCGGGCCGGGCACGAAGCGGAAGCTGCGGCGACCCTCGACCTCCTCCAGTACCTCGCTGCCGATGATGTCGGCCGGCATCAGGTCGGGGGTGAACTGTACCCGGTTGGTCGCCAGGCCCAGCACCACGCCCAGCGTCTCCACCAGCCGGCTCTTGCCCAGGCCGGGCACCCCCACCAGCAGCACATGGCCGCCGGACAGCAGCGTGATCAGGGTCTGGTCGATGACCTCATCCTGGCCGAAGATCACCCGGCCGATCGCCGCGCGCACCCGGCCAACCTGCGCACCCAGAGCCTCAACGTCACCGATGATGTCGCCGGGATCCTGTGGCGGCGCCATCATTCCCGTATTCGCCGCACCCTGTGGCGCCGCCGCCATACCCGCCGCCATAGCACACTCGCTCTGTGGGTTTTCTCGCCGGCAGACATATAGGCACTTTCCGCGGCCGGGGGATGCTTCCTATATCGCGTATCGGAGAGGAATTTCCCCGAAGACTGGAGTTGGTTCCGTGAACGAGGCCAGTTCACCCGCGACAATCGCGGCGACGATCGCCCACGGCCGGGCGGCCACAAATATTGCTGGTGGACCACTGGCCTTTGCCGATGCACCGGCGCGACGCCCGCGTCGTGCGCCGGTCGACTGTGGCGACCTGCCCTTCCTGATCCGCCGTGACGGCACGTGGCTGTACCGCGGCACACCGATCAACCGGAAGGAGTTGGTGTGCCTGTTCGCCAGCGTGCTGCGGCGCGATGCGGACGGCGGGTTCTGCCTGCAGACACCGGCTGAACGCGGCCGGATCGAGGTGGAGGACGCGCCCTTCGTCGCAGTCGAGCTGGACTGGACCGGCGACGGGCGGCACCAGGTGCTGTCGTTCCGCACCAACGTGGACCAGGTGATCACCGCCGGGCCGGAGCATCCGATCCGCGTGGCGCATGACATCCTGACCTGCGAGCCCACGCCCTATCTGCGGGTGCGCCCGGGTGCCGGCCATCTGGACATCGAGGCCCGCATCAACCGGGCGGTCTATTACGAACTGGTCGCCCTGGCGGTGCCCGAATGGGTGGGCTGCCGCCGCATGCTGGGCGTGTGGAGCCGCGGCAAGTTCTTTCCCCTCGGCGAAATGCCGCCCGGCACAGAGTGAACGGCGACGCGCTGCGGGCCCGGCTGGCCGCGATTGCGGCCGAGCCGGACGACGGCCGCGTGGCCTATGGCGCCGACGTGCTGGAGGTGCTGGACGTCTCGCCGATCCCGGCCGCCGTGCTGGTGCCGGTGGTAATCGGCCCGGTGCCCGGCATCCTGCTGACCAAGCGCAACGCGCACCTGGCCAATCACGCCGGGCAGGTGAGCTTCCCAGGCGGCCGCATGGACCCCGGCGAGACCCCCGAGGCCGCCGCGCTGCGCGAAGCCGAGGAAGAGGTCGCCCTGGACCGGCGCCATGTCGAGGTGCTGGGCCGCATGGCCGACCATGTCACCGGCACCGGCTTCCGCATCACCCCGATCCTGAGCGTGCTGCCACCCGGGCTGGAACTGCGTCCCTCGCCCGAGGAGGTGGAACTCGGTGTTCGAGCTGCCGCTGGCGGTGTTGCTCGACCCGGAGGCGCCGCAGCGCCAGCGCCGGCAGGTGCGCGGCCACTGGCGGGAATACTGGGTCTGGCCGCATCCCGAGCATTTCATCTGGGGCGCCACCGCCGCGATCCTGAAGCACCTGGCGGAGAAGCTGCGCGAGGCGGAGTAGTCCCGGCCGCCCCCGAAGGGCGGTTTGTGGCCGTCTTCGAGCCTGTCCGCTGCCCGTGCGTCCGCGTGGGCGTGGGCGTGGGGGCAGTGGTCGTCGGTGCAGCCAGCAGTGTCGCTTCTCAGCGCGCCGTACAGCGGCTAAGCCGGTGTTCACAGTTCCTCCACGGCCAACGCGCCCCGCAGGAGACGCAATGATCGAGCTGGACTACGCCGCCCTGGACGCGACCCCGGCGGCATCCGAACCGTTCCCGCACGTCGTGGTGCGCGACTTCGTGCCGCCGCAGTCGCTGCGCGCGGTGCTGGCGGATCTGCCGCCCATCGCGGCGCGCGGCTCCTTCCCCGCCAGCGCGCTGACCCTCGGCCCCGCGGCGCGCGCGCTGATGCAGGCAATGGAAGGCCCGCGCCTGCGCGAGGCCATCGCGCGGAAGTTCGCCCTGGACCTGTCGGACGCCCCCACCATGGTGACGCTGCGCGGCATGACCACCGAGCGGGACGGCCGTATCCACTGCAACTCGACGGCCAAGCGGGTGACCGTGCTGCTGTACCTGAACCCGGCCAGCGAGGCCTGGGCCCGCCAGGAAGGCTGCCTGCGCCTGCTGCGCAACGCGGATGACCTGGAGGACTACACCGTGGAAGTGCCGCCGGTGGACGGCACGCTGCTGGTGTTTCCCAACGGCGCGAACACCTGGCACGGCCACCGCAGCTTCGCCGGCCGACGCTACAGTGTGCAGCTCAACTACATGACGACCGATGCCAAGGCACGCAGCGAGCTGCGGCGGCACCGCCTGTCGGCACTGATGAAGCGGCTGACCCGCGCGGCATAGCGGGCCTGCGTCGGAGCGACGGCCTTCCCGGAGCGGCAATCCATCCGAAGCGGCGGCCTGCTCGGAGCGGCAGCCTGCCCGAACCGGCGGTCGATACGGAGCGGCGATCTGCTCGGAGCGGCGACCTGCTCGGAGCGGCGACCTGCTCGGAGCACCGCCCAGCCGAAGCAACCGCCCAGCCGAAGCAACCGCCTACCCGTCGATCCGGTGCCGCTGCCCGGCGGGATCGCGCACCTGGCCGTCCGCCTCCAGATACTCCGGCCCAAGCGGCACCTTGCCGAAGCCGCCGGGGATGTCGAGCACATAGGTGGGCCAGGCCAACCCGGTGACCCGCCCGCGCAACGCTTGCAGCAGGCGCCGCCCCTGTTCGATCGGCACGTGGAACCGGGCAGTGCCCGGGGCGGAGTCCAACTGGTGCAGGTAATAGGGCTTCACCCGCGCCGCGAGCATGGCGCGGAACAGCGCCTCCAGCACCGCGGGCGAATCGTTCACGCCGCGCAGCAGCACGCTCTGCCCCAGCACCGGGATGCCCAGCGCCTGCACGCGGCGCAGCGCGGCTTTCGCCTCCGGGGTGAATTCGCGCGGGTGGTTGGCATGCACCACCAGCCACATGGATTTGTCGGTCTCCAGCGCGGCGGCGAGCGCGTCGGTCACCCGGTCCGGGTCGGCCACCGGCACGCGGGAGTGCACGCGGATCGTGTCCAGATGCGGGATCCGCGACAGCGCGGATACGATATCGGCCAGGCGGCGCGGCGACAGCATCAGCGGATCGCCGCCGGTCAGGATCACCTCGCGAATCGCGGGATGCGCGGCGAACCAGGCATAGGCGGCCTGCAACTCCGCCTCGGTCAGCAGGCCCCCATCGGGACCCACATGTTCGCGGCGGAAGCAGAACCGGCAGTACACCGGGCAGACCAGCAGCGGCTTCAGCAGTGCGCGGTCCGCATAGCGGTGCACCACCCCTTTGATCGGCGACAGTGCGTCGTCGGCGATCGGGTCGGCGTGTTCATGCGGCGCGGTGGTCAGTTCCGCCGGGTCGGGGATGAACTGCCGGCCGATCGGGTCGCCGGGCTCGCGGATCAGCGCCTGCATCGCCGGGCTGACGGCGATGGCATAGCGCTGCTCCACCGCGGCGATGTCGTCGCGCCGGGTGGGCTCGATCAGCCCGGCCTCGGCCAGGGCATCGGCGGTTCGCAGGGTGGTCGAAGGCATGGCGGTGCGTTACGCCGATCGCGGGCAGGAGGCAAAGCCCCTCCCGCTCGTGACCGCGCCCCGGCGACAGCGGCGGGCAAAGGCGGCTCAGTAGTGCCAGTAGCCGCCGCCACCGAACAGCAGGAAAAGCAACAGAATCACCAGGATCAGGGTAAGTCCGCCGCCATACGGGGCGCCGCCGTAGTAGCCGGAGCGGTACCCGTAATAGCCACCGCCGCCGAACAGCAGCAGGATGACCAGGATCAGCAGAATGAGGCCCATATGAACGCCCTTTCGCTTGTGTACGATTGTCATTTGGTATTCATCAAGGCCACGAACCGGCCGGAATGTGGTCCTGGCGTGGCCCGGGCGGCCCGGCGGTAACCTCTGCGTCATGCCCAGCCCCACCTGGCACCCCGACAGCCTGGCCGGCCGCCTGCCCTTCCTGCGCCGCCGCGGCCGCCTGGCCGCCGCCACCCGCGCCTTCTTCGCCGCCCGCGGCTACACCGAGGTGGAAACGCCCTATGCCGTGTCCGCCCCGGGCGAGGAGGTGCATCTCCGCCCCTTCACCACGCGCCGCGAATACCCGGACGGCACGTCTGATCCGCTGTGGCTGCACACCAGCCCGGAATTCGCCATGAAGCGCCTGCTGGTGGCCGGCGCCGGCCCGATCTTCCAGCTCGCCCGGGTGTGGCGGAACGGCGAGGGCAGCGCACTGCACGCCCCCGAGTTCACCATGCTGGAATGGTACCGCCCCGGCGCCGGCATGGACGCGCTGATCGCGGAGACCACCGCCCTGCTGCGCGCCGTGCTGCCCCCCACCGTGACCTGCCGCGGCATCACCACCGACCTGGGCGCCATCGAGCGCCTGACCGTCGCCGACGCCTTCGCCCGCCATGCCGGCGCGGACCTGCTGGGCACGCTGGAGGACGCCCCTGCCCTGGCCGCCTCGGCCGGCACCCGGCTGCGGGACGGCGAAACCTGGGAAGACCTGTTCTTCCGCCTCCTTCTGGAGCGCATCGAGCCGCAGCTCGGCCGCGCCCATCCCACCTTCCTGACCCACTGGCCGGCGCCGCAGGCGGCGCTGGCCCGGCGCGACCCGGCCGACCCGCGTGTCGCCGAACGATTCGAGCTGTTCGTCTGCGGCCTCGAACTCGCCAACGCCTTCGTCGAGCTGACCGACCCCGTGGAGCAGCGCGCCCGCTTCCTGGCCGACCGCCAGCGCCGCCACGCGCTGTATGGGCCGGACTGGCCGCTGGATGAGGACTTCCTCGCCGCGCTCGAATTCGGCATGCCGCCATCCGCCGGCATCGCGCTGGGGTTCGACCGCCTGGCGATGCTGGCCGCCGGCGCCGACCGGATCGCCCAGGTTTTGTGGCTGCCACCGGCCGATCTTGCGTAAAGTCGCAATTTCACGACAGTCGTTCCGATAGACGTGGAGGTCACCCGATGCGCCGAATCGTGCCTGTGCTGGTGCTGCTGCTGATGGCCGGCTGCACCAATGGACTGGCGCAGCGGCAGGCCTACCTGTCGCAGTTCATCGGCCAGCCCGTGTCGTACCTGGTGCAGGTGGCCGGGGTGCCGAACCGGACCTACACCACCAACGGCATCCAGTACCTCGCCTATACCGAGAGCCGCGTGGAAGTCATTCCCGGCATACCCCCGTACGGCTGGGGACCGCCCTACTGGGGCTGGTACGGCGCCGGGTTCCCGCCGGAGGTGGTGAACCGGATCTGCGAGACCACCTTCGCCGCGACCGACAACATCGTGCGGTCCTACACCCTGCGCGGCAACGCCTGCGGGTAGCGGACCGCAAACAACAGACCTCATGGGAGCGTCCGTATGCTGACAACCGATAACTTCCGGCTCGACGGGCGCGTCGCCCTGGTCACCGGCTCCGGCCGCAATATCGGCCGAGCGATCGCCGAGGCGTTTGCTGCGGCGGGCGCCCGGGTGGTGGTGAACGGCCATCGGGATGGCGCGGCGCTGGAGGAAGTCGCGCAGGGCATCCGCGACCGCGGCGGGGAAGCGCTGCCGGTCCTGGCCGACGTGTCGGACGATGCCGCGGTGGGCCGCCTGGTCGGCAGCGCGGTGGAGGCGTTCGGCGGCCTGGACATCGTCGTGTCCAATGTCGGCATCCGCAAATACCGCGCCTTCCTGGAAATCACGCCGGAGGAGTGGGATGCGGTGCTGCGCACCAACCTGTCCGCCTCCTTCTACCTGGCGCGGCACGCCATTCCGCACATGCGGGCGCGCAAGTGGGGGCGGGTGATCGTGATCTCCGGCGCCGACGGGTTCTGGGGCCACGTGACCCACCGGGCGCCGAACCTGGCAGCCAAGTCGGGCATGCACGGGCTGGCCAAGGCGATCGCCCGCGAATTCGGCGCGGACGGCATCACCGCCAACACCGTCTCCCCCGGACCGATCGAGACGGTGCGTGACTGGACGCAATACGTGCACCAGCCGCGGGAGCGGGTCACCGCGGAGATCCCGCTGGGCCGCTACGGCGACGTGGACGAGATCGCCGGCGCCTGCCTGTTCCTGGCCAGCCCGGCGGGCGGCTACGTTTCCGGCCAGGTGCTGCACGTCAACGGCGGGCACAACATGTACTGACCATGCTGCGCCTGCTCGCCGACGACCTGACCGGCGCGCTGGACAGCGCCGCCCGCTTCGTGCCGCTGACCGGGCCGGTGCCGGTGGTGTGGTCCGCCGCCGCCGTCCCTTCAGGCGCGGTGGCGATAGACAGCGGCACGCGGGAGCTGGACGCCCCCGCGGCGGCCGAGCGGGTGGCCAGGCTGGCCCCGCTGCTGGCCGACGGTGCGCCGGCGTTCAAGAAGATCGACAGCCTGTTGCGCGGCCATGTCGCGGCCGAACTGGCGGCCTGCCTGCCGTTGTTCGACCGCTGCATCCTGGCCCCGGCCTTCCCCTTTCAGGGCCGCATCACAAGGGGCGGCCGGCAACTGGTGCGGGACGGCGCCGGCTGGCGCGATGCCGAGGTCGATCTCCGCGCCGCGCTGCGCCCCCTCGGCCCGCGGGTCGAGCTGTGCGACGCGGCAACGGATGCCGATCTCGACGCGATCGTGGCCGTCGGTCGGTCGCTGCCCGGCCGCGTGCTGTGGTGCGGCACCGGCGGGCTGGCCGGCGCCCTGGCAGGCGCGCGCCCGGTCCCCTGTCCGGCGCTGCCGCGGCCGGTGCTGGCGCTGATCGGCTCCGACCACCCGGTGGCACGGGCACAGTTGGCCGCGGCGGAGGCCTGCCTGCACCGCCTGGCGCCAAGCCCCGGCGGATCGGCCGGGGCGGTCACCGCATTGCTGGAGCGTGGCGCCGCCGCAGTCTGCGCCGCCGTGCCGGACGGCACCGACCGAACAGACGCGGCCCGGCACATCGGCGCGACCTTCGCCGCCCTGCTCGGCGGGCTGCCCCGCCCTGGCACGCTGGTCGTCGCCGGTGGCGAGACGCTGCGCGGCCTGTGCGAGCGCCTGGGCGTCAAACGGCTTGCGGTGGACGGCGAGGTCGCGCCGGGCGTGCCGACATCGCGGATGTGCGGCGGGCCGTGGGACGGGCAGCGCGTGGTGTCCAAGTCCGGCGCCTTCGGCGACACCGGCTTCCTGGCCCGCCTGCTGGGCCTGTAGCGGCAACCGGCGCGGAGCGTGGATGGCAGGGAGCCGGCTCAAGGCCATGACGGGAGGCGCACGGTTCAATCCCGGCCCGTGGTCGAGGGGAGAGGCTTTGTGTGGGCCCACCCCAACTTCTCGTGGGGGATGCGAGCGCAGCAGGAAAGCAAGTCATACACAGAGTTTCACCAAGTGCACACAGAGTTTCACAGAGCATTTTACCAACCCGCATTGGGGGTTGGCACACTGCCGACCGCTCAGCCTCACAGCCCGCGTAGGCGGACCATCCAGTTGTTTTTGTAGCTACAATCAGCGAAAGTCATAGATGACCGGCGTTCGCCGACCATGAGGTCAGGTTAATGACCAACGATCGAACGATATACCCGTTGGCGTTAAATATTCGGGCAGACTTACGAATACCCCATGCTTAGCGAAATTTCGAGATACGGATCTCAGTGAAACTCTGTGTGCACTCGGTGCAACTCTGTGTATGGCTTGCTTTCTATCCACGGGCGAGAACCAAGTCCGCCGCATTGTGACCACCCAACCCGATGCCGGGCGGGCGGCGTCACCGCGGCCAGTCCAACTTTGGTTCCCGCCGCTTCGGGCGGGCCGCCGGCGACGGAGGCGGCCGGTCCGGCGGCGCTTCCTCCTCCTCGTCATCCGCCTCCATCTCGTGCGCGGCCGGCGGAATCGGCGGGCGACTTGATATAGGCGGCGCCGGTTCCACCCGCGGCTCGGGCGCGTAGATCTCCTCGAAATCCACCGGCTGCCCGGCCGCGTCCGGCATGTGCAGCATCAGGTGACGGATCTCGTTCTGAAGCTCGTCCAGGCGGGCGTCGATCATCTCCAGCCGGCTCTTCACCCCGATCACGCTGAACGGCATGAACAGGAATGCCAGCGCGTACAGCAGGATGGGGATCAGCAGAAGAACCGGGACCCACCAGGGCAACCAGTCCGGCAGGGTAAAGGGCAGCGTCATACCCGGCAGGGTAGCATCCCCGGGCGATCACAATCCATCAACGCGCACCCCGGGTCGCACCAGAAATGCATGGAGCTTTCGCGCCGTCCCCGGCACCAGCCTCCGCCGCCGCAAGCCGGGCGCCGTCCAACCGTCTTCACGCGCCGTACGACCGCCCCCCACAGAGTAAACACGCGGGGTGTTTCCGCCTACACTGCCCGCACACCGCCGGCACCGAACCGGCGGGCCACACCCCGGAGGAAACAACGATGCCCACCGAAATCGGCGTGAACCACGCCAAACAGAAGCTGGCCGCCAACGAGCTGGTCCTGTGCATGGGCGTCAACCAGCTCCGCACCCCGAACATCGCGATGATCGCCGCGTCCTGCGGCTTCGACGCGATCTATATCGACCTGGAGCACAACCCCACCGCGCTGGAAACCGCCGCCGCGATCTGCGTCGCCGCCCTGGGCATGGGCATCACCCCGATCGCCCGCGTCACCTCGCACGACCCGCACGACGCCACCCGCATCCTGGACTGCGGCGCGCAAGGCGTGATGGTGCCGCACATCCAGAACGCCGCCGAGGCCCGCGCCGTGGTCCAGGCCTGCCGCTTCGCCCCACACGGCCACCGCTCCGCCGCCGGCACCACACCGGCGCTGGGCTACGCGCCGTTGCCGCAGCCGGAAATCAACCGCCGGCTGAACGAGAACACCCTGCTGATGGCCATGCTGGAAACCCCCGAGGCAATCGAGAACGTGCGGGAGATCGCTGCGGTGGACGGCATCGACACGCTGCATATCGGCTCCACCGACCTCAGCACCGAAATGGGGATCCCCGGCGACTACAAGCACCCGCGCATGCGCGCCGCGTTCGAGGCGGTGGCGCAGGCCGCCAGGGCGAACGGCAAGTCGATGGGCGTCGGCGGCGTGCGCGAGGACCTGGAATTCCAGTCCTGGCTGCTGCAGCTCGGCGTGCGCTACCTGACCGGCGGATCCGATGTCGGCTACATCCTCAGCGCCGGCCGTCGCGACGTGCGGCAGTTGCGCGATGTCGCGCTCGGCTGATTGGCACCGCCTCCGACCATTGCAACTGCTGTCGATCGTACCAATTGGCCTGAGAGGTCCGGGGGCGGAATGGCAATGCCCCCGGTCCGATCCGCCCGCCCGAAGGCCACGCCCGTGGTCAGGGCATTCGCCCGCGCACCCGATGCGGGGCCGCCGGCCCCCTTGCCGGCCCCCGGCCCTGCCCCTATAGCCGCGCGGCACCGAGGAGGAGCGTAATGGCTGCCACCGCAGAACTCGTTGCCGACAATCCCGCCCTGGCCCGCCAGGCGGAGATCCTGGCACGCCCGATCACGCCCGAGCGGCGCATGGCCGACTGCATCCGCGCCCTGGCGATCGACGCCACCCAGGCGGCGAACTCCGGCCATCCCGGCCTGCCCATGGGCATGGCCGATGTCGCCACCACGCTGTGGGGCCGGTTCCACAAGTTCGACGCCGCCGATCCGCGCTGGCCGGACCGCGACCGCTTCGTGCTGTCGGCCGGCCACGGCTCCATGCTGCTCTATGCCCTGATCTACCTGACCGGCCACACCGGCATGACGATCGAGGACATCCGCAACTTCCGCCAGTTGCACTCCCCCGCCGCCGGCCACCCCGAATACGGTGAACACCCCGCCATCGAGACCACCACCGGTCCGTTGGGCCAGGGCATCGCCACCGCCGTGGGCATGGCGCTGGCCGAGCGGATGATGGCCGCGCGCTTCGGCAAGTCGCTGGTGGACCACCGCACCTGGGTGATCGCCTCGGACGGCGACATGATGGAGGGCATCAGCCACGAGGCCGGCGCCCTGGCCGGCCATCTGTGCCTGAACAAGCTGGCGGTGCTGTACGACGACAACCACGTCTCGATCGACGGCAACACCGCGCTGTCCTTCTCCGAGGACGTGCTGAAGCGCTTCACCGCCTATGGCTGGGCCACCAAGCGGGTGGACGGGCACGATCCGCAGCAGGTCGCCGCGGCGCTGTCCTTCGCCATGCGCTCGAAAAAGCCGACGCTGATCGCCTGCAGCACGATCATCGGCCTGGGCGCGCCGCACAAGGCCGGCACCAACGCGGTGCACGGCAGCGCCCTGGGCGCCGAGGAGGCCGCCGGCGCCAAGGCCGCGCTGGGCTGGCATGAACCCGCCTTCGCCATACCGGGTGACCTTCTGGAGCAGTGGCACACCGTCGGCAGCCGCGGCGCCACCGCCCGCCGGTCCTGGCTGAAGCGCCTGGCCCGCCACAGCATGCGCGCCGAGTTCGAACGCACCATCGCCGGCCGCCTGCCGGAGAACTTCCACGAGGCGGTCGCCGCGCTGAAGCAGAGCTTCGCCGACAGCAAGCCCAAGCTGGCCACCCGCCAGTCCAGCCAGAAATGCCTGGAGGCGCTGATCCCCGCGGTCCCCGAACTGATCGGCGGATCGGCCGACCTGACCGGGTCCAACCTGACCCTGGTGAAGGGCATGGGCAACGTGTCGGCAGGCAACTACGCCGGCCGCTACATCCACTACGGCGTGCGCGAGCACGGCATGTGCGCCGCCGCCAACGGCATCGCGCTGCATGGCGGGCTGATTCCCTACACCGGCACGTTCTTCGTGTTCAGCGACTACATGCGCCCGGCCATTCGCATGGGCGCGATCATGCGCCAGCGCGTGATCCACGTGATGACGCACGATTCGATCGGCCTGGGCGAGGACGGCCCCACCCACCAGCCGGTGGAGCACCTGGCCAGCCTGCGCGCCATGCCCAACCTGCACGTCTATCGCCCGGCCGACGCCATGGAGACGGCCGAGTGCTGGGAACTGGCGCTGCGCCGCACCGAAGGCCCCAGCCTGCTGGTGCTCACCCGCCAGGGGCTGCCCGCCCAGCGCACCGACGTTGCGGAGAACCGCTGCGCCCGCGGCGGCTACGTGCTGGCGGAAGCGGAAGGCCCGCGCCAGGCGACGCTGATCGCCACCGGCTCGGAAGTGCCGATCGCCATGGACGCCCGCGAGCGCCTGGCTGCCGAGGGCATCGCCGTCGCCGTCGTCTCCCTGCCCTGCTGGCGCCTGTTCGAGCAGCAGGACGCGGCCTACCGCGCCGAGGTGCTGGGCGGTGCCCCACGCATCGGCATCGAGGCCGCCGCCGAGTTCGGCTGGGACAAGTGGCTGGGTCCGGACGGCGTGTTCATCGGCATGCCGGGCTTCGGGGCGTCGGCCAATTACGGCGACCTCTACAAGCATTTCGGCCTGACCCCGGAAGCCATCGTCGCCGCGGTCCGCAAGCGGCTCGGCTGACCGGACCGGCCGCCGCGGCGTTCCGGCGTCGCGGCGGTTGTCTCCTTGCCGAAGGCAACGCAGCAAGGCGACACAGCACCGCCTTCCATCACCGACGCGGGCAAGCCCGCCTGCGCCGCGTCTGTGGGGACAGCGGACGAAGCGGTCGGCAGGACCGGCGACGATCTGACCTGCTCTCTCCGCCACGTCATCCGAAGCAGCCGAACGCTGGTCCAGATCGACGCATCCGAAATCCTGCGCTTTGTCTGGAAAGGTACAAACAAACCCATTCCCTCGCGTTACAAACCAGGCTGAACGGATAAGAACGGGGGAAGGGGTTCAAGAATGGTTACGCTTGCGTCGGAAGTCCCGGAACCGCTCGAATTGCCCGCTTCCCAGGAGAGAGAAGAAGCTGGGGAATTCATCAAGCGCCATGCCGCGGTGGCGGATGCGCTCGACCGGGCGGTGTCGGCGATGCGCGAAATTACACCGCAGCCCGCCCATTACGCACCGGACAGTCTGTCGCGGGCGGTCGCGCAATACCGGCGCCGCCTTGTTTCTCTGGAGCACGTGCGCGACGAAATCGCCATGATTGCCAAGCGCCTGTCCGGCTGACCGGCCGGAGAGGGGCGGCGCGTCCCGGCCCGCTGCGGCGGAGCGCGGCTTTCCTGTTGCCGTAATCCCGGTCCCGGCATTCGTTTGGCACAACCAGGTGGCTGTGTTACCGAACGAACCATGAATCCAATCCGATCGTTCCATGCGGCTTGAGGCGGCAAGGCGGCCGGCGCCGCGCCTTGGCCGCCATGCGCGCAGGAGGCTGCCCGGGGGGCGGTGTGTCCCCTGCGCGGCGCTGCGGTGAGCCTTCCTCCCGCCCTGATCGTCGCGGGGCCCACGGCCAGCGGGAAATCGGCGCTCGCCCTGGCGGTAGCCGAGCGGTTTGGCGGTACGGTGATCAATGCCGATTCGATGCAGGTGTACCGGGAGTTGCGCGTGCTCACCGCCCGCCCCACGCCGGAGGAGGAGGCACGCGTCCCGCACCGCCTGTATGGCGTGCGCCCGGCCACGCAGGCCGGCAGCGTTGCCTGGTGGCGTGGCGACGCCCTTGCGGCGATGGCCGAAGCGAAGGCAACCGGACGGCTGCCCATCCTGACCGGCGGCACCGGGCTGTATTTCCTCTCCCTGACCGAGGGCCTGGCCGACATTCCCGATCCCGGCCCGGACGCACGGGATGAGGCACGCGAGCTGCTGGCACAGCTCGGCCCCGCGGCGCTGCATGCCCGCCTGGCCGCCGCCGACCCGGACACCGCCGCCCGCCTCAAGCCGCAGGACAGCCAGCGCATCGCCCGCGCCTGGGAAGTATGGCGCGGCACCGGCACCGGCCTGGCCGCCTGGCAGCAACGCCGTGGCCCGCCGGCCCCGTGGCGGTTCGGCGCCGTGCTGCTCGATCCGCCCCGCCCCGATCTGCGCGCCGCCATCGCCACCCGCTTCACCGCCATGCTGCGCCAGGGCGCCGCCGCCGAGGTGCGGGCGCTGCTGGAACTCGGCCTCGATCCGGCGCTGCCGGCGATGCGGGCGCATGGCGTGCGCGAACTGGGAGCATGGCTGCGCGGCGATATCACCCTGGAAGAGGCGCAGCGCCGTACCGAATTGGTGACCGGCCAGTACACCAAGCGCCAGGCCACCTGGTTCCGCCACCATGCGCTGGCCCCGCAAGGGCAGACACATACGATCCGTGCGCGGATCACGGACCAGACGCAATTTTCGGAAAGATTCCACGCCGAAATTGCACGATTCATCGCCCACCGGGTTGACGCACCGCAACATCGGGCCTAAGCGTCCGCCCTTCGTCGAGTAAGGAGCCGCCGGCATGTCGGCAGAGACACAGCAATCGGGCGCAGAGGTCCTGCTCCGCGCCCTCAAGGACCAGGGCGTGGACACCATCTTCGGCTACCCGGGTGGTGCGGTCCTGCCGATCTACGACGCGCTGTTCAACCAGAATGCCATCCGCCACGTCCTGGTCCGGCAGGAGGGCGGCGCGGTCCACGCGGCCGAGGGCTATGCCCGCTCCACCGGCAAGGTCGGCGTGGTGCTGGTCACCTCCGGCCCCGGCGCGACCAACGCGGTGACCGGGCTGGTGGATGCGCTGATGGACTCGGTGCCGGTGGTGTGCCTGACCGGCCAGGTGCCCACCCACCTGATCGGCAACGACGCGTTCCAGGAAGCCGACACCACGGGCATCACCCGTCCGGCGACCAAGCACAACTACCTGGTGAAGCGGTCCGAGGACCTGGCCCGGGTGGTGCACGAAGCGTTCTATGTGGCGCGGTCCGGCCGGCCGGGCCCGGTGGTGATCGACCTGCCGAAGGACATCGTCATCGGCAAGGCGCCCTATACCCCGCCGGCGCCCAAGCACCCCAGCTACAACCCGCAACTGGATCCCGACCCGGCGGAGATCGCCCGCGCCGTGGCGATGCTGAAGCGGGCAAAGCGGCCGGTGATCTATGTCGGCGGCGGCGTGATCAACGCCGGCCCCGCCGCATCCGCCGCGCTGACCCAGTTCACCCGCACCACCGGCTTCCCCATCACCAGCACGCTGATGGGCCTGGGCGCCTACCCGTCCAGCGACCCGCAGTTCCTGGGCATGCTGGGCATGCACGGGACCTACGAAGCCAACCTGACGATGCATGGCTGCGACGTGATGCTGGCGATCGGCGCCCGCTTCGACGACCGCGTCACCGGCCGGCTGAACGCGTTCAGCCAGGGCTCGCAGAAGATCCACGCGGATATCGACCCGTCCTCGATCAACAAGAACGTGCCGGTGGACGTGTCCATCGTCGGCGACGCCGGCCGCGTGCTGGACGCGCTGATCAAGGCCTGGAACGCCAGTTCGGCCCAGGCCGACACCCACGCGCTGGCCAACTGGTGGCGCCAGATCGACGCCTGGCGGGCGAAGGAGAGCCTGAAATTCACCCAGGACATGGCCAAGGGCGCGATCATCAAGCCGCAATACGCCATCCAGCGGCTGTATGAGATCACCCGCGCGACGAAGCGGGACGTGTTCATCACCACCGAAGTCGGCCAGCACCAGATGTGGGCCGCGCAGCACTTCCGCTTCGAGCAGCCGAACCACTGGATGACCTCGGGCGGCCTGGGCACCATGGGCTATGGCCTGCCGGCGGCAATGGGCGTGCAGGTGGCGCATCCCGACGCGCTGGTGATCGACATCGCCGGCGAGGCCAGCCTGCTGATGAACATCCAGGAGATGGGCACGCTGGCGCAGTACCGCCTGCCGGTGAAGGCCTTCGTGCTGAACAACCAGTACATGGGCATGGTGCGGCAGTGGCAGGAACTGCTGCACGGTGGCCGGTATTCGGAAAGCTACTCCGCGGCGCTGCCGGACTTCGTCAAGCTGGCGGACTCGTTCCACGCCAAGGGGCTGCGTGCCAGCAGCGTGGACCAGTTGGACGACGTGATCCACGCGATGCTGGAGAGCGACACTGCGGTGATCGCCGACATTGCCGTGGACCCGAAGGAGAACTGCTTCCCGATGATCCCGTCCGGCGCGGCACATAACGAGATGATCCTGGGGCCGGAGCATGAGGCGACGGCGGCGGGCATTACCGATGAGGGGCTGGTGCTGGTCTAGTGTCCCGACGCCGACCGGTCGGTGCCACGCAGGAGGCGCATCGCGTAGTGGCGGATGAAGATCCAACACGCCCTGGAACAGGCAAGTCGGCGCCTGTCCTGCACGTCATGGCCGGGCCTGACCCGGCCATCGACACCGGAACGATCGGGCCGGAATGCAACGGCGCGCGCCTTGTCGGGGGCGGATGGCCGGCTCAAGGCCGGCCATGACGCGGCGGAGCGGTGCCGGTTCGCGCTACCTCAACGCCCATGGCGCGCTTGAAGCCCGTGGCACGCTTGAAGCCGCCGGCGCGCTTGGCGCCCGTGCTGCGGAGGCCCGCCGCCCCTGCCTTGCAATCGCCCCCCGATCTGACCATACGGACCAGATCGCCAGGAACCCCAGGATGACCACCCCACGCCGCACGCCCGAGCCTGACCATTCGAAGCAGCCGGTCTGGAAGCTGCAGGATGCGAAGGCGCATTTCAGCCAGTTGGTTCGGGATGCGCAGCAGCACGGGCCGCAGCGCGTGACCATTCACGGCAAGGACGCGGTGGTGATCCTGTCGGCGGCCGATTATGCACGCCTGGCACCGGAGCCCGGAAAGCCGAACCTGTATGAGCTGTTTTCCCGCTCTCCGCTGACGGACCTGGACTTCGAATTCGACCCGGTGCGTTCCCCAGTTCGCGATTTCGAACTGTGAGGGGCTGGCTGCTGGATACCAACGTGGTTTCAGAACTGCGCAAGCCGCGGTGCGATGCCCGCGTACACGCCTGGGCAGGCCAGCAGCAACCGGCGGACGTGTTCCTGAGCACCATCACCGTTGCGGAAATCCGCTTCGGCATCGAACGCCTGGATGCGTCCGATCCCCGGCGCCGCCAGTTGGATTCGTGGCTGGACGACGAACTGCGACCGTGGTTCGCGGACCGGCTGCTCGCCGTGGATGAGGATGTCATCGTGGGCTGGTGCCGCCTGGTGGAGAACCGGCGCGCCATGCGCAGGACCTGGCCGCAGCCCGACCTGTTTCTCGCCGCGACTGCGGCCCTGCACGACCTCTGCGTCGTGACACGCAATACCGGGGACTTCGCGGCGACCGGCGTGCCGGTCCTGAACCCCTGGACCGACACCGAACCGCGCCTGCCCGCCAACTGAGATCGAACCGCAGCAATGCCCAACCACACCAACACCGACGAGCGCATCGCCACCATCTCTGTACCTGGTGGACAACGAGGCCGGTGTACTGGCCCGTGTCATCGGCCTGTTCTCCGGCCGCGGCTACAACATCGAAAGCCTCACCGTCGCGCCGGTGGATTTCGCCGGCACCCGCTCGCGCATCAACATCGTCACGACCGGCACCGACATGATCATCGAGCAGATCAAGGCACAGCTCGACCGCCTGGTGCCGGTGCACCGCATCGCCGACCTGACGCGTGAGGGCGCGCACATCGCCCGCGAGATGGCGCTGATCAAGGTGGTGGGCTCCGGCGACAAGCGCGTCGAGGCGCTGCGCATCGCCGACAGTTTCCGCGCCCGGGTGGTGGACACCACGACCGAGAGCTTCGTCTTCGAGCTGACCGGCTCGACCGACAAGCTCGACGCGTTTATCGAGTTGATGCGCGACCTTGGCCTGGCCGAGGTCTCCCGCACCGGCGTCGCTGCGCTGGCCAGGGGGAAACGCACCATCGCAACAGAGAAATCCAGCGAAAGGAACTGACCATCATGCGCGTCTATTACGACCGCGATGCCGATGTGAACCTGATCAAGGGGAAGAAGGTCGCCATCATCGGCTACGGCAGCCAGGGCCATGCCCATGCCAACAACCTGAAGGACAGCGGCGTCGCCGAGGTCGCGGTCGGGCTGCGGCCGAGCTCCGCCGGCGTGGCGAAGGCCGAGGCGGCGGGGCTGAAGGTGATGGACCCGGCCGACTGCGCCAAGTGGGCCGACGTGGTGATGGTGCTGACCCCGGACGAGGGCCAGGGCGACCTGTACCGCGAAAAGCTGCACGCCAACATGAAGAACGGCGCGGCGCTGGCCTTCGCGCACGGGCTGAACGTGCACTTCAACCTGCTCGATCCGCGCCCGGACATCGACGTGTTCATGATCGCGCCGAAGGGCCCCGGCCACACGGTGCGCAGCGAATATCAGCGCGGCGGCGGCGTGCCCTGCCTGGTGGCGGTGGCGCAGAACCCGTCCGGCAATGCGCTGGAGATCGCGCTGTCCTATGCGTCCGCGATCGGCGGCGGCAAGGCCGGCATCATCGAGACCACCTTCAAGGAAGAATGCGAGACCGACCTGTTCGGCGAGCAGGTGGTGCTGTGCGGCGGCCTGGTGGAGCTGATCAAGGGCGGCTTCGAGACGCTGTGCGAGGCAGGCTATGCGCCGGAGATGGCGTATTTCGAGTGCCTGCACGAGGTGAAGCTGATCGTGGACCTGATCTACGAAGGCGGCATCGCCAACATGAACTACTCGATCAGCAACACGGCGGAATACGGCGAGTATGTCTCCGGCCCGCGCATCGTGGACGACCGGGTGAAGGCCGAGATGAAGCGGGTGCTGGGCGACATCCAGTCCGGCAGGTTCGCGCGTGACTGGATGCTGGAGAACAAGGTGAACCAGGCCAGCTTCAAGGCGATGCGCCGCCGCCTGGCCGAGCACCCGATCGAGGAGGTCGGCGAGAAGCTGCGTGGCATGATGCCGTGGATCGCCAAGAACGCCCTGGTGGACAAGTCGAAGAACTGAGGCCGGCCGCTACGGAATGACTTCCCCCTCCCTTTGCGGGAGGGGAGGAGCAGAGAGAAAGCCGAGGCGGGCGATCACCTGCGATCTCGTCATGGCCGGGCTTGACCCGGCCATCTACCCGAGATGATCGGGCACCCTCTGGTCCGATCCCGACCCGATCGTTACGGGGCAGATGGCCGGGTCAAGCCCGGCCATGACGGGGAGCGACTGGTCCAACCGGGGTCTGTCCTGGACTGTTTCGCAATCCGGGACTGTTGTGTTACTTTCGGCCCGGCGCCGTAGCAACGTCGGAACGCCGGACCTGCACCCATCCAACGCCTAGGCGCCACCGGCGCGAAACCCAGCGCCCAGGTTCGGCACGCAGCGGTTCACCCCGCCGTCGAGAACCCCGCGAAGGTGTGCGGAATCCGCCTTATGTCCGCCAGCAACTCCCGCTGCAGCCCCGCCGGCGTATCCGCTGGGAAGTGCAGGTCGATCGAGTCCGCCACCCCACCGAACCGCCGCTCGATCTCCCCCGCGATCTCCCCATACGTCCCGCAGGCGGCGAAGATCCGCACCACGTCCTCCGGCACCGCGGCCGCCATCTGCTCCCAGCGGCCTTCCACCGACATCCGGTGCAGCTTCGCCCCCAGCTCCTGCAGCCCGTGCAGCGCCAGGATCGGCAGGTACGTGCGGGTGGAGCCGTAGAAGCCGATCCGCCGCCGCACCTTCTGCATCGCCTCGGCCACCGTCGCCTCATCCGGCCCGGTGGCGATGAAACCGCCGCCATGCACGTCGAAATGCGCCCGGTTGCGGCCGCTGCGGCGCATGCCCTCGCTGATCTGCGGCATGCACACCTCCTCCAGGTAGCGGCGCGAGCACAGCGGATGCAGCCGCACCCCGTCGCCCACCTGGCCGGCCACCCGCAGCATCGCCTCGCCCACCGCGGCGATGGTCACCGCCGGCATCGGCAGCCCGGTCGGCTCCGGCGAGAAGTCCGGAGTCATCAGCGTCAGCTTGTAGTGCGGCGACTCGAAATTCAGCCGCCCGCGCGTTTCCCAGCACGTCCACAATGCCCGCAGCGCCCGCACATAGTCGCGCATGCGTGGCGCCGGCGGGGTCCAGGGGATGCCGAAGCGGCGCTCATTGTGTCCCTTCACCTGGCTGCCGAGGCCCAGCACGAAACGGCCGTGGGAGGCGGCCTGCAGGTCCCAGGCCTGGCTGGCCAGCACGGTGGGGCTGCGCGGGAAGGCCACGGCGACCGAGGGCGTCAGCTCCACCCGTTGCGTCGCCAGCGCGGCGAAAGCCAGCGGCGTGAAGGGATCGTGCCCGAGTTCCACCGTCATGACGGCGTCGAACCCGGCGGCCTCGGCGGCCTGGGCGGCGGGGCCGGCGGCGGTCCAGGGCTGCAGCGGCAGGGCGGTGAAGACGCGCATCGGATCAGCCGCGCGCCAGCCGGCGTTCGACGAACGCCAGCCGGTCCTGGCCCCAGAAGATCTCATCCCCGATCACGTAGCTCGGCGCCCCGAACACGCCGCGGTCCAGCGCCGCTTTGGTGTCGCGGGTGCGCATCTCGGCCCATTTCGGGTCGGCGCCCAGCTTGATCACCGAGTCGGGGTCCAGGCCGACCTCGCGGATCAGTTGCGCCAGCGTGGCGGGGTCGGCGGGGTTCAGCTCATCCTGCCACACCGCCTTCAGCACGCGGTGCGCCAGCTTGATCGCGGGCTGGTCGCCCTGCGTCTCGCGCAGCGCGATCACGCAACTGGCGGTCTGCTGCTCGCTGGACGGGAAGTATTTCGGCTCGATGTTGATCGGGATGCCCAGGTGGTCGCGCCAGCGCTTCAGCTCCATCAGGCGGTAGGCCTGGCGCTGCGGGGCGCGCTTCGGCAGCGGCAGGCCGCCGGACTGCGGGAAGATGGTGCCGAAATCCACCGGCCAGATGCGCAGGCTGGCGCCGTGCGCCATGGCCATCGCCTCGATGCGCGCGGCGCCCAGATGAGTCCAGGGTGAGTTCAGCGAAGCGTAGTAGTCGATGTGCAGAGCCATTGGGCGTTCCCCGATCGGTTGGCGCGATTCTGATCGACCGCCCCGCCGGATACAAGGCGATGGCGTACGGGCCGCGCCCCCCGGGAGTCACTTTCACCCGCGGCTGCTATAACCTGCCGCGCCCAGGAGTACGCCATGCCGCCAGACCACCCCACCGACGCACCGATGTTCGACCCCGCGGCCTTCCGCCTGCGCGACGACCAGGCCGCCCTGATCGCCCGCGTCCGCGCCCTGGCGGCGGAGAAATTCGCCCCGCGCGCCGCGCAGTACGACCGCGACGCCAGCTTCCCCACCGAGAACTACCGCGACCTGCACGCCGCCGGCCTGCTGGGCCTGTGCGTGCCGCGCGCCCATGACGGACTCGGCGCCGACTACCAGACCTATTCGCTGGCCGCGGCGGAGATCGGCCGTTACTGCGGCGCCACCGCGCTGACGCTGAACATGCACGTGTGCTCCACGCTGTGGTCCGGCCCGCTGGCGGACGATCTCGACATGGACCCGCAGACCCGCGCCGACCACGCGCAGCGCCGCGCCCTGCACTACCGCCGCATCGTGCAGGACGGCGCGATCTACGCGCAGCCCTTCTCCGAGGGGAACGCCGCCGCGTCCGGCGCCGCCGCCTTCTCCACCACCGCCCGCCCGGTGGACGGCGGCTGGCGCGTGTCGGGACGCAAGGTGTTCGCCTCCCTGTCCGGCCACGCCGACTACTACGGCACGCTGTGCACCGAACGCGTCGGTGACGAACGCCCGTCGCGCCGCAACACGCTGTATATCGCCGTGCCCGCCAACGCGCCGGGCGTGACGGTCACCGGCGACTGGGACCCGCTGGGCATGCGCGGCACCGTCTCCCGCACGTTGCTGTTCCACGACGTGTTCGTGCCGGACACCGAGGCGCTGATGCCCCGCGGCATCTACTACCAGGCGGCGACGCGCTGGCCGCACATGTTCATGACCCTGTCGCCCGCCTATCTCGGCCTGGCGCAGGCGGCCTACGACTTCACCGTGCGCTACCTGCGCGGCGACGTCCCCGGCATGCCGATGAAGCGCCGCATGCACACGGTGAAGCAGCTCGCGGTGGCCGAGATGCGGGTGAAGCTGGAACAGGCCAAGGCGCTGTGGTTCCAGGCCGTCACCGAGGCCCGTGTGGATCCGACCAAAGACCAGCAGCTCCGCGCCTATGCGGCGCAGCACGTGGTGATGGAGACGGCCAACGACCTGGCCCGCCTGGCGATCCGCACCTGCGGCGGCCACTCCATGCTGCGCAGCCTGCCGCTGGAGCGCATCTACCGCGACAGCCGCTGCGGGTCCCTGATGCTGCCATGGACGGCGGAGATCTGCCTGGAGCGTATCGGCCACGGCGCACTGTACGAACCCGGTGAAACGGACGACTGATGGACCTCTCCGACCTCATCGCACGCAACGCCGCGTTCACCCCGGACAAGCCGGCGCTGCGCTTCGACGGCACGGAGTTCAGCTACGCCGCGCTGGCCACCCGCATCGCCGCCACCGCCCGCACGTTGCACGCGGAGTTCGGCATCCGCCGCGGCGACCGCGTGGCGATCCTGGCCGCGAACCATCCGGACTACCTGGTGCTGCTCTACGCCTGCGCCCGGCTCGGCGCGATGCTGGTGCCGCTGAACTGGCGCCTGGCCGAACCGGAACTTCGTTTCATCCTGAACGACGCCGCGGTGAAACTACTGGTGCTGGCATCCGAGTTCGACACGCTGCGCCCGGTCGCCGGCAGCGCCGAAGTGCTCGGCCTGGACTACCAGCCGCAGCACGGGTCCGCGCTGTCGGATGCCATCACCCTCGGCAGCGACGCACGCGAACCCGGCGTCGGGTGGGAGACGCCGCTGCTGATCGTCTACACCTCCGGCACCACCGGCCGCCCGAAAGGCGCGGTGCTGACGCAGCAGGCGCTGCTGAGCAACGCGGTGATGAGCCAGCACATGCACGACATGACCGCGGCCGATCACGTGCTGACCGTGCTGCCGTTCTTCCATGTCGGCGGGCTGAACATCCAGACCACGCCGGCCCTGCAACTCGGCGCCACCGTCACCATCCACCCGCGCTTCCACCCCGAAGCCACGCTGCGCAGCATCGCCGCCGACCGCCCTACCCTCACCGTGCTGGTGCCCGCCACCATCCAGGCGGTGCTGGATCATCCGCTGTGGTCGCAAACCGACCTGTCCTGCCTGCGCGCGGTCAGCACCGGCTCCACCATCGTGCCGCAGCCGCTGGTAGAGGCGATAACCGCCCGCGGCGTCCCGGTGCTGCAGGTGTACGGCGCCACCGAAACCAGCCCGGTCGCGGTGTACACACGCCTGGGCGGCGACACCTCCCCCCCGGGGTCCACCGGCCTGCCCGGATTGCTGTGCGAGGCCCGCGTGGTGGACGACTCCGGCGCGGAATGCCCGCCTGGCACGGACGGCGAGATCGCGGTGCGCGGCCCCAACGTGCTGACCGGCTACTGGCGCGACCCGGACGCCACCGCGGCGGTGCTGCACGACGGCTGGTTCCGCACCGGCGACATCGCCTGCCGCGACTCGGACGGTCACTTTTTCGTGCACGACCGCAAGAAGAACATGATCAAGTCCGGCGGCGAAAGCATCTATCCGGCCGAAATCGAACGCGTCCTGTTGCTGCACCCGGACATCGCCGAGGTCGCGGTCATCGGCGCCCCCGACCCGCGTTGGCAGGAAGTGCCGGTCGCGTTCATCGTGCGCCGCGCGGGATCGGACCTGTCCGCCGATGTGTTGCGCGATTTCCTCGCCCCGCAACTGGCGCGCTTCAAGCTGCCGCGACGCTTCGCGTTCGTCGATGACCTGCCGCGCAACGCGCTGGGCAAGGTGCAGCACTTCCGGCTGCGGGAAAGCGATCCATCCCCCGCGTCGTAATGCCGTCCGCAGTTGCGTTCGTCGCATGGCCGCCAACCCGGGGGAGGCGCAGAGCCGGTCCGCGACTCGGTGGCCCTCGGTGTGATCTTGGTGTCCCCGGTGAGAAATCTGTGCCGACCGTCCGGCCAGCCTCCTTCGCCGCGGCCTTCGAACTCTCGAAAGCGGGGGCCGGCTCCAGGGCCGAACCGGTTGCGGCTGCTCAAGGTTTCACACCGCGGCCACCAAGATCACGCCGAGGGCCACCAAGGACAAGACGAGCCGACATCCATATGGAACTAAAGAATTTTCGGCCGCCTCGCGCGCCTCATTCATATCCCCGCCAACGGAACTTCCAGGCGCGGACCGTCAGCCCGGATCACAACTCGCAAAGGGGTGTGGACACCGCACCTACTGGGTGGTAGGTTCTCCTTACAAGCCGTAGGAAAGCCAAGTTTAGGCGCGAGGAAACGAACGCACCCCCCAGAGCCAACTGGCGGGGTGCGTAACCTTTTGGGCCCTTGGGAAGGGCGGCCTCTCCGGCCCGGGGGTCAGCCGTAGCGCTCCTCCAGCCACGGATCGCCGTTGTTGTGGTAGCCGCGCCGCTCCCAGAAGCCGGGATGGTCGCTGATCGTGAACTCGATCCGCCGCAGCCACTTCGCCGACTTCCACAGATACAGCCGCGGCACCAGCATCCGCACCGGCCCGCCATGCTGGCGGCTGATCGGCTTGCCCTCCCACTGGTGCACCAGGAACACGTCGGGCTGGTCGAACTGGTCCAGCCGGATGTTGGTCGTATAACCGTCATACGAGTGGAAGATCACGTGCTTCACCTCCGGCTGCGGGCGCACCCGCTCCAGCACGGTGCGCGCCGCTACGCCCTTCCAGTGATTGTCGTAGCGCGACCACTGGGTGACGCAGTGAATGTCACACACGCTCTCGGCCTGCGGCAGCGCCATGAAGTCGTCCAGCGCCAGGCTGAGCCGGTTTTCCACCGCGCCGTCGAGATCCAGGCGGAATTTCTGCGGGGTGACGTTCGGTTCGGCGCCCAGGTCCAGCACCGGCCAATCCCGCACCAGGCGCTGCCCCGGCGGCAGGCGGTCGCGTAGCGGATCGCCGGCGGTGCCGGTGAGCAACCGGCCCTCGCGGGCCCATTCTTCCTTGCGCGCGATCAGCTTGTCGCGGATCGCGCCGTTGATCTCCACGTCGTCGGCCATGCCTGCCCTTCCTGCCCGGTGCTTCGCTATGGGGACTCGATCGTCGGGGCGGCGTTACAGCGCTGCACCAGAGCGGTCAAAGCGGTGCGGGGCGTTGGGAAGGCGGCTGACCTGGCGGCGGCGATTCGTCGCGCGCGTCGTTCTTTACGGTCGCGCTGCGGCATACCGGCGGCTCCGGAATGGTGCCGCCGCCCGGCGCCGGGCAAACAGCCAGGCCGGCAAGGACACGCGCACGGCGTCGGAAAATCTTACGACACCGCCACCATTGCGAAATGATAATTTCGGTAACATTCTGATCTATACCGGTCTTTCGTTCTGGTCCGGAAATTGCACGAAATTGCGGGACGTACAAAGGCAGTCGGCCACGATGGCCCGAAGGGAGGAGCAACAAGGCATGTTGACAGGACGTACGCTGCCGCAGGCGCGCGACGGGCGAAGCACGGCATTTTCGGCGTTCCTGCCCGCCGGGATCGGAACCCTGGCAATGCTGGGCATCCCGGCCGCGGCGATGGCCACGCCGACCGGCACCTACCGCCTGGCGTTCCTCAGCTCTGATGCCTATTCGGGCAGCCCTGCCTCGACCAGCATCGGCGACTACAACAGCTTCGTGAACACCGAGGCCGGGGCGAACAGCGCTCTGACGGGTATCACCTGGACGGTGATCGGCAGCACCAGTAAGACGGACGCCAAGGACAATGTCAGTTGCGGCACAGTTTGCGACGACAATGTACCGATTTACCTGGTGGACGGCTCGACCGAGGTCGCAAGCTCGACAAACGCGCTGTTCGCTGCCACCACCACCACACCCATCCTGAACGCGATCCGCGAGGACCAGTTCGGCCACTCCAACACTAGCATAGGCGCGTGGACCGGCTCTACCGCCGCTGGAACTGCGGCCTTGGGCCACGAACTGGGGACGAGCCAAGTGGAAGCGGGGAACGCTACCGCCACCGATGGGACTTTCCTTGATGCCGCGGCTCTCCCCTACTCCCCCAATTCCTACGGCCTTTACGCCCTCAGCGCCCCCATCACCCCCAGCGTGCCGGAACCCGATTCCGGCGTCGCCCTGTTGCTCGGCGGCCTCGCGGTGACCCACGTGTTCCGCCGCCGGCGCGCTTCACGCTGACCCGCGCCCCCCTCACAAACGGTTCCGCCAAAGGCACTGCTGCTGCCGCCGGGGCACCGGCCACGCCGCCGCGGTGAACATCACCGAACCGATACGGCGCCTCGCACGGGTCTCACCCGAGCGGGTGGCGATTATCCGCCCGGACGACACCGTGGTGCGCTACGCGGAGCTGGAGCGTGCCATCAACCGGATGGCCACGCGTGTCGGCGGCCTGGGGCTGTGCCCGGGCGACATCGTCGGCCTTGCGATCGACACGCCGCGCGATCTCAGCCTGACCCTCGCCCTGGCGCTAGCCCGCATCGGCGTGGCGACGGCCGAACCACACGCCCCCGCGCACCATCTGCGACTGCGCTTCGACGGTAGCGCCAGGCCGCAACCCGACGCAGTCGGATTCGACTCCGACTGGGCCGCCCCCCTCGCCACCAGCGGCGAGGAGCCGGTTGTCCCCCTGCACCCGGATCCGGACGCGCTCTGCCAGGTGTTCGCCTCCACCGGACGAACGGGGACGCCCAGGCATGTACCGGTCAGCCACGCCCTGTTGCTGCGGCGCGTCATGCGGCGCTGGCAATCGCTGTCCGGCGAACCGGATGTGCGGATCATCGCTGTCGGCCCCGGCTGCGCCCTCGGCTTTGAAACGGTGCTGAGCACATTGTGGGCCGGCGGGACGCTTGTCTTCACCACGCCCGGCTCGGCAGCCGCGGCGATAAGGCGCCATGCGGTCACCGCGATCGCCACGTCACCCGCCGCGTTGCGCGGTCTGCTTGACGCAATGCCGCCGGAAGCCGGCGACTTCCCGACGCTCGCCATCGTCGAAGTATTGGGCAGCCTGCCCCCGCCCCTGGGCGCGGAGGCTGCCCGCCGGCTCTGCCCGCACATCCTGTCGGAGTACGGCTCCGCCGAGGCCGGCTGCGTCGCCGCCGCGCCCGTCACGCTGCTGGCCGAACGCGCCGGCGCACGCGGCGTGGTGCTGGACGGGATCGCCGTGCAGGCGGTGGACACGTCGGGCGCGCCTTTGCCGCCGGGCCGCCCGGGCCGGCTGCGGATCAGTGGGGACGGCGTCGCTCCGGGCTATCTCTGGGAGGAGGACGGCGCGCCCGCCGCCTTTCGTGACGGCTGGTTCTATCCCGGCACCCTCGGTGCGGTATCGCCGGACGGCATGCTGGCCTGCGCCGATCCTGCCGCCGGAACGTCGGACGACGGTGCCATCCGGGTCAGCCCGCAGGTCATTGAGGCGGCGCTGCTGCGGCTGCCCACGGTTCTCGACGCCGCCGCGTTTCCGCTGCCGGATGAGGCCGGTACCCCGCAGGTCGGGGCCGCGATCGTTGCCCGCGCCCGCATCGACGACGCGGTGCTGAACGCGTTCTGCGCCCGCGCCCTGCCTGACATGACGCCACGTGTCGTGCTGCAGATGCGGGCCTTGCCGCGCAACGAGAGCGGACAGGTGCTGCGGGAACAACTCACGACGATGGCCCTGCGCCTGCGCGCGCAGCGGACCGGCACATGAGGCCGGTCGTCCCCCGGCGGCGGTGGACCGGCGATGAACGTCACCGCGCCGCTCCGCCGCCGTGCGCGCTCGCATCCGGACGCGCCGGCACTGATACGTGCCGACGACCGTGTGTTCAGCTACGGCGAGCTGGATCGCTGCATCGACCGCATGGCGGCCCATGCCGCACGGTTGGGCCTGGCGGCCGGCGAGGTCGCGCGGCTGACGATCATGCCGCCGGATGAGGCGACGGCGCTGGTTCTGGCACTGGCGCTGGCGCGGTCCGGCATCGCCAGTGCCGATCCCTCGACGCCGGCGGATCGGCTGCGCCTGTCGTTCGCGGCGCGTCCGGCCAGCGGTGCGGTCCCGCCGGGGGCGGTCGCCTTCGATGCCACCTGGCTGGAGGCCCCAAACGGATCGCCTGATGCCGCACCGCGACCGATCCATCCCGGAGATACGGCGCTGCTGCGGGTGTTCGCCTCCTCCGGCACGACGGGCCGGCCGAAATTCATACCGGTCACCCACGCGCTGATGACCCGGCGCGTACACGCCTACTGGCTGGGCCTGGGACCGGGACGGGCCAGGCGCATGATCGCGATCGGGCTCGGCAGCACGTGGGGCTTCGCCACAATGCTGCGCACGCTGTGGCAGGGCGGAACGGTGGTGCTGTTCGACCCGCGCGATCCGGCGCGCGCGTTGTACCGGCACGCCGTCACCTCGATCGTGACGCCGCCGGCGGCACTGCGTGCGATCCTGGAATCACTGCCCACCGCCGATCCGCCGCCGGCGCTCGCCAGCGTCGAAGTGGGCGGCAGCGCACTGCCCGAACCGCTGCGGGTGCGGGCGGCGCGGCTTCTGTGTCCGAACATCGTGTCCTACCTCGGCTCCAGCGAGGCTGGCGGCATCGCCGCGGCACCGTTCGCCGCGTTGCGGGGACGGCCTGGCGCAGTGGGCTATCTGTTCCCCGATGTCGCGGCCGAGGCAGTGGGGGAGGACGGCGCCGTGCTGCCCCACGGTTCGGCCGGGGCGCTGCGCATCCGCTCCGCCACCGTTGTGCCCGGCTACCTTGGCGAGTCGCCGACGACGGACGAAGCGCGCTGGTTCCACCCTGGCGACATTGGCGCCGTCTGGCCGGACGGCATGCTGACCCTGGGCGGGCGCACTGCCGAACTGATCAACAGTGGCGGTGTGAAGGTGAACCCGGTGGTGATCGAGGAGGCGCTGCTGGCGCTGCCCGGGGTCACCGATGCGGCGGCGTTCGGGGTGCCGGATGCGTCCGGACTGCAGCAGATCTGGGCCGCGGTGGTTTCCCGGGCACCGGTGCCGGATGCTGTCCTGGATTCGTTCTGCCGCGATGCGCCGCCTGGGCAAGCGCCGGAGATCGTCCTTCAGGTGCAGCAGATTCCGCGCAACGCCAACGGCAAGATCCGACGCGACCAGTTGACCGCCGCTGCAGTGCAGATGGTGGGGGAAGCCGGAACTCCACGGCCCGGGCCGGACTGACGAACCGCCGGGACGTGGTCATCCCTCGCCCGCATCCTCAGGGAACACGCCTGGACGGGGGCAGATGGCCGGGTCAGGCCCGGCCATGACTCGAGAGAGCGGTGGTTGTCCGCAGTATCCTCAAGCCACAGGCCGCCACGCCATACTCAGTCCGCGGCGTCCGCAACCTGCTTTTCGCGCTTCTTCTCCGCCCGGATCCGCGCCAGCGCCTGGTCCACGTGCCGGCTGAACACGTATTCCGCCGGCCGCTGGTTCTCCAGCGGGATGTCCGGCGCCATCGGCCCATCCGTGCGAATGCCGCGAAGAGCCTGGGCCGCCGCGCGCCACGGACGACGCACCGTCTCGGTCACCGCGGTCGCCTCATACCCGGAGTGCACCATGCAGTTGGCGCACTTCTCATAGTTGCCGGTGCCGTAGCTGTCCCAGTCGGTCTCTTCCATCAGCTCCTTGAACGACTTGGCATAGCCTTCACCCAGCAGGTAGCAGGGCCGCTGCCAGCCGAAATAGGTCCGCGTCGGGTTGCCCCACGGCGTGCAGTGGAACGTCTGGTTGCCGGCGAGGAAATCCAGGAACATGGACGACTGGTTGAACGCCCACTTCTTCTTCCAGCTCCCCTTGCCCTGCCGAGCGAAGATGCCGCGGAAGAGGTCCTTGGTGCGGCGGCGGGCGAGGAAGTGCTCCTGGTCCGGCGCGCGCTCATACGCATAGCCGGGGGAAACCGAGATCCCGTCCACGCCCATCTGCATCACGTCGTCGAAGAAGGTCGCGACCTTCTCGGGCTCCGCGTTGTCGAACAGCGTGCAGTTGATGATGGTGCGGAAGCCGCGGCGCTTGGATTCGGCGATCGCCTCCACCGCCCGGTCATAGACGCCCGTCTGGCACACCGACGCGTCGTGCTCCTCCCGCGACCCGTCCAGATGCACCGACCACGAGAACCACTTGCTCGGCTTGAAAAGATCCATCTTCTTTTCAAGCAGCAGTGCGTTCGTGCAGACGATGACGAACTTCTTGCGCGCGATCGCGCCCTCGACGATCTGGTCGATCTCCTTGTGCAGCAGCGGCTCGCCGCCGGCGATCACCACCACCGGCGCGCCACACTCCTCGATTGCCTCCATGCAGGCATCGACAGAGAGCCGTTGGTTCAGGATCTCGGGCGGGTAGTCGATCTTGCCGCAGCCAGCGCAGGCCAGGTTGCAGCGGAACAAAGGCTCCAGCATCAGCACAAGAGGGTAGCGTTTGCGCCCGGTCAGATGCTGCTTCAGCACATATGCGCCGACACGAATCGCCTGGTTCAACGGTACTGCCATGGCGACGTAACTCCTCAGGCGTCGGCCAGTTCGGCCGGAAAGCGGAAACGCACATTCTCCTCCACCCCGGTCAGGGTGGAGATCTCGATCTCGCCGAACCGGTGCAGGCCGGCGATCACCCCCTGCACCAGCGTCTCGGGCGCGGACGCGCCGGCGGTCACACCCACCAACTCCACGCCTTCGAACCACTCGGCCCGCAGCGCATCGGCGTCGTCGATCAGGTGCGCGGGCTTGCCCAACTCCTCACCGATCTCGCGCAACCGGTTGGAATTGGAGGAATTGCGCGACCCCACCACCAGGATCATGTCCACTGCCTGCGCCAGCTCGCGCACCGCCTGCTGCCGGTTCTGCGTCGCATAGCAGATGTCCCGCACATCCGGGCCGACAATCGTCGGAAAGCGCGTCTTCAACGCCGCGATGATGCCGCGGGTGTCGTCCACCGACAGCGTCGTCTGGGTGATATAGGCCAGCTTGTCGGGGTCCGCGACCTGCAGGCCGGCCACATCGTCCACCGTCTGCACCAGGTGCACCTTGCCCGGCACCTGGCCGATGGTGCCCTCGACCTCGGCGTGGCCTGCATGGCCGACCAGCACGATTTCCCGGCCCTGCGCGGCGTAGCGCCGGCCTTCGTTGTGCACCTTGGCCACCAGCGGGCAGGTCGCGTCGATCACCGGCAGGTCGCGTTCGGCCGCCAACTCCTCCACCCGCTTCGCCACGCCGTGGGCGGAGAAGACCGTCATCGCACCCGCCGGTATCTCCTCCAGCTCATCCACGAACACCGCTCCGCGAGTCCGGAGGTTTTCCACCACGTGACGGTTGTGAACGATCTCGTGCCGAACATAGATGGGTGGACCATATTTTTTCAGTGCGCGCTCGACGATCTCGATCGCGCGTTCGACGCCGGCGCAGAAACCGCGCGGCTGGGCCAGGACGACGCGAATCATGCAGGCTCTCCTTCTCCCCGTAACGACGCCCGTGGGCACCCGCGCGAATACCTCGACGAGCCGTTCGGGTATGACAACTTGGAAACGCAGCGGCAACGCGCAAGAGCGCGAGTTCCCGGCGCGCTATGGCACAAACCATTGCCCTGCGCTAAAGACCGGGACGTCGGCGCCACGGCGTGACCGCCACCTGTGGCAGGCTTGCAACACAGAACGGCGACCGTCCGGTGTACGCGATTCGCGACCTCGGGCGACGCCATCGCCTGGGTTTACCCTAACGAGTCCACAGGCATGGGGTTGACTTTGGCACCAGAAGGAAGCGGGCGGACGGCGACAGGCGAGGACCTGACCGACGCCCTGACGCAGGTTGGCCGCATCGTCGAGGAAGCGCTCGACACGCTGCTGCCCGAGCCGGAAGGCGCCGAGGCGCGCCTGCTGGAGGCGATGCGCTACGCCACGCTGGGCGGCGGCAAGCGGATGCGCGCCTTCCTGGTGATGCAGTCCGCGGCGCTGTTCGCCGTGTCGCAAACCTGTGCCGCGCGGGTAGCCGCCTCGATCGAGATGCTGCACGCCTACTCCCTGGTGCACGATGACCTGCCCGCGATGGATAATGACGATCTGCGCCGCGGCAAGCCCTCCACCCACAAGGCATTCGATGAAGCCACCGCGATTCTGGTGGGTGATGCGCTGCAGACACGCGCGTTTGAAGTACTGGCCGAACCGGATACGCATTCCGACTCGCATGCAAGGTGCGAACTGGTGCAGGCGCTGGCGGCGGCGGCCGGCGCCCGCGGCATGGCAGGCGGACAGATGATCGACATGCTGGCCGAAGGCCGCACGCTGGACGGTCCCGCGGTGACGCGAACTCCAGGCGCTGAAGACCGGCCGGCTGATTCAGTTCAGTGCCGAGGCGGGCGCCATCCTGGGGCGGGCACCGTTGCCGCAGCGCCACATGCTGGCAGGATACGGTCGCGACCTGGGCGCTGCGTTCCAGATCGCGGATGATCTACTGGACGTGGAGGGCAGTACGGAAGACATCGGAAAGAGCACGGGCAAGGATGCCGCAGCCGGCAAGGCGACCATGGTGGCCATCCTGGGACCAGAGCGGGCACGAGCCCATGCGGAGATGCTCGCGCGTCAGGCCGCCGGCCACCTGGACAGTTTTGGTGACAAAGCAGCTTTGCTCCGGGCGCTGGCATCTTATGTCGTATCGCGACGCAACTGACGGGCGAGCGAGGAAAGAGGAGATCCACGTGGAAACCAAACTCCTGGATCGGGTGCGCTATCCGGCCGATCTTCGCAACTTCTCCGTCGAGCAGTTGCAGCAGATTGCCGAGGAACTGCGCGCCGAGACCATCAACGCGGTCTCGGTCACCGGCGGGCACCTGGGCGCCTCGCTGGGCGTGGTCGAGCTGACCGTCGCCATCCATGCCGTGTTCGACACGCCGGTTGACCGCCTGATCTGGGACGTGGGCCACCAGGCCTATCCGCACAAAATCCTGACCGGCCGGCGCGACCGCATCCGCACCCTGCGCCAGGGCGGCGGGCTGTCCGGCTTCACCAAGCGCAGCGAGAGCGAATACGACCCGTTCGGGGCGGCGCATTCCTCCACCTCCATCTCCTCCGGCCTGGGCATGGCGGTGGCGCGCGACCTGAAGAATGCGCGCGGCGAACACGACGACCGCAACGTCATCGCGGTGATCGGCGACGGCGCGATGAGCGCCGGCATGGCGTATGAGGCGATGAACAACGCCGGTGCGCTGCACTCGCGACTGATCGTCATCCTGAATGACAACGACATGTCGATCGCCCCACCGGTGGGGGCGATGAGCGCCTATCTTTCGCGCCTGATGTCGTCGCGCAGTTTCCTGTCGCTGCGCGAGCTCGGCTCCAAGATGGCCAAGCGTTTCCCCCGCGGGATCGAACGCACGCTGGGCCGCGCCGAGGAATATGCCCGCGGCATGCTGACCGGCGGCACGCTGTTCGAGGAGATGGGCTTCTACTACCTGGGCCCGATCGACGGTCACAACCTGGAGCACCTGCTGCCGGTGCTGCGCAACGTGCGCGAGGCCGAGGAAAGCGGGCCGATCCTGATCCACGCGATCACCGAGAAGGGCAAGGGCTACGCCAAGGCGGAGCAGTCCGCCGACAAGCTGCACAGCGTATCCAAGTTCAACGTGGTCACCGGCGAGCAGGCCAAGGCGCCGCCGGGGCCGCCGAGCTACACCAACGTGTTCGCCAAGGCGCTGATCGACGAGGCGGAGCGCGACCCGACGATCGTGGGCATCACCGCGGCGATGCCGTCCGGCACCGGGATGGACAAGTTCGGCAAGGCCTTCCCCGACCGCTGCTTCGATGTCGGGATCGCCGAACAGCATGCCGTGACCTTCGCCGCCGGCATGGCGACGGAAGGCATGAAGCCGTTCTGCGCAATCTACTCCACCTTCCTGCAGCGCGCGTACGACCAGGTGGTGCACGACGTGGCGATCCAGTCGCTGCCGGTGCGCTTCGCCATGGACCGCGCCGGCCCGGTCGGCGCCGACGGAGCGACGCATTCGGGCAGTTTCGACCTGGCCTATCTGGGCTGCCTGCCGGGCTTCGTGCTGATGGCGCCATCGGATGAGGCGGAGCTGATGCACGCGGTCGCCACCGCGGTGCAGATCAACGACCGGCCGAGCGGGCTGCGCTATCCGCGCGGATCGGGCGTGGGGGTGGAGATGCCGGAACACGGCGAGGCCTGGAACATCGGCAAGGGCCGCATTCTGCGGGAAGGCAACAACATCGCCATCCTGTCGCTGGGGCCGCGCCTGGCGGATGCGATGAAGGCCGCCGACGAGTTGGCCGCGCACGGCCTGCCCGCCACCGTCGCCGACGCACGCTTCGCCAAGCCGCTGGACACCGGCCTGATCGAGCAGTTGGCGCGCAATCACGAAGTGCTGATCACCATCGAGGAAGGCTCGATCGGCGGCTTCAGCTCCGCGGTGCTGCACTACCTGGCCACCAGCGGGCTGCTGGACCGTGGGCTGAAGGTACGGCCGATGATCCTGCCCGACGTGTTCATTGACCATGACACGCAGGCAAAGCAACTGGCCTTCGCCAAGCTGAGCGCGAGGGACATCGTGACCACGGCCCTGGCGGCGATCGGCGTCAGCGAGTCCCTGCCCGGCGCCCAGGCGATCACCGCCAGGTAAGGCTTCGGTCCGGATAAGACTTCGGGCCGGATAAGCCTTCGGGCCGGATAAGCCTTCGGGCCGGATAAGCCTTCGGGCCGGACTAGGCTTCGAGCCGGAACAACGGCGTTCATTTGGCGCAGGCACCGCGTCGGGTGTCGTACCCGGCGTGTGAAAATGGGCCAGCCGACACCAATCCTTCACGTCATGGCCGGGCTCGACCCGGCCATCGACACCGGAACGATCGGGTCGGGTTGCAGCGGAACACGACTGGTCGGGGGTAGATGGCCGGCTCGGGGGCCGGCCATGACGCGGAAGAGCCGTGCACTCGGAGGAGTCGTGCACTCGGAAAAGTCGTGCACTCGGAAAAGTCGTGCACTCGGAAGAATCGTGCACTCGGAAGAACCGTGCACGAGCGAAAGAATCGTGCACGAGAGAGGCCGGTGCGCAAGCGAAGAGCGGTGCGCAAGCGGAAGGGCGGTGCGCAAGCGAAAGAGCGGTGCACGGGGAAGAGGGGGCGCGTGTCAGCGCTGTCTCGACCCCGATGAGCCTCGCCCGCCATGACGGCGGTTCGGGTGGCGACCTTCACGGAGCAGGTTGTTTCGCGCCAAGGCCCGAGTGAAGCGCCTCTCTCCGACTCCCCCTCCGGCCTGCGCGCCTCTTCTTCCGCCCTTGTCCCCCGCGCCCGCCCCAGGGCACCCTCCCCCAGCATGGAGGGAGCATGACCGGGGCGTATGATCTGCTGGTTGTCGGCGGGGGGCTTGTCGGGGGCGCCATCGCCTGGGGGGCCGCGACCCGCGGCGCCAGGGTGGCGCTGCTGGACGAAGGCGACATCGCCTACCGCGCCGCCCGCGGCAATTTCGGCCTGGTCTGGGTGCAGAGCAAAGGCGCCGGCCTGCCGCCCTACGCCCACTGGACCCGCCGCTCGGCCGAACTGTGGCCGAACCTCGCCCGCGCGCTGTCGGAGGCGACCGGCACCGCCCCCGCCCTGGAACAGCCGGGCGGCTTCGCCTTCTGCCTCAGCGACCGGGAAATGGAGCAGCGTGCCGCCCTGCTCCAGCGCATGCACAACGAGAGCGGCGATATCGGCACCCGCATGCTGGACCGCGCCGAGGTGCGCGCGATGGTGCCCGGCCTGGGCGACCGCGTGGTGGGCGCATCCTTCTGCCCGATCGACGGCCACGCCAACCCGCTGGCCCTGCTGCGCGGCCTGACCGCAGGCCTGCGCGCGGCCGGCGGCGCCTACCTGCCCGGCCGCACGGTGGATGCCATCGACCCGGCACCCCACAGCTTCACCGTCCGCTGCGGCGCCGAGCGGTTCACCGCCGGCAAGCTGGTGATCGCCGCCGGCCTGGGCAGCCGGGACCTGGCGCCGATGGTCGGGCTGTCCATGCCGGTGAAGCCGCTGCAAGGCCAGATCATCGTCACCGAACGGCTGCGCCGCTTCCTGCCCTACCCCACCCACATCGCCCGGCAGACCGCCGAAGGCTCGGTCATGCTGGGGGACTCCCATGAGGATGTGGGGTTCGACACCACCACCCGCGTCGCCATCCTGCAGGCCATCGCCGAACGCAACGCGCAGACCTTCCCGGCGCTGCGCGATGCCAACATCGTGCGCATGTGGGCGGCGCTGCGGGTGATGTCGCCGGATGGCTTCCCGATCTACGACCAGTCGGACCGCTACCCCGGTGCCTTTGCCGCCACATGCCACAGCGGTGTGACACTGGCAGGCGCCCACGCCCTGGCGCTGGCGCCTGCCATCCTGGACGGTACACTTCCGGGTGAACTTGCAGCCTTTTCCTCCGGACGTTTCGATCTTATGGACTGAACATCTTCACGCAACTGCGTTGTGTCAAAGCGCGTTGCCTCCCTGCATTCCATTGCAAAGGAGACGCCGCAATGAAGAAAAAGACCGTTCGCCCCACCAACGACGATCCGCGCAACGAAAGCGGCCGCATCAGCCGGTCGGGTACGCAGGCCGGGATTTCCATCGGCGCCGAGAGCACGTCCGGCGGCAAGGATCCGATTCCGCCGGGCGGCCCCCATAACGTCGACAAGCCGGCCACCGATGCCGACAAGCCGGAGGAACTCCAAGCGGCGATGATGCCGTACCTGCTGCACACGGGCTGGGCGCTGACCAAACGGACCGTCGTCGCGTTCATCGACGACGGCGCGCTCAGCCGTGGTGCGGCAATCGCCTTCTACGCCGTCACCTCGCTCGGCCCGATGCTGCTGATCGTCGTCGCGGCCGCCGGCGTGGTGTACGGCGAGCAGGCGGCCCGCGGCCTGCTGCTCGGCAAACTGTCCGGGTTCATGGGCGAGCAGAGCGCCCACTTCCTGCAAAGCGCCATCGGCAGCGCCTGGCGCCATGGCGGCGGCACGTTCACCACGCTGATCGGCATCATCTCGCTGGTACTGACCGCCACCGGGTTGTTCAGCGAAATGCAGGCAGCGCTGAATGCGATCTGGAACGTCACACCTGCAAACATGACGATGTGGAGCCTGGCGCGCGACCGCCTGCTGGGCCTGGCGCTGGTGCTGGGGCTCGCGCTGGTGCTGCTGCTGACCGTGGTCCTGACGGCGGTGGTCAGCGGCTTGCAGACTCACATTCATGCCTTGAAGCCGTTCACCGGGCTGTTCTTCTCCGGTGTGAACACCCTGCTGTCGCTGGCGATCCTCACCGTCATGGTCGGGGCGGTGTACAAGGTGCTGCCGGCGCTGTACCTGCGCTGGCGGGACGTGGCCGTCGGCGCGTTCGTGACCGCCGCACTGCTCAGCCTGGGGAAGCTGCTGATCGGCGAATATATCGGCAAGACCGGCATCGCGTCCTCCTACGGCGCGGCCGGATCAGTGATCGCGGTAATGCTGTGGATCTACTACTCGGCGCAGATCTTCCTGCTCGGCGCCGAGTTCACCAGCGTCTATGCGGAGTTTCGCGCCGAAGTCAGGCGTTCACGGTCCGAATCAACGCGGCCCACCGGTCGAGAACCGGCAGGACCGCATCGGCCTTCGCCGCAGCAACACTGACGCTGACACGCTCCACCCCCAGTTCGTCGCGGTAGCGCTTCAGCGTGTCGGCGTCTTCCGGGGCGTTGAAGATGGTGACCGGACAACTGGCCGGATCGCGTGCGGCTTCCTTCAGCATCTCACGAAATTTTGGTACCATTTGAAACAGATCACCGTACTGCGCCCGGCCGGCGAGAGGGATCCAGCCGTCGCCGTAGCGGGCCGCGCGCCGGGCACCGTGCGGAAAGGCGCCGCCGACGATCACCGGCGGATACGGCTTCTGCACCGGCTTTGGCCAGGTCATCATCTCGGTGAAGTTGACGAACTCGCCGTGATATTCGGCCTTGGTCCTGGTCCAGATCGCCTTCATCGCCTCCACGCGTTCCCGCACCAGCTTGGCGCGGGTGCCGAATTCGGTACCGTGATTCTCCATTTCCTCCGCATTCCAGCCGACGCCGATGCCGAACAGGAAGCGTCCGTTGGAGACGTGGTCCAGCGAGGCGACGGCCTTCGCCGTCTGGATGGGATCACGCTGGTTCACCAGGCAGACGCCGGTGCCGAGCTTCAGCGTGGTGGTTGCGGCGCCGGCCACGGCGAGCGTGACGAACGGGTCCATGACATCATAGTACCTGCTTCGGCAGTTCCCCGCCACCCGACCACGGAGAGCGGCGGGAGGTGGGAATGTGCGAGTGCTCTGGTGCCCAGACCGAACTCGAAACCGCGCTGCTCCAGCGCCTGGCCGAATTCGGCGGGTGTCATGGAGTAATCGGTGAAGAACATCGCGGCGCCAAAGTGCATGGCTGACCTCCCCTTCCTTGGCCCTGAGCTTAGGTACGAATGCAAGCTTCGGCTATAGGCGCAATTGCGCCCCTGTGACCCATCGGCGGCCGGGCGGCCGCACGGGCAGCTCGGGACGGTTCGGATGCACGCCCCGAATGCCGGGGCCCGAATGCCAGGGCCCGAATGCCGGGGCCCGAATGCCGGGGCCCGAATGCCGGGGCCCGAATGCCACGGCAGCGGCACGGTACGACAACGCGCCGACGCCTCGCCACGTTCCGGGTGGGTGGCATGATCGCAGCACCGCGTACCGAACCATGCCGCCATGACGGTTTCGCCTGCAACAGCAACGGACTTGTGTCCTCGGACGTTTCAGAATACGGTACAACTATTCCCGGAACCGAGGGCGCATTTCACAATGCGAAACGCCAGCGAGAAGTCTCGTGATCCGTATTTGCTCGGCTCTCTGAGCAAAGGGCTTGAGGTCGTGGATTGTTTCGCGCGGCAATCAAGCTGGAGCCTGGCAGAGCTTGCAAACACGCTACAGCAAAGCAAGCCCACCATTTTCCGTATTCTCCGCACCCTGGAAGAGTTTGGCTACGTTCAGAAGAACCCGCAAACTGCCCGCTATTCGCTTGGCCTGCGGTTCCATACGCTGGGATCTGCCGCGGTACGCCATGAGCAGTTGCGCTGGCAGGCGCTGCCACCGCTGCAGGACCTGGCGCAGGCGACCGGGGAGACGATCCATGTCGGCATCCTCTACGATGGCGGCGCGATCTGCGTGCAGGCGGTGGATGGCACGCACGTGGTCCGCACGCAGTCACTGCTGGGCAAGCGGTCTCCGGTGCATGCCAGTGCGATGGGCAAGATCCTGCTGGCCCACCTGCCGGACAGCGAGGTGCAGGCGATGTTCTCCGACCGTGCCTTGTCGCGATTCACGCCCAACACCATCACGAGCCTTGCCGCGCTGCAGCGGTCACTCCGCCGCGCCCGCAAGGACGGCTGGGTGCTGGACAACGAAGAAATGGAGGTTGGCGTACGCTGCATCGGTGCGCCGATCCGTAACGCCGGTAACCAGGTCTGCGCCGCGCTGGCCATTTCCGCGCCCGCCGCGCGTATGGAAGCCGCTCGCACACAGCAACTGATTCCCCTCATACTGGCCGCCGCCGACCGCATCTCGCGGATGCTCGGCGCCAACACTACCGACCGAGCCGCGGCCAACGCGGCCTGAACAGACCCGGGAACTCTCTCCATGCCTGCCTCCTCACCCGTCTCGATGAATGGCGCCGACATCATCGTGGATTTCCTGATCCGCCAGAAGGTGCCCTATCTGTTCGGCCTGTGCGGGCACGGCAACGTCGGCTTCCTCGATGCCGCGTTCAAGGCACAGAACCGGATCCGTACCATCTCGGTGCATCATGAGCAGGCGGCCGGCCACATGGCCGATGCCTATTTCAAGGTCCGGCACGAGCCGGTGGCGACATTCACGTCCTGCGGTCCGGGATCGGCCAACCTGGTGGTCGCGCTTGCAGCGGCAATGATGGACAGTTCGGCGTTCTTGTCGATCACCGGCAACGTTCCCACCAGCCAGTTCAACCGCATGCCCTTCCAGGAAACCGGCCGTTATTATCAGGGGGATTTCCCGTCGGTCATTCGCCCCTACGTCAAGCGCAGCTATCAGCCCACACGGGTGGACATGGTGCCGCTTGCGGTGCGCCAGGCCTGGGACCTGATGCTGTCCGGCCGCCCCGGCCCGGTGAATCTCGACGTGCCGCTGAACGTCTTCGTGGAGGAGGACACGGTAAGGCCGCCCGTTGCCGCACCGCGGGTGGTCAACGGCACGCCGGGCAATACGGCCGCCCTGGTCGCCGCGCTCGACATGCTGCTGAACGCCGAACGCCCGGTGATCATCGCCGGACAGGGCGTACTGCTGGCGGAAGCCAGCACCGAGCTGACCAATTTCGCCGAACGCATCAACATCCCGGTGGTCACCAGTCCTAACGGCAAGGGGGCGATCAGCGACCGGCATCCGCTCGCCTTCGGTGCGATCGGCCGCAACGGCAGCTATGCCGCCAACGACGCCACGAAAAACGCCGACGTCATTCTCGCGCTTGGATTCTCGTTCGACGACCGTGCGACCAGCGCGTGGCTCGACGGCTACACACTGTCTATTCCGCCCAGCCGCCTGGTGCAGATCGACATCGACCCGACGGAGATCGGCCGCAACTATCCCGCGGAGCTGGGCATTCTGGGCGACGCCAAGGCCAGCCTGGTGCGGCTGACGGAGCTTGCGGATATCCGCGGCGACGGTCCGTGGAACAACACCGCCGCCTGGCTGGGCCGGCTGCGGCGCGGACGTGAGGTCTGGACCAACTACCAGACGGGCCTGGCTGCGTCCGACCAGATGCCGTTGCGACCGGAACGGCTGATTCGCGCCTTGACGCGCGCCCTGCCGGAGGACGCGATCGTCGCCAGCGACGTCGGCGTGCACCACAACTGGATGATCCAGTTGTTCGAAGCACTGCGACCGCGGCACCTGCTGCACTCCTGGGGTTTTGCCGCGATGGGCTTCGCCACGTCGGGCATCCTGGGCGCCAAGCTGGCGGCGCCGGACCGGCCCTGCGTGGCCGTGGTCGGCGACGGTTCGTTCCTGATGACACCGCACGCCCTGGCCACCGCGGTGGAATACGACATTCCGGTGGTCTGGGTGGTGTGGAACAATTTCGGTTACGTTTCGATCCGCGACATCCAGATGGGCATGTTCGGCGGCCGGGAGCTGGCGACCAGTTTCCAGATGGAGCGCACCCGCCAGCCGTACAGCCCGGACTTCGCGATGATGGCGAAAAGCTTCGGCGTGGCGTCGCACACCGTGACCCGCGCGGACGAGGTGGAAGACGCGCTACGGACCGCGATCGCCGCCAACGTGCCGTACCTGCTGGAAGTCCCGGTGGACCGCGAGATCCGCCCGATCGGCACCGGAAGCTGGGACCTGCCGCCATTGCCGCAGCCGGAACCGAATTTCATGAAAGCCCTGCGGGCGGCCGGGCTGTCGCTGTAGCCTCGGGTGACTGCTCGCCCATGTCGACCCTTGGCGAACGCTGCTGTGGCGAACGCTGCTGTGGCGAACGCTGCACGGGCTGACGGGACGCGAATCATACCCAACCCGCGTATCGTTCCACCGTTGACCGGCAACCCACCGTCATGGTCGGCGCAGGTCGGCGATCCACGACCTTTGCCGGTGGCAGCAACGAAAAGACGTGGATGCCCCGCCTGCGCGGGCCATGACGCCTAGGGGCTGGCCGTGTGTCAAGCGTAACGCGGCTTGGCATGAGGCGGCAGCCCGCCATCCACCCATCGTTCGCCGAGGATCCGGGTGAGCCGGTTCACCATCCCGATATGCGGCGCACCGACCGGCGCCATGTCAACGATCTGCCCCTGATCAACCCGGCCCAGGAGTCCTCTCCGAGAATTCCGGCCTCCGCCATGCGGTGATACTCGGACGCCGTGACGCGATGCGATCGCGCTGCACCCGAGCCGCCGTCCATCTCCGTCCGCCGCCGCCCGCGCGTTTCCGGCAAGCTGCCGCGACATCATGGGGAGGCGCGCGGCGCGGATGGAAGCCCCTCAGAACTCGAACACCGGCGCCGGGCGCAGGGACGGCAGGTCGGGGGTGTAGCAGTCGAACATCGGCTGCGCCCGCAGCCCCACGGGCGTGGCCTCGGCCAGCACCGCTGCGGCCGTCCGGTTGCCGCCCTGCCGCAGCACGGTGACCAGGCGGCCGCCATCCACCCGCAACTGCTTGGCGATCGCCGGCGGAATGGCGTGCACGGCCCCCTCGATCACGATTACGTCGTACGGGGCTTCCGTCGGCCAGCCCTCGGCCAGCGGCCCGGCCACCACGTGGATCTCCGGCGCCAGGGCGCTCAGCGTGCCGCGCGCCTGTTCCAGCAGGCGGGTGTCCTCCTCCAGCGCCGTCACGCGCGGGCCGCAGGCGGCCAGTACCGCGGCGCCGTAGCCCAGCCCGGCGGCAACCACCAGCGCGCGCTCGCCGGCCGTGGGCGCGGCCAACTGGACCAGCCTGGCGAGCACCAGCGGCTCCATCAGCACGCGCCCGTCGCCCAGCGGCACGTCCTCATCCACGTAGGCGAGGTGGCGCAGTCCGGGCGGCAGGAACTGCTCGCGCGGCAGGCGACGCATCGCGCCGGTGATGCGCGGGTCCGTCACCTTGTTGGGGCGGATCTGGCTGTCCACCATGCGGCTGCGCGCATCGGCGAAGAGGTCGAGGTCAGTGGTCAGGTCGGCAGATGCCATTGCGAACTCGCGACGTGCTGGGGCGGGCGGCTTATAGCCGCCGGCGCCGGGAAAGGCCAATCCGTTCCGGCCCGCCCCCGCTACGCCGCAGGGCTGGCATGGTGCAAGACTGGCTTGTGCAAAACCGTTCGTTCCGGCATAGCCCCGCCCCGCCATGACCGCTTCCCGCCCCACCGTCCTGCTCTACGACTGGGACAACACGCTGGTGGACGGCTGGGCCGGCATCACCGCCGCGCTCAACGCCGTATTCCGCGCCTTCGATCGCCCGCTGTGGTCGGTCGCCGACACCAGGGAGCGGGTGCGCGTCTCGCTGCGGGAGAGCTTCCCCGTGATGTTCGGCGATCAGTGGGAGCATGCGGCCGAGTTGTTCTACCGCACGCTGAGCGAGCAGCACCTGCAGCACGTGCGGCCGATGCCGGGCGCGGCCGAGGCGCTGGCCGCCGGCGCCGCCTGGCCGCAGGCGGTGGTCTCCAACAAGACCGGGGACTACCTGCGGGCGGAAGTGGTTCACCTTGGCTGGAGCGGCCATTTCGGCGCGGTGATCGGCGCCGGGGATGCCCGCGCCGACAAGCCCGATCCGGCCCCGCTGCACCTGGCGCTGCAGCGCCTGGGCCGCACCGCCGATAAGGGGGTCTGGTACCTCGGCGATACCGCGCTGGACATGCAGGCGGCCCGTGCCGCCGGGGTGACCGCCGTGTTAATTGGTGACGCCGGGCACGATGGGGGCGTTGCGCATGCGGCTCCGCATATCCATCTCCCCTCCGCCTCACATCTGGCGCTACGGCTTCGTGAGCTTATGTGAGGTTTAACCACTGCTGGGCCAGACCAGAGACACCGGCGGCCGTGCCACGACCCGTCGGAGCCGACATTATAAACACGAGCAAAAAGAAGGAACTACAACCGTGGCCAACGAGAAGTCGCAGAACGTGCAGGACGTGTTCCTGAACCATGTGCGCAAGAGCAAGACACCGGTGACGGTGTTCCTGGTGAACGGTGTCAAGCTGCAGGGGATCATCACCTGGTTTGACAATTTTTCCGTTCTGCTGCGTCGCGACGGGCATACCCAGCTCGTCTACAAGCACGCGATCAGCACGGTGATGCCGGGCGCCCCGATCCAGTTGTTCGATGCCAGTAAGACCGAGGCTGCTGCCCCGGCGCGGGAGTTGGCCACTGCCGGCACAGGTCACTGAGTCCGTTACACCGAGGCGAAGCGCTTCGGGTATTGCGGTGAGCCCCGCCCCGACCCGGGCGGCGGTCATCCTTCCATGGACACGCCCGGCCGGTCCCCGCGGTGCGGAGACCGGCAACGGCGAGTCACACCCCAGGCCGGGCGATCCCACCCGGCCGGACCTGCGCGCCGCCGATGCCCGCCTGGCCGAGGCGGTGGGGCTGGCCGCCTCTATCGGCCTGGTGGTGGTGCACAGCGCCATCCTGCCGCTGCGCATCCGCCGGCCCTCCACCCTGCTGGGCGAGGGCCAGGTAAGCGAACAGACGCGCGCCCTGGCCGAACACAAGGTGGCCGTGGTGGTGGTCGATGCCGCGCTGTCGCCGGTGCAGCAGCGCAACCTGGAGCGCGCCTGGTCGTGCAAGGTGATCGACCGCACCGGCCTGATCCTGGACATTTTCGGCGAACGCGCGGCGACGCGTGAAGGCTCGCTGCAGGTGGAGCTGGCGCATCTGGACTACCAGCGGTCCCGCCTGGTGCGGTCCTGGACCCACCTGGAACGCCAGCGCGGCGGCTTCGGCTTCCTGGGCGGCCCGGGTGAGACGCAGATCGAGGCCGACCGACGGCTGATCGGCGAGCGAATCGTGCGCCTGAAGAAGGAGCTGGAGCAGGTGCGCCGCACCCGCGGCCTGCACCGGTCCGCCCGCCGGCGGGTGCCGTTCCCGGTGGTGGCGCTGGTGGGCTACACGAATGCCGGCAAGTCCACGCTGTTCAACGCGCTGACCGGCGCCGAGGTGACCGCGCGCGACCAGTTGTTCGCCACGCTGGACCCGACCATGCGCGGGCTGCGCCTGCCATCGGGCCGGCGGGTGATCCTGTCGGACACGGTGGGCTTCATCAGCGAGCTGCCGCACGAACTGGTGGAGGCGTTCCGCGCCACGCTGGAGGAGGTGTCGGAAGCCGACGTCATCCTGCACGTGCGCGACGCCGCGCACCCCGAGAGTGCGGCGCAGAAAGCGGACGTCACCGCGGTGCTGGACGGCATGGTGGCGGACGGCACGCTGGACGACGCCTGGCCGTCGCGCACGATCGAGGTGCTGAACAAGGCCGACCTGCTGGGTGGCGTCGCCGAAGTGGCGACACGGCCCGGCATGGTGGCGGTGTCCGCCATCACCGGCGATGGCCTGTCGGCACTGGAGGAGGCGATCGACGACCGTATCGGCGCCGGCATGGAAACCGCCGACTATGCGATCCCGCCCGAGGACGGCGCCCGCCTGGCCTGGCTGTACCAGCACGGCGAGGTGGTGGAACGACAGGACGGCGACGCGGGCACCCACGTCACGGTGCGGCTGCTGCCGGCGGACCGGGCACGGTTCGAGCGGCAGGTCTAGCCACTACCCGCCTGCACCGGACAAGGCAGCGGATGACTTCCCCAATCGTCGTAACGGGTGCAGACCCGTCAGCCACAACCTTGCTTGTGACAACAGCAAAGGTGGTGCATGGCCGGCCTTCGCCTGCGAATGACCTGCAACCTCGTCTGGGCCCCAGGCCCGAGTTTAACAGTGGGTTCTCAAAAGTCGTGCCCTATCAATAGCTTGCGGGCGCACGGAAGGTTCTTAGCACCACGTTCGCCGGAGAGGCGTCATCAGGTGGTTGGCTGGGGAGCGGCGTCGCGGATGTTCGGCGGCAGTGCCACGCCAATGGCCTGGAACACTTTGCCGGCGGCGCCGGTCGCGGGGGTTCGCAGGATGAAGTGCTTGCCGTCCTGCTCGACCGCGATCTCCTGGAGGCGATCGAGATCGGCGAGCAACACGCGCCACTCCGGTTTCAGCTGGGCGGTGGCCAGCCGTTCTTCCAGCTCCTTACGCAACACCAGGGCCAAAAAACTGCAGAAGACGTGGCCGCGGATCGCCGCATCGGTCTGATGATAGATCGGCCGGGTCGCCAGCAGCGCCTTGGCCGAACGGAACAGCTGCTCGATCACCAGGAGATCGCGGTAGCGACGCATCACCATGAGCGGCGACAGTTGCGTGTTGGTGCGCAGCACGTACAGCCCGTCGTAGCGGGCATCCTCGGCGACGCGGGCTTCATCTATATGAAAGTGCTGCTGGTCGGGCGTCTTCAGGTAGCGCCGGTAGGCGCTGTTGCCGACCAGTGACTTGTCGCCCTGTCTGAGCTTGGCGCGGAGGGCCGCGACAACAGCCTCACGGGTGCGGGCGGCCTGTACGGCTTCGGTCAGGTTGCGACAGACAATATAGCGGTGATCACCGAGCATCACCGCCTTGGCTTCCAATTCGGTATCTGCTCGCCCTTTGTGGGGGATCACCAGCGGCACGCTCGGCGCCGGATCGGCCAGCACCACATCGCGAACCTCTTTGGTGTTCCGTTCGCGGACGCCGAGGATGTATTCGAGGCCGCGCGCCTCCAGGGCGGCGATGGTGTCGGCGCTGATCATGCCGCGATCGGCGACGACGCAGACCCGCCCGATGCCGAAGCGGGCGCGCAGCCGATCGATCACCGGGACAAGCGTGGTCACGTCGGCGGTGTTGCCCGGCCACATCTCCGAACAGACCGGCCGCCCCTCCTGATCGATGATGGCGCCGACGATCATCTGGTTCAGCTGCGGCCGATAGTCTTTGGAATGGCCGCGCTCACCGAGCGTGTCGCCGCCCGCACCGTCGAAGTACAGCGAGGTGGTGTCCATGAACACCACCGAGAGATCAGTGAACAGCGAGCGCCGCCGGGCGAACAGCCGCTCCTCGACGAGGTCTTTGATGCAGCGCGCGACCAGGGTGCGATCCGCCTGCTCCGCGGCGGGCAATTCCTCGCCGAGCCAGGCCATGGCGCGGTAGAGATGATGGAGCCGCAGTGCACCGACGCCGTCGATGCGGTAGTCCTCACGCCACTGCTCGCAGGCACGATCGGACCCGGCGATCATCAGCCGGTGCAACACGGTGAGGAAGACGGCGCGCTCGACCGAGAATTCGAAGCCGCGTCCGGCGAGCAGTTCATGCAGAACCGCGCCGCAGCCGGTGTCACGCCACAGGCGCTCGAACAGCAGGGGCGGACCGATGCGCTTGCAGGTGGGAACTGGCGTCTCGGTCTGGTCGAGCAGGGAGAGGACCACCGAGCGTTGTGCGAGGCGCGCGGCGGATCGCGCCAAGCGGTCGAGGTCGCCGTTTCGTTCGACGTCTTCCTTACGACCGAGATTACGAATGATGCGCTGTTTGGTCTTGCCATCCTCGCGGACGGTCTCGACCAGATAGACGTAGGTGTAAGGACCGATGCGCTTTTCGCGGACGAACATGGCCCTAGCATTCGCGACGGCGCTGATTCGTCAAGCGCCAAACAGTCCAGACCAGAATAATTTAGCACCACGGCATCTGGCGGGGCGGCGCCTGGCCAGAAAAACATAGCCTAAATCAGTGGCTTACTGTTGTGACTACGGAACGGATGCCGTTTTACTGTTAAACTCGGGTCTGACTGAGTCGGAAATGCAACACTCTTGGGCAATCGATGCAGTGAGAGCATTTTGCGGATTGAACTAAACCGCTTCGACAATGAGTGGTGCTCGATTTGAGCTGAGTGTCCTCCCGTCTGCCAGGGTCATTGTGGTTGCAACCCACCCCAGAGACGGGAGACCCCCAGATGGCCGATATCAGCCCTCTGCGCCGCCGTATGATCGAGGATATGACGGTGCGCAACCTGTCGCCGGCGACACAGCGTTCGTATGTGCACGCGGTGGCGCGGTTCAGCCGGTTCTTTGGCCGCTCGCCGGATCGGCTCGACCTCGAGGACGTGCGCAGTTTCCAGGTGCATCGGGCTGCCAGCGGCATGTCATGGTTGACGCTGAACCAACTGCCCTGATGCCGCGCTGTTCCGCCGCTTGATCGGCTCACTCATCCTGCATCCAACGTGACCGTCGGGGCCGATGCCCCGCAGAAACCTCTTCCGACCAACCCCTCACGCCTCGCAGATACGGTCTGAAACGCGATCCAACCAGCAAGCGGGCTGGCTCGCCCAGTCTTATTGTCTATGCGGAACATATATCCGCGGTCACCCACCATGAATAAGATGGGGTAGATATTGGTGACGCGGGACGGCGCGGATCAGGTGGATCCGGTGCTTGTCGCCGTGCGCCTGAAGATAGGCGTCAGCCCGTGGCGCTGGCCCGTCCCGTGGAATGCACTGAAGGCTCATGCCCGTGCTCGCTCCCTGCCCGGTTCCCAGCGATTACAGCCAGCCGGCACGAGCAGGGCAAACAAGAGCAGCGCCGGTATTTACATGTCAGTAATTAATACTGAGGCGGAAGTTTACTGGGGGGTTACTATCGTTCATAGGAAAACAGATTGTACTTGCGCGTCTCCGTCTCGTTATATGAGAATGTCTGCGTCGTCAATTCAGCCGGCGCGCACCGTCCCGACGCGCCCGGCCTGGCGCGGGGGGAGCGGCCATGGACGACCGACTGCCGGACCTGATGTTCAGCCGCTGGCCGGAGGACGCTGAAGCCGAGGGCGACTGCTGGATCATGGGCACCATCATCAGCGACATCGACAAGCGCCGCTGCCTGGACGGCGAGGATCATGAGGCGATCGGCGAGTTCATCGAGACAATTGCCGATCTGGTGCGCGGCGATCCGGAGTTGGACGAAGCCGGCTTCTGGCGCCACCACCGGCGCCCCGACGCGCTGGCGCCGCCCTATCCCGACGACCTGGTTAACCGGCGCATGCTGTCCTGCCGCGTGTTCGTCTTCTGCATCCAGCCCGACCTGGACCTGAAAATCACGGAGGTCGAGGAGGAGGACGACGGGCCGGACGATGAGACGCTGCACTGAGGGAGCGAAGCAGCCAGGATCGGTGTTGCCGGGGGTACTGATTTTCCAAATGCCGGGCGTCTGAGCGGCAGTCCACGCCCATGATTGCAACATTGCAGCCATGGGCGTGGACTGCGCGGGCGATTCTCAAGTTGGCCAGCCGGCTCTGGTGCAAATAGCATGACGAGCCAACGGTTGTGGCTGCGGGGTCTGCGCCGTTGCCGCTTTATTGGGCTGCAAGGACTGCATCCCACACAGCAGGCGTACGTCGATCCCGAAGGCGCATTCGACCGAGATTGAACTGCCCCTTGCGGATCCGTCGCAGCAGTTTGATCCCGGCTATGGTGATCGCCGCGGTTTCGAATCGTTTGAACCCAAGCATCGGGCCGATCCGCGCCTTCACGCCCCGATGGTCCTGCTCAACCAGGTTGTTCAGGTACTTCGATGACCGCAGCTTGGTGTCAGCAGCCAGTTCACCGTCAGCCTTCATCTCGCGCACCGCGCGATGCGACGCGGCATAGCCATCCAACGTGACGGTCCGCGGGCCCGTGCCCTGACCCTTGATCGCCTTGCGGAAGAACGCCTTGGCCGCGGCAACGTCACGCTTGGGGCTGAGACGGAAGTCGACGGTGTTCCCGGCACGATCGACCGCCCGATAGAGATAGACCCATTCCCCGCGGACCTTCACGTAGGTCTCGTCCACCCGCCACGACGCTCCGGCCGGCTGCGCGAAGCGGTTCCAGCGGCGCTCGAACTTCGGCGCATAATGCCGCACCCAACGCATGATCGTGGTGTGGGCCATCGACAGCCCCCGCTCGGCCATCATTTCCACCAGATCCCGGAAGCTGAGCTTAAAGCGCAGATACCACCGCACGCACAGGATGATGACCTCGCGCCTGAAGTGGCGCCCCCCCTGAACAGCTCCTCCAAGCCCGGGAACCTCGCCATCGCACCGACCTCAACGCCACCCAACGGCCCGCAGGATATCGGAGCCAGCCGTTTGCACCAGAGCCCCTGCTCGCCCGGCAGGCTGCGCAGCCGCGGATAGGCATCGGCCGGAAAGCAAGTGCTCCAAAGGAGTACCCCGGGGAAGGTCCTCAGCTATCCCAATGGATTCTTGATCTACGATCCAAATATAGACAACTCTGATTGTAGTTATACAACGCATATGGCGCCCGAGATTAAGGCGGCAGAGACATAGAAGTTCGATGGCGCTCGGCATAACCGATATTCTGGCGCCAGACATACGAGTGTCGGCCAGCGGCAATATCACGTCCAACTTAACAGGGCTTGTCACATGTTGTCAGGTTAGAGTTCGAGGAAGGCGCGGCTAGCTGAAGAGTAATGCCCGCCAGTCAGGGCTCACTCCGGCAGGTTGTTACCCGCGCCGGGGACAGCCGCAGCGGAAAAAAAGCGAGCCTTTATGGCCCGCTAAAATAGGACATCCCTAACATGTTACGTCAACTTATAGACGATTATTTACTACAGCGCCCTAGACTGAGACATGTTGATGCTGTATTGGAACTATGGAAAGATGGTGTAATAGACTCTAGACAGGCATGTCTACAGATCGAAGAACTCGGGTATAAGACCGGTGACAGCGACTGGCCTTGCTACCTAGCAGGGGTGTTGTCGCTAATCGCTGACGAACTATTGTGCTACGTGCCAGTCGGGGATCGTACAATAGAGCTTGCGCGGGCACTCGACCGCGGCGCTTTAACTGAGGTCGCAGTGGAATTGCAACGGGTCCGACCAACAAACGGTTTTCTCGCAGGCTACAAAGAAACCGTGCAAAGAGAAGAGATGGTTAGCAGACTCGCCGAAATATACCGCGAGACATACGCGAGGCTAATCCAACTTCGGCACTTTGGTCAGAAAAGACGAGGCGATTCGACTCACTAGTGCTCTGACGCATTCGTCGGATTCACAGACGGCCGGATCCATGCGAGTCTGGGCGGATGGCCCAGACAGTGTGCATCATTCTTCGCCCATCTGACCGTAAACGGCTCATGGCGATCGTCTCCAACCGGAGCTGCCAGCGCAAACACATGGAGCGGGCGCAGGTGATCCTGGCGTCGGCGGAGCACGGACCAGTACAGCAGATCGCGATGCAGCTTGGCGTGAGCCGCCCGATGGTGTGGCGCTGGCAGTAGCGCTTTGCCGAGGAGGGAGTGGACGGGCTGCTGCGCGACAAGACCCGCAAGCCCGGCAAGCCGCCGATCCCCGCGGAGACGGTGCAAAGGGTCGTGGCGTTGACCTGTGGCAAACCACCGGGCGAGAGACCACGCACTGGACCGGCCGCGCCATGGCCAGAACCGTCGGCATCTCGCTGCGATCCGTGCAGCGCATCTGGGAAGCGCACAGGTTGCAGCCGCATCGGGTCCGCACGTTCAAGCGCTCGCGTGACCCGAAGTTCACCGAGAAACTGGTCGATGTGGTGGGCCTGTCGATCCCGAAGACGAAGCCGACCGAGGCTGAACTGCCCCTTACGGATCCGTCGCAGCAATTCGATCCCGGCTATGGTGATCGCCGCGGTTTCGAATCGTTTGAACCCAAGCATCGGGCCGATCCGCGCCTTCACGCCCCGATGGTCCTGCTCGATCAGGTTGTTCAGGTACTTCGATGACCGCAGCTTCGTGTCAGCAGGCAGTTCGCCGTCCCTCGTCATCTCGCGCACGGCGCGGTGCGACGCGACATAGCCATCCAACGTGACGGTCCGCGGACCCGAGCCCTGACCCTTGATCGCCTTGCGGAAGAACGCCTTGGCCGCGGCAACGTCCCGCTTGGGGCTGAGACGGAACTCGACGGTGTTCCCGGCACGATCGACCGCCCGGTAGAGATAGACCCATTCGCCACGGACCTTCACGTACGTCTCATCCACACGCCACGAAGCCCCGGCCGGCTGCGCAAAGCAGGTTCCACCGGCGCTCGAACTCCGGCGCGTAATGCTGCACCCAGCGCATGATTGTGGTGTGAGCCATCGATAGGCCACGCTCCGCCATCATCTCCACCAGATCCCGGAAGCTGAGCTTGAAACGCAGATACCACCGCACGCACAGGATGATCACCTCGCGATCGAAGTGCCGCCCCCTGAACAGATCCTCCAAGCCCAGGAACCGACCCATCGCACCGACCTCGAAGCCACCCAGCAGCCCGCACGATATCGCAGCCAGCAGTTTGCACCAGAGCCGTATTGGACAGCAGGAAGCTCGGGCTAATCAAGGAGATAGCGGCTGGATCTGAACCCGGTGACCCGAGAGCGGAGGGGCGGATGCAGTGGCAGGTCGTGGTGGAACTGGCCGGCACGGACGGCAAGGTCCGGCGCCAAGAGGTGTATGCCGGCGGCAGCGCCGCGGCTGTCTGCTCAGCGGAGACACTGGGTCTGCAGCTGGCGGAAGCCAAATGGATCCTGGCCGCACTTCAGCATCATGTGGTTCAGGCACACTGAGGCAACGTCTTCCGTCTCCGGATTCAGGGCCGAAGTTCCGCTGGTGGCTTGGCTCGGCGCGGATGGACGTTGACCGAGACCTCGACTTCCTGGCCGAGGCGGGACAGGATCGTCATCAGGCGGTCGATCGTGAAGCGGCCGAGATCCGCCTGGCGAATGCGGGAGAAGTCGGCCGCGGCGATGCCGGTCTGTTCCTGCGCGGCCCGCACGGTCAGCTTCCGCTCATCGAGCACGCCGATGATCTTGGCCGCGAGCAGCGCGCGCAGCTGTTCCCTGCCGGCGTCCGCCAGGCCGAGATCGCGGAAGACGTTGCCGCTGCCGCGGATAATTTCCATGTCGTCGTTCATTTCAACATCTCCCTCAGTCGCTTCAAACGCTCGCGGATCAGCTCAATGTCCTGCTTCGGGGTCTTGATCCCGGACTTCGACTTCTTCTGGAACGCGTGAATGACCCATATGTCCTCATCGATGTGCAGTGCATAAACGACCCGAAAGGCGTCGCCGCGATGCCGTAGCGCCAGCTCCATCACCCCCGAGCCGAGGCCCGTGAACGGCTTGGCGATGTCCGGCATCCGACCTTCCGCCAGGATGGTCAGCGCCCGCGCCATCTCGATTTGCGCCCCCTGCGGGAAGTCCTCGAAATCCTTCCGGGCTCCCCTGAGCCAGCTTATGGGGCGGCTATCTCTCATTCGCCGGTCCTGTTGTCATATTCGACAACAGAGGTCAAGGCCCCTATAGGCGGCCGGCCCTGTGCGTCGCGGGCGCTCTCGTCCAGCCGGTCGATCTCGCGCCTGAGCAATTCGTCCAGCGCTTCACCTGCCGGCAGGTGGCCGTCTTTGGCCTCGCCGGCATAGCGTGCCCGGGCTGCCTCGGCCGGGGTCGGCGGGGCTATGCCTTGCGCGTAGTCCTCGGCCATGGCCGCCATCTCCGGCGACAGCGTCTGCTGCAGCAGGTGCTCACCCATCGCCTTCGCCGCCGAGGGCGCGCCGGCGGCACCCGTGCGGTAGGTCAGCATGGCTCAGGTCTCGTCCGGTGGCTCTGCTTCGCCGCCCAGCGCCTCCAGCACCTCGGTGCCGATCTCGGCCGGCAGCGCCGCCATCTGATTGGCCATCACGGTCACCGCCTCCGTATTCTCCTGGACGGCCGACACGAGGGTCCGGAGCGTTCCGGCCGCCTCCGACGGCCCGGGCTCCTGGCGCGCCGCGGCGAGGATCTCGCTGAGCATCTCGCTCTGGGCCGTGGCGGTCTCCACCAGCCTGGCCAGGACAGCGCGCATGGCGTTCTGCTCGGCGCGCATCTCGGTCTCCGTGTCGGCGATGTGCGCCAGCAAGGCCCCGTCGCGATCTGCTGCCATGGCTCTCCTTGCGACCGCACGAAAGGCTCACCCGCGCGTGATCGTGAACGGGGTCCGGCCGGAAAGAAGCCTATCCTCTGCCGCTATCCGGCTCAAGCCAGCACCCGCTTAGGGTGCCTTGGTCTGTAAGAACCTGCCCCTCTCCAGGCCAACTCCGTCTTTGCATCGTATGGTCACAGAACAGGTCACGACGGCGGTCGCGGGTTCGGTCATGCATAAGGTCACGATATAGGTCACAAAGCCGGTCGCAGGCGGTGACAAGTTTTGCGGGAAGGGGCAGTCTCTCACACCGCATGACCCCCCTGCCCGCCTCTGCCGGCGTGCCCAAGCGCGCCCGCGATCTCGACGAACTCGACGAGCTGGCGCAGCGGCTCGGCGCGGACTGGCGGCCGGGCGACCGCGTCATGACCTGGCTCAACCGTCACGAAGGCCGCGCCGGCGCGCTGTCCCTTCTGGTCGAGGACGGCTGATCCTGGGCCGATATCGGCCGGGCCATGCATCTGGCCGGCATCCACTATCGCACCGGCAAGCCGATCCCCGGCGGGGCTGCGGGTCAAGGCATACCAGGCGCGCCGGCGCGCCAAGGCCCGGGCTGCGAGAGCGCAAGTCCCGGTGCCGGGGTCATCGTCCGGGCTGGCGCAGCCGGGTGGTGGGGGCACCGAGACCAGGTCGGACGAAGAGCCTGAGTTCCGCCCCGCAGGGGAACCTGCTCATACGCGCCTGTTTAGGCTATTTCACCTTTCAGCGTAGTGCGGCTCACGTGGGACGAGCATGTATCGCAATCAAGAAGAATTTTGGCGGACTTCGGACTGGGCGAAAGCCTCCGAAGCGGAGTGCGCGCCGCAGGAACATCCCGCGGCGCCAGGATGTGCCGTCCTCTCAATCCCGCGGGATCGCTTTCCCCTGCCCAGCCCGCCAGACCTGGCGCAGCTTGACCATGAGCTGGTCGAACAGCCGCGGTGGCAGGAATCCATAGTCAAAGCGGTCGCGGGAGCGGGGAATGGGACGCAGGTCAAAGCCCGGCCAGACGAACTCATTGATCTCGTCCAGGATAACCCAAGAGCGCTCCGTATCGAGGCCGAGATAGCGTTTCACCCCGGCGGGCAACTCCATTGCCGCTGACGCATCGTCCGGTGGGACGTGCGTCACCGGCGCCACCCGCACCAGGGTCCCGTCATCGCCGGCGCGCTCGATCGCCAGCACGATCACACACGGACGGTCCTTACGGCCTTCCTCCCAACCGCGCCGGTGCTCGTGATGCCAGAGGTACACGTAAGAGATAATCAGACCAAGCTGCGGCTCAGGAATCGCCATAAGCTGACAGTCTATTCCTTATCCAGCAGGGCGTTCAGATGCTCATGCTCCGGCGCCATGCGGGCCGATGTCATCTGCTCAATCTCTTCCTGGCTGAACTCGGCCACGGCCCGGCTGCGGCGGGCGAACGCCTTCAGCCGCTGAATTTCTTCAAACTCAATGACCGAGATGAAATAGCCCGTTGCCCGGCCATGGCTGGTCACGGCTACCGGTTCGCGCTGCGCAATCTCGCGGTAGCGGCCAAAGTTCCGGGTGAATTCCGTTGCGGGGATTTCGCGCATCCTGCCTCACTTTCAAATACACATTTTACGCATTTTACGCGATTTGTCAAACGCCGCTTTCTGCCCCCGTCTTAGCCATAGCGCTGCTTCGCCAGTCCTTCCTCCAGCAGGAACGCCAGCACGGCATCCGCGAGCGGCCCCCGTGTTTCCTCCGGCAAGGTGATCGCCGGGCGCCAGGCTCCATCCGCCGTTTTGTAGGCAGGTTGTAGGCAGGCAGCTCCACCAAGGTGCCGCCACCCGGCGCATGACGCGCCTGGATACCGCGGATCACGATCGCCACCCCGGCAATCTCCAGCTCGACATCGACCAGCGCATAAAGCGACTTGCTGCTGACCGGCCGCGCATCCCGCACAGTGAACGTCACCACCGCCCGGTCATCCTGGGCAGCTGCCCTTGCCGTTCCGGCACCGTCCTGCGTCACCAGCCCTCGCCTCTCTCGTATCGCGCCTGATCGGCCGTATTGCCCCCTCGCGGCGGGTGGGGGCGTCTGCGTCATCCGGTTGGTCGGCTGTGCCCAAATGCTGGCCGGGTTCCTACCCGGCGCGGGCGCCTGGTCCATCCCCTGCCCGCTCCATTCGCTACGCTCCCGTGTTGAGGAGGACAAGCCGCCCTTGATCGCCGGGTTCGTTGGGAACCGTCCTTCGGGACATCAACCAACAAACCAAAGGAGATGACGATGACTTCCAAAACACACGCCGCCAGGAGGAGCGCACGGTCAAATACCACGGCTACCATGTGGTCGAGGCCTCGGGTGACGCAAAGGCACGCTGGATCCGCATCGAGGTCGCTTTCGCCTATGATGACGGGGACGATGAGA
>CAVRHO010000005.1:0-603376 GCA_963721065.1 uncultured Alphaproteobacteria bacterium
TAACCTATTCACCAGTCAAAGAGCGGAGCAAAAACGCCCAACCACCCGTAAACTCACGGGCCAGCCGGCCGTCTTGCTCGGAGTTGCACCCTTCCGGTGCAGACCGGAGAGAGTAGCGAGCCCGCCGCGGAGAAGCAAGCTTTTTTCGTCCGCCGCGGTGAACGGGGATTTAGGCCACTCCCGGCCCCCGGTCAAGCGGGTATTTTTCAGAAAGTTTGCAGCGTCCCCGCTTGCCCGTGGAACGCCAGGAACCAGGCGGCGAATCGAGCGATCCCCTCCGCCAGACCAACTCGCGGCGCAAAGCCGGTCAGCGCACCGATCGCGGATACATCGGCGTAGGTCGCCTCCACGTCCGCCGCCGGCCGCGGGGCACTTCGGGTCACCGCCCGGCGGCCCAGCCCCTGCTCCAGCAGCGCCACCAGCTCACGCACCTCCGAAGGCTGGTTGTTGCCGATGTTCAGCACGCGCGCGGGCAACGGCCCCTCCGGTGGTCGGTCGATACAGCCCACCACCCCGGCCACGATGTCATCGATGTAGGTGAAGTCGCGCCGCAGCCGGCCATCCTCGAACAGGGTGATCGGCTCGCCGGCCATGATCGCCCGGGCAAAGCTGTAATACGCCATGTCCGGCCGGCCCCACGGGCCATAGACCGTGAAGAACCGCAGCCCGGTCTGCGGCAGGTCGAACAGATGCGCATAGGCATGCGCCATCAGCTCGTCCGCCCGCTTGGTCGCGGCGTACACGGACACCGGCGTATCCACCCGGTCCGTTTCCCGGAACGGCATCTGCCGGTTCAGCCCGTACACCGAGGAGCTGCTGGCATAGACCAGGTGCCGCAGCGCCGGCAGCCGCCGCGCCACCTCCTGCACCACCAGGTGCCCCATGACATTCGACTGCACGTAGGCATACGGATCGACCAGCGAGTGCCGCACCCCCGCCTGCGCCGCCAGGTGCACCACGGCGCTGATGTCCGGATTGGCCGCGGCCAGGGCCGACATGCCCTCCCGGTCCGACACATCCAGCCGATGAAACGCAAACCCGCGTTCGGCTGCCAGCCGGTCCAGCCGCGCCTGTTTCAGCCGCACGTCGTAGTAGTCGTTGATGTTGTCCACACCGATCACCGACTCACCCCGCCGCACCAGCGCCTGGGCGACGTGGAAGCCAATAAAGCCGGCAGCGCCGGTGACCAGGATGCTCATCGCAGCGGCCGAGCGACCAGGCGGTCTTCCAGCAACTCCAGGATCGCGTGGCCCAGGGCGATGTGGCATTCCTGGATGCGGGCCGTCTCGCTGTCGGGAACCATCAGCACGTGGTCGCACAGGCCGCGTGCCGGTTCCCCGGCGCCGCCCAGCAGGCCGACGGTGACGATGCCCATCTCACGGGCGGCCTCCAGGGCGCGCACCACGCTGGGGGAACGGCCGGAGGTGGTGATGCCGAACAGCACGTCGCCGCGCCGGCCCAGGCCGCGCAGCGGGCGTTCGAACACGCGCTCATAGCCGTAGTCGTTGCCGCAGGCGGTCAGCATGGCCGGGTCCAGGGTCAGCGCCAGCGCCGGCCAGGAGTCCCGCTCCACCGAACCGCGCAGGCGGATCAGCAGTTCCGTCGCCAGGTGCTGGCTGTCGGCCGCGGACCCGCCATTGCCGCAGAACAGCAGCTTGCCACCGCCACGCAGGCTGGCCTCGCAAGCCTCCACCACCCCAACCACCGCTGGCGCCAGTTCCGTCGCAATCCGCCGTTTCAGCTCGGCGGATTTCTGCATCATCGCGGTGAAGCGGTCGGATTCGGTCATGCGTCGCTGCCCATCGTGGCCGTGGTCATTCCGCCGCTTCTACAAGGCGTTCGGCCGGCCCGCCACCAAATCTCCGCCCGTCATCACAGCGTCACGCGGCCTGCGCATCCTCCCGGATCATCGCCGCGCCCTTCTCGGCGATCATGATGGTCGGCGCGTTGGTGTTGCCGGTGGTCAGCGTCGGCATCACCGAAGCATCGATCACCCGCAACCCACCGATGCCATGCACCCGCAGCCGTGGATCGACCACCGCCGCCGGCCCCTCGCCCATGCGGCAGGTGCCCACCGGGTGGAAGATCGTGGTGCAGGTCTTGCGGCAGTACTCCGCCAGATCGTCCTCGGTCTGCACCTCCGGCCCCGGCAGCGTCTCCACCGCGCTGTGCGGCGCGATGGCGTTCTGCGCGAAGATACGCCGGGAGATGGCGATGCCCGACAGCAGCACCCGCGTATCATTCGGGTCCGACAGGTAGTTGGGATCGATCGCCGGCGGCGCGGCAGGATCGGAAGAGGTCGCCATGATCGTCCCCCGGCTGTCCGGCCGCACCGGGCACACCGCTACCGTCATGCCCGCCTCCCGTTCCAGCGTGCCGAACTTGCCCATGTCGTAGCTGGCCGGCGTGAACAGAAGCTGGAGGTCCGGGCTGGCCAGCCCCTCGCGCGACCGCGTGAAGACCTGCGCCGAGGTCACCCCGAAGGTCAGGGCCCCATTGCCCGGCAGCGCGAAGCGCACCGCCTCCACCGCCAGCCGCGCCCCACGCGACAGTTCGTTGATCGAGACGGCGTTCTTCGCCCGGTGCGACACCCGCGCCACATAGTGGTCCTGCAGGTTCGCGCCGACACCGGCCAGGTCGTGCACCACGGGCACGCCGATCGCCTGCAGGTGCTCCGCCGGCCCGACGCCGGAGATCTGCAGCAAATGCGGCGAATTCACCGCGCCGCCGCACAGGATCACCTCCCGCGCCGCCCGCACTTCCTGCTGCTGCCCGCGCTGGCGGAACGCAACGCCGACGCATTTGCGGCCGTCGAAGACCAGGCGGGAGGCCAGTGCCTCGGTCTCCACCCGCAGGTTCGGCCGCTTGCGCGCCTCGGCCAGGAAGGTGCGCGCGGTGGACCCGCGGAACCGGCCGCGACGCGTCATCTGGGAGTAGCCGACGCCTTCCTGCGTGCGCCCGTTCAGGTCGCGCCGGAACTCGAACCCGGCCTGCTGCGCGGCTTCGACGAAGCGGTGGGTCAGCGGCAGGATGGTGCGGTAATCCTCCACCTTCAGCGGGCCGCCCTTGCCGCGGTATTCCGGGTCGCCGCCCTGCACATAGTGCTCGGACTTGCGGAAATACGGCAGCACGTCGTCGAAGCTCCAGCCGCGGCAGCCCATCTGTGCCCAGCCGTCGAAATCGGCCGGGTTGCCGCGCACGTACAGCATGCCGTTGATGGAGCTGGACCCACCCAGCACCTTGCCGCGCGGCCAGTGGATGTTGCGGCCGGCGGTGCCGGGGCCGGCGGCGGCCGAGTAGTTCCAGTTCACCACCGGATGCGCCAGCAGCTTCAGCACGCCGGCGGGGATGTGGATCCAGGGCAACCAGTCGCGCGGGCCGGCTTCCAGCAGCACGACCTTGGCACCGGTTTCGCTGAGCCGGGCGGCGATGACGCAGCCGGCGGAACCGGCACCGACGACCACGTAATCGGCGTTGATGGGTTGGTTCATGGGGACACCTGCATGTCCCCTTTGTGTCACGACCCGCGCCGCCTGTCAGTCCCGTGATGCCGCCGCTTGCCCCCCCCTCGGCCGGGTGTGCGCGTACATGCCCCTCCCGGCCCACTCCGCCGGATGCGCGCGGTCGTGCCTGTTCCGGCCCGCCCCGGGCCGGGCACGCCCACCGCGTGCCTACTCCGTCCCCTCGTGCCAGGTGCGGCCGTCGCGTTCGATCAGCGCGATCGCCGCGGTCGGGCCCCAGCTTCCCGCCGGATAGGGGCGCGGCTGATCGGGCCGGCTGTCCCAGGCTTGCAGGATCGGCTCCACCCAGGCCCAGGCCGCCTCCACTTCGTCACGCCGCATGAACAGCGTCGGGTTGCCGCGCACCGTGTCCATCAGCAGCCGCTCATAGGCATCCGGAAAGCGCACGCCGAAGGTGGCGGCGAAGCGGATGTCCAGCCCGGTGGGGCTCAGCCGCAGGCCGCCCGGCCCGGGATCCTTGGTCATCATCTCCAGCCGCATGCCCTCTTCCGGCTGCAGCCGGATGATCAGCCGGTTCGGCCGCTTCTCCGCCGCGTCCGGCGGAAAGATGGAGAACGGCAGGCCGCGGAACTGCACCACGATTTCCGACACCTTCTCCGGCAGCCGCTTGCCGGTGCGCAGGTAGAACGGCACGTTGGCCCAGCGCCAGGTCAGCACCTCGGCCTTCAGCGCCACGAAGGTCTCGGTCTGGCTCGACGCGCCATCACCCAGATCGGCCAGATAGCCGGGCACCGGCTGGCTGCCGATCGCGCCCGGCCCGTACTGGCCCCGAACGGTTACGGACGCCGCCTCCTGCGGCTGGATCCGCCGCAGAGCGCGCAGCACCTTCAGCTTCTCGTCCCGCACGCGGTCGGCCTCCAGCGACACCGGCGGCTCCATCGCGATCAGGCACAGCAGTTGCAGCAGGTGGTTCTGCACCATGTCGCGCAGCGCGCCCGACCGGTCGTAATAGCCGGCGCGCCCCTCCAGCCCGACCGTCTCGGCAACGGTGATCTGCACGTGGTCGATGTCGTCCGCGCTCCACAGCCGCTCGAAAATCGTATTGGCGAAGCGCAGGGCGAGCAGGTTCTGCACCGTCTCCTTGCCCAGGAAGTGGTCGATGCGGAAGATCTGCGTCTCGCTGAAGACGGCGCCGACCTCGTCGTTGATCCGGCAGGCGGACGCCAGGTCGCGGCCGATGGGCTTTTCCAGCACCACGCGGGATTCCGGCGTAACCAGGCCGGCCTGCCCCAGGTTGCGGCAAATGGGCCCGTACAGGTCCGGCGACGTGGCCAGGTAGAACACGCGCACCCGCGCCGGATCCAGCAGCCGCTCCAGAGCCTCCCAGTTGTCGCCGGGTTTGGACGCGTCCAGGTGCACATAGTGCAACTGCGCACAGAACCTCTCCATGGTGTCCGGATTAAGGTCGGACGGATCGACGTGTTCCTCCAGCGCGCCACGCGCCCGGTCGCGGAAGCCGGCGTCGCCGATGTCCGATCGTGCAGCACCGATCACCCGCGAGTCCGCCGGCATCTGCCCATCGCAGAACCGGTAGTACCAGCGCCGGCAGCAGCTTTCGCAGCGTCAGGTCGCCGGTCGCACCGAATACCACGCAGTCGAACACCGCAACGGGAATGATCCTGGCCATCCTGGCTCCCCTGCCTGGAAGCCCTCAAGGTGGTCGCTTCGCCCGGAACTAACAGAGGCGGGGCGATCCGTCGGCAACGCCAGTCCGCGACCAATCTAAAATACAGATTAGTCATAGCTGTCAAATGCGTTGGACCGATTGATCCTTTTGACCCAGGTCGGACCGAACACTGCCCAACAAGGTCCGTTCATGTCCGACATCACCGCCCCTCGCCCACCCGCGCGGGCGCCATTTCGCGCCATGCCATTCGCGCGGGAGGCGTTCACCAGCGTTCGCCAGCTGCTGCCGGGCCTCGCCCTGGCCGCCGCGGTGACCCTTGCCGCCAACCTGGCCGCGGGACTTGAAGCCCACCTGTTCGGCCGCGCCTGGATCGAGGCCCTGGTGCTCGCCATCCTGCTCGGCGCCGCCGTTCGCACTGCCTGGGCGCCCGGCCAGCGCTGGCTGCCCGGAATCCGCTTTGCCGCCAAACAGATCCTCGAGGTCGCGGTGCTGCTGCTGGGCGCCTCGGTCAGCGCGCAGACCCTGGCCGCGATCGGCCCGGGACTGCTGGTCGGCATTCCGGTGGTGGTCGCCCTCGCCCTGGGCGCCGGCTACGCCATCAGCCGGACCCTGCGCCTGCCCCACCGCATGGCGGTACTGGTGGCCTGCGGCAACGCCATCTGCGGCAACTCCGCGATCGCGGCGGTCGCCCCGGTGATCGGCGCCGAGGCCCACGAGATCGCCAGCTCCATCGCCTTCACCGCCGTGCTGGGCGTGATCGTCGTGCTGGCGCTGCCGCTGCTGGTGCCGCTGGCACACTTTACCGCCACCCAGTTCGGCGTGCTGGCCGGGCTGACGGTGTATGCCGTGCCGCAGGTGCTGGCGGCCACGGCTCCGGTCGCCGCCACCAGCGTGCAGATCGGCACGCTGGTGAAGCTGGTACGCGTCCTGATGCTGGGCCCCGTCGTGCTGGCGCTGTCGCTGGCCACGCGGCGCCGGGACACACCCCACCGCGTCGCGCCCTGGCACCTGCACCGGCTGGTACCCTGGTTCATCATCGGCTTCCTGGGCCTGGCGGTGCTGCGCTCGCTGGACCTGCTGCCGCATATCGTGCTGGGGCCGGTGTCCGACGCCACCGGCGTGCTGACCGTGGTGTCGATGGCCGCGCTGGGGCTGGGCGTCGATGTGCGCACCGTCGCGCGGGCCGGCGTGCGGGTCGCCGGCGCGGTTACCCTGGCGCTGCTGCTGATCGGCGGGATCAGCTTCGGACTGATCCAAGTGGTGGGGGTGGGGTAAGCGCCGGTTCGTGCCGCCCCGCATTGTGTTCGCCCCCCGGGCAGCCGCGACGCGGGCCGAGTATCACGCACCCCACGCCGCGCCGCCGGCGCCCATCATGGCCAGCAGGGCGGCGGCGGCGTTGCTCTGCTGGCGGTCGCGGTGGCGCAGGGCCTGATACGCCCGCTCCGGCACGTCGAACGGCACCAGGTTCAGCAAGCCGGCCTCCAGGCCCGCGGCCGCGACCGAGGCGGAGATCACCGTCGCCCCACCGCCCGCCTCCACCGCCGCGCGGACGGATTCATTCGACGGCAGTTCCATCGCCACCTGAAGCGCCTGCAACGGCATCCCGTGACTTTCCAGCAGCGCCTCGAACGCGGCCCGTGTGCCTGATCCCGGTTCGCGCAGCACCCAGGGGCTGTCCACCAACTGCTCCGGCGACAGATCGGTGACCTCGGCCCAGGGGTGTTCCGGCCCGACGATCAGCACCATCCGGTCGGTGGCGACCTGGGTGGTGAGCAGCCGCTTGTCGCGGACCACGCCCTCGACGAAGCCCAGCTCCGCGGCGCCGCCGATCACCGCCGCGGCGACCTGCGCAGTGTTGCCGATGGTCAGCCGCACCTCGATCCCGGGATAGCGGCGACGGAACGCCACCAGGTGATGCGGCAGCCAATAGCTGGCGATGGTCTGGCTGGCCTCCACCAGCAGCCGGCCGCGCCGCAACCCCGCCAGTTCGGCCAGGGCCAGTTCCGCGCGCCTCGGCCCGCGCCAGCACCGCGCGCGCCTCGGGCAGGAACACCCGGCCGGCCTCGGTCAGCTCGATACCGCGGCCGACCCGGTGAAACAGGCGGGTGCCGTGCCGAGCCTCCAGGGAGGCGATGGCGGCGCTGACGGCCGACTGCGCCAGGTTCAGGGCGCGCGCCGCCTGGGTCACGTGCTGCCGTTCGGCGACGGCGACGAAGATATGCAACTGCTCCAGGGTCACGCCGGCTGTTCCTCCCTCGGTCAGCCGACGTTTTCTGCCTCCTCCCGCCCGCGGGCAAACACCGCAACGATGAAGGCGAACAGCACGCAGGCCGGGGTGGAGATCAGCACGTTGTCGGTCACCGCATGCACCGCCAGGCCCAGGAACACCAGGCGCATGATGTGCCGCTCATGCGGCACCAGCCGGGCGGTGTGCCGCCGCACCCACAGGACGAAACTGCCGATCAGCAGGGCGCGGCCGAGCCGGCCGCCCTCCACGGCAATCCGCAGGTACTCGTTGTGGGCGGCCCAGGTGTGGAGCTCCTGCGCCACGGCGCCTTGCGGCGACAGCACCATGTTGCCTGCCCCGACACCCCAGCCGAACCAGGGCGATGCCGCCGCCGCGCGCTCGAAATTCGGCCACAGCAACTGGCGCCCGCTCAGATTGTCCCAGCCGAGGGTCAGGATGTGGAAGGTCCGCAGCGTCGTCAGGTCGGTGGGCAGCAGGCCGAACACCGCCGCAGCCAGGGGCGGCAGGCCGGCGAGAGTGCACAGCAGCAGCATCCAGCGCCGGCGCGGCGCCACCGCGGGCGATTGCACCAGCGCGAGGGTCAGCCCCACCACCATCACCGCGCAGGCCAGCGGCGCACGCGCGCCGGTAAGCACCAGCAGCGCGAGATTGAGCCCCAGCAGGCACAGCTCGCCGGACCGGCCGGTGCGGTAGAACTGGATCAGGCCGGCATACACCGCGGCCTGGCAGATACCGGCCAGGAAGGCCGGGTGGCTCAGCCCGGCCAGCCTCAACCCGCCGGAGTGGATGAACAGCGGGCGCAGTCCGACCGCTGCCAGCGCCGCACCGGCAGACACGCCCACCAGCGGGATCCAGCGCGTGGTACAAATGATCGCACGAGCCCAACCGCCCGACAGCCGGCTGAAACCGAAGGCGAACGGGGCGACGGAGCCGGCCAGCGAGCGCAGGCTCTCGCCCGCCGACAGGCCGGGCCACAGCCCGTGCGCCACGCCGGCAACGAACATGAAGCCCCAGGCCAGCGCCGGATTGAACAGGTCCAGACAGGCGCCGTAGCGCAGTACCGCCATCGCGGCGAGCAGCAGGCCGACGCCCTTGTCGATGGCGATGGTCGGCTGGAAGGCGGCAAGGCCGATCAGGTCGGACAGCGCCATCTCCAGCGTCAGGCCGGTGACCACCAGCCAGAGGACAGAAACCACCACCAGGTGCCGCCAGGTCAGGAAAAGCAGGCCCAGCGCGGTGACGCCGGCCAGCAGCAGCCAGAACAGCGGTGGCGCGAACACGGCGCAGGCGGTCGCCAGCACCAGCAGGGCCAGCGCCAGGTTGCGGATCGGGACGAGTTCCGGGGACCGTTCGGCGAACACGGACATGCCGGGCAGGGTGCGCCGAAATGGTGAAGAAAAGACTGGCACGTGGGCGGCGTACAGTTGGGCCGCCCTACACCGGACGGGTGACCTACTGCTTGCCGATCAGCATTCAGGCTCCGGGGGCAGACGCTTCAATGCTACAAGGACGTCCGCCTTCAGACCCGGCAAGTCATCGGTGATCGTGTCCCACACCACATCGAAGCTGATGCGGTCGTAGGCGTGGCGGAGCCAGTTTCCCAGGCCGCGGATGTCCGGCCAGGGTTGGTTCGGCATCAACTCCGCTGCCCGGTCACCCAGGCGAAACGACGCTTCGCAGATGCGTTCCAGACAACGCTCGACCGCGTCCCGGGTCTGGCCGCTGGCCTCCAGGTCGCTTCGACTGATATCCCGGACGTAACCTTCGATCCGTTCTATGTTGTCGCGGATATCCCGCAGGCAGTCCGCGGGATCGTGCCTAGAAGGCACGGCGCCGGTCCCGGTCGATACGGCTCTGAAGACGCCGGTTTTCCGCCGGCTCGGGCAACAGATCCACCGGGCGGCCGAGAATCTCGCTCAGCCGCCGCTGCAGGCCGACCAACCGGAACAGGCCGACATGTGCGGCCGGGTCCAGTTCCACCGCGACATCGACATCGCTGGACGCCTCGGCATCCCCCCGGGCAACCGAGCCGAACAGAGACAGGCGGCGAATGCCCGCGCGCCGCAATTCGCTGTCATGCGCGCGCAGTGCCGCGATGATCGTCTCCGCTGCCGGTGCGCCCAGCGTGTCAGCCATTTTCGACCTCACCCTGCTCGGCAGGATAGCACAGTGACGGCTACGCCGCTGCCTCCGCCCGCCGCTCGAACCGCTTGCGCTCATGCGGGTCCAGGTAGCGCTTGCGCAGGCGGACCGCGGTGGGCGTCACCTCCACCAGCTCATCGTCCTCCACATAGGCGATCGCCTGCTCCAGGCTCATCCGCCGCGGCGGGGTCAGCAGCATGGCGTCGTCCTTGCCGGCGGCGCGGATGTTGGTGAGCTTCTTCTCCTTGATCGGGTTCACTTCCAGGTCGTTGCCGCGGCTGTTCTCGCCCAGGATCATGCCGACATAGACCTTCTCGCCCGGGTTCACGAACAGCGTGCCGCGCTCCTGGATGTAGAACAGCGCGTAATGCACCGCCTCGCCGTTCTCGGTGGACAGCAGCACCCCGTTGCGCCGCCCCTCGATCGGGCCCTTCCACGGCCCGTACCCGGCGAACAGCCGGTTCATGATGCCGGTGCCGCGGGTGTCGGTCAGGAACTCACCATGGTAGCCGATCAGGCCGCGGCTGGGGATCAGGAACGTCAGCCGCACCTTGCCGCCGCCGGACGGGCGCATGTCCTGCATCTCGCCCTTGCGCAGGCTCAGCTTCTCCACCACCACGCCGGAATAGGGCTCGTCCACATCGACCAGCACCTCCTCCATCGGCTCCTCGCGGTCGCCGGTCTCGGGGTTCTGGCGGGTCAGCACGCGCGGGCGGCCTATGGCCAGCTCGAAGCCCTCGCGGCGCATGGTCTCGATCAGCACGCCCAACTGCAGTTCGCCGCGGCCGGACACCTCGAACGCCTCGGTTTCCGAGGAGTCCGCCACGCGGATCGCCACGTTGCCCTCGGCCTCCCGGAACAGCCGCTCGCGGATCTGGCGGGAGGTGACCTTCTTGCCCTCACGCCCGGCCAGCGGGCCGTCGTTGATGCGGAAGGTCATCGCCAGGGTCGGCGGATCGACCGGGATCGCCGGCAGCGGTTCGGTCAGTTCCGGCGCGCCGATCGTATCCGGCACGGTGCCATCCGACAGGCCGGCGACGGCGATGATGTCGCCCGCCTCCACCTCGTCCACCGGCACCCGCTCCAGGCCGCGGAAGGACAGCAGCTTGGTCAGGCGGCCGGTCTCCACCACGGACCCGTCGGTGCGCAGCACCTTCACCGGCATGTTCACCCGGGCGCGGCCCTGCTCCACCCGGCCGGTCAGCACGCGGCCCAGGAAGTTGTCGTATTCCAGGATGCTGGCGACCATGGCGAACGGCGCCTCGGCATCGACGCTGGGCGGCGGGACGTGCCGCAGCACCAGGTCGAACAGCACCGAGAGGTCCTGACGCGGACCATCCAGCGACTCATCCGCCCAGCCCTGCCGGCCGGAGGCATACAGCATCGGGAAGTCGAGCTGCTCGTCATTCGCGCCGAGCGCGGCGAACAGGTCGAAGACTTCGGTGTGGACCTCGTCCGGGCGGGCGTCGCCACGGTCCACCTTGTTCACCACCACGATGGGCTTCAGGCCGCGGGCCAGCGCCTTGCCGACCACGAACTTGGTCTGCGGCAGAACGCCCTCCGCGGCATCGACCAGCACAATGGCGCCATCGACCATGTTCAGGATGCGTTCCACCTCGCCGCCGAAATCGGCGTGGCCGGGCGTGTCCACAATGTTGATCCGGGTGTCCTGCCACACCACCGAGGTGCACTTGGCCAGGATGGTGATACCGCGCTCCCGCTCCAGGTCATTGCGGTCCAGCGCCCGCTCGGCCACCTGCTGGTGTTCGCGGAACGCGCCGGACTGGCTGAGCAGCTTGTCCACCAGGGTGGTCTTGCCGTGATCGACGTGAGCGATGATCGCAACGTTGCGAATCTGCATGGGGAGGCTCGGACTGTTGGGATATTGCAGCGCACACATAGGCGCGATCCGCCCCGGGTGCGAGACCTAAAATCGCCGGGCAACGGTCGGGCTGGCGGCCCGGGCCCGGGCAACCACGCCGCGAAGGGGTCCAGCTTCCGGTCCGAGCGCACCCCGGACGTTGCAGCGCGGTCGTGCCGTTGGCAAGCTTTCGGCCGTGCTGGCCCCATTGAACGCGCATCGGGACAATTCGCGAGGAAGCGGCGCCCGCGTCCGGTCGCCCAGCCGTGTCCTGCTGGCGGTCCTGCTGCTGGCCGCCTGCACCAACCCGGAGCACGACGCCCAGGTGCAGGCGCTCGACACCGCCCTGCGAGGCGCCACGGTGGCGACGCAGGAGGCAATCGGGTGCCGGGCACGGCTGGCACAGGAACCGCGGTTCCGGATGCTCCAGCGGCGCATGCCGCTGACGGATATCGGTTCCGCCACGCTCCCCCAAATGGCTGACCCGGCCCATGCGACCCTCGAGGAGATTGTGGCGCTGGATGCCTGGAGCCGCGGCCTGAACACCTGCCGGGAGCGCCTGCTGCAGGCCCTCAACACCACACTTCCCAGCCTCGGCCCGATCGTGGAAGCCTCCCGCGACGACGATGCTGCCGCCTTCGTGGCGCTCGCCCACCGGCGCTCGACCTGGGGGGACACGGTCGTGCGGCTGATGAAGAACCGGACGAAGCTGCGGGCTGCCCTGATCGACCAGGCCAACCAGACGGTGGCGGACATTTCCAAACTTCAGCAGCAGCAGTTCAACCGCCGCACGACCATCCTGAGCTCGGTCATCCGCATCCTGCCCTGAGCCGAGGCCGCCTCACGCGGGCGGCACGACGGCGTCTCACCAAACCGTGTTTCCGCCCCGCGCCCGGCCACGCCCAAATTGCGCTCGCAGTTTCATCTGGAGGCCGTGGCATGCGTGCAGTGCGACTCTCGTTCCTGGCTGGTCTGCTGGTGCTGCCCGCGGTGGCGGCGCGGGCCGACTGCGACCGGCATCGCATGCTGAACACGGTCAAGCAGTACGGCGCGGTGGTGGAGCTGGACAACGGCAGCCATTGGCGGGTGGACGAGCTGGACCGCTCCATCGCCCAGAACTGGAAGCAGGACGCGCCGATCACCGCCTGTCGCGACGAGCTGATCAACCGCGAAGACCATGAGAGCGTACGCGCCGAACGCACCGAGCGCGGGTTCGTGTCGGACTGAAACATCCGCGCCACGGCCCGCGCGTCGCGACCGGTCGGCCGGCGCGCGACCCGCCGCCGAACGGTCGCCGCCCGACACCGCGGACAGTCCGTGCAGGCACCATGCTGCGGCACCGGTCGCAGACTGGCGGTTCAGGCGGGGACTTCCCCGGGAAGCAAGAGCGCACGATCCCGCCCCCTGGCCGGGCGGTCGGCACGGCTCAGTTCATCGGGACCGATCGGAACCACCAAATGATACTGCACCGGAAGATCAGGCGGCCGCTGCGTGCAGCCACGAAGGACCGCGACGCGGCCCCGAGCCAGTCCCGATCCCGTTTCTCTTGCGTGATGCTCCGGCGCGCGAGACATGGCGACACATCCCTTCGGCCCGGAACCGGCGGCAACGTCGATCGCAAGCACCTTTCTGAACAGCCCGACCATACGGAAAGCCAAGTTCTGCAACGATGGGAACGCCAACCGCTCAACCCGTCGTGATCGCCTGATCGGACACCCCTGGGAACCGCCCCGAGCCACTGATGCCGAACCGCGACCGGCAAGCCACGGTTCGGCCGCAACCGAACCGTCCGCGTCTGCCGGCCGCCCGCCGGCGGCATATGGTGGCCCGCAGCCAACGAGGGAACCCAGGCCCATGAGCGACACCACCCGGCTTGCCGCCACCGCCGCACTGCTCGGCGATCCGGCACGCGCCAACATGCTGGTCGCGCTGATGGACGGACGCGCGCTGACCGCCAAGGAACTGGCCTATGCTGCACGCGTATCGCCCCAGACCACCAGCGGCCACCTGGGCAAGCTGACCGAAGCGGGGTTGCTGGCGCTGACGAAGCAAGGGCGGCACCACTATTACCGTCTCGCCTCCCCACTGGTCGGACAGATGGTGGAAAGCGTCATGGCAGTCGCCGGACCGGGTACGCCCGCCAGACTCACCTGGCGTGGCGGAGAGGCGCTGCGCACCGCCCGCACCTGCTACGACCATCTCGCCGGCCGCCTGGGCGTGGCGCTCGCTACAGCGCTGTGTGCGCAGGGGCATGTGGTGCTGACGGCCGACGGCGGCGAAGTCAGCGAGTCCGGCCGCCGCCTGCTCCAGGCGTTCGGCGCCGAACCGGCACCCGGAAAGCGGGTGTTCTGTCGCCCCTGCCTGGACTGGAGCGAGCGCCGCCCGCACATCGCCGGTCGTCTGGGCGCCGCGCTGGCGACGCGCTGTTTCGAGCTCGGCTGGATCGCGCGTCAGCGCGATACGCGTGCGGTCACGGTTACCCAGCCGGGACGCGCCGGGTTCGCGGAATACTTCGGGGTGCGTCTGGACCCCTGATCCGCCCAGCCGAACGGTAGTGTACCTGCGCGCCCGGCATTGCCACATATCGGAGTCATCGCAGGCCGCATACTGTCCGAAATCGCGCCCTGGCGTGTAAACGATTGCGTGCCGGCGATGTGCCCCAACAGACATTCTTGCGGGTTACTGTCATTTTTCCCAGCCCGCATCAACTCGACACACGGCGTGCATGCTGCCTAGTCTTTCCGCAGCGATCAAGAAGTCCGTAGGACCCGGCTAGGCTATTTCCAACGCCCACCGGGAGGACCCAGGCACGGGTTTTTTCGCGCTACCGGAGGGTTGGCCGTGCGATGCGTGAGCGTTGAAAGCACCCGTCCGATCAAAGCGCTGAACGTCATCGTCACCTGTTGCCTGTTGGTATTTATGTCGGGTTGGCCCGCACTGGCCGCTGAACCGGCCCAGAACAACACAGGCCTTGCAGGACATCCACTGACGCAACAAGAGGCCGACGCGCAGATATCCGGCCTGATCGCCGGCGCCGAACGTGCGCTGAATGACAGCGAGACATCGGGGACCGCCTATGCGCTGGCATCGAAACTGTTCACCTCGGCCCTGGCGCTGCTGCAGGACGCCTCTCCCGCCGGCATCCGCATGCTGATGGCGTTCCCGACAACCCTGCGCGCACGCGCCGCCGCCGAAGCGGCCGCGGGACATGCGGACAAGGCCCTGCGCTTTTCGATCTTTGCCGACGCATCCTCGGCAATTCTGCCAACCACGGGCGATGGGTCGCAACGCCCTGCCGCGCAGGCGGAAGCGCCGGCGGACACGCAGCAGCCTGCGCAACCTGGAACGATGGCGGACGCATCGAAAGATTCGGGCGCCGCACCACGGCCCGAAACCGCTCCTTCCCAGGCGCCGAACGACGAATCGACACTCCCGAATGCAGCGGGCGTGACACCGCCGGAGGCGACGCCGTCGCAAACGGCCATGGCTTCAGAGCGCGCCGCAGACGGCCCCGGTCCGACCAGTACCTCCGATGGCGGTGCGACGACGCCCATTGCGCCACGGTCGCCGGCCGATGCAACGGCCCCATCGTCGCACAGCGCCAGACACACGGCGACACCGTTGGCAATCAACCAGCCGGCAACACCATTGTCCGGCGACTCCGCACAACACGATCCGGGAAACGCGACACCAGGGCCGGACGCACAGGCCCCATCGCCGCCGGAAGCCGCGGCAACTGCGGCCGTGCCGGACGCGCCCGCCTCATCGGCCGCGCCGGGTGCAACGCCGATGGACGGCGGACCACCGCAACCGGCTGCAGCCGTGGCGGAGGCGCAACAGGCGACACCGAAACAGGCCGCGCCGGAACAGGATCTCCGCGACGTCACCGCCGGTCCCGCAACGCCGGCCGACAGCGCGCCAACGACGATCGCCACGGCACAACCGGATGCCACGCCACAGCGGGACGCCGCGGCGCCCGCAACGCCGCCCCACGCAGGCGATGTGACCGCCGCTGACACGCTCCGACCGGATGCGGCGAAACCTTCGACGACGCCCGCCGCCGAAGCCGCAAAGCAGGGCACTGCAAACGCGACACAGGCACCTCACGGTTCGGCGCCGTCAGCCTCCGCACCGGACAGCCCCGCGGCCGCGGCCGATGCAGCGACATCACCTCCGGGCAGAGCAGCGAACGCCACGCCACAGCCCGGCGACGCCGCGCGCGGGACCGAAGATGCTGCGCGGGGAACCGAAGAAGACCTGCGGCGCACCGACAGGCAGGAGTTGGGCGGCCAGCCGACAGCGGGCCAGCCATCGTCCGACCAGCAGCAGACCGCAATGCTCTCGGTGACGGCACCACGCGTCGCCTCACAGGCATCGCCCGCCATCCGCCTTTCCGCATCCGTGCGGCAGGCCCTGCTGAAGCGCGGTGACGCCATGCTGGAACTCAAGGACCTGTCCGCGGCCCGGATGCTGTTTGCGCGTGCCGCCGAAGCCGGTGTCGCGGTCGCCGCGCTCAAGCTGGGCGACACGTACAATCCCACGTTCCTGGCCCAGCATGACCTGCGCGGCGTGCGGCCCGATCCGGCCGTCGCCGTGTCCTGGTATCGCAAAGCCCTGGAACTGGGCGAAGCGCAGGCCGCGGACCGGCTGCGCGCACTGGGAGCACCAACGACACCCTCGCCCACGCAGTAAGTGGACCACGCCGACATCGAAAACCACGCCGTCCCGCCACCAACATCATCCGGAGCCCGCGCCTGTGCATCCTGAACACGCGATCGGTAAAGGACGTTTCGTATGGTTTGCAGTCCTGGTCTGCGTCCTGTGTATCGCAGCCCTGGCCGGCGCCTGGCCCTCCACGGCATCGGCGCAGGCCCAGTCGGACGAGGCGCCGCCGGGTGCTGCAACGCCGGGGATGAACAACCGAAGCGATGCAGCCAGAATTGCCCGCATCAATGCCTGGACTGTCGGGCTTGCCGCCGGCCAGCTTGAAGGCGCACCCATTCGCTTCGCGACGGACATCGCCCGCGTGGTCGATGACGGCGACAATCTTCACGTGCTGCCGATCGTTACCCGCGGCCCTTCGGACAACATCAACGATCTGCTGTATCTGAAGGGCGTCGATCTGGCGATCATCAATTCCGATTCCCTGGACGAATTCGAGGCGAAGATTCCCGCGATCCGGCAGCGGATCACCTACATCCTTCGCCTGTTCCCGTCGGAGCTGCATATCTTCGTGCGCCCCGGAATCAATTCGCTCGACGATCTGAAGGGCAAGAAGGTCAACTTCAACACGCACGGCACGGCGGCGGCCTATTCCGGGCCGCGGATGTTCGCCAAGCTCAAGCTCCATGTGCAGGAGACGTTCATCCCGCACCAGGTTGCGCTGGGCCAGATGCGCGCCGGCACCGGCGATATCGCCGCCGTGGTATTCGTCACCTCCAAGCCGGTCGAGGCATTCCTGCGCGGCACCTGGCCGCCCGGGTTCAAGTTCCTGTCGGTGCCGTTTCAGGACTTCAGCTTCTATCTGCCGGCGACGCTGACATCGAAAGACTATCCGCAACTGATCCCGCCAGGGCAGGAAGTGCATACCATCGCCGTGCCGACCATCCTGGCCGCGTATAACTGGCCGAAGGGATCGAACCGCTACAACCGGGTTGCGCGCCTGACCGACCGCCTGTTCAGCAGCCTGCCGAAGCTGCAGGGCGTGGGCTTCCATCCCAAGTGGAAGGACGTCGTCCTGAACGCGGAAGTTCCCGGGTTGCAACGCTTTCCCGCCGCCCAGGAATGGCTGGACCGGACCAGGCCCGTCGCCGAAAACGCGCCGGCTGCCGCCGGCCATGCCGAGGAAGAGGTGCCGCCCGGCTCGATCGTTCTGTCCCCCGCAAATGCCAGGCTCTACCAGGAATTCCTGAACTGGCGCCGGCAGCACAGCCAGTAGTCACCCTTTTCCGCATCCACACAACACCGCAACCGGAGGACGCGTCCCATGCGTCGACCCAAGATCGCTGCCATAGGTTTCGCTGCGTTCGCGCTTGTCGCTGCACTGGCCGCCGCCGTCCACTGGCCGTCATCGGCCATGGCGGACCCGCGAACGCAGGGCACGCACGCCGCCAGCCAGGCGCCGATCCAACCGGCTGCCGTGTCCACGCCACTGCACCGGGTGGTGATTTAGATCAGCGAGAACGATCCCAAGCTGATGAACGTCGCGCTCAACAATGCACAGAACCTGCGGGCCTATTACGCCCAGCGAGGCCAGAAGGTGGAGATCGAGTTCGTGGCCTACGGTGCCGGCCTGGCCATGATGCGCAGCGACATCTCGCCGGTGAAGCAGCGCGTGGCCGCAATGAGTTGCAGCATGCCTGATGTCACGTTCAGCGGCTGCGGCAATACGCTGGCCAAGGACATGCGGGTGGAAAAAAAGAAGATCGCCCTGGTCTCGCAGGCACGCGTGGTGCCATCGGGCGTGGTGCGCATCGTGCAACTGGAGGAGCAGGGCTGGACGTATCTGCGACCGTAGCCGATGCGGGCGCCCGGCACGAACGCGCGCGGGGCCGGCTTCGGCCCGCACCGCCGCTGCCGGTCCGGCGGCCCCATCCTCCTCCGTTACGACCGGCGCTCCTCCAACCCCGCCGCGACGTCCTTCTCCCGCGCCGCCGGGTCGCGCTGGCCCGGCGGCCCCCAGCCCCCGCCGCCGCCCGACAGCACGTGAATCACGCTGCCGCTCGGCACCACCACCCCGACCTCCTTGCTTCTCAACTTGCGTGGCGGCGCGCCGGGCGACAGCAGCGTGTAGTCATGCGGCGCGCCGTCGCGCCCGCCCAGGATGCCGCGCGCGCCGTGTACCACACCCTCGCCGGCCGTGTTCGCCACCGCCGCGCCGTCGGTCTCCACCCGCAGGCGCATGTCGCCGCCGTAGCCGCCGCGGTGCCGGCCGTCACCGGCGGAGCCGGGACGGAATTCATGCGTCTCGAACACCAGCGGGAATCGCGTCTCCGCCACTTCGATCGAGCCGAACTTGATGCCGCCGGCCGAATGCCACTCGCCGATGGTGGAGAACCCGTCCCCCGCCACCGACCCGCCGCCGCCGGGCCGAGCCTGGAACATGTGCCAGATGAAGCGGCGGCCGTTGCGGGGATCGACGCCGTTCAGCGCGATACGCAGCCGCCGGCCCCAGCCGCCCATGGCCCGCTCCGGGCAGGCGGGGGCCAGCGCGACGATGATCGCCTCGATGATCTCGTTGGAGCAGTGACTGGTGCACATGGTCACCGGCGCACCCTCGCGCGCCCAGACGATCGTGCCCTCCTTCAGCTTCACCGTCAGCGGCCGGAACGCACCCTCGTTCTTGGTGATGTCGGGATCCAGCAGGAAGGCGAATGCCATCGCCACGGCAGACTGGGTGTTGGCATGCGAGGAGTTGATGAAGCCTGTCACCTGCGGATCCGATCCCGTCAGGTCCACGGTCACGTCGCTGCCCTGCTTGGTGACCTGTGCGCGGATAACGATATCGGTCTTGCCGAACCCGTCGTCGTCCAGCACCGCCTGTCCGTCGTACACGCCGTCCTGCCAGCCGGCGACGATGTCACGCGCATGCCGCTCCGCCGCATCGAGCATGGCTTCCACCGCATCGCCCAGCACGGCGCCGCCGAATTCGGCGATGACGGACGCCAGCCGCTGCTCGCCCAGCTTCGCCGCGCCGATCTGCGCCGCCAGGTCGCCGCGGAAGTCGCGCGGATGACGCACGTTCAGCGCCAGCATCTCCAGCAGGTCCTCGCGCAACACGCCGTTCTCGGTCAGCCGCATCGGCGGGATGCGCAGGCCCTCATGCCAGATCTCGGTCGCGGCCGGGTTATAGGCACCGTGCGTGGCGCCGCCGATGTCGGAGTGGTGCGCCCGCACCACCGACCAGAACATCAGGCGGTCCCCGTCGAACACCGGCACGAAGGCTGTCAGGTCTGGCAGATGGGACCCGCCGCGATACGGATCGTTCAGCAGGTACACATCGCCCGGGGACACCGTGGGAAAGCGTTCCACCAGCGCCCGGGTCGCCCACGGCATGGCGCCGACATGCACCGGGATGTGATCCGCCTGCGCCACCAGCCGGCAGCGCGCATCGATCAGCGCGATGGAGAAATCACGCGACGAATTGAGGATCTGCGAATAGGCAGTACGCAGCATGGCCTCGCCCATTTCTTCGGCGATGGCGTTCAGCCGGTTCTGCAGCACGGCAACGGTGATGGGATCGGTCATGCCCGATCGTCGCACCGGAGTGCGGCTGCGGCAACCGGCCATCCCGCCCGTGCAGCCGCGTCAGGCGGCCCAGGAGTACTGCTGCGACGGGTCCAGGCGCATGGCATGCTCGACCGCCGCCACTGAGGCTTCATGCTCGAATTCCGCAGCGACATCCCGCAGCGCCTGCGCGATGCCGGGATCATGAGCTGTTTCGGCGACCAGGCGAAGCTCCTCTGCCCGCGCGCGCAAATAGACAATGTCGTTCATATCGTTGCTACCCTATCAATCGAATCCGGCGAATGGTCCCGTCAACGCCGGACCACCCCGCCAGTTTCTGCGGCACATGCACGAAATTTCATATTGATGCGGTCTGCAACGAGAATTCGGAAACGTCTCACCGGGCACAAAACAGCAACTGTGACGACATCACGGCGCCACGCTTCGCAGGCCAAACCGGCAATGCTACAAATCCCGTACGGAAAGCGGCGGCATCGTTGCTGCCGCCGGGGAGAGACGTGCCATGCAGAACAGCGCCAAGCGCATCATCACCACCCACGCCGGCAGTCTGCCGCGCCCGGACGACCTGATCGAACTCAACCGCGCCCGGCAGGACGGCGAATCCGCCGACGAAGCGGGCTACCAGGCACGCCTCGCCGCCGCGGTGCAGGACGTGGTGCGCCGTCAGCACGAACTCGGCGTGGATGTTCCCGGTGACGGCGAATACGGCAAGGCGATGGGCCAGCGCATCAACTACGGCGCCTGGTGGAGCTATTCGTTCCAGCGTCTCGGCGGGCTCAAGCTGGGCGATTTCATGTATCACATGCCCCCGCAGCGGCATGCGCCCGGTGAGGTCGTGCTGACCAGCTTCCCCGACCGGCGCGACCGCAACCTGTTCCCCGCCGCCTATGCCGATCCCGACTCCGGCGTGTCGTCCAACCGCGGCGGGCCGGGCATGCGCCTGCCGGTGTGCATCGACAAGCTGACCTATACCGGGCACGACCAGATCGCCGCCGACATCGCCCACTTCAAGGCCGGCCTGCAGGCGGCCGGAGCGACCGAAGGGTTCATGACCTCCATCGCGCCCGGCAGTTGTTCCCGTATCGGCAACGAATACTACGAAACCGAGAAGGACTTCCTGTTCGCCTGCGCCGATGCGATGCGCGAGGAATACAAGGCGATCATCGATGCCGGCCTGGTGCTGCAACTCGACGATCCGTCGATCGCCGAGAACTGGGACCAGATCAATCCCGCCCCGACGGTGGAGGAATATCGCAGGTTCACCATGCTGCGGGTGGAGGCCCTGAACCACGCAATCCGCGACCTGCCGCAGGACCGCATCCGCTTCCACCTGTGCTGGGGCAGTTGGCACGGCCCGCACGTCACCGACATCCCGATGCGGGACATTGTCGAGGTGATGCTGGCGATCAATGCCGGTGCGTATTCGTTCGAGGCGGGCAATGTGCGCCACGAGCACGAATGGAAGGTGTGGCAGGACGTCAAACTGCCGCCGGGCAAGCTGATCATCCCCGGTGTGGTCAGCCATGCAACCAACGTGGTGGAACATCCGGAACTGGTGGCAGACCGCATCGTTCGCTTCGCCAAACTGGTCGGGCGGGAAAACGTTCTGGCCGGCACCGACTGCGGGCTCGGCGGCCGGGTGCACCCGGAAATCGCCTGGGCCAAGCTGCGGACCCTGGCGGAAGGCGCGGCGCTGGCAACGCAGCAACTCTGGGCGTAGCGCGCCTGTAACGCCGAACCAGGCGGAAGCCGGCAGACCCTGCCCTTGCGATAGGGGGCAGGCACGCTGCCGTCGTTGCGATGCCTCCCACGTCCCCCGCTTCCCTACCGCAAGGGAAGGGGGTGGTTTGGGACGGCACCTACTGCAGCACCCCTGCGCCCCCCAAGGCCGCCGCGGCCCCCAGCACGATCAGCGGATGCACCCGCGTGAACAACAGCAGCACCGTCGCCACCACCACGACCGCGGCCAGGCTCCAGTCGGTGGCGGTGGTGCGGATCAGCAGCGCGGCACTCGCCATCACCAGACCGGACGTGACCGGCATCAGCCCCTGCTGCACCACCTGGCGCCAGCGCGCGGCGCGGAAGCGGTACCAGACATGCCCTGTGACGAACATCAGCAGCGAGGACGGCGTTGCCACCGCCACCGTCGCGACCAGGGCCCCCGGCAGGGACGCCACGCGCCAGCCGATCAGCGTCACCACCAGCATGTTCGGCCCGGGCGCCGCCTGCGCCAGGGCGAACAGTGACGCGAACTGCTGCGGCGTCAGCCAGTCATGCACCGCCACCACCTGCCGCTGCATCTCCGGCAGCACCGAGTTCGTGCCACCGAACGCCAGCAGCGACAGCGTGCCGAACACCGCGGCCAGGCTGGCGAGCACGCTCACCGGCCGAACCGCCACAGCAACAGCGTGGAAGCCGCCGCCAGCACCGGCAGGGCCGGTGGCAACGGCAGCCGCAACACCGCGATCGCCACGAAGGTCAGCACCGCCATCGCCAGCCCCAGCGGACGCCCCCGCAGCGGCGCCGCGATCTTCAGCGCATTCGCCAGCACCAGGGCAGACGCCGCGGCGGCCAGGCCGGCAAAGGCATGACGCACCGTCGGCAGGCTGCTGTAGCGGTCATAGACCAGCCCCAGCACCAGCACGATCGCCACCGGCCCCGACATCAGGCCGGTCAGCGCGGCGGCCGAACCGATCGGCCCGCGAAACCGCGCGCCCAGGCCGATCGAGAGATTCATGATGTTGCCGCCTGGCAGGAACTGACACAGGCCCAGCAGGTCGGTGAAGTCGGCGGGGGTCATCCAGCGGCGCTGCTCGACGATCATGCGGCGTGCCCAGGGCAGCACGCCGCCGAACCCGCACAGGCCGATCAGCAGGAAGCCGAAGAACAGCCCGGCCACACCAGGCGGTCGACTCACGGACGAGGCTGGCGTTTCCGGCATCCGGTTTAGATACTGCGCCATGCTCCACCCGACAAATTTCCTTCACACAACGATCCTGCGTCTGTTGTGCTGCCTCGCCCTGCCCCTTCTGGCGCCCGTCGCCGCGCATGCCGCCTGCAGCGTGCAGCGCCGCGCCCAGGTGCCGCTTCAGGACATCCACGGTCATCTGCTGGTGCCGGTCATGGTCAACGGCAGCAAGGCGCGCTTCGTGCTGGATACCGGCGCGGAACGCTCCATGGTCTCGCCGCAGGCGGTGGAGCGGCTGCACCTGCGGCTGGACAAATGGGTCGGCACGCGCATGCACGGCATCGGCGGCATCATCGAGCATCCCAACGCCGATCCGCGCGCCCTGACGCTGGGCGGTGTGCCGCTGCACCGGCATACGATCACGCACGATACCAGCCTGACCGTCGGCCCGATGCCGCAGGCCGAAATCGCCGGCACACGCATCGACGGGCTGTTGGGCCGTGACTTCCTGTCGCTGTTCGACCTGGAACTGGATACGCGCGCCGGAACGCTGACACTCTACCACGTGCAGGACTGCCACGGCCCGTTCCTGCCCTGGACCCAGCCCTACGTCGCGATCGCCGCACGGCAGCCGACCGACACGGCGATGGTGGTGCCGGTCCGCCTGGATGGCGTACCGCTACAGGCCCTGCTCGATACCGGCGCCAGCGCCAGCGTGCTCACCGCTCGCGGCATGATCCGGCTCGGCCTCACCCCGAAACGCGTGGCCCGCGACGCGACCGCACAGGCCCGCGGCATCGGGCCCCGCGCGGCAACGATGCGGCGGCACCGCTTCGCCACGCTGCGGATCGGCGCCGAGACGGAACACGATCCGCTGCTCTGGGCGGCCCGGATCCGCGTGGTGCCCTTCGTGGACATGCTGCTGGGCGCCGACTGGCTGGCACGGCGGAAGGTCTGGATCTCGTTCGCCACCGCCCAGGTGTTCGTCTCGGTCGATGCAAAAAAATTTGCGGCGCCTGCATCCGGGCACTGACCTGGCAACGAGAAGGGATAGCGGTCGATCACACCGGCCGCGCAAACCCAATCGAGGAGACCAGGCCGATGAAGCGTATCCTGCTTGCCGCAGCCCTGCTCGCCACCGCCCCCGTGATGGCGCAGGCCGCATCCCAGCCGACCATCATGGTGGGCGGCAATCCGATGTACCCGTCCAAGACCATCGTCGCGAATGCCCTGCACTCCGCCGATCACACCACGCTGGTGGCCCTGGTGAAGGACGCCGGGCTGGCCGGCACGCTGAACGGCAAGGGCCCCTTCACCGTGTTCGCACCGACCAACGAAGCGTTCAAGGACCTGCCCCCGGGCACGGCCAAGAACCTGATGAAGCCGGCAAACAAGGCGACGCTGACGAAGATCCTGACCTATCACGTCGTGCCGGGCGACTATAACACCACAAAGATGCGCGCGATGATCCTGGCCGGCGGCGGCACGGCCACGCTCAAGACGGTGGAAGGCGAGGACCTGCACCTGATGATGAACGGGTCTTCCAACATCATCGTGAAGGATGCCAAGGGCAATGTGGCGGACATCACCATCGCCGATGTGCACCAGTCCAACGGCGTGATCCAGGTGATCGACCATGTGCTGATGCCGTAACGGCACCACCGGCGGGGCGCCAGACCCGGGGTCAATGATACGAACGTCCGTACCACGTGATCGCATACGCAGCCCCCGCCACAATGATTTGGCAGCCAGGACACACCGCCATGGCCCGCGCGGGCGGGATGTGGCGGTGTGGGCCTTGCGTCGGATTCCGACGGCATTGCCCCCACGGTCATGGTCGGCGAAGGCCGGCCATCCATGTCTTTGTCGTGCGGAACGCAGCCACGCAGGCGATCGCAACCTGGCCATTGGTTCGTGAGGACCAACATTCGCGCGACGCCTTCGGCATGACACGGACGTGGATGGCCGGCCTTCGACCATGACGAGGTAGGCCATGCCGAGATGGGCCATGCCGAGATGGGACCATGCCCAGATGGACCATGCCCAGATGGGCCGTGCCAAGGTGGACGACGCCAGTCGCGATTGTCCGATGCAGACCTGTGGGTCAGGCCCAGGGTCTTGACCGGCCATGACGCTTCGGCTCGTCTGCGGGCCGAAGCGTCATGGCCGTCTGGTACTATGATCCCAAACTTCCGCGCTGCTGCATGCACGGCGCCGTAGTGAGTGGCCGAGCCATGACGCAGCAGGCGTGGTTGTCGCCAACATCCCGTCCCCGGGACGGTCCCCGGCACCACAGGACAGTTTCAATCGCAACACAGGAAGCGGGATGACCACCACACGCACGCCGGACGACGACGCCGCCTACGTGGCGGTTGAGACCATCTACCACGCCTATCTCACCGGCCTGATCCTGACGCTGGTGACCCGCGCCGGAGCACGCCATGCAGCGGAGGTGGTGTTCCGCACCTTCCGCCGTCAGCAACGCGCCCGTTTCCTGCCCGGCCTGCGCAAGCTGGGGCTCGACCGGCTGCCGCATGCGGTGGCCTGTGCGCAGTATCATTACCTGTCAAACCAGGTCGGTGGCGTGAAGGTCGAGTATGTGTATGAGAACGACCACAAGGCCTGGGTGCGCTATCCACCGCCACGGTGGATCTGGTCGGGCACGGCGATCTGCGGCATCCCGTCCGAAGTTTCCCGCGCGATCCTGCTCGGCTGGCACGCCAACAACGGGCCGGTGCTGGGCAATCCCCGCCTGGGCTTCGTCTGCACCGGCCAGACGGTGGACGGCCAGCCCGGCCTGGAAGGCTACTACAAGGAGTGGGACCACGACCTGGCCCCGGAGGAGCGGCTGCAGTTCTCGCCAGGCGAGCAATGCCCGCCGTTTCGCGCCGACCTGGCGCCGCGCCTGTCGAACGAGGCCTGGCCGCCGGCACGACTGCGCAAGGTTCTGCGCAACTACGCCATGGAATACATCACCTCCATCGTGCCCGAGACCATCGCGGTGCTCGGCCCCGCCGAGGGTGGCCACCTGGCCGGCATTGCGGCGCGCCTGACCGGCATGCACACGTTCGATACCGTGGCGGAAGCACTGGGCGGCGTGGCGCCGGGCGCCGCCGGCTTCGCGGCCTGCCTGGCGCGCCTGGCGCGCGGACAGGGCGACGATGCGACCGTGAGCGGGGCCGGCACGGACTGGACGGTGCGCCAGACCGGCTGGCGGCTGATGCAGGCACGGCCCGACCTCTCGCCGGCCGTGTTCGACGCGTGGAACGAGCTTTGGGTCGGCGCGGCGCTTGCGCACGATCGGGCCATGCGCCTGGACGTGGTACAGCGACGCGATCACGGCGACCCGATCTGGGCGTGGCGGATCCGCGGCTGAAGGGGAAGGGCCGTGCTGCCATCGTGGCGCACGGACCGCCGTCACATTGCTGCTGCAGCGGTCTTTGAGAAGTCGCGACCGGCCCGCCCTCGATACCGTCATCCACTTCGCCCGCGGTCATCCTCGGGCCTGACCCGGCCATTGACCCGGGATGATCGGGCAATCCCAGAACCTGGGCGGCCGGTCCGTTGCGGGGCAGTTGGCCGGGTCAGGCCCGGCTATGACCGAACCGTGCCGGCAATCCCGCACTGCTTCTGCGGCTACGCTCCGTTCAGGGCTGCGCGCCGTCGTACCCTTCGATGACGATCAGGTCTGCCTCGCCGCAGCCATCGCGCAACGCCTTGGCCTCCTGGTATTCGGGGGAGTTGTAGCAGGCCAGCGCGGTCTCGTAGTCCGGGAACTCCAGCACGATATTGCGGGCACGGGCGGTTCCTTCTGGCGCCTCGAACCGCCCGCCGCGCACCACGAAGCGGGCGCCGTATTTGCGGAACGCCGCCGCATTGGCGGTGACATAGCGCTGGTAGCCGGCGGCGTCGCTGACATCCACCCGGGCGATCCAGTATCCCTTCGCCATCCCCGATCTCCTGTTTGCCACCGTCGTCTTGCCGTGGGGCGGCGTGCCTGACAAGCATCCACCCTGATGCGGCGCGGCTGTGCGGCACGGAGCCGCTGCGGCAAACTCCGGCCCCGATCATCGTCCCGGGGAGATCGTCATGCCGGAAGGCCGCCTCGTCATCGGCAACCGCCGCTACTCGTCCTGGTCCATGCGCGGCTGGCTCGCCGTGACGCTGGCCTCGCTGGACGTGGAGGAGGTGGTGATCCCGTTTGTCCGCCCCGGCCCCACGCCGGAGATCGCCACGCTCTCGCCCAACGGCCTGGTGCCGTATCTGGAACATCGCGGCCTGCGCGTCTGGGAGTCGCTGGCCATCTGCGAGTATTGCGCCGAGCAGTGGCCGGGGCTTTGGCCGGGGGACGCGGTTGCCCGTGCCCATGGACGGTCCATCGCCGCGCAAATGCATGCCGGGTTCCGCGACCTGCGCCAGGCGATGTGGATGAACCTCGGCCGAGACTTCGCGGGGCACGGACGCACGCCGGGCGCGCTCGCCGACATCGCGCGGATCGAGGCGCTGTGGGCGGACACGCGCCGGCTGTTCGGCTCCGGCGGCCCGTTCCTGTTCGGTCCGGCGCTGACGGCGGCGGACGTGATGTACGCGCCGGTTGTCACCCGCTTCCTGACCTGGCAGCCGGAACTGTCGGCCGAAAGCCGCGCCTATTGCGATGCGGTGCGCGCGCACCCGCTGGTGGACCGGTGGTATGCGGCGGCGGCGCAGGAGCCGGAGGACTGGCTGCTGCCCGATTACGAGACGCTGCCGTGAGCGCGACCGGGCTCGACCATGTGGGCGTGGTCGGGCACGACCTGGGCACGCTGGCCGCTGCGTTCGAGCGGATCGGCTTCCAGCTCACCCCGCCGGCGGCGCATGCCGGGGGACGCACCGGCAACCGCTGCGCCATGCTGCGCGCCGGCTATCTCGAACTGATGGCGGTGCTGCCGGGCGGCAGCAGCACCACGCTGCAGCGGTTCCTTGCCCGCCATGCCGGTGCGCATATCGCCGCACTGTCGGTGGACGACCCGGCGGCGGAGACGTCCCGGTTGCAGCGGGCCGGCATCGCCCCGGTCAGCGTCAGCGAGGCCGAGCGCGCGGTGGATGCACAGGCCGAACCCGCCCGGTTCGGCGTGGTGCTGCCGCCGGACCAGCCGGAGGGGCGCTTCCTGCTGATCCGCCACCACACGCCGGCACGCCTGTGGCAGGACCGCTTCCTGCACCACCCGAACCACGCGGTCGCGCTGGCCGAACTGCTGCTGCGCGTGGCCGATACCGCCGACACGGCCGCCCGGCTGTCCCGCCTGTCCGGCTGCCCCATCCTTCCCGACCCGCTGGGCGGCTACATCCTGGAACTGGCGCAGGGCCGGATCCGCATGCTGCCGGCGGAGGCGATTGCCCCCCTGCTCCCGGACGTAGTGCTGCCGGAACCGCCCTGCATGGCCGGCGTCACGCTGCACACGGGCGACGGCAACGCGGCCCTGCGTTGCCTGCTGGATGAGCGGGCGGTTACATACCGCCAGGTCGGGGCTGCGACAGTGACCGTGGCGGGCGGCGTGGCGCTGCGTTTCGTTCCGTCGGAGCCCGCTTCAGTATCATCGTCCGACCGGGGTAAGGCGCCATGAGCACAACCAAGGATCCTGACGTCAGCAGGCCACCCGGGCCGCAACGGCCGGCCAGCTTCCTGCTGGCGGTGGCCGGACTGGTGGTCGCCGTGCTGCTGCTGGGCGGCGGCGTGTTCATGTGGTTCAACGGCGATGCGGGCCCCAAGGTCGGCGGGCCGTTCACACTGGTGAACGGCAACGGCCAGACCGTCACCGACCAGACGTTTCGCGGCAAGTACATGCTGGTGTATTTCGGCTACACGCATTGCCCGGATGTCTGCCCCACCACGCTGAACGCCGTCACCGATGCGCTGGAAAAGCTGGGGCCGCTGGCCAACAAGTTGCAGCCGCTGTTCATCACCGTCGATCCGAACCGCGACACGCCCGCGTTGATGAAGGAGTACGCCGCCGCCTTCACGCCGCGCCTGATGGGGCTGACCGGCACGCCGGAGCAGATCGCCAAGGTGGCGAAGGAGTATCACGTTTACTACTCCGTCACGCAGACGGGACCGAACGACTTCGAGGTCGATCACAGCTCGGTGCTGTACCTGATGGGGCCCAAGGGGAAGTTCGTCGCCCCGCTGCGTGCAAATGAGTCGGGCGACGAGATTGCGGATCGGCTGCGGAAGCTGATGTCGTAGGGCCGTGTGTCGCTCTCTCATGCCGACGCGCGTCGCGTTCGACCGTTGGTCGGCAATGCACCGTCTTGGTCCGCCGAAGCGGCCATAATCCAGGGCCGCCCTGATCATCGTGACGATGACTGCCGGCAGGCCAAACCACGTCGTGGCGGGCGAAGGCCGGCTATCCACGACTTTGCTGACGGCAGCTACGAAAAAACGTGGATGGCCTGCCCGCGCGGGCCGTGACGTTGAAGAGCTGACCGCACGTCAAACGAGGCTGGCACCGAATAGGACGCAGGTTGGTAGCGGTTGGTATCAGGCGCCGCCCTGACGTGACGTCAGTTCGGGGAAATCGTCTTCGCGGAACTCGCCTGGCGCGCGCTGGCTGTCCTTCGCCAGCCGTTCCTCGGTCTGGCGCAGTTCCACCCGGCGGATTTTGCCGGAAATGGTCTTCGGCAGTTCACCGAACTCCAGCCGCCGCACGCGCTTGAACGGCGCAAGGCGCTCGCGCAGGTGGCGGAAGATGGAAAGCGCGGTGTCGCGGTCGGCGGGCGTGCCGGCGGTCAGCGTGATGTAGGCCTTGGGCACCGCCATGCGCACCGCATCGGGCGCCGGCACCACCGCAGCCTCGGCGATCGCGGGGTGTTCGATCAGCGCGCTTTCCAGCTCGAACGGGCTGATCCGGTAGTCGGACGCTTTGAACACGTCGTCCGCGCGGCCGATATAGGTGTAGTACCCATCGGCATCACGCGTCCCCACATCGCCGGTGCGATAGGCGCCCTGGCCCAGCGGGGCGAAGCTGCCGTCGTCGTTCTGGTAGCCGCGCATCAGCCCGACCGGCGCCGGGTTCAGGTCGATGCAGACTTCCGCTTCTTCCGCCGGGTTGCCGTCGGGATCCAGCAGGCGGATGCGGTAGCCGGGCGCTTCCTGGCCCATGCTGCCGGGCTTCACCGTCTGGCCGGGGAAGCAGGCGATCTGCACCGTGGTTTCCGTCTGGCCGTAGGCTTCGCGCACCGTCTGGCCCCAGACTTTCTGGATGTGCTCGATCACCTCCGGGTTCAGCGGCTCGCCGGCGGAGCAGAGTTCGCGCAGGCTGGTGCGGATGGATGCCAGGTCCTCCTGCACGAACATGCGCCACACCGTGGGCGGGGCGCAGAGCGTGGTGACGTTGTTGGCGGCGATGGCGTCCAGCATGCCGCGGCGCGTTGAAGCGCGGCTGGTTGGCGATGAACACCGTCGCGCCGGCGTTCCACGGCGCGAAGAAGCAACTGTAGGCATGCTTCGCCCAGCCCGGCGAGGAGATGTTCAGGTGCACGTCGCCCGGCCGCAGCCCGATCCAGTACATCGTGGTCAGGTGGCCGACCGGATAGCTCTGGTGGTTGTGCTCCACCAGCTTCGGGCGCGACGTGGTGCCAGAGGTGAAATACAGCAGCAGCGGATCGGTGGCCCGGGTTGGGCCGTCCGGCGTGAAGGCTTCGGGCGCGTTCAGCAGCGCGTCGTAGCGGCGCCAGCCGGCGGGCGCGTCGCCGACGGCGATGCGGGTGACGGACGGATCCAGCCCGTCGAACTTCGCCGCATCGGCCGCGGCGACGATCAGGTGGCGCACGCGGCCGCGGTCGAACCGGTCCTTCAGGTCGCGCGGGGTCAGCAGCGTGGTGGCGGGGATCACCACGGCGCCAAGCTTCATGGCGGCCAGCATGGATTCCCACAGCGGCACGACATTGCCGAGCATCAGCAGGATGCGGTCGCCGCGCTTGACGCCGAGGGCGCGGAGGCCGTTGGCCAGGCGGCTCGACGCGGCGGAGAGTTCGGCGAAGCTGCGCGTGGCGGCACCGTCGCCGGTGATGTGCAGCGCGGGCTGGTTGGCGAGCGCGCCGCGGGCGAGTTCACCGTCGAACCAGTCCAGGGCGTAGTTGAAGGTGTCCAGTTCCGGCCAGCGGAAATCGCGGTGCGCGGTGGGGTAGTCGGTGCGCTGCGCGAACAGGAAGTCGCGGGCTGCCTTGAATGCGTCGGCGGACATCGTTGCCTCCCAGCCGTTTCGATCTTTCCCCTCCCTTTGCAGGAGGGCGTTGGGGGAGCGGTCGTGCGCGCGAAATTCACCAGCTCGACGTTTGCACGCAGGCCCCTCCCCCAGCCCCCTCCCTCGCCGGGAGGGGGAGCACTCTGGAGCCTGGTCTTGCCGTTACGCTAGTCCCGCTTCTGCTCCGCCAGCCAGCGGAACACCACGGAGAAATCCTTGGTGCCGTTCCCGGCATCCACCACACGCTGGTAGATCGAGGTCGCATCCTTCGCCAGCGGCGTGGGGGAGCCGGTGGCATCGGCCGCCGCCTGCGCCAGCTTGATGTCCTTCAGCATCAGCGCCGCCATGAAGCCGGGCGCGTAGTCGCGGTTGGACGGTGCGGCCGGAGCCGGGCCGGGGGCGGGGCAGTAGGTGCTCAGCGCCCAGGACTGCGCGGTGGCGGTGCTGGTGATCTGGTGCAGCTTCTCCCAGTCCAGCCCCAGCTTCTGCGCCAGCAGGAAGCCCTCGCACACGCCGATCATGTTGATGGCGAGCATCATGTTGTTGCAGATCTTCGCCGCCTGGCCGGCGCCCGGACCGCCGGCGAGGAAGATGTTCTTGCCCATCGCCTCCAGGATCGGCCGGCAGCGCTGGAACGCCGCATCGTCACCGCCGACCATGAAGGTCAGCGTGCCGTTGGCTGCGCCCACCGTGCCGCCGGACACCGGCGCGTCCAGCAACGCCATGCCGGCCTGGCGTGCGGCCTCGGCGACTTCGCGGGCGCTGGCGACGTCGATGGTGGAGCAGTCGATCAGCAGCGGCTTCGCGTCCTTGACCGTCTCGATCAGGCCGCCCTGGTGCAGCCAGACCTCGCGCACGTGCTCGCCGGCGGGCAGCATGGTGATGACGCACTCGGCGCCACGCGCCGCGTCGGCGGCGCTGGCAGCTGCCTCGCCGCCAGCATCCTTCAGGGCGGCCAGCGCGGCGGCATTGATGTCGAAGCCGCGCACCTTGTGGCCGGCCTTCACCAGGTTCGCCGCCATCGGCGCGCCCATGTTGCCCAGGCCGATAAATCCGATCGTCGCCATCGTTACAGCACCTCGAACACGTCGTACACGGGACCTTCGGGCGGGCGGCGGCCGGTGCCGATGGCGATGATGCGGTTCAGCCAGTCGTATTTTGGCGCCGCGGTCTCGAAGACCACGGAAGTGCGGAAATAGTATTCGGACGGATCGACGTTCTCCCCGCGGTTCATCCGTTCCATGACGGCGGCGGGGCCGTGGCGCATGCCACGGTAGGTCATGCCGATGGCCGCGCCGTCATCGGTTTCCAGCACCAGGCGCACATCCAGCGTGGTGGCGCCATCGGGGCGCACGATGATCCAGTCGGCGCCGCCGGACAGCACGGTGCCGCGCAGGCGCTCGCCCTGGAAGCTGCCGCCGGCGACCAGGCCGACGCGGCGGTCGCCGTTGGGCGTGGCACCGATCGGCTGCATGCCGGATACCTGCAACGACATGGTGAACAGCGGTGCGGTGCGTATCTCCGCCATGCATTTCCTCCTTCAGCTCGGCGCGGCGGATCACACCCGATCCGCCGGGGCGGAGCAAGGGACCGCTTGCCGGCGCGTTCGCCCGCCGTTGCGGTGCTCAGCCGAGCGTGCCGAGGGAGGGGTTCAGCCCAGCGTGCCCAGGAAGGGGTTCAGCGCGGCAAGGAAGCCGCTGGTGTTCTGGCCGTGCACGTTGTGGCCGCAGTCCGGCACCGTCACCAGCATTCCGCGCGGCAACGCGTCGCGGAAGCGGTCCGCCGCGTCCGGCGCCAGGATGTTGGAGTTGGCGCCGCGCACGATCAGCACCGGCAGGTCGAAGGCGCGCGCGTCCTCCAGCGTGATGTTCTCCTGCGGGCCGCTGCTGCGCACGATGCCCAGGCGCCTTGGAGTCGCGTCACACTTGCTGACGAACTTGCCGTCGGCGCGGCGCAACATGTTGTATTTCACTGTGCGCTCGATGTGCTCGCGCTTGCGGTACGGGTCGTAGCGGCGAACGTTATCGATGAACTGTTCCAGGTCGTCGAACTCCTGGTTCGCCTGCACGAACCCGGCGATCACCTGGCGCCCGCGGTCGGACACTTCCGGGCCGACATCCACCACCACCAGCGCGCGCAGCCGAGCGGGATCGCGCCGGGTCAGCAGCATGGCGTTGCGGGCGCCCATCGAGTGGCCGATGACGATCGGGCGGTGCAGGTCCAGCGCGTTGATGAACGCCTCGGCATCCAGCGCCATGGTGTGGTTGGAGTATTCCACGTCGCGTGGCCACTCGCTGTCGCCATGGCCGCGCTGGTCCAGCGCCAGCACACGGTAGCGCTGTGCCAGGTGCAGGCTGACCAGGTCCCAGGAATGCGCCGACTGGTGGCCGCCGTGCAGCAGCACGACCGGCGGCGCGTCGGGGGCGCCCCATTCCAGGAAATGGAAGCGCAGTTGCCGCAGCACGATGTGGCGTGAGCGGTACTGGATGTCCGGCGCGTGCGGTATGCCGAGTTCGCCGGCGCTGGTCAGCAGGCTGCGGAACTCGTCGGTCCGCGTCATGTCGAGCGGCTGCGCGGTTTCGGCGAACACGTTCATGTACATCGGCATTGTCCGGACGGGAGGAAAACGGAGGCGTTCGGAACAGCATGCCGGTTCCGCCGCAGCGCGCCAAGTTGCGGGGCAGGCTAAGGAGCGATGGGCGTGGCGGCCCCGGGCTCGCGTGGAGCGCCGAAGCAACCGGGTCACAGGCGGCCCCCAAGCCGGCCATCCGCCGCCATCTGCACGGGCGCGTTGCGCTGCGCCCCGACCGGTCCCGGGCACACGCCGGCTCGACGGGGGAATGACCCGAAGGCTCAAATCCCTACTTTGACTGGGAGCGAGCCGTCGCTTTGATGAAGCTTGCGGAACGCGGCGGCCGCGCCTTCATCAGGCGCGACCTGCCCTGGTGCCGCTAGCGTCGCCACCAGCCGCGCTTCTTCTCCGCCGGCGGCTCATCCGGTGCGCCGATGATGATGGGCCTGACGGCCGGTTCACTGCGCGACTCGACGGCCGGGTCCTCCACGGCCCCTGCCGGCGCCTCGGCTTCGGAGGCAGCCGCCATGGCCACTTCCCCGCCGGGCGGTTCTGCAGCCGGCGCGCTTCCCGGCGAGATTTCGGCCGTTACGGGTTCGGCTGCCGCTTCGGGCGGCGCAACCTCGTGCAAGTCGCCGGCGGCCGCGAGTCTCGGGCGCAGCTTCGCCTGTCGCAGCTTTGCTTGCCGCAGGTTCGGGCGAGGCTTCGGTCCGCGCGGGCGCCTCCCCGACGGGCGTTTCGGGCACGACCAGCGTCTGCGCCGGCTCCGGCAGTCCGGACGCCGGGGCCGCGTGGACGGGCTCCGCGACCGGGCCCGTCTCCGGCGCGCCTTCGGTATGCACCGCCTCTTCCGTCGCCGGCTCCGGCGCCGCGGTGTTCATGATCTCCACCGGCACCACCGGTTCGGCGTCACCCGGCCCCTGCGCCTGGTCGGGTGCGGACTCCTGGCCCGCCTCGCGGCCGGCTGCCCCCGGCGTTGCGCCGGCAATACCCTCGGCCTGCTCGAGCATGTCGAAGATATCGAATGCGTGACCGCCGAACGGATTGGCCGGGGTCGGGCCGGCGTAGAGCGGCGGCAGCTCCGGCTGATCCATATCCGGGGTGATCAGCGGCGCTTCCTGGTCGCTGGGTTCACGCCGCCGGCGCCGGCCACCGCGACGGCCGCGCCGGCGGCCCCGCCCGTCATCGTCGTCGTCCTCCTCCTCGCCGGAGGTCGGCTTCTCGCTTGCGGGCGGTTCGGCATGCTCCGGCACCCCCTCGATATGAGTCTCGTCCGCCGCGTCCTCGTCCGCCTCGTCTCCGGAAGGGGGCTGCGTCTCCGCCGCCGCACCCGGTTCGGCAGCAGCCGGCGCGGTGTCCTCCCGCCGGCCGCGCCGCCGCCGACGACGCCGGCGCCGGCGCCCCTCGGCTTCCTCGGCGGAAATCTCGGCGCCGTTCCCGGCCTGGTCCTCCTCCTGTGCCTCGGCTGGTTCCGCGGCCTCGGCCGGATCTTCCGCCGCCGGTTCCTCTTCCACCGGGTCCGGAGCCGGCAGGGCCTGCTGCGGAGGTGGGGGCGGCGGCAGGTCGGGGGTGACCACCGCCGGCACCGCGCCGGCGACCTGCGGGCGGAGCCGGTCGATGCGGAACTGCGGCTCGATCTGCCGGTCGTCGCCCGACAGAGTCACCCGCATGCCGTAGCGCAGCTCGATCTCATGCAGGCGGTCGCGCTTGTGGTTGAGGATGTACAGCGCGATCGGCGTGGCGACGTACACCACGACCTCGGCCGCCTTGCGCTTGCTGCCCTCTTCCTCGATGCCGCGCAGCACGTGCAGCGCGGCGCTTTCCGTGCTGCGCACATGGCCGGTGCCGCCGCAGTGCGGGCAGGGGATGAAGCTGGTCTCGGCCAGCGACGGGCGCAGGCGCTGCCGGCTCATCTCCAGCAGGCCGAAATGGCTGATATGGCCGACCTGAATGCGCGCCCGATCGCTCTTCAGCGCGTCCTTCAGGCGCTTCTCGACCATGGCGTTGTGCTTCTTCGACTCCATGTCGATGAAGTCGATCACGATCAGCCCGGCCAGGTCGCGCAACCGCAACTGGCGCGCCGCTTCGTCCGCCGCTTCCAGGTTGGTGCGCAGCGCCGTCTCCTCGACGTTCCGCTCCCGCGTGGAGCGGCCGGAGTTGACGTCGATGGCCACCAGCGCCTCGGTCTGGTTGATCACCAGGTAGCCGCCGGAGCGCAGTTGCACCGTGGGCAGCAGCATGTTGTCGAGCTGCGCTTCCACCTGGTAGCGGGCGAACAGCGGCTGCCCGCCGTCACGCCACAACTGCACCTTCCGGGCGTGGGACGGCATCAGCATGCGCATGAAGTCGTGCGCCTGCTTCCAGCCGCCCTCGCCGTCCACCTGGATTTCGTCGATGTCGCGGGAATACACGTCGCGGATCGCCCGCTTGATCAGGCTGGCTTCCTCATAGATCAGCGCCGGGGCGACGGATTTCAGCGTGTGCTCGCGGATGTCGTCCCACAGCCGCAGCAGGTATTCACAGTCGCGCTTGATCTCCGGCTTCGGCCGGTTGGCGCCGGCGGTGCGCACGATCAGGCCCATGCCCTTCGGCATGTCCATCTCGGTGACGATGTCCTTCAGGCGGCGGCGGTCGGTGGCCGAGGTGATCTTGCGCGAGATGCCGCCGCCGCGCGGCGAGTTCGGCATCAGCACCGAGAACCGGCCGGCCAGGGAGATATAGGTGGTCAGCGCCGCGCCTTTGGTGCCACGCTCCTCCTTCACCACCTGCACCAGCATGATCTGGCGGCGCTTGATCACCTCCTGGATCTTGTAGTTGCGCAGGAAGCGGGGCGGGATGCGGCGCTCGCGATGGTCCTCGCCGTCGCTTTCGCCGCCGACCGTCTCGGGCGGCAGGGGTTCCGGCACGGGTTCGCCGAACTCGGCGTCCTCCTCGCCGGTCGCCTCGTCGTTGTCGGAGGAGCGCCGGCGGCTGCGGCGCGGGCGGGCGGGTTCTTCGGCGGCGTCCGGTGTGTCCGACGCGGCGGCATCGGCTGCGCCGGCTTCCGCCACGGGCGGCTCGACCGCAGCATTCTTCGGCTCGGCGTCATCGGGCCGGTCGGATGCCTCGGCCGGCTCCGGCGATTCACCCGCGGCCGGCGCTTCGGCGGTCTCCACCGGCCCGCTCAGCGTCTCCGGCTCGATGATCATCGGTTGCGCCCGCCGGCGGGTTCCCCGCGTCGGCTCCGGATCGTCGGGTTCGTCGCCGTCGGCTGCGCCGGATTCGTCGTTGACGTCCGCGATGGGCGGTTCGGGGGAAGCTTCGGGCGTCTGCGATTGCTCGGCCTGCGGCGATGCGCTGGCGCCGGGGACCGAGTCACCCGGTCCGGCGCCCGTGACGGTGGTGCCCGTGGCGCCCAACTCGTCACTGGTCTCCGCCGCGGGCGGTTCGGGGGTGACGTCGGGCGTCTGCGGCTGCACGGTCGGCGGCGATGTGGTGGCACCCGGGATCGAGTCGCCCGGTTGGGCACCGGCCACGGTGGCGCCGGTGGCGCCCGACTCGTCGCTGGTCTCCGCTGCCGGGGGTTCGGGGGCGACATCCGGCTGCCGCGCTTCCGCCGGTGCGGTCGCCCCGGGCATCGCGGCATCCGGCTCGGCGCCGGCAGCCTGGAGAACGGCGCCGGTGGTGCCGGACTCGTCACCTGTCTCGGCGGTGGGCGGCTCGGGCTGGCCGGATGTGGCGGCGGCCACCGTATCCGGCATCGGCTCGACCGGGGCCACCGGTTCCTGGTCCGCGGCGGACGACACACTGTCGGGCGGCTGCGGCTGGCCGGCATCGCCCTCCAGCATGGCACCGGTGGCGCCGGACTCGTCACCTGTCTCGGCGGTGGGCGGCTCGGGCGCGGCGGCCGGTGTTGCGGGCGGCCGGGCCGCAGCTTCGGGCGTCGCGGCGGGGCGCCTGGCGGGTGCGGGCGGATGGCCGGCGGCGCGGTCCTCCTCCTCCGCCTCCAGCCGAGCCTCCTCGGCTTCCATCTCGATCAGCCGTTGCCGGTCGGCGACCGGGATCTGGTAGTAGTCGGGATGGATTTCGCTGAAGGCGAGGAATCCGTGCCGGTTGCCGCCGTATTCCACGAAAGCGGCCTGGAGCGACGGCTCTACCCGGACGACCTTGGCGAGATAGATGTTTCCCTTGAGCTGTCGCTTGGTCGATGTCTCGACGTCGAAATCCTCGAGGCGGTTACCGTCCAGCACCACCACGCGGGTTTCTTCCGCGTGGCTGGCGTCGATCAGCATGCGCTTGGTCATTCAGTCCTGAACTCCGGTGCGCCGCGCGGACAGGCGGCGCGATCCCGGATGGGGCGCACGCCGGCGGGCGGCGAAAAAGGCTTGCGGGATGGGACCCGCCCGGGCGGGACGCGTGTCCCGGCCAATCGACTTGGCGCCAGCCGTCGTTCTTGCCGGCCACGCCGCAAAATGTGATCGAATCGCGTGGCATGGCAGGGTTCGGCAAGATCGCGGTCATCAGTCCTGGCATCCGGACGGCGCGTTCCTGCGGAACGCTGCCCCGAGAGAAACAACTGCCGGCCGCCCGGGTTGGGCGCCCCCGGCGCGCCAAAGCAGGCGCGCGACGGGCGGTGGTGCGGCTGCGGGCGAAGCGGGCCCTCCCCCTGTGGCCGGCCGTTATCTTCGGCCCGGTCGGCCAATCCACAGGAGCCTCGGCTTCACCGGATCGGGCCAGGGGTGGTGTTGTGCACGACCCCCGATTGCGCCACCGGAGCGTGCAGAACCATGCCGCAAAAAGGCAGCCGCCGCAAGGCGATCGTGCTGGCCGGCCAAGTTGCCGGCACCGGCCGCCGCACTGTGGGGCGGGCGAGGTTGTGGGCCCCTCGCCCTACAGCGCGTGCGGGCGGGCCGCGACAGCATATGGGGGGTGGCGCGCTTCGCGCCGGCCTGCACACGTTGGTCTCTCGCGGCGAGGCTCCGACGTCGCGATTGTTGGTCGCTCGCGGCGACGCTCCGACGTCGCGATCGGCGGAGGGGCTGTCGTCCCATTTCGCCCCGGCAGGATCGGGCGTTTTCGGCCCATGGATGGCGGGCTTCCCGTGGATCGCGGGCTCCCCGTCGGTGGTGGACTCCGCGTGGATGGCAGGCCCAGGGAGCTCGGGCGCGGTCCAGCATGCACGCTCTGACGGGGGCAGATGGCCGGCTCGGTGGCCGGCCATGACGCGGTTGTACGGGACACGCACGCCGACGCCACCCGGCCATGACGCGGTTGTACGCGGGACACGCAGGCCGACGCCAACCGGCCACGACGCGGTGGTCCGGGACACGCACGCCGACGCCGGCCCGGCCATGACGCGATTGCAACCGGGACACGCGACGCCGACGCCGACCCCGACCGCGACCGGGGGCGTCCCAGGGTGCCGTGCCGGCGGCTACACCGCCACCATGCCCATCCACCAGATCGTGCGCTCGCCCACCGGCACGTCGTAGGCACGCACGAATTCCAGGCGCCCGTCCTCGCCGATGCGGAACACCGACAGGCGCGCGGGGACGTCGCGCAGCGTGTCGCCGTCGCGGACGGTCAGGCCCATGATGTGCGCCACCACCAGCAGACGGCCGGTCGGGTCGATATGGAAAGTGCGGGGGTGGATGCCGCGGGTGTCCTCGATCTGCAGCAGGTTCGGCTCACCGCTGTCCGGATCGATCGCGAACACCGCGACCGAGTTCTCGCCGCCGACGAACACGCGCCGCCCGTCCATCACCGTGCTGTCGCTGGCGCGGTTTGCGACATAGACGAACTGCCCGTTCGGGTGCACGTGCACCGTGCTGACCACCTGGCGGCCGGGACGCTGGTCCGGCCGCGCCAGCGTGTTCTTGCGGAACACCGGAACCGGGGTCAGGCGCCCGCCCTCCATGGTGAACAGGTCCAGCGCGTTCTGCCGCTCCAGCGACACGTACACCCACGGCTGCGTCGGGTGGAAATCCAGGTGGCGCGGACCGAAGCCGTAGCCACCGTTCGGCTCGATCGACAGCTCATTCCGAAGCTGGCCGCCGGCGTAGTCGAACTGCTTCAGCGACCCCGGTTGCTCGGGCCTGTCCGGTTCGGCATCGAAGCCGCGCGCCACCAGGATCACGTGGCGGTTGTCCAGCGAGGCGCGAACCTGGTGCGCGAAGATGCCGGGGTCGATCCGGCCGGACTGCGGCACCTCGGCCCCGACGGTGCCGTCCGGATTGATGCGATAGACCCGCACCGCGCTGGGATTGTTGAACGCCACCAGCGCGTGCTTCGAGGGGATGTCCGTGGACATGTGGATCGGGCGCGTGGGCAGGCGCACCGGTTCGCCGTGCGGGGTCAGCGCGCCGGAGGCCGGGTCGATGCGCAGCGCGTTCAGGTGGTGCATGCTGCCCGCCGCGCCCATGCCGGACGCGCCGTCGCTGGTCGCGACGTACAGGAAGCGGCGCGAGGCATGCGGCCAGGCGTACTGCACGTTGGCCGGCAGGGTGACCGAGCCGCGCCGGGTCAGCGTGGCGGCCTCGACGTCCACGTCGTAGTGGAACAGCTCCGGGCCGACATTGGCGAACAGCACCAGCTTGCCGGGTGTGGATTCGGGCATGACGGTCTCCCCCGTGCACGTGTCTGCCGCCGACCATCCTGCAACCGGGCGGGCCGCGCCAGCCCTGCCCGGTCATGCAGGCGTGATCTTCCGGGGCGGTGTGGGGTTGCGCATCGATCGAACGCAAGGCGGGTTGGTGTTACATCCGGGGCGCTGACCGGGAGCGAGAGCATGGCGAGCGACGACGACCTGCACTGGATGGACCACGCGCTGCAACTGGCGCGCCGAGCCGATGTGCGCCCCGGCGCCAACCCGATCGGCTGCGTGATCGTGCGCGACGGTGCCGTGCTGGCCGAGGGCTACAACGAGGTCGATCTGCGCCACGACCCTACGGCGCATGCCGAGATGGTGGCGATCCGCCGCGCCGGCGCGTCGCTGCAAAATCATGAACTGCGCGGCGCCACGCTGTACAGCACGCTGCAGCCCTGCGGCATGTGCACCATGGCGAGCATCTGGGCGAAGATCGGCCGCATCGTGTTCGGCGCCGGCCGCGACGACGTGCACCCGATGTATTTCGAGGACCGCCACCTGGACACGCTGGACTTCATCCGCGACGCCTACCGCAACGACCTGACGCTGCTGGGCGGCATCCTCGCCGCCGATTGCGCCCGGCTGTACGTCTCGCCGGACGCCCAGGTGCCGCGGACGGAACAGTTCAACCGCTAGGCCGGCGCGCGCTGGCCAGCGGGGCGACGAACTGCGGCTCGGTGTCCCATGGGAACAGGATCCAGGTATCCTGCGACACCTCGGTGACGAAGGTATCCACCACGTCGCGTGCCGCCGGCTTGGCATAGACGCAAGCGAAATGCGCCCGGGGTAGCATCTGGCGCACCTGGCGCGCGGTGGTGCCGGTGTCCACCAGGTCGTCGATGATCAGGAAGCCGGTGCCGTCGCCGGCCGCGGCGGGTGGTTTCAGCACCACCGGCGTGCCGATGGTCTGCTCGTTGGCCAGCGTGCCGGTGCGTGCGCCGCCGTAGGTCAGGACAGAAACGGTCTCGACCAGGCGCAGGTCCAGCTCGCGCGCGACGATCGCCGCGGGGATCAGCCCGCCGCGGGTGATCGCCACCACGCCGGTGAAAGGGCCGCGCTCGATCAGCCGCCAGGCCAGGGCGCGGCCGTCGCGATGCAGTTGGTCCCAGGTGACGGTGTAGTAGTGCGTTGCCATGCCGGCGATGGTGGCGACTGGGGCGGGGCGGCGCAAGGCGGATGCCGCGCCGGGTGATGTGAGGCTGCGGACCGGCGCGGGCCGCATGAACCCGGGCCGTGTGAGGCGCAGGACGTGAGATCGGGTGTCATGAAGCCGGGTCGCGGGCCGTGGGGGGCGTGCCGTCGGGTGTGGTAAGGCCGGCTGATGTGCCGCGGGGGGACGTCGGATGCCGTGAAGCCGGGTCGCCTGGGCGGGAGACGTGAAGTCCAGTGCCGTGAAGTCCGGTGCAGCGCAGCCGGGCCCTGAAGCAGGTGCCGTCAAGCCGGGGCCCCTAAGCCGGCGGGGCGTGCCGCCGGCTTCAGGATGGCTGCATCAGCCGTTGTTGCCGAACCAGCCGCCACCGTTGTTGTTACCGAACCAGCCGCCGTTGTTGTTGTTGGCGTTGTAGCTGTCGTAATTTGGCAGATGATAATGGAACGCCGGCAGCGAGTTCAGTTGTGCCTGGCTGATGTTCGGCAGTACCACCTTGTTGTGGCCGCCCATGTTGGCGTTGCCGAACACGAAATCGTGGAAAGGCACCGCCACCTGCTTGTTGCCGGTGCCAACCACGGCCCAGACGCCGTTCCGCCCGATCAGCACGTCATGCACCGTGCCGAGGTTCTGGTTGTTGCTGTTGAAGACGCCGGTGCCGATCATGTGGCTTGCCCGCACATCGCCGTTGTCTGCCAGCAACGCGTTGCGCTGGGACGCGCGCATCGCCCCATTGTTGCCGTTGCCGCCGTTATTGGCGAACCATCCGCCGTTGTTGTTGTTGCCATTCTGGACCGGAGCCGGCCGGCCGAAATGGCCACCCCTGCCGATATTGCCATAGATCGCGGAACTGTTCCCTGCAGGGGCGTTGGTGAACACGCTGTTTTCGTTGTTGGCATAACCGCCGTTGCCGTTGCCGTTGCCGACCAGGCCGCCGCGATAGTTGCGGTTGCCGAAGGCGCCCGTATTGTTGTTGTCGGGGGCATTGTTGTTGGCGTTATTGTTGCTGTAACCCCGGTGCGGGTTGTAGGTGTAAACGGTGTAGCCGTTGCTCGCCTGCTGGCCATTGCCGTTGCCGCCGGCGTTCGCGTTATAGTTGCTGTCTCCCCATCGTGCATTGTTGTTGCTGGCGTACCCGCCATTGCTGCCGCCGCTCGAACCTTGATTGTTTCCGCCGTTCGGCCCGCTGAAATTGCCGCCGCTCTGGTTGCTGCCGGAGTAGGACGGCTGGTTGGCGGCAACGGCACCGCTGCTCTGCGCCAGCGCCAGGCCGGGGGCGGCGATCAGCAGAACACTTGCCAGGCCGCACACGTATGTCTTGGATTTCATGGGGCTGTCCTTCTCTGGATCGGTGGTTGCCTTGCCTCAACGCGCAATGCGCTTCATGAGCAGGAGCACAACGGCTTGACGCAGGACTTCCTGAGCGGAGAACAGCGGGGTCCCCGACAGGTTCCTTCGCGCCGACTCGGTCACCGGTGGCAACGAACCGGTCGCGTGCCGGTGGCGTGTACGGATCCGTCGCGCATGAAACTGTCGGGTGGCGCGACAAGGCTGGCCTGCCCGACCCGGCTGGGAAGCGACCAATTCAGTCCGCCCGACCACTGCGGAGCGACGGGTCCGGTTCGCCCGACGACCGCGACAAGGACACGTGGTCCACGCCCCGCACCGGCGGAAGGTGGGCCTCCGGGCAGCGCGACCGTGCGGGATTACCCGCCGTTGCCGACGCCCGGCACCTGGGCCGGATTGTAGCCTTCGGTCTGATGGCCGTTGTGCGCGCCCGCACCCGCTGGTCCGGGCTTGCCGACGGGAGCAATCTCCGCCGGGTTGTAGCCGCCGCCGATCTCGCGGGACGACTGCTGCGGCAGGGGGCGAGCCTGCCGGTTCAGCTTCGTGCCCGGGCCGCTTTCCACCGTGTTGGCCGTTCCCGGTAACGAGCCACCCCTTCGCGAGGGACCGCCGCCGACCGAACCCGTCGGCGCGACGTTCGCGGTGGGCGCCCCCGTGCTGGTCGTGCGGGTGGGGCTGGACGGCCCGGCCGGGTTTTCCGGGCCGGGCACGATCCGCTTGCCAGTCTCTGCCTGCGGCGTTGGATTTTCCGACATTGCGCCGGTCCCGCGCGGACCGGGCGGCAGGCCAACCGGCGCCTCGGTTCCGGTCTGGCCGATGGCCGCGGCGCGGGCCCGGGCCTGCGGGCTTTCCTGCTGCTTCGATGCCTGGGTGGTGTTTGGCGGCTTGTGGCCAGGCTGCTGCCCGGCCTGCTGGTGCTCCGCGTGGTGCGCCTGGCCGTGCGCCTGCTGCGCCCCGCTGCCCTCCTGGCTGGTCGAACCATGCGCTTGTGGAGACGCGGTGTCCTGACCGGCCACGCCGACCGTCTGTTGCGCGGAGCCCGAAGGTCCCGCGGCGGCGTGCACCGGTCCCGCCGGCATCAGGCCGGCGACCAACACCAGTGCGGCGCCGTGCTTCAACCAGGAAACGCGATCGAAGCAGGGCCGGGTGCCGGAGCGAACAGGGCAGGAGCCGCGACGGGCCATTGATTGTACCATCCTGACGTGAACGAGGTTACCCGGTGAAACCGCAGCCGGCTGTTCCGGTTGCGCGGAACGGGCCACCGGCATGCCGGTTTCTCGCAGTCCTCCCCGCGTGACAGCGCCTGTCGCCACGCGATTGCAGGACGGGCACTTTCCATCGTCTCGCTGCGCGGTAGCATGGATGACCAGCACCAGGGGAGGACGCCAGCCGATGGCCGCCATACGCAACGTTCTGTGGATCATGTGCGACCAGTTGCGCTGGGATTACCTCAGTTGCTACGGCCACCCGCACCTGCAAACGCCGCATATCGACAGCCTGGCTGCGCGCGGCGTGCGCTTCACCCGGGCTTATGTGCAGTCGCCGGTGTGCGGGCCGTCGCGCATGAGTTTCTACACCGGCCGCTACATGCGCAGCCACGGCGCCAACTGGAACCGCTTCCCGCTGCGCGTCGGCGAACCCACGCTCGGCGACCACCTGGCCGAGATGGGCGTGCGCAACGTGCTGGTGGGCAAGACGCACATGGCACCGGATACGGACGGCATGCGTCGCCTGGGCATCGACCCGGCATCATCGTTGGGCGTGCTGGTGTCCGAATGCGGGTTCGAGCCGTTCGAGCGCGACGACGGGCTGAATCCCGACCCGGCGCCGCGAGTGCCGTATGACGACTACCTGCGCATCCACGGTTTCGAGGGCGACAATCCGTGGGAACAATGGGCCGCGTCCGGCACCGATGCACAGGGGCGGCGCGTGAACGGCTGGCTGCTGGCACACGCCGACAAGTCGGCCCGCGTGCCGGAGGAACACAGCGAAACGCCCTACATGACCCGTCGCGCAATGGACTTTATCGACGGCGCAACGACGGACGGACGGCCCTGGTGCCTGCATTTGTCCTACATCAAGCCGCACTGGCCCTATATCGCGCCGGCGCCGTACCACGCGCTGTACGGCGCGCCGCACATCGTGCCGCCGGTGCGGCACGAGCGGGAGCGGCAGGACCCCCACCCCGTGTACGGCGCGTTCATGCAGGCGCGCGTGTCGCGTAATTTCTCCCGCAACGATGTGCGGGAGCGGGTGATCCCTGCCTATATGGGCCTGATCAAACAGATCGACGACCAGGTCGGCGTGCTGCTGGGCTTCCTGCAGGAACGCGGGTTGCTGGACAGCACGATGCTGGTGTTCACCTCCGACCACGGTGACTATCTGGGCGACCACTGGCTGGGGGAGAAGGACCTGTTCCACGACTGCTCCGCCCGGGTGCCGCTGATCGTGGTGGACCCCTCGGCCGCGGCGGACGCCACGCGCGGCACCGCGTGCGACGCGCTGGTGGAGGCGATCGACCTGGTGCCCACCTTCGTGGAGGCGTTCGGCGGCACGCCCAAGCCGCATGTGGTGGAAGGCCGGTCGCTGCGGCCGCTGCTGCACGGGGACCGGCCGGATGCGTGGCGGGGCTGCGTGTTCTCGGAGTACGACTATTCGGTGATGCCGGCGCAGCGGGCGCTGGGCACGCCGCTGAACAACAGCCGGCTGTTCATGGTGTTCGACGGGCGGTGGAAATACATCCACGCGCCGGGGTTCCGGCCGATGCTGTTCGATCTGGCGGAGGACCCGCAGGAGTTGCGCGACCGCGGCGACGATCCGGACTGCGCCGCCGAGCGCACGCGGTTGAAGGAGGCGCTGCTGGACTGGGCGTTGCGCGATCACGCGCGGATCACGGTGTCGGATGCGCGGATTGCCGGGTATGGGGAGGCGGCGCAGGTGAAGGCGGGGATCGTGATCGGGTTCTGGGACGAGGCGGAGTTGGCGCGGGCGCGGGGGTCGTAGCCGGGAACCACGCCGCGGCTTTCTTCCGCGCCTCCCCTGGCGAACGGACCCGATCCGGGTCGTGCAAGGACCCAATGCCGTCGAACCGCCTGCCGGTTCTGCATAGCCCCGTCGCCGGATTTTGGTCTTGCCTCGGCCCGGAAAGCGATGTGCAACGGGGGACCAAGGATGAAGCGACGGGCTCTGTTTCTGTCTTCGGCGAAGGCGGCGTTGGCGACGGCGTTCGGCGGGTCCTGGCTGCTGCGAGGACGCAAAGGCGCAGGCACCGATCCAGGATGCGGCTGGGCCGACGTCCCAGGGACCCACGGCATCGGTCGGGGCAACATCTACCCTGGGCGAATCGCTGCCGTTTCCCGCCGAAGCCGTCGGGAAGCGTGGCGGGACTGACGATGCAGGACTCGACCTACAGTCCGTTACCGCAGCGACGCCACCTGCGCAAAGGCGTCCCGAATATCATCATCGTTCTGATCGACGATGTCGGCCCGGCGCAGACGGATACCTATGGCGGAGAAATCCACACGCCGACGTTGAGCAGGATTGCCAGGGAGGGCATCTCCTACAACCGGTTCCACACGACAGCCATGTGCTCGCCCACGCGCGCAGCGCTGTTGACCGGGCGCAATCACCATCGCGTAGCCAGCGGCACGATCACCGAGTTGGCGAATGATTGGGATGGATACGCCGGCCTCATTCCGAAGAGCAGCGCCACGGTCGCCGAGGTCCTCAAGGACTATGGCTACAACACCGCGGCCTGGGGCAAGTGGCACAACACGCCAGCCGAGCAGACCACCGCCAGCGGGCCGTTCGACTATTGGCCGACGTCCATGGGGTTCCAGTATTTCTACGGCTTTCTGGGAGGTGAAGCCTCACAATACGAGCCGATGCTCGTGCGCAACACGGCCTATGCCGATCATCCCCACACGTCCGGCGGCCACGATTACTATCATCTGAGCGAGGACCTGGCGGACGACGCAATCGGCTGGCTGCGTCAGCAACGGGCGATTGCTCCGGACAAGCCGTTCCTGATGTACTGGGCGAGCGGCGCGGCGCACGGCCCGCACCAGGTTCCGAACGAATGGTCGGACAAGTACAAGGGCAAGTTCGACGATGGCTGGGACAAGTACCGCGAGCGCGTCTTCGACCGCGCCAGGAAAATGGGCTGGATTCCGGAGAACACGAAGCTGACACCGCGGCCCGCCACGCTTGCTTCCTGGGATGCGATCCCCGAAGACCAGAAGCCGTTTCAGCGCCGCCTGATGGAGGTGTTCGCCGGCTTTACCGAACATGTCGACGCACAGGTCGGTCGCATCGTCGATGAGGTGGACCGGCTGGGATACGGCGAGAACACCCTGATCTTCTATATCTGGGGCGACAACGGGTCCTCCGCCGAGGGCCAGAACGGCACGATCAGCGAATTGCTCGCGCAGAACGGCATTCCCACCACGACGAAGGAGCAGATCGAGGCGCTCGACGGCCTGGGCGGGCTCGACGTGCTTGGGTCACCGAAGACCGACAACATGTATCATGCCGGCTGGGCGTGGGCGGGCAGCACGCCCTATCAGGGGACCAAACTCGTTGCCTCTCACTTCGGCGGCACGCGCAATCCGCTGGCCGTCCGCTGGCCCGCGAGGATCAGGCCCGATGCCACGCCGCGTTCGCAATTCCTGCATGTCAACGATGTCGTCCCGACGATCTACGACGTCGTTGGAATCGCCCCACCCCGCGCGGTCAACGGCATTACGCAGGATGCGTTCGATGGGGCGAGCTTTGCCCGTTCGTTCAACGACGCCAAAGCGAAGGAACCGAAGCAGACGCAGTATTTCCACATCCTGGGCAGCCGCGGCATCTATCACGACGGTTGGATGGCGTCCGCGTTTGGCCCGCGCATACCGTGGGTTCCCGGCCTAGCGGAGGACGTTCTCAAGTGGACACCTGATGCTGACAAATGGGAGCTCTACAATCTGAAGGAAGACTGGTCGCAGGCCACGGATCTCGCCGACACGATGCCAGCCAGGCTTGCGGACCTGAAGGCGCGGTTTCTCGTTGAGATTGCCAGGAACAAGGGGCTGCCTGTCGGCGGCGACCTGTGGGTTCCGGCCTTTCACCCCGAGCTTCGCGCTGCGTCACCCTACACGGAGTGGACCTTTCCGGGTGGCATCACGCGGCTGCCTGAAGTCGCAGCCCCGGCGTTGGGCAACAAGGACAATGTTGTCAGCGTGGATGTCATCGTTCCGGACGATCCGAATGGCGTGATCTATGCCCTTGGCGGTTTCGCCGGCGGCCTCGCCCTGTACGTCAAGGACGGCATCCTCTCTTACGAGTATAACCTCTTCGAGATCCGGCGTACGCATATCAAGGCCGGGAGCAAGTTGCCCCGGGGAAAGGTGACGATCGACGTCGAGACCACCTACGTCGAGCGCAAGCCGGCCGGACCGCTGAAGGTGATGCTGAAAGTGGATGGCAGGGAAGTTGCGTCAGGTGTGGTGCCCGTGAGTGCACCGCTCATTTTTACCGCGAACGATGCCCTCGATTTCGGTATCGATCTCGGCTCGCCGGTGGGGATCGAGGACTCTCGACCTCGCTCCATTCGAATTCAACGGTGAGATCAGCATGGCGCGTGTCAAATACCTTGGTTCCCCTGCGCAACTGCGGGCAGAGGAAGCGGAAACGCAACGGCCGTTTCCGGTCATCGATTAGGGCAACAGAAATCGATTGCGCGATTCGCTGCCAGCGCACATGCGGTTTGTCCGACGATCGGCTGTACAACGGTAGGGCAAGTGCAGACGGGCCGTCCGCGTTGTTTCGCCGGCAACCGCCTTCGCCGAGGGGAGCCCCCTTCGCATCGCACCGGGCGCCATTCGGGGCGTTGCGACACCGGCAGCGCGATTGTGGCCGCCTCGCGGCGTGAACCGTGCAACGGGCTCCAGGCGGTGTCAGCGTCAGGAAAGGCGCGGGCCGCTAAACCGTGCCCGCCGCCGCCCCCGCTGCGAACCCGTGCAGGCGCCCGGCGATCACGTCGCCCACCGCCGCCAGCGCCGCACGCCGCGGGAAGCTGGCGCGCCAGGCGAGCCGCACCGTGCGCCCCACCTGCGTCGCCAGCGGGCGCAGCACGATGCCCGTGTCCTGCGCCGCCCCGGACGCCAGCGCCGGGATCAGTGTCGTGCCATAGCCGGCGGCCACCATGTTCAGCAGCGTGGACAGGCTGGTGGCGCGCAGCGAGCGGTTCAGCGCACCGCCGCTGCCGCAGGCCTCCAGTGCCTGGTCGCGCAGGCAGTGCCCGTCGGCCAGCACCAGGATGTCCTGGGCCAGGTCGGCCTCGGCCACCACCGGGCGGGCGGCGAGCCGGTGTTCGGGCGGCAGCGCGGCCAGGAACGGTTCGTCGAACAGCGGCCGGCTGGCCAGGTCCGGCCCGGGAACCTCGGTCGCCAGCAGAGCGGCATCCAGCTCGTGTGCCTGCAGCCGGCGCAGCAGGGCGTCCGTCTGGTCCTCCCACGGCTCCACCTCCAGCGCGGGCAGCGCGTCGCGCAGCGGGGCGAACACCAGCGGCAGCAAGTAGGGCGCCAGCGTCGGGATGATGCCCAGGCGGATGCGCCCGGCCAGCGGGTCGCGCAGGGTGTGCGCCACGGCGAAGACCGCATCCGCCTCGGCCACCGCGGCGCGGACATGGCCGAGCACTTGGTGGCAGGCGGGAGTCGGCACCACGGCCTTGCCGGTGCGCTCGAACAGCGCGACGCCCAGCAGGTCCTCCAGCTTGCGGATCTGCACGGACAGGGTGGGCTGGCTGATGCCGCAGGCCTCGGCCGCCCGGCCGAAATGCCCGTGTTCGACCACGGCCAGCAGGTAGCGCAGGTCACGCAGGTTCATGGGTCAGTCTCGCTGCCGCTATAGCCAATCCCTATCGATCATATTGAACTGAGATGATTGCGTCTATCGTCCCGCTTCGGTTACCCAGGTGCAAGTCCGGCCGTCGCGGAGACCAGCGCAGCGAACCAATGGCTGACCCCAGACATCGGCCCGCCGTCATCGGGATGGTATTCATGACAGACTTGTGCGGCCCCGGCCGTCGTGTGCCAGCTTCGCTTCGTCGCCCAGGCCGCGACGCCACCGACGGTCCCCACGATCCGCAGTCCCGGACCAGGGCAACCAGCAGGAGATAACGATGGACGCGAAGACTGACACCAGCGTGGGCCAGTGCCCGGTGATGCATGCACGCGGGCGGACCAACCGCGACTGGTGGCCCAACCAACTGAACCTCTCGGTCCTGCACCAGCACTCCGCGCTGTCCGATCCCATGGGCGAGGCGTTCGACTACGCCAAGGCATTCAAGAGCCTCGACCTCAACGCCGTCATCAAGGACCTGCACGCCCTGATGACGGACTCGCAGGACTGGTGGCCGGCGGACTGGGGCCACTACGGCGGGCTGATGATCCGCATGGCCTGGCACGCCGCCGGCACCTATCGCATCGCCGACGGCCGTGGCGGCGCCGGTTCCGGCCAGCAGCGGTTCGCCCCGCTGGGCAGTTGGCCGGACAACGCCAACCTGGACAAGGCGCGGCGGCTGCTGTGGCCGGTCAAGCAGAAATACGGCCAGAAGATCTCCTGGGCCGACCTGATGATCCTGGCCGGCAACGTCGCCCTTGAGTTCGATGGGCCTGAAGACCTTCGGCTTCGGTGGCGGGCGCAAGGACGTCTGGGAGCCCGACGAGCTCTACTGGGGCCCTGAAGGCACCTGGCTCGGCGACGAACGCTACAGCGGCGAACGCCAGTTGGAGAACCCGCTGGCCGCCGTGCAGATGGGCCTGATCTACGTGAACCCGGAAGGGCCAAACGGCAAGCCGGACCCACTGGCGGCGGCCAGAGACATCCGCGAAACCTTCTACCGCATGGCGATGAACGACGAGGAGACCGTCGCCCTGATCGCCGGAGGCCACACGCTGGGCAAGACCCATGGCGCCGGCGACCCGTCGCTGGTGGGGCCGGAGCCGGAAGGCGCCGCCGTCGAGGAGCAGGGCCTGGGCTGGAAAAGCAGGTTCGGCACCGGCATCGGCGCCGACGCGATCACCGGCGGCCCGGAAGTGATCTGGTCTCAGACCCCCACGCAGTGGAGCAACCACTTCTTCGACAACCTGTTCAAATACGAATGGGAGCTGACCAAGAGCCCGGCCGGGGCCTGGCAGTTCCAGGCCAAGAACGCGCCGGCCGATATTCCCGACCCGTTCGATCCGTCGAAGAAGCGCGTGCCGACGATGCTGGTGACGGATGTCTCGCTGCGGGTGGACCCGGTGTACGAGAAGATCTCCCGCCGGTTCCACGAAAACCCGGACCAGTTCGCCGATGCCTTCGCCCGGGCGTGGTTCAAGCTGACGCACCGCGACATGGGGCCGGTCAGCCGCTACCTGGGCCCGCTGGTGCCGAAGGAGACACTGATCTGGCAGGACCCGGTTCCCGCCGTGGATCACCCGCTGATCGACGCACAGGACGCCGCGGCGCTGAAGGCGAAGATCCTGGCGTCCGGCCTGTCGGTGTCTCACCTGGTGTCCACCGCCTGGGCGGCGGCGTCCACCTTCCGCGGGTCCGACAAGCGGGGCGGGGCCAACGGCGCGCGCATCCGCCTGGCGCCGCAGAAGGACTGGGCGGTGAACCAGCCGCAGCAGCTCGCCACGGTGCTGGACGCTCTGGAAGCGATCCGGAAGGACTTCAACGCCTCGGCCGCCGGCGGCAAGACGGTGTCGCTGGCCGACCTGATCGTGCTGGCCGGCAATGCCGGGGTGGAGAAGGCGGCGAAAGCGGCCGGCCACGACGTGACGGTGCCGTTCGCGCCGGGCCGCACCGACGCGTCGCAGGCGCAGACCGACATCGAATCCTTCGCCGTAATGGAACCGGCCGCGGACGGGTTCCGCAACTACCTCAGCGGCCGGCAACTGATGGCGCCGGAGGAGGAGCTGGTGAACAAGGCGCAGTTGCTGACCCTGACGGCGCCGGAGATGACCGTGCTGGTCGGCGGTCTGCGCGTGCTGGGCGCCAATGCCGGCGGGTCGAAACACGGCGTCTTCACCACGCGGCCGGAGACGCTGACCAACGACTTCTTCGTCAACCTGCTGGACATGCACACCGCCTGGCAACCGGCCGGTTCGGACGGCGTGTATGAGGGGCGGGACCGCAAGACCAACGAGCCGCGGTGGACCGCCACCCGGGTGGACCTGGTGTTCGGGTCGCACTCGCAGCTTCGCGCGCTGGCCGAGGTGTATGGCCAGAGCGACTCGCAGGCGAAGTTTGTGGGCGACTTCGTGAAGGCATGGGCCAAGGTGATGAACGCGGACCGCTTCGACCTGGCCTGATCATGGCGGAACGGCGTCCGGTCGGGGCTGCGGCCCGGCTTTGATCGGACGCCGGTTTCGGCGCTACCGCCACGGGACCGTGCCGTGTCATGGCGCCGGCGAAGGCCGACCATGGCGTCGTCTGCATGGGTGTGGCCCGGGTGGCGTCGCCAAAGGAAGGTCAACCGCAAAACACGCGGAACACGCAAAGGGTGCGGACGGGCTTTGCCCGTGCGTCGGATGTCGCATTTCGTGCCTCGCGCAGGTGCGCGCTCTACGTGTGAATCGGCTCGGTGTTTGACCCATCCATCGGCGTCCAATAGTGACCCGCCGGGCGAAAGCTTACACCATTGATATCAGGGCGAATTCCTCTCTCCGTGGCGGGTCAGAATTGGACGCCGAAATGGGTCAAAATTGAAGGCCGAAACACACTCCGCGCCCCGGGCCTGAACCAGGTGCCGTTGCACACCCGCCGGCAGGATCTTGCCGTCTTCCAGCGACAGGCCGAGCGGATCTAGGACCGAATGGGGGGCGCTGCCGCCACCTCGGGCAACTTCGTGTGTCTGTTTCGTTCCATCGGCGCCGCCCAGCTCGATCGTCACCCGCCATCCCATTCCCGCCCCCGGTTTTCTTCCCCGCAGACGTTGGCACCCCCATGTTTGGGACGGTCTCTTTCCCCCTGACGGGAACCAGGTGTTTCCCGTCAGGGGCATCAGCCCGCCTGGCCGAAGCAATGATCAAATCATGTGCGCTCAGCCGTGGTCGGCCGCTTTCCGCATACCCTCTTCGAGCTTCTTCTTGTCCTCCGGCGTCAGCACCGGTGGCTCAAGGGAGATCGTCAGCTTGTCGATCTTGCCGGTAAAGGCAAACGGCACCTGATAGTCCCGATCGTCGACCGGCGTGCCGGTATCCGACCCGATGTCGAACGTTTCATCCCACGGCAGCGTGAGGGGAACTGTGTGATCGAGCTTCTTTGTCTCCACGACCTTACCATCAATCCTGAATGTCCCAGTGCCGGTTCGGCCGATGCCGCTGATATTGTTGAACGTCAAAGTCCCGGAACCGAGCCCATCATATTTGAAGTCATATTCTAGCGTGTGTTTGCCCGGCGTCAGCGTTTCGCTGCCTTCCCACCGCACCCGCTTCAGGTCGAGCAAATTCCACAGGAATACTGGCTTGCCTTTCAGTAGATACATACCGTAGCCGCCAAAGCGTCCGCCATCGGTGACGATCATGCCCTCGGCGCCACCGTCTGGGACTTCAACCTCCGCTGTGATCGTATAAGAGGTATTCAGCACGTCTGGCGCGGTACCGCGGGGAATTCCGGTGACCGGGGTGCCCTTGTATGTGAACACGCGCCGTCCGCCCGACATGTCGGGTCGCGGCGTGATCATCCGCGTCGCGACGGACGCATCGAGCGGGAGCACCTGATACTTTGCGAATTCCGCGAACATCAGGTCCGTCATCTCCCGCAACTTCTCGGGGTACTGGGTTGCAACATCAGTGTCTTGCGTCCAGTCATGTCGTATGTCGTACAATTCAAACTTGTAGGCGCTCGCCGGATCCAGGATCGCAGTGCCCAAGAGCTGCCAGGGCGGGCGGACCGGCACAGCACTCAGCATCCAGCCATCGTGGTACAGGCCCTGTACGCCCATCATTTCAAAGTATTGAGTGGTGCGCCGTGAGGGTGCGTCTGCGCCGGCCTTATCGAAGGTGTAAACCATGCTCACGCCTTCGATTGGCTTTTGCGCAATCCCGTCCACCATGTTCGGTGCTTGGATGCCAATCGCCTCGAGAAGCGTAGGCACGACGTCGATGACGTGGTGGAACTGCCAGCGAGTGCCTCTTTCCTTGATCCGCGCCGGCCAGGAAATCGCCATACCTTGCCGCGTACCGCCGAAGAAAGACGGAACTTGCTTCATCCATTTGTACGGTGTGTCCAAGGTCCAGGACCACGGCACGGCAAAGTGGTTATAGGCTCGGTCGCTTCCCCACAGGTCGTACCACGGCATCTGCTGCTCGGCGCTCAATTCGACTCCGTTGAACTGCAGGACTTCGCTCGGCGTGCCATTGGGGGAGCCTTCGGCCGAGGCGCCGTTGTCACCGCTGATATAGATGATCAGTGTATTGTCCAGCTTGCCCATATCCTCGACCGCCTGGATCACCCGGCCGATCTCATGATCGGTATAGGCGAGATAGGCAGCATAGACGTCGATTTGGCGGATGAAGAGTTTCTTCTCCAAATCTGTCAGCTGGTCCCATTTCTTGAGAAGGTCATCCGGCCAGGGTGTCAGCTTGGCATCCGGCGGAATGACACCGAGACGCTTTTGGTTTGCGAAGATCTTCTCGCGGAGCGCATTCCATCCCTCATCAAAGAGGTGCATGTCGCTGATCTTCTTGATCCATTCAGGCGTCGGATGGTGCGGCGCATGGGTTCCGCCTGGCACGTAATGCAGGAAGAACGGCATGTCGGGGTTGATATCGTTCAACTGGTCCAACCAGTGGATGGCATCGTCTGCCATCGCGGTTGTCAGGTTCCACTCGGGGTTCCCTACATACGGATAGATCGCAGTGGTATTGCGGAAGAGGTTCGGCTGCCACTGGCTCGTATCGCCGCCGACGAAGCCGTAGAAATACTCAAATCCCATGCCGGTCGGCCATTGGTCGAACGGTCCAGCTTGGCTCGCGGTCCAGGTCGGAGTGTTGTGGTCCTTGCCGAACCAGGACGTGCGATAGCCATGCTCCAGCAGGATGCGCCCAATCGTCGCGCAGTCCTGGCCGATCAGGCTGTCATAGCCGGGGAAGCCGGTTGCTGCCTCGGAAATGACGCCGAAACCCACCGAGTGATGGTTACGGCCGGTAATCAGCGCCGCGCGAGTCGGCGAGCAAAGCGAGGTGGAGTGGAAATTCGTATAGCGCAGGCCGTTCGCAGCAATGCGATCGAGAGCGGGCGTCGGAATAACCCCGCCAAACGTGCTCGGCGCAGCGAAGCCCACATCATCGGTCATGATCAGCAGAATGTTTGGTGCGCCCTTGGGAGGCACGATCTGCGGCTGCCACCAGGACTTGGATTGCTCGGCGTTCAGGTTGATCTGTCCGCCGAAGGGCAGGTCGGGCGCTGGCAAGACATCCCCCGGGATCGACCGCGTCCCGTCAGGGGCGCCAATCGTTGCGCCCGTGGCTGGATGCGGTCGGGCGGGGGCCGCACCGGCGCCAAGCCCGGGCGTTTGCGCGCCCGCGCTGCTGAAAGGCCAAGTGCTCGTGAATGCCGTCGCCAGAGCGGCCTTCGCGGTTGAGACAAACAACTGTCGGCGCTTCATGATGCTTTCCTGCTTCCGGTTTCTGGATTTCGGCGTCCCTGGCATTGCAGTGGACCAGCAGAGTCCCTCGTGCCAAACTTCCGGCCAACAAGCCCCGGTATGAAGTCCCGCTGAATACGTACCGACACGTCTGTAACCATCAGGTCTGAGCTGACGGGACAGCTGTCATACCGGTGCGCAGGCACAAGGCGTCAGTAACACGGCGGGTAGGGGTAATAGCCGCATGGGCGGGGTGGCGGTGGATACGGGTAGGGATATGCATAAGGGTGGTAGTATGCATTGGCAGCGGCGGCCGAGTAGAACGCGGTTCGTGCAGCAGTGCGCCGAGCCACTCCGGCGACCGACAGCGGGGTGAACGGCAGCCCAATGATGTCGATGAACACTGCCGCCGGACCATTTGCACCGGTTAATCCCCCCTCCAGCACCTGCACGGAAAAGGTGAGATCATCACCATCAAGCTTCGGCGACTTTAGCACGACAACGGCATCCTTCGCCGATCCGGCGGCATCGGTCAGTACCTGAAATCGTGGCGTTCGGCGGATCCTTAGCGAAGCTACCACCATTGCTTCTCCATTCTTCCAGCAAGGTGGTCGTCAACGCATGACCAGCCAAGCGGCTCGGCCGATCCGCAAAAATGATAGCATTCTGGGAGACGTCATGCAGCGTAAGTGTCGCTCCTTGCAAGCTTGCGTCACGCGCATTGAGAACGATCAGGGACGGCAGGACCTCCGGTTTTACATCCGATGCGACCCCGATTTGCTTGTAGCTCTCCTGCGTCGAGGTCGCCTGAGCCAACCCCGAGAGGGGAGCGGCAACCAATACCAGCCATGTTGCGCAGAGTACAGCCACAGGCCTAGTGAACATCGGCACCTCCCTTGTTCCCGGCATGCCGGTTCGAGCGAAGACTAGCTAACCCCATTGCGCTGGGCGTCTCGCCACGTCTATGCAGTTTTGGCCGGGATCACCGAGGAGGAGCCAAGCTGACGCTGTCGATTGGCAATGGCGTGAGTTTCGTCTCCCACGCCCGCACCGCTTCGTGGCGGAATTCGGCACCCCGGAGCGGGAAAATTTCCGTCGAGTCGCTCAGCTCGACTTTGCGCATTTTCGGAGCCGGCTGAGCTGTCAGCGGTGTGCCCAGAAGATGTCTTCTGCGGCGATGAACTCGAGTGCGCGGTCGATCGAGAGTTTGGCCGGGCCAAGTGGTCCGCTGGCGATCCATCGTTCCTTCCAGAGCGACCAGTAGAGAACGTGGAAGCGGCCTTCGATGTCGGTCGTCCGCAAGCGGGTGACCGCGGCGCCGGATCGGGCATTGTATAATGTGTAGCCACGGTTGCGACGTTCAGCGGTCAGGCTGGCCCGGCGGCAGCGGAATGCCTCGATCTGTTGGATAATGGGGTCGTTCATGACCCCAGAGTATCCGGCAAAGCGGTGCGTTGGCGGCGGTCGAATCCCACCGCCCAGTTGTCGCGATTGCCGGCGCTGGTGCCGGTTCTTCCACGCAATGCCGACCGTCGTGACGCCGGGCAACGGGCGCGTCAGCACGGCGACGATCTCCTGCGCGACGGTGGGGCTGAACAGCCGGCGGCCCGGGTTCCGCACCCCGGCGATCAGATGTGTGAATCAGCTCGGTGTTTGACCCATCCATCGGCGTCCAATAGTGACCCGCCGGGCGAAAGCTTCCGCCATTGATATCAGGGCGAATTCCTCTCTCCGTGGCGGCTCAGAATTGGACGCCGAAATGGGTCAAAATTGAAGGCCGAAACACACTCCTGCGGCATCATGTGGTATCGTGGCAACCTGCCGAAACTCATGAAGGAGTTCCGCCGCCGCGAGGTCCACTTCTGCGACACGAAAGCCGACCGGAACCCGGCCATCGACTGGCCGGAGCCAAACCGTGACGGCATCCGCCGCGTCCAGGGCTTCTGTTGCGTCCTGGGCTTCTTCGTCGGACAGCCACCCGTCTTCCCCCTCCCGCGGCCCGCGCCACCGCTGCCGCAAGCGCCTGTCGCCCGGCCGCCTTGACGGCGCACCGGCGCCGACCGTGCCGGCTCTACCCTCCTATGAGCCCCCGGGCATGCCAGCCGGATCGCGGGCGTCATGACGGACCGCGTGAATGATGACCTCGTCCGCAGTTGCCTCGTAGAAGATGAGGTAGGGATAGGGCGATACCCGCATACGCCGGATGGTCGGGTCGTTGGTGCGGGAACCGATCTGAGGAGGCCACGACAGCAGGTCGATCGTCGCCTGGATCCGCGCCTGCACGCGCCGCGAGCCGCGTGGCGAGCGTTCGCTGATGTAATCGAGGATTCCGCTGAGGTCCGACAGCGCCGGCAGCGTGAATCGCAACCTTACAGCCGGTGTTTGGCCCACACCGCCCGCATTTGCGCGTCGGTTGCGAATTCGCCGCGCGCCGCGGCCGCCTTCGATGTCGCAACGGCCGCCGACTCATCCGGCGAAAGAGTCACCGGCGCGGTATCATCGTCTCCACCGGCCAGGCGCAGCATCACGCCCGCAATTTCATCCTGCACCGCCGGCGGCAGGGTGCGGGCCGTCTCAACGGCGCGATCGAGCAGCTTGGTCATGGCCGAAAGCCTATCATGGCGCCGAAGTCGCACCAACACGGACGTCGCCACCCGGATCGGCACCCCGCCCGCCGCGCTCACCCGCGCTTCGGGCCGGCCCCCATGCCCTCCAGCACCACCTCACGCAGCTTCGGGTGCAGGTGCGGATTGCCGGCCACCACTTCCGCGGTGTCCCGCGGGTCGCCGTCATGCGCGCTGGTGACGAAGCCGCCCGCCTCACGCACCAGCAGCAGGCCGGCGGCGATGTCCCACGGCTTGATCCCCAGCTCCCAGTATCCGTCGTACCGCCCGGCCGCCACCCAGGCCAGGTCCAGCGCGGCCGACCCGAACCGCCGGATGCCGGCCACCTGCGGCATCAGCGCCGCCAGGGTGCGGCTGAACGCCGCCCGCCGCGCCGTGGACACCGCGCCGAACGGGATGCCGGTGGCGAACACCGCCTGCGACATGTCGCGCCGGGCGGACACCCGCAGCCGCCGCTCGTTGACGAAGGCGCCCACGCCCTTTTCCGCCCAGAACATCTCGTCCGACGGCGGGGCGTACACCAGCCCGGCCGCCAGCTCCGACCCGCCGTCCGGCAGCCGGCGCTCCAGCCCGATGCTGATCGCCCAGTGCGGCATGCCGTGCAGGAAGTTGGTCGTGCCGTCCAGCGGATCGACCACCCAGCGCCAGGCCCAGTTCTCGGACCCGGACGCGCCGGACTCCTCCATCAGGAAGGCATACCCAGGCCGAGCCTTGGCGAGTTCCTCCTTCAGGGTCTGCTCGGCCCGCAGATCGGCCTGGGACACGAAGTCCGAGGGGCCTTTGATGCTGACCTGGAGGTGTTCCACCTCGTTGAAGTCACGCAGCAGCCGCCGCGCCGCTTTCTGCGCGGCGTTCTGCATCACGACCATGTGGGGGGAGAGACGAAGGGCCATGGGATGCGCGGCCGCCTCAGGCCTTCGCGCGCTCCACGTAGCTGCCGTCCTCGGTGCGCACCACGATCTTCTCCCCGGTTTCGATGAACGGCGGCACCATGGTCTTCACGCCGTTGGTCAGCATGGCCGGCTTGTAGGAGGAGGACGCGGTCTGTCCCTTCACCACCGGATCGGCCTCGGCGATCTCCAGCACCACGGTGGGCGGCAGGTGGATCGCCACCGGCTCGCCTTCCACCAGGTCCACCGTCAGCGTCATCTGGTCCTGCAGGAACGGTGCCGCATCGCCCATCAGCTCGGCCGGCATATGGGCTTCCTCGAAGGTCTCCGGGTCCATCAGCACCAGGTTGGTGCCGTCGGAGTAGGAGTACGTGTAGTCCTTGTTGTCGGTCATCAGCCGCTCGACGGTGTCGGCGGTGCGCCAGCGCTCGTTGGTCTTGTTGCCGGACTTCAGGTCGCGCATCTCCACCTGGATGAAGGCGCCGCCTTTTCCGGGGGTGATGATCTGCTGCTTCAGCACGGTCCAGCGTCGGCCTTCATGCTCGATCACCTGGCCGGCGCGGATCAGGTTGGCCTGCTGCTTCATCGGGCACTCTGCTGCTGCGTCGGGAATGGATGGGTGCGGGCTTCTAGAACGCGACGCCAAAAGGGGCAAGGCAGAGGGGACAAGGCGGGCCGGGCCGGCCCCGCCCGCCCCGCTGCCTACAGCACGGAGTCCGGCGGGAAGGACGGCTTGCGCTTTTCCAGGTGGGACGCCAGGCCCTCCTTCACGTCCGGGCTGGAGAAGCCCAGGAACTCCAGCGCCAGCGAGGTGTCGAAGGTCGGCCCCGCCGCGCGCAGCCAGTTGTTCAGGGCGTATTTGGTCCAGCGGATGGCGCTCTGGGCACCTTCGGCCAGGCGGGTGGCGATCTCCACCGCCTTGGCGTCCAGTTCGGAGTCCTCCACCGCCAGGCTGACCAGGCCGATGCGTTCGGCTTCCTCGCCCAGCACCTGGTCGCACAGCAGCAGGTAGTATTTGGCCTTGGCCAGCCCGCACAGCAGTGGCCAGACGATGGCGGCATGGTCGCCGGCGGCGACGCCCAGGCGGGTGTGGCCGTCGATGATGCGGCAGTCCTTGGTGGCGATCGACACGTCTGCCAGCATGCCGCAGACCAGCCCCGCGCCGACGGCCACGCCGCGCATCGCGCTGACCACCGGCTTGGAGCAGTTGATCACGTTGTAGACGATCTCCCGCGCCTCCTTCCATTGCCGGGCGCGGGACTGGAAGTCCTCGATGTTCTCGCGGATCATGTTGAAGTCGCCACCGGCCGAGAACACCTTGCCCGCCCCCGTCAGGATGGCGGCATTGACACTGGGGTCGCGGTCAACATCGCGCCAGATGTCGGCCAGTTCGGCATGCAGCGCATTGTCGGCGGTGTTCATCCGCCCGTTGTCCATGGTGATGCGCAGCACCTTCGGATGGGGGCGGTCGAAGCGCAGCCTGGTGTAGCGGGCATAGGGATCGGTCATGGCGCGGCCTTGTTGCTTGCTGGACGGTTCTCCCCGCCGCCGTCCGGGTGTGCGGCCGGCCGCGGAGGGCCGGGGCGGCTGCTGCCGGTGGTGGCGCAAAGCGCCAGCCAGATAAGCGCGCAATCCGTCGCCAGGCAATCCGGCCGGCGCCCGGAGCGTCAGGATGCATGGTTGCGACGGTAACGCCCCGGGCAACACCATGTCATGATCGACGGCTTGATACAGTGTCATGTGTCGGATCTTGCCAATCAACCAGCGGACTCCATTTGAACAATCAGGCTTTTGATTCGCGAAATCGGTGCCAGGACGTGTCATTCCGCAACGCCAGCCACTTGATCGACGACATCACGGCCACGGCGCGCGGTCTTGCCGGCATGCTGGGCCGACGCCGCCAAGCCCCGGCAGCGCCCCTCGCACCGTCAGCGCCCCTCGCACCGGCAGCGCCCGCTCCGACCACGCCCTGCGCAGCCGCGTCACCGCGGTTCGAACAGGCGCGCGCGCCCTTCGTCGCCGAACCCGTCGATCTCGCGGCGGAACTCCCGGCGCTGCTGACCGGCGCCGCCGCACTGGCGACCCCACGCGGCTGCCGGCTGGAGCATGCGGTGCCGCCGGGCCTTACCGTGCTCACCGATCCGCGTGTCCTGCGCGAGGCGCTGGCGGACATCGTGGCCCATGCGATCCGCCAGGCAGCCGGCCGCGTGCTGGTGGGCGCGCGTCGCACCGCCGGGAAGGTGCGGATCACAATCTGCGATGACGGCTCGGGCGCGGACCGCGCAGTTCAGCAGCGCCGGTTGCAAAGCCCGGAGCAGTTGCTGGCTCTGCAGGGTGGCACGGTCGCGATCGATCCGCGCCGCGGCCAGGGCACCGTCATCGTCGTCTGCGTGCCGGATGCGGTGGTATCCGTCCCATCCACGGCGCCGAGCGCCCTCGTGCCGGGCGATGTGCACGACGGTGAAGCCGGATCGCCGCGGGCGTGATGCTTGGCAATGGAGCACGCGGGCGCCCGGTCCCATACTCCGCCCCTCATGAACCGGAGGAACCCAGCCATGCGTCCCGAAGCCGAACCCAGGGTCGTGCGTCTCGCCGATGCCGAAGCCGTCTCCTTCGGGCCGTTGGCCGAGTATCAGCGCCTCACCGGCGATGACGGGTTGCCGGTGTTCACCGGGGTGCAGACCTGCCGCCCGGGCTACGCCACGCCGATGCACTGGCACCCCTACGTGGAGTCTCTGTTCGTGCTGGAGGGCGTGCTGGAAGCCTGGCTGGAGGGCCAGGAGGACAGGACGGTCCGGCTGGGCCCCGGGGACATGATCGCCCTGCCGGCCTGTACGCCGCATGTGTTCCGCAATGCCGGTGACACGGTGCTGCGGATCCTGGGTATCCACGCGTCACCAACGCGCATCGTGAACCGGCTGGATAGCGCACCGTGACAGCGCGCCAGCCATCCGGGCCGTCGCGACGCCCCGGCTTGTCGGCAATCCGCGACAGGCACCGGAGGCCGCCGCCGCGCACCGGCACGCATATCCGGATGGTGCGCTGCAGAAATGGCCGGGCGTCGGAGGTGCCGGACGGGCACCGCAACACTGTTGCCAGAAAGCCACACTCTGGACCTCACGCGTATGAGCACGCCGGAGGCAACCTTCTGACACAATTCATTGCAAGCGTTCGCGCCAGGATATGGCAAGCTATCAAGCGGGCGGATGGGATGGACGTGATGTGCATGGTGCAGGTGGAGGCGCTGAGTTTTCCCGCTCTGCTGGAGGACCCCCTGATCCGGTTGATGATGGACAGCGACGGTGTCTCCCCGGGCGAATTGCGCGAACTGATGTCGCATATGCGTGACATCGTCCTCGCGCGCGGCGAGCTGGATCAAATGCCGGCCGAGGCGGTGAGCTGATCTGATGCAGCAACGAGACGTCAAGACAACGTCAGAGTTCCACCAAGGCGCGCTTGGCAAAAACCGCGAATGTCGTCTCGTCGTCGGGTTCACGTGGTTGGAAATGCTCGGGGCGTAATGTGGTTAAACACCATTGAGAACTCACGGCCCGTTGCGCGGCGGGCCACTTGCCTTGCCAGCAAAGTTTCACGGAACGTCAAGAAAACTGACACCTTCGGCGCCATGAGCACACCGCCGACAGGCAAGCCGCTGGGAACCTTGGACATTCCTTCCTGGCATGGCCCATGCATCACGCCATTGGACCGCGCAACCTCCCCGCACCGCCCGCGGGGCTCATCTTGGAGTTGGATGAACCATGTCCGACACCGGCGACCACCTCTTCCGCGCCCTCTGCCTGCTCGGTTCGGCAGTGACGGTCGCATTGGCATGCCTGCTGCCCATCAACATGCTCGTGCCGATCGTGACCGCGCTGACCGCGTGGGCCTGTGCCTCGGTGCCCATTGGCGTGCTGGTCGGTTACTGCGCCCTTGGCGAGGAGTAGTCGTTCGCCGGGCCGACCCCAAGCCCGCCGCCGTCATGACCGGCCAGTCACTGTCATGGTCGTCCCAGCCACCGTCATGGTGGACGCAGGCCGCTTTCCCACGACTTTCGCCGACGGCACCTGGGAAAAAAGACGATAGCCGGCCTGCGCGGACCAGGACGGAGTATGCGCAGGTATCCGTCGAACGCAGTGCCGATTGGATCTCGCCGCGCGGTACCAACGTCCTGGGACAACCCGCTCAAAGACCAACGACCGGCGCCCACCCGCCGGCTCACACCAAAACCTTCGCCTCAGTCGCGTGTTGACCGGTGATACTCCCGGTTCGGCATCATGTCCGTGCCCGAGGCCATGCGGTTCGACAGGTTGAAGAACGCCACCGTCTCCGCCAGGTCGAAGATATCGTCGTTGGACAGCCCCACCGCACGCAGCGCATCGCGATCGGCGTCCTCCACCAGCCAGGGCGTGGTGGTCATCTTCCAGGCATAGTCCAGCATCGCCCGCTGCCGCGCATCCAGCTTCGCCACGCGGTAGTTCAGCGCCATCATCTCGCCCAGTTCCGGGTCGCCGGACAGTTGCCGCACCGTCGCGCCGTGCGCCACCAGGCAGTAGTAGCACCGGTTCGCCGACGACACGACCACGGCGACCATCTCCCGCTCCAGCTTCGACAGGCCGGAGGGCGCCAGCATGATCTCATTATACATTGCCATGAAGTTGCGCAGACGCTGCGGCTTCAGGCTGTAGGCGCTGAACACGTTCGGCACGAAGCCGAGCTTCTCCACGCATTTGCGCCAGATGACCTTCAGGTCGTCGTCCAGCGTGTCCGGATCGGGGACACCAAGCTTGGAGATGTGGTCGGGCTGGGGCATGGGCGGCTCCGCTGGATGGCTCAATGGATGACGGGATACGGTCAGCGGGCCTGGGCGCTCGCCTCGCTGCGGGTGGCGCCGGCACGGGCGGCCAGGGCGGCGGCCATGAAGCCGTCCAGCTCGCCGTCCAGCACTGCGTCCGGATTGCCCTTCTCGACGCCGGTGCGCAGGTCCTTCACCAATTGATACGGCGCCAGCACGTAGTTGCGGATCTGGTGGCCCCAGCCGATATCGGTCTTGGCGTTCTCCACCGCCGCCGCGGCGGCTTCGCGCTTCTGCAGCTCCGCCTCATACAGGCGCGCCTTCAGCATCGCCATCGCGGTGGCGCGGTTGCGGTGCTGGCTGCGATCCGTCTGGCAGGCGACGATGATACCGGTGGGAACGTGGGTGATGCGGATCGCGCTTTCCGTCTTGTTCACGTGCTGCCCGCCGGCGCCGGAGGCCCGGTAGGTGTCCACCTTCAGGTCGCTCTCGTTCACCTGGATGTCGATGTTGTCGTCCACCACCGGATACACCCAGACCGAGGCAAAGCTGGTATGCCGCCGCGCCGCAGAATCGAACGGAGAGATACGCACCAGCCGGTGCACCCCGGCCTCGGTCTTCAGCCAGCCATAGGCGTTGGGGCCGCTGACCAGCAGCGTGCTGGACTTGATGCCGGCCTGTTCGCCCTCGCTTGCCTCGATGATCTGCACCTTGTAGCCGTGCTGTTCCGCCCAGCGCAGGTACATGCGCATCAGCATCTCGGCCCAGTCCTGCGCCTCGGTGCCGCCGGTGCCGGCATTGATCTCGACATAGGCGTCGTTGGCGTCGGCCTCGCCGGCCAGCAGGCTTTCGATCTCCCGCCGCTTGGCCTCCTCGGCCAGCGCGCGCAGAGACGCCAGGCCGTCCTGCACCAGCGCCTCGTCGTTGTCCGACTCCGCCAGGGCGATCAGCTCCAGCGTGTCGGCGACGTCGGATTCCAGCTTGTGCACGCCCTCGATCTGCGTCGCCAGCAGGTTCCGCTCGCGCATCAGCTTCTGCGCGGCGGCGGCATCGTTCCACAGATCGGGATCTTCGGCGCGGTGGTTCAGTTCCGCCAGGCGGCCTTCGGCGACATCCCAGTCAAAGATGCCTCCTCAGCAGCGCAACGGACTGCTTGATCTGTTCATTCAGGGCGTCGGATTCGGCAGACATGTCACCCGGTCACCAATAAAGAAGCGGCTCAATACAGCCCGCCCAGCGACGCGTCCACACCGCCGTGCGCCGCCGGCTGGTTGTTGTCGGACGCAGCCACGGTGCCAGATGCATCGGGCGAACCGTTTCCGCTGGCCAGACGCCCGCCATACAACGATGCCGATGCGCCCGGAACCTGGTCCGGCTTGAACGCATCCGTGATGGTGTGGGAGCCGTTGCTCCAACTCGCCACGGTCACGCCCGGGGGCTGCGGGAACTGAAGCACCGGTCGGTGCTTCAGCGCCTGCGCCATGTAGTCATGCCAGATCGGCGCGGCAACCCGGCCGCCCGTCTCGTTCTCCCCCAGCGAGGCCGGGTTGTCGTAGCCGACCCACACCACCGTCACCAGGTCGGGGGTGAAGCCCGCGAACCACGCATCGACGAAGTCCTGCGTGGTGCCGGTCTTGCCGGCGATCGGCCGGTCCAGCCCCTTGCCGGCGTTCACCCCGGTGCCGTGCTTCACCACGTCCTGCATCATGGTGAGCAACTGGTACACGCTGGCCGGATCGGCGAGTTGCTTGCGGTCCTGGGTGATGCGCGGCGGCTGGCCGGGATCACTGCACTTGTCGCAGGACAGGCCCGACGGGGGACGCCACACCACGGTGCCGTCCGGGTCCTGCACGCTGTCGATCAGCGTTGGCGTCACCAGCCGCCCGCCCTCGTCCAGCGAGGCATAGGCGCCGGCCTCCTGCAATACCGTCGTCTGTACCGCACCCAGCGCCGCGGGCAGCACCAGCGGCACGTTCTTGGTCTCGCCAAAGGCGATGGCGGTATTGGCGATCGCCTGCATGCCGATATATTGCGCCACCCGGATGGTCACCAGGTTCAGCGACTCCTGCAGCGCGGTATGCAGCGAGGTCGGGCCGCCGAACGTGCCTTCATAGTTGCCGGGCCGCCATTTGCCCTGCGGCGTATTCACCACCACCGGTGCGTTCAGGAAGCGCTGGCTGGGCGACAGTCCCTTCTCCAGCGCCGTCAAGTACACGAACGGCTTGAAGCTCGATCCCGGCTGCCGCTCGGCCTGGGTGGCCCGGTTGAACTGGCTCAGTTCGAAGCTCCAGCCGCCGACCATCGCCAGCACGCGACCGGTGGTGGGGTCCAGCGACACCAGTGCACCCTGCACCTTGGGAATCTGCCGCAGCGTGACCTGCTGCTGGGAGGCAGCGTGGTGGGACCGGTCCTTCGATTCGCCGGATGCCTCATCAGGCTGGATCATGACCACGTCGCCGACCTGGACGACGTCGGTGATCTTGCGGGGCCGCGGGCCCAGTGAGTCGCCATGCGCCGGCCGCGCCCATTTCACCGACGCCAGCGTCAGCACGCCCGCGTGCGATTGCGGCGGCTGGTCCGACTGGCCCGTCTGGGTCAGCCAGCCGAGCTTCGCCTCGGAGGCGCCGGTGTTGAGGACGACGGCGAGGTGCCAGTCGCTCAGCATGCCGGGTGGCTGCTTCACCTGGGCCAGCTTCTGCGTCCAGTCGTGGGCCAGGTCCGATCCGCCGTCCAGATGGGTGACCGGGCCGCGCCAGCCGTCGCGCCTGCGGTCGTAGGCCATCAACCCGTCGCGCACGGCCTTCTCGGCGGCGTCCTGCAGTTTCGGGTCGAGGCTGGTGCGCACCATCAGCCCGCCCTCGGTCGTGGTATCGGCGCCGAACTTGGCGACCAGCTCCTGCCGTACCGCCTCGGTGAACCACTCGGCGCCGGGGATCGGCGGTGGGGTGTGGAATTCCTTCGGCACGATCGGTTCGGCCTTGGCGTCGGCCGCCTGTTCGGCGGTGACGTAGCCGTTGTCGGCCATCCGATCGAGCACCCAGTCGCGCCGCGCCTTCGCCGCCCTGGGGTGCCGGAACGGGTTGTAGTTGTTCGGCGCCTTGGGCAGGGCGGCCAGGAAGGCATCTTCGGCCAGGGTCAACTGATACAGCGGCTTGTTGAAATAGGCCTGCGCCGCGGCGGCCACCCCGTAGGAGCCCATCCCGAGATAGATCTCGTTCAGGTACAGCTCCAGGATCCGCTGCTTGCTCATCACCTGCTCCATGCGGATGGCCAGCAGGGCTTCGCGGATCTTGCGGCGCAGCGTCACCTTGTCGTTCAGCAGCATGTTCTTGGCAACCTGCTGCGTGATGGTGGAGGCGCCGATCGGCCGGCGCCCCTGGTGGATGCGCATCAGGTCGGTGAAGCCGGCACGGATGATGGCCAGCGGGTCGATGCCGCGGTGCACCCAGAAATTCTGGTCCTCGGCGGAGATGAAGGCATTCTGCACCCGCTTGGGGATGGCCGAGACCGGCACGAAGATGCGCCGCTCGGTGGCCAGGTCGGCCAGCAGGCGGGCGTCACCGGCGTAGATCCGGCTCATCACCGGTGGGCGATAGTTGCGCAGTCCCTCCACGCTGGGGAGGTTGGCGGCGTAGTGGCGCCACACGAAGAAGGCCGCGCCGCCGCCCAGCACGAGGCCGAGCAGCATCAGGCCCAGGAAGGCACCGAGCAGGCCGCGCATGAAGCGCCCGAACCGGCCGCGCCGGCGCGGGGGCTTGGGCGGCTTCGGCCCGCCCGGAGGTTGTCCCCCCGCGTGCGGTGCGCGACGTGGTGGGCGGCCATGCGGCGAGATCGGCTCGCCCGCTGTGAGGGGTCCAGTCATGGAAGCGCGGTATGATCCCTTTGCCGGATGGCGACCAGCATAGCGTACGCTAGCCAGCCATCCCTTCACCATTGAGCGTGGCCGCTCTATGGCCGGCCGCCGCGAAATACCCGTCCACCGCCCGCTTCATCGCCGCCGCGACGACGCGGCGGTGGCTCGGCCGGCGCAGCGCGGCTTCGTCCCGCGGGTTGGACATGAAGCCCATCTCCACCAGCACGCTGGGGATGTCCGCGGCCTTCAGCACGACGAATCCGGCGTGCCGTTCGGGGTGGTCCAGCATCGGCACCGCGTCGTCGAGCTGCTGCACCAGGGTGCCGGCGATCCGGGCGGAGCCGATTCGGGTCTCCCGCCGGACCAGGCTGGCCAGGATTCGCTGCACCGCAGGCGAGACGTCGCTGTAGGTGCGGCCGACGAAGCGATCGGCGCTGTTCTCCCGCTGTGCCAGGGCGGCGGTCTGCGCGTCGGACGCGGTGGCCGACAGGGTATAGACGCTGGCGCCGCGCACCGCATGGTCCGACAGCGCATCCGCGTGCATGGAGACGAACAGGGCCGCGCCGGCGGTCTGGGCCTTGGCGACGCGCTCCTCCAGGGGGACGAACAGGTCGCGGGCGCGGGTCATCGCCACCCGGTAGTGTCCGCCGGCCTCCAGCAGGCGCCGCAGTTCGGCGGCGGTGGCGAGGGCGACATGCTTTTCATAGGTGCCGGAGACGCCGATGGCGCCGGGGTCCTTGCCGCCATGGCCGGGGTCCAGCATGACCAATGGTGCGGGCGGCCTGGCGCTGCCGCGGCGGCGATGCGGGGAGGCGGCTGTCGCCAGCGTGGGGGGTAGCAGCAACGTGCCGAACACGCCGGCCCCCGACCCCAGGCGGCCCAGCAGCAGGCGACGCGTGATCGGCGGCGCGGTCATGCCGGTGTCTTAACACACCGGCTGTGCAAAGTCAGCTTGTGTCTTGATTGCGTGCGCTTCATCCGAATGGGGAACCACCGGCAGGCCGCACCGCGTTGTGGCGGGCGAAGGCTCCGTGCAGTGGGTGACGCCTCCGCAAGCGGTCGGGCGCCGATACCGGTCCCTCGTATCCTGGCCCGATCGCTCATGTCGTGGTGGGGACGCGGCCCGAGCCATGACACCTCTGTACGGGGACGATATGGCTGCCCCTGGCCCCGGCGTGCGCTCCTTCCTCTCCCGCAAGGGGAGGGAGAGGAGTCTGCGGTCCGGCATTCTTGCTCGTCACAATCCGATTGACACCACGCAACGCCGGCCGGTTCTCTCCCTTCCATGCGGTTCGCGCTGATTCTCCTCGCTCTCGCCACAGGATTTTCGGCCCGCGCCGCCGCCGCCCGGGTGCACGACCGGTATTTCGTCACCTCCGACGGCGTCCGCCTGCACTACCTGGAGGCCGGCCCGGCCACCGCCCACACGATCGTGTTCATCCCGGGCTGGACCATGCCCGCCTGGATCTGGACCCCGCAGATCCGGGCCTTCAGCCGCCACTACCACGTGATCGCCTTCGACCCGCGCGGGCAGGGCAAGTCCCAGGCGCCGGCCACCGGCTATACCCCGGCCCGTCGCGGCGACGACATTGCCGACCTGCTCACCCACGCCAACCCTGCCCCCGTCCTGATCGTCGGCTGGTCGCTCGGCGTGCTCGACACGCTGGCCTATGTGCACCGCCATGGCGACGACCTGCTCGCCGGCCTGGTTCTGGTGGACAATTCCGTGGGCGAGGAACCGCCGCCCCGGTCGCATCCCGTCCATCGTCGCCCCGGCCCGCCGCCGCCCCACGCGGTGATGATGCGGCGCTTCGTGCGAAGCATGTTCCACCACCCACCCGGCGCGGCCTATCTGCAACGCCTGACCGCCGCCACGCTGCACACGCCGGAAGCGGCCAGCCGAGCGCTGCTGGCCTATCCGGTGCCACGCAGCTACTGGCGGGATGCGCTGTATTCGACTCACAAGCCGGTGCTGTACGTCGTCCGCCCGACCTGGTTCGCCCAGGCCGCCAACCTGGAGCGCAAGCGCCCCAACACGCAGGTCGCCCGCTTCCACGACGCCGGCCACGCGCTGTTCGTCGATGACGCCGCCCGCTTCAACGCCCTGCTGAGCCGCTTCATCCGGCGCCGGATCTGGCCTTGAACCTGCTGCCACTGTTCCTGGTCTCGCTGTCGGCCGTCGGCTACGAAACCGCACTCACCCGCTACTTCGCCGTCAGCAAGTGGTCGGAATACGGGTATTGGGTGATCTCCATCGTCATGGTGGGGTTTGCCCTCAGCGGCGTGGTGCTGGCGCTGTTCCGCGATGGGTTCGGCCGGCATGGCATGCGCCTGCTGCCGGTGCTGCCGCCGCTGCTGGTGCTGGCGGCGGCGCTGGGCTTCCACCTGACCACGACCAACCCGTTCAACCCGCTGCAACTGCAGAACCCCACCACCTGGCAGGACCAGGTGTGGAATATCGGCGGCTACTACGCCGGGCTGCTGCCGTTCTTCTTCCTGGCCGGCCTGTTCGTCAGCCTGACCTTCGTGCTGAACCCGCGCCGCATCGGCCATGTGTATGGCTACGACCTGACAGGCGCGGCGGCCGGCTCGGCACTGGTGCTGGCGGCGATGTTCGTGGTGCACGCGTTCTGGCTGGTGCCGCTGCTGCTGGTGCCGCTGGCCGCCAGCGCGCTGTTCATCCCCGGCCGGCTGCGCCTGGCCGGCATCGTCGCCACCGCCGCGGCGCTGCTGGCGGGTGAGGCGCTGCTGGTGTTCGACAACCAGGCCGCGTTCAACGACTTCAAGGCGATCTACGCGCCGCTGCACACGCCGCACGCGCAAATCGAGGCACGGGTTCTGTCGCCGCGCGGCGACTACCTGCTGCTGAACGACTTCACCGAGCGCGTGGACACCGACATCTCCAACAACACCGGCCTGCTGCACGTGTCCGGCCCGCCGCGCACCTTCGGCCTGTACCGGGATGGCAACCGCATCGCCGCCCTGCCCCGCCCCGGCAAACTGGATGTCGGCTACGCCCGCGCCGCGCTGGACGCCGCGCCCTATGTCCTGCGGCCGCACGCCAGCGTGCTGCTGGCCGGCGCGTCGGGCGGCTTCCGGATTGCGGAGGTGCTGGCGCTGGGCGCCGCGAAGGTGCGGGTGCTGGAACCGGAGCCGGTGCTGTACGGCGCCCTGCGCCACGGCATGGGTCCCTCCCCGCCCTGGCCGGCGGACGGGCGCGTGACGCTGTCGCCCGCCGGCCCGATCGCCGCCGCGGATGCCGGCGCGCGCTACGACATCATCGACCTGTCGGCCGATTTCCTGGACTCGGCCGAGGCGAATGTCTCCGCCTTCACCGTGCAGGCGATGACCCGGTACCTGGCGGCGCTGACGCCGGGCGGGGTGGTGTCCATCCCGGTCTCCATCCGCGATTTCCCGGTCTATGCGCTGCGCGTTCTGGCCACCGCGCGCCAGGCGCTGTTGCGGGCCGGAGTGCAGGATCCGGCGGCGCATGTGCTGCTGTACCGGTCTGCCTGGGGCGCCCGCCTGCTGCTGTCCCGCGCGCCCTGGAGCGCCGCGCAGATCGCCACCCTGCGGAAATTCTGCGACGACCGGTCGTTTGACGTCTCGTGGTATCCGGGGATCGATGTCACCGCCGCCCGGGCCGGGATCTACAATGATCTGCCCGCGGTGTCCTTTGCCACCGGCCGGATCGCCGCCAATGGCCCCGATGATTCCATCGCCGATGAGGCCGGCGCGGTGCTGGCGGGGCGGCCGACACCGTCGCGCGCGTCGTTCAACCTGGCGCCGGTCACGCTGGACCGGCCGTTCTTCTATGCCGTGCTGCGGCTGGACCAGTTGGGCACCATCCTGCAGCGGCTGGAGGTGCTGCCACAGCAGGAGATCGGCGCGCTGGTGAACCTGGCGGTGCTGGCGCAGGCGGTGGTGTTCGCACTGCTGGTGCTGCTGGTGCCGGTCCTTGCCCGCCGGCGTATCCGCGTGAGCCGCACCGGATGGCTGCGCCCGGCTGTGTATTTCCCGGCGCTGGGGCTGGGTTTCCTGTTCATCGAGATCGCCCTGATCGAGAAGGCCAGCCTGTGGCTGAATGACCGCACCAGCGGCTTCGCGCTGGTGCTGACGGGCATGCTGGTGTTTTCCGGCGTCGGCAGCATGGTCACCGACCGGCTGGCCGGCCGCGCCCGGGCGGCACTGGCCCTGGCGAGCCTGGTGGCGGTGGCCTGGTGCATCGCGATCATCACCGCGTTGCAGCCGGCGATCCTGGCCACGCTGGACTGGCCCTGGGCGGCGCGGGCCGGCCTGCTGCTGGCGGTGCTCGCACCGGTGTCCGTCGCCCTGGGGCTGCCGTTCCCGCTCGGCCTGACGCGCATCGGCAACGGTCCCGGGCTGCCCTGGGCCTGGGGGCTGAACGGAGCGTTCTCGGTGGTGGCGACGCCGCTGGCCAACCTGCTGGCGCGCGGCTGGGGATTCGACGCGGTACTGCTGTGTGCCGGCGCATGCTATCTGCTGGCCTGGGTCAGCTTTCCGGCCGTCCGGGCGGAACAGGCGCCCGGGGCCGCGGCGACCGACCGGTGGCAGTTGCCCGCGGCCTTGCCGTTCCGCCGCCCCTCCGCCTGAGGCCGGCCCGGTTCGGGCGCGGCTGCCCGGTTCGCGCGGCTGCGCGGCCGCCCGCCTCGCGCGGCTGCGCGGCTGTCCGGCTCGCGCGGCTGTCCGGCCTTCTCCAAGGGGCGGCGGCACCGGCGACCCGACCGGACGTCATCCGTGCGGGGAAACGCGGCAAACAGGCGTGCACTGGCACGCACTGTTTGATTGTTCCCTGCCACGTTGTGTGCCATCGCTCCGGAACAAACTCGTATGCAGGATTGATCCGCCCGTGACGACGCACGCCCATCGACTTTCCCGACGAGGCATAATCGGTGCCGCTGCCGCGCTGTGTGCGGTGGGGCCGGCGCGCGCCGCCGAGGGCTGGACCCGTACCGCCTATGAAAAAGCCATGCGCGCCTCGGGCCGTCCGGTCAGCCTGACCGACGCGCAGTTCGACGCGATCCAGCACCGCAAGCCAGCCGCCATGCAGCACATCGCGGCGTATCTGAAGCAGCATCTGGGTGACGCCGACCCGGCAGTGATGGCGGCGTTCGAAGCGGTGCCGCGCGAATATTTCCACTACCTCTACGAAGCGCACCGCGCCACGCCCGGCGACGCGTATGAGGCGGATCCGAAGCCCTGGGCCATCGGTTATGGCTCCGCGCTGTCGGACTACCTCGGCCAGGCCTACATGACGCAGATCTGCCAGCCGAAGCCGGGCCAGGTGACGCTGGAGATCGGCACCGGCAGCGGCTTCCAGAGCGCGCTGCTGTCGCGCATCGTCGCGCAGGCATACACGATCGAAATCATCGAGCCGCTGGGCAAGGCGGTCAGCCGTATCTTCGCGCCGATCGGTTACGACAACGTGCGCACCAAGGTCGGCGACGGCTATTACGGCTGGCCCGAGGTGAAGGACGGGTTCGATGTCATCATCGTCACCTGTGCCGCCCGCTATGCGCCGCCCGACCTGTTCAAGCAGATGAAGCCGGGCGGGAGGATGATCATTCCCATCGGCCAGCCATTCAAGCGCGGCCAGGTGCTGTACGTGTATACCAAGGACGCGCAGGGCAAGATCCATTCGCGGCGCGACATGGGGGTGTATTTCATCCCGATGACAGGCGCGATCAGCCGCAATCCTCCGCCGCAGAGGTCGTAGCGCAACAGCGTTCGGCCCACCGGCGCCGGCGCGTGCTGGGGCGCGTCCTCGGGCGCATCCCTGGGCGCGTCCCGGGCAGGGCAGACCCGACCAGCGTGGTGCGTCGGGTTGCGGGTGGACGGCGCCTGCCTATGTTGCCCCTGCGAGTACGACGATGGAAGGCGGCCGGGTTCGCCGGGACCGCGCGTTCCTGTTCGTCCGTACGTCGGGTGCGTGCACGCAACCCGGCCGATCCTTGCTGGAAGTGCCTGCACGATGTCGAGTCAGCCCACCCTGGAGGTCCCGAACCGAGGCCTGATCACGCTGTGCCTGATGGTGGCGACGCTGATGCAGGCGCTCGATTCCACCATCGCGGTGGTCAGCCTGCCCTATATGCAGGGCAGCCTCTCGGCGAGCGCCGAGCAGATCGACTGGGTGCTGACGTCGTTCGTGATCGGCGCCGCGGTGATGACGGCGCCGTCCGGCTGGCTTGCCTCCCGCTTCGGCCGCAAGAACGTGCTGATGACGAGCCTGATCGGCTTCACCATTGCGTCGGTGCTGTGCGGCCTGTCCACCTCGCTGAACGAGATCGTCTTCGTCCGTTTCCTGCAAGGGTTGTTCGGGTCGCAGCTCGTGCCGCTGTCACAATCGACGATGATCGACATCTATCCGGAGGAGAAGCGCGGCCAGGCGATGGCGATCTGGGGCCTTGGGGTGATGGTGGGGCCGATCCTGGGGCCGACGCTGGGCGGCTATCTCACCGATTTCTACAACTGGCGCTACGTGTTCTTTGTGAACGTGCCGTTCGGCGTGCTGGGCACGATCGGCATTGCGGCGTTGATGCCGCGGCGCAAGCAGCGCGTGCAGATGAGCTTCGACTGGTTCGGTTTCGCCCTGCTGGCGATGGCGCTGGTCGGGCTGCAATTGATGCTCGACCGGGGGCAGGAGAAGGACTGGTTCAGCTCACCCGAGATCCTGATCGAGGGGGTCGCCGCCGTCTTCGGCTTCTATCTGTTCGTGGTGCATCTGGCCACGACCAACCGGCAGCCGTTCCTGCGGCCGGCGCTGTTTCGTGACGTCAACATCAGCCTGGCGATGGTGACGATGCTGGGCGTCGGCGCGATCATCCTGGCGAGTTCCGCGCTGCTGGCGCCCTATCTGCAGAAGCTGGCGGACTACCCGGTGCGCACCGCCGGGCTGGTGATGGCGCCGCGCGGTTTCGGGACGATGGCGGCGATGTGGCTGGCCGGTCGCCTGTCGGCCAAGATGGACCCGCGCAAGCTGATGACCTTCGGCGTCGTCATCGTCTGCTACACGCTGTACCGCATGATGCACTGGCTGCCCGATGTTTCGATATATGATGTGGTCGTCACCATCGTGCTGCAGGGATTCGGCCTTGGCTTCGTGTTCATCCCATTGCAGGTCGTTGCGTATGCGACGTTGCGGCCGGACCTGCGCGGCGAGGGGGCCGGCATGCTGAATCTCTGCCGCAACGTCGGCAGTGCAGTCGGCACCTCGATCACGGCGGCGCTGCTGGTGCGCAGCGAGCAGACCGAGCATTCCGTGCTGTCGGCCTTCGCCTCGCCGCTGAACCGCGCGCTGGAGGGTGGGCCGGCGGTGCATCACTACCTCAATCCGGTCACGCATGGCGGGGCGCAGTTGCTCAACAGCATGATCAACTACCAGTCGGCGATCATCGCCTATGCGGACGACTACAAGTTCCTGATGCTGACGACGCTGCCGCTGATCATCCTGTTCTTCATCATGCGGCGCCCGCGCCGGAGCGGCGGGCAGCAGCAGGAAGCCGCGGTGATGGACTGATGCTGGCGAGGCAGAAGACGGGCGGGGCGCGGCGAGCGGCGTGCCCCGGCACAGGCTGTTGCCGCGCACGCCCCGCGCTGCGCGCCAGGTGCCGCTCTATCCAAGGCGAGCGGCCGTAGGGCAAGGTCCGTCATCCCGCGCCGCCAGGACCCCGGGCGCACGAGAGAGGAAGGACCGCATGAAGCTTCTGGTGCTGAACCCGAACACATCGGAATCGGTGACCGAGCGCATCGCCGCAGCCGCGCGCGCCGCCGCCTCCCCCGGCACCGAAATCGTTCCCATGACCGCGCAATGGGGTGTGCCCTACATCGTCACGCGCGCGGAAGCCGCGATCGCCACCTGCGCCGCACTGGAAGTGATGGCGGAGCACGTGGACGGCCACGACGCGATCGTGCTGGCCGCGTTCGGCGACCCCGGACTGGACGCGGCGCGGGAGTTGATGCCGGTGCCGGTGATCGGCCTGTCCGAGGGCTCCATGCTGACCGCGTGCATGCTGGCGCGGCGCTTCTCGCTGGTGTCGATCTCGCCGGACTTCACACCCTGGTACCGCGATTCCGTGGAACGGCTGGGCCTGCAATCGCGCCTGGCATCCGTGCGCGCGCTGGAGGAAGGCTTCGACAGCATCGCGCATGTGCAGGAGGAGAAGGAGGCAATGCTGCTGTCGCTGTGCCGGCGTGCGGCGGAGGACGATGGCGCGGACATTGTGATCCTGGCCGGCGCGCCCCTGGCCGGCCTTGCCGCGCGGCTGACGGGGCGTGTGCCGATACCCGTGCTGGATGGCGTCGCCGCGGCGGTTCGTCAGGCGGAGGCGCTGGCGGCGTTTCCGCCGGGTCCTGCGGCATTGCGGCGCCCCGCGGGATCGGCGACCAAGCCGGTGACCGGGGTGTCACCGGCCGTGCAGCGGTTGTTCCAGGGCGGAACCTCCGCTCCGGTCTCCGGCTCGTGACACGTGCCAAGGCGTCCCGGATCAGCGGCGCCCGGAACTTTGAACCGGCGGCACAGCCGGACCGGGTGACACGCGCTCCATAAATCTCGAAGAGAAGCGATTCTATCCTCCTTGCTGGACGGTTCCCGGCGATTGCTGGGGGCCGTCGGAGCTTGTGCCGTTACACTTGGAAAGTTTCGATATCGGCACGCCTCTTGCACGGCATCGTTGCGACAGATGCCGTAACACCATGCGAGGCTCCATCGAGATGAAGGCTTACAGTTGGCGCCGATTGAGCGCCGCAAACCCGAGCGGACCCGCGCGGCCCGTAAGGATCAAGATCAGAGCAGGGCTACTGGCAGGCGTGACGACACTCCTGTTGCTGTCTTCCGTGGAGGCCCATGCGGGCTTCATCGGTCAGACAATGTCGGCAAGCTATCGTTTCCCCACGGTCAATGACATCTACGCCGCCGCCACCACATGGACGCCCCCGAGCTTCACAGTCGGCCCCGGAGAGGAGACCGTGGGCGATATCGAGGGCGTGACCCAACTCCATGTCGATTTCGCGAAGAACCGACTGTTGATCACGCTGAATACCAGTCTGACCAACCCGACCTGGCTCGTGGAACCATTCAACGGACCGGTCTTCACGGCGGACGCACCCCTCTACATCGCGGGCGCATCCATCGACCCAACGACGACCATGTCAGGCTTCGATGTGTCACGCGTGACGTGGACAGGTGAGACAATCCGGATCGACTGGAACGGTCTCAGCTATCAGGATGGTACGGTTGTCGCCGTCGATTTCGCCGTGCCCGAACCGATGTCGCTCGCCATCATGGGCACCGGGTTGGTCGGGCTGGGGCTGGTCCGTCGCCGCCACGCTCCATCGGTCTGATACCGATACGCAGAGAGTTTGACCGGCACGCGAGCCTGCAGCGTTATCCGGAAGGTGGGATCGGATCACAGCCGCCTTCACCGACGATAACGGTGAAGGGCGCCCCGCTACATCCGCCACCGGAGAAAATAACGTTCCGCCCGGCCGATCAGCCAGCTTATCACCAGCCCCATCACCGCCAGGATCGCCACCCCGGCGATCAACTGGTCGGTGGCGAACAGCGCCCCCGCCGTCAGGATATACGCACCGATCCCGAACCGCGCGCCGATCATTTCCGCCGCAACCAACAGCACGATGGCGATCGACGCGGAAATACGGAACCCCGACAGGATCGCCGGCAGCGCCCCCGGTATTATGATCTTGCGCACGATCGACCGCGACGACAGGCCGAACGACTGCCCCATGCGGATCAGGTTGCGATCGACACCATCCACCCCGCCATAGGTCGCGATCACCGTCGGGAAGAACGTGCCGAACAGGATGGTGGCGACCTTCGACCCCTCGCCGATGCCGAACCACACCACGAACAGCGGCAACAGCGCGATCTTGGGAATCGCGAACAGCGCCGAGACCAGTTGCAGCAGCCCCGCCCGCGCCAGCGACGACAACCCGATCAGCAGACCCACCGCGATGCCCAGCACCGTGCCCGCGGTCCAGCCGACCACCAGGCGGTACAGGCTGGCGTCCAGGTGCTTCCACAGCATCCCCGTCCGCACCAGGTCCATGAACGCACCGAACGCCTCGCTCGGCGCCGGCAGCACGATGCTGCTGATCACCCCGGTGCGGCAGCCGGCTTCCCACAGCGCCAGCAGCACGACGAACACCAGCGGCGCCATCCACGGATGCGGCCGGTGCTGGAAGCCGCCGCCGCGGAACGGCACCGGACGGCCGGCGGGGCGCGCCGGCGCCGCGGCAGGCCGGTCGGTGACGACCACGGGCGCCTCCGCGGGGTCATGCAACATCGGACAGCTCCATGTCCGCCTGGCGGGCCTCCTCGCGCATGATCAGCCAGACCTGGCGCTGCAACCGGTCCAGTTCGGCGATGTGGTCGGCTCGGTCGGCCAGGGGCATGTCGATCTCCACCACCTCCCGGATGCGCCCCGGGCGCCGGGACAGCACGATGACCTTGTGGCCCAGCCGCACGGCCTCGGCGAGGTTGTGGGTGACGTAGCAGGCGGAGAAGCGCTCGCGCGTCCACAGCTCCACCAGGTCTTCCATCAGCAGCTCGCGGGTCTGGCTGTCCAGGGCAGACAGCGGCTCGTCCATCAGCATCACCGCCGGGCGGACGCTCAGCGCGCGGGCGATGGCGACGCGCTGCTTCATGCCGCCGGAGAGCTGCCGGGGCAGCGCCTTGCGGAAGTCGGACAGGTGAGTGCGGGCCAGCACGTCGTCGATGATGGCGCGGGCCTCGGCACGGGGGATGCCATGGTCTTCCAGCACCAGGCTGACATTGCCCTCCACGCTGCGCCAGGGCAGCAGGGCAAAGTCCTGGAAGATGTAGGTCAGCGGGTTGAGCGAGCCGGCCGGCGGATCGCCATGCAGCAGGACCTGGCCGGAGTCGGGACGCTCCAGCCCGCCGATGAAGCGCAGCAGCGTGGACTTGCCGCAGCCGGACGGGCCGACAATGCAGACGATCTCACCCGGCTTCACGGCGAAGGAGATGCGGTCCAGCACCTGCGTCTCACCGTAGGCGTGGGTGACGGTATCGATGCCGAGTTCCATGGCCGCAGGCTTTTGCGCGTTGCGCGGGGCGGTCACAAGGGGGAAAGGCACCCGAACAGGCGCTCCCCCCTCCCCTGGCCGGAGGGGGAGACGTGGTGCGATCGAAACCGTGGCAATGCGGTTCGGCACGGGCGCGCCCCGCCCGGGCAAGGGGAGGTCTGTGTTGCCGCGTCCCGGCCTGCGTCAGGCCGACTTGACGAAGCTGGTGTCCACAAGGTCGTGCATGGTGACGCCGGCAGGGACCATCTTTTCCGCCTTGAACCAGTCAAGCTGGTCCTTGACGCTCGCCAGGTTCATCCGCGCGCCGGGATTGATGCGCATGGCCCCGTGGCGGATGCGCGGGCCGGCCTTGGCCAGCGGCATCGATGCATAGACGTATTTGTGGATCATCGCGACGATCTCGTCCGTCTCCTTCGGCCCCATCGTCCTGTCCACCAGCGCGGCGTTATAGTCGTTCACCCCCTTCTCGTACGCGGCCAGGAACCGCTTCACCAGCTTCGGCTTGCTGGTGACGTTCGCGGTAGAGGTGAACACCACCGTCACCTGGTATCCCGGGATGTAGTCGGCGATCGTGCCGATCTGCACAACACTCGGTCCCCTGGTCAGCGCATCGGCGATGTTCGGCACGATCGACCAGGCATCGATCTGGCCGCTCTTCAGCGCCCCGATGACGTTGGGCACGCTCTGCAACGGCCGCAGCGTGATGGCGGAATCCGGCCAGCCTTCCTTCTGCGCGATCTTGTGCGCCATGTACTGGAACGACGACCCCGCCGTGGTGATGCCGAAGCTGTGCCCCTTCAGCTTCGCCGGCGAGGTCAGCCCGCGGTCATACGCCGCCTTCGAGGCCAGGATCTTCTGCCCCTCGACGTTCGGCCATTCCTGCAGCGCCCCGCCGATCACCTTCACCACCCGCTTGTCGGCCAGGCTGATCAGCCCGCCGGTGATCGCGGTGACGCCGAAATCCACGTCGCCCGAGGCGATCGCAATCGCCATCGGCTGCGCCGCCTCGAAGGTGATGAATTCGGCATCGAGACCCTGGGCGGCGAAATACCCCCTGGCACCGGCGATGATGGTGGGCGCGTGAGAGGTCAGCGGCAGAATACCCACACGGATCTTCTCGGCCGCCCGGGCCGGAATCGCGCGGGCGCCGGCCAGCGCGGCCGACCCGGCCAGCACCTGCAGGCCGAAATTTCTGCGTGTGATCGAAGACATGGGCCTCTCCCTGCCGGGTCGTATTCAGGCGAAGTGTCGCACGGCAAGAGTGCAGTCGCGACCGGGTTGCCCTGGCCGACAAACGCCGGGTTCGTCAAGAGGCGGTACTGCACTGGCGGTCGCCGCGACTGCGAGTGAGTCGCATCATTTCGTTCGTCGCTTGACCCTTTCGCGCCAGCCGCCACATTCGCCGCCATGCGCAATTTCTCCGACCTGACCGAACGCGAGATCCTCGCCCTGGCGATCGCCAACGAGGAAGAGGACGGTCGCATCTACACCGACATCGCCGAGGGCTTGCGGGACGACTATCCCGGCAGCGCCACGGTGTTCCACGAAATGGCCGGAGAGGAAGGCGACCACCGCCGCCGCCTGCTGGAGCTGTACCGGGACAAGTTCGGCGAGCACATCCCGCTGATCCGGCGCCAGGATATCCGCGGCTTCATCCACCATCCACCCGTCTGGCAGTTGCACCCGCTACAGTTGGACCAGGTGCGCGGCCTGGCGGAAAGCATGGAGCAGGAGACCCAGCAGTTCTACCGCCGCGCGGCCGCCCGCAGCCAGGACGTCTCCATCCGCAAGCTGCTCGGCGATCTGGCCGAGGCCGAGGTGGAACACGAACACCGCGCCGACGCCCTGCGCGCCGAAAACCTGCCGGCCGACGTGCTGGAGAAGGAGAACCTGCACGCGCACCGCTCCTTCGTGCTGCGGGTGATCCAGCCCGGGCTGGCGGGGCTGATGGACGGATCCGTCTCCACCCTGGCGCCGGTGTTCGCCGCTGCCTTCGCCACCGGCGATACGTGGCAGGCGTTCGTGGTCGGCCTGGCGGCGTCGATCGGCGCCGGCATCTCCATGGGGTTCGCCGAGGCACTGTCCGACAACGGCAGCCTGACCGGGCGCGGCGCGCCGCTGATCCGCGGCCTGATCACCGGGCTGATGACCACGCTGGGCGGCGTCGGCCACACGCTGCCGTACCTGATCCCGAATTTCTGGACCGCGACCGCGCTGGCGATTGCCGTGGTGGTGGTCGAACTCGCGGTGATCAGCTGGATCCGCTGGCGCTACATGGACACGCCGCCGCTGTCCGCCGCCTTCCAGGTGGCATTCGGCGGCGCGCTGGTGTTTGCCTGCGGTATCCTGATCGGCAGCTCCTGAGAGGCGACCATGCAACAGACTGTTCTGACGGCCCCTGTCCACATGGGGGGCCAGCGCCATGCCCACACGACCATCGCGCTGCACTGGCTGACAGCGGCGCTGGTGGGCACGTTGTGGGTGATCGGGCAGACGGTGGATTTCGCCCCGCGCGGTGCGTTGCGGGTGGACTACCGCTCGCTGCACATCACGCTGGGCGTTCTGCTGGGCCTGGTGCTGATCGTTCGCGTTGCATGGCGGGCGAGCCGGGGCGGCATGCTGCCGCCGCTGGACTCGGGCCTGTTGCGGACGGCGGCGACCGTGACGCACTGGGCGTTGTACGTGTTGCTGTTCGTCACCGTGGGGCTGGGCCTGACCAACGTTTGGGCGCGCGGTGATTCGATCTTCAACCTGTTCAGGATCCCGCAACTGGTGCCGGGCGACCGCGGCCTGGTCCACCAGATCGAGGACTGGCACGCGCTGGCCGCCAACGCGGTGCTGATCCTGGCGGGCGTGCACGCGGCGGCGGCGTTGTTCCACCACTACGTGCTGCGCGACGACACGCTGCGCCGGATGCTGCCGTGGCGCCTGCGATGAATGCGCCGCCGCGCTTCACGCAGGCGTTCGCGGCCGATCGCCGGTTCCAGCGGTTGTAATCATCGTCAAGACTGACCAAGATCATAAAGGCAGACGCCGAACCCGCGGCAGTTCCGCCGGGTGAGGTGTCTGCGGCGCAAAAGCCGCCTCCGCAGAGCGGGGGCGCTGCGGTGATTCGTCCGGCGTGCGCGCGACCGGACGACAATCAGGCAGCAGGCGGAAGGGCGCCGACGATTGTGGCAGGCTGATCTCCGTCTTGTCCCGATCGTTCCACGTCCTGCGCCAAAACCTGCCGCAATCGGTGACGATGGTCACTGCCACCGACGCACCGCGTCGATACTGTGGTGACCTGGTCGCCCATTGGAGGAGAACGATGAGCAGGCCGAAGCAAGAGGGCAACGGATCCAATCCAGGCGCGCGCGCCTTTGTCGCGCCCGTGTTGTGGATTGCCGCGCTGGTTGCAGGATACTGGGTGATCGCCGACTGGCAGTCCTTGCCTGACCTGATCAGCGCTACTTTGCCGGGTATCTGACCCGCGCCATGCCGCGGGCCCTGGTGGCCGCGGCAGGTTGCCTTGTGCCATCCCACGTAATCGTTGACCCACGACGCTGTCCCAACCGTCGTGGCGGGCGCAGGCCCGCCACCCACGACTTTACCGATGGCAACAGCAAAAATCGTGGATGGCCGGCCTTCGCCGGCCATGACGGAAAGCGCGGGCCGCTGACCCGGCTTCTACACGGTCTGGCATCAAATACGCAGCAGATGCACGTCCACCAGTGGCCGCTTCTGCAACCGCCGCCCCAGCGCCCGCCGCAGGGCCGCGCGCGCGGCATCGGTCAGGCCGGCGTCATCACGCCGCAGCGCCACCGGCAGGTCCGCGACGGCATCGGCGAATTCGTCGCCGATCCGGGTGGTCTCCGGATCGTCGGGGTCCAGCAGGCCCGGCGCGGTGATGCGCGGCCGCCCGCGCAGCCGCCCGGCCTCGTCCACCGCCAGGCTGGCCACCACGATGCCGTTGAACAGCATGCGCCGGCGCGCCGACATCACACCGCCGCCCAGCGCGACCAGCCGGCCGCCATCCACAACCAACTTGCCGACCGGGGCGCTGTCCACCACCTCCACCTGGTTCGGCGCGAGGTTCAGGATGTCGCCGTCCTCCATCAGCAGCGGAACGGCGCCGCACTGTTGCGCCAGTTCGGCATGCGCCTGCAGGTGGCGCCATTCGCCGTGCACCGGCACCGAATAGCGCGGCTTCACCAGGCGGTACAGCCGTCGCAGCTCGTCACGTGCGGGGTGGCCGGAGACGTGCACCAGGTGGTCGGCGTCGGTCATCAGATGCACGCCGCGACGGACCAGGTTGTCCTGCACCGTGCCGATCGCGCGTTCGTTCCCCGGGATCACGCGGGAGGAGAAGATGACGGTGTCGCCCTCCCCCAGCGCAACACGCGGATGCGTGTCCATCGCCACGCGGGCCAGGGCGCTGCGCGGCTCGCCCTGGCTGCCGGTGATCAGGATCAGCAGGTTGTCGTCGGGGACGTCGTCGATATCGTCCTCGCCCAGGAAGGGCGGGATGCCCTTCAGGTAACCGCACTCGCGGGCGGCGGCGTCCAGGTTGCGCAGGCTGCGGCCGACCACGGCGACGCTGCGGCCGGCCTCGCGCGCGGCATGGGCGATCGTCTCCACCCGGGCGACGTTGCTGGCGAAGCAGGTCACGGCGATGCGGCCGCGAATGCCGCGGATCAGGGCGGTGAGGCTCTGGCGCACCTCGTGCTCACTTCCGGAGTGGCCTTCCACCATGGCGTTGGTGGAATCGCAGATCATCGCCAGCACGCCGCGCTCGCCCAGCTCCGCCAGCGCCGCTTCGTCCGTGGTGGGGCCGACCAGCGGCTGCGGGTCCATCTTCCAGTCGCCGGTGTGCAGCAGCAGGCCGTACGGCGTTTCGATCGCCAGGGACTGCGCTTCCGGGATGGAATGCGACATGCGGATGAAGCGCAGGCGGAAGGGCGCCAGGTCGATGCTGCCGCCCGGCGCGATGACGTGCACCTTCACCTGGTTGACCAGTTGCGCCTCGCCCAGCTTGCGGCGCAGCACCGCCGCGGCGAACGGGGTGGCATAGACCGGGCAGCGGAGTTGCGGCCACAGATGCGCCACCGCGCCGATATGGTCCTCATGCGCGTGGGTGATGACCAGGCCGACCAGCCGGTCGCGGCGGTCGGCGATGTATCCCGGGTCGGGGACCATGATGTCCACCTCGGGATGCTCCGGCCCGCCGAAGCCGATGCCGCAGTCCACCGCCAGCCACCGGCCGTTGCACCGGTAGAGGTTCAGGTTCATACCGATCTCGCCCGTCCCGCCCAGGGGCAGGAAGGCGAGATCACCGATTTCATCGTCCATACCGGCTGCTGCTTACCTCATGTGTTGTGGGCACGGGTGGGGGATGCTTCGCATCGGGCGAAGCGCATTGCGCATGGATATGGGGTAATTCGGGCGCGGATACCAGCGAGGCGATGCCGGTTTCAGGCGGCCCGGGTCGGGCGCAGGCCGCGCAGCGCGGCTTCCGGCTCACGGTAAGTCAATCGCAACAGGGCGCGTGCGGCCGGTTCCATGGCGAAGCGGTTCTGCTCCCAGTTGCGCAGGGTGGCGACCGGATGCAGCCTCACCGGACAGGATTGAAAAATTCGGCAACTTCCTTCTGGGTCATCCCCGGATGCGGCTGGTAGTGTCACCTGTACCGCGCAAGCGGGCGGAGGCTGCGGCCATGAGCGACTATGATACCGACATCCTGGTCTGGTCCGAACGCCAGGCTTCGCTGCTGCGTCGGCTCGCTCAGGGCGAGCGCGTGAACGACCAGGTGGACTGGGAGAACATCGTCGAAGAGGTCGAGAGCGTGGGGAGCGAGCAACTGCATGCCGTGCAGTCGCTGCTGGTGCAGGCGATGGCACACCGGTTGAAGGCGATCGGCTGGCCCGACGCACGCGACGTGCAGACCTCGCTGGCCGACGCCCGCGGCTTCTGCGGCGACGCAGCCGACCGGTTTGCACCGTCCATGCGCCAGCGGATCGATATGGACCGCCTCTACCGCCGCGCAGTCAGCCGCCTTCCGGCGATCATGGACGGCAAGCCACCGGCAGCGCTGCCGGAGACCTGCCCATGGACACTGCAGGCGTTGCTGGCGGCCGGGGATTCGGCACCGCTCACGCGCTGACGCCTGCTTCGCCTGGCGATTCCAACTCCATTCGCCGGCTGGGCCCGCTCGCAGCCTGGGCTAGGTCGCAGCTTGGTCCAGGTCGCAGCCTGGGCCCATTTGCGGCATGGCGCCCATTCGCGGCCTGGGCAGGCTTCCAGCGCCTAATCGTTCTCGATCAACCGTGTGCGATCACGCGGCAGGTTCGGTGCCGGGTTCCGTTCGGCCAGCATGCGCAGCCCGTCCAGGGTCAGGTCGGGCTCGATCTGGTCGATCATCAGCGTGCCCTCGGCGAACAGCGGGGCGAGGCCGCCGGTGGCGATCACCTTCATCGGGCCGCCGAATTCGGCCTTGATGCGGGTCACGAGGCCCTCGATCAGGCCGATATAGCCCCAGTACACGCCCGACTGCATGGCCGGCACGGTGGAGCGGCCGATCACCGCCTGGGGGCGGCCGATGCCGATGCGCGGCAGGCGGGCGGCGGCCTGGTGCAGCGCCTCGATGGACAGGTTGATGCCCGGGCAGATCGCGCCGCCCAGATAGGCCCCGCCCTGGTCCACCACGTCGAAGGTGGTGGCGGTGCCGAAATCCACCACGATCAGCGGGCCGCCGAAGCGGCGGTGGCCGGCCAGCGCATTCAGCAGCCGGTCGGCGCCGACCTCGTCCGGGTTATCGACCCGGATCTCGAACCCCCAGTCCAGGCTGGCGCGGGCGACCAGGGGTTCCACGTGGAACCATTCGCGGCAGCAGCGCCGCAGGTGATACAGCGCCGCCGGCACGACGGTGCCAAGCACCGCGGCGGAGATGTCCTTCGGGGAAATGCCGACATGGGTCAGCAGCGACAGCAGCCAGACGGCATATTCGTCGGACGTGCGCTGCGGGTCGGTGCGGATGCGCCAGACACCGCGCCAGGCGTCGCCTTCCCGAACGGCAAACACGACGTTGGTGTTGCCGGCATCAACCACCAGGAGCATGGCATCCCCCGATCCATGGCCGGCCGCGAACGGCCGGCCATGATGGCACAGGTTACCCGACGAACAGCACCTTCGCCGCCGCGGCGGCCGCGCCGATGAACGGCGCCGGGAAGATGAAGAAGAAGGTGGTGAACAGCCCGGTCACCGCCGCGACGAACGACAGCGACGGCGGACGCGGGTCGAAGGCCGGTGCCGGCGCGTCGAAATAAATCACCTTGACCACGCGGATGTAATAGAACGCGCCCACCACGCTGGTCAGCACGCCGAACACCGCCAGGCCCCACAGCCCGGCCTGCACCGCGGCCAGGAAGATGTAGAGCTTGGCGAAGAACCCGGCGAGCACCGGGATCCCGGCCAGGCTGAACATGAACACCGCGATGCCCAGGGCCAGGGCCGGATCGGTCTGCGAGAGACCGGCAAGGTCGCTGATCTGCTCCACCGACCGGCCGCGGCGGCGCATGGCGATGATGCAGGCGAAGGTGCCGGCGGTCATGAAGACGTAGATCAGCATGTAGATCAGCACGCCGCGGATGCCCGCCTGCGTGCCGGCCGCCAGGCCGATCAGCGCATAGCCCATGTGGCCGATCGAGGAATAGGCCATCAGCCGCTTGATGTTGGTCTGACCGATGGCGGCCAGCGCCCCCAGCAGCATCGAGGCCGCCGACATGATGACGATCAGGATCTGCCAGGCACCGACCAGGTGACCGAAGGACATCACCATGACGCGCAGGAACAGCGACATCGCGGCCACTTTCGGCGCGGTGGCGAAGAACACCGTCACCGGGGTGGGCGCGCCCTCATACACATCGGGTGTCCACATATGGAACGGCACGGCGGAGACCTTGAAGGCCAGGCCCACCAGCACGAACACGATGCCGACCACGACGCCCACCGACGCGTGGGCCGGGTCCGCCAGCAACCCGCGCAGATGGGCGAAGTCCATCGTGCCGGAGAAGCCGTACACCAGGGAGATGCCGTACAGCAGCAGCCCCGACGCCAGGCCGGACAGCACGAAGTATTTCAGCCCGGCTTCCGATGACCGCACATCGTCGCGGGCGAACGCGGCCAGCACGTAGAGCGCCAGCGACTGCAGTTCCAACCCCATGTACAGCGTCATCAGGTTGTGGGCCGATGTCATGATCATCATGCCGACGACGCTGAACAGCACCAGCACCGGAAATTCGAACCGGCCGATGCCCTGTTTCTCGTTCCAGTCCAGCGACAGGATCAGCGTCAGCGCGGCGCCGGCCAGGATCAGCACCTTGTTGAAGGTGCTGAAGGGATCGACGACGAACAGGCCGGAATAACCGATGCCATAGGCGCGGGTCACGGCCAGCCAGGCGGCGACCAGGAAACCGCCCAGCGTCAGCATGGTGCAGATCAGCGTGTTGTCCTGCTTGCGGACCACGCCGAACACCAGGATGGCCATGCCGATGCAGGCCAGCACGATCTCCGGAGCGGCAAGACCCCAGTTCATAGTCCGGAACTCCCAGTCTTCAGTGTCACGGCCGGGCCTGACCCGGCCATCCGCACCGAAACGATCGGGAGGTTCGATGCAGGCTGCGTTGCTGCGGTCTTGTCGGTGGCCAATGCCGCGGTGTGCTGCTGCACCATCGCGCCGACGCTGGCGTCCCAGAAGCTGGAGAAGCTGGACGGGTAGATGCCCATCCACAGCGTCAGCACCACCAGCGGCGCAAACACTGCCCATTCCCGCGGGTTGAGGTCGAGGATGCCGCGCAGATCCTGCTTGGTGAGCCGCCCGAAGATCACCCGGCGATACAGGTACAGCATGTACGCCGCGCCCAGGATCATGCCCATGCCGCCAAGAAGGGCGAGCCAGAAGTTCACCTGCAGCGCACCGACGACGACCAGGAACTCACCGACGAAGCCGGAGGTGCCGGGCAGGCCGACCGAGGCCATCATGAACAGCATGAAGATCAGCGAGTAGGACGGCATGCGATCGGCCAGGCCACCGTAGCGGGCGATCTCACGCGAATGGATGCGGTCGTACACCACGCCGACGATGAGGAAGAGCGCGCCGGAGACGATGCCGTGCGAGAGCATCTGGAACAGCGCGCCCTGGATGCCCTGCACGTTGAAGGTGAAAATGCCGATCGTCACCACGCCCATATGCGCGACCGAGGAATAGGCGATCAGCTTCTTCATGTCCTCCTGCGCCAGCGCCACCAGCGACGTGTAGATCACCGCCACCACCGACAGCGTGAACATCAGCGGCGCGAAATAGGCGGATGCCTCCGGCAACATCGGGACGGAGAAGCGCAGGAACCCGTACGCCCCCATCTTCAGCAGCACGCCGGCCAGGATCACCGACCCGGCGGTCGGTGCCTCAACGTGCGCGTCCGGCAACCAGGTGTGCACCGGCCACATCGGCACCTTCACCGCGAAGGACGCCAGGAAGGCCAGGAACAGCCAGGTCTGCATGCCGCGCGGGAAGTGGGTGTGCAGCAGCACGGCGATGTCGGTGGTGTGGGCGTACTGCCACATCGCCAGCAGCGCCAGCAGCATCAGCACCGAGCCGGTGAGCGTGTAGAGGAAGAACTTCACCGCAGAATATACGCGCCGCGGGCCGCCCCAGATACCGATGATCAGGTACATCGGGATCAGCACGCCCTCGAAGAACATGTAGAACACGACGAAGTCCGTCGCGCAGAACATGCCCACCATCATGGTTTCCAGGATGAGGAAGACGAGCATGTACTCGCGGACGTTCCGGGTGATGCTTTCCCAGCTCGCCAGGATGCAGATCGGCGTCAGCGCGGTGGACAGCAGCACGAACAGCACGGAGATGCCGTCCACGCCCATGCGGTAGCCGACGCCGTATTCCGGCAGCCAGGGCACGAATTCGGTGAACTGGAACCCGGCCTCATGCGGGTCGAAGCGGACCCACAGCACCAGCGACAGGATGAAGACGATCAGGCTGGTCCACAGCGCGGTCCAGCGCGCATTGGACGCGACCGTCTCATCGTCGCCGCGGACGGACAGGATCACGATGCAGCCGACCAGCGGCAGCCAGGTGATCAGCGACAGAACGGGGAAGCCCGCGGCGTTCATAGGCGAAGTCCTGCGGTGAAATCAGGGGATTCCCGCACCCACAGGGGGAGGGGAAGACGTGGGGTGCGGATTGCTTCGTTCATCGCGCTCATCCGAACAGCATGAAGATGCCGACCAGGATCACCACGCCGATCAACATGACAAAGGCATAGACGGCGAGCGATCCGGTCTGGATCTTCACGACCTCCTTCGATCCGCCGGAGGTCAGCGCGGCCAGGCCGTTCGGCACGCCGTCGATCACCGTCGCATCGCCGGTCTGCCACAGCATGCGTGCCAGGCGGATGGACGGCTGCACCAGGATCGCGTCGTAGATCTCGTCGAAATACCACTTGTTCAGCAGCAGCAGGTAGATCGGCCGGAACATCTCCGCCATCCGCATCGGCAGCAGCGGGAAGGCCATGTACATCACGTAGGCCGTGGCGATGCCGAGCAGGCCCAGCACGGTGGGGGCGAAGTCCACCCAGGCGGGAACGTCCTCCAACTGTGCCAGAACGTGGTTCTGCGTGCCGTTGTAGATGCTGGCGCCCCAGAAAGCCTGCCAGTCACCGCCGATGAACCAGTTGTGCAGCAGGAACCCGGCGCAGAACGCACCGGTGGACAGCGCCAGCAGCGGCACCAGCATCACCCACGGGCTTTCGTGCACGTGCTCCATGGTGTGGTGATCGGCGCGCGGCTTGCCGTGGAAGGTCATCAGGATCAGCCGCCAGGAGTAGAACGCCGTCAGGTAGGCGGCCAGCAGCGTGGTGATGAAGCCATACATCCCGATGCCGGTGCCCTTGGCGAAGGCGCCGGTGATGATCGCGTCCTTGGAGTAGTAGCCGGCGAAGGGGAACACGCCGGACAGCGCCAAGCTGCCCACCCACATGACGCAATAGGTCACCGGGATCATGCGCCAGATGCCACCCATCTTGCGCATGTCCTGCTCGTCCGACATCGCGTGGATCACCGAGCCGGCGCCCAGGAACAGCAGCGCCTTGAAGAAGGCGTGGGTGATCAGGTGGAACATTGCCGCCTGGTACACGCCGACGCCGACCGCGACGAACATGTAGCCGAGCTGCGAACAGGTGGAGTAGGCGATCACCCGCTTGATGTCGTTCTGCGCGCACCCGATCGTCGCGGCGAACAGCGCGGTGGTGCCGCCGATGACGGTGACGAAGGCCAGCGCGACGGGCGCGTATTCCATCAGCGGCGACATGCGCGCCATCAGGAACACGCCGGCGGTGACCATCGTGGCCGCGTGGATCAGCGCGGAAACCGGGGTCGGGCCTTCCATCGCGTCCGGCAACCACACGTGGAAGCCGAGCTGCGCGGACTTGCCCATGGCGCCGATGAACAGCAGGAAGCCGATCACCTCCAGCGCCGGAAGATCGTGGCCGAACAGGTGGTACACGTCGTTGGCGTGCGCCTTCACCGCCGGGAAGATGACGGCGAATTCCAGCGAGCCGAACTTGAAGAAGATCAGCGCCAGACCGACGGCGAAGGGCAGGTCGGCCATGCGGTTGACGACGAAGGCCTTGATTGCCGCGGCACAGGCGGACGGGCGGTCATACCAGTAGCCGATCAGCAGGTACGAGCAGAGGCCCACGCCTTCCCAGCCGAAGAAAAGCTGCAGCAGGTTGTCGGAGGTCACCAGCATCAGCATGGAGAAGGTGAACAGCGACAGATACGAGAAGAAGCGGTAGCGCGGGTAGGAGTCGTGCGCCATGTAGCCGATCGAATAGACGTGGATCAGCATGGAGACGAAGGAGACCATCGCCACCATCACGGCCGACAGCATGTCGTGACGCAGCGCCCAGGTGACATGGAACCGACCGGCCTCGATCCACGTTCCGATATGCAGCACGCCCGCGGTGGTGGCACCGGCCTCCAACTGGAAGAAGGCGAGCGGGCCGCAGATGGCGGCTGCGATCATGCCCAGGATCGACGCGGTCTGTGCAGCCCGGTCCCCCGCGACCCGGCCCGCCAGGCCGGCAAACATGGCGCCCGCGAGGGGCGCGAAAACGGCAATCGCGTAGAGCATGCTCAACCCTTCATCAGGTTGACGTCTTCAACCTGGATCGACCCGCGGTTGCGGAAATAGACCACGACAATGGCGAGGCCGATGGCGGCCTCGGCGGCGGCGACGGTCAGCACGAACATCGCGAGGACCTGGCCGGTGAGGTCACCCAGCGCGGCGGAAAAGGCGACCAGGTTCAGGTTGACCGCGAGCAGGATGATCTCGATCGACATCAGGATGATGATGATGTTCTTCCGGTTCAGGAAGATGCCGAAGATGCCGAGCACGAGCAGGATCGCGCTGACCACCAGGTAGTGGCCGATGCTGATGGGGGTCATGATCGGTACTCCGCGGGTCGTGGTGGGCGCCGCCGCTGTCGTGACCGGCGAAGGCAGCGCCCCTTGCGTCGCTGCATCAGTGCCCATGATGCCCTCCGGCAACTTCCGGTTCGGCTTCGGGCTTCTCGGTTTCCTTCGGTCGGTACCAGCCCTCCTTGCCGACGCCGGCGCCGACCTGGACCTGCACCAGTTCCAGCGTCTCCTTCACGTCGCGCTCGATCTGCCGGCGGATCACCTGGTGGCGGGAGCGGGCGCGGTCACGCAGCGTCAGCACGATGGCGCCGATCATCGCCACCAGCAGGATCAGGCCCGCCGTCTGGAACAGGAATACGTAGTGCGTGTAGATCAGGCGGCCGAGCGCATTGGTGTTGCTCATGTCCACCGGCGCCGGAGAGACGCGCAGCATTGGCGATTCGGGCGCGAACTGCCAGCCGGTGAAGATGATCGCCAGTTCCAGGAACAGCACCGCGCCGACCGTGGCGCCGATCGGCAGGTATCGCTGAAAGCCGCTGCGCAACTGGGCAAAGTCGACGTCCAGCATCATCACGACGAACAGGAACAGCACGGCGACGGCGCCGACATAGACGATGACCAGGATCATCGCCAGGAACTCGGCGCCCGCGATCAGGAACAGTGCCGCGGCGTTGAAGAACGCCAGGATCAGGAACAGCACCGAGTGCACGGGGTTGCGCGCGCTGACCACCGCCGCGGCCGACAGCAGCAGGATGATCGAGAACACATAGAAGAAAAAATGAATGATCATCGATAGGGCGCATCCAGCTCCAGCCGCCGGGCGATCTCCGGCTCCCACCGGTCACCGTTCGCCAGCAGCTTTTCCTTGTTGTAGAGCAGCTCCTCGCGGGTCTCGGTGGCGAATTCGAAGTTCGGGCCTTCGACGATGGCATCCACCGGGCAGGCTTCCTCGCACAGCCCGCAGTAGATGCACTTGGTCATGTCGATGTCATAGCGCGTGGTGCGGCGGCTGCCGTCCTCCCGCGGTTCGGCCTCGATGGTGATCGCCTGAGCCGGGCAGATCGCCTCACACAGTTTGCAGGCGATACAGCGTTCCTCGCCGTTGGGATAACGGCGCAGCGCGTGTTCGCCTTTGAAGCGCGGGCTGATCGGCCCCTTCTCATAGGGGTAGTTGATCGTGGCCTTGGGCTTGAAGAAATAGCGCAGCGTCAGTCCCATGCCGGCGACGAGTTCGCCAAGCAGCAGGCTGCGCGCGGTGCGGTCGAGGAAAGCCATCAGCGGGAACCTTCTCGCGCCAGATCAGTAAAGAGGTGCATTCGGCAGCCACCCGAAGCCCACCAGCGCCGCGGCAGTGATCACCAGCCAGCCAAGCGACAGCGGGAGAAACACTTTCCACCCCAGCCGCATGAGCTGGTCGTAGCGGTAGCGCGGAAAGGTGGCACGCACCCAGAGGAAGCAGAACAGAACCAGGCAGACCTTCAGGATGAACCAGATCGGCCCGATCGCGGGCCACAGGCCGAAGGGCCCCATCCAGCCGCCGAGGAACAGGATGGTGGTCATCCCGCTCATCAGGATCATGTTCGCGTATTCGCCCAGGAAGAACAGCGCGAAGCTCATCGAGCTGTATTCGACGAAGAACCCGGCGACAATCTCGCTTTCACCCTCCGGCAGGTCGAAGGGCGCGCGGTTGGTTTCGGCCAGCGTCGAAATGAAGAACACGATGAACATGGGGAACAGCGGGATGCAGTACCACAGGTTCTTCTGTGCCAGGACGATCTGCGTCAGGTTCAGGCTGCCGGCGCACATCAGCACGGTGACCAGCACGAAGCCCATGGAGACTTCGTAGCTGACCATCTGCGCCGCGCTGCGCAGCGCGCCGAGGAAGGCGTATTTCGAGTTGCTCGCCCAGCCGGCGACGATGATGCCGTAAACGCCCAGCGAGCTGATGGCGAACAGGTAGAGGATGCCGACATTGATGTTGGCGATCGCCCAGCCTTCGTTCACCGGGATCACCGCCCAGGCCAGCATCGCCAGGCTGAATGTCAGCATCGGCGCCATCAGGAACAGGACACGGTTGGATCCTGTCGGGATCACCGTTTCCTTCATCATCATCTTGATGGCGTCGGCGAAGGGCTGGAACAGGCCGAACGGCCCGACCACGTTCGGCCCCTTGCGCAACTGGATGGCGGCCAGGACCTTGCGTTCGGCCAGCGTCAGGTAGGCCACCATGATCAGCACGGGGACCAGCAGCGCCAGCGCCTCGCCGAAGGTCAGGATGACGAGTCCGATATCCGTGTGGAAAAAGAAGTGGCTCATCCCCTACTCCGCCGCCATCGGCGCAGCGGGCGAGAGTTCCGCCGTGCACGCCGCCATGGTTGGGCTTGCTCTGCTGATCGGATCGGTCTGGTAGTAGTTGGCAACGTACGGTGTCAGCGGCGCGTCGCCGATCGCCGCGGGATCGCCGGCCGGGCCGGTCTGGTCGGTGCAGCCGAAGCGCGGCAGGAAGCCGATGCGGCTGAACGCGGCATTCACCAGGCCGAGGCGTGCGCGCAGCGTTTCGATCGTGTCATAGGGCAGCGTGTGGCCGACCATCTGGCTGAGCGCGCGAATGATCTTCCAGTCCTCCCGCGCTTCGCCGGGCGGGTACACCGCCTGGGCGCCGCGCTGCACGCGGCCTTCGGTGTTCGCGTAGGTGCCGGGCTTTTCGGTGTATGCGGCGCCGGGCAGGATCACGTCGGCGCGGTGCGCACCGGCATCGCCGTGATGGCCCTGGTAGATCACGAAGGTCGAGGGGCCGATCTTGGCCGGATCGATCTGGTCGGCGCCCAGCAGCCACAGCACTTCCACGCCGCCGCTCATCATGCCGGCCGCGGTCTTGCCGTTGGGGGCGGGGACGAAGCCCAGGTCCAGCGCACCGACACGGGCGGCGGCGGTGTGCAGCACGTTGAAGCCGTGCCAGTCCTCGGCCAGGGCACCGACCTCGGCGGCGAGCTTCCAGGCGGCGGCCTGCACCGCGGCGCCGTCGGGACGCGCCAGCGCGGCCTGACCCAGGATGATCATCGGCTTCTTCGCCGCCTTCAGCTTCGCGGCGAAATCGTGCGAGCCGTCCAGCAGGCTGCCGAGGATCTTCGGTGAATTGCCAAGTTGCTCCACCGCGTAGGTCAGGTCGGCCTCGCTGCCGATCAGGCCGACCGGAATGTCGTCCGACAGCCAGCGCTTGCGGATGCGCGCGTTCAGCACCGGCGCTTCCTTGCGCGGGTTGGTGCCGATCAGCAGGATCGCGTCCGCTTCCTCGATGCCGGCAATCGTCGTGTTGAAGATGTAGAAGTCGCGGCGCGTCGCGTCGATCTGCGCGCCGTCCTGGCGGCAGTCGATATTGGGCGAACCCAGCGCGATCATCAGGTCCTTCAGCGCCAGCATGCTTTCCGCATCGCACAGGTCGCCGGTGATGGCGCCGATGCGGTCGCCCTTCAGGCCCTTCAGCTTTTCGGTGATGGCGGCGAAGGCTTCCGGCCAGGTGGCGGCGACCAGCTTGCCATCACGACGCACCCACGGACGGTCCAGGCGGCGACGCTTCAGGCCGTCGATGGCAAAGCGCGACTTGTCGCCCAGCCACTCCTCATTCACGTCGTCATTGATGCGCGGCAGGATGCGCAGCACTTCCGGACCGCGGGCATCGACGCGGATGTTGGTGCCGACGGCGTCCAGCACATCGACGCTGTCCACCTTGTTCAGTTCCCACGGACGGGCAACGAACGCGTACGGCTTGGAGGTCAGTGCGCCGACCGGGCAGAGGTCGATGATGTTGGCGGACAGTTCGGAGTGCAGCGCACGCTCCACATACGTGCCGACTTCCATGTGTTCACCGCGGCCGGTGGCACCAAGCTCGGGCACGCCGGCGACCTCGGTGATGAAGCGGATGCAGCGCGTGCAGTGAATGCAGCGGTTCATCACGGTCTTCACCAGCGGGCCGAGGTTCTTGTCCTTCACCGCGCGCTTGTTCTCGGCGAAGCGCGAGTGGTCCATGCCATAGCCCATGGCCTGGTCCTGCAGGTCGCACTCGCCGCCCTGGTCGCAGATCGGGCAATCCAGCGGGTGGTTGATCAGCAGGAATTCCATCACGCCGCGGCGGGCGTTGCGCACCATCGGGCTGTCGGTGTGCACCACCATGCCGTCGGCCACCGGATAGGTGCAGGAGGAAATCGGCTTCGGCGGCGCCTTCTCGATTTCCACCAGGCACATGCGGCAGTTGCCGGCGATGGACAGGCGTTCGTGGTAGCAGAAGCGCGGGATCTCGATGCCGGCCGCCTCGCAGGCCTGGATCACCGAGGAACCGTTCGGGACTTCGACTTCGATGCCGTCAACGGTGACTTTGGCCATTAGCTTGCAACCCAATTCTTACGGACAGCGCCGCGACACCGACGCAACCGCGATGCACTTGCCGGAACGCAACGTGGCATAGCCGGCAGGCGACGTGTCATGACCGGAACGCAACACGTCACGGCCAGAACGCAACGTGTCATGGCCGGGCCTGACCCGGCCATCCGCCCCCGTCCAGCCGTAGGCGGAAGCGGCGCGACCCGATCGTTCCGGGGTGGACGGCCGGGTCAAGCCCGGCCATGACGGGATAGGCAGTTCCGACCCGATCATTCGCTACTCCGCCGCCATGCGCACCGGTGCCGCACCGCTGCGCGTTTTGTAGGCTGCGATACGCTCTTCCATCACCGGGCGGAAGTGGCGAATCAGGCCCTGAATCGGCCACGCCGCCGCATCGCCCAGCGCGCAGATCGTGTGGCCTTCCACTTGCCGGGTCACCTGCTCCAGCGTGTCGATCTCGCTCGGCTCCGCCCGGCCCTCCACCATGCGGGTCATCACGCGCCACATCCAGCCGGTGCCTTCGCGGCACGGGGTGCACTGGCCGCAGCTCTCATGCATGTAGAATTTCGACAGCCGAGCGATTGCCTTGATGATGTCGGTGGACTTGTCCATCACGATCACCGCCGCGGTGCCCAGGCCGCTGCGCACTTCGCGCAACGAGTCGAAATCCATCAGCACGTCGTCGCAGATGCTCTTGGGAATCACCGGCACCGACGACCCGCCCGGGATCACCGCCAGCAGATTGTCCCAGCCGCCACGCACGCCGCCGGCATAGGTGTCGATCAGCTCGCGCAGCGGGATGCCGAGTTCTTCCTCGACATTGCACGGCTTGTTGACGTGGCCGGAAATGCAGAACAGCTTCGTGCCGCTGTTCTTCGGCCGCCCCAGCGCGCTGAACCAGCCGGCGCCGCGCCGCATGATCGTCGGCGTCACCGCGATGCTTTCCACGTTGTTCACCGTGGAGGGGCAGCCGTACACACCCACGGCCGCCGGGAACGGCGGCTTCAGCCGCGGCATGCCCTTCTTGCCTTCCAGGCTTTCCAGCAGGGCGGTTTCCTCGCCGCAGATATACGCGCCGGCGCCACGGTGCACATACACGTCGAAATCGTAGCCGGAGCCGCAGGCGTTCTTGCCGATCAGACCGGCCGCGTAGGCCTCATCGATGGCGGCGTCGAGCACCTTCGACTCGTTGTAGAACTCGCCGCGGATGTAGATGTACGCGGCGCAGGCACCCATGGCGAAGCCGGCGACCAGGCAGCCCTCGACCAGCTTGTGCGGGTCGTGGCGCATGATGTCGCGATCCTTGCAGGTGCCGGGCTCGCTTTCGTCCGCGTTCACCACAAGGTAGCAGGGCCGGTCCGACTGCTTCGGCATGAAGGACCACTTCAGGCCGGTGGGGAATCCCGCGCCACCGCGGCCACGCAACCCGGAGGCCTTGATCTCCTCCACGATCGCTTCGCGGCCTTTCTCCAGGATGGCCTTGGTGCCATCCCAGTCGCCGCGCGACCGGGCCCCTTTCAGCAGCGGGTCGTGCAGACCGTAGAGATTGGTGAAGATGCGATCTTTGTCGTTCAGCATCGCTCAATCTCCCGGGGCGAAGCGCAGAGAGTTCAGCGTGGTCGGCCCACCTTCCGGCGCGGACGTCTGGCGCCCGCTCATCGAACCCGGCTTCGGCCGCTCCCCACGCAGCAACGCGGACAGCAATTCCTTCACACGCTCGCTGTCCATGTCCTCATAGTAGTCGTCGTCCACCTGCAGGATCGGTGCATTCACGCAGGCGCCCAGGCATTCCACCTCGGTCATGGTGAAATTGCCGTCGGCGCTGGTCTGACCGAAATCGGTGATGCCGGTAAACTCCTTGCAGGCGGCGGTTACCTCATCCGAACCACGCAGCCAGCAGGGCGTTGTGGTGCACACCTGCAGATGAAACTTTCCGATCGGGCGCGCGTTGAACATGAAGTAGAACGTTGCCACTTCATAAACCCGGATCGGCGCCATACCCAGGCGCTTCGCGGTCGCATCCATCGCCTTGACCGGAAGCCAGGCGCTGCCGGTTTGCCGCTTCATCTGGTTCTGCGCGATGTACAGAACCGGGATCACCGCACTGGCCTGCCGGCCGGGCGGGTATTTCGCGACGTATTTGGCGATCTGCGCCTCGCTCTCGTCGTCGAAGGCGAAATCCGCCGGCTGTTCAAAGTCGGCCGTGTTGCTCTCAGCCATTGCTTACCTGTCGATCTCGCCGAACACGATGTCGATCGATCCGATGATCGCCACGGTGTCGGCCAGCATGTGCCGCTTCGCCATCTTCTCGATCGCCTGCAGGAAGGCGAAGCCGGTCGGGCGAATCTTGCAGCGGTACGGACGGTTGGTGCCATCGGCAACCAGATACACGCCGAACTCCCCCTTCGGGCTTTCCGTCGCCGTGTAGGTCGCGCCGGGCGGCACGTGATACCCCTCGGTATAGAGCTTGAAGTGATGGATCAGCGCTTCCATCGACCGCTTCATCTCGGTGCGGCGCGGCGGGGTGATCTTGTTGTCCGGCACCTTCACCGGGCCCGGCTTCATTTTCGCCAGGCACTGCTTGATGATCTTCACGCTCTCCCGCACCTCGGCCATGCGCACCAGGTAGCGGTCGTAGCAGTCGCCGTTGCGGCCGACCGGAACGTTGAAGTCCACCTCGGCGTATTTGTCATACGGCTGGGCTCGGCGCAGGTCCCACGGAATGCCGGAGGCGCGCAGCGGCGGGCCGCTGAAGCCCCAGGCCAGCGCTTCCTCGGCCGTCATCACGCCGATATCCACCAGCCGCTGCTTCCAGATCCGGTTGGAGGTCAGCAGGTGCTCCAGGTCGTCCATGAACTTGGGGAACGTCTCGGCCCATTCGGCGATCCGCTCCTCCAGCCCCGCCGGCAGGTCGCGCGACACGCCGCCCGGGCGGAAGTAGTTGGAGTGAAGCCGCGCACCCGACGCCGCCTCATAGAACTCCATCAGCTTCTCACGCTCCTCGAACCCCCAGAGGCTCGGCGTGATCGCACCGACGTCCAGCGCGTAGGTGGTCAGGTTCAGCAGGTGGTTCAGCACGCGCGTGATCTCGGCGAACAGCGTGCGGATCCACTGCGCGCGCTCCGGCGCCTGCACGCCCAGAAGCTTCTCCACCGCAAGGGCGAAGGTGTGCTCCTCACACATCGGCGACACATAGTCGAGCCGGTCGAAATACGGCACCACCTGCATATAGGTGCGGTATTCCAGCAGCTTTTCGGTGCCCCGGTGCAGCAGGCCGATATGCGGATCGGCGCGCTCCACCACCTCACCGTCCATCTCCAGGATCAGCCGCAGCACGCCGTGCGCGGCCGGATGCTGCGGGCCAAAGTTGATGGTGTGGCTGTCGATCTCGACGGTCTTTGTGACGGTCGGCCGAGCCTCGGTTTCAGACAAATCGCTCATGCTGCCTCACGCTTTCGGCGTATCCGGCGGCGCGGCCGGTCTGGTCCTGGTTTCCGCCTTCCGCTCGGCGTGCACCTTTTCGTCGCCGGGCAGCGTGGTGACGCCTTCCCACGGAGACATGAAATCGAACGTGCGCCAGTCCTGCGTCAGCCGGACCGGCTCATACACAACCGCCTTGCGGTCTTCGTCGTAGCGGACTTCGACATAGCCGGTCAGCGGGAAGTCCTTGCGCATCGGATGACCTTCGAACCCGTAGTCGGTCAGGATGCGCCGCATGTCCGGCTGGTCGGAGAAGCTGATGCCGAACAGATCCCAGGCCTCCCGCTCCCACCAGGTCGCGGTCGGCCAGATCGTGTGCACGGACGGCACCGGCGTGTTCTCGTCGGTGGTGACGATGACGCGGGCGCGCTGGTTCAGCGAAACGGACAGCAGGTTATAGACCACATCGAAGCGTTCCGGCCGCTCGGGCCAGTCCACGCCGCAGATATCCATGACCTGCTCAAAGACAAATCGTGGGTCATCACGCAGCGTACGCATCAGTTCCAGCAGCGAATCGCGATCGGCGTCCGCCACCACTTCGTCCTTCTCCAGCCGTGTGGCGCGCACGCCGGGAACGGTGGCGATCGCATCGGCCAGCGCCCGCTGCGGGGCCAGCACGTCTTCTTCGGTCTGTGCGTCCTCAGCCACGAAGGATGGTCCCCGTGCGGCGGATCTTCTTTTGCAATTGCATGATGCCGTAAACCAGCGCCTCGGCCGTCGGCGGGCAACCGGGAACGTAGATGTCCACCGGCACCACGCGGTCGCAGCCGCGCACCACGGAATAGGAGTAGTGGTAATAGCCGCCGCCATTGGCGCAGCTACCCATGCTGATCACCCAGCGCGGCTCCGGCATCTGGTCGTACACCTTGCGCAGTGCCGGGGCCATTTTGTTGGTCAGCGTGCCGGCGACGATCATCACGTCGCTCTGCCGCGGCGAGGCGCGGGGAATGATGCCCATCCGGTCCAGGTCGTAACGCGGCATGTAGGCGTGGATCATCTCCACGGCGCAGCAGGCCAGGCCGAAGGTCATCGGCCACAGGCTGCCGGTGCGGGCCCAGTTCACCAGCTTGTCGAGATTGGCGACGATGAAGCCCTTGTTGTCGATCTCACCGGTGATGCCCTTCACCACCGCGTCCTGTTCGGGACCCGGCGACAGTGCCTCACGGTTCCATGCGATTGCTGTGTCGCTCATGCGACTACTCCCACTCCAGCGCGCCCTTGGACCACTCGTAGATGAACCCGACCGTCAGGACGGCAAGGAACGCAATCATCGACCAGAAGCCGAAGGTGCCGATTGCCCGCAGCGCCACGGCCCAGGGAAACAGGAACGCCACTTCCAGGTCGAAGATGATGAACAGGATGGCGACGAGGTAATAGCGCACATCGAACCGCCGACGCGCGTCGTCGAATGCCTCGAATCCGCATTCATAGGCGGACAGTTTCTCGGGATACGGCTTCTGCCGCGCGAGGAGCAACGAGCCGGTGACCATGGCCAGGGCTATGACACCGGCGATCACCAGGAACACCAGGATCGGGAGATAGCCAAAAAGTACAGGCTGCATGTCAGTTCCGATCGACCATGGACGCGGGCGCCGCGATGGTCGTGCACCGCAGCGCCATGCGCCGGCAGAAGAATACCCCCGGACGTTCCGGCCCGCCATAGACCGGGTGGCCCGGCGCCACGAGACGCGGGCGAATGATCACCGACATCAGGGGCGCTGCCGCTGCTGGCGCGAGTGACGGGGCTCGAACCCGCGACCTTCGGCGTGACAGGCCGACGCTCTAACCAACTGAGCTACACCCGCAGCGGCAGGGCGCACGAATTAGGCCGGGCGGGCGGTGGCGTCAAGCGGGCGGCGGACGGTTGGGTGCGGAATGCGGGGGGATGGGCGCTGTTTTTCCACGCCGTCAGCCGCCGGGGCCGGTGGGCCGTCGGCCGCCAGGGCCTGTGGGAACCGTGGTCCTTGCCCGGAAGGCTGCTCCGGGCCCAGGACGCCGCTCGGGTGCGTGCCGCCCGGCTTGTCGGCTGTTCACCCACCTCTTCGTCATGGTCGGTGAATGCCAGCAGGTACCGTCGGTTACCGCGTTGTGAGTACGGATCAGGGCCGAGCCCGGCCATGACTTTGGGGGCTGGTGTCAGCGTGCCTGCTGCACGCGCATGGAGCCACTCGCGACGGCGCAGTCGGCAATGCCAGCCGGGACGGCGGCCGGCACCCACGGCCTGGCGGGTGCCACCCAGCCCTCCGCGCGGCTACTCCGCCCGGATCAGCCCGCGATGGCTTGGCGCGTCGATGAACGCCAGCACCTCGGCGATCAGCGGATCGTCGCCGTATCGCTGCCGGGCTTCCGCCAGGCGCTGCGCGAACAAGCCCTCATGCCCGAACATGGTGCGGAAGGCGGTGTGCAGGCGGCCGATCTGCTCCTTGTTGAAGCCCCGCCGCTTCAGGCCGATGACGTTCAACCCGGCCAGCCGGGCACGGTTGCCAATGACGCTGCCGAACGGGATCACGTCGGCTTCCACGCCCGACACGCCGCCGATCATCGCCGCGCGGCCGATGCGCACGAACTGGTGGATCGCCGCGGCGCCGCCGATCACAACGTGGTCGGCGATCGTCACATGCCCACCCATGACGGCATTGTTGGCAATGATCACGTGGTCGCCCACCCGGCAGTCATGCGCGACATGCGCCACAGCCATCAGCAGGCAGTCGCTGCCCACGCGGGTGATACCGCGGCCGGTGACCGTGCCGCGGTGGATCGTGCAGTGCTCACGCACCTGGGTGCGGGCGCCGATCTCACAGCGGGTGGGTTGTCCCTTGTACTTCAGGTCCTGCGGCGCCATCCCGACAGTACAGAATGGATAAAGCACGGCATCCGGCCCGATTCGCGTGTGGCCTTCGACAACCACATGAGAAACGAGTTCCGCGCCGTCTTCGATCGTGACATCGGGCCCCACCGTGCAGTACGGGCCGACCCGCACGCCCCGGCCCAGTTCGGCCCGACGATCTACCAGTGCAGTCGGATGTACCGTGGTGCCGACAGGCTCCAGGATGACCGTCTCCGGCATGGCATCCATATTGGTGCTATCCCCCACCTGTCCTCAAGAAGTGCAACGGCTATATGGGCGGGTCGCCAGTCCACCAACTCAATGATTGTTGCCGGATATTTCCAACAACCACCCATAAAACCCTGTTTCAACGCCAATTCTGGCGACTTTGCGGCAGCGGATCGGGTTCCGCCCTGAGCATCCCGTGAGTGGCTTCGACCGGCACGACGGCGGCCGGTCAGATCGGCGGAGCGCGATCCATGATCATGGCGGCGTATGTGGCCTCGGCCACCGAGGTGCCGTCCACCCGCGCCACACCGTGGAATTTCCACACGTTTCCGCGATTGCGCTCTTTGCTGACCTGCACGCGCAACTGGTCGCCCGGCACGACGGGGCGACGGAACTTCGCACCCTCAATGGACATGAAATACACCACTTTCCCGGCGGCTTGGGGGCCCAGTGTTTCCACCACCAGCACGGCAGCGGTCTGCGCCATGCTTTCGATGATCAGTACGCCGGGCATGACGGGGTGATTGGGAAAGTGTCCGGCAAAGAACGATTCGTTCACCGAGACGTTTTTTATCCCCACGGCAGAAACGTTCGGTACCACCTCCACCACCCGGTCGATCAACAGGAACGGGTAGCGATGCGGGATCGCCTGCATGATGCGGGCGATATCGACCGTGTCGATCGTCGCGCCGGTTGCCCCGGCGGATGCAGGGATTCCGGCCTGCTGCGGTGTTGTGCCGTCCATGGCGTTCAGCCTGTGTCCGAATCCGTTCCTGGATCTGTTTCCTTCGGCCGCCTGCCGCGGTCCCGCACCAGGCGGCGCAACACGGCAACCTCACGGAAGAAGGCACGCCGCGGCTGGGCAGGGCTGCCAACAACCTCCACCCCCGCGGGCAAATCCGAAATCACCCCCGCCTGCGCACCAATCCGCACACCCCGGCCGATCCGCAGATGCCCCGTCAGGCCCGCCTGGGCGGCCAGCACGACGTGATCTTCCAGGATCGTGGAGCCGGAAATACCCGCTTGCGCAACGATGACACAGCCGCGACCAACGCGCACGTTGTGCCCGATCTGCACCAGGTTGTCGAGGCGCGAGCCCGCACCGATCACAGTGTCGTGCAACGAACCACGATCGATTGTGGTGTTGGCACCCACCTCGACGTCGTCCTCCAGCACCACGCGGCCCAGTTGCGGCACGGTCAGGAAGCCGTCGGGACTGATCGCGAAGCCGAATCCCTCCTGCCCGATCCGCGCCCCCGGATAGACGTACACCCGCATGCCCACCAGCGCGTGCGAGAGGCTTGCATGTGCGCCAATGCGGCAGTCGGGACCCAGGACGACGCCCTCGCCGATCATGGCGAACGGCGCAATGCGGCAGCGCGGCCCGATTTCGGCGCCGGCGCCGATCACCGCCAGGGGACCGATCTCCGCGCTGGGATCGACCTGCGCGGCCGCGTCCACCACGGCCGCGGGGTGCACGCCGGGCCGCAATGGGGGCAGCGGATGAAACAACGCGGCGACGCGCGCCCAGGCGACATAGGGCTGTTCGGTGGTGATCGGCACCGTACCGGACGGCACGCGGTCCACCATGTCCGGATGCACGATCACCGCCCCGGCCCGGGTCTGCTCCAGGGCGGGGGCGTATTTGCGGTTGTCGAGGAAGCTCACCTCGGTGGGCCCCGCCGTCTGTAGCGGGGCCACGCCGGTCAGCCGCAGCCGGCGCGGCGGGGCTTCCCCGGCGGCGGCATCGGCCACCGCCGCAAGCGTATGGGGGCCCGCACGCTGGAAGAAGCGCGGATCGCCGGCGATCTCGGGCCAGTGCATGGGCGGCCCCTCACCCTGCCCGGGTTAGTGCTTCTTGGCCGGTTCGGCCTTCTCGGCCTTGCCGGACTTGCCGTTCTTTTCGGAAGCCTCGGGCTTGGCCGGATGCAGCTTCACGGGAGACACGCCCTCGGGCGGGATGTCCACCTTGGGCAGGATCTTGTTCAGCACCTTCGCCACTTCCGGGGTCAGGTCGAAATCGCCCGTGGTCCCCAGGACCTGGGCCCGGTTCAGCACCACGTTGATGCCCCGCGACAGCGCGACCTGCTGCGCCACCTGCTCCATCGCCCGGTCGATCTGCGCCATGACGTACTGGCCGGCCTCCTGGATGATGCGCCCCTGCTCGCCGAACTTGCGGCGCAACTCGGCGATGCGGTCCTGCAGCTCGCGCTCGCGGCGGCGAATTTGCTCGGGTGACAGCTTGGCGCGCTCGCTGGTCAGCTTCTGCCCCATCTCGCGCAGCTTGGTCTGCTCCTTCTGCACCTCCTCGTTCAGCTTCTGCCGGCGTTCGCCCAGCACCTTGTCGGCCTCCTTGTACGCGTCGGAGATGCGCAGGACGTCGGGGACCGACAGGATGCCGATGATCGCGGCCGGCGGGGGGGATGCCTTGGGCAGCGGCGGCACCTTGGGCACCGGCGGCAACTGGACCTCCAGCTTCTCGGGCATCGGCGGACCGGCCAGCGGCGTGCCCGCCTCGGGCGTGGTCGCACGCGCCCCGGCGGCCGGCCGGGCGGGTGCCACGGGCCGAGCCTGGTGATGGGGCACGAACCATCCGGGACTCGACTTCTCCTGTGCGGACGCCGAGAACGGATGAAGGACGAGCGCGAGCGCCGCGAGCGCGGCTGCTGCCGAAAGCCTGGGATGAGCCACTAGAACCTCGTGCCGAAACCAAAGCGGAAAAGCTGCGTCTGATCGAGCGGTTGCTTGATCACAAACGGCGTCAAGTCAATGTTTATCAGACCGAACTGGGTTTTCCAGGAGATGCCGACGCCGACGCCGACCCGCGGCGTGCCGGAATCCACGATCTGGCAGGGCGTGCCGTTCGCCTCCGTGCAGCCGCCGGGGCCGAACGACGAGCTGCTGAAACTCGCCTGGGTCAGGCCGCCGACATCGACGAAGGCGCGTCCGCTCAACCCCAGGTCCGGCGATACCGGCAGCGGGAAGCGCAGTTCGGTGCTCTGGGTCCAGATGAAGCGGCCGCCCAGCGGATCGCCGGAAATCGCGTCATGCGGGCCGGCGCCGCCGCTCTGGAAGCCGCGCAGGTTGTCGCCGCCCAGGAAGAACCGGTCGATGATCTGCTCCTGCTGTCCCAGGTTGAACAGGTAACCGACGCCGGCCGACAGCTTGATCCCCCAGTCGCTGTTGCCGGTGAGCCGGTCCAGAGGAACGTAGTAGGCGGCGTTCAGATTGGTGCGGATGAAGTTCGCATCGCCACCCAAACCGGCAAAGTCGGTGCCCAGTTGCACCAGATAGCCGGTATGCGGCTCCACCTTGCTGTCCCGCTTGTCCAGCGACAGCGTCTGGCTGATCTGTGACAGCAACGTCGTGCCCGACTCGTTCAGAATGAACGGGCTGGCGTTCGAGCTGATGTTGAACACCGTCCGGTCAACCAGCGAGTAGCTCCAGACCTGGCGCAGATGGTCGTTGAAGTTGTAGCCCAGGCGCGTCGCGAACCCGTTGCGCCGCTCGTCATACGGCTCGGTGCCCAGGAAGTTGGTCTGGATGAAGAACACGTCGAGGCCGGCGATCAGGTTGCGGTCGAGGAAGTACGGATCGGTCACCGAACCGCTGATCGAGGTCTGTCGCTGCGCCAGCACGCCGTTGATGTTGGCGGAAATGCCGGTGCCGACCACGTTCTTCTCGCCCAGGCCGATGTCCAGCAGGGCGCCGGCGTCGGTCGAGTAGCCGCCGCCCAGCGTCAGTTCGCCGGTGGCCTTTTCCGTCACCTTGGTGTTGATGATGGCCTTGTCGGGGGCGGAGCCCGGCTCGGTCGTGATGTCCACGCTACCGAAATAGCCCAGGTCCATCAGGCGCTGCCGCGTCTGTCGCACCGCCTGGGCGTTGAAGGCATCGCCCTCCGCAATGCGGAACTCGCGGCGGATGACCTTGTCCTCGGTGCGGGTGTTGCCGAAAATGTTGATGCGCTCGACATAGACCTTCGGCCCCTCGCCGATATCGTAGGTCAGGTCGATGATGTGCTTGGCGACGTTCTTCTTCACCTCCGGCTTGACCTGGACGAAGGCATAGCCGCGGGTGTGCACGTCCTCCTCCATCTTGTCGGCCGTGCGGCCGACGGCGTCGCCGTCGAACCAGTCGCCCGGCGCCAGTTGGAGGTCATCGCGCAGGTCGTCGCCGGTCAGATGGCGCAGGTGGGAATCGATGCTGATCTTGCCGACCCGGTAGCGCTCGCCCTCGTGGATGGTGAAGGTCAGGAAGAAGGACTTGCGATCCGGCGACAGTTCCGCCTTGGCGTCCAGCACCTCGAAATCGGCGTAGCCGTGCTTCAGGTAGAAGCGCCGCAGCAGTTCCTTGTCATAGCTCAGCCGCTGGGGATCGTACTGGTCGGCCGAGGTGAGAAAGCGCCACCAGCGCTCCTCACGGCTGTTGATCACTTCCGACAGCCGGCCTTCGCCGAAGGCCTTGTTGCCGACGAACACGATCTTGCTGATCAGCGTGGACGGGCCGTCATTGATCTCGAACACCACGTTCACGCGGTTCTCGGGCAGCCGGATGATCTGCGGCTGCACGGTGGCGTCGTAGTGGCCGCGCTTGGCGTAGAGATCGAGGATGCGCTTGCGGTCGGCCTCGGCCAGCGCCGGGGTGAAGACGGCGCGCGGCTTCAGTTGCATTTCCGGGCGCAACTGCGAATCGCTGAGCTTGTGGTTTCCCTCGAACGCCACCTGATTGACGATCGGGTTCTCCACGACATGCACGATCAGCGTGTCGCCCTGGCGATCGAGTCGGACGTCCTGGAACAGGCCGGTGGCATAGAGCGTTTTCAGGCTGCGGTTGAGCCGCGCCGGGTCGAACGGGTCGCCGGGCTGCACCAGCATGTAGGACAGGATGGTGCCGGCCTCGATTCGCTTGTTGCCCTCGACACGGATGGACTGAATCGTGCCGGGTGCCGAACGGGTAGGCGCCGCAGCCGCGGCGCGCGCCGATATCGCGGGGCTGGGCGCGGCGCGGCGTTGGGCCGCAGCCGGGCCGATGCACAGCGAAGTCAGCAGACACGCGGCAAGCAGCCGCATGAGGGTCATGCGAGGCAAACGGCGGCTCTCCCGTTGATCGCCGCTGCCGCAGGACGGGGCAGCAGCCGGAATCGGTCAGAACAGGCGGCGGAGACTAGCCGCGACCCGGGCACGGCGCTAGGCGGGTTTCCGGTTGTCATCCCTTCACGCGCCAGAAACGGTGCACCGCGGTCGAGTCGTGTCAGGTCGGCGCCATCCATGTCGATCACGAGGCCTACACCGAGGCAACCGGCGAACCAAGCGGGCGTTGCAGCGAGACCGCATTTCGCAAACGATCCGTTCGCCTCACGATGCCCTTGATCGCCTGCCGGGACTGTGCCGCCGTCCAGCATATCCACCCGCCGGAACGCGGCCGGCTGGAGTGCTGGCAGTGTGGCCGCGTGCTGGAGAAGCGCACCGGCCGCAGCCTGGATGCGGCCCTGGCCTGTTCCATCGCGACCTTCCTGATTCTGCTGCCGGCGAATTTGCTGCCGCTGATGACCGTCCACGCGCTGGACCTGACCAGCACGACCCAACTCGCCGACGGTCTTGCCACCGCCTGGCGGCAGGGCTGGCCGCTGGTGACGATCATTCTGGGACTGGAAGGCATCCTCCTCCCCTTCATCCGGTTCGGCCTGCTGTCGGCGACGCTGGCGGCGGTCCGGTTCGGCCAGCGCGGACGCTGGGTCGGCCGGGCTTTCCGGTACTGCGAGGTCCTCGACCTGTGGGCGATGGCGGATGTGCTGCTGATCGGTGCCGGGATCGGCTATGGCCGCATCGCCTCGCAGACTGCGGTGCACATCGATGCCGGCGGCTGGTGCTTCGTGGCGGCGGCGCTGATGACGATGCTGACCCGGGCCACGCTGGAGCGCAGGGCGGTTTGGCGCCTGATCCGGGAAACCGACGGCTATGCCGGTCCCGACGCGATCGCCTGCACCAGTTGCGACCTGGTGCTGCCGCCGGATGCCGACGGCCGGCGCTGTCCGCGCTGTTCCGCCCGCGTCCACCGGCGCACCCCGTCATCCATATCGCAGTGCACGGCGCTGGTGCTGGCGACCGGAGCACTGACACCGATCGCGTACGGCTTTCCGATGAGCGAGTTCTGGAAAGCCGGCTCGCCCAGCCCACACTCCATCATCGACGGCATCCAACTGCTGTTCGAGCATGGATTCTGGTATTTCGGCGTCGTCATCCTGCTGGTCTCGGTGGTGTTCCCGCTGACCAAGCTGGTCGGCCTGACCTGGTTCCTGACCTCGATTCATTATCATTCGACAAGCCGGCTGCGGCAGAAAACCAGGCTCTACCGGTTCATCGACGAGGTCGGCCGCTGGTCCACGCTGGACCCGTTCACCGTGATGATCTTCGCGCCGATGGTGCAGTTCGGACAGCTTGCGCATTTCGACTTCATGGGCGGCTGCCCCGCCTTCCTGGCGACGGTGGCGCTGTCCATGCTCGCCACGCGGGTGTTCGATCCGCGCCTGATGTGGGATGTGGCCGAGGCGCCCGGGCACACCGCGGTGCAACGGGTGCAGACCGCCCCCGCCTGATCCCGCGCGGGCCACCGATCACTTTGCGCCCCCTGGCCCCGAAGCTGTAACATCCACGGCAAAGGGGCGAGAGGAAGGTTCCATGAATGCAGGAGACGCCGGCGCGCAGGCTGTCGCGAATCGCCTGGGGGCGCAGAACGCGGTTGCCCGGGCGCGTGCCCTGATCCCGTTGCTGGAAAAGGCCGCGCCACGCATCGAGGCCGCCTGCGCCCTGCCACCCGACGTGCTGGACGCGATGCATGACGCCCGCATGTTCCGCCTGCTGATTCCGCGCGTTTATGACGGCGAGGAACTCGATCCTTCAGTCTATGTACAGTGCGTCGAGGCGATCGCCATGGGCGACGCCAGCGTTGCCTGGTGCATGAACCAGGGCTCCGGTTGCTCGATGTCGGCCGCCTACATGGCGCCCGAGGTCTCGCGTGAGGTGTGGGGCGGACCGCGCGACGTGCTGGCCTGGGGCCAGGGACCCGGGGCCCGGGCCGAGCGGGTGGCGGGCGGGTGGCGTGTGACCGGCACCTGGAGCTTTGCCAGCGGCAGCCGCCACGCGACCTGGCTGGGTGCGCACTGCCCCTGCTACGGCCCGGACGGCGAACTGGAGCGCCATCCCGACGGCCGCCCCTGGGAACGCACCATGCTGTTCCGGCGCGAGGTGGCGAAGATCGACGACGTCTGGCAGGTGATGGGCCTGCGCGGCACGGGCAGCGACAACTACACGGTGGAGAACCTGTTCGTTGACGACGCGCACACGCTGACCCGCAACTCGGCGGAGGAGCGGCGGGAGCCCGGGCTGCTGTATCGCTTCGCCGCCATGCAGCTCTATGCGTCCGGCTTTGCCTGTGTCGGGCTGGGTGTGGCGCGCGCGATGCTGAACTCCTTCGTGGCGCTGGCGCGCAAGAAGACGCCGTCCCAGACCTCCACGGCGCTGCGTGACAACCATGCCGTGCAGCACATCATCGGCTATTCGGATGCGCGGCTGAAAGCGGCGCGGGCGGGGCTGCTGCACACGCTGGAGTTGATCCAGGCGGAGCTGAAGCAGACCGGCGCGCTCAGCCTCGACAACCGCATTGCGGTGCGCCAGGCCGCGACCTATGCGATTCATGAGGCGCGCGACGTGGTGCACGCAATTTACCATGAGGCGGGCGCGACGGCGATTTTCAATGCGCAGCCGTTCGAGCGCCGGTTCCGCGACATGAACGCCGTGTCGCAGCAACTCCAGGGACGCCGGGCGCACTTCGAAACGGTCGGGTTCTACATGCTGGGCGGCGACCCGCCGCTGCGCTGGCTTTGATCCCGGCTGGCGCAGGCTCGGCCACTCGCGTCGTGGCGGGCCCTGTGCTTCATGGGGTGAAGCCAGCCGATGGGGTGAAGCCGGCAGATCGTACAACGTCGTGGCGGGCGAAGGTCCGTCACCCACGACTTTGCCGTGCGGAACGCACCTGTCCGAGTGGTGTGCGGAGATTTCCCACGGATCAGGTGCCTTCGGCAGGATGACATCGTGGACGGCAGGCCTGTGCCCGCCACGACGTGGCTGGCCGGGCCTGCGGCAACGCCCGTTGCCTTGACGCCAGCGGAGGCCCTCGCCATCCGTCACGTGGCAGGCGCCACCTGCGGGTCGGGCTCCCCGCAGGTCGGCCTCACCCCCCGGCAGGGCCTCAGCCCGGCAGGGCGCTGCGCAGCTTGTCGGCCGACAGGTTGTTGGTCTTGCCGTGCAGGATCTCCGCCGCGGTAACGTTCTGGCCATAGTAGTTGTGGTCCATCTGGACGTCGTGGCTGATCTCGCTGCCGCCGACGCTGATGCCGCCGGACACGCCCTGGGCGTTGGACCACACGATCACGTCGGCGTTGGTGTCCACCTTGGCCTTCGCGGAGTACGAACCCACCGTCAGGCCGGCCTTGCCGTTCAGCGAGAAGTTGTTGGCGGTTTCGAAGTCCCGCAGCGCCTGGTCGCTCATCAGCAGCATGATCACCGACCCGGCCTTGCCGCCGGCCTGCGCACCGATCGACAGCGAACCGATCGAGTAGAACGCCGGGTCGCTCCAGGTATTGGCCTCCTGCGACAGCAGCACGCCATGGCCGCCGCTCGCGCCGACGATCAGCGCGCCCTGCTTGTAGTTCGGCACGATGAACACGCCCTTCGCGTGCTGCATCAGCACTTCCATGTGGTGGTCCAGCTCTGCGTTCTGCACCGCCTGCACCGCATGCTTGATCAACTCCTGCGGGGCGTCGCCGCCTTCGCCCTTGGCCGTGTTGGTCGCGGCAAGGCCGGGGGCGGCGGTCATCGCGCCGAGGGCGGTGGCAGCGGTCGCGAGCATCAGATAGCGCTTCATGGGTTTGCCTCTTGCGTAGTGCTTGGTATGCAAACGGACCGAAGCAGCCGCGGTTGGCGGGTGCGGACCGTCGGGCAGTGACGCCTCGGTGAGGTGCGGGGTCGCACCGGCCGGTGTCACGTCGCATGCGGCACGGCGCATGCGGCACGGCGGCAACACCCCGGGCGTATCGCCGCTGAGGCCATTTCTCCTGCTCGTGCGCTTGCGCTATGATTTCCCTGTGGATTCGGAGCAATGGCGATGATGGTGGGGCGAGGGCTGAAACGTTTGGCACGGGCTTCGGCCGCGCCGCTGCTGTTCTGCGCGATCACCGCCTATTTCGGCTGGAACGCGATGCAGGGCGCGCACGGGTTGGTCGCCTACGCGCACCGCAAGGTGCAGTTGCAGCAGGCCGAGGCCGATCTCGCGGCGGCAACGGCCGATCGGGACAAATGGGCGACACGCGTATCGGGGCTGCGCTCCAGTCATCTCGATCTCGATACGCTGGATGAGCGCGCGCGGGCCATGCTGAACCTGGCGCGGCCCAACGACATCGTCGTGCAGTATGGGCCGAAGGACCGGCTGTTCTGATATCTGCCCGCGACCGGGGCGGTGGAAGTGCCGCCACGGACACCGCGCCCCGTCCCGTCACACGCCCCGTCATGCGTCCCATCACGCGCCCCTTCACGCCCCCCTGCGGGCCGGCACTACGGCATCGGGCGGGGCCCAGGCAGCGGAACCGACCGCGGGTTCGGGTCGGGCCGCCGCGGCCCGCAAACATCCCCATGGCGGCTCCGACCCACCGCGGCAACACCCCGGTGCGGGCCGGGTCCCGATTTCATGTGCCGGTGACATTGGCGCGGAGGGGTGAATCGCCGATATACTGACGCTATGAGCGATCAGCCCCCAGACAGACCCAACCAGGGAAGACGGCGTGGCATGAAGAACGAGGACTGGGAAATTCCCCCCAACCTCCAGCCGGACCCGGATGATTACGGATTCGACCTGGAACGCGCCCTGAAATCCGTCGTCACGCTGAAGACCTACATCCCCTCGGACGCCTTCACCGCCAACACGCTGGGCACCGAGCGGGCCGGCAGTGGCGTCCTGATACGCGAAAACGGCCTGATAGCCACGATCGGCTATCTGGTCACCGAGGCGGAGACCCTGTGGGTCACCTCCAGCGACGGCCAGGCCGTGCCCGGACACGCGCTGGCATACGACCAGGAGACGGGGTTCGGCCTGGTGCAGACCCTGGGCCGGCTGAACCTGCCGGCGATGGAAATCGGCGATTCCGACGGGCTGAAGGTGGGCGACCAGGTGATCTTCGCCGCCGGCGGCGGCCGCCACCACGCAGTGGAAACCCGCCTGGTCGGCCGGCAGGAATTCGCCGGCTACTGGGAATACGTGCTGGACGATGCGCTGTTCACCGCGCCGGCCCACCCGTTCTGGGGTGGCGGCGGGCTGATCGGCACCGACGGCAAGCTGATGGGGATCGGCTCGCTGATCCTGCAGCAGGGCGACGGCAAGGGCCGGCGGCTAGACATGAACATGGTGGTGCCGATCGGCCTGCTGGCCCCCATCATGGGCGACCTGCTGAACTATGGCCGGGTGAACCGCCCGGCCCGGCCCTGGCTAGGCATGTACGCCACGGAATCCGACGACGCCATCGTGGTGGGAGGCCTGGCGGACGGCGGCCCCGCGGAACAGGCCGGGTTGCACACCGGCGACCGCATCCTGTCGGTGAACGAGGAGGAAGTGCCGGATCTCGCCGGTCTCTGGCGCCGCGTCTGGGCATCCGGCAGCGCCGGGGCCGAGGTGCGCCTGCGCCTGCTGCGCGAGGGCGGTCCGTTGGCGGTGACCGTCAAGTCTGCCGACCGCACGCGCTTCCTCAAGGCGCCGAAGGTGCACTGACCGGACCGTCTCCGTAGACGTGGCCGCCCCCGTGCAATCGCGTCATGGCCGGCCCCCGAGCCGGCCACGTATCCCCGTCAGCGCAGCCAGTGTGCGGCGCGAGCCGATCGTTTCCGGGTGCAGCCCCGCCTCGGAGCGACCGCGTGTCGCGCCGGCACCGGCGCGATGCCGGGTGCCGCAACGCCTGTGGGCGAGTCCCGGCGGCCCTGCCGACGGAGACCGGTCCGCGCCCGTGCGATGAGCTCTACCGCTGCGCTGGCCGGCGACGTATATCCGCCAGCGCATGTCGGCCGATCCTTCCCAACGTCGCCGCTTCGGGCGGTTCGCCACCATCGCCGGGCTGTGCCTGGCGATCGGGGTGATGACCACGCTGGTCTCCTATTCGGTCACGCTGTACCGGCTGTTCTGCCAGGCGACCGGCGCAGGCGGCTACACCCAGCGCGCCACCACGGCCAGCAGCACGCAATCCAACCGTGAAGTGACGGTGTCCTTCCTCACCGATGTGGCGCCCGGCCTGCCCTGGCGCTTCCGCCCGATGCAGGACAGCGTGCGCGTGCGCCTGGGTGAGGACGCGCTGGTGTTCTTCGAGGCCGAAAACCTGTCCGACCGCCCGATCGTCGGTCACGCCACGTTCAACGTCACGCCCGAGACGGTCGGCATCTATTTCAACAAGATCCAATGCTTCTGCTTCTCCGAGGAAAGGCTGCAGCCGCACCAGAAGGCGGAGATGCCGGTCAGCTTCTTCGTCGATCCCAAGCTGGCGACCGACCCCGGCACGGCCGAGGTGCACAACATCACCCTGTCCTACACGTTCTTCGAATCCCTCAAGCCCGCCGGTGCCAAGGACCTGGCGCGGCTCGGCGCCGCCCCGCCGGATGCCGAGGCCGGCCGCATGCTCTTCCAGTCCACCTGCGGCACCTGCCACGCGCTGGACCGGAACAGGACCGGCCCGCTGCTGTCCGGGATCGTCGGCCGCAGGGCGGGCAGCGTGAACGGCTTCCCCTACTCGGCGGCACTGGCCCAGGCGAACGTGGTGTGGAGCGTTGACGCACTGGACGCATGGCTCGCCAGCCCCCGGCAGTTCATTCCCGGCGCCGCCATGCCGTTCAGCCTGCCGGACGCGGCACGGCGGCGCGACATCATCGCGTATCTGAAGACGCTGCCGGCGCCCGAGGCCAGCCCGCCGCCCCGGCCGGCGGCCGATCCGAGCTGACCGGCCCAAGGCCCGCGGCCGGATGGCAGGGGAAGCCTCGAGTACAGCATTCGGAGAGGACGCGTCCCGCACGACACCGCCAGGGCTGACGGGCCTGCGCCCACCACGAGGTGGTCCGGTCGGCCAGCGATCACGCTCGCGATGACTCACGCGGGATCGGATGCCAGCCTTCGTCGCCGGCCATGACCGCGCGCTGACCACGTGTAAAAGCCCATGTCTGTCGGTATTATCCGCCCCGTCGCGACGCCGTCCCACTCGTCCAGGAGCACCCCCGTATGAACCAGCTCGCCGATGCCGCCCGCCCCGCCTTGCCGGACGACGCCGGCCAGGCCGCGCTCGCCGGCCGGGTGTGGCGCCCGGAGCTCGGCGGCCCCGCGGTGGTCGCGGTGCGCGACGGCGCCGCGGTGGATATCTCCCGTCATTTCCCCACCATGCGGGACCTGTGCGAGGCACCGGATCCCGCCGCCGCCCTGCGCGCCGCACCGGGTGAGGCAATCGGCGATATCGCCACCCTGCTCGCCAACACCCCGCCGGACGCGCGTGATCCGGCCCGCCCCTGGCTGCTCGCGCCGATCGACCTGCAGGCGGTGAAGGCGGCCGGCGTCACCTTCGCCGTCTCCATGCTGGAACGGGTGATCGAGGAACGCGCCCGTGGCGACATGAGCGCCGCCGCCGCCATCCGCACCGAGGTGAACCGCCTGGTCGGCGACGACCTTGCCCGACTGAAGCCCGGCTCGCCGGAGGCCGAACACCTGAAGCAGGTGCTGATCGACCAGGGCGCCTGGAGCCAGTACCTGGAAGTGGGCATCGGCCCGGACGCCGAGATCTTCACCAAGTGCCAGCCCATGGCCTCGGTCGGCACGGCGATGGACGCGGGCATCCACCCGAACTCCTCCTGGAACAACCCGGAACCCGAAGTCGTGCTGGCTGCCACCTCGGATGGCCGCATCGTCGCGGCGACGCTGGGCAATGACGTCAACCTGCGCGACGTGGAGGGCCGCTCCGCCCTGCTGCTGGGCAAGGCGAAGGACAACAACGGCTCCTGCGCCATCGGGCCGCTGCTGCGCTTCTTCGACGCCGGCTTCACGCTGAACGACATCCGCAACACCACCGTCACCCTGCGCGTCGAGGGCCCGGACGGCTTCGTGCTGCAGGGCGAATCCTCCATCGCGAAGATCAGCCGCGACCCCGCCGACCTGGTGGCGCAGATGGTCAACGCGCATCATCCCTATCCGGACGGCGCGGTGCTGTTCCTAGGCACCATGTTCGCACCGGTGGAGGACCGCGACGCTCCTGGCAAGGGGTTCACCCACAAGTCCGGCGACCTCGTCACCATCGCCGCCCCGAAGCTGGGCCGCCTGGTCAACCGCATGCGCCCCACCGACCAGTGCGAGCCCTGGCGCTTCGGTGCTGGCGCGCTGATGCGCAACCTCGCCAAGCGGGGGCTGCTCGCCTGAAACCGCGTCGCTCGCCCGAATTCTCACCGGAAGAACGTTCGGCTTTGACGGCGCTGGAGCCGCGCCTCGGCCGGCTGCACGTGCGCCAGCGCCTGGGGCTGGAACACGACTTCGAGGCGCATGTCTTCGGCCCCGGCCGCCATTTCTTCCATCTGGAGAACTGGTACAGCATCCACGGCCTGGTGCGGGTCGGCCTGAACATGCTGGGCCTGTCCCGGCGCGCCCGCCGCAACGCCCGCGCGATCCAGGTGCAGGAGCACGTGGTGACGCTGCCGCACCTTCCCGAGGAATTCGACGGCTATACCCTGTTGCACATCACCGACCTGCACCTGGACGCGGCGCCGGACATGGCCTCGGCGCTGATCCGCACGGTGCGGGACCTCGAATACGACGTGTGCGTGCTGACCGGGGACTATCGCGCCCGCACCTACGGCGCGTTCGATGCCGCGCTGGCCGGCCTGGCCGAGGTCCGGCCGCATCTCAACGGCAGCGTGTATGCGATCCTGGGCAACCACGACTCCCTGCGCATGGTCCCGGCGATGGAGGCGATGGGATACACGCTGCTGATCAACGAGTGGACCGCGCTGCATCGCAGCGGCGCGGCGATCTACCTGTCCGGCATCGAGGACGCCCATTTCTACCGGCTGGACAACTTCCACCGTGCCGCCGACGAGATCCCGCCCAACGCCGTATCCATCCTTCTGTCGCACACGCCGGAGCCGTTCCGCCAGGCCGCGCATGCCGAATTCGACCTGATGCTGTGCGGCCATACGCATGGCGGGCAGATCTGCCTGCCCGGCGGCCAGCCGATCCTGACCGACGCCGACAGCCCGCGCCGCATCGCCCGCGGATCGTGGCGCTATCACCAGATGACCGGCTACACGGCGACCGGGTCGGGCACCTCGATCGTCGATGCACGACTGAACTGCCCGCCGGAGGTCACGCTGCACCGGTTGCGCCGCGGTGATCCCGCCCGGTCCTGAGCCGCCAAACCGCTACCTGGCAGCGCCGGCCCCGCGTCGCGCCGCCTGCCCGGTACGGACAAAGGCGACGGCGAACCGGTCACCGTAAAGACGCCGCCACCCCGGCAGTCCGGCCAGGTTCAGCGCCAGGGGCGAGGTCGGGTGCAGCAGTGCCCAGTGCACGTGGTAGGTCGCGACAATGCCTTGAAACGCCGCCGTATCGCCGCGTGCGGCGCGGAGATAGGCCGACATGAAGCGGTCGCCGTACAAGTCGGTGCGGCCGTCGATGAACGGCGCAATACCCCGGAAGATCAGGTAGCCGCCGAAATCGTACGCGTTGAACACCGGCATTCGCCTGACCTCCGCCGGCACGCGGTCGAGCGCGGCCATCGGCGAGACCGCATCGTTTTGCCTGGTCAAGGGATAAGCCAGGCGCAGCCCGGTCAGCACCAACACCATGGCCAGCCCCGCGGCCACCCATCCCGCGCCGGGTGCAAACCGGCGACGACGTGAATCCGACACAGAGGAGCCGCCGAAAGCCCGGCCGAGCGGTTCCGCCAGCAGCAGCGCGCCGATCACGCCGGCGAGCATCTGGTGCCGGCCGTGCGCCAGCGCGAGATGCAGCAGCCCGAGCAGCAGGAGAAGCCGCAGGACGGGTAGCCGGATGCCGCGCGACCAGGTCACGTACAGCAGCGCCATCAGGGCAATCTCGAGCGGCTGCAGGTGGCTGAAATCGGTCGGCCGCCACTCGGTGACGGCGGCAAGATCGTGCATGCGAATCAGGCGGAACGGGAATACCAGCCCGTGCCAGAACTGCGGCGTCGCCAGCGCCGCGGCGAAGGCGCCGGCGATGAACACGGCCCAGGTGCGCACCACGCGCCCGCGGTCACGCCCGGCGGCGGCTATGACGGCTTCCAGTGCGAACGGAAGCGGCAGCGCCAGCCCCAGGATGAAGCTGCCATGCAGGTTCGCCCACAGCACCATCAGCGGCAACAGCCATACCGAGGGCGCGGCATTTCGGCTGCGCGCGATCAACAGGCCCGCCGTCCACGCCTCCAGCACCGGCAGGGCGAGCAGATGAGGCCGGACGAGCAGGCTGCCGGCGGTGCAGGCAAGGCCCAGAAGCAGCAACAGGACCAGGCAGAGCCCGTCGGCCCACCGTGCCAGATGCACCGCCAGCAGGCCGAAGGCCAGCGCGGCCGCGGCGCCATAGAGCATCAGCAGCCCGTCCCAGCCGCCCACCCGGAAGGCCTGGGCGCTCAACACTTCCGACAGCCATTCATGCGCGGTCCAGGGTGCACCGGCGAAGGTATAGGAAAACGGGTCGGTGTACGGCACCGCGCCGTGTCGCAGGATCCATTGTCCGGCCGCGATCTGCCACCAGGTGTCGCCGTCGTTCAGTACCTGTGGCGCGAACAGGAAGATGGCATAGCCGATCAGGGCCGCGGCGAGCGGCAGCGTACGGCGGAGCTGGCTGACGCCGGAGGCCGGAGCACTGCGCGCCGGGCTGGAGGCTGGAGAGGTCGCGAATGACACCTGCATTGCAGCGTGGCGCCGTCCTTGCCGGGATTTCCGGGCCGCCGTTCAGGGACGCACTGTCAGGGGCCGGGGAACGGCAGTGTCAGCGAAACGGTGTTGCGGCGTGGTTTCGCCGAATGTTCGGGCGGGGCGATGCAGGTCTGGGCGCCACGCAGGTTCGGGAGCCTGCGCAGGTGTGGATGTCCCCCGGGACATTGGCTGCCCCCGAACGGGTCCGCTTCCAGGACCAGCCGGCGAAGGAATTGCCCGCTCGGATCGTGGACGCACGACTTCTCTTCCCGGTCCGTTTCCACAAGGCAGGGCGAGGCTGTTGCCGCTAGGCATCCCGGATGTAGTTGCCGGCTTCGAACGGGATCGGCGGCGCGTCGGGATCGAAGCTGACACCGACTGGGTCGCGCCCCTCCGCCACCGCGCGCACCTGACGGCGCAGCAGGCGACGCAGCATGGCAATGCCGGCATCGGTGGAGGCCAGGCGTTCCTCCGAGTGCAGCGTGACCGGGCCCTGGCCCACCTGCGCTTCATAGTCGCCGGGCATCGCGCGGTGTTCGTCCTCGCTCAGGTCCCACCAGAACTTGCCGGCAAACTTCGAGCGCATGCGACCGATGTCGCCGGCCTCCCGCACCCGGCCGGCGACGTAGATGCGGAAGGACGTGTCGTCGATCGGCAGCACCCAGCCGATCGATTCCACCCGCGCGAACTGGGCCACGCGCGGGTTGGGCACCACGCGCAGCGTCGGCAGCACCGCTTCGGTGACGCGGTAGAACACCCGTCCGTCCTCCGCCGGGCGGGTGGAACGCACCGTCACGCCGCGCTCTCCGGCCGAGAACGACACCTCGGGCCGCGCCGCCATCGCGTTGGTGAACTGCGCGCCGGAGAACGAGCCGTGCAGCACCGGCACATGGAACGGATCCACCACGTTCTCGAAGTGCTGCAGCCAGTTGCAGGGGATGATCGCCGGGCCGCCGCCGCCCAGGGATGAGTTGTCGGCCTCGACGAACTCGCCCGGGTCCATCACATCCAGGCATTCATATCGCGGCAGCACCGGCTTGCGCGCCGGCGGTCCCATGTACGCGAAGATCAGGCCATAGCGTTCCTGCACCGGGTACCAGGGCTGGCGGATACGGGCACGATGACGGCCGCCGTCGGGCTCCATCGGCTGTTCCAGGCACAGGCCTTCGGTGTCGAACTTCCAGCCGTGGTAGCAGCAGCGGATCCCGTCGGGCTCGACGCGGCCGTAATACAGCGTGGTGCCGCGATGGCAGCAACGGGCGTGCAGCAGGCCCGGCCGTCCGGCCCCGTCGCGGAACAGGACCAGGTCCTCGCCCAGCGCCCGAACGCGGCTTGGCGTGGCGGAGGCGTGGGCGGACAGGCCGACGGGGTGCCAGTAGCGCCGCAACAGTTCGCCCATCGGCGTGCCGCGCCCCACCTCGGTCAGCTCGGCTTCGTAGGTGGGCGGCGGCAGCTCATAGGCGGTGCCGGTGTCGGTCATCGCGATGTCTCCCTGACTGGTCCGATGCGCACGCGGTCCGGTGTTGTAGCCCCGCCGATGCCCGCCCGGTAGGCTTGGAAACGGGCCACGCCGGCGCATGTTGAGGACGGCACAGGCGGGAGCCGAGCACGGCATGAGTTTCTATGAACGGTTTGTTCTGCCACCCATCCTGGCATGGGTGATGCGACAGAAGCCGCTGGCGCCGTACCCGGACGCGGGCCGCGGGCGCCGCCAGCGGGCGCGTCCTGGAACTCGGCATAGGCGCGGGTGGCAACCTGCCGTTCTACGGCCCGGACGTGCGATCGGTGGTGGGAATTGATCCGTCGCCGGAATTGCTGCAGATCGCGGCCCGGCACCGCTCCGATGCGCCGTTCCCGATCGAACTGCGCGAAGCGGGCGGCGAGAACCTGCCGATGGACACCCACAGCGTCGATACGGTGCTCACCACCTGGACGCTGTGCAGCGTCGCCGACCCGGTCAAGGTGCTCGGCGAGGCGCGGCGGGTGCTGAAGCCCGGCGGAAGGCTGATCTTCGTGGAACACGGACGGGCGCCCGATCCGGGCGTGCGCGTCTGGCAGGACCGCGTGACGCCGGCGTGGCGGCGGATAGCCGGCGGCTGTCACCTCAACCGCGAGGTGAGCGCGCTGGTCACTGCGGCCGGATTTGACACCGCGGACCTGCGCACCGGCTACATGCGCGGGCCGCGGATCGCCACGTTCATGTATGAAGGGCAGGCACGTCCGCGCTGACGCGCCGCACTCACCGCAATGTTGCGGCCGCGTCGGCAACCGCCTGCCGCGCGGTCGGGCTCAACCTCGCGGCGATGCGGCCCATGACCGGCGATCGCCGCTCGCCGCTCGCCGCGCGCGAAGTTTTCCGGCTGATTGGCCGTGGATCTGGCATGCTGGCCGGCGAGCCGCGGCCTGTCCGCCGGCCCACCACAGGGCCGCTCCGAGGCGGAGCATGGGCCTGCGCCGACTGTCCCGCACCACATGACGAACCACCGCGATGAAAACGCTCCGACCAAACGCCCTGACGCGCCGACTGTTCCGGGCGCCGGTGTATCTGTATCGTTGGCACGGCGGCTGGCTGCTCGGCCACCGCTTCCTGCTGCTGGCCCATGTCGGCCGCCGCACCGGCCTGCCCCGCCACACGGTGCTGGAAGTCGTGGAGTACCGGCCGCAGGTCGGCGAAGCGGTCGTGGTCAGCGGCTTCGGCCGCAACGCCCAGTGGCTGCGCAACATTGCGGCGACGCCGCACCCGGAGGTGATCATCGGCACGCAACGCTTCGTCGCAACCCACCGCATCCTCGGCACCGAGGAAGCCGTCCGGGTATTCAAGGCCTATGAACACCGCAACCGCTTCGTCTTCCCGATCATCCGCGGCGTGCTGAGCCGCCTGCTGGGCTGGACCTATGACGGGTCCGACGCGGCCCGCCGCCGGCTGGTCGAACAACTGCCGTTCGTGGCATTCCGACCGCGCGCATGACTCCGGATGACGCCCAGCCTGCGCCGCTGACCGAGGACGAGGACGCCGCGCAGCTTCCGGTCGCCACCCCGGCACCCGCGGAGCGCATCACCATCACCCGCGAGGGCCTGCGTGACGGCTCGCTGCTCGCCGATGCGCGCCGCCGCATGCCGCCGGGAACCCGGCTATTGTCCGAAGCCGAGATCCAGGCCGACCTCGACGCCAAACTGGCGCAGCACCCACCGAAGACGGATGTCTGGCTGTTCGGCTACGGTTCGCTGATGTGGAACCCGGCGCTGGAATACGCGGAACACTGCGCCGGCTCGATCCGGGGCTGGCACCGGCGCTTCTGCCTGTGGCTGCAGATCGGCCGCGGGTCTCCGCAGAACCCCGGCCTGATGCTGGCCCTGGACCGCGGCGGCTCCTGCGCCGGCATGCTGTTCCGCATTCCGGCCGCCGAGGCGCGCGCGGAACTGCTGCTGGCCTGGCGGCGGGAATTGTTCACCGGCGCCTATCGCTCCCACTGGGTGACCGCGCACACCCATGAGGGCCCGGTGCGTGCGGTCACCTTCGTGGTCAACCGCACCCACCCGCGCTACGCGGGACGGCTGGACGAACCGGCCGTGGCCGACCGCCTGGCCTCGGCCAGCGGCAATCTGGGCAGTTGTGCGGACTACCTGTCGTCCACGCTCGACGCATTGCGGCAGCTCGGGCTGCGCGATCGCGGGTTGGAACGACTGCAGCAGGAGGTGAACGACCGGAGGTACGGGGCCAGCGGGTAACCCGTTCCGGGTGGGCCCCGGTGAGCCGCAGCGCGACGATCCCGGCTCCGCGTCACCCCGGGTGGCGAATGATCGCGATCTGGTGTCCGATCGGACCGCCGCCGTTCAATGTGCGACGGCGGTGGCTGAAGAAGCGGTCCTCGTCCGCCGCGGTATCCGCCGCGACGGTCTCCACGCGACCAAGCCCGGCCGCGGACAGACGCGCCACGCAGTAGCCGGCGAGGTCGAACTGCCAGCGCGCCGCACGACGGCCGGGCGCGAAGAAGCGGTCATCGGCCGCGTTTTCGGCCAGCACCGCATCGCGCAGATCGGGGCCAACCTCATACGACGCCTGGCCGATGCAGGGCCCGACCGCCGCGACGATCCGCTCGGTCCGTGCGCCGAGGTCGCGCATCGCCTGCACCGTCGCATCCAGCACCCCGGCGACCGCGCCACGCCAGCCGGCATGCGCTGCGCCGACCACTCCGGCGGCCATGTCGGCGAACAGCACCGGGGCGCAATCCGCGGTCACGATGCCCAGCGCGATTCCCGGCCTGTCGGTGACCATGGCATCGCCGCGCGGTCCTGCCCCGGCCGGCCAGGCCGCGGTGACCCGGACTGCCACGGCGCCATGCACCTGGGTCAGGCCAACCAGGCCGTTCGGGTCGCCGCCCAGCGACTGCACCGCGAGCACGCGGTTGCGCAGCACGGCGTCGCGGTCGTCCTGTCCGGACAGGCTGCAATTCAGGCTGGCGAACGGTCCGGCCGACACGCCACCACGCCGGGTGAAGAAGCCGTGCGGTGGCGTCAGGCCGGGGGCGGCAAGCGATTCGGGGCGCGGACTCATGCGGTCATCCTGATGGCCGAGGCCAGGTCACGCCGCAAGGGCGGGCCTGCGATCCGGCATGGCGACCGCGCGACCCCGGAACCACCCACAGCACGTCGTCGCCGCGTCACCAGCCACCCGCACAGGCGGGCGTTGGGCAAGCAGGCGCGGTTACATTTTGCCAGCCTGCGGCAGCTCAAAGCCGTGCTGCGCGAACAGCGCCGTGCAGGCATCTGCCACCGCGGCGTCGTAGAGACGGCCACGGCCACGGGCAATCTCGGCCAGTGCCGCTTCCTGCCCCAGCGCGGGGCGGTACGGGCGATGCGTCGTCATGCTCTCCACCACGTCGGCGACTGCGATGATTCGCGAACCCATCAGGATGTCCGGACCGCGCAGCGCGTCCGGATAGCCCGACCCATCCATCCGCTCATGATGCTGCCGCACCATGCGGGCGACCGGCCAGGGAAAGTCGATGCCCTTCAGGATTTCGTAGCCGGCCTCGGCATGCGCCTGCACAAGCTGGTACTCCAGGCGACTGAGCCGGCCCGGCTTGGCGAGGATTTCCGCCGGAACACGGATCTTGCCCACGTCGTGCACCAGGGCGGCAAGCGTAATGCCCTCGATGTCGTCGTCCGGCAGGCCCATCAGCCGGGCGATCTCGGCGGAGAGGACCGCAACCCGGCGCTGATGCCCGGCCGTGTACGGGTCGCGCTGTTCCAGCGTATTGATCAGCGCCTGAACGATGGCGCTCATGATCTCGCGCAGCCGTTGCGCATTGGCATCGCGGGCGGCATGCGCCCGCAGCGACTGGATGCCGAAGCCCAGGTTGCTGGCAAGTTCCGACAGCAATCGGATCTCGTCCGCGTCGAAACAACCATCCGTGTCGGCGGCCAGCACCATCACACCGGGTGCCGCGCCGACGGAAGTGACCGGAAAGGCCGCCGACGCGGTCCATGGGCAGGGTTCCCCGCCCTGGTCGGACCGAGTGCAGTTGCATTCGTCCCGGTGCTGGATCACCACGCTGCCGCGGTTCACCGCGGCAACCGCCGCACTGTCCGGCCGCACCATCGCCGGCAGCGACCGTTCCGTCGCGGACTTTGCCGTATCGCGCTGGCGCAGCGCGGCGATGCGCGGCAGTCCGCCACCGGCCGGGTCAACGAAGCCGATCCAGCACAGCGGATAGCCGCCGATTTCGACCAGCACCCGGCACATGTCGTCCAGCAGTTGTTGTTCCGAGGCCGCGCGGACCATCGCCTCGTTGCCGCTGGTCAGCGTGCGCAGCGTCCGGTTGACCTTGGCCAGCGACTGCTCGGCCTGCTTGCGCTCGGTCACGTCGATCAGTGTGCCGCGAAATGCGGTGGTCTGCCCCGACGCATCGCGGATCGGCACCGTGCGGGCGTGGAGCCAGCGGACCGAGCCATCGGCAATGATGGCGCGGTAGTCCTGTTCGAACAGGTCGGCGGACCCGTTCAGCATGGCCTGGACCCCCGCCATCACCGCCGGCCGGTCGGCCGGCAGCACGAAATCGGGGAAACGGAAGCAGCCCTGATAGGCCTGCTCGCGTGTGTATCCGAAGCGGGTGATGTTGCGGGACACATAGGTGCGACGAAATTCCGGGTTCGCTTCGGCCTGAAAAAGAACCACCGGACTCTGCTCGATGATGATGTTGGCGAAGGTGAGTTCCCGCCTGGCCGCCTCCACGGCGCTGATATCCAGTGACAGGACGATCACAGCCGGCGCGCCGCGATACTGCGCCGCCGCGGCATGCACCAGCATATCGACCGGCCGGCCGCCGTGGTCCTCGGCTGCATAGGTCAGGCGCACTGCGGTCTGCTGACCGGCAAGCAACGCACGAAGCGCCGTCTGCACGCGTTGCCATTCGTCCCGCGGCACGAACGCCTGCACCGGCCGGCCAATGATCGCTTCCGGTTCGCATTGAAAGTAGCCGGCAAAGAGCGGGTTGGCATAGGCCAGCCGCTGTGCCTGGTCGATGATGCAGACGCCGGCAAGTTCCTGCTCGACCATGCCGCGGAACTTCGCTTCCTCCTCGACCAGCCGCCGTTCGGCGCGGCGCTGCTCGGTGACGTCGCGGAACATCCAGAGGCGTGCCGGGGGGCGGTCGTCGGCCGCCTCCACCGGGACCGTGCGCAGTTCCAGAATGCTGCCGCCGGCCAACTCCAGTTCTTCATCCAGGCGCGACGATCGATCCGCGGCGATCGCCTGCTCCACTCCGGCAAGGCGGGACGGCTGGGCCAACCGGCTGGCAAGCACGCCGATCACACCGGCTGCACCAGGCGAGAGCACGTCCGCGGGCAGTGCGAACATGGCGGCGAGCCGCTGGTTCGATTTGACCACCTCGCCGAGCGAATTCAGCACCAATATGCCGTTGCGCGTCTCCTCGCAGGCCGCGTTCAGGACGGCGGCATCGAGGACGGGATCCGACAACATGCGCGGTTCAGTCCGCCAACTGTGAGCGGGTCGAGGTTTGCGCTTCGTGGTGAAGCATCTGCACGAAGGCCACGGACATTTTCCTATCGACGGTAGCGCGACACCACGGGCTGAATACCAGAAGTTGCGGAAATGGGGTTGATTCAGATCAAGCGGGCTGCATACCCGCCGGGCGCAATACGGGCTCTGGGCGGCCACGAACCGGCGGGGTGCCAAAGCGGTGCGCCCGGCGGTCGAAGCGCAACAAACCGACCGGCCATCTGCCGGCATTGCCCACGCCACCATCTCTGGCGCCGGCCGGCCATCCACTTCGTTGGCATGCGGAACGCAGTCATGCGGGCGGCCGGGTCCGTCGCCTTGCGAACCCCGGTATCTTCGGGTGCCTTCGGCGTCACAACGACACGTGGCGAACGGGGGCTACGCGTTGATCAGCACATTCTCCGGCCGCGGCGGGATTTCGCCCCGTTCCACGCGCAGAACCTGGCGGGTCAGCATCTCGTGGGTCGGCGCGGCCACGCCGACGCGGGCGCCTTCGCTGGCGATGTAGCCGTTCATCAGCTCGATCTCGGTGCGGCGGCCCTTGGCCATGTCCTGCGCCATGGACGGGCGCTGGTACGGCGCCCGCCAGCTTCCGTCGGTGCCGGCCAGCATCGCGGTTTCGATCTCGTCCAGCGCGGCGCGGTCGCCTTCCCCGGCCAGCGCCAGCTTCTCGGGATCCAGTGCGCCGATCTTGCCCAGCCTGTAGCCCAGCGCCTGGCCGACGCGGACGGATTCCGAGCCGAGCTTGATGCAGATGCGGCGGATGGCGTCGTGGGTGTCACGCTCGTTGCCGCCCAGGCCGGTGGCGGCGGACACACCGTTGCGCATGCCGTTGACGCACAGCTTGGTCCAGCGCTCGCCCCACAGGTTGTCGGTGGCCTGGGCCTTGTCCACGTCATTCATGATCGCCGCGAGTTCCTGCGCGCGGCGGGTGATGCGGCCGGTGGGCTCGCCGACATAGAAGGCGGTGACGTCAGGGCGCTTGGCGTAGCCGCGGCGGATATGCCCGGGCTCATACAGGTCCACGCCGACGCCGCCGCCGACGATGATGCCCAGCGTACGGCCCCAGCCGACCACGGATGCGACGCGCTCCTCATTGACGCAGTTCTGCATGGAGGCGACGAAGCCGCCCGGTGCCAGGTACTGGGCGATCATCATGCAGGCCCAGATCGTGTCGTACGATTTCACCGACACCAATGCGATGTCGATCGGCCGCTGCCTGGCCAGGGACTGCACCTCGGTCAGGTGCATGGCCGGCACTTTGACGGTGCGGCGTTCGGCTTCCGTCATGCCGTAGAGGTTCATGCCGTTGGCGCGGATCGCTTCCACATGCTCCGGCCACGGGTCGATCAGCGTCACGTCGTGACCAGCATGCGCAAGGCTGGCCCCGACATAGCCACCGACCGCGCCGGCACCCACCACGGCAATTCGCTTCTGCATTCCTGGAGCCCCCTCGTCCGTCCGTTGCGCCCGCATGGGCCTGATCCCTCGGGACCGGCGGCCTGCGGGCGCTTCCGGCGGATTATCACCGAACCGGGCGAAGGCGACCAGTGGCGGCGGCTAGACGGCGCCGTCTTCGCGCAACGCGGCGACCTCCGCCGCGCTCATGCCCAGCCAGGACTCCAGCACGTCCGCGGTGTGCTGTCCCAGCACCGGCGAGGTGGTTGCCCGCGGCGGCTTGCCGTCGATGCGCACCGGCCAGGCCGGCATCTTGAAGTCGCCGTGCGTCGGGTGGTGGATCGTCTGCATGATGCCGCGACGCTCGAAACTTTCGTCGTTCTGCAGCTCCATCGTGTCCAGCACGGCGCCGGCCGGCACGCCCACGCTGCCAACGGCCTGCATCGCCTCATGCTTGGTGTGCTGGCGCGTCCAGGCGGCGATGATTTCGTCCACCTCGGCCTCATTCTGCACGCGCATGGCCGGCGTGGCGTAGCGCGGGTCGCCGATCAGGTCTTCCCGCCCGACCAGTTTCAGCAGCCGGTCCCAGTGTTCCGGGTTCGCTCGGCTGGTCATGATGTACACGTAATCATTGGGTCCGCCCGGCTTGCACGGATACAGGCCCATCGGGGCGTTGCTGATTCCCGGCACCTTGCTGCCGCCGCGCTGCGCCGGCTTGCCGGTCAGTGCCTGGGTGGCGAAGTTGATGCGCATGTAGTGCATGATCGCATCCTGCATCGCGACCTGCAGCCGGCAGCCCTTGCCAGTGGCCGCGCGCTTGTGCAGCGCGCCCAGCACGGTGATCGCCATCAGCATGCCGGTGCCGGTGTCGCCCAGCGAAATGCCGGGGCGGGTCGGCGGGCCGTCGGGATCTCCGGTCACGCTGAAGGTGCCGCCGCAGGCCTGGGCGATCATGTCGAAGGCGAGGTTCTTCTCGTACGGGCTGCCCTCGCCGAAGCCTTTCACCGAGGCATAGATGATGTTGGGGTTCAGTTCCCGCACCGCGTCGTAGCCCAGGTTTAGCCGCTCGATCGTGCCGGGGGCGAAATTCTCCACGCAGACATCGGCCTTGCGCAGCATGTCCTGCACCAGCTTCAGGCCGCGCGGCGACTTCAGGTTGACGGTGATGGACTTCTTGTTCGCATTGAACACGTGGAAATAGTACGGGTCGTTGTCCGGTTCGCCGGGACGCAGCCGGCGGCCGGGATCGCCCATCTTCGGGTTCTCGATCTTCACCACCTCGGCGCCGAGCCAGGCGAGGGCTTCGGTGCAGGAGGGGCCGGCCTCGAACTGGGTGAGATCGACCACACGGATGCCGGACAGGAAGTCCACGTCCGCAGCGTTGCTTTCCATCGGATGTCCCTTTTGCCTTCGCCTTTTGCCCGCTTCCGGCGGGGGCGGCGCTCGTGGCGAAAGCGTGCCACAGGATTGGCGAATGTCCAATCTGCTTCACTGTTCCGGAGGCGATTGGCCGGGGGCATGACAGGTGCCGGAAAGCGCCCCTATGATCCAGGACATAACCAACGATCGCCCGGGAGCAACGTCGCATGGCCGTCCCGATGTTCCGCTTCGATCCCGTCGAACTGCCGCCCGAGGCGGAAGCGATGCGGGCCGAGGTGCGCGCGTTCATCAAGCAACACGAACACCTGATGGGTTTCTCGCGCGGCGGGTTCAACCGTGACTTCTCCCGCGCGATGGGCAAACGCGGCTGGATCGGCATGACCTGGCCGAAACAATACGGCGGCCACGAGCGCTCGGCTTTCGAACGCTATGTGGTGATCGAGGAAATGCTGGTGGCCGGCGCACCGCTGTCCGCGCACTACACCGGCGACCGGCAGAGCGGCCCGAACATCCTGCGCTTCGGCACCGAGGAGCAGAAGCAGTTCTTCGTGCCGAAGATCGCCGCCGGAGAGCTGACGTTCTGCATCGGCATGAGCGAGCCGAACTCCGGGTCCGACCTGGCCGGCACGCGCACACGCGCGGTGAAAGTGGACGGTGGTTACCGGATCAACGGCAGCAAGCTGTGGACGTCCAACGCGCATCGCTCGGACTATGCGATCCTGTTCTGCAAGATGGCGCAGCAGGGGCAGGAGGAGGTGGACCGCCACGCCGGCGCCACGCAGTTCCTGCTGGACCTGAAGTCACCCGGCATCGACATCCGTCCGGTGCACAACCTGCTGGGTGAGCACCATTTCAACGAGATCTTCCTGACCGACGTGTTCGTGCCCGACTGGCTGTTGCTGGGCAAGGAAGGCGAGGGCTGGAAGCAGGTCACCAGCGAGTTGTCGTTCGAGCGCAGTGCGCCCGACCGCTTCCTGGTGTTCTTCCAGATGCTGCGGGAAATGGTGCGGATTGCCGGGCCCAACCCGGACAAGGCAACGGCCGCCGCGCTGGGCAAGCTGATCGCGCAACTGGCAACGCTGCGCAGCATGTCGCTGTCGATCGCCGGCATGCTGCAGGAGGGGCTGAACCCCAACAGCGAGTCCGCCGTGGTGAAGGACCTGGGCACGCGCTACGAGCAGGACATCCCCGTGGTGGCGCGCCAGATCTTCCCGGCCGAACCGGAGCTGGAGGCGGTGGACACCTATGCCGCGATGATCGCACGCACGACGATGAATGCGCCACGCCTGTCGATCCAGGGCGGCACGCGGGAGATCCTGCGCGGCATCATCGCCCGCGGCCTGGGGCTGCGGTGATGCGGCGCGCACTACCTTTGTCGCGGGGTGCCGCTGGCCCCGTCCGTACCCCGCCCCGTCCGCCGCGTCATGGTCGGCGAAGGCCGGCCATCCACGACTGCGTCATGCCGAAGGCATCCCCGCCGCACGTCCACTGCCGTTCCTGCTGAGGATGCATGCAACAATGCGTCCCGCATGACAAAGACGTGGATGGCCGGCCTGCGCCGACCATGACGAGGTGGGCAACATTGGCGGCTACTGCCCGATACGGATGTGTGGGTGAGAGTCGGGAACACGTCCGGCTATGGGTCTGTCCCATGCGTATGACGCGTCGCACTGAAGGAAACCATCATGGCAATCCGTGACGAAACCCGGATGCTGCTGGAAAGCGTCGGGCGGCTGTTCGAGGACAAGTGCACCAAGCAGGTGATCGACCGTGCCGAAACCGGCGTGTTCGCCGACGATCTGTGGCAGGCGATCAGCGAAACAGGCGTGCCGCTCGCGGCGCTGCCGGAATCGGCGGGCGGCGCTGATGCGGAATGGTCCGACCTTTATGCCGTGCTGCGCGTCGCCGGCAGGTATGCCGCGCCGGTCCCGCTGGCGGAGACCATGCTTGCCGGCTGGGTTGCCGCAAGCGCCGGCGTGGAACTCAGCGACGGCCCCATGAGCGTCGGACCGGTGCGCGCCGCCGACACGCTGACACTGGCGCGTGACGGCAACGGCTGGCGCCTGACCGGCTCCGCCAGCCGCCTGCCCTACGCGCGCAACGCCGCGCGCGTGGTGCTGCTGGCCGACGGGCCGGATGGCGAAATGGCCGTGTCGCTGGACGGCACGCAAGGCGCCGAGGTCAGTGAAGGCCGCAACATGGCGGGCGAGCCGCGCGACACGCTGCGCTTCGACGCGACGCGTCTTCCCGCCGATGCGGCGGCGGCGGTGAAGCACGGCGTGTCGCGCGCATCGCTGTACCGCCGCGGTGCCCTGGCCCGCGCCACGATGATGTCGGGCGCACTCGAACGGGCGATGGAGCTGGCGGTGGGCTACGCACAGGAACGCCAGCAGTTCGGCCGGCCGATTTCGAAGTTCCAGGCCGTGCAGCAGAACCTGGCGGTGCTGGCAGGTCAGACCGCGGCGGCGGTGGCGGCGGCGAACCTCGGCATCGAGGCGCTGGCAAAGCATGATCCCGACGCGGAGGAATTCCGCGTCGCCGTCGCGAAGACCCGCGTGGGAGAGGCCGCGACGCTCGCCTCGGAACTGGCGCACCAGGTGCACGGTGCGATCGGCTTCACCAAGGAATACGCGCTGCAACTGGCGACACGCCGCCTGTGGTCCTGGCGGGAGGAATTCGGCTCCGACCCCGAATGGGCGGCGCGGCTTGGCAGCTTCATGTGCGCGCGGGGTGCGGATGCGCTGTGGCCGTCGCTGACCGCGCTGTAGGGGCGCGCATGGTCCGACTGACAGAGCTGACGCGCTACGCTGACGCGCAACGGGCGTTCGATGGCGCGGCGCTGTGGGCGCTGTTCGACGGAGACCGGGACCACCTGAACATCACGCACGAATGCGTGGACCGGCACGCGACAGATCCGGGGCGTGTGGCGCTGCGCATCGCGCGCGATGACGGCGGCAGCGACATCCTGACCTTTGCCGACCTGTCGGCCTGGTCCGCACGTTTCGCGCACTGGCTGCGGGAGCAGGGCATCGCCCGCGGCGATCGCGTGGCGATCATGCTGGAGCCTTCGCTGCCGTTCTACGCGGCGCTGTTCGGGGCCATGAAGGCCGGTGCCGTCGCGGTGCCGTTGTTCACGCTGTTCGGGCCGGATGGCGTGCGGCTGCGCGTGGACGACTGCCAGCCGCGCCTGCTGCTGACCAGCGCGGAAAAGGCGCATGGCCTGGAATTGCCGGACACGCGGATCGTGGTGCCCGATGCCGGCTTCATGCAGGCTCTGCAGCGTTTCCCGGATCGCTTCGTCCCGGACACTGCCGCCAGCGACATGGCGATGTTCCAGGTACACCTCCGGCACCACGCGCGCATTGCCGGCAGCGATCCACCACACGCATCGCGCCATCGTCGTGGTCACCGTCGCGGCGCTTTACGGCACCGGCATCCGGCCCGGCGACCGGTTCTTCTGCCCGTCTTCCCCGGCCTGGGGCCATGGGCTGTGGCACGGCACGCTGGCTCCTCTCGGACTGGGCGTAGCAACCGGCACGATGTCGGGCCGCTTCAATGCGGAACGCCTGCTGGCCGCGCTGTCCGAGTTCGGGATCACCAACCTGTCCGCCGCAGCGACGCATTACCGCATGATGCGCACCAGCGGCGCTGCCGACCGCTATCGCTACACGATCCGCAAGCTGTCCTTCACCGGCGAGCCGATCGACACCGAAAGCCTGCGCTTCGCCGAAGCCACCTTCGGCACCAGCCTGTGCAGCATGTACGGCACCACGGAAGTGGGCGTGATCCTGGCGAACTATCCCGGCGCCGACGACTTTCCCGTGAAGCCCGGGTCGCTGGGCAAACCCGTGCCCGGCGTGCGCGTGGACGTCCAGGCGCCGGACGGCTCCCCCTGCGCGCCCGGCCAGGTCGGCGAGATCAAGGTGTTGCGTCACAACGCCTGGTTTCCCACCAAGGACCGCGGCTGGATCGATGAAGACGGCTACTACTGGCACGGCGGACGCGCAGACGACGTGATCATCTCCGCCGGCTGGACCATAGGCGCGGTGGAGGTGGAAGACGCGCTGCTGAAACATCCGGCGGTACGGGAAGCCGCGGTGATCGGCGTGCCGGACAGCCTGCGCGGACAGGTCGTGAAGGCGTTCATCGTCTCCGACCAGCCGGAGACACCGGCGCTGGTGCAGTCCATTCAGGACCTGGTGCGTACGCGGCTCAGCCAGCATGAGTATCCGCGGATTGTCTCGTTTGTAACGGAATTGCCGAAGACGCCGGCCGGCAAGGTGAACCGCAAGGTGTTGCGTGACCTGGAAGCGGCGCAGACCCAGGTGGAGGATCAATGAGCAACGACACGCAGCGGCTGTTCCCGCGCATCACCGACCAGGGGCTGGACGCGCTGCGCCAGCGCATCGGCGTGCCGATCGAGAACACGCTGGAGCCGTGGTGCCATGAAGCCACGCGCGACTCGATCCGCCACTACGCGCACGGCATCGGCGACGACAACCCGCTGTGGTGCGATCCGGACTATGCCGCCGGCACGCGCTACGGCGGCATCGTGGCGCTGCCCAGCTTCCTGTTCGCCACCAGCCGGATCGTATCCGGCTATGTCGGCGGACTGCCGGGCGTGCACGCGATGTGGGCCGGCGCCGACTGGACCTGGCACAAGCCGGTGCTGCGCAATGACGAGATCACCACGCAGGCCTGGCTGAAGGACCTTGTCGAGCATGACACCCGCTTTTCCGGCCGCGCCGTGCAGCAGGTCTATCACGTGGAGTTCTTCAACCAGCACGGCGACAAGGTGGCGGAAGCGGACAGTTGGTGCTTCCGCACCGATCGGGACCAGGCGCGGGAGCAGGGCACCAAATACACCGACCTGAAGGCCCGCCCGCCGCACGTGTATTCGGAGACGGAGCTGGCGGACATCTACCGCCTGTATCACCAGGAAACGGTGCGTGGCGCGGAACCGCGCTACTGGGACGACGTGGCGGAAGGCGAGGCGCTTCCGGTGATGGTGAAAGGCCCGATGACGATCACCGGGTTCATCGCCTATGCGCAGGGCTGGGGCGGGCTGTACATCCGCGCCAACAAGCTGGCCTGGAAGCAGGTGAAGGCGCATTCCGGTCTGGGCATCGCGAACCGCTTCGGCATTCCGGACTGCCCGGAACGCGTGCACTGGGAGCCGGAATTCGCCCGCATGGTCGGCGCGCCCGGGGCGTATGACTACGGGCCGGAACGCTGTTCCTGGCTGACTCACCACCTGACCAACTGGATGGGCGACGACGGCTTCCTGCGGCGCGCAAGCTGCAAGATCCGCCGGCACAATCCCGAGGGCGACACGCTGTTCATCCGCGGCCAGGTGACGCGAAAGTTCGAGGAGGACGGCCGGCATCTGGTGGAGATCACGCAGGAGGCGCGCAATCAGACGGACGAGGTGTCGGTGCTGGGAAGTGGCGTGGTGGAGTTGCCGCGGCGCGCAGCATGATCCCCGTGCAGGTGCACGTGGCCCCGTCGCGGCCGCGTGCGTGCACCTCGCCCCGTCGCGGCCGTCTAGGTGCACCTCGCCACATCGCGGCCGCCGAAGGATCGGGCGTACATGCCGCGACAGACGTGGTCATGGCCGGGCCTGACCCGGCCATCCACCCCGCAACGATCGGGTCGGCGTGCACGGGAACACGCCTGGACGGGGGCACATGGCCGGGTCAGGCCCCGCCATGACGCGGGAGCGCGGAAGACCCGCAGTGGAACGCGCTGGTTTCGATGCGTACGGCGTCTTCGCCGCCTATGAGTCTGAACGATCGCCGATGCGTCAGGAACGCAGCTCGGCCAGACCCGCCACAAAACGCGCGCCCGCCGCGGCAATGCGTGCCACGGCATGCACATCGACCGAATGCGGCCAGCGATCCTGTGGCATATGAAACCATGGGTTGCTGCCGACCAGCGTCAGGTAGCGCCCCCCAGCCTTGTGTATGTCGCGCGTTTCCCCGCTCGGCACCAACGTTTTCGGCGGCGTCAGGTCCGGCGTCTGTCGCGCCTCGGTCAGCGCCGCCAGGCCGGCTTCGCGCAGGGCGTCGTCATTGGACACCAGCGACAACTGACCGCCCGCTGCTCCCAGGTTCGCGCCATAGTGCACCCACGTGGCACCACCCGGCGGCGGCCCGTCCCAGCCCGGATGTCGGGCCACGAAGTCATCCAGCCCCAGATGCCCCAACTCGTGCCCGCTATTCGCGGTGAACACCACGTCGCGCGCGGGAGACAGTGCCAGCACCGTGCGCAACGATTCCAGCCAGCACACCAATCCACCACCACGCTCGGCGGTTGACTGCCACCATGAACTGCGCGGCGTCATCACCACCAGAGGTGGCCGGGACGCATCGCGTCCCGCCCGCCGCACGACAACGTTCGGCGCTTGCGCCCGCGTGCGCTGGCTGATGGAAACCAGTTTCGCAGACGCGCCGCGCTCCACCGCCGCGCGAAGGATATCGCCCGCGTCACTGGCTACGTGGATAGCCGGCGCGCCGTAGGGCGTGCGGAACTGCTCCGCGTTCAACAGCGCAAGACCGGGCAGGTCCCCCCTGGTGACGATCACCAGCGCCGCATGTGCGGAACTTTGGCGCAACGCGCGATAGTCGCCGGAATAGACGGACCGCGGCGACAATTCCGCAACCGCGATGGCTGCCTGCGATCCCACGGCGCCGACCGTGCCGGACACCCCGGCCGGATTGGTGCTCGGGGCATCGAACACCGGAACCGCGTCGATCCGCTGCCCGTCGATTTCCAGATACGTCTCCACCGGGTCCAGCCGGTCGAAGGCAAAAGTCTCGATCGCCGCTTGAGCGCCCAGCGCCGTGGCTTCCCGTGCGAGCCATTCGGCGCCGGCGATATCACCGTCGGTGCCGGTACGGTGCGTACCCTGCGAATCCCACGCCTGCAGCCACGCGCCCGCACGATCGACCGCCTGCGCGAAGGCAGTGTCGGTCAGCCCGCCGGGGCGCGCGGGTGCCATCAGCGGCGCACCAGCGGCGCCGGGATACTTTCGATCATCACGTTGATGCAGGCCGGCTTACCGCTGGCGATCGCGCGCTCGATGGCGCCGGACATCTGGTCGGCGCGCTCCACCAGTTCGCCGTGGCCGCCCAGCGCTTCCACGACGCGGTCGTAGCGCGTCGGCAGCAGTTCGCAGCCATGCGTGCGGTCCTTGCCATAGTCACGGACCTGCAGGTTGTGCTCCGCGTTCCAGCGCGCATCGGTGCCCACCACCGCGATCAACGGCAGGTTACGCCGCACGGCGGTTTCGAACTCCGCCATGTGGAAGCCGAACGTGCCGTCGCCCAGTACCGCGAAGACCGGCGCCTTTGGTTCCACCATGCAGGCGGCGTTGGCCATCGGCAGCGAGCTGCCGATCGAGCCGCCCACGCCATTGATCATGCGGCGCGGCACCACGGGCAACACGCTTTGTCCCCACTGGGCGAATTCGCCGCCGTCGCAGATCAGCACCGTGTCGGGGTTGCGCTCCACATACGGCTTCAGCGCGCGGAACACCTCGACGGCGTGCAGCTTGCCCGGCGTTTGCGATGCGAGCGTTGCCCAGGACTCCGGGCGGTCGGTGAAGCAGGCGCGCGCGTCCGCCAGCCACGCAGACTCGGGTGCGCCGCCACGGGCGCGGCGCAGCAGGGTCTCGCCGGCCGGGCGGGTATCGGCAACGCAGGCGAAGGCGATCTGGTCGCCGCGCTCGCGCACCGCACGCTCCACGATCGCGCCTTCCGGATCGATCACCACGAAGCGGCACGCCGGATCGACTCCTGGCGCGACACCAAACTTCATGGTGAAATCGAGGGCTTTGCCAAGCAGGATGATCAGGTCGGCACGCTTTGCGACGTCGGCGAAGGCGCCCAGCGTGGCGTCGTTGAAGCCGCGCGGGCTTTCCATGATGCAGGTGGGCACCTGCAGCGCGCTCTCCAGCCGAGCCAGCATGGCACGCCCGGTGGGGTTGGCGAGTTGCGGGCCGGCGATCAGCAATGGCCGGCTGGCGCCTGCGAGCAGGCCCAGCACCGCGTCGGCCGCCGCGTCGGCCAGTGGAACCGGCGTGGGGGCGAACGCCGCGGCTTCGGGCCAGCGGATGGCGTTGGCGGCAACCTGCGCATCCAGCACGTCGGACGGCAGGCTGAGATGCACCGGGCCGGGCCGGCCGGACTTGGCGATACGCAGCGCCTTGGCTATGTCCTCGCCCAGCGCTTCCGGATCGGTTGCCATCCACGACGCCTTGCTGACCGGCGCGGCCATTTCCGCCTGGCGCAGCTCCTGGAAGCCGCCGCGGCCGAGCTGATCGGTTTCCGTGTGGCCGGACAGCAGGACCAGCGGGGTTTCCTGGGCCAGCGCGGTGAACAGCGCGGACACCGCATTCGCGTGGCCGGGGCCGCCGGTGACCATGGCAATGCCCGGCTCCCCGGTCAGGCGACCATAGGCGTCTGCCATGTGGACGGCCGCTGCCTCATGTCGCGTGTGCACCAGGTCGAGTTTGGTCTCCAGCGCCGCGTCGAACAACGACATGATGTGGTTGCCGGACAGGGTGAAGATGCGCTGGTAGCCGGCGCGTTCCAGCGTGCGCATCACGATGTCGGCGCCGCGAAGGGATTGGCTCATGCGGACGTTTCCGTTGCTTCAGGGCAGGATCTTCAGGTCACGGTAGGCGTTCAGGTGGTCGATGAACAGCGCGGCGGTATCGACATGCCCGGTGAAGCCCGCGGCCCGGGCGCGGTTCATGGAGGACACCACGTCCCAGTCGATGTTCCAGACGAAATCACCATACGGCCACAGCGCCACGTCGGCGACGTCGGGATAGCGCAGATCGTGGCGTTCAGCGATGCGCCGCCACACCGGCCCCTTGTCGGCCATCCAGCGTTCCAGCCGCAGCGGCCGCACGATGCCGCAACGCAGGCCAAAATACTCGGCCAGGCGCGGCCACAGGCGCGACCAGCGGAACACGTCGCCGTTGGTGATGTTGAACGCCTGGTCGGCCGCGCGCGGCTCGGTCATCGCCCAGCGGATGAAACGCGCCAGCAGCGCGGTGTCGGTGAGTTCGCTGAGCGCGGTGTAGGCACCTGGCTTGCCGGGAAAATCGAACGGCGCGTTCAGCTCCTTGCAGATCGCGGCATAGGCGCCGACCACGGTGATCAGGTTGCGGGCACGGCCGGGCGCGACGTCCACCAGGTATTGCGGGCGGCTCGCGGACCAGGTCCATGACTTGCCGCGGCGCCGTTCGGTAAGCAGGTCCTGCTGGTCGTAATAGAAATTGGGCGGCAGGTGACGCGGATCGTCCTCCTGTGTCGGCGTCAGCATCGGACCCAGGTGCAGGCCGTACCACTTGCCGCCTTCCAGCAGATGCGCGTGACGCAGCGACGGCGTGTCCACCGCGTCCAGCAAATTCCGCAGCAAGGCGACGTTGGCGGGTACGTCTTCCACGCCGCCCTCGCCGAACGGGGCACGTGCGGAATACACGAAGTGCGTCACCGCGCCGGCTTGCTGCACGGCGGACCGGCAGGATTCCGGGTCGGTGAAGTCGGTGCGGATGTAGCGCACGCCGGGCGGCGGCGATGCCGGTGGATTGCGGCACAGGCCCACCACCTGCCATCCCGGCGTGGAGGCCAGCAATTCGGTCAGGCGTGAGGCGGCAGCGCCGGTGGCGCCGGCGATCAGGGCGATGTTGTCGGGCACGGGCGACTCTTGGGATCGGATGGTGCGGGATGGCGTCGTGGCGCGCAGTCAGGCGGACCGCGCGCCATCGACGGAGTCTGGCATGGGAGCGTCACAGGCGTGGATGGCCGGCCTTCGCCGGCCATGACGGTGGGTTGGTCCAGGCGTTCGTTATGCCACGTCGCTGCCTACAGCGGGTGAAGCGGTTACAGCGGCTTCAGCGGCGGCGATTCGCCGGGCGGCAGTTGCACCTGTGCGGTGTTCAGCACCATCGACACCAGGCTGTAGTAGCCGACCGCGCCCGACCAGATCCATCACGCCGCGCTCGCCGAAACGGTCGATTGCCGGCTGGTAATTGGCGTCGGACACCACGCCGGTGGACAGCAGCTCGTTGGCGAAGTTGTACACGATGGTTTCATCCGCCGACATGCCGTCCGGCCGCCGACCTTCGGCGACCGCGTCGAGAATCGCCGGGTTCAGCCCGGCCTCGATCGCCAGCTTGCGATGCGCGTAGAACTCGTACTGCGCGGTCCACTTGCGGCCCGCCATGCAGATCGCCAGCTCGTTCAGCGCCCGCGGGATGGAACTGCTGTAACGCACATAGGCGCCGACGCGCTGCACCAGGTCGCACAGCTCCGGGCTGCGCAGCAGTGCGTTGAACGGCCCGCGCAGGCCGGCGCCGCGCGGGCCGGACTGGATTGCGTCCACCACCTTCTTCTGTTCGGCTGTCAGTTGTTCCGGCTTCAGTTCCGGAAAGCGTTGTGCGGGCATAGGTCTGGTCTCCCCCTCTAGGACGTTACGGCATGAAGGCGGTGATGCCGCCATCCACGATGATCTCGGTACCGGTGATGTATCGCGCCTCGTCGGACGCCAGGAACAGAACGGCATGCGCCACGTCCCACGCGTCGCCCATGTGCCCCATGGGCACCACGGCGTTGCGCGCCTCGATCAGCTTCTGCGCGTCGTTGCCGGCGACCGTCTTGGCCAGCCGGGTTTCCACCAGCGGCGTGTGCATCAGGCCCGGCACCACGGTGTTTACCCGGATGCCCTTCTTGGCATAGGCCCCGGCGGTGGAGCGCGAGAGCTGGATCACCCCGGCCTTGGATGCGCTGTAGCCCACATGTACGCGGCCGGAATGGAAGTCGTTGCGCAGCCCGGCGACCGAGGCGATGTTCACGATCGCGCCCTTGCCCTGCTCCGCCATCACCGGCAGCGCGTATTTGCAGCCCAGGAAGGCGGTCTTCAGGTTGAAGTCGATCTGCCGGTCCCAGACCTCCTCGGTCATCGACACCGGATCGCCGGGGGCGGACCCGCCGACATTGTTCACCAGAATGTCGATGCGCCGGAAGCGGTTGATGCAGGCCTGCACCATTTCCGCGACGTCGGCGGCCACCATCATGTCGCAGCAGTGCACGGCGCAGGTGTTGCCTTCGCCCTCGATGATGCCGCGCGTCTCCTGCACCGCGGCTTCGTTGATATCCACCAGGAACACCGAAGCGCCCTGCCTCGCCAGCAGCGTGGCCGTGGCCTTGCCGTTGCCCCAGCCGGGTCCCACCGACCCGGCGCCGGTGACGATCGCCACCTTGCCAGCCATGCTCAGCATGCGCGCTTTTCCTCCGCTCGTCTCTGCGGCGGCAGCTTAGGACGCGGCGGGGGAAGCGAGAAGAGCGGGGCCGGCTATTCCGCCGCGGCCAGACGCCGCTTCGGCAGGCGGGCGGCATGGCCGCTGAGTTCGGCACCGGCCGTGGCATCCAGCCGCGTCGCCAGCAGCGGCGCGAACAGGGCCACGCTGGACACGAACAGGACAGCCACCGAGAAATCCGACAGCTCCGCGTGCAGGTGATGCGCCATCGCCATCGATCCGGCCAGCACGGCCGCCGAGATCGCGATACCCATCGTCAGGGACATCTGCTGGAACGTGGTGTAGAAGCTGGTCGCGGCACTCATCTCCGGGCGCGGCACGTCGCCATACGCGATGGTGTTGTACGCCATGAACTGCAGCGACTGGAGAAATCCGTTGGCCAGCAGCACGGCGTAGATCGCCGCCAGCGGCCAGTACGGGCGAAACCCGGCAATGGAGGCCAGCAGCAGCGTGGCCAGCAGCCCGACCCAGGTCAGCACCGTGCGGAATCCCAGCCGCCGCAGGAACCACGGCGCCGCGAAGCGCATCGCCAGCGAGCCGATCGACCCCACGAAGGTGATGGCGCCGCTGCGCACGGCCGACATGCCGAAGCCAAGCTGGAACATCATCGGCAGCAGGAACGGCATCGCGCCCACCGCGATGCGCGACAACGTCCCGCACAGCACCGACATGCGGAAGGTGGGAATGCGCAGCAGCCGGAAGTCCAGCATCGGCCTGGGGTGACGCCTGGCATGCAGCGCGTACAACCCGGCGGATATCGCGCCGGCCGCAACCAGGCCGAAGGTGAGGACGCGCGAGCCGACACCGCGGCTGGCCATCTCGATGCCGAACATCAGGCAGGCCAGGGCGCCGCCCGCCAGGATCAGGCCCCGCAGGTCGAACTTGCTGCGGGTTTCCTCGCGCATTTCCTCGATGTAGCGGGTGACCAGGATCATGCCGGCCAGGCCGATCGGCACGTTGATGTAGAAGATCCAATGCCAGGACAGGTACGTGACCAGGAACCCGCCCACCGGCGGCCCGACGATCGGCCCGATGGTTGCCGGGATCATCAGCCACGCCATCGCCCTGACCAGCTCGGCCTTGGACACCGCGCGCAGCAGAACCAGCCGCCCAACGGGCGACATCATCGCCCCGCCGGCGCCCTGCAGCATGCGCGCGGCCACCAGGAACGGCAGGTTGGGTGCCTGGGCGCAGGCGATGGAGCCCAGCGTGAACAGCCCGATCGCGGCCCGGAACACGGTGCGGGAGCCGAAGCGGTCGGCGATCCGGCCGCTGGCCGGGATGAACATCGCCAGCGTGAGCAGGTAGGCGGTCAGCGCCACATTCATATGCAACGGCGCGACGTGGAAGTTTTCCGCCATGGTCGGCAAAGCGGTGGCCAGCACGGTGCCGTCCAGTTGCTCCATGAACATCGCGCTGGCCACGATCAGCGAAACCATGCGCGCGCTGGGCCGCATGGGATCGGGGCCGGCCGGAGCGCTGGCTGAAGCGGACATTGCAGCGCAGCATAAACCCGGCCACGCAGGGCGCCAGAGCGCCCGATGCATGGCCGGGTCGAGTTACACGCGCTTCATGTCCCGGGCGAGGCCCGGCCGGCGGTCAGACGCCCTGCACCTCCAGCGCCCCTGCGTCACGCAGGATGCCTTCGGCTTCGGAAAGCTTGGCCGCATCCAGGACCCGCACCGACAGCAGCAACTGGCCGCCCGCCGCCTTGGCGTCGCGATCCTGCTGCTCCTCGTCGTCCGCATGCTTGGTCACGGCGAACGTCGCGCCGCCCGCCAGCGCCCCGGCGCCCAGCGCCGCCGCGAAAGCGGGCGCCGCCGCACCGCCGGTGCCGACGGTAATGCCCGCTGCCGCCAGCGCCGCCACCGAGGCGACGCCGCTGGTGTGCAACGTCCGGGCGGCCTGCGCATCCGCCTCATCATCCGGCGGCTTGGCACCGGATTCCGGTGTGGACCGCTCGACCGGCGGGTCTGCTTCCGGCAGGCTGAGATCCGCCCGGGCGAACCCGGCCATCTCCAGCCGCTCCATCGCGTCCGTCATCTTATCCGAGCTGTCGAACCTGCCGCGGATTTCATGCAGTTCACCGAATGTCGGGCCGGTGTTCGGATTATCCGACATCACACTCCCTCGCATTGCCTGTGAAAGCTGAAACGAATGGCGCGTGTCACAGTTGCGATCTGCTGCTGGATATTCATCCAGCCCGCCGGGCCTTCGGGCGCTACAGCTTCGCTTTCTCGCCCGCGGCGGATCGCTCGACGAAGCGCAGTGTCGTCGGGGCGATGTGCCGGTTGATCCACTGCGCCATCGCCTCCTCCTCCTTCAGCGAGGTTTCCAGCGCCAGCTTCGCCGGGGCGTGGCCGACCCTCTCCGCCAGGGTCAGCAGTGTCTTGTAGGAGGCGATTTCGTAGTGCTCGAACGCGAAGTTGGCCATCGTGTTCTTGATGACCTCATCGCCCGCCGGTGTGTGGCCGATGGCCAGCATGTTGCCGACCAGCGACATAGCGGTGTCCTTCATGCCGGAGTGGCTGCTGCCCAGACCCGACAGCAGTTCCTCGATGCGCCGAGCCTGCTCGCGGCTTTCCTCGATGTGCTGGCGCATGCGGTCTTCCATTTCCGGATAGTTTTCCAGGCGCCCCACTTGCCGTTCCAACAGTTCGATCGCCTGGTTTTCCACGGCGTGCTGGTTGCGCAATCCGGTGAGGTAAACCTCACGGGCCCGCTCGGTCATTGCATTCATCGGCCTTCTCCCTTGAATTTGAGTGACCGGGAATGCATGCGAGCCCCTCGGGTTTGTGCCGCACCGGGATGCTCACCGGCAAATGGCAGCCGGAGCGGCCCGCTATTCCGGAATCGTGGGCGCCTGTCGGGGCGGATCGCGATTCTCGTCGCCCTGCGGACCTGGCGGCATGTCACCGAGTGACCCAGGCGGCAGTCCGTCCCGCTGTCCGGGAAGCTCTCCATCGCGAACGCGCTGCTCCACGGGTTCGGGCGAGTCGCCCGAATGGCTGTGCTGCCCGCCGCGGCGGCCCGCCTCCACAGCCTTCTCCCGGTCCTGCGCGAAGTTGCCGGGATTGTGCCGGGCCCCGCCACCGCCGTGGCTGCGCTCGCCGCCTTTGCGGCCGGCTTCCACCGCGCGGGCGCGATCGTTGGCAAAATTGCCGGAACTGCGCTGGCCACCGACACGCCCGGCACGCGCAGCCTTCTCCCGGTCTGCCGCGAAATTCCCGCGATTGCGGGTTGGTTCCTGCTCTGACATGGGCCTGGTCCCTCCGTCCCACTTGCCCCCAACGGAGGCGGGTTCGCGGGGTTGCTTGACAGGCCGATTCAACCGGACCGGGCGGTGACGCGTTGAGATGTCGTGACGAGTCGAAGGAGGCCGCTATGTCCGATGTGCGTCCGGTAACTCAGGGCGAGCTGCATGCCAACATGCAGGAGGTGGAGCCCGGTTTGTTTCGTGCCGAGTATGTCGGTGAACTGAATCCGACAAATCCGGACCAGCGTGCGTTTCCGGATCTTCATGTCGGCACCGATCCGCGCGAGGTGAAAACCTGGGTGGAACAGATGGCGCGCGGTCTCGGCTATGACCGGGTCATCTGGGATTCCCTGCCCAAAGGGATGTGATCGCAGCGCGCGCCGACGAGCCCGGTGTCACCCACGACCAGCACACGCCGGGCCGGGGCCTCGGTCACGCTTCGGCTTCCTGTTCGTCCGTGACCGAAATTCTGCGTGCCGCTGCCTGCTGCAGAGACAATTCCAGTTCCTGCGCACGGTGTGCCGCGACATGCCGGCGAAGCGTGCGCCGGCGCCCGGCCTGCGCGATGGCCTTGCGCTGTGCGTCGGGCAGCATCAGGGCGTTTTGAACGGCTTCGGTGTCTGATGCGGTCAGCACGTCCCGGCCGGGCTCGAAGACGCTGTGCAGGCCGGGCCAGGCGTCGGAAATCACCGGTGTGCCGCATGCCGTGGCTTCGAACAGCCGGACGCTGGGGCTGTGGCCGGCCCGCAGCATGTCGGTGCGGGTGATGTTCAGCGCCCAGCCGAGACTGGAGTAGAAGGCGGCGTGCTGTGCGGGGGGCAGATGCTCGATGCGATCCACGTTGTCCGGCCAGGCGATGTCGGGCGGATACATGGACCCGGCCACGACGAAGCGCAGGTGCGGCAGACGGCGGGCGGGCTCCAGCAACAGGCGTTCCAGCGCGGGTTGCCGGTCGGGACTGTAGGTGCCGATGTAACCGAGGCTCCAGCGCTGTGGGGTATGGATCGGGTGGTAAAGTTCGGGATCGACGGAACAGGTACAGCGCCCGGGCCATGCGGGCGCCGTGCACCTGCTCCAGGGTGTGCAGCGTTGGGCCGCCGGTGAAGGACAGGTACAGGTCGAACTGCGGAACCTGCGTGGGAGAGAGATATTCCGTGTCGCCGTCGGCGAGTTTGCGCAGCGTTACAGGTGTATCGATGTCGTAGAAGCAGAGCAGGGTGCCCCGCCCGCCGTCATGGCCGGCGCGGGCCCGCCATCCGGGATGTTCGATGTTGCCCGCAGGGTGGAAAGGCGTGGATGGCCGGCCTGCGTCGGCCATGACGGTGTTCGGTGCTGCCGGTGTCCGGCCGGGGGCCGCGGTCCCGGCGGGCCCACTACCAAGAATGCGGCGGACCGCGGACATCACCGCGACGCCGTCCGGAACGTAGGACCCGATCACCACCGCGTCGGCGGACCGCAGTGTTCCGGCGAAGCGATCGAGTTCCTCGGGCGATTCGTAGAACGCCAGCGTGCAATAGGCCGGAGCATGCAGGTCACGATGGGCCGCGTACCACGGCCGCTCGCGTTCCAGGAACGTAACCTCGTGCCCACGCGCCGCCAGCCCGATCAGGAGTGCACGATACGTCGTGGCGTGGCCATTGCCCCACGACGAACTGAGACTCAGCCCCAGAAACACCACCCGCATCAGCGTTCCCCTATGCCGCCATCTGCCGCTTGCGCGACAGCAGGGAGCGGAACAGCGCATCCACTTCATCGGCGCGCCGCTCGTAGGTATGGTCCGACAACACCCGCCGCAGTGCACGTTCGCCGATCGCGCGCGCGGTTTCCGGCCGCAGTTGCGACAGATGCGCCGCGACATCGGCCCCGTCGCGCGCCACCAGCACTTCCTCATCCGGGCGCAGGAACTGGTCGATACCCTCCCATGCGTCGGTGATCAGGCAGGCGCCGGCGCCGGCGGCCTCGAACACGCGGGTGGCGGGGCAGAAGCCCATCACCGCCATGCTCTCCCGCGCCACGTTCAGCACCGCCAGCGCCGAGGCGTTGAACGCGTTGTGCCGTTCGGTGCCGACATGGCCGATCCAGGTCACGTTCGGGCTCATCGGCTTGCCGTCCCAACCATTGCCGCCAAGCAGGAACCGGCGGGTGGGGCAGAGCGCGGCGGCACGGAAGAAGAAGGCCTCGGCGCGTTCCTCCCGGTCCGGCATGCGGTTGGCGAGAAAGCACAGATCGGTTGCGAAGGCCGGATCGGCCGCAACCGGATAATGCGTGGCGGGATCGAGCGCATTGTAGATCGGCCGGCACAAGGCGGCGCCCAGTGCGGTGTATGCATTCATCACCGGCGCGCCGCCGCCATAGGTCAGCACCGCATCCAGATGCGGCAGCGCGCGGCGAATCGCATGTTCGGGATTCGGCCGTATCTCTGCCAGCGTTGCCGGCGCATCCACGTCCCAGAACACGCGCAGCGCCTGCCGGTCGGCCTGCTGCATGACGCCATCCAGCAATTCGTTGTCGAACACCCCGACACCACTGGCCTTTATCACGACGTCGGCGCGGCCCGCCTCCGCCATGACATCCCGCGCCGCATCCGGTGTTGCGGGATACACATGCACGGACGCCCATTCCGGTGGTTCGATGTCGCGGTGCGCCTGGCGGTCGAAAGCGTCCGGCTCATAGAACGTGGTCTGCCAGCCGCGCCGCGCCAGTGCCGACAGCAGGCCACGGTAGTAGGTCGCCGCGCCGTTCCAGTAGGACGACAGCAGGCTGGAGCCATAGAATGCGATCCGCATCACGCCGCTTCCTTCCGATCCATCCCACGCACGCGGTCAATAATCGCCAGCAGCGCATCCACGCGATGGCCGCAGGTATGCCGGGCGCGGATCGTCTCCAGCCCGTGCTCCGCCAGCGACCGGCGCAGTGTGCCGTCCGCCGCCAGGGCGCGCATATGGTCCTGCATCTTGGTGGGCGAGTTGGCCACCAGGTAGTCGTGGCCGGGACGGAACAGCGCCTCGCTGTCGTGCCAGGGCGCACAGATCAACGGGATGCCGCAGGCCAGCGCTTCGAACACGCGAATGGTCGGGATCCCGGGCAGGTGCGTGGCGTAGAACCGCCGCGGCACGTGCACCGTCATGGCGTGGCGGGCGAAGACATCGGGCACGGACGCATTCGCCACCCAGCCGCGATGGCGCGCGCCGTGCGCAGCCAGCTCCTGCAAGGCCCGGCCCGGGTAGCGCACGCCGTAGATATCCAGCGGCAGATGCAGCGCGGATGCCGGATGCAGAAGAAACGACCGCAATTCCTCGCTGCGCTCGTCGTCGCCCCAGTTGCCGATGAAGACCACGCCCTCCCGTGGCGCCGGGTCCTGCGGCAGGCGGGTGGAACAGGCGGGTATCCGCGGCTTCATGCCAGGTGAACACCCGATCGCCCCAGCCGGCGCGGCGGTACACTTCGGTCAGCGCGTGACCGAAGGCCAGCACCGCGTCATAGCCGGACAGGTCCAGGTGGAAGATCGCACCCGGATCGCTGACGGCGCGGTGATGCGTGTCGTGGAACAGCAGGGTGAAGCGCCCACCCGCGGCGCGCCGGCGCCCGATCGCGGCGACCAGCGCCGGATCGGTCCATTCATGCACCAGCACCACGTCGGCATCCTGCAACATGGCGTCGAGATCCGGTTGCACGAAGCCGACATGCGGCACCAGTTCCGGGAAGCGGGTGGCAAACCCCGATGCGCTGGCGGCACCTTGCGCGTTGACGAGGTTCACGCGGCTCCAACTGTCCTCCGGCTCGAAACTGCGTACCTGGTGTCCCTGCGCCAGCAACTCCCGCAGCACGCCGCGAAGGAAATGCGCGTTGCCGTGGTTCCAGCAGGAAATCAGCGATTGGGTGAACAGGACGAAGCGCATGGGTCCCTCGGCTAGGCTGCGTGGCGTGGGCGCACCCCGCCGCGCGCCCGCCATAGGTTGCAATGCACCGACCATGTTGCCGTCACCATCCGCGCGACGGTGTAGCGGCGGGATCGGTGTCGGGCGGATGCGCCAAGCGCGGCACAGCGATCCGGGTTGCGCAGCAGTTCGCGCAGCGTCATCGCCAGGCCGTCCGGCTCGTCGGGATGCACGAACAGCGCGGCGCCGTCCCACAATTGCCGGAAGGTCGGTATATCCGACAGCAGCAGCGCCGCGCCGGCCCGGGCGGCTTCCAGCACCGCCAGGCCGAAGGGCTCATAGCGCGCCGGGGAAACAAAAACCGCTGCACGGGCGTATTCCTGCGCCAATGTCGTGTCATTCAGCGACCCGAGCAGCGCCAGGTTGAGGCAGGTGACAGACGCGCCGTTCGGGCCGCGCACCGCTCCCGCCGCGCGTACCGGGACGCCCGACGCGCCCGCGGCCTGGTCCAGCACGCCGATGTTCTTCCCTTCATCCCACAGGCGCCCAACGGTCAGGGCGTGGGGTTGCGGGTCGCGCGGCAGAGGCACCGTGCGTCGGCCGTTGGGTATCGCATGAATGGCCAGTGCATCGTCGTAGGTTGCGCGGACCTCCGCGGCGAATGCCTCGCTGGGCGCGATCAGCGCATCCGCGCAAGGCAGCCCACGCGCCACGCACTGCGCCCGCCACATCATGTCGGACGGCAGCGGCGCTCCGGCGTGCACCGCGCGCCACCAGGTGCCGACACAGGAATGCATCACCGCAACCACCGGAGCGGGCCAATCGGCCATGGCCAAGGCCGGCGTGTGCAACTGGATCGTCTCCGCGCCACATTGCTCCGCGAGCCCGGCAAGCGCATGCGACGCCTGCTCCAGTTCCACCCGGTTTTCCGCCAGCCAGTCCAGCGGCAGTGTCGTCTGCAACAGTTCCACACCCGCCAGGCCCGCAACCTCCGCGCACTGTCCACCGCTCGGCGCGGGCCCCATCGTCACCAGCGTCACCGCCGCCCCATGCGCCGCGAACCCTGCGGCGATCTCCAGCGAATATCGCCAGACACCGCCGACGGTATCGGTGGTCAGCAGGATCCGCGACGGCACTGCTACCGTTCAGCATGGCTGCCGTTCCAGCTCCCGCAACGGCAGCGGGATGTCCTCCTGGATGTCGCTGAAGCGGTCGAATTGCGCCAGGTAGTGCGCATGTGCGCGTTCCCAGGCCTGCTCATCCGGTTCGCCCCACAGCCGGCGGTAGTCCGGCGAACTGGGATACGGGTACAGCGGCACCGGATCGTTCGCCCACACGCCGTGCCGGCGCAGCATGTCGCGCCAGTCCGCGATCACCGCTTCATCGTCGCCAACCGACTTGATCAGGTTGGCCTGCACGAACGGGATGCCCTGCCGTGCACGGATCAGCAGCTCGGTCAGCGCATCGGTGGACATGCGGCACTTCTTGTCCAGTGCGGCACGCCCTTCCACGGTCAGGCTTTCCACGCCGGCTTCCACCGACACGCAGCCGGCCGCGCCCAGCAGGTCCAGCATATCCGGCTTCCACAGGTCGATGCGGGTCTGCACGCCGAACTGCACCTTACGATCCCGCAGCGCTTCCAGCAGCGGCCGTTGCGGCAGGAAGATCTCATCGACGAAGTAGAGATAGCCCACGCCCTGCCGCAGCAGCCCGTCGATCTCATCCAGCAGCAGCGGCAGGGAGCGCCGACGATAGGAATCCCGGAAATCGATCTTGGCGCAGAACGTGCAGTGGTAGGGACAGCCGCGGGACGCTTCGACTTCGGCGCCCGGAACATCGGGCTGCGCATCGAAACGGTGGTGATGATGGCGGTGCCGCTGCACCCACGCGTCCGGCCAGCGCAAAGGCGGCTGCTCGACGAACTGCGCCGCCTGCGGTGGTCCGTTAACGACCACGTCGCCACGGCCCCACCAGGCCGCACCTGGAACATTCCCCGGTGAACCCGCTTCGGCCAGGGCCACGACCTGTTCTTCACACTCACCGCGCAGCACGACATCGACGCCGAGCTTGCGCAGCGTCGTGGCGGGCGTCACGGAACCGTGCGGGCCGACGGCGACCCGCATCGCGCCGGTATCCTTCAGCGCGCTGAACAGGGCATGGGGCACGCGCAGTTCCGGCTGGGTGCAGCGCCAGAACAGGTAGGTCGGCGCCGTGGTGACCACGGCGATGTCGGCACCGAATGCCCGCACGGCCTCGACCATCGTGCGATCGTCCATGCCGGTCAGGTGACCATCCAGCAGCAGCGCCTGATGCCCGTTCTGCTCCAGCAACGCGGCGGCGTAGCCGAGCTCCAGCGGCAGATGCGGCTCGCGGCAGCCGAAATAGATGCTGTGCTCGAAATGCCAGCGCGGATTCAGCAGCGCGACTCTCATGCCGGGATCGCCCGTTGCTTGTCGCTCACCGCGGCGAAATGCCGCAGCAGGCTGCCCACACCGGCGCGCCAGTCCAGCGGCTGCGGCAGGCCCAGCGTTGCGCGGATCCGCGACGGATCGGCCACGAACCACCGCTGGTCGTTCGGACGCCAGTCGGCGAAATGCACCGGCACCTCTCGCCCGAGCAGCGTTTCGATGTGATGGATCAGTTGCAGCAGGCTGACCGCGTTCTGCGGCCCCCCGCCCAGGTTGAACGCACGGCCGCCCACCGCGTCGATCCGCCGCCATGCGCCGATATAGGCGCGCACGGCGTCGTCCACGTGCAGCACGTCGCGCATCTGACGGCCATCGCCGTACACCGTGATCGACTGGCCGGCCAGCGCCCGACGGAGGAAATGCGCGACCCAGCCCTGGTCTTCCGTGCCAAGCTGGCGTGGGCCGTAGATGCAGCTCATGCGCAGCACGGCCGCCGGCACGCCGAACTGGTGCGCGTAGTCCAGCACGTACTGGTCGGCGCCCCCCTTGGAGCAACCGTAGGGCGTGCAGAAATCCAGCTTCTGCCGCTCGCTGATTCCGGTTCGTGCGATCGCCGGGTCGCTCGGCATCCAGCCGGCGTCCCGAAGCGCCAGGTCGATGGTTTCCAGGCCGCCATAAACCTTGTTGGTGCTGGCAAAGACCAGCGGGCGCGGGTGATGCCGCAACGCCTCCAGCAGATTCAACGTACCGATCAGGTTCACCTGAAAATCGGTGACTGGCTCCGTAAGGCTGGTGGTCACCGCGACCTGCGCCGCCAGGTGAAACACCGCGACCGCCCCCCGCACCGCATCGCGCACGGCATCCGCATCGCGCACATCGGCGGCGACGCCGGCGATGCGCCGTGGATGCCGGCTGCGCAGCCAGGCGAGATTGGCTTCCACGCCGGGACGCGCCAGCAAGTCGAACACCAGCACGTGCGCACCTTCACCGGCGAGCCGGTCCGCCAGATTGCAGCCAATGAACCCGGCCCCGCCGGTAATCAGAACCGGGGCATGACTGCCCAGGACAGAGAACGTGCCACTCACGCCACCAGGCCTCGCGTCTCGAGTTCGCGCTGTGCTTCCGCGGCCCGGTCGATCGCCTGCTGCCGCCGTACCCAGGCGGCAAGCTCGCCCAGGCTGTTGCGCAGGGAATGCCGCGGCTCGAAGCCCAGGACCTCGCGCGCGCGGGTGATGTCGGCGAAGCAGTGGCGGATATCGCCGGCCCGTGCCTTGCCAAGGATCTGCGGCGCCAGGTCGGTGCGTCCCATGGCCCGGCCCAGCATTTCGGCCACCTGGCGGACGCTGACACTCGCGCCGCTGCCGATGTTGAACACGCCGCCCGGCGCCGCCGGATGTTCCAGCGCCAGGACGAACGCGCGGGCCACGTCCTCGACATGCACGAAGTCGCGGCGCTGCTCGCCGTCCTCGAACACCGACGGTGCGCGCCCGTTGAGAAGGGCCGCGGCGAAAATCGCCAGCACGCCGGTATAGGGATTGGACAGCGCCTGTCCGGGACCGAACACGTTGAACAGGCGCAACGCCACCGCTTCCATGTCGTAGGCGGGCGGCACCGTCAGCACCAGGCGTTCCTGCACGAACTTGGTGATCGCATAAACGGAAGCCAGCGACGGACGCTTGCTCTCCGGCGTCGCCACCGGCGTCAGCGTGCCGCCCGCGGGATCGACGGGATCCCAGCGATCGCCGTCGCGCATGGCGTCTTCGACCAGGCGACCATCGGCACTGCGATAGAGGCCTTCGCCGTAGATGCTCATCGACGACGCCACCACCACGCGCCGCACCGGCTGCGCGACCAGTGCCTGCAACAGCACCGCCGTTCCCTGGTCGTTGCCGCCGACATAACGTTCGATTTCGTACATGCTCTGGCCGACGCCAACTTCGGCGGCCAGGTGGATCACCGCATCGACGCCACGCAGCGCCCTGGTCACAAGCGCGCCATCGCGCACGTCACCGACCAGAAGTTCGGTGTCACGCAGAACCGGGTTGGGCGGACGGTTGCCGTGCACCTGTTCCAGCATGCGATCGAGCACGCGTACCCGGTAGCCGCGGGCCAGCAATGCGTTGCATACGTGGCAGCCAATGAATCCGGCACCGCCGGTGATCAGCACGCGTTTTTCCACGAGTTCCCTTGCGCCTCCGCAGTGACTCAGACCCAAGATGGGCCGAGTGCCGACTGGTTCTGCGGACCTCAACTCGGGTTTGTAGAAGATGTTCCCGTCACACCCGGTTGAAGCCAAGCGGCGTGAGGCCGAACCGCCGGTTCATCGGCGGGATGACTGGTCGGGTTGGGAACGTTGCCGTAGGGAACACGCGAAAAGCTGCTTCGTTCCATCCGCTCCATAGCCGGAGCACAGTGCCATGAGCGACACACCCCATCCGCCACAGCAGCAGCAACACCAGCCCGGACGCGAAAACGAAATGGAACCGCGGCCGCAATCCGCGATGTCGCAGTACCGGCCTGGGGACAAGCTTTCCGGCAAGGCGGCGCTGATATCGGGCGGCAACTCCGGCATCGGTCGCGCCGTCGCCGTGGCGTTCGCGAAGGAAGGCGCCGATGTCGCCATCACATATCTGGATGAGCATGACGACGCACGGGAAACGCAGCGCCTGATCGAAGCCGAAGGACGGCGCGCCCTGTTGATTGCAGGCGATATCGGCAACCCGGACTTCTGCCGCGAAGTCGCCCGCCAGGCGGTGCAGGAATTCGGCCGGATTGACGTGCTTGTGAACAACGCCGCCGAACAGCACATGGCGGAAAGGCTGGAGGACATCAGCGACGAACAGTTGGAGCGAACCTTCCGCACCAATATCTTCAGCCAGTTCTACCTGACCCGCTCGGCGTTGCCGCACATGCCGGACGGCAGCGCCATCGTGAACACGACATCCGTGACCGCCTATAAGGGCAATCCAACGCTGGTGGATTATTCGTCCACCAAGGGCGCGATCGTGGGATTCACCCGGTCGCTGGCGACGCAGTTGCTGAAGCGCGGCATTCGGGTGAATGCGGTGGCGCCGGGCCCGATCTGGACGCCGCTGATCCCGGCGAGCTTCCCGGCGGACAAGACCGCGCATCAGGGCGAAAGCGCGCCCATGGGCCGATCCGGGCAGCCGGACGAGGTCGCGCCCTGCTACGTGTTCCTGGCGTCACGGGACGCGTCCTACATGAGCGGCCAGGTGCTGCACCCGAATGGCGGCACGGTGGTGAACGGCTGACCTCCATTCCGCAACGCTCCCTCCCCTCGTGGGAGGGGGCTGGGAGAGGCGACGTCCCGTTCCCGACCGTCGCTCGCCCCCACTGCTTCCCGAGCGCCTCCGCCCCTCACCGAACGCGTCCGTTCTACGCAACGCTGGCCATCTGACGTTCCACCAGCCGGGCATACACCCCGCGCCGGGCGAGCAGTTCCGCATGGCGGCCGGCTTCGATCACGCGCCCGCCCTGCAGCACCACGATCAGGTCCGCGGCGCGGATCGTGGACAGGCGGTGGGCCACCACGATCGTGGTGCGGTCCACCATCAGCGCATCGAGCGCCGACCGCACGGCCGCCTCGCTGATCGTGTCCAGGTGAGAGGTCGCCTCGTCCAGCACCAGGATCGGCGCATCCTTCAGGAAGGCCCGGGCGATCGCCACGCGCTGGCGCTGGCCGCCGGACAGTTGCACGCCCCGCTCGCCCACGCGCGTCTGCAAGCCGTCCGGCAGGCCGGCGACGAACCCTGCCAACGCGGCGCGCTTCAGGGCCGCGGACACCTCGGTCGCGCTGGCATCAGGGCGCGCCAGACGGACATTCGCCTCCAGCGTGTCGTTGAACAGGTAGGTGTCCTGCGCCACCAGCGCGATGCGGCCACGCAGCCCGTCCAGCGTCAGGTCTCGCAGATCCACCCCGTCCAGGGCGATCCCGCCGGCGTCCGGGTCCCAGAAGCGCAGCAGCAGATTGGCGATGGTGGTCTTGCCGGCTCCGGACGGCCCCACCAGCGCCACCGTCGCACCGGCCGGCACCGCGAACGAAACCCTGGCTCAGCGCCGGGCGGAAGCGGCCGGGATAGGTGAACGTCACGTCCTCGAACGCCACCGCCGACCCGCCCGGCTGCCGCTCAGGCTCCGCCGGCCCGTCGGTGATCTCCACCGGTTCGGCGTGCACCACGTGCAGGCGGCGCGTGGACGCGATGGTGTCGGCAAGCTGCCGCCCGACCTGTGCGATCTCCGACACCGGCAGGAAGGCGGCGACCGAGACCAGCACCAGCAGCGGCAGCATGGGCGCGCTGATCCAGCCATGCACCACCAGCGACGCGCCGACGGCGGCCACCGCCAGTCCGCCCAGGCCGGTGGCGGCCTCCAGCCCGGCGGCCTGCCGGGTCAGGTCCTCCAGCAGCGCAAGCCGCGTCTGCTGGTAGTCCCGCACCTGCGCCACGAACCCGTCGCGCCGGCGCGCCGTCGCGTTGAACGCTTCCAGTTCGGCCAGGCCCTGGATGGTTTCCGTGGCATAGGCGCCCAGTCCCCCCAGCGCGCCGCGCGCCTGGGAGCCCAGCCGGTCGATCCGGCCGCGCCCCAGCAACGGTGATGCCGCGGCATAGATCAGGAACGGCGCCAGCACCGCGGCCAGCGGCCAGGCGAACCACCCCAGCGTCACCAGCACCGCCGCGGGGATCAGCCCGGCGACGACGGTCGGCGCGATGGTGTGGGCGAAGAAATATTCGACCGTCTCGATGTCCTGCGTCGCCAGCGCCACCAGGTCGCCGGACCGCCGGCGCAGCAGCCAGGCAGGCGCCAGCGCATCCAGCTTGTCGTACAGGGCGATCCGCAGCTCCGCCAGCAGGTCATAGGCCATGGCGTGCGCCAGCCAGGACTCCAGCCAGTGCAACAGCCCGGCCAGCGGCGCGGCCAGCAGCAGCAGCGCGATCAGCAACCAGATGGCGGAGCCATTGCGCACCGCCCCCAGCAACAGGGCGCCCAGCACGCCGACGCCGATATAGGCAACCACGCGGCCGGTGCCGCACAACACGGTTGTGGCCAGTTGACCGCGCCAGGGGCGCACGAACCCCAGCAACGTGCGGATGGTGGCGGGCCACGACACGTCGGCGGCGTCCTCGGACAGGGGCCGCACCGTCAGGGCCGCCGCCTCGGCCTGCACCACCGTCGTGTCGTCCGGCCCCGGCGTGTCCACCAGCGCGTCGGCATGCTCGGCCAGTTGCGGCCCCATCAGGTCGCGATACGGGCCATCCACCGCGATCAACGCCTCGTGCCGGCCGCTTTGCACCACCGCGCCGTCATCCAGCACCAGGATGCGGTCGGCGCCGATCACGCTGGACAGGCGGTGCGCCAGGATCAGCGTGGTGCGGTCGCGCATCAGCCGGTCCAGCGCCTGCTGGATCAACGCCTCGTTCTCGGCATCCACCGACGACAGCGCTTCGTCCAGCACCAGGATCGGCGCGTCCCGCAGCAGCGCCCGCGCAATCGCCAGGCGCTGGCGCTGGCCGCCCGACAGTTGCAGGCCGCGTTCGCCGATCACCGTGTCGTAGTCATCCGGCAGCGCCATGATGAACTCATGGGCGTTGGCAGCGATGGCGGCGGCGACCATCTCCTGCTCGCTGGCATCGGGGCGACCCAGGCGCAGGTTCTCCGCCACCGTGCCGTGGAACAGCATGCTGTCCTGCGCCACCACGGCGATCATGCTGCGTACCAGCGCCGGATCGAGCGCGCGCAGGTCCTGTCCGTCGAGGCGGATGCTGCCGGATTGCGGGTCGTACAGCCGCAGCAGCAGCTTGATGATCGACGACTTGCCCGATCCGCTGGCGCCGACCACCGCGACCCGCTCCCCCGGCTCGACGGCGAAGGCCAGCCCGCGATGCGCCGGGCGGCGGCCGCCGGGATAGGCGAAGCGCACGTCCTGGAACTCGATCCGCGGGCGCAGATTGGCAGCCGCGATGGGCCAGGCGGGCGCGGCCGGCGCGGTTTCGGGCGCCGCCAGCAGGGACAGGATGCCGTCGGCTGCGGCCTGGCCGGTCAGGCCCTGGTGCAGTACCGTGCGCAGATCGCGCAGCGGGCGGAATATTTCCGTGCCGGCCATCAGCACGATCAGCAGCGCCTCCAGGCTCATCGTGCCGCTGTGCACGCGCCAAGCCCCCAGCGCCATCGCGCCGGCCGCGCCCAGCGCACAGCCGGTGTCGGTGATGCCGCGCGTCAGCACGCTCCACGACAGCACCCAGAACGTGGTGTCGGACAGGGCGCGTGCCTTGCGTGCCAGGATCTCGCCGTAGCTGCGGCTCTGACCGAACGCCTTCAGGGTGGGCAGGCCCTGGATGGCGTCCAGCAGTTCCTCGCCGAATGCCTTGAACGCGCGCTGGCGGTCGCGCGAGGCGGCGGCCGACCGTTCGTGTACCACGACCGGCAGCACCAGCGTGGCGAGCGCGGCGACCAGCATCACCGACGCGACCGGCACGTCCCACCAGGCGATGAAGCCGAAGATCGCCACCGGCGCGGCGATCGCCACCGCGACCTGTGGCAGGTACTGGCCGAAGAAGCTCTGCAACTGTTCCACGCCATCGACCATCGACAGCATCACGCCGCCGGTGCGTTCGGCGCCGAACCAGGCGGGGCCGAGTGCCACGATCTTGTCGAACAGGCGGGCGCGCAGATCCTGCTGGATGCGCGCGGCGGTGCGGTGCGCGACCATGGTGCGGGCATGCTCCAGCACGCAGCGCAGCACGATCGCCACGCCGGTCGCGGCCAGCGGCCAGACCAGCGTGCTGGCCGGTGCGCCGTGGAACACGCCGGCCAGGAAACGGCCGAGGAAGGCGAACCGGGCGATGCCGAATGCCAGCGCCAGCAGGCCGAGCAGCGTTGACAGGGCGATACGGCCTCGCAGGCCGGCGGTCATGCCCCAGAGCTTCAGGTCGAAATGCATGGCGCGGAGTGTGGGGCGGGAGAAGCGGCAGCCTCAAGCCCGGGTGCTGGCGGGGGCGTCATAGGGAACGGTGCCGGACCGGTCATTCGGAAGTTGGCATTAACCACTCCTCAATCTGCGGAGGCCTAGGATGCGGCATCCGGCCCGCGGACATGGCTGCGGGCGCCCACCGGCCGCCAGGGTCAGTTACGCGTGCCAATCGCGACAAGTCAGCAGGCCCCGACCAGCATGTCCGAACGCGTCCGGCAGGAGCGTGACCGTCACGTCGCATTCGCCTTCGCCGCGGCCGATCTGCTGATCGAAACCGGGGCCGATGGCGCCATTGTGGCCGCGTCCGGTGCGGCGCAGACGGTGCTGGGCCGCGACGTGCGCTCGTTGCTGGGCAGGTCGCTGCAGGAGGTCGTGGCGCCCGCCCACTGGCCACTGGTCCGGCGCCTGCTGAAGCAGGTGCAGCGGCTCGGCCGCATCGATCCGGTGCCGGCGCACCTGCTGCGGCCCGATCATGCCACAACCCGGGTTCTGCTGGGCGCGTGCCGGCTGCCGAACAGCGCCGACAGCGTCTTCCTCAGCGCCACCTTGCTGCCGGCCACGCTGGCCGAACTGGAGCAGCCGCGCGATTCGCCCACCGGCCTGCTGACCCAGGACGGATTGCGGGAAGCAGCGCAGCGCCGCACGGATCAGGGCGGCGCGCATGAGCTGAAGCTGTTGCGCCTGGACGGCCTCTCCGGAGCGGTCCGGACGCTGCCGCCGGACCGCTCCGATATGCTCCTGCAGGAGATTGGCGCCGCGCTTCGTGCGTCCTCCCTGGGCGGGGACGCGGCGGGGCGCCTGGACGAGGAGACCTTCGGCCTCGTCGCGCGCGCGGAACCGGGTCCCGGTCGCGATGCCGCGCTGGTGGCAGATTTGCGAGAGGCCTTCCGCGGCGCCGGCCTGCCGGACGGCAAGATCGGCCCCCGGCTCAGCCGGGTCGATTTGGACGCAGGAGAAATGAGCGGCGGCGATGTCGGCCGGGCGCTTGCCTACGCGATGAACCGTTTCGTCAATGCCCAGCGCGAGGAGTTCAGTATCCGCTCCCTGCGGGACGGGTTGACGGCGGCGCTGGACGACACCGTCAGCCGATTCGCCCAGAGCAGGCAGATCATCGGCGACCGCCGCTTCTCCCTGGTGTTCCAGCCGGTGGTGGCACTGACGGGCCGCACGCTGCACCACTACGAAGCGCTGTCACGCTTTCCCGGCGAAGCCAACACGTTCGAGATGGTCGGCTTCATGGAGGACGTCGGACTCGTTACGGAACTGGACCTGGCCGTGTGCAAGCAGGCGATCGCGGCGCTGAAGCAGCATCCGGGCGTGAAGCTGGCGATCAACCTGTCCGGCCGCTCGGTGCAGACCGAGGCGTTCCGCGAGGAACTCCGCCGGCTGCTGGCACCGGCCGCCACGCTGAGCCCCCGCCTGCTGTTCGAGCTGACCGAATCCGCGGCGGTCGAACACCTGGAGGAGGCGGCCGCGTTCCTGGGCTGGCTGCGCGAGCTGGGGCACATGGTGTGCCTGGACGATTTCGGTGCCGGCGCCGCGGCGTACAGCTACCTGCGGCGGTTCGACGTGGATTTCGTCAAGATCGACGGTCCGTTCCTGAAGGCGGCGCGCGACCGTCCGCGCGAACGCGCGCTGATCCGCTCCATCTGCGTGTTGTGCAACGAGATCGGCGGCAAGGTGATCGGCGAGATGATCGAGGACGAGGCGACCGCGTCGCTGGCGAAGACGCTGGGTATCGACTACGGCCAGGGCTGGCTGTTCGGCAAGCCGCTGCGGGAGCTGCCGAAACCCACGACCGTGTCACGCCGGAAGGGTGTGTCGGAGAGTTGGGAGTAGCGCCGGAGCGGAGTTCGGCCCGGGCGTGCCTGCCCTTGGGCATTGGAACGTTCCGACAACCGCCGCCTTCGCAAGTCATGGCCGGACTTGATCCGGCCATCTGCCCCCGGCAAGGCGTGTTCCGTTGCATCCCGCCCCGATCGTTCCGGGGTAGATGGCCGGGTCAGGCCCGGCCATGACCGAGAGAGCGGCGCCTGGCCGCATCATTCCTGGCGCCCTCAGCGGTCCAGCGCCCTCGACGGTTTAGCGCCCGTAGGATTTGGCGCCCTTGGGACATCTGCCGCACCTGCCCCGCAACGTCCCCGAAAACCACGCAGCAGCAGGCACGGACCTCTGCAGACTCTTACGAATCCTTCCCCGGGCCGCGCTTCCGGAACGCATCCAGGCTGACCACCTGTGGCCCCTCCGGCTTCTCCTCCGCCGCCTCCGCACTGGCTTCGGCCGATGCCGGCAGATTGCCCACGTCCTGGTCCGGCACGGGTTCCGGCTCCACCGCGTGGAAGCGCAGCCCGTAGCGCACATACGGGTCGGCAAACCCGATCACCGCATCCAGTGGCACCGCCAGAGTCGTCGGCACGCCGCCGAACGACAGCCCGACCGTGATCAGCCGAGCCTCGCGGTCCATGTTGAGGTCCCAGAACTGGTGCTGCAGGACGATGGTCATCTCCTGCGGGTACTGGGCGCGCAGCCGCGGCGGGATCACCACGCCGGGATGATCGGTGCGGAATGTCAGGTAGAAATGGTGCCCGCCGGGCAGCCCGTTCGCCGAGACATGCGCGATCGCCTCCGCGACCACGCTGCGCAGTGCCTGTTCCGTCCATGCTTCGTAGGGCAGCAAACTTTCCGGAAGCTGCTCCTGGTCGTCGCTCATGCGGCCCCCTTCCGACAAACAGTACCCATAGCGCGGGCTCGTAAGGTGGGCAAACCCGTGACCGCTTTACAGACCCCCAACAACCCCGAATGCTGCCATGCGCAGGGGCGGGGAAACGATGACGGAACAGGACGAGGCAGCGAGCCCGGTCGGGCCGCGATGGCAGCTTACGCTCTGGACCATGGTGGCGGTGCAGTTCGTGATGAGCATTTCGTTCAGCATCGTCAGCCCGATCATGCCGCTGTTCCTGCCCGACCTGGGTGTCACCTCACCGCCGGCGGTGGATATCTGGGCCGGTGTGATCGCATCGGTCACCTCCTTCGTCGCGATCTTCACCGCCCCGGTCTGGGGCGGCCTGGCAGACCGCTACGGGCGCAAGCTGATGGTGCTGCGGTCCACGGTCGGCATCGCGGTGTTCACCACACTGATCGCGGTCGCGCACAGCCCCTGGCACGTGCTGGCCATGCGCGGCGGAATGGGGGCGGTGGCCGGGTTCAATTCCGCCGCGACCGTGCTGGTCGCCACCCAGGTGCCCGAAGGCCGCATGGGCTGGGCGCTCGGCTGGCTCAGCACCGGCCAGTTGGTGGGAACCCTGGTGGGCCCGGTGGTGGGCGGAGGGCTGGCCGACCTGACCGGCAGCTATCGCCTGCCGTTCGTCTTCGCCGGCGCCATGGCGTTTTCCGCCTTCCTCGGCACCTGGCGGTTCGTGCCCGAACGCTTCACGCGGCCAGCCAAAACCCGACAGCGCAGCTCACTGCTGGAGGGCCTGCCGGTGCTGACCAGTTCACGCGGCCTGCTGGCACTGATCCTGGTGATGATGATGGGGCAGTTCGCCGTTCAGGCCGTGCAGCCGGTGGTGACGCTGTACGTGCAGGAAATGCTGGGGCCGCGACCGGACCTGGCGACGCTGGGCGGCCTGGCGTTCTCCGCCACCGGCCTGGCCGGGATCATGGCGGTGCCGTTCCTCAGCCGGCAGAGCGACCGTATCGGCTATCGCCGCGTGCTGCTGATCTGCCTGGCCGGCGCGGCCCTGTTCACCGTGCCGCAGGGCGTGGACCTGGGCTACCGGGCCTTCGTGCTGGAACGCTTCGGCCTGGGCCTGTTCATCGGCGGCGTGCTGCCCGCGGCGAACGCGCTGATCGGCCGGCTGACCACGCCGGCCAACCGCGGCTTCGTCTATGGCGTGATCTCCTCGGCGTATTTCGTCGGCAACACCATCGGCCCGGTCACCGGGGGCGTCGTGGCGGCGACCGCGGGGCTCAACTGGGTGTTCGCCGTCACCGCCGCGGTGCTGGTGGCGAACCTGGCCTGGGTCTGGCTTGCCGTGCCGGAGGTGGCGCCCGCGCGCGACTGAGGCCATATCCTGCCGGACATGACCGCCTTCACCTATCATTCGACCGCAACCGACGGCGCCGCCCGCGCCGGTGTGCTGACCACCGCGCACGGCACGGTGGAGACGCCCGTCTTCATGCCGGTGGGCACCGCCGGCACGGTAAAGGCGATGACCGCCGATGCGGTGCGCGCCACCGGGGCGCGGCTGATCCTGGGCAATACCTACCACCTGATGCTGCGCCCCGGCGCCGAACGCGTCGCACGGCTGGGCGGGCTGCACCGGCTGATGGACTGGCCCGGACCGATCCTGACCGATTCCGGCGGCTTTCAGGTCATGTCGCTGGCACAACTGCGCAAACTGGATGCGGACGGCGTAACCTTCCAGTCGCACCTGGACGGGTCGAAGCACCGGCTGACGCCGGAACGGTCGGTCCAGATCCAGCACCACCTGGACGCCACCATCACCATGGTGCTGGACGAATGCACCCCGTTCCCCGCCACCGAGGAACAGGCCGCATCGTCCATGGCGCTGTCGATGCGTTGGGCCGCGCGCTCCCGGGAAGCGTTCGTGAACCGGCCCGGCTACGCACTGTTCGGCATCGTTCAGGGCAGTGTCTATCCGCAACTGCGGGCGGCATCGGCGCGCGCGCTGACCGATATCGGCTTCGACGGGTATGCGGTCGGCGGCCTGGCGATCGGGGAAGGCCAGGCCACCACCCTTACCGTGCTGGACGCCACCGTGCCGTTCCTGCCGGCGGACCGGCCGCGCTACCTGATGGGCGTCGGCACGCCGGACGACATCATCGGCGCGGTGCAGCGGGGCATCGACATGTTCGACTGCGTGATACCCACGCGCGCCGGGCGCACCGCCCGCGCCTACACGTCCCGTGGCGTGTTCAACCTGCGCAACGCCCGCTTCGCCGATGACGACCGGCCGCTGGACCCGGCCTGCACCTGCCCGGCCTGCACGCGGCACGTGCGCGCCTATCTGCACCACCTGTTCCGCGCGGAGGAAATGCTCGGCCCCATGCTGCTGACCTGGCACAACATCACCTACTACCAGGACCTGATGCGCGGGCTGCGCACGGCGATTGCCGAGCGCCGGCTGGCGCAGCACGCCGACGCGGTGCGCGCCGCCTGGGCGGCGGGAGACCCGGCATGACCGCCACACCCGACTATGCCAGCCTCACGCAGCTCGGCCACGCCGCGCAGCAACCTGCCTCGCCGGACGAAGCGAAACTGGAACGCGTCGCCAATCCCGCGCCCGGCAAGCACTACGTGGTGCGCTTCACCTGTCCGGAATTCACCTCGCTGTGCCCGATGACGGGGCAGCCGGATTTCGCGCATCTGGTGATCGACTACATCCCGGCCGACTGGATCGTGGAAAGCAAGTCGCTGAAGCTGTTCTTCACCTCGTTCCGCAATCACGGCGCGTTCCATGAGGCCTGCACGATGCAGATCGCCGAACGCCTGGTGGAGCTGCTGCAACCCGCGTGGCTGCGCATCGGCGGCTACTGGTATCCGCGCGGCGGCATGCCGATCGACGTGTTCTGGCAGACCGGCGCCCCGCCGGAGGGCGCATGGATCCCGGCGCAGGAGGTGGCGCCCTATCGTGGGCGCGGCTGACAGGCTACCGGCGGCGCGCGCTGGCTGGTAAACTCGTCGCAACCAAGCAGGAGGACGCGCCGTGACCAGCATCCTGTCGGCGGCGGAACTGGCCGCCTTCAATACCGACGGCTTCGTGATCGTCCGCAGCATGTTCGACTTGGAGGAAGTCGATCTGTTGCGCCGCGCGATGGAGCAGGATCCGGAAGTCGCCGGCCACATGCTGGACCGGCTGGACGCACAGGGCGCCGCCACGCGCATCGCACTGTGGAACCGCGCCGGCGACAGCGTTTATGGCATGGCCGCGCGCTGTGCCCGCATGGTTGATACGATGGAGGCGCTGCTTGGCGGCGCCGTGTACCACTTTCAGTCGAAACTGACCGCAAAGGAGCCGTTCGTCGGCGGCGCGTGGGAGTGGCACCAGGACTACGGCTATTGGTACCACAACGGCTGCCTGTTTCCACACCTGGCGAGCTGCCAGGTCGCGCTGGACCGTTCGAGTGCGGCGAACGGGTGCCTGGAGATGGTGCGCGGATCGCATGCCCTCGGTCGTATCGACCACGTTCCGGTTCCGGGCGAGGGCCAGAATGTCGCCGATCCCGCGCGCATGGAGCATATCGTGAAGCGGCTGGACATCGTGCCGTGCGAACTGGATCCGGGTGACGCGGTGTTCTTCCATGGCAACACGTTGCATCGGTCGGCACAGAACCGCTCCCCGCACCGGCGCTGGACGCTGATCTGCTGCTATAACCGCGTGGACAACGACACGGTTTCTCGTGAGCATGACCGCCATTACGTGCCGCTCGAGAAGGTTCCCGACAGCGCGGTAAAGGCGGCCGGCATGCGCTTCGCCAGCGGCGACGAGCACTTCACGTCACGGCCGTTCGTGCCGAAGGTGGCGTGAGATCGGAACCTGTTCGTGAACCCGACACCTGGGCGGGCACCTGCCAGTAAGCCCAGCCACCTCGTGTTGGGCGAACACCTGGGCATTGCCTGGTGCGGACAGGCACTGTTCTTCCGAGTCATGGCCGGGGTCGACCCCGGCCATCTATGCCCCGACCAGGCGTCTCCCGTAGCATCCCGACCCGATCGTTCCGGTGTCGATGGCCGGGTCGAGCCCGGCCATGACCTGTAAGGACCGGGTCACGACGTCAAGGGCCCGCGCGGCCATGACATGAAGGGACTGGCGTCGGCATCCCTGCTACAACGCCGGCGAAGGCCCGCCACGACGCCGTACGGGCTGCCTGCCGCACCCTGTCCGCTGCCCCAACAAGTTAGGATGACGGACCAGGGGGCGCTGCGGTTCAAGCCGCACGTAAGCCAAGCCGGACCAGTCGCGGCAGCACTTCCTGCACGAAGAAAGGGAATCTCCTTCAGGTAGTCGACGAAGGCAACAGTACACCCGGCAAGCCCCGAGGCGCTCATCCGGGCCATGTCGTTCGCGACGTCATCGGGCGAACCGACGAACGGAAACGCCCCGGGATACCCACCCGCATAGCGAAGCCCCGTTGTCCGGGTGAAGCGGTTCTCGAATGGGCGGGCGATCGGTGCGCCGTCCGCGTTCGGGACAGTGGCGCCCCGGTTGGACCGGTAGTAGTCCTGGCCCTCGGTATCCGCCATCTCCTCGGCGAAATAGTGGAAGTAGTCCTCCGCTTCCCGGCGCGTGCTGCGGCATACCACGTGGCCCATGGTGAACACACGGATCGATCGGTGATAGCGCGCCATGTGCCGGTCCACATCGGCCAGCAGCGGCTTCACCTGGTCCAATTCGGTCACGTTCAGGAACAGCACGTCGGCGGCGCGCGCCGCGAAGTCCCGGCCGGCAGGCGAAAAGCCGGCGGACATCACGGGCGGGCGGGGCCGCTGCACCGAGACGGGACTGGTCTGCAGGCGCTTCAGCTTGAAGAACGTGCCGTCCCAGTCGAACTCGGGACCACCCTCAAGAAGTTTCGACCAGACCTGAAACCACTCCAGGCCGTGTGCATAGCGCTTCTCCTGGTCGATGACGACGCCATGCAGGTCGAACTCCGCCTGGTTCCAACCGCACACGATGTTCAACCCCGCCCGGCCGTGGCTGACATGGTCGATCGTGGCGATGGCCTTGGCGCCGAAGGCCGGCGTGACCAGCGGCACGTGCACGGTGGAGAAAATCGCGATCTGCCGGGTGATGGCGGCCAGGGCAGCGCCGTGCGTCAGGGTCTCGAACGACTTGCCGTAGATGTTGGCCTTGCCCTGATAGCCACGCCACTTCGCGACCGGCAGAATGAATTCGATCCCGGCCTCGTCCGCGATACGGGTCATCGCGGCGATGTCGTCCCAGTTTGCCTGCCACCGCTCCGGTACGAGGCTCATCGTCAACCCGCCATCGCAGTTGGCACTGAAGATGCCCAGCTTGAACGTATTCGCGTTGAACAGCGGATTGGTGGTGCCCTGACGCTCTTTCACCTCACAGCCCTTTCCGTCCTTCGTACCGAATGGCCGGCCATGGTAGCGGAACATTCACCGCGATCCGAACGTCGGAACCCTCAAGGCAATCCCGGCAGCAACTGGCGACAGGCTTCTGCCGCGGCCTCCGCCGAAGCCGGCGCGGCTGTCAAAGCCGTGCGGCGCCGGGATGCCATGGATGACGGGCGGGCTCAGCACGCTTCCACGGCAGCCGCCGTTATGGCTTTGGCCCGCAAGGCTGAATGCCGGCCTGCCCCTCGCCCGCGATGACACTGTGGTCCGGGGGCGCCGCATGCGCACCGCGGCGCCTATGCATGCCGCCGCAGCCGGTCGCGCGCGATGATCAGCTTCATGATCTGCGCGGTGCCGTCGCCGATCTCCAGCCCCATCACGTCGCGCAGGCGCTGCTGGTGCGGCAGGTCCATCGACCAGCCGTAATGTCCGTGCGTCAGCAGGCAGTGGTGGATCACCTCCACCGCGGTTTTCGGCGCCAGCCACTTGCACATCGCCGCTTCCGCCGTGTGCGGCTGCCCCGCATCGCGCAGTGACAGCGTGTGATAGCAGAGGCGCCGCGCCGCCTCGATCATCGTTTCATGTTCGGCCAGCGGGAAACTCACGCCCTGGTGCTGCGCGATCGGCACGCCGAACGCCTCGCGCTGCTGCACATAGCGCCAGGTCTCGTCCAGCGACGCCTGCGCCGCCGCGCAGCACTGCAGTCCGATCAGCGCGCGGCTGTAGTCGAAGCCACGCATCACCTGGCGGAAACCCTCTCCCTCGGCACCCAGCCGGGCTTCGGCCGACACCGGCACATCGTCGAAGAACAGCGAGCCGCGGCCGATCACCTTGCTGCCGAAATCATTGAACCGCGTGCGCGTCAGCCCGGGTGCATCGCCGGGAACAAGAAACGCGCTGACGCCGTGCGCGCGTTCCGCCACGCTGCCGGTACGGGCGAACACCACGATCGCATCGGCCTGGTCGGCCAGGCTGATCGATGTCTTCTCGCCGGACAGGCGATACCCGTCGCCATCCCGCCGCGCCCGCAGGGTCAGGGCCGCGGCGTCCGATCCACCGCGTGGTTCGGTCAACGCGATCGCCAGCAGCGCGTCACCGGAAACAACCCGCGGGATCCAGGCCTGCGCCAGCGCCGGAGGCGCGTTCGCGGCAAGGATCTGCGTCAGCAGTGAGCCATTCAGTTGCGCGTAGGCGAGGTTGAAGTCGCCATAGGCAATGCCCTCCATGACGATGCCGGCGGCCACCGCGCCAAGGCCAAGCCCACCACAGGCTTCCGGTGCTTCGGGGGCGATCAGGCCGAGGTTGCCCATCTCCCGCAGCAAGGCGCGGTTGATGCGGCCTTCCGACTCCCGTGCCTGGTAGTGCGGTGCGAGCTTGTCGCGGGCGAAGCGCGTCGCCGTGTCGCGCAGCGCTGTGCGCCAGTCTTCCGTCCCGGTGTCCTGCGTCATGTTCGTTCTCCACGACCTTCAGGAAGTTGCTCCACCAGGCCCGCCGGCGTGGCGTTCGACAGCCGGTCCGTGCAGCGTCTCGTTTCACCCGTCGTATCCGGGCCGAAGAGTCAGGTCTTGCGTGTAACCTCGGCAATCTCCAGCCCGAAAAGTCAGGTCTTGCCTGCAACTTCGGCAATCTCCGCCTCACTGTACCCGGCCTCGCGCAGCACCTCCGCGGTGTGCTCCCCCAGCTTCGGCCACAACCGCTGCACCGTGGGCGGGCTGGCGGAGAACTGGGCGGGGATGGCGGGAACCGTGACGTCGCCTTCGTCCGGATGCCGGGCCTGCTGGAAAAACGCGGTCTCCTGAAGATACGGGTCCTGGAACAGGTCCTGCAGGGAATTCGCCTTGCCGCACGGAATGTCGGCGGCCTTCAACAGGTCCAGCCATTCCTCGGTGGTGCGCGAACCCAGGCTTTCGCTCAGCACACCCAGCAGCACGTCGATGTTCTTCGCCCGTGCGGCCAGGCTGTCGAAGCGCGGATCGGTCGCGAGTTCCGGCCGGCCCAGCGCCTGGAACAGACGCACATACTGTGCGTCGCTGGAGGCGATCACGCTGATGAAGCCGTCCTTCGTCGGATACGGCCGGCGGTGCGGCGTCAACATGCGCGGATAGCCGACGCCACGCTCCGGTTCCCCCAGCGTCGCCCACCACATATGCTCCACCAGCAGGAAGCCAAGCGTGGTTTCCAGCATCGGCACGTGCACGTCCTGGCCCTGGCCGGTGCGTTCTCGATGCACCAGTGCCATGGCCACCATGGACGCCAGCATGTGCCCGGTCAGCTTGTCCACAAGCACCGACGGCACGTAGCGCGGCGCCCCGTCCGGTCCGGCGTTCAGCGCGGCCAGGCCGCTGATCCCCTGGACCAGGTCGTCGAAGCAAGGCGCTTCCTGCTGCGAACTGCCCTTCCGAAACCCCGAGGCGCTGGCGTACACGATCCGCGGGTTGCGCGCGGCGATACTGGCGTAGTCCAGCCCCAGGCGCTGCGCGGCGCCCGGGCGCATGTTGTGCACCAGTACGTCGGCGGTCTCCGCCAGCCGCAGCAGCGCCTGCTTGTGTGCCGCCTGCTTCAGGTCCAGCACGATGCTGCGCTTGCTGCGGTTGAGGTTGGCGAAATAGGTGCCCATGCCCTCGGTGCGGGACGGGCCGATCCAGCGCGTGTCGTCGCCGCGCGGCGGTTCCACCTTGATCACGTCGGCGCCCATGTCGCCCAGCATCTGCGTGGCGTAGGGGCCGAGCACGACGGAGGTGATGTCGATCACGCGGATGCCGGCGAGCGGGCCGGTGGGCTGTGGCATTTGAATCCTCGTCGGGTATGCAGGCGGCAGCTTTCACGCTGGTGCGCGGGTTGGCAATGTCCGGGCGCCCCGGTACCGTCGCGATACAGAGCGGGGGTGGAGATGGCGACGCTGATCCTGACGGGTGACGTGAACCTGATGAATGTCACGGACCCGGCGGTGCCGTTCGGGCGCGTGCGGGACATGTTCCAGGCCGCCGACATGGTGTTCAGCAACCTGGAATGCTGCCTGTACCAGCCGCCGCGCGACCATTCGTTTCACAACGAAGGGTTCTTCGCCGACCCGGGGGTGGGTGGCGACGCATTGCGCCTTGCCGGGGTCGGTGCGGTCGGTATCGCCAACAACGTCAATTACGGCGACGCCGCCATTCTCGCCTCGATTTCTCGTCTGGACGCACTGGGACTTCCGCATACCGGTGCGGGGATCGACCTGGCTGCGGCCCGGGCGCCGGTTGTCGTGCAACGCGGCGGGGTGCGCTTCGGGTTCCTGCAGCGCAGCGCGGTGTACTGGCCGACGAACCATGAGGCCGGGCCGCACGATCCGGGAATTGCGGTACTGAAGGCGCATACCGCCTATCAGGTGCCGATGCACAAGACCCGGCCGGAGATTCCCCCCATGAACCGGCCGGGTATTCCACCGGTGATCATCACCTGGGCGGACCGCGAGTTGCTGCGAGGGTTCACCGACGACATCGCGGCCCTGCGGGCACAGGCGGACGTGGTGGTGGCGTCCTGCCACTGGGGGCTGCACAAGGAGGTTCTGGACTACATGCGCGAGATCGGCCGCGCGGCGATCGAGGCCGGCGCGGACATCGTCATCGGCCACGGCCCGCATTATTCGCTGCCGGTGGAGGTGTATCGAGGCCGGCCGATCTTCTACGGGCTGGGCAGCTTCTGCTTCCACACCGGCCATGGCGGGCGACAACACGGTGACTGGATCGGCATGATGGTGCAGGCGTCGTTCGCGAACGGCGGCCTGTCGGACTCGCGGTTTCGTTTCGTGCGACACAATGATGGGAACGAGACCGTGCCGTGCCGGCTGGCCGAGGAGTCGGCGGAGCTGGCGGATCTCGTTGCGCGCAGTGCGGCCCATGGCACGCGGCTTGTCAGCGACGGCGACTGGGTGCGGGTCGAAAGCGCCGGCTGATTGCGCCGGCACCGGCGCCGCACGCGCGCGCGCTTTCCGCCAGCGACCCGCGAATGACCGCCCGCTATATCGCCATCGCATAGGCCGGCCGACGCGGATCGGCGCCGGCGCCGATCAGGCCGATGGTGGGATCGCTGACGATCGCCTCCACAGATCCGGCCAGCCAGGTCCACTCCGGCCATTCGCGGATCTCGTGCCCCCGTCCGGCGAGGGCGTCGCGCGTGGCGCGATCGATGCGCCCCTCCACCGCCAGCCGGCCGGGGAAATACTCGAACGGCGCGAAGGACGACGGGAAGGAGTAGGACGCCACGCGCGGCGCTTCGATGGCACTTTGCGGGTCCATGCCGAAATGCATGATGTTCAGCAGAACCTGCAGCATCGCCTGGATCTGCACATCGCCGCCCGGCGTGCCGAAGGGCATCACGCCCCCGGCCTCGGTCACCAGCAGCGCCGGGTTCGGAGTCAGGCGCGGGCGCTTGCCGGGCGCCACGCCGGCGGGATGGCGCGGATCGGGCCGGCTCTGGGAGCCACGGCCGGACGGCGCGATCCCCAGGCCCGGCACCACCGGCACATTGCCCGACCCGTCGGACGGGGTCGCGCTGAACGCGTTCCCCCAGCGATCCACCACGCAGCAGTAGGAGGTATCCGCCTCCACTTTCGGCAGCGGCGCACTGCTGGCGGGATGCGTGGCCGCGGGGCGGTCCAGCGGCGCCGGCATCTGCCCGAATGCCCGGTCATCGCGCACGGCAGCAGCGCGGCGGGCGATGGTCGCGGGATCCAGCAGCCAGTCGATCGGCACATCGACGAAAGCCGGGTCGCCAAAGAAATACTCGCGGTCGGCCAGCGCCAGTTCCAGGCAGGCCACCACGCGGTGCAGGTAGTCGGCCGAGTTGTGCGCCAGTCCGGCGATGCCGACCTGCTCGACCAGCGCCAGCGCCTCCTGCAGCGCCGGGCCCTGGCACCACGGGCCGCAGGTGACCAGCTCGTGGCCGCGCCAGCGACGGCGCACCACCGGCTCGATCGGCGAGCCGTATTCGGCCAGGTCGGCCATCGACAGATAGCCGCCTTCCTGCTGCTGGAATTTCACGATCTCCCGCGCGATGTCGCCGCGATAGAATGCGTCGTGCGCGGCCTGCAGGCCCGCCATCCGGTCGGCCCCGGCGGCGCGGTCCTGGTCCGCCATGAACTGCAGCGTGCGCGCCAGGTCGGTCTGCACGAACTTTTCGCCCGGCTGCGGCACGCGCCCGCCGGGCAGGAAAACCGCCGTGTTGGATGCCCAGCGCCGATATTCCTGCGCGTGCGACGCGATGGAGGCGGACAGCAGCGGATACACCGCGAACCCTTCCGCCGCGAACCGGATGGCGGATGCCGCGACGTCGGCGAAGCGCATGGTGCCGTGCCGGCGCAGCGCGGTGATCCAGGCGTCGGGCGCGGCGGGCACCACGGTGCGCAGCACGCCGTCGGGAATTTTCCCGCCATGGTCGCGCATGAACAGATCGGCCGGCAGTGTCTTCGGCCACCAGCCAAGGCCGGCGATGCTCTCCACCGTGCCGTCGGCCAGGCGCAGGATGATCGGCGCCACCCCGGCGACGTTCACCAGGTCCGGCTGCAGCACGCCCAGTGCGATGCCGGCCGCGCAACCGGCGTCGATGGCATTGCCGCCGGCTTCCAGGATGGAGAACCCGGCGGCGGCGGCGAGATAATGGCCGGCGGAAATGGCGTGGCGGGTGCCATAGATCGTCGGACGATGCGTCATGGCGGATGCTCACTGCGATGGGGCCGATGACGTCAGCCTGCGGCAAACCGGGACGGGCGTCCAGCAACGCACCCTGACGGCGCGCCCGCCTGTCCGGGCACGATGCCACCCTTCCCACGGATTCGGCACATGCCCGGCCGGCCACTATCGTAACCGGCAAGACCGTCCGTCCACGTGGAGTTCGTGCGAGCGTCGGCGCAGCAAATGCCGCGCGAGCCGGGACATCGCCGCACGCGGGACAAGGCGCCCCAGCGTACCGCCAACGTTACTTTTGCCAGGGATGACGCTATCCCCCACGATCTGCTAGACGGCGGCACCCCGCGTCAGGGGCGCGGCGAATCCACGGAGGCTTCTGCTTGGCCACCATCAGACGACGGACGACCATCGCCGTCCGCTGCTGCCTGCTCGCGACTCCGCTGCTGCTGGAGGCGTGCGCCAGACCGCCTGCGCCACCTGGCCTGCCGGTGTATGCGGCGGACCTGAAGGGCGGCGCGGCACAATGTACGGCATCGAAGCCCGAGCTGCAGCCGGGCGGACGGGCCAGTGCCACCATGCGCGTCGGCAACGACGGCGGCTGGTGCGGTATCAGCGTGACCCTCAACAACAAGCCGTATGCGGCGGGCCTGCTGACCACACGGGCGCAGCATGGGACGGTGTTCATCCACCCGGTCGGGGACAACACGCGAATCGACTACACGCCGGAGCGTGGTTATGTCGGCCCCAACTCCTTCGCGGTGCGGCTGCTGCCCGGCGACGCCGACCTGCAGGTGGCGGTGACGGTGACCCGCTGACGGGTCACCAACGCCGCGCCACCCGCCAGTGTGGCCACTGGTTGACCGGTGCGTCACCGGTGCCCCTTGCGTCACCGGTGCCGGGTCGTCCGCCGATCCGCCGCAGCCCGGCGCGGCGACGCCTGCGCCACCTCCTGCGGGCAGATGTCCATGGACTGCGGCATCAGCGCCTGACCGGCGGCGAATGGTGTCAACTGGCGGCCGGTTTGCAGCGCCAGCACCTGGTGGAAGATCAGGCCGTTGCGCGGGCAGAACTCGCTGCCCAGCCGGCTGGCGCGGGATGCCTGGGCGTTGGCCAGCTCGGTGACGAACGTGTCGTGCGCCTGGCGGCCGCGCCGGCCGTAGCGGTGCTTGAACCACTCGGAGATCTCGTGCTCGTTCTCCAGAAGCTGCGGCTTGTAGCGCTCGATGAAGGCGTTGTAGCGCTGGTCGTCGCCGCAGCCGGTCGCCAGCACCATCAGCTCACTGCGCAGCGCCTGCACGTCGAACACGTCGCGCTGGGACTGTGACAGGCATTGCAACTGGGCATTCGCCTGGGCGGTCAGCGCGCCCAGCGAGAGCAGACCAACGGCCAGGTGGCAAGCAAGACGGCGCATGAACGACTCCGTGGGGGTGACAGACGGCATCCTTTCGGACACAACCAGACGGCCAGTGCAAGATTTTCCTGAGGACTATTGCGTGATGTGTACGCCTGACGTTCAGCGCCGGGTCTGCTAGGAGCCGGGCGGAAGGATCGGCCCGGGTGGCACGCGCAGAGCGGATCGCAATCGGCAGTATCGTCCTGGGCCTCACGGTGCTGGGGCTGAAGACTGCTGCCTGGTGGGTCACCGGCAGCGCCGCACTGTATTCGGACGCGTTGGAGAGCATCGTCAACGTGGTGGCCAGTGCTCTGGCGCTGGGCGCCCTGCGGGTCTCGGCGATGCCGGCCGATGCCAATCACCCGTACGGCCACGGCAAGGCGGAGCTGTTCTCGGCCATCGTCGAAGGCGCGCTGATCGTGGTCGCCGCGGTCTCGATCTTCGAGCATGCGTGGGTGACCTGGCACACGCTGCGCCCACTGGAGATGATCGCCGAGGGGCTGGCGCTGAATGCGCTCGCCACGGTGCTGAACGGCACCTGGTCCTGGCTGCTGATCCGCACCGGCCGGCGGCTGCGCTCACCGGCGCTGGTGGCCGACGGGGAACACCTGATGACCGACGTCGTCACCTCGGCCGGCGTGCTGCTGGGCGTCGGGCTGGTGACGGTCACCGGCTATCTGCGGCTGGACCCGATCCTGGCGGCAGCGATCGGCGTGTATGTGCTGTGGTCGGGCATGCGCATGATGTGGGCCTCGGTCAGCGGCCTGATGGATGCGGCGCCGGAGCCGGCGGTGGTGAACCGCATTCGCGAGCTGGTGGCGGAAAGCGCGGTGGGTGCGCTGGAGGCGCACGACCTGCGTTCCCGTCGCGCCGGGCAACTGACCTTCCTGGAGTTCCACCTGGTGGTTCCCGGCAGCATGACCGTGGCCGAGGCGCACGCGATCTGCGACCGCATCGAGGAACGCCTGCGGGCGGACATGAGCCACCTGATGATCACCATTCACGTGGAGCCGGAGGAAAAGGCCAAGCAGCACGGCGTGCTGGTGCTGTGAGGCAGGCGGGCCGGCGGCCGGCTCGCAAACTCCTTCCCCTTTCCTTGCGGGCGGGGGATGGAGCGTGGGGGCGTTCGTCCCGAACAACAACGCAGCGACGGATTCGGCACGCACGATCCATTCCCCCATTCCCGTCCCTCAAGGGGCGTCTGGCAGTCGTCGTTTTCCTCATCTCGCTCGTCCCGGCCCTGCCCGCCGCCGCGGTGCAGCGCGTGGTGTCGCTGAACCTGTGCACCGACCAGATGCTGGTGCTGCTCGCGCCTCAGAAGATCGCGGCTCTGTCTCCGCTGGCGCGCGACCCCGCCCTGTCTTTCGTCGCGCGACAGGCCGCGCACCTCCCGGTGGTGCGTCCCTCCGCCGAGGCGGTGCTGCGGCTGCATCCCGACCTGGTGCTGGCGACACGCTACGGCGCGCAAACCACGATCGCCCTGCTGCGGCGGGAGGGATTGCGGATCGTCCGCGCCGACCTGCCGCACGACTTTCCCGGCATCCGCGCGCAGATCCGCCGGCTGGCGGCGGTGCTGGGCGTCCCCGCGCGCGGGGCGGCGCTGATCGCGGCCATGGACGCCACGCTGTCCGCCGCCCGTCCGCACCACGGCCACCCGACCGCGATCGCCTGGCAGCCGCGCGGCTACACCGCGGGTGCGGGGTCGCTGATGGGCGCCGTGCTGCGCGCCGCGGGGCTGCGGGACATCGCCGGCGGACGCCGGCTGGGCGTGGAGGCGCTGCTGCGGCACCGGCCCGACCTGCTGGTGGAGCAGCAATCCCCCGCGTACCCGTCGCTCGCCACGCAGATGCTGGACAGCCCGGCGCTGGCGTCCATCCCGCGGGCCGTCGTGCCGCCGGCGCTGACCGTGTGCGCCGGGCCGTTCACCGCGCGGGCGGTGGCATTGCTGGCGCGATGACCCGCGGCCTGGTCCTGTTGCTGGTCGTGCTGCTGGCCGCCTCGCTGCTGGTCGGCGATGGCATCCTGGCGCTGCCGGACTGGCTGATCCTGATCCAGATCCGGCTGCCGCGCACCCTGCTCGCCGCCCTGGTCGGCGCCGGGCTGGGCCTGTCCGGCGCCGCGCTGCAAGGGGCACTGCGCAACCGGCTGGCCGATCCCGGCCTGCTGGGGATCACCGGCAGCGCCGGCCTGGGCGCGGCCGTGGTGTTCTACTGGGGCGCGGCGCAGGCCTTCGCCCCCGCCCTGCCGTTGGGCGGCCTGGCCGGTGCCGGCGTGGGCGCCGCCGCGCTGCTGGCCTTTGCCGGGCGGGCACCGTCCGGCCCGTCACTGATTCTGGCCGGGGTGGCGGTGGCGGCCCTGTCCGCCGCGCTGCTGGCCCTGGCGCTGAGCCTTGCCCCCAACCCGTTCGCCCTCGCCGAGATCACCTTCTGGCTGCTTGGCGGCCTGCAGGACCGCTCGCTGATCCATGTCTGGCTGGCCGCGCCGCCGATCCTGCTGGGCGGCATCGTGCTGCTGCGCCTGGGGCGCGGGCTCGATGCGCTGAGCCTGGGCGAGGACGCCGCGGCCAGCCTGGGCGTGCCGGTCGGGCGCACGCTGCAATTGGCGGCTCTGGGAACGGCACTGACCGCCGGGGCCGGCGCCGCAGTGGCTGGCGGCATCGGCTTCGTCGGGCTGGTGGTCCCGAACCTGCTCCGGTCGAGGCTGGGCGAGCGGCCGGCGGACCTGCTGCCGGCCGCGGCGCTGACCGGTGCGTGCCTGCTGCTCGCCGCCGATATCGTGGTACGGCTGGCACCGCTGGTGCTGCCGCTGTCGCAGCCGCTGCCGCTGGGGGTGCTGACAGCGCTGCTGGGGGCGCCGTTCCTGATCGCCATCGCCCGGAAGGCCGGGCCGTGATCGCCCTGGACTGCCCATCCCTGGCGTTGCAGGGACGGACCGTGCTGCGCGACATCCGCTTCACCGCGCAGGCGGGGGAGCTGGTCGCGGTCTGCGGCCCGAACGGTGCGGGCAAGTCAACGCTGCTGCGCGCGCTCGCCGGCCTGCCGCCCTGCACGCCGCGGCGCGATCCCCGCCGGGTGGCGTATCTGCCGCAAGGCGCTTCCTGCTCCTGGGCGCTGACCGTCGCGCAGGTCGCCATGCTGGGTCGCATTCCGCACCATGATCGCGCCGAGGCGCCGGTCACCCGCGCCTTGCAACAGTGTGGTATCGAGAAGTTGCGCGCGGCCCGGGTCGATCGCATTTCCGGAGGAGAAGCGAGACGGGCCATGCTGGCCCGCGCCTTCGCCACGGAGCCGGACGTGTTCCTGCTGGACGAGCCCACCGCCGACCTGGACCCGGTCGCGTCGCACGCGATCCTCCGCCTGCTGCGGACGACGGCCGAACAGGGGCGGACGGTGGTGGCGGTGTTGCATGCCGTCGATCTGGCGTTGCGCTATGCGCACCGGGTGGTCGTGGTCCGCGACGGACGGATTGCGGCCGACCTGCCAGCCGGGAGGGCGCTGCCGGCTCTGGCCGCGGCGTTCGGCCTGCCGTTCGGGACCGATCCATCGCCCCGCCTGTTGGCGCCCGATGCCTGAGGGCGGCGGACACTTCGGCCTGGCGTTGGCCGGCGCCGAGACGGAGGCACAGGAGCAGCCCGGATCGCCGCGCCGGCGCATGGCAGGCGCGGCGGCGGTTTCGCTGGTGCTGCACGGCGTGGTGGTGGCCGCACTGCTGCTCGGGCTTGCCCACCAGAACCGGAACGTGGATGCGGGCGAAACCCCGGCGACGGTGGAACTGGTGATGTCGCCGCCCGGGAGTCGGGAGACCAACGCGCCGTTGACCGAGACGACCCGGGAGAGGCCGAACAAGCCCACTGCCGTGCCCGCGCCACCGGCCCCACCGACCCGGCCCCCGACCGAAGCGAAGCCGACTGCCGCCAAGCCACCGCCTGCGCCGCCGAAGACCACCCCGCATCCGCCGCCTGCGGCCCCGAAGACGCCCCTGCACCCGCCGGCCGCCAAGGCCCCGGCTGCTCCGCCGCCGCCAACGCCGCCGGCGACGCAAGCCGAACCGGCGCTGCCGCTGCCTCCGGCCACGGTACCGGCGCCGGCCACGCCATCCGCGGCAAAGGAGACACCACCGGCCAAGGCCATGGTGCCGTCGCCACCGTCACCCGCTCCGGCCCCACCCTCGCCTGACGCAGCCGAGTCCCCGAAGGCGGATGCGGTCCCGGCGCCCGCGCCCAAATCCGCAGCGTCGGCTGTTGCATCCGCACCGCAGCCGGCGCCGCGACCGGCCGCCGAATCGGATGCGGCGCCGGCCCGGGAGTCGAAGCTCAGCTTCAACCTCGGCGGGGCCGCCAGCGACACCAATGCGCTGGTGACCGGCGACATGCTGATGCCGCCCACCGCCGACCCGAAATTCCGCAACCGCAAGCCGAGCTACCCGCCGGAGGCGGCGAAGCGGGGTGAGGAAGGGGCGGTGGTGCTGATGATCCATGTCTCTCCGGATGGGCTGGTGAGCGGCGTGGATATCGCCGAGAGCTCGGGCTTCGGCCTGCTGGACCAGGCGGCGCGGGAGGCCGCGCTGAGCTGGCATTTCCTGCCGGCGGTACGGAACGGCCATCCGGTGCCGTTCGATATGCCGCTGCGGATCAAGTTTTCCCTGTACTGAGGCGACGCGCATGGTTCGGATCGATGTGGTGGTGACGCGGGGCGGCGATGGCGGGGAGACCTCGCTGGGCGACGGCACGCGGGTGCGCAAGGACTCGCCGCGCATCGAGGCGATCGGCGCGGTGGACGAAGCCAATGCCGCCGTGGGCGTGGTGCGCTTGCATACGCAGGCGACCGCGGACCTGGATGCGATGCTGGCGCGGGTGCAGAACGACCTGTTCGACCTGGGGGCCGATCTGTGCGTGCCGGGCGAGGGCGGCGACCGGCTGCGGCTGACCGATGCGCCGGTGGCGCGCCTGGAGGCGGAGGTGGCCGCGATGAACGCCGACCTGCCGCCGCTGCGCAGTTTCATCCTGCCCGGCGGGAGTCCTGGTGCGGCGCACGCGCATCTGGCGCGCACCGTGGTGCGGCGGGCGGAGCGACGGGTGGCGGCGGTGGAGGGGCTGAACCCCGTGCTGCGACGCTATCTCAACCGGCTGTCGGACCACCTGTTCGTGCTGGCCCGGGTGCTGAACGACCGGGGTGCCGGCGATGTGCAGTGGGTGCCGGGGGCGAACCGCTGAACGCGCACCATCCGGCATGGAGTTCTACCGACGCTCGACCGTCCAACGTGGTGGCCGGCCATCTGCTTCTTCTCGCAACTGCTTACCGTCAGCCCCGCGGCTCGTGTTCCGATGCCGACGGATGAAGCCCCTGCAGGTGCCCGCATCGTCATGGCCGGCGCAGGGGGGCTGTCATCCAATTCCGCTTCGCCGGTGGTAAGTGGCAGCCGCGAGCGCAACGCACAACGTCGTGGCAGGATCGATCCGTTAGCGTCGGAGCACTGGTGCGGACTCCCGTGCCGCAACCCGTGGAGCACTACTCCCGAGAGTTGAAGACTACACGCAATAATAGCGGCGCGACCGAACACACGTTTCGCATTCAGGTCCTATCGGTTCCTGCCATTGTCCTTGGCCGGGCGATAAGCGTTTGTTGACCAGAACCGGGCCCGCCTCTCACTTGGACATGTCGGATAGTTTTACACTCCAGCAAGGACACCATCGAAGGAGCACCAGCTTCCCATTGATATTGCTGATATTTTCTTCTGGTACAATTATTGCATGTATCGCTTGCAACCACTCCTTGCCCGCTAGAACGGGTTCACAAAAGCCGGGAGGCAATCAGCTTGAAATACGGACTGTTGGCCGGCAGCTCGGCTCTTGCTCTCATTGTTGGCATAAGCGGCGCAGACGCCATTACGTTCAACACCGTCGGAAAAACCACCTACGATGTGCCGACATCGGGATTGTATGAGGTCATCGTTGCCGGCGCGGAGGGGGGCGGCAGCCCGCATGCCTCTGGTGGCCCCGGCGGGATCCTGGGAGGAGATATCTACCTCGCGCAGGGCACCACGCTGAACATCGTGGTCGGCGGCACCGGCAGCGCCGGATATAGCGGCGGCGGCGGTGGTGGCGGCAGCTTCGTCTTCACCGGCAGCAGTGGCTGGCTTGCCGTGGCGGGCGGCGGTGGTGGCGCAGGCTTTTCCCCCGGCGGCAACGGCGGCTACGGCGGCGGAACTTCGGGCGGCAACGGAGGTGATGGCGGCGGTTCTTACGGTGGCAGTGGCGGTATCACCGACCAGGGCGGCGCAGGCGGAAGCTATTCTTCTGGAGCAATCGGCGGAGGAAACGGCGGTGGCGGCGCAGGTGTTGCCTCCGGAGGGTCCAGCGGGTCCAGCGGTTCAAAAGCCTCCGGCAGCGGCGGTACGGGGCCGCTCACCTTCACCGGAGGCGGCGGATATAACGGCGCCGACGGCGGATTTGGTGGCGGTGGCGGTGGCGGATACGTCGGCGGGGGCGGTGGCGGCGGATACGCCGGCGGGGGCGGTGGCAGTGGCGGCGAAGGCAACAGCGGCGGCGGCGGTGCTGCCTCCTTCCTGTCGTCCAGCTTTGTCACGGTAAATGCCGGGAACTACAACTACGGCAGTGGCTACGTGTCGATCAACGCCGTGCCTGAACCCGCGACGCTCGGCCTGCTCGCTCCCGGCCTGCTCGGCCTCGGCTTGTTGCAGCTCCGGCAGCGGCGGCGACGGCCCATGTGATTGTTGCCGACCGCGGCCGGCGGCTGCCAAGCTGCCGCCCCTCGCCTTCGGCATACAAGGCCAAGCCAATGCAGAACGGGCTTCACTTCATCTCGGGTCTGCCACGGGCCGGATCCACACTGCTCGCGGCGCTGCTGCGGCAGAACCCCCGCTTCTGGGCCGGGATGACCAGCCCGGTGGGCTCACTGTTCAGCGCCATGCTGCGTGAGACCAGCCAGCGCAACGAGTCTGCCGTCTTCATGGACGATGAGCTACGCAAGCGGCTGTTGCGCAGCATCTTCGACGCGTACTATGCCGACATACACCCGGAAAAGCTGGTGTTCGACACCAACCGGGTATGGACCACCAGGCTGCCGGCGCTGACCCGGTTGTTTCCGCAGGCGAAGATGATCTGCTGCGTGCGTAACGTAGCCTGGATCATGGATAGCGTGGAAAGCCTGATTCGCCGTAATGCATTCGAACTATCCGGCATCTTCAGTTACGAGCCCGGCGGCACGGTCTATTCCCGCGTCGAGGGGCTGGGTAACCCCACCGGCATGGTAGGCTTCGCCTACAACGCCCTGCGCGAGGCGGTGTACGGCGAACACGCTGACCGGGTCTTGCTGGTGCGCTACGAAACCCTGACCAGCAATCCGGCAAGCACTCTGACCGCGATCTACCGGTTCATCGACGAACCGCTGTTCGCACACAATCCGTCGCACATCGAGCCGTGCTATGACATGGTGGAATTCGACCTGCGGCTCGGCACGCCGGGCCTGCATGACGTCGGCAGCAGCGTGCGGTCGCAATCACGTCGAACGGTGCTGCCGCCGGACCTGTTTGCACGTTACGAGCGCGATGCGTTCTGGGAAAATGCGGCGGAACTGCCCCGGGCGATCCGGGTGATCTAGGCGCGTATGTTCCGGGGAGGATCGAGAAATGCTGTTTCTGGTCATCAGTGAGCCGCGGCCGGAACCGCCCAGCAGCGTGGTGTCGTCACGCCAGCGGTTCTGGACCTGGGCGGCGCCACTGCAGGAAAGCGGGGAGTTGCGGTCGATCCACGCCAAGGTCGGGCGCGGTGCGGCGGCGCTGTTCGACGTGCCATCGAACGAAGCGCTGCACCGGCGGCTGAACGAGTGGGCCGACATCATCCCGGCGCGGTTCGAGGTGCACGCACTGATCGATCCGGATGCGGCGCAGGATTTCCTGCGGGAGACGCAAAAATAAACCCAACTCGGGCCAATCTGTCCCAACTCTATCCCGCCAACGGCGCCTGCCACGCATCGTAGCTGTAGACCTGGTCGATCGTATCGCGGATGCGGCCCATGTCGTTGCTGCGTGAAACCGTCTGGATCCGCGCCGTGCGGTCCTTGCGGGTTTCCTCATAGCGGCGGAACGCAGCGGCGAGCCCGTCGGCATCCACCCCTTCCAGGCAGCGCGACAAGACAGCCGCGTCCTCGATCGCCGTCGCGGCGCCTTGCGCCATGTAGGGCGTCATCGGATGGCACGCATCGCCGAGCAGCGTGACGTTGCCGTCGCTCCAGCGCGGCAGGGGTTCGCGGACGACAATGGCCCATTTGTGCACGTCCGGGCACGCGTCCAGCACGCCGCGCACGGTCGGGTGGAACCCGGCATAGGCGGCGCGCAGCACCTGCAGGTCGCCCTTGGCGGACCACGACTCGACGGAGAAGTCGGGCTCCGGCGTGCTGGTGACGAAGTACACTTCATCGCGACGCGGATTGATGTAGTAGATCACGATGTGGCGGTCCGGGCCCCACCACTTCGCCGCATCGTCGATCTGCACGCCACCCAGCAGGCGGGCGGGAAAGGTGGTGCGATAGGCGACGCGGCCGGTGAACTGCGGCGCCTGCCGTCCGAACAGCGTCTCGCGCACCACCGAGTGCACGCCATCCGCGCCGATCACCGCATCCGCCGCAGCGTGACTGCCATCGGCGAAGGCCAGCCGCACCGACCCGCCGTGCTGTTCCAGGCCGACCAGCCTGCGACCGCGGGATATGATTTCGTCCGGAACGACACTTGCCAGCGCCGCGTGCAGGTCACCGCGGTGCAGCAGCAGGTAGGGCGCGCCGTAGCGGGCCTCGCTTCGGCTGCCCATCGGGCGTTCCCACAGCAGCGTGCCGCTGTCATGCGCGCGGTTCAGCGAGGCGCTGGCCTGGAAGCCGTGGTCGCGCAGGCGCTGCTCCAGCCCGAGCACGCGGAGCACCTTCATGGCGTTGGGGCTCTGCTGGATGCCGGCGCCGATGCGGGCGAAGCGCTGCGCCTGTTCGTAGATGCGCACGTCGATGCCGACACGCCGCAGGCACGCCGCGGCGGCAAGCCCGCCGATGCCCGCACCGACGATTGCGACGGATGGAACCTTGGCCGGCATCTGCGCCTCCGCCCCGTTTCAGGCCATGCTGTCATCGGCCAGAGGTTCGGTCCAGGCGTCGTAGCCGTACACCCAGTCCTGGCTGGTGGCGCCGCGCAGCCAGGTGTTCTGCGCCGATGTCCGCTGGATCTGCGCGGTGCGCGGCCGGCGCGAGTTCTCATAGCGGCGCAGCGCCGCCGGGATGCCGTCCGCATCGACGCCGTCCAGGCAGCGCGACAGCACCGCGGCATCCTCGATCGCGGTGGCGGCGCCCTGCGCCATGTAGGGCGTCATCGGGTGGCAGGCGTCGCCCATCAGCGTGACGTTGCCGTCACTCCAGCGCGGCAGCGGCTCACGCACCACGATGGCCCATTTGTGCACGTCGGGGCAGGCGTCCAGCAGGGCGCGCACGCGGGGATGGAAGCCGGCATAGGCGGCCCGCAGTTCGTCCAGGTTGCCCTTGGCGGACCAGGATTCCACCGAGAAATCCGGCTCCGGCGTGCTGGTGACGAAGTAGATCTCGTCGCGCCGCGGGTTGACGAAGTAGTGCACGATATGGCGGTCCGGTCCCCACCATTTGGCGCAGGAATCCATTTCCAGCCCGTTCAGCCGTGCCGCCGGGAACACGGTGCGATAGGCGACGCGGCCGGTGAACTGCAGGGTATCCGGGCCGAACAGCGTTTCCCGCACCACCGAATGCACGCCGTCCGCGCCGATCACCGCGTCGGCCCCGGCCTGGGTGCCGTCGGCGAATCGCAGCGTGGCGCGGCGGCCGTTCAATTCCAGGCCGACCAGCTTGCGGTCGCGGTGCACGATCGCCGCCGGCACCAGGTCCGCCAGCGCGGCATGGAGGTCGCCGCGGTGCAGCAGGAAGTACGGTGCACCGTACCGCGCCTCCATGGCCGAGCCCTGAGGCTGGGTGTTGGTGATCGCGCCGGTATCGTGATCGCGGCTCAGATTCGCGTCGGGCCGGAAGGCGATGGCGCGCAGCCGCGGCTCCAGGCCAAGCGCACGCAGCACCTTCACCGCGTTGGGGCTTTGCTGGATGCCGGCGCCCAGGCGGGTGAAGCGCTGCGCCTGCTCATACACCTGCACGTCGATGCCGATACGGCGCAGGCAGGCGGCGGCGGTCAGGCCGCCGATGCCGGCACCGATGATGGCGACGGTTGGGGCGCGTCGTGACATTTCCCCTCCATGTGACACCGATCCTCCCGGGAGGCCCGCATACCGCGCCGGCTGCCCGAAGCAGCCGTTCCCGCCCGGCCGGATCAGCCGCTTAACATGCCGGACGCGGCAGTGTATCCCTCCGCTCGCCGCCCGGCAGCAACCGCAGCCCGGTGGCGCAAGCGTTTTGGCCCTGCCACACTGGGGCTGTTTTCCTCCAGCCGCCGGATATGCCGTGCCAAGCGGGACCGCCAAGCCAGCAACGCCCCATCGCGTTCGCATCATCGCCGTGGCCAACCAGAAGGGTGGGGTGGGCAAGACCACCACGGCGGTGAATCTCGCCACGGCACTGGCGGCCAAGGGCGAGCCGGTGCTGCTGATCGACCTTGACCCGCAGGGCAACGCCTCGATGGGCTTCGGCTTCACCCGCGATGCCAAGACCCGCGGCGCCTACCACCTGCTGTCCGGTGACGCGTCGCTGGCCGACGCCACGCACCAGACCTTCGTGCCCAACCTGACGCTGATTCCCTCCGACATCGACCTGGCCGGGGCGGAGGTGGAGCTGGTGGGCGAGCAGCGCCGCGAATTCCGGCTGCGGGACGCGCTGGCGCCGCTGCGCGGCAACGGCCAGGGCGGCTTCGTGATCATCGACTGCCCGCCCAGCCTGGGCCTGCTGACGCTGAACGCGCTGGTGGCGGCGCATTCGGTGATGGTGCCGCTGCAGTGCGAATTCTATGCGTTGTCCGGAATCGGTGCACTGATGCATACGGTGGATATGATCCGGCGTCGCCTCAATCCCGGTCTGCGTGTGGAAGGAATCGTGCTGACCATGCACGACCGCCGTCAGAGCCTGTCCGAGCTGGTCGCCGAAGACGCCCGCGGCGTATTCGGCGACATGGTGTATTCCACGGTGATCCCCCGCAACGTCCGGGTGTCTGAGGCGCCGAGCCACGGCAAGCCGGTGCTGCTGTATGATTTCCGCTCGCCGGGGGCGCAGGCCTATGTGCGCCTGGCCGCCGAGATGCTGGAACGCCAGCGCGGCCCGGCCTCCACCGGACCCGCATCATGAGCGCCCGCCCGCAGGAGCGCCGGCTCGGCCGCGGCCTGGCGTCGCTGCTGGGGGATATCACGCCCAGCCGGGAGAACCCCGCCGCCGGCAGCATCCGGCACCTGGCGCTGGACCAGTTGGAGGTGAACCCGTTCCAGCCGCGCACCCGCATCGACGAGGGGGCGCTGGCGGAACTGGCCGAACTCGATTCGCGCCTATGGGATCGTGCAGCCGCTGCTGGCGCGGCCCAACCCGGACGCGCCGGAGCGCTACCACATCGTCGCCGGCGAGCGGCGGTGGCGTGCCGCGGCGCTGGCCGGGCTGCAGGAAGTGCCGGTGCTGGTGCAGGAACTGTCGGACGCCGACGCCGCCGCGGTGGCGCTGGTGGAGAACCTGCAGCGCGAGGACCTGAACGCGATCGAAGAGGCCGAGGGCTACGACCGCCTGCTGACCGAGTTCAGCATGACGCAGGAGACCCTGGCCAAGGCCGTGGGCAAGTCCCGCAGCCATGTCACCAATGCGCTTCGGTTGCTGAACCTGCCGGAAAGTGTGCAGGTGGAGGTCCGGCAGGGAAGCTTAAGCTTCGGCCATGCCCGCGCCATGCTCAGCCACCCGGACCCGGCCTCCCTGCTGCCGGCCGTGCTGGGAAAGCAGCTCAACGTGCGGCAGACCGAGGCGCTGGCCACCCGACCGCCACGCAAGCCAGCCCGGGCGGCCGCCACCGATACCGGCCGGACCGCCGACACCGCCAGCCTGGAACGCCGGCTGACCGAGGCGCTGGGCTACAAGGTGGAGGTGGTGATGGAACGGGGGCCCGGCGGCTCGGTGCGGATCCATTTCGAGGACCTGCACCAACTGGGCGAGCTGACGGAGCGGCTGGCGGGGTAACCGGGGCAGCGGCCTGCCGCCCCGATTCGCGCGTCCGGCCGGCAGTGCGACCCGGGACGGTCCGGCAGTGGCCCGGGACGTCCGGCCTAGAGGCTTGCCTGGGACTGCTCGCGCAACTGTCGGGCGCGCGCCAGCACCTTGTTCTCGATATCGCCGACGGTCAGCTTGCTGACCGGCGCATCCACCCAGTGCCCGTCCTGCATGACCTGGCGGAAGATGCTGATGCGGACACCGTCGCTGCGCAGCTCCCGCCCCAGGATATAGGCGGTGGCCTTGAACCGCTCATCCGGGGAGCTGGGCGGGGTGTACCAGTCGGTGATGATCACGCCGCCGAACGGGTCGGCCGAAGCGAGCGGCATGAAACTGAGCGTGTCCAGGGCGCCGCGCCACAGATAGGCGTTGACGCCAAGCGCCGCGCTGCTGCCGGTTCCGTTTTCCGGTTTTCCCTTGCCGAAGATGTCGCCCAGCAGCCCGTTGGTGCTGTTGGACAGGCTGCCGTACTGGTCGCCTTTGTCCGCAATGTAGTTCGGCGGGGTCGGATTGGGCTTGACGGATATACCGGAGCAGGCAGCCAGCGGCGCTGCCGCAGCCAGTAGCAGTGCCATACGAACCGGATTCACATGCATGTGCGCCCACCAGGGAGAATTCATCGGTGGCTCCTTAGCCGGTCCATTGTCGATCGCCAAGTGGTGACGTTCCAGGCAGATGCCTGCGATACGGGCTGGGGATGGCAGCACCCCGTTCGGCCTGTGCGGAGCCAGGACCCGCCCTTGCCCCGCGATGGACGAACCGAAAAAAAGCGGCGGGGAGGGTTCCCCGCCGCCAGGTGAGTCCAGGTCGGGTCGATCGATTACCAGGCGAGGTTGGCGCCGAGCAGGAAGCCCTGCGACCGGACGTCGTTGTAGCCGTTGTTGAAGTTGGCGGCCTGGCCCGTGAGGAAGTTGTAGCCGCCCTGGTGGCGGGTGCCGTAGGCGTAGTCGGCGAATGCCGTCAGGCCGGGCGCCACCGAGTAGGTTGCCGCGGCGTAGATGACATTGGAGTGCCGCTGCGAGATGCCGGTCAGCCGGATATCGCCCTGCGAGTTGTACTGGGAGTAGAGGGCACCGATAGTGTACGGGCCGTTGGCATAGCGAACACCGGCGACCCAGCCCCAGGCATCCGAGCCGCCCGCCGGCTTGAGGCCCAGCGTGCCGTTGACGGAACCAAACAGGGTGTTACCGAAGACCGATACACCGGCGTATTCGACGTTGATGCCGACCGATCCCAGGCTCAGGCCATCGAACTGGCCGGTGTAGGTGCTGCCCGCTACGCCGCCGGAAGGCACGCCGCCGGTATAGTTCACGTGACCGCTGCCCATATACACGGCGTAGGCGAACATGCTGGCGCCGGCGAAGTTGCCGGTGTAGCGCACGCCGACCGCATACTGGTCGCGCTGGCGAGAGCCCGGTGCGCTGAGAGGTGGCTGCGAGTACTGCCCGGTTGAGGACAGCTCGACGCAGGTCTGGCCAGAGTTGGCGCTGCTGCAGCTTCCGCCGAACCCGTTGAACCCGTTTGGAGCGTACTGGAAGCCGAAGTCGAAGCCGGCGAACTGCGGCGACAGGTAAACGGCCTTCAGGTTGCCGTACTCGTTGCCGCTCTGCGCGGCGAACCAGGGGGCCATCCAGCTATTGCTGGGGAAGGCGCTTTCCAGGTCGCCACCGACGATGGTGCCGGAGGGCGACAGGAACACACCGGTGGTCTTACCGCCGCCGTCGTACACGCCGATCAGTCCGTCGGCCTCGCCGATCCGGATATAGCCCCAGTTCTGACCTGCCATGTATATGAACGTACGGCGAACATAGACGGTCTGCGTTTCGAGGTAACTCGAACCTCCGGAGCTGGCCGTGGTGTTGGTTGGATTGCCGAAGTTCTCACGCAGTTCGATCGCGCCACCGTACCGCAGGCCGTTCGCCGCCATCGCGTCCATCGCCGGGTAGAGGCGCATGAACTGGCGGAAGGTGTACTGGGATAGTTTGTTGCCTGCGTTCGGATAGCCGGCGGGCACTGTATCCAGGTTGGTCCAGGCCGCGGTGAACTCGGTGTTAATGCGCGCATTCAGGCGGATCACCATGGTGCCCGGCGTCGGGTTGGCGATCGGCCCACGCGTCGGCGTCACGCCCGAGCTGTTGTTGTCGAAGGCCGAGGTGGTCCCGCCGTTCAACTGGGTCACCAGCTTGCCCTGTGTGGGGGCCGGTTGCGGCGTTTGGGCATAGGCAGCCGAACCGAGCGCCCCGAAGGACATCCCTATGACGGCCGCGCCAGCCAGTAGTGACTTACGCATCTCATCCTCCTCATGACGTCAGGAGAAACCTGACGGACTTGATCACTTCCACTGGAGTCGCTGCGCCCCTGGCAGGCTTTTGGGCAAAGGCGGCGGGAAGTGGACGCCGGATGAGGCGCACTATGGGGGTGACAAGCGCGATGCCGCAACGGCTTCTACGGATTTTGCATGGCAATTCGGGGACACTGTTGCTGTTATGCCACTGGTTTTCTGCTCGCGCTGATCCTGCACTGAGGGGACAACCCTGTCAGGAGATGGCGAGGTGCGGTCGCTCGCGGCGGCGACCGCGCGTGAGCACGGGACCTTCTGCCGCGTCCGCGCTTGTCCGGGCAGCGTGATGGAACAGGTCTGCGGCGTGTCGGGATCGGCGGCGGGCCTCGCGTCGGCGGCCTGCGGACCAGGTGATGGCGAGGGCGGGGGCGTGAGGTAAGACCCCGCAGGCGATGTCTGTCGGGCTGTCTCTCAGGCGGCGGGTGGCTGCCCGAGCCTGCGCGCGCGATCCGATCCGGATTGCCGGGACGGTGAAGCCGGGCGCGGGTCCCGACGGCAAAAATTTCGCCTGCGATCCGCAGAGGCGAACTGCAGACATTCTGTTTTCAGCGCCGCATGGCGCCGATACACGTCATCGGAACCGGCAGAAGCGGCCGACATCTGCCGGTAACGGCGCGCCGCTGTCATGGCGGCCAAGGACCGGGCCGTTCCGCCGATCCACGCGCACGACATGGATAGCCGTGCCAAGCCCGGGAATGCGGCGAGGAACCCAGCGGGTCCGCACCGGCCGCACCGGCGAGGACAAGGTATGCCGGTGACGGCGCGCGCAAAAAAAAGCGGCGGGGAAATCCCCGCCGCCAAAACGTCATCGCATCGGAGTGCCTGGATTACCAGCCCAGGTTGACGCCGACGTCGAAGCCCTGAGAGTGAATGGTGTTGTGGTTGGGGCCATAAGGATTGCCGCGTCCACGAAGTCGTAGCCACCCTGGTGCTTCGACCCATAGGCATAATCGGCAAACAGAGTCATGCCGGGAGCCAGCGAATAGGTCGCCGCCGCGTAGATGACGTTCGCATGACGCTGGGAAAAGCCCGTCAGGTTGATGTCGCCCTGCAGAGTTGTACTGGGTGTAGAGGGCGCCGATCGTGTAGGGGCCGTTGGCGTATTTCACGCCGGCACCCCAGCCGATCGCGTCCGGAGCACCCGACGGCTTCAGACCCAGCGTGCCGTTGACCGCACCGAACAACACGTTGCCGAACACCGACACGCCGGCATACTCGACGTTGGCACCGAACATGCCGATGCTCAGATTTTCGAACTGGCCCGAGAAGGTGCCGCCGGTCGCCGGGTTGGCAACCGGTGCGCCGTTATAGTTGACGTGGCCGCTGCCCTCGTAGATCGCATAGGCGAACATCTTGGCGCCACCGAACGCACCGGTGTAGCGCGCGCCAACCGCGTACTGATTCCTCGCACGCGAGCCAGGATATCCAGCACCATTGAGCGGGTTGGTCGTCGAAGACAGGCGGGCGCCCGACGCATAACCGTTGAACGAGTTCGGCTGGTACTGCAGGCCGAAGTCGAAGCCGGCGAACTGCGGCGACAGGTAAACGATCTTCGTGGGAACGTATTCGTTGCCGCTCTGCGCACCGAAATACGGGACCATCCAGGGGTAGCGGCCCTCGCTTGCGCCCTGCAGGTCGCCGCCGACGATGGTGCCGGTCGGCGACAGGAACACGCCGGTGGTCTTGCCGCCGCCGTCGTACACGCCGATCAGGCCGTCCGCCGAACCGATGCGCACATAGCCCCAGTTATCGCCGGCCACATAGACGAAGCTGCGGCGAACGAAGACGGTCCGCGTCGTGCTGTAGCTGGAGCCACCGGAGCTGCTGGTGGTGCCGACGATGCTGCCGTCATTTTCGCGCAGTTCGATCGCGCCACCGTAACGCAGGCCATTGGCGGCCATCGCGTCCATCGCCGGATACAAGCGCATGTACTGGCGAATACCGAACGGCTGATACTTGTTTGTCGCGCTCTGTTCCGTATCGCCCCAGCTGAACGTCATGTCGGTCATGACGCGCGCGTTCAGGCGGATCACCATCGTCCCGGGCGTCGGGTTGGCGATCGGTCCACGCAGTGCCTTCGGCCCGGCGCTGTTGTTATCGAACGCCGAAGTACGACCCCCATTGAGCTGGGTAACCAGCTTCCCCTGGGTGGGCGCCGGCGGAACCGCCTGGGCGCTGGCCACGCCCGACATCCCGAAGGACACCGCGGCGATAGCTGCGCCAGCCAATAGTGACTTTCGCATTTCATCCTCCTCATTGCGCCGGGTGAAAACCCGACGGACTGACATGCCCCGGTTGAAGTGACCCTCACCCGCCAGTCCGCCCGGCCGACGCAATCGGCAGCGCGAACGGCCGGCACCCGGACCCGCAGCAACCTATTGCCGCCGCCGTCACGCGCAAAGAATGATTGTGACCTGTTGCACGTACTGAAGAGACACCGTGACCAAAAAACCACATATTGGCAAGATACGGCAAATAAACGCGTACATACGACTACGGGCCGCCAGGATAGTTCACCCTGCCAGCCATTCTCATTTCTTAGTCAATATATTAGCGTCGCGCTCGAAAGCCGATCACTGCCCTCCTGTGGTTTGCGCGGTTCTCATGCCGGGACCGCCATCGCCGGACGGCCGGCCTCTGCGTGAAACCAGGGCTCCGCCGCCGTCGGCACGTCGGATTCCGCGTCCAGCGCCTCGGCGCCTGACCACGCGCCGGTCTGCACAAGCCGGCGCATCACCCGCCGGATCACCGCCGCCGCATCCGTGACCGGCGCCCCGGCGGCCACCCAGGTCGCCACAGCGTGCGTGCACAGCAGCTCCGGTTGTTCCAGAGAGCGAAAGATCACACTGCCGCGCTGGAGTTCGTCCTGCACCGCGACCCGCGGCAGGACCGTGCAGCCCAGACCGTTGCGCAGCATCGCCTTCAGCGACGCCAGGCTTTCGACCTCCAGGATCGGGGTCAGCCGCACGCCGTGTCGGAACGCGGCGTTGGCCAGCCGGCGACGGGTCCAGTGACGCTCGCTCGCCAGGATCAGCGACGCGCCCGCCAATTCGCGCAGCCGCACCGGCCGGCTGTGCGCCGCCAGGTTGGAACGCAGATCGGCAACCAGGCCCAGCGGCTCACTCAGGACCGGTACGATATCCAGTGCATCGAGCACCGGCGGGTCTTGCAGGATCGCGACATCCACCTGGCGGCTGAGCGCCCATTCCTCCAGTGCCGCGGTGGTGCCCTCGCGAATTTCCAGTCGTAGCTGCGGGCAGGCCGATCGCAGCGCGGCCACCAGCGACGGCAGCAGCACCGGTGCCAGCTCGGCCGGCACACCCAGGCGCAAAGCGCCGGTCACCGTGTCCGTGGGCAGATCCGTCTGCAGCGGCGCCTGCAGGGCGTGCGCGACCGTATCCAGCCGCTCCCGCAGCGTCATTCCCGCCGGGGTCAACGTCGCGCCGCGGCCATGACGCACCAGAAGCGCAGCACCGACCAACTCTTCCAGCCGCTGCACCTGATGACTGACGGTAGGCTGGCTAAGCGCCAGCTCGCGCGCCGCGCGCCCAAAGTTCCCGTGCCGGGCAACACTGAGAAAGGCGCGCAGCTCCCGCAGGTCGAGCGATACCGCACGGGACGGCCGGTCTGCCGCCTCCGCGGGACCCGGCCCGATGGGAGTCATGATATCCATAATGACGCGCAGCCCTCGCCCTTACCGGCCGTTGGATGGCTCGCGCCCCGATCACCGCACCCACCCTGGCGCGCTGAACCGGAAAATCCTGAGGATCTGCCTCAGGCGTTCCGTTACGAGACCGACGAAAACCACCCAGCTATTCAGGCGGCAGGAAGCTTCAGTCGGTGCGCAACGAACAGTCGGGAAAATGCCATGGGTGAAATGTCAGGTGATGCCTTATGGACACGTAAGGAACATCGGCAGGATGGCGAAGATATGTAGGTGGATTCCCTGACATGGGTTGCTGCAGAGATCCTGCGGAAAGACCTGGTTGCTGGCATGGCCGGCCCTGACATGACCATCCGCCGCGCAACGATCGGGCCTGATTGCAAGGGCTCCCGCCAGCTCGGGGCGTAGATCGCAGGGTCAAGGGAGGCCATGACACGGAAGAGCAGCATTGGAACGCACTCTTCCAACGCCCTGGAAGATGCGCCCGCCACGACGCGGCACGGTCTGCCACAGTCTATGCGCGTGGTGACCGCGGCTGGATCGGGTTACAGCCCGCTGGGCGGGTCATGACGGTGTACGGGCGCGCATCGCTCGGCGGCCGCGCAGTTCAGTGGGGTAGCAATCGGTACAGCGTCCGCCGGCAGGGCCCCACGGCGAAGAACGGGTCGTATGTCGAACGCCGCGACAACAGCATGCGTGCGCTATCCGGGCGATCGACAATGCACAGCCGGCAGCAGGGACCCGGCCTGCCCCCGCTCAGCTATCCGCCAACCATCCCTGGTCCACGGCATAACGCACCAGTTCGGCCCGATTGTGCAGCCCGAGCTTTTCCATGGCGCGCGCCTTGTAGGTCTCGACCGTCTTCACGCTGATCTGGCAGCGCGCGGCGATTTCCTTGTTGCTGTGGCCATGCGCCACACCGTGCAGCACTTCGGCTTCCCGTTCGCTCAGTTCTCCCGAGCTTGACGGGGCTCCGCGCTGGCCAATCTGCGTCATGCGGCTGACCACCTGGCCGGCAACTGCCGGATCCAGATACATGCCCCCGTCATGGATCGCGTGAATGGCACGCGGCAACTCCTCTGCGGCCGATCGTTTCAGCAGGTACCCCGCGACGCCGGCCTCCAGCATCTGCCACAGATAGGCGCGGTCTTCGTGCACGGTCAGCACCAGGATGCGACAGTCCGGCCAGGTGCCGCGCAACGCGCGCGTCACCTCGACGCCGTTCATCTCCGGCATGGAAATGTCCAGCACGAAGACATCCGGCCGCAGTTCCAGCGCAAGGTCGTACGCCGTCCTGCCATCCCGGGCCTCACCCACGATCTGCAGCGCCGGGTCCTCCGACACCAGCGCCTGCAGGCCTGCCAGCAGGATCGGATGGTCGTCCGCCATCAGGACCCGTATCGGCTCAATCGCCGGCTGCTGCATCATAACGGTATCCGTGCGTACAGGGTCGTACCTCCGCCGGGAGCGCTTTCCACCTCCAGGCTGCCGCGGACCAGCGCCAGCCGCTCCCGCATGCCGACCAGGCCCAGCCGCTTTGTTCCGGTCCTGCCGGGATTCACCTCCGGCATGCCCTTGCCGTCATCCTCCACGATCAACCGAACCTCCCGGGCCGCGGCTTCCAGGATCACCGCCACCCGATTGCCGCCTGCGTGTTTGACCGCGTTGGTAACGGCTTCCTGCAGCACGCGATAGAGTGCAGTTTCCACTTCCGTTGCCAGCCGCCGTCCGTTCAGGCGAATATGCAGGTCGAACTGCAGGCCGGACCGTTCCGCCCAGTCGTCCACCAATTGCCGGGTCGCCGTTTCCAGGCCCAGGTCGTCCAGTGCCGTGGGCCGCAACTCCCAGGCCAGCCGGTTCAGTTCGCGGCCGACTTCACCGGTCAGCACGCCCAGCGCGGCAAACTGTTCGCGACCGACGGAATCCGACCCAAAGCGCGGCTCCGCCGCCTTCAGGCCCAGGCGCAGCGCCGTGACATACTGCCCCAGGCTGTCGTGCAATTCCCGCGCCACGCGCGCCCGCTCGGCCTCCTGCGCGGCCACCGTGCCGCGCAACAGGCGCAGACGTTCGGCGTTCGCCTGGGCCAGTTCGGCGGCCAGGCCCCGAAAGCGCTGCTCGCTGTCGCGCAACCGCGCCATCGCCTGGTCGCGTTCCGCGGCATGGTCCATCAGCCGCTGGTTTGCCTGGTGCAGTGACTGCGCCACGGCGTCGGTCTCCTGCAAGCCGGTCGGCTGCGGGTGGACCGGCACGTCGTCGCCCATCGCCTGGGCCTGGTTCACCAGGCGCATGATCGGGCGGCTGACGCGGCGGGCGATCACCAGGGCCGCGGCCAGCGCCAGGACCAGTATGCCCACGCCAACCAGCAACAGCAGGCCGGACGAATGGCGGAGCGGGCCTTGCAAGGTGTCCGTGGGTATGGCAACCGCCACGCTCCAGCCGGCAAGCCGAGCATGGCTGAACCCGACATAGGACGGAACGCCGTCGCGCGCGACGCCTGCGAACCACCCCTGATCGGCGGAATGGATCCGTTGCAGAAAGCCGGGACGGCTGATCTGGCCAACAAACCGATCGCCGGCGCGGCTGCGAACGATCGTGTAGCCCGCGCGGTCGGAGACCAGGCACATCCAGTCGGCCGGCAGGTCCAGGCGCGTGATCATCTCTCGGATCAGCGGCAGGACGTTCGCGCTCAGCACGTAGGCAACCTTGTTGCCGCGCATCACCGGGACATTGACGGTGACAACCGGTTGCCGGGTCAACGCGCTGATCTCCAGGTTGGAGATGTAGGGCATCCCGGACTGCACCACGTGATGGATCGCTTCGCGGTCGGCGTCCATCGGCAAAGCGTCGCCATAGGGCGCACGCGTGTTGAACAGCTTCCGGCCGGACGCGTCGGTGAGCACGACCATCAGCGAATGGTGGTCGATAGCCTGGCTGGCGCGCGCATAGAATGTCTCCATTCCCGCTGCATCATCCGGCGCCGCGCTGGCCAGCGCGAACAGCCGCGCACGCACCGTGCTCAGCAGCAGATCGAGCGACGCGGCGGTCGTTTCTGCGCGCTCCCGTACCGTGCGCGCCATGATGTCGCGTTCGTGCTGCGCCGACAGCAGCACCATCACCGTACCTGAATCCCATGGCGGGCAGCAGGACGGCGAAAATCAGCCCGACCATGTAGGCACGCACCGAGTTAACGGCGTCGAGCCGCTTCCGCAGGCGCCGGAATACGCGGATCAGGCGGGCCGCAACGGGGTCTGACAACGCGGCCGCAGGGCCGCTCGGCGACCATGTGCGGTGCAGCATACAACGACCGTCCCGAATTCTGATCGACAATGACCGTGTACGGAGAATGGATCCGCGCACGCGCCCTATCACACTCGGGATGCACGCACCACACCATTTCGCCGCGCCCGCGGCACTCTACCACTCCACGGCACGGCTCCCGACCGGTTGCGGCTCACGCCGATCCTGCTCCAGTTCGGTCGGCCCGGCGGCGACATCGAGCCGTGGCCGCTCCGCTGTGGGTGCAGCCGTAACGACCAGCATCATTGCTCCGTCGGGCATGGAACAGCCGCGCACGGTCAGCGCCCGTCCGTCTGGTGCCGCCTGATGGAACACCGCCAGTTCGATGCCGGTTCGCAACGCAACCAGCCGGCGGGCGATTTCCGTTTCGACATCGCGGAATTTTCCAAGCAGGCCCGCCTGGCCCTGGTGTCGCAGCAGCTCGTCCACCGCAAGGCCTCCGCGCAGCAAGTCCGTCTCCAGGCCGCATTTCGCTGCGAACGGGGCGTTCCAGCTTGCCAGGCGCCACTCGGCGTCGAACAGCGCAATGCCGTCCGAGCTGGCCTCCATCACGGCGCGGACCTGTGCCATGCCGGACTGCGCCGCGAGCTGGGCCGCTTCCAGGACGGAATGGGCCGAATTCAACTGGATTGCCGCCTGCTCCAGCGCGCGACGACGGCGCCGGTTGCTGTCCAGTTTCCACAATACCCAGAACACCAATACGCCAATGCCGGCGACGAGAGCCGAACCCACCGCTGCCAGCGCCTGCACGCCGCGCGCCCAGGCACGGGCGGGCGCCATCCAGTCCGCCTCATCCACGCCGGCCAGCACCAGCAGGTCGCGTCCGGGAATCCGCCGATAGGCATGGATGCGAACCTCACCGTCCATGCCGGTCGGACCGATCCAGGTACCGGCCTCAGCCTTGTTGCCCAGCATTGACCGGTACATTCCGGTATCGGCGACATTCAGCTTCGGGCGCAGTGCCGCGGGCCCGGCGACGGCCTGAACGCCGCCGTGGCGCGTGTCGATCAGCGCTGCCACGCCGTGGTTGCCGAGGGACCCCTCGGCGAAGACCTTCGCCAGTGCGGCCGATCGGTAGGAGGCGCCGATCAGCCATCCGGCCGGCTTGCCCAGCGGCCGGATCATGTACATAAAGTACTGGCGGACGACGCCATTCTCCGCCTGGGCCCCCAGGACCAGATCCGGTTGGTTTCCCGACTGGTATTGGCCGACGATGGACTCGAGCGTTCCGTTCCCACGGCTGAGATAGGCTGCGCCAACGCCCTGGCCGACTGCCTGGGGCAGGATGTCCTGCACGATAACCCGCTTGTCGTTGGCGATGAAAATGTCGTCCGAGACCCTGGTCAGGGCCGGAATTCTGGACTGCCAGGACTTCAGGTCGAACCCGCCCGGATCGTTTTTCCAGGCTGCCTGCAGAATGGCCAGCGACTGGTCAACGGCACTGAGTTCCTGACGTACCTGACTCGGCAAGGATATTTGCCTGGCCAACCACCACGGCTTCGGCTCGGGCCAACGCGGCCTTGTCCTGCCGGTCGATTGCACGCTCTGTGGCAATCCAGATCCCGGCAATCGCAGTTGCACACACTATGGCGATGATGCAGAAGGCCAGGACATTCTGCCACGAGTACAATCCGCGCTCACCACGCATAAGCACCGACGGGGTAATCCTTGGTGCTTGTGGGGACGGATATTTGCGCCGACGGCTGAACACAGCGGTGCTTGCTCCCCTTTGTTGGGCACCCGTGAAGCGGCCTTCGCCTCGCGCCAGCCCAAAACGCGAGTCCGGCGCAAATTTATCGTGACAACGCGAATATATCAAGTTGTGTAACGACGCGCGCTCAGTTCTTTCAAGGATCTAACTCAACCGCGCGTTGGTGTTCCGGGGCAACGGAATCGCGCTTATTTCGGAAATCGGGCCATGCCTGGAGCGTAATGGGAGGGTTTGCGACCGGGCTATCGAGGGCCGGCCTGGTCAGCGATCCTGCAGGCTCAACCCTGGCCGACGAAGACACTCTGCATGTTCCGGAGAACGGAAAGCCCCTATATCGCGACTGGCCGGCGCCGCCGTACAGGGTTTGAGCCGATACCGACATGTTCGTCGACGGCAGAGGGTGTCATTTGCTTCGCACCCTGCACCAAGCAGTCACCGCCGGCGCATCATGTCGTGCCGATCCCTCAGGTCTCACCGCGACCGTGATTCCCTGCGCGTGGCACCGACCCGCTGAGATCAGACCACGAGAGGCCCGGCTGTCGTACGCACGCGCGGGTCTCGACCGCACGCCACCGGCCGCAGGGGCGAATGGAGATCCGCCTTCACGGGAAGGCGCCCAAAGGAGCGGACGTGCAGCCGCCCGCCCCTTCGGCGTCAGGAGGAGTAGTACGAAGAGTAGGTACCGAAGCTGAAGCGCGAGGCCACGCGCTGTTTGTTCAGCACCAGCGTGATGTTCGGACACGCCTCGATCAGCTCGATTGCAGCCTCGACCTCATCCCGCTGCGTCCGTTCCGCCTCCACCACCAGCAGCACCTGCCCAACGGCCGACGCCAGCACCGCCGGATCGCTGGTGGACAGGCAGGGTGGCGCGTCTAGGATCAACAGCCGGTCCGAGTAACGACGGCCCAGGGCCTGGATCAGCCGAGCCATCTCCCGCGAAGAGAACAATTCGGGACTGCGCTCGCGGTCGCGACCGATTGGCAGAACGGACAGGCGTTCGATCGGCGTCTTGACGATACATGTGCTGGCGTCCAGCCGTGGGTCCGCAACCAGGTCGAGCAGCCCGGGCGCATCCGCAAGGCCCAGCGGGTAGCTGAACGAGTCCCGTTTGGAATCCGTATCGACCAGCAGAACCGAGTGATCCCCCTGGCGCGAAATGCTGCCGGCCAGGTTCAGCGCGGTAAAGCTCTTGCCCTCGCCCGGACGGGAACTGGTCACCATCACCAGGTTGCTGAATCCGGGCTGTACGTTCGAACCGGAAAACGCCGTCATCAGCAACTGCCGCTGCACCAACCGGAATTCCTCGGCCACCCTGCTGCGCGCGCGCGACCAGTCCACCATACCGGCCCGCTCCAGCGCCACCAGGTCCACCGAAGCCGGTGCGAAGATATGGGGAGCCGCCAGTCCCGGCCCGGCATCCGGCACGTTGCCACCGCTGACCGGTGGCCGACCGCCGGCCGCCGGTGTGGACACCGAAGGTGGTCCGCCCCCACCGCTCGGCGTCAGCAGTTGCGCCGCAGCGTTTGCCGCGTTGCCCGAGCGGAGCAACTGTGCCGCCATTCGTTCGACCAGGTGCCCGGACAATTCCGCCTCCATGGTATCAGCCGCGGTGTCACCCGCCGTTGCTGCCGCCTGCTCCGGCTTGCGGGCCGTTTCGGACTGTGCGTGTTCGGCAGCGGACTCGGCGGCGCCCGGACGGCCTGCCTTCTGTCGCAGCAGATCCTGAACATCGATGCCGCGCCGGAGCGCCACGGGCGGCAGCCCCAGGGCCGTGGCGAAGGCGGGATTCCAGGCGATCAAGCGCCAGTCGGCACCGAACAAGGCAGCGCCCTCGGCAGACAATTCCAGCGCGGCGCGCAGTTGTGTAGCGACACCGCCACCTTCGCCCCTGGCCTGCGTCAGGGCCGACCGCAGCCTCCGGTTGGTTTCCAGCGTCCACAGCCACCACAGCACAAGGCCGCCGACTGCGGCCACCAGCAGCGATGCCAGCGCGGCAAGTTCACGGGCATGACGCGCCCAGGTCTCGGTCGGCGCCATCCAGTCATGCAGGTCGATACCCACCACCGCCACCAGGTCGCGCCCGGGAACCCGCCGGAACGCCTGGACGCGGCGCACGCCGTCGATGCCCGTAGGACCCGTCCAGACACCCGAAAAATCTTGGTTCTGGAACGCCTTGTACATCCGGGTGCTGCCGACATTCAGCTTCGGGTGCAGGGCCGCGGGACCGGCGACGGCCTGCACACCGCCTTGCCTCGTATCGATCAACGCTGCCAGGCCGCGTGTACCAAGCCCGCCCTCGGCGAACACCTTGACCAGGGCGGAGGACCGGTAAGAGGCGCCAACCAGCCATCCCGGCCGGCTCTTCAATGACCGAACGAGGTACATCAGGTACCGCCGCACCACCCCGTTGTCGTGCACTTCTCCCAGCACCATCTGGGCGTCCCGCCGAACCCCGCCATTCGGCGTGATCTGTTCCAGCTTGCCCTGGTCAACACTGGCATAGGCGCCGCCGATGCCCTGGCCGACGGCCTGCGGCAGGGTGTCCTGAACAATGACATCCTTGTTGTTCGCGATGAAATATTCGCCCACCACATCGGCCAGGCCGGGGATCGACGCCTGCCAGTGCGCCAGGCTGAACTTGTCGGGATCCGCGTCCCAGGCCGACTGCACCAGGACCAGCGACTGATCGATCGTTGCCAGTTCGCGGCGGGCGGCTTCGGTCAGGAGGTTCGCCTGCGTCTGCACCCAGGTCCTGGCCCGCGCTTCCGTCTCGGCACGCTGGTCCCGGATGGCCCGGTTCGTGGCGACCCAGATCAGCGCGATCAGCGCGGCACAGATGAAGGCGATCGTACCGATAAAGACGAACTTCTGACGGCGACTCAGACCGCTTCGTTCCAGTCGCCGCGGATCGGTGGCCGAGTCCTCCCGGACCGGTTCGGCATACGGCTGATCGGCAGGGGTGACGCGACCGCCTGCATCCCCCGCCGGGATCTCCGGCGAGCGATCATCCGAGGCATCAACAAAAGAATCCATCCGCGCAACGAACCTTGACGACCTGCGGCGCAATCTATCGACGCCCCTCCGGCAGGGCAATGAAAGCCTTTGCTCATGCGGGAAGAATCCCGGCCGCCGGATCGGGGTTGCCAGGGCCCGACATGCCCCGGTACCGGCGGGCGCTTGCAGGGCCGACGCGATGGCCCGAAACTTACCCCGAAGACACGAGGGAGCCAAGCGTGGCCGGGTTCAAGAGCACCGAACGTTATATCGCCTCGCGCGATCTGGAAGTGGCCGTAAACGCGGCGGTAACACTGCAGCGTCCGCTGCTGGTGAAGGGGGAACCCGGCACCGGCAAGACCGTCCTCGCCTATGAGGTCGCCCAGGCCCTAGGCCATCCGCTGATCGAGTGGCACATCAAGTCCACCACCAAGGCACAACAGGGCCTGTACGAATACGATGCGGTGTCCCGCCTGCGCGACGGCCAGTTGGGCGATCCGCGCGTGCATGACATCGGGAACTATATAGTCCAAGGCAAGCTGTGGGAGGCCTTCGAGTCCGCCGAACCCGTCGTGGTGCTGATCGACGAGATCGACAAGGCAGACATCGAGTTCCCCAACGACCTGCTGCTTGAACTCGATCGCATGCAGTTCTTCGTGTACGAGACCCGCAAGACCGTGGTGGCGAAGCAACGCCCGATCGTCATCATTACTTCGAACAACGAGAAGGAACTGCCGGACGCGTTCCTGCGCCGCTGTTTCTTCCACTACATCCGCTTCCCCGACCGCGAGACGATGGAGCAGATCGTTCAGACGCATTATCCCGACATCCGCAAGGACCTGACGCGCGAGGCACTGAACGTGTTCTTCCAGATCCGGGACGTTCCCGGCCTGAAGAAGAAGCCCGCGACGTCGGAACTGCTGGACTGGCTGAAGCTGCTGATGGTGGAGGACCTGCCGGCCGAGGCGCTGCGCACCAAGGACACCCACCTGACCATCCCGCCGCTGTACGGCGCGCTGCTGAAGAACGAGCAGGACGTCCACCTGTTCGAGCGCCTGGCCTTCCTGGCACGCCGCGGCACCTGATGTTCGCGCACCTGATCCTGGGGCTGCGGCAGGCCGGCCTGCCCACCTCCATCACCGAGTACCTCGCACTGCTCGGCGCGATGCAGCGCGGCGTGGCCGAGTACAGCGTGGACGACTTCTACTATCTGGCGCGCGCCACGCTGGTGAAGGACGAACGCTACCTGGACCGCTTCGACCGCGTGTTCGCCCACTGCTTCAAGGGGCTGGAGGCACCGGACGGCGTCAAGGTGCAGGACCTGCCGGAGGAGTGGCTGCGCAAGCTGGCGGAAAAGCTGCTGACGCCGGAGGAGATGGAGAAGATCCAGGCGCTGGGCGGCTTCGACGCGCTGATGGAGCGCCTGCAGCAACTGCTGGACGAGCAGAAAGGCCGCCACCAGGGCGGCGGCAAGTGGATCGGCACGGCCGGCACCTCGCCCTTCGGCGCATACGGCTACAATCCGGAAGGCGTGCGCATCGGCCAGCACGAGTCCCGCCACCGCCGGGCGGTGAAGGTGTGGGACAAGCGCGAGTTCCGCGACCTGGACGACAACGTGGAGCTGGGCACCCGCGGCATGAAGCTGGCCCTGCGCCGGCTGCGCCGGTTCGCCCGCCAGGGCGCGGCGACCGAGCTGGACCTGGACAATACGGTGCGCGCCACCGCCAACAACGCCGGCACGCTGGACCTGAAAATGGTGCCGGAGCGGCACAACACGGTGAAGGTGCTGCTGTTCCTGGATATCGGCGGCTCGATGGACGACTACGTGAAACTGTCCGAGGAGCTGTTCTCGGCCTGCCGCACCGAGTTCAAGCACCTGGAGCACTTCTACTTCCACAACTGCCCGTATGAACGGGTGTGGCGGCAGAACCGGCGCCGCCATGACGAGCACATTCCCACCTGGCAGGTGCTGCGCACCTACGGTCCGGACTACAAGCTGATCTTCGTGGGCGACGCGGCGATGAGCCCGTACGAGATCACCATGCAGGGCGGCTCGGTGGAGCACTGGAACGAGGACTCCGGCGCCACCTGGATGCAGCGCCTGACCGAGCACTATCGCCGCGCCGCCTGGCTGAACCCGACGCCGCTGCGTGGGTGGGGGCATGTGCGTTCGATCCACATGATCCGGGAGCTGATGGAAGGGCGCATGTATCCGCTGACGGTGAACGGCATCGACGAGATGACGCGCGAATTGAGCCACTGACGACGGTTTTGCGCCATGCAAGCGCCGAGCGAGGAGGCTGACTGGAAAGTCCTGCGATCACTGCATCCGGTCGCGCTGGAGCGGTTCTGCGAACGCGTCCTGGACGAAATGCGGGTGATCGCCGCGGATCCCACGCGCAGCCAGCATCAGCGCTATCGCGCCATCTACAAACTGCTCCACGAACGGGACGACGAAATGGCGCTCGCCTTCGACGACATGCGCCGTTCGAGGGCCTGGTACCGCATCGGGTACATGTATCGTCTTGGATTGCTGCGTCCGGAGGAATTCGCGCGGTTCGCCGAGCAGACGCGCGATGGGATCAAGCGCTGGGTTGAAGAGAGTGAAGCCGACCGGCCGGCGCGTTCGCGCCGGTCCTCCTCCCGGCGACGGCCTGCCGACTGCTGAACCACCGGCGCCCGCCTGGCCGCGGCTGAAGCGGGACAGGCTTCTTATACCAACCCGCGTTATGTTTGACGCACGGCCAGGCATCAACGTCATGGCCCGCGCAGGCGGGCCATCCACGTCTTTCCCTAGCCTCCATCAGCAAGAGTTGTGGATGGCCGGCCTTCGCCGACCATGACGGTGGGTTGCCGGTCGGGCGTGCCCCGAGCCCGGCGTCCTGGTCCTTCAGCCATGTGCCGGGAGTCGCACCCGCGGGAAGAAGCGGCCGCATTGTCCGGCGTCTCCTCGCCGGCGGCCCTTCACGCCACGCATTGCGCGACCGGGCGCGCCCGCAGCCGTCATCGCGCCAGCCGTCAACGTGCCAGCCTGGCCTCGATCCGGTCCCAGATCGCCGCCTCGATATTGATGCCGTCGAAGCGGTCGATCTCCTGGATGCCGGTGGGGGAGGTGACGTTGATCTCGGTCAGCCAGTCGCCGATCACATCGATGCCGACGAAGATCATTCCCTGGTCGCGCAGGGTCGGGCCGATCGCTGCACAGATCTCGCGGTCACGCGCGGTCAGGGTGCTCTTCTCCGCCCGGCCGCCGACATGCATGTTGCTGCGGGCCTCGCCCTGGGCCGGCACGCGGTTCACCACGCCCATCGGTTCGCCGTCCACCAGGATGATGCGCTTGTCGCCCTGGCGCACCGCGGGTTCATAGCGCTGGAACATCAGCGGCTCGCGTGAGCGGGCGAAGTGCATTTCCAGCAGGGCGGCCAGGTTCTCGTCGTCCGGCTTGATGCGGAACACGCCGGCGCCGCCGTTGCCGAACAGCGGCTTGACGATGATGTCGTTGTGCTCCAGCCGGAAGTCGCGGATCGCGTCGAGGTCCCAACTGATCAGCGTGGGCGGCATCAGGTCGGGGAAATGCGTGACCAGCAGCTTCTCCGGCGCGTTGCGCACGCTGGCCGGGTCGTTCACCACCAGCGTCTTCGGGTGGATGTGCTCCAGCAGGTGCGTGGCGGTGATGTAGGCCATGTCGAAGGGCGGGTCCTGGCGCATCAGCACCACGTCCATGCTGCCCAGGTCCAGCAGTTCCGGTTCGCCGAAGCTGTGGTGGTTGCCGCGCGAGCGCTGCACCGTCACCGGGCGGGCGCGGGCGAACAGGCGCTCCTCACGCGCCTCCCCCTGGCGGCGGACGCCTTCGCGCAGGAACATGTGGCGGACTTCGTAATGCCACATGCGGTGGCCGCGGGCCTGTGCCTCCAGCATCAGGGCGAAGGTGGAATCGGCGTCGATGCTGATGGACTCGATCGGGTCCATCTGAACCGCGACCTTGAGCTGCCGTGTCATGCCCAGCCCCCATACGTTGTGTTGCGATCTTGTCTATGGGCAGACGGTCCGGAACGCCAGGGGTGGGCAGAACCGCAGCCCCTCCGCCCCCGGTCCGGCGCCGCACGCATGCGGTTCGGGATGGATCCGGCGGTTGCGCCCTGGAGCGGACGAGCCGTCCGGACACGCGCGGCGGAGAGGCGCCGGGCGTGTACCCGCGCCTACCCGGCATGCGTGGCCTCGGGCGCCGACCGACGGTCGCGGGCGATGTCCAGGAACACCTCCTCCAGGTCCGCCCGGCCGTAGCGCGCCAGCAGGGCGGCGGGGCTGCCGCGGTCCACGATGCGGCCGCGCTTCAGCATCAGCACGTGGCCGCACAGGCGCTCCACCTCCGCCATGTTGTGGCTGGCCAGCAGGATGGTGCAGCCGGTTTCGTCGCGGTAGCGCTCCAGCCAGGTGCGGACCAGGTCGCCGGTGTCGGGGTCCAGGCTGGCGGTGGGCTCGTCCAGCAGCAGCAGTTCGGGGCGGTTGATCAGCGCCTTGGCCAGCGCCACGCGGGTCTTCTGGCCGGCGGAGAGCTGGCCGGCGGGGCGGGACAGCAGCGGGCCCAGGTCCAGTTCCTCGGCCAGGCGGGCGATGCGCTGGTCGATGCCGCGGACGTTGTAGAGATGGCCATAGACCCGCAGGTTCTCCGCCACGCTCAGCCGCTGCGGCAGGGAAACGTAAGGGGAGGAGAAGTTCATCCGGGCCAGCGCGGCAAACCGGTCGCGGGCCATGTCGTGGCCCAGGATGGTGATGCTGCCGGCGGTGGGCACCAGCAGGCCCAGCATCATGGCGATGGTGGTGGTCTTGCCGGCGCCGTTGCCGCCGAGCAGGCCGACGGTGGCGCCGGCGGGGGCGGCGAAGTCGATGGCATCGACCGCCAGCACGTCGCCGTAGCGCTTGGTCAGCCCGGAAACCCGAATCACGTCCATGGGGAACGGATTAGGGGCCCGCGGCGCCCGCGCCAAGAGCGGACACGCGGACGCGATCCGGAGGCGCCGGCGGTGCCCATTACCTCTGAACAGGGATTTCGATTGGTTACAGATCCCCGGCCGGTTGCCAAGGGAACTCACTTGAACCGACCGGCGCCGCCCAATCCTGACATTCGCACCATACTTCTGCACCAGTTAACCCATTGAAGGCAGCCTGGCGTGCCGCCTGGCACAGAACTTTTGACTTGTGCATCGATCCGGCACGACTGACTGACTGTGCTAGTGTCGCCGGCATGCGAACCGGCATTTTCCTCGCCCTCCTGTCCGCCGCCCTGTTCGGCGGAAGCACACCATTGGCCAAAATGCTCCTTGGGAGCATCGGCCCCTGGACGATGGCCGGGCTGCTCTATCTTGGCGCGGGCCTCGGACTCGCGGGGATTCATCTGTCACGAAACGCCCTGGGCCTTCCCGCCGTCGAAGCTCCCTTGCGTCGTTCAGACTTGCCATGGCTCGCCGCTGTGATCACGTCGGGCGGCATTCTCGGGCCCTTGTTCTTGATGTTCGGATTGGCTCGCACCGAGGCGGCAAGCGCGTCGCTGCTGCTCAATCTGGAAGGACTGGCCACGATGAGTATTGCGTGGCTGGTGTTCCGTGAAAACGTGGATCGGCGATTGCTGATCGGTGCTTTCGCCATTGTGGCGGGGGCGGCGTTGCTGTCCTGGCAGGGGAAAGCTTCGCTTGATTGGGGAGCGGCGCTGATCGCCCTCGCCTGCCTCTCCTGGGGCATTGACAACAATCTGACGCGCAAGCTCTCATCCGCCGATCCGGTGCAGATCGCCATGCTGAAGGGGCTTGTGGCCGGAACGGTCAACCTGACGCTCGCCCTGGCTCAGGGCGCGGCCCTGCCCGGCACTGGCATCGTTCTTGCGGCGGGCATAGTGGGCTTTTTTGGCTATGGCGTAAGCCTCGCCCTGTATGTGCTTGGGCTACGGCATCTCGGCGCGGCGCGCACGGGGGCCTATTTCTCCCTCGCTCCTTTCCTCGGTGCAATGCTCGCGTTCGCACTGCTGAACGAGCCACTGACGCTTCGTCTCATTGTGGCTGGTGGCCTGATGGCGATCGGCCTGTGGCTACACCTGACCGAACGCCACGAGCATGAACACCGGCATGAAGCGATGGGGCATGAGCATCGTCACACGCACGATGAGCACCATCAGCATGTCCATGGGCCGAGTGATCCGCCAGGTGAACCTCACAGCCATTGGCACCAGCACGAACCGCTTGTGCATCGGCACCCACACTATCCCGACCTGCATCATCGGCACAGGCACGCTCATTAAGCGTGGTGCGAAATTCTTGAGTTCTGTACGCTGCCATTCGCACGCGTGACAGACCGCCTGTCTCAGCGCAGGTATTTCGCCGGCAAGGTTTCGTGATAGGATGGTGTTGGCGACTGGTTGCTAACAGGGGAACAATCATATGACCCAGCAGCCCAAACTGTCCCGGAGACGAACCGCACATTGTAGCTGCGGTTCATTACGAGTGGAGACGACGGGCGAGCCGCTCGTCGTTGTCTCGTGTTTTTGCGAGGAATGTCAGCGCAGGACAGGATCAGTTCTCGGCATCAGCACGTATTGGATGTTGGAGAATGTGAAAATCTCCGGCACAGCGACACGCTATGTGCGCGACGGTCAGGAGGGACGGAAGGTCACCTATTATTTCTGCCCAACGTGCGGGTCGAGCGTCTACTGGGAGCTACCCGAGCGTCGCCCCGGCCAGCTCGGAATTTCTGGTGGGTCGTTTTTCGATCCGGACCTGCCGACACCTTCCCTGTCGGTATGGGAGCGCTCCAAACATGGCTGGATCTCGATCCCGGCACTGGGGCACCACGAGCGGAACCCCCCATTGCCGACCCCTCGACAGTCGCATACATGTTGATTTGTGTACCGCACGGCAGGGGTACAGCCTCACCAGCAAAAGCTGGAACCGGAAAGCCGCCTGCCCCGCAGCCAAATCGGACGGGGATGGTGTCGCGTCGGCAGATGATGGCCGCTACGGCAATCGGGCAGAACCGCCGTGCAGAGCTCTACGTCGCATCCTCCAGAAGGTCGGTCACCACGCGCTCCAGGTGGCGCAGGGTGTTGCACACGGTCACCAGGCTGCAGAACGGCTTGTAGCGGTACATGTCGGAATCGCCGGTGCCCCAGGCGGAGCGGTATTCCGGGTTCAGCCAGATGATCCGTTTCGCCCGCAGCGACAGGCGCTGCATGATCTCCACCCGCGGGTCGGTGCGGTTGCCGCGGGCGTCACCCAGGATGATGATCGTGGTCTTGTTGGTGACCTGCGTGCCCCAGCCGTCCTCGAAATCCGCCAGCGAGTTGCCGTAGTTGGACGATCCGTAGCCGATCAGTTGCATGATCTTGCCGATCGCGGCCTCGATCTCCTCCTTCTCCAGGATGTCGCTGACCTCCATCAGCGAGCCGGCGAAGGCGAAGGAGCGGATGTCCGACAGCGCCTCATGCACGGCATAGAGGAACATCAGCAGGAACTGCGCCATCGGGGCGACCGAGCCGGACACGTCGCACAGCACCATCACCCGCGGCTTCTCGATGCGCTTCTGCTTCCACACGGTGATGAACGGCACGCCGCCCCAGCCCATGTTCCGGCGCAGCGTGCGCCTGGTGTCGAGCTGTCCGCGCAGCCGGCGGCGGCGCGTCTTGCCGTAGCGGGCCGCCAGCCGCTTGGCGATGGCGCGCACCAACACCCGCATGCGGTCCAGGTCGCGGCGCTCCAGATTGGACAGGCGGGCGGACTTCAGCAGTTCCTCGCGGAAGGCTTCCGTATCGCCGCGGGCGAACAGCACCAGGTGGCGCTCGACGAAATCGCGGACCTGGTCGCGCAGGTAGTCCAGGCGCTGCTGCAGCCGGTCGGCGCGTTCCACGTCCTGCGGGCCGCCGGTCTGGCGCTGCGCCTCGATCGCGCGCTCCAGCGGACGCAAACCCATGCGGTCCAGGATGCGGCGGGCATAGAGGTTCTTCTGGGTGAAGAAGCGGATATTCTCCAGGCCGGCGTCGCGCGCGGCCTGCTCCATGGCGGTGGCCAGGGCGGCGCGGTCCTCGGACAGCAGCAGTTCGCCCAGGGCGGCCCCGCCGCCGCTGCCCATGCCTTCGCCGCCGGCCATCGGCGGGGGCGGGGACTGGGCCCGGTCCTGGTCCTGCTCCGTCGGAGGCGGGGGTTCCTGTTCGTCCGGGGACGCGAATTCGTCGCGCTTGAAGTAGAGGTCGAAGCACTCGTCGAACAGGTTCTTCTCGTCCGGCGTCTTGGCGAGGACGAGGGACAGCGAGTCCTTCAACACGGCGCGGTCGGCGAAACCGACGACATCGACGGTGCGCGCGGCATCGATGCCCTCGGCCGCGGACACGCGCAGCCCGGCGCCGCGGGCCACTTGCAGGAAGCGGCGGAGCGGTTCGCTGGCGGGTGCGGGTTGTAAGTCGGTCGTCTGCATGGATGTGGCCCGGGTGTCGTCGGCGAAAGTAGGATCAAAACGCAAAGGACGCGAACATACGCAACGGGCGCAAATGGACTTTACCCGCGCCCCGGCCGTCGCACTTCTTAACCAGTGCGGACGCGTTACCCAGTGCGGACGCGTTACCCAATGCGGACGCGCGCTGTGCGTCCAACGCTACGATGCGGTTTGCGCCCTTTGCGTATGTCTGCGTCCTTTGCGGTTCGAATTTCTTTTCTACACCCCCGCGTCCTGCCGCGCCTTATGGGTCAGGCCCGCGAGCTGCTTGCCGGCAACCTCGATGTCCGCCTCGAACTTCAGCAGCACGTTCAGCGTGTCTCGCACCATGTCCACGTCCAGCGCCGCGGTGTGCAGCAGCACCAGCACCTTGGCCCAGTCCAGCGTTTCGCTGACCGAGGGCACCTTCTTCAGGTCCAGCCCACGCAATTGCTGCACGAAGCTGACCAGTTGGCGCAGCAGGCGCGCCTCGATGCCGGGAACGCGCGACTGGATGATGCGCATCTCCAGCTTCTCGTCCGGGAAGCCGATATGCAGATGCAGGCAGCGGCGCTTCAGCGCGTCGCCCAGGTCGCGCGTGCTGTTGGAGGTCAGCAGCACGATCGGCGGCACGCGCGCGTGCACCGGTCCGATCTCCGGAATGGTCACGGCGTAGTCGGACAGGATTTCCAGCAGGAATGCCTCGAATTCCTGGTCGGACTTGTCGATCTCGTCGATCAGCAGCACCGATCCGCCCGGCTGTTCCAGCGCGCGCAGCAACGGGCGCGGTTCCAGGAACTGGTGGGAGAAGAACACGTCGCCGAACGCATGCAGCTTGTTCAGCGCGGACGCAAGGTCGTCGGCATCGCCGATCACCGAGCTGATCTTGTCCTTCAGGATCTGGGTGTAGAGGAGCTGTTTGCCGTACTTCCATTCGTACAGCGCCTTGGACTCGTCCAGCCCCTCATAGCACTGCATGCGGATCAGCGGCAGGTCCATCCAGGTGGCCACCGACTTGGCAAGCTCGGTCTTGCCGACGCCGGCGGGACCTTCCACCAGGATCGGCTTCTGCAGGTGCTGCGCGAGATAGACCGCCGTGGCGATCTGGCGGCTGGCGATATAACCGGCGGCGCCCAGGCCCTGCTCCACCGCCTCGATGGACGCAGGAACGGGGGCGGGCGCTCCCGGCGGAAGCGCGTCGTTCACGTCTGGCTCCGCTACTGTTCGGTAGCTGCCTCGCATCCGGTGGGCGGAATGTCAAACGCGCGGCCTGGCGGCGCCCGGCCGGATTCCGAACGAACACGCGAGTGTTGCTTGCACCGCCGACCTTCCCGGGTCTAAAAAAGATTGCCAAAGTGCATATTTTCAAGCGGGAGTATCGGAATGCGAAACGATGCGGCAGGAGTGCGAAACTGCGCAGCAATCGCAACGGCGGTGGCACTGGTGCTTACGGGATGCGCGCAGACGCCAACAAACCCGCAGGTTGGCGTCGCGCCGAGCCAGGCCAAGAGCTTCCAGGCGTTCCAGGCCGACCAGGCCTATTGCAAGCAGTACGCACAGTCGCAGGTAGCCGGGCAGGCCCAGCAGGCGAACCGCACCCAGGCGCTGGGCGCCGGCGGTGGTGCGCTCGGCGGCGCGGCTCTGGGCGCGGCCGGCGGCGCGATCGGCGGCAATGCCGGCGCCGGCGCCGCGATCGGCGCGTTGAGCGGCCTCGCCCTGGGCGCGGCCGGCGGCGCCATCGCATCGAACAGGGAGCAGGAAGCAACGCAGCGTGCCTTCGACCAGGCATACGCCCAGTGCATGTATGCCCGCGGCAACGACGTGCAGGGCTTCCCGCCACACGCCCAGAACGCGTCCACGGTCTCGTCGCAGAGTCCCGCCCTGGTGCGTGCCGTGCAGGAGCAGTTGATCCGCCTGCGCTATCTGTCGCCGCCGGCCGACGGCATCGCCGGGCCGAAGACCATCTCGGCGATCACGCAGTTCCAGCAGACCAACGGCATGCAGCCCACGGGCGCGGCGTCCCCGGCGCTGCTCGCCCGCCTGCAGGAAATGCGGTAGCCCAACGTCGGTCGTTCGAAACGGGCGCCTCGTTCCGCAGGGAGCGAGGCGCACGCGTCTCGGACATGCGTCGCAGCACTGTGGATGTCCGGGCTGCACGGGCCCGGACCTCCCGCGATCGAACCTGGGTCCGACGTCGGCTGCCAGCGGTGCCGAAAGAGTCTCACGCGGATTTCGGCAGATGCACGCGAATGTACGCAGATCGTGCGACGCTGAACGATCGGTTGGAAGCACTGGACGTGCGCTGACAGGCGCGAAGCGCCATTAGAGCATTTTCCAATCCGGTAAACTCGCCGCTCAAGGCTGCTGCACGAGTCAAATGGCGGACCCCGGTCAACTTGATCGCAAGATGCTCTAATACTTCGATCAAACCGGCACCAGCCCGAAAACACGGCAACAACAATTCCCCGGCAAGGTGTCAAGCCCCCCGCACCACACCGAAATCATCTGCGTGTTTTGCGTCGATCTCCCTGAATCTGCGTTAGGCATTCTTCCTGCTTCACGCGAAGCGCCGCCCCCCGCACCACCCCGACACCACCGTTCCGTGCAAGAACAGCCGCGTTGCTGCTCGCGAAAACCACGTACACCAGCCACCAGCGCGACCTCCGGCGAACCGCCCTCATCGCCGGCCGCCGCACGCGCCGCGGTTCCGTGCGCCAGACCCTGGCCCCTACCCCGCCCCACCCCCACATCCCCCGCATGATCGCCTTCGCGGAACTCCTGGAGCGGCTGGTCTTCACCCCCGCGCGCAACGCCAAGATCGCGCTGCTGCGCCGCTACTTCGCCACCCAGCCCGACCCCGACCGCGGCATCGCGCTGGCCGCCCTCACCGGGGAACTCGGATTCACCACCGCCAAGCCCGGCCTGATCCGCGAGCTCGCCGCCGCCCGCACCGACCCGGTGCTGTTCGCCTGGTCCTACGACTATGTCGGCGACCTGGCGGAGACCGTCGCCCTGATGTGGCCCGCCCGCCCCACCAACGCCCCGCCGCCCAGCCTGCCGGAGGTGGTGCAGGCGCTGGAGGCCACCCCCAAATCCGCACTGCCGGAGCTGGTCGCCGGCTGGCTCGACGCCTGCGACGCCTCCACCCGCCTGGCGCTGCTGAAGCTGATCACCGGCGGCCTGCGCGTCGGCGTCTCCGCCCGCCTGGCCAAGATCGCCCTCGCGGAGGTCGGCGGCGTCGATCCCGACGCGGTGGAGGAGGTATGGCACGGCCTCGCCCCGCCCTACCTGGCGCTGTTCGCCTGGCTGGAGGGCCGGGCGGACAAGCCGGACCCGGCCGATGCCCCGGTGTTCCGCCCGCCCATGCTGGCGCACCCGCTGGAACCCGCCGACATCCCGGCGCTGCAGCCGCAGGACTGGCGGGCGGAGTGGAAGTGGGACGGCATCCGCGTGCAACTGGTCGCCACCGCCGGCGGCAAGCGGCTGTATTCCCGCGGCGCCGAGGACATCTCCGGCGCCTTCCCCGAGATCCTCGAGGCAATGCAGTTCCACGCCGTGCTGGACGGCGAACTGCTGGTGCTGCGCGACGGCCGCCCCGCCCCGTTCGCCGACCTGCAGCAGCGGCTGAACCGCAAGACCGTCACGCCGCGCATGATGCAGGCGTTTCCGGTCGGCATCCGCCTCTACGACATCCTGTTCGACGGCCACCAGGACATGCGCCCACTGTCCTTCGACCACCGCCGCGCGCGGCTGGAGGACTGGTACGCGCGGGAACAGCCAGCCCGCATGGACCTGTCGGAGCTGATCCGCTTCCGCTCGCTGGATGAATTGATGGTGCTGCGCGACGGTGCCCGCGCCGCCTCGATCGAGGGGCTGATGCTGAAACGCGCCGACAGCGCCTATCTGCCCGGGCGGGTGAAGGGCCAGTGGTGGAAGTGGAAGCGCGACCCGCTGACGCTCGATGCCGTGTTGATGTATGCGCAGCGCGGCCACGGCAAGCGCAGCAGCTACTACTCCGACTACACGTTCGGCGTGTGGCGCGGCGCCGATGGCGCGGAGGAACTGGTGCCGGTGGGCAAGGCCTATTTCGGCTTCACCGACCAGGAACTGGCCTTCCTCGACCGCTGGATCCGCAACCACACCGTCGCCCGCTTCGGCCCGGTGCGGGAGGTGGAAAAGGCGATGGTGCTGGAAGTGGCATTCGACGCCGCGCAACTCTCCACGCGGCACAAGTCCGGCGTGGCGCTGCGCTTCCCCCGCATCGCCCGCATCCGCACCGACAAGCCGGCGGCCGAGGCCGACCGGCTGGAAACCGTGCTGGCGCTGGTGGAAAACAAGCCGACCGAACAGGCCGCCGATTAGTTGACGTAAGTCAATGTGCAGCCCTGCCCCATCGCCGTAGTGACGTCATCCAGCCTGACTCCGTGTGTGACTGCATACAGGCGAGGCAGAGATGAAAATCCTTGTGGCCTACTACTCGCTCGGCGGCACCGCGCGCACCGTCGCGACGGACCTGGCGAAGGCACTCTCCGCCGATCTCGAGGAAATCCGCTGCGACCGCTACGGCCCGGGCTTGCGCGGCTACCTGCGCGCGGCAGGCGACAGTTGGCGCGGGCGGCTGCCCCACATCGCACCGCCGCAGCATGAAGCCTCGGACTACGACCTGGTCGTGGTCGGTGGCCCGGTCTGGGCCTGGAGCGCCGCGACGCCTGTCCGCTCCTACCTGCAGCGGGAGATCGGGCGGCTGCACAACGTGGCGTTCTTCATGACGCATGGCGGGTCGTCGCCGCAGAAGGCGCTGGCGCAGATGGCGGCGCTGGCCGGTATGTCCCCGAAAGGAACGCTGGTGCTGCGGGAGGTGGACGTGAAAGCCGGTCGGCATAGCGCCGATATCGCCGGCTTTGTCGCGAAGCTGGTGTCCCCGGGGACGGCGTGGCCGCACGCGGCGTAGCGTTCCCCCCACCGACGCCGCGGCGTTACGACGCGGACTGCACGCGCGTGGCCGGCGCAGTCCGTCCGGCGTCAGTGTCCCGCCCGGCCGCCCGCCTGCGGCAGGTGCTGCGCGTCCATCTTGTGGAAGCCCGGAGGTGGCGTGAACAGCGAGTCCGGCTGCGTCTCGTAGGTAACCTTCACGGCGCGCAGTCTGCCTGAATGCTGCGCGCCGCCACCATGGGCGCGCAGCATCACGCCGTCATCGGTCAGGCAGACCTGGCCCGAATGCCCGCGGTTCTCGACGTCGTACACCGTGCATTGCAGCCCGGCGACCGTGTCGGTGCCACGGCGGCTGAACCTGGCGTCGTTCTGCTCGAAGTTCATGATCTTCTTCGGATCGTACGGCAGGTCCATGTACACGCGCTGGGCCGGCATCACCATGTCCATGTGCCCCGTGGTGCGGTCCACGATCATGTAGCCAGGCTGGCCCTGCGGCTCGATCCGCATGCGCTGGCCACCGGCCTTGTAGTGGATCGTCACCTCGCTGGATTTGCCCGGCCCGCCGGCGCTGCCCGAGACGTTGTACTGCACCACCACGTCGCGCGTGGGGCGCAAGGTCGGGTTGGCCGATGCGACGGCAGGAAGCGCCACGGCGAGGACTGCGGCCGCGACAGCGTGTTTCAGCATCGTCTGCCTCCGTTGAGTGCGCGTGATGAACAACTGGCGGCGGCCCGGGCGCCGGGTCAAGTCATCGTCCCGCCAGCGCCCGTATTTCCGCCTCCAGCGTTTCGGGGTCGGGATCGGGCAGCCAGCGCGCCGGTGCCTCGGTAGCCGCCGCCAGCAGCGCCTTGTAGGCTTCGCGCGGGATTTCCTCGGCGCCGAACTGGGCCAGGTGCGCGGTGACGAACTGGGTGTCCAGCAGCCGGAACCCGCCCAGCCGCAGCCGAGCGATCAGATGCACCAGCGCTACCTTGGAGGCGTCGCGGGCGAAGCTGAACATGCTCTCGCCGAAGAACGCACCGCCCAGCGCCACGCCGTAGAGCCCGCCGACCAGGGCACCGTCGAGCCAGGTTTCCACCGAGTGCGCGTGACCCAGCCGGTGCAACTCGCTGAACAGACGTTCGATCTGCGGATTGATCCACGTATCCTCCCGCCCCGGCATCGGCGTGGCGCAGCCGGCAATGGCGGCGCGGAAGTCGCGATCGGCGGTGACACGGTACGGACCGGACAGCACCGTGCGCATCAGGCGGCGCGACAGGTGGAAATGATCGAGCGGCAGGATGCCGCGCCGTTCGGGATCCAGCCAGTACAGCCGGTCGCCACGCCGGGTCTCCGCCATCGGAAACAATCCGTGGCGATAGGCCCGCAGCATCAGGTCCGGGGTGATCTCCACCACGCGTCGCGACATGCCGGCAATCTAGCGGCGCGGGCCTGTCGGACGGAAGCGGATCGTGGTCACGAATTCAGCCGGCCCGGCCCGCTGACATAACGGCAGACGCGGCGGTAGAAGCGCAGCGGGCGGTCGGCATCCTTGGTGATGCCGATGCGCACGCTGACGCCGATTTCCCCGGCCGGGGCGTCGTCGGCCGCCAGCCACAACGGCCCGGGCCTGGTCAGGTCGATGCCGTCCAGGCTGCGGTCCACCGCCAGCGCCGCCGCAAGCCGGCCAGGCCCGCGCGCCAGGTCCCGGTCGGCTACCGTGCCGCGGGCCCGTCGCATCAGCGCGATACCCTCCAGCGGCTGCAGCGCGCGGATCAGCACGCCGGCGCCCACGCCGTCCGGCCCGCCCGACACGTTCAGCATCCAGGACGTTCCGTAGGCGCGATAGACATAGGCATGGCCGGCGGCGAGAAACAGCGAGCGGTTGCGCGGGGTGATGCCGCGGAATGCATGGCAGGCGGCGTCGCCGGGCAGATAGGCCTCGGTCTCCACGATGCGGCCGGTGATGCGCCCGTCCGGCAGGTCGCGGACCACCAGCCGCCCGACCAGCCAGCGGGCCAGCGCGGTGGTGTCCGGGGGCAGGTCGGCGCGCCGCACTTGCCGGATGTCGCCGGCGGTGGATGAATGCCGGTCCTGGAGTTTCCGAATAGGGGAGGAACGCATGGCCAAGTTTACCTGGGAACACATCCATCTGCGCTCACCGGACCCGGCGGCCACCGCCGCCTGGTATGAGCAGATGCTCGGCGCCGAGGTCATTCGCACGCCGCAGCCGGACGGGTCCACCCGCATCGACCTGGATCTCAGCGGGCAGAAAGTGTTCATCGCGAAAGCCGAACCGGCGCAGACCGGCACCGCGCCGCAATCGCCGTATATGGGGCTGGATCATTTCGGCATGACCGTCGCGGATATCGACAGCGCCGTGGCGGACCTGAAGGCGAAGGGCGTCACCTTCACCATGGAGCCGAAGACCATCCGCCCCGGCGTGCGCATCGCCTTCCTGACCGCGCCGCAGAACGTATCGATCGAGCTGATCCAGCGCGGGTAACCCCCGGATCGTAGCGGGGCGGGCAAGCCCGGGCAGCACCGGGAGAGCGGCTCCCCCTCCCCTTGTGGGAGGGGGTGAAGGGTGCGTTCGGGGCCCGGCCGCACGACCGCTCCCACACGGGCTCCTCCCGCAAGGAATGGGGCGTTCCTGGGTGGCGCGCCACCGGGTACCATCCCGCGCCTGGGGTCGTCCCAGGGGAAACGTCGAGGCGCAGATGACTGACATGCCGGACCACGCCGTGATCGGAGACGCACCGAAGCGCCGGGAGGATGCGCGCTTCCTGACCGGGCATGGCGCCTATCTCGACGACCTGCGCTTCGACGGCCTGGCCCATCTCGTGGTGCTGCGTTCGCCGCACGCCCATGCCCGCATCCGCGCTTTCGACGCCGAAGCCGCGCGTCGCATGCCCGGCGTGCTGGCCGTGCTGTCCGCGGCCGATGCAGCCGCGGATGGATTGCACCCGATGCGGCCCACGGTGGAAGCCAACGTGCAGACCGGCGAGCCGTTCGCCTTCGCGCCGCAGCCGCTGCTGGCGCAAGACACCGTGCGCCATGTCGGGGAGCCGGTGGCCCTGGTCGTCGCCGCCACGCGCGCCCAGGCCCTGGATGCCGCGGAACACATCGCGGTGGACTATGACCCGCTGCCAGCCGTCACCACCCAAGCCGCCGCCCTGGCCCCGCAGGCGCCGCAACTGAGCCCGGACATCCAAGGCAACCTGTGCTTCGACTGGCGCACCGGCGACTGGTCCACGGCCGAGGCCGCCTTCGCCCGCGCCGCGCACACGGTGACGCTGCACCTGCACAACCACCGCATCATCACCAACCCGATGGAGCCGCGCGGCGCGGTCGGCCGCTACGATCCGGCCGATGGGCGCTACACGCTGCATGGTCTCCAGCCAGAACATCCACGGCAACCGCGACGCCACGGCCCGCGCACTGGGCGTGCCCTCCACCGCAGTGCGCTTCGTCGCCCCGGATGTGGGCGGCGGGTTCGGCGCCAAGAACTTCACCTATGCCGAACACGCGCTGGTGCTGTGGGCAGCCCGCCGGGTCGGCCGGCCGGTGAAGTGGATCGCCACCCGCGGCGAGGGCTTCGTCTCCGACCACCAGGCGCGCGACCACACCGCCGAGGCCGCCCTGGCGCTGGACGCGGACGGGCGCTTCCTGGCGCTGCGGGTGGACAGCGTCGCCAACCTGGGCGCCTACATGGCCGGCGGGTCCGGCGCGGTGCAGACCAACCAGTACGTGCACCTGCAGGGCACGATCTACACCGTTCCGGCCGTGGCGCTGCGGGTGCGGGCGGTGGTCACCAACACCACGCCGATCGGCGTCACCCGCGCGCCCGGCTTCGCCGAGGCCAACGCCATCATGGAGGGCCTGATCGACGCCGCCGCCCGCCAGTGCGGTTTCGACCGTGCCGACCTGCGCCGCCGCAACATGGTCCCCACCACCCCGATGACCAACGCGCTGGGCTTTTCCGTGGACAGCGGGCAGTTCCGGCAGAGCTTCGACCGGGCGCTGGACCACGCCGACCTGCCTGGCTTCCCCGCCCGCCGCGCCGCCAGCGAGGCGAACGGCCGCCTGCGCGGCCTGGGCTACGCCTGCCACATCAAGGGCACCGGCGGCTCGCCGCATGAGAACGTCGATATCCGCTTCGAGCCGGACGGTTCGGTGTCGCTGATCACCGGCACCCAGACCATCGGCCAGGGCCACGAGACCACCTTCCCGCAGATCCTGTCCGACCGGCTGGGCCTGCCCAACGCGGCGATCCGCCTGCGCCAGGGCGACACCGACCTGATCGTCAACGGCGGCGGCCACGGCAGCTCCCGCGCCACCTACATGGGCGGCACCGCGATCTTCCGCGCCGCGCGAGATCATCGTGGCGAAGGGCCGCCGCATCGCCGCCGAGGCGCTGGAAGCGGCGGAACCCGACATTCGATTCGCCGATGGCCGCTTCACCGTGGCCGGCACGGACCGCTCCATCGCGCTGCTGGAGGTCGCGGCCCGGGCGCGCGACGCCGGCGATCAGCTGGACACGTTCTACGCCTGGACGCGCGAGCACATGACCTTCCCCAACGGCACCCATGTGGTGGAGGTGGAGATCGACCGCGACACCGGCGCGGTGGCGCTGGTGCGCCACACGGCGGTGGACGATTACGGCGTGCTGGTGAACCCGATGGTCGCGTCGGGCCAGGTGCATGGCGCCATCGCCCAGGGCGTCGGCCAGGCGCTGCTGGAGCAGGCGGTGTACGACCCGGAGTCCGGCCAGCCGCTGACCGGCTCCTTCATGGACTATGCCCTGCCGCGGGCCGACGACCTGCCGTCATTCGACCTGGCCTTCAACCCGGCGCGCTGCACCACCAACCCGCTGGGCGTGAAGGGCTGCGGCGAGGCCGCCGCCGGCGCCATGCTGCCCGCCATCCGCGCCGCCGTGCTGGACGCGCTGGCGCCGTTCGGCGTCACCAACCTGGAGGGCGCGGCGACGCCGGGGCGGGTGTGGGCGGCGATGCGGGCGGAAAAACTGTAGCGGGGAGACGGCACCATCTTCCCCTTCCGCTTCCGGGCGGGCTGGAGCGGGGAAGGGGGCCAGACGCGCTGAAATTGGCGTGCAGGCCTCGACAGATGCGGTCGTGGTTGGGCTTGCCCCGCAAGGATCGGGCCAGCGTGGGAACAAGCCTGGACGGGGGCAGATGGCCGGCTCGGGGCCGGCCATGACCCGGGAGAGCGGGTCGGAACGGACCAGTTCGAGGCCCGTGGGGACGGGGAAGCAGCGCTTGCGGCTACCCGGCTCATACCAGCCCGTGCGCCGTTTGACCGTTGGTCCGGCTCATAGCCCGCGCGCCGTTTGACCGTTGGTCCGGCTCATACCAGCCGGCGCGCCGTTTGACCGTTGGTCGGCAACCCCCCGTCATGGTCGGCGAAGGCCGGCCATCCACGACTCATATGAGGTATCCCCCGTCAAGTAGAATTTCGCTCGTCCTTCCAGTCTCTTCGCCGCATCATCTGCGGCACAGGTCTGCGTCGAAGACACCCGTGCCGCTCGCTTGGGGAGCGAGGTCGGGGTCAAGTCCCGTAGCCCGCGTGCGGGTGCGCGAAGCGCAGGACTTGATGCCGGCCTCGGTCCCCGAGCACGATCAGGCGTGTGGTTCGGCAGCGATCGGTCCTGCTCCTTGCCGGAGCCCGCTCCACGCCTGGTCCAGATCCACGTCCCGGCCCTGCATCATGCGGCGTCGTGCCACATCAACTCATATCCGGTCGCCGTCCGTTACGGCATCACCAGGAACCCCCTTACACGGGGCATGGGCCAGGCAAGCGGGACCAGTCTTTAATCTGCGGCGTGTTTCAGCCAGTCGTGGATACGGTCCCGTGCCCTGGACTTCGGCGGGGCTGATCAGGCCCGACCGAACCTCGTGATCTCGTTCAGCGCATGCGATGCTCTCCCTTCCTCCGATGCCGTGCGGGCCGGGTCGTCCGGACCAGCATCACGCGCCTCAGCGCTTCATCACGGCACCTTCCGGCACCACGCCCTCCTGCACGTAGCGCCACAGCGCCACGAGCAGCTTGCGCGCCAAGGCAACAATCGCGATGCGGCGCATCCGCGCACCCTGGCCGGCGGTCTTCTTCCTGAACCACTGCGTCAACGCCGACGCCGGCTGGTATCTGGTCCACGACCAGGCCAGCTCGACCAGGGTGTTGCGCAGCCGCCGGTTGCCTGCCTTGGAGATGCCCTGCTCACGCGACATCGAGCCACTCTCCCACGGCGTTGACACCAACCCGGAGAAGGCGCCGAGCTTTCGGCGGTTGTCGAAGTGCCGGTAGAAGCACTCCACCGGCAGCACGGTGGCGAACTCCGGGCCGATCCCGCTCAGGCGATAGAGGTCCTGTCCCATGCGCGTCGTGGGCGAGGCTTGCTCCGGGGGCGCCCGCAGCAGCGCGTCACGCTCGGCCTCCACCGTCTTGATCTGCGCCTGCACCAGCGCCACGCGCTCCAGCAGCCGCCCGAGCGAGGCCTTCAGGTGCGGCATCACTGCGCGCCCGTCGCCGGTGCGCAACTGGTCCAGCTTCTGCGCCGCATCCTTCTGCAACGGCTTGAAGCCGCTGATCCCCTGGTTGGCCAGCAGCCCGCCGATCCGGTTGGTCAGCCGCGTCCGCTCGCGCACCAGTTCGTCGCGTTCGCGCGACAGCCGCCGACGGTCCTCCTGTTCGGGGTTCGGCGGTACCACCATCGTGCAGACCCACCGATCGCCGTTCAGCCAATGCCTCAGGCTGTCCACCAGCTTCACACCGTCAATGCGATCGGTCTTGGCCTGACGCCGCCGCTGTGGGCGATGGATCGACGCCGGATCAACCACCTCGCTGCGGATCGACCGCCCCTCCAACCAGCGGTGCAGCCAGAACCCGTCCAGGCCGGCCTCATAGACCGTGATGACCTCCACCGCTCCGCCCGTCCGGCGCTCCGCCTGCTCGCGCTGGCGGGTCAAAATCTCGGACACCTGGTCCATGGCACACGGTGGCACCGAATGGTGCGACAGTCGCTTGCTGTGCGGCGACTGCACCGTCAGCCGCCAGTCCTTGCGGCTCAGTTCAAACGACACCAGCAGTGTGGCAGTCTCTCTGGCGGTGGCGGTCGGCATGACGTTGTCGTGCGGTCCCATCGGGTGCTCCCTCCAGCAGTGGGATACACTCCGAAACCCATCCAACGTCCGGCCGCCACTGCTACCGGCATAGGTTCTTTTGCTGATGGCAGCAACGAAAACACGTGGATGGCGCCACCTGCGCGGACCATGACGCTGAATGGCTGGCCGTGTCTCGAACGTTACGCGGGCCGGTATTACCCGGCCTCCACCGCCACGGCGGTGACATTGTCGCTGACGTTCAGCGCCAGGGCGGCGGCGATCAGGCTTTGCGGGGGCGGCACGCCCTCGGTGGCGAGCAGTTCCGCCAGTTGCGCGTCCGGCAGCGTCTTGCACAGCCCGTCGCTGCACAGCAGGAAGCGGTCCCCGGCCATCAGCCGGCCGCTGACCTTGTCGAGCGCGAATGTCTCCACATCGGCGCCCACGGCCCGGGTGATCACGTTGCCCCGCGGATGGCCCGCGGCCTCCTCCGGGGTGATCGCCCCGGAATCGAGCAGCTCCTGCACCAGGCTGTGGTCGCGGGTGATCTGCTTCAGCTCGCCGCCGCGCAGCAGGTAGGCGCGCGAGTTGCCGGCCCACAGGCAGGCGAAGTGTTCGTTCCGCGCCAGCATCACCACCACCGTGGATGCCACCGTCACGTCCGGCCCCCGCTGTTCGGCCATTTCCCGCAGCGCGGCATGGGTGTCCTCGATGCGCATCCGCACCTGGGCGAGCAGTTCCGGTGCGGACAGGCCGGGCGGAATCGCCTCCAGCGCCTCGGCGATCATGCCGGACGCCACCTCGCCGGCGTGGTGGCCGCCGGCGCCGTCGGCCACGGCCCACACCCCCAGGTCCGGGCGTTCCACATAGGCGTCTTCGTTGTGCTTCCGTCTGGCCCCCGGATGCGTCATCGCCCATGAGTGGAGCCGGATCTCAGTCATGACGGCTGGTCCCATGCGACGCTTCCCACCCCTGTTTCTGTCGCATTCGGTTCGGATTGTTGCGCGCCCAGCATTGTCGCATAGGTTGCGGAATCCGGCATACAAGGTAACGCGAACCGGGTCCGCGGCACACGTGGCGCGCCGTCAGTCCACCACAGGCTTTGCGACATCCCGGTTGCAGCCGGGGGCAAATCGGGCGAATCAAGCATCGCGGACACCTGTTCGGGGCTCGCATCCTGCTCCAGCGCGGCGCGGCCGGCTTCCTCGCAGCGGTCCAGCCAGGCCGCGACCGCGCGCTGTTCGGCGGCGTCCGGCGCGATTTCGGCCAGTGCGGCGACGGTCAGCGGGAAGTAGCGCCCGGCGCGATCGATGCTGGGCAGCATCAGTCCCAGCACGGCCGAGCGGCCGCAAAGCCCGGCCGGCAGGGCGAACCGCCAGACCGGGGCTTCCAGGAAGGCGGGCAGCCAGGCCTCGCCCATTTGCGTGCGACTGCCGGCGATGACCGACTGCAGCCAGGCATCCCAGGGATCGGTGAAGTCTCGCGGCAGGGCAGAGCGGACGAAATCACCGCGCGCGGGGAGCTTGCCGTAGAACCCCACCTGGATGTCGGGCCGGGCCGGCATCAGGCACCGCCGCAGGCGCGGGCGGGCGAGCGCGCCACCCGCTCCCCCTCCCGTGGTGGGAGGGGGTGCCGTTCAGCGGGTGCCTCTACAGCGACGGGCATCGGAAATCGCGCAGCATGCCGGGGGCGAAGGGATTCAGCACCGATCCGGCGCGGATCAGGAAGGTCGCCGACCGGTTGCCCAGGCGGAAGGTCAGCGTATAGCGGTCGGACGACCCGGCCTGGGCCAGCGTGCCCTGGTCGAACAGGCGGAACAGCGCCCAGGGCCCGCTGGCCGACAGCACCGGCGTGCCGCCGGATGGCGGCGGGTCGAACACCAGCCGGGCACTGTCCATCCGGTCCGCCCCCGGCCAGGTCACGGACGTCGCCCTTTGTGGCCCGTGTGCGTAGGAAATCACCTGGTTGCCCAGTTCCAGCGTCACCTGCTTGGCGCCGGAATCCAGGGATTCCGGAATGACGTCGAAGCGGACCGTCGGCTGGGCGCCGCCGCTGGCGAAGAACAGGTCGCCGATCGCGGCGGCGCGCTGGAACTCCGCCAGGTTGCCAGGGGAGATCGGCGGCGCGACGCCGGCCACCGGCTGGGCGTGCCAGATGCGGCCGGAGGTGTCCACGAACGGACGCAACTGGTTGTTGAAGAACGTGTTCAGCATGCCGTTCGGCGCGAACAGGCGGGCGAAGTCGTCCAGCGGAATGTCCTTGGAGGACCCGGGTACGAACGGATACCGCCCGGCCACCGCCTGCCGGCACAGGCTGGCGGGACCGCCCGGCGCGTTGAACGCCTCGGCCGCGGCCTTGCGTGCGCCGCCGCTGCGCTGCGCATTGCCGCCCTGCGCCATCGACAGCAGCCAGCGCTGCACCGGCTGCGGGTCGCGGCTGGCCTCGGCCTGGATCAATTGCGCCGGGTCGGCGCCGCTGGACGGTGCGGCGGAGCTTCCCGGGGCGGCATTGGCGACCTGCGCCAGTTGCTGCTGCAGGTCGTTCAGCAGCTTCAGCACGTTGTCGATCGGTGCGCCCGGCCCCTTGCCGACGAAGGCGATCAGCGGGGCGAAATGCTGCTCCACCGCGTGGCCGGGCTTTTCCTCCGGGGTGCCGGCCTTGTGGCTGAACAGGCTTTCCAGCCGGGAGGTGGCCCCGGAGACGGCGCCCGAGGCTGCGGCGGCGGCCTTGCCGGCGGCACTTGCGGCGGCAGCTCCCGGCGGTGGCGGTGGCGGCTCGGTCAGCCGCAGCTCACGCGTGATGCCGGCCAGCAGGTCCTTCATCGGCGACTGCGGGGAAGACAGCACGTACAGGCTCTGCACCGCCTGCTGGATGTTGCGCAGCGGCCGCACCTCCAGGTCGTTCAGCAGCCCCTGCCAGGCCTGGATGTAGTCCTGCGTATAGAGCTGGACGACGTCCTGCTGCAGGTTCTGCACCTGCGGGCTGGACGGGTTGATCTCCGACGCCTTGCCCAGCACCCAACTGTCGCGGGCGACCTGCTTCGTGGCGGACGGCAGCTCCGGCAGCAGCACCTTGTAGAAGCCATCGACGGTGAAGAAGCCCGGAATGCCGTCGGTCATCGGCTTGCCGGAGCTGCGGTAGAACACCCGCACGCCGGTGGCGCCCAGCGCCTGCGACGGCTGCCAGGGCGGCAACTGCGTCGCCGCCTCCGAACGGCGGATCGAGGCATATACCCGGTCGGCCAGCGACACGCGGCTGAAGGTGCGGCGTGCGTCCTGCACCAGGTCGCCGTTCAGCGACACTTTGGGCAGCGGCGTGTCGAGCAGCGCGACGAGGTGGCGTTCCAGGCTGTCGCGCAGTGGCTTGTTGGTGGCGCCGGGATAGGCGTTGTCCCAGTCCAGGTGCATCCAGGCCTTCACGGACGGGCGGTCCAGCGGGCCGTCGCCGCCCAGCATCAGGTAGATGCGGGTGGCCTCATACAGGAAGGCGGGGTTGTTGAAGTTGCGCTGCATCTGGTGCTCCAGCCGGTACACCAGGCGGGGCAGCAGGATGTTGTGCAGCGCGTTGCGGTAGATCTGCCGGGCGCCTTCACCCAGCTTGCCGGTCTGGTCCAGGCCGGGGAACCACTGCCGCGGCGCCGGTCCGGCATCGTAGCCGAACGGCAGGGCGCGCGCCTGGTCCAGCACCGGGTCGATGCGCGACAGGTCGTCATCGGCCACCGGGTCCAGCGGCAATGCGTTCGCCGCCTTGGTATAGGCGGCCAGGGCGGCCTGGGACTGCGCCATGGCCTGGTCGTTGGCGGCGCGGGTCTGGACCAGCGCGCCGGCGCCCAGCAGCGCGACCAGCGCGGCGACGGCGGCGGTGGCGGCATAGAGCAGGCGGTTGCGCTTCACCGCGGCGGGGTCGCGCGCCACCAGGGTGGCCTCGCCGAAGATCACCTCCTTCAGCAGGCGGCCCAGGAAGTAGCTGCGGCCCTGCTCCGGGCGCAGCGACGGGGCGCGCTGCTGGTCGATGCCGAAGCTGCGCGCCATGGTCCCGGTCAGCCGGTCGATCGGCGTGCCTTCCTGCGTGCCGGAGGACAGGTACACGCCACGCAGGAACGGCGCCGGATCCAGCCGCGAGCCGCCGAACGCCTCGCCCAGAAACTCGGCCAGCGGTGTCTGCAGGCTGGCGACCTGGGCCGGGAAGCCGGCGATCAGCGTGCGGCGGTCCGGGCTGCGTTCGGCCTGCAGGCGGTCCAGCAGCCGCTGGTTCAGGTGTTCCACCAGCAGGCCGAACTCGGCGGTGAACAGGCCGGCGGTGCCTTCGCCGGTCTTGCTCAGCGGGAAGGTCGTGCCCCAGACCTGCCCGCGGCGCTCGCGATCCAGGTCGTCGTAGAATTCCATGAAGCCGGTGATCAGGTCGGCCTTGGTGAACAGCGCATAGACCGGCACGCGGACGCCCAGGTGGTCCGACAGTTCCTTGACCCGGCGGCGGATGGCACGGGCATGCGCCAGGCGTTCGGATTGCGGCGCGGCGGCGATCTCCGACAGGGCGATGGCGACGATCACGCCGTTCAGCGGCTGCCGCGCGCGGGTGCGCTTCAGCAGCGACAGGAAGGCTTCCCACCCCGCCTTGTCCACGCGGGCGTCGGAGTCCTGGGTGGTGTAGCGGCCGGCGGTGTCGATCAGCACCGCGTCCTCGGTGAACCACCAGTCGCACATGCGGGTGCCGCCGACGCCGGCCACGGCGCTCTGCCCCATTTCGGCGGCGAGCGGGAATTTCAGGCCGGCGTTCAGCAGCGCGGTGGTCTTGCCGGCGCCGGGCGGGCCGATGATGGCGTACCAGGGCTGTTCGTAGAGATAACCGCGCGAGCCGGAGGCCTTCTTCAGCAGGGTCAGCGCGGTGGTCAGCTTGTCCCGCATGGCCGCCACTTCTTCCGCGGAGGCGGCCAGCGACGGGTCGGCCTGGGCGGCTTCGGTGACGCCCTTGACCAGGTCCTCGTCGTTCCTGCGGCGGCGGCGGTCGAGCCAGAGGTTCACGCCGGCCCAGATCAGCACAAGCGCCGCGATGACGGCGGCGCGGACGATCCAGGATTCGAGGAAGGACAGGAACGGCCCGAACCACCAGATCAGCAGGCCGAGCAGGGCGACGCCGATGAAGCTGAGGAACCAGCGGGAACCGAGGAAGCGCAGGACGGCACGCATGGGTCAGGAGGTCCTAAGGGGCCGGCAAGGGGCGGCGACGGAAAGCGGGCGGAGGGGAGGCGGAAGACGGCAGGCCAGCGCTTCCCCTGCCCTTGCGGGGGGAGAACACGGCCAACGCCGCTGCTTCCGGTCCCGGCACGTTTCGCCCAGCCGCCTCCCCCAGGGGGAGGGGGCGAATGGTGCGCGTTCCGCCATCACTGCTCCCTCCGCAGCACCACCTCGATGCGGCGGTTCTCCTCCCGGCCTTGCGGCGTGGCGTTGGAGGCGATGGGGTCGGCGTCGGCGCGGCCCTCGGCGGTGACGCGGCCGGGCTGCCCCAGGGCGCCGACGATGACGGCGCGCGCGGCTTCGGCGCGGGCCTTGGACAGTTGGAAGTTGGACGGGAACCGCACGGTATGGATCGGCTGGTTGTCGGTGTAGCCGACCACCTGCACCGGCCCCTTCTCCTGCTTCAGCGCCTGGCCGATCCGTTGCAGCAGGGGCACGTATTTCTGTGCCAGCGTGGCGCTGCCCGAGGCGAACATGCCGCTGTTGCGGATGCGCACGATCGGCATCGCATGATCGCCCAGCACGCTGACCAGGCCCTGCTTGATCTCCGGCGCCAGGAACGTGCGCAGCGGCTCCTGCGGGACCGCGGCCGGCGGGGGCGGCGGGGGCGGGCGCACCGGCGCGGCGCGGGTGATCGCCGGCATGTGCGACAGCGGGGCGCCGAGCATCGCGGCGTAGAGGTTGTCGGAGGCAGCGTTGAGCCCGCTGGAGAACCACACGAACAGCCCGCCGATCACCGCCAGCGCCCCGACCCCCATCACCCAGCTTGGCACCACCGCGCGGGCGGGCTTGTAGGGGGCGGCCACACCCTGCCAGTGCGGCGACAGCGCCGGATCGACGCCCTGCCGCTGCCGGGTGATGACGGTGTAAAGATCCTCGCGGATGCGCTCCAGCTCGCCCGGGCCGCGCGGCGACAGCCGGTACTGGCCCTGGAAGCCGAGGCTGAGGCACAGGTACATCAGCTCCAGCACCGGCAAATACGTGCCGGGGTTCTGCCGCAGGTCGGACAGCAGTTTGAAGAAGCGTTCGCCGGCCCGGACTTCCTGGTGGAAGGTGGCGACCAGCGACCGCCCGCCCCAGGAGCCGCTGCTGCCCCATGGCGTGTTCAGCACCACGTCGTCGATGCTGGCGCACAGTGCGTAGTGCGCGGGGCGCAACTGGTCCATCGGCACGCCGCCGTCACGCGCCGCCTGCTCGAAGGCGCGCACCTGCTGGACGGTGCGCTCCCGCAGGTCATCGACGTTGGGCTGGGCGTAGGTGTTGCGCAGCCGGCCGAGCAACTGGAGCAGCGGTGCGGCGGCGGCGACCAGGGGGTTGAGGCCGAAGCTGATGCGTTCGGCGCCGTCGGCCGGAACCGCCGCCCCGGGGGCGCTGGCGAAGGGCGACGGCGCGGGACCCGGCGGCGGGGCGGCCGTCTCGCCGAAGGGCGAGGCGGGGGGCGATTGTGGCCTCTGGGGCGGCGGGGCGGCGGGGCGGCGGCCACCCGGGCTGGGGCGGATGATTGTGCGGTCGCTGTCGTCGGGTTCCGCGAAGGGATTGTCGCTCATGGAAGCGTCCTATCGGGCGGCTCGGGCAGCCGACCGGCCGATGCGGTGGTCCGTTCCGTGCAGAGGGGCCGGAGGCGAGGCGGTCTTCGGCTGCGGCGTGACTGTACAATTCGGAACGGGAGCGTGTCGTCCCGTTCGACTGTCAGGCTGTTCCAGCCCATCGCACCCATCCCCCATGCTACCGTCATCATCGCGCAGCCGCGCGGCTACCTTCAACAACTGTATTAGACGCGGACGCGGAACGGTCATGGCGGCGTGAGGCCGGCCCGGTCAAGCGCGATCGACAGGGACGGCGGTTTTTCCGGCCGGAAGGGCGGCGCGTCCGTTAGGATTTCGATATGAATGCGGTGGTTCGCAGCGGCCGGGTGACAGCACTGTGCTGCACGATAGCGGTCGCGCCTGTCGGTTCACGATGCGCCGGGAACGCAGGCGGTTCATTGCGCCGCCTTGGGGCGGATCCGGCTGCAGGCGACGATCGCGGCAAACGGGCAGGTGCCCGCGGCCGGTCGTACGGCGGTAGCCGGGGGGAGATGCATGGCCAGCTTCCACCCGGACGGGATGCGAATCAGCGGGCCTTGTCGGTGTGGCAGGACGCTGACCGGCGGTCGCGCGGACGCCCACAGGGAACCGGCGCGATGGCTGGCCAGTGTGTTCGCGCCGTGCCGTTGCCGCATCCACGCGGCCAGCACCTTGCGCCGGTAGGCGGCGCCCAGGGCCGGCGTGGCGGAGTGATACCGCGCGGCGGCCTGCGGCCAGGAGCCGGTCTGGTCGAACAGGTCGTGCAGGAAGCCCGCGGCGTAGTCCACGTTGGTCGCGGGGTCGAAGGCCTGTTTCAGCGAAGCGAAGGCGTGCGGGTGGTGCATCAGGTTCACCTGCAGGCAGCCTACGTCGATCGAGCGGACACCGCGCGCCTGGCTGGCCCGCACCGCGGCGACGGCCGCCGGCCTGCTGTCGAAGAAGGCGCCCTGGCCGGCGATGTTGACGGTCCAGGGCCACGGTTCCACCGCGTTGCCGTCCGGTGCGGGCCGGCCGCTCTCTACCCGGCCCATGGCGGCCAGCAGGCCGGTCGGTATCCCGTGCGCCCGTTCGGCTGCGTCGATGGCCTGGCGGCAGAGCCGGCCGGCCGCCGGCACGCGGTCCGGCCACAGCGGTGGCTGCGCGCGCCCGGCGGAAACCGTCGCGAGCAGCAATGCCAGGATGACGACCAGCCGGCGCATGCCCCGAGGCTACGCCACGAGGGTGAACAAACCCTTGATGCCGGCCGGGTCCGGGCTCCTCGCGGATCGCAATGGTGCAATGCAAAAATTCGCTTGCACACGAACGATCGGGCCGCCTAGATTGTGCTCCGCAGCAACGGCGGTCCCTGACCGCGCTGTCTGCTTTCTTGGACGTTTCCTCCCTAAACTTGGCGGTGCCTCGGCACCGCCTTTTTTTTGCGCGGGCGCGGCGGGCCGGTGGCGGGCGTCGACGCGTCACGCGAGCCGGCGGGTCACGCGAGCAGGCGGGTCAGGCGAGCAGGCGGGTCACGCGAGCAGGCGGATCAGGCGAGCAGGCGGGGCGCCTCGTCCACCAGCGTGCCGATCAGCGTCGCCATGTGCTGCTGGAGGCGGCCGAAGCCGGGCAGGTGCTCGATGCGCGCCTCGTCCATGTAGAGTTCGCGGGCGATCTCGATCTGCAGCGCATGCACGCGCTCCCGCGGGCGGCCGTAGTGGCGGGTGATGTAGCCGCCGGCATAGGGCTCGTTCCGGCGCACCGTGTAGCCCAGGCCGGTGAGCACCTGTTCCGCCACGCGGGTCACGCGCGGGGCGCAGGCGGTGCCGTGCGCGTCGCCCAGCACGAAATCGGCCGACCGCACGCCGGGCCGCCCTGCCATGCCGTGCGAGGGCATCGAGTGGCAGTCGATCAGCAGGCAGCCGCCGAACACCGCCCTGGTGCCGCCGATCAGCGCCTGCAGCGTGGCATGGAACGGCTGCCAGCACTCCCGCACCCGCCGTTCGGCTTCGGCGAAGGGGAGCTTGCCGCGGTAGATCGTCTCGCCGGAGGCCACGATGCGGGCGAGCGTGCCCAGGCCGGCGCCGACGCGGGCGCTGGTGGTGTTCACCCAGGGCGGCAGCGGGTCGGCGAACATGGCTGGGTCCAGTTCCCACGGCTCGCGGTTGGCGTCGCAGAAGGCGCGGGGGAAGGTGGCGGCCAGCAGGGGGGCGCCGTGGTCGGGGGCAGCGGCGAAGAGCTGGTCCACGAAACTGTCCTCGCTGCGGCGCAGGGCGCGGGGGCCGAGCCGGGCGGCGGCGAGGAAGTCGGCGGGGTAGTGGCGGCCGGAATGGGGGGAGGCGAAGATCACCGGGACGGTCTGGCGCACCGGCCGCTGCACCACGACGGGCGGCGGGGCGGGCAGGGTATCGGCAATCGGCATGTCCATGGTTGCATTGAAGCCTGAGCAGCGCCGGCTGTCACCACCGCGCTTGCGGTCCGTGGCCGGTCCAAGCTAGAAGCCTGCGTCCCGAGCGGGATGGGCGCGTAGCTCAGCGGGAGAGCACTACCTTGACACGGTAGGGGTCACAAGTTCGATCCTTGTCGCGCCCACCATCCTCCTCACAGGTCCAAGCCTTCTCTGGCCCGAGACGCGTTCGTGGGACGCATCCGTCCCGGCGTGGTCTGTGATGCAGGGCTGTTCGGACGCGGAGCCGTCGTTCGGCCGTCGGCGCTGCGGTCCGGAGCGGCGACGTCTAGCGTTTGGTCAGGATTGTCGAGACATCGCGGCTGCTATGGAGCACCCGGGCTATGCCAACTGGCCGCGTCGCCGGGTCGTAAATGATCAGGTAGGAGAACACCTGCCAGAACCTGAGTGACTCGTCGGCCAGGTCCGGCCGGTGATGCCCGATATCGGGAAGCTCGGCCAGCAGTTCAAACGCCCGCGAGATTGCCTGCAACACGCGTCGGGCTGTGCGCGCGCCCGCTTCCTGTTCATAGTAGGTCCGGATCTGGCTCAGGTCGTCCTGGGCTTCCGACGACAGGACGTAGCGGTTCACCGGTCCTTATGCGCCCGCTCACGTTCTGCCAGGTCTGCGTCCAACTGCGCCATGAAGGTCGGGCCATCGACAACGCGGCCCTCCCGCAGGGAGCGCACGCCCTGGGCGATTTTCTCGCGAATGACCTGGCGGTATTCGGCCGTGAGAGGGCTGTCGTCTTCGGGCAAGCCAAGGTCGCGTGCACGCTGCCGCTCACGTTCGGCATGCGCTTGCCACCTCTGGTTCAGCCCGTGTTCGATCACGTCGCGCAACACGTCATCCACCGGGCGGTGCTCGGCCGCGGCCATAGCTTGAATTTGGCCCAGAAGGCTGGAAGGAAGGGTTAAGGTTCCGCTTCGTGCCGTTGTCATGATGGCCTCGATCTCAAAAATGATACTATCCATGCCCACGACTGAAGGTCAATGATTAACCTCCTCGTTGGCTCGACCCAAGGTTATGGCCGCTTCCTCGTCCCGGTGTCGCATTTTGACGGGTCTGTAGCGGAAGGTTGCGTGCGAGCTATCGGCCGCGCATTGGCCGCTACCGGCTGATCTTTGACGAAGGTGCCGCCACGATCCTGGCGATTTACATCGGCCGCCGGGCGACGACGACCTACAGGAGGAACTGAGGGTCATGAGCGAACCGCAGATCATTCGCACGCCGGCGGGCGAAGAACTGGTGGTGCTGCCGCGGGCCGAGTACGAGGCGCTTCTCGAACGCGCCGACCAGGCAGCCGAGGACGCTGACGACATTGCTGTCTATGATTTGCGCAAGGCTGAACTGGCCGCCGGTGGGGTGGTGCTGCCCCCACAGGTCAGTACTGCGATACTTCGTGGCGAAAGCCGGCTGAAAGCCATCCGGACCTGGCGTGGTGAAACGCAACTGCACTTGAGTTCCGTTACGGGTATCGGGCAGGGTTATCTTTCCGACCTCGAAAACGGGCGGCGTGCGGGAACCCCCGAGACGATTGCGAAGCTCGCGCAGGCTCTCGACGTGCCGGTGGCGTGGCTTTCATGAAGCATGCCCGGCGACCTGCCTGGGTAAGTGTCCGCGGTCCAGACTTTGGCACGTGCATTTGGACGAGGAAATCGCCAATACTCTTCAGGGTTGTTGGTTCAGACTTGAGGCCAATGCCCGCCGGGCAAACACCCGGTTCGGCGGCACACCCCTCGCCGGATTGCTTCATGAGCGTGTGAGCATGATTGACCTGTCCCCGGAAACCGAATTGCTGGCGAGGCGTGTGGCCGCTGCGCAGCATCGCACGATCGACGATGCTGTACGGGAGGCGCTGGAAATCAGCGCCCGTAGCGCTGGTGTCACGTTTCGCCGTCCGCGCGACAACGCCGCTGATGCTATCGCTGCGCGGCGGGCCCGCGCCGAGCGGTTCGTGGAGGAGCTTGCTGCAATGCCGGTCCTCGACAAACGTCGGGTGGACGAGATCGTGGACGATCTCAACGCCGTATGATCGTTGTCGACAGTTCGGCCCTGCTCGCGATCTTCTTCAGGGAGCCGGACCACCCGGCCTTCATGGATGCGATAACCGGTAGCGAGCCGTGCGTGATTTCGGCGGTCAATGCCCACGAGACGGCCACGGTACTTCGCGTGCGGCTTGGCGCTGATGCCGTCGAACGGTTCTGGAAGTTCCTTGCGGACGTCGAGATCGAGATGATCCCGTTCGACGAAGAGCAGGTGCGTGCGGCGGCGCTTGCCTTCGACCATTACGGCAAGGGCGTCGATCCGAGGGCACGGCTCAATCTTTCCGACTGTGCGGCCTATGCTCTGGCAAAGACGTTGAATGCGCCGCTGCTCTTTAAGGGCAACGATTTCACGCAGACCGACCTGCGGTCATACCTGTGACGTGTTCCGCCCAATGCGGCTTGCAATCCGGTGGAACGAACGAATGGCCGGCCCGAACGACACGGTTCTTGATGCGGTTGGGAAGGCTGCGGCCATCAAGGGTGAAAGCCTGCATTTGCCTCGCGGAGGCAAGGGGGGATTTGTGACCGGTTGCGAGCGGGACGAAGCCCGACACTCACCACCACCTATCCAGGCCAATCGTGCACCCGCGTGCCCTCGGACAGAATTCCTTGCCTCTTCTTCGCAATTCTGTTAGTAACTATGACCGTGATACCTAACGTCTCCACCCCCGGCCTACCTCCCCCACCCGATCCCCCAAAGGCTCGGCCCACCAGGCCCATACCCGAAGGCATCGCCGCGGTCCTCATCCTCGTCCGCATCCTCCTCGCCTACGGCCAGCACCTCTCGGCCACCCTCGAACACCGCGCCACGGCCCGCAGCTTCTCCGCCATCGCCCAGTTCTTCGGCACGGCGCGCGTCCCGGTCATCCTGTCCCGCCTCTCCCGCGGCATCCTCCGCGCCACCGCGCTGGAACGCGTCCTGCTCGCCCGTGCGGCCCGGGGCCGCGACCTGGTCATCTCCCAGCCCCGCCGCAGCGCCCCGCCCCAAAAGGCAGAAGACCAGCAACCACCGCGTCCGGCCCGGCGCCGCGCCCCGGAACAACTCCCCGACTCCCCCACCCTGGAGCAACTGCAGGCGCACATCCGCCGCCGCCCGATCGGCCACACGATCGCCGATATCTGCCGCGACCTCGGCATCTCCCCCACCCTGTGCGAAGGCACCCTCTGGACCGCGCTCTACGAGGCGATCACCTGGTACCGCGGCAGCTTCCACCGCTATTACCGGGACATCCGCAAGCGCCAGGTCGCCTACGCGGACGAATGGGACCGCGACCGAACCCACGCCTTCGACTGGCCGGACCAGACCCGAGACGGCGTCCGCCGCGCCCTGGGCTTCTTCATCGGCGAGCCCGGCGTCAGCCCCGTCCCGCCCACCCTGCAACCAGCCCTGGCGGACCCCACCGGCCCGCCCTGACCACCCCGCCACCGAAACGCGCCTCCAACGGGACCGGACCACGGCCGGCCCCGCCCGCGGTGCTGGCGCCCGTCCCCGGCTGGCACTATCTCCCCAGAAGATGACAGAAGCCTCCGACCAGCCCGGCCCGCCCGCGACAGCCGACCCCGCCCCGGCCCCCAAGGGCGTGACCGTCATAGAGGCGGCGCTGACCACCATGCCGCCCGGCCCCGGCGTGTACCGCATGCTGGATACGAAGGGCGACGCGCTCTACGTCGGCAAGGCCCGCGCCCTCAAGAAGCGCGTCACCGCCTACACCCAGCCCGTTCGCCTCGATGAGCGCCTGCGCCGGATGGTGAACGAGACCTCCAGCATGGAGGTGATCACCACCCATACCGAGGCCGAGGCGCTGCTGCTCGAGGCCAACCTCATCAAGCGCCTGAAGCCGCGCTTCAACATCGTGCTGCGGGACGACAAGTCCTACCCGTGGCTGATGCTGACCGAGGACCACCCCTACCCGCAGATCGCCAAGCACCGCGGCGCGCAGGTGCGCAAGGGCAGCTACTGGGGCCCGTTCGCCTCGGCCTGGGCGGTGAACCAGACCGTCACCGCCATGCAGCGGATCTTCCTGCTGCGGTCGTGTGCCGACACGGTGTTCGCCAACCGCTCCCGCCCCTGCCTGCTGCACCAGATCAAGCGCTGTTCGGCCCCCTGCGTCGGGCGGATCAGCGAAGCGGACTACGGCAAGCTGGTGGACCAGGCGAAGGCGTTCCTGTCCGGCAAGTCCGCCACCGTGCAGCGGGAACTGGCAGCGGACATGGAGCAGGCAGCCGAACATCTGGAATTCGAGCGCGCCGCCGCGGTGCGCGACCGCATCCGCGCGCTGACCTTCGTGCAGGGCAGCGACGTGGTGAACCCGGCCAGCCTGACCGATGCCGACGTGATCGCCGCCTGGCAGACCGCCGGCCAGACCTGCGTGCAGGTGTTCTTCTTCCGCGGCGGCCGCAACAACGGCAACCGCGCCTTCTTCCCCACCCACGGCAAGAATGAGGAAGCGGGCCAGGTGCTGTCCGCCTTCGTCGCCCAGTTCTACGACGACAAGCCCCCGCCCCCGTCCCTGCTGCTCAGCCACGCACTGCCCGAGCAGGCGCTGATCGCCGAGGCCCTGTCGCTGAAGGCCGGCCGCAAGGTGGACCTGGCGGTGCCCCAGCGCGGCGAGAAGCGCGCGGTGATGGAGCACGCCGAAACCAACGCGCGGGAGGCGCTGGAGCGCAGGCTGGCGGAATCCGCCGGCCAGGCGAAGCTGCTGGACGGCGTGGCGCAGTTGTTCGGCCTGCCGTCCCCGCCGCAGCGGATCGAGGTGTACGACAACTCCCACATCATGGGCACCAACCCCTATGGCGTGATGATCGTGGCCGGCGCCGAGGGGTTCACCAAGTCCGCCTACCGCAAGTTCAGCATCCGCGGCCCGGTCACCCCCGGCGACGACTTCGCCATGATGCGCGAAGTGCTCCAGCGCCGGTTCAGCCGAGCGATGAAGGAACAGGCGGAGGGGGCGCCGGCCAGCGAGTGGCCGGACATCGTGTTGATCGACGGCGGCGCCGGCCAACTTTCGGCGGCGCGCGACGTGCTGGCCGACCTGGGCGTGCAGGACGTGAAGCTGATCGCCATCGCCAAGGGGCCGGACCGCGATGCCGGCCGCGAGTGGTTCCACACCGACGGCATGGACGCCTTCCAACTGCCGCCGCGCGACCCGGTGCTGTACTTCCTCCAGCGCCTGCGGGATGAGGCGCACCGCTTCGCCATCACCACCCACCGCGCCGGCCGGTCCAAGGCGATCCGGCAGAGCGAGCTGGACGAGATCCCGGGCATCGGCGCCGCCCGCAAGCGCGCCCTGCTCAACCACTTCGGGTCCGCCCGCGGGGTGAAGATGGCCGGCCTGCACGACCTGGAGGCCGCGCCAGGCATCAGCCACGAAACCGCCCGGCGGGTCTATGCGCACTTCCATCCCGGGGTGCGCATGGCGGAACAGGCATAGGCGGCGTGCCGGGCGCCGCTCGCGAGAAGGTGAGGGGCGCCGGCCGTGCACCGCTGCGGACCGCTGCCCCCGTCGGCTTCGCCGCATCCGTCCGGTCGGCCCCGGGGTCAGCCGTTGACCCAGATCAATGCCTCCGCCTTTCGGTGCATGTTCGGTTCCGGCGCCGACAAACGGGCAGGCCCCGCACACCTGCCCGGCAAACAAGCCGCGTACGGGAGGGCGGGATGACCGAAGCCGAATATGCAAGCAGGCTGGCGGAAGTCGACCGTCTTCTCAATGATCCCGAAGTGGCGATGGATGCGGACAAGGTCTGGTCGCTGCTGGCCGACATCGCGGACCATGCCACCGCTCGGAAACAGCCGCGCGCGCACGCGAACCCGCCCGGTAAGCGGGCCGGGTCGGGCCACCCGTCAAGCGGCCAGTGAGGCGGCCGGTCCTGCCCCCTTCGGCCGCGGAATTTCGTCGCCCGACAGCGTTTCCTTCGCCAGCAGCGCTGCCGCCCCGCGATCCAGCTCCTCTCGGTTGGCACGCAGGATCGTGGTCGCCCGCGCCAGGGCGCGGTCCAGCACCGCGTGTACCGCCTGGTCGATATCGCGCGCCGTGGCCTCGCCGAACCGCCGCCGCGACCAGAACTGTCCCTGCTGGTTCAGGAACTGCCCCTGTTCGGTGTCCCAGGCCACCGGCCCGACGCTGTCGTCCATGCCGAAGCGCAGCACCATGCCGCGGGCGATGTCCGTCGCCTTCGCCAGGTCGTCGGCCGCCCCGGTGAATGCGTCGCCGCCCACCAGCATTTCCGCCGCCCGGCCGCCGAGCAGCACGGCCATCCTGTCTTCCAGCTCGTGCCGGGTCATCAGGAACCGGTCGTCGGTGGGACGTTGCAGCGTGTACCCCAAACCGGCGATCCCACGCGGAATGATCGAGACCTTCTGCACCGGGTCTGTGCCCGGGATTGCCATCGCCACCAGGGCGTGGCCCATCTCGTGGTACGCGATCATTCGCCGTTCCTGCGGGATCAGGATGCGGGACCGCTTTTCCAGCCCGGCCACCAACCGCTCCACGGCGCTGGCGAAATCGTCCATGCCGATCGCCGCGGCGCCGCGGCGGGTAGCGATCACCGCGGCCTCATTCGCCAGGTTGGCCAGGTCGGCGCCGGTGAAGCCGGGGGTCAGGGCGGCGATGTCGGCCTCCTGCACATCAGGGGCCAGGGTCAGCGCCCGCAGATGGATGCGCAGGATGTCCAGCCGCCCTTTGCGGTCCGGCCGGTCCACCAGCACCTGCCGGTCGAACCGCCCGGCCCGCAGCAGCGCCGGATCCAGGATTTCCGGCCGGTTGGTGGCCGCCAGCACCACGATCGCCACGGACCGGTCGAACCCGTCCATCTCGGCCAGCAACTGGTTGAGCGTCTGCTCCTTCTCATCCTGGCCGGCGACCGGGTTGGATGTCCGGGCGCGGCCCAGAGCGTCCAGCTCATCGATGAAGATGATGGCGGGCGCCACCTCCCCGGCACGTTCGAACAGGTCCCGCACGCGTGCGGCGCCGACGCCCACGAACATCTCCACGAACTCGGCACCGTTGGTGGAGAAGAACGGGACGCCGGCCTCCCCCGCGATGGCACGGGCCAGCAGGGTCTTGCCGGTGCCCGGCGGGCCGACCAGCAGAACGCCGCGGGGGATGCGGGCGCCCAGGCGGCCGAACTCTTCCGGACGTTTCAGGAAGTCCACGATTTCGTGGAGTTCCGCCTTGGCCTCATCGACGCCGGCGACGTCGTCGAATGTTACCTTGACGTCCGTTTCCGCCACCAGCCTGGCCTTGCTGCGGCCCACCGAGAACCAGCCACCGGCCGCCCCACCACCGCCCATCATGGCGCGGGATGCCAGCATGAACAGGCCGACGAACAACAGCGGCGGGATGACCCAGGACAGCAGCCCCCCCAGCGCGCTGCCGGACGGCGTGCCGGAAAATACCACGCCATGGCGGGCAAGTTCGCCGGCGAGGTGGGGCGGCACGCGGTTGGTCCGGAACCCCTTCGCGGTGCCCTCCGGGACGTCTGTCAGTTCCCCGATGATCATGTCCCCGGACACCGTGATCCTGGAGACCTTGCCGGCGTCGAGATATTGCTGGAACTGGCTGTACGGGATGACAGGGGCGGTGGGCAGGTCGCTGGAGAACAGGCTCACCACCACCACCCCGGCCACGAGCAGGGCAGTGATCCCGAGCGATATCCAGTCCTGTGACCGCCTGCCTGGCATTGTCCCGACCGCACGCGCGGGCCCGACATCGCCGGGCTCATGGATGCAGGTTGCACATGCTTCGGATACGCGCGTTGATCTACGTCAAATGGCCTCCAGGGCCAGTGACGGAGGGCATCCGGGATCCATCACTGTCGCGGGCACACCCCAACGATTACGTTGTCCGGGCGTTCTTCTTCAGCAAACGTCAGGGCAAAGAGTTGATGAAGCATCCGGAACAGCGCCAGGGCCCGCTCGGCACCGACCCGGTGGCCCGAACGCTGCAGATCATCGCAGTCCTGGCCGCGGTGGTGCTGGCGATCTGGGTGGTTTCCGACATCCTGCTGCTGATCTTCCTGGCGGTACTGATCGCCGTGATCCTGCGTGGCGTGGCGGACTGGGGGGCGCGATACACCCGGCTCGGCGAGCACGCCATGCTCGCCATCGTCAGCATCGCCTCTACCGTCGTGCTGGTTGGTTTCCTTTACTATGTCGGCCCGCGCCTGGTTTCCCAGTCGCAGAGCCTGTGGTCCGAGATGCAACAGCGGATCACCACGCTGCAGCAGACCTATGGCGACACTGCCTGGGGGCATCTCCTGCTGCAGCAACTGTCGTCCAACGCGTCGCAGAGCGACATCTCGGGCTATGTGAGCTCACTGGCAAGCTTTACGGTTGGCGGCCTGACCACGCTGTTCGTGCTGGTCGTCACCTCGCTGTATTTCGCCATTTCGCCAATGTTGTATGTCGATGGCGTGGTACGGCTGTTTCCGCTGCGATACCGCTCACGCGCCCGCCACGTGATGCTGGATATCGGCGGCACGCTGCGCTGGTGGTCGCTCGGCCAGTTGGTGGACATGATCGTGGTCGGCGTGCTGAGCGGCATCGGCCTCGGCCTGCTGGGCGTGCCGCTGGCCCTGTCGCTCGGCGTCGTGGCCGGGCTGTTCACCTTCGTGCCCTATTTCGGCGCGATTGCCGCGGCAATACCGGCGATGCTGGTGGCATTGACCATCGACTGGCAGACAGCGCTGTGGGTCCTGGTGATCTTTCTCGGGTGCCACGGCATCGAAGGCTACGTGGTCGCGCCCCTGGTCCAGCGCCGGACCGTGGACCTGCCGCCGGCGCTGACCATCCTGTCCATGACCGTCCTCGGCACCATCTTCGGCCCGTTGGGCATCATCCTGGGCACGCCGGTCGCCGCCGTGCTGCTGGTCACGGTGCGCGAGGCCTATGTCGCCGAAGTGCTGGGCGACCCCGACGTCAGCGGCCTGAGTGAGGGCTGACGCTGTCCTCACCCGGTTGTCACGAGAAAGGCCGTAGTCGTGCGCCAAAAGCAGGGCAAACAACATGCGCATCTGAAACGCCACGGTTACCATGACTGGTGTAGAGCCTGGAGTTGCTTCGTCATCACAGGCAACCAGGCAGCACTCCCATGCCCCATATTGCACCTGGGCGACGCACATCGCTGCTTCGATGCCGTCGTTCATCCGTCGCCGTCTTCGTCGCCATGCTGGCCCCCGTGCTCGCCGCCGCAACCGGGCTGGGGATCGAGGTGAGCCACTGGTCGGTCGAGAAGATGCGCATGCAGCGCGCCGCGGATGCCGCGGCGATTGCCGGAGCGTTGAACTACAGCAAGACCGGCAGCACACAGACCGCCATGACGGCCGCCACCGATCTGGCGAAGATCAACGGTGCCGCGTCCACTGACGTTCAGGTCGTGAACGGCGTGCGGAACACGGCCGACAAGGCGCTCAAGGTCAAGGCGACCGAGACCATCCCCCTGACCCTGTCGCGCATCTTCAGTTCCACCTCATCCGTCACCATCAGCGCGTCTTCGACTGCCGAGCTGCTCGGTGGCGGCACCGGCGCATCCACCGGCGCCCAGCCCTGCATCTTTGCGTTGAAAACCGCCGCCAACGGCGGCACCGGGATCGGTGCGAACGGTTACATCAACGTCAACGCTCCGGGCTGCTCGCTGCTTTCGAATGCCGATATTTCGTTCGCCGGCGGTGGCACGTTCGATACCGCCGGACTGTATGCCGCGGACTCCATCACCATCCCGAGCTGGGTGAGCGTCAGCGGCGGCGAGTACGCGAACAATGGAAAGATCACCGACCCATATCTGGCCGACACGGCATTGCAGAATGCACTGACCAGTGCCAGCAGCGCCAGTGGGCCGGACATCATCTGCTACAACCAGAACTGCGGATTGCCGAGCAGTTCGGGTAGTACGTTCCACGGAAGCTACTGCAACGGACAGGGCACCGGCACGGTCACCTGTTATCTGAAGCCGGGCACATACGGCAACTTCACCGCACTCGGAGGCGGTCCGTACATCTACAACTTCGCCCCTGGCCTTTACACGTTCCATGGCAACATCGACCTGGAGAACTACACGACCAGCAACGGCAGTGGGGTAACGATCGTCCTGACCGGTTATTTCAAGGGCAGCAATACGTTCAACTTCTACCTCACCGCGCCGAATACCGACCAGGCCGCATCGACCGGCGGGATTGCCGGCGTCGTGCTGGCCGGGACCACCAGCAACACGGTTACGCTGTCCGGCAACCCACAGTTCCTGATTGACGGGGTGGTGTATTTCCCGAACGCGACGTTCGACGCTCACAACTCACCAACGCTGGGTGCTTCCACCAATACCTGCATGGAAATCCTGGCCGCCAACATCGTCATGAGCGGCAACACCTACGTGCGGAGCAACTGCTCCACGGTAGATGCGAAGGTCTTCGGCAGTGTTCCCGGAAGTCCGAGCTATACGGCGACCCTTGTGCAGTAGGGCCAGCCGTCATTGATCCCGCAGGCAGCCGAAGGTCACCCCTTCGGCTGCTTGCGCATCATCGCCTGGCGGCGGCAGATCGCCACCATCTCGTCGCGCTGGTTCCAGCAGGTATGCTCGAACTCGACGATGCCGACCTCGGGCCGGGACCGGCTCTCGCGCATCGCCACCACCTTGGTGCGGGCCCGCAGCGTATCGCCGTGGAACACCGGCTTGGGGAAGCGCATGTCGGTGAAGCCCAGGTTCCCGACGGTGGTGCCGACCGTGGTGTCATTCACGCTCATGCCCACCATCAGCCCCGCGGTGAACATGGAGTTGACCAGGCGCTGGCCGAACTCGGTCTTCGACGCGAATTCCGCATCGAGGTGCAGCGGCTGAACGTTCAGGGTCAGCGCGCTGAACAGCGTATTGTCCATCTCGGTGACAGTGCGCGTCCAGGGGTGTTCGAACTCCTGGTCGATGGAGAATTGCTCATAGTACAGGCCCGCCACGGATCTGGTCCCCCGGATGTTATGGCCGCAGAGTAGGTGGGCTCGGCCGTTTCCCGCAACCGGGGCGCTTCACGCCCAGGCCATATGCCGCGTCCGTGAACCGACATCCGCGTGAGCGGATAAATCTGCTGCGGGTGCGGACCGTTATGCATCGGCGTTATGGTCAACCCGAAGGGACGTTTTGATGCGTAGCAAACTCTCTCTGGCGCTGCTCGGCGCACTTCTGTTTGGCGCCATGCCGTTGCTGACAGCGTGCCACACGACCGCCGGGGCCGGGCGGGACCTGAGCAATGCCGGCCACAGCCTGACCAATTCGGCCGAACGCCATATGGACCAGCGCTGACGGACCGGACGGACGGGAGAGCAGATCTTGGCGGATACGCTGCTGATCCTGTTGCTGATTCTTCTGCTGATCGTCGCGCTGCCGCGATGGCCGTACAGCCTCGGCTGGGGCTACTACCCCAGCGGCACGTTGGCGTTCTTCCTGATCCTGTTGCTGCTTTTCATGCTGTTCGGAGCCGTCTGACACCTCGCCCTGCTCGCGGACACGCGAATGCGGGCATGGTGCGCGGGCGGGCGTGGAGGTCAGGGGACACGACACGCGCCCCGGCTTCCGCGCCGCCGGCCGCGTCAGGCGTCCATCTTCAGCGCCGCAAGGAAGGCGGACTGCGGGATCTCCACCTTGCCGAACTGGCGCATCCGCTTCTTGCCTTCCTTCTGCTTCTCCAGCAGCTTGCGCTTGCGGGTAATGTCGCCGCCGTAGCACTTCGCGGTGACGTCCTTGCTGAGTGCGCTGATGGTTTCGCGCGCGATCACCCGGCCGCCGATCGCCGCCTGCACCGCGATCTTGAACAACTGCCGCGGGATCAGGTCCTTCAGCCGAGCACAGATCGCCCGCCCGCGTGATTCCGCGGCGGAGCGGTGGGCGATGAAGGACAGTGCGTCCACCGGGTCGCCGTTCACCATGATGGAGATGCGGACCAGCTCGCCCTCGGCGTAGTCGTCCATCTGGTAGTCGAAGCTGGCATAGCCGCGGGTGACCGACTTCAGCCGGTCGTAGAAGTCGAACACCACCTCGTTCAGCGGCAGCCGGTACACCGCCATGGCGCGGTTGCCGACATAGGTCAGGTCCATCTGGCTGCCGCGCCGTTCGTTGCACAGTTGCAGCACGGCGCCGATATACTCGTCCGGCACCATGATGGTGGCGCGAATCCACGGCTCCTCGATGTGGTCGATCACGCTGCCGTCCGGCATGTCCACCGGGTTGTGCAGCTCGGTCATTTCGCCGTTGGTCTTGTAGATGTGGTACACCACAGACGGCGCGGTGGCGATCAGGTCCAGGTCGAACTCGCGGGACAGCCGTTCCTGGATGATCTCCAGGTGCAGCAGGCCCAGAAAGCCGCAGCGGAAGCCGAAGCCCAGCGCGGCCGAGGTCTCCGGCTCATAGTGGAAGCTGGCGTCGTTCAGCCGCAGCCGGGCCAGGGATTCACGCAGTTTCTCGAAATCGTCGGCGTCCACCGGGTACAGGCCGCACCACACCACCGGGATCGAGGGCTTGAAGCCGGGCAGCGGTTCGGCCGCGGGGGCGCGGTCCTCGGTGATCGTGTCGCCGACATTGCAGTCCGCCACCGTCTTGATCGCGGCGGTGATGTAGCCGATCTCGCCCGGCCCCAGGTCGTCGGCCGGCACCATCTTGGGGGAGAACACGCCCACCTGCTCCACCTGGTGCACCGCACCGGTGGACATCATGCGGATCTTCTGGCCCCGCTTCAGGCGGCCGTCCTTCACCCGCACCAGGATGACCACGCCAAGGTACTGGTCGTACCAACTGTCCACCAGCAGCGCCTTCAGCGGCGCCCCGCCATCACCCCTGGGCGGCGGCAGGCGGTGCACCAGGGCTTCCAGCACGCCCTCGATGTTCAGGCCGGTCTTGGCGCTGATCTCGATCGCTTCGGAGGCGTCCAGGCCGATCACGTCCTCGATCTGCTGCTTCACCCGCTCGGGTTCGGCGGCCGGCAGGTCGATCTTGTTCAGCACCGGCACGATCTCGTGATTGGCGTCGATCGCCTGGTACACGTTGGCCAGCGTCTGCGCCTCCACCCCCTGGCTGGCGTCCACCACCAGCAGGCTGCCCTCGCAGGCGGCCAGGCTGCGGCTGACCTCGTAGGCGAAGTCCACGTGGCCGGGGGTGTCCATCAGGTTCAGCTCGTACACCTGCCCGTCCTTGGCCTGGTAGGTCAGGCGGACGGTCTGCGCCTTGATGGTGATGCCGCGCTCTCGCTCCAGGTCCATGTTGTCCAGGACCTGGGTCTTCATCTCGCGGTCGCTCAGCGCGCCGGTGGTCTGGATCAGCCGGTCGGCCAGGGTGGATTTCCCGTGGTCGATATGGGCGATGATCGCGAAATTGCGGATGTGGTCGATCGGGGTATCGGTCATGTGCGGTGATCTGCGGTCGTGTTGGCCGGCTCCCCGGGGTATGCCGGGCTGCGGACTGCGTTGCAGCAGGAGATAGAGGGTCCGGGGGCCGGTGTCATCCGGTGTCGGGCGATTGTCCGTGGGTGAGAGCGGTATTCCGTATCGCCTTGGGACAATGCTTCGTCTGGCACTGCGTCAGGGACCTGGCGCCTGCGGCTTCTCACCCGCACTACCGGTGCGCAGTCCCGAGGACCGGGACGCCAATGCCGGTGCAACCGGCCGCGCGCTGCCGTGCGCTCGGCGGAGGCGCCGATTGCCGCGGGTGATAGCCTGGCCTGGTTCCCGGAACGGCGACGTCCCGTGCCTGGTACCGACATGCGTGAGGTGGCAACTGCCTTTCCCTACATCATCCGAGATCTGATCGTGAACGACACCGTGCGCATCTTGCGTGTACGTCACAGCGCCGGGCCCCCTACGGATCCCCGAAGAGCCGTGGAACGCGGCCCCGCCGCCGGCCGCGTGACACGCCCCCCGCCCGCTCCTAGGCTGCGGCCCCTCAATGGGGAGGCTCCTGATGCCCAGCACAACCATTCCGCACCGCTCACTCGGCGCCGGCGGCCTGTCGGTTTCCACCATCGGCCTCGGCGGCATGTCGCTGTCCGGCGTGTACGGCGCGGCGGACGACGCCCAGTCGGAAGACCTGATCCGCCACGCCATCGACCAGGGCGTGGACCACATCGACTCCTCCGACATGTATGGCTGGGGCCACAACGAGGAGCTGATCGGACGGGCGATCAAGGGGCGGCGGGACAAGGTGGTGCTGGCGACCAAGTTCGGCCAGACGCAGAACCCCGGCGGCCCGAACGGCGTCAACGGCCACCCCGATTACGTGATCCAGGCCTGCGAGGCCTCCCTGAAGCGGCTGGGCGAGGAGGTGATCGACCTCTACTACCAGCACCGCGTCGATCCCAACGTGCCGATCGAGGACACGGTCGGCGCCATGGCCAAGCTGGTGCAGCAGGGCAAGGTGCGCCACCTGGGCCTGTCGGAAGCCCGGCCGGACACCATCCGCCGCGCCCATGCGGTGCACCCGATCGCCGCGGTGCAGACCGAATACTCCCTGCTGTACCGGGCGGAAGCCGAGGAGACGCGGGAGACCACCCGTCCGCTGGGCATCAGCTTCGTCGCCTACGCCCCGCTGGGCCGCGGCTTCCTGACCGGCGCGATCAGGACGCTGGACGACGTGGACGGCCGCCGCGCCCAGCATCCGCGCTTCCAGGCCGAGAACTTCGCCCATAACCGCGACCTGGTCGGGCGCATCGAGACGATTGCGGCCGAGAAGGGCTGCTCCCCCGCGCAGCTCGCGCTGGCCTGGCTGCTGGCGCAGGGCGACGACGTGGTGGCGATCGTCGGCACGCGCCGGAAGGAGCGGCTGATGGAGAATTTGGGCGCGCTGCAGGTGCAGCTCAGCGCGGCGGATGTGGAGCGGATTTCCTCGGTCGTGCCGCGGGGCGCCGCGGCCGGCACGCGCTATCCGGCGGGGGGTATGCGGGCCGTGTATCTGTAGGCTTCGGCCGGGCCCGGCTGTCGGCTCGCGGTGCGGACCCGGGGCAAGACGGCGTCGCCAGGTGGCGGCGCCGAACAAGGGAGGGACGTGATCCAATGGCGGAACAGCCGCGCCGAGCGCATCTGATTGCAGGGGGATTTCCACCGGGGGCGCATGCCGGGCACGATCACGACTATGCCCGGCTGCGGCTGCTGGAGCTGCTGGCGGAGCAGGACGTGCCCGCCTCGGTGGGCAACGACTTCGCCGACCTTGCCAAGTGGCTGCCGGTCAGCCGGCTGCTGATCACCTATGTCGCCGGCCCGTACCCCGACGCGGCGCAAAGCCGCACCATCCAGGACTGGCTGGAGGCCGGCGGCCACTGGCTGGGCCTGCACGGCACCAGCGGCGGCCGGGCCGAGCGCGTCGAAGGCTTCCGCCAGCGCCGCACCGTGAAAACCGAGCATCACGCCCTGCTCGGCAGCTTCTTCCTGACCCACCCGCCGATCTGCCGGTTCCGCGTCGATGTGCGCGATACCGATCATCCGATCACACGGGGCCTCAGCGGATCGTTCGAGGTGGAGGACGAACCGTATTTCATCGAGCTCCAGCATCCGGACAGCACGCGAATTCTGCTGACCGCGGAGTACGGGCCGGACGCGGTGTCGCCGGCGATCGGCACGCTGTATCCCGCGGATACGTCGCTGCAGCCCGACGGCAAGACCCGCGTGATCGGCTACACGCGCGACGTCGGTCAGGGCGGCGTGGCGTATTTCGCCCTGGGCCATTGCCACAATCCGGTGATCCGCCCGACCCGCACCGACCCCGCCGACACCACGCCGCCGACCTTCCATGGCGCGTGGGAGAGCGACACGTTCGTTGCGTTGCTGCGCAATGCGATTGCCTGGGGCGTGGGCGAGTGACCCATGTGGCGGGCTCCTGGTCGCCTGATCACCGCCGGAATTCGTAGCTTGCGTTGCTTCACTATGATAACCATATCAGGTGGCGAAGCCGGATGATCCCACGCTTGGCGTTTTGCTCGACCTCGACGGCCAGGTGCTCGTGGTGGACGCCGATGGTGACTACTGGGTTCGGTTTGTCGTCACGCAGGTGCCGCCATCGGCGAACAAGCCGCACGGGATCGACTACTCGCTGACGCTGCACGGGCCGGACGGAAGGCGGCTCGTCGGATTTGACAACGCCCATTCGATCGGCCGGCGAAAAGGTGATGCGCCGCACGATCACAGGCACCGGTTGCGGACGATCCGGCCATACGATTACCGCGACGCGGCGACCTTGCTCGCCGATTTCTGGGAAACGGTGGACGCCGTGCTGCGTGAGAGAGGAGTGATCCCGTGACGGCGCTGAAAGTGGGTATCGCCAGTTACGAAGAGATGAAGGCGCGCACCATGGCCGTCGCGCGTGGAGAGCGGCGCGTTGCGCCTGGCGAACCCAAGGTATGGTTCACGTCCACGGAATCCTTCGCGAAGGTCTTGTCCGCCGGAAACCGGGACCTGCTGCGCGTGATTGCGGAACAGGCGCCCGGCTCTCTCGATGAACTCGCGCGGATCACCGGCAGGGCGAAATCCAATCTGTCGCGAACGTTGCGGACAATGGAAAGCTACGGTCTCGTCCGCCTGGAGCGCGGCGAACGCGGTCGCATCACGCCGATTGTGATGCACGACCGTGTGGAGCTCGAACTGCCGCTGTCGTGAGCCGAAGCGCCGGCTCAATCGTGCCAGGCGCGTGATAAGTGGACTGATAGCGCTAACTTCGTGATCTAGTACTCTATTTGCCGCGACAGGCCGAGGACTTGACTCGCGATTTGATCCGGACCTAGCGTTCCCTCCAACAACATCATCGTAGAGTGAACTGCGAACCCCGGGAGGGACATCATGAGTGCCCACGGCCACAAGAGTTCCTGCGGAAATCCGTGCCCAACTGAAGCATCCGGTGATCGACGGTGATGGCCACTGGGTGGAATACGACCCGGTCTTTGCCGAGAAGATGCGCAAGGTCGGCGGCGACAAGGCCGCTGACGGGTTCCTGGCCGCGATGCGCACCACGCGTGACGCGCTCAACATGTCGGTCGCCGAACGCCGGCGCCGCGGTGTTGCCATGCCGGGCTTCTGGACCCGCCAGACCGGCAACACGCTGGATCGCGCCACCGCGATGATGCCGCGCATGCTGTACGACCGGCTGGACGAATTCGGCGCTGACTTCGCCATCGTCTATCCCACCGCCGGCCTGCGCGTGCCGCGCATCAGCGACGACGAGACACGTCGCGCCGTCATACGCGCCTACAACATCGTCTCCGCGGAATACTTCAGCAAGCTCAGCGACCGCATGACGCCGGCGGCGATCATTCCGATGCACACGCCGGAGGAGGCGATCGCCGAACTCGAATTCGCCACCAGCCAGCTGGGCTCCAAGGTCGGGATGTTCGGCAGCGCCTTCCCGCGGAAGGTCGAGTCCGTGCAGGGCACCGATCCCGACACGCAGCGCCTGGCGGTGAACTACGAAGTGTTCGGCGTGGACAGCGCGTACGATTACGACCCGGTCTGGGCGAAGTGCGTGCAACTGAAGATCGCGCCGACCTTCCACAGCACCGGCAGCAACCAGGCGCTGCGCAACCTGCCCAGTAATTTCACCTACAACCACATCGGTCACTTCGCCGATGCGGGACATGCCGCGGCGAAGGGCATCTTCCTGGGCGGCGTGACGCGGCGCTTCCCCGAACTGCGCTTTGCCTTCCTGGAAGGCGGTGTCGCCTGGGGCTGCCAGTTGTTCGGCGACCTGATCGAGCACTGGGAACGGCGCAACCTCAAGGCGCTGGAGAACATGAAGCCCGAGAAGCTGGACCGCGCCCTGCTGATGAAGCTGGTCAAGCAATACGGCTACGAGGACATCGCCGCCGCGCTTCAGGAGCGCGACGGTTATCCCGATCCGGAACAGATGAACCTGACCGGCGGGCTGTCGGAGCTCGACGATTTCGCGAAGTGCAAGATCACCCAGAAGCAGGACTGGGTGGATCTCTATGCCAAGCCGTACTATTTCGGCTGCGAGGCCGACGACCGCACCATTGCCTGGGCGTTCGGCAAGACCAATCCGTTCGGTGCCAAGCTGAACGCGATCTACAGCTCCGATATCGGGCATTTCGACGTGATCGACATGCGCGATCCGTTGCCGGAAGCCTATGAGCTGGTCGAGGACGGGTTCCTGTCCGACGACGACTTCCGTGACTTCACCTTCGCCAACACCGTGCGGCTGTGGGGCACGCAGAACCCGCAGTTCTTCGAGGGCACGCGGGTGGCCAGCGAGGCGGCGGCGGTGCTCGCCGCGGCGCAGACTCCGACCCGGGTGGCGGCTGAATAAACGTTACCCGGCGTCCACGATGAAGCGCGGCGTTCGAACGGGCGCCGCGCTTTTTCGTGTCTTTCCGATGAAAAGACGAAGCCCGCCGCGCAGGGGCCGGCACTAGGCGGATGCAGCGTCCTGCACCAGCGGCAGGACCTCCTGCGTCAGCCGCCGGAACTGGGTCATCGCATCCCCCATCGTGGCCAGCCGCAGCGTGATGCGCCGGCAGCCGCTGCCCGCGAACGCCGCAAGCTGTGCCGCCACCGTCGCAGGCGGACCGTACGCGCCCCAGGACTCCAGCCGAGCGCGGTCGTAGTTGGCGCTGTAGTACAGGTCCAGGTAGCGCTTGGCATCGTCCAGCGCCGCGTCGGCGGTCTCGGCGATGTTCACGTGGTGGCAGAGCACGTTGTCGAACCCGGCCATGTCGCGGCCGGCTTCTTCCCCGGCGCGCAGGATCACCTGCCAGGACCGGGCGAAACCCGCCGGACTGACCGAGTGGGTCATCCATCCATCGGCGATCCGCCCCACGCGGCGCAGTGCGAAGTCGGACCCACCGGCATCCGCCTGGCCATTCGCCAGCCGCCCGGCATTGGTGGTCAGCCAGATCGGGCAGGGTGACTGCACCGGCTTCGGCTCCAGCGTCACGCCCTCGAAGCGCAGGAAGTCGCCGTGGAACGACACGTTGTCCTGCGTCCACAGGTGGCGGAGCACCGCGATGTTCTCGATCATCCGCTTGCGCCGTTCCGCGGATGGGATGCCCATCGCCGCGGTTTCCGCCTGCCACAGCGGGCCGGCGCCGCCGCCCGAGCACACCGACAGCCGGGTGCGCCCGCCGGACAGCACGTCCAGCGACGCCCACTCATAGGCGAACACCCGCGGGTCGCGCAGGGCGAAGGACCCCATGCAGGCGGGGCCGAGCAGCAGGCGGTCTGTGCGGCCGGCGATGGCGGCGAGCAGGGTGAAGGCGTCCAGCCGCCGATTGACGAACAGGGCGTCGCCCACCCACACGGAATCGAAACGCGGGTCGGCCTCCACCGCCTCGGCCATGGCGAGCAGGTCGCGCACCGTCGTCAGGCCCAGCAGCACGCCGCGGTTCGCCAGGGTGATGCCGAACTGCATGCGGGGCCTCCTGGCCGGCTACAGTTGCTGCGCCAGCCTGCGGGCCAGCAGCCATCCTGGAATGGCGGATGCCGGCGCGCCGGGCAGCAACAGCAGCCACCCCAGGTGCTGGCCGTTGACGATCAGGTCCAGCCCGATTGCCAGCATCATGCCACCGATCAGGCTGCCGGAGACGCCGGAGGCGATTCCCAGCCAGAGAAGTTCACCGCGCGTGATCATACCGGCCTGCTACGGGCACCCGCGGTCCGGCGCAAGTCCGTACCGCGCGAATTGTTGCCCGTCGGCCGGCCGGAATGGTGTAGAAATCCTGCCGCATGCCTCAACACCCCCAGCACGAAACGCTCGGCTTCATTGAGAACGCCTACTTCCTGCGGTCCGTGGACGGTCAACGTGGCTTCCTGGCGCTGAACGGCTGGTTCAGCCCGGTAAACCGACCCCAGGCGCGGATTATGGCACGGGTGCGGATCGGCGAACACGACCACAGCTTTCCGTGCCAACGGCCCCGCCCGGATGTGGTGGCCTATGACGGGCGCCTGAGCCTGCACTGCGGGTTCGAAGTCACCCTGACCTTGCCGAACGGGCTGGAAGGCGCGACCACCCTGGCGATCGGGTTCTATGCGGACGGCATGCCGCTGGGGACGCTGTCCACACCGGTCAGCTCCCCCGAGGCGGAGGTGGAGGCCCAGGCCGCGGCGCTGCCGCCGCTGCGGGTGAAGAAGCTGCGGAACCTGGTCCTGAACGAACGGGAGCGGCTGTCGCACGCCGTGCAGACCCAGTCGCTGCCGGTGATCGGCCATATCGATCCGTGCTTCTCCTGCCAGTTGAGCTGCCCATACTGCGCCGGGCACATGATCCGGCAGGACGGCTACACCATGCAGGTCATGACGGTGCCGCAGATCGAGACGATCCTGCGGAACTACGGCGACAGCCTGGTGCGCATCTGGCTGTCGCTGTGGGGGGAGCCGCTGCTGAACAAGCGCCTGCCGGAACTGATCGAGCGCTGCAAGCAACACGATATCTGGGTGCTGGTCAGCACCAACCTGTCGGTGCCGATGTCGCCGGAGACGGCCGAGGCGCTGGTGCGGTCGGGGCTGGAACTCGCTGATCCTGTCGATCGACGGGGCGACGCAGGAGGCGTACCAGATCTACCGCAAGGGCGGCGACCTGGCGCTGGTGCTGGATAACATCCGCCTGCTGGTCGAGGCGAAGCGGCGGCTGGGGTCGGCGTCACCATACCTGTACTGGCGCTACCTGGTGTTCGACTGGAACCGGCACGAAGTGGACGCGGCCCGTGCGCTGGCGACCGAGCTCGGCGTGGACCAGTTCGGCACCGAACCGGGGATCACCACCGAGCCGATCCGCGCCACGTTGCGCGGGCATGCGGCGGACAAGGTCGCGCACCCCCCGGCACCGGACCTGGAGGCAGACTGGCGTCGCCTGGCGCAGCAGCAGCGCGCGGGGCATGGGTATTTCGGCTGCGACTACCTGTATTCCAGCATCAGCATCAACGCGAATGGCCAGGTGCACCCCTGCTGCTATGTGGTGGCGCCCTACGACGCGGTGGGCAACGCGGCAGAGCGGGTGTCGTCCGTGCGCAATGCCGCAATGCTGCGGGACAGCCGGCGTATGTTCGGCGCCATCGCCGCCGGGGAGGCCGCCGGCATGGCGGGGCGGGAGCCGTGCGTGTCCTGCGGGGTGGTCGCGTCCACCAAGGGGCACGTGCTGGCCCAGGCCGACTTCCGTACGCTGTTCGACCACTTGCTGGGGCGGAAGGTGATGCCGTGGTGAGCCCGCGCCGCGCCCGTGAATTATTGCGGATAGTTCCCGCGACTGACATCGGGAACCGGCGGATGAGGACCCTCCTTGCCCATTTCGGCGGCTGGCCCGGAGCGATGATTGTTTCGGGTGAGCTGGCGATACGGCGCCGGTGCCCCCGGGTTCTTCGGTTAAGGCGTTCTCCGGAGGGCATTAGCTCGCATATCGGGTGCCATCAGTTTGCGAGGATATTGCAAATCCGGATGTGATATGTCCTTCCCCGCTTCGGCACGAATTGGCCATTCGGCCAACGCAGGTTAAGGACTCCGCAATGCGCATTTCCGTCTTCGGCATCGGCTATGTTGGTGCCGTTTCCAGTGCCTGTCTGGCTGATCTCGGCCATCACGTCATCGGCGTCGATATTTCCGCTGCCAAAGTGGACATGCTGAACCGCGGGGCCTCACCGATCGTCGAGGCCGAGATCGGCAGGCTCATCGCCGATGCGGTCGCGCAGAAGCGGCTGCGCGCGACCGAAGACATCGAGGAGGCGATTGCCACGACCGACCTGTCGCTGATCTGCGTGGGAACCCCCAGCGCGGCGAATGGCAGCGCCTCCATGCGGGCTGTCGATACGGTGATCGCTGGTATCGGGGCGGCAGCAGCCCGGAAATCTTCTCCGCATACGGTCATCATGCGTTCGACGGTGCCGCCCGGGACCGCGGAGGAGCGCATCATTCCTACCCTGGAAGCCGCGTCACGGCGCCGGATCGGGAATGGGATGTCCTACTACAGCAACCCGGAATTTCTACGCGAAGGCTCGGCAGTCCGGGATTTCCGCAATCCGCCCCTCACCCTGATCGGTGCGCCGGCCGGCGATGATGCCCCAATATTGCGTGAACTTTACAGCCAACTCTCCGCCCCATTGCATGTCGTTCCTTATCGGGTCGCGGAAAGTGTCAAATACCTATCCAACGCTTACCACGCCCTGAAATTGGCGTTCGCAAATGAGGCCGGAGCAGTGCTGGCCGCCTACGGCGTGGACGCACCGGATGCATTCCGGTTGTTCTGCGAAGACCGCGTGCTCAACGTCTCCAGCGCTTATCTGCGGCCGGGCTTTGCTTTCGGCGGTTCGTGCTTGCCCAAAGACATCCGGGGCTTCCTGGCACTGGCAGATGGCAAGTCGGTTACAACGCCGCTGCTGTCCCAAGTGCTGCCCAGCAACCTGACGATCGTCGAGCGGGCCTACGAAATGATCGCGCGGCACGGGCGGCAACGCGTCAGCCTGTTCGGGCTGGCATTCAAGCAAGGCACCGATGATCTGCGCGAGAGCCCGCTGGTTCTGCTGGCCGAGCGGCTGATCGGCAAGGGCTACGACCTGCGGATCTTCGACCGTGCCGTGAACATCGCGACGCTGTTGGGCAGCAATCGCAGCTACATCGACCAGGAAATTCCGCATATCGAAGGATTGATGGTCGGCAGCCCGGCCGAGGCGCTGAGCGATAGCCGGCTCGCAGTGATCGGCCATATCGGGCCCGACGATCGTCCGGAACTGCTGGCCCGGTTGCAGGGGCACACGGTGATCGACCTGTTCGGCATGCCGGAGCTGCGGACCCACAGCAATATCACGTACCAGGGCATCTGCTGGTGACCCGTCCACGGCTGTTGTTCATAAGCCTGCGCTACCTGTTTCCGCTGGACGAGGGCGGAAAGATCCGTACCACGGGCGTGTTGCGCGCAATGAAGGACGGCGAGTTCGAAATCGTGCTTGCATCACCGGCACCGGCAGATCCGGATGCCTTCACCGCGGATACCGCTTCGGTCTGCGATCGTTTCGTATCCTGGCCGGATTCGGCGAGTCGACGGGTGCGCCGTGTGCTCGGGCTGGTTGGACGTTTGCCGGTGTCGGTTGCCGGGGATTTCGCTCCCGCTGCTGCGTCGGTGGTTGCGAAGGAAATTGCGGCGCGGCCGGATCTGGTCGTGGTCGATTTCCCGCATGCAGCCGTGCTCCTGCCAAAGCGGTTCGACGTACCTTCGGTGATCTTCACCCATAATGTTGAGGCGGAGATTTTCGAGCGCCACGCAGAAGTGGCGCGGGGACCGTGGAAGCTGATCTGGCAACGTGAAGCGGCCAAGATGCGGGTGTTTGAACGGAACGTCCTGCAGCGGTGTGACACCATTGTCGCAGTATCGGAACGCGATGGGCGCGCGCTGCGCAGTCGAATTCGGGCTGGACGAGGTATCGGTGATCGACACCGGTGTTGATCTGGATTTCTATGCCTTCAGTCCGCCGCGTCCCAGTGCGGGCACGGTCGTGTTCTCCGGCGCGATGGATAGCCGGTCCAACATTGACGGTATCGAGTTCCTGATGGACGAGGTGTGGCCAATCGTCCTGGAACACCGGCCGGATGCCAGGATGCTGGTGGTAGGACGCAATCCGCCGCCCGCCCTGGTTACGAAGGCAGAGCAAAGGAAGCTCGCATGGCGGTTCACTGGCTTCGTGGATGACATCCGCCCGCATGTGCTGCAGGGTGACGTGTCGGTGATACCGTTGCGTGTGGGCAGCGGAACGAGGTTGAAGGCCTTCGAGGCGATGGCTCTGGGGCGGCCCGTTGTCTCGACCACGCTGGGGGTGGAAGAACTCGCGGTTCAGCCGGGCACACACTTCCTGGCGGCAGACACGGCAGACGCATTCGCCGGGGCGCTCGTGCGATTGCTGGACGATGCGGCTCTGCGGCAGCAACTGGCAGGTTCAGCGCGAACCCTGTTGGAGGAGCGGTTCTCCTGGTCGGCGGTCGGACGCCAGTTCGAGGCGATCTGCCAACAGACCCTGAAATCGTCGCGCTGAACAGCGGGCATGCCACGGGCCGGCGTGGCCGATGGCGACAGACTGTGTAATCTGCAAGCGGTCGGCCTCGCAGTGGTCCAGACCACGGAAGCAAGGGGCTGCAACGACCAGGAGATCATCGCATGTCGAACGGACGCAAGCGGCTGCTGCTGATACAGCCATTCACCCTGGCGGAGAGCTCGCCGCACTACCTGCGCCCCAGCGGCGGCGGCAAGCAGGCGGAGCTGATGAACTACCCCGACATCGCGCCGCTGCTCGCCGATGTGGACTGGGACCTGCATCCGGGCCCGATCGCGCCGATCGGCAACTCCTATGTCGAGACACGGGAGGAATTCGCGGTGGTCGGCACCAAGCGCCTGCCGATCGTCCGCGAGGCCTGCGAATCCGGCCGCTACGACGCCATCGTGCTGCTCGGCGGCGGCGATCCGGGCTTCACCGAGGCGCGCGAGATCGGCCAGCGCCACAACATCCCCGTCACCGCCTGCGCCCACGCGCAGATGCATATCGCCGCGATGCTGGGCAACAAGTTCAGCGTGATCGACATCTCCGAAGTGCACAACATGCACTACTACAATTTGGTGGTGCAGTACCGGTTCACCGACAAATGTGCGTCGATCCGCGACATCGACTGCCCGTTGCCGCGCCCCTCACGCCCCGGCGTGCCCAACATCCAGGCGGAGAAGGCGCAGGCCGAGCGCGGGGAACGGTCGGAAATGCTGGAGCGGTCGGTGGAGGGCGCGGTGGCGGCCATCGAGGAGGATGGTGCGGAAGCGATCATCCTCGGCTGTTCCGCCGCGTTCTGGATGCAGCCGTTCCTGCAACGGCGGCTACACGAGATCGGCTGGGAAGTGCCGGTGCTGGAGGGTTACCGCGCGGCGATCGAGATGGCGAAGCTGCTGGCGAACCTGAACGTGTCGGTCAGCGGCCTGGCGTTCCCGCGCGACAACCCGCGCAAGTGGCGGCGGAAGAAGGTTTTCTGAAACCGGCAGACCGGGCGGGACACGCAGATCCTCGTTCCCGTGTGAGAGGAGGAGCGGCGCCTTCGCGCGAGACGCGCCGGCACGCTCCTGCCCCTCCCACACAAGGAGGGGCACCGGGATCACATCGGCCGCCGCTACCGGAACGAGTACACATCCAGCGCATTGTCCCGCAGGATCATGCGCTGTTCCTCCGGGGTCATCCGGATGTGGAAGGCCTGGAACGGATCGTCGAAGTCCCAGTGCGGATAGTCGCTGGAATAGACCATTCGGTCCCAGCCGATCCAATCGAAGATCTGGCGCAGGTCCTCGGGGTTTTCCGGTTCCTCCACCGGCTGGGTGGCGAACCAGAGGTTGCTGCGCATGTACTCGGATGGCGGGCGCTTCAGGTGTGGCACCTCGTCGCGCATCTTTGCCCAGTGCTTGTCCAGCCGCCATGCCCAGCTCGGGCCCCAGCCGAAGCCGCCCTCGATCAGCACGATCTTCAGCTTCGGGAAGGCCTCGAACACGCCTTCCAGGATCAGGCTGGCAGCCTGGTTCTGCATGGAGTGCACCAGCACGTGGTGGTCCTCGATGTAGAACTGCGGCCATCCGCCGGCGGACGGGGCGCTGGCCTGGGTGCCGCCGATATGCAGGCCGATCGACAGCCCGTTCGCCTGGGCTGCGGCGAAGATCGGCCAGTAGCGCTTGCGGCCGACCGGCTCCGACGTTTTGGACCCAAGCTGGATCTGCGCGAACCGCCAGTCGCCGGCACGCTTTTCGATTTCCTTCACCGAGGCCTCGGGATCGTCCTGCGGCACCAGGATCGACGCGCGCAACCGCGGCTCCGGATCGACGAAGTCATACGCCTGCCAGTCGTTCATCGCGCTGCACAGCGCCGCGGCCTCCTCCAGGTTGCGCGACGTGTTGCCGCCCAGCAGCGGTTCCAGCACACCGAAGGCGATGTTGTACGGCTCCAGCAGTTGCTCCCGGATGAAACCGACATCCGACCCGGGCAGTCCGCCGCCCGGCGGCCACGCGTCACGGCGTGACGTGTTGGGCGAGAAGCGCGGATATGTCCCGCGGTCGGCATACGGCCCGCAGTTGAACTTGCCGTATTCGGCCAGGTGCTTGCGCCACCGCTCCGACAGGTACGGGTTGAACGCGCCCGGCTTCGGATACGGGTGGATGTCACAATCGATGATGCCGAGGCGGGCGTCGGCCCCGGTTTGCCGCTGCAGGACATCGACGGGTGCGTTCATGGCACGGTCTCCTTCAGGCGGGGATAGGTCTCCAGCGGATTGTCGTGCTGGATGCGCCGCAGCAGGTCGGGCGACAGACCCTGAGGACGCGGATCGTCGCCGTCGAATTGCCAGTGCGGATAGTCCGAGGCGAACAGCAGCATCCGGTCATCGTCGATCTGCTCGATGATGCGGGTAATCACCTGCGGGTCGGGCGGCGCGTCGATCGGCTGCGTGGTCAGGCGGACATTGTCGCGGACGATCTCGGCCGGCGAGCGGTTCACCCACGGCACTTCCGCCCGCACGCCGCGCCAGGTCTTGATCGCGCGCCAGATGAAGCCGGGCAGCCAGGTCACGCCGGACTCGATCAGCACCACGCGCAGCGAGGGGTATTTGTTGAACACACCGTTGCTGATCAGGCTGAGCAACTGATCCTCGAAAGTCTGCGACTGCGCGACATAGTCGTGCAGGTAGTGCGACGGCCAGCCGGTGGCGGTTGGGGCATAGCGGTACATGCTGCCGGCATGCAGCCCGATCGGCAGGTCGTGCTTCACCGCCGCTTCGTAGATCGGCCAGTAATAGCTGCGGCCGAGCATCATCTCGCAGGCGACCGGCAGCAGGATCTGCACGAAGCGACGGTCGGCGGCGCGACGTTCGATCTCCTCGGCGGCCAGCAGCGGCGCCTGCGCCGGGACAACGATGGAGGCGCGCAGGCGCGGTTCCTGGTCCAGCCAGTGCTCGATGATCCAGTCGTTGACGGCGGAGCAGATCGCCGCCCCCATGGTCTCGCTGACCGAAACCTGTCCGCCGGTGAGCGGATTGCAGATCGCCAGGCTGGTGCCGAACCCGTCCAGCGCATCACGCCGCAGGCGGTCCAGGTCGGATCCCGGCCGCTGGCCCTTTGTTCGCCAGTCGGGGCGGCAGGTGATCGGCGCGTTCGGCGGATACGACATCATGTCGAAGCCGTTCAGGCCGCGGGCAACGAAGGATTCCTGCCAGAACGGCTCCATGTAGGGCAGCAGTGCCGCGATGTCGGGCACGCCCGGATGGATGTCGCAGTCGATCGCGCCGGCTTCGATCGGGTTCATCGGAAGTTCTCCCCTGGCGAAACTGTATGGAGCGGTCGGGGGTCGGTCAACGCGCAGGGGCCAGCTCCCCCCGCCGGGGCGATTGCCGGGCATTGCCAACGCCTGCCCGCCGCGCCTGTCCTTTCAGCCGCTACCCGACCGTCGCCGTATCCATATTCTCGTGCAGCTCGAACGCCGCGCGCATCAGTTCGCGCGTGTAGTCCTCGCGCGGATTGGCGAACACGGTGGCGGCGTCGCCCTGCTCCACCACGCGGCCGGCGCGCAGCACCACCACGCGGTGGGCCAGCGCGCGAACCACTTTCAGGTCGTGGCTGATGAACAGGTAGCCCAGGCCGTGCCGTTGCTGCAGCTCCCGCAGCAGCTCGACCATCTGCGCCTGCACCGACATGTCCAGCGCGCTGGTTGGCTCGTCCAGCACGACGAACTGCGGTTTCAGCACCATCGCCCGCGCCACCGCGATACGCTGGCGCTGGCCGCCGCTGAACTCATGCGGGTAGCGCTCGGCACTGTCGCCGGGCAGGCCGACTTCCTCCAGCGCATCGGCCACGCGCCGCTCGCGTTCGGTCCGGGACAGGCGGGGTTCGTGAACGCGCAGGCCCTCCGCGACGATCTCGCCGACCGGCAGGCGCGGTGACAGGCTGCCGAACGGGTCCTGGAACACGATCTGCATCCGCGCCCGCAACGGCCGCAACCGGTGCCGGTGCAGGCGCGTGATGTCCTGGCCCTCGAACTCAATGCGCCCGACCGAGTGTTCCAGGCGCAGCACCGCCATCGCCATGGTGGTCTTGCCCGACCCCGACTCACCGACCAGGCCCACCGTCTCTCCGGCGCGTACGGTGATGGAGACGCCGTCCACCGCACGGACATGACCGACCGCGCGACGCAACACCCCGCGGCGGATCGCGAAATGGACGCGGATATCGTCGGCCTGCATCAGCGTTGGCGCGCGGGCCGGCAGCGGCGGCGGGGCGCCTTTGGGCACCGCGCTCAGCAGCATCCGTGTGTATGGGTGCTGCGGGTCGTCGAACAGCGTCCGGGTGGGGCCGGCCTCGACGATGGCACCGTCCTTCATCACGCAGACGCGGTCCGCATAGCGGCGCACGATCTGCAGGTCGTGGGTGATCAGCAGCAGCGCCAGGCTGCGTTCCGCCTTCAGCCGGGCGAGCAGGTCCAGGATCTGCGCCTGGATGGTGACATCCAGCGCGGTGGTGGGTTCGTCGGCGATCAACAGGGCGGGGTCGTTCGCCAGCGCCATGGCGATCATCACGCGCTGGCGCTGACCGCCGGACAATTGATGCGGGTAGGCCTCCAGCCGGTCGGCGGCGTTGGGGAAGCCGGCCTGGCCCAGCACCTCGATGACGCGCTTGCGCAGGGCGGTGTTGGTGATGCGCCGGTGGAGGGTGATGGCCTCGGCGACCTGGCGGCCGACCCGGTGCAGCGGGTTGAGGCTGGTCATCGGCTCCTGGAACACCATGCCGGCGATGTCGCCCCGGGCGCGATGGAGGGTGTTCCTGGAGGCGCCGAGCATCTCGTTGCCGTCGAGGCGGATGCTGCCGGTCGGGTTGGTGCCGCCGTGGGGGAGGAGTTGCAGCAGGGAAAGCGCGGTGAGCGACTTGCCGGAGCCGGACTCGCCCACCAGTGCGAGCGTCTCGCCGCGGTCCACGGTGAACGACACGTCGTCCACCACGCGCTTCGCGCCGAAGGCGACCGAGAGGTGGGAGACTTCGACCAGGCTCATGGCTTGAGAGGGGCCGCAGGTGCGGGCAGGCAAGCCCCAGGCGGGCAGGGATGAGCCACGGGAGTCCGCCTCCCCTTGTGGGAGAGGGGTGGGCGGAGGGATCGCGCGGTCAACCCCGATTTCGCGTCTGTAAGCGCGACCCCTCCCCCCAGCCGTCTCCAATAAGGGGGGGAGGCGTCGGCATGCCCGGCCTGGTGTCCCGACACCCTCATCGCGGCAGCCGCCGCGGGTCGAACGCGTCGCGGACCGCTTCGCCGGAGAAGATCAGCAGCGTCAGCAGCCCGCCCAGCACGAAGAACGCGGTGAACGCCAGCCACGGCGCCTGGAGGTTGTTCTTGCCCTGTGCCACCAACTCGCCCAGCGACGGCGAGCCCGGCGGCAGGCCGAAGCCCAGGAAGTCCAGGCTGGCCAGGATCGTCACCGAGCCGGACAGGGTGAATGGCAGGAAGGTCAGCGTGGCGACCATGGCGTTGGGCAGGATGTGGCGCGCCATCAGCGCGATGTCCGACACGCCCAGCGCCCGTGCCGCCCGCACATAGTCCAGGTTGCGGCCGCGCAGGAACTCGGCGCGCACCACGCCGGTCAGGTTCATCCAGGAGAACAGCAGCAGGAAGGTCAGCAGCACCCAGAAGCCGGGCGTGATGATGCTGCCCAGGATGATCAGCAGATAGAGTTGCGGCATGCCGTTCCATATCTCGATGAAACGCTGGAACAGCAGGTCGGTTAGGCCGCCGTAGAACCCCTGCACCGCCCCGGCCGCCACGCCGATGACCGACGACACCACCGTCAGCGTGAAGCCGAACAGCACGGACAGCCGGAACCCGTAGATCACCCGCGCCAGCACGTCGCGCGCCTGGTCGTCGGTGCCCAGCGGGTTCTGCCAGGTGGGCGGCGAGGGCGCCGGGCTGGGCAGGTTCTTGACGATCGTATCGTAGCTGTAGGGGACGGCGGGCCAGATCATCCAGCCATGGGCGCGGATGGCCTTCTGCACATCCGGGTCGGTGTAATCCGCCTCGAACGGCAGGAACTGGCTGCCGAACCGGTCCTCGCTGTAGTTCTGCAGCACCGGGAACAGCCAGTCCCCCTTGTAGTGGATCACCAGTGGGCGGTCGTTGGCGATGAACTCCGCGAACAGGCTCAGCACGAACAGCACCAGGAAGATGATGCTGGAGTAATAGCCGCGACGGTTCTGGCGGAAGATCGCCACGCGCCGGCGCGTGACAGGGGACAGTCGCATCAATCCTCAGGCCATGGCCAATAAGAGCCTACAGACGCGAACTGTCGCGCTCGGCACGCCGCAATTCTGTCATGGCCGGACGTGGTCCGGCCATGGTTTTTTCGCGTGGGCCGTACGGTTCACGACGGTCCCTGGCCGCGGCGGGGGAACGCCGTCTCGGCGCTGGTGATGAATTCCAGCAGGCAGGTGCGGCCTTCCTCGGTCTGCCGGCGGGCCCGCTGGATGGCCGCGGCGATCTCGTTCGGGTCGGTGACACGCTCACTCCAGCCGCCCAGGTCGCGGGCCAGGTTGGCGTAGTTGCCGCCCAGGTCGCGCGCCTTGTGCCGGTCATGCGACAGTTGCATGTGCGGGATCTCGATCGCCATCGTCGAGTTGTTCAGCACGATCGTCAGGCTCGGCACCCCGGCGCGCACCGCGGATTCGAAGTCCAGGCCGGTCATGCCGAACGCCGCATCCCCCATGAAGTTCACGCAGAACTTGTCGGGGGCGGCGATCTTCGCGCCGATCGCCAGGCCAAGCCCGGTGCCCAACTGGTGCGACTTGCCCCAGCCCAGGTAGGACCGCGGTTTCGTGGCGCGGTAGAACGGCAGCAACTGCTCACGCGGGCTGCCGGAATCGTGGGTGACGATCGCCTCGGCCGGGTTCACCACGCGCATGAACTCCGCCATCACGCGATACGGCGTCATCGGCGTTTCCGAGGAGCCGCGCTTGGCTTCCCACTTGGCCAGCCAGGCTTCGCGCAGGTCGCGGATCTCCGCCACCGGCGAGCGGTTCAGGATGCGGGAGCCCATCCGGTCACGCACCGCCTCCACCAGCGCAGCCAGCGTCAGCTTGGCGTCGCCGAGTAGGGCGAGCTCGGTGGGATAGCTCTTGTGCAGGTCGCGCGGGTCGTTGGTGGCGTGGATCAGCCGGATGCCGGGCGGCAGCGGCGGCGTGCTGAGCGGATGGCGCGTCAGGCCGGCGCCGATCGCCAGGATCAGGTCCGACTTCCCATACAGGAAATGCGCACCCTGGGCGGTGAAGTTGTTGCCGCCCGATCCCAGGGCGAGTTCGTGGTCCTCGGGGAAGGCGCTCTTGCCATCGACCGTGCTCATCACCGGCGCCTGGAGCATCTCGGCCAGTTGTACCAGTTCGTCGGACGCTTCCGCGTACAGCACGCCCTGGCCGGCAAGGATCATCGGGCATTGCGCGTCCAGCAGCAGGCGGGCGGCATCCTCCACGTCGGAGTCCGACGGCGCGGCGCGGGTGGGGCGGAGCTTGCGGTACTCCGATGCCTCGTCGCCGGCTTCCAGGTCCAGCAGGTCGCGCGGCAGCTCCACCATCACCGGGCCGGCGCGGCCGTTCTTCAGGGCACTGAAGGCGCGGCGCATGGCGGCGGGAGTCTGCTCGGGCACGGCCAGCGTCTCCACCTGCTTGGTCACGCTGGCATAGGTGCGGGCGGAGCTGAACAGCGGATACACCTGCGCGGCGTCGCGGGCGTGGCCGAGGGGCAGGAACAGGACCCGGGACGGAGTCGGAATAGGTGGTGGCGATGCCGGGGAAAGCGTTCTCGGCGCCCGGGCCATACTGCATGGCGAACACGCCGGGCGGCTTGCCGTTGGTGACGCGGGCGTAGCCGTCGGCCATGTCCACGCCGACCCGTTCCTGCCGGCAGATCACCGGGCGCAGGCCGCCGGCGACGGCGGTTTCGATCAGCGATGTGGTGGGGAAGCAGAACAGCGTCTGCACGCCTTCCCGCTTCAGAATTTCGACGACGGCTTCTGCTGCTTTCATGGTGCGTATCCCCTTTTCGCCGCTTTGGTCACGGCTGGGCGGTCGTAATCAAGGTCGGTCCGCTGTTGTCATAAACGGGCGTCGTCATGGCCGGTCGGTTGCAGCCGACCCGTTTTCGTGGTGGCCCGGCCGCTGTCGCGGTGGTCAGGCCGTTGTCGTCATGGCCGGGCATGACCCGGCCATCTACCCCGCGCCGATCGGGTCGGCCAGCGGTTGGTCGGCCAGCGGTTGGCCGGCCCGGTCGCCGGTGTGTGGATGGCCGGGTCAAGCCCGGCCATGACCGGAACAAATCACGGCACCAGCAGGATCTTGCCGATGTGCTGGCTGGACTCCATCAGCTTGTGCGCCTCCGACGCCTGCTCCAGCGGGAACGTCCTGTAGGTGCAGGTACGCAGCTTGCCCTGCGCCCACATCGGCCAGACCTTCTCCCGCAGCCCGGCAACGATGGACGCCTTCGCCTCGATGCTGCGCCCGCGCAGGGTGGACCCGGTGATGGTCAGGTGCTTGCGGTGCACGGCACCGAAATCCACCTCCACCTTGGTGCCGCCCATCAGCGCCACGAAGCCCAGCCGGCCCTCGCGCGCCAGCAGCTCCACCTGGCGTGGGATGTAGTCGCCGCCGACCATGTCCAGGATCACGTCCACGCCGCGGCCGTTGGTGGCGTCCTTGCCCACCTGCACGAAATCCTGCGTGCGGTAGTTGATCGCCACGTCGGCACCGAAATCGCGGCAGGCGGCGCATTTCTCGTCGCTGCCGGCGGTGGCCAGCACCTTGCAGCCCCAGGCCTTCGCCAACTGGATCGCGGTCATGCCGATGCCGCTGGTGCCGCCCTGCACCATGAAGGTCTCGCCCGGCTGCAGGTGCATGCGCTCGAACACGTTGGTCCACACCGTGCAGAACGTCTCCGGCAGGCCGCCCGCATCCACCAGGCTGACGCCCTGCGGCACCGGCAGGCACTGCACCGCCGGCACCGCGGCATATTCGCCGTAGCCGTCCGCCACCAGCAGCGCGCAGACCTGGTCGCCGTCCTTCCACTGGGTCACGCCCTCGCCGCACTGGACCACGGTGCCGGAGCATTCCAGCCCGGGAATGTCCGAGGCGCCGGCCGGCATCGGATACTTGCCCATGCGCTGCAGGCAGTCCGCGCGGTTCACCCCGCCGGCGGCGATGCGGATCAGCACCTCGCCGGCTTTCGGCTCCGGCACGGGACGGCGGCCGGGGACCAGCACCTCGGGCCCGCCGGGCTGCTTGATTTCGATAACGGTCTGGGTGTCGGGAATGTTCGCGCGCACTGAAACGTCCTCCGCTGACGGCGGCTATCAGCCTGCCATACCATGCGCCCGGGCGCACACCCAGGCCCCTGTCAGAGCCGCCGCACCGGCATCGTCCACGCCGCCGCCACGATAATGCAGGAGAAGCTGGCCACCAGCAGGAACATCCCCCGGAACGCCGTCGCGATCTCGCCCTGTACCAGCATCCGGTGGTCGGCCGGCAACTGCGCCAGCACCTGCGAACCGCGCCGCACCATCTCGAAGAACAGCGCCGCCGTATCGGGGTTCATCGCCGACAGCAGCCCGAACAGCACCGCCCCCGCCGCCGCGGCGCCGAACGCCGACCCCAGCGAGCGCGACAACTGCACCGACGCCGCCGCCGCGCCCAGTTGCCGCACATCGGCCACGCTCTGCACGGTGATCTGCGCGGTCAGCATCGCCGACCCCTGGCACAACCCGCCGACCGCCAGCACCAGGCCAAGCTCCGTGCGGCTGAGCTGCGGCGCCCACAGCGCCAGCGACACCATGCACAGCGCGGTGACCATCAACCCGACCGAGGGGAAAATCGCGGTGCGCCCGGTGCGCGAGATCAGCCAGCCGGTCAGCACGGAGCCGCTGCTGACGCTGGCGGTCAGCGGCAGCAGCAACAGCCCGGCTTCCGCGGGCGAGGCACCGGTGACCACCACCAGGTAGATCGGCAGGAACGTCACCATGGCGGTCAGCGACGCGCCGGAGCACGCCCCCAGCACGTCGGCCCGCCAGAACGCCGGCAGCCGCAGCAGGGGCAGCGCCAACAGCGGCGACGGCGAGCGCCGCTGCTGCCAGAGCAGCGCCGCCAGGGCCAGCCCGGCGATCGCCACCAGCAGCGCCAGGCGCGGCACCGCCGCGGCGTTCAGCCGCTGCAACGCGGACACCGCCATCAGCAGCGGCACGACGAAAGTGGCCAGCAGCACCATGCCGGGCGCGTCGAACCGCGCTTTCCCGCCGCTGCGCACGCCGTGCGGCAGCCGCAGCACCAGCAGCAGCCCCACGGCGCACAGCGGCAGATACGCCAGGAACACCGCGTGCCAGCCCCAGAGCTGGGTAATCAGCCCGCCGCCGATCGGGCCGATGGTGGTACCGGCCACAATGCAGGAGGAGAGATAGCCCTGATAGCTGCCACGCGACCGCGGCGGTACGTGCTCGCCGATCAGCGCCTGTGCCAGCGTCATCAGGCCGCCGGCGCCGAAGCCCTGCAGCACGCGGGCGGCGATCAGCGCGTGCAGGTTCGGCGCCATCGCGCACAGCACTGCGGCGAGGGCGAAGATGCTGATCGCCACCAGCATCATCCGCCGCCGTCCGAACAGGTCGGCCAGGCGGCCATAGGCGGGGGCGGCGATCGTGCTGGCGATCAGGTTGGCGACGATGACCCAGGAGAGTTGCTCGACATGGCCGAACTCCGCAGCGATCGCCGGCAGCGAGGTCGCAACCACCGTGGGGTCGGCGGCAGCCAGGAACACGGGCATGACGATGGGCGGCACCACCACGCCGAACAGCTTGTTCCGGGGCAGATAGCGGTGCTCCGACTCCGCAAGCGGCTGGTCGGTCACGGCCGGCGGTTACCCCGGCCCGGGTTCGCACGACCCCGCCAAACCGGCACGCCCTGCAGCAGCACGATCATCGGACGAACCCATGAGAGCGCACAGGGACCGGCGCGGCGTCTCGGCCGGCGTCACGGGACGCGTCCGTGCGCACGCCGTGACCCTGATCTGATGCAGTGGGCAGTAACGGCAGGCCGCCGGTTGTGGCCGTGCAGGCCGGGTCGGCAGCCGGGTCGGAGCCTCTCACGCGTTCCCCCTGGTTCACGATGGCGGCGAGTAGTGGCACGATGCCGATGGCGCCGCCTAGTGCGGCAGGGAGGACTGTTATGAACGACGCACCCACGCTGACCGACACCCCGTCGCTGTCCGGCAAGCAAATCGCCGAACTGGCCGAACAGCTCAACCAGCTCCTGAAGCTGCGCACCTTCCCGATCGGCATGAAGCTGTTCGAGGACGTCGAGGAGATGGGCCGCGTGCCCGGCCTGCGCCGGCCATCCAAGGGCAAGACCTTCTCCACCTGCCAGCTCGTCACCCAGTCGCGCATGGCCGGGTTCACGCTGGGCATCACCACGGACAACGTGCCGCCGTTTTCCAGTTGCTCCAGCGTGATCGGGCTGGACGCGCCGGGGGAGATCTACACCTCCGGCCGCAAGATGGAGGGCGTGTGGTTCGAGAACCGCGAGGCCGCCGCGGCGCACCAGGCCGGCATGTCGCGCGTGCCGCCCGGCCGCTACAACGGGCTGGCGATTTCGCCGCTGCGCACGGCGCGGCTGGACCCGCCGGACATCTGCCTGTTCTACGGCAATCCGGCGCAGATGATCCTGTTCATCAACGGGCTGCAGTGGAAGAACTACAAGCGCTACGACTTCAGCATCACCGGCGAAAGCGCCTGCGCCGATTCCTGGGGCCATGCGCTGAAGACGCGGGAGGTCAGCCTGTCCATCCCGTGCTTTGCCGAGCGGCGGTACGGCGGCGTGGCGGATGACGAGATGCTGATGGCGTGCGCGCCGGCGGACCTGCAACGCGCGGTGACCGGGCTGCAGGGACTGTCGAAGGCCGGGCTGCGCTACCCGATCATGCCGTTCGGCCCGCAGGCGGAACCGGCCGAGGGTATGGCGAAGAGCTACGCCGGCAAGAGCTGACGCCGCGCGCATCACGCAACGGGGGGGAACTCATGCAGTTCAACGGGAAGGTCGGGCTGGTCACCGGCGCCGGCTCCGGCATCGGTCGCGCCACCGCCATGGGCTTTGCCCAGCGGGGCGGGACCGTGGCGGTGGCCGATGTCAACGGCGATGCGGCCGAACGCGTCGCGGCGGAGATCGGCGCGGCCGGCGGCAAGGCGATCGGCATCGCCGCCGACATGGCGAAGCCGGACGATATCGAGGCGATGGTGGCCCGGACGCTGGACGCGTTCGGCCGGCTGGACGTCCTGCACAACAACGCCTTCGGCGTGCCCTCCTCGATGCAGGGCGCTCGGCTGGCGCGGGTGGATGCGCTGGACCAGGCAGTGTGGGACCACACGCTGCAGGTCGGGCTCACCGCGGTGATGCAGGCGACGCGCCGGGTGCTGCCGGTGATGCGCGGGCAGGGCGGTGGGGCGATCGTCAACACCGCGTCGATCTCCGGGCTGTTCGCGGACTACGGGATCGCGGCGTACAACGCGATGAAGGCGGCGGTGATCAACTTCACCCGGGTGGTGGCGATCGAGTATGCGGCGGATGGTATCCGCTGCAACTGCATCTGCCCGGGCGGGATCGACACGCCGCTGCTGCAGCGGTCGCTCAGTATCCCGGGCTTCGCGGATGCAACGAATGCGGAGATCCCGATGGGTCGGCTGGGCACGCCGGAGGAGATGGCGAACGTGGTGCTGTTCCTGGCCTCCGACCTGGCGTCCTACGTCACCGGCGCAGCGTTCGTGGCGGACGGGGGGCTGACGGCGAAGACCGGCATTCCATCCCGGTTCCGCGACTGACGGCGTTCATGGCGGGTGAATCTGGCGTCTGGTCACCCCAGGTGCCTGCCCCGCGTCGCGTGGCGCCTGACACATGGAGAGCGCACACAGTGCCGATCGCGGCCCGGGCGCGGGCGTTCAGATCGCCACGCGAACGCCCAGTTCCACCACGCGGTCGGACGGAATGCGGAAGAACTCGGTCGCCGGCGTGGCGTTGCGCGCCATGAACAGGAACAGCCACAGCCGCCACCACGGCATCTTCGGCACCGTCGCCGGCACCAGCACCTCCCGCCCAAGGAAATAGCTGGCCTGCATCGGATCGAACTGGATGTCGCCGCGCAGATCCTCCAGCGCGCGCGGAATGTTCGGGCTTTCCATGAAGCCGTAGTGCAGCTCCACGCGATGGATGCCGGGGGCGAGTTCCTTCACGGTCGCCCGCCGGTCGCCCGGAACCTCGGGTTCGTCGGCGGTCTGCACGGTGACGAACAGGACCTTCTCGTGCAGCACCTTGTTGTGCTTCAGGTTGTGCAGCAGCGAGGTGGGCACGTAATCCGGGTTGCCGGTCAGGAACACCGCCAGGCCGGGCACGCGGTGGGTGCGCGACTGCGGCAGGCGGGCCAGGAACGGCGCCAGCGGCATGCTGTCCTGCTTCCAGCGCGCCAGCAGCAGGTCGCGCCCGCGCTTCCAGGACAGCATCAGTGCGGTCAGCGCCGAGGCGAAGGCCAGCGGCACCCAGCCGCCTTCCAGCACCTTCAGCGTGTTGGCCGAGAAGAAGGTCGCGTCCACCAGGAACAACCCGCCGAACACCGCCAGCGTCAGCACGCGCTTCCAGTGGAACTGGCGGCGGAACACCACGGCGGCCAGCGTGCAGTCGCACAGGAATGTGCCGGTCACCGCGATGCCGTAGGCCGAGGCGAGATTGCTGCTGGTCTGGAACGCCATCACCAGCACCAGCACACCGACCAGCAGCATGCCGTTCACCTGCGGCACATAGATCTGTCCCTGCTCGGTATTCGACGTGTGCCGCACCCGCATGCGCGGCAGGAAGCCAAGCTGCATGCACTGGCGCGACATCGAATAGGCGCCGGAGATCACCGCCTGGCTGGCGATGACCGTGGCCATGGTGGCCAGGCCCACCAGCGGCAGGCGCAGCCAGTGCGGCGCCAGCAGGAAGAAGGGGTTGTTGATCGCCTCCGGGTGGCCGACCATCAGGGCGCCCTGGCCGAAATAGCTCAGCAGCAGGCAGGGCAGCACGAAGAACAGCCAGGTCACCCGGATCGGCTGCGCGCCGAAATGGCCCATGTCGAGGTACAGCGCCTCGGCGCCGGTCACGCACAACACCACCGCGCCCAGCACGATGAAGGCCAGCACCTTGTACTGGATGCACAGTTCCACCGCGTAGCTGGGCGACATCGCCAGCAGGACGAACGGGTGGGTGATCACCTCCGACAGGCCGATCACGCCGATGGTCAGGAACCACACCGCCATGATCGGTCCGAAAATGCGCCCGACATTGCCGGTGCCGCGGTACTGCACCGCGAACAGCAGCACGATGATCACCACGCAGATCGGCAGCACGTATTCCTGGAGCTGCGGCGCCGAGACCTCCAGCCCCTCGACCGCCGACATCACCGAGATCGCCGGGGTGATCACCCCGTCGCCGAAGAACAGGCAGGCGCCGATGACGCCGATGATCATGAACAACCGGCGCATGCCGGTGCCGACCGAGACGCGCTGGGCCAGGGCCATCAGCGCCAGGATGCCGCCCTCGCCGCGGTTGTCGGCGCGCATGATCAGCGTGACGTATTTGATCGTCACGACCAGGATCAGCGCCCAGAAGATCAGGGACAGGATCCCCAGGATTTCCGTGTTGGTGATCGCGACCCCGGCGAACAACTGCAGGCTGGCCTTGAAGGCATACAGCGGGCTGGTACCGATATCGCCATAGACGACGCCGAGCGCCGCCAGCATCGCGCCGGTCGGTGGGAGTGACCGGGCGCGGGCGTCGGTAGCGGTGGCGACGCTCACAGCGTGGCTCGCACAGCGAACGGCAGTCCGCCCGTCATCGGGCGCCTGGACCAGGCATCGGTAGCGTGTGCCTCTGAAGCGATCGGGGCCGGCCGGACGGATCCGGTTCGGCGGGCGGGCGGACGCATACGATGTGGCCTTGGCGGAAACAAGCGCCGAAGCGACCGGGCGATACATTTCCGCCACATGACCGGCGGACATGCGGCCTGGGGACGGCTCTGCGCACGCCAGTCTGGCACGGGCGGGGAGACACCTCCCGCAAGGCGAGACGCACGGCCCGCACGCTTGTCAGTGGTGCCGTGCGGTGCCTGGGCGGCCATCGTCCACCGCATCATGCGCTTCCCTGCAAAGTTTGTGCTGCATACGCATCGATCTGGGCGTTGCCGGCGCCGCGACGCAGATTTCAGTGCGCCATCAGTACGGGTAGCGGCGCATGTTCCAGCACCGCGCGGGTGAAGCCGCCGAACACCGCCTCGCGCAGGCGGTTGTGGCCGTAACCGCCCATCACCAGCAGGCCGGCCCCGGCCCTGGTCGCCACGTCCAGCAGCACCTCGACCGGCGGCCGGTCGTCCCGCTCCAGCCGTTCCAGCACGACATTCGGGTTCTGCCAGCGCAGGCTGTGCAGCAGGCGGCGCGCCGACCCGTCCTGGGCATGGTTCGGCTCCTCGACGAAGAACACGATCACGCGGCGCGCCCTGCGAATGAACGGCCTTGCCGCGGCAACCGCGCCCGCAGCCTCCGGCGTGTCCTTCCAGGCGATCGCCACCAGGTCATCGAGCGGCCTGGGCGGCCCGTCGGACGCGATCAGCACCGGGCGGCCGGTGTCCAGCAGCGCGCTTTCCATCACGTCCATGGCGACCACGCCGTCGTCTCCGCCGCGGCCGACCACCAGCAGATCCGCGGCGCGCCCGTGCGTCGCCAGCCATCCCGGCAGGCTGCCGGTCTCGGCCAGCCACTCGGCCGACACCGTGCCCGTCCCCGGCAGATCGCCGGGCGCGACGCCTTCGCGCCGGCAGAACGCGTGCCAGGCCTGTTCGGCTGCGCGTTCACGGGCGGTGGCCTCCCGCTCCAGAGCCTCCATGGCTGTCTCGATTCCGGCCCCCATGCCGAAATCGGCGGCAGCGAAGGACGCCACCTCATGCTGCACGTCCGGGCGGACATGCAGGAACGCCAGGTGGCCGCCCAGCAGTCGCGCGGCCGCCAGCCCGGTGGTGAAGACCGGAGCGTCGGAGGCGTCCCCGGTGGCGGGAAGCAGAATGAAACGCGACATGGTCCGGTCTCCTGGTTCGTCCGGCAATCATCCGACCGCGATGACGCCGGCGCTTTGACCCAGGTCAAGGACCGCCCGCGACGCCCGGCCGGTGCATGGGTCGGCAGCGGGTCATGCGAATTTTGCAGGTTGATCAACGTGTATATGCACCCTTTTATGGGCGCATATACACGTTATCCGAGGCACCCATGCCGACCGAATCCCCCGCCCGGGCCGAGCTGTGCAACTGCCTGGCGATCCGCCAGGCGGCGCGACACGTGACGCAGTTCTACGACCAGTGCCTCGCGCCGACCGGGCTGCGCGCGACGCAGTTCGCCGTGCTGTCCCGCCTGCAGCGGCTGGGGCCGATGACGGTCAACGCCCTGGCGCGGGAGCTGGTGATGGACCGGACCACGCTGGGCCGGAACATCCTGCCACTGGAGCGCGAAGGCCTGGTCGCCGCGGAACCCGGACGCCGCGACCGCCGCCGCAAGGAGTTGCGGGTCACCGAGGCCGGCGCGGCAAGGTTGCACGCCGCGGCGCAGCGCTGGACCGAGGCGCAGGCCGGGTTCGAGAGCGCGTTCGGCGCAGAACGCGCGGCGGAGCTGCGGGCGATGATGCGGGCTGTGGCGGCCACCGACCTGTCCGGCCCGGAGTCCGGCGCATGAGCACCAGCATCACCCCCGCCGCCGCCCCGGCGGTGAATCCGCGCACGCTGGTTCTGCTGCGCGGCGCCATCGCACCCACCCTGCTGCGGATGGCCTGGCCGAACATGCTGGTAATGCTGGCCCAGGCCTCCACCGGGCTGATCGAGACCTGGTTCGTGGCGCGCCTGGGCACCGATGCGCTGGCGGGCATGGCGCTGGTCTTCCCCGGGTTCATGATGATGCAGATGCTGTCGGGCGGCGCGATGGGCGGCGGCATCAACTCGGCCATTGCCCGAGCCCTGGGCAGCGGGCGGCGGGACGACGCCAATGCGCTGGTGATGCACGCCGTGATCATCAACCTGGCCCTGGGCCTGACGTTCTCCGCCCTGGTGCTGGGCTTCGGGCCGGCGCTGTACCGGGCGATGGGCGGCCAGGGCGGCTCGCTGGCCGCGGCGCTGCTCTACTCCAACATCGTGTTCGCCGGCACGCCGCTGGTCTGGCTGATGAACGGCCTGGCCAGCGTGATCCGCGGGACCGGCAACATGTTCGTGCCCTCGGCGGCGCTGTGCCTGGGCGTGGCGCTGCTGCTGCCGTTGTCGCCCGGCCTGATCTTCGGGCTGGGGCCGCTGCCGGCCCTGGGCATCGCGGGCGGGGCCGTCGCGGTGCTGGTGACCACCAGCCTTACCACCTGCATCCTGGCCTGGTATCTGCTGTCCGGCCGGTCCCTGGTACGGGTGCGGCTCGTGCGTCCCCGGTGGGATCTGTTCCGAGACATTCTGCGGGTGGGGGCGGTGGCCTCGGTCAACACGCTGCAGACCACGCTGACGGTCGCGCTGACCACCGCGCTGGTGGGAATGGCCGGCGGGCCGGACGCGGTGGCGGGCTACGGCACCGGCGCCCGACTGGAATACCTGCTGGTGCCGCTGGTGTTCGGCCTCGGCGCGCCGTTGGTGGCGCTGGTGGGCACCAATATCGGGGCGGGACAGCGCCAACGCGCGCTGCAGGTGGCGCTGATCGGCGGCGCGGTCGCTTTCGGCCTGACCGAGGCGGTGGGTCTGGCGGCCGCAACCTGGCCGCACGCCTGGCTGGACCTGTTCGGCCACGATCCCCGCATGGTGGCCACCGGCACCGCCTATCTGCGCAGCGTCGGTCCGGCCTACGGGTTCTTCGGCCTGGGCCTGGCGCTGTACTTCGCGTCCCAGGGCGCGGGCCGGCTGCTGTGGCCGTTGCTCGCCGGCATCCTGCGCATGCTGATCGCGGTGGGCGGCGGCTGGCTGGCGCTGTCGGTGACCGGCGGTCTCGGCTGGGTGTTCGCCGTGCTCAGCATTGCCCTGGTGGTGTACGGCGTGATGCTGTCGATCGCGATCGCCGGCGGGGTGTGGTTTCGCAGCTGACGTCGCGGCGCGTTGCGCAGCAGCATGGGCCCCGGGGTCCTGTGACGGCGTCGCGGCCGGGTTGGCCTGCCAACCCGCCACCGCCTGGCATCACCCCGGTGCCGGGCGGCGACCGAACCGGTAGCCAGCGTGACTCGACGAGTCCGGCGCCGTGCCGTACCGCCCGCCCGGTTGTTACCGACTCGAAACTCGCGTGCTGGTAAGAAATCCGCCTTCCAGGCGCGGTTCCCTCTGGAACAGAAAATGCGGGTCCACCCTGGGGATACCGCGTTCCAGACTGCGGATCGTCCGCTTTGTGGAAGGGTTGAAGCCATTGCGGACCTGTGCCAAACGGCGCCGGAGCCGTCGATCGGGAGCACGCGAGCCGTACCGATGTCCGCAGCGCAACCTACAGCGACTCCTGGTATCGATGTCACGACCCTCTGGGACCTGAGCGCGCCAAACCCCTGGAAACTGCCCTGGTTGACGTCCGCCAGCCCGGAACGCTGGGTCCTCGCGAATGCCGTCGTCGCGATATTCTATGCCGGTCTGGGCGCCCTGGTCGGGCGGTTCTTCGGCGCCTACGGCCTGTTTCCGGCACCCATCTGGCTGCCGGCCGGCATTGGCTGCGTCGCCTGCATGGTCGGCGGAGCAAGGATGCTGCCCGGCATCTTTCTCGGTTCACTGGCGGTCAACTGGGGCCTGTTCGGTTCGCCGCTGGGCCTCGCCGCGACGATCTCGGTCACCAATGCCATCGGGCCCTGGGTCGGCACGCGGGCAATGCGGGTGCTGCGGCCGCCGAGCGGGCTGTTCACCCGTTTCCTCGGGGTGATCGGCTTCATCCTGGGCGGGGTACAACTGCATGCGGCGATCACCGCTGCCGGCGGCACCCTGGCCATGATGGCCTACCACCTGCTGCCGTCGCACGACGTGTACCGGACCTTCTCCGCCTGGTGGCTCTGCGACAGCGGCGGCACATTCTTTTTCGCGCCGGCACTGCTGCTGTGGCTCGGCGCCGAACGGACCCCGCAAATCATCGACCATTCGGGATCGCTGCTCGACACGCTGGTGCTGCTGGCCACGCTGCTGGCCGCCACGCTGCTGTTTGCGGTGCCGGGGATGGGGCAGTTGGTGCGGCCCGAGGCGGTGTTCCTGCTGACCGTGCCGCTGTCCTGGATCACGCTGCGTGTTTCGTTGCGTGCCGCGTACACGTTGCTGACGCTGATCTACATCATCGCGACGGTCGGGACGATGGTGGGCAGCGGACCGTTCCAGGGGCCGACCGTTGCCAATCCGCTGCAGTCGGTCGGGCTGATGACCGTGCTGTTCGCCATGGACGCACTGACGCTGATTGCGCTGACCAGCGAACGCCGTGAGGCAGAGGCGCGGCTTGCCGAGACGCGCAGCACGCTGGAACGCGCGGCCGCGGATTTCGAGCATCTGCGTCGCGAGTCGCTGACCGATCCGCTGACCGGGATCGGCAACCGCCGCTTCTTCATGGCGCGTGCCGGGGCCGCGCTGCTGCACGCCCGCCATGCGGGCCGGCCCTTCGCGCTGATCCTGCTCGACCTGGACCATTTCAAGCGGGTCAACGATACCGGCGGGCACGCGATGGGCGACGCCACGCTGCAGGCGGTGGCGCAAAGCTTTGCCGGCCTGTTGCGCAGCCACGATATCCTGGCTCGCATCGGCGGCGAGGAATTCGCCGTTGCGCTGCCGGACACGACGGCCGAGCAGGCTGCCGCGCTGGCGGACCGGCTGCGCGAGATCATGCTGCGAATTGCCCAGGTGGGGATCGGCCCGCTGCCTCAACGGGTGACGGCGAGTTTCGGCATCGCCACGGCGACGCATGACGACGTCGAAATCGACCATCTGTTGCTGCGCGCCGACGCGGCGATGTACATGGCCAAGGCCAGGGGGCGGAACCGGGTCGAGGTCGCAACGCATCGCCCCGCGCCCGCGAGCCCGGCACCGCCGGAGCCTGCGGCGAACATCGAACGCGCGCCGCACGCAGGCCTGGGACCAGGTTTCCAACCGTCCGCGCTGGGATCCCAGGGGTGAGCCGGGGCCCCGGGGCGGACCGGACGGTCCGGGTTTGGAATGGCACCGGCCCGTTGGGAGAGGCGGAACACAACCTGGTGTAGCCGCCCCGCAGCGTTCGCCGCTGCCTCTGGCGCGGACCGAACGTCTGTCCGCGGCTCGTATCGTGACAGGATCGATGCCGTCGTAACACGACTGCAGGGTCGCAACACGACTGCAGGATTGATGCCGCCGTGACACGGCGGGTTCCGGGCCGTGTATTGCGCCCCGCGCCCCGTGTCATGGCCCGCACTCCACGACGAACCGATGGTGGTACGCGTGGCTGGCCGTGACACCAGCGGCACGCGACTGCGCGCACAGCGTGGCCGGTCACCCGTGGTTCTCCAACCCGCGGCGGGAGGGTATGGATTTACGCCGGCGTTGCAGGTATGAGGCAGTTGTCCTCCCGGATCACAGCGCTTCCGCGCCAACAAGACTGCGATCGACATATGTGCGGGGAGAGTACCAGCCGGCGGCCTGCCGTCGGTGACGGTCAGACAGACAGCCCAATGCGCGGAACAGGGCTGAACAATCGATTGGTCAAGCGATGCCGTCCGGGGGAAAGGCTTACCGGCGGCGCACACCCTGGCGCCTGACCGGGACGTGCAAGGAAAGGATAACAGGCGATGAAGAATTTCACCCGGCGCGAGTCGCTGGCTTTCGGCGCCGCGGCCATCGGGGCCGCGTCCGTCCCCATGATCGGGGCGCAAGCCGCCGGCACTGTTCCCACGGCGGACGTGAAGCCGCCGGAATTCAAGATCGAAAAGGGCGCCAGCCTGCGGGTGCTGCGCCCGGCCAAGTTCGTCGCGCCGGATGAGGTGTATTTCCGCGAGAACACCAAGAAGTTCACCAAGGCCACCGGCGTGGACGTCCGCGTGGATTTCGTGAGCTGGGAAGACCTGCGGCCGCAGACCGCGGTGGCGGCGAACACCGGCGCCGGCCCGGACGTGATCATCGGCTTCAGCGCCGACCCGCAGATCTATGCCAACAAGCTGGTGTCGATGAACGACCTGGCCGGCTACCTGGGCCAGAAATACGGCGGCTGGTACCAGTTGGCCGAGCTGTATGGGAAGAAGTGGGGCACGCAGGACTGGCTGTCGATCCCGATGGGCGGCAGCGGCGGCGCCACCGTGTACCGCAAGTCCTGGGTGAAGGACGCGGGGTTCGACGAAATTCCGGACGACCTGAACGACTTCCTGAAGCTCTGCACGGCGCTGAAGAAGAACGGCCATCCCGCCGGCTTCGCGCTGGGCCACGCGGTGGGCGACGCCAACGGCTTCGCCGACTGGCTGCTGTGGACCCACGGCGCGGCGCTGACCGACGAGAAGGGCAAGGTCTCGCTGGATTCCAAGGAAACCATCGCGGCGCTGAAATACAGCCGCGAGCTGTACCCGCAACTGATCTCCGGCACGCTGGCGTGGAACGATGCCGGCAACAACAAGGCCTATGAGGCCGGCCAGATCAGCCTGACCTTCAACGGCGTGTCCATCTACTTCGTCGCGAAGAAGTCGCCGGCGGAGAACATGAAGAAGATCGCCGAGGACACCTACCACCATGTCCAGCCGCTGGGCATGTCGAAGCAGCGACCGGCCTCGGCGCTGGTGGTGAACGCCATGCTGTTCAAGCACAGCAAGTATCCGAATGCGGCGAAGGAATACCTGCGCTTCATGATGGAGCAGGAGCAGTACGGCCCCTGGCTTTCGGCCTGCCTGGGTTACTGGTCCAACTCGCTGAAGGCCTACACCAAGATGCCGTTCTGGACGGAGGATCCGAAGCTTCAGCCGTACGCCGGCGCGATGGATACGCCGTACTACGACGGCTACCAGGGTCCGATCACCGCGGCGTCCTCGGCGGTGTCCGCCAACTACACGCTGGTGGACATGTTCGCCTCGGTCGCCAGCGGCAATGCCTCGCCGGAATCCGCGGCGAAGCAGGCCGCCCGCCAGGCGGCGCGTTACCTGAAAGGCTGAATGAGGCCAAGCGGGGGCGGCGTGTCCGCCCCCGCGCAGCACCAGGATATCTGAATGAGTACAAGTGTTCAGTCCGGCATGCGATTTGTTCCGCGCCGGGAGGAAACGTGGCTGGGAAAGCTGTTCGACTACAAGCCGTTCCTGGTCGCGCTATGCCTGCTGCCGACAGCCGGGCTGTTGATCATCTTCCTGACCTACCCGCTGGGCCTGGGCGTCTGGCTGTCGATGACCGACACCACGATCGGCCAGAGCGGGCATTACATCGGTCTGGAAAACTTCATATCGCTGTTCCACGATTCCGTATTCTGGGGCGCGGTATGGTTCACCATCTTCTACACCGTCGTTGCCACACTGGGAAAGTTCCTGCTCGGCCTCTGGCTCGCCGTGCTGCTGAACAACCATATCCCGTTCAAGGCCTTCATCCGCGCCATCGTGCTGCTGCCGTGGATCGTCCCCACCGTGCTGTCGGCCATCGCCTGGTGGTGGATCTACGACCCGCAGTTCTCCATCGTCTCCTATGTGCTGGTGAACGTGCTGCACTGGCGGACGAACTACATCGACTTCCTGGGCACGCCCTGGCACGCGCGCTGGTCGCTGATCGTCGCCAATATCTGGCGCGGCATCCCGTTCGTGGCGATCACGCTTCTGGCGGGCCTGCAGACCATCTCGCCGTCGCTGTATGAAGCGGCGCTGCTGGATGGCGCCAGTGGCTGGCAGAAGTTCCGCCGCATCACCGTGCCATTGCTGATGCCGATCCTGTCGGTGGCGCTGACGCTGTCGGTGCTGTTCACCTTCTCGGATTTCCAGTTGGTCTATGCGATCACCCGCGGCGGTCCGTTCAACTCCACCCATCTGATGGCGACGCTGGCGTTCCAGCGCGCGATTCCCGGCTCGCAACTGGGCGAGGGCGCGGCCATCGCGGTCGCCATGATTCCGTTCCTGATCGTCGCCACGCTGTTGTGTTTCTTCGGTGTCGGTCGGCGCAAGTGGCAGCAAGGTGCCGGCAATGACTGAAGACGTTTACGTTCCGGATTCCCCCGCCGAGGTCGAGGCGGTTACCGGCAGGAGCGATGTGCCCGAACGCCCGTCGTGGGATTCCCGTGCCCGCCGGGTGATCACAATCTACATCCCGCTGGCGCTGTTCGTGATCATCCTGCTGTTCCCGTTCTACTGGATGGCGATCACGGCGATCAAACCCGACTACGAGATGTACAACTATGCGAAGTACAATCCGTTCTGGGTGAGCTCGCCAACGCTGGAGAACATCAAGAAGCTGCTGTTCGACACGGACTATCCGCGCTGGCTGATGGTGACGATGGGCGTGGCGACCGCGGCGACATTCCTGTCGATCTTCGCCAGCGTGCTGGCCGCCTATGCGATCGAACGGCTGCGCTTCAAGGGATCGCAGCATGTGGGCCTGGCGATCTACCTGGCGTACCTGGTGCCGCCGACCATCCTGTTCATTCCGCTGGCCACGATGGTGTTCCAGTTCGGGCTGTTCGACAATCCGCTGTCGCTGGTGCTGACGTATCCAACGTTCCTGGTTCCGTTCTGCACCTGGCTGCTGATCGGCTACTTCAAGTCGATCCCGTACGAGCTGGAGGAATGCGCGCTGATCGACGGCGCGTCACGCCTGCAGATCCTGCGGCGAATCACGTTGCCGCTGGCAGTGCCGGGGCTGATCTCGGCGGGCATCTTCGCCTTCACCCTTTCGTGGAACGAGTTCATCTACGCGCTGGCGTTCATCCAGAGCACCGAGAAGAAGACGGTGCCGGTGGCGATCCTGACCGAGCTGGTTACCGGTGACGTGTACCAGTGGGGCTCGCTGATGGCGGGATCGTTGCTGGGTTCGGTGCCGGTGGCGCTGATCTACTCGTTCTTCGTCGAGTACTACGTGTCGTCGATGACCGGCGCGGTGAAGGAATAAGCCGCGGCCCGGACCAGCCCCCTCCCCTCGTGGAGGGGGGCATCCCGGGGCGGCATCCCCCCACCAGCCTGGTTTGGGTCTGATCGACGGTGCGACCGTAGAGCGTCAGGCGCCGACCCTAGGCGCCAACCACGATGGGCACGCCGGCACCAGGCCGTCACGCCATGGCCGTGTCCTTCACGTTACGGCCGGTCCCTCGCAGCGCGGCCGGTCGTTCGTGTCGCGACCGGTCGTTCCTGTCACCACCGGTCCTTCGTGTCAGGGCCGGTCCTTCGTGTCAGGGCCGGTCCTTCGTGTCAGGGCCGGTCCTTCGTGTCAGGGCCGGTCGTTCGTGTCAGGGCCGGTCCTTCGGTCAGGGCCGGTCCTTCGTGTCAGGGCCGGCGCCCCTCACGTCAAGGCCGGCCCCTCGATGTTTGGTCCGCCCATCCACCCGGCAACGATCGGGCCGGGATGCAACGGAACGCGCCCTGTCGGGGGCAGATGGCCGGCTCGGGGGCCGGCCATGACCCGGGAGACAGCGCGGTGCTTGCCCGCACCACGCCGGTCCGCACTCTTTCGAAACCCGGCAGATCTGTTTCAGACCTGGGAGCGTTGACGCCTGGAAGATCCGCGCCCGCCACGACGCAGGCAAATCCTACCCCGAAACGTGCAGTATCTGCCGCATCAGCTCGTCGCTGTTCACCGCCTCGCCGGACAGCGCCATCGCCAGCAACTCGCCGCCCAGCACCTGCGGGGCGATGATCACGTCCGGCCGCACGCGCTTCACCCGGTCCATGTTGCGCCCGTCATTCACCACCGCGACCGTCTTCAGCTTCTCCGACAGCTCCTTCGCCGCCATCACCACGAAGGCGTTCTCGGAATCGTCATCGCTCAGCGCCAGCACGGCCTTGGCATCCTGCGCGTCGGCGCGGCGCAGCACGTCCAGGTCGCTGCCGTCGCCCAGCACGATGTCGCGGTCCTCGCCGCCCGGCTTGATGCCGTCCGGCAGGACGAAGGTCACCTGCTGGTCCCGCGCCGACAATTCCTTGTAGGTGTTGCGGGCCAGCGAGCTGTCGCCGACGATCACATAGTGGTTGCTGCGTGACACATCCTTCTCCCTGGCGCCGAGCAGACGCTCCATGCGGCCGTTGATCATGGGGACAAGCAGGGCGCTGATCGAGGTGGCGAACACGGTAATGCCCAGGATCATCACCGAGATCGCGAACATGCGTGCTTCGGTGGTGACCGGGACGATGTCGCCGTAGCCGATCGTCGTCATGGTGACCACGGCGTAATACAGCGCCGTGACCAGGTTGCCGATCGGCGGCTTGAACTCCGGCCCCAGCAGATAGCTGCCCAGCACGGCATAGGCGACCAGCAGCACGATGCTGGCGGAGGCGAACAGCGTCGCGCTGGTCAGGCTGGACCGGCTGAACGACCGCCCCGCCACCAGCAGCGTCAGCAGGGCGAACAGGTTGTAGGCCAGCAGGCCGATCTTTTCGTCGGGGGCGCCGAGCCAGGACAGCCAGATCAGCATCGCGCTGATCGCGGCGGCCAGCACCGCGATCACCCAGGCAAGACGCGATCGGGTCAGCAACCCGAACGCCATCACCACCAGGAACACCCCCGCCGTCGCGCTCGGCGCGCCGTTGACCACGGCGGTGAGCGCCTTCTTCGACATGTCCAGAATATCGCCCGCGGTGACGTGCTCGACGAAGCCGATGCCCAGGGCATGGCGCAATTGAAGCAGGCCCAGGCAGCCGATGATCAGGAACAGCGGAACCTGGGGAAACCACAGATCCGTGCGCAGGCGGCGCCGCGCGGCCCGGCCGGATCGGCGCAGGCGGTGGCCGAAGCCGACGCCCAGGCGGCGGGAGACGGCACGGGTTTCCCGGGGGGTTTGTTCGGAATTCACGGGATCAGGCGAATCGTCCGGTGGTTCAGCGTCACAACAAATGGGAACGAAATGTGCCCGAGATGGTTCGCCACGACCAGACCACGTGCGGACCCACGGGTGGACGGCAGCCTTCGATCACGGCCAGTTGAGCGGCTGCCGCCCGTGCCCCGGGGCGCAAACCGGCCCTGGACAGGCGTGAAATCTCGGCCATCTCCCGCAGCCGGCTCATTCGATGCTTGCTCCGGTCCGGGCCTGCGGGAATGATATCGTATGATGCCGAGTCAGGACATGGCTGCGACGGCCCGCCCCCGGCAGGGGTCCGCCGAACCGCGCCGGTCCGGCGGCCCGACCTTCGCCGCGCTCGACCTGGGTACCAACAACTGCCGCATGCTGGTGGGCACGCCGGCGGGCGACGGCTTCCGGGTGATCGACAGCTTCTCCCGCATCGTGCGGCTGGGCGAGGGCCTGCACCACACGGGCCGCCTGTCCGATGCCGCGATGGACCGCGCCCTCGCCGCCCTGCACGCCTGCGCCGGGCGACTGACCCGCCGGCCGGTGCGCCGCGTGCGTGCCATCGCCACCGAGGCCTGCCGCCGCGCCGCCAACGGGCGGGAGTTCCTGGCCCGGGTGCGCGCCGAGACGGGGCTGGACATCGGCGTGATCTCGGCGCGGGAGGAAGCCGAACTGGCACTGGAGTCGTGCGCGCCGCTGCTGGCCGGCAGCGGCCGGCGGGCGCTGCTGTTCGATATCGGCGGTGGATCCACCGAACTCGCCTGGGTGCGGCTGAGCGAGGGGGGGCGCCCGGTGCTGATCGGCTACGACTCGCTGCCGATCGGCGTGGTCACCCTGGCCGAACGCTGGGGCAATGCCGGATTCCGCGCCGAGGGGTTCGAGGCGATGGTGGACGACGTGGTCGCCCGCCTGTGGTCGTTCGAATCCATCCACTGCATCGGCCACGAGATCCGCGACGGCGGCGTCACCCTGCTGGGCACCAGCGGCACGGTCACGACGCTGGCCGGTGTTGCGCTGAACCTGACCCGCTACCGCCGCCCGCTGGTGGACGGGGTGGCGCTGAGCGCCGCCGACGCCGACGCCGCGTTGAGCAGCCTGCGCACCCTGGGGCGGGAAGGCTTGATGGCGCACCCCTGCGTCGGGCCCGATCGGGTGGATTTCGTGCTGCCCGGCTGCGCCGTGTTCGCCGCGCTCACCCGGCTGTGGCCGGCGCCGCGCGTGCTGGTCGCCGACCGGGGCTTGCGGGAGGGCATGCTGCTGCGGATGATCCGTGGCGAGCGCGACCGCGGCAGTCGCGGCGCGATGCACCGTCCGGAGTCCCGCCGGCCCGCATGAGCAAGTCCCGCGGCAAGTCGCCGCCCGGCCCGCGTGGCCTGGCGGTCCCTCTTCGTTCGGCGCGCGGGCGCAGTACCGCGTCGCAGCGCTGGCTGACGCGCCAGTTGAACGACCCCTACGTGGCGGCCGCCAAGCAGCAGGGCTGGCGGTCGCGCGCCGCGTTCAAGCTGCTGGAGCTGGACGAGCGCTTCCATCTGCTGCGCCCCGGCATCACGGTGGTGGACCTGGGCGCCGCCCCGGGCGGCTGGACCCAGGTGGCGGTGAAAAGCAAGGCCGGGCGGGTGATCGCGCTGGACCTGCTGCCGATGGAGCCGGTGCCCGGGGCCGAGGTGATGACCGGCGACTTCACCGAGCAGGCGGTGCTGGACGCGTTGCTCGCCAGGCTGGGCGGCAAGGCGGACCTGGTGCTGTCCGACATGGCGCCGAACACCACCGGGCACAGCGCCACCGACCACCTGCGCATCATGGCGCTGGCCGAGATGGCGCTGGACACGGCGCTGGAGGTGCTGGCGCCGGACGGTGCGTTCGTGGCGAAGGTGTTCCAGGGCGGGTCGGAGCGGACCATGCTGGACCGGATGAAGCGGTCCTTCGCCCAGGTCCGCCACGCCAAGCCGCCGGCCAGCCGGAAGGAGTCGAGCGAGCTCTACGTTGTGGCAACCGGCTTCCGCGGCGGGGCGTAGTCCGCCGGGCCGGCGCCGCGGCCGATGACTCCGAGCCGGCCGGTGCCGCGACCGATGACTCCGAGCCGGCCGGCGCCGAGCTGGTTAGTGCTGAGTGGGCGGTGCTGAGCCGGCTTGCACTTGGTCACCTGGAGCTGAGTGGGCTGGCACGGAGTGGACTGGCACGGAGTGGACTGGCCGTGACGCTGAGTGGGCCGGGGCCTCTGCACGGGACGGAGTGGCGGGCGCGACTCGTACAAGCCCGTCATGGCCGGCCCCTGAGCCGGCCATCTGCCCCCGTCCGACCGTGCAAGCGCCCCCGCCCGACCATGCAAGCGGCCCCGTCAGGCGGGCACGCGGCAATGCGACCCGATCGTTCCGGGGCAGATGGCCGGCTCGGGGGCCGGCCATGACGCGGTCGCAGATATCAGCCCGGCTGCTTGTCCTTGTCATTGCCCAGCGGCAGCGGCACCCATTGCAGCCCGTCCTTGCGCTGTATGAGCATCAGCACCGACTTGCGGTCCTCCTTGCGGACACCTTCGATCCGCTTCTGCACCTCGGCCGGGGTGGCGACTTCGCCCTGTTGCACCTCAACGATCACGTCGCCGGTCTTCAGGCCACGCTCCGCGGCCGGCCCGTTCGGTGCGACCTCGGTCACCACCACGCCCTTCTGGTCCGCATTGAGCTGGTACTTGTCGCGCAGATCCGGCGACATCGGCGCCAGCTTCATGCCCAGCCCGGCGATCTCGGTCTGCTGCGGCCCTTCCGGCTTCGTCTCCTGGGTGCTTGCCGCCTGAACGTCGTCCGGCTTCTCGGCCAGTGTCGCCTGCAGCGTCACATCCTTGCCGTTGCGCCACACCACCACCGGCACGGTCTTGCCCACCTCGGACTCGGCGACGATCCGCGGCAGCGCGTGCATGTCCTTCACGTCTTCATTGTTGAACTTCAGAATGATGTCGCCGTTGCGCAGATGCGCCTTGTCGGCCGGCCCGCCGTCGTTCACCCCGGCCACCAGCGCGCCGGTAGGCTCCTTCAGCCCCAGGCTTTCGGCGATATCCGGCGTCACCTGCTGGATGCGCACCCCCAGCCAGCCGCGCCGCGGATGGCCGAAGTCGCGCAACTGGGCGACGACGTTCTTCACCATGTTCGACGGGATCGAGAACCCGATGCCCACCGACCCGCCGGACCGCGAGTAGATCGCGGTGTTCATGCCGATCACCTGGCCGTCCATGTCGAACAGCGGCCCGCCCGAGTTGCCCTGGTTGATCGCGGCATCGGTCTGGATGAAGTCGTCGTACGGCCCCTGATGGATGTTGCGCCCGCGCGCCGAGACGATGCCCGCGGTGACCGAGCCGCCCAGGCCGAACGGATTGCCGATCGCAAGCACCCAGTCGCCCACCCGTTCCTTGTCGGAATCGCCGAAGGTCACCGACGGCAGCGGCTTGTCGGGCTTCACCCGCAGCAGCGCGATATCCCCGGTCTCGTCGCGGCCCACAACCGTTGCCTTCATCGTCGTGCCGTCCTGCAGCGTGACGGTGATCTGGTCGGCGCCCTCGATGACGTGGTTGTTGGTGACCACCAGGCCGGACGGATCAATGATGAAGCCCGAGCCCAGGCTCTGCAGACGCCGCTCCGGCGCGGGCGCATTGTCCTTGTCCCCCTGCCCGTGGGGACGGTTGCGGTTCAGGAAGTCCTTGAAGAACTGCTCGAAGGGGGACCCGGGCGGAAACAGCGGCACCTCCGGCCCGCCGGGACCACCGTTGCGCGCCTGGATGGTCTGGCTGGAGGAGATGTTGACCACCGCCGGCAGCAGCCTGGCGGCCAGGTCGGCGAAGCTGTCCGGAACCGGGCGGGCATAGGCGGCCGGGGTCAGGGGCGAGACGCCCAGCAGCGGCGTGGCCACCAGCCCGGAGCAGGCAAGGACGGCAATGCGGAGGGTGCGGGAGCGGGGCAGGCGCATGTCTGAAGGTCCCTGGACGATGCGCCGGATATGGCGTGCCGCGATCACAGTGGCAACTCTGTAATGCGCAGGCAGCAATGCAGCGAAATCCGCCACGATGCCCACGCGGACGCGCCGGCGGCATTTTGGCCTTCTCCAGCCCAGAGTGTAGAAACAACGCATGCGTCGCTCCACCCGGCCTGATTTCCCCGCCCCGCGCCTGATCGCCGACACCGCCGAACTCGAGGCGGTGTGCGAGCGCCTTGCCGCCGAAGAATTCGTCACCGTCGATACCGAGTTCATGCGCGAGCGCACCTACTGGCCGGAACTCTGCGTCGTGCAGCTCGCCGGCGATTCCGAGGTCGCCGTCGTCGATGCCCAGGCCGACGGCCTCGACCTGGCCCCGCTCGGCCGGCTGATGGCGGCACCGGTGCTGAAGGTGTTCCACGCCGCGCGGCAGGATATCGAGATCTTCGTGCTGAAGTTCGGCGCCGTGCCGCAGCCGCTGTTCGACACGCAGATCGCCGCCATGGTGGCCGGCTTCGGCGACCAGGTGGGCTATCGATTCGCTGGTGGGCAGCCTGACCGGCGGATCGATCGACAAGGCGCACCGGTTCAGCGACTGGTCGGCCCGCCCGCTGTCGCCGGCGCAGATCGCCTATGCCGCAGCCGACGTAACCTATCTGCGCGAGGTCTATCGCAAGCTGCGCGCCCGGCTGGACCGCGAGAGCCGGCTGGACTGGGTGGCCGAGGAAATGGCGGTGCTGACCAACCCCGCCACCTATCGCCCCAATCCCGACACCGCGTGGGAGCGCCTGCGCCCGCGCAGCAACAACCGCCGCTTCCTGGGCGTGCTGCGCACCATCGCCGCCTGGCGGGAGCGCGAGGCGCAGCGGGTCAACATCCCCCGCCAGCGCCTGCTGCGCGACGAAACACTGATGGAGATCGCCGCCACCGCCCCGACCACGCCGGACGCGCTGGCCCGCGCCCGCGGCGTGACCCGCGGCTTCGCCGAGGGCCGCAGCGGTGCCTCACTGCTGGAGGTGCTGTCGCAGGCCGCCCGCATGCCGGACAGCGAGCTGCCACCGGCGCCGGCGGCCCGCGACAACGTGCGCCCGTCACCGGCCCTGGTGGCGCTGCTGAAAGTGCTGCTGGCCGCCAAGTGCGAGCAGCACCACGTCGCGGCCCGGCTGGTGGCCAGTTCCGACGATATCGACCGGCTGGCGGTGGAGGAGACGCCTGACATCCCCGCGCTGCACGGCTGGCGGCGCGAGGTATTCGGCGAAGACGCGCTGGCGCTGAAGCAGGGCCGCATCGCCCTGGGCGCCAACGGCCGGGAGATCAAGCTGATCCCGGCCTAGGCTGCCGGGGCGACGTATTGCGGCTCAGAGTGCCACCGCGACGTATTGGGCCCCGGGTGCCACCGCGAGGTATTCCGGCCCTCCGTCATGGCGGAACCGGCCTGCCACCCACGATTTTCCGCACGCAGCGCAAGAAGATCGTGGATGGCACCGCTGCTGCGGTCCGTCGATGGTTCGCCTTCGCGGTTCGTCACGCGACCGGCCCGCGTAACGTCTGACACGGGGCCAGCCCATTGGAGTCATGGCCCGCGCAGGCGGGCCATCCACGTCTTTTCACAGACGCCTTCAGCAAAAGTCGTGGATGGCCGGCCTTCGCCGACCATGACGGCGAGTTGCCGATCAACGGTCAAACGTTACACGGGCTGGGATAACGCGCCCGCAGGCACGCGCCATGCACCGCAGGCGCCCGTGCCCGACCGGCACAGGCGCCCCGGCCCGTCCGCGTGACGCGGGCACCGGGACGGTCCGTCAGCGTGACGCGGGTGCCGACCACCTGCCGCCCATCATCCCGCCCATCCCGCCGCCGGGGCCATAACCAAATCCCGGCAGGATCTGGCGGGCCTTCTGCTGCTGTTCGGGATTCAACCCGGCCATCAACGTCTTGGCCGCGTCCTGCACCGTGCTGTAGGCCTGCTGCCGAGCCTCGAACATCTGGTTCATCATGTTGCGGCGCTCCTGCCAGGAGGCGGTGCCCATCGACTCGAACATGGTCTGGTGCAGGCCCTGCATCTGCTCGCTGACGCCGGAGACGGTGTCGGCATATTCCTTCCAGGCCGGCTCTTCCTTCGGCGTGATGCCAAGCTCGGACTTCAGGGCGTCGAGATAGCTGCCGGTGTTCCAGCCGCCGCCCATCATGCCGGGGCCGTGGCCGCCGCCACCGCCCATCATGCCGTGGCCATACCCGCCACCGCCGCCCATCATGCCAGGACCGTAGCCGCTGCCGTTGCCCATCATGCCGGGGCCATAGCCGCGGCCGGCGCCCTGGGCGGGCCCGGTCGCGGGTTGCGCCAGCGCCGCGACGGCGAAACCGGCAAGGGCGGTCCCCGCGGTGGCGAGCAGTGCCCGTCGGGCCAGATTGCGTGTCATCGTGGTTCTCCTTCAGTTGGGAGCGTGGTTGATGCGTAGGTGATCTGGACAGGGATGTCCCTGATTTATGTCAAGTCATACGCAATACAGGATGCCAATGGATACGACATCTGCGACGCCACGTACGGACAAATACACATCTCTCGAGCCTTCACTACTCTCCAGCGTTCAGGATTGCCGGGTAATGATGCCGGATGGGTCGGTATTTGCACTGTTGCGTCACATGGGCTCTTACGTTTCCGCCACGTGACGGAACCGGCTTGCGGCCGCGTGCCGCGCGAACGCCCGGTCACCGCCGGCTGTACCGAACAGCACCACGCGGTATGGCTCGCCCGAGCGCTGGTCCATGCCAGGCGCCACCGCCGGCATGCCGGGTGCCGCCAAGCCCCTTGCCGCCGGTCGCTGCCTCAGCAACCGCAGGATATCCGCCGCCGGCACGTGGCCCTCGACCACGTAGCCATCGACAGCGGCGGTGTGGCACGACACCAGATGGTCCGGCACGCCGCGCGCCTGCTTGATGCTTCCCAGGTCGCCGCTGGTCCGTTCCGCCACCGGGAAGCCGGCGCGACGCATTTGCTGCGCCCAGCCACCGCAGCATCCGCAGTTCGGGTCCTTCCACACCACCACGCGTGGCACCGTGTCCGCCCCGGATGGCGTGTCCGACTGCGCCGCGACCCAGCGAACCGCCAGGGCGCCCGGAGCGGCGGCCAGCGCCAAGCCGAACAGGCCCCGGCGACCTATGAACCGGCTCACAGGCAGACTCCTTCGCGCAGGGTCGGCGTGGCGCGGTCGCGCATGATGACCTGACGGACGCACAGGCCGCTTGCCGGGCGGTGGTCCGAACACGACGGTTCCGGGATCGGTGGTGCGTGCGGCGGCCGGCAGCACCCGCACGGGATTGTCGCGGACGAATTGGCGGGCGTCGGGCGCCGATGCCGCCCAGAGCATGGTGGTGCCGATGCCGGCGGCCAGGGTCGTGCCGGCCGGCACCGAATGACGCATGGTCCACATCACGTGGCCTCCTGCTGGAGGGCCGGCGCGCGAATCTGTCGCGATGACACCACGGCGCCGGCCGGAGTTGGCGAACGGCAAACCGGACAGCAGTCACGCAGGTGCGGCGCGCCGCCCGGTGCCGGGCAGGTCAGGCCAGCAAGCGAGGCGGCGGGACAGCCGGGTGGCCCCCGACGCCCGGTGGGATCGGTGTGACCGCGATGGCGAAAGCCGTCGCGCGCGGCGGTGGGACCGGCAGGGCCACCACGGCCGGCAGGGCCGGAACCGGCTGCAGGCAGCCGGCCGAGCCGCAACACGACGGCGTATGGGGTTGCGCAGGCTGACCGTTGCCGGCCAGGGCGACGCCATGACCGCTGCCCGCCGCGGCGGCGTGCGGCCGGCAGTCCGGCACGGCAAGGGCGGCGTGGTGACGGTCGCAGACCGCCGACCGGGCTGCGGGCGGTGCACCGGGCGCCGCGGTGGCGGACAGGACAAAGGTCACCAGCAGCGCCAGCGTCGCAAGGACCCGCGTCGCAAGCGCCCGCGTCGCAAGCACCCGCGTCGCAAGAACCCGCGTCGCAAGAACCCGCGTCGCAAGCAAACGCCCGTAGCGGTCTTTGAGCGGCGCCCGCACCCCGAGGTCACCCTTCTGCATCGGCCCCACGGCCGCAATTGACATACCCTGTTTCCGGGACGTGGTTGCGGCATTGATCTGGGTCAAGCCACGGCTACAATCGCCCCGATGTCCCACCATGCCGCTCTTGCGGTCACAACCCGCCGGCTGATAGCCGACCCGTTATGATCGAACTCACAACCGCCCCCGCCACCCTGCCGCCCGGCCGGCGCGTCTATGCCATCGGTGATATCCATGGCTGCGATGCGCAACTGGCCAACCTGCACGCGACCATCGCCGCGGACCTGGCCCGCCGGCCGGTGGACTCCGCGGTGCTGGTGCATATCGGCGACTATGTGGATCGCGGCGCCGACACGGCGGGCGTGCTGCGCCGCCTGGTGCAGGGGCCGGAGATCGAGGGCATCACGGTGGTCAACCTGGTGGGCAACCACGACGAGACCATGCTGCACGCGCTGTCCGGCGATCGCGCGGCGGCCACCGACTGGCTGTTCGCGGGCGGACGCGCGGCGCTGGAGAGCTACGGCGTCGATCCGGATTCACCGCGCGAAAGCTGGCCGGACACGGTGCCGGCCGGACACGTGGATTTCCTGCGCGGCCTGACGCTGTACCACCAGGAGGGCGGCTACCTGTTCGTCCATGCCGGCGTGCGGCCCGGCGTGGCACTGGAGGCACAGACACGGGAGGACATGCTGCGCATCCGTCAGCCCTTTCTCTACACCGAGCGCGACCTGGGCGCGGTGGTCGTGCACGGCCACACGCCGGTGAAGGAACCGGTGGTGCGCCACAATCGCATCGCCATCGATACCGGCGCGGTGTTCGGCGGCCTGCTGACCAGCCTGGTGCTGGAAGGCGAGACGCTGGGCTTCCTTACCGCCGATCCCGTCGGGGAAGCCGTGTCGATCGCCCACCGTTAGGACACTGCACGGAAATCCTGACGTGTGGCCGGGGATGCCTCGAGGCTCTGGTGCCTCGCCCGGAGCCCCGCGCCCCGATTCCGTTGGCGCCCTGGTCTTCTGACCGGCTTCAGCCTGACCCGTTTGCATTCGGGCCGACCGGTGACAGCCATGGTCGTTGCACGCCGCTTGCCGCCCGTCCATTGCCCGGACGGCGCGATGAACGCCCGAATCCCTCAGGTGGATCTCGCCTATTCGGAGTTCACGCCCCCAAGACGCTCGACGAGGCGTGCGAGCTCGGCCTGTCGGGACGTGCCGGTCTTGTCGAACACGCGCTGCAGGTGCCAACGCAACGTGGACGGTGCCACGTGAAGGGATTCGGCCGCCTCCGGCACCCCCTGCCCACGCGCGATTGCCTCGGCAACAGCCGCTTCGGCCGGCGTGAGACTGTAGAGTGTGTTGAGATACGGCGCGCACTGGCGGCCAGCCTGCTCCGGATCAGATACAAACACGATGGCGACGGGCCTGGGTTCCGGGATCCAACTGCTGCCCGCGCCTGCCCCTGCCGGCAACACGTGAAGCAGCAACGGACTCTTCATGGACGGTCGGTCTATCCGCAGTATGCCACCACGCCCAGAGACGCTTCCGCGATTTGCCGCCCGGTCCACCAATTGCTGCAGAGCCGCGGACTGCGGCGCCGTCGCAGCGTGCAGTCCGGACGGGCTGGTCCCCAGGCCGTCCGCCTGTGCGAGCACCGCCTCCGCCGCCGTATTGGCAAACAAGATCCGGCGGTGACGATCCAGGAGCATAATGCCAAGTGTCAGGCGGTTGAGTGCTTCGATAGTAGTATTCTTGTGAACATCCGCCGCTTTCAGACGCAGATGCAGACGCATTGCCCGTGCCAGATGGGGAAGCAGAAGTTCCAGGATGCGGACATGGTCATCGTCGAACTCGGCTGCGGAGGGCGGTCGCGCAGCCGCAACTATTCCTGCGCAATCCGATGCAGACAGCACGAAGGCCTGCATGACAGATTCCATGTTGTTGGGGCGTGCAAATTCATTGTACAAGACTGTGCGACGCAGATCCGCCTTCGGAAGGACCGTGCGGTCCGTGATCACCGTACATGGCGCACGGCTGGCGAAAGCCAGTATCGGATCTATCTGCCGGTAGTAATCCGCATACGCTTGCTGTGCGGCCGGCGCACTTCTGGTATAGTGGCAAACTGGAAACTTGCCTGTGCTGTCCTGGAATGCAATCGTTGCCCCCGCACTCCCGATGAGTTCGGCCAAATTCTCCAGTGCTTCGGGCCAGCAAGCTTCATCCAGGCCAGCATCATAGATCGATTCAATCGTGGCAAGTATCCTGTCCTGTGACATGGGCCTCTCGCAACAAATGGGTTCGACTTCTGATCGGCTGCCTGGATTTTCCTGCCTGCCGACGGGGAGAATTCCCTGAACTCGGTAGCTGATCCAATTGCTCGGACTGCGGCCGTCGCTGCACGTTTTCAGCAACCTGGCCCAGGTGAGCCGTGCTCACGTTGTGGGACACATCAGGTTAACCGTTGAAATTCAAACTACGTCGGTCGCTTGGACCGGTCAAGATCTTTAGTTGATGAATGACGGTCAGAATGCGCCGGCATTACATACCGGTTCGCCTCGGTTGGCCCCTATACTCTGGACGACTTCAAATTTTGTTTGCTGTGACGTTGTTCACAGCAATTCTCGTGGACACCGCCGAACGCGCCCATCTTCTTTGCGAGCGGAGACGGCCGGCCCGCCCCCGACATGTTTCAAGGCGGCATTCAGCCGTTGGGCCCCCATCAAATGGAGGGGGACGCCAGCACGGCAGTCGGGTAACTGCTCCCATCCATTTCGCTGGTTGGAAATCGGGCCGGCCGCGCGCAACCGCAGATCGGCGCTCTGACAACGATTGGTTCGACCGTGTGGGAGGCTGCTTGCGCAGGATCAGAGGATACCTGGTGAGTCCGCGCTATCGATAACGGATTTGGAGTAAGGGATGTGACGGATTCAGGGACCGCGCCGCGTAGAACACACGCGGTGCAGAATGTTCGGCCAGACGGCGCACATGCCGGCATCGAAGTCGTCTCTGCCGGCAGGCTGCGCGATATTGCGCAGCGAGCCCTCGTGTCCGCCGGGGTCACTTCGAGCAACGCCGCGACTGTCGCCGCCGCACTTGTAAGAGCCGAAATGGACGGCATCCCGTCCCACGGCGTCGCCATGGTTCCACGATATGCCGAACACGCCCGGCATGGTCGGGTGGATGGGCGTGCGACACCCGTGGTCTCGGCGATTGGGCCGGCGGGTATCCGTGTCGATGCCCATCATGGCTTTGCATATCCGGCCATCGCATCAGCCATTCGCGGGCTCCTGGAGTTGACGCCGGTAACGGGGGTGGCAGCCGCTGCGATCTGCCGCACGCATCACTGCGGCGTGCTGGGGCACCACGTCGAGGACCTGGCGAGCCAAGGGCTGGCCGCGCTTATGGTATGCAACTCGCCCCGAACGATAGCGGCCCCGGGCGGGAAGGCCCCGCTGTTCGGGACGAACCCGATCGCCTTCGCCTGTCCAAGACGTGGAAGCCCGCCGCTGACCGTGGATCTTTCCATGGGCGTCGTGACACAGGGGCGGATCAACCTGGCGGCGCAGCGCGGCACCAGCATCCCGGAAGGCTGGGCCCTGGATTCGAACGGGCAGCCGACCACCTGCCCGGTTGCTGCGCTCCATGGCACGCTGGCTGCCATAGGCGGCGCGAAGGGCGCGGCATTGGCCATGATGATCGATCTGATTGCCGGTGCTCTGACCGGTTCCGCGCTCTCGTCGGAATGTTCTTCCTTCTTCAACGACTGCGGTCCGCCGCTTGCCACCGGCGCCATGGTGGTTGCCTTTGATCCGGACAGGTTTGGGGGCGTGACTTTCGCAGATCGGGTTGCCGGCCTCTGCGCATCCGTGGTCGCCGAACCCAATGTCCGGCTGCCGGGTGACCGCCGCATGGCCGAGCGGCGTCGGCAATGCATGGAGGGGATCGCGGTTCCGTCGGAACTTCTGCTCCAGTTGCAGCGCCTGGCGACACGACCGGCCTCTGCAGTATCGCCTTCAATTTCCGGCAGAAGGTGAATAGACAGTGTCGTGACGGGAGTTGTCACGAATATTGGTCCACCTTACAGCGTATCACGCTCCGGGCGCATGATGCCGATCGGGCTTGAATTCCACAACGCGAAGGAAATCAGGCGCTTCGCCTGGTCCATTTCTCAAGTCATGTTTGAAGCACGGCTGCCCGATCTACGGTGTCGAATTCATACTGCCGCGTTTATAGTGAAGAATGTCACTGAGTTATCATGGCATCGGGGATAGAGTAACTCAGAGCGCAGGCAATTTCCAGCTCCGCGCTGTATCAATAGTCGTTCAATAGGTCATTCGGGAGGGATAGAAGTGACAGTCGCTCTTCTAACCGTGCTTCTTCCTGTTTTCTTCGGCATGGCGATGGGTTACATTTGGGTCGGGGTTGGACGACCATTCGACAATGGCACGCTTGCAGCGATGGCGACCGACCTGGCGCTGCCCTGCCTGATCTTCAGTTCGCTTGTCAGTGCCGGGATATCGACCAGCGCATTCACGACGATGGCACTCGCTGCCGCTGCATCGCTCGGGACGATGGCGGTCATCGGAACTCTGCTCCTCAAGGCAAGCCGCTTGAATGTGCAGACATACCTGCCCTCCGTGACGTGGGGAAACGCCGCATATCTGGGAATCCCACTGGTCATCTTCGTGTTCGGGCGCAGGGCTGTCGGTTACGCGGCCGCGTTCTCCGCGATTTCGCTGGTCTTCAACATGGCCCTGGTGGCGTTGATCACGGCCAGTCGAGAGGGTGCGTTTTCGCGGATTTGCAACCCCCTCATCCTATCGGTCGTCGCCGGCGTATCCGTCCGGTTCCTGCGGCTCGACATTCCGCCGTCAATCCTGATGTCGGTCCAATTGTTGGGAACCATGGCCGTGCCCATGACCCTGATGCTGGTCGGGGCGTCGCTGGCCCGCCTGAGGCCAGTGGCTTTGGCACGGGGGTTTGTCTTTTCGGTGCTGCGCATTGGCGCGGGTGCGGGCGTTGCCATTGTCATAGCGTCGATGTTCGACCTTCCGGAGCCTGCGCGTTCGGTGCTGATCCTGCAATGTGCCATGCCTGTTGCCATGACAAGCTATGTTGTGGCGCAGAAGTGGGGAAATGATCCGGAGGAGATTGCAGGACTGGTGGCCATTTCTACGTGGACTTCCCTCATCTCCATTCCCGTAACGATTGGCCTTATCGCGGACCTGTGAAGACAATGCGTGCGCGGAAGTCGTGGCTGGCGGCCCTCCGCCCGCCACGACGCGGTTGGGTTTGCCCGTGAACCGTCCTGGGCGACGGGCCTTCCCCACCAGTTCAGGCAGCCCGCACCTGTCCCAGGAATCCGCCGACCGCCCGGCGCAGTGACGCCGACTGCCGGCCCAGCTCCTCCACCGCGCCGCCAAGCTGGGTGGCAAGCTGGAAGGCCTGTTTGGCGTCGGTGGCGATGCCCTGCATCATTTCCGTGCTCTGGCGGTTGCCGGCGGCGGCCTCCTGCACGCTGCGGGCGATCTCGTTGGTTGTCACGCCCTGTTCCTGCACGGCGCTGGCGACGATCGCGGCGATGCCGTTGATCTCGTCCATGGTGCCGCTGATGGCCCCGATGGCGGTGGCGGCTTCCGCGGCGGCGCGCTGAATCTGGCTGATCTGCTGGCCGATGTCCTCGGTGGCCTTGGCGGTCTGGTTGGCCAGGCTTTTCACCTCCGACGCCACCACGGCGAAGCCCTTGCCGGCCTCGCCGGCCCGGGCCGCCTCGATCGTGGCGTTCAGCGCCAGCAGGTTGGTCTGGCCGGCGATGCTGTTGATCAGGCTGACCACCGCGCCGATCCGCTCCGCCCCGTCGTTCAGCGCCTTGACGATGGCGCTGGTGCGCTGCGCCTCCTCGCTGCCCTTGCCGGCGATGCGGGTGGACTTCTCGACCTGCTGGGTGATCTCGCCGATCGAGGTGGACAGTTGTTCCGCCGCGGCGGCGACGGCGGTGACGTTGCTGCTGGCCTGTTCGGCCGCGGCGGCGACAGATGTCGCACTGTGGGTGGAGCGGTCGGCGGCCTGTGACAGCGTGCGCAGCCCGGCCTCCACCTCCTGCGCCGAGCGCTCGACGCCTTGCACGACGCCGCCGATCTCGGTCTCGAAGGTACCGGCCATGCGCGCCAGTTCACGCCGGCGGGCCGCGACCTCGGCCTCGGCGTACACCTCCAGCAGCACCTCGAGGTCGAGCCAGGCGACCTTGTTCAACTGCGTGTGGATGGCCGCGGTCCGGGCCGCGCGGTCCCGCGTTTTCCAGCGGCCGCCGGCGTCGCGTGACAGCTCCTCGGCCAGGGCGTTGGCAACCGTCGCGTGGCAGATCGCCACGGCGTAGCCGGGGACCTGATGCTCGTAGAAGGCGGTGGCGAGTTGCCGGGCCGAGTCGATGAAGCCCTCCCCCAGTTGGCCGGACGCGACACGCACCCAGTGGCGGGTGCGGATTGTGTTGACCTGCGGCTTCTGCATCGCCGCGTACAAGGCGGGCCATGGCGTGAAGGTCGCATGCAGTGCGTCGAGCAGCGTCGGCATGCGTTGCTGCAGAAGCGGCGCCCGGGCCGCGAGTGCCGACAGATCGGCTTCCGTCACCCGAAACGCGCGCATGCGCCGTTGCTGGTGCTGATCAAATCGCTCGGCCATCGGGTGCCCCATTTCGTTCCGCGGCAGTACGGCGGCTCCATACGCCGGTCCCGTTAAGCAAGGATGAAGGAAGCTCCCCCGGGGACGTTTCGGGGGTGCATCCGGCGGCGCACCGGCGGCGCACTGGGGACGGATCGGCGGTGAACCGGCGTGCGGCGGAGACGCATCCGGCATTCGCCGAGGGGCATCCGACACGCACCCGGCGCGCATCGGACGCACATCCGGCCTGCATCGGGGACGAATCCGCCGTGCTGCATCGGGGGCACAGGCGTGGCGCTTGCGTCGGACCCGGATGCGCCGGTCCTGCCCGCCGCGAGACGGCGCGCCGCTTGGCCGACGTCACAAACGGCGGCGGCGCCGGCGCACCTGGTGGCCCGCCCGGTGCGTGTGGGCGACGGCAGCCGCCAGCAGGGCGGGCGCCATGGCGCCGGCGTGGCGCATCCGGCGCTGGTGGCCGTTGGCGCCCAGGCGATGCAGCGCCCGGGTTTCCTCCCGCGTGGCGCGCAGCGCGCTGGCCGGGATGTTCGGCGGCCCCTGGTTGTCCGGATTGCCGGGGCGCAGCACGGACAGCAGGTCCGGCGCGGCGGCGACCCGCGGGCTGAGCGGCTCCCCCAGGTCGAACAGCGCGTTCAGCGTGGCGATGATCGAGGTGTGGTCGAAGGGCGGCCCGTCCGCCGGCGGGCGCAGCACGCTGCCGGCGGCGACATAGGGCGAGACGATCACCGCGGGCACGCGCACGCCGTAGCGGTCGAACGCGAAGCCGTCCGGCGCGGCGCTGCCGGTGGGCACGGCGGTCGGCGGGGGCACGTGGTCGAAGCAGCCGCCGTGCTCGTCGAAGGTGATGATCAGCAGCGTGCGGTCCCAGGCCGGGCTGGCGCGGACGGCGTTGTACACCGCGGCGACCAGTTGTTCGGCATAGGCGACGTTGTGCGGCGGATGCGCGTCGTTGGGCACGCGGTTCAGCAGGCGGCTGGTGAAGTAGCCGGGCTCGATGAAGCTGTAGTTCGGCAGCGTGCCCTCGTTGGCGTCGTCGGCGAATTCCGGGTTGAAGAAGCGGAAATGCGTGGGGATGCGCAGCCACAGATCGGCCAACGCCGCGGTCTGCGGCAGGTCGTGGAAATACACTTTCCAGGTGGCGCCGCGGCGTTCCAACTGGCGGAACACGGTGGGCAGCAGGAAGGGCATCGGGATGGTGTCGTTGTTCACCCGCCCGCCGCCGGTGCCGGTGTGCAGGAACAGCCGGTTGGGCCAGGTCTGGCACGGGGCGGAGGCGAACCAGCGGTCGGACACGCCGAAGCTGCGGGCGAGCGTGCTGAGCACCGGCACCTGCTGCGGGGTGAAGCAATGCATCGGGGCGCGGGGATCGCGCCGTGTGCCGTCCGGCGGCTGGCGCATGTAGTTGTCAACGAAACCATTCATCCGCGGCGTGCCGTCGGGATGCAGGCCGAAGATCTGCATGTTGATGTCGTCGAACAGCTCGCCCGGGTCGGGGTCCGGGATGCAGGCGGCTTCCGGGGTAAGGCGGTCGTCGTTCCACGCCGGAATGGACTCCACGCGGCCGTCGTCGTGGTGCCAGGGGTTGCACGCGTCGCCGGGCAGGCCGTCGAAATCCGGGCGGTTCGGGTAGAGCCAGCCGAGCATGCAGTCGAAGGACCGGTTCTCCAGGGCGAGAACGACGATGTGCTCGATCTGGGCCATATCCGTGTCTCCGGGCGTGCGTGTTGCCCGGCTGCCTGGGGCAGGCGCCGGGGCCGGGCAGGAACAACGAAGCGGGGTGGGGTCGGGTTCCCTGGCACGGTGGGGTCGGGTTCCCTGGCACGGCGGTCCGGGGGGCAGGCAATCGGTACGGTTACGCTTCCTTTCGTTCGTTCCGGAAGGGGCGGATGCGCCGGTATGGGCGGACGGCCATGATGAGCCGCCACCGAACGAGCGGGCGGCCAGGATGGGCCGCAGGAGGTGCCATCAATCCCCCGTTCGTCCCCACAGGCGCCGCGACGCGATCCGGGCGCCCTCGGCCGCGGCGGCGAGTTTCACCCAGACGATTTCCTCCGCCACGTATTCGCGGCCGGCAAAGGTGCCGAAGCCGCAATCCGTTCCGGCGATCACCCGCTCACGATCGCCGACCACCGCCACGGCTTCCTCCAGCCGCCGTGCGACGATTTCCGGATGTTCGACGAAGTTCGTCGTCGTATCCAGAACGCCCGGCATCAGCAGCATGTGCGCGGGCAGCTTGTTGCTGCGCAGCGCGTCGTATTCGTGCTGATGCCGTGGATTTGCGAACTCGATCGACAGGGCACCGACATTGGCGCGGTACAGCGCCGGCAGGATGGTGGCCATCGGTATGTCGTAGATGTGCGGCCCGTCATTGTTGCCCCAGCAGACATGCAGCCGGATCCGCTCGCGGGGAATGCCCGCAATGCCGCGGTTGATGGCCTCCACGTGCAGGTCGAGCTGGCGGAGGAAGTCCGCCTCCGCCAGGTGATCGAAGAACCGGTGCCGCTCCATCGCCAGGTCCGGTGCGTCGATCTGCAGCACCAGGCCGGCATCGTGGATGGCGCGGTACTCCTGCGACAGCGCGTCCGCCAGCGCCATCAGATAGGCCTCGTGGCTGTCGTAGTGCTGGTTGAGCATCGTCGTGGCGACGATGCCGGGAGACGGCGCCGTCATGAAGCATTCGCGGAAGCGGCCGCCCAGGCGCTTGAGCCGGGCGGCGTCTTCGGTGATCGGCGCGCTGTTGACGTAGCGCACCTCCGACAATGCGGCCGGCGCGTTGGTCAGGCGGCCCGTGTGCGGGAAGCGCCTGGCGGTCTGCCGGACATAGCTGGGGAATTCCCGCTGGTCGCGGGCCGGCGGGCGTTTGGACTCGCCGCCGAAGCCGCACAGGCAGCGCGGCACGTAGGTCTGGAAGGCGACGCGCGACTGTTCGCCATCGTTGCCGACGTCAACACCAGCTTCGACCTGCCTGTCGATCACGTGTGCGGTTGCCGCCTCCACCTGGCGGGCCAGTTCAGTGGTATCGATCGTCTCGCCGGCTTCCTGGCGGATCAGCAGGTCGGACAATGCGTCCGGGCGCGGCAGGCTGCCGACATGGCTGACCAGGATGCGGTCGGTGCTGCTCAACATGGGCGTCTTCCTGCTGTGTTGGACGGACAGGCACCATGCGGCAGGCGCTGGCGGGCGCGCAAATGCGGTCGCCCAGACGGAAGGCGCAACCGACGAATTGACCCTTCGGGCCTTCCGGCCTTCATCCCCGGGGCGCGCTACGGCATGATTTCGGCAGCCTTCGCGTCTCCGCAGATGGCCATCCGGTCCGCGCGATCGGTCCAGGTGCAAGGCGGGGCGAACCAGGGCGGCGCTATCCCCTGGGCTTCATGGCACCCGCGCCGGGGCATGAAGCGAACCGTCGGCGTGTGTCGAATGCCGCGCGGGTTGCTATCCCGCCTCGAACCCGGGCAGCACCGGGCAGGTCGGGTGCGTCAGCGCCAGCGCCTTGAACAGCCGCCCCATGCGGTCCGGTTCCGCCAGGCGCCGTGCGGCCTCGATCAGCGCCGAGGCACGGGCGGGCGGCTGGTTCCGTGCCAGCCGGTCGGTGCGCTGGAACAGGCCGAGCCGGGCGAGGAACAGGCCTTGGGGCAGTGGGCCCTGGGCACTGGCACCGTGGCGCGTAGCGTCCCGGGCCAGGGCGGCGAAATCCACATGCGCGGTGAGGTCGGCGGTGCCGGGCGCACCGAACGGATCGGCCGGCTTGCCACCGGCCAGCGCCTGCAGGCTGTCGCCCGGCGTGCTGTGCTCCGGGCCGTAGTCCAGCAGCAGCGCGGCGCCCGGATCGGCGGCAAAGCGCTCCGCCAGGGCGACGGCGAAGGCGCGGGCCGGTTCGCAGAGTTCCAGCACCGTTCCCTCGGCGGCGTTCGCCAGGCCGGGGTCCCAGCCCCAGTCCGCCGGCCCCTCCCCGCTGGCCCGTTCCACCCCGCCCTCCGGCCCCACGAACCGCTCGGCCCAGCCTCCGCCGCGGCGGATGAACTGGCGGATGGGCAGTGCGTCGAGGAATTCGTTGGCCAGCAGCAGCATCGGGCCGCGCGGCACGTCGTCCAGCGCGTCGTGCCAGGTCGCGTCCGGCAGCCGCCGCGCCTGTTCGGCTCGCAGGCGGGGCGAGGTCTCCACCAGGTGCAGGCGCAACGCGGCATGGAACGCCGGCGCCACCTTGGACACCGCCCGCAGCGCGTCGGCCATCAGCGTGCCGCGGCCGGGGCCGGCCTCCACCAGCAGCACCGGGTCGGGGCTGCCCAGCAACTGCCAGCTTACCGCCGCCCACAGGCCCAGGATCTCGCCGAACACCTGGCTGATTTCCGGCGAGGTGGTGAAGTCGGCGAACGGGTCGTGCGTCGCGTAGTATGCGGCGTTGGCGCGCGCCATGAACGCGTCCAGCCGCTCGGTGCTCATGTGCGCAGCGGCCGGGCGCGGGCGCGCCAGATCAGCCACAGGCCGATCAGCAGCATGGGAATGGACAGGATCTGCCCCATCGTGGTGCCGAAGGCGAGGAACCCCAGGAAGGCGTCCGGCTCCCGGAAGGTCTCGCCGGTGATGCGGGCGATGGCGTAGCCCACCAGGAAGCAGCCGGTCAGCATGCCGAAGCGGGCACGCAGGCGATCGCTGCGTGACAGGGCGAACATCACGATGAACAGGACCAGGCCTTCCAGGAAGGCCTCATACAGCTCGCTGGGATAGCGTGGCACGCAACTGGCCGGCAGCAGGCCGGAGCACACCGTGCTGCGCAGGGCATCCCAGGTGTGCAGCGACGGGTGTGCCGTGGGCGTGGCGCGGGGGAACACCATGGCGCCGGGCCACCACAGCGGCGCCGGCCGGCCCCACAGCTCGCCGTTGATGAAGTTGGCGATGCGGCCCAGGCCCAGGCCGATCGGCGCGCACACCGCCACCCGGTCGGCGAAGCCCAGGATGGGGATGGCGTTGCGGTAGCAGAAGATGGAGATGGCCACGGCGACGCCGATGATGCCGCCGTGGAAGCTCATGCCGCCGTCCCAGACCGCGAAGATCAGCAGCGGGTGCGCGAAGTACAGCTCCGGCTGGTAGAACAGCACGTATCCCAGCCGGCCGCCCAGCACGACGCCCAGCGTGGCCCAGGTGAGGAAATCGTCCACCTGGATGGGCGTTGCGACCTCCGGCACGCGCAGCACCAGCCGACGCAGCAGGCGCCAGCCGAGTACCAGGCCGACGATGTAGGCCAGGGCGTACCAGCGGATGGAGAACGGGCCGACATGCAGGAAGACCGGGTTGAAGTCCGGGTAGAGGAAAACCGAGAGCATGTGGGACTAGACCACGCCGCGGCCGGGCCGCGCGGCGGCGGCCTGGGTGCCGGGAGAGGAAACATGCATGGAGAACGCCTCGCGGTGTCGGAGCGGGGCGCACCCTACGAGCGTCGGCGCGGCGGTTCAAACCATGTGGTGCCGTGGGGCGGGGATGCGGGGTGTTGTATTAGTGGAAAGGGAAAAGATGAGGAAAAAAGATGAAGAAGAAAATGATGAGGAGGAATAAAAGGTAGGTGTGATAGAGAAAGATAGAGGAGAGGATGAATGTAAGGAAGATATGGGAAATAAAGGAAAAATTAGATAATAAAGATAGGAGGATAGTGTGAATGATATGAAAGTGAAAGTAGTAGAAGAAATGAAGTAGGAAAAAGAGGAAGGGAAAAAGGAAAAGAAGAAGATAAAAAAGGAAATAGTTGGTAAGTAAGAATTAGAAAAGATGATATTATAGGTTAATGAGGATAAAACTATGAGAAAGAGATATTGTGAGAATAAAGTGAAAGAGGATAAAGGTATGAGATTGGATGAAGTAGCTGAGACTGGATGAGAGGGAAGGAAGCAACGGTGATACTGCGTGGTAGCGGCGAACGCACTACAGAAGTTCACTCGCGGTGTACTAAAGCACTGCACACTCGGGCAGAAAAGAGTGATCAGTTAAAAAAAAAAAGAAATAGAGATAAGATGGAGAGATGAGAAAAGAAGAAACTCGCTCTTACTGATAGACAGAGATAAGACTATGTAGAGGAAGCAATAGACAGAGACAGTCAGATAATTCGGATAGAGCAGATTGATATAGAGCAGAGAGGCGGGGGCAAAGAGATAGAGAAAGTGTGAGACAACAGTGCAGAGATAGATAGAGAAAAGAGAAGCAAGGCACGTTGTTCACTCTCGTAAGAAGACCGGCGAAAATCGCGTAGACAGGGTACGTGAAAAGGATAGACAAAAGTAAGAAGTGGGATAAGAACAGAGAGATGGAAAGAGAGAAGAAAAAACAGAGAGATATAGAACTGAAAGAGAGTAAGGCGGGGATGGAGTAAAGAAAGTGATGAGAAGAGGATAGCTCAGAGTTAGAAAAAGAAGATGGAAGCTATAGAAGAGACTGTAAATGCTAAAGAGCGGCAAAATAGAAGGGATAGCAGGAGGATGAGCAGGAAATTAGAAGATATTAGGGTAGGTAAGAGAGAAGGAAGTGTTCATAGAGAAGGAAAATACTGCTTGCAGTCATAAGACTTGTAGATAAAGAAGAAGATAGGACTGGTTAAGAAGAGATAGCGGATAGTCTTCAGCCACTCATGAGATAGAGAGATAGTACTGGCGGCGGTCTAACAGAAAAGAAGATAGAGGCTGCGATAGGTCAGAAAGAAAAGATGAGTGAAGAGCATCATCTACTGGAAGAGAAAGTAAAACAAATAGAGCTGGACGCTAGCAAGAGTAGAGGAGAACAAATCTGCAATCAGAATATTTATAGTGTTGAAAGATGAAGGGTGTATATGGATATAGATAGGGATATAGTAGGAATTATTTTAGGATAAAGAAACAGAAGCAGAGAAGTATAGCGGACAGAATAATAGAGAACAACAAGCAGCTTCAATTAGTTCAGAGGTCGTAGAGTAATTGATACTATTCTGCAATCGCAGAAGAGACAGATAGGTGGAGAGAATGGCCTAGAGGGAACAAAGAGTCTACAACGCACTCTTTCGGCAACAAAAAGTCAATGCCGGAGTTATAACGAAGGAAAAGGAAGCGTAGCTGAAGGCTTAGACCGAGGAGTAAGCATCAAGGATCGATAGAGCGCGCGCTGCACGGATACTGTTGTATCGAGATAGAGAGAGGTGAGAGAGGTGAGCGACGCGGCGATCGGTAGGGCGCGAGCGGCGCGGATGCTGTTGCCGGACAGATAGAGCGAGGTGAGACCGCTGAGCGACGAGGCGATCGATTCGGGCGCGAGCAGACGCCGACACTGTTGACGCCACAGATAGAGCGAGGTGAGCGCGGTGAGCGACGCGGCGATCGACTAGGGCGCCAGCAGTCGCCGATGCTGTTGTAGCACAGATTGAGCGAGGTGAGCCCGCTGAGCGACGCGGCGATCGCTCGGGCGCCAGCATCGCCGATGCTGTTATACAGATAGATCGAGCAAGGTGAGGCCGGTTAGCGACGTGGCGATCGCTCGGGTGCCAGCGTCGCCGAAGCTGTTGCCTCACAGATTGAGCGAGGTGAGCCAGGTGAGCGACGCGGCGATCGACTCGGGCGCCACGCAGTCGCCGATGCTGTTGTTAAGATAGATCGAGCGAGGTGAGGCCGCTGAGCGACGTGGCGATCGCTCGGGCGCCAACGTCACCAATAACTGTTCCACTAGACTAGAGCGAGGTGAGCCCGGTGAGAGACACGGCGATCGACTAAGGCGCCAGCAGTCGCCGATAGCTGTTGTCGATACAGATAAAGCGAGGTGAACCCGCTGAGCGACGCGGCGATCGACTCAGGCGCCATGCGACACCGATAGCGTTGCCCGAACAGATTGAGCGAAGTGAGGCCGCTGAGCGACGTGGCGATCGACTCAGGCACCCACATAGTAGATACTGTTGTCATAGATGAGCGAGATAAGGTGAGAGAGAGAGATGAGGGGAAAAATGAGATGATGTTGTAAAAAGATAAGAGAGGTAGAAGAAGAGAAGAGAGATGAAGGGAAATGGAGGTGCAGGCCGGCGGGATGCACGGGGCCGCGGTGCGCCGGCGGCTTCCCGGCCGGCGTGGCCGGTGTGCCGGAGCCCGATTTCGGGGTGCTTGTCTGGCGGTGTGAATGGCGCGGCGCCGGTGGTGCGGGCGGCCTGATCAAGGCGGGTCTGACTTCTCCTGCCCGAACGCATCGTCACAGACTTCGCCCCGAAGGCCGCGATCCCACCCCGCCACAGAACTGCGGTCGCGGGCACCCGCCCCGGTCACACGCCCCGGTCACACGCCCCGGGCACCCGCCACAACCATCACGCGGGCACCGGCGCGCCAGCACTGGGGCACCGGGGGACACAAGCGGGCGCAACGCCCGAAGGCGCGAGGCCGGCGGGAAACGGGACGCCGGCCTCACGACATGCAGGCTACCGCCCCAGCGTCGGCATGACATATTCCGGCCCGCGCCGGGCGCCGCCCGACCAGCGCTGGGTGATCGCCTTGTAGCGCGTGTAGAAGCGCACGCCCTCCGGCCCGTAGATGTGGTGGTCGCCGAACAGCGAGTGCTTCCACCCACCGAAGGAATGGAACGCCATCGGCACCGGGATCGGCACGTTCACGCCCACCATGCCGATCTGGATGGCATTGGTGAAATCGCGCGCCGCCCCGCCGTCGCCGGTGAACAGCGACACGCCGTTGCCGTATTCATGCGCGTTGATCATCTGCGTCGCCGAGGCCAGGTCCGGCGCGCGTACCACGCTCAGCACCGGGCCGAAGATCTCCTCCTTGTAGATGCGCATCTCGGGGGTGACGTCGTCGAACAGGCAGCCGCCCAGGAAGAAGCCGTTCTCATAGCCCTGCAGCTTCAGGTCGCGCCCGTCCACGACCAGCTTTGCGCCTTCCTTCACGCCCAGGTCCACATAGCCCTTCACCTTCTCGCGGTGCTCGCGGGTGACCAGCGGGCCCATTTCGGCTTCCGGATCGGTGCCCGGCGCGATCTTCAGCGAACGCACCCGCGGCGCCAGCTTCTCCACCAGCTTGTCGCCCACGCCGCCCACGGCGACCGCGACCGAGACCGCCATGCAGCGCTCGCCTGCCGCGCCATAGGCGCTGCCCATCAGCGCATCCACCGCGTCGTCCAGGTTGGCGTCCGGCATCACCACCAGGTGGTTCTTCGCCCCGCCCAGCGCCTGCACGCGCTTGCCGTGCGAGGTGCCGCCCCGATAGATCGTTTCGGCAATCGCGGTGGAGCCGACGAAGCTGATCGCGGCGATGTCGGGGTGGGCCATGATGGTCTCCACCGCCTCGCGCGCGCCCTGCACCACGCTGAACACGCCATCCGGCAGGCCGGCTTCCTTCAGCAGCTCGGCCAGCTTCAGGGAGACGGAGGGGTCCTTCTCCGACGGCTTCAGGATGAAGCAGTTGCCGCAGGCCAGCGCCACCGGGATCATCCACAGCGGCACCATCAGGGGGAAGTTGAACGGGGTGATGCCGGCGACCACGCCCAGCGGCTGGCGGATCGACCAGGCGTCGATGCCGGTGCCCACCATGTCGGTGAACTCGCCCTTCATCAGGTGCGGGATGCCGCAGGCGAACTCCACCACTTCCAGGCCGCGCTGCACCTCGCCGTCGGCGTCGGACAGCACCTTGCCGTGTTCGGCGGTGATGATGGCGGAGAGTTCCTTGCGGTCGCGCTCCAGCAGTTCCTTCAGCTTGAACATCACCCGGGCGCGGCGCAGCGGCGGCGTGTTGGCCCAGGCCGGCCAGGCCGCCGCGGCGGTGGCGACCACCTTGTTCACCTCATCGGCGCTGGCCAGCGCGACGCGGGCGGACAGCTCGCCGGAGGCTGGGTTGAACACGTCGCCGAAGCGCCCGCTGGTGCCGGCGACCGGCTTACCGCCGATGAAATGGCCGATTTCGCGCATACTCTGTCCCTCCGCACTGTGTCGTGGCCGGGTCCTGGGGCGGGCCCCAATGTCGGGCCAGCCCGGCACCCACATCCCGCGCCATGAATACCGGCCCGGACCGGCCGTGGAAGGCAGGGATTAGGACGAATTGGGGCCGACTGCCAGCGGGGACAGTCCGGCCCGCGCCGGGCCGGTCCGCCCGGGCGCGTCCCCGTATCGCTGCCGCGCCGGATCGCGCGCGGGAGCGCGTGGCGCACCGCCTGATCTGGATCAATGCCCGGGCGACCCGGGGCGTTAGCATGTCGGCAACGCGATGGTGGCGGCAGGCGGGCCGATCACGCAGCGCCGTTCGCCCTATGAGAAGGAACAGCCGCTTATGCAGGCAAAGGATGTAATGACGGTCAACGTCATTTCGGTCACCGAGACCACGCCTGTGCATGAAATCGTTGACCTGCTGCTGAAGCACCGGATCAGCGCGGTTCCGGTGGTGGACAGCGCGCAGCACGTCGTGGGCATCGTCAGCGAGGGCGACCTGCTGCGCACCGGGGACGCAACTCCCGCCGGCGCGCGCCGCCCCTGGTGGCTGGAGGCGGTCCAGTCCGGCCAGCCCGTGGCGCAGGACAAGGCGCATGGCCGCACCGCCGGCGCGGTGATGACGCGCCACGTCATGACGGTGGACGAAGACCGGCCGGTGAACGAAATCGCGCAACTGCTGGAGCGTCACCGCATCAAGCGCGTTCCGGTGCTGCGCGACGGCCGGCTCGCGGGCATCGTCAGCCGCGCCAACCTGCTGCACGGCCTGGCCAACATCATCGTCGATCGCCATGAGCCCGGCGCCGCCGCGGACCGGCACCTCCGCCAGGCGCTGGTGCAGAAGCTGCTGGAGCAGCACCAGCGCGACGGGGTGGTCATCAACGTGACCGTGAAGGACGGCAATGTGCGCCTCTGGGGCGCGGTCGAGAACGCCGGCGAGGCGGCGGCGGCCGAAGCCACGGCGAAGGCGGTGCCCGGCGTGAAGGCGGTGGAGAACAACCTGGGCCCGGGTCCGATGTCCGGCGTCCCGCTGTAGGCGGCGTGTCGGCAGGGACGCTTGTGGCTCAGCCGGCGTCCAGCCGCTCCAGCAGGCGTTCCGCCCGGGCCCGCTTCGCCGCGTCCCGGTCACGCTGGATGATGCGCAGGATGGCGTCGCGCGCGGCGCGGTCCCCGCGTTCGGCCATGTCGAACGCCATGGCGTCGCGTTTCTCGTAATGGCTGCGGTCCAGCGGCACCACCTCCGGCGCCAGGTCCCGCCAGTAATACTGGTCGTCGGTGGACTCCCAGCCGGCATAGACCTCCTCCCAGGTGCCGCAGCCGGCATAGGGCACCATGTTGGTGTCGGCGATCGGCTGGCTCGCCGGCTGATAGCGGGCGTCGAACGACATGCGGATCTCGCGCGAGCGGTTGGGCAGCGCCTTGTGCACCGTCACGTCCTGGAAGATCAGCGCATCGCCGGCCCGGAAGCCGCCGGTGACCCAGGTGCCGGGGATCGGCACGGCGATGTCCATGCCGCCGGCGCCGGACCCCACCTTGGTGGGCAGGATACCGCCCCGGTGCGACCCGGCCGCCACCGCCAGCGCCCCCTTCTCCCGCGGGCAGTCGCCCAGCGGCATCCACAGCGCATAGCTGGTGGCGCCGCCGATATGCACCCGGTCCTGGTGCTCGCCGGTGGTGAAGTCGAAGGCGCCCGCCTGCGGGAAGATGTTGCGCTGCACGAACATCGGGTGCGCCAGCGCCGGCTCGCCGAAGATGCGGGTGAACAGGCCCAGCACGGCGGGGTGGGTGCGCAGCCGGTGCAGCGCCTCATCGCGCCACAGGGTGCGGAACACCTGCATGTAGCGCTCTTCCGGGTCCTTGCAGGCGGCGTCCTGGTTGGCGATGCCGGCCTCGACCGGGCTGTCCGGGTCCAGCCAGCCACCGGCCGCGGCCTGGCGCAACAGGCGCCCGCGCACCGAGGCGATGGTGTCGGCCGGCAACAGGCCGCGGATGAACAGGTAGCCGTCACGCTGCAGCCGCTCCCGCAGTGCCGCGCCGTCGGCGATCAGGTCGGTCGAGTCGAGAAAGTCCGGATAGTCCGCCATCGCCAGTGCCTCCCCCCTGCGTCGCGTGAACTATGCGAATGGGGGTTGGCGGCGTCAAAGCCGCACGCCATCCCAGGCCCGGCAGGCCCCGTGCCGCAGTGAGCGCTGTGCCATGAAGCCGCAGGTTCGGCGCTTTTGGTGCCGCGGGAGCGCTGTGCCGGAAAGTCCCGGGTTCGCCCCGCCCGTGACCGACCCCTGGGCCGCGCTGCCAGCGAATGCCTCCGAAATCCGGCGGCGAACCGCAGCGCCGCAAAGCATTCAACACGGAGAAGAAGGAGGGCCACGGAGGGCCACGGAGCCGGTGATGAAACGACGGCCATCGCGCCGCCACCAACTCCGTGGCCCTCCGTGGCCCCCTACCTTCTCCTCCGTGTTGAATGCTTGCTAAAGCAACGGCGCGCCGCGCAGCCCCAAAGAAACGCACAGGCGATCCGGTCAACCGGTTCCGCAAAGCCGCAAGCCGCCCCCTGCCAGCCCTGGCACATCTCCCGGGGGCACATCTCCCGGGGGCACATCTCCCGGGGGGCACGTCTCCAGGGTGGTCGCCATCCCCCTGATCGCGCTATGTTCCCCGCCCGCAACTCGATCAGGCGACCGACGTGCCCGCCATCCGCATCCTCCCCACCGACACCGTGAACCGCATCGCCGCCGGCGAGGTGATCGAACGCCCCGCCGCCGCAGTGAAGGAGCTGGTGGAGAACGCGCTCGACGCCGGCGCCACCCGCATTGCCGTCGCGCTCGACAACGGCGGCATCGACCGCATCGAGGTCACCGACGACGGCGCCGGCATGACCGCCGACGAACTGGCGTTGGCGGTGCTGCGCCACGCCACGTCCAAGCTGCCCGCCGGGGACCTGACCGCGATCGCCACGCTGGGCTTCCGCGGCGAGGCGCTGCCGTCGATCGGCGCCGCCGCCCGCCTCGCCATCACCTCCCGCCCGCACGACGCCGACCATGCCTGCGCCATCACCGTGGAGGGCGGGCAGGTCTCCGCCGTCACCCCGGCGCCGGGGCCCGTCGGCACCCGCGTGGTGGTGCGCGACCTGTTCTATGCCACCCCGGCGCGGCGCAAGTTCCTCAAGCACCCGCGCACCGAAGCCGACCAGGCCGAGGCCGCGGTGCGCCGCCTGGCGCTGGCCGCCCCCGGCGTGGCCTTCCGGCTGGAGAGCGGCGGGCGCACCGGGTTCGACCTCCCGGCCCAGGACCGCGCCGCCCGCGTCGCCGCTCTGCTGGGCCCCGAGGCCGCCGCCGCGCTGCTGCCCATCACCGGGGACCGCGGTCCGCTGCGGCTGGAGGGCTTCGCCTGCGCCCCCACCGTGACCCGCGCCACCGGCGCCGCCCAGGCGCTGACGGTGAACAACCGCCCGGTGACCGACCCGATGCTGAAGGCCGCGGTGCGCGTCGCCTACCGCGACGTGATCGCCGCCGGCCGCCACCCGATCGTGGCACTGTTCCTGGAAATCCCGCCCGGGGAGGTGGACGTCAACGTCCACCCCACCAAGGCCGAGCTGCGCTTCCGCGACCCTGGCGCGGTGCGCGCCCTGCTGATCGGCAGCCTGCAGCGCGCCCTGGCCGGCGGGGCCGGCAGCGACGTCCCCGCCCCGCGCGTGACGCCGCGTCCGTCCCTGCACCTGGCTTATTCCCGGCCGCCGCCGACCGGCGGCATCCGCGCCCTGCCGCTGCCCGGCCTGGCCGACGCCCAACTGCCGCTGCAGGGCGCCCCGGCCGCCCGCCTTCTCGCCCCGGCACCGGAGCCGCGCGCCGAGCATCCGCTGGGGGCGCCGGTGGCGCAGGTGCTGGACACCTACGTGCTGGCGGTGGCGGCCGACGGGTCGCTGGTGGTGGTGGACCAGCACGCCGCGCACGAACGCCTCACGCACGAGACCATCCGCAGCCAGATGGTGGAGGGCGGCGTCCGCTCCCAGCCGCTGCTGCTGCCCGCGGTGGTGGAGCTGCCGCCCTCCGACGCCGCCCGCCTGCTGGCCCGCGTCGAGGAGCTCGGCCGGCTCGGCCTGGAGCTGGAGGAGTTCGGGCCGGGCGCGGTGCTGGTGCGCGCGCTGCCCGCCGTCCTCGGCAATCCGGAGCCGGCGCCGCTGCTGCGCGACCTGGCCGATGAGCTGGCGGAGTTCGAGGAGAGCACGTCGCTGGAGGCGCGGCTGGATGCGGTGGTCGCGCGGATGGCCTGCCATGGCTCGATCCGGGCGGGGCGGCGGCTGAATGCGGCGGAGATGGACGCGCTGCTGCGGCAGATGGAGGCGACGCCGCGCGCCGCCACCTGCAGCCATGGGCGGCCGACCTTTCTGAAGTTGTCGAAGGCGGAGATCGAGACTTTGTTCGGGCGGCGGTGAGCTCTGCGCGGCGGCCGGGGTGCTTACGCATGACGAGAAAGAATTTTAACACAGAGACCACGAAGTAACGCACGGAGTTTCACAGAGATTGATTATTGGGCCGCGCGTGGCACGATTCTTTCTTTTCTACCTGTGGAACTCTGTGTGGAACTTCGCGGTCTCTGTGGTGAAATTTTGCTTGTCATGCGCAAGCACCCGTGCGTCGCACCAGCACTCACACACCCGCAGCGCCCCCAAGGTGGCCCCGCCCCACCACACGCCCTATATCTGCCTCCAACACCTCGAACGCACCGGAGTACACACCTCATGTCGGAAACCAAGACGGACGCACCCTCCCAGGTCCCGGTCACGGTGCTCACCGGCTATCTGGGCGCCGGCAAGACCACCCTCCTCAACCGCATCCTCAGCGAGCAGCACGGCCGCAAATACGCCGTGGTGATCAACGAGTTCGGTGAACTCGGGGTGGACAACGACCTCGTCGTGGACACCGACGAGGAAGTGTTCGAAATGAACAACGGCTGCATCTGCTGCACCGTGCGCGGCGACCTGATCCGCATCGTCGGCGGGCTGATGAAGCGGCGCGACAAGTTCGACGGCATCATCATCGAGACCACCGGCCTGGCCAACCCCGCCCCGGTGGCGCAGACCTTCTTCGTCGATGAGGGCGTGCGCGCCAAGGCCCGGCTGGACGCCGTGGTCACCGTGGTGGACGCCAAGCACCTGCCCGCCCGCCTCGAAGACAGCCATGAGGCCGAGGACCAGATCGCCTTCGCCGACGTCATCATCCTGAACAAGACCGACCTGGTCACCCCGGAGGAGTTGGAGGACGTCGAGCGCCGCATCCGCGCGATCAACAAGTTCGCCACCATCCACCGCACCCAGCGCGCCGCCCTGCCGATCGAGCAGGTGCTGGACCGCGGCGCCTTCGACCTGAACCGCGTGCTGAGCTTCGCGCCCGACTTCCTCGACGACGACGAGCATGAGCACAACGACGACGTCAGCTCGATGAGCTTCGAGGTGCAGAAGCCGATCGACCCGGAGAAGTTCAACGCCTGGATCGGCCTGCTGCTGCAGGACAAGGGCCAGGACCTGCTGCGCACCAAGGGCATCCTGGCCTACGCCAACGACGACCGCCGCTTCGCCTTCCAGGCGGTGCACATGATGGCCGACGGCGACTTCATCGGCCCGTGGAAGGACGGCGAGCCGCGCGTCAGCCGCATCGTGTTCATCGGCCGCAACCTGAACCGCCCGCAACTGCGCCGCGGCTTCGAGTCCTGCCAGGTGGCGTAGGCCACCCGGCAGGCCTGCCGTTCCGCGCCACGGCCCGGCCACTCTGGAGGAGGCCAGCATGCACGTTCAGCCATACCTGTTCTTCGACGGGCGCTGCGAGGAAGCCATCGCCTTCTACCGCACCGCGCTCGGCGCCGAGGTGGAGATGCTGATGCGCTTCAAGGACAGCCCGGAGCCTCCGCCGGAGGGCATGCTGCCGCCCGGCAGCGCGGACAAGGTGATGCATGCGGCGCTGAAGATCGGCGACACCACGGTGATGGCGTCCGATGGACGCTGTGGCGGGGCGCCGAGCTTCCAGGGGGTCTCGCTGACGCTGGATGCTGCGGACGATGCGCAGGCCAGGCAGTTGTTCGACGCACTGAGCGATGGCGGCCAGGTGCAGATGCCGCTGACCAACACGTTCTTCGCCTCCAGCTTCGGCATGGTCGCCGACCGTTTCGGCGTCTCCTGGATGATCATCAAATCGCTGGCCTAGTGTTGTTCCGCGGATCGCTTTCTCCAGCCCGGCGTACACCATCGTGGCGGACGCAGGCCCGCCGCTTGCGACTTCACCGTGTGGAACGCGTCGGGGCGCCGAACTCGCCGGAGCGTCGAACTCGCCGGAGCGTCGAATTCCGTGCGGGATGGTGCCGTTGGTCGTAACGGCCGTGCGCCCGCCACGACGTGGCACGATGCGCCGACGGTTGCCGGCGTCCGTGTCCGTGACCACGTCTGTCCGTGTCCGTGTCGCGAAGCCGGATTGAATGACTGCCCCGGCAGCCGGCAAGCCGCACTTCCGTCATGCCGAAGCCATGGCGCCCAGCCTGAAGCCGATATGCGCTCCGGCGCGCCAGCCTGCGTGCCGTGCGGCGAACATGGAGATGGCAGGCCCGCGCCGGCCGTGACGCCGTTCGTCCTGTCGGTGACCGCCCTCCATCGCCCCCATCAAACCGGACCGTTTGCATGAGCCAGACCGAAACACCTCGCTTCCTGCTGGAAACCTCGCGCGGCACGCAGCACGCGCTGGGCGCCTTCGTGGTCGCGGTGCGCTTCTCCCGCGACAACCGCCACGTCGCCTTCGCCCTGGGCGACGGCTCGGTACAACTGGTCGCGCTGGCCGACCGCGGCGACTGGCGGCCCATCACCGTGCATGACGGCGCGGCGCTGGCCCTGGCGTCGGATACCACCCCCAACGGCTTCGTCTCCGGCGGGGACGACGGCGCGCTCCGCCGCATCGCCGCCGACGGCACCGTCAGTGACGTCGCGTCCTTCGGCATGAAATGGGTGGAGCAGGTGGCGAGCTTCGCCGACCCCAAGGGCAAGGCCAGCCTGTTCGCCTGCGCGGTCGGCAAGACCGTGCACCTGTTCAACGCGGCCGGGGAAAAGCTGAAGGAACTGACGCACCCGTCCTCGGTCACCGGGCTTGTGTTCGATGCCAAGGGCAAGCGGATCGGTGCGTCGCACTACAACGGCGCCTCGCTGTGGTTCGTCACCGCCAAGACCGACAGCCCGCGCAAGCTGGAATGGAAGGGCAGCCACACCGCCATCGCCATCCATCCCGACGGCGACGCGGTGGTGACGGCGATGCAGGAGAACGCGCTGCATGGCTGGCGCCTGTCGGACGGGCAGCACATGCGCATGAGCGGCTATCCGTCGAAGACCGCGACCCTGTCGTTCAGCCGCAACGGCAAGTGGCTGGCCACCAGCGGCGCGGATGCCATGGTGCTGTGGCCGTTCTTCGGCGGCGGGCCGATGGGCAAGGCGCCGGTCGAACTGGCCGGCGGTGACGGCGTCCTGTGCCAGGCGGTGGCGTGCAGCCCGCGTGACGACATCGTCGCCGGCGGATTCGCCGATGGGCTGGTCGTGGTGTGCGAAATCGACTCCTCGCGCGTGCTGCCGGTGGCCCCGCCCGGGCAGGGGCCGGTGTCCGCGCTGGCCTGGAGCCCGGACGGCTCCCAACTGGCGTTCGGCACCGAGACCGGCTTCGCGGCGATCATCGACATGTCGAAACGGCAGTAGCGCCGGGCCGGGCATGTTCGGGCCGGTCACCACCGAGGACCTGCACGCCGCGCGCATCATGACCGGCGCGGCGATGGTGCTGTGGCTGAGCATCGGCTACGTGCCCGGCCTGAAGCGCCACGCCACGCGGGTGCGCGGTGCCGTGCTGGTGCTGTACCTGGTGGGCTGCGCCGCGGTGTTCGCGCGGGCGATGCTGCGGTAGGCCAGCAGCGGCGCCATCGGCATCGGCATCGGCATCGGCATCGGCATCGGCATCGGCATCGGCATCGGCATCGGCATCGGCATCGGCATCGGCATCGGCATCGGCATCGGCATCGGCATCGGCATGAGAGGCTGCACGCGCACGATGTAAATACCAGCCCGCGTATCGTTTGACCGCTGGTCGGCAACTCACCGTCATGGTCGGCGAAGGCCGGCCATCCACGCCTTTCCTGCGATGCGCGCGGCAAAGCCGTCGGTGGCGGGCCTGCGTCCCACAGGCGTCAGACCTGGCTGCGCAGCGTTCGAATCGTCCGGCTCATGCAGGAACTGGACAACGGCGCCACCCCGGGGCTTGCGTGGACACGATCTTATCTTGCAGCCATGGAATGATGATTTGGATCCGCACAAGGCCGCACGTCGCGTCGGGATTGCCACCTTCGTCGGCGGGCTGGGCGGGGGCCTCGCGTTCCCCATCCTGCCCGCCCTGGGGATGCAACTCGGCATCGCCAGCTTCCTGATCGGCATCATCCTCTCGGCGAACCGCATTTCCCGCCTCGGCTTCGACCATACCGCCGGCGTGCTCGTGGACCGCCTGGGCGGGCGGCGGCCCATGAGCTGGGGACTCTGCCTCGAGGCGCTGGGGATCCTGGGATACAGCGCCGCGCTGCATTTCGGTCATCCCGTCATCTGGTTCCTGGCCGGGCGCATCGTCTTCGGCATCGGGTCCGCCCTGCTGATCGTCGGCGCCCAGGCCACCGTCCTGGGCCTGTCCAGCCGACAGAACCGGGGGCGCCTGACGGCCACCGTCCGCATGGCGCTCAGCATGGGAATGCCCGGCGGGCTGGTACTCGGCGGAGTCATCTCGGACGCAGCGTCCGACGATGCCGCCTTCCTCGTTGCGGCCGGACTGACCCTGGCCGGTGCCGCCGTCGCCTGGTGGCTGGCGCCCGACGTGCGCCCGTCCCACCCCGGGCCGCGTGCGGAGACGACGATCGGCATGCGGGAGCGGCTCAAGGCGCTGCTGGCCCTGCCGAACATCTCGATCCTGGCCGCGGCGTGGAGCTTCAACGCCCTGATCTTCCTGTGCGTGCAGGGCGCGCTGCTCGCGACCCTGGTGGTGCTGGTCGGCCGGCGTGACGTGCATCTGTTCGGCATGAGCGACCAGGGCACCTCGGGCCTGATCATGGCTGTCCTGATGGCCTGCTCCACCATCATGGCATTCGCGCTCGGCCGCAGCATCGACCGCTTGCCCCGTCGCGCCGTCCTGGTGCTCCCCTCTCTGGTGGCGCTGGCCGCCGGCTTCGCGGTCCTGGCCTTTGCCCACGGTCTGGGTGGGATCCTGGTCGGAACGATTCTGATAGGCAGCTCGTTCAACGGCGTCACCCTGCCCATGCTGGCCCTGCTCGGCGATGTCACGCGGCAAAGCCACTACGGGCGCGCGGTCGGGGTTTATCAGATCTTCGGCGACATCGGCGGCAGCCTCGGCCCGGTCGCGGGGCTGGAAGCCGGGGTTCGCTTCGGATTGCAGCCCACCTACCTCGGCATCGGTGGCCTCCTCGCACTGAGTTGCCTGATCGCAATCGCCGTATCCCGCGCCGAACGCAGGCGGAAAGGTTAGGTCACCCAACACCGGCCTGCGTCGGGCGTGACACTCGGACAGGCATTCACCCTGACGAGCATTCACCGTCACGGCCGACGGAGTCCTGCCCTCCATGATCGTCCCTGTTGCCGTCGGCGACGTCTTGCCTGGTGGGCGTACGCCCCCCAACGCACCGTTGGTGCGGCGGCAGGGAGTCGGCGCGTACCCCCCCGGTAAAACCGCAGGTGGCGAAGGTGCGTCGCAACGAAGCTCGATCATGGCGCGGCGTCGTGCACCCGTCGCGGCTTTCCTTGGCCTGCGGGGCAGGGCATGCTGAACCCATGTCGAAGTCGCGCGAGATCACCGTCTACAGCGATTACAAGAGTCCCTATGCCTACCTGGCGAAGGACCTCGTCTATGCCTTGGAACGCGATACCGGCGTTCGCGTGCAGTGGCTGCCGTATGTGCTGGACATCCCCAGTTACCTGGGATCGGCACGCGTGGATGGCAGCGGCGCCGTGCTGGAAGAGAGCCGTAACGCGCATCAGTGGCGACGCGTGCGCTACAGCTACATGGATTGCCGGCGGGAAGCCCGCAAGCGCGGGCTGGTGATCCGCGGCACGCAGAAGATCTGGGATTCGCGACTGGCCGCCGCGGGCATGCTGTATGCGCAACAGGCCGGCGATGCGGTGTTTCGCCGCTATCATGACCTGGTGTTCGAGCGGTTCTGGCGGCGGGAGCTGGATATCGAGGACGTCGCGGTGCTGACGGCGGCGCTGGCCGAAGCCGGCGCGGATGCGCGCGGGTTCGCCGGCTACACCGAAACCGGCTGCGCCATGGTGGCGGAGATCAGTCGCGCGGCCGAGGCGCAGGGCGTATTCGGCGTGCCCAGCTTCCTGCTGGACGGCGAGTTGTTCTGGGGCCGCGAGCATCTGCCGGAGTTGCACGAGCGTCTGGCGTGAACCACGGCAGCGCGCGGCAGGTTGCCGCGTAGCCCACATTGATCGGCGATGGACGCCGCGAGTTGCACCGGCGTGGACGACGTGCGCGCCGCCCGCGTCGCGGCTGACACACGATCCGCCCCCCAACATCACGGCAGATCCGCCCCCCAACGTCATGGCCCGCGCAGGCGGGCCATCCACGGCTTTTCGTAGCCGCCATCAACAAAGCCGTGGGCAGCGGGCCATCGCCCACCACGACGCCGTGCGGTCTGCCGGCGGACGTTTCATCATGACCGAAACAGGTCTGGCTGACACGCCCCGCCGCTGCCCCTGACGCCGAGCGGAAGCGCGTCGGCGTTCAGGAAGGCGTCAGCCTGAACGCCGCCACGCCGGCCGGCGGCTACCCGCCGGCGCCGCTGACCCGCCACTGCACCAGGGTGAACTCCGGGTGCGGTTCGAACACCGCCTCGACCGGGGCGCCGATCTTCACCTCCTGACGCGGATCGCCCAGCAGGTTGCCGACCATGCGGATGTTGCCGTACTGCGGCAGTTCCACCAGCACCACGATATACGGGCCGTGCCCGTTCAGCGCCGGATGCACCGGGTGGTGCGGACGCTCGTAGGAGTAGATACGGCCGCGACCCTCGATCTCCTCCCAGCCCAGGTCGAAGCTGTGGCAGCGGTGGCAGACCCATTCCGGGCCCCACTGCCAGGCGCCGCAGCCGCGGCACTTCTGCACCATCAGCTTGCGCTGCTTCGTGCCGTCCCAGTACGGCTGCGCCAGCCCGTCCGGCGCGGTGGAGGGGGCGGGAAGCCCTTCGGGAAGATAGAAGTCGCTCACAGCGCGGCCTCCGAGCCAAGGATGATGGAACTCACCGGCGTCACCATCGGACCACCGATGATGATGGCGGTGTCATTGCGCTTCAGTTGGTTCACCGCGTCGCCGCGGATCTGGTGCACGGCCTCGATCACCAGTTCCAGCCCGTGCATGTAGCACTCGGCCAGGTTGCCGCCACTGGTGTTCAGCGGCATGCGGCCATCCGGGGCGATCAGGTTGTCCTTCACCAGGAATTCGTTGGCTTCCTCCGGCTTGACCAGCCCGTGCTCCACCAGGCTCATCAGCACGCCGCCGGTGAAGTTCTCGTAGCACTGCACCACCTGCATGTCGGCGGGACCCAGCTTCGCCATGTCGTACAGGTGCGGGGCGAGCGCGCGGAAGTGGGAGCTGGGATAGCCCGGCATGTTGTGCACCGGCGCGGCGCTGCGATGGTCGCAGCCCTGCACCGCGCCCATCATATAGGCGGGCTTCTTCGGAAAATCCTTGGCGCGGTCTGCGGACACCACGATCACCGCGGCGGCGCCGTCGTTTTCCTGGCAGCAGTCGAACAGGTGAAAGAACGGCTCGATGATCCACCGCGAGTTGTCGTATTTCGCCTCGTCCAGCGTCCGGCCGCGCATCACCGCGTTGGGGTTGTTCTGCGCGTGGTGATAGCAGGCCAGGGAGATCGCCCGCAGCGCTTCCTGCCGGATTCCATGCTCATGCATGAAGCGCGTCACCTTCATGGCGAAACGCTGCGCCGGCGACATCAGGCCGTAGGGGAACAGGAACTGGTCGTCGCCGGCCGCAAGTGGCGCGCCGGTGCCGCGGCCATAGCGCGCGTACTGCCCCTGCGCCAGGGAGCGGAACGCCACCACGCAATCTGCCATGCCGGTGGCCACCGCCGCCGCGGCATTCGCCACCGCGCCGCACACGCCGCCGCCACCGCCGCCCCAGAACATGTTGGAGAAGCGGAACTCCTTGCAGCCGAGCGCGGAGGCCAGGCGCGGCGCGTCGCTGCGGTCATTGCCGTAGGAGGCGAACCCGTCCACCTCATGCGGGCTGATGCCGGCGTCCTTGCAGGCGTTCACGATCGCCATCAGGGCGAGCTTGAATTCGGAATCCGGCGAACCGCCGTGTTTGTAGTAGGTCGTCTGGCCGACGCCGACGACGGCGGCCTTGCCGCGAAGCGTGCGGTCGCTCATGCGCTTTGATCTCCGGTAGGTGCGTCTTGGTGGACGAAGGCCCGCCAGCCACGACTTGCTGATGGGGTCACGGAAAGTCGTGGATGGCCGGCCGGAGCCTGCCCTCGGGCGTGCCTCTGGCGCGACCCGTGGGCCGGCCAGGACGGTGTTGGTGGTTCCGACGGAACGACGGTCGCCGTCACGCTAACCTCTCCCGCTCGGCAATTGATTGAATGGCCGGTCCTTGTCCACGCGCACATCGCCGGGCAGGCCCAGCACGCGTTCGGCGATGATGTTGCGCAGGATCTCGTCGGTGCCGCCGGCGATACGCATGCCGGGCGAGGACAGCAGCGCGTCCTGGAACAACGCGTGCATCGGCGCCAGCGACTCATCCATCACCGCACCGGCCATTCCCAGCAGGTCCATGCCGAAGCCGGCAATGCCCTGCTGCATGGAAGCCGTGACCACCTTGCCGATCGAGTTCTCCGGCCCCGGCGTCTCCCCGCGCGACAACGCGGTGATGGTGCGGAACCGCGTGTAGGTCAGGCCCGCGGATTGCGCGTACCACTCGGCGATGCGCTCGCGCACCGCGCGGTCCTGGATGGCGGGCGTGCCGTCCTCGGTGGTGACGCTGCGGGCCAGGTCCAGCAGGTCGCGCGTGTCGGGGCGGCGGGTTTCGCCGGCCGCCATGCGCTCGTTCATCAGCGTGGTGATCGCCACCTTCCAGCCCTGGCCCACGCCGCCCAGCCGCTGTGCATCGGGGATGCGCAGGTCGGTGAAGAACACCTCGTTGAAGTTGGACGCGCCGGACATCTGGTGGATCGGCCTCACCTCGATGCCGGGCGACTTCATGTCGATGAAGAACGCCGTCATGCCGGCATGTTTCGGCACGTTGGGATCGGTGCGGGTCAGCAGCAGGCCGTACTGCGCGTAGTGCGCGCCGGAGGTCCAGATCTTCTGCCCGTTCACCACCCACGCGTCGCCCTGCTTCTCCGCACGGGTGCGCAGGCCGGCGACGTCGGACCCGCCGGCCGGCTCGGAGAACAACTGGCACCAGATCTCGTCGCCCCGCACCGCCGGGGGGACGAAGCGCTGCAGTTGGTCCTCCTTCGCGTAGGCGATCATGGTGGGCACGCACATGCCCAGGCCGATCAGGAAGATGTTGGGGGGAACTTCGTAGTTCTGCTCTTCCTGGTTGAAGATGATCTGCTGCATCTGGGTGCCGCCGCGGCCGCCCCACTTCTCCGGCCAGGTGATGCAGGCGAAGCGGCCCTCGGCCTTCTTGTTCTGCCAGGCCTTGGCGGCGGCGATCTCCTCCGGGCCGGTATCGCCGTAGCGGGCGACCGCGCCGCGCCGGTCCTTCGGCCTGGCGTTGGCGGCCAGGAAGGCGCGCGCTTCGGCACGGAAGGCGGCTTCTTCCGGGGTATCGTCAAAGTCCATGATGGATCTCCTTCTTGGCCAAGGCGGCGACCAGACACCTGCCCCACCCGTCATGGCCGGACCTGACCCGGCCATCTGCCCCGGTCCGGGCCAGCACCGTTGCAGCCCGACCCGATCGGTGCGGGGCAGGTGGCCGGGTCAAGCCCGGCCACGACGCATTGGGTTCCGGTTCGTGGCGGCCCGGTTCATCGGGGCCTGGTTCATGGGGCCACGCCGCATGGGGCCGCGAACGATGGAGCTTCGCCCCACCGGGCGACGCGTCACGCCGCATTGCGCAGTTCCAGTTCGCTGACCATCCGGTCCTTCCAGTGCCGCACGCTCCCCAGCAGCAGCCCCAGATGCTTCGCTCGGCGGTAGAACAGGTGGCAGTCCATCTCCCAGGTGAAGCCGATGCCGCCATGCACCTGGATGTTCTCCTTCGCCGCGAAGAAGAACGCCTCGGACGCCGACACCCGCGCGGTCGCCGCCGCCAGCGGCAGCTCCGCCCCGCCGGCCGACACCGCCCAGGCGCCGTAATACGCGTTGGAGCGCGCCAGCTCGGTGGCGATGTACACATCCGCCAGCCGGTGCTTGATCGCCTGGAAACCGCCGATCGGGCGGCCGAACGCGTGGCGTTCCTTGGCATACGCCGTCGCCATGTCCAGGCAGGCACTGGCGCCGCCGATCTGCTCGAAGGCCAGCAGCACCGCGGCGCGGTCCAGCACGCCGCGGACGGCATCCCAGCCCTGCGCCATCGGCGTCGCCACCGCACCGTCGAAGCTGATCCGGGCCAGCGGACGCGTGGGGTCGAGACTGTCCAGCGCGGTGCGGGTCACGCCGGGCCCGGTCAGGTCCACCAACGCCAGCACCACCGCGCTGCCCTGCCGCGCGGCGACCACCCCCAGCGTGGCGATGCCGCCATCCGGCACGGGCCAGGCCTCGCCGGTCAGCTTGCCGTCCTGCAGCGCGAGTTGCACCCGGGCCGGGGTGGGTTCGCCGGGGCCGGTGCCCAGCGCCACCGTGGCGATCGTCTCGCCGCTGACGATGCGCGGCAGGTGCTCGCGCTTCTGCTGGTCGGTGCCGGCGGCCAGGATCGCCTCTGCCCCCAGCACCACAGAGGAATGGAACGGGATCGCGGCCACCGCGCGGCCCAGCTCCTCGGCCAGCACGCACAGTGCTTCGTGGCCCAGTCCGGCGCCGCCGTATTGCTCCGGGATGGCGGCGCCGAGCCAGCCCATGTTGGCGGCTTCCTGCCAAACGTCCTGCAGGTAGGCGGCCTTGCCTTCCAGCACCTGGCGCACCTGCTTGCTGTCGCAGCGTTCGGCCAGGAACCGGCGTGCCTGGTCGCGCAGCAGCTTGCTGTCGTCGCTGAAATCGAAATTCACGGTGTTGCTCCGGGGTGCCGGCTGCGCGCGGGGCGGAGCCTGTTGTCTGCCAATGGCTGCGCCGTGTGCGGCGCGGGGCGGAGCCTGTTGTCTGCCGATGGCTGCGCCGGTCGCGGCGCGGTGCGAGCCATGTCCTGGTTTCCTCCTGCTGCCCGGTGTTGCCCGCGACGATAGACCGGGCGACAGACTGCTACCAGCCGGTAGAGGCGGCAACCGGCCGGAAAGGATCCGGCAGGCTCCTGCACCGGGCCGTATACCACCCGGCCCTGACTTCGACGGGCGATCTGCCCGGGCAGCCAGGAAGAAAACCGAAACGAAGATAATACGCGGACGAACAGGGATGCTGCGGCCAGGGATGCTGCGGCCAGGGATGCTGCGGCGTGACGGGGACAGCGGTATGTCCGTCACCGGCCAGCCTCGCGGCATCCGCGTTCATCCACGTTCCTCTTTCGAAACGCCATCGCACACACGGATTGCCCAGGAACGAAAACCGCCAACGCCGGCCACGACAACCAGCAGACCACCCCGGCCCCCACGCCGCCGGCACGGCAAGATGTGCCAGGACCGGCGCCCTCAGGCCTCCGGCCGCACGATCAGCACCGTGCCGTCCACACCCTCCACCCGCAGGCGCGTGCCCGGTTCCGGCGGCGCCACGCTTGACGGAACGCGCGCCGCCCAGTCGCTGTCGCCCACGCGGACGCGTCCTTCCCGCCCGTGAAACGTCAGTGCCACGGCGGTCCGCCCGGCCAGCCCGGCCTGCTGTGTGTTCAGCCGCGTGGGATGTCGCCGCAGCCGCAGAGCCGAGGCCAGCGAGATCGCCGCCAGGGCGGCGAAGCTGACGACCTGAAGCTCGAAGCGGCAGCCGGTCGCCAGCACGACCAGGCCGGTGCCGCAGGCCGCCAGGCCGATCCACATCAGGAACACGCCCGGCAGCAGCATCTCGGCGCCCAGCAGCGCCAGGCCGGTCGCCAGCCAGGCGAGCCAGTCGGTCATGCAGTCGGACCCGACGCCCAGGGCGACACCGGAGACGTGGGCGAGGGCGCCGGGGCCGGCATGGGCGCGGGAGGCATGGGCGGCACGGGCGGCGGTTCGGGCGCCGGCGGTGCGCTGCCAGGAGGCGCGCCGCCCGGCGGCTGGTCGGTGCGCAGCACCTGCATCGCCTGCACGATCGCGCCGACAAGGCCGGCGCTTTCCGTCGGCACCACCACCAGCTTGCTGGTGGGCGCCGCGCCCAGCGCCTGGAGCGCCCGCACGTAGCGGTCGGCGATGAAGTAGTTCAGACCGGCCTGGCCGTGCTGGGCGGCGGCGTCGGAGACCATGCGGGTGGCCTCGGCCTCGGCATGCGCCAGGGCCATGCGGGCCTCGGCGTCACGGTTCGCCGCCTGCTGGCGGCCTTCGGCGGCCAAAATCAACGACTGCTTGCGGCCTTCGGCGCGCTTGATCGCCGCCTCGCGCTCACCGTCCGCCCGGGCCACCACCGCGCGGCGTTCGCGTTCGGCGGTCATCTGCAGGTTCATCGCGCGGATCAGGTTCTCGGGCGGCTCGATCTTGCGGATCTCCACCCGGCTGACCTTCACGCCCCAGGGCATCGTGGCGCCGTCCAGGATCACCAGCAGCGACGAGTTGATCTGCTCGCGTGAGGACAGCGTGGCGTCCAGCTCCATCTCGCCGATCACCGCGCGGATGTTGGTCATCGCCAGCGTGGTCAGCGCGACAGTCAGGTTGGCGACCTGGTAGGCCGCCTTCTCGGGCTCCATGACGCGATAGTAGATGATGCCGTCCACCGCGACGGTGGCGTTGTCACGGGTGATCACGCTCTGCTCGGGGATATCGACCACCTGCTCCTGCACGTTCAGGCGGCGGCCGACACGGTCCACGAAGGGCAGGACGAAGTTCAGTCCCGGCTGGATCATGCGCAGGTAGGCGCCGAACCGTTCCACGGTCCACACCTCTCCCTGCGGCACGGTCTTCACCCCGGCGATCAGGGTGATCACGACCAGAACAAGCAGCAGGACCCAGACGATAATGACGCTGACGGGCATGCGTTCCCCCGGCAAATCGGTCGGACCGACTGTTAGCGCCTGGCAACGGCCATGTCTCTATCGATCGATGCCGCCCCACCCGGTTTCAGCGCACGTAAACCCGGACCTGGCGGGCCTTCATCCCCGGCACCGCACGCAGGCCCAGGTGAATGCGCGACGCGGGCACGCCGTCCGCCATGATCGCCTGCATCACCGCGTCCGCATCGCGCTGCCCGGCCGGCGCATCGGCCAGGTCCGGCAGCACCGCAAGAACGTCGAACTGCACATTGCGGTCGCGGGTCCTGGCCGCCTGCACCGCGTAGTGCAGCAACTGCCGATAGTCCGGGGTACCGGCGGCATAGTCGATGGTCACCAGTGCCCGGCGGGAATCGACCGTTGTGGGAGCCGGCGCCGGGGCGCTCGCGACAGGCCTGGCCTCCGGGGCCGGGGCGAATGTGTTCTGGTCGATCAGCTTGCAGCCGGCCAGCAGCCCGAACGCGGGCAGCAGCACAACAATTCGTCCAACCCACCGATCCAGCATGCGAACGTCCCCAGGCATGGGCGGCAAGCTCGCAGGAAGCCGCCGTCCGGGCAACCCGTCGGCTTGGCGTTCCGCCGCCGGCGGGCGCAGCATGGCCCGCAAGCAACACCGGGAAGGAGACGCACCATGCCTTTGCTGCTGGAACGACGCGGCCCGATCGCCATCCTGACGCTCAGCCGGCCGGAGGCGCGCAACGCCTGGTGCGAGGAATTCCAGTCCGGCCTGCAACAGCGCCTGCCGGAGCTGGAGGCGGACGCCACCATCCGCTGCGTGATCCTGACCGGCGACGACGCCGGCGGCGCCTTCAGTGCCGGGGCGGACCTGAAGAACCCCAGGACCCACAGCATGGCCTCGGTGGCCGATTTCATCGAGGCCCTGCCGGACAGCCGGCGCAACCACCCGATCAACATGCTGGCCGATTTCGCCAAGCCGATCATCGCCGCGGTGAACGGCTACGCGATCGGCATCGGCTGCATCGTCACCTATTGCTGCGACCTGATCGTGGCCTCGGAACGCGCCGAATGGCGGCTGCCGCAGTCCCGGCTGGGGATCATCCCGGCGCAGGGCGGCGCGGTGCGGCTGTCGCGCTGGATCGGCAAAGGCATGGCGATGCGCACCGCCATGGGCTTCCCGCTGACCGCCGAGGACGCCTACCGCACTGGCCTGGCGCAGTGGCTGGTACCGCATGCGGAGCTGATGCCGCAGGCCCTCGCCGTCGCCGAACACATCGCCGCTCTGCCCCCGCTCTCTGCCCGGCTGACCAAGGAGTCGCTGAACTACGGCCAGAACATTCCGCAGCGTGACGCGGCGCTGGCGGACCTGTATCGTTTCGCCATGCTGGAACTGACCGAGGACAAGGCGGAAAGCCACCAGGCCTGGCGCGAACGGCGCCAGCCGGTGTTTCGCGGCCGGTGAGTTGGCGGTCGCATCCGATCGGCAGGATGGCGCGTATCCGCTGCAGGACTGAGCGAAGCGACTGATGCCGGATACCGCGCCGAACCGGGCTGACGAGACCGTCGTGCTGCTGCAACGCTGTGCGGCCCGCGACCGTGCGGCGTTCCGCGCGCTGTACGACCGCTGGGGCGGCCGGCTGCACGGCATCGCCCTGCGCATCACCCGCCAGCCGTCGCTCGCGGCGGATGCGACGCAGGATGCGTTCGTGCAGCTCTGGCAGCAGGCCCACCGGTTCGACCCGGTGCGGGGCAGCGCCGAGGCGTTCCTGGTCAGCCTGGTCCGATACCGCGCGCTGGACCTGGTGCGCCGCGGTGCGCGGGAGATGCCGGGCTATGAGGGGGAGGACCGCGAGGACGACGCCCCGGACGCGCTGAGCCAGTTGATCAGCAGCGCGGAAGGCGCGGCCCTGCAACGCTGCCTGACCCAGTTGGAGGCGGACCGGCGCCGGCTGGTGCTGCTGGCCTTCGTCGATGGCCTGTCGCACAGCGAGCTGGCCGACCGGTTGCGCCTGCCGCTGGGCACGGTGAAGTCGTGGATCCGCCGCAGCCTGCTGTCACTGCGGGAGTGCCTGGCAGCATGAGCGACGCTCCGGATCGCGACATGATGGCGGCGGAATACGTGCTGGGCACGCTGGATGCCGATGCGGCACGGGAGGCAGCGCGCCTGCTGCGCGACGACCCCGCCTTCGCCGACGCGGTGCAGGCCTGGGAGGCGCGCCTGACGCCGCTGGCCCGCACGGTGCCTCCGGTCGCGCCGCCGCCCGAGCTGTGGGACCGCATCGCCACGGCGACCCAGGATGCGCCACAGGCGCCGCCGCAGGAGACGACCGTGGTGCCGTTCCCCTGGCGCCGGCGTCTGCGCATCTGGCAGGCGAGCACTGCGGCCGCACTGGCGATCGCCGCGTCGCTGGCGGCGTTCATCGTGCTGCGGCCGAACCCGGCCCCGCTGGTCGCGGTGCTGTCCGCACAGGCCGGGCACGCGCCGGGTCCTGGTGGCGACGGCGGAACCCAACGGCATGCTGCGCGTACGGCCGGAGACGTCGGTCCCGGTGCCCAGCGGGCATGACCTGGAACTCTGGGCGCTGCCGGAAGGTGCGTCCCGTCCGCGTTCATTGGGTGTGCTGCCGGCGAAGGGGCGCGTGGTGACGGCGTCCTTGCAGGCGGGCACGCAGTTGATGGTGAGCCTGGAGCCGCGCGGCGGATCGCCGACCGGGCAACCGACCGGTCCGGTGCTGTATGGCGGCCGCCTGGCGCGGGTGGACTGAGGCCGGGGTTCAGGGCGCCGCCGTTTGCACGCACGCAACCGACGCACCTCCGCACCGCCCACCTCGTCATGGCCGGCCAAGGGGGGCTGTAATCCACTCCCGCCTCGATCATCATGGGGGCGACCGCCGGCAGGTTGAACCCACCGGCAGGTGTTACAACGTCGTGGCGCGCGAAGGCCCGCCACGACTTTGTCGTGCGGAACGCACCTGTCCGAATGCTGTGCCGGAAGTTTCTCACGGATCGGGTGCCTTCGGCAGGACGAAGCCGTGGATGGCGGGCCTGCGCCCGCCACGACGTTGTACGTTGCGCCAGCGGCTACGACTGACCACCGACGAAGCAGGATTGCATGACAGCCCCGAAGGCCGGCCATGACGGTGGAGCAATGCCGTCGGATCCTGTCCGGTGCAGACTTGTGGGCAAGGTTCGGCACCTGTCCCGTCGTGGCGGAAGCAGGCCCTCCGGTCGCGCCTCGGCCAATGACGGCGACGCAATGATGTGAACGCTCGGCCGCAACGCCACGCGCCACAACCGTGCCGTGCCGGACCTGCCAGATTGACGCGCCCCGCGTTCCCGCCCAGCCTTCCCCTCACGGCGAAAACAAGCAGCAGAGGGGAAACGCACATGCCGCTGCCAGCGGACACCGACGCCACCACGCCGAAATACCTGCGCGACAAATACGCCATCGTCGGCGTGGGCGAGACCGCGTACATGCGCGGCTCCGGCATGACCACCCGCGCGCTGGGCACCTGGGCGTTGCGCAACGCCATCGCCGATGCCGGCATCAAGCCGTCCGAGATCGACGGCATGCTGGATTATTCCGGCAATGACAGCACCTCGGCGACGTTCATCGCCGGCGACCTGGGCATCCGCCTGAACTTCTACATGGACTGCATCGGCGGCGGCTCCTCCACCGAGGCGCTGATCGGCATCGCCATCGGCATCATGGAAGCCGGCCTGTGCAAGTGCGTCGCCATCTTCCGGTCCATGAACGGCTATTCCCAGGTGCGCATCGGCGGCACCGGTGCACGCTCCGCCGTGCCGATCAGCGGCGACGCGCTGCACAGCCGCGCCTATGGCTGGCAGAGCGCCGGCCAGATGTTCGCGCCGACCTTCATGCGCCACATGTACGACTACGGCACCAAGCCCGAGCAGGTGGCGATGGTGAAGGTGGTGCATTCGGAGCACGCGTCCAACAACCCGAAAGCGTACTACAAGAAGCGCTACACGGTGGACGACGTGATCAACAGCCGCTTCATCTGCAAGCCGCTGCACCTGCTGGATTGCTGCGTGGAGACCGACAACGCCACCGCCATCATCGTCACCAGCGCCGATCGCGCGCGCGACCTGCGCCAGCACCCGGTGCTGATCCGCGGCATCGTCGGGCGCTGCAACAAGCCGCGCATGGACATGCACTACCAGCACGGCCCGATCTCGCGCGTCGCCGGCTACTACGCCAAGGACATCCTGTGGCCCAATTCCGGCGTCGGGCCCGAGGATGTGGACGCCACCGGCGCCTATGACGCGTTCACCTTCACCTCCATGCTGCAGCTCGAGGATTACGGTTTCTGCAAGAAGGGCGAAGGCGGCGACTACGTGTCCAGCGGCATCACGCGGCTGGGCGGCAAGCGGCCGAACAACACCTCGGGCGGACATCTGTGCGAGGGCTACACGCACGGCATGAACATGGTGATCGAGAACGTGCGCCAGCTCCGCCACGACGTGGACGATTCCTGTCCGGTCGGCCCCGACGGCAAGCGCCAGCACACCCATGACTATCGCGAAGGCGGCTGCCGCCAGGTGCGCAACATCGAGGTGACCGCCAATCTGGGCTGGGCCAATCCGATGACCGGATCGGCCATGGTCATGCGGCGCGGCTGAGGAGGAACGCAACCATGAGCATCCGCGGCGAATACCTCGGCACCACGCTGAGCATCGACGACCTGGATGGCGAGAACCTCGCCTATTTCCGCCACTGCGCGAACCACAAGTTCCACCTGCAACGGTGCGATGACTGCAAGCTGCTGCGTTACCCGCCGACCACCGCCTGCCCCTGGTGCGCCAGCCCGAAATCCACCTGGATGCCGGTGGAAGGCAAAGGCGCGGTGCACAGCTACCTGGAGGTGCACCACGCCATCCAGCCGGCGTTCAAGGGCAACACGCCGTATCTGGTGTTGCTGGTCGATCTGGACACGCAGAAGGGCCAGCCGACCGGGGACGAGGCCCTGCGCGTCGCCGCGAACCTGACGACGCCGGACGGCAAGCTGGCGCCGCCCGACATGGTGGCGAAGGTGGGTATCGGCACCCGCGTGCGCATGGTTTTCAGCGACGTCACGGACGGCATGGCGTTGCCGCAGTGGACGATCGATGACACCGTGCCGCAGCCGCGCAACCCCTGGCGCTATCCGCAGGAATAGCGGACCGGTCGGCGGTCATGGCCGGACCGGTGCCGGGCGTGCCGCCGCGACCCCGGAAACCGCTACACCGAAGCGGCGGGCGGTGAAGCCTGAACCGCGCCTGCCGCAGGAGGACCACGCTGACACCCGAAACCATTCTTTCCCACCCACCCCGCGTGCTCACCCAGGCGCAGCGTGAGCGCTACTTCGATACCGGCTACCTGGCCGTCGAGGAGCTGATCCCCGGCGCCTGGCTGCGACGCCTGCACGAGTTGTCCGCAGAGTTCATCGAACGCAGCCGCGAGCACACTGCGTCCAACGAAATGTTCGACCTGGGCCCGCGCCACGGCCCGCACGCGCCGCACGTTCGCCGCCTGCGCGCCCTGGTGGACCGCCATCCGGACTTCTGGCAGTTCGCCAGCAACTCGCCGCTGACCGATATCGCGGCCGACCTGCTGGGCCCCGACGTGAAGTTCCACAGCAGCAAGCTGAACTACAAATGGCCGGGCAGCGGCGAGATCGTGCAATGGCACCAGGACATCCCCGCCTGGCCGCACACCAACTACAGCCTGGTCACGCTGGGCGTGTACCTCGGCGACGTGCCGGCCGAGCAGGGGCCGCTGTCCTGTGTGCCGCGCAGCCACACCGGCCCGATCTTCGTGCATCGCGACGACGGCGGGGCGTGGACCGGCGCGATCCGGCAGGCGGACCTGGCGACGGCGGATATCGCGGCGGCCGAGGACCTGACCGGTCGTGACGGCGCCGTGGTCGCGATTCACTGCCGCACCGTCCACGGCTCACGCGCAAACCTGACCGATCGCGTTCGCCCGGTCGCCCTGTTCGTTTACAGTTCGGCCGACGCGTTCGCCTGGATGCCGCCCCCGACGCCCACCAGCAGGACCGGCGACATCGTCCGTGGCCAGCCGGCCCGCATTGCGCATCTGGACCCGACGCCCTGCCCGGTGCCGCCGGACTGGGGCCGGGAGGGCTACGGCTCGATCTTCACCGCGCAGGGCGGCGATCTGTAGCGCCTACCGCCGTCCGAGCTCCGCCCGCAGTTCCGCCGGATCGGTGACCGGCAGCCCGCACACGCTGCGGCGGCACACATATGCCGCCGCCCCGTCTGCCGCCGGCGGCTTGCCGAAGGCCGGGTGATCCCGTGGCAGCGCCGCCGTGTCCGGCGCACGCAGCACCACCACCGCCGGGTCCGGCGCGCCGAGCGCCGCGGCCAGCAGCGCCTGGGCGCGGCGTTGGGCCGGGTCGCCGGCGACCACAACCGTGGCGGCTTCCTCCAGCAGATCCGCCGCCCCCAGCATGCCGGGCATGCCGGCCAACTGCTCCGCGCTGCCGCTGAATGCGCGCAGCAACGCCTCGGCGCGCGTGCGCCAGCCGGCATCGCCGGTCAGGTGGAACAGCCGGGCATAGACATCTGCCATGACGCCGTTGCCCGCCGGGGTGACGTTGTCGCCGGCCGTGCGCGGCCGGGCGAGCGGCACGTCGGCGGCGTCGGACGCGGTGGTGTAGAATCCGCCGGAACCGTCCTGGAACCAGGTCTCGGTGGCCGCCACCAGGCGCTTCGCCTGTTCCAGCCGCTCTGCGTTTCCGGTCGCCTCGTACAGCGCCACGGCCGCGCGGGCCATCGCCGCCTGGTCATCCAGCAGGCCCGCCGCGGTGACCCGGCCCAGGCGCCAGGCGTGGTTCACCCGGCAGTCCGGTGCGCCGAGATTGGCCATGATGAAATCGAACGCCGCCGCCGCGCGGGTCAGCCAGTCCGGCCGGTTGAACACGCACGCGGCCCTCGCCAGGCCGGCGATGGCCAGGCCGTTCCAGTCGGCCAGCACCTTGTCGTCCCGGCCCGGCCGGATGCGGCGGGAACGCGCCTGCAACAGCACCTCCCGTGCACGGGCCAGCGCCGCCTCCTGCGCCGGTGAGCCCGGCGGGGTGACGCGGCGCAGGATGGTGTGACCCTCCCAGTTGCCGCCGGCCGTCACGTCATAGGCCTGCTTGAAGGCCGCGGCGTCGGCGCCGAGCAACTGGTCGATCTCGGCTTCGGTCCAGACGTAGAACTTGCCCTCCACGCCTTCGCTGTCGGCATCTTCCGATGCGGCGAAGGCGGCACGGCCGTCCACGCTGGCCGCTGTCATGTCGCGATTCATCCAGCCGACGGTTTCCTCGGCCCGCTGCACGTACAGCGGGTCGGGACGATGGGCCTGCGCCAACGCCAGCAGGTCCAGCAACTGCGCGTTGTCGTAAAGCATCTTCTCGAAATGCGGCACCAGCCAGATGGCGTCGGTGGCATAGCGGGCGTAGCCGCCGCCCAGATGGTCGTAGATGCCGCCTTGCGACATGCGTTGCAGCATCAGGTGCAGCGCGTCCTGGCCGTCCGGCTGGCCGGTGCGAAATGCGTTCTGCCACAGGAAACGGAAGATCGGCGGGTTGGGGAACTTCGGGGCACCTTTCAGCCCGCCCTGCTCCGGGTCGTTCATGCGCAGATAGGCGCCGGCCACCGCGTCCAGATGCGTGGGGCCCGGCAGGTCGCCGGTCTGTGCCGCCGCTGCGCGTTCCAGGTAGTTGCGCAGGGCCCCGCTGTTCTGAACCACCGCCTTGTCGCGCGCGCGATAGGCCGCTGCGACGCCCTGCAGCACCTGCTGGAACGACGGACGGCCCCAGCGCGGTTCGGGCGGAAAATAGGTGCCACCCCAGAATGGCGCGCCGTCCGGGGTAAGGAACATCGTCAGCGGCCAGCCGCCCTGCTCACCCAGGGCGTGCAGTGCGGACATGTACAGATGGTCGATGTCCGGCCGTTCCTCGCGATCCACCTTGATGTTGACGAACAGCCTGTTCATCAGCTCGGCGGTCTGCGGACTCTCGAAGGATTCATGCGCCATCACATGGCACCAGTGACAGGCGGCATAGCCGATGGACAGCAGGATGGGCCTGTCGGCCGCGGCCGCCTCGGCCAGCGCCGCGGCCCCCCACGGGCGCCAGTGCACCGGGTTGTCGGCGTGCTGCAGCAGATAGGGCGAGGTTTCGTGGCGCAGCAGGTTCTCGGCTCCAGCCATGGCGGCGCATCCTTGCTGTGTGGGGTTCCCACGGAACATGGGGACAGACCGGCGCCAGGCCCACCCGTCGGCCGGCGCAGGCCAGAACGCAAAAAGGGTGGATCGGTCCGGTGATCGTGAAGCGCTCCGGCTTCAGTCGCATCGACACCGGGTTGTGTGAGCTGTAACTTCTAAAGTGAATTAAGGTTCAGGGGACCAAACAAACAATGAAAAAAGAAGCCATTGCGCCTTCGGTCAGCACGACGTCGTTCGCTGACCGGCAGGATGCCGGGCAGATCTTGCAGATGGCACCGGACGCCGGGCGGCTGGTGCTGAGCCCGGGCGCAGCAACGGACGAAACGGATCCTGGCGGCGACTGTTGCTACGTCATTGAGCGGGGTCTGGTTGCCAGCTACGTCACGGTGGACCAGAACCGGCCGACCTGCGTCAGCCTGTCCGGGCCGGGCAGCCTGGTGGGACTTGGAACTCTGTTCCGCATGCCGACCATGTCGCGGGTGCAAAGCCGGTCGGTCGGCCCGGCGCAGCTTTGGCGAATACCCACGTCGGATCTGCGCGCGAGCCTGAAACGCTCGCCGGACCTGATGGATATCTGCCTGCAGCAGTTCCAGGCACGCCTGGTCGAGATCCAGGGCGTGGCAGCGTGCAATGCCCGCCATGTGCTGCCGGCGCGCTGTGCGCACTGGCTGCTGCGACTGCACGGGCACCTGGGCGACGTCCTGCCTGTTACACACGAATTCCTGGCTTCCGTACTGGGCGTCCGGCGGGCCGGCGTGACGGTTACGCTGCAGGGGCTGCAGCGCAGCGGGGCGATCCGCCAGCAACGCGGCAGCATCGTGATTGCCGACCTGGATCGCCTGCAACAGTCGGCCTGTTCCTGCGCGATCGGCGGAGAGGCCCCGGCGTGGCCTGTGCCGGCCGAGCGCGAAGCGGCCCAGGTCATCCAGTTGCCTGTAGCGGTGGCGAACGGGCCACGGGCCTGGACGGCAGCGGCCATCCAGGCACGGTTGCGCGACGGCGCCTTGCAGGCCCAGCCGGTGGACCGGATCGAGGCCGTGCTGCAGGTCTGCCGTGCGGTCATGGAGCGAACGGAAGCTTGTCTGGTCGCATGAACATGGACAATCAAACCGCCCACCTCGAGCAGGAAGAGTTGCGGCGGGAAGCCGAAATCCTGCGCAGTGAGCTTGAGCAGATGCGCGTCGCGCTGGAGGACATGGACCAGCGCATCAGCGAACTCGTTGCGGTCAACGGCAGGCTGACCGAGGAGTTGCAAACGGAACGAAGCCGCCGGCGGCAGGCGGAGACACAGGTCGAGCGGCTGGCGGCTGCCCCCGCTCCGGTCGTCCAGCCCGATACGGCGCGGGAGGACGGGCTGCGCGAACAGTTGGGGAATGCTCTCGAAGAACTGCGTGTCATGGCCGAGGAACTCAGCCTGGCGCAGGAATCGTTGCGGCAGGCCACTATCTCCCGGTGACCTGGGCCCGGTAACCCTGTGACCCTGTGACCCTGTGTTGGACGTCTCGCGTGTGAGCTGATCCGGACAGGGCAGCATCACGCCGTTGTGACAGGCCCCGACGCAGCCGGGACGCCGGTGCCGCGTTGTGCGGCCGGGTCGGCCAGGCGCGGCCCCATGGCTTCCTTCGAGGGTGCGTTTGACCGGTTTGCTGAGATCACACGTCGGACCGCAGCCGCGGCCCGCAGACCTGGCCCATGGGCGAGGTCGATTGTCGCAACTCGAGGGCGTCAGGGGTCTCGCGGCGGTCGTCGTGGTCGCCTGGCATTTCATCTGGGCCTTCGCCCCCTGGCAGCTCGGCAGCGTCGCCGGCCTGCCGCAGAACACCGGACTGATCGGCAGCCCGATCGTCGCCTCCGTCGATGGACCGGCCGCCGTCGTCCTGTTCTTCGTGTTGTCGGGTTTCGTCGTTCCGCTGGGCTTCCTGCGTTCGGGCCGCACCCGGACTGTGCTGCGGGCGGCGACGAAACGCTGGCTGCGCCTGGCCGGACTGTCGGTGCCGGCGGTGCTGCTCGCGTATCTGCTGTTCCGCTTCGAACTGTTCCATTTCCGCGCCGCGGCCCACGTCACGCACTCCGCCTGGCTAGGCTCCTACGGGGGCGGCGATCCGCACGGGGCGCTCGATCCGTCGCTTTCCGGCGCGCTGCACGAAGGGCTGATTTCGGCGTTCGTCAGCAAATCGGATTCCTACGATCCGGTGCTGTGGACCATGCGGCATGAGCTGCTGGGCAGTTTCGTGTGCCTTGGTGCGGCCCTGGCGATCTGGAATGCGCGCGACGCCGCGGCCGGCGGCATCCTGCTGCTGATCGCCCTGCTGGTGCCGCTGGTGGACCCGTGGCTGATCCCGTTCGTGGCCGGGACTGCGCTTGCCTTCATCGCTTGTCGCCACGGCCTGCGGCTGCACTGGGTTGTGGCGGTGGCCGCCATTGCCGTGGGCGTGTTCCTGTTCGGCTACCTGCAGCCGCGCGGCGCCTATGCGGCGCTGGCCGTGGTGCAGGACAGGGCGGGTTACCGGTATGATCGTATCCTGGTGCACACGCTGGGCGGGGTGCTGATCCTGGCGGGGCTGATCGGCAACCAGGCCCTCGCGCGACCGCTGAGCGTCCGGCCGCTGCTGCTGCTGGGACGGCTGTCGTTCCCGATCTACCTGTTCCATTTCCCCCTGTTGTGCTCGCTGGCCTGCTTTCTGTTCCTGACGCTACGACCGGGGTTGTCGTACGGGGTGACTCTGCTCGTGGTGGCCGCGCTCTATGTGCCCGTTGTGCTCGGCGTGGGGATGGTGTTTGCGCGTGTCGATGAAATCTGGGCCGCGTGGCTGAACCGCGGGACCGATCGGCTGCTGAGCTGGGGGATTGATCGGGTGCGATCCCGGGCGGTCTGATGCGCGACCCGCGCCGGGTTCGCCCCGCCCGGTCCGGTTACCGTCACGGCCGGCGCAGCGGCGTGGCCCGGCCATCCACGACATTCCGCAGTCGCCATCGGCCAAGGCGCGAATGATCGACCGGCGCCACCCCTGACGTTCCTTGTAGCGAGTCTTCCCGACCCGGCGTCAGTCCGACCGGGAACCAATGTCAGTCCAGCCGGTACACGCGGCGGGCAGTGTCGGCGAAGATGGCCCGCTTCTCCTCGGCGGATGCGCCGGAACACAGGCGCTTCAGCGCGTTGAACAGCGCGGCATAGCCGATACCCATCTTCTCCACCGGGAAGTTGCTCTCCGCCATGCAGCGCTGCGGACCGAACAACTCCAGGCAGGTCTCGACATAGGGGCGCCAGTGCGCGGCGAGTTGCTCGGACGACGGCGGTGCCGGCAGCGCCATGTAGTCGTAGGCCGCCAGCCGCATCATCATGCCGCCCAGCTTCATCGTTACGTTCGGGCACTTCGCCAGTTCGGTGACCGACGCCTTCCAGTTCGCGAACACCTCATCCTGCCTGCCGGCATACGGTCCGTAGCCCAGCGGCCCGCCGCAATGCCCCACGATGATGTTGCTGCCGGGAAACGCCCGCGCCAGGTCCACCACATCCGGCAGTTGCGGATGAAACGCCCATGCGTCCAGCGACAGCCCCAGCCCTGACAGCCGCCGCATTCCGTCGCGGAAGTCGGGGCGCAGGTACAGCCCCGGCTGCATGTCCGGCGCACTGTTGCCGATGATCGGATCGGCATCATAACCGGCGGAGTGGCGCACGCCGCGGAACCGGCCACCGCCCGCACGGATATGCGCCTCCAGCACCGGTTCCACCCAGTCGCCTTTGGTCAGGTCGGCATAACCGACGATCCCCGCGGCGACGCGCGTCTTGCCGTAGCCGCCGCTGTCGCTCATCGCGGCGATGCCGGCGACGAACTCGGTCTCGCCAACCGGGCGCATTTCCCGCGGACCGTCGGCGCGGTACATCGAGTGGCACTGCAGGAACACGGACGCAACGATATTGTGCCCGGTGGCGCAGTCCGCCAGAAACTCCTCCAGCAGATACCGATAGCTTGGCACCTCCCACGACTCCCCGCTGGCGCCGGTCGCGCGGCGCTGCCACAGGTGATGGTGGGTGTCGATGATCGGCAGCTCGGGGTCGATCACCGGCTCATCCGGCGCCTTGGCGAGCCAGTCGGGGCGGGGCGGGAAGATGCGACCGAACTGGGTGACGGTCTGGCTCATTGGTTTCCTCCGTTACGGATCCTGCGCCGGATGGAAGTCGGCATGCCGCTTACCGCTCCACGGCGGACAAAGGCGGCGCCACATCCTCCAGCGACCGCCGTTCTGCGCGCACGCCCAGCAGTGCGGCAACGACGGCGCCGGCCAGCATCAGCGCGCCACCGAACAGGTAGCCATACATGATGGAGGTGCGCGACCCGGTATCGATCAGCGCGCCGAACAGCGCCGGGCCGGCCACGCCGCCCACGCCGGTGCCGAAGGCGTAGAACAGCGCGATCGCCACCGCGCGCACTTCCAGCGGAAAACTCTCGCCCACGGTCAGGTAGGCGGCGCTGGCGGCGGCCGAGGCGACGAAGAAGATCACCGTCCAGGCGGCGGTCTGTTGCACCGCGTCCAGCACGCCGATCGAGAACAGCCAGCCGGTGATCGCCATCAGCACACCCGACAACGCATAGGTCGTGGTGATCATCACGCGCCGGCCAATCGTGTCGAACAACCGGCCCAGCAACAGCGGCCCCAGGAAGTTGCCCAGCGCGAACGGCAGGATGAACAGGCCCACGCTGTTGGCTGCCACGCCGTAGAAGTTCGTCAGGATCAGCGCGTAGGTGAAGAACACCGCGTTGTAGCAGAACGCCTGCGCCGCCATCAGCGAAACGCCAAGCACCGTGCGGTCGCGGTAGCGCTGGAACAGCGCGCGCGCACCGGCGGCGAACCAGGACTGCACGTCGGTGCGCAACAGCAGCGGACGGTTCGGCACGGGGGGCAGTTCCGCGCCGGTCTCGCGTTCCACGCGCTCCTCGATGCTGCGCACCACGCGTTCGGCTTCCTCGGGATGGCCGTGGGTCATCAGCCAGCGCGGGCTTTCCGGCAGGAAGCGCCGCAGCAGCAACACGAAGAAGCCCAGCACGCCGCCGATGATGAATGCGGCCCGCCAGCCGATTTCCGGCGGCATGATCGCCGGATCCAGCACCACCACCGCGCCGGCCGCCCCAAGCGCCGCGCCGATCCAGAAGCTGCCGTTCACCACCAGGTCGGTAAAGCCGCGTCGCCGCGCCGGAATCAGCTCCTGGATGGTGGCGTTCACCGCCGCATACTCGCCGCCGATGCCGGCGCCGGTGAGCATGCGGAACAGCGCGAAGGACCAGAAGTCCCAGGACAGGCCGCAGGCGATGGTGGAAAGCAGGTAGATCAGCACCGTGACGGTGAACAGCTTCTTGCGCCCCAGCCGGTCCGTAAGCCAGCCGAAGAACAGCGCGCCGGACACCGCACCGATCAGATAGGCGCTCGCGGCGCTGCCGATCTGCACCGCGGACAGATGCAGCGTGGGACTGTCCGCCAGCGCGCCGGACAGCGAGCCGACGATGGTGACTTCCAGGCCGTCCAGGATCCACGCGGTTCCCAGCGCGAAGATCACCAGCCAGTGGAAGCGGCTCCACGGCAGGCGATCGAGGCGGGCCGGAATATTGGTTTCAAAGACGCCGTAGGGCGGAGCAGCCGACTCACTCATGGCCGGAGGTGGCCTCGCGCTTGCATGCCCTGGCGCCCGGCGAATTGCATCTCAGTGGATCTTGCCGTTGCATGCGGTGCCGCATCCGTCGCCATGCTGCTGAAACCTCCCTGGAGACCGAAATGGACCCGTTCCTGGCCGAGATTGAGCAAACGATCGCACGATGGCACGGCATCGCCGCGCCGAACGACCCGGGGCGCCGCATGGCGGCCGAGCTGATCGAGACGATCCGCAGCTTCGAGGCACTGCGCGGGACGCTGGCGTTCGAAGACGAACCATCCAGCTTCGAGGCTGCCCTGCTGGAAGCGCGGGAGCAATAGGCCATGACCGATCTCGCCGATCTCACGCTGGTGCAGGCCGCCGATGCGGTGCGCAACGGCGATGTCACCTCCCGCGACCTGCTGGACGCAATCCGGGCGCGCATGGACGCGGTGAATCCGCAACTCAATGCGGTGATCTGGCAGGATCGCGAGGCGGCGGACCAGGCCGCCCGCGCCGCGGACCAGGCCGTGCGGGACAAGGCCCCGCTTGGCAGGCTGCATGGCGTGCCGCTGGCGCACAAGGACATGTACTATCAGGCGGGGAAGCTCTCGACCTGTGGGTCGGCCTTGCGCAAGGACTTCCGGCCTGCGGTGTCCGCGACCGTCGTGGAGCGGATGGCTGCCGCCGGTGCCTACACCTTCGCCGGGCTGAACATGGCGGAGTTCGCGCAGAACCCCACCGGCCACAACCGCACCTATGGCGACTGCCACAACCCGTGGAACCTGCCCTACATCACGGGCGGTTCGTCATCCGGTTCCGGTGCGTCGGTGGCGGCCCGGTTCAACTACGCCGCGCTTGGGTCGGATACCGGCGGGTCGATCCGCCTGCCCGCATCGGCCTGTGGCGTGACCGGCATCAAGCCGACGCAGACCCGCGTGTCGCGCGCCGGCGTGATGCCGCTGTCCTTCTCCTGCGACAATGTGGGGCCGCTGGCGCGTACCGCGCGCGACTGTGCCCGGGTGCTGGGGGTGATTGCCGGGCGTGACGACCGCGACCCGACCAGCGCGCGCGTGCCCGTGCCGGATTACGAAGCCGGGCTGGACGGCGATATTCGCGGGCTGCGGATCGGCGTGCCGAGCACGTATTTCCAGGATGGCGTGGACGCCCCGGTGCTCGCCGCGCTGGAGCGTGCGCTGGAGGTCCTGGCGGCGCGCGGCGCTGTCGTGCAGCGCGTCACGCTGCCGCTTATGGAGGCAGTTGCCACCTATCAGGGCATCATCTCACGCGTGGAGGGGGCCACCATCCATGCGCAGTGGATGCGGACCAATGCCCAGGACTATGGCGTGCATATCAGTGGGCGGATGTACCCGGGCTATGCCATTCCGGCGACGTACTATCTGGAGTCACTCAGCCGGCGCGGGCCGATCCTGAAGCAGTTCGCGGCCGAGGTGTTCGGCCAGGTCGATGTGCTGCTGGCGCCCACCATCCGCACCTGCCTGCCCACCCTGGCGGACACCGACATCGACCACGGCCCGGCGGGGACCGAGCGCCGGTTCATGGCGGTCTCGGCCAATACGCGGCCGTTCAACTACCTGGGCCTGCCGGTGGTCAGCGTGCCCTGCGGGTTCGATCCCAACGGGTGCCCGATCGGGATGCAGATCGCCGGGCGGCCGTTTGCCGAGGCGCGGGTGCTGAAGGTGGCGGACGCGTATCAGCGCGACACGGACTGGCATGCGCGCCGGCCGCCGGTGGTGGCGTCGTGATGTGAGCATGTGTGACGGTGGTGACGTCGTGATGTGAGCATGCGTGCCGAACGGGACGCACGCCAATCATACCACGTGGTGATGGTCGAAGACCCATACGCGTCAAGTCAGGCACGCCGACACCAGTCCTCCACGTCATGGCCGGGCCCCGACCCGGCCATCTGCCCCGCAACGATCGGGTCGGGGTGCAACGGCACACGTCCTGTCTGGGGTAGATGGCCGGGTCAGGCCCGGCCATGACGGGCGGGGCCTGACTCTTCTCCTTCCGACGACTTTCCGACAGGCACCCCTCAGTTCAGGAAGATCTTGCCCGGATTGAGGATTCCCCGCGGGTCCATCGCCTGCTTCACCGACCGCATCACCGCCAGACTCTCCGCGCCGTGCTCCTGCTCCAGGAACTCGCGCTTGCCGATCCCCACGCCGTGCTCCCCGCTGCACGAACCGCCGAGTGCCAGAGCGCGGGCGACGATCTTCTTGTCCAGGTCCCAGGCGCGGGTCAGCCCGTCCGGTTCCGGCGGCACCAGGATCACCGTGTGGAAATTGCCGTCGCCGACATGGCCGACGATCGGCGCGGTCAGGCCGGAGGCGGCGATGTCTTCCTTGGCGCCCAGGATCGCCTCATCCAGGCGGGAGATCGGCACGATCGCATCGGTGGCGATGCCCTTGTGACCCGGCTTCAGTGCCAGTGCCGCCCACAATGCATCGTGCCGCGCCTGCCACAGCTTGTTGCGTTCGGCTGCATCGGTGGCCCAGCGGAAGCCGCGGCCGCCGAAGCCGCTGGCGATCTCCTCGGCCTGCTGCGCCTGTTCCGCCACGCCGGCCTGGGTTCCATGGAACTCGAAGAACAGGCTTGGCAGTTTCTCCAGCCCTTCCAGCTTGGAGTAGGTGATGCAGGCGCCGACCTGCACCTCATCCAGCAGTTCCATGCGGGCCACCGGGATGCCGCACTGCATGATGGCGATCACCGTCTCCACCGCGTCCCGCAGCGTGGGGAACTGGCAGGTGGCGGACGACATCGCCTCGGGGATGCCGTGCAGGCGCATCTGGATTTCGGTGATGATGCCCAGCGTGCCCTCCGATCCGATGAACAGGCGGGTCAGGTCGTAGCCGGTCGAGGATTTGCGCACCCGCCCGCCGGTGCGGATCACCCGGCCGTCGGCCATCACCACCGTCAGGCCCAGCACGTTCTCGCGGATCGTGCCGTAGCGCACGGCGTTGGTGCCGGACGCGCGGGTGGCGCACATGCCGCCGATGGTGCAGGCCGCGGTGCCGGGATCGACCGGGAAGAACAGGCCCGCATCGCGCAGGTGGGTGTTGAGCTGCTCGCGCGTCACGCCCGCCTCGATGCGGCAGTCCATGTCCGCCTGGCTGACATCGATGATCCGCGTCATGCGCGACAGGTCCACGGTGATACCGCCGCGCACCGGGGTGACGTGGCCCTCCAGCGAGGTGCCGGCGCCCCAGGCCACCACCGGCACATGCGACTCATGGCAAAGCGCGAGCAGGCGGCTGGCTTCTTCGGTGGTCTCGACGAAGGCGACGGCGTCGGGCAGCACCGGCGGCTGGGTGTCCTGGCCGTGCGAGTGGTGCTCGCGCAGCGTGGCATTTGTGGTGATGCGATCGCCCAGAAAGGTGCGGGCGGCCTCGATCACCTGTGCAACCGGTTCGGGCATCGTTGGTCCTCTCAGATTTGCGGCCAGGATTGAACCCGCCGGCGCGGGCTGGCAAGCGTCGCGGCGCGGGGCGCGCGTCCGCGGAGCATGTGCCATCGTGCACACCCGGCGGCACTGTGATAGTGCTGCAGAAGATATCTCTTCAGGCAAATTCAGGCAGGCACGCGTCTGTCTGCGGCAGACGCGATGCACCTCACCCTTCGCACTCCGACACTGGAAATCGCCTACGAAAGCAGCGGACCGGATTCCGGCGCGCCGGTCATTCTGCTGCACGGCTTCCCGGACGATCCGCGCGCCTATGACGGCATCGCACCGCCGCTCGCTGCCGAGGGCTGCCGCGTGCTGGTGCCGTATCTGCGCGGCTACGGGCCGACGCGCTTCCTCGATCCCGCGACACCCCGCTCCGGCCAGCAGGCCGCGCTCGGCGCCGACCTGCGCGACTTCATGGATGCGCTCGGCATTCGGCAGGCGGTGCTTGCCGGGTACGACTGGGGCGGGCGCGCGGCCTGTATCGTCGCTGCACTCTGGCCGGACCGGGTCCAGGGGCTGGTATCGATTGGCGGCTACAACATTCAGGATATTGCCGCCGCCGGGCGACCGGCGTCGGCGGACCAGGAACTGCGATACTGGTACCAGTGGTATTTTCATACCGAACGCGGCCGAACCGGACTGGCGCAGAACAGGCGCGACATCTGCCGGCTGCTGTGGCGCCTGTGGTCGCCCAACTGGCACTTCGACGATGCCAGCTTCGACGCCACCGCCGCCAGCTTCGACAACCCCGATTTCGTCGATGTGGTGATCCAGTCCTATCGCCACCGCTACGGCAACGCCGCGGGCGATCCGGCCTTGGAGGCGATCGAGCTTCTGCTCGCGGCACGCCCGCCGATCCGCGTGCCGAGCATCGTGCTGCATGGTGACGCAGACGGCGTGGGGCCGGCGGCGCAGTCCGCGGGTCATGCCCGCCACTTCACCGGTCCCTACGAACGGCGCGTGGTGCCCGGCGCCGGCCACTTCCTGCCTCATGAAGCGCCACAACCCGTGCTGGCGGCGATCCGCAACTTGCGAATGCAACCCGCGTGACGCACGAGGGCGCATCCATTCGGAGAATCGCCGCTTGACCGCATACCAGACAGATCCGCGGATGCTGGAACTGCTCGACCTGGCACAGGCCATGGTGCGTGATCCCGACGGACGGATCCGCTACTGGAGCCGCGGGGCGGAACGCCTGTACGGCTGGTCGCGGCAGGACGCGATCGGCCGCGTGGCGCACCACCTGCTGGCGACGGAATTTCCCGTGCCGCTGGCGGATATCGAGGCCCAGCTTCTGCGTGATTCGCATTGGCATGGCGAGCTGCGCCACCGCACGCGAGACGGCCGCACGATCCACGTCGCCAGCCACTGGGCCTTGCAGCGCTCTGCCGACGGACGCCCCGATGCCATTGCCGAACTCAACAATGACATCACCGGAGAACGGCGCGCCGAGGACGCGCTGTTGCGGCTGGGTGCCATCGTCGCCTCCTCCAACGACGCGATCATCGGCATGACGCTGGACGGCACCATTACCGACTGGAACAGTGCCGCCACGACACTGTTCGGCTATCAGGAGGAGGAAGTCGTCGGCCGGCCGGTCACGGTGCTGTATCCGCCGGAACGGATCGGCGAGGAGGCAGCGCTGCTGCAGCAACTCCGCCGCGGAGAGCCGGTGCAGCATTTCGAGACCGTTCGCCGCCGACGCAGTGGCGAGGACTTCCCGGTATCGGTGAACCTGTCGCCGATCCTGGATGCCAACGGCGTGGCGGTCGGCGCCTCCAAGATCGTACGGGACCTCAGCGAGACGCTTGAGCGTGACCGCCGCCTGGCCGAGGCGCAGGCGGAAATGACGCATATGTCGCGGCTGAGCGAACTGGGGCAGTTGGTGTCCGCGCTGGTGCACGAGGTGAACCAGCCGCTGGCCGCCATCAGCAACTACACCCAGGCAATCCAGCGCCTGCTGAACGCCGGCACCGCCGAACGGGTGCCGCTGGCGCTGGAGAAGATCGCGGAACAGACCGAGCGCGCCTATCAGATCATCCGGCGGCTGCGCGAGTTCGTGCGCAAGGGCGAGACACGCCGCCAGCCGGAACATCTTTCGAAGATCGTTGAAGAGGCGATCGCACTGTCGGCGATCGGCCCGGCCGCGCGCGGGGCAGCGATCCACACCGCGTTTGCACCAGGCGTCGATCTGGTGCAGATCGACCGCGTGCAGATCGAGCAGGTGCTGTTCAACCTTCTACGCAATGCGCTGGAAGCGATGCAGGACCTGCCCCGGCGCGAGGTGACGGTCCGCGCCGAAATGGCCGGCGCGGGAATGGTAGCAGTCAGCGTGGCCGATCGCGGGCCCGGCCTGCCGAAGACCGTGCGCGAGAAACTGTTCCAGCCGTTCGTGACGACCAAGCCGGCCGGCATGGGGGTCGGCTTGTCGGTCTGTCGCGCCATTATCGAGGCGCATGGCGGGGAGTTGTCAGCGGGTGACAACCCGGGGGGTGGAACCGTGTTCCGGTTCACCTTGCAGGCGGTATCCCACGGCACGCTCAACCCGGTGATCGCCGGCCCGCCGCGGCCTGGCAAAGCATGTTGATCTGAATCAATCCCCCCGGGACGCCAGGCGTGTAAGGGGATTTGGCTGGCCGAACAGCGACAGTCGGTTTGTCGGTGGTCCGGTCGAGTGAAAGGGAATTGCCTAATGCAGGCCGATGGTCGTGCAGTCGCTCTGGTCGATGACGATGCCGCCGTGCGCGACTCGATGCGGTTTCTGTTGGAGATCGCAGGACATCCCATCGTCGATTTCCCTTCGGCCATAGAGTTCCTGGAGCAGGGCGACATGGACAAGGTCAGCGGGCTGATCCTGGACCATCACATGCCGCTGATGACCGGACTTGAGTTGGTGGAGCAATTGCGGAATGACGGACGCAAGTTCCCCATCCTGCTGATCACCGGCTCTCCGTCCCCCGCAATCGTTTCGCGGGCCGCGCAACTGGGGATCGAGCGTGTGCTGGAAAAGCCGCCGTCCGAGGTCGACCTGCTGCATTTTGTGGAAGCGCTGTCGCGCTGAGTCAGGCGCGGCTCACACGGGCCCGGCGAACACCCGCTTTCCCGCCTTCCAGGTTCCCAGCACCACGCCCTCCAGCGCCCGGCCGTCGAACGGCGTGTTCTGCGCCTTGCCCGGCAGCTTGCCGGCCTCCACCTGCCAGATCCGTTCCGGATGGAACAGGCACAGATCGGCCGGCGCACCCTTCTCCAGCCGGCCGGCCGCGACGCCCAGCAGACGGGCCGGGCGGGCGGTGAGCAGCTCGATCGCCGGGCCCATCGCCAGGTTGCCGTTGTGCACCTGCGCCAGGGTCACGGCCAGCAGCGTCGCCAGCCCCGCGCCGCCGGGTGTCGCCTGGGCGAAGGGCTGCCGCTTGTCGTCGGCGTCGCGCGGCTGGTGGTCGGAGGCGATGGCGTCGATCGTGCCGTCCACCAGGGCTGCGATCACCGCCTGGCGGTCGGACTCCTTGCGCAGCGGCGGGGACAGCTTGGCGTAGGTGCGGAAGTCGCCGATCGCCGTTTCGTTCAGGTCGAAATACGGGGGGGCGGTGTCACAGGTGACCGCCACGCCGTCCGCCTTGGCGCGGCGGATCAGGTCCAGCGCGTCGGCGGTGGAAACGTGGGCGAAATGCACCGCGCCGCCGGTCAGGGCGGCCAGGCGGATGTCACGCGCCACCTGGATCGCCTCGGCCGCGGCGGGGATGCCGGGAAGGCCGAGCCTGGTGGCGAGCTCGCCTTCGGTGGCGGCGCCGCCCGCGGCAAGGGACGGGTCTTCCGGATGCTGCACGATGCGGGCGCCGAAGCCGCGGGCATAGGACAATGCCAGGCGCATCAGGCGGGCGGAGCGCAGCGTGGTGGCGCCGTCGGTGAAGGCGATGGCCCCGGCCTCCCGCAGCAGGCCAAGTTCGGCCAGTTCCTCTCCGGCGCAGCGGCGGGTGACGGCGGCATAGGGCAGGATGGTCAGGCTGCCGGTTTCTTCCCCGCGGGTCTGCAGCAGGTGCACCAGGGCGGGATCGTCGATCGCCGGCTGGGTGTCGGGCAGGGCCACCAGGGTCGTGATGCCGCCGGCGGCGGCGGCCGCTGCCGCGGAAGTAATGGTTTCCCGGTATTCGTAACCCGGCTCACCCAGCGCGGCACGCAGGTCCACCAGGCCGGGACACAGGATGGCGCCGTCCTGCTGCACCACATCCGCCCCATCCGGCCGGCCCAGGCCGGCGCCGAAATCGGCGATGACGCCGTCGCGCACCAGCAGGTCACCCACCGTGTCCACGCCGGAGGAAGCGTCCAGCAGGCGGACACCGGTGAAGAGCGTATCAGCGTTCATTGCGGCCATGGCGTCGCGACAGGGTGTCCAGCACGGCCATGCGCACCGCCACCCCCATTTCCACCTGTTCCTTGATCAGGCTGCGGTCCGGATCGTCGGCGACCGCGCTGTCGATCTCCACGCCGCGGTTCATCGGGCCGGGGTGCATCACCAGCGCATCCGGCTTGGCCCAGGCCAGCTTGTCCGCGTCCAGGCCGAAGAAGCGGAAGTATTCGCGGGCGCTGGGGACCAGGCCACCCTGCATCCGCTCCCGCTGCAGGCGCAGCATCATCACGATATCGACGCCTTCCAGGCCGGCGCGCATGTCGTGGAACACCGTCACGCCCAGGCGGGGCGCCTCGGCCGGAATCAGCGTGGGCGGGCCGATCACGTGCACCCGGCTGCCCATGGTGGTCAGCAGGTGGATGTTGGACCGCGCCACGCGGCTGTGCAGCACGTCGCCGCAGATCGCCACGGTCAGCCCCTCCAGCCTGCCCTTGCGGCGGCGGATGGTCAGCGCGTCCAGCAGCGCCTGGGTGGGGTGTTCGTGGGTGCCGTCGCCGGCGTTGATCACCGCGGCATCCACCTTCTGCGCCAGCAGGTTGGGCGCGCCGGACTGGCCGTGGCGCACCACCAGCAGGTCGCAGTGCATGGCGTTCAGCGTGGCGGCGGTGTCCAGCAGGGTCTCGCCCTTGTTCACCGAGGAGGTGGAGACCGACATGTTGATCACGTCGGCGCCCAGCCGCTTGCCGGCCAGCTCGAAGCTGGTGCGGGTGCGGGTGGAGTCCTCGAAGAACAGGTTGATCAGGGTGCGGCCGCGCAGCAGGTCGCGCTGGGTTTTGCCCGACCGGTTGAGCAGTGCGTAGCTCTCCGCCAGGTCGAGCAGGTGGCCGATCTCGGGGGGTTCGAGTCCCTCGATCGCCAGCAGGTGTGGTTTCCGGTACGACACGCGGGGAGTGGAGACAGGTTTTTCGGGGCCGCGTCAATCCGGGGGCGGGGGAGACCGGTCAGGATTTCGGACGGCCGTTTGCCGGCGCGTCGTCGCCTGGCTTGGGCTTTGGCAACCAACCCTCCGGGACTTCGTCCCCGGGCAGTGTCTCGCCGGTGGTACCGGACTTGCCGATGAGTTCGAGCAACCGGCCCTCCCGCGACCGGGCGGCGCGACCGTCGAGCCAGGCCGCCTGTTCCTCCGGCGTGATGTCACCAAGCATCCCGCGCGCCCGGAGCGCGGCCACCTTTTCGGCGACCGCCTGGACGATGAAGCCGTTCATCGAAACCCCGTCGCGTTCGGCCGCCAGCCGCAGGTCGGCCATCAGCGACGCGGGAAGCCGAAGGGCGTAGTTGCTGTAGGACGCCATGCCAATCTCCGTAATGCTTCTCCCGGCGAGATTGCCGGGACGGCGGATCGTCCCTGCGACGCCAGGCGGCAATTACCAAGGATGCACGGCAATCCGGGAGGATGGCGCAGGAAGAATCAGTATCGCGGGACCGCCATGCTGTGGCCCCGTGCGTGTCTTCCAGACCCCACGCGCCTGGTGCGGCGCGCGGCCATTCAGGGTGGGCCGGCGCAGGCGGCGTAGCACAGACGTCGCGGCGACAGGCCGGGTGGCAAGGCGCCAAGGAGGCGGGAGAAAACCCCGGGCCGGCCGAACAACAGCCGCCGTCGCCCGTGTCGAGGCGCTCGGCTGCGATGCCTGCGGGGCTGCGGTGGCACCGCGGCGAGCGGCGCGGCTTCGGATGCGGCGCGGGCGGCGGATACGGCGCGGGCGGCGGTCGCGGGCCGGTCCGGCAAGCCGTCCTGGCGTGGTTCAGGCCTCGCGTGCGGCGATACCGGTGGCGCGTCCGGCGCTTCCTGCATCCCGGTCGCCGGTGCTTCGTCCGGCGCTTCCTGCATCCCGGTCGCCGGTGCTTCGTCCGGCGCCTCCGGCGGCGCAGTGTCGGGCATGTCGCCGGGTGGGGCGCCCAGGCGCTGGCACAGCGTGGCAAACAGCGCGTTGGGGTCGGTCAGGCCCAGCGCCGGGGTGTTCGCGAGATGCTGCGCGAAGATGGACAACACCAGGCGCAGGATCTCGGGGTCGCATTCCTCGACCGGGGTGTTGAGGATTGCGCAGGCTTCGGGACTGAGCCCGGGCCAGGTCTCCGGGGTGAAGGGCGCGTTGTCGCTGTCGGGCAGCGGCGGGTGAGCGGACGGCGCAGGCCGGCGCGGTTTGCGGCCGAACCAGCGTGCGATCCGGCCAGGCCGGGTCGGCTGCGGCGGTGCGGCGGGGTGCGGCCGGCGCGGAGCGTGCCGCCGGCCGGCCGAGGTGGGCGGTGCGCGGTCGCCGGTCGCAGCGGACGTTGGGGAGGGCCGTGGTTCGGTGCGGCGCGGCAGGCTGCCGGCGCGATTGGCGACGTTGCGCATGGCGCGGCCGAACCGGCGAAGGAGGCGCGCACCAATCTCCAGGCGGGATTGGGAAGGAAAGCCGGCAGTGAGGGGCGCGCTTCGCATCAAGCGCAGGACTATAGGAATTACAGCCTGATTGGCAAGTGAAAAGAGTCGTATCGGGCAATTATTCTGTGCGACGAACCGTCGTCCGCCGGCGACGAACGGCCGCCCGCCGCCCGCCGTCCGTGCGTCCTGGCGCGTGCTGTCGGCGCCAATGGCCGCAGCCACCGGGATTCGCGCCGGACCTTGGTCCGCCGACACTGGAGCAACCGGGCTTCTGCCGATCCGAAAGACTCAGCGAGCCGGCGTCTCCAAATGCTGCCCCCGTCCAGCATTCGTGATCGGAACGGGCGCAGCAGAGACAGCGGAACGCCCGTGTCATACCAGCCCGCGCAATCACTGGACCCTCGACCGCTGGCTCAACCGTCGTGGCGGGCGCAGGCCCGTCACCCACGACGTCAGTGACGCCAACCGCGAAAGCCGTGGATCGCCGGCCTGCGCCGGCCATGGCGCTGAATGCCCGCGCGCGTTTCGCACAATAGGCGGGCTGGTATCAGCCGCCAAAGCGCTTTGCCCCCGCAACGCAAACCAGACTTCCGGCCGACGTTGCGACCAGCCCGACGCCGACCGGCTCGTTCAACAGCCACGCCGCCAGTGCCATGCCCAGCAAGGGCTGCAGCAACTGAAGCTGGCCGACCACGGCGATCCCACCCACGGCAAGGCCGCGGTACCAGAAGATGAATCCGATGAACATGCTGAACAGCGAAACGTATGCCAGTCCGAGAACGGGAGGCCACTGAACGCCTGCCCAGGAATCCGGAGCGCTGAGAACCGCCAGCGGCAGCATGACGGGAAGAGCGAGAACGAGAGCCCACGCAATCGTCTGCCAACCGCCCAGGTGTCGCGATGCGCGTGCCCCCTCGGCATAACCCAGTCCGCACAGCACGATCGCCGCCATCATCAGCGCGTCGCCCGACAGGGATGACCGTCCCTGCGCATGCGCCAGGGCATACGACGCAATAACGACGGCGCCGGCCGCCGCACAGAGCCAGAACCCGGGCCGGGGACGCTCGCCGGCGCGCAGCACGCCGAACGATGCGGTCATCAGTGGAAGGAGGCCGAGAAACAGAAGCCCCTGGGCCGCATCGATGCGACGCATGGCCAGCGCGGTGAGAAGGGGAAACCCGATCACCACGCCAAGCGCGACGATGGCGAGCGGGACCAGATCGGACCCGCCTGGACGCGGTTTGCACCGCAACGCGAGCAAAGCGGCCGACAGCAGCCCGGCGATCGTCGCACGGGTGAACGTGACGAACAGAGGATCGAGCTGCGAAACGGCAACGCGGGTCGCCGGCAGCGAACCGGCGAAGATCGCAACCCCGATCGCCGCGTTCAGCCAGGCGGTCGTGACGACACGATCCGTGCCAGTCGTTGCAACATGTGTCTGCATGCCGGTCATCGTAGCCGTGACCGGTGGTCAGGCGAGGCACAAAAGCATACAATTACGCAGAACTGTGCTGGTAGGGTGACCCATACACATGGACGCCATTGCGTCTTCCCGCCCCGACGGCCACGGGCGCACCGCCTTTGTCATGGCGGAAATCCGCGCAAGGATTGCGCGAGGCGCGCTCACGACAGGTGCCCGGCTTCCCTCGGTTCGGCGATCAGCCGAGCTGTTCCATGTATCGCCATCGACGGTCGTGCAGGCGTATGAACGCCTTGTTGCGACCGGGGAGATCACCTCCCGGCCCGGATCGGGCTTCTATGTCGCCGTGCGGTGTCGTCCTGCGACGCTCGCCGATACCGCCGCGCGCCCGGAGCCGGAGATCGATCCGCTCTGGGTCATGCGCCAGTCCCTGGAACCCGACGAAGGAAGGCTGCAACCGGGGTGCGGGTGGCTTCCCGAAAGCTGGATGCCTGCCGAGGAGATCCGCCGCGCCGTGCGCGCCGAGCTGCGTGGGGCGGTTGCACCGCTCGTCTCCTATGCGCCGCCGCTGGGGTTCGAGCCGCTGCGTGCACTGTTGGCGCGCCGGGCCGGCGAGCGACAGATCGCCGCGCGCCCGGATCAGATATTGCTGACGCATTCCAGCACGCAGGCAATCGATCTGATCTGCCGGCTGTTCCTGCGCGCGGGTGACGTCGTCGTTGTCGATGATCCGTGTTATTTCAATTTCCTGAATATCCTGCGCGCACATCGTGTCGATATCGTCGGAGTCCCCTATACGCCCGACGGGCCCGACCTCGAGTGCCTCGGGCGCGTTTTCGCGGATCGGTCACCGGTATTGTACGTAACCACCGGCGGCCCGCAGAATCCGACGGGCGGCACGCCACTTCTGCATGTGCAGCACGGGCTGCTGAAGCTTGCCGAGCGGCATGATGTCATCGTGGTCGAGGACGACGTCTGGGGCGAACTGGAAACGCAGCCATCGTCACGCCTTGCCGCCTGCGATGGCCTGGAACGGGTCATATATCTCGGAGGATTTTCAAAGACGCTGTCCGCGGCGCTTCGCTGCGGATTCATCGCCGCCCGGCCGGATTGGATCGCCGGTCTGACGGATCTGAAGTTGGCAACAAGTTTCGGCCACAACGATTTTGTTGCGCGGGTCCTGCATCGGATTCTCGTCGAAGGCGCCTACCGACGGCATCTCGATGGGATACGGCGGCGGCTTCTGCAGGCACATGAGGTGACCATGACCCGAACTCGGCGCTGTCGGGCTGCGGCCATGGGCAGCGCCGTGCACCGGCGTCTTCGTCTGGGCGGCGCTGCCGGATGGTGGCGACGCCGCCGCCGTCAGCCGACGCGCCCTGCAGGACGGCGTGGTGCTTGCCCCGGGCGATGTCTTCAGCGTTGGCCGGAATGCCGGAAGCTTTTTCCGCTTCAACGTCGCGCAATGCACGGCCCCGCGTATTTTCGATGTGCTGGCGAATGCGATGGCCGTCCGGAACGACCCGCCGTGGACTTTCGACCGTTCCCTGTGACGCGACCAATCCGCGGGGTCCTGCCGCAGCGCCGGAAAGCCGCGGCCAATCGAGTCCAGCCACCGTTACCCGGCCCGCTACCGCAGGACGGTCCGCCCTCAACCTCGGCTGGGGATTCTGCTGCCACACCCCACACGCATTGCAGGCCGCCGATACGGACCAGTGCCACGGCGGCCGCCGGATGATCCGCCGCATGTCAATCTGGCCGCGGCCGGCTATGATGGCCGCCCGGTTGGGGCCAACGCGCCGCGGCACCGCGGCCGCCTGCCGGCGGTACGGTGAGTGCAGGCGGGGCACATCGGTATGGAGGGTCATCATGCAACGCATCGTCGCAGCCGTGGACCGCTCGGAACCGTCAGTGCGGGCGGCCGATCTCGCCGCTGATCTGGCGGCGAAATATCACGCGGACCTGGTGCTGCTGATCGTCGGTCGTGACATCAGTGCGCCCGATCCCGGCATGGAGGCTTTCGCCCGGCTGGAACATATCCGCGACCCGGTCCCTACGCTCGAACTGGACTCGCTGCGCGACCGGTTGGTGCCGGTGCGTGACCAGGCAGTGCAGAAAGGCGTGCCGAACGTGTCGATCGAGGCGCTGGCCGGGGATCCGGCCCAGCAGATCCTGGACTTCGCGAAAGATGACAAGGCGGATCTGATCGTGGTCGGCAGTCGCGGCCACGGCCGTCTCGCCGGCCTGTTGCTGGGCAGCGTGGCCCAGAAGGTCGTCGCGCTGGCGCACTGCCCGGTGCTGGTGGTGCACTGAGGCGAACCGGGCGGGACTGCATCCCCGCCGGACCTTGCGGACCCGCATCACCGGGACGCGTGGCGGCGGCCAGCGTCCCTCGGGCCGGCGCCTGCGGGCCGGTGCCTGCGGGCCGGCGCCTGTCGCGTCACGGCGCGCACAGGCCCGCGGCTCCTTTGCCATCAACGAGAGGAAATCGAGCGGGCCGGAGCCGCGGTCGCGGTCGCGGTCGCGGTCGCGGTCGCGGTCGCGGGGTACCAAGGTGGAGACCCGCCTGCCGGCAAGGCCTTCCCCACGCTCAATCGTCGCGCCGCCACGTCGCCCGCAGGAAGTAGCCATCCTCGTCATAATTCAGGTCCAGCGTGCCGTCGAACGCCGACTTCAGCGCCTCCCCGATGCGACGCGGCAGGTGCAGGTCGGTCGTGGTGACCAGGATCCCCCCGGCCTCATCCTTGATCGCCATGATGCGGTTGAACGGATGTTCCGGCTTCTCGGTCTCCTCCTGCCGCCGGACCAGGTGCAGGATCTCGTCGCGGTGCGCGGCGACGAACCTGCCGCCCAGCGTCAGCACACCGGCGGGAAAGTCGTCGTTGATCCGGTGGCAGGCCTGGCACAGTTCCTCATGAGCGCCTTCCGGCCGGGCCGCCCATTGCCAGCGGCCCTGGTGGTACACGGCGCCGCACTGCGGGCAGACGGTCGGCTCATGCAGCTTGTGCGTCCGCTTGTAGGGATCGGTGACGACGCGATCCTGCGCGCGTCCGCTGCGGCGCGGTCCCGCGGTGGGGCCAGAGACATTGGCGGGCATTGTCATGGCACACTCCTGAAGCGTCTGTCGGCCCGTAGCGGTGCACGTCGGTGGCCGACCCTCCCCACGATCATCGCAGCACGTCCGCGATCCGGCCTTGACTTGCGTCAACGGCGCCCCGAACGGAGTTGACGCAAATCAAGGCACCCGCATGCTCCGCAGCGTACCGCTTTCCCCGACAGGCCGGGACAGCACCCGGCCACGCGGGAAGGACTGCCGCTGGTGCCCCCGAACGACGCACCACACCAGACGAGCCACGCCACCGGCCGGGTGATCGCCATCCACGGCTCGGTCGTGGACGTGCGCTTTCCGCCCGGCGCGCTGCCCCCGGTGCAGCAGTCGCTGGAGATCGCCTGGGACCGCGGCCCACCGCTGACCGCCGAGGTGCAGCAGCACCTCGATCCCGCCACCGTGCGCGCCATCATCCTGCAGGACCCCGCCGGCCTGCGCCGCGGCACCCAGGCGCACGCCACCGGATCGCCGATCCGCGTGCCGGTCGGGCGGGCGGTGCTGGGCCGCCTGCTGGACGCCACCGGCATCCCGACCGACCGCGCCGGACCGCTGCCCGCCGACATCGCCACCCAATCGATCCATGCATCCGCGCCCGGCATGGACCGGCTGGACGCCTCGGTGGAGCCGTTCCACACCGGCATCAAGGTGATCGACCTGCTGGCGCCGCTGGTAAAGGGCGGCAAGGCCGCGATGTTCGGCGGCGCCGGCGTCGGCAAGACCGTGCTGATCATGGAGCTGATCCGCACCACGGTGGAACGCCACGCCGGCATCTCGGTGTTTGCCGGCATCGGCGAACGCTCCCGCGAAGGTCACGAACTGCTGCTGGAACTGCGTGGGGCCGACGTGCTGAAGCAGACCGCCCTGGTGTTCGGCCAGATGAACGAACCACCGGGCGCGCGCTGGCGGGCCGGCCTCACCGCGCTGGCCATCGCCGAGCACTTCCGCGACGCCGAACGCGCCAATGTGCTGCTGCTGATCGACAACGTGTATCGCCTGGTGCAGGCGGGCGGGGAAGTGTCCGGCCTGCTGGGGCGGCTGCCCTCGCGCGTCGGCTACCAGCCCACGCTGGCCAGTGAGATCGCCGAACTGGAGGAACGCATCGCCTCGGTGGCCGGTGCGGCGATCACCTCGATCCAGGCGGTGTATGTGCCGGCCGACGACTTCACCGACCCGGCGGTGGCGGAGATCTTCACCCACCTCGACTCGTCCATCGTGCTGTCGCGCGACATGGCCAGCGAGGGCCTGTACCCCGCCGTCGATCCGCTCGCCTCCAGCTCCAGCCTGCTGGACCCGCGCCTGGTGGGCGAGGCGCACTACCGGACCGCGCAGGACGTGCGCAAGACCATCGCGCACTACCGCGAACTGCAGGAGATCATCGCCCTGCTGGGCATCGAGGAACTCAGCACCGCCGACCGCAGCATCGTCACCCGCGCCCGGCGGCTGACGCGTTTCCTGACCCAGCCCTTCATGGTGACCACGGCGTTCACCGGCAAGCCCGGCCGCTCGGTGGACCTGCCGGACACGCTGGACGGCTGCCGAGCGATCCTGGACGGCGAGGCGGACGGGTGGGCGGAAAGCTCGCTCTACATGGTGGGCGATCTGCAGGAGGCGCGCGCCCGGGAAGCGGCGGTGGCACGATGAGACTCACCGTCTCCACGCCGCTGGCGATCGTGCTGGATGTGAACGACGTGGCGCATGTGCGCGCCGAGGACGCGACGGGGGCGTTCGGCATCCTGCCGCACCACGCCGATTTCCTGACCGCCCTGCCCGCCTCGGTGGTGAGCTGGCGCGACGCCGCGGGCACGGAACACCACGTCGCGGTGCGCGGCGGCATGCTGGAGGTGAGTCATGGTGACACGGTTGCCGTCGCCACGCGTGAGGCGGTGCCGGGCGACGACCTGCACCGGCTGGAAACCGAAGTGCTGGCGGTGTTCCGGCACGCGATCGAGCAGGAGAAGACCGCGCGCACCGATGCGCAGCGCCTGTATCTCGCCGCGATCCGCCGCATCTCCCGGCTGCTGCGCCCGGACCGCGGCGCCGGCCTGCCCGGTGGCCCCGGAGATCCTGCCGCCCGACGAGCTGCAGCCATGACGCAGGAACCCGGCCCGCCGGAGCGGCTGCACGACGCGGTGCGGCAGCGTCGCGAACGGCAGGAGCGCTGGCGGCGGGAGGGCGAACGCTCGATCGGGCAGAACCTGGCGATGATCGGCGCGCTCGGCTGGACCATCGTGACGCCGACGCTGCTGGGGATTTTCGCGGGGCGTTGGCTGGATCGGCGGTTCGACTCGGGGATCTTCTGGACGCTCGGGTTGCTGGTGGTCGGCCTGGCGATCGGCTGCGTGCTGGCGTGGAAACGGATGCAACGGGCATGAGGACGCGGGCGGGAATGGCGGCCAGGACCAGGATGATGCGGACCGCTGCGACGGAACGGCATGGGCCGCGGCAACCGAGAAGGCATGGCCACCAGCCGCCGGCGCGGCCGGCGTGCGCCGGCTGACCTTCGACTCCTGCTGTCCGTACCCCTCGCCGCGATCGCCGGCCTGCTGTGCGGCCTGGCGTATTTCGCCGCCATGCGGCGTACCGTCGCGATCTTCGTGGCCGGCGGCGGATGGGCACGCCCCGGCGCCCTCACGCTGGCACGCCTCGCCGCCGCGGGCTGCGGCTTCGCCGCTGGCCGCCTGGTTCGGCGCCGCGCCGTTGCTCGCCGCGATGGCCGGGTTCCTCGCCGCCCGCGCCCTGGCCCTGCGCGCCGCCCGGAGGGCCGGGTGATGCACCCCTCCCCCCTCGCCAGCAGCGTGCTGTTCCACCTGGGGCCCATCGGCATCACCCGCCCGGTGGTCACCACCTGGGGCATCATGCTGGTGCTGACAATCGGCGCCCACCTGCTGACCCGCCGCCTGGACATGCGTCCCTCCCGCGCCCAGGCGGTGGTGGAGCTGATCGTCACCGGCATCATCGACCAGATCGAGGACGTCATCCGCAAGGACGCCCGCCCCTTCCTGCCGCTGCTGGGCACGCTGTTCCTGTTCCTGGTCAGCGCCAACCTGTTCGGCCTGCTGCCGGGTGTCGAAGCCCCCACCGGCAAGCTCGAAACCCCCGCCGCGCTGGCGCTGATCGTGTTCGTCGCCGTGCACTATTTCGGCGTGCGCTCGCAGGGCGTGTTCGGCTACCTCGCCAGCTTCGCGCAGCCCAAGCTGATCATGCTGCCACTGAACATCATTTCGGAGGTCACCCGCACCTTCTCCCTGATGATGCGCCTGTTCGGCAATGTCATGAGCGGCGAGTTCCTGATCGCCCTGGTGCTGGCGCTGGCCGGCCTGTTCGTGCCGATCCCGCTGATGGTGCTGGAGATCCTGGTCGGCATCGTGCAGGCCTACATCTTTACCGTGCTCGCCACCGTGTTCATCGGCGCCGCCGTCGATGTCACGCAGCGCGCCTGACGGAGGTTCCATGGACCTGAAGTTCATCAGCATCATCGGCGCCGCGCTGGCCGTCGCCATCGGCTCGATCGGCCCGGCGCTGGGCGAGGGCCGCGCGGTGGCGGCAGCGATGGACGCGATCGCACGGCAGCCGGAGGCGGCGGGCAGTATCTCCCGCACCTTGTTCGTCGGGCTGGCGATGATCGAGACGATGGCGATCTACTGCCTGGTCATCGCGCTGCTGCTGCTGTTCGCCAACCCCTATGCGGTGTGAGCATGTCGTTCCACTGGCAGACCCTGGCGCTGCAGACTGCCAACTTCGCGATCCTGGTGTGGCTGCTGCACCGCTTCCTCTACAAGCCGGTGCTGCGCATGGTGGATGCAAGGCGGGCGGAGATCCAGCGCGACTATGATGCGGCCGCGGCGGCGCAGGACCAGGCGAAGGCGCAGCTCACGGCCATTCAGGCGGAACGCAGCGGCATCGCCGCGGAACGCGATGCGGCGCTGAAATCCGCGGCGACTCAGGCAGAGGAAGCCGCCCGTCAGCGCGCCGCCCGCGCCGAGACCGACGCCGACGCCCTGCTGGAGAGTGCCCGCAAGACCCTGGCCGGCGAACGGGCTCACGCCCTGGCGGAAGCGCGCACCGCCGCCCTCACGCTGGGCGCCGGTGTGGCGCAGCGGCTGCTCGCGGAGATCCCGGAAAAGCTGCGCGCCGAAGCCTGGCTCGAACGCATCGAGCAACACCTGGCGGAGCTGCCGGACGCAGACCTGTCCGCCCTGATCGGCGAAGTCGGCAGCGACGGCGCCACCGTGGTGACCAGCGCACCGCTGCCATCCGACAGTCAGGCAACCTGGCGCACACGCCTGCAACGGCTGCTCGGCGAGGCAATGACCATTCGTTTCGACGTGGACCCGCAGCTTGTCGCCGGCGCCGACCTGCACCTGGCCACCGCGGTGCTGCGCTTCTCCTGGCAGAGCGCACTGACCGCCATCCGCGCGGATCTCGACGCCCATGCCCGCCTGGACGTCCAGGCGGGTCTCGACGTCCAGGCCGGTCTCGATGCCCATGCCGACGCTGGTTGACGATCTGCAACGCTGGGTGGCGCAAAGCCGCCGGCGCATCGAGGCCATGCCTCTGACGCCGCGGCTGGAGCATATCGGCCGCGTCGCACAGGTGGGCGACGGCGTCGCCACCGTCTGGGCCTGCCCGACACGCGATTGGACGAACTGCTGGTGTTCGACAACGGCGTGCGCGGCCTGGCAGTGGACCTGGGAGAGACCACGATCGGCTGCGTGCTGCTGGGCGACACCGGCAGCATCCAGGCCGGCAGCCTGGTGCACGGCACCGGCGATGTCGCACGCGTTCCGGTCGGCGCCAGCCTGCTCGGCCGCGTCGTGGACGCACTGGGCGAACCGCTGGATGGCGGCCCGCCGATCGAGGCGGACACCTTCGCCCCGGTGGAACAGCCCGCGCCGGCCATCGTCGATCGCGACCTGGTCACGCGACCGCTGGCCACCGGCCTGCTGGCCGTGGACGCGATGATCCCGCTCGGCCGCGGCCAGCGCGAGCTGATCATCGGCGACCGCGGCACCGGCAAGACCGCCATCGCCATCGACACCATGATCAACCAGCGCAGCACCGACGTGATCTGCGTCTATGCGGCGATCGGCCAGAAGGCGTCATCCGTGGCGCAGGTGATCGACGCGGTGCGCCGCCACGGCGCGCCGGAGCGCTGCATCTTCGTCGTTGGCGAAGCCGATGCCGCGCCCGGCCTGCAATGGCTGACGCCCTACGCGGCGTGCAGCATGGCCGAACACGTCGCGGCGGGCGGGCGTGACGCGCTGCTGGTGATCGACGACCTGACCAAACATGCCGCGGTGTACCGGCAGATCTCGCTGCTGCTGCGCCGCCCGCCCGGGCGCGAGGCCTATCCCGGCGACATCTTCTACATCCACTCCCGCCTGCTGGAACGCGCGGCGAAGCTGTCGCCCGAACGCGGCGGCGGTTCCCTGACCGCGCTGCCGATCGCCGAGACGCAGGCAGGCAATATCAGCGCGTATATCCCCACCAACCTGATCTCCATCACCGACGGGCAGATCTATCTGGATCCGCGCCTGTTCCAGGAGGACCAGAAGCCGGCGGTGGACATCGGCAAGAGCGTGTCGCGCGTCGGCGGCAAGACGCAGGCACCGGTGCTGAAGGGATTGGCCGAGAACCTGCGGCTGGAATACGCCCAGTTCCTGGAGCTGGAGGTCTTCACCCGCTTCGGCACCATGACCGACGAGCGGACGCGCAAGGTGATCGAGCACGGACGGCGCATTCGCGCGGTGCTGAGCCAGCGGCAGTTTGCACCGCTGTCGCTGGGAACGCAGGTGGCGCTGCTGCTGGCGCTGTCCGCGGGCGTGCTGGACAGCGTGCCGCCGGACCGGATCGGCGCATTCCTGGCGGGGCTGCACGGCGCTTTGCAGCAGGCCTGCCCCGACGTCCTGACGCTGGACGACCGCGCCGAGGCGCTGCCGGAAGCCCTGCGCGACCGGGTGCTGGCGGCGCTGCGCGAACTGGCGCAGCAGGCCGGGGCAGGCGCCCATGCGTAATTGCCGGCGCGGATGGAGCAGACGCCTCCCCCTCCGCCTGGCGCACGGGGATGGGGGACGGAGTGGTGCGATCCACCACGGAAACGCCTGCGCATGTTCGGCCCCTTCCAACCTTGACCCGCGTCGCGGTTCAGGCCCGCACCGGCAGGGCGAGGAGGCCCGGCCCGCACCACCTGGCGCCCCATGACCCGCCTGCTGGAAGTCCAGGGCCACATCACCAGCATGAGCGAGTTGCTGGACGTGGTCGGCGCCATGCGCTCGCTGGCCAGCATGCGCGTGCAGGAGGCGCAGCGCGCACTGCCGGGGATCCGCCGCTACGCAGACACGGTGGCGGCCGCGGTCGGCGCGGCGATGCTGCTGTCCCCCGTCGCCGGCGACGCGTCTCGCCCGGCCCGCGAACGCCGCGGCCTGATGCTGTTCGCCGGAGAACACGGTTTCGTCGGGGGCTTCAACGAACGCCTGCTGGAGACCGCCACCGCCGCGCTGCCCGACGATGCGGCGCTGTTCATCCTCGGCACGCGCGGTGCGGCGCTCGCGACACAGCGCGGACGCCGGCCGGACTGGTGGGGACCGATGGCGACCCGCATCGCCAGCGTGCCGGAAAGCATCCGCCATCTGGAAACGCAACTCTACCGCCGCATAGCCGATGGCTCGCTGACGCACGTTGAGGTGGTGTTCGCCCGCTACCGCCAGGGCGGCGCCCCGGAAATCCAGCGCGAATTGCTGCTTCCGCTGGACCTGCGCGCGCTGGGCGGGCAGCCGTCGGCGCAGGCGCCGTTGCACAACCTTGATCCGGAGGCGCTGCTGAACCGGCTGATGGCGGAATACGTCTTCGCGCTGCTCACCGCCGCGGCGGTGGAGTCGATGGCCAGCGAGAACGCCGCCCGCTTCGCTGCGATGGAGTCGGCCCACGGCAATGTGGAAACGAAGCTGGACCGGTTGCGCCAGCAGGCGAACCAGGCCCGCCAGTCCGAAATCACCGAAGAACTGCTGGACCTGATTGCCGGCACCCGCACCCTGCTCGGCGGCTGACTGAGCCCGCCCGAACCGAAGCCGCGCTGCGGTGTTCAGACTCCCACGGCAACTGCCAGAGGAGAGCATCGATGGCGCACGCAACCACGGATCACGCGACGATCCGCAAGTGGGCCGAGGCCAAGGGCGGCAAGCCCGCCGCGGTGGACCGTACGCACAAGGGCGGCGATGTCGGGATCGTCCGGATCATGTTCCCCGACAACCCGCAATCCGAGCACCAGAGCCTGGTGGAAATCTCGTGGGACGAGTTCTTCCGCGAGTTCGAGCAGCGGAAGCTGGCCCTGCTGTACGAGGACGACAGCCTGTTCAGCAAGATCGTCGGCCGCGACACGGTGGAAAAGCGGGAACACGGAGAGCACGCCTCCCGGCATCACTGAGACCAGCCAGCGTAATCACTGACTCTCGCGCGCTGGCCCATCCGTTGTGGCAAGCGCTGGCCCAACCGTCGTGGCGGGCGCAGGCTCGCCATCCACGACTTTACTGATGGCAACAGCGAAAGCCGTGGATGGCCAGCCTTCGCCGGCCATGACGCTGAATGCCCGCCATCCAAGGCTGACTTGTTCCCGATACGCCGCCGGCGGGAACCCTGCCGGCGGCTCCTTGGGGAACCGTTCAGCCGGTCGCGCGACGGGCGCGGAAGCGGCGGATCAGCGCGTTGGTGGAGCTGTCATGGGCCAGGTCCGGTTCCCGCGCCGGGTCGAGCTCCGGGATGATGCGCTGTGCAAGGACTTTGCCGAGCTCCACGCCCCATTGGTCGTAGGAGTCGATGGACCAGATGGCGCCCTGGGTAAAGACGCTGTGCTCATACAGCGAAACGAGCGCGCCGAGACTGTGCGGCGTGAGCGCGTCCGCCAGGATCATGTTGCTGGGCCGGTTGCCTTCGGTGACGCGGAACGGGATCTGGAACGCGGGGGAGCCTTCATCCGCCAGTTCCTTCCGGGTCTTGCCGAACGCCAGCGCCTCGGCCTGCGCGAACAGGTTCGCCATCAGCAGGTTGTGCTGCGCATCCAGCGGGCTGAGCGGGCGGCAGAAGCCGATCAGGTCGCAGGGGACCAGTTTCGTGCCCTGGTGCAGCAACTGGAAAAACGAATGCTGCCCGTCGGTGCCCGGTTCGCCCCAGATGATCGGCCCGGTCTGCACCGCGACCTCCTGCCCGTCCAGATCGACGTGCTTTCCGTTGCTTTCCATCTGCAACTGCTGAAGGTAGGCCGGCAGGCGGGCGAGGTGGGTCGAGTACCGGCATCACGCCCAGGGTCTGCGCGCCGAAGAAGTTGTTGTACCAGACGGTCAGCAGCCCCATCAGCAGCGGCAGGTTGCGTTCCGGCGGGGCGGTGCGGAAGTGCTCGTCCATGGCGTGGAAGCCGGCCAGCATGTCGCGGAACCCGTCGGGGCCGATGGCGATCATGGTTGACAGGCCGATCGCCGAATCCATCGAGTAACGTCCGCCCACCCAGTCCCAGAAGCCGAACATGTTGGCGGTGTCGATGCCGAACTTGCGGACGGCCTCGGTGTTGGTGGACAGCGCGACGAAATGCCGGGCGACTGCGGCGTCGCTGCCCAGCGCGTCGGTCAGCCATTTCCGCGCGGTCGTGGCGTTGGCCATCGTCTCCAGCGTGGTGAAGGTTTTCGAGGCGACCACGAACAGGGTTTCGGCGGCATCCAGGTCGTGCGTAGCCTCGGTGAAGTTCGCCCCGTCCACGTTGGATACGAAACGGAAGGTCATCGACCGGTCGCTGTACGGTGCCAGCGCGCGACAGGCCATTTCCGGGCCCAGATAGGACCCGCCGATCCCGATGTTCACGACGTTGCGGATGCGCTTGCCGGTATGGCCGAGCCATTCACCGGAGCGTATGCGCTGCGCGAAGGCGCTCATCTGGTCCAGCACCTGGTGCACGTCCGGTATCACGTTGTGGCCGTCCACCAGGATCCGCGCGTCCCGGGGCGCCCGCAGGGCCACGTGCAGGACGGCGCGCTGCTCGGTCACGTTGATCTTCTCGCCGCGGAACATGGCATCCCGCCGCGCGGCCACGCCGCACTGATCGGCGAGCTGCAGCAGCAGGCGAATGGTTTCGTCCGTAATCCGGTTCTTGGAGTAGTCGAGGTACAGGCCGGCGCCCTCGGCCACCAGGCGTTCGCCGCGCCGCGGGTCGTCCGCGAAGAGCTGGCGCAGGTGCAGGGGCCTGATCTGTTGGTAATGCGCCTGCAGCGCTTGCCAGGCCGCGGTCTGGTCCGGGCGTTGAGCGGTTGCCATGATCGCCTCCTTGGTTGGGTCAGCCTGGGGCGGCGGCTTCCGTGCGGATTGCCGTCACGCGATGCGTGCGGGAACCGTCGAAGGCCGACGCGCCCTGTGCCGGAAGGTGCCTCGCCTGGGGCGGGACGTCGAGCCCGGAGAGGCCGGTGGCCGGGGCTTTCGGCAACGATGGCGGCGCCGGCATCCGTGCGTGCATGCCGGGGATCCTGACGATAGCGGCAATGCCACGGGGTCCCCGGGCGGGGATCGCGGTGCCGACGCTTCGCGTGCCCGGCTGCCTTCACCATCTGGTCGCGGTGGATCACCAGGCCGTGATCCGTGCGGCCGTCCCGCCAGGGTGTCATGCGTTCCGTGCAGGGCCCAGGCGCTGGCAGATGTTTGGGCGCACGCCACATTACCGGCATGAGAACCTACCGTATCGTCCCTGCAAAGCCTGGGTTGTCAGACGGGTATTACGTGCTGATGACCAAAGGTGACGGGACAGAGAGCACGATCGATCATCGCTATCGGCTGCGCGACGACGCAGAAGCAGCCATCAGCCAGCTACAGGCCAGGGATGAGGAAGAGGAGAGCAGTGAGGGCGGCACCTTCCTGGGGTCGCTGATACGCGGGTGGATGTCTCACCGGGCGGCAGGGGCTCACCCGTCCCACAGGCGCCAGCCAGGATGATGGTGGCCAACACCGCCCCTTCGGGTCACGGCCCGGCCCGGCACTGCCCATAGGGCTGCCGGTCCGGGTGTCGTGGCACCGACATGGGGTGGGTGTAACGGCGCTTCGGGCCGGGGCAGGCGGAGACCACTGCATGCCCCATTGGAAGTAACGGGCCTGCCGCGCTCAATCAAATTGATGTCTCGAATCCTTGTTTCCGTGGTGATACGTCCCGGCACGGGAGGCATGTGATCATGCGCAATTTGATACTATTCTCTGCTCTGATTCTCGCCCTGCCGGTTGGCGGTGCGTCGGCCGCGACCACGCTTTCGGACGGCCAGCTTGATTCGGTCGTGGCAGGATGCATGGGCATGGCGATACCGGGCGGTGGTGGCAATGGATGCGGTAGCGATACGATCGATCCGATAACCCGGGACTTCATGTCTCTGCACGTCCAGTTCCCGCAGGCGCCCACTGCGCCAGCGCAGATGTGGCACATACCGGCGGATTTCAGCACGCCCGTTCTGATCTCCTGTGCAATCGGAGCCGGCTGCACCGCCACCCCATATCTGCACTGACGTCCTGCGCTGCGTGTCCCGGCAGCGCGTGAGTCAGCGCATCCCTTCTGGCTTCGGACCGCCGGACGAGACCGGGCGACGCCGTCAGCGGGTGTTCGGTTTCGATCCGCTCGTCTTCATCATCGCTTCCGCCGCGGCATAGACTGGTGCCAACACCAGAACACACCCGGGAGGAACCGATATGCTGCGTGCCGAACAGAACGACATGCTGACCCGCACCGGCCCGGACACCCCGATGGGCGCGCTGTTCCGGCGCTACTGGATCCCCGCCCTGCTCGCCGACGAATTGCCGGAAAACGACGGCCCGCCGGTGCGCGTGCAACTCCTGTCCGAAAAGCTGATCGCCTTCCGGGACACGGACGGCCGTCTCGGGCTGCTGGAGGAATTCTGCGCGCACCGCCGCGTCTCGCTCTGGTTCGGCCGCAACGAGGAGTGCGGCCTGCGCTGCCCCTATCACGGCTGGAAATACGACGTGACCGGCCAGTGCGTGGATCTTCCCTCGGAACCCGAGGAAAACGGCTTCCGCGCCCGCATCAAACTGCGCGCCTATCCGCTGGTGGAACGCGGCGGCGTGTTGTGGACCTATATGGGACCAGCCGAACACCAGCCCGACCTGCCGGAATTCGAATTCGCCATGGTGCCGCCGGAGCAGACCTTCACCTCCAAGCGGCTGCAATACTGCAACTGGCTGCAGGCGCTGGAGGGCGGCATCGATTCCAGCCACGTCTCCTGGCTGCACCGCGACGCGCTGCGGTCCGACCCGCTGATGCAGGGGTCCCGCGGCAACCAGTACAACATGGGCGACATGATGCCCCGTTTCGAAGTCGCCGAACATCCCGCCGGCCTGTTCATCGGCGCGCGGCGGAAGGCAGACGGCGACAACAGCTACTGGCGGATCACGCCGTGGTGCATGCCGTCCTTCACCATGATCCCGCCCCGCGGCGATCACCCGGTGCACGGGCATTTCTGGATTCCGATCACCGACGAGACCTGCTGGGCCTGGAGCTTCGACTACCACCCGACGCGCGCCCTGACCGCAACCGAACGGGCGGCCATGCGCGACGGCAAGGGCATCCATGTCAGCTACGTGCCCGGCACGTATATCCCCCGCGCCAATCGCGACAACGACTACCTGATGGACCGGGCGGCGCAGAAAGCCGGCCTGACCTACAGCGGTGTCATGGGCATCGCCATGCAGGATGCCTCGCTGCAGGAAAGCATGGGCCCCGTCGTGGATCGTTCGCGCGAGAACCTGGTCAGGTACGGATAACGGCATCTACTATACGCGGCAGTTCCTGCTGCGTGTCGCCCAGGCGCTTGCGGAACGCGATATCGCACCACCAGGAATCCAGCCGGCCACACACCGTGTCCGCTCCGCGGCCGTCGTATTGCCTGCAGACGCTGCCTTCGCAGAAGCGGCGCGCGAGGCACTGGCCGTGCAGGAAGGCGTGCCTCCCGCGTCGGTGTAGCCAGGCCGCACGGCCCTACGCCAATCGTCCTTCGGCGGCCGCCACTCCGGTGAGCTTGGCTGCGGCGCGAATGATCGCACGCTCCCGCTGCGTGCTGACGGCCGCTTCACCTTCCTGCGCCAGTTCCGCGGCGAAAGCGAGCAGTTCGCTGCGGTCAACCTCAACGGCAGCTCGCCCCGCAACGAGGTGCACGGCCTCTATAACGCGCGCCATGACTTCAGCCTTCCCGGCGGCCGAACTGGCCACCGATCCCAATGCTGTCCGCACCATTCCGACAAGCATCAGTGGCCGCATCACCAGAACGCGGAGGTTGCCATCCGCGTCGCGGCGGCATGGCGATGGCATGCGACGTGTTGCAAGCCGGCACAGGCCGGCGCCGATCTGGTCGATTGCCGGGATGGCACTGAATGGCGCGTTGATGCCCGGCGACAGTGCGCGGATAGCGATCTCCTCGAGGTGATTCAACGCGAAGGCCACGTCCTGATCCGGCGTGCGCTGGTCGCCTAACAGAATGGCGTCCGTAAGCCGCTGTACGACGGCATCATCCATCCGATCGGCCGGGGCAGCCGCCATCAGCAACGCGCCTGGCACAAGGAAGTCCCCGGGCCGCACATCAAGGCGTACCAGCAGATCATGCTCCTGTGCGAGGCGCATCAGGGCGACATCGTCCACGCGACGGATGTAGCCGCCCTCACGCGCCAGAACCGGGCAGGCATTGCGATGAAAACACGCCGGCACGATAGGCGGAGTCTCGCGTTCCACCGCCTCGCCTTCGCCGATCTGGTCGGGGAAGACCTGCTCGGTCGCTCGCCCCAACTCTCGCGCCTGCGCGGCGATGACCGACTCGACCCGAAGCGACTTCGCGACGTGATTGATGAAATAGATCAGCATGCCGATCGCAATCAGGCCGATCAGGATGCCGGTGTATGTCGAGGCATACGGCACGAAGCCGCCCGAACCGCGGATCACCACGATGACCAGCAGTGAATAGGTGAAGCTGGCGAGCAGAGCGCCCAACGACGCCTGGCTTCCGCGGTCGGTGAGGAAGCTGGCCAGCACATGCGGGCCGAACTGCGAGGACGCGAGCTGCAGCGCGACGATGGTGATCGAGAACACCACGCCGAGGATCGTCGCCATGCTGCCGGCCAGCGTGGCCAGAATGGTCCGTGCCGCCCCTGCCTTCAGCGCGGTAGCCCATCCCGCCTTGCTGTCCGAAACCTGCGGCAGGATCAGATCGACATAGGACATGCCGATCGCCAGTCCGATGGCGCCAAGCACCATCAGGGCAGGAAGCAGCCAGTAACTGCTGCGCACCTCCGACCAGAGATCGGCCAGACGGCTGACAGAAAACTTTGGCATCGACGGTTCCGCTCCGGCCTGCGTCCGCAAGAGTAGCAAGCTATAGTGCCATTACACCGATCGCTCTGCAGTGCAGCATGTCGTGATGCGGGTTGCCGCTGCGCCGGCCGGGATCGCGCGGTTGGATCAGGCGCCGTCGCCGATCGCGCCACCGCGCTCATACCAGCCGCGGGAGGCGCGAATGATGCGCACCACGGACAGCATCACCGGCACCTCGATCAAAACCCCGACAACCGTGGCCAGCGCGGCACCCGACTGGAAGCCGAACAGCGCGATGGCGGTGGCCACCGCCAGTTCGAAGAAGTTCGACGCGCCGATCAGCGCCGACGGTCCGGCGACGCACCACGCCGTGCCCAGGCGGCGGTTTACCAGGTACGCCAGGCCGGCGTTGAAATACACCTGGATCAGGATCGGCACCGCCAGCAGCACGATCACCAGCGGCTGCGCCATGATCTGCGCGCCTTGCAGGCCGAACAGCAGCACCAGCGTCAGCAGCAGCGCCGACAACGACAGTGGGCCGAGTCGTTGCAGCGTGCGCGTCAGCGCCGGCATGCCGCCCCGCCGCATCAGCGAGGCGCGCCACAGTTGCGCCACCGTGACCGGCACGACGATGTACAGCACCACCGACAGCAGCAGCGTGTCCCACGGCACGGTGATCGACGACAGGCCCAGCAGCAGGCCGACGATCGGCGCGAAGGCGATCACCATGATGGAGTCGTTCAGCGCCACCTGGCTGAGCGTGAAATGCGGCTCCCCGTCCACCAGGTTGGACCACACGAACACCATGGCGGTGCAGGGCGCGGCGGCCAGCAGGATCAGGCCCGCGATGTAGCTGTCGATCTGCCCGGCCGGCAGGAACGGGCGGAACAGGTGGGCGATGAAGATCCACGCCAGCAGCGCCATGGAAAACGGCTTGACCGCCCAGTTGACGCCCACGGTCGCGGCAATGCCGCGCCAGTGCTGGCCGACTTCCCGCAGCGCGGCGGGGTCGATCTTCAGCAGCATGGGGATGATCATCAGCCAGACCAGCACGGCGACGGGGATGTTCACCTGCGCCACCGTGGCATCACCCAGCACGCGGAACACGTCAGGCAGTGCCTGGCCCAGCGCGATGCCGGCGATGATGCAGAGCGCCACCCAGAGGGTGAGGAAGCGCTCGAACAGGTTCATCGCGGGCTTCCGGGGCGAGGCGTGGTCGGCGGTGGTGGCGGACTCACTCACGGTTCGTCGTCCTTGTTCCTGCCGCGGCGGGTGCCGGTTCCCGTGATGCCACTTGGGTGACATCCAGGGCCTGGTTCCGTCCGCGGCGTTCAGGTCTCGTCAGAGGAGGCCATGGGGTCGCAAGTCGTAACCTCAGGTTCCTCGGTCATCGCCGGACCTGGTCCGGCGATCCACCCCGGAACGACGGTGTCGCATCCGGGGCGGAGCTTGCCCGATCATCCCGGGCAGATGGCTGGCACGGGCCCAGCCGAAATGACCCACACCGTCATGGTTGGCGAAGGCCGACCATCCACGTCTTCGTCATGCGGGACGCATTGACGCAGGTCGTTGGCCGGCGCGTCGTGACTGGAATGCCTGCGGCATGACACAGCCATGGATGGTCGGCCTTCGCCAACCATGACGGTGTCGGTGGGCGGGCAACGGATGTCCCGCGACACACGCGTGGGCATCGCTGAGCTTGCGGCCGGTCATGCCACGGCCCTCCGCGCGGCGTCGCCCGACGGCAGCAATATCGTAACGCTCAGACAGATCGCCAGCATCACCGCGGAGCCCCACAGGCAGGCCTGCATGCCGCCAAGCTCGGTCAGCAGTCCGGACAGCATGATGCCCATCAGACGGCCGGCGGCGTTGGCGGCATAGTAGAACCCGACATCCTCGGCCGCCTTCTCCGATCCCGCGTAGGCCAGGATCAGGTAGGAATGCAGTGAGGATATCACCGCGAACACGAAGCCGAACACCAGCAGCCCGGCGATCAGCACCAGGTCGGGCCGCTGCACGCCCGGCATCTGCATCAGCACGGCGAGGCCCACCGGGATCACCGTCAGGATTGCGCCCCACATGCGCGCGGCCGGCACCTCACGGCTCAGGCCGTCGCCGCTGCGCGTCACCACCTGCGGCGCCAGCGCCTGCACGATGCCATAGGCGATGGTCCAGGCGGCGACGAAGCCGGCCACCTGCATGTATTTCCAGCCGAAACCATACAGGTACACCGGCAGCCCGACGACGAACCACACGTCGCGCGAGCCGAACATGAAGATGCGCGCCGCGGCCATCAGGTTGATCGCGCGGCTCTTGGCGAACAGCTCACGGAAACTCTTCGACGACTTCGCCTTGCCCAGCGTGCGCGGCAGCGACAGTGCGACGCCGACCAGCACCACCACGAGCATCGCCGCCATCAGCCACAGTGCGGGACGGAACCCGGCGACCTGCAACAGGAAGCCGCCGATGAAGAATCCGGCGCCCTTGGTGGCGTTCTTCGATCCGGTGAACCACGCGACCCAGCGGAACAACTGCCCCATGTCCTCGGTCGAGGACGCCTTGATCGCGCTCTTGGAGGAGGTCTTGGTGAAGTCCTTGGCCACGCCGGCGACACCCTGCGCCAGCACCACCCAGGCCACCGACAGTGCGGCGCCCCAGTCCGGCTGCAGCGCCGACAGCATGCACAGCCCGCCGATCTGCAGCACCTGGCCGGCCATCAGCATGCGCGGGATACCGTAGCGCGACGCCATCCAGCCGCCGCCGGCATTGGCGAAGATTCCCGCTGTCTCGTACAGCAGGAACATGAAGGCCAGCACGAACGGCGTGTAGCCCAGGCTGTAGAAGTGCAGCAGCACCAACATGCGCAGCGCGCCGTCGGTGATGGTGAACAGGAAATACGCGATGGTGACGATGATGTAGTTGCGGACCCCCGACGACATCACACACCCCGTGCGCCGACGATGTTGGCAAGGTCCACCATGCGGCAGGCGTAACCCACCTCGTTGTCGTACCAGGCATAGACCTTCAACAACGTGCCATCGGTGACCATGGTGCTGGGCGCATCGACGATCGCACTGCGCGTGTCGTTGGCGTAGTCGGCGGACACCAGCGGACGCGTCTCGAACCCCAGGATGCCGGCCAGCGGTCCGGCCGCGGCGTCGCGGAACAGGGTGTTCACCGCGTCCACATCGACCGGGCGTGCCATCTCGAACACGCAGTCGGTCAGGCTGGCGTTCAGCACCGGCGCACGCACCGCATGGCCGTTCAGCCGGCCCTTCAGCTCGGGATAGATCAGCCCGATCGCCGTCGCACTCCCCGTCGTCGTCGGCGACAGCGACAGCATCGCCGACCGCGCTCGGCGCAGGTCCTTGTGCGGCGCGTCGGTCACCACGTTGGTGTTGGTCGGATCGTGAATCGTGGTGATCTGGCCGTGGCGGATGCCGACCAACTCATGCAGCACCTTCACCACCGGGGCGAGGCAGTTGGTGGTGCAGGACGCCGCGGTCAGCAGCCGGTGTTCCCGCGGGTCATAGCGGTCGTCATTGACGCCGACGACGACGTTGAGCGCGCTGCCGTCCTTCACCGGCGCCGCGACGATCACCCGCTGCACGCCGCGCGCGAAGTAGCCCTCGAGCTGCTCCTGCCGGAGGAACTTGCCGGTGCACTCCAGCACGACGTCGCAGCCAAGGTCGCCCCAGGGAACGGCGGTCGGTGTCCCCTCGGCGCTGAAGCCGATGCGGCGGTCGCCGACGTGGATGGCGCGGTCGTCGTCGGCGCGGAACCGTTCGCGCCAGCGGCCATGCACGCTGTCGAATTCCAGCAGGTGCGCGGTGGTGGCCGCGCCGCCCTTGAGTTCGTTGACATGCACTACGTCCAGCCGGTTGCCGGCACGCGGATCGTCGGCCGGGCGGTACAGCGCGCCCATTGCCGCGCGCAGGACCAGGCGGCCGATACGGCCCATGCCGTTGATGCCGATGCGCACGCTCAGCGTGCTCCCAGGGCCAGGTGTGGCCCGCCGCCGATCTCGTCCAGCCGGGCCCGCAGCGCCATGCGGTCGAGAGAGGCGAAGGGCACGGCGGTGAAGATCTCGATGCGGCGGCGCAGGCCGGCATACAGCTCGTTCAGCATGGCGGACCGCTCGATCGCGCTGCCGGTGAATTTCGCCGGGTCGGGCAGTGGCCAGGCGCCGGTCACCGCCAGGTCGCCGAAATCGGGGCACACCGGGCCGTCCTCCGGGTCGCACAGGGTGATGACGAAATCCATCTTCGGCGCGTTGGGCCCGGTGAACTCGTGCCAGGACTTGCTGCGCAGGTGACTGGTGGCGTGACCGAAGGACTGGAGCCTGGCGATCACCTCGGGATTGGGGGCCTGGTTCGGGTCCGATCCGGCCGACCAGGCGTGGAACCGCCCGCCGCCGAGTTTCTGCATGATCGCCTCGGCCATGATCGAACGCGCCGAATTGTGCGTGCACAGGAACAGCACGTTGAAGGTCGGGCTCATGCCTTTGTCCTCGTCGGGCAAGGGGGGCAGCAAGCGGGTCAGGTCGCCGCACAGCTCCGGCCGGCCGCCACAGCAGGTCTCGGTGAGGAAGCTCAGCAACCGGCGCAGGCCGGCGATCCGCACGGCGTGGATGATCTGCCGCCCCTGCCGGGTGGACTGGGTCAGCCCGGCCCGCTCCAGCGCGGCGAGATGGAAGGACGTCGTAGAGGCGGGCAGGCCGAGCCGGGTGGCAAGGTCGCCGGCCGGCAGGCCGCTGGCGCCCTCGGCCAGCAGCGTGCGCAGCAGGTTCAGCCTGGTGTCCACCGAGAGGGCGGCGAACGCAGCGGCGGCTTCCGAAGATTCCATGTTTCCAGTTTGGCCGAAATTACCGGCATACGCAAGCCGGGCGGCGCATCGCGACCCGAGCGCCGCCTAGGCCCGGGTGTCCCGGGTCTCCGGCAGCGCGATCCAGAGCAGCAGCGTGCCGGCCAGGCCGGCGGCGGCCAGGCTGAGGAACGCGGCGGGCAGCCCCGCGACATCCGCGACCCAGCCGCCCATTGTGGTGCTGATTGCCGCCCCGGCCGCGACGGTCAGGCCGAGCGCCCCGATGCACAGGTTGAAGTGTGACGTGCCCCGCGTGATGTCGGCGGCCAGCAGCGGCAGCATCACGCCGAACACCGCTGCGCTGACCCCGCTGATTGCCTGCGCGCCGATCAGCAGGTACGGCCCGGGCAGCACTGCCAGCAGCAGGGCGCGCGCCGGCAGGGCGGCCCAGCCCAGCAGCAGGAGCGGGCGCCGTCCGATACGTTCGGCGGTGCGGCCGACCCATGGGGACGCGAGGGCGACGACGGCCTGCGGCACCACGATGCAGGCGGCGATGATCAGGTTGGCGATGTCGCCGGCCCGCATTGTCACCGCGGCGCCGGCCAGCGGCAGCATGTCTGCATTGGACAGGTGGAACAGCATGATGCAGGCGGCGAAGATCAGCAGCCGCCGGTCGCTGAACAGCTCGCGCAGTCCCTTCCAGTCGAACGGTTCGGCGGTGATCTGCTTCGTGGCGTGACTGCCGCGGCCGATCGCGGTCAGCGAGAACAGGGCCGGGACGCAGAGTGCCGCGGTCAGCCAGAACACGGACTGGCTGGACAGGTAGGTACCGGTAGCGCCCATCACCGCCGCGGTCATGCCGTTGCCCAGTGAGGCGAAGCGGGCATTGCGGCCGAGTCGCTCGCCCAGCGCGGCGTGGCCGACCAGTTCCAGGCTGATGGCGGCGATAGTCGGGGTGATGATGCAACTGGCGACACCGTGCAGGATCTGCGCCAGGGCAACCGGCAACTGGGTGGGCCAGATGGCCAGCAGCAAAGCGGCAGCGATGATTCCGATCAGTGCGACGGCCGCCATGCGGCGCTTGTCGCGGGCGGCATCCACCAGTGCGCCGGAGGGCAACTGCGCGATGATCGCGGTGACCGTTCCCAACGTCAGCACGAAGCCGATTTCCACCTGCGGCCACTTCTGCGACGTCAGATAGACGGCGACGAACGGGCCGAAGCCGGTCTGCACGTCGGCGACGAAGAAGTTGAGCATGTCGAGCGCGCGCGGACTGCGCGTGGGAAGCGTGCCGTCGCGAGGCATGTTTCTATTGCCGGATGCTGTGGGCGACGGGTGGCGTGTTATCGGTGGTTGCAGGCGTAATCGCAGCAGGCGGCTCGCCTTCCGCCGCCGGGCCGGGCTTCACCACGACCGGGACCGGCTTGCCGGTATCCTTGTATTCGGGCGCGGCCTTGATCTCGTCCAGCGTCAGGTCAAGCGTTATGGCCTGCTTTTCGTTCCCTGGCGCGAAATGCAGCGTGCTCCAATGCACTGCAATCTTGCGTGCACCGACACCCATGAACCCACCAAAATCGATCACCGCCGCCTCCGGCTTGCCCGCTGCGTTTACCAGCACGTCGATCAGGCGGCCGATCGTCTTGCCATCCGGTGTCGTGACGTCGTGACCCAGGACAGCCACATCCTGGCCCGCCGGCACGCTGGTCACGTTTTTTGCGGGCGGTGGTGGCGTGGGCTCCGGCTTCGGAGCGGGCCCAGGCGCGGCCGCCAGCAGAACGGGGAGACAAAGCACGACTCCAAACCTGCGGAATCGTCGGACGCTGTTTCGCAGGTCCGGAGAAACACGCTTGAGCGGTGCACAATCAAGGAAAAAATAAGGCAGGGTCATTCACGTTGCTTTCGGGCCCAGCACCGGCCGGCCGAGCGGGCGCAGCGACGCCAGGAGAATTCCCGCGCCGATCAGAACAATTCCGGCAGCATGATAGATACGGAAACTTTCACCCAGGAACAGCACGGCCAGGATGCTGCCGAACAGCGGCATCAGGTGCATGGACTGGCCCGCCGGGCCGGCGCCGATCAGTTCCACGCCACGGTTGAAGAAAAGATAGGCGATGAATGACGGAAACACGGCCGTGTAGGCCATCGCCAGATAGGAGTCGAACCCGCCACGGATCACTGCACCCTGTGCCATTTCCCAGACATAGAACGGCAACATCATACAGGACCCGATGCCCATTGCGGCAACCAGAAAACTCAGCGGGTGCACATTGGGCCGCCGGCGCAGCACGGCCGCGTAGATGCCGTAGATCGCCATCGCCACCAGGATCCACACGTCGCCGGGGTTGAGCCGCAGATGCAGCAGCACCTGAAACGAACCCCGGGCGGCGATCACCGCCACCCCAGTTAGCGACACCAACACGCCGGCGCCTTGCCGCAGCGTCGGGCGGTCGCCGAACAGCGCGAAGGCCCATATCACGATCACCAGCGGCATGGCGGATTGCAGCAGCAGCACGTTGAGCGCCGTCGTGCTGTTCAGGCCGATATAGGACATGGTGTTGTACGACGCGATGCCGGTGGCGGACAGCAGCAGCATCAGCTTCCAGTGCCGCAACAATGTCGGCAGGTCCTGCCTCAGATAGGGCCAGGCGAAACCAGATGCGACCAGGAAAGCACCGGTCCAGCGCCAGTAGGCGAGCGCGATCGGCGGCACCTCGCCGGCGACGCCGCGGCCCAGCACGATGTTACCGGCCCAGAACAGGTTGCCCAGTACCAGCAGGGTCCAGGCGGAATTCCAGAATGATCGCACGGGAGAGTCCGACGGTTGGGGTGAACGGTGAGGGATGACGACAGGCAATCGCGTCCGGGGCGGAGGCACGAAATGCCATTTTCCGCCACCCCTTGTGGAGGGGACCAGGTGAGGAGGCGTTCGGGCGGGTGTCGAAGGCACGCCCGAACGCCCCACGGCCTGATCCCACAACAGGATGGGAGGAACTGCGGCCTTGTCCTGCCGCGCCCGTCCCGCCCTGTCTCGCGTGTCCGGTCTCGCGTGCTCTCGCGTGTCCTGGTCTCGCGTGTCCTGGCCCCGGCCCGTTGCTACGCGTTCCCGCGCACACTCGCCCGCCCGTACACCACGGCCGCCCCCGCCGGACGCTACCCGATCGCCGCCGCCACCCACTGGGCCCAGGCGAGCACCGCCCGGTCGTCGCCTTCGCGCCCGACGATCTGGACGCCCAGCGGCAGCCCGTTCCGCCCCATGCCCGCCGGCACGGTGACGCACGGCACGTGCAGGCTGGTCCAGATGAAATTGAACGCCGGGTCGCCGGTCCATTCGATACCCGCCGGCGCCTCCCCCGGGGCCGAGGGCGTCACCAGCACATCCAGCCCGTCCATCGCCGCGGGGAAGCCACGCTGCGTCCGGGCGAACACCGCGTACGCCTCGGCCAGCGCGGCATCGGACTGCGCCAGGCCGAACCCCAGCCGCTCCTGCAGCTCCGGGCTGATCGCATCCCGCGCGGTGGCGAGTTCCCAGCCCAGCGCCCGCGCGCTCTCGCTGTTCATCACGATCGGATGCGCCTGCGCCAGCGCCCCATAGTCGTCCGGCAGTTCGTGGTCGCGCACGGTGGCGCCGGCGCGGGCCAGGGCGTCGGCGATGCGCGGCAACAGCGCCTGGGTCTCCGGCGCGGCGGTGTCCCAGACGGGGGAACGGCAGATGCCGATGCGCGGCGCCCGGTCCGGCTTCGTGTCGGGGTCGCCGAGGTCCCGCCCGGACACCGCGCCGGCGAACAGCGCACAGTCGGTCACCGATCGTGCCATCACGCCCACCGTATCCAGGCTGTCCGACATGATCTTCATGCCGATCCGGCTGATCGTGCCAAAGCTGGGCTTGTAGCCGACCACGCCGCAATAGGCGGCCGGCCGGATCACGCTGCCGGCCGTCTGGGTGCCGAAGGCCAGCGGGAAGAACCCGGCGGCCACACCGGCCGCGGACCCGCTGCTGGATCCGCCCGGGGTGTGTGCCGCGTTGGCGGGGTTGGTGGTGGGGCCCGGCTTGCGGGTGGCGAACTCCGTGGTGACGGTCTTGCCGACCACCACCGCGCCGGCCGCCCGCGTCCAGGCCACCGCAGCGGCATCCGCGCGCGGCCGCCAGCCCTGCCAGATGGGCGAACCGTACTGGCTGGGCATGTCCGCCGTATCCAGCACGTCCTTCACCCCCACCGGCAGGCCATGCAGCGGCCCCGGGCGTGCGATCCCTGCCGCGGTGCGCGCCGCGTCCGCCGCGAACCAGGCGAAGGCGCGCACCGTTGGTTCGCGTTCGGCGATGCGGGCAAGACAGGCTTCCATCAACGCCGGCGGGTTCAGCCGCCCATCGCGAATGCGCCGCGCCGCTTCGGTCGCGGTCAGCCCCGCCGGATCTGATGCCATGAATTTACCTCTATTTCTCCAGGCGCGCCCGACCGTTCTACCTCTGGCGCGTCACGCGGCACGGGTCCATCTTGGCACCGATGCAAACGCGTGAGCACCCCCCCTTCGTACGAGTTGGCGACGGGCCCGACGGTTCCGTGACCTATCTCGTGGACATGCCACCGGAATCGCTGCCGGCGGTGCGCGGCCGCGACCTGGAGCTTGCCTGGTACGCCGCGCGCGACGCGGCACTGTCGCAGTCCTGGGGCTCGGTCCGCGCCTTCCGCTTCCGTCGGACCGACGGGTCGCACACCGACCTGGCGCTGGCGGACCGCGACGCGCGGTGCTGGGCCGGGGCGGTGGACGGCACGGTGGGGATCGGCACCAGCTACGGGCTGTCGATCTGCCTGCGGCTGCTGGCGCTGATCGATCTGCTGGCCCGGGCGCGCTGGGCCATGCCGCTGTGCCGCCTGGCGCGGGACGGCGCCGAACTGGATCCGTCGCTGCTGCGCACCGCGGCCGCGCACCCCCTGACACATGATGCGCGGTTCGATGAAACGGGGTTCCGGATGCGGCTGGGCAAGATCGCCGGGCTGCGGCTGGAGCGGCCCCGCCCGGCCCGCCTGACCGGAGCTTCTGCATGAGCCGATCCGCGTGGCCGGTGGACCATAAGGACCCCAGTCATACACCCGCCCAGGTTCCGGCCCCCGGCACCGTCCCCCCCGACACCCGCGCGCCCGGCCGCATCGCGCGGCTGGGCTGCCTGGCGCTGGGGTGCCTCGCCCTGGCCGCGTGCAGCTTCGGTGGGGCGCCGCCGCCGAGTGCGCAGGAGCGTGCCGATGCGGCCACCGTCGCCGCCTGCCGCCAGCGCGCCGAACAGGTGTATGAGCAGCAGAACCGCGCGGCGATCTACAGCCCGCCGCCGGCGATCAACACGCCGTCCTCCGGCGCCTACGCACCCGGCGCCGCGCCCCAACGCGGCCTGGCGGATCTCTACACGCGCGACCAGATGGTGCGGGACTGCATCCGCAACACAGGCACCCAGACCGAGCGCGGCCGGCCGCCCAACCCGACCAACGCGCCGTAGGCACCGGGCGGCGGCAAAGAGGAGAACGCGCGCTGTGCTGGCCCACCACGACGGCTTGCCGTAGAAGCCGGAGAGCACCGCAACAGCCAGAGAGGCGTCCCGGCATGAGCAAGATCACGCGCACCGAGTCCGGCAGCATCCTGTCCAAGGCCGTCGAGTATCACGGCTTCGTCTATCTCCAGGGCGTGACCGCCCGGGACACCAGCAAGGACATCAAGGGCCAGACGGCGGATATCCTGCAACAGATCGACGATCTGCTGGAGCACCATGGCACCGACAAGACCCGGCTGCTGCAGGCGCTGATCTGGGTGAAGAACATCAAGGACCGGGGCGCAATGAACGAGGTCTGGACTCCGTGGCTGGCACCCGGCGCCGCCCCGGCCCGCGCCTGCGTGCAGGCCGAGCTGGCGAGTCCGGACATCCTGGTGGAGATCATGGTCACCGCCTGCAAGTAGCCTTGCCATCGGCCGGCCCCGGCAAGCCGCACCGGGGTTGGCCTGGCGCAACGGTCCTGACAGGATTGTGAAGGCCTTTTGGAGTCTGACCCACAACCTTGTCGGATGAGCATCAATTTTGAGCGATTAGGAGTTCCTTCCCCGTCGTTTGGGTTATCCACAGGCATTTCCAGCGAAGTGCGTCTTTCCCGCCACAAACAATCCCCAGTCGGGTTGCCACCCGCGCAAACCTCCTGCTACCGCGATTCATGTCTGGGGCAAAAAGACGGGGACTATCCGATGCGCGACGCGGGTTTCGCCGCAATGACCCTGTTTGTGGGTTCGCTTTTTGCATTTGCAATTTCGCTGCCATCCTCCGCTGACGCCGCTTCCCACCACGACCACCACAGCAAAAGACCGCCCAGCGTAACGCACCACGCGCGGCACGCGACCAGGACGGCCGGCTCGAGTCACGCCCGGGTGCGGCACGTGGTGCGGGCAAGCGGCATTTCCTGCGTGCCCTTCGCACGCCGGAACTCGGGGATCGAGATTCCCGGCAATGCCTGGCAATGGTGGGGGAACGCCGCCGGCATCTATGCGCGCGGTCGGGTTCCGCAGGCGGGCGCCGTTCTGGCCTTCCGCTCCAACCCTCACATGCCGCTGGGCCATGTCGCCGTGGTGACGAAGATCATCAACCGGCGGGAAATCGTGATCGATCACGCCAACTGGGTGCACGGCAAGATCACCCGCGGCGTGCCGGTGGTGGATGTGTCGGAGGCCAACAACTGGTCGGCGGTCCGAGTCGAGGTCGGCCGCACCGGCGTGTTCGGCAGCGTCTATCCCACCTACGGGTTCATCTACGACCGGCCGGACACCGGCACGCTGGTGGCGAAAGCCGATGCGCCGGCACCCCGGCCGATCCTGAATCCGGCGCCGAGCGACTGGCGCCCGGTGGCGGAGCGTCCCTGGTCGATCTATGAGCAGGTGGCCGAGGCCCCCGCCCATCCGCGCCACCGGCAGCAGCAGGCGTTGCAGCGCGGGGCCAGCGTCGCCGAGTCCAGCGTAGCCGAGACCAACGTAGCCGAGACCAGCGTAGCCCTGGGCAACACGCAGATCGGCGTGCTCGGCCGCTAATAGCGGTCGCGCCCGGTCATCCGGGCCACTGGCGTCACAGCCCGGCCACCGGCATCAGCCGGGTCGGTCAGCTGGCCACTCGCGTCAGCTTGGCCACTGGCGTCAGCTTGGCCACTGGCGGCGGACAGGATCGCTGCCGTCCCAGTTGCGCGCGGCGTCCCGCACCGCCGCGAATATCCGCATGCGATCCGGCGTCGCGTCGGCCATTTCGATGACGGTGCCGGGATGGCCCTCGCTGCGGAAATAAACGAAGCGGCCGCGTGGGCTGTCGCCCTCCTGCCCGACGGTGTAGCCGTTGGCCAGGGCGCGGCGGAACCGCGCCTCGTAGTCCGTGGGCCAACTGGACCAGTGCTGCATGCCCTCCCGCCCGGCGGCGAGGAAGTCGCGATACATGCTGGGATGATCACTGCGCTGCTGGATCAACTCCAGTTGCATGTCCCCGGAATTGGCCAGGGCGATGGACACATGGATGTCGTCGTAGCGCTGGCCGGCGTAGGTGAATGCGGTCACCGGCAGGCGGTCGGTGTAGAACCATGGCCCGACACCGCATACCTCCACCCAGTGCTGCATCGCGGCCTCGATATCGCGCACGACGATGCCGACCTGGCGCATATCTCCGAACAGACGGCTCATTGTCTCCCTCCCTGATCCGCATGGCCCGGCGGGCCTGCCGCTGCCGCCAGCATAGCAGGCAAGCGACCGGCCACGACACGGCAATGGCGTGACACGGCGCAGGTGATGCACGTTGCGTGCCGTTTCACCGTGCGCCTGATGACCCGAGCGATCCGTCGGAGCGCGTCTCGTGCATGTTATGCGAATCGGTGCGCCTGGTCGCGTTCAGCCGTTTCCAACTCTGCCGGCGAGGAATTGCCCGGGGAATTTTTGCAGGTAGCATCTGCAACGTCGCAAACCATCGTGCCAGTGAACCATGGTTCCCGGGCGCAGGTCCGATGAGAGTGCGTGCCATGTCGTTAGCACGACGTTAGCATTTCAGACAGAAGGATCTTCGATGAAGTTGCAGTCACGCTCGGCGTTAGCGATAACCTTGCGTCGGATCGCGGGTCCGTGACGTTGACGATCAGGCGCGTGAGGCATGCAACGGGTCCGGCGTCGATCAGGCGGCATGCCAGTTTTGTCCAGCCAGAAGCAGATTTTATCGAACCTTCCCGGTTGCGCTCCGTTGCCGCGCTTACGATGTACATCGGCGCAAACCCGAGACAGAGATGGAGCAACGCATGGCCGGATCCGAGAATCCCCGCACAGACACTGGAAATTCTGAGGCCCAGGTGCCGGACGAAATGGTTGCCAAGGTCGGCGCTGCTGTCGGCCAGGTAGCGATGATCCGGCAGGAGTACACGCAGCGCGTGCAGTCGGCCGGGACCGACGACGAGCGGGACCATCTTGCCGACCAGGCGCAGCAGGCTGCGGTGAAGGCCATCAACGACCAGGGTATTTCCGTTACGGAATACAACGAGGTTGTCACGGCGGCCGAAGGCAATCAGGACCTGGAAGATAAGCTGATCATGGCGGCCCGCGCCGCAAGCTGACGTTTCCGGGCCCGCACCGAATTCTCGTCCGGGATGGTATCCGGCTTGACGCCTGACGTCGCCGGATGACCGGAACGGTCGAGTGCGATCCGCAGATTTGCCGCCGGGCTTCGTTCGGCGGCAAATTGCGTGCGGGATGGGGGTTGGCGGGGTGCTGGTTGGCGGATTCTGGCGCCACTGGCGCCCGCACTGTCAGTATCGGTCAAGCGGACTGTGATCCGGTCCGGCCTCGATCCGGACAAAGGGCAGGCGGCGGCACAATCAATCAGGTTGTAGCGGGCGAAGGTAAATCATCCACGTCTTCGTCATGCCGAAAGCATCCCGCCACCCCAACCTGCGAAGCCACTGCCAACGATCCGGACAGCTGTACGTTCTGGATTCCGCATGGCACAAACGTGGATGTCCGGCCTGTGCCGGCCATGACGGTGTGGTGGCGGCAATGCCGGCAGGTCATGCCGAATGCGAAACCGTGGGTAAGGATCTGCCCCACGCCGATCGAGACGTCGTAGGGGCGAGCACCGCCCAAACGTGGCGCAGTTCGGTGCCGGTGGCTCACCGGAGTGCTGCGCCTCAACCCAGGACAGCCACCGCGATGCGCGTGACGCCCACCGCCGGGGGAACCGGGAACTCCGGCGCAGGTCAGCGGGCGTGCTGCTCAGACCCGTTGCCCGCCGTCGATATGGATCTCCGACCCTGAAATATACGCCGCTGTCGGCGAGCACAGGAACAGCAGCAGGTCCGCCACTTCCGTGGGCTTGCCCATCCGGCGCAGCGGAATGTGACGGTCCACGATCGCGTCGGTGCCCGGCGACAGGATGCCCGTGTCGATCTCCCCCGGCGACACCGCGTTGACCCGCACCCCGGAGCGCCCGAAGTCCGCCGCCAGTTCCCGCGTCAGCGCCCACAACGCCGCCTTGGATGTCGCATAGGCCGCCGAGGCGAAGGGATGCACGCGCGAGCCCACGATCGAGGTCATGTTCACCACGGTCCCTCGCGCCGCCTCCAACTGCGGGCGCAGCCCCTGCACCAGCGCGACGCAGGAGAAGAAGTTCACGTTGAAGATGTGCAGCCAGTCGGCGTAGCCCATCTCGAGCGCCGAAATCTTCCCGCCCCCCGCATGTTTCGGCGAAATCGCCGCGTTGTTGACCAGCGCATCCAGCCCGTCGCCCATCATGTCGCGCAGCCGCGGCATGGCGGCGTGCACGGCGTCGATATCGGCCAGGTCCAGTTGGATGTGGTTGTCGCGTCCGCCCTCCCATGGGCAACGCGGATCGAACGCCTGGCGGGAAATGGTCAGCACGCGCCATCCCGCCTCGCCGAACGTCTTGACCGTGGCATGGCCGATCCCGCGGCTCGCCCCGGTCAGCAGCAGCACCCGCTGTCGCTCCGCCATGACAGTCCTTTCCCGGCCAGCACCCATGGCGCACGATGCCCAGGGGGCGCCGCCATGATCGGGCGGCAGCGCCTGGGTTTGCAAGCCGGACGTGACCGGCTGTTCAGTTGATCCCGTACAGCCGAGCGACGTTGTCGCAGACGATCTTGCGCTGCACCGCCGGCGAGAAGGCGGACAGGTTCTCGGCCAGCACGCGGCGGGAGTCGGGCCACAGCGAGTCCGGATGCGGGTAGTCCGAGCCCCACATCACGTTGTCCTCACCGATCAGCGGCACGATCGGTTCCAGGAACTTGTCCTGCTGGTAGGTGACGTAGCCCTGGCGACGGAAATAGTCGGACGGCTTCATCGAGAATCCCAGGCTGCGGGCGCGGTCGTGATACTCGGTGTCGAGCCGGTCGAAGATGTAGGGCAGCCAGGTCACGCCGGACTCGCCCAGCACGAAGTTGAAGTCGGGGTATTTCTCGCAGGCGCCGGACGCCAGCAGCGACACCAGCACTTCCATCGTGTCGGTCTGGAACAGGGCGGAGCGGACCAGGCGGTATTCGGTGGCGTATTCCTTCTCCATCTCCGGCGTGTCCGGGCGCGCGGGCCGCCTTGAAGCCCGTGGAGTGGAAGGAGATCGGGAAGCGGCATTCCGCGGCGGCTTCCCACAGCGCGTACCAGTCGTGGTGCCACAGCGGGATGCCCATGCGCTTGAACGCGAGGTCGCCGCCGCGCAGGCCCAGCTTCGCGCAGCGGCGCACTTCGGCGGCGGCGGATTTCGGGTCGCTGTTCGGCACGATGGCGAGCGGGAACACGCGGTTCGGGTCGGCCCGCCTGGCGAAGTCGGCGACCCAGTCGTTGTACACCGTGTCGGCCCAGTCGCGCATGCTGGTGTCGCTGATCATCTCGTTGATCATCAGGCAGCCGTACACGACCTCGGCGGCGACGCCGTCCTTGTTGAGATCGGCGATACGCGTTTCCGGCGTGGTCGGGCGCGTGGTGGCGCCGCGGCGATAGTCCCACTCGAAACCGGCGTCCTTCATTTCGTCCACGTGGTGGAACGAGCCCTTCTGGTATTTCAGGAAGCCGGGGCCGACGCCGTTCCACATCCCGCGTTCCTGGCCGTCCACGATCCAGTGCAGGCCGTCGTCGCGTTCCTCGGTGCGGGGGATCATGTCGCGCCATTCGCGGGGCGCCTGGGCGGACCAGAGATCGGCGGGGCAGTAAGTCAGGTCGATGTGATTATCGGCCGAGATCAGCTTTTCCTGCATGGGGATACCTCCTCGCGTGCCGTAGTACCGGGAACCGACGGAGAGCCAATCAATGTGCCAGGATCAGGACTGCGCTGGTCCTTGGCCATGACATGGCACGATACGGTCGGGGGGATGGCGTGGCAACTCCGGAGGTCCGTGGGGGCGGGGTGGTCCCCAAGAAGTCGGAGCAGATGAACGCGGATGCTGCGGCGGGGGACGAAATTCTCCAGCAGAAACGGATGCAGCGGCAGAGCAGCCATTCATCACACGCCCCCAAACGCAACGTGCCGGACCCGCCGGGGAAAAACCCCGGCAAGCCCGGCACGCGAAACGCGAAACCGACAGTCATGCCAGGCGGAAAACCCGCCCGACCGGCCTTATAGCGGATCCCAGTCGAACACCTCGCCCGAGCGGTCCAGCGGCATGAACGCCGCCTTCAGCGCCGGCGCGGCGTGTTCGGCGATGCTCTCCGGCGTCCAGCCCTCGGCGCGGTGCACGATGCGGATCGGGCGCGGCGAGCTGAACAGGATCACCTCGTTCATGCGCGTGCCGAACACCTGGCCGGTGACGCCCTTGGCGGCGTCGGACGACAGGTACACCGCCATCGGCGCGTTCTTGTCCGGCGTCATCTTCTGGATCTTCGCCACCCGCGCCTGCTGCTCGGGCGTCGAGGCCGGGATCGAGCTGGTCATGCGGCTCCAGGCGAACGGCGCGATGCAGTTGGAGCGTACGTTGTAGCGCGCCATGTCCAGCGCGATCGACTTGGACAACGCGGTCATGCCCAGCTTCGCCGCCGCGTAGTTGGCCTGGCCGAAATTGCCGATCAGGCCCGACGTCGAGGACATGTGCACGAAGGTGCCGCTCTCCTGCTTGCGGTAGTGCTCCGCCGCCGCGCGGGAGACGAAGAAGCTGCCGTTCAGGTGCACCGAGATCACCGACAGCCAGTCATCCTCGCTCATCTTGTGGAAGATGACGTCGCGCAGGATGCCGGCGTTGTTCACCACCGCATCGACGCGGCCGAAATTGTCCAGCGCGGCCTGGATGATCTTCTTCGCGGAGCCCCAGGAGGCGACGGACTCGGTGCACAGCGCGGCCTCGCCGCCCTTCTGCTTGATCATCTGCACGGTCTGCTCGCCCGGGGTGGCCGAGGCGCCCTCACCCGACAGCGACGCGCCGATATCCGCGACGATCACCTTGGCACCCGCGCCCGCCATCATGATCGCGATCTCGCGTCCGATGCCGCCGCCGGCGCCGGTGACCACCGCCACCTTGCCTTCCATCATGCCCGCCATGCCTGTCCTCCGTGGATTTGGCTACCGGCGGGTATTAGTCCGGACCGGACGGGTTGTGAACCCGGCGGCGGCGGACGCGCCGGCCGGGCGGGGTGTCCGCGCCGCGCCGGCGTGACAGCGGGGCGGGACGCGCGACAAAAAAAGTCCATGCGGATTTCGGTCGGTCCCCTCGGCGCCCGCAGATGGTGCGGTATCGCGTACAGGTTTCGGCGTGCTCGCGGGTTTCCGGGAAGCAACGCCCAGGGAGTCTCCGCATGCGATGGTCGTCACCGGCCGCGATCGCCCGATGGAACGTCGAAATCGGCGCGCATGGCTGGTTTGTTTCGGAATCCTGGTTGACTTTCCGGTGCCTACTCTTGATATGCGGCGTATTGCGCGCGAGGGGCGTTGCTGCACGTGCGCCCTGGCGTCCGTTGCGGCCCCGGCCGCCGCCAGATTTAGCGACTGGACCCGATTTGACCGATATAACGACCGCTCCGGCGGATTCGACCGACGACGCACAGCTTGAAACTGCGCCGGCCGCGGCGCCGGCCGAACCGCCGCGCCCGACCTTCGCCGACCTCGGCCTGTCCGAGGCGGTGGTTCAGGCCGTGGGCGACATGGGCTATCGGCATCCCACGCCGATCCAGGAACAGGCCATCCCCTTCGTGCTGATGGGCCGCGACGTCATGGGCACGGCGCAGACCGGCACCGGCAAGACGGCCGGGTTCACGCTGCCGATGCTGGACATCCTCACCGGGTCCCGCGCCCGCGCCCGCATGCCGCGCAGCCTGATCCTGGAGCCGACCCGCGAGCTTGCGCTGCAGGTGGCAGAGAACTTCGTTCAGTACGGCAAGTACCTGAAGCTGACCCACGCGCTGATCATCGGCGGCGAGAGCATGTCCGACCAGAAGGACCTGCTGATGCGCGGCGTGGACGTGCTGATCGCCACGCCCGGCCGGCTGCTGGACATGTTCGAGCGCGGCACCATTCTGCTCAGCGACGCCCGGCTCCTGGTGATCGACGAAGCCGACCGCATGCTGGACATGGGGTTCATCCCCGACGTGGAACGCATCGTCGGGCTGCTGCCCGGCAACCGGCAGACACTGTTCTTCTCCGCCACGATGGGGCCGGAAATCCGCCGCCTGGCCGATGCCTTCCTGCAGAACCCGAAGGAGATCGCGGTCTCCCGTCCCGCCTCGGTCGCCACGACCATCACCGAGGGCCTGGTGCTGGTGGCGGAGCACGACAAGCGCGAGGCGTTGCGCCGCCTGATCCGCACGCAGAACGTGCAGAACGCGCTGATCTTCTGCAACCGCAAGCGCGACGTCGATATCCTGCACAAGTCGCTGACCAGGCATAAGTTCAGCGTCGGCGCGCTGCATGGCGACATGGCGCAGACCGTACGCTTCGCGACGCTCGAAAAGTTCAAGGCCGGCGAACTGAAGCTGTTGGCGTGCAGCGATGTGGCCGCGCGCGGGATCGACATCGGCGGCCTGTCGCATGTGTTCAATTTCGACGTGCCGATCCACGCCGAAGACTACGTGCACCGCATCGGCCGGACCGGCCGGGCCGGACTGGAAGGCCACGCCTTCACCATAGCCGAACCCGAGGACCGCTACGCGGTGGAGCAGATCGAGAAGCTGATCGGCCATCCCATTCCACCGATGAGCGTCGAGGGCCTTGATCCGGTGGACTGGGCCGAGGATGACGGCCGCAAGCGCCGCGGCCGTCGCAGCCCGGCGAAGAAGGCGGCGCCCCGCAAGAAGGCCACCGACGAGTTCGCCAAGGACGCCGAGAAGCCCAAGGACGCCGAGAAGCCGAGCAGAAGCGCGGAAAAGCCGAAGCGGGCCAGGGCCGCCGCGAAGCCGAAGCGCGCAGCCAAGGCCGAGGCCGAACCTGTGCTGGAAGAGGCGCCACAGCCCGAGATTCCGCCGCCACCGCCCATGCGTGAGGCCCGCCGCAAGGAGGAGCCGCGTCGCCCGCGCGAGCGCAGCCGCCGTGACGACGACCTCGGCCCGCCGGTGACCGGCTTCGGCGAAGACATTCCCGCCTTTATGCTGGTGCGCGCCCGCCCGGCGCGCCGCGCCGCAGCGCGCCAGGAAGGAGACAGCGAGTGAACGACGCGCCCGTAAAGCCGGCTCACAAGAGCCGCTTCACCCCGTTCCAGTGGGACGATCCGCTGCGGTTCGACACGCAGTTGACCGAGGACGAACGCGCGATCCGCGACTCGGCGCACCAGTACTGCCAGGAGAAACTGTTCCCCCGCGTGCTGCAGGCGAACCGTGCGGAGACGTTCGACCGCTCCATCATGAACGAGATGGGGGAGATGGGCTTCCTGGGCGCCACGCTCGACAGCCACGGCTGCGCCGGCGTGAATTACGTCAGCTACGGCCTGATCTCCCGCGAGGTCGAACGCGTCGACTCCGGCTACCGCTCCGCCTTCTCCGTGCAGTCGTCGCTGGTGATGTACCCGATCTGGGCGTTCGGCTCCGAGGCGCAGAAGGACAAGTTCCTGCCCAGGCTGCGCAGCGGTGAGTTCGTCGGCTGCTTCGGCCTGACCGAACCGGATGCCGGATCCGACCCGGCGTCGATGCGCACCCGCGCCAAGAGCGTGGATGGCGGCTTCGTGCTGAACGGGTCGAAGACCTGGATCAGCAATTCGCCGATCGCCGACGTGCTGCTGGTCTGGGCCAAGGACGACGCCGGCGATATCCGCGGCTTCCTGCTGGAACGCGGCATGCAGGGCCTGACGACGCCGAAGATCGAGGGCAAGTTCTCGCTGCGCGCGTCCGTCACCGGCATGATCATGATGCAGGACGTGTTCGTGCCGGCCGAGAACATGCTGCCGAACGTGAAGGGGCTGCGCGGCCCGTTCTCCTGCCTCAACAACGCCCGCTACGGCATCGCCTGGGGTGCGCTGGGGGCGGCGGAGTTCTGCTGGCACGCCGCCCGTACCTACACCCTGGAACGCAAGATGTTCGGCAAGCCGCTGGCGGCGACGCAGCTCATCCAGAAGAAGCTGGCCGACATGCAGACCGAGATCACCCTCGGCCTCCATTCCGTCCTTCAGCTCGGCCGCCTGATGGACGCGTACAACGCGTCGCCGGAAATGATCAGCCTGCTGAAGCGCAACAACTGCGGCAAGGCGCTGGATATCGCCCGGGTCGCGCGGGACATGCACGGCGGCAACGGCATCGTCGATGAGTACCACGTGATCCGTCACGTGATGAACCTGGAGACGGTGAACACCTACGAGGGCACGCATGACGTGCACGCGCTGATCCTGGGCCGTGCGCAAACGGGCCTCAACGCCTTCGGTAGCTGACCCCGTCCCGGTCCGCATCGAGCGGATCGGCGCGGAGGGTGACGGGATAGGCCGGCTCCCGGACGGCAAGCCGGTTTATGTGCCCTTCACCCTGCCCGGGGAGCTGGTGCGCATCCGCCCGGGTGCGCGGCGCGGCGACGGATGGGCCGGCGTGCTGGACACAGCGCGGGAACCGGACCCGCTGCTGGAGCCGTGCGCGTCGCGGGTGGCGCCGCCCTGCCCGCATTTCGGCACCTGCGGCGGCTGCGTGCTGCAGCACTGGCGGCCGGACGACTACCTGGCATGGAAATCCGGACTTCTGCGCGACGCGCTGCGCCGGGCCGGCTACGCCGATGCGGCGGTCGCACCGATCCGCACGACGGCCCCGTTCGAGCGTCGGCGCATGGACCTGGCGGTGCGCCGGGCAGGCACCGGCGTGGCGGTCGGCCTGCATGCGCGCGGCGGGCCGGTGACCGACCTGCAGGCATGCCACGTGCTGCATCCCGACCTGTTTGCCCTGGCAATGGCGCTGCGCCCGGTGCTCGCCGAACTGGACGGGCTGCGGCGTGACGGGTCGGTGGTGGCCAGTCTGTGCGACGCCGGCGCCGACCTGCTGCTGCGCACCGACGCCGAACTCGGGGCGGCGGATCGGGCACGCCTGGTCGCGTTCGCGCGCGCGCAGCGTCTGGCCCGCGTGAGCTGGGCGCGAGGGAACACGGTCGCGGAGCCGGTGCTGATCCTGCGTCCACCCGTGGTTGCCTTGTCCGGCGTCACGGTGCAGCCGCCGCCAGGCGGGTTCCTGCAAGCCTCGGCCGCGGGCGAGGCCGCCATCGTGGATGCCGTGCTGGCCGGGTTGCCACAGCGGCTGCCGGCACGCGCCCGCGCCATCGAACTCTATGCCGGTTGTGGCACGCTGAGTTTTGCGCTGGCGCAACGCGTGCGGGTGGTCGCCTTCGAGGGCGACGGCGCGGCCGCGGGTGCGTTGCGCCAGGCGGCCAACGCCGCCGGGCTGGCAGGGCGGGTTTCGGTCACCCAGCGCGATCTCGGCCGCCAGCCGCTGTCCGCCGCGGAACTCGCGGGTGTCTCCGCGGTGGTGCTGGATCCGCCGCATGCCGGCGCCGCGGCGCAGATGACGCAGATCGCGTCGGCCGGTCCGCCACGCGTCATCTATGTCAGTTGCAACCCGGCCGCCCTGGCCCGGGACGCGCGCGTTCTGCAGCAGGGCGGTTACCGGCTGCTGTCGGCCACGCCGATCGACCAGTTCCTGTGGTCTGCCCGGCTGGAGAGCGTGTGCGTGTTCGAAGCGCCAGGCCGCGGTTCCCCTGGCGCGGGGAAGCGCTGACGGGGGCCGGGAAGCCGATCGGGCCCGGAGTCAGTCCTCGTCCCGTTCCAGATAGCTCTCGACATAGATCATGCGCATCGCGGTCAGCGACGCGGCCATCACCGGTGTCGCCAGCACCAGGCCAAGCAGGCCGAAGATGGTTCCCAGGATGGCCTGGGACAGGATGGTGAGGGCGGGCGGCAGCGAGACCGTGCGTTCCTGGATCAGGGGGGCGATCAGATTGCCTTCCAGGGTCTGCACCGCGGTGAACAGCAGGACGACCCAGAGCGCCAGCGTGGGGGACTGCGCCAGCGCAACCAGCACGGCCGGCACGGCGCCCGCCAGTGCGCCGACATAGGGCACGAAGTTCAGCAGCCCGGCGATGACTGCCAGCGTTCCCGCGAGCGGCACGCCCAGCAGGTACAGCCCCGCACCCGACAGGATGGTGACCACGATCATGTCCACCAACTGCCCGAGGAACCAGAGCTGCAACGTCGCCCCGAGGCCGTGCAGCACGTCCCTGCCACGTGAACGGAAGCGCGGGGGCAGAAGCCGCAAGGTGCCCGCCACATAGGTCTGCGGCGAGATCGCCAGGAACAGGGCGGTGGCGATGACCAGCAGAACGCTGCCGGCAAGTCCGAAGGTGGAGCTGACCACGCCGGTGACGCGTCCCGCCAGGGCCGTGCCGCTGACGCCACCGCTGCCACCCGGTTCGAACTGCTGTCGAAACCGGCCTGCCAGCGAGGCGCCCCAGTCCGTGTCCGCAAGTTGCTGCCACAGCCGCTGGGTTTGCGTAACGAGCTGGTGGAACACCTGAGATGCCTGGTCGGCCATCGCCGGTCCACGCCACCAGATCAGCGCCGCAAAAGCCCCGAGCAGGCCCGTGACGACCGCCAGCAGCGCCCAGCCCTCGCCGAGACCGGTCCGGCGATGAAGGTAGTCGCTGGCACCGCGCAGAATGCAGGCGATCAGGACCGCCATGAAAACCAGGAGCAGGATGTCCTGCAGCGTCCAGCCGATCAGCAGCAGGACCGCGCCGATGGCGAACCCTCTCAGGGTCCGATGGATGTGCTTCAGGTAGCGGGTGTCATCGCTTGGCATGGCGGACATGAACTCCGGGTCCCTGTTCAGGTTCCGGACAGTCTATCAGGCAGCCAGCCTTCAGCGGTGACCGGGGCCTCAGTCCAGCGGGGCGCGGGTCTCCATGCGGGCGACGCCCCCCGTCATGGTCGGCGGAGGCCGGCCATCCACGTCTGCGTCATGGTCGGCGGAGGTCGGCCATCCACGTCTGTGTCATGGTCGGCGGAGGCCGGCCATCCACGTCTGTGTCATGGTCGGCGGAGGTCGGCCATCCACGTCTGTGTCATCCCGAAAGGCACCGCCCCGATGTTGGTCCTCACGAGACAGTGACGAGGCTCCGACCGCCCGCACGGCGGCGTTCCGCATGACACAGACGTGGATGCCCAGCCTTCGCTGGCCATGACGGTGGGGGCAATGCCCTCGGATACTGTCCATGCAGACGTTTGGGGAACGGTCAGGCTCAAGCCCGGCCAGGACACGGAATCGCGGGACCGGACGCCCCGGCTGACGGGCCCATTCAGGAGCCCGACAGCTTCACCAGGGTAATCGCGTAGAACAGCAGGCACAGCGCGACGAGCACCACGATCATCGCGATGTTACGCCCGCGGCGGCGGCGGCGCATTTGTTCCGCTTCGCGCGGGGTCGGGCGCGGGGGATCAGCCATCAGGGTGTACTCAGCCAGCCAGCCGATCGACCGCAAGAGCAGCGAACAGGGCGAACAGGTAAAGAATGGAGTAGCGGAACGCCGTTCTGGCCGGCGCGTCGCCGGTCAGGCTGACGCCGGCACCATCCTGCCGGTCCGTGTACACGCGCCATGTCGCGCCCAGGAAGCCAAGCCCCAGCACCAGCGCCGATGCGCCGTAGATCAGCCCGGAGAAACCGATCGCCCAGGGCAGCAGCGACAGCGGCACCAGCAGCACCGTGTAGAGCAGGATCTGCTTTCGCGTCTCCCTCGCCCCGGCCACCACCGGCAGCATCGGCACGCCGGCGCGGCGGTAGTCGTCATTGGCGAACAGCGCCAGCGACCAGAAATGCGGCGGGGTCCAGAAGAAGACGATGGCGAACAGGATCAGCGGCACCACGTCCACGGACCCGGTCACCGCCGCCCAGCCGATCACCGCCGGGAAGGCCCCCGCGGCGCCGCCGATGACGATGTTCTGCGGCGTGCGGCGCTTCAGCCACACCGTGTAGACGAACACGTAGAAGCAGATGGACAGGGCCAGCACCACCGCCGCGGCCAGGTTCACCGCCAGCCCCATCAGGATCACCGACGCCACCGCCAGCGTCACGCCGTAGCCCAGCGCGGCGCCGGGCTCGATGCGCCCGGCCGGGATCGGGCGGTTCCGGGTGCGCCGCATCAGCGCGTCGATGTCGCGATCGAACCACATGTTGATCGCACCGCAGGCCCCCGCCCCGATGGCGATGCACAGCACGGCGGTGAAGCCCAGCACCGGATGCAGGTGGCCGGGGGCAACCAGCAGGCCGATGACGCCGGTGAACACCACCAGCGACATCACCCGCGGCTTCAGCAAGGCAATCCAGTCGCGGACGTCGGTGTCCTGCGACAGCCGGGGAACCACGGGCGTTGACAGGGGGGAAGCCTCCCCCCTGTCGGTTCCAGCCAGATCGGCGGTGTACTCGCTCACGGACTTAGCGGATCCGCGGCAGTTCGGCGTAGGTGTGGAACGGCGGCGGCGAAGACAGCTGCCATTCCAGCGTCGTGGCACCCTCGCCCCAGTAGTTGTCGGCCACCTGCTCCTTCGAGGTGAAGGTGCGGTAGCAGACATACAGGAACACCAGCAGCGCGCAGCCGCTGACATAGGCGCCGATCGAGGAGACGAAGTTCCACCCGGCGAACGCCGCCGGATAGTCCGGATAGCGGCGGGGCATGCCGGACAGGCCCAGGAAGTGCTGCGGGAAGAAGGTCAGGTTCACGCCGATGAAGGTCAGCCAGAAGTGCACCTTGCCCCAGAACTCGGGATACTGGCGGCCCGACATCTTGCCGATCCAGAAATAGAACCCGGCGAAGATCGAGAACACCGCACCCAGCGACAGCACGTAGTGGAAGTGCGCCACCACGTAATAGGTGTTGTGCAGGATCTGGTCGATGCCGGCATTCGCCAGCACCACGCCGGTGACGCCGCCAACGGTGAACACGAAGATGAAGCCGATCGCCCACAGCATCGGGGTCTTCAGCTCGATGGAGCCGCCCCACATGGTGGCGATCCACGAGAAGATCTTGATCCCGGTGGGCACCGCGATCACCAGCGTGGCCGCCATGAAGTAGGCGCGGGTATCGACGCTGATGCCGGAGACGAACATGTGGTGCGCCCACACGACGAAGCCGACCACGCCGATCGCCACCATCGCATAGACCATGCCCAGGTAGCCGAACACCGGCTTCTTGCTGAACGTGGACACCACGTGGCTGATGATGCCGAAGCCCGGCAGGATCATGATGTACACTTCGGGGTGGCCGAAGAACCAGAACAGGTGCTGGAACAGCACCGGGTCACCGCCGCCGGCCGGCTCGAAGAACGCGGTGCCGAAGTTGCGGTCGCAGATCAGCATGGTGATGGCGCCGGCCAGCACGGGCACGGACAGCAGCAGCAGGAAGGCGGTCACCAGCTCCGACCACACGAACAGCGGCATCTTGTGCAGCGTCATGCCGGGCGCGCGCATGTTGAAGATGGTGGTGATGAAGTTCATCGCGCCCAGCAGCGAGCTGATACCGGCCAGGTGCAGCGCGAAGAGGGTGAAGTCCATGCCCGGCCCGGGTTCATAGACGGCGTTGGACAGCGGCGGATACAGCGTCCAGCCGGTGCCCGACTCGCCCATCAGCAGGCCGGTGAACACCAGGCAGAAAGCCGGTGGCAGCAGCCAGAAGCTGATGTTGTTCAGCCGCGGGAAGGCCATGTCCGGCGCGCCGATCATCAGCGGGATGAACCAGTTGCCGAAGCCGCCGATCAGCGCCGGCATCACCGAGAAGAAGATCATCAGCAGCCCGTGGCTGGTGATGATGGTGTTCCACTCCTGCCCGGTGCCGACCAGGTGGTTGCCCGGGAAGTTGAGCTGGGCGCGCATGATCATCGACAGGATGCCACCGACCGTGCCGCCGAAGACGGCGAAGATCAGGTAGAGCGTGCCGATATCCTTGTGGTTGGTGCTGAACAGCCAGCGGCGCACGAAACCGGGCTTGTGGTCGTGGTGGTCGTGCGCGTGATCGTGGGTCGTTACGGACATCCTGGCCTCTCCTTCACCGCTCGACCGAGGCGGTGTTGACTTGACGCGCCGCTGCAACCTGCGTCGGGTGGGTAACTGCCGGCGCGGCATCCGGGCTCGCTTCGGCGAACTTCGTCTGGGCCTTCTGCATCCAGGCCTCGAACTCCTTTTCCGGCACCGCGTGCACCACGATCGGCATGCGGCTGTGGTTGGTGCCGCAGATCTGGTTGCACTCGCCGTAGAACACGCCCGGCTTGCTGGCGCGCATCCAGGTCTCGATGGTGCGGCCGGGGATGGCATAGCGCTGTACGCCCAGCGCCGGGATGAAGAAGCTGTGGATGACGTCCGCGCTGGTGGTCAGGATGCGGATGTTCTTGTTCACCGGGATCACCAGTTCATTGTCCACGGTCAGCAGGCGCGGCTGGCCGGGCTTCAACTGGTTGTCGGGCACGATGTAGCTGGAGAAGTCCACCGGCTTCTTTCCGGGGTACGTGTACTCCCAGTACCACTGGTGTCCGGTGACCTTCACGGTCAGGTCGGGATTGGGCGTGCGGTTCTCGTAATAGATGAGCCGGAACGACGGAATGGCGATGATCACCAGGATCAGCACCGGGATCACCGTCCAGGCGATTTCCAGCACGGGGTTGTGCGAAGTGCGGCTGGGGATCGGGTTGCGCTGGGCGTTGTAGCGCCAGATCACCCAGGCCAGCAGCGCGGCGACCAGCAGCGTGATCAGCGTGATGATCACCAGCACCAGATTATGCAGGTCGATGATCTGCGCCTTGATCGGCCCGTAGGCCCGCTGCATGCCGATTTCCCACGGCCTGGGTGCGCCGACGACCTGGTCCTGGGCCTGCGCCGCCGTCATCGCCGGCAGGACCAGCGGCGCCGTGATCAGTAGTAGAAGTGCGGCCCACAGCCGCCGGACAACTTGCATAATTCCACCCCGTTCGCCCCCCGGCCGGCCGTCTTATCGGAAGCGGAGCACTGCCCGGGCAGTCCCTCCGCACGACGATCCCCTCAAGCCGGGTTCTCTGTATGCTTCGGGGTAGCGGAGCGGACGACGCAGATCAAGCACCCGACGCAGATCGTATCGATTCTGCGTGCATCCCGGCTGGGACAGGCTGCAACAGCGTGCCGTCCCGGGCCGGCCAGGACGGCTGCAAAGGGCGCGGCGACGGTGGCGGATCAGTTCGGCAGGCGCACCAGGCTGAAGATGCCGAAGGGTGGCACGGCCTCCACCGTGATGCGCTCCAGGTCCTGGGGCTCGAACAGCATGGACATGCCAAAGTCCGGATGCCAGCCCAGCCGGCGGGAGGCCGGGGCCATCGCCCGCTCGACCCACCAGCGCGGGCCCTTGGCGGCGGCGAAGTGATTCACGAACAGGATGTTGCCGCCGGGCCGCACCACACGCCGCATTTCCGCCAGCAACTGCCGCGGGTGCGGCACCACCGAGGCGACCAGCATCGCCACCGCGGTATCGAACGAGGCATCGGGGAAATCGGTGGCCTCGGCGTCCATCTCGCGCAGGGCCTCGACATTGCGCAGGCGCTGGTCGGCGATGCGGCGGCGCGCGACCTCCAGCATTTCCGCCGAAAGGTCGATGCCGGTGATCCGCTTGTCCGGCGCATAGGACGGCAGGGCCAGACCGGTGCCGACGCCAACCTCCAGCACCTGGCGGCCGGGAAGCTGGTTGACCAGGGCGACGGCGCGGCGGCGGGTCACGCCGAAGATGCCGCCGAACACCGTGTCATAGATACCCGCCCAGCGTCGGTATGCGGCCCGCACCGAGTCGGCATCCAGCGCGGCATTGGCGCCGGCACCGGGGCGGGAGGAACCGCGGCGTTGCTCCAGGGTGTGGCTCATCAGTCTGTCTCTGTGCTCCGGTTGTCAGGGGTGACAACAGACAAACGCGGTGGGCAGTTCATGGGGCGGGACCGCCCGCGGGAACGGGTCGGGCTGCCGAGCGAACCCAAGCGATCCGGCGAATCCCACGGACGGCAGCTTGGGCATCGGCTTAGGCCCGACGCGGCGAGCGGTCAAACCGGGGCCTTGCGACAGATATGCGCGATGGCCGGCGGAACGTTGCGCCACACCACCGGAGAGCGGGAAACCTGCGGAAAACTGCGGCGGAGCCGGCCGCGCAGGGCGCGTGCACCGGGCAGGCCCAGGCCGTGCACATAGGCGAAGGTGACAAACACGCCCCCGGGCGCCAGGGCGTGATCCATGGCGGTGAACACCTGCTCCTGCAGTGCGATCGGCAGGGACGCCCAGGGCAGTCCGCAGACGATGGCATCCACTTCGCTCACGCCGTGTTGCGAGAGGATGCGGGTGAGATCGGCGACGCTGCCGTGCACGAACTGCAGCCGCGGGAAGCCGTGGGCAAGGGTGCGGCAGAAGATCGGGTTGAGTTCGATGCCGATGTACCGCGTGTGCGGCTGCAATCGCTCGGCGATGGCACGGGTGAAGGCGCCGGTGCCGGGGCCGAACTCCACCACCGTGCGGGCCCCGTGGAAATCGACCGGCGCCAGCATGGCATCGGCGAGCGCCGGGGTGCTGGGCAGCACGGCACCCACGCTGCGGGGGTTGCGCGCGAACTGGCGGAGAAAGGTCCAGGGACCGGATGGGGGCACGCCCTCTTTCCTGGCGGATTTGGGCCGCAAAGCGGAACGGGGGTGAGGGGAGGGGTCGTGCGCGCCGGGTTTCGCTCGCGGGACCTCTTCCCCCACCCTCGGCCCGCCTCTCGGCCCAAGGGCGGGGGAAGAGGCGTCGGCGATGTGAGGCATCTTCACCTAGACGTGGAAGCTTTCGCCGCAGCCGCAGCGGCCCTTTTCGTTCGGGTTGGTGAAGGTGAACCCCGAGGCCAGGGACTTGGTCTCGTAGTCCATCACCGTGCCGATCAGGAACAGGCTGGCCTTGCGGTCGATCAGTACCGTCAGGCCCTTGTCGTTCACGACCTCGTCACCCGGGCCGGGTTCGTCGGTCCAGGTCATGTCGTAGGACAGGCCCGAGCAGCCTTTCGTCTTCACGCCGATGCGCAGCAGACGGCCGTTCTCGCCTTTCTCATACAGGCGGCGCAGACGGTCGGCGGCCGCATCGGTCAGCGTCATCAGCGGCGGCAGGGCACGGGTCTTGCGGGGGGCTGTTGTGGTGCTCATGGCAAACTCGATATTGGCGTCGTCAGAACATGTTCAATTGCAGACGGGCTTCTTCGCTCATCCGGCTGGGGTCCCACGGCGGGTCCCACACGGTTTCCACGTCGCAGTCCTTCACGCCGGGCACGGTCAGCACGGCGTTGTGGACCTGCTCCGGCAGTTCCTGCGCGCTGGGGCAGCCGGGCGCGGTCAGGGTCATCTCCACCTTCACCCGTCCGTCATCGTGGATGTCGATCGCGTAGATCAGCCCGAGTTCGTAGATGTTCACCGGGATTTCCGGATCGAACACGGTGGCGATGGCGGCGATCAGCGCGTCCTCGGTGAGCTGGGGCGCGGTTTCGCCGTCCGGCGTCCAGGCACCGTGCGGCGCGGCGCTCATGTCATTCACTGCTGGCCTCCTTCGTCCCCTCAAGCGCGGCGAGCAGGGCATGCCACGCCAGCGTCGCGCATTTCACCCGCGACGGATATTCATGCACGCCGGACAGCGGCTGCAGCCGCTCCAGCGGTTCCGACAGCGCGGCATCGCAGGCCGGACAGGTGCCGGTGCGCGCCATCTCACGGAACGCCTCGAACAACTGCTTCGTGTCCGCCTTCGCCCGGCCCTTCACCGTCTCGGCCATCAGGTCGGCCGAGGCGATGCTGATGGCGCAGCCGCGTGCCTCGAACCCGGTGTCGGCGATGGTGTCGTCCGGGCCGTATTTCACCCAGACCTGGATACGGTCGCCGCACATCGGGTTGTCGCCCTTGGCGGTGGCGTCGAACACCTCCAGCCGGTGGGCGTGGCGCGGACGGCGGCCGTGGTCCAGGATCACTTCCTGATACAGGTCGCGCAGGTCGTCGAACGTGTCGGTCACGGCAGCCCCCCGTCATGGCCGGCGACGGCCGGCCATCCACGACCTTCGGCGACTGCCTGCGCGGCACGCAAGACGTGGTTGGCCGGCCTGCGCCGGCCGCGACGCGCAAGCGTGCAACCGCGGCCAATCACGCGAAGAACTCCCGCACGCGGGTCAGCGTGTCCGCCAACAGATCGATTTCGTCATGCGTGGTGTAGATGCCGAAGCTCGCGCGGGTGCTGCTGTCCAGGTTGAAGCGGCGCATCAGCGGTTCCGCGCAGTGATGGCCGGCGCGCACCGCGATGCCCTGCCGGTCCAGCAGCGTCGCCACATCATGCGCATGCGCGTTTTCCAGCGCGAACGACACCACGCCACCACGATCCTGCGCCTGCCCCAGGATGCGCACTCCGGGCACCGCCGACAGCCGAGCGAGCGCGTGTTCGGTGAGGGCGGCCTCGTGTGCGGCCATGGCGTCGTAACCGATGCCCTGCACGTAATCGATCGCCGCCTTCAGGCCGATCCCTTCCAGGATCGCCGGCGTGCCGGCCTCGAACTTGTGCGGCACCTCGGCCCAGCGCGATTTCTCGTAGCTGACGGATGAAATCATCTCGCCGCCACCCAGGAACGGCGGCATGCGCTCCAACAGGTCCCGGCGCGCCCACAGCACGCCGATGCCGGTGGGGCCGTACAGCTTGTGCCCGGTCCAGACATAGAAGTCGCAGTCCAGCGCCTGCACATCGACGGGCCGGTGCACGATCGCCTGCGACCCGTCAAACATCACCTTCGCCCCGTGCGCGTGCGCGATCCGCACGATCCGCTCGGCCGGCGTCACCGAGCCCAGCACATTGGACATATGCGTGATGGACACCAGCCCGACCTTGCCGTCGGCCAGCAGCTCCTCATACGCCGCCATGTCCAGTTCGCCGGCGTCGGTGATCGGCGCCACACGCAGTTCGATGCCGCGTTCGTCGCGCAGGATCTGCCAGGGCACGATGTTGGAGTGGTGCTCCATGCCGGAGATCATCACCGCCTGGCCCGGCTGCAGCACGCCGCGGCCGTAGCTGTAGGCGACCAGGTTCAGCGCCTCGGTGCTGTTGCGCACGAACACCACTTCGCTGCGGTCGCGCGCGTTCATCAGCGCGGCCACCGCATCACGTGCGGCTTCATAGGCGTCGGTGGTGCGCTCGCTCATCCAGTGCAGGCCGCGGTGGACGTTGGCGTATTGCGTCTCCATCGCGGTGCGCATCGCATCGATTACCGCGCGCGGCTTCTGCGCGGAGGCGGCGCTGTCGAGGAACACCAGCGGCTTGCCGCGGATCTTCTGCTCCAGGATCGGAAAATCCGCCCGGACACGCGCGACATCCAACATCGCCGGACGCGTCGTAACGCTCATCCCTGCTGCCTCTCCCACCAACGCGCCACGCTTCCTTCAAGCACGCCGCGGATGTCGTCGTTCGTTACCGCGTACAGCGCCTCATGCAGGAACGCGCGCACCAGGATCGAACGCGCCTCCGCGTCCGGAATCCCCCGGCTCCGCAGATAGAACATCTGCTCGGCGTCCAACTCGCCCACCGTGGCGCCGTGGCTGCACTTCACGTCGTCGGCGAAGATTTCCAGTTCCGGCTTGGTGTCCACCTCGGCATCGGGCGACAGCAGCAGGGCCTGGTTCATCTGATAGCCGTCGGTCTTCTGCGCGTGGCGCGCGACCTCGATACGGCCCTGGAACACGCCGCGCGACCGGCCGGCCAGAACGTTCTTCACCGTCTGGCGCGAGCTGCAGCCTGGCGCATCGTGCCGCACCACGCTGGTGAAATCGGCATGCTGCCGGCCGGCCAGCAACTGGGCGCCGTTCAGATGCGCGGCCCCGCCGGGCGCCGTCAGGTGCGCGTGCACCTCGGTGCGCACCATGCGGCCGCCAAGGTTGAGAATGAAACTGTCATAGGTGCCGCCCTCGGCGATCCGGGCGTACAGCGTCGCCAGATGGAATGCCGCTTCGGACTCGTCCTGCAGCCGCACATGGGTCAGCGTGGCGCCCTCGGCGACTTCGACTTCGGTGACCGGGTTGTGCAGGTAGGCGCCTTCGCCGAGCGACGTCTCCAGCAGCGTCAGTCGCGCACCCCGTTCCAGGCGGATGCGGTGACGCGGGTGGAAGGCGGTGCTGGTTCCGGTGCTGTCGGTCGCCAGGCTGACCAGATGCAGCAGGCCGGCATCCATGCCTTCCGCCACATGCAGGTCGGCACCGTCTTCCGCCAGCATCGTGTTCAGCGCCACCAGCGGCTCGCGGTCGGGCTGCGCCAACGGGCCGAATGCACTGCGGGTGGCGAAGCTTTCGAAATGCATCGCGACGGGTGCCGCGGACAGTTCCGGGCTGTAGCGGCCATCCACGAACACCAGGCGTGGCGCGTCGAGATGCGGCACGCGCGCCAGCCACGCGCTGTCGGCACCCAGCGGGGTCAGCGGCTCCTGGAACGCAGCGGCGGCGACGGGGCGGAGATCGGTGTATTTCCAGGCTTCCACGCGGCGGCCGGGCAGGCCGGCGCTGCGGAACGCTTCGGCGGCGGCGTCACGCACGGCCAAGTCGCCGGGCAGGCGGTCGCGCAGGCCGTGGTAGCGCGCGAGGAAACCATCGACACCGGTGTGAACGGGTGCGTTCATCGGGCGCCTCCGTCCACGGAACAACCAGGGCCGGAACTGACCCCGCCGCCCGTCCGGTCATGGCCGGGCCTGACCCGGCCATCTACCGCCGACAGAGCGTGTTCCGTTGCATCCCGACCCGATCGTTCCGGTGTGGATGGCCGGGTCAGGCCCGGCCATGACGTGATGGGCGGCGACCCAATGGGTGGTGCCGCGAAGGATGGCGACTCAATGGGTGGCGCCGAGAAGGATGGCGACCCAATGGGTGGCGCCGCGAAGGGTGGCGGCCTGGATACGATTTCTCGCATCACGCCGCCTCCGCAACCAGTCCGGCGTAGCCGCGGGCTTCCAGCTCATGCGCCAGCTCCGGCCCGCCGGAGCGCACCACGCGACCGCCCGCCAGCACATGCACGCGGCTGGGCACCAGATGATCCAGCAACCGCTGGTGGTGCGTGATCACCAGCGCGGAGAAGTCGGACGATCGCAGCGCGTTGACGCCATCGGCGACGATCTTCAGCGCGTCGATGTCCAGGCCGCTGTCGGTCTCGTCCAGGATCGCCAGCTTCGGCCGCAGGATCGCCATCTGCAGCACTTCGTTCCGCTTCTTCTCGCCGCCGGAGAAGCCGACATTGACGTTGCGCTTCAGCATGTCATCGGGCATCGCCAGGCGCTTGGCCTCGGCGCGCGCCAGCTTCAGGAACTGCACCGCGTCCAGCTCGCTCTCGCCGTGCGCGCGACGGATCGCGTTCAGCGCGGTGCGCAGGAAGTTGGCATTGCCGACCCCCGGCAGTTCGATCGGCGCCTGGAACGCCAGGAACACGCCGGCGGCGGCACGTTCCTCCGGCTCCATCGCCAGCAGGTCGTGGCCATTGAATGTCACGGACCCGCCCGTCACGGTGTAGTCCTCGCGGCCGGACAGCACATAGGCCAGCGTGGACTTGCCGGAGCCGTTGGGGCCCATGATGGCGTGCACCTCACCCGGCGGCACCGTCAGGTCGATGCCCTTCAGGATCGGCTTGTCGTTGATGGACGCGGTCAGTCCGCGAATTTCCAGCATGCCTTCAGTCCCTGTAATCCGCACACGTCTCGCGGGCATGGCCGGGCCTGAGCCGGCCCTCCGCCCCGGATAGTGCAGGCGACGTTGCTTCCCGCGCCGATCGGCGGGGGGTGGATGGCCGGGTCAGGCCCGGCCATGACGAAATGAACGGTGGCCGTGACGCAGGACGTACTGGCGCCGCCACATGACACACCGGCCTTGAGGCACAGCGCAGAGTCACCGCGCTCCGCATCATCCCACCGAGCCTTCCAGGCTCACCGCCAGCAGCTTCTGCGCCTCGACGGCGAATTCCATCGGCAGTTCCTTCAGCACGTCCCGGCAGAAGCCGTTGACGATCAGGCCCACCGCGTCTTCCTCGGACAGGCCGCGCTGGCGGCAGTAGAACAACTGGTCCTCGGCGATCTTCGAGGTGGTCGCCTCGTGCTCCACCTTCGCCGTCGGGTTGCGGCTTTCGATATACGGCACCGTGTGCGCGCCGCACTGGTCGCCGATCAGCAGCGAGTCGCACTGCGTGAAGTTGCGTGCGTTCTTCGCCGTCGGCGCCACGCGGACCAGGCCGCGATAGGTGTTGTTCGACCGCCCGGCACTGATGCCCTTCGACACGATCGTGCTGGTTGTGCCCTTGCCGACATGGATCATCTTCGTGCCCGTGTCGGCCTGCTGCATGTTGTTGGTCACCGCGACCGAGTAGAACTCGCCCACGCTGTCCTCGCCCAGCAGCACGCAGGACGGATACTTCCAGGTGATCGCCGATCCGGTCTCCACCTGCGTCCAGGAGATCTTGCTGCGCGCACCGCGGCAGGCGCCGCGCTTGGTGACGAAGTTGTAGATCCCGCCGCGACCTTCCGAGTCACCCGGATACCAGTTCTGCACCGTGGAGTACTTGATCTGCGCATCGTCCAGCGCCACCAGCTCCACCACCGCGGCGTGCAACTGGTTCTCGTCGCGCATCGGCGCGGTGCAGCCTTCCAGGTAGGACACATAGCTGCCGGCATCGGCGATGATCAGCGTGCGCTCGAACTGGCCGGTGCTGCGGGCATTGATGCGGAAATAGGTGGACAGCTCCATCGGGCAGCGCACGCCCTTGGGGATGTAAACGAAGCTGCCATCGGTAAACACGGCGCTGTTCAGCGCGGCGAAGAAATTGTCGCCGGTCGGCACCACCGTGCCCAGGGTACTGCTGCACCAGCTCCGGGTAATCCCGCACCGCCTCGCTGATCGGGCAGAAGATCACCCCGGCCTTCTTCAGCGTCTCACGGAAGGTGGTGGCCACCGACACGCTGTCGAACACCGCATCGACCGCGACCTGGGTGCCTTCCACCGTGTCCGGATCGACGCCGGCCAGGATCGCCCGTTCCTTCAGCGGGATGCCCAGCTTCTCATAGGTGGCGAGCAGCTCGGGATCGACCTCGTCCAGCGACTTCGGCCCCTGCTTCTTCTTCGGCGCGGCGTAGTAGTGCAGGTCCTGGTAGTCGATGGGCTGGTGATGCACCTTCGCCCACTGCGGCTCCTCCATCGCCTTCCAGGCTTCATAGGCCTTCAGGCGCCAGTCCAGCAGCCAGGACGGCTCCTCCTTGCGGGAGGAAATCAGGCGAATGATGTCCTCGTTCAGCCCCTTGGGCGCGAGGTCCATCTCGATCGTCGTCTCCCAGCCCCACTTGTAGCCGGACTGGGTGACGGACTGGACGGTGTCGAGCGTTTCGGTGACTGCGGGCATACGAACGTCCTATTCGGCAGGCAGCGGCGCCACGGGGCGGTGCGGCACGCGGAAGGCACGCGGGACGGCGGTCTCCTGCATGTCTGCCAGCGTGATCGCCGACAGCGCCTGATGGATCGCGTCGTTCACCGGATCCCAGCGGCCGCGCACGGGGCACAGGCCCTGGGACTCGCATTCGACGGCGGAGCCATCCACGCACGCCGCCAGCGCGATGGGGCCATCGACGGCCGCGATCACGTCGGCGACCGGGATGTCGGCCAGCGGCCGCAACAGCCGGTAACCGCCCCGCGCGCCGCGTTGGGAAACAACCAGACCGCCAGCCGAAAGCGTTTTCAGCACCTTGGCGACGGTCGGCTCGGGAATACCGGTCGCCGCGGCAATACCGGGGGAAGTCTGCACCCCTTCGGTCTCCGCCAGGCGAACCAGCACCACGACCGCATAATCGGTCAGCTTCGACAGCCTGAGCATGGTCTGCGAAACCCCATGAACCATAAGCAATTCTGCTAAACGGACCCAGTTGGTCCGGATTGAGCCGAGATGGCGCATCGGCCCGCGGGCGTCAAGGGGGCGATCCGGCCGCGGCTCACCTCAAATTTCACAGCCCACCGGTCGCGTGGGTCCACGGCCACGGCGCGAACCGGGGCCACCAGCCGCGATGGGCGCCGCCGGCGGTGTCCCGCCCGTGACCCGGCCGCGGGTGCACTGCTGCCTGGCGAACGCGCCGTTGGCGACCCAGGGGGGACGATCTACGGGGGACTGTGCGGCGCGGGAGGCGAGCCACCCGCGCCGCGGCCGTTGGCGTCAGACTTCGGCGCCCTTGATCAGTCCGCCGAAACGCTCCCACGTCTTGCCGTCCCAGCGCATCATCTGCATCTCCTTGATCGGCCGGTGATCGGTGGGGCTGGTATTGATCTTGATCCCTGGCAGCAGCACGCCGATTTCCAGGTCGTGCAGGTTTTCCGCCTGGTGCATGACATTCTTGCGGGAGAAATCACCTTTGCACTGCTTCAGCACCTGCAGCATCGTCTGGCTGATGCCGTAGGCGAACACGTAGCTGCCGTCGTTGATGTCCCCGTCAGGGACATATTTCTTCATGAACGCCCGCCACTCGTTCATGCCGGGATCATTGTTGAAGGCCGGATCCGTATTGTCCTTGATATAGCCCGTGCTCAGCAGGCCGATCGCGTGGTCCTTGCCCGCCGGCTCCAGCACGCCGCCGACCGAGATCGACACGTTGGTCATGAAGAACATGGGCTTCCAGCCAAGCTGGTAGGTCTTGCGGATCGCCTGCGCGGCGAACTTGGGGATGGCGCCCACGACCAGCACATTGGCCCCGGCGGCCTGAAGTTCGGCGATCTGCGAGTCGACCGTGGGATCGGTGGTTTCGTACGTCAGTGACCTGACCACCAGCTTGTCCCAGTCCTTGCCCAGGATGTCGCGCACGCCGTTGGGATAGTCCTTTCCGAAATCGTCATTCTGGTAGAGGATGCCGATCTTCGGGTTCTTGACGTGCTTCAGGATGTACTTGGCGTAGATCTGCCCCTCGGTCCGATAATTCGGCTGCCAACCCATGGTCCAGGGATATTTCTTGTAGTCGCTCCACTTGCTGGCGCCGGAGCCGACGAACAACTGCGGCACCTTGTGATGGTTCATGTAACGGGCGATGGCGGAGTTGGTCGGCGTGCCGAGGGTCTGGAAGGTGAAATCCACGTGGTCCTGTTCCACCAGGCGGCGGATCTGCTCCACCGTCTTCGGCGGGCTGTAACTGTCATCGAGTGAAATGAAATCGATCTTGTGACCGTCCACACCACCGTGTTCGTTCACCATTTTGAAGAAGGTCGATTCGGTGCGGCCGATCACGCCATAGGAGGAGGCAGGGCCGCTGTACGGCATGGTGTTGCCGATCTTCACGGGGGCTGGCTCTGCGGCGTCGGCGCGCGGACTGCGGAGTGAGGCGGCGGCAGCGGTCGCCAATGTTGTCGTCAGGACGGCTCGACGGCTTATCATTGCTTGTTCTCCGATTTTCTTTGTGCGCTCCCTGCCGGTCCAGGACTGCCGTCCCGGCCGGCACACCGACAGTGGGACGAAGGGGCGCAAGGGGTCAATCTCGAAACCTTGATGAACAACACGCGGGCGACACCACGACACGCGGGCAATCGCGAGCGACGGCCAGCCGTCATCCAGGCGCGATGGCGATGTCGATTCCTGGTGCCGGCGCGCATTCCTTGCAGCGACGTGGCCGAATTCCCACCGCGGCTCGGCCGCTGCCGCGACCGCGGCGTAATGCCACTGCCCAGACGAAATGCCCGTATCGAGCAGGACTGCTTGATCCTGTCGCAGCAGCACCTTGGCGACCCACACGTGACGTTCGGCAGCCGCATCCGGCCGGCTGAAATCAACGCGACTGAAGTGCTGGATATGGCCGGACCACGGACAGGTTTGGCGGGGCGCCGGCGGATCCCGCGCAAACAGGGAGACCTGTGGTGGACTGAACTTGGGCAGCGGACCTGCCTGCATTACACTCGTGTCGGCGACTGTGCGCGAGGCATGTCCCGCGCGCGCGGCGACATACGCAAGAGGCGATCCGATGCACGCGGCGCCACGAGCGGCTACCTGCTTGAGGCACCTGAGAGTATGCTGGCCGTACCGGATTCGCCGGTCGCAAGTAGCTCAAACAGCGCCAGGGGGTTGAACGCCTGCCCGACAACGACAAGCACATGGCCAAGAGTCTGCTCGATGCCTTCCGGACCGACAAACGCCTGCAATTGCCCGTGCGCTCCTGCAATTGCCCGTGCGCTGAGGAACCCGCCCATGCAAACCGATACCCTGATCGAGATGATCCAGGCCCTGCCCCCCGAACGCATCGCCGAGGTCGAGGACTTCGTCGCCTTCATCACCGCCCGAGAGCAGGAACGGACGCTGACCCGAGCCTCCACGGCAGCCAGCGCGCCCGCGTTCGCCGCAGTCTGGAACAACCCCGACGACGATGCCTACGACGCGCTTTGAGTTCGGCGACATCGGTCCTGGTGCCGTTCCCCTTCCCCGACCAGACAGCCGTCAAGCAACGCCCGGCTGTCGTGGTCAGCAACGTCGCCTGCAATCAGGCCAAGCCCGATCTGGTGCTGATGGCCGTCACCAGCCAGCTTCGTGCCACCGCCGCACTCGGCGAGGTCTGGATCGGACAGTGGGAAGGCGCCGGGTTGCTGAAGCCCTCGGCCGTCAAGCCGGTGTTCACCCCCATTGAACAGCGCCTGGTCATCCGCCGGCTCGGGACACTTGCCGCGGCGGACCGAGCCGCATTGCAGCAGGCCATCAAACCGATCGTCGGGTAACCTGATATAGCAGCCAAGTCACGCCAACCGCGGCATCGATGCGAACCCGCAGAAACCCCTCCGCACAGGATTCGCGCGTGTCAGAGCCGAACTGTGCCTCGACCGATCCGATCAGAACAACGACAATTGCGCCGCGTCGGCGCGCGGCTTGCCGTCGTCCGGCACGGCGAAGCGCGTGCAGTCCAACCCCTCGCGCGCCTCGTCCAGCCCCCACTGGCGCGCCGCACGGGAGAACCGCCGCAGCAGCAGATCGGCGTACACACCCTGGCCGGAAAACCGGTGATGGAACCGTGCGTCGCTCAGCGCGCCCGACCTGGTTTCCCGGATCAGGTTCAGCACGTGCTTCGCCCGGTCGGGGAAATGCTCGGTCAGCCAGTCGTCGAACATCTGCCGCAGCTCATGCGGCAGGCGCAGCAGGATGTAGCCGGCGTGCCGGGCGCCCGCGCGGGCGGCGGCTTCCAGGATCTTCTCCAGTTCGGCGTCGTTCAGCCCGGGGATCATCGGCGCCGCCATCACGCCCACCGGCACGCCGGCCCGGGTCAGCTCCGCCACCGCCTGCAGCCGCCGGGCCGGGCTGGCGGCGCGCGGTTCCATCACCCGTGCCAGCCGCGCGTCCAGCGTGGTGACCGACAGATACACCCGCGCCAGGTTGCGCTTCGCCATGTCGGCCAGAATGTCCAGGTCGCGCAGCACGCCGGCCGACTTGGTGACGATGCTGACCGGATGGTTGAACCGGTCCAGCACCTGCAGCACCGAGCGGGTCAGCTTCAGCGTGCGCTCCACCGGCTGGTACGGGTCGGTGTTGGAGCCCAATGCCAGCGTGCGCGGCGTGTAGCCCGGCTTGCGCAGCTCCTTCTCCAGCAGGTCCGCGACCTCGGGCTTGAAGATCAGCCGGGTCTCGAAATCCAGGCCAGGCGAATAGCCCAGATAGGCGTGCGTCGGGCGGGCATAGCAGTAGATGCAGCCGTGCTCGCAGCCGCGATACGGGTTCACCGCACGGTCGAAACCGATATCCGGGCTGCTGTTCCAACTGATCGCCGAGCGGGTGGAGTCCTTGGACAAGGTGGTGGTCAGCTTGGGGAGTTCGGCGAACTCGCCGGTCAGGGTGTCCCACCCGTCATCGAACGGGCTGGCCGTGTGCCGGTCGAACCGCACCGCGGGATTGGTCGTGGCACCGCGACCATGCCGGGCCAGCCGAGGCATGGTGCCGACCGCCGCAGGTTCCACCGCCCCCGCACGCTCGAGCGCCGCGATCGCCTCCCGATCCTTGCCTTCATCCGGATTTTCGCGCATGCTGCGTTCCCCGTCCGTTCCAATGCCACAGTGGCAAAGCCGGGATGCGTCGTCAAGAACAGAAAGCAAATCCTGGCCCGCTTCCGGTCAGCGTGATCATCCCGGTGCTGAACGGCGCAGCCACCCTCGCCCGAACCTGCGAAGCGCTGGGATCGGTGGCCGAGATCCTGGTCAGCGACGGGGGCAGCACCGACGGCACGCCGGCCTTCGCCGCGCAGCTCGGCTGTCATGTGCTGGACGCACCGCGTGGCCGGGGGACGCAACTGGCCGCCGGTGTTCGGGCCGCACGAAACGACTGGCTGCTGCTGCTGCACGCCGACACGATCCTGCAGCCCGGCTGGCGGCAAGCCGCTTCCGCCCATATGCGTTGCCACCCCGACCAGGCCGGCTACTTCCGCCTCAGGCTGGACTCGGACGACCGCCGCGCCCGCCGGCTGGAGCAAGCCGTGGCCTGGCGCTGCCGCAGGTTGGCGCTGCCGTACGGCGACCAGGGCCTGCTGATCCACCGCCGGCTGCTGCAACAGGCAGGCGGCATACGACCCGTCCCCCTGATGGAGGACGTGGACCTGGTCCGCCGCCTCGGCCGCCGGTGCCTGCTACCGCTGGACGCCGCCGCACTGACCTCGGCAGCAAAGTGGCAGCGCGACGGCTGGTTGCGCCGCTCGGCCCGCAACCTGCTGTGCCTGGGGTTGTGGTTCGCCGGCCTATCGCCGCACCGCCTGGTCAGGCTCTACCGGTGAAAGACACGGTCGTGGTTTTCGCCCGCGCGCCCCGGCTTGGCGCGGTGAAACGCCGCCTGGCCCGCGATATCGGCGACCGCGCCGCACTCCGTTTCCATCGCGCCACCCTGTTCCGGCTGCTGCGCCAACTGGCCGCAGACCGGCGGTTCCGCACAGTCCTGGCGCTTACCCCCGACCAGGCGCGCTTTCCGCTGCCGGTACGGGTGCTCGCCGTGCCGCAGGGGCGTGGCGATATCGGCCAGCGCATGCACCGCGCTGTCCGGCGGTTTCCCGGCGGCCGGGTCGTGGTGATCGGCAGCGACATTCCCGATGCCCGTGCCGCGGACGTGGCGGCCGCCTTCCGCGCGCTGGGGCGGGCGGACGCGGTGTTCGGCCCGGCGGCCGATGGCGGCTACTGGCTTGTCGGCCTGGGCCCGCGCCGCCCCGCCCGGCCATTTGCCGGCGCCCGCTGGTCCAGCCAACACGCGCTGGCGGACACGCTGGCGAACTTCGCCGGCCGGCGCGTCGCGCGGCTGCGCATGCTGCACGATGTGGACACCGCTACGGACTGGCGCCGGATCGCTCCTTGAGGCGTTTCCTCCCGCCGAAGCAGGTCGCCGCGTCGGATGCTTGGCGTGACACCAGACCCCGGAGCATGAAACCCCGGGGGCATGAAACCCCGGGGGCATGAAACCCCGGGGCACGGCGGCCGGTTGGATATGGGCGGATCCAAACGCTCGGTTGTTGCAACGCGATGCGTCGGTCGGCGCATTCGCGACGAGCAGGTACTGGCGCAGGGACGTCTCGCCACCCTGCCCGCAACGAACTCCCTGCCGCCTACAGCGCCTGCATGGCCAGCCACGTGACACAGGCCACCCCGCCCAGCAGCAGCAGGCCGCAGCTCAGGCTGTCAGTCAGGGTGCGCACGCGCGACTCCGCACGCGTTCGGCGCGGGTCCGCACGGCGGTCGCGTCCAACCTGCAGGACGACATAGTATCGGCTCCACGGCAGGAACACACGGGCCCGCATGTCCACGCTGTGCCGGCTCTGGAAGCGGGAGCCGAAGGCCGACCGCAGGGCCTGAAGCTGATCCGCTGTAAACGTGAAGAGCACATTCATCGGCATCCGGGATCGCAGGCGCCCCGTGAATTCCTCATCCGGACTATCGAGCCGGGACCGAATCATTCCGTCGTCTCCGTTCGCTGGCGCCGTCGTTTCCCTCGGCAGGGATCAATTTGCCGCAACAGTGGTTGCAGTTTCGTTTCGTGACTCACGTCCGCGTGAGTCCGGGGCGCGCGGAGCCCCCCGACACGATTGACCGGCCACCCATGGCTAGGTATGCAATCCGCGACCCGTTGCAGGGAGGCAGCGCCATGCTCAGTGATCAGCAGGTCCGGCATTTCAACGAAGAAGGCTACCTGTTCCTGCCGGAGACGTTCACGCCGGACGAGTGCGCGGTGCTGCGCGAGGAGGCGGAATCGGTTTACCGCCAGCAGCGCCCCGAGATCTGGCGGGAGAAGTCCGGCGCCCCCCGCACCGCCTTCGCCGCCCACTTGTACAACCACGCTTTCGGCCTGCTCGCCCGTCACCCGCGCATGATCGGCCCGGTGCAGCAGTTGTTCGGCGAGCCGGTGTACATGCACCAGTTCAAGATCAATGCGAAGGCGTCGTTCACCGGCGACGTCTGGCAGTGGCACCAGGATTACGGCACCTGGGCGCGCGACGACGGCATGCCGGAGCCGCGGGCGATGAACATCGCGGTGTTCCTGGACGAGGTGATGCCGATCAACGGCCCGCTGATGCTGGTGCCGCGCAGCCACACCGAGGGCGTGCTGGAGGCCGGCCACGATGTGACCACCACGTCCTACCCGCTGTGGACACTGGACGAGGACACGGTCACGCGCCTGGTGCAGCGCGGCGGCATCGTGGCCCCCACCGGCAAGCCGGGCGGGCTGCTGATGTTCCACGGCAACCTGGTGCACGGCTCTGCGGGCAACATCACGCCCTATCCGCGCAAGATCGTCTATCTGACGCTGAACGCCGTCTCCAACTACATCCGCACGCCCACGCGGCCGGAGTGGATCGCCCACACCGACTTCGCGCCGATCGAGCCCAGCGATGACCAGGCGCTGACGCGCTACGCCGCGGGCCACCGGAAGGTGGCGGCCTGAACCCGGCTGGCAACCCGTCTGCCCGTACCTGGCGCCCGGTCGTCGTCCGTGAGCGACGACCGGGTGCCGGGGCCGACGTGGTCACGAAGGAAGCGAAACGCGGATAAACGCAGATGATACGCGGATGAACACGGATGCTGCGGTGTGTCCACGCCGCAGCATCCGTGTTCATGCGCGCAAGATCTGCGTTCATCCGCGTTCCCCGTTCGAAACGCCATCGCACACGCGGACTGCCGGAGAATGAACACCGAAGACCGGCCATCCAGGACAGCGTCCCACATCGACGCCCCCGCCCGGCGCGTCTCACCGGCCTGCCCGCGCCGCCGAGCGTGCCCTATACTCGCCACCCGAATCACCGATCGGAGGCTTGCATTGGGTGCCACGGCCCGCCGGCCCGCCCCCGCACAGGCGCGAAGACACGCCGCATGATCGCCCAACTCACCGGCCGGGTGGACGCGCTGGCCGAGGGCAGTTGCGTCGTCGACGTGAACGGCGTCGGCTACCTGGTGCACGCCTCCACCCGCACCCTGGCCGCCCTGCCGCAGCCCCCGGCCACCACCAGGCTGCTGATCGAGACCCATGTGCGTGAGGACGCCATCCTGCTCTACGGCTTCGCCGACCCCGCGGAACGGGAATGGTTCCGCCTGCTGAACACCGTGCAGGGCGTCGGCGCGCGAGTGGCGCTGTCGCTGCTGTCCGCGCTGTCGCCGCGCGACCTGATCGCCGCCATCGCCGCCGGCGACCGCGCCAGCATCACCCGCGCGCCCGGCGTGGGGCCGCGCCTGGCGGTGCGGCTGCTGACGGAATTGCGGGACAAGGCCGGCGCGATGCCGTCTTCGCCGGGCATTGCGCTGCCCGCCGCACAACCGCGCCGGGGTGTCCGGGGACGCGTTGTCCGCCCTGGTGAACCTGGGCTATCGCCGCCCGGAGGCACAGCCGGTGGTCACGCACGTGCTGGATCGCCTGGGAGAGGACGCGGGCCTGGACGCGGTGATCCGGGAAAGTCTGAAGGAACTGGCGCAGAAGGTGAGCGGATGACCGCGCGGGCCACACACGGCACGCCGCCCCGCCTGAGGGAGGGCGTTGGGACGAGGGGACAGGCGGCCCCTCCACGGCATCGTGGTGAAACGAACGGCACCGCCCGCCGCCGCCCAGGGTGACCCGGAGTCAACGGACCGGGTGCTGGCGCCGACGCAACTCGAGGACGACGCCGGCGAAGCGTCGCTCCGCCCACAGACTCTCGCAGAGTTTATCGGCCAGCGCGCCACACGGCAGAACCTGCCAGTCTTCATCCAGGCCGCCCGCGCCCGCGGCGAAGCGCTGGACCACGTGCTGCTGCACGGTCCGCCCGGCCTGGGCAAAACCACCCTCGCGCAGATCGTCGCCCGGGAGCTGGGCGTCGGCTTCCGCGCCACCTCGGGCCCGGTGATCCAGCGCGCCGGCGACCTTGCCGCAATCCTGACAAACCTCCAGCCCAGGGATGTGCTGTTCATTGACGAGATCCACCGGCTGCAGCCCGCCATCGAGGAGGTGCTGTACCCGGCGATGGAGGACTTCCAGCTTGACCTGATCATCGGCGAGGGGCCCGCTGCGCGGTCGGTGCGAATCGACCTGCCGCCGTTTACCCTGGTCGGCGCCACAACCCGCGCCGGCCTGCTCGCCACGCCGCTGCGGGACCGCTTCGGTATCCCGCTGCGCCTGGTCTTCTACACACCCGAGGAGTTGCAGATCATCGTCGCCACCGGCGCCCGCAAGCTCGGCATGACGCTCACCGACGACGGCGCGGGCGAGATCGCCCGCCGGTCCCGCGGCACGCCGCGCATCGCCGGCCGCCTGCTGCGCCGGGTGCGCGACTTCGCCGCGGTGGAGAACGCCGATCCGGTGGACCGCGCCGTGGCCGACGCCGCGCTGAACCGGCTGGAAGTGGATAGGCTGGGCCTGGACGCGATGGACCGCCGCTACCTGCGCCGCATCGCCGAACACCATGCCGGCGGCCCGGTCGGCGTGGAAACCCTCGCCGCCGCCCTGGCCGAGGCGCGCGACACGCTGGAAGACGTGGTGGAGCCCTTCCTGATCCAGGAAGGGCTGATCCTGCGCACCAGCCGCGGCCGCATGCTGGGCGAGCCAGGCTGGCGCCACATGAACCTGGTGCCGCCCACACCGGCGGCAAACCAGCTCGACCTGCTGCGCGACAGCCCCCCGGCGGAGGATGGATGAACCAACATCTTCCCGTCATCCCGCCGGAGGGCAGGCACCGCTACACGCTGCGCGCCTACTATGAGGACACCGATGCCGGCGGTGTGGTCTATCACGCGACCTACCTGCGCTTCGCCGAACGCGCCCGGACCGAGGCGCTGCGTGACCTGGGAATTCCCCACGCCGAAATGGTTAACCGATTCTCGTTGATGTTCATGGTGCGGCGCGTCGAGATTGATTATCTGCGGCCCGCACGAGTTGACGAATTGCTGACCGTGGTGACCGAGGCATTGGCGGTGCGCGGCGCCTCTGCCTTCCTGCGCCAGGACATCCGCGGACCGGCGGGCTCATGCGCTGTGGCCATCGTGCGACTGGCCTGCGTGCAGGTGGGGGAACCCCACAGGCCGGAACGAATTCCCTCCCGCTGGCGGGAGGTCTTGCAAGCCTTATGCGACGCGCGGGCTGGTGCCCGCGGCACGCCGGGATGACCGGTCGAGGGACCGGACAAGGGGGTTGGAGTGGATCGTGCGGTTGACGCGGTGAACCTGGCGGCGGCAGGGGCGAACCTGTCCCTCTGGGGCCTGTTCATGGAAGCCGACATCGTCGTGAAGATCGTGATGCTCGGCCTGCTCGCCGCCAGCGTCTGGGTCTGGGCCGTCGTGTTCGAGAAGTGGTCCAGCCTGCGCAAGGTGAACAAACAGGCCGATGGCTTCGAGGACCGCTTCTGGTCCGGCGGCAGCCTGGACGAGCTGTTCGAGCATGAGGGCGTGAACGCCACCCATCCGATGGCCGCGGTGTTCAGCGCCGCCATGGGCGAGTGGCGCCGCACCGTGCGCGTGGCCGGCGCCGATATCAGCCACACCAGCGTGCGGGAGCGCGTGGACCGGGCGATCACCGTGACGGTGCAGCGGGAAATGGACCGGCTGGAACGCTGGATGGTGTTCCTGGCGTCGGTCGGCGCCACCGCGCCGTTCATCGGCCTGTTCGGCACGGTCTGGGGCATCATGCATTCGTTCTCGGCGATCGCCGCCATGCACAACACCAACCTGGCCGTGGTCGCCCCCGGCATCGCCGAGGCTCTGTTCGCCACCGCCATCGGCCTTGTCGCGGCCATTCCGGCGGTGCTGGCCTACAACAAGATCAGCACCGACCTGTCCCGCTTCGCCAGCCGCCTGGAAGGCTTCGGCGCCGAGTTCAGCGCCATCCTGTCCCGCCAGACCGAGGAGCGGGCGTAATGCGCATAGCCCTGCGTTCACGCGCGTTGATGGTGTAGCCCGTGGCATTCTCCCTCAACACCCGCACCGGCCGCGGCCGCTACCGGCCGCTGGCCGAGATCAACGTCACCCCGCTGGTGGACGTGATGCTGGTGCTGCTGATCATCTTCATGGTCACCGCGCCGCTGATGACCTCCGGCGTGTCGGTCGATCTGCCCAAGGCCGACGCCAAGCAACTGAACACCGACAGCGAGCCGTTGACCGTGTCCATCAAGGCGGACGGCACGATTTTCCTCCAGAACGAGCAGATCGACCTGGCCAACCTGGTCACCAAGCTGCAGTCGATCGCCAAGAACAACGCCGACCGCCGCATCTTCGTGCGGGGCGACAAGGACCTGGCCTATGGCCGAATCATGCAGGTGATGGCGACGATAACCCAGGGCGGGTTCACCAAGGTCGCGCTGCTGGCGGAGCAGCCTGCAGCCCAGGCAGCCGCCGGCAGCGAACCTGTCAAACCTGCAGCTCCGGCGCCGCAGCCTTCCGCGAAACCCAAGGCAGGCTGATCGGGAACCATGCTGCAACGCGTGTTGCACGGGGATGATCGCTACGACGACCGCCACGCCGGCTTCAGCCCGGGGTTGCGGCGCGGGGCCATCGTGTCATCGGCCCTGCACGTCGCCGTGCTGCTGGGCCTGCTGGTCGGCATCCCCTATAGCCTGCCGCCCGAACCGCCACACGAGGCTGCGGTAGCGATGGTATTCGACGGCAAGGCGCTGACCTCGATGAGGGCGCCCGAGCCGGCCAAGGTGCCGGCCCCCGCCAACGCACCCGTCGCGCCACCGGCCCCGCCGGTGGCCAAACCTCCGGAGCCGAAGCCGACCGAGGCGGCCCCGCCGCCTCCACCGCCGCCGCCGCCGGCACCCGCGCCGCAGGAGGCGCCGGCCCCGCCGAAGCCGGCACTGCCGCTGCCGAAGCCGCCGCCCACGCCGGCCGTGGCGCCGCCGACACCGCCGCCCCCCAAGGCGCCGCCCAGCCCACCGCAGCCCAATCCGCCGCAGCAGACCAAACCGCTGCCGTTGCCACCGCCCCCCGCGCCGCCACCGCCCAGCGAACCCAGCACGACGTCGCAGCCCAACGTCACGAAGAACCCGGCGCCGAACAGCCAGGCCCTGGACAACACGCTGGAGAAGTTGCGTCAGTTGGTGCAGCAGAAGCAGCCGCCAAAGGCGCGCTACAATCCGCAGGCCGGCGGCGCGCCGAATGGCGGCGGCCACCCCGGCGGCAACGACACGGCCGCGCTGACTGCCCAGCAGCGCGGCACCATCGGCGACCATGTGCGCGAGTGCTGGACGATCGACGCCGGGGCGCAGGGCGTGGAGAAGATGCAGGTGCTGTTGCAGGTGACCACCGATGCGAATGGCATCGCCCGCGTCGTGAAGGTCGAAGGGGCAGACCGGTCCCGTCTGTCCGATCCGGTGTACCGGGCCTTCGCCGAACGCGCCCGGCGCGCGGTGCTGGACCCGCACTGCGCCAATCTGCCGCTGCCCAAGTCCATGATGGGCAAGATCAACGTCCTGACTTTCCGGTTCAGCCCGTGACGCCGGATCCGGGCAGCCGCCGCGTCGCTGCGCCCGACGGGCCGGAGAGGGCAGGGGCCTTGGCACGGACATGGCCGCCGGCCCGCGCCGGCTCGTCACAAGCGCGACACAAGTCCGCGACAACAATCCCCCGGGGAACGTCGCCTCGCCTGAGTCCATGGTAGAAGACACCGCTATGACCAACATCCTTCGATCTGCTCTGGGCCGCCGCGGCCTGATCACCGGTGTGACCGGATCGGCGCTGTTTGCCGCCGCCGGGCGCGTGCCCGTTCATGCCCAGCCCGCTCCCGTTGCTCCGGCCACGTCGGGCAGCGCCGGCGCCACCGGCGGCGCCAGCAGCGGAACGCCGAGCGCGGTGATCGACGTGAACCGGGCCCGGGCCGCACCGATCCCGATCGCCATTCCCGATCTCGCCGGCGCTGACGGTACCGCCTCGCAGTTCGGCCGCGACATCGCACAGGTGATCACCAACGACCTGGGCAACAGCGGCCTGTTCCGGCCGCTGCCGCAGAGTTCCTTCATCACGCAGGGACAGCCGCAGGCCGATGTCCCCGACTTCAAGAACTGGTCCAGCATCGGCGCCCAGGCCCTGGTGACCGGCAAGGCCGAGATGCAGTCCGGCGGCAACCTGCGGGTGGAATTCCGGCTGTGGGACGTGCTGCCGCAGGCGCAGATCCAGGGCACGGCCTACACCACGACGCAGAGCAACTGGCGCCGCATCGCCCACATCATGGCCGATGTGATCTACGAGCGGCTGCTGGGCGAGAAGGGCTATTTCGATACGCGCATCGCCTATATCTCCGCCACCGGCCCGCGGGACCGCCGCACCAAGCGGCTCGCGATCATGGACCAGGACAGCGAGAACAACCGTTTCCTGACCGACGGATCCTGGCTGGTGCTGACGCCGCGATTCCACCCGACGCGCGACGAAATCGCGTTCATGAGCTACGCCAACAACCGGCCGCGGGTGTACCTGTTCAACCTGGGCACCGGGCGACAGACGATGCTGGGGGAGTTCCCCGGCATGACCTTCTCGCCGCGCTTTTCGCCGGATGGCAGCAAGGTGATCATGTCGGTGGCCCACGGGGGCGGGTCCGATATCGTGACCGTCAACCTGGCGAGCCGAGCCACACGGCGGCTGACCAATTCCGGTTCGATCGACGTCAGCCCGTGCTACAGCCCGGACGGCACGCAGATCGCGTTCAACTCCGACCGCGGCGGCGATCAGCAACTGTATGTCATGAACGCCGACGGGTCCGGGGCAAAGCGCATCAGCTTCGGCAAGGGGCGCTATGCCACGCCGGTGTGGTCGCCGCGCGGCGACCTGATCGCCTACACCCGCTTTGCCGGGGAGAACGGCAACTTCGCCATCGGCGTGATGCACCCGGACGGATCGGGCGAGCGCATCCTGTCCGAGGGCTGGGACGTGGAAGGCCCCACCTTCTGCCCCAATGGACGCGTGCTGATGTTCTGGCGGGAGACGCCGGCCCGCAACGCCCGCGGCGCCGGGTTCTCCTCGCGGCTGGTCTCGATCGATATCACCGGCTTCAACGAGCGGGTCGCGCCGACGCCGACGGACGCATCCGACCCGGCCTGGTCGCCCCTGGCGTCCTGAGCGTTCGCCGGCACCGGCCGGAAAAACCGACACGACCGGCCCCGGAACCCTGGACCGACCGGGTTCCGGCCTTTTCTGCGCGGCCCCGGAACGCGCGCCGCCAGGGCCGCGCCGGGACGCGGACCCGGCGCTGTCATTGCAAAGCCACAGTAGGAAAAGATCGCGGGCGCCGCAGTCTCGGGAACTTGACCGGGTTCAGTACATCTAGCTAATCGCCTGCGCCCGCGGAACATATTACCGTTACGCCCGGCTCCGGCCTCTCCAAACACCCCCTCCCGCACCCTCAGCCAGGGACGAGAACCCATGAAACTGCATACTGTCGGCACTCTGGCCGTCGTCGCCCTGCTGGCGGCGTGCGCGCATCAGGAAAAGGCGGCATCCACCGGCACCGGCGCGCAAGCCGTGGCAGCCGGCCCGGCACCGGGCAGCGAGGAAGATCTGGTCGCCAATGTCGGCGACCGCGTGTTCTTCGACTTCGACAAGTCGAACCTGAAGCCGGAGGCCCGGGCCACCCTGGATCACCAGGCCAGCTGGCTGGAGAAGTATCCGCAGGTGAACGTGCAGGTCGCCGGCAACTGCGATGAGCGCGGTACTGAGGAGTACAACCTGGCCCTCGGCCAGCGCCGCGCCAACGCCGCCGCCAGCTACCTGGAGGCCAAGGGCGTCCCAGCCGCCCGCATCACCACCATCAGCTACGGCAAGGACCGCCCGACCGCCATGGGCTCCAACGAACAGGCCTGGGCGCAGAACCGCAACGCCATCACCTCGGTGCGCTGAGCCGGGAATACCGGGTTGTGCCGACCGGACCGGCGGCCCTGCGGCCGCCGGTTTCGTTTTCGCCACACGGTCGGCACAGGCTTGAGCCCGTCGCCATCTTGCGCCAATTGCTCCGTCAGTTTCCGAGGAGATGCGCATGCGCCTTCCGACGCTTTTTCCGCTGATGCGGACCGCGCTCATCGTCACGCCGATGATCCTGCTGACCGCCGGCCCGGCATCCGCACAGTTGCAAAGCCGGGAAGCCATCGCGCTGCGCAACGATATCTACCAGCTCCAGCAGCAGATCCAGCAGTTGCGGGAACAGATGGGCAATCAGGGCTCGTCCGGCTCCAGCTACCTCGGCGGGGGCAGTGCTCCAACCCCGTCCAGCGGCGGGAGCGACCTGGTGGCGCAGTTGCTTTCCCGGGTCGAGGACCTGTCGGAACAGGTGCGGCAACTGCGTGGACAGGTCCAGGAGACCGACAACAAGCTGCAGCAGCAGACAGCCGACCTGAGCAAGCGCATCGACGACCTGGCATTCCAGGTGCAGCACCCCGGCGCCACGGCCGACCAGTCCGGGACAGGCGCAACCAACGCCGCGAGTTCGGCAGCCGGATCGAACACCAGCCCGCAACCCGCGCCACTGGGTGTGAACCGGGCGCCGCCGCCCTCCAAGCCTGCCGCGTCATCGCCGCCGCGCACGCCGGAGGCCGCGATGAAGGAGGGTTCGGCCGCGCTCGCCCGTCACGACTACAAGACCGCCGAGGCGGATGCCCGCGAGGTGCTGACCAAGTTCCGGACATCGCCTCGCGCCTATGACGCCCAGTTCCTGCTGGCCGAGGCGCTGGCGGGCCGGCGGCAGTACCCGCAGGCGGCCATCGCGTATGACGACAGCTACAACCGCTCCCGCAAGGGGCGTCACGCCGAGCAGTCGCTGCTCGGGTTGGCGTCGTCGCTGATTGCGATCAAGGAGACCAAGGCCGCGTGCGACACGCTGAGCAAGTTGCACGCGGAATTCCCCCACATGAAGTCGGACGTGCGCGAGTTTGCCGCGACGCTGCGCAAGCGCGCGGGGTGCAGGTAACGGGGGCCGGCACGTCACCCGGGCCTGAGGGGGCCGACATGAGTTCGCCAGGCCGGCGTGGCCCGTGACCGCGAGGCTGCCTGACGCGTTCGCCGCCGCGATGGCCAGGCTCGGCCCCTTTGAGCCGATGCCGCGCCTTGCCGTCGCGGTGTCGGGGGGCGCCGACAGCCTGGCGCTGGCGCTGCTCGCACGGGACTGGGCACGGACGCGTGGTGGGAGTGCGCTTGCCCTGGTGGTGGACCACGGCCTTCGGCCGGAGTCAGGCGCCGAGGCCGAAGCCACGATGCAGCGCCTGGCGGCGCAGCAGATTCCGGCACGGCTATTGGTCCTGAGCGACCTTGCCCGCGGACCGGCGATGGCCGAACGCGCCCGCATTGCCCGCTATGCGGCCCTGCGCGCGGCAACCCGGGCGGATGGCCGCCTGCACCTTCTGCTAGGCCACCACGCCGGCGATCAGGCGGAGACGGTGCTGATCCGGCGCCAGGGCGGCAGCGGGCCGAACGGGCTCGCCGCCATGCCGGCGATGGCCGAACTGCACGAGGTACGGCTGCTGCGTCCCCTGCTGGCAATCCCGCCCGGCCGGCTACGAGACTTCCTGTGCGCCAGAGGGATCACGTGGGTGGAGGATCCTTCGAACCGCGATCAACGCGCACTGCGTCCCCGCCTGCGGACCATGCTGGACGATGCCGACGGCTCCGGCCCGGCGATCGTGGCCCTGACCGAAGCAGCCCGCGCCGCCGGGACCGCCCGCGCGGCGCGGGAGGCGGAGACGGCCGCCTGGCTCGCGCGCCGGGTGTCACTGTACCCGGAGGGCTTCGCGCATCTGTTGCCGGGAGAGATCGAACCACAGGCCCTGGCCGCCCTGATCCAGACGGTATCCGGCGCCGCCTATCCGCCACCGACCGACCCGGTCGCCGCGCTGGCGGCGTCACCGCGCGCCGCGACCCTGGCGGGTGTCCGGATCATGCCGGCCGGCCGTTTCGGGGACGGATGGCTGCTGGTGCGGGAGGCCGCGGCGATGGCAGCGCCGGTCACGGCATCACCGGGTACGGTCTGGGACAGCCGCTTCCGCCTGGCCTCGACAGCCCGTCCCGCGGATGACAGCCGGATCGGCGCCCTTGGCCCGGATGCCGCGCGCTTGCGGCGCCTGTCGCCCCTGCCGTCGGCCGTCCTGCAGACCCTGCCGGCCGTGCGCCGGCGCAATTTGCTGGTGGCGGTGCCGCATCTGGCCTATCCTGATCCTGGGGCCTGCGCCCCCTTCACGGTGGGATTCACTCCAAGGCGACCGCTGGCGGGCGCACCGTTCGTGCCGGCGTGAAGCGGCGAATCACATGGTGGGGATGCGGGAAGACGGACGGCTCCCTATCTTGTTGCTGTTGAGCGCCTGTGGTCATTGGCTTCATGGGGACCCGGTGCGAAGCAATCTGGGTCTTGGACGAGCGAACATAGATGAGCAATTTCGGCCGCAACCTCGCGCTATGGGTCATCATAGCCCTGCTGCTCGTGGTGCTGTTCAACCTGTTCCAACCGGGTGGCAACCACTCCGGCGCGACACAAGTGGCCTACTCCGACTTCATTTCCGAGGTGAATTCAGGTCACGTGCGCGACGTTGTGATCCAGGGGCATACCGTCTCCGGTCAACTGACCGACGGCCGTACGTTCCAGACCTACACGCCGGAAGATCCGTCGCTGGTGAAGCGGCTGACCGACAAGAACGTGCGTGTGATTGCCAAGCCGGCGGACAGCGACGTGAACCCGCTGCTGCACTACCTGCTGTCGTGGTTCCCGATGCTGCTGCTGATCGGCGTGTGGGTGTTCTTCATGCGCCAGATGCAGTCGGGCGGCGGGCGCGCGATGGGCTTCGGCAAGTCGCGGGCGCGGCTGCTGACGGAGAAACAGGGCCGCGTCACGTTCGAGGACGTCGCCGGCATCGACGAAGCCAAGGGCGAACTGCAGGAGATCGTCGAATTCCTGAAGGACCCGCAGAAGTTCCAGCGACTGGGCGGCAAGATCCCCAAGGGCTGCCTGCTGGTGGGCCCGCCCGGCACCGGCAAGACGCTGCTGGCCCGCGCCATCGCGGGTGAGGCGAACGTGCCGTTCTTCACAATCTCGGGGTCGGACTTCGTCGAGATGTTCGTGGGCGTCGGTGCCAGCCGCGTGCGCGACATGTTCGAGCAGGGCAAGAAGAACGCCCCCTGCATCATCTTCATCGACGAAATCGATGCGGTGGGCCGCCACCGTGGCGCCGGCCTGGGCGGCGGCAACGATGAGCGCGAGCAGACGCTGAACCAGATGCTGGTCGAGATGGACGGTTTCGAAAGCAACGAAGGCGTCATCCTGATCGCGGCCACCAACCGCCCGGACGTGCTGGACCCGGCGCTGCTGCGCCCCGGCCGCTTCGACCGCCAGGTCGTGGTGCCGAACCCCGACGTGAACGGGCGCGAGAAGATCCTGCGCGTGCACATGCGCAAGGTGCCGCTGGCCTCCGACGTCGATCCGAAGGTAATCGCACGCGGCACGCCCGGCTTCTCCGGCGCCGACCTGGCCAACCTGGTGAATGAGGCCGCGTTGCTGGCCGCACGCGTCGGCAAGCGCGTGGTGGCGATGGCCGAGTTCGAGGCGGCCAAGGACAAGGTGATGATGGGCAGCGAACGCCGCTCCATGGTCATGTCCGAAGCCGAGAAGCGGATGACCGCCTATCACGAGTCCGGCCATGCGCTGTGCGCCATGCACGAGCCGGAATGCGACCCGGTGCACAAGGCCACCATCATCCCGCGCGGTCGCGCGCTGGGCCTGGTGATGAGCCTGCCGGAAGGTGACCGCTACTCGAAGAGCAAGTCCAAGCTGATCTCCGAGCTGACCATGGCCATGGGCGGCCGGGCAGCGGAGGAGATCATTTTCGGGCCGGACAAGGTTTCCAACGGCGCCGCCGGCGACATCAAGATGGCCACCGACCAGGCCCGCCGCATGGTCACCGAATGGGGCATGTCCGACAAGCTCGGCATGATCGCCTACGGCGACAACAGCCAGGAGGTTTTCCTGGGTCACTCGGTGACGCAGAGCAAGAATGTTTCCGAGCTGACTGCGCAGGAGATCGACGCCGAGATCAAGGACATGATCAGCAAGGCCTATGCCAAGGCGCGGCGTATCCTGACCGAGAACATCGAGGAACTGCACCGCCTGGCGCGCGGACTGCTGGAGCACGAGACGCTGACCGGGGACGAGATCCGCACGGTGCTGCGTGGCGAGCCGGTGATCCGCAAAGTGGTGGACGAGCCGGCACCGGAGAACCGCCGCGCCTCGGTCCCGAATGCCGGCCGCCCGTCCGCGCAGCCGCCGAGCGGCGGTCCGGCGCCGGCGCCTCAGCCGAGCTAACGGGGGTCGGGGGCCTTCTCAAGTCCCGGAGCCGGGTTGCTCGGCTGTTGGGTCACGGCAAAGATTGGGACGCTCTCGACAAGGACACGGAGCGGGCCGTTCGGGGAACCCCGAGCGGCCCGTTCTGTATTTCGGGAGTGGCCGTCGTCGCGGCGAAGGGCGGTCGTGGGCGAGGCATACCGGCCGGGCTTATCATGCGGGCCGTGATGGGTTGAGGCCGTCATGGGCGCAGGCCGTCATGGGTGCAGGCCGTCATGGGTGCAGGCCGGGGTAGGCGCGGGCCCTATCGGCAGTGAGATGGTTCGGCCAAACACCGCTCTCCCGCGTCATGGCCGGCCCCCGAGCCGGCCATCTGCCCCCGACAAGGCGTGTTCCGTTGCATCCCGACCCGATCGTTCCGGTGTCGATGGCCGGGTCAGGCCCGGCCATGACACGGGAGAGCGGTGACGGTGGTGTGCGGATCCCCGCGCCTATGCAGCGCAGTTCCGCCACCCACAACCTTGTCTATAGCGGCAATGAGAGAACGGGCGATCATCCATCGCATCCAACCGCCTGCAGCGCCCCCCGGCGTCAGAACTCGACTTCGAGTTCCTCGATCGCTTCGGGTTCATCGCGCGCTGCGGCGGTCCACTCCTGCATGTCGGGCCACTCCAGGATGTGGTTGCAGTAGCCCCGGCACAGCGCGTCCACCGTGACGTCGTAGCTGCGAAACCGCGTCGCGACCGGCGCGTACATCGCGTCTGCAACCGACGGCTTGCGTCCGAACAACCACGGCCCGCCCCAGGTCTGCAGACACTCGCGCCAGATCTCGGTAATGCGCTCGATATCCGCCCGTGCTGCCGACCACACCGTGAAGCCAGGCCGGTGCAGACGCAGGTTCATCGGCAACGAGGAGCGCAGCGCGGAAAAGCCGGAATGCATCTCGCCGGAAATCGATCGGCACCGCGCGCGCGCCATGCGGTCGCCGGGGTACATGCCGACGTTGGGGAACACCTCGTGCAGGTATTCGGCGATCGCCAGCGTATCCCACACCGTGACGCCATCATGCACCAGGCAGGGCACACGAATGGATGACGCGCGCAACAACAGTTCCGCCCGCGTGTTGGGATCTTCCGGAGACACCGCCTGTTCCACGAAATCCATGCGGGCCAGGCGGCACAGCAGGAAGCCGCGCAGCGACCAGGAGGAGTAGTTTTTGCTGCTTATCAGAAGCGTTGCGACCATGTTGCGTCCTCGCCTGCGTAGCGCCATGCTGCGGCGCAAAATTACACACGGTCACAGGAGCGAGGACAAGCGCCGGATGCAGCGATGATCTATCAGCTTTACCAAACTCAGGCGGACCTGCTGCGTCCGCTGCGGCAGATGGCGCAATTCGGCGCAGACCTCGCAGAGCAACTGGCCCTGGCCCCGACACATGCCTCACTGCTGCGCCAGCTTGGCGCCGGCTGGAGCCTGTTTGCCGATTCGGCGCTCAGCCACACCCGCCCGCCCTTCGGCATCGACGCCGTGGACCTCGGCCATCGGTTCGTCGATGTCACCGAGGAAGTGGTCGATGAAACGCCGTTCGGCGCGCTGCTGCATTTCCGCAAGGACCTGGCGACGGAACAGCCGCGCGTGCTGCTGGTGGCACCGATGTCCGGCCACTTCGCCACGTTGCTGCGCGATACGGTGGCGGTGATGCTGCCCGAGCATGACGTGTTCATCACCGATTGGAAGAACGCACGCGACATTCCCACCGGCGCCGGACGGTTCGGCCTGGACGAGTTCGTTGACCACCTGATCCGTTTCCAGGAAACGATCGGGCCGGGCGGCCATATGGTTGCGGTGTGCCAGCCGGCTGTTCCGGCACTGGCCGCGGTGGCGGTGATGGCCGAGGCGGGCAACCCGGCCTTGCCGCGCAGCATGACCCTGATGGCCGGCCCGATCGATACGCGCCTGAACCCGACCAAGGTGAATGACCTGGCCAGGTCGCGGTCGATCGAATGGTTCGAGCGGCACCTGATCGACCGCGTGCCCTGGCGCTTTCCCGGCGGCGGCCGGCTTGTGTATCCGGGGTTTGTGCAACTAACGGCCTTCGTTAGCATGAACTTCGACCGCCACGTCTCGGCGCACCTGACGCAGTTCCGCAACCTGGTGGGCGGCGATACCGCGAAAACGGAAGCGCACCGTCGCTTCTACGACGAATACGGCGCGGTGATGGATCTGCCGGCGGAGTTCTACCTGGAAACCGTGCGGCGTGTGTTCCAGGAGCATTTGCTGCCGCAGGGTCGTCTGACATGGCACGGCCGGCCGGTGAATCCCGCCGCGATCCGTCGTGTCGGGCTGCTGACGGTGGAAGGGGAGCGCGACGATATCTGCGCGATCGGCCAGACCATGGCGGCGCTGGATCTGTGTTCCGGCATCCGGATGAACCTGAAGCAGCACCATCTGCAAAGCGGTGTCGGGCATTACGGCGTGTTCGCCGGCAAGCGATGGGCGCGGGAGGTGTATCCGCGGGTGCGCGAAATGATTCAGGTCATGAACTGACCGGCGGCGCGGTCGTCCGGCTGGGGGCCATGCAGCCAGCCGCGTGGGACGGCCTGCATAACCGTGCCGGCAGGACCGCGCCTGCGCCGGTGCTGGCGGGAACGCGCCCGCGCCCGTGCCGGCCGCAGTTCAGTAGCGCTTGTACGGCAGGAACTTGCCCGTCATGGTGAGTTTCACCCGGTCGCCTTTCTGGTCGGGCTGCCGCTCCAACGACATGTCGAAGTCGATCGCGCTCATGATGCCGTCGCCGAATTCTTCCTGGATGAGTTCCTTCCAGGTCGTGCCGTACACCATCATCACCTCGTAGAAGCGATAGATCAGCGGATCTGTGGGCACGGCCGTGGGCAGTGAGCCGCGATACGGGATCGCCTGCAGCAACGCGGTATCGGCGTCGTCCAAGCCGAACAGTTGCGCCGCCTTGGCTGCGGTTTCGGGTGTCATCGACATCTGCCCCAGGCAGGCGGCGCAGGTCCATACCGGGGAATGGCCGAGCCTGGCGGCGATCTCGGGCCAGGTGAGTTTCTTTTCGGCCTTGATCGCCAGGATCTTGCGGCCGAGTTCGGTCTTGGCGTCGTTCATGCGTGCTGCTCCTTGCTGGCGGGCAGACGCCACGCAAGATGCGCGCCAGGATAGCGCAGGCCGATTTCCCTCCGCCCCAACGTGCTCTACGGTCCCGGGAAACCAGGGAGGCCGACGTTGGAACCCGATCTTGTTGCCTACTCGCCCATCCTGCACCGCCCGCCGCTGCGCTGGCCGAACGGGGCGCGCGTCGCGCTGTGGGTGGTGCCGAACATCGAGCACTACGAATTCCTGCCGAAGTTCGTCCGCACCCGCGATCCCTGGCCGCGCAGCCCGCATCCCGACATCCTGGGCTACACACAGCGCGACTACGGCAACCGGGTCGGCCTGTGGCGGCTGTTCCAACTGACCGACGATTTCGGGCTGCGCTGCACCGTCAGCCTCAGCATGTCGGTGATCCAGCATTTTCCGGCCATCCTGGAAGGCATGGAAAAGCGCGACTGGGAGCTGATGTCGCACGGCATCTACAACACCCGCTACCACTGGGACTTCACCGAGGACGAGGAACGCGCGGCGATGCTGGAAAGCCGCGAAATCCACCGGCAGGCTGACCGGGCGGGAACAGCGCGGCTGGTTCAGCCCGGCGATCACCAACACGCTGCGCACCTTCGACCTGGCCGCCGAGTGTGGCTTCACCTACACGGCGGAGCTGTATCACGATGACCAGCCGTTCCCGCTGAAAGTGAAGACCGGCAAGCTGATCTCGGTGCCGTATTCGGTGGACCTGAACGACGTGATCCTGCACCGCCGCGGCGAGGAAGCCGCCGAATTCGCCCGCCAGATCCGCGACTACTTCGACACCGTCTATGCCGAAGGCGCCGAACAGGGCCGGGTGATGTGCCTGGCGCTGCATCCCTACTGGGTCGGCCAGCCGCACCGCATCCGTGCGTTCCGCGGCGCGCTGGAATACATCCTGTCGCATCCCGGCGTGTGGGTGGCCACGGGCGCGGAAATCGCCGACTGGTTCAATACGCAGCATCTGCCTGCGATCGAGGCACATCTCGCCGCCAGGGAGGCCGCCAATGGCTGACCACACCCCCAGCAATCCCCCGGCCCCAAGCAACACCCCGCCGGTTGGCGAACAGCGCCTCCCCGGCACGGACCATCCGCATTCCGGCTTCCGCATCCTGCCGGAGGCACCCCACTTCACCTGGCCCGACGGTGCGCGCATCGCCCTGACGGTGACCCTGGTGCTGGACTACTGGGAGGTCGCGCCCCCCAAGGACGCCAGCCGCGACCCGCGCATCGTCTCTCCCCTGGGCAACTTCTTCCCCGACTGGCTGACCTGGAGCCAGCGGCAGTACGGCGCGCGTGTGGGCATTTTCCGCGTGCTGGACGTGCTGGACCGCTTCGGCCTCACGCCCAGCGTGGCGCTCGGCGCCGAGGCCGCCCGACGGTATCCCGAACTGGTGGACGAACTGCTGCGCCGCAACGCCTGCTTCATGGCGCATGGCGATTTCGCCACCCGCCGCCTGACCAGCCGCATGACGGAGGCCGAGGAACGCGCGGTGATCGCCGCCAGCCGCGATGCGGTGACCGAGGCGACCGGGGAGACGCCGCAGGGCTGGTGCGGCCAGGACTTCAACGAGTTCGACGCGCACCCCGGCGCTGCTGGCGGAAGCGGGGTTCGCCTACACCACGGACTGGGCGAATGACGACCGGCCCTATCTGCTGGGCCCTTACGGTGGGAAGAACGTGGTGGCGCTGCCGCCGCAGCCGGAATGGAACGACCTGGAGTGCATGTGGCTGCGCCGCATCACGCCGCCGGTCTGGGCGGACGGCATCGCCGAGGCGTTCGCCTTCCTGCACGACGAAGGCGGCGGCGTGTTCAACCTGACCCTGCATCCGTGGATCACCGGCCAGGCCCACCGCATCCGCTGGCTGCGCGAGGCGCTGTCGCGGGTGGTGGGCAAGCCGGCCGTGTGGCGCACCACCACGGACGAACTGGCCCGCATCGCACGGGAGCAACTGTAGGGCGGCGATGGCCGCGCCCGGCCCCTTGCAGCCGGGATAAGCGCGGCTCGCTCATTTGGTCGGCTGCCCGATCTCAGGACCGGTCGGGTCTCAGGACCGGTCGGGTCTCAGGACCGATCGGGGCGGGTCCGCCGCATTGCCGTTTCCCGGTCCCATGTGTCCGGCGTGACGCCCTGTCCGCGCAGCAGGTGCTTTTGCACCTTCTCGGTCGGGGTCTTTGGCAGCTCCGGCACGACACGAATGTAGCGTGGCAGCATGTGGCGCGGGACGCGATCGCGCAGGAATGCGATGACCTCGGCCGGATCGATCGCGCCACCGACCACGGGCGCGAGCACCGCCAGGACCTCGTCCTCGGTGAATTCACTGGGAACCGGCACGGCTGCGGCTTCACGGATGTGCGGATGCGCCAGCAGTTCCACCTCGATCTCGTAGGAGGAGATGTTCTCCCCGCGCCGCCGGATCGCGTCCTTCAGCCGATCGACGAAGTAGAAATCGCCATCCGCATCACGGATGAACGAGTTGCCCGTGTGGAACCAGCCATTGCGCCACGCGTCCGCGGTGGCCTGCGGGTTGTTGTTGTATCCATGGTTCATGGACCAGGGTAATTCGGTGCGGATCACCAGCTGGCCGACGGCCCCGACGGGCACCTCGCAATCGGCCTCATCCACCAGCCGCACCTCGACGCCTGGGCGCGGGCGGCCGCAGGTGCCCGGCTTGGCGGGATTGGCCTCGGACAGCAAAGGCGTGCTGATCTCGGTCATGTTGAACAGCGTGTAAACGTCCACGCCGAACCGTTCGCGAAACTCCGGTCCGCTCCGGCCCAGCGGGACGATGAACACCATGCGGAGGGGATGGTCGCGGTCGTCGGGCCGCGGTGCTGCCTTCAACAGGAACGTCGCCATGGCGCCCAGCAGGAAGACCGACGTCACCTGCATGTCGCGCACCGACTGCCAGAACGTATCGGTCCGGAAGGACGGCACCACGGCGACAGAACTGCCGCTGCACACGCCGTTGGTGGCGATGAACGCGCCGCCGATATGGAAGATCGGCATGTGCAGCAGGTGCCGGTCGCCCGGGCGGGTGCAGGTCCAGGTATCCGGACTCGCGGCCGAATAGCTGTGCATATAGGAGGACAGCACCCCTTTGGACCGGCCCGTGGTGCCGGAGGTGTAGATGATCGACTGGGTATGCCACGGCTCGATCGGCTCCGGCATTTCGGGGGCATCGGCCGGGTCGCCCTCCAGGACATCCACCGGCAAGGTTACCCGACCGTCGGCGCGCGGCGCCTCGATCACCTGTTCCGATGTGATGATGGTGGTCAGGGCGGGCGCCCGCGCCGCAAGGACGGCCGCCAGCACGTCGTGCTGAACCACCGCCAGCCGTGCACCGGAATCGGCCAGAACGTGATCCAGCAGGGCGCCTTTGAAGGCCGGATTGATCGGGACGAACACCGCACCCAGGTAGTTCGCGGCGAACATCACCTGCAGGCCGAGCCCGCTGTTCGGCAGCATCACCACGACTCGGTCGCCACGCCGCACGCCATGCGCATGCAGGGCGGCCGCACAGCCGCGCACTCGCTCGAGTGTCTCGCGGTACGACCAGCGCCCGCCGTCCTGGAAGACGGCATACACAGCCTCGCCGCGTTCCCTTGCCTGGCGTTCCAGCGCGTAGCGCAGCACGCAGGTTTCGCGCGGCAACACCCCCGCCAGGCGCGAAACGCCTGCTGTCCCGTCCTGGTTGGCCATTCTCACCTCACAGCTTCCGCCGGACACAGCCGCGCGTGTCTGGTCCATATCGGCCACATGCATAGCAGGGATTCGCTGGCGGATATCGCAGAGGCCCCACGCACGGGTCGCGGCATCCGTCGCCGTCCATGCGTGGATTCTCACCGCCGCTGACACCTGGTTCATCCGGCGTGCAGGTGGAGCGGCGGGGGCATTGGCCCGGAACGCCGTTTTGTGTTGCGCGCCCACACGCCTGGACAGGATGCCGCGGGAGCGGCGTGCCGCCCTTGCCGTCGTCCGGCCCGTCCGACTTGCCCCGTTCCGCGCACCGTCGTTCATTGCGTCCGGAACAGCAGGAGGCTTCGCATGACAGGTCGGTTCACCGGACGTACAGCCGTGGTGACAGGGGGCGTGTCCGGCATCGGGGCCGGGATTGCCGCGCGTCTGGCCGCCGAGGGCGCCCGCCTGTCCCTGTGGGACCGCGATGCCGCCGCCCTGGACAAGGCCGATGCCCCGCACAAGGTCGCGCTGGACGTCACCGACCCCGACGCCGTACACCGCGCCGCCGAGGCCACCGCCGCCATGCTCGGCCGGATCGACATCCTGGTCGCCTCGGCCGGCATCACCGGGCCCAATCATCCCACCTGGGACTATCCGGTCGCCGAGTGGGACCGGGTGATCGATGTGAACCTGAAAGGCGTGTTCTACTGCAACCGCGCCGTGGTGCCGGTCATGCAGCGCGCGGGCTGGGGGCGCATCGTCAACATCGCCTCGATCGCCGGCAAGGAAGGCAACCCCAACGCCTCGGCCTACTCCGCCTCCAAGGCCGGGGTCATCGCCCTGACCAAAGCGTTGGGCAAGGAACTGGCCAATACGGAAATCCGGGTGAACTGCGTCACGCCGGCCGCGGTGCGTACCCCGCTCTTCTCCCAGATGACCCAGCAGCAGATCGACTGGATGCTGTCGAAGATCCCCGTTGGCCGCTTCGGCGAGATCGAGGAGATCGCCCACCTGGTCTGCTGGCTGGCCAGCGAGGAATGCAGTTTCTCCACCGGCGCGGTTTTCGACCTCTCCGGCGGGCGCGCGACATACTGACACGTTGGGAAAGGAAGGCTCGTCATGGACAGCGAAGCGCTCTGCTTCACCCCGGCAACCCGAATCGCCGAACTGATCCGCACCAGGCAACTCTCGCCCGTCGAGTACATGCAGGCGCTGCTGGACCGCATCCAGGCGCTGAACCCGAAGGTGAACGCCTTCGTCCACCTGGCCGCCGAACCGGCGATGGACGCCGCGAAGCGGGCCAAGTCCGCGCTGATGGGCGGCCAGCGGATCGGCCGGCTGCACGGCGTGCCGGTGACCATCAAGGACATGGCGATCACCAAGGACATGCCGACCCAGTCGGGCAGCAAGATCTTTGCCGGTCACCAGCCGTCCGAGGACACGCCGGTGGTGCCGCGCCTGCGGGATGAGGGCGCGATCATCCTGGGCAAGACCACCACATCCGAATTCGGCTGGACCGGCGTGTCGCGCAGCCCGCTGACCGGCATCACCCACAATCCCTGGAAGCTCGGCTACAACGCCGGCGCGTCCTCAGCCGGGGCCGGCGTCGGGGCCGCCGCCGGGTTCGGGCCGCTGCACCAGGGCAGCGACGGGGCGGGCTCGATCCGCATGCCCTCGCATTTCTGCGGCGTCTTCGGCCTGAAGCCGACATTCGGGCGGGTGCCGTATTATCCGGTCAGCAGCGGCGATTTCACCTCTCACATGGGGCCGATGACCCGCACCGTGGCCGACAGCGCGCTGCTGCTGGAGGTGATGGCCGGGCCGCATCCGCTGGACTACACCACCCTGGAGGCCGGGCCGGCGCATTACCTGGCCCGCCTGCATGAGGGCATTCGCGGCAAGCGCATCGCCTACAGCCCGGATTTGGGCCACGCCCGCGTCGATCCCGAAATCGCGGATCTGGTGAAGAAAGCCGCGGCGCGGTTCACCGAGCTGGGCGCCACTGTGGAGGAAGTGCCGACGCCCTGGGCGAAGGACGGGCCGGAGCTGATCCGCTTCTTCTGGGCCGCGCACATGACCCGGCTGGAGCAGTACCTGCCGAAGTGGGAATCGCAGATGGATCCCGGCCTGGTCGCCTGCATCAAGGACGGGGAGAAGGTCGGCACGGTCGGCCACTACCACGTGATGCGCGAACGCAAGATTGCCTACATCACCGCGATCCATCGCTGGTTCCAGGACTGGGACTTCCTGCTGACCCCCGCGGTCTCGGTCGCCGCCTTCCCGGCCGAGCGGCTGATGCCGGAGCACTGGCCGCAGCATCCGTGGGACTGGGTGACCTGGGCGGAGTTTTCCTATCCCTTCAACATGTCCTGGAACCCGGCGGCCAGCGTGCCGTGCGGCTTCACCAGTGACGGGCTGCCGGTGGGGCTGCAGATCGTCGGCCGCCGGTTCGACGACCTGGGCGTGCTGCAGGCGTCGGCGGCGTTCGAGCAGGTACAGCCCTGGGCGGACAAGCGGCCGACGCTGGCATAGGGGCCGATCCGCCCGAAATCCGGCAGTTCATGGCTTTTTGTGGCGCTTGAGCTGCCGGAACATCATCGCCATGGCGGCGCGGTGGGCGACCTTGCCGCGGACCGACACTGCCCGCCCGCCGCCGACCCGCCGTTCCACCCGTTCCGCCAGGCGCAGCCCGGTGGACTGCATCGTACCGGCCAGCAGTGCCGAGCGTATGTAGCGTCGGACCATGGTTCAGCCCCTTCCCCGGCTCAGCCGATCTGCACCGGATGCGCGACGACCGCGTTGAACAGGTAGCCGTGGTGGTTCCAGGGCACCTGGTCCGGCTGGCTGCGGCCATGGGCGTCGGTGGCGCGAATGCGGATGCCGTGCTCCCCCGGGTCGGCGTCCCAGGTGAAGGCCCAGCGCCGCCATGACCCGGCGATATCCGGGTCCAGCAGCGTTGCCTGCTGCCAGGCCCCGTCATCGATGCTGTAGGAGACCGCGCGCACCGAGCCCTCGCCGGCGAAGGCCCGTCCCCGGATGGTATGGCGCCCGGGCGGCAGACGGGCCGGCCAGTCCAGGTCGAGCATGCTCATCACCGGCATTTCGGTGACCGGCGGGCCCAGCGCGATACCCTCGGCCGGGTAGTGCGGGCCTACCAGCACGTATTCCACGGTATTCCAAGGGGAATGCAGTGGCTTCTCGGATACCACGATCCGGCCGATCCACTTGATGCTGGCGGTGCCGGTCCAGCCAGGGACCAGCGCGCGGACGGGGAAGCCATGGTCGGGCGGCAAGGTCTCGCCGTTCATCTTCAGCACCAGCAGCGTGTCGTCGCGCAGCGCCTTGTGCAGCGGCATCGGCCGGCGGACGTGGCGGTTGTCCAGGCCTTCGGGCATCACGTCCCGGGCGCCGTCGGTCAGGCCGGCGCGGTCCAGCACGTCGCGCAGGCGCACGCCGGTCCACGCCGCGGCGCCGATCGCGCCGGTGCGCCACTGGTCGCCCTCGCCTTCCACGCCGAACGTCTCCTTGAAGAAGCGGCGGCCGTTGCCGGCACACTCGATCACCCGGGTGACGGTGACCTGTGGCATGGCGGTCAGATCGGCGTAGCTCAGCTCGACCGGGGTCCGCACGCCGTCGCCTTCGATGGCCAGGCGCCAGGTGGTGACGTCGATCGTGGGGGTGGGGCTGTGGCTGCGGATGAAGAAACGGTCGTTCGGGGTCAGGTCATCGGTCAGCGTGGCCAGGCGGGTTTCGAAGTTCGAGCCGCTGCCACGGTCGGCGAACAGCGTGTCGGGGGTGGGCTTGATCACCTGCTTGCTGGTGGCGTGGACCGGCGCGGGCGGCATCAGGTGCTCCAGGCGCGACACCCGGCGCGGCCAGCGCAGCAGCTTCTCTGCCATGGCGCCCAGACCAACGCCTATTGCCATGCCGGTTCCCAGGCGCATGGGCAGATGGCGAGCGTTGGGTCGGTGGGGCGGATGGCCGTTGGCGCGTTCCCGGGCAAATCCCTCGGCCATGACCGTCATTGCGCCGGCCATGCCGCCGAGCAGCGCGTTCACCAGGGTTCGAGACGCCATCGCTTTCATCCTTGCCGGTCCGCGAAGCCGCCGCGCCGGACGCGGAGGCTGTCGCTGCCTTCAACTGCCGGGGCGGGCAGATGGCTTACTCAAGTTCCGGTGCGATCACGCCGGGGCCGCCGTGCCCTGCGTGGGCAGTGTCACGGGCTGGCTTGACCGACCGGGACGCCGCCTCACATCCAAATGGCGTATCGACGTCCGCTTGGCTTTGCGGCAAGGCGGGGGGTCTTTCTCACGGCGGAGGGCGGCAATGGCTCATCGCGGGTTGGTCGCTGGAGCGGTTCTGCTGTGCCTTGGCTTGGCAGGATGCGGGACCTTGCCGGGGACGAAGGAGACGCCGCAATTGCCGGCCGGCCTGTATGGGCTGTACCTCGACAACGACACCGGCGCGATCAACTTCGCCGCCTGGGCGTTTGCCAGCCCGGCCCGTCTGCGCGGGCGTCCGGGCGATGCGGCGCGGGCGGTGATCGCGGTGGAATATCTGGCCGGCGACTTGCGGCAGAACCCGCGCTGGATCGCGATGTCGCCCACGACCAAGCTGGAGATGGTGCAGGCGAAGGCGGATCTGCGGCGGGTTCTGGGCATTGCCCCGGACACGCCTCCGCAGGTTGTGGTGAACGTGCTTCTCGGGGTGGACTGGAACCTGCGGGTCGGAAACACGGCCGAAGCGCTCCGCGCATTGTCGGCGCCGGGCTTCACGCTTCCGCCTGCTGAGACGCTGAAGATTTTGACCAACATGCCGTATGTGAAGTCGGCCAATGTGGCGACGCTCGACGCCTCCCGGGGAGCGTTGGCCGAGCCGCGCTGACTGGAGCGCGTTGAGTGGGCGCGCACCAACAACTTCGATGATTTGGCGTCAAACGAAGTTCCACGCGTAACATTGTTTGGCGCCCAACGAAGTTCCACGTCCAACGTTGTTCGCCCCCCAATCATCTGGCGTTGCTTGCCGCTTGCCTGTCGCCGTTGGCCGTTCCAGCATGCCGGCAGGAGGCACGCCCCATGGACCTGATCCTTCGCAACGTACGCCTGCCCGAGGCGCTGGACACGCCTGTCGATATCGGCGTGCAGGACGGCCGCATCGCCGCGATCCAGCCCGGACTGCGGGCGGACGGCCCCGACCACGACGCCGCCGGCCGCCTGGTCTGCGCCGGCTTCGTCGAGACCCACATCCACCTCGACAAATCCTGCATCATCGATCGCTGCGCCCCGGAGCAGGGCCGCCAGGCCAATGCCGTGCCACGCGTCGCCGCGGTGAAGCCGACATTCTCGGTGGAGGATGTGTATCAACGCGCCAGCCGAACGCTGGAGAAGTGCCTGACTCAACGGCGCCACCCGTATGCGCACGCATCTGGAACTCGATGCCGGCGTGGAAATGCGCAGCTTCGAGGCGATCGAACAACTCCGCCGCGACTATGCCTGGGCCATCGACATCGAGGTGTGCGTCTTCCCGCAGGAAGGCCTGACCAACAATCCGCGCTCCGACGCACTGCTGGTGGAGGCGTTGAAGCGCGGCGCGAAGGTGATCGGCGCCGCCCCGAACTACGACCCCGACCATGCGGGTCAGATCCACCGCATCTTCGCGCTGGCGAAGGAATACGGGGTGGACATCGACATGCACCTCGACTCCGGCAGCACCGCCGAGGCGATGGACATCCACCTGGTGTGCGAACTCACCGAGCTCTACGGCATGGGCGGACGCGTCGCGGTGGGGCACGGCTCGAAATACGCCGCCCTGCCCCGCGACGATCTTGCCGCCCTGGCGCGTCGCATGGCCGACGCCGGCGTCGCCCTGACCGTGCTGCCCGCGACCGACCTGTTCATGACCGGGCGCGACCGCGACCACAGCGTGATCCGCGGCGTGGCGGACGTGAACTTCTTCGTCGAGCACGGGGTGAACTGCTCGCTGTCCACCAACAACGTGCTGAACCCGTTCACCCCGTTCGGCGACGGCTCCCTGCTGCGCATGGCCAATCTGCAGGCGAATGTTGCGCAGGTGGGCACCCGCGAGCAGCTCCGTGCCTGCTTCGCCATGCTCACGGACCGCTCGGCGCGGCTGATGAACCTCCCCGACTACGGCGTCCGCGTGGGCAACCCGGCCGACCTCGTGGTGCTCGATGCGGCCACCCCCGAACAGGCAGTGGCGGAGATCACGCCGCCGCTCGCGGTGTTCAAGCGCGGACGGCGGACAGTGACACGCTCGCGGCCGGAACTGCACCGTCCCGCGGGCGCCTGACCCGCCTATGGCCGCCCTGGTCACGCCAGTGCGTTGCCCCAAGCCGAGCGAGGTGCTCATAATCCCGTCATGAGACAGTCGTTCTCCACATCCGACGGCATCCGCCTCGTCTTCGACGTGGACGACTTCACCGATCCGTGGCGCCCGCCCAAGACGCTGCTGCTGCTGCACGCCGCCATGGGGTCGTCGAAGCGCTGGTATGCCGCCGTCCCGGCCCTCGCCCGCCACCACCGCGTGATCCGCCTGGACCTGCGCGGCCACGGCGACTCCCAGGTGCCGCCGGCGGACTCACCGCTGAACATGGACCGCCTGGTGCAGGATGTGCGGGAATTGCTGGACCACCTGGGCACCGGCCCGGTGCACATCGTCGGCAACTCCGCCGGCGGCTATATCGGGCAGAATCTGGCGATGCAGTCGCCCGAGCGGGTGCGCAGCCTGCTGCTGTTCGGGTCCACCCCCGGGCTGAAGGAGTCCCAGGCGCACACCTGGCTGCCGCGCGTGGCGCAGGAGGGGTTGCGCAACTTCCTCGCCGCCACGATCACCGACCGTTTCCCGCCCGGCCACGACCCCGGCCACGTGCAGTGGTTCCTGGATGAGGCCGGCAGAAACGACCCGGCCTGGATCGGCCGCTTCGTCGGGCTGATGACCACGCTATGGTGGATGGACGATCTCCCCCGAATCGGCTGCCCCACCCTGCTGGTCGCACCGGGCGCCGAAACCGTCGGCCACGGCGACAACTACGAGAAAATGCGCCAGCGCATTCCGGACGCCGAGCTGATCACCTATCCGGGGCTACCGCACAATATCTGCGACATCGTGCCGGACCGCTGCGCCGCGGATATCCTGGCATTCCTGCGCCGTCGCTTTCCGGAGGGTTGACCCCATGCGCCTTGCCGATATCGCCCAGGTCATCCGCAGCAAGAACGCCGGCCCGCGCCGGCTGACGCTGGACCTGATGTTCGCCACCGATGCCGATTACCAGAAGGTCGCGCAATCCCCGGCACTGGAGCGGGGGCGGATCGCCGAACTGTACCGGGTGGCGCCAGAAGACGTGACGGTGATCCCCTACCCGGTCGGCCGAGCGATCAAGATCGTTCTGGCGCGGCGGATCATGGCGGGCGATCCGGGCGATTTCGACGTGTATGGCGCGCAGCAGCACGCGCCGATGCTGGGGGTGGAGGTGTGACCATGCGGCCGGCAAGCAACACCAACAGCGCCGCGGCGCAGCCATGACCGCCTCCACCCGCGTCCTGGACGAGTTCCGCCGCGTCCGCCGCCCGATGCGCCTGGTGGGCGCCTCCGGCCAGCTTGGCTATGGCATCCCCACCCCGGCCTTCGACGCCGCCCTGTCCCGCAAGCCCGACCTGATCGGCGCCGACATGGGCTCGATCGACATCGGCCCCACCTACCTGGGCAAAGGCGAGATGGCGACCGCCCCCGCCGCCACCCGCCGCGACCTGCGCAAGCTGCTGCACGGCGCGCGGTCGCTGGACATCCCGCTGGTGATCGGGTCCGCCGGCTCGGCCGGCGCCGCGCCGCACCTGGACGCAACGCTCGCGATGATCCGGGACATCGCCCGCGCCGACGGGCTGCACTTCCGCCTGGGCGTGCTGCGCGCCGACATGCCGCGCCCGATGCTGCTGGACTCCTTGCATGCGGGCAAAATCCGCGGCCTGGACGACATGCCCGCGCTGACCAAGGCCGATGTCACCGACGCCGCGCAGATCGTCGGCCAGATGGGCATGGGCCCGTTCCGCCGCGCCCTGGCCGAGGGCGTGGACGTGCTGATCGCCGGCCGCGCCTGCGACACCGCGATCTTCGCCTCGCTCCCGACCCTGCTCGGCTTTCCCACCGGCCTGGCCGTGCACATGGCGAAGATCATCGAGTGCGCGTCGCTGTGCTGCCTCCCCGGCGGCCGCGACTGCATCCTGGCGGAGCTGGACGATGAGGGATTCGTGCTGGAAAGCATGAACCCGCAACGCCGCGCCACCCCGGTGTCGGTCGCCGCCCACAGCATGTACGAACAGGCCGACCCGTTCACCGTGTACGAACCCGAAGGCCGCCTGGACCTGAGCGCCGCGGAATACACCGCGGTGGACGACCGCCGCACCCGTGTGTCCGGCGCCCGGTGGGAACCCTCCGCCGACCCGTGCATCAAGCTGGAAGGCGCGCTGAAGATCGGCGAACGGGCCGTGCTGCTGGCCGGTGCCGCTGATCCGCGCTTCATCGCCCAGCGGCACGAGATCCTGGACGCGGTCACCAGCGTGGTGCGCGACCTGGTGTGCGAGGACTCACCGCAGGATTACACGCTGCGCTTCCGCGTCTATGGCGTGGACGGCGTGCGCATGGCGGCGCCGCCCGGCGAAGCGCTGCCGGGCGAGGTGTTCGTGATGGGCGAATGCATCGCCCCCACCGCCGAACGCGCCGCGGAGGTAGTACGCACCTGCAAGCAGTATCTGCTGCACCACGGCTACTCCGGCCGCCTGTCCACCGCGGGCAACCTCGCCTTCCCCTTCACGCCGCCCGAGGTCTCGCTCGGCCCCGCCTTCCGGTTCAACGTGTACCACCTGCTGCACACGCCCGACCCGGACGGTCTGTTCCCGCTGGAACTGGAGGCGCTGTAGCGCCGGCTCACCACGGCTTGCGGCGCGTTCGGATGCGGCGGTTCACAAAAAATGCGCCTTGCGTCCGGCCGCCGGTGCGTTGAACGGGCATTGCGCCAAACGGGCTTTGCGTCAAACGGGCAGCGCGTCGAACGGGCAGCGCGTCTGACGCGTTGGGCCTAAGCCTCGAGGCGAGGCCCCGGTATCCGGTGCAGGCATCAGGTACAGCGTCGTGGCGGGCGAAGGCCCGCTACCCATGACTTTCCTCTGCTACACGCAAAAAGTCGTGGACGAACGGCCTCCGCCAATCATGACGGCGGCTTCCACCCCAACCTCGCGGACCCGGCCATTTCACCCCAGCCCCGCGCGGCCGCGCCACCCCGGCACAGCCGGCTCGTGCTCATTTGCTGCCGCCCTGGTAGCTCACCCGCCAGATCGTGCCGTTGGCGTCTTCACTGACCAGCAGGGAGCCGTCCTGCGCCACCGCCACCCCGACCGGCCGCCCCCAGACCGCATCCTCGGAGGCGACGAAGCCGGTCAGGAAGTCCTCGTATTTCCCAGTGGGCTCGCCGTGGGAGAACAGCAGGCGCACGACCTTGTATCCGGTCCGGTCCGCACGGTTCCAGGACCCGTGCAGCGCGACGAAGGCGTCGCCGCGATAGGCGGCGGGGAACTGCGAACCATCGTAGAAGGTGATGCCCAGCGGCGCGGAATGCGGCTCGATCAGCACGTCCGGCACAGTGACCTGGTCCGCCAGTCCGGGCGGCGGGTTGTGCATCCGCGGGTCGGGATGCGCGCCGATATAGAACCACGGCCAGCCGTAGAACGCGCCCTGCTGCACCGATGTCGCGTAGTCCGGCGGCAGGTCGTTGCCCAGCCCGTCCCGCTCATTGACCACGCACCAGAGCCTGCCGGCGCCCGGCTGGATCGCCTCGGCCGAACAGTTGCGCAGCCCGGTGGCGTAGATCTGCCGATCGCCGCCATTCGGGTTGAAGACCAGCACGTCGGCACGGTCCTTCTCATCGCCCCATGCGGCTCCGGGCACCGGTTCCGGATGCGGCGGCCGCCCGGACAGGCTGGTGTCGATATTGCTCGCCGATCCAACGGACACGAACATCCGCTGTCCGTCCGGCGAAAACACCACGTCACGCGTCCAATGCCCGCCGGTGGGCAGTTCCGGTACCACCACCTGAGCCGGCCCCACCGCGTGCAGTGCCCCGACACGATAGGGAAAGCGCACGACACGGTTGGTTTCCGCGACATAGACGAAGCGCGGGTTCGGGCCCGGCGGCCAGAAGGCGATGCCGAACGGCTGGTCCAGGCCCGAGGCGAACACCGCGTTCTGCTGCGGACGACCGGCCCCGGGTTTGGTGCGGAAAACGCGGATGTCCCCGCCCCCGCTCTCGGCCACAAAGATATCGCCGTTCGGCGCCACCCGCAGCGTGCGCGGCGTATCCAGGCCGCGCGCGAAGAGATGCACCGCAAACCCCGGCGGCACATGCAGCGATGCGGTCGCCGGTCGGCTGATCACCTGCGGTGGATTGCCAACGGACCGGCTGGCGAACGGCCGCGGCATGGACTCCGCCGTGATGTGGCGCACCACGCCGGGCGACGCGCTGCGCCAGTTGCCGTAGGCCGCCTGGCCGGTCAGAACCGTCTGGCCAAGCGCAGGCGCAACCGCCAGCGGTGCCAGGAGAAGACAAAGGGCCGTGTACCGCATGCACGGCAGCATGCCGTCCGGCGGCGGTGCCGCCTAATGACATCCGCGGCGGGGATGCCACGAAACCGTGATCTCCGTGGCGGTACCGCACGCTGCGAGATGCGGTCCGGTCACCGACGCAAACGCATCAGGCGAGAGCGTCCCCGAACCCAGAGGAACCGGGGACCGCGTTGCAGCGGTGATCGGCTACGCCGCCCCCGTCCCGTCCATGATGGCCCGGATCTACAGCGGGATCACCGTGCTTGCCTGCGGGCCTTGCTCACCCTCACCGTCGTGCATCACGTACCGCACCCTGTCGCCGACCTGCAGCGCGTCAAAGCCGCGTCCAAGCACCGCGTTCCGATGCACGTAGAGCTCGGCGCCCGTGTCCGTGGCGAGGAAGCCGTAGTCCGGCAACAGACGCACGATGCGGCCGAGCATCGGTGCTTCGTGCGCCTTGCAGTCGCCCCGGGTTTCCCGCGCATAGTCCTGCAACTGGCGGCGAACGGCATCGAACGTGTCGCGAATGGTGACACGCAGGTCCTCATGCGCGTGGTTCTCCGACGGGTCGCGACGCACGACGATGTCGCGCCCCGGCACCAACAGTTCCACGCGGACGTGATACAGCTTTCCCTGATGGTGATGACGGTGACGTGCTTCAACAACGACGCTGCAGGCGGTGATCCGGTCGAAGAATTTCTCGAGATTGGCGACGCGCTGTTCAATATCTTCAGCGACTCCGATCGGCGCTTCCATGTTGCGGAACGCGAGACGAAGCGGCTCTTGCATAACGACCTCCATTCGGCCTCTTGCCGACATCCTGTCGGTATCGTGCCAAACCCGCTTTGATATGGATCAACGGAGCCATGCGCCTGTTTCTCTACGGCACGCTGCTGCATGAAGACCTGCGGGCACGCCGCGGCGGGACGCCGGGGCTGCGCAGAGGCGGGACGCAAGCTGTCCTTCATGGGTGGCAGCGCGTGCAGATGCGCGGCGCGCCCTGGCCGACGCTGCGCCGCCGGCGTGGCAGCCTGGTCCATGGTGTCGTGATTCACCTGGGGGCGGACGCAGCGGCGCGGCTGGGCGCCTGGGAAGGGCCGCCGTACCGATTGCGACGCGTGGCGGTGCAAACGGCAGCCCGCCCAGCCGCCGCGTACTGCTGGATTGCACCAGGGGGTACGGCCCGAGCCTGGCGACCATCCGGCGGCAAGCCGTCCGACTGAGCTGGTCGAGAGCCACTGAGCGAAGCGGGTGAACGCCACCTCGCATGGCGCGATACGATGACGTGGCGCCGTTCAGCGGGGTGCCGGTGCGCTGCTCCAACGAAGGCTGCCGCAGCCGGCGGCACCGCACCGCCGCGCGCCTTCAACCCGGAATGCGCCGACCCGGCCCGGGCCGGGTCGGCGCATCCGTAGGGGAGCCGGGTCAGCCAGCGCGGCGACGACGGCGGATCATACCGAGGCCCGCGAGGCCAACACCGAACAGTGCGAACGATGCCGGCTCCGGCACCAGCGCCCCGAGCGGCGCGGCGCTGGCCGCATTGGCGATACCGGGGAGCCCGTACATCGTGTCGATGGTGTTGAGCATGTTGTAATGGTTCACAGCCTGGTTCGACGTGGTGCCGGGGGTGACACCCGCACCGAACAGCACCGTGGCAATGTGGTTGGCCGCCGTGAAGTCGTTTTCGTCCCAGGTGACCATCAGCAGGCTGTTGTGGGTCTGTGCCCAGGTCGCGTAGGCGCCAAGCTGATTCTGCAGGAACGCATCGGCGTTGCTGGCAAGTGTCTGGTCATTGGCGTCACCCGAGGTCGTCGGATAGTCGCAGACGCCGGGAACGCCGTGCATGTCATTGCACTGGTTCGGGATTACGAAGGAAACCGTCGGCAGCGTACTGAAGTCCGTCGGAAGCGCTGAAAGCGGCTGGTTGATGCTTGCGGGCAGCGTGTTGCTGGTATTTCCGACCGCCGCGTAGCCCGAGGTCGCCTGCCAGTCCGTCCACGGGTTGTGCTTGCGGGCGTACAGGTAATAGGCGGGATTGTTGCCCGGGTTGGTATCGTACGAGGTGGTGCCGTCCGAATAGTATGTCAGCGAGCCAGCGCTGGGCAGATTCTCCGAATAGGCACCGAACGTATAGCCGGCATGGATCAGTTGCGCGGCCAGGTTGGGCGATGTCAGCGGGGTCTGCGTGGCGGGATTGCTGGTGGTGCCGGGAACCGGACTGTCATTGGTGACGCCCTGGTTGCTGCCCGAGAACAGGTCCAGGTAGTTCGGCTGGCTCGGGTGCTCGACCCCGGTCGCGTTGGTCAGCAACAACCCGCCCGGGATCAGCGTGTTGTTCAGGTACGGCATGTTGGCATTGCCGACCACCTGGCTGTAGTCGTGATTCTCCTCGATCACGACGACGACGTGGTCCGGCTGGTAGGCGGCGAAGGCCGGGGCGGACAGCGTGGCGAGTCCGATCAGGCCGAGCATTAGAGAGCGCACGAGTTGATCCCCTTATTCGTGATTACGCGCCGTTAATTAAGCGGCGGTGGAGACGGCTGACGCGCACGCAAAGGTTTCACACTTGTTAAGATTTGTTTCCGTTCCGAGCCCAGGGGCCCACCGGGGGCCGCACGCCATCGCGAGAGCACTCCGGATTGGCGCCGGGCGTGGGTGCGCCCGACGCACCCAACGCACACGGTCCGGTTCGCCAAACCGAGGCGATCAGCGCAGTTCAAACCCGAGGTTACGCAGCGCTTCCCGCATCCGGTCGCGGCCGCGCAGGGCCGCGGCGTCCTTCACGCGGTTGATGCACTGCTGCGTCCAGTCGATCTGCCGCATCCCCTGCTCGCGCTGGAACTCACGAACCGCTGAATTGTACTGGGCGATGGCCGCCTGCTTCACCTCGGGATCGTAGATCTCCCGGTGCAGAACGACGCTTTGCGGCAGGCGAGGCTTGATGCCGGTGGCCTTGGCGGGATCGGGCCATCCGATCGCCATGCCGAACACCGCAAACACATGCGGCGGCAGCTTCAGCGCCGCGGCGACCTGTTCGGGATGGTTGCGCATGGCGCCGACATACACACCCCCCAGGCCAAGCGATTCCGCGGCGATCAGTGCGCTTTGCGCGGCAAGCGCGGCGTCCACCACGCCGACGATGAATTCCTCCAGGTACTGCGTGCCTTCAACCGGCTGCTGACGATCCGCGGCGATACCGTCGAGGCGCGCCATATCCGCCAGCCACACCAGCAGCAGCGGCGCGTCGCGTATGAACTGCTGGTCACCGGCCAGCGTGGCCAGATGCGCCTTGTGCGCCGGCTGCTGCACCGCGACCACGCTCCAGAACTGCAGGTTGGAGGAGGTGGAAGCGGATTGTGCCGCGGCGACCAGCAGCTCCAGCGTACCGGCTGCCAGGGGCTGCGGCAGGAAGCCGCGCACCGAACGGTGATTCAGGATGGTTGCCAGCACGTCATTCCACGCGGTCGGCGGGGACAGCGCGTCGTCGCGGTTGCGCGCGCTCAGCAATGCGTGCGCCGACGGCTCGGCAATGTCCGGACTGCTTGCAGATGACACGACATTCTCCACATTGACGTACAGATTTTGCGTTGCGGCGGATCATTCCCGACCCGCCACCGGCCGGCAATGCCGGCCAGGAGGAGACGATGACGATCTACGCCGGGCCGGTGTTCGAGATGGCGTCTCAGCAGTTCGAGGTGATCGCCGATTACCTGGATATCCCGGTCGATGAACGGCACCGCCTGCTCTATCCGAAGCGCGCCATAGCCGTCGCCTGTCCAATCCACCGCGACGACGGCCGTGTGGAGGTGTTCCACGGCTACCGCGTGCAGCACCATCTCACGCGGGGTCCGACGAAGGGCGGCACACGTTTCGCGCCGAACGTGCATATCGGCGAGATCGCCGCGCTGGCGATCTGGATGAGCTGGAAATGCGCGCTGACGAACCTGCCGTATGGCGGCGCCAAGGGTGGCGTCACCGTGGATCCACGTGCCCTGTCACGGCATGAGCTGGAAAACCTCTCCCGCCGCTACATGCAGGAGATGATTCCCTTCGTCGGCCCGCACACCGACGTGATGGCGCCGGACATGGGCACCAATGAGCAGATCATGGCCTGGTTCATGGACACCTACTCCATGCACCAGGGCCGCACGGTGATGGAGATCGTCACCGGCAAGCCGGTCGCGTCCGGCGGCACCGAGGGCCGGCGGGAGGCCACGGGCCGCGGCGTCGCCTATTTGGCCAACCGGGCCCTGGAACGGCTGGGCATCGAAGCCGTGGGCGCCACCGCGATCGTGCAGGGGTTCGGCAATGTCGGCAGCCATGCGGTGCAGGCGCTGGCCGAGCGGGGGGTGAAGGTTGTCGGCGTTTGCGATCATACCGCCTGCTATTACGACCCGCGCGGCCTGGACGTGCCGGCGTTGCTCTGCCACGCACGATCGCATGACGGGGTGCTGGCCGGCTTCTCCAACCAGATATCGTGCGACCCGCAGGCACTGCTGACGCAGAAATGCGACGTGCTGATCCCCGCCGCGATGGAGCGCGTCATCGACGCCGACGTCGCCGCCCGGCTGCAATGCCGCGTGCTGGCGGAAGGCGCCAACGGCCCAACCATGCCGGAGGCCGACGCGGTGCTGGACCAGCGGCGCAACGAGGTGTTCGTGGTGCCCGACATCCTGTGCAACGCCGGCGGCGTGGTGGTCAGCTACTTCGAGTGGGTCCAGGACCTCCAGCAGTTCTTCTGGGATCAGGCCGAGGTAATGAGCCGGCTCTACCACGTGCTGGACAAGGCCTTCATGCAGGTGCTGGCACGGGCGGAGCGTGACAAGGTGGCGCACCGGACGGCCGCGATGGCGATCGGGGTGGAGAAAGTGCGCAACGCGAAGGCGACGCGCGGGCTGTTTCCGTAAAATCCGCGCCTCACTGTGAGATGGCTCACAGCCAGGGCGGGCGAGACGTGAGACAAATCGCACCGTCAGTTGGCGCTGCCCCAACACCTGCGCCCTCTGGCTGGGTCTCCATGGCCCAGGTCAACCCGGACCTTCCTGCGGCCCGACCCGAGCGGTCGGGCCGATTTTTTTGCGACCAGCGCGAAGCCGCACGTCCCTCTCCCCTGCCGGCTTGAGCCGCAACGCCGACCGGGGCCGCAACGGAAGGACGACAGGCGGGCACCCGGGTTACCCGGACACCACCGCCACCTGCCCTTCCGTTGCATGCAGGTGAGCCTCCGCCGCAGCCTGATAGTCCCGGGTGAGCGGTACGGCATCCACGCGCTTCGCCATCTGCATCTGGAATACCAGCAGATTGTCGTAGCGGAACGCCATTTCGCTGCTGGCCAGGAAGAACTCCCACATGCGGCAGAACCGCTCGTCGTAGATGTTGCGGATCAGTGTGCGGTTCTGCAGGAAGCGCTCGCGCCAGTGACGCAGGGTTTCGGCGTAGTGCAGGCGCAGCAGTTCGATGTCCGTGACCCACAGGCCGGCCTGCTCGACCACCGGCAATACCTCCGACAACGCAGGGGAGTAGCCTCCCGGGAAGATGTATTTCCGCAGCCACGTCCCCGTCGCGCCGGGGCCGTCGCGGCGGCCGATGGAATGCAGCAGGGCCACGCCGTCCTCGGCCAGCAGTGCCGAGACCTGGTCGAAGAACCGGCGGTATTGCGGCACGCCGACATGCTCGAACATGCCGACCGAGACGATCCGGTCGAAGCGCCCCTGCACCTCGCGATAGTCCTGCACCGCGATGCGCACACGGTCCTGCAAGCCGGCCTGGTCCACCCGGTGCCGCGCGACCGCCGCCTGTTCCTGCGACAGCGTGATGCCGGTGACCTGCGCCCCGGTCAGCCTGGCCAGGCCAATCGCCAGGCTGCCCCAGCCGCAGCCGATATCCAGCACCTGCATGCCGGGCCGCAGCAGCAGCTTGGCGGCGATGTGCACGGCCTTGTCCGCCTGCGCCTGCTCCAGCGACACCTCCGGGGTACGGAAATAGGCGCAGGAATAATGCCTGTCCGCGTCGAGGAAGTTGCGGAACAGCACATCGGAAAGGTCGTAGTGGTGCGCCACGTTGCGACGCGCCCGGATGCGGGAGTTCAGTTGTTGCCCGACCCGCCAGGCCTGACGCGCCATCCGCTTCAACCGCCCGGGCCGCCCCTGCCACGCCTCGCCGGAGAAATTGCGGCCGCAGAGCTCCAGCAGCGACCAGAGGCTGCCCTGCTCCACCACCAGCGCGCCGTCCATGTAGGCCTCGCCGAAATACAGTTCCGGATGGCTGGCGACCTTGATCGCGGTCAGGCGGTCCTTGACCCGAACCACCACGTCCAGCTCCGGCGCGTCCGGCGACGGCTTGCCGAATGTCAGGGTGCGCGGCCCCAGGCCCTTGATGGTCAGCCGACCGGTCCGGATCAGTCTCGAGAGCTTGCGCTGCAGCACGGGCGGCCTCCTTCGCTGGTGACCAAAAGGCTGCGCGCGGGCGCCGGTTGCCACGCCCCCTCTTTCGCCCAGCACGCCCACGCCGCATGATCGGGCCCGGCAAGAACGAGGGGGCAGCAATGGACGAGCAACTCGTGGCGATGCTGGCGCGCGCCGCCGGGCTGGACAAGGCGCTGGCCGAGTTTCCCGAAGACGTCGCCGCCGCCGCGGCGCAGGCGCTGAACAATGCCGGCGCGGTGCAGGTGCCGGACGATCCGGCCGCCGAACCCTGGCCCCCGATGCGCGCGGGGGTGGGGCTATGAGCGACCTGCACTGGCTGTCTGCCGCCGAGGCGTCACGCGCCTTCGCGGCCCGCAAGCTCTCGCCGGTGGAACTGCTCGACGCGCTGCTGCAGCGCATCGAGGCGCTGGACCCGAAGCTGCACGCCTTCATCCGCCTGGACGCCGACGCGGCGCGCGACGCGGCCCGTGCTGCGGAACGCGAGATCGCGGCTGGCCGGGTGCGCGGGCCGCTGCATGGCGTGCCGATCGGCGTGAAGGACATCATCGACGTGGCCGGGCTGCCGACCACCTGCCACTCCAAGATCCTGCTCGACAACGTCGCCCAGCACGACGCCGCCGTGATCGCTCGGCTGCGCCAGGCGGGGGCGATCGTGCTGGGCAAGACCTCCACGCATGAGTTCGCACTCGGGGGGCCAAGCTTCGACCTGCCGTTTCCGCCGGCGCGCAATCCGTGGAACCCGGACCATCATCCGGGCGGGTCGTCGTCCGGGTCCGGATCCGGCGTGGCGGCGGGGCTGTTTCCGGCGGCACTGGGGTCCGATACCGGCGGGTCGGTGCGCAACCCTGCCAGCTCCTGCGGGATCGTCGGGCTGAAGCCGACCTACGGGCTGGTGTCGCGGCGGGGCGTGTTCCCGCTGTCGTTCACGCTGGACCATGTCGGTCCGCTGACCCGCACGGTGGCGGACAACGCGCTGATGCTGGACGCGATGGCGGGGCACGACCCGGCCGATCCCGGCAGCGCGGCCAGCAGCGCGCGGTATTTTGGCCGCATGCTGGACCGCGGCGTGCGCGACCTGCGCATCGGCTTCGTGCGGCACTTCCACGAGACCGACATGCCGGCGCATCCGGAAACGACCGCGGCGCTGGAGGAAGCGGCGCGGGTGCTGCAAAGCGCCGGGGCGGAGGTGCGGACCATCACCCTGCCCTCGCTGACCGAGTTCGCCGGGGTGAACCGGGTGATCCTGTGCAGCGAGGCCTGGTCGATACACGCGCCGTGGCTGCGCAGCCGGCCGGGCGATTATGCGCAATTGACCCGTCGCCGCCTGCTGCCCGGCGCATTCATGAGCGCCGGTGACTACGTGGGCGCCCAGCGGCGGCGGTCTGCAGATGATCGCCGCGGTGGAGGACGCGCTGCGGGAGGTGGACGTGCTGATGTGCGCCAGTTCCATGGACCCGGCGAGCCGGATCGAGGACGAGCCGGAGACGCTGCGCACCTACTCCCGCCAGGCCCGCACGCCGTTCAACGTGACGGGACATCCGGCGGCGGCGATGATGGCGGGGCTGGCGGACAACGGGCTGCCGCTGTCGGTGCAGTTCGTCGGCCGGTATTTCGAGGACGCGATGGTGTTGCGGGTCGCGGCTGCCTATGAGCGGGCGACGGAGTGGCACACGCGACGGCCGCCGGTGGGGTAGCGGGCAGGCGTTACCCCGGGCGATCTGGCTGCTGGGGAGGGGGTCGGGCCACGATGTTTCCTTCAACGCCGCGCTGACAAAGACGTTGGTGTCAACGACAAGTCTCATGAACCACGTGGCTCAACCTCACTCTGCGCCTGCTTGATGAGCCGGTCGATATCTTCGTCCGACCACCCCGCCTCGGCGACCTTCGGCCGAGCGTAGCGGCGCACCCGTGCCAGCCAGTCATCGGGTTCGATGGTGATCGGTCACATGCTGGTCCGGTGCAATGCCGCGACGTTCCAGTTCGGCCGCAACCTGTCCCGCTGTGCTTTCGATGACCTGCGGCTCAGCCACCTTGGCCATACCGCCCTCATTCCTGAATGACACTTGAATACAGGCTACTGCGAAAGGGACCCGTGTGGAACACAGTGGGAGACAGCACCTCCTCACCGGCACGCACGTGCTGCCAAGGACCTGACGCTCGGCGGCCGGGAGTTCGCCGCTACGACCCGACGAAATGCGTCTCAACTGCCTCGGCAGATCACCCTCCGTGCGCCAGCTCCCCTTTCGCCAGCCGCCCCAGCGCGTCGTAAATCTTCCGGTCCACCGCGATCCCCTCCTGCAACAATCGCCGCCGCGTCGTATGGCTGCGTTCCCCCGGGATACGGATCTCGGACACGCCCGGCTGCCGTGGTGTCGCCTTGATCTCGGCGATACGCCGGCTGACTTCGTGCCGGTACTCGTCCGCCGGCATGAACAGGTCCGGTTTGAACGCGATGAACATGTAGCCGCTCTTCGAGTCCGCCGGCCGCATTCCCACGGTCAGCGCCCCAAGGGCGTCCATCGCCAGCGCCAGGCCGAACCCCTTGTAGCCGCCCTCCTTCCCCCCGAACGGCAGCAGTGCACCCAGCCGCGCCGCGGACGCGTCGGTGGTCGGCGCACCGTCCGGTCCCAGCGCGACACCCTCCGGGATCGGCGTGCCCAGCCGAGCGCGGAACTGCAGGTCGGTCGCCATGAAGGCCGAGGTGCCCATGTCGATCACCAGCGGATCACCCTCGGTGGGGAAGCCGAACGCGATGGGGTTGGTGCCCAGCGCCGCCCGGCTGCCGCCGAACGGAGCCACGGCAGGTGGCGCGGCGACCGTGTGGATCGCCACCAGCCCGGCGCGGGCGATCATCTCGCAGTAATAGGCGCTGCGGCCGGTCATCCAGGTGTTGGCCAGGCAGACCAGCGCCAGCCCGTGCGCCTCGGCCCGCCGGATGGTCGCTTCGGCGGCGCGGTAGGCGGCGATCATGCCGCTGTTGTTGCCGCCGTCCAGCAGCGCGGTCGGCCCGGTCTCCCGCACCACGCTGACCGGCTGCCGGGGTTGGCGGAAGTTCGGGTAATCGACGACGTTCAGCAGCTTCGGCAGGCCGGAATACTCGTAGCCGCACAGCGCCGCATCCAGCACGTGATCGGTCAGGATCCAGGCATCCTCGGCGTCGTAGCCGGCGCCGCGCATCGCCGCCTCTCCCAGGGCGCGCGCCTGTTCCACCGTCATGTGGATGCGGTCCTGGCCGGTCTGTTCGCTCATCGCCCTACCCTCGCTTGCTTCGTCCCAGCGTGCCGCGATAGCGGAACCCCGTCCATCGCACCCCTTGCCTTCACCGGCACGGCCCGCGACACACGCCGATCCGCGCCCCATGGAGCCTCATCATGTCCGATCCGTTCGCCCCGTTCCGCCTGGCCGGCCGCACCGCGCTGGTCACCGGCGCCCGTCGCGAAATCGGCCGCGCGATCGCCGCTGGGGCTGGCCGGTGCCGGGGCGCGCCTCGCCATCCACCACGCCGGCACATCCGAAGAGCGGGAGGACGCGGACGCCGTGGTGCAGCAGATCCGCGGGGCGGGCGGCGAGGCCACCGCCTTCGGCCAGGACTTCGCCCAGGACGACGCCGGCCGGCACCTGGCCGCTGCGGTGACCGCCTGGGCACCGGTGGACATCCTGGTGCTGAACGCCTCGATCGAGCTGCCGGAGGATTTCGCCACCATCTCCCGCGAGCATTTCGACCGTCAGATTGCCGTCAACCTGCGCAGCGCGATGGAGCTGTTGCAGGCCCTGGTGCCGCCCATGGCCGCGCGCGGCTGGGGCCGGGTGGTCACCGTCGGCAGCGTGCAGCAGGAGCGTCCGCACCCGGCGATGTTCGTCTATGCCGCGACCAAGGCGGCGCAGCGCAACTGGGCGCTGAGCCTGGCCCGTCAGTTCGGCGGCCAGGGCGTGACGGTGAACAACCTGGCGCCGGGCGCGATCCTCACGGCCCGCAACCGCACGCAGATGGAAACCGAGGGTGACGCCCTGGTGCAGCGCATCCCCGCCGGCCGCCTGGGCCGCCCGGACGATCTGGTGGGGGCGGCGCTGCTGCTGTGCTCCGACGCCGGCAGCTACATCAACGGCGCCAACCTGTTCGTGGACGGCGGACGCACCGCCGTGTGACGCGCTCACCGTCCCGTCTTGCCCCTGCGCCCCTGCGGCATTAGTCCGGACCTCCCACTCCAGCCGCAGGACCAACCGCCATGGCCACACCGCAAGTGATCCGTCTGCATCAAGGGGACAGCGTGGTGATCGCCCGCGCCACCCTGCTGCCCGGCACGACGGTGGCCGACGGCGTTACCACCACCGACCGCATCCCCGCCGGCCACAAGGTCGCGGTGCGGCCGATCGCGCAGGGTGAGCCGATCCGCCGCTACGGGCAGATCATCGGGTTCGCGTCCCAGCCGATCGCGCCAGGCCAGCATGTGCACGTGCAGAACTGCGAGATGGGCGACTTCGCGAAGGACTACGGCTACACGGTGGACGCACGGCCGACCGACTATGCCAACACGCCTGCCAGCTTCATGGGCATCCGCCGCCCGGATGGCCGCGTCGCCACGCGCAACTACATCGGCATCCTGACCAGCGTGAACTGCAGCGCGCATGTGGCCGGCGTGGTGGCGGACATGTTCAGGCGCAACCCGATGACCGGCGACGATCCGCTGGCGGACTACCCGAACGTCGATGGCGTGGTGGCGCTGACCCACAAGACCGGCTGCGGCATGAGCGAGGGCGACGGGCTGCGCCTGCTGCGCCGCACCCTGGGCGGATATGCGCGGCACCCGAACTTCTCCCACGTCATCGTGCTGGGCCTGGGCTGCGAGGTGAACCAGATCGGCGGCCTGATGGAGGAGCAGAAGCTGGCCGGCCGGCTGAAGGCGATGGACATCCAGACCATGGGCGGCAGCCGCAAGACCGTCGCCGCCGGGGTGGAGTTCGTGAAGGAGGTGCTGGCCGAGGCGAACCAGGTGCACCGCGAGCCGGTGCCCGCCAGCGAACTGACCATCGCGCTGCAGTGCGGCGGGTCCGACGGCTATTCCGGCGTGTCCGCCAACCCGGCGCTGGGCGCGGCCAGCGACCTGGTGGTGCGGCACGGCGGCACGGTGATCCTGTCGGAAACGCCGGAGACCTACGGCGCCGAACACCTGCTGACCCGTCGTGCGGTGTCACAGGAAGTGGGCGAGAAGCTGGTGGCCCTGATGCGCTGGTGGGAGGAGTACACCAGGCGGGAAGGTGCCGAGATGAACGCCAACCCCTCCCCCGGCAACAAGGCCGGCGGCCTGACCACGATTCTGGAAAAGTCGCTCGGCGCCATGGCCAAGGCAGGCAGCACCAACCTGGTGGACGTGGTGCAGTACGCCGAGCAGGTGGCGGCCAAGGGGTTCGTGTTCATGGATACGCCCGGCTATGACCCGGTGGCGGCGACGGGCCAGGTGGCGGGCGGGGCCAACATGGTGTGCTTCACCACCGGCCGCGGCAGCGTGTTCGGCTGCAAGCCGGCGCCCAGCATCAAGCTGGCGACCAACACGCCGATGTACAGGCACATCGAAGACGACATGGACGTGAACTGCGGCACCATCCTGGACGGCGAGGAGACCGTGCAGGAATGCGGCCAGCGGATCTTCGAGCTGATGCTGCGGGTGGCCAGCGGCGAGCGCACCAAGAGCGAGCAGTTCGACTTCGGGGCCGCGGAGTTTGCCCCGTGGGTGGTCGGCGCGACGATGTAATACCAGTCCGCGTATCGTCTGACCGTTGGCCGGCAACTCACCGTCATGGTCGGCGAAGGCCGGCCATCCACGATTTTTGCTGAAGGCGTCTATGAACAGTCGTGGATGGCCCGCCTGCGCGGGCCATGACGCTGAATGGCTGGCCGTGTGTCAATCACAATGCGGATTGGTATAAGTCGTACGCGCCGGTTCACTGGCCACGCGGCAGTGTGATTGCTGCTGGCAGGTCCGAGATTTGTGGACAAAATAGCCACTGAAGAGCTATTTTCGCCCCATGAGCACGCATAGCGTCGTCGAGGCGAAAAACCAGCTCTCCGACCTGATCGACCGGGCACAACATGGCGAATCGGTGGTGATCACCCGCCATGGCACCCCGGTCGCAGAACTGCGCGCGATCCCTCCTGCGCCGCGTCCGCTGGGCAAAGCAGACATGGATTGGCTCGCGGCTCGTCGAGTGGCCCGGCGGAAGGCTTCGGAAGACGCCGGGACGCTGGTCAGTCGTGGCCGAGACGAAGAACAAAGGTGATCGTCTATCTGGATGCCAGCGTCCTGGTGGCTCTGTTCACACAAGACGCCCTTACCGACCGCGCAACGCAATTCCTGGAAGCCACGCGCCCGGTCGTCACCGTCAGTGATTTTGCGTCGGCTGAATTCGCCTCTGCCGTGGCGCGACTCACCCGCATGCAGGAGATCACCCAGGAAGAGGCAAGAGCGGTCCTTGCCGACTTTGATCTTTGGCGCCTGAGAACAACACACACGTCTGTCGTAACAACGGCGGATATCGCTGCCGCAGCCGCATACCTTCGTCGCCTCGATCTGACGCTTCGTACCGCTGATGCGATCAATATCGCCATTGCGCAGCGCCTTGAGGCGCCGCTTGCCACCTTCGACATCAAGATGGCCGCGAGCGCGCGTGTCCTCGGTTCGGCGGTTGCCGAGGCCTGATCTCAGCCTGTCAGTTCACCATAGGGGCCATTGCCAACGACAGCCGGACGCGTGATCCGCACCAACTCATGCCCAACAGCCGCTTCCAACGAGTTGCCTAGCCGAGCAGCGCATCCACCTCGGCGGCCGGCAGATCCCAGGCGGCGAGTGCCTCCCGCGCGTCCACGCTGCCCGGTGGCCGCGGGGCCGGTGCGATACTGCGGGAGAAGCGCGGTGCCGGGCCGGGCTGGCTGACGCCACCGACCGAAATGAAGGTGTTGCGGGCCTGGTTGTGCGGATGCTGCGCCGCTTCATCCATCGACAGCACCGGAGCGAAGCAGGAGTCCGTGCCCTCCAGCAGTTGGCACCATTCCGCCCGGGTGCGAGTGCGGAACTTCTCGGCCAGGCGCGCCTTTACTGCCGGCCAGTTCGCGCGGTCCAACTGTGCGGGCATGCTGGCGGGATCGATCTCCAGGATACGCAGCAGTTCGGCGTGGAACCGGGCCTCGATCGCGGCGACGGACACGTATTCGCCGTCGGCGCACTCATAGACCTCGTAGAAATAGGCGCCGGAATCCAGCAGGTTCTCGCCGCGCGGCGCGTTGTGCCGGCCGGCGGCCCGCGCGCCATAGGCCGGCGTCATCAGCGATGACGCGCCATCGATCATCGCCGCGTCCACCACCTGCCCCACGCCGGTGCTGCGCGCCGCGATGATCGCCGCCAGCACGCCGGTGACCAGGTACAGCGCGCCGCCACCGTAGTCGCCCACCAGGTTCAGCGGCGGCGTGGGCGGCTGCCCGGCGCGGCCGATCGCGTGCAGCGCGCCGGTGATGGCGATGTAGTTCAGGTCGTGCCCCGCGGCCTGTGCCAGGGGCCCGTCCTGGCCCCAGCCAGTGACGCGGCCGAACACCAGGCGCTTGTTGCGTGCCAGGCAGACATCGGGCCCCAGACCCAGCCGCTCCATCACGCCGGGACGGAAGCCCTCGATCAGCGCATCGGCGCCGTCGATCAGGCGCAGCACGCGGGCGATCGCCTCGGGCTGCTTCAGGTCCAGGCGGATCTCCGCCCGGTTGCGCTTGACGAACTCGAACTCCGGCGGCAGGCGCACGCCGAGGTCCGCTTCCTTTGGCCGATCGATGCGCAGCACCGTGGCGCCCATGTCGGCCAGCAGCATGCCGGCCATCGGAGCCGGTCCGATGCCGACAAACTCAACGATCTTCACGCCTGCAAGGGGTCCCATGCACGGGAGGCTAGAACGCGGGTGACCGCCCGGCAATATCTTGCCAGCGCGCGGTCGTTCCGCGAGGTTTGCCATAATGCAAACCCGCCCCGCCCTGCCGTTCGACCGGCTGTCCCCGTCCCTGCAAGGCATCGCCTGGCTGGCCCTGTCCGGCATCGTTTTCGCGCTGCTCAACACGCTGTTGCGCCACCTGACGCTGGAACTGCCGCCGTTCCAGACGGTGTGCCTGCGCTACGCATCCGGCGGGCTGGTGCTGCTGCCCTTCGTGCTGCATGCCGGGCCGCGCGCCTATCGCCCGAACCGCCTGGCCGGGCAGTTCTTTCGTGGCGCCGCGCACACCTCCGGCATGCTGCTGTGGTTCACCGCACTGCCGCATCTGACGCTGGCCGATACCACCGCCATCGGGTTCACCGCGCCGATCTTCGTCATGCTGGGCGGTGCGTTCGTGTTCCACGAACGCATGGTGTGGACACGATGGGTCTCCGCCCTTGTGGGCTTCGCCGGCGTGATGGTCGTGGTCGGGCCGAATCTCTCTGGCACCGGCGGTACCTACCAACTCGCCATGCTCGGCTCCGCGCCGCTGTTCGCCACGTCGCAACTCATCGCCAAGGCCCTGACCCGACGCGACCGCAGCGAGGTGATCGTGCTGTGGCAGTGCCTGACGATCTGCCTGTTCTCCGCGCCGCTGGCGATCTGGCAGTGGACCACGCCCAGCCTGGTGCAGTGCGGCTGGTTCCTGGTGAGCGGCGTGCTGGGCACCACGGCGCATTACTGCGCGACGCAGGCGTACCGCGTGGCCGACGTGTCGGCGACCCAGCCGGTGCGGTTCTTCGACCTGATCTGGGCGACGATCATGGGGCTGCTGGTGTTCGGCAACGTGCCGACCGCAACCACCCTGCTGGGCGGGCTGGTCATCTTCGCCGCCACCACGTGGACCGCCCGGCGCGAGGCGCGCGGTGCGGCCGCGTTGGCACGGGGGAAGGCGTATCGCCGCGCGGCCTAGCCTGCGCGATGAAAGGACACGCCTGTGTCGTTACTGGCTGCGCCGCTTGATCGCCGCCGCCTGCGCCAGCACGTTCTTCGCCCGCTGCACCACGGGCACGTCGATCATTGCGCCCTCGAACTGCACGGCACCGAGGCCCTGCGCATAGGCTGCCTCATACGCGTCCACCATGCGCTGGGCGCGTTCCACCTCGGTGTCGCTGGGGCCGAACTCCTCGTTCAGCACTGAGACCTGCAGCGGGTGGATCGCGCTCGCGCCGGCGAAGCCGAGCCGCTTGGAGCGGCGGACGATGGCGCGGAAAGCGTCCTGGTCGCGGAAATCCGCAATCGAGCCGACGAAGCCCATCGGCAGGATACCGGCGGCGCGAGCGGCGAACACCGTCTGCTGCTTGGGATAGAACAGGCCTTCCGGGTCCGGCATCATCTGCGCGTCGGCGGTGAAGTCCTCGGTGCCCAGGCTGATCGCCACCACGCGCGGGTGCGACTTCGCGATGGCCTCCAGGCGGAAGAAGCCGGCGGTGGTTTCCACCAGCAGCACGAACTGCATCGCGCCGGCGGGCAGTCCGCGCTCGTTCTCCAGCTCGGCGACGATCTCGGCCACGGCGAGCACGTGTTCGGCGCTGTCCACCTTGGTGAGCACCAGCGCCTTGATGCCGGGGATCACCGCGGCTTCCAGGTCGCGCACCAGCAGGCGCCAGGGGCGGTTCACCCGCACCAGCACGTCGGCGCCGCGGCGGTTCACCTGCGGGATGGCGGACTCGATCAGCGTGCGGGCGTGTTCCTTCTGGGAGGGCGCAACGGCGTCCTCCAGATCCAGGATGATGCCGTCGGCGCCGCGGTCGGCGCCGGTGCGCACGAATTTCTCCGCGGTGACCGGGACGAACAGCAGCGAACGCCAGACGGGAAGATCGGTGCGCATGGTGGGGACTCCTTCGCCCTGGAACAGCCGGACCGTATCAGGCCGCATGCATCCTGCCGCATGCCTGCGTGGCACGGTCAAGGGCGCGGTGGCTGCGCCAGGGCAGGCGGGATTACGGTGACAACGCCGAAAGGAGGGCCGAAAGACCCACGGCCCATCCCGCACTCACTACTCGGCTGCCGCCGCGGTTTTCACGTTGCCAAACGCTGGCATGACTTCCTTTGCAAAGCGGTCAAGGTCCTCGAGCTGGATATCGAGCGGCGTGCCGAGTGGTGTCGCGCAGATGACCCGATCGAGTCCGGGATAACGCGCTTCAACGGCTTTCAGCTGCTCGATGATGTCAGCCGGCGTGCCTGCGAGGAACCCACCCGCCTTCACCGCGTCCTCTATCGTAGGCAGGCCGACTGTGCCGGCGAGCGCGGGGTTGCGCATCGCCTCGATCTGCTTGTCGGTGAGTGCGCGTACCAGGCGCAGCTCGCCGAACATCTTCATATTCTCTTCGTAATGTGGCGCAGCCTCGCGGATCGCCTGTTCGCGACTGGAGGAGATATGGAATTGATAGCCGAGCGCCAGCCGCTCGCCCAATTCGAGCTTGATGCCGCGACGGGCATACGCCTGCTGAAACCCGATCATGTGCCGCTCGACGGCGCCGCCCTCGGCCGAACCGCCGCCGATCACGCCACTGATACCGTGCTTGGCCATGAAGTTGAAAGCGCGCTCCGAGCCGCTCTGGATCGGCTGCCAACACTCGACCGGCAGGTGTTCCGGCCCCGGAACCAGGGTGATTTCCTTGAGCGTATAGCCACGATAGGGCACCTCGGGTGGGATTGTGTAGTACTTGCCGTGGTGCGAGAACGGCTTGCCTTCGAACGCCTTGAACACGATGTCGACGGCTTCTTCGAACATCTCCCGGTTCGCATTCTGGTCCAGCAGAGGTGATCCGAACGTCTCGACCTCGCGGGTGTGGTAGCCGCGTGCGACGCCGAAAATGACGCGGCCACCCGTCAGGATATCGGCCATCGCATAATCCTCGGCGAGGCGCAGCGGGTGCCACATCGGCACGACATTGAACCCGCATCCGATTTTGAGGTTTTTGGTGACGCCACACAGGTGCATCGCCATCATCAGCAAATTCGGGATCAGCTCGGTACCTTCATTCTGGAAATGGTGCTCGGCCATCCAGAATGTGTTGTAGCCACGCTCGTCCATGCACTTGGCGTACTCCACAACCTTGTGCATCGCTTTCTGCAACTCCGGTTGCGAATAGTTGCGCTCGTTGATCGGAGTGCCCTTGTAGCCAAGATTCTCCATATCGGCGGTGCCGTAGTACGAACTGTCGAATTTGGTTATCACGGCGAGTCCTCCAGGTTCTTGGGATTGGACGGTAAACCATACGCAGAGCGCCATGCGGGGCGCAGCTTTCAGAGTGGTTCACCTCTCAGTCCTTGACGATGGACGTTGCGGGCCAGGTGATCAAGGACAGCGTCGGCGGTGGCGGGACCACCAATGTGGGCCTGCCGAGTCTCGATCCGGCCTTTGGCACGGTGGTGCACGTGCGGTCCTTGACGATCTTCCAGGGCATTGTCACGTCAAGCCGCTCAGGCGGCAAGATACGGGAGCGAATGGTATCGCGCAGGTCACGCGGCATGCGTCTCCGCTGGAGGCTGCCAAGTTCCTGGTCTGTGCCGGGTCGCTGGCAACCAACCTGGATGCGCAGTCAGGTTTCCCTTTGCCCGCGCACGTGCTGTGCTCCACCTCCAGAAAAGCACGGGAGACGACCATGACCGATCCGCATCAGGCGGCAGCCCCGCCGATGACCACCGTTCGACTGCAAAACATGGCGCAGTCCTATGGCGCGTCCGCCGCACTCATGGCGGCGGTGGAGATCGGTCTGTTCACCGCGGTCAGTCAGGGCGCTGGCACGTACGAGGAGGTCGCGGCCGCGCTACGGATCCATCCCACGAACGCCGAACGTCTGATGGTCATGCTCTGCGCAACCGGGCTACTGGAAAAGAGCGGGGACCGTCATGTCAATGCGGCGGATGTGGAACGGTTTCTGGTGCAAGGCAAGCCTGGCTACATGGGCCCATGGATCACCTTCACCAAACCGCAGTGGAACGAGTGGGGCCGCTTGAGCGAGCATTTGCGGCAAACAAACCTGCGGGTCATGGGGACTATCGGGGACTTCACGGTGGAAGACGCCCGACGGTACCACAATGCGACGTATTCCATCGGGCTGGGTGCCGGCCGCCGGTTCGTGAGGCAGGTGGATCTGAAGAACCGACGACGGATCATGGATATCGGCGGTGGTTCGGGGGCGTACTGCATCGCCGCCGCGAACGAACATGCCGCGCTCACCGCGGTCGTGCTGGACCTGCCGCCCGTGTGCGAGGTCGCGCGCGAATTCATCGCCGAGAACGGCTTGTCGGACCGGATAGAGGCACGGCCCTGCGATTTCACGCGCGATCCGTTCCCGTCCGATTGCGATGTCGCCATCATGGCGTCCAACCTGCCGATGTACAGCCGCGAGGTGATCGCGATGGTGATCAGGAAGGCGCATGACGCGCTGTTGCCCGGCGGCGAGATGCACCTGATCGGGGAGACGACCAACGACGACAGAACCGGACCATGGGGACCTGCCTATTGGGGGCTTGGCCAGGCGGTAAACGATTCCCTGGGACTCGCGCATTCGGAAGCCGATGTCACAGGCTATTTCCGCGCAGCCGGCTTCGAGACGGTGACGGTGTGTGAGTTCATCCCCGGCTCCCTGAGCCGTATCGTCGGCCGTAAGCCAGCCTGATCCAACGCGAAGGGCCTGCGATGTTTCATACGGTGATTTGTGACCTGCTGGGTATTCGCTATCCGATCCTTCAGGGGGCGATGCAGGGTGGCGGTGGCGCTGAACTCGTGGCCGCCGTCAGCGAAGCGGGCGGGCTTGGCGTTCTCCCGACATTCGGCGGCACCGACGCAAAACTGCGCGCCGATATCGCGGCGGTTCGCACACGCACAGCAAAGCCGTTCGGGGTAAACATCATGCCCATGGGGCAGGGAATCGCCGAACGATGTGCCGCGACCTGTATCGAACTTGAGGTCCCGATTGTCACCACCGGTCGTGCCGATCCCGGCAAGCACCTGGTGAGGCAGCTCAAGACAGCAGGCATCAAGGTCGTATCGGTTATCCCGACCGTTGAACACGCCAGGCGGATGGAGGCGGAAGGCGTTGACGCAGTCGTAGCCTCCGGGTGCGAGGCCGGCGGGCATGTCGGGTCGGTGGCCACGATGCCCCTGGTGCCGCAGGTGGTGGATGCCGTGAACATTCCGGTCCTCGCCGCCGGCGGCATCGGCGACGCCCGCGGGTTTTTGGCGGCATTCGCCCTTGGCGCAGTCGGCATCCAGATGGGTACCCGGTTCATGGCAACAACGGAATCCGACCTGAACGCCTGGGGCCGCGCACGCCTGCTGGAGATGCGGGAGACGGATACGATCGTGACACGGGCCATGACGGGGGCAACCGTGCGCTGCATCCGCACGCCGGAAATCGTTGCGTATGAGGAGGCACTCACGCACCATGTCGAGGAGGCAGAACTCAAGGAACTGAGGCGCCAGGTACGCGGCTCGCGCTATAACAGCAAGGGCGAGCGCAGGCAGTCCGCGGCGGGGCAGATTGCCGGGATGATCCTCGACGTCGTATCAGTTGGTGTGCTGATCGAGACGATGCTGGCCGAAGCGGCGCAGCTCGCGGACCGTATGCCAAAGATCGCCCGGGAGTGACCTGGGTCGCCCGCACATGACAGCCTGTTGCTCGCTGGTGTAGCGACTCCAACGCTTGCCGCCCACGAGCCACCTTATCGAGGATAGCGGTTGCGGACGCGGCCCAGGCGAAGGGCTTGGGGGCGGCATTGTGGCGGCCCAGGTAATGCCGGTGATGGAAAATCGATCGGGCGGTGGCTGGCGATGATTGCGGGCGCAGTTCTGCGCCCGCCATGACATTGAACCAGCCGGCCATGGGTCAACCGACGTGACGGCCGGCATCAATTCCCACGCGAAATGATGCCCTCCGCCACCAGCGCCTCCACCCGCGCCGCATCCACGCCGATCTCCCTCAGCACCTCCTGCGTATGCTCGCCCAGCGCCGGGGCCGGCGTGCGTAGCCGCCCGGGCGTTTCCGACAGCCGCGGGATGACGTTGTGCATCAGCACCGAGCCCATCTCGGCGTCCGGAGCCTCCACGATCACCCCGCGCTCCTGCACGTGCGGATCCTCGATCAACTGGTCGATCTCGTAGACGGGCGTGGCGGTCACCTCGGCCGCGGAGAACACCGCCATGTTCTCCGCCAGCGTGTGCGCCACGATGTAGTCCGCCACCGCGCCGTCGCATTCCTCGATATGCGCCACCCGGTCGGTGTTGGTGCGGAACCGCGGGTCGTCGATCATCTCCGGCTTGCCGATCGCGCGGAACGTACGCTCCGCCATCACCTGCATGGAAGCCGAGATCGCGATATAGCGGTCATCCTTCGTGCGGTACACGTTGCGCGGCGAGGTGGTCAGCGACCGGCTGCCGGTGCGCTGCGGCTTCTCGCCGGACACGCGATAGGCGGCCGCGTCCGGCCCCAGGATGGAGATCACCGGGTCCAGCAACGGCAGGTCGATCACCTGGCCCTTGCCGCCGCGCTCCACCACGCGCAGCGCCACCATCACCGCATAGGCGCCATACAGCCCGGCCACCATGTCCGCCAGCGCCAGCGGCGGCAGCACCGGCGGCCGGTCGCCATAGCCGTTCTTGGACGCGAAGCCCGACATCGCCTCCACCAGCGTGCCGAAGCCGGGGCGGTCGCGGTACGGCCCGTCCTGGCCGAAGCCCGTGACCCGCACGATGATCAGCCCGGGATTGCGTGCGTGCAGCACGTCGGGGCCGAGCCCCATGCGCTCCAGCGTGCCGGGACGGAAGTTCTCGATCAGCACATGGGACTTCGCCAGCAGGTCCAGCAGCACGTCGCGCCCGGCCTGCGGACGCAGGTTCAGCGCCACGCTCTTCTTGTTCCGCGCATACACTTTCCAGTGCAGGCTCAGCCCGTTCACCCGCCAGGCGCGCAGCGGATCGCCGACCTTGGGATCCTCGATCTTGATCACCTCGGCACCCTGGTCGGCCAGTTGCAGGCTGACCATATTGCCGGCCACCAGACGCGACATATCCACCACGCGAACACCGTCCAGCGGTGCCGGTGCCGCCGGGTCGAACTCTACATGTTGCAGCATTGCACTCTCTCTCAGACGCGTTAGTTTCCTGCCAGACGCCGGTGGCCCGCAAGCCCGTGGATCCGATCCGCGGGCCGGGGCTGAAACGGGAAAGCCAAACCCTCAACCTCGAGGGCCGGGCTGCTGCCCCCGCAACTGTGTTCGGTCAGCCTCGCGACATCTGCGCGGGCAGGCCAGGTCCCATCGTGCCATTGCCGCAAGGCGAGAAGGCGGGGCCGGGCCACGACCGACAGCCAGGAGACCGGCCGGCGTCGAGACTGCGCGCGCGCATCCGGGCGGGGTGAACCGGTGCAACGGGGAGAAACCCGCAGGCGGGCCGTCGATCCCGATCGATGGAGGCGCCTTCCATGCGCATCATCCCCGCGCTGCTGGCAACGATACTCTGCGTCCCGGCCTTCGCCGCGGAACCGCAAACCACGATGCCGGAGGTGGTGGTCACCGCCACCCGCGTTCCGACGCCGGTGCCCGACATCCCCGCCGGCGTCACCGTCATCACCCGCAAGGACATCGAGACGCACGGCTACAACACGCTGGTGCAGGCGCTGTCCGCGGTGCCGGGCATCCGCGTCGCCCAGTCCGGCGGCGCCGGCCAGGTCGCCAGCGTGTTCGTCCGCGGCAGCAACTCCAGCCAGGTGCTGGTGCTGCGCGACGGCATGCCGATCAACGACGCGTCGCAGTCCTCCGGCGGCTTCAATTTCGGCGTCGATACGCTGTCGGATATCGAGCGGATCGAGGTGATCCGCGGCCCGATGGCATCGCTGTACGGTTCGGGTGCCATCGCCGGCGTGATCAACCTGATCTCCCGTCGCGGCCACAAGCCGGGCCTGCATCTGCAGGGCGACCTGGCCGGCGGCTATCCGGCCGAGGTGCGCGGCACCGTCGTCGCCTCCGGCGTAAAGGGAAAGCTGGACTATGCGCTGACCGCGGAATCACAGTCGCAGCGCGGCTACGACTACGTGCCGCAGCGCATGTCGATCCACACCGGCACGCCGCAGGGATACCGCGACCGCATCGGCACGCTGAACCTGGGCTACACGCCGGTCCCGGGCACGCGCCTGTCGCTGTTCCTGCGCGGACGGCGGGCGATCTACGGCTTCAACAACCTCGGCTCACCCACCTTCGACGCGTCCAATTCCAACGGGCATGACGACTCGCTGATGGGCCGCATCGGCGTGCACTCGCTGCTGTTCGATGGGACGTATGAAACCGGCCTGTTCCTCGGCGGGCTGCAGGACGACCGGCACTATACCGAGCCACTGCATCCCAACGATCCAAATCAGTATTCAAACGACTCGCGCTACCATTCCCGCCGCCTTGACCTGCAGTGGAACAACACGCTGCACCTGAGTGACTTTTTCCGGTCCGGGCCGATGACCGCCACCGACCTGACGTACGGCTACGAACACACCGCCGACTCCGCCAACGTGCGGGTCAACAGCTCCTCCCGCGGTGTGCCCTATAGCCAGTCGGCCAACGCCTCCATGACGGACGACGCGCTGTATGCGGGGTTGCAGACCACGCTGTGGCACCGCCTGACCCTGACCGGCCAGGTACGGCAGGACTGGGTGGCGGAACAGGCACCCACCACCTGGCGGCTGGGCGCCAGCGTGGCTGTCCCCGAGATGCACACACACTTCAAGGCAGCCTACGGCACCGCGTTCCGCGCGCCCACCCTGTTCGACCGCTACGGCATCGACTCCTATGGGTATGTCGGCAATCCCAACCTGCTGCCGGAACGCGCCCAGGGCTGGGAAGCCGGCTTCAGCACAACCCTGCCGGCGTTCTCCCGCAGCGACTTCGTCACCGTCGCGGCCACCTATTTCAACGAACAGATCCGCAACCTGATCACCACGGTGTTCACCCCGCAATATACCGCCGCCAATGTCGGTTCGGCACACATCCAGGGCGTCGAGCTTGGGCTGACGCTGCGCCCGGCGACGTGGCTGACCATGCAGGCAAGCTACACCTTCACGGATGCCCAGAACGCCGACACGGACTCCCGCCTGCTGCGCCGCCCACAGAACAGCGGTGCCCTGACGCTGACGGCGACGCCGATCCGCGGCCTGACCATTGTCCCGGAACTGGTCTTCACCGGGGCCTTCCGCGACTATCTGTTCGACAACGCCGGGTTCAGCACCGGTTCGATCGGCACCTCCGGTCACGGCCTGATCGCCAATCTGACCGTGACCTACACAGTGACCCCGCACGTCACGCTTTATCTCGACGCACGCAACATCTTCTACTCGCAGTTCGAACCGGTGAACGGCTATCAGACCCCCGGCCCCAACGTGCTCGCCGGGGTGCGCCTGCGCCTGTAGCCTCCGCTGCGGCGGCCGTACCCGGGCGGCCGGCGCACCTGGAAGGGCCGGTGCATGATTCTCTGGCCTTCGGCGCGCGACTGGGGCAGGGTAGGGGGATACACGCTGGCAGGGAGGCAGCGGCCACAAACAACCCGTCTGGGACAGGGCCATGAGATGTGTAACCGCCGGAACTTTGCCACTGCCGCTTGCACCCCCCAAGCGGCTCCGGAGCACGCCGCCTCACGACCCTGGCCGAACCCCGGATGGTTTGCGGCGCCGCCCGACGCGAGCCAGAACTCCGGTCGCTCGCGGCACATGCCGAACCACTGTGCCCGGCCCCCCGGCCATGACCCAGAGCTGAGCGGATCCCCAGATGCTTGCCTACGCCGTCCGGCGCATCCTCGCCACGATCCCGGTGGTTCTCCTCGTCGCGTTCTTCGTCTTCAGCCTGCTCTACATCGCCCCTGGCGATCCCGCGGCGATCATCGCCGGCGACCAGGCCAGCCCGGCCGACGTCGCGCGCATCCGCATTTCGCTGGGGTTGGACCGGCCTTTCCTGGTGCGCTTCGGTGACTGGTTCTGGCGCGTCCTGCACGGCAACCTCGGCACCTCGATTTTCACCAACCTGCCGGTGACCCACCTGATCGCCCAGCGGCTGGAACCCACCGTATCGCTGCTGATACTGACGATGATCATCTCGATCAGTATCGCCATTCCCCTGGGCGTGCTCGCCGCATGGAAGCAGGGGTCCTGGATCGACCGGCTGGTGATGATGGTCGCAGTGTTCGGCTTCTCCACGCCGGTGTTCGTGCTGGGCTACCTGCTGGCCTACGTGTTCGCGCTGCGCCTGGGCTGGCTGCCGGTGCAGGGCTTCACCCCGCTCAGCCACGGCTTCTGGCCGTTCCTGCGCACGCTGATCCTGCCGTCGGTGGCGCTGGGGCTGATCTATATCGCGCTGCTGGCCCGCATCACCCGCGCGACGATGGTGGAAGTGCTCAGCCAGGACTACGTACGCACCGCCAAGGCGAAAGGCGTCGGCCAGCACGCCATCCTGTTCGTGCACGCCCTGAAGAATGCCGGCGTGCCGATCGTCACCGTCATCGGCATCGGTTTCGCCGCGCTGATCGGCGGCGCGGTGGTCACCGAAAGCGTGTTCGCCATCCCCGGCCTCGGCCGTCTGACCGTGGATGCGATCCTGCGGCGCGACTACCCGGTGATCCAGGGCGTCGTGCTGCTGTTCAGCTTCGCCTACGTCGTGGTGAACCTGATCGTTGATCTGCTCTACACGCTGTTCGACCCGAGGATCCGGTATTGAACACGCAACCGCATCCGGCGCTGTCGCAAAAAGCCCAAACTCCAGCGGGGAGCCTTCCGCAATGAGCACGACCACCGCTCCGCCCGGCTATACCGCGGCGCCGCCCCTGCCCGACGTGCTGCCACCGCGCAAGCAGCGCGGCCGCATCATGACCTTCGTCCACCGCCATCCCACCATCGTCTTCGGCGGCGTCCTGCTCGGCGTCATGATCTTCATCGCCATCTTCGCGCCGTATCTCGGCACGGTGGATCCCACCGCAATCTCTCCGATCAAGCGCCTGCGCCCGCCCTCCGCGCAATACTGGTTCGGCACCGACATGCTGGGCCGCGACGTCTATTCGCGCGTGATGTACGGCGCCCGTGTGTCGCTGATCGTGGGCTTCGCCGTGGCGGCGGTTGCATCCGCGATCGGTACGCTGATCGGCGTGATCTCGGGTTTCTCCCGCATTCTGGACTCCATCATCATGCGGGTGATGGACGGGCTGATGTCGATCCCCGCCATCCTGCTGGCGATCGCGCTGATGGCGCTGACCCGCGGATCGGTTGGCAACGTCATCATCGCCATCAGCGTGACCGAAGTCCCGCGCGTGGCTCGGCTGATCCGCGGCGTGGTGCTGTACCTGCGGGAGCAGCCCTACGTGGAAGCCGCCATCGCCTCCGGCACGCGCGTGCCGATGATCATCTGGCGCCACATCCTGCCCAACACGGTCGCGCCGCTGCTGGTGCAGGCGACGTTCATCTGCGCCTCGGCAATGATCGTGGAGGCGATCCTGTCCTTCATCGGCGCCGGCACGCCGCCGATCACCCCAAGCTGGGGCAACATCATGGCCGAGGGCCGGGCGTTGTGGCAGATCAAACCGTATATCGTGTTCTTTCCGGCGGTGTTCCTGTCGATCACCGTGCTGGCGGTGAACCTGCTGGGTGACGGGCTGCGCGACGCACTGGACCCGCGGCTGGCGAAGCGGCTGTAGGATGGCACTGCTGGAAGTCGAAAATCTGCAGACGCATTTCGGCACGCCGGATGGCGTGGTGCGGGCTGTCGAGGGTGTGTCGTTCCATATCGAGCCGGGCGAGACCGTCGCGCTGGTGGGTGAATCCGGCTGCGGCAAGTCGGTCACCTCGATGTCGATCCTGCGCCTGATCCCGCAGCCGCCCGGCAAGATCGCCGGTTCCATCCGCTTCCAGGGCCGCGACCTGCTGGCGCTGTCCGAAGCCGAGATGCGGGACCTGCGCGGCAACGCGATCTCCATGATCTTCCAGGAACCGATGACCAGCCTGAACCCGGTGCTGACTGTCGGCCGGCAGATCGGCGAGACGCTGGTGCTGCACCAGCGCCTGAGCGCCCGCGAGGCCGAGAAGAAGGCGATCGAGGCGCTGCGCCTGGTGGGCATCCCGGCGCCGGAACGGCGGGTGCGCGAGTACCCGCACCAGATGTCCGGCGGCATGCGTCAGCGGGTGATGATCGCCATGGCGCTGGCCTGCAATCCCAAGCTGCTGATCGCCGACGAGCCGACCACCGCGCTGGACGTGACCATCCAGGCGCAGATCCTGGACCTGATGCGCGACCTGAAGACCCGCATGGGCTCGGCGATCCTGCTGATCACGCACGACCTGGGCGTGGTCGCGGAAATGGCCGAACGCGTGGTGGTGATGTACGCCGGCCGCAAGGTGGAGGAAGCGCCGGTCGCCGACATCTTCGCCAACCCGCTGCACCCCTACACGCGCGGCCTGCTCGGCGCCGTTCCCAAGCTGGGATCGTCCCTCGCGGACGAAGGCCGCACCAAGCTGGCGGAAATCCCCGGCCTGGTGCCCAGCCTGCGCCAGCGGATCGAGGGCTGCCCGTTCGCGGGCCGCTGCCCGATGGTCACCGACCTTTGCCGCTCCGTGGCGCCGGCGATCGAGGTGAAGGCGCCGGACCACGCCGTCGCCTGCCACTACGCCGAACGCCGGATGGCCGCATGAACGCGCGCACCACGGCCACCCGCCCTTGCACCCCCGCACGGTGCCCAGCCCTGCGAGCCGACGATGTCTGACCGCCCCCTGCTCGAAGTCCATGACCTGAAGAAGCACTTCCCCCTGCGTGGCGGCGTGCTGGGCCAGGTCACCGCGAAAGTGCACGCCGTGGACGGCGTCAGCTTCGATATCCAGCGCGGCGAAACCCTGTCGCTGGTGGGCGAGTCCGGATGTGGCAAGTCCACCGTGGGGAAGGCGATCCTACGCCTGTTCCCCATAACCAGCGGCGAGGTCCTGCTGGACGGCGAGCGCATCGACAACATGCCCGGCCCGCGGCTCCGCCCGCTGCGCCGGCGCATCCAGGTGGTGTTCCAGGACCCGTTCTCCAGCCTGAACCCGCGCATGAAGGTGCGCGAGATCCTGACCGAGCCGATCACCAATTTCGGCCTGGCCCGCAGCCGAGCGGAGCTGGACCGGCGGGTGGCGGAACTGATCGACAAGGTGCGGCTTCCGCGTGATGCCGCCGGTCGCTACCCGCACGAGTTCTCCGGCGGCCAGCGCCAGCGCATCGGCATCGCCCGCGCCCTGGCCCCCGGTGCCGACCTGATCATCTGCGACGAGGCCGTGTCCGCGCTGGATGTCTCGGTGAAGGCGCAGATCATCAACCTGCTGTCGGACCTGCAGGATGAGCTGGGCCTGACGCTGCTGTTCATCAGCCACGACCTGGCGATCGTCGAGCACCTGACCCACCGCGTGGCGGTGATGTACCTGGGCAAGATCGTGGAGCTGGCCGACCGCCGCACGCTGTTCGCGAAGTCGCACCACCCCTACACACGGGCGTTGCTGTCCGCGGTGCCGGTGCCCGACCCGGCGGCAAAGCGCCAGCGCATCATCCTGACCGGCGACGTCCCCAGCCCGATCAACCCGCCAAGCGGCTGCCGCTTCCACACCCGCTGCCCGTTCGTGTTCGATCGCTGCCGCACGGAAGAGCCGGCGCTGCGCCCGGTCGGCGACGGCCACCTGTCGGCCTGTCACCTGCAGCACGTGCCGGGTGAGGAGGTGGTGCCGGTGGGCGCACGCGATAAGGTCGCGATGGCGGCAACGTCGCCCTGATACGCGCCTGGTAGGATCGCGTTACCGCCCTGTTCGGGTTTGGGTTGTATGGCGATGGCGTTCCGTTGGCGAAGGGCCAGGCCAGTGGCCACCATGATCCGCTGAGGTGTACGACGCGTTTCTTTCGGCGGGTGCGCCAGAGGACAAGGCACGTGCTGCCGTGCGATCCATCGCTGATCATGAGGGACGGTTCGGTCGGATCGAGGCGGACCAGCTCCTTCTGAAGTGGATGACCGGCGTGACGGTCGCCGGTGTCGTCGCGCTGGTCCTGAAGACGTTCCTCTGACCCGTCCGCCACCGCGCGTCGCCCGGGCTTCGGTTTGATTGTCACCTCCGCGATGATATATATCGCTCATGCTGATCACGCCCGAGCAGATCCGTGCCGCCCGTGCCCTGCTCCGCATGGAGCAGGACGAACTCGCCCGCCGGGCGAATGTGTCCACCGTGACTGTCCGGCGGTTGGAAGCTGTGGACGGCATGGGAAAAGTGGCTGCGGGTACGGTGGATGAGGTGCGCCGAACTCTGGAACAGGCCGGCGCGGAATTCATCGACAACGGCGTGCGGCGCCGAGCGCGAAGCGCCGGAGGAGGTCGAGGCGCGATCGTGCAGTCGCTGGCCGGAGATCGCCGAACGCAGTGCCGCCCTGCTCAAGGATGCGCCCCCCTTCACCGAGGACGATCTCTATGACGAGAACGGCCTGGTGATTGCGGCGGACACCTCCGCGCTCATCTCCATCCTGCTCAATGAACCGGAGGCCGCCGACGTTCAGGCAATGCCTGCGGCGACGACCGTCACGTGCATGTCGGCCGTCAGTCTGCAGGAAGCGTCGATGGTTCTCGCGGGCCGGCTGGGCGACAAGGACCCGTGGCGCGAACTGGAAGAACTCATCGCGAAAGCCCGCATCGAAATCGTCCCCCACGACGCGGACCTGGCCCGCATCGCCCGCGACGCCTTTCTCCGCTTCGGCAAGGGCCGCCACCCCGCCCGGCTGAACTGCGGCGACTGCGCGTCCTATGCTCTCGCCAGCCACCGCCGCATCCCGCTGCTGTTCAAGGGCGACGACTTCGCCCGCACGGACATTACGGTTGCGTTGCCTGCGTCTTAACGCCGCAGCCCGCTTGACCGCATCCCGCCGCCGCGACCACACTCCGCCACCTTGACCCGCCTGGGCCTGCCCCGGCGGGCCAACCTGTCGCAACATTCGGCGAGAACGAAGGGGAGCGCGATGCCTCAGGTAACCCTGACGGTGAACGGAAAGCAGCACACGGTCGAGGTCGAGGGCCGCACCCTCCTGGTGGAGCTGTTGCGTGAGAAGCTGGGCATGACCGGCACCCATGTCGGCTGCGACACGAGCCAGTGCGGCGCCTGTGTCGTGCATGTGGACGGCGTTTCCGCCAAGTCCTGCACCATGCTGGCATTGCAGGCCGATGGCACCAACGTGGTCACCATCGAAGGCCTTGCCGCCGCCGACGGCACGCTGCACCCGATGCAGGAAATGTTCCGCGAGCATCACGCCTTGCAGTGCGGCTTCTGCACCCCCGGCATGGTGATGAGCGCGATCGACCTGGTGAATTCCCACCCCGAGGGCCTGAGCGAAAAGCAGATCCGCGAAGGGCTGGAAGGCAATATCTGCCGCTGCACCGGCTACCATAACATCGTGAAGGCGATCGCCGCCGCGTGGCCACTGATGCACAACAAGACCCAGGCCGCCGCCGAATAAGACGCCGCACGCAAAGGGAGACACGTCATGCCATTCGAAGGCATCGGAGCCGCCGTCCGCCGCAAGGAAGATGTGCGTTTCCTCAGCGGCCTGGGCCACTACACCGACGACATCAACCGCCCCGGCCAGGTCTATGCGTTCATCAAGCGCGCCGACCGGCCGCACGCGAAGATCAACAGCATCAACACCCAGGCCGCGGCGAAGGCGCCCGGCGTGCTGGCGGTGTTCACCGGCGCCGACATGGCGAAGGAGGAGATCGGCGGCCTGCCCTGCGGCTGGCAGATCCACAGCAAGGACGGCTCGCCGATGGCTGAGCCGCCGCACCCGGTGATCGCGGTCGGCAAGGTGCGCCATGTCGGCGACCCCGTCGCGGTGGTGATCGCCGAGAGCCGGCAGCAGGCAAAGGACGCCGCGGAACTGCTGGAGGTGGACTACACCGACCTGCCCGCGGTGGCGACGGTGACCGAAGCGGCGGCAGGCGGCGCCTCGCTGGTGCATGACGATGTGCCCGGCAACGTCTGCTACGACTGGCACATCGGCGACAAGGATGTGGTGGACAGCGCCTTCGCCAAGGCCGCCAAGGTGGTGAAGCTGGACCTGGTCAACAACCGGCTGATCCCCAACGCCATGGAACCCCGCGCCGCGGTCGGTGAGTTCGACACCTCCAGCGGCGACTACACGCTGTACACCACCAGCCAGAACCCGCACGTGATCCGCCTGCTGATGGGCGCCTTCGTGCTGCACATCCCGGAGAACAAGCTGCGCGTGGTGGCCCCCGATGTGGGCGGCGGCTTCGGCTCCAAGATCTATCATTATGCGGAAGAGGCGATCGTCACCTGGGCGTCCGCCAAGGTGCGCCGGCCGATCAAGTGGACGGCGGAGCGCAACGAAAGCTTCATGTCCGACGCGCATGGCCGCGACCACGTCAGCACCGCCGAAATGGCGCTGGACGCCGAGGGCCACTTCCTGGCGCTGCGCGTTTCCACGCTGGCGAACATGGGCGCCTACCTGTCCACCTTCGCCCCCTGCGTGCCGACCTACCTGTACGCGACGCTGCTGGCCGGCGTGTACAAGACCCCGGCGATCTACGCCGAGGTGAAGGCGATGTTCACCAACACCGTGCCGGTGGACGCCTATCGCGGTGCCGGCCGGCCGGAGGCCACCTACCTGCTGGAGCGCCTGGTCGATGTCATCGCCCAGGAAACCGGCATGGACCGGGTGGAAATCCGCCGCAAGAACTTCATCCCCGCCGACGCCTTCCCCTACCAGACGCCGGTGGCGCTGCAGTACGACAGCGGCAACTACCAGGCGACGCTGGACATGGCGTTGAAGGTGGCCGACTACGCCGGCTTCGAGGCGCGCCGGGAAGCGGCAAAGAAGCAGGGCAAGCTGCGCGGCATCGGCGTTTCCACCTACCTGGAAGCCTGCGGTATCGCTCCCTCCGCAGTGGTCGGGTCTCTGGGTGCCCGCGCCGGCCTGTATGAGGTTGCCAATATCCGCGTCCATCCCACCGGCAGCGTCACCGTCTATACCGGCACGCACAGCCACGGTCAGGGCCACGAAACCACCCTCGCCCAGCTCGTCACCGATCAGCTCGGCGTCCCCATGGACCAGGTGGAGGTGGTGCACGGCGACACCAGCAAGATCCCGTTCGGCATGGGCACCTACGGCAGCCGCAGCCTGGCGGTCGGCGGCACCGCCATGGTGAAGGCGATGGACAAGATCATCGCCAAGGGCAAGAAGATCGCCGCCCACCTGCTGGAAGCCTCGGTCGAGGACATCGAGTTCAAGGACGGCAAGTTCAGCGTCGCCGGCACCGACAAGGAAAAGACGCTGACCGAAATCTCCCTGGCCGCCTACGTGCCGCACAACTACCCGATCGAGGAGCTGGAGCCCGGCCTGGACGAGACCGCGTTCTACGACCCGAAGAACTTCACCTTCCCCGGCGGCTGCCATGTCTGCGAAGTCGAGATCGACACGGAGACCGGCGTTCCCGCGGTGGTGAACTTCGTCGCGGTGGACGACGTCGGCCGGGTGATCAACCCGATGATCGTCGAGGGCCAGGTGCAGGGCGGCGTCGCCCAGGGCATCGGCCAGGCGCTGCTGGAGCGCGCGGTGTACGATGAGGCCGGCCAACTGCTCAGCGGCAGCTACATGGACTACACCATGCCGCGCGCCGACAACGTGCCGAACATCACCGTCGGCACCGAGATCACCCTGTGCACGCACAACCCGCTGGGCGTGAAAGGCTGCGGTGAGGTGGGCGCCATCGGCTCGCCGCCGGCGGTGATCAACGCCGTGGTGGACGCGCTGAAGGACTATGGCGTGCGCCATCTCGACATGCCGGCGACGCCGCAGAAACTGTGGTCGATCATCCAGGCGGGCGCGCCCCGCATGGCAGCCGAATAAGCGCGAGGGAAGAGCAAGATGTACGATTTTGCCTATCAGAAGCCGACCAACCTCGCCGACGCGGCGAAGGTGCTGGGCGAGGACATGGAGGCAAAGGCGCTGGCCGGCGGCATGACGCTGATCCCGGTGCTGAAGCAGCGCCTGAACAAGCCCAGCGTGGTGGTGGACCTGGCGAAGCTGAACCTGTCCGGCATCACGGTGTCCGGCAACACGCTGACCATCGGCGCCATGACCACGCACGCGACGGTGGCGAACAGCGCCGACGTGAAGGCGAAGTTCCCCGCCCTGGCTGGCCTCGCCGCGCATATCGGCGACGAGGCGGTGCGCCACCGCGGCACCATCGGCGGCAGCCTGGCCAACAACGATCCGTCGGCGGACTACCCCTCGGCGGTGCTGGGCACCGGCGCGACGGTGAAGACCAACAAGCGCTCGATCCCGGCGGATGATTTCTTCCAGGGCATGTTCACCACGGCGCTGGAGCAGGACGAGATCATCACCGCGGTGGAATTCCCCATCCCGCAGAAGGCGGGCTACGAGAAGTTCCCCAACCCGGCGTCCCGCTACGCGATCGTCGGCGTATTCGTGGCGCAGACCGCGAACGGCGTGCGCGTCGCGGTCACCGGCGCGGGACAGGACGGCGTGTTCCGCCAGAAGGAGATGGAGCAGGCGCTGTCGTCCAACTTCTCCCCGGACGCGATCGCCAACGTCAAGGTCGCGGCCGACGGGCTGAACGGCGACATCCATGCCAGCGCCGAATACCGTGCCCACCTGATCGGCGTCGTCGCCCGCCGCGCGGTCGCGAAAGCCGCCTGACCCGGCAACGCGGGGGACCGGCGACAACGACGGCCTCCGCGTGACCCGCAGACGCAAGGCCCTGCTACTGCCATGCCGCTTGCGAAAGCGGCTTTGGCGGGAGCAGATGCCAGGCAGGTCTCAGGAGCACATGCTGGGCAGGTCTGTGGGGTATATGCCCCACAGCCGACCAGATTGTGCCGGCAAACACCGCTCTTCCGCGTCATGGCCGGGCCTGACCCGGCCATCTGCCCCCGTCCAGGCGGGTTCCGCTGCATCCCGACCCGATCGTTCCGGCGTCGATGGCCGGGTCAGGCCCGATCATGACATGAAGGGCTGGTGCCAGCATGCCCATTGCAACGCGTAGCGGGCACATGCCCGCCTCCCCATGCGGAATGGGTCGGAGCGGCCTCGGCTGGCCCACCGTCCGAACCTTCATCCTCTTCGCTCTGCTCGGCCTCTGCGCGGTCGCCATCCCCGCGCGCGCCGACGAACTCGTCCAGGTCGCCGCCCACCGCGCGACGTCTCCGCCCACAACACCTGCCCCGCCGCTGTACGGCTACCTCGCCCGCCCCGCCGGCCAAGGCCCCTTCCCAGCCGTCGTTGTCCTGCACGGGTGCGCCGGCTTCGGCCTGCACGACATCGCCGCTGCCCTGCGCCTCCGGCGTCTGGGCTATGTCGCCCTGGCACTCGACAGCCTGGGCAACGAGAACCATTGCGGCGGCCCGCCCGGCTCGGAACCCGAGGCGATCGACGCCCACGCCGCGCTGCGCTACCTCGCCGCCCAGCCATTCGTCCAACCGCACACCATCGCCGTGCTCGGCTTTTCCATGGGTGGCCTCGGTTCGCTGCTTGCTGTCCAACATGATTTGCTGGATCGCGGCCAGTCACAGCAGTTCCGGGCAGCCGTGGCCTTCTATCCGCCCTGCCGCCGCAGTTCCGGCGACTTTGACGCCCCCACCCTGATCCTGATCGGCGACCACGACGACTGGGCCTCACCCTCCGTCTGCCGGAAGATGGTCGCCCGTGCCAGCGAGACCGGCCTGGCCCGGTCATCCGGCGGCGGCGCAGTAAGCCTGACGGTGTATCCCGGCGCGACGCACGCCTTCGACTCCCCGTCGCCGCCGCGGCACTACATGGGCCACGTCCTGCGCTACGATCGCGCCGCAACCCGCGATGCCTGGAAGAGGATCAAGGTTTTCCTCGCCGCGAACCTCGGTCCAGCGGCCGCGCCGGCATCCTCAGCCCCGCCGCAACGCGGCCACTAAGGCGTCCGCCGTCTCCGGCTCCATCGCCAGCGCCCGCGACGCGACAGGCTGTGGGAACCCGGCCCGCGCCATCACCGCCAGCTCCCGCCGGCGCCCATCCTGGTCGGGCGGGTCCCCCGGCCGGAACGGCCCGATCCGCCGCCGCCGCGCCAGCGCCAGCGCCGCCGCCAGTTGCGTGTCCGGATCGTCCGGCACCGCCGCCAGTGCCAGCGCCCGGTCCACCCCTTTCGCCGCCAGATGCGCCGCCACCGCCTGGCGCGACCGGCCGGCCCGGGTCAGGCTGCGCGCGCGGCTTTCGGCGAACGCCGCGTCGCTGACCACGCCGGATGCAGCCAGCCGAGCGACGACTGTGCGCACGGCCTGGCGCGCCGTGGCGGCCTGGGCGGCAATGGTGTCCGGGTCGCCCTCGGCGCCCGCCGACCGTGCCCAGCGATCCACCCTCCGGTCCAGCACGCGCCGGAGTCCCGCCTCGGTCGCGGCGTAGCGGGCGAGATGCGCCAGCGCCGCCTCATGCAGCGCCGCTTCGTTCGGCGGCGCCGCATTCCGCTGAGGCTGCTTCCGCATCGTGCTTCTTACGCCGTCTTCCGGCGCCGTCAGCGCGTTCCGGTCTTGGCGCGCGCCTTGTCCAGGTCCGGCACGTTGCTGGCGGACGCACTCAGCATCGGTGATTTCGTCAACGACAGCGCTGCAGCCGCCGCCTCATTCTCGCTGATCTTCGCCATCACCGCGTCCCGGGCCCGCTCGAAGTATTCGCGGTTGGTGGCGACGAACTCGCGCGACTTGCGCAGCCCGGCGAGGTAGCCGTTGATCTCCGGCACCACGTAGCGCGCCACCATGTCCCAGCTCCGCCTGGTGTTCTCCGGATTCGCCCAGTCGTGCACGAAGCCGACGACGGTGCCGAACCCGCCGCTCATCTCCAGCACCTGCTTGATCCGCGCCACCAGGTCGTCCGGCGTGCCGATCGTCGCCACCGCGCCGTCGGAATACGCCGTCAGGTCCACCGCCTGGTCCGGCGTCTTGAACGGCTTGGCCCCTGGGCGCTGCAGCGTGCCGGTGATGTACTCATTGTGGTGACGGAACAGCCCGTCGCGGGCCTGGATGCGCGCCTCTTCCCGGGTCTCCGCGATGTGCCAGCTCAGCAGCACGCGCCAGTTCCTGCGGTCCACCGTCTGGCCGTGTTTCGCCGCGGCGGACTCGGCGAAGCCCCACTGCGTCGGCAGCGCGTTCAGCCCCTGCTGCGACAGCGAGCCGATCGAGATGATGCCGATCCCGTGCTTCCCTGCCAGCGTCATCCCCGACGGGCTGATCTGCGACGCCACGGCGAAGGGCATGTCCTCCTGCAGCGGCAGCAACTGCAGCGCGGCGTCCTGCATGGTGAACCAGTCGCTCTTCGCGGTGACGCGTTCGCCGTTGAACAGGCGGCGGATGATGCCGATCGCCTCATCCTGCCGGTCACGCAGCAGCATCGGATCGACGCCGAGGGTGTGGGCGTCGGAGGCCAGCGCGCCGGGGCCCGAGCCGAAAATGACACGCCCGCCGGTCATGTGGTCCAGTTGCACGATGCGCTGCGCCACGTTGAACGGGTGATGGTACGGCAGCGACACGACGCCTGTGGCGAGCTTGATGCGCTTCGACCGTTCGCCCGCCGCGGCCAGGAACATTTCGGGCGACGCGATCATTTCCCAGCCGCTGGAATGGTGTTCGCCGCACCAGAACTCGTCGTAGCCCAGGCTGTCCAGATGCTCGACCAGGTCCAGGTCGCGGCGGAACTGCAACATCGGATGCTCGCCGATCGGATGATGCGGGGCGAGGAAGGCGCCGAACTTCAGACGCGGCATGACGGAATCTCCTGGGAGGCAGAGGCTGAACGGAACACTTGCCCCAAGTGTCTCCCGCGGACGGCGGATCAGCAAGCCGACCCGACAACGGTCCCGCCGCGGCGCCGACGGGATTCCCGGCCGCGGTTAACCCGTTGGCAGGGTTTGCCGCGAATAATCGCCACCATGTCGCTAGCACTCCGCATCATTGCCGCCATCGTTCTGCTTGGCCTCGCTCTGGCCGCGCAGCTTGCCCAGAACTGCATCACCTCCTGGTCCGAGGTCGGGCGCTACGCCCAGAACCGCCTGGTCGAGGAGCGCAGCGGCCTGTTGCTGGACGCGGCGGCGCACCTTGCCGCCGAACGCGGCCTGACGAACGGCATTCTGGCGGCGCCGGCGAAGACGCCCCCGAAGCTTCTGGCCTCCATCACGACGCAGCAGAAACAGGCCGAGGCCGCCCTGCATGCGGCGTTGGGAGAGCTGACAACCCTGCCGGGGATCGATCCGCAACGGCTGCAGGCGGCGCTCGGCCCGCTGAATGAGGCGACGGCGCGCGTGGCTGATCTGCGCGCGGCTGTGCGACAGGCGGTGCAGGGCAAGGCGGCCGGACCATCCCGGGCGCAATGGTTCCCGGCCGCGACAGCGCAGATCGATGCCGTTACCCGCTTGCGCCGCGTGCTGGACTCCAGCGCCAACAGCGAGAACGCCATGACCCGGCTGATCGCCGTGCGCGACGCGCTGGCCGACATGGCGGAATACACCGGGCGGGAGCGCGGCCAGGTGAACGGCGCGATCGGCGCCAACGCGCGCCTGTCGCCGGCCACCATGACCCATCTCGGCCTGCTGAACGGGCGGGTGGAGGCCGCGTGGATGCGTATCCAGCCGCGCCTGGACCTGCTGCCGCCGCCGGTGGCGCGGGCGGTGCGGGCGGCCGGGGTGGCAACCTTCCAGACGTTCGCGGCGAAACGGGCACCGGTGTTCAAGGCCGCGGAAGCCGGCGCTCCCTGGCCGGTGACCTCGGCCGCGTGGTTCGCCGACGCCACCGCTGCCATCAGTGCGATGCGCACCGGGGAGGCCGCCGTCAACACCGCGCTGAATGGGTTGATGCAGCAGCAGCGCACCGCCGGACAGCACAAGCTCATCATCTCGATCGCCATCTGGCTCGGGGCGCTTGCCGTGGCGGCGCTGGCGATCTGGTACATCCTGCGTCGTGTCGTCCGGCCGCTGAATCGCGCGATCGGCGCATTGCACGGGCTCACCGAGGGCAATCTCGATATCCCGGTGCCGACGATGACCGGCAGCAACGAAATCGCCCAACTGCTGGCCGCGACCCGTCGCTTCCAGGAGACCGCCCTGGCCCACCGCGCCCTGGAAGACAAGCAGGCCGAGCTGCAGCGGGAGTCGGACCGTGTGCGCGTTGCGGCGGTGCACGATGTGGGACACCTGATCGAGCGCGAAAGCAGCGAGGCCGTACAGGGCGTCGCCGGCCTGGCCGACCGCGTGGCCGGGATCGCCGCCGAGGTCAGCCAGAACATCGCCGCCATCAGCGCCGGCGCCGAGGATGCCGCCCGGCTCGCGCTCGACGGCCGGCAGGAAACCGACGCCGCCGCGGATGCGGCACGCGGCCTGGAAGCGGCGATCGCCGAGGTGGCGCAGCAGATGGAGAACGCCGCCGCCACCACGCGCGGCGTGGTCACCCGCACCGACGAGACCCGGGAAAGCTTCGCCGCGCTGTTCGGCAGCGTCGGCGAGGTGCAGGACGTCGCCCGCCTGATCGGTGAAATCGCCGACCGCACCAACCTGCTGGCACTCAACGCCACGATCGAGGCCGCCCGCGCCGGCGAGGCCGGCAAGGGCTTCGCGGTGGTCGCCACCGAGGTCAAGCAACTGGCGCACCAGACGTCGCAAAGCACGGACCAGATCGCGGCCCGGGTCGAGGCGATCAGCGCCTCGGCCCATCGCGCGCAGCAGGCGCTGGACGGGATCGTCAGTGCGGTGGCCGATCTGGACAAAATCGCCACCCGGGTCGCCGCGGCGGTGGAAGAACAGTCCACCGCCACCGGTCGTATCGCCCAGGCGATTGGCGGCGCCTCGGCCTCGGCCGGGCGCACTGCGGACTGCGTGAACGACCTGACCGGCCTGGCAACGCGCTGCGCCGAGGGTGTCAGCTCCACCCAGGCGATCAGCCGTGATGCGGTCGAGCAGATCAGCGGCCTGCAGACCGCGCTGATGGGGATCCTGCGCAATCGCGTGGCGGAACTGGACCGGCGCGCCAATGGGCGGACCTCAGTTCATATGCCGGCCCGGCTGCAGCACGACGGCGGGGCCTGCAGCGGCATGCTGCAGGACCTGTCCGACGGCGGTGCCCGTTTCGCCGGCGAGGCCCCCGGCGTCACCAACGCGCGCCTGGAGGCGTCCGGCCTGCCGGAGGTTGCGGTCCGCGTGGTCGGGCGCAGCGAGGGCACGCTCCACCTGTCCTTCGTCTTCGCCACGCCGGACGAGGCCCGGACCATGCAGCAGGCCGTTGCCGCCATCGCGGGTGCGGAGGGCCCCCGGACCGCGCATGCCGCCTGACGGCCATGTGCGGTCCATACGCTGGATCGTGCGCCGTTGGCACGCTGGTTTGACTCGCGGGGGCTGTCCGCCCAATGATCGGGGTTCCTTTGGACCCGCCCCGAATGGTTCGCGGGCGGCGGAGCCTTTGGATTTACCCAACGAGGGTCAGAACCCCCCATGATTTCCGCTCTGCTTCCGAACTACGCCCGTGCCGACCTCGCGTTCGAGCGGGGCGAAGGTGCCTGGTTGTGGACGGTGGACGGGCGACGATTTCTCGATTTCGGGTCCGGCATCGCCACCGCTTCGCTGGGCCACGGCCATCCGCATCTGTCCCGGGCGATCGCCGAACAGGCCGCCAAGGTGATGCATGTCTCCAACCTGTACCGCATCCCCCAGGCGGAGACCCTGGCGCAGCGGCTGGTCGATGCGACCTTCGCGGACAGCGTGTTCTTCTGCAATTCGGGCGCCGAGGCGAACGAGGGCCTGATCAAGATGATGCGCCGCGCGATGTCGGATGCCGGCAAGCCCGAGCGCTTCCGCTTCATCACCTTCGAAGGCGCGTTCCACGGCCGCACCCTGGCCACGCTCGCCGCCACCGGCAACACCAAGTACCTGGAGGGCTTCGGCCCGGTGGTCGAAGGCTTCGACCAGGTGCCGTTCAACAACATGAACGCGGTGCGCAACGCCATCGGCCCGGCCACCTGCGGCATCATCGTCGAGCCGATCCAGGGCGAGGGCGGCGTGCGCCCGGCCGACATGCAGTTCCTGCGCGACCTGCGCGCGGTGTGCGACGAGTTCGGCCTGATCCTGGGCATGGACGAGGTGCAGTCCGGCATGGGCCGCACCGGCAAGCTGTTCGCGCATGAATGGGCCGGCATCACGCCGGACGTCATGTCGGCGGCCAAGGGCATCGGCGGCGGCTTTCCGCTGGGCGCCGTGCTGGCGAAGGAGGAGTTCGCCAAGGCGCTGAAGCCCGGCACCCACGGCACCACCTTCGGCGGCAACCCGCTGGCCTGCGCCGCCGGTAATGCGGTGCTGGACATCGTCCTCGCGCCCGGCTTCCTGGAGGACGTGCAGCGCAAGGGCAACCGCCTGCACGCCGAACTGGAGGAGATCGCCCGCGAATATCCGCAGGTGTTCTCCGACGCGCGCGGCCTGGGCCTGTTGCAGGGCCTGAAATGCGTGCTGCCACAGGGCGAGGTGCAGGCCGCCTGCGTCGCCGAGGGCCTGATGGCGATTACCGCCGGCGACAACGTGCTGCGCCTGGCACCGCCGCTGGTGGTGACCGACGCCGACCTGGACGAGGCGGTGACGATGCTCCGCCGCGCCACCCGCCGCGTGCTGCCCGCCGCCGACAAGGCTTCGTCATGAGCGCATCCGCCAGTCGCCGGATGAGCGGGGCGGACCGGTCTCCCGAGGAGACCGGCCTGCGCCATTTCCTTGATCTGCGCGATTTCCAGCCCGCGACGCTGCGGCAGATGCTGGACGTGGCGGGCAACTACAAGCGTGGTGGAACCTCGTCCCGTCCGCTGGCGGGCAAGACCCTGGCGCTGATCTTCGAGAAGCCCTCCACCCGCACGCGCGTCTCCTTCGAGGTGGGCATGCGGCAACTGGGCGGCGACGTCGTGGTGCTGTCGGGGCGGGAAATGCAGATCGGCCGCGGGGAAACCGCGGCCGACACCGCCCGCGTGCTGTCCCGCTATGTCGATGCGATCATGCTGCGCACCGACAGTTCGGCCAAGCTGCACGAACTGGCGCAGCATGCCACGGTGCCGGTGATCAACGGTCTGACCGATACGTCCCACCCCTGCCAGTTGATGGCGGACGTGATGACCTTCGAGGAGCACCGCGGCCCCATCGCCGGCCAGGTGGTCGCCTGGTGCGGCGACGGCAACAACGTCGCCCGGAGCTGGATCGAGGCCGCGGTGCGCTTCGGCTTCGTCCTGCGCCTGGCCACGCCCGCCGAACTGCGCCCGCCGCAGGACGTGCTGGACTGGGCGCGCGCCCAGGGCGGCCGGATCGAACTGACCGATGACCCGGCCGAAGCGGTGGCCGGCGCCCGCTGCGTGGTGACGGACACCTGGATCAGCATGTCGGACGACCCGAACCAGAGCCGCCACAACCTGCTGGCACCGTATCAGGTGACTCCGGCGTTGATGGCGAAGGCGGCGCACGACGCGATCTTCATGCACTGCCTGCCGGCGCATCGTGGCGAGGAAGTCACGCAGGAGGTAATCGACGGGCCGCAATCGGTCGTGTTCGATGAGGCGGAGAACCGGCTGCACGCGCAGAAGGGCGTGCTGGCCTGGGCGCTGGGCGCGGTTCGGTAGCCGAGCGCCCGACGTTCGGAACGTGGCTTCGTGCGGGAGCCACGTTCTTTTCGCGGTGACCCATCGTGGTAGAACGTGCTGCGACAGCCTGTTCCGGCGGATTGGCGAAAATTGCACCACAGATTTCACAAAATGCACACAGAGTCCCACAGTACTTTATAGCAAGCGCTTCGCGCAACGTTCGTGTGCTGCCGAACCTGTCTGTTCAGAACTGAGCAGGCCTCTATCTGTGAAACTCTGTGCGGGACTTCGCGCACTCTGTGGTGAATACATCACCTCCGCCCAGGACTCCCGTTCGGATCGAGCCCAAGCACGACCGTGGCTCCCACCGCATTCACGCACCCCCCGCCGCGTGGCATTCTTCCACCGAATTCGCGGGGAGGACGTTGCATGCGAAGCGCCCATACGCTGACCCCGGGACGCGCCAGGCCATGACCGACGTGCCCCCAGGATGGCCCACCGGCCGACCCCTCGCGGTCTCGGTCAGCGTGATGCTGGAAGGCTGGCAGGAGGGCAGCGCCCCCGGCATCGGCCCGATGGGCAATCCCCTGAAGCCCGGCGTGCGCGACTTCCAGGCCCTGTCCTGGGCGGAATACGGTCCCAAAACCGGCATGCGCCATCTGCTGCGTGCGCTGGCGGAGCAGAACGCGCGGGCCGTGGTTTACACCAGCGGCGTGGTGGCGGAGCGGTATCCGGACCTCCTGGCCGGGATCGTTGACCACGGTCACGTCGTGGCCGCCCACGGCTGGAGCCAGGGCACGCTGCGACCCTACCTGCCGGTGGCGGAGGAGGCGACCGATATCGACCGCTGCGTCGATGTCCTGACCCGCACCACGGGGCAGAAGCCACGGGGCTGGCTCAGCCCGCGCTGCACCCCCAGCGCCGACACCTCACGGCTGCTGGCGGGCGCCGGCTTCGCCTGGCATGCCGATACGTTCGACACCGACCTGCCATACCGCCTGGACACGCCGGACGGCGCCCTGCTCGCAATGCCGTTCACCATGGAGGTGAACGACATGCCGCTATACGTGCGCTACGGCAACGAGCCGGCGGCCTTCACCCGCACCCTGGCGCATATCCTGTCCGGCTGGGAGCGGTTGGGCCGCCCCTTCGCCTGCCTGGATATCACCGTGCACGCGCATATATTCGGCCGCCCCTACGGGGTGATCGCGCTGATGGATGCGCTGGCCCTGGTGCGCGCGCACAGTTGGTGCTGGCTGACAGACCACGCCAGCCTCGCGGCGCTGTATGCCGGCCAGGCATGATGGCGGGCAGCAGGGGACCGGGCGCATTGCCGCTGTTCATCGCCCCCTGCTGATGCGTCGTTTCGCTATCCGGCCCGCCATTCATAGTCCCGGCAGTTCGTCGCCCGGCAATTCATGGCTCGGCCAGGCGTCATGCCGCTACCGGCCATCCATCGCTCTGCTACTCGTCGTCCAGCGTGAAGCCTGCCTTCAGCGTCACCTGGTAGTGCTGGATCCGGCCGGCCTCGATCTCGCCGCGCATCTGCTGCACTTCGAACCAGCGCAGGTGACGCAGCGACTTGCCGGCGCGGCTGATCGCATTCTCGATCGCCTCGGAATGGCTGGTGGTGGACGACCCGACCAGTTCGACGACCTTGTACACGTGATCGGCCATGAGAAACTCCCTCCTGAAACGCGGTTCGGAAGGGAACGCGGCAGGGCCGGTTGGGTGGCATCCCGAATCGGTTTGTCGGTTGGAGGCGTGCCCGGTGTTACAGGAACGACACCGGATCCACGTCCACGTCCACCCGCGCACCGCGCGGCACCGGCACCTGGGCCAGCCAGTCGCGCAGGATCGGCTGCACCGCGATGTCGCGCCGCGTCTTCAGCAGCAGCCGCCGCCGGTGACGGCCGCGCAGGATGGACAGCGGCGCCGGGGCAGGGCCCAGCACATCCACCCCGGGCGCGGACGGGGCGGCGCGGCCGATATCGCGGGCCAGCGTGTCGGCCAGCAGCGCGGAATCCGCACTGACGATCAGCGCCGCCAGCCGGCCATAGGGCGGCCAGTGCCCCGGCCGGCGCTGCGCCGCCTCGCTGGCCATGAACGCCGCCAGGTCGCCCTGCACCAGCGCCTGCATCACCGGGTGTTCCGGACTGAAGGTCTGCAGCAGCACCTGGCCGGGCGCCTCGGCGCGGCCGGCGCGGCCGGCCACCTGGTAGAGCAACTGCACGGTGCGCTCCGCCGCCCGCAGGTCGCCGCCGGCCAGGCCCAGATCGGCGTCCACCACGCCCACCAGCGTCAGATGCGGGAAGTGCCAGCCCTTGGCGACGATCTGCGTGCCGATGATCAGGTCCACCTGCCGGTCCGCAATCGCGTGGGACGCGACGGCGGCGGCATCCGGCCCCGGCAGCGTGTCGCTGGCCATCACCAGGCGGCGGGCATCGGGGAACAGGGCGGCAACTTCCTCGGTGATGCGCTCCACGCCCGGGCCCACCGGGGTCAGGCTGTTGGCGGCGCCGCAGGCCGGGCATTCCGGCGGGATCGGGATGGCATGGCCGCAGTGGTGGCATTGCAGTTCCCGCCGGACGCGGTGCTCCACCAGCCAGGCGGTGCAGTTCGGGCACTGCATGCGGTGCCCGCAATGCCGGCACAGCGTCAGCGGCGCGTAGCCGCGGCGGTTGAGGAACAGCATCGCCTGCTCCCCGCGCGCCAGCGTCTGCTGCACCGCCTGGATCAGCGGCGGCGCCAGGAAGTGGCCGCGCTCGGGCGGCGTCTCGCGCATGTCGATCGCCAGCACCTGCGGCAGCGTCGCGCCGCCGTGCCGGTTCGGCAGGTGCAGCCGGGTGTAGCGGCCGGATTCGACGTTCGCCACCGTCTCCAGGCTGGGCGTGGCGGAGACCAGCACCGCCGGCGCCTGGCAGAAGCGGGCGCGCACCACTGCCATGTCGCGGGCGTTGTACACCACGCCTTCTTCCTGCTTGAACGCGGTCTCGTGCTCCTCATCCACCACCACCAGGCCCAGGTCGGGGAAGGGCAGGAACAGCGCCGACCGCGCGCCCACCACCACCGGCGCCGCGCCCTCGGCCACCGCGCGGCGGGTGACGCGGCGGATGCGGGAACTCAGGTCGGAGTGCCACACCGCCGGCGCCACGCCGAAGCGGCGCTGGAACCGCTCCAGCCACTGGGACGACAGGGCGATCTCCGGCAGCAGCACCAGCGCCTGCCGCCCCTGGCGCAGGCATTCGGCGACCGCTTCCAGGTACACCTCGGTCTTGCCGGAGCCGGTGACGCCGTCCAGCAGCGTGACCGAGAACGAACGTGCTGCCACCGCCTGGCGCAGCGCCGTTGCCGCCGCCTGCTGCGCGTCCGACAGCACCGGGCCGGCGCGATCGATGTCCGGCATGGCGAACGGGCGTGCTTCGGCCAGTTGCGCCGGCACCAGCAGCCCGGCATTCGCCATGCCGCGCACCACGCCGGAACTGACGCCAGCCGCCCGGGTCAGTTCGGTGGTGGAGCGCGGTTCCGCCTGTGACAATGCCGCGATCACCCGGCGGCGCGGATCGGTCAGCTTCGCGTCCGGCAGCGGGTCGGCGCGGCGCCAGCCGCTGGCCGGCTGGGCGGGCGGGCGCAGGATGCGCAGCGCCATCGCCATCACCTCACCCGGTGGGCTGAGCGTGTAGGCCGCCATCCAGTCGATGAACTTCCGCAATTCCGCCCGCATCGGCGGGGTTTCGATGATGCCGATCAGCGACTTCAGCTTGCGGTCGGGCACCGCGTCGTCGGGCGGGGCGTCCCAGACCACGCCCACCTCCTCCCGCCGGTTCAGCGGCACCAGCACCACGTCGCCCGGCTGCGGGTCCAGGTCCGGCGGCACGCGGTAGTCGAACGGGCCGGGAAACGGGTAGGGAAGCAGCACGGGCACGCGCCGCCGCACCGGGTGGGGCGCCTGCGGCTCCGGCAGCGCCAGCGTCCCGCTCACATCCCGGCCCGGATCGCCGTCTTCGCGGTTTTTGTCGGCGCCTGCCATCCTATATGATCCGAAAGTCTCCCGGGGACACGATCCCCCAGGCCCCAGCCGCAAACCGGAGCGATACCATGAAGTTCTTCGTTGACACCGCCGACACGGCGGAAATCAAGTCGCTCGCCGCCAGCGGCCTGCTCGACGGCGTGACCACCAACCCCTCGCTGGTCGCCAAGAGCGGCAAGAAATTCCTCGAGGTCCTGGCCGAAATCTGTGACGTCGTGCCCGGCCCGGTCAGCGCCGAGGTCGCCGCCACCGACTTCGACGGCATGATGGCCGAGGCCCGCGTGGTGCGCAGCGTTGCCAAGAACATCGCGGTGAAGGTGCCGCTGACCCCGGACGGCATCCGCGCCTGCCGGCACCTGACCGATGACGGCGCCATGGTGAACGTCACGCTGTGCTTCTCCGCCGCCCAGGCGCTGCTGGCCGCCAAGGCCGGCGCCACCTTCGTCAGCCCCTTCGTCGGCCGGCTGGACGATATCGGCGAGCACGGCATGGGCCTGATCGCCGACATCGTGACGATCTTCCGTAACTATCCGTTTAAGACCGAGGTCCTGGTCGCCTCCGTCCGGAGCCCCGGCCACGTGATCGAGGCCGCCAAGCTGGGCGCCCATGTCGCCACGCTGCCGCCGGCGGTGCTGCGGTCGCTGTTCAACCACCCGCTGACCGACAAGGGCCTGGCCGCCTTCCTGGCGGACTGGGCGAAGACCGGCCAGCAGATCGCCTGACCCAACTCGATGACGCTGCCCGAGCCGCGGGAGGCCGACGACGCGAGCGCCGCGTTCGTCGAGGCCTTCCTGCGCGCCCATCCGCACTGGCTGGCGGAGCACCCGGATCTCTACCGGGTGCTGGCGCCGCCCCGCCGCGTGCATGGGGAGCAACTGGCCGACCACATGGCGGCCATGGTGCAGGCCGAACGCACCCATGCGGCGGCCATGTCGGAGCGGGCGGATTTCGTGCTCGCGGCCGGCCGTGCAGCGGCCGGGCTGACGGCGCGCGTGCAGGAAGCCGTGCTGGCGCTGCTCCGTTCGGCGGATCCGCTGGACTGCATCAGCGGCGAGATGCCGGGGATCCTGGCGGTCGACTCCGCCCATCTGTGCACCGAAGCGATGCTGCCGGGCACCCATCCGTTGCCGGAAGGCACGGTCGCGCGCCTGCTGGAAGGCCGCCAGGTGCTGTTCCGCGACACCGCCACGGACGCTCGGCTGCTGCACGCCGAGGCCGCCGGCCTGGCCGGGCATGACGCGCTGGTGCTGATCCCCGGGCAGGGGCCGGCGGCGCTGCTGGCCCTGCTGGCGCGGGACCCGCGTGCGCTGGACCCGGCGCAGGGGGCCGGCGCGCTGGCGTTCCTCGGCCGCGCCGTCGCGGCGGCGCTGGGGCGGTGAGACGGGACAGCGCTGGGGCGGTGAGACCGGGCGGCCGCACGACCAACCCGCGCCTCTGCCAGACCGGCATTCCGCACCTCTGGCGAACCGGCGTCCCGCGCCGATGACCGGCGAGGAAGCGCGCCGAGCGTTTCTCGACTGGCTGGTGCAGGAACGCCGCGCCTCGCCGCTGACGGCGGAGGCATACGGCACCGACCTGGCCGACTTCCTGGGCTTTCTCACCCACCACCTCGGCGGCGAGCCCGACCTTCCCGCGCTCGCGGCCCTCCGGCCGGCCGATATCCGCGCCTGGCTGGCGCACCTGGCCCAGGACGGCGCGGTGAACGCCACCCGGGCCCGTCACCTCTCCGCGGTTCGCAGCTTCTTCCGCTACCTCGCCCGCCGGCACGGGGTGGACAATCCGGCCATCCGCCTGGTGGCCACGCCCCGCACCCAGCGCCCCGCCCCCCGCGCACTGCCGCCGCCGGATGCACGGGCCGTGGCCGAGGACATCGGCGAACTCTCCGATCGCGCCGCGATCCAGGCGCGGGACACGGCGCTGTTCACCCTGCTGTACGGCTGCGGCCTGCGTATCGCGGAGGCCCTGGCGCTGGACGTGCGCGACGCGCCGGTGCCGGGGACCGACACGATGCTCCGCGTCACCGGCAAGGGCAGCAAGCAGCGCATCGTCCCGGTGCTACCCGCCGTGCGCGAGGCCATCGCCGCCTGGCTGGCGCTGCACCCGAGCCCGCAGCCCGACGCGCCGCTGTTCCTGGGCCTGCGCGGCAAGCGTCTGGATCCGGCCGTGGCGCAGCGCACGCTGCGGGAATTCCGCCGCCTGAACGGGTTGCCGGAGCACGCCACGCCGCACGCGCTGCGCCATTCCTTCGCCACGCACCTGCTGGCCGGCGGCGCCGACCTCCGCTCGATCCAGGACCTGCTTGGCCATGCCAGCCTGTCCACCACGCAGCGCTACACCACGGTGGATGAGGCGCAGTTGCTGGCGGTGTGGCGCAAGGCGCATCCGCGGAGTGGGTAGGCAGACACCGGCCGGGTGTGACTGGCCTCGCCCGCATCGGCCCTCCCCATCGTCATGGCCGGCCCCCGAGCCGGCCATCTACCCCGCAACGATCGGGTCGCGCGGCAACGTGCATGCTCTGACGGGGGCGGATGGCCGGCTCAGGGGCCGGCCATGACGGGCCTGTACGGGTGTGGCCGCAGCCTGCGCCGGCACATGACGATGGTGGCACCCCGCCCCGGGTTCGGTCACCGTGATCGGGCGCCCCGGATGCCTCGCTCCGCACCACCGCGGTCTATCCGATGGTCTCCGGCCTCAGCCGCTGCGGCAGGGTGCTGAGCGAGTCCGTGGTGTCGAAGTCGCGCAGCACCGCGTCGTCGGCCATTTCCACCTCGGACACCGACTCCATGTGCTTGCCCACCAGGAAGCGCGCGCCGGAATCGCCGGAGATCTGCAGGATCTCGGGGAAGAACCGCCGGTCCCACAGCATCGGGTTGCCCTGCTTGCCGTGGAAGGTGGGCAGCACGATCAGGCGGCCCTCGTCGGGGTCGTAGCACTCCAGCAGGCGGTCGATCATCCGGCCGGTGACCAGCGGCATGTCGCCCAGGCAGACCAGCGCGGCGGCGCAGTCCTCCGGCACCGCGGCGATGCCGGCTTTCAGGCTGGCGGACAGCCCCTCGGCGTAGTCCTGCGCGTGCACGTAGCGCACCGGCCGGCCGCCCAGCGCGTTCTCCACCTGCTCCGCCTGGTGCCCGGTCACCACCACGATCGGCCGCGCCTTGGAGGACAGCACGTTGTCCACCACACGGGCGATCATCGGCTTGCCGGTCTTGTCGGCCACCAGCAGCTTGTTGTGCGGCGCCATCCGCCGTGACCGGCCCGCGGCCAGCACCACCGCGGCGATAGGCGGCGAGCTGCGCGGGGCGGCGCCGCTGCGCGGCGTGCCGGGGGCCTTTTCCCGCGGCATCGGGCGGGCCTCCATCTCCTTCAGCAGGCCGCCGACGCCCATGCGCATCACCTCGGCCGACCCAACCGGCAGGCCGGCGAACAGGCGGGTGAGCACGAAATCGATCCCATTCAGTTTCGGGCTGCGGGCGCAGCCGGGCAGCACCAGGGCCGGACGCTCGCCGATCCGGCCGATGCAGATCAGGTTGCCGGGGTCCACCGGCATGCCGAAATGCACGATCTCGCCGCCGGCCCGGACGATCCCCATCGGCCCGACATCGCGGCGGTCCACCACCGCGGAGGCGCCGACCACCAGCAGCAGGTCGGCGCCCTGGCTGATCAGCGACTCCAGGCCCTGGCTGACCGCGATCGCCTCATGCGGCGTGCGCACCGGGGGCAGCAGGGCGCCGGTCAGCGCGGTGACCCGCCGTTCCGTCACCTCGACCGTCTTTTCGGTGACGCTTTCCTTCAGGCCCGGCAGTTCGGTGGCGACCAGGCCGACCCGCAGGCGCATGAACGGGTGCAGGGTCAGCGGCGAGCTCGCCCTGGCGGGCCAGTTGCTCCGCCACGGTCAGCACGTGGCCGGGCACCGAGAACGGGATCACCTTGATGGTGGCGACCAGGTCCTTCGGCGACACCACCGCGTAGTCCGGCAGCGTGCCGATGGTGAGCGACTCGTCGATGCTGTTCAGCCGGTCGATCCGCGCGGTATCGACGCGCAGCAGGCCGGGCGCCTCGGCCACCAGGTTCACCCGGCCGGTGGCGGCGCGGGACCGGGCGAGCAGCGGCGACACCAGCGGGCGGGCGAGGCGGTCGGCCGCGATGTCCTCCGGCACGTCGCCCGGTTCCAGCCGAGCGCAGATCACCTCGGTGCGGCCGGCTTCGCGCAGGGCGCCGATCGCTGCGTCGTCCAGCAGCGCGCCCTTGCGGATCATCTTGTCGCCGATGCGCTGGCTGTGCGCCATGATGGCGCCACGGGCCTCGTCGAGCGGGGCAGGGCCGAATTTCATGCGGCGAGCTTGGCCTTTGCCGGCAAGCGGCGCGCCGCGGCGGACGCCGACGATCTCCGCGATGATCGACAGGGCGATTTCCGGCGCGGTGACCGCCTCGATGTTCAGCCCCACCGGGCCCTGGATGCGGGCCATCGCTTCGTCGGTATGGCCGAGTTCGCGCAGGCGCTTGAGACGGGCGGCGTGGGTGCGGCGGGAGCCGAGGGCGCCGATGTAGAAGGCGGGCGATTTCAGCGCGCGGTCCAGCGCCGGGTCGTCCAGCTTCGGGTCGTGCGTCAGCGTCACCACGGCGGTGCGGGAGTTCGGGGCGCAGCGCGTCCATCGCCTCGTCCGGCCACTCGGTGGAGACGGTGACGTCGGGGAAGCGCTCGTCGGAGGCGAAGCTGCGGCGGGGGTCCACCACGGTGACCGCGAAGCCGCACTGGGAGGCGAAGGGCACCAGCGCCTGGGCGATGTGCACCGCGCCGACCACGATCAGCCGCAGGGGCGGGTTGTGGGCGTGCAGGAACCAGTCGGTGCCGCCGATCTTCACCGTGTCGCTGGTGTCGTCGCGCAGGGCCGTCTCGGCGGCCTCGTTCAGCTCCGCCGGGGCGGACGGGTCGGGCAGCAGGCGTTGCTCGCCGTCGGGCAGGCGGGTGGCCAGGACGACCGGCTGTTTGTCACGCTTGGCCGCTTCGAGGGCGGCGAGGATTTCCGGGGTCATTTCACACAGTTCCGAAGAGGGGCGCCGGCCGATCCCACATCGTCATGGTCGGCGAAGGCCTCGCGGGCGTTAAGAGCGAAGGCCTCGCGGGCGTTAAGAAAGGCCGCATTGCCCCCGTACAGAGGTGTCATGGCCGGCCTCGAGCCGGCCATCAACCCGACACCGATCGGGTCGCGGCACGGCGCGCACGATCTGACGGGGGCAGATGGCCGGCTCGGGGGCCGGCCATGACGCGGTTGTACGGGACTCGCACGGTGACGCGGGTGTGCGGGACTCGCACAGTGATGCGGGTGTGCGCCAGTGACTTCGCACGAGTGACGCGGGTGTGCGGGACTCGCACAGTGATGCGGGTGTGCGGGGCTCACACGCAAGACCGAACGCCCAGTCTTCGGGTGTCCCCCAAGAGGCCGGATGTCACGCCAGGGGCTCCACGAACACCTTCACCTTGCCGCCGCAGGCCAGGCCGACTTCCCAGGCGCGTTCGTTGGTCACGCCGAAATCCAGCAGTTGCGGGGACCCGCTCTCCAGCGTCTTCATGGCGGCCTCGGCCACCGCGCCCTCGATGCAGCCGCCGGATACCGAGCCGGCCATCTTGCCCGACTTCGTCACCGCCATCTGGCTGCCGGCGGGGCGGGGCGAGCTGCCCCAGGTTTCCGTGACCGTCGCAACGGCCACCTGCTCACCGGCCGCGCGCCAGGCAGCGGCGGTGCTCAGCACGTCCTCGACTTCGGCGGTGTTCATGCGGCCATCCTTCCATACATCTGCACCGGCGCCAAACCGCGCGGCGGCGCCGGATGCGACAGCAGATCGACCAGCGCACGCAGGCTGGCCAGGTTATGCACCGGCCGGAATTCGTCCACGTGCGGCAGCATCGCGCGGATGCCCTGGGATTTTGGCTCAAACCCGCTCCAGCGCAACAACGGATTGAGCCAGATCAAACGCCGGCAGGAGCGGTGCAGCCGGTCCATGTTCTCCTCCAGGTGCAGCGCGCCGTCACGGTCCAATCCGTCGGTGATCAGCAGCACCACCGCGCCCTGGCCCAGCACCCGCTTGGCCCACAGCCGGTTGAACCCGGCCAGCGCCTCGCCGATGCGGGTGCCGCCGGACCAGTCGGGCACGATGTGGGAGACCATCTGGAACGCCACCTCCGGGTCGCGATGGCGGAGCTGGCGGGTGATGTTGGTCAGCCGCGTGCCGAACAGGAACACGTGCACGCGGTCCCGGTCGTTGGTCACCGCGTGCAGGAAGTGCAGCAGGATCTGCGCATAGCGCGCCATCGAGCCGGAGATGTCGCACAGCACCACCAGCGGCGGCGGCCGGGTCACGCGGCGGCTGCGGGCGATGGTCAGGATCTCTCCGCCCTGGCGCAGGCTGGTGCGGATGGTGCGGCGCAGGTCGGCGGTGGGGCCCAGCGGATCGGGGCGCAGCGCGGCGGGTGCGGCGCAGGTCGAGGGGCAGGACCAGGCGGCGGATCTCGCGCTTGGCTTCGGCGATCTCCTCCACCCCCATCGCCTCGAAATCCATCTGCTGCAGCTTTTCCTGGTCGGACACGGTCAGCACCGCGTCGGCGACCGGGGGCTCCTCCTCCTGCCGGCGCTGCTGCTTCTGCGGGGGCGCGAAGGCCTCGGCGACGCGGCGGGAGGCGGGCGGGGCGCGGTCCTGCTTCTTCTCCTTCTGCGCCTCCAGCAGCGCCATCGCCACGGCCTGTTCGGCGGCGGTGGGGTCGCGCCAGAACAGGGCGAAGGCGTGGTCGAACACCTCCTGGTGCTCCCGCCGGTGCACCATCACGCTGCGCAGGGCGGTGCGCACGTCCGCGCGGCTGCCGATATCGACCAGCGACAGGGCCTGCTGGCCGGCCAGCGTCTCGGCCGGGCCGACCGGCAGCCCGGCCCGCCGCAGCAGGCGGGCGAAGTGCATCACATTGGTGGCGAGGGTCGGGCTCTGCTGTGTCATCGCCACCAGAGGAACGCCTGACGGGCCGCGGATGCAAGGGTTGCCGCCCGCACGGCCGCCCCGGGTCTGGCGCAATCCTCCGTGTCGCGAGACACTGGCCGCGATACCAGGGAGGACCGCCATGACCCGCGAGGACCTGCGCCGCCAGGGCCGCACGACCAGCGCAACCCTGTTCGGCGAATCCCCCGATGTGCCGCGCGGCTTCGGCCAGTTGCTGACCGAGGCGGTGCATGGCGGCGTGTGGAACCGCCCCGGCCTGGCGCTGCACGACCGGCTGCTGTGCACCATCGCCGCGCTGGCCGTGTTCCCGCGGCTGCGCCAGTTGCGCCGGCATATGCACGCCGCGCTGCAGCACGAACTGTCCGCCGAGGCGGTGCGGGAGATCGTCGTGCAGGCGGGGCTGTATGCCGGCTTCTCCGCCGCGGAAGAGTCGCTGGCCCTGCTGGAGGAGGTGCTGGCGGAGCGCGGCATCGCCTTCCCGCCCGATCCGCCGGAGGACGCGTCGCTGGACGACCTCTCCGCGCGCGGCCGAGCGCTGATGCAGTCGTTGCATGGGGACCGGGCGCAGCAGGGCTATGCGGCGCCGGACAATCCGGTGACCGGCGCGCTGTATCCGACCGCGATCCAGTACGGCTACGGCGAGATCTGGTCCCGCCCCGGCCTGGACCACCGGTCCCGCGCGCTGGTCGCGGTCGCCGGCTTCACCGCGCTGCGCCTGCCGGAACAGACCGCCAAGTTCGGCCAGTCGGCGCTGAATGTCGGGCTGACCCGCACCGAGGTGATCGAGGCCGTGGTGCAGACCGCGCCGTACAGCGGCTTTCCGCCGGCACTGAACGCGCTGGCCGCGCTCAGCCGGGCCTTCGGCGACTGACCAACGACAATCACGACACGCGCCGACGCAAAGGGGGGAAACATGCGACAGATGGTGATGGTGGGCTTCCTGCAGGCGCAGAACTGCACGAACCTGGTGAGCTCCTGGCGCCACCCGGAGTCACGCGACGACACCACCTCGGCCGAGTACTACCGCACCATCGGCCGCGTGCTGGAGGCCGGCAAGTTCCACCTGGGCTTCTTCGACGATCGCCTGGCGATGCCCGACCGCTATGGCAACGACCACCGCCACACGGTGGAACACGGCATCCGCTGCGTGAAGATGGACCCGATCACCGTCCTCACCGTCATGGGCACCGCCACCGAGCGGCTCGGCCTCGGCGCCACCTGCTCCACCACCTATTTCGAGCCGTTCCATGTCGCCCGCGTCTTCGCCACGCTGGACCTGATGAGCGGCGGCCGGGCGGCGTGGAACGTGGTGACCTCGATGAACGACGGCGAGGCGCTGAACATGGGCGTTGACGCGCACATGGAGCACGACGCCCGCTACGACCGCGCCGACGAGTTCATGGACGTCGTGCTCGGCCACTGGAACTCCTGGGACGACGACGCGATCGTGCTGGACAAGCAGACCGGCCTGTTCGCGCATCCCGAGAAAGTGCGCCGGCTGGATCACGAAGGCCGCTGGTTCCGCTCCCGCGGGCCGTTCACCGTGCCGCGGTCACCGCAGGGCCAGCCGGTGGTCATCCAGGCCGGGCAGAGCGGGCGCGGCCGGGCGTTCTCCGCGCGCTGGGGGGAGGTGATCTTCGTGCCCACGCACACCAGCATGGAGCACGGGCGGCAACTGTATCGCGAGATGAAGGAGGACATCGCCCGCAACGGCCGCGATCCCGACTCGGTGGCGATCACGCCGTCCGCCTACGTCGTCTGCGCCGCCACGAAGGCCGAGGCGGAGGACAAGATGGCGCTGATCGAAACACTGGCCACGGATGAGGACGCGCTGTCGCTGCTGTCCGAGGCGATGAACTTCGATTTCGCCAGCAAGGGCATCGACGAACCGTTCACCGATGAGGAGCTGGACAACATCTCCGGCACGCAGTCGATGCGCGACCGCGTGCTGCGGGCGAGCGGCCTGAAGAACCCGACCCCGCGCGACTTCGTGAAGTTCAGTCACCGCGCCCGGCCGAACAAGCCGTTCGTCGGCGGCCCGAAGGAAGTGGCGGACGGGCTGGAGGAGTGGTTCACCGCCCCGGTCGCCGACGGCTTCGTGCTGGCGGCGACGCACGTGCCCGGCACCTATGCGGATTTCGTGCAGCACGTGGTGCCGGAACTGCAACGGCGCGGCCTTTATCACAAGGACTACGCGGGGGCGACGCTGCGGGAGAACCTGGGCCTGCCGATCCCGCGGGCGCGCTGGTGAACCGGAGGCGGTGCTGTGAAACGGAGGCGGTAAGGATGGACCATACGGGCGGCTGTCACTGCGGAAACCTGCGCGTGCAGTTGCGGCTGACGCAGCCGCCGGCCGAGTACCGCATCCGGTCGTGCCGCTGCTCCTTCTGCCGCGCGCACGCCACGCGCACGGTGTCCGACCCGGCGGGGTTGTTCGAGGTGTGGGCAGCGGACTGGTCGCTGGTGGAACCCTACCGGTTCGGGTCGCGCACCGCGGATTTCCTGATCTGCCGGCGCTGCGGCGTCTATATCGGCGCGGTCTGCGAGACGGAGGCAGGCCTGCGCGCCGTGACCAACACCAACGCCCTGGAAGACCGGGACGCGTTCACCCAGGAGCCGGCGCGACCGGACCATGAGGGTGAGGCGACGGAGGCCCGCCTGGCGCGGCGGGCGGCGAACTGGACTCCCACGGTGCTGCACAAGGCGCCCGCGGCTGTTCCTGAACCGTGAAGCCGGCCGGCACCTGCCTGTGGGTGGAAGTCCGGCGAGACACTGCCATTATCGGTAGGACCGGGCGCGACGATGCGCATCCCGCAGTTGCGCGCGCCGGCCATTTCGTGCGCTTCGTCCGCCGGTGGGGAGCCGCGCGCCACGCTGTCTTCGGGCCTGGCGGGCACCCGCTGTGGTCGCTGCAATTCACTGTAGGTCCGGAGGAACACGTGGAACTGCCCTTTCGCATCACGGTCTGCGGGATCGAGGAACTGGCCGGCCACTGTGAGGCCGGGGTGACCCACGTTCTGTCGATCCTCGATCCCGGCCATCCGGAACCCACCGCCTTCGGCGAGTACGGTGAGCATGTCCGGCTGGAACTGCGGTTCAACGACATCATCGACGAAACGCCGGACATGCAGCCCCCTTCGCCGCTGCATGTCGAGCAGTTGCTGGGCTTTGGCCGCACGCTGCCGACCGAGGACGACGCCCATCTTCTGGTGCATTGCCATGCCGGCATTTCCCGCTCCTCGGCGTCGATGGCGCTGCTGCTGGCGCAGGCGCTGCCGGACTGCCCGGGGGATGCGATCTTCTCGGAACTGCTGCGCATCCGGCCGCGTATCTGGCCGAACCTGCGCATCCTGGAACTGGGCGATGCGACGCTGGACCGGCGCGGCGACCTGATCGCCGCGGCGGCGGGGGTTTACCGCCGGCAGCTCGATGACCGGCCGGAACTGGCGGAGCTGTACGGCAGCAGCGGTCGCGGACGGGAAATAAGAGCGGCGCAGACGGTTCCCTGAGGCGCGGGCCGGCGAGCTTTTCAGGCCGTAGAGCGCCGTACCACGCCACAGCGATTTGCGCTGGCTCGACAATCGGCGATCATCGCGCACCACGGTGCCCTGGTCTTCCGACACCACTGGTCCTTCCGACACCACGGCCTTCCGACACCAAGGGAGTTCCACAGGCGGGCGTTCAGGATTGCACCGGGGAACGATAGTCAGGAGCAACGCCCATGTCCGGTGTCCGCCTTCCGACTGCACGCGTCGGCGCCGAAGTTCCACCGCGCGCCCGTGCTTCCGGCTACCCGCCGCACCTGCTCGCCCGTGTCGCCAACCGTGAGAAGCGCCCGCTTGGCGATCAGTTCGGACTTGCCACCTTCGGCGTGAACCTGACCCGCCTCTCGCCCGGCGCGTGGTCCGCGCTGCACCACCGCCACGAAAAGCAGGACGAGTTCATCTACGTGCTGGAGGGTACGCCGACACTGGTTACCGATGCCGGTGAAACCTCGCTGTCACCCGGCATGTGTGCCGGGTTTCCGGCAGGCGGATCGCCGCACCACCTGGAGAACCGCACCACGGCGGACGTCGTGATCCTGGAGGTCGGCGACCGGGGCGCGGGAGACTCGGTGTTCTATCCCGACGACGACCTGGCCGCAGTCATGGGACCCGACGGCAAGTGGCGGTACACGCGCAAGGATGGCTCCGCTTTGTAAGCCGCAGCCCGCGGGGCTTTTCTGCGCGTTGCGCAGACCTTGGCTGTCCGGCGCTATGCTTCGCCCAGAATGTCGGTCGGCCAGACGCGCTCGAAGTTCGCACCTGCCTCGCGCTGCACGTTGCGCACACTCGCGGCATCGGGCGCTTCGTACTCGCAGATCATGCGGCTGCGGTCGGTTGACCAGAAACTGCGGACCCATCTCACGTTGTACAGGTCCAGGCATGACGCCATGCGACGCTCGATGCCGTCCAGATCGTCCCGCGTCAGCGGCGGATCGAAATGACGTTCAACGATGAAGTGCGGCATGCTTCGCGTCCTTCCTGTCTGTTCCTGTCCTGCGTCCTGCCGGCCGTGACCCGTCATGCGGCCCGGTCCGGCCAGCCTCGCGACTGGCCGCAATCACCGCAGCGCTCACACGGGCGCTCACACAGTCCGGTTGATCGACGATCGACAGCAGTTCGGCGATGTCCTCCGCCGGCGGACCATCCCCATCGGCCGGTCCGGCACGCAACAGAAGCGCGCGCGCAAAGGCCGCCTCGCCATCGCGCCGTACAGCGGACGCTGCGGCCAGTGCTTCCTCGGCGTAGCTCCGCACTTTCGCCGCCTGGCCCGCGTCAAGCCAGAGCATGGCCGCAGCATTGAGGGCATACGCCAGACCAGCCTTGTCATCGACCGCACGCAACCGGGTGAGGGCAGCGACCAAACGCCTCTCGGCCTCCGGCATCCCGTTACGAAGTTCCGCCAGTGCCTGCAGCGCCTCGGCGAACGGCACCTCGTCCTCGCCCTGCCGTGCCGCAACCTCCGCCAGGTCGGCGGAGAGCATAGCCGCCGTGGCGTAACGCGCGCATTCGAACTCCGTCACCGTCAGAGTCGCCAGGCATTTGAGTTCGCGCCAGCGGTCTTCGTCCCGCCGCGCCAGCGCCAGGGCCTGCCGGATATGCGCAACTGCCGTGTCCAGGCTGCCTTCCCATCGCGCCAGCAGGCCGCGAACCCAGTGAAGGTCGCACAGCTCCAGCCCCAGCGACTGTGCCAGCATGGCCGCCTCCTGGCAGAGCGCTCGCGCATGGGGGATTTCGGTCTCCAGATCGACCAGGCAGCGCGCGGTGTTGGCCAGTTGCCGCGCCCGCACGGCGTCATCCGATGCGGCGCGCCCGGCTTCGGCGGCGCGGAAGGTGCTGTCGCGCGCACCCGCGATATTGCCGGTTTCCTGGTGCAGCACGGACAGCAGGTAATGGCCCACCGCGGCGGCGGCTGCCAGGTTGCTCTCCTCGGCCGCCGTGGTTGCCTGCACGACGGCCGACACCAGTTCGGCCGAGCGATAGAGACCGGGCCCGCCCGCCAGAAGCTTGATGCGGAGCAGGTCGATCCGCGCCTCTCGCGACCCGAGGCTGGCCGGCAGGCGTTGCAGGTGCCACAGCCCGCGATCGGCAAAACCGCCCGCCTCGGCATTGGCGAACAGACGGATGCATCGCTCACCGGCAATCCGGCAGGCTCGGGCGGCCAACTCATCGTCGCCGCACAACGACGCATGGAGCGCCAGCGGACCTGCCACCGCCGCATCGGCATCCACGGCCGCCGCGAGGATCCGGGCGACATGCCGGTGGACCAGCCGCCGGCGCGGTTGGGAAATGGTCTGGTACACCGCCTGGCGCACCAGATCATGAGCGAAATCATAGTTGTCGGCTGCATCTGCCACCCGCAGGATGCCGCGCCGCTCCAGTTCCTCCAGGGCTGCGGCAAGCTCCGGGGGTGCCATGCCGGCGGCCCGGCCCAACAGCTCGGGATCGAAGCTCCGTCCCAGCGCCGCGGCCCAGACCAGCAGGTCGCGCGTGCGGAGCGTCAGGCGGGACAGCCGTCCCGCGATTGCCGCGTCCAACGTGCGGCGCGAGGACTGGCCGTCGTTGCCATCCGCACGCCCCCTGATCCGCGCCAGCTCGAGTGCGAGCAGCGGGCTACCCTCGCTCTCGGCAAATATTGTGGTGGCGTCGAGCCCGGGATCGACCGCCCGCACCAGCTCCGCCGTCTGATCCGCATCCAGCGGGTTCAGCCGCATTTCCAGCCGGCGCTGATCGCGGACGAGGCTCTGGACAAGCTGGGACGCTGCCGGATTGTCGTCCAGCTCTCCTGCGCGGGCGCCACAGGCGAACAACAGCGCCGAAGGTTCGGCGAAACACCGCAGCAGGTAATGCAGGAGTGCAACCGAAGCGTCCTCGAACCACTGCAGGTCATCCAGCAGCAGTACCGTCGGCGTCTGTTCCGACAAATGCCGCAGCAATGCGGCGATGGCATCGAACAGCCGCGTGCGGTCGAGCCGATCGTCCACCGGCGCCGGCCCCAGGTCCGGCCGCAACAGGGCAAGATCGGCGTGCAATGCCGCGGGAATCCGATTGCGTGGAATTGCGCGCAACGCGTCGATCCATGCGCCGTAGGGGCGTGCCGCCTCGGCTTCAAAGGCACGTCCGGACAGGACGAGCCCGCCGAGTGCATGCACGCATTCCCCGAGATGCGCGAGGAGACGGCTCTTGCCGATCCCGGGCTCCCCCGTCACGACCGGTACCGTCCACGCCCGGCCGCTGGTCAGCGCGCCGGCGAGCTGATCCACCAATGCGCGTTCGGCATGCCGCCCGACGAAGGGTACCGGTCGGCCATCCTCCCGGACCGCGTCCGCGTGGGGAGTCAATCTGGCGGCCGCCCGGTTGTCCGGTCGTCCCGGCGCCGCGCCGCCGCCCGTGCCGCCCTTGGTTTGCGCCGATGACAGCCCAAGCCGGGCCTGCTCCAAGGCATCGGAACGACGAATGCCCAGCTCTGCCTGCAGGATCCGGCTGGCGCGGCTGTAGTGAGCCAGGGCGTCGCGGCGGCGGCCGAGCGTTCCCAGAAGCCGGATTACCACCGCATGGCCGGCTGCCGATAGCGGGTCGGCGGCGATCAGCTTGTGCGCATAGCGCAACGCATCCTCCGGCCGGTCGCCAAGCCGCTCGATCAGTGCGCCCAATGCGGCGAGCCGTAGCGCGCTGAGCAACTCACGTTCGGCCAGGCACCAGGTGTGGAAGCGATAGCAGCCCGGCAGATCCAGCCCGTCGAGAAATTCGCCATGGAACAGATCAATTGCCTGTTCCAAGGTCGCGGCCGGAAGTTCTGACAGCTCACCGCCAAGCAGTGCGCGCAGCCGGTGCAGGTCGATGTCCACGCTGGTGGCATCGAACGCGATGTGTTCCCGGTCAGCGCGCAATCGGACATTGGCGGCCGTGTCGAGGAGCGGCCGGATTTTGCTCAGGCTCCAGCGCAGTTCGGCTCTCGGGTCATCCGGGCCGTCCCACAACAGGTCGCACAGGCGCTCGCGACGGTGCGATCCACCCGCTGCGACCAGATAGGCCAGAAGGGCACGCGTCTTTCGCGACGCAGGAAGCGCGAGTGTCTTCCCGTCGCGCAACACCTGCAACTCGCCAAGCAGACGTAGCTGGAGCGAGGCGTTTGCCATGCCGCCCCCCGTTGGTACCTCCCTGTGATCCCCGGATTCCAACGCTCGCTTCCACGAACGCTTCCGCGGCACGCGGTCAGTCTAGCAAAGTCGATGGGTCGGCGAAAACCGAAACCCGGCATGGCAGTGCTGGTTCGGAGTGCGCCTCGCTGTCGGCACACATAACGTCACTGCATAACGAGCCCAGGAGGGCACCAGAGGATGACGTCCATGATCAAGCGGCGTGATGGCGGAACGTATACGCTGGAAGCGGCAGCGCTCGCGGAATTGCGTGCCGGCCTGCGCGGCGCCGCGCTGTTGCCGGACGAACCCGGCTACGATGACTCGCGCACGATCTGGAACGCGATGATCGATCGCCGCCCCGGCCTGATCCTTCGCTGCGCCGGCGCCGCCGACGTGTTGCAGGGCGTACGCCTCGCGCGTGCGCACGGCCTGTTGCTCGCCATCCGCGGGGGTGGTCACAACATCGCGGGCAGCGCCGTGTGCGAGGGCGGGCTGATGCTGGACCTGACGCCAATGAAGTCGGTGCATGTCGATCCCGCGCGCCAGACCGCCCGGGTCGAGCCCGGCGTGCTGCTTGGCGAATTCGACAAGGAAGCGCAGGCCTTCGGGCTCGCCACCCCGCTCGGCATCAACTCGACGACCGGCGTGGCGGGCCTGACGCTGGGCGGCGGCTTCGGGTGGCTGAGTCGGAAATACGGCATGTCCGTGGACAACCTTATTTCGGCCGACGTCGTGACGGCCGCCGGCGAATTGAAGCGCGCCAGTACGGATGAAAATCCGGACCTGTTCTGGGCCATACGGGGCGGCGGCGGGAATTTCGGCGTGGTGACGTCATTCGAATTCCGTCTGCACAAAGTCGGGCCCGAAGTACCTGTCAGGGCTGATCGTGCACCCGTTCGAACGCGCGCGAGAGCTATTGCAACGCTATCGCGGAATTGCCGCGCAGAACCCGGATGAACTTAGCTGCTGGGTTGTGCTGCGCAAGGCGCCGCCGCTGCCATTCCTGCCGGAGTCGGTGCACGGGAAGGAGGTGCTGGTGTTCGCTCTGTGCTACGCTGGCGACATGGACCAGGGCCGCATTGCGGTGAAGCCGCTCGAGGCGCTGGGCGAGCCGATTGCCAACGTCGTGGGGCCGCATCCCTATACCGGCTGGCAGGCGGCGTTTGACCCGCTGCTGACACCCGGCGCACGCAACTACTGGAAGTCGCACGATTTTACCCAGTTGAGCGACGGCGCGATCGACACGATCGTCAAATACGCCGGCCAATTGCCTTCGCCACACAGTGAGATATTCGTCGGCCATATTGGCGGGGCGACCAAGCGCGTGCCCGATGCGGCCACAGCCTATGCCCATCGCGATGCCGAGTTCGTCATGAACGTCCACACGCGCTGGGAAGACGCAGCGCAGGACAAGGCCTGCATTGCCTGGGCGCGGGAGTTCTTCGCCGCTTCGGCACCGTTTGCCTCCGGCGGGGTGTACGTGAATTTCCTCACCGATGATGAGGCAGAGCGCGTACAGGCGGCCTATGGCGGGAACTATGCGCGGCTTGGTCGGCTGAAGGCACAGTACGATCCGGACAACCTGTTCACGGTCAACCAGAACATACGTCCGGCCATGGCTGCGGAGTGAACCGCCGCTCTCGAACGCGGTCGGTCACCGACACGCCCGCGCACGAATTGCCGGGTCGCGCCGACGGCTCGCGGCCCGGCCAGGCAAAAATGGCACGCTACGTTCGCAGGCGTCATTTGGAAGGCGAAGCGTCGTGCAACGCTGGCGGACACTGTGGCGGCCCGGGCATCCGTCCGCGTGTCCATGAACAGGCGGGTGACGTGCCCCGGGCCGGTGGACTGCACTGCGCCGGTCTGTTCGCCGCCCACCCGGGTGTCGGGCAGGCGTGACGCGGGGAGTCGGTCGCCGCAACCCACTGTGCCGGAACCGCAACGAGACAGCCGGACGAGGCTCGCAACCCCCTGAGGGTGCAACGGCGCGCGACGGCCTGAAAAAGGCCGCCGCGGCGCCGGCCGCCTACTGGTCGGTCTCGTCGTTGTCGGTCTCGACCTCGATGTCGGGACCAATCGAGTCGGTGTCGTCCTCGAGATCGCCGGCGTCTTCCAGCACGTCCTCTTCCTCGACGTCCTCGACGCCCTCCACCTCGATATCGCTGTCCTCGCCACCCGTGGCCGGGGCGGGCTTCTTCGGACGCTTGTCCTCAACCACGTTGCCGCTGGGGCGGCGCGGCTTGGGTTGGTCCATCGGCTGCTCGGTGCCGCATTTCGGGCAGATTGCCGGGACTTTGGTAAGATCGTAGAAACGCGCGCCACAGGAGACGCAAACTCGCTTCGTGCCGAGTTCGGGCTTCGCCATTTGGCCAGGGCCTTATCAAAATCCGCTTGGGAGCCGCGCGCCATGCCACCGTGCCGTGCGGCTGTCAAATGTCCTGAACGCGTGGTAAGCGCCCGCGAATGCACGATACCGTCACCCGCCCGATGATCGCCCGCAAGGCAGCAACGCCGTTGTCCGGACGCGTCCGCGTGCCAGGCGACAAGTCGATCAGCCACCGCGCCCTGATGTTCGGCGCCCTGGCCGTTGGAGAAACCCGCATCACCGGCCTGCTGGAAGGCGAGGACGTGCTGCGCACCGCTGCCGCCATGCGGGCGCTGGGTGCCGTGGTTGCACAGGACGCCGACGGCACCTGGCGCGTCGCCGGCCGCGGCGTTGGCGGCCTGGTGGAGCCGGCGGACGTGCTGGACATGGGCAATTCCGGCACCGCCGCCCGGCTGCTGTGCGGCGTGCTGGCCAGCCATCCGATCTTCGCGGTGATGACCGGCGATGCCAGCCTGCGGCGCCGGCCGATGAAGCGCGTGATCGATCCGCTGTCCGCCTGCGGCGCCCGGTTCGCCTCCCGCGAGGGCGGGCGCCTGCCGCTGGCGGTGGAGGGCGCGCGGGAGACGCTGCCGCTGGAGTACCGCGTGCCGGTTCCTTCGGCCCAGGTGAAGTCGGCGGTGCTGCTGGCCGGGCTGAACGCGCCCGGCATCACGCGGGTGGAGGAGCCGGAGGCGACCCGCGACCACACGGAGAACATGCTGCGCCACTTCGGCGCCACGGTGCAGGTGGAGGCCGATGGCCGCAAGCGGGTGATCCTGCTGACCGGCCAGCCGGAGCTGCGGGCCGCGGACGTGGCGGTGCCGGGCGATCCGTCCTCGGCCGCCTTCCTGGCCGCGGCGGCACTGCTGGTGCCGGGCTCCGAGATCACCATCGAGGGCGTCGGGCTCAACGAGCTGCGCTGCGGCCTGTTCGCCACCCTGGCGGAGATGCAGGCCGACGTCACGGTGGAGAACCGCCGCGTGCAGGGCGGGGAGCCGGTGGGCGACCTGGTGGTGCGTCACGGCCGGCTGAAGGCCGTGGATGTGCCGTGGGAACGCGCCCCCAGCATGATCGACGAATATCCCGTGCTTGCGGTGATCGCCGCCGCCGCCGAAGGCACCACGCGCATGCGCGGCCTGGGCGAACTGCGGGTGAAGGAAAGCGACCGCCTGGCCGCGACGGCGGCCCTGCTGGCAGCAAACGGCGCCAGGGTGGAGGTGGACGGCGACGACCTGGTGGTGCACGGCACCGGCCAGGCCCCCGCCGGCGGCGGCTCGGTAGTCACCCATATGGACCACCGCATCGCCATGTCGGCGCTGGCGCTGGGCCAGGCCACCGCCCAGCCGGTGACGGTGGACGACGCCAGCTTCATCGACACCAGCTTTCCCGGGCTTCGTGGCGCTGTTGAACCGCGTCGGCGGGACGGTGGCCGAAGCGTGACGGCTCGCCCCGTTATCGCCATCGACGGCCCGGCCGCCGCCGGCAAAGGCACCCTCGCCCGCCGCCTCGCCCAGGCGCTCGGCCTGCCATACCTGGACACCGGGCTGCTGTACCGGGCGGTGGGCCGGCGTGTCCTGGACACCGGCGGTGACCCGGCCGATCCCGCAACCGCGGCCACCGCTGCCCGCGCCCTGCGTCCCGCGGACCTGGAGCGCGGCGACCTGCGCGGTCCGCAGGCGGACGCCGCCGCCGCCGCGGTCGCCGCCATTCCCGCCGTGCGGGCGGCACTGCTGGATTTCCAGCGCAACTTCGGCAGCACGCATGGCGCGGTGCTGGACGGGCGCGACATCGGCACGGTGATCTTCCCGGATGCGGCGCTGAAACTCTACGTCACCGCCAGCCCGGAGGCGCGCGCCCGCCGGCGGTGGCTGGAGCTGCGGGGCAAGGGCATCGACGCCGATCTGGCCACGGTGCAGGCCGACATGCTGGCGCGCGACACGCGCGACGCACCGAACATGCGCATGGCCGCTGACGCGCTGTTGCTGGACACCACCGGCCTGGACGCGGACGCGGTGTTCGACCGGGCGATGCAGGCAGTCCGGGCATCCAGAACGTTGGGCTTGAAAAACTGACCAGACCAACTAGCTTGGTCAGGTGGCGCCTTGGAAGATCCGTCCGGCGTTAACCGTTCCTCAACGCGGTGCGTGCCATGCCTGAGTTCGTGAACATCTACGACGCGAAAACCCAGCTCTCCCGCCTGATCGACCGCGCCACGGCGGGCGAGGAAATCCTGATCAGCCGCGCCGGCAAGCCGCTGGTGCGCCTCGTCCCGGTTGGGGATGCCGGCCCGCGCCAGCCCGGCCTGCTGAAAGGCCTCGCGGTGCCCGACGCGCTGTTCGGTCCGTTGCCGGAGGAAGAACTGCGCCAGTGGGAGTAGGGCGGCGCGCGTGAAACTGCTGCTCGACACCCATGCTCTGGTCTGGTGGTGGACGGACGACAAGCGCCTGCCGCCGGCGGCGCGCTCCGCCATCGCAAGTCCGGACAACGGCGTGCTGGTCAGCGCCGCCAGCGCCTGGGAAATCGCCACGAAGCACCGGCTCGGCAAATGGGAGGAAGTGGCAACGCTGCTGGACGGGTTCGACCTGAACCTGCGTCGCTCCCGCTTCACCAGCCTGCCGATCACCCACGCCCACGCGCGCCTGGCCGGCACGCTGGACGGTGAACATCGCGATCCGTTCGACCGCATGCTGCTCGCCCAGGCGCGTCTGGAGGATCTGGCGATCGTCACGGGCGACCCGGTGTTTCGGAGCTATGGCGCGACGGTTGTGTGGTAGGCAGGCGCCCGGTTCCTCGCGAACCGATGCCCGTCGGAGGCGTTCGAGGGGCTGCGACAGTCCGGCCGGTGTGATTCAGACGCGCACCGTGGACGACCGGCCTTCACACGTGCAGGAACGATGGCCGGTGCCGGCAAGCCGCCCGCGCCTTTCTTCGTAGCGGCCATCAGCAGCAGCGGTGGTGATCGGCGTCCGGCGATCCTGCCGTTGGCAGCGCGGCCCATGGCCAAACACGCTGCCGGTTGGTAAAGGCACACAATAATGTGAGCGCCTGGAGGTGAAGGCGGCGTCAACGGCGCTCGAGGACGCAGGACGTCCTGGCGACCGCAACAGCATTGCAGGACGTTCGCAGAATGGAGGGCGGGCTTGACTCTGCGCGCCCCTGGCGTATGTCTTGCCCTGAAACTGCCCGCAATGTGGGCATTTCGTGAAGTTTCCATGACCCGGCCCGCGACATCCCATCGCGGGCAAGACGTGTTTCCCCCGGGACGTTTCCAAAAGCGGGAAGTGCGCAAACCAGCGGCAACCTCCGGGCCACGCCCGGCTACCCGTAACGGAATATACCAACCACATGGCAGCATCCGCCACCGCCCGCGCCGTCGCGCCCACCCAGGCCCCTCCGCAGGACCACTTCCACGGCGAAGACTTCGCCTCTCTCCTCGATGAAACCTTGGGCCGGGATACCGGCTTCGACGGTTCGGTCGTCACCGGCCGGATTCTCCGCCTCAACGATGATTACGCCATCGTCGATGTCGGCCTGAAATCCGAAGGCCGTGTCGCCCTGAAGGAATTCGGCCCGCCCGGCAGCAAGCCGGACGTGAAGCCGGGCGACCTCGTGGAACTCTACGTCGAGCGCTATGAGGACAAGGAAGGCACCATCATGCTGTCGCGCGAGAAGGCGCGGCGTGAGGAAGCCTGGAGCAACCTGGAAAAGGCGTTCGAAAACCAGCAGCGCGTGACCGGCCAGATCTATGGCCGGGTGAAGGGCGGCTTCACCGTCGATCTCGGCGGCGCCGTGGCCTTCCTGCCCGGCAGCCAGGTCGATATCCGCCCGGTGCGCGACGTCGGCCCGCTGATGGGCACACCGCAGCCGTTCCAGATCCTGAAGATGGACCGCTCCCGCGGCAACATCGTGGTGTCCCGTCGCGCGGTGCTGGAGGAGACCCGGGCCGAGCAGCGGTCGGAGCTGATCCAGGGGCTGAAGGAAGGCCAGATTCTGGATGGCGTGGTGAAGAACATCACCGACTACGGCGCCTTCGTCGATCTGGGCGGCGTGGACGGCCTGTTGCACGTCACCGACATCGCCTGGCGCCGCATCAACCACCCGTCCGAGGCGCTGCAGATCGGCCAGCAGGTCAAGGTGCAGGTGATCCGCTTCAACCCGGACACCCAGCGCATCAGCCTGGGCATGAAGCAGCTCGAGGCCGATCCGTGGGAAGGCGTGGCCGCCAAGTATCCGGTGGGCGCCAAATTCTCGGGCCGCGTGACCAACATCACCGACTACGGCGCCTTCGTGGAGCTGGAGCCGGGGGTCGAAGGCCTGGTCCACGTCTCCGAGATGTCCTGGACCAAGAAGAACGTCCATCCCGGCAAGATCGTCGCCACCAGCCAGGAAGTGGACGTGATGATCCTGGACGTGGACGCCGGCAAGCGCCGCATCTCCCTGGGCCTGAAGCAGGTGCAGCGGAACCCGTGGGAGGTGTTCGTGGACGACCACCCGATCGGGTCCGAGGTGGAAGGCGAGATCCGCAACATCACCGAGTTCGGCCTGTTCGTCGGCCTGTCGCCGGATATCGACGGCATGGTGCACATGTCCGACCTGTCCTGGGACGAGCCTGGCGAACTGGCGATGGCCAAGTACGAGAAGGGCCAGACCGTCAAGGCCAAGGTGCTGGACGTGGACGTGGACAAGGAGCGGATCAGCCTGGGCATCAAGCAGCTCAAGGACGATCCGGCGGCGTCGGTGCTCGACAGCGTGCACAAGAACGACATCGTCACCTGCGTGGTCACCGCGATCCAGGCCAACGGCATCGAGGTGAAGGTCGGCGACGTGCTGACCGGCTTCATCCGCCGCTCCGAGCTGGCGCGTGACAAGGGCGACCAGCGGCCCGACCGGTTCGCCGTGGGCGAGAAGGTCGATGCCAAGATCACCGCGGTGGACCGTGCGGCCCGCAAGCTGTCCCTCACCATCAAGGGCAAGGAGATGGAGGAGGAGAAGCAGGCGATGGCCGAGTACGGTTCGTCGGACTCCGGTGCGTCGCTGGGCGACATCCTGGGTGCGGCCATCCGCCGCCGCAACCAGCAGGCGCAGCAGGAGAACTGATCCCGGCTGTCTGCCGGCGTTGGCTTGAAGGCTGAGGCCCCGGCTTCTTCTTGCGGATTTCGCGAGGGGAGGCCGGGGTTTCTTTTTGCAGCCGTGCCGCGCTCGTAAGTCGTGTCACGTTCGTAAGTCGTGCCACCCCTGTACGATCGTGCCACGTGCGTAAGTTGTGTCCTGGCCGGCCCCCGAGCCGGCCATCTACCGGGCAACGATCGGGTCGCGCTGCAACGTGCACGGTCTGACGGGGGTAGATGGCCGGCTCGGGGCCGGCCATGACGCGATTGTACCGGACCACCCACCCGGTTACGCGGGCGCGCCGCGGTTACGTGGCGTTCAAGGCCTTCGTCACTCAGCGCCCAAATGGAGTCACCGTCCCCCGGCTCGCGCAATCACGCGCCAGCCATCACGCACCGTGCCTCATGCGCCAGGGCCACGCCCGACGACGCGAAAATCCTCCGCACGCTCGCAACGCGGAGCCCGCCAGTCGCCTGCTTACCGCCCCTTGAAGTTCGGCTTCCGCTTCTCCCGGAACGCCGCCACGCCTTCGCGATGATCCTCCGTGGTGTCCAGTTGCGGCTGCACGAACAGCTCGTAGTCCAGAAATTCGTCGTAGGTCGCGCTGCCGGCCATGTGGAACAGCTTCTTCGCCAGCCCCAGCGCAAAGGTCGGGCCGCTGGCCAGGTCGGCGGCCAGTTCCTCGGCCTTCGCCATCAGCTCCCCGTCCGGCACCACGTAGTTCACCAGCCCCAGCGACAGTGCCTCCTGCGCTTCGACGAAGCGCGCGGTGAACACCAGCTCCTTCGCGCGCGCCATGCCGATGCGCCGGCTCAGCAGCCACACCGCACCGCCGTCCGGCGCCAGGCCCAGCCGGCGGAACACCTGCGCGAAGCGGGCGGTTTCCGATGCAACCACCAGGTCGCAGCCCAGCGCGATCGACCAGCCGATACCCACGGCGGGACCACGCACGGCCGCGATCACCGGCTTCTCGATGGCATGCAGCACGCGCATGTACGTGTGGCTGCCCTGCGAGAGCTTTTCCCGCTCCGCCCGCAGCCCGCCGCGCTGCATGCCGCCGACATCGGCGCCGGCGCAGAAGCCGCGTCCCTCGCCGGTGACAATGATCGCCCGCACGGCATCATCATAGCGGCACCGCTCGAAATGCTGGCGCAACTGCTGGCGCATCTCCCAGGTGAGCGCGTTCAGCTTCTCCGGGCGGTTCAGCACCACCTTCGCGACTGCGCCCTCGATGATCAGATCCACCGACATTCCGAATCCCTCCGTGCGACGCGCCATCCAAGCGTGTTGACCGCCCCCGGACAAGCCGGCACCGTGGCCGCAACACCTGGAGGAGCAGCGCCATGGCCCGGCCGTTCGAAGGCATCCGCATCATCGACATCACCCACGTCCTGGCCGGCCCCTTCGCCGCCTACCAGCTCGCCGTGCTGGGCGCGGACGTAATCAAGGTGGAACACCCGGACGACCCCGACCAAAGCCGCGGCAGCGGCACCGACCAGGTGCTGAACCATACCAACATGGGCACCGGCTTCCTGACCCAGGGGTCCAACAAGCGCTCCATCACGCTGAACCTGAAGACGGAACAGGGCCGCGAAGTCCTGAAGAAGCTGGTCGCCACCGCCGACGTCCTGGTGGAAAACTACCGCCCCGGCGCGTTCGAGGCCCTGGGCCTCGGCTACGAAGACCTGCGCAAGATCAACCCGAAGCTGATCTACGCGTCCTTCTCCGCCTTCGGCCAGGGCGGCCCGCGCCGCGAGCAGACGGCGTATGACCACGTCATCCAGTCCACCTCCGGCATCATGGCGATGACCGGCACGCCGCAGGTGAACCCGGTCAAGTTCGGCTCCCCGGCGATCGACTACTCCACCGGCACGATGGGCGCGTTCGCCCTGTCGGCGGCGCTGTTCCAGCGGGAACGCACCGGCCAGGGCCAGCGCATCGACATGGCGATGCTGGACGTGGCGATGATCCTGATGGCCAGCCACCTCACCGGTTACCTGCGCAACGGCAAGCACCCCAAGCCGTCCGGCAACAAGCATCCGCACGCCACCAACAGCGCGTACCAGACCAAGGACGGCCTGGTGATGCTGGGCGCCAGCAACCTGCGCCAGCAGAAGCGCCTGTGGACCGTGCTGGAACGCCCCGACATGATCAAGCGCACCAACGACGAGCGCGACGCCGACCACGCGCGCGAAGAGAAGCTGCTGGAAGAGATCATGCTGACCCGCACCGCAGCGGAGTGGGAGGACTTCCTGCAGGCGCGCCACGTCCCTGCCTCCCGCGTGCGCACGATGGGAGAGGCGGTCGCCGATCCACAGATCGCCTCGCGCGGCGTGCTGCACCGCCACGAGTCCGCCCCCGGGATCGACGGCCCGTTCAGTGTCCCCCTCGCCGCCTTCAAGTTCGAGCATGACGGCCCGCGCATCGACACGCCCCCGCCCACCTTCGGCCAGCACAACGACGAAGTCCTCCGCGAGCTCGGCTACAGCGCCGCGGAGATCGCCGACTTCCGCGCCGCCAAGGTGATCTGAACCCAGGCGACCGACCGTGACCGCATCCTGCCCCCTGCTGCCCGACCTCCGCTTCGCCCAGATCCCCGCCGCGTCGCGGGCGCGCTACACCGGCGACCGCTTCAGCTACATGGAAGCCGGCCCGGCGGACGCCTTCCCGCTGCTGCTGCTGCACGGCATCGGCGCCAATTCGATGCACTGGCGCTTCCAGTTCGCCGGCCTGAGCGACCGCTGGCGCGTGATCGCCTGGAACGCCCCCGGCTACATGCTGACCGACGCCCTGGTGCAGGACGAGCCCGACAGCCAGGCCTATGCCGACGCGGTGCAGGACTTCCTGACCGCGCTGGGCATCGACCGCGTGCACGTCCTGGGCAATTCCTTCGGTTCCCGCGTGGCGCAGTGCTTCGCGACGCACTATCCCGGCCGGATCGAGCGGCTGGTGATGACCGGCACCGGCATCGGCCAGCGATCCATCCCGGCCGAGCGCCGCGCCGCCGCGCTGGCGGCGCGGGAAAAGCAGATGGCCCAGGGCAGCTACGCCTTCGGCGACCGCGTCGCCGCGCTGCTTGGCCCCGACGCTACGCCGGAGACCGTCGCGCTGGTGCAGACCGTGCTGCGCGCCACCAATCCGCGCGGCTTCATGCAGGCGGTGCGCTTCGGCCTGGGCCCCACCTACACGCCGGACTTCGCCGACCGCCTGACCATGCCGATCCTGCTGATCCAGGGCAGCGAGGACCGGGTGAACCCCGCCGACCGCAACGCCGACGTGCTCGCGGCCACGCTGCCGAACGCGCGTCTGGTCACGCTGCCAGGCATCGGCCACCTGCCCGAAGTGGAGGTTTGGCAGCAGGTCAACACCATGGTGCGCGACTTCCTTCAGCCCAAGTAGGCGCCACGCAACCCCGCACCGATCCGGACGTTACCGTCGGCTTAACGGCTGACCGACAGCCGAGACTGGAAACAGACGGAGGTGCCTCATGCAACGCAGCCTGGCCGTCCTGCTGTGCGCCGGCCTTGTCCTCGCCCCGTTCGGGCCGTGCCTGGCGCAGAATCCGCAGCCCGCGCCGCCGGGGGTGCAGAACGCCCCGGTCGCGCCGCCCAGCGCGCCGACACCGCCCCCCGGCAAGGTGGCGCCGCCGCATCCGATGGATACGCCCACGGGTCACAAGGACACTCTGACCAACAAGCTTGCCGAGCAGAATGGAACGCTGGAACCGCCGAAGACGGTCGATCCCGGAATGACGGTGAAGCCGCCGGAGCACACCCAGGGCGCGATGCCGGTCATCCCGCCGCCGGGCACCAAAGGCGGCGATCAGAAGGTCGCACCGAAGTAGGAGCCACTGGCCTGGTGACCGGGGGCCTGGTGACCGGGGGCCTGGTGGCCCTCGGTGCCAGTCCCGGTGGTCTCGGTGAGGAACCTTGGAAGCCGCGACCAGGTCGGGACCTCGGGATTGCAGGCACCGCCGACGCAAACCCTCGGCTCCGGCCCAGTCTGCGCGTGCTTCAGGATTTCTCACCGAGATGGCAGGATTACACCGTCTGCAGGATCGACTCCTCCTGCATTTCCGGCGTCATCTCCCGCCGCCAGTCGGCATCCCGCGGCAGCACCGCCTCATGCGCCCGCAACGGATAATAGCTGGTGCCGGTACCGTCGGGCGTGCCGCCCGCCTCGACCGTCTTCACCGCCTGACGCAGCAGCTTGCGCGCCTGGATGATCGCCTTGTCCGCCGGCCCCAGGTGTTCCTTGGAACGGTCCACGATCCGCCCCATGCTTTCCTGGATGGCGCGATCCTGCACGTTGATCCCGTCGATGCCACTGTAGCTTTCGGTGCGCTGCACAAGGCGGTCCAGCAGGTAGTCGTTGGACCGGTTGGCGACCGGGCGGAACGTCTTCTGGTCCACGTGCAGCGGCCCGTTGCCCAGGTTGCGCTCCAGCCGGTCTTCCTCATGCAACGGGCCATCCGGACAGGTACCGACCAGTTGAACACCATGGTCGTGCCGTCATCCATCGGCACCCAGCAATGCCCCGCATCCAGCGGCAGCCCGCTTTCCGACTTCGACGGCCGGATCTGATGGAACGGCAGGATGAACTGGTAGGTGCGGACATGCATCTCCGCCTCGTCCAGCGGGCGGATGCCGGCGTACTGGTAGCCGTAGTCGGTCAGGTCCACCAGCAGCTGCGGCGCCTTGCCGCGGACGAACGGGCTGGACGGCTTGAACCCCCCGCGCGTGGACGTCTCGCTCATCAGCCGGTGCAGGATCGGCGCGTGCGAGGTGTCGATGCCGCCTTCCAGTCCCTGCAGCCAGTTGCACTCCTGGATCACCTTGGTGACATGCCGGTGGGTTTCCGGCGCCTGAGTCCAGGCGAATTTCGGCAGCGGCGGCATCTTCTCCGCCGGGCCCAGATATGCCCAGATCACCCCGCCCAGTTCCGCGGTGGGATAGGCCGGCGTGCGCACCTTCTGGCTGAAGTCGGTCTCCGCCGGCTCGTTCATCATGTCGGTGCACTGGCCGGTCACGTCGAACTTCCAGCCGTGATACACGCAGCGCAGCCCGCAATCCTCGTTGCGTCCGAAGTAGAGCGAGGCGCGGCGGTGCGGGCACAGTTCGTCCAGCAGGCCGATGCGGCCCTGGCTGTCGCGGAACGCGACCAGGTCCTCGCCCAGCAGGCGCACCCGCACCGGCGGGCAGTCGGGTTCGGGGATTTCCGAGGCCAGCAGCGCCGGCATCCAGTAGCGCCGCAGCGTGCGCCCCATGGGCGTATCCGGGCCGACGCGAGTGATCAGTTCGTTTTCTTCGCGCGACAGCATGCCGCATTTCCTCCCTGGGATGATCCCGGAGCGGCATCGCCCTTGCGGGGAATACCGCCAGGCGAGCGAGACGCTATACCTCTCCGCCGGCAGCGCAAGCGGTGGCGGGCGCCCCTGCCGACCGGGCCCTGCCGACCGGGCTCATGCCGACCGGGCCGGCCCGTCGGGCAGCCCGTTCGTCAGGCGCAGTGGCGCGGCTACACGCCCAACTGCGTCGCCAGGTCCTCGATGTCCTTCGCCACCACGTCCCACTCCTGGTCCGCCGCATAGTCGCGCTTCTGGTGCGGCCCATACTCGGTCGGCCGGGGGAAGAACGCCGTCATCAGCCCGCAGCGGCGTGCGTTGGCCAGGTCGCCGTTATGCGCCGCCGCCATCATCACCTCGCCCGGCTGCAGGTCCAGCAGCTTCGCCACGCCCAGATAGGTCTCCGGATCCGGCTTGTAGTGGCCGAACAGGTCGGAGCCGAACACCATGTCCCAGGGCAGCCCGGCATGCTTCGCCATCTTGGTCAGCAGCGCCACGTTGCCGTTGGACAGCGGCCCGATGATGAAGCGGCGCTTCAACCGCGTGAGGCCGGGCACCGAATCCGGCCACGGGTTCAGCCGGTGCCAGCCCAGGTTGATGTGCACCAGGTCGGCCTCGGACAGGCCCTTGATGCCGAACTCCGCCACCAGCCGGTCCAGCGAGCCGCGGTGCAGGTCGTCCAGCCTGGTCCACGGCACCTCGCCCTTGCGCACCCGGTCCATCGACGGGTGGTAGGCGGCGCGCCAGGCGTCCACCAGCCCGGTCCAGTCCGCTGCGATGCCGCGCTGCTGGCCGAATGCGGTCAGCTCCGCGATCAGGCTGCCGCGCCAGTCCACGACTGTGCCGAACGTGTCGAACACGATCGCCACCGGCTGTCTCGTCGCCATGATCCGCCCTCCTCTTCCCCCAGAGAGCGAAGACCGCCTGGGTCAATGGGTCAAGCACGGTTGTTTGATCTGGAAACCGAGCCGAATGCGATACAGGCTGCAAGGTATGATACGCCTCGCCCTTCCCCTGCTCTGCCTGCTGCTGGTTCCCGCCGCCGCCCGCGCCGCGCCGCCCGGCCAGGCACTGGTGATCGGCGAGGCAGGCTACACCGGATTTCCGCCACTGCGGGCCTGCGCACTCTCCTCCAACAGCGTCAGTGCCGCGCTGCGCCGGCTCGGCTTCACCGTGGACCAGCAGAACGACGCCTCCAGCGGCGCCATCTTCGCCGGTATCGCCACGCTCAGCCGACGACTGAACGAGCATCCCCGGGCACCCGTGTTCATTTACGTGTGCAGCTACGCCACTGCGTTCGCCGAGCGACCGTTCCTGCTGCCCGTCTCGGCCACGGTCAACCGCGCGGCGGACGTGCTGACGCAGGGGCTGCTGGCAAAGACTCTGACGGACGTCGTTACCGCCAACAGCAAAGGGGCGGCCGTGATCGCACTGGACGCCATCCCGGCCCCCGAAGCACCGGCCGACCTGGCATTCGACCATCTTGCCACCGAATTGCCTTCCAACGTCGGCCTGATTGCACTCCGGGACAAGGCACATGGCAACCGGCCCACCCCGTTCGCCGCCCTGCTGGTGCCGGCGCTGAAAGGCCCGGATGTGAAAAGCGCCAAGTTGCTGGCGGACCTTCAGGCGCAGATCACGGCCGGCAAGACCGAGACCACCCAGATTGCCGCACTGCGCCTGCCGGATGACGGGCTGTACCTGGCGGAAGGCCTGCCCGCTGCTCAGGCCACGACTGCAGCGACCAGCACCGCCACGGTCACCGGCAGCCTGCCGGACCAGAGCAAGATGACGGACGAGCAACGCCGCCTGGTGCAGCGCGCGTTGGCGGCGCTGGGCTATTATGACGGCCGGATCGACGGCATCATCGGCAAGGGAACGCGCGCCGCGATCCGCCGCTATCAACACGAACTGAAGCAGCCGATGACCGGCCACCTGACCGCCGATCAGGCGACCAGCCTGGTCGGCGGCTGAGGACGCTGTCCATGGGCCTGAAGGCCAAGTTCAACCTGATGATGTTGACAGCCTTCGTCGTCGGCCTCGGCCTGGTTGCCGCCTATTCCTGGCGTGTGGTGCACCAGAGCGCCCGCCGTGAGGTGCTGCAGCAAGCGGCCCTGATGATGGCGCAGGGCCGCGCAATCCGTCACTACACCGATTCACAGATCGACCCGCTGCTGGCCGAACAGAACAAGGTCCGCTTCCTGCCGCAGAGCATCCCGTTCTTCGCCGCGCAGGAAACGCTGCGCATGCTGACCCAGCAGTTTCCCGCCTATCACTACAAGGAAGCCGCGCTGAACCCCACCAATCCGGCAGACAGGGCCACCGACTGGGAAGCCGGTATGATCGACCGTTTCCGCCAGGACCCGCAACTGCAGAGCGCCACCATCACGCGGGACACACCGGAAGGCCGCGTGCTGGCCCTGGCGCATCCGATCCGGGTGAACGACAAGAATTGCCTGACCTGCCATTCCACGCCCGAAGCGGCACCGAGGCCGATGACCGATCTCTACGGCACCAGGAACGGCTTCGGCTGGAAGCTGGGCGAGGTGGTCGGCGCCCAGATCGTCTCGGTGCCGATGCAGGTGGCGCTGCAGCGCGCCAATGCCACCTTCGCGGAGTACGTCGGCGGCCTGGCCGTGATCCTGGCGGCCACGATGCTGCTGCTGAACCTTGCCCTGCACTTCATGGTGGTCAAGCCGGTGCGCCGCATCGCCGCCCGCGCCGGCGACATCAGCACCGGCAATCTTGACGCACCGGAGTTCGAGGTGCACGGACGCGACGAGATCGCCTCTCTGGCTACCTCGTTCAATCGAATGCGGCGTAGTCTGGCACGGGCGATGAAGCTGCTGGATGGGTGACGATTTCCGCGACCCCTGACATCCCGTCGCAAATTGGCCGCTACCGCGTGCAGCGTCTGCTCGGCCGCGGCGCCATGGGGGTCGTTTACGCGGCGCATGACCCGGTCATCGACCGGCCCGTCGCGATCAAGCTGGTGCGCGTCGATCTGCTGTCGGGCGAGGACCGCGAAGACTTCCTTGCGCGGTTCCGGCGGGAAGCCCAGGCTGCCGGCCGCTGCATGCACCCCAACATCGTCGCCGTCTATGACTTCTCCATGCATGAGGGCAATCCGTTCCTCGCGATGGAGTATGTCGAGGGCCTGAGCCTGGCCGACCGGCTGCGCCAGTCGGGCCGGATCGCACCGGACGCCGCGGTGCAGCTTGTCCTGCAGGTGCTGGATGCGCTGGGCCTGGCGCACATGGCCGGTGTGGTGCACCGGGACGTGAAACCCGCAAACATTCTGCTGGTGTCGGATCACCAGGTGAAGATGACGGATTTCGGTATCGCCCGGTTCGACAACACCGACCAGACCCGGCACGGCGCCATTATCGGCACGCCGAGCTATATGTCGCCGGAACAGTGCCGCGGCGACCCGGTGGACGCCCGCACCGACGTCTTCTCCACCGGGGCAGTACTGTATGAGATGCTGACCGGGGAGCGGCCGTTCGGGCGCGGCGGCACCACCCAGGTGATCTACCGGTTGATGCACGAGGAACCTCCGGCGATCGTCACCCCGCATCCGGCCGTCCCGCCGGCACTGACAGCCGTGCTGCGACGTGCGCTGGCCAAGCGCGTGGAGGCACGGTTCCCCTCGGCACAGGCAATGGCCGCGGCGCTGCGTGCGGCGCCCGAGGAGACGGTGGTACTGTCCTCCCCGGCAACCACGCAGACGGGGATAGCCCAGGCCGAACTGGGCCGCGTCGAGCAGGCACTGGCCGAGCGCCTCGGGCCGATAGCGCGCGTGCTGGTGAAGCGGGCGTTGCGCGAGGCGCAATCGCCGGCGGAGTTGTGGCAGATCCTGGCAACCCATATCGATCGTCCGGCAGACCGGGAGGCCTTCCTGCGCCAGGCGCCGCGCTGACACGTTGACCGATCCTTCCCTGCACGGACTGATCGCGTTCGTCGGCATGGTTGCCTGTCGCACTGCCGGCCGCTGGCCCTTCCCGCGGCCAGACCATACGCCCCTCCACTCTTCCTGCTGCGCGTAAGCAATTTGCTAACCCTTGCCGGGGAGAATGCCCGGCATGGAGTGGGCACTCGAAATCGTCCTGGTCGTGCTGCTTGCGGTGACGCTGTTCCACGCGGTGCGGCTCGAGCGCGCGCTTGGTGTGCTGAAGCGCGACCGCGCAGTGCTGGAAGACCTTGTTGCCACCTTCAACGACAGCACCCGCCAGGCGGAATCGGGGGTCGATCGCCTGCACGCCGCGGCCGAAGGCGCCGGTCGGCAGGTCGCGCGCCAGATCGATGCCGCCAAAGCCCTCAAGGATGACATCGCGTTCCTGAGCGACCGCGGTGAACGCCTGGCCGACCGGCTGGACGCACTGATCCGCACGGCCCGCCCGCTCGCGGCCGACCAGCCCCGACAACTCGTCACGCCGGACGCACGCCCGGCGGAACCCGAGCAACCCGAACTGCCGCGCGTGCGCAGCCAGGCAGAGCGCGACCTGCTGAAGGCGCTCAAGATGGCACGCTGATGTCCACACTTCATGCACCCCGGCTGTTGCCGGCAACGATTGCCGCCCTGGCGGCGCTGCTGGCGATGAAGTCGATTTCGCTGGTTCGCGCCGCGCTACCGGACAAGCCACAGACCATGCTGATGGCCAGAGCCACGGCAGCCGCACAGCACAACGCGCCCACGGCGGCCAGGGAAACGGCACCGCGGCCGGCGGTCTCGGCCCCTGACAGCGAGCCGAAACCGGTAAGCCCCGCCGAACGCAAGGTTCTTCTGCAACTGCGCAAGCGCCGGCAGCGGCTCGACGCGCGGGAAGTTGCGCTGACGGCCCGCGAGTCGGTGCTGGCAGCGGCGGAAAAGCGGCTCGACGAACGCGTGAAGGAGCTGTCCGCACTGCAAAAGAAGCTGGAGGCGCTGCAAGCGAAGCGCAAGCAGCGGGAGGAGCTGGGCTGGCGCGGCCTGGTGAAGGTTTACGAGGTGATGAAGCCGCGGGACGCCGCAGCGATCTTCAACAAGCTGCAGATGAAGGTGCTGATCCCGGTGCTGCATCGCATGAAAGACCGCAACGCGGCACCGATCCTCGCTGCGATGGACCCGCAAAAGGCACGCGACGTCACTGCCGCACTCGCCAAACTGCAAACCGACCACGACACCGCGGCGGGAATGCCCGGCGGCTGACGGTATCCGATCCCGGAGAACAGGCCCATGATGATCGACAAGTCTATGAACGTCCTGATCGTGGACGACTACAAAACGATGCTGCGTATCATTCGGAACCTGCTGAAGCAGATCGACTTCCACAACGTTGAGGAAGCCACCGACGGCGCCGAGGCGCTGTCGAAGCTGCGGGCAGGCAGTTTCGGACTGGTCATCAGTGACTGGAACATGCAGCCGATGACCGGCCTGCAATTGCTGCAGGAGGTACGTGCCGACGCCAAGCTGCGTACGACCCCGTTCATCATGGTTACCGCCGAAAGCAAGACCGAGAACGTCGTTGCGGCGAAGAAGGCCGGCGTTTCCAACTACATCGTCAAGCCGTTCAACGCCGAGACACTCCGCGAAAAAATCGAGAAGGTGCTGGGCCATGCATGACCGCAGTCTTCAGCCCGTCCCGGTGAACGCCGAAGCACTCGGCGACCGCCTGAACGAGATCCGCACCCGCTATCCCGAAGTCATCGCCCGACATGGTGGGTGATGTGGTACGCGCGGTGCTGACCAGCATGAGCGGCGACCTGACCGCGCAGGAAACATCGTTGCTGGCCGAGGTTGAGGCGTTGGGCCGCACCATCTCCAGCGCCAAGCAGGAGATCGCCGCGCTGCGCGTGGATGACATCACCGCAAGTCACATCCCGTTCGCCACCGACGAGCTGGATGCGATCGTGCACCACACCGCGTCGGCCACGCACGCCATTCTGGAAAGCTGCGAAACGCTGGATGAGGTCGCCGGCGCACTGACCGGCGAACCGGCGACGAAGCTGCAGGATGCCACGACGCGGATCTACGAGGCATGCAGCTTCCAGGACATCACCGGCCAACGCATCACCAAGGTGGTCACCACGCTGAAGACGATCGAGACCAAGGTTGCGCAGATCGTCTCCACGTTCGGACCGTCAGGCGCGGGCCGCGCGGCGGATCCGGCCGCCACGCACGAGGAAGCTGCCCTGCTGAACGGCCCGCAACTGCCGACCGCGGCGATGGATCAGTCGGATATCGACAAGCTGCTAGCCAGTTTTGAATGAAACGACTTGCACGGGGCAAAACACCTGCCCGCCTGCCTGCGGCAAGAAAGCCCCGCGATAAGCTTCCGACCCGTCGGCGCCCAATCCCCTTGTGGGAGCGGGTTGGGGGCAGGGGGCGTGCCATCCACTCCAGCAAGGCGACTTGCACGCACGACCCCTGCTCCCAACCCCCTCCCCCAACGAAAGGGGGAACCTGGCGGCTGTTGCACCATTTGCGCGCTGCCGCGCTTGGCCTGTGCCTGCTCCTTCTTCTGCCCTTGCCCGGCCTTGGTGCATCCCAGCCGCCGGAAATCAGGGTTCGCGCCGGAAATCACCAGGGCTTCGGCCGCCTTGTGTTCGATGTTCCGCCCGGCACCCACTATCGCGTGACGCGCACCGGCGACCGCATCGAGGTGCACTTCAATCCTGAGCATCCGGTGGCGAATGCACCCGCACTGCCAAGCAACGTTCGCGCCGTCAGCGGCGGTGACAAAGCGGTCGTGACGATCGCGCCCGGTGCTGCAACACATGCCATGCAACTGGGCAACCACGTCGTGCTGGACGTATTCGATCCGGTGCGTGTCCACGCACGGGAACTCAAACGTGTCCACGCACGGGAACTCAAATCTGGTCCGGAACATTCCCTGCCGCCGCAGGGCACGACCCGGCCGACGGGAAACCGGGCCGGTCAGACGGCTGAAACACGGTCCGGTGCTTCACCCGCCACCACACGCGGCCCCGGCAGCACAGCGACCGGCGAAACCCGCAGCGAGAAAGCGCCGCCCGGCGCGGAGCATCCCGATCGCGTCCAGGAGGCCCCGCCGACCGATGCTCACCGCACGCCCCCCGGGGAACCCATCCGATTGCTGCCGGGCCCGGACAAGTCGCGAACACCGAAGATCCCGCACAACGCAAAACCGGCACCCTCCGGGAAAGCCGTGCCGTCGCACGGCGCAAAGCCACGATCCGAACCGCAAGCAGCAGGGGACCCGGGGTCGGCACCATCCAGCACCAGCTCCGGGCCCCTCCCCGCGTCAAGCGGCAAAACGAGCGAGGCGCATGTCGATCGTTCTGCAACACCGCACCCCACGGCCAAGGCCGTGTCACCGGCAGCCGACCACGGCAGTACCGCGCCCTCCCGGGCAGCGCCCCACGCCACTGGTTCCGGGGTCAGCCCGGGCCCCGGCGCCGGCTCCCATCTGACGGACACGGACGCGCCGCCCGTCGTCAGTGACGAACCAGCCACGCCGGTCGGCTCGATGGGCCTGGTGGCCACGATCGTGCCGCCACCGTCCGGCACCCGGGGATCCGCCTTCGCAGTCCCCTTCACGGCCGACGTTGGCGCCGCAGCCTTCCGGCTTGGGACCATCGACTACGTGGTGTTCGACCAGCGCCGCCCGCTCGACCTGAGCGCCCTGCGGCGCAACGGAGTGTTCTGGAAAACCAGCGTGCACCTGCTGCCGGCGGCCACACTGCTGCAACTGCGGCTGCCGCCGGGGATGACAATCGCGCTGCATCCCAGGCTGCAGGGCTGGACCGTCGCCGCACTGTTCGCGCAGCCGCCACCCCCGCCGTCGCGGCCGATCAGCACCCGCCCGGCCGGTCCCCGGTTGTTGTTGCCCGCCATGGCACCCGGCAAGGTGGTCACCATCGTGGATCCGCAGACCGGTGCCAGGCTGCTGGTGGGAACCCAGCGCCAACCGGGGCAGCGCATCGCGATCCGCCGCAGCGCGCCGCAGTTCGCCCTGCTGCCCAGTTGGCAGGGCGTGCCGGTCGAGGCACTGTCGGATCACCTGACACTGCGGGCGACCCCGAAAGGGTTCGTTCTCGGGGCGGATCCGGGCCGGCTGTCCCTCTCACCGCTCGACGGCGACTCGCTGCCCGATGCGGCCGTCCTGACGAAGCGCTTCAGCTTCCCGGAAGGGCCAACGGCAACGCTGCGGCGGAAGATCAACGCCCGGCTGGTCGCGGCGGCCTCGGCTCCGGAGCGGAGGCGCGGCGCGACATACCGGTCCGTCGCACGCAACATGCTGTCGATCGGCCTTGCCCCGGAGGCGGAGTCCCTGCTGCACATGGTAATGCGGGACGATCGGCGGCTGGCGGCCTCGGCGAACACTGCGGGACTGGCGGCGATCGCCGCCCTGATGGCCGATCGTCCGAAGCAGGCTGCCGGACTGGACGATGCGCAACTGACCGGCAGTGATGAGATCGCCTTCTGGCGGGCGGTGCAGCGGGCCATGCGCGACGACACGTCACCCCAGGCCGCCGCCGGCTTCGCCGTCACGGTGCCGCTGGCCCTGCACTATCCCGCGGCCATGCGAAGGAAGCTGCTGCCGCTGGCGGTGGAAACCATGTTGCGTGGCGGGCAGGAGCAGGCGGCCCAGGCCTTCCTCGCGCGCTGCAAGGACGAGCCCGAACTGGCCCTGGCCCGCGCCATGGCACAGGAAGCCGCCGGCAAGGTGGACGCTGCGCTGGCCGGCTATGACCGGCTGGCCCGCAGTCCCGACCAGAAAGCGAGCGCCCTGGCCGCGGTCAGGGCGGTGGAACTGCGGCTGAGGCTCAGCCGCATCTCGGTGAAGCATGCGGCCGACGCGCTGGACCGGCTGCTCTATGCCTGGCGCGGCGATCGCCACGAGCTGGCCCTGCGCGAGGAGCTGGCGAAGCTGCGGGCCGAGAACGGCCAGTGGCGCACCGCGCTGAACGTGCTGCGCACGACCGGACGCGACTTCCCCGGCCAGAAGGTGGCGATCAAGGCGCGGATGAGAGGGATGTTCACCGCACTGCTGCGCGGGGGGGCGATCGACCGGCTGTCGTCGCTCGCGCTTGTGGCGCTGGTGGATGAAAACACCGACCTGCTGCCGAACTCCGCCGAGGGCGAGAAGCTGCAGGCGCACCTGGCCGACCGGCTGGTGGCGCTGGACCTGCCGGAGCGGGCCGAACCCGTGCTGCAAAAGCTGATGGGGGCGGCGCAGACCCCGGCAGCGCGGGCCGGCTTCGGTGCGCGACTGGCGGAGGTGCGGCTGCATGAGGGCGATGCGCGGGGTGCGTTGCAGGCCCTGATCGCCTCCGCCGCCTCGGGCCTGCCCGCCACCCTGGAGGAACGCCGGCTGCTGCTGTTCGCCACGGCCAAGGGGCGCCAGGGCGATGTTTCCGCTGCCCTGGCGGCGATCGCGCCTCTGCACAGTGCCGCCGCCCTGGAAACGAAGGCCGACATCATGGAGCAGGCACAGAACTGGCCCGGTGCCGATCAGGCGCTGACCGAATATGTCGGGAAGATCGTGCCTGAGTCCGGCGCCCTGAATGACCAGCAGCAACATGCCCTGCTGCGTCTTGCCACGGCGGCCGCGCGTGCCGGCGACAACGCCACGCTGGCTCGGCTGAACCAGCGTGATTCGGCGCGCATGGGCAGCGGTCCGCTCGCGGACATGTTCCACCTGCTGACCGCGCCGCCGGTGCGCAGTGCGGCAGATCTGCAACGCGCCCAGCAGGAGGTCGGGCTGGCGCGCGCATTGCCGGCGGATCTGAAGGCCTTGCACCCGACACGCGCGATCCCCTGAATTTCTTCGCCCGCCGCGCGGAAATGCCCTTGCACCGCGTGCCCCGTTTGACCATGTTCCGCGTCCTTGGCCCCAGGGGACGCCGCGCGGGCTCTTTTTTCGCGCGTACCGTCCAACAGGCCGTCTGCTGGTAGGAAGGGGAACTCGATGGACGCTTTCACGCCATCGCTCAATCCACTGGGGATGGTCTCGGATGATCCGAGCAGCAACCAGGAACATCAAGGGCCGGACGCCCAGAAGGATTACTTCGTCGAGAAGGACGGGGTGAAATTTGCCGGCACGCATCTGCTGCTGGATTTGTGGGGTGCGTCCAACCTGGCGGATCCGGACCTGATCGATCGTGCGTTGCGCGACGGGGCAGAGGCGGCCGGGGCAACGATCCTGCACAGCCACTTCCATCATTTCGGTCCCGGTGAGGGCGTCAGCGGCGTGCTGGTGCTGGCGGAGAGTCACATCTCCATCCACACCTGGCCCGAGCGCGATTTCGCTGCGGTGGACATCTTCATGTGCGGCGCGTGCAATCCGTATGAGGCGCTGCCGGTGCTGAAGGCGGCGTTCAAGCCGGGTTCCGTGATGCTGGCGGAACAGCGGCGCGGACTGATCGCGTAATCCAATCTTCGGTTGCGCATGTCACGGCCCGGGCGCAGGTCCGGGCCGTGCTGCTGCATGGAGACCCACGATGGCGACCGATACGTGGCTCAATGAGACGCTGTACCCGGACTGGGGGCAGCGCTTCCTGGTAAAGCGTGAACTGGCGCGGGTGCAAAGCGCGTTCCAGGATATCGCGATTTTCGAAAGCACCTCCCACGGGCGGGTGATGGTGCTGGACGGCGTCATCCAGATCACCGAGGCGGATGAGTTCGTCTATCAGGAAATGCTGGCGCATGTGCCGCTGCTGGCGCACGGCAGCGCGAAGAACGTGCTGATCATCGGTGCGGGTGACGGCGGCGTGCTTCGCCGCGTGCTGCAGCACCGCACCGTGCAGCGCGCAGTGATGGTGGAAATCGACGGCGAGGTGATCCGCCTGTCGAAGGAATTCCTGCCGAACATCGCCGGTGACGCCTGGAACGATCCGCGCGCCGAGGTGATCGTGGGCGACGGCATCGACTACGTGAAGAAGGCGCCGGATGCCGCGTTCGACGCGATCATCGTGGATTCCACGGATCCGATCGGCGTGGGCGAGGTGCTGTTCACCGACGACTTCTACCAGAACTGCGCACGCATCCTTGGCCCGCGCGGGCTGATCGTGAACCAGTGCGGCGTGCCGTTCATGCAGGCCGACGAACTGCGCGAAACGAGCGCTCGGCGGCGGCGCTTCTTCCCGCATGTGGCGGCGTATGTGGCGGCGGTGCCGACCTATGTCGGTGGTTTCATGACGCTGGGATTCGCGGCGAAGGACGCGTCGGTGCTGAATGTGCCGGTGGAGGAGATCCGCGCGCGGGCGCAGGCGGCGGGGATTCTTGGCGGCACGCGCTACTGGACCCCGGAGGTGCATGTCGGCGCGTTCCACCTGCCGCCGTATATCGCACAGCATCTCCCGAAGTAGGCTGCGGCCCTGCGGGTCGGAGCAGATAGTGGTGAGGCGAGGGCGTTTCCATCCCTGGATGGAATCATCCAGTCCTTGCCGAGTCATGGCCGGGCTTGACCCAGCCATCTACCCGAGTTGACCCGGCGTCCTTGGTGCTGTGGCGACCCGATCGTTCGGGGGTAGATGGCCGGGTCAAGCCCGGCCATGACTCCAATGAGCGTGGTGGCTTCGATATCCGCCGTGCCTGCGATATCCGCCGTGCCTGCGATATCCGTTGTAACCACGATATCCGCCGTGCCTTCGGTAGGCGTCGTGACCGCGATATCCGTCGTCCTTTCGATAGGGGCCGTGACTGCGATATCCGTCGTCCTTTCGATAGGCGCCGTGACTGGATCGCGATGATCCGTCGTGACTGGGATGGCCGCCGTGCCTCCGATTGGCGTCGTGCCGCGATAGTCGCGATCGCGATGCACGCCATGGCGCCGACGAGGTGCTCGACCGGCCGCGTCGGCGAGGCACAAGCGGTGGCTCGTCAGATCACGCCCTCGGCCCGTAGCGCGGCGATGCGATCGTCCGCGTAGCCGATCTCCCGCAGCACCGCGTCGGTGTCCGCCCCCAGCGCCGCAGCGGGGGCGCGCGGCATGTCCTCGCCCGGGAAGCGGAAGGCCGGCGGGACCATGCGGAAGTCCGGCCGGGAGGGATGCGGATAGGACCACACCCGGTCTTCCTGCCGCACGAACGCCGACGTCAGCGCACGTTCCACATCGTGCACCGGCGCGGCGGGTACGGCGCCGGCGAAGTGCTCCAGCCAGGCATCCGTGCTGCGTGCCATCAGCGCTTCGTCCAGCAACTCGGTCAGCAGCGCACGATGGTCCAGCCGTGCGGCGAAGGAGCAGAAGCGCGGGTCTTCGGACCATTCGGGCCGGCCGATCTTCTCGCACAGCACCGGCCAGAACTTCTGCTTGTTGCACATGATGAAGATCCAGCCATCCGCGGTGCGATACAACTGGCTGGGAGTCAGCGACGGATGGGACCCGCGCGGTTCCCGCCCCTGCACGCGGCCCTCGTTGAGGAACCACGCGCCGACATAGTTCAGGTTCGACAACGCCGTATCGAACAGACTGACATCCACATCACGCCCCGTCCCGGTAGCGCGCGCCGACAGGATGCCGCCCAGCAGCGCCGTCGCGGCATAGACGCCCGCCATCAGGTCGATCACCGACAGGCCGAACCGCGCCGGCGGCGAATCAGGCTCCCCCGTCAGCGACAGATACCCGGCCTCCGCCTGCATCAGGTAGTCGTAGCCCGGCCAGTTGGCGCGGCTGCCGGTGCGGCCATACGCCGACAGGTGCGCGCAGACGATGCGCGGGTTCGCGGCCTTCAGCGCGTCATACGTCACGCCCAGCCGCGCCGGCTGGTCGCCGCGCAGATTGTCCAGCACCCCATCGGCATGCGCCGCCAGGTCCCGCAGCACCTGCTGCCCACCCGGCGCCCGCAGGTTCAGCGTGACCGACCGCTTGTTGCGGTTGAACGCCTGGAAGAAGTGGCTGTCGTTCTCCCCCAGGAAATACGGCCCGATCGAGCGGCTGACATCGCCGCCTTCCGCCGGGTTCTCGATCTTGATCACCGCGGCGCCCATGTCGGCAAGCTGCATGGAGCCGAACGGGCCGGCGCCATACTGCTCCACCGCCAGGATGCGCACACCGGACAGCGGCAGCATCAGGCGGGATTCCGCTGCACGAGCTGGCGGGCGATGATGATGCGCTGCAGCTCGTTGGTGCCCTCGCCGATCACCAGCAGCGGGGCGTCGCGGTACAGCCGCTCCACGATGAACTCCTTGGAGTAGCCGTAGCCGCCGTGCACGCGCATCGCCTCGGTGGCGTTTTCCAGCGCGGCTTCGGTGGCGAACAGCTTGGCCATGCCGGCTTCCATGTCGCAGCGCTGGCCGGTGTCGTACAGGTCGGCGGCGCGGCGGACCAGCAGGCGGGCGGCCTCGGTGCGGGTCGCCATGTCGGCCAGCTTGAGCTGGATCGCCTGGTGCTGCGCGATCGGCACGCCGAACGTCTTGCGCAACTGGGCGTAGCGCACCGACTCATCCAGCGCCGCCTGGGCGATGCCGACGCCGCGCGACGCGACGTTGATGCGGCCGAGCTCCAGGCCGGACAGGGCGTGCTGCAGGCCGCGGCCCTCCACGCCGCCGACCAGGCGGTCCGCCGGGACGCGGTAGTTGTCGAACACCAGTTCCGCGCTGTCGATGCCCTTGTAGCCGAGCTTTTCCAGCTTGCGGGAGACGGTGAAGCCGGGGCCTTTTTCGGCGATCAGCATGCTCATGCCGCGGTGGCGCGGTTCGGCGTGCAGGTCGGTCTTCACCAGCAGGGCGAAGCAGGACCCGTAGATGCCGTTGCTGATCCAGGTCTTGGTGCCGTTCACCACGTAGTGGTCGCCGTCGCGCCGGGCGGTGACGCGGATGGCCTGCAGGTCGGTGCCGCAATCCGGTTCCGTCAGCGCCAGGCCGCCGCGGAGTTCGCCGGAGGCGAAGCGGGGGAGGAACGCGCGTTTCTGCGCCTCGGTGCCGTTGCGCTCGACGATCGCCGACATGATCAGGTGGGAGTTGAAGATGCCGGTCACCGACATCCACACCCGGGCGATGCGTTCCACGATCTGCGCGTAGGTGGCGCAGGGCAGGCCCAGGCCGCCGTAGTCGGCGCCGATGGTGGCGCCGAACAGGCCGAGTTCCTTCATGCGGGCGACGATCGTGTCGGGGTAGGTGTCGCTGGCTTCCAGGGCGTGCGCGTGCGGGGCGACCTCGCGGGCAAGGAAGGCGTCGATCGAGTCGAGGATCAGGGAGTCTCGGTTGCATCATGCCGAACCTGGCTTGACCCGGCCATCCGCGCACTGCCGATCGGGTCGCGTTGCGATGCGACCCGATCATCCGCGGGAGGGTGGCCCGGTCAAGCCCTGCAGGCTTCAGGATCGCCGGCGGCAGGGGGTCGGCAGGCCAGGGGCGAATCGGAACGGCGGGGCCGGCCGCGGTCCGGTCCCGTTCATGCAGCGTGGATTATGGGTGCGCGCGCCGTCAGGGCGGGCCGGTGGCGGCGGCGTGGCGCTGGTGTCGCGGCGGCGGCTTGGGCTGCCGGCCGCGTGCGGCGCGGACGCGCGCGATGCGGCGCCGGCGGTGGTCGCGGCGGAGCGATCGGCTGCGGCGTGCGGGTGGCGGCGGACCGTGCGGGTCCGGCGCGATGCTGGGTGCGGCCGGGTGGGAGGGTGCGGCGGTGCGCGGTTCAGCGGGCGCGTGGGGCGCTGGGGTGGGCGGCGGCGCCGGTGGTGCATCCGGCGCCGGCTGCGCTTCAGCGTGCGGGGCTTCGTCCGGCGGACCGGGCGGTGCTTCGTCCGGCGCGGGACGGCCGAGCGGCTCGGCCAGGCGCTGCCATAGCGTGCCGAACAGCGCCTGGGCGTCGGGTTCGCCGAGCCCCTGCATGGTGGCAATGTGCTCGGCGAGCCCGGCCAGCAACAGCCGCACCACGTCCGGATCGCAGTCCTCGACCGGCGTGTTGAGCAGGGCGCAGGCTTCCGGGGTTAGTCCGGGATAGCGCTGTGGGGTGAAGGGCGTTTCGTCGTCCTGGGGGAACGCGGCTTGCGGCCACGCGGCCGAGGGCCGGCGGCGGCCGAACCAGCGTGCGGCCCAGGCGGGGCGGCGCGGCCTGGGGTTGGTGCCGCGGCTGGAGCTTGGGCGTTTGGCTGGGGTGGGCGGCGTCCGGGTTTCGGCCGCCGGAGCGGTGGAGGGCGATGCGGCGGGGCGGCGCCGGCGCGTGAGGGCGGCCATGGCGGTCCGCGCCATGCCGCCGAACCGGCGGGCGAGGCGCGCACCAACCCCTTGGTGGGGTTGGGTAGGAAGACCGGCCATGTCGTTCTGGTGGGGCACCGGGCCTCGGGTTGTGGTTTAGCGGCGCGGGTGCTAACATTTGTTTGTTAGTTTGGCAAGCGGATTCTTGCGTGGGGTGGCGGGAAGGGCGGGTTTGGGTTGGGTTCCGGGGGAGTCCCGGGGGGCTTGAGTCTGCTTGGTGGCGCGTTAAGGATTTTAACACGGAGGACGTGGAGGGGCACGGAGGGCCACGGAGCGGCCGGCGGTGTTCGCTGCGGTGGTGGGGAACTCTCGTTGGATACGTGCTGCATGGAGGCGGGTCGCGGCCTGGGCGGGCTGCGGCTGGTGGCCCTGCACAGAGACTTTGCCGTGTTGGCCGATGGCTGGGGTGACTGTACGCCGCGCGCGGTTGATTGCGACTTCGGTCAACTGACCGAAGTTCAAATTTCGGCGTGAACCAAGGGCTTGTCTGGTGCGTGCGGGTGATTGATACTCTTGCGCAAGCGATTTGACGCCCGCTGTCGAAAGTTGCCGAGGGGAGACGCCATGAAAAAGCTCGTGGAGTTTAAGCAGGACGGGGCGACGGTTTTCGTCGAGGTGGAGACTGCGACCCCGACCGGCGATCAGCTGTCAGCGCGGGGCTCGGACGCGATCGAGAAAGCCAAGGTAACGTTCGAGGAGGCGGTGGCGGGGATTAGGCCGATCGCCAACGCGGTGCTACGACAGGTGGGCGCGCTGGGTCCCGAGAACATAAGCGTCGAGTTCGGCGTGAAGCTAACCGCGCAGGCAGGCGTGGTGCTGGCGTCTTCGGCGGTGGAGGGGAGCATCAAGGTGACTGTGGGCTGGAAGCCGAACCCCACCGGCGCCTGACCGTGGCGGAAGCTTATCAGCGCCCGGTGGTGCGCATTCGCCGAGCCGATGGCGGGGTAGCAGGTGCGGGTTTCGTGGCGCCACGCGGGTTCGTGGTGACGTGTGCGCATGTGGTCAATGACGCGCTAGGGCGCGACACGTGTTCGACGGAGCGACCCGAGGACGCAGTGGAACTGGACCTGCCGTGGGTGGGCGACGGCGTGTTCCTCGGCCGGGTGATCGACTGGCGAGCTCCGATCGCTCCGGCGACGCGGCAGGGCGAGGCCTGTGTGGATATCGCTGTCCTGCAACTCGATCGCGCACCACCGGATGACTGCGTGGTGTCGCCGCAAGCGCCGGTGCGGATCGCAGAGGGCACGGTGTTCCGGGTGATGGGCTTTCCGAACGGTGCCGATGCTGGCGCTCCGGCAAAGGCGTCGGTGCGGGGCACGGATGCGGGCGGCTGGCATCACGTGGAGGCCGATCGCGACTATGGGCGGACGATCACGCCGGGATTCTCGGGAGCGCCGGCGATCAGCGAAGGGCTGGACCGGCGGCTACTGGGCATGATCGACACAAGCAATCCCGAGGAGCGGCGAGGCGTGTTGATCCCGGTATCGGCGCTGATGCGGGCATGCCCGCCGCTCGCGGAACCGTATCGCGGACTCACGGCATTTCGTGAGGAGGACGAGGCATATTTCTTCGGGCGCGACGTGTTCAAGACGCGGCTCTGGGACAGCTTCCAACGCCATACGATCACGCTGCTGACGGGTCCGTCCGGCGTGGGCAAGTCGTCGCTGATCAACGCGGGTTTCCTGCCGCGGTTGCGGGCCGAGGGTGGGTGGCAGGTGGTGCGCTTCCGGCCGGGCGCCCGGCCGTTGGGGCATTTGGGACGGGAACTCGTCGCGGTCCTGCGGCCGGGTCTCGATAAGCTGGGCGCAGCGAAGGAAGCGAAAGAGCAGGAAGAGATGCTGCTCGCGGACCCGAGTTGGCTCGCGCGAGTTGGTGAGGGGTGCCGGCTATGCGTCATCGTCGACCAGTTCGAGGAGACGTTCACGCTGGCGCTGCCGACCTCGCCGGCACAGCATCGCGGATTCCTGGCGACGCTCGAGCATGTGGCCGAGCAAACGGATTTCCCGTCTGTGCGGGTGGTACTGGGATTGCGGTCCGATTTCCAGACGCGGCTGCAAGCCGACGAGGCGGCAGCGACGCTGGTGGACCGAGTAAGTGGTGCCGCAACGATCATGCTGCGGGCGATGAAGTCGGCGGAACGCGAGCGGGTGATCTTGGGACCGCTTGGTGCACAGCATTTGGATGTGGCGCTGGAAGAGGGATTGCTGGGCAGGATCATGGAGGAGGTTGCCCTTAATCCGGATGCGCTCCCGCTGCTGGAATTTGCGCTGGCGGGGCTGTGGGAGCGGGTGGAGATCGCGGCGCACGGGCGCCGGCTGACGGTCGGGGCGTATGATGCGATCGGCGGTGTGAGCGGCGCGCTTGCGGTGCGGGCGGATGCCCTCGTCGAAGAGCTCAGTTTGGACATGGGGCAGGTCAGGCGGTTGCTGATCGAGCTGGTGCGGGTGGCGGAAACCTCTGAGCAAGATACACGGAGACCGCGGCGCAAGGCGGAGCTGGACGCGCTCGATCCGGCGCTGTGGGCGGTGGCGCAGAGGCTGGCCTCGACACGACTGCTGGTGGTGAGCGATGAGCCGGCGGTGGACATCGTGCACGAGGCACTATTTCGGCAGTGGACGCGGTTACGGGAGTGGATCGAAGCGGAGCGCGAATTTCTCAGGTTCCGGCAACGGTTAGAGGAACGCCAGCGGGAGTGGGAAGCTGAGCGAGGCGAGTTGCTTAGCGGGCGCATGCTGGAGGAAGCGGAGCGGTGGCGTGGGGGAGCGTCAAGGCGCGTTCGACGCCGGAAGAGCTGAAATACCTGGAGGCAAGCCGACAGGCGCTGCGGACGCGGGCCATACAAGAAGAGGTCGATCGGTTCTGGAATCGCATCGAGCTCCACACGAATCGTTTCAGTAACGATCTCAGCGGCCATGACGTCAACGCTCTCGTGTCGCTGCAACGGGCTGATCCCGACGTGCGCCGGGCGTTCTTGCTCTCGGCATTGTCCGATGAGGCGCGGGCGCGGCGCTTTTGCCGCGCGCGGCAGGTTGCCATGCGCGCAGTCGTCGCATTGGATGGCGAACTCCTGCGACAGGCCGGCGCCGCCGTTCTGAACAGGCTTGGCGAACCGGTCCTGACTGGTGGCGCGAAACGGACGGAAGCGCTCCTTACCCTGGTGACCGACATCCGTGTGTGGAACGCAGTCGACCTTCCGGATGTGTCTGGTGTGATCGAGCGCCTAGCGGCGGCGATCGCCGAGACCACCGATCCGTATCAAACGAGAGCGTATGCGCAAGCGATCGCGTCGCTGGCCGGGTCGGCTGACGCTGCAACAGGGCAGCGCATGATCGAGCGCTTGGCGGCGGCGATCGCCGAGACCACCGATCCGGATCAAACGAGAGCGTATGCGCAAGCGATCGCGTCGCTGGCCGGGTCGGCTGACGCTGCATTTGGGCAGCGCATGATCGAGCGCTTGGCGGCGGCGATCGCCGAGACCACCGATCCGTATCAAACGAGAGCGTATGCGCAAGCGATCGCGTCGCTGGCCGGGTCGGCTGACGCTGCAACAGGGCAGCGCATGATCGAGCGCTTGGCGGCGGCGATCGCCGAGACCACCGATCCGGATCAAACGAGAGCGTATGCGCAAGCGATCGCGTCGCTGGCCGGGTTCGCTGACGCTGCAACAGGGCAGCGCATGATCGAGCGCTTGGCGGCGGCGATCGCCGAGACCACCGCTCCGTATCAAGCGACAGCGTATGCGCAAGCGATCGCGTCGCTGGCCGGGTCGGCTGACGCTGCATTTGGGCAGCGCATGATCGAGCGCTTGGCGGCGGCGATCGCCGAGACCACCGCTCCGTATCAAACGACAGCGTATGCGCAAGCGATCGCGTCGCTGGCCGGGTTCGCTGACGCTGCAACAGGGCAGCGCATGATCGAGCGCTTGGCGGCGGCGATCGCCGAGACCACCGCTCCGTATCAAGCGACAGCGTATGCGCAAGCGATCGCGTCGCTGGCCGGGTCGGCTGACGCTGCATTTGGGCAGCGCATGATCGAGCGCTTGGCGGCGGCGATCGCCGAGACCACCGATCCGTATCAAACGAGAGCGTATGCGCAAGCGATCGCGTCGCTGGCCGGGTCGGCTGACGCTGCATTTGGGCAGCGCATGATCGAGCGCTTGGCGGCGGCGATCGCCGAGACCACCGATCCGTATCAAACGAGAGCGTATGCGCAAGCGATCGCGTCGCTGGCCGGGTTCGCTGACGCTGCAACAGGGCAGCGCATGATCGAGCGCTTGTTGGCGGCGCCGATCGCCGAGACCACCGCTCCGTATCAAACGACAGCGTATGCGCAAGCGATCGCGTCGCTGGCCGGGTCGGCTGACGCTGCATTTGGGCAGCGCATGATCGAGCGCTTGGCGGCGGCGATCGCCGAGACCAGCGATCCGTATCAAACGACAGCGTATGCGCAAGCGATCGCGTCGCTGGCCGGGTTCGCTGACGCTGCAACAGGGCAGCGCATGATCGAGCGCTTGGCGGCGGCGATCGCCGAGACCACCGCTCCGTATCAAGCGACAGCGTATGCGCAAGCGATCGCGTCGCTGGCCGGGTCGGCCGGTGTGATCAGTTCAACAACCGTTGCCAAATTTGCTGGCGAGTGGGTTACCGGAGTAGAGAGCGTAGGAGACAGAGATCGCATTCGCGCCGTCGGGTCTGCCCTTGCGGCAAGTCGTGGTGTGCTGCGTCGCGAGGTCTGGCTCTTCATCGCGACCGAGTTTTTGAAGCATCCGCTCAGCATCGTCGACGACGACGACGACGACGATCTCGTGGCTTTGCTGGCTGATCACTGCGGGTTGGCGGCCGGGAACTGGCGCAGCGTGTGGGACGTGGTGCGGCGGCTAGAGGAGCATGCGCCGTGGCTGCCGTTGCGGGAGCCGTTGGGGTCGGGGGAGATCATTCGGCAGCGGATTGCGCATCTGGCTGAGCATGGCGCGCCGTTGCCGCCTTAGGCGGCTCGTCCAGGACATGGCGACGGTCGCGCTGTCGGGCCCAGGCGTCCATCGACGTCTCCGCCCGCATCATCCGGGGACGGCGCGCCCGCCCCCTCCCCCCAGCCCGGGTCCGCTGCGCGGCCCAGGCCCGCAAGAGGAGGGGGCAGGACCCTGTCCTACGCCGCGCCGCGCTTCTGCTCGGCGCCGCGCCATTCGGCCAGGTGGTCGAAGCTGCTGCGGTAGGTGCCCAGGCCCAGGGTCTGGGACCGCAGCTCGATGATCAGGTCGTGCAGCTCCGCCTCGGGCACCATCGCCTCCACGTCGTCCCAGCCCGGCCAGCCGGACTTTTCCGCGAACCCCAGGATCTGGCCGCGCCGCCCGGTCAGCAGGCGCTGCGCCCGGGCGGTGTAGTCGTTGGGCACGCTGATGGTGACCTTGGCGATCGGCTCCAGCACCACGGGATCGGCCTTCGCCAGGCCCTCTCTCATCGCCATGCTGGTGGCGGTCTTGAACGCCATGTCGGAGCTGTCCACCGAGTGGAACTGCCCGTCGGTCAGCGTCACGGAGATATCCACCACCGGATAGCCGAACGGCCCCTTCTTCGCCGCTTCCTCGGCGGCCTCACCCACCGCGGGGATGAAGTTGCGCGGCACCGCGCCGCCGACCACCTTGTCGATGAACTGGAACCCGGCGCCGCGTTCGCGCGGGGCGATGTCGATCTTCACGTCGGCGAACTGGCCGTGCCCGCCGGTCTGCCGCTTCAGGCGGCCATGCTCGTGCACCGGGCGGCGGATCGTTTCCTTGAATGCAACCTGGGGTTTCTGCGTGGAGACCTTCAGGTTGTAGTTGCCGGCCAGGCGCTGCACCGCGTTGTTCAGGTGCATCTCGCCCTGGCCGCGCAGCACCGTTTCGGCCGTGTCCTGGTTCTGCTCCATGCTCAGCGCCGGGTCTTCCTCCAGCAGCTTCTGCAAGGCGCCGGACAGTTTCACGTCGTCCTTGTGGTCGGTGGTGGCGATGGCCAGCGCGTACACCGGCGGCAGCGGGTCCGGGAACGGCAGCGGTTCGGCGGTGCCGCCGGGGGTCAGCGTCGCGCCGGTCGGCACGCCGTCCAGGCGGCCCAGCGCGACCACGTCGCCCTCTCCGGCCTCGGCCACCTTGCTGAGGTCGCCGTTCACCATGTGGTAGATGCCGCCGAGCCGCGTGCCGCCCAGGGTGGCGCCGTCCTTGATCTCGCCGCGCCAGATGCGGGCGTAGGACAGCTTGCCGGTGTGGCCGGCGTGCACCGTCTTGAACACCTGCGCCAGGGGCGGACCCTCTGCCTCGATCCCCCGGCGATCGGCCGTGTCGCGCACGCCCGGCGCATCGTGCCGCAGCGCTTTCCACAGGCGGCGCACGCCATTGGCGTTGTCGGCCGACCCCAGCAGCACCTCGATCACGCTGCCGGACACCAGGTCCTTGTGCAGGTCGCGATAGACCTCGTCCGGCGTGGGCTTGATGTCTTCCAGCACCTTTTCCAGCAGCACGTCGTCGTGGTCGGCCAGCACCTCGACCAGCTTGCCCAGCGCGTCCTGCTCCTCCGCCTGCATTTCGGCGGGGATCTGCATCAGTTCGGACGCCTGGCCCTTGCGGTAGCGGTAGGCGCGTTCGCTGATCACATCGACATAGCCGCTGACCGTCTGCCCCTCGACGATCGGCACCTGGCGCAACACCAGGGGCGAGTTCACCAGGCCCTGCAACGCCGCCATGGTGTCGCGCACGCTGCCTTCCAGCGTGTCGATCTTGTTGATGAAGATCATGTGCGGCACGCCTTCGTCCGCCAGCAGCTTCAGCAGCGGGGCGACGGTCAGCGCCTTGTCCGGCACCGGCTCGCACACCACGACGGCGAAGTCCGCCATGGCGAGGGCGGCGCAGGTCTCATGCCCGAATTCGATGGAGCCGGGGCAATCCAGCACCGCCCAGGGGTCATCCAGATAGGTGCAGTGGCCGACACGGACCTCGGTGGTCATCGGGCGGTTGCGCGGGTCGGCGGGCCGCTTCACGGGGGCGCCGGCCGCGTCCATCAATGCCTCGAACAGCGTGGTTTTCCCGGCGCTGTAGGGGCCCACCAGAGCCACCGAGCGGGGACTTCTGCCGTTGCTGGTTCCTGACACGCCGCGCCTCCTTGTTTATGTTTACAAGGGTGCCGGCCTGGCTTTGTCCCGCTGACGGCAAGCCCAACGGCGCCCTCATGCGGTCGATCCTAGCGACATTCCTGTGACACACGCGAGTCCCCCCGCGCGCCGGCTAGTCCGCCGCTTCTGCCTCCTCCTCGCCTTCGATCGCCTGCACGTGACGGTCCAGCCGGACCAGGGCGCGGTTCAGCGTCTGCCATTCGGTGCGTCCAAGTCCCTCGGCCAGCACCGCCTCCAGTTCGCGCGCCAGGGGAACCACATTGTTGTGTAGCGTCGCACCCTTGCGTGTCAGCCGCAGCAGCCGGCCGCGGCCGTCATTCGGGTCGGGCGACTGGCGCAGCAGGCCGCGCGCGACCAGTGTTCCGGCCGCCCGGCTGACCTTGACCTTGTCCATGGCGGTCCACTCGCCGACCGCGCTGGGGGACAGCGTACCGAACCGGCCCACCGTCGCAAGCACGCGCCATTCGGGGATACTGAGATCGAAATCTTCAGAGTAACGCTGTGCGAACAGTCGGGATACGCGGTTGGCAGCGACCGACAGTCGATACGGCAGGAAGTCCTCGAGCCTGAAGTCATGCTCGACCTCAGGTGGCGATGTAACTACCTTCGGTTTTGCTGCCATGCGAAATCACCCTCCAAAGCAGCTTCAGTCTATCGCATATGTTGCCGGAAGGGAACGGGCCGGTCGTTCCGAATTCCGGCTGATATCGATCAAACCGTCGCGCTTTCGGTTTTGCGATATCGCGTGATGCGGCCAAGCTGCGGCCGCGCGGTCCACAGGAGGACAGGATGAGCGAACAGCGTCCCTATCTCTCGGGTTTCGGCAACGAATTCGCCACCGAGGCGATCGCCGGCGCGCTGCCGGTTGGCCAGAATTCACCGCAGCGCCATCCCCTTGGTTTGTACGCCGAGCAGATTTCGGGCACGCCGTTCACGGTGCCACGCAAGGAATCGCGTCGCACGTGGCTGTACCGCATCCGCCCGTCGGCCAGCCATCCCGCGTACCGGCGGTTCCACACCCACACGCTGTGCACGGCGCTGGCGGAACCCACGCCGAACCGGATGCGCTGGGACCCCCTGCCGGTTCCGGCCGAACCAACGGACTTCGTCGCGGGCCTGGTCACCATGATGGCCAATGGGGATGTGCAGGCGGGCACTGGTGTCTCGGTACATATTTACGTTGCCAATCGCTCCATGCAGCGCGTGTTCTGGAATGCCGATGGCGAGATGTTGATCGTACCGCAACAGGGGCGCCTGACGCTCACCACCGAAATGGGGCTGATCGACGTGGCGCCAGGTGAAATCGCGGTAATCCCGTGCGGCGTACGCTTCCAGGTCCTGCTGCGTGACGGCGCGGCGCGCGGATATGTTTGCGAGAATCACGGGCCCGCGTTGCGACTGCCCGACCTGGGGCCGATCGGTGCCAATGGCCTGGCCAATCCGCGCGACTTCCTGGCGCCGGTGGCGGCGTTCGAGGATCGCGACCAGCCGGTGGAGCTGGTGCAGAAGTTCATGGGCGGCCTGTGGGCGGCAGAGCTGGATCACTCGCCGTTCGACGTGGTGGCCTGGCACGGCAATCTGGCACCGTACAAGTACCGATCTGAGTCGTTTCATGTCGATCAATACCGTCAGCTTCGATCATGCGGACCCGTCGATCTTCACCGGTACTGACCTCCCCAACCTGCGCGCCGGGCGTGGCAAACGTGGACTTCGTCATTTTCCCACCGCGATGGATGGTGGCTGAACACAGTTTCAGGCCCCCCTGGTTCCATCGCAATGTGATGAACGAGTGCATGGGGCTGGTGCAGGGCGCCTACGACGCCAAGGCCAGCGGGTTCCTGCCCGGCGGCCTGTCGCTGCACGGATGCATGAGCGCACACGGGCCGGATGCCGAAACGGTGGAACGCGCCATGGCCGCCGAACTGGTGCCGCAGAAACTGGAAAACACCCTGGCCTTCATGTTCGAGACCCGGCAGGTGTTGCGGGTCACCGAACACGCCCTGGGCCTGGCGGCCCTGCAGGCCGATTACGATGCCTGTTGGCAAGGAATGCGGAAGCACTTCACGGGGAGGCGGTGATGCCCGACGCCACGCACGATCCGATGCGGACCAGTTGGGTCGCTTCGGCGAACGGTCATGCGGCGTTCCCCATCCAGAACCTGCCGCTGGGCGTGTTCAGCCCCGCGGGCGCCGCGCCGCGGGGCGGCGTGGCAATCGGCGACATGATCCTGGACCTGGCCGCGGCGCTGGACGCGGGGCTGTTCTCCGGCGCGGCGCGCGACGCGGCCGAGGCGGCGGCCGGCCCGGTGCTGAATCCGCTGCTGGCGCTGGGCGCCCCGGCCCGCCGGGCGCTGCGGCAGCGCGTGTCGGACCTGCTGGACGCACAGGGCGCCGAACGCGCGACGCTGGAGAGGCTGGCCGGGCGCCTGCTGCACCGCGCGGCGGACTGCGCGATGCACCTGCCCGCGGCGATCGGCGACTACACCGATTTCTACGCCGGCATCCACCACGCCACCACCGCCGGCCGCATCAACCGGCCGGACAACCCGCTGATGCCGAACTACAAATACCTGCCGGTGGCGTATCACAGCCGCGCGTCATCGGTGCGTCCCTCGGGCGAGGACGTGCGGCGGCCCAACGGGCAACGCAAGCTGCCGGAGGAGACCGCGCCCACCTTCGGCCCCTGTCGCAACCTCGACTACGAGCTCGAACTCGGAATCTGGATCGGCCCCGGCAATCCGCTCGGCCGGCCCATCCCGGTTGGTGAGGCAGCGGATCACGTGGCGGGATTCTGCCTGCTGAACGACTGGTCCGCCCGCGATATCCAGTCCTGGGAGATGCCGCCGCTCGGTCCGTTCCTGGCCAAGAGCCTGCAGACCAGCATCTCGCCCTGGATCGTCACGGCGGAAGCGCTGGCCCCGTTCCGCACGGCGCAACCGCCGCGGCCCGCCGGCGATCCGGCGCCGCTGCCGTATCTGTTCGACGCTGCGGACCAGGCCGAAGGCGCGCTGGACATCGGCTTCGAAGTGCTGCTGCTGACCCCGGCGATGCGCGCGGCCGGTGCGTCGCCGCATCGTCTTTCGGCGGCGGGCGGCGACGTGCTGTACTGGACCGTGGCGCAGATGGTCGCGCATCACACCGCGAACGGCTGCAACCTGCGCCCCGGCGACCTGTTCGGCAGCGGCACGCTGTCGGGCACGGAGCGCGGCACCGAAGGCTGCCTGCTGGAGATGACCCGCGGCGGGCGGGAACCCGTGGCGCTGCCGAACGGCGAGACGCGCCGGTATCTGCAGGATGGCGATGAGGTGATCTTCCGCGCCCAGTGCCGGCGGCCGGGGCGCACGACGATCGGATTTGGTGAGTGCCGGGGGCGGGTGGTTCCGGCACAATAGAAACAATCCCGTGCACACCGAGGCACGCGGACTCAGGGGGGCGAGGTGATGTCGGACTCAGGCGCGGAGACGTCGCGATTACCAGGCAGCGGCGCGGGGGCGGCACTCGATTCGCCGGCGGCTGGGCCGGGACTTCCGGCGGGTCGCATTCTGGCGACCTACCGGCAGATGCTGATCTGGCTGTTCATCGGGACGCTGGTTGTGGTCAGCGGCATGCTGGCGATGATCCTGCCTTTCTACCTGAGCTACCTGTACGGCAACGGGTCCGTGAAGGAGCCGTCGATCTTCCTGATCGCCGCCCTGTGCGGTGCGCTTGGCGCGTTCTGCAGCGCACTGATCCGGCTTTACAATTTCACGGACCTGCCCAAGGCGATCATGTCCGATCAGCTCAGAGGGCTGAACGACATTCACCTCTTCGTCTATTCCCTGGTGCCGGCGGCCATCGGCGCGATCGCGGCTGCCGCGCTGTATCTGATCTTCGCGGCGGGGATCCTGCAGGGTGCGCTGTTCCCCCATTTCACCTGCCAGGTGAAGGGTGACGACACGTGCGGTACCCTGACGTTGTTCATGAAATCATGGGGGCCGAACGCGGCCCAGGACTACGCGAAAGTGCTGGTCTGGGGATTCGTCGCCGGATTTGCGGAGCGGTTCGTGCCGGACACGCTGCAGCGGCTTGTCCAGTCGGGGAACAGCGCGTCCGACAGCCTGTAGTGTCGCCTGTGTGACGGGTGGGCGGCGGCGTTCAGGTGATGGCCGCCACAACGAAGCCGTTCGGGGGGCCTGCCACGCCCCCCGGTCCAGCCAAGCGCTCCGGTTACGCCACGTCCTCGGCCAGCTTCTGCAGGTAGTAGGCCGGGTCGCCCCACAGGCGCTCGATCACCATGCAGCGGCGGAAGTAGTGACCGACCGCGTATTCCTCGGTCATGCCGATGCCGCCATGCATCTGCACCGCGCTCTGCGCCACGTAGCGCGCCGCCTGGCCGACGCCGACCTTGGCCAGGGCCATGTCGCGCGCCCGCGCCGTCGCATCCGGGTTGTCCAGCGCCACGGTCGCCAGCAACGCCATGCTGCGGCCCTGCTCCATGGTCATGAACATATCCGCCAGCCGGTGCTGCACCACCTGGTTCGATCCGATCGTGCGGCCGAACTGCTCGCGCGTCTTGCTGTACTCCAGCGTCATCTCGTGCATGACTTCCATCGCGCCCACCGCTTCGGCCGCGGTGGCGGCGATGCCGGCTTCCACCACGCGCTGCACGATGGCGAAGCCGCCGCCGACCTCGCCCAGCACGTCGGCATCGCCGACCTGCACGTTGGACAGCGCGATATCCGCCGCGCGCGTCTCGTCGCGGGAGGCATAGCCGCGCTTCGCCACGCCCGACGCATTGGCATCGACCAGGAACAGCGTGATGCCGCTTTCGTCATGACGGTCGCCTGCGGTGCGCGCGCTGACGATCAGCTTGTCCGCCGCCTCGCCGTGCGACACCACGCTCTTGGCGCCGTCCAGCACCCAGCCGCCGTTGCCGCGCTTCGCCGTGGTCGTCACGTCGTTCAGGTCGTAGCGGGCCTGGCGCTCGCCATGCGCGAAGCTCAGCTTCATGCCGCCTTCGGCGATGGCCGGGAACAGCGCGCTCTTCTGCGCGTCGCTGCCCGCCAGCTTCAGCGCGGTACCCGCCAGCACCACGGTCGGCAGGTATGGCTCCAGGATCAGCGCCCGGCCGAAAGCCTGCATCACCAGCATCACTTCCTGCGCGCCGCCGCCGAACCCGCCGTACTCCTCAGCAAACGGCAGGCCCAGCAGCCCCAGCTCGGCGTATTGCGACCACAGAGCGGGGCTGAAGCCCGTGGGCTCCTTCAGATAGGTCTTGCGTTGTTCGAAAGCGTAGCGGTCGCCCAGCAGGCGCGTGACCGAGTCCTGCAGCAGCCGTTGTTCGTCGGAGAGTTCGAAATCCATGGTTGCTTCTTCCCTGCGTCATGGCGGGACCGGACCCCGCCATCCACGTCTTGTCCGCAGCCACCCGGACACGCCGTGTCATGGCCAACCTGCGTCGGCCATGACACGCGGCTGCCAGGCAGCCCGATGGTCGCTCAGAGTCCCAGAACGGCCTTGGTCAGGATGTTCTTCTGGATCTCGTTGGTGCCGCCATAGATCGACGCGGCGCGCAGGAACAGGTAGCTGCCGGTGGAGGCGCTGGCGGCTTCCATCATCTCGTCCGGCTCGTTCATCGCCTCCAGCTCCTGCGCCCAGACCGGCATCGACAGCGGGCCGGCGACGTCCATCGCGAGCTCGGTGGTGGCCTGCAGCAATTCGGTGCCCTTCACCTTCAGCACCGAGGACAGCGGGTCGGGCCGGCCGGCGCCCTTCGCCTTGTCGTAGGCCGACACCACGCGGTACTGCGTGATCTCCAGCGCCTTCATATCGACTTCCATCTGCGCCACGCGCTGGCGGAAGGTGGGGTCGGTGATCAGCGGGCGGCCGTGCAGGTTGACCTCGCGCGCCATGTCCTTCGCCACCGCGACGCGCTCCTTCGACTTGCCCAGGCGGGCGATGCCGGTGCGCTCATTGCCCAGCAGGAACTTGGCCACGTCCCAGCCCTTGTTCTCCTGGTGGACGCGCATGTTCACCGGCACCTTGACGTCGTCGAAGAACACTTCGTTCAGGTGGTGGCTGCCGTCGATCGAGACGATCGGCCGCACGGTGATGCCCGGCGTCTTCATATCGACCAGCAGGAAGGAAATGCCCTCCTGCCGCTTGGCCGCGTTGGGGTTGGTGCGGACCAGCAGGAAGATCCAGTCGGCGTGATGCGCGGTGGAGGTCCAGATCTTCTGGCCGTTCACCACGTAGTGGTCGCCCTCCAGCTTCGCCGACGTCTTCAGCGAGGCCAGGTCCGACCCGGCGCCGGGCTCGGAGAAGCCCTGGCACCACCAGTCGTCCAGGTTGGCGGCGCGCGGCAGGAAGCGCTTCTTCTGCTCCTCGGTGCCGAACTGGACCAGCACGGGGCCGAGCATGGTGATGTTGAAGGAGGAGAGTTCCGGCGCGGGGGCGACCTGGTTCTCCTCCAGGAAGATCATCTTCTGAATGGCGCTCCAGCCGGGGCCGCCCCATTCCTTCGGCCAGGACAGGCCGGCCCAGCCCTTCTTGTTGAGGATGCGCTGCCAGCGCACCGTGTCCTCTTTGCGCGGCGGGTGGCCCAGGCGCATGTGGTCACGGATGTCCGTGGGCAGGTTCTCGCGAATGAAGGTGCGGACTTCTTCGCGGAATGCGATTTCTTCCGGGGTAAAGCGCAGGTCCATGGATCGGCTCCTCCTACTGGCTGGTAGCTTAGGCGGCGGTGCGGGTCCGGTGCAATCCGGGGTGATGGCACTGCACCGCCACTGGCCGGCTGGTGCGGTTTCTGGAACACTTGTCCCGAACGCGTCAGAGGGAGGAAAACTATGCCATCCGAACGCAAGGTGGCGATCGTCACCGGCGCCGCGAGCGGCCTTGGTCGCGCGATGGCCCTCGGCTTGCTTGCCCACAACATCGATGTCGCCGCGGTGGACCGCAACGCCGCGCTGCTGGAGACGCTGCGGCAGGATACCGCCGGCAAGCCCGGCGAACTGCAGACGATCGCTGCCGACCTGGCGCAGCCGGACTCGTTCGACCGCATCGTCTCCGAGGTGATGCAACGACGCGGCCGCATCGACGTGCTGGTGAATAACGCCGGCATCGGCCAGGCATCGATCCGCTCCGACCAGCGTTGGCAGCCGCTGCGCTTCTGGGAGGTGACGCCCGAGCAGTGGAACCGCTTCGTCACGGTCAACGCCACCGCCCCGATCATGATGACCCGCGCCGTGCTGCCGCACATGCTGCAGGCGAAGCGTGGGCGGATCATCACCGTCACAACCAGCCTGGGCACCATGGTGCGGCGCGGCTACCTGCTCTACGGCGCCAGCAAGGCGGCGGCGGAGGCGGCGATGGCCGGCCTGTCGGCCGACCTGGAAGGCACCGGTGTGACGTCCAACGTGCTTGTACCGGGCGGGGTGACCAACACGCCGCTGGTGGGTGAGAACGCCGGCGACCGCAGCCGTATGCTGCAACCGGAGATCATGGTGCCGCCGTTGCTGTGGCTGGTTTCGGATGCTGCGGACGCGGTGAACGGGCGCCGGTTCATCGCCGCCGACTGGGACCGTGGGCTGCCTGCGGCCGAAGCGGCGGAGAAAGCCGGCGCGCCGATCGCCTGGATGAGCATCGCGCGGATGCCGATCGAACCGTAGTGCCGCCACGCCAGCGGCATGATGGCGCGCGTAGTCCGAAAATCGTCGTGACCGGTCTCCCGTGCTATCGCTCACTTCCGCCCACCCATGGCGGGACGCGGCCGCGGCCGGACTGTCCTGTGCCGGTGCAGATGGCCCGCGTCCCGCCCGAGGCTCGCAGCGAACGCTCACCGCACGCCACCGGGCAGAGCCGGCCGGGCCGTCGGATGCGTTGCGGAGCAAGCGCTTCGGGCTCGCGGCCAGCGGCAGCCGAGTTGGCCCGGAACGGCCCGGGCCTGCGGAGACATGACCTGTTCCGAACATGCGCGGGGGATGTGGACAACTCTGTGGGCCAAGCGTCCGGTCAGCTCCTATTCCGCCCCAATATAGCGCCCTACTCCATTGGCATCGTTCATATTTTTTATGCACCACCACACAGGGCCGCACGAAACACGCCTGGGGATGAACACAGGGGTTTCCCGCAATGGTTGCATGTCCCGCTCGGATTGCGGGAAATCAACCTTTGCCCAAATCTGGTTTGGCCTCGCGATCGCGGCTGCCTATAAGCGCCGCGCGACGGCAACGAGGGCGGCATGCGGCACAGGCGTGGACTCTGGATCGCTCTGGCTGCGGTGCCCGTGCTGCTGCTGGCCGGCGATGTGCTGTACTGGCGCTACGCGGCACAGCAGCTCAGCGCCGGCTTCCAGGCCTGGGTTGCCGCCCAGCGTGCCGCGGGCTGGCATATCGAGGCCGGACGTCCGGAACTTGGCGGCTGGCCGGCCGCGGCAACCCTGACCACCACCGGCGTGGTGATCGATGGGGGCGCGATGGAGATCCCCGGCGGCCTGCGCTGGGGCGCACAACGCCTTACGCTGCGCGTCAATCTGCTGCACCCGCAACGCCTGCAGGCGATCCCCGGCGGCCGCCAGCATCTGCGCCTGGGGACCGGACCGGAGATTCCCTTTACCAGCCACGCGCATGGTGGCGACGCTGCCGTTGCCGAGCGACGCACCGCCGCATGTCGTCCGGATCGATGCGAACAATCTGCGCACCGGTGTGGCCGGAGGTCGCGGAGGCGACCGGCACCACGACGATCGCGCAGGCCGCGGCAACATTCGACCTCCAGCGGTCGGCGACCCGCACCGCCTCGGCCCTGGCATTCCGTATCGACGCCACGTCCATCGCACTGCCGGCCGGGTTCCGCTGGGCCCTGGGGCCGCAGATCGCGACGCTGCATTTGCGGGGAACGCTGCATGGGCTGGTGCCCGATGCCCTTACGCCGGTGGCACGCGCCGTGGCCTGGCGCAACGAGGGCGGCTCGCTCGAGCTTCGGCACCTGGCCCTGCACTGGGGGCCGCTGGAGCTGTCCGGCCGTGCCAGGCTGGCGCTGGACCAGCAACTGCAGCCCGCCGGCGACGGCACCATCAGGGCGGTCGGCTATGACGCCACCCTGGACGCGATGGCGGACGCGGGTGTTCTGACCCGCACCGCGGCGCTGGCGGCGAAGGCGGTGCTGTCGCTGATGGCGACGCACCCGGACCAGGGACAGCCCAGCGAAGTGGAGGTGCCGCTGCACCTGCAGGACCGCACCCTGTCGGTGCGCCATGCTCCCTTGCTACGGCTGCCATACCTGGACTGGAGCGCGCAGTAGCGCTATATTCAACGTATGAGTTTCCGGACCTGCACGAAGCGAATTACCGGCCCGGCTGCCTGAGCAGCCGGGGTTCCCTCGCCCGTATTCGCATTTTCGTCCGGAGTTCCCACAATGTCTGCCGATCCGTGTGCCGCCGACCTGCGGGACGGCGTCGCCGTCCGTTTCCTGCTCGACGCCGAAGCGTCACCCAGCCTCCTGCCTCGCCTGCTCCAGCCATTCGCCCGGCGTGACCTGGTGCCCGACCGCATGTGGTCGCATCGAAGCGGCGCCACCGTGCACGTGGAGATCGCCGTGGAGGCCATGCCCGCCGGGATAGTGCACCTGGTGGAGGGCAACCTGCGCCAGGTGGTGGGCGTGCACCGCGTCTCCCAGGCGCGCGCGCCCGAACTGCGACGGGTTGCCTGACCGCAGCCGGGCCGGCCTTTCGCGGGCGAGGGCGTCGCGGCGCACGCGCCCCCGACCTGACTCGCGTTCGACCGTCGCTATCAGGCAGCAGCCGCCCCGCAGCAGCGCTTGTACTTCTTGCCGCTGCCGCACGGGCACGGGTCGTTGCGCCCGATCTTGGGGGTCTCGCGCACGAACGGCGTGCCATACAGTGTCGGCCTGGCCGATGAAACATGGGCAGACGGCTCCAGCCCGCCGTTGCCGCTGTCCCGCCCATCATTGCCGGCAGGCGATCGCTGCGCGCGAGCGGCACGGTCCTGCTCTTCCTTGGCAACGCGATGGTACAACGCCAACGCTTTGCCCGGTTCTTTGGGATCGCCCAGGTGCTCCGCCTCGAACCGTTTCGGATCGTCGGGGGCAGCCAGCGCAGCCGCCAGGCGCTCCCGGAAGTATGTTACCTCCGAGATGTACTGGGGGATCCGGTCATCAGCATAGGCGCGTTCCACCCGATCCTTGAGGTCCGCCCAGCCCAGCAGCTCGACCGCCACTGACCAGGACAGCCAGGCGTCGTCCTCGTCCGGCACAGGGCGCGCCTCATCGTAGCTCTCGATCAGGCCTCGCAGCGCCGTCGCATCGATGCGTCCCTGCCAGGTGAGGAACGTGGCCGCACCCCACAGGCTGCTGCGGGTAAACGCACTGATCTCCGGGTTCCGGATCAGTGCGAACAGCGCCGCCGCGTTCCCGTCGAAGCAACCGACGATGAAACGCGCCAACCCGTTGCCCCTCGCGTCCCCAAGCAGGTCGCTGACCTCCTCATCGGGACGCAGCAACAGCCGCAGCAACGGATCGAACAGCCGGCGGTCGCGCGCCCAGGCCAGGATGTGCAGCCCGACGAAGCACGCATTCTGAGCCGATTCCGGCAGCGTGCCGTCGGCGGCCTGTTCGGCCAGCGCCAGCAGATCGGGCGCTACGGCGTCGGGATCCGCCGTGCAGGCGGCAACCGCCTCCAGGAAGCCGTCCTGCCCGAGGTTCAGTTGCTTCACCAGTGGATGCATGGCGCCTACCCGTTCGTCAGCCTCAGCTCGATGCGGCGATCCTTGGCATAATCCGCGGGCGTGTCGCCCGAGACGATCGGCTGGTACTGCGCGAAACCGGCGGCCGACAGGTGCTGCGGCGGCACGCCGTACTGGATCAGCAGCTTCACCACGCTGATCGCCCGCGCGGTGGACAGCTCCCAGTTGGAGGTGAACTTGCCGCCCTTCACCGGCTGCGGGTCGGTATGCCCCTGCACCTGCAGGATCCAGTCGATGTCCTTGGGGATCTCCGGGATCAGGTCCTTGATCTGCACGGCCAGCGACGTCAACTGCGCGACCCCGTTGTCGGTCAGTTGCGCGCTGCCCACCGGGAACAGCACGTCGCTCTGGAACACGAAGCGGTCGCCGACCACCTCGATCCCCGGCCGGCCGGCCAGCACCTTGCGCAGCTTGCCGAAGAACTCGCTGCGGTAGTCCTGCAGTTCCTGCACCTTTGCCGCCAGCGCCGCATTCAGTTTCTGGCCCAGGTTGGCGATCTGCACGTCCTTGTCGCGGCCCTGCTTCTGGGCAATGTCCAGCGCGCTCGCCACTGAGGAAAGCTGCGCCTTCAGCTCACCCACCTGCTTGTTCAGCAGGGCGATCTGCGCCTGCGCGCTGTCGCCCAGCTTCTTCTCCTTGGCCAGTTCGGCCGCCACCGCCTCCCGCCGCTGCTTCTCGGTGGTGGCACGCGCCGCGGCGTCCTCGGCCTGCTGCTCCAGCTTGTCGCGCAGCGCCGCCAGCGCCTGCACCTGCTCGCTGAGCTTGGCCACATCGGACAGCTTGGCCTTGATCGTCTCCTTGTCGGCGCTGACCGTCTTGTCCAGCGCCGCCATCTGCTTGTGCATGTCGGCCAGCAGCTTCTTGGCCGCCTTCAACTGGTCCCGCGCGTCGGCAAGTTGCGCCGTGACCTGGGCATTCTGCTGCCCGGCCGTGTCGGCGCGGCTCGCCGCGGCGGCGAGCTGTGTCTGCAGCTTCTGGTTGGCCGCCGCCTGGCTCTGCGCCACCTGGTTGGCATCGGACAGTTGCTCGGTCAGCTTGTCGCGTTCCACGCGCAGGGACTCACTGGCCGCAAGGGCCCGCTGCGCCTGTTCCTGCGCCGCGGCGAGTTGCTGCGTCAGCGACTCCTGCGATGACTTTGCCGAGGCAAGCTGCCGGTTGAGCTGCGAAATCGACAACTGGAGCTGCGCGGCGTGGCTGCGCTCCAGCGACAGGGCATCGGTCAGTTGCGCCAGTTGGGCATGCACCTTGTCCAGCGCATTGTTGCTGCCGGTCAGTGCGGCCGACAGGAAACCCTGCGCGAGCACGAAGACCAGCAGCACGAAGATGGTGACCATCAGCAACGTTGACAGCGCGTCCACGTAGCCAGGCCAGGCCTCCAACCCACTGGGGCCGCGACGTCGGGTGCGCCCTGCCATTAGCGACACTCCTTGCTGGGGCGTGGGCCGTTCGCCGCCACGCCCAGGGCATGGGGCGCCAAACGGCGACTCTCGTCACGCCTGCCGGGTCGTGACGGATTGGCCGGACCGACATGTTGCGACCGAGGCTCCGGCCGCATCGGCTAGCGCTGCTCCTCGGCCAGCGCGGCGACGGTGCGGGTCAGGATGCGCAGGTCATTGCGCAGTTCGGCGGTGGACTGGGCTCGGCCCTGTTCCGCGTCGGCCAGCAGCCGCTGCAAATAGATCTCGATATTGCGCAAATGGGCACGCGACACCTCGTCACCGCCCTGCACATCGCCCAGTCGTTGCAGCGCCGGGGCAAGCGCCGCCTGGCTTTCGGCGATGCGCAGCATCAGGTGCTGATGGGTACGCATGGTATCGGCCAGCGCGCCGATGCGCTCGTTCAGATGCAGCACCGCCTGGTTGGCCTGCATGCGGCCTTCCTCGCCCCGCGCCAGGATGTGCTGCAGGTTCTCCATGTTCTCGGCCGTCTGCTCCAGCAGCGCCTGGACGTACACCGGCACCGACCCGTCGCCTTCGGACAGGGCGCCGGAGGCGAGCCGGGTCTGGCCCGCCAGCCATTCCTCCAGCTCGTTGAAGAAGCGGTTCTGTGCCTGGCCCGCGGTCAGGTCCAGGAAGCCCAGCACCAGCGCGCCGGCCAGGCCATACATCGAGGCCGAGAAGGCCGTGCCCATGCCGGCGAGTGGTCCGGCCAGGCCGGCCTTCAGGTGCTCGAACATCTGGTTGATGTCGCCGCCGCCCAGCGTCATGCCGGAAATCACGTCGGACACCGCGCTGACCGTCTTCAGCAGGCCCCAGAAGGTGCCCAGCAGGCCCAGGAAGATCAGCAGGCCGGTCATGTAGCGGGAGAGCTCGCGGCTCTCGTCCAGGCGGGAGGAGATTCCGTCCAGCAGGCTGCGCATCGACGTGGCGGACAAGGTGAACCGCCCCTGGCCGTTGCGTCCGTGCTGCTCCCGCGCGGCCAGCATGCTGGCCATGGGCGCCAGCAGCCGCGGCGTGGGAATGGCTGCCAGACGGTTGCGCGCGCTCTGGAAGGTTTCCAGCCAGGTCACCTCGGGCGACAGCCGGATCACCTGGCGCAGGTTCCACACGATCCCCATCAGCAGGATGGCCAGGATCAGGCCGTTCAGCACCGGGTTGTTGTCGAAGATGTGGATCAGCACCGGCGACAGCACGCCGACAACAGCCGCAACGGCGATCAGGAAGACCACCATGCGGATCAGGTAGGTGGTGGGTCGCGTCATTGGGACGGCGTAGCCGAGTCGTTGCCGCCAAGCAACGTGACGTCCACGCGGTCGGCCGGCCCCTTGGCGAACTGCGAGCCCAGGGCCCGCACAAAGATCCGGCCGGAGTTCGACCCCATCCGACATCAGCACGCCGCGCACCGCCAGCGCCCGCGACAGGGACAGGCGCCGGGCGGTGGACGGATCACCCGGCGTGGCCGCGGCATAGGCGACGACATTGAAGGTCGGTTGGTCACCGGCCGGCACGCTGCCGACCAGATGCCTGATGGTGGCGGCACTGGCCGGACTGAGGTCGGATTTGCCCGGCGCGAAGATCACCCGCACGCCATCGTTCCGGACGGATGCCTTCGTTCCGGCGTCCGCGGCGATCGGCGGCGGCGGTGGGGGCGCGGCCTTGGCGGGCGCTGTCGGTGCCGGCAGTGGCGACAGCCGCGCAACCGCGGGTGGCGCGGCACCCATCGTCGGCATCGGCGGCGGGGCGGCTGCCGGTTGCGACGGAGACGCGGCCGGCGGAGGGGCGGCCGGCCGGGTGGTGGCGACCTTGGGGGCGGCAGGAGCCGGCGCGGCGGGTTTCGCCGTTTCCGCCTGCCGCGTCGGGGCCGGTGCCGGTGCCGGATGGATGGCCGGAGGCTCGCTGGCGACCGTCGGAGCCGGTGACGCTTTCGCCGCTTGTGACGGCGGCGTTGGTGGCGGCTGCGGGAGATGGGCCGCATGGGCCGGCCGATGCGGCGCCGGCCGAGGCGCGGCCGGACCCGTTTTCGGCAGTGCGTCGAGCGCGCGCAGATCCACCGTCACCTGGGCAAACCCGGGTGTGGCCGGCGTCAGCAGTGCGGCAAGCAGGATCAGTCGATAGCGCATGGGTATAGCCACCCTAACCGAGGCGCGGCCGCCGCTCAATGAAGGAGCGCGAAATCCGCCGCAACGTGGCATCGGTCTTGCTGGACACCCGGTGGTCGCCCGGTGGTGCGCCCGGTGATCGCCTGACGGGCACCTGATGGTCACCCGGCTATCACCGGCTGATCGCCGGCCGGTCTCCCGGGTTTCCGGGCGGACATCCCGTACCCCCGGTTTTCCCGGCAGACATCGGCCGGGCCAGGACGCCGGCCGGGACGATCGCCGGGCCGGCAGCTAACCGTCGCGCTCCAGATGCTGCAGCAGGATCAGGGCGCCGGCATCGCCGCGCTGGCGCAGCAAATCGGTGCCGCCCACCGCATAGGCCGCCGCGGCGCCCAGGATCGCGCGCAGCCGGTCCGGGGCGCTCACGTCGAACGGCAACACGCATCCGCCGGTGCGGCGTGCCAGGTCCAGGAACAGTTCCGCATCGCGGCGCGCCATCCAGTCGGCGGTGTCGTGCAGCACGATCAGCCGGATGCCGCGCCGACCCATCGCGTCGGCCAGTTGGCGGCCGCGGGCCGGCAATTCCTCGAACACATCGCCGATATAGACCACCACCCGCACGCCGGGGCTGTTCAGGCTCCGCTGCAGAATCGGCAGCAGCCGGGTCGCGCCCGCCCGGCAGGCAATGCCGGCGGCCAGGTCGCGCAAGCGGTTGGGATCGGCGGTGAAGTCGGTGAAGGTGTGCAGGCGGGAGCCGCCATGCACGGCCAGCGCCACATCCAGCTCCCCCGGCAGGGCACGCACCAGCGCATCGGTCACCTGGCGCGCGGTCGCCCAGGCCGGTTCGCGCGACGCGGTGGCATCGAAGCCGAACACCAGTCTGGGACGACCGGAAGCGTCCGCGGCCGGCGCAGCACCGCCGTACTCCGCCGCCGGTTCGGCCGACACGCCGAAGACCAGTGCCCGCAGGCGCTCCAACAGGCCGGGTGGCCTGGGTGGCTCCGGCTCGCGGTAGGGGACCAGCACGAAGTTCGGCGTCTCGGTCATCGCCACAGGTCTCAGCTATGGCCACAGAATGTAGTGCTGCATTTGCGGATTGCCGAATCATACCGAGCCACGCCGCCTGTGACCGACATCCGCCCGTACAACGTCGTGGTCGGCGAAGGCCGGCCACCCACGACTTTGCTTCGTTGCACGCAGGAGAGGCGTGGCATGGCACGGCTGACGGTCGAAGCCAACGCCGGCTGGCATAGTCACGGCCCCGCGTACGGTCCCGCATGGTGCCTGATCTCCTTCCCCGCCCAACCGGCGACCTGTCCGCGCCCAACCATGAGCCGCGGGCCGCGGCCCGTCGCTCAGAGGCCGTCCGGGCGGACCCCGGGGCCGGTTCCAGGGGCCGGCGCAGAGCCCAGCGGCAGCGACCGCCTGCCCCACATGCGGCGGAGCGATGCCCGCCCGTGCCGGTGATTGTGCAAGGCAGCCAGCGCATGGCCGCCGGCAAGCACCACCAGCAGGATCGCGGCCCCGCGATGCACCTGGCGCAGCACGGAAAACAAGGCCGGATCCGGACCCAAAAGATGAGGAACCGGGATTATGCCGAGGAACAGGGTCGGCACCCGGGCTGGCGCCGTTGCCGCGGTGAGGTAGCCCAGCGTGGGCGTGACCAGCACCATCACGTACAGCAGGACGTGCATGGTGGCGGCCAGACGCTGCTGCCAGGGTGGAAGTCCGGCATCCCAGTCCGGGCGCCCGGTGCGGGCGCGGACGGCGAGCCGAGCGACCACGAGCATGAAGACGGCAAGACCGATGGACTTGTGCAGTTGGAACAGCAGGAACTTCAGCAGCAAGGCATGCAGCGGCACGGCCACCATCAGCCATCCCAGGGGGAAGGCCAGCAGCACCATGATGGCGGTTGCCCAGTGAAGACGACGCTGGCCGGGCGTCCAGGCAACGTCCGCGTCACCCCTCACGAGGCGCCGGCCCCAGCTCCACGCGGGCGGTGATCACCAGCTTGACGCGATCGGAAATGAAGCCCTCGTCGGCGATCATGCCGAAGGCCGAGCGGCGCAGGGAGCCGGTGACCACGAAGTCCGCCAGTTCCTTCTGGTGCGCCGCATCCTCGTGGCGCCCGGTCAGCTGCGCGGACAGAACCATCGGCTGCGCCACGCCCCGTATCCGGATTACACCGCGCACGACGTAGTGATCGGGTGACACGCTGGCGACCGAGGTGCTGGTGAAGCGCACGGCCGGGTGGTTTTGCACGTCCAGGAACTCGCTCGAGCGCAGCATGTCTTCCCCGGCCTGCCACGCCATGTCCACCGAGTCCGCATCCACATCCACGTTGATCTTCGTTCGCTCGGGATGCGCGCCGTCCAGCACCAGGTGCGCCGTGAAGCGCCGGAATTCCCCATGCGAGGAGAACAGCCCGAGATGCTTCACCGAGAAGGTAATGGACCCGAACCGCTGATCCAGCGCGTAGCGCTGCTGCGAGGCGGCGGCAGCAGGTATGGTTGCAAACGTAATGATCAGCAGCCACAACAAGGCGCGTCCAGCCCTGGACACTGGAAACCGCACCATCTGCGGGGGTTCAGTCGCTAGTCCGGACTTCCTGCCTGACATGGCGTGAAAGCTCCAGAAGCTTTGGATAAGTCTCAGCCGCCATCAACGAGTATCCTACACCCTGGTCGATCCATGCACAGCCGTCCAGCTTGTTCACATCAATTGGATGTATCGGCGTGGTCTCGTGACCCGTTGTCATGGGGCGTACGTAGATAATCAGCCGCCGGCCGGCAAAGTCCTGATAGACGAAGAGCGCGGCGGCCCCGTGCGGACTGGCCGACAACCGGCCACCCAGCAACCGGTATCCGGCCGATGACAGGTCTGGCGGAAACAGCGGGCGGTTCAGTCGGCGCGACAGCCAGTGTGCCATTTCCTGCCGGTGCGCCACGGTGATCTCCACAGGACGGCGCTGATCGACGGCGTAAACGGCGTAGTTGATGGCCGCCTCGCGGGCGAGTGCGTTGATCCCGCTGGGCGGCCGGGACCCGACCCACCACCCGCCGGCACCCCCCAGGGCAAGCGCCAGCAATACGGCCGCAGCGGCGCGCCACGGCGCGCGACGGCGCAGCAGGCGTTGCTCGACCAGGCTCGTGACGTTCAGGCGCGGCGGGATCGGGTCGGTGGCGTGCCCGGACAGGGCTGAACGCAAAGCGTCCCGCTGCGCGATGTCGATGGCGACGCGTTCGGCCGCTTCCGGGTTCGCCCGCAGATAACTCTCTACACGGTGTCTGCGCCCGTCATCGAGTCGGCCGTCCACGAAGGCGTCCAGTTCCTCCTCGGAGACAGGGCGTGCGGACCGGTTCACTTGACCCTCCGCAGGCAACGGCGGACCGGTCCCTGGGCGGCCCGCCGCAGCCGCTCTCGACCGCGCGAAAGGCGGGACATGACCGTGCCGACCGGGATTCCCAGGACGCGTGCCGCGTCGGCGTAGCTGAAATCCTCCACCGAGATCAGCAGGATCACCTGGCGTTGCTCTTCGGGAAGGGCGTTCAGTTCGCGCATCACTTCCTGATAGAGCAGGCTGCTCTCCTGTGCGCCGTGACTGCCATGGTTCGCCGGTATGTCACCGCCGGCATTCGCGTTGTCGGGGCGGGCCGCGGCGCGGCGGCGCTGGCTGACGAACACGTTGTGCATGATCGTGAAGAGCCAGGCGCGGATGTCGCCGTCGTCGCGGCGTGTGTGCAGGCGGTCCAGGGCGCGCACCAGGCAATCATGCACCAGGTCGTCAGCGTCCTGACGGTTGCGCAGCAGTGCCATGGCGTAGCGCCGGAGAGCGGGGACACAGGCCTCGATCTGGGCCAGCATTCACCCGTTCCCCATGCGGGGGCACAGGCGCCGACGGCCTGTCGAACCATGCATCGCGCCGCATCCTCCTGCTCGGCCGGCTGGACTCGCCCGCCTGGTCCGGTGGACGCGTGACCGCCGATACTATTCCGCCGCGGAGGCGCGCCGCGGGTCTCGGAATTTTCCGGAATAGCCAGGCGCGGCCAGCGTCGATGTCCCGCGACCCGCACGCCACCGGGCCGCGGCCTCACCATGGATCATCGACCCGGGCTGGCCGGGCGTGTCAGCATTTCTCAGGAGGATCCCTTATGGCCAGGATCGTCGCCTTGATACTTGGGGGCATTCTCGCGCTGGCCGCGCTGAACGGCTGTACCCCCGCGAGCAACGCCAATCACGGCGGACCCGCCATGGCATCGCAGCCGAGTGACGGCGGTGGCGGCGGCGGCAGCGATGGTGGGGGCGGCGGCGGATACTGATCGGCTGCGCCGCTGAACCCAGCGTACACGGGCGTGTCGCGTCAGTCGGCCGTCGCCCGTTGCCGCCGGCTTTCCGTCCGCAACTGACCGCACGCCGCCAGGATGTCCCGCCCGCGTGGCGTCCGAACCGGCGCGGCGTAGCCGGCGTCATTGACGATGCGGGCGAAGCGCTCGATCGCGCCGGGCGTGCTGGTCTGGTACGGGCTGTCCGGGCCAGGGGTTGAACGGGATCAGGTTCACCTTGGCGGGCATGCCGGCGATCAGGCGCACCAGCTCCCGCGCCTCGGCCTCGCTGTCGTTCACGTCGCGCAGCATCACGTATTCGAAGGTGATCCGGCGCGCGTTGCTGGCGCCCGGGTAGCGGCGGCAGGCGGCGATCAGCTCCCGGATCGGGTATTTGCGGTTCAGCGGCACCAGCTCATCGCGCAACTCGTCGCGCACCGCGTGCAGCGACACCGCCAGGTTCACCCCCAGCTCCGCGCCGACGCGGTCCATCATCGGCACCACGCCGCTGGTGGACAGGGTGATCCGCCGGCGCGACAGGCCGATGCCCTCGCCGTCCATCACGATGGTCATCGCCTTGGCGACATTGGCGTAGTTGTACAGCGGCTCGCCCATGCCCATCAGCACGATGGTGGACAGCAGCCGCGGCGTTTCCCCTTTCGGGCTCGGCCACTCACCATACAGAGTCGCGCGCCGCCATGAACTGGCCGACGATCTCCGCCGCGCCAAGGTTGCGCACCAGCTTCTGGGTGCCGGTGTGGCAGAACCGGCAGGACAGGGTGCAGCCGACCTGGCTGGAGATGCAGACGGCGCCGCGATCCTCCTGCCGGTCCGGGATATAGACGGTCTCGGCCTCCTGCCCGTCGCGGAAGCGGAACAGGAATTTGCGGGTCTCGTCGGTGCTGGTCTGCGCCACCACCGTGTCCGGCCGCCCCACCACGAACCGCTCGGCCAGCTTCTGCTGCAGCGGCTTCGCGATGGTGGACATGCGGGAGAAGTCGGTGACGCCCTGGTGGTAGATCCAGTGCCACACCTGCTTGGCCCGGAACGGCGCCGCTCCGATCGCCGCCAGCTCCGCGCGCAGCTCCTCCCGCGACAGGCCGACCAGATCCCGCCGCCCGTCCGGCAACTGCACCGGCGGCGGGTCGAACAGCGCCGATTTCGCCAGGATGCGGGCGCGTTCGTCGGCCGTCAGGTCCAGGGTGGCGCTCACTGCCCCGGGCACGCCTTCTGGATCGCGTCATGCGCGGCGGTAAAGCCGAGCAGGCTGAATGTATCGGTGACGTCCTTGCCTTGCGGCGACGGGGAGTGCGCAACGGCGTCCCGGCCCCGCTTGAACGCCGCGACGGTCGCCGCGCTGTCGCGGGCGAAGGCGTTGTGCCTGGACGTGTAGAAGTCGAACTTCCTGTCGTCCACATCCACCGTCACGCGGGCCTTCGCCGGATAGTTGAACCCGGCTTCCATTGCCACCGACATCCCCGAGGCTGGCCGCTGCGTCAGCGTCAAAATCGCCGGGCCGCGACCCGGCAGGGACGGCCTGGACGACTTCGCCCGGGTGAACGCGTAGCAAACCCGCTTGCCGGACTGCACATAGATCGCGGCCGTCCAGTCCCGGTATTTGCCCAGTTCCTTCGGGGCCTCGATGGCGTGGCCCTTGGACGATGCCGCAATGGCGGGTGCGCCCAGGCCCAGGGACAGAGTGAGAAGGGATCCGATCAGAAGAACGCGCATGGCCACACAGATACGGTGCGCTGACGGCCCGAACAAGCTTGCAATTCGTAACCTTCGGCAACCGCGGCGGGACAGCAGGCGGACAGCGCGGGTCAGCCCTTCGGCCGGTCCTTCTGCGGCCCCATCCAGTCCGGCACGTTGCGGCGGAAGCGCGGGGCTCCATGGGAGGAGGGTGCCGCGACCGCATGCGGCTCGCCCATGCTGCCCACCGGCCGGTCGGCGAACCGGCCGTGCTGGAGCAGCCGGTCGTACAGCACCAGCGCCCCGGCCACGGCCAGGTTCAGCGCGAACCTTGTGGGAATCCGCACCACGTGCCGGCAGCGGCCGAGCAGGGCGGGCGACAGGCCGGACCGCTCGGGCCCCAGCACATAGGCGGCGTTCAGCGGGTGCCGGAAGGATGGCAGGTCGGTGGCGGTGTCCAGCAGCTCCACTCCGACCAGCACGCAGCCCTGCGGCAGGGCCAGATGGTCCAGATCGGGAAAGCGCCACAGCGGCACATGCGACGGGGTGGCCGCGGTGTCGGCCAGGCGGGAGGCCCGCGCGTCCCAGCCGCTGCCCACGGTGAAACAGAAGGACGCGCCGAATGCGTGCGCGGTGCGCAGCAATGCCCCGACATTGGCGGATTTGGACACGCCCTCCACGCCGATGCCGAAATAGCCGCGAGCCCTGGCCTCTGTCATGACCGCGGTCTATGCCGCGGGTATGACGGACGCAACCGACGCCCAGCTCGCCCAGCAATATGAGACCTACCCCTATCCGCGCCGCGATCCGCGCGAGGAGGCGAAGCGCCTGGTCGTGGGCAGCCCCGGCCACCTGCTGGAGGTGGACCACTGGGTGTTCGGCGCCACCCGCCCGGCCTCGCAGCCGCTGAACGTGCTGGTGGCCGGCGGCGGCACCGGGGACGCCACCATCATGCTGGCGCAGCAGTTGGCCAGGGCGGGCCGGCCGGGGACGGTGACCTGGCTGGACCGGTCCGAGGCGGCGCTGAAGGTGGCCCGCGCGCGGGCCGAGGCGCGGGGGCTGAACAACATTGTCTGGGAACAGCGGTCCCTGCTGGACCTGCCGGGCTCGGGCCTGGGGCCGTTCGACTACATCGACTGCTGCGGCGTGCTGCACCACCTGCCCGATCCGGCGGCGGGCGTGCAGGCGCTGCTGTCGGTGCTGGCGCCGGGCGGTGGGCTGGGGCTGATGGTGTATGCGCCGCACGGTCGCACCGGCGTGTACATGCTGCAGGACGCGCTGCGCCTGCTGGCCCCGGTCGATGAACCGCCCGCGGCTCGGCTGGACGTGGCGCGGCGGGTGCTGCGGCACCTGCCGGAAACCGCCTGGCTGCAGTTCAATCGCGGCTTTGTCGAGCACATGCAGAAAGACGATGCCGGCATCTACGATCTGCTGCTGAACCCGCGCGACCGGGCGTACACGGTGCCGGCGCTGCACGCGCTGCTGGCCGAGGCCGGGCTGGACGTCGCCGCCTGGATGGAGCCGATCCGCTACGACCCGCTGCCGTTGCTGCCCGACCCGCGGCTGCGCGCCCGGGTGGAACGGATGGATGCGCTGGCGCGTGCCACGCTGGCCAAATCGCTGGCCGGCAACATGCCGGTGCACATCGTGTACTGCCGCCGGGCGGCGGAGCCGGTGCGGCGTGCCGACCCGCTGGCACCGGACTCGGTGCCGGTGACGCGCGAGGTCACGGGCGAGGCGCTGGCCGGCGCGATCCGGCCGGACGGGGTGATGGGCATGGCGTTCGACGGGCTGCGCCTGCCGGTGGCGCTGCCGCCGCAGGCCGCGGCGATCCTGCGCCTCGTGGACGGCAAACGCAGCGTGGGGGCGATCGGCGCGCAACTGGCCGAGCGCGGGATTCGCGGCGAGGCGTTCGCCCGCGGCTGGGCGGCGACGTTTTCCGCGCTGGAGCGGGTGAACCGGCTGCTGATCGCCGCGCCGGCATAATATCAGGCCGCGGCAGACCCGCCCGCGTAATGGATGACCCTCGGTCGCGGCTTCAACCGCCGTGCCCTGCCGGCCGCCGCGGCGGGCGAAACCACCCGTGCGGCCGGGGATTAATGCCGTATCGGCTTCCGGCGCCGCACCTCGCGTCTTACGGCGTGTGTGCAGGCGCCCGAAGCCCGTCCACCTGAACCGGCCGGAAAGGATCCGCCAGCTTCCATGTCCGCCCTGAACAGTGTCTTCGGCACCTTGCAGCACCTGCAGTGGTGGCAGGAATGTCTGCGCGCGTTGGTGATCTTCGTTTACGGCCTGGCGCTGATGCGCATTTCCGGACGGCGGACCTTCGGGCGATGGTCGGCGCTGGACATCGTCGTCTCCATCGTGTTCGGGTCCAGCCTCAGCCGTACGCTGACCGGCAACGCCCCGTTCGGGGGCACGCTGGCTGCCATGACGGTGCTGATGGCCCTGCACTGGATCCTGGCGCGGGCGGTGGTGCGGTCGCACCGGGTTTCGCAGTTCTTCGAGGGTGCGCCGGTCGAGCTGGCGCGCGGCGGTGACCGGGACGACACCACGATGTCGAACTGGTCGGTCAGCCATGCCGACCTGGCGGAAGCGCTGCGTGGCTCCGGAGTCCAGCATGTGGCTGACGCGCATGTCGTCATGCTGGAGCCGAGCGGGAAGATTACCGTGGTGAAGAAGGGCTGAGAGGGGGAGGGAGGTCGCCTGCGGCCCGCGGTCGGGGTTGTCAGCCGCCACCTGGGCGATGATGGCGGTGGGTGTGCAATGGTCGCGATGGGATCGAATCACCCCGCCCCCTCGGCGTGCGCGCGTGCCGGGCGGGCGAACGCGCGCGGGTTGGCGTCACTCCAGAATGCGCCAGCAGCCCCGCCATCAGCTTGCCGCGATAGGCCAGGCTGTCCACCAGGATGTGCTCGTCCAGCGTGTGCGGGCCGGCGCCGGCAACGCCCAGCCCGTCCAGCGTCGGGATGCCCATCGCGCCGGTGAAGTTGCCGTCCGACCCGCCGCCGGAGCTTTGCGAGCTGATGTCGTAGCCCAGGCTGCGGGCGATGCCGCGGGCGGTCTGATACAGGGCCATCCCCCTGGTGTCCGGCTCCCACACCGGGCGCGTCACGCCGCGGGTCACCGTGAACTGCACGTCGTTGCCGGAGCCGCGCAGGGCCAGCATCGCCGCCACGCCGCGGTCCAGGTCCTCCTGCCGCTTGGCCATGCTCAGTGCCTGGGCGGTGCAGGTGGTGGTGACGCAGTTGACCCACTCGCCGCCGCGGATCACGCCGACGCTGAAGGTGCAGTCCTCGGTGGTCATGTCCTCGATCTCGATCAGCTTGCGGGCCATTTCGCGGATGGCCGAACGGCCTTCGGCCAGGCGGAGGCCGGCATGGCTGGGGCGGCCGGTGGATTCCAGGTTGAAGCGGGCGATGGCATAGCGGCCGGTGACCACGCCGCCGTCGGCGCGGGCCGGTTCCGGCACCAGGACGTATTTGTGGCGGGCAGCCTCGGCTTCGATCAGGTCGCGGGTGGAGGGGCTGCCGACCTCCTCGTCGCTGGTCAGCAGCACGGTCACCGGCAGCTTCGTCGCCATGCCGGCGCGGGCGAGCTGGCGGATCGCCTCCAGCGCCAGGTAGTTGCCGCCCTTCATGTCGCAGATGCCGGGGCCCCAGGCGCGGTTGCCCTCGCGGCGGAACGGCAGGTCGCGCAGCGTGCCGATGGGGTGGACCGTGTCCAGGTGGCCCATCACCAGGATGCCGGGCATGTTCGGCGTGGGGTGCGGGAAGGTGGCGCGGACGCAGTCGCCGAAGCCCATGCGGCCGGCGACGCGCTCGATGCGGGCACCGGCCACCACCAGGTCGCGCGACGCGATGTCCATCATGCGGTTCACCGCGGCGGGGTCGTAGGTGGGGCTTTCGCATTCCACCCAGATGCGCAGGCCGTCCAGCATGGCGTCGGCGTCGAAGGGCAGGGCGTTGGGGTCCATGGGGGGCGGCTCCGGTCGGGTGGGGGCGGGGAGACTGGCACGGAAGCGGCGCGGAGTGGAAACCGTGCCCGCCGGTGCGCTCATTCCGAGCATGGGCGGCCTGGCCGGACAGCCGAGGTTGGCCGGACTGCTTGGGCTGGCCGGGCTGGCCGGGCTGGCCGGACTGCTCGGGCTGGCCGGACTGCTTGGGCTGGCCGGACTGCTCGGGCTGGCCGGGCTGCTCGGGCTGGCCGGGCTGCTTGGGCTGGCCGGGCTGCTTGGGCTGGCGGCTGGGCGGACAGCCAAACGGGCGTGGCTTGGCGGAGATGCTGGCGCCGGCCGGCTTCGGCTGCGGTGCCATCCCGGCGCAAATGGGGAAACACGACTGCGGCTTGACGCACTGCCAGGCTGCGGGCGCCTTGGTAAATCGCCGCCGAACGCTCAGCTTAGGCAGCATCACCGCCGCCCGCCGGCGGCAGCCGCCAGTGCGTGAGGACCTGCATGCCCAAGCTCAACGACGCCACCTCCGTTGCCGCCCAGACCACGCCGCAGCCGGTGCGGCTGGCCGACTACACGCCGCCGGACTTCCTGGTGGACACCGTCGATCTGTCGTTCGAGCTGGATGAGGCGGCGACGCACGTCCGCTCCCGCCTGGCGCTGCGGCGCAATCCCGCCGCGCGCGACCGGAGCGCGCCGCTGCGGCTGAACGGCGAGGCGCTGACCCTGCTGCGGGTGTGCCTGAACGGCGAGACGCTCAGCGCCAACCAGTACCGGCTGGAAGAGGACGTGCTGTGCATCCCGGACATGCCGGATGACGGCCACGCTGGAGATCGACACCCGCATCGCGCCCAAGGACAACACCGAGCTGAGCGGGCTGTACACCTCCAACGGCAGCTTCTTCACGCAGTGCGAGGCGGAAGGCTTCCGCCGCATCACCTGGTTCCCGGACCGCCCGGACGTGATGGCGCGCTACACGGTGACCATCACCGCCGACAAGGCGCAGTGCCCGGTGATGCTGTCCAACGGCAATCCGGGCGCGGTCGAGGACGCGGGCGGCGGCCGGCACCGCGTCACCTGGACCGATCCGCACCCGAAGCCCAGCTACCTGTTCGCGCTGGTGGCCGGGGACCTGGTGTCGGTGAAGGACCGGTTCGTCACCCGGTCCGGCCGTTCGGTGGATCTGGGGATCTGGGTGCGGCGCGGCGATGAGGACCGCTGCGCGCACGCCATGCGCTCGCTGAAGACGTCCATGAAATGGGACGAGGACGTGTTCGGGCTGGAGTACGACCTGGACGTGTTCAACATCGCCGCCGTGTCCGACTTCAACATGGGCGCGATGGAGAACAAGGGCCTGAACGTGTTCAACACGAAATACGTGCTGGCTCGGCCGGAAACCGCGACCGACGGCGACTACCAGGGCATCGAGTCGGTCATCGCGCACGAGTACTTCCACAACTGGACCGGCAACCGCGTGACCTGCCGCGACTGGTTTCAGTTGTCACTGAAGGAAGGGCTGACGGTCTATCGCGACCAGGAGTTCTCGGCCGACCAGGGCAGCCGGGCGGTGAAGCGCATCGGGGACGTGCGGGTGCTGCGCGCGGCGCAGTTCCGCGAGGATGCCGGCCCGCTGGCGCATCCGGTGCAGCCGGACAGCTATCTGGCGATCGACAACTTCTACACGGCGACGATCTACAACAAGGGCGCGGAAGTCATCCGCATGATGGCGACCATCATCGGGCGCGACGCATTCCGCCGCGGCATGGACCTGTATTTCCAGCGCCACGACAACCAGGCGGTGACGATCGACGACTTCGTGCAGGCGATGCAGGACGCGTCGGGCGTCGATCTGCAGCGGTTCAAGCTGTGGTACCACCAGGCGGGGACGCCGACGGTGACGGTGTCCGACCGCTACGATGCCGGCTCGCGCCGCTACACGCTGACGCTGCAGCAGCAGACGGCGCCGACGCCGGGCCAGCCGGACAAGCAGCCGCTGGTGATCCCGGTAGCGATGGGCCTGCTGGGACCGGGCGGCGAGGAACTGCCGACGCGGCTGGCCGGGGAGGCGCAGGCGCAGCCGGGCACGCGTGTGCTGCGGCTGGACTCCGCGCAGCAGGATTTCGTGTTCGAGGACGTGCCGGCGCAGCCGGTCCCGTCGCTGCTGCGCGGCTTTTCCGCGCCGGTACGGCTGGCCGGCGTGCCGCAGGAGCGGATGCGGTTCCTCGCGGCGCACGACACCGACCTGTTCGTCCGCTGGGATGCCGGCCAGCAATACGCCACCGCGCTGATGCTGGGACAGATCGCGGCCTGGCGACGCGGCGAGGCTCCGTCGGCCGACCCGGCGCTGGTGGACGGGCTGGCCGCCACCCTGGCGCTGGGCGAAACCGGCGATGCTGCGTTTGCTGCGGAGGCGCTCAGCCTGCCCACCGAAACCTTCCTGGCAGACCAGATGGAGGTGGCGGATATCGACGGCATCCACGCCGTGCGGGAGGCCATGCGGTCTGCCATCGGCAAGGCGCTCGCGCCGGCGTTGCGCGGGGCGTACGACCGGCTGGCGGATGCGGGCGAATACCGTATCGACGGGGTCTCGATCGGGCGGCGGGCGTTGCGCAATGTGTGTCTCGCCTATCTGGTGGCCTCGGGCGATGCCGGGGGCGTGCGGCTGGCCAAGGCGCAGTTCGATGCCGAACGCAACATGACCGATGTGCTGGCGGCGCTGGCGGTGCTGTCCGGCGAGGACGGCCCGGAGCGGGAGGAAGCACTGGCCGCATTCCACGCGAAGTGGCGGCAGGATGCGCTGGTGCTGGACAAGTGGTTCGCCATCCAGGCGATGTCGAAGCGTCCCGGCACCCTGGAGTCCGTGCGGGCCCTGTCGCGCCATGCGGATTTCGATCTGCGCAATCCCAACCGGGTGCGGGCGCTGGTGGGCAGCTTCGCCGCGGGCAACCCGGCGGCGTTCCACGATGCGTCGGGCGGCGGCTACCGTTTCCTGGCGGACACGATCATCGCGCTGGACCCGCAGAACCCGCAGGTGGCGGCGCGGATGGTCTCGCCGCTGGGGCAATGGCGCCGGGTCGATGCGGATCGCCAGCGGCTGATGCAGGCGGAGTTGCGGCGGATCCAGGAGGTGCCGAAGCTGTCACGCAATACGGCGGAGATGGTGACGCGCAGTTTGGGGTAGGGATTGGCAGGATCGGCCGGGGTGTTGCCCGGGCAGGGCGGCCCGCGTCCGACCTGTGTAGGAGGGCGCCGGTCGCCTGTTGGAGGGCGCCGGTCGTCCATAAGCGTCGCCTCGCCTCGCCCATAATGGCCGATCAGGGCGATCGCGTGCGTGTATTACGTCGCGAAAGTGCGGACAAGCTCCGCCCTTCCGCGTCATGGCCGGGCTCGACCCGGCCATCTACCCCCGACAGGGCGTGTTCCGTTGCAACCCGACCCGATCGTTACGGGGTAGATGGCCGGGTCGAGCCCGGCCATGACATGAAGGACTGGTGTCTGGTGTCGGTGAAGGAGTGGTGCCGGCTTTGCCGGCCAGGACGGTGTGCTGGCTACAGGCGACCGCGCGTCCTCACACGCCAGCCCGTGACAGTCACACGCCTGCCAGTGGTTACGACTACCGCCCCTGCCACTGCGGCGCGCGCTTCTCCATGAACGCGGTGCGCCCTTCCTTGTAGTCCGCGCTGTTGAAGCAGATCTCCATCTGCTCGCGCACCGCGCCCATGTTCCGCTCGCTCTCGTCCTTCAGCATCTCATTGATCGTCAGCTTGGACGCAGCGATCGACAGTGGCGCGTTGTCGGCGATGGTCCGCGCCAGGTCGAGCACGTACCCGTCCAGTTGCTCATCCGGCACCATCTTGTTGACCAGGCCGATCCGTTCCGCCTCGGCCGCGTCAAGCCGCCGCGCGGTGTAGAGGATCATGCGCGCATGCGCCGGCCCGACCAGGTCGATCAGCTTCCGCACGGACTCCGACGCATAGGCGATCGACAGTTTCGCCGCCGGGATGCCGAACTGGCTGTCGGCGGCGGCGATGCGCAGGTCGGTGCTCATGGCGATGGCCAGGCCGCCGCCCAGGCAGTAGCCGCGGATGCGCGCGATCACCGGCTTGGGGAACTGCGCCAGCCTTGTGCGGCCGCCGGTGGTCAGGCGGTCGTATTCCTTCTGCGCATCGGCATTGGCGCGGTTCTTGGCGAACTGGCTGATATCCGCGCCGGACACGAACGCCTTGTTGCCCGCGCCGGTCATCACCACCACGCGCACCGCGTTGTCCTGACGGAAGTCGTCCAGGATGTCGCTCAGCCCGGTCCACATCTCGATCGACATGGCGTTGCGCTTTTCGGGCTGGTTGAAGGTGATCAGCCCGATCCCGGCATCCTTCGCCGCCAGCATCTTGCCGCCGGCATAGGCCTTGGTCTCTGCATGTTCAGGCAGCATTCAGATCACCCCTTTCTTCCGCATGTCCGCGATCTCCTCGGGGGTGTAGCCCACCGCGGACAGAACTTCATCCGTGTGCTGCCCGGCGTCCGGCGTCGGCGAACGGATGTCCTTGGAGAACCCGGAAATGTTGATGCCGGAGGCCACCACCTCGGTGTCGCCCACCGCCGGGCTGTGCATTCTGCGGGCCATGCCCAGGTGCTTCACCTGCGGGTCGGCGAACACCTGGTCGATCGTGTAGATCGGGCCGCAGGGGATGCCGTTCGCCTCGAACAGCTCGATCCAGTGACTGGCGGGCTTCGTGCGGGTGATCTCGCCGATCGCCGCGTTGATCGCCTGGCGGTCGTTGCTGCGGCCGACCTGGGTCTTCCAGTCCTCCTTGTCCAGCCACTCCTTGCGGCCGATCGCCTCGCAGAAGCGGGCGAACACGCGCGACGAGCTGGCGGCGATGTTGATGTGGCCGTCGCTGGTGGGGAACACGCCGGTGGGAATGCCGGTGGGGTGGTCGTTGCCGGCCTGGCCCGCCACCTCGCCTTCCATCAGCCAGCGGCTGGCCTGGAAGTCGAGCATGAAGATCTGCGCCTCCAGCAGGCTGGTGGTCACCCAGCGGCCGACGCCGGTGCGCTCGCGGTCGAACAGCGCCATCAGGCAGCCCATCGCCAGCAGGTTGCCGGCGGTCAGGTCGTCGATCGGGATGCCGACGCGCATCGGGCCGCGGCCTGGCTCGCCGGTGATCGACATCAGCCCGCCCATGCCCTGGGCGATCTGGTCCACGCCGGCGCGCTTGCCGTACGGGCCGTCCTGGCCGAAGCCGCTGATGCTGCCATAGACGATGCGCGGATTGATCGCCTTCACGTCGTCATAGGACACCTTCAGCCGGTGCTTCACGGCCGAGCGCATGTTCTCCAGGATCACGTCGGCCTTTTCCGCCAGGCGCATGAAGGCGGCGTGGCCTTCCGGCGTCTTCAGGTTCAGCGTGATGGCGCGCTTGTTGCGGTGCAGGTTCTGGAAGTCGAAGCCGTGGCGGCGGCCGGCCACGTCCTCACCCTCGGTTGCCGGCGGCTCGATGCGGATGACGTTGGCGCCCCAGTCGGCGAAGTGACGCACCGCGGTGGGTCCGGCGCGGGCCAGCGTCAGGTCCAGCACGGTGATGCCGTTCATCGGCATGCGGGTTTCGGTCAGGGCTGACTTGTCCAGCGGGCTTTCCGGCATCCTGGTTTCTCCTCCGTGTCGGGCCGATACTCGGCCGCAATCGGGGATGGCTCAAGGGGATGGCCGATTTTGCCGCTCGGCAACGCACTGGCCGGGCGGCGCGGCACCCGGCCACACCGCGCCAGGTACGGTCTGGCCCCGCATCGTGCGCCCGGACATTAACGTTTTGCCACGACCGACGAAGAGGGCGCCCACACCCCTGGTGACCAGCGCCCCCGATCCATTAAGGACAAGCCCGGAGATCGCGATGACAATGGAGGCGGGATTGAAGTCGGCACGGGGATTTCTGACGGGTCTTGGGCTGCTTGCCGCGATCGGATGTTCGACCGGCGCCCTCGCCGCGACCGCGACACCGCCGTCGCCGTCACCGTCCACGATCGTCAGCCAGGCGCTGCACCGTTTCGGCAAGGTGACCGTGCTGCAAACCAGGCCGGGACCGCCGGGCATGACCGCGGCGCTGGTCAGCGTGGGCAGCCACAAGGCGATCGTGTGGATCCTCGATAACGGGCGAGCCGTGGCCGGCGGCAATGTCTGGGATGCCCAGGGACACAACCTGACCCGCCAGATGGCGGTCCGCATGGGGCTGATGCCGACCCCGCTGGCACCGGCAAAGGTGGCGGCGGCGGTGGCGCAGCACGACACCTTCACCATCGGCAAGAGCGGTCCCGAGCTGACCGTGTTCCTCGACCCCAACTGCATCTTCTGTCACAAGCTCTATCAGGAGGCGGCGCCGCTGGTGGCGCAGGGCAAGCTGCGGCTGCGGGTCGTCATGGTGGGCTTTCTGAAGCCGACCAGCCCGGGCCGTGCGGCGGCCATCCTGATGGCATCCGATCCCGCGAAGGCCTTGGCGACCGATGAGCATGGGTTCGACACGACCAAGGAGGAAGGCGGGATCGCCCCCGCGACCGACATCCCGGCGAAGGTGAAAAGCGCCGTGGCGGCCAACACCGAACTGCTGGCGCAGAGCGGTGAGGTGGCAACACCCACCCTGCTGTACCGCGACCATACCGGCGCCTGGCAGGTCATGCATCATGGCCCGACGGGCGGACTGGCGGATTGGCTCAAGCAGCTCAAGAGCTGATACCGGCCCGCGTATCGTTTGCGCCGTTGGTCGGCAACCCACCGTCATGGTCGGCGCAGGCCGGCCCTCCATGAGTTTCGGTGATGGCAGCTTCGACTAACGAGGGACAGGCTAAGCGCCGATCTCGTTGCGCATCTCCGCCAGCGTCTGCTCAAGGTCGGTAGCGGCGCTGCTCAGAATATCGAACGCCGCATCCTTCAGTTCATGCAAGCCGTAGGGACGGCCGTTGATGTCATTGAGCCGGCGGTCACGCCGTCGGAGCAGGTCCTGCACAACAGGGCGATACATCACGAAAAGCGCTGTCAGCGCTGCGTTCACCTCCTCGGGCCCGTGGGCGTGGTTCCAGGACAGGTGGTCGATCCGGTCAATCAGCGCGTCGGCGCCGTACCAGTCGTCCTCTGTCACCCACAGGTTGGTGGTGAAGAACCCCGCGGGCCTGCCATTGCCATCCAACGCCACCGCGGCGACGTGCGTGATACCGGCCGGCTCATCCCGGAATGAACAACGCGGCCGATATCGTTCCGCAAACGCCTGTCCACGCAGGAAGCAGTGGATGTGCGCGCTTTCTCCATGGCCGCGATGGGCATGCAGAAAGAATTGCGCATGGCTGACGGGGTCCAGGATCTCGTCTTCCGGGTAGTGCTGCTGCTCGACGAAGGCGTTGCCACCCACCAGGACGGTCACGAGATTTTGCCCGCGACCTTCCAATGCCGTCAGTGCTTCGACCAGGCGGCAGGCCGCCCCGATGCGGTCTTCCGGCGCGTTTCCGGCGATGCGGGTGCCCATGGTGGAGCGGTCGGTCACTTGCTCTTGTTGGAGCCGCACTTCGACGTCGTGGCCGAGCACTTGGTGGTGTTCGACTGGGATGTCATGCCGTTGTTCGACTTGGCGGAACAACCGGACTGCATCTTTGCACCGCATGCGGCCCGGGCGGCGTTCGGCACGGCCATGGCCGTGGTGCCGAGGGCAACCGCCGCGCCCAGCGTCAGCATCGCAGGTGTCACCTTGAGCGGCTTCATCTGGTACTCCTCCTGTCTGCTACGGAAGCTGAACCATCCAACCCACCGTGCATTACAATACCCATGCCCGGAGATTACGATGTCGCGAGGTATTCAACGAAGCAGCCGTCACGACGTGGGGGCGGGGCGCGCCTCGACAAATCCGCGCTCCGGCCCAGGTGCTGTCCGCGCCTGCTGCCGCCGGCGGCGAACGCGGGCGCGCCACCGGCCGGTCGGCCCTGCTTCGGCGCTGTCCGGGACCGCACCGCGCGGGCAGCCCCGCCAGACCGGGTGCGCAGCCGAAGATCGGACCGGCCAGGAACGCGTTACACCATCGGCGATCTGGCCCAGCGTGCGGCCACACCTCATGTGAGGCCCCAATGGACAAAGTCGATCTCGCCCTGGTGCTGGCGGTGGATGGATCCGCCAGCGTCACCTATGAGGAATTCGGCCTGATCGCCGGCGGCATGGCGGCCGCTCTGCGCGACCCCATGGTGATCAAGGGCCTGACCGGCGGGCCCGCCAAGGCCAGCTACCTGTCGTTGCTGCTGTGGTCGGGGGCCGGTCAGCAGGACGTGATCACGGACTGGACCCGTGTGTCCAACCCCGCCGAGGTGAAGGCTTTCGCCGAGGAGGTGGACAACATGCCCCGCACCATCCGCCCCGGCCAGACCGCCATTGGCGAAGCCCTGCTCGCCAGCCTCACCCTGCTCGGCCGCGTCCCCACCACCCCCGGGCGCAGTGTCGTGGACGTGATCGGCGACGGGCGGTCCAACGACGGGATCGTGCCGGGACCGATCCGCGACCGGATGACGGCGGCCGGCATTACCATCAACGGCCTGTGCGTGCTGCACGAGGAACCGGACCTGCTGGCGTCCTATCAGGCAGAGGTGATCGGCGGCCCTGGCGCCTTCGCCGTAACCTGCAAAGACTACGCGGACTTTGCCGAGGCCATGAGGCAGAAGCTGACACGTGAGACCAACCCCCCCATCGCCTGAATCCGGCGCAATCACCGAACAGCGCGACGGCGCCGTCGGCGGCGTGGTGCGGGACGAGATCGAGGCGGTCCAAGCGTCGCCGCCGGGCACCGACGATCCTGACCAGACGATGCCGTTGCCGAACGATCCGCGCAGCATCTTCCTGGGCGGGCTGTTCGCGCTGGCTCTGCTGGCCGCGCTGTACGCCGCGTCGGAAATCGTGCTGCCCGTGGTGCTGGCGATCGTGCTGAAGCTGTTGCTGCAGCCCTTCGTCCGGGTGCTGGACCGGCTGGGACTGCCGCGCGGCATTGGCGCCCTGATCGCCGTGGTCGTGCTGGTTCTGGCCCTGGCCGGGCTGATCAGTGCCCTGACCGGGCCGGCGGCGGACTGGGCGGGCAAGCTGCCCTCGGCACTGCCGCAAGTGGAGCAGAAGCTGGCTTTCCTGCACCGCCCGATCAGCGCGGTGCAGGCTCTGTTCGGTGAGGTGCAGGGCTTCACCAATGGCGGCGCCGCACCGTTTCCGCGGGCGCACGCCGCGGAATCCCCCGAACATCGTGGGTGTGCTGTTCACCGGCACGGCAACGGCCGCCGCCGGGCTTTTCACCACGCTGGTGGTGCTGTTCTACCTGCTGGTATCCGGCGAAACCTTCCTGCGCCGGCTGGTGGAAATCCTGCCGCGCTTCGAGAACAAGCGCCAGGCCGTGGAGATTTCGTTGCATATCGAACGCAACATCTCCGTCTATCTGATCACCGTCACGCTGATCAACGCTGTGGTCGGGCTGCTGACACTGATCGTGATGTGGACCTGCGGCGTGGCCAACCCGCTGCTGTGGGGCACCATCGCGTTCCTGCTGAACTATGTGCCGATCCTTGGCCCGATGATCGGCATCGTCATCTTCCTGATGGCCAGCGTCCTGTCGCTCGGCGTCAACCTTTGGGCAGTGCTGCCGGTCGGGCTGTATTTCTGCATTCATGTCGCCGAGGGCGAACTGATCACGCCGATGGTGATGGCGCGCCGATTCACCATCAATCCGGTGGCGGTGATCCTGGCGCTGGTGTTCTGGTTCTGGATGTGGGGTGTGCCGGGTGCGATCCTGGCGGTGCCGATGCTGGCGATCACCAAGATCGTCTGCGACGACCTGCGCCCGCTGCGGGCGTTCGGACACTTCCTGGAGGGGTGATTTTCTGGCGGCAGCCCCCTGGCGGGTCGTGGGCGCCGGCCAGCAGGTCAGGCGGGGTGGGTCGGTGCGCGGCAACCCCGGCTGCGTCGCGGGAGGCGCGGCGCAGAAAGCAAGTCAGACACAGAGTTCCACCAAGTGCACACAGAGTTTCACGAAGGCAGTCTGTTCCTGCCTGCGTTGCAGGCAGAACTGCATCTTCATTCGCCTCCTGATGCCCCTCGGTGAAACTCTGTGTGCACTTGGTGGAACTCTGTGTCTGACTTTCTTGCGCTTCCGCGAGTGACACCAGGCAACCCGGCCAACAGCCACCAGACCTCAGGCACGCTGTTGATTCCGCCGTCGCTCCCGAACGGCGATGTACAGGCCTGACAGGATGATCAGGCCGGCCCCGATCCAGGTCCAGAAATCCGGGAAATTCCCGAAGATCACGAACCCCAGCGTGGTGGTGCCGACCAGCTCCACATAGCCCAGTGGCGAGATGACCGCCGCGCGGCCAAGCTGGAAGGCGCGGATCACCAGGTAATGCGCGAAGCCGCCCAGCAAACCCAGGCAGCAGAACAGCGCCGCATCGAACAACGTCCGCGGCATGACGAAGACGAACGGCATCACCAGGCTCATCGCCAGCGATCCACACAGGGCCGTGAAGATGATGCCGGTGGCCGCGCTGTCCGCCTGGCCGACCCGGCGCGTGAAGATCTGGTACAGCGCGTAGCACAGCGATCCCGCCAGCAGCAGCAGCACGGACGGGTTGTGGAAATCGCCCCCGGGCCGGATCACGATCAGCGCGCCGGCGAAGCCCACCAGCACCGCGCTCCAGCGCCGCCAGCCGACGCTCTCGCCCAGCAACGGCACCGACAGGGCGGTGACGATCAGCGGTGCGGTGAAGCCGATCGCCGACGCGGTGGCCAGCGGCACCATGCCGATCGCCGTGACGTAGAGCAGGTTGCTCGACATCATCAGCACCGACCGGCCGATCTGCAGGGCGGGCCGCCTTGTACGCAGCAGCGACCATCGGTAGCGCGGCAGGAAAACGGCCAGCATGAAGATCAGGTGGCCGGTGAAGCGGGCCCAGGTGATCTGCATGACGGGGTAGTGCGCCCACAGCAGCTTCACCCCGGTGTTCATGAACGGAAGGATCGACACGCCGGCGCACATCAGCAGGATGCCGCGCAGCGAGTCCGACAACAGGGGCCGACGCGCAGCACCGCTGGCCCCGGCGCCGGCCGCGGGCGTCGCCAGGCCTTCCACTGGCGGGCGATCCTGGCGGGACCTGAACAAACGAAGCAACGTCACGGCACCAGACCGGCGCCGCCGCCCCCGCATCGGAGGCAGCGGATAGTACGGCAAATCATCGGTGGTGGCTTATGCGCCGGAACCGGTCTTGCCCGAAAGATGCTGGTCGAGCGACAGATACTCGGCCGAACGGATGGCGGAGGCGAGCTCGGTCGGTGTGGCCATGGCGGGCCTGGCGCCGCCCTTAAGCCCACCCAGCGCGGCGCGGATGGCATGCACCGTCGCCGCCAGGATCTCCTGCGGATAGACGACGATGCGAATGCCGATGCGTTCCAGTTCCGCATCCGAGGGCATGAAATGCTTCCCGGCCGGCGCCGTCACCGCGATGGCCGGTTTGCCCTGGCAGGCTTCGACCGAGGCGCGCATCTCCTGTTCGGTCTGCGGCGAGTCCAGGAAGAAGATGTCGGCGCCCTCGGCGACGAAGTCCTGGATGCGGGCCAGGGCTTCATCGAACCCGCGGGACGTGCGGGCGTCGGTGCGGGCCAGCAGCAGGATGCCTTCCTCCTTGCAGGTCTCCACCGCGACGCGGCAGCGCTGCCGGGCCTCTGCCCGGTCCACCACCAGCTTGGCGCCCTGGCGGCCGAGCGGACGGGGCCACTGCTTGTCCTCGATCAGCACTGCGGCGGCGCCGGCGCGGGCGTAGGCCCGGATGGTCTTCTGCAGCGCGACGGCGTTGCCGTAACCGGTGTCGCCGTCGGCCAGCCACAGTACCTTCGGCGCGGCGGTGATGATCGTTTCGGTGACGTCGCGCATTTCGGGAAACGACAGCAGGTCCATGTCCGGCATGGCCAGGCGCATGGCGGAAACGGAAGAACCGGAGGCGAAGGCGAGGCGGAACCCGGCCTCCTGGATCAGGCGGGCGCCCATGCCGTCGCCGCAGCCCGGCATGACGTGCAGACCGGGTTCGCGCAACAACGCCTGCATGGCGGCAGCTTGAGGGCGCATCTGGCTCGTCTCCTTGCATCATTCGGTGATGCGCCGGCCGGCGCAGCACGCCGGGCGATCATGCCGGACACGCGCGCCCCTGTCATGGCCGGCCCCGTCATGGCCGGCCCCGTCATGACCGGCCCCGTCATGACCGGCCCCGTCATGACCGGCCCTGGGCCTATCGCCGGCTCGGCGGATCCAGGTAGAGCTGGCTCGCCAGGTAGCGTCGCAGCCAGAAGCGGCACAGCACGCCGATGGTCGCCGCCATCGGCACCGCCAGCATGACGCCCAGGAACCCGAACGCCGCGCCGCCGGCGAACAGCGCGAAGATCACCCACACCGCCGGCAGTTCCACGCGATCGCCCAGGAAACGCGGATAGATCACGTAGCCTTCCACCAACTGGCCGAAGATCAGCACCGCGACGATCATGATCACGCCACGCCAGTGCGGGAACTGCGCCGCGGCCAGGGCGATGGCCGTGACACCGCCGGTGATCGAGCCGACATAGGGAATGAACGACAGCACGCCGGCGGCCAGCCCGACGATCAGCCCCAGGTCCAACCCGGCCAGCGTGAACGCCAGCGCGTAGTACACGGCAAGAATTACGCAGCACAGTGCCTGGCCGCGCACCCAGGCGGACAGGATGCGATCCACCTCCCGCGCCTGCGCCCGGATCACCCCGGCGTAGCGACGGGGCAGCCAGGAATCGATCTGCTGCACCGACCACTGCCAGTCGCGCAGCAGGTAGAACCCGACCACCGGGGTGACGATCGCCAGCGTCAGCACGTTGAAGATGGCGAACCCGCCGCCGATCAGGCTGGTCAGCGCCCCGACCAGGAAGTTCAGCATGTTGCCCGCCTGGCCGGCGACCAGGTCGCGCAACCGGCTGTTCACCACCTCGGGCCCGAAATTCTCCTGCAGGTGCGTGACGATGTCGCCCGCCCAGGCCTGCAACTGCATCACGTAATCGGGGATCCGGCCCAGGAACAGGCCGATCTGTGCCACGATCATCGGGTAAAGCAGCAGCAGGAACAGCAGGACCGCGGCCAGCAGGCCAATGATCATCGCCAGCGCCGCGATGCCGCGTGGCACGCCCAGCCGGGTGAGCCGGGTGGTGGGCGGATCGAGCGCATAGGCGATCACCGCGGCGGCCACGAAGGGCGCCAGCACCGAGGCGAACAGCTCCAGCGCCAGCCAGGTGACCACCAGCAGGCCGACGACCAGCGCGATGCGCTGCGCCTTGGTCGCGGGGCTGCGGTTGGTCGGCACCGGCAACGGGGGCGCGCCGTCCGGCGCCGGGCGATTGGCCGGCGCCGGCATGTCCAGCTCCGGCGCGATGGGGGAGTCGTTCATCGTCCGCGTACCGTCACCCAGACGTAGGCCCCCCCGGAAGTCAATGTCGTCGCCGCGACGGCCCAGATCAGGACCAGTTTGGCTTCGGGTGCGGCAAGGCCGAACCCGGCCAGCGCCAGGGTCATCGAAACCAGGATCAACTGTAAAGCGGTATTCAACTTGGACACATACAGTGGTCGTATGGTGACCGGATCACCCAGTACGGACAGCACCAGCACGCCGCCGACGATCACGAGGTCACGAAAGACGACCAGGATGGCCAGCCAGTCGGGCAGCTCGTTCACCGAGGCCAGCGTCACATACATGGTGACCAGCAGCGCCTTGTCCGCCACCGGGTCCAGCACCGCGCCGATCGCGTTGCCGCCGCCGTTCCGCCGGGCCAGCCAGCCGTCCACCGCGTCCGACGCGCCGGCCGCGACGAACAGGAAAAAGGCCAGCGCCATCCAGTGTTCCAGCACCAGCCAGAACGCCAGCGGCACGGCGCACAGGCGCCCAAAGGTAATCACGTTCGGCCAGGTCACCAGGGCGGCGGACGCAGGCCGGCTGAGTTGCGTTCCGTCAGGCATCCTGCGTGCTGCCCTGCATTGCGCTCCGGCCGTGGGCTATGGTTGTGTCTGCCCCGATCCTTCGCTGTAGCGTATCGGGGCCAGCCATGACCAGTATAGATCGGCCCGACGCGGCCGCGCGCAACCGGCAGACTTACCGCGCCGCCGGAGTCGATATCGATGCCGGCGAGGCGTTGGTGGAGGCGATCAAGCCGCTGGCCCGCGCCACCACGCGCAGCGGGGTGATGGGCGGGCTGGGCGGGTTCGGCGCGCTGTTCGACCTGAAGGCCGCGGGCTTCAATGATCCGGTGCTGGTGTCCACCACGGACGGCGTGGGCACCAAGCTGAAGGTGGCGATCGAGACCGGCATCCACGACAGAGTGGGCATCGACCTGGTGGCGATGTGCGTCAACGACCTGGTGGTGCAGGGCGCCGAACCGCTGTTCTTCCTGGACTACTTCGCCACGGGCAGCCTGTCGGTGGACGCGGCCCGAACCGTCATCGCCGGCATTGCGGAAGGGTGCCGCCAGGCTGGCTGCGCCCTGGTCGGCGGCGAAACGGCGGAGATGCCCGGCATGTATGCCGCAGGCGACTACGACCTGGCCGGGTTCGCCGTCGGCGCGGCCGAACGGGGTGCGCTGCTGCCGCGTGATGTCGCGCCCGGCGACGCGCTGCTGGGCCTGGCGAGCGACGGGGTGCACTCCAACGGGTTCTCGCTGGTGCGCAGGGTGGTGGCGGCCAGTGGCCTTGCCTGGACCGACCCGGCGCCATTCGCCGCCGACCGGAGCCTCGGCCAGGCGCTGATGGCGCCCACGCGGATCTACGTGCCGGCGCTGCTGGCGCTGCATCGCGCCGGGGTGCTGAAGGCGGCGGCGCATATCACCGGCGGTGGCCTGCCGGGCAACCTGCCGCGCGTGCTGCCGGATGGCTGCGTCGCGGCGCTGGACGGCAATGCCTGGACCGCGGCGCCGGTGTTCGGCTGGCTGGCGCAGGCCGGCGGTATCGCCACCGACGAAATGCTGCGCGTGTTCAACTGCGGCCTGGGCATGGTGCTGGTGGTGTCCGACGCCGACGCCGCACTGAGCCTGCTGCACGAGGCCGGCGAGCAGGCCTGGACGATCGGCAGCATCGAGGCCGGCACCGGGCCGGCACAGGTGCGGATGACCGCCATGCCGGAGTGGGCGGCGTGAAGCGTCGCACCGCGGTCCTGATCAGCGGCCGGGGCAGCAACATGGTCGCGCTGCTGGAGGCCGCCCGGGATCCCGCCTATCCGGCGGAGATCGCGCTGGTCACTGTCCAACCGGCCCGATGCACCCGGTCTGCGCCTGGCGGAACAGGCCGGTGTTCCGACGCTGGCGATCGATCACCGCCCGTTCGGCAAGGACCGCGCGGCGCACGAGCGCCGGATCGACACGGCGCTGCGCGACGCCGGCGTGACGGTGGTGTGCCTGGCGGGATACATGCGACTGTTGACGCCGTTCCTGGTGGGCGCCTGGCGCGGGCGGATGCTGAACATCCACCCCAGTCTGCTGCCGGCGTTCCCGGGCCTGCACACGCACGCCCGGGCGCTGGAGGCCGGTGTGAAGCTGCACGGCTGCACGGTGCACCTGGTGACCGAGACGATGGATGAGGGGCCGATCGTGGCGCAGGCGGCGGTTCCGGTTTTGCCGGGCGATACCGAGGTGATCCTGGCCGACCGGGTGCTGGCGCAGGAGCACGTGATCTACCCGGCGGCCCTGCGGGCCTTCGCATCCGGCTCATCCGGCGTGCCACCGGCGGCGACCGCCGCCCTGCTGAACCCCTTGCCGCCGACCGGCTTCGTGCCATAAGACGCAACGGGAATTTAATTCAACGAACGGGACGTCCACAATGGCCGAACACCAGAGTACCGTCTTCCGCGGTCCGGACACGCCGGAGGCGTTTCTGGCCGACCGCCAACGCTTCTGGGAGTCATGGACGCATTTCACGCTCGGCAGCGTCATTTTTCTTGTGCTGCTATTGATCGGGATGGCGGTGTTCCTGCTGTAGCTCGTAGACGGGGCACCACCTCCGGGGAGCCGGGCCGACGGCGGCGTTCAGGCCGCCTCGGCCTTTCTCAACGTGGGGATGCGGTACGGCTCGGTCGGGAACAAGTCACCCTCTCGATAAACGTCCAGGCCGAAGCGACCGCAGATTTCGAAGCAACAACGAACCTGCTCGGGTGAAACGCGTTCGGTCCATCTGCGAATGAGATACGTCCGATCTTTGGTAGATTGGGCTGCGCGAAGAAATTCCTGGTTCATCGCGACCTTGTAGGTGGTCTTCGACGGACGCGCTGCCAGCGTTTCGACGTTGTCCACAGGATCCAGATCGAGCTTTTCCGAAGGTACTCGAAACTCTGCCGAGGATAGACGGAAAGATCAGCGTAACTGATCAAAGCCCAATCCGGCTTCAGGCCGGGTCGCAGCATCGCCGTAACTTGCAGCGCCCAGTTCAGAATGCTCTTTGCGAACGGGTCCCCGTCGGCGATAATTTTCTCGGCAAACTCAATTTCCTTCGCGGAGAGGAGGTTGCGGACGGTTGGTTGTAGAAGAAAATAGGGCAACCGCGGCAATTGCGCGTGTGAAAGGGCCGTCGGGATGGGATGGCGGAGCAAGACCAAAATCTTGCCCCCGAAGGTTTCCGCGAACCACGAAATCATGCCTTCAGCGCCGTGGATGATCTTGAAAACGTTCCGCCTCGTCAGCAATCGGCCGTTGGGGCGGTAGATGGGTACATTCAGGTCCTTGACTCTATTCCGACTGAGACGGGTTATAAATCGACGGTAGCGCTCTTCCCGATCCCGCATGAGCGCCAGATCCTTCCACGATTAAATCCCGAGCTCACGGCGCGATGCGGGGTAATTGGCTGTAATGGGTTCGTCGTACAGTTTGACGCGCGGCTGTGCAAACAGTAGTTCTTGAATGAATGTCGAGCCGCTGCGCGGAGTCGCAAAAATGAAAATGTCGGGTCGTCGCTCTGGAACATGAATGTTAGACAGGTTGCCTACCAGCTTGCGGCGCCACGTTGCTGCTTCCCGCTTGTGGTGAGGTCCTCTCATCGCTTCTGCCTTGCTCTATTCTTACGACACATCAACTCAAAAAAACCAAACCATCCGATCGCTCGGCTCCTGCTCGCCCTCCCAGGCGCGCAGGGGAAAAACTCCCACGGAACCAAATATTACGATGAGGCAAACGATTGTCTGCCTATCGTAACGGGTCCGAACAGGACACTGTCGGCTCCATCCACTACCAACGCCGATTGACGGCGGTCGACAGTGCGATGCAGCGCCATTCACGCTGACGGGATATGCACGGCATCCCTCGTCGCCCGCGTCGGCAACAGATTAACAATGAATACCGGCTTGGCAAAACGGAATATCCGCTCGATGAGCCTGACTGAGGAATCGTATTGGGCTCCTGTGCAAGAGCGAGCCACACCCTGACAACGCACACCAGCCGGCGAGAGAATACCTCCAAGCGCCTGACATAAACTTCGGCGCGATCGGGTCTCCCCAACGGCACGCTCAACCTGTTTGGCGAGCCATGTCTCGCGAGGATCGGTCCGGAATCGATTTCTGCCGAACCTACGATCGCCTTTGCGCTTGGCCAACGGGCCGCTTCCGCAGCAGATACCGCTGCCGCCCCTCCAGCACCAGTTCCCGCCGCTGGTTGAACACGGTGCTGCGCAGCCCCACCACGCCGGTGCTGCGATTGGGCGTGACCTCATCCACCTCCAGTGCCGGATACAGCGTATCCCCCACGAACACCGGCTTCAGAAACCGGCTCGACTGCTCGATGAAGCCGGCCAGCAAGTCCTCGGTAACGAACGGAAACAACCCGGCACCCGCCACGGTCTGGATCAGCGTCTGGAACCCGTGCGCCAGCATCGCCGGCATGCCACGCGCCCGGCAGAATTCCACATCGTAGTGCACCGGGTGGTTGTCGCCGCTCGCCGCCTGGAACGCCAGGAACACCGCCTCGGTCATCGTCCTGCTCGGCAGCACGAAGCGCTCGCCGAGCCGGAAATCCTCGAACCAGCGCTGTTCGGGCACCATCCGGTGGGCCGCCGGGTCGAAAGCAGGGGTGTCGGTCATGCCGCTCACACCGCCCCGGAGGCATGCAGCCGCCCGATCTCCGCCTCGCTGTAGCCCAGTTCCGCCAGGACCTGGTCGGTGTGCTGGCCCAGCGCAGGCACATCGCCCATGACCGCTTCAAAATCGGTGAAGGTGAAGGGCGGCAGCAGGGCCCGCACCGGCGCCGCTCGGCGTGTCCACCTCGCGCCACTTGTCGCGTGCCGCGAGCTGCTCGTGGTTCCACACATCCATCGACTGATTCAGCCGGCCGTTGGCGATCCCCGCTTCGTCCAGCAACGCCACCACGTCGCGGGAGGTCATGGTGGTGAACAGCTCCTCGATCAGCGCCGTCAGTTCCGCGCGGTGCTCACGCCGCTCGTTCATCGTGCAGAACCGGGGATCGGTCTGCACCTCCGGCCGCTTCAGCACCTTGGCGCAGAAGGTGGCCCACTCGCGCTCGTTCTGCAGACCGAAGATCACCTCGCCGTCGCCGGTGCGATGAGCCCCGTAGGGCGCCAGCGCCGGGTGACTGGTCGGCACGCGTGGCATCGGCGCGTTGGCGTATGCGGCGCGGTACATCGGATACATCATCCACTCGCTCAGCGCGTCCAGCATGGCGATCTTCACGTTGGCGCCCTCGCCGCTGCGCTCCCGCCGCAGCAGGGCGGACAGGATGCCACTGAACGCGTACATCCCGGTGGCGATGTCGGCCGCCGAGATGCCGACGCGCGAGGGTGTCTCCTCGGTCCCGGTCACGCTGATCAGCCCGGATTCTGCCTGGATCAGCAGGTCATACGCCTTCTTCTTCGCGAACGGCCCGGACTCGCCGTAGCCGGAGATGTCGCACACCACCAGCTTCGGGTTGCGCGGCTTCAGCGCCTCATGGCTGAAGCCCAGCCGGGCGGCGGCGCCGGGGGCGAGGTTCTGCAGCAGCACGTCGGCCTGCTCCACCAGCTTCTGCAGCACCGCCCGGCCTTCGTCGTTCTTCAGGTCCAGCGTGATGCTGCGCTTGCCGCGGTTCAGCCAGACGAAATGGCTGGAAAGGCCCTTCACCGCGCTGTCATAGGAACGCGCGAAATCGCCATCGACCGGGCGCTCGATCTTGATCACATCGGCGCCGAGGTCGGCCAGGTGGCGGCTGCAGATGGGTGCCGCGACGGCGTGTTCCAGCGCGATGACGCGCATGCCTTCCAGGGGTCGCACGATATTCCTGCCCTCGATCGGATAATGTCCGGCTGAACAAAGCGCCGGGCGGGGGCGGAGTCAAAATTGTGGGCGAACCAGCGGAGCGGCGGCGCGTTTCCGGCCCGGGACCAACCTGGATACGCAGGAGACCCGCCATGTATCTCGCCCGCTTTTCATACGACGTGCTGCCGGTGAACCGGGACCGCGCGATCGGTTTCATCCGCCGCGAGACCGAGGCTGCCAAGAAGGACGGGCTGAACGCCCGGGTGCTGGTGCCGCTGACCCGCGGGCCAAACGGCGCGGCACTGCAGTTCGAGGTGGAGCTGAACACCCTCGACCAACTGGACCAGTTCCGCCAGCGCGGCGTGGGATCCGCCTCGGAGACCGGCAACTGGATGCGCGACTTCAGCGAAGTGCTGGTGCGTCCGCCGGAGGTGGAGATCCTGCGGCTGGACTGATACGCCAGTCCGCAGGGAACGACCGCGGCGGCGGCGCCCTGGCGACCTCCTGGCGGGGCACGTGCCGTCTCCTGTGGCACTTGCGATGCCTTTCGCCACGACGCTCCGCCGGTCGCAACGTGAGGGCAATGGATACGGCTGCAACAACCTGCGGCCGACCTGCGCGGCACGCCGCTTTATCGGCTCGCCCGGCGCGCGATGGTGAGCACCGCGTTGCGGCAGACCGCGATGTCCGGCGCGCCGGTGCGTTTGCACTCCCGCTCCGCGTCGCTGAGCCCGGCAATGGCCGCAGCCAGGGCCGAGGACGACCACAGGCCCACCGCCCGGGTGAATCCCGGCGCCCGGCGAAAGAACACCGGCGGGCGCATTGCCCTGGTCGCCTCGTCCGGGCGCATGCCCCCCTCGACCATCAGGCGCGCCCGGTGCAGTCGTTGCACGTGATTCAGCGCCACCCGCAACACCTCCACCGGGTTGCTGCCCTCCCCCAGTGCCAGTTGCAGCGCCCGGTCGGCCAGGCCAACCTTGCCCTCGGTCGCGGCAAACACCGCGTCATCCAGCGACAGCCCCGCCAGATCGCCAACGCACGCCATTGCCATGTCCAGGTCCACGCGCGCGCCCCGCCCCGCGTACAACGCCAGCTTCTCCAGCTCCGCCCGGGTGGACGCACGGTCGCCGCCCAGTTGCGTGGACAGCCAGCGAACCGCGTCGTTGTCGATGGTGATGCGGTCGGCGCCCAGGGTCTCGCGGATCGTGGCCTCCAGTCGCGCCGGATCGTCGGGATAGCAGCCGATCGCCACGCCCTCCGGCGCCGCTTCGATCGCCGTACGCAGGCGGGAGCGGCTGGCCAGGCCCGGCGCCTCCAGCACCACCAGCGCCGGACCGGGGCGTTTCAGCAGCGCGTTCACCGCGGCCGTCGCGGTATCGGTCACCTCGCGGACGCGGATCACCCGCCGGCCGCCGGTCAGTGGCAGGGACGCGGCCTCGTCGGCCAGGTCCGAAAGCCGGTCGCGCCCCAGCTCCACCACCAGGAACGGATCGTCGAGCGATCCGGCCACGGTCCTTACCAGACCGGTGGCGCGTTCCTGGATCAGCCCGGCATCCTCGCCGAACAGCAACACCACGCCGCAACCGGCGGGGTCGCGCAGGAAGGCGTTGACCCGCTGTGGCGCCAGCTTCACGCCGGATCAGCTCTTGGCCGCCTGGCGGCGGAAATACACGGCGAGCTGTTGCGCAATCTGGTTGGCAATTTCGTCCGCAAGCTCGCGCTGCCGAGCTTCTGTCTCCAGGTCGGCGGCGAAATACTGCTGGTCGAGCAGGTTCAGCCCGTTGAACGCCCGGGCCGAACCGCTGGTAACCGACGCCGGGTGGGGGGGCAGCGACAGCAGGTTCCAGTTGGCATGGCCGATCAGGCGGACACGCGTCGGCAGGGCGTCCGGCGTGATCGCGATCCCCTCGCCGGCAATCGAATAGGCCACCGTCAGCTTGTAGCGCGGTGCGACGGTCACCGCCCCGGTGTGCAGCCGCGCCTGCAGCGCCTGGCGCAGCAACTGCCCGGGCCGATCGGGGATCAGGGCGACCTCGATCGCGGCCATTTCCCGCTCCGGCGGGCCGGCCTTGTCCGAGGCGGTGGGCATGTACACGGGCTGGAAGCCGCAGCCGGCCAGCCCCGTCGCCGCGCCCAGGGTCAGAACGCCTTGCAGCAGCCCACGACGGGACCAGGCCTGGTGCATCACTTCACCACGAAGTTGACGATACGGTTGGGCACGTGGATGCGCTTGACGATGCGCTTGCCCTCCAGCAGGCGGGCAACATTCGGTTCGGCTTCCGCGGCGGCGATCACCGCGTCCGCTGGCGAATCGGGCGGGACCTCGATGGTGCCGCGCAGCTTGCCCATCACCTGCACCGCGATGGTCACCGCGTCGGCGACCAGCAGGTCGGGGTCGGCCTCCGGCCAGGGAAGCTGCGCCACCAGCCGGTCGGCACCGGGATGCAGCCGGGCGTACACCTCCTCGGCCAAATGCGGCATCATCGGCGCGGTCAGCCGGGCGAGCGTCTCCAGGCCTTCCCGGCGCGCCCAGGCCAGGCCGGGTTCCTCCGATGCCCGTTCGGCCGAGGCGAGCGCGTTGGCGAACTCATACAACCGGGCGACGGCGACGTTGAAGGCGAAGGTTTCCAGCGCCTCGGTAACGCTGGCGATGGTGCGGTGCGTGGCCTGGCGCAGCGCCCGGGCGGCGGGGCCGAACGTGTCCGGCTGTGGGGCGGGCGCACCGTCGATGCCTTCGGACAGGCGGAATACGCGCTGGACGAAGCGGTTGGCGCCGGCGACGCCGGCCTCGGTCCACTCCATGTCGCGTTCCGGCGGGTTGTCGGACAGGATGAACCAGCGCGCGGTGTCGGCGCCGTAGCGGGCGATGATGGCGCCCGGATCGACCGTGTTGCGCTTCGACTTGCTCATCGCCTCGACACGCCCGACCGTCACCGCTTCGCCGGTCTCGCGGTGCACTGCTGTTCCTTCGGCCTGCTTGTCCACCTCGTCCGGATACAGCCAGCGGCCGTCGGCGCCGCGGTAGCTCTCGTGCGTGACCATGCCCTGGGTGAACAGGCCGGCGAACGGCTCGTCCACGTCCACATAGCCGCATTCCTTCATCGCGCGGGTGAAGAAGCGGGAATACAGCAGGTGCAGGATCGCGTGCTCGATGCCGCCGATATACTGGTCCACCGGCATCCAGTGATCCACCGCGGCGCGGGTCAGCGGCACGTTCGCCTGTGGGCTGCAGAAGCGGGCGAAATACCAGGAGCTGTCCACGAACGTGTCGAACGTGTCGGTTTCCCGCCGCGCCGGCCTGCGGCATTTCGGGCAGTCCACGTGCTTCCACGTGGGGTGATGGTCCAGCGGGTTGCCCGGCCGGTCGAACGTCACGTCATCCGGCAGCTTTACCGGCAACTGGTCGTCGGGCACCGGCACGACGCCGCAGGACTCGCAGTGGATCACCGGGATCGGGCAGCCCCAGTAGCGCTGGCGCGACACGCCCCAGTCGCGCAGCCGCCAGTTCACCACGCCCTCGCCGATGCCGCGCTGCTGCAGCGCGTCGATGGCGGCGCGCTTGGCGGCGTCCACCTCCAGCCCGTTGAGGAAGTCCGAGTTGAAGATGCTGCCGGGCCCGACATACGCCTCATTGCCGACGCTGAAGCTGGCCGGATCGGCATCCGGCGGCAGCACCACCGGCACCACGTTCAGGCCGAACTTGCGGGAGAAGTCCAGGTCGCGCTGATCGTGCGCCGGGCAGCCGAAGATCGCGCCGGTGCCGTATTCCATCAGCACGAAATTGGCGATCCACACCGGGTAGGTGGCGCCCTCGATGAACGGGTGCTTCACCCGCAGGCCGGTGTCGTAGCCGCGCTTTTCCGCCGTCTCGATCACCGCCTCGCTGGTGCCCAGCCGGCGGCACTCGGCCACGAACTCCGCCGCCGCCGGGTCGCGCGCCGCCACCGCGGCGGCCAGCGGATGCTCGGGCGCCAGCGCCAGGAAGGACATGCCGAACAGCGTGTCGGGCCGGGTGGTATAGACCTCCACCTGGTCGATCGCCGCCTCGGGCTGCTCCAGCCGGAAGTTCAGGCGGGCGCCTTCGCTGCGGCCGATCCACTTCTCCTGCATCACCCGCACGCGCTCGGGCCAGCGGTCCAGCGTGCCCAGCGCCTCCAGCAGTTCCGGCGCGTAATGGGTGATGCGCAGGAACCACTGGCTGAGCTGCTTTTTCTCCACCAGCGCGCCGGAGCGCCAGCCGCGACCGTCGATCACCTGCTCGTTGGCCAGCACCGTGCCGTCCACCGGATCCCAGTTGACCCAGCTTTCCTTCCGCTCGACCAGGCCGGCCTTCAGGAAGTCCAGGAACAGCTTCTGCTGGTGGCCGTAGTAGCTGGGGTCGCAGGTGGCGAACTCCCGCTGCCAGTCCAGCGACAGGCCCATGCGCTGCAGTTCGCCGCGCATGTTGGCGATGTTCTGCCAGGTCCACTCGGCGGGGTGCACGCCGCGTTCGCGCGCCGCGTTCTCGGCGGGCAGGCCGAACGCGTCCCAGCCCATCGGGTGCATCACATCGAACCCGCGCGCCCGCTTGTAGCGCGCCACCACGTCGCCCAGCGTGTAGTTGCGGACGTGGCCCATGTGGATCTTCCCGCTGGGGTAGGGGAACATCTCCAGCACGTAATATTTCGGCCTGCCGTCCGCCGGCACATCCTCCGCACGGAAGCAGGCCCGGTCGGCCCAGACCTTCTGCCAGTGCGTCTCGACCCGGTCGAAGTCATAACGCGGCGGTTCGGCCGCGACGGGGGCATGCTCATTCATGGAGCCTCTATTCATCCGAGGGGCGCTTTCAGGCAAGAGGAACGGGCCTCCGGGCGGGGGCGATCCGTGGATTTTCGCGACGGTCGGGACCCGGGGCCGCTCTGCCGGTTCGGCGTGCGTGGCTGCGCCTCTGCCGGTTCGGCGTGCGCTGGCTGCGCTGCGCTCTGCCGGTTCGGCGTGCCTGGCTGCGCTCTGCCGGGCGAGCGCTCCGATTCTGCCGGGCAGGCCCGCCCTTGTGATAAGGACACGCGCTGCCGCATCCCATCTGACGCGCCAGGTTGCGCGCTACGAGGAGCCCACCCATGGCCGGCCCGCCCACCTTCGCCACGCCGGCCAGTTTCCTCGGCGTCGCCCGCCACAACCGTGACGCACGCTTCACCGTCGCCGGCATCCCGCTCGACATCGGCACCACCAACCGCGCCGGCACGCGCGACGGGGCCCAGGCGATCCGCCGGGCCAGCCGCATGCTGGTGGATGGCGCGCATCCGGACTTCTGGGTGGAGCCCGCCACGATGGACCTGGCCGATATCGGCGATTTCCACCTGGTGCTGGGCGACATCCCCGAAAGCCTGCGGCTGATCCAGCAGCAGGCGGCCGAGCTGCCGCACCTGGTCGCGCTGGGCGGCGAACACGGCATCACCCTGCCGCTGCTGCGCGCGCTGGCGCAGCGGACCGGCGACGCGCTCGCCCTGGTCCATTTCGACGCCCATGTGGACACCTGGCCCACCAATTTCGGCCAAACCTACGCCCACGGCTCGGTCTTCTACCACGCGATCGAGGAACGCCTGGTCGATCCGCATCGGATGATCCAGATCGGCATCCGCTCGCCGGTGGAGCGGGAGGTGTGGGACTGGACCATCGGCCGCGGCGTCACCGTGCTGACCGCCCAGCAGGTGCATGCCAGCAGCCCCGATTCGATCGCGGCCCAGATCCGGCAGGTTATCGGCACTGCCCCCACCTATCTCAGCTTCGACATCGATGCGCTGGACCCGGGCTGTGCCCCCGGCACCGGCACGCCGGAAATCGGCGGGCTGGCGTCCTGGCAGGCCCAGGCCATTCTGCGTCGCCTGCGCGGCATCGGCTTCGCCGGCATGGACGTGGTCGAGGTCGCTCCGGCCTATGACGTGGCCGAAATCACCGCGCTGGCCGCAGCGACGATGGCCTGGGAATACCTCGCTCTGCTGGGCGCGGACTGAGCATGCGTTCATTGCACCCATACGGCCTGAGCGCAAAAAAGTCATAGCGTTCCAGGATCGGTGGCCCTATATGCCGCCCCTCGCGTGTGGCCTTCGGCCATGCGCGTCGTGACGCATCGCACGTGCCGCGAGCCCTGGACGCAGCAATCCACAGGGCACAGCAACGACGTAACGCGTCCTTTTCGGTCGGGCCGGATCGTCCGTGGCCCGGAGTTGTTAGGGAGCCGCCTATGTTGGCTGGTCGCCACGCCGCGATGCGAAGATCTCGCAGACACGGCTGAATCATCCCCGGACCGCGCCGTAGCGCGGGGCCGGCTTTGTTCCAGTTCTGATGTTGTCTTCCGGATGCGCAGCACGCGCCGATCCGGACCGTGTCCGCGAGGATTCCGTCATGACCCGACTGCGTACCCGCACGGCGGTGTCGCCGCTGCGTCGCCATTTTGCCCCCGCCCCGGCTGTCCTCCCCACGGTGGACGCTCTGGTGACGCGCGAGCGGCCGGAAGAGCCGATGCACTGCCTGCGCCCTGCTACCGTTACCGCAACGGCCCACAACTTCGTCGAAGCCTTCCCCGGTGACGTGATGTACGCGGTGAAGTGCAACCCGGAGCCCACCATGCTGCGCGCGCTGCGGGCAGGCGGCGTGCAGCATTTCGACTGCGCCTCGATCGCCGAGGTGCGCCTGGTGCGGCAGATGTTCCCGGACGCCACGATCCACTTCATGCATCCGGTCAAGGCACGCAGCGCCATTCGTGAGGCCTGGGCCCGGCACGGCGTGCGTGACTTCGTCTTCGACGGCACCGACGAGCTGGCGAAAATTCTTGCGGAAACAGCGGCGACCGGCATTCCCGGACCGCTCGGGCTGATCGTGCGCCTGGCGCTGCCGAAGGGCAGTGCGGCACTGGACCTGTCGGGCAAGTTCGGCGCCGCGCCACTGGACGCCGCCGACCTGCTGCGCGCAGCCCGCCCGCACGCCGCGATGCTCGGCCTGTCATTTCACGTCGGCTCCCAGTGCCTGGACCCGCTGGCCTGGCGCCGCGCGATCAACCTCGCCGGCGAGGTGATCGCCGATGCCGGCGTACGATTGGACGTGCTGGACATCGGCGGCGGCTTCCCGGCCAGCTACCCCGACATGGACGCGCCTCCGCTCGGCGCCTTCATCGCCGAGATCGAATCCGGGGTGGACGCGCTCAAGTTGCCGGACCTGCGGCTTTGGGCCGAGCCGGGACGGGCGCTGGTGGCGGGGGGCGCGTCGGTGGTCGTTCAGGTGCAACAGCGCCGGGGGGAGGCGCTTCATATCAATGACGGCACTTTTGGCAGCCTGGCCGACGCCGGCAGCCTGGGATTCCGTTACCCGGTGCGACTGATCCGGCCGGACGGTCCGGCGCCGTCGGCACAGATGGTCGGGTTCTCGTTGTTCGGTCCCACCTGCGACAGCACCGACTGCATGCGCGGCCCGTTCCTGTTGCCGGCGGACGTGCGCGAAGGCGATTGGATCGAGGTCGGCCAGCTTGGTGCCTACGGCGCCAGCATGCGCACCGCGTTCAACGGCTTCGACCGTGCCCTGATGGTCGAGGTGGGCGATCCGCCGCTGGGCGACACGGCCGCCGTACTGCCGGCGGACACGCGACTGGCCGCGTAAAGACCACATGTCAGGCAGGGGTGAAGCGCCGCGCAGCCGGCGCTCGCCGGCCCGTCAGGCCAGTGGCTTCGGCCCGGCCTTGTGGCGCCGCTCGTGCCAGGCATCCATCAACTGCAGCACGGTGGCCGCCGTCTCCTCGATCGAGCGACGGGTGACATCGATCACCGGCCAGCCACGCCGGGTGCAGTAGCGCCGCGCCCATAGCAGCTCGGCGCGCACCGCCTCCTCATCGATGTATTCGGTGCTGGTCTGCCGGACGATGCCGGCGCCGGATGCATTGGCGATCAGCCGCAGCCGGTGGCGGCGAATCTCGATCAGCGCGTCGGCATCCAGGGTCAGGCCGATCACCGGACAGTGCGGGTCGTCCAGGCCGGCGACATCGGGCAGGTTCGGCACCAGCGGCACGTTCGCCGCCTTGATGCCCCGGTTCGCCAGGTAGAAGCAGGTGGGCGTCTTGGAGCTGCGCGACACGCCCACCAGGATGACATCCGCCTCGGCCAGGCCCGGCGGCGACTGGCCGTCGTCATGCGCCAGCACGTAGTGCATCGCGTCGATGCGGCGGAAGTAATCGGCATTGAGCACATACTGGCGGCCCGGGGCCGCGGCCGCCTGCTCGCCGATATAGTCCTGCAGCAGGTTCATCACCGGGTCGAGCACGTTCACCACCGGGATGTTCAGCCGCCCGCAGGTGCTTTCCAGGTCCCCGCGCAACCCGCGATCCACCAGCGTGGAGAGCACGGGCCCGGGTTCATGCTCGATACCGTCCAGCACCCGGTGCAACTGGAAGCGCGTCCTGATCAGGCTCCACCGGTGGTACACGATATCGGCGTGTTCAAACTGCACGGTTGTGGCGCGGGCGATCGCATTCAGCGTCTCGCCGGTGGCGTCGGAGACCAGATGCAGGTTCAGCCGATGGGTCGTCATCCTGCATAGAATAACGGGGATATCGGGGACGTGCGACACCGCTGAGCGACCCGGTCGGGAACTGCCGGGATAACCGCTCCCGACGCCGTGAGGCTGGGGACAGTCGCCCCGTTTCCGGACCGGGTCGGGATAAGCGGTCCATTCCCAGCGATTCCAGCAGGTTGCCGTCCCGCGCCGTTGTGGATCGAATCATGCAATCCACATGAATTACCGGGTACCCCATCATCGACAGGCAACAACAACGACCACAAAAGCAGATTCATAAATTGTTGCTGTTGAGGTTGCGCGGCCGCCCGAAACCGGTGCCGCACACGCCGGCCGGGCGAACCGTGCAGCCGCGGCCGCCCTGTCGCTTCAGCGGGCGAGGCGGCACCCGGCCATCATCACACCGCTCGGGCTGGAACCGAGGCTTGGAAGGCGAATGCCGGCGACGGCCCACCGCCGGTCCGGATGCCCGAGCGGTGAGAGAAGCCACGTCGGCCACGGCCAGGCGGAGCGGTGGGTGCCAGGATGCGGCGGCTCTTTCGACGTTCGTCCCGATGGCCGGCATGCGATCGGCGCGCGGCCCCTGCTTCAGGGACCACGGCCGCAGGTTTGCCGGGATCGAGCCGTAGCGCGGTGGTTCCTTCCCCCGGCTGCGTGTGGCCCGTTGCGCAGGAACGCGCCTGCTTTCCCTGAATTGCGGGGATATCGGGGACACAACCCACCGATACCTCGCTTCATCGGGTACAGCCGGGATAAGTGCCGCCGACCGCGTGCACCTGGGGACAGGCGCGCCCATTTCGGGCAGACCTGGGATAGCCGGACCTGGCCGCGTGATTCCAAGGGCTTGCCGGACGTTGCCACTGTGGATGGAATCACGTCGTCCACATGAAGAGCCGGGTACCCCACGATCGACAGGGATCAACCGCTGCCACAGCCAAGGATTCTTATCTCTCTGTTGTTTGGTGGTATGCGACGCCCATGACCGAGCACCCGAAACCCCTGCTGCGTGTGCTGGCCGGCGAAAGCGTCTGGCCGCCGCCGGTCTGGCTGATGCGCCAGGCCGGGCGTTACCTGCCCGAGTACCGTGCCACCCGATCGAAGGCCGCCGATTTCGTTGCCTTGAGCACCACCCCCGAACTCGCCGCCGAGGTGACGCTGCAGCCAATCCGCCGCTACGGGTTCGACGCGGCGATCCTGTTCAGCGACATCCTGATGGTGCCGTGGGCGCTGGGTCAGGGCCTGGAATTCCGTGCCGGAACCGGCCCGGTTCTGCCGCCGCTGCGCGATTCGGCCGGCCTCGCCGCATTGCAGCCGGCGCGCGTGGCGCAGGCCGTGGCACCGATCCTGGACACGGTACGGCTCGTACGGAAGGGGCTGGTCGCCGAGGGGTTCCCGCAGACGACGCTGATCGGTTTCGCCGGCGCCCCGTTCACCGTGTCCTGCTACATGGTGGAAGGCGGCGGATCGCGTGATTTCGCGGCGACGCGTGGCCTGGCCTATCGCGATCCGGCATTGTTCGGGGCGCTGACGGATCTGCTGGTGGATGCCACGGTCACCTACCTGCAGGGGCAGGTCGCCGCGGGGGCCGAGGTGCTGATGCTGTTCGACACCTGGGCCGGCCTGCTGCCGCCGGCGCAGTTCCGCACGCAGGTCATCGCGCCGACCCGTCGCATCGTGCAGGCGCGTGCGTGCCAGTTGCCCCGGTGTGCCGGTGATCGGGTTTCCGCGCCTCGCCGGCCTGATGCTGGCGGAGTATGTCGCGGAGACCGGCGTGTCGGCGGTGGGGATCGACACCTCGGCCGACATGGCGCTTGCCGCGCGTCAGGTGCCGGGGACGGTGGCGGTCCAGGGGAACCTGGATCCGTTGGCCCTGGTCGCCGGCGGTGACGCCATGACCAGCCAGGTCCAGGCGATCCTGGACGCCATGCGAGGGCGGCCGTTGGTGTTCAACCTGGGGCACGGCATCGTGCCGGAGACCCCGCCGGACCACGTCGCCGCGTTGGTGGCGCAGGTGCGCCGTGGCTGAACGGGCGCGTCGCGTCGCAGTGGTGCTGTTCAACCTGGGCGGCCCCGATCGGCCGGAGGCGATCCGGCCGTTCCTGGTGAACCTGTTCACCGATCCGGCAATTCTGCGGGTCCCGTTCTTCGTCCGGCCCTTTCTGGCCAGGATCATCGCCCGGGCGCGGGTGAAGCCGGCCACCGAGAACTATGCGCTGCTGGGCGGGCGCTCCCCGCTGCTGGACCTGACCCGGCAACAGGCCGCGGCACTGGAAGCGGCGCTGCCGGAGCATGCCGTGAAGTGCTTCATCGCCATGCGCTACTGGCACCCGTTCAGCGATGCGGCGGCCCGGGCCGTGCGCACCTGGCGGCCCGACGACATCGTGCTGCTGCCGCTGTACCCGCAATTCTCCTCCACCACGACGGGCAGTTCGCTGACTGCCTGGCGGGAGGCAGCGGCTCGGGCCGGGCTGGTGGCGCGGACAGCGACGCTGTGCTGCTACCCCACCGATCGTGGCTTCGCCCAGGCAACCGCCGCGCTGGCACGCCAGGCGTATCAGAAGGCGCGGGCCGAGCTGGGGGAGGGGACGAAGCTGCGGGTGCTGTTCTCGGCGCACGGGCTGCCGGAGGTGATCGTGCGCCAGGGCGACCCGTACCAGTGGCAGGTGGAGCAGACGGTCGCCGCCGTGATGGCGGCGTGGGAGGATGCGCCGTCCGACTGGACCATCTGCTACCAGTCCCGCGCCACGCCGCAGCAGTGGATCGGGCCAAGCACGGATGCCGAGGTGGAGCGGGCGGGGCGCGACAAGGTGGCGGTGCTGGTGGTGCCGATCGCCTTCGTTTCGGAGCACTCGGAAACCTTGGTGGAGTTGGATGTCGAGTACCGGCAGTTGGCGGAGCGGGTCGGCGTGCCGGGCTATTTCCGGGTGCCGACGCAGAATTCGGATCCAGGGTTCATCGCCGCCCTGGCCGGGCTGGTTCGGCGGGCGCTGGACCGTGGCCCGGGGCTGTGCAGCCATGAAGGCGGGCGGATCTGTCCGGCGCAGCACCGGGATTGCCCGTTCACCCGACGCCCGGAGGCATTGCCGGCGTGATCGACAATTTCCTGATTGCCGCTTATCCGTGGACCAAGGCGCTGCACGTGATTTCCATGGTCGCGTGGATGGCCGGCATGTTCTACCTGCCGCGTCTTTATGTGTACCACTGCGAAGTTGCGCCCGGCACCACCGACAGCGAGCGCTTCAAGGTGATGGAGCGCCGGCTGCTGAAGCAGATCATCAACCCGGCGATGATCGCCACCTGGACCTTCGGCTCGCTGCTGATCGCGACGCCGGGGGTGATCGACTGGTCGTGGCACTGGTGGCAGGTGAAATTCAGCGCGGTGCTGGTGATGGCCGGGTACCATGGCATGCTGTCGCGGTGGCGGCGGGATTTTCTGGACGACCGCAACACCCGGTCGCAGCGCTTCTACCGCATCGCCAATGAGTTCCCGACGCTGCTGCTGGCGCTGATCGTCATCATGGTGATCGTTCGCCCCTTCTGAATGCTTTGACAGGCGGGGCCTGGCCTCTTGACTTCCCGGCCCGGGTGCGCCACCTGCCAGTTGACGGAGAGCGGCGGATCTGCCTAGCTTGCCGCCTTCCCTCCGCGTTTGGACGGCGCTTGACCGCTGCGCCGAAATCTTCAAACAGATGCGACAGCGACCGCCCCGGCGGCGACGGTTTCCTGACCGCTCCCCAGGTCTGTGCTGGCGCATGTCCCATCTCCATCACGTCGCGTTCGACGTCCTGAGGCCGCCCGATGCATCTCGCCGAACTCAAGGCAAAATCCCCATCCGACCTGCTCAGCTTCGCTGAGTCGTTGCAGATTGAGAATGCGTCCAGTCTGCGCAAGCAGGACATGATGTTCGCGATCCTGAAGAACCTGGCGGAAAACGACCAGGCGATTCATGGCGAGGGCACGCTGGAAATCCTGCCCGACGGGTTCGGGTTCCTGCGCAGCCCGGAAGCGAACTATCTGCCTGGCCCGGATGACATCTATGTCAGCCCGACCCAGGTGCGCCGCTTCGGCCTGCGCACCGGCGACACGGTGGAAGGCCAGATCCGCGCCCCGAAGGACGGGGAGCGCTACTTCGCGCTGGTGAAGGTCGATACCGTCAACTATGAGCCGCCCGAGGCGGTGCGGCACCGTATCAATTTCGACAACCTGACCCCGCTGTACCCGGATGAGCGGCTGAAGATGGAAGTCGAGAACTTCCAGTCCGTCGCCAAGGGGCCGAGCAAGGACTACACGCCGCGGGTGATCGACCTGATCAGCCCGATCGGCAAGGGCCAGCGCGCGCTGATCGTGGCGCCGCCGCGCACCGGCAAGACGGTGATGCTGCAGAACATCGCCACCGCCATCGCCGCGAACCACCCGGAAGTCTTCCTGATCGTGCTGCTGATCGACGAGCGGCCCGAGGAAGTCACCGACATGGCGCGCAGCGTGAAGGGCGAGGTGATCAGCTCCACCTTCGACGAGCCGGCCACGCGGCACGTGCAGGTGACCGAAATGGTGCTGGAGAAGGCGAAGCGCCTGGTCGAGCACAAGCGGGACGTGGTGATCCTGCTGGATTCCATCACCCGCCTGGCGCGCGCCTACAACACGGTGGTGCCCTCGTCCGGCAAGGTGCTGACCGGCGGTGTCGATGCCAACGCGCTTGCAGCGGCCGAAGCGCTTCTTCGGCGCGGCCCGCAACATCGAGGAAGGCGGCAGCCTGACCATCATCGCCACGGCGCTGATCGACACCGGCAGCCGCATGGACGAGGTGATCTTCGAGGAGTTCAAGGGCACCGGCAACTCGGAAATCATCCTGGACCGCAAGCTGTCCGACAAGCGCACCTTCCCGGCGATCGACATCACCAAGAGCGGCACCCGCAAGGAGGAGCTGCTGGTGGAGAAGAGCACGCTGTCGAAGATGTGGGTGCTGCGCCGCATCCTGAACCCGATGGGCACGGTCGATGCGATGGAGTTCCTGCTGGACAAGCTGAAATACAGCAAGACGAACAATGATTTCTTCGACGCGATGAATACCTGAGGGCGGGGCTCGCGCCGCTCTGCGATCTCCGGTGCGGCAGGCCGCAGGACGTGCCGCCGGTTGGCGCCGGGTCATGGTGCCAACCGGCGCATGCGTGTAGGTCGGCGCGTGAGTGTGGGCCCCAGACTCATCGCCACGACGACAGTCTGCCCGGGCTGACACTTACCCTTCGTGACGTCGGATGCGCCGCATCGGGTGATTTCGCCCGTTTGAAGGGCTCCCGGTGCGCTCGTCCTGGTGATCCCGATGAGACATGACCTATTGGGTCCGCGGGATGCTTCCCCATGGCCAGGAAACCTGGTCCTGGTTCCGAGCCACGCGGTCGCCGCCCGCTTTCGGCGGTGACATGGCAGAGGCGTTCAACGGCGGACCTGGCGTGCGCAGGCCACAGGTCGCCAGTCCACACCGGATACGGTCTCGAAGCGACCGGTGTGTGGAATCTTCCCTTCCGATCACCGAATGGCCCTGAGGGTTGCCGCCGGGCATGCGGGGTGCGTGATGGCACCCGGCTGCAGGGAGGTGCAGCCTTCGGTACGATAATGATCCGTCCATCATCTTGATACCCCCGTCCCGCCACTCTGATGGGTCACAGTCCTGGGCATCTTACGCAACAGTCTGAACAAGTTGCGGCTCGCTCTGGTCTTCGAGGCATGTTGCGCGCCTGTCCTGATCGTCCTAGGCTGCCCGGAAAACAGCCTGAGCAAACAAGGGAGGTGCCGTACGATGGTTGGGGGTTCGCAGATAGCGGGTCGGGGATTTCCATCCGACCGGGAGATACTCGGCTACAGCCGATACGTCGTATTCGCCGCCGCGTTTCTTTCCATGGGAGTCATAAGCCCCTACGAGTACGCCTGGAGCTCGATGTCCGGGCATATCGGTGGGCTGTATCACTGGTCGCATGCCCAGATCGGGTGGATGTTCACCCTGTTCGTCATCTTCGAATCGGTTGGCACGCTGCCCGGCGGCATCCTGCGTGACAAGTTCGGGCCGCGCTGGGTCACCGCCATCGCCGGCCTCGTGGCCGGTCTGGGCATCTATGCGACGTCGCTCGGCCCGAGCTACGGCATGGTCCTGGTGCTGTGGTGCATCGGTGCCTTCTTTGCCGGCTTCATCTACAACACCGCGGTCACCACCGCGAACAAGTGGTTCCCCGACAAGCGCGGGCTGATCGCCGGCTTCATTGCCGGCAGCTTCTCCTGGGGCTCACTGCCGTTCATCTTCCCGATCCGGGCGATCCCCAAGACCGCGCCGGATGCCGTGTTCTTCCACGTCATCTACCTGATGGCTGCGATCATCGGCGGGGTCGCCATCGTCGCTGCCCTGTTCATGCGCGACCCGCCGGCTGGCTGGCGGCCCGCGGGATGGGTCCCGGCTGCCACGACCAAGCGGCCGAGTGATCACCAGTATTCGCTGAAGGAGGCGTTTTCCACCTGGCAGATGTGGGTGCTGATCGCCTCGTTCATTCTGATTTCCAGCGCCGGTCTCGCCGGCGTCAGCAAGATCGTGAAGTATTCCAACAGCTTCGGATTCACCGCGGCGGCGGCGACCGCGGCGGCCGGCGGCATCGCCATCGCCAACGGCCTCGGCCGGGTGATCCTGGGCGGCCTGTCGGAGCGGATCGGGCGGGAGACCGCAATGATCTGGAGCTACATGCTCACCGGCCTTTTCCTGTTCCTGACGATCATCGCCGGCGCGATGCACAGCGAGACGCTGTTCGTCATCACCGCCATGCTGGCGATCTTCTTCTGGGGGCCGCTGTTCTCGCTGTTCCCGGCAACGATCGGCCAGTATTTCGGCGAAATGGCTGCGGGGTCGAACTACGGGTTGCTCTATGCGCTCGCCAAGGGCTCCGGGGGACTCTATGGCGGCGTGCTTTCGGCGGTGCTGATTACGCAGAACGGGTATCCGTTCGCCATGGGCGTGGCGGCACTGATGGCGGTCTGCGCCGGCCTGCTGATCATTCCGCTGAAGAACCACCAGCCGGTCTGGGGTGAGGAACCGGGCGTCACCCGCGGACGCATGGCGTAGCAGCACTATCGCCGAACCGGGCCGGCGGCCGTGCCGGCCCGTGTCGATTCCCGCCGGTAGCGTGCGCGGGATTCAATGTCGCCCCGGGACGGACGCAGGTCCGGCATCGACCGTCGGGAGGAACTGATGGACGCTGCCGCCTGCGGTGACGCTTGCCGGGACCGGCACTGGCGACAGCAGGATCACGCCGGACCCAACCCGTTCTCGCGGAGAGCCGTCCGGCGGACGGTGATCGTCGTCTGAGGGCCGGTGTCGGCCTCACGCCTGTCTGGTCGGAACTGATCTGGGTCAAGGCGTCTCGGGACGTGCAAACGTAGTGTCCCGATGCCACCGATGGATTCCACTGATGCAGCGTGTCACGTCGTGGCGGGCGAAGGCCCGTTTGCCATTCGCGAGTCCGGCGCGGCGCGGCCGCACGGTCCTCGGCCTTCGGTCTTCGGTTTCGTCTTCGGTCTTCCTTCGGGGTGCGCGGCAATGCTGACGCATGACGCCGGCGTGGATGGTCGGCTTTCGTCGATCATGACGGTGTGGGCCGCTATCGGGCTCCATCGGTTGGCATCGCCCCACGCCAGTCCACGACCACGTTCCGAACGACGGTGACGTGATGCGTTTCGGCATCCTCGGACTTCTGTGCCTTTTCCTGGCGAGCTGCGGCACATCGGCGCTTCAGGCACCACCATCACCACGGCCGACGCCAGCGCCGGCACCAGCAACAGCCGCCGATCCTCGCGTCCCTGTCGAGGCAGACTACCTTCGTGCCCGGCTTATGCGCGTGGTGCCGCAGCATACCACGTGTACGGCGGGATACACGCAAAGCTGGATCGGGCCGGCACAGGCTGCCCTGGCGCGGGCCGGCATGGTCCTGGCGCGGCCGCAGCTACTGGTGGTGGTTGACCGCAACCCCGATCGGCAGGAGCTGTGCATCCTGCTGGCACGTCAACGCGCGCCCTGGCAGGTTATCGGCGGAAGCCGGGTGTCCACCGGCCAGGCCGGGCGGCGGGGTTACTTCATAACGCCCACCGGCGTGTTCGTGCACACCGACGCCATCGTGGACTATCGCGCGGAAGGCACATTCAACGAGAACCACATCCGCGGCCTTGGGGTGAAGGGCATGCGCGTCTGGGACTTCGGTTGGCAGACTGCCCGGAAGGGATGGACGACCGATGATGAGACCGGAGAAATCCGCCTGCTGCTGCACGCCACCGACCCGGACCATCTCGAGCAGCGGCTCGGCCGTCCCGCCTCGAAGGGCTGCATTCGCATTCCGGCCGCAATGAACCGCTTCCTCGACCGGTACGGTGTGCTGGATGCGCGCTATGATGCCGCCGCCCGGACCAATCGCAGGATTGCGGCCGTATTGCCGCCGGATCGGCAGCCGAACCCGCTGGCGGGCGACCTTCTGGTGGTGATCGACTCCTCGCCCGCGGCGTGAAGCCCATGTCGTGTCGCCTCAATCGGCGCCGGTGCCGGTGTGGCATGACCCTGGAGCGGCGTCTCGCCCGCGCCTCCCGCCCAGGCGGGAACCATGCGTCACGCTTCCCTGTTGCTGTCCCGGCAAGAGGAGAGGTTGACCATGGCGGACCTGCGCAGACTGCAACCGCACGATCCGGTTCCGGAGGGCGGCCGGTATATGCTGGTGCTGCGGCGCTTCGGAGAGGACGCGCCGGACGTTGCGGTGACCGAGATCATCACGGCCGACGGCCGCGACCCGCCCCAGGCCGAGCCGGCGCTGGTCCGGGGCGGCAGGCCGATGGAGTTCGAGGCTGCGGTGCAACACGCCCAGGCCCTGGCTGATCGTCAGGGGTATGCCATTCTTTACGCGGTTGACCGGACCGCGGGCCGGCCCGAACGCGCGGTCCGGCAGCACCATGGGGATCGCACCGCAGGCGTGGAGCGCTTCGCCGACACGGATCCGGAGGATGGTGAGCAAGGGACCGACCTGCGCGACCGACCGCGCGACGCCGGCTATAACCTGAACCGGGAGCGCCGGTGAAGGCGAGCGATATGGTGCCCGGGCACGCCGTCGAGACGGACGCAGCTTGCGACCCACGCCTGCGTCATGCCGGGGCATCCGTTCCCGATCGGCTGTTCCGGTTGGTTCGTACCGGTGTGCGAGCCGCATGACCAAAGTCGTGCGGCACCGGACCTGTGCCCCGTTGCCGTTGACATGATCCGGACAGGCCCCGCTTTCCCGCCCGGCCTGAGACCCGGCCATCTGTCCCCGACAGGACGCGTTCCGTTGCGTCCCGACCCGATCGTTCCGGTGTCGATGGCCGGGTCAGGTCCGGCCATGACGGGAGGGGTCGGTGCCGGTTGGCCCAGTTGGACGCGCATCGGGCTTTCGTCCGTCGCGGCGTGGTGCGTTACGCCCGCGCCAACCGACCCGGTGCGCCATGGGAATTGAGGGACTGCGCCTCTCGCGTGGCCGCTCATGGTATGGAACGGGGCGCGTTCGTCGAACGTCATGCCGGTGGATAGCGCACCGGGTGCGGGCGCCCCGCGTGCTTCATGGTGGGCTGGCCACACAGTTCTGTGTACCACCGCGGTCACGGGGATAAGGTGCGGTGCTGGCACACCCCCGTTCCCGGAGCTTCAAGCCCCATGAGTCCGAACCCGCTCCCATCCCGCAGCGTGAATGTTGCGGAGAGGCTGCTCGAACGCAGCATTTTCGGCAGCCGTTGGTTGCTTGCCCCGTTCTATCTTGGCCTCTCCGCCGCGTTGCTCGTGCTGCTGGCGAAGTTCGTTACGAAGGCCATTCTGCTGTTCGTCCATGCCCTGTCGTACGGGACCAGCGACGTGATGCTGGGCGTCCTGTCGCTGATAGACCTCTCGCTGATGGCCAACCTGTTGCTGATGGTGATCATCGGCGGCTACGAGAGCTTCGTTTCCCGCATGGATGTCGGCCAACATGAGGGACGGCTGGAGTGGATGGGCCGCATCGGCTTCAGCGACCTGAAGTTGAAGCTGCTGGCGTCGATCGTTGCGATCTCTGCCATTCACCTGCTGGAAGGCTTCATGAACGCCGACCATCTCAGCGACCGCAACCTCGCCTGGCGGCTCGGCATTCACATGGCGTTCGTGGTGTCCGGCGTATTGCTCGCGATCATGGACCGGCTGGCCGGCGAGGGAGCGCATTAGCGGCGGCTTGCCATACCGCCGAGCGTTTCGCCGGCCGTGATGACCGCACGGACGCGCGCCGCGCCTGGCGCGGCGTCTGGCGGCCTTGCGAGTACCGAAGCAGTCGGCGCTTCTGGCGTGAAGCGCCAGTCCCGATTTACGCCAGCCCCGCGACGCCAGCCCCGCGACGCCAGTACCGGCTTGCATTGGGCCCGGCATGGCGGGCTACAGAGGCAGGGCCGGCTACGTCCGCACGCTGCCCGAACAACGGCGCCTGTCGCGACCGGCTATTCCGCCAACGCGCGCATGATCGGGTACAGGTCGGACTTCTCCTCGAAGCCGATGCCCGGCAGATCGGGCAGCGTCACGATCGAGTTTTCCACCCGGGTGCCGTCGGGGAAGCCGCCATAGGGCTGGAACACGTCCGGGTAGCTCTCATTGCCGCCCAGTCCCAGGCCGGCAGCGATGTTCAGCGACATCTGGTGGCCGCCATGCGGCACGCAGCGGCTCCAGCTCCAGCCGGCATCCTTCAGCATGGCCAGGGTGCGCTGGTATTCGCACAGGCCGTAGGACAGCGCACAGTCGAACTGCAGCCAGTCGCGGTCGGGGCGCATGCCGCCATAGCGGACCAGGTTGCGCGCATCCTGATGGCTGAACAGGTTTTCGCCCGTCGCCATCGGGCCGGGATAGAACTCGGCCAGCGCCGCCTGCAACTGGTAGTCCAGCGGGTCGCCGGCCTCCTCGTACCAGAACAGCGGATAGTCGCGCAGCATCTTCGCGTAGGCGATGGCGGTCTCCAGGTCGAACCGGCCGTTGGCGTCCACCGCCAGTTGCGCGCTCTCGCCGATTTCGCGCAGCACCGCCTCGATGCGGCGGCGATCGGATGCGATGTCCTCGCCGCCGATCTTCATCTTCACCACGGTGTAGCCGCGGTCGAGGTAGCTGCGCATCTCGGTGCACAGCGCCGCGTCATCCTTGCCGGGATAGTAGTACCCGCCCGCCGCATACACGAACACCCGCGGATCCGCTTCCCGCCCGTGCCGCTCGGCCAGCAGGCGGAACAGCGGCTTGCCGGCGATCTTCGCCACCGCGTCCCACACCGCCATGTCGATCGTGCCGACCGCGACCGAGCGGTCGCCGTGGCCGCCAGGCTTCTCGTTCTTCATCATGCAGGCCCAGACCCGGTCGGGATCCAGGTTCTCCCCGGTGTCGTCCAGCAGGCTGGCGGGGTCCGCCTCCAGGATCCGGCCGGCGAACCGCTCCCGGATCAGGCCGCCCTGGCCGTAGCGGCCGTTGGAGTTGAACCCATAGCCGATCACGCGCCTGCCGTTGCGCTCCACGTTGGTCACCACCGCCACAAGGCTGCTCGTCATCTTGCTGAAGTCGATATAGGCGTTGCGGATCGGCGAGCTGATCGGCTTGGTGACCTCGCGCACGTCGAGGATGCGAACAGGCATGTCGGGGTCTCCTTGCAGCGGGGGTGAGGCCGGGTTTTCCGCCGGAACCCGTGGCAGTGCAACCGCAAGCGGGCCGGCCCGGATCGGCGGTGGATACACCGGCCGCCGCTGATGCTGCGTGCAGCCTCCTGAGGACGTGGTCGTCATTCTCATGGGCGCCGACGTTGGCACGCCGCCACCGGTCCTTCACTCGCCCTGTCTTTTGCCGGCCCTGTCTTTTGCCGGGTTGTGAAACGAACGTGACCGGAAGCGGCCATAGAACGCGAAAATGCAACAGAGTTGTTACATCGTTCTGACGCGGAACGGTATGGAAAGTAGAAGCGCCGAAGTGTATAACGCGAACCAGTCCGCAAATGAAGTTAGTAAAATAGCAGAAGTGGTCTCCCATTTCATTTTTAGCCTGTCAATCCCGATTGGAATCGGGCCATGGAGACTTCGTGCGGCACGCGTTCTGGAGTGACGGAATTGAAGATCGGCACGTCTCATACAATCACCCTGGCCTATCAGCCGCCGCTGATTGACAGCACCCTGGGGGCGTCCGTCGCGGCAGCAGGCGCCATCCTTACGGTGGGTTCGGGCAAAGACTATGCGACGATTGCCGATGCGGTCGCACACGCGCAGTCGGGCGACACAATCGAGGTGCAGGCCGGCACCTATCAGGACGACTTCCTGACCATCCGCACCAGCCTGACGCTTCAGGCCGTGGGTGGCGTCGTCAAGATGGTCGAGACGCACTCCCCGCCGAACGGCAAGGCAATGATCGTCGAAGGCGGTAGCGGCGTCGACGTCACCATCAACGGCTTCAACATCGGCGGCGTCCAGGTTTCCGCGGGCAATGGCGCCGCGATCCGCTACGAAGGCGGGTCGCTGACGCTGAACGACGACTACTTCCACAACAACCAGGACGGCATCCTTGCCGCGGCCGATCCGTCCGGTGCGATCACCATCAACCACTCCGAGTTCGCGTACAACGGCGTCGGAGACGGCCAGACCCACAACATCTATGTCAACGATGTCGGCACCCTGACGATCACAAACAGCTACATCCACGACGCCAATCGTGGGCATGAGGTCAAGAGCAGAGCCGAAAACACCATCATTACCGGAACGCGCATTTTCGACAACAACAGCAGGTCGAGCTACAGCATCGACCTGCCGAACGGCGGCAATGCCACGATCCGGAACGACACGATCCAGCAGGGTCCGAACGTCGATAACGACACCATCATCCGCTACGGCGAAGAGGGCAGCCTGCACGCCGGCACCAGTGTGCAGATCGACAGCAACACCATCGTCAACGACCACACCCACGGAGTAACGGTGGTGGGCAATGCCACCACGACGCCGCTGACGTTCGATAACAACCAGCTCTACGGGATAACGCCGCAGCAGATCGGCGGCCCGGTGAACGCAAGCAACACGACCTATCTGACCACCGAGCCGACCCTGGATACCACGCCGATCCAGACCGTCTGCTTCGCAGAAGGCACGCGCATCCTGACAGCGCACGGCGAGGTGGCGGTCGAGCACCTGACGGAAGGCGCCCCCCTGGTCACCCATACCGGCGCGCACCGTCCGCTGAAATGGCTCGGCCATCGCCGGCTCGATCTTACCCGGCATCCCCGGCCCGATCTGGTGGCACCGGTGTGCATTCTCCGCGACGCGCTCGCGCCCGGCCAGCCGCACCGCGACCTGCGTGTCTCACCCGACCACGGACTGTTCGTCGAGGGGCGGCTGATTCCGGCCAAGCTGCTGATCAATGACATGACCATCCGGCAGGAACGCGCAGCCCGCGCCGTCTGCTACTATCACGTGGAGCTGGACCGGCACGCCATCCTGCTGGCGCAAGGCCTGCCGGCGGAAAGCTACCTGGACACCGGCAATCGCGCGTTTTTCGCCAATGCCGGCCAGGCATTGATGCTGCATCCGGAGTTCCAGGTGAACGCCGGCCTCCGGCAATGGGCAACGGACGCCTGTGCGCCGCTGATGGTCAGCCCGGCCGCGGTAGAGCCGGTCTGGCATCGCCTGGCGGCGCGGGCCGAGGCCATGGGATACCAACGGCCGAGGCCTGCGATTACCCACGATCCGGCGCTGCGTGCCGTTGTTCGCGGCCGTAGTCTCCGACCCTCGGTTGCCGCCGGCGGACGCTTCGCCTTCACCCTGCCGGCCGGCGCGGGCCCGGTGCGACTGACCTCACGCGCCATCGTGCCGTCGCATGCCGAAGCCTGGCGCGATGAATGGCGGCGTCTTGGCGTCGCGGTGCGCCGCATCGTGCTGCATGGCCCGTCGGAGGTTGTCACGCTGGCGCCGGATGATCCGGCACTGGCCGAGGGATGGCACGCTGTCGAGCGCGACACGGCGACGATGTGGCGCTGGACGAACGGTGATGCCGTCGTTCAACTGCCCGCCTGTGATGCGCCAGTGGTCCTGGAGGTCGAGGTTGGTATTTCGCTGGCCTACTTCGCGGAAGACGAGCTGCCGGATGCGGTAGCGCGGGCGGCCTGACCAGGCAGGGACCGACCCACGGGCTGACACGAGGGCTGCCCCGGGGGCCGACACGGGGGCTGCCCCGGGGGCCGACCCGGGGACTGACCCGGGGCCCGACCACCGCTCAAACACCCGCCGACCATGATGCGATACGCGCGCGCTTCAGTCGGACCCGGCGCGTGTGGGCATTATGCGCGCCAATGGCGCATCAGCGGCCCCTGATCGCCCCCAACCGGATCACACCCCGGGTGTGGCGTAGCGGCGATGTTGCGCATTGCCGCCGCGTGCTCCTCGCGAGCGCCGCGGCACGTATCGGGACCCGGCCCGTTGCCGGGGTAGGCGCCGACGATCAGCAGGTCCGCCGACTGGGCCTGGTTGCAATGTCCGACGCCGGCGGGCAGCACGACGACGTCACCGGCTTCGGCCCGCATTGTCTGGCCGCCGGGGCCGCCGAAGCGCACATCAACCCAGCCGCGCGCCACGCCCAGCGCCTCGTGCGCATTGCTGTGGAAATGGTGGAAGCGCAGCACGCCGTTGCGCCAGGCCGGCGGCCATTGATTGGCCGCGAACAGCGATTCGATCGCAGCAGCGTCGGCCGGCACCGCGCCGCGGTACAACAGCAGTGGCAGCGGCGAATTCGGGATCGCGCCGTCATCGGCAAAGGTGAAGGTCAGTGGTTCGCTCATGCTTGCCTCCCTGCCGCACCGCGAAAGCGTAGTCGCATCGGCCGGTGTTGCAAGCATCGGGCGGGCGGCCATGCCGCCAGAAGATGTCAGGCGGTCTTCACCGTTCGCGTAGTCGTTTCGGCGGTTTTCGTCGCCCTGGCGATCCCGTTTCTGTAGCGGCCGATGCTGCTCACTGCATCGGCTGACGACTGCATGTTGGGGGAATGTCGCGGCCCACCGCGTTCTGCCGCGGGGGCGTACAAAGACTGGCGTGGTGGGGGCCCCGCCTCTGGGCGCAGTCATTTGATATAAATCTAATTGACTTGAGGTAATTAGTGGAAGTTTGAAGATTGTGTGAAGGTAATGGATACAACCCCACAGTCGGTGGCGTCTTGTCGGACTCTCCACTAGCTATCGCGCGCTCTTGTTTTCATGCGGAGGACGCAATGCAGGCTAGCCTCAAGGCCAAGTGGACGACACGCGCGATTGTCGCGGCAGCAACGCTCGGTCTGAGCGCCGCCGGGGCTATGGCGGCAAACAACGGCAGGTTGCTGGAGACCGGGTCCAGCCTGCTCTACCCGCTGTTCAACCTCTGGGTTCCGGCCTATACCAAGAATCATAATGTGCAGATCACGACGCAGAGCACCGGCAGCGGCACCGGGATCTCGCAGTCGATCTCCGGCGTGGCGCAGATCGGCGCCTCCGATGCCTATCTCAGCAATGCGCTGATGAAGAAGCACGAGGGCATGCTGAACATTCCGCTGGCGATCTCCAGCCAGATGGTGAACTACAACGTTCCGGGCCTGAACGGCGACCACCTGAAGCTGAGTGGCCCGGTGCTGGCCGGCATCTATGAAGGCAAGATCACCAAGTGGAACGACCCCGCGATCGCCAAGATCAACCCGGGCGTGAAGCTGCCGGATCATGCGATCGTGCCGATCCACCGCACCGATGGCAGCGGCGACACCTTCATCTTCACCCAGTACCTGTCGGACAGCACCCCGGACTGGGCCAAGAACCTGAGCTACGGCACCACGGTGAACTGGCCGTCGGTGTCCGGTGAGCTGGGCGCCGAGGGCAACCAGGGCATGGTCAACACCCTGGAGCAGACCCAGTACTCGGTCGCCTATATCGGCATCAGCTTCGAAAACATCATCAACCAGAAGCACATGGGTGAGGCCGCGCTGGGCAACCGCGCCGGCAACTTCGTGCTGCCCAGCAACAAGACGGTGCAGGCGGCGGCCAACGGGATGATCTCCAAGACCCCGAAAGACGAGCGGATCAGCCTGATCTATGCGCCGGGCAAGAACTCCTATCCGATCATCAACTACGAGTATGCGATCGTGCAGGCGAAGCAGCCGAGCGCCGATATGGCGAAGGATCTGAAGACCTTCCTGAACTGGGCGATTGCCGAGGACGGTGGCAATGCCGAACACTTCATGGCGAAGGTGCACTTCGTTGCCCTTCCGGCCAGCGTGCGTAAGCTGAGCGACGCACAGATCAGCAAGATCCATAGCTGATGCGTCCGGACTACCTGCGGCGGGCTTCGGCCCGCCGCTTCGCTACCGAAGGGCTGATGGCGTGAAATTTCGTGCCCTTGTGGCCACGCTGGGCGGGGTCGTCCCGGCCAGCATGGTCGCCATTCTGGTCTTCCTGACCATCTATGCCTGGCCGGCGATCGTCTTCAACGGTGTCGGTTTCATCGGCGAAATGAGCTGGAATCTGGGCAGCCTGTACGCCGACCCGGTCACGGTGAACGGCGTCTCCATCCTGCCCGGCGCCCATTACGGCATCCTGTTCCTGATTGCCGGCACCTTGCTGAGCACGATCATCGCCCTGTTGATCGCGGTGCCGGTCGGCGTCGGCGCGGCGATCTTCCTGGCCGAGGCGGTGCCGCCCGGGCCGCGGCTGTGGCTGTCCTTCCTGGTGGAGCTGCTGGCGGCCATCCCCAGCGTGGTGTTCGGCCTGTGGGGCTACGCGGTCCTGGTGCCGCTGATGTCGCACTACGTGTTTCCCGCATTGTCGAGCGGGTTGGGCTGGATCCCGTGGCTGGGCGGGTCGCCCGGCAGCGGTTTCGGCCTGCTGACCTCCAGCATCGTGCTGGCGCTGATGATCGTGCCGCTGATCGCCGCCACGCTGCGTGACGCCATCGAAAGCCAGCCGGTCAGCATCCGCGAATCCTGCGCGGCGATGGGCGCCACCAAGTTCGAAACGATCTGGCGGGTGATCATGCCGGGCCTGCGCGGCGTGCTGATCGGCGCCTGCGTGCTGGCGACCGGGCGCGCGCTGGGCGAGACCATGGCGGTGTTGATGGTCAGCGGCAACGCGCTGAACACCTTGCCGCACAACATCTATGCGCCGATCTCCACGATGGCGGCATTCATCGCCTCCCAGCTCGACAGCGCTTTGCAGGACCCCACCGGGCTTGCGGTGCGCGCATTGGCCGAGGTTGCCCTGGTGCTCTGCGTCATTTCCATCGCCGTCAACGCCGCCGCTCGGCTGATCCTGAGCAGCGTGATGCCGCAAAGGTCCCGGGTATGAGCGGGCATGCCGGCGCGGTTCCGGGCCTGCAGGCGCATGCCGCCTCCTCCCGCGCTCGGCTGCGCCGCCGCAAGCTCGGCGCGGCCATCGGGTGGGGCCTGTGCGGCCTGGCGTTCGGCCTGCTGGCACTCTCCATGCTGTGGATCATCGGCATGGTGCTGGTGCGGGGCCTGTCCGCGATGAACCCGACCATTTTCACCCAGGTGACGCAGGGCACCGGGGGCGGGCTGCTGAACGCCATCGAGGGCACCGCGGTGATCGCCGTCGGTACCGTGCTGCTGGCGGTGCCGTTCGGCGTGGCGGCCGGCATCTACATCTCGGAATTCCGCCACTCCCCGTGGGCCCGGGTCATCCGGTTCCTGTCCGACGTGCTGGTGGGGGTGCCGTCGATCGTGCTGGGCTATTTCGGCTACATCACGATGGTGGAGTGGCTGGGCTGGCACTTCTCGGTTGCGGCGTCCTGCATCACGCTGGCGATCCTGTGCCTGCCCTATATCTGCCGCACCACCGAACTGGCGCTGCTGGAAGTGCCGGACACGCTGCGCGAGGCGGGATACGCCATGGGTGCCGGGCCGGCCACCGTAACGTTCCGCCTGAGCATGCGCACGGCGCTGCCCGGCGTCGTCACCGGCGTGTTGCTGGCGCTGGCGATCTCGGTGGGGGAAACCGCGCCGCTGCTGTACACCGCGGGCTGGTCCAGCTACCTGTGGAACGGGCAACTGACGCACTCGCCGATCGGCTACCTGACGTATGCGATCTGGGCGTTCATCAACGAACCGTTCGCCTCGGCCAACGCGCTGGCCTATGCGGCGGCGTTGCTGACGACGGGCTTCGTGCTGGTGATCAGCCTGGCGTCACGCCTGATTCTGATGCGGCGGGGCTGATCGCGGCGGGCCCGTACGCGCCGCTCTATCCGCATCGCCGGCAGGGACTTTCAACGCTATAGTGTGCTGGTTTGGTGCGGATCTGGCGCTTTCGTCGGGGTTGCACTGCAAATCCGATGCATCGCGCGTGGTTTTTGCCGTGGTAACATAAGCGTGAGGCACCGTTCTGGCACTTTTGTGAGGATCGTCGTATCTGTATTGCTGTATGCTCCATCCGGTACGCTTTTCCTGGGAACCGGTAGCTCAAGATGAGGACGAGGGTTCATGGAAGGCAGGTCGCACATTCTGGTCGTCGAGGACGATCCGCTCGTCTGCGAAGTGGTCAGCGCTGCACTGGACGAACTCTACGTCACGACGAATGTCGCGACGTCGCGTGAGGCGCTGGAGCGTTTGCGCGCCGGCGGGGTCGATCTGATGCTGCTGGACTGCACATTGCCGGACGGCGTCGATGTGCAATTGATTCCTGAAGCGGATGATGGTGGCGTTCCCGTCGTCCTGATGTCGGGCGATCCGACGCGGATGGAGAAACTGGTCGATCAGCCGCGTCCGTTCGTGGCCAAGCCATTCAGCATGACTGTTCTGTTGTCCACGGTCGAGGACCTGATCCGCACGCGCCAGGCTGCGGCATCGACGTAGCCGGCGCAGGGTTGAACGTTCGGACCCGGGGTGCCGCGGGTCATGGCGTGCGGACGCCAACCATCCACGGCGTTCACCGTCGCCATCAGTCAAGGCGTGGGCGACGGGCCTGCACCCGCCACGACGGTTGGGCCAGCGGTCGAGAGTTCAGCGATTACGCGGGCTTGTTTGATCGGCCATGTCAACGCGAATGGACCTGCGCCCCCACGACGCTGTACGCGCGGCCGGCGCCATCATCCGCTGGAGAGCCGCAGGTAACGTCCAGGGCTCGACCTCGAGCCCTGGGGCGCGCGGGGCTGGCTTGCCGGGTACCCGACCAGCCATACCCCGTCATGGCAATCCGGCCGACCCGGCTATTCCGCCGCGGCCTGCATCTCCGACCCGGACGACAGTCGGAACCCGGTGTAGCCCTTCGCCGCGATGTCGTCGCAGATCTCCCGGTACGCGCCGACGCCGCCGATATACGGCATGAACACGCGCGGCTTACCCGGGATGTTGGCGCCCATGTACCAGGACGCCGCCTTCGGGTACAGCGTCTTGTGCGCCACCTCGCTGCCGTGCGCCACCCAGTTGTCCTCGGCTTCCTGCGTCGGCTCGATCGTCGCCAGGCCCTGCGCGCGCAGATGCCCCAGGCAGTCGATGATCCAGTCCACGTGCTGCTCGATCGACACCATCATGTTGCTGAGCACCGACGGGCTGCCCGGGCCGGTGATCATGAACAGGTTGGGGAAGCCGGCGGCCATCAGGCCCAGATAGGTACGCGGGCCTTCTTCCCACTTGTCGCGCAGCGTCGCGGCGTTCCGCCCCTGGATGTCGATGTTCAGCAGCGCACCGGTCATCGCATCGAAGCCGGTGGCGAACACGATCGCGTCCAGCTCGTATTCGGTGTCGCCAACCCGCACGCCCTTCGGCGTGATTTCCGAGATCGGCGTGCTGCGCACATCCACCAGCGTTACGTTCGGCCGGTTGTAGGTCTCGAAGTAGTGGGTATCGACGCAGATGCGCTTGGTGCCGATCGGATAGTCCTTGGGCGCCAGCAATTCGGCGGTGGCCGGGTCCTTCACGATCTCGCGGATCTTGTCGCGCACGAACTCGGCCGCGACATCGTTGGCGCGCTGGTCGAAGATCAGGTCGTTGAACGCGGCCATGAAGCTGGTGCCGCCCTCGGCCCAGCGCTCCTCGAAGATGCGCTGCCGCTCCTGATCCGACACCTCCAGTGCCGACTGGTTGTTCAGGTTGTTGACGATGCCGGTGCGCTGCACCCGCGCTTCCAGGCGCAGGGCCGGGTAGTCGGACTTCCAGCGCGCCTCATAGTCCGGCTTCATCGGGCCGTTGCGCGACGGGATGCTGTAGTTCGGCGTGCGCTGGAACACCGTGACGTGCCCGGCCTGTTCGGCGATCACCGGGATCGCCTGGATGGCGGAGGACCCGGTGCCGATCACGCCGACGCGCTTGCCGGAGAAATCCACGCCTTCATGCGGCCAGTTGCCGGTGTGGTAGGTCTCGCCGCGGAAGCTGTCCCGCCCGGGAAATCCGGCACGCGCGCGGCGGACAGGCAGCCGGTGGCCATCACGCAGTGCCGCGCATGCACGTGGTCGCCGCGGTCGGTGCGGATCTGCCAGCGGTTCTGCGCCTCGTCGAAATGCGCCTCGGTGACGCGGGTTTCGAACCGCATGTCGCGGCGCAGGTCCAGCCGGTCGGCAACGTGGTTGGCGTAGCGCAGGATCTCCGGCTGGGCGGAGAACAGCTCGCTCCACTTCCACTCCTGCTGCAGGTCCGGATCGAAGGCGTAGGAGTACTGCATGCTCTCCACGTCGCAGCGGGCGCCGGGATAGCGGTTCCAGTACCAGGTGCCGCCGACGCCGGTGGCGGTCTCGAACACGATGGCGGACAGGCCGAGCTGGCGGAGGCGGTGCAGCATGTACATCCCGGCGAACCCGGCGCCGACGATGACAACGTCGAAATCGTCGGTCACGGCTGGGCGCGATGCGGCATCGGGCATGGAAGGATCCTGCTCGTTGTGGCGGTTACTGGTCGGTAGTATGGACCACCATGCGGTAAGTCAACCATCTCGGGCCGCGGGCCGGCCGTGCAGCCGAAGGAAGCTGGGACTTCGGCTGCCTTCTGCCGGGTACCTCGGCACCGAGTGCTTGGCCGGTTGGGCGGCGGGTTGCCCGCGACTGCCTGTCCGCCGAGCTGGGGCTCTACGCGGGGCAGCCGCTACCGACCCATGCACGAACCCGCTTCGCGGGATCGGTGCTGCGGGATGAGTTATATCCGGCACCCCGAACCATAGACCAACGTAGCAAAGCAAGGTTGGGGCGCTGCCCCAAACCCCGCCAGGGGCCGAGCCCCTGGACCTCAATACTTGTGCGCGGTTTTCGATGAAGTCTTGAGCCGGACGAGATTGCCTCTCGAGCATGGAGTTCCCTTCATCCTGAGAGGAACGTCCAATGTCCGTTTCAACTATCGACCGCCCCGTCAGTGCGCTGCGCCAACGTATGCTCGACGATATGGCAATGCGCGGCCTGCGATCCGATACCCAGCGCGACTACATCCGCGTTGTGCGCAGCTTCGCCGCCTTCCTCGGGCGGTCGCCCGATACGGCGACGGCTGAGGATATTCGCCGGTTTCAGGTGCACCAGCACGAGAGCGGCGTACAGCCACCTACGATCAACTGCTCGGTCTCGGCACTGCGTTTCTTCTTCACCGTCACACTCGACCGGCCAGACCTGTCGCGCCGCCTGGTCCTGGCGCGCTACCCGCTCAAGCTGCCAGCGGTGCTGACTGTCGAGGAAGTCGGCCGGCTGCTCGAAGCAGCACCGGGTCCCAAATACAAGGCGATACTTGGCACCGCCTATGGTGCGGGCCTGCGCGTGTCGGAAGTGGCCAGCCTCAAGGTCGATGATATCGACAGCAAGCGCATGCTGATCCGCGTCGAGCAGGGCAAGGGGCGCAAGGACCGCAACGCCATGCTGTCACCCCAACTCCTCACGCTGTTGCGGCTGTGGTGGGAGGAAGGCAAGCGACGCCGGGTCATGCTGCGGCATGGCTGGCTGTTCCCAGGGCGCAGTTGCACCGATCCGATCTCGCCCCGGCAGATCAACCGCGCGACCCATGAGGCGGCCGAAGCGGCTGGGATCAGGAAGCGGGTGTCGCCCCATACGCTGCGCCACAGCTTTGCCACCCATCTGCTGGAGCAGGACGTCGACATCCGTGTCATCCAGGTCCTGTTGGGGCACAGCAAGCTCGATACGACCGCGCTCTACGCGCGCGTTGCGACCAAGACGATCCGTTCGGTGACCAGTCCTCTCGAGCATTTGGCATTGCTGATGCAGGGCGAGGAACCCAGCGGCTGAACCTGCTTGCGCACCTCGCTCGAGGTCGCCGATATCTTCCACGCTGAAGGCGCCGGCTATCGTGCCGTCCAGGCCGGCCATCTAAGCCTGACCCAGCTCAAGGTCATGTCCGCGATCGAAAACTGCCGCACAGCGGCGCTTGGCGGCCATGTCGATGCCTGTGAGGACTGCGGGCATCAGCGCATTGCCTACAACAGTTGCCGCAACCGGCACTGCCCCAAGTGCCAGGGCGCCGCTGCGCGCACCTGGCTGGCCGAGCGTGAAGCCGACCTGCTGCCGGTCGGCTACTTCCATGTCGTCTTCACGCTGCCGGCCGAGATTGCCGACATCGCCATGCAGAACAAGGCCGTCGTCTACGATCTGCTGTTCCGTGCGGCGTCGGAGACGATGTTGACGATCGCGGCTGACCCCGACACCTCGGTGCCCGCATCGGCATCACCGCCGTGCTCCACACCTGGGGATCGGCGATGACACACCATCCGCATATCCACATGATCGTACCGGGTGGCGGCATCTCGCTCGACGGACGGCGCTGGATCTCTTCGCGTCCGGCCTTCCTGCTGCCGGTGCGGGTGCTGGGCATGCTCTTCCGCCGCCTGTTCCTCACGCGGCTGATCGAGCTCCATAAGGCGGGGCGACTTGCGTTCTTCGGCACCCAGGCCAGTCTCGCCGACCGCCGTCTCTTCCTGCGTCACCTCGCCGCGGTCAGGAAGAAGCGCTTCGTGGTCTATGCCAAGCCACCGTTCGCTGGCCCCGAGGCCGTCCTCGCCTATCTCTCGCGCTATACCCACCGGGTCGCCATCTCCAACCGGCGCCTGATCGCGTTCGACGCGACCGGCGTCACCTTCCGCTACAAGGATTACCGCCGCGACGGTCTCGAGCGGCAGCGCGTCATGACCCTCGCGCCGCACGAGTTCATCCACCGCTTCCTGCTCCACGTCCTGCCACGTGGCTTCCACCGCATCCGCCATTACGGCTTGCTCGCCAGTTCCGCACGCAAAGCCAGTATCACGCGTGCCCGCGAACTGCTTGCCGTGGCGCCGCCGCCGGAACCCGTCGAAGCGCCGGAACCACCCGATTGGCTGCCGCCCTGTCCCTGCTGCGGCGGGCGCATGACCATCATCGAGACCTTCGGGCGATGGAGGCAACCACGCGCGCCACCTCACGCGCCTGCATCAACCGGGAGCACCCCCTCGTGATCCGGCACGGCTCGCGCGCACCTCACGCCGCAACACCACCGTTACGGCGAATGCCTCCTGATGCGCCCTTAACCATGATCAGCGCCACACGGCTGGATATCAGCCGCGGCCAAATCCCGATCCGGGCCTCGCCCGGCGAAAAATATCACTCACCAACTTCCCGACAACGCCAGCGACGAGCCGGTTGCGTAACTACCTCAACCGAGCAAAACTCGAAATCCCCATAGACCATCGCCGCATCCCCGCGGGTTCGTGCTTGGGCGGTTTTCGTACGCCGGCCCCATGCCCAGACGCGCGGCCGGCGACGGCCGGCGTCCGAAAACCT
>CAVRHO010000006.1:0-60668 GCA_963721065.1 uncultured Alphaproteobacteria bacterium
TAACCTATTCACCAGTCAAAGAGCGTCCCGCCAAATTCCGATGTGTTTACATCGGCCCTTGCGGGAGGCGCGCCGTTTAGAAGTTGTCGCCGCGGAAGTCAATGCGGCATTTTCAACTTCCTGGCGAGGCGCCAGAACCTTCGAAGCTTCAGGCCGGAAGGCCGTCCGCCGCTCAGGAGGCGCGCCGTTTAGAAGCTGTCGCCGCGGAAGTCAATGCGGCATTTTCAACTTCCTGGCGGGGCGCCAGACCCCTTGAAGCCTCAGGCCGGAAAGGCCGTCCGCCGCTCGGGAGGCGCGCCGTTTAGAAGCTGTCGCCGCGTGAAGTCAATGCGGCATTTTCAGCTTCCTGGCGAGGCGCCAGACCCCTTGAAGCCTCAGGCCGGAAAGGCCGTCCGCCGCTCGGGAGGCGCGCCGTTTAGAAGCCGCCGCCGCGGAAGTCAATGCGGCATTTTCAGCTTCCTGGCGGAGCGCCAGATCCCTCGAAGCCTCAGGCCGGAAAGGCCGTCCGCCACTCGGGAGGCGGCTACATAGAGACCGGTCGCGCTCGCCGCAAGCCCCCCTCAGACATGCACAATTGGCATGCTTCCGGGCCTTGTCCAGCTACCTGGAGCCCACCACGCGCGCGAGCGGTCAAAACAACCGCCACAACCTCTGGCCACCGACGCCGGACAGGCCAGTCCGTAACGGGCAAATAACGGAATTCAGGTACCTGGAACTGATACGTCAGCCCCACGCTGGCCTCCTGCCCGCTGCTCGCGGCACCGGTGGCCGAGGTGGATCCGGTGCCCGCCGTTGTGTCCAGCTTCAGCCCCTTCGTAATGTCGATCTGCAACTGGGCCTGTGTGCCGGACCCGGTGGCGTTCTGCTTCGCCCCCAGATAGACGCCCGGCGCCAGGTAGCGTCCGCCCTGAACGGTTGGGCTGCCCGTCGCGCTGGTGCCGATCGACAGCCGGTCCAGCCCAAGCGACTTGCGCAGGTTGTTCAGCGGATCCAGCCCCGAGGTGACGCCGGTGAAGGACGCCACAGCCGCCGCCACCTGCGCCACCTGGAACGGGCTCAGCGAGCTGATGCTCCGGCCGAACAGGATCTGCGCCAGGATCTCGTCCTGCGGCAGCTCCGGCACACTGCTCAGCGAGATGGTGGGCGCCCGCGCCGTGCCGCCAACCGTCAGCGTCGCGGTGATGTTGTTCGCGACGGTCTGTGCCACGAAATGCAGTGCCGGATCGCTGATGCCAGCGCCGATGAAATCCACCGTGCCCTCGGTGAAGTCCAGCGTCGTTCCCGCCAGGCTGAACGTCCCCTGTTGCAGCGCCAGCCCGCCGCTCGGCTGCGGATCGGCCGAGGTGCCGCCCACATGGATCCTGCCGGCCAGGTCGGCATCCAACCCGTGTCCGCGCACGAACACCTCCCGGGCGGTGATCGTCAGGTCCAGCGCCATGGTCATCGCCGGCCCGCTCTTCTGCGGCGGTTTCGGCGGCGCGTTGGGGTTGCGCACCGGAATCACCGCCACCTGCTTCGGCAGCTTGTCGGGGATCTGGATGTCCGCGTGCAGCACATGCACGTTGCCGCGCACCCCCAGCGTGCCCTGGATGTCGCCCGCAATCTTCAGGTTGGCATTCAGCCGCTCGGTCAGGATGTCGTTGGAAATCGGCGTCGCGTTGTGCGCCGTGAACGTCAGGTCCACCGGCATGGGCGCGGTCAGCCCGATCGTCCCCGACCCGCTCAGCGTGCCGGGACCGGCCTTGGCGGTGAAGCGGCTCAGACGCAGATGCTCGCCATTGCCCTGCAGGGTCGCCGCGATATCCCGCAGGTGAACGCCGTAGGTGAAATCCTGCACGTCGCCGTCGGCGAGCGTCGCGCGCCCGGCCACCAGCGGCTTGCTGACCGAACCGGTGATGCGGGCATCGACGTTCAATCGCCCTGTCACCCGCCGTCCATTGGCCGCCAGCAGCGGGTCCAGCATCGCCAGATCGACCGCGCCGGTCGTGTGCAGGTTCAAGGCTCCCTTGCCGGTGACGGGCGCCGTTCCCGCCAGCCTGATGTTGGACTTGCCCACGCCCAGCCTGGCATCGACCTGCGCCTCGCCATTGCGCAGGTCCGCATTGGCGGTGAGGTTCGCCGGCGGGATCGCCTGGCCCGGACCGCTGCGCAACTGGACGCGCCGAGCCTCTAGGTGGATCGTGCCGTCGGGGGAGGAGGCAGGCCCGGTCAGATGCGCCCGCGCCGAAATCGTGCCGCGCGCCGCCATGCTGGGGGACACCACGGTGACGATGCTGGCCGGCAGGTGATTCAGGTTCGCGGTCAGATCCAGCGTCTTGCCGACCCGCCCGTCCACCGTCAGCTCGCCCCGGTCCACCGCCATCCGCAGGTGCTGCACCGCGATGCCGCCCGGCACCTGGGCGATGCGCGCCGGCTGCTGCAGCCGCAGCGCCACCTGCTTCCAGTCGGCGCGCAGCGTATCCAGTGTCAGCGCGCGCTTTGGCACGTTGACCACGGCCGTGGTGCGGACGTCCGCCGAGGCGCCGTACAGCCGCGGCAACGTCGCGGCGACCTGCAGGCCCAGCGCGTCCTCCGGGCCGTGCGCCTTCACCGTGGCCGACCCGCCAATCGAGCCGGCGGAGAAGTCGTTCAGCACCAGTTCGCCGTTGACCACCGGCTGGGTGGTCGGATTGGCGATCGCCAGGTGCAGGTTCATCCGCCTGACGGACGCGGTGCCGGGCATCGCCGCATGGTCGATCTTCGCCGTCAGCCGGGCTTCCGAGGTCGTGGCGTCCAGCGTCGCCTCCACGCTGCCGGCGAGGCGCTGATGCAGCAGCGGGTCCAGGTCGGCCAGCCGCGTCATGGCGAAGGTCAGTTGTCCGGTCGGCACCAGGGCAGGGGGGTTCACCGTCAACTCGCCCTGGGCGTGCGCGCTTTTCCACGCCGCGCGGTCGATGGCGACGTGATAGGCGCCGTTCGCCAGCTTCTGCGCCGCCACCGCAAGCTGCACCGGCGCACCCAGCAGCGAGCCTTGCGCGGTGATCTGGCCGGACGGGGACTTCGGCAGGCCCTTCGCCTGAAGATGCGCGGTGAAATGCCCGGACTGGTATCCCTGCGCGGTGACATCCCCGTTCAGATCGGCCGCCACCGTCAGGTCCTGCGTCGTGCCGCCGATATGCCCGTTGGCATGTATCTGGCCCTGCAGCGTCGGCTGCACCGCGGACAGGTCGGTCAGCCCCAGCGCCCACGCCAGATCGACCTTGCCGCCGGCAACGCTGCCGTGCACCGCGGCCGAGGCGTTCTCTCCGTTCAGGGTAAATCGCCGGATGGTCAGGTCCTGGCCATGCAGATCGACCGCCGTATCGATATGCGCGTCGCTGCCGATCAGCGACGGGGCAGGCGGCGTGCCCTCTTTCAGGCCGATGACGCCGGACACCGCCAGGTGCGTGGTGCCGTCCTGCTTGGAGCCGGTGAGATCCAGCGTGGTGTGGCCCTGCAGTTTCGCGCCGGCGACCTGGGCGAACGGCTGCAGGTGCGGGATCACCAGGTGCACCCGGGCCTGCAGTGTGCCGGCGGTCTGTGCGCTGCCGTTCGCCGTCAGCAGCGGATGCTCCACCGAGAAGTCGATCGGCCGGTTCGCCTCCGCCAGGTGTGCCGTGGCGTCCAGTTTCAGCGGTGCACCGGCCAGCAGGTCGGGATGGGACCCCGGAATGGTGAGTTGGTCGGCCTGTGCCTTGACGTGCACCAGCCCCTGGTTGCCCGACACATCCGCCGCCAGCCGCTGCGCCCCGCCGCCATAGGCCTTGAGCTGATCGATCGTCAGGTGCCCGTCCACGTTCGGCTTGCTGAACTTGCCGTGCACCTGCGCCTGCAGGGCGATGGCCTGCCAGGAAAGGTCGGGACGCGGCTGCATCGCCGGCGCGTGTGCGGCGACGGTCAGGTCGGCCGACTCACCGGTCAGGTCCACCGTGCCCTGCGCCTTCGCGTTCAACGGGCCGGCGGTCACCGCCAGGTTCGTGGCGATCGCATCGCGCGGGCCGTGCAGCTTCGCGTCGATATCGATGGCGCCCAGTTGCGGCAGATTGGCCAGGCTGGCAATCAGCCCGTGCGCCGGTTCCTTGGCGTTGACCGTCAGGTCCAGCTTCTTGTCGTTGATATCGGCGCTGAGCTTGTACACTGCCGGCCCGCCGATTTCCGTCGCCGTCAGTTGCCCCTGGCCGCTGGTGTAGGAATTCAGCGTGCCAGAGCCTTCCAGTTTCAGCGTATAGGCCTTGCCGGCCACCGCCGGGGCCAGGTTCAGCTTCTCCACCACCAGCTTGTGCAGCACCACCGTCACCGGCAGGCTGGAACTGCTGCTGGCCTTCTTCTGGCTGGTCGCCATCGACATCGATTGCGGGATGCGCTCCAGCGTGGCGCTGCCCACCGTCAGCTTGTTGATCTCCGCCTTGCGGTGGATCAGCGCCAGGATCGACCAGTCGATGGTGATGTCGTTCAGGTCCAGATACACGCCCTGCTTGTCGTGCAACTGCAGATGGTCGAAGTGCAGATGGCTCGGCGACCAGAACGGGTCGCCGTTGGACGTGACCTGGCCGCCGGTCACCCCCGAGATGATGTTGCCCAGCATGCGCTGACCCGGGCCGGTGTTGTTGGCGAAGAAGATCACCGCCACCAGCACCGCGAGAATCCCGATGATGCCCGCCACGATCCAGGCGAGCCACTTCAATACCCTCCGCATTCAGAAAGCCTGCCCGATGCCGATATACAGTTCAAACGAATCGCCGCCCGGCTCCTTGTTCAGCGGCACCGCCACATCCAGGCGGATCGGCCCGATCGCGGTGTAATAGCGGGCGCCCACGCCGGCCCCGACACGCCACTGGCTGGTGAACGGCACGCCGTCGCTGCTGACCTGGCCGGCGTCAACGAAAGCCGCCGCACCGAAATTGCCGATGATGCGCTGGCGGAACTCCACCGTCCCGGCGGAAATCGCCGTGCCGCCGGTGGGATTGCCGGAAGGGAATTTCGGTCCGATCGACTGGTACTTGTAGCCGCGCACCGTGGCGCTGCCGCCGGCATAGAACCGCTGGTCCGGCGGCAGGCTGAACACGTTGGCCCCGGAGATTTCCCCCACCAGCCCGCGCAGCGCCAGCACGCTGCGCCCGTCGCCGCTGAGGTCGAAGTAGGTGGAGCCGCTCGCCTCCATGATGACGAACGTGCTGTTCGTCTCGGACAGCGAATGCATCGGCGTCACGCTCAGCCGCGCCCGGATGCCGCGCGTCGGATTCAGCAGGCTGTTCGTCGTGTCGTATTTCGCGATCAGCGGGATGCCCACCAGATTGTAGTGCCGGGAGACGCCCTCCTGGTCGATGTCTTCCTGCTCGCCCAGCAATCCGACGCTGAACCGCCAGTGGTCCCAGACCCGGCGGCTCAGCGTGATCTGCTCGATGAACGCCTTCTGGTCGTAGGCTTCCAGGCTCTGCTTGATCGCGTTGAGATCGATGTTCAGGTCCTGGTTGCGGGCCATGAAGTCCGGTTTGATGAACTGGGCGCCGAAATTGTAGCCGATTGCGTTCGTCGCATTGCCGCCGAAATTGGTTTCCGCAGTCAGGTTCAGCCGTTCCGCGTTGCCGAACAGGTTGCGGTCGTGCCAGCCCGCATTGAGTTTCAGGCCGAGGTCGGTCGAATACGCGACGCCCAGATCGACAGCGTGCAGCTTGCGTTCCGTCACATTCACGGTGATCGGCAGGTTGCCGTCGGTGTTCAGGGTCTCGGCGGGTTCCATGCGTACGATGGAGAACACCCCCAGCGACATCAGGTCTTCCCGCGCGGTGTTCAATTCCCCGGGACTGAAGGGCTCGCCCGGATGGATCAGCAGGCGTCGCCGCACGAAGGATTCGTTCATGTGCTGAAGCCCGGTGATCCTGATCGGGCCAAGATCGGCGCGCGGTCCGGGCGTGGCATCGAACACCACGTCCAGCTCGTTGCTCGCCAGCCGCAGCGTCGCCGGCGCCAGATCGACCTTGGCCAGCGGATAGCTTTCATCGCGCAGCGCCGCCAGCAGGCGGTCGCGTGCCGCCAGTATGTCGGTGGCGACGGCCGGGTGACCGGCCTTCAGGTCCAGCTTGTCTTTTGCCTCCTGTGGTACGGCGCCTTTGACCGTGACCGAGCCCACATGGAACAGCGGGCCGGGTATGATCCGTGCCGTGACCGCAACCGGGGGCTTTTCCGGCAGCCGGTCGATCATGCTCGGCAGGTTGATGTCGGTAAGCGCGTGGCCCGCGATCGTGATATCGACGCGCCCCTTGTAGTAGCCGAAGCTGTGCAGCACCGTCCGCAGGCGGTCCACGTCCCCGCGGGCGCGCTCGACCAGCGCGAACCCGCCGACCGGGGCCTTCTTTTCCAGCGAGATCAGCGTGGACGCGTCGTGCAGCGCGCTGTCCAGCGGCTTGTCGCCGGTCGGTTTGAGGGTGACTTCGTAAGGCTGGGGATCTGCGGCACGGCCAGGCAGGATCGCACAGACAGTCAGTGCCAGGCCCGCCATCAGCAACAGGCCCAGGAGGGGGACGCGGAATGCCATGCCAACCCTTTTAGCCGCCACTCCGCCATAATGCATGACCCGCAACGGTCACGCTTGCGCCATTGTCCGCCGGCAGGCGGTGGGGTATCCCGCCCGCCATGCGGGACTCGCCACGTCGCCTCCGCCGGGTTGCCACGACGCCTCTGGTGGTGGACCGTTCGGCGCGTCCCCTGATCGAGCCGACCCAGCGCCCCTACCTGGGCGAGGGCCGCCGTGTCCTGCGCCGCCTCCGGGTGGTCCGCCGCCTGTTGCTGATCCTGGCCTGGACGCTGGTGTGCATGCCGGTCCAGGCCGTGTGCCTGTTGCTGCCAGGCCGGCCCAAAGTGGCCTTCGCCCGGGTGTACTGGGCCGTGTTCAGCCGGTTGCTGGGGGTGCGGGTGCGGGTGATCGGCCAGTTGGCCGGCAGCGGTGCGCGACCGCTCCTGTTCGTTTCCAACCACTCCTCCTGGGTGGACATCCCGGTGTTGGGCGGCGTGCTGGACGGCTGCTTCGTGTCCAAGGCCGACGTGGCCCGCTGGCCGGTGATCAGCACCATCGCCCGCCTCGGCCGCACCGTGTTCGTCAGCCGCCAGCGCGGCGCCACCGCGCGGGAGCGCGACGCGATGCAGGGCCGCCTGGCCCGCGGCGACCACCTGGTGCTGTTCCCCGAGGGCACCAGCTCCGACGGCTCGCGCGTGCTGCCGTTCCGGTCGGCGTTCTTCGCGGTGGCGGACGGGAAGGGGGGACGGGAGCCGCTGATCCAGCCGGTTTCGGTGGTCTATGACCGGCTGGGTGGGCTGCCCACCGGGCGCTCCAGCCGGCCGGTCTTCGCCTGGTACGGCGACATGGACATCGCGTCACACTTCTGGCGGCTGGGCCAGCAGAGCGGGCTGCGGGTTACGGTGCTGCTGCATGCGCCGATCGACCCGACCCGGTATGCCGACCGCAAGGCGCTGTCGCAGGCGGTGTGGAAGATCGTCGCCTACGGCGCGGCGACGCTGCGCCAGAACCGTCCGGCGCAGCCGCTGGCGGCGGCCGAGGACCCGGAGACCGTTGGCGAGGCAACGCCGGCTTTCACGTGAGTCCGACCGGCGACATGCCCCCATACTTACAGGGCGACATGCCCCCATATCTGCAGGAAGAATCCGACTACTTGCAGGACGGGTCCGAGGTGCCGAAGTCGTTGTGAGGGGCCCGCCACGACGTGGTACGTTGCGCCGGCGGGTCACCGGCCGCCGCAACCGAAGCGGGATCGGATCATACCCCCCTTCGCCGGCCATGGCGCATCCCGGCGAGCATCGGTCGCCCTCGCGCGGTTTGCTCTCAAACCGTCAAACGGACGCGGCGAGGGGGCTGTGGGCAAATCGGCCGCGTCCCTGTTTGGCCAAGCCCTTCAGCCAACAGGCAAACGGCCGGAGCCAAGGCCCCGGCCGCCGTTCTTACACCGTTGCGAAGCGCTATGGATACTCTTCCCGTTCGAAGATCTCCAACTGGGCGGTCATCTCCTTGCCCTTGGTTTCCGGCCCCAGGAACACCGCGATCACATACACGATCAGCGATCCGATCGTGCCGAACAGCATCGGCCTGGCGAAGCCCATATGCTGGTTCACCGCGTAATAGGTCAGCACCGGGGCAGCGAAGGCGCCCCACACCGCGCCCTGGTGATACACGAAGCCCGCCGCGGTCGCCCGGACCTCGGTCGGGAAGCGTTCCGACAACCAGCCGGGGTTCAGGGCGTCCTTGCCGCCGACGAAACAGATCATCAGCAGGAACCAGATCAGGAACAGGGTCGGATCCGTCGTGCTCAGGTAGAGCGGCGTAATGAAGATCGCGATGAAGGTGGGGATCATCAGCGCCCAGCGACGCCCGACCTTTTCCGACACGGCACCCCAGAAGGCGGACGCGATGAAGGTGATGATGTTACCCCAGAAGACGGGAACCGATACCTGAGCCGGCGTCCAGCCCAGCTCTTTCTGCAGGTAGGTGCCCAGCATCGCCCAGATCGCGTAATAGACGCAGAAATTCGCGCCCATCCACAGGCAGGCCGTCAGGGTGTTGAACAGGTACTTCGGCTTGAAGATGGCGAACAGCGGCAGCGACGCCTGCTTCTGGGTCGTGTCCTGGATTTTCCTGTTCTCGGCCCAGACTTCCGGTTCCTTCACGTACATCCGGATCCACACGCAGGCCAGGGCCGGCAGCACGCCCAGCATCAGCATGCCACGCCAGCCCCACCCCGGATGCCACGCTTCGAGCGGCGAGTACAGCAGGCCGTAGGCGAGCGCCGACAACGCGAACCCCAGCCCCCACGATCCCTGCAGCACACCGGACATGAAACCGCGCGAGCGGGCCGGCCAGGACTCCATCGCCAGCGCCGCGCCGGCCGGCCATTCCGCGCCCATGCCGATGCCCAGCACCGCCCGGACGACGAACAGGAACATGAAACTGGGCGAGAGGGCCGCAAGGAAGTTGCAGACCGAGTACCAGAGAATGGAGATCATCAGCGGTGCCCGACGCCCCAGGCGGTCCGCCAGCCAGCCGGACGCCGTCGCGCCAAACAGGCGCATGATCAGGGTGACCGTGAAGATCGCGGTGACCTCGATCAGCGGTACGCCGAATTCCTGCGCGATGGGCGCCATGATCAGCAGGAAGACGGTGAAGTCGAACGCATCCAGCGTCCAGCCCATCCAGGCCGCTGTAAACGCGTACCACTGGTCTTTCGTGGGTTCCTTCCACCAGGGTACGGTTGACCGTTGATTTGTTGCTGACACGCAGCTTCCCCCCTTTAGTTTATAGTTTCTGCCCAAGTCTGTAAGGGCACGGTGAGGGATGTCAAATACCAAACGCGACCGACCGGCACGCGCACCGGCGGGGCATGCTGCAGAGCCTGGATTTTCTCGGCGATGATTGCGAAACGCGCACAATGCGGGCCAAAAACAAGGGCTTTGCAGCCCGCCTGATCTCGTTACGGGGAGGCCGTGGTTTATGCCAGGGGCACGCGGTTGCGGCGTCTCACCCCCGTCGCGGCCCACCGGCCAAGGGGCTGTCGGCGCGGCGTGATACCGCCGCCGCACATTCTTGAGCGAATGCCCCTGCGGAGGAACCCCTGCGCGCACCGGCGCCACACGGTCGAGACAGGCCAGCAACAGAGTTGTCGGGGTCATCAATGCCGCCGCACTCAGGATTGATCGGTCCACGATCGCGACGATGCCGAACCGGCCAGATTTTCAGGAGCGGAGAAGCCGGGCAGGAATTGCCAGGTCGTGCACGACCTCCGCGCGTCCCGCGACCGATGCACTCGATACCGATGCACTCGATACCGATGCACTCATAGAAAGGAACGACCTATGAGACGGGACAACGCAGGGATCAGCAACCAGCTTCCCGCGAAAGATCCCCCACCCGGACGATCAGGTCGGCAAGCCGCCCGGTCGCCTTGGCCTTTTCGAACAGTTTGCGATCAGCCGTTACCAGTGCCGCGCCGGTCTGTTCCGCCAGCGCCAGGTAGAGCGTGTCAGAAGCCGTCGCATGGAGATCGACGGCGATGCCCGTCGCGGCCAGGATCAGGCGGTCCACAGCAACCGTCTCAACGCCCAGGCCTTCGATCCAGGCCACGCGCCCGATCGTCCGAGACCGCGTCATGGTGGCGTGGATGGCGCTCCTGGCCCACAACCCCCGTGGCCAGCTTGGCGGCCCACCGGCCGGGTGCGAGCAGATTGGTGCCCTTGGCGAGCGGCACTTCGGCACCGCACTCTCAACGCATATCCGCGAGGGGCTCCTGGACAGGAATGCCGCGTCACCGGCCTGTCACACCCCCACGGTTGACAGCCCGCACCGGATTCCCCCCAAATCGCCGCAAGGCCGCCATGGCCTTTCATGCAGGAGAATCGCGGCGCTGCGCTTGACCGTGCCGATCTGGCCCACCATTGCTCCCGCTCCCCGCGCCGGATGGATCGGCGCGTCCCGGGCGGAGCCTGCTGCATGACACCCACCACCTCCACGACCGACACCCGCAAGCGGCTGCACGTCATCACCTGGGGCTGCCAGATGAACGTGTACGACAGCGCGCGCATGGCCGACGTGCTGGCGCCCCTCGGCTACGCCCCGGTCGCCCAGCCGGACGGCGCCGACATGGTGATCCTGAACACCTGCCATATCCGGGAAAAGGCGGCGGAGAAGGTGTTCTCCGAACTCGGCCGCCTGCGCCGCCTGAAGGACGCGCGCGCCGCGGACGGCGGCCGGATGATCCTGGCCGTCGCCGGCTGCGTCGCCCAGGCCGAAGGCGAGGAGATCCTGTCCCGCGCCCCCTACGTGGACATCGTGCTCGGCCCCCAGACCTATCACCGCCTGCCGGAGATGGTCGCCCGCGCGTCCCGCGCCGCCGGCGCGGTGATCGACACCGACTTCCCGGCCGAACAGAAATTCGACTTCCTGCCGGAGCAGGCGGCTCCCCAGGGCATCTGCGCCTTCCTGAGCATCCAGGAAGGCTGTGACCGCTTCTGCAGCTTCTGCGTCGTCCCCTACACCCGCGGCGCCGAACAGAGCCGGCCGGCCAGGGCGGTGCTGGCCGAAGCCCGCCGCCTGGTGGGGCAGGGCGCGCGCGAGATCACCTTGCTGGGCCAGAACGTCAACGCCTGGCACGGCGAGGCGCCGGATGGCGGCGAATGGGACCTGGGCCGCCTGATCCGCGAGCTGGCCAACATCCCCGGCCTGTTGCGGCTGCGCTACGCCACGTCGCATCCGCGCGACATGACCGCCTCGCTGATCGCCGCCCACCGCGACGTGCCGATGCTGATGCCGTTCCTGCACCTGCCGGTGCAGGCCGGGTCCGACCGCATCCTGGCGGCGATGAACCGCCGCCACCGCGCCGCCGACTACCTGCGCATCGTGGAAAAGCTGCGCGCCGCCCGCCCGGACCTGGCGCTGTCGTCCGACTTCATCGTCGGCCATCCCGGCGAGACCGAGGCCGACTTCCAGGCCACGCTGGACCTGGTCCGCGCGGCCGGCTTCGCCCAGGCGTTCAGTTTCCGCTACTCCGCCCGCCCCGGCACCCCCGCCGCCGCGGCCCCGAACCAGGTGCCCGAACCGGAGAAGGAGCGCCGCCTGCAGGAACTCCAGGCCCTGCTGCGCGACCAGCAGGCCCGCTTCAACGCCGGCTGCGTCGGGATGGAGCTGCCGGTGCTGTTCACCGGACCCGGCCGCCACCCCGGCCAGATGGCCGGACGCTCGCCGTTTTTGCAGCCCGGTACATGTTTCTGGACCGGAATCTCTGCACGGACGCGAAATTTCCGTGCGAATCGACGCCGCACTCCCCAATTCTTTGGCTGGAACCCTGATACAGGAGCGAGCTTTCGCTTGAGCCAAGTGTCCGCCTCAGCAACGTCTCCGTCCTCGTCCGGCGGCAAGGCCGTCACCCTCCAGTTCAGCGACAACACGCTGTTGCCCCTGCTGCTCGGCGACCATGACCGCCATCTGGTCCGCATCGAGCAGGCCATGGGCGTGCGCATGTCCTGCCGCGGCAACCGCGTCGCCATCGCCGGCGACGCCGGCCGCGTCGATGCGGCGCAGACCATGCTGGAAGGCCTGTGGCGCCGCCTGGAACGCGGCGAAAGCGTCGGTCGCCCGGAAGTCGAGGCCGCCATCCGCCTGGCGGACGCCGAGACCGACCCGCGCCTGCCGCTGTCCGACCTGCCGGCGATCCGCACCCGGCGCGGCGCGGTGGGGGCGCGCAGCCCGGGCCAGGCGCAGTACATGGAGGCGCTGGCCAGCCAGGACCTGGTGTTTGGCGTCGGCCCGGCGGGCACCGGCAAGACCTACCTCGCCGTGGCCCAGGGCGTGGCCATGCTGCAGGCCGGCAAGGTGGACCGCATCGTCCTGTCCCGCCCCGCCGTGGAAGCCGGCGAGCGGCTGGGCTTCCTGCCCGGCGACATGAAGGACAAGGTCGATCCCTATCTCCGCCCGCTCTATGATGCGCTGTATGACATGCTGCCCGGTGAGCAGGTGATCCGCCGCCTGAACAGCGGCGAGATCGAGGTCGCTCCGCTGGCCTTCATGCGCGGCCGCACCCTGGCGCACTGCTACGCCATCCTGGACGAGGCGCAGAACACCTCCCCGGTGCAGATGAAGATGTTCCTCACCCGCATGGGCGAGGGCACCCGCATGGTGGTCACCGGCGACCTGTCGCAGGTGGACCTGCCGGGCGGCATCCGCTCCGGCCTGCGCGACGCGCTGGACACGCTGGAAGGGATCTCCGGCATCCGTGTGGTCCGCTTCAGCAAGCGCGACGTGGTGCGCCACCCGCTGGTGACCGCGATCGTTGACGCCTATGACCAGCGCGCCGCGGCGGAAGGCGACAAGCGGCGCGAGGCCCGGCGGTCGCGTGACACCGGCGGTTCTTCGGGCAAATAAGGGGAGGACCATGAAACGGCACGGCTTTCCTGTCCTGATCGGGCCATTGCCTTGGACCAGGGGCGGCGGCATCCGTGCATTTGCACCGGACCTGCCCGGATGCATGGGCGGTGGCGAGACGCCGGCCAAGGCGGCAGCGAACGTGCAGGACGCATTCGAGTTTCGGATTGAGGCGGCAAACCACCCGGGCCACGCAATTCCCGGGCCGCCGCGATACATGGTCCCGGAAACAGCGCAATAGGCAGCGGCAGCCCCGGCACGCCTTCTCCACAACAGGGTGGACGTGGGCGAGGGGCCGACAACGAACTCTAAGGAAATGGAGCCCACAGGAAGTAGATGCCCCGCGCAAGCGGGGAACCAGAGCGTCGAGGTGATCGTCGATGAGCCGGCCTGGAACCGGCTTCTGCCCGGAGCGGCGACGATTGCGGCTCGCGCAGCGCGCGCGGCGGGTGCGACCGGCACGGTGGTGCTGGCCGGCGACCAGGCCGTGCGCCGGCTGAACGCCCGGCATCGCGGGCGGAACAAGCCAACCAACGTGCTGACCTACACGGCACCGGCCCCCGAAGTGATCCTCGCGCTGGGCGTCGTCCGGCGCGAGGCGAAGCGGTTCGGCCGCCGACCGGCGCATCACCTGGCGCACCTGGTGGTGCACGGGGCGCTGCACCTGGCCGGGCAGGACCACCTGCACCCCGGCGAGGCGCGCCGCATGGAAATGGCCGAGGCCCGCATCCTGCACCGGTTGCGCGTGCCCAACCCTTGGAAGCACGCATGAACGGGGGCGTCAGACCCGGGCTGCTGGCCCGCCTGCGTGGCTGGGTGCTGCGGCGCCAGCCCGAGCCGTCGTTGCGCGCCTCCATCGCCGAACTGGTGCGGGAGGCGTCGGAGGAGCAGGCGACTCCCGGCGAAGCCCCGGGGCTCGACCGCCACGAACGGCTGCTGATCGCCAACGTGCTGCGGCTGCGGGAGACCTCGGCCTCCGACGTGATGGTGCCGCGCGCCGACATCGTGGCCATCCGCGCCGACCTGACGCTGGCCGAGGCGATCGAGCAGTTCCGCACCGATGGCCATTCCCGCATGCCGGTGTACCGCGAGTTGCTGGATGACGTGGTGGGCATGGTCCACCTGAAGGACCTGTTCGCCTATGTCGGCCGGCCGGAGGCCTTCTCGGTGGAGGCGATCATGCGCCGCCCGCTGATGGTGGCGCCGCAGATGCCGGTGCTGGACCTGCTGCTGCAGATGCGCCAGCAGCGCGTCCACCTGGCACTGGTGGTGGACGAGTACGGCGGCATCGACGGCCTGGTGACCATCGAGGACCTGGTGGAGACCATCACCGGCGACATCGCGGACGAGCACGACGTGCCCGAGGCGCCGATGGTGGTGGAACGCCCCGACGGCTCGCTGGACGTCAACGCCCGCCTGCCGGTGGAGGAGTTCGAGGAGAAGGTCGGCCCGGTGCTGAGCGAGGACGAGCGGGACTCCGACATCCACACGGTCGGCGGCCTGGTGTTCACCCTGGCCGGACGGGTGCCGGCCAAGGGCGAGGTGCTGAGCCACCCGTCGGGTATCGAGTTCCGCGTGCTGGACGCGGATCCGCGACATATCCGGCGCGTGCGGGTGCGGCGGGCAACACCGGAAGCCGAGCGGGCCGAGGCGGCGGAGTGAGTCACGGGCCGCGGGACCGCGAAATGTGGAGCGCTGCTTGACCCGTGGCGTGCACTGCCGGGCAGTGACACCCATCCTTCCCGTCATGGCCGGGCAGTGACACCCATCCTTCCCGTCATGGCCGGGCAGTGACACCATCCTTCCCGTCATGGCCGGGCCTGACCCGGCCATCGACACCGGAACGATCGGGTCGGGACGAAACGGAACACGGCTGAAGGGGGGCAGATGGCCGGGTCAGGCCCGGCCATGACTTGGGGGGCGGCGGTTATCCGCCCTGCCTCCTGTCGTCCGCCCTGCCTCCTGTCGTCCGCCCTGCCTCCTGTCGTCCGCCCTGCCTCCTGTCGTCCGCCCTGTCCGGTCGTCCGCCCTCTCTCGACGCCCGTGGGCCTTCGTCCTCCACGACTTGGTTGGCCCCGACGTACTACACCGCCGTGCGGCGGACAGCCTTCGTCACGCGCGGCGCTGCTGCACCAGCGTGTGTTCCTCCAGCCAACCGGCGTACTCCTCGCGCAGGCGCGTCTTCAGCACCTTGCCCGTGGCGGTATGCGGCAGCGCATCGACACAGACCACGTCGTCCGGCAGCCACCACTTCGCCACCTTGTCCGACAGGAAGGCCAGCAGCTCCTCCCGCGTCACCGATGCATCCGGCCGGCACTGCACCAGCAGCAACGGCCGCTCCTGCCAGGACGGGTGGCGGGCGGCGATCACCGCGGCCTCCTGCACCGCGGGGTGGCTGACCGCCAGGTTCTCCAGCTCGATGGAGCTGATCCACTCACCGCCCGACTTCACCATGTCCTTGGCGCGGTCGGTGATGCCCAGGAAGCCGTCGGGATCGATGGTGGCCACGTCGCCGGTGCGGAACCAGCCGTCGTCGTCCACCACCTTGCCGCCGACGCCCTTGAAGTAGCCGGACAGCACCCAGGCGCCGCGGATCTCCACCTCGCCCACGCTCTTGCCGTCACGCGGCAGTTCGTTGCCCATCTCATCGACGATACGCACCTCGGGCCCGAAGATCGCGCGCCCCTGCTTCAGCAGAACCGCCATCCGGCCGGCGTCGTCCAGCGCCTGGTGCTTGGGCAGCAGGGTGCCGCAGGTGCCCAGCGGGCCGGTTTCCGTCATGCCCCAGGCGTGCAGCATGGTGGCGCCGAAATAGCGCTGCACCTTCTCGATCACCACGCGGGGCACCGCCGTGCCGCCGGACAGTACGCGCTTCAGCGGCAGGTGCGTCTGGTCGAGCGAGTCCAGGTTCTGCTCCATCCACGCGAACAGGTTCAGCCACACCGTCGGCACGGCGCCGGAGAAGGTGACGCCCTCATCGCGGATCAGTTCGAACAGGCTGGCGCCGTCCAGTTTCATGCCCGGCAGTACCAGCTTGGCGCCGACACCGGCGCCGGCGAACGGAATGCCCCAGCAGTTCACATGGAACATCGGCGCGCACAGCAGCGCCGTGTCGCGCGCCGACAGGGCCATGCTGTCGGCCATCATCAGCCCGTAGCTGTGCAGCACCGTGGACCGGTGGCTGTACAGCACGCCTTTCGGATCGCCCGTCGTGCCGGAGGTGTAGCACAGCGTCGATGCCGTGTTCTCGTCGAAGCGTGGCCAGTCGTAGTCGTCGCTTTCGCCGGCCAACAGCGCTTCATACGACATCAGGTTGGGCAGGTTGGCGGCCGGCACGTCGTCCGGCCCGGTCAGCGCGATGTAGCCGCGCACATGCGGCAGCTCCGGCGCCAGTTGTTCCACCAGGGGGGTGAAGGTGGTGTCGAAGAAGACGTAGCCGTCTTCGGCATGGTTCAGGATATAGCGCACCTGTTCGGGGAACAGCCGCGGGTTCACCGTGTGCAGGATGCTGCCGGTGCCGCTGACGCCGTAGAACAGCTCCAGGTGACGGTCGTGGTTCCAGGCCAGGCTGGCCACGCGGTCGCCCGGCCCGACGCCAAGCCGGCGCATCACGTTCGCCACCCGCCGGGACCGCGCGGCGATCGTGCCCCAGTCGCAGCGCCGGATCGGCCCCTCGACCGACCGCGATACGATTTCCACCCTCGGGTGGTAGAGCTCTGCATAGTTCAGCAGCGACGAGATCAGCAGCGGACGCTGTTGCATCAGGCCGAGCATGCGGTTCCTCCCTGGACGCGGGGAGTGTAGGCGGGGCCGATTTGGTCCGGCAACCGGGCAGAACAAATTCGGAAATTCTTCGGCGGTGCCCCCGGTTCTTTCGGCCAGGAAAGCGCGGGTCCGATTCACCGATCCGTCCGGACCATGGACCGGCGAACCCGCCCCGCCGAGACTTGCCGTTTCGCGGCGGCACAGCGCTGCCTAGATCGTGTGGCCAGACCCGCACGCCGGCCGGAGACGACAATGACGTCATCGGTAGTACGCATCGTGCTGCTGTTCACCCTCGCCATGGCCGCATCGGCCGCGGCGACCTGGGTCAAGGCATACCTGGCCGAATCATCGCAGCCGGCACAGGCGTCGCAGCAGCCCCCCGCCCAGCACCCGCCCGCCGGCCACGGCTGAGCGCTTGACCCTGCGCCGCACCGCCCGAACACTGGCCCGCAAACAACGGGGGACGCCATGGCCAGGCAACAGGATGCGCTCGAGGCGGACTATGTCATCGTCGGTGCCGGATCGGCCGGCTGCGTCATGGCGGCGCGCCTGTCGGAAGACCCCTCGACCCGTGTGGTGCTGCTGGAAGCCGGTCCGGCCGACACGCATTTCTGGATCCACGTGCCGCTCGGCTACGGCAAGACCATCACCGATACGCGCGTCAACTGGTGCTACGAAACCGAGCCCGACCTGAACGGCCGCCGCTTCTTCTGGCCGCGCGGCAAGGTGCTGGGCGGGTCGTCCTCGATCAACGGCCTGGTCTATATCCGCGGCCAGCGGGAGGATTTCGACCACTGGCGCCAACTCGGCAACACCGGCTGGTCGTTCGATGACGTGCTGCCGTATTTCAGGCGCGCCGAGGACAAGCTGTCCGGCGGCGACGACCTGCACGGCACCGGCGGCCCCCTGGCCGTGTCCGAAATGGACGAATACGACCCCATCAGCAAAGCCTTCATAAAGAGCGCCCTCTCGCTCGGCTTCCCGCCCACCAGGGACTTCAACGGCCCCACGCAGGAGGGCGCCGGCTACTACCACCTGACCACGCGCAACGGCCGCCGCTGCTCCACCGCGGTGGGCTATCTGCGCCCGGCGATGAAGCGGCGGAACCTGCAGGTCATCACCGAGGCGCTGAGCGAATCCGTGCTGCTGGACGGCAGGCGCGCGGTCGGCGTCACCTACCGCCAGGGCGGCGTGCTGCGCAGCGTGCGGGCGCGGCGGGAGGTGATCCTGTGCGGCGGCGCCATCAACTCGCCGCAGCTTCTGCTGCTGTCGGGCATCGGCCCGGCGCAGCACCTGGTCGATCGCGGCATCGCCGTGCAGCACGAATTGCCGGGCGTGGGCCGCAGCATGCAGGACCACTACCAGGCGCGGATGGTGCTGAAGTGCCGGTTCCCGATCACGGTGAACGACATCATGCTGAGCAAGGTGTCGATGCTGCGCACCGGCCTGCAGTATTTCCTGCAGCGCAAGGGGCCGCTGACCATCGCCGCCGCGCAGGCCGGCCTGTTCGCGCGCACCCGGCCGGAACTGGCGACGCCGGACGTGCAGTTCGCCACGGTGATCTTCAGCGCCGACCGCCCGGCCGAGGGGCTGCACAAATTCTCCGGCTTCTCGCTGGTGGTGTACCAGTTGCGGCCGGAAAGCCGCGGCTATCTGGAACTGAAATCCGCCAACCCCGCCGACCCGCCGGCGATGCATCCGAACTACCTGGCGACCGAGACGGACCGCCGCACCATCGTCGATGGCCTGAAACTCAGCCGCCGGCTGCTGGGCACGCCGGAGATGCAGCACTTCATCGCCGGCGAGTACATCCCCGGTGCGGATGTGCAGACCGACGACGAGCTGCTGGAATACGCGAAACAGTATGGCGGCACGGTGTTCCACCCCACCAGCACCTGCAGGATGGGCGACGACGCGATGGCGGTGGTGGACGCGGAACTGCGGGTGCACGGCCTGCAGGGGCTGCGCGTGGTCGATGCCTCGATCATGCCGGCGGTGGTGTCCGGCAACACCAATGCCGCCACCATCATGATCGCTGAAAAGGCGGCGGACCTGGTGCGGGAACGGATGCGCATGGCGGCGTAACGGCCGTGGCGCGCCGGGCTGCGGCAGCTCCTGGGCAGCGGCGGATGGCGCGGGCGAGCCGTGGCCCGGTGCCGGTGCTATCGCGCCGCGCGGGGCTGTGCCAGAACGATGCGGTGATGTCCCGCGCCCGGCCGTCCATACGCGTGCCGTCGCCCGCAACGAAAGGCCGCACGCGCTGAGCCAGATCCTCGTTCCACAACGCCGCGTACCCCGCCAGGCCTGGGTGCTGCTGGGCGGCGCGTTCGTGACGTTTGCGATCGCGGCCGGGTGTATCCAGGCCTATCCGGTCTTCCTGGTCGCCTTCATCGACGCGTTCGGCTGGACGCGCGCCGAAGCCTCGATCGCCTTTGCGGTGTCGCAGTTCATGACCGGCATTACCGCGCCGGTGGTCGGTGCGATGGTCGATCGGCTGGGGCCGCAGCGCATGGTGCTGATCGGCGGGGTGCTGCTGGCGGCCGGATTGTTCGCCAACGCGCATGCCACCGACCTGTGGCAGATCATCGTGCTGTACGGCGTGGTGATGACGCTGGGCGCCAACTGCCTGGGCCTGGTGGTGTTCGTGCCGATCCTGTCGCGCCTGTTCGAACGCAACCGCGGGATGGCGGTGTCGATCGTGCAGTCGGCCAATGGTTTCGCGCGTGCCTATACCGCGCCGCTGTCGCAGATGCTGATCACCGGCATCGGCTGGCGTGCCACCTACCTGGCACAGGGCGCGGGAGTCGTGTTGCTGGTGCTGCCTTTGTCGCTGCTGTTCCGTCGCACGGCGCCGGCGCGCAGGGTTCGCGGCGCCGCGGCGTCGGGGGAAGGCTGGACGGTGCGGGACGCGATGCGGACACCGCATTTCTGGCTGTTGCTGCTGGTCTATGTGTTCACCGGCCTGGGCAGCTTCCTGGTGGCGCTGCACCAGCTCGCCTTCGCGGTGACGATGGGGTTCGGCAAGTTGTACGCGGCCGAGGTGCTGGGCTTCGGCGCCTTCCTGTCGCTGCCGGGGGTGATCCTGACGGGCACGGTCTCGGATTATATCGGCCGTGAGCTGGCGGCGGTGACCACGTATGCGACGTCGATCATCGGGGTAGGCTGCGCGTTGTTGATCCATAGCCCCGAGCAGCATCTGTTGCTGTGGTTGCACGCCTGCTTCTTCGGCCTGACCTGGGGCGCGCGCGGCCCGGCGATCACCGCCAAGACCGCCGACCTGTTTCCCGGGCCGAACCTGGGGGCGATCCTGGGCGTGATCACCGTCGGCACCGGGGTCGGTGCCGCCACCGGCGCCTGGATGGCCGGCTGGCTGTTCGACGTGACGGGCAGCTATCGCGTGCCGTTCCTGCTGTCGATCGTGTTCTACATCTGCGGCGGCATCGCCTTCTGGGCCCTGCGACGCCCGCCCGCCGTTCGTGGTCGCGGCGCCGGCATGGCGACGCCGGCGTGAGGCGCATGGCGTCCCGTTTGGTGTTTCGACCGGCGCAGGTCTGCATTTTCCGAATAGAAATCGACCGTTCCGACCGTTCCGACCGTTCCCCCGAGCCGGCGGGCTCTCGGCGGGTGCCCGGCATGGACGGTCGGTCGGCATTCCGGTGGGGAACGTTGCCGCTGCCAACTACCGAACGCGTGGATAGCCGATCTGCGCAGACCGTGGCGTGGAACAAGCGACCGTCTGTGGAAACGTCAGACCGATTTGTTGCAGGTGCGTCGTACCGGCGACACGTCGGTGTGCAGCCAGCGATGGCTCCGGTGCACGCTATCGTTTGCGCTGCGTCGCGAGTATCCTGGGCGGCGGTGCGCATGGCTGCGCGGTTCGGTCGCACCCAGGCACCTTTGGTAACGTCGCGAAGGGGAACGTCCGATGGCTTTCTATGAACTCCGCCAGTACCACGTGCTGCCGGGCAAGATGAACGAATGGGTCAAGATAATGGAAGAGGAGATCATCCCCTTCCAGGTCTCCAAGGGCATGGTGATCTGCGGCAGCTTCCGCGGGGAGACGGACGAGTCGGTCTATGTCTGGCTGCGCCGCTTCGAGAGCGAGGCCGAACGTGAGGCGCTGTACAAGGCGGTGTACGAGTCGGACCACTGGAAGAACGACATCGCACCGCGCGTCCCGACCTGCCTGGACCGTTCCAAGATGGTGGTGACGCGCATCGTGCCGACCTCGAAATCGACCATGCGGTGACGCGGCGGACCGGCTGGTAGCCGGTGTGTGCGTGTCCGTCGTGGCGGTGACCTGTGCCCCACGCGCGCTCGCATCCACCGGCTGTTTGCCGGCCGATCATGCCCGCGTCGTGGCAGGCCTTCGCCCTATCCGCTTGGACGCCGGAGAGCAGCCCTCGAGACATGAAGCAGGCGCGCGAACACCGACGGATGGAGCGGGTGCGCGCTCCGACGGATAAAGCCGGAGAGCAGGCTTTGGTAGATGGAGCCGGCGCGCAGGCCTCGATAAACGCGGTCATGGCCGGGCCTGACCCGGCCATCTACCCCGCAACGATCGGGCCAGCGCGCAAGGGCACACGCCCGGACGGGGGCAGATGGCCGGGTCAGGCCCGGCCATGACTCGGGAGAGCGGCGTTGTGATGCACCTGGTTGGCACGCATGCGTCCCGGGCCTGCCACGGCCCGACAGATCGCGCATGCGCCCGGAAGATTACGCATGCAACGGACGTGCGGCGAAGGGCATATCCCGGGACGTGCGGCGAGGCATATCCCGGGACGTGCGGCAGGGCATATCCCGGGACCTGCGGCGAGGCACATCCCGGCCTGCTGCGACATGATACGATCAGTCCTTCGATCCAACCGCAGAACGGGAATGGCATGACATTGCTGTCCGGCTTCCGCGTCGTGCAACTCGGCCCTGGTCTGGCCGCCGCGGTTTGCGGGCGCCTGCTGGCCGATGCCGGTGCCGCCGTTACCTGCGCCGGCGGCACCGCGTCCGGTTTCGGCGCCGCCGCTAACGGCGCCAAGGCAGACGCGGCCCCGCCGCTCGCCGCCTACCTCGCCCATGGCAAGGCGCACGCCACCGACCTCCAGCCCGCCCTGGCCGCCGCCGACCTGATCGTCACCGAAGGATCGCGGGCGACGCTGCACCGCCGCCGCCACGACCCCGACAGCCTGCGCGCCGCCAACCCGCGCGCGCCGCTGGTGCTGATCTCCCCCTTCGGGCAGACCGGGCCGATGGCCGAGGCGCCCGCCTCCGACCTGACGCTGTTCTATGCCAGCGGCATCGCCCGCCTGCTGACAGGGCAGGTGGACGACCTGGCCGAGGCGCCGATCCGCCCCACCGGCCGGCAATCCGCCTTCATCGCCGGCGTCGCCGCCGCCTGTGCCGGCATGCACGCGGCCCTCGGCCCCACGCCCGGCGCGGTGATCGACCTGTCGGTCCAGGAAGCGCTGGCCACCCTGGCGATGACCGAACTCACCCGCGCCGGGGTCAACAACAAGGGCTGGTCACGCAGGCGCCTGACCGACGGCAACGGCGCCACGGTCTGCATCCTGCCGGCGCGCGACGGCTACGTGGCGATCTCGCCGCGCGAGGAACACCAGTGGCGCTCCTGGCTGACGGTGATGGGCTCCCCCGCCTGGGGCACCGATCCGCGGTTCGCCCGCAAGCCGGACCGCGTCGCCAACTGGGACGCACTGCACGCGCTGATGTCGCAGTGGAGCGTGCACCACGACAGGCAGTGGATCGCCAACGCCGCCCAGGACGCGCACGTGCCCAGCTTCCCGCTGCGCGAACCGGCGGACCTGTTCGCCTCGCCGCAGCTCGCGCACCGGGCCGCCTTCCGCGCGGTGCGGATCGGCGACCGAGACGTGCAGGCGCCCGGGGCGCCGTTCGGGCTGATGCTGACGCCGGCCGAACCGACCGCGCCCCTGCACGGGCCGATGCCGCTGTCCGGCGTGCGCGTGCTGGACTTCAGTTGGGTGATCGCCGGCCCCACCACCACCCGCTATCTCGCCGCGATGGGCGCCGAGGTGATCAAGGTGGAGGCCCCCGGTCGCGGCGATCCCGGCCGCGCCTCCGAACTCCACACCGTGCTCGGCCAGGCCAAGCGCGGCATCGTGCTGGACCTGAAGCGCCCGGAGGCGGTGCAGCTCGCCCGCGACCTCGCCGCGAAATCCGACGTGCTGATCGAGAACTTCGCCACCGGCGTGATGGACCGCCTGGGTCTTGGCGCGGCGGCGCTGCAGGCGGTGAACCCGAACCTGGTGTACGTGTCCGCCTCGGGCCTGGGGCGCAGCGGGCCGGAATCGCACGCGGTGGCCTACGGGACGCTGCTGCAGTGCTATGCCGGGTTTGCCGGGCTGAACCGGCACCCGGACCGCCCGCCGCGGGTCGGGTTCGCCTGGCTCGATCCGATGTGCGGCCTGATGCTGGCCTTCGCCGCCGCGGCCGGGCTGTGGCAGCGGCAGCGCGGCGGCCAGGTGGCGCGGGTCGATTTCTCGATGATCGAGGCGATGCTGTGGACCTTGGCCGAACCGCTGCTGACGGCACAACTGGACGGGCCGCCGCAGCCGATGGGCAACCGCTCCGACTGCTGCGCGCCACACGGCGCGTATCGCTGCGCGGGTGAGGACGCATGGGTTGCCCTCGCGGTGCAGGACGATGGCGCGTGGCAGGCGCTGTGCCGGATGGTGCCGACGTTGCACGAAATGGCATCGCTGGCCGAGGGGGCGCGCCGCGAACACGGCAACGCGATCGATGCCGCACTGGCGGCGTGGCTGGTGGAGCATGACGCGACCGAGGTGGCCGCCCGCCTGCGTGATGCGGGGATCGCCGCCGCGGCGCTCGCCGACTCACGCGCGCTGCTGGCGAGCGATCATCTGCGCCATCGCGGCTTCTGGGAACCGCAGACCGCCGGTGTGCTGCCGGGGCTGCCCTGGCAGGCCAGTTTCGGCCGGATCAGCGGACCGGCCCCGGCGCTTGGCGGCGACACCGAGAGCGTGCTGCGCGAGGTCCTGGCGCTGTCGGACGACGCCATCGCGCGACTTCGTCAGTCCGGGGCGTTGGGCTGATCTGAACCGGCGTGGCGTACTGGTTCCTTGGCCATGCGGAACTCGCCATGGTCGGCCGGCGGGGCTGCAATCCGATTGCGCCTCGGCGATCCCGATGACGAGCGGAGGCACAGCGTGCCATGTCGTGATCGACGCGGGCCCGACGTGCGCCGGAATGTTGCAGACAAACACCGTTCTTCCGCGTCATGGCCGGCCTTGAGCCGGCCATCTGCCCCCGACAGGCCGTGTTCCGTTGCACGCCGACCCGACCGTTCCGGTGTAGATCGCCGGCCTTCGCCGACCATGACGGTGAATTGCCGGCCGACGGTCAAACGACACGCGGGCCGGTATCAGACGCTACCTCACTTGGTATGATACGAAACCTCATGGCGCGGACACCCCGGCCAGTTGCCCTGGCTGTAACGTCTCCAACCCCGTCAGGAACGCGTCGGCCTGTTCAATCACGCTGGTCTGGAATTGCGCATCGGCAGGATTGAACAATGCGAGGAAGTTGCGTCGCACCGCGTCGCAGATTGCTTCGCTGGCGCAGCCGTGGAAGTGCGCCTGGTTCTCCAGGATCATGCGCGCATTGGTGGCGAGTTCATCCACCGTGCTCTCACCGATCGTGCCCCATTCCAGCGTCACCGCGGTGACCCGGTTGCCCGGCACCAAGGTCGGCACGAAGTCGATCACGTCGCCCATGGTCTGGTACGCGCTCTGACTTGGCGTTTCCATGCGGATGTGCGGGCGGCTGAGCGCGCGGACGAACCGCCGCATCGCGGCGGTGTGCGATTGGGGCCAGTCAAGCCCGCTGTACACCGTCAGGGTATTTGCGGCGCCCAGGCCGGTGTGCAGGTCCAGGAAAAGGATGTCTCCCGGATGCCCGGCCATGATCGGGGCGATGCGGTCGCGGAAGAAGCGGGTCTGCTGTGCGGGTTCGGTGCCGCCGAATTCCAGGCCCTCGGGAAAGCGGTACTGGCCGGCGTGCGTCCCGTTGCTGATGAAGCTGAAGTCGAATCCATGCGCCACGTAAGCCAGCACCGTGCGCACCGCCAGGTTGGTCGATTCGGTGCCCACGCCGAGCACCGGGCGGTGCGGTTCGGCGATGTCGCGAAGGGCGACATAGGCGGGGTTGCGTTGGTCATACAGGTCGCGGCCAGGCGGTGCGAAATTGCGGTTGAGATCGACGTTGTTGCCATCCACGCGACGCAGGTACCGGAACCCGTACGGGTTGACGGCATGAATCAGCAGCACGTCGAAACCCCGATGCAGCAGGGTGCGCAGGTGCCGCGCGATCAGCATCTGCTGCACCGCCGCGCCGGCGAATGCCTCCACGCCGTGCAGTCCGGACTGCACGATCAGCAGGCGCACGTTGCCGCGGGAAAAGTAGGCCGTGTCGATGGTCAGGTCGTGGTCGGGCAGATCGGGATAGGTCACCGGATAGCGGGCGCATGCCGCATGCGCCGTCATCTCCAGGTGGTGACAGGCGCTGCGGAAGCGTGCGCGGGATTGTTGATAGCTGGCGGGGAACCAACGGTTGGCCGATGTGCCGGCGACCGGCTGCCCGGCGCGTGATGCGGCATGGGTCGCTGCCAGGCCCAGCATGGCCGCGGCGGCGACACGCATCGCCCGGCCCCATGCCGGAGCTTTGGCGTGCCGCGCCAGATCTCGCCAACTCATGATTTCACCGCGGGAATTCGCTGCTTCGCCAGCAGACAGGTCCGGTCGCACCTGCTCCCATCAGGGCGGCGCTGCGTTGGGTTGCAGCGCTTGAACCGCCGCAGCGGGGATTGAGGTAGGTCAATACGCGTCGCGTCCTCCCTCCTACTGTGCGCAACCGGTCATCGCAGGGCCGGCAGCCCCACCGTTCGGGCTGAACCGCAGCCGCAGTTCGAGGGAGAACCAGGCAATGCAAAGGCAGGGTCGGTACAATCCGCTGGTGTCCTGGCTGATCGGCGCAGCCATCATTCTTGCCGCGGACATCTGGGTCATTCAGCGGATGTTTGCCACGGATTGCCCGGCGCCGGGGTTCGTCGAGGCGATCGTCGTGCTCGTCATGCCTGTGGTCTATCTCGCGCTGATGTACATCACCCTGCGGCCGCGCGACTGACACGCGGCGCTGGACCGGTTCCACCCGCAACGCGAACCGGCCCGCCAATGCGGGGATACGTCAGAACTCCCCGCTGCGGTACGCCTCGTCCAGCCGCTCCGCGTCGTCGCCTTCCGGCTCCTCCCACGGTTCGCCGCGCTGGCGCAGCGCGCCGGTGAAGTTCGGCGGGCGCTTGGCGTTGAACGCCTGGCGGCCTTCCTCGCCGTCGGTCGTCACCTGGATCAGCAGCGAGTTCATCAGGTTCTGCACATGCCAGGACTGCTCCACCGGCAGTTCGCCGAAGCGCACCACGAATTCCTTCATCATCCGCACCGCCACCGGCGGCAGCTTGACGATCTTGCGCGCCATCTCCTCGGCTCGCGCCATCAGTTGCGCGTGCGGCACCACCTCGTTCACCAGCCCGACGCGCAGGGCTTCGGCCGCGTCGAACGGCTCGTCGGTCAGCAGGATCTTCATCGCATCCGCATAGCGCAACTGCTTGACCAGCAGGCTGGCGCCCGGCCCGTGCCCCAGCCAGCCCTGCGACAGCAGCGAGAACTTGAACCGCGCATGCTCCGCGCTGGCGATGCGGATATCGCAGGACGACAGCAGGATGTACAGCCCGGCTCCGGCCGCCCAGCCGTTCACCGCGGCGATCACCGGCTTCCACACCCGCGGGTAGTGGTCGCCCATCCGCCCGTCCACGCCGGTCTTCTGCCCGTGCACCGTGCCGGCCAGCGGCCAGAAGATGCGCTTGGTGCGCAGGTATTCGCGTTCCTCCTCGGTGATGTTCTCCCGCTTCGCCAGGTTGTGGCCGCCGCAGAAGTGCCGGTCCCCGGCGCCGGTCAGGATGGCGCAGCGGATGTCGCGGTCCTCCCACAGGTCGATCCACGCCTCGGAGATCTCGTCCGAGGTCGGCTTGTCCAGGATGTTCGCCTTGCCCGGATTGTTCAGCGTGATGTACGCGACGCCATCGCGCTTGACGTAATCGATGCCCACCCCACGGTCTCCCCTGCCGATTGCTCAATCGGCTGTTAGGACCCGGACCCGCCGGTTGCAAGCCGCACGGCGGCACCCCTTATACCCCGGTCCCCAAGGCAGGAGGCGGCGATGGCCGACACCGTCCCGCGCGTCAGCGGCATCCTGGAGAGTTCGCTGTACGTGGCGGACCTGGATCGCTCGCGCGCATTCTACCAGCGCCTGTTCGGCTTCGAGCAGTTCATGTGCGACGGCCGCATGTGCGCGCTGGGCGTGCCGGGGGAGCAGGTGCTGCTGCTGTTCCGCCACGGCGCGACGGACCAGCCGGCGCCGGCCCCAGGCGGCCTGATCCCCCCGCATCACGGGCGCGGCGAACTGCACCTGTGCTTCGCCATTCCGTTCGGCGAGCTGGCGGCCTGGGAGGCGCATCTGCGGGCGCAGGACATCCCGGTGGAAAGCCGCCTGTCCTGGCCGCATGGCGGCACCAGCCTGTATTTCCGCGACCCGGACGGGCATTCGCTGGAGGTGGCCACGCCGGGGCTGTGGCCGAACCGCTGAGAGCGGTCCGAAGGCGCGGCCGGCGGGAAGCGCCCGCCGCGCCGTCGCCGGCGCTCGACCGCGACGCGGGCCGCCATCACAGGGAAGTTCCAGCCCGATCCCGGTCGCCGGGGAACGCAGGCGCCTGCCCTGGTCTTAGGCTTGGGCGCCCCACACGCGGGCGCAGCCACCGTCCTGCCAAGCCGGGGAGCCAGCATGATCCAACCCCCCAGGGAAAGGGCCAATCAGGCGCACAACCTGCTGCCGCCCGACTTCGATCCCGCCTATGTCGAAGGCGCGGTCAAGCCCTTCATCCTCAGCGCCACCTATGACGGCCCGGTGCCTGCCCTGCCGATGATCGACCTGGCCTTCGGCAAGGACCAGGCCATTCCCCCGCATATCTGGGGCATGCTGTACGACGAATGGGCGCCCGAGACCGAGGCCCAGGGGCTGTCGGTGTTCATCCAGGGCTACGGCCACCGCGGCGCCGACAACGCCCGCAAGCGCATCTACTACACCGCGCTGACCCCGGATCTCTACCAGCCGATGTATGCCGGGAAGATCCGCCGGCTGTTCGACGCGCTGTTCGACGGCCGCAACCAGTCCCGGCCGCTGATGCACGAATTCTACCGGCTCTATCCCGACATGTACTGGGATCTGCACCTGGGGGTGCGCGGCGACGCGGTGCCGGAGGACGTGCGGCAGTTCGGCCGCAGCTTCACGGCGGTGATCGGCTACTGGTTCCCCACCCAGCCGATCGTCTATCGCAACTACATGCAGGTCCGGGAGCTGCGCCGTCCGCTGAAGGACTGGGTGGACGCCCGCGTGCAGGACATCCTGGACGGCAAGCTGGCGGAGCCCGAGAAGACCTTCGTCCACTACTGGCTGGCGAACGGCGAGCAGGGCGAGAACTTCCGCCGCAAGGACATCGTGTTCGAGTGCTTCCACAACTTCCTGGCATTCAGCCAGTGGGGCAACGCGTTCTACAACATCATGGCACGCCTCAGCACCGATGGCGGCGACGCGGCGATCCGGTCCTGGTTCGAACGCACCATGGACAACCGGCCGGATGAGGCGGACGGATCGCCCTTCACGCCCGCTCGACCGCTTCGTGATGGAGCTGATGCGGGTGATTTCCCCGAACGCCGGCAGCTATTCCAGCCTGGGGACGCGGCAGGGGTTCCTGGGCTCGGGCTATGCCGGCATCCTGCACCCGCATCCCGATGCCAGCCGCGACCCGCGGCACTGGCCCGACCCCGACTCATTCAACCCGGACCGCTACAAGTCCGCCCCGACCAGCGCGCGGAACGATGCGGCCCGGTCCGACGCCATGGGCTTCGCGGCCTGCCCCTTCAGCCAGACCGGCTTCCCGTTCCGGGACGGTCGCCAGGGGGAAATGACCAACAGCGTCTTCGGCGCGGTCTATCCCGTGGTGGGCGGCGAGGAGCATCCGGTGTGCGACCACGCCGGCTACGCCCCGTTCGGCTTCGGCTACCGGCGCTGCGCCGGGGAGTTCCTGACGGTGTTTGCGATCAAGGATTTCCTGCGGAAAGTCTGGACCGATCGGATCGCCTTCCACCACCTGCCGGTTGACCAGCCGGAAAAGCTGCCGGTGGGACCGCTGACCGTGGTGGAGGACAATATCGGCTTCACGCGCCCGTAGCATCTGTCGGACCCATCCGGGGCCGTCGGCTTCACCGGTGCGTCGCCGTCGGGTTCATCCGTCCGTCGCCGTCGGGTTCATCCGTCCGTCGCCGCGCCTGGCCGGCACGCCGAGGCCCGCCGTCGGTGGCGGGCGCGGCCGCCCCGCGCGCCGTCCCGCAGTCGTTCATTCGCCGGCGCACGGTCCTTTCGCCGGCGCACGGTCCTGCGGGCCGGCCCGGGCGGGGCAGGGGGCATCGCCGCCCCCGCGCGTTCGCCGCCGCCCGCGCGTTCGCCGGCATGCCGTGCTACCCCTGTGGCCTGACCCATGCCGGCGGAGTCGTCGCCGGGGGCAGTCCCGCTGCGGGCGCCGGCCCGCCGGTCGAACGGAGGCCACAGCATGACGGGCGAGCGGCAATCCATCAGCGCCCAGGCACGCCGCCCGTCCACCACGGCCCAGGCACGCCACCCATCCAGCCGGGCCCAGGCACACCACCCGCATGCCTGGATGCCGTCACCACCCCGGCCCGCCTGATGACCGAACGCCTGCCCGACCGCACGACCCCCGGCCCGCGTGGCGGCCGGGCCGCGTGGCCTCCTGGGCGGCCGTCGCGGTGCTGTTGCTGCTGGCCGCGGTGGCGGCCGTCGCCCCGGCGCTGATGCCGGCCGAGGACATCGCCACCCGCCGCGTCGCCGCCGGTGCCATCTTCGTCGCCAGCTACATCGCCCTGGCGCTGGGTAAGGTGCCCGGCCTGGCGATCGACCGGGCCGGCGTGGCGCTGGTCGGCGCCTGCCTGATGGTGGCCTGCGGCGCCATGCCGTTGCCGGACGCCTATCGCGCGGTGGATTTCGACACCATCACCCTGCTGCTGGGCATGATGATCGTGGTGGCCAATCTGCGCCTGTCGGGCTTCTTCGCCCTGGTCACCGCCTTCGCCGCCCGCCGGGCGCGCGGGCCCCTGCTGCTGCTGGTCGCGGTTGTCGCGGTGGCCGGGGTGTTCTCCGCCTTCCTGGTGAATGACGCGATCTGCCTGGTGCTGGCGCCGCTGGTGGTGGACCTGACCGCCGGGCTGCGGCGCAATCCGGTGCCCTATCTGCTGGGGCTGGCAATGGCGTCGAATATCGGCTCGGTCGCCACCATCACCGGCAATCCGCAGAACATCATGATCGGCAGCGTCTCGGGCATTCCGTACCCTGCATTCGCCGCGGCGCTGGCGCCGGTGGCAGTCATCGGGCTGCTGATCGCCGTGCCGCTGCTGGTGCTGCTGCACCGTGACGAATTCCGCGCCCGGACGCTGCCCCCGCATCTGCCCCGCCTGCGCGCGAACCCCGTACTGGCCTGGCGCTCGGCAATCGCCACCATGGTGGTCGTGCTGCTGTTCTTCACCGGGACGGAGCCGGCCAAGGCGGCCATCGTCGTCGGCGCGCTGCTGCTGCTGACGCGGCGGGTGAAGACCGCACGCATCTATGCCGAGGTGGACTGGTCGCTGCTGCTGATGTTCGCCGGCCTGTTCATCATCGTCGGCGGCGCCCAGCGCACGCTGCTGACACCGCAGGTGGTCGCGGACGTGCAGCAATGGCACCTGGGCCGGGTGCCGGTGCTGAGCGGGGTGACGGCGGTGCTGTCCAACCTGGTGAGCAACGTGCCGGCGGTGCTGCTGCTGCGGCCGTTCGTCCAGGGCCTGCCCGATCCGACCACCGCCTGGCTGACCGTGGCGATGGCCTCCACCCTGGCGGGCAACTTCACCCTGCTGGGGTCTGTCGCCAACCTGATCGTGGTGGAGAAGGCCGGGCAGCGGCATGTGCGGATCGGCTTCTGGACGTATTTCCGGGTCGGCGCGCCGCTGACGCTGTTGACGCTGGCGGCGGGAACGCTGTGGCTGATGCGGTGAGGCGCGTTGCTGGTGGCTGCCGAGGCGCGGAGACCGAGGGGCGGGCGGCTGCGTAAGCAAGCGGGAACACAGATGAACACAGATGGCCACAGATGAACACGGATGCTGCGGTGTGGCGGGCGGCTGTGGCGTGGCCCTCCCAGGTTCGGGGATGTTCCCCGCCAGGGGCGGCGGAGGGGGGCCATCCACGCATGTCGCAGGTGCGATCGGCACAGGCGTGGGCGACGGGCCTTCGCCTGCCAGGACGGTTGCAGCAACGGCTGAGGGTGAGCGGCTACGCGGCTGGTATGACTCCGTTCCGCATGACAAAGACGTGGATGGCCGGCCTTCGCCGACCGTGACGGTGAGTTGCCGGCCAACCGACAAACCGCGCGCGGGCTCGTCCAACATATCGCGCGCGATGCGCGCCGTGCGATCGGTGTCGTGCGATGCGCGCCGTGCGATGCGCGCCGTACGATGCGCGCCGTGCGATGCGCGCCGTGCGATGCGCGCCGTACGATGCCCCGGTAAGGCCTTCGGCTCACGCAGCGCGCGCCGGCAATCGTCGGATCGACGCAGCCCGCACCGCGGCAACGCCGCCGAAGCTAAAGGCCGCCTCCGCGCTGCCGCGCACCGCGCACGCCTGCCGGCCGCGGCTCCACAGCGATATCCCAGCCCCCTCCGAAACCCAGCCCGGCAGGTTCGCAAACAACACGGCCCAGCCGACCGCCCGCTCCGACGGTGCGGTCCGCTCCGCAGCATCCGTGTTCATCTGTGGCCATCTGTGTTCATCTGTGTTCCCCTTCCTTTTCCATCACACACATACACGGACGCCCGAGGCACAGCCTGAACAGGAAGGCCTCGGCCCAACGCACAGAATCCCCACAAGGCGCCCGGTCTGCCCGCGCCCGGAACCCGTGACGCCGCACGCGAGAGACACGCCCGGGTCCCGGATTGTCCCTTGCCCCCCATGCACGCGGCAGGCAGGCTGAGAGGCCTTCATGCAGGAGTTTGCCGATGATCAGCCGGGTGGCTTGCGCGTTGGTGGTGTTGCTGGCGGCGTCGCCGGCCGGGGCGGAAACGGTGCTGCATCTGTCGCAGACCGCCACGGTGATGGTGGCGCCGGATGAGCTGGATGCCACGCTGCGTGCCCAGGCGGTCAGCGGCAAGGCGGCCGACGCGCAGCAGCGGGTGAACGCCATGATGGCCGACGCGATCGCACTGGCGCGGAAAGTATCGTCGGTAACGATATCGACCGGCGGCTACACCGTCTGGCGTGTCGGCCCCACGCAGCAGGACCGGACGGAGCGGTGGCAGGCCAGCCAGACGCTGCAACTGAAAAGCCATGACGGCCCCGCGCTGCTGAAACTTGTTGGGACGCTGCAGCAGAAGGGCCTCGCCACGGCGCAGTTGGGCTGGACGCTGTCACCCGAGGCCGAACGCAAGGCGCATGCCGAAGCCACCGAACAGGCGCTCGGCCAGTTGCGCAGCCGCATCGACCAGGCGGCCAAGCTGCTGGACCTGCGTTTCGGGTCGTTCAAGGAGGTACGGCTGGACTCGTCACAGCCGCGGCCGGTCCCGCAGTTGATGCGCGCATCGGCGATGGCCGCGCAGGCGCCGGAGCCGCCCAGCGCCGTGGCCGAGGACGTGCCGGTGAACGCCACCGCCGAGGCCGACGCGATCCTGCTGCCGCGCTGACCCGGTCAGCCGCGCGGTTCGCTCAGCACGGCCTGCGCGGCGGGGACCATGCGCGTTGCCGGCGCCCGGCGCGGCCCGTTCACCAGGCGGATGCCGGTGCCGACGAACAGCAGCGCCAGCACCAGTTCGGCCGACACATGCTCATGCAGCAGCAGCGCGCCCATCAGCGCGCCGAAGATCGGCGTCAGGAAGGAAAACGCGGCCAGCCGCCCCGCGGGGTAGTTCGCGATCAGCCAGAACCAGGCCAGGTAGGTGACGAAGGCCACCACAACGGTCTGGTAGCCCAGCCAGCCCCAGGCGGCGGGCGTCGCGTGCACCTGGTGGAACTCGCCCAGCAGCGCGGCGGCGACGAAGAAATACGGGATGGAGCCGCCCAGTTGATACAGCAACTGCTTGGAGGGCGGGATCGCCTGCAGCCGTCGGCTGGCCTTGATGGTGACGGTGGTCATGCCCCAGATCGCCGCCCCCAGCGCGATCAGCCCGTCGCCGGCCAGGCTGCCGCCGTCCTGCCACAGCCCGTCCGCCACCGCGCAGCCGACGCCGACGAAGGCGCAGAACAGGCCGATCACCTGGCGCAGGCCCAGACGCTCGCCCGGCACCAGGAAATGCGCGCCGACCGCCACCCAGAAGGGCGAGGTGTACACGAACAGCGTCCCGCGGGAGGCGGTGGTCAGTTGCATGCCCGGGTAGATGCACAGGAACTCGCCGGCGAACATGGCGGCGATCAGCATGCCCGGCCAGAACGCGCCGTCGGGTGCGAACAGCCGGCGCAGGCCGGTGGGGCCGCCGCGCAGGAAGATCCAGCCGCACAGCAGCGCCGCCGAACCGGTGGAGCGCAGCCCGGCCTGCAGCATCGGCGGCAGGCCTTCCTGGCCGGCCAGCTTGATCGCCACCTGAGTCAGGCCCCACAGGGCGCACAGCACCACGAGCAGGCTGCCGGCGGTGACGTCGATACGGTCGTTTCGGTTCATGGCCTCGGGCGCGCGCGGGCGCGGTGAAGGGTGGTGCGGAAACGGGGGGGCAGTCATTCCGCACCGGCGGGATGACGGCAAGTGTCGCCGGCACAGGGCGGCTATGCCGGGGCGTGGAGGCGTCGGTCCGACCGTCCCCGGCCGGCGTGGGTTCCGTTAGTGCTTGTATCCGGTTGCGCGGGCGGGGCCGGCCTCTGCGGGCGACGTCGTTATATGGGAGAGCGTTGAGGATAAGTCATGCGGGTTGGGATTGCCTGTTGACGCTGCGCCGCAGATACGTTAGTAATAGTGACTATGAGCGATGCGCGCGGCTACTGCCGGTCTTGCCTTTCCCCCCGATCCTGCACCGGACCGGGCCGGCAAGCCCATTCCGCGGAACATCGCCGACGTCCTCGTGATCGTCCACATCCTGATCGGCTATGGCCTCCACCTGGCGGAAACGCTGGAGCACCGCGCCGCCGCGCGCAGCTTCTCCGTCGTCGCGCAGTTCTTCGGTACCGCGCGCCTGACGGTGATACGCGCCCGGCTCGCCCGTGGCCTGCTGCGCGCCATGGCGCTGGAGCGCGTGCTGCTCGCCCGGGCCGCACGGGGGCGGGACCTCGTGTTCTACAAGCCGCGCACCCGGGCAGCCTGTCCCGCATCGCGCGCCGACGCGCAGGCGGCCGCGCCCGCTGGCGGAGCAAGGCGGTCTCCGCCGCGCCGGGTCCGCTGCGCCGACCCTGATGAAGCCCCCGATCCCGCCGCGCTGCCAACCGTGGCGCAGTTCGAGGCGGAAATCCGTCGCCGCCCGATCGGGCGGGCGATCGCCGATATCTGCGGCGACCTCGGCATTTCCCCCAGCCTGTGCGAGGGCCGGTTCTGGCTTGCCGTCTCCTGCGCCATCATGTGGTACCGGGGGAACCTGCCGCGGCTGATGAAGGATTTCCGTCGCCGCGAGGTGGCCTTCTGTGACCAGGAGGCGGACCGCAACCCCGCGCTCGACTGGCCGGCGCGAACCCGCGACGGCATTCGCCGCATGCTGGGCTTCTTCATCGGCGAGCGGCCGGTCACGCCGTTCCCGTTGCCCGCGCCGGCCCCGCTGCAGGCGGCCGTTCCGCTGCCTGCGCCGCCCCCGTTACGGGCGGCGGTTCCGCGACCGCCCTGATTGCAGTCGGGCTGGTGATTGTCAGCACCTACGCCTCAGATCAGGTTGGTGGCCGGATGCGCAGTACCGTGATGCGCAGCGGCTCGCCGCGCCCCGCATGTGTCACGCGGGAAGGCGATGGCGGATCGGACAAGGTCGTGGTGGGCGCAGGTCCGCCACCCACGGCTTCGTCATGCCCAAGGCAACCCGATCGGGGAAAAGCAGCCCGCACAGGCATCCCGAACGACGCGTTGCGCGTGACGAAGCCGTGGGTGGCGGGCCTGCGCCCACCACGACGCTGTACGGATCGTCGGCGCGTACACCAGGCATTACCGAACCGGCAGCAGCATCATCGAAGCGGGGCAGGCACCACCGAAGTGGCACCAGGCACCACCGAGGTGGCACCAGGCATGACCGTACCGGGACCAGGCAGCACTGAACCGGCAGCAGGCATCACCGAAGCAGGGCCGGCCTGACCGAACCGGCACCAGGCATCAGCAGAGCCGGGCCGGGCCTGACCGGAGCGGGATTGGACACGGATCTGCCCGCACGCCCGTCGGGCTCACGCCCCGCGGAACACCGGCTTGCGCTTGGCCAGGAACGCATCGCGCCCCTCGGCGTGGTCCGCGGTCAGGAACAGCGTGCTTTGCATCTCGCGTTCCCGGTCCAGCGCGGCATCCAGCCCTTCGGCCAGCAGCGCCTTGGTCAGCGCCAGTGCCAGCGGCGCGTTGCCGCTGACCGCCCGGGCGCGTTGCAGCGCGACATCCAGCGTGCCGCCCTTGGGCACCACGTGGTCCACCAGGCCGATGCGTTCGGCCGTGGCCGCGTCCATCTGCTCGCCGTACAGCAGCATCTGCCGCGCCCGCCCGGCGCCGATGCGCGCCGGCAGGGTGTGGTTCAGCGCGCAATCGGCGATCAGCCCCAGCCGGCCGAACGGAGCACCGAAGCGGGCGTCCTCGGCCGCGACCACGGTGTCGCAGCACAGCGCCAGCGACAGGCCGGCGCCCACGGCGAAGCCCTCCACGGCGGCGACGATCGGGGTGCTGGCGTGCACCATCAGCTTCACCAGCCGGTGCGTCACCCGGAAGCGCTCGCGGCCCTGCGCCAGGTCGGTGACGTTCATGCCGCTGATATCGCCGCCGGCGCAGAACGTGCCGCCGGCGCCGGTCAGCACCACGGCGCGGATCTCGCGGTCGGTCTCCGCGCGTTCGAAGGCGGCGATCAGCCCCTCGCGGATCGGCATGGACAGCGCATTGCGGCGGGCCGGGTAGTTCAGCGTGACGACCAGGGTGCTGCCGTCCCGTGTCTCCAGCACGCCCGGGGTGGCGGCGTCATTCATCGTCCTGCTCCGGGGCGGTGGCGCGGAAGCGGGCGCGGTGCACGAACTGGCCGCCGTACAGCGGGGCCAGCACCATCGCCTTGCGCAGGAACAGGCCGATATCCGCCGCATCCGTGTAGCCGATGCCGCCGTGCAACTGGATGCAGGCGCGTGTCACCACCATGGCGGCATCCGAGGCCCGCACCTTGGCACGCGACACCGCGGCCTGGCGGGCGGCGCGGCGAGGCTGGGTGTCCATCGTCTCGGCCGCGGCGTTGACCACGGCGCGGGTCAGCGACACCTGGATCTGCACGTCCGCCGCGCGGTGCTGCAGGGCCTGGAAGCTGCCGATCTTGTGGCCGAACTGCTCGCGCGTCTTCATGTAATCCAGGGTGATCGCGAAGGCGCGGTCCATCATGCCGAACATGTAGGCCGAGCTGGCGATGATCGTGGCGTCCAGGGCGTCGGTGGGATCGCCTTCGATCGCTTCGGCCGGTGCGTTGTCCAGGGTCAGCGTGCCGAAATTGCCGCCATCCTGGGTCTGCTGGATTTCCAGGGTCACCCCGGGCGCGGTGCGTTCCACCAGGGCCAGGCCGCCGGGCACGGTCACCAGGAAGGCGTCGGCGCCGGCGGCCATCGGGATGAAGCTCTTGCGGCCGTTCAGCTTGCCGTCCTGCAGCTTCGTGTCGCCGAGGAAGTCGATGCTGTTGGGCTTTTCCTGCCAGGCGGGCAGCACGATGCGGTCGCCGGACAGCACGTCCGCCAGGTGGTCGGCCGGCAGCAGTTGCGCCGCCATGGCCGCGGGGATCAGCGGCTCGGGCACCAGACCGCCGCCGAGTTCCTCGGCCAGGCCGCAGAACTCCCGCACGCCCAGGCCGGCACCACCCGACTCTTCCGGGATGCGCATGCCCAGCCAGCCCATGTTGCACATCTCCCGCCAGGTGGCGCGGTCGAAGCCGGGCTCGGTGAAGCGGAGGGCGCGGATCCGCTTGTAGTCGCCCTTGCGCGGGGCGATGCCGGCCGCGCTGTCCTTGATCATCTGCAGGTGTTCAAGCGGATCCATCATGCCGGCCTCCGTGCCGCTGGGCTTGCCCGCGCCGTGTCCGGCCGGGGTTGGGCGTGGGGGATGTTCCGACACCGGGCCTGGACGAGCGACCCCTTCCCCCCGGTCCCCTCCCACGAGGGGAGGGGCCGTTCGTCGTTTCTTGCCGTCGCGCGTTCAGTCCGCCTGGTGCAGCTTCGCGTCGGTGCGGGCCTGCAGCGCCTCGAACGTCACGCCCGGGGCCATTTCGCGCACCACGAACCCGCGCTCGGCGATGTCGAGCACCGCCAGGTTGGTGTACACGCGCTTCACCGCGCCGACCGCGGTCAGCGGGTAGGAGCAGCGCTGCACCAGCTTGGGCGTGCCGTTCTTGGCGGTGTGCTCCATCAGCACCCACAGCCGCTTGGCGCCGGCCGCCAGGTCCATGGCGCCGCCCACCGCGGGCGCGGTGTCGTTCTCGGACGTGGCCCAGTTGGCGATGTCGCCGTTCTCCGCCACCTGGAAGGCGCCCAGCACGCACAGGTCCAGGTGCCCGCCGCGGATCATGGAGAAGCTGTCGGCGTGGTGGCAGAAGCTGCCGCCCTGGCGCAGCGTGACATACTGCTTGCCGGCGTTGATCAGCCAGGGATCGACCTTGTCCTTCTCCGGCGCCGGGCCCATGCCCAGCACGCCGTTCTCGGAATGGAAGATCACCTCGCGCTCCACCGGAACATGGTCGGCGACGGCGGTGGGGATGCCGATCCCCAGGTTGACGTACCAGCCCTCCGGGATGTCCTGCGCGACGCGCGCGGCCATCTGCGGGCGGGTGAACGGGGTCATTTCGGTGACGGCGGTATCGGGCATGATGGCCTCTCTCGCTATCAGAAACCGGTCGGGTCGCCGTACGGCACATGCAGTACGCGATCCACGAAGATGCCGGGGGTGACGACGTGATCGGGGTTGAGCTCCCCCAGCTCCCGCACGTGCTGGGTCTGCACGATGGTCAGCTTGCCGGCCATCGCCATGACCGGGTTGAAGTTGCGGCCCGACTCCTTGAACGTCAGGTTGCCCCAGCGGTCGGCTTCCCACGCCTCGACCAGCGCCACGTCGCCGGGCAGGGCCTTTTCCAGGATGTAGGTGCGTCCGTCGATCTCGCGGTGCTCCTTGCCGACTGCCATCTTGGTGCCGACGCCGGTGGCGGTGAAGAAGGCCGGCACGCCGGCGCCGGCGGCGCGCATGCGTTCGGCCAGCGTGCCCTGCGGCACGATCTCCAGCTCGATCTTGCCGGCGCGGTACAGCGTTTCGAACACCACCGGATCGGAGCTGCGCGGGAAGGAGCAGATGATCTTGCTCACCCGTTCCAGGTCCATGAGCCGAGCGAGACCGACGCGGCCGACCCCGGCGTTGTTGCAGGCGATGGTGAGGTCCTTGGCACCCTGTTCGATCAGGCCGTCGATCAGCGCGTTCGGCTGGCCGACCGCGCCGAACCCGCCGATCAGAACCGTGGATCCGTCTTTGATGTCCGCCATGGCGTCGGCCATGGACTGGACGATCTTGTTGATCATGCGCGCATTCCCTTGGGCGTCGTTCGCGACGGGTTTAGCGCGGGCGGGGCAGGGGGCCAAGCCGGCAGCCGGGCGCGGGGATCCGCGCCGCTGCGGTGGTGCCGGGCGGGTTCCCCGTCGCGGCGGTCAGACATCCAGCCGGAACGTTGCGCCGTCGCGCACCAGGCGGCCGGCGGTGGCGCCGGCGAAATGGGTGCCGATGACCAGCACCGGCTTGCCGGCCAGGCGCTCGAACATCTCCCAGCGGGTGCGGATGCCCCGGTCGGGGTCGCTGTCGGCCAGGGTGCTCCATTCCGGGTGGGCGATCTGGCAGGGGTGGTGCATGAAGTCGCCGGTGATCAGCGCTTCCTCGCCGCGGGAGGTGATGCGGACGCTGACATGGCCGGGGGTATGGCCGACGGTGGGCACCAGGCTGATCTCGTCGGTCAGTTGCTGGTCGGTCTCCACCAGTTCGGCCAGACCGGCGTCCATGATCGGGGTGACCGAGTTCGGCCAGGACATGCTGCATGTCCTCGCGGGTGGTGGTGCGCCAGTGGTCGTACTCGACGCGGCCCATCAGGTAGCGGGCGCGGGGGAAGGTGGGCACCCACTTGCCGTCCTGCAGCCTGGTGTTCCAGCCGACATGATCGACGTGCAGGTGGGTGCACAGCACGGTGTCGATCAACTCCGGCGGGAAGCCGGCCGCGGTCAGGTCCTGCAGGAACGGGCCCTGCCGGTCGTTCCAGTGCGGGATGCGGCGGTGCTGCTTGTCGTTGCCCAGGCAGGTATCGACAACGATGCGGCGCGTGGGGGTCTGCACGATGAAGGTGTGGATGCTCATGCGCAGCTTGCCGTTCTCGTCGGCGAAATGCGGCTGCAGCCAGGCGATGGGCCGGATTTCCTCCGGCGTGGCCTGGGGCAGCAGGAAGCGGCTGCCGCCGGTCATTTCCAGCTCCACCACTTTGCTTACCGTCACGTCGCCGATGCGCCAGCTTTGCATGCCGTCCTCCGTCCGTTGGGGGCACCGTCATGCACCGCGCCCTGGGCGGATCATCGCATCGGGGGGCGTGGGGTTCCAGTGTGCGGGGCGGGCGGAGATGGCTCGGGCGGTCCGTTGCCGGGCCAGGCCGGGGAAGACGTCGGACCGGGCGGTGCGGACGGGTTGGCGCTGTCAGTGGGTTGGGCGGGTTACGACCTGGAGCGCGGACGATGGCGTGCCATCCTGCCGGCTTCGTGCGCTTCGCTCGGTCGCAAGCGTTCCACACGAAGCGCACGAAGAACCACGGAGCGGCTCAGACAGCCGGTCGTCGCAGGCTCTCCTGCGACGACCCGGCGCAACGACGGTCCCGGCAATGCCGGCAGAAACAACCCGATGCAGGCGTGTGGCCAGGGACCAGGGCCGCCCCCGGCCACCAGGCGCGCATCAGGCGGGCCGCCCGCCCTACAGGATGAACCGGCTCAGATCGCCCTGCTGTGCCAGCGGCGCCACCCGTTCGTTCACATAGGCCGCATCCACCGTAATCGTCTCGCCGGCCCGGTCGGTGGCGGTGAAGCTGATCTCCTCCAGCAGCCGCTCCAGCACCGTGTGCAGCCGCCGCGCCCCGATATTCTCCACCTTGTCGTTGATATCCGTCGCCAGCTCGGCCAGCGCGTCGATCGCGTCGTCGGTGAAGCGCAGGTCCACGGTTTCGGTGCCGAGAAGGGCGGAGTACTGCTTGACGAGGGAGTGCTCGGGCTCGGTCAGGATGCGGCGCAGGTCGTCGCGCGACAGCGGCGACAGCTCCACGCGGATCGGCAGGCGGCCCTGCAACTCCGGCAGCAGGTCCGACGGCTTCGCCAGGTGGAACGCGCCGGAGGCGATGAACAGCACGTGGTCGGTCTTCACCAGGCCGTACTTGGTGTTCACCGTGGTGCCCTCGATCAGCGGCAGCAGGTCGCGCTGCACGCCCTCGCGGGAGACATCCCCGCCGCGGAAGCCGCCTTCCATCGTGCGGGCGCAGATCTTGTCGATCTCGTCCACGAAGACGATGCCGTTGTTCTCGGCATGCGCCACCGCGTCCTTGGCCAGGCGGTCGTTGTCCAGCAGGCGGTCGGCCTCCTCGGCTTCCAGCAGCTTGCGCGCGGCCTCCACCGTCATGCGGCGCTTCTGCGTGGGCCGGCCGCCCATCATCGACTTCATCATCTCGCTCAGGTTGATCATCTGCCCGGGCGGCATGCCGGGGATGTCCAACTGGCCGATCGGGTTGCCGGTCGGTTCGGCGACCGCGACCTCGATTTCCTTCTGCTCGAACTCGCCGCCACGCAGCATGCGGCGGAACTTGCTGCGCGTGTCGGCCGCGGCGCCTTCGCCCACCAGCGCGGTGATCAGGCGTTCCTCGGCCTCCAGCTCCGCCTTGGGCTGGACTTCCTTGCGCGATGCCTCGCGCAGCATGGTCAGGCTGGCGTCCACCAGGTCGCGCACGATGCTTTCCACGTCACGGCCGACATAGCCCACTTCGGTGAACTTGGTGGCTTCCACCTTCAGGAACGGCGCCTGCGCCAGCCGCGCGAGGCGGCGGGCGATCTCGGTCTTGCCGCAGCCGGTGGGGCCGATCATCAGGATGTTCTTCGGCACCACCTCCTCCCGCATCGCCTCGGGAAGCTGCTGGCGCCGCCAGCGGTTGCGCAGCGCGATCGCCACCGCGCGCTTGGCATCGTCCTGGCCGACAATGAAGCGGTCCAGCTCAGAGACGATCTCGCGCGGCGAATAGGTAGGGACTTCCATTTACAGAGTCTCGATGATGACGTTGCCGTTGGTATAAACGCAGATGTCGCCGGCGATTTTCATCGCCCGGCGGGCAATCTCCTCGGCGGACAGGCCGTCCATGCCCATCAGCGCGCGGGCCGCGGCGAGCGCGTAGTTGCCGCCCGAGCCTATGGCGATGACGCCGTCCTCGGGTTCCAGCACATCGCCGTTGCCGGTCAGCGTGAAGCTGCGGCTCTTGTCGGCCACCGCCATCATCGCTTCCAGCCGGCGCAGATAGCGGTCGGTGCGCCAGTCCTTGGCCAGCTCGACGCAGGCGCGTTCCAACTGGTTGGGGAAACGCTCCAGCTTGGCTTCCAGGCGCTCCAACAGGGTGAAGGCGTCGGCGGTGGCGCCGGCGAAGCCGGTCAGCACCGCTCCGCCGCCAATGCGGCGCACCTTGCGTGCGTTGCCTTTGACGATGGTCTGGCCCATCGACACCTGGCCGTCGCCGGCCATCGCCACGTGTCCATCCTGCCTGACGCACAGGATGGTGGTGCCGTGCCACCCGATCGGGTCGGCCGCGGCCGTTACAAAGTTCTGCATAACGGGCGTAGATGGCGAGCCGGCGGCGCGGCGACAACCCCGCGGGCGGGCTGGCACAGGGAGCGTGGCGATCACGGCCGGACTGCGCTGGGGCCGGGTGCCGGACGGCCGTGCCCGTCGCCGGCGGCCGTCCGCCGGTCCGGTTCCGGCGCGACGCAGATGCGGCGAAAGGCGACGGCATGGGGTCCTGCGGCGATCTGTTGCCAGCACGGGCCGGTCAGGGCGGCCAGCATATGGGGCAGGGCGGCGCGGCTCGCCGCATCCTGCGCCAGCGACGCCACGACCACACGGTGCGATCCGGCCAGGCTGCGGCGGACCCCTGCCGGGGACTCTGCGGCGGCGACGACGCGCAGCCGCAGTCCCGAGGGCGCTTCGATGCCGAACGCGCCGACGATGCCCACCCCGTCATTGCCGCGCGGCACCAGCACCAGCCCGTCGCCGGCGAGCCGGGCTGCCGCTTGGGCGGTGGCGCGGGCCGGTTGCATGGTCTCCGGCCGGGTCAGCAGGCCGGCCAGGGCGACGGCCTGGATGCTGAGGACGATCGCGGTCAGCGGCACGCGGGTCCGGTGCGGCAGGCCGGCCAGCGCCCCGGCCAGCAGCAGCGCGGCGAAGGGCGTGGCGAAGGCGAGGTAGCGCAGTTCGATGGGCGTGGTGTCGAACCCCGCCCCCAGAAGCAGCAGCCCGAGCGGAGGGGCGGCCGCGCCGGCCAGCAGAACCGGGCGGGTCCCGGAATGGCCGAGGTGCCGCCACCGACGCGCCACCAGCGCCGCCAGCGCCAGCAGAAGGCCGGCGAGCGCGGCACCTGTCACGGCGCGGGCGGTGCCGTGGGCGTACAGCGGCAGGCCGCCGAACAGGTTGGCGGCGGCGTAGGTGGCCAGACGGCGCAGTGCGTCCGGCAGATGGAACGGCGGGAACTGCCCCACCCGGGACCCGCGCTGCGCCAGGAAAAACCACAGGTCCAGCACCAGCCAGGGTGCGAAGCCCGACAGAGCGGGAAGGAGTGACAGCGGCCCTGCCGGACACCGCCTCCTGCCGTCACGGGAGGGGGGCGGCGGGAGGGGGCGTGCCGACCACCGCGGCACAGCGGCGTGCACGCACGATCCCTCCCCACGCCGCCTTCCTGCGAGGGGAGGGAAAGGGGTGCTGACCGGTCGTCCTCGCGGTATCCTGCATGCCCGCGGCATCCCGCATGACAGTGTGCGCCATCCGCGCTCGGCCAGCACCGCGGCGCCGACGAACACCGCCAGGTAGTCGGTGGCCGCGGCGGCGCCCAGCAGCAGTCCGGCGACGAACGACGAACGCCCGCTGCGCCGTCCCAGCAGCACCAGCACCCCGCACAGCGTCAGCGCCTGGGCCAGCGCATAGCCGCGCGCGATCGCCGCGGTATAGGCAAAGCCGTAGCACCCCAGCGTCAGCACCATGGCGGGCACCGGCGGAATCCCGGTCCGCGCGGCGATGCCCCCGACCGCCGCCAGCCCGACCAGACCGAACACCACTGACAGCAGCCGGGTCGCGAACAGCGATGGCCCGACCGCGCGCCGCCAGAGTGCGGCCGCCCAGAAATACAGCGGCGGATGGACATCCGTCCGGCGCAGGTCGCGGGCGAGGCCGGCCAGGCTGGCGTGGCCGGCCTGCAGAAGCTGCACCGCGCCGGCGGTGAACGGCGTGTCCGGCCACACCGGCCGCGCCACGCCGGCGGTCAGGAACAGCGTGTACTGTTCGTCGTATTCCGCGCTGCGCAGCCAGGCCGCGCCGGTCAGCACCAGCGCCGCCAGCAGCAGCACCGCCGCGCAGCGCGGCCTCGCGTTTACCAAAGCTTCACCCGACCCTGCTTTACTGCGTACCGGGCCAGGCTACCGGCCAATGGTTAAGAAAGTGGCACGACCATGCTGGACGTTTCCGCTCCACCTTTCCGGTCCGGGGTCGCGCTGCCGCCGCCGATCTTCTCGGTGGTGGTCCCGGCATACAATGAGGCCGCCGGCATCGCGGACTTCCACCGGCGCCTGGCGCGCGTGATGAACGGCCTCGGCGCGTGGGAGGTCATCTACGTCAACGATGGCAGCCGGGACGAGACGCTGACCGCGTTGGCCCTGCTGCAACGCACCGATCCGCACGTCGCGCTACTCAACCTGTCGCGCAATTTCGGCAAGGAGATCGCCACCACCGCCGGCCTGGACCACGCGGCCGGAGAGGCGGTGATCGTCATCGATGCCGACCTGCAGGACCCGCCGGAAGTGATCCCCGCGCTCGCCGCCGCCTGGTACGACGGCTGCGACATGGCCTATGCGCAGCGGCGCGCCCGCGCCGGCGAGACGCGCCTGAAGCGTGCCACCGCGCATCTGTTCTATCGCCTGATGCAGCGCACCGGCCGGGTCAGGCTGCCGCCCGATACCGGCGATTTCCGGCTGATGAGCCGGCGCGTGGTGGATGCCGTGCGGCAGTTGCGCGAGCATCATCGGTTCATGAAAGGCCTGTTCGCCTGGGTCGGTTTTTCCACCCGCGCCGTGCCGTACGACCGTGCCCCACGCCATGCCGGCCGATCCAGTTGGAGCTACTGGCGGCTGTGGAACCTGGCGGTGGAGGGCATCACCAGCTTCACCGTCATGCCGCTGAAGGTGGCCACCTATCTCGGCCTGCTGGTGGCTGTTTTCGCGGTGGGCCTCGGCGTGCAGGTCGTGGGGAAGACACTGCTGTTCGGCAACAACGTCGCCGGCTACCCGAGCCTGATGACCGTGGTGCTGTTCCTCGGCGGCGTGCAACTGATGACGCTGGGAGTGATGGGGGAATACCTCGGCCGGATCTTCAATGAAACGAAGCAGCGGCCGCTGTACCTGGTGGAGCGGTTCACGCCCCCCGGGACCGTGCCGACCGCCACCCCGGAGCGGCGCCGTGCCGTGGGACCGGCCGAGCGGTCCCGGCATTCGGGCACAGCGGGCCTGCGCCGGACCGATCAGTGCGTCTGATCCCGGTGCGACCAGGTCTTGTTCGTAAGGCGCCGATCCGCCGCTGCCGTGTTCCAGGGCTGCGATGGACACCGATCGGCCGGTGGCGTCGAGCCTTTGTCATCGGAACACTGGTGCTTCTGGCCGCGTGCCTGGCAGCAGGGTCGGTTCACGCTGCGCCTCCGGCAGGCCGGCTGGCCGAGCTGCGTCGTGGTGTCAGCATCACCAACTGGTTCCGCTTCCCGCCGAGGCAGACGCCGACCGCGCTGCGCAGCTATTTGAGCGATCCGGCCATCGCCCGGTTGAAGCGCGCCGGATTCACGGCGCTGCGCTTGCCGGTGCAGCCGGAGGTGCTGCACGGCGACGAGGCGCGCATGCAGGTGCTGCTGGCGGCGATCCGGCGCATCGAACGGCACGGTCTGGCCGTGCTCGTGGTGCCGTATCCCACGTCCTGGACCCTGGAGACGCGCGCATCCGACCGCGACGCGCTCATCGCCTTCTGGACCAGGCTGGCCCCACGGCTGCGACCACTCGATCCGCGCCTCACCTTTCCGGAGGTGCTGAACGAACCGGTATTCGCCGGCATGGCGGACTCCTGGCGACGGCTGCAGCATCGGGCGGTGGCAACGATCCGGGCGCACCTGCCGGACGACACCATCGTGCTGACCGGCGCCGACTGGGGCAGCATCGCCGGCCTGCTGGCGTTGCGGCCGGATCCCGACCCGAACGTGATCTACAGTTTCCATTTCTATGAACCGGCGAACCTGACTTCGCTGGCCGCGTACCGGCATGGTCTTGACCGGGTCGCCCTGGCCCGCCTGCCATTCCCCGCTGACGACCGTGCGGCCTGCTTTCGCGTCGCCAACTCCGGCACCGATGCGGCCACGGCGGCGCTGATGCGGTTCTATTGCGGCCTGCACTGGGACGACCGCCGAATCGACCGGCGGATTGCCGTGGCCGCCGCCTGGGGGCGACGCAATCACGCCGCGGTGCTGCTGGGGGAGTTCGGTGCCACCGCGGCGCTGAATGCCACGGCGCGCCTGAACTGGCTGCAGGCGGTGCGCCGCTCGGCCGAACGCCACGGGATCGGCTGGATGCTCTGGGGCTACGACGATGTGATGGGATTCGACCTCAGCCGGCCGCCGCCGCGGCAGCCCAGGCTGAACCGGGGCGTGCTGCGCGCCCTGGGGCTGGCGGTGCCGCCGTGAACCGTGGTGCGGATGGGCTGCCGGCGGCACATCAGCCGCAGTTGCCTCTTGCCCCGCGGGCGGTGACAGGCCAGCCTTCGGTGATGGGTCAGATCGTATCCTTCAGCTCTCACCGCGACGATACGCTCTGGGCGGTCGTGGCGTCGCTGGGACGCACCACCCGGGTTGCCGAGGTGTTCAGCAACCGCCTCGCCGCCATGGCCGACAAGGCATGGCGCGAGCAGCAGGTGCGGGCTTATGCACATTTTTTGCGGACCTCACGGCAGCCGCCGCCGACCTATTCGGTCCGGCCGATCCGCCGCTCCGATCTGCCGCGTGCCTGGCGGCCGCTGCCGGCGCTGGGGTTTCTGCACGGACAATTGATCTAAGTCGTTGATGATCGGGGCGTCTCCGGGGGCGCGCCTGCGCCCCATCGGGGTTGCGGCCGTGCGTTTCCAGGGCGCCTCTCCGTGGCATGGCCGGACTTGACGCCCTGGCTTGGCCATTACCCAAGTCCAGAGGTGTGTCCTTGCAGTCCAACCCGATCGTTGCGGGGTAGATGGCCGGGTCAAGCCCGGCCATGACTACCTCTGTCGGATCCGGCCGCGCCTACCGCTGCGAAGCCCGGTCGTTACTACAGAGACCGAGGTCTGCTCGCCTATTTGGACGCGTATCCGGCGAAGGCTCGCTGCGACGCGGTGGGTTCCACCCCTGGCGATCTCCCATGGTTTCCACGCCAATCGGGGCGTCGCCCACCATCGCAGTGTCCGGCGTGCCATCCGCAAGCGGAAGCCCGTCGGTCGGCCGTCAGTCGGCGCAGGCCACGATACGGTCGTCCTCCCAAATACCCAGGCACACCATCTCGCCGTCACGTTCCAGCAGCAGGTAGGGATCCAGCACCACCTCCTCCTGGATCAGTTCGCCCATGATCAGGGCCGACCCGGGTGTCTCGCGGTACATCGTGCGCGCCACGGTGGCGATCCGCTCGGGCACGCCCAGGTCTTCCAGCCAGCCGACCGGCACCCAGCGCTCCTCCCAATGTGATCCGGCGCGTACCCGGAAGACGCCCGCCCCGATCAGCATCGCGATGACGCACATCCACCCCAGCGTCAGGATGCTTGGCCACGGCGAGCCGTGCCCGATCTGCTGCGCCAGCCCGCCACTGGCTGCCATGCCGGCGACCGAGCCGAGCAGCGCGGTGGGAAGCAGGGCCTGGTGGCGGTACCAGAAGCTGGGCGCGAAGCGCTCGACCTGCGCCTGCTTGTGTGCGGCCAGGGCTTCCAGCGACACCGGTCTGATACCCTGCTCCGCAAGAATTTCACTCAGCGACTTCTCCCGCGAGGGAGCTACCAAAGCGTCGAACGGCATGGCCGGTACCTCCTTGGTCCTGGTGAAAGGCGGCAGCCTAGCATGACGGCTGCGGAAAACAGATCGCAATACCGTCCCAAAAGGTTCCCTGGCCGTAATCCGGGCCACCCAGTCCTGCGCCGGCGTCCGGTCGGGGGCCGATGGGCAAGCGGACAAATCCTGCGTAGGCTTTGCGCCGCCGTAAAGGGGGGAGTGACAGGCTGATGAGTGAGATTCGCGTGCTGGCCCGGGGACTGCGTTTTCCCGAGGGCCCCGTGGCCATGCGTGACGGTTCCGTGGTGCTGGTGGAGATCGAGCGCCAGACCATCACCCGCGTCGCGCCGGACGGTGCCGTTTCCGTCGTCGCGCATACCGGCGGCGGGCCGAACGGCATGGCGGTGGGGCCGGACGGCGCCTTTTACGTTTGCAACAATGGTGGTTTCGCCTGGCGTACCGAGATGAACATGCTGCGGCCCGCCGGCGTGCCGGCCGACTACACCGGTGGCCGTATCGAGCGCGTGGATCCGCGCACCGGCAAAGTGACCGTGCTGTACGACCGCTGTGGTGCACACAAGCTGCTCGGCCCCAACGACATCGTGTTCGACACGCAGGGTGGATTCTATTTCACCGACCTGGGCAAGGCGCGGGCGCGCGATCGTGACTGGGGCGGGGTGTACTATGCGCACGCCGACGGGTCGAAGATCGTCGAGGTGGCGCATCCGGTCCTGACGCCCAACGGCATCGGCCTGTCGCCGGATGGCACGGTGCTGTACGTCGCCGAAACCGAAACCGCGCGGCTGTGGGCGTTCGACATTGTCGCGCCGGGCATGGTGAAGAAGGCGGAGTTCCCGTCGCCGCATGGCGGCCGGTTCATCGCCGGCCTTGGCGGCTTCCAGCGTTTCGACAGCCTGGCGGTGGATGCGGCGGGGAATGTGTGCGTGGCGACGCTGGTGAACGGCTCGGTCAGCGTGATCGCGCCCGACGGGCGATTGCTGCGCCAGGTGCCGATGCCCGACATGTTCTGCACCAATATCTGCTTCGGCGGGCCGGACCTGCGCACCGCCTACATGACACTGTCCGGCACCGGGCAACTGGTGTCGATGGAATGGCCCGAGCCCGGGCTGCGGCTGGCATACGAGGCGTGAGGCGGGAGGAGGGAAAGTCCAGCCACGGCCCTTCCCCTCTCTCAACCTCTTCCGCGATGGGAGGGTAGCCTCTTCCGCTGTCTGCACCTCCGCCTCGGCCCTCGCCGCTCCAACGCGGCCCGCCCACACACACCGTTCCGCCTGAAACCATCGGAGGCCGTCATTCCCCGCGCAACCATCTACGAATCCCCGCGCCCCGATCCACGTCCCGGCGAGACCGTGGTCACCAGCACCTGCGGCCACAATTGCGGTGGCCGGTGCGTGGTGAACGCGCATGTGCGAGACGGGCGGATCGTGCACATCTCCACCGACGCCCGCCGCTGGAATCCCGAGCACCCGCCGCTGCCGGCCTGCGCCCGCGGCGTGGGGCAGATCGAGCGCATCTACCACCCCGACCGCCTGCAATATCCGCTGCGCCGCACCGGCCCGCGCGGCTCCGGCGCATTCACCCGCATCTCCTGGGATGAAGCCCTCGACACCGTCGCCCACGAGATGCGCCGGGTGCGCGACACCTACGGCAATGCCGCGATCCTGGACGCATCCCGCACCGGCAGCCTGTCCATGCTGCACGGCCGCGTCGCCGCCCAGCGCTTCCTGAACATGTTCGGCGGCTGCACTCATCTGTGGTCCAGCATGTCGGCGGAGGCGGAAATCTTCTCCGTGCGCATCACCTACGGCGCGAAGGACGCGAAATCCGCCGGCCGCGAACCCACCGACTATGCGAACTCCAAACTGATCCTGATGTGGGGCTGGAGTCCGGGCGACGGCACGTTCGGCACCGGCACGATGCCGTACCTGCGCCACGCAAAGCAGCAGGGCACCCGCATCGTCTGCGTCGATCCGCGCCGCACCAACACCAGCCGCATCCTGGCCGACGAGCACGTGTTCATCCGTCCCTCCAGCGACACCGCGGCGCTGCTGGCGATGGCCTATGTGATCGTCACCGAGAATCTGCACGACCAGGCGTATTGCGACCGCTACGTGCTGGGCTTCGACGAGGACCACCTGCCGCCGGGCGCCCCCGCCGGCGCCTCCTACCGCTCCTACCTGCTCGGCATTCCGGACGGCATTCCCAAGACCCCGGAATGGGCCGAGCCGATCACCGGCATCCCGGCGGCAACCCTGCGCCGCCTGGCGATAGACTTCGCCACCAGCAGGCCGGCGGCCATCCAGGCCGGCTATGCCCCCGGCCGCACCGCGTTCGGCGAGCAGTTCCACCGCGCCGCCGCCGCACTCGCGGCGATCACCGGCAATGTGGGCATCCCCGGCGGCAATTCCGGCACCAGCAACGGCGCCACCGGACGGGCGGGGGTGAAGAGCCTGTCGGCCGGCCAGAACCCGATCGACGCCCGTGTCGCGTCACCGCTGCTGGCCGACCTGCTGGCGCGCGGCAGGGACGGCGGCTATCCGGCCGACATCAAGCTGATCTATGCGGCGGGCGGCGACCTGTTCAACCAGTGTCCCAACGCCGGCAAGATCCTCGGTGCGCTGGACGCGGTGGAGTTCATCGTCGCGCAGGACAACTTCCTGACCCCCACGGCGCGCTACGCCGATATCGTGCTGCCGGCGACGACCTTCTGGGAACGGAACGACGTGCACACCCCGTGGGCGGGTGCCGGCCACTACACGATCTACATGCGCCAGGCGATCCCGCCGATGCATGAATGCCGCAACGACCTGGACATCTTCACCGACCTCGCGCACCGCCTGGGTATCGAGGGCTACAACGACAAGTCGGAAGACGACTGGCTGCGCGAACTGACCGCGGATGCGATCGACGACTTCGACGCCTTCACCCGGCACGGCGTCGCCCGCCACCCGCCGCCGGAGGATGCGGTGGCCTTCGCGCGCCAGATCCGGGAGCCGGACACCTGCAAATTCCCCACGCCGTCCGGCAAGATCGAACTGTACTCCACGGTGCTGGCCGCCAACCCCGACCCGTACGGCCTGGGACCCGTCCCGCCGATCCCCACCTGGATGCCGCCCATCACCGCGCCCGCGGACTACCCGCTGGAACTGTGCACGCCGAAATCCCGTGCCCGCACGCATTCGATCCACGGCAACCAGCCAGGCCTGGCGCGCGTCGATCCCGACACGGTGTGGCTGCATCCGCAGGACGCGGCGGCGCGCGGCATCGTCGATGGCCAGCGCGTGCGGGTGTTCAACCAGCATGGCGCCACGATGCTGCCGGCGACCGTTACCGACCGCATCGCGCCCGGCGTGGTGTCGATCAAGGAAGGCGCCTGGTTTGCACCCGGTCCCGATGGTGCGGATACACAGGGCTGCGCCAATGTGCTGACCACCGACCGGTCCTCGCCCAGCGGCGCCACCACCTATAACACCAACCACGTGCAGGTCGCCGCGCTGGCCTGAACCAACCGCCGGGAGAATGTTCCATGCCCCTGCTCGCCCTTCCCGCCGTGTTCATGCGAGGCGGCACCAGCCGAGCGGTGATGTTTCAGGCGTCCGACCTGCCGGACCGGGCGGCGTGGGACCCGATCTTCCTGGCGGCGATGGGCAGCCCCGATCCCAACGGGCGGCAGTTGAACGGCATGGGCGGCGGCATCTCCTCGCTGTCGAAGGTCTGCGTGCTGGCGCCGTCGGAGCGGGAAGACGCCGATGTGGACTACACCTTCGCCCAGGTGCAGATCCGCGAGGCGGCGGTGGACTACCGCGCCAACTGCGGCAACATGAGTTCCGCCGTCGGCCCGTTCGCGGTGGACGAGGGCATTGTGCGGCCGAACGGCGACACTGCGGTGGTGCGCATCTTCAATACCAACACGCAGCGCATCATCCGCTCCACCTTCCCGCTGGAGGATGGCCGTGCGGCGGTGGACGGCGACCTGGCGATCCCGGGCGTGGCCGGAACCGGGGCGCCGGTGCGGCTGGATTTTCTCGCGCCGGGCGGGGCCACCACCGGGCGCCTGCTGCCCACCGGTGCGGTTTCCGACCGGATGGACGTGCCGGGCATCGGGCCGGTCGCGGTGTCGATGGTGGATGCCGCCAATGCCTGCGCGTTCGTGCAGGCGCGCGATATCGGGCTGACCGGAAACGAACTGCCGGACGAGCTGGAGCGTAACATCGCGGTGCTGGACAAGCTGCAGGCGGTGCGCCGCGCGGCGTCGGTGGCGATGGGTATCGCGCGTGACGACGCCGCGGCGCGGGCGATCAATGCCGTGCCGTTCGTCGGCTTCGTCGCCCCGCCGATGGATGCGCCGACTCTGGCGGGAGCGCCGATTGCCGCCGGCGATGTCGATCTGACGGTGCGCTTCCTGTCCAACGGCCAGCCGCACCGCGCCCTGCCGCTGACCGCGTCGCTGTGCACCGCCATTGCCGCGCGCATCGGCGGCACGGTGGTGAACGAGGCGCTGCGGCCGGGGGCCGGGGACAGCATCCGGCTGGGCATGCCCTCCGGCATCCTGACGGTCGGTGCGGATGTCGGGCAGGACGCGTCCGGTGCCTGGGTGGCGCATAGCGGGGCGTTCTACCGCACGGCGCGGCGGCTGTTCGACGGGCGGATCTACGTGCCGCACTGATCGGCACAGGGGAGGGCGCCGCGCTGGTCTGCGAACGCAGCGCTGCGTTGATTTGCGAAAGCGGCGCTGTGCTGATCCGGTCGGGCGGGCGTCGCGCTGATCCAGTCGGGCGGGCGGCCCGCAGATCCCGCGACAGCGGCGCCGTGCGCATCTGCGGGGGAGCCGTGGCCCGGGTCGCGGGAGCGGGGTTGCGACGGCCCTGGCGCTGTTGCACCGTTCCTGGCGTCCACGTACGGCGACCATGCTTCAGAAGGTTCAACACCAGCAATGACCCAGATGCAGCCGCCCCGACCGCTTGTCGAAGGCCCGTCCGCCTGGATCGGCGCCGACCTGGCGCAACGCCCGGAGGAATGGATCTACCACCTGACGCCGCGCGACCTGGCGGAACTCGAGACCGCCGTGGCCGGCGTGCGCGGCCGCGACATCGCCGCCATCCGCCGCGCCGACTTCCCGCTCCCCACGCTCGGCCCCGTGCTGGACGGGCTGCGCGAGGAGGTGCTGAACGGCCGCGGCTTCGTGCTGATCCGCGGCCTGCCGGTCGCCGGGCGTCCCATCGCGGACAGCGCGGCGGCGTACTGGGGCATCGGCTGCCATTTCGGCAATGCCCGCTCGCAGAATGCCAAGGGCCACATGCTGGGGCATGTACGCGACCTGGGCATGTCCACGCGCGATCCCAACGTGCGCATCTACCAGACCACCGAACGGCAGAACTTCCACACCAACTCCTGCGACATCGTCGCGCTGCTCTGCCTGCAGACGGCGAAGTCGGGCGGGTTGTCGTCGCTGACCAGCTCGATGTCGGTGTACAACGCAATGGCGACGCGCCGGCCCGACCTGGCGGCGCGGCTGCTGCAGCCGTTTCCCACCGACCGGCGGGGCGAGGTGCCGGACGGGAAGAATCCCTGGTTCGATATTCCGGTGTTCAACGACTACCAGGGTTACCTGTCGGCGATCTATGCGCCGCACTACGTCCGATCCTCGCAACGCTTTCCCGGGGCGCGCCGGCTGACCGAGGCGGATCTGGCGGCGCTGGAGATGTTCGACTCGCTGGCGGAGGATCCGGAGCTGCGGCTGGACATGGAGTTCCGGCCCGGCGACATGCAGTTCGTGCACAACCACACCATCCTGCACGACCGCACCGCGTTCGAGGACTGGCCGGAGCCGGACCGCAAGCGGCACCTGCTGCGGCTGTGGCTCGCGGCGCCGGGGGCGCGTCCTTTGCCGCCGGTTTATGCGGAGCGCTACGGGAGCGTGGAGATCGGGGATCGCGGGGGGATCATCTGCCGGGATACCAGGCTGCATGCGCCGCTGGAGCCGGTGTGAAACTGCGGGGGCCGGAGGCTGGGTCGTTCTGTTTTTTTACCACAGATTACACGAAGTGCACACAGAGTTTCACAGATAGTATTTTAATGCGCTTCGCGCAGTCGCGCTATGCGGTTGGGGTATTCCGGCGCAACTGTCGAGCGCGTTATTCTGTGAAACTCTGTGTGCACTTCGTGTAATCTGTGGTAGAATTTTCTGATGCCGGTCAGCGCCCGGCACGTGCTTCAGACCATCAGTCGTCGGCGCCCTCCTGCACCTCTTCCGCCTCCGCGGCGACCTGCGGGCGTTGCGGGCCGAACAGGCGGGTGATCAGCCAGGGCATGGAAAGCCCCTGCACCACGATGGTGAAGATCACCACGGTGTAGCAGACCAGCAGCACCTGGTCGCGCGCCGGCGAGGGCGGCAGGCTGAGCGCCAGCGCCACCGAGATACCGCCGCGCAGCCCGCCCCAGGTGAGCACCGCGATGCCGCGTCCCTTGTGCATGCGGCGCACGTTCAGCAGCACCAGGGGAATCGAGACACTGATCAGCCGCACCACCACGGCGAGCGCGATGGCGGCGGCCAGGACGCGCGGGTAGACGTGGTGCAGGTCCACCGACAGCAGCTCCAGGCCGATCAGCAGGAACAGCAGCGCGTTCAGCAGCTCGTCCACCAGCGCCCAGAAGGTGGTGACGTTGTTGCGGGTGAGCTCGCTCATGGCGTAGCGCGTGGCGTGGTTGCCGATCAGCAGGCCGGCGACCACCACGGCGATCGGCCCCGACAGGCCCAGTTTCTGCGCGGCGGCGTAGGTGACGGTGACCAGGGCGAGGGAGATCGTCAGTTCCAGGTTGTATTCGTCGATCAGCCGCATGGCGCGATAGGCGACGTAGCCGGTGCACAGGCCGAGCAGGGCGCCGCCGGCTGCTTCCAGGAGAAATTCGAGGGCGACGGTTTCACCGCCGACATGGTCCGTCGCGCCGGCGGCGATGCTCAGGGCCAGGGTGAAGACCACGACGCCGACGCCGTCATTGAACAGGCTTTCGCCGGCGATGATCGCCTCCAGCGCGGGCGGCAGGCCGACGCGGCGCAGCAGGCCGGCGATGGCGATCGGGTCGGTGGGGGCGAGCAGGGCGCCCAGCACGAAGCACCAGGGCAGGGAGACCAGGCCGCCAAAGGCGAACCAGATGCCGAAGGCGAACAGCAGCGTGGCGATCACCACCCCCGCGGTGGCCAGGCCCAGCACCGTCCATTTGTTGCTGCGCAGCTCCGCCAGGTTCACGTGCAGGCTGCCGGCGAACAGCATGAAGGCCAGCACGCTGTCGAGGAACACGTGCGGCAGGTTGATGCCGTTCAGCACCGTTTGCGACCAGCCGCGCAGCGGGGAAGCGGGCATCAGGTGGTCGATCAGCAGGATGCACACCGACGCGACCAGGGAGATCACCAGCAGGCCGATCGCGCTGGGCAAGCGGATCCAGCGGTAGTTGATGAAGCCGAACACCGCGGCGAGCAGCAGCAGCAGGCTGACGAAATCGAACGGTGACATGGCGGATCGAACGGCGTCCCGGAGTGGCTGGTTGCGTGCGCCGCACCGGCGGTGCGCCGCGGGCGTTCCGGCGATGCCAGACATGCGGGGCGGCGGCAAGCCGCGATTTCCGGCGCGGCGGAACTGCTTTAAGACCGGCGGGCGGCCGCATGGGCCGCGCAGCATCAGGAGTCCCCGCATGACCGGCCGGATCGAAACCACCCTGGCGGAGCTCGACATCACCCTGCCGCGCCCGATGGCGCCGATCGCCAACTACGTGCCCTACGTGGTGACCGGCAACCTGGTGGTGGTTTCCGGCCAGATACCGGCGGTTGACGGCAAGATCGCCATCACCGGCCGGGTGGGGGAGAGCCTGGCGATCGACCAGGGCAAGGAGGCCGCCCGGCTGTGCTTCATCAACGTGCTGGCGCAGTTGAAGGCGGCGTGCGGCGACCTGGACCGGGTGCGCCGGGTGGTGCGGCTGGGCGGGTTCATCGCCGCGCCGCCGGAGTTCACCCAGCAGGCGCAGGTGATGAACGGCGCGTCGGACCTGGCGGTGGCGGTGTTCGGGGAGGCGGGGCGGCATGCGCGCTCCACCATCGGCGTGCCGTCGCTGCCGGGGAATGCGGCGGTGGAGGTCGAGGGGATGTTCGAGATCGACTGACCCGGGCCTCGCGCGGTGGCGTGGTTCTGCGCTGGATCCACCCGGACGCGATTGTTGCGAGTACCGTCAGAGGCGCAACATTCTGCGGACCGTACGGGCAGCCGATACGGATCGCGTGTGCTGAGCCGAGTGTGACCGGACCTGCGGCGTCGCCCCTCTGATCGGCAACGCTGGTCATTTCGATAAGCGTGCGGCTAGACTGAACCGGGAAGCAATTCCGCTGGCCCGGTAACGCAGTGTTGGTCGTGCGATACGATGCGTTTGTAATTGCTGTACATCAATCTTCCGGTGTAACGCTGATTGGCCGGCCGCTGGGTGTGCTTGGACGTTGGTCTGCACGTCCGGCCGCTATCTCGGCGCACCGGCCCGATCTGGCGGCCTTGCAACAGCATTTGCTGCGTGACCACCAGGCGCTGTGGCAAGTGCGCCATATGGCTTCCTCGCTGGGATTGCTCATCCCGGCCGGTCATGCCAGTGACACGGTGCTCGTCTCTGCCTTGCTGCGGGCGATTGAGCAGGGGCATCTGGTCGCACTGCACATGGCGCATGTGCCCCGCTCTCTGGCAACGGCCGTTCATGCCGATTTGCCGCCGGCGGCACCTGTCGCGGCCAAGGCGCAGCCGACTGGTCCGGTTGGCTCCTGGTCGATCGAACAGCGCCTCCTAGAGATGTTGCGGCGGGTTCCGCCCTGTCTTGGCAAGGACCTGCGCACGTCCTTCGAGGAAATGTTCACCGAGCGGAACCTGTTGATTCTCGCGGGTTCGCTGGCGGTGATGGTCGGCCTGCAGTTTGTCGGCGCGGGAGAGGTGCTGGACGGCGTGCTGGCGGGCTGGGCCTGGTTCCAGGCAGGCTGGAGTGGCCTGACCGCAATCGGCGATCTGACCGACGGTGCCGTGCTCGCGGCGCGGGCCGGCAGCAGCGCCGATCTCGAGACGGCCGCCGAGAAGTTCGCCAAAGGGCTGCAGGTCCTTGGGATGCTCGTCCTTACCGCGATCATCCAGCGTGTGGCCAGCCGTGGACCGGCCGCCGCCGGTGAGGAAGGCGGCGCAGCGGAAGCGGAAACCCGCGCCACAGCGCGCTCCGGCGCGACGCGGGAAGGAGACACCGCGTCACCGGAACCAGAGGAGCATGGAGCTCCCGAGGATACGACTTCCGTGCAAGATGACGGAGAGACCGGATCGAGCAAGGCCGGCGAAGGTCCTTCGACCGTCGATAAGGGGGATGAGCCGGGTCAGAAGGGTACAAACTCGTCCGAAAGCACCAAGTCGTGCGGGAAGGAGGGGGAGCCGGTCAACCCTGCCACCGGCGCGGTTTTCTCGACGCACAGCGACTTCACATTGCCGGGGATCGTGCCACTGGTCTTCGAGCGGATCTGGACTTCTACCTCAACAATCGTTGGTGAGCTGGGGCACGGTTGGCATCACAGCCTCGACATGGCGCTGTGGCGGGCGGGGGCTGACGGCTGGGCGCTGCGCCTGGCGGATGGCCGGCTTGCGACATTTGCCTCCCCGACGTCGCGGCATCCTGCCCTCAACGTGGCAGAGCGGATGCAGCTCTGGACCGACGGCAGCTCGCTGTGGGCCACCGACTTCGACGGCATGCGCTATGATTTCGGCCGGCCCGACTCGATTGGCATGCGCCGGCTGACGCGGATCAGCGATGCCAATGGCAATGCCATAACCCTGCAACGCGACGACGCCGGCACGCTGACCACCATCCTGGCCGGCGGCGGCCGGCGGCTGGTCGTGCACCGCGACCCGCAGAACCAAATCGCACGGATCGACGGGCCCGCTCCGGACGGCGAAGGGACCCAGCCCCTGCTGGCCTTCGATTACGATGCCAGCGGAGATCTGGTGGGCACCCGGGACGCGGCGGGTGCCGGATTCCGCTACGCCTACCAGAACCACCTGATGACGGAGATCCAGTGGCCGGCGGGCGCCGTCTTCCGCTTCCGCTACGACGATCCGACCCTGCGCCAGGCAGCGCGCTGCGTGGAAACCTCCGGCGAGGCCGGCCTGTTCCTGCGGCGTTTCACGTACAGCCTCGCCGCCCGGACCACGACCGTCGAGGATGGCCGTGGCGCGACCCGCCTGTATGAGTGGAACGCAGCGGGCCGCATCACGGCGCAAACCGACGGTCTGGGACGCCGCACCGTGTTCGAGCGGGACGAGCACCAGCGCGTGGTGCAGGAGACCCGCGCCGACGGTGCGGTGCGTCAGCGGCAGTTCGACGGGTTCGGGCGCTTGGTCGCGTCGCGCGACTTCGACGGCGCCGAGACCACCATCGGCTACGCGCCGCCCTTCCCCGGCGCCCCGCTCTCCCGCCAGCCGACACGCGTGGTTGAGCCAGGCGGGCGGGCGCACAACTTCGCGTACGATAACCGCGGCAATCTGACCGAGTATGTCGATCCTGCCGGCCGTCGGCGGCGCTACCTGCGGGCGACCAACGGACTGCCGCTGGCGGTCACGGATGCTTTGGGCCCCTGGCGCCGGTTCACGTGGACGCGCGACGGCCGGCTGGAGCGCGAGTCGACCGCGCGCGGCGTCCGCATGGAATACGCCTACGACCGGCTCGGCCGCCTGATCGCCACCCGCCGCGCGGGCGAGCAGCCCACGCGGTATGTCCGGGACCCGGTCGGCAACGTGGTGGAGATCGTGCGGTCCGACGGCGGCTGGGTGCAGCTCGGCTATGACGCGGAACGGCAGATCACGCGGCATCGCGACGCCACCGGCAACGAGACGCGGTGGGAGTCCGAGGGGCTGGCCTATCCGCTGCGGCGGTTCAATCCGGACGGCAGCCGGATCGAGTACCACTACGACACCGACCTGAACCTGGTCGGCCTGACCAATGCCAAGGGCGAGCGCTACACGCTGGCCTACGACGTCGCCGGGCAACTGGTGGAGGAGGTCGGCTTCGATGGCCGCCGCCAGACATATGAATACGATGCCGCCGGTCACCTGACCGCCCATCACGATGCCGAGGGGCGCGGTGCGCGCTATCGCCGGGACGAGTTGGGTCGGCTGCTGGAGCGGGTGTACGCCGACGGCACCGCCGAGCAGTTCAGCTACGACGCGTCGGGAGCGATGACCGCGGCGGTGAATGCCACCCGCGCGGTCGAGTTCGCCTATGGCCGGGGCGGGGAACTGCTTCTGGAGCGGCAGGACGAATGGGTGCTGCGTCACGAATACGATGTGCGTGGCCGCCGGGTGGCAACGGAGCTGCCGGACGGGCGGCGGATCACCGTGACCTGGGGCGAGGACGACGCTTTCACCGCGATCGGTTTCGCCGGCCGGCAGGTGGTGTCGGTCGAGCGCGACTTGGCGGGGCGCGAGGTGGAGCGTCGCGCCGGCGCGGTGACCACCGCCTCTGCCTACGATCCGCAGGGGCGACTGGTGCGGCAGTCCGGCTGGCGCGGCGCGGCGCGCGAGCAGGTGGTGGAGCGGGCCTACGAGTATGACGTCGCCGATCGGGTGATCGGCATCACTGATCTGCATCGGGGGGTGCGGCGCTATCAGTACGACCCGTGCGACCGGCTGGTGGGGGTGGCGGGCGACCTGCCGGAAAGCTTTGTGTTCGATCCGGCCGGGAACCTGATCGGGAGTGACGGCGCAAGTGGTGTCGCGCGCGGCGACCGGCTGCTGATGATGGGCGACCGGAAGTTCGAGTACGACGGCTGCGGCAACCGTGTGCGGGAGGTGCGCGGGGCCGGCGGCGGGGTGGAGGTGGTGTCTATGGTCTAGGCCCGGACAACCAACTGGTGGGGGTGGAGGAGCGGGATCGGCGCGGGCGGCGACGGACGGAGTTCACCTACGATGCGCTGGGGCGACGGGTCAGCAAGACGCATTGGCGCTTCGCGCCGGCGCCGGCGAATGACACCGGTTGCTTCCGGGCGGCGAGCGATGAGATGCTGGTGGGTGACGCGCGGACCTTGTTTCTGTGGAATGGGGACAAGCTGCTGGCGGAGGCGTCAGACGGAGCGGTGGCGGAGCCGGCGGATGCGTTGGCGACGGTTTACCTTTATGAACCACACACGTTTCGACCGCTCGCATTGGTGCAGCGCGGTCACTCCGGCCAATCGGACCAGGTTCTTCATTACCAACTGGACCAACTGGGAACGCCCCAGGATATCGTGAATGACAACGGGCAGGTGACCTGGTCCGTGCAGCTGACCTCCTGGGGGGCGCTGGCGAAACCGCGTTTCGAGGAGGCCAGAATCCGCTGCGCTTTCAGGGACACTATCACGATATCGAAACGAATCTGCATTATAGCCGGTTTCGCTACTATTCGCCTTCGGAAGGCCGGTTCATCCATCATGATCCGATCGGACTGGAGGGTGGGCTGCTCCTGTCCGGCTATGTGGCAATCCGATGCAATGGATCGATCCGCTGGGCCTGAGCTGCACCCCTGCGCGCATTACACCGGGGTCGCTTCCAGCTGACGAAGAAGTTGCAGTCCAGAATACTCTGAAAAACATCGACGCCGGAACGCAGCCGGCTGGCCCTTCGGGCAAAAGGTGGGCAACGCCGTTCAAGAACCGGAATGGAGATCTCCCAGGCGCCCAGGGAGCGGCATCGCCATATCGAGAATACCGGGTGGCACCGGCAGCCGGCTCCAGCGGCGCGGGCCCTCGGAAAATCGTGGTCAATCAGGAAACCGGAGAGGCCTATTACACTTGGACCCATTATGGGGATGCCGGCGAGCCGGCTTTCGTGCAGATCAGGTAAATGCGATGACAGATCATGGCCATGGGCTGAGATCTTTTCTCCGTCGGGAGGACGCTGAGCTCTGCGACCAAACCTCGCTACAGGAGGGAGGTGGGTATTCCGCCTTCCGGGGGAATTCTCACGAAGGAACAGTTTTTCGAGGCGGTTCGCCGGCTTCTGCCACTGGACCCCCCGCTTCAGAGCAATCGCAGCTGGGACGCCCTGTCAAATTCGCTGTGGTCCGGCCTCGATCTGCTTCCGGACGACCGAATTGCCATTGTGTGGCCAAGATAGTTCCGAATGGAGATAGATGATCCCAAGGGATTCGCGACCGCCATCGATATCCTGTCGGATATCGCTCAGTCGCTTTAGCAGCGAGCAGGCCACCTGCGGCGAGCCAAAGAGCCTGCTCATTGTGCAGGCGGCATGAGCGGATTG
>CAVRHO010000007.1:0-386776 GCA_963721065.1 uncultured Alphaproteobacteria bacterium
GGCTTGATGAAGCCGAACTCTTGCTAAAAGAAGGCTTGAGGTGGCTCCCTGACGACCTGACGCTACAATTCGAATATGGACGTATAGCTGAGGCCCGAAAAGACTGGGAGGAAGCGCTACGGCGCTGGATGGCGGTTCAAGATCAGCATCCGGCCGGACTCGAGGGGTTGCGCAGGCACTGCATCGGTCGGCCGGAGGGACCGAGGCCAGGGCCCAACTTGAACGAGGCCTCTTAAGCTACCCGACCCAGCTACAAATTCCCGTCTTATTGGCTCGTATAGCTGCGGAGATGGGCGACACTGAGGGTGCTTTAAGACTGTGGTCGTTGTGTGCTAGCGATTCCCTTCTTGGAGCGTGTGGGGGGACGTAGAGGGCCTTAGTGTCTTGCGCTCAGCGTGATTGGCAAGAGTGCGAGCGCGTCGCTGCGGAAGCAATCGCGCGATTTCCGAAGGCGGACTGGGCCCTTAGGGAGGTCGCTTGGCTCGCTCACCTTCGGGAAAACTGGAGGGAAGCCGTGGAGCGCTGGGCGGCCGTTCTAGCGGCGCTCCCTGAGGATAGAGAAGCACAACAACGCTATGACGAGGCTTTAAAGGCGTCACGGTCGGGCCATTTAACCTAGGCAGATCCTGGTTGATTCTGATAAGGTGCGGAGAATTCTAACCGTATCTCGTGAGGTCTTAGGAAATGACTGGATTTTATGGCTTGCAACAATATGTTGATCTCGGTTTTGGAAAACCCGTTGAGGTTTCGAGTTCTTATAACACAATTAGGGAACCGGATTTTTTAATCCCGTCCCGCCATCGCGGTGGAATGTTTTTTCATACGAATTTCGAAGAAACTCCCTATATTATCGTTGATCTAGAGAATGTCCGAAAAATAAAGAGAGTAAGGATATTTAATTGTGCACGAGTGCCCTGAACGCGCAGTCCCAACATCCGTATCCGTGTCCCTCGACAAAAACGAATGGAGGGAGTTAAGCACTGCGAAATTCGTGTTTGGAGGACGTCGTAGTGGCAGCCCTCTTGATCTGATATTCCGTGGACCGAATCCTGTCGATATGTTAAAGTGGAGGTGCGTCGAAAATCGTTCCTGCATCTCGAGGACATTGAGGTGCTCGCCGAAGCGCCACGTGTAGAATTCGGTAGAATCAGCGACTGAGCATGCCAAATAGAGCGTGGATCACGGCGCGATACCGGCATTATGATAGCCATGGATTCTGGACATTCACCTGTACACTAGGTGCGATCTTCGTGGCGCGGCATCATGGAATTCGTAATAAATGAGATAGACTATTCCCTTTGTATGGACCAATTCAATAACGTGCGAGATGACGCGTATCGGACGTTGTTCGAATTGGATCGCGACCGTTTATTTCACCTCCCGAGCACTATCCCCCGATTTGAGAGGCATGGTGTCTATGCTTCCTTCTCGCTAGGCGATTTGAGCCCTACGTCGATACATACTTTCGACCCAGTTCTAGAGTGAGGGATGCTGAAAAGCGGTTGATTGAAATTCTTATCAGCTCGATCCCGACAAGGTAATATTTGTTACATATCGCGGAACCGACAAGTCGATCGAGGTGGAGCCAGCCGACATAGAACGATATATTAGTTTATCGAAGATAATTCTGGCCCGGTAATTCCCAATTTTAGCATTGTCCTTCAAACTGATCAAGCGCAAGTGTTAAGGCGGTTCCGGAGAAATTCCCCAGACTATATATTTCCGCGAACTCCCAGTCACCGAATTCAATATTGCAATCCATGACCTGGACATTGAGCGGCAGTTCAAACTAAAAAAGTCAGAGTTGACATTTTTGAGTTGCCGTTATAAGCCTTGGGTCGACAGCAAAATACGTCGTAACACATACGGGAAACATTGGGGCATGGATCGCGCTGTACCGTGGACACAGTCAGGGACTTTATCAGTTTGATTTTGAGCAGAGCCCTGCGTGGTCCTGACGGCTCCGAAGATTCCGGTGATTGATGAAGTGTCCCTTGAGTTCTGACGGCGGTGGCGCCGTACCCGGTCGAAACGGGCCTTTGATGCACAACTGGGAAGAGATAGTCGAGCAATGAAGATCGGTCACGTGGATGCATACAACCACCGTAGCGTCGTGGGCTGGGCCGCCGACACGGACCATCCCGACGTACGCCTGGAAGTCCGCGTCATGGTCAACGGCGCCGAGCAGGGCCGGGTGGTCGCCGACCTCCCGCGCGAAGGCCTGCGCCAGCGCGGCAGCTACGGCGACGGCGCCCACGCCTTCGAATACGTCTTCGACCCGCCGCTCGCTCCCTCCGCAGCTACAACGTCGTCGTCCGCTACGCCGATGTGGAGGCGGATCTCGGCCACGGCCGCTTCCGCATCGAACCGGAACGCCGCGAGGACCTCGGCCTGCGCCCCCTGCTGGTCACCGCCACCGGCCGCTCCGGCACCACCGTGCTGATGCGCCGGCTCGGCAACGCCCGCAACATCGCCATCGCCGATGCCTACCCGTTCGAGATGAAGCTGCTCACCTACTACGCCTACGCACAGGACGTGCTCACCACCCCCAGCAGTGTCAAGGACCCGCCCTCGCTCGACGATCTCACCCGCGACCCGTACCACCTGGCCCGCAACCCGTTCCACCACCGCCAGATGGAGGCGGTCTTCCCCTACCGCGCCATGCTCTACCAGTTCTTCGGGCGGCGCTCGGCGGCGCGGCTGCGGCAGGCCTTCCACGATATCATCGACGATTTCTACCGCGATATGCGCACCCACCAGCGCAAGCCGGCGGTGCGCTTCTTCGCCGAGAAATGCGACGTGTTCACCCCGGCCCGCAGTTTCGCCCGCCTCGCCTTCGACGGCGTGAAGGAACTGATGCTGGTCCGCGACCCGCGCGATATCCACTGCTCCCGCAAGGCGTTCTGGTCGGACACCGCGCAGACCTCGTTCCAGAACCTGCTGGCGGTGCAGTCCATCGTCCTGCCCATCCACGCGGCCGAGGGCGATAACCTGCTGGTCGTTCGCTACGAAGACCTGATCCAGCACCCCGAAGACACCATGGCCCGCATCTCCCAGGACCCTGGGCCTGGACCGCCCGATCGCGCTCAACCCGGCCAGCGAGGCGCAGATCTTCTCCCGCCACGGCACCGCCAGCGACCCGGCCGCCTCGATCGGCCGCTGGAAGCAGGAACTCGGCACCGACGAACGCACCGCCTTCGCCCGCGCCTTCAAGCCGTTCCTGGAAACCTTCGGCTACGAGCCCGACGCGGCCTAGCGCTAGACCTCGTAGTCGTACATTTCCAGGTAGGCGGCAAACTCCCGGCCGCAGGTCTGCACATCCTCCGCCGCCAGTTCCCGCCGCCACCGGCCGATCGACTTGGCCGGCGACTTGCTGGTGCCGTGTTCCTTGAACAACGCCTGCTCGGCCTCGGCATTTGCGGCGGCAAAGTCGCTCATACCGATGAACGCGGCGCAGCGTGCCAGGGTCTCGGCTTCCTGCTGCACAAGGTCCTCATACCGCACGATCAGCACATCCGCCCGCTGCTCCCTGCCGATCGCCATCAACTGGTTGGTGGACAGCTTCAGCAGCCGGATCGCCTCGGCGGTGGAATGCGACCAGAACGATTTGTAGGAGCAGAGAATGTCGCGCGGATCGCGCACCAGCACGATCTCCCGTGTGCCGGCAAACAGGCTGCGCGCGAACCACCGGGCCAGGCCGGCCAACTGGCACTTCTCGGCGAAGAACATCGCACCCGGCTTCGCCTGGTCCTCGGCCAGGCTGGTGTAGAATCCGCCGATGATGTTGCGGAACGCCCCGGCAAGCTCGCGTGGCACGGTCGTGCCGTAGAAGGCGTGGAAGCGTCCGGCGTCTGCGAATGCCGTGGCGAACGGCAGCACGTAGTACGGATTGGCGCCCAGAAAGCGATGGTTGTCCACGAAGCTTTCCGGCTTGCCGGACCGTTCGTGGTCTCCCGGTGCGGTCAGGATGCTGAAGGCGTGGCTGTAGTATTTCAGCAGCTCGGTCTCGAACGGATACCGGTTGGCGACACTCACCAGCGGATGCGCCGCCAGCTTCTGCATCAGCACCGTGCTGCCGGCGCGGCCCGGCGCCGTTACCAGGATCGGCTGCAGCAGCCGCTCCGCCGTCAACGTCAGGGCGGACAGGGTGCGATCACCCTTCGGCACGATCTGCTCGGTGCCGCTGAACCGCACCTGTATGTTGTGGTCGCGGATCACCGGCAGTGGCGGATTGAACTCGAACACGAACGCGTGGTTGCCCTCGCCGAACTCCTGCTGCAGGTCCTTCCGCGGCAGGTCGGCCCGCGGCGACGCGGTACTGGATGCCGTTCACCACCAGATCCACATTGATGGTGCGCCGCAAATCCGAATCGTCCAAGGCCCAGCCGCGCACCGCGGTTGCAGTAATCTCGTCGACGAAACCGCGAAGCATGGGGCACTCCTGGATGAGGGAAGGTCGTATATATCAGCATGCTCAAAAGTGCACTTTGGTTTCCATCATAGAGACGCGGCGCAACGCCAGAGCGGCCCGGGCCGTCTATCCCCCGTGAATGTGCCTCCCCCACTCACCAAACAAACCCCATGCCCGCACCCCCACCCCACACACCCCCCCAATGATCGACAAGCTGGAAATGCTCCTCGCCCTCGCCCGCGAACAGCATTTCGGCCGAGCGGCCGAGGCCTGCGGCGTCACCCAGCCCACCCTCTCGGCCGGCCTCAAGCAACTGGAGGACACGCTCGGCGTCCTCCTGGTCAACCGCCAGTCCCGCTTCCTGGGCTTCACCCCGGAAGGCGAGCGCGTGCTCGACTGGGCCCGCCGCATCGTCGCCAACTCCCGCGCCATGCGGGCCGAAATCGCCGCCCTCCGCCGCGGCCTGGTCGGCCACCTGCGCCTGGCCGCCATCCCCACCGCGCTGCCCATCGTGGCGGAACTCACCACGCCGCTGCGGGCGCGCCACCCGGACGTGGCGTTCACCGTGCTCTCCCGCACCTCCATCGACACGCTGGCGCACCTGGAGAACCTGCAGGTCGATGCCGGCCTCACCTATGTGGACAACGAGCCGCTGGGCCGCGTCCGCGCCGTCCCGCTGTACCAGGAACGCTACCGCCTGCTGATCGCCGCCGACGCCCCGTTCGGCGACCGGGCAGAGGTGACATGGGCGCAGGTCGGGCAGATCCCGCTGTGCCTGCTCACCCCGGACATGCAGAACCGCCGCATCATCGACCGCCGGCTGCGCGATGCGGGGGTGGACCCGGCGCCGATGCTGCAGTCCAACTCGATGGTGGTGCTGTTCTCCCACGTGCGCACCGGGCAGTGGGCCAGCGTGATGCCGGCGGTGCTGGCGGACACCATGGGGATCGCCCCGCCGGTCCGCTCCATCCCCATCGCGGAGGTCGGGCACCCGCCCACGGTGGGCCTGGTGTATCCCCAGCGGGAGCCGATGACGCCGCTGACCGCCGCCCTGGTGACCGAGGCGCGGCGCCTGGCGCAACGCTGGGGGCAGGGCGGACGATAGAGACTATCTATCGTCAAACGACGCCGCTTTCTTGCATTCCGCTCGCGTCAAGCCTTTTCTAGCGATGCAACAGCGACCCTGGTTGCACCGGGCGGGAGGAAGCAGATGGCAGCATACGAGCCATGGAACGAACAGCGCGCATCCGACATCATCGCCGCCGAGCTCGGCCGCGAGGGCGCCGCCCTGCCCATCCTGCACGCGCTCCAGGCGCGTGTTCGGCTACGTCCCGCGTGACGCGGTGCCGATGGTGGCGGCGGCCCTGAACATCACCCGGGCGGAGGTGCACGGCATCGTCACCTTCTATCACGAATTCCGCCATCACCCGCCCGGCCGCCACGTCCTGCACCTCTGCCGGGCGGAAGCGTGCCAGTCGGTGGGCGCCGACGCGATGCACGACACGCTGCGCCGCCGGCTGGGCGTGGACTGGCACGGCACCACGGAGGACGGCGCGGTGACGGTGGAGCCGGTGTTCTGCCTCGGCCTCTGCGCCGTCGGCCCCTCCGCCCTGCTGGACGGCCGGCCGCTCGGCCGCCTGGACGACGACCGGCTGGCGGCGGAACTGGAGTCCGCGTCGTGACCCGCGTCTTCGTCCCCCGCGATGCCGCGGCCCTGGCGCTGGGCGCCGATGCGGTGGCGGCGGCGCTGGCCCCGCATGCCGGCGTGGTCCGCACCGGGTCGCGCGGCCTGTTCTGGCTGGAGCCGATGATCGAGGTGGAGACGCCGCACGGCCGCATCGCCTACGGCCCGGTGTCCGCCGCGGATGTGCCCGGGCCTGCTGGAGTCCGGCCTGCTGGACGGCGGCGCGCATCCGCTGCGACTCGGCCGGCCGGAGGATCTGCCCTTCCTCGCCGGCCAGACCCGCTTCACCTTCGCCCGCTGCGGCATCGTCGATCCGCTGTCGCTGGACGACTACCGCGCCCATGGCGGCCTGAAGGGCCTGGCCCGCGCCATCGAGATCGGCCCCGCCGCCATCATCGACCAGGTCACCAGATCCGGCCTGCGCGGCCGCGGCGGCGCCGGCTTCCCCACCGGCATCAAGTGGAAGACCGCGGCGGATGCCACCGGCGCCCGCAAATACATCGTCTGCAACGCGGATGAGGGCGACTCCGGCACCTACGCCGACCGCATGCTGCTGGAAGGCGATCCGTTCGCCCTGATCGAGGGCATGGCCATCGCCGGCATCGCCGTCGGCGCCACCAAGGGCTACGTCTATACCCGCAGCGAATACCCCCACGCCGTCGCCGCCTTCGACGCCGCCCTGGCCGTCGCCCGCAAAGCCGGCCTGCTGGGCGACAACGTCCAGGGCAGCGGCGTCGCCTTCGATATCGAGCAGCGTGTCGGCGCCGGCGCCTATGTCTGCGGCGAGGAAACCTCCCTGCTGGACAGCCTGGAAGGCCGCCGCGGCCAGGTCCGCGCCAAGCCGCCGCTGCCGGCGCACAAGGGGCTGTTCGGCCAGCCGACGGTGATCAACAACCTGGTCACCCTGGCCAGCGTCCCCTTCATCCTGTCGGAGGGCGCGGACGCCTACCAGGCCGTCGGCTACGGCCGGTCCCGCGGCACCATGCCGATCCAGCTTGCCGGCAACCTCCGCTACGCCGGCCTGTTCGAAGCCGGCTTCGGCCTGACCCTGGGGGAGCTGGTCAACGACATCGGCGGCGGCACCCGCTCCGGCCGCCCGGTCCGCGCCGTCCAGGTCGGCGGTCCGCTGGGCGCCTACTTCCCGCCGTCCCTGTTCGACACCCCGTTCGACTACGAGGCCTTCGCCGCCCGCGACGGCCTGATCGGCCACGGCGGCGTGGTGGTGTTCGACGACACGGTGGACCTGGCCCGCCAGGCCCGCTTCGCCATGGAATTCTGCGCCGCCGAGTCGTGCGGCAAGTGCACCCCCTGCCGCATCGGCTCGGTCCGCGGCATGGAGGTGATCGACCGCATCCTCGCCGGCCAGGCGGTGGATGCGAACCTCGACCTGCTGACCGACCTCTGCCACACGATGAAGTTCGGGTCGCTCTGTGCACTGGGCGGCTTCATCCCATATCCGGTGATGAGCGCCCTGACGCACTTCCCGGAGGACTTCCGGGCCCTGAACAAGGTCGCAGCGGAATGACCCCCACGCGTCCCACCGTCCGCCGTGTCACGATCGGCCCGCAAGGGTCACGGCCGCTCCGCTCACGTGGCACGGCCGTCTCCCCAAGGGACATGGCCGGGCAATCCCAACGCCACGTCATGGCCGGGCTTGACCCGGCCATCCACCCCGGGACGATCGGGACGCGCGTCACCCCCGGGCCGTCCGTATCCCAAGCGGCCGGCCCCACCCCGGCAACGACCGGTCCGCGGGCTCCGTCCCGCGCGTGCAAGCTGAGAGGAGGCCACCATGCCCCTGATCGAAGAAATCGATTACGGCACCCCGGCCAGCCAGGCCACCGAGACCGTAACCCTGAGCATCGACGGCCAGGACGTCACCGTCCCCGAAGGCACCTCCGTGATGCGCGCCGCGATGGAAGCCGGCATCCGGATCCCCAAGCTCTGTGCCACCGATTCGCTGGACGCCTTCGGCTCCTGCCGCGTCTGCCTGGTGGAGATCGAGGGCCGCAACGGCACCCCGGCCTCCTGCACCACGCCGGTCGCCCCCGGCATGAAGGTGCACACCGGCACCGACCGCCTCCGCCGCCTCCGCCGCGGCGTGATGGAGCTGTACCTGTCCGACCACCCGGCCGACACGCTCACCTCACCGGTCGCCGGCAACTGCGAGTTCCACGAGGTCGCCGGCCAGGTCGGCCTGCGCGAAATCCGCTACGGCCGCGACGGCGCCAGCCACCTGGACTCGGCGGTGGACGGCTCCAACCCGTATTTCCAGTTCGACCCCGCGAAGTGCATCGTCTGCTCCCGCTGCGTGCGCGCCTGCGAGGAAACCCAGGGCACCTTCGCGCTGACGGTGGAGGGCAGGGGCTTCGCCTCCAAGATCGCCGCCGGCATGGATGAGCCGTTCCTCACCAGCGAATGCGTCTCCTGCGGCGCCTGCGTGCAGGCTTGCCCCACCGGCTCGCTGATCGAGAAGTCGGTGGTCGAACTTGGCCAGCCGGAACATTCCGTGGTGACCACCTGCGCCTATTGCGGCGTCGGCTGCAACTTCAAGGCCGAGATGCAGGGCGAGACGGTGGTCCGCATGACCCCCTGGAAGGACGGCCAGGCGAACCACGGCCATTCCTGCGTGAAGGGCCGCTTCGCCTGGGGCTATGCCAACCACGCCGACCGCATCCTGAAGCCGATGGTGCGGGAAAAGATCACCGACCCCTGGCGGGAGGTAAGCTGGGACGAAGCGATCGGCCACGTCGCCGCATCCTTCAAGCGGATCCAGGCGCAGCACGGCAAGAACGCGATCGGCGTGATCACCTCCTCCCGCTGCACGGATGAGGAGACGTTCCTGGTGCAGAAACTCGCGCGCCAGGTGTTCCACAACAACAACACCGATACCTGCGCCCGGGTGTGCCACTCGCCCACCGGCTACGGGCTGGGCAAGACCTTCGGCACTTCGGCCGGCACGCAGAACTTCGACTCGGTCGAGCACAGCGACGTCATGATGGTGATCGGCGCCAACCCGACCGACGGCCATCCGGTGTTCGCCTCCCGCATGAAGAAGCGGCTGCGCCAGGGGGCGAAGCTGATCGTCATCGATCCCCGCCGCATCGACCTGGTGAAGACCCCGCATGTCGAGGCCAGCTACCACCTGCCGCTGAAGCCCGGCACCAACGTCGCGGTGCTGACCGCGCTGTCGCATGTCATCGTCACCGAGGGCCTGGTGAACCAGGACTTCGTGCGCGAGCGCTGCGACATGGACGCGTTCCACGACTGGGCCGCCTTCGTCGCCGAACCCCGCAACAGCCCGGAAGAGGTGGAAAAGATCAGCGGCGTCCCGGCGTCCGCGATCCGCGGCGCCGCGCGCCTCTACGCCACCGGCGGCAATGGCGCGATCTATTACGGGCTGGGCGTGACCGAGCACAGCCAGGGCAGCACCGCGGTGATGGCGCTGGCGAACCTGGCCATGGTGACCGGCAATATCGGCCGCCCCGGCGTCGGGGTGAACCCGCTGCGCGGCCAGAACAACGTCCAGGGCAGTTGCGACATGGGCAGCTTCCCGCACGAATTCCCCGGCTACCGCCACGTGTCGCTCCCGGCGGTCCGGTCGATCTTCGAAAAGGAATGGGGCACGGAGCTGGACCCCGAGCCCGGCCTGCGCATCCCCAACATGATCGACGCCGCGCTGGATGGCAGTTTCCGCGGCATCTACATCCAGGGCGAGGACATCGTGCAGTCCGACCCCGACACGAAGCACATCACCGCGGGGCTCGCGGCGATGGACTGCGTCGTGGTGCACGACCTGTTCCTGAACGAAACGGCCAACTACGCCCACGTCTTCCTGCCCGGCAGCACTTTCCTGGAGAAGGACGGCACCTTCATCAACGCCGAACGCCGCATCAACCTGGTGCGCAAGGTCATGGCCCCGCGCGCCGGCCTGGCGGACTGGGAGGTGACCCAGGCGATCGCCAAGGCGATGGGCGCCGACTGGAACTACACCCATCCCGAGCAGGTGATGGCCGAGATCGCCCGCACCACCCCCACCTTCGCCGGCGTCACCTACGAAAAGCTGGCCAAAGGCACGATCCAGTGGCCGTGCAATGACGCGGCGCCGGAGGGCACGCCGACCATGCACGTCAACGGGTTCGTGCGCGGCAAGGGCAACTTCGTCATCACCGAGTATGTCGCCACGGACGAGAAGATCGGCCCGCGCTTCCCGCTGCTGCTGACCACCGGCCGCATCCTGACGCAGTACAACGTCGGCGCGCAGACAAGGCGCACCGACAACGTGGTGTGGCATCCGGAAGACGTGCTGGAGATCCACCCGCACGACGCGGAGCAGCGGGGTGTGCGCGACGGCGACTGGGTGCGCCTGACCAGCCGCACCGGCGAGACCACGCTGCGGGCCCAGGTCACCGAACGGGTCGCGGTGGGCGTGGTCTACACCACCTTCCATCACCCCATGACCCAGGCCAATGTGGTGACCACCGACTTCTCCGACTGGGCCACCAACTGCCCGGAGTACAAGGTGACCGCGGTGCAGGTGAGCCCGTCCAACGGCCCCAGCGACTGGCAGGAATCCTACCGCGAACTCTCCACCCAGGCTCGGCGGATCGAGACGGTCCCGGCGGAGTAGATGCCGAGCGGGGCGATACACCGGCCGGGGACGCGTCCCCGGGCGCTCCCCCTCTCCATGCGGGCTTGGACCGCGAAGCGGACCAGGCCTGCGGGGAGGGGGGCGAGCATCGCCGTCCCCGAATTCGGGTCCTCCTTCCCACGGCTTTCGTCCGCGCCGCGGCCCAGGTTGGGGGAAGCCTCCTCCCGGCACCGGGAAGGACCCGTGAGCGGAAGGGGAAGCAGAGCACGCACTGTCTCCCCACATCCCGTGTCATGACCCCGCCCGTCCGCACTGTCCCACGCACCATCTGGCACGGCAACGCTCCGGCCGACGGCGCCCGCGCGCTGCCGGAGGAGACCCCCGTGGCGCTGACCTACAACCGCGCCACCCACGCGGTGATGCTGGCGACTCCCGCGGACCTGGAGGATTTCGCCCTCGGCTTCAGCCTGACAGACGGCATCGTCACCCGTCCCGACCAGATCGAGGAACTCCAGGTGGTGCCGGCCGAGCAGGGGATCGAACTGCGTATGTGGCTGGCGGCCGAACGGGTGGAGTCGCTGACCCGCCGCCAGCGCCGCCTGGCAGGGCCCAGCGGCTGCGGGCTGTGCGGCCTGGAAAGCCTGGAAGACGCGGTGCGCCCGCCGCCCAGGGTCACCGCGGCACCGGTGTTCACCCCGGCCACCATCATCGCGGCGATGGCGGCCATGCCGGCCGCCCAGGACCTGAACCACGCAACCCGCGCGGTGCACGCCGCCGCCTTCTGGCACCCCGCGCGCGGCCTGGTCGCGCTGCGGGAGGATGTCGGCCGGCACAACGCGCTGGACAAGTTGGCCGGCGCGCTCATCCGGCAAGGCACCAGCATCGGGGATGGAATGGTGCTGCTGTCCAGCCGCATCTCCGTGGAACTGATCCAGAAGGCCGCCATGATCGGCGCGCCGGCGGTGGTGGCGGTGTCCGTTCCCACCGCGCTCGCCGTACGCACTGCCGAGGCCGCCGGCATCACCCTGATCGGCATCGCCCGGGACGACACGTTCGAGGTGTTCACCCACGGCGACCGTATCGCCAGACACAAGGTTCAGCATGTCGCCTGAGAAACTCGCCTACATGGCCAACCAGATCGGCAAGTTCTTCGCGCACCAGAAGGACGCGGAAGCGGTGGCCTCGATCGAGGACCACATCCGAAAGTTCTGGGACCCGCGCATGCGGCGCCAGATCGTGGAAGCTCTCGACTCGCCGCAGGTGCAGCTTGACCCGCGCGTGCGTGAGGCGGTTTCCAGGCTGCAGGCGTCGCAGATGGCGTGACATCAACGCCCAGGCGGTTCGATCCGCGGCCGACGCCGGCCACGCGGCTGCCAGCGCAAGTTCGCTTGGCATTGCGATAGCGCGGGTGGCAGCGGGCGAAGCCGACCAGGTTGTGGCCGGTAAAGCGGACTGTCGTTCTGTGCCGCTTTTGGCGTGACGATGGAACGGATGGCGGAGTACGTCGTCGCGGATGGTGGCCCTGCGCCCGTCGCGACCCGCAATCTTGGGCCAAGGCGCACTCTCCGCGAGGGGCGCCTAGCTTGCTTCGCGAAAACCGCGGCTCCCGAAAGCCGCGGCTCCCGGCAAAGCTCAGGCTGCGCCGCGGGCGATCCTCAGGTCCAGCCGGTTCACCCCATCAATGCGCTGGTAAGTGATACTGCTGGCGAACTGGCGCATCAGGTGAATGCCCCAGCCACCCGGCGCGGCGTCCAGGCTCCGCTCGCGGTCCGGTGCCGGCTGCTGCAGCGGATCAAACGCGGCGCAGTCATCCTCGATGGTGACATGCAAATGATCCGGTGCGCCATGGACCGCCAGCGCCACGACGGCGGCCGGGCTGCCCGGCGCCGCCGTGCCGTGCATCACCACATTGGCGACCGCCTCCTCCAGGCACAGGCGCAACGCATATTCCTGCGGCGTCGGCAGGGCCAGCGTGGCGGCGATATGGTCCACCCACCCGGCGAGCCCGGCCAGGCCCTGCATGCTGCGCTCCAGCCGCAGCGTGAAACGTCCGGCGGAGTCATCCGCTGACGGCACGTATTGCCTCATCCAGGTCGCGCAGGATTGGCACCACATTGTCGGTGCCGCTGCTGACCAGCACGGCCTCCACCTCCTTGTCCGGCCGGAGCAACACCATGCGGCCGCCTTTCCGCGCCACCGTGCGGGCGCCCATGATCAGCATCCGCAGGCCCATCGACGCGACGAACTCCACCTGCGCCATGTCCACGATCAGCGCCCGCGTGGAGGCGGTCAGCACATTGAACGACAGGTCGAGCTCCTGCGATCCGCCGATATCCAGGCGCCCGGTCAGGATGGCCCTGGTCACGCCAGGCGCGACCTCCTCGGTCTCCATGCGCATCGCACGCGCTCCTTTCGATCCGCGATCAACGTGGAATGTTGAAGGCGAGACGGTTGAACCGGCCGACGCGGGACCAGGTCACGTTCCGCGCGTGCTGACGCAGCAGGTTGATTCCCAGCGCGTCTTCCGCGGACAACCCGGGCGTGGTCAATTCGGCCAGGGGATTATACGGCGCGCACAGATCCTGGACGGTGACGCTCAGCCGCCCCGCATCGGCGATCAGCCGCAACGAAATCCGGTCGGCGTTGATCCCCGCCTCGGGCTCGCCGTGGGTGACGATCCGCGTCACCACCTCCTCCAGCGACAGGCGCAGCGCGTATTCCGTGCGCTGGCTGAGATTGAGCAGGATGCTCAGCTCATCCACCCAGGCGCCGGCGCGCGTGATACCGGCCTTGGTACGTTCGATGTCCAGCGAGAAGGGCAGGGAATGACCCGGCAGGTCATCATCGTCGCCGTCGATCTGGCAGACCGAGCACACCGCATCGGCCAGGGTCTGGAACACCGGGATCACCTGGTCGATGCCGCTGCTGATCAGCACGGATTCCACCGAGGGATCGGGCTGCAGAAATGCCATCCGCCCATCGCCCGCGGCGATCGTGCGGGCGCCGGCGATCAGCGTGCGCAGGCCGGTGGAGGCGATGAAGGTCACGCGGGACAGGTCCACCACCAGGCATTTCTGCGTCTGCGCCAGGCGCGCGAACGTGGTTTCCACCGAGGCCACGCCCGCGGCATCCAGCCGGCCGCGCAGATTCACCTTGGTGACCTCGGGTACGATTTCCTCGGCATCGACGAGGAGAATTCGCGGGGATTGCGTCACGTCGCAGGGCCGATCCGTCAGGTGAAGCGAAGCACGAGCGCGGAGAAGTCATCCTCCAGCGGCCCCGGACGCGAGGCCTCGCGAATATGGGCATACAGGCGCCGCGCACCGCCCGGTGTGGAGGCGGACGGCAGCAGGCCGACCACCTGATCCAGGCCCCATTGCCGGCCCTGGCGGTCCACGATCTCGAACACACCGTCGCTGAACAGGTGCAGGGCGCTGCCTGGCGGAATCGCGACCCGCGCGGACGTCATCTCGCGGTCCGGCACGATGCCGATCGAGGGATTGCGCGTGGCCAGCGCGACCGGTGCCCCGCCTCCCGGCGAGAGCAGATAGGCGGCGTGGTGACCGCCGGTGGCATAGGTCAGGGTCCGCTGGCCGGGTGCGTACACGCCGTACCATATGGTGAAGAACAGCGCGTTGTGCTGCTCGAACGGGAACATGCGGTTCAGGCTGCGGATCACCGCCGCCGGGTCGCGGAAATCCACCGCCGGCAGCAGTCGCTGGCGCAGCACATTGGCCACCGAGACAGCATGCAGCGCCGCCGCCGCGCCATGTCCGGCGACGTCCAGGACGAAAGCAGCGAAATGCTGCTGGTCGAGCCACTGATAACCGAAGGCGTCGCCGCCGAGGCGGGCGCTGGGCAGATAGTACCACTCGGCTTCGACCGGGCCGCTGTCGATCGGCGCCGGGAGAATCGAGGCGACGTAGTCGGCCGCGTCGCGCAGTTCGCGATCCATCGCCTCGACTTCCGCCGCTTCCTCGCGCGTGCGCCGGTGATAGCGCAGCCGGTGGGACCCGATGCCCAGGGCGGCACCGTCCTGCAGCGGCACGGCGCCCTCGATCCGTGTGCCGTTGATGAAGGTGCCGTTGGTGGAACCCAGGTCGGTCAGCATGAGCTGCCCGTTGTTCAGCTCGAGGCGGCAATGGCGGCGCGAGACCGTGCCACCCTCCAGCACCAGTTCGGCCGGGGGGCTGCGCCCAATGGTGACGGGCAGCGAGCGCAGGACGATCCGCCGCGGTGCACCCTCGTCGTTTTCCTGCAGCAGCAGCAGCACGTGGACCGCATCCTCAGGCGGCGCCACGTCCCGGCCCCAGTCCGCCGGGGCGCGAAACGTGATGGTCTGCTCGTCGCCGAATTGTTCGACCGCTGCCATGCGCTTTCCTGAAAAGCCTACAGACGGTCTACAGTCTGACGGGGTTGATGTGGAAAACGCAACAGGGTTTGGCTGTGGACAACGCTTTCCCTCCCCGCGGCCAGCATCGCGCCCGTGGGTGGGATCGCGGGCCTGGGTGGAGTTGCGGGCCTGGGTGGGGTTGCGGGCCTGGGTGGGGTCGCGGGGCCGGTTGTGACGGCGCGGCGCGATACTCTCACGCCTGCGACGACGGGTGCGGCGCCACGACGACGCTGCAGTTGCGCAACCTGCCTTCGCGCATCAGCCGGATGCGCACCGGGCTGCCGATCTGCTCGCTGCCCAGCATGCTGCGCAGTCCACTGCTGCCCATCACGCTCTTACCGTCGATTGCCAGCAACACGTCGCCGAGCCGCACCCCGGCCTGGTCGGCCGGGCCGTTGGGGGTGAGGCTGACCACCAGTCGGCCGGACTTCTGGCCGGCGATCGGCCGGGCATCATCGGTCAGCGCGATCGGCTGCAATGCGACGCCCAGCCAGGGGCGGCCTTCCACGGTCAGCCGGGCAGGGGCGACGCCCGCCATGGTCAGCGGGTCGGCGAAGCGGGCAATCGTTGCATGCGGAACCACCAGCGCATCGCCGCCCATCCCGGGAATCAGCATGCCCAGCAGCCCACCGCGGACATCCAGGACGAACCCGCCTTCGACGCCGCCGTTCGGCAGGTCGAGGGTGATCGTCGGGCCGATCGGTCCGTTGGCGCTGACCCGGCGGACCATCGCCATCCTTGCGGTCGGGCTGGCATCCACATCGGCGCTGAGCACCACGGCGAGGCTGCCCACCGCCGGTTCCTTGCCGCCGCGGATCGACGGCCGCGGCAACTGGGTGTCGAGTTCCAGCGAAGCGAGGTTGGATGTCGGGTCGCGCCGGGCCGGTCGCGCCGGCAGCAGAGAGGCGCCCGGCGGCAGGACGATGGTGTAGCTCTCCTGCGCGGGCAGGGGCTGATCGCAGGTCACCACCAGTTCGGGGCGCCAGACCAGTCCGGTGACATGCCGGTTGGGGCCGGTCCGGATGGCGCACAGCATGGGCGCGGCGTCGTTGACCAGCGCGGCGAGGGCGTCGGACATCTGCCCCAGTGTATGCAGGATAGGCACCGTCATTGCAGGCGACCGACCGTTCCTTGGCGTTTTCGAACTGGTTGAGTCTGGCATTCCCATCCTGTCGGTGAACAGGCGTCTCCCGGATCAATCGGCGGTCAATCTAGCGCAAATCAATCGGCTGTCCCGAAATATCCGCGGTATTTCGTCCGCAGCGCCGTCTTCTGAAGCTTGCCCGTCGCGGTATGCGGCAGTTCCGGCAGCACCAGCACCGCGTCCGGCACCCACCATTTGGCCACCCGGTCCTGATAGATCCGCAGCACCGAATCGGGGTCCACCGTGTGCCCGGGGCGCGGCACCACCAGCAGCAGCGGCCGTTCGTCCCATTTCGGATGGTGCGCGGCGATCACCGCCGCCTCGGCCACGTCGGGGTGGGATACCGCGATGTTCTCCAGCGCGATGGAACTGATCCATTCGCCGCCCGACTTGATCACGTCCTTGGACCGGTCCGTGATCTGCATGAACCCGTCCGGGTCGATGGTGGCGACATCGCCGGTGGCGAACCAGCCGTCGGCATCCACGGCGCTGCCCGGTTCTTCGCCGTAATAGGCGCTGCACACCCAGGGGCCGCGCACCAGCAGGTCGCCGAATGCCTCGCCGTCCCAGGGCAGTTCCTTGCCGTCGGCATCGACGATCTTCATGTCCACCCCGGGCAGTACGCGGCCCTGCTTCAGCATGTGCTGCGCCGCCTGCTCCTTGCCCAGGCTTAGTTGCGCCGGCTTGGGGGCGTTGTAGGTGCCCACCGGGCTGAGTTCCGTCATGCCCCAGCCGTGTTCCACCGCCACGCCATACTCGTCGCGGAATGCCTCGATCAGCAGGGGCGGGGCGGCGGATCCGCCGGTCATGATGCGCCGGGTCGCCTCCAGCCGCTCACCGCTGGCGCGCAGGTGCTGCAGCAGGCCGAGCCAGACGGTGGGCACACCGCAGGTGATGGTGACGCGTTCCTGGTTCAGCAGGTGGGCCATGCTGGCGCCGTCCAGGTGCCGTCCGGGCAGCACCAGGCCGGCGCCGGTCAGGGCCGTGCCGTGCGGGATTCCCCAGGCATTGACGTGGAACATCGGCACCACCGGCAGGATGCGATCGACCGCCCGCAGGCCCAGCACATCGGGCAGCGCGATGGCGTAGGCGTGCAGCACGGTGGAGCGGTGGCTGTACAGTACGCCCTTGGGCCGGCCGGTGGTGCCCGAGGTGTAGCACAGTGCGCTGGCGGTGTTCTCGTCGAAGCTGGGCCAGGCGTAGTCGTCGTCCGCCGCCGCCATCAGTGTCTCGTAGCACTGAAGTTGCATGCCGGGGGCCAGCGTCACCTCCGGCATGCTCGCCGCGTCGGCCATCATCACTACCGTTCGGACAGTGTCCTTGATGTGCGGCGCGACGGCGCTGACCAGCGGGGCGAAGCTGACATCGGCGAACAGCACCGAGTTGCCGGCGTGGTTCATGATGTAGGCGATGTCGTCTGGATGCAGCCGGGGGTTTACGGTGTGGCAGATCGCCTGCATGCCCGGTGCGGCGTAGTACACTTCCAGGTGGCGGTGGTTGTTCCAGGCCAGCGTTGCGACGCGGTCCTGCGCCTTGATCCCCAGGCGCTGCAGCACCCGCGCCAGCCGGCGGGCGCGCCCTTCCAGTTCACCCCAATTGCTGCGGTGGATGCCGCCTTCGTGGGTCCGAGACACGATTTCGGCCTCGGCATGGTGCCGGGCTGCGTGGCGGAGCATCGCGGAGATCATCAGCCCGTGTGGCTGCATCAGTCCTAGCATCGTCGTTTCCTCCGGTTGGCCGGGCGGGGCCAAAGCGGATGACACGATACGATGAATGGCGGGGCAGTCGCCAATCCCCCCGTCAAACGCCCGGGATTGCCGGTGCCCCGGCTGTACGGCGCGACGAACCAGCGCCTCTGCGGCACCGCTGCCAGCAAAGCCCCGCTGCGTGAAACGGACCTCGTGAAAACCGGGTGGGTGGCACGCATCGAACCGCTGCGCGCCCGGCAACGGCGGGTCCGCACGATGGACGACAGCGAAACCGGTTGCCTGCACCCTGGCGGACGGGGTTTCCCCCAGGTGTGATCCGCCGGTGGCCGAACGCTACTCGGCGGCGGCCAGGAACCGGTCGGCGCCACCGTCCCCGTCGGCCCGGCCGTATTTGGCCGCCCATTCGCGGCCGAGACGGGCCGCTTCGTCCCGTGTCAGCCAGGACCACTCGGCGCCGCGGGCACGGATGGCCACCCAGACCGTGTCACCGTGTACGTGCTCTTCAACCGAAAACGGGCCAGTTTGCGACATAAGCGTATCCACTTGTTCGAGATCGGGCCGGCGCCTTGCTGCCGACCGGCGGCGTGCCGAACGTTTGACACGGAAACGAGAATCGCCAATCCTACTGTGGAACTTCACGCATCCGTGGGCATCGCCCAGGCGGATGTTTGCCGGTTCCTGGCGAGTCAACGCAACCGAAAAATGCAAGGTTTGCCATATATTCGCCAGAATTGGCGAAATCGCCACAACGTGTGAACCAGGTGCGGGCTGCGCTGTTTGGGCCACCACGGCTGCCCGTCCGGCACCGGCGCAGCGCAGGAGAAGGTTCGCGATGGAGTGGAGTGAGCAGGTCGCCCTTGTCACCGGCGGAGCGCGCGGCATCGGGCGCGCCATCGCCCGGCGGCTGGCGCGGCACGGGGCTGCGGTGTGCGTCAACTACATCGCCCACAGCCAGGCGGCGGACTCGGTGGTCGCGGAGATTCGCGCCGAGGGCGGCCGGGCGGTGGCGGTGGCCGCCGACGTGGCGGACGACGCCGCCGTGGAGGCCATGATCGATCGCATCGGTGCCGAATTCGGGGCGGTCACCGTGCTGGTGAACAACGCCGGCGTGTCCCACCCCGCCACGCTCGACAGTTATGATCGCGACCAGATGGCACGCATGCGCCAGGTCAACGTGGACGGCGTGATCCACGCGACCCGTGCCGTGGCGGGCGGGATGCGGGCGCGCGGCTACGGCCGCATCGTCAACGTCTCGTCGATCGCCGGGATCGGCACCGCCCTGCCGAACAATGCCTTCTATGCGGCGACCAAGGCCGAGGTGAACATCCTGACCAGGCGCTTCGCCATGGAACTCGGGCCGCACGGCATCACCGTCAATGCCGTTGCACCCGGCTTCATCGAAACCGAGATGGCTCGGCGCAACCGCGACACGGCGGAATGGAACGACCTGGCGCAGCGCATTGGCAGCCACGCCATGACCGGCCGGATCGGCCGGCCGGAGGACATCGCCAACGCCGTGGCCTTCTTCGCAGGACCGGATGCCGGCTGGATCACCGCCCAGGTGCTGGCGGTGGACGGCGGACGCATGGACTACATCGCCCACTGAGGCGGCCGGCCACCAGCCATCCCCTGCAGGACGAATCGCAGGGCCCCTGCCTCTTTTTCGCCCGTGGCATATCGCCAACGGCGGGAAGGCGAACGGGCGAATGCAGCCGCTTGCATGTAATGCGCGTCGCCCCCACATCCCCGACCATAAAACCGGAAAATAATACAGTCGGGAGGGAAACCAAACATGCCAGGAAATCTGTGCCGCTACTTGGGCGCCGCCAGCATCGTTGTGTTGTCGAGTGCCAGTGCAGTTTGGGCTGCTCCGTACATGATTGTCGGGACGGACCAGAAGCCCGGGACCGACGCCCAGGGCAAGCCGGTGGTCAATCCCACCGGCGCGGATCGCGTGCTGATTGTCGATCTCGCCGAACCCGAGGTCCCGAAGATCGTCGCCACGTTGCCCCTGGAGAACTCCATCGTCGGGCCGCCGACCAATGTCGCGATCGCACCCGACGGCAAGTTGGCGCTGGTGGCGGATTCGATGACGGTGGCCGAGGCAAACGGCGCACGCAAACTGGTGCCGACCAACAAGGTGTTCGTGATCGACATGACAGCACAGCCGCCGAAGCTGGTGCAGACCGTTACCGTCGGCAAGCAACCGTCCGGCGTCTCGATCAGTCCGGACAGCCGCATGGCACTGCTGAGCAATCGCGCCGATGGAACCGTCAGTGTCCTGAAAATCGCAGGCGGGAAGGTGACCCCGACCGCTACGGTGCCGGTTGGCCCGGGCGTGTCGGCCGTTGAATTCGCTCCGGACGGCAAGCACGCGCTGGCGTTGAAATCGCCCGGGAATGCCATCGCGGTGCTGGATGTCACCGGCGACTCCGTACACGACGGCAAGCTCGATCTGCCGACCGGCACGTTTCCCTACAACGTGGTGATTTCGCCCGACTCCCGCCTGGCGATTACCGCCGATAACGGCCACCACGGGTCCTCCGACGGGAATGCCGATTCCGTCAGCGTGGTGGATCTGGAGGGCAAGCACCCGCACGTGATCCAGCGCGTCACCGTGGGTGACGCGCCGGAGGGGCTGGCGATGAGCCCCAAGGGCGACGTGGCGGCGGTGGTCAACGTGGATGGATCCAACATGAAGCAGGCCTGGTTCCATCACCCCACCGGCAGCGTGACGATCCTGCACATCGACGGCAAGACGGTGACGCCGATCAAGACGCTTCCAGTCGGTGTGCTTCCCGAACCTGCCGCGTTCTCTCCGGATGGCCGCTATCTCTACGTCGGCAATTTCTCCGACCAGGACTTCTCGATCCTGAAGGTCGAGGGGACGGAGGTCACCGATACCGGCAAGCGCTTCAAGGTGCCGGGGCATCCAGCTTCAGCACGCATGGGGCCGGCGGGGTAGGAGGGCGGCGTCTTCCGTCGCGCTCGCGGGGAACGACGCCGCACTTCTCGCCACGGTCGTGTGGTGCCACGGCCGAATGTCGCCACGGCGGTGTGGTGCCGTCGGAAAGAGCAGACAAGTCGATACTACTTCGCCTTCACCTGCTCCAAAGCCGTCTGCACCATCCTGGCATCGGCGCTGTCGGCCGGCAGCACCTTCAACAGGCGGGTCCAGTAGTCACGCGCCTGCGCAGGGTGCCCCCCGCGGGCGGCGAACACGCCGAGGTACCACAGCGCCTCGGGCTGGTTCGGCGCTGCCTTTTCCACGTCCCGCAGCAGCGCTACCGCACGCGGCGGCAGTGGATCGCTGCCCTTCAGCCCGACCAGCAACGCTTCGGCCTGCCGCAGCTTGATCTCCGGGTCGTCCGGCTTGAGCGTGGCTGCGTGCCGGAACGCGTCCGCCGCCTTGTCCTTCTCTCCCATCACCATGTAGGCGCGGCCCAGGCGCATCCAGCCATCCAGGTCGTCCGGATGCTTCTCCATTTTGGCCGCGAGTTGCGCCACCATCCCGCGGATCATCTGCTCGCGCTGCTTCGCCGGCAGCTTGGCGGCGGCTGCCATGGTCGCCGCATCCGGGCCGGGCGCGGCCGCTTCGGCAGGTTTTGCCGGCGTGCCCTTGGGCAGCGTCGGGGCCGGGATACCGCCCGACTGTGCCGCCGCGGCGACGCGACGGGCGATTTCCGCGCGCATCGGCGATTGCTCGGGGATATCGGCGGCCAGGCTCATCCAGCCGGCGATGGCCTGTTTCACCTGGCCGGCCTGTGCGTCGGCCAGCGCCAGGTAGTAGCGGGCGACGTCGTTGCCAGGATCCGCCTTCAGCGCCTGCTTGAACGTGTCCCGCGCTTTTGGCGACACGATGCCCCGTTCGCCCATCACCAGCATCTCACCGTAGGCGGCCTGCACGTCCGGCCCGTTCCGGCCCAGTGTCATGGCGCGGTCATAGGCGCTGCGGGCCTTGTCCCAGTGGCCCAGCATCGATTCCGTACGTCCGTACAGCAGCCAGCCGTCGGCGTTGTTGGGGTCGGATGCCAGCTTCTGCCGCAGCTTCTCGGCCGCATCCCGCAGATCGAGATGCTGCGTGTTCTGCGCCACGGCCGTGCTCTCATCCGTGCGGGAGGCGAACGGCATGTCGGGCAGCGCGGGGGAGCCGAGCCGGATGTAGAGTGCTCCGGCGCCGATCAGCACGAAGGCGGTGACGGCGGCGGCGGCGAGGGGGCTGCTGCCGGTACTGGCCCAGCCCTTGGCGCTGCGGCCTTCCACCGCCAGCAGGCGGCGCTGGATTTCCAGGCGGGCGGTCGTCGCTTCCTCTGGCTTCAGCACGCCGCGGGCAAGATCGCGGTCCAGCTCCCTCAACTGGTCGCGGTACACCGCCCGGTCGAACTGGCCACGGTCGGCGACCCCCTGGGCCGGCCGCAGCAGGGGCAGCGCCACGGCCGAGAGTGTGGCCAGGGCGAGCAGCGCGAAAATCAGTGCCAGCACCATTACTGCTCGCCTTCCTGCAACAGGCTGTCCAGCCGGTGTTGTTCGCTGGCGCTCAGCGGCGCCGCGGCGGTGGCGGTGGCCGGCCGGCGGCGCAGCCAGATCACCACGCCGGCCAGACCGATCAGCAGCAGGCCGGCAGGCGCGAACCACAAAACATAGGTTGCCGGTTCCACGGGCGGCTTGAGCAGCACGAACTGGCCGTAACGGTCCACGATCGCCTGGATCGCCTGCTGGTTCGTGTCACCTGCGGCCAGGCGCTGGCGCAGCATCACCCGGATGTCGTGGGCGAGGTCGGCGCCGGATTCCTCGATCAACTCGTTCTGGCACACCAGGCAGCGCAGGGTGCGGCCGATCGCCTCGGCGCGCGCCTCCAGCGCCGGATTGGCCAGGCGCTCGCTGGGTTCCACGGCGCGGGCCGGGGCGGCGAAGGCGCCGGCCAGAAGGACGAGCGCGGCAAGCAGGGCGCACAGAGCGGGGGCGCAGCGCCGGGTACGGTGCAGGCTCATGATCCCAACTGCTTCAGCAAGGGCAGCAGCTCCTTGTTCACCGCCTCGGCGGTCAGCGGGCCGACGAAGCGCTTGCGGATATGGCCCGTCTTGTCGAGGACATAGGTCTCCGGCACGCCATACACGCCGAAGTTCAGGCCGACCTTGCCCTCACGGTCCATGCCGATCCGGCGGAACGGGTTGCCCAGCGCGGCCAGCAGCTTGCGGGCGTCCTCGGGCTTGTCCTTGTAGTCGATGCCGTACAGCCGCACGTCGTCACGTTTGGAGAGCTGCATCAGCAGCGGCTGCTCCACCCGGCAGGGCACGCACCAGGAGGCGAAGAAGTTGATCACCACCGGCCGGCCCTTCAGTTGGTCCAGCGCCAGGTCCTCCCCATGCAGCCCAGCGAGGTGGAACTGCGGCGCTTCCTTGTTGATCATCGCCGAGGGAAGGGTGTGCGGGTCGTAGCCGGGCCGCAGCGCCAGCGTGAAATAGCCGGCGATCACCACGAACAGCAGCAGCGGCAGCAGGTAGATCAGGCGGCGCATCGTTACTCTCCGGGCGCCGGCTGCAGCGCGGCCGCGGGGCGGCGGGCGCGGGCCGCGGCGCCCACCCGCCAGCGCCGGTCGCTCAGGCTGACCAGCCCGCCGAACGCCATGAAGATGGCGCCGATCCAGATCCACGGCACCAGCGGCTTCCAGTAGGCGCGGACGGTGTACTGGCCGCTGCTGTCCTGGTTGCCCAGCGCGACATACAGGTCCGCCAGCAGGTTGGTGCGGATCGCGGTCTCGCTGGTGGTCTCCTGCTGCAGCGGGAAGAAGCGCTTCTGCGGGTGGACCACCGCGATGGGCTTGCCGTCGCGGCTGATGCTGATGCTGGCGTATTGCGCGGTGAAGTTCTCACCCGGTTTGGGCCGCACGCTGTCCAGGCGCATCGTGTAGCCGGCGACCTGCAGCGAGTCGCCCACCTTCAGTGCCTGGATCGAGCTGACATCGAAGGCCGAGGCGGAAAAGCCGGCGACTGACACCGCCAGGCCGAAATGCGCGATGCTCATGCCGTAGGCGGCGCGCGGCAGGTGGATGGCCCGCCGCCAGCTATCATGCAGCGAGGCGCGGAACAGCTTCACGCGGTCGGCCCATTCCACCACCACCGCGGTGGCCAGCCACGCGGCCAGGCCCAGGCCCAGCACCGCCAGCACCGGCCCGCCATGGGTGACGTAGAAGCCGACCAGCAGGGCGACGCCCGCCATGATATAGGCCAGCCAGATGCGCTGCAGCGCGCCCAGCAGGTCGCCCCGCTTCCAGGCCATCAGCGGCCCCACGCCCACCGCCAGCAGCATCGGCACCATCAGCGGCGCGAAGGTGCGGTTGAAGAACGGAAACCCGACCGACAGCTTCGGCCCGCCCACCGCATCCAGGAACAGCGGGTACAGCGTGCCCAGGAACACCGTGGCGCAGCCGCAGGACAGCAGCAGGTTGTTCAGCACCAGCGCGCCCTCGCGGGATACCGGCGCGAACAGCCCGCCGCCCTTCAGCGCCGGCGCCCGGATCGCATACAGGCTCAGCGAGCCGCCGATCGCCACCACCAGCAGCAGCAGGATGAACATCCCGCGCTTCGGATCGACGGCGAAGGCGTGCACCGAGCTGAGCACGCCCGAGCGCACCAGGAAGGTGCCCACCAGCGACAGAGAGAACGTGATGATCGCCAGCAGGATGGTCCAGGATTTCAGGGTGTCCCGCTTCTCCACCACGATCGAGGAGTGGATCAGCGCGGTGCCCACCAGCCAGGGCATCAGCGAGGCATTCTCCACCGGGTCCCAGAACCACCAGCCGCCCCAGCCCAGCGTGTAGTACGACCACCAGGAGCCCATGGCGATGCCGATGGTCAGCGCGCACCACGACGCCAGCGTCCATGGCCGCACCCAGCGCGCCCAGGCGGCGTCCACCCGGCCTTCGATCAGCGCGGCCACGGCGAAGGCGAAGGCGACCGAGAAGCCGACATAGCCCAGGTAGAGGAACGGCGGATGGAAGGCGAGGCCCGGGTCCTGCAGCACCGGGTTCAGCCCGTCCCCGTTCGCCGGTGCGGGGAAGTCGCGCAGGAACGGGTTGGAGGTGAGCAGGATGAACAGCATGAAGCCGACGCCGATCATGCCCTGCACCGCCAGCACGCGGGCGCGCAGCTCGGGCGGCAGGTTGTTGCTGAACACCGCCACCGCCGCGGCGCACAGCGACAGCATGAACACCCACAGCAGCATGGAGCCCTCGTGATTGCCCCACACGCCGGTGATCTTGTACAGCAGCGGCTTGTCCGTGTGGCTGTTCTGCACGACGTTCAGCACGCTGAAATCGGATGTCACGTAGGCGTGCATCAGCGCCAGCATCGCCAGCGCGGTCAGCAGGAACACCGTGATCGCGCAGGACCGTCCGGTCGCCATCCAGGCCGTATTGCCGCGCGCCGCACCGATCAGCGGCACGGTGGACTGCACCATCGCCACGAACAGCGCCAGGATCAGGGCGAAGTGCCCGAGTTCGATGATCATTCTGCGGTCTCCACCCCCTCCTGTCCTGGAAGGGGGCTGGGGGAAGGGGGCACGCGGCCGGCCGCGGCCGGTGGGGCGGGTTCCGGTGCCGTACGTGCGGCCCCTTCCGCCATCCCCCTCCCGTAACGGGAGGAGGAGGTGCCCGACCTCCCCCGATTGAGCATGCTCAGGCGGCTTTGCGCTGCGCCGGGCGAATGATTTGCAGCAGTGCCTCCACCAGCCTGTCCATCATCGCGTCGGTGTGCAGCGGGGTGGGGGTGAAGCGCAGGCGCTCCTCGCCGCGCGGCACCGTGGGATAGTTGATCGGCGTGGCATACATGCCGAACTCGTCCAGCAGCCGGCGGCTGACCTCCTTGCACAGCGCGGCCTCTCCCACGTGCAGCGGCACGATGTGGCTGGCCGATTCGATGCGCGGCAGGCCGGCGGCGTCGAAGCGGCGCTTCAGCGCGTCCGCCCGCTCGAACAGGCGGGCGCGACGCATGGCGTCCTGCCGCACATGCCGCACGCTGGCCAGTGCCGCGGCGGCCACCATCGGCGCCATCGAGGTGGTGAAGATGAAGCCGGGCGCCACCGAGCGGATGTAGTCCACCACCTCGGCATCGCCGGCGATGTAGCCGCCCTGGCAGCCGAATGCCTTGGCCAGCGTGCCCTCGATGATGTCCACCCGGTGCGCCACGCCGTCCCGTTCCGACACGCCGCCGCCATTCGGGCCGTACATGCCCACGGCGTGCACCTCGTCCAGGTAGGTGACCGCGCCGTAGCGCTGCGCCAGGTCGCAGATCGCGCCGATCGGGGCGATATCGGCATCCATCGAATAGACCGACTCGAAGGCGATCAGCTTCGGCGCCGCGGCCGGTGCCTCCCGCAGCAGCGCCTCCAGGTGGTCCAGGTCGTTGTGGCGGAACACGTGCACCACCGCCCGCACGCCCTTGATGCCGGCGATCATCGAGGCGTGGTTCTTGGCGTCGGAGAACACGTGCCAGAGCTCATCCGGGCCGGCGGGGCGGCTGTTCAGCACGGTGGACAGGGTGGCCTGGTTCGACACGAAGCCCGAGGTGAACACCAGCGCCGCCTGCTTGCCGTGCAGGTCGGCCAGCTCCGCCTCCAGCGCGTCGTGCGCCGGGCTGGTGCCGCTGATGTTGCGGGTGCCGCCGGCCCCGGCGCCCATCCGCTGCGCCGCCTCGCACGCCGCCGCCACCACCACCGGGTGGCCGCCCATGCCCAGGTAGTCGTTCGACGACCACACCAGCACCTCGGCCCCATCCGGCCGCCGGTAATACGGGAACCGCTCGGCCTGCTTCTCCAGCGCGGTGAACTCCCGGTAACGCCCCTGCGCCCGGATATCGTCCAGTGACTGGCGGCAGTAGGCGTGAAACTGGCTCATGCGGACGGCACCCTTCTTCGCGTGTCAGGCCAAGTGGACAGGCATACCGGCACGACTCGGCCGGTGCATCTCGGAATGCGGGCAGGATAGGCGCTCAATCCGGTGTCTCATTGACCTGAATCAACGTGGACTCTGCACGCAACGATGGCCTCTCAACGGCTTATTCTAGCCGCCGCGTGGCCGAGACTGAAGTGGGATACCGGAATTTCATGCCGTGAGAACGCAACCGGAGGACCGCCGTGCCGGCGCCGGATGTTCGTGGCGCGAGCGCGGGCATCTCCAGACCACGCTGATACCCTGACTCCGTTTCGGCGTCAGCTTGTTGAATCCGGTCCAGAATCCGCCATTACGGCCTCAGGTCATGGACCCGTTGCCCTGCCCGGTTCGCTGCCGGATGGCTGGCGCCCGATGCACCCATGCCGGCCACCCGTCCGGTGGCAGAGCAGTGCCCGGCACCCCGCATCACTGTCCTGCCGGGTTAGGGCCGAACGACGGGCTTGCCGAGCGGCGCATGCCCGCCGGGACCGCCAGGCAGTCCGCAGTTCCCCACCGCCGCACCATTACCGCAGTGAGAGGCGGCAGCCCCTAGGCCGGCTCGGTGTCCAGCGCGTAGCCGGCCGTGCGCACGGTACGCACCACGTCAAGCTCGTCCGGACCGTTGATCGCCTTGCGCAGGCGGCGGATATGCACGTCCACCGTGCGCGGCTCGACGTGGATGTCCGGCCCCCATACCGCGTCCAGCAGTTCCTCGCGGGTGAACACCCGGCGTGGGTGCTGCATGAAGAACTCCAGCAGGCGGAACTCGGTCGGGCCCAGGTGAATGCGCCGGCCGTTGCGGCTGACCCGGTGCGCCGCCAGGTCCAGGCTGATGTCGTGGAACGTCAATTGTCCCTTCGCCGGCACCGCGTTCGCCCGCCGCAGCAGCGCCCGCATGCGCGCCAGCAGCGCCTCCGTGCTGAACGGCTTGGTGATGTAGTCGTCGGCGCCGGTATTCAGGCCCCGCACCGCGTCCTGGTCCTCGGTGCGTGCGGTCAGGAAGATCACCGGCAGGTCGCGCGTGGCCGGGCTGCGGCGGATCTGGCGGCAGACCTCCAGGCCGGACATCACCGGCAGCATCCAGTCCAGCAGAACCATGTCCGGTTGGACTTCGGCGATGCGCGTCAGGGCTTCCTGCCCGTCGCTGGCTTCCTCGACGCGGAAGCCCTGCTTCTCCAGGTTGTAGCGAAGCATGGTGGCCAGCGCCGCCTCATCCTCCACCACCAGGACCACGGGCTTCGACAGGGCGGAGCCGGTCTCGCGCAGCGCCGGCTCCCGCAGGGGGCGAGGCAGCCCCATCGCAGTGTTCACTGATTATTCCTTTCCCCTCACCACTGCGTATGCAGAGGTGTCTCCTTTCGGGCGTGTGTCGGGCAGCGTTTCACCCTTCACCGCGTAATAGATCACCTCGGCGATATTGGTCGCGTGATCGCCGATGCGCTCCAGGTTCTTGGCAATGAAAAGCAGATGCGTGCACGGCGTGATGTTGCGCGGATCTTCCATCATGTAGGTGATCAGCTCGCGGAACAGCGCGTTGTACAGGTCGTCGATCACCTGGTCGCCGCGCCACACCTCCACCGCCTTGTCCACGTCATTGTCGCCGACCGTGTCGATGATGATCTTCAGGTTCTGCTGCACCAGACGCGCCATGTGCGCCAGGCCGGCAAGCGAAAACGGCAGCGAGAACTGCGCCAGCACGATGCTGCGCTTGGCGACATTGGCGGCGTAGTCGCCGATCCGTTCCAGGTCGCCGGTGATACGCAGCGCCGCGACAATGCGCCGCAGGTCCTCCGCCACCGGCTGGCGCAACGCCAGCAACCGGATCACGAACTGCTCGGCCTCATGCTCCAGCGCATCGACCTTGGGGTCGTCCTCCACCACCCGCGTGGCGGCGGCGGCATCGCGGTCCATGATGGCCGCCGCCGCGAGTGCCACCTGGCTTTCGACGATGCCGCCCATCTCGGTGAGCAGGCCGCGGAGCCGCTTCAGCTCCGCGTCGTAGCTTTTTACCACGTGGTCCGGTGCGTCCGACATGATGTGCGTCTCCAACTCAGCCGAAGCGGCCGGTGATGTATTCCTGGGTGCGGCGTTCCCTGGGCGCGGTGAACATCTGCGCCGCGGTTGCCACCTCCACCAGCTCGCCCAGATAGAAGAACGCCACCTGGTCGGCGCAGCGGGCCGCCTGCTGCATGTTGTGCGTGACGATCGCGATGGTGAAGTCGTTCTTCAGCTCGTCGATCAGCTCCTCGATCTTCAGCGTGCTGATGGGGTCCAGCGCGCTGGTGGGCTCGTCGAACAGGATCACTTCGGGCCGCACGGCGATGGTGCGGGCGATGCACAGGCGCTGCTGCTGGCCGCCCGACAGGCCGAGGGCGGAGGTGCTCAGCCGGTCCTTCACCTCATCCCAGATGGCGGCGCGGGTCAGCGACCATTCCACCCGCTCATCCATCTGCGACCGGCTCAGCCGCTCGTGCAGTTTCACGCCGAAGGCGATGTTCTCGTAGATCGTCATCGGGAACGGCGTGGGCTTCTGGAACACCATGCCGACCTTGGCGCGCAGCGCGTTCACGTCCACATCGGCCGAAATGATGTTGTCGCCGTCCATCATCACCCGCCCGGTGGCGCGCTGGCCGGGATACAGGTCGTACATCCGGTTCAGCGTGCGCAGCAGGGTGGACTTGCCGCAGCCGGACGGGCCGATCATGCCGGTCACCTGGCGGTCCGGAAGGTTCAGATTGATATCTTTCAAAGCCCGGTTGCTGCCGTAGAAGAAATCGAGATTTTCGATGGCGATGCGCGGCGCATTGATCGCGACCTCCGACCGGGCCTGGACTCCGCCGAAGCTTGCCTGTTGGTCACTCGTTGTTGTGCTCATTCCGCTTAACTCCTGCCGCGGAGCGCGAGTCGCGCGATGATGTTGATGGCCAGGACACCGACGGTGATCAGCAGCGCGCCGACCCAGGCGAGCTGCACCCAGTCCTGAAACGCTGAACCCGCATACTGATAGATCGTTACGGGCAGGCTGGCCATCGGCTTGGTCAGGCTGGTTGACCAGTTGAGGTTGCCGAGGCTGGTGAACAATAGCGGCGCCGTCTCACCGGCCACGCGGGCCACGGCGAGCAGGATGCCGGTGAGGATACCGCTCTTCGCCGCGCGGTAGCAGATCAGCACGATCACCTTCCATTTCGGCGTGCCGAGCGCGACGGCGGCCTCACGCAGCGAAACGGGGATCAGGTGCAGCATGTCCTCGGTGGTGCGGACCACGATCGGGATCACGATGACGGCCAGCGCCAGGCATCCGGCCAGGCCGGAGAACCCGCCGAAGGGCTGCACCGCGAGCTGGTAGATGAACAGGCCGATCAGGATGGACGGCGCCGACAGCAGAACGTCGGACACGAAGCGCACCGCGTTGCCCAGCATGGAGCCGGCGGAATATTCCGCCAGGTAGGTGCCCACCATCAGGCCGATCGGCGTGCCGATCGCGGCGCCGATCACGGTCTGGATGATGCTGCCGACGATGGCGTTCAGCAGGCCGCCATTCGAGCCGGGCGGTGCCATGCTTCTGGTGAACACCGCGGCGTTCAGCCCGCCCAGGCCGCGCCACAGCAGGGTGAACAGGATCGAGGCCAGGAACAGCAGGCCGATCACCGTTGCTGCGACGCACAGGAACGCGACCAGGCGGTTGATCCGCTTGCGTCGCCGGCCCAGCCGTTCGGACAGGCGGCGGTTCTTGGCGGGGCCCGGAACGACCCCGGCGGTCAGGCTTGCGCTCATGATTTCAACCTCGGACGCAGCAACACCCGCGAGATCGCCAGGACGATGAAGGAGATGACGAACAGGATGAAGCCAAGCGCCAGCAGGGAGGAGAGTTTCAGCGACCCGGCCTGGCTTTCGGGGAATTCCAGGGCGACGATCGAGGCGATGGTGTTGCCTGGGCCGAACAGCGAGGTGGAGATGCGGTTGGTGTTACCGATCACGAAGGTCACCGCCATGGTCTCGCCCAGCGCGCGCCCCAGCCCCAGCATGATGCCGCCCACGACCGAGACGCGGGTGTAAGGAATGACGACCGAGCGCATCACCTCCCACGTGGTGCAACCCACGGCGTATGCCGATTCCTTGTAGGGCAGCGGCACCGTCTCGAACACGTCGCGCATCGTCGCGGCGATGAACGGGATGACCATCACTGCCAGGATCAGCGAAGCGGTGAAGATGCCGGTGCCGAAGGGCGGGCCGGCGAACAGGTCCTGCAGGATCGGCACGTCGTAGAAGGTGTCGATCACCCAGGGCTGGATCGACTGCGCCATGACCGGCGCGATCACGAAGAAGCCCCACATGCCGTAGATGATGGACGGGATGGCCGCCAGCAGTTCGATCGCGGTGCCGACCGGGCGGCGGAACCACTGCGGCGCCAGTTCCGTCAGGTAGAAGGCGATGCCGAAGGAAATCGGCACGGCCATGACCAGCGCCAGGATCGAGGTGACGATGGTGCCGTAGATCGGCACCGCGGCGCCGAAATGCTCCTTCACCGGGTCCCAGATGGCGGAGACGACGAAGCCGGGCCCGAAGGCCCGGAACGACTGCAGCCCGCCCAGGAACAGCAGCACGATGATGGCGCCGAGCAGTAGCAGGACGAAGGCGCCGGAGAAGCGGGCGAGGGCAGCGAATACCACGTCGCCGGTGCTTTGCCCGCGCCGGGCTGGGCGGGCGGCAGGGTGAGATACGACGGCCTGCTGCAAGGGTGCGATCCTGTCTTCTATGCGCGTGGGCGCCGGCATGGGCGGGGCAGGCGCGGCGGCGTGCGGCTGGCAGGCATTCTGCCGAGAGCCACACGGCGGGGGCGGGTCGCCGACGACAAGTCGGTGACGTTGCCAGATGGGGTCCGCGCCGGTTTTGCCGACGCAGACCCCGGGCAGCTTTCATGCCGGCGGCCCCTGGGGCCAGCCACCGTCCGGTCGTCGCAGCCGTCCCACCGGCCCGCGGCGGCGTCCGTGCCGGACCGCGCGTCGCGTGACCGGCACGAAACCCGGGGCCGGGCCTGCGGACGGGGCTGCACAACCAGAGCGATGTCACCAGGGGCGTTGGACACTCACATCACCGGCTTGCCGTCCGGTCCCTTCACCTCGGCGCGCCACGCCTTGCGCACGGAGTCCTTCACCGACTCCGGCAGCGGCACGTAGTCCAGGCTGATCGCGGTCTGGTCGCCGTTCTTGTAGGCCCAGTCGAAGAACTTCATCACGTTGGCGCTGCGGGTGGCGTCCTTCGGATCCTTCGGCAGCTCGATGAAGGTCGCCGACATGATCGGCCAGGTGGCGTCGCCCGGCTGGTCGATCAGGTTCACCGCGTAGTGCGGCGCGTTGTCCCAGTCGGCGCTGCCGGCGCCGGCCTGGAACGCCTTCATGGTCGGCTGCACGAAATGGCCTGCCTTGTTGCGCAGTTCCGTGGTGATCAGGTGGTTCTGCTTGGCATAGGCATACTCGACATAGCCGATGCCGCCGCGTGTGTTGTGCACCGTCGCCGCGACGCCGTCATTGCCCTTGGCGCCGGCGCCGGCCGGCCAGTTCACGCTGGTGCTGGCACCCACGTCGCTCTTCCAGTTGGCGCTGACCGCCGACAGGTAGGAGGTGAACACGAAGGTGGTGCCGGAGCCGTCCGCGCGGTGCACCGGCGCGATCGCCATGCGCGGCAGCTTCACGCCGTGGTTCAGGTCCGCCAGCTTGGGATCGTTCCATTTGGTGATCTTGCCGGCGAAGATATCGGCCAGGATGGGGCCGGTCAGCTTGATCTCGTTCGGCTTCACGTCCGGCAGGTTCACGATCACCACGACGGCGCCCATCACCGTGGGGAACTGCAGCAGGTTGCCGGACTGCAGCTTGGCCGGCGCCATCGGCGCGTCGGAGGCACCGAAATCCACCGTGCGGTTCAGGATCTGGTTCTGTCCGCCGCCCGATCCGATCGCCTGGTAGTTCAACTGGATGCCGATGGCCTGCTTCGCCTGCTCGCCCCACTTTGTATAGACCGGGGCCGGGAAGGTGGCGCCGGCGCCGGTGATCTGTTGCGCCTGGGCGGCAACGGTAAAGCCGGCCAGGCCGAGGGCCAGGACCGCCGTAGAGAGTTTCATGGTGATAGTTCCCCTGAGTCGTGGTCGTGCGCCGAAGCGCTGCGCCCTCGTAGGGGGAGAGTGAGACTCCAAGATTTCAGTTCTGTTAAGCTTATATGACGGTGACAGGGTCAAGGTTGCGGATCGTGCGGGGCTTGGTTCGGACAACCCCTTGTGGTTGTCGGTATCGATTGACGGTCGCGTTACACGTGTGCCGTGCCGGGGCAGTTGCATCTGCCGCACCGCAGTCGGGTTCCCCCGGCCGGCCGGGCGGCTCGTTCTGCTGTCAAGCATTCAACACGGAGCACGCGGAGGGCCACGGAGAACCACGGAGCGGCTTTCCCTCGCAAGGACCGCTGGTGTGTAGGCCCGCGGCCAGTAATCAATGTGATGCGGTGCGGGTGATAACTGCGTGGCCGCGCAGCTCCGGATCGCTCCGTGGCCCTCCGCGTGCTCCGTGTTGAATGCTTGAAGCAGACCGAACCGCTCAGGCAGCGCGGGCAGAGCCGCCGCACCCCTCGGCTCGCGACTGTTTCAGACCGCCCGCATTTGCGCCCTGTCTCCAGTCACAGCCATGGCTTGACGGCTCTGCCGACGCGGCGCTACACGCCAACCCATGGCACCGATCCAACGCGCCACCGCACGATTTTGGTACCGCTGGTACATTCCGGCGGCCTAGGATCGTGCAGCACTGAGCAAGACCCCGAAGCCGCCCCACCAAGGCGGCTTTCGTATGTCTGGACTTGCCTGAACGAAATTCCCGCCAGCGGTGAAGCGGCCTCCCAACCCGAAGGAGGCTACCATGCACGCCACCCCGTTCGATTTCGACGTGATCACCGGCCCGTCCGTGCCGCGTGACGACCGCCGGCCCGACCCGCAGCCGGCCGGTGCCGAACAGCCGGCCGCCGGCGCGCCGCCGGCGCAACCGCACGCGAAGTAGCGCGCCATGTCCTGGTCCCCGGCGGACTGGCGCGACAAACCGGTGCGCCAGATCCCCGCCTATCCCGATCCCGCCGCGCTGGCCGCGGCGGAGTCGGACCTGCGCGACCTGCCGCCGCTGATCTTCGCCGGCGAGGCGCGCGACCTGCAGTCCCAGCTCGCCGAAGTCGCCGCCGGACGCGGCTTCCTGCTGCTCGGCGGCGACTGTGCCGAATTGTTCGCGGAGTTCCACGCCAACGCGGTGCGCGACACGGTGAAGGTGTTGCTGCAGATGGCGGTGGTGCTGAGCTACGCCGCCGCCGCGCCGGTGGTGAAGGTCGCGCGCATGGCCGGGCAGTTCGCCAAGCCGCGCTCCGCCCCCACGGAAACCCGGGGCGACGTGATCCTGCCCAGCTACCGCGGCGACATCATCAACGACCCGGCCTTCACCGCGGCGGCGCGCGTGCCGGACCCGACGCGGATGGTGCGGGCCTACAACCAGGCCGCGGTCACGCTGAACCTGCTGCGGGCCTTCGCCCAGGGCGGGTTCGCCGACCTGCGGCGGGTGCAGCAGTGGAACCAGGCGTTCATCGCCGCCTCGCCGCAGGGCGCGCGCTACGTCGAACTGGCGCATCGCATCGAGGAGTCGCTCGCCTTCATGACGGCCTGCGGCGTGCAGCCGGTGCAGACCGCGGCGCTGCGCACCACGGAGCTGTTCATCGCACACGACGCACTGCTGCTGCCGTATGAGGAGGCGCTGACCCGGCAGGACAGCCTGACGGGGGACTGGTACGACTGTTCGGCGCACCTGCTGTGGATCGGCGACCGCACGCGGCAGGTGGATCACGGGCATGTCGCCTTCCTGCGCGGCGTCGCCAACCCGCTGGGGCTGAAATGCGGACCAGGGCTGGAGGCGGACGACCTGCTGCGGTTGCTCGACGTGCTGAACCCGGCGAACGCGCCGGGACGGATCACGCTGATCACCCGCATGGGCGCCGAGACGTTGCAGGCGAAACTGCCCGCGCTGATCCGTGCGGTGCAGCGGGACGGGCGCAGCGTGGTGTGGTGCTGTGATCCGATGCACGGCAACACGGTAACGCTGGGCGACGGCCGCAAGACCCGTCCGTTCGCGCGCATCCTGCGGGAGGTGCACGCTTTCTTCGCCATCCACGCGGCGGAAGGAACGCATCCCGGCGGCGTGCACCTGGAAATGACCGGCAAGGACGTCACCGAGTGCCTGGGCGGCGACCAGGGCCTCGGGGAGGCGGACCTGGCGGCGCGCTACCAGACCCACTGCGATCCGCGGTTGAACGGAACACAGGCGCTGGAGCTGGCTTTCCGCCTGGCCGATGCGTTGCGCGATGGCCGTCGGCTGCCCCTCGCCGCGGAGTGACCGGATTGTCCGGCACAAACGCCGGTATCACGCAAATGGGAGCGGTGGCTGGTACTTGCGCCGGCCGCTGCTGCTTCTAAAGTCCTGCCGCCATTACTCGATCAGGATGGCTAACCAAGGGAAGGCGGATGGAGATGTCAGTCTCTCGACGGACGTTGCTTGCGATTATCCCGTTGGCCTGGGCGGGATCGACTTCGGTTGCCCTGGGGGCGCCGGTATCCTTCACGGTGCCATTGTCCGGTGCACAGCAGGTGCCGCCCGTAAAGACCTCCGGCAGCGGAACCGCGCACCTCACCTATAACCCGGCAACGCGGAAGGTGACCTGGTCGATCAGCTATCACGGGCTGTCCAGCCCGGTGACCATGGCGCATTTCCATGGGCCGGCCGCCAAGGGGAAGAACGGCCCGGTGGAAGTCTGGCTCACGCACAAGGGCAAGACGGTGTCCAGCCCGATCAAGGGCAGCGCCACACTGAGCCAGGCACAGGCCAAGCAGTTCACGGCGGGTGACATGTATATCAACGTGCACACCAAGGATCATCCGTCCGGAGCAATTCGCGGCCAGGTGACACCGCCCCACATGGGCTGACGCGGCCACCGGCCTGGAGTTTGGCCGGCGTGCGGAAGTACAGCGCCATCGCGAGCGACGGCCGCGGCATCCACGTCTTTTTCCGATCCCGTCTGTGACAGGACGTGGATGGCCAGCCTGTTCGGGCCACGATGCTGAATGGCTGGCCGTGTGTCATACGTGGCGCCGGTCGGTATCACAAAGCGCTGGCGAGCAGTGCCGCGGCTCCGGCGCTGACCGCCAGCAGCAGGATCGCCAGCCCCATGGACCGGAGACGCGGCGGTGTGCGCGCGGCAGGCAGGCGCTTGCGTCCGGTCAGCATTGGCGCCAGCAGATTGTGCCGTTTCACCGCGGCATACAGCGCGATGGCGATGACGTGCAGCGTTACCGCGGCCAGCAAAGCCTGCCACAGCAGGCCGTGCAGATCGGTGATCAGATTGGCGACCCGGGCCGGCATCGCTTCGGTCAATGGTCCGAAATCGGCGACGTCGTTGTTGGTGACAATGCCGGTCAGCGTCTGCCCCAGCAGCAGAACGAGCAGCACCACCACCATCCAGCCTCCGGCCGGATTGTGCCCGACCTGCGCGTCGGGTTCGCGCCGTGGCAGCCGCGCCAGATGCCGAACGGCCGAACGTGGCGAAGCAAGGAAGTGGGCGAACCGTGCCGTGTCGCTGCCGACGAACCCCCAGGCCAGGCGGAACAGAACCAGCGCGAGCACGGCGTCGCCGGCCCAGGCATGCCAGCCCATCCAGTTCAGCCGCCACGTCACGTAGGCCGCAACGACCAGCGCGACCGTCAGCCAGTGGAACAGTCGAATCGCCGGATCCCACACCACCACCAGGCGGTCCTCAGGTCAATTCGTCGGCATCGCTGTTCCTGTAGCGCGGCGTCCGGCGGCATCGTGCCTGCCGCGATACCGGTCCGACAACGGTCGGATGGCAAGGCTGTGGCAGGTCGGCATGCGTTCGCCCCGACGTACGAGACAAACGGACGATCGCCACCAGTTGGCACCCGCGGGCGACCGGATCGCATCGAAGCCTGCCAACCGGCGGCGAATCCGGCAGAGTGTTCGAATGCGACGACCGGTATCGGCAACGAAGCGCAGTGACCGTCATCCGCAACTCCGTGCTGGCGCCGGATCCGTCGGTCAGCGGCCAAACCCCGTTTGAAGCAAGACAGAGAGGAAGCGCGACGCCATGACAGCCTCAGCCCGATTTGCCGAGCATGCGGTGAACACGCAGTTCGCGCACCTCTCCCAAGAGGCGGTGCAGGCCGCCAAGGTGTTCATCCTCGACAGTCTGGGTGTCGGCGTCGCCGGCTCGTCGGTGGAGGGCGGCGACGGACTGCTCGCCACCGCCCGCGGCTGGGGCCGCAGCGCCGAGGCGCAGGTCTGGGGCCGCAGCGACCGCCTGTCCGCGCCGGCGGCCGCGTTCATCAATGCCTGGCAGATGCACAACCAGGAGTACGACTGCCTGCATGAACCCGCGGTGGTGCACGCGCTGGCAACCACGCTGCCGGCCGCTCTGGCCGCGGCGGAACGGCGGGGCGGCATCGACGGCCGGACGCTGATCACCGCCGTTGCGATCGGCGCCGATATCGCCGCCGCGCTGGGTCTGGCATCACGCGCCGGCTTCCGCTTCTTCCGGCCGGCCACGGCGGGCGGATTCGGCGCCGTGGCGGCGGCGGCGCGGGTGCTGGGGCTGGACCAGGCCGCCATCCAGGCGGCCTTCGCCTGGCAGCTCGCGCAGGCCAGCGGCACCATGCAGGCGCATGTCGAGGGCAGCCCGATCCTGCCGGTACAGGTGGCCTTCAACGCCCGCGCCGCGTTGCATGCCTGCGAACTCGCGCAGCTTGGCTTCGCCCCGGCACAGCAGGTGTTCGAGGGGCCATACGGATATCTGCCGTTGTTCGAAGGAGAGCACGATCTCTCCGCCGCGCTGGAAGCACTCGGCCGGGCCTGGCGAATCGCCGAGTTCAGTCACAAACCCTATCCGGCCGGCCGCGCCACCCATGGCGGCATCGAGGGCGTCATGGCCTTGCGGGAGGCATATGGTTTCACGGCGGACGATGTGGCGGCGGTGGTCGTGTCTGCGCCGCCACTGATCGTCCGGCTGGTCGGGCGCGCGCCCCTGCCGCAGCCCGGCGCCAGCTACGCTCGCCTGTGCATGGCCTACGCGATTGCCAAGGTGCTGCAACACGGGGTGCTGGACCCGCTGCACTTCCGCGGGACGGAGCTTGCCGACCCGCGCAGTTTCGCCCTGGCGCAGCGCGTGCGCGTGGAAGCCGATGGCAATCCCGACCCGAATGCGCTCGCGCCACAGGCGGTCACGGTGAGGCTGACAAACGGGGCGAGCCATACCTGGCGCTGCGAGACAATGCGCGCCAGTCCCTCGCGACCGCTGACCCGCGCCCAGGCGTTGGCGAAGTTCCAGCGCTGTCTGATGCTGTCGGCGGAGCGGCTGCCGGACGATCGTGCGGACAGGCTGGTCGCGCTGGTGGACGGGCTCGAGCACGTGTCCGACATACGGCAGGTGGTGGCGCTGCTGTCCGGGCGTTCATGACGCCTGGTGCTGGCGGAATGCGTATCAGCCGCCGTCCGAGGAAGCGCCGCGCGTGGATCCTGGCGGCGATCCGAAGTCCGTCCTGCGCCGCAGGTCCGGCTTCCGAGCGCCAGCACGCATTTTACGCCGAGGACGGGCCGGGGGGGCGACCGTGCACCAAACTGACGACGGCCGTCACGGACCGCCGCCAGCCCGGGTTGGCGCATCACTGCGCCAGGCGGTCGCCCAGGCTGCGCACGAAGGCCTCGCGCGGCATGAAGCCCGGATCCTTCCGGCACGCCGCTTCCGTTTCGCGCGTAATCTCCTCGTCCGACTTCGCCAGGTCCAGCGGTTCGCCGTGCGGCTGCGGCACGTGGAACGGCGTGTCGAGATACGCCTCCACCGTGTTGCCCTCCGGGTCCTTGAAGTAGATCGACCACGCGTTGCCGTGGCTGACCGGACGCATGTCGGTGGCGCCCAACGCCAGGGCGCGGCGGTGCACCTCCCGCAGGTCGGCCAGCGAATCCACCAGGAAGGAGATCTGGTTGATCGGGTTGAACCCGCCGGTGTCGGGACGCCCGGTGACCAGGACCACCTGGTGGTGGTTGGCCGGACTGGCACTCATGAAGGTGAGATGCATGCCCGCGCGACCCTCGCCCTGGTCGGTGACCATCAGGCCAAGCACCTCGGTATAGAAGCGCTGCATCTTTTCGCGGTCTTTGACGTAGATGCCCATGTGGGCGAGACGCGCGTGGATCGTCATGGCCGTCCCCTCTGGTTCAATACGTGGCTGGCATTGAAAGGCCGCGCCGGCTTCCGTGCAAGCACTGTGAAGCCGGCTGGCCAGGAGGAGGTGCCACTGCGCGACGACAGCAGTGGGGCAGGGGCTGGCGACCGGAACAGCCAGGCGCCACGGCAGTCCGGCACGGGATGACGACCTGGGACAGGCCGGTCCCGAGGCCGCCTGCCGGATCAGACCGATTCCTTGAGTTCCTTGGCGGGACGGAACGCGATTTTCTTGCTTGCCTTGATCTTGATGGCTTCGCCGGTGGCGGGGTTGCGCCCCATCCGGGCTGCGCGTTTGCGGACCTGCAGAATGCCCAGGCCGGTCAGGCGGATCTTGTCACCTTTCTTCAAGTGACGCGCGGTCGCGGCCACCATGTCGCCCAGCATGGCTTCCGCCTGCTTGCGCGGCATTTCGTGGTTCTCAGCCAGTTCGGCCGCGATCTGTTTCAGTGTTACCGTCGGCTGGACGGCGCTCTTTGCGGCGGCTGCCTTCTTCGGCGGAGCGGCGGCTTTCTTCGCAGGCATAGGCGTCCTCCTGGGTTTTGGTGCAGGCTAAAGCTGCCAAATCGACATGGAGTTCGAGCAACTATCATCGCAACCTGGCAGTCGCGATGCAGCAACTATTTGCGATAATTCTGCCGTCGCCGGGTGCGTCAGCCGCCCGCCAGCAGGACCTCGTGCGCCGCAAGCCGGCGGTGCAGCAGGTACAGCGGCAGCGCCAGGACCGAAAGAACCGAAGCCGCCAGCAACGCGCCGGCCGGTCCGCCATAGACGTCGGCGGCATGGCCGCACAGCGCCGGGGCGAGCGTGCCGCCCGCGTAATACAGTGAGTAGAACAGTCCCAGTCCCACGGCGCGGTTCTCTGGCCGCGCCGACAGCGTGCCGACCGCGATGATCACGCCGGGATGCACGGACCCGACAATGCCCACCGATACCGCCCAAAGCACGGGCCAGCCGAGTTGTGCGGTGCCGATCATGCCAACCACAAGGCCTGCCGTGCCGATCAGAAATACCTTGAAACCGCCATAGCGGGCGGCAAGTCCGCCACCGAACATCGTGGCTGGCACGTTGCCCCAGGTGGCGATGGTCATCACCAGGCCGATCAGCGCCAGGCTTTCGCCGCGCAATGAAAGCGTGGACGGGACATAGGAGATGTAGCCCGCGAAGCCGGTGGTGTACGACGTCCACATCAGCCCGGCCACCACCAGCAACAGGCATTCCTGCCCGCTGGGCCACGAGAAATGCCGCGGAATGTCGGCGGTTTGCGCCGACGGGCGATAGCTCAGAAGAAACAACAGTAACGCCAGGCCCAGCAGCACGCCGCCTGAGAGGAAGGCGGCCGGCCAGCCATAGGCCTGCGCCAGCGGCGGCAGGATCAACTGCGCGCTGCCCACCCCGATCGGGTAGGCGCACACCGAGATGCTGATCGCCAGCATGAAGCGGCGGCCGCTGAACCAGTCGGAGATCACCTTGTTCTGCAACACGATCATCGCCACCGCGCCGCCACCCGAGACGATGCGGCCGGCGGCGATACCGTCGGGCCCGCCCATCCAGGCGCTGATGCCGGCGCCCAGCACCATGCAGACGAGGCCGCTGCCCAGCACCATCCGGTCGCCCAGCCGGCGCCCCAGCACACCCAGCGGCAGCGCGATGAACGCGCCCAGCAGCATGTAGGCGCCGATCAGCTTGCCGAGGTCCGCGTAGGTCAGGTGGAACAGGGGTACGAGGTCCGGGCCGAGCGTGGCCACGGTCTGGAACTGGTAGCCGAAGCCAGCGCGGGCGAGCGCCAGCGCGGCAAGTATCATCCAGGGCCGCACGTCCGGCGTCTCCTCCAGGCGGGCCGGTCAGGCGCCGGCATCTCCTCTGAGCGTATCCGAGCAACGGGGGCTTGCCTATCGGCAGTGAGTGCCCGCGAACGCTGTCATGACGGACACGGATACATGTGGATCGAGGCGCATCCCTCCGGCCGCGCGGCCGGTGAAGGCTGCTTGTCGTTGGCGTCCGCGGAAACCATTTTCGGTCGCGGTCGGCGGAGCCCGTTTCGCGCCACGTTCGGCGGAGGTCATTCCCCATCACGGTCGGTGGAGGTCATTCCGTGTCACGTTCGGCGGAGGAGGCTGTATCACAATCCGGCCGATGGATCGCGTGGACGAACCACCGGCCCAGCCTGCCACGTCGTGGTGGGCGAAGGCCCGCCACCCATGAGTTCGTCATGCCGAAGGCAATCCAATCCCCGCAACCCCCCGGAACAGCGCCCATGACGCTGGGCGGGCAGTCCCGGATCAAACCCGCGAGGGGCCGGGGCCGGACAGGTCGTCGTCGCCCGGCCCGAACCATTTCTCCATATCGACAAAGGTCGGCTCGGCATAACCGGGATGCGCGTGCTGCACCGTCTCCACGAACCCGCAGGCGGCGAACAGGCGCCGGTTGGCCGTCAGCACAAGGCGCGTGCTGAGGTGAACGCGGGGCAGGTTCATCCGCCGTGCGGCGACTTCCGCTGCCGAAATCAGCACCCGCGCAATGCCGCGGCCGCGCCAGAACGGAGCGACGGCAACCCGGCTGAGATACAGCCCGCCGTCCGTCTCGCGCCACAGAGCCGACCCGACCAGCCGGCCATCGGCCGCAACCACCGCGCCGCCGCCGGTTTGCAGATGTGCGCTGACATCCGTGGCACTGACCCGCAGGGCCGACATCGGCGGGTCCGGAACAACGGGAAGCTCGGCGAACGCTTCACGAATTCAGCGCGGCGACCGGCGCGGCGTCGGCCGGGCGGATCGGGCGCAGCGTGCAGGCGGCAGGAAGCTCGGACATGCAGGCAGACGATTCGCAACCGGGTGATGTGGACGCAGCGCCTGACGGTTCTGCGATAGAGCGCGAATGAACGGGCCGCCATCTTCGGCGTTTCGCTTGCATGGCGCAAAGCGAATCGACCTTCGTTGCCGGTGCGGCGCTGGCGGCGAACCTGTTGATCGCCGTGGCGAAATTCGGCGCGGCATTCTTCACCGGCAGCTCCGCGATGATGAGCGAGGCGATCCACTCCACGGTGGACTGCGGCAACGAGGTGCTGCTGCTGTTTGGCCTGCACCGCAGCCGCCGTCCGGCGGACGAGGCGCATCCCTTCGGCTACGGCATGGAAGTGTATTTCTGGGCGCTGCTGATGGCGGTGATGCTGTTCGGCCTGGGCGCAGGCGCCTCGCTGCTGGACGGGATCCGCCAGATCAAGCACCCGGAGCCGATCCAGTCGGCGTGGATCAGCTTCGCCGTGCTTGGCGTGGCGGTGCTGGCCGAGGGCACGTCGTGGGTGATCAGCCTGCGCACGCTCAGCCGCGCGCAACAGGGGCGGAAGATCTACGCCGCGATCCGCCGCAGCAAGGATCCCAGCGTGTTCGCCGTCCTGTTCGAGGACAGCGCCGCACTCCTCGGTATCGCCGCCGCCGCCATCGGCATAGGCCTGAGCGAGCTGACCGGCGAGCCGTTCTGGGACGGCATCGGCTCGATCGTGATTGCCGTGTTGCTGGCCAGCGCCGGCCTGCTGCTGGCGCGCGAATGCCACGGCCTGCTCACCGGCGAATCGGCGGTGCCGGAGCTTCGTCAGGCCATCGCGCAGACCGTGCGCACCTGGCCCGGTATTGCGCGATTGGGCGAGCTGGCCACCCTGCAGATCGGCCCGGATGCCGTTCTGGTCACGCTGAGCCTGGATTTTGAGGACCGCCTGAGCAGCGCCGACGTGGAACGCACCGTCAGCGATATCGAACGCAGGCTGAAGTCGGAACACCAGCAGATCGCGCGGCTGTTCGTCGAGGCGCAAAGCCTGGAACGCGAGCAGGATGCGGGGGGACAGTACCCGCACTGAGGTGCGGCGACCCCGTGGTCAGCACAGCCCGCCGGCAAGCCTCTCCAGCGCGGGGCGGTCTTGCACCACCACGGTGCCCGGGCTGGGAACGTCGATCAGCCCTTCCTTGCGCAGCGCCGTCAGGGTGCGGCTGACGGTCTCGATCGTCAGCCCCAGGTAGTCGGCGATGTCGCCGCGTGTCATCGGCAACGGAAAGCGGTCCGGCACCTGCCGGCAGGGCGTGGCCTGGCGGTTCTGCATCACCAGAAACGACGCCAGCCGCTCCCGCGCGGTCTTGCGGCCCAGCAACAGCATCTGCTCCTGCGCGGCCACGAGCTCGTTGCCGGCGGCTTCCAGCAGGCGGGCCTCCATGGCCGGGAAATCCTGGAGCAGGCCGCGCAGCTTCTTGCGGGAGAAGCGGCAGAAGCGCGTCGGCTCCAGCGCCTCGGCGCTGAACGCGTAGGTATCGGACACCGCCAGGCCGAGAAAGTGGCCGACCGTGGCAAACCCGGTGATCTGCCGCCGGCCGTCCGGCAGCAGTTTGAAAAGCTTGGCGGTGCCGCGGGTGACGTTGAAGAAATGGCTGGCCGGATCGCCTTCGGCGATGAAGGTGGTACCGGGCGGCACCTCGACCACCTGCGCCAGAGTCGCCAGTCGCGCGAGATGCGGATCGTCGATGGCGCTGCACACGCTGTGCGGACGCGCATCGCAATGCGCACACGGCTCGATCGTGGCTTGATGGTCACGCATCACCGGGCGGGACAGGACGGCGCTCATTCATTGACCTCGAGGAGCACGGGGCTCGCGTTTACGTGTTAACCAGCGCAGAGGGGGATGCAATACGGAATTTCCCGTACGGGCGAACATGCACCCCTTTGATCTGTATCAAGGCCGAACGCATGGCCGCCGCGCCATCCTTGCTGGGGTCAGAGGGATGCTGCGCCGATGTCGTCCTGTATCGTCCGATCACTGCCGTCCGACCAGATTCTGGCCGTCTATCCGCTGGTGCGCGAAGCTGTCCCGGAGCTGAATTCATCTGCGTGGGTGCGCTTCGCCCGGCACCTGCTCAGCCCGAAGCGGACAGGGCAGGGCGGTATCATCGCCGCTTGGCGGCCGGGGCGCAGCTTCCCCTGCGGCCTGGTGTGCTACCGGGTGGACAACGACCTGCTGCGCGGCAGGATCCTGGTGGCGGAGCACTTCGTGGCGATCGATCTGCTGGACCCGCAGGCGGTGCTGACGGCGCTGGTGGCGGAACTGGAGTTGCTCGCCGCGCGCCTGGACTGCAAGGCGGTGCGCAGCGTCGTGCACGGGGGCAATTCCCCGGTCCGGTCCGGCCTGTCCGCCGCGGGACACCGGCCGGAGGCGGCCTTGCTGCTCAAGCCGGTCGAACGACAGGTGCCGGACCCCGCGCGGCCAACACCGGCGTGCGAGGCGGCGCATCACTACTGATGCCAGGCGGACCGGTGATGTCCGGCGGGCCGGGTCTGGACGCTTCGCCAACGTCCAGGCGGTTTCAGGCGGGCGACCACGCCGCGATGTCGAGCCAGGTGCTCTGATAGGTCGCCCCCGCACCCAGATCGGTGAACGTATCGGCGCACAGCATGTTCACCGTGCCCGACACCGCTTCGTCATCCGGCCGCTGTCCGGGCACCAGCACCACGCCGGGCTGCACCTCGTCACGCACGCGCAAGGTAAGGCCGACCGCACCGCGCTGGTTGAACAGGCGCACCGGCTGGCCGTCCCGCAGGCCACGGGCGCCTGCGTCCTGAGGATGCAGCACGCAGCACGGCGCGCCCTCCCGCCCGCGCAGGAAATCCACGCCGGAGAACGCAGTGTGGCTCTGGAAATAGCCGGGCGCGGTCAGCAGGCGCAGGGGGAATGCGCCGTCCGGGCCAGCCTGGGCCGAGTCCGGCTGCCATTCGGGCAGGGCCGGCAGCCCCTGCTGCGCCAGGGTCTCGGAGTAGAATTCCAGCTTGCCGGATGGGCGTGCGGAATTCCTGTCCGCCCGTCGGCCCGATGGAGACCGGGCCGGCGTCCGGCAGCGAGTCCGCGTCATGCGCCGCCACCGGGCCGCGCGCGCCGCGGAACAGTTCGCGCAGGATCTCCCGCGGGGACATGCGGAAGACCGGGTCGGCCAGGCCCATGCGGGCGGCCAGTTCCTGCGCCAGCCGCAGGTTCGACCAGGCCTGTCCCTGCGGCGGCACGGCGTGCGGGCTGTATTGCATGTAGTAGCTGCCGTAGGCGCGGAAGAAATCCTCGGTTTCCAGATAGGTCGCGGCCGGCAGCACGATGTCGGCATAGCGCGCGGTGACCGACAGGAACGGGTCGTGCACCACGGTGAACAGGTCCTCGCGTTCCAGCCCGCGGCGGGTCTTCGCCGTGTCGGGATTGGTGACGGCGGGGTTGTTGGCGGCGATGAACAGCGCGCGGATCGGCGGGTCGTTCAGCGTCAGCAACGCCTCGCCGAGCTTCAGGTGGTTGACCGTGCGCGCGGTGGCGGGGCCGGAGGGCTTGCGGACCGCGTCGTAGTTCAGGTCGAACGACGCCGTGGTGGCGACCAGCGCGCCGCCCCCATAGCGGCCATAGGCGCCGGTGACGCCCGGCAGCAGCGCCACCGCACGCAGCGCCTGGCCGCCATGGGTGAATCGCGTCATGCCCCAGCCCAGGCGGATGAACGACTGTTTCGTCGCGCCGTACATCGCGGCGAGGCGCTCGATGTCCGCTTGCGCAATCCCGGTGATCTCCGCCACGCGGGCCGGCGGGAACTGCGGCAGCACCTGCTGTTCCACCTGGTCGAAGCCCAGCGTGTGCTGCGCCAGGTAGTCGCGGTCGGCCAGCCCGTCGCGCACCAGGATGTGCATCAGGCCCAGCGCCAGCGCGGCGTCGGTGCCGATGCGGATGGGGATGTGCCAGTCGGCGGCCTGGGCGGCGCGGGTGCGGCGCGGGTCGATCACCACCAGCTTCGTGCCGCGCTTGCGGGCCTCCTCCAGCTTGGCCCAGAAATGCACGTTGGTGGCGACCAGGTCGCTGCCCCAGCACAGCACCAGCTCCGCCTGCGTCACCGACTCCGGGTCGGCGCCGCCGACCGGGCCGACCGTGGCGTCCCACGCGGCGTCCGCGCAACTGTCGCACACGGTGCCCGCCAGCAGGCGGCTGGTGCCCATCGCGTGGAACAGCCCGTTGAGCAGGCCGCGGTTCATCAGCCCCTGATGCGCGCTGTAGGCGTAGCCGAGCAGGGCGAGGGGGCCGGAGTCGGCGATGATCGATTGCCAGCGTGTGGTGATCTCGTCCAGCGCCTCGTCCCAGGTGATGGGGGCAAAGCGGCCCTCGCCCTTGCGACCGGTGCGGCGCAGAGGCGACCCCAGGCGCTGCGGCGAATGCACCAGTTCGGCATCGCGGTTCACCTTGGCGCAGGCGAAGCCGGCGGTGAACGGCTGGTCGGGATCCCCTTCGATGCGGATCACCCGGTCGTTGTCCACCTGCGCGAGCAGGGAGCACATGTCGGGACAGTCATGCCCACAGACGACGCGAACGGTTTGCACTTCGGTCTCCTCACGGCTTCGACCTCCGGTGTCACGTGGCGGACGCGGGCGCCGGCCGGTAGGGCCGGTTGTCCGGGCCGGCGCCGGACCAATCCGCGGTGAACAGCCCGGTCAGCGGCGGGAGGCGCGGATCTGCGCCAGGGTGACCGGACGGAAATCCCAGACATCCACGCCGACATCCACCTGGCGGGGCAGGGGCTTCAGCCGGCCGTGACTGTGGCCGTGCAGGTTGAGCGCGCCCCGACCCATGCCGTTCCAGGTGCGGAACGCGTAGTGGCAAAGGACCAGGCGCGTGCCGTCCTGCTCGATCTCCGCGTAGGGCTGGGTGCTGGCCCAGCCGGGCAGGGCGACGGTCTCCGGCGTGTCGTTGTTGCCGGTGATCAGGTGCTTGCGGCCGTGCAGTTGCTGCAGCAAAGCCGCCGCCGCTTCGGGGCGCAGGCGCAGGGCGAAGTCGCCCAGGTGCCAGACCTCGTCCTCCGGGGCGACCGTGTCGTTCCAGCGTTGCAGCATCGCCTGGTCCATCGCGGCGACCGAGGCGAAGGGGCGGTGGTAGAGGCCGAGCGCTCCGCCGTGGTGGAAGTGGGTGTCGGCGGTGAAGAAGGTGGTCATGGGGCGTCGTGGTCCTGGTCCATGCCGCTGGACGGGCTTTACCTGATTCGCTGTCGGCTGGCGTTGCGATCTCGTGCAGAGGTCGCGCCAGCGGCCGGCGCGCCACATGCGACGCTAACAGTCGCTGCACCGTTTGGAGCCGCATAGGGCGGGAAGGACGCAATGCGCCGGAGGCAACCTGGCTTCCGACCGGGCGAGTGCGGCCTTTGGCGTCCGCGCATGCCCTGCACGCGTCGCCTCCTCTATGCCGCGCCTCCGGTCCGTTGCGGGCCCCTGTCCTTTCAGATCGCTGCCGCACCATTGTTTGAACTGGCCGGACAGCCGCCGGTCGGCCAGAATGCGCCGCGATCACCGCACCGGCAGGGAGGCATCCGGACATGACACAAAGGCCCGTCCTGGCTGTGACAATGGGGGATCCCGCCGGCATCGGCCCGGAGATCGCCGTGCGCGCCCTGCTGGACCCCGCGGTGCGGGCGGTCTCGCGCAGCTTCCTGATCGGCGACGCCCGCGTGTTCCAGCGCGCCCTGTCCGTCTGTGGCCTGAGCGCGGAACTGAACCGTATCGACCGTCCCGACGCCCTGGCCGACCGCCCCGGCGTGATCGACGTGCTGCACCAGGACAGCGCCGATCCCGACACCCTGAAGATGGGCCAGGTCCAGCCGCTCGGCGGCCAGGCCGCCTATGCGGCGATCCGCAGCGCCATCGACCTGGCGATGGCCGGGCGGGTGGACGGCGTGGCGACCACGCCGATCAACAAGGAGTCGCTGAAGGCGGCGAAAATCCCCTTCATCGGCCACACCGAGATGTTCGCCGAACACACCGGCGCCCGCGAAGAGATGACGATGTTCACCATCAGCGGGTTGAAGATATTCTTCCTCACCCGGCACATGTCGCTGATCGACGCCTGCCGCGCGATCACGCGGGAGCGGGTGGAGAAGGGCATCGACAAATGCATCAGCGCGTTGCGCCAACTCGGCCTGGACCAGCCGCATCTGGCGGTGGCCGCGCTGAACCCGCATGGCGGTGAGGACGGGTTGTTCGGCCGCGAGGAGATCGACGGCATCAAGCCCGCCATCGCCGCGGCGCGCGCCCGCGGGTTGACCGTCAGCGGACCTGTGCCGGCCGAACTCGGTGTTCCACATGGCGAAGATCGGCCGCTATGACGCGGTGCTGTCGCTGTACCACGACCAGGGCCACATCGCCGCCAAGATGCTGGACTTCGAAAAGACCGTCAGCGTCACGCTCGGCCTGCCGATCCTGCGCACCAGCGTCGATCACGGCACCGCGTTCGATATTGCGGGCACCGGCAAGGCAAGCGCGGTCAGCATGATCGAGGCGATCAAGGTCGCGGCGGAATACGCGGTCCGCGGCGTGCGCCTGGGGGAGCCCGCGGCGGCCGCGGAGTAGGGGGGCGGAGGATCTTCCTCCCACAAACGTGCGGGCGCTTCGCTCAGGGGATCTGGGCGTGGTTCGAGCGATGTGGGTGTTGTCCGGGCGATCTGAACGCTGTTCGAGCGAGCTGGATGCTGTTGGCGTGACGATGGGCTTGTTGGAGCTGGCGTGACGATGGGCTTGTTGGAGCGATCTGGGCGTAAGGGTGAGCGCCAGGGTCCGGTACAGCCGCGTCATGGCCGGCCCCCGAGCCGGCCATCTGCCCCCGTACAGACGTGCGCTATGCTCTTCCGCGACCCGCTCGTTCCGGGGTGGATGGCCGGCTCGGGGGCCGGCCATGACGCGGGTGTACCGGGGACGGCGCTGCACCGGACACGCGCTGCACCGGACACGCGCTGCACCGGACACGCGCTGCACCGGACACGCGCTGCACCGGACACGCGCTGCACCGGGTATGGCGCTCTACCTGGCTGATGCAGCCCAAGCCGGCATGACGCCTGGGGAGAACGCACGCGGCTTCAGTCCGAAGTCGGCGCGCGCGCTCCATGAGCCGGTCGCCTACCGCACCAGCGGCCGGTACTTGATCCGGTGCGGCTCGACCGACTCATCGCCCAGGCGACGACGCTTGTCCTCGATATACGCTTCGAAGTTGCCCTCGAACCACTCCACGTGGCTGTCGCCCTCGAAGGACAGGATGTGCGTCGCCAGCCGGTCGAGGAACCAGCGGTCGTGGCTGATGATCACCGCGCACCCCGCAAACTCCACCAGCGCGTCTTCCAGTGCGCGCAACGTGTCCACGTCCAGGTCGTTGGTCGGCTCGTCCAGCAGGATGACGTTGTGTTCGCGCTTCAGCATCTTCGCCAGGTGCACGCGGTTGCGTTCGCCACCGGAGAGGATCCCGACTTTCTTCTGCTGGTCCGAGCCCTTGAAGTTGAACGCCGCGACATATGCCCGCGACTGCACGGCGCGCTTGCCCAGGTAGATCACCTCCTCGCCGCCGCTGATCTCCTGCCAGACCGTCTTGTTGGCATCCAGGCTCTCGCGCGACTGGTCCACATAGCCCAGCTTCACCGTGTCACCGATGCGCAGGTCGCCCGAATCCGGCTGCTCCTGGCCGGTGATCATGCGGAACAGCGTGGTCTTGCCGGCGCCGTTCGGGCCGATCACGCCGACGATGCCGCCGGGCGGCAGCGAGAAGCTCAGCCCCTCGATCAGCTCGTGGTCGCCGTAGCCCTTGCACAGCTTCTCCGCCTCGATCACCACGTTGCCCAGGCGCGGGCCGGGCGGGATGACGATTTCCGCCACGCCGGAGGCCTGCTCCTGCGACTTGGCCAGCAGGTCCTCGTACCGCTGGATGCGGGCGCGGTTCTTCGCCTGGCGCGCGCGCGGGGAGGCGGCGATCCATTCCTGCTCCATCGCCAGGGCGCGCTGGCGGGCGCTTTCCTCCTTCTCCTCCTGTTGCAGGCGCTTGCGCTTCTGCTCCAGCCAGGACGAGTAGTTGCCCTCGAACGGGTAGCCGCGGCCACGCTCGATTTCCAGGATCCAGCCGGTGACGTTGTCCAGGAAGTAGCGGTCGTGGGTGACGATCATCACCGTCCCCTTGTAGTCGCGCAGCGTATGCTCCAGCCAGGCGACGCTTTCGGCGTCCAGGTGGTTGGTGGGCTCGTCCAGCAGCAGCAGGTCGGGCCGCTCCAGCAGCAGCTTGCACAGCGCCACGCGGCGGCGCTCACCGCCGGACAGGGTGGACACGTCGGCATCGGCCGGCGGGCAGCGCAGCGCGTCCAGGGCGATCTCGACGCGGCGGTCCAGCTCCCAGCCCTCGCCGGCGTCGATCTTCTCCTGCAGTTCGCCCTGCTCCACGAGCAGGTCGTTCATCTCCTCGTCGCTCATCGGTTCGGCGAACTTCGCGGAGATCTCGTTGAACCGGTTCAGTGCGGCCTTCACGTCGGCGAACGCCTCCTCGACGTTCTCGCCCACCGTCTTGTCCGGGTTCAGTTGCGGCTCCTGCGACAGGTAGCCGACGCGCACGCCCTCGGCGGCCCAGGCCTCGCCGCCGTATTCCTTGTCCAGCCCGGCCATGATCTTCAGCAGGGTGGATTTGCCGGCGCCGTTCACGCCCAGCACGCCGATCTTCACGCCGGGCAGGAAGGACAGGGTAATTCCCTTGAACACCTCGCGCCCGCCCGGAAACGCCTTGGTCAAATCCTTCATCACATAGATGTACCTGGTAACCTGCCATGATCCCCTGAACTCCTGGAATGCGCGGCGGAGTTCTAGATGATCCCCGCGAGCGTTCAACCCGACCGGCAAGCGCGTGCGGCGGCGGGATTGCACCTGCCGTCCTGAGGAGTCGCCGCTTGCTGGATATGTGTTCCCAATCTGGTGATCGGATCGGGGATGCCAAGGCGCGGTGACTCTGACGTCCGCGCGACCCGTACCCGCCTCGCTTCGCTATGGCTCGGGTCAGTCCGCCGCGGCTTTAAGGCGTTGCGCAGGCAGCGGTGACGCGGCGTGTGCGACCGAACAAGTGGCCAGCAGTCGCTGGGAGATCGCCAGGACGTCCCCGCCCAACCGGCTGGTGGCGCCGGCGACGAGCATGGCGATGGCCGCGGCCATCATGGCGTATTCCAGGCACGCCATGGCCCGGGTGTCGGCAAATGGCCGCGATACGGCGGGTCGCGGCTGATGGTGGGGGCCGGGATTGAAACGGGGGCGCCATAGCATCCCGGCACCCTGACCGAACCTGATGAAGATTAAGTTAACGCCCGGATGACGGGAGGATCGTTTCCGGTTGCGCGTATTGACGTGCGGTTGCGCTGCTTCCAATGCCTGTCGGTCGGCGCTGATGCTGCCGTCTTACAGCGCGTAATCCACGGCTGCTCACGCCGGGGGTTCCCAGTCCGGCGGCGTCCGGGGAATGCCGCACTGGCGGGGATATTGCGGGGGTATCTTCAGGCATTCAATGCGGGCACCAGGAACCACGGAGCGGGCACAGGGAAGGCACTTGCGCGCACAGCCTGAACCGGTCCTCGGGTAGCCACCGCGGGCGATCGGCGTCTGTGTATGCCGAGCACCGTTCGCGCCTGCTGCGCTCGAGCGGCACCCGGGTCACTGCGTGGCCTTTGGTGAGTCCCGTATTGAAAGCTCCCAGCCGAGCGAACGTCGCGAACTCCGACGCCACCCCGCATGGCCGACCCACCGCAGCGCCGGTATTGCAGGGCGCAAGCGAATCCCGCCAACAGGCGCGGCCAGGCCAGATCGATGGTGCGCCCGGAGGGAACTCGAACCCCCAACCAAGCGGTTATGAGCCGCCAGCTCTAACCAATTGAGCTACAGGCGCAGCACCACGGGACCGTCTGCCCGACCCGGATGTCCGGTGCAAGCCACTCTGCCAGGTGTCCACATCGGCAGCGTACGGAGGGCTGGAACCATTTGACCTGAATCAACAAATTACCGGCGGCATCAGGATAGCTTGCACCCATGGACAACCTGTTTCGCACCGGCCTGCTGATCGCGGCGCTCACCGCCCTGTTCATGGCGGTGGGATACTGGGTCGCCGGCTCGCAGGGCATGGTGATCGCCCTGGTGATCGCAGCGGCGATGAATGTGTTCACCTACTGGAACGCCGACCGTGTCGTGCTGTCGATGTACGGCGCGCAGGAGGTGGACGAATCCCAGGCCCCCCGCCTTGTGGGCCTGGTGCGGGAACTCGCGGGGCGGGCCGCCCTGCCGATGCCGCGCGTCTTCATCATCGAAAGCGACCAGCCCAACGCCTTCGCCACCGGCCGCAACCCGCAGCATGCCGCGGTGGCGGTGACCCGCGGAATCCTGCGGACCCTGCCGGAGCACGAACTCGCCGGCGTGCTGGCCCATGAACTGGCGCATGTGAAGCACTACGACACGCTGACCATGACCATCACCGCGACGCTGGCGGGCGCCATTGGCATGCTGGCCAACTTCCTGTTCTTCTTCGCCCCGGGCCGCAGCGATGAGCGCGGCCATCCGCTGGGCATGGTGGGCGGGCTGCTGATCATGCTGCTCGCACCCCTGGCGGCCACGCTGGTGCAGATGGCGATCTCCCGCACGCGGGAATACGCGGCGGACCAGGAAGGGGCGGAGATCGTCGGCCAGCCGCTGTGGCTCGCCCAGGCGCTGGCGCATATCCATGCCGGCGCGAGCCACGTTCCGAACGAGGATGCGGAACGCAATCCGGCCACCGCGCATATGTTCATTATCAACCCGCTGAGCGGCGCACATTTCGGCAGCCTGTTCTCGACGCATCCGCCGGTGGAGGACCGGATCGCCCGGCTGACCGCCATGGCGCAGGCGCGGTCGCCGTGGGGGGTGCGCTAGGCGCACACCGTGGGGGTGCATCCGGCGCAACATAGCGGCGCATCCGGCACGCGACACGGGGGCTATTCAGGCGCACAACGGCAACCGGCATGATCCGCGCAGCATCCCCGATCGGTCTCCCGCCGTGAACATGCGGGACTGGCGGCTGGATGGCGGGCAGCTTCGGACGCTGGTCGTCCTGGCCGCCGCCATCCTGGGCTTCTACCTGTGCTACCTGCTGGCGCGGCCGTTCCTGTCGTCACTGACCTTCGCTCTGGTGCTTTCCGTGCTGTTGCTGCCGCTGCACCGCCGGATCGAGGCGCGGCTGCCGTGGCCGAGCGCGGCGGCGGGGTTGAGTGTGGCGGTCGCGGTGGTGGCGATCGTGCTGCCCGGACTGTTCGTGCTGCACCAGTTGGGCCGGGAGGCCGCCATCGGCGCCGGCTACCTGGACCAGTTCCTGCGCAACGCCGAGTGGCGCCAGGTCGCCGCCGGCTATCCGCGCATCGCCGAGGCGGTCGTCTGGCTGGAGCAGCGCCTGAATCCCGCCGGAGTGCTGGGCGACCTCGCGCACTGGCTGACATCGGTACAGCACCATGCTGCTGCGCGGGTCCATCACCCAGGCAATCAACGGCGTCCTGACCTTCTATCTGCTGTTCTATTTCCTGCGCGACCGGCAGCGGGCGCTGTCCCTGCTGGCGGAGATCTCCCCGCTCAGCGACAGCGAGACGATCGAGGTGGCCCGCCGTTTCACCGACACGGTGTATGCCACCGTGTACGGCACCGTCGTCGTGGCCGGAATTCAGGGCGCGCTCAGCGGGCTGATGTTCTGGTGGCTCGGCCTGCCGTCACCGGTGCTGTGGGGCCTGGTGATGGGGTTGCTGGCGATCGTGCCGGTGCTGGGCGCCTTCGTGGTCTGGGTGCCGGCGGCGATTCTGCTGGCGCTGAACGGCGCGTGGGTGAAGGCGGCGATCCTCACCGTATGGGGCGGCGGGCTGGTCGCGACGATCGACAACCTGCTGTACCCCGTGCTGGTCGGCAACCGGCTGCGGCTTCACACGGTGCCCACCTTCATCGGCGTGGTGGGCGGGGTGTTCGTGTTCGGCGTCCCCGGGCTGGTGCTGGGGCCGGCCGCGATCTCCCTGACCATGGTGCTGCTGCAGATCCTGCGGCGCCGTTTCAATGTGGAGCCGCCGAGGGCAGCGATCGAACCCGGTCCGGAAGCAGCCATCGGAGCCGACCCCGGAGAAACCATCGGATCGGAGCCGGCAGAAACCAGCGAACCGGACCCCGACGAAACCACCGGAGCCAGCCCCGGAGAAACGGTCGAACCCGACCCCAGGGATATGCACCGCTGAAGCGGCGCGGCGACGATTCGGCCGCGCTTCTCCGCCGGCGCGACCGGCTACTCCGCCGCGGCCCGCAATGCCGCCCCGGCCGCCAGCAGGCACAGCGGCAGCGCGCCCAGGCACATCGCCGCCAGCAGCAGCAGGTGTGGCCGCGGGCTCAGGCCGCCGGAGGCAGCATCCGCGGCGGCGACACCGAAGATCAGCACCGGCACGGTCAGCGGCAGCACCAGCAACGGCAGCAGCACGCCGCCGCGCCGGGCGCCCAGCACGATGGCCGCGCCGGTGGTGCCGAAAAGCGACAGCAGCAGCGTGCCGGGCAGCAGGCCGGCCATCAGGGCGGGCAGGGCGTCCGCCGGCATGCGCAGCATGATCGCGATAGGGGCCGCGGACAGCAGCAGGGGCAGCCCGGTGACCAGCCAGTGCGCGGCGGCCTTGGCGCCGGCGATGGCCGCGGCCGGCAGTCCGGACAGCAGCATGTGGTCCATCGAGCCGTCCTCGAGATCCGCGCCGAACAGCCGGTCCAGCGGCAGCAGGGCGGCCAGCAGCGCGCAGACCCACACCACCCCCGGGGCGATGCGGCCGAGCGTCTGGGGGCCGGGGCCAATCGCCAGGGGGAAGAGCGAGGCGGCGACCAGGAAGAACAGCAGCGCGGCCAGCGTATCGGCGCCGTGGCGCAGCGACAGCCGGATTTCCCGCGCGACGATGGCGAGGAAGCTGCTCATGGGGCGGTGGCGAGGATGGCGGCGCTTTCCCGTTCCTGGCGGGCGTGGGACGCGGAGTGGCGGTCGGAAGCGAGCCGGGCCAGGCGGTGGGCGAACCGGATCGCGGCGTAGGGGAGGCGGCGCGCGGGGATTTCGTGAGGGAGGGAGCGTGCGGGGACATCGCACTTTCGGGGCTGGAGCGCGCGACCCGTCACCCTGAGGCCCCGGGATAAGGCAACTGCGTCATCAGGCGAAGGCAGCACGGGCAACGTCATGGCGGGCGAAAGGCCGCTACCCGCGACTTTATTTGGCTCCATGCGGAAAAGTCGTGGATGGCGGGCCTTCGCCCGCCATGACGGCGGCTCAAGAAGTGGCTGCTTCCGCTCCATCCGTTCGGTCGCTCTCATCGCAGCCGCAGCTCCTGCGGTTCGCCCAGGGGCAGGGGGACGTGGGTGGCGGCGACGACCAGGCCGCCGGCGGCACGGTGGTGCTCCAGCATGGTGCCGAATCGGGCGATGGAGGCGGTGTCCAGGCCCAGCGTCGGCTCGTCCAGCAGCCACAGCCGGGCGCGGCTCAGCACGAGTCGCGACAGTGCCAGCCGGCGCTTCTGTCCCGCCGACAGCATGCGGGACGGCAGCTCGGCCAGCTCCGTCAGCCCCACCGCCGCCAGGGCGTCCTCCACCGATCCGCCGCTCAGGCGCGACGCGAAGTGCAGGTTCTCCGCCACGGTCAGGCCCGGCTTCACCGCGTCCAGGTGCCCGACATAGGCCACGCGCCGAGCGTGGGTGGGCAGGTCGTCCAGTGCGTCCTCGCCGTCCCACAGCAGGCGGCCGACCGCGGGCCGGATCAGCCCGGCCAGCAGGCGAAGCAGGGTGGACTTGCCCGACCCGTTCGGCCCCATCAACAGAATCGCGCCGCCCGGCGGCACTTCGAAATCCAGGTCGCGGAAGATCAGCCGCTCACCGCGGATCACCGCCAAACCTTCCGCCTTCAACACAAGCCGCCCTCGTCGCTCCGCCGCCCGGTGGACGATCCCCATCCGGTGTGGTTTAAGCCGCGCCGCCGGGTTACCGCGCCGTGACGCGGCAACCCCTGACCTAGGTCATTTCGGCGCGCACAAAGAGAGGGGTCCTGCAACACAGGGCGACGCAGCATGACATCCATCGGCCAGGACTCACTGAAAACCCGCCGCACCCTGACCGTCGGCGGCAAGCAATACGACTACTTCTCCCTGCCGGAAGCGGCCAAACAGTTGGGCGACATCGCCCGCCTGCCGGTCAGCCTGAAGATCCTGCTGGAGAACGTCCTCCGTTTCGAGGACGGGCGCAGTTACACGGTGGACGACGCCAAGGCAATCGTCGGCTGGCTGCAGAATGCGCACTCCGACAAGGAAGTGCCGTTCAAGCCGGCCCGCATCCTGATGCAGGACTTCACCGGCGTGCCCGCGGTGGTGGACCTCGCCGCGATGCGCGACGGCATCACCCGGCTCGGCGGCAACCCGCAGAAGGTGAACCCGCTGGTGCCGGTGGACCTGGTGATCGACCACTCGGTGATGGTGGATGTCTCCGGCCGCCCCGACGCGCTGCAGCGCAACGTCGATATCGAGTTCGAGCGCAACGGTGAGCGCTACAAGTTCCTCCGCTGGGGGCAGGAGGCGTTCGACAATTTCCGAGTCGTCCCGCCCGGCACCGGCATCTGCCACCAGGTGAACCTGGAATACCTGGGCCAGTGCGTCTGGGCGTCGGAGGCCGACGGCCGCACCATCGCCTATCCCGACACGCTGTATGGCACCGACAGCCACACCACCATGGTGAACGGCCTGGGCATCCTGGGCTGGGGCGTCGGCGGCATCGAGGCCGAGGCCGCCATGCTGGGCCAGCCCATCGCCATGCTGATCCCCGACGTGATCGGCTTCCGCCTGACCGGCCGGCTGCCCGAGGGCGCCACCGCCACCGACCTGGTGCTGACCGTCACCAACATGCTGCGCAAGAAGGGCGTGGTCGGTAAGTTCGTGGAGTTCTTCGGCCCCGGCCTGGATCAACTCGCCCTGCCGGACCGCGCCACGATCGGCAACATGGCGCCGGAATACGGCGCGACCTGCGGCTTCTTCCCGGTGGACAAGGTCTCGCTGGACTACCTGCGCCTGTCCGGCCGCGACAACGACCGCATCGCCATGGTCGAGGCCTATCTGAAGGCGCAGGGCATGTTCCGCGAGCCGGGTGCGCCCGAGCCGGTGTTCACCGACACGCTGGAACTGGACCTGGGCTCGGTGGTGCCCTGCATGGCCGGCCCGAAGCGCCCGCAGGACCGCGTGCCGCTGAAGGACGTCGCCAGCTCCTTCAAGTCGGAGCTGACCAAGTCGCTGGGCGTGCCGGCCAACGACATCGGCAAGACGGCCAAGGTGGACGGCAAGAACTACGACATCACCCACGGCGACGTGGTGATCGCGGCCATCACGTCCTGCACCAACACCTCCAACCCGTCGGTGCTGGTCGCCGCCGGCCTGGTGGCGCGCAAGGCGCGGGCGAAGGGCCTGAAGCCGAAGCCGTGGGTGAAGACCTCGCTGGCGCCCGGGTCCCAGGTGGTGACCGAATACCTGGAGAAGTCCGGCCTGCAGGAAGACCTGGACGCGATCGGCTTCAACCTGGTGGGCTATGGCTGCACCACCTGCATCGGCAACTCCGGCCCGCTGGACGACGCGATCGTCGACGCGATCGAGGACAACAAGCTGGTCGGCGCCGCGGTGATCTCCGGCAACCGCAACTTCGAGGGCCGGGTGCATGCCAATGTGCGGGCCAACTACCTGGCCTCGCCGCCGCTGGTGGTCGCCTATTCGCTGCTGGGCAAGGTGAGCCAGGACATCACCACCGAGCCGCTGGGCACCGGGTCCGACGGACAGCCGGTCTATCTGAAGGATGTCTGGCCGACCAACAAGGAGATCGCCGACACCATCGCCGCCAGCCTGTCGCGCGAGCAGTTCCAGCGGCGCTACGCCGAGGTGACCAAGGGGCCGAAGCAGTGGCAGACCATTCAGGTGGACGCCGACAGCGACACCTACCGCTGGTCCGACGGCTCCACCTACGTGAAGAACCCGCCCTATTTCGAGGGCATCACCATGGATCCGCCGCCGGTCGGCGACGTGGTGGGCGCGCGCATCCTGGCGGAGCTGGGCGACTCGATCACCACCGACCACATCAGCCCGGCCGGTTCCATCCGGAAGACCTCGCCCGCCGGCGACTACCTGCTGGAGCGGCAGGTGACGCAGGCCAACTTCAACAGCTACGGCTCCCGCCGCGGCAACCATGAAGTGATGATGCGGGGCACCTTCGCCAACATCCGCATCCGCAACGAGATGGTGCCCGGCGTCGAAGGCGGCATGACGAAGCACCTGCCGTCCGGCGAGCAGATGCCGATCTACGACGCGGCGATGCGCTACAAGAAGGAAGGCGTGCCGCTGGTGGTGTTCGGCGGCAAGGAATACGGCACCGGGTCGTCCCGCGACTGGGCGGCGAAGGGCACCATGCTGCTGGGCATCAAGGCGGTGATCGTCGAGAGCTTCGAGCGCATTCACCGCTCCAACCTGGTGGGCATGGGCGTGCTGCCGCTGGTCTTCAAGGAAGGCATGGACCGCAAGTCGCTGGGCATCACCGGCGAGGAGATCATCGACGTGCTCGGCCTGGACAAGCTGACGCCGCGCATGGAGCTGTCGCTGGTGATCCACCGTCCGAACGGCCAGGTGGACACGGTGCCGGTGATCTGCCGCATCGATACGCTGGACGAGGTGAACTACTACAAGAACGGCGGCATCCTGCAGTACGTGCTGCGCGGGATGGCGAAGGCGGCGTAGCCGGGCGGCGCCGCAAGGCGCCTCCCTCTCGATCGGATCAGGATACCGGGTGGCGGCCTGCGCGCTCTCAGCGCACGGCCGTCATCCGCACCGCCATCGGGTTCGAACCAGAGTAAAATCGGCGAACAATGACCGCCAGGTGCGGGGGGCAGCCCCGTGACTTGGTGCGATCGGGATATCGCGGAGCCTCTGTCGGTGCAACTGCCGCTTGGACGGGCGGTAGCCGTGGACACCGCTGACCTGCCCATCTGCCACAGTCTGGGTCCGCCGGCCGTGACGCATGGCAGTAGTGTCGGTCGAGGCCGGGCAGTACCCATTTCGATTTCCACCTGCGTACTAATCCAACCGGGTATCGGAACGCGCGCTCTACCCCATCATTCCGGGTGCCCGAAACATATTCATCTGGTACAACCTATGGTCGACACTTCATCGGAAGGCTGTATCCATTGCTTACGGCACTCTGGAAGGACAGTTTTTCGTCGTACTCTGATCATGTCCACAAGATCCTCGCCGGAGATTCGATCTCCACGCAAATGGCACGAAGCAACAACCGGCCGTCCGGGTTCGACTATCTGCGAAATCGGTCTGGCTGTAGCGGTCATTGTCTGGCACACGGTCATTGTCTGTTATGGTCCCGCTGCAGAAGTGCCATTCTGGAGTGGCTGGCCCCGGCCTTTTGTGTTCGCAATCGTGCCGTCGTTCTTTGCGCTGAGCGGCTTTCTGGTCGCGGGCAGCCTCGTGCGCAACAACCTTCCCGCTTTCCTGACGCTTCGTGCGATGCGCATTTATCCGGCATTGTTTTTCGAGGTGATGACATCGGCGATCGTGATTGGCCTGCTGCTGTCAACGGTGTCGGTGTACCAATACTTAAGCGGGAGGGAGTTTTTCACGTATCTGCTGAACTCGGTCGGCTATATCCATTATGAACTTCCCGGACTCTTTCTGGATAATCCGGCAGGACGATTCGTCAATCTTCAGCTTTGGACAATCCCATACGAACTGGAGTGCTACGTCTCCATCACGGCCCTGGCGCTTTTTGGCCTTGCGCGGCGCCCGCGCCTGCTCCTGTTGGCAATTTGCCTGCTGACCGCCATTTCCGCCGGGCATGATTATTCCACCCTGCTTATCAACTCCCGGCCCCCGGGGCGCTTGCTGGTCCTCGCCTTCCTGTCCGGCGTGCTGCTGTACGTCTGGCGCGAGAGGATTTCCACGAGCAACGTGGTTTTCGTAATCGCCCTGGCCCTTTCGTGGTTCCTGCTCAGCCACAAGAACACCGCCACGGTGGCCGCGCTTCCCGTCGCTTACGTAACGGTCTGGCTGGGGATCAAAAATCCAAGGCGTACCATCCTGGTTGCCGGGGCCGACTACTCATACGGCATGTATCTGTACGGGTTCCCGGTGCAACAGTCCCTGGCCTATCTGTTTCCAGGAATGCGCATCTGGTACCTGAACGGTGACATCGAGCATTCTGATCGCCGGCGGCGTCGCCTACCTTTCATGGCATCTCGTCGAGTTGCCGGTGATGCGGCGCAGAGGCGTCATTTTGTCCCACGTGGCCGCCGTATGCGCGCGGGTCCAGGTTACGTTCTGGCCCTGGGCCGGTCGCGCGAAGCCCGCGGCTGTGCCGGCGGTGGCGTCGGACGAGCACCGCTTCAATCAGGCCGCCCCGGCTGCCGGCGGCTGGCCGAAGGGCGGGCCCGAAGCCAGCGGGTGATACCCGGACTTCTCCCACACGGCAGGCCGGTCGGCGCGTCGCGATGTTCCGGCAACCTCTACCCCCACAGCGGATTGTGAGCCGCCGCATCGCGCAACGGCTCGCAACCTCGTGCGCCGGGCCCCCGTTGGCCCCAACACACGCACGAAGGAGACCGCCATGCCCACCGCCAAAGCCGTTTGCATCCATCACTTCGGTGGTCCCGAGGTGTTGCAACTGGAAGACATCACCGTCCCGCCGCCCGAGGACGACCAGGTCGTCATCCGCGTCCACGCCGCCAGCGAAAACCCGGTGGACTACAAGATCCGCGAAGGCAGCTATCCCCCGATCAGCAAGGACCAGCTTCCCGTGGTGCTCGGCCGCGATGTGTCCGGCGTGGTGGAGTTCTGCGGCCCGTCGGTTCGCACGCTGAAGAAGGGCGATCCGGTGTTTGCCATGGTCGGCAAGGACCGCGGCACATACGCCGACCACGTGATGCTGCTGCAGTCGGAGTTGGCCGCGAAGCCGCAGAGCCTGGACCACATCCACGCCGCTGCGGTGCCGCTGGCCGCCATGACCGCTTGGCAGGGTCTGTTCGACCATGGCGGGCTGCAGCCCGGCCAGCGCGTGCTGATCCACGGCGGCGCCGGCGGCGTCGGCCATCTCGCGGTGCAGTTCGCCAAGGCGAAAGGTGCCACGGTGTTCACCACCGTCTCCCAGGTCGGACATCGATTTCGTGCGCGATCTCGGGGCCGACCACGTGATCGACTACAAGGCGCAGCGCTTCGAGGACGAAGCCCGCGACATCGACCTGGTGTTCGACCTGATCGCCGGTCCGACGCAGGACCGTAGCTGGTCCGTTCTGAAGCGTGGCGGCGCACTGGTTTCCACGCTGCAGAAGCCGGACGAAGCGAAGGCCCGGCAGCACGGCGTGCGCGCCACCAACTTCATGGCGCAGCCCAATGCCGCGCAGCTCAACGAGGTCGCCCGTCTGATCGATGCCGGCAAGGTCCGCGTGCATGTGGACCGGGTGTTTCCGCTGGAGCAGGTGCAGCAGGCGCAGCGTCATCTCGAGAACGAGCACGTGCGCGGGAAAATCGTGCTGGAGATCGCAGCGTAACCCCAGGCGCCGGCCTGCAGCGCAACCCAACGGCCGGCTTGCCTGTTTTTGCTACACGAAACAGGCGGCATCACGGAGTACTTCAGATGGACCGACCGTTGGAAATTGCGTTCCACAATCTCGACAGTTCCCCCGCGATCGAAACCGAGATCCGCAATCGCGTGGACCGGCTGGCGGCGCGCTACCGGCACCTGACCGGCTGCCGCGTCGCCGTCGAGAAACTGCACAACCAGCACCGCACCGGCAACGTCTTCGACGTCCACATCACCCTGCAGGTACCCGGCGGCCGCGACCTGGCCGTATCGCGCCAGCCGCAGAAGGCGAAGGAGCGCTACGCCAACCCGGATATCCACGCCTCGATCCGGGACGCCTTCGCCGCTGCGGAACGGCAACTGGAGTCGTTCAAGGGCCACCTGCGCGACGATACCGCGGCACCGACCGCCTCGGCCGTGGCCGGCCAGGTCTCGCTGATCGAGCCGGGCACGGACCACGGGTTCATCGACACCCCCACCGGCACGCAACTGTATTTCCATCGCGACAGCGTTACCAACGCCCGCTTCGAGGACCTGAAGCAGGGCGACGTCGTCCACTACGTGGAGGAAGAGGGCGATGCCGGCCCCGTCGCCACCAAGGTTCGCGTCCCGGAAGCCACGGAGCACTGAACATGGCCCAGCAAATTCCTCTTGACCCCGGTGCTCAGGCACCGTTCGCCGCGCCGGACGATCCGGTGCACGAGATCCGGCTGGATCTCGCCTATCGGCGTCTGGCGATGGTTAACGTGGAATTTGCCGGGCCGGCGCAGGCCGGTGCCGGACGCTGGGTGCTGGTGGATGCCGGCCTGCCCGGCATGTCCGGCATGATCATCCGTTCGGCCGAATCGCGGTTCGGCCGGAACGCGCCACCGGCGGCGATCGTGCTGACGCACGGGCATTTCGATCATGTCGGCTCACTGCGCAGCCTGGCCGAACACTGGAACGTGCCGATCTATGCCCATGTGCTGGAGCACCCGTATCTGAACGGTACGTCATCATACCCGCCGTCCGATCCGACCGTGGGCGGCGGCATGATGTCATGGACCGCGCCACTGCTGCCGCGCGGCCCGATCAACGTCAGCAACCGGCTGCATCCGTTGCCGGAGGACGGCAGCGTGCCGGGCATGCCCGGCTGGACCTGGCTGCACACGCCGGGGCACGCGCCCGGGCACGTGTCGTTCTGGCGGGAGTCCGACCGCTCGCTGATCGTCGGCGACGCCTTCATCACCACGGCGCAGGAATCCGCCTATGCGGTGGCGACGCAGGAGCCGGAGCTGCACGGTCCGCCGAAATACTTCACCCCGGACTGGGAAGCGGCGGCCGACTCGGTGCGCCGCCTGGCGGAGTTGGAGCCGGAGCTGGTGATCAGCGGCCATGGGCGGGCGATGCGCGGCCCGGCGATGCGGGAAGCCCTGCACAAGCTGGCCACGGGCTTCGAACAGATCGCGGTGCCGCCGCGCGGACGCTATGTCGGGCACCCGGCGCGGGAAGGCAGCGGCGCTTACCAGTAGGCCGCGGCAGGAGCCGGGCAACTGCGCGGCACGGAGTCTGCTGGGGCAGTGTCGGGCACCAACGCGGCAAAGAATCTCCACGGGCAGTCTCGGGCAATGGCGCAGCACGGAGTAACCGGCCGAACTCGGGCAACGGTGCGGGAAGAAGTCACCGTGCCAATGTCAGGCAACGGTGCGGGAAGAAGTCACCGCGGCCGAGGTGAAGCAGCGAAACGGCAACGTGACACTACGATAGATGCCCGGGCGTGGTGCGGCGACCACTGCACGCCGTTGCTCCGGTGCGCCCGCTGTGAGACGGTGCGCCGGTCCAGACTCGGAGCGCACATGATGAGCGATCCCGCTGCTTTCCGTCCCCATGCGCCAGGCACGCAGCCGCCCTATGACGTGCCGGCTTATGTCGGCACCACCAAGCGGCATCCGAAGCAGGCGCTGCACCGCATGCCGCAGACCATCACGGAGACCAGTGGCCCCCGCTTCTCGCCGGCGCGGTTCCAGCCGTCGGTGGACCTGACCACCAACACCACCGGCAAGCCGGCGCTGGGCGAACGCATCATCGTCGCCGGCCGGGTCACCGACGAGGATGGCCGGCCGGTGCCCGAAACGATGCTGGAAATCTGGCAGTGCAACGCCACCGGCCGCTACGACCATCCGGCCGACCAGCACGACGCCCCGCTGGATCCGAACTTCCATGGCGAGGGCAGGGTCTTCACCGACGCCGAGGGCTACTACCGCTTCCTCACCATCCGTCCGGGCGCCTATCCCTGGCCCAACCACCACAATGCCTGGCGGCCGAACCACATCCACTTCTCGCTGTTCGGCCCGGCCTTCGCCACGCGGCTGGTGACGCAGATGTATTTCCCGGGCGATCCCTTGCTGGCGCTCGATCCGATCTTCAATGGTGTGCCGGACGAACACGCGCGCAACCGCCTGATCGCCCAGTTCGACCTGGACCTTACCCAGCCGGAATACGCGCTCGGCTACCGCTGGGACATCGTGCTGCGCGGCCGCACCGCCACCCCGATGGACGAGGAATAAGACGATGCCGGTGGCAACCGCCAGCCAGACGATCGGCCCCTACTGGCACCTGATCGAGGACAAGTCCTGGGCCGACCTGACACGGTTCGGCGCGGACGGGGAAAAGATCACCCTGACCGGCCGCGTGCTGGACGGCGACGGCAAGCCCTGTGCCGATGCCTGCGTGGAGATCTGGCAGTCCGACCCGCCGGCGTCCGACAGCTTTCCCGGGTTCGGGCGCAGCGTGGCGGACGGTGATGGTCGGTTCCGGTTCCTGACGGTGAAGCCCGGGCCGGTGCCCGGCCGCGGCAACACGCAGCAGGCGCCGCATATCGCCATCTGCATCCTGTCGCGCGGCGTGATGAAGCCGCTGGTGACGCGGGCCTATTTCCGGGACGAGCCGCTGAACGCCACCGATCCGCTGCTGATGTCGCTGGAGGATCCGGCCCGCCGCGCCACCCTGATCGCCGCACCGGATGGCCCGTCCATCTGGCGGCTGGACATCCGGCTGCAGGGCGACGGCGAGACGGTGTTCCTGGACGTGTAGCGCTGCGGCATCGGCGGTTGGTCAGAGCCCGGGGCGGTGCACACATCGCCATGTCCAGCCCATGGGGCGCATCGGAGGCGCATCCCTGAGGACGTGCCACGTCGTGGCACGCCTGTTCCGTCGGACCGATCCGTCGGCGCCCGAATTTGAGCGGCTGTCCGTTCCACCGACGATTGCGAGGCCGGGTCAGCGGCCCCGCGGCGTTCGGTCGGGCTTGAGTCCGATCGGGCTTCAGCCGCGCCGCAGCTTGTACCAGGGATGCGGCAGGCCGGGTGTCTTCACGCGCAGCGTGTAAACCGAGGTGCTGGCCGTCAGCAGCAGAGTGCGCAGGTCCGGGCCGCCAAAAGCGATGTTGGCGCAGACTTCCGGCGTTTCGATGATGCCGATCTTCGTGCCGTCGGGGGCAAACACCCACACGCCGTTGGTGCCGGTGCAGAACACGCGCCCGGCTGCATCCAGCTTCATGCCGTCCGGCACGCCGTTGGTGCCGTCCGCCGACATGTCCGCGAAGATCCGCCGGCGCACCATGTTGCCCGACGCGTCCAGTTCCACGGCGTGGATGTATTGCGTCCACCGCGTGTTGGCGATGTAGAGCGTGCGTTCGTCGGCCGACAGCGCCAGGCCGTTGGGATATTCCACCGGCACCACGCGGTGCACGCTGCCGTCCGGATCGACGCGATACACCGCAGCGTCCAGCTCTCGTTCGCCGATGGGGATGCGGTAACCGGGATCGGTGAAGAACAGCGCGCCGTTGGAGTGGCAGATAACGTCGTTCGGGCGGTTGAATCGCTTGCCCTCGAAACGGTCCACCACGGTGGTGACGCTGCCGTCCGGTTCCGTGCGGGTCAGGCGCTTGCCTTCGCCCTCGCAGTTGATCAGCCGGCCCTGCAGGTCGAAGGTGGTGCCATTGCCGCCCTGCGTTTCGCGCACCAGTTCCGGCTTCTGCCCCAACACCATGCGGAACAGCTTGTTGTCGCGGATATCGACGAACCAGAAGAACCCGTCCGGGTGCCACAGCGGGCCTTCGGTGAACACGAAGCCGGAGGCGACGCGCTCCAGCTTGGTGGTTTCCAGCAGGTCTGTCAGCGTTTCCATGCGTTTTCCTCCCGGTTTTGGCGTTTGGCGTCAGCTTACCACTCGCTGGACCGGTCGTGACAGTGCGGTCCCAGGAGAACGGGCACAACTGGGTCGCCTATCCGTTTCAGATGAAACTGTCATGCCTGGGAAAATCACCGAGCGTCACGGGGCGTGCCTGATGCCGCCATCCGCGTAGCCTCAGTCCCGGCGCGACCGGCGTCGCTGGAAACTAAGCGGAAATCGACGAACTCGTGGCTCCGCTTGGTGACCCTCGCCATTCCTCAACGTTAATGATACAAACCGAATGGATGTCGCGGTCGCTACGCGGGTTCACACTCCTCGAACGCGCGCCCGGCGCAGCCGAACGGATCCGCCGGATAGCCCACGCCGGTCAGGCACAGCCCCCCGGCCGGCGCGGTGGGGCCGCCGGCCGAACGATCCCGCGCCGCAAGCGCGCTGGCGACGCGCTCCACCGGCCAGTGGCCGTCGCCCACCAGCTTCAGCGTGCCGGCCATGTTGCGCACCTGGTGGTGCAGGAAGCTGCGCGCCTCCGCCTCGATCTCGATCACCTCCCCGCGGCGGGTCACGTCCAGGCGGTCCAGCGTGCGCAGCGGGCTGTTCGCCTGGCAGGCCGACGCGCGAAACGTGGAGAAATCGTGCCGGCCGAGCAGAAGCTGGGCGGCGCGGTGCATGGCGTCGGCGTCGAGCGGGACGGCAACGTACCAGGCGCGGTGCAGCAGCAGGGCAGGGCGGGGGCGGCGGTTCAGGATGCGGTAGCGGTAGCGTCGGCGATTGGCGGAGAAACGGGCATTCCAGCCCTCTGGCGCCAGGGCCGCCTGCAGCACCACCACCGGATGCGGCTTGGTGTGGTAATTCAGCGCATCGCGCAGGCGTTCGGCGGTGATCGGAAGATCGAGCGTGATCTGTGCCACCTGGGCGCTGGCATGCACGCCGGAATCGGTGCGCCCGGCCACCGTGCTGGACACCGGCGCGCCGCCGGCCAGGCGAGAGGCTGCGGTTTCCAGCACCTCCTGCACCGACAGCCCGGTGGCTTGGCGCTGCCAGCCGACGAACGGGGTGCCGTCGTATTCCAGCTTCAGGGCCCAGACCGGCATCAGGCGTTCAGGGACGGGCCGAGGTACCGGTACCGGCCGCTATGGGCCGACCGCGCAGAAAGGCTTCGGCGTCCATCCCCGCCCGGCCCGCGAGCTGCACGCGGGCCAGCCGCAGGGCACCGGACCCGCAGGCCACGGTCAGTCGGTCGTCGAGAATCGTGCCCGGTTGGGGAAGGACGCCGCGCGTGTCACCAACCGCCGGTGCGGAGAGGGGGAGTTCCGTGAGGGCCTCCGCCCCCAAAACCTTCAGCATCGCGCCGTCCAGGGTGGTGAACGTGCCGGGCCAGGGATCCATGGCGCGGACCTGGCGCTCGATCGCGGCGGCGTCGCGGGTCCAGTCGATCCGGCCGTCCTCCCGGGTCAGCTTGGGGGCGTAGGTGGCGCCCTCGGCCGGCTGCGGCACCGGCGGCGGTGGGTCGGCAAGGGCGCGCAGGATCAGGCGGGCGCCCAGCGCAGCGAGCACGTCATGCAGGTGGCCGGTGGTGTCGGCGGGTCCGATGGGGACCGATTCGCGCAGCAGCATCGGCCCGGTGTCCAGGCCGGCGTCCATCTGCATGATGGTGATGCCGGTTTCGGTGTCTCCCGCCAGCACCGCGGCGTGGATCGGCGCGGCGCCGCGCCAGCGTGGCAGCAGGCTGGCATGGATGTTCAGGCAGCCACGCGCCGGCGCATCCAGCATCGCCTGCGGCAGGATCAGCCCGTAGGCCGCCACCACGGCCGCATCCAGGTGCAGATCCGCGAAGGCCTGCTGGGCGGCGGGGTCCTTGCGCAGCCGGGCCGGGGTGCGCACCGGCAATCCCAGCTCCTCCGCCGCCACATGCACCGGGCAGCGCTGCACCGCATGGCCCCGCCCGGCGGGCCGGGGCGGCTGGCAGTACACCGCGGCGATCTCATGCCCGGCCTGGTGCAGCGCCCGCAGTGCCGGGACGGCGAAGTCCGGGCTGCCCATGAAGGCCAGGCGCACAGGCCGCGTCCTACCGCGCGCCGTCGCGCTTCTGGCGCTGCTCCTTGGCCAGCCGGCGCATGATCATGTTGCGCTTCAGCGGCGACAGGTAATCCACGAACAGCACGCCATTGAGGTGATCGATCTCGTGCTGCATGCAGGCGGCCAGCAGGCCGTCGGCCTCGACCTCCTTCTTCGCCCCCGTCACGTCCAGGTAGCGCACCTTCACCCGGGCGGGCCGGGTGACGTCGGCATACTGGCCGGGCAGGGACAGGCACCCTTCCTCCCGTGTGGCCAGCTCCTGGCTGGCGGCGACCACCTCGGGGTTGATCATGCCGAACGGCTCCGGCTTGTTCTCCGGCATCAGGTCCACCACGATGACCCGCAGTTCCTGCCCGATCTGCGGCGCGGCCAGGCCGATGCCCGGGGCATGATACATCGTGTTGAACATGCGCGGCAGCAGGTCGCGCACCGCATCCTGGTCTGCCGGCCCGACCGGGCGGCAGCGGGCGCGCAACGTGGCGTTCGGCGCGATCAGGATCGGCAGGATATCGGTCTCGTCGCGGACCAGGGTTTCCGATGGCATGATCCGCATGTAGCGGCGCCGCCCCTTCCGATCAACGGGGGCCGCGCATGGACCAACCCCTTGCAATCGCGGACGCCCCTCCCAAAATGTTGCGCAGCCAGGATGCCATGATGGGTCCTGACCCAAGCTTCGCTCGCAGGAGGGGGCCCCGTATGACGACCCGCGTGTTCACGTCACCGCTGTTCCTCGGCTTCGACCATCTCGAGCAGATGCTCGAGCGGGCGTCGAAGGCGTCGTCGGACGGCTACCCGCCCTACAATATCGAACAGATCAGCCCCACCGGCCTTCGCATCACGCTGGCCGTGGCGGGATTCACCATGGACGACCTGCAAATTACGCAGGAGGACAACCAACTGGTGATCCGCGGGCGTCAGAACGACGACAGCCAGGGGCGCATCTTCCTCCACCGCGGCATCGCCGCCCGGCAGTTCCAGCGCGCCTTCGTGATGGCCGAGGGGATCGAGGTGAAGGGGGCCTGGCTCGACAACGGCCTGCTTCACATCGACCTGGCGCGCCCGCAACCCGAGCAGCGGGTGAAGACCATCGCCATCTCCCGCCCGCCCGGCAAGGCGAACGGCAACGGACGGGCAAAGATCGTGGAAGGCGAAACCGGCCAGGACTGAGGCCGCTGACGGAACATCAGTCCCGGGAGCCGCGTGGCGGTCCCGCCAGGCACCAGAAGGGCGCCGGCGCTGTTGGGAAGGCCGCCGTCCGAAGGAGAGAAATGATGGACACCAATGCAACCAACCAGGCGAACGAGACCCAGGACACCCAGGGTTCCTTCGACATCCGTCATCTGTCGGCCGAGCAATTGGGGCAGTTGGGGCTGACGCAGCTCGCCTATGTGAAGGCGATCGTGGTGAACGGCGCTCCGGGCTTCGCCATCCATGCGGCGGACGGCACGCCGATGGGGGTGGCGCCTGATCGCAACGTGGCGGTGGCCGCGATCGTGCAGCACGAGATGATGCCCGCTTCGGTGCACTGACGCTTCCAACGGGGCCGGTGAGATCGGCCCCGTTGCCGTGAGGGGGATGCCGCGGGATGGGCGTGAGACGCGCCGGTCTGCGCCGGGTATCGACAGCGAACAGCCCCCCAGCAAAAGCCCACGCCGGGGCGGCGCGTCCAGCGAACCGGGCCGGATGCCGGTGTGACAGCTTCCTGACACGCTGTGGCTGTGCGATCCTGAGACGCTATCGGGTGGATGGCGTCGCGTGATCGGTAAGGCCCAGACATAATGCAAACCTACGACTACATCGTCGTCGGCGCCGGATCGGCCGGCGCGGTTGTTGCCAACAGGCTCTCGGCCGATCCGGGCAACAAGGTGCTGCTGCTGGAAGCCGGTCCCGCCACCCATCGCTGGGCGCGCATCCCGATCGGCTATGCCAAGCTGATCACCAATCCCACCGCCAACTGGCTGTACGCCTCGGAACCCGAGGCCAACACCAATGGCCGCCGCCTGCCGGTTCCACGCGGCAAGATCCTGGGCGGGTCCAGCGCCATCAACGGCATGGCCTTCGTGCGCGGCCAGGCGCAGGATTTCGACACCTGGGCGCAGATGGGCAACCGCGGCTGGAGCTACGCCGACGTGCTGCCGTACTTCAAGCGCATGGAACGCTACGAAGGCGACGGCGACGACACGTATCGCGGCCGCGACGGCCTGCTGCGCGTCACCAACCCGCCGCCGCACCTGCCGATCTTCGCGGCGCTGATCGAGGCGGCGCGCCAGGTGGGTATCCCGCACAACCCCGACTACAACGGCGCCACGCAGGACGGCATCGCGATGAGCCAGGCGTCGATCGCCGCCGGCCGCCGCATGAGCACGGCACGCTGCTACCTGGAGCCGATCCGCACCCGGCCCAACCTGCATATCGAGACCGATGCCCTGGCGGAATGCCTGGTGCTGGACGGCAAGCGCTGCGTCGGCATCCGCTATTCCGTGCATGGCGCGCCGCGCGAGGCACGGGCCGGGCGGGAGGTCGTGGTCAGTGCGGGCTCCATCAACTCACCGCAGTTGCTGGAGTTGTCCGGGATCGGCCAGGCCGAACGCCTGCGTGCGCTGGGGATCGCGGTGCAGCACGATCTGCCGGGTGTCGGTGAGAACCTGCGCGACCACTATGCGCCGCGGACGCGCTGGGCGGTCGGGGCCAAGGGTGTCACGTTCAACGATACCGGCCGCGGCCTGGGCCTGGTCGGGCAGGCGTTGCGCTACGCCTTTCTCCAGCAGGGCATGCTGAGCATGGTGGCGGCGCCGATCCGCGCCTTCGTGCGCTCGCGTGAGGGGCTGGATGCGCCGGATGTGCTGCTGGGCTGGGTGCCGATGCTGACCGAGCCGGGTCCGAAAGGCCCGAAACTATCGCGTCAGTCCGGCATGACCTGCTACGCGCATCCGATGCGGCCGGAAAGCAAGGGCCACATCCACATCGCGTCTTCCGATCCGCGCAAGCCGCCGGCGATCAACTTCAACTTTCTCTCGTCACCGGTGGATGCGGAAATCACGGCGCGCGCCGTGCGCATCGCCCGCTCGGTGATGACGGCGCCGGCGATGGCGCCGCTGCAGGTGACGGAACTCGCGCCGGGCACCGACCGGACCACGGATGACGAGATCCTGGACTGGGTAAAGCGCGCGGCGGAAACCACTTATCATCCGGTTGGTACCTGCAAGATGGGCACGGACCGGATGGCGGTGGTGGATGCGCAGTTGCGGGTGCACGGGATTGCCGGGCTGCGCGTGGCGGATGCATCGATCATGCCGACGCTGACATCGGGCAACACCAATGCGCCGACGATCATGATCGGCGAGAAGGCGGCGGACCTGGTGTTGCAAGGTGCCGCGGCAGGCTGAACGTTCGGTTGGCACCGGTCCTTCGCGTCTTGGCCGGGCCTGACCCGGCCATCGACACCGGAACGATCGGGTCGGGATGCAGCGGAACACGCCTTGTCGGGGGTAGATGGCCGGCTCGGGGGCCGGCCATGACGCGGGAGAGGGGCGCTTGTCCGCACTATTTTGATGCCCATGGGCCCGCGCTCGCCACGACGTGGCCTTCGGACCGTCGTTACGCCCGCTATTGTAGCGTCTGTTGGAGAGTGCCCTCTCGCCCGCGCCAATTGGTGTCAACCGCAATCAAACCAGATCGCGCGCCCGCTCAAGGTCCTCCAGCACGCTGGCCGGCGACACCAGCAGGATCTCGTCGAAGCCCAGGTCCTTGAACCGCTGCAGGCGCCGGCGCGCCTCATCCGGCGGGCAGACCAGGGAGCAGGGGGCGAGTTGGGCGATCTCGGCGGTTTCGGGCCGCATCTCGAAATCCACCGCGACATTGGCGAGCACCGCCTTGTTGCCGCCGGCCTCCCGGAAGATGCGCATGCCGTGCTCCAGGTCCTCCCAGTTGCTGTAGCGGCCGGAGGGTGTCCATCCCTGGCATTCCTTCGCGGCGAAGGTGATCCAGCGCGGGCTGCGCCAGGCGCCCATCAGGATCGGCGGGCCGCCTTCGCAGCCGGGCCACAGCGACAGCGTGCCACCTTCGTTCACCGCCTCGCCGCGCCAGGTGCGCCGCATGGTTTCAAGTGAACGCTTCATCGTGCCGAAGCGGCGGTCGTAGTCGTAGCCGAGCAGCTCGAAATCCGCGCGCGTGGAGCCGCTGCCGACGCCCAGGCGCAGGCGGTTCCCCGACAGCGCCTGCACCGATTGCACGCGGTGGGCGAGCTCGATCGGGTGACGCAGGGGAATTTGCAGCACCGAAATTCCCAGCTCCACCCGTTCCGTGACCGCGGCGAGCACCGATAGCTCGATCAGCGGATCCAGGGTCGGTCGGCCGCGGCCGAGCGAGTCGCCGACCCATATGCCGGGGAAGGCATGGGCCTCGATGCGGCGGGCGTAGTCGGCGGTCCGGTGCATCAACCGGTCGTCCGGTCCGGCGCCGGGCGTGAACCGGATCATGGCGCTTACGATCAAGGACGTCCTCCAGTCTCGACAGGTATCGTTACCCCCGCCGTTGTGCCGACGGTGTTTCCGCGGCGAGCTTGCCGCGAATTCGCTGCGGAGGCGAATCGCCGGCGGGTCCCCCGGCAGGGTCCGCCGGGGCAGCAGATTGACACGCGGCGTGCGCGCGGTACACCGGAACGTGTCCTCTGTTCGATTGGGCCAGCAATGCAAAGCGATCCTGAATCCGGCCTGTCTCCCGCACAAAGCCGGGACCTGCGCCGGATCGCCGGTCTGATGATCCCGGCGAGTGAAGAGTTCGACGTGCCTGGCGCCGACGATGCGGCGATCTTCGACGACATCCTGCGGTCCCTGGGCCGTGACCGCAACGACGTCTGCGCCGCGCTGGCGACGCTCGCGGAACTGGCCGGCGGGTCCTTCGCCGACCTGGACCCGGCGCGGCAGGAAGCGGTCGCCGAGACTTTCCTCTCCAACACCACACCGCCCGTCACCACGCTCGGCCGCGTCGTTCTGCAATGTTACTACCGAGACGACCGCGTGGTGCGCTCCCTGGGGCTGGACCCGCGGCCGCCTTTCCCGAAGGGACATACGCTGGAACAGGGCGACTGGTCGCTGCTGGATCCGGTGCGGGCCCGGCCCAGGATGTGGCGGGACGCGCCATGACCGCGCGCAATGACACCGTCGATGTGCTGATCATCGGCTCCGGCGCGTCGGGTGCGGCGGTGGCGTGGAGCCTGGCCGAGACGCGCATGAAAATCCTGTGCCTGGAGCAGGGCGATTGGATGAAATCATCCGATTTCCCCAGCAACAACCGCGACTGGGAGGCGCGGCGCTACGGCGATTTCGACATCAGCCCGAACCGGCGCGGACGGGACACGGATTACCCCATCAACGACGACAACTCGCTGATGAAGGTCGCCAACTTCAACGGCGTCGGCGGCGGCACCATCCTGTACACCGCGCATTTCCCGCGGATGCACCCGTCGGATTTCAAGGTGCGCACTCTGGACGGCGTGGCCGATGACTGGCCGGTCGATTACGCGACGCTGGAGCCTTATTTTGCCGAGAACGACCGCATGATGGGCGTGTCCGGCCTGGCCGGGGATCCCGCCTATCCCGCGAAGCAACCGCCGATGCCGCCATTGCCGCTGGGCCGCACCGGCATGCGCTACGCCCGGGCGATGAACAGGCTGGGCTGGCACTGGTGGCCATCCGACACCACGGTTGCCACCACGGAATACGAAGGCCGCGCGCCGTGCATCAACCTGGGCCACTGCACGCCCGGCTGCGCGCAGGGCGCCAAGGCAAGCGTCGATATCACCTACTGGCCGCTGGCGATCCGGGCCGGCGTGGAACTGCGCACGCGCTGCCGGGTGCGGGAAATCACCACCAACGAGCACGGCATGGCCTCCGGCGCGATCTACTACGATCCCGACGGTGTGGAACGCTTTCAGCCGGCCGAGGTGGTGATCCTGGCCTGCAACGGCATCGGCACGCCGCGCCTGCTGCTGAATTCCGCCTCTTCCCGGTTTCCCAACGGCCTGGCCAATTCCAGCGGCATGGTCGGCAGGAACCTGATGCTGCATCCCTGGCCGCAGGTGCGCGGCTATGTCGATGAGGAGATGGACGGCGACCGCGCGCCGATGACGGTGCTGTGGAGCAAGGAGTTCTACGAGACCGACCCGAAGCGTGACTTCGTGCGCGGCTACACGCTGCAGTTCGCCCGCGGCACCGGCGTGGTGAACGAGGCGATCACCAGCGCCGCCGCCGGCATGCTGCCCTGGGGCCGGGAGCATCACCATGCCTATCGCCGCATGATGTACCGCCGCCTGCAGATCGGCATTGCCTGCGAGGACCTGCCGGAGGCGCACAACCGGGTGACGATCGATCCGGTGCTGAAGGACAGCCACGGCATTCCGGCGCCGCGGATCGACTACACGATCAGCGCGAATACGCAGCGGATGATGGAGCACGGGATCGCCCGGGCGACAGAGATTCTGACGGCGGCGGGTGCGACCAATCTCTACACGTCACGCACCATCCTCAACAGCCCGGGACACCTGCTGGGCACGGCGCGGATGGGCAACGATCCCGAGCGGTCGGTGGTGAACGCCTGGGGGCGCAGCCACGATGTGAAGAACCTGTTCATCGTGGATGGCAGTATCTGGGTGACCTCCGGCGGCGTGAACCCCACGTCCACCATCCAGGCGCTGGCGCTGTACGTTGCGGACAGCATGAAGCAGCGCCTGGCGACGTTGTTCGACTGATACTGAATGCGCGTCGTGCTTGACCGACGCGCAACCCTAATAGCTCGGCGTCGTCGAGAACGGCGTCAGTTGAAGTTCGTGAGTCCAGCACGAACGATCCTGCGTGTGCAGGTAGTGGAATGCCTCGGCGATCTTCACCGGATTCATCACCAGATCCGGCCGGTTCTGGATCTTCGGCAAGGCGCGGGTACCGGGCGAATCGATCGTGCCGTCGATCACCACGTTGGCGACGTGAACACCGAACTCCGAGTATTCCTCGGTCAGCACCTGCGCCAGCGCCCGCATCATCACGCGTGGATAATAGAGCGATTCGCCCGTCATCCGCTTGCGTCCGCGCAGGGACTTGGAGTTGTTGGAAAAGAAGAACGACCCCGCGCCCTTCCGGCGCATCGCCGGCAACACCTCCTTCGCGACCAGGAAGGGACCGCGGCTGGCGATGTGCTGCGCGGTGTCGAACATCTCCACCGGGATGTATTCCAGCAGCTCCTTCCCGGGCGGCAGGTCGCGGCCTTCCAGATAGCCGGCGTTGTAGATCAGAACGTCCGGATCGCCGGCATCACGCCGGATCGTGTCGAACGCCGTCGTGATGGAATCCTGCGACGACAGATCCAGTTCGACAATCGCGCAGTCGCCGCCCTGGTCCCGGATCGCTGCCGCCAGGCCGGCGGCATTGGCCGCAGTGCGCGTCGTCAGCACCACGAAGAAACCTTCCCGGGCGAATTTCTGCGCGATGGCGCCGCCGATGCCCCAGCGCGCGCCGACGGGTATGTCCCTGTCGTCCAGCGCGTGGCCGTGCGCCAGTTTCGTGTTGCGGCCGTCGGATTGCCACTTGGACGTGGCACCCACCACCACGGTGACCGGCCGGCCGTTGGTGTTCGTGCTGCTGGTCTGGCTCATGCGAAGACGCCTCCCTGTGTTGTCGCCTCCGGGACGGAGGCGGTCAGGCTTTCCGGTCCCAGCCCCACCAGGCGCACAGGGCTTCGCCCATGATCAGCCGCTTGTCCTGCTCACTGAGCCACGGCAATTCTTCGGTGAACATGGTGACGCACTGGCGCCAGGAACACGGCATCTTGGTGATGTCGGTGCCCCAGAACATCCGGTGCGGACCGAACGCATCGTAGATCTGCCGCAGATAGGACTGCATGATCGGGAACGGATAGGCTTCGGCGGAATAGCCCGGCGCGCCGGTGGCCTTCACCGCGACGTTGGGAAACTTCGCCAGCGCCACCAAGTGCGGCATGTGCGTCATGGCCGCGTGGTCCTTCAGCGTGGTCAGGCCACCGCGCCCACCCAGGTGGTCGATGGTCAGGCGCAGGCCGGGATGGCGTTCGGCGATGCCGGCGATATCCGCCAGCGAATCGGTGGCCAGCATGGCAATGGGAACGCCGGCCTTCTCGGCTTCCGCCCACAACCAGTCGATCGTGCCGTCATGCAGCCACTGCCGCGCCGGATCGTGCAGGAAGGTATAGCGCAGCCCCAGCATCCCGGGCTGCCGGCGCCAGGTGGCGATGCGGGTGCGCGATGCCGGATCTTCGAGTGGCAGCGAGCCCAGAATGGCGAACCGGCCCGGGTAGTCCTTCACCGCCTTGAACGCCATGTCGTCGGAATGCGGGTCCCAGCCTGGCGGATGAATCACGGCCGCATCGACACCGCCTTCGTCCATCAGGAGGATGGCCTCCTCGGCGGTGAAGTGAGTCACCTGGCGATGCGAGAGGTTGCTGGGCAGGCCTGTTCCCCACAGGTGGATCTGGGCGTCGATGATCTGCATCGCGTTCGCTCCCTACGTGCTTGGGGAACAAGGCTGGCCAAGTCCGGACTGCGGCGCAAGCGGCGGCGGGGCGTGTTGCACCCCGACTTCGCCGCGCGCGGCGTTATCCCTGCGCAAGTATCATGCGCGATGCCTTCTCGCCGATCATGATCGATGGGGCATTGGTGTTGCCGGAGGTCAGCGTCGGCATGATCGACGCGTCCGCCACCCGCAAACCCTCGATGCCGTGCACACGAAGCTGGTCGTCCACCACCGCCAACGGGTCGTGGCCCATCTTGCAGGTGCCGACCGGATGATAGGTGGTCTCGGCGTTCTTCTTCACCCAGTCCAGCAGTTCGTCGTCCGAGTCGATGTTCACGCCCGGTGCGATTTCATCGGTGGCGATGTTCCGCATGGAAGGCGCGGTCATGATACGCCGGGTGATGCGCATCGCTTCCAGCGTCACCTCCCGGTCCAGTTGGGCGGTCAGGAAATTGAAGCGCACCGCGGGCGGCTGCCGTGGAGATTTCGATGCGATGTGGATGCTGCCGGTGCTTTCGGACCGCAGGGGATTCACGATCCCCGTGATGCCCGACTGCTTGGCCAGCGTGTAGTTCGCGTCGGCCAGAAACGGGATCCAGGCGATCGACGCGTCCGGCGCGTCCAGCCCGGGACGTGTGCGGACATAGGCGCGGATCGGCGATGCGGGCAGGCCGAGCAGGCCCTTGTGGCTGATGGCGTATTTCAGCGCCTGCCAGACCAGGCCCAGGCCGCGGCCCTTGTCGTTGTAGGTCAGGCCAAGCTCCCGCGGCACCGACCATTTCATCCGCGGCGAATAGTGGTCGCGCAGGTTTTCGCCGACGCCTTTCAGCGCGTGGCGCACCTCGATCCCCAGGCTTTGCAGCAGATCCGGCTGGCCGATGCCCGACAGCTCCAGCAGTTGTGGGGAGTTGATCGAGCCGGCGCTGACGATCACCTCCCGCCCGGCGCGGGCTTCGTGCTGCTGGCCGTTCACCGTGTAGCGCACGCCGACGCAGCGCTTGCCTTCCAGCAGCAGGCACTCGGTCAATGCGTTGGCCTGGATCGTCAGGTTGGGGCGCCCGCGCGCGGGATCGAGATAGCAGCGGGCGGTGCTCATGCGGCGGCCATCGCGGATGGTCGCCTGGGTCATGGCGATGCCGTCCTGCTGCGCGCCGTTGTAGTCGCGCGTGTAGGCGATGCCCACTTCGCCGGCCGCCTTGATCATCGCGTCGTACAGCGGGCCGGTTTCGTTGCTGGCGGTGACTTTCAGCGGGCCGTTGCGGCCGCGGTATTCGTCGTCGCCTTCGCCCTGGTAGCTTTCCATGTCGCGGAAGATCGGCAGCACTTCGCGATAGCTCCAGCCGCGATTGCCGAGCTGCGCCCACATGTCATAGTCGTGCGACTGGCCGCGCACGAAGACCATGCCGTTGATGGATGATGAACCGCCCAGCAGTTTTCCGCGCGGAATGGGAATGCGGCGCTGGTTGGAGCCTTCCTCGGGCTCGGACGAATACAGCCAGTTGGCGGCGGGGTTTTCGATCAGGCGGGCGAAGCCGACCGGGATGCGCGACCAGGGGTGGCTTTCACGCCCGGCTTCCAGCACAAGCACCTTGTGCTTCGCATCGGCGCTCAGGCGATTGGCGAGCACGGATCCGGCCGATCCTGCGCCCACCACGATGTAGTCGAATGTCTGGCTTTCCATCTCAGTTTCCCGCGCGTGTCGAGGCTTGTTGCGACCGCCGGTCGTCGTGGTCGGCGGAGATCGGCTGCGTGGCGCGTTGCGTGCGCCGCGGTTGTGTAGGGCGGGCCAGAGCCCTGTCCTGGCGCCGGTCGCCGGCCCGGCGACAGCGCCGCCAGGACGTGGCACGCGGTGCCGTTGGCCGGGCCTGCAGCGTCGCTACACGCCCAAGGGCGCGTCCCGGCCCACCGCACGCGCGTAGGCGGCGCGAACGTCGTCCGAAACGCGCTGGGTGTCTTCCTGCAGGTTGCGCGGCGTGATGGCGATGAACGCGATTTCCCAGTTCTCCGGCACCGGCTTTCCCACCTTGGGCACGAAGGCATGCGGTTCGCCCGGGGCGTTGTGGAAGTGGCCGCCGCCCTTCACCGGGGTCAGCACCGGCTGCCCATCCTCGATCGAGAAGGCGTCGGCCTCTCCGACAACGTACATCGGAAACTGATCCGTGCGGCTTCTGGCATGCCGGTGCAATTCCACACGCGGCAGGAAGACCGCGGCGACCATCCGGCCATGGCGATTGCGGCCGTTGCGCCAGGGGCCGGGGCCGGACAGGTCCATGGGCGTGGGAAGGCGGTGCTTCTCGCGGCTCAGCACCGCGCGCAGCGCGTCCTTCGGGTTGAACTCCGCTTCGCGTCCCGCGAAGGAAGCGCGCACGCTGTCGAAATCCGCATAGACGGCCTGCATCCAGGCAATCTCGTCCTCGGCCAGGTCGTGGTCCATCAGCGGGATGTTCGGGTCTTCCGGCATTCGACGTTTCCTTTGTGCCTGGTCGGTTCGTGCGCCGCACGGATCGTGGCAACGGTCTTATGCGTTCGCGGCAGGAGAGGCCAGCCCGTCCGGCGGCCAGGCCGCGAGTCCTTCGGCCAGCGGAATGCGCAAGGTGCGGAACAGCAAGGAAAACGACATCCAGTTGCCCATGGCAATGATGAACTCCACCTGCTGCGCCGGGTCGGGGACATGCTGCGTCACCGCGGCCCAGGTCGCGTCGGAGATGGACTTGCCCGCGAGGCATTCATCGGTTGCCGCCAGGATCGCCCGATCGGCGGCGGTCAGGCGATCGGTGTTGCGCCAGTCGCGCACGGCCAGGATGTCCTCCGGCGGCAGTCCCGCCGTGGTGGCCACGCGCCAGTGCTGCGTCCATTCATACGCGGACCCGGTGACCCAGGCGATCCGCATGATCATCAGCTCGCGCAGGCGCGTATCGAAGGTGTTGCTTTCCAGAAGCTGCAGCAACTGGCCGAATGCCACCCGCGCGACGCCGGGATTGTTGGCGACCGTGCGGAACGCCTCGCTCTGCGTGCGTCGCGCAGGCAGGCCCATCGCTGCGCCAAGTTCGCGTGCGCGTTCCAGCGACACCATCGGGACACGTGCGGCCATCGTCTCTCTCCCCTGGACGTTGTCGGGATGGTCATGCGTTGTGCGGCTGTCTGCAATCCCTGGGACGGGTCAGCGCAGGCGCGGGCCGGTGTCCATGCCCAGCAGCGCCCGGCCGCCGATCGGGTACCACTCCGGCGCGACCGTCACCGTCTGGCCCACCACCTGCAGGTCGCGCCAGCATTCCGCCAGGCGGCTTTCGCGCTTGAACGACGTGCTGCCGCCGTGGCGGTACATCAGGTCCATCGCCTGCCGCGCGCAGTCGGCCGCGTAGGTCGAGGCCAGGCGGCAACGCGCCCTTTGCTGCAGCGTGGTATCCTGCCCGGCAGCAACCGTGTTCCACAATTCGGCAAGCATCGCGCTTCGGTACGTGCGGCCGGCATTCAGGATCGCGTCCGCCCGACCGACCGCATCCTGCACCTGCGGGTTCTCGCACAGCATGCCGGAACGTCCGCGTGGCGTCTTTTCCACCGCCAGTGCCATCAGCGCGTCGATCCCGGCCCGCGCAATCCCCGTAATCACCGCGCTATGATGCGGGCCCACCCAGCACTGGCTCGGCAGCGCATACGTAACACCGGGCCAGCGCGACCACTGGTTGTCGAGCGGCACGCCGGCATGCAGCATCGTGCGGCGTTCCGGCAGGAACACGTCGGTTACCGTCCAGTCGAAACTTCCGGTTCCGCGCAGGCCGGACACATCCCAGCTCCCTGGCACGATTTCGGCTTCCGCACGTGGAAACACGCCACGCCAGTACAGCGACCCGCCATCCGGCCGGCGTCGCGGCTGCCCGTTGTCCAGGATCTGGAAACTACCCAGCATCCAGGCGCTTTCCTGGCAGCCGCTGCCGAACGTCCAGTGGCCGGTGACGCGGTAGCCGCCCTCCACCGGTTCGGCCTGGCCGCCGCCCTGTACCGCGGTGCCGGCGATGGCCGATGGTCCCTGGCCGTGGATTTCCTGCACGCCGTCGTCCGGCAGGCCGAGCGTGACGAGCTGGCCGATGCTGTTGTTGGCAATGTTCCAACCGACCGAGCCGGCGCCTTCGGCCAGCAGTTCCACGACCCGGGTATAGGTCAAAGGATCGACCTGCAGGCCGCCGAGCGTGCGGGGGATCACCATGTGGTAGAAGCCGGCGGCGTGCAGGTGTTCCACCAGGATGGGCGGCAGGCGCTGCTCGCGCTCGATCTGCTGCTGGTACGTGCGCAGGACTGGCCGCAGGTTGGCTGCTTCCTGGACGACCGGTTGCGCGTCGATGTCCCCGGGCAGGTGCGTGGTTTCGACCATCGTGTCCATTGGCCTTTTCTCCCCATCTGGGTTGGCAGCCCGGGCGCGCGGAGCGCCCCGTGAGTCACGTTCGTCGCTTTGAGAGGGAGAGTTCACCCATTTTCGGCGAAAGGCCAGATGGGACTGGTTAGGAGCAGTTGTGGTGGCATCGTTACCAACGGGCTGAGCCTCATCGGGCCGCGGTTGCCGGCTTCGTCAACCGATGCATGGCCGGCCATCAAATTCGAAACGATCCGATAACGATACGGCTTGCACGGTCTGTCCGGGGAAAACCACGGCTCAGGGCCGGTCAAGAAACGATCCTACCGAACCACCGGCCTGAACCTGGCGCCCAGAGCGCGAATGCCAGCCGTGACGGCGTCGGCGCAACCGGCGACTGGCGCTAACGGAACGCGAACTCCTTGTAGCCGCCGGCAGCAACATCCTGGCCGATCTTGCGGTATTTAACCGCGCCGCCGTAATAGCCCAGTGTACGGCGGACCTGACGGCCCTCGACGTTGCGGTTTACCCCGGTCTGCCAGGAGGCCACCTGGCTGAACAGCAGTTTGGACGCCGCGTCCTCGACATGCCTGGTCCAGCGCTCGACCGCTTCGGGGCGCGGTTCGACCCGGCGCAAACCGTGTGCCTGCATGTGGCGCACCAGGCCGGTCTGCCAGTCCACGATTTCCTCGATGTTGCGCGGGATGTTGCCGCGGGCCGTGTGGGGACCCAGGATCATCAGCATGTTGGGGAAGCCTTCGGCCATCACGCCGAGGAACGTGCGCGGCACATCGCGCCAGTCGTCCTTCAGCCGGCGGCCGCCGGGGCCACGGATGTCGATGCGGTCGTACGGGCCGGTGACGCCATCGAAGCCGGTGGCATAGATCAGCAGGTCGAACTCGTGCTCGGCGTCGCTGGTCTTGATACCCTTCGGGGTGATCCGCTCGATCGGCGTTTCGTTGATATCCACCAGCAGGACGTTGTCCTGGTTGTACACCTCGAAATAGCCGCTCTCCAGCGGTACGCGGCGCGTTCCGAAGCCGTGGTTTTTCGGGATCAGCTTTTCCGCGACCCTGGGGTCCTTCACGCGCTGGCGAATCTTCCTGGCGATGAAGTCGCTGGCCAGCGCATTGGCCTTCTCGTCGGTCAGCATGTCGGCGAAATTGCCCACCCAGATGCCGAAACCGGGCTCGGAGTACAGCCTCTCCCAGAGAGCTTCGCGTTCCTCCGGCGGCACATCCAGCGTGTTGCGCGGATCGACGTCGTGAATGAAGCAGGTGGCGGTCTGGCGACAGCGTTCGAATATCTCCGGGTAGCTGGCCCTGATGCGCTGCTGCTCCGCCTCGGTGATTTCGCGGTTGTGCAGCGGGGCGGCCCAGTTCGGCGTGCGCTGGAATACCGTCAGGTGCTTCACCTGTTTGGCGATGGTCTGGATGGTCTGGATCGCCGTGGCACCCGTGCCGATGATGCCGACGCGCTTGCCTTCCATGCTGACGGGATGATGCGGCCAGCGGGCGGTGTGGTAGGCCTCGCCCTGAAAATCACCCACGCCCGGAATGTTGGGCATGGTGTAGGCGGACAGCGGGCCCAGTGCGGTGAACAGCAGGCGGGCGCGGGCCTGGTCGCCGTTGTCCAGCGTTACCGTCCAGGTGTCGGTCGCGTCGTCGAAATGCGCGGCGGTGACGCGGCTGTTGAACTGCATGTCGCGGCGCAGGTCGAATTTGTCGGCGACGTGGTTCAGGTAGCGCAGCGTATCGGGTTGGGCGGAGAAGTGCTCGCGCCAGTTCCACTCCTGCAGCAGCTCTTCCGAGAAGGAGTAGCCGTAGCTCCAGCTTTCCGAATCGAAGCGTGCGCCGGGATAGCGGTTCCAGTACCAGGTGCCGCCGATGTCGCCGCCGCTCTCGAACACCTTGGCCCGCATGCCAAGCTCGCGCAGGCGGTAGAGCTGGTACATGCCGGAGATACCGGCGCCGATGATGATTGCGTCGAACTCCGCGGTCGCGTCCGTCGTGGGCTTCTGCGCGACCGTCTGTGCGGCATCCATGCGTCGTTTTCCTCCGCCTGGCGTTACGGTTTGCTGCGAACGGTCGCGCCGCCCGTCACGACGTTCCTGGCGGCACGCCGGGACTCGTCGGTGGCCGGGCCGGCGCCCGCCGCAACGTGGCGGCTGGTTTCGTCCGTCAGCCACGGAAGTTTAGCACGGGCGCGCGCGCAGCCCCAGGCGTGGCGGCCTGGATCAGTAGTAGGCCGTGCCGCCGTTCACGTGGATCGTCTGGCCGGTGATGAACCCACCGTCGTCACTGACCAGGAACAGGCAGGTGGCAGCAATTTCGTCCACCTTGCCCTGCCGCCCCAGCGGAATGCCGGACGCATCCGGCACCCGCCCCTGGTACCACTCCGGATTGGCGCGCGTGGTGTCGATGCTACCGGGCGAAACGACATTCACACGAATGTTGTGGGATGCAAACTCGCTGGCCAGGCCGCGCGCAAACCCCACCAGGCCCATCTTCGCCGCGGAGACATGGGCGCGGCCGCTGCCGCCGACGAACGCGCCCTCACCGGTGAAGAACAGGATGCGGCCGTAGCGGTTCGCCACCATCGGTTCGATCAGCGCCCGGGTCAGGTGCAGCGGGCCGTCCAGCACCACCCCGCGCACCGCTTCCCAGTCCTGCTGGGTCAGTTCGGTGAACGGCTTGTGCGGACGAATGGCGGCGTTATTGATCAGGATATCGACGCGGCCGAATTCCGACAGCGCCCGGTCCGCCATCGCCGCCACCTGCTCGCGGTTCGCGACATCCGCAACGATCGCCATGGCCTTGACGCCGAGCGCCTGGGCTTCGCGCACGACGGCGTCCGCCTCGGCCTGGTTGCTGCGCGCGTTCACGATCACATGCGCACCTTCCCCCGCCAGCTTCATCACCGTCGCTCGGCCGATGTTGCGACCCGATCCGGTTACCAGTGCAACCTTCCCCTCGAGCTTCCCCATGTTCGTTCTCCGTTATTTCGGACCAGGTGGTTGCGCCCCGGTCGCCGTGACGACGCGGGGCGCGGTATGCTGCTGCAAGGATCAGCCGTTCACCTGCCGGATCAGCTTCGCCCAGCGGTCGAGGATGGGCAGCACGGTGTCCGCCTTTGCGGCCGGCAGGCTGACGCAGGCCCGTACGACTCCCTGGTCCCGCGCCTGCTTCAGGGCGTCGAGGTCTTCGCCGCAGCCGAACAGCGTAATCGGGCAGCTTGCGGGATCGCGCCCGGCTTCCTTCAGCATCTCGTGGAACTTCGGCAGCGCGCTGCCGATGCGTCCGGCCAGCGGAATCCAGCCGTCGCCGTAGCGCACCGCACGACGCGCCGCGTGGGGGAAGGCGCCGCCGACGATCACCGGCGGATGCGGCTTCTGCACCGGCTTGGGCCAGGCCATCATCTCGGGGAAGTTGACGAACTCGCCGTGGTACTCGGCCTTGTTCTGCGTCCAGATCGCCTTCATGGCTTCGACGCGTTCACGCACCAGCTTGGCGCGGGTGGGGAAGGCGGTGCCGTGGTCTTCCATCTCCTCGGCGTTCCAGCCGACGCCGATGCCGAACAGGAAGCGCCCGCCGGACACCTGGTCGATCGAGGCCACCAGCTTGGCGGTCTGGATCGGATCACGCTGGTTCACCAGGCAGACGCCGGTGCCCACCTTCAGCGTCTTCGTGGCGATCGCCGCGGCGCTCAACGTCACGAACGGGTCCATCGCGTCGTAGTACCTGCTTCGGCAGGTCACCCCCGCCCGGATAGGGCGACCGCCGTGATGTGGGGATGTGGGAATGCTCGGGCGCCCAGACCGAATTCGAAGCCGCGGGCTTCGAGCGCCTGGGCGAGTTCCACCGATGTCATGGAGTAGTCGGTAAAGAACATCGACGCGCCGAAATGCATGGACTTTCTCCCTTGATTTGGTTTCGTCTGCTACCAACCGTGGCACGGCTCGACCGTGCCGCTGCGTCAGATCACCGCATCCTGCCGCAGCGCCGCGATCTCCTCCGGGGAATAGCCGGCCTCGCGCAGCACCGCCTCGGTGTGCGCGCCGAGTTCCGGCGGGGCGCTGTCCAGCCGGCCGCCGCCATGCGCCAGCTTGAAGCCGGAGCCCATCAGCCGCACCGCGCCATACGGTGTCTCCGCCGTCTGCAGCACCTCTCGGGCGGCGATCTGCGGGTGGTCGATCACCTCCTCGATGCGCCAGATGCTGGCGCAGGGGGCGCCGGCGGCGTTCAGTTGCTTCTCCCAGGCTTTGGCATCCTGTGCGGCGAGCGCTTCCTCGATGATCGCGCGCAGGGCGGTTTCGTTTTCCTTGCGCTGGAACCAGTCGGAGAAGCGCGGATCGTCCAGCACGTCCGGCCGGCCGAGCTGCGTCATCAGGGCGCGGAAGTGGTGTTCGAGATTCACCGCCAGCAGCAGCCAGCTTTCCTTGGCGCGGAACAGGTTGGCGGTCACCCGGCGGCTGACGGCCTGGTTGCCGGACGGTTCCTGCCGGTGGCCGGCGACGGTGAAGTCGGCGACCTGCGTGGACAGGAACGCCAGGCTCGCCTCCAGCATCGAAACGTCGATGAGCTGGCCCTTGCCGGTATGGGTGCGCTGGAACAGTGCGGAGGAAACCGCATACGCGGCGGTCATGCCCGACAGCACGTCGCACACCGCGAAGCCGGCGCGGGTGGGGCCGGAGTCCTTATGGCCGGTGATGGACATGATGCCGGACAGCGCCTGGATCTTGCCGTCATAGCCGGCCTCGTCGCGATACGGGCCGGTCTGGCCGAAGCCGGAGATCGCGCAGTAGATCAGGCGGGGGTTCACCTCGGACAGCGCCGCGTAGCCGATGCCCAGGCGGTCCATCACGCCGGCGCGGAAGTTCTCCATCACCACGTCGGCCTGTGCGGCCAGGCGCTTGACGATCTGCACCGCCTCCGGCTGGCGCAGGTCCAGCGTCAGGCTGCGCTTGTTGCCGTTGATCGCCAGCCAGGACGGCGCCATGCCGCGGTCGGCCCATTCGCGGGACAGCGGGGTGCGGCGCATGTCCTCGCCCTCGCGGCGTTCCACCTTGATGACGTCGGCGCCGAGCAGGGCGAGCTGGAAGGAGCCGTAGGGGCCGGCGAGGACCTGGGTGAAGTCCAGGATCTTGACGCCGGCAAAGGGGCGAGGGGTGGGATCAGTGGCCACTGGGATACCTCTTCGGCAGATCGGGGCTTTCGGTACAGCCGCAGGGGACCACAGATAGCGCTGCCGTGCACCCCTTGGGGGCGGCGGAGGGTGGCGCTGGATGGTTGGCTGCGATGACGGGAGGGCGCGGATGGCCGTGCCGGAGCAAGGACGCAGCCACGCGCCGCGGTGCAACAGCGGCTGCTGGCGCGACGTACAACGCTGGCCCAACGTACATCAGCTGGCGCGACGGACACCGCTGGCGCAACGTACCACGTCGTGGCGGGCGAAGGCCCGCCATCCACGACTTCGTCATGCCGGAGGCATCCGATCCGGGAGAAACCTCCGGCATGTCATTCGGATAGGTGCGTTCCGCAGGCGGATAGCCGGGCGGATAGGTGAGTTCCGCAGGACAAAGCCGTGGGTGGCGGGGGCTCGCCCGCCGCGACGTGGTACGATCTGCCGGCCGGTTAACCCCGATGATGATCGACCCGATGATGATCGAAGCGGGATTGGATTACGGGCCCCCGCGCGGGCCATGACGCGGAAGGGCTTACCGCACGCCCACCCCGCGACTGACGGTGCGCCCACCACGACGCTGAACGGCTGACCGCGCGCCCACTCCGCCGCGGCCCGGCCGTGCGTCAGGCCGAAGCGCATCGCCAGGCGGGCAAGGCACGGGTGCCCCGGCCTGCGCTATTCCTTCGGCTCGAACCCCATCGCCACGCCGTTCATGCAATAACGCTGGCCCGTCGGCGCCGGACCATCGGGGAAGACGTGGCCCAGATGCCCGCCGCACCGGCTGCAATGAACCTCGGTGCGGGTCATGAAGAAGCTCCGGTCCTCCGACGTCTCCACCGCGTTCTCCAGTGGCGCCGTGAAGCTCGGCCATCCCGGTGCCGCTCTCGAATTTCGTGTCGGAGGGGAACAGCTCCTGGCCGCACCCCGCGCAGACGAATATTCCGGTCCGCTTCTCCTGGTTCAGCGGACTGGTCCCCGCGCGTTCGGTGCCGTGCTTGCGCAGCACCGCGAACTGTTGCGGCGTCAGCTTCTGCCGCCATTCCTCCTCGCTGTGCTCCACCGGGAAGGGCTTGTCTGCCACATCCTGGCCTCCGCCGAACAACCGCTTCATGCCTGGCCTCCTCACGCGAACAGTCCGTAGGTACGACAACCCGGGCGTCTGGCGCCGGTTCACGCCCAGCATGCGACCCGGCGCGCGCCAAGTCAACTCGCCGGCAGCGGTTGTTCCCGACTCGGCCCCTGCGGCAGATTGACCGCGATGCCATCCGCCACGCGCCGCTTCGACCTGCCGGACCTCGCCGCGACCGAGCACCTCGCCGTCGCGGTGGCGGCGCTGGTGCGCAAGGGCGACGCGATCCTGCTGGACGGGCCGCTGGGCGCCGGCAAGACGGCCTTCGCCCGGGCCTTCCTGCGCGCCGCCACCGGTGACCCGGACCTCGAGGTGCCCAGCCCCACCTTCACCCTGGTGCAGAGCTACGACACACCGGCCGGCCCGGTGCACCATTTCGACCTGTGGCGCCTGGCCGGCCCGGACGCGCTGGACGAGCTCGGCTGGGACGAGGCGCGCGACGACATCGTGCTGGTGGAATGGCCCGACCGCCTCGGCCCGCTGCGTCCCGGCACCGCGCTGACCGTGGTGCTGCAGCCGGGGCAGGGCGATGCCCGCCAGGCCACGCTGTCCGGCTGGCCCGACCGGATCGATCGCCTGCCATGACCCGCCAGGCCCAGATCGACGCGTTCCTCGCCCGCCACGGCTACGCCATGGCGCGGGCCGCCCCCCTGGCGCAGGACGCCAGCTTCCGCCGCTACCTGCGCCTGACCGGCGGCCCGCGGCCGGCGGTGCTGATGGACGCCCCGCCGCCCGAGGATGTCGGCCCCTTCCTGCGTATCGCCGCGCATCTGGCCGGGATCGGCGTGGCGGTGCCGGACATCATCGCCGCCGATGCCGAAGCGGGCCTGGTGCTTGAGGAGGATCTGGGCGACGCGCTGCTATCCGCGCTGTTGGACAGGGCGGACGCGCCTGCTGGCATCGTCACCCGCGAGCCTTCCCCCAGGCTCCTTCCACAAGGGGCGGGCGAGTCGTCGTCGCCTCCTGCGCCAGCCCCACATCCCGCCCAACTCCTGGAAGCCGCCGTGGACGTGCTGGTGGCGATCCAGCGCGGCGCCCCACCGCCAGGCCTGCCCGCCTGGGACGCCCCCACCATGGCCCAGACCGCGCTCGGCACGCTGCTGGACTGGTGGTGGCCCGCCGCCTTCGGTTCCACCCCACCGCAGGCCGCCCGCGAAGACTTCGCCGCCGCCCTGGCGCAACTGCTCCGCCCCATCGCGGAGGGCCCGCGCGGCTTCACCCACCGCGACTACTTCGCCGGCAACCTGCTGTGGCTGCCGCGGCGCGACGGCCTGCACCGCATCGGCGTGCTCGATTTCCAGTCCGCCGCCATCGGCCACCCCGCCTACGACCTCGTCTCCCTGCTGCAGGACGCCCGCCGCGACATCCCGCCGGACCTCGCCGCCCGCGCCCTCGCGCGCTACCTGGCCGCCCGCCCGGACCTCGACCCGGTCGCCTTCGATGCCGCCTACGCCGCTTGTGCCGCGCAACGCCATCTGCGGGTCGCCTGCCAGTGGGTGCGGCTTGCACAACGCGACGGACGGCGGCAGTACCTCGCCCACGGACCACGCACCTGGCGCCTGCTGGGCGACGCACTGCGGCACCCCGCCGCCGCGCCGCTCGCCCAGGCCATGGACCGCTGGATCCCGCCCCATCGACGCGCCAACCCCGAAGGACTGACCGCATGAGCATCCGCCCTCGCACCGCCATGGTGCTCGCCGCCGGGCGGGGGACGCGCATGCGCCCGCTCACCGAACACACGCCCAAGCCGCTGCTGCCGCTGGGCGGCCGGGCGCTGCTGGACCACGCGCTGGACCGCCTGCATGAGGTCGGGGTGCAGACGGTGGTGGTGAACGCGTTCTGGCAGCCCGACCGGCTGGCCGAACACCTGCACCGCCGCACCGCCGCCGGCCAGCCGCCACACACCATCCTGCGCCGCGAGGAAACCCTGCTGGAAACCGGCGGCGGCGTGCGCGCCGCGCTGGACCTGCTGGGGGAGGGCCCGTTCTACGTGGTGAACGGCGACGCATTCTGGCTGGACGGCCCGCGCCCCGCCCTGGAGCGCCTGGCCGAGGCCTGGAGCGACGACGTGGATGGCGTGCTGCTGGTCCACCGCACCTTCCAGGTGCATGCCGAGGTCGGCTTCGGCGATTTCGTGGTGGACAAGTGGGGCGGCCTGCGCCGCCGCACCGAGCGGGAGATCGTGCCCTACATCTACGCCGGCCTGCAGTTGATCAGCCCGGCGCTGCTCGTGGACACCCCGGATGGCGCGTTCAGCATGAACACCGCGTGGGACAACGCGATGGAACGCGGCCGGCTGCGCGCGGTGGTGCATGACGGGTTGTGGTTCCACCTCTCCACCCCGCCCGACCTGGGTCAGGCGGAGTCGGTGCTGCAGGCCCGCCTCACGGGCGAGACCCGGTGAACCTGTTTCACCTGCCGCCGCATATCCCATTCCTGGATGCGATCGCCGCCGCCTGGCTGGCACGGTCGGACGACCCGCTGGAGCTGTCGCGCGGCCTGATCCTGCTGCCCACCCGCCGCGCCGCGCGATCCCTGGCGGAAGCCTTCCTGCGCGTCTCCGACGGCCGCCCCTTGCTGCTGCCCCGCATCACCGCGCTGGGCGCGCTGGACGAGGCGCCGCTGGCGCTGGCCGGCGCGCTGGACCTGCCGCCCGCGGTGGAGCCGATGCAGCGCCTGGCCGCGCTGACCCGGCTGATCCTGGCGATGAACGGCGCCGACGGCGCGCCCGCCACCGCCGACCGCGCCTGGCGCCTGGCCGGGGAGCTGGCCACGCTGATGGACGAGGCGGAGCGGGCGGAGATCGACCTCGCCGCCCGCCTGCCCGATGCGGCCGATCCCGCCTACGCGACCCATTGGCGGCGGACGCTGCAATTCCTGCACCTGGTCACCGCCGCCTGGCCGGCCTGGCTGGCGGAGAATGGCCTGATGAACCCGGCCGCGCGCCAGGTCGCGCTGCTGAACGCGCAGGCGGCGGCCTGGCAGGCGGACCCGTCGGACGAGCCGGTGCTGATCGCCGGCACCACCGCAGGCATCCCGGCGGTCGCCCGGCTGCTGCGCGTGGTGGCCGGGCTGCCGCAGGGCCAGGTGGTGCTGCCGGCGCTGGACATGGCGATGGAGGAGGACGCCTGGGCCGATCTGCACCCGCCGCACCCCCAGGCCGGCCTGCGCCGGTTGCTGGCGGACCTGGGGGCCACGCGAGGCGATGTGCAGGCGTGGCCGGCCAGGAGTGGGGAATGTGGGGCTGGGGAATGCGGGGTTCCGGAACGCGGGGTTGGGGAACCGGGCGCCACGCCTGGCGATGTCCGGCGGCGGCCGGCGAGCGTTGGCGACCGAGGCGACACGAAACGCTCCACCCCCATGCGCGGCGGGGGGAGCGGGGCCGGGCAAGCACCGGCCGCTCCGATGGCGAAAGCACCCACCCCCTCCGCCCCCGGCCCGCACGGGCAGGGTGAGGGCCCGGAACGACGGTTCGATGCCTTCTCCCGCGCGCTTCTGCCGGCCATGGCGCTCAGCGAAGCTGCGTGGCGCGCGCCCGCACGCCAGGCGCTGTCCGGCGTGCGCCGCCTGACGCCTGCCGACCAGCAGCAGGAGGCTGCGGCGATTGCCCTGGTCCTCCGCGACGCCATCCAGTCTCCCGGCCGCCGCGCCGCGCTGGTGACGCCCGACCGGGAGCTTGCGGCCCGGGTGGCGGCCGAGCTTCTGCGCTGCGGGATTGTCGCTGACGACAGCGCGGGTGAGGCGGTCTCCGACAGCCCGCCGGCCGTGTTCCTTCGTCTGCTCACCCGCGCGGTGGCCGAGGATCTCGCCCCGGTGCCGCTGCTGGCCCTGCTGAAGCACCCGTTCGCCGCCGCAGGCCTGGACCCGGCTGCCTGCCGGGCCGCTGTGCGCGACCTGGAACTTGCGTGCCTGCGTGGTCCGCGCCCCGCGCCGGGCGTCACCGGCCTGCGCGTCGCCCTGGCCAAGATGCCTCCGCAACCCCGCGCCACCGACCTGTTGCAGCGCCTGGAGCGCTGCCTGGAACCGGCATTGCGCATCGGTTCGGCGCTGCAGGTCTCCCCTGCCGAGGCGCTCGCCGCGTTGATCGAGGCCGCCGAACGCCTCGCTGCCACGGACAGTGACCCGGGCCCCCGCCGGCTGTGGGCCGGCGAGGAAGGCGAGGCGCTCGCCACCCGCCTCGCCGCGGTGCGGGATGCGCTGCCCGTGCTGCCGGACCAGCCGCGCACGACGATGCCCGGGCTGTTGGATGCGGTGCTGGAGGGCGCCGCGGTACGCAGCCGGCGCGCCCTGCGTGGCCGCGCCGACCAGCGCGAGCATCCGCGGGTGTTCATCTGGGGCCTGCTGGAGGCCCGGCTGCAAAGCCCGGACGTGCTGGTGCTGGCCGGCCTGGTGGAGGGCGTCTGGCCGCCCGCCACCGATCCCGGCCCCTGGCTGTCGCGGCCGATGCGGGCGACGGTGGGGCTGCCCTCGCCGGAGGAGATCGTCAGCCAGGCGGCGCACGACTTCGTCTCGGCCGCCTGTTCTGCGTGCGAGGTGGTGCTGTCCTGTCCGGTCCGCCGCGACGGCGCCCCGTCGGTGCCCGCGCGCTGGCTGACGCGGCTGGACATGATGCTGGCGGGGCAGGGGGCGTCGCTGCCCGAACATCCCGCCGCCGCCTGGGTCCGCGTCATGGACCAGCCGGCCGACGGCCCGCGACCCGTCACGCCGCCGCGCCCCTGCCCGCCGCTGCCGCTGCGCCCGCGCCGGCTGAGCGTGACCGAGATCGAGACCTGGCTGCGCGACCCCTACGCGATCTACGCCCGCCACATCCTGAGGCTGCAGGCGCTGCGCCCGCTGGACGAGGAGACGGACGCCGCCGACTACGGCACGCTGGTGCATGCCGGGCTGAACCTGTTCCTGCAGAAGCACGGCAACCGCTGGCCGCCCAATGCCGCCGACGGAACTCCGCGCGGCGCTGGACCGCGCGCTGATGGAGGCGCGGCTGCGTCCGGCCCTCGCCGCCTGGTGGGCGCCGCGGCTGGCCCGCATCGCCGACTGGGTGGCGGAGGTGGAGACCGAGCGCCGTGCCACGCACCGGCCGGAGTTGATCATGCCGGAGGTGAAGGGCGACTGGATCCTGCGCCGCGCCGGCGGCGAGTTCCGCCTGGTCGGCCGCGCCGACCGGATCGAGCGCCGAGCCGACGGCGGGCTGGCGATCCTGGACTACAAGACCGGCACGCCGCCGTCGCAGAAGGAGGTGGACGCCGGCCTGGCGCCGCAGTTGCTGCTGGAAGCGGCGATGGCCGAGGCCGGCGCGTTCGGCCCCGACCTGCGCGCGGCGGCGGCGGAGCTCAGCTACTGGCACCTGACCGGCGGGTTCGAGCCGGGGGCGGTGCGGTCGCTGTTCAAGGGCGACGCAGCGGCGATCGCCGCGGCCACGCAGGAGGCGCGCGACAGCCTGGCCGCGCTGATCGATACCTATGACCAGTCCGGCCGCTGCTACCTGTCGCAGCCGCACCCGGGCCGGGCGCCACGCTTCTCCGACTACGCCCAGCTCGCCCGGGTGGCGGAGTGGGCTGCCGCGGGGGATGACGCGTGAGCGGGCAGGGTCAGGGCGACCGAATCAAGGGCCAGGACGACCGCATCAAGGGCCAAGCCGACCGCAGCAACGGCAGGGGAGACCGGGTGACGGGCCCAAGCGACCGCGTGGCGGGCCGGGGTGATCGGGTCGGGATTTCTCCTGCTTCCCGTGTGGAAGGGGACGAGGGGGCAACCGTGCCAGCCTGCGAAATTGCGCGTCCCGCTCGTGCGACTTCTCCTGCCCTTCCACAAGGCGAGGGGGAGGGCTGTCCTGCCCGATCGGCGGAATCCCCGCGCGCCCGCGCCAACCGGGAGCAGCTTCTCGCGTCCGACCCGGCCGCCTCGGCCTTCGTGGCGGCCTCGGCCGGGTCGGGCAAGACCAAGCTGCTGACCGATCGGCTGCTGCGCCTGATGCTCGCCGGGGCCAAGCCCGAGCGCATCCAGTGCCTCACCTTCACCAAGGCCGCCGCGGCGGAGATGGCGGTGCGGCTGCAGCGCATCCTGGGCACCTGGGTGACGCTGCCCTCGGAAGAACTGGCCGCCGAACTACGCCGCCTGCAGATCGACCCCACCGACCAGGCCCTCACGGACGCCCGCGCGCTGTTCGCCCGCGTGCTGGACCTGCCCGGCGGCATGCGCATCGGCACCATCCACGCCTTCTGCCAGTCGCTGCTGCGCCGCTTCCCGCTGGAGGCGGCGCTGTCGCCGCATTTCCAGTTGGTGGATGAGTACGACGCCGACGCCGCCCTGACCGACGCGCGGGAAGCCATGCTCGCCCGCGCGGATACGCCGGCCCTGCGCGACGCCCTGGCGGAGCTGGCCGGACTCGCCTCCGCCACCCAGTTCGGCCGCCAGGTGGAGGCGCTGCAGGCGAACCGGGACCGGCTGGCGGCGGCGCTGGCGCTGCCGGACCTGGCCGCCGCCCAGCGCCGCGCCCTGCGGATCACCGCCGCGACCGAGGCGGAGATCATCGCCGCCGCCGTGAACTGGCAGGCCGAACCCGACCTGCGCAACGCCGCCACCCTGGTGCACCAGCGCGGCGCGAAGACCTGCGCCGAACGCGCCGGCCGCATACTCGCCTGGCTCGGCCTGGACGCGGACGACCGGGTCGAGCACTGGGCGCACTGGTGCACCGAATTCCTCACCGGCGAGGGCAAGGCGCGCGCCGATGGCGGCTTCGTCAACAAGGCCCTGCTGACCCAGCAGCCCGACCTGGCGCCGGTGTTCCAGGCGGAGTGCACCCGCATCCTGACCGCGCTGGACGACTGTCGCGCCCTGCGGCTGGCGGCGCTGTCCGGGGCGCTGCTGACGCTGGCCGGACCGGTGCTGCGGGCCTATGCCGCGCACAAGGAAAACAGCGGCCTGCTGGACTATGAGGACCTGATCGGCCGCACCTCCGCGCTGCTGCGCGACCCCGGCGTCGCCTGGGTGCTGTACAAGCTGGACGGCGGGCTGGACCACCTGCTGCTGGACGAGGTGCAGGACACCGCCCCCGCCCAGTGGGCCATCGCCCACGCGCTGACCGAGGAATTCTTCGCCGGCACCGGGGCGCGCGAGGAGAACCGCACGGTCTTCGCGGTGGGCGACCGCAAGCAGTCGATCTACTCCTTCCAGGGCGCCGATGCCGACGAGTTCGACCGCGCCCGCGCCACGCTGGCCCGCCGGGTGCGCCAGGCGGAGCAGTTGTGGCGGGAAACGCCGCTGGACGTGTCGTTCCGCTCCACCCGCCCGGTGCTGGACCTGGTGGACCGGGTGTTCGCCGACCCCACCGCCGCTGCCGGCGTGGTGGAGCCGGGGCAGATGCTGCAGCACCTGGCCGATCGTGCCGACCACGCCGGCAGCGTGGAGCTGTGGCCGCTCGCGCCGCTGCCCGATGCCGCGGACCCGCCGCCCTGGTCGGTGGCCGACGCCAACCACGGCCTGCAGACCGGGCCGCAGTTGCTGGCCGAAACGCTGGCGGAGTGGATCCGGCAACAGACTGCCGGCGACGTGCTGCTGGAGAGCAAGGGCCGCCCGCTGGCGCCCGGCGACGTGATGGTGCTGGTCAGGCGCCGCAACGACTTTGCCCGCGCGCTGGTGCGGGCGCTGAAGGCGCGCGACGTGCCGGTGGCCGGGCTCGACCGGCTGGTGCTGACCGAGCAGCCGGCCGTGCAGGACCTGATGGCGCTGGCCGATGCGCTGCTGCTGCCGCAGGACGACCTGAATTTCGCCTGCCTGCTGACCAGCCCGCTGGGTGGGCTGAACGACGGCGACCTGATGGCCCTGTCCGAGCACCGCCGCGCCCCGCTATGGGAAACGCTGCGCGCCCGCGCCGCGGAACGTCCGCACTGGCAGCGTGCCTGGGATTTCTTCGCCGTTCTGCAGGCGCGGGTGGACTACGTCTCCCCCTACATGCTGCTCGCCGAAGCCCTCGGTCCGCTGGGCGGCCGCGCCCGGCTGTATGCCCGGCTGGGGCCGCGAGGCGGCGGAGCCGGTGGACGAGCTGCTGAACGCCGCCCTCGCATACAGCCGCGCCCATCCGCCCGCGTTGCAGGGCTTCCTGCACTGGCTGCGCCGGTCCGGCGCCGAGGTGAAGCGGGAGGCGGAGGCGGCCGGCAACCTGGTGCGGGTGATGACGGTGCACGGCGCCAAGGGGCTGCAGGCGCCGCTGGTCATCCTGCCGGACACCACGGCGCTGCCGCCGGACGATGGTGCGCTGCTGTGGGCGGACGATCCGCAGACCGGCGTTGCCGTGCCGCTGTGGGCGCCGCGCAAGGAATTGCGCTGTGCCGCGGCCGACCGCATCCGCGCCGACGGTGCGCAGCGGCGGATGGAGGAGCACAACCGTCTGCTCTACGTCGCGCTGACCCGGGCCGAAGACCGGTTGCTGGTGTGCGGCTGGCAGACCCGGCGGGCGCCGCCGGATACCTGCTGGTACAATCTGGTCGGCAAGGGGTTCGCCGCGCTGGGCGGGGAGACCGCGCCGTTCGGCGACTGGGGCGATCTTCGGCGCCACGCCACGCCGCAGATCGCCGCCCCCGACCGGCCGAAGCAGGTCGCCGCCGCCGGGCCGGAAGCGCCGCCGCCCGCCTGGCTGGGCAGCGCGCCGGACTGGCGGCCCGTGCCCCCACAGGTGGAACCCGCCCGGCCAGAGCCGCTGGCGCCCAGCCGGCCCGAGGGGGTCGAGCTTGGGCCCATCCCGTCGGCTGCCTCGCCGCTGGCCGAACGGGAGGCGCAGGACGACCGGTTCCGTCGCGGCCAGTTGTTGCACGGGCTGCTGCAACACCTGCCGGCGCTGCCGCCCGAACAGCGGGAGGCGGCGGCGCGGCGGTGGCTGGACCGGCCGGGCCACGGCATTCCCGCCGATGCGGTCGCGGCGACCGTGGCCGAGGCCATGGCGATCCTGGTGCATGAGGAGCTGGCGCCTTTGTTCGGGCCTGGCAGCCGGGCGGAAGTGCCGGTGACCGGGGTGGTGGGCGACAATGTGGTCGGCGGCATGATCGACCGGCTGGCGGTGCTGCCGGACCGGGTGCTGGTGGCCGACTTCAAGACCAACCGCCGTCCGCCGGCGCGCGCGGCGGACACGCCGGTGATGTACCTGCGTCAGATGGCCGCCTATCGCGCGGTGCTGCGCGGCATCTTCCCGGACCGGCCGGTGCGTTGTGCCCTGGTCTGGACCCGGGAGGCGCGGGTGGCCATGCTGGACGACGAGCTCCTCGATTCGCACGCCCCCGGCCATGCGTCGGCCGGCGGTTGACCGTTTCCCGACACCGCCCCACCTGCGGGCAAACCAATTCGATGAGGCCCAGAGATGAGCGCAAACACCAAGCCTGTGACGGACCAGAGCTTCGAGACCGACGTGCTGAAGTCGAGCGAGCCGGTGCTGGTGGACTTCTGGGCCGAGTGGTGCGGGCCGTGCAAGATGATCGCCCCGGCGCTGGAGGAGCTCGCCACCGAGTTCGCCGGCAAGATGACCGTGGCCAAGGTGAACATCGACGAGAACCCGATGACGCCGAACAACTACGCGGTGCGCGGTATCCCGACGCTGATCCTGTTCAAGGACGGCAAGCCGGCGGCGCAGCAGGTGGGCGCGCTGCCGAAGTCGCGGTTGAAGGATTGGCTGAGCAGCAACCTGTAGGCTTGAGGCTCTGGCGCCGGCCGAGTCCTTCATGTCACGGCTTGGCCCGTGATGTGAGGGCCGGGTTGCTTACGTGAGGGCCGGGCGCCTCGTGATGGCCGGCCGCTCGTGATCGCCGGCTCCTCGTGATCGCCGGCCCCTCGTGATGGCCGGCCCCTCGTGATCGCCGGCCCCTCGTGATGGCCGGCTCGTCGTGATCGCCGGCTCGTCATGTCCGGCCGTGGCTCGTCACGTCATGGCCGTGGCTCGTCACGTCATGGCGGTTGCCCGTCATGTCATGGCCGTGACCCTATCATGTCATGGCCGGGCCTGACCCGGCCATCGGCACCGGAACGATCGGGCCGGGATGCAGCGGAACACGCCTTGTCGGGGGCAGATGGCCGGCTCGGGGGCCGGCCATGACGCGGGAGGGCGGCGCTTGTCCACACCATTCTTCACTCTTGCGGCCCTTCTCTTCACTCTTGCGGCCCTTCTGCCGTCACGACGTGGTTGATTTCGCCTCTCGCTCCGTCCCGCAATTCAACGCGTATAGGGCGCGGAACGGGCGGCCGGCGGGCAGGCCCACCGCATGTCCGGTCCCGTGCATTCAGGGCTGTCAAGCGCCCGGACTATGGGTCGCAATGTAGTCGCTTGATCCCGCCGCCAAGAAGACTCATTCCATATACCTATTTCTGATCAACAACTTGCGTTCCCCTCGGCCTCTGCTTGCGGTTTAGGCTCGCGCCGGGCGGCACAACTGGGGCGCGGCTCCGGCGTCTCCAGTCACAACTGTAGACATTAACAACCCGCGCCTCGCCGCGGCGCCGCCGTGTCGCCACGCCGCGGTGGCCGCAACGCGCGGGGAGGGAGAAACGTCATGAAACGCTGGATCAGCGCCATCACGCGCGCGCTTTCGGTCGGCGCGTTCTGCGCTTTGGCCGGCGGCTATGCGCTCGCGCAGCCGCAGCAATCCGCGCAGCCGCAGCCGCAGCCGCAGCCATCGGCCCCGGCGAATGCCGGCCCGGTGCAGCCCTGGGGGCTGCCGCCGCTGCCCGAGGGGGTCGGGCCGATCGAGCTGTTCGCCGATATCGGCAACACGCCGCAGGGCCAGTTCCTGGAGGGCGGTTCGTTCGACGAACAGGGCAATTTCTGGTTCGTCGCCATCACCACCGGCTGGATCTCCTACCTGACGCCGCAGGGCAAGCTGGTGCCGGTGGTGAACTGCAACCTGCCCGAGGAATTCGGCCAGACCTGTGAACCGCAGGGCACGCGCTGGCACGAGGGCAAGCTGTATCTCACGTCCCGGCACAACGGGATCCTGGTCTATGACCCGCAGACCAGGAAGTTGAGTACGCTGGTCTATACCTACCGCAACCAGTTGTTCAAAGGCCCCAACGACCTGGATTTCGACGCCGAAGGGAACCTTTACTTCACCGATCCATGGGGCACCGGTCCGGGGCCGAGCATGGCGGACCGGACGGGGGCTGTTTATCAGTATTCGCGGGATGGCGTGCTGCGGCGGTTGTCGGAGACCGGCTATTTCCCCAACGGCATCGCGGTATCGCCGGATGACGGCACGCTGGCGGTGGCCGACTATGCGGGCGGCCGGATCATCTACAATTCGTTCCTCAACGGGCCGAGCCCGCCCTGCGGTACGTGCCCGGCCGACAAGCAGCATCTGACGTTCTTCTTCTCGAAGGCCGGCACCTATGTGCCGGGCAACGGCGGACCGGACGGCATCCACTACGACGTGCACGGTAACCTGTGGGTGATGCTGCACGGGCTGGGCGGCATCCTGCAGGTAAGTCCGACCGGCATCATCCTGGGCTTCGTGCCGATCCCGAACGGCGACGTGCAGACCACCAACTTCGCCTTCGGCGGGCCGGACAACCGGTGGATCTACTTCGAGGGTGCGGTCAGCGGACGCATCTATCGTTTCCAGGCGCCCTATCCCGGGCTGATCGGTCCGGGTGGGGTTCGCCTGACCGAACAACACGATTGACACAGGACGCACAGGCGTGCCGGGCCGCCCTTGTTCGCGCAAAACAGCGGCGGTCCGGCGACCGCCCCCGCTATCCACATTGATCCACAGGCGAACCCGGATGCGAAGCGGCCGGCGTGGCGGTAAGCTGCACCTGTGAACACCATCGACTCGCCCCTTCTCGGTCTCTCCCAGAGGCTGCCGCCTTCCAATGTGCAGGCGGAACAGGCCTTGCTGGGCGCGCTGCTCGCCAACAACAAGGCGTATGAGCGCGTCTCGGAATTTCTCGTCCCCGAACACTTCGCCGACCCGATCCATGGCCGCATCTTCCAGGCCGTCGCGCGGCGCATCGAAGCCGGACAGCTCGCCGATGCGGTGACGCTGAAGGCGGAGTTCGAACACGCCGGCATCCTCGATGAGGTCGGCGGCACCGCGTACCTGGCGCAGTTGCTCACCGCCATGGTCGGCATCATCAACGCCGGCGAATACGGACGGGCGATTCACGACGCCTGGGTCCGCCGGCAACTGATCGATATCGGCGAGACGGTGGTGAACAACGCCTTCGGCGCCGACGCCGAACTCGACGGCGTGCAGCAGATCGAGGCGGCGGAGCAGTCGCTGTTCCAGCTCGCCACCGTGGGCGGCAGTTCCGGCGGGTTCGTCAGCTTCGAACGCGCGCTGACCGACGCCATCCTGAACGCGGAACGGGCGTTCCGTCGGCCCGGCCATGTCTCCGGCCTGACCACCGGGCTGCGGGATGTGGATGCGAAGATGGGCGGGCTGCATCCGTCCGACCTGATCATCCTTGCCGGCCGGCCCGGCATGGGAAAGACCGCGCTCGCCACCAAGCTGGCGTTCGGCGCGGCGAAGGCGCTGCTGCAGGAGGCGCGGGCGGACAACCCGAACGCGTTGCCCAAGGCCACGGTGGCTCTGTTCTCGCTGGAAATGAGTGCCGAACAGCTCGCCACCCGCCTGCTGAGCGAGGAGGCGCAGATCTCCGGCGATCGCATCCGCCGCGGCGATATCGGCCAGCGCGACTTCGACAAGTTCGTGCAGGTGTCGCGCGAGATCTCGGCGCTGCCGATCGAGATCGACGACACGCCGGCGATCACGCTATCCGCGTTGCGCACACGCTGCCGGCGACTGAAGCGCACGCGCGGGCTGGCGATGATCGTGGTGGACTACCTGCAACTGATGCGGCCGTCGCCCGGCACGCGCCCGGAAAGCCGCGTGCAGGAAATCAGCCAGATCACCCAGGGCCTGAAGGCGATCGCCAAGGAGCTGGAGGTGCCGGTGCTGGCGCTGTCGCAGCTCTCCCGCCAGGTGGAGAGCCGCGAGGACAAGCGGCCGCAACTGTCGGACCTGCGTGAATCCGGGTCGATCGAGCAGGACGCCGACGTGGTGATGTTCATCTACCGCGACGAGTACTACCTGGAGCAGCGCATGCCGAAGGAGGTCGCGTTCGACAACACCGACAAGTTCCAGGCGGCGATCGACGAGTGGCAGCAGAAGATGGCGCGGGTGCACAACAAGGCGGACCTGATCGTCGCCAAGCAGCGTCACGGCCCCACCGGTTCCATCGGCCTGTTCTTCGAGCCGGAGTTCACCCGGTTCGCCGACCTGGAGCACGGCGCGATGGATTATGCCGTCTGAGGAAAAGGGCACGCACCCGCCTTCGCTCCCTTTGCGGGAGGGGGCCGGGGGCAGGGGGCGTGCGTCCGGTTCCCGATCGCACGATCCGTCCCCCCAACCCCCTCCTGCAAGGAGAGGCGTTGGCCGCGGGCCTTCCTTCCACACCACCGCGGGCGCAGTGCTGGACATCGACCTGGGCGCGATCGTCGCCAACTGGCGCCTGTTGTGCGCGCACCATCCCAGCGGTCCCGTCGCCGCGGCGGTGAAGGGGAACGGGTACGGCCTCGGCGCCGAACCGGTGGCGGCCGCCTTGCACGCCGCGGGCTGCCGGCACTTCTTCGTGGCGCTGCCGGATGAAGCGCTGACGGTTCGCCCGCATGTTCCGGGCGCGATGGTGGCGGTGCTGAACGGGCTGGTGCCGGGTTGCGAAGCCGACTACCGCGCCCACGACATCACCCCGGTGCTGAATTCCCTCGCCGAACTGGACGCCTGGTCCGCCGCCGCGCGCGACGCCGGACACCCTCTGCCCGCCCTGCTGCACATCGACACCGGCATGGCCCGGCTCGGCCTGGACGCCACCGAACTGGCGGTGTTGCAGGCGGATCCGCGGCGGCTGGACGGCATCGAGTTGCGCTACATCATGACCCATCTGGTGTCGTCCGAATGCCCCGACGACCCGGTGAACCACGCCCAGCGCGACCGGTTCGCCGCGGCCTGCAGCGCCCTGCCGCCGGCCGGGCGCAGCGTGGCGAACTCGTCCGGCATCTTTCTGGGGCAGGGCTGGGGGTCCGACCTCGCGCGCCCCGGCGTGGCGCTGTACGGCGTGAACCCCACGCCCGGACGCCCCAACCCGATGCGGTTGCCGCTGCGCCTTTACGCCCGCGTCCTTTCCGTGCGCGACCTGCCCGCCGGCGCGAGCGTCGGCTACAACGCCACCTGGCACGCCGTGCGCGCCAGCCGCATCGCCACCGCGGCGATCGGCTATGCCGATGGCTGGCACCGCCGCCTGGGCCGCGGTGCGATCGCGCTCTTTGACGGCACCCCGGTGCCGCTGGTAGGGCGTGTTTCCATGGACCTGACAACGTTCGACGTCACCGACCAGCCGGGGATCGTGCCCGGCACCTGGCTGGAACTGATCGGCCCGCAGCAGACGCCGGACGACCTGGCGGCGCTTGCCGGCACCAACGGCTATGAGATCCTCACCTCCCTCGGGCACCGCATCCACCGCATCTACAGGCCAGCGTGAGCATCGTTGTGAACACCCTGGCGGCCGTCGGCCGCGTGGTGATTGGTGCCTGCCAGGGGGCCGGGCGGCTGGGCCTGTTCGCGGTGTCGGGCGTGTCGCACCTGGTGCGGCCGCCGTTCTACACCAGGCTGTTCCTGCGCGCCCTGGTGGAGATCGGCTATTTCAGCCTGCCCGTGGTGGCGCTGACCGCGGTGTTCACCGGCATGGTGCTGGCACTGCAATCCTACACCGGCTTCTCCCGCTATTCGGTCGAAAGCGCGGTCCCCAACATCGTCGTACTGTCGATCACCCGGGAACTGGGACCGGTGCTGGCCGGGCTGATGGTGGCCGGGCGTATCGGTGCGTCGATGGCAGCCGAACTCGGCACCATGCGCGTCACCGACCAGATCGACGCGCTGTCCACGCTGGCCACCAACCCGATGAAATACCTGGTGACGCCGCGCCTGCTGGCCGGCGTCATCGCGCTGCCCGCGCTGGTGGTGGTGGCGGATATCCTGGGCGTGCTGGGCGGCTTCATCGTCTCCACCCTGAAGCTGGGCTTCAACGACGCCACCTATCTGGAGAACACGCTCAACTTCATGCAGACCGGCGACGTGGTGTCGGGTCTGGTGAAGGCCTCGGTGTTCGGCTTCATCATCACGCTGATGGGCTGCTACCAGGGCTACAACAGCCGCGGCGGGGCCGAGGGCGTGGGCGCGGCGACCACCACGGCGGTGGTCAGCGCCTCCATCCTGATCCTGGCGACCGACTACGTGCTGACCGAACTGTTCTTCGTGCGCTGAACGACGCGCCGCGCGTCCCCGGCGCCGGCCGATGTTCTTAAGCCCTTGTTCACCCTGCCACGGCCACACTGGGCCGGCTGCGAACGCAGGGGATGGTGCGCGGGATGCTGAACACGGCCTTGGTCGGGCCTTCGGGGCGAGAGGCACGGACGCTGAGTGCGGCGGAACTGGCGCGCGTCCTGGCCGGACACAAGGCGTTTCTCGACCGGGTGCCGGGCGGGCGGCGCGCCATCCTGAAGTTCACCAATCTCTCCGGCGTGGACCTGTCCGGCCGCTGCCTGGCGGAAGCCGATCTCAGCGGCGTGCTGCTGAAGCAGGCCCGGCTCCGCCGCGCCGACCTGCGCGGCGCCACCCTGTTCGGCGCCGACCTGACCCTGGCGGACCTCACCGAGGCGCGGCTCAACTCCGCCGATCTGCGCGGCGCGACGATGCGCGACGCCGTCATGACCCGCGCCGACCTCACGCGGGCGGATCTGCGCGAGGGCATGCTGATGGCGGCCACCGGCGGCGACCTGCAACACACCCATGCCGACGGCGGCACGATGCTGCACGGTGCGACGGTGCGTGGCGCGAAGGTACGCGGGGCCCGGCTGTCCGGCGCGGTGCTCAAGCGGGCCGATCTGCGCGAAGCCGATCTGCGCGGCAGCCTGTTGTCGCGCGCCAATCTGGCGAAGGCCGACCTGACCGGCTGCAACCTGCACGGCGCGGATCTGAGCGGCGCCAATCTGAGCGGGGCGATCCTCGAGGGCGCGGTCCTTTCCAACGCCGTGCTGGGCGCTGCGGTCCTGAAGGGCGCCAGCCTGATCGGCGTCCTGCTCGACGAGGTTGATCTCAGCCGGGCGGATGCCCGCAATATCCAGGTGCCGCGCCGTGCGGACCGGAACCTGCACGAGCTGCTGCGGCAGCATGCAGCCTGGGTCGGCAGCAACGGCCAGCATGGCGCGCGGGCCGACCTGTCCGGCATGGACCTGGCGGGGATGAAACTGGGGGCGGTTGAACTCGGTGCGGCACTGCTGCGTGGTGCTGTGTTGCGTGGAACCAACCTGGCCGGCGCATCGCTTGCCATGGCGGACCTGTCGCTGGTGGATGCGCGCCAGGTCGATCTGACCGGCGCCGACCTGCGCGGCGCAAGCCTGCAGCGTGCCACGCTGCAGAATGCGGCCATGCCCGGTGTGCGCGCCGGACCGATGCCGATCCGTGGCCATGCCGCGTGGCCGACGAACCTGGCGCAGGCGCGGCTGGGTTCGGCGTGCCTGGCGCAGGCGGAGTTGATGCAGGCCGATCTGACACGGGCCGATCTGACGCAGGCCTATCTCTGCGGCGCCGACCTGACCGGCGCCTCGCTGCAGGATGCGGTGCTGCGCGAAGCCGACTTCACCGGTTGCGCCGGCATGGCACCGTGGTCGGGAGCCTGACCCGCATCCGTCTCGACCTTCGGGCAGTGTCCCCCACGTCTTTCGGCGCGGAGCCCGGGCGCCATCGTCGGCGCAGGGGGCGCGCCGGAGGTGCGCCCGAGGACAGGCTCCGGCCGTCCACCCCTGCGTTTCGCTGATGGCAGCGACAAGAAGACGTGGATGGCCCGCCGGCGCGGGCCATGACGCTGAATGGTTGGTCGTCGAACATGACGCGGGTTGGTATCCGTTGCCACCAGCCACGTTCACCATCTGGGATAGTCGGCCTCCGTCCGCCATGATGCGGGCGCGCCAGGCTCCGGCAACCTGCCCGTTTGCGTGATCGGGATTGGACGAAAACACGCAACCATGGCCGGCACGCGCGGTTTGCGTACCGGCGCCGCGCCCTGGCGGCGTCGCAGCCCGGTGGCATGCACTCCCAGACCGCGCATTGGAGGTGCACGCCCCCCTTGCGATAAGGCCCCGGCCTGGTACCAGATGGGCGGCATGCCAGATCGCCATTTTCCCTCACTCGACGAACTGATCCGCGACATCGAGCGTGAGACCGCGACGCGGCCCGAGTTGCCGGAGGTTCTCGCCATGGTCGTCCGCATGATGGTCGCCAGCGACGACGTCGATCCGTACCTGCTGCTCGGCGTGCTGACCGAAGGGGTGTCACACACGATTGCCAGCCGGATCCCGGAGGAAGACCAGACCGAGGTCGCCGGGGAAGCGCTGTCGCTGTTGCAGGAGCGGCTGCAGGCGAAGGGGCTGCTGTAGCCGGCCCGGACCGCGCGGCGGTGCGTGACCCGCGGAACGGGCGCTCCCGGAACGACTTCTCCGGCGTCCCGGCCGAGGCCCGGCCGTCCTGGCGCGCCATCCCCGCAACGGTCTGGGCGCTGGGCTTCGTGTCGCTGTTCATGGACATCTCCTCGGAGCTGATCCATGCGCTGCTGCCGCTGTTCCTGGTGGACCGCCTGGGCGCCAGCCTGTTGGCGGTGGGCCTGATCGAAGGCGTGGCCGAGGCGACCGCGGCCATCACCAAGGTCTTCTCCGGCGCGCTGTCCGACTGGCTGGGCCGGCGCAAGTTGCTGGCCGCCCTGGGGTATGGGCTGGGTGCGCTGTCCAAGCCGCTGTTTCCGCTGGCCGGGTCCGCCGCCCTGGTGCTGGCGGCCCGCTTCGCCGACCGGGTCGGGAAGGGCATCCGCGGGGCGCCGCGCGATGCGCTGGTGGCCGACGTGACCCCGCAGGCGCTGCGCGGATCGGCCTACGGGCTGCGCCAGTCGCTCGACAGCGTCGGTGCCTTTGTCGGGCCGTTGCTCGCCGTGCTGCTGATGGCGGTCTATGCCGACCATATCCGCGTCGCGCTGTGGTGGGCGGTGATTCCGGCGGCCGTGTCGGTTGCCCTGATCCTCGTCGCGGTGCGGGAGCCGGCGACGGTGGGGCCGCTTCGCCGTCGCGGTTGGCCGATCCGGCGCGCCGAACTGCGCGCGATGCCGGCCGGCTACTGGGCGGTGGTGGCGATCGGCGTGCTGTTCAGCTTCGCGCGGTTCAGCGAGGGCTTCCTGATCCTGAAGGGCCAGGCGGCCGGGCTGCGCCTCACCCTGGTGCCGCTGGTGCTGGTCGCCATGAACGTGGTGTACGCCGCGGCCTCCACCCCGGCCGGTACGCTGTCGGACCGGTTGGGGCGCCGCGGATTGCTGGCAGCCGGCATGCTGGTGCTGGCGCTGGCCGATCTGGTGCTGGCGGCGGCGCCGGGGCTGCCGGGCCTGTTCGTGGGCGCGGGGTTGTGGGGGCTGCACATGGCGCTGTCGCAGGGGCTGCTCGCCGCACTGGTGGCCAACTCGGCCCCGCCGGCGCTGCGCGGCACGGCGTTCGGGGTGTTCAACCTGGCCACCGGCGTGGTTCTGCTGGCGGCCAGCCTGCTGGCCGGCGCGCTGTGGCAGAGCGTGGGCCCTGCCGCCACCTTCGGCGCCGGCGCGGGTCTCGCTCTTCTGGCCGCGCTGGCTTTACTCACGGCGCGGTGGTCGAAGGGCGGCGGATATGCGGCGTAGGACGCGCGGGGGATCACAGCCCGGCTATTCGACGGCGGACAGCATCCGTGTGGGCTCGCCGACGGTTGCCGCAGGCGTGTCGCGGAGCCGGTCCCGGCGGTCTGCCTGCGCCTCCCACTGATCCGCTGCTTCGCGGAGCCGCTGGGCGCTGGGATCGTTCGCAGGCAACAGGTCTGCCCAGCGTCGTGCGCGCTCTGCCTGGCTGCGCAGCGCGCTGGCCGTCATGGGCGGCTGCTGGCGTGATCGTTGATTCATCATAATGCCAGAATTTCGGCCTGTTTACGCGGCACTGCAACTCACGCGCCCTTGAGCCGAAGCCTAATCGCAACAAAGTAATCGATCCACCTGGGCCAGCATCTGCTCATCCGTGACAGGTTTGCGCAGTATCGGTCCGAACGCCTCGCTTTCGGCCCGCGATATGTCATAGCCGGTCATGTACAGCACCCTGATCCCGCGGCGCTTCATCCGGGCCATGCGCGCCATCGCCAGTCCGTTCACCTGCCCTGGCGGCATGACGATATCGGCGATCAACAGATCCGGAGGGCGCGCATCGCCCAGCGCCTGAAGCGCCGTGCTGAAGTGGGTGGCGATCACGAGCTCATACCCGGCCCGCCGCAGCAGCGCGCCGAGCGCTTCGGCATAGCCCGGGTCGTCTTCGAAAATCAGAATGCGCGTGCCGCCTGCGCCGTCTTCCGCATTCGACGCGGTGCCCGCTCGCTCACCGTTCATTGTAGTTTCGGGACCACCTGACGTTCGCATCATCAAATCCCGTCATTACCGAGTTTCGATGGAAGTATAGTCGAGTGCGACGGTAACGGCAAGAAACAGGTCTTGCCGCTGGATCGTGCGCTATTGAACATTTGGGTGCGTATTTGTCAGCGCCATACGTTGTTCGGACCGGAGTTTCCGATACCTCCTGTGGCCCGCTGAACGGCCCTCGGCCGTGGCAACCACCGCGACGGCCGGGAGAACCAAGGGGCCGGCCCGCGCCGGGCGATGGCAACCTGCACGGCAGCGCCGCCGTTTTCGTGGCGTGATCAGGCTGATGCGCGTCCTGCCGCACGGCTGCCGCCGGAGATCGTCCCGCGATCGGTTCGGCCGCCGGCCGCTCCAGCCGGTGCGCGGCGGCGTATGGCGCAAACAACCATGCCGGGTCGTGCAAGCGGACGGCACTGTGCAACACTTGCGGCGCGATACCGCTGGAGAACCTGCCGATGATCCGCCCCGAGTTGTTCGCGTCTGGCCCGGTCCGTGCCGAACCGGCACGGCGCACGCTGGTTGCCGCCCGATGACCGGGCTGGAGTCGCTGGTCGCCGCGCCCGGGGCGCACAGCCTGTCATACCGCGACCCGGCCTTTCCGGACCGCCCCATTCTGTTGCACAGCGCGCGCCCGCGCCGCTGCACGCCGGACACGCCGCTGCTGTTCGTGCATCACGGGGTGCGCCGCAACGGCGCGGACTACCGGGACTACTGGCAGGGCTTCGTCGATGAGGCGGACATCCTGGCGATTGCTGTGGAGTTCCCCGAGACGGGGTTCCCCGACTATCTGTGCTATCACTTCGGCAACATGCACACTGCGGACGGCACCCCCAATCCACCCGAGCGATGGACCTATGGCGTCGTGCCGCGCCTGTTCCAGGCCCTTCGCGCGCAGGGCATCACGGGGCGGCGGCGCTACGGCCTGTTCGGCCACTCGGCCGGCGGGCAGTTCGTGCACCGCATGCTGTCCTTCGGCTACCGCGACCGCGTGGCCGTCGCGGTCAGCGCCAATGCCGGCACCTATGCGATGCCCGACCTGGAGATCCCCTGGCCGTTCGGCCTGGGCGAAACCGGGCTGGATGCCGCGGCGTTGCGCGCGGTTCTCGCCTTTCCGCTGACCATTCTGGCCGGCACTGCCGATACCCGGACCACCGGACGGTTCTTTCCCAAGGGGCCGCGCTCCATGCGCCAGGGGGGGCACCGCTACGAGCGCGCGCACAACTACGTTCGCGCCGGGCAGGCCGCGGCGCGGCGCCTGCAGGCGGCCTGCAACTGGCAGGTCATCGATGTTCCCGGCGTCGGGCATGACGGCAGGGGCATGTCGGCCGCCGCGGTGCCGGTCGTGGCGGCGGCCCTGCACGCGGCGGAACCGGTCGCGTGACGGACAACGCGGCCCAGAAGCACTCGCACAGCTATCAGTTGGCGGTCGAGGACGTCGAATTCCTGCTGCGGGATGAGGTACGCGACATCCGCTTTGCGCTGGAATACGCCAAGGCGGAGCTGTCGCTGCGCGACTGGGGCATCCGCTCCACCATCATCGTGTTCGGCAGTGCCCGGACGCCGTCGCCCGAGCAGGTGGACGCCGCGCGCGCCGCAGCAAGCAGCGAGGCGGAACGCGCCGCGGCCGATGCGATGGGGCTGCGCGCCGCGCGCTACCAGGCGGCGCGGGAATTCGGCCGCATCGTCTCGGAGCGCGGCGGCGCCTTCGCCCCGCATCATCGCTGGCGCGACAACGTCGTGGCCACCGGCGGCGGGCCTGGCACGATGGAAGCGGCCAACCGGGGCGCCTTCGAGATCGGCGCGCCGAGCATCGGGTTCAACGTGAGCCTGCCGCATGAGCAGGAGCCGAACCCCTATACCACGCCCGAGCTGACCTTCCGCTTCCACTACTTCGCCATGCGCAAGATGCATCTGGCGATGCGCGCCAACGCGCTGGTGGTGTTTCCCGGCGGCTTCGGCACCATGGACGAGCTGTTCGAGCTGCTTACCCTGCGCCAGACCGACAAGATGCCGCAGGTGCCGATCGTGCTGTTTGACGAAGCATACTGGCGGCGCGTGGTTGATTTTGAAGCATTGTTGGCCGAGGGCATGATTGCCGAGACGGATCTCGGCCTGTTCGATTTTGCCGATACCCCCGAGGCGGCGTGGGAGGTCCTGCAGCGTCGCGGCCTGCACGCGCATGGCGGCAACGGGCGTTGAAACAAGCGATTGGCTGCTTTTCGTCCACGGCATGGCTATAAACCGGTCACTCGTGACATGGTTACCCCCAACAGAAAGCCGACCGGGGGAAACCAAGAGCCGATGTCCAGCAGACAGCACACGCACGAATTTCTGCCTTGTTCGGCCTACCGATCGGTAATAGTCGTGACCGGCATGGACCGACCGCAACCGCAGGCAAGCCGCTGTCCACGCAATGCACATGCTGGGTATTTCGCGCTCTCGCAAAGGTGAGCTGCTGGCCTCGCTTTGTTGCACCCTGCCAAGGATTCTGTCATGCCGTCCGCTAGTCGCACAACAAGCAGCCGAACGCCCAGCAAGAGTCGTTCCACAGCCAAGGCGGCCGCATCCTCCCGCGCGGCTCCGACGCCCGGGCAGGGACCGCCCGACACCAGTGGTGTCGCGGTCGAACGGTCCCTGGATTTGCTGGAGGCACTGGCTCGCGTCGGCCCGTCCTCGCTAGCCGGCCTCGCCGAAGCGGTGAACTGCAGCCGTACTGCCGCCGCCGGTCTGCTGCGCATTCTGCAGGAGCGCGGCTTTGCCATTCAGGATGAGGCCGGCGGAATCTGGCGCCTGGGCGCCCGGTGGGGCATGCTGAGCCGCGCCGCATCCGAGCACGGCGCGCTGTCCGCCACTGCGATGCCTGTCATGGCCGAGCTGGGAAAGCTGACCGGCGAGAACGTGTATTTGCGGGTGCGCGAGGAGATGGAGAGCGAGGCTGTCGCCATCTTCCAGGCCGATCCAACGCTGCGGGTGTACACCGAGGTCGGCAAGCGCGGCCCGTTGCACGCCGGCAGCGCCCGCATGTTGCTGGCGCACGCGCCGGAGGCGGTGCAGACCCAGGTGCTGGCGCAACGCCTGCCACGCTTTACGCCTGCAACCCGCACGGATTCCGCCTGGATTGCCGCGGATCTGCAACGTATCCGCACGCGTGGCTACCTCATCACGTCGGATGAGGTGGTTCCGGGCGCGGTCAGCGTGACCGCTCCGGTGCGTGATGCCTCCGGGCAGGTCGTGGCCGCACTGTCGGTGGGCGCACCGTCGATGCGCATGCGTCCGCCGCGGCCGCGCACGCTGCTGCCGCAGGTGATGGAGGCGGCCGCCAGGTTGTCCCGCGCTCTGGGTGAACCGGCCCCGGTGGCCAGGCCGGCGAACGGCCAGGCAGGCGCGTCCGCTGCGGCGCTGCACCGGCTGCCCGGCAACGGCCATGGCGCGGCCTCCCCGGGGCCGCATTCCATCTTCCGCTGAGGGGGCCTGGATCGCAGGGGCTGTCATCCACGCCCGCCTCGGTGGTTGCGAGGCGTCCCGCTGGCGCCGCGACCCGTGCGGCGGGGGCACGGGCCTCCTTGGGCATTGAATCGGGAGGCATTGAATCGGGGGCGCGGGCCTCCTTACGCGTTGAATTGGTGCGGACAGGCGCCGCTCCCCCGCCTCATGGCCGGCCCTGAGCCGGCCGTCTGCCCCCCGTCCAGGCGTGTTCCAGTGCGGCCGGCCCGATGGTTCCGGTGTCGATGGCCCGGTCGGGCCCGGCCGTGGCATGAAGGTCCCGGCCGTGGCATGAGGGACTGATGCCGGCACGCCTGTTGCCGACGAACGCACCGTGTCGTGTGCCGGCGTCGCGCCTTTCGAGCCCTGGCGTTCACCGTTTCCTAACCCCTCACGTCCACCCTCCGGTGGCATGGAGCTCACCGTCTGCATCTGCACCCGCAACCGGCCAGGCTATGTGGAGCTCTGCCTGGATGGGTTGCGGCGCCAGACCGCGGAGCGGGACCGGTTCGCGGTTCTGCTGGTGGACAGCGCGTCCACCGGCGATGCGCCGGCCCATTTGCGTCGTCTGGTTCGGCAGCATCCCGGAACCAGCCTGATCCGGATGGAGCAGCCGGGCCTCAGCGTCGCCCGCAACGCCGGGGCTGCGGCCGCGACAACGCCCTATATCGCCTATATCGACGACGATGCCGTTCCCGCCCCCGACTGGGTGGAGCGCATCCTTGCCGCGCTTGTCGCGGAGCCGCGCCCGCCATCCCTGCTGGGCGGGCGAATCCTGCCGCGATGGCAGGTGCCGCTGCCGGACTGGTGGCCGCCGCGGCTGCGCGGCGTGCTGTCGATCCTGGAGCAGGAGGGCAGGGGGGAATACCGCTCGCCGGCCCTGGCGCCCGGCATCGAGCCCTACGCCGCGAACCTGGTCGTGCATGTCCCGTCCCTGCTGGCGGCCGGCGGTTTTCCGACGACCGCCGGCCGCCTGGGGGACGTCTTGCTGTCCGACGAGGAAGTGCAGCTCGCCTGGCGGCTGCAGGATGCCGGCCATTCGGTCCGCCACGACTCCAGCATCGTGGTGGAGCATCTGATCCAGCCCGAGCGGCTGACTCCGGAATGGCTGCTGTCACGCCTGTATTGGCAGGGGGTTTCCACAGTGCTGACCCGGCGGGCGATGCACGATCCCGGTGCGGTCTGGCGGGAGCTGCCGCGGCGGCTGGCGGTCGCGGCGCTGTGTGCGCCGGGCAGGCTGCTGCCGCGGCGCTCTACCCGGCTGATCGCCTGTCGCTGGCGCCTGGCCTACGCGGCCGGATTCATCCGGGCCGCCCTGGGGCCACATCCCGCGGGCGTACGTATCAACCGCCGCGCAGGGTCGCGTCTGCGCGTGCATGCCCGACGCCGCACCGGCTGCACCGGGGCAACAGCCGCGTCCGAGCGGCGAGTGGTCCCTACGGACTCACCGCCACCTGCACCGGCTGCGTCGGCACCAGCTCGGTGGGCTGGATTCCCAGCAGTTGAGCCAGTGCCGCCGGGCGGGCCAGCAGATCCGCCAGGGTGTAGCGGTCCAGCACCGACAGGAAGCTGGCGAGCGCTTCCTGCAGTGCCTCCCGCAACACGCACTCGGGGCGGATGGCACAGCTCTCGGCGTCGCTGAAGCAGGGGGCGATCCGCATGTCGGGTTCGACCCGCCGCACCACGGTGCCGAGGTTGATTTCCGCCGCCGGCCGCCCCAGGCGAAGGCCGCCGCGCTGCCCGCGCAGTGTCGCGACATCGCCGGACACAGCGAGCTGGTGTACCACCTTCATCAGGTGGTTGTTGGAGATGCCGTACGCCTCCGAGATGTCGTTGATCGTCACCAGCCGATCTGGCCGCAACGCCAAGTAGATCAGCGTACGAATTGTATAGTCTGTGAAGGCTGTTAGCCGCATGCCGGAACCTCTCGTCCGATCGGCTCCGGTTTACCTCATTATGTCAGCCCCGGCCAGTGAATTGCGCTTTCTCAAATCTGGAAGTGGCGGCGCCCCCGGACAAAAGAACAGAGCAAGCCTCAGGCTTTCCGCGATACGGCGCGCTTTTGCCGCGAAAACCTCGGCCGGAGCCGGTGCAAACAGCTCGGCTGCTGTCTGTTCGAACAGGTCGAGCCAGTGGTCGAACAGAGCCGGCTCGATACCGGCGACCCGTTCATGCACCTCTACCGGGTTGCCCTTGTAGCGGCCGGAGCCGAGCATCACGGAGGACCAGAAGGCGTACATCTTCTGCAGGTGCGCCGGCCAGGCGGTGTCCGCGATCGCGGCGCCGAAGATGGGGCCGAGCACGGGGTCGCGGCGCACCTTGGCGTAGAAGGTGTCCACCAGGCGGACGATCGCATCTTCGGTGACGGTGGTGAAGGGCAGGGGGGCCTCGCTCATGCCGGAGCAGGTAGCCCTGGGGAATTCGGCATTCAATCAGTGAAACTACGCAATCCGTTCCAGCACGGCACGCACCGTGGCTTCGAACATCTCCGGGGTCAGCCGGCCGGTGTTCGTGTTGAGCCGGGAGACGTGGTAGCTGTCCGCCAGCAGCAGCCCATCCGGCAGGTCCCGCACCGTGCCGTGGCGGAACGGCAGGTGGCTCTGGCGCAGCCCGCGGGCGCGCAGCGTGGCCTGGTGGGCCAGTCCGCCCAGCGCCAGCACCGCGCGCAGCCGCGGCATGGCCTGCATTTCGGCCACCAGGAAAGGGTTGCAGGCACGTACCTCGGCCGGCACCGGCAGGTTGCCGGGCGGGACGCAGCGCACGGCGTTGGTCACCCGGCAGTCGCGCAACCGCATTCCGTCCGCCGGCGTGGCGGCGTAGCTGCCGGTGGCCAGCCCGAACTTCAGCAGCGTCTGGTAGAGCAGCACCCCGGCGTAGTCGCCGGTGAAGGGGCGGCCGGTGCGATTGGCCCCGCGCACCCCGGGCGCCAGTCCAACCACCAGCAGCCGCGCGTCCAGTTCGCCGAAACTGGGCACCGGGGCGTTGAACCAGTCCGGATTGGCGGCGCGGTTGGCCTGCCGATAGTCGGCCAGGCGCGGACACAACGGGCATTCCCGCCCCGGCGCCTCCGGGGCGTTCTCGACGGTCATCGCGGGCGCCGCGGTCACGCCGCGTCGTGCGGGTCGGCGAAGGGCTCCGCCGGGGTATTGTGGCGCAGCGGCACCGAGCGCACCCGGGGCTCGGTCTGGCGGCGGGTGAACTCGGCGGCGATATCGGCCAGTTCCATGAACTGGTCGGCCTGGCGGCGCAGCTCGTCCGCGACCATGGGCGGGCTTGTGCGGATCGACGACACTACGGAGACGCGGACCCCCTTGCGCTGCACGGCCTCCACCAGCCGGCGGAAGTCGGAGTCGCCGCTGAACAACACGGCGTGATCGATTCGCGGCGCCAGTTCCAGCATGTCCACCGCGACCTCGATGTCCATGTTGCCCTTGACCCGGCGGCGACCGGTCGAGTCGGTGAACTCCTTGGCCGGCTTGGTCACCAGGCTGTAGCCGTTATAGGCGAGCCAGTCGGTCAGCGGTTTCAGGGGAGAGTATTCGTCGGTCTCCAATACTGCGGAATAGTAATAGGCGCGAATGACATGGGCCTTGCGGCGGAAAAATTCCAGAAGGTTGCGATAATCAACGTCAAAACCGAGATTGCGTGATGCGGAGTAGAGATTGGCGCCGTCGATAAACAGTGCGATGCGTTCATTGGGAAGAAAATGCATGAGGTTGGCCTCTCATCGAAACAGGACTGTCAGGTCCGATCAGGTCCAGGAACACCAAGGGGTAAACAGCCGGTACGGGCAATAACAAGGCCGCCCGCTTCGGCAGGGCGGGTCCAGCATCGCGCATATTGCGATGAAGTTAAACCGGGCGCGTGCCGCACCGGAAGTCCACCCCCGGTCATCGTGGCGGCGCGCCGGCGCAGGCCTGTCCGTGCCGCCGCGATACCCGCTTGACTCGCCCCGGCCCCTGCGGCGCACTACCGGTCAGTAGCAGAGGGAACGTATCATGAAATTCGGCATCTTCTACGAGCTGCAACTGCCGCGGCCCTGGGGACCCGATGATGAACACCGGCTTTATCAGAACGCGCTGACCCAGGTCGAACTTGCCGACCGTCTTGGCTATGACTACGCCTGGGAGGTCGAGCACCACTTCCTGGAAGAGTACTCCCATTCCCCCGCGCCCGAGGTCTTCCTGGCCGCGGCCAGCCAGCGCACGAAGAACATCCGGCTGGGTCACGGCATCGTCCAGTTGACCACCAACCCCCCGCAGCGGGTCGCCGAACGCATCGCCTGCCTGGACCTGGTCAGCAATGGCCGCGTCGAATTCGGCACCGGCGAATCGGCCTCGATCACCGAGCTGGGCGGCTTCGGCCGCGACATGGAGACCAAGCGGGAGATCTGGGAAGATGCCATCCGCAGCATCATCCCGATGTTCCAGGACAAGGGCGTCGCGCTGGACAGCAAGTGGCACCAGATGCCGATGCGCAACGTGCTGCCCAAGCCGCTGCAGAAGCCGCATCCGCCGCTGTGGGTGGCGTGCTCGCAACTGGAGACCCTCGAGATGGCGGGGCGCCGTGGCCTGGGCGCGCTGGGATTCCAGTTCCTCTCGGCCGACGCGGCGCATGCCTGGGTGCACGCGTATTACAACGCGTATGTGAAGCGGCAGGAGAAGCTGGCCGACTACGTCACCAATCCGAACATCGCCCTGGTCAGCTACTTCATGTGCGCGGAGACCGACGAGGAAGCGCGGCGGCGCGCCGATGGCGCCACGTTCTTCCAGTTCGCGCTGCGGTACTACGGATCGAGTTCCGGGCGGAAGCGGCCGGATCCGTACACCGTCAACATGTGGGACGAATACAACAAGTGGAAGCGGGAGAATCCCGAGGCGGCGGCGCGGGCCCTGTCGGGCGGGCTGATCGGATCGCCGGAAACCATCCGCCGCAAGCTGCGCCGGTTCGAGACGTCCAACATCGACCAGGTGATCCTGCTGAACCAGGCCGGCCGCAACCGGCATGAGCATATCTGCGAAAGCCTGGAACTGTTCGCGAAGGAGGTGATGCCGGAGTTCCACGCCAATATCCCGGCGCATGAGGCGTGGAAGCGCAAGGTGCTGGGCGGAGAGATCGAGCTGGAGGAGATCGACACGCAGCCGTTCCGGGACCGCTTCGGGCCGAACACCGTGCAGGTGCCGCAGTCCGCGGCGGCGGAGTAGGGCGGGTGGCCGCCGGCGGGGGTTTTCCGCCGGCGGCCTTTTGCGGTTGCTGGCTTGCTGGTGTTTTGTTGTTTTCATGGGCGGCCGAATGCTGCCGCAACTCTGGTGTCTAACGACAGATTTCACGAAGTGCACACAGAGTTTCACAGATGGAGTGCATTGTGCCTGCGGCGCCGGACTTTGCATCCAGCCGTCCTTCCGCTTCCTTTGATATCATTTTGAGCGGCTCGATGTGCACTTGGTGAAATTTTGTGAGCAGCCTCCATCTGCTTCGGCAAGACTTCCCAAAGCCGCAGGGCCCCCAAAGCCGCAGGGCCCCCAAAGCCGCAGGACCAAAGACCCGGCGTGATGCGAGGCAACGCTAACTGACGACCTTCCGCTCCCGCAGCGCCGCGATCCTCGTATCCTCGTAGCCCAGGGCGCGCAGGATCGCATCCGTATGCTCCCCCGCCGCCGGCGGCTGCATCCGTAGCCCGGGTGTCTCATCATCGAAGCACACAGGCAGGGGTGGCAGCTTCGCGACCTCGCCCGACGGCATGCGGATCGGCAGCATCCGGTCGAACGCGTTGAGCTGCGGGTCGTCGAACAGATCCGACGGGCGGCGCACCGGGGCGAAGGGGATGTTCGCCTGGTCCATCAGGCGCGACAGTTCGTCGATGTCGTGCGTGCGGGCGATCTCCGCCACATGGACGCGCAGTTCGTCGCGGTGTTCCACGCGGTCGCCGTTGGTGGTGAAGCGCGGGTCGGCGAGCAGGTCCGGGCGGTCGAACAACTGGCAGAAGCTGCGCCAGTGGTTGTCGGAGGTGATGCCGATGAACAGCTTCTCGCCGCCGCTTGTGTCGAAGGTTTCGTAGATGCCCCAGGCGCCCTTGCGGGCGGGCATCGGCGGCGGGGCGGTGCCGGTGGCGGCCTCGCCGGCCATGTGCTGGCCAACCAGGAAGGCGGAGGATTCGTACAGCGAGCTGGTCACCTTGCGGCCGATGCCGTCCTGGTCGCGCTGGCGCAGCGCGGCGAGCACCGCCAGTGCGCCCATCACGCCGCCCATGATGTCGATCACCGAAGTGCCGGCGCGCAAAGGCTGGCCGGGCGGGCCGGTCATGTAGGCCAGGCCGGTCATGAACTGCGCCAGCTCGTCGAGCGAGGGGCGGTGTTCATAGGGGCCGGGCAGGAAGCCCTTCATGGCGCAGTAGATCAGCCGCGGGTTCAGCGCGTGCACCGCATCCCAGCCCAGGCCGAGCCGGTCCATGGTACCGGGGCCGAAGTTTTCCAGCAGGGCGTCGGCGCTGCGCAGCAGGTCCTGCGCGACCGCCAGCCCCTCGGGGGATTTCAGGTCGATGCAGATGCAGCGCTTGTTGCGATTGAAATAGGCGAAGAACCCGCTGGCGAAGCCGCGCAGCCGACGGGTGCGGTCGCCGTCCGGGGCGGGTTCGACGCGGATCACGTCGGCGCCCATGTCGGCGAGCACGGCCCCGCCCGACGGGCCCATCACCGTGTGGGTAAACTCCAGCACGGTGATCCCGGCGAGCGGAAGCAGCGGCATGGCGGTCATCGCCGGATGGACGCAGGCGCAGCGCGCGTTGCCATCCGGCCTACTCCCAGCCCTGGGGTGCGACGAAGTGGAAGCCTGCGGCCTCCAGCAGTTTCGCGGCGGCGATGGTGGTGCGGTCGCCGTAGAGCGGGCCGACGATCTGTACGCCGACCGGCAGGCCGGCGCTGGTGCGCCCGATCGGCACGACCGACGCTGGCAGGTGATAGCCGCAGGTCAGGCCGGGCCAGAACAGCATGTCGTTGTAGGGGATCGACCGGCCGTTCACCGTGAACCGCCGCTCCCACGTGCCGCCCTGCTGCATGTGCGGCAGGGCGGCGGTGGACATTGGCGGGCACAGCAGCACGTCCCAGTCCTGGAAGAACGCCGCCCAGGCGCGGCGCAGACGGGCGCGCTGTTCGTTCAGCATCAGCCAGGTGCGGTGCGGCATGTCCACGCAGCGCGTCATGATCGCATCGGCGCTCATGTCGTCGGCGCGCAGCGTGGCCAGGGCCTTGCGCTTCTGTTCCAGGAGTTCCTCGGTGTTGCGCGCGCTCCAGGCGGCGTCGAGCAGTTGCAGGTAGAGGTGGAACGCCTTGGTGGCATCGAACGCGGGACGTGCGGTACGGCTGACCGTGGCGCCTTCGCGTTCCAGTGCGCCGGCCAGGTCCTCCAGCTTCGCCGACAGTTCGGCGTCGGTCTCCTGCCCGGGCTCCTGCGTCCAGACCGCGATGCGCATGTCCTTCAGGCTGGTGAAGCGGGGTGCCGGCAGGTCCAGGCCGAGCGCGGTTTCTCCGGGATCGGAGCCGGCCATCACCGACAGCGCGACGTCGAGATCCTCGGCGGACCGGGACATCGGCCCGATCACCGCGATATCCGTGGGTGCCGCGGGGCTGGTAACGGGGTCACCGTAGTTCGGGCACAGCGTCCAGGTCGGCTTGTGGCCGAACACGCCGCAGAAATGCGCCGGCACGCGGATGGAGCCGCCGATGTCGCTGCCGATCTCCAGCCCGGCGAACCCGGCCGCCAGTGAGGCGGCGGATCCGCCGGACGATCCGCCCGGCGTGTGCGCGGGGTTCCATGGATTGGAGGTCGCCCCGTACACCGGGTTGTAGCTCTGCCAGTCGGCCAGATCGACCGGCACGTTGGTCTTGCCGAACACCACCGCGCCGGCAGCCTCCAGCCGTTGCACCGACAGGGACGACGCTCCGGCACGATGGTCCTTCAGTTCCGCATGGCCGCGGGTGGTCGGCAGGCCGGCGACGTCGAAGCTCTCCTTCACCGTCATCGGCACGCCGAACAGCGGGGCACTGCGGTCGGCCTGTGCGTCCAGGGCGCGCGCCCGCTGCCGCGCCCGATCGAAGTCGCGCACGACCACGGCGTTCAACCGGCCGTCCAGCCGCTCGATCCGGGCGATGTAGTGATCCAGCAGTTCCAGACAGCCGATGCGGCGGGCCCGCAGGCTTGCGCCAAGTTGCGTGGCGGACAGGAAGGTCGGGTCCATGCGGTGTTCCTTTCGCAAGCCTGGGTGCCGTGTGTGCCTGGTATCAGCCCATCGACGAATTATAGGCGCCGCCGTCGAGCAGCAGGTTCTGCCCGACCATGAAGCTGATTTTGGCCGTGCACAGGAAGGCGCAGGCGTCGCCGAATTCCGCCGGATCACCCACGCGTCCGGTCGGGTTGGTCTTGGAGCGGTCGGCGATCACCTCGTCGATCGGCCGGCCGGAGGTGCGGGCCGCCTCCTCGAAGCCGCTGCGCAGGCGGTCGGTGAGGAACGGGCCGGGCAGCAGGTTGTTGATGATGACGTTGTGCTTCGCCACCTGGCGGGCCAGGCCGGCGACGAAGCCGGTGAGGCCGGCGCGGGCACCGTTGCTCATGCCCAGCTCGGGAATGGGCGACTTCACCGAGCCCGAGGTGATGTTGACGATACGGCCGAACTTGCGCTCGATCATGCCGTCAACCACCGCCTTGATCAGGAAGATCGGCGCCAGCATGTTGGCGTCCACCGCCTTGATCCAGTCGTCGCGGGTCCAGTCACGGAAATCGCCGCGCGGCGGGCCGCCGGCATTGTTCACCAGGATATCGGGCGTCGGGCATGCCGCGAGCGCCGCGGCCCGGCCGGCTTCGGTGGTGATGTCGCCGGGGACGGGGGTGACCTTCGCGCCGGTCGCCTTGCGGATTTCCTCGGCGGTACGCTCCAGGTCGGCGGCGGTGCGGGCGGTGATCACCAGTTCCACGCCCTCGCGCGCCAGCGACATCGCGCAGGCTTTGCCCAGGCCCTTGCTGGCCGCGCAGACGATGGCTTTCTTGCCGTTCAGTCCCAGGTCCATGACACGCCTCCTCGGGTTTTGTCGGAGCATGCACGGGATTGACGGTCCGGGCGAGGACCGCCGCGCTGGCGGAAGCCGGGTGCGACCCCGGCGCCATGCTGGCAGGGTGCCGACCTGAGAGGCGATCCACCGGGGCGGGCGGCACTGTCGCGTATGGCCTTCAATCCCGCACGATGCGGTGATCGGCCTTGTATCCGGGGTCTGCGTAATTCGGTCAAGCAGGCGACCGGACCGTCGGCGCGCGGGAATACGGGCCGGAGGCATCCCGGCCGACGCGCCTTGTCCCAAACCCCGGATCATGCCCGTTTGCCTGGCAGTGGCAGCAGCGGAACCGGAGCATCCGGTCCTGCGCGCCGGGCGCCGGAGGACCGGGCCCGACCGACGCGCCGCCTTGTCGGGACCACTGGCGCCGGGCGGTCGGTTCGGCGCCGGCGGAGCCGGCTGGCCGCCTCGCGCTGTCATGCGCCTGAAACAACCGGGCTTGGCGAGGCGGCAGGAAGGGCGCAGACTCCCGCGCCTGCAAGAACCCGACCGAGCGTATGTTGCCTGCTACCGTTCCAGCCTGCCGGCTTTCCCGGTGCCGGCCCTGATCCGCGATGGCCGATGAGCTGAAGGTTCCCAACCGCGGACTGATCACGCTCTGCGTGATGGCGGGCAACCTGATGCAGTCTCTGGACTCGTCCATCGCCACCGTGTCGCTGCCGTACATGCAGGGCACGCTGTCGGCCAGTGCCGACGAGATCACCTGGGTGCTGACCAGCTACGTCATCGCCGCGGCGATCATGACGGCGCCGGTGGGCTGGCTGGCCACGCGCTTCGGCCGCAAGAACCTGCATGTCGCCTGCATGCTGGGCTTCGTCGTCGCCTCCATGATGTGCGGCGCGGCCGATACGCTGACCCAGATGGTGTGCTTCCGCCTGCTGCAGGGGATGTGCGGTGCCGCACTGGTACCGCTGAGCCTGGCCACCATGCTGGACATCTACCCGGCCGAACGCCGCCCCTATGCGATGGCCATCTTCGGCATGGGGGTGATGGTGGGGCCGATCGCCGGGCCGGTGCTCGGCGGCTACCTGACAGCGGTCTATAACTGGCGGTATGTGTTCTACGTGAACCTGCCGCTGGGCATCCTGGCGGCGAGCGGCCTGACGATCTTCCTGCCGCGTGCCACGCCGCGCAGCGACCTGCGCTTCGACTGGATCGGTTTCGCGGTGCTGGCGACCGGCATCGGGGCGACGCAGCTCATGCTGGACCGCGGGCAGGACCTGGACTGGTTCTCCTCACGCGAGATCATCGTCGCGGCCGTGCTCGCGGGCGTGGGCTTCTACCTGTTCATCGTCCACATGCTGACGGCGAAGCAGCCGTTCCTGCCGCGGGCCTTGTTCAAGGACCGGAACTTCATCGCCGGCATGTCGATCGTGTTCACCACCGGCACGGTGATGCTGGCGAGCACCGCGCTGATGGCGCCGTACCTGGAGACGCTGGCGCAGTACCCGGTGGAGACGGCCGGCCTGTCGATGGCGCCGCGCGGGTTGGGTGTGGTGATCGGCATGCAGATTTCCAGCCGGCTGGCCAACCGTATCGACCATCGCACGCTGATGGCGGTGGGTCTGCTCACGATGGGCACCGCGTTCTATACCATCAGCTCCTGGACGCCGAATGTGCCCGACCACACGATGATGCTGGTGCTGGGCATGCAGGGTCTGGGCACCGGCATGTTGTTCAATGCACTGACCGTCGCGTCGTACGCCACGCTGCCGGCATCGCTGCGCGCCTATGCCGCGTCGTTCCAGTCGCTGTGCCGCTACATGGGGCAGGCGGTGGGCGTGTCGCTGACATCGACGATGCTGGTGCGCAATGCGGACACCGCGCATGCCGGCCTGACCGCCGATGTCACCCCGTTCGATCGCGTGCTGGAGGCACATGACGCGATCGCCCGCATGCTCGATCCGGCGACCCGCCGCGGCGCGGAACTGCTGAACGGGATGATCAACCACCAGGCCCAGATCATCGCCTTCAACGACGACTTTCGCATGATGTGCTTCGTGGTGATTCCACCGCTGTTGCTGCTGTTGCTGATGCGGCGGGTGGGTGCGCGCCCGGTGACGCGCGCGGCGTCGGGGACGCGCGCGTCACCGGCGGCCGGGGACTGATGCGGCCGGCCGTTCGCGTGTTGGGTCCCGCGGGCTGCGATGTTCCGGCGCCGGTGCGCGCGTTATCGTCGGCGCGTGCGGTCAGGGCGGGCGCTCCCATTCGCACTTGGGGATCGTTGCTTGCTGCAGGGGCGGGGCGGGGAACGCGAAGGGCGTGACCGGCGGTTCGCCGATGAAGAAGCCCAGCATGCGGCGGTTGCCGTCGCGGGTTTTCTCCGGCCAGCCCAGCGCCGGGTTGCGGTCGGCTTCCGTGTCGCAGAAGTGGACTTCGCGACGGCGGAACTCCTTCATGAGCCTGGGCAGATTGCCCCGGTACCACGTCAGCGCGCAGGTGATGGCGAACCAGAAATTTCCCTGGCACAGGCTGGGGGAGATGCCGAGGTCGCTGCAGATATCGGCAAGCGCCCGGCCAAGCGGGCGTGCGCGGATCTCTGCCTCGAGTTGTTGCAGCGTCGGCAGTGCGTCGGGGTCGGGGTGTTCGTCCAGGCCGGGGCGCGGGACCGGGATGCGGCGGGGTGGTTGGGGTTCGGTGGCGTGCGACCGGGCCGGTTGTGCTTCGGGACGTGCAGGGGTGCGGGGCTTGTAGGCGACGAGATCCCGGCCGCGTGCCGCACGTGCGAGCAGCACGCGTTCCAGCGCCATGGCGCGCAGAAGGCCGCGCACGAGCCGGGCGCGGATCGTTGCGAGGCGGGCGGTGCCGAAGAACTGTGCGATGACGGCGAAGCCGCGGGCGGCGGCGCGGTGTTCGAGCGTTTCCGCGAGGTGCAGGCCATAGCCGAGCAGGACGCGCACGAGGGCGAGCATGTCGGCGATGTTCTGCGGCATGGGCTTGCCGGGCCGGATCCGCGGGGGATCGGGTGGGAACGGCAGGCCGGCGGTGGCGTTCGCGTCGCTCATGGTCACTATAACTAACTGACGTGTGGCGTCGTGTCAAGGGGTCTTGTCGGTGGATGTTATCGATGGATGTTGGAACTTTCCTGCTGCCGGCGTGCCCTCGACGTCGTGGGGGCGACCCTGCGGGGTGGGGGCGACCCTGCGGGGTGGGGGTGGCCCTGTGGGGTGGGGATGGCCCTGTGGGGTGGGGGCGGCCCTGTGGGCGTTAGAAGAGTGCGGACAGGCGCCGCTCCTTCGCGTCATGGCCGGGCCTGACCCGGCCATCTGCCCCCGACAGGGCGTATTCCTTTGCAGGCCGCTCCGATCGTTCCGGGGCGGATGGCCGGATCAAGTCCGGCCATGACACGGAGGATTGGTGTCAGCGTGCCTGTTCTGACGTGCGGGGCGAGGCACCACTACCTACGACTTTACTGAACGCAATGCAGGAAAGTCGTGGATGGCCGGCCTTCGCCGGCCATGACGCACTACGCACCGCAGGTGACACGCGCACTACGCACCGCAGGTGACACGCGCACTACGCACCGCAGGTGACACGCGCACTACGCACCGCAGGTGACACGCGCACTACGCACCGCAGGTGACACGCGCACTACGCACCGCAGGTGACACGCGCACTACACACCCCAGGCGATACGCGCACTGCGCACTGCAGGCGATACGCGAACTGCGCACTGCAGACGTCATGTGCACTAACGCACCGCAGGTGACACGCACACCGACGTATCGTAGGCAACGCGCGCGCCGACGCACAGGAGGTAACACGCGCACTAACGCACCGCATACGGGACACGCGCACGAAGGTAAAGCATCCGGCACCCGCGCCCCCAGGACGCAGTGCGGCCTGTCAGCCGCCGCCTGCCGGCCCCGCCACCGGTGCGGTCAGATCATCCAGCTACGGTGATCCGCGCCAGAATCTCCCGCGACTCATCCGGGATCGGCACCGGCTTCTGGCTGCCGCGTTCGACGAACACGTGGATGAAATGGCCCTCCGCCGCGGCCTCGTCCTCATCGTTGCGGAAGATAGCAAGTTCGTAACGCACGGAACTGCGGCCGACACGGGACACGCGGACGCCGACGGTGACCCGGTCGGGGAATGACAGCGAGCGGAAATAGCGGCATGTCACCTCGGCCACCACGCAATGGGTCGGGCCCTCGAACAGGCCGACCACGTGTTCGCTCATTTCGTAGTACGTCACCGCGGTGTCGAAGAACGAGAAGTAGTTCACGTTGTTCACGTGCTGGAACACGTCATTGTCCATCCAGCGCGTGGTGATGTTGTGGAACCAGCGGTAATCGGCCCGCCGGCCGGGTGGTTGGCGGCTCATGCGTCCTCGGTCTGCTCAGTGGGTTGGTGCGTCAGGTAGCCTTGTTTGCCGCGCCGCGTCCACCGGGGACGCCGGTTGTGTCAACCACCGCCTTCATGGATGGCCGGGCCTGGACCGGCCATCCACACCGGAACGATCGGGTCGGGGTGCAGCGGAACACGCTCTGTCGGGGGCGGATGGCCGGCTCGGGGGCCGGCCATGACGCGGCAGGGCGGTGCTTGCCCGCCCAATCCCAACGGCGTTGGACGCAAGAGCCACAGGGGCCTGCGCCCGCCATGACGTTGAGGGCGTCGCGCCGCGGTCGAACCCGGCGCAGGTCGAACCCGGCGCAGGTCGAACCCGGCGCAGGTCGAACCCGGTGCAGGTCGAACCCGGTGCAGGTCGAACCCGACGCAGGTCGAACCCGGTGCAGGTCGAACCCGGTGCAGGTCGAACCCGGCGCAGGTCGAACCCGGCGCAGGTCGAACCCGGTGCAGGTCGAACCCGGTGCAGGTCGAACCCAGTGCAGGCCTGCATTATCCCACCGGTGGGCCGACATAGCGGGAGGTCGGGCGTATCAGCCGGCCGGTCTGCTGCTGCTCCAGCGCGTGGGCGATCCAGCCGGGGCAGCGGGCGATGGCGAACACCGCGGTGAAGCCGGCGCGCGGAATACCCACCGCGTCCAGCAGGATCGCGGCCATGATCTCCACATTGGCCGGCAGGCGGCGGCCCGGTTTCACCCGTTCCAGCACCGCGGCGACCCGTTGCTCCAGGTGCGCGGCGAAGGCCAGGCGGGGCGCGGCCGGGCCCATGCGCTGCAGCGCCGCGCGCATCGCCTCGGCGCGCGGGTCGTTGCCGCTGTACACGCGGTGGCCGAAGCCCATCAGGCGTTCGCCGGCGCGCAGCTTCGCCTCCAGCCAGGCGTCCAGGTCTTCGGCCGCGGCGGCGGCGGTCAGCAGGTCCAGCGTCGGACCGGGCGCGGCGCCGTGCAGCACGCCGCTGAACGCGCACCAGGCGCCGGTCACCGCGGCGCTGAGACTGGCGCGGGTCGAGGCAATGGCGCGGGCGGTGAAGCTGGAGGTGCTCATGCCGCTGTCGGCCATTACCGTGAAGTAGGTGTCCAGCGCCTGCGCGGCCTCCGGCGTGGGCATGCGGTCGTGCAGCATGCGCAGCACGTCGGTGGCGGTGGGTTGGGTCGGATCGGGGGCGACCGGCGACTGGCCCGAAGCCGCGCGCAGCAGGGCAGGGACACCGACCGCCAACATGGCGGCGATCGCGGCCGGCGGCGCGGAGTTGGGCAGGGTAGCCAGGCCGATGCGGACGGCTTCCTCCAGCGTGCGGCCGCTCGCCTGAGGCAGCCAGCCGGGCAGGGCGGCGAACGCGGCCAGACGGGCCTGGCCGAACAGCGCCTGGATTGCGTCGCGCGTCAGGTTCTGGCCGACGAAGCCTTCCCACAGCAGGCCGGCGGCGCCCTCGTGGCCGTACCGCGCGACCAGCTCGGGGATCGGGTGGCCGCGCAGCCATTGCATGCCTGTTGCGGGGTCGGCGTGGCTGAGCACGGTTTCCGCTGCGACGACGCCTTGGAGTCCTGGTTGCATGCTGCGATCCGTTCCGTTTGCGGCCGCACAATGCGGTCGTCGCCGCTCGGCGTCCATGCTCGCGGGGCGTGGTGGCGGTGGTCGGCAGACGTTCGGTTGGTGTCTGAAGTGCGGTTGACGGTGAAGTATATGCGTTGAATGTGTGCGTTCCGACGCCGCTCTCCCGTGTCATGGCCGGGCCTGACCCGGCCATCTGCGCAAGTTCAGGCGTGTTCCCGTGCAGTCCGGCCCGATCGTTTCGGGGTGGATGGCCGGGTCAGGCCCGGCCATGACGCCGTCTTTCGAGGCCGGCCCGGGTTCTTCAACACGTCCGTTCTTCCTCGACACGTCCGTTCTTCCTCGACACGTCCGTTCTTCCTCGACACGTCCGATCCTCTTCGACACGCCTGGCCTTCTTCGACACGTGTCGCTTTCGCGTGGCACGACGCGGTTACCGTCGCCCTTGTGGACGTGGTGGTCGTGGCCCTCATGACTGGGGAGGGGTGCCGGACCTGTTCAGCTATCCGGGAGCAAAATTGGCGGAGGTCCTGCCTCCTGCGTTGTGGAGCGACCGAACAGTGTAACGGACGCTATAATGCGCTATCTCATGCCGCTATTGCTGTTGCTCGGCCTGACAGGGTGCGCCGCGATGACCGGACCGCACCATGTGAACGAGTACAAATTCCCAAGCTATGCCTACGGTTACGGCACCGATCAGGTTCCCGGCTACGGGTATGTCTATGCCGTGCCCGGCACGTTCCCGGCACAGTCCTGTCCCGCCCCGCACGCTGCCGGCTCCTGCCAGCAGAACTGGGTTCCCGGCGACTGATCCCTCACGACGCCGGCGAGGCACCACCACGCGCGCCAGAGGCACCACCTTGCGCGGCAATGGGACCGCGCACTCGGCCTACGCCGCGGCGAGTCGCGCCTGGCGCGCCTGGCGCGGCCCGCGGGCAACCGACAGCGTGGCGTCGATATCGCGCAGCACCTCCTCGATGGCGGGATCGTGCGGCGGCCCGTACTGCCGGACATGGGTACGCACGCGCTCCGCCATGTCGGTGGCCAGCACACGCAGGCCCACCAGCGTGGCCGCCTTGCTGTCCAGCGCGCCGCTATCCAGTGCCGAAACCAGCGCCTCGGCGGCATCGCCGAACACCGCGGCCAGCGCCACCAGGGCGCCCAGCGACAGGGCCGCTTCGTCGGACCGTGGGGGCGAGAGCTGCTGCAGCAGAAAGCGGAAGGCGCCCAGCAGGCCGTAGGTGCCCACCGCATCTTCCACGTCGCGGAACGGCAGCGCCATGCGCTCATAGGCCCGGCCTGGTTCGCCCAGCATCGCGTCGGCCGGCACACGCACGCCATCCAGCCGCAGCCCGCAATGGCGCGACGGGCGCAGCGCATGGAAACGCGGCATGTCCTTCAGCGACAGGCCCGGCGAGTCGTGCGGCACCAGGAAGGCGCTGTAGCGCTTGCGGTCACCCTCCATCGCGGTGATGGCGAGCACGACGAACACCGCGGCGGACGGGCCGTTGCTGACCCACGCCTTCTCGCCGGTGATGCGGTAGCCGTCGCCCTCGGGTTCGGCGCGCGTGGTCAGCCGCTTGGGATGCGCGCCGACATCCGGTTCCGAGATCGCCACCGAGGCGGCCTGCCCGAGCCAGTGCGCCCGCTGCGCCTCGGTGCCGAATCCGGCGATGAACCAGCGGTTCACCATCTGGCGCCCGGCCCAGATGCCGCTGACGCCAAGCAGGCCGGTACGCTCCGCCAGGGCCGCCTTGACGCGGGCGATCTCCAGGTAGCGGTCCCGCGGCTGCAGCAGCCCGGCCTCCGCCATCCCCTGCACCGGATCGCGCGCGGGATCGGTGCAGCGGGCGAGCCAGGCATCCACCTCGGCGGCGATGTCGCGCGTCATGGCCGACTTCCTTCACTCTCACATGGCCAGGCGCGGGGCACCGGCTCGGCGCAGTACACCCGGCTCAGGTACATATGCTGTCCGCCGTTGATCGACAGCGTGGAGCCGGTGATGAAATCCGCATCGTCGGCGGTGAGGAAGGCCACGCCGCGGGCGATGTCGGTGGCATGGCCGAGCCGGCCCATGGGGACGCGGGCGATGATCTTCTGCAGCACGTCGGGCGGCACGGCACGCACCATGTCCGTATCGACATAGCCGGGCGCGATGGCGTTCACGGTGATGCCGTAGCGGGCGCCTTCCTGCGCCAGGGCCTTGGTGAAGCCGTGGATGCCGGATTTCGCCGCGGCGTAGTTCACCTGGCCGTACTGGCCGGCCTGGCCGTTGATGCTGCCGACATTGACCACGCGGCCGAACTTCGCCGCGCGCATCGCGTCGAAGGTCAGCTTGCACATGTTGTAGCAGGAGCCGAGGTTCGTATCGATCACCGCATCCCACATGTCGCGGGTCATGCGGCCGAGCGTGGCATCGCGGGTGATCCCCGCGTTGTTCACCAGAATTTCAATCGGCCCGATTTCCGCGGAGATCTGCTGCACCGCCTCCTGGCATTGTTCGAAGTTGCCGACGTCGAACTTCCACACGCGAATGCCGGTCTCCTCGGAGAAGCGGCGCGCTGCGTCGTCGTTGCCCGCATAGTTGGCGACGACCGTGCGTCCCTGCGCCAGCAGGGCGGTGCTGATCGCGGCGCCGATACCCCGCGTGCCACCGGTGACCAATGCGACGCGTGCCATGGGTATGCCTCCTGTTCTGGTATGCCTCGATCAGGCGTGAGTTTAGCACGCTCCCACCGGAAGCACAGACCACATCAGCGGCCAGCCGGTATCATTCCGGCTACGTGGCATGCGGTCTGAATACCTGCCGGTATTGGATTTGCGCGCCGGGTATCGACCTGCAACACCGCGTTGCCCGCGAAGCGTCGGGCGCGTGACCGCGGCGTCGAACCGGGCGCAGCGAACCACTATGTTGCAGGCGGAATTGCCGCAGGAGGATTTTGCATGACGGCCGAACCGGCGCCTTCCGGATGGTTTGCGCGCCTGATGCCGTGGCGCCGGCCGCGGATCAACGTCATTGAACTGCATGGGCTGATCGCGTCGCGTCAGAACGCGGTCAACGCCTCCACGATGGCGCCGCTGATCGACCGGGCCCTGCGCACCGCGCGCGGCCGGCCGGTGATCCTGGATATCGAAAGCCCGGGTGGGTCACCGGTGCAGTCCGACCTGATCGCCACGCTGATCCGCCGGCGGGCGGAGAAGCACAAGGTGAAGGTGCTGGCGGTGATCCGCGAGGTGGGCGCGTCCGGCGGTTATTGGCTGGCCTGCGCGGCGGATGAAATCCATGCCAATCCGATGAGCATCGTCGGCTCGATCGGCGTGCGCGGCGGCGGGTTCGGCGTGCCGGAGTTGCTGGCGCGGCTGGGCATCGAGCACCGGCTGTACACCGCCGGCGCCAACAAGGCGCGCTTCGACCCGTTCAGCCCGGAGCGGCCGGAGGATGTCGCCTTCGCGCGGGACATGCTGGACACGCTGCACGACCGCTTCAAGGACTGGGTCCGCGCCCGGCGCGGCGACCGGCTGAAGGGCGACGAGGCGGCGCTGTTCGACGGCAGTTTCATGCTGGGCGAGCGTGCGCTGTCGCTGGGGCTGATCGACGGGCTGACCGATGTCGATGCGCTGGTGCGCACGCTTGCCGGCGACCGCGCGGTGGCACGCCGTTTCGCACCGCGTCGCCGCGGGTTGCTGCGCCGGCTGCCGCGGCTGGGCGTGGACGTGATCCTGGACGCGCTGGAGGACAGGGCCTGGCGCGCCCGGCTGCCCGGGGCGCGCCTGGTGCCGTGACGGAACCGCGAGGACGGTGCGACCTCCGGCTGTTGCTGCCGCGCGGGCGATCAGAAGGCCGGCAGCAGCGGCGCCGGTACGATGTGTTCCTCCACGCTCCGCACGCCCGGAACGTTTTCCGCCGCGACGCGTGCGGCCTCGCGCTGGTCCGTGCTGACGTCCGACGAAAACCACAGATGCACCACCCCGCCATTCACCAGGATGTCCTGCGGCCAAAGCCGGTTTGCCCAGTCCTGCCGGCGCAGTTCGGCGAGCAGGTTGGCACGGATGGTCCGGTCATCGTCACTGACCGCCGGCGCCGGCGGGTTGGCGGCCGTGCCCAGCGCCCGCACCAGGTTGCTGCGGCTGATGATGCCGACGAGCCTGCCGTCCCGCACCACCGGCACGCGCTTGATCCGCCGTGTCTCCAGCAGGGTCGCAATTTCTGCCAGGCCGGTTTCCTCGGTGACCGAGGCGACGTCGCGGGTCATGATGTCGCCGACGGTGCGACCGTGCGCCTTTATGTAGTCGCGTGCGGTGTCCGACGCGAAGTGGCTGAGCCACCACGAGGTGCGGCGGGGTTGTTGCCGCTGCGTGCCGATCTCGCTGCGGTGCAGCAGGTCGCCCTCGCTGACGATGCCCACCAGCTTTCCGTTGGCATCGACCACCGGGGCGCCGCTGATGCCCCGGTCGGACAGCAGCTTCGCCAGGTCCTGCACCAGGGTCTCCGGACCGACGGTGATTACCGTGTGCGTCATCACATCCGTCGCGCGCATCGCGTTCCCCCTCGAGAGATGTTGGCTGACATCCCGGCAAGGGCGGCACGACGATCCCGGCCGCCGTCACGACGTCGCTGGGAAATCACGCGGCAGATTACGACCTTGCTGGTCCGGCGACAACGCTTCTTACGCAGTCCGACCCGGACGATTACTCAGGCCGCTATTACCCGACCGTGAGGGACGACTTGCGGTGGCGGGAGATGTGGGCCGTGAGGCGTGAGCTGACGGCTGGGGCACCGGGATCGCTGGGCTGGCACCGGGGCTTTGGAACCGCGCGCCGGGGGTCGGCGCGGGGACGTGGTTCAGGCGCTCACCGGCCAGCTTCCGCCTCGGCCGGAAGGCGCAGCGGCAGCAGCAGCAGCGCGGCAAGCAGTGCCAGGCCGCCGGCGAGCAGCAGCACGTCCAGCGCCGGCAGCGTGCCGACCAGGGGCGCGGCGAGGGTTGGCGCGGTGGCCTGCGCCAGCAAGACCGGCACGGCAAGCCAGCCCAGCAGCGTCGCGTAGCCGGCCGGGCCGAAGAACGCCAAAGGCAGCGTGCCGCGGTTGATCGTCAGGATGCCGTTGCTCATGCCATAGAGCACCGCGAAGCCGCCGGCCGCGAGCGGCCCGCCCAGCAGCAGCGCCACCGCACCGAGCGGGAAGAGCAGGGCGCCAAGCCGGGCTCGCCGCAGGATGCCGATGCGCCGGCCGACCGACCATTCCAGGATGCGGCCGGCGACCTGGCCGGGGCCGATCATCGCCGCGACGAACACCGCCTCGCCCAGTGTCAGGCCGACCCCCTGCAGCAGCGGCAGCACATGCGCCGCGATCGCCGAGGTGATGAACCAGCGAAGCGTGAAGAACCCCGCCAGGCAGACCACCGTCAAGCGCCGGGTCTGGCGCACCGTGCCGGTCGCGGGCTGCGCCGCGGGTTGCTGCGCCGGGGCGCCGCCGGGCACCGCCAGCCACACCATCGGCAGGTTCACCGCAAGCTGCAGGGCGGCGTAGAACAGCAGCAGCCCGCGCCAGCCCAGCGGGCCGATCAGCCCGGCGCCCAGCGGCCAGAACACCGAACTCGCGAAGCCGGCGATCATGGTGATACCGGTGATGACCGGGCCGGCCTCCTGTCCCAGCAGCGTGCCGACGGTGGCGAACGCGGCGTCATACAGCCCCATCGCCATGCCCACGCCCAGCACCGTCCATGCCGCGTACCAGGCGACCGGGCCCGGCGCGGCGGCGAGCAGCGCCAGGCCCCCGGCCAGCACCACGACGCTCAGGCTGAGCGTGCCGCGCCCGCCATGGGCGTCGATCCAGCGGCCGACCCGGGGGGCGCAGCCGCCGGCGACGAGCAGCGCCCAGGAGAAGGCGCCGAGCACCAGGACCGGTGGTTCGCCCAGGCTGTGGGCGACGGTGTCGGCGATGACCGCGGGCAGGTAGAACGTCATGCCCCAGGACATTGTCTGATTGAGCCCGAGTACCGACGGCGAGGCGGCGGGAGGGATGCATCAGCAGCGTCCCGCCGGTGCTGCGCCGCTGTCCTCATCGTCGTGACCGTTGGCGGCACGGGTCCCATCGTGGTGGCCGGCGCGGGCACGGTTCCGGCCCTCAGGACCAGCGATGGTGCTGCCCCTACGGTCGTGACCGGCGAGCGGCACTGCCTCTGCCGTCGTGACCAGTGAAGGCACTGCCTCTACCGTCGTGACCGGCGAGGGCACTGCCTCTACCGTCGTGACTGGCGAGGGCACGGACCCAGTCGTCATGGCCGGCGAAGGCCGGCCATCCACGACTTTCTCCCCGACTCCCCCGGCTGCGTCCAAGGTGCCCTGGGCATGGCGAAGGCGTGGATGGCCGGCCTTCGCCGGCCATGACGATGGGGAACGTGCCCTCGCCCATTTGGAACACCGGTGTGTCGTCCTCGCGGCTCGACCGGATCGTTACGGATGCGCGGGCGTGCACTGTCTCTCCCCTGATGCTGCCGGACTGCCCCCTGACGCTGCCCGACTGCGGCTTGACGGTGGGAGCGTAACCCCCGCGACCGCCCGTTTCCCGTCGCAGCATGCGGCTTGACCCGGCGTGAACGAAGGAAAATCTTTGCATGCACCGTATCAGCATAGGTTTTCCTTATGCAGCCCCCCACTCTGCGCCAGTTGCGGACCTTTCTCGCAGTCGTCGAGACAGGCACCGTCTCGGCGGCCGCGCAGGCGCTGCACCTGACCCAGCCCGCCGCCAGCCAGCAACTGCGTGAACTGGAGCGTGCCCTCGGCGTGCGCCTGCTGGACCGTGCCGGCGGTCGCATGCTGCCGACACCGGCCGGGACGGCCCTGGTGGAACCGACGCGACGCATCCAGGGCGCGATCGCGGACATCTTCGCCGCCGTCGGGGCGCACCAGGCCGGCACCGTCGGTCGCGTGCGCCTGGGCACCGGAGCGACCGCGTGCATCTACCTGCTGCCGCCCGTGCTCGCCGCGGCGAAACAGCGTATGCCCGGCCTGGACATCAGCATCGCCACCGGCAACAGCAGCGAGATCGCCAACCGGATCGCGAGCGGTGAACTCGATGTCGGCCTCGTCACGCTGCCGCTGCAATCGAACCGTGCGCTGGCGACCACACGGCTTCTGACCGATCCGCTGGTCGCGGTCATGCCGCCGTCCGATGCACCGGACGGTGACACGATCGGGGCCGCGCGACTGGCGGCGCTGCCGCTGATCCTCTACGAGCCGGGCGGCAGCACGCGCGCGATCATCGACGCCTGGTTTCGCCGCGCCGGCCCGCTGCCGCAGCCGGTGATGCAGCTCGACAGCATCGAGGCGATCAAGATCCTGGTTGCGGGCGGGCTGGGCGCGTCGGTCCTGCCGCACCTTGCGCTCGGCGTGCCGCTGCACGGTGCCGCCGTCCGGCGCCTGCGTCCCGCCTTGTCGCGCCAGCTCGGCATCGTGCTGCGGCGGGAGAAGGTGCTCGATCCCGGTTTGCGGGTGGTGCTGGATGCGCTGCACGGCGCAGCCTCGGGCTGAGCGCGCGACGGCCACCGGCCTGCGCGCGTCCGTTGTTGTTGCGCAATGTCGGTGCGCGGCGCCGTGGCGCCCGTCGGACGATGCCGCACCGAGGTCCTGCGGCGTTGACGGGCGGCCTCGGCTGTCACGCATCGTGTGGTGCCGATTAACCCGCGGTGCCGTTGGTCCCGATATCAAAACGGTATGCCCTGGCCAGAACAATGCGAAATGGTAAAATTGATGTAAAGTAATACGTCATGTGTTCTTCAGTCGGTGTCGCAGGGTTGTGCGCAACCTAACGGAATGTTAAGCCGAACCGCAGTTGCTAGGGGGCCCCCACCAGGGCAACATTGCTGTCATTGCTTCAGGCGTCCAAGATATCGTACCGGACCGGCAGAACCGGAGCCGCGGCCCGCGTTTGTGCAGGTGCGTAGGTGGAACGTGATTCTTCCGTTAGTACAACGATAGCCTCGGACGTGCGAGGCAACCTGTCGTAACGGGAGGAGGCACGAACTCGATGAGTGGAATTGATCGGCGGAATCTGCTGAAGGGTTCGCTTGGACTGGCAGCGGCAACGACGCTGGCTCGCCCGGCTCTGGCGAAGGGGCAGACCATCAAGATCTGGTGGAACCAAGGGTTCTACCCCGCCGAGGATGCGGCATTTCGCAAGCTGATTTCCAACTGGGAAAAGGCCTCGGGGAACAAGGTGCAGCTCACCCTGCTGCCCAGCCAGGCCATCAATGAGAAGATCATCTCGGCACTGACCAGCGGTGATGTTCCCGACCTGATGTATGCGGACAACGCCCCCGGGCAGATCGTTCCGCAGAACGCCTGGAAGGGGCGCCTGGTCGATGTCAGCGACGTGGTGGACGAGGTGAAGTCGGTACTGAGCCCGACCGCCATCCAGTCCTCGCAGTTCTACAACGCGAAGGAGAAGAAGCGCGCGTTCTATGGCGTTCCCTACAAGGGTGCGTCGCTGAACATGCCGGCCTGGAAGTCGCTGATCGAAAAGGCCGGCTACAAGGTTGACGAGCTGCCCAAGACCTGGGACGCGTTCTTCAACGCCTTCAAGCCGATCCAGAAGAAGCTGCGCGCGCAGGGCATGCGGCACACCTATGGCCTCGGCTACACGCTGTCCACCACCGGCGACGACCCGAACAACCTGTTCAACCAGTTCCTGGTGGCGTACGGCGGCATCGACATCGTCAAGCCCAACGGCACCCTGAACATCAAGGATCCCAAGGTCCGCAAGGCCGTCATCGACACGATCAACGCCGAGGCGACCCCGTTCAAGGAAGGCTACGTTCCTCCCAGCGCGCTGAACTGGGGCGATCCCGACAACAACAACGCCTTCCACGCCAAGGAAGTCGTGATGTCGCCGAACGACACGATCTCGATCTCCGACGCGGTGATGCACAACAAGAAGTGGTATTACGAGGACATCGTCGGCCTCGAGATGCCGCTGGACAACCAGGGCAAGCACGTTCCGGCGCTGCTGGGCGTGGAACTGGCCTTCATCCCGGAAGGGGCGAAGAACGTCGCCGCGGCCAAGGACTTCCTGCGTTACCTGGTGAATCCGAAGCACCTCGACACCTACCTTCGCGAAGCCAAGGGGCGCTGGCTGCCGGTGATGCCGGAAATGGTGCACAAGGACCCGTACTGGCTGGATCCGAAGGATCCGCACCGTCCGGTGGCCGTGCGCCAGGGCCTGCTGGAGCCGACCGCCACGTGGTTCTACGTCTACAACCCGGCCTACGCGCAGGTGGATGCCGAACACGTGTGGTCGGTGGCGATCGCCGATGTCATCAACGGCGGTGACGTGGACAAGGCCGTTGACAAGGCATTCAAGCGGGTCGAGGACATCTTCTCACACTATCAGATTCCACATCAGGCCTGATCTCTTATGGATGGCAGTGTCGCCATAACGACACCCAAGGGCGCGGCCGCACATCGCGGTCGCGCCCGCTGGGGTTTCTTCCAGCAGGGACCTCACGGGTCCGATATCAACTGGGCGCTCGCGTTCCTGGTTCCGTATATCGCCGTCTTCCTGCTGTTCGTTCTTTATCCGGTCGGCTACGCGCTGTGGCTCGGCCATCGGCCGGAAAGCTACCGGGAGCTCTTCAACGACCCGATCTATCTGAAGACCGTCGTCAATACGCTGGTCTATCTGGCACTCGGCGTAAATTTGCATCTGTTCGGCGCGCTGATGCTGTCCGGGTTCTTCACCCGCACGAACTGGCGCGTGCGCTCGCTGTTCCTGGTGTACATTCTGCCCTGGGCCGTGCCCGCCATTCCCACCTTCATCGCCATCCACTGGATGCTGAACGGTGAATGGGGCTTCCTGAACAACCTGCTGTATGAGCTGTTCGGCATCACCGGCCCGTCCTGGCTGAACTATCGCTGGCTGGCGCTGTTCTCTTCGGTCGGTGCCTATATCTGGAAGTGGATGCCGTTCTGGACGGTGATCTTCCTGGCCGGGCGCATGGCGATTCCGCATGAGTTGTACGAAGCCGCCGATATGGACGGCGCCGTCGGCTTCAAGCGGTTCGTGCACGTCACCTTCCCCTTGCTCGCCAATCTGTACCTGGTGTGCACGCTGCTCTCCACGATCTGGACGCTGGGCGACTTCAACACGATCTACTTCGTGACCGGCGGCGGACCCGCCCTGTCCACCCACGTGCTGGCCACGCTGGGCTTCCGTGACGCGTTCGAGGTGGACAATCCGCAACTGGGCATGGCCGCCGTGCTGTCGGCGCTGCCGTTGCTGATACCCCTGGTGGTGATCCTGATGCGCAAGCTCGCCAAGCAGGAGGTGCAGATATGAGCGCCACGACAATGGGTTCGGCGCCGCCCCTGAAGGCGCCGCGCAAGCGCATCAAGCCGTTCTCGCTGGCGCTGGAAACGATCATCTGCCTGGTGATCCTGGTCTGGACCCTGATGCCGCTGTACAGCATGGTCGAGGTCGCGCTGGAACATCAGGACGAGGTGTTCAGCGGCAATCTCTGGCCGGCCAATCCCACGCTGTCCAGCTTCTGGAAGGTGCTCAGCCAGGGCTACTGGTACGTTGCGCATTTCTGGCATGAGATGGGCAACAGCCTGTACATCGGCATCACCACGGCCCTGCTGACGCTGCTCATCGGCACGCTGACCAGCTTCGTCATCGGCCGCATGCGGATCCGCGGCGCCTGGATGGTCAGCAACGCGGCGCTGCTGACCTACACCATCCCGATGGCCTTCCTGGCGATCCCGTTCTACCGGGTGATGCAGATCTATGGCCTGTCGGACCATTTGTGGGCGGTGACGCTGGTCGAGGTCACCTTCGCCACGCCGTACGCGATCTTCATTTTCCAGCAGTACGGCACCAGCATCCCCATCCAGTTGGACGAGGCGGCGCGCATCGACGGCGCCACGCCGTGGCAGATCTACTGGCGCATCTATCTGCCGATGATGGCACCGGCAATGGTCGCCGTCGGCACTTATGCACTGCTGCTGGCCTGGAACGAGTATCTGTACCTGTTCCTGCTGCTGTCGTCGCCGGACAAGATGACGGTGCCGGTGGCGCTGGGGCGGTTCCTCAACAGCGACGAGGCGCCGTGGAACCTGATGATGGCCACCTCGGTACTCTACGCACTGCCGCCGGTCGTGATCTACTACGCGTTCCGCAAGCACATGAGTTCCGGCCTGACCATGGGTGGCGTGAAGGGCTGAGAGGGCCCGTCACTCCCCCGACAGGGCGCATGCCAGAGAAGGGCCTCACTCTCCCGCAGGAGGGTGGGGCCCTTCTGTATTTGCCAGTGGGCCTGGGCCAGTGGGCCTGGGCCAGTGGGCCTGGGCCAGTGGGCCTGGGTCTGTGGGCCTGGGCCTGTCCCGGCCCGGGTCGGAGCGGGACCTGGCACGCACCATGGTGGCTGGCCGAGGTCAGTCCCTGCGCCGTCGGGCAGCGCGCAGCCGAGCCATGCACGACTTTTGGCGATGGCATCAGTGAAAAGACGTGGATAGCCCGCCTGCGCGGGCCATGACGCTGAACGGCCGACCGCCTGTCAAACATGATGCGGGTTGGTATTGCACGGGTTGGTATTGGACCCGCATGGAGCCTGCTTCCGGTCGGCGTCTGTCACGTCGGGCCGGGCGCAGCGACGCCATTGACGACGTTGCCGATGACAGCAGCAGGACGACGCGGGTCTTTGGCTTTCACCGGCCACGGCGCTGTATGGTTGCGTGCGGAACAAGCGAAAGGCGGCGCGACGTTGTCCTGCGCGGCACGAGCCTGCGTCCGTGCCCATTGCTGACATTCAGCACTGGGAGCCTGGCGGTTCGGCGTATTGCCCCGGGCGTTTGAGGACCCCGCCGGCGCAGCGGTCCATCACGCAGCATGCGTGTGCATCTGCGTTCCTGCCATCCCTGGCAGCGACCTGCCCCGCGCCCTGGACTGGTTGAGGGGCAACGGCCGCGTGCCGCAGCCGCGCCGGCCCGACAGCTCTGGCGACGGAACAGCGAAGGGTCCCTCCTCCGGCAAGCGGAGAAGAGACCCTTTCTGCACGGCCGACCGTCCGCTCAGGTGATCGAATGCGCCAGCAGCCTGTCGAGCGTCATCGTCCCGGTCGACTCCAGCTTCGCCACCATTTGGCTCCCGCCACCGGCCGAACCCGTCGGATTGATGCTGATGATCCCGTTGTTGCCCTGCGTGGAGACTTTGACGAAGTCACCGATGTTCGCCAGGTCCCCCTGCCAACTGGTCGAGGCCAGGGCGTGACGCAGGTCGAACTTGTTGCCGTTCTGCATCACGTAGCCGTAGATGTCGTCAACACCCTGGTTGGCGCCCGGCAGCACGATCGTGTTGTTGCTGCCGCTGTCGTACAGGACGTTCTGGCCACCCCCCGCGTCGATCACGTTGTTCGTGCCGGCGAAGCGGATCGTGTCGTTGCCGTCGCCGGTGGTGATCTGGTTGCCGCCCTGGAATGCCAGGACGGTTTCGGTGCCGCCGGTGGCGGTCAGGACATTGCCGGTTCCGCCGATGAAGATCATGTGGTCGCCGGCACTGGCGGTGATCCGCGTGTTGCTGACGTTTTCCACCGGACGTGCGTCGCCGGCCGCGATGGTGATGCTGGGCATGCCGGTGTCGGTGGTTCCGGTCGTGCCGGCGCCGGTGCCGGTGCTGCCCGTGCCGGTGCTGCCCGTGCCCGTGTGCCCGTGCCGCTGTCGGTTCCGGTCGATCCGGTGGTGGTCGTCCCGGTCGTGTCGGCCGCGGAGGTCGTGACCTGGAACGACTTGAACCCCTCGGCGCCGGCCTGGTCCCAGACATCGACGGTAACCGTCCCGTCGCCGCCGCCGGCGCCATAGGACAGGGTGGACAGCTCGGCGTTGATCTGGGCCAGCGTGCCTTTGACGTGGATGGCACCGGTTCCGGAACCCGCCACGGCATTGCCGCTGGAGTCGGACATGCTGACCGTGCCGCCGCGCGCGGTGACGTTCAGGGCCAGTGACCCGAAATGATTGGCTGCCCACGGGTCGGCGACCGATACGCCGCTGATCGCCACGGTCTGGCCGGGGGCGGCCGTCTGCGTCCCGGGCACCGTCACCACCGGGTCGGGCGTGCTGGAACCGGCCGGCGCGGGTGTGGGCGTGGGCGTCGGCGTTGGCGCGGGCGTCGGGGTGGGTGTGGGTGTCGGCGCGGGAGTCGGTGTCGGCGTCGGGGTGGACGTGCTCCCGGGTGCGCTGCCGCCACCGATCTCGATCAGCACCGGGTGGTCGGGTATCGTCACGGTGACGCTGCTGGTATTGCCGGCCGTCTGCACGGCGTTTGTGCCGGTCAGCGGATCGAACACGCTGATCTGCGAGGCGGCGGATCCCAGCGACAGCGAGACCGAATGTGCCCCCGCGCTTTCGTTCCACACCGCCAGCCAGTAGCTGCCGTCCGACTTTTCCATCAGCAGCGTGTTGTCGCCGCTCTGCGCATTGTTCAGCGTGTAGTTCAGCGAGCCCGGCGTGAACCCGCCGCCGTTGTCGGCCAGCAGGGTGGTCAGGTTGTGCAGCGCCTGGCCGGCGGGCTTGGGCGAGCCGTCGGCGTTCATCAGGCCGAAATTGCCCGACATGTCGTTGAACAGCGCGTAGAAATACATCTTGACGTCGCCGTTCTTGATGCCGTCGAGCGCGGTCTCCAGGGTCAGCTTGGCAACCTGGTTCTGGTTGAAGCCCAGGTTTTCGTCATAACCGATCTCGGTGGTGATCACCGGGCGGGAGGACGCGGCGAGGTGCGCCAGGCCGTTCAGGCGGGCGATCGTGCTGTCCGGCGTCTGGTTGGCGTTCGGATAGGTGTGGGCGTTGGCATAGTCGGTGATGCCGGAAAGATCACCCACGGTGCCGTAGTTGCCCTGCCAGTTGTTTGCGGCAGTCCAGCCGGCGCCGAACGACATGTTGATCACCGGCAGGCCGAACTGGTGGCCCAGCGCATAGACCTGCTGCTGGAACTTCGCGGTGATCTGCAGGTTGTTGCCTTGCGAAGCCGGGAAGGCGTCGTCTTCCTCGTTGCCCCCTTCAACGTAGTTCAGGATGCCCTGCTTGGCGATCTCCGACATCCAGCCCAGTTGGGTGGACATGCCGGAGGGCGAGGTCTCGCCGATGAAGGCGTCGAACTTCGCGCCGGTGGCCTGGGCCACCTGCTTCCACAGCGTCAGGTCGCCGCTGCTGCCGGGGCTGTCGCGCAGATTGTTCAGGCCCAGGTATCTGATTGCATTCTCGACGGTCGCAACGTTCTGGTAGCCGTAAGAGCCGAAGTCCAGATGCGTATTGACGCCGAGGCTGTCGATGAAGGCGGTGGTGCTGATTGCTGATGTCATCTAGGTGTATAGTCCTATGGGTGACGCAGCCCCCGACTGCCGCGGGTGCGGTTCTTGTTACGCTCAGGGTGATTGTTCGGGAGTCGGCGGCTAGCGGGCCGGCATGGCCTCGTGTCTGGTCATCACAGTGTCTCCGCAGTGGGGCCGGTTCCGGTCGGAAGCCGTCCAGGGTGGGCGAATCAGCGTGGCTGCGCGCCGGGTCTGCCGGCCGTTCCGCGCCGATGCGGAAGGCTTAGCGATATTGCCTGGCAGAAAACACCTGTCCGTGAACGCCGTCGGCGCGCGATGCTGAAATCGTTCGAACGCCGGCTGCATGTGGGGAAGATTTTAGGTAGGAAGGCCTAGTGGTTTCTCAACCAAAAGAAATAAAGGCGAATCTATGGCACAATATCGACCGGTTTAGGCATTCGGAGGATTCACGAGAGTTCCGGCGATATTATTTTCCATTTTTATCGATCGAGTTCATTGCACTTTGCAGCAGCCAGGCGGCCGCCATCCGGTCCACCGCGGCCTGGCGCTTCTTCCGGCTGAGGTCCGCCTCCTGGATCAGGAATCTGTTCACCGCCGCGGTGGAAAGCCGCTCGTCCCACAGCGCCGCCGGAAGCCCCGTCGCCTCGGACAACGCCAACGTCCAGTCCCTGGCCGCCTGGGCCGCCGGGCCCAGCGAACCGTCCATCGACAGCGGCAGGCCGACCACCAGGCCGCCGGCGCCCTCCTTCCGCGCGATGGCCAGGATCTCCGCGGCGGTCTGGCGCAGCTTGCCGCGCCGCAGGCTGGCACAGGGCGAGGCCACGCTGCGCCGCACGTCCGACAGCGCGACACCGATCGTGCGGCTGCCCGGGTCGATGCCGATCAGCCGCTGGTCCGGCTCCAACCGGTCGTACAGGTCATGCAGGCTGAGCAGGGGCATGCGGGTGCTGGCTCCGGACGCGATGGCATCCCGGACTCTGCGCCGCGGCGACCGCGCGCGCCAACCCCGTGCCGTCGCCGATCAGGCCGGCAGCGCTGTGGATAAACTTATCCACAGGTTGTTGATAATAAGTATTAGCAAGCCGGGCTAAGCGACTCAGAAGACTCAAAGTTTTGGTGCCGCCTTTGTCAGAACTCAGATGGATGGACTGTTGGTAAGACAAGAACAGATGTAGAATCCGTCCGACCGGATCTGTCACCCGACTCACGCCGTGGCGCGCTTTCCTTTGAAAAAACACGAAATCCGCCTTCACCTCGGCCCAAAAAACCTGTATGAATACAACCGTAGGTGGTTTTGGGCAGAACCGCCCAACTGGAGGCTGTAGATGCTTGGCAACGTTTCGCTGGATCGGCAGGTTAAGGAGCGGCTGAAGCGCTGGCCGCAACGTCCTCCGGGACTGCCGCGGCCCGCGAGCGGCCGGGATACCTGGCTGCGGGGTCGTCCGACCGATGACGTCGGCAGTTGTCATCCGTTCTTGAAGTTACCTGGGAGCGACCGCATGCGAACCCTGCCCGACGGGCTGTGGCTCAATTTCGGCGGCACCCCTGAGGAACCTTTTGTGGATATCTTTGCCGTCGAGGCGTGCGGCAACATCTCCAACCTGCTGGACAAGCGCTCGCGCTTCGCCCCCAGCACCCATTCGCTGCTCGCCGTGTGTCCGGTGCCCTGGCTGCTGGCCCCGGCACTGCCGGACGATCCCACGCCGCGCTGGAAGGTCACCGGCCTGATCCGCGACGAACCCGCCGCACCGCTGTGTTTTCCCGTGCGGGACATGCGGGTGCTGTACGGGCTGAAGCGGCAGGATTATGCCGGCTTCGTCCGGTACCAGTTGCCGCATGCGCATGAGTTCTTCGCGCCGATGGACGTGCTGACCGCGCGCGACAGCGACAAGAACCCGGACCTGCAGGCACTGCTGGCCCATGCGGCGGTCACCGCCAACTTCCTCAGCCCGAGCGATGGCTGATCGTACCGCGTCGCGGCAGGCGCCGGCCTGCCGCGACGCGATCCGGCCGGTTCCCAATCGTGGCGCGGTGGGGAAGAGGACGGCGCCGTGCGCGGGCCCGGGCTACGGCCGCTGCTCGCGCGCGCGGGTTGCCTCGCGTTCCCGCAGCGCCAGGTCGGGCCGGTCGGTGACCAGCCCATCGACACCCCAGCGCAGCAGTTCCCGCATGCGCGCGGGGCGGTTGACCGTCCAGGGGATGACGCGCAGGCCGAGCGCGTGGGCCTCGGACACGCGTGCTTCGGTCAGGTCGGCGTGGTCGGGCGCCCAGGTGCCACCGCCCTCGGCCGCCACGGCGCGCGGCACCGAGCCGCCGAAATCGTCCGGATGCGGCCCGCCCCACCACACGCCCGCGTTGCGCACGGTCTCGGCCCGCGTGAGCCAGGCGCATTGCACATCCGGCCGGATCGTCCGCAGGTGCCGGGGGCCGCGCCAGTCGAAGCTTTCCACCGTGATGCGTGGCGTTGCCGCAGCCGAATTCGGCAGCGGCGAGCACCGCTTCGGCCATGTCGGGCCCGGCGGCGCTGCGTCCGGGTTCGCCGGGGAAGGTCTTGAGCTCAATGACGAACTGCGTTTCCAGGTGCAGGACCTCCTGAAGGGCGGGGATGCGGGCGCCGTCCTGCGGACGCTGCCGGGCGAACCGCTTTGCATACACCGTCCACGGCCGCAGGCGGCCCACGTCGTAGGCGGCCAGGTCCGCCGCCCGCAGCGATCGCACCAGAGGCCCGGGCCCGGACAGCCAGGCGCCGGCCGCGTCGCGCGTGTGGTCCGGGTTCAGCGCCGGATCGTGCGTCACCACCACCACGCCGTCCGCGGTCATGCCGACATCCAGCTCCAGCGCATCCACCCCCAGGGCCAGCGCGCCGGTGAACCCGCCCATCGTGTTCTCGGGAAACAAACCGCGTGCGCCGCGATGGCCGATGACCAGGCAGGGTCGCGTCATGCCGTTCGCCTTGTTAGCCTGTGTCCAAGATCTCCTGGGGAGAGAAAAATGGAATACACCACGCTCGGTCGCACCGGGCTGCGGGTGAGTGTCGCCGGCCTGGGCTGCGGCGGCTTCAGCAAGCTGGGCCTCGGCAGCGGCAAGTCGGAAGACCACGCCGTGGCGCTGATTCGCCAGGCGCTGGATCTGGGGGTGAACCTGCTGGACACCGCCGCCGTCTATGGCACGGAGGAGGTGGTCGGCAAGGCGCTGCGTGGCGTGCCGCGCGATTCGGTGGTGCTGTGCACCAAGGCCTCGCGCGCCGCGGGCGATTCGCGGTTCGATGCCGGGAAGGTGCTGGCCAGCCTGGATGCCTCGCTGCGCCGGCTGGGCGTGGACGGGGTGGATGTGTTCCAGTTGCACGCGGTGCCGCCGTCGCAGTACGACCACGTGCGCAACGAAATCGCCCCGGCGCTGCAGAACGCGCGCGACGCCGGCAAGTTCCGCTTCCTGGGCATCACCGAAACGGCCCCCAACGACGTCGAGCAGCACATGCTGCATCGCGCCGCGCAGGACGATGTGTGGGACACCGCGATGGTGGCGTTCCACATGATGCACCAGGTGGCCCGCACGCAGGTGTTTCCCTACACGCGGCAGAATTGCATCGGCACGCTGCTGATGTTCGTGGTGCGCGGTATCTTCGCCCGGCCCGCCCAGCTTGCCGCGGAAGTGCGCCAACTGGTCGCCGACGGCGCCCTGCCACGTGAACTCGCCGAGACCGACGATCCGCTCGGCTTCCTGGTGCATGCGGGCGGCGCGACCAGCCTGACCGATGCCGCGTACCGTTACGCGCGGCACGAACCCGGCGCCGACGTGGTGCTGTTCGGCACCGGTGACGCCGACCACCTGCGCAGCAACATCGAGTTGATTTTGAAGCCACCGTTGCCGGACGCAGACCGCAACAGACTGAACACGCTGTTCGCACATCTGCGCGGCGTCGGCCTGGTGGCACCGCCCTCGGCAGGAAAGCACTGATCATGTCCCGCATTCGCGATATCACCGTTTTGCCGCTGCAGTTCGCGCCCGACGAACCGTACGGCTCCGCCCGCGGCCTGGTCACCCACCGCGGCGGCGGGCTGGTGCTGCTGGACACCGAGGACGGCGTGCGCGGCATCGGCGAGGTCTGGGGACCACCCCGCGTGGCGCAGGCCTATCTCGACCTGGTCAAGCCGTTCTATGTCGGCCGCAGCGTGTTCGCGCAACGCGGCGCGGCGCAGACCGTCCTGGCCCGCATGTACCATGCCGGCACGCAGAACCAGATGACCGCGCTGCTCGGCGGCATCGACATCGCCGCCCATGACGCGATGGGCAAGCTGCTGAATCTGTCGGTCGCCGAGCTGATCGGCGGGCGGTTGCGGGAGCGGATTCCGGTGTATGCGTCCGGCGGCTATTTCACCGCGGCCGACGACCAGGACGCCGCGCTGGCGCGCCAGTTGGAGGCAAATGCCGGTCGGGGCTTCGGTGCGTACAAGATCAAGATCGGGCGCAACCCGGCCCAGGATGCCGTGCGCTGTGCGCTGGCCCGCCGCATCATCGGCGACGCACCGCTGCTGACGGTCGATACCAACGGAAACTATACCGAGGACGGCGTGCTGGAGAGCATGCGTCGGACCGCCGACAGCGATATCCACTGGTATGAGGAACCACTGTCACCGCAGGACTGGTCCGGCTATCGCAGCCTGTCCTCGCGCGCGCCGGTGCGCCTTGCCACCGGTGAGGCGTTGTACACCGTGTTCGACTTCCGCCGCCTGATCGACAACCGGCTCGCCGCGGTGGTGCAGCCGGACCTGACGCTGTGCGGCGGATTTGAGGTGGCGCGCACGATCGGTGTGCTGTGCGCGGCCGAACATCTGCGGATTTCCCCGCATGTGTGGGGTACCGGGGTCGGGCTTGCGGCGGCCGTGCATTTCCTGGCGGCGCTGCCGTCCTATCCGCACGCCGAGCATGTGCCGTTCCCGCCGTTGCTGGAGTATGATGTGGGGAACAATCGGTTGCAGAACGACCTGTTCGTCGAACCGGTGCGCTTCGCCGACGGCTATCTCGACGTGCCGGCCGGGCCGGGGCTGGGCGTCACGCTGGATGAGGCTGCGGTGCGGCGTTTCGGCGTGGGGTAGGGCATCGCGGGACGAAGACTACCCTTTCTCGGTCATGGCCGGCCCCCGAGCCGGCCATCTGCCCCCGTCCAGGCGTGTTCCGTTGCGCGCCGACCCGATCGTTCCGGGGTAGATGGCCGGGTCAGGCCCGGCCATGACGTGAGGGACTGGTGCCAGACCGTCGATTTTGGCGCGCGGAGGGCGCAGCGCCTCCACGACTTTGCTGATGGCGACAGCCAAGTCGTGGATGGCCGGACTGCGCCGACCATGACGGTGAATGCGCGCCCGCGCGTCAGACCCTACACGTATAACAAACCCTACCGCGCCGCACCGGCCGCCTTCGCCTCCCGCCGGCGGGCGTGCAGGATGAACTCCGTGTAGCCGTTCGGCTGCGCCCGACCCTTGAACACCAGGTCGCAGGCCGCCAGGAACGCCGGCCCGTCGAAGCCCGGCGCCATCGGCCGGTACTGCGGATCGCCGGCATTCTGCCGGTCCACCACCGCCGCCATGCGCTTCAGCGTCTCGGTCACCTGCGCCTCGGTGACGATGCCGTGGTGCAGCCAGTTCGCCACGTGCTGGGAGGAGATGCGCAGCGTTGCCCGGTCTTCCATCAGCCCGACATCGTGGATGTCCGGCACCTTGGAACAGCCGACGCCCTGGTCGATCCAGCGCACCACGTAGCCCAGAATGCCCTGGCAGTTGTTGTCCAGTTCCTGCTGGATGTCCTCGGGCGACCAGTTGGGCCGGTCGGCCAGCGGCAGGGTCAGCAGCGTCTCCAGCTTCGCCTGCGGACGGGATGCGAGTTCGCTCTGCCGCGCCGCCACGTCCACCTGGTGGTAATGCAGCGCATGCAGCGTCGCGGCGGTGGGGGAGGGGACCCAGGCGGTGTTGGCGCCGGCCTGGGGGTGGCCGATCTTCTGCGCCAGCATGTCGGCCATCCGGTCCGGCGCCGCCCACATGCCCTTGCCGATCTGCGCCTTGCCGCGCAGGCCGCAGGCCAGGCCGACATCCACGTTGCGCTCCTCATACGCCTTGATCCACGCGGTGTTCTTCATGTCGTTCTTGCGGATCATCGGGCCGGCTTCGATCGCGGTGTGGATCTCGTCGCCGGTGCGGTCCAGGAAGCCGGTGTTGATGAACACCACGCGGTCCTTCGCCGCTGCGATGCAGGCCTTCAGGTTGGCCGAGGTGCGCCGCTCCTCGTCCATGATGCCCATCTTCAGCGTGTTGCGCTTCAGCTTCAGCAGGTCCTCCACGCGGGCGAACAGCGAATCGGCGAAGGCGACCTCCTCGGGGCCGTGCATCTTCGGCTTCACGATATAGACCGAGCCGGCACGGGAGTTCTGCAGCGGGCCGCTGTTGTTCAGGTCGTGCAGCGCGATCAGCGCGGTGACGGCCGCATCCAGGATGGTTTCGGGGATCTTCTCCCCGGCGGCGTCCAGCACCGCGTCGGTGTACATGTGGTGGCCGACATTGCGCACCAGCATCAGGCTGCGGCCGGACAGGGTCAGCGTGCCGCCGCCGGGCTTGTCGTACTGCCGGTCGGTGTGCAGCCGGCGGGTCATCATGCGGCCGTTCTTCTCGAACGTGTCCTGCAGCGTGCCCTTCATCAGGCCAAGCCAGTTGCGGTAGGCAACCACCTTGTCGGCGGCATCGACGGCGGCGATGGAATCCTCGCAGTCCTGGATCGTGGTGATCGCGGCTTCCGTCAGCACGTCGGCAATGCCGGCCGGATCGTCCTTGCCGATCGTGTGCGTGCGGTCGATGTGGATGTCCAGATGCAGGCCGTTGTGGCGCAGCAGCACCGAGGACAGCGCCACGGCATCGCCGCGATAGCCCACGAACTGTGCCGGATCGCGCAGCCCGGTCCTGCTGCCGTCCTTCAGCGTTACCGCCAGGGCGGCGCCGTCCAGCGCATAGAGCGTGGCGTCGGCATGGCTGCCGGTGGCGAGCGGTGCCGCCTGGTCCAGCACCTGGCGCGCCCTGGCGATCACCCGTTCGCCACGAGCCTTGTTGTAGCCGCCGCCGCGGGTCGCGCCGCCATCTTCCGGGATCGCATCGGTGCCGTACAGCGCGTCATACAGGCTGCCCCAGCGGGCATTCGCCGCATTCAGCGCATAGCGGGCGTTGGTGACCGGCACCACGAGCTGCGGGCCGGCGATGCTGGCGATCTCGGGATCGACATTCGTCGTGCCGATGCGGAAATCCGACGGCGCGTCCAGCAGGTAACCGATTTCGCGCAGGAATGCGAGATACGCGCCCTGGTCGAACGGCTTGCCGCGATGCGCCAGGTGCCAGTCATCGATCTGCTGTTGCAACGCATCGCGCCGCGCCAGCAGCGTCCGGTTGCTCGGCGCCAGCGCGCGAACGATATCGGCAAATCCCTGCCAGAAGGCCGCAGCGGACAGCCCCGTGCCCGGGATCGCTTCGTCGGTGACAAACGCATGGAGCGAGCGAGCGACACGCAGCTCGCCGGCAGCGACGTAGTCCATAAATGAGTGCTCCCTTGAAAACGAGGAACGCGGCAAAGCCCTCCGCCCTCCCGGGGAGGGGGAGCTGGTTCTGCCTGCCTGGTGGTTTCCTCCACCCGACCCTGCCGCATTCCTGCGCCGGGAGCAAATGTTACCGATAACAGCAAATTCGCCCTGTGCCGGAGGATACAAACAGGGAACGCTGGTCAGCCCGGATGCTGCGCGCGGGCCAGGCGCGGATCAGCCAGAAGGGCTGATGGCGCTGCCGGAGCCCGCCACCGCCCTGCGGGCAGCGCTGGCCCAGCCCACGGGGCCGGACCTGCATCAGGCGGCCGTCCCCGAAGCCGGCGGCCCAGTCACACCGCACCGATCTGGGCGTCAGTCGCGCGCGCCCTTGCGGTGTCAGCCATGCGCGCCCTTGCGCCTCCGGCTGGAACCTTGCCTGCTGGCGCTGTCGTTCCGGCCCGGGCCCAGGCCGGCCCGGGAGACCTGGCGGTCAGCCCCCGCGCTTCTTCTTCCATTCCTCGAAGTCGCGCTTCGCGTCGTCACCGGCGACCGGGAACAGGCCGACCAGGCTGCGGCCGCGCGCCACCTCCTCCTCGGCGAATTCTTCGTACAGCGTGGTGGCCAGGCATTCTTCCGCCACTTCATCGACGATGTCCGGCGGGATCACCACCACGCCGTCACAATCGCCCACGATGATGTCGCCGGGATACACCGCGACCCCGCCGCACCCGATCGGCAAATTCAAATCGCACGGATGATGCGCAATCGGGCTCGGCGGCGAGGACGCACGACGGTGATAGGCGGGCAGGCCGGTCTTGAACACGCCTTCGGAATCCCGCAGCCCGCCATCGGTGACGATGCCGGCGCAACCGCGCGCCTTCAGCCGGCCCACGTACAGATCGCCTGCCGACGCGGCCCGTGCATCACCACGCGAATCCACCACCAGCACATGACCGGGCGGGCAGGTTTCCATCGCCTGGCTCTGGATCTGTCCGCGGCCGCGCGCACCCGGCCCGTCCTTGTCCTCACGCGAGGGAATGAAGCGCATGGTGAAGGCGATGCCCACCATGCGCGGCATGTCGGAACGCACCGGCCATACGTCCTGCATGAACATGCTGCGCAGGCCGCGGCGATTCAGCGCGCCGGTCAATGTGGAGGTTCCGACGCGCATCAGCGCGTCGCGGGTCTTCGGCAGCAATTCAGCCATGTCGTTGTCTCCGGGGTTCACGGTTCGGGAACGGGTTTCGCCGGCATCGCTTCCACCACGCGGCGGGGCACCATCGGTGCGGCGCGGATGCCGGTCAGGTCGATCTCCGGCATTGGCAGGTCGAGCTGTTTCAGCACGTCGTTGGCCAGGCCGTTGTAGTCGTTGAAGGCGCGGCGCAGCCGGTTGCGCCAGGTGGGGATGCCGCCATTGGCATGCAGTTCGAATGCGGACTCGCGGGCTTCCAGCGCGGATGACACGTGATCCCAGGCAAGCTGCAGCAGCGCCGATCGTTGCTTCGCCGTATAGCCGCCGCCGCTGAAGCTTTCGTCCAGGCCGGCGGCGATCTCCGGCGTTGCCAGGTCGCTGTCGGTTGGCGCGACCACCAGCGAGGAACCGGGCAGGATGCGCATGATCTCACTCATGCGCGGGCGCGCTTTCAGCATGGCGATGCTGCCGGCCGCGACGTGGCACAGGTTGGGGTAGCAATAGCCTTCGGGCGTGAAGCCGGGGTCGCGTTCGGCGGCGGTCTGGCAGGCGCGCACCGTCTGCACGTCGGTCATCAGGTCCAGCAGGTACTCCACCGTGGCGTCGTTGCGCGCCAATCGCATCGCATGCGTGCAGGCGAGGGCGAGGCCGAGCGTGAACTCGGCTTTGGAGAGCCAGCAGTAGAGTTGGTGCCAGAACAGCCAGCGTGCGATCAGCTCGGGCGAGGGATCCACCAGGAAGACGCGCTCCCAGGGCACCAGCACGTTGTCCAGCCACAACTGGCCGTCCAGTTCGTCATAGCGGCGGCTTAGCGGCGCGATGAAGGGATTGGGGTCGTGCACCGACGGTTTGCGGCAGATCACGGTCACGCCGGGCGTGTTCACCGCCACCGAAAAACTGGCGCGGTGGCCCTGGTAGTCGATGCCGTTCAGCGCGCCGACATACACGTCTTCCGCATAGGCCGGGCTGGTGTGCATGCCGATCTTGCCGCTGATCACCAGGCCGCTGTCGGTTTCGCGCACCAGGCGCAGCGACTGCCGGTCCTGCGGATTCTCCCGCAGGCGATAGCCGATGGTGGCGGAGCCGGAACAGAAGGTCAGGAACCGCCCGGTGTCGGCGATGTGCTGGCGATAGGCCTGTGCGCCGGCGACCTGCTGCGCGGAAGGGTTGCGGTCCTGCACCGCGCCGAGGATGCCCAGCGCGATCAGTTGCCCATAGGCGGGCGTGTGCGTGATGTTGCCGGCGCTGAGAAAGGTGGTGGCGGAAAAGCAGCGCCCCATCTGCACCAGATCGTCCGCGCTGTGCGGCAGCACATAGCCCCAGGGCAGGCGCTTGCCGTTCATATCCGGCGGAGTGAGCAGCGTGTCCTGCCAGGCCGGATCGAAATGCCGGTCGTACCAGGCGACGTATTCGTCCACCATCGCGCTTGTGGCGGGGTGCGTGGTGACATCCTCCACCAGCCCCTGGCCGGCGATCCAGACGCGACGTCCGTCGCGCAGGGAATCGCGGTATTCGGCGCCGGTCCGCAGTTTGTTCATGTGCTTCCTCCCTGGCGGCGCCGGCGCTTACGTGGGGCCAGCCTTCGCATCACGGATGGCGCGCCAGACCCGGTCGCTGGTGGCCGGCATGTCGAGCTCCCGCACACCCAGCGGTTCCAGCGCGTTCATCACGGCGAGCATCACCGAGGGCAACGCGCCGACGCATCCCGCTTCACCGGCGCCTTTCGCGCCCAGCGGATTGCCGTCGGTCGGAACGGGGTTGCTGGTGATGGCGATGTTGCACAGATCGTCGGCGCGCGGCATGCAGTAGTCCATGAAACTGGCTGTCAGAAGCTGGCCGGAGTCCGGTTCGTAAACCACCTGCTCCATCAGCACCTGGCCGACGCCCTGCGCCACGCCGCCATGGATCTGGCCGGCCAGCGTCAGCGGGTTGATCACCGTGCCGACGTCATCCACCACCAGGTACGTCTGCAACGAAACCTTGCCGGTCTCCGGATCGATCTCCACCTCGCAGACATGGCAGCCGTTGGGGAAGGTGTCGCGTTTCGAGGCGTAGGTTGCGTGTTCGATCATCCCCGGCTCCATGCCCGGGGGCAGGCGGGCGGGCTGGAACGATGCGGCGACCACCTGCTTCAGCGTCATCGCACGATCGGTGCCGGCGACGGTGAACTTGCCGTCGGCGAATTCGATATCGGCTTCCGCGGCCTCCATCAGATGCGCGGCCAGGCGCTTGCCCTTGTCGATGATCTTCTGTGCCGCGAGCGTCAGCGCCGCACCGCCCACCACCATGGACCGCGAGCCGTTGGAGCCCATGCCGAACGCCACGCGGTCGGTGTCGCCGTCGATGAACTGCACCTCGTTCGGGTCGATGCCCAGGCGTTCGCACAGGATCTGCTTGAAGGCGGTCTCGTGGCCCTGGCCGTGCGTCTTGGTGCCCATCAGCATCAGCGCGCTGCCGCTGGGGTTGAAGCGGACTTCCGCGTATTCCGGTGCGGGGCCGGCGGCCTGTTCGATGGCGTTCGCCACGCCGATGCCGCGCAGCATGCCGCGGGCGCGGGACTGTTCGCGGCGGGCGGCGAAGCCGGCGTAGTCGCCGGCCTGCAGGGCGATGTCCAGGTTGCGGCGGAACTGGCCGCAATCGTAGTAGGGGCCCAGCGGGCTTTTGAACGGGATCTTCTCGTCGGGGATCATGTTGCGGCGGCGCAACTCGATCGGGTCGATGTTCAGTTCGTGCGCCGCATCCTCCATCGCGCGTTCGATCAGGTAGATCGCTTCCGGGCGGCCGGCGCCGCGATAGGGCGCGGTGGGGCTGGTGTTGGACAGCACGGCGTCGATGCTGACATGGGCGGCGGGGATGTCGTACACGCCGATCACCGTGCCGATCTGGCCGAACGGTGTCAGCAACTGGCGGTCGGACGCGATATAGGCGCCGATGCTGGCCAGCATGTGCAGGCGCAGGCCGATGACCTTCGCGTTGTCGTCGAAGGCGAGTTCGATCTCGCCGATATTGTCGCGCCCGTGCTCGTCGGCCAGCAGCGCTTCGGAGCGTTCGCAGCGCCACTTCACCGGGCGGCCGACCTTGCGCGCGGCCCACAGGGTCAGGCGGTGTTCGACATACTGCCAGCCCTTGGTGCCGAAGCCGCCGCCGACATCGTGGCACACCACGCGCACCTGGCTTTCCGGCACCTTGAACACCATGTTGGCGAGCATGTTGCGCACGCGGTGCGGGTAGTTGACGTCGGCGTACAGCGTGTAGCGGTTCTCCGCCGGGTCGAACGTGCCGATGGCGCCGCGTGGCTCCATGAACTGGGCGTGCACGCGGGTGACGACATAGCGGCGCTTCACGATGCGTGCGGCACGGGCGAAGGCGGCTTCCGTGGCCGCGCGGTCGCCACGTTCGTGGGTGTGGGAAATGTTGTCCGGGTTTTCGTCCCACACGCGGGGCGCGTCGGGTTCCGCCGCGACGGCAACCGACGTGACGGAGGGCAGCGGGTCGTAATCCACCGCAACCAGTTCGGCCGCGTCCTTCGCCTGCGCGAGGGTTTCCGCGATCACCATCGCCACGGGGTCGCCGACATAGCGCACGCGGTCCACCACCAGGGCCGGGCGCTGCGGGGCGAACAGTGGCGATCCGTCGCGCTTCTTGCGCGGCATGTTCGCCTTCGGCATGGACAGGCCGTCGTTGGCGTAGTCGGTGCCGGTGTACACCGCCACCACACCCGGGGCGCGCGACGCTGCCTCGGTGTCGATTGAAAGGATGCGGGCGTGCGCGTGCGGAGAACGCACGAACACGCACCAGGTCTGGCGGTGGAAGGTCTGGTCGTCCTGATAGCGTCCCTTGCCGGTGAGCAGGCGCACGTCTTCCAGCCGCCGGATCGGCTGGCCAACGCCGAACTTCATGGTGGGGGAGGAGTCGAGGACGTCATTCATGCGGGCTGCACCTGTCTTGTCTCGTCACGCCGGACCCGGTCTTTCGTGTCATGGTCGGAGTCGGTTGTCCGTGTCTTTGCCGGACGGACTGATTTTTCGCGACATGTCCGAACCGGCGCCTTCGTGCACGGCCGGGCTCGACATTTCGCATAGCGGCCGGACTCGGCTTGTCGCGTCATGACCGGACCGATCTTGCGTGTCCCGGCCGGGCTCGGCTTTTCTCGTCATGGCCGGGCCTGACCCGGCCATCGCCCCCTCGCCGATCGGGTCGCGTTGCAACGGCGCACGGCTGGTCGGGGGTGGATGGCCGGGTCAGGCCCGGCCATGACACGGAAGGTTACCGGCCAGGACCGGGGCATCAGACGAACCGGCACGCGATGGATCCCAGCGGGCCGTAGTCCACGTGGAACTGGTCGCCGGCGCGGGCGTCCACCGTGCTGGTGAAGGACCCGCCGAGCACGAACTCGCCGGGTTCCAGGGCGATGTCGAAAGGGGCGAGCTTGTTGGCCAGCCACGCAACGCCGTTCGCGGGGTGGTTCAGTACCCGCGGCAGCCACGCCGGATTCCTCGATGATGCCGTTGCGGTAGCACAGCACACCAATCCAGCGCAGGTCGAAGTCCATTGGCCGCACGGGCCGCCCGCCGACCACCAGCGCGGCGTTGCCGGCGTTGTCGGCGATGCTGTCCAGCACGCTGCGCGGGGCCTGCGTTTCCGGATCCACGCGGTGGGTGCGGCCATCGACGATCTCGGTGGACGGGATGATGTAGTCGGTGGCGTTCAGCACGTCGAAGATCGTGCAGTTCGGGCCCTTCAGCCGCTTGCCGATGACGAAGCCCAGCTCGCATTCCAGGCGCGGCTGGATGAAGCGGCTCATCGGGATCTGCGCGCCGTCCTGGTAGAACATGTCGGCCATCAGAGACCCGTAGTCGGGCTCCTCGATATTCGCCTGGCGCTGCATGGCGCGGGAGGTCAGGCCGATCTTGTGGCCTTTCACCACGTTGCCCTCGGCCACTTTGATCTCGATCCACTTGCGTTGGACGGCATAGGCGTCCTCCACCGTGAAGCCCGGGTGCAACACGGTGGGTGCGCGCGTGCGGCGGCGTTCCTTTTCCGCCACGTGATACGCGCGGGCCAGGGTTTCGATCGTGCGGTCGTCCAACATCAGGCCAACTCCGGACAGGGGATCCGGCGCCGGTGCTGCCACCGGCGCCGGACGGGATCAGGTGCCAAGCACCGCGACGAAGTCGGCGCTGATCAGCGATCGGCTGCCCGCTGCCAGCGGCTGGGTATGACGGGCGGGCCGCGCCGCCTCGTCGGGGAACATCTTGACCCACTCGTCATTGATCGCCGCGCGCCCGGTGGTCGGGTCCTGCATCCAGAAGGTGATCTTGACGATGTCGTCCACGGTGCCGCCGGCCGCCTCGACGTCGTGGCGGATGTGGCGGAACACGTTGGCGATCTGTCCCGCCAGGTCCTGCGGCAGGTCGCGCGTGCCGGGGTTGGTGCCGCTGATCACGCTGGACATCACGATGTTGCCGACCCGGCTGGCATTCGGAATCGGATTCTGGTGACGGGCAAAGGACCCGTTCACGCTGCGTCGGTTGGACATTGCTTTCCCCTTTGCGTTTCCCCCCTTTGCCGGTCAGCCGGCGACCGGCTCTGCCCGGCGGAACGTCGGCACGTTGTCCGCCTTGTCCTGCAGCGCTTCCTTGCCTTCGGTCGGCAGTTGTTCGGCGTAGTTCAGGGCGGCGTCGATGTCGCCTTCCCACACGTCGCGCGGCAGTTCGTACAGCAGTTCCACGCCGTAGCCGTTCGGGTCGTGGATGTACAGGCTGTGGGTCATGCCGTGCTCGACGCGGCGGTCGAACTTCACGCCCTTTTCCTGCAGGTATTCCAGTTGCTTCAGCCAGGTCTCGCGGTCGGGCAGGGCGATGGCGATGTGGTTGATGGCGCACGGCATGCCGAACATGCTCCAGTCCTTCGGCGGGGCCGGCAGGTCCGGGTTTTCCACCAGCGCGATGTCGTGGTGGTTCAGCGTGCCGCCGCCGTGATCGCCGCTGTAGAAGCGCATCTTCGGCGGGTTCGGGCGCTTGGCCGAGGCGTGGATCTCCCCCACCTGCTGGAAGCCGAGGATCTCGGTCCAGAACCGGTGCGATTCCTCGATGTTGCGTACGTTCAGCACCAGGTGGTTCAGGCCGACCGGCCGCATGGCCGAGCGGGGGGCGGACGTGTCTTGGGCCATAGGAACGCTCCCTTGTTCAATGGTTCTGCCGCACGGGATTTTCCCCATGTCGGATCGTCGCGAATAGTACCGGTCCGGGCGAGGCCGGACAATGGTGATCGCTTGGGGGCGACCGCTTGGGGGCGATCGCTGGGGGCCGATCGCTTGGGGGCGATCGCTGGGGCCGATCAGTCCGGGTCTTCCAGCAGGAACCGGTCCACCAGCCGGTCGGCCCGGGTGCGGTCCAGTGCCGTCTGCGCATAGGTCAGGTTGCGGCCGCTGGAGCCCAGGTAGAACCGTTCGTACTGCTCGTTACGGCTGGCCAGCGCCGTGCCGGAAAAGTCCCATGCCAGGCGGAACAGACGGGCGCGCTGTTCGGCGGAGATGTCCACCCCACGCAGGTATTTGTCGATCAGCGGCCGCAGCTCGCGATCGGCGAAGGCGGCGCGCGAAGGCGTGGTCAGCAGGTTGTGGGAGCCGATCTGCCGGATGATCTCGTTCACCCGCGGGAACCAGGTGGGCAGGGCGGCGCGCAGCGCCACCAGCGGCCCCAGGTCCAGGCACCACAACCCGTTGCCGTATTCGTGCGCCGCCTGCTCCGCGGCGAAGATCGCGCTGCGGGCGAATTCCGCATACATCGCGATCTCGCCCAGCATGTGCTGCACCTGCGGCTGGCTGGCGTTGATCGCCTCCGCCATGCGCGTGGCCAGGCCCCAGGCGAAGGTCAGCTTGGTGTGCGCCCGGATCATGGTCTGCTGCATGATGTTGGGCCACCAACTGGTCTTCATGACGCTGTTGTAAACCGGCAGGTTGGCGTCGATGAACACAAGGTCACGCGGCACCTCCACGTCGTCGAAGATGACGAAGGCGTCCTGCTCGTCGAAGCGGGTGGACAGGGGATGCTCGAACCTGTTGGTGTTCACCGACACGCTGTCGCGGCAGATGAATTTCAGGCCGGGCGTCTGCATCGGAATGCAGAAGGACAGTGCGTGGGCGTCCGCGGCCTCCGGCATCGGCGCGCCGGGATACACCGCCAGTTCGTCCGCGAACGGCGCCAGCGTGGCCAGCACGCGGGAGCCGCGGACGATGATGCCGTGGTCCGTATCCGCCACCTTGTGCAACTGCACCTCGTCCAGGCCCTGCGGATACTTGCCCTTGCCGATGTCGATCGTGCTGTGAACGATGGTGTGGGTCAGCGAGATATCCTGGCGCCGCAGCTTCTTCTGATAGGCGACCAGGTTCGCCGCGCCGTGTTCGTTCCCGTTCGCCGCCCACTCGTCCGCCCGGCCCGCGAACCCGGCGAAGGTGACGTTCATGTAGTCGGGCGTGCGGCCCATCAGGCCGACGGAATACTCCGCAACGGGTTCCAGGCAGCGGTGGCGGCGCAGCAGATCGTCGCGGGACTGCGGGATGATGTGGCTGATGTTGATCGGCTCGCCGGTTTCCGGGTCGGGCATCAGGCAGTCATCGGCCCTGGCGTGCTGCAGGTCGAACACGCCGGCCAGGGCGTGCGCGGCGCCGGACAGCGCCGGATGGTTGACGGGGGAGGTGACCTTCTCGCTGCCCACCCATAACTCGCGGGCATCCTCCAGCCCGCGCAGGAACTCCTGCCCGGTACGTGCCGGCATGTGGCCTCCTCCTTCGCCGTGTTCGGTCTGACCGGGACACAGCAAGAGCCGGGCCAAGTGCGGGACGTGCCCGAATCCCGGGTTTCCGGGCCGAACCACCGGTCGGCGGGGCGGCACTGGCGCGCCGGTTGATCATTTGATCCAGATTGGTTCACCATATGATGAAAACGCGCGTCGAAGGCGTGATGCGGAGGAGAGCCCAGAATGGGACGACGGGCACGCGGCACGCCCGCGGCGGCAACCGGACTGGCGCTGTCGGCCGAGGCTGTGGAAGCCGGCTGGCCGGATGCGTTCGCGGCCGAACTGAAGCCGACGCTGCAGGGGCTGACCGAGTTTCTGTCGTTCTCGCCTTCGGATGGGCGCATCTGGCTGGACAACCAGCGCATGGTGCTGCTGCATGCAGGGGCTTTCGGCGCTATCCGGCGGGAGATCATCCAGGCACTCGGGCTGGCGGCCGGCGAAGCGGCCTTGCGGCGGATCGGCCACGTGCAGGGGGAGCGGGATGCCGCGCTGATCCGGCAACGCTGGCGCAACCAGCATCCGAGGACGCAGCGCGCCGCCGGTCCGTGGCTGCACACGCTGGAGGGTTTCGCCAAGGTCCGCACGCTGCAGTACCAGTACGACCCGGATGACGGCGCCTTCCGCGCCGAGTTCCTCTGGAGCGATTCGGTGGAAGCCGACGAACACCTGGCGGCGTTCGGCGTGTCGGACCAGCCGAGCTGCTGGACGCTGTGCGGCTACGCCACAGGTTTCTCCAGCGTGATGCACGGACGGCAGATCCAGTTCCGCGAGGTGGAATGCCGCTGCACCGGCGCCCCGCGATGCCGGGTGATCGCCAGGCCGGTGGAGGAATGGGAGCACGCCGAGGCTCTGCCGGACACGGGCTTTCCCGTGACGCCGGCCGCTCCGCAGGCGAATATTCAGCGACCCGGGCTGCCGGCGATGATCGGCCGTTCACCGGCATTCCTCGCCGCGCGTCGCCTGTTGGAGCAGGTGGCGCCGACCGACGCCACCGTGCTGCTGCGCGGCGAAAGCGGTGTCGGCAAGGAGCTGTTTGCCCGGACGCTGCACGGGCTCAGCGCGCGCTGCGACCGCCCGTTCATCGCGGTGAACTGCGCGGCGATGCCGGACGAGCTGGTGGAGGCGGAGCTGTTCGGCGTGGAACGCGGCGCGTTCACCGGCGCCACGGCATCGCGTCCCGGCCGGTTCGAGCGCGCCGATGGCGGCACGCTGTTCCTGGATGAGATCAGCCTGATGGGGCCTGCCGCGCAGGGCAAGCTGCTGCGTGCCTTGCAGGAGAGGGAGGTGGAACGCGTCGGCGGCACGCGCAAGCTGCGCGTCGATGTGCGCGTCATTGCAGCCAGCAACGTCGATCTCTGGCCCGAGGTGCAGGCCAACCGCTTTCGCCCAGACCTGTTCTACCGGCTGAACGTGTTTCCGATCGACCTGCCGCCGTTGCGGTCACGGCGTGATGACGTGCCGGCGCTGCTGGATCATTTCGTCGGCGTGTATGCGACGCTGCACAACAAGCGGGTGGGCGGCTTCACCCGTGCGGCGACCCGCGTGCTGTACAGCTACGCTTATCCTGGCAATGTGCGTGAGTTGCAGAACCTGGTGGAGCGCGGCGTGATCTGCGTCCGGGACGGCGGGCTGATCGATGGCGCCGACATCTTCCGTCCGGGCGAGGAAACCGCCGGCCACGCCCTGGCCCTGGGTGCCGACGGGCGGCTGGAACGTCAGCATCACACCGCCGCGGATGAAGCCCCGGATAATGCGGTCCCGATGGCGCTGCACTCGCCGGCGTCGCTGGATGATATCGAACGCAACCTTTGCCAGGCCGCACTGCAGAAATGCAACGGCAACGTTTCCGCTGCGGCGCGCAGGCTGGGCATGACGCGGCCGGCGCTGGCCTACCGGTTGCGGCGCTGGGGTATCCGGCCGGGGGCAAAGGCGGCAATGTGAGCGGTATCGGCGGGCCGCCGATGCATGTGGGAGGCGTCTGATGGATCCGATTGTCGAAACCCGCCATGGCAAGGTGCGTGGCACGCTGATCGAGGGCGTGGCGGCGTTCAAGAGCGTGCCCTATGGCGCCTCCACCGCCGGCGCCAACCGCTTCCTGCCGCCGCGGCCGCCGCAGGCCTGGGCGGGGGTGCGCGATGCGCTGGACTATGCCGGCCAGTCGCCGCAGTCGCGCACCGGGTTTCCGCAGCGCGCCGAACTGGCGGACTTCTCCGGCCCGCCGGATACCTCGCCGGAAACCGAGGATTGCCTGACGCTGCATGTCTGGACTCCCGCGGCCGATCCGGCGGCGCGGCGGCCGGTGATGGTGTGGCTGCATGGCGGGGCGTTTTCCTTCGGGTCGGCGAACAGCCTGCGGCTGCAGGGCATGCGCCTGTGCCGGCGCGGCGACGTGGTGCTGGTGGCGGTGAACCAGCGGCTGAACATCTTCGGCTTCCTGGACCTGTCGCAGGTCGCCAGCCCGGAATATGCGCAGTCGGGCAATGCCGGCACGCTGGACATGGTCGCGGCGCTGCAATGGGTGCGCGACAATATTTCCGCCTTTGGCGGCGATCCCGGAAATGTCACCATTTTTGGCGAGTCCGGGGGCGGCGGGAAGGTCAGCACGCTGATGGCGATGCCCGCGGCGCGCGGGCTGTTCCACCGTGCCATCGTGCAGAGCGGCGCCGCGGTGCGGCTGCGCACCACCGAGCGCGCGGCGAAGCTGACAGACGCGGTGATGCGGGAACTGGGCCTGGGGCGCGGTGCGGTCGCGGAGCTGCAGGCGGTGCCGATGCGGCGGCTGATGGCGGCGATCGAGCCGGCGCAGAAGGCGATCGGTCCGTCACAATGGCCGTTGGTGGACCGTTATCCGTTCGGGCCGGTGGTGGATGGCGACGTGGTGCCGCGGCATCCGTTCGATCCGGACGCTTCGCCGGTATCCGCCGACATTCCGCTGATCATCGGTGATACCACGCATGAGGCGACCACCTTCCATGCCAACGACGACCGGATCTGGTTCGGCACGCTGACCGAGGACGAGCTGCGCGCACGTGTCGCGGCGCTTGCGGGTGGGCATACGGATCGGGTGATCGCGCTGTACCGGCAATTGTATCCGGATGGCACGCCGACACAGCGGCTGATTGCCATGCTCACCGACGGGAATTTCCGGATCCGCTCGCTGCGCGCTGCGGAGCGCAAGGTGCGGCAGGGCGGGGCACCGGTGTGGATGTACTCGTTCGCCTGGCGCACGCCGCTGTTCGACGGCCGGCTGGGCGCGCCGCATGCGCTGGACGTGCCGTTCACCTTCGACACGCTGGAATTCACCAACGCGACCGACCGCAGCCCGGGTGCGCATGCGCTGGCGGCGACGATGGCCACGGCCTGGACCGCGTTCGCGCGGGATGGCGTGCCGCGTGCCGAGGGCATGCCGGACTGGCCGGTGTTCCGATTGGAGGACCGGGCGACGATGGTGCTGGATGCGCCGTGCCGCGTCGCCCACGATCCGGGGCGGGAGGCGCGACTGCTGTGGGAGGAGATTGTCCGGTAGTTGTTTGAGGATTCCGGCGTAGCGTACCCGGTCGTAGCCGGTGACGGACCATACGCGTTGGAACAGGCGCGCAGGCGTCGATAGAACCGGAGTGGGGCTCGATAGGTCAGGCGGGCCGGCCTGGATGGTTTGGCGAGGCGGCCTCGATAAGTTGGGCGAGCAGGTCGCTCCATAAGTCGTCATGGCCGGGCTTGATCCGGCCATCTGCCCCCGAACGATTGGGCCGGCGTGCACGGGCACACGCCTGGACGGGGGTAGATGGCCGGGTCAGGCCCGGCCATGACGCGGAAGAGAGAGGTCCGGTTACACCAGCGCGTCCGCCAGGTGGGTCATGCTGGGCACCACCAGGTCCGGCTGATGCGGCCAGGCACCGAACGGCCGGCCCCGGCGGTTGATGAACGCCGTGTGCATGCCGGCGGATTTCGCGCCGACGCAGTCGAACTCGTGGTTGGCGACGAACAGCACCTGGTCCATCGGCACGCCGATGATCTCCGCCGCCTTGGCGTAGGTCGCGTGGTGCGGCTTGAAGGCATTGGCGGCAGCCACGGAAATCACGTGGTCGAAGGTGATGTTGTGGTGGCGCTTGGCGGCCTCCAGCATGTCGGGGTCGCCGTTCGACAGTACCGACCAGCCTGTAGCGCGTGCGCAGCCTGTCCAGCGCCGGCGGCACTTCCGGAAATGGATGCAGGCGTTCGATGTGTGACACCAGGGCGCGCACCTCGTCCGGCGTGTAGCGAATGCCGGCGCGGTCCATCACATGCGCCACGGCGCGCTCGCCGATCGTGCGATAGGGCGTGTGTTCGCGGCCCAGCAGCGCGTCGATCATCGAGTTTTCGTAATGGGTGCGGCGCCACCAGGTGACGAAGGCATTCGGGTTGCCTTGCCAGTTTTTCGCGCGAAGGAACGGGGTCGCGGCTTCCACCAGGCCGGTTTGCATGTCCACCACGGTGCCGTACTGGTCGAACATGCAGACCTTGATGGTGGATTTCAGATCCATGGATGGTCTCCCTCAAACGCCTGGCTGGAGGCAACCGGCTTTGGCGACGCCAGCCCGTCGCGCGACCGTCACGAAAGATGCAGGCCGGCCCTCCACGACGCTGCCGCACCGGTTGTCTGCGGTTGTGCCGGGCCGGGCCGGGCCCGGCCATAACACAATGCGAACTATCGCAACACCGCCTCGGTCTTCCGCTCGATCAGCGCGAAATCGATCTCGGCGCCCAGCCCGGGCGCGGTGGGGGCGTGCATCAGGCCGTCCTTGTCGATGTCGATCTCCTTCGCCATGCCGTATTTGTGCGCGGGGTGCGGCAGCAGCACCTCGAACATCGTGGTGTTGCGCAGCGACATGCACAGATGCAGGTTGGCCAGGTTGTTCAGCGAGTTCCCCGAATGGTGGATCTCGTAGCGCAGGCCGAAGGCTTCCGCGAGATGCGCGGTCTTCAGCATGGTGGTCAGGCCACCCTTGTTCGGGATGTCGCCGCGCAGGTAGTCGGTGGCCCGCTCGGTCAGCCAGATCGGGTAGGTGTCCAGCCCGCCGGCGGGGAATTCCGTTGCCAGGATCGGGATGTCCAGCTTCTCGCGCAGCTTGACGTAGTTGTAGATGTCCTCGTCGGCGAGCGGGTCCTCGAACCAGTAGAACCCCATCTCCTCGATCGCCCGGCCGACGCGCAGGGCGTCGGTGTAGGTGTAGCTCCAGGTGGAATCCAGCATCACGCGGAAGTCGTCGCCGACCGCCTTGCGCACCGCCTCGCACACCTTGATGTCCTTCTCCGGCTCCCGCGGCGGGTGGATCTTGTAGGCGCGCCAGCCGTTCGCCTTGAACTCCTGCGCCTGGTCCACATACGCCGCCACGTCCGGCAGCACCTGGGAGCTGGCGTAGCCCATGATCGAGGTGCGGTAGGTGCCCATCAGCGCGTGCACCGGCAGCTTGGCGATCTTGCCGGCCAGGTCCCACAGCGCGGTGTCCACCGCGCCGATGGTGCGGTAGCTGACCATGCGGTTGATCAGGCGCATGCCGGCATGGATGCGCTCGCGCTCCAGCGGGTCCTGGCCCATCAGCATCGGCTTCAGGGAGCGGATCAGTTGCGGCCCGTCCATCGACGCCGGATTGGTCGCCGCGCCCAGGAAGGCGTGGCCCTCCAGCCCCGCATCGGTGTGGATGCGCAGCAGGCCGAGATTGCTGTTGCCGGCGGTGGCCGTGCCGGTGTGGTAGTTGGTCGCCGGGATGTTGTCCCAGGTGAAGATCGTCAGCGTGACGTCGTCGATTTTCATGGTGTTTTCTCCCTTGTCATGGCCGGGCCTGCTCCGATGGACGCCAGGATACGCGGGGCCGGGAATGCGTCCTTGTTCCGATGTGCGGCGGATCCTGATGTGCCGGACCTTGGCCTGCATCTATAGCCCCGTCGGGCGAGGTCGGGGAAATCCGCGCCAGCGCCGCCGGGGGCTGTCTTGTTCCGACCTGTGCAGCGTTCGGACCGGTGGAGCGGCGCCCGGATGTCGCGGCTGGTGGAGGGGATCTCTGGCTGCAGGCCTGCGTCGGACAGTATAGGTCGGGTGCGCCCGCGCCGTCGTGGCCGGCCCGCGGGTCGCGCCGACCGCCTGCGCGACGGCATGCCTCGGCCGACGTTCGCGTTTCTGTCGTGCGGAACGCAGTCGTACGAGCGGTCGGACCGTCCCGTGTTGTTTCTTGCGTTCCGGCCTGGCCGGTGTGTCTTCGGCATGACGAAGACGTGGATGGCCGGCCGTCGCCGGGCATGAGGGTGTGGGGAAGACCGGCAGATACTGTCCGGCACGAATTGGTGGGTAAGGTTCGGGCGCTGCGCCTGCCGAGGCTGCCTGCTTCAGCCGACATGCCGGCGCGTGCGCCGCAGTTCCTCGAGGTAGGGTGCGAGTTCGAAGACCACCGTGCCGGTCAGCAGCGTCGCAACGGCCCACAGGGGCAGCGGCCGGGCCTTGAGCCGCACCGACCAGTCGGGGGCTCGCTTGCCGAGGCCCAGCAGCGCACGCAGTTCCGGCCAGTGCAGGATGCTGACGAAGGCGGTCGCCATCACCGGCACCATCTCCAGATAGCTGTGCACGTGCTGCTCCAGCGGCGTGACCTTGCGCCGCTTCACCGCGTAGCTCACGTCCCACAATGCGGTGGCGGCGTGCAGAGCGACGGCGGAGAACATCAGCAGCAGAACCGGGCTGGTGATTTCCAGTACCATGCCGGCAATGACCGGCAGCGAGGCCTCGCCCAGCATCAGCAGGTGCATGGCGGATTCCTTGCTGCCGCTGGTGTCCTCGATGCGTGTGCGACGGTGGCACAGCCAGTCGGCGAGTTCCGCGGCCATCCAGATCGGCATCACCACCGCCAGCATGAAGTTCCGCGTGATGTCGGTGATTTCCCGCGGCGGCGTCGCCGTGATCGGCGGCCGGTCCCCTGGCGCGGATGGCGGTGGCAGCGTGGCGCCACGTCCGCGATTCCTGTCCAGGGCGCGCGTGGTGCGCTCCGTCGCCGTGCCTGGCGCCGGGCCGTGATTCGCCTCTGGGCCAGGCGCCGGGCGCCGCGGCGGAGGCTTGCGGTGTCGCCCGCGGCGCGCGGCGAGCCACCGGCCGCCGGCGAACGCGGCCAAAGCCGCCGCCCCCAGGCCGAGAAGTGCAGGCCGTTGCCGCGCCGTCTCGAGCTGCGGCCGAGCCCAGTCCTGTACCATGGTGGTCGCGGTGGCCAGCGCGTCCTGGATGCCGGGCGGACTTGCCGATGCGCCGCGGCCGGTCCTTGCCGACCCGCTGCGACCGGTCAGTGAATCCAGTTCGGCATGCAGTCGTCCGATCTGGCTGCCCGTGCCGGTGAGTGCCATCGTCGCCTCCGCTGTTCCGTGTGCCTCATGGCCAACGCCGGAGTCAGAGTGGCGATTTCAGAAACGTTCGCGCGACCGGGAGCAGCGGGCCGGCTGCGAATTGTGATTCACGTTCGGGTGCGGCGTTCGGTCTGTTGCGCCGCACCGGCGGCGATGCAGGCCCGCTCCCCGCGCGGGCATCACACCGCGGGCATCACGCCGCGGGCATCACGCCGCGGGCATCACGACCGCGGGCATCACACCGCGGGCATCACACCGCGGGCATCACGCCGCGCGCATCACGCCGCGGGCATGGCCGGGGCCAGGCGGCCACCCATCCGCACCGGCTCGATCCGCTGCGCCAGGCCGGTGGCGTCGTCGGTCTGCACGAACACGCCGCACACCGTGGCGTCGCCTTCGGCCGGCGCCAGCCGCTCGCCCGGCATCTTGCGCCAGAAGCGCAGGGTGGCGGCGTCCTTCAGCATGCCGATGACGCTGTCATAGTCGCCGCACATCCCGGCGTCCGACTGGAACGCCGTGCCGCCCGGCAGGACCTGGGCATCCGCGGACGGACAATGCGTGTGCGTGCCGACCACCAGCGACACCGTGCCGTCCAGGAAATGCGCGAACGCCATCTTCTCGCTGGTCGCCTCGGCGTGAAGATCCACCACGATGGCCGAAACGGTCACGCCCAGCCGGTGTTTCGCCAGTTCGTTGGTGATGCCGCGGAACGGGCAGTCCAGCGGGTCCATGAACAACCGTCCCATCGCCTGCGCCACCACGGCGCGGCGGCCGTCCGCCACCTCTACCACCGCGGAGCCGTTGCCGGGCGTGCCGGGGGGGAAATTCACCGGGCGGATCAGCCGGGGCGTGTCGGCGATGAAGGGGATGATTTCCTTGCGGTCCCAGGCGTGATTGCCCAGCGTCACCACATCGGCGCCGGCGGCGAACAGGGCCGTGGCCATGTCCGGCCCCAGGCCGAACCCGTGCGAGGCGTTCTCGGCATTCACCACCGCCAGGTCGATATGCAGCGCCCCTCGCAACTGCGGCAGGGCGGCCGCCACCGCTTCGCGGCCGGTGCGGCCAACCACGTCGCCGAGGAACAGGATGCGCATTCATTCGTCCTTGCAGAAGATCACGCCATTCTCGGTCGCCACCGCGTCCAGGCGTACGTCATGGGGGCCGGCCGGCACCGCCGCCACCTGCTGTACCGCATAGGCGACGCCCAGGGCGAATCGGCGGGGCAGGGCGGCCAGCGTGCGGTCGTAGAAGCCGGCGCCATAGCCCAGCCGGTAGCCGCGCCGGTCGAAGGCGAGCAACGGGACCAGCAGGAAATCAGGCACGGCTTCCTCGCCGATCGGGCGGAAGGTGCCGAACCGCTCGGGCTGCAACGCGTCGCCCGGCCGCCAGGTGCGGAAGCCGAGCGGATTGCCGCGGCGCGGTGTGACCGGCAGCACCACGGTGTGGCCGCGTGCGTGCAGCCGGTGCAGCAGCGGACGGATATCGATCTCCTCGCCGATCGGCCAGAAGCCGGAGACCACGGCGCCGGCCGGCGGGGGGCATTCGGCCAGCACCCGGTCCGCCAGGGCCGCACCGGAAGCGGCCGGGTCACACCCGGCGCGCAACGCCAGCGCGCGGTCCCGCGCGGCGCGCTTCGCTTCGTCCAGCTCGGAAATGAAGTGCGGAGCCGCCATGGCCGTTGGCGTCTCATCCTCCCAAGGCCTGCGTTTGCAGGTGGGCGCCGGATACCGAGACCACGATCCCGACAGAGCCAGCTCCCGAGGAGGATGCTTACTGGCCCCGGGGATGAATTGCCTGACGCACCGGGCAGCCCCGCCTGACCCTACTTAAGGTGCCTCCAGGCCGGCGGCAATCTCTTCCGCTCTTTTCGCCATGCGACTCAGGCGTCGGCCCAGCCTGTGGTCCGCCTCGCCGTTGCCGCCGGCCGGCCTCCGCGGCGCGGAGTCGCTGCTCCAGCTCGAACAGGTCGTCGGCCATCAGCAGCGCTGCCATGACCAGCATGCGGGCCTCGCCGCTCTGGCCGGCGGTGGATTTGATGGTTTCGATTCGCCGCTCCACCTGCGCGGCCATGGCCTGCAGGTGCTGTTCCTCACCATCGCGACAGCCGATCGTGTAGGCGTAGCCGTTGATCCGAAGCGTCACCTGCGCCATCGAGCCGAATCCTTTCGTGCGCGGTCAGTCCTGCCGCGTGCCGAGTGCCGTGCGCAGCCTATCAATCAGGCTGTCGAGTCGGGCGGCGATTTCGTCCACCGGAACGGCCGGTTCCGCCTCGGCGCCTTCCGCAGGCGGCGCCGGCGGTTGCACCCGCGGTCCGGCCAGCGCGGCAATGCGCTCCAGGGCGGCCTCCAGACGTGCCGCGGCCGCTGCCGCGTCGTCGGTTTCGCTCGCCATGGTGCCGTGTCCCTCCTGCATGCCGCTTGCACAGAAAGCGAGCCAAAGCTTCAAGGTCAAGCATGACCCTGCCGCCTGCCGTCATTGTGCACCAACTCGACCATGCCCGCACGGTGCTGGCGCTGGGCTGCCCGGTCACGCTGCTGTCGGCGCCCGGGGCGGCCGCCTGGGCCGGATGCGGCTGGTGGCGCGCCCTGGTGGCGCAGGCCGGCAACGCCTGTCCGAACGTCGCGTTCACCGACGTGCTGGACTGCGGCGAGGCTTCCGGCCAGGCGCTGGCGGCGCTGCGGATCGGCCAGAGGCTGCTGGTGCTGGCGCCGGCCGCGCCGGGCCGGGACGCGGTGGCGGCGATCGCGGCGGCCCGGGGCGGGGCGGTCCTGGCCCAGGCGCCGCCGGCGCTGGACATGGCGGATTCCGCGGCTCGGCGGCGGCTGGTAAACTGGGTGCGGCTGCGAAGCGCCCCCGGTGACAGCGGCGCGGCCGTAAGCTAGTACCGTTGACACCGGCCAATTCCGAGAGAAGGGACAAGCCCGATGCGCGTCACCCAGAAGGTGAAAAAGATCCTGGACTGGTATGAGGGCGATCCGCCCGGCGTGAAGGCCAACCTGGCCCGCATCCTGTGCACGGGCAAGCTGGCCGGCACCGGCAAGGTGCTGATCCTGCCGGTGGACCAGGGGTTCGAGCACGGTCCGGCGCGCAGCTTCGCCCCCAACCCGCCGGCCTATGATCCGCATTACCATTATCCGCTGGCGATCGAGGCGGGGCTGAACGCCTATGCCGCGCCGCTGGGCATGATCGCGGCGGGCGCCGACACCTTCGCCGGCCAGATCCCCACCATCCTGAAGATGAACAGCAGCAACTCGCTGGCCACGTCGAAGGACCAGGCGGTGACCGCCAGCGTGAACGATGCGCTGCGGCTGGGCTGCGCGGCCATCGGCTTCACCATCTATCCGGGCAGCGAATACGCCTTCGACCAGATGGAGGAACTGCGCGAGCTGACCGAGGAAGCCAAGGCGGCCGGCCTGGCCGTGGTGGTGTGGAGCTATCCGCGCGGGCCGAACCTGGACAAGGCCGGCGAGACCGCACTGGATATCTGCGCCTATGCCACGCAGATGGCGGCGCTGATGGGCGCCAACATCATCAAGGTGAAGCCGCCGTCCGCGGTGATCAGCCTGGATGCGGCGAAGAAGACCTACGACCAGGCGAAGCTGGACACCTCCACCCTGGCCAAGCGGGTGGAGCACGTGATGCAGGCGGCGTTCGCCGGCAAGCGCGTGGTGGTGTTCTCCGGCGGCGAGGCGAAGGACCTCGACGGCGTGTATGAGGAGGTGCGCAACATCCGCGACGGCGGCGGCAACGGCAGCATCATCGGCCGCAACACCTTCCAGCGGCCGAAGGAGACGGCGCTGGAGATGCTGGGCAAGATCATCGACATCTACCTGGGCAAAGCCTGAGCGATGGCGGGGATGGGCGGCAGCCGGGATGGCTGCCGCATCTACCTGATCACCCCGCCGCGGCTGGATCCGGTGCCGTTCGCCGACCTGCTGGCGGCGGCGCTGGATGCCGGGGATGTGGCGGCGGTGCAGTTGCGGCTGAAGGACGTGGGCGACGACGACTGGCGGCGGGCGATCGATGCGCTGCGGCCCGTGACTCAGTCGCGCGACGTGGCGTTCCTGCTGAACGACCGCGCCGACCTGGTGCGGCAGACCGGCAGCGACGGCGTGCATGTCGGGCAGGAGGACATGCCGGCCCCGCAGGCCCGCGCGCTGATCGGGCCGGACCTGACGCTGGGCGTCACCTGCAAGGGCAGCCGCGACCTGGCGATGCAGGCCGGGGAGGACGGCGCGGACTACGTGGCGTTCGGGGCGTTCTTTCCGTCGGGCACCAAGGACGTGGCGCGGTTCATCGAGCCGGAGGTGCTGCGCTGGTGGTCCGAGCTGATGGAGCTGCCGAGCTGCGCGATCGGCGGGATTACCGCGGAGAACTGCGCGCCGCTGGTGCAGGCGGGGGCGGATTTCCTGGCGGTGGTCGGGTGCGTGTGGGGGCATCCGGACGGGCCGGCGGCGGGGGTTCGGGCGTTGAATGCGGCAATTGCGCGGGCGGGGGCGGAGGTGGCCTGAAGCCTTGCCGGCCCGCGCTTCGCAGCGGCTTACCTGGCCGGTTCGCCGTTCGTGTCATGGGTCGCCCGGCCCGGACGCTACGGTAAGGGAGCTTTGGACAGGCTCATCCGGGGTGCGCGGTGTGCGCCACCACGGTGCTTGCAACGACGGCCTCGACTTCGGTGCTTGCAACGACGGCCTCGACTTCCCGGCCGGGACGTGTCGTGCGATCCGGCCTCCTGTCGTTGTGATACCAGCCTGCATACCGTTCGCCTCCTGGTCCGCGATTGACCGTCATCGTCATCGTCATCGTCATCGTCATCGTCATCGTCGGCGACGGCCGGCCATCCACAACGTTGGCGAATGCAGCAACGAAAGTTCCGGGTGGCGTGGCCGCGCGCGATGCCATTGCATGGCGGGCCGTGTGCGGGGGTCAGTATGATTCGCTGGATTTGAGGCGCGATCGAACCGCTGCGGCCAACTGTCCGATCCCGGCGCGTACAGGGTCGAACAATTTGAGGCGGGTTGCAGGAGAGGCAGCCGCAGCACGCCGGACCGGTGGGCGGCTGTCAGGGCCCCATTGGGTAGAACAATTCGCGCTCACGGGATGACCCGGTCCATTTCTGCCAGGGACCCGGCCCGGCGGTTTGCGTGCCGTGCGTGTCGAGGCGTGCGATTGCGAGACACGACTGCCGCATTGAAACCACGCAGTGCAAACCTGAAAGTAGAAGCACATGTCGTGCCGACCAGGGCGTCGTTGACGCTCTTGGCTGCGTCACAGTCATGCATTTATTCGACGCGGGTTCAGAAGTTCTTGCCGCGCCGAGGTGTAATCATGCATAGTTCAGCGGCCGGCTTTAGCTGCAGGGGTGGAGCAGTCGCGATGGCCGTATCCGACCTTGTTTCGGCGCTCGCTGATGCCTTCCATGAAGCAGCACTTGAGCCCGAATTGTGGCCATCCGTTCTGTCGCGCCTTGGGGATGCGTTGGGGAGTGCAAGCGTCCTCCTCGCGGCTACCACTTCGGCCAACGGATTGAAGCTGCTTGAAGCGGCGCGGTTCGATCCGGCCAGGTTCGCGGCGTTCGCGGCCGAACAGGGTGCGCCGGATGCGAACGTGTACACGAGGCGCCTTCAGGAGATGCAGCCTGGAGAGTTGCTGTGGCGACAGTCCGAGATTCCCGACCGGGTCTGGATCGCGGATCCCGTGGTACCGCGACTTCCTGCGGCCACAAGGTCTTTGGGACGGCTTCGCTGCCCCGCTTGTGAAGCACACCGACGGTTTTGCCGCGATCGGTGTGTTTCGCAAGGTCAGCTTTGAAGAAGCCGAGAAGAAGGTCTTTCGGGACTGCCTCAGGGATCTCCACCGGGCGGTCAAAGTCGCGCTCCATCTCGGTACGCTCCAGACCCGTCTGAGTGCAGCAACGGAAGCTCTCGACCTGATCGCGGCCGGCGTTGTTCTGGTGGACCCGCAGGGACGCGTCGAATACGCCAATGCGGCCGCCCGCACGATCCTTGCGGAAAATGACGGCCTCAGCGTCGGATCTGGTGGTGTGTTGCGGGCCGCACGGACGGGCGACACGGTCGAACTGACACAACGTATCGCAGCGGCGGCCGGCGTGGCGCTTCGTGGTCGCCGCAACGGCGCCGGTGGACAGTCCGCCGGGGAAGGTGGCGCGCTGAACCTGCCGCGCCCGTCTGGTCGCCGGTCCCTTTCGGCATTCGTCGCGCCACTGCGGAGAACGCCCGTTGCGGGTAGCTGTGTCCTTCTCATTGTCACCGACCCTGAGCAACGCCGCGAGCTCTCGGCAGCGCTGATTGCACGACTGCATGGCCTCTCCTCTGCCGAATCGCGCCTGATCTCTCACCTTGCAGTGGAGGGAGAGCTCCGAGGGGCGGCCATGGCGATGGGAATTTCGGCCAATACGGCGAAGACCCTGTTGCAGAGGGCCTTCGAACGAACCGGCACGCATCGCCAGGCAGAACTGCTGGCGCTTGTACTGCGTGGCCCTGCGGGTCTGATCTTTCGGGCATAGAAAAGTCGGGCAGTGTCACCCGTCCGGGTGACAGGGGTTGTCTCGTCTGTCGGTAGTCTGCCGGAACCCTGGCGCTTTGAATGTCGGCAATGTTCGCGCGGGGCAAGTCTCGACACCGGGCCGCCTCTCCGTCGCAACAGAAATGCGCATCAATGACAATAATCATGCATGTGCTGGCTGCCGTCATTCCCGTGCTTGTCGTGATCGGGATCGGGTTCTGCTGGATTCGCTCCGGGCGTAAACTGGAGAACGCGATGCTGACCCCGCTTGTGGTGGATATCGGCACGCCGTGCCTGATCCTCGCGACGTTCATGCGGATCCACATCGCGCCGGCCAGGTTCGTAACACTCTCGCTGGCCTCGGTAACAGCGCTCGTCTGCTTTGCCGCGGCGGCATTCGTGGTGCTGAAGCTGCTCAGTCTTCGCGTTCGCACGTTCCTGCCCTCGCTGACATTCCCGAACAACGGCAATCTTGGCCTTCCGCTCGCGGCGTATTCATTCGGCAGCCAGGGGTTGGGCTACGCGATCGTGTTCTATGCGCTGTGCATGGTCGGCCAGTTCACGTTCGGCCAGGCCATCGCCGCCGGGCGCTCGAACTGGGGCGGCATCCTCCGGCTGCCATTGATCTACGCGACCGCGTTGGGTGTCGTTGCATCTGTTGCCAACGTGTCGCTGCCTGCGTGGTTGACCAACACCATCACGCTGATCGGCGGAATGACGATCCCATTGATGTTGATGATGCTCGGCGCATCGTTGGCCCGCCTGCAAGTCCGATCGTTCGGCCGAGCCGCGTTCCTGTCCGCCATCCGGATCGTCTTCGGCGCGGCGACCGGATATGGGGTGGCCTTCATGTTCGGCCTGCATGGCACGGCCCAGGCGGTACTGATCATGCAATGTGCGATGCCGGTTGCGGTTTACAATTACCTCTTCGCACAGAAATGGGACAATGAACCCGAGGAAGTAGCCGGTCTCGTCGTCATTTCCACGGTCGCATCAGTCGTGAGTGTGCCGACGCTGTTGTGGGTCCTGATTTCCTGAGGAGGCGTTCACATGAAGGTCAGGGCAACGTGTATCGACGCGATTCTCGATGCAACACTGTCGAGTGATCAGCAGCACTGTGCGATCCGGCTGCGCGACGCGGACGCCACGGAATTCACACTGGGCATTCCGGTCGCGCAGTTGGCGCGTCTGGTCGAGAGCTCCGCACGCATGCTGGCTGAAAGCGCACGGAATGGGTGCGACATCGAAAGCAAGCTGACCGGCACCAAAGGACGGTTTCCGGTGCTTTGGTGGAACATCTCGCCCGGTGCGGAGGAGACCGTCGTGCTTGTGCTGACGCTCGAATCCGGCGGCAGTCTCGCTTTTGTACTCCCGCGTGAAACAGCGGTCAGGCTTGGCGATGCGCTTTGCGCGCAAGGGGTTCAGGTCGGGTTCGGGCCACACCCCACATGAACGACGCCTCTCAAGGTCGCGCGTGCCGATGGTTTCAGGCGGGGTGAGCACGCGGGACCACCACACAGACCGACGACGGTCGGTGCCGGCCCGTTGCGCAGGACAACAGACAAACAGGCTTGTGGCTGCAACTCCCGGCGGCGGCGGTATCAAGCGGCAGGTCGTCGCGCGCTTCGACCACTGGTTGATGCGGGGGGATCAGGCGATGGCCGCGCCGACATCGACCACTGCGGTGAACGCGATGGAGCCGCGTGCGCATCCGCCGTACAGTGTTGCGGCGGGCCGCGGCTGCATTCCAGTATTGCGTCCTCAATCATGCCAGGCGGGGGATCGGATGGAACTGGATGGCAGGGTCGCGCTGGTGACCGGCGCGCAACAGGGGATCGGCCGAGCGATCGCGGTGGCTCTGGCGCAGGCGGGGGCGGACGTGGCGGTCAACTTCCTCGACGACCAGCGCGCCGCCGAAAGCGTGGCCGAGGCGGTCCGCGGCGCCGGGCGCCGGGCGGTGCTGCTGCAAGGCGACGTCGCGCGAGTCGCCGCCTGTCATGAAATGGTGGCGCAGACGGTCGCCCAGCTCGGCGGCATCGACATCCTGGTGAACAACGCCGGCGTCTTCCCGCGCGTGCCGTTCCTGAAGATGACCGAAGCCGACTGGGACTTCGTCATCGACGTCAACCTGAAGGGCACCTGCTTCTGCTCCCAGGCGGCGGCCAACGCGATGATCGCCGCCGGCCGGCCGGGCACGATCATCAGCCTGGCGTCGCAGTCGATCACCGGCCGCTCCCCGGACGGCGCGCATTATGCCGCCAGCAAGGGCGGGATCGTGTCGCTGACCCGCGCGCTGGCGCTGGAACTGGCGCCGCACGACATCCGGGTGAATGCGATCGCCCCCGGGCTGACCGACACGGCCCAGCCGCGCTACGGCCATACCGAGGACGAACTCCGCGAGCGGGCGGCGCAGACCCCCATGCGGCGCATGGGGCGGCCGGAGGAGATCGCCGCGGTCGCGGTCTTTCTGGCCAGTGACAAGGCCTCGTTCATGACCGGGCAGGCCCTGCATGCCAACGGCGGCACCTACATGCCGTCATGAGACCTGGAGACGCGCCGGCCCACGGCGGCGGTGCGACGAGCCGGACGGGTTCCCGCCTGGCTGCCGTCGATGCCTGGCCGCCGCGGCAATCGGGTAACGCAGCCCGCTACCCATCAATCCGGTGACGCGGTCCGCCATCCATCCCGTGAGCGACGCGGCCCGCCACCCGTGCGGACCGCGCCAGACCCGTTCGGCAATCCGCGGTGAAGCCCGCGATCAGAACCGGTACCCCACGCCGGCACCCACCACCAGCGGGTTCAGCGCCACCTTGGCCTTGATCGCGCCGCTGTTCACGCTCGCGGTGGTGTTCAGGAAGATCTGCTTCACGTCGGCGTTCAGGAACCAGTGGCCGCCGACGTTGTAGTCCACGCCCGCCTGCAGCACTGCGCCGACATTGTTGTCCAGCCCCAGCCGGTTGACCGCGCCGCCGGCTGCGTGGGCGCCGTAGAAGAACGTGGCGTTGATGCCCACGCCGATATACGGGCTGAACCGCTGGTGCGGAAAGAAATGGTACTGCGCGGTGAGCGTCGGCGGCAGCACCCACACGCTGCCAACCGGCGTGCGCGCGCCAAGCGCCGAGTTGGTCACCGCGATGTCGTGCTGCGTGGTCGCGGCGATCAGTTCAACCGCGACGTGGTCGGTGATGAAATAGGTGAAGTCCAGCTCGGGTGCCGCACTGTTGCTGACATCGACATGGCCGCCGATCACCGACACCGAGCTGGACGAGTCCAGCGGCATCACGCCGATGCCGCGCAGACGCAGCATCAATGTGCCGGCTTCCTTGCCGACCGGCGGCGCCGACAGGTCGAAGGGGGACTGGGCCGAGGCAGCCGTGGTCAGTGCCAATGCTGCCGTAAGGGTGGCAGCGAAAAGTGAGCGTCGCATCGTTTCTCCTTGACCGGCGGTGCCGGTGCATCGACAGAGCGGTGGCCAGAAGCCACGCGTCAGGCGAAACGACTTTGATTCAGATCAAACGCGGCGCCGGTGTTGCTGCATAAGCGGCACTGTTGCATCAACGGCACAGTCGGCCACGGCCGGGCAGGCGGTCCGCGCCCATGGCCGTTCGTTGACCTGCCGCAATCGGGCGGCCATCTTTCGGCAATGGATGAAAAGGACCACCGCCCATGGCGCTGAGCCGCACGACGCGTGTGAACCTGCTGATCAGCAACGGCCACTTCCTGTCGCATTTCTACGTGCTGTGCCTGCCGCCGCTGTTCATCGCCTGGCAGAACGCGTTCCACGTGTCGTTCGCCGAACTGGGTCTGACGGTGGCGCTGATGTCCGGCACCACGGCGCTGCTGCAGACCCCGGTGGGCTTTCTGGTGGACCGCTACGGCGCCCGGCCGTTCCTGGTCGGCGGTGCGCTGCTGATGTCGCTGTCCATGACGGCGATGGGCCTGGCCACCACCTTCTGGCAGATCCTGGGGCTGGCCCTGCTGTCCGGCATCGGCAATTCGGTGATTCACCCCGCCGACTACGCGATCATCAGCGGCTCGGTGGACAAGGACCGCATGGGCCGGTCCTTCGCGCTGCACACGTTCAGCGGCAATCTGGGTTTCGCCGCCGGTCCGCCGGTGATGGCGCTGCTGATCGTCACCCTCGGCTGGCGCCCCAGCCTGATGCTGGTCGGGCTGCTGGGCATTCCCGTGGTGATTTCCATCCTGCTGCAGAGCGGCGTCCTGCAGGACCAGGCGCGCGCGCCGCACAAGCATGCCGCCAAGATCAGCGGGCGGGCGCTGCTGCTGAACCGCACCATGCTGCTGTTCTTCGGCTTCTACCTGTTCAGCGCGATGGCGGGGGCGGGGGTGCAGGCCTGGCTGATCACCGTGCTGCACACGGTACGCGGGCTGGAACTGGCCGTCGCGTCCTCGGCCCTCACCGGCTACATGGTCGGCGCGACGCTGGGCGTGCTGGCGGGCGGCTGGGTCGCCGACACCTATAACGATCGCGTGCTGGGCTTCACCATCGTCGTCGTCCTGGTCGCCGCGGCGCTGGTGGTCGGGGTGGACGTGCTGCCGCTGCCGGGCGTGGCGGCGATCGGCGGGATGTTCCTGGCCGGCTTCATGCTGGGCACCAGCCGCACGCCGCGCGACGTCATGCTGAAGGACGCGGCACCGCCGGGCCAGATCGGCAAGGTGTTCGGCTTCGTCAGCGCCGGCCTGCCGCTGGGCAGCGCCCTGACTCCGGTGCCGTTCGGCTTCCTGATCGACCGCGGCCACCCGGAGATGATCCTGCTGCTGGTCGCGGCGCTGATGGTGCTGAGCCTGTTCTGTGTGACCACGGCGCGTTCGGTCGCACCGGATTCTTCCGTGGCGCCGGCCCCGGCGGAGTAGCATCCTGGGGCGAACCCGAACGATCCACCGCGGGAGGACGCCCATGCCGCCGCCGATTCGCCGCATCGTCGTGCTGATGATGGAGAACCACGCGTTCGACCGGGTGCTGGGCTGGACCCACCAGCGCTACCCCGGCATCGAGGCGGTGGACCCCGAACACCCCCACACCAATCCGGACCCGCGGTCCGGCGATCCGATCGCGCAGACCATCACCCGTGCCCGGAACATCCGGCAGGATCCGGGGCACGAACTGGACAACGTGCTGAACCAGATCCGCAACGGCAACCAGGGCTTCGTCGCCGATTTCGTGTCGCGCTATCCGCAGGCGTCGAAGGCCGAACGGCAGGAGGTGATGGCCTGGTACCCGTATGCGTTCCTGCCGGCCACGCATTTCCTGGCGTACAACTTCGTGGTCTGCGACCACTGGTTCTCCTCTGTGCCGGGCCCCACCTGGCCGAACCGGTTCTTCGTGCACAGCGGCACCTCGCTGGGCCACACCGACATGCCGCAGGGTGTGTTCAATCCGGCCCTGTACTGGTACGACCAGGACACGCTGTATGACGCGCTGGACCAGGCGCATGTCACCTGGCGCATCTACCACGGCGACTTCCCCCAATCGCTGCTACTGGTGCACCAGTGGGACAAGCTGGACCACTACCGCACCTTCGACCACTGGCAGGCGGACGTGTCTGCGGGTGACCTGCCGCAATACGTGTTCATCGAGCCGACCTATTTCGGTGCCGGCGAGAATGACCAGCACCCGCCGCACGACGTGATGCGCGGGGACGCGCTGATCGCCCAGGTGTTCAATGCGCTGCACGCCAACCAGGCGGTGTTCGAGGAGACGCTGCTGGTCCTGCTGTACGACGAGCATGGTGGCTTCTACGACCACCTGACGCCGCCACGGACGATTCCCCCGGACAGCCATACGGACGCATTCGCCTTCGACCAGTTGGGCGTGCGGGTGCCGGCGATCCTGGTCTCCCCCTGGCTCGAGCCCGGCTATATCGACCCGGTGTACGACCACACCAGCCTGCTGCGGCTGGCCGGCCAGCTCTGGCCCGGGGTGGTGCCGCCGGGCGCGCGGGCGAAGCAGGCGAATTCGCCGCTGGACGCGCTGACCTGGCGTGACACGCCGCGGCGGGCCATTCCGCCGGCGCCTGTGAAGCAGGACGTGGTGGCGGTGCAGTCGCAGCCTGCCCTGACCGGCCAGAAGCAGGCGCTGTTCACCTTCAGCCAGTACCTGGAAAGCCGGGTAAGCGACCCCGCGAAACGCGCCGAGCTGATGGGCCGGTCGCATGAGGCGATGGACGGCTCCTTCGCCCAAGGCAAGCTCGCGGCCGACCGGGCGGCAGCGTTCATGGCGGAGCGGGCCGGGCAGGGCAGGCGGCAGGCCTGATGAGACGCTCGGCGACAGCGCGCTATGTCAACGCAAGGACCTCGTCCTCCCAGGGGCCACGCAGGAAATCAATCACATCCAGCGATCCATCGTCTGCCCAGAGCATTCTCAGTACCAATCCGGATTCCCAGATTTCGAGACCGTAGGGCAGCGTCTGCTGAGGACGCTGCCGTTCAATGGCGTGGCGGTATGCCGGCGAGGATGCTTCGCCTGCCTGCATCTCGTTGAAGGGCGTCCAGTGACGAAACAGCCAGGGGTCGAGGCCGAGTTCAATCACTCGCACCGAGTCACGCTGTATCTCCAGAGAACCACGGGCGCGCAGAAGCGGCAGAACATGGTCGCGGATAGCCACTGCCCGTTCCTCGCCCGACGCCACGAGCCTCAGTGCCATCTATACCGCCGACGCAGAGTGGCCGGAATTGACCGCGTGCTGCGGCCGGGCGCCTGCTGCTTCAAACGCCGCCGAGATCGCCCCAACCGCGCGCTGCACCGTCATCTCCTTCAGCACATGCACACCCCCAGCGGAGGTGGACAGCTTCACGCTGCCTTGCTCGTCATACACCGCGACGATGTGAGTAATCTGCACGGCGACGATCCCGCTGCCGGCCACTTCAAACGTAATCCAGTTCATGTCAGGCCACGCGAGAGGGGATGACGCCCCCTATCTGCCGGCATCCTGGGATCATATGAAACTCGGAGAAGCACGTGTTTGCTGGCCATGGCTCAAGCCTCCGACATGGTGTGTGTTGCTTGCCTGTCCCTTCGGGCCGGGCGCACGGCATCGTCGCCGCAACGGTTCACCGTGGGGCTGATGGCAGACGCTCGGCTGACGTTACGCGCAACCAGGATTGCCATCAGAGTTGTCGGCGCCAGCGAGGCCACCTTGCCAGGAGGCGCACCATGCCGGGCGTGCTGGTCGTCGGTACAGGCAATGCATCGACCAGGCGCTTTGCGATCGCCGTTGCTTCAGGCAGGGTCCACGGGCTTTGTGGCACGGCGGCGATGATCTGAGCCAAGTGAAGGCTTGCCTCCGCCTTCGGCAAGTCCGCCAGGCGGCGTGCTTCCGTCCATGCGTCTCTGCCGTTGCGGGCAAACAGGGAAAGCAGAACTCAATGTCATGCCGTTGGCCTGAGTTCCCACCTGAGCGAAAAGGAACTCGTCCAGATCGGACTGTCGCGGAGTTGCCTTTCTGGGCTTCGACACCGTGCGTTCCTAAATTGAGGGAAGCGTGCGCGTGAAGTGGGTCTGCCTTGACCTGGCTACAAGCAGGTTCATTGACAGGCGGCCGACGTCAGTCAACGCGCATGTCAAAACCACATCACACGGCAGGCGCACGTGGGGGTGTGCAGCCGATCGTCCTGCAGGTGGCCTCGACGGCCTGCGTCAGGCACGTTGCCCTTGCCCAGGCGGGCCTGTCGTAACGCCGTGTGTCATAGCTGCGGTAGATCGTCGGATTTATACGAACCTCCGCCCACTCGGTGATGCCGACGTCTTCAGAACCGGGAGCATCCGCAAGTGCGTCGATCTTCGGATGATGCTGGAGCCACATCTGGCAGATCAGGCCGGCAAGTTGGTCAATGCGCCGCAGTCCGGCCTCGATCGAATCTTCAGTCTGATAGCTGCCAGTAAATGGACTCCATACCTCGAATTTGAAACCGGAGACCTGGGATTGATCTACGGCTCGGGTGACTTTCAACGACGGGCGATGCAATCGTTGTCTGATCATTTTTTGTTCGGTCCCTCCTGGTGGTTCGTCAGTCGGCCGTTTGGACGTGATCGGGATCGATCTCGATGCCATCGTCCGCTTTTTCGTCGGGCTCGGGAGTGTCATCGTCAGGAGCGTCGTCCTCAGGAGCGTCGTCCTCAGCGTCGGCTGCAGACGTTGCTGCCTCCTCGGCCTCGTCGGCCATGGTGGCGGCAGCCAGGGCCAGCCGTGGATGCATTCCGACGCCAGAGGTGGTGCGGGATCGCCGGGCCGCGCGCGCAATCGGCGGTGGCTGCTGAGCACCGCACTTTGGACAGGCAGCGGGTGACCTGTTCAAATCGTAGAAGCGTTCATGGCATGCAACGCATGTGCACTTGGTGCCGAGTTCTGGTTTACTCATGAATAGGTCCTGGATTGACCAGGAGAAATCCGCGATCACACACCGAAAATGATGATTGTAATACCCGGACTCTCGAGGATAGACTGAATCAGGCGGCATTGCCTGCGGGAAATGGCCGATGAAACCTCACCCTGCATGCGTGCCATTGAGCTTTTCAGAGCATGCACGCGCCAGGGCGCTGTCGGGAGATTTCTGGTCACCCACGGTTGCCCAGCCAGCCTTCATCACCAGGTCGCTCCGGGCATAGCCTTCCGTCTGAGCCCGGAATTTCGTCAACACGTTCTTGTCGGGGTCCTGCTCGGCCTTTGCCACGCAGAACGGTACAAGAGCGGCAACTACCGCCGCATCGGCGCGCTTCTGGGCGAGTTGCTGGGCCGTTGACGAGGTAGTCCATCCGAGCTGCGAGAAGCCGACAATTGCTGTCAGCACGGCACCGACCACCGCCCCCCAGATCCCGGGCTTCAACCATACGGGAATTTGCATTGTATGTTCTTTTTTCTATGAGAGAACCAATCTCCTCCCATCGGCACGCCATATCTTCTTAAAGATGGGAAGGATAATTCCCATTACATCGTGTTGCCAAAAATAAAATTGTCGCACAACATGAAGGTGGAGCTTCCCCGACGAGTGACGGCAACGGGAGAGAGCGCGGCCATTTGCGGGTGCGCCAACGCAACTCCGCTGCCGCTTGTGCTCCGGGCCGCGGTCGCTAAGTGCAATGCACCTTGCGCGTGTGCACAAGGCTTTCCTTGTTCAAGTCAGAAACGACCTGGTTGCTGGAAGGTCCAGCCATCACCTGACCGTACCCACAGGTGACCGTATTTCCGGCGCGCCCCTGAAGTGACCAGTATCCCAGTTGGATGGCCCCAATGCTGGCGGAACCTTAGAAACCCGGAGGTGATTTCGCCTTCTGATTCAGATCGTTCCCGCATGAATGTTCCTGTCGTCAATGGCGGTAACGCTCTTACGATTTGCCGAGCCGTCCGGCCTGGGCCTGGAACGGGTCGGCAGCACGGGTCAGCCGCTGGTTTTGTGCAATCCACGCCTGCGCTTCGAATTCGGTGGCGAAGCCAAGTATCGTTTGGCGTGCTCCGTTGGTGGCGACGATTCGCACTTCAAAGCCGGTGCCATCAACCCGGGCGGCGATGTGGTACTTATCCACTTGTGGACTCTCCGGGCGACCGAATTAACGGATGTTCACTGACCGCTGCCGCGTTCGGGGCCGCCGTGCCGACGCTTGTCATCTTGCTGTCATCGCGCGATAGGTGCCGGTCCTACGCCCACCCCAGCCACAAAGGTAACCTTCTCTGCCCTCAATCCGGCAGGCAGGTGCCAACATCGTACTCTGGACAACCGTCATGGTTTCCAGCGACGCAAACGCGGCACCGGGGTTATCTCGCATCATCGCGCTGGGAGGTTTACTGTCGAAGTCCTGTTCTGCCGGCCACGCTCGAGGTCATGGGTGACCTTCTGCCCGTCGTTGAGTCCGCGCCGCCCGGCCGCGCTCGACTGCCGCGATCTCGACTGCCGCGATCTCGACTGCTGAGGTATGGACGAAAACGTCCGTCCAGCCATCATCCGGCTGGATAAAACCGTGTCCCCATTTGTCCATTAAACCGCTCGGCGCTTCCGGTGGTCCACACTGTGCAGGCCGTACTACCTTCCATCGGAATTATTGCATGCGGGGACATCCGCGAACTTGGCTCAATGTGATCTGAAAAAATATCGCAGCAACAATCTAGGCGCAGCGCACGGAAAATACCATCCCCCAAACAAGAAATCAGTCGATTTCTTTCGTCCGTGCGACATTCTGGTCCAGAAGCACCCGGGCCCCTTCCGGTGTCAAGGTGAAGGTTGAGCCTGGCGTGAGGCGCCGTCGCGCAGCCGCATCGGAATCATCCTCCCAGCGGACCAGATTGGCGCGAATTAGCGGGCCAACCATGCTTGCATCTACGTCGTGCGCAGCAACAGCCGGCTGCTGGCTGAGCGCGTGCAGGAAGCTCAGTTGTGCGGCGGTCAGTTCCATTCCGATCGGGCGGTGCGCCTCGTCTTCCTTGTCAGACATCATATGCGTGCCGGCCTCCGGGCTGCTGTTCCGGCGAGCTCGCCATTCGGGTTCGGGTGGTCAGTCTGCGCGCGCAAGGGGCGCCACCGAACCGCTCTCAACGCGAGCATTCTCCACACGGGCACCCCACCAGTAGCGCGTTCACGCTAGCACGTGGTGGGCAAAGCGGAAAGCCACGAAGCACTCGTTGCTTGCGTCGCCAGCGGCTCATGGGTGGTGAGCTGGATCGCGCTCAGCCCGTCCGGCCTACGGTTTCGTCGCGGCGTCAATGGCCTCGGCGTCGAGCAGGCGGCGCAACGCGGCAAACTCCGGTCCAGATCCGTCCATGCTCAGGAAATCGCCGAGTGGGATATCGCTGACATGCCCGCCGGACGATGCATTGGCTTTGTGGCGCACGAACCGAAGGCCCGACCTCGTGTCGTGCATCAGGCTCCAATGATCGCCATTTTGGCTTTGATATAGGGATGTAGCCTTGAGGGACATTTCACGCTCCAACGACCGAAACGGCATATGGCCGGTCAGCGTACCAGAGTCAGCGCACGGCTATGAGAGGGCGCGGTGCTGTCGCCCGGTCCGTTCAAATGGCGAACCCGACCAGTGGAAAACCTGCGGCGCCGCACGAACCGGGATCACTCGCCGTGAGCTTTCGGTCAGACTTTGAGACCCCGACGCGCCATCCAGCCTTGACCCGGCCCGCGTGCGCGCTATCCATCGCGCCAACCGCGTGAACAGGAGACCGAACATGCGCGCCTGGGCCGTCGTCGAGAATGGCAAGCCACTGCAGGAAGTCGAGTGGCCGACCCCCGAGCCGAAGGGCACCGAAGTGCTGGTGGAGGTGACGCATTGCGGCGTCTGCCACTCCGACCTGCATATCTGGGACGGCTACTACGACCTGGGCGGCGGCAAGCACATGTCGCTGAAGGACCGCGGCGTGGTGCTGCCGCTGGCCATGGGGCACGAGATCGTCGGCCGCGTCGCCAAGCTGGGCCCCGACGCCAAGGGCGTGAAGGTCGGCGACCTGCGCATCGTCTATCCCTGGCTTGGCTGCGGCCAGTGCGAGAAGTGCCTGGCGGAGGAGGACAACATGTGCCTCACCCCGCGCAGCCTGGGCGTGTACCAGAACGGCGGCTACGGCACGCATGTGATCGCGCCGCACCCGCGACACCTGGTCGATCCGGGCAATGTCGATCCGGCGGTGGCCGCCACCTACGCCTGCTCCGGCATCACCGTGTACTCGGCAATCAAGAAGGCCATGCCGATGCCGGCCGATGAGCCCATCGTGCTGGTCGGCGCCGGCGGCCTGGGCATGAACGCGATCGCCATCCTGAAGGCGATGGGCCACCGCAACATCGTCGTGGTGGACCTGAGCGCCGAAAAGCGGGAAGCCGCCCTGAAGGCCGGCGCCAGCAAGGCGGTGGACGGCAACGGCGACGACGTGACCAGGCGCATCGTCGAGGCGGCCGGCGGCCCGGTGATGGCGGTGGTGGACCTGGTGAACGGCACGCAGACCGCGCGCTTCGCCTTCGACGCGCTGCGCAAGGGCGGCAAGCTGATCCAGGTGGGCCTGTTCGGCGGCGAGCTGACCGTGCCGCTGCCGATCATGGCGATCCGCGCGCTGACCGTGCAGGGCAGCTACGTGGGCAATCCGAAGGAACTGCGCGAACTGATCGACCTGGCGCAGCACGGCAAGCTGGAGGCGCTGCCGGTGGCGACGGTGCCGCAGAACCAGGCCTATGACGCGCTGATGCGCCTGAAGGACGGCAAGGTCACCGGCCGCCTGGTGTTGAAGGCCGAAGCCGCCTGATCGAGGGATGATGGTGGGGCAGGGCGGGGTGCCGCTTCTGCCTCACCTCTTCGACGCTTCAGACCAACCCGCGTTGCGTTGTGTTTGACCGCGACCGCCACACACCGTCATGGTCGGCGGAGCAGTCTGTGTGAAAACTCATTTCCGAAATTCCGACGGAGGAGATCCTTCGCGATCGGAGCAAGCCAGCGAAGCAAATTCTCCGTCCCGCCGACTGGCGGCGCCTTTGGAGATGAATTTTCTGCACGAATTTGTAACGGTCGAGTTTTCACCCAGACTGGGAGGCCGACCATCCACGTCAGTGTCATGCCGAAGGCACACCGGCACCGCCGGAGCTCACGGGACAACTGCCGCCGATCCGACCTATCTCACGACTGCGTTCCGCAGGACGAAGACGTGGATGGCCGGCCTTCGCCGGCCATGACGGTGAGCCGACCACGAGGGTGAGTTGCCGGCCAACGGTCAAACGCACAGCGGGCTGGTATCAGACCGCCCGTCTGGACCGCGCTGGTCAGGCGGCGTTCTTCTTCCTGGCTTCAGCAAGCTTTTTGGTCTGCACAAACGCCCGCAGTACGGCGTTGATGTGTGCCTGATAGTCCTGTCCCTGCGCCTTGAACCAGTCGATCAGGTCGGCATCCAGGCACAGATGCATGTCCTCCTGATCGACATCGGGCGGGGGCGGGCCGGGATAGGCCAGGGTCCAGTCCAGTTCCTCGTGGACGTCATCCGGATCGGCGGCGATACTTGCCTCCAGTTCCTCTTCGGTCATTGCATCCACCTTCGCCCAGTCGGTCCGGCTTTCTCCCCGCCGACGCATTTCTTCAAGCTCTTCAGCCGTATAGCGAACGATATCGCCGTTCCTCTGCACGTCGGGCCCTCCGCATGGTGATGATCCGGATCGTCTCGGCACGTTTCGTCCAGATCACCGCGATCAGCTTGTGATTCAATATAGCAATGCTGAGCCAGCGTTTCTCGTCGCCACGCGGCGACAACCCGGTCGACAATGGCCTCCCGTCGAACAGGGCCGGGGCATCGACAAAGTCCAGGCCTCGGTTCTCTGGGACGAGTCGGCGCTTGTCCTCCGACCATTCGAAGCCAGCGCGCGGCATGTCCAACTGGGCAACCCCGACCAAGGATCCGGGTCACCCTTCTGCCTTCGGACGGTAAACAAACTCCTTCCGTCCCGGCATGGCGCCGCCGCCTCGCGGGCTCTATATCCCGCCCATGCGCGCCTCCTTCCACAAGATGCACGGCTGCGGCAACGACTTCGTCGTGTTCGACGAACGCCCCCGCCCGCTCGCCATCACCCCCGCCCGGGCGGCGGCGCTGGCCGACCGGCGGACCGGCATCGGCTGTGACCAGTTCATCACCATCGAGCCGCCCCCGCCCGGCGCCAACGCGGACGCCTTCATGCGCATCCGCAACCCCGACGGCAGCGAGGCGGGCGCCTGTGGCAACGCCACCCGCTGCGTCGCCCACCTGCTGGCCGCAGAAACCGGCCACCACACCCAGGTAATCCGCACTGTCTCGGGCAACCTCCCGGCCGAGGTGCTGGCCGACGGCCGCGTCCGCGTCGATATGGGCCCCGCCCGCCTGGGATGGTCGGAAATCCCGCTGGCCGAACCGGCCGACACGCTGCACCTGGACCTGGCCGAGGGTCCGGTGGCCGACCCGGCCGCCGCCAGCATGGGCAACCCGCACGCCACTTTCTTCGTCCCCGACGTGGCCAAGCTCCCCATCGAGCAGATCGGCCCCCGCCTGGAGCACGCCCCCCTGTTCCCCGACCGCGCCAATATCGGCTTCGCCCAGGTGCTGGCGCCGGACCGGTTGCGCCTGCGCGTGTGGGAACGCGGCGCCGGCCTGACCCTGGCCTGCGGCTCCGGCGCCTGCGCCGCCCTGGTGAACGCCCACCGCCGCGGCCTGACCGGCACCCGCGCCACCGTGCTGGTCGATGGCGGCGAACTGGAGATCGAATGGCGCGGCCTAAAGACGGTGCTGATGACCGGCCCGGTCGCCACCGCCTTCACCGGCACGGTCGAACTGGACGACTATCCGGCATGAGTGTCGAGGTCCTCACCTTCGGCTGCCGCCTGAACACCTACGAAAGCGAGGTGATGCGCGGCCACGCCGCCGCGCTGGACGACACGGTGATCGTCAACACCTGCGCCGTCACCGCCGAGGCCGAACGCCAGGCCCGCCAGGCGATCCGGCGCACCGCCCGCGAGCGTCCCGGCGCCCGCATCGTCGTCACCGGCTGCGCCGTGCAACTGGACGCCGACTCCTGGGCGCGGCTGCCCGGCGTGCACCGGGTGCTGGGCAACCAGGAGAAGCTGAAGCCGGAAAGCTGGGCCCCGGACGCGCCCGCCGCGGTGTCCGACATCATGGCGGCGCGCGACACCGCTGCGCACCTGGTCACCGAGTTCGCCGGCCGGGCACGGGCCTTCGTGCAGGTGCAGCAGGGCTGCGACCACCGCTGCACCTTCTGCATCATTCCGTTCGGCCGCGGCCCCAGCCGCAGCGTGCCGATCGGCGCGGTGGTGGACCAGGCCCGCGCCCTGGTCGCCGCCGGCTACCGGGAACTGGTGCTGACCGGCGTGGACATCGCCAGCTTCGGCCCGGACCTGCCCGGCAGGCCCTCGCTGGGCCAACTGGCGCGCCGGCTGCTGGCGCTGGTGCCGGAGCTGCCGCGGCTGCGGCTGTCCTCGCTGGACCCGGCGGCGATCGACGATGACGTCTGGCGCCTGATCGCCGAGGAGCCCCGGCTGATGCCGCACCTGCACCTGTCGCTGCAGGCCGGCAGCGACCTGATCCTGAAGCGGATGAAGCGCCGCCACCTGCGCGCCGACGCTCTGCGCGTGATCGGGCGGGCGAGGGACCTGCGCCCGGGAATCGCCATCGGCGCCGACCTGATCGCCGGCTTTCCCACCGAGACCGACGCGCTGTTCGAGGAGACGCTGGATTTCGTGCGCCAGGCGGACCTGCCGTTCCTGCACGTGTTCCCGTACAGCGAGCGGGCAGGGACCCCGGCGGCCCGCATGCCCGCGGTGCCGAAGCCATTGCGGCGGGAGCGCGCGGCCCGGCTGCGCGCGGCCGGGCAGGCGATGGCGCAGCGCTTCTTCGCGGCTCAGCTTGGCCGCACGGCCTCGGTGCTGACCGAACGGGCGGATACCGGGCACACCGAACACTTCGTGCCGGTCCGGCTGACTGAGCCGGCGGAGCCCGGGCGGCTGCTCACGGCCCGGATCGCCGACGTAGCGGCCGACGGGGTGGTGGCCGATGTGGTGGTGGCTTCCCATGCGCTCTGAGGTGACTGGCATGGCGACGGCCTGGATATGGCGTGCCAGGTCGGCAAACCATCCGGCGCCCCGATCGGCAAACCATCCGGCTCCCTGGTTGGCGAACCATCCGGCGCCCCGATCGGCAAACCATCCGGCTCCCTGGTTGGCGAACCATCCGGCGCCCCGATCGGCAAACCATCCGGCTCCCTGGTTGGCGAACCATCCGGCGCCCCGGTCAGCAAGCCAACCGGCTCCTCGGTCAACAGACCATCCGGCTCCCTGGTCGGCAAGCCAACCGTCCTCCCGGTCATGGCCGGGCCTGACCCGGCCATCCACCCGGGAAGACCGGGCACCCTCCACGCCCGTTGCGACCCGATCGGTCCGGGGTAGATGGCCGGGTCAGGCCTGGCCATGACCGGGGGGACCGGAAAACCACGGCGCTTCTGGCGGCGCGCCGTGCGGCGGGCATTACCCCCCATGACACGCGGCGCGATGGCCGCCCTTGACCGGCCGCCCGCGACCTTGCGGAAAGGGACCCTTTGACATGGCAACGGACGCATCCGGCGGCTTCTTCAACCGGCTGAAGCAGGGCCTGTCCCGCAGCACGCAGAAATTCTCCGGCGGCATCGCCTCGGTGATCCGCAAGCGCCGCCTGGACGACGAGGCGCTGGAGGAACTCGAGGACCTGCTGATTTCGGCCGACATGGGCACTGCCGCCGCCGCACGGGTGATCGAGTCCTTCCGCCGCACCCGCTTCGGCAAGGAAGTGACCGCCGACGAGATCCGCGATGCCCTGGCCGGCGAGATCGCCGCCATCCTGGGCCCCGTCGCCCGCCCGCTGGAACTCGACCCGGCGCACAAGCCGCACGTGGTGCTGGTGGTCGGCGTCAACGGCACCGGCAAGACCACCACCATCGGCAAGCTGGCGCAGCAGTACCGCGACCAGGGCGTGCGCCCGGTGCTGGTCGCCGGTGACACCTTCCGCGCCGCGGCGGTGGAGCAACTGCAGGTCTGGGGTGAACGCACCGGCGCCCCGGTGATCACCACCAAGCCGAACGGCGACTCCGCCGCCCTGGCCTTCGAGGCCCTCACGCGCGCCAAGGCCGAGGCCGCCGACGTGCTGCTGATCGACACCGCCGGCCGCCTGCACAACAAGTCCGCACTGATGGAGGAGTTGCGCAAGATCGTCCGCGTCATGAAGCGCCAGGACGAAACCGCGCCGCATTCCGTGCTGCTGGTGCTGGATGCCACCACCGGCCAGAACGCCGTGCAGCAGGTAAAGGTGTTCAAGGACATGGTGGACGTCACCGGCCTGGTGGTCACCAAGCTGGACGGCAGCGCGCGCGGCGGCATCGTCATCGCCCTGGCCGAGACATTCGGCCTGCCCGTGCACGCGGTGGGGGTCGGCGAACAGGCCGGCGACCTCCGCCCCTTCGAAGCCCGCGACTTCGCCCGCAGCCTGCTCGGCGCGGACACTGTTTCGGCGGAATAGAAAAAAAGCGGGAGTGGATCGCGCGCGAGCGATCCACTCCCTGATCCCGCCACGGGCGGTCGGCGTGGACTGGGGATCACCGGGGCAGTCCTGTTACGCGAGGCAACGGAACCGTCTCGGCACAACCCCCGTGGCGGAAACAGTGTTGCGCGGAACCGGAACGCGGGAGGACTTCGTTCCGGGAGGGGCACCGCGCTTACAGCGTCGTCTCGGGACACAGGAAACGTAGGCGGCGTGCGATCGACACGCCAGCGGAAGAATTGGGGGCGGTTGTTCCGGTATTTTGCCCGGCTTCAGCAGCGAATTCTGTCGGGGTATTTTCGGCGTATGCCGCTCGTCAGCCGTTCCCGCCGGCAAGCCGCTGTCGCCGCATATGCACCCCATTCGCGCGCCGCAAATGCGCCGGTCGGCTACCGGACGTTGCGCCTGCGGTAAAGCGTTCACGCACTTCCTGCTGTTTCGGCAGTCGAAACAACCGATGGTGGCGGCGCAGACCGGGACACGACGTCATGGGCCGCGTCACCGGCGTGGGTCACACTGTCGTGATGAATGTGGCCCAATCAGGGCGGCGTCAATCGGTCGGTGCAATTTCCGGCGAATGCCCGCGGCAGCGGCCCGTTCACGCCGGCACCTGCTCTGCCAGCTCGTCCGCGATCCGCTCCGCCACCGCCTGCGCAGCCGCGACGATGGCCGCGCCCGGTGGTGCGCCCGGTGTGAAGTCGGCACCCTCGATGGCGTACAGCACGCACTGCCGTGGCAGAGAGCCCAGGGCCCGCGCCAGGGCCAGTGCCTCCGCAACGCCGAGGCCGTGCGAGGAACTGGCCGGGCCGGCCGGCGGCGCATCACCGGCGGCGCAGTCCAGGCGATGCACCGTGCCGGCCGGGGCGCCCGAACAGGCGGCATCGACCAGCCAGACCGCGTCCTGGGCGCGCAACGCCGGCACCAGCGATGCCGCGTCGCCGTCCTGGTCCAGGACCGTCACGTCGGCCGGCAGCATTTCCCGCAGACGGCGCGCCACCAGCCGCCCGGCCGCGTCGTCGCCGCGGTCGGGATTGCCCAGGCCGAACACCACGCGGCGTGGTGTGTCAGACACGCTCCACGTCCAGCTTCAGGAAATGCGTGGCGCAGGAGATGCACGGGTCGTAGTTGCGCACCGCCTGTTCGCACAGGTAGCGCAAGCGGTCGTCCGGCTGGTCCAGCCAGCCGGTGGCGAAGGTCTTCAGGTCCTCCTCGATGGACGGCTGGTTCTGCGAGGTGGGCGGGACGATCTTCGCGTCCAGGATGGTGCCGTCGTTATCCAGCCGGTAGCGGTGGTACAGCATGCCGCGCGGCGCCTCGGTGCAGGCATGGCCGATGCCGGCGCGTGGCGGCGCTTCCACGTAAGGCTGGTCCGGTTCTTCGTAGGAATCGATGATGCGGATCGCTTCGTCGAACGCGTACAGCACCTCCACCGCCCGCACCACGATGCTGCGGAACGGATTGTTGCAGGTGGTACCGAGGCCGGCGTCCTGCGCCGCCTGCTTTGCCAGCGGCGACAGCGCCTGGTAGTTCAGGCTGTAGCGCGCCAGCGGGCCGGTGACGTAGGCGCCGCTGCCGATGTGCCGCGAATGCAGCGCGTTGGAGCGTTTGACGTGGTATTCCTCGAAATGCGCGTCGTAGTCCCGTGGCGTGATGTCCAGGCCCTTGTTGGACACCACGTGGCCTTCGTTGAAGGGATATTCGCCGGCGTTGCCCAGGCAGACGAATTCGTAGTCGCGTTCGCAGTCGGGAAAGTCGAACCCGGCGACCAGCTTCACCGCGGCGACCATCGCATCGCGCCCGCGTTCCAGCGCGTCGCGCAGTTCGCGGAATTCCCGCTTGCGCGGGGCGCGATAGAAGCCGCCGACGCGTACGTTCACCGGGTGGATTTCTCGGCCGCCGAGCAGTTTCAGGATCTCGTTGCCGGTCTTTTTCAGGTCCAGCGCCTGGCGCACGATGTCCGGGTGGTCCTTCGCCATCTCCACCGCGCCGTCGTAGCCGAGGAAATCCGGTGCGTGCAGCATGAACATGTGCAGCGTGTGGCTTTCGATCCACTCGCCGCAGTACAGCAGGCGGCGCAGCGCGCGGATCTGCGGCGTGATGGTAAGGCCGAGCGCGTCCTCCATCGCGTGGACCGAGCTCATCTGGTAGGCGACGGGGCAGATGCCGCAGATCCGCGCGGTGATGTCGGGGGCTTCCATGAAGCTGCGGCCACGCAGGAAGGCCTCGAAGAAGCGCGGTGGTTCGAAGATGCGCAGTTCCACACTGCGCAGCGTGTTGCCGTCGATCACCAGCTTGACGCCACCTTCGCCCTCCACCCGGGCGAGGTAATCGACGTTGATGGTCTTACGCGCCATGGCGGTCGCTTTCCCGACGGAAGGGTTCGGCCCCGGTGTTGAACGTGCGGTAGACGCGTTGCAGGTCGCGTTCGTCCAGGCCGCAGGCGCGCAGCTTGGCGCTGAGCGATTCGGTGTTCGGGGTTTCCTTGGGGCCGTAGCAGCCGTAGCAGCCGCGGTTGTAGGCGGGGCAGATCGCACCGCAGCCGGCATGCGTCACCGGGCCGAGGCACGATGTCGCGCCGCGCACCAGCACGCACACCGTGCCGCGCTGCTTGCACTCCATGCAGACGCTGTGTGCCGGCGTGTCGGGCTTGCGGTGGTGCAGGAAGGCGGACAGCACCTCCACCAGTTGGTGCTTGTTGATCGGGCAGCCGCGCAGCTCGAAATCGACGTTGACGTGGGCGCTGATCGGCGTGGAGGTGGCCAGGGTGCTGATGTAGTCCGGGTGCGCATAGACGATGCTGGTGAATTCGCGCACGTCCTTGAAGTTGCGCAGGGCCTGGATGCCGCCGGCGGTGGCGCAGGCGCCGATGGTGATCAGCGTCTTCGACTGCCGGCGCACCGCGTGCAGACGTTCGGCGTCGTGCGGGGTTGTGACCGAGCCTTCCACCAGGGACACGTCGTACGGGCCCTTCATCACGCCGCGCGTGGCTTCGGGGAAATAGGCGATGTCGATGGCGCCGGCGACGGTCAGCAGCTCGTCCTCGCAGTCGAGCAGGGAGAGCTGGCAGCCGTCGCAGGAGGCGAACTTCCAGACGGCGAGCTTGGGTTTGCGGCTCATCAGTACCCTCCTCCCTTCCGCCTTGCGGGATCGGGTGGGGGATGATTCGGGCATCCGGTGGCCGGGGTCGTTTGCACGACCCCGCACCCCGATCGATCTGCCTCGCGGCTGGATCCCCTGCAGGCGGGGAGGGAGTCCGTGAGAGCCCCCACCATCATATCTCCTTCAGCGCCATCAGGCGGCGGACCTGGTCGTAGCGCACCACCGGGCCGTCCTTGCAGGCGAACAGGCCGGCGAACTGGCAGTGGCCGCACAGGCCCACGGCGCATTTCATGTTGCGTTCCAGCGACAGCCACACCGACGATTCCGACAGGCCCAGCTCGCACAGCGCCGACGCGCCGAAGCGCATCATGATCTCCGGACCGCAGACCAGCGCCGTGGCGTTGTGCGTGTCGATCGACAGCTGCGGCACCAGGCGCGTCACCACCCCGACATGGCCGCGCCAGTCGCTGCCGGCGTGGTCCACCGTGACTTCCAACTGCACGTCCAGCCGCTTGCGCCAGGTTTCCAGTTGCCGGCGATACAGGATCTCGTCCGGGCTGCGCGTGCCGTACAGCAGCACCACCTTGCCGAACCGGTTACGATTGGCCAGCAGGTGGTAGATCGACGGGCGCAGCGGGGCCAGGCCCAGGCCGCCGGCCATCACCACCACGTCCTGGCCGGCCAGTTCCTCCGTGGGCCAGGCGGAGCCGAACGGGCCGCGCAGGCCCAGCACGTCGCCGGCCCGCAGCTTCGTCACCGCGTCGCTGACCGCGCCGACGGACCGGATGGTCTGCACCAGCCTGCTGCCGTCGCTGGCATCGCCGCTGATGCTGATGGGAATCTCCCCCACGCCGAACACGTACAGCATGGTGAACTGCCCGGGACGATAGGTGGGCAGCGGCTGGCCGTCGGTGGGCACCAGCTCCAGCGTGACCGTGCCGGGCAGGTCGCGCATGCGCTTCTGCACCCGCACCGGGCGCGGCAGCATCGGGTCCTCCGCGAGGACCGGCCGCGGATCAGCGATCAGCGCCATAGACATCGAGCATCTGCAACCGGGCTGCCTGCAGGCGCTGCACCAGCACCGGCAGGAAGCGTTTCAGGATTTCGTAGCCCAGGTTGTGGTCCGTTTCGCACTTGTTGCGCAGGCAGCTCGCGTCCAGCGCCAGGGCGCGCGTCAGTTCGATGGCGCGCGCGTCGTAGCCCCAGCGATAGGGGGGCAGCAGCCAGGTCAGGCCGACCAGGTCGCCCTCGCCGACCGTCTCGAACTGCACTGCGCCCTGGTGCGGCGTGGTGATTTCCAGCGCCACGCGGCCGTGGCGGATCAGGTAGATCCAGTCGGCCGGGTCCTCGGCGTGGAACAGGTAGTCGTCGGCGGCGAACACCACGTTCCTGGCGCAGCCGGCGGCAAGTTCCAGGAACGGCTGGCCCAGGCCGGCGAACATCTTGTGCTCGCCCAGGATTCGCTCAAGTCCTTGCATGCGCGTCCTCCGGTGCGCTGCCGCTGATGGCGCGCACTTCCTCGGTGATGTCGATGCCGACCGGACACCAGGTGATGCAGCGGCCGCAGCCGACGCAGCCGGAGGTGCCGAACTGGTCGTGCCAGGTGGCCAGCTTGTGGGTCATCCACTGCCGGTAGCGCGATTTGGGGGAGGCGCGGACGCTGCCGCCGTGGATGTAGGAGAAATCCATGGTGAAGCAGGAATCCCAGCGCCGGGTGCGTTCGGCCGCACCGGTGGCCAGGTCGTTGTGGTCGGACACGCTGGTGCAGAAGCAGGTGGGGCAGACCTGGGTGCAGTTGGCACAGGACAGGCAGCGGGCGGCCACGTCGTCCCAGCGCTTGTGCTGCAGGTTGTCCAGCAGCAGGTCGTGCACGCCCTCGGCCTGCATGGTGCGGCCCATCGTGGCGGCGGCATGGTCCACCGCTGCCGTGGCCTGCGCCAGGTCGTCGGGTTCCGCGGTGCGGTGGGGCAGTTGTTCCAGCACGGCCGCGCCGCGCGGGCTGCCCACCTCGACCAGGAACCGGTGCTCGCCGTCCAGCAATTCGGTCAGCGCCAGATCGTAACCGGACCGCGCGCGCGGCCCGGTGTCCATCGACACGCAGAAGCAGGTGCCGCCCGCCTGGCCGCAATTGACGGCGACGATGAAGGCGTCCGCCCGGCGTGCCTGGTAGTGCGGATCGACATGCGGGCCCTGCAGGAAGACGCGGTCCTGGATGGCGATGGCGTGCAGTTCGCAGGACCGCACCGCGAGGAAGGCGAAGCGTTCCTGCGGCGGCGGATCGCTGGTGATGCGCATGTCCTGCCCGCTGCGTTCGGCCCGCCACAGGCTGAGGTGCGGCGGATGCAGGAAGCGCTTCCAGGCATGCGGGCCGACGGCATAGCCGAACAGTGCGGAGTCGTCGCGCCGGCGCAGGCGGTAGTGGCCGCCGTCCTGCTCGTCGGTCCAGCCGGCGGGCAGGTCGTCGATCGAGTTGATATCGTCATAGACGATCGCGTCGTCGCGGCGGGTGGGGCCGAGCAGGCGGAAGCCTTCGGTGCGCAGCGTGGTGATCAGCCCGGCCAGACCGTCCCGGGTGATCACCGCGGCGGGGCCGTGCTGCGCCACGGCGCCGGCCCCGGGCTTGCCCGCGGCGCGTGTGGTTGCTTCGTTCATGGCGCAAGCCTGCTCCTGAAGTCCGGGGGGAGCCTTGATCTGCCTCAATTTGGCCAGCGGCGGGGCGTGCTCCCGCGTCGGAGTCTCCATGGACGCGGTAAGAGAAGTCTTAACGGCGTCCCGCGGACAAGCGGGGTTGAGCGCCGCTTGCCTCGTGCCGACCCGCGTTGAGGTTGACCGAGGCGCGGCCGTACCGCCTCAGGGTCGGTGACGTCCGGGCATCACGCTGTCCCGTGGATGCGAGCGATGAAGTCCTGAATGGCGAGCCTGTGCACAGGCGAAAAGGGGTGCGGATAAGCACCGCTCTCCCGCGTCATGGCCGGCCTTGAGCCGGCCATCCACCTCCCGACAAGGCGCGTACCGCTGTGCCCCGAACCGATCGTTCCGGTGTCAACCGCCGGGTCCCGCCCGGCCATGCGCGACTTATATGGATTGCAGCTTCGAAAAGACGTGGATGGCCCGCCTGCGCGGGCCATGACGGTGAACCGCTGACCGCGTGCCAAACCTGACGGTGAACCGCTGACCGCGTGCCAAACCTGCCGGTGAACTGCTGACCGCGTGCCAAACCTGACGGTGAATGGCTGACCGCGTGCCAAGCATGGCGCGGGTCGATGTCAGTCCAGCGCTGCGTGCGAGTTGGCGGGTGCCGGGGCCATGCGGCGCGGGCGGCGCATCAGCAGCAACAGCAGCAGCGCCGGCAATGTGGTGAAGATCATCATCTTGTAGTCGTTCATGTAGGCGATGATCTGCGCCTGATGATTGATGGTATGGTCCAGCAGCGCGGCGCCATGCGCCGTGGTGGGATCCATCATGCGCCCCACGTTGCCCCCCGACTGCAGCGCGCGATTGAACGGCGTGACGTAGGAGCCGATCTGCTCGTGCAGCACCTGCGTGTTGTGCGCCAGCATGAAGGAGGTGACGGACACGCCGATCGCCGCGCCGATATTGCGGAACAGGCTGAACAGCGACGCGCCGTCGGTTCGCAACTGCGCCGGCAGCGTGGCGAAGGCGATCACCTGCAGCGGGATGAAGATGAAGCCCAGGCCGGCGCCCTGCACCACGATGGTCAGCGCGATCCAGGTCTGGTCCACATCCGGCGTCCAGTGCGTCATCTCCCAGATCGACCACACCAGCAGCAGGATGCCGAAAGCGATGACCTTGCGGGGATCCAGCCGCGAACTCAGGCGCCCGGCCAGCAGCATGGCGCCCATCGTGCCGATGCCGCGCGGCGCCATCAGCAGGCCGGCGCTCTCCACCGGGTAGTTCGCCAGGTTCTGCAGCCAGGGTGCCATCAGCGCGGAGCTGGACACCAGGATCGTGCCGGCAGCGAACATCATCGCCAGACCCGAGGCGAAGTTGCGGTCGGCGAACAGCGCGGGGGGAATGAACGGCCGCTTGCCGGTCAGCATGTGGACGATGAACAGGTAGAGGCCCAACCCGCCCAGCACGGCTTCAGCGAGAATCTCGCCGGAGCTGAACCAGTCCTGGCTCTGGCCGCGGTCCAGCATCATCTGCAGCCCGCCGATGCCCAGCGACAGCACGCCGAAGCCGATCCAGTCGAACCGCATGTTGAAGTTGGGATGCGAGCGCGGCATGAAAAACAGCAGGCCGAGCGTGGCGAGGATGCCGAAGGGCAGGTTGATGTAGAAGACGAAGCGCCAGTTGTACATCTCGGTCAGGTAACCGCCGAGGGTCGGGCCGATGATCGGGCCCACCATGACGCCGACGCCCCAGATCGCCATCGCCTGGCCGCGCTGCTCCATCGGGTAGATGTCCATCATCGTCGCCTGCGACAGCGGCACCAGGGCGGCGCCGAACATGCCCTGCATCAGGCGGAAGATGACCATCTCGTCCAGCGACTGCGCGGCACCGCACAGCATGGAGGTGACGGTGAAGCCGATAAGGCAGGCGATGAACAGGTATTTGCGGCCGAAGCGCGCCGCCATCCAGCCCACCGGCGCGGTCATGATCGCCGCGGCGGTGATGTAGCTGGTCAGGACCCAGGTGATCTCGTCATAGGTCGCCGACAGGCTGCCCTGCATGTAGGGCAGGGCGACATTGGCGATCGTCTGGTCCAGCGCCTGCATCAGCGTCGCACCGACGGTGCACAGCGTGATGATCAGGCGGTGGGGAACCTGGTCGGGCGAGGAGGGTGGCACGAGGCGTTCCTACTGTCTCCGCCTTCCCGTCCGGGAGGGGGCAGGGGGAAGGCGGCCAGGCCCACCCCGGGTTTGCGGGTCTCGCACGTTTCCCCTCTGCCCGGCTCCCTCTCGCAACGGGGCTGCGGCTTCGTATTCCTTATTTCAGAACAAGTCGTGCAGCGTGCGGGTATGTCCGGTGTCGATATTGGCTTCCACGCTCATGCCGGCGCGCAGCTCGGGATCGCCCGGCTTGCGGTCGATGCTGATGCGCACCGGGATGCGCTGCACCACCTTGACCCAGTTCCCGGAGGTGTTCTGCGCCGGCAGGATCGAGAACTCCGATCCGCTGTTGGGTGCGATGCTCTGCACCTTGCCCTTCCAGGTGCGGCCCGGGTAGGTGTCCACCGTCACGCTCACCGGGTCGCCCGGCTTCACATGGGTCAGCTCGGTTTCCTTGGGGTTCGCTTCTATCCACATCCGCTTGGTGGAGATGATGCCGAACGCCGCGGTGGCGGCGGCCAGGTACATGCCCGGCTGCACCGTGTCCACCTGGGTAACGATGCCGTCGAACGGCGCGTAGATCACCGTGTGGTCGAGCTGGCGCTGTGCCTCATCGACCCTCGCCTTGGCCTCCATGTAGCCCGACATCTCGTGCACCGGCTGATGCGGATCACCGCCCAGCTTGGCCAGTTGCACATTGGCCTGGGTCTTCAGGGCCGCCAGGCCGTGCTGATCCGCCAGAAGCTGGAACTTCGCATTGTCGTAGTCCACGCGGGTCACGCCGCCGCCTTTCACCAGCTTGGCGTAGCGGTCGAAATTCGCCTGGTCCGCCTGGACCTGCGCCGCCTTCACGTCCACCTCACGCAGCATGCGCTGGTAGTCGAGTTGGTCGGCCTTCAGGTTGGACACCACGATCCCCAGGTTGGCTTTCGCGGCCGTCAGGGCGATCTGGAAGGGCCTCGGATCAAGTTTCAGCAGCACATCGCCCTTCCTGACGCGCTGGCCTTCGTGCACCGGAACCGAAACCACGATGCCGGAGACGTCGGTGGACAGTGCTTCCTTCGCGGCCCGCACATAGGCATTGTCGATCGAGACGTAGCGGCCGCCGGTCAGCCACCAGGCGCCGGCGCCGATCGCCACCACCAGGATCCCGCCCAGCATCAGGATGGGGCGGAGCAGCGCTCGGCGGCTGACCCTGCGGCGCACCGGTGCGTCGGTGACCCGCGGGTTGGCCGGCGCCCCGGCTGTGGCGGTTTGCGACATCAGGCGACTTCCTTCGCGTCGGTGTCGTGGTGGTTGGATTCGGCCTGCCGGCGGGCCGCATGCGCCTCCTGCACCAGCGTCGTCTTCATACGCAGAAGAGCTTCCGTCATGGTTTCCAGGGTGTCGCGGTCGATGCCCTGGGTCAGCATGGCCGTGATGTCGGCGCGCTCCTCGTCGATCTCACGCAGCACCGGGATGGCGGCATCCTTCAGGTGCAGGCGCCAGATGCGGCGGTCCTTGGGGTCCGGCCGGCGCTCCACCACGCCGCGCGCTTCCAGCCGGTCGATCAGCCGGGCGACGGTGATGGGCTCGACGTCCAGCAGTTCGGCCAGCTCCTTCTGGGAGCTGCCGGGCTGACGTTCCAGCCAGATCAGGATACCCCACTGCGCGCGAGTCATGTCATGGGCTGCCCGTGCCCGCTTGTCGGCATCGACGCGAAGCAGTCGCGCGACGTCGTGCAGCAGGAAGAGCAGGTCACGCTGGCAGTGTTGCACCCGGAATCGCCTCCTCAAGAACAAGCTTATGATAAGGCAGCTTATGATAACCGTGCCAGGGGGTATGTCATGCGGGTGACGCAATGCCGACCCGCCCTCGTCACGGGTGCCTCTTTGGTCACGGGGCCTCTCTGGTCACGGGGCCCTCTCTGGTCACGCGCCCCCTGGTCACGCGCCCCCCTGGTCACGCGCCCCCTGGTCACGCGCCGCGCTCCCGCTATGGTGAGGCCAGAGGGGTTTTGCCGTGCAGTTGACGAATTTTCTTTGGGTGGCGCTGGGTGGCGCGCTGGGCAGCATGGGTCGGTTCTGGGTCGCGGCGGCGGTCGCCAGCCTGACCGGGCCGCGTTTCCCGTGGGGCACGATGCTGGTCAACATCGTGGGATCCTTCGTGATCGGCTGGTTCGGGGCACTGACCGCCGATACCGGGCCGCTGGACGTGCCCAACGGTGTGCGGCTGCTGGTACTGGTCGGGGCGTGCGGCGGTTTCACCACCTTCTCCTCATTCAGCCTGCAGACGCTGGAGCTGCTGCAATCGGGTGAGGTGGTGCGCGCCGGTGGCTATGTGCTTGGCTCGGTCGCGCTGTGCCTGCTGTTCGTGTGGTTCGGTGTGATGCTGGGGCGCGCATGAGTGGATCGGAGATCCTGGTGGTGCTGAACCGGCCCGAGGCGGCGGCCGCCTGCCTGCGCGCCGCCGCGGATGCCGCCAGGGCCCTGCCGTCGCCGCACCTCTCCGTCCTGTACGTGCATCCCGATCCGGGCGCGACCATCCTGCCCACCGAGGAGGTGCTGACCGAGGAGCGTCGTGCGGCGCTGGAGCAGCGGGCGGCCGCGGACCGCGCCGCATTGCAGGCCGCCTGGACCGCCTGGCGGCCGGCCGCCCCGGCCTCCGACTGGAACGACGCCACCGGCGTGCCGGCCCAGCAGGTGCGCGCGCGGGCGACAACGGCGGCCCTGGTGGTGATGGCGCTGCCCGGCCCACATCCGCCGCACCTGGAGCGGGCAGCCTTCGACGCGGTGCTGTTCGCCGGGCGCCACCCGGTGCTGGCCGTGCCCGCGGGCTGGAGCGGACGCTTCGGCCGGCACCTGGCGGTGGGCTGGCGCGACTCGCCCAGCACACGGGGGGCGCTGAGCGGGCTGCAGCCCTGGCTGGCGGCCGCGGGGCAGATCACCGCCATCGAGGTGGCGAACCACCCGTCCGGCACCACACCGCCGCTGCCGCCGGGTTGGCAGGGCGGCTTCGCCACGCGAACCGTTGCGCCAACCGACGCAGGCGACGGCGCCATGCTGCTGGACGCCGCCGCCACGGCCGGTGCCGACGGCCTGGTGCTGGGCGCCTACCGGCGTGGTCGGCTTCTGGAATGGGTGCTGGGCGGCGTCACCGAGCACGTCCTGCACCACGCCCGCCTGCCTTTGTTGCTGAAGCACTGAACGGTCGCCGTCCGGCAACGTTTCCGCTGGTGCAGACAGCGCTTTCCCGAAGCCACAGGAATGCGGCATAACGTGTCGGTTCGCGCGGAATTAACCCGCAGACCACGCCGGGGATGACGGCCTTTGCCTGGGCGTGATGGTTCTAACTGTCTGCGGCCGTGATGGGTGCGAGAGTGGAACTGCGGCCGCGTCGATTGTGGCCGAGTCGATTGTGGCCCGGTCGGGGATGCCCGTCATCGCGCCGATGGCGGGAACTGCCAGGGAAAGGACTTGCCTGTATGAAGGTGCTGCTGACCGGTGGATGCGGGTTCATCGGGTCCGCCGTGGTGCGCCACCTGATCCGTCACGGCGATCACGTCGTGATCAACGTGGACAAGCTGACCTACGCCGCGTCCGAAGACGCGCTGGAGGAGGCTCGGCATCACCGGCGTCACGTCCTGGTGCACGCGGATATTGCCGATGCGACGGCGATGCGCCAGGTCTTCGCCAGTCATCAGCCGGATGCGGTGATGCACCTGGCGGCGGAAAGTCATGTCGATCGCTCGATCGACGGGCCCGACGACTTCCTGCAGACCAATGTGGTCGGTACGTTCGTGCTGCTGGAGGCGGCGCGGCGGTACCATGCCGGTCTGGAGGGCGATCGCCGGGCGGCATTCCGTTTCCACCACGTATCCACCGATGAGGTGTTCGGCGCGCTGCATGCCGGCGATCCGCCGTTTACCGAAACAACGCCGTACGATCCGCGCAGCCCGTACTCCGCCAGCAAGGCGGCGTCGGATCATTTCGTACGGGCCTGGTGGCACACCTATGGCCTGCCGACCATTGTCAGCAACACCTGCAACAATTACGGTCCCTGGCAGTTTCCCGAGAAGCTGATCCCGCTGGTGACGCTGAACGCTCTGGAGGGCAAGGAACTGCCGGTGTACGGCGATGGGTCCAACCAACGCGACTGGCTGTTCGTCGAGGACCACGCTGCGGCGCTGGTGCGTGTGCTGGAACGCGGACAGCCTGGTGGCACCTACGCGATCGGCGCCCGACAGCCGCGCAGCAACCTGGAGGTGGTGCGGGCGATCTGCGCCTACCTGGACAGCAGGCGACCGGATCCGGCGGGCCCGCGCGAGCGGTTGATCCGCTTCGTGACCGACCGGCCGGGGCACGATTTCCGCTACGAAATCGATCCGGCCCGTACCGAGGCGGCGCTGGACTGGAAAGCGCCACACGACTTCACCACCGGGCTGGCGCGCACGATCGACTGGTATCTGGACAACCAGGCATGGTGGGGGCCGGTGCGCGCCCAGCGCTATGCCGGACAGCGGCTGGGGACGGCGGCATGAAGGGCATTCTACTGGCGGGCGGCTCCGGCACGCGGCTGCATCCAATGACGCTGGCGGCATCGAAACAGTTGCTGCCGGTGTATGACAAGCCGATGGTCTATTACCCGCTGTCCACGCTGATGCTGGCCGGGATCCGCGACATCCTGGTGATCTCCACGCCGGAGGACCTGCCGCAGTTCCGTCGGCTGCTGGGCAGCGGCGAGCGCTTCGGCGTGCGCTTCGCCTATGCGGAGCAGCCGAACCCGGACGGGATCGCGCAGGCGTTTCTGATCGGGCGGGACTGGATCGCCGGTGAGGCCTGCGCGCTGGCGCTGGGTGACAATCTGATCCACGGCGATCACCTGTCCACCGTGTTGCAGGCCGCTGCGAGCCGCCCGGTGGGTGCCACGGTGTTCGCCTATCAGGTGCGCGACCCGGAACGCTATGGCGTGGTCAGTTTCGACGCGGCCGGCAAGGCGGTGGAGGTGGTGGAAAAGCCCACCACCCCGACCTCCAACTGGGCGGTGACCGGGCTGTATTTCTACGACAATCAGGTCAGCGACCTGGCCCGCACCATCCGACCGTCGCGGCGCGGCGAACTGGAGATCACCGACCTCAACCGCCTGTACATGGAGGCCGGCACGCTGCAGGTGGAGCGGCTGTCGCGCGGCTGCGCCTGGCTGGACGCCGGCATGCCCGACAGTCTTTTGCAGGCGGCGACGTTCGTGCAGACAATTCAGTCGCGCACAGGCATGCTGGTCGGCTGCCCGGAGGAGGTGGCGTTCCGCATGGGTTTCATCGACGCCACCGCGCTGCGCGGGCAGGCGAGGCGGCTGGGGAAAACCGAACTCGGGCGCGTGCTGCTGGAACTGGCCGAAGGGGAACTGGCTTGAACGTCGAACGCCTGGCGCTGCCCGAAGTCCTGCTGCTGACTCCCCGCCGTTTCGGCGACGGGCGCGGGTTCTTTTCCGAGACCTGGAGCCAGCGGCGCTATCAGGAGATCGGCATTCCGGGTCCCTTCGTGCAGGACAACCACAGCTACTCCGCGGTGCGCGGCGTGGTGCGCGGCCTGCACCTGCAGATCCAGCCCAGCGTGCAGGGCAAGCTGGTGCGCGTGGTGCGCGGCGCGATCTGGGACGTGGCGGTGGACGTCCGGCATGGCTCGCCGACCTTCGGCCAGCACGCCGCGGCGGTGCTCAGCGCGGAGAACTGGCAGCAGTTGTGGATTCCCGGTGGGTTCCTGCACGGATTCTGCACGCTGCAGCCGGATACCGAGGTGATCTACAAGGTCACCGCGGATTACGACAAAGCGGCCGAACGCGGAGTGATCTGGAACGATCCCGACCTGGCACTACCCTGGCCGATCCGTCCCGAGGAGGCGGTGCTGTCCGACAAGGATCAGGTGCTGCCGCGGTTGGCGGACTGCCCCGTGTGGTTCCAGGTCTGAAATGGCGACGTCTGGCATGGCGACCCGACCGATCCTGGTGACCGGCGGGTCCGGTCAGGTTGCGACGGCACTGGAAGCCGTGGCGCGCGTGCCCGTGCGCCGGGTCGGCCGGCCGGTCTTCGATTTCGCCCGGTCGGTAACCATGGCCGCGGTGATGGCGGAGACGGCGCCGTCGCTGGTGGTCAACGCGGCCGCCTACACCGCGGTGGATGCCGCGGAGACCGATGCGGACGCCGCATTCCGCGCCAATCGCGACGGGCCTGCCGAACTGGCGATGCTCTGCGCCGCGGCGGGCATTCCGCTGATTCATATCTCGACCGACTACGTGTTCGACGGCGCCAAGGGGGCGCCCTATGTCGAGACCGACCCGGTGTCACCGCAAGGTGTGTACGGCGTCAGCAAGGCGGCCGGAGAGCAGTCCGTGATGCGGCTGTGTCCCCGATCCATCGTGCTGCGCACCGCGTGGGTTTATTCGGCCACCGGCAAGAACTTCGTGCGGACCATGCTGACGCTGGGACGCACCCGCGACCGGTTGACCGTGGTGGCTGACCAGAAGGGCTGTCCCACCAACGCGGCGGACCTGGCCCGGGCCATCCTGGCGATTGCCGCCCGCATCGCCGCGGAGGGATGGCAGGACCGGTTTGCCGGCGTGTACCACGCGGCCGGCAGCGGCTGGACGACCTGGCACGGCCTGGCCACGGCAGCCTTCGAGGAAGCCGCCCGGCACGGCCTGCGGATGCCGGAGGTGGCGCCGATCGCCACCGCCGACTGGCCCACACCGGCACGGCGGCCGGCCGACTCCCGGTTCGATTGTGGCAAGCTGGCTGCGACATTCGGTGTGCGGCTGCCGGACTGGCGCAGCAGCCTGGGCCCCACCGTCGATGCCATACTTGCCACCGGCGGCTGACCGTCCCGCGATGACCCTGCGCCTGCCGCGTGAGAACGTCCCGGAGGCAGGCGATCCCTGGGCCAGTCCCGGCCAGGCGGGTGACCCGCTGTGCGGTCTTGCGGGCGGGCAGGGCGAAGCCATACCGGATGGGCGGGTGGCAGTCCTGCTGTCCACCTACAACGGTGCGCCCTTCGTCGCTGCCCAGTTGCACAGCCTGCTCGCCCAGACCCACCACGACTGGGTGTTGTTCTGGCGTGACGACGGGTCGTCCGACGGCACGCAGGCGATCGTCACCGAATTCCTCGCGGGCCTGCCGCCTGACCGGGCGACGAGTCTGCCGCAGGATGGTCGCGTCGGCAGCGGCGAGAGCTTCATGCGGTTGCTGCAGTCGGCCGGCGCCGCCGGCTACCGGACGATGGCTTTCGCCGACCAGGACGACATCTGGCTGCCGGACAAGCTGGCCCGGGGGTTGGGTCGGTTGCAACGGATTTCCGGAGAGGCTCCGGCGTTGTATTGCGCCCGGCAGATGCTGGTGGACACGCAGTTGCACCCCATCGCGCTGTCCCGCCCCCTGCGGCAACCGCCCGGGTTCCCGGCCGCGCTGACGCAGAACATTGCCGCCGGCTGCACGGCCATACTGAACGGGCCGGCGGCCGCACTGGTCGGGCAGAGCCGGCGGCCCGCTGCCTGTATGCACGACTGGTGGTGCTACCTGGTGGTCGCCGGGGCCGGCGGGCAGGTGGTGGTGGATGAGCAGCCGGTGCTGCTGTATCGCCAGCACGCGGGAAATTTGGTGGGCGCGTCGTCGAGTTCGCTGCGCCGCGGCATCGCGGCGCTGCGGCGTGGGCCGCGAATGTTCATGCAGATGTTCCGCCAGAACGTGGCCGCGCTGGCGGATCAGTCGGACCTGCTGGCGCCGTCGGCAGCGGCGCAGGTGGTAACGCTGGACCGGGCGCTGCAGGGGGGGCGGCTGCGTCGGCTGCGGGCATTGCGCATGCCGGGCCTGGCGCGCCAGACCCTTAGCGAAACCCTGCTGTTTCGGCTGTGGTTCCTGCTGGGGTGAGCCGGAGGTTCACAGACGCGATTTTACGGCCTTCTGGCGGTTGCCCGGGCCGGCGTGAGATGCTATTTCGCGCTCCCGCACCGGTTGGGGGATAGTTTAGCGGTAAAACTCCCGGCTCTGACCCGGGCATCCTTGGTTCGAATCCAGGTCCCCCAGCCAACCTCCTGTCCGGCGCGTTCGGAAATCAGTGTCATCTTCGATCACCGCACGAACCGTGCAGGTTGCGTGCTCCGGACGTCTCAAGGCCCCACACTTCTCAAAGCGACCACGCCGTGGTCCACTCCCGGCATGAGCGAATTCAGCCGAATAGCAGGCTTGGCCGGACGCCTCGTCCGTAGTGTCACGCAGCGGACGAAGCAAAGCCTTGCGCGGTCTGACGTCATCCTGCAGCGCGCGAAGACTGAGGCAACCACCCGCCGGCACATGATGGACGCCGCGCTGAAGGAGCGGCGGGCCAGGCGCGGCAAGTAGCCGGCGCCGCAGCCGCCGCGCCGCCGTACCCATGCCGGCGGAACCCGCTCACTGGTGTCATGTCAACCAAGTGCAGAGGCAGGCCGTCGGCCGGCCACCTATTGTCGTGGTCGGCACACGGATGATGTCGGCGGCGACGGAAGGCTCGGATGACCCGTCTGCGCGGACCATTGTGGTGAACGGACCTGGGGCCCGGCCTGCGGTGTGCGGCGGCCCACCGCGACGTTGGGCGTGCCGCCGGGATGGCGACACGCCCAACATCATCCGGCTCCGGCCCACAGAGAGGTGGCTAGCCGCACCCACCCGTGGTGGCCGGCGGACACGGATAAGGCGCTTCTTGTTCGGTCGTCGGTGCCGATGCCGGCGCCTGGTGCATCGCAGGCGTCTGCTGCATCGCAGGCGCCTGCGGGGCCGGTTGCGATGCGGGCTGTGTGCACGCCGCCAGTGCGCTCAAACCCAAAACGGCTGCGGCTGCGAACAGGAGGTTTCTGATCATGTCGTGCCACTCCACACATATCGGTTCAGCTCGTTCAGCTCAGGCCGGACATCGGAAACGTTCCTGTCTGCGGTCTGCGGCTGAGGCACTTGTGCCGGGCGCAAACAAATCATGCTGCCGGGCCGATATCATTGACTTATATCAATTCTATGAAGGGACTTGCAGTTTTCTGCCTGTTGGGTCAGCTCAGGGCGAAAATCTTCTGTGGCATCGCGTCACGCCGGTAACACCGGAAAGGGCCGAAGCCGCTCCGGCGCTACAGCAACGCGCCCATTGGCGGCAAATACGGCCGAATACGGCGATGCCAGCGGACCGCAACTGACACACGTGCGACGAATGGCAAGTCGTGTCCAGTACTCCATTGGTCGTACTATTCGCACAGAAGGCACGGTCCCAGAACTGCTCGGCTGCTTCCTTGGCAGCAGAACCCCGGCAGGTTCGGGAAACCGCAGCTCCGGCCTGCTGCGGACTGACGCCGCCGCCTGCGCGGGGGCCGAACGCGCGCGTCAGGCAGCGCGCCGCCAACGCAGGTCACTGCCCATTTCATCCCGGTTGACCAGCGCCGCCAGCGCGTTCAGCCGGATCATTTTCGTCGTGTGCCGGAAGTCCTGGTCGGCAAAGCCAATGTCCTGAAGGCCTTTCACCAGGCCGGCGATCGAATCCTGCAAACGCTGCTGCGGTTGATGCTCCGGAGCCAGGCGACGATACTGCGAGAAATCCACCCGGTAGGAGCGGCCATCCGGCTGCGCCGCCGTGTTGATATCTACCGACGTGCCCGGGACCGAAGCTGCCACCGCCTCGGCCAGGTCTTTCACCTGGTGGTTGCGTTCGTCGGAACCGACATTCACCACCAGCACGGGGCCGCCCTGCGCCGGGTCGCGCGTGATGGCCCACCCGATCGCCCGCGCCATGTCGCGCACGTCGATCAGCGGGCGCCACGGCGTGCCGTCGCTCAGCACCTTTATCTCGCCGGTCGTCAGTGCCGAAGCAACGAAATCGTTCAGCACCAGGTCCAGGCGCAACCGATCGGACATGCCGCAGGCGGTGGCGAAGCGCAGGCATGTCGCCGTCATGCCGTTCAGGTCCATTTGCGCCAGGCCCTGCTCGGTCATGACCTTGGAGCGGGCATAGGCGGTCAGCGGGTTCACCGCATCGGTTTCGCAGCGCGCATCCCCCGGCGCGGCGCCATAGACGCTGCAGCTTGAGGCAAACACGAAGTGACCCACGCCGGCCGACGCGGCCGTCGCCGCCAGGCGCAGGCTGGCCCCCCGGTTGATGGCCTCGGTCGCCGCTTCGAAACGGTTGCCGATCGGATCGTTGGAAATGGCAGCAAGATGTACCACGGCATCGACGCCGTCCAACAACGCCGCGGGAAAGTCCCGCATGTCGCCGAAGTACTGGGCGTCGAGCAGCGTCTCCGGCGCACGGTGCGGCGTTGTGAGGCAGTTGGCGAACAGCCCACTGTCGAACCCGATGAGCTCGCCTGCCGGAAAAACATGTCGCAGGTACCCGACCAGCACAGAGCCCACATAGCCCATGTTGCCGGTGACGAGAATGCGCATGCCAAGCTCCTCTGGTCCGCTGCTCCATACGTATAATAAATCCATGTGAATCCGCTATAGGCATCACCATCGCTTGACTCCGGACCACTGGCGATCCTCTGCATGCTAAGTGACGCCCTTGTAAGGAGGGGGCATGTCAACGAGTGTAAATGGGTACAATGCGGTTGTAACAGGCGCCGGCAGCGGGATAGGCCGAGCCATCGCACGCGCGCTGGCGCATCAGGGCATGAACGTTCTGCTGATCGGGCGGAATGTCGCGAAGCTGGAGTGTGTCGCGGCGACGGCGGGCGACCGGATGCGCATCCTGCCGGTCGATCTGTCGGGCGCCGACGCCGTGTCCCGTGTGGTCGCGGCCCTGGAACCGCAGCTTCATGTCCTGGTGCACAGCGCCGGTCTCTATGAGCGGGGACCGATCACGACGATGGATGCACAACGGTGGGCCGCGCTCGACCGGGTGAACGTCCACGCCCCGATCCTGCTGACGGTGGCTTGCCTGCAGCGGCTGCGGGCAGCCAAGGGGCAGGTGGTCTTCGTGAATTCTTCCGCCGGATTGCGCGCGAGTTCCGAAGCAGCGGCCTATGCAGCCGGCAAGCACGCCCTCAAGGCCGCCGTGGATGCCCTGCGACACGACCTGAATCCATATGGAATCCGCGTGCTGAGCATATTTCCGGGCCGTACGCACACACCGATGCAGAAGGCGATCCATGCAATGGAGGGACGCGACCTGCGGCCCGAGATGCTGATGCAGCCGGAGGATGTGGCCAGCATGGTCGAGGCGGCCCTGCGGCTGCCGCGTAGCGCAGAAGTGACGGACATCATCATGCGGCCGATGCAGCCGATTTGACAGTCAACGGTTCTACGGCGCAGTCAATCAATATCTCAGTCGGTATTTTTTCGTGTTCCACCACGACCGGGCGGGTATGCTAGAAACAGGATGTTCGCATTGCCTACCCCCGGTTGATGACCGGCGCCAGGCAAAAGGACCTGAGCCGGATTTCCGACACGCAAGACAAAGGGTGTGCCATGGCCAGTGACGATACCAACGCGACACACGCCAACGTGCCGCCCGCACGCACCGTCGTCGTGCTGCAGACGCATCACCTGAACCGACAATTGCTTCGCATGTTCAACAGCCTCGTTGTCGGACTGCCCGACTATGAAGCATGCGTGCTCATGCATCAGCCGCCCGGCCGGCCCAAGCCGCCCGAACTGCTCGGCGTGCCGCATCACTTCGTCACCACGCCCGAACTGAAGGATCCCGGCTACGAGGGTAAGTTGAGCGGCCCGAACTGGAGCCTCTGGCAGGGTGGGCACACCGACCTGATCGCGCTGCATTTCTTTCGCACGCATCCGACCTACGACCATTACTGGTTCATCGAATACGATGTCCGCTTCAGCGGGTCCTGGCCGTACCTGTTCACCGCGTTCCAGGCCAGCAATGCCGATTTCCTGGGTTCCAGTATCCGTCGCGCGTCCGATGACGTGGGGTGGATGCATTGGCCCACCTTGCATCCGCCTGAGTCGGTTGGCGCCCTGCCTGCCCATGACAGGCTGTGCAGTTTCATGCCCATCCTGCGCATTTCCCGGCGCGGCCTGGAGGCGATCGACCGGGCCTACCGCGTAGGCTGGACAGGGCATTGTGAGGCGACCTGGCCCACCATCCTGAATCGCGCCGGATATACGCTGGAGGATTTCGGCGGTGACGGCGAATTCGTCCGGCCGGAAAACCGCAACCGCTTCTACACGAACACGCCGGCGGACGCGAACCTTGCCCCAGGCTCACTGGTGTTTCGTCCGGCCCGCTGGCTGCCGGGCCGCGGTCGCAACAAACTGTGGCACCCGGTCAAGCCGTTGCGCCCCAAGCTGCGCGAGGATGCCCGCCATATCTGGGTGACGTTGAAGCCGTATCTTCACAAGAACAAGGCAGCGCCCGATGCTATGGCCAATGAGCCAGAGCAGGCCATTCCAGGTCCTTCCCGGCAATCGTCGTAACGGCGCGCGGCCAGGCGATGCCCAGCGCAGGATCATCGAAGCGGACGCCGTCCGCGTGGTCCGGCTGGTACATGGTGTCCATCTGATACAGGACCTCGCAATCGTCACGCAGCGTCTGGAAGCCATGCGCGCAGCCGGCCGGAATGTACAGCGCCAGGTCACCATCCTCCGCCAGGCGAAAGGCCTGCCAGTGCCGGTAGCTGGGTGACTCGGGCGCAGATCGGCCACCACGTCGTGAATCGCGCCACGCGTGCAGCGGACGAATTTCACCTCGGCATGCGGCGGGCGCTGGAAGTGCAGCCCGCGCAGTGTTCCAGCGCGCCGCGTCACCGACAGGCTCTGCTGCACGAAATCCGCCGCAAGCCCCTGGGCGCGGAATGCCTCGCGATCGAACAGGCGACAGAACGACCCGCGCTCGTCCTCATGGCGCTGCAGCCGGACTGCGACAAGGCCGGCAATCTCGGTTGACTCGAACCGCAAGGCGTCAGCTCCCGCATGGTGAAGGGCAGGGCGTGCAACACGGCCAGCGGGCCCGGCGCCAGGTCCGCCCCGCCGGGGTCCACGTCGTCGCGGTCGTCAGCGATCCGCCTTCTGCGCCAGATAGTCTTTGAGTTCGCCGATGTTTTCCATCTCGGCAAGCTCATTGCCCGGAAACTGGAACCCGAACTCCTGTTCGATCGCGAACATCAGGTTGATGTGCGCGACCGAATCCCAGGCGTCGATATCCGCAGCCGTCATGTCGTTGCGCAGCATCAGTGCGTCATCGGCGAAGACCGAGCGGAAGATTTCATGAAGACGTTCGTCAACCGTCATGCTGGCGTGGCCACCTTCTGTTGTTCCGTTTCGCACGTGATGACCTCGATGAAACCCGGTTCCGGGGGCGGCCGGACGTCGAGATCATAAGCCCACACGGTGGTGCCGTCCGCCTGAGTCTCCACGAGCTCGAAGCCAAGCTTTGCATAGAGATCCCGCACCATGGCGTTCTTTCGCGTTGGCCTGTAGGTGCCACGCAGGTAGCGGAGTCCCTGGCGCAGGGCGGCGCGTGCCAGATGCGACAGCAATTCGGCTTCGACCGTGCGACCGATCACCCGGCAGCTCATCAGCCAAAGATGGATATCCAATGACTCTCCGTCGCGCCGAGCCATGACGAGGCTGACAAGCCCGTGATCGGCGAAGCGGTCCTGCAGCTTGAGATACAGGTGAACCGCGCCCGGTTCCGCCATCGCCGAATGCACCTCGCTGGCGGAATAGCGTGGCGTGGTCAGGTTGAACTGGTTGGTCTTGCCGATGAGCTGGACGATGCGTGGCATGTGAAGCTCGTCGAATGGCGCGACGACCGCCCGCATCCGCAGGGAACGGTGGAACTCCTCGATGGACGACGCGCTGCTTTCCAGCTCCGAGATCTGCGCCTTGGCGCGGTACTGTTCCGTGCGGCGCGCATCCTCGGGGGTAAATGCCGTGGTCTCGAACCCCAGGTAGTCGCTCAGCGCGCGGACATAGCCGCTTGGATCCGCCGGCAGGGGGATCACGCCGACGTCCGGGCAGAATTTGCGAACGACCGCCCGCTCCACCGGGTTGTCATCGACGAACACCAGCGAGTCCATGCCGATGTTCAGCGTCCTGGCGATCGTCGTGAGGTTCTCCGGCTTGTGCTCCCAGTTCGCAACGAACATGGCGAAATCCGAAAGTTTCAGCAGCATGTCGGGATGGGCGACGAATGGCTCGCGCGCGTCGGCGTCGTTGTTCTTGGAGCAGACGGCGAGGATGACGCCTTTCTCCTGCAATCCCTTGAGATAGTGCTGAAACGCCAGAAACGCCTCCGACGCCGCGTCACCCTGGCCGATCCTGATCCCGCTCAGCCCATCCTCGCCGACCACCCCGCCCCAGAGCGTGTTGTCGAGGTCGAGCACGAGGCACTTGCGCGACAGGCCAAGATCGGCCGCGATCACCGCGGCCAGATGCCTGGCCAGCAGCGGCAGGGCGTGGAACGAGACCGCCTGTTTCGACAGATGCCAGTAACGGTCGTCGAACCAGGTGCGCTTGCCGATCAGGCCCGACAGGGCTTCGCAATCCAGCAGAGACACACCGGTCCGCGCCGCGGCGGCATCGCCCAGCCGCTGGTTGATTGCGTCGATCAGCCGGGTACGGGCGCCGGGCACGCGGGTGGCGAGGTGGCCGAAGACCTCCTCGGGCGGCGCGGCGATGTTGGTGGATACCACGCGTGCCCCGGAATGCGTGCGGATTGCGTCCCACACCGCCACGACGTTCGCTGCCGCGGTCCCCGCCAGCGTCGGCGCATCCGGCGCAAAGTGCGGCAGCCCCAGGGCGGTGTGATGCAGGGCCAGCAGCACGACGTCCGGCGCGAACCGATAGAGGGGCGAGGCGGCATCCAGCGCGTCCTGCTGAAACTGCCCGTAGTCGCCCTCGCCAATCTCCAGCACGATGCCGTCGTGCAGGGCCGCCAGCCGCAACAGCGGCGCCAACTGCACCAGCGTGTAGCTGCCGGTCAGCCACACCCGTGCCTGGCGTCGGACGGAAACCAGCGTGGACAGGTCATCGCAGCGGCCGATGCGATCCAGCAGGCTGGCCGCTTCCTGCCAGGCGCGGAAATCCTCTCCGGCCTCGACGACGCGCAACAGCCAGTGCACCGCCTGGGCGGGCTCACCACAGGCCATCTGGCAACGCGCCATGCCCAGGCACAGCACGGCATCCGGGATCTCTACCGCCGCGGCGGCCTCCTGGTAGTGCGCGATGGCTTCCGCATGATTCCGCGCCTTCCGCAGCGTCTCCGCCATCTTCAGCGAGCGGGACGCACTGGCGCCAGTCCTTGCATTTCCCACGTTCCGTACTCCTCAGCGCCTAGTCGCTTCTGCGTTTGACGCCGGAAATGATCCGGGCGCTCTGCGCGAAAACGGTGGATCCCGCGGGGACGTTCGTTTGTACCACGACGTTGGGGCCCACGCGTACATCGTCGCCGATGGTGACCCGGCCCATGATGGTCGCGTTCACGCCGATATCCACGCGGTTGCCAAGGCTGGGCGCCTCGTTCCGACGAAACGTCCCCGCCGCGCCCAGCGTGACGCCCTGGCGGATAATGCAGTCGTCGCCAATCCTGGCGTCGGGATGCACAACGATCCCGTGCTGATGACCCAGCGCCAGGCGACGACCGACCTGGACCGAATTGGAAATCTCGATCCCATATATGTTGCGGCAGAAAAGGTACAGGCCCCAGTAGAGGATTTGCAGCAGCTTCCGCAGAAGGGAAAACCGGATCGTCTTTGTCCAGGTGCCGTAGCGGTACACCGCGATCGCCTGGAAGCCGGGTAGCATGATCTCCCGGTTATGAACCTGGAAATCCTCCTTCAGAAGCGCGAGGAGCCCGTGCGCCCGTACGAGATCCGAGCCGGTCCGCGACTGCACACGCTCCGCGTTTCGGGGTGCTTGCGCAGCCGCGTAACGTCTGGTGTCGATCGCGCTGGTGTAGTGTTCCGAACTCAATCGCCCCCCCTTGCCGACTGGGCGTTGCCAAAGCCGCATGCGTTGCCCGACGCAGAGCGGCTGGAAAACGACACGCTGGACAAAGGCCTGCCCGCATTCACCTGCTGCGTGCCGTGGTTGCGTCGAAATACCAGTCCTTCTGACCTGGGCCCGACCATATCGCCCACAAGTCCCACAGCGGGGAAAAACATCCGTGATGCCCACATTGTCGTTCGTCCTTCGACGGCGCGCCTCCTACCAGGCAAACGGCGTCGTACTCCGCCTGGCCGATCCTGGGTCACGCCGTGCCAAATCCGGCATACGGTTGTCGGGGAAACCGGATACCGGCTGCAGCATCGGGAACCACGCTGCCCAGCACCTGTCCGTTCGATGGCGTCAGCAAGCCGGCCTGCAGCAGGGCGTCCGCCGCGGCACGGATTTCCTCGAAGCGCTTGCCCGAACGCTCGGCGACGTCGATCAGCGTATGCCGGCCATCACAGAGGTTCAGCGTCCAGAGCAACGCCATCTGATCCCAGGCCTGATGGCTCGCCTCACCGCCGATCGGGCGGTACAGGCCGCGACGTCCGAGTTGCGGCTCGCCGTAAGGGCTGGTGTTGCAATAGGTCGCATCCCCCTCGATCGCCACGGCAATGGATTGCAGCGCCGCGAAGGAGCGTGCGAGGTGTTCCGGCCGCACCAGCGAAAGGTCGTCGGCGGAGGTATGGTATTCGGGGAATTCACCGTGCGGCGAGCGCATCAGGCTGCCCACCGGAAGGTCGAAGCCGGGTGAACAGTACTGCCGTTCATCGTAGCCGTAGGGGATGAATGGGCGCACCCGGTTGGCCGGGGCGCCGGGTGGAGCCTCATGCTGCAGAACATGTGCGGCGATGCGGTCGATCATCGCGTCGCCGCGGCGGGATGCCTTGTAGGTCAGCGGTGCGCCGTCACCCAGGCATGTCAGCACCAGGCCATGGCGAATCCGCGATGCGGCGTCGGGATTTGCCGCCAGCCAGGTGATCGCGCCGATGGTGCCCGGCGCAAACAGGAAGCGCCATGACAGGCGGCGTTCCCGCCCCATCAGCCAGCGCGCCAGCTCCAGACCGCAGGCGATGCCCGAAAGATTGTCGTTGGCCAGGCTGGGATGGCAGGCGTGAACCGAGATCAGAACCTCGCCGTCCTCACGACCCGGCAGAAAGCATTCCCCATAGCTGAGGGCGCCCGGCTCGAGCGTCGCATCGATCAGCACGCGATAGGCGGGATCGGTCATGCCCTGCCGCACTCGGTGCGGCAGGCAAAAGCCCCATGTGTCGGCGTAATAGGCTGTGCGATACGGAATCAGCTCCGGTTGGTCCGGCAGGCTGTGCAGATGCGGCGCAAGGTCCCCCGCCGTCATCACGGTTTCCGGAACCGGCCGGCTGTATTGCAGCAGGTGCAGCGTGTGCTGGGCGAAATCCACGACCGTTTCGTTGGCAAGCGTCCGGATCCAGGCCCGCCGCGGGTTCCACTCGCGCGGGATCTCCCAGTCGAGCACGGGCGTGCCGGTCGGCACCTCACGCGTCTGAAGCGGAATTCGTTCTGCCACATAGCGCAGCGTCTGTCGCAGGCCGGCGCCGGTAATGCTGCGGCAAATCGGAAACAGAGATTCGGCATGAGCGAAAAGCGTCTCACCCATGTTCTGGCTGATCGGGCTGGTCATCGTACCGCCTGTATCCCGGGCACCGACAGCTGTACTGTTTGGCGCCATCGTGGTCCGATGTCGCAGCACTGCCGCAGGCGCTCGTCACTGTAATTCCAGGCCCACGGCCGGCCGGCACTGCTCTCCCAAGACGTCACGGGCGGGCGGCCTCCGGGAACCATCTCCCCATTCCAAACACAGAAATTCCTGTCGTTCCATCCACAAAAATGTGTTCTCGTGATTCTGGACAAGAGGGGCCCTCAAAACTCATGAAATTGGTCCTCTATTCGGCGAACGTGTCGACATGACGTAACAGCCTTTACATATGTAAAGGAGTAGAGAGGGTTCCAGATGGTCAGTACGGCAGTGATTCTTGCGGGCGGGTACGGTACGCGACTGATGGAGGAAACCGAGGCGCGTCCCAAGCCGATGGTCGAAATCGGCGGACGCCCGATACTGTGGCACATCATGAAGATCTATGCGGCACACGGTATCAAGGAGTTCGTCATCCCGCTTGGCTACATGGGGCACAAGATCCGGGACTTCTTCGCGAACTATCGGCTCCACGCAAGCGACATTACGTTCGATTTCGGCCGCAACGATGTTTACACCCATGCGGGTCGGGTGGAGGACTGGAAGGTAACACTGGTCGATACCGGCCTGGACACCATGACCGGCGGCCGCCTGAAGCAACTTCGTCCCTTCCTGGGCAACGCGCCTTTCTGCATGACCTACGGCGACGGCGTCGCCCGCCTGGACATCGGCCAACTGATCGAATTCCATCTGCGCCACGGCAAGACCGCCACCGTCACCGCGGTACACCCGCCGTCACGCTTCGGGTCGCTGGAGTTGCAGGGCGAACGCGTCAGCGCGTTCCGCGAAAAGCCGCCCGGCGAGGCGGGCCGCATCAACGGTGGCTTCTTCGTCCTGTCGCCCCGCGTATTCGACTACATCGAGGACGACACGACGGTGTTCGAAAAAGGCCCGATGGAACGCCTGGCCGAGGACGGCGAGCTGATGGCATTCCTGCATGACGGCTTCTGGTTCTCGATGGACACGTTGCGCGACAAGAAGGCGCTGGAGTCCATGATGGCCGCTGGGGATCCGCCCTGGATGTGTCGCTGAGGCCCGGCGCATGGATCGCCACGATGCCCCGGTTTCGGCCTGCCGCTGCTGTGGGGCCGAACTGTCCGAAACCTTCGCCAACCTGGGCATGTCCCCGCTCGCGAACGCCTTCGTCCCGCCCGGGCAGGCCCAGGCGATGGAGCCGTTCTACCCGCTGCATGCCTATGTTTGCAGCCGCTGCCGCCTGGTGCAGCTCGGTGAGTTCGCCAGCCCGCAGGCGATCTTCAGCGACTACCTCTACTTCTCGTCCGTCTCCGAGGGCTGGCTGCGGCACGCCGAGGCCTATGTCGCGCAGATGGTGGCGCGCTTCGGCCTGGGACCGCAGACGCGGGTCGTCGAGGTGGCCAGCAATGACGGCTACCTGCTGCAGTACTTCAACGCCCGCGGCGTGCCGGTGCTGGGTGTCGAACCCGCGGCCAATGTGGCCCGGGCGGCGATCGAAAAGGGCATTCCCACGCACGTCGCGTTCTTCGGCGTGGAGACCGCCCGCAAGTTGCGCGCCGCGCATCCGGCGCCGGTGCTGATCGCGGCCAACAACGTGATGGCGCACGTGCCCGATCTGCACGATTTCGTACAGGGCTTCCGGGAGCTTCTGGCGCCGGGCGGGGTGGTCACGGTGGAGTTCCCGCACCTGCTCCGCCTGATGCAGCAGAACCAGTTCGACACGATCTACCACGAGCACTTCTCCTATTTCTCGCTGCTGACCGCCGAGGCGGTGCTGTCCCGGCACGGGCTGGTGCTGTTCGATGTGGAGGAACTGCCGACCCATGGCGGGTCGCTGCGCATCTACGCCCGGCATGTCGAGGACACGGACAAGCCGGTGACGGCCGCGGTGGAGGCGCTGCGCGCGCAGGAGGTCGCGGCGGGCCTGGCCGGGGCCGAAGCCTATCGCCGCTTCGCCGAGAACGTGGTGCAGGCGAAGCTGGACCTGCTGGAGTTCCTGATTGCCGCGCGTCGCGCCGGCCAGCGCGTGGTCGGCTACGGCGCCCCGGCCAAGGGCAATACGCTGCTGAACTACTGCGGCGTCGGGCCGGAGCTGCTGCCGTTCACGGTTGACCGCAGCCCGCACAAGCAGGGCTATCTCCTGCCGGGCACGCGCATCCCGATCCGGGCCCCGGAGGCGATCCTGGAGGAGAAACCGGATTTCGTGCTGATCCTGCCGTGGAACCTGAAGGACGAGATCGCGGCGCAGATGGCGGCGGTCCGCGACTGGGGCGGACGCTTCGTGGTGCCGATCCCGACCGTGCAGGTGTTCTGACCGGGGCCGGCTGAACCATCGGATGCGGTTGCCCCGCGGCGTCGGTCCTTTCCGCGTCGGCCATCATCGTCAGGTTGGCCGACGCGTGACCGTGCACCGCCGCGTGACCGTGCACCGCCGCGTGACCGTGCACCGCCGCGTGACCGTGCACCGCGGGCAGCCGTACAACGTCATGGCCCGCGCAGGCGGGCCATCCACGTCTTTTCGCAGTTACCAGCAGGAAAGGCCTGCCCGGCAGGCCTGCGCTCGCCATGAGGGCAAGGCGGCGGCGCAGGGGCGGGGGGCCGGCTCGCGTCGGCCCCCCCGAGAGCTACAGTCTCAGCCTAGTGCAGCCAACCCGCCAGGATCGCCAGCACCAGCAGCGCCACGATGTTGGTGATCTTGATCATCGGGTTCACCGCCGGGCCCGCCGTGTCCTTGTAGGGGTCGCCGACGGTATCACCCGTGACGGCCGCCTTGTGCGCGTCGGAGCCCTTGCCGCCGTAGTTGCCTTCCTCGATGTACTTCTTGGCGTTGTCCCAGGCGCCGCCGCCCGAGGTCATCGAGATCGCCACGAACAGCCCGGTAACGATGGTGCCCAGCAGCATCGCGCCCAGCGAGGCGAACGCCGCCGCCCGGCCCGCAATCAGATCGATCACGATCCACAGCACGATCGGCGCCAGCACCGGCAACAGCGACGGGGCCAGCATCTCCTTGATCGCAGCACGGGTCAGCATGTCCACGGCGCGGCCGTATTCCGGCTTGGCGGTGCCTTCCATGATGCCGGGAATCTCACGGAACTGGCGCCGCACCTCCACCACCACGGCGCCGGCGGCGCGGCCGACCGCGGTCATGCCCATGGCGCCGAACAGGTAGGGCAGCAGGCCACCCACGAACAGGCCGACCACCACATACGGGTTCTGCAGGGCGAAATCGACCTTCAGGGTCGGGAAGTAGTGGGCCAGGTCCTGGGTGTAGGCGGCGAACAGCACCAGCGAGGCCAGGCCCGCGGAGCCGATCGCGTAGCCCTTGGTCACTGCCTTGGTGGTGTTGCCCACCGCGTCCAGCGCGTCCGTGGTCTTGCGCACGTCGGGCGGCAGGTCGGCCATCTCGGCAATGCCGCCGGCGTTGTCGGTGACCGGACCATAGGCGTCCAGTGCCACGATCATGCCGGCGAGCGACAGCATGGTGGTCGCCGCGATGGCGATGCCGAACAGCCCGGCGATGATCGACGCGACGATGATGCCGACGCAGATCACCAGCACCGGCAGCGCGGTCGCCTCCATGGAGATCGCCAGTCCCTGGATCACGTTGGTGCCGTGGCCGGTGGTGGACGCCTGGGCGATGGAGCGCACCGGGCGATACTCGGTCGCGGTGTAGTATTCGGTGATCCACACGATCAGCCCGGTCACCGCCAGGCCGACGATGGCGCAGCCGAAGATGGACAGGCCGGTGATGGCGCCGCCGGTGGTCACCGCCAGCGGCGTGCCGAAGCCGACGAACCAGGCGATGATGATGGCGATGCCGACGACGGACAGCGCGCCGGTCACCAGCAGGCCCTTGTACAGCGCCTTCATGATCCCGTTGTCGGGGCCCAGCTTCACGAAGTAGGTGCCGATCACCGAGGTCAGGATGCAAATGGCGCCGATGCCCAGCGGCAGCAGCAGCAGCCAGTCGCGCACCGAGCCGGTGAAGTAGATCGCTGCCAGCAGCATGGTGGCGACGATCGTCACGGCGTAGGTCTCGAACAGGTCGGCGGCCATGCCGGCGCAGTCACCCACGTTGTCGCCGACGTTGTCCGCGATCACCGCCGGGTTGCGGGGATCGTCCTCCGGAATGCCGGCTTCGACCTTGCCCACCAGGTCGGCGCCCACGTCGGCGCCCTTGGTGAAGATGCCGCCGCCCAGACGGGCGAAGATGGAGATCAGCGAACCGCCGAAGCCCAGCGCGACCATCGCTTCCAGCACCGGGCGAACATCCGTGCCGCTCATGGTGGAGCGCAGGATCAGGTAATAGATCGAGATGCCGAGCAGGCCGAGGCCGACGACGAGCAGGCCGGTGATGGCGCCCGACTTGAACGCGATGTCCAGGCCGGCGCCCAGCCCCTGCTTGGAAGCCTGCGCGGTGCGGACATTGGCACGCACCGAGACGTTCATGCCGATATAGCCGGCGGAGCCCGACAGTATGGCGCCGATCAGGAATCCGATGGCGACATGCAGGCCGAGGATGACGCCCAGGATGATCATGATCACCACGCCGACGATGGCGATGGTGGTGTACTGCCGGTTCAGGTAGGCGCGGGCGCCTTCCTGCACGGCGTTGGAGATTTCCTGCATCCGGGACGTTCCGGCGTCGGCGGCGAGGACCTGACGAGTTGTGATCAGGCCATAGATCAGCGCCAGCACACCGCAGGCGATGATCACAGCGTAGGCCAGTGGCATTTGTTTGGCTCTATCCTTGTTGCAGCCGGAGCCACACGCGCCGCCATCTGGCTGGTTCGGGGCGGGTGGCCGTATGGGAGTTGGCGCGGCGATATGCCAGATAGGGAAGGCCGTGGCAAATCGCCGGTGGGATGGCGCGGGCGAATTTCAACCCCAGCGGGCAGTCCTGAGCGTACAGTCCCCGGCGGGCAGATCCCAGCGGACAATCCCCAGCGGGCAGTCCGGGGGGGCGCGCATGCGGGGCAATCGGCATCCGTGTTGCACCGGACTGTCGGCGGGTCAGCCGCCGCGCAGCCCCTCGGCCATGGCCAGCCGGATGGGCGATGGCGTCTCCGGGTCCCAGGCGTTGCGCGGCCCGATGGTCAGCCCGCCATCCACCACCAGGTGCGTGCCGTTGATGAATTCCGCCTCACTGCTGGCCAGGAACACGCAGGCATCGGCGATGTGCCGCGGCGAGCCGGGAATGCGCACCGGCTGCACGTCCGGCGCGATCTGCCGCAGCGCTGCGTCCACCCGGCCGGCGGCCTCGCCGCTGGCATTGATGCTGGCGTTGAAGATGTTGGTCAGGATGTAGCCGGGGCAGATCGCGTTCACCCGGATGCGGTAGCGCGCCAGGTCGGCCGCCGCGACCTTGGTCAGGTGCACCACGCCCGCCTTCGCCACCGCATAGGCGATGCGCGAATACCCCGCCTGCAGCCCGGCGATCGAGGCGGTGTTGACGATCGCCCCGCCGCCACGTGCGCGCATATGCGGCACCGCATGGCGGATCCCCAGCGCCACCGAGCGCAGCAGCAGCCCCTGGGTGGAATCCCAGGCTTCGCCCGTCATCTCCTCGATGCCCAGCGGTGCGCCGCCGGCACCGGCATTGTTGAACACGATGTCCAGCCCGCCGAACGCATCCACCGCCGCCTGCATCGTGGCGGCAATCTCGGCTTCCTGCATGACGTCGCAATGCCGGTAGCGCACCGCATCGCCGAAGCTGCGGGCGATTTCGGCGCCGGCGTCATCCTGGATGTCCGCCAGCACCACCCGCGCCCCCTCCCCAACAAACCGCTCCACCGTCGCTCGGCCGATCCCCGAGCAACCGCCGGTGACAACGGCAACTTTCCCGTCAAGACGTGCCATCCTGTCCTCCGTTCAGCCCACCACGCCGCGTTCGCGCAGGCGATCGATCTCGTCGGCACTGAAGCCCGCCTCGCGCAGCACCGTGTCGCTGTGCTCGCCCACTTTCGGGGCGAAGCGCGGGGCGACCTTGGTCTCGCCGTCGAGCTGGAACGGGCTGGACACGGTCAGCATGTCGGAGCCCTGGAACGGCACCAGCGCGCCGATGGCACGCATCTGCGGATCGTCCGAGACCTCGTCCACCGTGCCGACGATGCCGAAGGTGACGCCGGCGCCATCGAGGATGCGGCGCCAGTCGGCCAGGTCGCGCTCGTCGAACACGGCGTCCAGCATGGCGACGAGTTCCGGGGCGTACTGCCGGCGGGTTTCCGTCGTGGCGAAGCGCGGGTCGTCCGCCCAGCTTTCGCGGTCGATCGCCTTCAGGAACGGCCGCAACTGCCGCTGCTCGTTGAACAGCGCCATGATGAACCAGCGATGGTCGCGCGTGCGGTAGTGGTTGGCCAGCGGGTTCGGCGCGTGCTCGCGCGTCGGGCGGTGCGGCACGTGCTCGCCGGACAGCCGCGTCTGCGCGAAGCAGCCGTTGGCCCACAGCCCGTTGGCGAGCAGCGAGGAGTTCACCAGCCCGCCGCGCCCGGTCTTCTCCCGCCGGTACAGCGCGGTGACGATCGCGGCATACAGGCCGGTGGCGCTGGGATGGTCGCCCATGCCGGGCGCCGACCGGGCCGGCGTGGTGTCGGGATCGGCGCGCACCGCGTCCATCAGGCCGGTGCGGGCCCAGTAGGCGGTGGAGTCGAAGCCGGTCTTGTTGGCTTCCTCGCCCGTCTCGCCGTAGGCGGTGAAGGACGCGTAGATCAGCCGCGGATTCAGCGGCAGCAGGTGCTGCGGCGCCATCTGCAGCCGGTCCCGCACCGGCAGCGGAAAGTTGGTCACGAAAACATCGGCGCCGGAGACCAGCTTGTACAGCACCGCGCGGCCGTCGGGGTCCTTCAGGTCGATCGCCAGGCTGCGCTTGTTGCGCGAGGTGAGCTGCCAGTAGGCGTCGGTCGTGCCGGTGGGATTGGCACCGCGGCCCCGCCACGGATCGCCGCTGCCGGGCGGCTCGATCTTGATCACGTCGGCGCCGAAATCCGACAGGATGGTCGCCGCCGCGGGACCGGCGATCCAGCTCGCGCAGTCGATGACTTTCAGGTCGGAAAAGAGGTGATCGGTCATCGCGACTTCCTTCGCGTGGGGGCCCTCGATGCTTTCCCCGCCCGCTTGTCGGGAGGGGCCGGGGAGGGTGGTGCGTCCCGACACGATGTCGCGGTTGGACCGCACGACCCCTCCCCCCATCCCCCTCCCACACGGGGAGGGGGAGGAGTCCTTGCTCCAGCCGCCGGTCTGCTACGGCGCTTCGTTGGAGAAGATGATCGTGCCGGAGGCGGCGAACATGCCGCCGACGCCGTGGCAGACCGAGATCTTCGCGCCCGTCGATCTGCGCCGGCGCGATGCCGCGCATCTGCCGCACGCTCTCCTGCAGCGCATACATGCCGTACATGCCGGAATGCATGTAGGACAGCCCGCCGCCATTGGTGTTCAGCGGCAGCTTGCCGCCCGGCGCGGTGTTGCGTTCGGCGATGAACGCGCGCCGCCTCGCCGCGCGGCACGAAGCCCAGGTCCTCCAGCCCGTAGATCGGCAGGTGCGCGAAGGCGTCGTAGATCATCAGGTGATCGACGTCGTCATGGCTGATGCCGGCCTGCTGGAACGCGGTCGGCCCGGCGACGCGGAAGGCGCGCGAGGAGGTGAAGTCCTCCATCTGGCTGACCATCGGCGTCTCCACGCTCTCGCCGGTGCCCAGGATGTAGACCGGCTTGTGCGGGAAATCCTTGGCGCGGTCGGCGGAGGTGAGGATCAGCGCGCCGCCGCCGTCGGTGACCAGGCAGCACATCAGCAGCCGGAACGGATAGGCGATCATCCGCGCTGTTCAGCACGTCATCCGACGGTGATCGGCTCGCGGAACGTCGCGCGCGGGTTCTTGCCGGCCCATTCGCGCTGCACGACCGCAGACCATGGCGAGCTGCTCCTCCGTCACGCCATAGGTCTTCATGTAGCGCAGCACCGGGATCGGTGAACAGGCTCGGCGGGCCCATCGGGCCGAACGGCTGCTCGAACTGCCCCTGCAGCGAGGACGGCGGCACGCTGCGGCGGAATCGCGCCGACCCGCGACCGGCCGCTCTCGCCATGGGTGATCAGCACGGTGTTGCACAGGCCGGCCTCGATCGCCGCGGCGGCGTGGCGGACATGGATCATGAAGGAACAGCCGCCGACCGCCGTGCCGTCCACCCATTTCGGCGTGATGCCGAGGTAGTGCGCGATCTGCACCGGCGTCTCGCCGGCGGTGGCGACGCCGTCGATGTCCTTCGGCCGCAGCCCGCAATCCGCCATCGCATTCAGCGCCGCATCGGCGTGCAACTGGATCTGCGACATGTCGGGGATGACGCCGAGATCGGTGGTTTCGGCGGCGCCGACGATCGGCGACTGCTTTCTGTCGCATGCGTTCAGCCTTTCGCCGGACGGAACAGGGGCAGGGTGATCGTCGTCGTTCTGCTTCTCGAACACCACTTCCAGCGGCATGTCGAGCTGCAGCGCCTCCGGCGTCTGCGGGCAATCGACGATGTTGGTCATCATGCGCGGCCCTTCGTCGAGCTGCACCACGGCGATCGCATAGGGCGGGGTGAAGCCCGGCACCTGGCGGTGGTGGATCACGTAGCTCTACAGCGTGCCCTTGCCGGATGCCTTGAACACGCTGACCTTGCGCGAGCCGCAGGCGGCGCAGAACGGGCGGGGCGGGAAATACGCATTGCCGCAGCCGTCGCAGCGTTGCAGGCGCAGCTCGCCTGCGCGCGTGCCGTCCCAGAAGTGTTGCGTTTCCGGTGTGGGTTGCGGCAAGGCGCGGGACGGTTCAGGCATCGGGCGTTCCCCCTCGGTGTTGAGCAGTCAGTACCGGCGGCAAGCTAAGGCAGATTCGGAGCGGGGGGAAACCCCGGGCGGGGATGTGGCCGGCAGTTCGAACGGCGCAGGTGGTGACGGGTGGGTGTTGGACGCTGATGGCGGGTGTCTGTTGAAAGCTGCCGGGTGCGGGTTGGAAGCTGATGGCGGGTGTCTGTTGAAAGCTGATGGGTGTCTGTTGGAAGCTGATGGGTGTCGGTTGGAAGCTGACGGGTGTCTGTTGAAAGCTGACCGGTGTCGGTTGGAAGCAGACGGGTGCGTGTTGAAAGCGTCGCGTTGAAAGTGTCGCGCACGCATCCGCGCCCCTCCGTCATGGCGAGGTCCGCTGGCTGGAGGGGAGGTCCGCTCGGCTCCGTGACGGGGAGGTCCGTTCGGCTCCGTGATGGAGGGTCTGACCCGCACACGCGCCAAACCAGAGCAGCGAACCACCGCCCTCCCGCGTCATGGCCGGCCCCCGAGCCGGCCATCTGCCCCCGTCAGACCGTGCCAGCACGCAGCAGCCCGACCCGATCGTTGCGGGGTAGATGGCCGGATCAGGCCCGGCCATGACATGAAGGGCCTGGCGGGGCTGGCGTGCGCGCGATGCTTTCGTACAGCACCATCGGCCAGTCGTTCTGCACGAACCGGCCGCACTCGTGCATGCCGATACTGCCCAGTACCATCCGGGAAGCGAAATTTTCCGCGCGTGCCACCGCGACGATGCGGCGCAGGCCGGCGCGCTCGTGGCCGAAGCGCAGCGCGGCGCCGGCGGCTTCGCGGGCCAGGCCGCGCCCTTGCGCCTCGGGCCACAGGGCGAAGCGCAGCGCGATGCCGCGACCGTCCGGGCGGCGTTCCAGGCCGGTGATGCCCAGGAACCTGCCGCCGTGCGCCTCCCGGATGGTCCAGATGCCGAAGCCGTCGGCGCCCCAGGCGATGACGTACCCGGCCAGGTCCGCCGCGGTATCGGCCGGCCCGCGCACGCCGCCCAGCATCACCGCGAACACGCGGGGATCGGCCTTGATGGCCTGCAGGTCGGTGAGATCGGCGCCGCCGATCGGGGTCAGCACCAGGCGGGCGGTGCGCAGGGTATTCGCGTTCATCGGTATGCCGGCAACAGGCGAGAGGCCGGAGTGGTTGCCGGCAGTCGGAAAGGATCAGTCGCGATAGCCCGGGTCAATACGGTCGAGCATGCGAAGATAGGCGGGCCACTCGGCCGACGCCCGCCCCCTGTCATGCCGTTCGTACTGCGCGGCCACGTGTTCGCACACCTCCGGCGGAATCTCCAGCAGCTCGGCGCCGGTGGCTTCCATCTGCAACTGGATGCGCGCGGCGCGGACGAATTCCTTCATCAGGCTGAACGCCTCGCGCGCGGTGACGCCGACGGTGGTGATGCCGTGGTGGCGCATCACCAGCGCGCGGTTGCGGCCGAGCGCGGCGACGATGCGCTCGCGTTCGTCGAAACTGTCGGTGAGGCCTTCGTAATCGTGGTAGCCGACGCGATTGTAGAAGCGCATGGCGTTCTGCGACAGCGGGCGCAGCCCATGCTTCAGGCCGGACAGGGCGATGCCTTCCTCGGGGTGGACATGCACCGAGCAGATCACGTCCGGCCGGCCGCGCAACACGCCGCTGTGCAGGGTGAAGCCGGGGCGGTTGACGCCGGCGCGCTCGTCCAGGTCGTCATCCATGCTGACCTCCACCAGGTTGGAGGCGGTGACTTCGGTGTACAGCAGCTCGTGCCGCTTGATCAGGAACCGGCGTGGGTCGGAGGGCAGGCGCATGGCGGCATGATTGAAGATCACGTCGCCCCAGCCGTAATGGTCCAGCAGGCGATAGACCGCGGCGAGGTCGATGCGGGCCTGCTGGTCGGCGTCATTGACGGTTGTCGGGCTTGCCGCGATGTCCATGGACGGGCTCCCTTGCCTGGGCCGGCGGGAGCTTAGCGAGGGGCGGACGGGAAGGGCAAACCGGCGTGCGGGGGTCCTGGTGGCTTCGCCACAGGCCGCCGTTCCTGCGCGGGCGTGCCCTTGGCGGGCGTGCCCTATCGCGAGCGTGTTTTCTGCGGGCGTGTCCGCTGCGGGCGTGTTCTCTACGGGCTTGTTCGATGCGGGCTTGTTCGATGCGGGCGCGGCCTCCGGCGGTCCCGCCGGCATGTCGGGCCGGTCCCAGGCCGGAAGCGGGGCGAGCGTGTCCGGTTCCCGGACATCGTCTCGCCCGCCGATCAGAATACGCGGACCCGGGGCACCCAGCCGCCTGTGTCCGATGCCGGCGCCTCTGTCCCGGACCGCGGGCTCGGCGCCCGACTCAGCCCCCGGGCACGCGGTTGCGGCGGCGTCGGTACCGCAGGGCGCCGAGCGCGGCGAGTCCAATCGCCAGCAGGCCGGAAGCGGCGGGTTCCGGCACGGCATGCACAACGGTGTTGGCTGCCGTATTGATCTCCGAGTGGCCGCTCAGCGTCAGCATCATGTCCTGGGTGATCGAATACGGCGCATCGAGCAGATACACCCGGGCAGACTTGTCGCCCTGGAAGGACGAGTGCGTGATGTCGGGCGAGGTCGGCCCGACCGACGCGGTTCCGGGGCAGGTGTTCTGGCCGTTGGCATTGTCCACGCAGGACAGGAAGGTCATCGTGTTGGCGGCGCCGTCGGTCGAGACACTGCCGCCGATATGGCTGTCCACCCGCACGAACGGGTCGGGCAGCGGCATCGTAAAGCCGGTTACGCCGACAATCAGTTCGAGTGTATGCGTGGCGCCCGTCAGGTTCGCGATGCTGAGGGTGGAGGACAGGAGCTTGGCGACCTGCGGCGTTCCCGGTGCATTCGACATGGCCGAACCGCTCAGTTCGAACACGTTGCCCGGTGTGGCGAGCGGGCCGTAGATCTGCACGCTGTCGGACGCGCCGCTGGCGAGCATCGCCAAGGGGCCGCCGTCAACGCGGTACTGGATCAGCAACCCGGCCTGGGCCACGCCGCTGCTGGCGGCCAGCAGGCCGAGGGACGCCGCCACGGCAAGGCAAAGGCCGCCGGTGCGGCGCAGGTGTGTGCGCACCCCGGATGGCAGGCGAAGTCGAAGACGGCAAAACATGATCATGCTCCATGCGCGAACGGTGATGCGCTGGCGCTCCTCCACTGGTGCCGCTTGTCAGGCTTGTCCGGGGTCGCGAGCGGCGCGATCCCGAAACGTGCTCCTGCGGCTGGAACGCTGCAGGAACTCTGATGCACCGGGCATGCCAATCGGCCAAATTGTCGTTAAATGTCTCATTTATCGCATCGTACTTTTGTATGAAGGTTTATTTCGGGAATACTAATGTATTTACCGTAAATTATTCCGACACAACGGGTGGCGGTGATCCGGTGACAGCAGGACAGGATCAACGCAAAATCGCGGCGTTGCGGCGGCGGCGAGACAATCACCGCATTCTGGGCGGCCGGATGCTGTAAAATTTTTCGACACCCACCGGTTTGTCCGCCTGCCGGGACGCGTCGCCCGCCACGTCGCCGTCGCGGGGATCTCTCGACGCACGGCCCCGCGCGGTCACGCCGCCGGCACGTTCGTCCCTGATTTCCGGCGCGCAACGGACGAAGCCGGGGATGGCCGGCCTGCGCCGACCGCGACGGTACGGTGCCGACCAAGGGCCAAACCACACGCGGGCTGGTATCAGTCGCCCGGCCGTTCCGGCAGGCGCCGCCAGAAGGCCGGGATGAACCCGCGGTCATCGACCGTGTACACCTGCCGCTGGATTTCCGGCTCGGAACCACGGCAGCGCCAGGCGAAAACGGTGTCGTGTCCCACCGCATAGGCGGGGATGGACCGGGCGTCCGGGTTGGCCCTGCACCAGCGACGCGCGCCGGCGTTGTGACGGCTGGTGTTGGCCTTGCCGCAGGGCAGGTTGGCACCGGCCGTGCAGACCAGTGCCTGCCCGCCATCGCAGCGGAACACCGTGGTCTTCATCGCCACCTGCGGCGGAAGCCGCGTATGGAACAGCGCATTGACCTCCGGCACCACGGACGCCGGGACCGGCCGCAGCGTGTCGTCCGTACCGAGGCGATGGCAGACCTGTGCGGGCGATGCTGGCTGGGGCGCCGGGGCCGAGCAGGCGCCCATTGGCAGCGAACACAATGCCGCGAGGCCGATGGCATGCAGCACGGTGTGCCGACCTGGCAGCTTGGTGTGCCGACCTGGACGGATCGATCGCAAATGCGGGCCATATCGCGGCGCGGCGCGCAAAGGCCCGCCACCGTCGATCTGGTCATGGCGCAACGAATTGGTCATCGTCTCCTTCTCCGGCAGTCCGTGATGCCGCGGCAAGACGCCGCCCCGGACGGGCTGGCTTCTGTCGCCCCAAGGACACCGGCGCCGCGGCGGACGGCCTCCGTCGCCGACCGAACACGGGCCTGGAATGGCCTCGGACTCCTCCGCCGTCCGAACCGTCACGCGACGATCCCGTGCGGTGAGTCATAGCCGGGTGACCCGCCGGCGCGCATCCATCGGGGGGAAGCAGGCGTAGGGACAGGGGCGTAGGGCCGCGGACGCAAAGCCACGGACGCAAAGCCACAGACGCAAAGCCACCGACGCAAAGCCACGGACGCAAAGCCACCGACGCAAAGCCACCGACGCAAAGCCACCGACGCAAAGGCACTGGGGCAGGGGAGAGACTCCGGCGCGGTTTCGGTGTACCACTCGTCCCATGTTCAGCCTGACCGTCAGCGACCACATCATGGTCGCGCACAGCTTCCGCGGCGCCGAGTTCGGGCCGGCGCAGCGGCTGCACGGTGCCACCTTCGTGGTGGAAGCGGAATTCCGCGCGCCGAAGCTGGATGGGTCCCAGTTGCTGGTCGATATCGGCCTGGCGAAGACCGAGCTGCGGCGCGTGCTGGATACGGTGGACTACCGCAACCTGGATGAGCTTCCGGCGCTGAAGGACACCAACACCACCACCGAATACATGGCGCAGCACTTCCACGGCCTGCTGTCCGCCGCCTGCCGCGACGGGCGCCTGGGCGACGGCGGACGGGCGGTGACCGGCCTGAAGGTGCTGATACGCGAAAGCCCGAACGCCTGGGCAGCGTATGAGGGACCGATCGCCTGATGCACGTCGCGCTGCTGGTACCCGCGCCGTTCGAGCAGGTATCGGGCGGCTACGCCTATGACCGCCGCATGGTGCAGGGCCTGCGCGACGCGCGGCACCGGGTGGATGTGGTGGAACTGGCCGGCCGCTTTCCCCTGGCCGATTCGGCCGCCCGGGATGCCGCCTGCGCCGCCTGGGACAGCCTGCCGCCGGGTGTCCGGCCGGTGATCGACGGCCTGGCGCTGCCGGGCTTCGCGGGCATGCAGGACGCACTGGCCGCACGCGGCACGATCGGCCTGATCCACCATCCGACCGCGCTGGAGACCGGCTTTTCCGCCGACGACCGCACCCTGCTGCAGGACGTCGAGCAGCGCCTGTTCCGCCACCTCTACCGGCTGGTGGTGACCAGCGACGCCACCGCCGAGCGGGTGGCGAAGGAGTTCGGCGTCGATCCGGCGCGCATCACCGTTGTGGTGCCCGGCACCGACGACGCACCGCGCAGCACCGGTTCGGCCGGGCCGGGATGCGAGATCCTGTCGGTCGGCACGCTGGTGCCGCGCAAGGGCCACGACGTGCTGATGCGTGCGCTGGCTCGGCTGTTCGACCTGGACTGGCGCCTGACCATCGTCGGCTCGCCCGACCGCGATCCGGCCTATGCCGCATCGCTTGCCGCCCTGGCGGAGGAACTGCGGATCACCCACCGCGTGCTGTTCGCCGGCGAGGTGGTGGATGACGCGCTGGAGACGCTGTGGCAGGGCGCCGACCTGTTCGCGCTGGCAACCTGGTTCGAAGGCTACGGCATGGCGGTGGCCGAAGCGCTGAAGCGCGGCCTGCCGGTGGCGGTCACCGCCGGCGGCGCGGCGGCGGCCCTGGTCGAGCCGGAGGCGGGGGTGGTCTGCCAGCCGGGCGATATCGACCAGTATGCGAAGGCCCTCCGCCGCCTGATCTTCGACGTCGGGCTGCGCCGGGAGATGGGAGAGATGGCGTGGCAAGTCGGACAAAGTCTGCCGGGATGGGACGATCAGGCTCGGAACTTCATGAAGGCGATTGGCTGAACGCCGCGGTCGACCCGGCCACCGCTTCGGATGTTTCCCTGTTGCTTGAGGCGCTCGGCGAACAGCCCGGATCGGATCCGCGCGAACCGGCCCGGACACCCGGTCACGCACCCGAGGCGACGTCCACGCATGCGCGCGAAGCGGCGCCCGGTCACCGGCGCGAAACGCGGTCGCCCTTCCTGCAGCGCCGCGACGCCGCCGGCACCGCGCCGGACAGGCAGGCATTCACCGCCGACTGGCTGGCGCTGCGGGAGCCGTTCGACGCCCGGGCGCGCAGCCGTCCGCTGGCGCGCCGTTTCGCCGGCATGCTGCCGGCGGAACCGAAGGTGATGGACCTTGGCGCGGGCCGTGGCAGCCTGTTCCGCTGGCTGGCACCCATCATCGGCCGCACGCAGCACTGGCTGTGGCTGGACGATGACCCGGACCACCTTGAGGACGGCCTGTTGCTCACCGCCGCCTGGGCACGCCGGCAGGGCTATACGGTCCATCGGCGCGAAGACAACGGGACCGACCTTACGCTGGAGACCAGGCAAGGTACGTGGCGCATCAACGCCCGTAGCTTCGATCTGCGGAACCCCGACACGCTGTTCTTTCCGCTGGAGGAGAGTGACGCCGTGGTCTGCAGCGCGCTGCTCGATCTGTTCTCCCAGCAATGGCTGAGCCAGGTGCTGCGCCTGACCGGCCGTGTGCCGGTGTATGCGGTCATGAACGTGCTTCCCGCGCCATGGCGCAGCCGTCGCCGTCACGACGATGCCCCGGTCCTGGACGGCTACCTAAGCGCCCAGGTCGGCGAAGGCGGCCCGAACGACCCGATGGGGCCCCACGTCCCGCTGCTCGCCAAGGGACTGGCCGCGGTAAACGGCCGGCACTACCAGTCCGAGCGGTCCGACTGGACCATCCGCCCGCGGGACCGGGCGATGCTGCGCCAGGTGCTGGGTTTCTTCGCCAAGGGCGCCCGGACTGCCCGGCCGCAGCACCGCAGGCACATCGACGCCTGGCAGCGCACCCGAGAGGCAGACGTCGCCGCCGGGCGGCTTGCGTTGCGGATTGCCCACCGCGACATACTCATTTCTCCCCCGGACAAAGGAACACCCAATGCTGCTCGGCGCCGTCGCGGATGACTTCACCGGGGCAACGGACCTCTGCTCCATGCTGGTGCGCGGCGGCATGCGCACCGTGCAACTGATCGGCGTCCCCGACGAATCGGCTCCGCCGCCCAATGCCGACGCCGTTGTGGTGGCGCTGAAATCCCGCACTGCGCCGGTGCGCCAGGCGGTGGACCAGAGCCTCGCCGCACTGGCCTGGCTGCGGCGCGGCGGCGCGCGGCAGTTCTTCTTCAAATACTGTTCCACCTTCGACAGCACCGACCAGGGCAATATCGGCCCCGTCGCCGACGCGATGGCCGAGGCGCTGGGCTGCGGCTTCGCCCTGGCCTGCCCGGCCTTCCCCACCAACAACCGCACCGTCTATCTGGGCTACCTGTTCGCCGGCTCGGTCCTGCTGAACGAGAGCGGCATGGAACACCATCCGCTGACCCCGATGACCGACGCCAACCTGGTGCGCGTGCTCGGCCGCCAGACCGACGGCACGGTGGGGCTGGTGCCCTACGCGACGGTGGAAAAGGGCGCCGACGCGATCCGCAAGGCGATGACCGCGCTGAAGGAACAGGGCCGCCGCTACGCCATCGTCGATGCGGTGAACGACTCGCACCTGATGGCGATCGGCCAGGCGGCCGAACACCACGCGCTGATCACCGGCGGCTCCGGCGTGGCGATGGGCCTGCCGGAGAACTTCCGCCGCGCCGGGCTGCTGAAGGACCAGGGCGATCCGGGCGCGCTGCCGTCGCTGGAGGGCCACGCCGCCGTCCTCGCCGGCTCCTGCTCCCGCGCCACCCTCGCGCAACTCGGCTTTGCCCGCGACCACGCGCCGGTGCTGGAACTGGACCCGCTGGCCACGCCCGACGCCGACGCACTGGCAAGCGGTGCGCTGGACTGGGTGGAGGGCAAGCTGGGCGACCGCCCGGTGGTGATCGCCGCCTCCGCCCCGCCCGACAAGGTGGCGGCGGTGCAGGCGAAGCTGGGGCGCGACGCTGCCGGTGCGCTGATCGAGGACGCCATGGCGCGCATCGCCGAGGGGCTGGTGGCGCGCGGCGTGCGCCGCATGGTGGTGGCGGGCGGCGAGACCTCCGGCGCGGCGGTCGCGCGCCTGGGCGTGCGGAGCCTGCGCATCGGCGGCGAGATCGATCCCGGCGTGCCCTGGACCTATGCCGAGGGCCGCGGCGCCCCGCTGCTGCTGGCGCTGAAGTCCGGCAATTTCGGCGCTACCGACTTCTTCCTGAAGGCCTTCGCGGTGCTGGAGGGCCGGGCATGACCGAAACGGAGACACGGGAATTGCTGGTGGAGCTTGCCGCCAGCCTGTTCACGCGCGGCTTCTCGGTGGGCAGCGCCGGCAATATCAGCGTGCGGCTGGAGGACGGCTTTCTGATCACGCCGACCAACTCCAGCCTGGGCCGGCTGGACCCGGCGCGACTGTCGCGGCTGGACGCCGACTTCCGACATGTCGACGGTGACAGGCCGTCCAAGGAAGTGTTCATGCACCGCGCCTTTTATACCGCGCGGCAGGAGGCGGGGGCGGTGGTGCACCTGCACTCCACCCAGGCCACCGCGGTGGCCTGCCTGCCGGACGTGGACCGGGAGAACCCGATTCCGCCGCTGACGCCGTATTTCGTCATGCGCGTGGGCGGGCGGATGCCGGTGGTGCCGTATTTCCGCCCGGGCGATCCGGCGATGGAGCCGGCGATCCTGTCGGAGGCCGGGGATGCGCGCGCGGTGCTGCTGGCCAATCACGGGCCGGTGGTATCGGGCAAGTCGCTGCTGGACGCGGTGTACGCGGCCGAGGAGCTGGAGGAGGCGGCCAAGCTGTTCCTGCTGCTGCGCGGGGCCTCACCGCGGCTGCTGAACGAGGGGCAGGTGCGGGAGCTGCTGGGCGCGTTCGGGTAGGAACGGATCGCCGCCGGTCCGCTGTTCCAGCCGGACCGGGCGCAGGCTGACGCGCAGCCCGTCCCGGTCCTTGCGGAGTTGCCGCTCTAAAGCCGCGCGGCGGCGCGGCGGCGGCGCGTGCCTGCCAACAGAGCGACCGCGGCGACGAACACTGCCAGCGTCGAAGGCTCGTCCACCGAAGTGGGCGAAGAGGGGGAGACCGGCAGGCCGGACAGTGCACCGGACGGCAGGGCGTTGTTGCCGTAGTGGTATTCATTGGACTGGTTGACCGACTGCGCGATGACCGTGCCGTTGAGATCGCCCGACCCGTTGGTCACGGTCGCGTTCGGCGCCAGGATCTGACCTTGCCATGCGCCTGCAAAGTTCACGGTGGTGGCGTCAACGAAGTCCCATATGACGTTGTTTTCGAACGTATTCAGGTTGGGCAGGGCACTCGTTGAATTGCCGGTCACGATGACAAACGCCGCGTCCACGCCGGATGCGTCGATCCCCGAGAAGTTCTGGTACGAGGCCAGGTCCGACATCGTCGTGGTGATGAACCCGTACGACTTGCCGCCATAGCTGCCGGGCGCCGCGGTGGCGGCAATCCCGGTCGCCCCGTTCTGCACGTAGTGCCCGAGATTCTGTGCCGTGGTGGCGGCGGCGATGGATTGCAGGCTGGCGGCGAGATTGGCCAGCGCGCCTGCGAACGGCATGCTGGCGGGAAAGGGAAATACGCTGGCGGCCGGCTGGTTGGTGCTTACGGTGGCGCCGGACGGCGCGTTCTGCACGGTCCCCGCGCTGGCCTGGCTGGTGGAGACGAAGGTGGCGCCCTGGATCGCTCCGCTGTTGGCGCCGACGATCGAGACGCCGCCGTGCTGGTTCATGTTCAGCGTGCTGCCGGCGCCGTTCGTGCCCTGGATGAAGGCGTCGGCACCCGGCTTGGCGCCCGAGCCGCTGACGTTGCCCCACACGTTCAGTGCCCCATAGGTGGCGCCGAGCGCCGGGTCGGTCGTGTCGCCACTGCATCCGTTGAAGCAGATGTTGTGGCCGCCGCTGCCGCCAATGAAGTTGCCGCCGACGGCGATCCGCCCCTCGCTTTCGTTGTTGGCCGTGTAATCACCGAACGTGACGGCGTTGAACTGGTCGAAGACGGCACTGTCGAGCGCGAGTTCGGACGCGGTCAGGCTGGCGAAGGCGGGTGTAGTGGCGCCGAGCACGCCCAGCAACACGGCGGTGGCGGCGGTTCTACGGAAAATCATCGTTTTCATTCGTCGCAGGTTCCCTGGTGGCGGCCTTACCGGACGTCGATAGGAACGCATATAGTCGAAATTTTGGAATGCGATAGAGTGCAGAACGTATTAAGAATGACATAACGTATCAATAAAGATACCATGCCGTCTGGGCCGCCGGATGCTCAGCCCCGGAGGTCGCCGGAATTGAACGAGCGGATCTTCATCGCTGGCCTGCGTTGCCGAGCGCTTGCGCGGCTAATGGCCGCGCACCGGGAGCAGGGGTCCATGAAGGGTGCGGCGTGCCGCCATCGTCTGTCTCTTGTGAAGCGCCAGGGGTTTGGCTCGGGGAGCCTTACGGTTGCGCGGCCCGGCCAAGCCAGTGCAACGGTGTGTGCCAAAAAAGAATGGCATGATCGCATAATATAGACGTTGCCGCGTTTTCTCCTTCGTCGGGCAGCGATCCGGCAGCGCTTGCTGTCGTTGCCGTGCCACGAGCGCGGAAAACGCCAGGCCGGGACCGACTTCCGCCCGGGGGATCATCGCGACCTGCGTGTGGACACACCGCCCGTCGCCCCCTCCGCCCAGACCCAGGCCCCTCCGCCCAGACCCAGGGCTGACGCTGCCCCCTTCCGCCCCCTATATCTGTGTCAACATCGTATTTTGATCAGGAAACCACGCCCAGTGTCCGATGCCATACAACTGACCCGCCTGCCGTCCGGCCTGACCGTCGTCACCGAACGGATGGACCGGGTGGAGACCGTCTCCCTCGGTGCCTTCGTCGCCACCGGCTCGCGTCATGAGGAGGAGGCGGAGAACGGGGTCTCCCACTTCCTCGAACACATGGCTTTCAAAGGGACCGAACGCCGCAGCGCAGTGCAGATCGCCGAGGAGATCGAGGCGGTCGGTGGCCATATCAACGCCTACACCGCCCGGGAGCAGACCGCCTACTACGTGAAGGTCCTGAAGGAGGATACAGCCCTGGCCGCCGACATCATCGGCGACATCCTCACCCATTCCACCTTCGAGCCGGACGAGCTGGAGCGCGAGCGCGGCGTCATCCTCCAGGAGATCGGCCAGGCCAACGACACCCCGGACGACATCATCTTCGACCGCTTCCAGGAAGCCGCCTTCCCCACCCAGCCGCTCGGCCGCTCCGTGCTGGGCTCCGAGGAAGGTATCCGCGGCATGCCGCGCACCGCGCTCACCGGCTACATGCGCCGCCACTACCAGTCCGGCAACGTGGTGGTCGCCGCCGCCGGCAAGCTGGAACACCAGGCCATCCTGGACCTGGTGCAGCAGCATTTCGCCGACCTGCCCGGCGAGCAGCCGCCGGCGATGCAGCCCGGCGCCTATCAGGGCGGCGAGTTCCGTGAGGAACGGGACCTGGACCAGGTGCACATCGTCCTGGGCTTTCCCTCGATCGCCTATGGCGACCCGGACTATTACCCGACGCTGCTGCTCTCCACCCTGCTGGGCGGCGGCATGTCGTCCCGCCTGTTCCAGGAGGTGCGGGAGAAGCGCGGACTGGTCTATGCGATTTATTCTTTCACCGCACCGTTTCTCGACGGCGGGTTGTTCGGCGTTTACGCCGGCACCGGCGAGAGCGAGGCCGCGGAACTGATCCCGGTGACGCTGGAGGAACTGCGCAAGGTGCGCACCGGGGTCGGCGAAGGCGAACTGGCCCGTGCCCGCGCGCAGGTGAAGGCGTCGTTGATGATGTCGCTGGAAAGCACCGGCAGCCGATCCGAACAGCTTGCCCGGCAACTGCAGGTATTCGGCCGCGTGGTGCCGACGCAGGAGACGGTGGCGAAGCTGAACGCGGTGACCGTGGACGACATCTGCCGGGCCGCGACCCGTCACTTCCACGCGAGGCCGACGCTGGCAACCCTGGGGCCGATCAGCCGGGTACCGTCGCTGGCGGACATCGCCGATCGCCTGGCTGCCTGAACCACGCGCAAAAGCCACGCGCGAAAGTCACGCGGGGAAGCCGAGCGGGAACGCAAAAAAAACCTCCCGCTTGCGGGAGGGGGCGGTGGGGGAGTGGAGTCCACGGCGGACTCCGGCGACCGGCATGGACCGCCTCTCCCAGGCCCCCACCCGCAAGGGGAGGGGGCATTCCGGCTCCGAACTCCTTGATCCGGTGTCCCGGCGTGATCCGGTCAGTGTGCCGGCGTGGTCTCCCGCGCCTTGGCCTCCTGCGGAGCGGTTTCGCCCGCGGGACCGGAAATCGAGCCGGCCGGCTTGTCCTCGGCCGCGGTCTTCGACGGCGTCTCGTCGTCGTCCGCCATGTTCTTCTTGAAGGATTTGATGCCCTTCGCGAAGTCGCCCATCAGGCCACTGACCTTGCCGCTGCCGAACAGCAACATCACGACCAGCAACACGATCAGCCAATGCCAGATGCTGAACTCACCCATGTATCGTCCTCCCGCAGCACGCCCGCCCCAGAACGGTGAAAGCGGACCCATACGTGCTGCACCAAAACACCGCCGTCGCGCGCCACGGGCACGCTGCGACGACAACGGCGGCCTGTGCCGCCATCAGCGCCCGGTCAGGCTGCCACCCGGTCGAGCGTCTGCCCGTTCCCGGACTCCCGCCTGCCGAACGCTGAAATCGCGCCCAGGATCTAGCGGGCCGCCGTGGTCTCACGCTCGCGCGTCGGCGTCCGCGGCGCCGCGTCGCCGGACGACCCAGAGATCGAGGGCTTGTCCGCACTGGCTTCCATGGAGACGTCGTCGTCCTCCGCCATGTTCTTCTTGAAGGACTTGATGCCCTTCGCGAAGTCGCCCATCAGCGCGCTGACCTTGCCGCTGCCGAACAGCAGCATCACAACCAGCAGCACAATCAGCCAGTGCCAAATGCTCAAGCTACCCATTTGTCCTCCGTGCGGGGCAGGCGAGGCGCTTGTTGCAATCAGCCTTCTGGTCGCGCCTCGCGCAAACACTTTAGGCGGTCCCGGCCCTCGCTGCCAGGGGAGATGGCCCGAGCGCGCCGGCAATGCAAGCAGAGTTTCCATCCACCCCGGGGTTTCCGCACTGGGGTTTCCGCCCTGGGGTTTCCGCCCTGGCGTTTCCACGCCGGTCCGCAGAAATGACGGATTGGTTCAGGATTTATTGCGGAGCGCCGCGTCGCCGCGTATCGTCATTACCGGCGGGTTAACCCGGACCACTGGCAATCAGGCCGGGAACCCGCCGAGGGAAGGGCGTCCGTCGGGAGGCTACATCGGCAGGACCGTCGCACGCCCCTGTTCATTCAGGGCGGCAAATACCCTGTTTTTCCGACAGGTGCCGCTCGCAGGCAGAAAGGCAGCGCGTCGATGCCTATGGGCACCGTGAAGTGGTTCAACCCGACCAAAGGATACGGGTTCATTGCGCCGGATACAGGGGGAAAGGACGTTTTCGTCCATATCAGCGCCGTGCAAAAGGCCGGACTTCGAAGTCTCAATGAGGGACAGAAGGTCGGCTTCGAAATCGAGCAACAGCAGAACGGCCGGACGGCGGCCGTGAACCTGTCCCAGTCGGACTGAACGCCAGCGGCTGAGCGGGTCGTCCTCGATCCGCTCGGCGGCTCGTGCCGGGTCGGACAACGCCTCGCGATGCCCATCGGGCGATGATGTGGGCCGGCGTGCTGCGTTGACAGCACGCCAACGGTCGATCACGGTCCCCGGCATCATGCAGGCGACATTCGATCTATCCGGCCGGCTGGCGCTGGTGACCGGCAGTTCCCGCGGACTCGGCCTGGCGATCGCCCAGGGGATGGCCGAAGCAGGGGCACGCGTAATCCTGCACGGTCGCGACGATGCCGCCTTGCAGGCGCGGGCGGCAACACTGCCAGGCTGCGCCGGCACGCTGGCCTTCGACGTCACCGACCCGCCGGCGGTCGGCGACGCCTTCGCCCGGCTCGGGCGCGAGCATGGCGGGCTGGATATCCTGGTGAACAACGCCGGGGTGATCCCGCGCAAGCCGCTGCTGGAGACCACCGACGCCGAGTGGCAGGCGGTGATCGACTCCAACCTGACCGCATATTTCCGCATCGCCCGCGAATCGGCGCGTCTGATGGTGCCGCGCAAGAGCGGGCGGATCATCATGGTCTCCTCGATCATGGGCCTGCTGGCCCGCCCGACGATCCCCGGCTACATCACCGCCAAGTCCGGCCTGCATGGCATGGTGCGCGCGCTGGCGGTGGAACTGGCACCGCACGGCATCACGGTGAACGCCCTGGCGCCGGGCTTCTTCCCCACTGACGCGACGGACGTGCTGCACAAGGACGAAGCCTTCAACGCCTGGATTGCCGGTCGGGCGCCAATGGCGCGGTGGGGCGATCCGCCGGAACTGGCAGGGCCTGCGGTGTTCCTGGCATCACAGGCGGCGTCCTATGTCACCGGCCACGTGCTTGTGGTGGATGGCGGGTTGAGCGCCGCACTGTAGCTGCTCTCGCGAATGGCCCCGGACCGCTTCCCGTCGGGTCGTGTCCCTTCGGACCGCGTCCTGTCGTGTCCCGTCGGACCGCGCCGAAGACGCGTGCACGGACAGGTTCCGGCCGGCCCGTCGCGACGGGGGGCGTGCGCGTTGGCTGCCTTGCTCAGACGGTACCGCCGATCAGCCAAAGTCCCCAGCCGATCACCAACACCCCGAACACCGGGCTGAGTCGCCAGGCCGGCGGGGCCAGCTTCTCGGCCAGCATGCCCAGGGCCAGCATGCCCAGGGCCAGCATGCCCAGGGTCAGCACGCCCAGGGTCAGCACGCCCATCCATACCAGGCTCATCGCGCCCACGACGAACATCACCTTCCGCGCGTTGCAGGCGGCGCAGCGCCATGGCTTCCGTATCGTTGAGGACGATATCTTCTGCGACCTGCAGGCCATCCCGACGCCGCGGCTGGCCACGCTCGACCAACTGCAGCGGGTGATCTACGTCCGCAGCTTTTCAAAGACGCTGTCCGGCAGCCTGCGCGTCGGCTTTGCCGCCTGCGGGCAGGAGACCGCCAATGCGCTGGTCGAGACGAAAATGCTGACCGGCATGACCAGTTCGCAGTTTGCCGAACGCCTGATCTACCTGATGCTGGTGGACGGGCATTACCGCAAGTACATCGCCCGGTTGCAGAAGCGTCTCGCGGAAGCGCGGCTGAACGTCATTCGCGCGTTTGAACAGGCCGGTCTTGAACTGTTCATCGAGCCGGACGAGGGCATGTTCCTGTGGGCGCGGTCGCCGCATATCGCGGACTCGTTGCCGCTCGCGGAACGGTCCGCCGCGGACGGGTTCGTCCTGGCGCCCGGCACGGTGTTCCGCCCGCTGCTGCAGCCATCCCCCTGGATGCGCTTCAATGTCACGATATGCGACGATCCGAAGGTGCAGCGTCGCCTGGAGGCGCTGCTGGAGGGCGCGAGGACCGAGGGCGCCGGACCGGAACCCGCGGTTCCGGTGGTCGGCTGACGCCGCTCGTCGGCTTCGCTTTTCTGGGTGGGGCGCGGCCATGACGGTGCGTGGCCGACCACAACGGTGACTGGCCGACCATGGCGGCGAGCGGCGGGCCAAGGGGCTGCCTTTGCGCCGCCTGTCCGACTCCCTCACACCGAGGATGCTTCGAGCCCCAGGTAGATCCGCTGCACGTCGCGATCGTCGGCCAGTTGCGCTGCCGGGCCCTCCAGCACGGTACGGCCGGTCTGCAGCACATAGGCGTAGTCCGCCACCTCCAGCGCCAGTTCCACCGCCTGCTCGGCCAGCAACAGCGTCATGCCCTCATCGCGCAGCCGCTTCAGCGTTTCGTACATCGACTCCACCACCGCCGGCGCCAGCCCCAGGCTCGGTTCATCGAGCATCAGCAGCTTCGGGTCGCTCATCAGCGCGCGGCCGCAGGCCAGCATCTGCCGCTCGCCGCCCGACAGCGTGCCGGCGCGCTGGCGACGGCGTTCCGACAGGCGGGGGAACAGGGCGAACACGCGCTCCAGCATCTCCGGGATGCGGCGCTTGTCGGGAAGAACCGTGGCGCCGAGCCGCAGGTTCTGCTCGACGGTCTGCTGCACGAACAGCCGCCAGCCTTCGGGTGACAGGGCCAGGCCGCGCCGGATCATCGCGTAGGCCGGCTTCCCGGCCATCTCCTCGCCTTGCCAGGTCACCTGGCCGGCGGCCGGCGTGACCAGGCCGGCGATGGCGTTCAGCGTGGTGGTCTTGCCCGCGCCGTTGGAGCCGAGCAGCGCGACCACAGAACCGGGGGCAACGTCCAGGGAGACGTCGGCGATGCCGATCAGGTCCCCGTAGCGCACCGCGAGGTTGCGGGCTGAGAGAAGAGGGGCCGTCATGCCGCGGCCCAGGACGGACAGCATCCGCTCTTCCCTGGTGGGCGGGGTCCAGGCGGAGGGATCATGCCGGCAAGCGCAACATCCCGGGCGGATGCACGACCGCTCACCCCAACCCTGGGCCGGTTCGCAGCCGCGGCCCGCAAGGAAACAGGGAGGCTCCGGGAGGCGCGCCCGCTCCGCATCACCGTGCTCACCGCCGCACCCGCTTCATGTGGTGCCCGAGATACGCCGACACCACGGCGGGGTCGTCCACCACGTCGCGCGGGGCGCCGTGGGCGATCACCTTGCCCTGGTGGAACACCACGGCGCGCTGGGCGAGCGAGAGGATCACCTCCATGATGTGCTCCACAATGACGATGGTGATGCCGCGCTGCTGGATGCTGCGCACCAGCTCGATCGCCAGGCGCACCTCGGCCGGGCGTCAGGCCGGCCAGCGCCTCGTCCAGCAGCAGCAGCTTCGGCTCGGTGGCCAGGGCGCGGGCGATCTCCAGCCGCTTGCGGCCCGGCGTGCCCAGGGTGCGGGACGGCGTGTCGGCCAGCGGTGCCAGGCCGGTGAAGTCCAGCACCTCCTCGGCGATGCGGCGGGCGGCGTGACGGTGGCCGTGGCGCATGAAGGCACCGACCATGACGTTGTCGGCCACCGTCATGTCCTCGAACGTCACCGGCACCTGGAAGGTGCGCGCCATGCCCAGCCGGGCGTGGTCCTCGGGCGGGGCGTTGGTGACGTCCTGGCCGTCGAAGCGGATCACCCCGGCGGTGGGCGGCGAATCGCCGGCCAGGCAGTTGAAGAACGTGCTCTTGCCGGCGCCGTTGGGGCCGATCAGGCCGATGATCTCGCCTTCCGCGACCTCCAGGTCGGCGCCGTCCACCGCACGGAATGCGCCGAACGCCTTGACGATCTCGCGGGCCTCAAGCAGCACGGCGGCGTACCTGCCACGTTGCGATCCGCCGCCAGACCTCGGCCATGCCGCCCGGCTCGAAGCGGGCGATCAGCACGATGATGGCACCGTAGATGATGAAGGTGACGCCGGTGCCGCTGCCGCCGAACGCGGCGTTGGTGGTTTCTTCCAGCGGGATCAGGATCGCCGCACCCACCAGCGGGCCGAACAGCGTGCCCGCGCCGCCCAGCGCCGCCACGATCACCATCTTCACCGATACCAGGATGCCCAGCACGCTGTCCGGATCGACGAACCCCACCATCACCGCATACAGCGTGCCGGCGATGGAGGTGAACGTGGCCGACAGCAGCGAGGCATACAGCTTGTAGCGCAACACGGGCACGCCCAGGCTGTGTGCCGCGCGCTCGCCGCCGCGGATCGCCGCCAGGTAATACCCCATGCGGCTGCGCTGCATCTGCCAGGTGACCGCCAGCAGCACCGCGAGCACGGCCAGGAACAGGTAGTAGTACGGCACCGGGCTTCTGAACGACAGGTCGGCCACGGTGCGCGGCCGGGGTGGCCCCATCAGCCCGACCGCCGCACCGAGAAACTTCCAGTTGGCGCACAGGATGCGGATCAGCTCGGCCGCGGCGATGGTCGCCATGGAGAAATAGTGGCCCCGCAGCCGGAACGTGGGCAGCCCGACCAGCACGGCGAGCACGCAGGACACCGCCACCCCGATCGGCGCACCGGCGATCGGCGGCCAGCCGAAATGGGTGTACATCACCAGCGCGCTGTACAGCCCCGGCGCCGAAATAGACCGCATGGCCGATGGACACCTGGCCGGCATAGCCGCCCAGCAGGTTCCAGGCCGAGGCGGAGATCGCCGCCAGCATCACCAGCGCGCCGATCCGCTGGTAGAAGACATCATGCGTCAGCAGCGGCCAGGCCAGCAGCACCGCCGCCACGACGATGAGAGTCTGCCACTGCCTCATGCGTGGGACCCCCGGCATACGTGCGATGCCCGGCGCGCGTGCGACGCCCGGCATGCGTGCGACGCCCGGCCATCCGTGCCACGTCGTGGCGGGCGCAGGCCCGCCACCCACGGCTTCGTCGTGCCGCAGGCATCAATCCCCCCGGCCACCCAGGATCGAACCGAACGCCTCGCCGCGGACCGAACGCGCGGGTGGCAGGCCCGCGCCCACCACACCGTGGTTCGCCGCACCGGTGGCCGTGGCACGACGCGCCGGAGTCTGGAAGCGCGCATCATACCGTCCCCATCAGCCCCTGCGGCCGCACCCACAGCACTGCCAGGAACAGCGCGTACACCACCACGTCCTGGTACACCGCGCCGATCAGATACGCCGACAGCGCCTGGATCACCCCGATGGCCAGGCCGGCGATCAAGGCCCCCGGCACCGAGCCGAACCCGCCCAGGCAGACTACCACGAAGGCGATCAGCGCCAGCGATTCACCCACGGTCGGCGAAATGTAGAAGAACAGCGCGATCAGAGCCCCGGCAACCCCGGTGGACGCCGCGCCCAGCCCCCAGGCCAGGGCCTGCATCCGGTCCGGCCGGATGCCCATCAGCATGGCGGCACTGCGATCCTCCGACACCGCCAGGATGCGGCTGCCCAGCATGGTACGGGTCAGCATCAGGTGCAGGCCCAGCGTGATCAGCAGCGCCAGCACGCCGCCCAGCAGGCGCGCCGCCTGGATGCGGATGCCCCCGACGTTGAAGGTCCCGCCCACCAGCGAATCCGGCAGCGACACGAAATTGGCGGAAAAGGCCCAGAACGCCGCATAGCGCAGCACCAGTGCCAGGCCGAACGTGCCCAGGATCTGCGCCAGCATCGGTCCGCGTGCGATGTGGCGGACCAGGCCCAGATAGACCACCACGCCCAGCCCGAACAGCAGCACCGCCGCGCCCGGAATGAACACCGCGGGTCCGACATGCAGCAGCGTATAGGCGAAGAACGCCGCGTACATCGCCAGCATGACGAAGTCGCCATGCGCGAAGTTCACCACGTTCATCATGCCCCAGATCAAGGTGAGGCCTGAGGAAAACAGCGCGTACACCGCGCCCATCAGCAGGCCGCTGACGACCACCTGCAGCAGAATCAACCGGTGAGTCTCCCATTCGTTCGTTGCGGTTGATCCTGGACGGTGGATGACATCGAGGCAAGCGCGCCATGAACGGCCCGACATCTTTCCCGCAGCGGCATCCGCGGGGAAGGTCGCTGCCGGCGCGTCCCTATCCCCCGCGTTTCGCCTCGATCTCCTGCTCGGCAGCCGCCAGCGCCCGTGGCTCCACCAGCAAGCCCTGGCGCTCATAGCGCTTGCGCGTGCGGCTGAACCGCACAACCACAGCGTGCCGGGTGCTGTTCGCTTTCGCCCGGCGGGTCAGCAGCGCGTCACCGGCACCAAGGAAGTGCAGGTCATCCAGCCCGGCGCAGCGCAGATACGAAGGACCAGGCTGTCCCATGATCAGCAGATCGCCGGACCCGCCGCACCGGTGGCATCTCCAGTCGCGGTTCCGCGGCGGGATCACCACCAGTTCCGGCGGCCGGTTGGCCCGCTCGGCCAGGCCAAACCTTTACCGTGCCGGGTTCCAGCCAGCGGAGACCGACCAGCATGTCGACCGCATCGACGGTGCCCTGATCCGCGAGCGCCGCCTCGGCCAACCGGGTAACGCGGTCGGCCAGGTTGCCGGGATTGCGCCGGGTCATGCGCCATTGCATCACGACGCCCTGTTTGCGCCGAGATCCGTCGCATGCGGCATGGCAGCCGTCGCAGGTATCGTGTCGCATGACACGGTTCCCTCGGCGTTGTCCGGGCTGGCGCAGGCCCTGTCCGGGGCGGTGCCTGACGATGGCTCAGTCGGCCGCCGGCGCGTCCTGTACCGTGGTGGCCGAGCGCGGGGGACGCATCAGCAGAAGCAGCAGCACGGCGGGCAGGGTGGTCATCACCATCAGCACATAGTCGTTCATGTAACCGATCACCTGCGCCTGGTGGTCGATGATGCGGTTCAGCAGTGCCGCGCCGTGGGGCGTTTCGGGGTTCATGAAATGCTGGACCGCACCGCCCACCTGCAACGCCCGGTTGAACGGGGTTACCACGGCGCCGATCTGCTCGTGCAGGATCTGGGCGTTGCGGGCCAGCAGCGATGTGGTTACCGACACGCCGATCGCCGCGCCGATATTGCGGGCCAGGCTGAACAGTGAGGCGCCCTCGGTGCGCAATGAGGGCGCCAGGGTGGCGAAGGCCAGCACCTGCAGCGGGATGAACACGAACCCCAGGCCCGCCCCCTGGATGAAGATGGTGATGATGAGCCACTGGATCGACACGTCCGGCGTCCAAGTGGTCATTTCCCAGAACGACCAGCATTCCAGCACCAGGCCCAGCGCCACCATCAGGCGGGGATCCACGCGGTTGGTCAGGCGGCCGCTGATGGTGATGGTCAGCACGTTGCCCAGGCCGCGCGGCGCCATGATCAGGCCGGCGGTCGCCACCGGGTAGTCCGCCAGTGTCTGCAACCACGGCGCCATCAGCGCGATGCTGGACACCAGGATGGTGCCGACCGCGAACATCATCACCAGCCCGGCGGAAAAGTTCAGGTCGCGGAACAGCACCGGCCGTATCAGCGGACGCGGTGCGCACACCACGTGCACCAGGAAGAGATACAGGCCCAGGCCGGCGAGCACCGCCTCTATCCTGATCTCGGAGGAGGTGAACCAGTCCTGGTGCTGTCCGCGATCCAGCATCAGTTGCAGCGCCCCGATGCCGAGGGCGAGCATGGCGAAGCCGAACCAGTCGAAACGGAGCGAATTCTGACCTTCGATATGCGGCAGAAACAACAGCAGGCCGACGGTCGCCATCACGCCGAACGGCAGGTTGATATAGAAGACGTAGCGCCAACTGTAGAAATCCGTCAGGTAGCCGCCGAGGGTGGGGCCGAGGATCGGACCGATCATCACCCCCAGGCCCCAGATCGCCATGGCGAAGCCGCGCTGTTCGGCGGGATAGATGTCCAGCAGGATGGCCTGGGACAGTGGCACCAGGGCCGCGCTGAACGCCCCCTGGATCAGGCGGAACGCAACGATCTGGGTAAGCGACTGTGCCGCCCCGCACGCCATCGACGCCACCGTGAAGCCGACGATGCAGGTGATGAACAGCGGTTTCCGCCCGAAGCGGCTTGCCAGCCAGCCGACCGGCCCCGTCATGATCGCCGCGGCGATGATGTAGGAGGTGAGGATCCAGGTGACTTCGTCGTAGCTGGCCGAAAAGCTGCCCTGCATGTAGGGCAGCGCGACATTGGCGATGGTCTGGTCGAGCGACTGCAGCAGCGTGGCGCCAATGGCGCAGGCCGTGATCATGCCGCGGTTGATGGTTCGGTCCGCGAACGGGGCGGCGGGCGCAACGGCCATGCCTAACGTCTGGCCGGCAGCATTGGATTTCCTCCCGGGCCGCCAAATGTGGCGACGGCCTTGTTGGCTGCGACTGTGGGCGATCGCGGTTGCTCGATCAAGCCGCCGGCCGGCCATCTGGCCACCCGGTCGGTCCGGGCCTAGTCTCGTCTCCGGCGACCAAGGTCACCGTTGCAAGAATGGGAGGGAATACCATGCACTACCGTCGAATCTCCGCCGACTGCCACCTCGACATGCCCTGGATGCCGCCCACGTTGTTCACCGACAACGCGTCGCGGGAACTGAAGGACCGCATGCCGTACGTCACCGACGGCCCGGACGGCCCGATGTGGGTCACCAAGAGCGGCGCCAATTTCGGCCTGAAGAACGGCGTCGGCCCCAGCGGTGCGAAGCTGATACCTGGCCAGAACCGTCGCGTGGATATCATGGCGGAGACCGGCCTGTTCGCCGACGGCCAGAAGGATATCCGCCGCGTCAGCGACCCGCATCTGCGTGCCAAGGACATGGACCGCGACGGCGTGGATGCCGAGGTGATCTTCGGCATCCTGGGTTCCGCCTCCAAGCTGCAGGATCATGAGGCGGCGGCCGAGATGTTCAGGATCTACAATGACTGGCTGAAGGATTTCTGCAGTCACTATCCCGACCGGCATATCGGCCTGGCCTGCATCCCATACGGCGACATCGACTGGGCAGTGCAGGAGGTCTATCGCACCGCGAAGATGGGGCTGAAGGGCATCGAGGTCTCGTGCTCCTGGGACATGGAGCCGATGTGGCACCCGTGCTGGGAGCCGCTGTGGAAGGCGGTCGATGATGTGCAGTTGCCGCTGCATTTCCACACCTTCCCCACCACGCCGCCCCGCGCGCGCGAGATGACGGAAGCAAAGATCCGCCGTGCGGCGATGTTCACCGGCGTGTCGGCGTTCCAGATGGGGCTGATCCATATCCTGGCGGCGATGATGGGCGCGGGCGTGTTCGAGCGGTATCCGCGGCTGCGCGTGTCCTTCGGTGAAAGCGGCATCGGCTGGATCCCCTACGCGCTGGACCGCATGGATTTCGAGTTCGAGGACCGGTTCCGCGACCTGATGAAGCTGAAGCCGTCCGAATACTGGCAGCGCCAGTGCAAGGCCACGTTCCAGTTCGACCCGATCGGCCCGAAGCTGCTGAACGTGAACAACCTGATGACGGTGGATACGCTGATGTGGGGCTCCGACTATCCGCACACCGACGGGATCTGGCCGGAGTCGACCAAGTATATCGACGAGCAGTTCCAGGGCCTGTCGGCCGCGGATGTGCAGAAGATCACCTGCGACAATGCGGCGCGGTTCTATAACCTTGTGAACTGACAGCACGCGGCGGGGATTTCGCCGGACGCTGTTGAAATCGGCACGCGACACCGGCTCCCCGGGTCATGGCCGGGCTTGACCCGGCCATCGACACCGGAACGAACGGGTCGGGGTGCAGCGGAATACGCCTGGACGGGGGCAGATGGCCGGGGCAGGCCCGGCCATGACACGGAAGAGCGGTGCCTGTCCGGACTATTTTATTGCCTGTCAGTGTTGTTTTACCTCTATCTACGCGGACTTGCCCAGCAGTCAGTATTTGAGGCGACACTGCTGCACCCGCCACGACGTGGTAGAGCCCGCCAGCCCGACGCCCGCCCCAGCCCGACGCCCGCCCGCCCGACGCCCGCCCACACGACGAAGCGGGTGCCCCTTTGGAACCCAGCGCTTGCTCGCCCCTGCAGCCGGTTCTACGCAGCCCGCCGCTTCGGCGGCTTGACCACGGGCGCCGGTGTCTTGTCCGGAAACCGGCACCACGGCGCGGCGACACAGCGCCAGCATTCCGGCGCGCGCGCCTTGCACACGTAGCGGCCGTGCAGGATCAGCCAGTGATGCGCGTTGCGCAGCAGTTCGGCTGGCACGCGGCGCACCAGCGCGTCTTCCACCGCGCGCGGAGTCTTGCCGGGTGCCAGGCCGGTGCGGTTGCCAACGCGGAAGATGTGCGTGTCCACCGCCATGGTTGGTTCGCCGAACGCCACATTCAGCACCACGTTGGCGGTCTTGCGCCCGACGCCGGGCAGTTTCTCCAGCGCCTCCCGGTCACGCGGCACCTCCCCGCCGTACTGCTCCACCAGTTGCTGCGACAGCGCCACAACGTTGCGCGCCTTGCCCTGCCACAGCCCGATGGAACGGATGTGCCGAGCGACGCCGTCCACGCCGAGGCGCAGCATGGCCTGCGGGGTGGCGGCTTCCTGGAACAGCGTCGCGGTGGCGCGGTTCACCGAGGCATCGGTCGCCTGCGCCGACAGCACCACGGACACCAGCAGCGTGAACGGGTCGGTGTACTCCAGTTCGCTGCGCGGATCGGGGTTGGCCTTTGCCAGCGCCTCGATGAACGCCCGTACGTCGGCAGCCGGCATGGCGCGCGGCGTGCGGGATTTTGCGGCAGGGCGGGGCGCGGCGGGCATCGCGCTACTGTGATCCCCCGCCGGCCACCGCGGCAAGAGGCACCGGGCCGTCCCGCCGGATGAAGCGCCAGTACAGCGGGGTGCGGCCCTCCCGCATCGCCTTCGCCTCATAGCGCGTGGGCGGCCAGCCGGCCGGCCGCTCGTCCGCTGGTGGCGCGGTGTCGAACAGGTCCTGCGTGCCCATCACCTCGGTCACCCAGGCCTGGTAGGTCGGGTCGTCGCTCGCCACGCGCCATTCCGCGCCGGGCTTCAGCACCCGCGCCAGCAGCGGCAGTTGCGCGGGGTGAACGAAGCGGCGCTTGGCGTGGCGGGCCTTGGGCCAGGGGTCGGGAAACAGCAGGAACAGCCGGTCGAGGCAGGCATCCGGCAGCGCCCGCAACAGCACGCGGGCATCGTCCGGCCACAGGCGCAGGTTGGGCGGCAGCGGCGCGTCCGCCTCGCCACCTTCCGGGACGACGCGGGACAGCAGCGAGCAGATGCCGTTCTCGAACACCTCGCAGGCGATCAGGCCGGCGTCGGGGTGGGCGGCCACCTGCGCCAGGGCGTGCTCGCCGCCGCCGAAGCCGACTTCCATCCACAGCGCCGCCGGTCGCGCCGGAAAGGCCGCCAGCGGATCGCCGGCCTGCTCCGGCCGCAGCAACAGCCGCGGCAGGGTCTGGTCCAGCAGGCGCTCCTGCCGCGGGCGCAGCTTGTGGCCGCGGGCGCGGCCATACAGCCGGTCGGGTGGCGGCTTCAGCGCCCGAAGGCTGCCTTCAGCGCCGGCACCAGGTCGGTCTTTTCCCACGTGAAGGTGCCCTTTTCCTCATCCGGCTCGCGACCGAAATGGCCGTAGGCCGAGGTCGGGGCATAGATGGGCCGGTTCAGGTGCAGGTGCTCGCGGATGCCGCGCGGGGTCAGGTTCACCGTCTCGCGCAGCGTCGTCTCCAGCTTGGCCTCATCCACGTCCTTGCCGGTGTTGTGCAGATCCACATAGACCGACAGCGGGTGGGAGATGCCGATGGCATAGCTGATCTGGATTGTGCAGCGATCCGCCAGGCCGGCCGCCACCACGTTCTTCGCCAGGTACCGGCAGGCATAGGCGGCCGAGCGGTCCACCTTGGTGGGGTCCTTGCCGCTGAACGCGCCACCGCCGTGCGGCGCCGCGCCGCCATAGGTATCGACAATGATCTTGCGCCCGGTCAGGCCGCAGTCGCCGTCCGGACCGCCGATGATGAACTGGCCGGTCGGGTTGACGTAGAACTCGCGCTCGGGCGGCATCCAGCCCTTGGGCAGCGTGCTTTCCACCAGTGGCCAGAGGATGCGCTTCACCTCGGCCTGGTCCAGGTGTTCCTCATGTTGGGTGGACACCACCACGCTGGTGGCCTGCACCGGCTTGCCGTTCACATAGCGCAGCGTCACCTGGCTTTTCGCGTCCGGCAGCAGGCCGGCCACCGACTTGTCATGGCTGTGCCGCAGGTCGCGGATTCGGTGCAGGATCAGGTGCGCAAAATACAGCGGCGCCGGCATCAGCGCGTCGGTCTCGCGGCAGGCGTAGCCGAACATCAGGCCCTGGTCGCCGGCGCCTTCGTCCTTGTTCCCCTCGGCGTCCACGCCCTTGGCAATGTCCACCGACTGCGCGTGCAGATGGCATGCGATTTCGGCCGTGCGCCAGGAAAACCCCGGCTGGTCGTAGCCGATGTCGTGGATCGCCAGGCGCGTAAGATGGGCGAGCAGCTCGGGCGTCACGGACTCCGGCCCGCGGGTTTCCCCCGCCAGCACGACGCGGTTGGTCGTCACCATCGTCTCGCAGGCGACGCGGGAATACGGATCGGCCGCCAGATAGGCATCCAGCACCGTGTCACTGATCCGGTCGGCCACCTTGTCGGGGTGCCCTTCCGAGACGGACTCGGATGTGAACAGGAATTCGCCCGTATCACGCATGGACTGTCATCTCTCATGGCGGAAGAGGGCACGGAATCGCCCCCGCCCAGGCAGGGGGCCGGGCTCGCGCTGTGTGACGGAAAGGCTATGAGGGGTCAAGCCTTGGCGCGGGGTAGCCCGATGGGCGGGCTGGCCGCCGTGACGCGAGCGGGCATCGCGGGTGGCAGGCGCACGCATGCAGCGCCTGCCACGACGCGGTGCGCGGGGCTCAGGCGGCCAGCGACTCGGGGACGGTCGGCTTGCCGTCCGACACCGTGGTGCGGTGCATGTCGCGCACCTGCGTCTCGTCGTACTCCCGCGCCCGGTGCATGGTGCAGCGGTTGTCCCACATCACCAGGTCGCCGACCTGCCAGCGGTGGGTGTACACGAACTCCCGCTGCGTCGCGTGCTCCATCAGGTCCATCAGCAGCATGCGCGCCTCCGGCACCGGCATGCCGCGGATCGCCCCGGCATGGGAGGCCAGGAACAGCGACTTGCGGCCCGAGCCGGGATGCGTGCGCACCAGCACCTGCGGCACCGGTGCCATCTTTGCCAGTTCATCCTCCGACCAGTCGGTGAAGCCGATCCTGCCGCGCGAATGGAGTTGCGAGTGCTCGCAGACCAGCCCCTCCAGCCGGCGCTGCTTCGCTTCCGGCAGCGCGTCCCAGGCGGCACGCATGTCGGCGAACTGCGTCTCCCCGCCCTCGGCCGGGATGGCGCGGGCGGACAGCAGGGAAAAGCGGGCGGGAACCCGCTTGAAGCTGCTGTCGGAGTGCCACAGCCGGTTGCCCAGCGCGTTCAGCCGGCGGCGGTCGTCGTTGGTGACGACACGATTGTTCTCGTCCAGGTTGGAAATGTCGGCGATGTGCAGGTCCAGCCGCGGCACGAAGTCCTTGCGATAGGCGCGGACCGTGGTTTCCAGCTCACCGAAGTTGCGGCTGAACGCCATCTGCTGGTCGTCCGTGATGTGCTGGTCATGGAACACCAGTATCGCGAACCGGTTGATCGCGTCCTCCAGCGCCTGGATCGTGTCGCGGTCCTGTTCCTGGCGCAGGTCGATGCCGCTGACCGCGCCGACGAATACCGGGTGCAGCGGGGTAACGGAAATTGCCATGGTGCGCTCCTGCTCGCTGGGTGCGCCAGGGTACTCCGGGTCTTGCCGGGCCGGCAACGCCAGGCGCCGTGGCGACAGCCCACCGCCGGCGCTGGCGCCGCGCGGGGAACTCCGCCTCAGGCCGGTGCGTTGGCCCCCGAACAGAGACCACAGCAGGGGAGAACCCATGCGCAGCTTCACAATGGCTTTGCTCGGCCTGGCAGTGGCACTGCCGGTCGGAATCGCAACGGTGCCGGCGCACGCGGATTCCGGCGAATACGGCAACCACGCGCAGCGCTCCTTCGATCACTGGGGCTACCAGAGCACGCCGTTCGGCTACACGCACGAGCATCGCGACGAGAACGCGCAGCGTTACGGCCGCAACGAGAACGATCGCTACGGGCAGAACGAGCACGACCGGTACGGGCGGAACGAGCACGACCAATACGGGCGGAACGAGCACGCCTACCGCGGCTACAATCACGAACATGACCACTGGCGGTACGGCCAACAGCAGTTCGGTTACAATGCTGGGAACGGCTGGGGTGAGAACGGCTGGAACCATCACCAGGGTTGGGAGCACAATCGCGGCTACGGCCCCGAAACCCACTACGGCTACAACGGTGAGCGCAGTGGCTATGGGGGCGGTGGATACCGCGCGTACCGGAACGACCACGACTGAGCATCCCGCGGGAATTGCTGAATGCACGCACGCCGGCCTCGGGCGACGGCTATGGTCGCCTGAGGCCGGCCCGTCGTTCCGGGACCATCCCGCCCGGTCTGGCCAGTCAAACCGGCCGTATCACACCGGACGTGCCCTGGCGCCCGCGCCAGGCGCCTGGGTGTTGCCGGCGAGCCCCAGATCCGGGAGGTGCAGTTCGGCCTCGCGTGTCTCGGGACCCATCAGGCCACCGCTGATCATCATGATCGCGGCCAGCACCAGCAGAATCAGCGGCGTGAACAGGTACGGCATGAAGTTCGCCAGCCACAGCACGTAAATGCCGGAGAACGACGGAAGGATCACCGCCGCGCTATAGCCGATGCCATACCCGCTGGCGCGGACATGGGTGGGGAAGCGCTCGCAGATATACACGGTCACCACACCCCAGGGCGAAATCGCCAGCACGTGGAAAATGGCGAACAGCGTGGTGGTGACCAGCGGCGATCCGCCGCCCAGCGCATGCCTGACGCCCAGATACCACACCACCGGCGTGACGATCAGCTCGACGAGCCCACCAACGACGATGGTCAGGCGCCGGCCGATCATCTGGCTCAGCAGGCCGTAGCCAACGAAACCAAAGAACAGCCCGATGCTGGCCAACAGGAACCCGTTCGACGTCATCACGCTTGGCACATGCAGTTGCTGCACCATCAGGCCGGGCAGCAACGTAGAGGGCTGACCCACCAGCCAGAAGCCGCTCATCATCAGGAAGATCTGCCCCAACGTGCGCAGATGATCGCCCGACAGGACTTCCTTCAGCGGAACGCTGCTCTTTTCGCTCGATTCCCACAGCGTGGATTCGGGCACGGTGCGGTAGTACAGCAGGAACAGCGCCGCGATCAGGCCGCCGAGCAGGAAGGGGATGCGCCAGCCCCAGGCGAGGTACTGCGCGTCGGTGGTGATGCTCAGCATGATCGATGCGACGATCGACGTCGCGGCGAATCCGATCGGGAACGCGCCCTGAAGCAGGCCGCCGACAAAGCCGCGCCGGTCCTTCGGCACCATCTCCAACGCCAGCGTGTTGTTGGAGGTATATTCCCCGCCCATGAAGATGCCGCCGATGAACCGGATGGCCAGCAACAGCCCCAGCGACCACAAGCCGATCTCCGCGTAGCCGGGCAGAAACGCGATCAGCGTGGTGAACGCACCGAATCCGGCAATGCTGACCATCGTGGTACGGCGCCGGCCGATCTTGTCGGCCCAGTGCCCGAAGATGACGGCGCCGCACGGGCGCCCCAGCAGCGTGGTGGCGATGGTGAAGTAGTAGATTGTTGTGGTCGCCGACGCACTGATGCCCTTGGGCTCGAAGTAGCTCATGACCGGTGCCAGCACCAGCACCGGGAGGTAGATGTCGAAGAAGTCAACAGCGAACCCGATACAACCGGCGAGAATGACGCGGCGTGCCTCCTGCGGCAACGGCTCTTTGCCGAAAAGTCCGGACTTCATCGGTGCCTCCCCAGGCTTGTGTTCTTGTTCTGCGATCCCTTTGATTTCTTGGAACTTGTTCGGGAAGCCGCCGGATTTTCCATCGGCTGCGCGGGACGGCGGCTTCCGAAGAACGACACAGATACCATCTGCGCCGATCGCGTTGTAGCATTCGCGCAGTCGCTTACAGCGAACACAATTTTGGGAGCCGGTGCCGCCATTGTTGACGCGCCGCTGCTTCGCTTGCCGGGGTTGGCCGATGGTGCCGCAGCAACGGGTTTGTCGAGAGCTTGGGTGACAGCCGCAGTGTTGCCTCGAATTCGTGCTGCCGGGCAATGCGGTGTTAATACCAGCCCGCGTATCGTTTGACGGTTGGCCGGCAACGCACCGTCATGGTCGGCGAACACCGGCCATCCACGACTTTTGTTGATGGCAGCGACGGAAAGACGTGGATGGCCCGCCGGCGCGGACCATGACGCTGAAAGGCTGGCAGTGTGTCGAACGTAACGCGGGTTGGTATACCGGCGTCACGATGGCCCCCAGGTTGCACCGAAGGTGCATAGTGCGATCCGCCACACGCGTCGTTCCGTTGCCATCGGAACGAAAGGGCAGTCCGTCATTGCGGCGTTATCATTCTGTTATGACGGTTCGCCGAGAAGCACCCTGTCCTTGCGACGACGGGCGCTTCTCAGCGTGATCGGCCTAGTCCAGGAAGCGCTCGGTCCAGCTCTTGTAATCGCCGTCGCGCGTGACCCGCGCCATCATGTCCGCCGATGCGACGCCTTGCAGGTCCTTCGGTGCCACGCCCTCGCGCAGCGCCTTCAGCGTGTCGTATACCGCCTTGACCGCGGCCGAGAACGGCTGGTGTCCCTGCAGTGCGATCCGCACATTGCGGCTGGCGAGATACGCGCGGTCCTGCAAGGCCGGCCCCACGCCACCCAGCATCAGCGGCACATTCACCGCGGCGGCAATCGCGTCCAGTTGTTCGCGTGTCATGCCGCCGGCAAAGAACAGTGCATCCACCCCGGCGTCCGCATAGGCCCGGGCCCGGCGGATCGCGTCTTCCGTGCCGCTGATCGCGGTCGCGCTGGTGCGGCCGATGATGGTCAGCGCCGGATCCTCGCGCGCGGCCAGGGCGGCGCGCATCTTGCCGACGCCTTCCTCGATGGAGATCAGGGTTGGTTTCTTCTCGCCGAACGGACGCGGCAGGTCGGTGTCCTCGATGGTCAGCGCGGCGACCCCGGCCGTTTCCAACTCCTGCACCGTGCGCATCACGTTCAGCGCATTGCCGTAGCCGTGGTCGGCGTCCACCATCACCGGCATGCGGCAGGCGCGGTTGATGCGGTATACCTGCTGGGCGAACTCGGTCAGCGTCAGCACGATGATGTCGGGGGCGCCCAGCACGGTGAAGGAGCCGATGGACCCGGCGAACATGCCGACCTCGAAGCCGAGCTCCTCGGCGATGCGGCCGGAGATCGGGTCGAACACCGAGCCCGGGTGAATGCACTGCGTGCCCGCCAGAAGCGCGCGGTAGCGTTGACGCCGGTCGGTCCAGTTCATGCTGCGATGTCCTCTGCTTGGGTCAGGCCAGCATGCCGGCGAGTGCGCCACTCATGCAGGTCGCCAGTGTGCCGCTCAGGATGGTGCGCAGGCCGAGCGCGACGATTTCGTGGCGTCGTTCGGGAACCATGGCGCCCATCCCGCCGATCATGATGCCAAGGCTGCCGAAATTGGCAAAGCCGCACAGCGCGTAGGTCAGGATCAGCCGCGTCTGCGGGGCGAACGTCGCGGCCGGCATTTTGGAAAAGTCCAGGTAGGCGACGAACTCGTTCAGCACCGTCTTGGTGGCCATCAGCGATGCGGCGGTGCCGGCGTCGTGCCACGGCACGCCCAGCAGCCACATCACCGGGCGGAAGGGCAGGGCGAAGATCGCCTGCAGCGTGACCGGCGCGCCGAACCAGTGCGGCAGCAGGGCCAGGATGCTGTTCAGCAGGGCCACCGACGCGACGGCGACCAGCAGCACGGCGATGATGCCGGCGAGGATGGGAATGCCGTCCAGCGTGCCCTTCACCAGCGCGTCGAGTGACGACAGCGGTGGATCGCGCAGTTCCAGCCGCGTTTCCTCTGCCGCGTCCGCCGGGCCGAACGGCACCATCAGTGCGGCAATCGCCAGGCCGGCAGGTGTGCTGATGACCGACGCGATCAGGATGTTGCCCAGCGCGTTCGGCACCACCGGGGCCAGGAAGCCGGCGTAGATCACCATCACCGTGCCGGCGACTCCGGCCATGCCGCAGGTCATCAGCGCGAACAACTCGCCGCGCTGCATGCGTGCCAGATAGGGGCGCACCAGCAACGGGGCCTCGATCATGCCGACGAACACGTGCACCGCGGCGCCGAGCGCCAGGGCGCCGCCGATGCCCATGGTGCGGCGGAGCAGCCAGGCGAAGGCGCCGGTGATGCGTTGCAGGATGCCCCAGTAGAACAGCAGCGATGCGAGGGCGCTGATGGTCAGCACCAGCGGCAGTGCCTGCAGCGCGAGGATGAAGCTGGCGCCGGGATGGCTTTCGGTGAACGGCAGCGGCGGGCCGGCGAGGTAGCCGAACACGAAGCGGGAGCCCGCATCGGTGGCGTTCTGCAGGGCGTTGGCGGCATCCTTCAGGGCGAAGATGGCGTGCGTGGCGGGCGGGACGCCGAGCAGCAGCAGGGCGAGGGCGATCTGCAGGGCGATCCCGGCGATGACGGTGCGCCACTGGATGCGGCGGCGGTCTTCGGAGAACAGCCAGGCGATGGCGAGAAGGGCGAGGAAGCCGATGGCGCCGCGGCTCATGGCGCGGGTGTGGTGGTGAAAGCCGTGGTGACCAGGGATGGCCGGCTTTCGGGGCTGTCATCCAATGCCGCGGCGATCATCATGAGGGCGGCCGCCGGCGGGTCGTACCACGTCGTGGCGGGCGAAGGCGCGCCATCCAGGACTTCGTCGTGCGGGACGCATCCTTCGGAGTGCGTTGCCAAAGGTTTCTCATGGATCAGATGCCTTTGGCATGACGAAGTCGTGGGTGGCCGGCCTTCGCCGACCACGACGTGGTACGTTGCGCCTGCGGCTGCCATTGACGACCGACGAAGCGGGATTGGATGACAGCCCCCCTGCGCCGACGATGCCGAGGCGGGCGCCGTCTCCGCCGACCGCGCCCGCAGCAAAGTCAGTGGGCACTCCGCCCGCAGCAACGTCAGTGGGCACTCAACGCGCCGCTCGCTGGTTGAACGGGTAGTAGGCCGGGAACTCTCCCACCGCGTTCATGTCCACTTCCACCAGGGTCAGCCCGGGCACCGCCAGCGCCTGCGCGACCGTATCGCCGAACGCGTCCGCCTGCTGCACCTTGAAGAACGGAATGTCGGACAGCGCGGCCAGCTTGCCCAGGTCCGGTCCCTGCAGGTCGGCGAAGAACCGCCGGCCCTGCTGCGTGGCGTCCTGGATCCGCTTGATGACGCCATAGCCGCGGTCGTTCATCACGATCACCGTCAGGTCCAGCTTCTCCTGCACCGCGGTCCACAGCTCGCCGACATTCAGGAAGAAGCCGCCGTCGCCGGTCATCACCACCGTCTTGCGACGGCCGGCGGCGGCCGCGGCGCCGATGCCAAGTTGCAGCCCCTGGCCGATACCCGCGCCCACCGGATAGACGTTCTGCTGCGGATTGTAGATCGGGAAGATGCGGTTGCCCCAGGTGGTGTTGCTCTGCGTAACGTCGCGCACCCAGATCGCATCGCGCGGCATCACCTTGCGCAACTGCTCGGAGAAGCTGGCATAGACGCCCAGCGTGCCCAGGAACTCCTTCTGCGCCGCCTGCTTCAGGGCGCGCACCTCGTCCTGGAAGCCGGATTGCGGCTTCAGCCTGCCCTCGAGACGCGCAACCAGGCCTTCCAGGGTCGCCCTGGCATCGCCGCAGACGAAGTAGTTGCTGCGGTAGGTGCGGCCGTTCGCGGTGGGGTCGCTGTCGATCTGGATGACGTTGTCGGGCAGTTTCACAGTGAAGTCGCCGGTCTCGTGCCCGCGCAGGCGGCAGCCGACCACCAGCATCAGATCGACGCCCTTGTAGAACTCCTGGATCATCGGCATGCCGTTGCCGGTCAGGCCGCCGAGGTTCAGCGGGTGATCCTCCGGCACCGTGCCGCGGCCGTTATAGCTGCTGACCATGCCGAAGCCCATGTCCAGCAGCCGCGCCGCCGGCGTGCCGGCCCCGATGGCCCCGTGTCCCAGCCACAGCATCGGCCGCTTCGCCTGCGCCACCCGTGCCGCCAGCTCGTCCAGCTCCGCATCCGTAGGCGTGCGCGGGGTGGGCAGCGGCAGGACGAAGTTGTCCAGCATGGCCGGGCGCTCGATCTTCTCGCGCTGCAGGTCGATCGGCACTTCCACGCTGACCGGCCCCATCGGCGGGCTGAGCGCATCCACCGCGGCACGGGTCAGGATGCCGAGCGCCTGCTGCGCGGAGCGCACGCGGTAGGCCGCCTTGGACACCGACCGCAGCATGCCAAGCTGGTCGTAGGGGTCGTGCACCGTGCCGAGTTCGCGATCCACGTGTCTGGTCGAGGTCTGGCCGGTGATGTGCAGCACGGGGGAGCCGGAGAAACGTGCCTCGATCAGGCCGCCGACCGCGTTGGCCGCGCCGGGACCGGTGGAGGAGAAGATCACGCCCAGGCCTTTGCTGACTCGGGCATAGCCGTCGGCCATGTGCGCGCCGCCCAGCTCGCCGCGCGCCATCATGAAACGGATGGTGTTGCGGCGGCCGATCGCGTCCAGCATCGGAATGTTGTGCACCGAGGCGATACCGAAGGCGGTGGTTACGCCGCAGGCGGACAGGAACTCGGCGACCAGGTCGCCAACGGTGTAGTCGCTTGCCATCGTCCGGTGCTCCTCCTGAGTTGCCGAAAGGCTGGGGCAGGGGGCAGGGCCCGTCAACACGGGTGCGTTTTGTGGTGCGGGACAGGGAAAAACCGTGCTGGTGCGAATCGGCAGCCCGTGTATCAGGAAAGCGGTTGAGGCATCGCGTGGGAACCGCAACGCATGAACGAAGTCCGGGCGATCCACATATCCGGCTACGAACGTGTCAGCCACGACTTCTACCGCACGCCTGCCTGGGTCACCGAAGCCTTGCTGAGGAACGTGGACCTGCGCGGGCCGGTGTGGGAGCCCTGTTGCGGCGATGGCGCCATGGCCCAGGTGCTGACAGAGCGCGGGCAACAGGTGGTTGCCAGCGATATCGTCGATCGCGGGTATGGCCGGTCCGGCGTGGACTTCTACGAATGCCAGCGTTTCCCCGAGGACTGCCAGTCACTGATCACCAACCCGCCCTATGGCGAGTCGGGGCCGGCGAACCGGTCGGTCCGGACCTCGCGCACGCAGATGCCGCGGTTCGTCAGCCATGCGCTGCGCCTGACCGAGCAGGCCCAGGGTCAGCTTGCCTTGCTGGTGCGTTTGCAGTGGAGCGCGGGGCGCAAGGCCTCCGATCTGATTACGTCGGGGCCGTTGGATACGGTCGTGGTGCTGACCAAGCGCATTCTGTGGTTCGACATGGGGCCGAACACGCATAACGGGCAGCACCACCATTGCTGGCTGTTCTGGGACTATCAGCGCCGCACCGCCTGCCCGCCACGAATCGTTTACGCCCAGTAGCGCGTCCATCAACCACGTCGTGACGGTCTCCACCGCCACGACGTGGCATAGCGGGGCGTCGCGTCAGCGCACGATGTTGTTGGTCACCGCGCCGCCGGTCGCCGTGCGGCCACCATCCGCGACATACTGCGCGCCGGTGATGTTGCCCGCCAGGTCCGAGCACAGGAACAGCACCAGGTTGGCGATCTCCTCCGCGGTGCCGTACCGGCCGAGCGGAATGTTGGACTGGTAGCGCGCACCGACGCTGTTCGGGTCACCCGGGTTCAGCATGGACTCCAGCGAGTGGATCATGCGCGTGTCGATCGGGCCGGGGCACACCGCGTTCACCCGCACGCCGGCCCGCGCCACCTCGCCGGCGGCGGTCTTGGTCAGGCCGATCACCGCGTGCTTCGACGCGACATAGGCGGGCATGCCGGGGGAGGCCACCAGGCCGGCGACCGAGGCCGTGTTCACCACCGCGCCGCGCTGCTGCTTCAGCATCACCGGCAGCACGTGGCGCAGGCCCAGGAACACGCCCTTCACGTTCACCGCGATGACGCTGTCGAACACCGCCTCATCATATTCGGCGGTGGGGGCGACGCTGCCCTCGATGCCGGCGTTGTTGAAGAAGCAGTCGATCGCGCCATAGGCATCCAGCGCGGCCTTCACATAGGCCTGCACCTGGGCGGACTGCGTGACGTCGGCGGCGACGAACCGCGCCTCGCCGCCGTTCTGGCGAACCAGGCCGACGGTTTCTTCGCCGGCCGCCTGGTCGCGATCGACGGCAACCACCTTGGCGCCGCCCTTGGCGAATCCGAGTGCGGCGGCCCGGCCGATGCCGTTGCCCGCGCCGGTGATCAGGGCGACCTTGCCGGTGAAGTCCATGACGGTTCCTCCTGTTTCGGGTGACAGCAGGTTAGAGCAACTTCGCGCCCGGCTGTCATGGGGCGGCGGGCGGCCCCGCCGTTCGTCTGCGGCACGCGACCTGGATCCCTGCCCACGGACCTGCTTTGGATCGCGTCGGCGAAATGCCTCTGTCGCATTACCCCGAATGGCTGATCGGGCCCCGGCATCCGCGGCTGCTACGGCCCGGAGGTGGTGCGTTGCGGCAGCGCGCAGCGCCGGCCTGTGCGTTTTCCGGGGCAATCCGGCCGCCTCTGCCCAGGTCGCGGCGCAGCCAGCGGTGCCGCGCAAGGTATTGTGCCACCTAATACTTCTGTTCAGTTGGCAGGCGAACAGGATCACGCTGTAATCGAAACGCCCGTGATGCCTGACCGGATGCGGTACCCGCTGAATGTTCAGCGAACCGTTGCCGGACAGGGTGGAGTGCGGGCCGCACCGTACCAATGATCGCCGGATGATGTTTCAGTCGTGCATGATCCGAAAGTGCGATCTCACAGAAGACTTCTGACACAACTACACAGCACGTCAGTCGTCCCACATAACGGCAAGAGTCCTTGCCGGTCGCCGCAGAGACCGAGACGCCGCCTTCATGGCGGACTGCCTCCTCCCATCCGTCTCTCTCAGGGCGATATTGCCTGTTGGAGATGCGTCATGGGCCGGATGCCCTCCTGTCTTGTCCTGGTTCTTCTCGCGAGCGCCTGCATTGGCACGTCAGCGTCGGCGCAGACGCTGAACGATATTCTGCGCTTCGGGTCGCAGGTGATCGGGCAGGTTCCGGCCCCGCAGCCGGCGCCGCCGCCCAGCTATCCGGGCTACCAGCCGCCCGCGCAACATTTCCAGCGCACGCCTGCGCCCTATTCTCCGCCCGCGACGTCCTACGCGCCACCGCAGCAGCCGCAACCGGATCCGGCGCAACGCCAGCAGATCGCAACGACGCAGGCATTGCTGGACGAGCTTGGCTACGACGCCGGTCCGGCCGATGGCGTGCTGGGCCCGCAGACCCGCAAAGCCATCCGGCAGTTCCAGACCGATGGGGGGTTCGCGGTTACCGGCGAAACCAGCGACACGTTGTTGCGAAGGCTGCAGGGGGCGCGCGCGGGGACGCTGACGGCGCAGCCTGCACCGGCGCCCACGCAACCGGGTTTCGATTGCCGCAAGGTGCAAAGTGCCACCGAGGGGGCAATCTGCGCCTCGCCGCAACTGGCCGGCCTCGATCGGCAGATGTCCCAGGCCTATGCCGCTGCGCTCGGCGGCTCCAGCGGTGCGGGGGCGGCACAACTGCGCGAGTCGCAGCGGCAGTGGATCGCAAGGCGCAACGCGTGTGGCGCGGATACCATCTGCATTGCCGATGCCTATCGCAGCCGCGCGGCCGTCCTGCATGGCGGCACGCAGGGCGCGGGTTTCGCGGAAAACGCACCGGAACCGCTGCGTGTCGCGGGATCGGCGGCCGACGGCATCCGGGCGATCTCTCCCGCCAGCCGGGAAGGCCGGTTGCTGACCGGATACCCGCTGACCCAGGCGCCGTTTTCCAGGCAGATGGTCAGCTTCGGCCCGTACAACCGCCGGACCGCCGCGTCGTCCTTCGATCTGGCGCTGTACTTCGACCTGGTGATCCTGAAGCAATGGCCGGATTCGCTGAAAGATGAGAGGCTCGCGAAGACCTATGCCAGCCGGTTCCTGACCGGCGCCCGGCTCTTCAGGTATGTCGCGAACTGCCGCAAAATCCACTGCGACAGCGGCGGGCCGTACCAAGGCTGGGCCGGGAGAAACGAGTTCGAACGGGAAGCGAGTTACCGGGCGTTCGTCCGGGAAATCGGCCCGCAACTCCGGTCCCTGGCGCCTTCTCCGCCGGTCCGCATGCTTCTGGTCAGGGAAGTGACGCTGCGATCCTACAATTCGGCCGCCGGTGCATTCCCGATCAACGTGGCGCGCACCAACACCTCCATTTTCGTCGGGGAGCAACCGGCGCAGTCCCGGTTCGCGGTCACGTTCGGTTTCAGGCTTCCGACCCAGGTGCATGTTGCGCGGCCCGAAGCGCCGGGGTTTCTCGAGCCGCTGGAGGCTCAACAGCGGAAGGCCTACCTCGCGCTCTCCATATCGCTCGAGAACCCGACATGGAACAGCCGGATGGGCCGCCCCGAGATGAAGGCGGTGCTGCAGCAAGCGGCACTCTATGCGGACCCGGAGCTGCGTCGGAAACTGCGGGACTTCGACACGGCGCCGCTGGTCGGGACAGATACCCCGAGCCAGCCGGCCGTTGCCCCCGCCAAACCCGCTTCGCCAACGCTGCTGGCGTACCGGTTTTCGCCAGATGTCTTCGACGACACGTCGCTGCTGCAGATGACGAAGCAACAGATCGGGCAGGATCAGTGGGCGTACAGGAACACCGGCCCGGTGAAGTCGCACGTCTTCATGTTTTCGCAGAAGCAGGTCGATGACCGCGTCATCGATTTCGCGGCACCCGAACTTCTGCCGGTCTACAAGCAGCGCCTGCAGACCCTGGCCCGGGGGATGCCCACGCGGTTCTCGTTTTCCACCGACATCGCGCTTTCCTCGCTTGCCTATGAGAACGGGGTGATTCACCAGCGCAACGGCCCTGCTGGAGAGAAACGCAGCCTGAATGCCGCTGCTCTCCAACTCGATCGGGACATGATGAAGTCGGTTGGGAACCTGGCCGTTCTGAGCAGCATGCCGGGCCTGACGAGCACGTCGCCGATACCCCAGCCGCCCAACTCGCTCCGGCACATCCCGGTCTATCTGGCCCTGAATGCCGATCCCACGATCCCGCCAATCGCCATCGAGCGGGCGGCGGCGGAGCACATGTGGCAGCAGCCGGACTGCTCGGCGTGGGAAACAGCCTATAGGGCCGGCCCGAACCGGGAGGAGGCCAGGGCAGGGGCCAGGCAGTGCCAGGAGGAACGCCGACGCTATACGGCAGGCCTCACGGTTACGTACCAGATCGAAATCGAAGGCGTCGTCAGGTCGGGCTCATCGTGGTTCCTCAAGGCCCGGCTGCTTGGGGCAACAGTGCGGGGACCACGCAATGAGCGGCTGAAGGAGTTGGGCGCGGATGACTTCACCCCGGTCATGGTCGCGCAGCCGGCCAGGCCCAAGGGTGCGTCCGACCCGACCGAGGAGGATCCGCACCGCCAGCAGGTCGCCAGCAAATTCGAGATGTTGGGAATGCGCGTCGGCATGCCCGTTGCCGAAGCCGAAAAAGCCGTGCGGGACTACATGGATGTCGGCGCGGTGTTCGTGTTCGACAAGCGAAAGCAGCAGGTTTCCAGCGTGCTTGGCCTCTACCGCTACGCGAAGCTGTTCCAGGCCAAGGGCGGCAGGGAGGCGATCGGCCTGTACTGGAGCCCCTGGCATTCCGACAAGGTGACGGGCATATCGCGCGTCATCCGTTACCAGGAATCGCAACGCCTCGCGATCGAGGCGGCCCTGATCGACAAGTACGGCCAGCCAAGCCTCGGCACGGCGCTCGCCATGAAAGGCAAGTCCACCAGCAGCCGCTCGCAGATGGGTTGGGGGGAGCTTGGCGGCGACCGCCGGAGTTGCCGCATCGAAGACTATGTGTGGGATGCGGACAACGGCCGCAGGTTCGTGCAGCTCGTTGAAGGCTCGGGTAAGCTGGAGCGGTTTCCCAGCCTGCTCCTGAACATCAGCGCCTACGGCGACGTCGAGAAGGACGGAGAGGTGCGGCGCATGATGCAGCGCTGCCTGCCGGCAGTTACCGCGACGTTCGAACCACTCACGCGGACAGAGACAGAAGGATGGCAGCAACGTTCGGGTTCCCGACGGAGGCCTTCTGACGGTCGCGGTGTTCGACAACGCGATTGTTGCCGTGCATTACCGGGACGAGGTCCGGAAGCAACGGCAACAGGCGGCCGAGCAGCGCGAAATGCGGCTGAAGGAGGGAACGAAGATCAAGTTCTGATGTTCCGATGCCGACGGATGGGGTGGTGGGGTGCCTCCACCGTCATGGGCCGTGAAGGGGGCTGCGATGCAATCCCGCTTCGGTCGTGGCGAGAGGCAGCCACCGGCGTAACCTACCGCGTCGCGGCGGGCGCAGGAACGCCAGCCACGACTGCGTCATGCCAAAGGCACGGCTATCCGGGCGGCGCCAGCAGAGCACGTGGAAAGCTGCGTTCCGCATGACGCAGTCGTCGGTATCGGGCCCGCGCCCGCCACGCACTTCGGATGAGCGCTTCCGGGTCGCAGGAGCCAGGAGAGGATTGGTTGTACGTGCCGAGGCGGCGGACTACTCCGCCGCCTGCTGCACCTCGGAAACCAGGCGGGCGGCTTCGGCGCCGCGAACCTTGGCGATGTCGTCCTGGTATTTCAGCAGCACGCCCAGCGTCTCATCCACCGCGGACGGTGCCAGTTCCTTCTGGTTCAGGTAGGTCAGCGCCTGCGCCCAGTCGATCGTCTCGGCCACGCCGGGCAGCTTGAACAGCTCCTCGCCGCGCAGCCGCTGGACGAAGGCCACCACCTGGGCGGACAGCGCCTGCGGCACGCCGGGCGCCTTGGCGGCCAGGATCATCTGCTCGCGGGCAGCGTCCGGGTAGTCCACCCAGTGATACAGGCAGCGGCGGCGGATCGCGTCGTGCACCTCTCGCGTGCGGTTGGAGGTCAGCACCACCACCGGCTGGGTGTTGGCCCGCACCGTGCCGAACTCCGGCACGGAAATCTGGAAGTCGGCCAGCACCTCCAGCAGGAAGGCCTCGAACGGTTCGTCGGCGCGGTCCAGCTCGTCGATCAGCAGCACCGCCGGCGGCAGGTCCGGGTCGATCGCCGCCAGCAGCGGGCGAGCCAGCAGGAACTCGCGGGTGTAGATGTCGCGTGCCAATTCGTCGCGGTCGGTCTGGCCGGCGGCTTCTGCCAGGCGGATCGCCATAAGCTGGCGGGCGTGGTCCCACTCATAGGCGGCGGCGGACAGGTCCATGCCATCGTAGCACTGCAACCGCACCAGGCGGCGGCCGAGGCCGGCGGCCAGGACCTTGGCGATCTCGGTCTTGCCGGTGCCCGGCTCGCCTTCCAGGAACAGCGGGCGGCGCATCGACAGCGCCAGGTGCACCGTCGTCGCCAGCGCACGGTCGGCGATGTAGCCCTGCTCGGCCAGCAGGCGGGCGGTGTCGGCGACCGATGCGGGAAGGTCAGCCACCGAGCGTGCTCACCAGGAACAGCAGAAGGATCGCCAGGAACGCCGCGCCGCCAAGCCAGGCCGCCATGGGAAAGCCGAACGGTTCCCGCGGCACCATGTCCATCATGCCCACCGAGGAGCGCGGATGGGCCGGCGGCAGCACCGGATCCGCCACCTCGGCGCTCGGCGCCGCGGGGAAGATCTGCGGCGAGGGCTCGCCCGGCTGGTCGCGTGTGGTGCTGGGACCGGCCGGGAACACCGGTTCGGAGGCGGGTTGGCCGGCTCCGGCTGCCTCGGCCGGCGGCTGGGCCACCTGGTTGCTGAACCGGTCGAAGAACTGGTCGGCCATGTTCTTGGCCGTGGCATCGACCAGGCGGGCGCCGAGCTGGGCGATCTTGCCGCCGACCTGGGCGTGGACTTCATAGCGGAGGATGGTCTCGCTGCCCTCCTCGTCCAGGTTCACCTTGGCGCCGCCCTTGGCGAAGCCGGCCACGCCGCCCTGGCCCTCACCGCTGATGGTATAGGCCTTCGGCGGGTCGAGGTCGGAGAGCTGCACGTTGCCGTTGAAGCGGGCGGAGATCGGCCCGATCTTCACCGCCGCGGTGGCCTTCATCTCGGTATCCGACAGCTTCTCCAGGCTCTGGCAGCCGGGAATGCTGGCCTTCAACACGTCAGGGTCGTTCAGGGCATCCCACACCACGCCTCGCGGCGCCGGGATCCGCCGCTCACCGGTCATATCCATAAGGCTTGTCCCCAGAGGTCGTTCGCACCCTAACTTGCGAGCCGAAGGCAGCGTAATCAAGCCGCCCGCGCCATTCGCGGGCGTGCTAGGGAGGGGACAACCAGGTCCAGGAGGAGGATGAACGGCCATGCCAGCACGCACCGGGGCGCAGTTCCTGCGCGGTTTACGCGACGGTCGGGAGGTGTGGCTGGGGCGGGACCGGATCACCGATCCCACCGATCATCCGGCGCTGCGCGGGGCGGCCGAGGCGCTGGCAGCGGTGTTCGACCTGCACCACGAACACCCGGACGACTGCCTGATGCCGGACCCCGAAACCGGGGAGCCGATCGCCGTCAGCCACATGATCCCGCGCTCCAGGGAGGACCTGCTCCGCCGGCACACCGCGCTGCGGCGGGTGGCGGAATTCTCGGTGGGGCTGATGGGTCGGACACCGGATTACATGAACGTCACCTATGCCGGGTTCGCCGGGCGCAGCGACGAATGGGCGATCAACGGCAACGAAGCCTGTGCCGCCAACCTGGTGGAATTCCAGAAGGAATTGCGGCGCAAGGACCTCAGCCTGACGCACACGCTGATCCACGCCACGATCGACAAGAGCCGCGGCCATGTGCCCAGCGGGCTGGACGAGACGCAGTTGCACAAAGTGGAGGATACCGAACACGGCATCCTGGTGCGGGGTGCCCGGGTGCTGGCGACGCTGGCGCCGTTCTCCGACGAGATCGCGGTCTATCCCAGCCAGCCGATGCCGGATGCCGACTGGCGACACGCGCTGTCGTTCTGCATCCCGATGAACACGCCCGGGCTGAAGTTCTTCTGCCGCGACAGCGTGTCGCTGCCGCGCAACGACTTCGACCATCCGCTGTCCGGGCGGTTCGACGAGCAGGATGCGTTCGTGATCTTCGACAATGTCGAGGTGCCGCGCCACCGGGTGTTCATCGACGGCAACCTGCCTGTTTACAATAGCGTGATGTCGCCGAGCTGGCGCGGCAATGCGATGCACCAGACGATGATCCGGGCCTGGACCAAGCTGGAGTTCGCCTGGGGCATCGCCACCCGCATGGCGGAGACGATCGGCGCCCGCGACCCGGTGACCATGGACATGCTGGGGGAGATCTGGAGCTACGCCGAACTGGCCCGGTCCGCGGTGATCGCCGGGGAGCAGCAGGCCTATGAATACGGCAACGGCGCCTGGTTCCTGGACCAGCGGCCGATGAACGCGCTGCGCGCGATGCTGCCGTACTGGTTCCCGCGGGTGAACGAGATCATCCGCCTGATCGGATCCCACAACGTGCTGTGCACGCCGACGGCGGACCAGTTCGGTGACCCGTCGGTGCGGCCGTTGCTGGACAAGTACCTGCGCGGGGCGGGGGACGTAACCGCGGAGCAGCGGGCGCGGGTATTCCGGCTGGGCTGGGACTTCGCCGGCAGCGCGCTGGCAAGCCGGAACGAGCAGTATGAGCGGTTCTACCTGACCTCGGGCTCCCGCAACCGGCAGGCGAACCAGATGCGGGCGGAGCGGGCAGAGGCGGATCGGCTGGTGGACCGGTTCCTGCGGCAGTGACCGCCGCGTTGGCGCTGGGGGTGCGATATAGCGTCGGGTGGCGACCGCCGGACGTCCGATCGTTCCGGTGCCGATAACCGGCCGTTCCAGCCCCTTCGCTGAACCGGCCGGCATCAACGCCTCACGCTAGATCACCGCAGGAATTTGCGGCACTGGTCCGCCGCTTTCAGCAGCTCCGGCATCCTGTCGTGCGGGACCGTGAGCTGCTGCTCGGTGTCTGCCAGGCGAAGCGTCACCTGGCGCGCCTGCGCCAGCAACGGCTCGACCGGACTGTGCAGCGGGATGGTCAGCAACGCCCCACCGCCGCTGGCCTGAAGGTTCAGGGCACCCGGCTGCTGCGGCTGGCCAAGCCAGGTCTCCCCGATCTGCACCGCCGCGGGCACGGCCCCACCCTGCGGATGATCCCGCTGGCGGGTCTCCACCTCCAGGACGCTCCAGGAGGCGAACCAGGTGAACACGAAGGCGCTGTCCGCACGATACAGGAACAGCGAGCAGTGGTCGTGGTCGAAGCCGATGACGGCGGCGCCATCGGTCCGCCACCAGACCGTCTGTTTCATCTCGGCCGCATTGACGGGGGAAACGATGACGGCGGCGGCGGCAAGTCCAAGCAGCAGGTGTCGCATTCCGCCTCAAACCTGAGTGGGCGGCGCAGGATGCATCCACACGGCGTGATGACCAGCTGGCAAAATGCACAGACACGCATGCCGTGCGGGGCTGCGCCAGGCGCAATTCCCTCCGGCCGGCAAGCTGGCCATACTGCGCGCGACCCCGGGGGCCGCCGGCCGGCCCCCCGCATACGATCCGGAGTTCCCCGCATGACCTACCTCGTTGCCGCCGACCTGCCCACCGCCCCCGCGGGGGAGCGCTTCCGGGCGCTGCTCGACCGGCCCGGCATCCTGCAACTGCCCGGCGCCCATAACGGCCAGGCGGCGCTGCAGGCGAAGGCGGCGGGGTTCGACGCGCTGTACCTGTCCGGCGCGGCAATGACCGCGTCGATGGGCCTGCCCGACCTGGGCGTGATCACGGTGGACGAGGTGGGCTTCTTCATCCGCCAGATCGCCCGGTCCTCCGGCCTGCCGCTGCTGGTGGATGGCGACACCGGCTACGGCGAGGCGCTGAACGTGATGCACATGGTGCGCAGCTTCGAGGATGCCGGCGCCGGCGCGGTGCATATCGAGGACCAGTTGCTGCCGAAGAAGTGCGGCCACCTGAACGACAAGAAGCTGGCCGACGCGCGCGACATGGCCGCCAAGATCGCCGCCGCCCGCAAGGCCCGGCGGCACCTGTTCCTGATCGCCCGCACCGACGCCGCGGCCAGCGAAGGCCTGGACGGCGCGGTCGCCCGCGCTCGGCTGTACCTGGAAGCCGGTGCCGATGCGATCTTCCCCGAGGCGCTGAACACGGCCGAGATGTTCCGCGCCTTCGCCGAGCGCATGCCGGGCGTGCCGTTGCTGGCCAACATGACGGAGTTCGGCCGCACGCCGTTCTTCACGGCGACCGAATTCCAGGAGATGGGCTACAGGATGGTGATCTGGCCGGTCAGCTCCCTGCGGGTCGCCAACAAGGCGCAGGCGGAGTTGTATGCGGCGATCCGGCGGGATGGCGGGACGCAGGCCATGGTGGACCGGATGCAGACAAGGGCGGAGCTGTACGAGACGATCGGCTACCACGACTATGAGTCGCTGGACTCCACGATCGTCGCGACGGTGATCCCGACGGCGATGCCGCAGCGGGGTTGAGTCTGGGCCTGCGGGGACGCCACCCATCGTCGCGTATGGTCGAGTGCAACGGGCGTCCGGCCGGTCATGCGCCTTGTCGCAGGGCTTTCGCTGCTTGAGCAGGTCTTCGATCGTGCGCCAGTCGGATTGGCTGCCTCCGGTAACAGAGCAAGTGCCTCCTGCAGGTACGGGCTCTGCCTCCGCCACGCGTCCTGTTCGAGGATTGCCAGTCCGAGTGTGGCCAGCGTGATGACAGCGCGAGACGGCGGTGTCGCCGCCCTGCTCCTTGAGCGCCAGGGCGCGTCGGAAGGTCTCCTCCGCCTCGGCGGCAGCCCTGATCGAGGATAGCCGGCCAAGACATGCCAGCGTGATCTGCGCGAGACGGCGGTGTCGCCGCCCTGCTCCAGAGCGCGAGGGCGCGTCGGAAGGTCTCCTCCGCCTCCGCCGCCCGCCCCTGATCGAGGATCGCCCGGCCGAGCATGTCCTCGTGATGCCGCGCGAGACGGCGGTGTCGCCGCCCTGCTCCTTGAGAGCGAGGGCGCGTCGGAAGGTCTACTCCGCCTCCGCGGCCGGCCCTTGATCGAGGATAGCCAGGCGAAGCATGCCAGCGTGATTGCTGCGCGAGACGGCGGTGTCGCCGCCCTGCTCGGAGAGCGCGAGGGCGCGTCGGAAGGTCTACTCCGCCTCCGCCGCGCGCCTGATCGAGGATCGCCAGGCCGAGCATGTCCAGCGTGAATGCCGCGCGAGACGGCGGTGTCGCCGCTCTGCTCGGCGAGCGCGAGGGCGCGTCGGAAGGTCTACTCGCCTCCGCCGCCGACCTGATCGAGGATCGACCGGCCGAGCATTGTCCATAGTGATGCTGCGCGAGACGGCGGTGTCGCCGCCCTGCTCCTTGAGCGCGAGGGCGCGTCGGAAGGTCTCCTCGGCCTCCGCAGCCCGTCCCTGATCGAGGATAGCCCGGCCAAGCATGCTCAGAGTGAAAACGCGCGAGACGGCGGTGTCGCCGCCCTGCTCGGCGAGCGCGAGGGCGCGTCGGAAGGTCTCCTCCGCCTCGCCGACCGCCCCTGATCGAGGATAGCCAGGCCAAGCATGTGCAGCGTGATGCTGCGCGAGAAGGCGGTGTCGCCGCTCTGCTCGGAGAGCGCGAGGGCGCGTCGGAAGGTCTACTCAGCCTCGCTGCGAGCCACTGATCGAGGATAGCCAGGCCAAGAATGTCCAGAGTGATGCTGCGCGAGACGGCGGTGTCGCCGCCATGCTACGGCGAGCGAGAGGGCGCGTCGGAAAGTCTCCTCGGCCTCCGCCGCCCGACCCTGATAGCGGATCGCCCGGCCAAGCATGTCCAGAGTAATACCGCGCGAGAGCGGCGGTGTCGCCGTCAACATACTGTCTGCCTGGCTGCGTCACGCAGAACTGCCTCGGCCTCGCGGGACTGGCCCAAGTCCCATCAGGACACGACCGAGAGCGACAGGCAAATTGCGTAACGCAGAGGCGCCTGTACGCCGCGAGATGTCCAGGGCCTCACGCAGAAGCAGGCTAGGCTCGGGCGAAGACTCCTAGTGCGTGATAGCTCTGGGCGGCGCGTCTACAGAGCGAGAAACAGGTGCTCTTCGAGTACGGCAACAACGCGCAACCGCTCAGCCTCGCTCAACGCAAGCTCTGGGTCGGGAGCCTCCGCGGGAGCGTGGGCGGTCGGGTTCCGGCACGCTCGGTTGCCGATCGTCTACGCTTACTGAGCCAGCACGGTCGCGCGCTGGTTCAACGTGCACCACCTGCGTGCGCACCGACCACAGGTCGGGCGCGATCTCTAGGAACAGAGGCACGATCCAGTGCGCGCGCACCAGCACGAGAGGACAATCGAGTTTGCGGCGCAGCGGATTGCGCTGCTGGTTCAGTGCCGCCAGTGCATGCCGCCAGGCCGCCTCCCAGCGAACGAAATCCGCAGCGCTACGAGTGCTCACCGCCGCGCACCAGATGGCCCCAGTGTCGATATTGGCCTTCACCTCGAGCAACTGCGCGGGCAGTTGTTCCAGGCTCTCCGGTGTCGGTGCTTGCAGCGTGACAAAACGTTTGCCGCTTTCCACGACGAACCGACCCAGTTCTGCGCGGCAGAGTTTTGCGCTGTCACGGTCGGGCACCAGCAGAACAATCAGTGCGAAACTCGCCCAGCAGAAAGTGCGCCAGCACGCGCTGCCACTCGTTCGCTGCGCCACGCCATAGCGGCGTTCGATCGCGCTGCCTTCGCGGCGGGGGAGCGTGTCCATGGCTTAGCTGCCGAGTGCAGGCCGTGCCGCGCGCACCACGTCGGCGACCTCGTCGCGGATCAGCGGATGAATGTGTACCACTCATCCGCGTTGACGAAATACAGCACGAAATGGCTGTCGAGATAGCGTGTCAGCCGGTTCACCGGGCCGGCGTCGGTATTCGGCAGGGCGGTGGCACGCACGCGGGCGATCTCGTCCAGCCATTTCGCATCCTCCAGTGCGATCGGCAGAAAGTCGCGCCGAGCCGCGTTGATTGCAGCGTCCACCAGTTCCGCGGATACCGGTAGGGCGTCCAGCGCCGTTGCCCGCACGACGATATCGCGCAGCAGCCGCAGTAGGTCGCGGAAGTGTCCGCCGCAGATGCCGATCACTCGCTCCACCGCCCTGTGCGCGCCGGTTCCTTGTAGCCGAACAGCCGCTTCAGGCCCTCCTCGCCGAGACGGCGTTTCACCAGGGAGTGGAACACCGCCCATGCCGGCTCACAGCGCGACCGCTCGGGGTCATTGTTCCACAGGTGCACGGTGGGCAGCAGCGTAATCTGCACCATCGCCGGCAGCACGAATTTGAGCCACGGCGGCACGGTATAGACCATGTGGACATACGGGATCTTCAGCATGTCGAAATGCACGGCGAAAATCCGCTCGATGCTGCGGATCACGTCCTGTTCGGACTGCCGGGTGCCGCGAATTTGTTCAAGCTGGTCGAACAGGAACACCACCTTGGTGTGGTCGCCCATCCGCGCGCGGATCAGCTTGATACCGTCTTCAAAAAAACGGTCCACCTGGTTCTTCAGCTCGCCGAGCCGGTTGGCGAGCAGCCCCTGCACCTGTCGGCGGAAGCTCGAGCCGGTTCTCAGCTCCAGTTTCACATCGATGCCGACTTCAGGCCGCCCACCGCATCCTTGCCGGGCGTGGCGGCCTCGGCGTTCAGTCCGACCTCCTTTACGCGCAGCTCGGTTTTTGTGAGGAAGTTGGTGAACCGCGTCCAAAAGGTTTCGCGTGTGAGGTCCGTGCGTAGCATAGGCTCGAGCGCATCGCTGAATGCGCCGGCCAGGGCGATCAGCAGGTCGGTGATGTCGATCGGTTCGGCCAGTTACAGTGTCTCCAACGCGTCGGCATACAAGACGAAGTAGTCCTGGCCTTGATCCTGCAGATCACGCCTCAGCCGGCGGAGTTCGGTGGTCTTGCCCGATCCGCGGAACCCGGAGAAAAGTTGGACGCTTTCCACGCCGTCAAAATCGATCAACGTGGACAGGCGGCCGACCGGATCCTCCAACGGCAACTCCTGGTAGAGCGGCTCATAGAACACGCTGGTCGGGTCCAGAGCCTCGTCCGTGAGGTTCAGGTGCATGAGAAGGAGGAAATAGAGGTAAAAAAAAAAAAAGGGAAAGGAAGAGAGAAAAAGAAAAGAAAGAGGAGAATGAAAGGGGAAGAAGATAGAGGGGGGGGGGGAGAGACGGATGACGCCCCCGCCCGGCGCGGCTTGCACCGGCCGCGCGGCGGGGCCACGGTGCGGCGAACATTCCGGAGGGATCCACCATGGCCGACGCCGCCGATTACACCCCGCCGAAGGTGTGGGAACCCAAGCCCGCCCTCGGCCGCTTCGCCAACATCAACCGCCCGGTCTCCGGCGCCACGCATGAGAAGGAACTGCCGGTCGGCAAGCATCCGCTGCAGCTCTATTCGCAGGGCACGCCCAACGGTGTGAAGGTCACCGTGATGCTGGAGGAGCTTCTGGCCGCCGGCCACAAGGGCGCGGAATACGACGCCTGGCTGATCCGCATCGGCGAGGGCGACCAGTTCGGCAGCGGCTTCGTCAAGATCAACCCGAACTCCAAGATCCCGGCCTTCGTGGACCGCAGCGGGCCGCAGCCGATCCGGGTGTTCGAGTCCGGCGCGATCCTGCTGTACCTGGCCGAGAAGTTCGGCGCGTTCCTGCCCACCGATCCGGCCAAGCGGGCCGAGTGCTACTCCTGGCTGTTCTGGCAGATGGGCAGCGCGCCGTATCTCGGTGGCGGCTTCGGCCACTTCTATGCCTATGCGCCGGTGAAGATCGAATACGCGATCGACCGCTTCACCATGGAGACCAAGCGTCTGCTGGACGTGCTGGACAAGCGCCTGGCCGAGGCCGACTACCTGGCCGGCGACGAGTACACCATCGCCGACATGGCGGCGTGGCCCTGGTATGCCGGTCTGGCAAAGTTCCATCAGTACGGCGCCACCGAGTTCCTGTCCGTGCACGAATACAAGAACGTCCAGCGCTGGGCCGACGCGATCCATGCTCGGCCGGCGGTGCAGCGCGGCCGGAAGGTGAACCGGCTGCAGGGCGACCCGTCTGAGCAACTGCATGAGCGCCACGACGCCAGCGATTTCGAGAAGAAGACACAGGACAAGGTGGGCGGCTGAGCCGCCCGCGCGTTCGGTGGCTGCCTCTCCACGGGCGAGTGCCGGCGCAACACCGAGTGCCGGCGCAACACAGGGCAACAGCCGCTTCAACATACCGCGTCGTGGCGGCCGACGTTTCTACACGCGACAGATCAGCAGATCCGCGCGTTCCGACAACGCTCCTCCGTGTCATGGCCGGCCTTGAGCCGGCCATCTGCCCCGGAACGATCGGGCTGGAATGCAGCGGAGCACACCTGGACGGGGCAGGGCCGGCTCAAGGCCGGCCATAACATGAAGCAGCGACGACGAAACGCCCCCGTCAAATGCGCACGGGCCCGTCTGCGCACGGGGCCGTCGCCCGCCACGACGCCTTACACGCCGCTCGTAGCATGAAGCTGCCGGCATCGGAACGTTGACCCTCGATCGCCGCGACATCGATGCGTTAGGTCCTGCTCACCCGCTCTGCGGATGTTCGCCGACCGCTCCCGCACGCCCGGCCGGGGCAGGGGATCGCTGGTGGCCAGGACGGCAACGCGGGGTAAGATAGCCGCCACGGATCAAGCCGCCGCACCACACGCGGCGCATCCGGGGAGGAAGCAGGCCATGCCATTCTATCAACGGGGTGACGTCCGCATCCGCTACGAGGAGGCCGGACGCGGCTTTCCGCTGCTGGTCACCCCGGGCGGCGGGTTGAACTCGCGCGTCGCCATGTGGCCGACCGCGGTGTTCAATGCCATGGAGGTGTTCAAGGACGACTTCCGCTGCATCACCATGGACCAGCGCAACGCGAATGGCGGCGAATCGAGCGGCCCGGTGCCGGTCGAAGACCCGTGGGGCGCCTTCGCCGACGACCAGTTGGGGCTGATGGACCACCTGGGCATCGATAAGTTCCTGTTCATGGGCTACTGCATCGGCGGCTGCTTCGCGATGAAGCTGCTGGAGCGGGCGCCGGACCGGGTCACCGCCGCCGTGCTGTGCCAGACGGTGGGGCACCGGCCGGAGAATCCCGATGTGATGTACAACTCGGGCCGGGACGTCTGGGCGCCGGAATTTCTGGCCCGCCGGTCCGACGTGACCATGCCGACAGTGGAGGCCTATCTCCACGCCCTGTACCGCGCTCGGCCGGACTTCGTGTACAGCGTGTCGCGGGACTTCGCGCGCGGTTGCCGGACGCCGATGCTGGTGATGCCGGACGACGTCCCGTCGCATCCATACCAGACATCGATGGACGTGGCGGCACTCGCGCCGAACGCGGAGGTCACGGCGTATCCCTGGAAGGAGCCGCCGGAACTGAAGGCAAAGACGATCGAGCAGGTGCGGGCATTCCTGCGGCGTCATGTGCCGGCGGGGGCTGCGTAGCGGGTTGCCGGCGGCAGGGCGTATGGCCGCCGTAATGGCAAACCACCCGTCAAGGCCCCCGGCACAGATCGGACCCATCGGGCCTGACCCGGCACAAGCCCGTCGCCGGTAACGCTGGCCTCGGTCTCGCTCACCCAGCCCAACGGAGATCCCGAAACGGCTACGAACCACCCAAGGAGCGCCCCAATGCCCGATCCCGACCGCATCGATCCACGCCGCTCGGCCCTGATCGCCTACGATGTCTGCCGCCGAGCACTGACGCCGTCCGATCCGGCCCGGCGGTCGGCCATGCAGCCGGTGCTCGATGCCTGGGTGCGCATGATCGCGGCGGCGCGGGCGGCGGGGGTGCCGGTGATCTACACCACCCCGGTCAGCCGCGCCGACGGCGCCGACGTCGTGATGCTGCCCACCGACCTGTCCGCGGAAACCGGCGTGCCGCCGCTGACCAACGCCGTGGAGGGCACACCCGACGCCGGCTTCCCGGACGAGATCGCGCCGCAACCCCAGGACTACGTGTTCCTCAAGCGCCGTCCCAGCGCGTTCCACGGCACCGGCGTGGCGGAACTGCTGCACATGCTGCGGCGCGACACGATCATCATCGGCGGCGGCGCCACCAACCGCGGCGTGGAGACCAGCGTGCGGGAGGCGTTCAACCGCGACATCGCTTCGGTGGTGGTGCGGGAGTGCTGCTGGGGCGGCGACGCCGCCGCGCATGCCTACAGCCTGGACAAGGCGATGAAGATGTATGCGCGCATCCGCGGCCTGGAGCAGGTGCTGGCGATGCTGCGCGCGTGATACCCGACGACGCGCCGTTGCGGGCCGCGCAGCACGGACGCGGCCCGCCGGCCGGTATCAGTCGAAGCCGAGGAACCCGGGCGATTCGCGCAGCGGCGGGGCCGCCCGCAGCTTCGCCAGGTCGGGCACCGGGCGGGCGGTGCGGGGATCGCCGGCCAGCATCGCCTCCAGCGCCGCCGCGACGCCCAGCACGAAGGCATCGCCGCCGCGCGGGCCGACGATCTGCAGCCCGAACGGCATGCCGTTGCGGTCCACGCCCACCGGCAGTGATACCGCCGGATGGCCGGGCAGCGTCACCGCATAGGCCAGCGCCAGCCAGTGGAAATACGTGCGGGTCGGCTTGCCGTCGATCTCGGCCGGATACAGTTCCCGCCAGGACCGCGGGCTGACGGTGATGGACGGCGTCAGGATCACGTCATGATCGCGGAAGAAGCTCTGCCACTGCCGGTACAGCCCGGTTTGCAGCTTCTGGGCACGCGCCACGTCTTCGGCCGAGTAGCGCAGGCCTTCCTCGACATTGGCCCGCACGTTGGGGCCGACATCCTGCGGCCGGGTGCGCACCTTTTCCAGGTGGGCGGCCAGGAAGCCGACCGCGCGCAGCACCTCGAACGCCTCGTCGGCGCCGGAGCAGTCGGGCGTGGCGTCCTCGGCGCGGGCGAAGACATGGCGGAACAGGCCGGTCTTTTCCGCGAAGGCGTCGGCGATCTGCCGCTCGGTCGGGGCGAAGCCGAAATCCGGGCTCAGGGCGACGCGCAGCCGTGACAGATCGACCGCGGCGGGCGGGAAGAAGTCCTCCCCCGGCGCACGGTACGGCCGTGGATCGTGGTGGCCAGAGGATCACCGGAATCGTCGCTGACCATGCTGGACAGCAGCAGGCACAGATCCGGCACGGTGCGCGCCATCGGGCCGGTGACCGACAGGTTGTTCCAGCCGTTCGGCCGCATCTCGTTGGCGACCAGGCCGGGCGTCGGGCGGAAGCCGACGATGCCGCAGAACGCGGCCGGGTTGCGCAGGCTGCCGCCGGTGTCGGACCCGGTGCAGACCGGCGCCATGCCGGTGGCCAGCGCCACCGCGGACCCGCCGGACGACCCGGCGGCCGATTTCTGCGGATCGAACGGATTGCCGGTGGCGCCGTACACCGCGTTGCGGGTGTTGGCGCCGGCGCCGAATTCCGGCGTGTTGGTCTTGCCCAGCACGATCGCGCCCGCCTGGCGCACCGCGGCGACGATGCGCTCGTCCTGCGCCGGAACGTTGTCGCGGAAGATCGGGCTGCCATAGGTGGTGCGCAGGCCTTCCGTGGCCTCCAGGTCCTTCACGCCGATCGGCAGGCCGTGCAGCGCGCCCAGCGCGTCACCGCGCGCCACGGCGGCGTCGGCCTGTTTCGCGGCGGCGCGGGCGCGGTCGAAGTCGCGCGCCACCATGGCGTTGACGGCGTGGTCCACCGCCTCGACGCGGGCGATGCAGCTTTCCAGCAATTCGGTGGGGGACAGGCGCTTCTCGCCGATCAGGCGGCGGGCGTCGCAGGCGGTCAGGTCGCAGGGTTCGGTCATGGCGGCTTTCAGTTCTGTCTCGCGCCGGCACCATACGGCAGGCGGGCAGGGTGGCAACCGGCCGGCGCACAGGGAGACTGTCCGACGGCGGCGCGCATGGCGACTGCCCGACGACCGGGCGCGAGGCAACTGTCCAACGGCCCGTGCACACGGCGACTGTCCGACGGCCCGTGCACACGGCGACTGTCCGAGCGCCGCTGAACACGGTGACTGTCCGGCGACCGGTGCACACTGCCACCGGAGGGGGCACGCGCCGGGGACCGGCGTGGGTCCGGAATCGTTACGCCTGGCATGACATAGGTCAGTGGCACGAACGCCGCATCTGGATTATGTGAGGCCCGCCGAAGCCGGTGCATCGCCACCGGCACGCCGCGCGGCCCGCCCGACCGCGCCAGCCTGAGGAGGGGCCATGACGCCGCAGTTTCCCACCACCCGCCTGCGCCGCCTGCGTGCCAGCGAAACGCTGCGCGACCTGGTGCAGGAAACCACCGTCTCGCTCAACGACCTGATCTACCCGATCTTCGTCGAGGAGGAGCTGGACGATTACGCCCCGGTGGAAAGCATGCCCGGCATCACCCGCATCCCGGAGCGCAAGCTGGACGCCGCGATGAAGGCGTTCGCCCGCGCCGGCATCCGCGCGGTGATGATGTTCGGCGTCAGCCACCACAAGGACGATGTCGGCAGCGAGACCTGGAACCCGGACGGGCTGATGGCCCGCATGCTGAAGCGGGCCAAGGACGCCACGCCGGAGATGCTGGTGATCTCCGACACCTGCTTCTGCGAATACACCTCCCACGGCCATTGCGGCGTGATCGTCGATGGGGACGTGCACAACGACCACACGATCGAGAACCTCGGCCGCCAGGCGGTGCTCGCCGCGCAATCCGGCGCGGACATGATCGCGCCCTCGGCGATGATGGACGGCCAGATCGCCGCCATCCGCGCGGCGCTGGACCGCGGCGGGTTCCCCAACACGCCGGTCATGGCCTACTCGTCGAAGTTCGCGTCGGCCTTCTACGGCCCGTTCCGCGCCGCCGCGGGGTGTGACCTGAAGGGCGACCGCAAGGCCTACCAGATGAACCCGATGAACGGGCGGGAGGCGATCCGCGAATCGCTGGCCGACGAGGCGGAGGGCGCCGACATCCTGATGGTGAAGCCGGCCCTGGCCTATCTGGACGTGATCAGCCAGGTGCGCCAGCGCAGCCTGTTGCCGCTCGCGGCGTACCAGGTCAGCGGCGAATACGCGATGATCAAGTTCGCCGCCCAGGCCGGCGCGATCGACGAGCACCGCGTGGTGCGCGAAACCCTGGGTGCCATCAAGCGCGCCGGCGCGGACCTGATCCTGACCTATTTCGCAATGGATATCGCTCGGCAGGGCTGACCGCTCGATCTTGACCGGGGTGCGCTTATCCGGCCGCCCAGTCATCGGCCGGTCGGCCGCCAGGCGGGGTGGGCGGTCATACCAGCCCCGGCAGAGATCGGCTCTCGGGATGCCCCGCCCACGTCATGATCGGTGCAGGGCGCATATTGTCCGAGGCTGCACGGCCGGCCGCCATGATCAGTTCCGATTGCCGGCAGAGGTCACCACGACGATCGCCTCGGATGCCTCCGGTCCGCCACGGCGGTAGGAATGCGGTGCGCCCGAGTCGAATGACACCGAGTCACCGTCCGCCAGGGCGATGTCCTCGTCAGCGACAGTGATGATCAGGCGACCGGACAGGACGTAGATGAATTCGGTCCCGGAATGCCGATGCGGGTCCGACGGTGCCGATGACCGTGGGAATTCCGCATAGTACGCCTCCATTGTCCGTTCGGTGACGGGAAAGTCGAGGCTCTCGAACAGGTACGCGGGCGGCGTCTTGCCGGGCAGGTCTGGAAGCCGCACCCGGTCCTTGCGGCGCGTCACCGCGATCAGCGGACGCGCGTCCGTCTCGACGAAGAAGTGCTCCAGGCCGACACCGAACACCAGCGCGATCCGAAGCAGCGTCGGCAGTGTCGGGAACAACTGGCCGCGCTCGATCTTCGACAGCAGTGCCGTGGAAAGTCCGGTGTGGCGGGCGAGTTGCTGCTGGTTGAGCTGTTTGCCCAGGCGCAACGCCCGGATTTTCGCGCCGATCCGGTATTGCGCGAGACCGTCCGACAAGGTGCTGGAGAGCATTGGCTGGGTTCTTTCACCAGAATCGGTTTCGCCCGGACAAATTCTATTGTCATGAAATCCTATGTTCATATCACGAAACTTTGAGTCTCCTGCGGGGGTGTATTTGCAAATATCAAAAACACATTTGCACCTGTCGCAGCCGCATATCCGAACGTCCAACCTGGCTGCGTACAGGGAACGTTGAAAAGGTCTCGTGATGAAGATGCGACTTTTCATGCCGGCCATCCCCGCAATGGTTGCGGCCGGTCTGCTCATCGGTGCCGTGACGGCGCGGGCCGCCGACAAGAACATCGTTGAGACGGCTGCGTCAGCCGGCCAGTTCAGCACGCTCGTGGCGGCGGTGAAGTCCGCAGGGCTGGACGAAACACTGGCCGGACCGGGGCCCTATACCGTGTTCGCGCCGGATGACGCCGCATTCGCCAAGCTGCCGGACGGAACGGTGGAGACTCTGTTGAAGCCCGAGAACAAGGAGCGCCTGACCGAAATCCTCACCTACCATGTGGTTCCGGGCAAGGTGACATCTGCCGACGTAGCGAACCTGCAGGAAGCCAAGACCGTGAACGGCAAGATGCTTGCCATTCGGACACAGGGTGACGCGGTGATGATCAACGACGCCAGGGTTACCCAGGCTGACATCATGACCTCGAACGGCGTGATCCACGTCGTGGATGCCGTCATCATCCCGGCAGAGCACTGAAACGCTGCGGGCACCGGGCCGGCGCAGCCGCCCGGTGCCACCGCGCGGCGGATGCGTCGCGCGACAGGATAATACCAAACGAAACTGGTTGAATCGGCACGCCGGCCGCGGGGCGCCTTGCCACGCCGGCCACCTGCCTTCGCGCCGGCCCGGCCAATTCGGGGAGAGTTGTCATGCACCATTGGTTGCACGCGCCAAACGAGACCGGCTGGATCCCGCGGATCGGCACAAATCTCTGGACCGATATCCAGCAATCCGGGCAGTGGGGCGCCTGGCCACGCTGGATCGAGACCGCCGTCAACCCGCTCGGCGGCGATTACGCACCGATCCTCGGCGGCAGTACCGCCGTGACATTGACATCCGCCGCCACGCTCGGCTCGCTCGGCGTCACCGTCACCCCGCTCGGGTCCACGACACTCGACGTATCCGGCACGACGCCTGTGGCGCGGTTCGACATCACCGGCGGCACCGACGGACCGGACGCCAGCGACGTGATCCTGCATCAGGGCGGCGGACTGGCGCTTGCCGACGCCGCCGGCACCGTGGCGCTGCGGGATTTCCGCATCGATCTGCCCAACCAGACAGTGTACGCCAACGTCTCGGTGAACGGTGTCGATGCCGGCAATGTCGGGGTCTTCGCTGTCGGCAGCGATGCCTCGCTGACGCTGACCAGCGCGGCGGCCGATGTGGTTGCAACCGCCCTGGATGCGCCCGCCATCACGCCGGACGTCGTGATCGGCACCGCCGCGCCGTCCCCCGAGGTCGGACTGGACGCCCTGCTGCACCAGCTCGGGTCGCAGGACGGCCCGCAGTTCCTTTGCCACCCGGCGGACACCAAACCGATCATCGGCGGTGAAACCGGGGTAACGCTGAGTTCCGCCGCGACGCTGGCATCGCTCGGCGTGGAGGTCAGCCCGCTCGGGTCCGCCACGGTCGATACGTCCGCGCCCGACCCCATCGCCCTGTTCCCGATCACCGGCGGCACGGTGGGTCCGGGCGACGGTGTCAGCGTGATCCTGCACCAGGACAGCGGGCTGGAGCTTTCCAGCGGTTCGGACCAGGTAAGCCTGCGTGATCTCCTGATCGACACGCAGAACCATGTTGTCGATGCCAACGTAACGGTGAACGGTACTGCTGTTGGCAATGTCCCCGTGTTCGATATCGCCAACGACCTGACTCTGAACCTGACGCAGCAGTCGGCCACGGTGCTGGCCGACACCTTCGGCTCGGGCGCGTTCACCCCGGGTCTGACGGTCGGTTCGGCAGACCCGCATCCGATAGGCCTGCCCGTCGGCCCAGCGTTCTGGAGCTGAGCACGCACGCTGCCGCTGGTCGTTCCGGCCGGGTGTTGCCGACGCTGTCAGCGCACCCCGGTCAGGGCGGCACCTGCCGCCTGACCGGGGATGCCGTCCCCGCATGCACCTCTGGAAAGGGTCAGGCGTGCAATGGACGTTTCGCGCACATCAGTCCCGCCAGCTTGGGTCGCGACGGTCCAGCATGCGCAGCATCGCCGGCCAGTGCAGTTCCGTCGGCGTGCGCTGCGCCGCCGCGCGTTCCCGCCGTTCCACGCTGCGCTGCACGATGTCCTCGCGCGGCAGTTGCAGGTCGGCGCCGGCGGCCATCGCGTCCACCTGGGCGGCACAGGCGGCCTCGAACTGGTGGATGGCGCGGAAGGCACCGGGTGCGCTGGGGTGGCAGACCAGCAGGCCGTGGTTGCGCAGCACCAGATAGTTGCGGTTGCCCAGGTCGGCGACCAGGCGCTCCCGCTCCTCGATGTCCACCGCCGGGCCTTCGTAGTCGTGATACGCCACCGGGTAGCAGTTGATCGCGGTCTGCGTCATCGGCAGGAACCCGCACTTCATGGATGCCACCGCCATGCCGGCGCGGGTATGGGTGTGGATCACGCAGGCCACGTCCGGCCGGGCGCCGTGGATCGCGCTGTGGATCACGTAGCCGGCATAGTTCACGCCGACCTCGGACCCGTGCGGGTTGAACACCTCGTTGCCTTCCAGGTCGATGGTGACCAGGGACGACGCGGTGATCTCCTCATACGTCCAGCCATATGGGTTGATCAGGATCTTCTCGCCCTCGCCGGGCACGCGCAGGGTGATGTGGTTGAAGATCAGGTCGGTCCAGCCGTGCAGCGCCATCAGCCGGTAGAGCGCGGCGCAGTCCAGCCTGGCCTGCCACTCGGCGGCGGATACGCGGGCGCGTACGGTGCTGAGCATCATGGTGTCGGGCATTCGGGCGATCTCCCTTCGGGTTTCCGCCGCGGGTCGGAATGCTGGCGGTTGCGGGAAGCTAACCAGAGTTTTGCCCGGGCGCATACCGTCGCGGCAGAAGGGCGCGCGCCGGCCGTCCTCCTGGCTTTGTGAAACGCCGGGGCCGTCGTGCCGTGGCACATCTTGCCCCTCGGCGGCCGGGTGGCCTGCCGCGCCTGGCCGCGAAAGCGCCAACCGGCGCGAGACCCCGCCGTTCTGGTCGTACGTCATCCCGCAATCGAGGAGGCCGTGATGGCCGCTATTCCCGCCCCGTTCATGGACCTGCTGCAGCAGAAGAAGTCGTTCGCCAATCTCGCCACAGTCATGCCGGACGGTTCGCCTCAGGTCACCCCGGTGTGGTTCGACTACGTCAACGGCCACGTGCGGGTGAACACCGCAAAGGGGCGCGTGAAGGCGCGCAACATGCACGAGGGGTCACAGGTGGCGCTGGCGATCCTCGATCCGGAGAACCCGTACCGCTACGTGCAGATCCGCGGCCGCGTGGCACGGGCGACCGAGGAGGGGGCCCAGGCGCACATCGATGCGCTGGCGAAGAAATACATCGGCAAGGACAAGTATCCGTGGAGCCAGCCGGACGAGGTGCGCGTCATTTATGAAATCGAGCCGACCGGCGTGCAGACGATGGGATAGTCAGGCCTGCCCGGGCCGGCAGTCCCAGGGAGACCGCTGGCAGTCCATACCACGTCGTGGCGGGTGAAGGCCCGCCATCCACGACTGCGTCATGCCGAAGGCATCCGGTCCGCGAACAATCGCCGGCACAGCATCCGGAAGGACGCGCTCCGCATTACGAAGACGCGGATTGGCGGAAAGGATGCGTTCCGCACGACGAAAACGCGGATCGGCCGGAAGGATGCGATCCGCAGGACGAAGACGTGGGTGGCGGGCCTGCGCCCGCCACGACGGTGTTTGATGTGCCAGCGACCACTCTCGACGTGGGTTGATGTGCCAGCGGCCATTCTCGCAGTGATCGAAGCGGGATTGGATCACGGCCCCTTCGGGCGGCATGGGCGATGCATGTCGGGGCGGGGCCTGCGACGCCCGGGCGGACTACTTCACCTCCAGCGCCGCCACGCCGGGCAGGGTCTTGCCCTCCAGCCATTCCAGGAACGCACCGCCGGCCGTGGACACGTAGCTCATCTTGTCCAGCACCCCGGCATGGCGCAGCGCCGAGACCGTGTCGCCGCCGCCGGCCACGCTGCGCAGCCCGCGCTGCGTCGCCTCCGCCACGGACTTCGCGAAGGCGGTGGTCGCCGCATCGAAGGGCGGGGTTTCGAAGGCGCCCAGCGGGCCGTTCCACACCAGGGTCTTCAGCGTGGCCAGGTGCCGGTTCAGCGCCGCGACGGTCTCCGGCCCCACGTCCAGGATCATTGCGTCGGCCGGTACCGAACCGACCGGCACGGTCTGCGTCGCCACGCCCGGCTTCAGTTCGGTGGCCACCACCGCATCGGTCGGCAGCACCACCTGGCAGCCGCCCATCTTGGAGGGTTCCAGGATCCGCCGAGCGGTGTCGTGCATCTCGGCTTCCTGCAGCGACTTGCCCACCGCGATACCCTGAGCCGCCAGGAAGGTGTTGGCCATGGCGCCGCCGATCACCAGCACGTCCACCTTCGACAGCAGGTTCTCCAGCAATTCCAGCTTGGTGGAGATCTTCGCCCCGCCGACGATCGCCGCCACCGGCCGCTGCGGATTGCCCAGCGCCGCATCCAGCGCCTCCAGCTCGGCCTGCATCAGCCGGCCGGCATAGGCGGGCAGCAGGCGCGCCACGCCTTCCGTGCTGGCATGCGCCCGGTGCGCCGCCGAGAACGCGTCGTTCACGTAGAGATCAGCCAGCTTCGCCATCTCCGCGGCGAAGCCGGGGTCGTTCTTCTCCTCGGCGGCGTGGTAGCGGGTGTTCTCCAGCACCAGCACGTCGCCCTTGGCCATGCGCTCCACCGCCTGCTGGGCGGGCAGGCCGATGCAGTCCTCGGCGAAGCGCACCCGCTGGCCCAGCACCTCCCCCAACGCGGTGGCGACCGGGGCGAGCGACATCTCCGGCACCCGCTTGCCCTTCGGCCGGTCGAAATGGCTGCACACGATCACCTTGGCGCCCTTGCCGACCAGCTCCCTGATCGTGGGGGTCAGCCGCTCGATGCGGGTCAGGTCGGTGATCTTGCCGTCGCGCACCGGCACGTTCAGGTCGGCGCGCAGCAGGACGCGCTTTCCGTCGGCGTCCATGGTGTCGAGGGTGCGGAAGGGCATCTGGGGAGGTCTCCGTGTTGGCGGCTGCGGCCGCGGGCTTTCCTGTCGGGCGGCCGTCATTCGACACAGAGTTTCACCAAGTGCCCCACAGAGTTCCACGAAGAACCGGAATCAAGAAATCTTCTTCGTGAAACTCTGTGGCATACACTGTGGAACTCTGTGTCGAACGACGGCCGCGGTGGTCACCGGGCGCCGCACCGGAAGCCGAGCTCGCCCCCGAGACGGCGGTGGAGCGGAGGCCAACCGACCTCCACCCCCCCTCCGAACCTTACAAAGAACCGAACAGCGCCGCGGTGTCCGACATGCGGTTGGAGAAGCCCCACTCGTTGTCGTACCAGCCCATCACCCGCACCAGCGCCCCATCGACCACCGCGGTCTGCGACGCATCGAAGGTGCAGCTCGCCGGGCAGTGGTTGAAATCGACGCTGACCAGCGGGGCGGTGTTGTAGTCCAGGATGCCCTTCAGCTCGCCCTTGGCGGCATCCTGCATCGCGGCATTCACTTCATCCTTCGTGGCCTGCTTGGACAGGTTCACGTCCAGCGACACCAGCGACACGTTCGGCGTGGGCACGCGGATCGCGGTGCCGTCCAGCTTGCCCTTCAGCTCCGGCAGCACCAGGCCCACGGCGCGCGCCGCACCGGTGGAGGTGGGGATCGCCGAGACCGCCGCCGCGCGGGCGCGGTGCAGGTCCTTGTGCAGCGTGTCCACCGTGTTCTGGTCGCCGGTATAGGCGTGGATGGTGACCATGTAGCCGCGCAGGATGCCGAACCGGTCGTGCAGCACCTTGGCCATCGGCGCCAGGCAGTTGGTGGTGCAGGACGCGTTGGACACCACCGTCATGTCCTTGGTCAGCGTCTTGTGGTTCACGCCATAGACGATCGTGGCATCGGCATCGTTCGCCGGCGCCGAGACCAGCACCTTGCGCGCCCCGGCCTGCAGCAGCGCCGAGGCCTTGTCCTTGCTGGTGAAGATGCCGGTGCATTCCATCGCCACGTCGATCCCGCCATACGGCACCTTGGTCGGGTCGCGTTCGGCGGACACCTTGATCGGGCCGTACACCTTGCCGTTGTGGCGGACGGTGATGGTGTCGCCCGAGACCTCGATCTGGCCGGGGAAGCGGCCGTGCACGCTGTCATAGGCGAACAGGTGCGCGTTCGCCTCGACGCTGCCCAGGTCGTTGATGGCGACGGGCACGACATCGTCCCGCCCGCTTTCGACGATGGCGCGCAGCACGAGGCGCCCGATCCGTCCGAATCCGTTGATGGCGACCTTCACGGCCATGGCAGTGCCCTTTCCTGTTGGCTTCCGGCGCTTAGTGACCGGAACTCAATAACCAATCATTGACACGGATCAACCCTGGGTAGGGGCCGATGCGCCACGCTGCATCCGGAGGCGGCCCGGGCGGGGCCGCACGGCCGCGTGGTGGCGAACCGGATCCGTGTCACCACGGCAAGCCGCACAGATCAAGCACGCCGTGGCTCGGCGCCAGGTTGCGGTCCAGTACACGCGCCTCGATCACATCGAAGCGAACCCGGCCGGCGGGCTGTTCCGCGTACACAATTCCCTCGAACCGGTGCCAGCCAAGGCTTTGATACAGCGTCTCATGTCGTGGCTCGCAGAACAGCAGGCCGAAGTCCACTTCCGCCATCGCCTGCGCCGCGCGTTGCATGCCGGCGTGGGCGATGCCCTGGCGCCGGCGGTCGTCGCGTGTCGCCACGCGCCGGCGGTCGTCGCGTGTCGCCACGTCGCCGATGCCGGCAAGTTTCACCAAACGATCATTCCAGGTGCCGTCGCGAAAGTAGAGCCCGACATGGCCGACCACCTCGCCGGACTGGTCGAAGGTCAGCACGCGTTGGTCGGCATGCGCCCGGACCACGTCCCGCCAGGGCAGCGTCGCGACATGCACGGCCGGCCACACGCGGCGCATAAGCCCGGCGACGCTGTTCCATCCGGCGTCGCCGGGCACGACTGCGGTGCGATGGGTCATCGCCCGCAGGTTACCAGAATGCCGCCGGCGCCGCCGTCATCCGGCGTCAACCAGCACCACCTCCGCATCGTCCAGGGCGGTGATGCGCAGCAGGTTTTCATCGCGCACGGCGACACCGTCGCCCCTGGCCGCGGCAATGCCGTTCACCTCCACCCGTCCGGCCGCCGGCACCAGGTACACGTGGCGTCCTGCGCTGACCTGGTACTCCGTGCTCTGTCCGGCCTTCAGCGTGGCACCGGCAACGCGCGCATCGGTGCGGATGTGCAGCGCGTCGGCATCCGAGTCGAAGCCGCTGGCCAGGGTGACGAAGCGCCCGCCGCGCTCTGCCTTCGGGAAGGGCTTGCTGCCCCAGGACGGCGCGCCGCCGCGTTCGGTCGGCACGATCCAGATCTGGAACAGCGTCGTCGCCTCCGGTTCGCGGTTGTACTCCGCGTGCTGGATGCCGGTGCCGGCGCTCATCACCTGCACGTCGCCGGCCTCGGTGCGGCCTTCGTTGCCCAGGCTGTCGCGATGGGTGATCGCACCCTGCCGGACGTAGGTGATGATCTCCATGTTGGCGTGCGGGTGCGGCGGAAAGCCGGTGTTCGGCGCGATGGTATCGTCGTTCCATACGCGCAGCCGGCCCCAGTTCATGCGGTCCGGATCGCGATACTGGTCGAACGAGAAGTGGTGCTTCGTCTCCAGCCAGCCGTGCTGGGCGCCGCCGAGTTCGGCGTAGGGTCGCAGCTCGATCATGATGGCTCCTCGCCCGAATGGGCGTTTTATGAAGGCACCCGATGTGGGGTCGCACCGGCGCCGTGGTAAGCGTCGCGGCTCAGGGCAGGGATGCGCCTGCGGAATGGAGTCGCACCGCGCGGCAATCCGGTCTCATCGGCGGCAAGCCGGTCCGTTGCCTGGTGGCTTTCGATGCGGTTCTGGGGACAGGATGTGGTGCCGACCGGCACAAAGGCCCCCCGCGTCAAGGCCGACCCGCGTAAAGATTGACCATCGGCCGGCCGCTCACCGTCATGGCCGGCGGAGTGGGCTGTCATCCGGTCCCGCCTCGGTTGCGGAGGCGGGTTTCCCGCCGGTGCAACCTGCCACGTCGTGGCGGGCGCAGGCCCGCCACGACGTGGTACGGACTGCCGGCGGTCACTCTCGCACTGACCACCAGGACGGTCGCACTGACCGCCAGGACGGCGACCGTCATCACCAGGCGCGGCCCCCGCCAGCGAGGATCGCGGCCCCTACACCCGCTGCGCCACCGCGTTGGCGAAGTCGCGGGTGCTGGCCTGGCCGCCCAGGTCGCGGGTGCGAACCCTGTCCTGGTTCACCGTCGCATCCACCGCCACCCGCAGCCGCTCGGCCAGGTCGGCCCGGCCCACATGGTCCAGCATCAGGCCCGACGCCAGCAACAGCGCCAGCGGATTGGCGATGCCCTGGCCGGCGATGTCCGGCGCGGACCCGTGCACCGCCTCGAAGATCGCCGCGTCGCGGCCGATATTGGCCCCCGGCGCCATGCCCAGCCCGCCGACCAGCCCGGCCATCAGGTCGGACAGGATGTCGCCGAACAGGTTGGTGGTGACGATCACGTCGAACTGCCAGGGATCCAGCACCAGTTGCATGGCGCAGGCATCGACGATGCGCTCGTTCATTTCGATGCGGCCTTCGTACTCCCGCGCCACCGCGCGCCCGGCCTCCAGGAACACCCCCGTCAGCGCCTTCAGCACATTGGCCTTGTGCACCACGGTGATCTTCCTGCGTCCGTTGCGCAGTGCATACTCGAAGGCGAATTTCAGGATGCGGTGGGCGCCGGCCTTGGTGTTCACGCCGGAGGCGATGGCCACCGCGTGCGGGTCGTCGCCGATCGGCACATAGTGTTCGAACCCGACATACAGGCCTTCCAGGTTCTCCCGGATCAGCACCAGGTCGATGTCTTCGTAACGCTGTCCGGGCATCACGCTGCGCACCGGGCGGATATTGGCATACAGGCCGAATGCCTCCCGCAGCCGCACGTTCACCGAGCGGAACCCGCCGCCCACCGGCGTGGTCAGCGGCCCCTTCAGCGCCAGGCGGGTGCGGCGGACGCTTTCCAGCGTCTCGTCGGGCATCGGGTCGCCGTATTTCTGGATCGCCGCCATGCCGCCCTCGCGTACGTCCCAGACCAGCGGGGAGCCCAGCCTGTCCAGCACGTGCTTCACCGCCTCGACGATCTCCGGGCCGATGCCGTCCCCCGGGATCAGGGTCGCTTCGATGCGGTTCGCTCCGCCTGGACTGGCCATCGTTCTGGTCTCCTTCGAAAGTCGCGCCGGCAGGAAGCGCCGGCCGGCAGGATCGCCGGCGGCGGTATGCCGCCATGCGCGCCGCCATGCCAGCGACGTGAACGCAGATGACGGCTGCGCGTGGCGGGGAGGACCGGGACGTGCCGCCGGTCTCAGCCGAGTTCGCGGCGGATGCGGGCGATCGCGGTCTCGGCGTAGGTCGGGTCCATTTCGAAGCCGATCCCGGTGCAGTCCAGCCGCTGTGCGGCAACCAGCGTGGTGCCGGTGCCCAGGAACGGGTCGAGCACCGTTGCCGGACGGCGGCCGTGCAGGCGGATGCAGCGGTCCGGCAGCTCCACCGGGAAGCCGGCCGGATGGTCGAACTTCTGTGCCCGCGACTTCACCGTCTTGTACGGAATGAACCAGGTGTTGCCGGCGCAGCGCCGGTCCGCCTTGTGCCCCCAGCGGGCAATGTTGGACTTGTGCTTGAACGGCACCCCCACGCCCACCCGGTCCACCGCCACCGCGCCGGTGCGGGTGAAGTGGAAGATCGCCTCGTGGTTCTGGTTCAGGAAGCGCGGGCTGGAGATCGGCTTGAAGTGGCCGACCGTGTCGTCGCCGATGCTGATCGACTTCACCCAGACGATATGGTTCTGCAGCACGAAACTGTCGCGGAACGCGCCGGCGACATCCTGCGCCAGCCAGGGATCGTGGTTGGTGCTGCCGACATTGAGGAAGAACGAGCCGTCCGGGCGCAGCACGCGCCGCAGCTCCGCGCCGATCGTGGCCAGCCATTGCAGGTAGGCCTCGCGCGGGCGCCGGTCGTCATAGCTGCGGTAGGCGACGCCGATATTGTAGGGGGGCGAGGTGACGATCACGTCCACCGTCTCGCCGGGCATCGCGCGCAGGCCGGCGAGGCAGTCGCCCAGATGCACCGTCTGCTTGCCGGCGTGCCAGCGCGTCGTTTCGGGTTGGTCGGGGGAGGCGGCGGGGTCGACCAACAGGCCCTGTGCGGACTCGAGGCGCACGTGCAACTCCGTGGTGAGGACGTGGAGGGGCTTGCATAGCCTGGGCGGGCGAGTCGTACCTTGGGGCCGGGGCTTGCGGCTGGTTTTGCGGGGTTCGGTGGTGGGGGGCAACGAAGGATTCAACCACAGAGTCGCACAAAGTTTTGGCACAGAGTTTCACAGATAGAATATCGACTGAAGCCTCGCCGCACACGATTTCTCAAACAATGACACGGCAATTCACGCCATAATCTGTGAAACTCTGTGCCAAAACTTTGTGCGACTCTGTGGTTGAATCTCTTCGCCCTCCACCAGGCAGCGCCACCCCCCACCTGCCACAGCCCCTCCGCACCCGAAGCAGGGGCTCACTCCCCGACGATCTCCCCCGCCCGGTAGCCCTGCGCGAACAGCAGCGCCCGCAGATCCCCATGATCCACCCGGGCCTGCGCCGCCGCCGCCACCACCGGCTTGGCATGGAACGCCACGCCCAGCCCGGCCACGCGCAGCATGTCCAGGTCGTTCGCCCCGTCGCCCACCGCGAGCGTGGCGGACGCCGCCAGCCCAAGCTCCGCTCTCAGACTCTCCAGCGTCGCCAGCTTGGTGTCCCGGTCCAGGATCGGCTCCGCCACCCTTCCGGTCAGCCTGGCGCCGTCGTCCAGCAGCACGTTGGACCGGTGCAGGTCGAACCCGCACGCCGCCGCCACGCGCGCGGTGAAGAAGCTGAACCCGCCGGACACCAGGGCGGTCCGCGCGCCGTGCGCCCGCATCGTGGCGACCAGCGCCCGCGCGCCGGGGGTCAGGCGCAGTCGCTGCCAGGTCTGCTCCAGCGCCTCCACCGGCAGGCCGGCCAGCATGGCAACCCGCTCCCGCAGCGCCGCCTTGAAGTCCAGCTCGCCGTTCATCGCTCGGGCGGTGATGGCGGCGATGCGGTCCTTCAGGCCGGCGAAGTCGGCCAGCTCGTCCAGGGTTTCGCCGGTGACGATGGTGCTGTCCATGTCGGCGACCAGCAGGCGCTTGCGGCGGTCCGCGGTGGCCGTGACGATGGCGTCCACCGGGGCACCGTCCAGCGCCGCGTGCAGCGCGGCGGCGTCGGGTGGGGCAGGGACCGGCAGGTCGACGGCCTCTCCGGGGGACAGGATGTCCGGCGGGCCGGCCTGCACGGCCGCGCACACGCGGGCGAGCAGGGCGTCGGACAGGGCGGCGGCCTCACGCGGGGCCACGAGGGTCAGGACGTAACGCATTGGAAGCCCGGACCCTGGCAGGAATGCCGGCGCAAGGGAAGCGGAGGCGGAGGGACAGGATGCTGGTGGTGACAACCGAGCAGGTGGCGGGCCATCGCGTGCGGCAGACGCTGGGCCAGTGCTTCGGGATCGTGGTGCGCAGCCGCGGGCTGGGCGGCAATATCCTGGCCGGCCTGCGCAGCATCGTCGGCGGCGAAATCCGCGAATACACCCAGATGCTGGAGGAGGCACGGCGCCACGCCGTGGACCGGCTGGTGGAGAACGCCGCGCTGATGGGCGCCAACGGCATCGTCATGATGCGCTTCGACTCGGCGGAGATCGGCCAGACCATGAGCGAGATCGTCGCCTACGGCACCGCCGTGGTGCTGGAGCCGCTCGCGGATTGAGCCCGGTGCTGCGCAACGCGGTTCTCGCGGCCGGCGCGCTGTTGCTGGCCGGCGGCCTGGTCGCGCTGCTGGCGGCACGGCAGCCGGCCGGGCTGGCGTTTGCCGTCCTCGGCGCACTGCTTCTGGTGGCACTGCTGATCGAGCGCAGGGGCTACAAGCGGGTGCTGGACAGCGCCCCCGGCCCGGACTGGCAGCCGACGGGCGAGCGCTTTCGCCAGCCGGGCAGCGACATCCGGGTCGCGGTCTGGTACCAGCCACGCACCGGCAAGCGCGCCTATGTCCGTATCGGTGGGCAGCCACCGCAGTAGCTGGTCTCTCCGGTGCCGGCGCCGCCGGACCTTCAGCCGGGGATCAGCGCGCGAATGCGCTTGAGCACCTGGGCCTGGGAATACGGTTTCTCGATCAGCTTCACCTGCGCGGAGTCGGCATCCCGCGCGGCGCTGTAGCCCGAGGTCAGCAGCACCTGCACCTCCGGGTGGTGGGCGCGAATCCAGCGGGCCAGGTCGAAGCCGTTCATGGTCCCGGGCATCCGGACGTCGCTGAACACGACGTCAACCGGCTCGTTCGCATCCACCAGGTGGATTGCCTCGCCAGCGTCTCCGGCTTCCAGAACGTTGTAGCCGCAGTCCCGCAGGTACTCGGCGATGGGCATGCGCACCAGTGCTTCGTCCTCGACCACCAGGACGGTTGGGGCATACGGGTCGGTGCGGATGGGCAATTCGGACATGGCAAGGATCATATAGCGCCTGTACGGTCCCGCGGTCTGCGGCCCAAGGCTTATCCTCGCCCCGAATTTACACCAGACTTTCAAATGATTGCGTCGCGGTCCGAAATACGACGGGGCAATGCATCGACAGGCCGGCGCGGCCGGGCTTCGTGGCCGAAGCGCAGCGGTCAGCCAGCGCCCCGGCGCGCCAGCGCAGCCGTCACGGTGTTCTCCAGCAGGCAGGCGATGGTCATCGGCCCGACTCCGCCCGGCACCGGGGTGATGGCCCGGGCGACGGCGGCGGCTTCCTGGAACATGACGTCGCCCACCAGCCGGCCGTCCGGCCGCCGGTTGATGCCGACATCGATCACCGTGGCGCCCGGGGCGATCCAGTCGCCGCGCACCAGTTCCGGCCGGCCCACGGCAACCACCAGCACGTCTGCGCGGCGGCATTCCGCGGCCAGGTCGCGGGTGCGGGAGTGGGCAATGGTGACCGTGGCATTCGCGTCCAGCAGCAGTGAGGCCGTGGGCCGGCCGACAATGGCGGAGCGGCCGAGCACCAGGGCGTGCGCGCCGTCCAGGGTGGTGTCGGAAGCGGCGAGCAGGCGCATGATGCCAAGCGGCGTGCACGGGACCAGGCCGGGCTGGCCCGCGGCGAGGCGTCCGGCGTTGAGCGGATGAAAGCCGTCCGCATCCTTGGCCGGATCGATCGCCTCCAGCACCGCCGCGGCGCGGATCTGCGGCGGCAGTGGCAGTTGCACCAGGATCCCGTCCACCGCGGGGTCGGCATTCAGCCGGGCGATCTCGGCCAGCAGCGCGGCTTCGGTGGTGTCGCGGGGCAGGTGGCGCGTGTCGGAACGGATGCCGGCAGCGGTGGCGGCGCGACCCTTGTTGCGGACATACACCGCGCTGGCGGGATCATCGCCCACCAGCACAACGGTCAGGCCGGGCTGAAACCGCAGTTTCGCCACCCGTTCCGCCACTCCCCGGCGCAGCGTTGCCGCGATGGCCTTGCCGTCGATGATCCGTGCGCTCATGCCGGTTGCCGCGTTCCTTGCCGGAGGCAGGCGCGCACCACCGGGAACCCGCGTGTGCACCGCATCTCGCGCATAACCCCCGTTCGTCTGGCCTCGATCCCCATGCGCGCCCCGCCGATCACAACGCTGCTGATCACAACGCTGCTGATCACAACGCTGCTGATCACAACGCTGCCAGGCGCGCGGCGAGCGCCGCCGGCTCGCCGGTTACGTGCACCCGCTTCTCGCGTGATGTGGCGCCGGCCACGACGGTAACGGCGGAGCCGGGCACGCCAAGCGCCGCGGCCAGTACCGGCGCAGGCGGCGCGGTTGGCGCGTCCGCCCTCGGCCGGCTCACTGACACCGATGCGCAGCCGCTCGCCGTCGGCCGCGGGCACTATGCCCTGCAGGCCGGGACGCCGCGACCTGGGCTGAACCTTGAGCATCACGAGCAGCCCGTCCGGCGCCTCCCGCCAGAATGCCGTCAAAAAATCAGCGCCTGCCAGTTCCCGATGATGGCGACCTCTATGCGGTACAGCAGCGGGACGATCACCAACTGGATCAGCACCAGGACGATCAGCGGGCTGATGTCGATCCCGCCGAAGTTGGGCAGGATGTTGCGAATCGGGCGCAACACCGGGTCGGTGATCCGGTACAGGAAGTCGCCGATCGTCCAGACCAGCCGGTTGCGGGTATCCAGGATGCCGAACGCGGCCAGCATGCTGAACACCGCGGCCAGGATGATCGCCCAGAAATACAGGTGGATCACAAAGAACAGCACGTTGAAGATGATGGTGATCATAAACGGTCTCCGCGGGGCGGCCGGAAGCTAGCGGCGGGCGAACAACGGGGCAACCGCTGTCTGACGAAGCGGCAGCGTATCGACCGGTTCCCGGCCGGGGCGACACCACCGTCCGGTGGGCGGCGGTCGCGGATCATGACAGCGGGGCCAACGGCTGCCAGAACTCCATCGCGGCACGCCAGGGAGGAAGGACATGGACGATACCGGACAGGGCAGGCTCGCCGTCGTCATCGGCGGCGGCAACGGCATAGGCGCCGCCACCGCGCGGCTGATGGCGGCACGCGGCTGGCAGATCGCCATCATCGACCGCGAACTGGACAATGCCCGCGCCGTCGCCGCCGAGGTGAAGGGACGCGCCTTCCACGGCGACGTCACCGATGCGGCGGTGATGCACGGCCTGGCGCAGGAGATCGCGACCACTGTCGCGCCACCCTATGCCCTGGTGGTGTCGTCCGGCACCTTCCAGGACCCGGTCCCGCCCGACCAGACGAAGCTGGAGGACTGGGACCGCATCATGCGGATCAACCTGGACGGCGTGTTCTACGCCAACCGCGCCTTCGGGCCGGGCATGGCGCAGCGCGGGCAGGGCAGCATCGTCAACATCGCCTCCATCATCGGCCTGGGCGGCACGCCGCTGCATGCCTACGGCCCGACCAAGGCGGCGGTGATCAACCTGACCGAGTCGCTGGCCGGCGAATGGGGCCGCGCCGGCGTGCGGGTCAACGCGGTGTCCCCCGGCGTGACGCTGGTGCCCCGCGTGCTGGCCCGCCGCCAGGCCGGCGCCCGCTACCGCGGCGACCCCGGCGAGCACACCGCGCTCGGCCGCTGCGTCGAACCGTCCGAAGTGGCGGAGACGATCGAGTTCCTGCTGTCCGACCGCGCCTCGGCGATCACGGGGTGAACCTGACGATCGACTGCGGATGGGCGGTGGCCCGCGGCTGGGTGATGTACGGCGGGGTGCGGCCGGCGCCCGGGTGAGGCGCGGCGCTACTTCAGGATGGCGAGCGCGGCGAGACCGCAGGCATAGGCGGTCAGCAGCGCCGTGAGGATGCCCCACATGTAGAGCTTGCCGGGTTTGTCGGTGAGGGCGACCTTGAGGTCGGTGACATCGGCCGCCAGTACGTTCGGCCTTCCGGGCCGCAAGGTCGGCTTTCTCGGCCGCCAGGTCCGCCTTGGCCTCCACCCGCGCAATGTCGGCCCGCATCGCCGCCACATCGGCCTTGGTGGCGAGGTGCGGCAGGATCGCCTCGATCCGGATGATGGCCGCCTCGACCGGGGTCCGGGCCGCCTTCGCCTCCCGCATCTCGTCCTCCAACCGGGAAACGCGTATCGGAATCGAGGGATCGTATGGCTCGCCGGCGGGCGGCGCAACGGGCGTGTCAGGCATGTCTCGGCTCCCGCAAGAGCCGGCACACTGATCCGCCTGCGTTAACATTGTCCTGACGCATGGCTGCCGTGCCTTGATATCGGCGCCGCCTTGCGCTCCCTTCCGGCGTCATGCAGCGCACAAAAAACCCGTTGCCTCAGGATTGGACCGACGCTGCTCCGGGCGCGCTGCGGGACATGCCCGTCTGGCCGCTGGCCGCCACGCTGGCGGTGCAGACCATGGCCACCATGGCACTGTTCTCGGTGCCGGCCATCGCCCCGGAAATCGCCCAGGACCTGCATGTCAGCGGCACGCTGGTGGGCGCCTTCGTCGCCACCGCCTATGGCACCGGCATCATTTCCGCCCTGCTGTCGCCGGGGCTGATCCGCCGCTATGGCGGCGTGCGCGCCACCGAGGCGGTGCTGCTCGCCGCGGCGGGCATGGTGCTGGTCTCGGCCGGCATCAGCAGCGTGCTGGGCTTTGCCCTGGGCGCGATCGTGCTGGGCCTGGGCTACGGCGCCGCCGCGCCGGCCAGCACCCATCTGCTGGTGCCGCGCACGCCGAAATCCGTGTTCAACATGGTGATGTCGGTGCGTCAGATCGGCGTGCCGCTGGGTGGGGTGATCGGCTCGCTGGTGCTGCCGCCGCTGACCCTCGCGATCGGCTGGCGCGCCGCGCTGATGACCGAACTGGTGCCGATGGTGCTGCTGATCGTGCTGGTGGAGATCCCGCGCCGCCGCTGGGACGCCGATCGCGATCCCGGCCGGCCCGCCTTCGGCCGCACCCTGCTGCAGCCCTTCGCCATGCTGCGCGACCGTGCCATCCGCCGGCTGTCCTTCGTCAGCTTCGTCTATTCCGGCATGCAGCTCTGCTTCGTCGCCTTCATGACGGTGCAACTGACCACCACCGCCGGGTTCGACCTGGTCGCGGCCGCCCGCATGCTGGCCGCCTACCAGATCGCCGGCACGGTGTCGCGGCCGGTCTGGGGCTGGATCGCCGACCGCTGGCTGACCCCCAGCCGGACGCTGGCGCTGCACGGCTGTGGCATGGCGGTCGCCGCGGCGTTCGCCGGCCATTTCAGCCCGGCCTGGTCGCACTGGGGGGTGCTGGGTGTGGTGCTGCTCGCGGGCTGCACGGCCGGGGGCTACACCGGCGTGGCCTATGCCGAATACGCCGCGCTGGGCGGTGCCCGGCGCACCGAGGCCACCGGGCTGGGCACCGCGCTGATGTTTGCCGCGGTGATGTCGATTCCGCCGGTGTTCGGCTTCGCCATCGGCGCGACGCACGGCTACGCCGCGCCGTTCCTGGCCCTGTCCGGGCTGGCGGTGGTCAGCGCGGCCATTCTGCTGCTGTCGCGGCGATGACCGGGCGCGGGCGCACACTGACCGACGCCGACCGCGCCATCTGGGCTGCCTATGCCCAGCAGCTCCAGCCGCTGCCGGGCCGGGGGGTGCCGCCACCGCCGGCCACGCCGGCGGTGCTGCCGCCACGGCCGGCGCCCGCCACCTTGGCCCATCCCGTCCGTCCCTCCGGCCGGCCACTGGCGGTCGGCGATCCCTCGGGCCGCGTGGACAACGCCACCTGGCAGCGGTTCCGCTCCGGCAAGATGGCACCGGCGCGCAAGCTCGACCTGCACGGCATGACCGCGCAGCGCGCCTTCCAGGCGCTGGTATCCTTCGTGCGCACCGCCCATGCCGAACGGCTGCGCTGCGTGGAGGTGGTCACCGGCCGCGGCAGCGGCGAAACCGGCGGGGTGATCCGCCGCGAGGTCCCGCTGTGGCTGAACCTCCCCGACATCCGGCCGCTGGTGCTGGCCGCCGCACATCCCCACGCGGCCAATCCCGGCGCGGTGCGCCTGCTGCTGCGGCGGGTGCGGTGACCCCCTTCGGCGCCCGGCTGCGTGCGTTGCGGGCGGAACGCGGCATCACGCTGAAGGAACTGGCCGGCGCGCTTCAGGTCTCCACCGCCTATCTCTCGGCGCTGGAGCACGGCAGGCGGGGCGCCCCCAGCCCCGGCCTGGTCCACCAGGTGAACGAATTCTTCGGCCTGATCTGGGATGATGCCGAGGAACTCGCGCGGCTGGCGCGGCTGTCCAATCCGCGGGTTACGGTGAACACCGCGGGGCTCAGCCCGGAGCAGACGGCGCTGGCGAATCGGCTGTCACAGATGATCCACCGGCTGCCACCCGAGACCGTGGCGGCGCTGCACGCGGTGCTGGATACCACCACGCCGCAGCCCAAACCGCGCCTGCGCCGCGCGGCGCGACAGGGTCGGCCGCAGGCATAGACCGCGCCCGCCTCTTGTGAGCGCTCCGGCCCCTTGTGCGACGGACCGCAGAGGAAAACCTGTATCTTCCCCCCTCCGGAAGGATCGCACTTGCTCGGCCTCATTCGTCCGCGCCTGGACAGCGTCAGCCTGGACCGGCGCCTCGCCGCCCTGCCGCGGACCGGCGTGCCGCTGCACCGCCCCGTCGCGATCCACTGGAACGACCACCAGGTGCCGTTCATCGAGGCGGACACCGACCGGGACCTGGCTGTCGCGCTGGGTCTGGTGCACGTGCATCTGCGCTGGACCCAGATGGAACTCATGCGCCGCGTCGCCCGCGGCCGCCTGTCCGAACTGCTCGGCCCGTTCGGCGTGCGGCTGGACCGGGTGCTGCGGACGCTCAACTTCGCGCAGGCAGTGCCGGCCATGCGGGCGTCGCTGCCGCAAGGAACCCGTGACTGGATCGAGGGCTACCTGGCCGGCATCAACCATGCCGTCCGCCACCTGCCGGAAACCCCGCCGGAATTCCCTGCCCTGGGACTGCGGCGCGAGCGATGGGACCTGGCCGACATCCTGACGGTCAGCCGCCTGGCCGGCGCCGACGTCACCTGGGCGGTGTGGCTGGCGCTGTTGCCGGAGCGCCGGGATCCGGGCGTTCTTGCCCTGTGGCAGCGGCTGCTCGGGGCGGAGGTGCCGCTGGACGTGTCAACGAATCACGCGGGCACGCTCGGGTGGGCGCGGCGGGCACTGGGGCGGTTCGGGCGGCCTGGCAGCAATTCCCTGGCCGTGGCGCCGGACCGGACGGCATCGGGCGGCGCCTGGATCGCCAGCGACACGCACCTGCCGTCCCTGCTGCCCAATCTGTGGCTGATCGCCGGCTACCGCTCGCCGTCCTACCACGTGACCGGCCTGATGGTGCCGGGCATCCCCGCCGTGATGATGGGGCGCAATCCCTGGATCGCCTGGGGCGGCACCAACCTGCACGCCACCAGCAGCGACCTGTTCGACGTTTCCGACCTGCCGCGCGGAACGATCACCGAACGGCGCGAACGCCTGCGCGTGCGGTTCCGCGGCGTGCAGGAGATCGTGGTGCGGGACACGCCGCTGGGCCCGGTCATCTCCGACCTGCCGCAACTGCGCGGCGCCGGCGGCACCTATGCGCTGCGCTGGATGGGACACACGGCGAGCGACGAAATCTCCGCCCTGCTGGCGATGAGCCGGGCGCGCGACTGGAAGACCTTTCGTGCGGCGCTGGATGGGATCGCGGTGCCCGGCCTGAACATCACCTATGCCGACAGCGCCGGCCATATCGGCAGGACGATCGCCGCCCACCTGCCGGCACGTCCGCCGGACGGCCCGCCGGCCCTGGTACTGCCCAGCGGCGAGGCGCGGCACTGGAAGCGGATCGTGCGTGGCAGCGACCTGCCGGCCCTGTTCGATCCCCCCGAGGGGTTCGTGGTGTCCGCCAACAACCGGCCGCCGCCGGCATCGGTGCTGATCGGGCATTTCTTCTCTGCCAATCATCGGGTTGACCGGCTGCGGGAGGTGCTGGCCGGTCATGACCGCTGGGACCTCGCCGGGTTCGGCAGGTTGCAGCAGGACGTGATGCTGCGGGCCGCCGACCCGATGCGCCGGCGGCTGGCGAAGCTGCTGCGCGATCACCGGCAGCGCGGGGCGGCACGACTGGCGGGCATCCTCGGCGGATGGGACGGCCGCTATACGGCCGATGCCGACGGGCCCCTGGTGCTCGAACTGCTGCTGTTCCACCTGGGCATGGCATTGCACGGGCGGCGGATGATGCGGCTGTATTCCACCAGTTGGAACGCGCGGGGCATGCTGTTCGACGAACTGGACCGGCAGCCGCCCGCTGCCCTTGCGCGGGCGCTGCGGTATGCCGTGCCGCGGGTGAACCGGGGCGTGCGGCGGTTCCGGTCCTGGGGACGCCTGCACCGGCTGGAGCCGCGGCACGTGATGGCCTCGGTGCCGGTGCTTGGCCGGTTCTACCGGTTCGGCGACTGGGCGGCGGATGGCGGGAGCGACACCGTGATGAAGACGGCCCACGCGCTGACCGATCGGCGGCACCGTGCCGGCCTGGCGAGCACCGGCCGGCACATTTCGGACCTGGCCGATCCGGACGCCAACTGGTTCGCGCTGCTGGGCGGGCAGGACGGATGGATCGGCAGCACGACGATGCTCGACCAGATGCGGCTGTGGCGGTCCGGCACGTTCATCCAGGTGCCGCTGCGGCCGGAAACGGTGCACGCGCAGTTCCGGCACCGCACGGAGTTGCGCGGGTGAGCGGGCCACGCCGTGTTCCCCTTCTTCCCCGTGGGAGCGGGGGAGGGGGCGCAGGTGCCGGGCGCCCTGCCGCGGTGGATCGCAGGATCCCACCCCCCAACCCTCTCCCGCAGCGGGAGGGGGCGCTTCGTGCGCAGCGCGAGGGGGCGCTTCGTGCGCAGCGCGAGGGGGCGCTTCGTGCGCAGCGCGAGGGGGCGCTTCGTGCGCAGCGTCTCCGATGATCGATGCCACCCCGCTGCTGCGGGCGTATGCGGCCTGGCGCCGCCGGCAGCTCGCCGCCGAGGATCCCGCCGCGGCGCAGGAACGCACGCTGCTTCGCCTGGTGCGCCGCGCCCGGCACACGCGCTTCGGCCAGGCCCATGGGTTCGACCGAATTGACAGCGTGGCCGCTTTCCAGTCCCGCGTGCCGCTGCGCCGCTACGAGGACTTCTGGCGCGACTGGTGGCAGCCCGCCTTCCCGGTGCTGACCGATATCTGCTGGCCCGGCAGGATGCCGTATTTCGCCGTCACCTCGGGCACCACCAGCGGGGTGACCAAATACATCCCGGTGTCCCGGGACATGGCCGCGGCCAATCGGCGCGCCGTGCTGGACATTTTCACCCACCATCTGGCCGCACGTCCGGACAGCCGCGTGCTGGCCGGCCGCAACTTCATGCTGGGCGGCAGCACTGCGCTGACCCGTGAAGCCGCGGGCGTCCACAGTGGCGATCTGAGCGGCATCGCTGCCGCCGAAATCCCCTGGTGGGCGTGCCGCCGCTATTTCCCGCCACGCAAGCTGGCGCTGATCGCGGACTGGGAGCGGAAGATGGATGCCCTGGCGCCGGCCTCGCTGGAGGCCGACATCCGCACGCTGAGCGGGACGCCGAGCTGGGTGCTGCTGTTCCTGGCGCGGGTCGCGGCACTGCGGCCGGAGGCGCCGCCGCGCAGCACGAGCTGGTATCCGGAGCTGGAGCTGTTCATCCACGGCGGCGTGAATTTCGCCCCGTATCTGGCTCAGTTTGAAGCGATCTTCGCCGGCAGCCGCGTGGATATGCGGGAGGTGTACCCGGCCAGCGAGGGGTTCCTGGCGATCGCCGACCGCGGCTACGGCGAGGGGCTGCGGCTGCTGGCCGACAACGGCCTTTTCCTGGAGTTCGTGCCGGCGGACGAAGTCGATTCTCCTGGCGCACCAAGGTATTGGCTGACGAACGTGGAATGCGGTGTGAACTATGCGGTGGTGGTCAGCAGCAATGCCGGGCTGTTCGGCTACGTGCTGGGCGACACCGTGCGATTCGTGGACCGCTGCCCGCCGCGCGTGCTGGTCACCGGTCGGCTGTCCTACATGCTGTCGGCATTCGGCGAACACCTGATCGGCGAGGAACTCGATTCCGCAGTGCAGTCCGGCGCGGCGGCGGTCGGGGTGCAGGTGATGGAATATGCGGTCGCGCCGGTGTTTCCCGCCACGCCGGAGGAGAAGGGGCGGCACTGCTTCGTGGTGGAGTTTTCCCCGGCCATCGGCCCTGCCGCCGTCGCGCGCTTCGCCGCGACGCTGGACCGTGCCCTGGCCGCGGCCAACGCGGATTACGCCTCGCACCGCACGGGGATGCAGCCGCCGGAGGTTATCGCGGCGCGGCCGGGGGCGTTCGCCGGATGGATGCGTGCGCGCGGTCGGGCGGGAGGACAGAACAAGGTGCCGCGCGTCATCGCGGATCCGGCGTTGTTCCGCGACCTCGTCACCTTTGCGGGGGGCGACGGGACCCCGCGTTGATTTCGGCCGACGGTCGCCGAATACGAGGTCATGGCCGGCGACCGCAGCGGCGCCGCGGCCGCGGAAATCAGCGCTGGTAATTGCGGGCCGACCCGTCCATATATGCCCCTCGGCACTTTTCGCCAGGGCCAATCTTGGCCAGATCTGAGGTAGCCTCCTATCCGGCAGCTCCGATGGAAAGTGGTACGGCTCGCGCAGTGCGGGTCGCCGATGAAGCGGAGTGACGTGATGTCTTCAGGTACCGTTAAGTGGTTTAACGGCCAGAAGGGCTATGGTTTCATTCAGCCGGACGACGGATCCAAGGATGTGTTCGTGCACATCTCGGCCGTGGAACGGGCGGGCCTGAGCGGCCTGAATGAAGGTCAGAAGATCAGCTACGATATCGAGCGCGGTCAGCAGGGCAAGACGTCCGCGGTGAACCTGCGCGCCGACTGATACGAACGACCTCCGGCGCCGCAGGGCGCTGGAGCGTTTGCCGAGAACCGCCTGCATCGGGACCCTGCCAGCGATTCCGGCGGCAAGCCCGGGGCAGGTGGTACGCGTAAGGCGCTGCGTCGCTGGCGCGCGGCGGCCGGATGTACGCCAGTGCGGTGATCCGCTGGGCGCGATTGCGCCGGACCCCAGACCAGGGATCGCAGCCGCAAACCAGCACCGGCGGCCCAGCACCGGCGGCGGTGAACCGCAGGGCCGGGTGGGGGAATGATGCCGGCGATGTCACTCGTGCCGGAAAGGCGTCGTGTCGGTTTCGAGCGCTGGCATCCAGAAAATGCGGGAGGGTTGATCGAAGCACTGAATCGGCTGCTCGGTCGGAGCGGCGCCTTGCCAGCGGTGAAGAGCCGCGGGCGTTGGCGTTACGCGATAGCGGCGCCGTGTTCCTGTTCTTGCGGAACACAGCACACAGCCGACCGACGAATTGCCGCGACAGTCGGCAATATGAGGAGCAGTGATGCAGACGTGGTCAAAGTGCGTTGGCCAGATCGTTTACGATTTCGATGAATTTTGCAGAGACTACGGGCATCCGGCGGGTCAATGCTTTACCTTCGAGGTGACCAGCAACGCCATCACCTATGTCTATGCCCGCGTGGTCGGCGAGATCGATGGTGACCAGGTTGTCTTTGAACTGACGGACGATGATCTGGTCAGCACCCGGAAGGCACACTGAGGCAGCCTGACGCGGAGTCCCCACAGGCCCCCTGCGGGGAACACGCCATGCGCAACCGACGACAATCATGTGGGAGACCATCTTCATGCAGCGTCAACGCAGGCCGCCAGAACCTCCAGCCCTCCCGGTGACGCCCAGGCCGGCAGAGATACAAAAGCCCGCCGGCGAGAGCGACCTGCAGGGTCGCACGTCACAGCAGCAGATCCAGCGCACCCGGAACGCCGATGCACGGCAGCGGGCGAAATCGGCGATGTCCCGTGCGAAATCGGGGCGCTGACAGTTCGACGCGCCGATCCGGCGATCACGAGCGCCGGGCATCCTGCTTCGACTGCCATTCGTCCGCCCGGCGAACACCCGGGCCTTTGCCCCGCCGACAAGGTCTGGACGACAGCCTGCATCGGCTGGCAGCCGCAGGCTGAACAGAAGAAGCGGCCTCCCCCGCGCGGCGTTTTCCGCAGGCAGGAAGCGGCGATCCCGCGCCACGACCGATCATCTTGCAGATGCAGAGGCAGGTGTCCACCTGAACAATTGATCTCGATCAATGTGATTCGGCAGGGACAAGGGGTATGGGACCGATCGATCCAACGAGGTCCGACATGCCGGCCACCAGCAATCCCATCGGGTCGGACGGCCCGCCCGCGTGCGTTCTGCTCGCCACCGACCTGAGCTGTCGGTGCGATCGCGCGCTCGACCGGGCGGTGCAACTGGTTCGGACCTGGCACGCATCGTTGCACATCCTGCACGTGGTGGAAGGGTCCGACCCGCAGTCCCGGCCCGCCACCGAGCAGGCGGCGATCGCCGAACGCGAGATACGCGCCGCCATGGGGCACCGGCACATTCCCTTCTCGGTGGTGCTGGACCGCGGCAATCCGGCTGACGCCATCATGCGCCAGGTCGGCGCCGTGTCCGCCGGACTGGTCGTGACCGGAATCGCCCGCGACGAGACGTTCGGCCGCAACGTGCTGGGCAACACCGTCGAAAAAGCGATCCGGCACGCGACCGTGCCGGTTCTGGTGGCCAAGACCCGGCCTCACGGGCCGTACCGGAACATCGTCGTCGGCACCGATTTTTCCGACCCGTCACGCCAGGCGCTGGAAACCGCGATCGGTCTGTTCCCGGACGCCACGTTCACCCTGATGCATGCATTCCACGTGCCGTTCGAGGGCTTTGCCGACCGCAGGCCGGACTATCTGGCCGAATACCGCGCCGACCTGCGGCGGGAGGCGGAGGCGTTCCTGTCCGCACTGCATATCCCGGATGCCACGCGTGACGCCGTCAATCTGGTCATCGAGCACGGGGAGGCGAGCGCGTTGCTGGAAAGCGTGGTGCAGACGCAGCCGGTGGATCTCGTCGTTCTGGGGGCGCACCGGCACGGCGATCTGTTCAGCGTCCTGTTCGGCAGCACGGCGGAATACCTGCTGTCCGTGCTGTCCTGCGACATTCTGATCGTGCGCGAAACCCGGAAGGGACATCGCAGCGCGCCGACCGCACCCCGGTCGTCCCGATCCGGTCGCCACGCGTCGTAACCACCGGATCACCGTCGCCGAAGCAGCCCAAAGCCTGGAGTGTTCGATGTCCGCTACAGCCATCCCGCGTGACGCCAAGGGGATGGGGCCGCATGACCACGCGCCAGGCGCGCCCGATACGCGCGCCTGGCACGCGCTGCCGACAGCGACGGTGCTGGAAACGTTGCAGACCCATCCGGGCGGCCTGTCCGACGCGGAGGTTGCGCAGCGGCTGGAGACCTACGGCCCCAACCGGCTGCCGCAGCAGGCGGGGCGCAGCGCGCTGGTGCGGTTCCTGCTGCAGTTCCACAACGTGCTGATCTACGTGCTGCTGGCGTCCGGCGTGCTGTCCGTCGCCATCGGCCACGGCACCGATGCGCTGGTGATCTTCGGCGTCGTCATCCTGAACGCGATCATCGGCTTCGTGCAGGAAGGACGCGCCGAACGGGCGCTGGAGGCGATCCGCGGCATGATCGACCCGCGGGCGTCGGTGGTGCGCGGCGGCCGGCGCTTCACCGTCGGCGCGGAACAGGTGGTGCCGGGCGATATCGTGCTGCTGGAGGCCGGCGATCGCGTGCCCGCCGACCTGCGGCTGCTGCGCGCCCGCAGCCTGCGGGTGGATGAGGCGATCCTGACCGGCGAGTCGGTGCCGGTGGACAAGGCGGTCGATCCGGTCGATCCCGATGCCTCGCTGGGCGACCGGTTTTCCATGGCCTTCTCCGGCACGCTGGTCACGGCGGGCCAGGGCAGCGGCGTGGTGGTGGGCACCGGCGCTGCCACCGTGCTGGGGCAGATCAGCGCGATGCTCGGCGCGGTCGAGCAGCTCAGCACACCGCTGGTGCGGCAGATGGACCAGTTCGCCCGGCAGGTGACGTTCGGCGTGCTGGCGGCCTCGGTCGCGGTGTTCGCCTTCGCGATCCTGGTGCGCGCCTATGCGATGGACGACGCGTTCATGGCGGTGGTGGGGCTGGCGGTGGCCGCCATTCCGGAGGGCCTGCCCGCGGTGATGACCATCACCCTGGCGGTGGGCGTGCAGCGCATGGCGCGGCGCAATGCCATCATCCGGCGCCTGCCCGCGGTGGAAACGCTGGGTGCGGTGTCGGTGATCTGCTCCGACAAGACCGGCACGCTGACACGCAACGAGATGATGGTGCGTGCCATCGCCACCGCGGAACAGCGGATCGCGGTGGACGGCACCGGCTACCGGCCGGAGGGCGTGTTCCGCGCGCCGGACGGGCCGGTGGACCCGGTGGCCGATCCGGTGCTGGAGGAACTCACCCTGGCCGCCGCCCTGTGCAACGACGCCCAACTGCGGCAGTCCGGCGAGGACTGGATCGTGGACGGCGACCCGATGGAAGGCGCGCTGGTGTCGCTGGCCGAGAAGGCCGGCCACGATACCGCGCCGGCACGCGCCCATTGTGCCCGCCTGGACGAAATCCCGTTCGATGCCCGGCACCGCTACATGGCGACGCTGCACGCATGCGGGGACGATCCTCCGGTTGCCTATGTGAAAGGCGCGCCCGAGCGCGTGATCGGCATGTGTCGCCAGGTGGCCACGACCGAGGGCGACCGGCCGTTCGACCCCGACCCGTGGTACCGGCAGGTGGAGACGCTGGCGGCGGACGGGCTGCGGGTGCTCGCCATCGCCCGGCGCGTGATGCCGGCGGGCACGCAGGCCATCACCCCGGCCGATGTGGAGAACGACCTGACGCTGCTGGGCCTGGTCGGGCTGATCGATCCGCCGCGGGCCGAGGCGGTGGCCGCGGTGGCGGAATGCAAGGCGGCCGGGGTGCGGATCAAGATGATCACCGGCGACCATCCGTCCACCGCCAAGGCCATCGCCCGCCAGCTCGGCCTGGCCGAGGACCCGGTGACCGTCACCGGCCGCGATCTGGACCGGCTGGAGAATGACGGCTTCAACACCCACGCCCGCGAGGCGGTGGTGTTCGCCCGCACCAGCCCGGAGCACAAGCTGCGCCTGGTGGAGGCGCTGCAGTCCGATGGCTCCATCATCGCGATGACCGGGGACGGCGTGAACGACGCGCCGGCGCTGAAGCGCGCCGATGTGGGGGTAGCGATGGGGCGCAAGGGAACGGAAGCGGCGAAGGAGGCCAGTGCCATGGTGCTGGCAGACGACAATTTCGCCTCCATCGTCGCGGCGGTGCGGGAGGGACGCACCGTGTATGACAACATCACCAAGGTGATCGCCTGGACGCTGCCCACCAGTTGCGGCGAGGCGTTCACCGTGATCCTGGCGATCCTGATCGGCGTGGCGCTGCCGCTGACGCCGGTGCAGATCCTGTGGGTCAACATGATCACCGCCGTGGCGCTGGGGCTGACGCTGGCCTTCGAGCCGACCGAGCCCGGGGCGATGCGCCGGGCGGCGCGGGTACCGAACCAGCCGCTGCTGTCCGGGCGGCTGGCCTGGCGCATCCTGTTCGTGTCCGTGTTGATGGTGGCCGGGGTGTTCGCCGTGTACGGCTGGGCAATCGCGCGCGGACTGCCGGTGGAAACGGCGCGGACGATGGTGGTGGGCGCGCTGGTGGTGATGGAGATCTTCTACCTGTTCAGCGTGCGCTACGTGCACGGCACGTCACTGACCTGGCAGGGGGTGCTGGGGACGCGCGCGGTGCTGATCGGCGTGGCGACGGTGACGCTGGCGCAGCTTGCGTTCACCTATCTGCGGCCGATGCAGGTGGTGTTCGACAGCCGGCCGGTGTCGTTCACCGACGGGCTGGCGATTGTCGCGGTGGGGGTGGTGCTGCTGCTGATCGTGGAGATCGAGAAGCGCGTTGCCGTGTGGCTGGGGGTGGGCGGCTAGGCCGGGGTGGTGCGGGCCGTGCCGGTGGGGTGGAGGCCGGCTTTCAAGGTGGCGAATCCGGACGGCGGGGCGGTCGCTTACCCGCCCCGGGCATTACGCGATGGGCCTGCGTGTGCGTTCAGGGCGGGCCGGTTTCCGCCGGTTCCGGCATGCGGAACGGTGCGGGGAGCGGGGATGGCAGGACGGGCCACCGCTCGCCGATGAAGAAGCCCAGCACGTTGCGGACGGCCTCGGCCGAGCGGTCCGGATGGCCGAGCCTGGGGTCGCGGTCCCATTCGGGGTCGAAGGTGGTGGCGCGGCGGCGGAAGGCTTTCGCGAGGGCGGCGACGTCGCCGCGATACCAGGTGAGCACGTCGAACAGGGCGTTGAAGAACGGCCGCTCACACAGGCCCGGGGAGACGCCGAAGTCGCGGCAGATGGCGGCGAGCGCTCGGCCGATCGGGTGGCGGCGGATCTCCGCCTCGAGCTGCGCCAGGGTGGGCAGGGCGTCGGGATCGGGGGCCGCATCCGGATCGGGGCGACGCACCGGCGCCGGCCGTGGGGCTGGTTCGGCCGGAGGGTCCGCGGCGTGCGGCTGTGCCCGGCGTGGTGTGCGGCTGCGGGGCGGGCGGGGCTTCAGCCAGACGAGATCCCGGCCGCGCCGGGCGCGCGCGAGCAGCACGCGCTGCAGCGCCTGCACGCGCAGCAGGCCGCGGGCGAGGCGGGCCTGGATGACCGGCAGGCGGGCGGTGCCGAAGAACTGGGCGATGACGGCGAAGCGGCCGGCGGCGGCGCGGCGGTCGAGGGTCAGGGCGAGGTGGCGGCCATAGACGAGGAGGATGTGGAGGAGGGTGAGGACGTCGGCGATGTGCGGCGGCACGGGCCGGGTGCGATCCTGTGGGGGATCGGGCGGGGGAGGGAGGTCGGCGGTGGGGGCCGCGGGATGCATGTTAGTTAGTATGTATGACTGATGCGTGCGTGTCAAGGGGAGTTTGCGGGGGGGGGTTGGGATTCGTCCAAACTGCTGTCTCTGGCGGTGGTGGCGTTGGCGAGGTCCTGCTTTGTCTGAAACGATGTCATGTCGGCCAGCTACGGTGAGGGGTCCGGCGCCGCCGTCCCTTTTACAACGGGAAAACGGCTGTGATGTGTTGGTGATTTCTATCGCAGTATGGTCCGTTTATAGCGCCCGCCAGTCCATGAAATGGAATGCGCTTATCTTCAGATGATAGATCAAGCCAATCAACGAATACGATTCGAAACTCATCCCCTCGAAATCCCATCTTCCTGACTATGCCAACGGCCAGGATCTGGATCTCCTTAGCGCCCTGGCCCAACATTTTCTTGAGAATCAGCCGGTCGCCTTCTTTTATTTTTTCAATAGTTTCCTCGGAATCTTCCCTATTGGCAAACCAGATACCATGCCTTATGAAATCATCGGTCAGGACCTCACCATTAACCGTGGTCCCCACAATCCAGTAATTTGGCATGTCAGTACCTCCCACATGCGGTTCGCTGGTGACCAGCGTCATAGGCCGATAGTGATGACCACCACTGTATTCATCTTGCCGCTCGGTGTCATCTCAGAATGTATGGCCATCCCAAGGATGTCGCGACCTCGTAGGGGCATCACCGCAGTGCCCGCCAATCGAAAACGTCAGGATATATCTGCGTGCCATCTCTGTTCCCCCAGGGTCGAGGCAGGTCAGCCTTCGTTGCCCAAATGCCTCCACCGGTTGCAGGTGGCGGGGCGCCGGCCGGCTCAGAACCCGAGGAACAGAACGTCGAGCGCCCGGGTGATCTGGTCGCGTTGTTGATCCAGGGAGGCGATGGAACGCCGTAGCTCCCTCGCAGGGACGCTCGCAATGGCCTGGGTGAGCATCACGTGGGGAACGCCGTCAATATCGAAGACCGTTATTGGCCGTGGAGCCATGTTGGCGGTGCGGGTCTACCAAAGAGCCGGATCGTTCAAGGCTGCAACACAAGTGCATTCGCCCTTTAGGGGAGTTAGCGTCGCTTCTGTCAGTGGTTGCCCGATCCATCCCTCGGGCTGACTGAGGGGCAGGGGGGGCGGAGCAATAGCTTCGCCAAGAGGCAAGAACCCCACCTTTCCATAGAAGGCTGGATCGCCATAGGTGATTGCCACATCGACCCCATCCTCGCGGAGCGCGGCCAGAGCGTGGGTCAAGAGAGCCTGTCCTATGCCCTGCCCTTGGCGGTCGGTAGCGACTGCCATAGGGGACAAAATGAAAACAGTGCGCGGATCGTTTGAATATGTCAGCCGAGAGAAAATAGCTCCGCCGATCAGTGTCCGGTTTTCGGTCGCAGTGAACACGTAGAGGTCTTGTTGCGACGTGCTATCCAATAGATTGCGCACAAATATACGAATTCGTTCCCCTTCATCCAACCCTTCCGACGCAGAAAACGTATTTGAGAAAAGGTCAATAATATCCTGCTCCTGGCCTTCGAAGTTTTTCGAATATTCAATCATTTATGTCTTGCCTTTGGTATTGTATCTTTTCCCAAATATTCGATAAGATCGGCAAACTCTCGGTACTGCGGAATCTCGGATCAGAAGGCGTTGCCCTGCGGCATAGGTCTTGTCGCCGCTTCGATCAATGTCAGGCATTGTGAGGCATTCCAGTGCCTCGGCAGCGGCGAGGGTGATCAGCGGCGAGGCGTCGGTGACCAGCAGACCGAGCCGCCGGGTCATCCCTGCGCCTGCTGGAGCGCTCCCCGGATAACCTCCCGCGCGCGACGCCGAGCCTCGACGTTCGGGCCGTCCATGGGGGCGATGGGGGGGCGGAGGTGCAGCCGACCGAGACCGGCCAGCACGTCACGGTAGTTTTCGAACCCACGGCCGCGCAGCGACGTCCACGAGATTTCTCCGGCGGCGTATTGGCGCAGTAGTTGGTTCTTCTCGTCGTGTGTCATGGCGGTGCCTTTCCGAGAGGAGGTATAGCACGAATTGGCGGTGATGAGCAGGCGCCGGAGGCTTGATCCGGGGCGTACGACGCTCCTGATCATAGGTCGGGCATGGAGCGACTGTTGGCGGAGGGGGCGCAAACGGTCGTGGCAACATTTGCGCGGTCACGACTTACAACGCTGGACCGATTTTCGAGGGGACCGGGCGTAGCCGTACGGCGCGTCCTCCTCGCAACGAAAGCCGGCTCGGTCGTGCTCGCAGCTCAGCGGTTCCAGATGAAACGAGCTGCTTACTCCGCGCCGAGCAGGGCGCGACGACGTTCGAACGCGCGGCGTAGCGCCGGTGTGGGTTCCGGCGCATTCAGCATCGCCTCGGCGACGCGGCGCTGATCCTCGAGCGATAGCCGGAGGTTTTCGGAGTCCTCGATGGCGCGCTGCGCTGCTTCACGGGCGGCGGTGACGACAAAGTCGGTCAGAGTGCGTCCCTGCAGTTCGGCGGCGCGTTTCAGCAGCGCGTGCACGTCGGCGGGCAGGCGAACCTCCCGGCGGGCATTGGTGGGGGCGGGGGCGGGGGCGTTCATGCGGAGAATATACGGCAGCTTGCCGCGACTTGCGCGTCTCCATTGGCAAGTCGTGGATGGCCGGCCTTCGCCGGCCATGAGTGCGTCCGTGAGGGCGCTTTGTCAGCACGGTGCAAGTCCGTGCCTGGGTTGGTCGCAGCCCAGAAACCGAACGTAACTGCGTCACCGCGAGGTGGGGTGGGGAGCAACAGGAGGTGAACCGGCAGTCCGTAGGATGACGAACCTGTTTCGGCGGGATTTCGTGGCGAGCCTGCTCGTGTGTGGCGAAGCCTGGAACAACTGACGGCGCTGAGGCGACGGATAAAGCGACCGGCAGACGGATCACGTGGTTGAGGACGGAATGTTGGGACGGCAAGGCGAAGTAAGCGGAGAGACCTGGCGGTGCTGGTGAAGCCGCCAGGAGGCAGAGCCTTCATAGTACCGATGCCGGGTGAACGGTGGAAAGGACGGGCAGCAAACCCGTCCCGAGGGAAGGGAGGCAGGAAGCTGGATGCGAGAGGTCTGGTGTTGTGGAGCAAGAGAATCCCGGCAGTGCCGATGCGGCTAAGCAAGGGAGAGACGTCACCGGCGGGGAGCCCCGCGAACTGTGGTGGGCGGAAGCTTCGATCTGGACGGATCGCATGGTGTCGGCGCTGGGCAACGGCGTCAAAGGGGGTAAGTGGTTTAGTCTGATAGACAAGGTCATCCGCCCGACCACCCTGGAGACTGCGTGGCAGCGTGTTGCGCGGAACAAAGGGGCGGCCGGGGTGGATGGCCAGAGCGTGGAGCGGTTGCTCGCCATGCGGCGCGGTATCTCCAGGAACTTCACACGGAGCTGAAGGCGGGGACCTACCGGCCGAGCCCGGTCAAACGGGTGGAAATCCCCAAGGCGGACGGCAAGACCCGTCCGTTGGGGATACCGACGGTGAAGGATCGCATTGTCCAGGCGGCGCTGAAGATGGTCATCGAGCCAATCTTCGAGGTCCAGTTCCGGGATGGGAGCTACGGCTTCCGCCCGGGGCGGGGCTGCAAGGATGCGCTGCGGGAGGTCGATCGGCTGCTGAAGGAAGGCTACACCCACGTGGTGGACGCGGACCTGAAGGGCTACTTCGACACCATCCCGCACGACCGTCTGATGGCGCTGGTGGAGGGCTCGGTCAGTGACGGCCGCGTGCTGTCGCTGATCCAGGCCTTCCTGCAACAGGACATCATGACCGAAGCGGCACGCTGGCAGCCGGAGGCGGGCACCCCGCAAGGGGCCGTTCTGTCTCCATTGCTGGCAAACCTCTATCTGCACCCGCTCGACCTGCTGATGGAGCAGAGCGGTTACCGGATGGTGCGGTATGCCGATGACTTCGTGATCCTGTGCGCTTCCGAAGCAGAGGCGGCAGCGGCGCTGCACCAGGTCAAAGCCTGGGTGGATGCCAACGGCCTGACCCTGCACCCGGACAAGACGAAGATCGGCGACACTCAACAGCCGGGCCAGGGGTTCGACTTCCTGGGCTACCGGTTCGAGACCGGCCGCCGCTTCGTCCGCGCCAAGAGCCTGAAGGCCTTCAAGGACAAGCTGAGGTCGCGGACGATCCGCAGCCGGGGCGACAGCCTCGAGCGGGTCATCGCGGACATCAACCCGATGCTTCGGGGGTGGCATGGCTACTTCATGCACGCCAGGCCGCGCTTGTTCCGAAGGATGGACGGCTTCGTCCGACGACGGCTGCGCGCCATCCTGCGCAAGCAGGAGAAGCGCCCCAGCATGGGGCGCAGCGAAGCCGATCATCGCAGATGGACCAACGCCTTCTTCGCGGGGATGGGTCTGTTCACCATGCAGGCAGCCCATCAGGCCGCGAGACTCTCCCGATGAGGAAACCAGCAACTGGAGAGCCGTGTGCGGGAGAACCGCACGCACGGTTCGGAGGGCGGGGAGGGTAACCTTCCCGACCCCTATCGATGGATAGCCGACCGTGGCGCTGGGACAGCCGACCGTGGCGCTGGGACAGCCGACCGTGGCGCTGGGACAGCCGACCGTGGCGCTGGGACAGCCGGCCGTGGCGCTGGGACAGCCGGCCGTGACGCCGAGACAACTGCGACCACCCACGACCCCGCAGTGTGAGCCCGGCCTACTCCGCCGCGACCACCGGCGAGGCCGGCTCCGACACCGCGGTCTCCCCCTCCATCCGCTCCAGCAACTCCCCCCGCCGCGCCGCTGCCTTCGCCCGGTTCGCGTCCTTCACCGGCCCGAACCCCCGGATCATCTCCGGCAGCTCCGCCAGCGCCACCGCCGTCTCCAGCGTCGCGGCAGACAGCCCGGGCAGCATCGCCTCCACATCGGCAACATACTGCGTCACCAGCGCCCGCTCGGCCCGCCGCTCCGCCTGCCAGCCGAACGGATCCGCCCAGCTTCCGCGCAGCACGCGCCCGTGCCGCAGCGCCCGGAACAGCGGCCCCGCCAGCCACCCCGGCACCGCGATCTTCCGCTTCCGCCCGGTGGCCGGATCAACCCGGGTCAGCAGCGGCGGCGCCAGGTGGAACACCGGCGCCGCGCCATACGAGGCCGCGGCGTGCAGCCGAGCCACCTCGTATTCGTCCTTGTAGGCCATCAGCCGGAACAGCCCCTCGGCCACCGCGCGGGACAGCCGGCCGACCCGGCCGAACACCGCCCGCTCCCGCGCCATCACCTGGTCCAGCACGCCGCGGTAGCGCGCCGCATAGGATGCCGACTGGTAGTCCGCCAGCGCCGCCGCGCGCATCTCCACCAGGGCCTGCACGGGCACCGGCGCACCGGGCTCCGCCGCCCCCGCCCCGGCGCCCCCGGCGATCTCCGCCGCCAGGTCCGGATGCTCGGCCAGGATGCGGCCCCACAGGAAGGCGCGGCGGTTCAGCGCCACCGCGGCGCCGTTCAGCTCGATCGCGCGCAGGATCGCGGCCTCGCCCACCGGCACCAGCCCGCGCTGCCAGGCCATCCCCAGCAGCAGCGTGTTCATCGCCTGCGCGTTGCCGAACAGCCGCTCGGCCAGGTGCACGCCGTGCAGCCAGGCGCTGCGGCCGGCATCCACCGCGCGCTCCAGCGTGCGCCGGTGCAGCAGCGCGTCGATCGCCAGGTTGGCGTCGCGCTTGAACGCGGCGGTCGCGGCCAGGTCCAGGTTGCCCACCACGGCGGACCCGCGCGCCATGCGCTCCAGCACGCCGGGCGCGCAGCCCACCGCCAGGTCGGCGGCCAGCATCAGGTCGGCCGAGGCCAGGGGGATCCGCACCACGTCCAGCGCTTCCGCCTGGTCGGCGATCTGCACATGCGCGACCACCGCGCCGTTCTTCTGCGACAGGCCGGTGAAATCCAGGGTGCGCACCGCGCGGCCTTCCAGGTGCGCCGCCATGGCCAGCACCGCGCCGGCGGTGACGATGCCGCCGCCGCCGATGCCGGCGAACAGCCCGCGCCACACCGGCTGCGACGGCAGCACCGGCTGCGGCAGGTCGCGCGCCAGGGCGTCCTCCCGCGCTTCCCAGGTGCGGTCGGCGGACGGCGCGGCCGGCGGGCCGGCGACGGTCACGAAGGACGGGCAGAACCCCTTCAGGCAGGACAGATCGACATTGCAACTGGTCGGGTTGATGCGGCGCTTGCGCCCCAGCGGCGTGTCGGTCGGCTCGATGGCGATGCAGCCGGATTGCGCGGTGCAGTCGCCGCAGTTCTCGCAGACCGCTTCGTTGATCACCACGTGGCGGTCCGCTTGTGGCATGGAGCCGCGCTTGCGGCGGCGGCGCTTTTCCGTGGCGCAGACCTGGTCGTAGATCAGCACCGACACGCCGTCGTAGTCGCGCAGCTCCCGCTGCACGGCGTCCAGGTGCTCCCGCGTGTGGCGGCTGGTGCCGGGCGGCAGGTCGCGGGCGCGCGGCAGGCGTTCGGCGGCGTCGGCCACCACGGCGATGCGCTGCACGCCCTCGGCCGCGAGCTGCGCGGCGATGCGCGGCACGGTCGGCGCGCCTTCCGCCGGCTGCCCGCCGGTCATGGCGACGGCGTCGTTGAACAGCAGCTTGTAGGTGATGCGCGCCTTGGCCGCGAGCGCCTGGCGGATCGCCAGGATGCCGGAGTGCTGGTACGTTCCGTCGCCCAGGTTGGCGAAGGTGTGCTTCGTGGTGGTGAACGGGGCCAGGCCGACGAAGGGCACGCCCTCGGCGCCCATCTGGATGAAGCTGCGGGTCTGGTCGCCCTCCTCCAGCGCCATGATGTGGCAGCCGATGCCGCCGGTGCCGAAGCTGCCCTCCGGCAACTTGGTGGAGGTGGCATGCGGGCACCCGGCGCAGAACGCCGGCGCGCGCCGCAGCGTGCCGTCCGGGCGGTCGATCGCCTGGGCCGAGGCCGGCGGCGTCGCGTCGATGCCCGCGCCGCGCAGCACCGTCGCCAGCGCGGTGGCGACTGCCTCCGGCGAGAGTTCCATCAGCGGGGAGAGCAGGGGGGCACCGCGCGCGTCGGTCTTGCCCACGATCTGCGGGCGGGAGTCGCTCGGCAGATGATACAGCGCGTCGCGCAGTTGCGATTCGACGAAGGCGCGTTTCTCCTCGACCACGCACAGCACGCGTTTGTTGCGGGCGAAATCACGCAGGCCGTCGGTTTCCAGCGGCCAGGTCATCGCGACCTTGTACAGCGCGATCTGCGGATGGTCGCGCAGGCCCAGCATGGTCAGCGCGTGCAGCGCGTCCTCGTGCGCCTTGCCGACGGTGACCAGGCCGATCGGCGCGTCGGGGCGGCCGAACACCAGGCGGTCCAGCCGGTTGGCGCGGGCCCAGGCCAGCGCGGCGGGCAGGCGTTCGTCGATCACCCGCTGCTCCATCGCCATGCGGTCGGCGGGGAAGCGCAGCTTCGGGTCCAGGTTCAGGCCGTGCGGCGGGATGGGAAAATCGGGCGTGATGAACCGGCGGCGGGAGCGGATGGCGAAGGTGGCGGCCTGCTCCACCGTTTCCGCGGTGGTCTTCAGCGCGATCCACAACCCGCAGAAGCGCGACAGCGCGTAGCCGGCCAGGCCGAGCTCCAGGATGTCCTGCACGTTCGCGGGGTTCAGGACCGGCATGAACACGTTCTGGAACATGTATTCGGTCTGGTGCGGATAGGTGGACGAATGCGCGCCATGGTCGTCGCCCGCCACCGCGATCACGCCGCCGTGCTTGTGCGTGCCTGTCATGTTGGCGCAGTGCAGCGCGTCGCCGGAGCGGTCCACGCCCGGCCCCTTCGCGTACCACAGCCCGAACACGCCGTCGTAGCGCGCGCCGGGGAACACGTTGAGTTGCTGGGTGCCGAACAGCATGCTCGCCGCCAGGTCTTCGTTGACGCCCGGCTCGAACCGGATGTCGTGTTCGGCCAGCTTCTGCTGCTGCCGCCACAATTCGTGGTCCAGCCCGCCCAGCGGGGACCCGCGGTAGCCGGAGGCGAGGCCGGCGGTGTACAGGCCGGCGTCGCGGTCCAGTGCGGCCTGCTCCAGCAGCAGCCGGACCAGCGCCTGGATGCCGGTCAGCAGCACCGGCTGGTCATGCTCAACGAAACGCGAGTCCAGGGTAATCGCAGCGCGACCGAGGCCGATATCCATGCGACCGTCTCCTCTGTGGCGGACGTTGAATGCCGTCTCACCCCCACGCTGGACTCTAGGTGGGCGGTCGCGGGAAAGGCTGCCATAGTCGGGTGCCGGCGTTCGTGGATTTGGCAGGATCTGCCAAATTGCTGCGCTGCAACCAGGAAATGCCTGTATGGACCTCGACCGGCTGGACATCGCAATACTGGATTACCTGCAGGCTCACGGCCGCGCGACGACGACGGAACTGAGTGAAGCGGTGGCGTTGTCGCCGTCGCCCATTCACCGCCGGCAGAAGATGCTGGAGGAAGCCGGCGTCATCCGCCGCTACGTCGCGGTGCTGGACCAGGAGAAGGTCGGGCTGCCGGTGAACGCGTTCGTGACGGTGAAGCTGGCGACGCACAGCGACGAAGCACTCGCCGCGTTCGAACGCGCGATCGAGGCGTGCGCCGAAGTGATGGAGCTGTACGAGATGACCGGCGCGCGCGACTACCTGATGCGCATCGTCGCACCGGACCTGACCGCGTTCGAGGCGTTCCTGCGCGGCGTGGTGATGCGCATTCCCGGCGTGCAGTCGGTGGAAACCGCGATGGCGCTGAAGCGCGTGGTGTACCGCACCAACCTGCCGCTGCGCGGGCGGCGGACCTGATGCGTTCCGTCACGATGGCGGTCTGATCCGGCGATCGGGTCCCGAACGGCCGGGCTGCTGCGCCGGCCCCGCGTTCCTGTAATTATCAAATAAGGCGAATATCAATATATCGCGGATTTCACAAAGTGTCCGCGGGAACGGTCCCATCACCTTGTCCGCCACTCCTCCTTGGGGCAAAACGCCGCGGCACGAATGATAATTCGGGACAGTCAATGACCATGATACGTAAGGGAATGCTGGCAGCGCTCGCGCTGTTCGGCATGCTGATGGCAGGCGGAAACGCGCGCGCCGATTCCGCGCCGTCGCAGATCAAGATCGGAACGCTCTACGCAAGCTCGGGGCGCTATGCCAGCATCTCCATGCCGGTGTACGACGGCCTGAAGATCTGGGTGAAGGAAATGAACGCGCAGGGCGGCGTGTTCGTGAAGCCCTACAACAAGAAGATCCCGATCAAGCTGATCGCCTATGACGACCAGAGCAGCACCGCCACCGCGGCGACGCTGTACAACCAGTTGATCACGCAGGATCACGTGAACCTGCTGCTGGCGGATTCCGGTTCCGTGCTGACATCGGTGGCCGTGCCGCTGGCCAAGGAACACAAGATGTTCCTGTTCGACGTGTCCGGCACCGGCGGGGCGTTCTTCACCAAGGACAACCCCTATATCGCCCTGATGAGCATCCCGGTCTCCACCATCTGGCCGAAGGTGATCGCCGATTTCCTCGACCAGGTCGGCACCAAGCACGGCATCAAGACGGCGGCGATCCTGTATTCCACCAACGATTTCACCGGCACCCAGGCCACCGCGCTGCGCGGCTTCCTGCAGAAGGCCGGCAAGATCAAGATCGTGTACTATCACGGCGTGCCGACCAGCACCTCCAACTACACCGTGCTGCTCAACAACATCGCCGCGAAGAACCCCGACGCGGTGCTGGAGCTTGGTTACCCCGGCAACGACATCGCTTTCCTGCGCAACCTGCAGGATTCGGGTGAGACCTTCCCCTTCGTGTTCTCCATCTACGCCGGCACCGAGATGGACGAGCTGCTGAAGAACGTCGGCGTGGATGCGATGAAGCACATCTACAGCTACGTGCCGTCGGCGCTGTACCAGTACAAGGTGAACTTCGGGCCGGAGCTGCCGAAGTTCCACGCGATGTGGGACAAGGCCTATCCGAAGGGCTCGGGCGTGGAATGGGGCTCCAACGCGGTCTATGGCTACATGACCGGCCTGGTGGTGCAGCGCGCGCTGGCGACCACCAAGGGCATGAGCCAGATGGACCTGCATGACGCGGTGTTCGCCCTGTCCGGCAAGCTGAAGACCCTGGATGGCCACTTCGAGCTGAACAGCGAAGGCGCCCAGGTCGGCGAGATCACGCCGATGGGGCAGCTCCAGCCGAACGGCAAGGGCGGCCTGAACCTCGTCGCGGTGTTCCCCGACGAATTCGCCAAGGGCAAGCCTGTCTTCGGCAAGTGATCAACCCGCCCATCAACGCGGCCGGGGGGCACTGCCTCCCGGCCGTTCTGCGTAAACTTCCCGACGGCAGCCAATTCCCATGCTGAGCAACGCCATCATCGCCGGCGTGATGTTCGGACTCTACTTCACGCTGGTGGGGCTGGGGCTGAACCTCGTCTTCGGCGTCATGCGCATCGTCAACCTGGCGCATGGCGACTTCCTGATGCTGGGCGGCTACGCCGCCTGGTGGCTGCTGTCCGCCTTCGGCGTGCATCCGCTGCTGGCCGCACTGATCGTGCTGCTGGTGTTCGTCGTCGCCGGGCTGCCGCTGTACTACCTGATCGTGCCGCGCCTGCAGCGCGCCCGCGACATGGAGATGCTGTCGCTGATCCTGTTCTTCGGCCTGTCGCAGATGATCGAGGCCGTCACCACCATCGGCGTCGGCACCACCGAACGCTCGCTGCCCGGCCGCGTGCTGGGCATCGGCCCGGTGTTCATCCTGGGCGCGCGCCTGCCCAAGCCCTGGGTGTTCAGCGCCGCGGTCAGCGCCGTCGCGGTGATCGGCATGTATATCTACCTCTATCACACCCGCCTCGGCACGCTGACCCGGGCCGTGATGGTGTCGCGGGATGAGGCGCTGGCAACCGGCATCGACATCCACCGCGTCTCGGCCATCGCCTTCGGCATCAGCATCGCGCTGGCGGGAATCGCCGGCGTGTTCGCGCCGTTCATGCTGGGCAGCATCACGCCGAATATCGGCGTCGATCTCAACATCACCGCCTTCGCCGTCATCGTCGTCGGCACGCTGGGCAATCCGCTCGGCACCGTGGTCGGTGGTATCGTCTATGGCGTTTCGCTGATGTTGATGCAGACCTATTTCACGTCCTGGGCGAACCTGCTGCCCAACCTGCTGCTGATCGCCGTGCTTCTGGTGCGGCCGGAAGGCCTGTTCGGAAGGCAGGTGCGCCGTGCATAGCCCGTCGCGCCCGCCCGCCCGTTCGCTGCTGCCCGACCTGCTGCTGCCGGTGCTGGCCGTGGCGGCCTTCGCGGTGGCGCCGTTCGCCTATTCGAACGAGCTGATGCTGTTCAACTTCGTCATGTTCCTGGCGCTCGCCCAGGGGTTGAACATCGTCTATGGTTTCACCGGATACCTGCCGTTCGGCTATGTCGGCTTCTATGGTGCCGGCGCCTATGGGTTCGCCATCGCGGTGATGCACCTGCACGCCTCGCCGCTGGTGGCGATGGCGGTCGGGGCCGGCGCGGCCCTGGTGCTGGCGGTGGTGCTGCTGCCGCTGCTGCGCCTGTCCGGCGCCTATTTCGCCATCGCCAGCCTGGCGGCGGCACAGGCGGTGTATGAGGTCGTGTCCAACCCGGCCTTGCAGGATGTCACCAGGGGCCCGTACGGCGTGTCGCTGACCTCGGTGTTCGCGCCGCATACCTCCTACTATGTCGGGGTTGGCGTGCTGGCCTTCGCGTTCGCCCTGGTGGTCTGGTTGCGCAACTCGCGCTTCGGCCTGGCGCTGCAGGCGATCCGCGAGGACCCGATCAGTGCCGGCATGGCCGGCGTGTCCGTGGTGCGCGGCCGTATCATCGCCTGGATGCTGTCGGCGCTGGTCGCCGGGCTGGTGGGCGCGGCCTTTGCCTGGCACATCTCGGTCTTCTATCCGGACACTGCGTTCGACCTCGGCGTGTCGATCTTCGCCACCGTGTTCGTGCTGTTCGGCGGCGCCACCACGCTGACCGGGCCGCTGCTGGGCGTGCTGCTGCTGTATGGCGTGTACAACGCCATCGGTATCAGCGTGCCGCAGTATTTCCAGTTCATCTATGGGACCCTGATCGTGGTGCTGGTGTTGTTCCTGCCCAATGGCCTGGTGTCGCTGCTGACCTCGCGGGGTATCCGTGTCCCCTGACGCACCGCTGCTGGTTGTCGAGGATCTGATCAAGCGCTTCGGTGGATTCCGCGCGCTGGACGGGGTGAGCCTGCATCTCGCGCCGGGCGAGGTGCTGGGCCTGGTCGGGCCGAACGGGTCCGGCAAGACCACCTGCATCAACGTGATTTCCGGACTGTATCCGCCGGATGGCGGGCGGGTGGTGTACCAGGGCCAGTCGATCGGCGGCACCGCATCGCACGTACTCGCGCGGCGCGGCATCAATCGCACCTTCCAGTCGCCGAAGCCGTTCCTGCAACTGACCGTGCGGGAGAACGTCATGGTCGCGGCGACGTACGGCAATGCCGGCGTGCCGCCGGACCTGGATGATCTGCTGGAGTTGCTGGAACTCGACGGCTTCGCCAACCGCCCCGCCGGCGAGTTGAACAGCGCGCAGCAGAAGACGCTGGACCTGGCGCGGGCGCTGGCGACCGCGCCGCGCCTGTTGCTGGTGGATGAGCTTGCCGCCGGGCTCAACCCGGCCGAACTGGGCCATATGGCGGACCGGCTGCGGGCGCTCGCCGATGGCGGCATGGCATTGCTGGTGGTGGAGCACCTGATGGGCTTCATCGACCGCGTCACCGATCGCGTGGTGGTGATGAATGCCGGACGCGAGTTCTTCGAAGGCACGCTGGCCGGTGCGGTGAAGGACCCGGAAGTGATTCGCGTGTTCCTGGGAGGCGCGCATGGCTGAGACCGTATTGCGTGCCGACGGCATCGAGTCCGGCTACGGCAAGGTGCAGGTGCTGTGGGGCGCCGGCCTGGCGGTGCAGCGCGGCGAATCCGTGGTGCTGCTGGGCGCCAACGGCGCGGGCAAGACCACGCTGCTGAAAGTGCTGGTCGGGTTGATGCCGGCCTGGCGCGGCGATGTGCACCTGGCCGGCACCGACATCACCACGCTGCGCACCGATCGCCGCGTGCGGCTGGGCATGGCGTACATGTCGGAATTGGGCGTGTTCCCCGGCCTGTCGATCGAGGAGAACCTCAAAATCGGCGGCCAGTTCACCGACCGGGCGGTGTTGCGCCGCCGGATCGATGAGCTGTTCAGCGTGTTCCCGGACCTGGCGGGTCGCCGGCGTGCCCTGGCCGGCGCACTGTCCGGCGGGCAGCGCAAGATGCTGGGGATCGCCAAGGCCCTGGCGTCCGGCCCGAAACTGCTGGTGATGGACGAGCCTTCGGCCGGCCTGTCGCCGCTGTTCGTGCAGCAGGTGATCGCGGTGCTGGGGAAGTTCCGGGCGCAGGGCGCGGGCGAGGGCGGTCTGTCGATGCTGATCGCCGAGCAGAATGTGGCGTTTCTGGATCTGGCGGATCGGGTTTACACGCTGGAAGGCGGGCGGATTCGGTTCGAGGGCACGGTTGCGGAACTGGAGGCCGACGACGCGCTGCACCGGGCGTATTTCGGGCTGGCGTAGATGCCCGACCGTTGCCGGCCACGACGTCGGGTGCCCGTGCGCGTGCCATACCGGCCGGTGTGATCACGGGCTTTCGATTGCTGGCCCAACCGTCGTTGCGGGCGCAGGCCTTCGGGACTGCAATCCGGTCCCGCTCTGGCCGTGGCAGTACGGCCGCCAGCGTAACATACCTCGTCGTGGCGGGCGAAGGCCGCTATCCACGACTTCGTCATGCCGATGGCAAGCCGGGCCGCGTGAAATTGTCGGCACGGTCCATGAGACGATACCTTCGGCATGACGAAGTCGTGGGTAGCGGGCCTGCGCTCGCCACGACGTGATACGTTACGCCGTCGATTGCCTCTCGCCGCGACGGCAGCGGAATTGGAGGACGGCCTCCTTCGCCGAGCACGACGCTGAATTTCCTCCCGACTGTCAAACAATATGCGGGCCGGGATCAAACTCTGCCTGGGTTGGTATCGAGGTTTCGCACACCGGCACCGGCCGTGCGGGGCAGCCACGTCCAAACCTCTCGTCGCAGTGACGTAAGAGTATGCGACCCGGGCAATCGGCTCTGGTGGAATCCGGCTGCTGAGCCCGGGGCTTTCTCCATCGTCTGCCCGCAACTCTTTGTTGGACCGACGTTTGTGGTTCCAAATGAGACGACACGTCGGAGCGGAGCAGACAACGGTATCGGATAAGTTGAACGCGGCGTTTTTGTGGCGGTGTTGCGCACGAATGTATGGTGTGATCGCGAGGAATTAAGGTTGACAGGCCCAGGGCAGTCGTTGCTATCAGTCGGAAGGTCGCTCGGTTCGAAGTGAGATTGATCAGGCCGCATCCTGCGCATTGCCTGGAACCGTGTGGCGGTGAAGCGAACAAATATTCGGTCATGTCGCGAAGGTTCGCGCCCTCGCGACCACCTGGACGGCTTCGCCGGCGAGATCGCGAACAGCACCGGTCTTGCTCATTTGCAAACCACGAAAGGATGAATCGCATGCGTCAGACAAGTCGGCTGATCGTGGCCGCTGCCGGAAGCCTGCTGATCGGCATGTCGTTTGCCAACGCTCAGACGGTCACACCGTCCGCGCAGCCGCCGGCGCACATTCACGTATCGTCGGGCCAGACGGTCAAAGCCGGCCACGCGTTGCGGCATGTCATCGCAATTCAGCAGAAATACGAAACACAGATGAAGGGAAAGGCACCGGCGAAGCTGAGCGCTGCGACACGGCATGAGATCGTGCAGGCCGAGGAACAGGCCATCCGCAAACAGGGGTTGACCATCTCGCAATATTCCAAGGTCATTACGGCGGCACGCACTGATCCGAAGGTCCGCAAGGAGCTGATCGCGGCTGCGGGTCTCAGCCGGAAGTAATCTGCGCGCAGGTTTGGGGATGCCTGCGCGCGGTGCGATCGCACCAACGCGTGCAGGCGTCGCCGGCCGATCGCGCGGGGCGGGTCATGGGTGGACGGGGCTGTCGGAGTGATAGGGGGGGGAGGGGGGAAGAGGAGAGGGGGGGGCGCGCTGAAGAACAGGCTGAGGCGCCCGCCCGCGATTACGTTCTGCCGAAGGCACCCGGCCCCCGCGAACCTGCCGGCAAAGTCTTCGGAAAGGTGCGTTCCGCACGACGACGTCGTGGATGACGGGCCTTCGCCCACCACGACGTGGCATGGTCTGTCCGCGGTCACCGTCATGGTTGCTGAGGGCGGGTTGCACGCGTGACCATTCCGGAAGACCTTGCCATGGCGCTGAATCGTTTGGCACGGGGCTCCCATTGCCACGCGCTGTCGCATTGCCACGCGCACACGCGCTGTTGCGCCATCGGTGTCACTCGCCCCGTGAAATCCACGACGCTCGCCGCGCACCCGGCCGCCCGGCCAGCACGATTGCCATCGCCAGCAACTCAACCGCCGCGGCGATGCCCAGCACCGGCCGGTAGCCGCCCATTGCATCACGCAGCACCCCGTACACCGCCGGCCCGAACGCGGAGCTGAGCTGGATCACCGTTGCCGCCGAACTGTAGATCGCGCCATAGGACGCGGCGCCGAATTCCCGGCGCACCATGATTGGCGACAAGGTGGTGATCTGTCCCAGGCAGAACCCATAGACCAGGCTTGCGCCGACCAGCACCGGCACCGTCATGTGCCAGGCGATCGCGCCCAGCATCAGGCCCTGTGTCAGCAGGATGCCGCCGGTATAGCGACGCAGCGCGACGCGGTCGGCGATGCGCGCCAGCACCAGGCGCCCGCACAGATTGGCCACCCCCGTGGCGCTGACCAGCCAGCCCGCCCCCGCCAGGCCCAGCAGCGGCGTGGCCAGTTTCAACTGGTGCGTGAAGAAGCCCACCTGCACGGCAAGCCCCAGCGCGAAGGCGGCGGCAATGCTCCAGAACGCGAGAGTGCGGATCGCGGCCGCGCGCGTCCACTCGGGTGGCCGGCGCGCCGCGTCGGTGTGCGCCACAGCCGGTGCACCGTCCGGTGACAGGCCCAGCTCCTCCGGCCGGCGGAAGCGCAGCACGACCGCGGCGAGCGGCACCAGCACGGCGACGATCAGGCAGCCGCCGCCCAGGGTGGCCGCCGGAAAGCCGAAGCGGGTGATCGCCAGCACCAGCAGCGGCACCACCACGATGGCGCCGAAGCTCGCCCCGGTCAGCGCGATGGCGATGCTGCGGCCCAGGTGCCGTTCGAACCAGGGGGACAGCGTGGTGGTGATGCCGGTCAGCGACAGCGTCGCATAGCCCAGCCCGATCACCACGAAGGCGCCGTAGAGCTGCCACGGCGTCGCAACCCGCCCCATGGCGGCGACGCCGCATCCCAGCGCCACGGCGCCGGCGATGAACACCGGGCGGGAGCCGAACCGGTCCAGCGCGCTGCCGACCACGGTCAGGATCAGGGCGTTGGTCAGGTAGAAGCAGGTCACGCCCCCCGACACCAGCGCCACGGTCCAGCCGCGCATGCGCGTGACCTCGCCCAGGGTACACGCTCGCGCCGAACACCGCGAAGCCCCAGGTGAACACGGCGACGACGAAGCAGGTGGCGACGACGCGCCAGCCGTAGAAGATGCGGGAGGGGTGCACGACGGCGCGGGAGGGGTTCGGCATTCGGGTCCGGCGGCGGTTGTTCGCGGGCGACTATGGCCCGCATGGCGCAGCCGGGCCTAGCTGGAACGCTTCGGCCGAAACCGGCATGTTGGACCTCGGAGGGACCCATGACCGATACGATCCGCATCGAACCGCACGGCGCGTGGCGCAAGATCATCCTGAACCGTCCGGACAAGCTGAACGCGGTGAACGAGGAGATGCTCGCGGCGCTGATGCGTGCGCTGGACGAGGCCGACGCCGACACCGCCTGCCGGGCGGTGCTGCTGACCGGGGAAGGGCGGGGGTTCTGCGCGGGCCAGGAACTCGGCCCCGCGGTGACGCCGGGCCCGAACGGACCGCCGGACCTGGAGCGGCTTGCCGGCGACAACCACCACCGCGTGACACGCCGCCTGCGCAGCCTGCGCCTGCCGGTGGTCTGCGCGGTGAACGGCGTGGCGGCCGGCGCCGGGGCCAGCTTCGCGCTGGCCTGCGACATCGTGCTGGCCGCGCGCAGCGCGAAGTTCGTGCAGGCCTTCGTGAAGATCGGCCTGGTGCCGGATTCCGGTGCCAGCTTCTTCCTCACCCACACCATCGGCGAAGCCCGTGCCCGCGCCCTCGCCATGCTCGGCGATGCGATCGACGCGCAACGCGCCGCGGACTGGGGCATGATCTGGCAGGCGGTGGACGACGCGGAGCTTGCGCGCGAAATCCGAAGCCATGGCCGAGCACCTGGCGCAGGCGCCGACCGAGGCGCTGGGGAAGATGAAGCGGATGTTCGCTGCCGCGACGACCAACGGCCTGGACGCGCAGCTCGACCTGGAGGCGAAGCTGCAGGGCGAGGCCGGCCGCACCGCCGACTATGCCGAGGGCGTGCGTGCCTTCGTGGAAAAGCGTGCGCCGAACTTCCGGGGCCGTTCGTGACCGATCCGCACGCGCTGGCCCGTGCCTGTGCCGATGCAATGTGGGCGGAGGACCGTGCCAGCACCGGGCTGGGCATGCGGCTGGATGACGTGGCGCCTGGTGAGGCGCGCCTGTCCATGACGGTGACGGACTCGATGGTGAACGGCCACGGCATCTGCCACGGCGGCTTCATCTTCACCCTGGCCAATTCCACGTTTGCTTTCGCCTGCAACAGTCACGGCGAGCGCGCAGTCGCGCAGCACTGCAACATCACCTTCGTGCGCCCCGGCCATCTGGGCGAAACACTGCACGCGCACGCGGTGGAGCGGTCCCGCGCCGGCCGGTCCGGCATCTACGACGTGCAGGTCACCGGTGGCGACGGCCGCATCGTCGCCGAACTGCGCGGTCATTCGCGCACGCTGGGCCAGAAATTCTTCGGGGAGGACAAGGATGGCGGGGCTTGACCGCATCGAGACCGCGTCGCGTGACGAAATCGCCGGGCTGCAACGCGAGCGCATCGCCTGGACGCTGCGCCACGCCTACGACAACGTGCCGCATTACCGCGCGGCGTTCACCGCGGCCGGCGTGCATCCGGACGATTTCCGCCAGTTGGAAGACCTGGGGAAATTCCCGTTCACCGGCAAGCAGGACCTGCGCGCCAACTATCCGTTCGGCATGTTCGCCGTGCCGCGGGAGCAGATCGTGCGCATCCACGCCTCCTCCGGCACCACGGGCAAGCCCACCGTCGTGGGCTACACGCGCGAGGACCTGGAGGTGTGGGCGCAGGTGGTGGCGCGCTCGATCCATGCCGCGGGCGGCCGGGCGGGGATGATCCTGCACAACGCCTATGGCTACGGGCTGTTCACCGGCGGCCTGGGGCTGCATGACGGGGCGCAACGGCTGGGCTGCTCGGTGGTGCCGGTGTCGGGCGGCATGACGGAACGCCAGGTGCAACTGATCACCGACTTCCGTCCGGACATCATCACCGTCACGCCCAGCTACATGCTGGCGATCCTGGACGAGTTCAAACGCCAGGGGCTGGAACCGCGCGACTGTTCGCTGCGCATCGGCATCTTCGGCGCCGAACCCTGGACCAATGCCATGCGCGGGGAGATGGAGGACGGGTTCGGCCTGGATGCGGTGGACATCTACGGCCTGTCGGAAGTCATGGGGCCGGGCGTCGCCAATGAGTGCGTGGAAAGCAAGGACGGGCTGCACATCTGGGAAGATCACTTCTACCCCGAGGTGATCGACCCGGAGACCGGCGCCGTGCTGGCGGAAGGCGAACGCGGCGAACTGGTGTTCACCAGCCTGACCAAGCGCGGCATGCCGGTGGTGCGCTACCGCACCCGCGATCTCACGCGCCTGTTGCCGGGCACCGCGCGCACGATGCGGCGGATGGAAAAGGTCACCGGCCGTTCCGACGACATGCTGATCGTGCGCGGCGTGAACATGTTCCCCACGCAGGTGGAGGAGCAGTTGCTGAAAAGCGAGGTGCTGACGGCGCACTACCAGTTGGTGCTGACCCGCGCAGGCCGCATGGACGAGGTCGCGGTGCATGTGGAGGCGCGGCCCGGCTACACCGATCCGGTGCTGCTGGAAGCCGAGGCCAGGCTGGTGACCGCGCGCCTCAAGGACACGATCGGCCTGACCACGCATGTGGTGGTGGAGATGCCGGGGACGATCGAGCGCTCGCTGGGCAAGGCGCGGCGGGTGGTGGACAGGAGGCCGAAGGCGTAGAACTCGGACACGACTCGATGAAGACGACGCGCTACTTCGTGGAGCAGGTTCTGCGCAAGCGTCCCTACCTGTCGGGCGGCATGATCGCCGCCGTCCTTGCGACGCCTGCCCGCCGGCTGGTTCAGGAGGATGGTCGCGTACGCCACTGGGGACGCGTCGTCGACGATCGTGACGGGCAGCAGCGTGTGCTTCGGGTCGTGACGCTGGAGGATGGCGAGACCGTGCATAACGCGTTTTTCGACCGTGGCTACCGCGAGGACGAAACATGAAACTTCACTACTACCCCGAAACGGATAGCCTGTATATCGAGCTGAAGCCGGGCCCGGCAGCAGAAGTCCGCGAAGTGGCCGACGGACTGAACGTCGATCTGGACGGAGATGGTGAAGTCGTCGGATTCGACATCGACCACGCATCCCGCCGGCTTGACCTGTCCAGCGTCGAGACGGTCGCCTTGCCGCTCAGGAACACGCGGGCCGCCTGATGCCGGCGGGGCGTGTTCCGGATATCGCCGCCGGCCGCGTCCCGGAATGCGTTGGCGGAGCAGATTGGGCCTCGGGGCTCTGCCCAGTGCGACCGTCCACGCCGGGGCGTTACGGTCTTCACTGGCAGCGTCACCCCGGGTCACTGCCGCTACCGTGGGGCCGCGTGTCGCAGTCGGTGCACGCCGCTCACAGGCTGGAAAGTTGGTTGCGGGTGGTGGACAGGAGGCCGAAGGCGTAGGATCGCCGCGTCTATCCCGATGTCTCCGGAGCAGGACGATGCCCACCCGGTATGACCAGGACTTTTACGCGTGGGCCACGGAGCAGGCTGCCTTGCTGCGCAGCGGCCGGTTGGTGGATGCGGATATCGCAAATATCGCCGAAGAGATCGAAAGCATGGGGCGCAGTGAAAAGCGTGAGCTGGTCAATCGGCTCGTGGTCCTGCTGCTGCACCTGCTGAAGTGGCAATTCCAGCCGGCGCTGCGCGGCAATTCCTGGCGGCTCAGCGTCGAGGAGCAGCGGTACCGGCTGGAAAGCCACCTGGACGACAATCCAAGCCTGAAGTCACGGCTGGATGCGGCGATCCGTGACGGCCTATCGACTGGCGCTGGTGGAGGCAGAGCGGGAAACCGGGCTGGCACGCAGCACATTCCCGAAGGACTGCCCGTATGCCTTTGCGCAGATGATGAACCCGGAGTTCTGGCCCGACTGAGCGCCCAAGACCTGCGGTCCGTCGGCCGGAAACCTGGACGAAACGTCCGTCTTTCATTGGACATCTGCCCAAAGCTGCATAGTATCTCCGGCTGTTCCGGATACAAAGCGAACAACCGGGGAGAAGATGCGATGAGCGGACCCTATCGCGGCGCCTGTTTCTGCGGCGCAGTCGAGATCGAGGTCACCGGCGAACCGAACGCCATGGGCTACTGCCACTGCCGGTCCTGCCGCTCCTGGTCGGGCGGGCCGGTGAACGCGTTCTCCCTGTGGCCGCCCGAGGCGGTGAAAGTGACCAAGGGCGAGGAGCATATCCTCACCTACCACAAGACCGACATGAGCTTCCGCCAGTCCTGCCGCCTGTGCGGCGGGCACCTGATGGCCCGCCATCCGCCGCTGAACATGACCGATGTGTTCTCGGCCACCATCCCGGACCTGGACTTCAAGCCGGCGGTCCACGTCAACTACGCCGAGACGGTGCTGCCGATGCGTGACGGCCTGCCGAAGCTGAAGGACTTCCCCAAGGAGTTCGGCGGCTCCGGCGAGACCATGCCCGAGTAGGTGCGCCCCCGCGGCAGGCCGCCCGTCCGCCCGGGCGGGTGGCAGGCCGCCGATCGAGGGAGTAGAGCGGCCGCATCGCACGACACCCGCACCAAAGCCCCGGGCGCGCCCCGCCTTTGGGGCCAGGAGACGCTGCATGACCGAGAAGCTGTTCCTCGACGATCCCCGCCTGCGCACCGCCGAGGCCACGGTGCAGGCCAGCACGCCGGAGGGCATCGTGCTGGACCGTACGGTGTTCTACGCCCGCTCCGGCGGCCAGCCGGGCGATGTCGGCGTGCTGCGCTGGGACGGCGGGGAAACGCCGATCGCCGACACGCTGAAGGGCGAGGGCGACAGCATCCGCCACATCCCCGCGCCCGACGCCGCCCTGCCGCCGGTGGGCGCCCGCGTGCAGGCCGAGATCGACTGGGACCACCGGCACCGGCTGATGCGCATGCACACCGCGATGCACCTGCTGTGCAGCGTGATCAAGGGCGCCGCGGTGACCGGCGGCCAGGTGGGGGCCGACCGCTCCCGCCTGGATTTCAACCTGCCCGATCCGCCGCCGAAGGAGCAGGTGGAGGCCGGGCTGAACGCGCTGATCGAGGCCGACCACCCGGTGCGCATCGAATGGGTGGACGAGGCGGTTCTGGACGCCAATCCGGACCTGGTGCGTACCATGTCGGTGCAGCCGCCGCGCGGCACCGGCCGGTTGCGGCTGATGCGCATCGGCACGGACGAGGCGGTGGTGGACCTCCAGCCCTGCGGCGGCACGCATGTGGCGCGCACCGGGGAGATCGGGCGCGTCTCGGTGGTGAAGATCGAGAACAAGGGCAAGCAGAACCGCCGGATCGTGATCGCTCCGGCGGGGTAGGGGGCGCAGCGCCGCAGGCACTCAAAGCAGCCCCATAGACGTTACGATAAGCACGCCGGCGCCGGTCCCCCACGTCATGGCCGTGTCAGGGTTCAGGCGGGTACGTTGGGCACACGGTGGACCGGGCACCTGGGTAACAGTCTTCCCGATCCGTCCCCGGCCATCCGCGCCATCGCTCCGCCCACCGTCCGGAGCCTGCCCCCTGTTTCTTTGTTCGGCCCCGCAGCGCCCGTTTCTCCGTCCCGGCCACACATTCCCCAGGCGCCGCGCGCAGCCGCGGTCAAGGATGGCCGTAGGCCACCGCCGAAGGCGGCGCGCAGCGTCCTTGACCGTGGCGAGCACGGCGCCACGCTCGGCGGCACGGGCGTGGTCTCCGTTGGGCAATCGATCGTCCGCTGCGCTGCCACCCAGGTGACCGGTCTGGAATGTCACGCTTGTGACCGTTGGCGGCTCGACCCGGCCATCGGCACCGGAACGATCGGGTCGGGGTGCAACGGAACACGCTCTGTCGGGGGGGGATGGCAGGCTCAAGGGCGGCCATGACCCCGAGTGGGACGGTGAGCGGTGCCTGTCCGCACGAACCGAACGCCGTCCGCACGAACAGCACGTCCGCGGACCCAGCCTCCTGCGGCATCGTGCCGGGCGCAGGCCAATGCGCCACCCGCGGCGAAATCCGCGCGAATCCGTGCTGTTCCCCTGTCCCTCGGGCCCGGTACGCGCTATATATCTAGAGTATCCTTCCGAACCACCTGGAGTCGTCCCTCGGCATGTCCGACAATGCCTTGCCGCCTGAGTCCGGCCAAGAGCCGGAGGCCTATGATGCCGCCTCGATCTCCGTCCTGAAGGGGCTGGACGCGGTCCGCCGCCGACCCGGGATGTATATCGGCGACACCGACGACGGCTCCGGCCTGCACCACATGGCGTTCGAGATCATCGACAACGCGGTGGATGAGGCCCAGGCCGGCTTCGCCCACCAGGTCGATGTCGTGCTGAACGGCGACGGCAGCGTGACGGTGCGCGACGACGGCCGCGGCATTCCCACCGATATCCATGTCGAGGAAGGCGTCTCCGCCGCCGAGGTGGTGCTGACCCGGCTGCACGCCGGTGGCAAGTTCAACCAGAACTCCTACAAGGTCTCCGGCGGCCTGCACGGCGTCGGCGCCGCGGTGGTGAACGCGCTGTCGGAATGGATGGAGGTGCGCATCTGGCGCCACGGGCAGGAGCACGCCATCCGCTTCCGCCACGGCGAGCCGGACGCGCCGCTGGCCGTGGTCGGCCCGGTCACGGACCACGTGAGCGGCACCGAGGTGACGTTCAAGCCCAGCCCGGCGACCTTCACCAAGACCGAATTCGACTACACGCTGCTGGAACGGCGGCTGCGCGAACTGGCTTTCCTCAATTCCGGTCTCGGCATCCGTCTCCGTGACGAACGCCATGCCCAGGCGCAGGAGACCGTGCTGCACTACGAAGGCGGCCTGGTCGCCTTCGTGGAATGGCTGGACCGCGGCAAGACGCCGGTGTTCACCCCGGCGATCAGCCTGCGCGCCGCCGACGATGCCCAGGGCATCAGGGTGGAAATGGCGCTGTCCTGGAACGACAGCTACCACGAGACGATGTTGTGCTTCACCAACAACATCCCGCAGCGCGACGGCGGCACCCACCTGGCCGGATTCCGCCAGGCGCTGACCCGCGTGGTGACCAAATACGCGGAAGGCATGGGCAAGAAGGAGCAGCTTCAACTGGTCGGCGAGGACATGCGCGAGGGCATGACCGCCGTGCTGTCGGTGAAGGTGCCGGACCCGAAATTCTCCAGCCAGACCAAGGACAAGCTGGTCTCGTCGGAGGTGCAGCCGGCGGTGCAGGCCGCGGTGGCCGACGCGGTGGCGCACTGGTTCGAAACCCACCCGAAAGAGGCGAAGAGCATCATCCAGAAGGTGATGGACGCCGCCTCGGCGCGGGAGGCCGCCCGCAAGGCGCGGGAACTGACCCGGCGCAAGGGCGTGCTGGACATCTCCACGCTGCCCGGCAAGCTGGCCGACTGCCAGGAACGCGACCCGTCCAAGTGCGAGATCTTCATCGTCGAGGGTGACAGCGCAGGCGGGTCCGCCAAGCAGGGCCGCGACCGCCGCTTCCAGGCGATCCTGCCGCTGAAGGGCAAGATCCTGAACGTGGAGCGCGCCCGGTTCGACCGCATGCTGTCCAGCCAGGAAATCGGCACGCTGATCACCGCGCTGGGCACCGGCATCGGCCGCGGGGAGCCGGAACAGGGCGGGTTCGACGTCTCCAAGCTGCGCTACCACCGCATCGTCATCATGACGGACGCGGACGTGGACGGGTCCCATATCCGCACGCTGCTGCTGACCTTCTTCTTCCGCCAGATGCCGCAACTGATCGAGCGCGGCCACCTGTTCATCGCCCAGCCGCCGCTGTACCGCGCCAAGCGCGGCAACGACGAGCGCTACCTGAAGAACGACGCGGCGATGGAGGAATTCCTGCTGGACAAGGCGCTGCACGAAGCGCGCCTGACCTATGCCGACGGCACGGTGCTGGAAGGCGACGAGCTGCGGCGGGAAGTGCTGTGGCTGCGTGAGGCCGCCGCCCAGCTCCGCCGCCTGTCCACCACCGCGCCGGTGCCGCTGCTGGAACAGGCGGCGATCGCCGGGGTGATCACCTCCGACACCGCCCGCTCCACCGCCGCCGCCCAGTCCCTGGTCGCCCGGCTCAACGCCATATCGCTGCCGAATGAGCAGGGCTGGATGGTCGCGGTCAATGGCGGCGTGACGCTGTCGCGCACGGTGCGCGGCGTGGCGGAAAAGCACGTGGTGGACAGCGCCGCCCTGCGCAGCGCCGAGGCCCGCTGGCTGGCCGACCGCGCCGAAGCGCTGATGCGCAAGTTCAGCGAGCCGGCGAAGCTGAAGATGGACTCGCAGGAAGCCACGGTGGCCGGCCCGGCCAGCGCCTTCGACCGCATCCTGGCCTATGGCCGCCGCGGCCTGAGCATCCAGCGCTTCAAAGGCCTGGGCGAGATGAACGCCGACGAGCTCGGCCGCACCACCCTGGACCCCGCCGGCCGCACGCTGCTGCAGGTGAAGATCGGCGACGTGGAGGACGCGGCGCAGGTGTTCTCCACCCTGATGGGCGACGTGGTGGAGCCGCGGCGGGAGTTCATCGTCGGCAATGCGCTGAAGGTGGCGAACCTGGACGTGTAGCGCCGGTCTGGAAGTCAGCTCCACCCGCGATACTGCGCGCCCGGCGACACGCGCTTTCCCGGCACAGTGCCCCACGATTGCACGGCCACCCGGTTCGGCCTGTAAACTGCGGGCCATACTGGCGAAGGAAGGCAGCGATGAAATACGGCATTCACCTGCCGCATGCGGGCGAGCAGGCGACCCCGGCACTGATCCGCCGTCACGCGGAGCGTGCCGAGGATCTCGGCCTGGAGGATGTCTGGGTCAGCGAGCATATCATCGTTCCCCGGGACAAGTTCCCCCGCTCCCCGCTGTTCTTCGATCCGGTGCTGTCGCTGACCTGGGCGGCGGCGGTCACCAGGCGGGTGCGGCTCGGCACCACGGTGCTGGTGCTGCCGATGCGCCATCCGCTGCCCCTGGCCAAGGAACTCGCCACGCTGCAGAACTTCTCCGAGGGGCGGCTGATCCTGGGGGCCGGCTCCGGTTGGCTGAAGGAGGAGTTCGCGGCCCTGGGCGTGCCGTTCGAACAGCGCGGCCGGCGGCTGGACGAGGGGATCGCGATGATGCGCGCGGTCTGGTCGGATGACCCCGTGACGTTCAAGAGCCGCTATATCCCGTCGGTTATCGAGGGGATGACAATGACCCCGATGCCGGTCAGTCCGATCCCGCTGTGGTTCGGCGGCCGCGCGGAACCTGCGTTGAAGCGGGCGATCCGGATCGGCGACGGGTGGCATGGCAGCGGGCTGACGGCCGAGCAGGCGGCGCCGATCGTGACGCGGCTGCGGGCGGCGCGGCCGGGGGCGGATTTCACGATCTCGATGCGGGTACAGTGGGACGGGACCGATCGCGGCGTCTTGCGGGCGCTGGTCAATTCCTATGCTGCCATCGGGGTGGAGCATCTGTTGGTTGCGCCGCAGGACCGGAACGTGGACGATTGGGACAAGGTGACGGAAGGGGTTGGGGCTCTGGTGGAATAGCGCTTCCGGGCAGGCAACTCCGGCAGGCAACTCCGGGCCGGGAACTTCGGACAGGCAACTTCGGGCAGGCAAGTTCGGGCAGGCAACTCCGGGCCGGAAACTTCGGGCAGGGAACTGAGGCAATGACCACGCATCCGACATCGTGCCTTTGCGGTGCGCCGCCTCTGCCGCCCGGCTTCGGCCGACGGGGCTTTCTCCGCGTCGCCGCCACCGGTGCGGCCGGCCTTGCTTTCGGGCCGGGACACGCCCGCGCCAAAGCGGCAACCCCCTACAAGGCGCTGCTTCTCTCCTGCGTCGATCCGCGCACCCAGGCGCCGGTCGCAAGTTGGATGGACAAGCCGGTCGCGGACAGCCACGCGGCCGGTCTTGAAGGCCGGTACAGCCAGTTCACCATTGCCGGCGCCGCGGTCGGCGTGGTCGCGCCCGCCTTTCCGAAGGCGTGGGGCGAGGCTTTCTGGGACAATTTCGGCGCATCGGTGCAGCTTCACCGGATCGAGAATCTCGTCGTCGTTGACCATTCGAACTGTGGCGCGCTGGGCATCGCCTATGGCCAGGACGTGCTGAACAATCCGAAGCTGGAACTTGAGGCGCACATGGCTGACGTCACGGAATTGAAACGTGTGCTTGCCATCCGCCATCCGGACGCGAATTTCCAGGCCTGGTACGTCGCCCGTGATTCCGCCGGCCGCTTTACCGAGTGGAAAAACCTTATCCCGGGTCCGGTGATCACCTGACGCGGTCACGACGGCGGTCCGCCGCGCTTGCTGCCGACCCGCTCGGATCACCGATCAACCCCGAGAAACTGGCGATGGCGTTTCTTGCGCGGCAGCCTGGCGAGCAGACACATCCCGCGCTTTCGTCATGATTCGGCCGCCTCGAAGGGGATGAAGACCGGAAGGCCGGTTTCCTCAAAGCTTCGGTTGCGACATTCCGGAAACGGCAAACCCGACTTCCCCGGCTGTCTGTACATCGCAAAATATGCGGCTCATTGTTCGTAGTTCCGCATCGTGCGTCTCCTGGGAGACCTCGGCAACGCCGTCGCTTGCCAGGATCACGCGATAGTTGAGTTCCACGCCGCCAGCACGGTACTCGAAACACAGACGCACGTCGTTACGCCCGCAACAACGCACGTCGTCACGCCCGCAACAGCGCAGGTCGTCACGCCAAGGCTACGGCGCGTGGTGTCCAGCGCCGTGCTTGCGAAAACGCCGAAACCCTTCTTCACGGTTGCGGATATCGAAACCCAGTTCGGGATGCTCTCGGGCAATGGATCAACCGGCAAGCCCTGGCCCCCTCGGCCGGCTTCGGTGCAAGCGTCGGCAGCGCGAGTTCCCAAAGGTCTTTCCCGCCCAAAGGCAACGAACCTGCGTAGATCCGTGCGACGGCGCCCCGCATAGACCCTCTGTTGTTAGTCCTGGTTAGCAGGCTGCCACTCGAGCGGACACCGGCACATTACCATGCGGCAATATGTCGGCCTCTGCGTCACCGGTTGTTGATGGCCCCTGCTGCGGGCTCGGTATCCGTTTCGTTGGTGCGAATCAGTGTATCGGCGTTCGGCCGAGCGCATCGACGGTTTGCGTGCAATGTTGCATGGCGGCGCGAGATTCGTGGGATTTCATCGATGTCAGCCCGACCGGCGTCCGGTGACCGGGTTCTACGGCTCACACGTGAGTCCGTAGTGTCGCCGGCCGGGCTGACACAGTGCGGAAAGGGGCGGCCGGCCGGCTCTTTGATTGGCAACAAAAGTGATTTCAGCCAATCGAACCGGGCCATCACAAGCTTTGGAGTGTATCAGCGGTTGCCCTTGACGCGGCAAACAGAACACTCCCATCCTCAACTCCCGATATCGCAGAAGCGCTTCAGCGCCGCGTTGCGGGTTCCAGGAGATCCATGGCACCACCCCTGAACGAAACGGACGAGCGCGGGCGTGACACGGCCGGGCGGGGGTCCGTGATACCATTTCCGCCTTCCAGGCCGGCAGGGTCGGAACCGGCCGTGTTCAGGCTGCAAAGTGATCCCGTCTTTGAACCATCGCAGTTCTGGGCCGTGCTGGATATGCTGCCGGTCGCCATATTGATTGCGCGGGGGCGCGACTGCAGCACGATCGAGGGCAATGCCGCGGCCCGAATGCTGTTGCGGGTGCCTCCGGGCCAGAACCTGTCGCAATCCGCCCCGGATCATGAAAAACCGTCTTTCATGGTGGTCGCCAACGGTGTGCCGGTTCGCCCCGACGACCTGCCGATGCAAAGGGCGGCGGCGACCGGCCAGTCCATCCCCCGCTCCGAGTGCGAGGTGCGGTTTCCCAACGGGGACGTCGTGTTCGTGGCGGGGCACAGCGTGCCCCTGTTCGACCAGGGCGGCGGTGTTTGCGGCAGTATCGGCGTGTTCGTGGATATCACCCACACCAAGCTGCTGGAGCGCGAGAACCGGCGCCTGTCGCAGGAGCTGCAGCGGCTCAATGCGGGGCTGGAGCGGCGCGTGCAGCAGGTGCTGGGCGAGAGGGAAGCCGCCCGCGCCCGTCTTGCCGACAACGAACGAATCTACGCGCTGGGCCAGCTCGCCAGCGGGATTGCGCACGACATCAACAATGTTCTGCAAACCGTGCAGGTCGCTGCCGGCATGATCGAGCGCCGGCCGACCGATCCCGACCGGGTTGTGGACTTCGCCCGCATGGCCTCCGAGGCGGCCGAACGCGGGTCGGGCGTGACGCGGCGCGTGCTGGCGCTGTCGCGACGCCGGCAGGACCGGACCGAGGTGGTGGATCCTGTGCTGTTGCTCGACAATCTGCGGGACATCCTGAGCCACACCCTGGGCACGCGTATCACCGTCCGGGTTGATGCGGCTGCCGGTCTGCCCCGGTTCGGGATCGACAGGGACGAGTTGGAAACCGTCATCCTCAACCTGGCCGCAAACGCCCGCGATGCGATGGGCGGCGAGGGTGTGGTCACGCTTGCCGCCGTCCATGTGACGGTCGGGGCGGCCGGTGGATCGGGGATACCATCCGAACTGACCGCAGACCGCTATGTCCGGCTGTCCGTTCATGACACCGGCGGCGGGATGACGCCCGAGCTGATGGCCCGCGTCACCGAGCCGTTCTTCACCACGAAACCACCCGGCAAGGGGACCGGGCTGGGCCTTGCGATGGCACGAGCGTTCGCCGAGACGGCCGGCGGCGGCCTGTCGCTGGAAAGCGTGGTCGGCAAGGGTACCTCGGTGCACCTCTGGCTGCCGGTTCCCGGCAGGGTGGGATCGGATAGCGACGGCGGCGAATGACCAGGCCTTGCGCGTGATGGGCATCGCGGACGGGTGCCCTCCATTCCGGCGCCGGTAGCGGGCCTTCGCCCGCCACGAGGTGGTACGTTGCGCCGGTGGGTTACGCGGCATCGCAACCGAAACGGGATCGGAGCACAGCCCCGCCGGTCGCACGTCCCATCCCGTCCGCGCGCTACGCCCGCGTGGTCTCGTCGCTGCCGCGCTGGTCGGCCGGGCCGCCCCACCGGGACAGGTTCATCGCGGTGTTCACCAGCGCCACGTGGGAGAAGGCCTGCGGATAGTTGCCCAGCATGCGGCCGGCACGCGGGTCGTACTCCTCGGCCAGCAGGCCGACATCATTGGCCAGGCCCGCCAGGCGTTCGAACATCGCCCGCGCTTCCGCGACACGGCCCTGCAGGATCAGGTTGTCGGCGAACCAGAAGCTGCACGCCAGGAACGCGCCCTCGCCGGGGGCCAGGCCGTCATCGGTGCCCGCGGTGTCGTAGCGCATGATCAGGCCATCCTGCGTCAGGTGCTTCTCGATCGCCGCCACCGTCCCCAGCATGCGGGGATCGTCCGGCGGCAGGAAGCCCACCAGCGGCATCAGCAGCAGGCTGGCATCCAGTTGCCGGCTGCCATAGGCCTGGACGAAGCTGCCCATCTCGGGATTGAACGCCAGCTTGCAGATCTCGGCATGCACCCGGTCGCGCAGCGCGCGCCAGCGGTCCACCGGCCCGTTCAGGCCGAAATCCTCCACCGCCTTCACCGCGCGGTCGAACGCCACCCAGGCCATCACCTTGGAGTGGGTGAAGCATTGCCGCGGCCCGCGCACCTCCCACAGCCCCTCATCGGGGGCGTTCCAGATCTTCTCCAGATGCTCGGTCAGTGTCTGCTGCAGGTGCCAGGCGGTCTCGCTGGGGCCAAGCTCGCCCTTGCGCGCGTTGTGCAGGGCGTCGGCCACCTCGCCGAACACATCCAACTGCAACTGTTCGGCCGCGGCATTGCCCACGCGCACCGGGCTGGACCCGGCATAGCCGGGCAGCCAGGGCAGTTCCCGCTCGGTCAGGTCGCGCTCGCCCGCCAGGCCGTACATGATCTGGATCTGCGCCGGGCTGCCGGCGGCGGCGCGCACCAGCCAGTCGCGCCAGCGATAGGCTTCCTCGTAGTAGCCGCCGTCCATCAGCGCCAGCAGGGTGAAGGTGGCGTCGCGCAGCCAGCAGAACCGGTAGTCCCAGTTGCGCGCCCCGCCCAGGAATTCCGGCAGCGAGGTGGTGGCGGCGGCGACGATGCCGCCGGTGGGGTGGAAGGTCAGCGCCTTCAGCGTGATCAGCGACCGGCGCACGATATCGGCGAACGGGCCGCGCACCGTGCAGTGTGACGACCAGTCACGCCAGAAGGCGTCGGTCGCGCTCAGCGCTTCGGTCGGGTCGGCGGGCATGGGCAGGCGCAGGTGGGACGGGCCGTAGGTCAGCACGAAGGACACGGTCTGGCCGGGTGCGACGGTGAACTCGCTGGTGGTGGACAGGGCGCGGCCCTCCAGCGGCGCATTGGTCTGCAGCACCAGCATGTGCGGGCCCGCGATCGCGCGCAGGCTGCCGTCCTCCAGCCGGCGCACCCAGGGCACCGAGCGGCCGTAGTCGAAGCGGATGGTCAGGTCCATGCGGACATCGACCGTGCCGCGCAGGCCGGTGACCATGCGGACGATGTCGGAGTTGCCGTCGCGCAGCGGCATGAAGTCGGTCAGCCGGCAGGCGCCGGTGTCGGTTTCGAACTCGGTGTCCAGGATCAGCGTATCGTGCCGGTAGCTGCGGCGCGTGCGGCAGGCCCCGGACGGCGCGATCTTCCACCGCCCGTGCTCCGGCCCGCCGAGCAGGGCGGCGAAGCAGGACGGGGAGTCGAAACGGGGCCAGCACAGCCAGTCGATCGACCCCTCACGGTCGATCAGGGCGGCCGTTTCGCAGTCGCCGATCAGGGCGTAGTCCTCGATAGGCGCTGTCATACCCGTGCTGTCCTCCTTGCCGGCTGATGGCGGGTGCGGTCACGAAGCGGAACTCGATGCCCGGCCGGTTGGTTGCGGTTTTGCCGCCGCGTTGAGCCGCCGCCCGCCCAGCAGAACCAGACCCAGCGCGGCGGAGAGCAGTGAGCCGACCAGGATGCCGACCCGGGCCTCATCGCCGACCGCGGAATCGCCGAAGGCGAGGGCGGTAATGAACAGGCTCATGGTGAAGCCGATCCCGGACAGCACCGCAACCCCGTGGAAGCCCCGCCAGGTGGCTCTTTCCGGCAGAGCGGCGATGCGCAGCCGCACCGCCAGCCAGGATGCCGCCATCACGCCGGCCTGCTTGCCGAACAGCAGGCCCAGCGCGACGCCCACCGGCACCGCACCGGTCAGGTGTTCCAGGCCCAGGCCGCGCAGATCGACGCCGCCATTGGCCAGGGCGAACAGCGGCACGATGACCCAGGCGACGTAGGGGTGCAGCACGTGCTCCAGCCGCCGCAGCGGCGAGTCGGCGCGGCCGCGCACGCGCAGGGGAATGGCGAAGGCCAGCGCCACGCCCGCCAGGGTGGCATGCACCCCGGATTCCAGCACGCAGACCCACAGGACCAGCCCGACCAGCACGTATGGCGCCAGGCGGGTCACGCCGGCGCGGTTCAGCACCAGCAGGGCGACAAGGCACAGCGCGGCCAGGGCCAGTGCCGGAATCACCAGCTCATGCGCGTAGAACACCGCGATGATCATGATGGCGCCGAGGTCGTCGAAGATCGCCAGCGCCAGCAGGAAGGCCCGCAGCGACCGCGGTACGCGCGCGGCCACCAGCGACAGCGTGCCGGCGGCGAAGGCGATGTCGGTGGCCGTGGGAATCGCCCAGCCGCGCAAGGTGGCGGGATCGTGGAAATTCAGCGCGACATAGATCGCCGCGGGGCCCAGCATGCCGCCGGCCGCGGCGATCGCCGGCAGGGCGGCCCGGCGCAGGCTGGACAACTCCCCGTCCAGCAGCTCGCGTTTGATCTCCAGCCCGACCAGCAGGAAGAAGATGGCCATCAGGCCGTCGTTGATCCAGAGCTCCAGCGACTCGTCGATGCCGACCCCGCCGACATGGATCCCGGCGTGCAGGTGGCGCAGCCCTTCATACAGCGGGGCCGCGGGAGAATTGGCCCAGGTCATGGCTATGATGGTGGCCAGCAGCAGCGCCAGCCCGGCCGCGGCCTCCAGTTGCAGGAAATCGCGGATGGCGGTGAAAGCAGCACGTCGTCGTGGCACCAGGGGATCGCCTTGATGGTTGATAATTTGTCACTGGAAGGTAGGCGATAGAGGGCCACCGGTCGGTTAACAAGCGGATAGATTATCGGGGAGCAGCCCGGCTGGGTGAACTGGGCCGCCCCTGACCCGTCGCCCGACCGGTCGCCTGACCGGGCACATGGTTACCCGGCGGTCGCGTCTCCACCGGCGGCGGCCCGATTTCGCATGCTGCCGCTTGCGGACGCAGGGTGGCGCGGCACGGGCCGGGGACTGGGGGCCGGGGACCGGGGCGACCGGGGACCGGGGACGACCGGGGACCGGGGACGACCGGGGACCGGGCGGGTTCAGGCCGCCGTGGCGATCAGCAGAACGCCCCAGGCGACCAGGCCGCCGCCGATCAGCCGCCCGGCCCACATGCCGATGGGCAGCAGCTTCTCGATCAGGACCAGCACCGCCAGGCCCACGATCCAGTAGATGTTCATGATGCCGCCGAAGAACAGCAGCCCCATCAGGAACCAGCAGCAGCCGAGGCAATAGGTCCCGTGCTCCAGCCCCATCCGGAACGCGCCGGCCGCCCCGGGGCGCCAGTTGCCGGCGAGGAAGCCCAGCGGCGAGCGGCAGTGACGCAGGCAGATGGCCTTGAGGGGCGTGAGCTGCCAGGCTCCCGCGGCGATCAGGATGGTCCCGCCCAGCCAGGCGCTGGTGGTCATCATCATCGGTGACATCAGGCCGAGCTGCTCCAGCGCCCACTGGAGGCCGGTCGCGATCACGCTGAAGCCCAGCCACGCCGCCAGATAGCCGGCAAGGAAGACGGCGGTCGGCACGTACGGGCCTCCGGTCACCTTCTGCCTGCGGTTCACCCGCGCGAACAACAGCAGCATCGGCGTGGCGCTCGGCAGCATCATGGCGACCATCATGATCCACCACATGGACAGCATCAGGCCGGCGTAGGCCGCGGTCCAGGTGGCTGGCCGCATCATGTGCATCGACATGCGGCGCAGGCCGGTTGTGGTCAGCACGTCCATGCCGGTGCCCGCGCCGACCAGGACCCAGGCCCAGGACAGCAGCAGCAACAGCACGATGGCCGTGATCACGACGAAGCGGTCGCGTCTGAGAACCGCTTCCAGCAGGTCGTCCGCCCGGTCCGACATTGCAGCCCGCGCCCCCAAATCCAGGATCGTTCAATCCTAGGCTAAGGGCGGCCGAATTTCTGCCGGTATTCCTCATACCTGTGGGTCATGCCGTTCTGGTTCCAGGCGACATGGGCCAGCGAGCTGTGGCGTCGGCTGAGGTCGAACTTTATGCCGCCGGTGCTCTTTGCAAATCCCGAGGCATTCTCCGCCTCGTGGAACACCCAACCTTCCGGCAGGACGGTGAGCATCCGGTGTTCCTTGTCGGTCACCGGGTTCCGGATGGGCTCGCTGTGCGCCCGGACCACATCGGCGACTTCTATTCTGGCCCGACGCCTGTCCATGTCCCATTCGAAGTCGATCCTGCTGAAAACGGGATCCTTGATCGTGTCCACAATCACGGAAAAGATCTGGAAGATTGTTCCAACCGGCTGGTCTTCGCCGGACATGATGTAGAACAGGGCGTCCCGCTGCGCCTCGGTTGCGCGTTCATCGACGATCGGCTGGAACACGCCGCCGCCGTGGTGGATCGCGCGCGGAAAATAGAATGTTCCGACCACCGCCAGGTCGTTCAGCGGAACGTCCTCGCACGATCCCCGCTCGATCTTGAATGCGACGATGCCTGTGCAATCGCCGTGGCTGGGTTCGGCCATCGACTCGCAGGGGCAGCCATGTTCGCAACTGCACCACTCCACATACTGCGCGTCGATATTCCAGTTCTTGCCTGCCATTTCTTCCTCCCGCTTTCCGGTCCTGATATCCAGTCCGGTTGACTGCTCGATCGATCACGTCGAACGTTTTGGGCGCGGATTGAAATCGGCGTTTCCGGTCGACGCGGCTGCGCATGACCGGCCCGTTAACTTGGCATTTATCAAGCACGACATCCCAAACACGAACCTGGGAGCCGGCACACGAACGCGGGAGCAGCAAACGCATCCGGTTTCCGGCGCGGTGGAGGCTCAGCGCCGGGGCAGGGGACGCATGGCGGCGGCCGTGGGGGAACGCTGCCACTCCGGGTGGCTGCGGACGGCGTCCTTCAATGAGCGCGTCCAGCGCAGATAGGCCAGGGGCGAGGGGATGCGTGGTGTGTGTGCCAGCTCCCAATGGATGCCGTTGATCGGATCGTCGAAGAACACGGCGTAGTAGCCGGGCGCGTACACGGAATATTCCTTCGGCGGATCGGTCACGGGGACGGCGTTCCTGGTCAGGAAGTCCGTGTGGAACCGGTCCACTTCCCGGCGATTGCGGGCCCAGAGCGCAATGTGGTGGACACCCACCGCCCGGGTGTCATGGCTGAGTTTGTGGCCGCTCCTGGCCGGCTGCACGCCGATGTAGCTGTGGGGAACCGGAAAGCGGGCCATGTAATAAGTCGAATGATATCCGATATCCAGCGTCCAGAAACTGGTGTACCCCAGCCATCCGAACATCCTGTCGTAGAACGCGATGGAGGATTCGTAGTCGAGCACGGAAAATTCGACGTGATGGACGCCTCGCCAGCGCATCATGCCTCCTTGCTGCCGGGAATTGCTGATGCGGACGGCGATGCGGCGCCGGACGCCGGGCGGGCCTACCCCCGCCTCAGTGCCCGCCAGCCGATGTCGCGTCGGCAGAACCCTTCAGGCCAGTCGATCGCCCGCACGGCTGCATAGACCGCTGCGTGCGCCTCCTGCAACGAGGGCGCCAGGGCGCACACCGTCAGCACCCGGCCGCCCGCGGCGCGGATGCGGCCGTCGCTGTCGCGTTCGGTGCCGGCGTGGAACACCTCCACCCCCGGCGTGGCGGCGGCGCGGTCCAGGCCGCGGATTTCGCTGCCGCGCTGCGGTGAGTCGGGATAGCCGCGGGCGGCCATCACCACGCCGATCGCCGCCTTGTCGTGCCAGCGCAGGTCGAAATTCTCCAACTCCCCGTCGCAGGCCGCCTGCAGCGCGGGCAGCAGGTCGGAGCGCAGCCGCAGCAGCAGCACCTGGCATTCCGGATCGCCGAAGCGGACGTTGAACTCGATCAGCTTCGGGCCGTCCTCGGTCAGCATCAGCCCGGCATACAGGATGCCGCGGAACGGCGTGCCACGGCGCGCCATTTCCGCCAGGGCCGGGCGGATCATGCGGTCCATGGTCGCCTGCTCCAGCGCCGCGGAGAACACCGGCGCCGGCGCATAGGCGCCCATGCCGCCGGTGTTGGCGCCGGTGTCGCCCTCGCCGACCCGCTTGTGGTCCTGCGCCGATCCCAGCGGAATGGCGGTGGTGCCGTCGCACAGGGCGAACAGGGAGATTTCCTCGCCGGTCAGGCACTCCTCGATCACCACCGAGGCGCCGGCGTCGCCGAAGGCGCGGGCGTCCATCATGCTGTCGATCGCGGCCAACGCCTCGGCTTCGTTGGTGGCGACCACCACGCCCTTGCCGGCGGCCAGGCCGTCGGCCTTCACCACCAGGGGCGTGCCGCGGCGGCGGACGAATTCGCGGGCCGCTTCGGCGTCGTCGAAGCGTTCCCACTGGGCGGTGGGGATGCTGGCGGCGTCGCAGATCTCCTTGGTGAAGCTCTTGCTGCCTTCCAGTTGCGCGGCGGCGGCCGTGGGGCCGCAGCAGGCGATGTCGGCGGCTTCCATCGCATCGGTGATGCCGGCGACCAGCGGGGCCTCGGGGCCGGGCACCACCAGGTCGATCTCGTTGTCCTGGGCGAAGGCGACCAGGGCGGCGACATCCAGCGCGCCGATCGGCACGCACTCGGCCACCTGAGCGATGCCGGGGTTGCCGGGCGCGCACCACAGTTTGGTCAGCAGCGGACTGGCCGAGAGCGCCCAGCACAGCGCGTGCTCGCGCCCACCCGATCCGATCACCAGCACTCGCATGCGAAGACTCCCAGGCTGCGTCGCGCCGGCCGGCGCACGGTTTCACTGGGGGGCGTCGGTAGCACAGGCCGGGGCGATGGGGCGACCGGGGCTGCACCGCGGGTCCGGTGGGTGCGGGCTGTCGCCTGCCGTTGCGGGCAACGGACCGTACGAAAGGCACGGACCGCGCCCCGCAAGACGCAGTACCCTGGGCAGTGTGGCACCCGGGGCAGTGTGGCACCCTGGGCAGTGCGCCGGTGCGGGTGCCTGCGGACTGTGCCCGCCGTTTTCAGGCTATCACCGCTATTGCCCAGGTCGTCCATCACCCAAGTCGTCGCCAGCCGTTTGCGGCGTTTGCCGTTCTGGTTGAAGCCTTGCGCTGTCGTCGAAAGTCCCGTGCGCAGAATTCCGGATCCTGCGTCGGGCGACCGGGCGTGGTCACCGCGGGCAGGACAGAAGATCGCGTCCGCAATGTGTCCAGCCCCCGGCGGTCGCGGCGTGCGGCGCGCAATTTTCCGAGTACCGTCCGGGACGTTCCAGCCCGGCCGAAGGAACTTCGGCGGGAAACAGGGCCGGCTGCCGGTGGCGTTCCAGTCCAAGCGCAACACAATACCTTTGCGTTTTCCGCAAGTGCGAAATCGCAGGTGCGTAATAACCAAAACAATTTCTGATCCAGACCGAAGGATCGGCCACACGACGCCAGTCCGCCTGCATGATTTCTCTGGATTGGTCCGGCAAATCAGATTAGAGTTGATTTCAAGTGTACGCATACGCAAGAGCTGGCGGGCTTTGGCAACGCCACGACGGCGAAGCTTCACCCAGCCAGCCTGTTTTGACAGGGAGGATCGTCGATGACACATCCGACGAGACGGCTGGTATTGCGTGCATCCTTGGGCACCGCCGCCGCCGGCGCACTGGCACGTCCGAATGCCGCCGGTGCACAGGCCAAGGCTGCTGCGACACCCAGGCATGGCGGCATTGTTCCCATGCATTCCTACTCGTTCCCGCCGCCCAACTGGCATCCACACTGTACGAATACGGTGCAGGTGATCAGTTATTCGGGACTTTACAGTCAGCTTGTGGAGTACAACCCCGAGACCAGGGATCCCGCGGACATCCGCGGCGACCTGGCGACAAGCTGGGAACTCAGCAAGGACGGCAAGGTCTATACGTTCCACCTCAATCCCAAGGCCCGGTGGCAGGACGGCAAGCCGGTCACCGCCGAGGATGTGGTCTATAGCCTGGACAGCATGGTGGACGCGGATGCCAGGCCGCCGCGCGTGGTGCCGTTGCCGGCGCTCAGCCCCTATTACGCGAAGGGCACTGCCCGCGCGGTGGATGTCCACACCGTCGAGGTGCCGCTGAAAATTCCGTTCGCACCGGACTTCATACCGACGCTCGCGCTGGATTTCTGCAAGATCATCGCGAAGCACTGGGGCGAGGCGAAGATAGATCACCAGAAATGGCAGAATGCGATGGGCTCCGGGCCGTTCAAGCCCGGCAGGTTCGTCAAGGACGTGTCGATCGAACTGGTGAAGAACAAGGACTACTGGAAGCCGGAGCTGCCCTATATCGACGGCATGGTACACTACACGATCAAGGACAAAGGCACTGCCATTGCCGCCTACAAGACCGGCCGGGTGCTGACCTCCAACTGGGCGGTCAACAACCTGAACAGCAAGGAACTGGCGCAACTCGAAAAGGAAGCGGGGGATATTCTCCGGATCGAATACATCAAGAATTCGGGAGTCGCTTTTTTCTACATGAACACCAGTGCGCCGCCGTTCGACAACCCGAAGGTGCGGCAGGCGGTCAACCTGGCCATAGACCGGCAGTCACTGCTCGAAACATTCGGCCTGCCGGGGCTGGACAGCCTCGGTCCGGCGCTGTGCGTGGGGATGTGGTTCAGCAGACCGGCCGAGGAGATTGCGAAGCTGCCCGGTTGGCGGCAACTCAACGGCAAGAAGCACCCCGAAGACCTGGAGAAGGCGAGGGCGCTGCTGGCCGAAGCGGGCCACCCCAACGGCTTCAAGGCGGAAATGATGGTCCGGCAGGTGGTGCAGTATCCCGACCAGGCGCCGATCTACAAGGAACAGCTCAAGAAGATCGGCATCGACCTCACCATCAGGCTCGTTGACAGCGCCACCGGGTTTCAGCGCTACCTGCGTGGCGACTGGGTGTGCGCCGCCCAGGGCAGTGCCAACTTCCTCGTCGCGCCCGACGCCCTGCTCGGCCGCATGTGGATGCCGACGGGAACCTGGGCACGCTACGCCAGGTCCGTGCCCCCCAAGTGGTGGCAGGAGGCCTTCATGCGGCAGGCCGGCGAGCCGGACCGCGAAAAGCGCATCGCGATCCTGCGGAAGATGGAGGACTTCCTGATCCTGGAAGATCCGGGCGGCAGCGCAATTTCCTACTGGGCCTCCCAGGGGTGGATCTTCAACCGCAAGCTCCACGGTATCCATGCCGCCGCCTCCCAGTGGGCCGGCCTGAAGCACGAGACCGACTGGCTGTCCGTCGAATCGTAAAATCCCTGCACGTGCAGGGATAACAGGCTGGAAATCCCGGTCACACGAGGGCGTCGATGCAAGCATACATAGCGAAACGATGCTTACTCTTCATCCCGACGCTGCTGATGGCGACCCTCGTGGCGTTTCTGCTGCTGCGCGTGATCCCCGGCGACCCGGCACTGGTGAAGCTCGCGGGGGAAACCGGGGATGCCAACTTCACATCATCCGAACTGCACGATCTGCGGCACAAGCTGGGAACGGACCAGCCGCTGTACGCGCAGTATGGGGCGTGGGTGTGGGGCATGCTGCACCTGGACTTCGGCGAGTCCATGTTCTTCGAAGAACCGGTTGCAAACGATATCGCCCAGAAATTGCCGATTACGCTGGAACTGACGGTCCTGGCAATGGTCTTCGCCACCGTTCTGGCCGTGCCGCTGGGCCTGATTTCCGCGATACGGCAGGACAGCGTCGCCGACTATGCCGCGCGGGTCATCTCGATCGCCGGCGTGGCGCTGCCGAACTTCTGGGTCGGCATCCTGATCGTGTATTTCCTGGTGTTCTTCTTCGGCTGGATGCCACCCCTGGGATACGCCACCCTGTGGGATGATCCGCTGACCAACCTGCAGCAGTTCTTCTTTCCCGCACTCGCCCTGGGCTTCTACCAGATGGCGTTCACGGCGCGGGTAACGCGCTCCTCCATGCTGGAGGTGTACCGGGAAGACTATACCCGCACGGCACGCGGCAAGGGGCTCGCGGAGCGGGTCGTGATCCTGCGGCATGCGCTGAAGAATGCACTGCTCCCGGTCGTCACCATCTCGGGATACCAGTTCGGCCGGCTGCTGGCGGGTACCGTGGTGATCGAAAACATTTTCATGATCCCGGGAATGGGCAAGCTTCTCCTCGATAGCGTGTTCCACCGGGACTACACCGAAGTCCAGGCCATCGTCATGGTGATCACGGTCACCGTGCTGCTGCTGAACCTGGTGCTGGACGTCGTCTATGGCTGGTTGAATCCCCGAATCCGCTACCAGTAACCAACCGGTCTCCGTCACGTACGCGCACGCGAGATGACAGAGGGCAAGGGATGGCGCAGGACACTATCAGCATAACAGTGCCGCCGCAGGTTCTGCCGGCGCGCCGCGGTCTGCCGATCGGCACGATCTGGTGGCACGTCATGCGATTTGCCAGGCGGAAGCCGCTGGGCGCATTCGGCGGCGTGGTCGCCCTGCTGCTGATCTTCGTCGCGATCTTTGCCCCCCTGATTGCCACGCACGACCCCAATTACACCAACGCGGACTGGGTCTTTGCGCGACCCGGCGCGCAGCTCTGGCTGGGCGGCGACCAGGTGGGCCGCGACGTGTTCAGCAGGCTGGTGTACGGCGCACGGATTTCGCTCTACGCCGGGCTGCTCAGTGCCTTCATCGGGGCGAGCATCGGCATGCTGGTGGGCGTCACCAGCGTGCATTTCGGCGGCAAGACCGACCTGATCATCCAGCGCGTCATCGATGCCCTGATGGCGTTCCCGCCTTTGATCCTGGCCATTTCGATCATGGCCGCACTGGGTGCGTCGCTGAACAACGTCGTCATCGCCCTCAGCATCGCGTTCATTCCCAGTACCCGCGCGGGTGCTCCGCTCCCAGGCGCTGGCCGTCAAGGAAATGAACTACATCCTGGCCGCGAAAGCCGTGGGCGCCAGCCATGCGCGCATCATCTTCCGCTACATGATCCCCAATTGCTTCGCCCTCTACATCGTCCTCGTCACGGTGTTCCTGGGCACGGCGATCGTTGCCGAGGCCACGCTGAGTTTCCTCGGCATCGGTGTTCCGCCGGACGTCCCGTCCTGGGGCGGCATGTTGAACGGGGCCGCACAGACCTACGTGCACCTCGCCCCGTGGCTGGGGGTCTTCCCCGGCCTGGCGATCGCCCTGGTCGTTTTCGCCTGGAACCTTCTGGGGGACGCGCTGCGGGACGTGCTGGATCCCAGGCTGCGGGGTACGGCGTAGGGCCGCGCGGCGGCCCGGTTCTTTCCTCTCGTGGGTCCCGCCGTTCGGCCGGGCACTGCAGGTGACGGAATGCTGCGGGACTGATGCCGACCGGGCGGCGATCGCCCCGGATGTTCGTGCTCCACTGTTGAAGGTGCCCGTATGGCTACGCTTCTGGAGGTTCGCGATCTACGAACCCATTTCTTCACCCAGACAGGTGTGGTGAAGGCGGTGGACGGCGTCTCCTACACGGTCGAAGAAGGGGAGACGCTGAGCCTGGTCGGCGAGAGCGGCTGCGGCAAGAGCGTCAGCGCCCTGTCGATCATGCGCCTGGTTCCGGATCCGCCTGGCCGGACGGTCGGGGGCGAAGTCATTTTCGACGGGCAGGACTTGCTGAAACTGTCCGACACCGAGATCCGGCGCGTCCGGGGCAAGCAGATCGCGATGGTCTATCAGGAGCCGATGACCTCGCTCAACCCGGTCCTGACGATCGAACGCCAGTTGACCGAATCCGTCGAACTTCACCTCGGCATGAACCGCTCGGCGGCCCGCCGCGAAGCGGTGCGGCGCCTTGCGCAGGTCGGGATCCCGGATCCCGAACGCAGGATCAGGCAATATCCGCATCAGTTCAGCGGCGGCATGCTGCAGCGCGTGATGATCGCCATGGCGCTGAGCTGCAATCCCAAGCTGATCATCGCCGACGAACCGACCACGGCGCTCGACGTGACGATCCAGGCGCAGATCCTGGACCTGATGAAGCAGCTCAGCCGGGAATACGGCGTGTCGCTGCTGATCATCACCCATAACCTGGGTGTGGTGGCCCGCTACGCCGACCGGGTGAACATCATGTACGCCGGCCGGATCGTCGAGCGCGGTTCGGCCGTGGATATCTACCGAAACCCCAGCCATCCCTACACGCTGGGGCTGCTGAACTCCGTTCCCCGGCTCGACCTGCCCAGGAAGGAAAAGCTGGACCCCATCGAGGGACAGCCGCCGGACCTGACCCACCTGCCACAAGGCTGTGCCTTCAGGGAACGCTGCCGGTTTGCCGGTGACCGGTGTGCCGAGGAAACGCCGCTGCTGCGGCCGGTCGGCGCGGATCACCTGTCCGCCTGCTTCAGGGCCGAAGCCTTGCTGTCGAGCGCGAAGGAGTACGCGGCATGACGGCGATGCAGCACGCCCCGCATGCGGCGGACGACAACCAGGTGCTGATCGAGGTGAAGCACCTGAAGATGTATTTTCCGGTAACCTCCGGCATGCTGCTGCAGCACACGGTGGGGCACGTCAAAGCGGTCGATGACGTCAGCTTCGCCGTGAAGCGCGGCGAAACGCTGGGGCTGGTCGGCGAGAGCGGCTGCGGCAAGACCACGACAGGCCGCTGCATCCTGCAACTGAACCGGCCGACCGCCGGGTCGATCCTGTTCGAAGGCAAGGACCTGTGCGGCCTGGACGAGCGTGAACTGCGCGGCATGCGCCGCCACATGCAGGTGATCTTCCAGGACCCCTACAGCTCCCTCAATCCACGCATGACGGCGGGGAGCATCGTGGGCGAGCCGCTGCTGGTGCAGGGACTTGCGCCGAACCCGCGGGCATACCGGGAGAGGGTGGACGAACTGTTGTCGCTCGTCGGGCTGCGCGCATCGATGGCGGGCCGGTTTCCGCATGAATTCAGCGGCGGGCAGCGACAGCGCATCGGGGTGGCGCGCGCCCTGGCCGTCAACCCGAAATTCGTCGTGTGCGATGAGCCGGTGTCGGCCCTGGATGTTTCGATCCAGGCCCAGATCGTCAATCTGCTGGAGGAGCTGCAGGAGCGGTTCGACCTGACCTACCTGTTCATCGCGCACGACCTGTCCGTGGTGCGGCATATCAGCGACCGGGTGGCGGTGATGTACCTCGGCCACATCGTGGAAGTCGCAGAGCGGGACGCGATCTATGCGGATCCGCGCCACCCCTACACCCAGGCGCTGCTGTCCGCGGTGCCGATCCCCGATCCTGAAGCGGACCGTCAGCGACGGCGCATCCCGCTTGCCGGAGAGGTGCCCAGCCCGTTGAATCCGCCATCCGGATGCGTGTTCCATCCCAGGTGCCACATGGCGACCGCGGACTGTCGCGAGGTGGTGCCCACGTTGCGGGAGGTACGGGCCGGCCACTGGGCGTCCTGTATCCATGCGCCGGGGTATGGCGCGCCATAGGGCCGCGGGCGGTTCTCGTCCGGTGATGGCGGCCTCGAACGATGGTATCGCGCGCAACCGTGCAGCCGCTCGCGCGCTTCAGGGCAGTGCCGGACGGATGCTTTCGCGGCCTGCGCGCAATGCCAGCCGCATGTCTTGGCGGCCTGCGCGATGTGGAAATCGACGACCGGTGGGATCGACGATCGGTGGGATCGACGATCGGTGGGATCGACGATCGTTGGGATCGACGATCGTTGGAATCGACGATCGCCGGCAGACCGTATCACGTCGTGGCGGGCGCAGGCCCGCCACGACGGTGTACGTTGCGCCGGCGGCTGCCACTTGCCACCGCCGAAGCGGGACTGAAGCGACAGCCCTCGCCGCCGACCACGACAGTGTGGCCGACCACGACAGTGTAGGCGACCATGACAATGTGTACGCGACGGTCGTCCGAATCCCGTCATGGCCGGCCAACGGTCACACCCACACAACGCGACCCGGCATCACTCCCAGAACCGATCCTGCCGCCGAAACCGCTCCCACGCGCGCATGATGTGGTCCCGGCTGTCCGCGGCGCGGGCGGCGGTGAAGCCTTCCACCAGCCCAACCGCATAGGCGTATCGTCCCGACGGCCCACCGAGTTCGGCCATCAGTCCACCGGCGACCACGACATCGTTCAACTCACCCAGACTCTGCTGCACACCGCTCAGCCGGCGCAGGAAGCGGCGCGGGGCCTTGCCCGGATAGATGGGGGCGAAGATCTCCGCGCCATAGCGCATCCGCTTGGCGCGCAGGCGCACGCCATGGAGGGCAGGGGCCTCCAGCATCTCGATGTCCTCCGCCGCGCCCAGCAGCTTGCGCCACCGCCGCTGCAGGGCTTCGGCCGCGAAAGCCGGCAGGTCTCCCCGCAACAGCGCCTGCGCGGCGGCATCCGGCTCTGCCTGCCAGGAGCCCGCGGCGGCAAGCCAGGCCAGCGCGATCCCCAGCCGGCGGTACTCGGCGCCCCCCAGGAACGCGCGCAGCTCCGCATAGCAATCCCGCCGCCGCCGCTCGGCTGCACGGAACAGCCGCTGCAACCGGGCGTCATCCGGCAGGGCCGCCAGCACGCGGGGCGCCGTCTCGGACACGAACACGTCCCAGTCCCGCGCCGGGGCCAGGCGCGCGCCCAGCGCTTTCAGCCCGGCATCGGCCGCCTGCACGGCCGCACACTGCACGGCCGGGCGGAACACCGACAGGCAGGAACGCAGGCGCCGCACGCCGACCCGCATCTGGTGCACCGCCTCGGTCCCGGCGTGCGGGGCCTGGGTGACCGCGCCGAAATGCAGGATCACGTCCGTGAGGTGGCCGACCACATGGGCGAACGCCTCCGCCACCGTCAGCCCCCGCGGCAGATCCGGGGCGCCGAGCCGGCGTGGCGGGGGCGGGAGTTTGTGCGCCAGGGCGAAGCCCTCGGCGGCCAGGCAGGTCGGCGGCACGTCCAGCCGCAGCTCCCCGGCAATGGCCAGCGCCAGGGCACGCACCGGCGCTTCGTTGCCGGCCAGGATCACGCGGCACACCGCCTGCTCCTCGGCGACACTGCGGACGGTGCCGCGCAGCAGACCGAGCGCGACCGTGGTTTCGTCCACCGCCAGCGCATAGCTGGCCAGGCGCCCGTCGAAGCTGGCGACCGGGGCCAGCGGGGCCGGCAGCCTGTGGTCGAAGCTGGCCAGGTCGGCTGCGCGCTCCAGCACCGGCGGCGGCGCCGCGGGCAGCCATGCGCCGTTGCCGGGGACCAGGCGCTCCAGCCGCCAGGTGCCGCGTTCCTCCGCCAGGGCCAAGCCGTCGGCGGCCAGGGCCCGGCCGGGCGTGTCGTGCCAGACGGGGCGTTGCCGCTGCAGGCGCGCCCGGCCGCGCACGGCAGGCGCGACGCAGCGCAGCCGCGTCAGACGGCCGGCATCATCCGGGTGGAGGCGCAGTTCGAGTTCCATGTCAGCTCACTGCGCCGCTTCGACCTCACGCGGCGTCAGGAACCGGACCAGCCGACCGCCCCCCGGTTCCAGCCCCCACCAGTCCGCAGGAATGGTGAATTCCGCCAGGGCGCCGGTGGGGAAGCCATCGGCCAGGCGGCGCGCGGCCTTGGCGGCCGGGGCCGTGCCAGCAGGGGCCGTGCCAGCAGGGGCCGTGCCAGCAGGGGCCGTGCCAGCAGGGGCCTTGCCCGCCGGGGCCTTGGCCGCCGGGGGCCTGGTCGGCCGGCCGGCCAGCATCACGGCGAGTTCGTGCAGGCCGGGGTTGTGGCCGATCAGCAGCACGCTGCGCACCGTTTCGGGCACCCCGTGCAGCACGCTCAGCAACTGCGTGGCGGTGGCCAGGTAGAGCGTTTCCGTTGGCTCGACCAGCGGGGTTTGGTCCCACGGTTCCAGTGCCTCCAGCGTCTGCAGCGTGCGCCGCGCCGGGGAGACCAGCACCAGCTCCGGCACCAGGCCGAGGTCGCGGATGGCCTGGCGCATGGCGGCGGCGGCGCGCTGGCCGCGCCGGTTCAGCGGACGCTCGCGGTCCGGCCGCGTGGGGTCGTCCCAGGAGGACTTGGCATGGCGCAGAAGCAGAAGCTGGCGCATTTCGCAGATGATCCGGCTCTGGGTCGGCTGGAGCCAGTCTGCCACGGTCACGGTCGCTTGTCGCCGTTCGGACGATCAATAACGGCCCGCTGGCGCCAGATCGAGATCGATCCAGGACAGATGTCCGCCCTTGCCGGCGCCGGTATCCAGGAACACCGCGACCCCGCCGGCGGCGCCGCGGCGCCGGTAGGGCCGGCCGTCGGTGCTGCGGCGGTCGTGGCCGCAATACACCGTCATGCCGGGCGGAATGCGGTCCACCCAGCGCAGGCTGCGCTCGGGATAACCGTCCGGTTGGATGCGGCCGGTGGGCTCACCGAACAGGGCGCGCGCCAGCGGGCCGCGCGGGCGCTCCAGCGCGTGGTCCGGGGCCGGCTGGTCCAGCATATCGGTGTGGAAGCCACCGTGCACGAACAGGGTGTTGCCGCGGCGCAACCACGCCGGGGCGTGCGCCACCTCGGTGACCAGGCGCTGGCGCAGCGGCGGGTCGAGCTGTGCGAGCGTGGCCTCCAGCTCCGGCCCGCTGCGCACCGGCCGGCCGGCGAGGCACCGGGCGAGCTTGAGGTCGTGGTTCCCCAGCAGGAACAGGCCGCGCCCCTGGTCGATCAACTGGAACATGATACGCAGCACACCGGCGCTGTCCGGTCCGTTGTCCACGAGATCGCCGAGTTGCAGGACGAAACGGTCGGTCGCGGCGGCGTAGGCGAAGGCGGTGGCGTCCCCGTGAACATCGCCGACCACCCGGATCGCCGTCGCCGAAAAAGGGGCTGGCGGGGTCATGATGCTTCCGGGACACAACCTGTGGCATCCGGCGCCCCGAGGCAACAGGGGAAGCGGCCGCCGGCCCGGCGGACCGCGCCGATCGCCGGCCGCGGGCCGCGTTCGGAATGATCCCGGATCGGTATCGCGACAGGCTCACATTCCACACTGGCTCTTGCATAGGCCCGCAGCGGCGTGCATTGGTTGCGTTGCCGAAGAAGACCTGGGGCAACCGCAGGTGGGCTATGCGTGCCGGGCTCCCCACGAATAAAGGATGGATCAGGGATGCGCCTTGCGGTGCTGAAGGAGCGGCGCGCCTCCGAAACGCGCGTGGCAGCAACACCGGAAAGCACAAAGCGGCTGATCGGTCTGGGGCTCACCGTCGCGGTCGAGGCCGGCGCCGGAGCGTCCGCGTCGATGCCGGACGCGCGAATACGCGGCGGCGGGCGCCGAGGTCGCCGCCGATGCCGGGGCGGCCCTGTCGGGCGCCGATATCGTGTTCGGCGTGCAGATGCCGGACGCCGAGCAGCGGGCGCAGATGCGGCGGGGCACGCTGCTGGTGTGCACGGCCAATGCGTTCGGTGATTCCAGCCTGGTGACCGAACTGGCCAACCAGGGAATCGACTGCGTGGCGATGGAGCTGTTGCCGCGCATCACCCGCGCGCAGGCGATGGACGTGCTGTCCAGCCAGGCCAACCTGGCCGGCTACCGCGCGGTGATCGAGGCGGCGGGCGCGTTCCAGCGCGGTTTCCCGATGATGATGACCGCCGCCGGCACCGTGCCGCCCGCCCGCGTGTTCGTGATCGGCGCCGGCGTCGCCGGCCTGCAGGCGATCGCCACCGCCCGTCGGCTTGGCGCGCTGGTCTCCGCCACCGACGTGCGCCCCGCCGCCAAGGAGGAAATCAAGTCGCTCGGCGCCTCCTTCGTGGGCGTCGAGGACGAGGAGACGGCGCAGCAGACCGGCGCCTATGCGCGGGAGATGAGCGACTCCTTCCGCCGGAAGCAGGCGGAACTGATGGCGACCACGGTGGCCAAGAACGACATCATCATCTGCACCGCGCTGGTGATGGGCCGGAAGGCGCCGGTGATCGTCACCCAGGCGATGGTGGACAGCATGCGCCCGGGCAGCGTGATCGTGGACATTGCGGCCGATTCCGGCGGCAACTGCGAAGCCACCACACCCGGTGAGCGCATCGTCACGCCGAACGGCGTCACCGTGCTGGGCTACAACAACTGGCCCGGCCGCATCCCGGTGGCCTCGTCCTCGCTGTATTCCCGCAACCTGCTGACCTTCCTGACGACGTTCTGGGACAAGGAGGCCAATGCGCCGAAACTGCCCGAGGATGACGACATCGTGAAAGGCGTGCTGCTGACCCGCGGCGGCAGCGTCGTGCACCCGAACTTCCAGCCGTCCCAGGCGGCGTGATCCCGGAGGCTCCATCCCGATGAACCCGACCCAGTTGGCCGACGAAGCAACGCGTCTGGCCGAACGCGCGCTGGCGCTGGCGCAGCAGGCTCACGCGATGGCAGCGGCGCAGGCCGGTCCGGTTGCCGCAGTCGGCACCGCGGTGGAGCCGTTCATCTATCTGCTGGCCATTTTCCTGATGGCCTGTTTCGTCGGCTACTACGTGGTGTGGAACGTCACCCCGGCGCTGCACTCGCCGCTGATGGCGGTAACCAACGCGATCTCCTCGGTGATCATCGTCGGCGCCATGCTGGCGACGGGCATGGGCACCAGCGGCTGGGCCGTCGCGTTCGGCTTCATTGCCGTGACCCTGGCATCGGTGAACATCTTCGGCGGCTTCCTGGTGACCCAGCGCATGCTGTCGATGTTCAAGAAGCGGCAGTAGGCGCCACAGAATGTCCGCAAGCCTGACAGCACTCGCCTACCTCGTCGCCGCCGTCCTGTTCGTCCTGGCGCTGCGCGGCCTGTCGCATCCCGAAACGTCACGCGCCGGCAACCGCTACGGCATGATCGGCATGGCGGTGGCGCTGATCGCCACGCTGCTGCACCCGGACATGGGCGGCCTGGGATACGGGCTGATCTTCCTGGGCGTCGTCATCGGCGGCAGCATCGGTGCCTTCATCGCCTATCGCATCCAGATGACCGCACTGCCGCAGCTTGTGGCGGCGTTCCACTCGCTGGTCGGCATGGCGGCGGTGTTCGTGGCTGCCGCGGCGCGCAACGCGCCGATGGCCTTCGGCATCGGCACGCCGGAGCACATCCACACCGAGAGCCTGATCGAGATGTCGCTGGGCCTGGCGATCGGTGCCATCACCTTCTCGGGCTCGGTGATCGCGTTTGCCAAGCTGCAGGGGCTGATGAGCGGCGCGCCGGTCCAGTTCCCGCAGCAGCACAAGCTGAACCTGGTGTTGGCGATCCTGGCGGTGGTGCTGATCGTCATCTTCGTGGCGACCGGCGGCAACCAGGCGGTGTTCTGGCTGCTGGCGTTCCTGGCCTTCGCGCTGGGCTTCCTGATCATCATCCCGATCGGCGGTGCCGACATGCCGGTGGTGATCTCGATGCTGAACAGCTACTCCGGCTGGGCGGCGGCGGGCATCGGCTTCACCATCGAAAACCTGGCGCTGATCATCACCGGGTCGCTGGTGGGCGCCTCGGGTGCGATCCTGTCCTACATCATGTGCAAGGGCATGAACCGCAGCATCATCAACGTGCTGCTGGGCGGATTCGGCAGCGAGGGCGGCCCGGCGGCGGCCGGCGGACCGGCGGGCGACCGCACGGTGAAAAGCGGCAATGCCGACGATGCGGCGTTCATCATGAAGAACGCGTCCAAGGTGATCGTGGTGCCCGGCTACGGCATGGCGGTGGCCCAGGCGCAGCACGCGCTGCGGGAGATGGCCGATACGCTGAAGGCCGAGGGCGTGGAGGTGAAATACGCCATCCATCCGGTGGCCGGCCGCATGCCGGGCCACATGAACGTGCTGCTGGCGGAGGCCAACGTGCCGTATGACGAGGTGTTCGAGCTGGAGGAGATCAACAACGAGTTCTCCACCGCCGACGTCGCCTATGTGATCGGCGCCAACGACGTGACCAACCCGGCGGCGAAGACCGACCGGGCCTCGCCGATCTACGGCATGCCGATCCTGGACGTGGAGAAGGCGGGCACGGTGCTGTTCGTGAAGCGCTCCATGGCCTCGGGCTATGCGGGCGTGGACAACGAGCTGTTCTTCCGGCCGAACACGATGATGCTGTTCGGCGACGCGAAGAAGATGACCGAGGAGATCGTGCAGGCGCTGGGGCGGTAGTCTTTCGGACGGGAAGGTGCACGTTGTGTTTCGAGCCGGCGTGCACCAGATCTGTGAGGTCAGGCGGAGGATCAGATGCGCACTGTCATGGTCGAGATTCCGGTCGATGAGGAAACCGCCGCCGCCCTGGCGGATCCACATCGGCGGGAGGCAGTGGGCGAACTGGTGAAGCTGGCCGTTCGCCCGTCCTCGGGTACCGATCCTCTGGCCGCCTTGCTCCAGGTGACGCGTCGCGATGCGGCGGCAATTGGCCTGACGGACGAAGACATCGATGCCGAACTTGACGCCTGGAAGGCGGAACGGGCCGCTCGGCGCAACTGATCGTCATTGACGCCAGTACCGATCGTCGGTGCCGCCCTTCGCCAGGGAAGCACCCCTTTTCGGGCATTACTTCGGGCTCGGTCGCGCAGCGAGATCGCGATGTCAGAACCGGTAGCTGCCGAAATTCGGGAGGTTCTGGCACGTCCGAAGTTCGCCCGCGTGCTTACGCCGATACGCCAGGCAGAGATCGCCGCGCTGTTGTTCAGCGACGCGCGATGGTTTTCCCCGGTTGAACGTGTTGCCGACTGTCGGGACCCGAACGACGACAAGTATCTCGAGCTGGCACTTGCGGCCCGGGCGACAGAGCTGATTTCGTCCGACCGGGATCTGCTGTCACTGGGGCTTTGGCGCGGCACTCGAATCCTCAACCCATCGGATTACCTGATCCTGCCGTGATCGGTCGCGCCTGGTCGCGTCCGATTGCCCGCCCCACCATGTCCGGCAGCACATTGGGGAACCGTATAGTGCCGCCACGGCGGCACCAACCCTGACCGGGCCAGGATGGCTCTCAGCGGACGGGCAGTGCGCCCCCGCTCTTGATGCCAGGAGGCTTGATCACATGCTGAAATACGGCACCGCCATCGCCCTTGTCGCCATGCTCGGCCTCGGCCTTGCCGCCACGACGTTCGCGTCGGACCACGGCCAGGGCCGGGAGGAAAACGCGCTCCAGGGGACGGGCCTGACGCTGTCGCAGGCCATCGCGACCGCCGAGCAGAAGACGGGCGGGAAGGCGTATGACGCCAGCGTCGATGTCGAGCACGGGAAGCGGCGCATCGCGGTGGAAACCACCGGCCCGCAAGGCCGGCAGACGGTCATGATCGATGTGCCCAGCGGCAAGGTCATCGCGGTCCATGCCGGGGAAGAGGAAGACGCGGACTGACGCAGCCGGCGCTGGCGCGTCGTCGGGATCGATCCCCGCCGACCTTTGGCGACGCCCGGCGTTGTCCTTAACCCACAGACAGCCCGCGCCGGCTACAACCGTCGGCCGCGCCGGCTACAACTGTCGGACGATGCGCACCCCAGCGATCCACCGGAGGCGACGTTGAAGGTCCTGCTGATCGAGGACGACCAGGAAACCCTGTCCTATATCGCGCGCGGCCTGCGGGAGCAGGGCCATGTCGTGGACCTGGCCGACAACGGGCGGGACGGGCTGTTCCTGGCGGCCGACGGCGGGCACGACGTGCTGATCGTTGACCGCATGCTGCCCGGGCTGGACGGGATCGGCGTGGTGCAGATGCTGCGCAAGTCCGGGGTGAAGGCGCCGGTGCTGTTCCTGACGGCGCTGGGCGGGGTCGGCGACCGGGTGCAGGGGCTGGAGGCCGGCGGCGACGACTATCTCGTCAAGCCCTTCGCCTTCGCCGAGCTGATCGCGCGTATCAATGCGCTGGCGCGACGGCCGCCGCTGTCGGAGACGCCGACGGTGCTGCGGGTGGCCGACCTGGAGATGGATCTGCTGAAGCGCACGGTGACGCGCGCCGGCAAGCCGATCGACCTGCAACCGCGCGAATTCCAGCTTCTGGAATTCCTGCTGCGCAACGCCGATCGCGTGGTGACCCGCACCATGCTGCTGGAGGCGGTTTGGGATTTCCATTTCGACCCGAAGACCAACATCGTGGAGACCCATATCAGCCGGCTGCGGTCCAAGCTGGCGCAGCATGGCGGGCCGGAGCTGATCCACACCGTGCGCGGGGCCGGCTACGCAGTGCGAACGCCGACGCCCGATCCCGCGTGATGCGGTTCGCCATGCCAAGGCTGCTGCGGGTCGCAGCGTTCCGGTTCGCCGCCCTGTATTTCCTGGCGTTCGCCGCGTCGGCCCTGGTCCTGGGTGGGACCGTGTTCCTGCAGGCGCGGTCGGACCTGGAGCAGCAGGTGCAGGCCCGCGTCCGGACCGAGGTGACCTTCCTTCAGGGCGAATTCCAGGAAGGCGGTCTGTCCCGCCTGATCGCCCTGGTGAAGCAGCGCAGCAGGGGTGCGGGCAGCCTGGACTACCTGGTGCAGGACGCCTCCGGCGCGCATCTCGCCGGCGCCTTGCCGGCAACGACGCCGCTGACGCCCGGCTGGACCACGATCCGCGCTTTGCGGCCGCAGGGGGATCACGATCATCCGGTGCCGATCCGCGTGCTGGTAACCGATCTGGGCGACGGCGTGGCGCTGGCGGTCGGCAACGACCTTGGACAGCTCAGCGAGCTGCAGGAAGCGATCGCGACTGCGTTTCTCTCGACCGTCGGCCTGGCGGCCCTGCTGGGCATCATCGGCGGCGCGCTGATCAGCCGGACGTTCCTGCGGCGGGTCGATGCGATCGGCCGCACGGCCGAGGCGATCATCGGCGGCGACCTGACCCGCCGGGTGCCGGTCCGCGGCACGAACGACGACCTGGACCGGCTGGCCCAGACGCTGAACCGCATGCTGGACCGGATCGCAAACCTGATGGAGAGCCTGCGCCAGGTCAGCAGCGACGTCGCCCACGACCTGCGCACGCCGCTGTCGCGCCTGTATCAGCGGTTGGAGGACGCGCAGGTGCACGCGCGGTCGATGCAGGATTACCAGGCCGCGGTCGAAGCCGCATTGAACGAGGCCGAGGGCCTGCTCGCGACATTCTCCGCGCTGCTGCGGATTGCGCAGGTCGAGGGCGCCTCGCCGCGCGCCGGCTTCACCGATGTGAACCTGAGTGCCGTGGCGGAGACCGTGACCGATGCGTACCGGCTCGACGCGGACGCGGCCGGTCACGTGCTGGACACCGATATCGGCCCCGACGTGACGATACGCGGCAACCGGGAGCTGTTGACGCAGGCGCTGGCGAACCTGGTGGAGAACGCGTTGCGACACACACCGCCGGGAACCCGCATCGAGGTGCGCCTGGCGAAGCGGTCCGGTTTCGGCGCGGTGCTGACCGTCCGGGATAACGGGCCGGGCGTCGCCGAGGCCGACCTGTCGCGCCTGACCGACCGGTTCTATCGCGGCGAAGGGAGTCGCACGACGCCCGGCAACGGGCTGGGCCTGACGCTGGTCAGTGCGGTGGCCGACCTGCACGGCGCGACGCTGACACTGGCCTCACGCAACCCCGGCCTGCAGGTCGAGCTCAAGTTCCCTGCGGCCGACACACATTCCGCCGGGCGGGACCGCCCGGACCATGCAACTGGCACTCGATCGAAGGTGACTCATGAATGAACGAATGCGGCAGGCGGCCCTGAGCAAGGTTCCGGAAGTGACGATCTACTTCTGGATCATCAAGGTCGCCGCGACGACATTGGGCGAGACGGGTGGCGATACCGTCACCATGACGCTGAACTGGGGCTACCTGGCCGGCACGGCGCTGTTTCTGGCGATTCTGGTCGCGCTGGTCGTGGCGCAGATCCGCGCGGAGAAATTCCATCCGGCGCTGTACTGGGCGACGATCGTCGCCTCTACGACCTTCGGCACGACGATGGCCGACTTCGCCGACCGCTCATTGGGCATCGGCTACACCGGCGGATCGACGCTGCTGCTGGCCTGCCTGCTGGCCGTGCTGGGGCTGTGGTACTGGGCCCAGGGCACGATCTCGGTGAACACCGTCACCACGCCACGCGTCGAGGCGTTCTACTGGGCGGCCATCACCTTCTCCCAGACGCTCGGCACCGCGCTGGGCGACTGGCTGGCCGATACCGGGGGGCTGGGCTACGAGGGCGGCGCGCTGGTGTTCGGCGCCGGCCTGGTGGTGCTTGCGGTCCTGTATTTCCGCACCGGCGTGTCGCGCGTGTTGCTGTTCTGGGCCGCGTTCATCCTGACCCGGCCGCTGGGCGCGACCGTGGGCGACCTGCTGGACAAGCCGGTCAGCCACGGTGGCTTCGACCTCAGCCGCCCGCTGGCCTCGGCGGTGATCGCGGTGTTCATCATCGCCTGCATGCTGGCATTTCCGCAGCGGGCGGGACGGCATCCCGGCGAGGCGCGCGCGGCGGTGGAGGGATGAACGGGGCTGCCGCGCCGTGGCTGCGTTCCAAGCCGCTTCGATGGGCCGCTTCGATGGGCCGCTTTGATGGGCCGCTTTGATGGAAAGAGGGCCGGTCGGGGCGCCTGGCCGGAGTCGACCCGACTGGCCCGTTTCCGCTAGGCTCCACCTCATGGACACGATCCTGGATCGGCCCTGGACCGCCGACGGCTTTCTCGCCTGGGAAGACCAGCAGGAGGGGAAGCATGAGTTCGACGGCCAGCATATCATCCCGATGACTGGCGGCAGCATCGCGCACCAGCGTATCCTCGGGAACCTCTGGATGGCGCTTCTGAGTCTGCTTCGCGGCGGACCGCTCGTGCCGATCCTGGAAATGCGCCTGCGCGCCGGCGACCGCGTCCGCCACCCGGACGTCGTGGTCTGCGCCGGGCCGCTGGACCAGACGACCCGCACGCTGACCGACGCGCTCGCGATCTTCGAGGTCCTGTCCGACGACACCGCCACCACCGACCGCGTGGACAAGCTGATCGACTACGCCGCGGTGCCGTCCCTGCGCAGCTATGTGCTGCTGGAGCAGACCAAGGTCGGGGCAACCCTGTTCCGGCGGGAGGCTCCCGGCACCTGGACCACGACCGCACATACCGACGGAGCGCTGGCGCTGCCGGGCCTCGATATCAGCCTGCCGCTGGCCGGGGTCTATCAGGGCCTGACGTTCCCGGCCTGACGCCGCGGCTCCGCACTACTGCGCCACCCAGCCGCCATCGATCGACAGCGGCGTGCCGGTGATCGTGTCGGCCGCGGGGGAGCACAGGAATGCTGCCAGCCCGCCGATCTGTTCCGGGGTGGAAAACTTCGTCATCGGCTGCTTTTCCGACAGGAACGCCTCGGCCGCCTGCTCCACGCTGATGCCGTCGGCCTGGGCGCGTGCCTCCAACTGGCGCTGCACAAGCGGGGTCAGCACCCAGCCGGGACAGATCGCGTTGGCGGTGACGCCGGTGTTGGCCAGCTCGATCGCAGCCACCTTGGTCAGTCCCACCACGCCATGCTTGGCGGCGACATAGGCGGATTTCTGCCCGCTGGCGACCAGGCCGTGCGCCGAGGCGATGTTGATGATCCGTCCCCAGCCCTTGCGCTTCATGCCCGGGATGGCGGCCTTCATGCCGTGGAACACCGCGGACAGGTTGACGGCGATCACGGCGTCCCACCGGTCGGTGGGGAAGTCCTCGATATTCGCCACGTGCTGGATGCCGGCGTTGTTCACCAGGATGTCGGGCCCGCCCAGCGTTTCGGCGGTGGTGGCGACCATGGCGGCGATCTGGTCCGGCTTGCTCATGTCGGCCGGGTGGTAGGCGACGCGGATCTTGTGTTCGGTCTGCAACGAGGCACGCAGCGCCTCGATCTCGGTGGTGTCGCCGAAGCCGTTCAGCATCAGGTTGGCACCCTGCGCGGCCAGGACGCGGGCGATGCCAAGGCCGATGCCGCTGGTCGAGCCGGTCACGAGCGCGGTCTTGCCGGTAAGGGTCATAAGGCGGTCTCCGAGTGGTGCGGTGCAGCACAGTATGCGGATCGGCAGCCGGGTGAAAGCGGCGACGGACCGAACGATCGCGCAATCACCGCGCCACGGGTTCGCCATCGACCGGGCGGAGTCCCCGTTGCCGGACCGTTACCGCCTCCAGGGCCCACGTGCGGACCTTCTGCCGTCAAGCAAGCTTCACGCCGAGCACCGCCGTATCCGCGTAGAAGCGTTGTGGGACCAATTCGGAGTCGTCGTGCTGGAGCAGGCCGCGCAATACCGCTACCGCAGCATTTTCGTCTCCGACATCCATCTGGGGCTGCGTGCGTGCCGCGCCGACCTGCCGGCGGACATCCTCCGGCGGGTCAGTTGTGATCACCTGTACCTCGTCGGCGATGTCATCGACGGCTGGCGCCTGCGCCGGTCGTGGTACTGGGACCGCCACCATGATGAGGCGGTGCGCCTGGCGCCGGAGATGGCACGCGACGGTGTCGCGGCAACCTATATTCCCGGCAACCATGAGGAGATGCTGCGCGGCTGGCTGGGGCTGGAAATCACCGGCGTGCGGCTGGCGGCACGGGCGGAACACCGCATCGCGGCCCCGGGCGTATGCACCGGCCTGGCGTCAGCCCGCGCTGGCCGCCGGCACCCGCATCAGCGCCTGACCGACGCGGATCTGCGCACCCTGGGTCACCTCCGGACACAACGCGAATCCCCGCGGGGCGAACACCAGAATCGTAGAGCCATGCTGGAACCAACCCATTTCCGTCCCTTTTGCCAGCGGCACGTCGCAGGGCAGGCTGCGCGGCCCGCCGGCGCGCAGGTCGCGCACGTCATCCAGGAAGCTCAGGCGGATGCTGGCCACCAGGATGGCGGCAACGGCAACCAGGGAGACGGCGTGACCACCATGCGCCAGTCGCATGCGCACGACCGCGCGTTCGTTGCGACAGAACAGATGTTCGATCCGCTTCAATGCAATCGGATTGACGTTCCAGGTGTCGCCCGAAATGTATGTCACCGACTCGACGTGTCCCTCGTGCGGCGCATGGAAGTGGTGATACATGCTGGAGGTGAGACGCAGCGTCGCGTAGATCCCGTCGTGATAGTCCGCCGCGTCCCCGTCGTTGCCGAACAGGTCGCGCAGCGCATAGGGAAATCCCTTGATCTGCAGCGCCTGTCCGGCCTGCACGGCACCGCAGGCGCCGACAATCGCGTCGCACGGGGAGACGAGCATGGCCGGGTCGGCATTGACCGGCCGCGCATCCGGCTTCAGGCGGCGGATGAAGCAGTCGTGCAGGGAGCGGAAGCGGGTGGCCTCGGCATCGCTGAGGTCGAGGTCGGCGAACAGCCGCCACACCGCGATGGAAGCATCGCAGACCAGCGGCTGTTCGATCTGGCTGAACCAACCCATGAAGCGTGTGGCCAGGCGACGTGGAATGCGGTTGGTGAGAAGGAAGTTGACGTCCTCCTGCTGCGCGACACGTGCGATGGCCGAACGAAACCCTTTCATGCCGCAGCCCCAGTGCCGGAGTTGATGTCATGGCGCGCAAACTGACCCTGCTTGCCGCCGGCGCCGTCGTGCTGTCCGGCGCTTTCGTGAAAGGACGGTCGCGGCTCGCGCTGTCGCGCGCGAAGCACCCTTCGCTGGCGGGTCACACGCGCCTGGCGCGGCGCCTCGCGTCGCTGGTGCGGTTCTATGAGTTTCATGATGAGCGGTTCTTCAATTCGGATAACGCCCCGGCCGACGTGGTGCAGCGGCGCAAGGCCGGGTTCATGCGGCTCGCCGCCGTGTATGCGGAGCGGTTCCCGCGTACACGCGCGCTGACCGATGAGATCAAACCCGGGCTGTCCGACCTGCAGTTCACCTCTGCCTACCGCGTTCCGTTTCAGTACAGCCGTTTCGTTCGCCAGCACCTTGGGGCCGGATCGCTGTTGCAGTCCTCGTCCGGGGTGACGGTGACCGACCCCGATGGCAACATCTTCTACGACCTGGCCGGCTCGTACGGCGTGAACCTTTTCGGGTACGACTTCTACAAGCGCTGCATCGCCGAGGGATCCGCCCTGGTCTCCGACCTCGGACCCGTTCTCGGCTCCTACCACCCGGTGGTCGCCTACAACGTCGCTCGGCTGCGCGACATCTCCGGGCTGGATGAGGTGTCGTTCCACATGTCCGGCACCGAAGCGGTGATGCAGGCCGTTCGCCTGGCCCGCTATCACACGCGGCGGCGTTATCTGGTGCGCTTCGCCGGCGCGTATCACGGCTGGTGGGGCGACGTGCAGCCGGGAATCGGCAACCCGCAGCCGGCGCGCGACACCTTCACCCTGGCGGAGATGTCGGATCGTACGCTGCACGTGCTGCGCACCCGCCGCGATATCGCCTGCGTGCTGGTCAATCCGCTGCAGGCGCTGCACCCGAATGCATCGGCGCCGGCCGACTCGTCGCTGGTGGTCAGCGACCGGCGCGCGGGTTTCGACCGCGCGGCCTATACCGCATGGCTGCGCAAGCTGCGCGTGGTGTGCACCGAGCGTGATATTCCGTTGATCTTCGACGAGGTGTTCGTGGGCTTCCGCCTCGCGCCCGGTGGTGCCAGCGCGTATTTCGGTGTGCGACCGGATTTCGTCACCTATGGCAAGACGCTGGGCGGCGGGTTGCCGGTGGGGGTGCTGTGCGGGCGCCATCATCTGATGCGGCGGTATCGCGAGGACCGTCCCGGGGATATCTGCTTCGCCCGCGGCACGTTCAACGCGCATCCCTATGTGATGGGAACAATGCACGCATTCCTGCAGCATCTTGAGAAGCCCGAGACGCTGACACTGTATGACGGGCTCGACGAGACCTGGAACGGGCGTGCCGACCGCCTGAACCAGGCGCTGGCAGCCGAGGACCTGCCGGTTCGTGTTGCCAATCTCTCGACCATCTGGACGGTCTGCTATACGCGGCCGTCGCGCTATAACTGGATGCTGCAATACTATCTGCGTGCGCAGGGGCTCGCGCTGAGCTGGGTGGGCACCGGGCGGCTGATCTTCAGCCTGAACTATACGGAGCAGAACTTCGCCGCCGTGGCTGAGGGCTTCGTTGCGGCCGCGCGGGCGATGCAGCGGGACGGCTGGTGGGCCACGGCTCCCGCGACGACGAACAAGACCATCAAGCGCCAGGTGCTACGGGAAACGCTGGGGCAGGTGTGGGACTGGCCAGGTCGGCGCTAGACCCGGAGACAAACTGGCGTGGCGTTCGACGCATGTGGCGTTGGGCCGATGGTTCGTCTTCACCCCGTCAACTTCGGTGCAGGCCTACAATCCACGTCTCTGTCGATGGCTCTTGTGAACGGGCGTCGATGGCCTGCCTGCGCAGGCCATGACGATGTGGGAGCGGCCGTGCGTCGGAGTCGGGACGATTGTGTGTCGGCAAGCCGCTTGGCATGGCGTATCGCCCTGTCGTGACGGGCGCGGCCCGGTCACGGCGTCGGCCCACAGGCGACAGCCTGAGCCTCGTGTTGCTCCACCAGCTCCGTATCGAACAATTCACCGCGCAGCAGACGGGTGGGGGCGCGGTAATAGAGTTTGATGTCGTGGAACGGGTCGGTCAGGATCTTGGTCGCCCAGACCAGCCCCGTCTGCACACCGCTGATGAAGAACAGGTGCACGGTGCGGAACAGCAGCCCGCCGATCCCGATATAGAGCCACAGGTAGCCGATATTTCGTACCACGCCGCTGATCGTCACCGGACGCGGAAGCACGCCCCACAGTGTCGTGTTGGCAAACAGCACCAGCGGCGACAGCGCCCAGATGCTCAGCAGCACGACCTTGCGCCGCAGGTTGTAGCCGACCTTGATCAACTCCTTGTACTCGTGCGTCGCCCGGTTGACCGCATCGTAGCCTTTCGGTTCAAAAAAGAAGTGACCCATCTGGCGACTGGTCATCGCCACCAGCCAGCCGATCAGCGAGGCACTCGCCGGATCGCTCGCCGCCGTGACATAGGCGCAGACGAAACTGAGCGCACTCAACAAGTGCAGGCTCTGGTTGATGCGGCTGTGATGATAATAGCGGTGATCGTCCCAACGCTGTACCCTGAGGCACTCAAGAAAACTGCGCATTACGGCTCCTTGCAGAAAGCTCTCCCGGCGCGGACATCAGGACGGCGGAGCGGCGTGTGGCTGCGTCCCGGCCGCCGGCGTGGTGTCTGCCGGCTTCACGTACCGGATCAGCGAAAAATGGCCCAGCGGCGGTATCGGGCGATGCTCGACCATGTGCGCCCCGGATGCCGCCGCCCAGTCCTGATAGCGCTGCAGGGGAAATTCCGTGCGCCAGCCAAGACGCGTGGTCACCGGCATCAGCCATCGTTCGAGCGTGCCGCGCATGCCCGTGTCCGCGCCGATACGCGTGGTGATGATGACCTCCCCGCCTGGCCGGACGACGCGCAGCAGCTCATCCAGCGCCTTTTCCGGATGCGGCACGGCGGTGATCACGTATTGCGCCACCACCGCATCGAACGATGCCTGGGGGAACGCCAGGTGTTCGGCGTCCATCACGTTCAGCGATGTCACGTGGTGAAGGCCCAGCGCCTCCGCCCGGCGTGACGCCTTGTCGAGCATCGCCTGCGAGATATCGATGCCCACGACCGTGCAGTTCCTGTAGCCGGGCAGCGACAAGCCGGTGCCGACGCCCACTTCCAGGACCTTGCCGCCGATCCGGTTTGCCGCCGCAACGGCAGCCGCCCTGCCGGAGCGGAAGACCGGGCCGAAGACGAAGTCATACACAGGCGCCAGGCGACCATAGGCTTTGGCGACGCTGTTGGCAGTTATCTCCGGCGCCATCCTCACGTCCCCAGGTCACCTCGATGCGGAGATCAGCGCGCAGGCGTTCTGCCATGGACTCCAGACGCGAACTCCGTGGCGTCCTGTGCACGAACATCGCGCGTGACACAACGCGAAAGGCGGCCCGTTCGCGCGCAGATCCGGTGTTGCGCAACAGGTTTCATGGAGGCGCAACAGAACGTTCTACGTAACGTCACTGAATTGCCGCGGCACCGGCAGGAATCCGTACCGCCACCCGTTCCGGGCAGCGGTACCGCCGGTCAACCGAAGGTCTGGGGCGGGTCGGCGTGCCGGCTGGTGATCCTGCGTCAGAACCCGAACATGCGTTTGGCATTCCCGCCGGCGATCGCCGAGACCTGCTCGGGATTGAGTTCGCTGCAGGCCGCGAGCAGCCCCAGCGGGTCGTAGTCCGCCATGTCGTACGGGTAGTCGGTGCCCAGCAGCACGTGGTCCGCGCCGAACAGCGTGACCAGTGCTTCCAACTGGTGCGGGGTAAACACGATCGTGTCGAAGTAGATCTTCTTCAGGTAGAAGCTGGGTGGGTTCGGCAGGTCGCCATGCGCGTCGCTGCGTGCGCCCCAGCCGTGATCGATGCGGCCGGAATAGGCCGGCAGATAGCCGCCGCCATGCGCGGCGATGATCTTCAGGTTCGGGTGACGCTCCAGCACGCCGTCGAAGATCAGGTAGTGCAGCGCCACCGTGGTATCCAGCGGGTTGCCGATGACGTTGTTGAAGTAGAACCGCGTCAGGCGCTGCGGCTGCGGATAGCCGGACGGGTGGATGAACACCACCGCGCCCAACAACTCGGCCTTGGACCAGAACGGGGCAAACTCTGGATCGGACAACTCCTTGTCGCCGACATGCGCCAGGATCTCCACGCCTTTGAGGCCGAGCGTGGTGATGGCGCGTTCGAGCTCTTCGGCTGCGGCATTGCCGCCGGCGCCCAGGGGTACGCTGCCCATCGCGGCGGGAATGCGCTGCCTGTCGCTGGCGGCGATCTCGGCGATGCCGTTGTTCACCGCCCGCGCTGCTTCGACGCCGATCGCGGGCGGTACGTTATAGAAGCACTGACCCGGGGCCGGGCTGATCACCTGCGCGTCCAGCCCCATGGAGGCGAAATCGTGCATCCGCAGCGCCAGGTCGGTCAGGTTGGGCGTGCGGTCCTGGTCCTGCTTGCGGGTCAGGAACTGCGTCTCCTCGGTCAGCATTCCGGCCTGCGGGTTCGGCTGCAGATGGGGGCGGGCGATCTCGGCCGCGGCCGGTACCGCGGCGTGCGAATGGATGTCCACGGTCTGGCTGCGCGGGCGGCTGTCCCGGCCTGGCATGCCGTGCTGTCGCGCGGCGGTGTTGCGGTAGTGATTATATGGTCCGGCCATGGTGCTTCCTCCCGATGGCAGGAAGAATGTTCCGGGACTTCTGCGTCGCGCAAGTCCCGCCATGGCGGGCCCGCGCTGGGCGAGGGCTGGCAATCTGCGCGGCACACGGGCATGACTGGGGGCTTTCGGTCCCGGCACCGCCGCAGGACCGGCCCGCAGCAAGCCCGCACCCGCAGAGGAGGCCCCGTATGAACGACGCCGTCACCGTCCCGCTGAAGACCGGCAAGATGCTGGCCGAAATCGAAGGCCCGATCGGCTGGATGATTTTCAACAAGCCGGAGCGGCACAACGCCGTGTCGCTGGACATGTGGGAGGCAATTCCCGACATCCTCGACCGGTTCGAGAGCGATCCGGCCGTGCGGGTGATCGTGCTGAAGGGCGCCGGCAGCAAGGCGTTCGTGTCCGGCGCCGACATTTCGCAATTCGAGGACGCGCGTGCCTCCCGCGAGGCCAACGAGCACTACGACCGGATCAGCGACCGCGCGAGCCGGCGCCTGATGGAGTGCAGCAAGCCGGTGATCGCGATGATTCGCGGCTGGTGCATCGGCGGCGGCCTGGCGATCGCCATCTGCTGCGACCTCCGCATCGCCACCGAAGCCTCCAAATTCGGCATCCCCGCCGCTCGGCTCGGCCTGGGCTACGGTCATCCCGGGGTCAAGAAGCTGATGGACGTGGTGGGGCCGTCCTTCACCAAGGAAATCTTCTTCACCGCCCGTCATTTCACCGCGGCCGAGGCGCAGGGCATGGGCCTGCTGAACCGCGTGGTGCCGGACGCGGAGCTGGAGGATTACGTTCGCAACTACTGCGCCACCATCGCCGACAATGCACCACTGACCATCCGGGCGCTGAAGCGCACCGTCGGCGAGTTGGCGAAGGGGGCCGAAGGGGACCTGGCGGCGGCCGAGACGCTGACGAAGGCCTGTTTCGACACGCAGGACTTCATCGAAGGGCGCCGCGCATTCATGGAAAAGCGCCGGCCGGTGTTTCGCGGGCTCTGACGCCAACGCAGGGCCCGGACGGCCGGGCCGCCCCGGTTCTGGCCGTTCGGGCCGATGCCCGGCCCGTTCGGTCTTGCGGCAGGACGGAACCTGGTGGCGGGCCGGTCATCCCACCGGCGGATGGCGGGATCGTCATGCAACGGTCAGCATGCTGCCCGCGAATCGTCACAAGCCGGTGCTAGGGCGCGGCGATCTCTCACCAGCCAGTCCGGGGGCAGGAAATGCTCGATCTCGCGCGGCCGCGTTGGCGGCTGCTTTGCCTGTTGTGGACCGCGCTGGGCGCAGCGATGGCGCTCCCCCCTGCGGGACAGGCCGCGCCGCATGACAATGACACCGCGACACCGATCAAACATGTCATCGTCATCTACGGCGAGAACCGCAGCTTCGATCACCTGTTCGCCACCTACCAGCCGGAAAAGGGCCAGACCGTCCGGAACCTTCTGTCGGAAGGCATCATCGACGCATCGGGCCACCCGGGGCCGAACTTCGCCAGGGCGATCCAGTATCGCGCGAAGGACGCCGAGGGCTACAGCATCGCCCCGGCAAAAGCGGGCGTGTACGCCGTGTTGCCGCCGCCGCTGACCGGCAGCGCGCACACCGCGCCCAGTGACACCGATCCGCCACCCTTCGCGACCAAGGCAGCCGCGTCGGCAGCCGATCACAGCCTGCCGCCCCAAGACATCGCCATGCTGACGACCGGTGCGACCGGCCTGCCCCGGCGCAGCATCGATACCCGGATCGCCGATGTGAACAAGCTGCCGCCCGGCCCGTTCCAGATCACCCCCGGCGTGCCATACGATTCCTATGCGGCCAGCCCGGTGCACCGGTTCTACCAGAACTGGCAGCAGTCCGATTGCTCCGCCGACCATGCAACGGCGGAAAATCCCAGCGGTTGCCTGCACGACCTGTTTGCCTGGGTGGAAGTGGCGACAGGGGCGGGCGGCAACGGCGCCATCCAGCCGAAGGACTTCACCGACCAGAGCACCGGCGAGGGTGCGGCTGCCCTGGGGTTCTACAACGTGCAGCAGGGTGACGCGCCGTATTTTGCCAGGCTGGCACGCGAGTACACGCTCGCCGACAATTACCACCAGCCGGCGATGGGCGGCACCGGCCTCAACAGCATCATCGCCGGGTTCGGGGACGCGCTCTGGTACACCGGCGCCGAGGGTGTCGCGACGAAGCCACCCGCCGCGCAGATCGAGAATCCCGATCCACAGCATGGCACGAACAACTGGTACACGCAGGACGGGTATCGCGGCGGTTCATACAGCGCCTGTGCCGACGCGTCGCAGCCTGGCGTCGGTGCGGTGGTGCATTACCTGCAGTCGCTGCCGCGGAAGATCGACCCGCATTGCCAGCCTGGCCACTACTACCTGCTCAACAACTATGCACCGGGATATCTGGGCAACGGCAAGGTGAATACCGGGACCTTTGTCGTGCCGCCGGTCACCACGCCCAGCATCGGTGACATGCTGCATGCGGCCGGTGTGTCGGTGACGTGGTTCGCCCAGGGGTGGGACCGCTACAGGGCGAACCCGCGGGATCCGCACAATACCTATTGCGCGATCTGCAATCCGTTCAACTACGAAACCTCGATCATGACCAGGCCTGCCCTGCGGGACAGCATGATCCAGGATATGCGCAACTTTCAGGCAGACCTGAAGCGGGGCGTCCTGCCGGCGGTATCCCTGGTGAAGCCGGGTGCGCTGGATGACGGGCATCCGGCGTCCTCCAAGGTCGATCTGTTCGAGGCGTTTACCCGCCGCGTCATCACTGCCTTGCAGGCCGACCCGAAGCTGTGGGCTTCGACGGCGGTGTTCATCACCACCGACGAATCGGGTGGCTACTACGATTCCGGCTACATCCAGCCGCTGGACTTCTTCGGTGACGGCCCGCGCATTCCGATGATCGTGGTGTCGCCGTACTCAAGCGGTGGCCGCGTGGTGCACAGCTACACGGATCACGTGTCGATCCTGAAATTCATCGAGGCGAACTGGCGGGTTGGCCCGATTTCTGCCCGGAGCCGCGATAACCTGCCGAATCCGAAGACGACGGCCGACAACCCCTATGTTCCGACGAACAGCCCGGCGATCGGAGACATGATGGATATGTTCGACTTCACGGCGAAGCCGGAGACCGCGGGGACGGGAGATGCCGAACCGAAGCCGGATACCAAATAGCCTTCGGGCCCGGACGGGCGCGGCGAGGTCGCCGGCAGCGGGTCTGCGCTGCCGGCGCGTTCACGCTACCGCACGTATGTATAGTTGAACCCTGCACCATCCGCGGTGATGCGGCCCACGGTCGGGCTGGGAAAGTGCACCGGCAGGATCAGTGCCGATGTGTCCGCCACCTCGCCGAAGAATTTGTGGCGTGACGCCGCGGCCTGCTTCGGGTCCCAGTCGAACACGGTGGACCAGTCCGGTTCGCGCACCTGCAACGCGTGGTGCATCAGGTCGCCGGTGACCACGGCGCGCTGGCCGCCCGATTTGATGTTGACGCAGCAGTGGCACGGGGCGTGGCCAGGTGTCGGCGTCAGCCACACCATGTCGTCCAGCATGTAGTCGTCATCGACCAGCAATGCCTGGCCGGCCTGCACCACCGGCTCGCAGTTGAAGCGCCAGACATCGCCGGGGGGATTGGCGCCGCGCTTCGTCGCTTCCTCCCACGCCGCGTATTCGCGCTTGTGGAACACGTATTTCGCGTTGGGGAAGGTCGGCACCCAGCGCCCGTCGCGCAGCACGGTGTTCCAGCCGCAGTGGTCGATGTGCAGGTGGGTGCAGAACACGTAGTCGATCGACTTCGAAGCTCAGCCCGGCGGCGCGGAACTCGTCCAGCCAGCGCTGCTTCGGGAAGTCCATCGGCGCGGGGTAGCCTTTGTCCTCGCCGGTGCAGGTGTCCACCAGCATGGTGTGATGCGGCGTGCGCACGACGAAGGTCTGGTAGGTGATCACCATCCGGTCCGAGGCCGGGTCGTACATCACCGGGTCCAGCGCCGCGAGGTGCCGCTTGCCGATATCCGGATCATAAGCGGGGAACATGTCCTGCGGCCGGCGCCAGGGCCCGTCGCGTTCGATGATGCTGGTGATGGTGACGTCGCCGATTTGTACGGTTTGCATGGCCTGCGTGTCCCGTCAGAGTTCCAGCCGGTAGAAGCGTGCGGCGGTGCCGCTGAACAGCTCCGTCTTTTCCGAATCGCTGGCGCCGCGTGCCAGGATTTTGCACGCGTTCCAGAACGGTGCGTAGGCGTAGGAGCCCTTGTCCACCGGGAAGTTGCTCTCGAACATGCAGCGCGCCGCGCCGAAGGCTTCGATGCAGGTCTCCACATAGGGTTTCCACGCCGCGGCCAGCGTTTCCGAGGATGGCGGGTCGGCCTTCTCATGGAAGTCGAAGCCGTTGATGCGCATGGCCATGCCGCCGAGCTTGACGACGACATTGGGACATTGCGCCAGGGCGCGGATGGATTGCGACCAGGCGGCGAACACCTCCTGCCGCTTGCCTGCATAGGTGCCGATGCCCAGAGGTCCGCCGACATGGTTCAGGCAGATCTGTGTGCCGGGAAAGGCCTGCGCCAGGGCGGTGACATCCTCGATCTGCGGATGGTACAGCCAGGCGTCGAAACTCAGGTTCAGCGGTGCCAGGGCGGCGAATCCCTCGCGGAAGGTGGCGTCGTACATCAGTTTGGGCGGTGGGGCATAGGCCGGGTTCATCAGCGCCTGGTCGGCATCCCAGGCGGTGATGTGGCGAATGCCGCGGAACCGGCCGCCGCCGGCGCGGATATGCGCCTCCAGCACCTCGCGCACGCGCCCGCCCAGGCGCAGGTCGGCGTGGCCGACGATGCCGGCGCAGACCTTGGTCGGGCCGAAGCCGCCGGAGGCGCTCATGGCGGCGACGCCGTTGACGAACTCGGTTTCGCCCACGGGCTTCATCGCCTCCGGGCCGCCGGCGCGGTGCATGGAGCGGCATTGCACGAACACGGTGGCGACAATGTTGTGGCCGCTGTTGGTGTCGGCCAGCAGGTCGTCCAGCATGTAGCGCCAGTTGGGGCGATCCCACAGATGGTGATGCGGATCGACGATCGGCAGGTCGGGTTCCAGGATCGCTTCGGTGCGGCGCGCGAGCCAGTCGTCGCGCACCGGCAGATACGGGCTGCTGGCTGGTTGTGTCGTGGTGCCCATGGCGTGGTTCCCCCCAGGTTCGGCGGGGCCATGCTATGACGCAGCGTGCCGTCAGCCAAACCGGGAGCAGGCGACCAACCGGCTCAACCGGAACAGACTGCCGTCACCCGGATACTGCGGCCGGTGGCTGTCGGTTTTACAATACGCGTGGCGTGGCGTTGCGCATTTCCTCGCGGAACTGCGCCATCTCCTCCTCATTGCGCCATGGGGCACGGTAGCTGAAGTCGAAGAACGCCTCCTGTGCGCGTTCCAGATTCCGGTCCACCTGTTCCTGGTTGAAGGTGCTGGGGGCCGGTGCGAACCGGATCGCCCCGCGCAGCAACAGGAACACCGTCTGGGAGTGCCCGTCCGGCATTGTCTCCTCACGGCCGCCATAGCCGACGCGAACCATGCGGCGCGAGTGCTCCACGTGTTCATGCCCGTAGCCGCGGAAGCGCGGATCGAAATAGCCGCCGAACAGCAGGGCCTCCCGCGAATACACCGAACACTGGGCGGTGACCGCCTTGCTGCGGATCGGATCCTCCAGCGTGCCGGCGCCGGACAGGAAGTTCTCGGTCATCCAGTCGCCGGCCAGGTTGGCATGGCCCCATTGCAGCGCGGCCTTGATCCACTCCAGCTCCCAGTTGTCGCTGGCGGGAAACAAATCATCCTCCAGCAGGATGACGATGTCGCAGCGTAACAGCTCGGTCAGCAGGAACAGGGCGCGGTTCTTGTTCCACGCAATGCCCATGTTGCGCCCCGTCACCGCGGTGATGTTGCGGGACTGCAGCATCTCCATCGTGCCGTCGGTGGACCCGTCATCGGCCACCGCGACCGAGACGAACGGGTATTTCGTGTGATGATGGATGTGATCCAGTGTCGCGGCCAGGATGTTCCGCCGATTGTACGTTGCGACCCCAATTCCAACTTGCAGCGGCATCGACCCACCCTTGCATGCACCGGCTGCGCCTATCGCAATCCCGTGCGCAAGGCCAGCACGATCGTGCCTACCCGCCGGCGGCCAGCAGAACCGCCGCGCCGGCCGTCAGCAGCAGTATCGGGTGCACCTCCGTGAAGGCGAAGGCCAGCATGGCGGCCACTGTTACGCAGGGTGCCACCCAGCCGTGCTCGGTGGTGCGCAGCAGCGCCAGGCCGCTGGCGAAGGTCATGCCGATGGCGACCGGAGCCATCGCCCGCTCCACCAGGGACCGCCAGGCCGTGTGTTCGGCGCGGTGCCAGAACCGGGCGGCGCAGAACACGATCAGGCTGGACGGGCCGAACATCGCCAGGAACGCCACCGCCGCGCCGGGCAGCCCCGCCGCCTTCTGGCCGATCAGCACGACGATCTGCGAACCCGGGCCGGGGGCGGCACGGGAAATGGCGAACATCTCCAGGAACTCGTTTGCCGTCACCCAGCCATGCGCCACGGCCGCCCGCTGCATGTCCGGCAGCACGCCGGCCCCGCCGCCGATCGCCAGCAGCGACAGCAGCCCGAACAACCCGGCGAGTTGCAGCAGGGTGGCGATCATGGCCGCGGCTCCGGCCCGGTCCACCAGGCAAGCAGCAGGCTGACCGGGATCATCACCAGCAGCACATGCAGCAGCTTGAAGCCGAACACGCCGATGGCGATGGCGATCGCCGCGGCAACTCCGGCCGGCACCAGCCCGCTTATCCCGCGCCGAGCCAGGCGGATGCCCATGCCCAGGTTCAGCCCGATCGCCACCGCGCCCATCCCGGTCAGCGCGGCGCCGACCGCAACCCCGCCCGGCAGCCCTTGCGCGCGCAGATACACCGCGCCGATCACCAGCATCAGCCCGACCGGCACCGCGGTCAGCCCGGCCAGGGTCGCGATCGCGCCAGGGGTGCCGCGCAGAATGGTGCCGATGAACACCGACAGGTTCACGTTGGTGGCGCCGGGGATCAACTGGCTCAGCGCGTAGCCGGACAGGAACTGCTTGTCGTCCAGCCAGCCGCGCCGCTGCACCACCTCCCGCCGGACCCAGGCGGCCAGTGCCCCGCCGAAGCTCATCACGCTGATGCTGGCGAAAGCCAGGAACAGGCTGGGCAGGGTGGGCCGCGTGTCTCGAGTCGCCATCCCGCCATTCAACGCGCTCCGCCGCGGGATGCCCAGCCGGCCGCAATGGCGCGATTGCGCCGGCGAAGGTCCGGCGCCATGTTTCCGGGCGAGGAGGTGCGATGAGCGGGACGAGCCTGTACGACGAGGATGTCTATGCCTGGTCCGAACAGCAGGCAGCGGCGCTGCGACGCCTCGCCGGCCGGCGCGACCTGCCGAACGAGCTCGATCTTGCGCATGTGGCGGAGGAGATCGAGGACGTGGGCATCAGCCAGTTGCACGCCGTCAGAAGCCGGATCCAACTGATCCTGGTGCATGCGATCAAGTGCTGGGCCGACCCGGATGCCGCAAGCATCCGGCACTGGGCGGCCGAGATTGGCACCTGGCACACCGATCTGCTGGACCGTCTCACCCGCTCGATGCGGGCCAAGGTCGATATGGCGCTGCTCTGGCGCCGCGCGGTGCGCCAGGCGAGGCTCGACCTGGAGGCGCGGGAACGGGACGCGGCACGCGACCAGGTCGTCTCGCGACTTGCCGATACGCCATGCCCGATCGCTCTGGAGCAACTCTGCGTCGAAACGCTGGAGGTCAGCGACCTGGTGCAAAGCATCGAGGCCGGCGCGGTTCCGCAGTCGGCGGACCCGTAGTCCCGCGTATTCGGCCAACGCTATCGCGCGCGGGCCCGGGCCGAGCGGCGGGTCAGCAACTGCGCGATCTGCGCGCGGTCCGCCGCGCCGAACAGCAAGTGCGGCGACGCCGTACACCACCAGCCCGGTTCCCACCAGCGCACCCAGCGCCGCCAGCCGCAGCATGCCGTGCAGGGGGGCGGCGAACAGTGCATGCTGCGCGGCCCACAGTGCCAGGCTCATCACCAGGGTCGCGGCCAGCATGCGACCGACCCGCTGCAGCAGGTCCCCGGTGGTGCGCAGGTGGCCGCGCCGGATCAGCACGGCGCCCAGCAGGCCCATGTTGAAGATCGCCGCCAGGCTGGTCGCCAGCGCCGGCCCGACCTGCTGCAGCGGCACCATGAAGGCCAGGTTCATGGCCAGGTTCAGCACCACCGCGGCGACGCCGATCTTCACCGGCGTGGCGGTGTCGCCGCGGGCGAAGAAGCCGGGGGCCAGCACCTTCACCAGCACGAAGGCCGGCAGGCCGATCGCGTAGGCCGCCAGCGCCTGCGACGACAGCAGCGCACTGTGCGCGCTGAACGCACCGCGGCCGAACAGCGCCCACATCACCGGATAGGCCGAGATGATCAGCGCCGCCGCCGCCGGCAGCGTGAGGAACAGCGCGTATTCGATCGCCCGGTTCAGCGTGGCGAGCGCCGCCGGCCCTTCGCCGGCACGCACCTGGCGCGACAGCATGGGCAGCAGCGCCGTGCCCACCGCGGTGCCGATCACCCCCAGCGGCAGTTGCTGCACCCGGTCGGCGTAGTACAGCAGCGACACGGTGCCGGCGGGCAGCAGGCTGGCAATGATCACGTCGATCGCCAGGTTCAGTTGCGTGACGCCGGCCCCCACCAGCCCGGGTGCCATCCGCCGCAGCAGCAGCCGGATCTGCGGCGTCAGCCGCGGCCGCGGGATGCGGATCGCCATGCCGGCCCGCCGCACCGCCCACAGCAGCAGCCCCAACTGCCCCACGCCGGAGGCGGTGATGCCCCAGGCCAGCGCATGGCCCGCGGTCGGCACATAAGGGGTCAGCCACAACAGGCTGGCGATCGACACCACGTTGAACAGCACATAGGACGCCGAGGCGGCGGTGAACCGGTCCAGCCCGTTCAGCATGCCGGCGACCAGCGCGGCCAGGCAGATCAGCACCAGGTAGGGGAAGGTGATGCGCGACAGCATCACCGCCAGCTTGAACTTCGCCGGGATGGCGACGAAACCGGGCGCCAGCACGGTGATGAGCTGCGGCATGAAGATCTCGCCCACAACCGTCAGCACCCCCAGCGACACCACCATCACCGAGAACGCCTGCTCGGCGAATCGGCGCGCGGTGTCCGGGCCCTCGGCGGTGAGCATGCCGGAGAAGGCGGGGACGAAGGCGGCATTGAACGCGCCCTCGCCGAACAGGCGGCGGAACAGGTTGGGCAGCTTCAGCGCGACGAAGAAGGCGTCGGCGATCGGGCCGGCACCCAGCATCGCCGCGATCAGCATGTCGCGGGCGAAGCCCAGCACGCGGCTCACCATGGTCCAGCCGCCGACCGTCAGGTACACTACGCAGCATGGGGGGCCGTGTAGCGCAGCCGGGGGACGCCGTCGCGCCCGAATGCATTCCGGGGTGACACCAGAGAGTGCCCCCCGGGGTGGTGCACCGTGGAAAGCGCCTCCGCCATCGCCTCCGGGAGTGGCGTCACGGCGTGGTTCATGGATGGGCGGCCGGCAATCCGGTGGGGGATTTCGTCCAGGCGCGAGCCGGGGGCGGGCAGGGCGGTTCGGGGGCTGAACGCGGTCCACCGGGGGCCCGCGCCTATTCGTCGCGGCGGGGGCGGGACAGCAGGGCCTCCATCGCCTCGGGCACGGTGCAGTGCCCGGCGAGCAGGTCGGTGACGGCGGTGCAGATCGGCATGTCCACGGGGGCGGCCATGCCGGGGCCGGTGGCGCGGGCGACCAGGGCCGGGGCGGTGGCCACGCCCTCGGTGACGGCGCTGCGGGCGGCCAGGACGTCCGCCAGACTCTCCCCGCCGCCCAGCGCCACGCCCAGGCTGAAGTTGCGACTCGACGGGCCGGTGCAGGTCAGCAGCAGGTCGCCCAGGCCGGACAGGCCCATCACCGTCTCCCGCCGGCCGCCCAGCGCGGTGGCGAGGCGGGCGAGTTCCGCCAGGCCGCGGGTGATCAGCGCGGCACGGGCATTCTCGCCCAGGCCGGCGCCGATCACCGCGCCGGCGGCGATGGCGATCACGTTCTTCGCGGCCCCGCCCACCTGGGCGCCGACCGGGTCGTCATTGCCGTAGAGGCGGAAGGTGGGGGTGGACAGCCGGGCGGTGACCTGGTCGCGCAGGGCCGGGTCGGTGGCGGCGACCACCGCGGCGGCGGGCAGGCCGGCGGCGACCTCATGCGCGAAGTTCGGGCCGGTCAGCACGGCGGCCGGCGTGCCGGGGTGGAGTTCGGCGACCAGTTCCAGGGGCAGGCGGAGCGTGCCGGTTTCCAGGCCCTTCGCACAGGCGACCAGCGGGGCGGGGCTGCGCGGCAGGCGGGCGAGCACACCACGCAGGTGCTGCATGGGGACGGCCAGCAGGCGCAGGCCGGCGGTGGCGGACAGGTCGGCGGTGACCTCGAGGTCCGGCGGCAATGCGGCGGCGGGCAGGCGGGGGTTGTGGCGGGTGGCGGCGATCTCCGCGGCACGTGCCTTGTCGCGCGCCCACAGGCGCACGTGGCTGCCGGCGCGCAGGGCCTGGAGGGCGAGCGCGGTGCCCCAGGCGCCGGCGCCGATGACGGTGACCTGTTCCATGGGGAGTCAGTGCCGCAACCGGGGCGGGGCGCCAAGGGGGATGTGCGTTGCGGCGCCTGGCACGTGTGGGGTCAGGGTGGCTGGGGAGACGCGGCCGGCCCCGGGAATGGCAGGGACAGGGGGAATGGCGTGACCGGTGGTTCGCCGATGAAGAAGCCCAGCCTGCGGCGGATGCCCTCCCGGGTTGGTTCCGGCCAGCCGAGCGCAGGATTGCGGTCGGCTTCGGTGTCGCAGAAGTGGACCTCGCGGCGGCGGAACGTCTTCATGAGCCTGGGAAGATTGCCGCGGTACCACATGATCGCGCAGGAGAGTGCGAACCAGAACTGGCCCTCGCACAAGCTGGGGGAAATGGCGAGGTCCTGGCAGATCGCGGCGACGGCCTGGCCGATCGGGCGGCGGCGGATCTCGGCTTCGAGTTGCTCCAGCGTTGGAAGGGCGTCGAGGGCAGGGGTTTCGTCCGGGTCCGCGGGGGGAACACGCGGGCGGCGGGGTGCTTGCGGCGTGGCTGCGGGAGCCGTGGGATGCGCGCGGGCTTTCGGCTGGCGGGATTTGTGGAAGACGAGGTCACGGCCCCGGGCGGCGCGGGCGAGCAGCACGCGTTCCAGGGCCATGGCGCGCAGCAGGCCGCGGGCGAGGCGGGCATGGATTGTTGTGACCCGGGCGGTGCCGAAGAACTGGGCGACGCTGGAGAAGCCGCGGGCGGCGGCGCGATGCTCGAGTGTTTCCGCGAGATGGCGACCGTAGCCGATCAGCACGCGGACGAGGATGAGCATTCTGGCGATGTTCTGCGGGATGGGCTTGCCGGGCCGAATCTGTGGGGGATCGGGTGGGGGAGGCAGGCCGGCGGTGGTGTCCGCGTCACGCATAGTTTGTAATACTAACAGGTTCGCGTCGCGTAGTCAAGGAGGCATTGTGCCGATGCAGCGGGCGCAATGGGCGCGCAGGTGTTCCGGCAGGATCGAATTGCAGCCGGGCGCCGAGGTCGCAATCTCGGTAATGCCACCCATGCCCACCGAATGGTGGTTGCGGCCCGTCAGCAATGCCTGTCGGGTTGGCGAGCAGAGCGCCGTCGTCTGGAACCGATTGTACCGAAGGCCGTTGGCTGCGCGTTTTTCCAGATTCGGCGTCCGGCACCGACCGCCAAAGACACTGGACCCGCCGAACCCAACATCACCAAGGAGATTGACCAGGACATTCGGGGTCGAGGGCAGGATCGTCCCGATCAGGGGCACGGGCGGGACGGCGGCGGAGCGGTTGTGGTTCGGCCGCAGGTTTTGCGGGATGCGTGCGGGTGGGGCATGTGGCGGGCTGGCGGCGTTTGCAGAACACGAGGTCCCGGCCGCGCGCGGCACGGGCCAGCAGCACGCGTTCCAGCGCCATGGCGCGCAGCAGGCCGCGCGCGGGCCTGGCGCGGATGGTTGCGATGCGGACTATGCCGAAGAACTGGGCGAGGGTGGCGAAGCCGCGTGCGACCGCCCGGTGTTCGAGTGTTTCCGCCAGATGCGGACCGTAGCCGCGCAGGATGCGGACCAGGGCGAGCATGTCGGTGATGTTCTGCGGGATGGGCTTGCCGCGCCGGTTCCGTGGGGAACCGGATGGGGGAGGCCGGCGGTGATCTCCGCGTCGCGCATAGTTAGTATAAGTGACTACATGCCGGCGCGGAGTCAAGCTGTGACAGCACGCCCGTGGATCAATCGCTGCGCAGCCGGGTACGTGTCTGCGCCGCACCGGCGTTGACGCATACCGTTCAACGCCGCGATCGTCGGCGGCCCGACCATCCGGGTCCGTTGCCCAGGCCGTGGAGGCGCGTCCGGTACCGCACAACGCCCGTGTGCGGCGGGAACTGGGTCAGGCAGATCGGCGGTGCACCGGCGCCGGAGCGACATGCCTGCCCTCCGGAGCGATGTGGGCCACCGCCGTTTCGCGTGCGACGACGAAGACCGGAATTAGCGGACCACCACCAATGCGGTCAGATGGGTCTGGATGTTCGAAAGGTCCATATGCAGCGTCGTCAGCGATGCCCGGCCGAGGACATCGGCAGACAACTGCTGTATGCCCGCCCGGACCGCATCGTAGCTTGGCAGCGACGGCGGCGGCGGCAACTGGGGCGTGGCAACCCCGGCAGTCACCGCATCCAACTGCGGGTTGGTGAGAACGGTGGGTTGGGCGTTCGCTGCCATGGCTGTTCCAAGCGCCAGGACAGTTGCGATTGATACTGACAACACCGTACGGGCCATTGGCCTCTCCTACTGATTTCCGACGTTTCTGACGGGGAACGCACGAGGACGCGTATGAGGGAGGAATTGCGGCGAATGGGCCATAACGGTCAATACCAACTTCGGCTAAGGCTACCATGATCGTTTCCAAAGATGGCACTGTGTATGCTGTCTGGCATGTCCCGGTTTGTGTCGGCTACAGGTACAGGCACCATGACGTTTCTGCCCTGGACTTGACCGGAGCAGAACGGGGGCTAACGGATCACCACCAACGACGTTGGACTGATCCGCAGGAGGTAATGCCAGTACGAATGGTTGACAGCGATGCTGGTTGACAGCGGTGCCCGCTGCGACCGCTGGCGGACTGTAACCGCCCGCGGTACCACAGAAGCCTGGACGCAGTTCCAACCCTTCATGGCGGGTGCAGGTTTGTCATCCGCGACTTTGCGGATGGCGCCGGCAGAGGTCGTCGTCTGTCGGCCTTCGCCGGCCATGACATTGGACGCTCGCTGGGGTGTCGAACCTTGCGGGGACCCCTGGGTAAGTCCGTTCGTACGGTGTCGTGGCTCGTCGGTGAAGCTGTCGGATGTGGTGTGAAGCGACCTGTAGGACCAACGGAGTACCTCTTTGCGGGATCCTGCTGCCAGAACCCAAAAAAGCAATCCTGCTATCGTGGATCCTCCGGTCGGCAGGCGTAGGGCGGCGCCGGGACGCTTGCTGGCGCGGCCGCAGCGGTCACTGATAAGGTTGCGGTGGCATTGATCGTCGGCCGCGCGTTCATTCTCATGGTTGTGCCGGCCACACCCGGAAGCGGCCCGGTATCACACCACCGACCGTTCATCGCCATGACCGGCAAAGCACGCGCATCGACGTCTTTCCGACGTTCTTCGGGCAATGCCGGCCTGGCGAGCGAGAAATTCCGGCGAGCGCAGCGTCAATACAGGATCGATGGAAGGTAGGCGCCGCGCGGCTCGTTGTAGAGGCCCACGGTCATCAGGGTCTGCTGCTTGACAAGGCGCAGTCCCTGTTCGAGGCACCAGTCGAACAGATCGTGATTGCGTGTCGGTACGATGAAGCCCGGCCCGCTGAAGGCGGGCGCGGCACCGATCAGCGCCTTCAGATCCTGGTTTGTCTCGCCCACGGCGTGCGCGAACAGGCCGATATCGGTGGCGTAGCCGCTGACATGCCCAAGATGCTCGACCAGCGTGGCGCTGCCCTGCGCGATACCATCTTCGAGTTCACCGCTGCGGTCGAAGCCGTGCACCCGCCGGCACAGCGCATTGCAGGCGTCGAGATCGCCTTGCTTTGCCGGACGCACGTCGTATCCGGGGACGGCAAGACCGAGTGGGGTGCCTTGCATCACCGAGAGCGGCTCGCGCACCACGAAGCCCAGGCTCGTGTAAAGGCAGAGCGAGCGGTTGTGATAGGCATCCTGCACCAGCCGCACGCCGGGCATTTTCCTCGTTGTTGCGCGCTCCAGGACGGCCTGCATCAATTGACGCCCGATCCCGCCGTTCTGGCTCGACGGTTCGACAGTGATGGGGCCGATACCGCCGACATTGGAACGTTCGTCGAGGAAATTGCTGCCGACGATCGCACCTTCATCCTCGGCAACGACGCCGTAGAAGCCGGGATGGGCGATCAGCATCGCGGCAACGCCGGCCCCTACGTCTTCCGACGGGAAATCGGGTGGAAAGCTATGCTGGTCCGCGATGGTGGCGAACGCTGCATGGATAATGCGTCCGCAGTCACGGGCGTCGCTCTCCTGGGCGGCACGGATCGAAATTGGCATGACCACTCTCCCCCGAGGCTGTCGTTCGCCTGTTGGCGCACATTAAAAGTTGTGCCATGCCAGTGTTCGTGTCAAACGAAAACGTGTTGTCAAATACGGTCTGTTTTGCACTGCACTGCACTGCGCGGCCGGCGCGGGATGAAGGCCCGGTGATGGACTTGACCACTGATCTCTGGAACCGGGGCGTCCCGTCTGATGCGGCAGGTATGTCAGAGCAGGTAAGTGTATCAGACGCTTTGTCTGGATTTGCCCACAGACTTCTTCGGCCGTCGTCCGGCGGCTGACTATTCTGATTGATTAAATGGCAGTCTCTGTGCTACCATATTTGATGCAGATTTGAAGAATTTTTGCGTGTTCGCCTGTTGGTTTGCAGGGGTTCCCAAGAAACGTCAGGTCCAGGGATACGATCGAGCGACGTCTGTTGTCTCCGTATGTCGGTGAGTGGAGACGCAACCCCTGCTTGCCGATTTCACGACCCGGTCGGTGCCGCGCGTGGCGTTGTGACCGGACTATGTCCACGTGAACAGTAGCGCCATAATTCGGAGGCGACCGAATGTACGGTGACACTGCGCCACGGATTTATGGGAACGAAGAGGCAGCCAACGGCTGAAGGCGCATTTGTATTGGCTACGACTGGGCCGGAACCGCGCGACTGCGGCTGTACTTGCGGTTTGCCGGAAGGATTCGGCAGTGTCTATGTGGGATGATTGGAACGGTATCGTACTGTGGGGCGGCGGCTGAGGCACCGAAAGGCCATATCAGGAGCAGCCCGGAGATCAGGGGGTACAGAAATGTCCAAAATCGTGAAAATCGGTGCCGGCTCAGGCTTTAGCGAGGACTGGGTCGATCCGGCTGAAGATCTCGCAAAATACGCGGAAATCGACTATTTGATTTTTGAGGCTCTGGCCGAGCGCACGATCCATGATGCGCATATCCGGCAGATGGCCGGCGTGAATCCCGGATATGGTTTGCGCTTCCAGGAGCGGATGCGACGCTGTGCCATTCCATGTCTGAAAAAGGGAACCAGAATTATCACTAACGACGGCTCGGCGAATCCGCAGGCGGCGGCAGAATGGCTCCGGGGCTATCTCGCGGAAGATGGCCAGAAAGCCAGGATCGCCGTGGTCGAAGGAGATGACGTCACGGCCTATTTCAAGGACCACAAGGACGAGGTGTTTTCCCCGCAGGTGTACCAGGTGTTTGCCGGAAGCGATGCATGGCTGCCGGCGGATCCCGCCATCATCCGTGACAACATCGGGTCGGCGAACGTCTACTTGTACTATGAGCCGATCCGGGAAGCCCTGGATGGCGGCGCCGACATCGTCATTGCCGGTCGCGTCGCCGATCCGTCGATGTTCGTGGCGGCCCTCGCGCATGCGTTCAACTGGTCCGGCGGTGATTGGAACAAGATCGCCATGGGCACGGTCGTCGGCCACCTGCTGGAGTGCAGCGGTCATGCCTCGGGGGGATATTTCACGGACTGTGAAAGAAAGCCGGTGTCCAACCTGGCCAATATCGGCTTCCCGATTGCCGAGGTGGACGACGAAGCGGGCAAGGTTGTCATCACCAAACTCGAGAACACCGGCGGCAGGGTCTGCAGGGAAAATGTGCTGGAGCAGCTTCACTACGAAGTGCACAGCTTCGAAGCCTACGTTACCCCCGACGTGATCGCGCAGTTCCAGGACGTCAGGGTAGAGGAAGTCGGCGACAACCGCGTGCTCGTCACCGGCTTCACCGGCAAGGAAAGGCCGTCCACGCTGAAGGTTCTGCTCGGCTACCATCACGGCTACAACATCGCAGCATCGATCCGGTACCGCGGACACAACGCGCTCAAACGGGCCGCCCTGGCGGGAGAAATCTGGTCGGAGAAGCTCAGACGCGCCCACACCTACATCATGGACAGCGGTTACTTCTACAACGACCTGCCCTATGAAGCGGCACTGCGCGAGGATCCCGATCCTCAGTACGTCGAGTTCCGCTACAGCGCGATTACGCGTGAAAAGGAGGAGGCGGACCGCATCGCCCTCGACTTCATGGGGTTCTATCTCAACGGTCCTTACGGCGGCGGAGGCATCCAGACCAGCGTGCTGCGGTACGACCCGCTGCTGCCGCAGATCATCGACAGGAAGGAAGTGCACTCCTCCGTCAGCTATCTGGAGTCTTAGGCTATGATTCGGAACGTGAAGCTGCACGAACTGGCGCACGGCCGTACCGGTGACAAATTCGACACCTCGTTGATATCCGTCCTGCCTGTACGATCTGAAGCACAAGGACCTGCTCCGCGATGTTCTTACGCCGGAATACGTCGCGACTCACTTCAGGGGCATCGTTCGCGGCCACGTGGAGCGCCAGGAAACCCATTATGGGTTCATCTTCATCCTGCACGCGGCGCTTGACGGGGGCGTGGTCGCAGGACTGCGCCGCGACAAGCACGGCAAGTCCCTGAGCGGCTACATGCTCGAGATCGACATTCCGGTGTCGCCGGAGTTTGTGCTCGCATAGGTCCCGGGAGCTTGTTGCCGGAGCAACATACCAGCCCGCGTTGTGTTCGCCCGAAGTGCGCCCTTACCGCGTCGTGGCCCGCGGCGTCCGGCCCTACGTCTTTTCGTGGCTGGTGCTTTTCGTCGCTGGCAGTGCGCAAAGGCGTGGATGGGCGCCTCCGTCGGGTACGCGTTAGAGCAGTGCGGACGAGCGCCGCGCTCCCAGGTCATGGCCGGGCCTGATCCGGCGAGCTGCCCCCGTCCCCGCGTGTGCCGTCGCATTCCCACCCGATCGTTGCGGTGTCGATGGCCGGGTCCGGCCCGGCCATGACGCAAAGGACTGGTGCCGGCGTGCCTGCCTCTTTCGAAGAACTGGTTCTGGCGTGCCTGCTTTTTTCCCAACGCCATGCCGCCCGGTTCTTTCTGGCGCCCGTGCGGCCCGCCATAACGCCCCTGCAGCCTGGTGTTGACGCCCATGCGACGTCCGCCGACCACAACGTTAACCGGCCGGCCATCGGACAGACTCCGCGCCGACTGGTGTAATATCGCCCCCGCCAGCAAGCCCCAAAGTCCAGGACCCGCCCATGCCTCTCGCCCGCAAGCTCGGCCTGATCGAGGCAATCGCGCTGTCCACCAGCGTCATCGCCCCCACCATGGCGATGGCGTTCAACGTCACCCTCACCGCCCAGGCGGCAGGACCGGCCGCGCCGCTGTCCTTCGCCATCGGCACCCTGGTGCTGGCCATCGTCGGCCTGTCCTTCATCGGCTTCGCCCGCCACATGGCCCACGCCGGATCGGCCTACGCCTACCTGCAGGCCAGCTTCGGCCCGCGCACCGGCTTCCTCGCCGGATGGCTGCTGCTGCTGACCTACCTGTGCTTCGCCACCGCGACCGCGACGCTGGTCGGGGTGTTCGTCCACGCCGCCCTCAGCAACTACGGCCTGTCCTGGCCCAACATCTGGCTGCCGCTCGGCGTCGCCTCGGTGCTGCTGGCCGTGCTCTGCGCCTATCGCGACATGACCCTGGCCGCGCGCCTCATGCTGGTGCTGGAAACGGTGTCCGTCGCCGCGATCCTGGTCCTGTGCGGGCTGGTGCTGACGCGCCTGGCCACCACCGGCGGCCTGAGCCTGGCACCTTTCCGTCCCGCAACGGCGTTCGGCGGCTGGGGCGGGGTCGGGTTCGGCCTGGTCTATACCGTGCTGTCCTTCGCCGGGTTCGAGGGCGCCACCACGCTGGGCGAGGAAATGCACCACCCCCACCGCGACATTCCCCGCGCGGTGCTGGGGACGGTGCTGCTCGCCGGTGTGTTCTATGTCCTGGTTTCCTATACGCAGGTGGTCGGCTTCGGGGTGGGTAACGTCGCGGTGCTGTCCCGGGCGGATGCGCCGCTGAACACACTGGCGATGCGGTTCGCCTCCCGCGACCTGGCCACCGCCATCGACCTCGCCGCCGCGGTCAGCGCGTTTTCCTGCGCGCTGGGCTCGCTGTCGGCCGCCGCGCGGATGATGTTCGCGCTGGGGCGCGGCCGGGGCGTCGCGTCCCTCGGGTCGGTGCACCCGTCGCACGGCACGCCGGCGCGGGCGGTGCTGGCGAGCGGCGTGATCGTGCTGGCCGGCCTGGTGGTGTGGGCGCCGTTCACCGGGCCGGCGACGTATTACGGCTGCGCCGGCACGATCGGCACCCTGGCGCTGATCCTGGTCTATCTCGGCGTCACCGCCGGCCAGGCGCGGTCGGCGATGGCGCGGGCGGCCCGGGGCGGCGCCGCGATCGGCCTGCTGGGCGCGCTGCTGCTGCTCTGGCCGCTCGGCAACAGCCTGATCCCGGTGCCGCCGCCGCCCTATGACGTGCTGCCCTACGTGGTGCTCGGCTGGGCCCTGGCCGGCGCCGCCCTGGTCGCGCTGCGCCCCCGCCCGGCGGATGCCACGATCGGGCTGGTCGGCCGGTAACGGCGTGCCGCGCCCTTGAGCCGCGGTGCCGGGCAGGCAATCTGCCGCGAGAGGCCGACCCACGGACGATGCAGGGAATGAAGACGACGTGACCGAAGACGATGATGACGACGCACCGCCGAAACTCCCCGGCGGCAAGTTCTACATGACGCCGGAGGGACATCGGCGCCTGCAGCAGGAATACACGCACCTGCGCTCCCAGGAGCGGCCGCGCGTGGTGGAGATCGTCGCCTGGGCCGCCGGCAACGGCGACCGCAGCGAGAACGCGGACTACAAGGAAGGCAAGCGGCGGCTGCGGGAGATCGACCGGCGGCTGCGCTTCCTCGACCGCCGCCTGAAGCATGCCGAGGTGGTGGACCCGCCGCCGAGCC
>CAVRHO010000008.1:0-718035 GCA_963721065.1 uncultured Alphaproteobacteria bacterium
GGCGGCAGCGCCCGGGAGCCGTTGGAGGCCATGGTTGCCCGGGCCTTCGCCGCGGCGCAGCAGGCCGAACATGCCGCCCAACGGCTCAGCGAGGCGCGCCGGCGCGCCAACCGCGGCGCCGCCATCGCCATGGCGTTCGGCATTCTGGGAATGTTGACGGGGATCGCTGCGGTGACGGGCTACCTGCCGAACCCGGCCGGCAGAGCCCCGGTGCCGGTGCAACCGGCTGCCGTGGCAGCGGCCGGAAGCGGCCAGGAGCACGGTGATGCGTCCGTGACACAGGCGGCCCCTGCCGGCCGCCTTTCGCCGCGTGCGGCGGCACCGACCCTGGCGCCGGCCACGTATGTGCGCGTGCTGCCGGCTGTGGCATCGGTCGCGCAATATCCACCGCCGGGATATCAGCCATCCTCACCGTCGGGATGGGAGTTGTCGTCCCGGCATTACGTGGCGGGCGGGAAGTAATACCAGCCCGCGCATGGTGCGTCCCCTGGTCGGCAACGCGCCGTCATGGTAGGCGACGGCCGGCGATTCACGACTTTTGCCGATGGGAGTGACGAAAGGACGTGGATGACCCGGTCGGGCCAGTCCGCCGGGGCGGGACTGGCCGTGACATGACCGGCACCAATCTTCCGGCGTCAGCCGCAGGCGAGCGAATAGACGTCCTTCACCCCGTGCGGCAGGGGCATCGGCTGCCAGGTCTCGCCACCATCCTGCGTGCCGAACACCTCGCCCTCATACCGCGCGCCGATATAGACCTGCTTCGGGTCGTTCTGATGCAGCGCCACCGACATGATCGTGCCGTGCACCTGCACCTTGTCGAAGCGCTGCCAGGTCTTGCCCACATCGGTGCTGCGGTACACCGCGCCGTCCTTGCTGGCGGCGGCCACGCTCAGCGCCGCGTACAGCGTGTTCGGGTCCTGCGGCGACACCTTGATGTCGCGCCCGTAGGTGGTGGGCGAGAAACGGCCGACTTCCATGTCCTGCCAGTGTTCGCCCTCATCGGCGCTGCGGAACAGGCCCATGCGCACGGCAACGATCACCGAGTCAGGGTCGGCCGCGCTGGTGCAGATCGCGTGGCCGTCCAGCATGCCCTCGTTCTCGGTGTCGCTGACGATCTTGCTTTTCAGATGCGGCTGCTGGGCCAGCCGGATAAGGTCGGGACTGCAATCCTTCCAGGTCTCGCCGCCATCCTTGCTGTGCATCACGCCGTTTACTTCCAGCGCGGCATAGATCTCCCCGGCGTGGCGCGGATGCGGTGCCATGCGCATCACACGGCACGCGAACGGCATCACGGCGCGGTCCGGCATGCCGGGATCGGGCAGTCGCTTCCAGCTCTCACCGGAATCCTCGCTGCGGTACACGGCAACCGGCGAGCCGCCTGCATAGATCACGGTGCGATCCGCCGGGTCGGCCATGATCGACCAGATCTGCATCTTGCTGTCGGGGAAGTTCGCGCGCTGGAAGGTCCGGCCGCGATCGGTGCTGCGGTACACGCCGTCGCTGGTGCCGGCGAACACCAGGTTGGGGTCGGCCGGATGCACCGCGACGGTGTAGGTCTCGTGGTCCTTGATCACGTGCTCCCACTCGCCGCCATCCGCCGCGCGGCGGAACGTGCCGACAAGGCCTTCCTGGCCCGGACGGCCGACATAGCCGGCGACACCGGCATAGACGTAAGATTGCGTTGCCATGGCACACCCCCTCCCTTCCACGGAAGGCGACAGGCTACGCCATCTGTGGCCGGCGGCAAGCCAGGGTTGACTTCCGCGGAAGGGACCGCCTTGCTGACCACGACGTGAGAGGGGGAGACAGCCGCCATGCCGACCGTGCAAGCAGACCGACTGATGGAGATTACCCGGGGACTGCTGGAAGCAGCCGGGGCGTCCGCCGAGGAGGCCGCGACCATCGCGCGCTACAATATCGGCGCCAATCTGGTCGGGCACGATTCGCACGGCATCATCCTGATCCCCACCTATATCGAGCGGATCAAGAACAACCACATCGTGCCCGGTGCGCCCTGGGTGATCACGCAGGAGACGCCGACGACAACGGTTGTCGATGGCAACTGGGGTTTTGGCTACGTCGTCACCGACCGCGCGATGCGCCACACGATCGAAAAGGCGAAGACGCAGAGCGTGGCCGCCACCACGGTGTACCGTCAGAGTCACATCGGCCGGCTCGCCAGTTATCCGTTGATGGCGGCGAAGGAAGGCATGATCGCGATGATCACCGCCGATTCCGGCCGCAGCGCCAAAGCCGTCGCCCCCTTCGGCGGCGCCAAGGCTCGGCTTGGCACCAACCCGATCTGCTTCGCCGTTCCATCGAATCTGGAAGGGCCGCTGTTCTTCGACATGGCAACCTCGGCCGCGGCGGCGGGCAAGATCAACGTGGCGACCGCGCGCGGCGAGCAGGTGCCGGCCGGCTGGCTGATCGATTCCGATGGCCGCCCGTCCACCGATCCGCGCGTGCTGAAGCAGGGCGGGGCGCTGCTGCCGGTGGGCGGCAGCGAAGGTTACAAAGGATACGCTCTGGCCGCGATGGTGGAGATCCTGTCAGGCCTGCTGACGGGGCTGGGTTTCGGCGTGGAGCCGAGCGGACGGCACAATGACGGGTGTTTCATTGCGGTGTTCAATGTGTCGGCGTTCCGCGACCTGAACACGTTCAAGCAGGAAGTCACCGAGTTCGCGCAGTACCTGAAGGCAACCCCGCCGGCGCAGGGCTTCACCGAGGTGCTGTATCCGGGCGAGATCGAGTTCCGCCGTGAGCAGGATCGCCGCAAGAACGGCATTCCGGTGGAGGACGCCACCTGGAACAAACTGGCCGCGACGGCGAAGGAATACGGCGTGGCGGACAAGCTGGGGTTCTGATCCTGCGTGGAGCGGCCGGGCTTCGGTCCGGCCGGGCGGTGCCGGCCGGACAGTCCCTCACGTCATGGCCGGGCCTGACCCGGCCATCGACACCGGAACGATCGGGTCGGGATGAAACGGAACGTGCCTGGACGGGGGTGGATGGCCGGATCAAGTCCGGCCATGACGGGGTAGAGCGGTGTTTGTCCGCCCTGTCTAACCTGCCCGCGCGACTACACCTGATCGTAGTCGATCACCACGCGCGGCGTTCGTGGGTGCGACTGGCAGGTGAGCACGTAGCCCGCCTCGGTCTCCCACGGTTCCAGCGAGTAGTTCACCGTCATTTCCACCTGTCCCTCCAGCAGCCGGGCGCGACAGGTGCAGCACATGCCGCCCTTGCAGGAGTAGGGCAGGTTGCGGCCGGCGCGGATCGCGGCGTCGATGATCGTTTCGCCGGCGGCCACTGGGATGTCGCTGCGCACGCCTTCGCTGATCACCGTCGCCACGGCGTGCGGCGCTGCGGCCTGCGGCAGCGCGGCGGCGCGCGGCCGGCCGCCGGTGCCGGGGGTGAAGCGCTCCACGTGGATGCGGTCGCGCGGCAGGCCGAGATCGGCCAGCGTCTTCTCCAACCCCTCGATCATCGGCTGCGGCCCGCAGACGAAGGCGTGGTCCACAATTTCCGGCGGCGCCATCGCCCGCATCAGCAGCCGCACCTTATCCGCGTCCAGGTGGCCGTTCAGCACCGGCACGTCCTGCTGCTCGCGCGACAGCACGTGGAACACGGACAGACGGGACAGATACCGGTCCTTCAGGTCCTCCAGCGCGCCACGGAACATGATGCTGTCGGTGCTGCGGTTGCCGTAGAACAGGATGAACCGGCTGCCCGGTTCCCGCCGCAGCACCGTCTTCAGGATAGACAGAACCGGCGTGATCCCGGACCCCGCGACGAATGCCACCAGCGTGCGTGCCGCATCCGGCTCCACGGGCACACCGAAGCGCCCGTCCGGTGTCATCACCGCCAGCGTATCGCCCACCTGCAGAGCATCGTTCGCCCAGTTGGAGAAGGCGCCGCCGGTGACGCGCTTGATCGCCACGCGCAGCTCGCCGTCATCGGGGCCGGCGCAGATGGAGTAGCTGCGGCGGATGTCCTCGCAATCCACGGTGGCGCGCAGCGTCAGGTACTGGCCCGGTGCGAAGCGGTAGTCGTCCCGCAGTGCCTCCGGCACGGCGAAGGCCAGCGAGACGGCGTCCGCGGTCTCCCGGTGCAGTTCGGCGACGCGGAGCGTGTGGAAACGGGGCGGCATGGTACATGCGTCTTGCCTCCGATACCGGGTGCACACAAGTCTGTCTTATGCGACAGGCGATGCATCATCTGTCGGTGCCAACCCAGGGCCAGGGCCTGGTGGAGGTGACGGCGCCGATCCGCCGCTGGCTGGCCGAGCAGTCGGTGGAGAGCGGGCTGCTGACGGTGTGGTGTCGGCACACGTCGGCCTCGCTGCTGGTGCAGGAGAACGCCGATCCCGACGTGCGCGCCGACCTGGTGGCGTTCTTCCGCCGCGTGGTGCCGGAGGGCGCGGGCTATCGCCACCAGGACGAGGGGCCGGACGACATGCCGGCGCACATCAAGGCGGCGCTGACGCAGACGCACCTGAGCATCCCGGTCGCGCAGGGTCGGCTGGTGCTGGGGACCTGGCAGGGGATCTATTTGTTCGAACACCGCGCCGCGCCGCACCGGCGGGAGTTGGTGTTGCATCTGCTGGGGGCGTGAGGCTCCGGCGGCGGACGGGCGGTGGGATCGGCCGTGTCGCCCTTGTACAGACTGCCGTGTCGCCCTCGTACAGACGGCCGTGGCGCCCTCGTACAGACGGCCGTGTCGCCCTCGTACAGAGGTGTCATGGCCGGCCCCCGAGCCGGCCATCTACCCGGCAACGATCGGGTCGCGCTGTCGCGTGCGTGCACGGTCTGACGGGGGCAGATGGCCGGCTCGGGGGCCGGCCATGACGCGATTGTACCGGTCTCGCAGGCCCGATTTTGCGTCATGACCTTTGCACCGGCCACGACGCGGAACACAATCCGCGGACAAGCCCGCGACCTGCACCGCCGGCAAGCCCCCGCTACGCCCGCAAGCGCCGGCAAGCCCCCGCTACGGCCGCAGGCCCCCGCTACGCCCGCGGCGCCGAACGCCCGAGCCCGCCGTACAGGTCCAGCATACGCTCCTGCCAGGCCCGCACCGGGTCGTCATCGGCCAGCACCTCGAACCGGCTGCAGCACCGCGGCCACTGCAGCGTCCCAAACAAAATGAAATCCGCATAGCTCGGCGCCGCGCCGCCCAGCCATTCCTGCGACCGCAGCACCAGCCGCACCGGCATCAGCGTTTCACGGAACGCCGCGACGCGTTGCTCACGCCCGTCCTGCACCGCTTCCAGCGTCGCACCGAACCGCGCCTCCCGACTGGAGCGGAAGTACTCGCGGTCGCGGGCATCGATCACGTCCAGGATGTCGCGCACGATCAACCGGGCAATGCCGCCGGTCAGCACCGAATCGGCCCAGGCATTGATGAACCGGGCATGCGCCCGCCCGGTCGCGCCGCCGAACAGGGTCGGGGTGGGATAGTGCTCCTCGAGATATTCGGCGATCGCCCAACTGTCGGACACCACCGTGTCGCCGTCCCGGATCACCGGCACGCGGCCCTGGCCGGAGAAGCCGATCACGTCCTTCTCGGAAAAGCGCCAGGGGATGGTCTCCACCGGCAATCCCTTGTGCGCCAGCGCCATGCGGGTGCGCCAGCAATAGGGGCTGAATCGCAGCGCCGGATCGGCGCCGGCCAGGTCATACATCGTGATGGACATGAACCCAGTCTGCCGCGCGTACCCGCCGTGGTCCAGCCGTTGTCCCGATCCCGCCCGCATGCTAGCGCCCGGCCGCTGCCGCAGGAGGAGAGCGTCTTGGCCGACGTGCCCAGCCCGGAACAGGACCGTTTCGACGAAGCCGGCTATTTCCGCCTGTACCCCGACCTCGCCCGGGCCATCGCTGCAGGCGCGGAGTTCAGCGGGTGGCTGCACTACCAGAAGCATGGGCGGGGCGAGGGGCGGCGGCCGAACGATGTGGACGCCGCATTCTACCTCCAGACCTACCCGCAGGCCGTTGCGGACATCGCTGCCGGCCGGGCCGGCGATGCGGCGACGCACTACATCCGCTTCGGCCGCGCGCGCGGTTACCGGCCGAACCCGGCTGTGCCTGCGGTGGCGGCGACCGAACCGCCGGCCGCCGTCCCCTGGTTGTGGACCGACCTGCCGCACGCACCCGACCTGATCGCCGGCCGCCTGGCGCTGGGCCGCCTGTCGGAGCGCCAGGCGGCACTGTTGCAAGGCTGGGTCCGTGACGGCTTCATCGCGCTGAAGGATCCATTCGATCCGCGCGCGCTGGCAGCCGCGGCGCTGGACCTGGAGCGGTGCTTTGCCGGTGCCTGCCCGGACCTGTTGTTCAGTTGCGGCGCGGTGGCGCTGGGCCCGGTGCACTGGCAGCCGGAGATCAACCCGTACCCCGCCGCGGCGCTGGACATCCACTATGTCTCCCATGCGGTGCGGTCGCTGCTGTTCGCCGCTCCGGTTGCCGAGGTGCTGGGCCTGTTGTTCGACACACCGGCGCTGCTGGCGCACAGCCGCGGCGTGCTGCGCGGCGGTGCGCAGACCGCCCAGCGGGACGGCGCAACCGCGCGGTTTTCGTTGCCCGGCCGGTTCGTCAGCGCGTCCGTCATGCTGGAGGACCGGGGCGCCGGGGCGGTGCGCTGCTATCCGGGCAGCCACCGTGTCCCGCGGCCGGGCGGCGGACCGCTGGCGGATCGCATGGCGGACCATGGCCTGGTTGCGCAGGAGCTGGATGTGCGGCGCGGCCAGGTGGTGATCCGTCACCCGGCGCTGTTGCATGAGGCCGATCCGGTGCCCGACGCGCAGACCCGGCGGGAAATCGTCGCCCAGTTCTGCCCCCATTACGTCGCGCCGTCCTATGCCGATCGCGTGCCGACGCAGATCTGGCCGCACGACGCGCACGGGTTCACGACGCAGTACTACACTGCGCTCGAGCCGCTCGACTGATCGGGGGCCTGGCGGGCCGGATGGCCGGTTGATTCTGATATTCGCGTGACAAGTGGCGTTCGGCACGCCAGAATCAGGGGCGTGAACGTCCTTGCACCACCAAAAGACCGGCTTGGGATCGAGATCGTGCATGATCTCGTGTGCCCGTGGTGCTTCCTGGGTGTGCGCCGCCTGCTCCGCACGCTGCGCCGCCGCCCCGACCTGCTGTTCGAGATCACCTGGCGGCCGTTCCTGCTCAATCCCGACATGCCGCGCGCGGGCATGGCGCGCCCGGACTACGTGATCCGCAAGTTCGGCGGGGAGGACCGGGCGCGACGGCTCTATGCCTCGATTTCCGAGATCGGCCGCAGTGAGGGGGTTTCCTTCCGCTTCGACCGCATCCGCCGCACCCCGTCCTCGGTCGATGCGCACCGGCTGGTGCGCTACGCCAGTCGCTATGGCCGGGCCGATGCGATGGTCGAGGCACTGTTCTCGGCGCATTTCACCGACGGGTTGGATATCGGCGATGTGTCGGTGCTGGTCGCGATCGGCCAGGCCTGCGGCCTTGGCGTGTCGGCGGTACGCCGCTTCCTGCTCGGCGATGACGAGGTGGACGCCATCCACGCCGACAACCTGCGTGCCCATCGGCTGGGAATCAACGGGGTGCCGTGCTTCGTCATTTCCGGGCGGCACGCAATCGCCGGGGCGCAGGAGCCGGAGGTGATCGAGCGGCTGCTGGATGTGGCCGCGGTGGAGGCTGCTGAACGCTGAGGCCCGGGCGAGCGCCCGGTGGCGGTCGGACGCTGGCCCGGTTGGCGCTGTCTGGTGGCGGCCGGGCGAAGGCGTGGCTGGCTGATCATCGCCTGACTGTCGTCCACCCGTCCGTTCAACGCCGATAAGCGTGGCAAAACCTGCACGTCGGGCATCCCGGCTGCGCTGCTCGCCGCGTATGCCTGCGGGCTTGCGGCGCTGGCGGTGGTGAAATAGGCCCTGGGGCGAACCGCGGCCGCACCCGGCCACGGCGCCCGCAGGAGACCCCATGCAACAACCCACCTGGCAGGCGGCCGTCTATGCCGCGCTGAAACAGGCCCGCATCACCCAACTGGGCTACGTGCCCGATGCCGGCCATGCCCACGTGATCGAAGCCGCCCACGCCGACCCGGACATGCAGCCGGTGGTGCTCACCACCGAGGAGGAAGGCATCGCCCTGGCCGCCGGTGCCTGGCTCGGCGGCCAGCGCGCCGCGCTGCTGATGCAGTCCTCCGGCGTGGGCAACTGCATCAACATGCTGTCGCTGCCGCTGAACTGCCGCATGCCGTTCCTGACCCTGGTGACCATGCGGGGCGAGTGGGGCGAGTTCAATCCGTGGCAGGTGCCGATGGGCAGCGCCACCCCGTCCGTCCTGGCCGCATCCGGCGTGCATGTCCGCCGCGCCGACCACCCGGACGAAGCCGCCGAGATGGTCGCCGCCGCCGCGGCACTGGCCTTCGACAGCGCGGTCTCGGTGGCGGTGCTGTTCTCCCAGCGACTGATCGGCAGCAAGGTGTTCGTGAAATGAGCGGCGCAAACGACGGAACCCTCGACCGCCGCGCGGTGGTCGCCACCCTGCTGCGTGACCCGGGCGACCTGCTGGTGGTCACCGGCCTGGGCGCGGCGACCTACGACGCCAGCGCCGCCGGCGACCGGCCGCTGAACTTCTACCTGTGGGGCGCCATGGGCGGCACCGCCATGATCGGGCTCGGCCTGGCGCTGGCGCAGCCAAAGAAGCGCGTGCTGGCGGTCACCGGTGACGGCGACATGCTGATGGGGATCGGCTCGCTCGCCACCATCGCCGCGGCCGGCGCGCCGAACCTGGCGATCGCCGTGCTGGACAACGCCCGCTACGGCGAGACCGGGTCCCAGCGCAGCCACACCGCGCACACCACCGACCTGGCCGCCGTGGCCGCCGCCTGCGGCTGGCGCAACACCGCGACGGCACGCAGCATGGCCGAGGTCGAGGAACTGACGCCGCGGCTGCGGCGGGAGAACCTGTTCGCCGTGCTGCGCATCTCCCCGGAGGAAAAGCCCCGCCACCTGCCGCCGCGCGACGGTGCGCACCTGACGGACCGCTTCCGCCGGGCCCTGGGCGTCGCGGTGGACTGAACTGCCGGGCCGCTCACGACGGGGCAGGCCCCGGTGAGCGGTTCGCCCGGCGGATTGACCCGCACTGCGGCGTCGGACACGCTTTGCCCCGGTTCCGGCAACATCCTGGCCGGACCGGGAGGAACGACATGTCCGATTACCCAGGCGACAAGCCCGCCGCCATCGCACCTGCTGCCCTGCCGCGGGCGGATCCCGAAACGGTCGGCGTGTCGTCCAGCCGGCTCGCCCGTATCATTCCCGCGCTGAATGCGCAGATCGAGGCCGGCCAGACACCCGGGGCGGTCGTCGCGGTGGCACGGCGTGGGCATCTGATCCTGCATGAAGCCGTCGGTCACCTCGGCCCGGACCGGCGTGTTCCGATGCCGCGCGACGCGCTGTTCGCCATCGCGTCGATGACCAAGCCGGTGACCGGCGTGGCCGGGCTGTTGCTGTGGGAGGAAGGGCGCCTGGGACTGGGCGATCCGGTCGAGCGCTTCCTGCCGCAACTCGGCAACCGGCGTGTCGCGGTGCTGGATGAGCGTGTCCGGGCGGGGCAGGGGCCGATCGAGACCGTGCCCGCCGACCGGTCGATCACGATCGAAGACCTGATGCGCCACACCTCCGGCATCACCTATGGCGGGCGTGGCACGACGGCGGTGCACGCGCTGTATCCGATGTCGTCCAATGCCGCCGGCGCCAGCCTGGACAGCGCCGCATTCCTGGAACGCCTGGCCGCCGCGCCGCTGCTGTACCAGCCGGGGACGGTGTGGGACTACGGGCTGTCCATCGATGTCATCGGCCTGGTCGTCGAGGCGATCTCCGGCCAGAGCCTGGGCCAGTTCCTGGAACAGCGCGTGTTCCGGCCGCTGGGCATGGTGGACACCGGGTTCCAGGTGCCGCAGGACAAGGTGGCTCGCCTGGCGCGTCCCTTGCCGAACGATCCCGATACGGGCGCCGCGCAGGTGGTGCCGGATCGCGCCCAGGCGCTGAAGTTCGAATGCGGCGGCGGCGGCCTGGCTTCGACGGCGCTCGATTACCTGCGCTTCGCGCAGATGCTGCTGAGCGGTGGCGTTCTTGGTGACACGCGCATTCTTGGCCGCAAGACGGTCGAGGCGATGCGGACCAACCGCCTGACGCCGGATATCGACAACCGGATCCCGGCGATGGATCCGAATTCCCAAGGCTACGGCTTCGGCCTGTCGGTTGCCGTCCGCGAGCGGGCCAGCGGCCTGATGGGCAGTCCTGGTGATTTCTACTGGAACGGCGCCTATGGAACGCTCTGGTGGGCCGATCCGACCGAGGACCTGGCGGTGGTGTTCATGACCCAGGCGCCGGGCGAACAGCGGCGGCGCTTCCGGCGGCTGATCAATCCGCTGGTTTACCAGGCATTGACGGACTGACATGCAGCGGCGCGGGTGGGGCTCGATCGGCAGGCGGGCGCTACGAGCCGCGTGCGGTTTGCGGCCATCATGACGGGTCCTTCGGCGAAAGCCACGGGCGTTCCCCTCCGCCCGAACCTGCACTACGCTCATCGCCCCCTTCGGACCGGAACCCACGCCATGCAACGCATCGATGCCACCACCCTGCGCAGCTGGATCACCGACGGGCAGGAACTCGCGCTGCTGGATGCGCGCGAGGAGGGGGAGTTCGGCGCCTCCCACCTGTTCTGGGCGGTGCCCTGTCCTCTGTCCAAGCGTGAGATCCGCGCCCGCGCCCTGTTGCCGCGCCTGACCACCCGCATCTGCTGCGTCGATGACGGGCGCGGCCTGGCGGAACACCTGGCCGGCTGGCTGGAGAAGATCGGCGCCACCAACGTGTCGGTGCTGAACGGCGGCACCAAGGCGTGGGCGGCGGCCGGTCATGTGCTGTTCTCCGGCGTCAACGTGCCCTCCAAGGCGTTCGGCGAATGGGTGGAGCACCACTACGGCACCCAGAGCGTCGATGCGCCGGAACTGAAGTCCTGGCTGGACTCCGGCCGCAACATGGTGGTGCTGGACAGCCGCACGCAGGAGGAGTTCACCCGCATGTCGATCCCCTCCGGCATGTCGGTGCCGGGTGGGGAGCTGGTGTACCGCATCGGCGACATCGCCCCCGATCCGAAGACGCTGGTGGTGGTGAACTGCGCCGGCCGCACCCGCAGCATCATGGGCGCGGAAAGCCTGCGCCGGGCCGGGATTCCGAACCAGGTGGTGGCGCTGCGCAACGGCACGATGGGATGGGAGCTCGCCGGCCTGCGCTGCGACCGCGGCCGCACCGAGCGTTTCCCGCCCGGCACGCCGAAGACCCTGGACCTGGCGCTGGAACGTGCCAGGCGTTTCGCCGAGTCATCCGGCGTCGGCGTGATCGGCCCGCTGGAGCTGGAGCGCATGGAGGACGATCCCGACCGCTCGCTGTACCTGCTGGACGTGCGCGACCCGCCCGAATTCCGCGAGCGCCACCGTCCCGGCAGCCGCAACGCGCCGGGCGGGCAACTGGTGCAGGCCACCGACACCTGGATCGGCGTGCGCAACGCCCGCATCGTGCTGATCGACGATACCGGCGTCCGCGCGCGCATGGCCGCTGCCTGGCTGCGCCAGATGGGGCACCGCGACGTATTCGTGGCCGAGGGCGCGCTGGACTCGTCCGGCGGCACGGCCCTGCAGCCGGTGCCGGAACTGCAGGCGACGGTGCCGCAGGTGAATGTCGCCGGGCTGGTCGCCTTGCTGGACAGCGGCGACAGCACCGTGGTGATCGACCTGGCGCGCAGCATCGATTATCGCGACGGCCATATTCCCGGCGCGCTGTGGGGCGTGCGCACGCGGCTGGCGGCGCTCGCAACGCAGCTCGCGGCGGCACGGCATGTGGTGATCACCTCGCCCGATGGCATGCTGGCGCGGCTGGCGGTGGATGAGGTGAAGGCGCTGTGCAACGCCGAGGTGCGGGTGCTGGAGGGCGGCACCGCCGCCTGGCACGCCTTCGGCCGCCCGCTGGTGAAGGACCGCACCACGCCGCCGGATGAGGCCTGCATCGACTTCTACCTGCGTCCCTACGACCGCAACACCGGTGTGGAGGAGGCGATGAACGCCTATCTCTCCTGGGAGATCGACCTGGTGCACGAGATCGAACGCGACGGCACCGTGGCGTTCGGCGTCGAGGGTGAAGCGGCTGCAGCCTGAAGCCGGCGTGCTCCGGCGCCTGGTCGCGGGCGCCGGTGAGACCGGGCGTGCGACGCTCGATCTGCTGCTGCCGCCGCAATGCATCAGTTGCGACGCGCCGGTAACGCGTCCCGGCCAGATGTGCGCGGCGTGTTTTCGTGCCACGGCGTTCATCACCGCGCCGTACTGCACCCGCTGCGGCGTGCCGTTCGCCAATGCCGGGCAGGCCGGGCTGCAGCACGTGTGCCCGACCTGCGAGGCGGACCCGCCGCAGTTCGACCAGGCCCGCGCCGCACTGCGCTACGACCTGCAGGGGCGGCGGGTGATCCTGCCGTTCAAGCACGCCGACCGTCCGGACATCGCCGCGGTGCTGGCGCCGCATATGGCGCGGGCCGGCGCGGCGCTGCTGGTACGGGCGGACGTGCTGGTCCCGGTGCCGCTGCACCGGTTGCGCCTGTTCCGACGTCGATACAACCAGGCGGCGTTGCTGGCGCGGGCGTTGTCGCGGTTGAGTCGGGTTCCGGCGGCGTTGGATTCGCTCCAGCGCCGTCGCGCCACCGTTCCGCTCGGTGACAAATCCGCGGTGGAGCGGGCGGACACCGTGCGCGACGCGTTCGCCGTGCGGCCGTCACGTGCAGCGGTAATCGTCGGGCGTCGGGTGCTGCTGATCGACGACGTCATGACCTCGGGCGCCACCGCCAATGCGTGCGCCGCCACACTGCTGCGGGCCGGCGCATCCGCCGTGGATGTGCTGGTGGCCGCGCGTGTGCCGGACCCGCGGCTTGGGTGAGACCGGCCCGCATGTCGTGTGACACACATGGGCTGACACAACACAGGGGCTGACGCAGCAGGGCTGACGCGCAGGGGGCGGGCATTCAGCGTCATGGCCGGCGAAGAGGGCTGTAATCCAATCCCGCTCTGGTCATGGCAGGAATGGCCGCCAGCGCGACATGCCACGACGTGGTACGTTACGCCGTCGATTGCCTCTCGTTACGACGGAAGCGGAACTGGAGCACAGGCTCATCCACCGACCGTGACGGTGAATGGCCCGCCGTGGGTCAAGCGTAACACGGCGTTGGCATAAGGTCGCGCGTTCCGACCTCGCTTCCCCAGTCATGGCGGCGCTCAATGCGGCCCTCTGCCCCCGTCCAGGCGCGTTCCGCTGCATCCCGACCCGATCGTTCCGGTGTCGATAGCCGGGTCGGGGCCCGGCCATGACGTGCGGGGCCGGCGCGAACGGCGCCCTATTCCGGCTGCTTCGCCTTGTGCGCCAGCAGGGCCATCAGCCGGCGGTCGCGCCATTCCTGCCGCACCGGCAGCATGTTGGCCGGCAGGTCGGCGCGGCGTGCGTCCTGCAGGCGGCCCACCAGCGCCGGGTCCCACAGCCGCGGCTCTGCCTGCTGCTGCATCTCGTAGTACAGCGGTCCGTAACGATTGCAGTAATCCGCCAGGCCGCCCGGGGCGTTCAGGTCGATCGTCTCCAGCGGCCCCATGAAGCTCCAGCGGAGGCCGAGCCCGTGCTTGACGAGGGAGTCGAGGTCGTTGGGGGAGATGACGTCGTCGGCCAGCAGCCGGAATGCCTCGGCCAGCAGCGCGCCCTGCAGGCGGTTCAGCGCGAAGCCGTCCATCTCCTTCTTCACGGTTGCCGGCACCTGGCCGGCGCGGGCCATCAGGTCGCGGGTGCGCGCCACCACGTCGGGGTCGGTCCAGGGCGCCGGGCACAGCTCCACCAGCGGAACCAGGTAGGGCGGGTTCACCGGGTGCGCCACCAGGCAGCGGGCGCGACCGGCCAGGCCTTCGGTGAAGGCGCTGGCGGGAATGCCGCTGGTCGAGCTGGCGAGCACCGCCCCGGGTGGCGCCGCCAGGTCCAGTTCGGCGAACAGGGTCTGCTTGTCGGCCACCTTTTCCGGACCGTTCTCCTGCACGTGCGATGCGTCATGCACGGCCTCGGCCAGGGTGGGCACCGGGCGGATGCGGGCCAGCACGGTATCGGGCGCGTCGGCCAGCAGCCCGGCCTGGTGCAACTCCGGCAGGCGGTCGGCGATGAACGACAGCGCGCCGTCCACCGCCGGCGGGACCTTGTCCCACAGCGCCACCTGAAATCCCGCGCGGGCAAACACGATCGACCAGGCGCGGCCAATCAGGCCGGCGCCGATCACGGCAATCTTGGTCATCAGCGAATCTCCTCGATGCGCCAATGACACCATTCGCGACCGCCCGCTTCAACCGCCCGTGCGGCATGTGCTTGCACAACGCCCGCCCAGGCCGCACCTTGCGCGGCGTCGCGAAGCGGAGGGGTCGATGGTGAAGGTCGCAGTGCTCGACGACTGGCAGGGCGTGGCGCAGACCAGTGCCGACTGGTCGAAACTGATGTCCCGGGCCGAAGTGGCGTTTTTTTCGAACGCCTTTGCCGGCGAGGACGATGCCGCCGCCCAGCTCGCCGACTACGAGATCGTGCTGTCGATGCGCGAACGCACGCCGCTGCCGGCTTCGCTGATCGACCGCCTGCCGAAGCTGCGGATGCTGGGCATGACCGGCGCCCGCAACCGTTCTTTGGACACCGAGGCATGCACCCGGCGCGGCGTCGTGGTGTGCAACACCGTGGGCGGCGGGGCGAGCAATTCCGCGACCGCCGAACTGGCGCTGGGGCTGCTGCTGGCGGCGGCGCGCGGCATTCCTGCGGGCGACGCCAATATCCGCGACGGGAAGTTCCAGGAGGGCGTGCCGGTCGGCATTACCCTGTCCGGCAAGACCATCGGCATCATCGGCCTCGGCCGGCTCGGCACCTACATGACGCGGGTACTGCACGGCGCTGGGCATGAAGGTGCTGGCCTGGAGCCAGAACCTGACCGCGGACAAGGCCCGGGAAGCGGGCGCCACCCTGGTATCCAGGAACGAACTTCTGGCGCAATCGGATGCCGTGAGCATCCACCTGGTGCTGTCCGACCGCACGCGCGGGCTGATCGGTGCGGCCGACCTGGCGCGGATGAAGCCGGGCGCGATCCTGGTGAACACCTCCCGCGGGCCGATCATCGATGAGGCGGCGCTGGTGGAGGCGTTGCGGGCCCGCCGGATCGTCGCGGCGCTGGATGTGTTCGACCAGGAGCCGCTGCCGGCCGACCATCCGCTGCGGACGGCGCCCAACACGGTGCTGATGCCGCATCTGGGCTATGGCGTGCGGGAGACGTGGGAGCAGTTCTATCCGCAGAGCCTGGAGAACGCCCTGGCGTTCCTGGACGGCAAGCCGGTGCGGGTGGTGAACCCCGAGGCGGTGGGCAAGGCGGCCGCCGGATAGGCCCACTCTGATCGCTCCCCGCACACGGCGGTCGAATTGCGCACGGCGCCCTGGATAGCCGCTGGGATGCCGCGCCGCCCCTTTGGGGGCCGGGGACCGTGCCCGGGACGCGCCCGATAATGAACGACGTCAAGGTATGGAGCGAGGTCGAGCCGCCGAAGGGCACGGTTTACAACTACCCGATCCAGCCCTGGCACGACGCCCGGCCGAACATTGCTGCGTCCGAGGCGCCGCCGGCTGTCGCTGTACAGATGTACAACCGAGGCACCATTACTGGCATGCTGGCCAAGCTTCAGCAGGGGCAATCGGTGCCGCAGGTGATCACCTGGGCGGAGGACGAGCTGGAAGGTTTTCTGCGCTGATCGTCGCCTGATCGCCGGATTCGGCCCTGGTCACGGCGGAGGCACGCGCCTCTGCCGTGACAGGCGTTGCGTTTTGACGTTTTTTCCGTGACACTCCACTCAATGAAGGGGGCTGAACAGGGCGGGACGACCGCCGCCACCACGCGGGGAGACTACGTTGCCGGACGAATCCCGGCTGCCGAATGCAAGTAACGATCGGCCCGCGGTGAGCGCTCGTGCCGTATCGGCGGGAGCGTATCGCGTGCGATCCGAGTTGATCGGATGGGGGCCCGAATCGCGAATTCTGGCGACTTCGGGTGGCGACCTCTTCCGACCTGGGCCGTGGTGCTGCCGCGGTCGAATGAGGCCGGACACTCGTGACATGCGAGGTACTGGTCTGCCGACGTAACAGGCGGAACTGAACCGCCGAACGAACCGAAGTCACGTCAAACACGCCACGGCTGCCGAACGTGAGCCGTAGGAAGGGAACTAGCCGATGCCGACGCCGACCCGACTATCACGCCGGAACGCCCTGAAGCTGGGTGCTGCTGCCTCCGCGCTGCCACTGGTGCATGTCCGCACCGCGGCCGCAGCGGGGAAGATCAATATCGGCTTCTGGGACCACTGGGTTCCGGGTGCCAACGACACCATGAAGAAGCAGGTCAATGCCTGGGCCGAGAAGAACAAGGTCGAGGTCAATGCGGATTTCATCACCAGCAGCGGCAACAAGCTGCAGCTCACCGGCGTAGCCGAAGCGCAGGCCGGGACCGGGCACGATGTGCTCGCCTTCTTCAACTGGGATGTTTACAACGTCGCGGACAAGCTGGAGCCGATCGACGACGTAATGAAGCGTCTGGTCGCCAAGAACGGCGCGGTGAACGAGACCTGCGCGTACCTGGCGAAGGCGAACGGACACTGGGCCGCGGTGCCCACCAGCTCCGGCACGCAGAACAAGCCGCCGTGCGGGCGCATCAGTTGGTTCAAGAAGCACGGCCTGGACCTGCAGGCGATGTATCCGGTGCATCCCGGGCACAACAAGCTGCAGGACGAGTGGACGTACGATACGTTCCTGAAATATGCCGAGCTGGCGGCGAAGGACAAGATGACCTTCGGGCTGGGCATGGGCGGCGGCGGCAACACAGACGCCACCGACATGCACGGTGCGCTGTTCCACGCCTTCGGTGCGACGCTGGTGGATGCGGACGGCAACTCCAAGATGAGTTCGCCCGAGATGCATCAGTGCCTGGAGTATGCGCAGAAGCTGGCGAAGTTCTATCCGGCGGACGCGGTCAGCTTCGACGACGCGTCCAACAACCGGGCACTGATTTCCGGCAAGAGCGCGCTGATCTGCAACCCGCCGTCGGCCTGGGCGGTGGCCAAGCGCGACGCGCCGCAGATTGCCGCGGATTGCTGGACCTTTGCCGCGCCGGCTGGCCCGAAGGGCCGCTTCGTGCCGACGCTGAGCTACTTCTGGGGCGTGTTCAAGTTCAGCCAGAACAAGACCGCCGCGAAGGAGTTGGTGGAATACCTGATGCAGCCGGAGCAGGTGGAGGAGCGCTGCGTGGCCAGCTCGGGCTACGACATCCCGCCCTATGCCGGGCTGCTGGACTTCAAGGTCTGGGAAGAGGTCGAGCCGCCGAAGGGCACGGTGTACAACTACCCGATGCGGCCCTGGCACGATGCGAAGCCCAGCCTGACGGCGGCTGAGGCGTCGCCGGATGTCGCGGTGCAGATCTACAACCGCGCCATCCACAACCAGATGATGGCGCGCCTGAAGCAGGGACAGAAGATCTCGCAGGTCATCTCCTGGGCGGAGGACGAGATCGAGGGCTTCATGCGCTGATCCGGCGCAGGAGTTGATCGGCGAGGCGGGACCGGCGCGGCTTTTGGCGCCGATCCGACGGGCCTCGCCGATGCCCCGGCCGGCAGAACAAGCACATCCCGGCCGCAAACGGGCAGACATCCCGCAACCATGCATTCGGGGAGTTTGACCACAGCAACAGGCGGATCGTAACCGCCGGTGCGATTTGGTGAGGTCATACGTCGCGGTCGGCTGCTGCCGACTGCATCAGGGAGACTACACGATGGGAAAGCAGAGAGTTAGCCGCCGATCGGCACTCAAGCTGGGGGCGGCCGCGGCCACGCTGCCCCTGGTTCATATCCGCACGGCGGGCGCCGCCGGCCGGGTGAACATCGGTTTCTGGGATCACTGGGTTCCGGGCGGCAATGCCGTGATGAAGAAGCAGTGCGACGCCTGGGGCGAAAAGAACAAGGTTGACGTTGTCGCGGATTTCATCACCGGCAACGGCGGCAAGCTTCAGACCACCGGCGTGGCCGAGGCGACGGCGAAGACCGGCCACGATGTCTACACGTTCTACAACTGGGACGTTTACAACATCCACTCCGGGCTCGAGCCGATGGATGACGTGATGAAGCGGCTGGAGGCGAAGAACGGCGCCGCCAATGCGACTGCGAAATACCTGGGCTACCAGGGCGGGCACTGGACCGCGGTGCCCACCAGCTCCGGCACGCAGAACAAGCCGCCCTGCGCGCGGATCAGTTGGTTCAAGAAGCACGGGCTGGACCTGCAGGCGATGTATCCGGCGAAGCCGGGCCACAACAAGATGCAGGACGAGTGGACCTACGAAGCGCTGCTGAAATACGCGCAACTGGCGCAGAAGGACGACATGACCTTCGGGCTGGGTATCGGCAGCAACAACAACACCGACGGCATCGACATGGTGGGCGCGATGTTCCACGCCTTCGGTGCCAAGCTGATCGACGCCGACGACAACTTCCATCTCGATTCGCCCGAGACGATGGCGTGCCTGGAATACGCGCAGAAGTTCGTCAAGGCGCTGCCCAGCGAGGCGGGCAGCTTCGACGACGCGTCGAACAATCGCGCGCTGATCTCCGGCAAGAGCGCGCTGATCTCCAACCCGCCGTCGGCCTGGGCGGTGGCCAAGCGCGACGCGCCGGAGGTTGCGGCCGACTGCTGGACCTTCACCTCGCCGGCCGGTCCGAAGGGCCGCTTCGTTCCGACGGCAACCTTCTTCTGGGGCGTCTGGCAGTTCAGCTCCAACAAGTCCGCGGCCAAGGAGCTGGTCGAGTACCTGATGCAGCCCGAGCAGATCGAGGAGCGCGACAACAAGGTGGCCGGCTACGACATCCCGCCCTACGAGAAGCTGAACGACTTCAAGATCTGGGCCGAGGTGGAGCCGCCGAAGGGGACGGTGTACAACTATCCGATCCGGCCCTGGCACAACGCCGAACCCAGCCTGACGGCGTCGGAGGCGCGGCCGGACGTGGCTGTGCAGGTGTACAACCGCGCCGTGCACAACCAGATGCTGGCCCGTCTGAAGAACGGACAGTCCATCAAGCAGGTGACCGCCTGGGCGAAGGACGAGATCTCCGGCTATCTGCGCTAGAGACCGGAAGGCCGCGCGCGCCGGCCCAAAGGTCGGCGTTGCGCGGCGCTTCGCGTTTGGGTAGCGTTAACCACGATCAAAACACAATGGACCGGAACGGGGGGGTCGGCACTGTGACTTATTCTCACCCCCGCAACGTTCTCGGTACAGGCGGCGGATAGCCGTCGATACGGGGACTGGCTTTGTGACGTTGGCTGCCGAGCGGTCAGCGGGAGGTGCGTTCATGAGGGCGGGGGCGGCTGGCGTCTCGCGCGGGATTGCAGTTTGGGGCCAACGCCGGACGGCGTGCGGTCCGGCTGGTGGCGCGAATCGTCGCTACGCTCGCCGCATTTACCATTTACAAATCGTCAAATTCTCGGCACCACAGCCCCGCGGTCCGCTGGACCGTGGGGCTGGTCCTGCCGGGGATTTCCCGTCCGGGCCGCGTCAAGATCACCACCCGTCGCGCCGGGGTCACCTGGTGCGGCGTCGCCGAAGGAACGTGGCTTACGTGACGCTTACCGCAACGAATCGACTGACCCGCCGCAAGGCTTTGAAAGTGGCGGCGGCTTCCGCCGCACTGCCATTGGTTCACATCCGGACCGGTCGCGCGGCCGGCAAACTCTCCGTTGCTTTCTGGGACCACTGGGTGCCTGCCGGCAATGCCGTGATGAAGCAGCAGGTCGCCGCCTGGGCGAAGAAGAACCAGGTGGACGTGCAGGCGGACTTCATTACCTCGGTGGGACAGAAGAACATTCTGACCATCGCCGCCGAGGCGCAGGCCCGCACCGGGCACGACATCCAGCAGTTCCCCACCTGGGAAGTCCACAACCACGCCGACCGGCTGGAGCCGGTTGACGACGTGATGCAGCACCTCACCGGGCAGTATGGGGCGGTGAACGGTGTCTGCGAGTATCTCGCGCGGCACAACAAGCACTGGCTGGCGGTGCCGACCAGCACGGGCACGCAGAACAAGGGGCCCTGCGGCCGCATCAGCGTGCTGAAAGAGTACGCCGGCATCGACATCCAGGCGATGTACCCGGCCAGGGCGGTGCATACGGCCGAGCAGGACGACTGGACCTGGGACGCGCATCTGCGGGCGGCCGAGGCGTGTGCCAAGGGAGAAATGCCGTTCGGCATCGGACTGGGCACGACGTCGGATTCGGTGGATCCGGTCGGCGCGATGTTTGCCGCGTTCGGCGCCGAACTGGTGGACAAGGACGGCAACATCACGGTGAAGTCCGACCAGGTTCGCCAGGTGCTGGATTATGCCGGAAAGCTGGTGAAGGTCCTGCCGCGGGACGCCGTCAGCTATGATGACGCGTCGAACAACCGGGCGCTGATCTCCGGCAAGGCGGCGCTGATCTGGAACCCGCCCTCTGCCTGGGCGGTGGCGAAACGCGACGCCCCGAAGGTGGCGGCGGATTGCTGGAGCTTCCAGGGGCCGAAGGGGCCGGCCGGCCGCTTTACCCCCTATCTGCCGTTCTTCTGGGGCGTCTGGCAGTTCAGCACCAACAAGACTGCTGCCAAGGAACTGATCGCCGATCTGATGCAGGCCGACAACGTGCAGGCCCGCTGCGACGCAGTTTCCGGGTATGACATCCCGCCCTTCGATTCCATGCTGAACTTCAAGGTGTGGGAAGAGGTGGAGCCGCCGAAGGGTACCGTGTACAACTACCCGATCCGGCCGTTCCACAAGGCGACCCCGCATATCGCGGCGTCGCCGGCGCCGCCGGAGATTGCGGTGCAGATTTACAATCGCGGCACAATGCCGACAATGTTGGCAAAGCTGCAGAGCGGCCAGTCGGTCGATCAGGTGATCGCCTGGGCGTCGGACGAACTGGAAGGTTTCACCCGCTGAGCGGGGCGGTGCCGGGGCCGGGATAAGCCCGGCCCGCACCGGTCCGCCAGTGGCTAGGGAGGAAGCAATGGCTAACGGCACAAGCGTACCTGCCGGGGCGGTTTCGGCCGCGGCTGGCGCTGCGCATGGCAGTATGAAGCGTTTCACGCAGCGGCGATCGACGATCGCGTTCATGCTGTGTCTGCCGCTGATCCTGCTGGTCGCCGGGTTCGTGATCTACCCGGCGTTCTATGCAATCTATCTCAGCATGCTGAACAAGCACATGACCAAGTTTGTTGGTCTGGGGAATTTCGCATTCCTGCTGAAGCGGCACACATTCCAACTGGTTATTTTCCAGAGCTGCCTGTTCGCGGTCACCTCGGTGATCTTCAAGGCAATCATCGGCTTCACCCTGGCCCACCTGATGCACAACATTCCGGGCAAGAACCAGCGCATCTGGCGCGGCCTGCTGCTGGTGCCGTGGGTTATCCCCCTGGCGCTGTCCACCCTGACCTGGTGGTGGATGTTCGACCCTTCCTATTCGGCCTTGAACTGGGTGCTGAACCAGCTGGGCTTTGCCTCCGTCCCCTGGCTGGGCGTCGGCTGGATCGCCCGGTTCTGCACCATCGCAGTGAATGTCTGGTACGGAACGCCGTTCTTCATGATCATGTATCTGGCAGCGCTGAAGTCCGTGCCCGAGCAACTGTATGAGGCCGCCTCGATCGACGGGGCCGGTGCCGTGCAGAAGCTGTTCTTCGTCACCCTGCCGATGATGCGCAATATCGTCGCCATCACCGTACTGTTCAGCCTGATCGTCACCTTCGCGGACTTCGATATCGTCCGGATCCTGACATCGGGCGGTCCGCAGGACATGACCCACGTCTTCGCCACCTACGCCTTCCAGATCGGTATCCAGTCAGGCGACATTCCGCTCGGCGCAGCCGACAGCCTGTTCATGTTCCCGATCCTGGCCTTCGCCGCGTTCTTCGTCCTGCGCGGTGTGACACGTCGCAGCAAGGAGATCGCGGCATGAGCGCGACCACCTTCGGGACGGCAAATCCCGCCCCGATCAGCCATCGCCACAGTCTGCACCGCCAACGGACGTGGGCGCTGTGGGGCAGCTACATCGCCCTTGGCGTCTTTGTGGTGATTTTCCTGATCCCGCCGTTCTACATGATCATGACCAGCCTGAAGTCCTCGGCCGAGATCTCGGCGCAGACGGGCAATCCCTGGCTCGTCCAGCACCCGACGCTGGCGAACTTCTGGTACCTGATCACCTATCCGAACTTCCAGCAGTACTACATCAACTCGGTGGTCGTGACGCTGCTGACGGTGGTGGTCAGCATGACGATCGCCATCCTGGCGGCGTTCAGCCTGGCGCGAATGGGGTTCTGGGGCAGTCAGACACTGGCGACCGGAGTGTTCCTGACCTACCTGGTCCCGGCCAGCCTGCTGTTCCTGCCGCTGTTCAAGATCATCGGCTTCCTGAAGCTGATCAACAGCTACTGGTGCCTGGTGCTGCTGTATCCGACCCTGGCGGTGCCGTTCTGCACCTGGATCATGATCGGCTATTTCAGCTCCATCCCGAAGGAGCTGGACGAGGCGGCGCTGATCGACGGGGCCGGCTACCTGCAGATGCTGTTCAGGATCTTCATCCCCGTGGCGATGCCGGGCATCATCGCGGCGACGATCTTCGCCTTCACCATCTCCTGGGGGGCCTTCCTCTACCCACTCGCGTACCTCTATACGTCAAATCAAATGGTCTTGACTGTCGGCATCGTCAGCGACCTGATCCGTGGGGACGTGTTTGAATGGGGCAAGATCATGGCGGCTAACGTGCTGGCTTCGGTGCCGCCCATCCTGATCTACGCCTTTCTGATGGACTACTATGTTGCCGGCCTGACCGCCGGTGCCACGAAGGGCTAGTCCCCACCAACTCGAACCGAGGGAAGTTTAAGACAATGGCTTCAGTGTCCGTCCGCAAGGTAGTCAAGATCTACGATGGCGGCGTTCAAGCGGTGAAGGGCATCGATCTTGAGATCGAAGATCGCGAGTTCGTGGTCCTGGTCGGCCCGTCCGGCTGCGGCAAGTCCACCACGTTGCGGATGATCGCCGGGCTGGAGGAAATCTCCGATGGCGAGATCTCGATCGGCGGTGACGTCGTCAACGATGTGCCGCCGCGCGACCGTGACATCGCGATGGTGTTCCAGAACTACGCGCTGTACCCGCACATGAGCGTGTTCGAGAACATGGCGTTCGGGCTGAAACTGCGGAAGTTCAGCAAGGACGAGATCAAGCGCCGGGTGGATGAGGCGGCGCGCATCCTGGACATCGCGCCGCTGCTCGACCGCAAGCCGCGCGCCCTGTCCGGCGGCCAGAGGCAGCGCGTGGCGATGGGCCGCGCCATCGTGCGCAACCCCAAGGTGTTCCTGTTCGACGAGCCGCTGTCGAACCTGGATGCCAAGCTGCGCGTGCAGATGCGCACCGAGATCAAGAAAGTGCACCAGACGGTGCGCACCACCACGGTGTACGTGACGCACGACCAGGTGGAGGCCATGACGCTGGCCGACCGCGTGGTGGTGATGAACGGCGGCAATATCGAGCAGGTGGGCTCGCCGCAGGACCTCTACCATGATCCGGCGACCCGGTTCGTGGCCGGGTTCATCGGCTCGCCGGCCATGAACTTCCTGCCCGTGCGGGTGCAGGACGGGCCTGGTGGCGGCCTGGCGGTGCGGGTGACCGACAAGCTCGTGCTGCCGGTTCCGGCACAGAAGGTCGATCGCTACGGCAAGTTCAAGGGCCGTGAGATGGTCATGGGCCTGCGGCCGGAGCATCTGTTCGAATACCACGAGAACGGCAAGCCCGGTTGGACCAAGGTCGAACTGCTGGTCGATGTGGTGGAGCCCATGGGCATGGAGACCATGGTCCACTTCTTCGTCAATCGCGAGCCGGTCTGCGCCCGCGTCGACCCTGCGACGCACGCGGCTCCGAACGAGGTCATGCCGCTGACCGCCGACCTGAACCAGATGCACCTGATGGAGCCGGATACCGGCCGCGTGGTCTGACCGTTCGATTCGGGACTCCACCCCCTCCTTTTGTGGGCTTGGTCCGCGAAGCGGACCAAGAATGGGGGAGGGACGCGCGCGGGTCCCGTGAATTCGACCCCTCCTCTCTCCCATGAGGGGAGGGGCGCCTGTTATCAGCCCCTCGGAAGTCTTCATGCCCTACGAAACCACCACGGTACCGGTGGACCTGTTGCGCGGGTTCATCGCCGATATCTATGCCGCCGCCGGATGCGCGCGGGGGGAAGCAGAGCAGGTGGCTCATCACCTGCTGTCCGCCAACCTCACCGGGCATGACAGCCATGGGGTGATCCGCACGCCGCGCTATGTGCAATGGCTGCAGGAAGGCAAGGTGAAAGCCGGCCAGTCGCTGACCGTGGTGCACGACACGCCCACACACGCGATCGTCGATGGCAATTACGGGCTCGGCCAGACCATCGGCCCGCTGGCGGTGGATTTCGGCATCGCCCGGGCGAAGCAGCACGGGCTCGCGGTGGTCGGCCTGCGCAATTCCGGCCATATCGGCCGGATCGGCGACTGGGGAGAGCGCGCGGCGGCCGCCGGGCTGATCTCGATCCATTTCGTCAACGTGCAGCAGGGCGAGCTGGTGGCGCCGTTCGGGGGCGTGGACCGGCGGTTTTCCACAAACCCGGTCTGCATCGGCGTACCCACGGCGGAGGGCCCGATCATCCTGGACTTCGCCACTTCGCTGGTGGCTGAGGGCAAGGTTCTGGTCGCCTCCAACGGCGGCAAGCCGGTGCCGGCGGGATCGCTGATCGAGCCGGACGGCAGGCTGTCGGCCGATCCGCGTACGCTGTACGGCCCGATCGAAGGCACGCATGTGCGCGACTCGGCGCGCGGGGAGGGGGCACTGCGCACCTTCGGGGAGCACAAGGGCTCGGGCCTGGCGTTCATGTGCGAGATTCTCGCCGGCTGCCTGACCGGCGGCGGCACGTCCGGGCCGATCCCGGGCGGTAAGCGGTCCCGTATCGCCAACGGCATGCTGTCGATCTACCTCTCGCCGGGTGGTTTCGGCGCCTCGCAGTTCGAGACGGCGGCGCGGGAATACGCCGCCTACGTCAAGGCGTCGCGTCCGGCCGAGCAGGGGGGCGAGGTGCTGCTTCCGGGGGAACCGGAGTCGCGAATCCGGGCCCAGCGGCTCGCCCAGGGTATTCCGTTGCAGACGGCAACCTGGGCGGCAATCTGCGATACCGCGCGTAACCTGGGGCTGGCACCGCCGGCCGTACCGGTTGCGAATTCATAGAATCACCCGGCCGCCGGAAGACGGCCGGGGTCACCCCACGGGGGGCGGTCATCGCCGGGGCGGCGGCGTGGCGCAAAGCCGGCCTGGATCTGCGCCACGCAGCAGGTTGATGCTCAGCCTTTCGTGCTGGTGCTGCTCACCACACTGCCCGTCTTGGCATCTACCGTGACCTTCATCGCCTGGCCGTTCTTCTCCGCCTTCGCGGTGAAGGTGTCGCCGGATTGATGCAGGTCGCGCACGTTGCTGTAGCCGTTCTGCTGCAGGTGGCTGCGCACCTGGCTTTCCGACAGTTGGCTGTCCGAGCTGGCGCTGCTGCTCTGGCCGGACTCGCTGGCGCTGCTGTTGCTGGCGGTACCGCTGGACGTCGTGCCGTTATGCATGCCCTGTCCGGTCGTCTGGCCAGTGGCGACGCTGCTGTTCTGTGAGGAGTGGGTGTAGCCGGCGCGGTAGCCCTCGCTGAAACCGGCATCGAAGCCGCTCTCGAAGCCGCTCTGGTACGCCGGATTCGGCCCGTTCTGGAAGCCGGTCTGGTTCCGGCCGCTCTGCCAGTTGCCCTGCTGGCCCTGCCGGTTGAAGGCGTGCGGGCCGCGCTGCATGGGGGGCGGCGACTGCCAGTTGCCGTTATTCCCGCTGTTGTACGATCCGTTACCGCCGTTGTTGCCGAACGTCTGAGGCCCCTGGTTGCCGAAGTCCTGGGGACCCTGGTTGCCGAAGCCTTCGTTCCGCCCGTGATTGCCCTGCCAGTTGTTGTTCTGGCCATAGGCCATCTGGCCGAAATGGTTCGGGCCGTGGCTGTTCTCCGACGGTCCCATGTACTGTCCGGAGTTGGGATTATTCTGCGGGCCGTTGTAGTTGCCGCCGTAATTGCCATTTTGGGCCATCGCGGGCAGTGCCAGCAGTGCTCCCGCCGCGGTGAATACCGTGGCCTTCAGTAACGTCCTCATACACGCGCTCCTCATGCCGATAGGCATGGCCCGGAGGGCAGGGCGTGCCCTCCGGGCCGGGATCATTTCCGCAGTCCGATCAGGTCAGCGGTTTCCCTGCTGGCCGTTGAAGCCTTCGTTGTAGCCCATGTGGCTGCCGTTGTTGCCGTAGCTGCGGGCCTGGTTGTTGCTGGAGTAATTCCCGCCCATGTTGTTGCCGGAATTGTAGTTCTGATAGCCGTTCTGGCCGTACTGCTGGCTGCTCTGGCTATTCTGCCCGTTCTGACCGGACGTCTGCCCGTTCTGACCGGACATCTGCCCGTTCTGACCGGACATCTGCCCGTTCTGGCCGGACTGCATGCCATTGCCGTCGTTCAGCATGTTCAGGGCCTGCAGCGTGTGCATGTCGATCTGGCCGGTTGGGCGCAGGTTATTCTGCTGCTGGAAGTTCTGCAGCGCGCTTTCGGTCTCGGGGCCCCACAGGCCATCGACGTTGCCCTGGTGATAGAAGCCCTGCCGCTGCAGACGGCGCTGCAGATGCTCCAGGAACTGGTGGCTTACCGCCTGGCCGTTGCTGTTCTCGTTGTTCTCGCCGTAGTTCTGGCTGCCGTTCTGGCTGTAGTTCTGGCTCTGGCTGGCGTAGCCATTGGAACCATTGTAGCCGTTGTTGCCGTAGGTCTGGCCGCGGTTCCACTGGTTGCCACGCTGGCCATAGTCACCGTTCTGGCCATAGTAGCTGTTTTGGCCCGAGTTGCGGCCTGCGTTCTCGCCGTAGCTCTGGTTGCCCCAGTTGCCCTGGCCCTGGAAGTGGTTCGTCCAGTGCGGGCCAGGATTGGTGCCCTGCTGGTAACCGGTCAGTGCCATTGCCGGCGTGGCCAGCATCAGGCTGAGCGCACTCGGCAAACCGAACTTGATCAGCTTGTTCATGGGTTAGGCTCCATTGCCGTGAATAGGGGCCGGTTCGCGCGCACCGTATCGGAGCAGGCGCAGGCGCGTTGGTTAGGACCGACACGCACCCAACGCACCGAAGCGGTGTAGTGTTTCGCCGGTCCGGGTTTGTCTCGATCAACGAACCGTTATGCGCGGACATCCTCTGCGGTTCCGCCGGACCTGCCTCGCGGCAGGCACGAAGACTTGAGGCACGGGGTGCCAAATTCCGCGTGCGGGGTGGAGAATGTCAGCGGGAAGTTGCGGCCCGGCCATGCCGTTGCCGGTGAGCATGGCCAGCGAAGCGGCGGCGGCTGCGTGTCGCAACGATGTCGGACCGCGCCGCGGTCGGCGCGGCACAGCCCGGCTACAGCCCGGCGCAGGATGTTGCCGGCGCAGGATGTTGCTTGTAGCGGGTAGCGGGCAGCGCCGCCGCGAGGCGGCGTCGCTGCCCTTGCACCTGGTTGGGATTATCGCCTCGCGGACGATCCAGGTCCGGCCCGTGCGTTCGCCTGGGCAGGCGCAGCGGGAACGCGTGGTCCGACGCCAACGGATGAAGCCCGGTGACATCTCCACATCGTCATGGGCGCAGGCTGGCCAACCACGACTTCATCGCCGTATCCAATAAGAACCGCACGTATCCAATAGGAGTTGTGGATGGCCTGCGCCGACCGGTGGCGATGCAGGCACCGCATCGGGCTCCATCCGTTGGCATCGGACCGCTAGTCGATCGGCGGCAGGTCCAGCCGGACGATTTCGGGGTTGCCGTTCAGCGGCGGAAAGCGCTTCAGGATCAGCGGGTCATGGCCGGGAATGACATGATCCGGCCCGTCCGCCAGGCCGTTCAGGATGTCGAACCCGCGCAGCATGCGCCCGACATCCACCACCACGGGAAACGGATTGCGGTTGCGGATGTTGCGCCACAGATGCGTGGCATCGCCGGCCAGAACCACCCAGCCGCGCTGCGTGGGCACGCGGATCGACTGGATCCCGCCGGAATGGCCGCCGATCAGGTGCAGCGTGACGCCGGGTGCCAGCTCCACCGTGCCCTCATGGACCCGCAACCGGTCCGAATACAGCGCCCGCACCGCGCTTTGCACGTCCTCGACGTCGAACGGCCGGCGCAGGAACGGCTGGCACATGCAGGGACCGGTGCAGTAGGCCATCTCCTCGGCCTGGATGTGGAAGGTGGCCTTGGGGAAATACTCCATGCCCCCTGCATGGTCCCAGTGCATGTGGGTCAGCACCACGTCCGGCACCTCGCCCGGTTCGATCCCGGCATCACGCAGCGCCGCATCCGGCGTGCGCAGCAGCTCCCGCCCGCGGCGGGCGGCGGACGCGGTGTTGAATCCGGTATCCATGACGATCGTGCGACCGTTGCCGCGAATCGCGAACACGAAAAAGTCCAGCGGGTCGGGGGCCGCGTGGTCATCGGGAATGATGAAATTCTGGTATTGCATGCGCCCATCGAAAATTCCGTAGCGCAGGGCCAGGATCTCGTAGGTGGCATTCGCGGTCGGTGTCATTGTGTATTCCCTCGCGGGTTGTGATGGATTAGTGAACCGCTTGCTGCCGGATCACGCAATCGCTAGCGTCCGGCATGCATCGTTTCGGCAAGGAGACACGCTATGGTGGAGATTCCCAATCGGCCCGAATACCAGAGCGAGTTGTTCAAGAAGGGCCTCGAGGTCCGGCGCGCGGTGCTGGGCGCCGATTACGTGGACGCCTCGCTGGCCCGCGCCGACGATTTCAATGCCGCGTTCCAGCAGATGACCACCGAAATCGCCTGGGGCATGTGCTGGACCCGTCCCGGGATCGACCGCAAGACGCGCAGCATGATCAACCTGACCATGCTCTCGGCGCTGAACCGCGGCGCCGAACTGCGGCTGCACCTGAAGGCGGCGCTGACCAACGGCGTCACGCGCGACGAAATCAAGGAAATCCTGATGCAGGTGGGGGCCTATTGCGGCATTCCCGCGAGCCTCGAGGCGTTCAAGATCGCCACCGAAGTGTTCAAGGAAGTCGACAGCGCAAAGGGCGCCGACTGATGTCCGACAAACCTGCGGTCGGCTTCGTCGGCGTCGGCAACATGGGCTGGCCGATGGCGGCCTGCCTGGTGAAGGCCGGCTTCCCCGTCCTGGTCAACGACTCGCGGCGGGAGGTCGCCAACAACTTCGCCCAGCAGATCGGCGGCAGCGCGCCCGACAGCCTGCGCCAACTGGCCGAAGGCGCCGGGGTGGTGATCACCATGCTGCCCACCAGCACCATCGTGGAGCGGGTGCTGGCCGGCGGCGACGACAACCTGCTGGCCGGCATGAAGCCCGGCACCGTGCTGATCGAAATGAGCTCCGGCGTGCCGACCGTCACGCAGGAACTGGCGGAAAAGGTCGCCGCGCTGGGCGGCCACCTGATCGATGCGCCGGTGTCCGGCGGCGTGCCGCGGGCGAAGACCGGCGAACTGGCGATCATGGCCGGCGGTGACGCCGCGGTGATCGACCGCGTCATGCCGGTCCTCTCGGCGATGGGCACCAGCGTGCTGCGCACCGGCGCGGTGGGATCCGGCCAGGCGATGAAGGCGCTGAACAACCTGGTCTCGGCCGGCGGCTTCCTGATCGGCATCGAGGCGCTGCTGATCGGCCAGCGCTTCGGCCTGGATCCGGCGGTGATGGTCGATGTGCTGAACGCGGCGACCGGCATGAACAATTCGACACAGAAGAAGTTCAAGCAGTTCGTGCTGTCGCGCCGTTTCGATGCCGGGTTCACCATGGGCCTGCTGGCCAAGGACCTGTCGATCGCGCTGGAGGTCGGCCGCGAAACCGGCGTGCCGACGCCGGTCGCGGCGTTGTGCAAGGAAATGGTGGCCGCGGCCCAGACCATGTTCGGCCCGGACGCCGACCACACGGAAATGGCGAAGCTTTGTGAACGACTTGCCGGCACAGAGCTTGGAGTGGATTAGACGGAGCCAGTCGCGTGGCGAAATTGTTTGCCGCGGAAACGGTGTCAACGGGGCCCCACGCACGTGGGGCCCTGCCGCGCTTTTCCCTGGTCGTATCGTCAGCCGGTACCAACGGCTGGCATCCGGCGGTCGGTACTGCGTGACGGGGCAACGCCCGACTTTTTCGTTCGGTCGCTTGCCGTGTCCCGACCGTTCGTAATTGCCCGTCCGGTGCGAAGCAACCGATTGAGCGACGCCGCTTTCCGGCAGAACGAGCTGTCCCCGGCGCACACATCCCCATCACGGCGGCTGGTGGTGAGCTGGGCGTGGGAACGCCGGGAGGACGGCATCGACCAACTCCGGTTCTACGTGAAATGCAAAGGGCCCGTGCTGTTCTGGTCCAGGCGCAAACTGGTCATGAAGCTGCGGCTGAAGGAGCAGGCGGCGCCGCACCGCCGGATCAAGATTTACGTCGGCACCGAGCCGATCGAGTGGCGGGGTGGCCCGGAACAGGCACTGGTGCCAGAGCATGCGGCGCCGCCGGTCGAATGGTGACCGCCGGCGCGTCCGGCTCCTGCGCCAGGGCTGACCTGCATCCTCCTGGGGCGTAAGGTCCCTGCATGCCGACCCGAACCCACCCTCCTGTCGCGCCACACCCGGACGTGCAGATCAACTCACAGCAGCGGGTGTGGAATGGCCGTTTCCCGCTCGACCTCGTGCGCTTCCGCCACCGCCGCTTCGATGGCGCGCAATCCGGCATGCGCACGTGGGAAGTCTGGCGCCGCGGCCGGGCCGCCGCCGTGCTGCCGTATGATCCGGAGGCCGACGTGGTGGTGCTGATCGAGCAGTTCCGTCTGCCGGCCGCCGTCGCCGGGATCGATCCCGTCCTGGTCGAACTGCCCGCGGGTCTGCTGGACGACGGGGAGACGCCGGAGGCGACCGCGCGGCGGGAAATGCAGGAGGAAATGGCCCTGACCGTCGCCGACCTGCTGCATGTGGGCGGCTTCCTGCTGACCCCCGGCGGCGCGGATGAGGTATGCGAGCTGTATGTCGGCCGCGTGACCGCACCGCCCGCCGACCGGGAGGGGATCGCCGGCCATGCCGGCATGGCGGAGGAGCACGAAGACATCCGGGTGCGCGTGTGGCCGGCGCAGAAGGCGATCGCCGCGGCGGTCGATGGGCGGTTCGCCAATTCCGTGACAACCATCGGCCTGTTGTGGCTGGCCGCCCGGCACCAGCAGCTTCGGGACGCCTGGGTCCGGGGATAGGCCGCCGCTCGTCGGTCAGACACCACGCCCCCCTGTGATAAGACCCGCAGCCGCCCTTGGCACCGGCAGCCCGCCGGTATTCAATCCCGCCCGTTGCGCAGGACGGAGGAGCCCCCGCATGTCCGATTTCCCGAAATTCGTTCAGATCAACGAGGAAGGTCCGCGCGAGGGCTTCCAGTTCGAAAAGGGCCCGATCTCCACCGCCCGCAAGGTGGAGCTGATCGACGCGCTGTCGGACACCGGGCTGAACCACATCCAGGTGGCGTCCTTCGTCAATCCGAACCGCGTGCCCGGCTGGGCCGACGCGGATGAGGTGGTGGCGCGCTACAACCGCAAGCCCGGCGTGCACTACACCGCGCTGTGGCTCAACACCAAGGGCCTGATGCGTGCGCTGGCCACCAACCGGCTGGACATCGAAGGCAGCTTCTCGCTGACCGCATCGGAGAAATTCCTGGCCCGCAACCAGCAGTGCACGCTGGACGACAACGTGCGGCGCGCGCATGAAACGCTGAAGCTGTACAGGCAGCACGGCATCAAGCTGAAGCGCGCCGGCCTGATGGCGGCGTTCGGCTGCAACTTCCAGGGCGAGATCCCGCACGCCCTGGTGCTGGACATGGTGCAGCAGTTGCTGGACATCGCCGCGGAGCACGACATGCAGCCCGAGGTGTTCTCGCTGGCCGACACCATGGCCTGGGCGACGCCGAAATCCGTCCGCGAACTGGTGGGCAAGGTGCGTGACCGCTTCCCCGACCTGACGCTGTCGCTGCACCTGCACGACACGCGCGGCATGGGCATTGCCAACGCCTATGCCGGGCTGGAGATGGGCGTGGCGATCTTCGATTCTACCGTGGGCGGCCTGGGCGGCTGTCCCTTCGCCGCCCACAAGGGCGCGGCCGGCAATGTCTGCACCGAGGACCTGGTGTTCATGCTGGACGAGATGGGCATCGAGACCGGCATCGACCTGGACAGGCTGATCGCGGTGGCGCAACTGGCCGAGGATATCGTCGGCCATCCGTTGCCGGGATCGGTGAAGATGGGCGGCAGCCTGAAGGCGCTGCGGGCGCGGATGCATTGAGGACGGGTTCTGCGCAGCACTGACTCGACCGATCGACTGACAACCGTCGACTCCACGCGACGGACCACGGGCAGAACCGTACCGGATCCGGCGCGAACCATCCGCACGCCGGCAGATCCCCGAACGCGGCGCCCGTGGCCCTGGCTGCTGGTCCTGCTGCTGGTGCTGACGGCCGTGCGTCTGGTGGTCGCCGCCGGCACGCCGCTCGCGCCCGACGAGGCCTATTACTGGGTCTGGTCGCGCGCCCTGGCGCCCGGCTACTTCGACCATCCGCCGATGGTGGCCCTGTGGATCCGCCTCGGCACCGCCATTGCCGGCCCCGACGCGCTTGGCATCCGTCTGCTCGGCCCGCTCTCCGCCCTGCTGGGGTCCCTGCTGCTGGCCGACGCCGGGCAGCGCCTGTTTCCCGGCCGCACTGCCGGCATAACCGCGGCGGTGTTGTTGAATGCCACGCTGCTGTTCGGCGTCGGCGCGGTGATCATGACACCGGACACGCCGCTGCTGTTCTTCTGGACCGCCTGCCTGTGGGCGGTGGCGCGGCTGGTGCGCGGTGGTAACCCGGCCTGGTGGCTGGCCGCGGGCCTGTTCGCCGGGCTGGCGCTGGCCAGCAAATACACCGCGGTCCTGCTGCCCCTGGGCATCGGCCTGTGGCTGCTGGCGGTGCCGGCGCAGCGCCGGTGGCTGGTGCGGCCCATGCCCTGGATCGGCGCGCTGCTCGCGGCCCTTGTGTTCCTGCCGGTGGTGCTGTGGAACGCCCAGCACGGCTGGGCCAGCTTCGCGCGTCAGGGCGGCCGCGTGGCCAACTGGGAACCACACCGTGCATGGCAGTTCTTCGGCGAGCTGATCGGCGGCCAGTTCGGCCTGGCAACACCGATCGTGTTCGTGCTGTGCGTGGCCGGCGCGGTGGTGGCGACCCGGCACGCCTGGCGCCGGCGCGATCCCGCCTGGACGTTGCTGGCACTGCTGATCCTGCCGGGAACCCTGGTCTTCGCCCAGCACGCGATCGGGGCGCGGGTGCAGGGCAACTGGCCGGCGATCCTGTACCCCGCGGCGATCCTCGCGGCTGGCGGCCTCCAGCGCGGGTTCTGGCGGCGCCTGTTCCTGCCCGGCGCGGCACTCGGCCTGGGCATGACGGGGCTGGTCTATGCGCAGGCCAGCCTCGCGCTGATGCCGCTTTCGGCGCATGTCGATCCCACCGCCCGGCAGCTTCGCGGCTGGAATGTGCTGGCCGCCCAGGTGAGCGCGGAGGCGCATCGGCATCACGCCGCCTACGTCGCCGCGGCGCAGTACGCCCTGGCCAGCGAGTTGGCGCATACGCTGTCGGGCATTCCGGTCGTCGCGGTCGGCCCGCGCTGGGCCTGCTTCGCGCTGCCGCCGGCGCGGCCCGCCGGTGCGGGTCTGCTGGTCTGGCCGGGCGCCGGCCCGGACCCCGATCCGGCACGCTGGCCGGGGGCGCAACTGGTCGCCGCGGCGGGGCGGGGTACGCTGCGGGTGCCGATCCAGGCCTTTCGCCTGTACGACGTGCCGACGCTGCCCCGCGGCGTGCCCGCGGTCCTGCTGCCGCGACGCTGACCGGCCCGGGCAGCGCGGCGACAGGCAGAGCCGCACGGCGTCGGCTGCGAATGTGCCGGACGGCCGGCGCACGACCAGGCCCGGCTATGCCAGGGCGCGCAGCGGCACCAGGTGGCTCAGAAAGGTTTCGGCACAGGCCCGCCAGGAATAGGCCTCGGCATGCGCCCGGCAGGCCGCGCGGTCGGCCGTCAGCGCCGCCAGCGCCGCCTTGCGCAGATCCGTGTCCACCGCGCCGATCATCCCGGCCGCCTCCGCCAGCACGTCCTTCGGGCCGGTTACCGGAAAGGCCGCCACGGGGGTGCCGCAGGCCAGCGCCTCCAGCAACACCAGGCCGAACGTGTCGGTCAGTGACGGGAAGACGAAGGCATCGGCACCGGCATAGGCGCGGGCCAGCGCTTCGCCGAACCGCGGGCCGGTGAAGTGCACGCCGGGATAGGCGTGCCGCAGCCCCGCCAGGGCCGGCCCGCCGCCCACCACCACCTTGGAGCCCGGCAGATCCAGGTCCAGGAACGCGGTGATGTTCTTTTCCACCGCCACCCGGCCCACATAGAGGAACACCGGGCGCGGCAGGTCCCAGTCCTCCCGCGGGTCCGGCCTGAACAGCGCCAGGTCCACGCCGCGCGACCAGGGACGGATATTGCGGAAGCCACGCCGGGCCAGTTCCGCCCGCAGCGATGGCGTGGCCACCATGGTGCCCTGGGCGGCGCCGTGGAAGCAGCGCATCCAGGCGTAGATCGGCCGCACCGGCAGCCCGGTACGCGCCTGGATGTACTCGGCGAACCGGGTGTGGAAGGCCGTGGTGAACCCCAGGCCCCGCCGCTTCGCCCAGCGGCGGGCGGCCAGTCCCAGCGGCCCTTCGGTGGCGATGTGCAGCGCGTCGGGCCGGAACGCCTCGATCATCCGGACCAGCCGCCGCTGCGGCAGCAGCGACAGGGCAATGTCGGGATAGGTGGGGCAGGGGACGGTGCGGAACCGGTTCGGCCCGATCACCTCCACCGCGTGGCCCATGGTGCGCAGTTCTTCCGCCACCGTGGCCAGCGTGCGCACCACGCCGTTGACCTGCGGTTGCCAGGCATCCGAAACGATCAGGATTCGGTGGCGTGGCGCGGGCGGCAGCATTGCGTCGCAGTCGGCCAGACCATCCGGGGTGAGTGCGTCAGGCAGCTTGCGGCAGCCGCATCTGACGCGGGGTGAAGAACGACAGCCGGTTGAGTGCCGCCCAGTCGATCAGCTCCAGCGTACCGTCGTGGTGTTCCACCAGCGCGGTACAGCTTTCCACCCAGTCGCCGTCGTTGATGTACAGCACGCCCTGCACGTCGCGCATCTCGGCGTGGTGGATATGGCCGCAGACCACGCCGTCGAAGCCGCGGCTCTGCGCCTCGGTGGCCAGCGCCGTTTCGAACCGGTCGATCGCCTTCACCGCTTCCTTCACCTGGCGCTTCAGCCAGGCGGACAGCGACCAGTAGGGGTAGCCCAGGCGGCGGCGCAGCGCGTTGAACCAGCGGTTCACCACCAGCGCCGAGGCATAGGCCCAGTCGCCCAGGAAGGCGAGGAACCTGGCATAGCGCACCACGCTGTCGAACTCGTCGCCGTGGATCACCAGCAGGCGCTTGCCGGCGGCGGTGACGTGTTCGGCTTCCGGGCGCAGGCGAATGCCGGCGATTTCCAGGCCCAGTGGCAGCCAGGCGCGGAACATCTCGTCGTGGTTGCCGGGAATGTAGGTGACCTGCGTGCCGGAGCGGGCGTGCCGCACGATCTGGCGCAGCACGTCGTCATGCGAATCATCCCAGTACCAGGATTTGCGCAGCCGCCAGCCATCGATGATGTCGCCAACGAGGAACAGGTGCTGGCAGGAGGTGCGGCTGAGGAAATCCGCCAGAAACTCGCTTCGGCAGCCGCGCGTGCCGAGATGCGTGTCCGAGATGAAGACGCTGCGGTAGTCGCGGCGTGCTGTCTGGGGCGGTATGGCGTTCATTTGCGGCGGAGCCAATACGCGCGAATCGTTGTGGATAAAGTGAAGTTTACATGACGTGGCAGCAATTTGGTGGACGTTGTTGAAGTCTTTTATAGTCAATAAAACCGTCATCCCGATGTCACATATGCATGGCACGGCATTGGACTTTGGTCTAACAAAAGTCCCGATTCGCATGACCCTGTCACACGTCTCGCCAGGATGGTAATCGTGTTCAATCCGACCGCCGGCCGGCGCCGGGCCACGCTGCTGTGGCGGGTGCTGGACGTGCTGGTCGCCAATGGTGTCCGGCTGGACCTGGCGGAGACAAGCTGTCCCGGCCATGCCGAGCGCCTGGCGCGGGAGGCGGTTCGGGGCGGGGCGCAGATGGTGGTCGCGGCCGGCGGCGACGGCACCATCGCCGAGGTTGCCAACGGCCTGATGGACTCGGACGCCCGGCTTGGCATCATTCCGCTGGGCACGGCCAACGTGCTGGCGCACGAACTGGCGCTGCCGTTCGCCCCGCCGGCGGTGGCGGCCGCCCTGGCGTTCGGGCGCACGCGCCCGCTGTGGCCCGGCCTGGCGCGCAGCACCACCGGATCGCGCCTGTTCGTGCAGATGCTGGGTGTCGGGTTCGACGCGCATGTGGTGCATCAACTCCGGGTGCCCCTGAAGCGGATGCTGGGTCGCGGCGCTTATGTCGTGCAGTCGCTACGTGAACTGCCGCGCTACGGCTATCCGCCGATCCGGCTGCGCGTGGACGGGCAGGAAACGCAGGCGGCGAGCGTGATCGTCAGCAAAGGCCGCCTGTATGGCGGCCGCTATCTGCTGGCGCCGGACGCGTGCCCCGGCAAGCCGGGCTTCTCGGTGGCGCTGTTCGACCACAGCGGCCCGGCGGCGGCGCTGTTTTACGGTGCCGCGCTGCCGGTGAACCAGTTGAGTCGGGTGGGCGGCATTCGCCATGGACGCGCACAGAAGATTGAATTCATCGGCAACGCGGGCCTGCCGTCGCAAACCGACGGCGATGCGGCGGGCGATGCGCCATTGTGCGTCGTCGATGCATCGGCGCCGATCCGGGTGGTGGTGGGTTGATCCGAACCGGCCCGGATTTTCCGCCGCCCCGGTAGAACCCCTCATCACGCGCGACGTTGGAACGGTATGGTACAATGACGGGTGCGCGCAGAGGCCACCCCGACGTGGTTTCGCCTTCATGAAACAGGTCTGCGGACGGTGCGTGTGGTGGTACAGCAGCAGAACAGCGAGCGACTGGCGGAAGCGGCGAAACTGCGCGCCCGTGCAGAGCGCACCCGCAATCATGCCCGTGCGCTGAGCGACGATCCCGCAGCGCCAAGTCTGAAGCAGTATGCCGACGAGCTGGATGCATCCGCCGAAGCGGTCGAATCCGCCACGCAGGATTGCGAAGAGCAGCCGGACAGCGACGAGGGGACCCGTTAGGTCGATTCTGTACCGCACGGCGACGGCAACAGCCGTTGATTAACGCCAGTCCACTCACTTCGCATATTTGTGTAATGTCACTGCTTTGTTGATGCGAATGTGAGAACATGCTGCATGGTTTGCAGGTTGACCGGCGCGCCAAAAAGCCAGAGTTGTTAAAGCGAACAGTACGCCACGGTTAAGGGCGGGCGCGCACGGCGTGTCGGCAACGGGTGCTGTCTGTGTGTGACAATTCGCCAATCAGGAACGAATGTCTCAGCTTTTTCAGCCTCGTGCCGATGCGATCTTTCGTTTCGTCCTTTGGTGCGCCGTACTTGGGGTCGTGGTCGGATTGGTTACCGTTGAAAGCCTTGCGCATTCCGACTGGCTGACCGGCCGCAGCATTGTGGAAGCACAGCCCACCGAATTCAGCCACCAGCATCATGCCGGCGAACTTGGGATCGATTGCCGGTACTGCCATACGACGGTGGAAACCGCTGCGAGCGCCGGCATGCCACCAACGCACACCTGCATGACCTGCCATTCGCAGGTATGGACAGGGGCGCGTATGCTGGCAGTCGTGCGCGACAGCCTGGCCACCAATACGCCGCTGGTGTGGACCCGCGTGGGACGCCTTCCCGAGTACGTCTATTTCGATCATTCCGTGCACGTGGATAACGGTATCGGCTGTTCAAGCTGTCACGGCGACATGGAGCACATGCAGATGACGTATCAGCCGCATGCGTTCTCGATGGAGTTCTGTGTCTCCTGCCACCGCAACCCGCAGAATTTCCTCAGGCCGAAGGACGAGATTTTCGACATGCAATGGGCGCCGGCAGAGAACCAGGCGAAACTCGGACGGGAGTTGCTGACCAAGTACCATATCGAGACCTCCGGACTGCTGACGTCGTGTTCGACATGCCATCGATAAAGCCAACAGCACCCGAGGTTTCCACGCTGCGTAACCTGCTGACGCGCCGTGGCGGACGCACCTCCTGGCGCGCGCTGGAGCAGGTAGCGGAGTCCGCCGAGTTCCGCAGTTTCATCGACAATCGCCATCCATCGCTGGCGCCGATGCTGGCGGGAACCGGGCGACGCCGGGTTCTACAGATCATGGCTGCATCGTTCGCGCTGGGCGGATTGAGCGCCTGCGGCCGGCCGAGCAGCAGCGGCCGCAGCAAGATCGTGCCTTATGTGAAGCAGCCGAAGGGCATGACGCCGACGGTGCCGACGTACTATGCATCCGGCCACACGCTGGACGGCATCGCCAACGGCGTGGTGGTCACCGCGATGGACGGTCGGCCGATCAAGATCGAGGGCAATCCGGAGCATCCCTGGAGCCAGGGCGGTACCGACATGTACGCGCAGGCCGAGGTGCTTGGTCTCTACGACCCGGACCGTGCGCAATCGGTGACTCACGTTCGGGACGTCAGCAGTTGGGATGAATTCCATTCAGCGATGTACGGCCGTTTTGCCGCCTATCGCGACGCCCATGGCCGTGGCGTGCGGCTGCTGACAGCGCCGACCAGCTCGCCCACGCTGATCGCGCAGATCCAGCGTATGCAGAAGGCACTGCCCGAAATGCACTGGCACACGCACGCCCCGGTTGGTCGGGATGCCGTGTATGCCGGGGCGCAAAAGGCCTTCGGCAAACCGCTGGAGACGCTGTGGGACTTCGATGCGGCGGAGCTGATCGTATCGTTCGACGGCGATTTCCTCGACCCCGGTCCGCAGCAGATCGGCATGTCGCGGCGCTGGATTGACGCCCGGCGCAAGTCCGCCGATCGGGGCACATTACTGACCATGCACGCGGTGGCGCCGGCGCCGACGCTGACCTATGCGAAAGCGGACCACCATCTACCGGTCGCACAACGCGAGCTGCTGCCGCTGTCACATGCACTGCTGGCAGAGCTGCGTGGGGACGGGCAGGGACAGGACGGTCCGCACCGGGACTGGCTGCGCACGGTTGCGGATGCGCTGCGATCCTCTCGCGGGCGCAGCATCGTGCTGACCGGCACGCATCAAAGTGCCGCGCTGCACCAGGTGGTGCATCAGATCAACGCGGTGCTGGGCAACACCGGCAAGACGGTGCTGCACACCCAGCCGGTGCTGGCGCAGGCAGAGCCGTTCGACGACCTGGTCGATGCCATGCGGCAGGGGCAGGTCTCGGCGTTGATCATGCTGGATACCAATCCGGTGTACACCGCGCCGGCCGACGTTGCGTTCGACAAGCTGCTGGAAAAGGTGGATCTGACCGTGCAGGCCAGCCTGCACGACGACGAAACCGCCCTGCGCAGCGACTGGCACCTGCCGCTGTCCCATCCGCTGGAATCCTGGGGCGACGCGCGCACGCTGGACGGCACGGTGACATTTGTCCAGCCGACGATCCAGCGCCTGTATGACACCCGCAGCGTGGGCGAGATCCTGTCAACGCTGATGCACGCATCGCCGAGCACGGATTTCGATTTGCTGCGATCGCACTGGCGGAAGCAACACACCGGCGGCGATTTTGAATCCGCCTGGCGCGACATGTTGTTGCAGGGATTCGTCAAGGGCTCGGCGTTCCCCGCGCAGCAGGTACAGGTCGCAAATGTCACGCCGGATCCGGCGAGCAGCCCGGCCGGCGGCGGAATCGAGGTGCTGGTCCGGCCCGACCCGACGGTCTGGGACGGTCGCTTTGCCAACAATGCCTGGCTGCAGGAAACGCCGAAGCCGCTGACCAAGGTGGTGTGGCAGAACGTGGTCGCCCTGCCGATCCGGCTTGCGGCGCAGCACAAGCTGGATAACGGCAACCTGGTCACCGTGCAGGTGGGCAAGCAGTCGGTCACGGGCCCGGTCTGGATTCAGCCTGGGCAGCATGAGGGCGTGGTCGTGGTGTACCTTGGCTACGGACGGCGCCAGTCCGGCAGCGTCGGCGACGGGCTTGGCTACGACGCATACCAGTTGCGTCGCCGCGACGCTTTGTGGGCCCTGGGGGACGGCAAGATCGATGGCGGCGCCGGCGGTGTGTCGCTGGCGACCGGCCAGCAACTCGATGAGCAGGGCGATCACACCTACGTCCGTGTCCAGAAGATCGGCGATAAGCCGGTTGGCGACGACAAGGCGTTCACGCAGCCCACGCTGTATCAGCGTGCGCCGACCGACGGCCGCTCCTGGGGCATGGTGATCGATCTGGACGCGTGCACCGGCTGCAACGCCTGCGTCGTCGCCTGCCAGGCGGAGAACAACGTGCCGGTCGTGGGCAAGGAGCAGTTCCTGGAAGGGCGCGACATGCACTGGTTGCGGATCGACCGGTACTATGTCGGCGCGAAGGACAACCCTGATACGCGCTTCCAGCCCATCCCGTGCATGAATTGCGAGATGGCGCCCTGCGAAGTGGGCTGCCCGGTCGAAGCGACGCTGCACGACGAGGAAGGCCTGAACCTGATGATCTACAACCGCTGCATCGGCACGCGGGCCTGCAGCGCCTACTGTCCCTACAAGGTCCGGCACTTCAACTACCTGCACTACAGCGAGGCGCCGGATTCCATTCAGGCCCAGCGCAACCCGGAGGTCACGGTGCGTGCGCGCGGGGTGATGGAAAAATGCACCTACTGCGTACAGCGTATCGAGGCGGCGCGGATCCGTGCCGACAAGGAAGACCGGCCGATCCCCGACGGTGAAGTGATCACCGCCTGCGCCGGTGCCTGTCCCACCCAGGCGATCGTGTTCGGCGATCTGAATGACAAGGCCAGCCAGGTTGCCAATGCGCGAGCGAACCCACGCAACTACGCGCTGCTGGGCGAGTTGAACACGCGGCCACACACCACGTACCTGGCCGCGTTGTCGCCCAACGAGGAGACGTCCTGACCATGCCGAGCGGTACGGTTCAGCATGGTTCGTCCGGCTACATCCCGCCGGCGCATACCGACAAGAGTATCGGGGCACAGATTGCCGGCATCGCGTTCGAGCACCCCAGCCGCCGACGCTGGTTCGTCGCGTTCAGCCTGTGCTTCCTGCTGACGCTGTGGCTGGTGTTCTGCCTGGGGTGGCTGTTCTACTGGGGCGTCGGTGTCTGGGGCAACAACATCCCGGTCGGCTGGGCGCTGGACATCACCAGCTATGACTGGTGGATGGGCAACGCCTGCGGCGCGATGACCGTGTCGGCATTGCTGCTTCTGTTGCGCCAGCACTGGCGCGGCGCCCTGAACCGCACTGCGGAGACCGTGGCGGTGGTTGCCGGCTGCGCCGGCGGGGTTTACCCGATCATTCATCTCGGGCGGCCGTGGTTCTTCTACTGGACGCTGCCGTATCCCAACAATCTGCTGCTGTGGCCGCAGTTTCGCAGCCCGCTGGTCTGGGACGCGTTCGACATCATCAGCTTCATCGGCGTGGCCGTGATGTTCTGGTATGTCGGCATGATACCGGACCTGGGCACACTGCGCGACCGTGCCACCGGGGTTCTGCGCAAGCGGCTGTACGGAATCGGCGCGCTGGGGTGGCGCGGATCGGCCGTGCACTGGTCGCGCTGGCTGCAGACATATCGGATTCTCGCTCTGCTTGGCGTGTTGCAGGCGGTGTGCCTGCAGTGCGGTGCGGCGGTGATGTATGCCGGTACGCTGGAACCAGGCTGGCACGACACGCTGTTGCCGGCGTTCTTCGTGGTGAATGCGACGTTCTCCGGCGTGGGCGCGGTTGCCGTGGTCGTTGCGGTGGTGCGCTACGTCTATCCCGTGAAGTCGCTGATCACGCGTCGCCATCTGGACGTGCTGGGACGCATCCTGCTGGCGGCGGGCCTGCTGTCCACATACTGCTATTGCGCCGACTTCTTTTTCACCGCGCTGGGCGGCGACGCCTATGAACGCGCGGTGATGATACGCCGGTTCACCGGCCTCTACGCCTCGGCCTTCTGGCTTGTCGTCGGGGCGGCCCTGCTGCCGATCCACGTGCTGTGGTTCCGCCCGCTGCGCCGCAGCGCCATGGTGCTGTTCATCGTCGGCATCCTGGTGATGGCGGGCATGTATGCCGACCATGCCATGGTGCTGATCACGACGCAGCACCACGACTTCCTGCCGTCATCTCAGGCCTTCTACACCACCAGCTTCTGGGCGGTAACCACGTGGATCGGCACCATCGGCCTGTTCGGCATGCTGTTGCTGCTGGTGCTGCGTTACCTGCCCGTCGCGTCGATCGTGGAATCCAGGCTGCTGGCGCACCAGCAGCAGGAGGCGGAACAGGATGGCTGAGCAGGAAGCCGGGTTCTATGGTGTCTCTGCCGAGTTCGCGACGCCGGACGCGTTGCTTGCGGCTGCAACCACCTTGCGCCAACGCGGGATCGGCCGCCTGGACGCACTGTCGCCGCTGCCGATCCCCGGCCTGGCAGACGCGCTTGGCATGCACGGCCCGTCGCTGGGCTGGATCGCCATGCTGGGCGTGCTGATCGGCGGGTTTGGCTGCTTCGGCATGATCGTGTTCGCCACCATGGCGAGCTACCCGTTCAATATCGGAGGACGCCCGCTGTTCAGTTGGCCGTACTATGTCATTCCCAGTTTTGCCGCGGCCATGCTGATGGGCGCCATCCTCGCCACAATGGGCATGTTGTTCCTGAACCGGCTGCCGCGGCTGAACCATCCGGTCTTCAACATCGACGGCATCGAAGGGGCGACACAGGACCGGCTGTTCCTGATCGTCGAGTCGCGGTCGGAGGATTTCAACCCGCGCGAGGTGGAGCTGGCCCTGGCCGGCCTGGATCAGCGGCCGTTGCGGATCCAGCGGGTGCCGCGATGAGGTGGCGCTGGCTTCCACTGCTGGGGCTGCCGCTACTGCTGGCCACCTGCAAGTCCGAGGACATGTACACCCAGGAAAAAGCCTCGCCGTGGTCGTGGTTCTTCTTCCTGCCGCATCACATGGCCATGCAGCATCCGGCCCCCGGAAGCGTCGCCCGCAATGCCCCGGATGTGTCCGTGCCACAGCCCAGGACGATCACCGATGCGATGCTTCACCGCGGCCGGCGCCAGTTCAACATCTATTGCGCCCCGTGCCACGGCCGTTCGGGTGACGGCGAGGGGATGATCGTGCAGCGCGGTTTTCCGAAGCCGCCGTCCTTCTTCAAGGATGAGCTGATCAACGCCAAGGCGCAGCATTTCTACAACGTCATCACCAACGGGCATGGCGTGATGTACAGCTATGCCAACCGTGTGCTGCCAGCGGACCGCTGGGCGATCGTCGCGTATATCCGCGCCCTGCAGGAAAGCCAGAACGCCAAGGTTGCCAGCCTGCCGGAGCAGGACAAGAAGATGCTGCAGGAGCCGGGGCAATGAGACTCGTCAGTGCCGCCGTGTTCCTTGTGGGCGCCCTGCTTCTGCTGCTCGGCGTGGCGCTGACGTTCCTGGTGGGCGCGACGACGATGCCGTCCTACCTGGCCGACTGGCTGTTCTGGTCGTCGCTGCCGCTGGGGGCGCTTGCCCGTCGTCATGCTGCTGGACCTTGCGGGACCAGGCTCCGGCTTCGGGCTGGAGCCGGTGCTGCGACGGATGCTGCTGCTGATACCACTCGCGGCGTTGCTGATGATTCCGGTGCTGGTGCGGCCTGACGACCTGTTCGGCTGGGCGATGGGACACGGGTTCAGTGCGCCGTTCGGCAAGACCTGGATGAACCACGGTGCGTTCATTGGGCGCAGCATCGCGTATTTCGTCATCTGGACGGTACTCGGCCTGCTGTTCCTGGCGCCCGCCGCGCCGGACGCGGTGTATCGCCGGCGCGGCCTGGCGGCGATCGGCCTGTTCGTTTACGCGTTGAGCATCACGCTGGCCTCGGTTGACTGGGCGATGACGACCGAGCCCGACTGGATTTCGCCGGAATACGGGCTTCTGTTTGCTTCGGCGCAGGTGACGATCGCGGTGTGCTTCGCGGTGCTGGTTTCCGGGGCGTGGCGCCGAGCCTTCCCCGAACCTGCGGCGGCGTTCATCCTGGTCGGCGCGGTGGCCTGGGTGTTCATGCAGTTCATCCAGTACCTGGTGATCTGGTCGGCCAACAAGCCATCCGACATTAACTTCTACATTCATCGGTGGAACCCGGGCAGCCAGGTGGTGATCTGGATCGCCTTCCTGGGCGCCCTGGTGGTTCCATTGTTTCTGCTGCAATCACCGCGTTTCCGTCCCCGCCCGTTCGTGATACCCGCGATGGCTCTGCTGGTGCTGTGCGTGCAGGCGCTGGGCATGCTGTGGCTGATCACGCCGTCGCTGCGGCATTACTTCACCCTGTCCGGCATGGACGTGTTGGAGCTTCTGGGGATCGGCGGGGTCACGCTTGGGATCTGCCTGTGGCCCGGGATGTTGCCCAAATACCAGGCGGACGCGCCGCAACATGGCTAAGGGCATGAAGCGGCACGGCATATTCGGCTCGCTGTGGCGGCTGCTGACGGTCGCGGGTGTCTTGGCTGGAGCGAGCATGCTGTTCGGCAAGTCCGGCGAACACATCAGCGCCACCGGCCGGCCGACGACCCCGCCGAGCCGCGCATCCGTGAAGGCGGGGCATGAGGAGAAGGACATCAATGTTCGCGGTGTCGCGTACATACTGGCCGGCATGGGTGCGACGAGCGCCGTGGTCGTGGGCGTGGTCTTCGCGATGATCTGGCGGTTCAACACAAGCCAGCAACAGGCCTGGTCCCGGTTTACACCGCAGGAAACCGCCCGGGTGGTGGCGCCGTCACCGCGTGTGCAGGCCGATCCCTTCGCCGATCTGGCGAAGGTGCGTGCCCGCGAGGAGCGGCTGTTGCACACCTACGGCTGGACCAGTGCGGACCACAGTACCGCGCGGATTCCGATCGACCGGGCGATGGCGCTGATGGTCGGCAAGAGCCTGGACGCGTCGCCCTGATGATGCACTTCCTTCCCAATTACCCACCGCAACTCTGGCCGCCGGCTGCATCGGCGATGGCCCGGGAAATCGACCAGATTTTTGCGGTCTGGTGCGCGGTCCTGATCCTGCTGGTCGCACCGGTGTTCGTGTTCATGACCTATTGCGCGGTGAAGTATCGCGCCGGCCGGAACGTGGACCGGACCCACCGGGAGGCACGCAACCTGACAGTGGAGATGAGCTGGACGATCGTCCCCTTCCTGATCACGCTGGTGTTCTTCTTCTGGGCTGGCGACGTGTACCTGCGGGAGATGAACCCGCCGCCGAACGCCATGCAGATTACCGCGATCGGCCGGCGCTGGATGTGGAAGTTCCAGCATCCCACCGGGCAGTGGGAGATCAACAACCTGCATGTACCGGTTGGCAAGGCCGTGCGTATCAACATCAAATCGCAGGATGTCGTGCATTCCCTGTATGTGCCGGCGATGCGTGTGCAGGAGGAGGCGGTACCCGGACGCACCACCGAAATGTGGTTCAAGGCGGACCGGATCGGCAACTATCGGCTGTTCTGTTCGGAACTGTGTGGAGCGGACCACGCGCTGATGGCCGGCACGCTGTATGTGATGTCGCGTGCCGACTATCAGAAATGGCTGAGCAGCTACGCGACCAGCCCGACACTGATAACCCGCGGCAAGCATTTGTTCGAAAGCTATGGCTGTGCCGGCTGTCACGGTGCGTCCGGCACCAAGCGCGCCCCGTCGCTGCAGGGCGTGTATGGCAGCGTGGTGCCGCTGTCCAACGGCAACACCGTCACGGCGGACGAAGCCTATCTGCGTGACAGCATCATGCAGCCGAAGAAGCAGATCGTCGCCGGCTACAAGCCGATCATGCCAAGCTTCGCCGGTGCCATTTCCGACGCCGACCTGGCGGAACTGTTGGCCTACATCAAGGCCCTGGGTGCAGGAAACGAGAACATCCGATGAGCCCGAGCGACGCCACGCTGCGCGACCTGCAGGTTCCCACACCCGTCATCGACGTGCCGGACGATTACCTGCATTCGGAGCAGACTCTGAAATCCTGGCTGTTGACCACGGATCACAAGCGGATCGGCATCCTGTATCTTCTGTCGATCACGTTCTTCTTCGTGCTGGGCAGCATCGCCGCGGGACTGATCCGCCTGTCGCTGATCGTGCCGAACGGCGAGATCTTCACCAACGACGTCTATAACCGCCTGTTCACGCTGCATGGCGTGATCATGGTCTGGTTCTTCCTGGTACCGGCGATACCCAACGTGCTTGGCAACTTCCTGCTGCCGATGATGATCGGGGCCAAGGACGTCGCCTTCCCCAAGCTCAACCTGCTGAGCTGGTATATCTTCGTCATCGCGTCCAGCTTCACGATCTTCGTCATGCTGTGGGGCGGTGTCGATACCGGTTGGACATTCTACACGCCGCTCAGCACCCAATTCTCCAATGGCTACGTGATTGAGGCGATGCTTGGCGTGATCATCGTCGGCTTCTCCTCGATCCTGACCGGTCTGAACTTCGTGGTGACGACGCATAAGCTGCGGGCGCCCGGCATGACCTGGTTCCGCATGCCGCTGTTTGTCTGGGGACTGTACGCGACCAGCCTGATACTGGTGCTGGCGACCCCGGTGCTGACGATGGCGATGTTCCTCGTGTTCATGGAGCGAGCCTTCGGCTTTGCCGTGTTCGACCCGGCGCATGGCGGCGACCCGGTTCTGTACCAGCACATTTTCTGGTTCTACTCGCACCCGGTCGTGTACGTGATGGTGCTGCCCGGCATGGGTGTGATGAGCGAGCTGGTTACCGCGTTCTCCTACAAGCACGTGTTCGGCTACAAGTTCATTGCATTCTCCAGCCTGGCAATCGCCGCGGTCGGCTTCTTCGTCTGGGGCCACCACATGTTCTACAACGGCATCAGCGAATATTCCGCCCTGACGTTCTCGCTGATGAGCTTCATCGTGGCCGTGCCCTCGGCGATCAAGGTCTACAACTGGGCCGCGACGATCCATAAAGGCGAAATTCGCCTGGACACGCCGATGCTTTATGCCATGGGCTGGATCGGTCTGTTCGTCATTGGCGGCGTGACCGGGCTGATGCTGGCCTCCACCGCCCTGGATGGCCATGTCCACGACACGTACTTCGTGGTGGCGCACTTCCACTACATCATGGTCGGTGCCGAGGTGGTGGCGTTCCTCGGCGGCATGCACTTCTGGTGGCCGAAAATCACCGGCCGGATGTATTCGGAACCGTGGGGCCGGGTGTCCGCCCTGCTGATGTTCCTTGGCTTCAACATGACCTTCATGCCGCAATACGTGCTGGGCTACCTGGGCATGCCGCGGCGGTACCACGTGTATCCGCCGTCCTACCAGGTGCTGAACGTGCTGTCCTCGGCCGGCGCCGTCGTGCTCGCGGCGGCGTACATCTTCCCGATGATCTATCTGGTCTGGTCGTTGTGGTACGGCGAAAAGGCCGGCCCCAATCCCTGGGGCGCGAAGGGGCTGGAATGGACCACGCCGTCACCGCCGCCCAAGCACAACTTCCACGAGAACTCCCATCGTGGACTTCGAGCCATACGACTATCCCAACGTGACACCGGAGAAGTGAGTTGGCGGCCGAAATCGGCATCAAGGTTGAAGAGCAGTTCGAAAATGCGGACCAGCAGCGGGAAACCGCCAAGCTGGGGATGTGGGCGTTCCTGGCCACCGAACTCCTGCTGTTTTCCGGCCTGTTCCTGTCTGCTCTGGTAATCCGCGTGCTGCATCCGGCCTCGGTGACGGCCGCCGCGCTGCACCTGAAATACTGGATCGGCGCGACCAACACCGCGATTCTGATCTGCTCCAGCCTGACCATGAGTATCGCCATCGAGCTGTCCCGCATGGGACGGCAGCGCTGGATGGTTCGCTTCATGCTGATCACCGCCGCCCTGGGCGTGATCTTCCTGATGCTGAAAGGCTATGAGTATCTCGAGGACTATCGCGAACACATGATGCCGTTCCTGCCCAACTACCGTTACGTGCTGGCGGGCGATCCGGCGTCACGGCTGTTCACCGACCTGTATTTCATCACCACCGGCCTGCACGCGCTGCATCTGAGCGTGGGCATCGGCCTGATGCTGGTGATGTCGTTCCTTGCCAGTCGCAAGGGCTTCCTTCAGAACCACTTCAACCGCATCGAGGTGGTCGGGCTGTACTGGCACTTCATCGACCTGATCTGGATGATCGTGTTTCCCACCCTCTACCTGCTGAACAGGTGAGCCATGTCGCCTGAACTCAAGGAACGCCTCCGCACCCCCATCCTCACCTTCCTCGCCCTGCAAAGCCTGCTCGGCATCAACGTGCTGCTGGGTATTTTTTTCATCGGCGGCCGCACGTGGATCATCGAGGTGTTCATCGCCGCCACCATGGTCGCGATCGTGATCCTGTTCGCGATGGAAGCACTGAAGGATCCACCACTGACGCGGTTGTTCGCGGCGATCGGCTTCTGCTGGGTCGCGATCCTGTTCGCGCTGACCATGGTGGACTACGCAACGCGATGAGCCTAGCCCCCACCGCGCTGCAGGACCGGTCCCGACAGGCCCAGCGCCGTGTTGACCACGCCCAGGTGGCTCAGCGCCTGGGGGAAGTTGCCCATCAGCCGGCGCAGGCCGGGATGATACTCCTCCGACAGCAGGCCGACATCGTTGCGCAGCGAAAGGACGCGCTCCAGCAGCGCCACCGCCTCATCGCGGCGCCCCTGCAGCGCGCGGCAGTCCGCCAGCCAGCAGGAGCAGGCGATGAATGCGCCCTGGTCGGTATCGCCGACGTGCGGCGTGCGCCATACCAGCCCATCCTGGCTCAACTCGCGTTCCACGGCGTCGATGGTGGCGCTCATGCGCGGATCCGTCGCCGGCAGGAAGTTCACCAGCGGCAGCAGCAGCAGGCTGGCGTCCAGGCGTTCCCCGCCATAGCGATCGACGAAATGACCGCGCGCATGGTTCCAACTGCGGGTGATCACCTCGGTATGGATCCGCTCGCGCAGGGCGCGAAGCTGGTTGAGACGATCGTTGTCCAGCATGCCGCGCCGCTGGCTGCTGTGCAGGAACCGGTCCACGCCAACCCAGGTCATCGCGGTGGAATAGGTGTAGTGCTGCGTCCGGCCGCGGGATTCCCACAACCCGTGGCCCTTGTCCTGCCAGGTGCTTTCCAGGTGATCCACCAACTCGCACTCCGCAGCCAGGCTCTCCGGGGTTTCCTTCACGCCGCCGCGCGCCATCAGATCCAGGGCATCCAGCAGTTCACCAACCACGTCGATCTGCTGCTGGGCCGCCGCGCCATTGCCCACCCGCACCGGATCCGCGCCTTCGTATCCCGGCAACCAGTCGATTACCGTCTCGTCCATACGCCGGCCGCCATCGACACGGTACATGATGCGCATCTTGTCCGGCGAGGCTGCGATCGCACGCAACATCCAGTCGCGCCAGGCGAGGGCCTCGTCCTTGTATCCGGCATTCAGCAGCGCGCTGACCGTGAAGGTGGCGTCGCGGAGCCAGGAATAGCGGTAATCCCAGTTCAACGCCCCGCCGGGCATTTCCGGCAGGGAACTGGTTGGCGCCGCAACCATGCCGCCCGTCGGGTGATAGACCAGGCCCTTCAGTGTCAGCAGCGATCGCATCACCGCGTCGCGCCACGCGGTTTGCCGCTGGAACCGGCCCGCCCAGTTGCGCCACCAGGCCAGCGTATCGTCCAGCGCCGCATCCGGTTCGATGGCAGGCGGCGGCGGCTTGTGCGAATCACCATGACTGAGGACGAACGACACTTCCTGCCCCGCGGAAATGTCGAACTCGGCACGCATCGAGTTCGGAGTTCACTTTCTCCAGCGCAACCGGTGCACGCAGCACCGCCATGTCGGGACCGACGATGGCCAGCAATGCGCCGTCATGCCGGACAACACGCGGCGGCATCAGCCCCCAGTCGAAGCGCAGGGCAAGGTCACAGCGCAGCCGCATCGACCCGTGCAGGCCGGAAACCTTCCGCACCAGCGTCGGGTGCTGCGCGCCCATCACCATGAAGTCGGTCAGCCGTACCGTGCCGGATTGGCTGGAAAATTCGGTCTGCAACACCAGCGTGTCGTCCACATAGCGCCGCCGCACACTGGTCGGGCCACAGGGCGCCACACGCCAGTGCCCGTGACGGTCGCTGCCCAGCAGGGCGGTGAAGCACGGGTCGCTGTCGAACCGGGGCAGGCACAGCCAGTCGATCGATCCCCCGCGCGATACCAGGGCGGCGGTGCGGCCGTCGCCCACCATCGCATAGTCCTCGATCCGTGATGTCATTGCGGCTTTCTCCCTCGGCTGGTTCGGGGCCATGTGTGCAACGGCGCAAGCGAGACCGCGTTCGAGCACACGTGCCGGAGGAGGTGGCAGGTTTGAACGTTTACGGCGCAACCCGTATCCGGATGGGCCGTGCAGCGCCGGCGCGGCCGTTGCCCCTGCCGGTCGGCGAAATGGGCGTGGTTGTTGCGGCCGTTACGGTCGCCTGGGTGACCGCGCGCCATCCGTCGTCGGTACCCGCCTGGGGGCCGTGGGACTTCTCCTGGCCGGCCTTCCTCGGCATCGGCTTCACGTTGCTGTGGTTCCTGCGCGGGCTTCGGCGGGCCGGGCGGGCGGCGGCGGTTTCGGTCTGGCGCTGCGTGGCATTCCTTGTCGGCCTGGCGGGGCTCTACGCGGTGCTGCTGACGCAGTTCGAATACCTGGCGCAGCACATGTTCTTCCTGAACCGCGTGCAGCACTTGGCGATGCACCACCTGTTTCCGTTCCTGATCGCGCTGAGCTGGCCAGGGGCCATCATCGCCCGCGGCATGCCGTCCGGCGTACGCCGCGTGTGCGCCAGCATTCCCGTGCAACGTGCGCTGCGCACGCTGCAACGTCCCGTCCTGGCCTTCGTGCTGTTCGAGGGCCTGCTGATCCTGTGGCTGGTGCCGCCGGTGACGTTCCGGGCGATGATAGATCCGCAGCTCTATGCGGTGATGAACGCAAGCATGGTGATCGATGGACTGCTGTTCTGGTTCCTGGTGCTGGATCCGCGACCGGCACCGCAGGCACCGGTCAGCTTTTTCGCCCGCCTGTGCCTGGGGTTTTTGGTGATATTTCCGCAAATTGCCGTCGGCACGCTGATCGAATCGGCGCACACCGACCTGTACCCCTCGTTCGCCTTGTGCGGCCGCGTTTATCCCGCGATCGGCCCGCTGCTGGACCAGCAGATCGGCGGCCTGATCCTGTGGGTGCCGGCCGGAATGATGAGCGCGCTCGCCGCGGTGCTGATCATGGTTCGCATGTTCCGACACGAAGACCACGCAGCGGCTTCGTCGGCCCGGTTGTATCACACAGAGGGAGGCCTTTGATGCTGCGGCATGTGCTGCTTGTGCTGATCGTGCTGCTGGTGCCGGCGTTCGCACAGGCGGAAATTCCCGAGGGCACGATCAAGATCGGGGTGCTGCAGAATCTGCCGGGGCCCTATGCCGGCGAAACCGGCAACGGCGGCATCGTGGCGGCGCAGATGGCGGCCGCGGCGTTCGAAACGCAGTATCTGCGCGGCGATGCCGAGATCCTGCCGCACGTGTCCCGCGGCGATGTGCAGGAAGACCTGAAGAAGGTGCGGGAGTGGCTGGACGTCGAGCACGTCGCGGCCGTGGTTTCCTCCGCGCCGTCGGTGGTCAATCGCCGGATTGCCGAGATGGTGGCGAAGCGGCACGTCACGCTGCTGGTCACGGCAACCGATTCCGGCATGGACGGCAGCATCTGTTCCCCCGATGCGGTGGTCTGGGCACCCGGGCCGGACGCCCGCGCGCGTGCCTTGGCACAGGCTGTCGTGCCGCAGGGTGGCAAGAAATGGTTCGTGGTGGCGGAGCAATCCCCCGGCGGCCTGGCAGGACAGCAGGCGCTGCAGCAGGCAGTGTCCGCGTCCGGCGGCACGGTGGTGGGCACGAAAGACCATCCGGTCGGCGAGGCCGACATGCGCAAGGCGTCATCGGATATTGCGAAGAGCCAGGCGCAGGTCCTGGCCCTGTCGGAGAGCGACGGGGATCTGATATCGGCCTTGCGCAGCGCGCAGCTCGCGGGTCTCAGTGGGCACATGACGCTGGTGGCACCGTACGCGCAAACCACCGACGTGGACGATGCCGGACCGGCGGTCGCCGCGGGTCTGATGGTCCCGACGCCGTTCTACTGGGACACGAACAAGCAGACCCGGCAGTTCGCCATCGACTGGTCGAAGCGGATGCAAGGCATGCATGTGACGGAGAATGCCGCGGCGGTTTACGCGGCGACCCTAAGCTTCCTGCATGCCGCCAAGGCCGTGGAGGATATCGACGCGCGCAACGTCCTGCCGAAACTGCGGCAGGCGCCGATCAAGCACACCCTGTTCGGAACGGTGACGATCCGCCATGACGGGCGTGCCGTGTACGACATGGACGTGTACCGGGTGAAACAACCAGGCCAGGTGCAGCACCGCTGGGCCTATTACACGAAGGTCGCGACCATTCCCGGCGCCCGCGCGTTTCCTTCGGATGCGTGCAAAGGAAACGCGGCAGGGCAGGGCAGGTAGGCCGGCTCAACGCATCCGGCCCGGCCTGGCCTGGACCGTTCGGCTGCGTGATGCCGGCTACATCGCCAGGTAGCCGCCATCCACGTAGAGTTCGGCGCCGGTGATGTAGGACGCCTCATCCGACGCCAGGAACAGGATGGCGTTCGCCACTTCATCCACCTCGCCCGCGCGGCCCAGCGGCACGCCTTTCAGCATCTTGGCGCGCACGGCGGGATCGGCGGTGGCGCCGGAGGTGCGCATCGGCGGCATCAGCCCCGGATGCACCGAGTTGGCGCGAATTTTGTCCTTGCCGTACTGCACCGCGGTGGACTTGGTCAGCGTGCGCACCGCGCCTTTGGACGCGTTGTAGCCGGGATGCGTCATGCTCTGGCCGGTGACGCCGGAGATCGAGGACAGGTTGACGATCGACCCGCCGCCGTTCTTCTGCATCTGCCGCACGGCATGCTTCGTGCCCAGAAACACGCCGGTGGAATTCACCAGCATCAGCCGGTGCCAGGCATCGGAATCCAGCAGGTCCGTCACCGCGCTGCCGCTGATCCCGGCGTTGTTCACCATGACGTCCAGCCGGCCCCATTTCGCTACGGTCGCCTGCACCACCGACTCCCAGTTGGCCTCGTCGGTGACGTCCAGTTTCATGAATTCCGCCGCGCCGCCGGCGGCGTTGATATCGGCGGCAACCTTGCGGCCGTCTTCTTCCAGCATGTCGGCCACCACCACCTTGGCGCCCTCCTTGCCGAACCGCCGCGCCGTCGCCGCGCCCATGCCCGACGCCGCGCCGCTGATGATCGCCACTTTTCCTGCAAGCCGCATGTCGTTTCCCCTCCGGTTACGCTCCGCCACAACGCTGCCACGGCGCGCGCGCCTTGGCTATCGTCCCGGGAACAGGCACCATGCGGCGGACTGATCGTGGAGAGGACTAATGGCGCATCGCGGCCTCAAATTCGGTATCTTCCTGGCCCCATTCCACCGGCTGGGGGAGAACCCCACCCTCGCCATGGCGCGGGACGTCGAACTTCTGGAGTGGCTGGACTGGCTTGGTTACGATGAGGCCTGGATCGGCGAGCACCACTCCGCGGGCTGGGAACTGATCGCCGCACCCGAACTGATCATCGCCGCCGCCGCCGAAAAAACCCGGCACATCAAGCTCGGCTCCGGCGTGACCAGCCTGCCGTATCACCACCCGCTGATGGTGGCGCAGCGTTTCGTGCAGCTCGATCATATGACGCGCGGCCGAGCGATGCTGGGCTGCGGTCCGGGCGCGTTGACGTCGGATGCGTACATGCTGGGGATCGAGCCGTCCACGCAGCGCCCGCGCATGCTGCAGGCGATGGACGCGATCATGCAGTTGCTGAAATGCGAAGAGCCGGTCAGCATGACCACCGACTGGTTCGAAATGCGCGAGGCGCGGTTGCATCTGCGTCCCTACACCGACCCGCATTTCGATATCGCCGTTGCCAGCACGATCACGCCGTTCGGCATGATCGCGGCGGGCACGCACGGTGTGGGCGTGCTGTCGATCGGCGCCGGGTTGCCGGGCGGGCCGGAAGCGCTGGCCAAGCAGTGGCAGATCGCCGAGGACGCCGCGGCGAAGAATGGCAAGACCATGGACCGCCGCAACTGGCGCGTGGTTGTGAATGCCCACATCGCCGAGGACGATGAACAGGCGCTGGCCGAAGTCAAAAAGGGCGAGCGCATCGAAACCGTCACCTATTTCGAGGACACGCTCGGCCGTCCGCCCGGCCGTGCCGACGATCCGCTGCGGGACGGCGTGAAGATGGGCTCCACGCTGGTGGGGTCGCCGGAAACGGTGATCAAGGGGATCAAGCGGCTGCAGGAATACAGCCAGGGCGGGTTCGGCGGCATTCTGTTCCGTGCGCACGAATGGGCAACGCGGGAGCAGACGCTGCGCAGCTACGAGCTGTTCGCCCGCTACGTGATGCCGCATTTCCAGGGTTCGCTGGACACGATCGTCGGGTCCAACACCTGGGCGCGGGAGAACCGCAAGCAGGTGTTCGGGCCGACCGTGAACGCGGTGAAGCGGGCCTTCACGGACTTCGGTGCGGCGGTGCCGGAGGAGTTCCGCAACCGGACGATCGGCGCGCGGGACGACGATCCGGCCGCTAGGCCGCTACGTCAGGCCGGCCTTCGGAACTGTGTCCGACCCACGTCTGATAGTGACGGCTGGCAGACGTCACGGCGGGCGAAGGCCATCCACGACTTTGTCATGCTGATGGCATAACTGCGGAAATGCACGTGGATGGCCGGCCTTCGCCGACCATGACGGGGTGTTGGCTGTGCGTCGGCCAGACGTGGTACGTTGGGCTAGCAGGGTACGCACGGCACGGTCGTGCGTCATCTACGCCGGCTGGTATCAGCCGAACCGCGGCATCACCTGCGTCGCGAACCGGTGGAGCGAGTCCATCACCCGTGCATGCGGCAGCGCGCCGAAATTCACTTCGAAGCAGAGCTGCGTAATGCCGAACCGCTCGGTCAGCATCGCGACCCGTTCGATGCATTCCTCCGGCCGGCCGATCACCGCGCGGGTTGCTTTCATCTGATCCAAGGTGATGGTTTCGCGATTCTCGAAAAACCCCTTCCAGTCCTTGTAGGCCACGGGATCGCGGAACGCTTGGCGTGACAGGTCGGTGGCCTTGGTGAACGCCTGATAGCGCGCCAGGGCCGGATCGGCGATGTCCGCCACCTCGGCCTCAGTGTCGGCGCAGTACATGTGGTACACCGCCATCACCTCCTTCGTCGCCGGATCGTGGCCGTGCGCGCGCAGGTTGTCGCGGTAGATGTCCAGCAGGCGTTGCTGCTCGCGGTGGTCGGGAAAGAAGAACGGCGCGGTCAGCAGGTCGAAGCCGTTGGCGCCGGCCCAGCGATAGGACTCCTCGGTGCGGATTGCGGCGACGAAGATCGGCGGCGTGGGCTGCTGCACCGGCTTCGGGCCAAGCGTGTGGCCTTCCACCGTGGTCCACTGGCCGCGATAGGTGACGTGTTCGCCGGTCCACAGGGCGCGGATGATCGCCAGGTTCTCGTCGAAGCGCGCGCGGCTTTCGTTCATCGGCACGTTGGCGATGTCGTAGTCGGAACTTGTACAGCCCGCGGCCGACGCCGAAATCCAGCCGACCGTGCGACAGCACGTCGGCCGCCGCGTAGTCCTCGGCCAGGCGCACCGGATTGTTCAGCGGCAGCAGGCTGACCGAGCAGCCGAGGCGGATGCGCGATGTTTCCCGCGCGCAGGCAGCGATGAACAGGGCCGGGGAGCCGAAGGCAAATCCCGGCACCCGGTGTTCGGCAAACCACGCGGAATGATAGCCGAGCGCTTCTGCGTGTTTTACTTCGGAGATCATGCCCTCGTACCAGTCTTGCCAGGAACCGGACTGTTCCTGGTGGTAGTCGGGGATGTAACAAAGCCCGAACTTCATCGCCGCCTCCGATGGCTGCCGGTTACGGTGCGAACGCGGGCAGCGCCGCGCGCTGGGTGGCCTGCATCGGCTTCGGCCACCAGCGATGCTCCCATTCCGCGTATTTCTTCTGCAGCGTGGGCATCACCTTTTCCGCGAACAGCCTGGTGTTGTAGCGGGTCAGGTCCTTGTTCATGTTGCCGAACTGCATCAGCAGCATCAGGTTGCCGACGTTCAGGTTGTCCGACAGCTCGACGATCTGCTCCACCACCTGGCTGGGGGAACCGATCACGATGTAGCCGGCGTCCACCAGTTCCTGCATCGTGGTCGGGCGGGCCTGGGATTTCGCGGCGGCGGCGCTGACCTGGCTCGTCAGGCCGAAGCGGATGGTCGCTTCGGTGGCATAGCCGGGCGGTGCGGCGAAGCGCGGGTCGATGTGCAGGCAGCGGCCGAAGAAATACTCGGCGGCCTCGGCGTACATGTCCATCGCCTGGTCGTGGCTTTCCGCCACCGCGACGGTCTGCGCGAAGCCGGCACGGTAGGGGTTGCGGTCCTTGCCCAGGCGATCCATTTCCGCCCAGAACCCGTCCATCGTCGCCTTGCCGACCTTGTGGCCGTAATACGACAGGTAGCAGTACACGTAGTCCATTTCGGCGCACCAACGCCATGTCTCGATGGACCCGCCGCCGGGAATCCAGATCGGCGGGTGCGGCTGCTGCACGGGGCGGGGCCAGATGTTCACGTAGCGTTGCTGGTTATAGCGGCCGTTGAAGGCGAAGGTCTCCTTCTCCTTCCAGGCGCGCATCACCAGGTCGTGCGCTTCGTAGTAACGGTCCCGCAACAGGCTGGGATTCTGGCCGTAGGCGTAGCAATCGTCCATCGGCGTGCCGACCGGGAAGCCGGCGATCAGCCGTCCGCCGGAAATGCAGTCGATCATGGAAAATTCTTCCGCCACGCGGGTTGGCGGATTGTACAGCGCCAGGGAATTGCCCATGACGCAGATCGTCGCATCCGTGGTGCGGCGCGCGAGCGTCGTTGCCATCAGGTTGGGCGACGGCATCAGGCCATAGCCGTTCGAGTGATGTTCGTTCACGCAGATCGCGTCGTAGCCGCAGTCGGCCGCGTATTCCAGTTCGTCCAGGAAATCGTTGTACATCAGGTGCGCACGCTTCGGGTCGAACAGCGAGGAATGGATATCGACCCAGACGGACGGGTGCTTCTGTTTGAAGTCCTCCGGCAGTTCCGTGTACGGCATCAGGTGGAACCACATCAGCTTCATGATCGGTGCTCCGGCGTTTCCTACCCGCCAGTAGAACACCGATCGCGCGGCAGGGAAACCGAGGATATCGGCCCCTGCCACGCATGCGGCGGCTACCGCAGCCGGCGCATCACGCGCGCCCAGTCCTCGACCGCGGCTTCCTGTCCCGGCGTCAACTGAACCGTGAACTGCGTGTAGCCGGCGTCGCGCAGGGCGGCGATGCGGTCCGCCAGGGCCGCTTCGGTGCCGGTGAAGGTGGTCTGGCGGATCAGCTCCGCGGTGACGAACGGCCGTTCTTCCTCCTTCACCGCCATCAGGTGGCCGCGGTGGTTTTCCAGATAGCGTGCATCGGCCGGCTGGAAGTTGCGGGCCAGCGCGACGTAGCCATCGATCGCCTGCTTCACCGAGTCCGGCACGGGGGAGGTGTTGGGCAGGCCGGCCAGTGCCTCATCCGCCGCGCGATGCAGCAGCACCGCGGCACGGGGGCCGGATTGCGCCATGGCACGCGGGGAATCCAGGGGCTCGTCCGGCGCCAGCACGCAGCCCAGCGCGAAGGCGACGGCCGTCAGGTCCTCCCGCGCATTGCCGGCCTGCTGCCAGCTTGCCTGCATGGCGCGCATGGCCGCGGTGCCGGTGGTTTCGTCGCCAACGAAGTTCAGCCAGCCGGCGCCCAGCTTCGCGGTCAGCGCGCGGGCCCGCGGGCCATAGGCGGAGACGTGCAGGCGCACCGGATCGCGCGTGTTGATCAGGTCCAGTTCCGGATTGAGGAAGCGGATTTTGTGGCGCCCGCCTTCGATGGCGTAGTCCACCGTTTCCTCGTCCAGCAGCGCCATGACGACACGGATATATTCCTCCATGTCCGCCAGCTTCATCGCGCCCAGGCCCATGGTGCGCCGGCCGGTGAAGCCGGTGCCCACGCCGAAATCGATCCGTCCGGGCGCCAGGCGGTTCAGCGAGGCAAACGCGTTCGCGGTGACGGGGGCGATGCGGTTGGACGGGATCAGCACGCCGGTGCCCAGGCGGATGCGCTTGGTGTGCGACGCGGCTGCGCCCATCGCGACGAAGCAATCCGCGCACAGCATCTGCGTGTCGTAGAACCAGGCATGGGTGAAGCCGAGTTCCTCGGCGCGCTGCACGACCTTCCAGGAGTTGGCGGCGGTGGCAAGGGCGATGCCGAATTCCATGGCGGCTTACTCCCCGGTGTCCCGCGTGGCGCACGGCCCGCTTGTGTGGTCGATGCCTGGCGTCATGGTTCCTCCTGCACGTTCTGATCTTGCTGCGGGGCAGCAAAATGACACCGACGCGCGTGCGGGAGAAGCCCCATCCGGTGCACCTCGGCCTGCCACGGTCGCGGAAGCAGAGCGCCGCGCCCCCGGGCCGACTTGTCCGGATCGATCACGGGTCCGTTTACAGTCGGAATCAAACTGATTGTGATTTCGCGCGGGTCGTTGCTTCTGCTCATTGTGCATCGGTTCTGCTGGGCAAGGGAGAGGCACGCGAATTCTGTCCACGGGTGCCACTTGCTCACGCGACGGTGGGGGCCGTTCGGACCAGCCGGCCGGACATCAATGGCGGAGTGAAGGACGAAGCATGCCAACTTTCACCTGGGCGTCGGGAAGCAGCGGCGACTGGAACACCGCCGGGAACTGGACCCCACGACAAGTTCCGAACAGTCCGTTCGCCAGTGCCGAAATCAGCCCGGCCGGCACCTATACGGTGACCATCGCGGCCGGGCAGTCCGACATGGTGGCCGGGATCGACATGCCGCATGCCAGCAGCACGCTGGCGGTGAACGGCACGCTGGACTTCACCATGTCGGCCGGCGCGATCACCGGCTCCGTGCAGTCGGAACTGACGATGAACGGCGGCACGATCATCAACGGGGGGACGATCAATCCGCTGGTCGATGTGAATGGTTCCGCGACCTTCACCGGCACCAATGTCCTTTATTTCGGAAACCAGTTGCGGGTCGATAGCGGCTTTGCACTGGTGGATCCGAGCGGCGGGATCGCGGGCCTGTCCGGCACCACGCTGTCCGCCGGCGTTTTCAACGCCAACAACGCCTCCACCATAGAGTTGGGCGGCAGCAGCATGACGGTGGATATCGTCACGCTGACCGGTCCGCCTTCCCGCCCCGGGCAGTACAGCGACCTGATCCTGAACGGCGGCAGCGCCGAGATCACGGAATGGAATGGCACCTCGTACGTGCCGATCGAGCAGTCGCTGCAGACCATTGGCGCCTACGGAACGCTGCACTCGCTGAACCGTGACTACACCACGACCGGCTCCCTGTTGCTGGACGGCGGTGCGATGATCCTGGCGAACGATACGCTGACCGCCGGCGCCATCACGGTGCAGAATGGCGGGCGCCTCCTGGGCAACAGCACCACGATCACCAACAGTCTGGTCAACAACGGCACGGTGCAGGTCGGGTCCGGACGGTTGCTGCTGGAAGGGTCGGTCGGGGGCACCGGGGTGCTGGACTATTTCAGCCCCGAGCCGAGCAGCGCTCCGAAGGGGACGATCGAGCTGGCGGGTGCGACGGCGAACAGCGCGACGTTGCTGCCGGACACCACGCTGCAGCTTGACGCACCCGCCGAATTCACCGGAACGGTGACCGCACCGGCCAGCGCGCATATCGTGCTGCAGGGCATCACCGCGGACAGCGCAACGCTGAACGGCACCACGCTGATGGTGAATGACGGTTCGGCCACGGTGTACGCGCTGAACATGGCCGGCGATTACACCGGCGATTCCTTTACTGTTACGAACGTCACGGGCGGCATCGACATAACTGTGGCGCAGGTGGTGTGCTATGCGCGGGGTACGCGTATTCGCACCCCGGATGGCGAGGTGCCAGTGGAACAGCTTGCCGTCGGCCAGTGCGTGCAGACCGCGGCGGGCGAAGCGACCCCCGTGGTGTGGGTTGGTCGCCGGCGCGTGGACTGTCTCCGGCATCCAAACCCGGAGCGCGTCTGGCCGGTACGCATCCGCGCCGGGGCGTTTGCTCCAGGACTGCCACGGCGTGACCTGCTGTTGTCGCCGCAACATGCGATTTTCGACGAGGGCGTGCTGATCCCGGTGCGCTACCTGGTCAATGGCCGCACGGTCGTGCAGGAGCCGGTGGAAACGGTCGAGTATTTCCACGTGGAACTCTCACGCCACGACCTGTTGCTGGCCGAAGGCCTGCCGGCGGAGAGCTACCTGGAGAACAACGATCGCAACAGCTTCGAGAATGGCGGTGGGCCGTTGGTGCTGCACCCGGACTTTGCCCGCTGGAGCTGGGACAGCCGGGCCTGCGCCGAATTGAAGATCGTCGGGGCAGAGGTGGATGCCGTCCGTGCGAAGCTGGACCGTCGCGCGCGTCGGATCCGCGCTGTCCGGAAGAAGCGCGCGGCGTAGCGTCACAGGCTGCCCCGTGACGTCGGCGCCAGGTGCGTGGCGCTGACGTCATCGGCCCGTCCCCACACGCGGGGAGGGTGTACGGGACGCCTGGCGTTGACAGTCGGCCGGGAGCCTTCTTTCGGCGCGGCGGACCGGATCGGGTCAGCCGCGGTTTGCCATCCGCGGCGATGCGCCCACGGTGTTCGTCTGGTCGAGCCCGTGGCGTACCTCCTGCGCGAGCTGGTACGGGTTCCCCACCTTGAGCTGGTGTGAGTAGAAAAGCTGCGGGTGCTCGCCGGTCTCCTGATTGTAGAGACAGTGCACCGCCCAACCCTGGCTACGCATCGCGCTCATCACCGGCATGACTTCCCGGGTCGTCATGGAAAAATCGGGTGCGACCGCGACGACCGAGCCCTGTTGGTTCAGCGGCTGGAAGCGGCAGTTCGCGGCCACATGCAGGTACGGGCTCACGTTCCACCCGTTCAGCACCATCTGGTTGCGTCGCGGAATGAGGACCGCAACCGTACCGTCGCCGCCGACCGTCGCGTTGCCGCCCAGGATCTGCGCCAGCCGTTGGTGGTTGAGCGGCGTTTGCGGGTTCTGCGGCGGGTTCTGTGGCCGGGGCGCCGCGGTGGCGCCCAGCACCGCGGATATGCCCTGCGCGATATTCACCGGATCGCCGGTGCCGCGGAAATGCATGAAGAACACCATGGGCTGAAGACCCATGAAGTGCTGGTGAAAGGCTTCCAGCTGCAGGCCGTTGCGGATCATCGCATCGATGGCCGGGTTTATCTCGTCGGGCCGGAACGCGAAGTCGGCATTCATGATCGCGCGGTTGGAACCGATCGCCTGAAACCAGAACCCGCCGTTGATCGTCCACGCCGGACGGAACGGGATCCTTCGGCCGTCGAGCCTGGGGCCGGTCGGGCCGGAAACGTTGTTCAGGTCTTTCCGTTCGACGGCGAAATGCAGCAGGCCGTGCCTGATGCTGCCCCGGGCACCGATGATGTTCTCCATCTGCCGGACCGGGAAGCTCATCTGGCTGCCGTTGTTGTTGGATTGCGTGCCAGAGCCCTGCGACTGGTTGCCATTCGCGTTCGTGCGTGCCGAGGCGCTGCCCGCCGCAACCATTCCGCCGGCCAAGGCGGCCCCCGCGCCCAGAGCGAAGCGGCGCGAGAGAGCGGATGTGGGTTGGTTCGTTCGCATGATAGCCTCCGTTGATCCCACGGGCGAGATAGCAGCGCCGATAAACGCACGGGAGTAACAGCGCCGTGCCACAAGGACTATTTATGAAGACTGACTGACATCTTCAGACCGTGCATGCCCGTACAATACGGCCTAAATGACACCCGGAAAGCACATTTTGATACAGGTCAGTTGGTGCTGCGTGAGCGGCCGCCGGCGCAATTACTGCGCGGAGGGCGCAACGCCCGACTGAACGGTTCCGCCGGGCGAACAGCCTGTCCAAAATTCTGCTCGGCCCCCACTCGCCGGATACCCACTGATTGCAGCTATCGGCAGGCTGCCGCAAACTCACCACCGTCGCAGAGGAGAGAGCCGCACCGTGGACCATGCCGACGCCTTCATTGCCGCGCTGCCCAAAGCCGAACTGCATATGCACCTGGAAGGCAGCATCGAGCCCGAATTGATGCTGGAACTCGCCGCGCGCAACCACATCGCTCTGCCGTGGGCCAGCGCGGATGCGTTGCGGGCGGCGTACCGCTTCACCAACCTGCAATCCTTTCTCGACCTGTACTATGCCGGCTGCCAGGTTCTGCAGCAGGAGCAGGATTTCTACGACATGACGCTGTCGTACCTGCGCCGGGCGCATGCCGACCGCGTCCTGCGCGCCGAAGTCCTTCTTGGCCTGCAGAACTTCACGCTGCGCGGCATCGACGCTGCAACGGTCCTGACAGGCGTCCTGCGGGCGTTCGATGACGCGGCCAGGACGTTCGGCATCAGTGCCGCGCTGATGATCGTCGTGCAGCGCCATCGCTCGGAGGAAGCGGCCTTCACGCTGCTCGAGGAGATCATGCCATGGTCCCGGCACATCATTGCGATGGGCCTTGGTGGGGCCGAACTCGGGAATCCTCCGTCACGCTTTGCGCGCTTCTTCCAGGCGTGCCGGGAACGCGGCTTCCGCATCGTCATCCATGCCGGCGAGGAGGGGCCGGCGTCCTATGTGCGCGAGGCAATCGAATTGCTCGGCACGGATCGCATCGACCACGGCAATGCCTGTGTCGAGGACCCCGACCTTGTCCGCCACATCGCATCCCGCGGTACGCCGCTGACGTTGTGCCCGCTGTCGAATCTCAGGCTCAACGTCGTGTCGTCGCTGGAACGCCATCCGTTGAAGACGCTGATGGAGGCCGGTGTGATGGTCACGATCAACTCCGACGATCCGTCATATTTCGGCGGCTACATCAACGACAACTTCATCGCATGCCGGGATTCGCTGGGGCTGACGCGCGACGCACTTGCGGAAATCGCCCGTAACAGCTTCAGGGCAGCCTTCATTCCCGATGCGGAGAAGCAAGACTATCTGCGGCAGATCGACGACCATGTTGCCGGGTTCGGCCGTGGTGACAACCCGCGTATCGTTTGACCGTTGGCCGAACGCGCCCGCGCCATTGTCGGCGCAGGCCGACCATCCACGATCGTGCCGATGACAGCGAAGGAAGGACGTGGCGGCCGGCCTTCTCCGGCCACGAGGCGATGTGCCGTTCGGCGGCGCGATGGCCGATTGCCTGCCAGCCTCGCCCACCCCCAGGTTCAGGTGCCGTACAGGTACAGGAAGTAGGAATTCAGCAGATACATCGTGAACAGCGCCAGGCTCGTCCATCCGACGCTGCGGAGCACACGCGCGCGCGGCCGGTAAACCAGTCCGACGATGACGATGCCCGACATGATCACGGCCGACATCGCCGATACCGCATGCACCGGCGAGACGTGGTAGAGCAACGGTCCTTGCGGGAACAGCAGGTCGTCGATGCCGAGCACGAGGATGTTGAACAGGTTGCTGCCCAGCAGGTTGGCCACAGCCATGTCGAGCGCACCGATGCGGCAGGCGGCGGTGGTCACAATCAGCTCCGGCAGCGAGGTCACCGCCGCCACCATCAAGGTCCCCACGAAGGTGCGATTCCAGCCCATCTGTTCGGCCAGTTGCGCAGCAACGAAGGGCAGGGCGGTACCCGCGGCAACGATCACCACGGCCGCGGCGACATAGATCGTCGTCGCGCGACGCAGGGTCAGATCGGGATAGCGGCTGGCTGACGCTTCCGTGGCTTCTTCGCGGTGCTCGCGTTCATAGGTGAACACCGCGCGGACGGCGAGCGCGTACAGCAGGAAGATGATCGGCGTATAGCTGCCGATACCGAACAGCGCAAAGGTCGCGCCCTGGCCGTGCAGCAGCAGGCTGATGCCGACGAAGCCGACCAGCAGCACGCCGAATCCGGCGGACAGTATGTGGCCCTGGCGGACGCGGCGATACACGCTCTCGCCACGCTGGATGAAGTCCAGAACGACGAGCATGGCCAGGTTGAACACGCAGCTTCCCAGCACGTCGCCCACGGCGATATCCGGGGTGTCGGCGAACCGTACCGCGCTGACTCCGGTCATCAGCTCGGGCAGGGAGGTGACCGTCGCCATCATGATCAGGCCGATCCAGTTGCCGGACAGGCCCAGCTTGTCGGCGATGACGTCGCCGCTGCGCGACAGTTTCGGGCCGGCCGCGCCCACCAGGGCGAGGCAGGCGGCGAACTGAAGCCATGCGAGAAGCAGCGGATTCAAGCGAGGGGCACCAGGGGCTGAGGATCTGCAGGCGTGCTGCGCCGGTTTGGCGTCCGCGCCGCCGCGCGGGAGGTGGCGCGATCAGCAGGGACGATAGAGAGCGGGCGGGCTGCGTCCATTGACCTGAATCAACCCGGGGGAAGCGGTCGGGGCAGGGGGTGATACCCGCCCGCGCCATGCCCCGCTGGCGCCATGCCCCGCCCGCGCTACGCCTGGGCCCGCGCTACGCCTGGGCCCGCGCAAATGGATTGCGCAGAACGCCAAGCCCGGTGATCTCCACCTCCACGACGTCACCGTGCTTCAGGTCGGGCGAGGTGCCGTCGGTGCCCATCCAGATCACATCACCCGGGTACAGCGTCAGGTACCGCGTCATCGCTTCGATGTAGGTCGGGATGTCGAAGATCATTTCGTTGGTCTTGAAGCGCAGGCTTTCCTGGCCGTTGACCCGCACGATCGTCTGCATCGCATCGAGGTCTGCGTCGGTGTCGATCCACGGGCCCATCGGCTTGAACGTATCGGCGTTCTTGCCGCGCCAGAAGGTGCGGTCGCCGCGCTGCCATGTGCGCTCGCTGACGTCATTGCCGATCGTGTAGCCGAACACGCAGGACATGGCGTCGGCCTTCGACAGATGCTTCGCCTGCTTGCCGATCACGACGACCAGCTCGCCTTCGTAATTCATCTTTTCCGTGGCGTCGTGCGGGATGATCACCGTGCCGTTGTGCGGCAGCAGGGCGTTGTTGGCGCGATAGCCGATGTCGGGCTTTTCCGGGAACACCGGCTGCACGCCACGCTTGGCGGCCATTTCGCGGATATGCGCGGCGTAGTTGATGCCGGCGCAGTAGAAAGTGCGCGGCACCACCGGCACCTCCAATGTCACATCGGCCAGCTTGTACGTCGCGCCGGTGGGCTGCGGGTTGCCCCAGGGTTCCCCGCTGATCTCGCGCACCGTATCGCTGTCCAGTGAGCCGAACGCGGTGCGACCTTCATGAGTGAAGCGGATCCAGCGCATGGTTCAGCGTGCTCCCTGGACGCCGATAGGCGCGCATGCAGCGATGACGGACATTCGTCTTCCTCCCCTGTGGGCCGGATGAAGCGTAGGTCCGCAGCAGCAGGTTGGCGAGTTGGGCAGCGGGCCCGGCCCGCCCCTCACGACAGGGCGGCCGTGCAGCGCCTGGCCGTCAGGTCAGCACTTGTGCGGCAGCAGGCGGAACTGGGTCATCTGGCCGTCCATGACGAAGTCGCCGAAATCCATCTGCAGGTTGTTGGCCACGCCATTCTCCCAGTAGCGCATGCCCACTTCGTAGTCCGGCAGGATGGTGCCGGGTTTGCGCTCAAAGAACGCCAGGCGCACCCGCGCGCTGGGCAGCGCGGATAGCGCCGGCCACTTGGTGTGCATCGGCGGCTTGCGGTCGATCACCACGATCGAGCTGTCCTCCGCCCCGTTCTCGTCGGTGCCGTCGAACAGCGGCAGCGCCATGAATTTCTTGCCGTCCTGCGCGCCGGCGAGCAGTGTTGCCGTGTGCATCATGGGAAACAGCGTACCGGCCGGCAGTTTCACCACTTTCGGCTTCGGCAGCGTGTAGTGGACCTCGCCGGGCCCGCCCAGCCGCTCCAGGGTTGCATAACCGTCGGTCTGGCTGGTGACCGCCGTTTCGGTGGTCTGCTTCATGTGGAAGCGGAACTTCAGCCCGTCCTTGGATTCCCAGGTGGCGTAGTCGGACACCAGCGCGATGTCCTGGCCGTCGGTGTTGGTGATGGTGATATCCAGCCGCTGTCGCGTCGCCCAGCCGTCGCAGGCGTCCATCACCTCGTAGCCCATGCTGCCATGCGCGGCGACGATGTTGCCGCCTGGCGCGCTCTGCAGGGTCAGGGTGTACAGCGCGCGGTGCGCCGCCAGGCCGGCAGTACTGACCGGGGCGGACACGCCGGCGGCCCGGCCGGTTCCGGGCGCCCAGGCGACAAGGAGCAGCAGGACCAGAGCGGCACGAAAGCGCATGGACGTCTCCAAGATAGCGGCCGGGTGCGGACTCGGCCGCCGGGCCTGTGACGGTGAAGCCACCATAGGTAGGCCTGCAGGCCTGCACCAGTGAGTCTCTCCGCGGCCGGCATCCACGCGGACCGGGACCGTCCGGCGCCCGTGGCGCTACATCCGGACCAGCGCGGACCCCCAGGTCAGGCCGCCGCCCAGCGCCTCCAGCAGCACCAGGTCGCCCTTGCGGATGCGGCCGTCGCGGTAGGCCTCGGCCAGGGCCAGCGGCACGGAGGCCGCCGAGGTATTCGCATGCCGATCGACCGTCACCACCACCCGCTCGCTGGGCAGGCCCAGCTTTCGGCCCATGCCCTCGATGATGCGCAGATTGGCCTGGTGTGGCACCAGCCAGTCGATGTCCCGGCGGGTCAGGCCGTTGGCGGCCAGCGCCTCGTCCACCGCCTCGGCCAGCCGGGTGACGGCGTGGCGGAACACTTCCCGGCCGTTCATCACCAGGTGCCCGGGCTTGTCGTGCCGGCCCACCGCACCATCGACATACAGGATATCGCCCAGCGAGCCCTGGGCGTGCAGGTGGGTGGACAGGATGCCGCGGTCGATGGTGCCCCGGCCCTCGCCGGCACGCAGGAACACCGCGCCGGCCCCGTCGCCGAACAGCACGCAGGTGCCGCGGTCCTGCCAGTTGAGGATGCGGGAATAGACCTCGCTGCCGATCACCAGCGCACCGCGCGCCTGGCCGGAACGGATCATCGAGTCGGCCACCGACAGCGCGTAGATGAAGCCGGCGCATGCCGCCGCCAGATCGAAGCCGAATCCGCCGGGCACGCCCAGCGCAGCCTGCACGCGCAGCGCGGTGGCGGGGAAGGCCTGGTCCGGCGTGCTGGTGGCCAGGATGATGGCGTCCACCTCGGACGGCTCCGCCCCGGCGTCGGCCAGCGCGGCGCGGGCCGCTTCGGTGCCCATGAAGGCGGCCGTCTCATGCGGGCCGGCGATGTAGCGCTGGCGGATGCCCGTGCGCTCCTGAATCCAGGAGTCGGAGGTCTCCACCGTGCCGGCGAGCTCGTCATTGCTGACCACGCGCTCGGGCAGGTAGGCGCCGATACCGGCAACGATGGAACGAGTGGGCATCGGCATCCTGTGTGTCATCAGCCGGTAACGAGTCGCGAATTGACCCCGTTTTTCTCCTGCGGCGTCAGATTGTCCAGGCCAATCAGGGCAAGACCCTCGCGGATGTGGTCGTTGAACCGGTGCACGACCATGTCCATCGCCACATCCATCGCGTGGGCGAAACCCTCGGCATCGGTGCCGCCGTGCGACTTCACCACGACGCCGTTCAGCCCGACCATCACCGCGCCGTTGTAGCGCCGCGGGTCGAGCCACTCGCGCAGCCGGTCCAGCCCGGAGCGGGCCAGCAGATAGCCCAGGCGGGCGGGGACGCTGCTGGTGAACACCTGGCGCAGCAGCTCGCCGATGAGCTTCAGCGTGCCCTCGCCGGTCTTCAGCGCGACATTGCCGGTGAAGCCGTCGGTGACAACCACGTCGGTGGTGCCGGCGGCGATGTCGTGGCCCTCGACGAAGCCGTGGAACTGCGGGGCGATGGGGCTGGCGCGCAGGATCTCCGACGCCTGGCGCACCGTGTCGTCGCCCTTCAGCTCCTCCGAGCCGACATTCAGCAGGCCGATCGAGGGCGAGGTGAGGCCCAGCACGGTGCGGGCGAACACGTCTCCCATCACCGCGAACTGCACCAGGTTCCGGGCGTCGCACTGCACGTTGGCGCCCAGGTCCAGCATCACCACGTCGCCACGGGCCGAGGGGCCGATCGCGGCCATCGCCGGCCGGTCGATGCCCGGCAGCGATTTCAGCACGATCTTGGCCAGCGCCAGCAGCGCGCCGGTGTTTCCGGCGGACACCACGCCGGAGGCCTCACCGTTGGCAACGGCATCGATCGCCAGCCGCATGGAGGACTTGCGTGAGCGCAACGCGGCGGTCGGCTTCATGTCATTGCCGATCACCTCGGTGGCGTGGCAGAATCGTGCAGGCGGCACTCGCCCGCTTGTGCTGGCGGAGCAACGGCGCGATTCGCGCTTCGTCGCCCACCAGCAGGAACCGGGCGCCGGGATGGCGTTCGGCCGCAATCTCCAGGCCGTCGATCACCATCTCGGGGGCGTGATCGCCCCCCATGGCATCGACCGCCAATGCGTATTCTGCGGTCAAGGTCGGGACGCCGACACGCGGCTGCCCCAGGTCAGGCCCGGACAGCGCCCTTCAGCGCCTTCCCGGCCTCCACCACTTCCCGCCCGTCATAGAAGCCGCAGTGGCTGCAGACGTGGTGCGGGCGCTTCAGTTCGCCGCAATTCGGGCACTCGCCGTGGGCCTCGCGCGGCAGCGCGTGGTGGCTGCGGCGCATGCCGCGGCGGGACGGTGAGGTTTTTCTCTTGGGAACAGCCATGGGACTACGCCCCTCATTCCTTGCTAGGGCCCCGCAGGTGGGAGGGGGCATTCATTCGGATGGACATAACGCGAGGGGCGCCGTCTAGCAGAGGGGGGCGGGGGTCGCAAGGGCGTGTCCAACCGGAAAATGCCTGTCACAAGCGGGTTTGACACTGGTCATGCCCCCCGTGCGCGACCCGCGCGGTGAGTCGGACGCCACCCAGGCTGCCGCTGTCGTACAGGCGGGCGATGGTCGTGTAGAACATCTCCTGCGCCTGATAGGCGCCCTCGCCGTGCACCCGGGCGTAGCGAGCGTGGTCGGCCTTCCAGGCGGCGAGGCGGTCCGCGGCATAGGGTGCCCAGTCGCTGGTCAGGTCGGTCGTGGCGATATCGACGAAGCCGGCCGATCTCAGGTCGTCGGCGTAGCGGTCGATGCCGGTCACCGTGATACCGAACACGACGGTGCGCACATCCTGCGCGTCCGCCGGAGAGAACGGCGCCCGCATGCACAGGTCCTCAATATGGCAGCCGCCGCCGGGCCGCAGCGCCCGTGCCATCCGCGTGCAGAGGCGCGGGCGGTCCGGGATGTGCAGGACCGCGAGCCAGCTCACGACGGCGTCGAAGGCGCGGTCGGGGAGGGGATGAGTCAGCGCGTCGCCGCAGACATGGGTGATTCGGTCGGCCAGGCCGCAGCGGCGGGTCAGGTCGGCGGCGATCACGTCGAGCTCCGGCTGCAGTTCCAGCGCGGTCACGTGGCAGCCGGTGGTGTGCGCCAGGAAGCGCGCCGGCCCGCCAATGCCCGAGCCGATGTCCAGCACCCGGCTGCCCGGTCCCAGCCCGAGGCTCTCGGCTGCGGCCTGGATGGCGTCGGTGCCGTGGTAGTGCCACTGGTCGAGGGGGAACAGGGTCTCCGGCGGAATCGGATCGGCCGGCCCGATCCCTGTGGCGGCGAGGCCGCGGGCGATCCGGTCCAGGTGGGTGTAGAGCGGCATCGAAGCGATCGTGGCAGGCTTGTCCATGGCAAAGCCTCGTGCGCCGGAGGAGGGAAAGAGCGCCGTCTCCGCACCGTCACGGCAGGCTCTTTCCGGGGGTGTGATCCGTTCCGTTTGGTCGTCTCGAGGGGCGACCGCCGGCTTAGCATACCACATGGTGGCGCGGAGAGGCTGCCGGCCCGGCGTGCCACGCCCTGGCGGGCCTTCGCCAAGCTGTCAGTTGGATTCGCCCGGTTGTCAGTTGGGTTTGCCCTGGTTTGTCAGTTGGGTTCGCCGGTTTGTCAGTCGGTTGGGTTCGCCGGTTTGTCAGTCGGTTGGGTTCGCCCGGTTGGAAGCTGGAATCGTATGGAATTCGTGCGGCCAGTCACCGCTCTCCCGCGTCATGGCCGGCCCCTGAGCCGGCCATCTGCCCCCGACAAGGCGAGTTCCGCTGCACCCGACCCGATCGTTCCGGTGTCGATGGCCGGGTCAGGCCCGGCCATGACACGAAGGACTGGTGCCGGGGTGCCGATTCTCGCGTGCAGGGGCCTACGCTCGCCACGAGTTCCGCCCCTCCGATCCGCCTCGCCCCTCCTCCGCCCCCTCCCTGACGGTCGTCGCCACGCCCTGTGCCTGCCGAGGACGCGGGACCGCGCCCTTCGCCTGGCTCACCGCGGGGTATCCAGGCCTGCAGACCCCGGTCCGGCACAGCCGGTGACCAGGTCCAGCACCGCGCCGGCCGCGGCGTGCGAGGGCAGGTCCTGGCCGGGACGCAGCAGCGGCAAGGTGGCAGCAAACCCGTCGCGCTGGACCGCGGCCGCGGCCGGATCCTCCAGCAGGGGACGCAGCGCGGCGGCGAGTTGCTCCGGCGTGCAGTCCCGCTGCAGCAGTTCCGGCACGACCTCCCGCCCGGCCAGCAGGTTCAGCAGCGAGACATACGGCACCTTCACCATGCGGCGCACCAGTGCTGCGGAGATCGGGTTCACCCGGTAGGTCACCAGCATCGGCACATCGGCCAGCGCCAGCTCCAGCGTGGATGTGCCGGACTTGGTCAGGGCGGCGGCCGAGGCGGCGAAGGCGTCATATTTGTCGCCTGTCTCCTGGACCAGCAGCGGCTGGACCGGCCAGTCACCGGTGCCCTGGCGTACCGCCTCGGCGACCGGGCCGGCCAGCGGCACCACCGGGCGCAGATCCGGCACCGCGCCGGCAAGACGCTGCAAGGTCGCGCCAAGCGTGGGCAGCAGGCGGGACACCTCGGTGCGCCGGCTGCCGGGCATCAGGGTAAGGATGCGCGCGTCGGGCGGAATGCCGTGGCGGGCCCGGAAGCGGGCGGCATCGCCCCGGTCGGCGCCGCTCTCCAGCACCGGATGCCCCACGAAGCGGGCGGGCAGGCGGTGGCGGGCGAAAAACGCCGGTTCGAACGGCAGCAGGCACAGCAGGCTGTCCCACAGCCCGGGATAGTCACGGACCCTTCCTTCCCGCCATGCCCACACTTGCGGTGCAACATAATGGGCGCGGGGAATGCCCAGCGGCGCGATGGCGCGCAGCACACGCAGGGTAAAGCCGGGCGAATCGATGGTGACCACCACGTCCGGGCGCCGCGCGGCGATGTCGGCGGTGGTCTCCGCAAGCCGGGTGCGCAGGCGGCGCAGCCGGGGCAGCACCTCCACCAGCCCCATCACCGCCAGCTCCTGGATGGGGAACAGGCTGCGCAGGCCCTGCGCCGCCATGGCGTCGCCGCCGATGCCGGCGAATCGGGCGTCCGGCCGCGCCGACCTGATTGCCTGCATCAGGCGGCTGCCAATGGCATCGCCGCTTGCTTCCCCGGCGATCAGGTAAATCAGCGGCATGGTCGGACCGGGCTCGATGGTGACGCGGGCCGCCGCCGTAGCACACGCGTTCGCGCCGCGATACCGGCACTCTGGCAACGGAATCTCAACCAACCCGGGGCATTCTGTCCGCGGAGGTGCACACGATGCATTGGCCGCGCCTGCGGAACCTGTTGACCCGCCGCCCCGGACCGTCGCCGCCGCCGGCGCCGGTGCGCCCGGCAGCGCGCCCGACTGAGCGCAGCACGCCGCGATCCCCGGAAGCAGGCCCGGCCCTGGACCCGGAGCTTGCGTGGCCGCCAAGCCGCCTGGCGGTAACCGATGCGCTGTGGGGGGAGGGCTTCCAGTTTCCCGGCGGCGAACTGGAAACGCTGCGGCTGGCCCGCCCGCTGGGCCTGTCCGCTGCCTCCAGCCTGCTGCTGATCGGTGCCGGCAGCGGCGGCCCACCCTGCAGCGTGGCCAACCACATGGGGGTCTGGGTGACCGGATATGAAGCCGACGCCACCCTGGCCGGGCTCGCCAGCGAACGCAGCATCCGCACCGGCCTCGGCCGCCGGGCCACGATCGAGACGTGGGACCCCGACGCGCCCGATTTCGGTCACGGCTATTTCCATCACGGCATGGCCTTCGAGCCGCTGGGGGACGCCAACCCCGAGTCGGTGCTGACCGCGATCGTCGCCGGCCTGAAGCCGGGCGGACAGCTCACGCTGATCCAGACCGTCGCCGATATCCCGCTGGATCCAGACGATCCCGTGGTGGAGGGCTGGGCGCGCCTGGAATTCCGCCGCTCCGTCAGTCCCCCCACGCCCGCCGCCGTGACCCGCATGCTCGGCCGCCTCGGCTTCGATGTGCGGATCGTCGAGGACATCTCCAGCCGTCACATGCAGCAGGCACTGTTCGGCTGGCGGCGGGTGGTGGGCGACCTGGAGCAGGTGAAACTCACGGCGCGGCAGGCCGGCCCGCTGGTCACCGAGGCCGAACGCTGGCTGCTGCAACTGCGGCTGTTCCAGGCCGGGAAACTGCGCCGGGTGCGGTGGCACGCCATCGGGCGGGTCGGCGCCTGACCGCCCGGTCGCGGACGAGCCGCCCGGGCGGCAGAAGCCTCGGTTCTTCGTGTCGCCCAGGATATTGTTGTCACTTGCCATCCACGCGGCCGCCGGGCAGAAGCCTTGTGAAATCCGGAAGGTGTTTGTCATGGCCCTTGGTGCATTCGCCGCCATTGCCATCCCGGCGGTTCCTGGCATGGTCGGAGTCACCTGCCATCAAGGAAGCTGGTACTGGGCCGGGGAGGAGGCGACCGCCCGCGGCGCGCCGCCCAGGACGGCCGCACAGCGCATGGGCAATATCGCCGGCATCCCCAACGGGGCGCAGAATGCGATGCTGGCGCTGCCGCGTTCCGGCACCTGGGACTTCGCCCGTGTCAACAATGCCCTGCCACCTGTGGGCACGGTGCTGCTGTGGCTGGAAGGGCCAACGCATTCGGCAATCGTAACGGCGGGCGGGATCTCCGGCTATAACCAGGCCTGCGTGTTTCCCCATTTGCCGGCCCTGGGCGCCTATTCGACCTGCACACCGGCGCAGCTTGCACCGAACAGACGTAGCTGCCTGACGATTTCTGAGGACACGATCGCGGCGCAGGCAGCCGCGCTGGGGATCTAGTGCGCTGATCCCGACGGATTTTGCCCGGTGCGTGCCACCATCGTCATGGCCGGCCCACGGGTCGCGCCAAAGGCGCGCCCGAGGCCAGGCTCCGGCCGGTCATCCACGACTTTTTCTTCGGTGCGAGCGGGAAAGTCGTGGATTGCAGGCCTTCGCCCGCCACGACGTGGTACGCTTTGCTTGTGGGATCGATCCGGTAGCGTCGGATCACTGGCCTCAGGGCCGGCCGCTGCCGTCCAGCCGCCTGGAGACCACGCGCTCCCGGCCAGGGGCGAGCCATGCTTGCCGTCCACCAAGCCTTCGCACGCGCAGACTTTGCGCGAGCGGCCGTGAGTCGCACGCCAGGCCCGCGTCGTACCGAAACAATTCGACAAGCCGCCGGGGCATAGGATCCCAGGCCGCGATCGTCAACTCACGAGGACTGGATGCGTCGCCCACCCAGCCGATCCGGCCGGCTCGCCACGCTGCGGGATGCTCCCTGGCTGAACCGGGAGCGTGTGTTTGCGTGGACCCTGGTCCTGCTGGCTGTGGAGCTGCTGATCCTGCTGTTCCTCGCGGCCTGGCAGCACGGACTGATTGCTTCGGTCCACCACCAGTCCGCCAGCGACTTCGTCAGCTTCTACGCGGCGGGCAAGCTGGCGCTGTCCGGCCATCCGGCGCTCGCCTACGACCACGCGGCGCATTACCTGGCCGAGCAGCAGGCCTCGGTGCCGGGGGCGCAATACCAGTTCTTCTTCTATCCGCCTGTGTTCCTGCTGATCTGCTCGGCGCTGGCGCGACTGCCCTATTTCCTCTCCATGGCGGTGTTCGAGACGGCAACGCTCGGCCTGTTCCTGCTGACCATGCGCAGCCTGCTGGGGGCGCGCGGCTGGCGATGGGCCGTTCCCGTGCTCGCCTTCCCCGCGGTGTTCTGGAACATCGGCGTGGGACAGAACGCGTTCCTGACGGCGAGCCTGTTCGCCGGCTTCACGCTGTTGCTGGACCGCCGTCCGGTGTCGGCCGGCCTGCTGCTCAGCACGGTATGCTACAAGCCGCATTTCGGCCTGCTGGCGCCGGTGGCGCTGGCCGCGGCCGGGCGCTGGCGTGCGTTCATCGCCGCCGCGGCGGGTGTCGCGGCGCTGGTGGGGCTGTCGGTCTGGCTGTTCGGCTGGTCCACCTGGCAGGCGTATTTCCACAGTTTCGCCGGCTCGAGCGGGGTGTACGCGTCCGGACGGATCCAGCTTGCCGGCATGGTGACGCCGTTCGCCGGGATGCGGCTGCTCGGCGCGCCGGTCAGTGCGGCCTATGCGATGCAGGCCGCGGCAACGCTCGCGGCGACGGTGGTCGTCGCGCTGGTCTGGCGCGGTCGCGGCAGCCCGGCCGAACGCGCGGCTGCGCTGCTGGTCGGCACGCTGGTCGCGGTGCCGGTGGCGCTGCTGTACGACCAGATGCTGGGACTGGTCGCGGCTGCCTGGCTGGTGCGCGCCGGCCAGCGCGAGGGCTTCCTGCCCTGGGAAAAACTGGTGCTGGCAAGCTGCTACGCGGCGGTGCTGCTGACCTGGCCGATCGGCACCGGCCTGCATCTGCCGCTGGGACCGGTGGTCAGCCTGGCGGTGCTGGCGCTGGTGGTGCGGCGGGTCTGGCGGCGACGGGCTGCCGTGGCGCGCCCGACGCCGCGCCCCGCCGCCACTCAGGTATTCGGCGCCACGCCGTAGCGCTGGAACCAGGCCATCGTCCGTTCCCATCCATTTTCGGCGTCGGCCTTGCGATAGCTGGGGCGGTAGTCGGCATGGAAGCCGTGCGGTGCATCCGGATAGATCACGAATTCCACCGGCTTCTTCGCGTCCTTCGCCTTCTCCTCCGCCGCATGGATGTCGGCCATGGAACTGGCGGCATCGTGCCCGCCATACAGGCCCAGAACGGGGCACTGCACCTGGTCGATCACCTCCATCGCCGTCTTCGGCTGGATCGGGCTGGTCGCGCCGCGCAGCGGGCCGTACCACGACACCGCGGCCTTCAGGTTCGGGTTGTGCGCGGCATAGAGCCAGGCCTGCCGGCCGCCGCGGCAGAAGCCGTTCACGCCAAGCCGCGTCACATCGCCCTTGTTGTCGCCGGCCCAGGCGACGGTGGCGTCGGCGTCGCTCATGTATTGCGCGTCCGGCGCCTTGGAGATGACGTCGCGGACGATCTGCCGGGCGTCGGTCATCTGCGACAGGTCGCCGATCCGCGCGTAGTACTCGGTGGCGACGGCAAGGTAGCCCTGTTTGGCGAAGCGGCGGCAGACGTCCTTGATGTAGTCGTGGACCCCGAAGATCTCCTCGAACACCAGGATGACCGGAAACTGCGTGCCGCTGGCGGGGCGGGCAAAGTAGGCCGGCAGGTGGCCGTCCTTCGTCGGCACCTGCGTTTCTCCGACGTCCAGGCCGGTGGTGTCGGTGTGGATCGCCTGCGCCTCGACGCGCGTGGTGGCCAGGGTGAGGCCGCTGATCAGCCCGGTCATCACCAGGCCGCGGCGGCCGAGCGGAAAGCGGTGGAGTCCGGCGAGTTCGCTTGCGTCGTTCATGGGTGCCCTCTCACGGCATCTGACCTGCACACGGTAGGGCACCGCACGTTTGCCATGAAGCAAATTTCGGCGAGCGCGGCGGACGCCCCAGGTTTGGCGCCGATGCCGGTTTCTGGCACCGTGGCCCGCGCTTCGACGTGGCGTTCGGGAGGAATCGGCGTGCAACAACTCAGGCAGCGGCGGTGTGCCGTTGTGCGTGATCCTATGCGGGCGTCGTTGGCGGTGGCGCGCCGGATCCGTCCAGCCCATCCGCAGCCTGCGCGGGCGAGGCCGGGATAGCCGCATCGCAGTCCCATGTCGCTTCCGCCTGACGCGGCGCATACGCCGCCTGCACCCTCCGGATTTCACGCGCTGCTGGCCGCCCCGGGATTCGCCCGGCTCTGGGGGATCGGCGGCTGCATCAACGCGATGCGCTGGTTCGAGGTGCTGGTCGCCGCGCTGTTCACCTTCGACGTGACGCACTCGGAGTTCGCCGTCGCGCTGGTTTCGGCGGCGCGCACCCTGCCGATGCCGCTGCTGGGGGCGGTTGCCGGCGTGGTGTCGGAATCGGTGAACCGCAAATACATCCTGGTGATCGGACAACTGATCGCTGCTGCGGCCTCGGCCAGCATCGCGGTGCTCGGCCTGCTCGGCCTGGCGCAGCCCTGGGAGGTTGGGGTCGCGGCGCTGGTGTCCGGCACCGTGTGGTCCACGGAGATGTCCACCCGCCGCCGCATGATCGGCGAGAGCGCGCCGCCGGGCATGGTGCCGCGCGCCCTGGCGATGGACGCTGCCACCAATGCGCTGACCCGCATGGTGGGTCCCGTCGCGGCCGGCGCGCTTTACCAGTTCGGCGGGGTTGGCGCCGCCTTCAGCGCCTCCGCGACGATTTACGTGCTGGCTGCGTTGCTCGGCACCGGCCTGCGCCACGAGCAGCGCACCCGGGCGCTGGCCATCAGCCAGGTGCCGCGCGACCTGGCCGAGGGCTTCCGCTTCGCCCGCGGCCACGTGGTGATCGCCGGCGTGCTGACGGTGACGATCGCCATGAACCTGCTGGGCTTTCCATACTCGGCCCTGATCGCGCCGATCGGCCGCGAGCACTTCATGGTGTCCGCCACACTGGTGGGTGTGCTGGCGGCGTCCGAGTCCGTCGGCGCCTTCCTGGGCGGCCTGTGGCTGACCAGCGCCAACATGAGCGGGGCGAACGGGCGCGTGCTGATGGTCAGCGGCTCGCTGCTCTACACGTTCTGCGTGGCGATGATGCCGCTGGTGCCGGTGTTCCCGATCGCCTGTCTGACGCTGGTCACCGGCGGGCTGGGGTCCGCCGCCTTCGCCAACATGCAGTCGTCCCTGGTCATCATCCACGCCCCGCCGCAGTTCCGCTCCCGGCTGATGGGGCTGCTGACGGTGTCGATCGGCATGGGGCCGCTGGGTATCCTGCTGGTGGGGGCGCTGGCCAGTTGGTTCGGCCCGCTGCACGCGGTGATGATGCTGGAACTGAGCGGGCTGGCTGCCGTCGCCGCCGCGGGGCTGGCCTGGCGGCGGCGGGAGTTGCGGCAGGCGGCCGTGGCGCCAGGCAGCGGGCCGGTTACTGATCTCGGCGGGTCGAACTGACCCGTCCTGACTGCGATCGACGCGCACCTGCGCCGTGGTGTGGTGGGCGAAGGCCCGTCCGCCTGCGCGGCGCGGGCGTAACCGCGCGTTAAGGTGTGGGTGGCACGGTGGAGCATTCTCCGGGGCCCGTCCGATGTCCGATCCTGCCGAACCGATCCCCTGCCTGACCGAGGCATGCCGGCCACCCGTGGTGATCGGGATGGCCAGGCTGACCACCGCGGCGATGCACGGTGCCAGCCCCGAGGATCTGCACGGTATGATCGACCGGTCGGATGCTGATCCCGCCGCGCGCCTGTACGACACCGCCATTGCCTACCAGCTTGCCTTCCGGCGCGCGGAGGGGCTGGACCTGCTGGACGAGGCGTTGGCGCAATCGCCGCTGTTCCGCACCCGGGGGGCGGACCCGGGGGAGGCACGGATTCGCGTGCTGGCCCTGGTCGCGCCAGGCGAGTTGATGGCCAACGTGCCGCTGGATTTCATTACCAACCACCTGGATGTCCGGCTGGACCTGCTGTTCGTCCGGCCTGGGCGTTCGCTGCCGGACACCGTGCCGGATCACGACGTTGCCTTCTTCGCGTCCGGCGATCCCGACCCCGACACGCTGCAGCGGCTGCAGCGGCTGTATGCGGCGTGGCCGCGGCCGGCGCTGAACGATCCCCGTTTCCTGCCGTTGCTGGCGCGCGACCGGCTGTCACGGTTGCTCGCCGGCATTCCGGGCCTGTGCAGCCCGCCGGCTGTTGCGGTTGGCCGAGCGGAGCTGGAGGCGCTGGTGCGGGCGGGCGGTGACATCGGGGCGCTGCTGGCCGGGGGTGGTTATCCTGTTCTTGTGCGTCCGCTCTGGTCCCAGGCCGGGCATGGACTGAAGAAGATCGAATCGGCACGCGACCTGGCGACCTACCTGATGTTTTCTTTTGAAACGTCATACTACGTCACCCGGTTCGTGGACTACCGCTCCGCCGACCGGCTGTTCCGCAAGTACCGGGTCGCGTTCATCGAACACCGGCCGTACCTCTGCCATACGGCGGTGTCCGCAAACTGGATGGTGCACTACCTGAACGCTGGCATGACCGACAGCGCGGGAAAGCGGGCGTTCGAGGCGCAGGCCATGGCGACGTTCGACACCGGCTTTGCCCGCCGGCACGCCACGGCCTTCGGGGCTTTGCACCAGCGATTGCCGTTCGACTACTACTCGATCGATTGCGGGGAGTTGCCGGACGGGCGCCTGGTGGTGTTCGAGGCGGACACCGCGGCGATCATCCACCTGATGGACCCGCAGGAGATGTTTCCGTACAAGCACGTTCAGATGCGGCGTGTGTTCGATGCATTCGGCGCGATGTTGCGCCGGCGTGTTGCGTCGGACCGGACGAAGACATCGCCGGCACTGGCGGATTCCTAGCGGGCGGGTCCGGTCCCCTCCCGTCACCGGTTCTTCAACTCTGTGCCGGTTGGCGAAGCGGGGGTGACACTCTCTGATCCGGGCTCCGATTCGACACTCCACCTACCCGTGAGTATCCTTCCCGTAAGCAAGGAACGGAGGGTAAGGGATGAGCGTGGCCTGGAATGACTCGACCCACGACATTGCCGGCACGAAGATGCATCTTTCGCGCGCCGGCAAGGGACGTCCGTTGCTGATCCTGCACCACGACATCGGCACGCCGGACCGGCTGTCGTTCTACGACACCCTGGCGGGCAGCTTCGATGTTCTCGTGCCGCATCACCCTGGTTGGGGCAAGTCGGAGCGGCCGCAATGGCTGCGCCACCCGCGCGATATTGCCGCGATGCATGCGTGGCTGCTGGCGGATCTGGGGCTGAGCGACGTGGCGCTGGTGGGCCTGGGGTTCGGGGGATGGATCGCCGCGGAAATGGCCAGCCAGGCGCCCGCAACCTACGCGAAGCTGGTGCTGGTCGGGCCGATGGGCATCAAGCCGCCGGAAGGGTTCATCATGGACCAGGCGATCGTGTCCTATATCGACTATCCGCGCGCGGGCTTCCACGACCAGGCGGCGTTCACCCGCGTCTACGGTGACGTCAGCACCGACCAACTGGAGCAATGGGACATCTGCCGCGAGATGTCGTTCCGCACCGCCTGGAAGCCGTACATGTACAGCCAGACACTGCCGCATCTGATTGGCGGCATTCGCGCACCGGCGCTGGTGGTGTGGGGCGACGACGACAAGCATGTGCCGCAAAGCGTCGCCCCGTTGTGGCAGCACGGCCTGCGCAACGGCAAGCTCGAGATCGTGTCCGCCTGCGGCCATTACGTCGATATGGAAAAGCCGGACGAACTGGCGAAACTGGTTACCGGGTTCGTCAGCACCAACTGAATTGTCTGCGTTGGTGCCGGGACAGCCCCGGCGACCGAACCGGACCTCACATACCGCGTCCAAGGGGAGCACAAAATGCACCTGATGTATTTCACCGAACAGCCGATGGCGGCGTACGACGCGCAGGAAGGGCTGAAATACGGCGCCACCGCTCTGACCTTCTCCAACAAGCACTACAATCCGGTGGAAGGCAGCCGGCTGTATAACGAGTATCTGGAAGAATACGTCCTGGCCGATGAGTGGGGCGTGGACGGCATCATGCTGAACGAGCACCACAATGCGCCGTTCTGCATGCAGGCCCGCACCAACATGTTCGGCGCCATCCTGGCGGGGATGACGAAGCGCGCGAAGATCGTCTTCCTGGGCAATCCGCTGCCGCTGACCGAGAACCCGGTGCAGCTCGCCGAAGAGCTGGCGATGATCGACATGATCTCCAAGGGCCGCGTGGTGTCCGGCTTCGTGCGCGGCGGCGGGCAGGAGCAGTTGGCGAACGGCGTGAACCCCGCCTACAACCGCGAACGTTTCGTCGAGGCGCACGACCTGGTCCAGAAGACCTGGACCGAACCCGGCCCGTTCCGCTGGGAAGGCACGCACTATCAGCAGCGCGTGGTGAACCCCTGGGCGGTGCCGTTGCAGAAGCCCTATCCCCGCGTCTGGATTCCCGGCGTACTGTCACGTGAAACGGTGATCTGGACGGCGCAGCAGCGCTATCCCTACATCGCGCTGAACACCGCGATCGATGCCACCAAGGTGATCTGGGACACCTACTCCAAGGCCGCGGCCGAGGTCGGCTACACCGCCGGTCCGGAAAACTTCGGCTACCTGATCCGCGTGCACGTGCAGGACACGGAAGAAAAGGCGCTGCAGAACGCTCGGCAGTTCATGTGGATGCAGGGCGAGTTCACCGGCCTGGCACATCCGGTATGGGCCAACCCGGCGGGCTATTTCTCCCCCTCCGGCCGGCGCAACTTCGTGGAGTTCGCGGTGGGCCGGGCGAAGAACCCGCGCGGTGCCCCGACCTTCGAGGACCAGGTCGCCAGCACGATGATCATCGCCGGCACGCCGGACCAGGTGATCGCCCGGCTGAAGACGCTGATCGAACAGACCCGGCCCGGCATCATGGGCATCTGGGGCAATGACGGCACCGTGTCGAAGCAGGACCGCCGCCGCTGCATCGAGCTGCTGTGCAAGGAGGTGATGCCCGCCGTCCGTGAGCACGGCGCCAAGCTGGGCCTGAAGGACCCGTGGGAGGCGAACGCGCCGGTGCACCTGCGCTATTCCACCGACATCCCGCAGTCGCGGGCCGCCGCGGAGTAACGTGACAACCGTCCTCCCCGTCCTTTTGCGATCATGGCCGAGGGACGGGGAGGTACGGTTCCGCTGTCCCGCTGACACAGGTCACCGTAGAATTCGACGTCCAGGGTGGCGTGTCTGACGTCACGGCCGCAGACCGGCTACCCACGTCTTTTGATTGCCGCCAGGAGCAAGGCCGTGATTGGCCGGCCGTCGGGGGTGCGTAATCCAATCCCACCGAAGTTAGTTTCCAACGAAGTCAGTCCCCGAAGTCAGTTTCCAACGAAGTCAGCGCCCACCGACGTTAGTCCCCGAAGTCAGTTTCCAACGAAGTCAGCTCCCACCGACGTTAGTCCCCAACGAGCTCAGTTCCCGCCGAAGTCAGTGTCCGACGCGGTGGTTGGGAGGCTGACCGTTGGCAGACCGTACCGCATCGTGGCGGGCGAAGGCCCGCCATCCACACTTCGTCGCGCGGAACGCATCTTCCCCGATGCTTCGTTTCCCGATGCCTTGCCGGAGGTTCCCCTCACGCCCAGGTGCCTCCGACATGGCGAAGCCGCAGATGGCCGGCTTCGTCACGACGCGCCACACTCCGGCGGTGGTGCGAGAAAGGCGGGCAAGCGTCCGCGACCCGGTTACCGCAACTGAGGGTTATCAAAATTGGGATTGCGCGCATTGTGCAATGCGTCACGCAGCGCCCTGGCCAGATCGCGCTTGGCGGTCTCGCCCAGCACCTTGCCGATCTCCTCACGCTGGTGGCGGACGCTCAGCAGCAGGCGCGGGATGCGGCCCGGCGCCTCCTCCATCACGACGTTCAGCCAGGCGGATGGCAGTTCGCGTTCCTCGCGGCGACCTTTGGGGTCGGTTCGGATGATGCGCAGGCTCCGCTCGCTCAGCAGCACCAATTCGCTGCCGCGGGCCTGCAGCACGTTCAGCCGGATCAGCCACGCGATCAGGCCGACCTCGATCACGCTGAACAGCATCACCGGCCAGGCGCCGAGCAGCCAGAAGCGCAGCGCCGTCAACGCGCAGCCACCGGCGATCGCCGCCAGCAGAACACGCAGGCCACGCGGCGTCAGGCTGCGATGCGGCACGATCACCGCCTCGAACAGCAACGCCCCGCTACCAGAGTTCACGCCTCATCGTTCGTCATGAGCCACCATGTAGCGCGAATTCGGCTCTGGCAAACCCGGACGGGTGCCGGATCGCGGCCTGTTTGACCGCAAGCGCCGGGTCGCCGCCTGCCGGTCGGTGACGCGGCGCTTGACCTGGCCGCCCAGGCGGGGCGTGCTTGGCGAAACAGCCAAACGGGAGGTACGCCGGACCATGATCAAGCGTTTCCATATGCTGTATGTCGGCCAGATCGACCTGGACAATGTCGGCCTGAACGGCACGCCCGCCAATGAGCGCCGCTACCCCAACGAGCGACTCAGCGAAGTGTTCTGGACCGCACGCGATGTTGCCCGGCTGATGGACGACCTGGGCTACTACGCCTTCTGGGGCGCCGAACACCACTTCCAGCGCGAAGGCTATGAGTGCATCCCGAACCTGATCCAGTTCGGCCTGTGGCTGGCAACGCAGACGAAGCGCCTGAAATTCGGCTGCGGCTTCAACGTCCTGCCGATGTGGCACCCGATCCGCCTGGCGGAGGATTACGCCATGGCCGACATCGTCACCGACGGCCGCATCATCATGGGCGTCGGCCGCGGCTACCACACGCGGGAGGTGGAGACCTTCGGTGCCCCGCTGCTCGACGCCGCGAAGAACCGTGAGTATTTCGAGGAACAACTGCAACTGCTGCTGACCTGCTTCAACCAGGACCAGTTCCAGTTCAAGGGCAAGTATTTCGAATGCCCGCCGGAGGTGGACTACCGCGGCTACAAGCTGAAGGACATCACCATGGTGCCGCGCCCCAAGCACCTGCCGGTGGAGATCGTCATGCCGGTGGCCAGCGGCCGCACCATCGACATGATGGCGAAATACCGCCTGAAGGCGATGGTGACGCTGAACGGCGAGAAGATCCTGGATGACGTGATCCGCGCCTACCAGTCGGCCTGCGCCGAACACGGGCAGCAGAAGGAACTCGGGCAGGACGTGATCTGGGGCGCCGGGTTGTACCTCGCAAAAACCCAGGAAGAGGCGATCCGCCGCGTCGAACCCGCGCATGACGAGCGCTACAAGTGGTTCGCCCCGTTCGGCTTCGTGCGCTACGCCGACGAGCAGGGCCGCACCTGGGGCACCCCCGGCGCGCCCTCGCGGACTCCCTCTTTGCGCGACGGGGTGCAGCAGAAGGCCTGGTTCTGCGGCTCTCCGGCCGAGGTGATCGACGGCATCAAGTCGATCGAGGCGAAATATCCCGGCCTGGAGGACTTCATGGTTCACTGGGCGGAGGGCCTGTCGCCCAACGAGTTCAAGGAACAGCTCCAGTGGTTCGCGCAGGAGGTGATGCCGGCATTCAACCGGTGATACCGAAGAACTGCCGGCCTGCTGGACGGCCTGTGCCGCGGCTGGCCGAGCACACGCGGGACGTGCTGTCGGCGCTGGGGAGATACCGCTGCGGACAGCGTGGCAAGGGTATGGGTTCGATTCAAAAGAGGCAAGGGAATGCGAGGACTTACGGGCAAGCGCGTGTTGCTGACCGGCGGTGCCAGCGGGATCGGCCGGGCGACGGCGATCCGGCTGGCGCAGGAAGGATGCAAGGTCGGGATTCTGGACCTCGATGAGGCCGGCGCGCAGCAGACGGTGGAACGCTGCGGCGGCAACGCGAAGGCCTGGCGCACCGACATCAGCGACCGCGCCCAGGTGGAGGCGTCGGTGGCGGCGTTCGAGCAGGCGTTCGGGCCGACCGAACTTCTGGCGAACATCGCCGGTTGGGACGTGATCAGGAACTTCCTCGATACCGACACGGAATTGTGGGATCGGGTGATCCGCATCAACCTCTACGGCCCGCTGCACATGCACCACGTGGTGGTGCGCGGCATGGCCCAGCGCGGCTTCGGCCGGGTGGTCAGCGTGGCGTCGGATGCCGGGCGTGTCGGGTCTTCGGGCGAGGCGGTGTACGCCGCGTGCAAGGGCGGCATCATCGCGTTCACCAAGACGCTGGCGCGGGAACTGGCGCGTTCCGGCGTTACGTTGAACGTGCTGTGCCCGGGGCCGACGGATACGCCGTTGTTCGACTCGGTAAAGCAGAGTTCCCCCGCAGGGGCGAAGATCGGCGAGGCAATGGCGCGCGCTGTTCCGCTGAAGCGCATCGGCACGCCGGACGATTACCCCGGCACGATCGCGTTCCTGCTGTCGGACGATGCCGCCTACATCACCGGACAGACGATCAGCGTGTCCGGCGGTTTGACGATGGTGTGAGATGCCCATGGTAACGCGTGAAACGTGAGCACGGGGATCCGAGAGTTCGCCCCGGCTGCGATCCCCTCGTTCCGGCGCCGCCCCCATGTCATGGTCGCGAAGGCTGGCCATCCTCGAAGGCACCAACCAGACCCAGCGCAACATCATCGCCCGCACCATGCCGGGCGCTACACGGAGACCGCAGTAATGACCGAAATCGACGGCTATGAGGTGCTGGGCCTGGGCCTGTATTTCGAGGACCTCCCGCAGGGCCGCAAGTTCCGCACCATCGGCCGCACCATCACCGAGGCCGACCTGGTGAACTTCATCAGCGTCACCGGCCTGACCGAGGTGCTGTTCTCCAATGTCGAATTCCTGAAGGAGGAAAGCGACATCAAGCAGCGCGTGGTGCCGGCGGCGCTGGCCTATTCCTTCGCCGAGGGCCTGCTGACCCATGCCACCATGCAGCACACCGGCTTCGCCTTCCTGAACATGGAACTGGACGTCAGCGGCCCGACCTTCGTGGGCGACACGATCCACGTGGAATGCGAGGTGATCGAAAGCCGCCGCAGCAACAGCCGCCCGAACCGCGGCCTGGTGCGTACGCGCAACCGCGTGGTGAAGCAGGATGGCAAGGTGGCGCTGACCTACACGCCGCTGCGCATGGTGAAGGCGCGCAGCACGGGGTGAAAACCGGCGCCGCGTCCCGGCCCGACCGGGACGGGCTCCCGGAAACAGACGACGCAATCCCGCGTCAGGCGCCACGCCGATTGGTCTCACCGTTCAGGTCGGCAAACCGCTTGCCCGCCGCGGCCATCTCCCGCAGCAGCGGTGCCGGTTCCCAGCCGATGCCGCTGGCGGTGTGCAGCGACTCGATCCGGCGCAGCATTTCGGGAATGCCGATCGTATCCGCCTCATGCAGCGGGCCGCCGCGCCAGGCCGGATAGCCGTAGCCGTGCACCAGCACCACGTCGATGTCGGACGGCCGCGCCGCGATGCCGTCCGACAGCACGCGGGCGGCCTCGTTCACCATCGCCGCGTGCACGCGCTGCTGGATTTCCTCCGCACCGAGCGCGCGCCGGGTGATGCCGCGCAGGGCGGAGGCGCGTTCCGCCATCGCCGCAACCTCGGGGTCGGGCACGCGCTTGCCGCCTTCGTGGATGTAGAAGCCGCGCCCGGTCTTCTGGCCGTAATGGCCGGCTTCGCAGATCCAGTCGAACACCGGCACATACCGCTCGCGCGGATCGCGTGTCGCCGCCTTGCGCTTGCGGTCGCGCCAGTCCACGTCCAGCCCGGCCAGGTCGAACACGGCGAAGATGCCCATCGCCATGCCATAGGCTTCCAGCGCGGCATCCACCTGCTGCGGCGTGGCGCCGTCCTCCAGCGCGTATTCCGCCTGGGCACGCCATTTGCCGAGGATGCGGTTGCCGATGAAACCATCGCACACGCCGCACACCACCGGCTGCTTGCCCAGGCGCTGCACGGTGGCAACCGCGGTGGCCAGCGCCTCCGCCCAGGTGCGTTGCGTGCGCACCACCTCGACCAGCCGCATCACATGCGCCGGACTGAAGAAGTGCAGGCCCAGCACGCGCTCGGGGGCATCGACCTCGTCGGCCAGGATGTCGATGTCCAGGTAGGAGGTGTTGCTGGCCAGCACCGCATCGCGCCGCACCACGCCGGACAGGGCGCGGAAGACGCGGCGCTTTTCCTCCAGGTCCTCCACCACGGCTTCGATCACCAGGTCGGCGTGGCGCACCGCCTTCAGCTCCGTGGCTGTACCCGATCCGCCCCGTCCGTTCCCGGTACAGCCGCTCGGCCAGGCGCCCGCTGCTGAGCTGGCGGTCGTAGGTGGCGCGCACGCGGGCGCGGGCGGCGGCTTCCGCTTCGGCGTCGCGTTCCACCAGCGTGACGTCCAGCCCGGCATCGGCCATGGCGATCGCGATGCCGGAGCCCATGGTGCCGCCGCCGATCACGCCCACCTGGCGCACCGGCCAGGCCCTGGCCTGCGCCGGCGGCCGGGCGGCGACGTGTTCGGCGTGCGCCAGGTGCCGCAGCGCCCTGGTCTGCGGTCCCTCGCGCAGCGCGCGGGCCATGATTTCCTCCCGCTGCAGCCCGTCGCCCAGCGGCAGGTCGATGGCCAGGCGGATCGCCTCCACCGCGCGCAGCGGCGCCAGGGCGCCGCGGGCGCGGCGCTGCACCCGCGCGGCGGCGGCCTCGAAGGCGGCGTGGTCGTAGCGGGGCACGCCGCGGTCGGCCAGGCGCGGCAGCGAACCGGCATCGGCCAGGCGGCGGGCGAAGGCGAGCGCGGCGCGGTGCAGGTCGGTGGCGACCTCGTCCAGCAGGCCCAGGCGCATGGCCTCGTCCGCCTCCACCGGGCGGCCGGAGGTGATCAGGTCCAGCGCGGTCAGCGGGCCGGCCAGGCGCGGCAGGCGCTGCGTGCCGCCGGCGCCGGGGATCAGGCCGAAGCGGACCTCGGGGAGGCCGAGCACCGCGTCGGGGGCGGCGACGCGGGCGTGGCAGGCGAGCGCGGTTTCGCAGCCGCGGCCGAAGGCGGGGCCGTTGATCGCGGCGACCACCGGCTTGCGGCAGGCGTCCAGCGCGCGGAGGAACAGGTGCAGGGTGATTTCGCGGGGGCCGTCCTCGGCATCGGGCGCGTCGGCATCGGCGATGAAGGTGCGGCCGGCGCCGGTCAGCACGGCGGCGCGCAGGCCGTGGTCGGCTTCCAGCTCACCCAGCGCTTCCAGCAGGCCCAGGCGCACCGGCCGGGTCAGGCTGTTGATCGGCGGATGGTCCACCACGATCACGGCGATGTCGCCCGACCGTTCGAGGCGCACTGGCTTGTTGTTCATCGTCTCAGACCCTTGTCCGCGCTGCCCGTGGCCGATCGGTGACCGCGGGCAGGAGTTTCTTGCTGCGAACCGATTAGCGCGGCCTGGGGGCGCCGATCCATGACTTGCGTCAAACACGGGCGGACCGCCGATCCGGGGCTTGCGTCGTACACGGGTGAACCGCCGGTCCAGGACTTCCGTCATACATGGCGAGAACCGGCGGGTCGGGGCTGCCGGGGACGGGGCATGCGGCAGCGGCGGGGCATGCGGGAACGGCGGGGCATGCGGCAACGGCGGGGCCGGCTGCGGTCCGGTCCCGTTGGTGATCTGGGCGGTTGGTGACCCGGGCGGGGCGGATACCGTCAGGGTGGGCCGGTCGCGATCGCCGGCACCAGGCCGGCGGCGGCGGGCGGCACGGGCGCGACCGGTGGTTCGCCGATGCGGAAGCCCAGGATGCGGCGGAGGCCGTCGCGGGTCTGTTCCGGCCAGTCGAGGGCAGGATTGCGGTCCGCCTCGGTGTCGCAGAAGCCGACCTCGCGGCGGCGGAGTTCCTTCATCAGCCGCGGCAGGTTGCCGCGATACCACATGATGGCCTCCGACAGGGCGAGCCAGAAGCCGCCGTCACACAGGCTGGGTGCGATGCCAAGGTCGTGGCAGATATCCGCCAGCGCCCGGCCGACCGGCCGGCGGCGAAGCTCCGCCTGGAGTTGGTCCAGGGTGGGAAGATGGTCGGGGTCCGGGGGTGCGTTGGGGTCGGGGCGCGGCACCGGGGCGGGGCGAGGCGGCGGGGTCGTGCCGGCCGGATCTGCCGCCGGCGGGCGGGCCGGGCGCGCGGCGGGCCGGTGGAGCGGGAAGAACACGAGGTCGCGGCCGCGGGCGGCGCGGGCCAGCAGCACCCGTTCCAGCGCCATGCAGCGCAGCAGGCCGCGGGCGAGCCGGGCCTGGATCGCGGCGAGGCGGGCCGTGCCGAAGAACTGGGCGATGGCGGAGAAGCTGCGGGACCTGGCGCGGCGGTCGAGCGTGTCGGCCAGGTGGAGGCCGTAGCCGATCAGGATGTGGAGGATGGCGAGGACGTCGGCGATGTTCTGCGGCAGCGGCTTGCCGGGCCGGGCCTTTGCGGGGCCGGGGCGGGGAGAGGCGGCGGCGGTGTGGGCCGGTGCGTCCATGTTTATATTTCTAACTAACCTGGCGCGGTGAGGCAAGTGATTTCTGTCCTGACGGCCATATCGCGTCATGGCCGGTGAGGGGGGGGTGATACCAGCCCGCGTAATCACTGACGCTCACCGCTGGCCCAACCGTCGTGGCGGGCGCAGGCGCGCCACCCACGACTTTATTGATGGCAACCACGAAAGTCGTGGATGGCCGGCCTTCGCCGGCATGACGCTTGATGCCCACCCGTGTGTCACACGATATGCGGATTGGTATGAGGGGGCTGTAACCACCCATGACTTCGTCCTGCGGAGAGCATCTTTCCGCATGCCTGTGCCGGAGGTTTTTCGTCGTTCCCGGGTGCCGTCGGCATGACGAAGTCGTGGATGGCGGCCTTCGCCAGCCACGACGTGGCACGATCTGCCTTCGGCTACGCCCGCGAATGTGGCGCCTGCATGGGCCGTCCGTTGCTACGGCTCGGTCCGGTCCGCCTGCGTGCAAAGCCGTTTCTTGACACGAATGAGGCGCCGGGCGGCAATCTTCAGCCGACGCGGATCACCACCTTGCCGAGGTGCTTCTGGCTTTCCAGGTGGCGGTAGGCGTCCTTCGCTTCCTCGAAGGAAAACACGCGGTCGATCACCGGGGTGATCCGGTGCAGCGCGATCATCCGGTTCATCGCCTCGAACATCTGCCGCGAGCCGACATAGATCCCGCGCAGCAGCAGGTTGCGCCGCAGCACCGGGGTGGGGTTGATCTCGCCGCCGGTCAGCACGCCGATCAGGTGCACCTGCCCGCCGATCCGCGCCGCCTCCACCGAGCGGGGCAGGGTGCCGGCGCCGCCCACCTCCACCACGTGGTCCACGCCGCGCCCGCCGGTCAGGTCCAGCACCGGCTTCTCCCAGTCCGGATGCTGCCGGTAGTTCACGCCGTCCGAGGCGCCCAGCGACTTCGCCCGCGCCAGCTTGTCGTCGGACGAGGACGTCGCGATCACCCGCGCCCCCGCCGCATGGGCGAACTGCAACGCGAAGATCGACACCCCGCCGGTGCCAAGCACCAGCACGGTCTCGCCGGCCTTCAGCGGGCGGCCGGCATACAGCGCGTTCCAGGCGGTGACGGCGGCGCAGGGCAGGGTGGCGGCCTGCTCGAAGGACAGGTGCTCCGGGACGGGCACCAGGCCGTCCTGGTCGAACAGCACGTATTCCGCCAGCACGCCGTCGATCGAGCCGCCCAGGGAGGAGGCGACGTGGTACGGCTCGATGTCGCCGCCGATCCAGCTTTGCATGAAGATCCCGGCGACGCGGTCGCCGGCCCGCACGCGGGTGACGCCGGGGCCGATCTCGGCCACCTCGCCGGCGCCGTCCGACAGCGGCACCAGGTCCTTGGGCAGCGGTCCCCGCACGGAGCGGCCGGCGGCGACGCCCAGGTCGCGGTAGTTCAGCGAGGCGGCGCGCATGCGCACCAGCACCTGGCCGGGGCCGGGTCGTGGCGTGGGTTCGTCCCGCAGTTCCAGCGAGTCGATGCCGTTTGCCTGGGGGAAGCGGTAGATGCGCATGGCAGGTTCCTGTCAGTAGCCGCGGGCGATGTCGAAGCGGTTGGGCAGCGTCCTGCCGGCCCGCCAGGCGCTGACATTCTCCAGGAAGATGTCGAGGCTGCGCGGGTTGTAGGTGGCCGGATCGTCGGCGGCGGTATGGGGGCTGATCACCAGGTTGGGGGTGGTCCACAGCCGGTGGCCGGGCGGGATGGGTTCCGGGTCGAACACGTCCAGCACCGCGCCGGACAGATGGCCGCTGTCCAGCAGGTCGCACAGCGCGTCCTGGTCGGTGAGTTCGCCCCGGCCGATGTTCACCACTCCGGCGCCGCGCGGCAGGCGTTCCAGGCGCTGGCGGGGCATGATGTTGCGGGTGCTGTCGGTCAGCGGGCAGGCGAGCACCAGGTAGTCGGTCTGCGGCAGCACCGCGTCCAACTGGTCGGGCGCGATGACCTCGGCGCAGGCGGGGTGGGGCGCCGGATGCGCGCGCACGCCGGTCACCTGCATCCCGAAATGCGCCGCATGGGTGGCGGTGGCGCCGCCGAGCGTGCCCAGGCCGATGATGGTGAGGCGCTTGCCGGCGAGGACCGTGCCCCACAGCTTCTGCCAGCGTCCGGCGCGCTGGTGGGTCACCATCTGCGGCACACGGCTGGCCAGCATCAGCACGGCCATGATGCCGAACTCGCCTGACTTCACCGCGTGCGTGCCGCGGTTGTTCAGCAGCGTCGCGCCCGGCGGCAGCCAGTCGAACGGGGCGAGCTTGTCCAGGCCGGCATTGGTAATGAACAGCAGCTTCAGCTTCGGCGCAGCGCAGGGGAACTGTGCCTTCACCACGCTGACGTCGCAGACCAGCGCCTGGGCATCGCGCATGGCGGCGGCGAAGTCGGCATTGGTGGTGCCGATGGTGACGTCGTGGTCGCCGCCGGTGTCGGCGGCGCGGGCCAGGGCGGCCTGCCACATGGGCAGGGAGAAGGTGAACAGCGGGTCGTCGGCCGGATTCTGGATGTGGATTCGCATGCCGGCCAGCCTGCCTCATTGCTGGCCGGTTGTCATACCGGGCGGCTGGCCGTCACGGGCACTGCCCGGCGCTCGTCCGCGACGGGGGGAGCCAGCGAGCACGCGGTGGGCACCGCCCCGGGGGCGGACCCGAAGCCGGCTGGCTCTGCGCGACGGTCTTCAGGAAGTTGGGGTCTTGAGGAAGTCAGCGAGTTTTGTGACCGCCGTCAGCTTGTCGGTCTTGTCCAGCGCCGCCAGTTCGGCTGCCAGCCGGTCCATGGCCGATTCGTAGATCTGCCGCTCGGAAAAGCTCTGGTCCGGCTGGCCGGCATTGCGGCGCAGGTCGCGCACCACCTCGGCAATGGCCAGCGGGTCGCCGGAGTTGATCTTCGCCTCATACTCCTGGGCGCGGCGCGACCACATCGTGCGCTTGATGCGGGCCTTGCCCTTCAGCACGGTCATCGCCTGGTCGAACTGCTTGCGGGTGGACAGCTTGCGCAGGCCGGCACTGCGGGCCTTGGCCACCGGCACCCGCAGCGTCATGCGGTTCTCGTCGAAGGTGATGTGGATCAGCTCCAGCTTGTGGCCGGCGATCTCCTCGATGGCGATGCGCTCCACCCGGCCGACGCCGTGAGTCGGGTACACGACGGGGTCGCCTTCGTGGAACACCTCGGCCTTGGCGGGCATGCGCGGCGTCAGCACCGGCGGGCCGGGCGGCATGCCCGGCGGACGCCGACCTGGTTCGGCCCGACGGGCAGACGCCCCCGCCCGGGCGGGGGACGCGTCCTGGGGCGGTGTCTGCGTGCCGGCTTTGCGCTCGGCCGATGGCGCGGGCGCCGGCGGGGCTTCGGCAGGAGCGGCAGACGCCTGCGGCACGGACGGTTCGGCGGGCGTGGCCGAATGGGGCGCGGCAGCCCCCGGCCCGGCCGGCCTGGTCCCCGCCCGCCTGGCTTTGGCCTGGTTCGCCGAAGCGGCGGTCGCGGCTGCGGCCTTGCGGGACGGTCGCGCGGCAAGTTCGGCCGTGGCGGATGCCGTCGGCTTCTTCGCCGGGGGCCTGTTGGCTGCGGTCGCCTTGGTCGGCTGAGTGGGAGCCTTGGTCGGCTGGGGGGGAGGAGCCTTCTTTACGGCAACAGCGACCGCCTTGGCCTGTGACCGTACCCTGGCCGGCTTTGCGGCCGTGGCACGTCCCTGGCCGGCGCTGCGGCCCGGCTTCGCAGTTGCGGCGAATGCCTTCATACCCGACACCTCACAGACATGACACCTGTGACCCGCATGTCGGGCTAGCCGCCCCAAGTCCCTCCGGTCAGGGCGTTCCCAACCATGGGATCTGCTCCCAGTGCACCGGCACCAGACGCGCGCCTGGACCACCGCGGTGGATGCCGCCCGCCACTATAGCATCAGACCCGTTTCAGGTCAGGGGGCACGCGCGGCCCGATCAGGGCTTTCCCGGCTCCGGCGAGAAATGCTGTTTCTTCCCCGGCTTGTCCTTCCACTCGTCGGCGTCGTCCGGCGGCGGGCCCTTGCGGGTGATGTTCGGCCACAAGGCCGCGTAGGTGCGGTTCTGCTCCAGCCAGTCGGTGGCCTTGTCGTCACTGTCCGGTACGATGGCTTCGGCTGGGCATTCCGGTTCGCACACGCCGCAGTCGATGCACTCGTCCGGATGAATGACCAGCATGTTTTCGCCGACATAGAAGCAGTCCACGGGACAGACTTCCACGCAGTCCATGTACTTGCAGCGAATGCAGTTTTCGATAACGACGTAGGTCATGCGAGCCCCCGGCAGCAGGCCGCCGCGGCGAATCCCGCGAAGCCTGATTCAGTCGCGGCGGTATGCCGAGGTTTGCCCGATCGTGCAAGGTGGGGCGCGGTATGGCAGATGCCGCATATCCTGGGGCGTGCGGCCCGCGCGGCGATCCGGCAGGGCAGTCACAGCGGCTCTGCGCAATCCGCGTCGCGCTCGGCCGTTGGCGGCGCCGGCTCGGCGTAGTGGGCGCAGGTCCGCCAGCCATGACTGTTCTGACGGCACCTGCGGAAAGACGTGGGTGGCCGGCCTTCGCCGACCACGACGCTGTACGCGCGGCCGACGGTCAACCTCTGCCGACCACGACGATGTACGCGTCAGGTGCCGACCACGACGCTTGTACGTGCGGTCTTCGGTCAATCTCGAAGCGGGTTTGGCATTACACCGCGTCGGCCTCTTCCGGCGAGAAGTGGGCGACCAGGTCGGCGATGTGGCCGATCTCCTCCAGCCGCAGCCCGTCCGGCGCCGCCAGCAACCGGTTGCCGCGCGCCACCCGGCGGGGCAGGGTCGCGGTGTCGAAGCCCAGCTTGGCGGCTTCCTTGAGGCGGGCGTCGGCCTGGGCGACCTGGCGCACCTCGCCGGACAGGCCCACCTCGCCGAAGAACACCGTGCCGGCGCTGGTGGGGTGGTTGCAGGCGGCGGAGGCCAGCGCGGCGGCCACCGCCAGGTCGGCGGCCGGCTCGGTGACGCGCAGCCCGCCGGCGACGTTCAGGTACACGTCCATGGCGTTCAGCCGCAGCCCGGCGCGCGTTTCCAGCACCGCCAGCAGCATGGACAGCCGCCCGCTGTCCCAGCCGATCACCGACCGCCGCGGCGCCCCGCCGGGATTGGGTGCCAGCAGGGCCTGGATCTCCATCAGCACCGGGCGGGTGCCCTCCAGCCCGGCGAACACCGCGCTGCCGGCGATGTTGCCGCGGCGTTCGGCCAGGAACAGGGCCGAGGGGTTGGCGACCTCGGCCAGGCCGCGGTCGGTCATTTCGAACACGCCGATCTCGTCGGTGGCGCCGAAGCGGTTCTTCACCGCGCGCAGGATGCGGAACTGGTGGCCGCGGTCGCCTTCGAAATACAGCACCGCATCGACCATGTGCTCCAGCACGCGCGGGCCGGCCAGGCCGCCGTCCTTGGTGACATGGCCGACCAGCACCAGGGCGAACTTGCCGCTTTTCGCCAGCCGGATCAGCTCGAAGCTGCTGGCGCGCACCTGGCCCACCGTGCCGGGGGCGCTGTCGATGCTGTCCAGCCACATGGTCTGGATGGAATCGATCACCACCAGGGCGGCGTCCGGCGCCTTCTCCAGCGTGGCGGCGATGTCGCGCAGGTTGATCGCGGCGGCCAGCTCGATCGGCGTGTCGGCGACGCCCAGGCGGCGGGCGCGCAGGCGGACCTGCTCGATCAACTCCTCGCCCGAGACATAAAGGACACGTCGGCCGGAGCGGGCGAGCTGCGCGGCGGCCTGCAGCAGCAGGGTGGACTTGCCGATCCCCGGATCGCCGCCGACCAGTACGGCCGAGGACGGCACCAGCCCGCCGCCCAGCACGCGGTCCAGCTCCGCGATCCCGGTGGCCGCGCGGGGGGGCGGTTCCGCGCTGCCGGACAGGCCGACGAAGCTGACCGGCCGGCCGGCGGGGGCCTTGCCGGCCGGGCCGGGGCGCGCCGCGGGGGCTTCCTCGATGATGGTGTTCCACTCGCCGCAGGTCTCGCAGCGGCCGGCCCATTTGGGGAACACGGCGCCGCAGGACTGGCAGACGAAGCGGGCGGTGGATTTGGCCAATGAACAACTCCGTACTCGCGGTCCAGCATCGCCTGGCCGCGTTACCGGTTGCTTAGCGCAGGCGGCCGGAGTCGGCAGCGTGTTCCCCGCCGGGCCGGGCGGGAACACGGGCATCACACGAACGTGCATCGAACCGGGCGGCCGGGCCTGGATTCATGATATATGCATCATGTTGAATGTATGCCACGGAATGCATGATCGCCGTGCCCGAGACGACGGAAATCGCTCCGCCCGAGCTGGATCCCGCCACGATGGAGGCCAGGGCCGCCGAGGCCGAGGCGTTTCTGCGCTCGCTCGCCAGTCGGCACCGATTGATGATTCTCTGCCGGCTGACCCAGGGCGAGACATCCGTTGGGGAACTGGTCCGGTGCCTCGGCCTGCCGCAGTCGAATGTCTCCCGCCATTTGGCGTGCTTGCGGGAGGAAGGGTTGGTCGCGACGCGGCGCGATGGGGTAACGATCCACTACCGCATCGGCTCGGAGCGTGTGCGGCCGATCCTCGTCGCGCTTTACCGGCTGTTCTGCGCGCCCCCGGACACCTGCTGACGGTGCTGCCGTTCACTCCGGGCGTCGCCGCTGCAGGCGGGTGCGGTCGAGCGTCGCCGGTCGTGCTTCCGGCCAACCCGCAGGGCGTTGCGTCGTGCAGCACCGGCTCTTTGCCCGTCTGACGCCGTCGTCGCAGCCTGCATGCCTTGCCGCAACGCCGCCGGCCTGGGGCTCGGGGAGGACCGTCCGCACTTCACGTCGCCAACCGCGATGCTGCCCGCTGCAAGCCAGCCAACCGCAATACATCCCGCCGCAATACGGGCAACCGCAACACAGCCCACCGCAACAGCCAACCGCAACACAGGAGGACACGACGTGGCCGAACCGCTGGTCAAAGGCTTCTTCGACAAGCGTACGTTCAGCGTGCAGTACGTGGTTGCCGACCCGCAGACCGGAAGCTGCGCGATCATCGACCCGGTGCTGGATTACGATCCGAACGCGGGCACCATCGCGACCTGGTCCGCCGACGCGCTGCTGGCCCATGTCCGCGAGCAGGGGTTTCGGCTGGAGTGGATCCTCGATACGCATCCGCATGCCGATCACCTGTCCGCCGCCGGCTACCTGAAGGACAGGACCGGTGCGCCGACCGCGATTGGCGACCAGGTCGTGGTGGTGCAGAAGCTGTGGAAGGACATCTACAACCTTCCCGACACGGTGCCGACCGATGGCTCCCAATGGGACCGGTTGTTCGCCGACGGCGATGCGTTCCGCATCGGTGAGATCGAGGCCAAGGCGATGCTGTCGCCGGGCCACACGCCGGCCTCGGTCACCTACGTCATCGGCGATGCGGCCTTCATCCACGACACGCTGTTCATGCCCGATTACGGATCGGCCCGCGCCGACTTTCCCGGCGGCGACGCCAGCACGCTGTGGCGGAGCATCCAGCGCATCCTGTCGCTGCCGGCAGCGACGCGGCTGTTCACCGGCCACGACTACATGCCGGGCGGGCGGGAGCCGCAATGGGAAAGCACGGTCGCCGAGCAGAAGGCGCGGAACAAGCATCTGCAGCAGGCGTCCGATGAGGCCGCGTACGTGGCGATGCGCAACCAGGTGGACAGCGGCCTGCCGCTGCCTCGGTTGCTGCTGCAATCATTGCAGGTGAATATCATGGGCGGCCGGCTGCCGGCGCCCGAGAGCAACGGCAGGCGCTACCTGAAGCTGCCGCTCGATGCGTTTCCCAAAGCGGTATGGAGTTAGCGGCATGTTGCCTGTTTCCCGCCGGGCGGCGCTCGGCGGCGCGCTGGCCGGGCTTGGAGTTGTCGCCGGCGAACGGCTGGCTCGGGCGCGGGCTGCCGTTGCTGTTGCCGATACGTCGGTTGCCGATGCGCCCTTGTTCCGCGATCCGGACGCCCCCGTGCTGGGCAATCCGCAGGGCAGCCTGCCGATGGCCGAGTTCTTCGACTACCGCTGTCCCTACTGCCAACAGATGCACCCGCTGGTCAGGCGGCTGCTGCAGGCGGAGTCCGACATCCGCTATGTCGCGAAGGAGTGGCCGGTGTTCGGCGGCGTTTCGGTTGTCGCCGCCCGCGCCGCGCTGGCGGCGAACTGGCAGGGCCGGTTCGCCGCGGTGAACACCGCGCTGTTCCGTGCCGGCGGCGGGCTGGATGCGGCGCGGGTGCGTGCCGCCGTGCAGGACGCCGGCGTCGATATGGCCCGGTTCGATCACGACCTGTCGGCGCGGCGTGACGACCTGGATGCCAGTCTGGGACGCGTGGCGATGCAGGCCGGATCACTGGGGCTGCAGGGCACGCCGGTCTTTGTCATCGGCACTTACGTGGTGCCCGGGGCGTTGTCCTACGACGACCTGCGCAAGGTCGTCGCGAAGGCGCGCGCGAAGCTGCAATCCAGCGACGGGGCAAAGCCCGGGGCCGTGCATTCGCCAATTTAGCAGCAGAGGAGTCGTTGCATGTCCATTCGCAACGCAAGCGATATGGTCGCGAAGGCCGACGCGACCGTCGAGACACTTGGCGCGGAGGATGCGCTGAAGCTTGCCGGCGATCCGAACACGGTCCTGGTCGATGTGCGGGAGACGGCGGAGGTGCAGTCGTCCGGCGGCGTCAACGGGGCGGTGCACGCGCCGCGTGGCTTTCTGGAATTCATGGCCGATCCGGCCAGCGGACGTCATCTGCCCGAGCTTTCTCCCGACAAACGGCTGGTGCTGTTCTGTGGGTCGGGCCATCGGTCTGCGCTGGCGGCCAGGACGCTGCAGGACATGGGCTATCCGAATGTGGCCCATGTCTCTGGTGGATTCGGGGCGCTGAAGCAGGCCGGGGCGCAGGTCGGCGGTTCCTGACCTCGGGGCGCCGGGTTCGGGCGCTGCCGCTGTCGGGCGGCGTCCGGCGGCGCATCACGTCAGTCGGCTGCGTGCCGTGCTGCACTCGCGTTGCGTGGCCGGTGCGTTCGACGGCGCGAGCGCAGACACCGTCATGGTCGGCGAAGGCCGGCCATCCACGTCTTTGTCAGGCCGAAGGCACTCCCAAACATGGCGAACTTCACGCTACCGCCGTCAACGTTTGGAGCGTTCGCGTGACTGCGTTCCGCATGACGAAGACGTGGATGGCCCGCCTGCGCGGGCCATGACGGTCTGGGGAGCGTCGCCATTGCTGGCCGATGCAGGCCTGTCGGTAAGGATCACGGCTCGACCCGGCCATCTGCCCTGGACAGGGTGGGTTTCGCTGCATCCCGACCCGATCGTTCCGGTGTCGATGGCCGGGTCAGGCCCGGCCATGACGCGAACGACACGGCCATGACGCAAGCCGCTCATCACGGGAACAACCCAGCCATCACGGGAACAACCCAGCCATGACGCGAACGACACGGCCGTGATGCAAGCCGCTCATCACGGGAACAACCCAGCCATGACGGGAACAACCCAGCCATGACGTGAATACCCCGGCCCCTACGGGAACGACCCGGTCGTGACGAGGAATGCTTGCCCGTATGCCAAAGGCTGCGAGGGCCTGACCTAAACCGCGCGGCCGACGCCGTGATACGCGAACCCTGCCTCCCGCATCGCGACCGGGTCGTACACGTTGCGGAGGTCCACCAGGACGCCGCCACGCATCACCTCCCGCAGGCGGTTCGGCGACAGGGCGCGGAACTCGTTCCACTCGGTGATCAGCACCAGGGCATCCGCGCCGGCGGCGGCGTCCATCGCGTCGCGGCAGTATTCCACGCTCTCCGGCAGCAGCGGGCGGGCCTGGTCCATGCCTTCCGGATCGAAGGCCCGGATCGTCGCGCCATCGCCGGCCAGGCGGGCAACGATGGAGACCGACGGCGAGTCGCGCATGTCGTCGGTCTCCGGCTTGAAGGTGAGGCCGAGCACGGCAATGGTCTTGCCGCGGACCGAGCCGCCGCAGGCGTTGATCACGCGCATCGCCATGCTCGACTTGCGCGCGTCGTTCACCGCCACCGTCGCCTCCACCAACCGGCTTGGCGCCCCGTAATCCTGCGCGGTGCGCACCAGGGCCAGCGTGTCCTTGGGGAAGCAGGACCCGCCGTAGCCGGGGCCGGGATGCAGGAACTTGCGCCCGATGCGCCCGTCCAGCCCGATGCCGCGGGCCACGTCGTGCACGTCGGCGCCGACCCGCTCGCACAGGTCCGCCATCTCGTTGATGAAGGTGACCTTCATCGCCAGGAAGGCGTTGGCGGCATACTTGGTGAGTTCCGCCGTCTCGATGTTGGTGAACACGATCGGCGCTTCGATCAGGTACAGCGGCCGGTACAGCGTGCGCAGCACCTCGCGCGCGCGGTCGGATTCGGCGCCGATCACCACCCGGTCGGGGCGCATGAAATCGCCGATCGCGCTGCCCTCGCGCAGGAACTCGGGATTGGAGGCGACGTCGAAGTCCAGGTCGGGACGGGTGGCGCGGACGATCTCGGCGATATGCCGGCTGGTGCCGACCGGGACGGTGGATTTGGTGACGATCACGGCATAGCCGGTCAGCGCCCGGGCCACCTGTTCGGCGGCGGCGTACACGTAACGCAGGTCGGCGTGGCCGTCGCCGCGACGCGTCGGGGTGCCGACGGCGATGAACACCGCCTCCACCCCGGCGACCCCCGATTGCAGGTCTCCGGTGAAGGACAGGCGCCCGGCGGCGACGTTTCCCGCGACCAGCTTTTCCAGGCCGGGTTCGTAGATCGGCATGCGGCCCTCATGCAGGGCGGCGAGCTTGGCCTGGTCCACCTCGACGACGGTAACCTCGATGCCGAATTCGGCGAAGCAGGCAGCGGAGACGAGGCCGACATAGCCGCCGCCGATCATGGCTATACGCACGGGCGCAACATCCTTCGAAGCAGACGGCCGGGATTCAGCACAGGAGCGGAGCGAATTCCAGCAAAGAGATCAGGTAGGCCCCGGTTCGTTCGCCGGGGCACGCTGCCGCATAGTACACGGATTGGTATTGCAGGCCGGTTAATTTCCAGCCCGGTCGGTCAGCCAGATCGTCCGTCAGTGCGGCCCGGCCAGTCATACCAGCTCGCGTTAGGTTTGACACACGGGCAGCCATTCAGCGTCATGGCCCGCGCAGGCGGGCCATCCACGTCTTTGAACAGATGCCATCAGCAAAAGTCGTGGATGGCCGGCCTGCGCCGACCATGACGGTGTCTTGCCGACCAACGGTCGAACGATACGCGGGCCGGTATCAATCCGGATCGCCGTCAGTTCGGATCGTCCCTCGAGGCCCGGGGCGTCCACCAGCCCCGATCGCCCGTCAGCCCGATCGCCCGTCAGCCCCGATCGCCCGTCAGCCCGGATCGCCGGTGAGGCCCGCCGCGGCGATGCCGGCCAGCGCGGCGGCCTCATCATTGTCCGAGTTGTCGCCCGAGACGCCGACCGCGCCCAGCACGGCCCCGCCGGAGTCGCGGATCAGCACGCCGCCCGGCACCGGCACCAGCATGCCGCCGACCGCATGGGTGACGGCGGCGATGAAGTGCGGCCGTTCCTCCGCCCGCTTGGCCAGGCTGCGGGAGCCGACATCGAAGGACAGCGCGCCGTGCGCCTTGCCGGTGGCGATCTCGGCGCGGCGGAGGCTGGTGCCGTCCTCGGCCGCCGCGGCCTTCAGTACGCCGCGCGCGTCCAGCACGATCACGGCCAAGGGCTGGAACTTCTGTGCCCGCGCGTGCTGCAGGGCGGTGGTGACGATGGTCTGGGCGTGGTCGAGCGTGAGCTGGGCCATGGTCACGGGTCCTCCTGATGTCGGCCGCAGGGTGACGCAACAGTTGTGGCTTGACCAGCGGGGCCGCGCCGCCTGACTGGATGGCTTTCCACGAGGGGCGGTGCCGATGCGACGTTTGCGTTCGATTTCCGGTGCGGTTCTACCGATGGCCGCGCTGCTGCTTTCCGCCGGTCCCGGTCGCGCCGCGACATCCGGGCCAGGCGCCGGCCTGATGCTTGCCGCGATCGTCGCGCAGCACGCGCCGCGGATGGGGCATGCCGAAAGGGCCGAGATCGCCCGGCTGGCCAACGGCAATCTCCGAACGGGCGGTTCGGCCAGGCGCGTCGTGCAGGCCAGATCAGGTGAAATGCCGCATCAGCGATGTCGATATCACCGCGCGTCGCTGCGTCATCCGGTTCGACCGGCAGGCGGTCACGCTGACCGGCCGGTGCGCCAATGAACTCTACGCGACGCTGCTGGAGGCGGGCGTCCGGCCGGAGGGCGCCGCCGGATCGATCTACGCCGAAGTGTCGCACCTGCGCTGCGTGATCGATCCGGCCGAACTGCGGCAGAAGGCCGGCGGCGGGGCCGGTTGCTCCTTCCGGTCGGGGCCGGGATAGGCGGCCCCGACCGGCGCGGGGATCAGCGGTCGTCCAGCTCCTTCAGGATCGGCAGCAGGTATTCGGCGAACAGGGTCGGGTTTTCCGCGAACGGGAAGTGCCCGATGCCCTGCATCGGCTGGAACCGCACGCCGGGAATTTTCGCCGCCGTCTCGGCGGAGTGTTCCACCGTGCAGGAGTAGTCGTATTCCCCGGTCAGCATGAACAGCCGGCAGCGGTTGGTGTCGATCCGACCGACGCGTTCACGGGCGTCCCAGTCGCCGGAATAGAAGGCGATGTCGCCGAAGAACACCGCCGGCCCGCCCTGGCCGTAATGCCACACGATGTCGGCCGCGTATTCCGCCGGGCTCTGCGGGGCGGACAGGGCGCGGATCCACTCCGGCACGAAGAACGCCTGGTTCACCTGTGGATGCGCTGCCCAGTGGGTCTGCCGGCGGTCGATCCTGTCACTGGCCTCGCAGGCGATGATGCCGGTGAACGCCTCCGGGTGGCGGTAGGCGAGTTCCAGGCAGATCTCGCCCGACATCGACGCGCCCAGCACGATCGGGCGCTGCAGGCCGGCGGCGGCGATGAAACCCATGATCAGATCGACATAGAGGTCGGTGTTCAGCCGCCAGGAGCCGGGGATGGCGCCGTCCGGCGGCGGCGACTTGCCGTGCCAGGGCAGGTCGAACGCCACCAGCCGGTGCCGGTCGGTGATTCGCCTGTCGGCCATCAGCCCATGGAACTGCCGAGCATCGGCGCCGGCGGTGTGCAGGCACAGGATGTCGCGGCCGGTGCCGGCGGTCTCGTGATAGACCTGGTACGTGGTCCCGCCCGCCGTGACCGGCACATAGCGTCCCGTTACCGCGGGGGTCGGGCGCGGGCCGGCACTGGGATTCAGCCATACCGGCACCGGCGCGGTACGGCCCAGCGCCAGCCACTTGCCCACGTCCAGTACGCGGCGGACGACATGGGCGTACTGCATGAAGGTGAGTTGCTCGCCGGAGATCGAGAATTCCGGCACGCGGTAGAGCATGGCGAAGACGCCGTGGTGATGGCGCGGCGGGATCTCCTGCAGGAACTTGTCCCACACGGTTTGCGGCGCGGTCAGGGTGAAGGCCGGCGTGCCCTCGCCGGACTGCACCCGCCCGTCCACCAGGTTGAACACGGTTGCGGCGCCGTCGCTGGCGATCGCGAAGCAGACCGACCACGGGCCGGCCCAGGCCGCCAGCACGGCATCGTCGGCGCAGGCGGCGTGCCAGGTAGCGGAATCGGGAAAGCGGGTCATTGCGGGTCGATCACCTCGATCACCACCGGATGGTATTCGTCGCCATGCCCCTGGCGCGCGGCCTCCTGCAGCCGGTCCATGGTCAGCCGCGCGCCCGGCACGTCCAGGCCGGACGCGTCCGCCATCTCCAGCGCGTAGGACAGGTCCTTCATGGCGTAGAGCGTGGAGAACGCCCGCAGCGGGAACTGCCGCGGCAGCATCGACTTCATGCCGTGGCTGCGCAGCACGAAGCTGTCGCCGGAGCCCAGCGCCACCGCCGGCAGCAGCACATCGGCCGGTACGCCGTTGCGGCGGCCGATGGCGATCGCCTCGGCCAGCGCCGCGGTGTTCTGGAACACCAGCATGTTGTTGAGGATCTTCACCACCTGGCCGCACCCGACCGGCCCGCAGTGGGTCACGTCGCTGCCCATGGTGTGCAGCACCGGCGCGGCGTGCGCGAACACCGCGTCGGAGGCACCGACCATGATGCTGAGCTCCCCTTTCGCCGCGGCTTCGCGGGTGCGTGCCACCGGGGCGTCGGCATAGGCGATGCCTTTCGCTTCCAGGCGTGCGCCGATCTCGCGGGTGAGCGCGACGGGCGCGGTGCTGGTATCCACCAGGCACTGGCCGGGCTGCAGGTGCGGCTCAAGCGCGGAGACCACGGCATTTACCGCCTTGCCGTCGGGGAGGGACATCAGGATCAGGTCGGCACGCTGCGCCATCTCCTGCAGGGAGGCCGCGGTGACGCCGTGTTCGGCCAGGCGCTTCAACGGCTCCTCGCGCAGGTCGTGCGCCAGCACCGGCTTGCCGGCGCGGCGGGCGAGGTGGCCGCACATCGGCTCGCCCATCACGCCCAGGCCGATGAATCCGAGAGTGGTGATTGGGCGCAACGTCCCGGCGCTGACCGTCATGTGTCTTTCTCCTGGTGAGGTCCGGGTAATCTCTTGCGGGGCCAGTGGAGTGTCAAAAGGAGGCGTGCGTCGGGTGTGGTGCCCTCCGGGTGGAGGCTTGCCCTGGTGTGGGAATAAGGGGTGCGATCGGCCTGGGCCGGGACATTCAGTGATGTCAACCCGCGTGCAGCCTCATGCCGACGCGGACGGCTTCCTTGAACCGGCGCCCGATCTCCGGCCGTGTTGCCCTTGCTCTCGGGCTGGCGACCATTCGGGCAACGCGCAGGAATCGCCCGCCCCGTCCCGTGAGCTGCGGTGAACGGCCCACCGCTCCGTAGCAGGAGCCGGCGGGCCGGCAGCGTCAGGCCAGTGGTGTGCCGTCCAGTTCCTCCGCACGCTCGATCCTGATCAGCACGGCAAACCCCTTCTTCTCGGGATCGCGGTCCTTCTCCGGTTGGATCAGCCGGCGCCATACTTCCTCGTACACCGGTCCGGACTTCACGACCTGCGCCGTGCCGTAGAGACGCGCGATGCCGCCTTTCGGCAGCACACCGTCGGCGCGCAATTGAGGATTGCGGAAGAACACCGTGACTTTGCTGCCGTTCGCCAGGTTGTCGGTGGTGGAGCCCTTGCCGCGCTCCCACGTGGCGAGATGGTCGTCGTCGAACACCATGGTGCTGCCGCGCGGTGTCACCTGTGCGAAGCCATTCGGCAGCACTGTCGCGATCAGGCAGACATGGTCCGGGAATGCCGTGTTGATGGGGGTGTGAAGCTTCTGGGGAATGGAGGGCATGGGGGGTTCCTGTTTGCTCGGGCTCCGGGTCCGCGGTGGCGCGCAGTGCCGACCCGACCCTTACGGGCGCAGCGACAACCCTTTGCCGGCTTTGTCAATGCTACCGGGCGGGAGTCCAAAGCGAGCGCGGCAGGGTCGGGCGTGACGGATTAGCGTCGGGCGTCGTGACGGATTCGGTGGTACGTCCAACGCTGCGCCGGCTGGCCTTACTCCACCGCGACGTTGTCGATCAGTCGCACCGTGCCCAGGCGTGCCGCGGCGATCAGCCGGGCGCCGGACCGGGCGGCAGGCAATGCGTGCAGCGTCGGTCCATCGACCAGCGCCAGGTAGTCCACGGCGAACCCGGCATGCGTCAGGTCGCGCTGCCCGGCGCTCAGCACTTCGGCCGCCGGGCCGCCGGCGGCCAGGACCGGTGCGATGGCTTTCAGCGTCCTGAACATCTGGGGGGCAACGCTGCGTTCCTGCGTGCCCAGGAAGCGGTTGCGCGAGGACAGCGCCAGGCCGTCCTGTTCCCGCACCGTCCGGACGCCCACGATCTCCAGCGGCAGCAGCAGATCGGCCACCATGCGGCGCACCACCTGCAACTGCTGCCAGTCCTTCTCGCCGAAATACGCCCGGTCCGCCCGCACCTGGCCGAACAGCTTGGCGCACACCGTCGCCACGCCGCCGAAATGGCCGGGCCGGGCCGCGCCTTCCCAGTTCTCGGCCGGTCCGCCGACCTTCACCGTGGTCACATCGCCCGGCGGGTACATTGTCGCGACATCGGGCATCCACGCCAGGTGGCAGCCCCAGTCCTGCAGCCGGGTCAGATCGCCCAACTCGTCGCGCGGATAACGGAGCAGGTCCTCCTCCGGCCCGAACTGCAGCGGATTGACGAAGATCGAGGTGACCACGCCACCGCCGGACTCCAGGGCGGCGCGCACCAGTGCACCGTGACCGGCATGCAGCGCCCCCATGGTGGGGACCAGCGTGAGGGAACCATGGCGCCGGCGCAGTTCAGCACAGGCGGACCGGAGCTCGGCGAGGCTACGAACGACTTGCATGCGCAGAACTTGGCCCGAGCCCGCGCAGGGAGCAACATGGCGCGGGAGAGAGGCCGTGACAGACCGGATCGCCGAGCGGTTCCTTGGCTTCGCGACGCGGGAGGCCGATGGCAGTTCGCCGCTGTATGCCGCATGGGCGAGGGGCGTGGCCGGCGATGCGGCGGTCCTGGCGTTCCTCGCCGCGCTTCCGGCGGACAAGCGCCAGCCGAACCTGCTGTTCGCGGCCCTGCGGCATGTCTGCGGCACGCCATCGGACTGGCCGGCCGCCCGGACCGCCCTGCTGGCGCAGGCCGACGCCGTCCGTACCGTGATGCTGGCGCGGCGCACGCAAACCAACGAGCCGGCACGCTGTGCCACGCTGCTGCCGGTGCTGGCCGACCTGCCACAGCCGCTGGCGCTGCTGGAGGTCGGAGCCTCCGCCGGGCTGTGCCTGCTGCCGGACCGCTACGGCTACGACTTTGGCACGCACCGGCTTCCGCCGCCGTCCCCCGGTGCGCCGGTCTTCGTGTGCCATGTCGAACCGGCCGCGCAGCCCCTGCATGACCGGCCGCTTGTATCCTGGCGGGCGGGGCTCGACCTGGCGCCGGTGGATGTGAACGACCCGGCGCAGTGCGCCTGGCTGGAGACACTGGTCTGGCCGGAACACGCCGAGCGCCTGGCGCGGTTGCGCGCTGCCCTGGCGGTGGCGCGGTCGGATCCGCCGCCGGTGTATCGCGGCGACCTGCTGTCCGACCTGCCCGGGCTCGCCGCCGGGGCGCCGGCCGAGGCGACACTGGTGGTGTTCCACACCGCGGTGCTGGCCTACGTCGCCGGCGTCGCCCGCCAGCATTTCGTAAAGTCGGTGCGCGCGCTCGGCGCGGTGTGGATCAGCAATGAAGCGCCCGGGGTGTTTCCCGACATTGCCGCGCGCGTGCGACGGCATGGGCCACGGGGCGCCTTCCTGCTGGCCGTGGACGGCACGCCGGTGGCATGGACGCACCCGCACGGCAAATGGATCGAATGGCTGGAACCGGAGGATGTATCGACATGACCCTGGAAGGACAAATCGCGCTGGTCACCGGCGGATCGCGCGGTATCGGGCGGGCCACGGCACTGGCCTTCGCGGCGGAAGGCGCGGATATCGCGTTCTGCCACCTGGACGATGACGCGCAGGCGGAAACGACGGCGGGCGAGATCGCGGCGCTGGGTCGGCGGGTACTGCACCGGTCGGTGGATGTGGCCGACACCGCGGCGACGCGCGCGTTCGCCGCGGCGGCCGCCGAGACGCTGGGGCCGATCGATATCCTGTTCAACAATGCCGGGATCAACATCCGCAAGCCGTTCGAGACCTACACCGAAGCCGAGTTCGACCGGATCGTCGATGTGCACGTGAAGGGCATGTTCTTCATGGCGCAGGCGGTCTATCCGGCCATGGCGGCGCGCGGCCGCGGCTGCATCATCAACGTCGCGTCGCAGCGGGCGCTGAAGGGGGCGGTGAACGCGTCGGTGTACTCGGCCGCCAAGGCAGCCATCATCGGCTTCACGCGCGCGCTGTCGTGGGAAGCGGCGCCGAAGGGCGTGCGGGTGAATGCGGTCGCGCCGGGGCCGGTGGAGACCGACCTGACGGCGACGATGACGCCGCAGGATCGCCAGGCGTTCATCGACGCGCTTCCGGTGCACCGCTTCGGCCGGCCGGAGGAAATCGCCGCCACGGCGCTGCTGCTGGCGGGGCCGCAGGGTGGGTTCTACGTGGGGGCGTGCCTGTCGCCGAACGGCGGCGATGTGATGTACCTGACACCAACCGACGTTTCGTCTGGCCGACGCCAGTCCTTCATGTCATGGCCGGGCTCGACCCGGCCATCGACACCGGAACGATCGGGTCGGGATGTAGTGGAACACGCCTGGACGGGGGTAGATGGCCGGGTCAAGCCCGGCCATGACCGGGAGGGGGGGCCTGTCCGCACCCTCTGCCGTTCGCACTCTCTGCCGCGCACACTCTCTGCCGTTCGCACGCTTTGCCGTTCGCACGCTTTGCCGTTCGCACGCTTTGCCGTTCGCACGCTTTGCCGGCCGCATGCCCTGCCTGTCCGCACGCTCTCAACGCCGTGAACCTCGCACCCGCCACGACGTGGTGGCGGGCGTTGCCCGTGACTCAGAGGCGACGTCGGCGGCCATGAGAAAAGACGACGGCCGGCTCCGGGCACATCGGCCTATCCGGCCGGTGGAACGCCCGCCTCGGCCAGTGCCACGGCCTGTCGTGCCGCCAGCGTGCGTTCGTCGAAATCCGCGATCAGGTCGTGGAACATGCGGCTCCAGTTCAGTTCCGCGCGCAACCGGACGAAGACGCCACCCAGGCCGATCGCCGAGCGGTCCATCAGCACGAATTCGCGCGGTGGTTTCACGCCGCCGGTGCGGCGCAATCCGGCATGCACACGTTCCGCGACTTCGCGGCCGAACTGCGGATCGTCGGTTTCCTGGATGCGGCGGACGCGGTCTTCCACCAAAGGTTCGTAGAGGAAGCGCGCCCACAGGTTCAGCACTTCCATCTTTTCCTTGGACAGGTCGGTGAAGCCCCACGTCTCGTAGGCGTGGTGTGCCTTGGCGTCGTCATTGTCGCGCACGGCTTCGAACAGGTCGATCACGCCGCGCACGAACTTGGCCTGGAACACGCGGATCGCACCGAAATCCAGCAGGTTGATCGCGTTGTCCGCGCAGACCTGGTAGTTCCCGAGATGCGGGTCACCATGGATAACGCCGTAGCGATAGAACGGCACGTACCACGCGCGGAACAGGCCTTCCGCGATGCGGTTGCGTTCCTCCTGCGAGCAGTCCTCCTCAAGCCGCTGGGACAGCGAGCGGCCTTCCAGCCAGGTCATGGTCAGCAGTCGCTTGGTGCAGTACTCGGGGATCGGCTTCGGCACATGCACCAGCGGATCGCCGGCCAGCATGATGCCGTACAGCCGCATCTGCGCGGCCTCGCGCTCGTAATCGAGTTCCTCACGCAGGCGCTGGGAGAGTTCCTTGTAGATCTCCTCATGCTGAATGGCATTGTCCATGCGGTGATACACCGCCATGGCCAGCCGCAACTGCCGCAGGTCGGCTTCCACCGTGCTGGGCATGTCGGGGTATTGCAGCTTGCAGGCCACGTCGGTGCCGTCGGGCAGGCGGGCCCGGTGCACCTGGCCGAGGGAGGCCGCCGCCGCCGCGTCGTGGCCGAAGGTTGTGAACCGGGACTGCCAGTCGGGGCCAAGCTCCGTTACCATGCGGCGGCGTACGAAAGCCCAGCCCATGGGTGGTGCATTGGACTGCAGATGCGCGAGTTCCGCAGCGTATTCCGCGGGCAGCGCGTCGGGAACCGTGGACAGGAACTGCGCCACCTTCATCAGCGGGCCTTTCAGGCCGCCGAGGATCGTGCGCAGGTCCTCTGCGTGCGCAGCACGGTCGGTCTTGATGCCCAGCACGCGCTCGCCGGCGACGCGCGCGGCAATGCCGCCGACGGCGCCCGAGGTGCGGGCGAAGCGGCGGATTTCTCCGAAGAGGTTGCTGCGGTCAGACATGGCGGGCGAGAGGCCGGCGCGGTGAAGAAACGGACTCCTTCTTCGCTTGCAGGCTTGGGCCGCAAAACGGACCAGGCCTGAGGGAAGGGGGCGTCGTGCTGCTGACGTCGCTCACCGCGCCGCCTCCAGTTCGTCGATGAACCCGCCGATCACGCCCAGGCCCTTCTTCCAGAACGCCGGGTCGGACGCGTCGAGGCCGAACGGGGCCAGCAGTTCCTTGTGGCGCTTGGTGCCGCCGGCGCGCAGCATGTCCAGGTACTTCGCCTGGAAGCCGGGATGCCCCGACTGGAACACCGAGTACAGCGCATTCACCAGGCAGTCGCCGAAGGCGTAGGCGTACACGTAGAACGGCGAGTGGATGAAGTGCGGCACATACGACCAGAAAACATTGTATTCCGGCGTGAACTCGAACGCCGGCCCCAGGCTTTCGGTCTGCACCTGCATCCAGATCTCGCCGATCCGCTCGGGCAGCAACTCGCCCTGGCGGCGCTCGTCATGCACCAGCGTTTCGAACCGGTAGAACGCGATCTGGCGCACCACCGTGTTCAGCATGTCCTCCACCTTCGCCGCCAGCATGATGCGCCGCTGCTTCGCATCCGCGGCATCCAGCAACGCACGGAAGGTGAGCATCTCACCGAATACGCTGGCGGTTTCCGCCAGGGTCAGCGGCGTGCCGGACATCAGGTAGCCCTGCGCGCCGGCCAGCACCTGGTGCACGCCGTGCCCCAGCTCGTGCGCCAGCGTCATCACGTCGCGCGTGCGGCCGTGATAGTTCAGCAGCAGGTAGGGATGCGCGCTTGGCACCGTCGGATGCGCGAAGGCGCCGCCGGCCTTGCCCGGCTTCAGCGTCGCATCGATCCACGCACTGTCGAAGAATCGCTTGCCCACGCGCGCCAGGTCCGGGCTGAACGCGCCATACGCGCTGAGCACCCGCTCGCGCGCCTCGTTCCAGTCGATCTTGCGGTCGTCGTCTTCCGGCAGCGGCGCGTTGCGGTCCCAGTGCATCAGCTTGGGAAGGCCGAGCCACTTTGCTTTCATCTGGTAGTAGCGGTGCGACAGGCTGGGGAATTCGTCGCGCACCGCGGTGACCAGCGCGTCCACCACCTCGTCTTCCACCATGTTGGCGCGGTTGCGCGCGCTGGTGGGGCGCGGGTAGTGGCGCCAGGTGTCGATGATCTCCTTGTCCTTCGCCAACGTATTCGTGATCAGCGAGAACAGGCGGATGCGGTCGCCGAACGCGGTGCCGATCGCCTTGCCCGCCGCTTCGCGCACGCTGCGGTCGCCGTCGGACAGCTTGTTCAGCGCGGCGGAGACCGTGAGCGCCTCGCCCTGCACGGGGATGCGCATGCCGGCGACGGTCTCGTCGAACAGGCGGCTCCAGGCGCTGTGGCCGGTGACCTCCTTCTCGTGCAGCAGCTTTTCCAGGTCGTCGGACAACTGGTGCGGGCGGAACACGCGCAGGTCACGCAGCCAGGGGCGCCAGCGGGCCAGCGGCTCCTCCGCCAGCTTCGTTTCCAGCAGCGCATCGTCCAGCCGGTTCAGCTCCAGCGTGAAGAACAGCAGGTGGGAGCTGATGGCGGTGACCCGCTCGCTGACCGTCTGGTAGAAGCGGCCCAGCGCCGGATCGGTGGAGTCGCCGCTGAACAGAAGCTGGGCGTAGGACATCAGGCGGCCGAGACCTTCCTCGATCCGCTCGTATTCGGCGATCGCGGCGGCGAGAGCGGCACCGGACAGGCTTCCCAGCTTTCCCTCATAGGTCGTGGCGAAGACCTGCGCCTGCTGCTCCGCCTGGGACAGGTCGGCGTTGACGGCGGGATCGTCGGGGCCGGGATACAGATCGGTCAGGTCCCAGCTTGGCAGCGTCGCGGCGCTGGCCTGGGTCTCGGTGGCGCTCATGCCGGGGGTTCCTTGGGGCCGGGTGCGTTCTTCCTGCATGTAAGGTAGTAGGGGCGCCCGTCAAAGGGTTGCAGCCGCGTCAGGTCTCCTGGAGGAGTCGTCCGGGCGCGGCGCAGCGGCCCGGCTATGGGAGAGGACGTGGAGACTTATCCAAGCTGGCCGAACCTGGCCGCCATGATGTTTGCCCTGGCGCGGTCCTGGCCGGACAAGCCGATGCTGCGGGCCTATCGCGACGGAGCCTGGCAGGGCATCACCTGGGGCGCGTTCGGCCGCATGGCGGCGTCCTGCGCCCGGCGGCTGCGCGCCGCGGGCGTGTCGGCCGGCGACCGGGTGGTGATCGTGTCGGAGAACCGGCCCGAATACCCGATCGCCGAGACCGCGCTGCTGGCGATCCGCGCCGTGCCGGTCCCGACCTACACCACCAACACGGTCGAGGATCACGCGCACATCCTGCGCGACTCCGGTGCGCGGGCGGCGATCGTGTCGTCGGCGGCCCTGGCCGGGCGCCTGCGCCAGGCGGCGCAGCAGGCCGGGGGGCTGGACCTGCTGGTGGTGATGGACGGGCCGCAGGAAGGCGCGGCGGGATCGCCGCGGCTGCTGCCCTGGGCCGAGCTGGTGTCGGATACCGCATCGCCGGACGACATCGCCCTGGAGGCCGCCGCCATTCCGGCGACGGCGCTGGCCTGCCTGATCTACACCTCGGGCACCGGCGGCGCGCCCAAGGGGGTGATGCTGCCGCACCGGTCCATCATGTCGAACTGCCGCGGCGCGTTCGAGCTGTTGCGGCCGCTGCACCTGAAGGACGAGATCTACCTGTCCTACCTGCCGACCTCGCACAGCTATGAGCACACGGTCGGCGTGTTCTTCCTGCCCAGCCTGGGCACCGAAATCGTGTACTCGCGCGGCGTGGAGCAACTGGCGAGCGACCTGCTGGCCGTGCGGCCTACCATCATGACGGTGGTGCCGCGGGTGCTGGAAGTCATCCGGGCCCGCGTCCTGACACAGGTAGGGCGCCAGCCGCCGTGGCGGCAACGGCTGTTCCACCAGGCGCTGGAACTCGGGCTTGCGCCGAATCGACGGCAGGCGGCTGACGCTGCGGGAGCGGCTGCTGGACCGCGTGCTGGACCGGCTGGTGCGCGCCAAGGTGCGCGCCCGGTTCGGCGGCCGGCTGGTGGCGGCGATGTCCGGCGGTGCCCGGCTGGAGCCGGATGTCGGCCGGTTCTTCCTCGCGCTCGGCATCATGATCATGCAGGGCTACGGGCAGACCGAGGCCGGCCCGGTGATCAGCGCCAACCCGCCGGACGGGATCCGGATCGACACGGTGGGCAAGCCGCTGCAGGGCGTGGAGGTGCAGATCGCCCCGGACGGCGAGATCCTGGTGCGCGGCGACCTGGTGATGGACGGCTACTGGCTGCGCCCGGACGAAACCGCCGCGGCGATCGAGGACGGCTGGCTGCACACCGGCGATATCGGCACGCTGGACGACGACGGCTACCTGCGCATCACCGACCGCAAGAAGGACATCATCGTCCTGTCCGGCGGCGAGAACGTGTCGCCCGCCAAGGTGGAAGGCATGCTGATGGCCGAGGCCGAAATCGCGCAGGCGGTGGTGGCCGGCGACGGCCGGTCCGGGCTGACCGCACTGGTGGTGCCGGCCGAGGGCTATGACGAGGTCGCCATTGCTCTGGCCGTGAGCCGCACCAACCTGCGGCTGTCGGTGACGGAACGGATTCGCCGGCAGGCGGTGGTGGCGCCGTTCACGGTGGAAAACGGGCTGCTGACGCCGACGCAGAAGATCCGCCGCATGCTGGTGATTCGCGCCAACGCGGCGACGCTGGCGAAATTGCACGCGTAACGCCGTGGCACACTGTGAGCACAGACATGCCACCGCTGGTTAAGCCGCACTGATAGACGGAATGTTTACCAGTTCGGCTTAACCAGACGACGCGGCAATGGTGCCGCCACAGGAGCCAGACAATGTCGAATATTGTTCTGCGTCTCCGGTGGGGTAGGTGGCGGATAGAGCTCTCTATCTCTATCCGCCGGTAGCCTATCCACCGGCCCCGGCGGGAAACGGTAACGCGTTCCCGTCGGGAGCCCGGTAAATCTAATGCCGTCACCTCGATGCTTCAACGGTTTTCCGCTGCTCGCGACGGCTGCATACAGTTGCCTGCCGTGCTGGCGGAAGGCACGATGCGGCACATCCAATCGCAGGAGTACGCGGTGCCCCAGCATACGCAAGCCGTCGCTGATCATTACGCCCGGGGCGGGCTGCTGGACCGCCTGCTGGATGCGCTGCGCGCCGCCGGCAAGGACATCGAGCGCCTGACCATCGATGACCTGGCAGCGATCGACGAACTGCACTCGCGCCGCCGTCCCGCCACCGAGGAGCTGGCCCGCATGCTGGCGCCATCCGCCGGCCAGCACGTGATCGACATGGGCAGCGGCCTGGGCGGACCGTCGCGCTACCTGGCGCAGACTTATGGCTGCCGGGTAACGGGCATCGACCTGACCGAGGACTTTGTTGCCGTCGCGCAGGACCTGACGCGTCGTTGCGGGCTGACAGACCGCGTGACGTTCCGGCAGGGATCGGTGCTGGCACTGCCCTTCGCCGATGCCAGCTTCGACCTGGCGTGGTCGCAGAGCGTCGCCATGAATATCGCCGACCGCGCCGGATGGTACGCTGAAATCCGCCGCGTGCTGAAACCGGGTGGGCGCCTGGCGTTGCAGGACGCCGCGCAGGGGGAGGGGGGTGCGCCGCTCTATCCCGTGGTGTGGGCGGATACGCCGGACACCAGCTTCCTGCACGCGCCGCAGGAGACACGCGCCATGCTGGAAGCAGCCGGTTTCACCGTGCTGGCGTGGGAGGACAACACGCAGGCGGCGCTGTCGGAAATGGATGCGGCGCGCGCCGCGAACCGCGCACGTCCTGCGCCTGAAGGCCGGCCGCAATTGGGGACGCACCTGGTGCTGGGGGCGAACCTGCGCGAAAAGGTGCGCAACGGCGAGCGCAATCTGCGGGAACGACGCACCCGCCTGATCAGCGCCGTACTGCAGCGGGAGGCATAGTCATGCAGCCACAACCATTTGCCCTGTCGGTGCCCGATGCGGCCATCGCCGACCTGAAGCTGCGCCTGGGGAACACGCGGTTTCCCGACCAGGCGCCCGACGAACCCTGGGCGTACGGCACGGACGTGGACTACATGCGCACGCTGGTGGCGTACTGGCGCGACCGGTTCGACTGGCCGGCACAGGAGGCGCGGCTGAATGCGTTTCCGCAGTACACGGTGCCGCTTGCCGGCATCAACGTGCATTTCCTGCACGTGCCGGGAAACGGGCCGGCGCCGATGCCGCTGCTGCTGTCGCACGGCTGGCCCGGATCGGTGTTCGAATTCCTCGAGCTGATACCGCGGCTGACCGATCCGGCGCGGTTCGGTGGCGACCCGGCCGACGCGTTTACCGTGGTGGCGCCGTCGCTGCCTGGCTACGGCCTGTCGTTCTCGCCGGGGCAGAAGCGGTTCGCCCTCCCCGAAATCGGCGACTGCTTCGCCGCGCTGATGACCGACGTGCTCGGCTATCAGCGCTTCGTTGCGCAGGGCGGTGACTGGGGATCGTTCGTGACGTCGTATCTCGGTGCGGCGTATGCCGACCGTACCGTCGGTATCCATCTCAACCTGCTGCCGATCCGGCGCGACCCGGACATGGTGAAGAACCCGAGCCCGGAGGAGCAGCGCTTCCTGTCCGAACTGGCGCTGTGGCTGAAGGAGGAGACGGGCTATCAGTGGATCCAGGGCACCCGCCCGCAGACGCTGGCGTTCGGCCTGACGGACTCACCGGCCGGGCTGGCGGCCTGGATCGTGGAAAAGTTCCGCACCTGGTCGGACTGCGGCGGCGATGTGGAGAGCGTGTTCAGCAAGGACGAATTGCTGGCCAACATCAGCCTGTACTGGTTCACCGGCGCGATCGGTTCCTCGTTCTGGCCGTATTATGCGCGGATGCACGGGCCATGGCCGATCCCGGACGGCGGAGCGATCCGGGTGCCGATGGGATATTGCGAGTTTCCGCGTGAGATCCTCCGGCCGCCGCGGTCGCTGGCTGCGCGGGTCTATGCCGATATCCGGCGGTGGAGCGTCATGCCGCGTGGCGGGCACTTCGCCGCCATGGAGCAGCCGGAGGCGCTGGCCGAGGAACTGAGAGCGTTCGTACGGCCGTTGCGGTCCTCCTGACCAGGACCCGCGCCGACGACGTCACCGAGCCGACGACTACGCGGCACGGTCGATCCTCAGGCAAACCCGACGTGATACAAACCCGCGCTGCGCTTGACATGCCGCCAGCCATTCAGCGTCATGGCCGGCGCAGGCGGGCCATCCACATCTCGTGTAGCCGCCATCAGCACTCGTGTAGCCGCCATCAGCAATAGTCGTGGATGGCCGGCCTCCGCAGACCATGACGGTGAGTTGCCGGACAATGGTCGAACGATACGCGGGTCGGTATGAGTTCGGGGCCGTCGTTTGGCGACCAGACAGCGCCAGGCTGCGCCGCGTCCCGGGCCTTGGGATATCGGCGCAACCGGCGTGATGTGCAGGCGCGGGTCAGCCGCCCTTGCTCAACGTGAATGCCTCGAAGTCCGAGCTGTCGAGATAGTGCAGCCTCGACCAGCCGTCGGTCGCCATGGCCGTGACATACTCGAAGGATGCGAAGGCGGCGACGTTGCATCCGCCGGCGACACAGCCGGGCGGAAGGTTGGTGTCCAGCAGGGCCTGGGCATTCTGCGTCGTGCTGAACGACCCACCCAGGCCCACCGGCGCGTCCGGCTGGTAGAAGACCGACCGATCGACCCGTTTCGTTTGAAACGTGAAGGTGGCGAAGCCATTCCTGTGTTTCGCCCGCCACGGCAGGGTAACGGCATCGCCGGGCGCGAAGCCGAGCACGCCGCAGCACGGGTCGGCCGCGTTGGAGCCGATGGAAGGGCTGTCGATTTCGGCATAGGTTGGATTGTTATCGACATGCACGGTAACGATCATCGAATTGCCACTGACCAGGCCAAGGGTTGCCGCGTCGGCCGTGGTGATCGTTCCGGTCAGGTTGTCCACGTCCGGGACGAAATACCGGATACCCTTGGCGCCGATATCGACCGGGTTGCCGGCGGCGTCGAACAGTTCCAGGCGGATCTCGAACTTGCCGGAACGGTCCGCGCCGACTTCGTTGCCGTCGGCATCATAGGTGATGCCAGGGGCGGGCAGCGTGGTGTCGAATACACCGTTCTGATAGTCCGTCGGGGCGATCACCGGGCCCCACACACCTTGCGGCGGCAGCGAGGGCGGAATTTCGAACAGGTTCGCGGCCGGTGCATCGGGCGGTGACAGTGGGCCGAGCTTGTACAGTGCGGTTACGGGATGGCCGCCGACGCCGTACGTGTAGTGGCGCGCGATGTCGTCCAGCATCTGCACTTCGGATCCGCCGGATCGGCGCCAGAACAACCGGTAGTATTTCACCCCGAGCGTTTCGCGCAGCGCATTGTCGAACAGCAACTGCGGCCGGAGTATGCCGCCGAACGGCGCGCCCCCCTTGGTAAGTCCGCGATTGGCCGCGGTGGTACTGCCTTGCAGCCCCTGCAAATCGCCATGGATCGCGTTCAGCGATGTCTGACCGATGGCGACGAACAGCACCCAGTTGTCGCCGGCCGACACGGGTGCGCAGGGCGCGCATGTCTGTGCCAGCGGGTGTGATGTGTAGATCGTGACGTCGGAACCGCACGGATAGTTCCATCGCGTGTGGCACGGCACCGGCGTCGGTGCGTAGATGGTCAGCTCGGAGAACAGGAAGCGCTGCTTGACCTTGAAGTACAGGTCCGGCGTATCCGGGTTGTGGCATCCGTTGAAGAACCGTGCATGGAAATGGCCGCAGTCGTCGGTGTGCGCGGTGGCGACCAGGCGCATGGTGAACAGGTGCGGATACAGCAGGCAGAAGATGGGCCGTATCAGCTCGGCATGTGCCAGCAGTGCGTTGCGGAATTCAAGGTCGCTGGCCGACTGCGCGGCGAACTGAAGACTGGTGACCGTCTTCAGGCTTTCCAAGGCATGCGTTGCCTCGGCGCGGTTGGGTGGTGCGGCCTCCTGTGCGGAAGCGAAGCGCTTGGGAATGGGGGGCGCGGCGTTGGCAAGGAACGGATCCGGTCCCGGGCCGGGCTCCGGCGGAAACGGGCCGGGGAACGGACCGGGCAGCGGGTCCGGGATTGGGTCGGGCAGCGGGATCGGATGAACGATGATGTCCCGCAGCCGGTCGATCACCGGCTTCGGCAGTTTCGGCAGGATGATGACAAGGGGATCGACCTCGTAGATCTCGACTGTGGCATTGCAGACCGGCAGATCGATCACCTGTCCGCCCAGCGTGGTGCGCTTCAGGACCGTGCCGTTGACGGCGCATAAACTGCGAAGCCAGCACAGGATCTGTTCGATCTGGACGGAGATCTCCAGCTTGAGCGCGCCTGCGTTGAGATCCACGCGCAGATGGCGCTCGGCTGCGCCGCGGCGGAACAGCTCCGCCAGCGTTTGCGCATCGCCCTTCAGCGGCGGGCCGACCAGGACGCGCAGATTGGTGCCTTCGGCACCCAGGGCGACGGTCAGCGTTGCCTCGTTCTTTTCGACCGGCTTGGCATCCAGCAGCTTTCCGCCTTGCGTGAAGGCGTAGGCGGTCAGTGAAGCCTTTTGGGCGCGTTCATCGTCCGGGAGCGTCACGATGACAGTAATGCTGCTGCGACGAGCGGCTTCCGGTTTGGTTGCCATGACGTTTCCTTTTGGCTTGGCGGTTCGCGCGGACTCGCATTGCTGTACCGGTGGGAACAGCAAACAGGCAGGCCTCAATTGTACGTTGGCGGCTTGGAGCTTGCCTGAGCGGCGTCTCCGGAAGTTGATGTTGGCAAACAAACTAGCGCGGTTTCAGTGATGAAAAGCAATGGAAATCACGGAATCGTGATGTGGACTATGCAGTATCGGTTGCGCTTGTTCTTCTGATAATCAAGAATTACAGAAACAATAATTCGGTGTTTGTATAACGTTGTTGATGCGTTATTGGCGCCCTGGCCAGGGGGCCGTCACGGGCGCAACGCCGCCAGCCGGGTCGTCGTGCCGACGAAGAAGGCTCATCGATGTCTTTGCCGCGCGATCCGAATCGAGCGGTGCAACGGGCCAGTGATGCGGCTGGTTCGTCCAGGGAATCGGGCATGCGGACCGGCTGCCGGGGGGCGCGGCAGGTCGGAGCGCTCTCGGAACTGAGGCATGGCCTGTCGGCGCGGTGTGCAGGACAGCGTTACCGCAGGAATCGCGCCGGCGCCCAATTCGGCGGCGGCGCCCGATGCCTCCGACGCAAGCCTCACCCAGACCACTGCCGCCGGGAATGCGTTTCGGCGCCGCCCCGGTGGCGGTCAGCCTTCCCGGTAGAGCGTCCGCGCGTTGTTGAAGAAGAACCCCCGGCGCTGCTGCTCCGGCAGCGGCATCGGCAGCACCTGGGCCGGGTCGTCGTAGTCCCAGTGCGGGTAGTCGGTGGCGAAGATCAGCCGGTCCCAGCCGATCCAGTCGATCGCGTCCAGCACCTGCTCGCGCGGCTGCGGCTCCTCCATCGGCTGCGTGGTCAGCCACACGCGCTCCCGGATGTACTCGGACGGTGCGCGCTTCAGGTGCGGCGTTTCCATCCGCAGCCGGCGCCAGATCTTGTCCAGCCGCCAGGCCAGCGGCGGCAGCCAGGCGAAGCCGCTCTCGATCAGCACCAGCTTGAAGTTGGGCAGGCGCTCGAACACGCCCTCGATGACCAGGCTGGTCAGGAAGGCCTGGGCCGACTGCGCGTGGCCGACCATGTCCTCGATGTAGTAGCTGGGCCAGCCGCTGCCGCTGACCGGGTAGCCGCCAAAGCCGAAGGCGTGCACGCCGATCGGCAGGTTGGCCGCGGCGGCGGCTTCATACAGCGGCCAGTAGCGCTTCTGGCCCGGCGGTTCGGCGGTGCGCGTCACCATCAGCACCTGCACGAAGCGCGGATCGCCGGCCCAGCGCTCCACCTCCTTCGCTGCCGCTTCCGGGTCCTCGAAGGGCACGACGATGGAGCCCTTCAGCCGCGGTTCCGGCTTCAGCCAGTGCTCGACCATCCACTCGTTCATCGCGTGGCACACCGCGGCGCCGTATTCGCGGTGCTGGAACGAACTGCCGTTGTCGCCGGTGGCGTTCAGGACCCCCAACTGGATGTTGTTCGCATCCAGCAACTGGCGCTGCATGAATTCCAGGTTGCTGCCCGGCTTGCCACCCGGCGGCCAGGCGTCACGGCGCGCGGCGTTGGGCTGGCCCTTCGGATAGGCGGGACCGGCCTGGTAGGCCTGGCGCGGACGGTTGCCGAAGGTCAGGGCGTGCTCCTGCCAGCGCTTCTCCATCCAGGGGAAGATGTCCTGGATGCTGTTGCGCTGCGGATGAATGTCGCCGTCGGCAATCGCCAGCTTCGAGGTATTGGCGGCTTCCGGGGTCGGACGGGTGGTAACCTGCACGTTCATTGGACCGTCTCCGTCAGGCGGGCCTCAAAGGCCCTGGTTTGTTGGCAATGGCCATCCGTGTGTGAGGGACGAGCGCAAATTCTTCAGGCCGCATCGGGGCGTCGAACGGTCATGTCGCCGCGCCCGGCCAGCAGACCTTCGACCGAGATGTCCTCATCGAGATTTTCCCAATGCAGGCCCCGGCCGGTAACGCTGACCCTGTAATGGGATCGCTGCTCGGGCGTTGCGTGCAGCAGTCGGGGAAACCATGCGATCGGCACCCCGATCGTACAGTCCGTCGGACAGTTCCACCCACATGGTCGCATCGTCAAAGTGAACCGAGGTCGCCGAAGTGCTCATGCCATGCTCTCACGATCTCCTCGCGACGCTGTTCCACGATGCGGAGCAGGTCGCTTTGTTCCCGACGCGTGAAGCCGAAACTTTCCGCCACACGGACCTCCGGATGCAGCCACAGCTTCGCTTCAGCGTCGCTGCGGTTCGCATGGATGTGGACCGGCTCGCGTGGATTACCTTCGTTGGAGAAGAAATAGAACCGGATGCCCTGGTAGCGGAAGACCACGGGCATATTTGCGCCCCCCTGTCGTGGCCCGGGCGTTGCGCAGGCCGTCCGGATAAGGCGGGGCCGCTCATGCCACCGTCTCCGTCAGGCGGGCGTACGTGGCCCGCGGATTGTCGATCATGATCTTGCGGACGAGATCGGGGGAAAGGCCTTCCGGCAGCGCGGCCTCGCCGTCGAACTGCCAGTGCGGATAGTCGGTGGAGAACAGCAGCAACTCGTCGGACCCCATGTGGTCCAGCAGCTTCTCGAACGCCGCGACGTCCGGCGGTGCGTCACAGGGTTGTGTGGTCAGGCGCACGTTGCTGCGCACGATTTCCGTCGGTGCGCGGTCCACCCAGGGGATCTCCATCCGCAGCCCGCGCCAGAATTTGGTCAGGCGCCACAGATGCGCCGGCAGCCAGGTGAAGCCGGATTCGATCAGCACCACCGTCAGGTCGGGAAACTTGGTGAACACGCCCTCGCAGATCAGGCTGGTCAGGCACTGCTGGAACGCCGCCGATTGCGCGGCGTAGTCCTCGGTGTAGTAGGTCGGCCAGCCCAGCGGCGTGACGGGATGGCGGTAGGCGCTGCCGGCATGGATGCCGACCGGCAGGTTGTGGCGCTGGGCCGCGGCGTAGATCGGCCAGTAGTGCCGCTTGCCCAGCGGCATGTCGCCCATCACCAGCAGCAGCACCTGCACGAAGCGCGGGTCCGCCGCGACGCGCTCGATCTCGTCCACCGCGAGCTCCGGGCTTTGCGATGGCACCACGATGGAGGCGCGCAGGCGGGGGTCGCGGTCCAGCCATTCCTTCGCCATCCAGTCATTGATCGCGCGGGCAAAGCCGGCGCCCATGTCCTCGCTGAACAGCAGTTGCGCGCCGTACAGGCAGTTGCAGATGCCGATTGCGGTGCCGAACGGGTCCAGCGCCTGCCGGCGCAGCAGATCCAGGTCGGAGCCGGGTTTCTTCCCGTCCACCCGCCAGTCCGGGCGTGCGGTCAGCGGCGCATTGGCCGGGTAGGCGATCGACTCCAGCTCATGCACGCCGCGCTGGATGACGATGTCGCGCCAGTGGTCGGACAGGTAGGGATGCAGCGCCTTCAGGTTCGGCACCGCGGGGTGCAGGTCGCAGTCGATGCCGCCGGGCGCGAGGACGCTCATGCCGGGTTCACCCTCTTGTGGCTTCGGGGGAAGGCTAACATGCCCGGCCCCGCGCAGGCTACCTGCGCGCCGGCGGCGGCAGGGGTGCGCTCTATTGCCCGACATCCGGCTGGTGTTTTCGCAGCCGCGAGAGCAGCGGCGTCGGTTGAATGGCCGGCCCCTTGGCCGACAGCCACCCCTCCAGGTCGGGCTTCGACAGGCGTCCGCCGCCCAGCAGGTACAGCGCCGCGCCCAGCACGGTGAAGGCCACCGTTATCCACAACGTGATCCCTAACGCCAGGTGCACGCCGTGCTGGCTGAGATGCTGTCCGGATGCGGCGCGGGCGATCTGCGTCATCACCGGCGCGAGGATGTAGTCCGCCACCGACCGGACCAGTTCCACCAGGGCGAAGACGCGGCCGATGAGCTTCGCCGACAGGGAAAAGCCCGCCAGGTACAGCCCCGGCGCGACGGTCGCGCCGGCGCCCACGCCCAGCAGGCCGGCCGCGCTCAGCGTCAGCGCGTCGCTCGCATGCGGCGACAACTGCAGCAACAGGGCGCCGCTGCCCATCATGCAGACCATCCCGGCGACGATCAGCAGCGTGAGGTACCGCGTGGTGATCACCGCACCCAGCAGAGCGGCGGAGATCAGCACGGCCGGTGCCAGGGGCCAGAACAGGATGCCGGTGGCCAGCGGCGACTGGTGCGCCACCTCCATGTGGTAGCGCTCGCCCAGTTCCAGGAAGGAGACGAACACCCCGCCGCCGATCATGGCGACCAGGGCGCCGGTGACGGACTGGGTGGTCCACATCTTCTTGATCGGGGCAAGTGGCTCCTTCTGATGGTACTCCACCAGCAGCATCGCGACGAAGCACACCAGGCCCACGAACATCGGGGCCGCGAAACGGGCGGAGGCGAATCCGTGTCCGGCCAGCTCGCCGGACGCCCAGAACGGCAGCACCACGGCGGCGAATGCCAGCGGGATGCCCAGCCGGTCGAACCGCATGTCGGGGTTGAAGGGCGGCTGGTCCGGCAGCGTCAGGGTCGCCAGCGCGAGGTTGATCAGGCCGATGGCGCCGAGCGCCCCGTAGAACCACCGCCAGTGGTGGCCGGCGGCGACCCAGCCGCCGAGCAGCGGGCCGATGCAGACGGCACCGAAAAAGCCGATGTTGATTGCGATGACGGTGATCGGCAGCTTGCTGGCAGGGAAGCGCTGGATCACCGGCGGCAGCGCGGTCACCAGCAACTGGCCGGTCGCGAAACCCTGAACCACGCGGCCGGCCGCGTACAAGGCCGGCCCGTGGGCGATCGCTGCCAGCACGCAGCCCAGGACGAAGGCGGTTTCGTCCAGGAAGAACAGGCGCCGCTGCGGAAAGCGCTGCACCAGGTCGCCGCCCAGCAGCGCGCCGAAGGCATACCCGGCGGTGGACAGGCCGCCGATGATCGACAGCGCGTTGCGCGAGGCGTGCACGTCCTGTGCGACGTGGTGGGTGAACATCGCATAGGCGGTGGTCACCACGATGAAGGGCGACAGCGCGATGATGGCGCTGGTCAGCGATGCGGCGTAGTTGCCCTCGAACGGTCGGAACCTTGCGCGCGGCGCGGGTTGTTCCTGGTCCGACTGTGACTTTTCCTGTGACGGCGCGGGCTCCGCCTGTGGTGGGGACGCTGGCGATTGCGCGGGCGCTGGTTGGGCCCCTGCTGGAGCCGCGGGCGCCTGCGGCGGTTGCAACCCCGTCAACGGTTGCAGTCGCGCCGCTGGCGGCAGTCGCGACGGTGGCGAACGGTCGGCCAGCGTCGGCTCGGGGGCGCGTTCGGCGTCCAGCCAGGCGGCCAGTGCGAGCAGACCCAGGAAAAGTCCGGCGTCGCTCGCAGGCGGCGCGAACTGACGCAGAAAGCTGGGGATCGATCGGGACATCGCGCGTGGCAACGGCCCAGAGCCGAATGTGGTTGCAGCCCAGGGACAACCCGAGCGTGTGAGGCCGCGGTAGCAAAACCGCAACACGACCGTCGGCCGGCCACGGGTTACGCCAACTGGCCGGCCCAGCCCCCGGCCTCGCGAACGAAGCGCCGCTCCTCCACGCACCGGAAATCCTGTTCGGTGGCGGAGGCGGCATGACGCCGGATCGTCACGGCGCCGTCTTCGACGCACAGGACGTTGTAGTCGTTCGGTGCACCGCGCAGCCGGGTGGACAGTCCGGTGCCCGCCCGCACCAGAAGCACCGACCGAAGCTCGGGTGCGAGCGCGCGGTAGGCCTCGGCGCTCCAGCTATGCAGATGCCCGCTGAGCAGGATGTCGGCGCCGGCGGTGGCGAGCGCGCGGATGGCCGGCGCCGCACCGTGCATCAGCGCCTTGGCCTCCGCGTCCGGCGCATGCACGAACGGATGGTGCGTCACCACGATCCGCGTGCGCGCGTCGGCCTGGTCCAGCACGGCACAGGCGCGGGTCAGCGCCTGGCGGGCGATCCAGCCGCGCTGCCACAGGAACGGGGCGACGGTGTTGATGCCGACCGCGACGAGTTCGTCGTCCTGGAAGCTGGGCTCCAGGTTCCGGTTGATCCATCGCCGGTAGCGCCGCCATGGCGTGAGCAGGCGCGTCCAGACCACATCCAGCGGCACGTCATGATTGCCCGGCACCACCAGGACGGGCTGCGGCAGCGCCTCCAGAAACCGCTGCGCGGCTGCGAACTGGCCCGGTCGCGCGCGCTGCGTCAGGTCGCCGGAGACGGCGACCAGGTCGGGCCGGGCGGCATGCACGCTGTTCAGCAGCGGCTCCAGCAGCTCCGGCCGGGTGCGTCCGAAATGCAGGTCGGAGAGATGGACGACGACGCGCATCAGGCCTCGCCGTCGGGGGGCGGCGCAAGCACCCGCAGCACATCCCGGCGCAAGCGGAAGCGATAGGGGCCGGCCAGGCGCTCGCGTTCGCCGTCGCGCACCACCAGGCGGTGGCGGTGGCGGGTCTCCACCACCACCTCCTCGCCGCACAGAAGCTGGAAGTCGCGCGCCGGACGCAGCCGACCCAGGGCCAGCCCCGCCGCCAGCGTCAGCAGCGCGAGCCGCCCGCATTCCGGGGCGACATACAGCGCGAGATGGCCACGCTCCAGGCACTCCGCGCCGGCCAGACGGAAGGCGGTCAGTTGGAACGCATTGTTGGCCACGAACACCATGGGGCTGCGCCAGCGCTGGGTGGTGCCGTCCACGGTGACGCGCAGCGCCAACGGCGCGCGGGGACGGACGAGGGAAAGCAGAACCGACACGTGGGCGGCGATCTGGCTGCGGCCCCAGCGGCTGTACAGCACCTCGCGCTGCTCCAGGATGCGGCCGTACACGCCGAGGCTGGCGTTGTTGATAAAGGCCCGGCCATTGACCTCGCCCATGCTGACCCGGCGCTCGTGTCCCTGCGCGAGAACGCCGACCGCCCCCTCGATATCGGTCGGTATGCCCAGGCCGCGCGCGAAGTAGTTGAAGGTGCCCAGGGGCAGCACGCCCATGCGCTGGTCGGTATCGGCCAGGTGTGCCGCGCCGGCGGACAGCGTGCCGTCACCGCCACCGACGACGACGGTCCCGAACCCGTCGCGCACGCCATCCGCCACGGCCGCGGCGACACCCCGCCCGCCCGGTACCATGCGGATTTCCGCGTCCAGTTCGTGACGTGCGAGTGCATCCGACAGCTCTCGCTTCTTCTGGTCGGGCGGCAGGCGGCCGGATCGCGCGTTCACCACCACCAGCATTCGGCCGCTCATGCCCGGGCTCCTTCGTTGCGGCGTACGCGGATTTGCGCAACCGTAAACGCCGTGACAGGCGAAGCGGTTCACGTTCCGGGGGCTGCATGCGGGTGTCGTGATCGGGACGTGCAGGCGTCCGGAGGGGACAGCGGTCGGAAGACGTGGCGACGGGCAGAGCCAACCACGTCGTGGCGGGCCCGGCCGTGCACGGATGTTGATCTGGTTCGTTCCGACGTCGCTCTTCCGTGTCATGGCCGAGCCCTGACCCGGCCATCTGCCCCCGTCCAGGCGTGTTCCGGCTGCGTGCCGGCCCGATCGTTCCGGGGCAGACGGCCGGGTCAGGCCCGGCCATGACCGCGTCTATCGAGGCCAGCTCGCGACTTCTTCCTACCCGCCGGGAGCACAGGCCGTCCGGACATGGCCGGACGTGCGGCAGGCCTAGCCGCCGCCGTCGATCGTCAGCACCGTTCCGGACGTGTACCCTGACAGCGGGCTCGCCAAAAACGCCACCGCGTTCCCGATCTCGCTCGGCAGCGCCGCGCGGCCGAACGGCATGCTGGCGGTCAGCTCCCGCCAGCGGTCCGGATCGCCGAATTTCCGCTCCGCCTCCGCCCGGCGCAGCATCACCAGCCGGTCGGTCTCCACCGGCCCCGGGTTGATCGCCACCACGCGCAGCCCGTCCGCCGGCGCGCCCTTGCCCAGCGCCCGGGTGAATGCCATCAGCGACGCATTGCCCGCCGCGCCGGCGATATAGGCGGTGGGGAACTTCTCGCCCGCCGCGCCGATCACGTTGATGATCACGCCCGACCGCCGCGCCTTCATCCGCGCATACACCGCGCGGCAGAAGGAGATGTAGCCGAACACCTTCAGGTCCCACGCCTCCCGCCAGCGCGCGTCATCCACGCCCAGCAGGTCTCCCGGCGGGATGGCGCCGGCGTTGTTGACCAGGATGTCCAGGTCGCCGGCCTGCTCCGCCACGCGGCGCACCGCGGCATCGTTCGACAGGTCGGCGGCGATGGTGCGCACGTTCACCTGGCGACGGGCGCGGATCGCCGCCGCGGCCTCCTCCAGTGCGGCGGCGGTACGGGCGACCAGGATCAGGTTGCAGCCCTCGTCCGCCAGCACCTCGGCCGTCGCCCGGCCGATGCCCTTCGACCCGCCGGTGATCAGCGCGGTCTTGCCCGCCAGTTGCAGATCCATCTCTACGCCGCCTCCCCCATGATTGCCTGGTACGCCCGGCACGCTGCGCCGAATGCCTGGAACAGCGCCACGCTCGCCGAGTTGTTGGCATAGTTCCATTCCGGGTGCCATTGCACGCCGTACACCCAGGGGACAACCCCATCCGCCGGGCCGCGGACGCAGCCGGCGGCGCGGTCCATCCGTACCGCCTCGATGGTGCCGTCCGGCGCGGTGGCCTCCACCACCAGGCCGGGCGCCGGCTGGTCGATCGCCTGGCCGTGCAGCGAGTTCACCAGGATCGTGGTGGCGCCGACGATGCGGGCCAGGCCGCCGCGGACCGAGACCAGGTGCTTGGGGCCGTATCGCTCCTCCAGCGCGCCGGGGCCGCCGCGATGGTCCATGCAGCCGGCGCGCATGTGCACCCGCTGGTGCAGCGTGCCGCCCAGCGCGACGTTCAGCTCCTGGATGCCGCGGCAGATCGCCAGCACCGGCAGGCCGCGCGCGATCGCCTCGGGGATCAGCCGCAGCGTGGTGGCGTCGCGATCCAGGTCGTGCCGGTCGGGGGTCTCGCTTTCGCCGCCATCGTAGTGGCTGGGATGCACGTTGCTGGGGCTGCCGGGCAGCAGCAGGCCGTCCAGCCGGTCCAGCAGCGCGATCTGCGCCTCGCCCAGGGGAGGAATCATCACCGGCAGCACGCCGCTGCCGCCGAACAGCGCCGCGGCATAACGCGCCGGCGTGTCGTGGCGCACCTGTTCATCCACCAGCTTGGCGCAGGCCGGAATGCCGACCACCGGATTCATGGGCAAACCCTTCATGTCCGACGGGTACTATGTGCGCGGCCGCAGCAGATCCGCAATCACCATGCCCAGCGAGCCGCACAGCATCAGCGCCGCCATGCCGCGCGGCGTGCCGTCGGTGAACACGCCCACCAGCAGGCCGCTGATCGCGCCCAGCGTGTACTGGCCCATCCCCATCAGCGCCGAGGCACTGCCCGCCTGGCCGGAATGCCGCGACAGTGCGCCCACCGACGTGTTGCCGTTGCTGAACCCCTGGCAGCTCAGTGCGACGAAGATCGGCGCCACGATCAGCGGCAGCACGTGCACGCCGCTGAACGAAAGGATCGCCAGCGTTGCCGTGGCGGTCAGCGAAACGCGGGCGATGAGCCGCAGCATGAAGGACAGGCCGAAGCGCGGCAGCAGACGCGCGTTGATCTGCGAGCCGGCGATCAGCCCGCAGGAGCACAGGCCGAAGATCAGCGCGTACTGCGACGGCGTCAGGCCGAAGCCGTCGATGAACACCGGCGACGAACCACCGAGGTAGGAGAACATGGCGAAGGTGCCGGACGCCCCCATGGCCGCATGGGTCACGAACCCCCGCTCTCGCAAGATGCCGGTGTAGCGGCGGAACTGTTCGCCCGGATGCAGCCGGCGGGTGCGGCGGGCCGGCGGCAGGGTTTCCGGCAGGATGCGCCAGGCCAGCAGGCAGGCGATGGCGCCGTAGGTCGCCAGGATCCAGAAAATCACCCGCCATTCGGCGAACACCAGCACCGCGCCGCCGATGCTGGGCGCCAGGATGGGCGCCACGCCCATCACCAGCACCAGCCGCGACATCAGGATGGCGGCCGCCGACCCGTCGGCCAGGTCGCGCACCACGGCGCGCGGGACCACCATGCCGGCCGACGCCCCCACCGCGCCCAGTGCCCGGAACACCGCCAGCCAGCCCAGCGTCGGCGCCAGGGCACAACCGATCGCGGCCACGGTGAACAGCCCGGTGCCGGCGATCAGCGGGGCGCGGCGGCCGAACCGGTCGGACAGCGTGCCCTGGGTGATCTGCCCGATCGCCAGCCCGGCGAACCAGGCCGCCAGGGTAAGCTGCGCGGTGCCCGGCGCTGTGCCGAAGGAGCGTTCCACCGCCGGGAAGGCGGGCAGGTACATATCGGTGGCTGCCGGCCCGACGGCGATGAAGTAGCCGAGCAGGATGGGCATCCAGCGGGGGGTGCCGGGGGAGCGGAAGGGGGGCGCGGACATGCCTGCGGCATTTAGCCGCAATGCTGCAATTGCGAAATGCGCCATCCGCATGTCGCAGCCATGCAATGCCGCGGGGGCTCGCCCCCGATGCGCGCGTCCCGGGTGCCGCCGGAGTGCCGCCGGGTGCTGCCGGACCGGGGGTGCCGGGCGCTCAGTACACTTCGGCGTAGCGGCGGCACAGCTCGGGCGCCGCGGCATCGGCGATATGCGCCAGCTCCGAGCGCTTGTGCCGCAGATAGGCCTCCAGGAACACCGGGCCGAACCACTCCTGGACGGCCGCACTGGCCTCCATTGTGTCCAGGGCCGCGGCGAGGGACTGGGGCAGGGCCGGCGGCGTGGTGTCCCCGGTGGGCAGGGACAGGCCGCGGCGCAGCCCGTCGGCGCCGGCGAACAGCACCGCGCCGAGCGCCATGTAGGGGCTGGCGGCGGCGTCGGAGACGCGGAATTCGACGTTGAACTGGCGGGCGACCGCCTCGGGACCGGTGGCGGCGAAGACCGGGCAGACACGCAGGGCGGCGCCGCGGTCCTGCTGCACCAGGTCGATCGCCGTCGGCGCCCACCGGTTCGGCGTCAGGCGCAGATACGACACCGGGGAGGGCGCGGTGATCGCCGTGATCGCCGGCAGGTGGTGCAGGATGCCGGCGCAGAAGGACTGCGCCTGCTGGCTGAGCCCGAAACGGCCGGCCGGATCGTGGGTGAGTGGGCGTCGGCTGGCATCCCACAGGCTGAAATGGATGTGCACGCCGTTGCCCACGCCGTCCGGCAGCGGCATGGGAGAGAACACCGCGCGGTGGCCCAGGCGATGGGCGGTGGCGCGCGCCATCTCGCGGGTGATCACCGCATGGTCGGCAGCCGTGACCGCCGGCGCGGGGGCGGCGGTGACCTCGAACTGGCGGCTGCCGTATTCGGGCAGGAAGGAGTCGGGCGTGACGCCGGCGGCGCGCATCGCGGCCACGAAGGTCTCGCCGAACCCGCCCTGGCGGCGGAAGGCGCCCAGGCTGTACGCGTCGCCGGGCCGGTCCTCGTTGCCCGTGTAGACGAACTCCTGCTCGAAGGCGGCGATCGCCCGCAGTCCGGCCGCCTGTTCCAGCGCCGCGGCGCCGCGGCGGAGGAATTCGCGCGGGCAGCATTCCCAGGGTGAGCCGTCGGTGTTGCGGATGTCGCCGAGGAAGAAGTGTTCCGGGGCGGAACCGTCGGCGAAATCGACCCGCACCTCGGCGGCGGCATCGGGAACCACCATCAGGTCGCCGGCGGTGCCGAAGGGCGTGTCGAAGATCGGGCCGAACGCGGTCTGCATCAGGTTGCTGTGGGTCCAGCCGATTCCCCTGTGGCGGCGGGATTCGAGTTCGCTGGCAGGAAAGCCCTTGCCGCGGACATGGCCGGCGATGTCGCAGGTTCCGACGAAGATCAGTTCCTCGCGCAGCATGGTTCGCGCCCCCCTGATGGTTGTCGCAAGCCTACCATGCAACGACGCCGGCCGTCTCTGGCAGGCGGGTCGGCGGCGCCGCCATGGTCGCGATCGACCGCTGGCAGATCGTACGACGTCGCGGCAGGCGCTGGCCCGGCATCCATGACTGCGTCATGCCGAAGGCACGCAGGTGCGACGGAAATCTCCGGACCTGTATCCGGAAAGATGGGTTCCGCATGACAAAGGGGGGACGGCCCACCTTCGCCGGCCATGACATGGGGCACCGCGCCAACGGCGAACTGTGCGCCGGCTGGTATTAGCAAAGCAGTAACCTGTCGCGCCTAGATCATTGCCGATGCAAACAGCCGCGGGCGTACCCTGATGCGCGACAACGGACCGATTACCGATACCGAAGTACCAGTGCCGGACGGTGCGCTTCTTGTGTCGCAGACCGACCCGAAGGGCCGGATCACGTTCGCCAACGACACGTTCGTGGCGATCAGCGGCTTCACCCGCGAGGAGCTGGTCGGATCGCCGCACAACATCGTGCGACATCCGCATATGCCGAAAGAGGCGTTCGGCGATCTCTGGACCACCATCAAGGCCGGCCGCCCATGGGAGGCGCTGGTCAAGAACCGCACCAAGCAGGGCAACTTCTACTGGGTGCGCGCAAACGTCACCCCGGTTGTCGAGAATGGAGAGCTGCAGGGCTTCATCTCGATCCGCACCCGGCCGGAGCGCGCCGCGGTCGAAGAGGCCGAGGCGGCCTATGCCGCGATCCGCGAAGGACGCGCCCGCGGCTTGCGGCTCGAGGCGGGCATGCTGACACGGACCGGCCTGGCAGCCCGGGCCCGACGGCTGGTCAGCGGCATCGCCGGCGGCACGGTCCTGGCCTTCGTCCTGGTCTTCGCCATCTCCGCCGCCGGCCTGGTGGCCGCGGCAGCCGGGGCCGGATTGCTGGCCCCGCTGCTGGCGTTGCTTGCATCACTCGTGTTCGCCATCGTTGCCATCGCAACGATGCTGCGCCGTCTGCGGGACTCGCTCGGCCGGATCGCGACGCAGTTCGGCGCCCTCGCCAGCGGCGACGTGCGGCATGTCATCGAGATGGTGCCCGTCGTGGAACTGGGCGCGATCAGCCGGTTGTTGCGCAGCCTGCGGGCCAGGCTTGCCTATGCCGAGGAGGTCAAGGCGCAGCAGGAGGCCGACGCCGCGGCAAAACGTGTCGTAGCCCTGCGGGAGATGGCCGATACGGTGGAATCGACGGTCAACGAAACCGCAGAGGAGGTCAGGCGGACGATGGGGGCCATGACGGCCTCCGCCGCGGAGATGTCCGAAGCGTCCGGCGCGGTCAACCACAACGCCGACGATGCCGCGCAGGCCGCATCCGAGGCTTTGTCCAGTGCCCAGGCCGTGGCCGCGGCAACCGAGCAACTGGCGGCGTCGGTGCGTGAGATCACCAACCGGATCACGCATGCCAGCGGCGTTACCCGCGAGGCGGCCCAGGACGGCGAGACGGCAAAGCAGGCGATCACCCAGTTGCGCAACGAGGTGGAGCGCATCGGCCACATCACCTCGCTGATCGCCGACATTGCCAACCAGACCAACCTGCTGGCGCTGAACGCCACGATCGAGGCGGCGCGCGCCGGCGATGCCGGCAAGGGATTTGCGGTGGTCGCGGCCGAAGTGAAGAAGCTTGCCGGGCAGACTGCGCAGGCGACCGGCGATATCAGCAGCCAGATCGCCGAGATCCAGCGGGCAACGACCGAGACGGTGGACGTGGTGACCCGCATCGGCGGCAAGGTGGAAGAGATCGACCAGGTCTCGACCGCCATCGCCGCGGCGATGGAAGAGCAGAGCGTGGCCACGCAGGAGATCAGCCGCTCGGTCGCCAGTGTGGCCACGAATGCGCAATCCCTCACCGAGAAGATGGGCGGCATGGTGACGCTTGCCGGGCAGACCAACGAGATGTCGGCCCGGCTCCGGGCCGATGCGGGCGAACTTTCCCGCCATACCGGAGATTCACGTGTACGGTTGGTGCGTGCGGTCCGCACCTCGGTCGCCGAAGCCGAACGGCGCATGCACCATCGGGTGAGCGCTGACGAGGCGGCAGAGCTGGTCATGGACGGCCGGAGTCACCCTGGGCGGCTGGCCGACATCTCCCAGGGCGGGGCGCGCCTGCGCGTGGATGGCGCATTCGCGGCCAGGGCCGCAGGTGAGCTGCGCGTGCCGAAGCTTGGCCTGTCGGCGCCGTGCACGATCATTCAGGTCGGCGAGGGGATTGTTGGACTCGCCTTCGATCGCCCGGTCGAGCTTCCGGCCTGGATGGGTCAGCCGAAGACGAAGGCGGCGTGACGGTCACCCGCGGGCGTTTGCCGGCATGGCGCCCGACCGGCGTGCGGGATGACGCTGCCGGGGAAGGGGGCATGATGCGTCGTGGCAGGCAAGGGGCACCAGCCACCGCGTTGTGGCTTGCGGAGGCCCGTACCCGCTGAAATGGTGCGGAGGACCGCCGCTCTCCTCAGTGCGGTCGGGCTCTCTTTAGTTGTGGCCGGGCTATCCCAAGTTATCTTCGCGATCTGTCCAGTCATGGACAGGCTCTACCAAGTCATGGCCGGGCTTGACCCGGCCATCTACCCCAGAAAGGGCGTGTGCCGTTGCATTCCGACCCGATCGTTCCGGTGTCGATGGCCGGGTCAGGCCCGGCCATGACATGAGGGGACTTGGCCATGACGCAAGGGACTTGGCCACGACGACGAAGGGACTTGGCCATGACGCAAGGGACTTGGCCACGACGCAAGGGACTTGCCCACGACGCAGGGGACTTGGCCATGAAATGAAGGACCGGTGTCGGTGTGCCGGAGACTCGAGCGCCGCCCCGGCTGGATCACAGCATCCCTGGATCACAGCATCCGTTGCAGGATCAGCTTCTGCACGTCGGAGGTGCCCTCATAGATCTGGCACACCCGCACGTCGCGATAGATCCGCTCCACCGGGTAATCCGCCAGGTAGCCGTAGCCGCCCAGCGTCTGGATCGCCGCGGTGCACACCGCCTCGGCCACCTCGGAGGCGAACAGCTTGGCCATGCAGGCCGCCTCCAGCGCCGGCTTGCCCTCGGCCTTCAGCCTTGCGGCGTGCAGCGTCATCTGCCGGGCGGCTTCCAGCCTGGTCTTCGCCTCCACCAGGCGGAATCCGACCGCCTGGAAGTCCATGATCTTCTGGCCGAAGGCGCTGCGTTCCCTGGCGTAGTCCACCGCATACTCCAGCGCCGCGCGCGCCATGCCGACGCTCTGCGCGGCGATGCCAATGCGGCCGCTCTCCAGCGTGGACAGGGCGATTTTATAGCCTTCGCCCTCGGCACCGATGCGCTGGTCCTCCGGCAGTTCCATGTCGGTGAAGGCCAGGGCGCAGGTGTCGGACGCCTTCTGGCCCAGCTTCTCCTCCTTGCGGGCGATGGAGAAGCCGGGCGTGGTCTTGTCGGCGACGAAGCAGGACAGGCCGCGCTTGCCGGCCGACGGATCGGTGACCGCGAAGAACACGATGCTGCCGGGCAGCGCCGCGTTGCTGATGAACTGCTTGGCGCCGTTGATGATGTAACGGTCGCCCTTCTTCACCGCCTTGGTGCGCAGGTTGGACGCATCCGACCCGGCCTGCGGCTCGGTCAGGCCGAAGGAGCCGACATGCCGGCCGGTGGCCAGCGGGCGCAGCCAGCGCTCCTTCTGGGCGTCGGTGCCGTGGTGGTCGATCACGATGCAGGTGGGGGAGTTGTGCACCGAGACCATGGTGGAAATCGAACCGTCGCCCGCGGCGATCTCCTCCAGCAGCAGGGCGTAGGTGACCGGATCGATCTCCGAGCCGTCCCACTGCGCCGGCGTGGTGGCGCCGAACACGCCGAGCTCGCCGAGTTCGGCGATGACCTCCGGTTCGATGGCGCCGGCCTTTTCCCGCGCGGCGGCGGTGGGGGCCAGGCGCTCCTGCGCGTATTTGCGCACCATGTCGATGACCAGGGTGTCGGCGGCGTAGGCGGTGTAGTCGGGCATGGCAGCAGACCTTGGTTGCTGGGTCCTGGGGCGCCCAGCATAGCAAGTCGCGGTAGTGACTGACAGCGAGGGCTGGACCGGGCCGGTTGGTGGGACTCTGCCCGGTCGGTTCGGGCAGTGCATCCTACACCGTGTCGCACGCTACGGGCAGGCCATGGTCGATCGCGGATGGATGGTGGTGTTCCCCGTCACAGCCGGTGCCGCCGCCATCGCTCGGCGCGGCGGCGGCGGCACCGGCCTGCCGGCGGCTGCAGTTCCAGGATGCGCTGTTGCCCGCGAGCACCCGCGACACCGGCTGTCACATGATGATCGGCGGGGGATCACGTCCCGCTGGACCGGGTGCCTGTGGTGGCCGTCCCGATCCCCCCGGCAGTGTCAATTCCCCGGCGCGGGCGCTGCTTCGAACCCATCGTTCCTTCGGCATTGCGACAGGCTCGCACCAGATTGACCGCCCGCGAAACGCCTGCGTAACGTCGGGCAGGCTTCTTCGCTCACACAAGCCGTCGACTCAGGAGACCTCACCGTGCAGGCGTTCACCACGGATAAGCTGCAGCGCGCAGCGGGGCATTGGATGCGCCTGTCCGAGGCGATCGGCGCCCTCAGCTATGCGCTCGACCTGACGGAAGGCCAGCCGCCGGGACATTGCATGCGCTGTGGCTGGATCGGCATGCAGATCGGCCGCCGCCTGGGGTTGAATGCCGCCGCGCTGTCCGACCTGTATTATACGCTGTTGCTGAAGGATGCCGGCTGCAGCAGCAACGCCGCGCGGCTGTGGCAGCTCTACGGCGGTGACGAACGCATCATCAAGCAGGGCTACAAGACCGTCGACTCGCAAAGCCTGCTTCAGCTTGGCCAGTTCGTGCTGCGCTACTCGGGGGCGGGAGAAGCATTGCGTCATCGCGTGCAACGCCTGCTGCACCTGGCGCGCCACGGCGATGAGCTTGCGACCGAGCTGATCCAGACCCGCTGCGAACGCGGTGCCAACATTGTGCGCCAGCTTGGTTTCAGCGAAGCCGTCGCCGCCGGCGTGTACTGCCTGGACGAGCACTGGAACGGCAAGGGCCGCCCGGGCGCGCTGCAGGGGGCGGCGATTCCGCTGAACGCCCGCATCGCGCTGCTGGCACAGGTGGTGGACGTGTTCCACACCGTCGCCGGCCCGAAGGCCGCCGGCGACGAAGCGCGGCGCCGAGCCGGGTCGTGGTTCGATCCGGCGTTGGTCGAGGCGTTCGAACGCGTGTCGCGCGAGTCCGCATTCTGGGACGGCTTGCGCCCCGAAGGGCTGGATGCGCGCGTGGCGGAGCTGGAGCCGGTCGCCCGCACGGTGGTTCTGGACGAGGACAAGCTGGACGTGATCGCGTCCGCCTTCGCCGGCATCATCGACGCGAAAAGCAGCTTCACCGCGGGCCACAGCCAGCGGGTGACGCAGTATGCCGATATGGTGGCCGAACGCATCGGCATCGCGGCACCCCGCCGGCGCTGGTTGCGTCGCGGCGCGCTGCTGCACGACATCGGCAAGCTTGGCATCAACAGCGGCATCCTGGACAAGCCGGGGCGGCTGGACCCGACCGAAATGGCCGAGATGCAACGCCACGCCGTGCTGTCGGAGGAAATTCTGCTTCGGCTGAGCGTGTTCCGCGACCTTGCACCGATCGCCGCCGCGCATCACGAACGGCTGGACGGCAAGGGCTATCCGAAGGGACTCGCCGGCGACGCCATCACGCTGGAGACGCGGGTGCTGACCGTGGCCGACTTCTTCGACGCACTGACCGCCGACCGTCCGTATCGCGCGGCCATGCCGGTCGCGCGGGCACTCGACATCATGCGGTCGGAGGTTGGCACTGCGATCGACGCGCGCTGCTTCGACGCACTGTTGGACAGCATACCGAAGATGTCGGTCGGTGGTGTGCTCCGTCTCTGATCAGCGTCCCTTGAACGGTCCCGGCTTGCGCTTCTCGGCGAAGGCGCGGGCCGCTTCGTGGAAGTCCTCGGTGAGGTACAGTTTCAGCGGCGCGGTCTGCATCGCCACCTCGCGTTCGCGCTGGTCCATGTACCAGCGGCGGGAGCGGATCGTCGCCCGCACCGACAGCGGCGGGTTTTTCGCCACCGCCTGCGCCAGTTCGCGGGCAACGGCCAGGTGTTCGCCCTCCGGCGCGACGCGGTTCAGGATGCCGTGCGAGAGGGCTTCCTCCGCGCTGAAGAAGCGGCCGGTCAGCGCCACCTCGGTGCCGAACGCGGCCGCGCCGCGAAAGTCCAGCAGCGCCCAGTATTTCGCGCCGCCCAGGCCGCGCGGCGTTTCCGTCACCTGGAACTGCGTGCCCGCGGCGGCGACGATCAGGTCGCATTCCAGCAGGATGCCCAGCGCCAGGCCCATGACATAGCCGTGCGCGGCGGCGATCACCGGCTTCCAGTTCACCGCGCGGGTCAGCAGGTCGCCGGCATGCGCGCCCCAGCCCTGCGGGCCGCCGTGCCGCTCGAATTCCTCGCGCCGGCGCAGTTGCCGCTGGTGCACATCGGCGCCGGAGGAGAAGGCGCGGCCACTGCCATGCAGGATGGCGACGTAGGCGTCGCTGTCGATGTCGAAACGGCGCAGCGCGTCGGCGAGCGCCACCACCATTTCGTCGGAGAACGCGTTCAGCCGGTCGGGACGGTTCAGCGTGATGGTGGCGATGTGGTCTTGGCAGGCGTACTCGACCAGGTTGTTTGCGTCGTCGGCCATTTCGTGTTCCTCCCGTTGCCGTGCGCCGCCCGGTGTTTTCCGGTGCGGGTGTCGCGTTCCCGCGCGCGCCGGCGCTGGCCGGGTTGCGCGGTCCGGCGGCGAGTAGGCAGCGGGAAGCGGCCGGCGGCAAGGTTCGGGACGGGCCGAACGCTGACCGGGGCCGGTGGATCGATAGCGTACTCGATCCAACCCAAGCCGAAACGAAGGGTCAGACGTCAGTTTCCGCAGGACTTAGTCTGCGGCGCGCTGAGCGAGCCAATGCGACAGGGCGAGGATCGCAGACTGGTTCGCCGGGTCGGCCTCGTTCCGCAGGGCCTGAAGGTGATCCATGATCGCCTCGGGAAGGGGTCGTGCGGTGCGCCGTGCGGTCCGCAGTGCCGGCAAGGTGCGCGCGTCCATCACCCAGACCGCATATTCGTCATCCGTCATGCCCAGGAATTCAGGCAGCGTAGGTTGCTCCGAGGCGTCCGAATCGTGCCATGCTTCGACGAAATCATCGATGGCAGTATCCGGGACGCGGTCAGCCGCATACAGGTCGAAAAACCGCTTCGCTCGGCTCTGAAGGTCAGACACGGATGCGTCTCCCTTTGACGGCTGGCTTCACCAACACCCCGGTGACGGCGTCGAGTACACCCAAGTGCCGGCCACGAAGGTCGAAGGCTTCAATCTCGCCATGGAGCGCGTCCCAGGTCAGCAACCTTCGCGTCAGCCGGTCACGCCAACGCCGCTCGCCATAGACGTATCCGAGAGGTTCGCAGGTGTCGAGAAATCCCGGTCGCGGAATTGGCTTGCGCGCCAATGCCCGGTCTCCATGGCTGCTTCGCAGCCAGGATGCCGTGGCGCCCTTAAGGGCCGGATAACGACAACAACGATGGAAGGCGGCGAAGCCGTGTCCCGACGGCGAACGTTCATGACAACGTTTCCGCCGGGGCTATGGCAGCCTTGCGTCTATTCGGCCGCCACCTTCTCCGTCTCCTGCGACGCCGCGCGCAGTTCCGCCGCCTTCGCCTCGACCAGTTCCACGATGTGCTCGACCATGTCGCCGCCCGGCACGGTGTGGTCGGTCTTGCCGGCGCGATAGACCATGTGCCGGCCGTTGCCGCCGCCGGTCACGCCCAGGTCGGTCATCAGCGCCTCCCCCGGGCCGTTCACCACGCAGCCGATGATCGACAGGGTGATCGGCGTCTCGATATGGCCCAGCCGCTCCTCCAGCGTCTGCACCGTCTCGATCACGTTGAACCCCTGGCGGGCGCAGGACGGGCAGGAGATCACCTTCACCCCGCGATGCCGCAGGCCCAGCGCCTTCAGCATGTCCCAGGCGACCCGCACTTCCTCCTCCGGCTCGTCGGACAGCGACACCCGCATCGTGTCGCCCACACCGGCCCACAGCAGGGAGCCCAGGCCGATCGACGATTTCACCGTGCCCATGCGGCGCCCGCCGGCCTCGGTGATGCCGATGTGCAGCGGATGGTCGCAGGCTTCGGCCAGTTGCTGGTACGCCGCCACCGCCAGGAACACGTCGGAGGCCTTCACGCTGATCTTGAAGTCGTGGAAATCGTGCTGCTGCAGGATGTCGGCGTGGTACAGCGCGCTCTCGACCAGCGCTTCGGGGTTCGGCTCGCCGTATTTCTCCAGCAGGTGCTTCTCCAGGCTGCCGGCGTTCACGCCGATGCGCATCGAGCAGCCATGATCGCGGGCGGCCCGGATGACCTCCTTCACCCGCTCGTCGCTGCCGATGTTGCCGGGATTGATGCGCAGGCAGGCGGCGCCGCTCTCGGCCGCCTCGATGGCGCGCTTGTAGTGGAAATGGATGTCCGCGACGATCGGCACGTTCACCTCGTGCACGATGTCCTTCAGCGCCAGCGCGCTCTCCCGGTCGGGGCAGGACACGCGCACGATATCCACCCCGGCGACTTCCGCCCGGCGGATCTGCGCGACCGTGCCCTCGACATCGGTGGTCAGCGTGTTGGTCATGGTCTGCACGCTGATCGGCGCGCCGTCACCCACCGGCACCTTGCCGACATACACCCGGCGCGACTTGCGGCGAATGATCTCCTGGTAGGGGCGATAGCTCATCAGGCTGGCTCCTCCGTCCTGTCAGTGCCGGACCCGGCCCGGCCTTGCCTGAAATGTAGGGTCTGGCCGCCGGCGCGCTACCGTCCCGCGGCGCCGAGGCGGGCCGCCTGTACACCATTTGCGGAGCCGCCATCCAGCCAGCTCTGCCGGATCGACGCCGCATCCAGCGGCAGGTCGCGCTTCACCGCGCCGGAATTGCCCAGGATCCCGGTGGACACACCATCCACCACCAGCTCGGTGCCGCCGGCATTGCCGGTGGTCAGCAGCAGATTGGGGCGGTCGGGCACCGGCCAGGCGTCGCCGGCGTGCATGATGCGGTTCAGCAGAACCTGGCCGGACTTGTCCCGCACCTGCACCCATGCATCCGCAGTGGCGCGCAGCACCACGTGAGGCTGTGGCTTCGCGGCAACAGCCGCCGCCTGGCTGTCGGGCGCCGGCGGGGCCGGCGGCGGTGGCAGCGGGTGCGCCGGTCCGGCCAGTGCCGTCTGCTCCGGCGTTGTTCCGGCCACCGGCGTGTCCGCCTGTGCCTGCGGTGCGTCCAATGCGGCTTGCTGCGCGTTCACCTCCGGATGAACGGCCGGTGCCGCGGCGGCGGAGACCGGAGAGATGGCTTCAACCGGCGGTGGTGGCTCCGCGGCTTCAGCGTCGGTCGGGGCGGGGGGCGGCTTCGCCTTGGCGACCTTGGGCGGCGGAGCAGGGACGGCGACCGGCGCCGGCACCTGCTGCGCCAGCGGGGCAAGCCGCTGCGGAATCGCCGTGGTTTCGGCCGGCAGACGACCCTCACCCGACAGGTGGTACCAGCCCGCATAGGCGCCCACCGCCAGCAGCAGCCCCAGCAGAACCACCGCGCCGGTGGGAAGCCCGCGCTGCGGCACCGGTGCCGGGAAGGCCAGTTCGGTGCGGGCGTTCACCTCGCCGGCCTCGGCCTTGAAGCGGCGCGCGAGCTCGTCTGCGTCCAGGCCCACGGACGTGGCGTAAATGCGCAGGAAACCAAGGGCATAGGCATTGCCCGGCAGCAGGTCGAGGCGGCCTTCCTCCAGCGCCTCGAGATACGACTGGCGGATGCGCAGCCCGGCCGCGATGTCTGCCAGCTCCCACCCCAGACGTTCCCGGGCGGCACGCAGATCGGCGCCGGTACGCAGTACCGTTGGCGCCTCATGCTGGTGTGGCGCTACGGAAGACATCATCACGCGATTTTCGGCCAGCTTCGACCTGCGATCCTGCAGCACGATCGCTCCGCCCTTCATCCCATTGTGGTTCGCCGGTGAAAACGCGTCGTCTGGAGTCCGCTGCGGCGCAACCCGCCACCCGGCAACCCTTGCGTTCTAAACCGAGGCAGGCCTGTCCCGCCAGCCGTTTCCTCTTTACTCCGTTCCGAAACGGGGTCGATGCGATATTGCGGAAGAAGTTGAAAAGAATGCGGATTGTCACCCAGGGGTCACACGCCCGGCAGGATTCGCCCGATTGGACCGGCTGGCGAGCCCGGCGGCAGCTTCCGTCACGCGGGCAGTTCGTGTTCTCGCGCCCAGGTTGCAATGGGCTCGCGCAGGCTGGCGCTGCCGGCGCTGCCGCGACGGATGGCCGCCAGCACCGGGCGGAACGCCGCCAGGTCGGTCTGGGCCAGCAGCGCCTTCACCGGAAGGATGCCGGAGGCCGGCATCGAAAGCGCGGTGAGTCCGAGTCCGGCCAGCGTCAGGGCCTCCAACGGCCGGGAGGCCGCCTCGCCGCACAGCGACACCGGCACCCCGAGGCCGCCCTTGGCGGCGCTCGCGGCGGTCAGCAACTGGTCCAGCAGGTCCAGCACCGGCTGTGACAGCAGGTCGTAGCGCGCATACAGCGACGGCGTGCCGCGATCCGCCGCGAACAGGAACTGCATCAGGTCGTTCGAGCCGACGGAAATGAAGTCCACCTCCCGGAGCAGCTCGGGCAACTGCCACATCAGCGCCGGCACCTCCAGCATCGTGCCCACGCTCAACTGGTCCGGCGCCGGACGCACCCGGCGGGCCTCGGCCAGCAACAGGGCGCGGGCGGCGCGGAACTCGGTCACCGTCGCCACCATCGGGAACATCACGGTCAGCGGCCGGCCGCCGGCGCCCAGCAACAGGGCGCGCAACTGGCGGCGCAGCAGGGCAGGGCGGTCCAGTCCGATGCGCAGGGAACGCCAGCCCATCGCCGGGTTCTCCTCCTCGCTCACCGTGCCGGGCAGCATCTTGTCGGCGCCCAGGTCCAGGGTGCGGAACACCACCGGCCGGTCGCCGGCGGCATCCAGCACGCGGGCATACATCGCCGCCTGCTCCGCCACGTCGGCCACCGAGCCGCGGGCCATCATGGCGATTTCGGTGCGGAACAGGCCGATGCCGTCGGCGCCGGTGTTGTCGAGCTGTGCCAGCTCCAGAGCCAGGCCGGCGTTCAGCATAAGCTGGACCCGCGTGCCGTCCGCGGTGCGGCCCGGCTTGTCGCGCAGCATGGCCCAGCCGGCGTGCTGCGCGGTCTGGGTTTCCAGCGCCCGGGCATAGACCTGGCGGACGTCTTCCTCCGGGCGCAGCACCACCTGGCCCTCGTCGGCATCGATGACCACGTCGTCGCCCGGTTCGGCGGTGTCCAGCAGGCCGCGCACGCCGCCGACCGCGGGGATGCCCAGGGCGCGGGCCAGGATCGCGGCATGGCCCGCGGGGCTGGCCTCCTCGATGGCGATGCCGGCAATGCCCTGGCTGTGCCAGTCCAGCAGTTCGGCCGGGCCCAGCCGCCGCGCGACCAGGATGGCGCCGGGCGGCACCGGGGGTTTCGGCGCGTCACCGATCAGGGCGGACAGCAGGCGGCCGGCCAGGTCCTCGATATCGGCAAGGCGTTCGCGCAGATAGGGATCGGTAATCCGCCGCATCCGATCGTGCAGGTCGCCGGCGACGCGCTGCACCGCCGCCTCGGCGGACACCCCGGTGCGGATCACGTCCTCCACCCGGTGCAGCCAGCCGGCATCGGAGGCGACCAGCCGGTAGGCATCCAGTACCTCCCGTGAGGCGTTCGCGTCGGCGCCGCTGCCGCCGTCCAGGGCGTTGGCCTCGATCAGCTCGTCCAGGCCGCGCTGCATGCGCTCCACCGCGCCGTGCAGGCGGGTGAGTTCCACCAGCGGGTCGTCGGCCAGCAGCGGCACCGGCACGCGCGGCAGGCCGTGCAGCGCCACCGGCCCGATGGCGATGCCGTTGGTCAGGGAGGAGCCGGCGAAGACGCGCGGCACCGTAGCGGCGATGCCCTCGGTGCCGCCGTCGGTGGCGCCGCTGGCCGGCAGCAGCTCTGCCACCAGCATCGCCACGGTCTCCATCTCGTCCACCTCCTCCTCGGTGTAGTGCCGTGGATTGCGGTTCTGGGCGGCGATCACGCCCAGGGTGCGGCCGGCGCGGCGCACCGGTAAGGCGAGCATGGAGGCGAATGGTTCCTCGCCGGTTTCCGGGCGATAGGCGAAGGCGGGGTGGTTCTGCGCGTCGGGCAGGTTCATCACCGCCCCTTTGGCGGCGCACAGGCCGATGATGCCCTCGCCGACGCGGAGCCGGGTGCGGCCGACGGCGGTCGGGTTCAGGCCTTCGGTGGCGACCAGCTCCAGGATGTCACCGGGCTTCTGGGCGTAGATCGAGCAGACCTCGCTCACCAGCTCCGACGCCACCAGCCGCACGAGTTCGGCCAGCGGTGCCGACCCGCTGGCCCGCAGATCGCGCAGGCGTACCAGCAATCGCCGAGGACCGGCCATGGCGGCCTACCGGGCTGAGACGGGGGGAGCCGCCTCTGCGGAGGAGCGCGCCGTGGTCGTGACCTGGGCCGCACCTGCGGGACTGTGCAACATGCCCGCGCGGGTGCGGCCGGCGCGGGCAGGGCTGCGGGCGGCGCGCGCCAGGCTGTGGTCGAGGCATGGGCGTGCCGGGCGGCTATCCCACATGCGCGGTTGCTCCGGGTTCCGCGATGCGGTTGCGGGCGACCAGGGCGGCGACGGCCTGCTGCACCAGTTCGTCGATGATCGCGGCGACCGGCTGCTCCGACGTGACCATGCCCACCGACTGGCCGGCCATCACCGAGCCGTTCTCCACATCACCCTCGATCACCGCTCGGCGGAGCGCGCCGGCCCAGAAATGCTCGATCTCCAGTTGCGCCGCGTCCTTGGCAAGTTCACCTGCCAGGAACCGGTCGCGGGTTTCCTGCTGGTGCCGCAGGAAGCGTTTCGTGCCTTCATTGACGAGGCCGCGCACGGGGATCACCGGGAAACGCTCATCCAATTGCACCGATGGAACGGCATCCCGGGCAGCGGCACGGATGAAGGCGTGCTTGAACCTGGGATGCGCGATCGACTCGGTGGCGGCGGCGAAGCGGGTGCCGAGCTGGGCGCCGGCGGCTCCCATTTCCAGGTAGGCGAGCAGCGCCTCGCCGCGGCCGATGCCGCCGGCGACGAAGACCGGGACGTCGCGGATATGCGGCAGGATCTCCTGCGCCAGCACAGTCAGCGAGACCGGGCCGATATGGCCGCCGGCCTCGGACCCCTCGATCACCAGGGCATCGGCGCCGCTGCGCACCAGGCGCTTCGCCAGCACCAGCGCCGGGGCGAAGGCGATCAGCCTGGCGCCGCCGTCCTTCACCGCGCGCACCGCGCCGCCGGGCGGGATGCCGCCGGCCAGCACGATGTGGCCGACCTTCGCCGCCAGGCATACCCGGACCAGGTCGTCCAGTTGCGGGTGCATGGTGATCAGGTTCACCCCGAAGGGCCGGTCGGTCAGCGCCTGGGTGCCGGCGATTTCCGCTTCCAGTTGCTGCGGGTTCATCGAGCCGCAGGCGATCACGCCGAACCCGCCGGCGTTGGAGATGGCGGACACCAGGTGTCGCTCGCTGACCCAGCTCATGGCCCCGCCCATCAGCGCCACGCGGCAGCCCAGGAAGGCGGTGCCACGCGTCCACAGCCGGTCCAGCTCCGCCCGGGAGGTCAGGGTGGCGGCGTCGGGCAGGGGGCTGTCAGGCGGCATCGAGCCCATAGGCCGTGTGCAGGGCCCGCACCGCCAGCTCGGTGTATTCGGCGGCGACAAGGACCGAGACCTTGATCTCGCTGGTGGAAATCACCTGGATGTTGATCGCCTTGTCGGCCAGGGCGCGGAACATGGTGTTGGCCACGCCGGCGTGGCTGCGCATGCCGACGCCGACGACGCTGATCTTGGCGACGTTCGGGTCCTCCAGCAGTTCCTGGTAGCCGATCTGCTGCTTGATCTCGTCCAGCGCCACGCGGGCGCGCGGCAGGTCGGCCTTGCCCACGGTGAAGGTCATGTCGGTGGTGCCGTCGGCGGACACGTTCTGCACGATCATGTCCACGTTGACGTTCTGCCCGGCCAGCGAGCCGAAGATGCTGGCGGCGATGCCCGGCCGGTCCGGCACCCGGCGCACGGTGATCTTCGCTTCGTCACGCGAGTAGGCGATGCCGGCTACGTTCTCTTTTTCCACAATCTCGTCCTCGTCAACCACCAGCGTGCCGTCGTTGTCGTCCGCCGCATCCTTGAAGCTGGACAGCACGCGCACGCGCACCCGTTCGTTCATGGCCAGCTCGACGCTGCGGGTCTGCAGCACCTTGGCGCCGACCGAGGCGAGTTCCAGCATCTCCTCGTAGGTGATGCGGGGCAGCCGGCGGGCCTGCGGCACGATGCGCGGGTCGGTAGTATAGACGCCGTCCACGTCGGTGTAGATGTCGCAGCGGTCGGCCTTGAGCGCGGCGGCCAGCGCCACGGCCGAGGTATCCGAGCCGCCGCGGCCCAGCGTGGTGATGCGGTTGTCCGGGCCGACGCCCTGGAAGCCGGCGACCACGGCGACCTGCGGGGCATTGTCGCCGTCGCCCTGCATGCGCGCGATCATGGCGGCGCCGTCGATCGCCTGGATGCGCGCCTTGCCATGGGCATCATCGGTGTGGATGGGGATCTGCCAGCCGAGCCAGGAGCGGGCCTCGACGTCGAGTTCCTGGAGGGCGATGGACAGCAGCCCGGTGGTGACCTGCTCGCCGGTGGCGACCACGGTGTCGTACTCGCGGGCGTCGTGCAGCAGCGAGAGGCTCTGGCACCAGTTGACGAGCTGGTTGGTCACGCCGGACATGGCGGAGACCACCACGGCGACCTGGTTGCCGGCGTCCACCTCACGTTTCACCCGACGGGCGACGTTGCGGATACGGTCCAGGTCGGCGACGGAGGTGCCGCCGAATTTCATTACGATGCGCGCCATGAACCTGCTGGGCGGTGGTGAATGGGAAGTGGCAGACATACTGGTGCGGGGGCGGAGGGGCAACCGGGCATCGTCCGGGCGCGGGTTGGGCGGGGTGGGTTGCGTGCGGAGGCGAGGCTGTACGGAGGCGAGGCTGGCGGGCTGCATGAATGGCGAGCACGTGGGGCGGGCTTGTGCCCGGCGGCCCTGGCCTCATGGAGCCGCCACCGGAATTGTGTACCGCGCCAAGCGAGCCAGCTTCAACAGACACGGTCATGGCCGGGCCCGACCGGCCCGACGCGGCCATCTATCCCGGAACGATGGGGCCGGCGTGCCAGGGAACACGCCTGGACGACGATAGATGGCCGGGCCTGCCCTGAGCCATATCCACAAGTCGGCATCGGGCAGGATCCGCCGGCATTGCCCCCATCGTCGTGGTCGGCGAAGCAGCCTGCTTGGCTTCCCGGAATGTCCGGGGGTTTCCGCACAGACCGGCAGGCCGGCCACCCATGACTTTACCGCACGCACCGAGGAAAAGTCGTGGATGGCCGGCCTGCGCCGGCCATGACGATGGTGGCACTGCCCCGCGCTCGACCCGTCGGCATCGGAACACCAGTGCCCAGAGTCGCTGACCCTGCGGGGTTGAGGCCCCGATCTGCCGGGCTGCCTACCATCAAGGATGAACCCTGGAGACGCCGCGGAATCGGTGACGCGAGGTACTAGTCCCCCACCTCGATCACCGCATCCACCGCGAACGCGCCGTGTCCTTCCGGCATCGCGAACACCGGGTTCAGGTCGATCGACTGCAGCCGCGGTCCGGCCGCCGCGGCAAAGGCCGACAGGCGCGACAGCATCTGCGCCAGCGCGTGCACGTCCGCCTTCGGCCGGCCGCGTGCGCCCAGCAGCAGCGGCGCGCCCTTGATCGAGCGGATCATTTCCTCCGCCACGTCGGCGCCGAACGGGCAGCGGCGGAACACCACGTCCTTCATCACCTCGACGAAGATGCCGCCCAGGCCGAACATGGCGATCGGGCCGAACACCGGGTCGCGGTGGATGCCCAGGATGCACTCCACGCCGCCCTGCAACTGCTTCGCCACCAGCACGCCCTCGATGCGCGCGTTCGGTGCGGCGCGGTGCGCGCGGGCCAGCAGCAGGTCGTATCCGTCGCGCACCGCGGCGGGGTCTGCGACGTTCAGCAGCACGCCGCCGATTTCCGACTTGTGCAGGATGTCGGGCGACAGGATCTTCATCACCACCGGGAAGCCGAACAGCTCGGCTGCCGCCGCCGCTTCATCCGCGCTGCCGCACGCCTGTTCCGGGGCGGAGGTGATGCCGGCCGAGGACAGCAGCCGCTTCGCTTCCGCTTCCGACGGCGTGGTGTCGGGCAGGGTGATCGCGTGCACTTCGGGCGGCTTCTCGCCGGCCGGTGCGGCGAAGGCGGCGCCGAAGCGGCCCATCGCGTCGATCGCCATCACGGCACGCGTCGGGTCCTCATGCACCACCCAGCCATCCGCTTCCAGCTCGTCGCGCCGTTCCGGCGGCACGATCACCGAGAGCGCATAGAGCCGGTCGGGGTATTTCGCCTTCACCACGTTCAGTTGTTCGCGGATCGCCGGCCAGCGGCGGGATGACGCGGTCATGCTGAAGAAGCCAAGCACCGAGCCGTAGCCGCCGTCGCGCACCATGGCCTCGGTGAAGGTGTTGATCAGCTTCACGTCGTTCGAGACCTGCGCGGTGGCATCGACCGGATTGCGCGGGGCGCAGAAGGGCACCAGTTCGCGCAGGTGCTTCTGTGTCTCCGCCGGCATTTCCGGCATCGGCAGGCCGACGGCATCGGCGGTGTCGCTGATCAGCACGCCGGCGCCGCCGGACACGGTGATCACGCCCAGCGTGTTGCGGGCCGGGTAGATCTTGCGCGTGGCGGTGTGGGCGATGTCCAGCATCTCTTCCGAGTTGCGGGCACGCACCACGCCGAATTCGCGCATCACCGCCTCGGTGACCGAGTCGTCGCCGGCGATCGACGCGGTGTGCGACTTCGCCGCCTTGCTGCCCAGTTCGCTGCGGCCGACCTTCTGCATCACGATCGGCTTCCGCGCCGCGCGTGCCGCTTCCAGCGCGGCGATCAGGCCGGGCGATTCGCGGATGCCCTCGATATAGGCGGCGATCACGTCCACTTCGGGATTTTCCGCCAGCCAGCCGATGCATTCGCCCACCGTCACGTCGGCCTCGTTGCCGGTCATGATGCACAGCGAGGCGCCGATGCCGCGGTTGCGCGCCAGCGTGTAGAGATGCGTGCCATAGGCGCCGGACTGCGAAGCGATGCCGATGCGGCCCATCACCGGCCAGCCGGAATCGAAGGAAGACGAGAAGGTCGCGTAATACGCAGTGCGGGCGTCGAACACGCCCAGGCAGTTCGGGCCCAGGATGCGCATGCCGTGCTGGCGCGCGGTGGTCACCATGCGGTGCTGCGCGGCCTCACCGGCTTCGTCCATTTCCGCAAAGCCGGCAGTGAACATCACCACGGCCTTCACGCCGCGGGTGGCGAGTTCCTCGATGGATTTCTCGGCGATTTCCGCGGCGACGGCGACGATCACCACGTCCGGCACTTCCGGCAGGTCACCGACCGAGGCGTAGGCCTTCAGCCCCTGCACTTCGCTGCGGTTGGGGTTGATCGGGTACAGGTTACCCTTGAACCCCTGCGCCTTCATGTAGGCGATCGGCCGGCCGCTGATGCGGGTGGGATCGCTGGAGGCGCCGAGCACGGCGACGGAGCGGGGGGCGAGCAGCGGCGTCAGGCCGGAAAAGCGGCTGCCGGTGGTGGTGGTGGAATCGGGCATGAGCGGACACTTCCCCTGGCTGCGATCGGCTGTTGCCGTTGCGTGAACCCGGGCAGTTTGGCCTCGGGCGGGATCGGGGACAAGCCGGTGGGCCGGTGGCGTCGCGAGGGCGACGAACCGGGCGGGCGCAATCGTTTCGTTTGAAGTCTTTTAACCGGGACTTGTATGGAATTTGCCCCGCGCTCGGTCCTGCATCGCGATGGTCGGTTGCACCGCGTGAAGATCGTTTCCCCTCCTTCTACGCGCCGCCTATAGCGTTGCAGATTAAAATCGTCCATTCAGCGACCGATCGTAATACCTTCAAAGACCGAAGGATAAAGCTCAGACAGACCTAAAATCCAAAGAGTCATTGTGACGATTGCTGCAAGAGTCGTAGCCGATATCATTGCCGCAGCACTTTTTTCGCTGACCTGATATTCGCTCGCCAGGAAGTAGACGTTTTTGGCGGTCGGCACCGACGCACATACGGTGACCGCGATGACGAAGAAGGGGGCCATGCCGAGGGCAATCGCGATGGCGAAAACCACAAGTGGTTGCAACAGAAGCTTCACCGCAGACAGGATGACGATCCGTTTGACGTCATGAAGGATGTGGTCCAGATCGATCGAAGCACCGACCGCGAATAAGGCGGTCGGCGCCAATGCCGATCCCAGGACAACCAGGAACGCGTTGGCCGGTCCCGGTACCGGAATGGTATAGGCGGCGAAGACAAAGCCAAGTGCCGTCGGCCACACCATGGGACTCAGGAACACGTCCCGTACCACGCGCCCAACCGATTTCCGCTCATCCGAAGGACCGCGTCGGGTTGCCTCCATAATCGTCGCCAGCATCGGGAACATGACCGCAGCAACGATCAGGTTGGCGATTGCGGCGGGAGGGATTCCCTTGGCGCCGAATATCACGTGCAAAATTGGAAGCGCGACGAACCCTGTGTTGGTCTGCGTTGACGCGAACGCCAGAATTGCCCGTTGCGCAAACGTATCGCCCAGCCACCGCCACCCGATAAGCGCGACCAGGCCAAGCACCAGCAGCGAGCCGCCGCCGAACGCAATCCAGAAGTCCCAGTTCAGAAGGGAGTGGATCGGATCGCCGGCGACGATGTGGAACATCAGAGCGGGGAGGCAGATATGATAGACGAATTGAACAAGCGGTCCGGCGATGGAGGGCTGAACGACCCCAGCTTTGACGCTGGCGTATCCAAGAATAACCACGCCAAAGACCGGCAGGATTAGTGCGAGGATATCCAACTCTGGGTCCCTCTGTCCTGGTCAGTGCCGCAGCGGTCCGGTTCCTGCACCGTGGATCGCTATCTGCAGGGCCGCGCAGGCTCACATTCTAACCCGTCTTACTCGGCGACCGCCTCTGCCGCCACGAAAACCGCGCTCACTCGGGCCTGTTCGAGAACCGGCCGACGGCTGGCCTGTGGCAAATCCTGCCACAGGTCCATCTCGGAAGCCTTGAGCCCATGGATAAGGCGCGCTGATTCGGCGTGTCTCGGCCTTCGTCTACCACGCAGTGACAGCGCGCGTCGGTCGGCACGTGCGCAGGCCCTATGCTACGCCTTCTTCTCCCACCCGCGCGGCCCCTGCTGCCAGTAGGTCAGCGCGTGGCCCGCCTGTTTCGCCGCTTTCCAGCGCTGCCGAGCCTGCGCCACCGCCGCCTCGTCGCGGCCGTCGAACAGGTCGAACACCCGGTCGAACCCGCCGATCCGCGGCGTATCCGCGCCGTCCACCAGGAACAGGAACCGCGCGCCATTCGGGGCCGAGTCATCCGTGGCCAGCCAGATCGGCTGCAGCTCTGCATCCCCGTCCGCCGCGGTGCCGTGGGGCAGCCACGCAGGCTCGGGGCACTGCCACAGCGCCTGGTCCAGCGTGGCCACGGACTCCTGGCTGGGGCACAGCACCAGTGCGCGCTGGCCCGTCGCCAGGGTGCGGTCGAGCAGGCGGGGCAGCGCCTGATCCGGCCCTGTGCGGGTCAGGTGGTAGAACCCGATCTCCGCCACGGCCGCCGGTCAGCGCTCGTAATGGGCGGCGACCAGCCGGTCCAGCAGCCGAACGCCGAACGCGGTGGCGCCCTTGGGCGTAACGGCGGTGTCCTTGGTGGACCAGGCCACGCCGGCGATATCCAGGTGCGCCCAGGGCTTGCTGTTGGTGAAGCGCTGCAGGAACTGCGCCGCGGTGATGGAGCCGCCGGGCCGTCCGCCGACATTCTTCATGTCGGCGATGTCGGACTTGATCTGCCTGTCGTATTCCTCGTCCAGCGGCATGCGCCACAGGCGCTCGCCGGTTTCCTTGCCGGCCGCTTCCAGCCGCTGCGCCAGCTCGTCATTGTTGCTGAACATGCCGGCATGTTCGTGGCCGAGCGAAATGATGATCGCGCCGGTCAGCGTGGCCATATCGACCATGAACTGCGGATCGAATTTCTGCTGGCAGTACCAAAGCACATCGGCCAGCACCAGGCGGCCTTCCGCATCGGTGTTGATCACCTCGATCGTCTGGCCGGAGTAGCTCTTCACCACGTCGCCGGGACGCTGCGCGGTGCCGGAGGGCATGTTCTCCACCAGCCCGACCAGGCCGACCGCATCGACTTTCGCCTTGCGTTCGGCCAGCGCCGCCATCAGGCCGACCACCGCACCGGCGCCGGCCATGTCCCACTTCATGTCCTCCATGCCGCCGGCCGGCTTGATGCTGATGCCGCCGGTGTCGAAGGTGACGCCCTTGCCGATGAACGCCACCGGCTTGGTGTTGCCGCCGGCGCCGTCCCAGCGCATCACCACCATGCGGGCTTCGTTGGCGCTGCCCTGCGCGACGCCCAGCAGCGCGCCGAAGCCCAGCTTGGTCATTTCGTCGGGGCCGAGCACGTCCACGTCGATGCCGAGGTCTGAGAGTTTGCGGCAGCGGTCGGCCATCTCGGCGGGGTTCAGCACGTTGGGCGGCTCGCTGACCAGGTCGCGGCTGAGATACACGCCGCGGGCGATGCCGCGCAGCGGCTCCCAGGCGGTCTGCGCCGCCCCGGGATCGCCGCTGTGCACGGTCAGGCTGGCAAGCTTCGGCTTGTCCTCGGCCTTCTCCTTGGTGCGGTAGCGGTCGAAGCGATAGGCGCGCAGCACGGCGCCCAGCGCCACCTCGGCGGCCTGGCCGGGCGTCAGCCCGTCGGCGGCGATCGCGGCGGTGGTGTCGCGGGCGATGGTGGTCAGCGCCTGGCCGCCAGACGATTGCAGCGTGCGGGCGGACAGGTCGTCGCGCTTGCCCAGGCCAATCGCCACCACGCGGGACAGGTCGGCGCCCGGCGCCAGGATGGTGCAGCTCTTGCCCTTGCCGCCCTTGAACTCGGCCGCGGCCAGGGCGCGGGTGATGGCGCCGCCGGTGGCCTCGTCGGCCTGCTGCCAGAGGCCGGAGGGTTTGTCGCCTTCGCCGATCAGCAGGACCAGGGCGCCCGCTTTGGGCAGGGCAGGCTTCGCGAAGGCGATGTCGAGCATGACGCGGACTCCTCGGGTGCTTTGTCGCGGACTGTAGCCACGGGCCTGCGGCTTTGCCATGCCCCCGCGGCGCGCCTATCTGCTGGGTCCATGACCGAATTGCTGTACGCCGATGAGGCGGGACTCGCCCGCGCCGCCGCGCTGTTGCGCTCTGGGGAGTTGGTCGCGTTCGGCACCGAGACGGTGTACGGCCTCGGCGCCGACGCCACCAACGCGGACGCGGTGGCGCGCGTGTTCGAGGCGAAGGGCCGACCGCGCTTCAACCCGCTGATCTGCCACTATCCCGATGCCGACGCGGCCTTCGCGCACGTGGCGGCCACCGCGGCGGCGCGGCGCCTGGCGGCGGCGCTGTGGCCGGGGCCGCTGACGCTGGTGCTGCCGCGGCGGGAGGCCTGCCCCGTGGCGCTGCTGACCGGGGCCGGGCTGGACACGCTGGCGGTGCGGGTGCCGGCGAACGCGGTCGCGCACGCGTTGTTGCGCGCGGTGGGGCGGCCGGTGGCGGCGCCCTCGGCCAACCGCTCGGGCCAGGTCAGCCCGACCACCGCGCAGCATGTGCTGGACGGGCTGGACGGAAGGATTGCCGCGGTGCTGGACAGCGGCCCCTGTCCGGTGGGGGTTGAATCGACTGTGCTGGACCTGAGCGGCACGCGCCCGGTGCTGCTGCGGCCCGGTGGCGTAACCGCGGAAGCGCTTGAGGCGCTGGTCGGGCCGCTGGACCGCGCTGCGCCGCCGGGCGGCGGGATCCGGTCGCCGGGGATGCTGGCGTCCCACTACGCACCCACGTTGCCGGTGCGGCTGGCGGCGCGCACCGTTGCGCCCGACGAAGCTCTGCTCGCCTTCGGCCCGCCGCTGCCGGGCGCCGCGACGACCTGGCAGTTGAGCGAGCGCGGCGATCTGGTCGAAGCCGCGGCTCGGCTGTTCGCCGGCCTGCGACGGCTCGATACCGATGGGCAGCGGCGTGGGCTGCGCGGGATTGCCGTGATGGTGTTGCCGGACCGCGGTCTTGGCCTGGCGATCAACGACCGTCTGCAACGGGCCGCAGCGCCCAGGGGCTGAGACCGGACGGGCCACGCAGGCGGGAGCCTGCTGACCCGGAGCCTGCGTGTGACCCGCAGCCTGCCCGTCGATGCGCGGCACGCACGGGGCAGGGCAGGGCAGCTTTCCCACCCGGCGAATCCCTGTTACCGAAAGCGCATGGACAGCGTTGAAACCCGCAGCTCCTGGCTGATCGCCTGGACTGCCCTCGCGATCATTTCGGTGGCTTTCGGTGCGCCGCAGATCATCGTCGTCGCGCTGAAGCCGATCGCCGCCAATCTCGACCATTCCCGCGCGATCCCCTCGCTCGCGTATTCCATGGCCTGGCTGGGCATGGCAGTCGGCGGCATCGCCATGGGGCGGATCGCCGACAGGATCGGTGCGCGCTACACCGTCGCGTTCGGTGCCGCGATGATCGCCATCGGCCTGCTGCTGGCGAGCGGCGGGCGCGCCTGGCAACTGGTCGTCGGCTATGGCGTGTTCGTCGGCCTGCTCGGCAATGCCGGCCTGAATGCGCCGCTGTACGTCTATGTCAGCCAGTGGTTCGATCGACGCCGTGGCACCGCGCTGGCACTGATCTCCTCCGGCCAGTACGTCGCCGGCGCGCTGTGGCCGATGCTGTTCGAGCAATCCATCCAAAGGGTCGGCTGGCCCCACACCATGCGGCTGTTCGGCTTGCTGGAAGTGGTGATCGTCCTCCCGGCCGCGCTGCTGGCGTTCCGCAATCCGCCGGAGCCCGCAAAGATAGGGCCGGTCGGCGACGTCCCGCGCCCCGGCCACGCCGTGCTGGGCATGCCGCCGAACCTGACGCTGCTGCTGCTGGCGGTGGCCTCGTTCTGCTGCTGCGTGCCGATGGCGATGCCGCAGGGGCAACTGGTGGCGTTCTGCGGCGACCTGGGCATTCCCGCCACGCGCGGCGCCGCGATTCTGTCGGTGCTGCTGGCCTGCGCCTTCGTCAGCCGCCAGGCCTGGGGCTGGCTGTCGGACCGGATCGGCGGACTGAACACCGTAATGATCTGCTCCGCCCTGCAGCTTGTTTCGATGGTCGGGTTCATGCTGGCGCACACCGAGCTGCAGGTGTTCGCGGTCTCGGTGCTGTTCGGCCTTGGATTCAGCGGCCTGATCCCGGCCTATGTGCTGGCGGTCCGCGAGTTGTTCCCCGCCGCCGAGGCCGCCTGGCGCGTGCCGTCGCTGCTGCTGCTCAGCGGATCCGGCATGGCGGCCGGGGGATGGCTGGCGGGGTGGATCTTCGACCGCACCGGCTTCTACGGTGCAGCCTTCGCCGCGGGCCTGGTCTTCAACGTGCTGAACCTGCTGGTGATCGGCTTCCTGGTGCTGCAGGCGCGGCAACTGCGACAGGATGCCGCGGTGCGCACCGCCTGATCCGCGGCCATCGAAGGCAGGTGCAGGAAATCCGTCTCACGCCGCTGTGACGTGTCGCAGCCTGCACGAAGTTTCATGGTCGTGACGGAAAATCTCACATATTGTGACACGGTCTCGCCACGATTCGGTGGTGCCCTCGCAACGTTGCAGAGGAGAGGTGAACATGGTTTCGGTCCGCACCCTGTCGGTCGGCTTTGCCATCGTTGCGGGCCTGGGTGTGCTGGTCGCCGCCGGCCCCGCCAAGGCCGACTGGGACGATCATCACGGCTGGCACCACGGCCGGCACCACCGCTGGCATGAGCACGGGCGATGGCACCGTTGGGGGCCGCCCGCAGTCGTTGTTTCGCCGGGCCCGTACTACTACGCCCGCCCGCCGGTCGTGTATGCGCCGCCACCGGCATACTACGCGCCGCCGCCGGTCTATTACGCGCCCGGCGTCTCGTTCGGGTTCACCATTCGTTAGCTTCGCGCTGCGAACGGGTCGGGAATCCCGGCCGCGCGCGATCCCGCACCACGCTGGTTGCGCGCATTCCGTCGGGTTCCTGCTTTCCGCGACGACGCCGGTCGCCCGTTTTCCGAGGGACGGAATCCGCCACCTCGGCGCACCGGCCCCGACCGAGCCGGCCCCGACCGAGCCGGCCCCACTGGAGCGAAACCCTTCGCTCGACATGTCAATCAAGGGAAAACATTGATGAAACGTTTGCTCGCACCATGCGCCCTCGCACTGGGCGCATCGCTGGCCCTGGCGGGCTGCACCAATCCCTATGACCCCGGCCAGCGCGCGGTCGGCGGCGGTCTGCTCGGCGCCGGAACCGGCGCGGCGATCGGCGGCCTGGCCGGCGGCGGCCGAGGCGCCGCGGCCGGTGCCCTGATCGGTGGTGCCGTCGGCGCCGTCGGCGGGGCAGCCACCACGCCGCAGCAACCACCGCCCAACTATTACCGCGCCCCGCCGCCGCGCTACGCCCCGCAGGTACCTGACCCCGAGGTGCGAAGCCGGTCATGGGCGAGACGTTGAACCGGGAAACCCTGGCCGCGTGGGACGGCGCCGATCCGTTGGCGCCGTTCCGCGACCGCTTCGTGCTCCCCGACGGGGTGATCTACCTCGACGGCAACTCGCTCGGCCCGCTGCCCAGGGCGGCGGCCGAACGCGCCGCCGCGGTGGTGCAACGCGAATGGGGCGACTCACTGATCCGCGCCTGGACGGAGCATGACTGGATCGGCCTGCCGCTGCGCATCGGCGGCAAGATCGGCCGGCTGATCGGGGCGGAACCGGACAGCACCGTGGTGGCGGATTCCACCTCGGTAAACCTGTTCAAGCTGCTCGCCGCGGCGCTGGACCAGCGGCCCGGCCGGCACGTCATCCTGACCGAGGCCGGCAATTTTCCCACCGATCTCTATATCGCGCAGGGCCTGACCACGCTGCTGCAACGCGGGCACGCGCTGCGTGCGGTGGCGGATCCGGTCGCCGCCCTGAACGACGATGTCGCCGTGCTGATGCTGACCCAGGTGAACTACCGCACCGGCGCGATGCACGACATGGCGGCCGTGACCCGCGCGGCGCACGCCGCGGGTGCCCTGGTGCTGTGGGACCTGTCGCATTCGGTCGGCGCCGTGCCGTTGCAGCTTGCGGCTGATGAGGTCGATCTGGCGGTGGGGTGCGGCTACAAGTATCTCAACGGCGGACCCGGCGCGCCGGCGTTCCTGTATGTCGCGCCGCACCTGCAGCCGAGTTTGCGGTCACCGCTGACCGGGTGGCTGGGGCATCAGGCACCGTTCGACTTTGCGTCGTCATTCCAGCCGGCCACGGGGATTGCACGCGGCATCGTCGGCACGCCGCCGATTCTCAGCCTGGCGGTGCTGGAGGTTGGCGTTGACGTGATGCTGGATGCGCCGATGCCGCTGCTGCGGGAAAAGTCTCTGCGTATGACGCAGCTTTTCATCGATCTGATGGAGCAGCGGTGCGGGGCGTATGGCTTCCGGCTGCTCACGCCGCGCGACCCCGCGCAACGCGGCAGCCAGGTGTCGTTTGCACACCCGGACGGCTACGCGATCATGCAGGCGCTGATCGAGCGTGGCGTGATCGGCGATTTCCGCGCGCCGGACGTGCTGCGTTTCGGCTTCACGCCGGCGTATCTGCGCTATGTCGATGTATGGGATGCGGTGGATCGGCTGCGTGATGTCATGCAGCGCGCGGTGTGGCGGCAGCCTGACTACCAGGTGCGACGCGCGGTCACCTGACACGGGGCGCGTTCGCGGGAACGAGGCCCGGGGTTGCCGGGAGAGGCGACCGGGTCGCCTCATGTCATGGTTGGGCGAGCGGCATAGTTGCCCGCGCAACGTATACGTCGTGGTGGGCGAAGGCCCGCCACCCGCGACTTCGTCATGCCGCAGGCATCCAGGTGGAACGGGAAGCCACCAACATTGGTACTCGGGAGGATGCGTTCCGCACGACAAAGTCGTGGATGGCGGGCCTTCGTCCACCACGACGTGTACGTTTCGCCGGTGCCTATCTTCACAGGGGCGGTGCGGGCGTGGATGACAGGTAGAAGGCCGACCTTCGGCCCACCGTGACGCAAGGGGCGACCAGGGCGGATGGCCGGGAAGCCGGCCATGAACCCTGGTGCCACAAGCCCGGTCGGGAACGCGGCTACTTCCGCGGGTTCTTGTCCAGCGCCTCGGCCAGACGCTGTGGATCGACCTCGACCTTCACCCCCGCGCGTTCCTGCTGCAGCAGCATGATCGAGCGGGAATCCCAGTTGCCCCAGCCGCGGTTCAGCCCCTCGGCCAGGTCCGCCAGCGCCAGGTTGGCCAGGCGCATCGGCACGTTCAGCTCCCGCCCCAGGCCGGTTGCCAACGAAACGTCCTTGTGCGCCAGACGCAGCGCGAAGGCCGGTGGCTCGTACTTGTTGGGCAGGAACTGGTCGGTCAGCGAGTCGAACGCGCCACGCCTGCCGATCGCGCCCTGACGCACCGCTTCCCAGATCGCCAGTGGCTCGATGCCGGCCTTCACGCCCATGGTGAAGACCTCGGCCGCCGCCGCGGTGGCGATGTAGCCGTAGCAATTGTGCACCAGCTTCGCCACCGAACCCGCGCCGATCGGGCCGATATACGCCGCGGCGTCGCCGATCATGTCCAGCACCGGCTTCCACTTGTCGAACACCTCGGCATCGCCGCCGCACCAGATCGCCAGCTTGCCGGTGGCGGCGCCGCGCGGACCGCCGCTGACCGGGGCGTCGAACAGATGGGCGCCCTTGGCGGCGAACGCGTCATGCGCCTTGCGCACCACCGTCGGCGAATTGGTGGTCAGGTCGAAATACGCCGTGCCCGGCTTGATGCCTTCCAGCAGGCTGGCACATACCGCCTCGAACTCCGGCGGCCCGGGCAGCGACGTGAAGATCACGTCGCACTGTTCGGCGAGTGCCTGCGGCGAGTCCGCCCAGGTGGCGCCGGCCTGGATGTGGCGCGACGCCGACTCACGACGGATATCGTGCACCACCAGCCCGTCGCCGCGCGCCTTCAATCCCGTCTGCAGGTTCGCGGCCATGCTGGCACCCATGGTGCCAAGGCCGATAAATCCGGCTTTCATCAACAGAGTCCCTTATGGATTGGCTTCGAACACTTCGCGCGCGATGTTCGCCGCCGACATCGCCGCCGGCCAGCCGGCATAGAACGCGAGGTGGGTGATCACCTCGGACAGTTCCTCCTTGGTGAGGCCGTTGGACAGCGCGCGCTGCAGATGGCCGCGCAACTGCTCCGGCCGGTAGGTGGCGATCAGCGTGGCGCAGACGATCAGGCTGCGGTCGCGCTTGGACAGTTGCGGGCGTTCCCATACGTCGCCGAACAGCACCTGCTCGGACAGTTCGATCAGCTTGGGAACGGTGCCGCGCACGCGGTCACGGGATTCCGTCGAGGGTGCTTTGGCCATGGCGTTTCCTCCTGCCTGATCCAGCGACCGCCATTGCACACCAACCGCGTTTGCGAGTCCAATTGCCCCCGGCGCGCCGGCCATGGTGGCGAACGGCCTGGCGCCTGTCAGCGACTCACGCCAGTCCTGTCACGCGAGTTCTTTCACGCCAGTACTGTCTCGCGAGTTCTTTCACGCCAGTCCTGTCTCGCGAGTCCTGTCGCGCGAGTTCTGTCACGCCGAGTCCTGCCACGCCAGTCCTGCCACGACAGCCCTGCCATTCCCGTTCCGATCAGCCCGGAACCTGCAGCCGCACCGACACGGGGCAATGGTCCGACAGGCGCTGCCGCCATGCCGCGCCGGTTTCGCGAAAGACCAGCACGCGCAGCGTATCCGGCTGCATCCACTGACGGGCGCGGCCGCCGGCGATGATGTGGTCGATGAAATTCTCGCCGCCCCAGCACGGGCTGGACCGTCCCGCCGTGGCACGTTCCAGCGGCGCGACCTGGTCCAGCGCCTGCCACAGCCTGTCGCGCGGGCTCATCCAGCGGTTGAAATCGCCCATGATCAGAAACGGCACGTGCGCCTGTCGGCGCGCCGCGATCCATGCCTGAAGCGCCGGGACCTGTGCGCCCAGCTCGGCGCAGGCGCGGCGCGTGCGCCCGGTCAGGCGTCCTTTCTCGCAGCCCATCTTCAGGTGCACGGCGAGCAGGCGCAGCGGTCCGTCCGGCAAATGCAGCGTGATATCGGCGCCGCTGCGCAGCCGCAGGTGCGGCGCAACCTCGATCGCGGTGACATCGGGATTGACGCGGTAGTGCAATCCGCGCCGCACGGCGAAGCCGACCCGCTGCACAACGCGCTCGTGCGTCAGGTGCAGCGAGTAACGGTCGGGCGGAAACACCTGTTCGGCCGCCGCGCGGCTGTCCACCTCCTGCAACGCCACCACATCGGCATCGAGTTGCAGCGCGTATGCGCGCAGGCGCGCGAAGTCCGCCGGGCGCCTTGGCTGCACGTCGCGCGGCAGCGCGGGATCGCCGGCCTGGCGGGTGGTAAGCCACTCCAGGTTCCAGGTCGCAAACTTCAGCTCGGCCGCTTCGGCCCGCAGCGCGAAACAGAAGCAGACCAGGGCGAGGATGATATGGCGCATCAGGCGCACAGCTACGCTGGTTGATACATTGTCACAACAGATTTCCGCGAAGCCGCGGCGCGAACCGCCGTTACGGGGGCGCGGCCGGTCCATGGGCGCGGTCGGTCCATGGGCGAGGTCAGTCCATGAGCGTGGGCGCAGCACCGATCTCCCAGGACATGGCCGGGCTCGACCAGGCTCGACCACGCCATTTACCCACGACAAACCGTGTTGCGTTTCGGACCGTCGGTGATCAGTGCTGGAGCGTCTTCAGATAGTCCACCACGGCCCAGGCGTCCTGACGCGAAAGGCGATAGGGCGGCATCGGCGGCAGCGGTGAGGTCCCGTCCGGCCGCTTGCCGGTCTGCAGGAAGTGGGCTGTCTGCGCCGCCGTCCAGTGCGCCGGCAGCCCGGCAATCTCCGGTGCGTATTTGGCGAATGGCATCGGGTGCACCGGGCGCATGCCAAGCGGCGCGCCCTGAAGCGCCTTGGACGCAATCGGCGCGCCGGTTACACCGCGAGGGGTATGGCAGTCACCGCACATCCCCACCTGCTGCACGATATACCGGCCGCGCGCGACCTGCGCCTGCGCCGCGCAGGAGACCACGAGGCAGAGGGCCCCGCCGAGCAGGATGGTGCGCATGGATCCGGCCTCCAACAAAGTCCGCCCGTGATCGGAACGGTTGCGATGCTGATAGCCGATTCCGATTGCGAACGGGTTGGAAAAAAGCGCGGTTGCCGAATGATTTCGTCGCGCGGTCAGGCCGTGGCGGCCGGGGCGTCCTCCGGCAGACGTGGGGCCGGTGGGGTGGGGGCGGCTGCCTCGGCTTCGGTCCCATTCGCGGCTGCGTCCAGGCATCCCTCGACCGCTTCGCGCAGGGAGCTGGCGTAATACTCGGCGCCCAGCGCGGAACGCAGGCGGTCGTCCTGCAGGATGTCGGCCTCGGCCGGCCACAGGCCGACCATCACCGGCACGCCGGGCACGCGCTGGCGCAGGCGGCGGATCAGGTAGCGCAGGTGCGACAGGCTGCCCTCCAGGTGCAGGTAGGAGATGCAGATCATCGCCACGCCGTCCACCTCCAGCCGGCCGATGGCGCTGCGCGACACCGCGTCATGCGGCACCACCCGCGCCCCCAGGCCGTGTTTGCCCAGCAACTGCGCCAGCATGGCCGCGACCGGCTCATCCAGCGGGCCGCGGCCGGCGATGCACAGCACCGCCGAGGCGCCACGCCAGGTCACCGGCAGCAACGCCGCGTCCTCCCGCGGCGCCGGCTGGTGCGGCAGGTCCTGTTCGGCGCGCGACGGCACGACGATTTCGGTTTCCATCGCCCCGGCGGGCGGATCGCTGTCGTCGTACTCGGCCAGTTCCTCGATCAGCTCGAAGCTGGCTTCCTTCACCCACTCGATCTGCGCGGGGCCGAGCACGCTGCGGGCGGCGTCGGTGGCGGCAAGCTGCAACCCCTTCAGTGCCACCTCGTCGTAGTAGGACGACAGCGGCCGGGTCTTCAGCAGCAGTTCGGCCTGGTCCTGTGCCTCATCCGGGTCGTTGGCCAGCATGCGCTGGTAGAAGCTTTCCACCGGCGTCAGGGCCGGGCGGTCCCCCAGCAGGACGTCGAGGAACTCCAGCCGCTCGACATGCCGTCCCAGCACCACCAGGCACAGCGTCAGCGGGGTGGACAGGATCAGGCCGATCGGCCCCCACAGCCAGGTCCAGAACGTGGCCGCGACCACCACCGAGAAGGGCGACAGGCCGGTGCTGCGGCCGTACAGCAGCGGCTCCACCGCCTGTCCCATGACAGGCTCGGTGACCAGGTACAGCGCCGCGGTCCATAGCAGCATGTGCCAGCCGGGATCGACCGCGGCGGCCAGGACCAGCGGCAGCAGGGCGGCCAGCGGGGAGCCGATATATGGCACGAACCGCAACAGCATCGCCATGACGCCCCACAGCACGGGGGACGGGAGGCCGATGAACGCCAGGCCGGTGCCGATGATCAGCCCGAAGGCGGCGTTGATGCCAAGTTGGGTCAGGAAGTAGCGGGACAGGCGGTGGGCGGCGTCGTCCATCGCCACGGTGGTGCGGTGAAGGTCGGAAGAGCCGAACAACCGGATCAGCCGGTCCCGCAGGTCCTCGCGTTGCAGCAGCACGAAGATGGACACGAGGAACACGATCGCCGCGGTCGCCAACGGGTCCACCACCGGGGCGATGACGCGCTGGGCGAGCTCGATGGCGGTCGGGGAGGGCTGGTGCACCTCCACCGGGATCGGCTTCGTCTTCTGGGTGTCGCCAGGTTGCGCGGCCGTGTCCGCGGCATTTTCGTCGTCGCCCTTGGTTTCGGGGCCCAACTCGCGGCCGAGGCCATGCATGATGTGCTCCATGCGGCCCAGGGTCAGACGCTGAATGGTGTTGACCTTTTGCTCCACGGTGGTGGCGTATAGCGGCACCTGCGCCGCCAGGTCGGCGACCTGCGTGCCGATCAGCGTGCCGATGGACAGCATGACGCCCAGTGCCAGCACCACCGCGAGCAGCACGGCGGGCACGCGGGGCAGGTGGATCTGGCGCAGCAGGTTCACCAGCGGCGCCAGCACGAAGGACAGTAGCACCGCCAGCGTGATGGGAATGAGGACCGTCCGACCGAGATACAGGCCGGCGACCACCACAACGCCGACGGCCAGCGTCAGCAGGCCGGTCAGGCTGGGTGTCTCGGCCGGCGTGACCTGCACCGGACTGCGTGGATCGATCGGCGGGGCGGGGCGCAGGCGCCGGGGGGAGATTGGCATGGCCGACTTTAATGCGGCCGGAGGCGGCACGTTGCATCACAATCGCAACAGGTGACGGTGCCCGCGTTCAAGGTCCGGAATTCTCCCGGATCGGTAGAACCGCGGTCTGCGGCTCGCGTTGGCCAGATGCGTCGGTGCGAGGTCCCCATGGATATTGTTCTGCAAGTGAATGGCTGCGAGCACCGGCTCTCCGTGGATTTGCGCACGACTCTGCTCGATGCGCTGTGCGAACGGCTGGACCTGACCGGGGCAAAGAAGGGCTGCGACCAGGGCCTATCAGCGAGCACCTGGTTCCGGTGAACGCCGACATTGGCGATGTCGAGGCGATCCTGGTGCCGGAGCAGCATACGCAGGTGAATCCGCTGGGGATCAAGGGGATCGGTGAGATCGGCATCGTCGGCATGAACGCCGCGGTTGCCAACGCGGTGTATCACGCGACGGCTCGGCGGGTGCGCGAGCTGCCGATCCGGATTGAGGATCTGTTGTAGGATCGGACTGCACACTCACTGACTTTCGGCTTCTGCTCTGACAAACGTCGTGAACTTGTTGGTCCCGACACGCTGAATTCGGCATGCCGAATCCGGGTAGCCTTGTCATGGCCAGGCCTGACCCGGCCATCGACACCGGAACGATCGGGCCGGAATGCAACGGAACACGCCTTGTCGGGGGTAGATGGCCGGCTCAAGGCCGGCCATGACTCGAAGGGGCAGTGCTTGACCGACGTTGGGCGGTCCGGTGTTCGGGGCAGTGCCTGACCGACGTTGGGCGGTCCGGTGTTCGGGGCGGTGCTTGACCGATGTTGGACGGTCCGGTGTTCGGGGCGGTGCCTGACCGATGTTGGACGGTCCGGTGTTCGGGGCGGTGCCTGACCGATGTTGGACGGTCCGGTGTTCGGGGCGGTGCCTGACCGATGTTGGGCGGTCCGGTGTTCGGGGCGGTGTCTGACCGATGTTGGACGGTCCGGTGTTCGGGGCGGTCTCTGACCGATGTTGGACGGTCCGGTGTTCGGGGCGGTGCCTGACCGACGTTGGACGATCAGGTGTTCTTCAGGTCTGATCGGCGCCGTTCGGGCGCTCCGGGCGGGAAACAGCCGCCCGGAGCGCCCCTGTGCTGGTGCACCGTCAGTCTGCGAGACGTACGGTGTAGGCGAAGCTGCGGGTCACCGAGCCGGCATCGCCATTCAGCGACACCACCTGTCCCTTGACGCCGGTCAGCTTGATTGTTCGCGTTTCGCCCTCGTTGTCCTTGCCGTCGCCCGAGCCGTTGAAGGAGCGCGTTGCGACCTCGGTCCACTTGCCGTTCGGCGTATGCGTGCAGGCGACGAAGCTGGTCTTCGCCTTCCCGTCGCGTTCCGAGATCGTGATCGTGGCTTCGTCGTCCTTGATCGGCGTGGACATGAACATGCGGCCACTGGTGCCGATGAACTTGCCATCCAGGTTTTTGTTGGGCTCCAGCAGCCGGGGGCCGATGGTGGACCAATTGTTGTGAGCGACCTGGTTGTTCCACCAGCTGGTCAGGTTTCGTGTCAGGTTGGTGTAGAACGTGGCATCCTTATAACACTGTAGAAGGTCGTTCTGGTCGAACTGCTCGTTTTTGTTGATCGCTATTTTGACAGCCGAGCAGCCTAGGGCAACGGCTTCGGTGCCGACTTTGTTGAATACGTCGGCCGCGACTTTCGTGGCGGACCGGCAGTTTTGTGCACTGGCCAGGTGTGGCGTGAGCACCAGCATTGCGGCGGCAACAGACAACGCCGTGGAAGCTCGATACATACGAGATTTCCCTGAAAGGATGCGCGTTGCTGGAACCAGGTTTCATGTTCCAGGTGGGCAGGCGATCCGCCCACGCCCGACAGTATTGGTTAGTTACATGTCTATCGGTATGATCATGTTCACAGTCAGAGAATAGATAATTTTGGAATATGAGTGCTTTATGCAAGTATGGAATATGGTTCAATGGCAGAGGGGAACTGTTGGCAGGTCGCGTCTCGTTCAACCGGTGGTCGGCCACGCGCCCCGTGGTCGGCCACGGCCGGCCGTCTACGATATTTGCCGATCGCGACTATGAAAGTCGTGGATGGCCCGCCTGCGCGGACCATGATGTTGAATGGGCGGCCATGACGCTGAATGACATCCGTGTGTCAAACCTGACGCGAGGTGGCATGCACGGACCACCGCTCCCGCCCCACCGATCACTGAAGCAGTGGCCCCGATGCCGGTCACGACGGGATCAATGCTTCCCGCAGGCGTTCGCGGGCTGCCATCCCGGCATCCAGGCGTCGCGCATTGACGATCGCCAGCCGAAAGCCACCCGGCGGCATGGCATGATGCCCGGGATCACGTTCCTCATGAAACGTGATCTGCACGCTGCTGACATCCGGCATCGCCCGCACCTCCTCCACCAGAGCCGCCGGGGGATGCCGGTAGCGCGGGCCATGCGGGCCGAACAGCACCACGCTGTAGCCGTCGCTGCGGTCGGCATCGGCGTAGTCCCAGTCGCCGGTGACGTACAACCGGATCAGCGCCTCCACCCATCCGGCGCCGTACAGGTCCGGCCACTGGTCGGCGAAGCGCAGATGCGCCTCGATGATGCGCCCGCCGATGGTTTCGAAATTCACCATCCCCGTGTAGCCGAACAAATGCTGGCGGGCCCAGGCGCCGCACCAGTCCTCGACCTCCGGCATCGCGGCGGCATGCACGGTCCAATAATCGAACGTGCCGCCCGGAGTTGCTTCGCCGGTGGTGTGGCGCCACCAGCGCGGCGTGCCGTCCACGACCGCCACGTCGCTGCTGACATGCGCGCCGGTCAGCAGCGTGCACCAGAAATGCCCGGGGGTCAGCGCCGCCTTGTACTCCTCGGCCGAGGCGATCACCCGGCTGCCCGTGCCCATGCCGCGCAGGTTCATGACCGGCTTGGAGAATACCGGAAAGCGCGGCGGCATCACGCCATGCGGCGCGGCGTCCAGGCCTTGCGACAACGCCACCGCCAGCTTGTCGTAGATCCAGCGGTGCTGCGGATACCACAGCCAGGAATCCGCATCCTCGGTGGAGATGCGCACGTCCTCGGGGCAGGGGACGCTTTCGAAATACTGGAACCGCCATGGATCGACTTCGCAGATCGGCATGAGAATGCTCCCCGAACCCCGCAGGATTCCCACAGCCTATCGCGTTCGTTCCGCACCGGACAGCACGAGGCTGTGATCAGCCGACCGTGGCGATCAGAAGTAGTTCCAGAAGTTGGAGGCCCGTGCCTCATCGGGCAGGCCATCGAATACGATCTGGCCGTTGTTCATGATCACCACCCGGTCCGCGATACGCATCGCCGCGGCGACATTCTGCTCCACCAGAATCGCCGCCATCGCATGCGCTCGGCAGACCTCCTGCACCTGCTGGAACATCCGCTCCACCAGGTTGGGCGCCAGGCCGATCGAGGGTTCGTCCAGCATCAGGCAGCGCGGGGTGCCGAGGATCGAGAGCGACAATGCCAGCATCTGCTGCTGCCCGCCGCTCAGGCTGCCGGACCGCGTGGCGCGGCGTTCGTCCAGCACCGGGAAAATCCGGTAAACGTCGGCGACACCGAACATCGCGCCCTGGTGGACGTTGCGCGCCGCCACCACATCGATGTTCTCGGCCACCGACAGGTCCGGGAAAATGCCGCGGCCTTCGGGCAGCAGGCGCAGTCCTCTTGTGACGCGCTGCGCAACGCTCAACCGGTCGATGCGCTGGCCGTCGAACCGGACTTCGCCCTGGCGCAGCGGCAGCAGCCCCATGGCCGCGCGCAGCGTCGTCGTCTTGCCGGCGCCGTTATGGCCGAGCAGGGCGAGGATCTGCCCGGGTTCCAGCGCGATGTTCAGGTCGGAGATGACGGTTTTCGGCCCATATCCCGCGGCCACGCCGGCGAGCTGCAACAGCATCAGATCGTTCCGCCGAAATAGATTTCCGCCAGCGCCGGATCGCTGATGATCCGTTCCGGCGTGCCCTGTGCCATCAGGTGGCCCTGGTGCAGGAACAGCACCTCGTCGGCGATCTGCTGCACCACACGGGTGTTGTGCTCAACCACCAGCAGCGTCTTGCCCTCGCCTTGCAGGCGCCGCAGCAGGGCCATGATGGACTCCAGCGCGCCGGCGGACAGGCCCGAGGCGGGTTCGTCCAGCAGCAGCAACTCCGCGCCGGTCGCCAGTACGCGGGCCACCGTCAGCAGTTTCTGCTCGCCATAGGACAGGTTCCGCACCAGCTCGGTGGCGCGATCGGCCAGGCCCACATGGGCCAGGATCTCGCGTGCCTCGGCGCGCCGGCGCTTCTGCGTGCGGGCCGCATGAAACGGGCGGAAGATGGCGCCCAGCGGTTCCTCGGCGAACTGGTCCTGCAGGCCGACCATGACGTTGTCCAGCGCGGGCAGGTCCTGGAACAGGCGCAGGTTCTGGAAGGTGCGCGCGACACCGGCGCGCAGGATCGCCTGCGGCCGCAGGCCCGTAAGCTGCCGGCCGCGGAACGAAACCACCCCTTCATCGGGTCGCAGAAAGCCGGTGATGGCGTTGAAGATGGTGGTCTTGCCGGCGCCGTTCGGACCGACGAGGCAGGTGATGCGTCCCTGAGAGACGGTGAAGCTGCAGGCCTGCAACGCGTGCAGGCCGCCGAAGCGGTGATCCAGGCCGTCCGCCTGCAGGTAGGGTGTCACAGCCGCTCTCCCACCAGGCCCTGCGGGCGAAACAGCATGAAGGCGATCAGCAGCACGCCGTAGATCAGTTGCCGCATGGCCGCGGCGATGGTGGTGGGGATCTCCACCAGTGTCAGCAGTTGCGGCAGGGCAAGCAGCAGGAACGGCCCGACGATCGACCCGGCCAGCGTGCGCGCACCGCCGACCACGACCATGGTCAGCAGCAGGATGGACGCATCCAGGTCGAACGAGGACGGATCGATGAAGCTGAGGAAGGTGGCATACAGCCCACCGGCCACGGCGGCGAAGGCGCCGGCCAGGGCGGCGGCGGACACCTTGGCCCACAGCACGTTCTTGCCCGCGGCGGCGACGGCCAGCTCGTCTTCGCGAATGGCGCGCAGCAGGCGGCCGAACGGTGCCCGCATGATCAGCAGGAACACCAGGCAGCAGATCACCACGCCGGCGGTGCACAGCCACATCAGTTGCCGGGTGCTTTGCAGGCCGAAGCCGAAGATGTCGGGCGGCGGAATGCCGGGCAGGCCGTTGGCGCCGCCGGTTCCCCCGGTCCAGTTGGTGAACACCGCCGTTGCCAGAAGCTGGATGCCGAACGAGGTCACCACGAAGTAGTCGCCGGACACGCGCAGCGACGGCAGGGTGATCAGGATGTTCAGCACGATGCAGGCGACCACCGCGATGGCCAGCGCGGGCAGGAACGACAGCGGCGTCGTCGCCATCAGGAAGTGCGCGACGATATAGGCGCCGACGCCGAACACCGCGGCCTGTGAGACGGAGAAGATGCCGACGATACCCACCAGCAGGTTGGTGGACAGGCCGAGCAGCACGTAGATCTCGGCGAGGGCGATATAGCTGAACCAGAAATCCATGGCTCAGCGTGCCGCCGCGAACAGGCCGGTGGGACGGAACAGCATGAAGATCACGAAAATGAAGAAGGTGATGCCGATGCTCCACTCGCCGGGGATGAACAGCAGCGACAGGTTCTGCAGTTCGGCGATGACGATCGACAGCAGGAAAGCGCCGGTGATGCTGCCGACGCCGCCGGCGATCATGGCGATGGTTGCGGTCAGCAGCGGCGTGATGCCGCCATAGGGCTGCAACCCGAGGTCCAGCGGCACCAGCATGCCCGGCAGCGCGACCACGGCCGACGCGATCGCCACCACGATGATATAGACCCGATGCGGCTGCAGGCGGGTGATTTCCGCCAGGAACGGGTTGGCGGCAACGGCGCGGATGCGCTTGCCCAGCAAGGTGTACTGCGCGAACCACAGCACCCCGGCGAAGGCGACCAGGTTGACGACGATCGTCAGGATCTGGGTCCAGGTCAGCCGCACGCTGCCGCCCAGGACGACCACCCGGTAGCTCCAGCTCAGGTCGAACTGGAGGATGTTCGGCGTGTAGATGGCCGCAAGGATGTTCTGGATCACCGCCAGCATGCCCAGCGATGCGATCAGCACCACCAGCGGCGGCGCGCGCCGCTGCTCAAGCTTGGCGTAGAGAATGCCCTGGATCAGCCCGCCGGCTATCGCACAGGCGGCGATCGCGACAAGAAACGCGACCACCACCGGCACGCCGCGGTTTACCAGCGACCAGGCAACATACCCGGCCATTGTGTAAACCCCGGCGTGAGCGACGTGGAAGATGCGGGTGGTGGAATAGATCAGCGAGAAGCTGATCGCCATCACCCCGAGAGCGCAGCCGGTCACAAGCCCATTGACCAGCAGTTGCAACCACAGCATGCGCGTCGATCAGTCGGCGGTGAGCTGCTTGATCGTCACGTCCTTGCCGTTTTCGATCTTGTTGATGTTGATGCCGACCGTGGCGGTGTTCGTCTTGAACTCCAGCGGGATCAGGCCCTTGAACGTGCCGATCTTGAACAGCGCCGTGCGCATGTTTTCACCGGTCACCGGCTTCTTCTCCTCCAGCACCTTGTGCAACGTGGTCAGCACGACCTGCGTCGCGTTGTAGTACTGCCGGACGAAGAATTCCATGTCCGCGCCGAACTTCTTCTTGAAGGCGGCGGCGAGATCGGGCGGGGCCTCGATGTGGATCTGGGTGTGCACGATGCCGTTGGACGACGGATCGGCAACAAGGGAGGGATCCTGCAGGAAGGTCGTGCCGGCGATGGCGAATTTCAGGCCGAGCTGCTTGAACTGCTGCGCCATCTGAAGCTGTGCGGCGGTGATGGAAACCAGCATCACCTGGGGGTCGGCGGCAGCGAGCTTCAGCAGCGCCGGGCGGAAATTGGTCTGGCCGAACTGCGTCGGCTCCTGCGCCACGATGGTGGCACCGGCGGCGCGGAAGTATTTCACGTAGTCGTCGCGGCCGGCGATGCCCGCGGCATCGTTCTCATACAGGATCGCGACCTTCTTCATGCCCTTGTCGGTGATGTACTTCGCCAGCGCCTTGACCTCATCCCCGATGGTGGGAAGCGTGTTGATCAGGTAGGGCGAGGCATCGGCCAGCTTGTCGGCCTGCGCGCCGGCATTCACCAGCAGCACTTTCTTGCGCGTGGCGAGCGGCGCCATCGCAAGGGACGGACCGGAATAACCGGTGAACACCACCGGCACGTGCTGCAGGTCCACCAGCTTGTTGAAGCTCAGCACCGACTGGTCGGGCTTGGCCTGGTTGTCTTCGAACACGACCGCGATCTTGTGGCCGTCAACGCCGCCTTTGGCATTGGCCTGGTCCACCGCGAACTGGATGCCGCGCATTTCCTGCGTGCCGATCAGGCCGGCCGGACCCGTCAGGGGCAATACAGCGCCGAATTTGATGGTCTGCGCGTTGGCAACACCAAGCGCCATGGTGCTGGCCGCAACCATGGCCAGACCAAACCGAACGACCCGATTCATACGTTTGCCCCCGTTTCGATGCGATCGCCGGTGGATTAGGCGGGTGGGCACAGCGGGTCAAGTTGACGGGTTTGCCGCGGGCAGCCCGGTCCGGTAGCCTTTCCCCTGTGGAGGAAACCGCAGTGAGCTTTGCCAGCAACGGCGCCATCGACTGCGATGTGCACCCCGCCGTGCCGGGGATGCGCAGCCTGCTGCCCTATCTGGATGACCACTGGCGGGAACAGGTGGTGGTGCGCGGCATAGACGGGCTGGACTCCGCCAGTTTCCCGCCGAACATCCCGGCCAACGGGCGCCCAGACTGGCGCCCTGACACCGGCAAGCCGGGCAGTGACCTGGCGCTGCTGCAGGCCCAGGCACTGGGGCCGTTCAACACGCGCTACGCCATCTGCAACTGCCTCTACGGCGCGTCATCCACCTTCAACGCGGATTTCGGCGCCGCCTTGTCGCGCGCCATCAACGACTGGCTCGCCGCCGAATGGCTGGACGCGGAGCCGCGGCTGCGCGCGTCGATGGTGGTGCCGGTGCAGGACACCGATCTCGCGGTGGAGGAGATCGAGCGTCGGGCGCCGGATCACAGGTTCGTGCAAATTCTGCTGCCGGCCGGCGGTGAATCGCCGTACGGCAAGCGACGCTACTGGCCGATCTTCGCCGCGGCGGAAAAGCACGGGCTGCCGGTGTGCCTCCATGCCGGCAGCACCTTCCGCCATGCCACCACGCACAACGGCTGGCCGTCCTATTACCTGGAAGACTACGTTGTGATGTCGCACGCGCACCAGGCGCAGTTGCTCAGCCTGATCAGCGAAGGCGTGTTCACCAAGTTTCCCAACCTGACCGTCGTGCTGGCGGAATCCGGCTTCACCTGGCTGCCGCAGTTCATGTGGCGCGCGGTGAAGACCTGGCGGGCGATGCGCGCGGAAGTGCCGTGGGTGGACCGCGCGCCGGCGGAAATCATCCGCGACCATGTGCGCTTCACGCTGCAGCCGACCGATGCGCCGCCCGATCCGCGCATGATGGAACAGACAGTGGAGCAGATCGGCACCGACCGGTTCCTGCTGTTCTCCACCGACTACCCACACTGGCATTTCGACGCACAGGCCGCGGTGCCGGCCGGCCTGTCGCCGGCGCTGGTGCAGCGGATGCTGCTGGACAATCCGCTGGAGACCTACCCTCGTTTGCGGGAGACGCTGCAATGAGCCAGACACTGCTGGACCGCGACGCACCGGGACAGGCGAAGCTGGGCATCGTCGATTGCGACGTGCATCACGCCACGCGTTCGCCGCGCGACCTGTATCCGTACCTGTCGCAGAAATGGCGGGACCACCTGGCGACCTATGGCTCGCGCAGGCCGTCGCCGTTCCTGGGCACCTCGCCGTTCTTCAAGTCGGCGCCGGCCCTGTCGCGCAAGGATTCGTGGCCGCCGAACGGCGGGCCGCCGGGGTCCGACCTGAAGTTTCTGCAGGAACAACTGCTGGACCGTTACGGCATCGAATTCGGCATGCTGCATCTGCTGACGATCACCGGCATGGACCAGCGCAACCAGGACTTCGCCGCCGCGCTGTGCCGGGCGATCAACGAATGGCAGTACGCCGAGTGGACGCAGAAGGACCAGCGGCTGAAAGCGGCGATCGTGGTGCCGGGAGAGGACGCCGCCGCCGCGGTGGCCGAAATCGAGCACTGGGCCGGCAATCCCGACTTCGCCCAGGTCTCCCTCGTCACCCACACCATCGAGCCGCTCGGCCGCCGCCGCTACTGGCCGATCTTTGAGGCCGCGGCCGCGCACGGGCTGCCGATCGGGCTGCACACCTCCGGCATGAACGGCGTCGCGATTACCCCGGCCGGCTGGCCGTCCTATTACGTGGAGGAGCATCACGAAGTCTCGATCAGCCAGCAGGCGCTGATCACCAGCCTGGTGTGCGAGGGCGTGCTGGCGCGCAATCCGTCGCTGAAGGTGGTAATCGTCGAGGCAGGCTTGGCCTGGGTGCCGTCGCTGTGCTGGCGGCTGGACCAGCAATGGCGCCGCATGCGCGACGAAGTGCCGCACCTGACGCGCCCGCCGTCCGACTACGTGCGCCAGCAGGTGTGGTTCACCACCCAGCCGATGGACGAGCCGGAAAACCCCGATCATCTGGCCGCGATCCTGTCCTGGATCGGCTGGGACCGCATCCTGTTCGCCACCGACTACCCGCACTGGGACTTCGACGATCCGGACAGCGGGGTGAAGGTGCGGCTGACCGAGGAACAGCGCCAGATGGTGTTCCGCGACAATGCGCGGGCGGTGTACGGGTTGGGGTAGGGGGCCAATGGAGGGGGGCGAGGTCCCGTGCAGTGGAGCGAAGCCCCCTACAGTCGAGCACAGCCCCCTGCAGCGGAGCGAAGTCCCCTCCAATGGGCCCGGGTCCCGTACAATCGCCTCATGGCCGGCCCCCGAGCCGGCCATCTGCCCCCGTCAGAACGGGCACGGTGCACCGCCGCGACCCGATCGTTCCCGGGCAGATGGCCGGCTCGGGGGCCGGCCATGACCCCTGTGTACCGGGGTGATGCCGCTTATCGTTGCCCCGGAGAGCGCAGGCCGCCCAAGACGCAGCGGGCAAGTCCTGGGTTGAGCACAACCCGGGCGTTGGTCCCCCGACCGCTCCGCCCCTGACACCCCGCCGCAACGCGCTTATGTTCCGCCCGAAGCCCCCGGCCCGCCCGGGGGATCGAGGCAAGGAGGACCCGCGCATGCTGAATCCCACCTCACCATTGCCCCTGAAGGACCCGACGCTGTTCCGCCAGGCCAATTACCTGGACGGCAAGTGGGTGCAGTCCGACAGCGGCAAGACCATCGTGGTGAAGAACCCCGCCACCGGCGAAGCGATCGGCGAGGTGCCGGCCATGGGCACCGCGGAAACCAGACGAGCGATCGAGGCCGCCAACCGCGCCTGGCCCGCCTGGCGCGCGATGCTGGCCAAGGAGCGCTCGGCTATCCTGCGCAAGCTCAACGACCTGATGCTGGCCAACGCCGACGACCTGGCGGTGATCATGACCGCGGAGCAGGGCAAGCCACTGTCCGAGAGCAAGGGCGAGATCGCCTACGCCGCCAGCTTCATCGAGTGGTTCGCCGAGGAAGCCAAGCGCGTCTATGGCGACACGATCCCGCAGAACGCCAAGGGCCGCCGCATCCTGGTGATGAAGGAGCCGATCGGCGTGTTCGCCGCGATCACGCCGTGGAACTTCCCCTCGGCCATGATCACCCGCAAGGCCGGCCCCGGCTGGGCCGCCGGCTGCACCGGCGTGATGCGTCCGGCCAGCCAGACCCCGTTCTCGGCCCTGGCGCTGGGGGTGCTGTGTGAGCGGGCCGGCATGCCGGCCGGCGTGTGCAACGTGATCACCGGCCCGTCCGGCCCGATGGGCGAGGAGCTGACGTCCAACCCGCTGGTGCGCAAGCTGTCCTTCACCGGCAGCACCGAGGTCGGCGCCAAGCTGATGGCGATGTGCGCGCCCACCATCAAGAAGACCAGCATGGAGCTGGGCGGCAACGCACCGTTCATCGTGTTCGACGACGCCGACCTGGATGCGGCGGTGCAGGGCGCGATGGCCAGCAAATACCGCAACACCGGCCAGACCTGCGTCTGCGCCAACCGGCTGCTGGTGCAGGACGGCGTGTACGACGCCTTCGCCGCCAAGCTGAAGGCCGCGGTCGAGGCGATGAAGGTGGGCAACGGCATGGAACCCGGCGTGCTGCAGGGCCCGCTGATCAATTCCGACGCGGTGAAGAAGGTCGAGGAGCATATCGCCGACGCGCTGAAGCGTGGCGCCTCGGTGGTGACCGGCGGCCAGCGCCACACCCTGGGCGGCAACTTCTTCCAGCCTACGGTGCTGGCCAACGTACCGCACGACGCGATGATCTTCCGGGAGGAGACGTTCGGCCCGGTCGCCCCGCTGTTCCGCTTCAAGACCGAGGAAGAGGCGATCCAGCTTGCGAACGACACCGAGTTCGGCCTGGCATCGTATTTCTATGCCCGCGACGTCGGCCGCATCTTCCGTGTCGCCGAGGCGCTGGAATACGGCATCATCGGCATCAACGAAGGCATCATCTCCACCGCCGAGGCGCCGTTCGGCGGCATGAAGGCATCGGGCCTGGGCCGCGAGGGCTCGAAATACGGGATCGAGGAGTACCTGGAGGTCAAGTACCTCGCGATGGGCGGCATCGGCACCTGAACCGGGCGTTTGGGGGCGGTCTTCGCAAGCAGGGCCGCCCCCTTGCCGGCCGGTTCCATCTGCTTTGCGTTGAAGCAATTCCAGAACGAAAATTCCCTAAATAAAAGGAAACGAGAGAAGTCGTGTGTTGACTTGCGTCTGAGCGGAATTTTGTTTGTTCGGTGACGCCCCTGACCACCGGTGGTGTTCGTTCCGTTCCACTCTCCGACGCCAGGAATTCTCTCGATGAGCCATCGTCTCACCAGCGTGAAGTTGGCGGCTGCCGCACTTGCCGCCACCGGACTGTCCCTGCCTGCGGTGGCGCAGGCCGCGCCGTCACCGATCGCACAGCTCAAGTCCGAGAAATACGTCCGCTGCTTCGGGGTGAACGCGCCGCACCGCAACATGTGCGCGACCGCGACCGGAACCTGTGCGGGCACCGATGCCAAGGCACGCGATCCCAGCGCGTTCATCTTCGTCCCGGTCGGGGTCTGCGGCATGATCGACGGTGGCACCACGCAGCCCAGCCCGGCGGCTGCGAAGCGGATCGAGCACTACAGGAACCTGCCCTCGGCCGAACATGCCAAGGCGCAGAAGAACCACCGCGAGCGGCAGGAGAAGGTTCTTGAAGCGAGCCTGAAGGGCTGATGCCGGCCGAACTGCGCGAAGGCATCGGGCTGCGTGCGGAACACGAACAGGCCGTGCTCGATCAGCGGCCCGAGATCGACTGGCTGGAAGTCCACAGCGAAAACTATTTCGGCCAGGACGGACGCCCGCAGGCGCAGTTGCGGGCGATCCGCCGGAACTACCCGATCAGCCTGCACGGCATCGGGCTGGGCCTGGGCAACACGCAGCCGCTGGACCGCGCGCATCTGCGCCAGCTCCGGCGCCTGTGCGAGGTCGTCGATCCGGTGCTGGTCTCCGAGCATTTGTGCTGGAACGGCAGTGGCGGCGAATACGTCGCCGACCTGCTGCCGCTTCCGTTTACCGCGGCGGCGGTCGCCCACCTGGCCGAACGCATCGATGCCGTGCAGCAGTATCTCGGGCGGCGTATCCTCGTGGAGAACATCTCCACCTACGTGCAGTTCGCGGCATCACGACTGGACGAGTGCGACTTCGTCCTTGAGGTGGTGCGGCGCGCCGGCTGCGGGCTGCTGCTCGATGTCAACAATGTCCATGTGAATGCCTGCAACCATGGATTCGACGCCCGCGCGTATCTGAACGCCGTGCCCGGTGACTGCATCGGGGAGATTCACCTGGCCGGCCATGCGCGGCGGGAGATCGACGGCCATGTGCTGTTGATCGACACGCATGACCAGCCTGTGTGTGACGCGGTGTGGCAACTCTACACCGACCTGATCGCGCGCATCGGACCGCGGCCGACATTGCTGGAGCGCGATGCCGCCATTCCGCCGCTCCCCGAACTGGTGGCGGAGGCGCGTATCGCCGGCGGCATATTGCGCGGGCAGACGGCGGCCGTATGACCTGGGACCGGGATCTTGCCGCGTTCCAGGAGTTGTTTCTCGGCGCGGTGCGGCAGAACACCACTCCGGTCGGCCTGCGGTATGCGGGCGGCCTGGATGTCGCGCGTCGGTTTCGCCTCTATGCCAACCAGACGCGCATTGCCCAGGCTGACGCGCTGCAGGCGGTTTACCCGGCGGTCTGCCGCCTGGTTGGCGAGGCGTTCTTCGCCAACATGGCCGCGCTGTATGTCGAGGCGCATCCGCTCCGGCATGGCGACCTGCGACGCTACGGGGAGTCGTTGCCGGAGTTCATCCAGGCGTTCCCGCCGCTCGCCGGCCTGCCGTATCTCCCCCACGTGGCGCGGCTGGAATGGGCCTGCCACGAAGCGCTGCACGCTGGTGGCGGCGCCGCGGCGGAAGCGGGCCAGCCACTGCAACTCGCGCCGCATGTGCGTCTGGTCCAGGCGCCGTTTCCGGTTGCCGATATCTGGGATTTCGCGCTGCGCGAGCATGCGCCGGACGAACGGCTGGATCTCTCCTCGGCGTCGGACAGCCACCTGGTGATCGCCCGTCCCGTTGACGACGTGGAGATCATGCAGGTCCCGGCGCCGGACTGGACGTGGTTGTCCGGGTTCATCGGTCCGCAGGCGGCCGGGGCGGACACCGACCTGTCGGCACGCGCGTATTGGCTGGAGCGACGCATCCTCTCCGGTGTCGGATAGCAGGGCGTCATCGCGCCGGTGATTTGCCCCGGAGGGCCCGGGCGGAGACACTGCCGCGTTGCTGCGAGAAGGGCAGGATGATGCAGTTCGATCTGGTATGGGATTCCCGTTGCGCTGTTGCGGAGTGTCCGGTGTGGGACGCCGAGAATCGCCGGGTGCTGTTTGCCGACATCCAAGGCAAGTGCATCAACGTGCTGTCGGTGGACAGCCGGGCGCGGGACACCTGGACGCTGCCGGATATCGTGCCGAGCTTCGGCCTGTGCCGGTCGGGACGGCTGGTGGTGGCGCTGCGGCGGCGGGTGGTGCTGTTCGATCCGCGGAACGGAACCATTGAGGACCTGTCGCCATCGATCGACGAGCCCGACAGCACGCGGTTCAATGACGGTAAGGTCGGGCCGGACGGCTGTTTCTGGGTCGGCTCGATCGACGAGCAGAAGGACCGCCAGCCGATCGCCGCGCTGTACCGTGTGACGCCGGATGGCGGGATGGAGCGGCGGGCCGACGGAATCGCCAATTCCAACGGCCTGGCCTGGTCGCCGGATGGGCGCACCATGTACCACTCGGAGACCAAGTCGGGCATCATCGAGGCGTGGGACTTCGACCCGGCCACCGGGGGGATGAGCAACCACCGCCAACTGGCCCGGATGAGCAGCGCCGAAGGCCGGCCGGACGGGGCGGCGGTGGACACCGATGGGAACTATTGGTCCGCGGGGCCCTCCGCCGGCTGCATCAACCGGTTCTCGCCCTCCGGCGAGCTGCTGGAACGGATCTCCTTCCCGGTGCCCGGGCCCACCATGCCGTGCTTCGCCGACGGTGCGCTGTTCGTCACCTCGCTGCGGGAGGGCAAGTCGGAGGAGGTGCTGAAGGAATTCCCGACGCTGGGCGGACTGTTCCGGGCGGAGACCGAGGTCGAGGGGGTGCCGGTCGCGGCGTTCGCCGACGACTGACCCAGGGCGTGGGGCATGACGACGGCACCACGGCACAAGGCGTCATGGCCGACCATTCGCCGTCATGGCCGGCGTGGGCTGGCCATCCACGTGTTTCGTAGCTTCTGTTAGCAAAGGTCGTGGAGGACCGGCGTTCGCCGGCCATGACGGGTACCTGCGATCCGGAATTGGAGATGGAAACCGCGAGCCCTCAGAAGCGTCTGGCCGGGGATAGGAGCGGTGCGGTAGAAGAGGGCGGGTCAAGTCTCGGAGCGGCGGTGGCGAAGCGGGTCTGGATGTATGTCGGTGGGCGGGCTGGGAACAAACCGCCGCCAGCCGAAAAGGCGGCAATCACGGCAGCCTGCGAGAGGCTGATTGCCGAGCAGTTGCGCCCGCGCTTTCTCCCTGAGATACGCCCCACGACCAGGTTCAACTATCCGGTTGCCATCGAGGGCAAGTGGCTCGGCAACAAGTATCGGTTCTTCACGCGCTACCGCTCGGACGATCCGGCGTCGCTGAAGGCCGAGTTCGAAGCCCCCTTCGCCCGCCTGGACTATGCCAGCCGGGACTGCTTCGATCTCATGTGGCACCGACACACCGGCACGTGGCACTGCGTGGGCGAGCGCCTGTCGCTGACGGAAGCGCTGGATCGGATCGCGAGCGAGCCGTATTTCCAACCCTGTTGACCCGATCACGGGCGTTGCGCCAACCAGACGGTCGTTCGTTGCAACTCCGGAGAGTATCGCATGCCGGGCAAAGCCGCCACACCGGCATGTGGGCAAGGCTCAGGCCTTGAGGCTGCCACCTACCCAGATGACGATCGGATCGCGGGGCAGCATGCATGGTCTGATGGGGGCAGATGGCCGGCTCGGTGGCCGGCCATGACCCGGTTGTACGGGACTCGCACGCCAAACCTGACGGCCACATACCGGCGGGGACGGCCGCACCAGACTGGGACGGCCACACAGCGGAGCCCCCGGCGCGCCGCCTACAGCCCCAGCGTATCCAGCCGGATCACCGGCACCTCGGTGCCCGCCGCCACCGCCGGGGCGTGCGGCGGTCGCAGGATCAGCGCGTCCGCCAGGGCCAGGCGCCGCAGCATCGCCAAGTCCTGCACCGGGAAGGGGGTCGCGACGATCCGTCCGTCCGGGTCCGTGCTGACGGAGGAACGCAGATGGTCCGCCCGGTGGTCGTTGGCGGCCAGGTCCTTGCCTGCCAGGGCGGTGGTGGTGGGCGGCGGGGCGGCGGGCAGGCCGGTCAGGCGCGACAGTGCCGGCAGCAGGAACAGGATGGCGCAGACCATGGCCGACACCGGATTGCCCGGCAGGCCCAGCACCGGCACGTGGTGCAGGTCGGCGCCGAACCGCCCGAACAGCAGCGGCTTGCCCGGCCGCATGGCGATCCGCCAGAAATCCAGCTCCAGGCCGCGGCTCTGCAGGCTCTCGATGACCAGGTCGTGGTCGCCCACCGAGGCGCCGCCGGTGGTCACCAGCATGTCCATCCCGGCCACCGAGTCGGCCACCGCGGACACCGCCTCCCGCGTGTCCTTCGCCACCGGCAGCACGGTCGGCGCCGCGCCCGCGGCCCGGGCCAGGGCTGCCAGGGCGTGGGAGTTGGAGCTGACGATGCCGCCGGAGGGGATCGGCTCCCCCGGCATGGCGATCTCGTCGCCGGTCGCCAGGATGCCGACGCGCGGGCGGCGGTGGACGCTCAGCCAGGGGTGGTTGGCGGCGGCGGCCAGGCCGATATCGCGCGCGGTGAGCTGGCGGCCGGCCGGCACCACCTCGTCGCCCTGGGCGAAATCCTGGCCGGCGCGGCGGATGTGGCGGCCGGCGGTGACGGCCTCGTTGACCCGCAGCGAGTCGCCGTCGCGGGTGGCGTCCTCCTGCAGCAGGATCGAAGTCGGCGCCCTGCGGCACCACGCTGCCGGTGAAGATGCGCACCGCTTCACCGGGACCGACCCGGCCGTCGAACGGATGGCCGGCGGGGGCGGCGCCGATCACCCGCAGCGTGGCGTCCAGCCCGCCATCCGCGGCGCGCAGCGCGTAGCCGTCCATGGCGGAGACATCGGCCGGCGGCTGGGTCAGGCGCGCGGCCACCGGGGCTGCGGTGACCCGGTGCCAGGCCTCGGCCAGGGCGACGATCTCGGCCGGCGTGGGGTGCAGGTCGGCCAGGATGCGGTTGCGGGCTTCCTCGACGCTGATCATGGGTGGCAGACCTCCTGAAGACCGGCGGAATGTGCGCGGCGGGGGGCGACGACTCAAGGTCGGGAGCGGGGTGCGCGGAACGGCCAGGCCGTGATGCGATGCGCCGCCCGGGGGAGATGTTCGGATCCCGGACCCTGCGTAGATGCGGGGGCGTACGCAGATGCGGGGGCGTACGCAGACGCGGGGGCGTACGCGGATGCGGGGGCGTGCGGATGCGGATGCGGATGCGTGCGGAAACCTCGGGCCGTGTGCAAGCCCCGCGGCCCTGCGGAGACCGGGGCCGAGTGCAGACCCGAGGGGATCAGTCCTGAACGAACTCGCCCGACTTGCCGCCTGCCTTGTGGGTCACGCGCAGGCCGTCGATCCGCATGGACCGGTCCACCGCCTTGCACATGTCATAGACGGTCAGCGCCGCGACCGAGGCGGCGGTGAGCGCTTCCATCTCCACGCCCGTCTGCCCGGTGGTGCGCACGGTGGCGGCGATCTCCACGACGCTGGCCGCCGGGTCAGGGGTCAGGTCCACGGTGACGGCCGAGATCGGCAGGGGATGGCACAGCGGGATCAGGTCCGCGGTGCGCTTGGACGCCATGATGCCGGCCAGGCGGGCGACGCCCAGCACGTCGCCTTTCTTTGCCGTGCCGGCCTGGATCATCGCCAGCGTTTCCGGCTCCATCAGCACGCGGACCCGGGCGGTGGCGGTGCGGGCGGTCGCCGGCTTGGCGGAGACATCCACCATCGCCGCGTTGCCGGCGGCGTCGAAATGGGTGAAGCCGGTCATGGGCAGCCTCCGGTGGGAAGAGCGGACGCCTTCCGTTGCGGTCCCAACCCACAAGGCGGATTCCTTTGCGGTCCCGACCAGCAAGGCGGGTTCCTTTGGGACCCCAACCCGCAAGGTGGGCAGAAGGAGTCACAGGCCGAGTGTCCTGGCCGCCCCGCCGTCACGGTCAGCCTTCCCCCAGCAGCGCACGGGTGGCCACGGTGATGTCCGGCTGGCGCATCAGGTGTTCACCCACCAGGAAGCACTGCGCGCCGACCGCGGCCAGGCGGCGCAGGTCGTCGTGGGTGCGCATCCCGCTTTCCGACACCACGAAGCGTTCGGCGGGAACCAGCGGGGCCAGCTCCTCGGTGATCGCGAGGTCGGTCTTCAGCGTCTTCAGGTTGCGGTTGTTGATGCCGATCAGCGAGGTCTCCAGGCCCAGAGCGCGCTCCAGCTCGCGGTGGTCGTGCACCTCGACCAGTACGTCCATGTCCAGGCCCCGGGCCAGCGCCTCCAGGTCGCGTGCCTGCGAATCCGTCAGTGCCGCCATGATCAGCAGAACACAGTCCGCCCCCATCGCTCGGCTCTCATAGACCTGCCACTCGTCCAGGATGAAGTCCTTGCGCAGCACCGGCAGCGCCACCGCCGCGCGGGCGGCCTTCAGGTGATCGGGACTGCCCTGGAAGTACTTGTGGTCGGTCAGCACGGACAGGCAGGTCGCGCCGCCTGCCTCATAGGCCTTGGCCAGGGTCGCCGGGTCGAAGTCCTCGCGGATCAGCCCGCCGGACGGGGAGGCCTTCTTGATCTCGGCGATCAGGCCGAAGCGGCCCTTGACGGTGGCCTCCTTCAGGCAGCGGCCGAATCCGCGCGGCTGGTCGGCCTGGACGGCAGCGGAACGCATGGCGTCCAGGTTGGTGCCGGTCTTGCGCTGCGCCACCGCGGCCCTGGTGTCGGCGCAAATGCGCGCGAGCACGTCCGGGCCGGTGGGGGAAGAGTCGTTCGGCATGATGTCTCCTCGTCCTGCGACGCAGGGTCTGCAGCGCTCGTAGCTTCAGCTCAGCGCGGCCTCTCGCCGCAGCGTCTGCAACGCGGCCAGTGCCGCCCCGGATGCGATCGCGTCGGCAGCCAGGGCCGCGCCCTCCCGCAGACCGGCCGCCCGGCCGGCCACGACCAGGGCCGCGGCGGCGTTCAGTACAACGGTGTCCCGGTACGCGCCGGGGGCGCCCTCCAGCAACGCCAGCAGGCTGGCCGCGTTCAGTGCCGCATCGCCGCCGCGGATCGCCTCGACCGGGGCGCGGTCCAGCCCGACCTCCTCCGGAGTGACTGTGAAGCTTCGGACGGTGCCGTCGCGCAGTTCCGTGACGTGGTTCTCGCCGGCCACCGTCAGCTCATCCAGACCCAGGCCGTGCACGATCCAGGCGGCTTCGCTGCCCAGGGCGGCCAGGGTCTCGGCCATGGGCCTGGCCCAGTCCGGGGCGAAGACGCCGGTGAGCTGGCGGCGCACCCGGGCGGGGTTGGCCATCGGGCCCAGCAGGTTGAACAGCGTGCGGGTGCCCAGCTCGACGCGCGGGCCGGCGGCGTGGCGCATCGAGGGATGGTGGCGCGGGGCGAACAGGAAGGCGCAGTTGGCGGCGCGCAGGATATCCGGCAGCCGGTCCAGGCCCACATCGACATTGACGCCCAGCGCGGTGAGCACGTCGGCACCGCCGGTGCGGGAGGACAGGGCGCGGTTGCCGTGCTTCGCCACCGGCACGCCGCAGCCGGCCACCACGAAGGTAACGGCGGAAGACACGTTCAGCGTGCCGGCATTGTCGCCGCCGGTCCCGCAGACATCGATCGCCCCCTCCGGTGCCTCAATCGCCGTCATGCGGTTGCGCAGCGCGCGGACGGCGCCGGTGAGTTCCGCCACCGTCTCGCCGCGCACCCGCATCGCCATCAGCAGCCCGCCGATCTGCGCCGGGGTGGCCTGGCCGGACATGATGATATCGAAGGCCGACTCGGCCTGGTCCGCGCTCAGCGTGGCGCCGCCGGCGAGGTGGGCGAGGACCGGTTTCAGATCGTTCGACATGCGCCGACCCGCGATCAGGCCGCGCGGGCGGGCTGGTTGGAGCCGCGGGCGATGGCCAGGAAGTTGGCCAGGATGCGGTGGCCCTGCTCGCTGGCGATGCTCTCCGGATGGAACTGCACGCCGAACACCGGCAGCGTGCGGTGGCGCATCGCCATCAGCAGGCCGTCATCGGTCCAGGCGGTGGGCTCCAGCACGTCGGGCAGGCTGTCCCGCTCCACCACCAGGCTGTGGTAGCGCGTGGCGGCGAAGGGGGAGGGGATGCCTTCCAGGATGTCGGTGCCGCGGTGCTCGATGTGGCTGACCTTGCCGTGCATCGGCACGGGCGCGCGCACCACCTTGCCGCCGAAGGCCTGGCCGATGGCCTGGTGGCCGAGGCAGACGCCCAGGATGGGCACCTTGTCCGCCGCGGCGGCGATCAGGTCCAGGCAGATGCCGGCCTCATTCGGGGTGCACGGGCCGGGGGACAGCACGATCGCCTCCGGCCGGCGGGCCAGGGCCTGGTCCACCGTCAGCTTGTCGTTGCGCACCACGTCACAGCGCCCGCCCACATCGCCGAGGAAGTGGACCAGGTTGAACGTGAAGCTGTCGTAGTTGTCGATCAACAGGATCATTGTGGCCGCATCCTTGCCTGGGCGTGCATCGCGGGTCAACGTCTGCCGCGCAGTGGGTGCCCGGGTGCCCGTTCGGTGGGCATTACGGTGTACGCTGCTTCAGCAGGTCGCGGATTTCGCCCAGCAGTTCCTCGGTCGGCGAGGGGCCGGCGGGCTTCGGCTGTTCCTTCGGATGGATGCGGGCAATGGCCTTGACCACCCAGAAGATGGCGAAGCCGATGATCAGGAACTGGATGATGGCGTTTACGAACAGGCCGATATTTATCGTCGGTGCCGCGGCATGCTGGGCCTCGGCCAGGGTGGCGTAGTGGTGCCCGTTCAGGGCGAAGAAGATGTTGGAGAAGTTGACCCCGCCGGTGAGGACGCCGAGCAGCGGGTTGATGATGTCCTTCACCAGGCTGCTGACGATGGCGGTGAAGGCGGCGCCGATGACGATGCCGACCGCGAGGTCCACCACGTTGCCGCGCATGATGAAGCTGCGGAATTCGTCCACCCAGGCGGGGCGGGTGCGCAGGTGCATGGCTGCGTCCTTTCTCTGTGGTTGCCGGGAAGGAAGGATAGCAAAATGGACAGCCCGGGGCTTCGCCTGAGCGATGGTCGGGCATCCGCTTCGACGATGCCGCCCTGGCTGAAGATCGTGGGGGCCGAAGCCGGCAGGACGCGGTGGCGGCGAGGTGATCCAGGCGAACTGCGTTGACGACTGGTTATTTGCTTGACATCAATTTAGACTGGCGCCGCTGCAACGGGCTGTCCAGCCCGCAGAATTCAGGCAGCCCGTCCAGGGGAGTCAACGGAGAACACCATGGACCCAAGACACGACCGCCCATCCGCGGGAAGCCAGACCGCTTTCTACACCATCTCCAGTGCCAGCTACTTTCCAGGATTGGTGGGTCTCGTGAACTCGCTGCGCACCGTCGGCCACCGCGAGACGATCTTTGTTGCTGATGTCGGGATGACGGAGAGACAGCGGGCTTTGCTCGAGCCACACTGCAGGCTTGTCCCACTATCCCGAAACGACGTGGCAAGCGCTTTGCAATACAAGCCTTTTGCTCACCTGCTCAATCCGCAAGGGATCGTCTTTATCCTCGACAGCGACATGATCGCGACCAGAAACCTCACGCCGATGATCGAAATGGCCGCGCAAGGCAGGATCGTCGTGTTCCCGGATCCCGAGCCGAAGGTGTCTCCCAACCGGGAATACGTGCGGCGGTTTGCTGAATGGCAGGATATCTTCGGAACAACAAATCCTCCACGGACCGAGAGACAGAGCTATGTCAATTCGGGATTTGTCGTATTCGACGCTGCGCAATATCCCGACCTTCTTTCCAAATGGTGGGATGCGTGCGGGCGCATTCGCGACCAGCCGACCTATCAGGAAAGGGCGGAAGGACCCACGCGGGATGCTGATCAGGCAGCACTGAATGCGTTGTTGATGAGCGATTTTCCGGCCGAGCCGATCCGGTATCTGAGCTTCTCTGAGCAGGCATGTCGGTGGGATCTTCCGCGCGTTGCGGTGATCGATCCCCAGACACTGCAATGCCGGTGGATGGGACGACAGCCGAGCATCCTGCATGCATCCCTGGTGCCCAAGCCCTGGGAGACACCTGGCTTCCGACGCAATGTTTACACGATCTTCCTGCGTCGTCTGCTGAACGGGCCTGACGTGGCGATCAAGGTGCCGCCCGAGCTACTGCCGGTCTGTCTGCGCCCGGGACGAAGCGGCGACCTGGCGGCGTCGGCCCTGCACCTTGCCAACACGCTGAACCGGGATGACGGTGCTCAGGTGCTGGTCTCGACGCTGCGAAAAATCAAGCGTGCAGCACAAATCACATTAGGCCAGAAGCACGTCGGCGCTTCGTGACGACAGGCGCGGATGATGGCGGTGCTCGCATCGTGCGAGGCTGCTTTCGCCTGGGCGATTGCTCCGGACATCGAGGGCATCAACTCATGACACATGAACACCTCTACGGCGCGGATCTGGTCCGTGCGCATGGCCTGTTTTCGTTGCTGAAAGAGGACTTCGAATGCCATCGGCAACTGATCACGACCCCGGGTTTGCAGGCACTGGTGATCTATCGATACGGCACCTGGACGCGGACGATCCGGTCCGGCCTGCTGCGCAAGCTGCTGCGGTTGCCCTACTGGGCTGGATACATCGTGTGCCGCAACGTCTATGGCATCGAGCTTTTCGACCAGACCAAAATCGGACGGCGCCTGCATATCGGCCACCAGAACGGGATTGTCATACATCCTGACGCGATCATCGGCGATGACTGCACGATCATTCACGGTGTCACGTTGGGAGCATCCGACAATTATCGCGAAGGGGAAGCCCCGCAGGTGGGCGACCGCGTTCGCATCGGCGCCAACGCGATCATCATCGGACGCACCAAAATCGGCGATGACGCCCGCATAGGACCCAACACCGTCATCCAGTCGGATATCCCGGCGGGCGCAACGGTGTTCATGCAGGCCCCGAAGATCGAACGGAAACCGGAAGCCTAGGCGAGGGCAGGACCTGGAGCCCCCGTATCCGCCTGCGTCCGTGCTCCGGTGTCGGGGCCTGGGACAACAGAGGACATCACGTGCCATGAAGAACGTCGTTACATGAAACACCTCGCGGCTCTCATGCCGTCCAGGCTTGGGTTTTCCGGAAGCTTTGCCCGAAGCGTCGGGATCATGTTCGCAGGAACGATGCTGGGGCAGATGGCCTCGGTCCTGTTCTCTCCCATCCTGACCCGTGTCTATGACCCAAACGAATTCGGCTACCTCAGCGTTTACATGTCGGTCACCGGCGTCCTCAGCGTGCTCGCGGCGCTGGGATTCGAAATGGCTATCCCGATCGCAGCTTCCGACGAGGAGGCTGCCAACCTGATCGCCGTCAGCGGATTCAGCCTGGGCATCACGACGTTGATCCTGGCTGCCGTCATGCTGGTCTGGATGGGATGGACAGCGTACACCTGCCTGGTGCCGGTGGGCTTTGCCTGTTTCGGCGCCTACGCGGTCGTGCTCGCCGCCGCCACCCGCGCCGGGGCCTTCGCCCGGATCGCGTCCACCCGGATCTCACAGGGATTGAGCGGACCGATATCGCAGATCCTGCTGGGCCTGTCGGGGGCGGGGACGGCAGGCTTGGTGATTGGCTTCATCATCGGCCAATCCAGCGGAACCGTGCTGCTGCTGTCCGATCTGATGCGCCGCCCGTTGTCGCGCCTGGTCTCCAGGCCCGGCATGCGCAGGGCCGTGCGGCGGTACTGGAAATTCCCACTTGTCTCAACCTGGTCGCGCCTGCTTGAAGGCTCCGGCGCGGTCGTTCTGTTTCCACTGACAACATTGCTCTACTCGCCGCAGGCAGCCGGCTTCATGTTTCTGACCGAGCGCGTGATCGCCCGGCCGCTCTACATCGTCAGCACGTCCTTGCTTCAGGCCTTCGTCGGAGAGGTCAGTCAGTCCGTCCACCTCGACAGGGCAAAGCTCTATCGTCGCTTTCGGCAGGTGCTGACGTTCCAGTTCCTGTTCTGCTCCGCCTGGATCGGGTTCGTGAACGTGGTTGCAAACTGGGCGTTTCCACGATTGTTCGGGCAGCAGTGGGACGCCGCGATACCTTACCTCCACGCGATGAGCCTGGCCTATTTCGCGCTCGGCGTATTGCATCCCGTCTCCACGTCGCCCCTGCTGATAGAGCGTCAGGTCGTCACCCTGCTATGGCAGGCGGGGCGACTGCTGATGATCGTGTTGAGCATCGTGGTTTCATGGCGGCTGGGAGCATCCGCCGTGACGGCGATCTGGATGGCGTCAACCACGCAGCTTATAGCGTGTGCGGTGATGGTCGGCATGATCGGTATCTGGCTGCGGCCGAAGTGACGCCGGGCGCGGGCGCGCCAAAAGACGGTCACGAAAATCATATATTGCGCGCCTATTAAACCCCATTTACTTGATTCAGATGCTGTGATCTAATTCATAGCAGCCTCGGCAGGCCTCCATCATTATCGACAGGATCAGTCCGATCCTGTGTCGGGGAAGTGTGCGGCGGCCGAATTCCGGTCAGATTCCGGAACGAATGGCCTCGCGGCCCGATCACGCAGCCGTACCGAGGTCGTCGAAACGATCCCGTCGAACCGCATTGTCGGGGGCGACGGCAGGCACGCGACGTATCACTCCAAGCCGTTCGACCAGCAAGCAACGTCATAGCGGGATACAACCCAATACAGTGACGAATGAGGACTGAGATCACCTGTCGATAACGGACCATGGTCCGAAAGGGGCACTACGATCTGTCCCCGGAATACGGAAAGGATGACCTCACGTATTAGCCAAACATTCAACCACCGAGGGAGACAAGCGATGCCCGTCATACTCTACGGCCCGGCATACAGCACGTACACCAGGACAGCGCGTCTGGCGCTCGAAGAAAAAGGTGTCCCCTACGAGCTGCGGGAGGTGGACACGCTCAATGGAGCCGGACAGACGCCTGAACATCTTGCCCGACATCCCTGGGGCAAGGTTCCTGTTCTCGACCATGACGGATTTTCTCTCTTCGAAACGGTGGCCGTCACGCGCTACGTGGACCAGGCCCTTCCTGGGCCTGAATTGCAGCCTGGCGATCCGCGACAGCATGCCCGCATGACCCAGATTTGTTCGATCCTGGACAACTACAGTTGGAATCCGATGGTTATCCAGATATTCGTACAGGGCGTTGTCGTTCCTCTCCAGGGCGGCACCCCGGATCGTTCCGTGATCGCGAAAGCTCTGCCTCAGGCCGAATTGGCCCTCAGGACGATGGAGAATCTGGCGGCGGACGGTGACTTCCTTTGCGGCCCAACGATCAGCCTGGCCGATCTGCACCTGGCCCCGATCCTCGACTACTTCGTCCGAACGGATGAAGGGAAAGCAGCCTTGAAGCCTTTGCCAAAGCTTTCCGGCTGGTGGCAGAAGATCCAAATGCGCCCGAGTGTCGCCAAAACTCGCCCGGACTTCGGCTAGTCCGGCATTCGCACTTCCCTGTGCAGGGATCAAGCCTGACAGAAGGTCAAACAACACCCATGAGTCGTCGCCGGCCCGTGGCCCGCATGTAGAGCGTCGCATCTGCCTGCTTCCTGCCTGGCGGGTGATTTTTCCGGCCTCGGGTTCGTGACATGCCGCAGACTGCCTGGCGTTCCAGGCAGGCAGTGCGAAGGGGGATACGATCATGAAGCTGTATGCCGATCCGATCACTGTAAACTGTCGCAAGGTTCTTGCGGGGTTCGATCTGATGGACGTGCCGTTCGAGCACGTGCATGTCGATTACTTCAAAGGCGAGCATCGCGATGACGCCTATCGTCGCCTGAACCCGAATTGTTCATTGCCGGCGCTGGTCGATGATGATTTCGTGCTGTGGGAGTCGAATGCGATCCTCGCCTACGCAGCGGACAAGACCGGAAACCACGCGGTGTATCCGACCGATCTGCGGACCCGTGCAGACATCAATCGCTGGTTGCTATGGGAAGCGGCACACTGGTTTCCCTGTTGCTACGTCTATCTGGTCGAGCATTGCGTCAAGCCGCTGTTGGGCAGTGCGCCGGACGGGTCCGTCATTGCCGCGCAGGACGAGACGTTCCACAAGCTGGCCGGAGTCCTGGATACCAGGCTGGCGAACAGCGCCTGGATCGCAGGCGACCAGCCGACCATTGCTGATATCGCGCTCGCGGCCCCGGCGCATCTGCATCCCTATCAGCGGCTGCCGCTGGAGCCACACAGGAACCTGCGGCGCTGGCTGACCGAGGGTGTGGAGCGACTGCCCTGCTGGGACCGCACGTTCGTGGGAGAGGGTTTTACGACCCGGCGCGACGCCGCCTGAGAAGCAGCAAGATGGGCGGGCCGCCGTGGCCTGTACGGTCGGTGCGGCGGCCACCCCCGAGGCGCCGCCGCCCCAATTCCGTCCGCCCGCTAAGCCACCTCGCAGCGGAACGAGCCGACCGGGCGGCGGGTCAGGCTGGCGGCGGCGGTCTCGAACGCCTGGCGCAGGCGCTGGTATTGCGGCCAGGGGATCGAGCCTCCGCGCTCGCCGAAGAACACCGCGAAGGCGGCGTCGGCCACGCGCTCCCCCGGCAGTGATGCCTCCACGGCGCGGGTCCGCGCGATCAGGGCCGCGCTGGGGCGAATGGGGGCGCCGAGCGCCGCGCAGTTCTCACACATGGGTCACCGTGTGTATTCCAGGATGTGCATGCCGGCGCCCCAGCGGTCGATCAGATACAGGTTGCCGAACTCGTCACAGCCGATGTCGTTGGACTGGATCGCCCGCTGCCCGTCCGGGCAGGCGGGAACATAGCACCCGACCTCGGTCGGGCGCAGCGGGTCGCTGACATCCACCGCGCGCAGGCCGGCGTTGAAGTAGGTGAGGAAGACGGTGTCGGCGAACGGGCCCTCGGCGGGGATGGTCTCCAGGATGTTGTGCGCGCCGAAGCGGCCGCCGCGGTTGAAGTATTTGTCGCGGTCGGGGAACCAGGTGGACACCGGCATCGGGTTGGTCTCGTCGCGGATGTCCAGTACCCACATGAACTGGCTGTCCCAGTAGTTCTGCTTGGCGCGGGCCTCGTCGGTGACCACCAGGTAGGGACGGTCGCCGATCGGCCAGGCGGTGTGGGTGGAGCCGACGAAGGGCGGCGACCATTTCACGTGGCCGACCAGCTTCATGTCGGACAGGTCGGAGCAGTCGATCACCGCGACGCCGCCGCCCCAGAACGCGGCGAACATGCGGTCGCCGCGGATCATCGGCGGGCCGTGCAGGGTGCAGGCGGTTTCCGCCGGATGCGGGTCGTTGGCGGGGCCCTGGCCCTCGGCCCGCTGCCAGGGCAGGCCCCAGATGCTGATCACCTCGGGCTTCAGCGGGTCCTTGATGTCCAGCGTCCAGATGACGCGCCTGCTCCAGCCTTCGGCGTCGTTGGGCAGGAATGCCAGCTTGCGGGCGTTGTCCACGCCGAAGCGGTGCGGGCCGCTGCCGGGCGTGTCGAAGAACCCCACCTGGCGCGGTTCGGCGGGCTTGCTGATGTCGAAGATGTAGAAGCCGGTGCGGGCGCCCTGGCCGCGCTCGCCGGTCAGGCGTTCGGAGTTCACGTACAGGAAGTCGCCATCCACGTAGCGCAGCTTGTGCATGTGCACGCCGGGCGGGGCGAGGAACTCGAATACCTTGCGCGGCTTGCGCGGGTCGCTGACGTCGTGGACGGTGAAGCCTTCGTTGCCGTTGAAGGAGGATCCGCCGACGGCGCCGACATAGGCGTGGCGGTTGCGCACCTCGACCAGGCTGCCGCCACCCCAGGCGGCGCTGGGGTCATGGCCCAGCAGGCGAAAGTTCCAGGCTTCTTCGGCGATCATCCTTGGTCTCCCACCGTTGCGGGCCATGCGCCGGCCCGAAGCGTTCCGCCTGACGAGGCTTGTGCCCGTGCGGGGGCGGGCGTCATCCGGCCGGCGCGGTCAGCAGCCGCGACAGGTCTTCCAGCGAGTTCCACCTGCTCCAGGCCGGCGACGATCTCCGCAATGCGATGGGCGGTCTGCCGGCTGACGGCCTTGCCGGCGAGGTCGGTGAACTTCGCGCCCAGTTCGTCGGCGGTCATCGGTTCTTCCGGGCTGCCCTTGCGGTACAGCACCTCCGCCTGGTGCTGCGCGCCGTCGCGGCCCTGCACGTCCAGGCGGCAGGCCACGCGCAGGGCGCCGGCCTGGTCGTCGAAGGCGGGTTCCACCTGCACAGCGACGCGGCGGATGACGTCCATGATCGCCGGGTCGCGCAGCTTGTCGGCGCGGAACTGGTCCACCCCGGCGGCGCGGTCCAGGGCCATCACCGCGAGGCCATATCGCAGGTTCATCTGCGCGGCGAGCACGCCCTGCACGCGCTCCGGGTCGTAGTCCCAGCCGCAGTGATGCAGCGTGTTGGTGCTGACATGCGCGGTGATCTGCCGGATGTCGTCCGCGGACAGGGCGTGCGCGCGCATGATGCGGTCCAGCGCGGTCATCGCGGTGATGCTGCCGTTGGAGGCCGGGGCGGGCTTGAAGCCGACGCGCAGGGTTTCCCAGTGCGTGCCCAGGCCGGCAGTCAGGCGCGGGTCGGGCTGCATGGCGGCGAAGGCGTGCAGGAAGCCGCCATGCGGCGCCTCCAGCACGTCGGGGATGCCGGTGTAGCCACGCTGCGCCAGCTTCGCCGCGTACACGCCGCTCTGTGCCGCCCGGCCGGAGTGGAACGCCTTGGTGTTGGCGCCTTCCTGCACCGCCATCAGCCCGGCGGCCTGGGACCCGGCGATGCCGAGGGCGTGCTGCGTCCGGTGGGCGTCGAGGCCCAGCATGTGGGCGGCCGCGGCGGCGGCGGCGAACACGCCGGTGGTGCCCTGGTTGTGGAAGCCGCGGGCGAACATCGGGGCCTTGGTGGCGATGCCGATGCGCAAGCCGACCTCATAGCCGGCGGCCATGGCGGTGATCAGGGCGCGGCCGACTTCCGTGTGGGTGTCGGTGGCGAGGGCGAAGGCGGCGGGCAGGGCGACGGAGCCGGGGTGCAGCGTCGCCTCCAGGTGGATTTCGTCGAGCTGGAAGGAATGCGCCGCCGTGCCGTTGACCAGCGCGGCCTGGGTGGGGGCGGCGGTCGCGGAGATGGCCGAACAGGGCGGCGGGTCCGCTGCCTTCCTCGGCGGCGAGGGTGGCGAGCATGCGCACCGGGGGCAGCGTGGCGCCGAACAGGCAGCAGCCGAGGGTGTCCAGGATGCAGGTCTTGAGCCTGGCGATCACCTCGGCGGGGAGGTGGTCGTAACGCAGTCCGGCGGCAAAGGTGGCGAGTTCGCGGGTGACGTCCGGGGCCGTGGATGCAGGGGTCATCACGGCCCCTCCTGTTCCGGCCCGCGCAGCGTGCGCAGCGGATACGGACCGGCCGCAACTTTGCGCAGCGCGTCCTCGTCCACATCCACGCCCAGCCCCGGCGCGGTCGGCAGCCTGATGTAGCCGTTCTCGGGCTTGAGCTGGTTCGGCGAGATCGTGTCGATGAAATCGACGAACGGCAGGAAATACTCGGTGATGATGAAGTTCGGCATCGTCGCCGACGCCTGCACCGTTGCCGCCAGCGCCAGCAGCGTGGAGTTGTAGTTGTGCGGCGAGCAGGCAACCAGGTGAGTCTCCGCCATCGCGGCGATTTCCTTCAACTCCAGGATGCCGCCGCAGCAGGCCACGTCCGGGTTGATGATGTCCACCGCGCGCCGGTCGAACACCGGGCGGAATCCCGCTTTCGCATACAGCGCTTCGCCGGTGACCACGGGCAGGCAGGTCTGCTGCCGCACCTCGGCCAGCGCCTCGACGTTGTCGGCGTGGCAGGGTTCCTCGTACCAGTACAGATCGAATTCCGCGAGTCGCTGGCCCAGCCGGATGGAATGCATCGGCGCCAGCCGGCGGTGCTGCTCGATCAGGATATCCACGTCCGGACCGACGGCAGAGCGCACCGCACGCACCACCTCCACCGCGCGGCGTTCGTGTTCCTTCGGGATGTAGGTGCGCCACGGCGTGGGCAGCGGGTCGAACTTCAGCGCGGTGAAGCCCTGCTGGATCACGCGTTCGGCGGCGCGCGCATAGTCGGCGGGCGCTTTCAGGCCGTAGCTCCAGCCGTTGGCATAGACGCGGATCCTGTCGCGGTAGCGGCCGCCCAGCAGGTTATAGACGGGCTGGTTGCAGGCCTTGCCGACGATGTCCCACAGCGCCTGCTCGATGCCGCTGATGGCGCAGAACAACTCCAGCGAGCCGCGCCGCTGGGCGAAGTCGTCGAACGCCATCAGGGTGAAATGCTTGATGTCGAACGGATTGCGGCCCACCGCGTACCGGCCGAGGTCGGAGACCTGGGCCAGCACGGCGCGGTCGCGGTCGTATTGTGAGTATGCCTCACCCCATCCGGTGATTCCCGCGTCGGTTTCCACCTTCACGAAGATCAGGTTCTTGCGCCAGCCGGGGTGAACCGGAAAGCCGGTGACGTTGGTGATACGCATCAGTGCACGTCCCTGGTGGTGCGGCGGCGCGCCGTGGTTTCGGCGCGGAGGCCGCGTGCTGCGGCGGAAAAGGGCAGTCGCGGATGACCGGCCTCTGCGGTGTGATCCAATTCCACCCGGGTCGTGAGCGGGCCTGATCCGCCCATGACGAGCCATGACGAGGGCGTGTCGCTGCGACGGGCGGTGAACAGCGGGCCGTCCTTGCCGTGCACCGGGTCGGCTGCGCCCTCCCAGTTCTCCGCCTTGCGGAAGAAGGGGAACACGTCGTCCCACGACCAGCCGCGATTGCCCGATTGCGCCCAGTGGTCGAAATCTTCCGGCTGGCCGGGGACGTGGATCATGCCGTTGATGAGCTGGATCCGCCCAGCACGCGGCCGCGCGGATAGGCGATGTTCCGGCCGTTCAGCGCCGCCGCCGTTTCCGCCTTGTAGCCCCAGGTCAGGGTGGGGGTGGTCCAGCAGCTTCGTGTCGCCGGCGGGGATGTGGATCATCGGGTGCCGGTCGCGGCCCCCGGCTTCGACCAGCACGACCTGGGTGTTCGGGTCCTCGGTCAGGCGATTGGCGAGTACGCAGCCGGCCGATCCTGCCCCGACGGTGACGTAGTCCGCCTGCATTGCTCGCTCCCCCGATGGTCTGCGGCGCAGGGGCGGTGTGCCCCGACCGAGTCAACACCGTTATGGGGATGCGTGAAAGAGCGGCTTCGGCGCCGCACGCGCCATCTACGCCGCACGCTCCATCTACCAGGTCGTGGCGGGCGAAGGCCCGATACCCACGCCTGCGCCTTGTCGACAACTTCGGCACGACCGGGAATTCCGGCACAGGCATTCGGAAAGATGTGTTCCGGAGAACAAAGACGCGGGTTGCGAGCCTTCGCCCGCCACGACGCCCTGCGGCATGCCAGCGATTACCCCCGCAACGACCAAGGTGTTGGACGACAGCCCCGAAGTCCCGCCATCCACGCCGCAGTCCTGCGTCCGTATCGTAATGGTCCACAAGACGGTTCAGTGAAGGTCCGGCTACGCCATGCCGAACACGTGGGAGCCCTGCACAGATCCGCCGACCGGCACGGATGCCAGATCGCGTGACGCGGCAGGCCCGGTATCGTTACACACCAGATACCTGCCGCGCCGAACGTCAGGCCGGCGACGCGGCGCAGCGAACGCCAGGCTGGCGGCGCTGCGCGGCGAACGTCAGGCCGGCGGCGCTGCGCGGCGACGCAACTCGGCCGCACTTGCGCTGCCGGACCGGGTCTTTGCGATCGCGGCGCCAGGCACCCGAAGCTCCGCCTGGCCGGCACCCTTCATCAGGCTGCGCAGTTGCTGCATGCGCTCGCTGCCCTTGCGGGTGCGGCGGACCACGATGCTGCGGCGGTCACGCGGATCGATCTGGCGACGAGTTAATCCGAAATCGCCGAGGCGGTCGAGCGCCCGGGATACCGCCGGGCGGGAGATCCCCAGCGCCCCGGCCAGCCCACGAACGGTCTGCATGTCGCCGTCCATGTAGGTGATCAGCATGACGGCAAGCTGCCGCATGGTCAGGTCGTCGTAACCCTGCTGGACGCTGCCGACGATGGTGCCGTGCAGCCATTGCAGAAGTGCTTCACTTTGTTTTGGTTCTCGCATAAGCGCACCTGCGTTGGGATGTTTTCAGCCATTTGCGGCGTACGGCGGAAATATCGCATGCGAGCAACGGAAAGAAACTGTGATTCTTGCCAGTAGAGCAGGTTGGCGGCGTCTGCTTGAACTATGTTGCGAAGTAGAACCATGGGGTTATCAATGCCCGCCAGCAACAACCCGCCGACGGCCAGCAACAATCCGCCACTCGAACTCGCAGCCGAAAGCAACCTCGGCGATTGCCCCGACACCGGGGCGGCTGAAGCTGATCAACGCGGGTCCAAGCGCCGACGGGCGGCGGGTGATCGTCCACTTCGTAACCGATACGAACCAGGTGACAACCGTACAGCTCGAAACGGATGTTGCTGCAAACTTTTACACTCTGCTGGGCCAGGTCCTGGCGCAGGTGTCCAAGCCGCAACCGACGCCGAGCCGGCTGAATTAGGCAGCCCGGCCGGGCGTCGGCTGGCGCCGGAAAGCGCACGGCGCCGGCGCGCCATCCTGCAAGCCGAAAACGCCCAAGCCGAAAACGCCGGCGCAAGCCGAAAACGCCGCTATGGACGGCGATTCCCCAGCAGGCCGTAGCGAAGGGCGAATTCCATGAGTTGGGCGTTGTCCTTCAGGCCCAACGTTTCCATGGCTTTGTACTTGTGAAACGCGACCGTTCTGGCGGTGATCCCCAGCGTGCGGGCAACCGATTTCATCGGCAGCCCACTCACCAGCAACCCCAGCACCTCCCGTTCGCGCGCCGAGATCTGTGCCAGCGGGTCGCCCTGTTGCAACCGCACCAACGCATCGATGTCGCCTCCGGCGATCGAGGGCGACAGGTACTGCCCGCCTTCGGCAACGATCCGGACCGCGTTCAGCAGTTCCGATGCCGGCGCCACCTTCACCAGATAAGCCGCGGCTCCGATGGCAAAGGCCTCGGCGGCGAGGGCCGGGTCGTCCTGCATGGTCAGGAAGATCAGCCGAGCCTCGGGGTCCAGCGACCAAATCCTCCGTGCGGCCTCGATTCCATTGCATTCTGGCATCGTGACGTCCACAATCACGATGTCCGGGTGCAGGCGTCGAAATTCCGTAACCAGTTCCGCGCCGTCGCTTGCAGTACCGACAATAGAGAATTCAGGCTGAAGAAGGACGCCCAGCATGTCCAGAAGGATTTGATGATCGTCGCCGATCAGAATGCGGACGGGCGCGCCCGGTGTGCATGTGCTGTCGGAATGCGGATTGTGCTCCGACACGGTGCCCCCCCTTCGTTTCAACCTTCAACCAGCATCTCGTGCCGGCGACGCGTTCTTCCAGAAGCTTCCTACAAGGTAGGTTCGCATTGATCTAGGTCAACGGGCGTTTCCTTCATGTACGTTTACTGGCAATTCTGGAACGAAAATTGCTCAGGCGATACTCACGAGACGGTGATAAGCCTGCCGAGGCATGCTCCTGATGACGAAGCTACCAAATTCCGTGCCACTTCGCGTGCTTCTGGGCGGCGCAATGATCCTGGTTCTGCTGCCCTCGCTCGCGGTCGCGGGACTGGTGCTGATGGGCAGTATTCGTTTGCAACGACGCGCCGTGGAGGAGGGATTGCACATCCGGGTGCGCTCCCTGGCGACCATCGTCGATGTCGAGGTGAAGGACATGATCACCGAACTCGACGTCCTGTCCGCTTCGCCAGATGTCCTCGGTGGCGGCGCCCAGGCCTTCCAGACAGTGGCGAAACGCTACCTCTCCCGGCATGACGACTGGCAGGCGCTCGCCGTGTTCGACACCACGGGCCGGGTGCGCGCCGTGGAGGGGAGCACGCCGGAGAGCACGGTTGCCGCGCTCGCCGGGACCCTCAGCACCGCGAGCAGCGACGACGGGTTCCGGATCGTCTTCCGCTTGCCGGCTGGCCGGCAACCCGTTGTCGCACTGGCCGTGCCGGTCGGGAACGAGGATGACGGGGCCGGAAGCGTGATGGCCATTCTGCCCGCCAGCAGGTTCCGGCCGATCCTGACGTTTCACGACGCGCGCGCGGGCGCCAAGGCGGCAATCATCGACGGGACGGGCATGGTGGTTGCGGCAACCAATTCGGCGGAGGTCGGCCGGAACTGGCCCTATTCGCGGGCAAACGCGGCGCCCGCCAACGGGGAACCGGTGATTACCAGCGTCTCGACCGGTGGCAAGCGCGCCTACACCGTTCTGGTTCGCTCGGCAGTAGCGCCCTGGGACGTCGCCTATCTGGTGCCCGCGCAGCTGGTGGAAACGCCGGTTATGCTGTCGCGCCTGCTGATCGGCGCCCTTGTGCTGTTGCTCGCCGTGCCGGTGTTGATGACCCTGCTGCTTGGCCGGTTCCTGAGCCGCCAGATTCGCGTGTTGACGGCCGTGGCGGATGCGGTTGCGCATGAAACGTCACCACCGCCACGCGCAATCGTTCGTTTACGGGAGATCGACGCGGTGTATGCCGCGTTGGAACATGCCGCAGGGGTTGTGCAGGAGCGCGGCGAGGAACGCGAGCGCCTGCGGGCCATGGAACTCGACCTCGAGCGGATGCAGCGCATGGAGAGCATCGGCCAACTCGCGGCCAGCGTCGCCCACGACTTCGGCAACTACCTGTTCACCATCCGCGGCAACCTTGAGTTGATCGAAAGAGCGGCGTCCGACAACGAAAGGGTGCAGCGGCTGGTCGAGCCGGCCCTGAAACTGTCACACGAGGCGACCAGGCTGGTACAGCAGATGTCATCGCTGGCCCGACGCAGCACGTCCGGGGTGGAGCGGGTCAATGTGAACCTCGTTCTGGAGGAAATTTCCGACCTGCTGCGCCATATCACCGGGCGGACCGTGCGGGTGGAATTGCAGCCTTCGCCCCGGCTGTGGGATTGCCGCTTCGATCCGCAGCGTCTGCAGTCGGCCCTGGTCAACCTGGTGGCGAACGCGCGCGACGCCATGCCCTCGGGCGGCAAGATCCGCATAGAGACCCGCAACCTGACGCTGACCGCGGAACGGGCGGCTGCCCTGGGTGCGCCCGGGCCCGGGCGCTACGTCGCCCTTTCCGTTGCCGACGACGGCACCGGAATGTCGCCGGAGACGATGCAGCACATCTTCGAGCCGTTCTTCACCACCAAGGCCAAAGAGGGCGGCCAGGGCATCGGGCTGAGCGTGCTGTTCACCTCGGTCGCGGCGGCCGGTGGTCACGTTACGGTCGAGAGTGCCGAGGGCGCCGGCACGACCTTCACCATTCTTCTGCCGGAAGCAGGCCGGATATCGGGCGGGACCGCATCATCCGGCTGACCCGCTACGTCGGCGTGCGGCAGCCGGCCCGGCCGTGCGCAGGAAGCGCCGGATCCGCCGTCCGTCGCGGGCTCTGTCAGTTTTGACGGTAGAAACGACCGGCGGAGACCGTCGAGAATTTTGCCTTCGGCACATGCAAAGGTATCCTCACGATGCGTGTTGGCGGCGGCCAGCAGCCTGTCGAGGCTCCGTCCCCCGCGGAGGAGGATTTTGCCCTACCCGGTCACCGGATTGGGCGCCGGCAGGCCGCGCGTGTTCCGCGGAATGACGATCAGGCCGATACGTTGCGTCCCTTCAAGGGCGTGCTGCTTGGCGCCCTGATCGGGACCGTGTTCTGGCTTGCGCTTGCGGCCCTGCTGTGGGTTGTCCTGGCGGGGCGATGATCGGCCGGCTGCCGGGCTCACGGAATCAGGGGGCGTTTCATATCGCTCGATCGTTCATTGGACTGTCACACCGGTTCGTTCGTGCGTATTTGCCGCCCGACGGCACGCTTTGATGCCGATGCGCATTCGCTGGCTTCGCATATCTATCCGGATCCGGCGGGCACGAACACCAGATGTTGTGGCCAATCGTGGCTCGCCCCGGGGTAAATTGTCCGGCACTTCCGCATCCCGCAGAGAGGATCGTTGCTGGGAGCCAACGCAGTCCATTCCGCACTGTCAAGCTTGCCAGTAGATGTTCCTTAACGATTGGTACACAAACGCTAAAGCACGGTTAACGCGTGTGAGCCATATGAGTCAGTTGCCGGGGGTAACGCCTGCCAGCCGTGACAAATCCCTGCCGCGCAATCGACATCAGCCTGCAAGCCAACGCGTGTGATGCACGAGGAAGATCATGTACCAAGAGCACGCGCCTTCCGATCACCATCACCAAATCACTGGCCGCGAGAATGTCCCGCATGAACACCGGGTCGCAGCGGAGCACAACCCGTATGACGACCCCCCGGTCGAGTTCATGGTCGGCAACAGTCCGGCCATGCGGGACGTGTTCGAACAGATCCGGCGGTTTGCCACCTGCGATGCGCCGGTCCTGATCACCGGCGAAAGCGGCACCGGAAAGGAACTGGTCGCGCGTGCCATCCACGACCGCTCCAGCCGGTCGAAGGAAACGTTTGTTGCCGTCAACTGCGCGGCCGTGCCGGCAACGCTGATCGGTTCGGAACTGTTCGGCTACGAGAAAGGGGCGTTCACCGGCGCCCAGACACGCAAGCGTGGCCTGCTCGAACATGCGCATCGCGGAACCCTGTTCCTCGATGAAATCGGCGATATGCCGCTCGATCTGCAGGGGCACCTGCTGCGGTTTCTCCAGGAAGGCGAGATCGTGCGGATCGGCGGGCATGAGCCGGTGAAGGTGGACGTGCGGATCATCGCGGCAACCAATGTCCGGCTGCGGGAGGCACTCGCGGCGGGCAAGCTGCGGGAGGATCTGTACTACCGGCTCAACGTTCTCGGGTTGCATCTGCCGCCGCTGCGCGAACGCGAGGGCGACGTGGAGGTGCTGGCGAAGTTCTTCCTGCGCCAGATCGCACGTGACCTGGCACGGGATGTGGACTCCATCTCACCGGAGGCGGTGGCGATGATGGAGACCTATCCGTGGCCGGGCAATGTGCGCGAACTGATCGCGACGATGCGCCGTGCCGTGGTGCTGAGCAATGGCCATCGGATCGAGCCGGGCGACCTCCGGTTGGAGCCGGTCCAGCCCGTGACCGCTGTCGAGCCGCAGCGGACCTCGCGCCCGCCGCCCGGCACGGACGCCGAGCGGGAGACATTGCTGCACACGTTGCAGCGGACCGGGTTCAACATCACGCGGACCGCACAGGAACTGAAGGTGTCGCGTGTGACGCTGTATCGCATGCTGCGGCGGAACCGCCTGATGCTGCGGCAGGAATGCGTCGTGCAACCCGACGACGCCACCGAGAGCGCGGCCTCGCCGGCCGGAAACTGACGCTCGAACGGCCCCGGTTGCGGCGTCGGGTGGCGACGTCGCAGCCCCTGTGGGGCGGTCAGCGGCGCCTTGATCCTTTTCTGCGTTGAAGCCTGAGCCTGTCGCCGCCGTTTGTTGCAGGTGTCCTGCGCCCCGAACCTGCCGGGCCCGATCATCGTTCGAGCCTTGTAGCCCAATGAACGGGGTGCACGGTTTCATGCGACCCGACAACCCCAGCCCGGGCAGACCCGGTTCATGAGGATCGCCGCCCCGTTCCGGTCACGCAGGACCGGTGGCGGTTACGTCCGGTCGCTACGGGTCAGCACCGGTGAGGTGCGGAAGACCTGTCCCTCCGCCGCCATGATCATCACGCTGTCGGGTGGGGTGTCCTGCTTCACCAGCGTGCCCAGGCTGCTGCAGAAATAGGTGTTGCAGATCTCCGACCGCAGGCTTCGGTCCAGGGTGCAGCCCTGCGCGCCGTGGAACACGCAGGAATCGGCGAAAGCCGGATTGGCGGCAGCCTCCACGTAAAGCCGGATGATTCCACGCGCATCGAGATCCGGCCGGGCCCGGCGCACGCGGGCCATGGTGCGTTCGTCCAGGTAGGCGTGCTCGCCGCCCTTCCTGCAGCACCAGCCCTGGCACAGCGTGCAGGCGGCCCGCACCACCTCGCCCACGAATCCGGCCGGATCCGGGGTCACCGGCCCGGCCGCACGCTCGGGATGCTTCATCTCCCGCTCCGCCCGCATCGATTCCACGAGGTGCCTGCGCAGCCGGCGGATGCGGTCGGGCACCGGCGGCGCCAGCGTCCCGGCAAATGCGGGCACCATCACCGCCTGCTGCCCCTGCGGCGACGCACCGGACATGGCAACGGAGAAATACTCCAGTGACGGCTTGTGCAGATCATCGGGCTGGGACATGCAACGGGCTCCTGTGCCGGCCACCGTGGCACCGGAGACACGATCGTTTCAAGAAGGTTCGCAGCCATGCCGATCCCGATCATCCTGGACTGTGATCCGGGCACCGACGATGCCGTGGCCCTGCTGCTCGCCTTCGCCTCGCCGGAGCTGGATGTGCGCGCGGTGACCGTGGCCGGCGGCAATGTCGGGCTGGCCGACACGCTGCGCAATGCGCTGGCGCTGACCAGGCTGGCCGGCGCCCCTGTTCCCGTCTTCGCCGGCGCCGACCGCCCGCTGCTGGGCGCCTTTGTCAGTGAGCCGACGCACGGGGTGGACGGGCTGGGCGGCATCGCGCTGCCGGTGGGCGATGCGCCGGCCCCGGGTCTCGCGGTCGATGCGATCCGCCGCATCCTGCGCGAGGCACCCGAACCGGTGACGCTGGTGGGCATTGCTCCCGCCACCAACCTGGCGCTGGCGCTGATGGTCGAGCGGGACCTGGCCGCGAAGGTGGCGCAGATCGTGCTGATGAGCGGCGCCTGGGGCGAGGGCAATGCCACGCCCGCCGCCGAATTCAACGCGCTGAACGATCCCGAGGCGCTGGCGGTGCTGCTGGCCTGCGGCCGTCCGGTGGTGTTCGCCACGCTGGAGGTTACCGCGCAGGCACTGACCACGCCCGCCCGGCTGGCGGCCTGGCGGGCGCTGGGCGGCGGGCGGTGTCTCGCGGCCGCGTGCGACATCCAGGCGAGCGTGCCGCCATCCCGGCGTCTGGGCGGGGCCGGGGCGCCGCTGCACGATCCCTGCGCGGTGGCCTGGCTGATCCGGCCGGAGCTGTTCACGACGCGGCCGTGCTTCGTGCAAATGGACCTGGGCCCGGGGCCGGGCCGCGGACGGACGGTGATCGACCGGTGGCAGCGGACGGGGGCGGCCGCCAATGCGACGGTGCTGGAGACCGTCGATGCCGATGGCTTCTTCGCGTTGCTGGGTGACCGGCTGGCGCGGCTGCCGTAGCGGCGGTGGAAAGGGTTCCGGCAACACCCTCGGTATCATGTGTGCCCAGTGCCGCGGGAACGGAGCCGCCCGGCGGCAGAAAGCGCCGCTCCCCGTCTCAAAGCGGCGCGCCTGTCTGAAAGCGGCGCGCCTGTCTGAAAGCGGCGCGCCTGTCTGAAAGCGGTGCCTCGTCTGAAAGCGCCGCCTACCGCCCGGAAGCGGCGCCTATCGGACGCCTAGCCGCAGCACGTTCCACGATGCCGGCGCCAACGTGGCCCGCAGCCGCTGGTCGGTGACGTCCACGTGCTCCAGCCGCACCGGCCGCACACGTTCGGGCGCGGCGCTGGTGTTGGTGGCCTGCAGGTCGGCATCGTGCATCTGCCAGGCCTCGCGCACCGCGCAATCCGCGAAGCCCGGCAAGGCCACGTCCATCTGCAGCTTGTCGGTCAAATGGCGGTTCAGCGCGAACAGCGTGAGCGACCCTTCGTCACGCACCGCCGCCAGCTTCAGGTACGGCGCCTGCACGGGGAAGTACAGCTCCTGCGTCCCGCGCGGGTCGTAGTAGCTGGCGGCGTAGGCCGGAACATCGACCTCCGCCTGCAGCACCGTGCCGCGACCGAAATTGCTGAAATGTGCGAAGGGATGGAAGATCGTCTGCCGCCAGGCCGGACCGCCGGTCTCGGTCATGATCGGCGCGATCACGTTCACCAGTTGCGCCAGGCACGCCACCTTCACCCGGTCGGCGTGATTGAGCAGGGAAATGCAGGCGCCACCGAAGGCGAGGGCATCCTCCATCGTGTAGCGTTCCTCGAGAATATCCGGCGCCACCGGCCAGCCCGGCTTCACCCGGTCGGCCATGTGCCGGCGGGTGCGGTACCACACGTTCCATTCGTCGAAGCTCAGCATGATGCGCCTGGCCGAGCGGCGGCGGGCGGCGACGGAATCGGCGATCGCGACGACCTCGTCGATGAAGCTGTCCATCAGGTCGGGGCTGGCCAGGAAGGCCGCGGTGTCGCGGGCGTAGTTGTTGAGGTAGGTGTGCAACGAAATGAATTCGACGTGGTCGAAGCAGTGCTCCAGCACGGTGGCTTCCCAGTCACCGAAACTGGGCATCGAGCGGCCGGAGGACCCGCACGCCACCAGCTCGATCGACGGGTCGATCCACTTCATCATCTTCGCCGATTCGGTGGCGATCCGGCCGTACTCCGCCGGCGTCTTGGCGCCCATCTGCCACGGGCCGTCCATCTCATTGCCCAGGCACCAGAGCTTCACGCCATGCGGTTGCTGCCAGCCATGGGCCTGGCGCAGGTCGGACAGGGCGGTGCCGCCGGGGTGGTTGCAGTATTCCAGGAAATGGCGCGCCGCGTCCGGCCCGCGCGTGCCCAGGTTCACCGCCAGCATCGGTTCGATACCGGCCAGGCGGCACCAGTCGATGAATTCGTTGGTGCCGAAAGCGTTGGTCTCGGTGGACATCCAGGCCAGGTCCAGCCGCCGCGGCCTGTCCTGCGCCGGGCCGACGCCATCTTCCCAGTCGTAGCCGGAGACGAAGTTGCCGCCGGGATAGCGCACGATGGTGGTGTTCAGCTCGCGGATCAGCGCCAGCACGTCGCCGCGGAACCCGTTGGCGTCGGCGGTGGGATGGCCCGGCTCGAAGATGCCGCCATAGACGCAGCGGCCGAGGTGCTCGACGAAGCTGCCGAACAGGCGGCGATCGGTGGTGCCGATGATCTGTTCGGGGCGGACCACGACGCGCGCGGTGATCATGCGGCGCTCTCCTTGGACGAGGGCAGGGGCGTGGGACTCAGGATGCCGGCGGTGCCGGCACAAGCAGGCGCAGCACCACCATCCAGGGATAGCGGGAATCCAGCACCGCGCCGGACGGCGTGGCGAGCCGGCCGGACTGGGTGACCGGCACGTGCTTCAGTGTCACCGCATCATCGACATTGCCGCCGATCACGCTGATCTGCCCGGGCACGGAGGTGTCCACCACGATGTCGCAATGTGCCGGAAACCGTTCGGCGGGCAGGTCATCGTAGGTCAGTGCGGCCGACTTGCCCCGTCCGACGCAGATCAGATCTCCCGGCCGGGGTGCATAGGCGCTGGGCCGCTCCGCGGTAATAAGCCAGCCGGAGGTCCGGCCGAGCGCCATGATCTTGGCGACGTTGATATAGTCGGCGTGGTCGGCGGAGTAGGGGAAGCGGTCCCCGGCGCCGGCGATCCGCATCACGTAGTCGATGAAGGCGGCGGACCAGGCGTAGTGGCCATCCTGGCTGGCCGGGAAGGTGACGCCTTCGCCATTGTGCTTGCCGGTCCAGCCGGATTCCCGGCTGCCGGGGGGCATGCCCACCCACCAGTATTCTCCCACGCGCTGCCACAGCCCGGGCTGGCGTTCGGCTTTGTCCTCCGGCAGCGCCTGGGGCAGGGTGCCGGGCGGGTTGTCGTCGATCGGCGCACCGAACAGGCGCCACTCGCGCGATGCGACGGCGACCACCGCGTTGCGGGTGAGGGCCTGGTAGGGGACCCGCGCGAAGGGCGGAACGTGCTGATTCACCGGACGGGCGCAGGCGGCGAGGGCGAGAAGGCCTGCCAGCAGGACTTTCCCCTTTGCCTTGCGGGCCCGGGTCGCGAAGCGGACCCGGGGTTGGGGGAGGGCTCGAACGTCGCTACGCCTTGCTGGCGGTGACTCGCATGGCGTTTCCCCCCGCCCTTGGTCCGCTTCGCGACCCAGGCCCGCAAGGGAACATGGGGCAGTTTGTGGACCGGCATTCACCGCCCTCGGCCCTCCGCCTGTGCGTCGCGTGATCCGACGCTAGCGGATCGAGCCCACGGGCGAAGCGTACCCCGTCGTGGCGGGCGAAGGCCGGCCCCCCAAGACTTGACCGCACGCACCAAGGAAAAGTCGTGGATGGCCGGCCTGCGCCGGCCATGACGATGTGGGTACGTCATCAAGCTCCATCCGTCGGGATTGGAACACTAGAACTGATACCGCCGCAGCCCGCCATCCACCGGGATGACCGTGCCGGTGATGTAGCGGGCCAGCGGGGACGCCAGCCAGACCGCCATCACCGCCAGGTCCTCCGGCTCGCCCCAGTAGCGGACCGGGATTTCCGTCTCCGCGAATTCCTTGCGGTAGTCCTCCGGGTAGTTGCGGCGGATCTGCTCGCTCATGATGCGGCCGGGCGGGATCGAGTTCACCGTGATTCCGTACTGGCCCACCTCGCGCGACAGGCCCTTCGCCCAGGCATGCACCGCGGCCTTGGCGGCGAAGGCGGCGTTCAGGTGTTCCGGCTCGCTCTTGCCGGTGATGTTGATGATGCGGCCCCATCGGCGGTCGATCATCTGCGGAAGCAGCGCGTGTGCCAACTGGCGCTGGCGGGTGAAGTTCAGGGTGATCGCCTCCACCCACTTCTCCTCCGGCGCGTCGATCGGCAGGACGCGGCTGCCGCCGGCGTTGTTCACCAGGATGTCCACGCGACCCAGCGCCTTCATGGCAGCCTCGCGCAGGTCGGCGGCGGCATTCTCGGCCATCAGGTCCTGCTGGATCAGCACCGGGCGGGGGTGGCCCGCGGCGGCGGCCTGGTCGGCCATCGCCTGCATCGGTTCCAGGCGGCGGGCGACGGCGGCGACCTGCACGCCCTCGGCGGCGAGCATTGCCGCGATCGCCCGGCCGATGCCCATGCTGGCGCCGGTTACCAGCGCGGTCTTGTCCCGCAGTTGCAGGTCCATCGTGATCTCCTTCGCTACGCCCGGTGGTGCGGGTCGGTGGGTCGGGCTCAGGTCTCGGGTAGCCCTCGCCGGTCTCGGGGGCTTCTTACACCGGGCGGCGGAAAGGTCGATCCCAGGCCTCCGGCCGCCCGGGCTGCGCCCAACGCGATCGTTGACTTATTGACGGCAATCAAGGGCTAATGGCGGCTAAAGACGACCAGGGGGGATCGTGCGCGTGGCCAGGCCACTCCCGCCGGCGCCGACCGGTTGACGGCCATGGCGGTGCCGCACCGGGCCGGGTGCGCCGATGCGACAGGCTGGGGGCGACAGGCGGCCGGGCGACAGGCTGGCCGGGCGACAGGCTGGCCGGTTGGTCGGGTGGGCACCCGCGCCAGGCGCTCACGAAACCCTCCCCGCGGAGCGAAGCCATCGAACGTGGGAGGAAGACCCCCATGATTGCCTCTACGGGTGCCTCTGGGCCGCAGTCGGTTGAGGGTGGCGGGGAGGAACAGCGGTCGGACCGGCTCGCGCTCTGGCGGGTACTGCGGGACGAGCTTGCCGTGCTGCGGCCGGCGGACCCGAATGTCCAGGCGCTTGCCGCACTGCCGGCGGCGGCTTCCGAAATCGGGTTCGCCGCCCGGTGACGCGCCATCGGATACGCCGGAGTCCCAGGCTGCACGACGGTGCGGGATGCGGTGGACCGGCTGGAACACCCGCTGGCCGCGCTGTGCCTGTCCGGCGGCGGGATCCGCAGCGCGTCCTTCGGGCTGGGCGTCCTGCAGGGCCTGGCCCGCTTCGACCTGCTGCGCCATTTCGACTATCTCTCCACGGTCTCGGGCGGCGGCTATATCGGCAGTTGGCTGACCGGCTGGCGTCGCCGCGGCGTGCCGGATGCCACGATCTTCCAGGAAATGAACCGCTCGATGACCTCCGGGCGGGAGGCTGCGGAGATCGCGTCGATCCGTGCCAACAGCAACTACCTGACGCCGCGCCTGGGCATCGTTTCCCCCGATACCTGGTCGGTGGTGGCGCTGTATGTCCGCAACCTGATCCTGAACTGGCTGGTCTTCGGCCCGCTGTTCCTGGGCGTGCTGTTCGTCCCCAAGATCTGCGCCACCCTGCTTGCCATGGTGTACGGTTCGGCCAGCGTTGCGGTCCTGGCCGGCTGGGCGGTGGCCGGGGGCGCGTTGCTGCTGTTCGCCCTGTCGGCCTCGGTCTGTGGCCGGATGACGGCGGCGACCGATCGTGCCTGGGTCGGCGACCGCGGATTCCTTTTGTGGGTGCTGATCCCGGCCGTTCTGGCCTCGGTCTGCTTCACCGAGGCGGCCGCAACCGAGGCCGCGCGTGGGCTGGCCGAGCACCGGGCGTGGACGCTTCTGCTGGGGGCGGCCGCCGGCGCCGGGCTCTATGGCGTGGCCTGGTGGGTGGGTACGCGATGGGCCAAAAGGAAGCCGCCGATCCGGCCTGTCGGCAGGGAGGCGCAATCGACGTCCTTCGTCATGCCGACCGACTGGGCAAGACTGGCGGCGAAATGGGTCGCGGGGGGTGCGCTGGCCGGGTGCATCATCGCCCTGGGTCTGGCCGAACTGCGCGCCATACCCAGCGCCGGCGCGGCGGGCACCGTGCCTTCAGCAACCCGGACGGTTTTCGTTCTTTCCAAGGATCAGCCGGGCCTTGTCTCTTCCGATGTCAGGACCGTTGCTGTCCCCCGCCAGGCAGAGGCGGTCGTTGGCGCTTCAGCCAGCGAGCCGGGTGCCGTGCCGTTCCTGGTGGTCGTCGGGCTGGGCTGGATGCTGCTTGCGCTGTCGGGCGCGGAACTGGCGTATGTCGGGCTGGCCAGCTACGCCAGGCGCGGCGACATCGATCGCGAATGGCTCGCCCGGGGCAACGGACTGATCGCGGCTCTCACAATATCCTGGACTGTCATCGCAGGCGTGGTCCTGTATGGCCCGTGGGCCTTGAACCAGGCGGCCGGCTGGTTCGCTGCGCTCGGCGGAACTCTCCGGATTCGCCACCATCGTGCTCGGCGCCAGCGGCAAGACCGGCGCGACCGTTGCCCGGAACGCCTATCGGTGGCTGTCCTTCGATACGCTGGTCAGCGCGGCTGCGGTGGTCTTCGCCATCCTGCTCGCGGCCCTGCTGTCGCTGGTGGATGACGCGATCGTCGCTTCGATACCAGTCGCCGCCGTGGCGGGAAGCTGGGGGCGGCTGGCGACCGAGGTGACCGGCGCCGTGGTGCTCGCCGGTGCGGCGGTGGTCGTATCGTATTTTGTGAACATCAACCGGTTCTCCCTGCACGGCGTCTATCGCAATCGCCTGGTGCGGGCCTTCCTGGGTGGCGCGCGCGTGGAGCAGCGCGACCCGGACCGCTTCACCGGCTTCGACCAGGCGGACAATATCCGTGTCGCTGCCGACCGGTCGCACCTGCGGAACGCACCGCTGTTCCATGTGATCAACACCACGCTGAACGTGCTGTCGTCCAAGAATTTGGCGTGGCAGGAGCGCAAGGGCGCTTCCTTCAGTATCACGCCGCTCGCATGCGGCAATCCGGACGTGGGGTTCCGTCCCACCCGCGTCTATGGCGATCCCCACGGGGGTATCAGCCTGGGCACGGCCATGGCGATTTCCGGGGCGGCGGTCAGTCCGGACCAGGGCTATCACTCCTCGCCTCTGGTCGGCTTCCTGCTGATGCTGTTCAACGTTCGCCTGGGCTGGTGGCTGGGCAACCCGCGCCATGCGGCCTACGGCGAGGAGGGGCCGACGCCCGGCATCTGGCCCGCGCTGCAGGAACTGGCCGGTGCCACCAACGACCGGAGCGAGTGGATCTATCTGTCCGACGGCGGCCACTTCGAGAACCTGGGGCTCTATGAAATGGTCCGGCGCCGCTGCCGCATGATCGTGGTCGCCGATGCGGGATGCGATCCGCACTGTGCCCTGGAGGACCTGGGAAACGCCTCCCGCAAGGCGTTCATCGACATGGGGGTCAGCATCCGGTTCGACCGGCTGGACGTCACCGCGCGACAGGTGCCGCCGGCCAACGGCGTGTATTGCGGCATCGGCCGGATCGACTACCCGGGTTCGGACATTCCCGGCTGGCTGCTGTACCTGAAGCCGAACTACTTCGGCACCGAATCGGCGGGGGTGCGGAGCTATGCCAACATCCACAACACGTTTCCACACGAGTCCACGGGCGACCAGTGGTTTTCCGAGTCGCAACTGGAAGCCTACCGGGCGCTGGGCGCGCAGATCGTCGAACTGATCTGCTGCGGCGGCGTGGCCCTGGCACCAGCGGTGCAACCCTCGGCGCTGGACCTGGCCGGGCTGCGGCGGAACGCCAAGGCGTATTTGCAGCGCGCCGGGAAGTGGGGGTAATCGAACGGGCGCCATCTCAGGCCGGCGTGGCCGGATGACGGGCGGCCGACCCCGCCAGGTGCGATCCCAGCCATGACCCTGTCCGTCGCCTTCCGCCACAGTTTCGGTTCGGTCGCCTTCGACATCGCGTTCGACGCGCCCACCCCCGGCACCACCGTGCTGTTCGGCCGGTCCGGCGCCGGCAAGTCCAGCATCATCGGCGCGGTCGCCGGCCTGTTCCGCCCCATCGGCGCCCGCATCGCCATCGACGGCACCGTGCTGGTGGACGACCGTACCTGGCTGCGGCCGGAGCAGCGCCGCATCGGCCTGGTGTTCCAGGACGCCCGCCTGTTCCCGCACATGGGTGTGGCGGCCAACCTGCGCTACGGCATGCGCCGGGCGCCGCCGGGGCCGATCCGGTTCGACGACGTGGTGGACCTGCTGGCGATCGGGCCACTGCTGGACCGCCGGCCGCACATGCTGTCGGGCGGCGAGCGCAGCCGGGTGGCGATCGGCCGGGCACTGCTGTCGCAGCCGCGACTGCTGGCGATGGACGAGCCGCTGGCCGCCCTGGATGGCCAGCACAAGGCGGAGATCCTGCCGTACCTGGCCCGCCTGAAGCACGCGCTGGCGCTGCCGATCCTGTACGTGACCCATGCGCTGGATGAGGTCGCGCGGCTGGCGGATACGCTGGTGCTGGTGCGCGCCGGCCATGTGGTCGCGGCCGGACCGCTGCCCGAGGTGATGGCGCGCGGCGACCTGCCGCTGGCGGCGCGGGACGATGCGGCGGCGGTGCTGCCGGCCACGGTGGTGGCGCACGATCCGGCACGTCAGTTGACCCGGCTGCAGGCGGCCGGGCGGGAGTTGCTGGTGCCGATCCTGGCCACGCCGCCGGGGGGCGGGGTGCGCGTGCGCATTCCGGCGCGGGAAGTGATTCTGGCCACCGCCGAACCGCAGGGCATCAGCGTGCACAACGTCGTCCGGGGAACCGTGCGGGGCATCGTGCCGGACGAGGGGCGTCACGCGGCGCTGGTCGAGGTGGCGCTGGACGGCGGCGGCATGCTGGCCCGCGTCACCCCCGATGCGGTGGTCCGGCTCGGCCTGGCCTCCGGCGCGCCGGTGCTGGCGCTGGTCAAGTCGATGGCGATCGAGGTGCTGGCGGACTGATCGGGCGTCGGCATGGGCTGCGCGCACGTGGCGGCACCTACCCGTTGTGTGTGGCGGATCTTCGCCCGACACGACATTGTACCGCCTGCCAGCGCACACCCGCACGATGATTGGCGCGGGATTGGATTGCGGCCCCCTTCGCGGGCCATGCAGCAGTCACGGTCGGCGTGGGCGGGACGCTCCGCCGGTTGGCAGAGGCGGGCGATGGGCAGGGTTGGCGTCCGGGCGGGAAGGGCGCAGAATTTTGCAAACATGTGAACCTGTCCAAGAGCATGACGTCCGGCGATCCGCCCCTTCAGCCGCCCTTCGGCGCGCGGCCGCACTGACCCGCCATGTCGGGCACACAGCACAAGGTTCCCCACCGCGGCGTAATCACGCTGTGCGTGATGATGGGCAACCTGATGCAGTCGCTCGACTCGTCCATTGCCAACGTGTCGCTGCCCTATATGCAGGGCACGCTGTCCACCAGCGCCGACCAGATCACCTGGGTGCTGACCAGCTACGTGATCGCCGCGGCGATCATGACCGCGCCGGTGGGCTGGATGGCGGTGCGGTTCGGACGCAAGAACCTGCACATCGCCTGCATGACCGGCTTCGTGATCGCCTCCATGCTGTGCGGTGCGGCCAATTCGCTGACCGAGATCGTCTGCTTCCGCTTCCTGCAGGGCATGTGCGGCGCCGCGCTGGTGCCGCTGAGCCAGGCCACCATGCTGGACATCTACCCGTTCGAACGCCGCGCCGAAGCGATGGCGATCTTCGGCATGGGCGTGATGGTGGGCCCGATCGTCGGTCCCACGCTGGGTGGCTACCTGACCGAGGCCTATAACTGGCGCTACGTCTTCTACGTGAACCTGCCCTTCGGGGTGATCGCCTCGCTCGGCCTGCTGGTCTTCCTGCCGCGGGCGCTGCCCAAGCCGGAGATGCGGTTCGACTGGATCGGCTTCGCCGTGCTGGCCATGGCGGTCGGCGCGTTCCAGATGATGCTGGACCGTGGGCAGAAGCTGGACTGGTTCTCCTCCCGCGAGATCATCACCGAGGCGGTGCTGGCCGGGCTGGGCTTCTACCTGTTCCTGGTCCACATGCTGACGCACAAGCGGCCCTTCCTGCCGCCGGCCCTGTTCAAGGACCGCAACTTCGTCTGCGGGGTGGCCATGGTGTTCTGCACCGCGACCGTCATGCTGGCGAGTTCCGCCCTGATGGCGCCGTACCTGGAAAGCCTGGCCGACTATCCGGTGGAGACCGCCGGCTGGGCGCTGGCGCCGCGCGGGCTGGGGGTGATGATCGGCATGCAGGTGGCCAGCCGGCTGTCGCATGTGATCGACCACCGCAAGCTGATGGCGACCGGGCTGCTGACCATGGGGCTGGCGCTGTACTCGATCAGCTTCTGGACCCCGGACGTGGCCGACCACGTAATGATGGCAACCCTGCTGATGCAGGGCTTCGGCACCGGCATGGTGTTCAACCCGATGACGGTGGTGGCTTTCACCACGCTGCCGTCCCACCTGCGCGGCTATGCCACGTCGTTGCAGTCGCTGTGCCGGAACCTGGGGCAGGCGGTGGGGGTGTCGGTGACCTCGCTGATGCTGGTGCGCAACATCCAGACCTCGCACGAGGGGATCGTCGCGCAGATCACCCCGTTCAACCGCCTGCTGCAGGGGAACAATGCGGTGTCGCACGCGCTGGACCCGGCGACGCGGCACGGGGCGGCGCTGCTGAACAAGATGGTCGATCACCAGGCACAGATCATCGCGTTCAACAACGACTTTCGCTTGATGACCTTCGTGGTGATCCCGCCGCTGCTGCTGTTGCTGCTGATGCGGCGTCATGAGCGGCCGGCCGCCGTGCCGGCGCCGGCAGCCGAACCGGCTGCGGTACCGCGGGCGGCGCCGGCGGCGGGGGAGTGACGCGGGGCGGCTGCGCCCTTCCGGCGCGGGGCGGGGCATGAGCGGGGCCTCGGCCGGGACAGGAATTGGCAGGCGACGCGTCTGTCGCGCGGCGGGACGCTGTGTGGGCTGGCGGGCGACGGCCGGGCATGGTCGGCCGGGCGGCACGGGTGTGTATCCACCGGCGGCGGGCCGGGCGGCGTCGTGACGGGTGCAGGCTGGCCGCGCCCTGGCTGCGGACGCTGAGCGATGGGTGTGTGGGACTCGGGCCGGGCGGTCAGGGCGGGCGGAGGACGGTGGCAGGCGGCCGGGGCGGCGCGGGCAACAGGGGCGGCAGGACCGGCTTTTCCCCGATGAAGAAGCCCAGCCTGCGGCGGATGCCGTCGCGGGTGGGCTCCGGCCAGCCGAGCGCGGGGTTGCGGTCTGCTTCCGTGTTGCAGAAGTGGATTTCGCGGCGGCGGAACTGCCGCATGAGTTTGGGCAGGTTGCCGCGATACCACATGAGCGCTTCGGAAAGGGCGAGCCAGAGATCGCCGCGGCACAGGCTGGGGGAGATGCCGAGGTCGGCGCAGATGTCGGCCACCGCACGGCCGATGGGGCGGCGGCGGATTTCCGCCTCAAGCTGCGCCAGCGTGGGCAGGGCGTCGGGATCGGGGGCTTCGTCCGGATCGGGGCGGCGGACCGGGGGCGGCTGCGCGGGCTGAGGGGCCGCGACGGAGGGCGCGGGTGGCGCGCTTGCCGGTTGCGCGGCGCGGGGCCTCGGTTGGCGGGGCTTGTAGAAGACGAGATCGCGGCCTCGCGCGGCGCGGGCGCGCAGCACGTTCTCCAGCGCCATGGCGCGCAGCAGGCCGCGGTGGAGGCGGGCGCGGATCGCCGGAACGCGGGCGGTGCCGAAGAACTGGGCGATGGTCGCGAAGCCGCGGGCAACGGCGCGGTGCTGGAGGGTTTCCGCCAGATGGAGGCCGTAGCCGATGAGGATGTGGAGGACGACCAGGAGGTCGGCGATGTTCTGCGGCACGGGCTTGCCGGGCCGGCCCTTTGGGGGACCGGGTGGGGGAGGTAGGCCGGCGGTGTGGGCCGTGGGGCGCATATTAGTAACTCTAACTAACTCGCAGAGAGGAGTCAAGAGATGATTTCAGCCGCACCGCGGGGGCAGGCAGCAACTGGCAGTGCGTTGTTTACATCCACCGTGCTCGATCCCGCGGAGGCTCAGAGCGGAGGTCGCGGGTTCGCGGCCTTACGAATAGATCGCTGGCCTCACCGCTCCTGCAGCGCCTCCTTGATCGCCGCGGGCCGGCGGGCAATCCCCTGCAAATAAGCCGCCGCAGGCGCGTCGGGATGCCGCCGCCCTTGCTCCCAGTTCTTCAGAGTGCCGAGCGGGATTCGATAGGTCGTGGCGAGCCGTTCCTGCGACATTTGCAAGGCGCGACGAATGGCGCGCACGTCGGGTACTGCGACGGAGTGCTCGCGCACGCCTGACTTGCGGCCCTCGGCATGCGCCAGAGCGTCCGACAGGCTTTCGATCAGTTCATCGCCGAACCTGCTCATCGTTTCACCTCCGCCGCCAGTCCTGCTTGATCGCAGCCACCACCGCTCGCACCCGCTTCTTCTCATCCGGGTTCAGATCCTCGTGCCGGGCCTTGGCGTAGGCCATCAGCAGGTAAAGCGGCATGCCTGCGTCGTGGTAGAAGTAGATCACCCGCACGCCGCCCCGTTTCCCGCTGCTTTGCCGCCGCCACCGCACCTTGCGGATGCCGCCGGTCTCGGGGATCACGTCGCCTGACTCGGGATTGGCTGCGATGAAATGGTGACCCGTGATGGTGAAGCGCGTCATCATCGGCGGATCGCATGAGGCCTCAATCCTGCAAGACAGAGGCTGTCCCATTCGTGGTCTTTGCGACCATTTGCGTTTTTTGCGTTACATCTTGCTTTCCTTGCGCGCCAACTGGCACCAGCAGGCATGATTGTTCTCACGGTGGAGCAGTCCGCGTAATGCCCAACCACCGCGGCGGGCGAGGGTGCCCCACCCACGACTTTGCTGATGGCGGCTACGAGAAGACGTGGATGGCCGGCCTTCGCCGACCATGACGTTGGCCCCAACCATGGCGTTGGATACCCGCCCGGTTGAACGCCTGCCCGGTTGAACGCCTGCCCGGTTGAACGCCTGCCCGGCTGAACTGCCTGCCCGGCTGAACGCCTGCCCGGTTGAATGCCTGCCCGGTTGAACGCCTGCCCCAGGGGCAGACTCTCCACGGGTCGGTGTTGGCGTGCTGTGCAAACTCCGCAGCACCCCGAACGGCCCCACCCGCAGGCCCGCCGCTCACCCCAGCAGCAGCAACCGCCGCGCCTGCTCCACCGCCCCCGCCGCCATATCGGCCAGCGCATCGTCGGTGGCGCTGCTGACCGGATGCGCGATCACCGCGAACGGATACTCCGGAAATCCCAGCACGCGCGCCATCAGTTCGGCCGCGCTGACGAAACGCGTCGTCATCACCGCCATCGCGGGGATGCCCAGACGCTCTGCGGTGATGGAGTCATGCAGACTGCACGACGAGCAACTGCCTCAGTCGCCGATGCCGGTGACCACCGCGTGCCAGCGCGCGATCTCGTCCACGATGTGCGGATCGGCCGGGGCGCTGTAGTTGGACTTCACCCGCGTCACCACCTCGGCCACGCCGAACTCCTGGCGCAGCATCCGGTCCAGGTGCGCGAAGAAGCCCTTCGTCCCCTCCTTGCCGTTGGAGATGAACCCCACGGTCTTGCCGGCCAGCGACGTCAGCCGCGGTGCGGGCTGGCCCAGCGTGGCGGCGGTCTCGTTGGTGGGATCGAGGACGAGCAGCGACATGGCCCGACTTTCACTGCTTCGGCGGCTCGCAGTCAACACACACGCCCACCGGCAGCGTCACCGCCCGGCTCTTGTGGCCGAGCCAGGGCGGGATGACGGCGCCGAATCCGCCGGCCGGGCCGCCGGCCGCCACCACCAGCAGATGCTCGGGGGAGGCCAGGGCGGCATACTCGCTGTCGCCGCGGTCGCGCACCACGGCGCCCTTGCCCACCGTGGCCCACTCGCTGCGGCGGATGCGGGCGCGGCGGTGGATGAAGGCGGCGATGTCGGTCTTGCTCCAGCCGGCGCCCTGCAGGTGCTCGCGCAACTGCTTGGGGATCACCAGCGCGTAGTTGCCGTCCCAGATCGAGTAGTGCCGCATGTTGGCGCGCATCTCGGCGGCGAAAGTCTCCAGGATTTCCTCCGGTTCGGTGGTCCACTCGTTCATCAACTGGCGGGGGGCGCCGGCGGCCATCACCGTTACCGCGGAGACCTCGGGCGGCAGGCCGCGCTGGACGTGCAGCGGCAGCCAGGTGGTGTCTTCCTCGTCCTCGGCGATGCAGTAGCTGAACTTGCCGGGGTGGCCGAGGGTGGACCGGTCGATGCCGCCCGGGCGCACCTCCAGGATGTTGATCAGCGCCAGGCGGATGGCGCGGCCGATCACCGCGGTGGCGCGGTCGCTGTTGCCCAGCGCGTTGAACCCGCCGCCGGCGCCCAGTTCGCGGCGGACCGCGCCGTTCAGGATCACCAGCACCGCGCATCCGCCGGTGGAGGCGGTGGCGCCGTGCAGCAGGAACTCCGGCTGCAGCATGGCGGCCATGGCGGTCAGCACCACCGGGAAGTGCATCGGCAGGCAGCCGGCCATCACGGCGTTGATCGCCAGTTTCTCCGCGCTGATCGGCACGCCGCGCACGGGTTCGATGCCGATCAGTTGCTCGGGTGGGGTCATCGCCCAGTCGAGGCAGGCCTGCACGGCGTCGGCCGTGGGCGGCACGATCGGCAGTCCGTCGGTCCAGCCGTTGGCGTGGTACAGCTCCTGCGCCGCGTGTATGTCGGCGACGTCGTAGGATTTGGAGGCCAGGGGCATGCGGCGCTCTCCCGGGGAATGCGAGCAGGGGCCGGGAGTATGCACCGGCTCGGCGCCGTGGGCGATCGGGCGACGATCCTGTCGCTACGACGGCAAGCCATTCACGGCGCCTTCGCTGCCGCGGCCACCGCGTCGTGCTGCATCCGTTGGGATCGGATCGCTACGCCTGCTGCGTCGTCCCCGCTCCAGCCTTGGCGGTCCTGCAATCACCTTCGGGCACGCCGGCCCGCCGCAGCCCTTCGGCATAGGCTTCGCGATCGGAGTCACGTTCCAGCGGTGCGGTCGCCAGGAAGCGCTCGATGGTGAACTCCGGCTCCATCGCCAGCAGGCGGTCGCGCGCCATCTTGGCTTCCGGCTGCCGTCCGAGATGCCCCAGCGCCGCCAGATACGGCTTGTAGGCTGCCGAGAAGGATGGAGTCATTTCGCTGACCGCGCGTCCGGCGATCACCGCGGATTCATAGTCCCGCTTCAGCAGTGCGACGATGATGAACGCGGTATCGTAGAAGAACGCGTGCGGGTCCAGCGGCGACAGTTTCTTGTAGCGGGTGATCCGCCGTTCCGCTTCCTCCCAGTCGCCCAGATACGCATAGGCGACGCCGGACAGCGCCCAGGCCATGGCCAGGTTGGGGTTCAGCGACAGCGCACGCTCGTGCAGCGCCAGCGCCTCGCGCAGGCGGCGGTGCAGATAGGCGCGCACGTGCCCGGCGATGGTCAGCGCGCGCGCGTCGAACGGGTCGAGCACGATCGCCCGCTCCGCCAGTTGCCCGGCGCGTGCCATCACGCTGCGCGGGTCCTCGGCCCAGCCCTGGCCGACCAGGAAGGCGTTCCAGTAGGCGTACCAGGCGTGCGCCGAGGCGTAGTCCGGCTCCATCTCCACCGCGCGGGCCAGATATTCGCCGGCCTGCATGAACGGGCCGTGCTCCAGCCGGGCGATCAGCGGAATGGCGCGCAGGACCAGGTCATAAGCGGTGGCATCCACCGGCGGATTGCTGGCGCTGCGGCGCGCCTCGATCAGCAGGATTTCCGGATCGATCTGCGCCACCACCTCGGCGGCGATTTCGTCCTGCAGCGACAGCAGATCGTTGCTCTGTCGGTCGAAGCGGCGGGCCCAGGCCACCTGGTTCCCGGCGCGCAGGTCCAGCAGCCGCACGGTGATGCGCAGGCGGTTGCGCACCCGCTGGATCGTGCCGTCCAGCAGGAAGTCGATACCGAAGGTGCGGCGGATCGCCGCCTCGTCCCGGTTTTCGGCGGCGAAGCGCGCCAGCGAGGTGGAGGCGACCACGAACATCCAGCGGAACCGCGCCAGCGCGGTGGTGATCTCCTCGGCCAGGCCGGGGGCGAGATGCGCCTCCTCATCGGTGACGCCGACGAGTTGCAGCGGCATCACGCCGACATGGATGCCGCCACGCGCCGGGCGGGTGTTGGCACGCGGCTCGGTGACCGGCGGCGGCTCCGCCGGTGCCTCGGCTTCGGCAGCCGGAGCGACGGGCGGGGCTTCCGGCGGCGGCGCCTGCTGTGCCCGCGCCGGGGGGATGCGGCTGCCGTACGGGCCGCGAATCTCGGCCAGCAGCTTCTGCGTTTCCTGCGACGGCGCGGTGTCCAGCAGATCCGCCAGGACATTCCGGCAGCGGTCATAGGCCTGGATGGCCATGCCGCGTTCGCCACGGGCCGAATAGGCACGCATCAGCGCGCGCCAGGCGCCTTCATGCGCGCGATCGATCTGCAGCAGCCGTTGCGCGGCGGGTATCGCCGCCTCCGGATCGACCTGCTCGCGCAACAACGCCTCGGCGACGCTGCGGGCGCGGTCGCGCAGCCGCTCGCGCTCGGTGGTCAGCCAGGCGTCGAAGGTCGGATCGATCCCGTCCAGATCCTCCAGCAAGTCGCCGTCCAGCAGCGACAGAGAGGCCGGCTGGCTGGTGGTGGCCCGCATCACCTCGTCCACGTCCACCCAGGCGATACCGGGACGCAATGTCAGGTGGTCGCGGGTGACCTGCAGGATCTCGGCCCCGGCCGGCGACAATGCCTCCAGCAGCCGGTGGATCTCCTGCCGCAACGACGCGCGTGCCTGTTCCTCCGGCCGGCGGCTCCACAGCAACTCCGCCAGGCGGCCGCGCAGGGCCGGTCTGGGGGAAGCCAGCGCCACCACGGCCAGCAGGGCGCGCGTCTTGCGGCCCGCCGGCAGAACGTTTTCGCTGGTTACCGTCCAGGCTTCCATCTGGCCGATCAGGCGCAGCCGCAGAATGACCTGTGACGGTGTACCGGATTGTGAAACCTGACCCGGGGGACGGGCGGTGCCTGCCATCATTACGTCCATCGCTACCGTCTCAGTTGTATCGCAATTGGGATCAACACGCCAAGGGTTATCAAAAAGCTTCAGATCGCCGATTCGGAGAAAATTTCGCCAATCTGACCATCCCACACGCGGTGATAGCGGTCCAGCCAATGTTGCGCCTGTGTCGGCGCCCCCGCGGCGATCGCCTCCAGCGGTGCGAGATAGATCGACTCGTCCTCGCCGGCCGGGTTGCGGCGGGCGCGGGCGACCAGCCCGTCGCGGGCGATGGCGACCACGTCGCGGGCCAGGTCCCGCAATGTTCCGGACCGCCATGACAGGGCCGCGCCGAGTCCGTGGCGCGGCACCGCGGCGCGCATCGCCACCGCCTGTTCCCAGCCTGTTCCTGCAAGCAACAACTCGGCCGCGGCCAGGGCCGCATCGTCGTACAGCAAACCGACCCACAGGGCCGACTGCGCCAGCATCATCGGCACGCTGCCGGCGTCGGCGCCGCGCATCTCCAGGAAGCGCTTCAGCCGGACATCGGTGAACACGGTGGTCATGTGGTCGGCGAAATCGCCCACCGTCGCCTGGATTCCGGCAAGTTGCGGCACGCGCCCCTGCATGAAGTCGCGAAAACTGGCGCCGGCGACGTCGATATAGCGCCCGTCGCGATAGACGAAATACATCGGCACCGAGTCGATCAGCCACGCCGCGTAACGTTCGAACCCGAAGCCGTCCTCGAACATCACCTTTGGGATGCCGGAACGGGCGTTGTCCGTATCGGTCCAGACCTGGGCCCGATACGACAGGAAGCCGCTGGGCCGCCCTTCCAGGAACGGCGAGTTGGCGAACAGCGCGGTGGCCAGCGGCTGCAGCAGCAGCGACAGGCGCAGCTTGCGCGCCATGTCCGCCTCCGGCCCGTAGTCCAGGTTCACCTGCACGGTGCAGGTGCGCGTCATCATGTCGAGGCCGAGCCGACCGACGGTGGGCATGTAGCGGCGCATGATGGCGTAGCGGCCTTTCGGCATCCACGGCATCTCGGCACGGGTGGCGGTCGGGTGAAACGCCAGCAGCGACCAGCCCAGGCTCAGCGTGCGCGAGGCGGCGCGGACCTGCTCGAAATGCCCGTCCAGCTCCGCCCTTGTGTCGTGCAGCGTCTCCAGCGGCGCGCCGGACAGTTCCAGTTGTCCGGCCGGCTCCAGCGACACCGCGGCGTCGCCCTGGACCAGGCCGATGATGTTGTCGTGGTCGAGAATCGGCGTGCCGCCCTGGCGCTGCAGGCCACGCAGCAGGTCACGGATGCAACCGGGCTGGCCGTCCGCCGGCTCGTATGGCGGCGGACGGTGGTCTGCCAGGCGGAAGCCGAACTTCTCGTGCTCGGTGCCGATTCGCCACTGCGCCCGCGGTTTGCACCCGGCGGCGATGTACTCGGCAAGTTGGCGGACCGACGTGATTGGCGTCGCGTCGCCGTCTCCGGGGTTGGACATGCTCCTCCGAGGTGGCTCGGGTTTCTGCTCGGCAGACTAGCCGCACCCCGGCACCTGCAACAGGGTCAGCCCGGCGAGACAGGCGGTCTCGGCCCGCAGGATGCGCGGACCCAGGCTCGCCTGGGCTACAAAGGCGCACCGGCGCAGCGCGTCAAGCTCCGCCGCGGTGAAGCCGCCTTCCGGGCCCACCAGCAGCCCGGCCGGGCCCGATGCCGGGCGCAGGTGCGGTGCGTCGACGCGTTCGGCGGCGACGAACAGGCGGCGGTCCGGCGGCCAGTGCTGCAGCAGGCCGGCGAGCGCCTGCGGCGGCCGTATGTCGGGGACGGTCAGGCGCTCGCACTGTTCCGCAGCTTCGATGGCGATGGCGCGCAGGCGCTCGCGGTTCACCCGAGTCGTGTTGCTGCGCGCGGTGAGCACCGGAAGCAGCGCGGCGGCACCGAGTTCGGTGGCCTTCTGCACCACCAGGTCCGTGGCGTCGCGCTTGAGCGGCGCAAAGGCCAGCCACAGGTCCGGATCGGGCTGCTGCGGCCGGACCTGGCGTTCGGCGACAAAGCCGGCGGGATCGCGGCGCAGGGCGGTGATGCGGGCCTGCCACTCGCCGTCCTGTCCGTTGAACAGCAGCACGGGATCGCCCGCGGCGCGGCGCAGCACATGGCCAAGGTAGTGCGCCTGGCCGGGGCGGCCGCCGACCTCGGCATCGGCGGCAAGTGGGGCATCGACGAACAGGCGCGGAACGGTCATGGGCGCCACTGTCTCACACGCGGCCGTGTCCTGCGAAGGCGCGCGGGCCGTGTCGTGCGAAGGCACGCGGCCATGTCCCGCGAAAGCGCGCGGCCGCGTCGTGCGAAGGGCGCGCCGTGAGGCCGCATGTCCCGCGAAAGCGCGCGGCCGCATCGTGCGAAGGCACGCGGCCGTGTCCTGCGAAGGGGGGGCGAGGGGCGCAGGGTCGGCGGCACACCCAGGGGCGGTGGAGGGGCGGTGGCCATGGCGGCGGGCGGGGATGAAACGCATGGCCGAAATACCCGTTACCTGCAAACGTGCCGATCGTCCCGTCCGGGGCAGCGGTACCGGCCCCGTTCTTCGTCGCCGGAGCGGGGTGACGCTCCGCCCTCGGGGAGTTATCGAATTGTTAAGCCCGGCCTGCGATACCGGCCCGCATGCCACGGACCACGTCGAGGCCTGGACGATCGCCGCCGGCGGTGCGGCGCCGGGACCGGGTCGGAACAGGACCCGCGGCGCCCGCAGACTGCCAAACAAATGCCGTGCGACGCCCGCACGCGTTTGCTAGACCCCGCGCGGTCTGGCGCCAGTCGCTTTTCTTCCACCGTCCACCCGGGCGGTTTGCCCACCATCCCAAGGGGCCGAGAGATCATCATGGATATGCCGGAGATGGCAGCTCCTCCCGCGCGGCAGCGCGCGATATCGCGAATCGCCCTGCCGTCGCAGGACGAGGACATCCCCTCGCTGCGCCGCAGCATCATCGCGAAGATGACCTATGGGATCGGCCGCGATCCGCTGGTTGCCACCGACCGTGACTGGTTCGTCGCCACGGCCCTGGCGGTGCGCGACCGGGTGGTCGATCACTGGCTGCCGGTCACGCGCACCGACTACGTCAAGAATCGCAAGCGGGTGTACTATCTCTCGCTGGAATTCCTGCTGGGCCGGCTGCTGCTGGATTCGATGAACAATCTGGGGCTGACCGAGACGGTCCGCGCGGCGCTGGGCGAGCTGGGGGTCGATCTCGACCGCCTGCGGGTCATGGAACCGGACGCCGCGCTGGGCAATGGCGGCCTGGGCCGGCTGGCGGCCTGCTACATGGAGAGCATGGCCAGCCTGGGCATCCCGGCGCACGGATTCGGCATCCGCTACAATCACGGCCTGTTCCACCAGGTGATCCGCGACGGCTGGCAGCACGAGTATCCCGAAAACTGGCTGTCCTTCGGCAACCCGTGGGAGTTCGAGCGGCCGGACATCAACCATAACATCGGCTTCGGCGGCTCGGTGGATACGATCCCCGTCCCGGGCGGACCGCCGCGCTGCGTGTGGCATCCGCAGGAAACCGTGGTGGCCATCGCCTATGACACCGCGGTGGTCGGCTGGCGCGGCAAGCATGTGAACACGCTGCGCCTGTGGTCGGCCCGCGCGCCGGATCCGCTGGTGCTGGAAACCTTCAACCGCGGCGACCATGTCGGCGCGCTGGCGGCCCGGGCCCAGGCCAACGCCATCTCGCAGATCCTGTATCCCAGTGACGAGACGCCGGCCGGGCAGGAGTTGCGGCTGCGCCAGGAGTATTTCTTCACCTCCGCGTCGCTGCAGAACCTGCTCTACCGGCACCTGCGCCAGTACCAGACGCTGGAGAACCTGGCCGAGAAATGCTCCATCCAGCTCAACGACACCCATCCCTCGATCGCGGTGCCCGAGCTGATGCGGCTGCTGGTCGATGTGCACGGCATGGCCTGGGAGCAGGCATGGCAGATCACCGTCAACACCATCTCCTACACCAACCATACGCTGCTGCCCGAGGCGCTGGAGACCTGGCCGGTGCCGCTGATGGAGCGGCTGCTGCCGCGCCACATGCAGATCATCTACGAGATCAACAGGCTGCACCTGGATGCGCTGACCGGACGTGAGGACGCGCCGCCGCTGTCGGCAGTGTCACTGATCGACGAGAACGGCGGGCGCCGCGTGCGCATGGGCACGATGGCCTTCCTGGGCTCTCATAAGGTGAACGGCGTGTCGGCGCTGCATACCGAGCTGATGCGCCAGACCGTCTTCCGCCCGATGCACCAGTTGTTTCCGGACCGCATCGTCAACAAGACCAACGGCATCACCTTCCGCCGCTGGATGCTGGGGGCCAATCCCCGGCTGACCACGATCCTGCAGGACGTGCTGGGTTCGGCGGTGCTGGATGATCCGATGCAGCTCGAGCGGCTGGCGCCGATGGCGGGGGACACCGCCCTGCACGACCGGTTGCGGGTGGCGCGTCATGCCAACAAGGAAGCCCTGGCCGCATTGATCCGCGAACGCACGGACGTGACGGTGAGCCCGGACGCGCTGTTCGACGTGCAGATCAAGCGGATCCACGAGTACAAGCGGCAGTTGCTGAACATTCTGCAGACCGTCGCGACCTACAACGCGATGCGCGCCCAGCCGACCAGGGATTGGGTGCCGCGGGTGAAGATATTCGCCGGCAAGGCCGCGGCCAGCTATCACCGCGCCAAGCTGATCATCAAGCTGATCCACGACGTCGCGCGCGTGGTGAACGACGACCCGGCGCTGCACGGCATGCTGAAGGTGGTGTTCCTGCCGGACTACAATGTCAGCCTGGCCGAATCGATCATCCCGGCGGCCGACCTGTCCGAGCAGATCTCCACCGCAGGCATGGAGGCATCCGGCACCGGCAACATGAAGCTGGCGCTGAACGGGGCGTTGACCATTGGCACGCTGGACGGCGCCAATGTGGAAATCCGCGACCGGGTCGGGGCCGAGAACATGGTCATCTTCGGCCTGACCGCGGAAGAGGTGGAGGCGCGCCGCCACCACCCCCGCGCGCCGGCCACGCTGTCTCCGCACTTGCAGCAGGTGCTGGATGCGATCGGGTCGGGCGTGTTCTCGCCCGAGGAGCCGCAGCGCTACCGTGAGCTGGTGGCCGATCTGGTCGATAACGACTGGTTCATGGTGACGACGGATTTCGACTCCTATGCCCAGGCCCAGGCCGAGGTCGCGGCGCGCTGGCGCGACCAGGCCGCCTGGTGGCGGTCCAGCGTGCTGAACACCGCGCAGGTCGGGTGGTTCTCTTCCGACCGCAGCATCCGGGAGTACGCGGAGGGGATCTGGAACGTGCCGGTGCTGCCGTCGGAGTAGGGCAGGAAGGCCGCATGATCAGCAGCTTACGGCGTGAGGTGCGTTGACGGCCACTGGCGCACCGTACAACGTCGTGGCGGGCGAAGGCCCGCCATCCACGACTTCGTCCTGCCGAAGGCACCTGATTCGTGAGAAACCTCCAGCAACGCACTCGGAAGGATGCGTTCCGCACGACAACGTCGTGGAGCGCGGGCCTTTGCCCGCCACGACGTGGTACGGCCTGCCGGCGCCCCCCTGATGATAGAGGCGGGATCGGATCGCAGCACGCAGACCGGCCATCCATGTCCGTGTCACGCAGACCGGCCATCCACGTCGCCTCATGCGGCCGGCCAGGACCCGGACGCAGGGACCACGCACCCGGACCTTGACCCGGAACAACCGGCCGGTCATGCTCACCGTCATTGGGGAGAAAAGCCATGTCCGGCACGGTGCCGCTGAAGGTGTTCTGGCAGCCTGGGTGAACCAGTTGCCTGAGACTCAAAGAGTTTCTCTCGGTCCGTGCGATCGGGTTCCAATCCATCAATGTGCTTGAAGACGCCGGCGGCCTGGACGATCTCCGCCGCCTGGGCGCGCGGTCCGTGCCCGTGCTCTCGCGCGGCGACGACTTCGTCTATGCGCAGAACATCGCCCATGTGGTGAAGTTCCTCGGCCTGAACGAGTCCGCCGGCCCGGTGCTGTCGCCCGCGCAGTTGATCGACCGGCTGGACCGGTTCCTCGCCACGGCCGAACGCATCGTGCCGCAGATGCCGGACGACCGCCTCTCCACCGAAGTCCCCAACCGCCCGCGCACCTACCGCGTGCTCGGCCATCACCTGTTCCGTGTGCCGGACACCTTCCTGGACGTCGCCGCCGGCGCGCCGCTGACCTACGAAAGCCTGACCGCCCCGCCGCCGGACACGCTGCAGACCTCCGCCGCGATCGCCGCCTACGGCGCGGACGTGCATCGCCGGCTGATGGACTGGTGGGCGGCGCAGCCGGACAAGGCGGCGCGGCAGACGGTGCAGACCTATTACGGCCCGCAGATGCTGCACGAATACCTGGAGCGCACCACCTGGCACTGCGGCCAGCATGTGCGCCAGTGGATGATGCTGCTGCGCATGGCAGACATCGACCCGGCCCGCACCCTGGCCGACGCCGATTTCGCCGACCTGCCGATGCCGAAGGAGGTGTGGGACGGCTGAGCCGCCCCACCGATCCGCCTACCCGCCGTAGAACACGGTGTCGCCGAGGTCCTTCATTTCCAGGATCGCCGCGTCCGGGCGGCCTTCCGGCGCCGTCTGCACATGCGCCTCGGTGACTTCGCCGATCACCACGCTGTGGTCGCCCATCTCGATCACCTGCTTCACCGTGCATTCCACGGCGGCGATGGCGTCGTCCAGGATCGGCGTGCCGTTGGCGGCGCGATGGAAGGACTGGCCGGACAGCTTGCCGTCCTCCAGCTTGGCCGGCTTGAAGAAGGCGAAGGCCAGGCCCTTCTGGTGCTTGCCGAGCATGTTGAGGGTGAATTTGCCGGTGCCTTTGACGACGGTGTGGGCGCCGGAATCCGCCTTCACCCCGACCACCACCAGCGGCGGCGCGAAGGACGCCTGCGTCACCCAGTTCACCGTGGCGGCGCCGATATTGCCCTTTCCGTCATCGGCGGTGAGCACGTAGATCCCGTAGGGGATCATCCGCAACGAGGTCTTCTTTGCATCGGCGTCCATGACGTCCTCCCGGTCTGCTGCGGCGCGGATCATGCCGGGTGCGGCGCGTCTTGGCCAGCGGGCGGCGGGCGGTCGGGCGGTGGGCGGTGCGCTGTGCCAAGGTGGCCCGCGCATCAATGGATGCGTGCGGGACAGGAGCAGGTGATGGCGGGTGGAGCGCGGTCCGGATCAGAGGAAGCGCGGTCCGGATCAGATGAAGCGGAATCGCTGCCGCCGCTCGACATCACGCCCCTGGTGAACGCGATCGATCGTCTTCGCGAAGGACTTGAGCGGCACCGGCGGGAGCCGGCGGACGAGCAATTGCGGGACGGGCTGATCCACCGGTTTGCGACCACCTACGAATTGAGCCACCGCATGTTGCGCCGCTATCTGCGACAGGTTTCGCCGTCACCGGAGCAGTTCGACCAGATGCCGTTTCAGGATCTGATCCGCACCGCCAATGCCCAGGGGTTGCTGCACGGGGACTGGCCTGCGTGGCGCCTCTACCGCGACCTACGCGCCAGAAGCAGTCACACCTATGCCGCTGATGTTGCGCGACAGGTGGTGCAGGGCATCCCGGCGTTTCTGGAAGAAGCCGTTCATCTGCGCGATGCATTGCGGCGGCGCCTGCGATGACCGCGGCACCGGATATGCGCGATGAGGAGGTGGCCATCGTGCGTGACGCCCTGCGCTTGCGCCTGCCAAGGGGCACGCGTGTGCTGGTGTTCGGCTCACGCGCGCATGGGGGTGCGCGGCGGTATTCCGATCTCGACCTTGCGCTGGAATGGGACCGGCCGCTGGGTCTCGATCTGATTGGCGAGATTGCCGAGGCGTTGTCGGAATCGGATCTGCCGTACAAGGTCGATATCGTCGATCTGGCAATGGTTGACCCGTCCTTCCGCAGAAGGATTGCGGCCGACGGCCTGGTGCTGTCGCTGGACGATGCGGCGGCGTGAGCGGCGCTCCGGGAAACAAACCCGAACCTCGCCCGCAGGCGATCTCGCGCGACCGCGTGCGGGAATCTCGCGCAACCGCATGCGGCAACGGATCGCGCGCGCCCGCCTGACAACACTCAGCGCCAGTGCCACGACGGGTCTGGCCGGGTGTCGTGCCGAATGCGGCCCGGAACGCCGCGCCGAAGGCCGGGCCGCTGACGTAGCCCACCGCGGCCGCGGCGCGGGCCGGCGCAACGCCCTGGCTGAGCTGCGCCATGGCCTCGGTCAGGCGCAGTTGGCGGCGCCATTCCTGGAAGCTCATGCCGGTCTCGCGCCGGAACAGCCGCGCCAGCGTGCGGGCCGAGGCACCGGCGGCGTCGGCATGGTCCTCCAGGCTGCGGGGGTCGGCGGGGTCGGCCAGCAGCGCCGCGGTGACCCGCTGCAGCCGCGGATCGCGGCTGGCCGGGACCGATAGCGGCCGGGTGGCGGCGTGCCGGATCTCGTGCAGCGCCAGCGCGGCGATGTGGCGCGCCGGGCCGTGCGCATCCCAGCGCACCGGTTCGGCGCAGGCGGCCCGGATCAGCTCGCGCAGCAGGGGCGAGACCGCGATCACCGTCACCGCGTCCGGGCCGGCCTGCGCCGCATCGGCGCGCAGGAACAGCGCCCGCATGTGCACCGGCGCCGGCATGGCGACCTCATGCGTGGTGTGTGCCGGCATCCACAGGCCGGTGCCGGGTGGCACGACGAACAGGGCCGTGTCGGTGGCGATGCGCATCACCCCCTCGGTCGCGTACAGCAACTGCGCCCGGGGGTGCTGGTGCCGGCCCGTCATGTGGCCGGCGGGATAGTCGAAGGCATAGCCGACCAGCGGGCGCGGCGCCCGTTCGAACGGACGCAGCCGGGGATGGGCGGGGTGTCCGATGCGCGACATGAATTGGCCGTACGTCGTGGCTGCGACAGGCTAGCCTGCCTGTCCGTTGCGGCGCCAGCTCCGGCGCCCGCCCACAGGATGCATGCGCATGACCCAGGCCAGCCGGCAGATCGTGTTCATCAACATCGCGCATTCGCTGACGCACTACGCGCTGCTGATCCTGCCCACCGCGGTGCTGGCGATGGCGGTGAAGGGCGGGCCGTTCGGCGCCGAGTACGGCCCGATCCTGGCGCTGGCGACCGGGATGTTCGCCTGCTACGGGCTGTTCTCGCTGCCGCAGGGCTGGCTGGTGGTGCATCTGGGGCGCAAGGCGCTGATGGCGACGTTCTTCTTCGGCTCCGGCGCATCGCTGATCGTCGCCGGCTGCGTGTCGCAGCCCGCCGCGCTGGGGGCGGCGCTGGCCGCGGCCGGCGCCTTCATCGCGATCTACCACCCGATCGGCACCACCATGCTGGTGGAGGCCGCGGGCGAGAAGCCGGGCCGGTCGATCGGCGTGAACGGCGTGTTCGGCAATCTGGGGGTGGCGCTGGCGCCGGTGATCACCGCCTTCCTGGCCGCGCGCTTCGGCTGGCGGTCGGCGTTCATCGCGCCCGGGCTGCTGTGCCTGGCCGTGGGCCTGGCCTGGCTGCGGGAGGAGGTGGTTGACGGCGCGGTGCATCGCGGCGGCCGCGCGTTTCCGCCGATACCGCGGCCGCTGGTGCGACGCGCCGTCGCGGTGCTGCTGCTGATCGCGGTCGTGTCCGGCCTGGTGTTCAACGCCTTCACGCTGCTGCTGCCCAAGCTGATGCAGGAACGCCTGGCCGACAGCCCGCATCTGTTGCCGCTGGTGGGGGCGCTGGCCTTCCTGGCGACGCTGTGCGGGGCGCTGACGCAGTTCTCGGTGGGGCGGATGATCGACCGCACCACGCTGAAGCGGGTGTTCCTGCCGGTGAGCCTGGTACTGGCACCGGCGCTGGCGGCACTGTCTTTCGCGCAGGGCTGGCCGGTGCTGGTGCTGGCCGCCGTGGTCGCGGCCTCCGTGTTCGGCCAGGTGACGGTGAACGAGACCATCGCGGCGCGTTACATCTCGCCGGAGGTGCGGGCACGCATCTACTCGGTGCGGTTCTTCGCCGGGTTCCTGGGGGCGGCGGCCTCTGCCCCGCTGGTGGCGGTACTGCACGAGCGCACCCATAGCCTGGCGCTGGTGACGCTGGTGCTGGCCGGTTTCGCGGTGGTGACGCTGGGGTGCGCGCTGTTCTTCCCCGACCGCAAGGAGGAACTGCAGCCGGAGCTGTGGGCCGCGGCTGCGCCGGTCGCGGCGGAGTAGGGGGCAGGCGCGGCGCACGGTCCGCGGACTGGCGCGGCGCACAGGTCAACGCGGCACACAGGTCAACGCGGCACGCAGGTCGACGGCGCACGGTCAACGGGCAGGCCGGCGCGGCGCATCAGGCAGGCGGTGCGGATAACGAACAACTCAGCTCATCGGCTGGCGCGGAGAACGAACAACTCAGGTCATCGGCTGGCGCGGGTAGTAGTAGTGGGCGCCCGGGTCGTCCTCCGGCACGATGGTCATGCCGATCGGCCACAGTGCGACAAGCGCCAGCTTCAGATGGGCCCAGGCGAAGGGAATGCCGATGATCGTGATCGCCAGGCTGACCGCGGCGATCAGGTGGCCGAGCGCCAGCCACCATCCGGCGAGAACCAGCCAGATGATGTTGCCCAGCATGCCCAGCGGGCCGGTGCCGATGTCCTCCTGCCCGGTCAGCGTATCGCGCCGCACCGCGCGGTAGCCGAATGGCAGCAGCGTGTAGCGGGCGATGGTGAAGGCGGAGCGTGCCCAGGGGATGCCGATGATGGTGATGACCATCAGCACGCCTGCCAGCAGCCAGGCCAGCGCCATCCAGATCCCGCCCAGCACCAGCCACAGGACGTTGAGCAGCAGTCGGATCAGGCCCATGCGGTCTCCTCGATGCGCGTCACTGCGCGGTGGCCGTGCCCGTACCAAGCGTATCGCGGTGCCGGGCGTATCCCGGCTGCAACTCCGCGTCCAGGACACGGTTGCGAGAGCGGCCGGACGGGTTGCCGCGCGGCGACGCGGCGGGTTGAGCTTGGCAGATCGGCGCCGGGTCGCCACATGCGGGCGCATGAACCGACGCAGCCTGCTTTCCCTGGCCCTTCTGTCGCCGCTGGTCACCGCTTTCGGTGCCCGCGCCGCATCATCCGGCTTCCAGCTCACGGCGCAGGACCGCGCCGACCTGAAGCGCATCCAGGACTATCTGGACAACCTGCGCGCGCTGAAGGCGCGGTTCCTGCAGGTTGCGTCCAACGGCGCGGTCAGCCGCGGCACCGCCTGGCTGGAGCGGCCGGGCCGGATGCGGTTCGAGTATGACCCGCCGTCGCCGTACCTGCTGGTGGCCGGGCATGGGCTGCTGGTGTTCCACGACTCCAGCCTGCAGCAGACCACCAACATTCCGCTGTCCCGCACGCCGCTGGGCATTCTGCTGGCCAATCGCGTGAACCTGTCCGGCGACGTGACCGTGACCGGGATGCAGCACCTGCCGGGGCAGGTCCAGGTGACGCTGGTACGCACCGACAGCCCGGGGGAGGGCAGCCTGACCCTGGTATTCTCGGACAACCCGCTGGCGCTGCGGCAGTGGACCGTGGTGGATGCGCAGCGGCAGGCGACCCGGGTGACGCTCTACGACGTCAAGCGTGGCGGCACGTTCAACCAGGATCTGTTCCAGTTCACCACGCAGACGCAGACCCCTGTCGGCGGCAACGGCTAGCGGGCCGTCGAATCGGACGGCGACCCGGATCGGGGAGTGAGCCGGATCGGGGAGTGAGCCGGATCGGGGAGTGAGCCGGACCGGGGAGTGAGCCGGGCAGTGACCGGGAGGAGGAGCGCCCGGGTTCGGCGGCGATCTGGTTCGGCGGCGACCAGGATCGTGGAGCGACCAGGATCGTGGAGCGCCCCGGGGTCTGCCGTAATCCGTGATCCCGGGAAGGCCGTGCCGGCCGGTCAAACCTGCGCCGCGCCCGGACGCCGGTGCCTGCGTCTGGCACATGGCGGCCATGGCGTGGAATATGCTTCTTTTTTCCGCCATGCTGCCCAATTATGGCGGGAACGATGCGGTCCGGACGAGTCCTCAAGCCCCTGATTGGCATAAGCTGCTGCACGAAGCAGTTCGGCACCTTCGGAATGCCGAACCATGCTGCCTCCGATACCTATGTACGGGCGACGGACAACGTGGTGCGCGGCGTGCCCGTCCTGCTGCCGGCCAACGGGCCGAATGCGGATATCGAGACGCTGCTTGAACGCCTGGACGGAATCATCCTCACCGGCAGCCGCTCCAACGTGCATCCCAGCCTGTATGACGGCCCGCCGCATGCCGAAGGCACGCATGAGGACCCGGCGCGCGACGGCATTACCCTGCCGCTGATCCGCGCCGCCGTGGTGCGGGGCGTGCCGGTGCTGGCGATCTGCCGCGGCTTTCAGGAGCTGAATGTCGCCATGGGCGGCTCGCTGCACCAGCGGCTGCAGGACCTGCCGGACCGGTTCGACCACTCCACGCCGATGCAACCGTCGTCCAGGGTCCGCCAGAGCAAGGCGCACAGCGTGCGACTCACGCCGGGTGGCTGGCTGCACCGGCTGGCGGGTGCGGACAGCATCGCGGTGAACTCGCTGCACAACCAGGGGGTGAACCGGCTGGCGCCCGGGCTGGTGGTGGAAGCCACCGCACCGGACGGCACGATCGAGGCGGCCCGAGTTGTCTCCACCCCGGCCGGGCAGGTGACCGGATATGCGGTCGGCGTGCAGTGGCATCCGGAATACGACTGGCCCACCGACCCGGTGTCGCGCGCCATCTTCGCCGACTTCGCCGAGGCCGTGCGGACCTACATCGCCGAGGAGCCGCTGGGCGCCCTGGCCGCCGCGGAGTAGCCGCCCAGCAGGTCGACCCCCAGCGCCAGCACCAGCGCCGCGCTGCCCAGCGCGAACAGCAGCCCGTAATCGCCCGTCGTCGCGAACAGCCAGGAGTCCAGGTAGGCGGCGGCCGCCTGGAACAGCGCCCAGGCCATGGTGGTGCGTCCCCAGACCAGGCGCTGTGCGGCGAAGTCGCCTGGCAGCAGCTCGTGCACCCGTCCCAGCGCCAGCGGCACGATTCCCGGGGTGAAGGCGCCGGCGATCAGCGCGGAGACGGCCAGCCATCCCGCTCCGGTCGAGAAGGCGGGCAGCGCGACGCCGGCGGCCTGCACGACAAAGGCGACGCGCAGGGCCGCGCCGAAGCCGATCCGGTCTGCCAGCAGGCCTGCCAGCAGCGGCCCGCCCAGCGCGCCGATGCCGTACACCACCCAGTACGCCGATCCCATGGTCAGCCCCTGGCCGAGGCCTCGCGCCACGAAATCCACCAGGAAGACCATGTGCGGCACCATGCCCACGGCATTCAGCCCATAGGCGAGCAGCAGCGCGAGCACCGGCAGGCTCCAGGTGGACCGCGGTGTGGCGGCGCGGTGCGCGGCGGTCGGGGCGGCGCCGGTCGGCCAGCCGCCCCAGGCCAGCACGGTCAGGACCGCGGAGAGCACCCCCAGCCCGGTCCAGGTCGCCGGCAGCCCGGCACGCAGCAGCAGCGGCACCAGCGTGCCGGAGGCGGCGATGCCCAGCCCGACTCCGGTGAAGATCATGCCGCCCACCAGCCCGCGGCGGCGGGGATCGGTGTGCGGCAGGATGGTCGGGGCGGCGAGCACCATGATCACCCCGCCGGCCAGCCCGGCGGCGAAGCGCCAGGCGCCGAACCAGGCGACGGACACCGGGGCGACGGAGGCGAAGAACGCCGCGGTGCCGAGCAGCATCATGGCGCGAAGGACTGTGGCGGGCGGCTGCCAGGCGGCCAGCGGCCGGGCGGCCAGCGCGCCGGCCAGGTAGCCGGCCAGGTTCGCGGCGCCGAGGTAGATCACCGCGGCCGGCGCGAACCAGTGCGCGTCGATCAGCGCGGGAATCAGTGGCGTGTAGGCGAAGCGCCCCAGGCCGATACCGACCAGGCTGGCGCTGAGTCCGGCCAGCGCGGCGTGGGTGGTGCGTACCTGCGTCATCGGAGGCTCCCCGGCAGTGTCTGGGAGGGAAACTGGCGTGCGCGGGGGATGGCGAAAAACGATTTGTTCAGATCGGGGGCATCAAAACGAGAGATGCCGCCCTGTCGCTGGCGCTGATCGGCCCGCGTCCGGCGGTGGTCGGCTGCGCCGCTGCGCTGATCGGTCCGTGTCCTGCGGCGGTCGACTACGCCGCGGCGCTGATCGGCCCGTGTCCTGCGGTGGTCGGCTACTTCCCCTGCGCTGATCGGCCCGTGTGCTGCGGTGGTCGGCTACTTCCCCTGCGCTGATCGGCCCGTGTCCTGCGGCGGTCGGCTACTCTGCGGCACTGGCCACCTGCAGCGGCGCCGGGCACGCCAGGTCCAGGAACGCCGCCACCGCGCTGGACGGGAACGCGTCGGTCCGGCGAATGAACACCGTGTCGGCCCAGCGCTGCGACTCGGGCAGCGGGTGCAACGCCAGCGGGCCGTTGCGCCATGCGACGTCGATGACGCCGCGCGGCAGCATGGTGACGCCGATGCCGGCGGCGACGCAGCCCAGGATGCCCTCCAGCGTCCCGAACTCGATCCGCCGCACCCCCACCACCCCCCGCTCGGCCAGCACCGCCTCCAGTTGGGCGCGGTAGGAGCAGCCGGCGCGGAACACCACGATCTTCAGGCCGGGGCGGCGCGGCAGGTCGTCCCAGCCGGCGATGTCGCGCGGGGTGACCAGCACCATCTCCTCGTGGAACACCGCCGTTTCGGTCAGTTCCGGATGGTGCACCGGCCCCACCACCAGCGCACCGTCCAGGCGGGACTGCAGCACCTGGTCCACCAGTTCGGCCGTGGTGCCGGTGGTCAGCGACAGGTCCACCGCGGGATGCGCCTGGGCGAAGTCCGCCAGGATCCGCGGCAGGCGCAGGGCCGCGGCGGTTTCCAGCGACCCCAGCAGCAGCGGCCCCTGCGGCGTGCCGTCATCGGCGACCGCGCGACGGGCCTGGGCGAGCAGGTCGCGCAGCCGTTCGGCATAGGGCAGCAGCCGCCGGCCGGCCGGGGTCAGGCTGACGCCGCGGCTGTGGCGGACGAACAGGGGCGTGCCGAGTTCCTGTTCCAGCAGCCGGATGCGGGTGGTGACGTTGGACTGCACCGTGTGCAGTTCCTGCGCCGCGCGCCCGATCCCGCCGGTCCGGGCCACCGCTTCGAACACGCGCAGATCGGCCGAGTCCATCATGCCCTGTCCTTGTCGCCGGGGTCCTTGTCGCCGGGGTCCTTGTCGCCGGGGTCCTTGTTGCCGAGCCGGGCCCGGCCGGATCCATCCGAGATGCGGCACCATCGCCCCATCGGGCTGGTGGCCGGGCCGCGCCCGTCGGACCCGTCCGGGTTGCGGCACCGTCGCCGCACGCGGGCCGCCGGGTCGCGCCGGGTTGGGGCCAGATCGGAGGCGCGGCCCTGACCCTGGCTGGTCATGGCGGCCGCCCTCCGACGCCGACCCGGATCGTTATGCCAGCTCCAGCTCCCGGTAGTCGTTCGCCGCCACCTCGTCGCAGCGCGCGCGGTACGCCGGGGCGCTGCCGCTGTAGCGGGCGATGATGCGGGTCTGCTTGCCTTCCACGTTGGAGTTGACGCCGGTCATCCAGGAATTGACCTCGTTGGACAGCAGGCCTTCGCCCATCGCCTTCACGTGGTCGGTCCAGGCGGCGACGCCTTCCGGCCGGGCGTTCACGAAGGTCAGGTTGTGTTCCCGCATGTGGCGGATCATGCCGGTGACCCAGTGCACGTTGTACTCGATGCTGCGGGGGATGTTGCCCAGCGCGGTGTGCGGGCCCATCAGCATCATCATGTTGGGGAAGCCCTCGACCTGCACGCCCAGGAAGGTCTGCGGCCCGCCCGCCCAGGCGTCCTTCAGGCGCCGGCCGCCCAGCCCGCGGATGTCGATGCGGTCGAAACTGCCGGTGACCGCGTCGAAGCCGGTGGCATAGATGATGATGTCGAAGTCGTACTCGGCCGCGCTGGTCTTGAGGCCGGTGGGCGTGATGCGCTCGATCGGGGTTTCGTTGATGTCCACCAGTTCGACGTTGGGCTGGTTGTAAACCTCGTAGTAGCGGGTCTCCAGCGGCACGCGCCTGGTGCCGAAGCCGTGATTCTTCGGGATCAGCTTTTCCGCCACGTCCTGGTTCTTCACCCGCTGGCGGATCTTCCGGGCCACGAAGTCGCTGAGCAGCTTGTTGGCCTCCCGGTTGGTCAGGATGTCGCGGAAATTGCCCTGCCAGATGCCGAATCCCGGTTCGGCGTACAGCTTCTCCCAGAAGGCCTCGCGTTCCTCCGGCGTTACCTCGAACGTGCCGCGCGGGTCGGGCGTGTGCAGGAAGCAGGCGAAGGTCTCGTCGCAGCGGCGGAAGATCTCCGGATAGCGCGTCTTGATCGAGGCCATGGTCTCGGCGTCGATCCTGCTGTTGTGCAGCGGGGCGCACCAGTTGGGCGTGCGCTGGAACACGGTCAGGTGGCCGGCGGTCTTGGCGACTTCCTGGATGGTCTGCACGCCGGTGGCGCCGGTGCCGATCACCGCCACGCGCTTGCCCTCGAAACTGACCGGTTCATGCGGCCAGCGGGCGGTGTGGCAGGACTGGCCCTGGAACGTTTCCACGCCCTCGATGCGCGGCATGGTCGGCGCCGAGAGCGGGCCGATGGCGGTGATCAGGAAGCGCGCGGTGTGGCGGCTGCCGTCCTCCAGCGTCACGTCCCAGTGGCGCGTCGCGTCCTGGTAGTGCGCGGCGGTGACGCGGCTGCGGAACTGGATGTCGCGGCGCAGGTCGAACTTGTCGGCGACGAAGTTCAGGTAGCGCAGGGTTTCCGGCTGGCCGCTGAAGTGTTCCGACCAGTTCCACTCCTGCAGCAGCTCCGGCGAGAAGGAGTAGTTGTAGGAATAGCTTTCCGAATCGAAGCGGGCGCCGGGATAGCGGTTCCAGTACCAGGTGCCGCCGACACCGGTGCCCGTCTCGAACACGCGGACGCGCAGGCCCAGTTCGCGCAGGCGGTAGAGCTGGTACATGCCGGAGATGCCCGCGCCGATGATGATGGCGTCGTAGTCCAGGGGCGGTTCGGCGGCGGTCTGTGTCTGGGTCTGATCCAAGGCGGCCATCTGCTGTTTTCCTGTCGTGGGAGGCGGCGTCCGGCGGCCGGTCATGGCGCTGCATGCGCCATGTTCTGTCGGCCGGGTCTCCCCTGATCGGGTCGTTGTCGGCGATCCTTGTGCGACAGACTAGTCCGGTTTTGCCGCGGCTCAACCCGGTTGGCTTGCCTGGCGCCCGGGCAGCAGGCACTTGTCGGCAAACTCAACGATTCTCCGGAGCTCGCCGCATGCCGTCCCCCCAAGTCCCGCCTGCCGACCCGGCCTGGCCGACCGTGGCCCCCGCCGCGGCCGGCTTCGATCCCGCCACGCTGGAGCAAGCGGTGCGCTTCGCGGCCGACCATGAGATCGGCTGGCCGCGCGACCTGCGCGCGCATATCGAGGCCGGCTTCTTCGAGCCGCCGCCGGACAACGCCATCCTGGGCCCGATCCGCCCGCGCGGCGGACCGAACGGGCTGGTTTTGCGCGACGGCGCGATCGTCGCGCGCTGGGGCGACACGCGGCAGGTGGACTTCACCTTTTCCGTGGCCAAGAGCTACCTCAGCCTGCTCGCCGGGGTCGCGGTGGCGGACGGGCTGATCGGCGACCTGGACGAACCCGTGGCCCGCACGGTGGACGACGGCGGGTTCGCCGGCCCGCACAACGGCGCCATCACCTGGCGGCACCTGCTGCAGCAGACGTCGGAGTGGGAGGGCTCGCTGTTCGGAAAATCCGACCTGGTGGACCGCAACCGCAACCTGGCGGTGGAGGGCAAAGGGCGGAAGGGCGATCCCCGGCCGCTGCAGACGCCCGGCTCGCACTGGGAATACAACGACGTGCGGGTGAACCGGCTCAGCCTGGCGCTGCTGCGCCGCTTCCGCCGCCCGCTGCCGGAGGTGTTCCGGGAACGTATCATGCAGCCGATCGGCGCTTCGTCCGACTGGAGCTGGCATGGCTACCGCACGTCCCAGGTGGAGATCGACGGGCGCATGGTCGAGTCCGTCTCCGGCGGCAGCCACTGGGGCGGCGGCGTGCTGATCCATGCCGAGGACCAGGCGCGGATCGGCCTGCTGATGCTGAACCGTGGGGCCTGGGCGGGGCGGCCGGTGTTGCCGGAGCGGTGGATCGCCGAATCGCTGACGCCCTGCGCGCTGAACCCCAACTACGGGCTGCTGTGGTGGCTGAACACCGGGCGGGCGCGCTACCCGAGTGCGCCGGAATCCAGCTTCTTTGCCTCGGGCGCCGGCGGCAACATCACCTTCGTGGCGCCGGAGCAGGGCATTGTCGCGGTGATGCGGTGGATGGAGCGGGAAAGCACGGACCAGTTCCTCCGCCTGGTGCTGGCGGCGGACCGGCGGGGCTGAGGTCGAACCCGCCGGCAGTGCCTGGCACGTCACCGCCGGCCTTTGGGGCTGCCATCCAATCGGCTTGCGGCGATGGTCCGGAGCGGTCTGCGCGTCATGTCACGTCGTGATGGGCGAAGGCCCGCCACCCACCGCTTCGCCATGGCGAAGGCACCCGAGGGGATTGTCGCAACGGCGCCCGGGAAGATGCGTTCCCCACGACGAAGTCACGGGTGGCGGGCCTCCGCCCGTCACGACGGGTGTGTTGGCTCGCGCCCACCACGACGGGTGTGTTGGCCCGATCGCCCGCGCTCGCGACCATCAGGCGGGATCGGTTGGCTCGCGCCCACCACGACGGGTGTGTTGGCCCGATCGCCCGCGCTCGCGACCATCAGGCGGGATCGACTGACAGGCGCCTGCGCGGGCCATGACGGTGTGAGAGGCGACGACCCATCCGGGCAGGGCTGTGCGAAGCTGCGCCGACTGCTAATCTGCCGGCCGGTCAACGCAAGGAAACGGTCCGATGAGCAGCACCGCCGCACTCGACTTCAGCAAACTCTACAGCGACGGCCTGCCCGATCCCGCGCCGAAATGGGCGCCTTTCCCGAAATACTACTTCGTCGGCGGGAACAACGACCCCGAGCAGATCCCCATCGAGGGCCTGGTCGAGGCCGCCGCGTCGGTGCTGCGCCGCGAAGGCGGCAAGCTGGCCATCTACAATCTCGGCCTGGGGCCGCAGGGCTATCCCGGCCTGCGCCAGTTCGTCGCCGACAAGTCGAAGAAGCACCGCGGGATCGACGTGCCGGTGGACGACGTCACCATCCTCACCGGATCCGGCCAGGGCATCGACATGATCGGCCGGCTGCTGATCAATCCCGGCGACACCGTGCTGGTGGAGGAGTTCTGCTACCAGGGCGCCATCAACCGCTTCCGCAAGTTCGGCGCGACCGTCGTGGGCATGAAGCTGGACGCCAACGGCATCGTCATGGACGCGCTGGCCGACCAGCTCGCCGGCCTGAAGGCGCAGGGCATCACGCCCAAGTTCATCTACACCATCCCGACGATCCAGAATCCCACCGCGACCATCATGCCGCTGGACCGCCGTCACGCGCTGCTGAAGCTGGCGCACCAGTACAACGTGCCGATCTTCGAGGACGAGTGCTACGCCGACCTGCTGTGGCAGGGCGTCGAGGCGCCGCCGGCGCTGTACGCGCTGGATCCGGGCGCGGTTCTGCACCTCGGCTCCTTCTCCAAGTCGCTCGCCCCGGCGTTGCGCCTGGGCTACCTGATGGCGCCGTGGGCGGTCATGAGCCGCCTGCTGCCGCTGAAGGGCGACAGCGGCACCGGCGCGCTGGATCAGATGATCGTGGCCGAATATTTCTCCAAGAACTTCGACAGCCATCTCGGCCATCTGAACGGCGTGCTGAAGGAGAAGCTGGACACGATGGTCGAAGCGGTGGAGCGCGAGTTCGGCAGCGCCGCCGAATGCTGGATGCCCAAGGGCGGCATCTTCCTGTGGATCAAGCTGCCGGAGCAGGTGGACGTCCGCACCCTGATCAAGCCCGCCGCCGACGCCGGCATCGTGTTCAATCCGGGTCCCGACTGGGCGACCGGCGCCGATATCTCCAAGTCGCACCTGCGCCTTTGCTTCGCCATGCCGGACAAGCAGACGATCCGTGACGGCGTCGCGGCGCTGGCCAAGGTGTGTTACGACCAGACCGGGATTCCGAAGCACAGCGGCAACATCCGCCGCGCCAGCTAGGGGAGCCTGCCCATGAGCTCACTGCTCGGCAACAACGGCCCGCGCTACCGCCAGCTTCCCGACGAGGACGTTCCGTACGAAACCATCGCCGTGGACAAGCTGACCCCGGTCATCGGCGCCGAGATCGGCGGCGTCGATCTGTCGCAGCCGCTGTCCAACCGCCAGATGTCCGAAGTGCACCGGGCGCTGGCGGAGAACGTCGTGATCTTCTTCCGCGACCAGCACATGACGCCGGAGCAGCACCTGGCATTCGGCCGCAACTTCGGGGAGCTGCACACCCATCCGGCAGCGCCGCATGCGCCGGGCCATCCGGAGCTGATGATCATCCGCGCCGACAAGGATTCGCCGCGCGCCAACGGCGAAGGCTGGCACAGCGACGTGTCCTGCGACCCCGAACCGCCGATGGGCAGCATCCTGTATATCAGGACCTGCCCGCCGCGCGGCGGCGACACGCTGTTCGCGTCGATGTATGCCGCCTATGAAGCGCTGTCGGACCGAATGAAGACCTATCTGGACGGGCTGGTCGCGCTGCATGACGGCGAGCCGGTGTATCGCGGCATGTATGCGAATCTCGGCGTGGCGGACAAACCGTCCTATCCGCGCGCGGAGCATCCGGTGGTGCGCACGCACCCGGTGACCGGACGCAAGGCGCTGTATGTGAACCGCGGTTTCACCACCCGCATCCTGGGCGTCCCGCGCGACGAAAGCGACGGCATCCTGCGGTATCTGTGGGACCACGCGGAGAACCCGCTGTTCCAGTGCCGGTTCCGCTGGCGGGAGAATTCGGTGGCGTTCTGGGACAACCGCTGCGCGCAGCATCGCGCGATGTGGGATTACTGGCCGCACACGCGTGCGGGCTTCCGGGTGACGATAAAGGGCGAGCGACCGGTCTGATCGCTCGCCCAATTCGCGGCCGCACCACCTGTAGCGCCGTACCCGGGTCGGGTGTCGCGTGCAGGCTCCGGCAGCTTGTCGTGCATGGCCGGGCCGAGCCCCCCGGCCATGCATGGGGCAGGTGCTACAGGGCCGCCATGACGGATTCGGCCTTGCTCGCCTCGAACCCGCCGGGCGGCTCGACGGCGAGGTGGGTCACCTTGCCGTCCTGCGCCACCAGGGCGTAGCGCTGGCTGCGCGTGCCCATGCCGCGGCCATTCAGGTCCAGCTCCAGGCCCAGCGCCTTGGCGAAGGCGGCAGAGCCGTCGGCCAGCATCGTGACCTTGCCGTCGGTGCCCTGGTCCTTGCCCCAGGCGCCCATGACGAACGCGTCGTTCACCGCAATGCAGGCGATGGTGTCCACACCCTTCGCCTTGATCGCGTCGGCATTCTGCACGAAGCCCGGCAGGTGCTTGGCGCTGCAGGTCGGGGTGAACGCGCCGGGCACGGCGAACAGCACCACTTTCTTGCCCTTGAAGATGTCGTCGGTGGAGACCTCCTTCGGGCCCTCCGCTGTCGCCATCATCAGCTTCATGGATGGAATCGTGTCGCCGACTTTGATGGTCATGGCTCTCCCTCGCTTCGGTTGTTAACCGCGGGTTCCCCCGGCGGGCAACTCCTAGCCTCCCGCGCGGCTTATGGCCAGTGGTGGTCCCGCGGTCCCGACTGGCACCCCCCTGGGCCACCCTGGGCGGGTCCCTCCCTTGGGGGCGGTCCCCCCTTTGGGCGGTCGCCCTGGGCCGTCCCCGTGGGGCGCTCTTGCGTGCCGCCACGGACACGCCCAGATTCAAAGTCATGGCACAGACCCAAGTCATGCCGGGGACTCCCGCTTCCGAGGGCTTCCTGACCGGCCAGTTGCTCATCGCCATGCCGGCGATGGGGGACCCGCGCTTTTCGCAAAGCGTGATCTATGTGTGTGCACATACGGCGGAAGGGGCGATGGGGCTGGTGCTGAACCGACCGATCGTCAAGCCGAGTTTCGAAGAGCTGCTGCAGCAACTGGAGGTGGCGCCGCTGCCGCCGGCGCGGCGCATCCGGCTGTGCGCGGGTGGGCCGGTGGACAATGCGCGCGGCTTCGTCCTGCACACCTCCGACTGGATCGGCGAAGGCAGCCTGCGGGTGAACGAAACCGTGGCGCTGACGGCCAGCCTGGATGTGCTGAAAGTCATAGCCGAAGGCGGCGGCCCGCGTGAGGGCATCCTGGCGCTCGGCTACGCCGGCTGGGGGCCGGGCCAGTTGGACGAGGAAATCCAGCATAACGCCTGGCTGTCGGTGTCGGCGGACGAGACCCTGGTGTTCGATTCGGATCACGACACGAAGTGGCGTCGCGCGCTGGCCAAGCTGAAAATCGACCCGCTGCTGTTGTCGGATTCGGCCGGGCACGCCTGAACGTCTCCCGGCCCGTAACTGACGGCATTGCCCACACCGTCATGACCCGCGCAGGCGGGACGGAACCCAATCCCGCACCGGCAATGTGAATGTGGACACCGGCAGGCCGTGCCGCCCGGTGATGGGCGAAGGCCCGCTATCCACCGCTTGTCATTATTTGCGGCAACAGGGACCTGGGCATTTGCCACAACAGGGACCTGGACCAGCCACGCCGGCAACATCGGTGGCGCCTTCACCCAGGCCTGTCCCGCTGCGGGCGGGCGTGAACCCGCCCGCATTGGCATGACACACCCGCCCCCGCGATGTCGGCGTCCGATCGGCGTCCAGGGCGCGGTCACGCCCGGCTTCAGCCGCGGACGACGTGGGATGGCGGAGCCAGGTCCGCACCCCACGCGACGCCAACCGCGGATCGCCTGGTCCGGGCCGGACCGTTACTTGATGATGATCTCCACCCGCCGGTTCTGCGCTTCACGCACATTGGGTCCGGTCGGCACCAGCAGGTGCGTTTCGCCGAAGCCCTTGATCGCGATCACGTTGCCCGGCACGCCATCGCGCACCAGTTCGGCCGCCACCGCATGTGCCCGGCGCATCGACAGCTTCTGGTTGTACTGCGCCGGCCCCGAGGTGTCGGTGTAGCCGTTCACCTGGATCTGCGTGTACCGCACGTGGGTCGAGTTCTCGGCGGCCTGCTGGATGATCTGGCGCGCGCGATCGGTCAGCGTCGCCTTGTCCCAGTCGAAGAACACCAGGTAGGACCGCGCCGGCTGCACCGCAGGGGCCGGGGCGGCGGCCGGAGCGGGCGGGGGCGGCGGGGCCGGCGTGTTGAACGCGTAGCGCACGCCCAGCAGGAACGAGTGGTTGAACTGGTTGTGCAGTTCGAAGGTCGCAGGCGTCGCCGGACCGCCGGCCGAGGTGATCTGGCTGCCCGTGAACTTCTCGCCGCCCAGGATGTCCATGAAACGGTATTCCGCGGTCAGCGACAGGCCGGGCATGTTGGGAATCGGGAAGGACGCGCCAACGATTGCCTGCCAGGCGAAACCGCCCTCGGTGTCGCTGGTGCGGAACTGGTAGGGGCCGCCGTTCTGCAGCACCGTCACGTTGTTCAGCTTGGTCCACTGATAGCCGGCACCGACACCGAGATACGGGTACAGCCAGGGCACCCCGATATCCATGTCGTACAGCGCGTTGGCCATCACCCCGTAGGTGCGGACATTGCCGTTGATGGTGGTACCGGCAGAGCTCCCCCCGAGGCTGTTGATGCCGTTGCGTCGGAAGTCGCCCTCGATCTCGAAGCGGAAGCCGCCGCCGATCCCGTAGCCGACGCTGCCGATCGCGTCGAAGCCGAGATGCTCGTTGAGGTCGAGCTTGCCACCGTTGCCGGGGAAGCCGGCGGAGGGCACCGTCTCGACGTTCTGCGGCAGGTCCAGCCCGACTCCGGCGCCGACGTACAGCCCCTGCACGGGTTGCGCCTGTGCCACGAAGGGCGTGGCAAGGAAGGCTGCCGCCAGAACTGCGCCCGGATATCGCATACGTCTGTCTCCTCAAGCCTGTTCGTCGTCAGCGCTGCCGGAGCGGAACAGAACCGGCAGCGCCGCTCGCAAAATGACCGCAAACCCCTGTTCGGCAAGTCACCAGGACTTGTGTCACGCCGGCTTGTTTCCTGTAACGCACCGAAACGCAAAACAGGGCGCCCGAAGGCGCCCCGTTCGCGTCCAGCCTGTCAGGCGCCGGTTCAGCGGATGATGATCTCCACGCGCCGGTTCTGCGGCTCACGCACGTTCGGTCCGGTCGGGACCAGCAGGTGCGTTTCGCCGAAGCCCTGGATGGCGATCACGTTCTTCGGCACGCCATTGCGCACCAGTTCGGCCGCCACCGCCTGCGCGCGACGGATCGACAGCTTCTTGTTGTAGTCCGCCGGGCCGGAGGTATCGGTGTAGCCGTTCACCTCGATCTGCGTGTACTTCACGCGGGTCGAGTTCTCGGCCGCCTCCTTGATGATCTGGCGGGCACGGTCGGTCAGGGTCGCCTTGTCCCAATCGAAGAACACCAGGTACGACCGGGCCGGCTGCACCATCGGTGCGGGCGCGGGGGCCGGTGCGGGCGGCGGCGGCGGCGTCTGGCCGAAGTTGTAGCGGATACCCAGCAGGAAGCTGTGGTTGAAGTTGTTGTCCGTCTTCAGGTTGACCGGCGTGGTGGCGCCGGAGGCGGTGGTGATCGTCCCGTTGTAGGTGCGGTCCCCGGCCAACCCCATGAAGCGGTATTCCGCCGTCACCGCCAGGCCCGGAACCGACTGGATCGGCATCGCCGCGCCGATGATCGCCTGGTAGGCGAACGAACCCTTGGTCTGGTTCGAGAAGGTGGCATTGCCGTATGTGCCACCGACCGTACCGGCGCCGTGCAGGTTCTGGTCGAACACGCCAACGTAGCCGACACCGGCGCCGACATACGGATCGAAGTACGGCGTCAGGCCGTAGAAGTCATACAGCACGTTGACCATGCCGCCGAACTTCTGCTCGTTGCCGCCGATGTTCAGGCCAGAGCCGGCACCCGTCGCCCCGTGGATGGAGTTGTACCGGAAGTTGCCCTCGATTTCGGCACGAAGCCCGTTGCCGAAGCCCCAGCCGATGCTGCCCACCACGGCCGGGCCGAGATGGAGTTGCAGGTCGCCGCTGGCCGATCCGCCCGGAACGGATGCGGTGGCGCTCTGATCCTGCATCAGGTTCACGCCGGCGCCGAGGCCGATGTACAGGCCGTTGACAGGTTGAGCGCTTGCCGCGACGGGCAACGCCAGCATCGTGGCTGCAAGAAGTGCACCCCGAAGCGTCATGTAAACTTCTCCCTCGTTCGGTCTCGTGGCAGCGGTGTGCGGAAATGTACCGGTCTGCCTTTTCGCTCAAAAAACCTTAGCTGTGGCGAAGGGCAAAAACGAGAGGGCTCTCGACCATTTGGGTGGGTATGTTGCGCAAAAAGCACAGGGGTCTGGCGGCATCGCCACAGGCGGAAGAGAGCAGGAGTCGAACCTGCCCGGGACCGCTCGGCAGCCCCAACCGGGTTTGAAGTCCGGCCGACCCACCGGGGCCGCTTCTCCTCCGCCGGCCACTATGCCCCAGCTTCACCCGGGGCCGAAAGCTGGTCCGCGAACCGGGCCTCATCGCCCGGCTCCAGGCAGCGGCAGTCGAGAAACAGGCGCCCGCGTGCAACCCTTCCGATCACCGGACGTGGCAGCGCACGCAAAAATTTAGTCAGGGATTCCAATCCACTACCGCCGATGGTCACGGCCGCCGACGGCAGCAGATCCACCGGCATCGCGCCGGAGCCGATCTGGCTGCGGCACCCCTCCACCGCAACCGGCCGGTCCGGAAAGGCACGCCGCAGCACCACCTGCACCCGCTCCGCGGTGGCCCGGATTTCCGCCTCGGACCGGGTCAGCAGCCGCAGTGCGGGCAACCGCTCACGCACCCGGTCGGGGTCGCGGTACACGCGCAACACATGCTCCAGGGCGGCCAGCCGACCCTTGTCCAGGCGCAGCGCACGCTTCATCGGGTTGGCATTCAGGCGCCGGATCAATTCGCTGTGACCAACGATCAGGCCGGCCTGCGGCCCCCCCAGCAGCTTGTCTCCCGAGAACGTGACCAGGTCGGCGCCCGCCGCCAGCGATTCCCGCGGTGTCGGTTCGTGCGGCAGCCCCCAGGCCGCGAGGTCCACCAGGCTGCCGCTGCCCAGGTCCTCGATCAGCGGCACGCCGGCGGCACGGGCGATTTCCGCCAGCGCCGGGGTAGGGACCGCTGCGGTGAACCCGGTGATCGCGTAGTTCGACGGATGCACCCGCATCAGCGCCCCGGTCTGCGGGCCGATCGCCGCCTGGTAGTCGCGCGCATGGGTGCGGTTGGTGGTGCCCACCTCCCGCAGCACCGCCCCGGCGCGGGCCATGATGTCCGGGATGCGGAAGGCGCCGCCGATCTCGATCAGCTCCCCGCGGGAGACCGGCACCTCCCGCCCCAGGGCGAAGGTGTTCAGCACCAGCAGCACCGCGGCGGCATTGTTGTTCACCACCGTGGCGGCCTCGGCGCCGGTCAGCGCGCACAACAGGGGCGCGACGTGGGCGTCGCGCTCGCCGCGCCGCCCCGTCTCCAGGTCGAACTCCAGCGTGGTGGCGTTGCCCAGCGCCGCGGCGGCCGCCTCGGCCGCTTCCGGCGGCAGGGGCGCGCGGCCCAGATTGGTGTGCAGCACCGTACCGGTCAGGTTGAACACCGGCCGCTGCGAGGCAACCGCCCGGCGGGCCAGCCGGTCCGCCGCCTCGTCCAGCAGCACGGCCGGCGGGTCGCCGAAGGCACGCGCGGTGCGGCGGGCGGCCAGGGTCTCACGCAATGCCTGCGTCACCTCCCTGCGGCCGAAGCGTTCCACCAGGACGACGCCCTCCGGTTCCCGCAGCAGGGCGTCGAGTGCGGGCAGGGGGCTGGCGGCGTGCGGCATGGGTCGCCATGCTACGGAGCCGCGCTGGCGGAGCAAGATGATGACGACCACGATCGAAATTCCCACGCTGCAGACCGACCGGCTGGTCCTGCGCGCCTTCCGCGCGGCGGACTGGGACCGCTACGCGATGATGGAATCCAACCCCGAGGTACGGCGCTATCGCGGCGGCAACCTGCTGTCCCGCGAGGAAGCCTGGACAAGCATGCAAATGCTGCTGGGCCAGTGGGCCCTGCGCGGCTACGGCATCTTCGCCGTGGCGGAACGCAACAGCGGGCGCTTCATCGGCTTCACCGGCGTGCTGCACCATGTGGACTGGCCGGAACCCGAGCTGGCCTACTCGCTGGACCAGGCGTTCTGGGGCCAGGGCTACGCGGTGGAGGCCGCGTCGGCCGCGCGCGACTGGGCCTTCGCCCATCACGACATGGAGCGGCTGGCGAGCTTCATCCTGCCGGACAACACCGGCTCGATCCGCGTGGCGCAGACGCTGGGCGCGGTGCGGGAGGGCACCGTGGCGCTGCGCGGGTTCGTGGCGGAGTGGTGGGTGCACCAGCGGCCCGGGGTCGGCGTGGTGGTCTGACGGGGCGGTCGGGCGCAGGAGGAAAGCAAGTCGTACACAGAGTTGCACCAAGTGCACACAGAGCTTCACAAAGTATAAATAGAATATATCCGGCCACGCCCTGAGATCGTATTAGCCAACACGCCTGTTCAGATGTTTACTCCGTGAAACTCTGTGTGCACTTGGTGCAACTCTGTGTATGACTTGCTTGCTTCCTGCCGAACAACACCAGGCCGCTCGGTTGGTGGCCACCGCCACCCCCGACGCAGCGGTCTCGAAGCTCAACCACCGTTCCCCGTCAGAAGCGCAACGAAATCCGGGTCGTCATGGAACACCGTCAGGTCCGTGTCGGTCTTGTTGCCACCGTACTCATCCGGACGCCACACCGACCGGGCAAGCGGCAGCAGATCCGGCCGCAGCCGCTTCATGGTGGTCAGTCGCTCCAGGGCCTGGTCCCGGTCCCGCATGAAATCCTCGGACCCGGCCCGCAAAGTCGCGGCCCGTTGGCCGTAGGCGCAGGCGAGCCACAGGTGCAGGTTGCCGTTTGATGCCTGGTCCGTCTGCAGCAGATGTTCGCCGATCTGGATGGCCCGTTCATATCCCCCAGGCTTGTAAAGCTCGTTGAACAGTTCGTTCAGCGCCAGGGAGTTCCGTTCCGCCACGTTGCCCGAGCGGTCCACCGCCGGGCGTACGCTGCTGATCAGCGTGTCGGCCTCGCCGGTGCGTTGCGCCGACGACAGCGCCAGCGCCAGCTTGCGCTGGATCGGCAGGTTGCTCGGCGCCATCTGCACGGCGCGCTGCAGGAACCCGATGGCCTGGTCCAGATGACCGGCGCGCAATTCGGCGGAACCGCGTGCGTCCAGCAATTCGACCGTTGTCAGCGACTCCGGCGGAAGGCGCAGAATCTCCTGGTCCTCCGGCACCGCTCTGCTTCCCGGCTCCCACGGGGCAAGGCGGACGATCTGCACCAGGTCCGTGCTCACCGTGCTGGTGGCGGTGACGAACAGTTCCGTCAGCGTGGTGCGGGTTTCGATATAGCTCCAGAAGAAGCCGGCGGCGGCGCAGTAAACCATCAGAAAGACCGCGAGCGTGCCGCCGCCGGGCAGACCGTCGTACGCGTTCTGGTTGAGATACGCGATCAGCCTGGCGGCGAACCCCGGCAGCGAGGTCAGGCTGGTGAGGCCGGCGCCGACGAGTATCTTGGTGAGCCAGTCCGAGATCTGCTCCAGATTGGTGTTCGGCTGCGATATCCGGCCCGTCAGGTGCTCATCGTCGGTAAGCGATTTCGGAATCCCGAAGATGAAGCCGAGCAGTCCGCCCGCGATCGCAGCGGCACCGCCGGCGGTCAGGTTGAGCATGACGAAGCTGACCGCTCGCGCCCGGTCAACGCCCCAGAACCCTTCGACTACCAGACCGACGGCCGCAACCGCGAGGCACCCGCCGAACAGCGTGCGAATCTTGTCGATTGCCTGATCGGCACGCGTGCGTTCCGAACCCCGTAACAGGCCCAGCATGTTTCCCCCCTGGCGACGCAGCCGATGCTCGTTCAGATCAGCATGCGCGTCTGTGAGACCCGCCACAATTTCCAATCGCAACCGGGGCGTCCGCCTGCGCATGCAGGCTGGGACGGCGGCCCGAGGCCTGCATCGGCCCGATCGTTCGCGCCAGCGCCCTGGCCAGTTTCTTCGAGTGAACGATCTGCCAGTGCTGGTCCAGATGGTCCGGCGTGTCGAAGAACGCCGTCCGGGGGTACTCGCTGTGATTGGGCAGCGCGATGAACTGCGCCCCGTGGTCCAGATAGGTCCGCCGGATCGCGGCCAGTGTGGCCGCCGGCATCGGCGAATCCGCGAATTCCGTCGGCAGCCCGCCGATCACCTGCACGCCGTGGGCACGGGCCCAGGCAAGGAAACGCGCGATCAGGCGGGTTCCGTAGCCGGTGCGGATCGCCGCGGCGCTGGCGTGCCATGGCCTGGCGCGGGCCAGTGCCGCCCGGTAGGCCGCGCCCAGCGCCGCGGTGTGGCCGGTATGGTCGCCCCAGGCATTGGTCCCGCCGAGGACAGCGGCGCGCGGGATGCGGTAGCCGCCGGCGACCATCACCGTTTCGATCGGCGCCAGCAACGCCCCGGACAGGTTCGTCGAGAACAACGCGCCCGCCCAGCGGACCGGCGACAGGCGCAGCAGCGTGGTCCAGTCGTGATGCAGCATGATCGCCGCGTCCGGCCCCATCATCGTGGCGCCGCGGCTGCGGACATACTGCGCCTCCTCCATCGGCAGATAGACGATGTCACCCCGATGCAGCAGCGGCTTCCAACGGGCGAACAGGTAATCCAGCCCGACCCCCACCGCGACGCCGGCGTTGACGCAGGGCAGGTGCAGGATCGGCTGGATGGTTTCGCAGCGGTGCGAATACGGGCCGTTGGAACCGGCGAGGATCACCAGTTTCGGGTCCTGCAGGGACGCGCCGAGCGCGACCTTCAGGTCGAGCTGGTGCCGCAGATAGCCCAGGGTCAGGGGTCGGCCCAGCAACAGGCCGAACACCACGAAGTACAGCACCAGTGACGCCATGCACGCGGCGGCCAGGCGCCACAGGGGGGCGCTGCTAGAACCGGAAATACAGGAACGGCGTGACATGGGGTGCGAAGAACAGGGCCTGCACGCTGAAGGCGAAGCTGGCGGTCACTGCCCAGTGCCGTGCACGCAGCGACAGTGTCTGCACCGCGGGCAGGGCAAGCACGATGAACCAGCCCAGCAGCAGGCAGGCGGTGACTTGCGGAAAGCTCAGCGTGCGGGCGTCGCCGAGCCAGGGCAGCACCGGCACCGGTGTGGCGATGAGGCCCAGCGGGGGAAGCGCGCGCACGATCAACTGCGGCAACGCAATGCCGTTGAATCCCGCCATGCCGCGCAGCATGGACCAGGCGGCGTGCGGACCGTCGGCGCGGAACGGCACCCAGGCGATGGTGACGGCGAACAGCGTCACAAGCTGCGCGGCGACGCGCGGCATGTGCCAGCGCCAGGCGCGGTGCAGCACCAGGTACACCCCGTGCAGCCCGCCCCACAGGACGAAGTTCCAGGCCGCGCCGTGCCACAGGCCGCACAGCAGCATTGTCGTCATCAGGTTGAGCGTGCGCCGCGCCGGGGAACAACGGCTGCCGCCGAGGGGGATGTACAGGTAGTCGCGCAGGAACCAGCCCAGGGTGATGTGCCAGCGGCGCCAGAACGCGGCGATGTTGCGCGCCTGGTACGGGCTGGCGAAGTTGGGCGGGAACTCCACGTTGAGCATGCGGGCCAGGCCGATCGCCATGTCGGAATAGCCGGAGAAGTCGAAGTAGATCTGCAGCGCGTAGGCCAGCACCGCGTACCACGCCTCCACGAAGCTGAGCGACGCGCCGTGGGCGGCGGCATGGAAGCCGATATCGGCGAAGCCGCCGAACGTGTCGCCCAGCACCAGCTTCTTCGCCAGGCCGATCAGGAACAGCAGCAGCCCGGCGGCGATGTTGTCGATGTTCGGCGTGACCAGCGTGCGGGCGGAGAGCTGCGGGATGATGTCGCGCGGGCGTACGATCGGGCCGGCGATCAGGTGCGGGAAGAAGGCGACGAAGACGGCGTAGTGCAGCAGGTCGCAGTCGGTGCACTCGCCGCGGGCGCTGCCGACCAGGAACATGATCTGCTGGAAGGTGAAGAAGCTGATCGCCAGCGGCAGGAAGATGTGCAGCGCCGGGGCGTCGGGCAACGCGGTGTGCAGCAGGAAGTTGGCGTATTTGAACCAGCCGAGCAGGCCCAGGTCGAAGGCGATGCCGGCGATCAGCCAGCGGCGTGCGGCGGCGGGGCGGTGGGCTGCGGCCGCGGTACGGATGCGGCAGGCGAGCGCGTAGTTCACCAGGATGGAGCCGGCGAGCAGCAGCACGAAGGGCGGATTCCACCAGCCGTAGAAGAACAGGCTGGCGCCCAGCAGCCCGCGCAGCGCCCAAATGGGGCCGGCGAACCGCCCGAGCAGGAAGAACCCGCCCAGGCAGATCGGCATGAAGCCCAGCACGAACGGCTGCGAATTGAACAACATCGGCCGGCAGTCTGCCGCCGGTACCGATAAGCAATGGTAAACGGCGGGGCGGGGGCGGGGGCGCGGCCCGGGACCGCCCATGTGCTGCAACCCTGGAACCGCATGTACGCGCCAACGTGGAGGGCGTTGCCACTGGCGGCACAAACCACGTCGTGGCGAGCGCAGGCCATACGTGTCGCAACAGTGCGGACAGGCACCGCTCCCCCGCGTCATGGCCGCCCCCCGAGCCGGCCATCTGCCCACGTCCAGGCGCGTTCGGTTGCATCCCGACCCGATCGTTCCGGGGTGGATGGCCGGCTCGGGGGCCGGCCATGACATGAAGGGCTGGTGTCGGCGTGCTTATTCCAACGCCCATACGGCGCAGCCACATCACAACGCGAGGGGCGGGGGCGCACCACGGCGCGAGGGGCGCAGGCACATCACGACCTGTACGGTCCGCCAGCAGTCAGTGCAGACCATGACACGGGCGGAACTGGACCACAGAATCCCGCACCGTCCACGTCTCTGAGCGGCCGGCCCCGCTGCGCAGTCCCGGGCTACAGCAGGAACTCCGCGGCGATCAGCACCGCCGAAAGCAGCGCGGCGACCGGCGGCACCCAGCGCGGTGCCACGAACCCGCCCGCGTGCGGTGTCGCACGGTGAAGCCGCCACAGCGCCAGGTTGACCAGCACGAACACCCCCAGCGTCAGGGCATTGGTCAGCACCAGCAGCGGTTCGAACGGCACCGCCAGGGCCACCAGCAGAATGATGCCGCCGGCCAGCAGGGTCGCCGGCAGCGGCGTATCGGTGCGCGGGTTGAGCCGGCCGAGCAGGGCGGGCAATTGGCGGTTGCGGGCCATGCCGTAGAACAGGCGGGCGAGCATCACGATCTGCACCAGCACGCCGTTCGCCACGGCGATCGTCGCGACCACGGCAAACGCCGTGGCGCCGCGCCCGTGGAACAGCCCCATCAATGGGTTGTGCCCCGTACTTCCAGCCAGAACTGCGGCGGCGGTGACCGCGACATACAGCAGAATGCTGGCGGCGATGGCGCCGATGATGCCGCGGGGCAGGGTGCGCTGCGGCTCCTTCACCTCCTCCGCCAGGTTGGCCAGGGTCTCGAAGCCCAGGAAGGCGAAGAAGGCGATGAACGCACCGCTGATCGTGTTGCGCCATGCCTCCAGGCTCAGCGGGACCATGGCCGCCAGGTGATAGCCTGGCGCGGTCGCCAGCCCGACCGCGGTGGCGACCAGCAGGCCGACGATCTCGACCACGCTCATGGCCGCCGCCAGGCCGACGCTGTCCTCCACTCCCAGCAGGGCGATGCCGGTGAAGCCGGCAATCAGCACGGCGGTGAGCAGCGGAGTCGGCAGCGGCACCAATACCTGCAGGTATTGCACGGCGCCCAGGGCGATGGACGCCGAGGATATCGCCACCGCCGTGGTCAGCAGCGCGCCGGCCACCTGCGCCAGCAGCTTGGAGCCCAGCCCCTGGCGGACATAGGCGACGCTGCCGGAGGCTTCGGGGAAGCGTCCGGCCAGTTCGGCATAGCTCAGGCCGGTCAGGCCGGCGGCGATGCCGGCCAGCAGGAACGCAAACGGCGCCGCCGTGCCGGCCCGGGCGATCACGGCCCCGGTGGCGACGTAGATGCCGGCCCCAACAATGACGCCCAGGCCATAGAACACCAGCGGCCACAGCGTGAGCACCCGGCGCAGCGCCGGCGGGGTCGGGGCGGCGGGTTCGGTCATGCGGCCGTGTGCAATGGCCGGCGCGGGGCAGGGGGCTCGGTCATGCGGCCGTATGCGAGTGGCCGGTGCTGGGCAGGGGCGCGGTTTGCGTGACGGGCCGCGGCAGCGGGGCGGTTTGCGTGGCGGGCCGGGGAACCGACCCGCCGCCAGCATTGCGGCACGGTTTGCCTGCCCACGACGGGGTACGTCCGTCGCGGCAAATATGCAAAAGGCGAAACATCCATGCTCATACGCGGCAGCAGGCTCCCGGCTGCGCTATACTCCCCGCCATGCCTGCTCCGCCCCCACGCGCCAACCCCCGCCTGCTCGGCCATCACGCCGCCGAGGCCACGCTGCTGGACGCGCTGCGCGGCGGGCGGATGCACCATGCCTGGTTGATCACCGGCCCGGAAGGTGTCGGCAAGGCAACGCTGGCCTTCCGCTTCGCCCGCCGCCTGCTGGCCGGCGCACCGGATACCGACAGCCTGGCACTGGACGCCTCACACCCGGTGTTCCGCCGCGTCGCCGCCGGCTCGCACGCCGATTTGCTGACCATCGAGCGCGCCTACGACCCCAGGCGCAAGCGCCTGCGCACCCAGATCGCGGTGGACGATGTCCGCAAGATCAACGGCTTCATGGGCTTGACCGCGGCGGAAGGCGGCTGGCGCGTGGTCGTGGTGGACGGCGCCGAGGACATGAACGGTCCCTCGGCCAACGCGCTGCTGAAGGTGCTGGAGGAACCGCCGCCCCGCGCGGTGATTCTGATGGTGTGCGCCGCGCCCGGCCGGCTGCTGCCGACCATCCGCAGCCGCTGCCGCCGGTTGCGGCTGTCGGCGCTGAACGATGCCGACATGGGCGCGCTGCTGGCGGACTACCAGCCGGATATGCCGGCCGACCAGCGCGACCGGCTGGTGACCCTGGCGGAAGGATCACCGGGGCGGGCAATGCTGCTGATGGAGGAGGAAGGGATCGCGATCGCAGCTCTGGTCGATAAGGTGCTGGCGGACATGCCGAATGTTCCCGCCAACCGTGCCTATGAGGTGGCCGACGCGCTGGGCCGCAGCGACACCGGGTTCTCCACCTTCATGGACCTGCTGCGCACCGGCATCGCCGCCGCCGTGCGCGACACCGCCCGCGGGCGTGCCGATCCGGACCAGGCGCGGCTGGCCGCGCTGCGCCCGCTTGATGCCTGGGGCGAGGTATGGCACGGGCTGACCCGATTGCAGGACGAAACCGAGCGCTTCGCCCTGGACAAGCGCGCGGCGCTGGTTCAGGGCCTGGGGCTGCTCAGTGGGAGCAGGTCATGAGCGGGCGGTACTATCTCACCACGCCAATCTATTACGTGAACGGCGCGCCGCATATCGGGCACGCCTATACCTCGGTCGCGGCCGACGTGCTGGCGCGCTGGAAGCGGCTGGACGGGTTCGACGTGTTCTTCCTGACCGGGACAGACGAGCACGGCCAGAAGGTGGAGAAAGCGGCGGCCGACGCCGGCGTCGATCCGCAGGCCTTCACCGACCGGATCTCGGCCGATTTCAGGGACATGGCGGATGCCATGGGGATCTCGTACGACGATTTCATCCGCACCACGGAAGACCGGCACATCGTCTCCTGCCAGGAGCTGTGGCGGCGGATCGCGGCGGCCGGCGACATCTACCTGGGTCACTATGAGGGCTGGTACGCGGTCCGCGACGAGGCCTTCTACGACGAGAGCGAGCTGACCACCCGGCCGGACGGCACCAAGGTGGCGCCCTCCGGCGCGCCGGTGGAATGGGTGCGGGAGCCGTCGTATTTCTTCCGCCTGTCCGCCTGGCAGGACCGGCTGCTGAAATTCTACGAGGAAAATCCGGACTTTATCGCGCCAACTTCACGTCGCAACGAAGTGCTGAGCTTCGTGCGCGGCGGGCTGCTGGACCTGTCGGTCAGCCGGACGACGTTCAACTGGGGCATCCCGGTGCCGGACGCGCCCGGGCATGTGATGTATGTCTGGCTGGACGCGCTGAACAACTACGTCACCGCCTGCGGTTTCCCCGACAAATCGGCTCAGCGCTGGCAGTACTGGCCGGCGGACGCGCATTTCGTCGGCAAGGACATCATCCGCTTCCACGCGGTGTACTGGCCGGCCTTCCTGATGTCCGCCGGGCTGAAGCCGCCGAAGCGGGTCACCTCCCACGGCTGGTGGGTGGTCGAGGGCGAGAAGATGAGCAAGTCCCTCGGCAACGTCATCGAGCCGCGGCAACTGGCGCGCACCTACGGGCTGGACCAGGTGCGCTACTTCCTGTTGCGGGAGAAGCCGTTCGGCACCGACGGCTCGATGAGCCACGGCGCGATCGTCACCCGCATCAACGTGGAGCTGGCGAACGACCTGGGCAACCTGGCCCAGCGCTCGCTCTCGCTGATCGCGCGCAATTGCGGCGGCAGGCTGCCGGGCAGGGGGGCTGACACCGAGGCTGACACGGAGCTGTTGTCCGCCGCTGCCGCGTTGCCGGACCTGTTGCGCGCCCACATGGACCGCCAGACCTTCAACGAGGCGCTGGAGGAGGTGTGGAAAGTGATCCGCGCCGCCAACGGCTATATCGACCGCCAGGCCCCGTGGGCGCTGCGCAAGACCGATCCGGCCCGCATGGCCGAGGTGCTGCGCGTGCTGGCCGACACATTGCGCGTGGTGGCGACCGTCCTGCAGCCGTTCATGCCGGAAAGCATGGGCAGGATGCTGGACCAGCTCGGAGTCCCCGCCGACGCCCGCATGCTGTCCGCCCTGGCGACGAAGCTGCCCGACGGCACGCAACTGCCGCCGCCGCAAGGCGTGTTCCCGCGTTATGTCGAGAATGAGTAGGACGACCACGCCACACATCCGCCGTTCGGCTTCGGCGACCCACGTGCGGACCGCACGCCCGGGCTCCTCCCCATGCAGGAAGGGTCCCGCGTTCGGGATCCACACGCACGACGCCCCCCGCCCGCTGCACAAGGCCCGCTGCACAAGGGAAGGGGAGAAAACACTTGATTTTTCACTTTAATTTCTGCGCACCATCCCCCTCATGCTGATCGATTCCCACTGCCACCTGGACTACTTCACCCCGGCCGACCTCCCCGGCATCCTGGAACGCGCCGCCGCGGCGGGCGTCGGGGAGATGGTGACCATCGGCACCAGCCTGGAGCAGTCCCGCGGCCTGCCCGCGCTGGCCGAGACGGCGGATGTCTGGTGCACCATTGGCGTCCATCCGCACCACGCCGCCGAAGCCCCGATCCCCACGCCGGAGACCCTGGCGGCGATGACCCAGCCCGCCCGGGTGATCGGCATCGGCGAATCCGGCCTGGACTACTTCTACGACCGCGCCCCGCGCGACGTGCAGCAGGCCAACTTCCGCGCCCATATCCGCGGCGCCCGCCTGGCCGGCGTGCCGCTGGTGATCCACGCTCGCGACGCCGATGACGACGTGATCGAAATCCTGCAAAACGAACGCGATAGCGGCGGTGACTTCGCCTTCCTGCTGCACTGCTTCAGCTCCACCCGCCGCCTGGCCGAGGCCGGTGTGGCGATGGGCGGCTATGTCAGCTTCTCCGGCATCCTGACCTTCCCGAAATCCAGCGAAATCCGGGACATAGCACGCGATCTTCCAGCGGACCGGCTGCTGGTGGAGACCGACGCGCCATACCTCGCGCCGGTGCCCAACCGCGGCAAGCGCAACGAGCCGGCCTGGGTGGCGCACACCGCCGCGGTGCTGGCCAAGGTGCGCGGCCTGACCCCGACCGAACTGGCGGAGCTGACCACGGCGAATTTCCGCCGCCTGTTCCGCAAGGCGGCCTGACCCCGATGCGCATCGTCCTGCTCGGCACAGGCGGGTCCGCCGGCGTGCCGCATGTCGGCGGGCCGGACGGTGCCGGCGACTGGGGCGCGTGCGACCCCAAGGAGCCTCGGAATTTCCGGACCCGCAGCAGCATCGTGGTCCAGGCCGCCGCCGGCACGCTGCTGGTGGACACGTCGCCGGATATGCGCACGCAGCTTCTGGCGAACCGCATCGCCCGGGTGGACGCCGTGCTGTACACGCATGCGCATGCGGACCACATCACGGGCCTGGACGATGTGCGACTGCTCAACCGCATCGCCGACCGCCCGCTGGATGCCTTCGGCACCGAGCGCACGCTGGGCGAGCTGACACGCCGCTTCAACTACGCGTTCCGACCATGGGATCCGCCAGGGTTTTATCGCCCGGTGATGGTGCCACGTCCGGTGACGCCAGGCGACACGGTCGAGGCCGCCGGCATGACGGTGCGCGTCTTCCACCAGGACCACGGCCGTTCCGAGAGCCTGGGGCTGCGGATCGGCCGGTTCGGCTATTCGACGGACGTGAAGTCCCTGGACGACGCGGCGCTGGCAACTCTGTCCGGCGTGGACACATGGGTGGTGGGCTGCTTCCTGCGCCAGGGCCCGCACTGGACGCATGCCGACCTGCCGGAGGTGGTCGGCTGGGCCAGGCGCCTGGGGGTGCGGCGCACGGTGCTGACGCATATGGGCAACGACATGGACTGGGCGTGGATGGCGGCCAATCTGCCGGCGGGGGTCGAGGCCGGGTTCGATGGGATGGTGCTGGAGCTTCCGTAGGCACTGCGCCCGGTCCGCCACGGGCCGTAGACACTGCGCCGGGTCCGCCACGGGCCGGGCTCGGATCTCATCGACAGAACCGGGCACCAAAGGCCCGGTGCCGAGGGTCGTCGCAGGTCTGGGCGACGTCCGGCACGACGCGGCCGGGCCTGCGCAGTCTGTGCCTGCGCAGTCTGTACTTAACATAATATTCCTTCTGCGGCATTGAGCATGAAGCAAGGCCTGCCAGCCCGGCGCCGTGACGCAACCCGGAAAACGCTCCAGGACGGCCGGCGAATTTTGCCGGGGCAAACTCACCTGCTCCGCGGCGTATCGTTCCGTTGACCCATCGCTCCGGTGAACCGTAACAGTCGGACCGGATGTGGTGAGGAAACACGATGGCCGTCTATCTGAATGAATCCCAGGCCGGCTGCGACAATGCGCTGGTCGGCTTCCCGCACCTGCTGGTCTGCATGGGCGTCGTGCTGGAGACCGGGGCCTGGCTGTACGGGTTCCATTTCGATGTTCCCGGCGAGTCCCAGGCCCAGGCGGCCGCATTCGCCGCATTCATCGCAGACCGGGGCGGCACGGTGGCGAACGGCGTGCGTCTGTACGGCTGCGCCAACTGGTCGTCCCGCTACGGTGGTGGTGGCAAGGACGCCTGGCGCACCGAGATGCGCAACATCGCGACGGTGCTCGGGTACCATGGGCAGGTCAGCGGCTTCAACACGGCGATCATCAACCCTCAGGACGGCACCTACGTCGAATACCTTCCCGACTATGCGCAGCAGCGCTGCCGGATCTATTACAAACGCAACGAAAAAATGGACTACACCACCACTGCGGTGGCAAATCTGCCCAACCGGAACATCGCCGGCTACCGCATGAACGCGAACGGGCAGATGGTGCCGAGGACCGGCTACGTCACCTACACCAGCGATGCCCAGATCCAGGCGACGCAGTCCAACCACGGCCAGTTGCATGAACTGAACTACTTCCTGCGGCTCACCAGCTAGGTCTGAGGCAGCTTTACGGTCTGACGGCGGCGGAACGGGACGCGCGCCGCTGGCCCCGGCGCCGCCCCTGGCCATGCCCGATCCGCCGTCGCGACCATGGGTGCCCCTGGCGCCGCGGGCGTGCGGGCCACAGGAAGACGGGGGCTACTTCTTCTTCAGGCACGTGCTCATGAACTGCTGGCGCGCGTCGCCCTTGAGCCCCCTGCCCGTCGCCTCCGCATTGCAGGTCTTCATCTTCTCCTGCTGGGAATTGAGCGGTTTCGCCGCTCCGGTCTTGCCGCTGAGACAATCGCTCATGAATGTCTTGCGCGCATCGCCGGACAGATGCTTGGCCGAGGCCTGCGTGTTGCAGGCCTTCATACGCTCCTGCTGCGTGTTGCCGCCCGATTGCGCGAGACACGGCCCTGCGCTCATCACGCCCGCCAGAAGGACGCCGAACACCGCGTGGCGAACGGCAGCACGGCCCGTCATGGCAGGTAATCCGATCGACAACCGCATCTCAGTGTGCTCCGGACTGGTCGATGTCACATCGGGCGCGGATGATAATGGGCGCCAATGACAAAAAGGAATCGACTTCGTGCCGGTAAATCAATCAGGTCGCGCTGATGCAACCAGGCCAAGCGGTTCACGTGCGATTATGTCGAGACGCATGTAATCATATATGTCCGGGTCGTATTTCTCGCCGGCAGCATTCCTGGCTGCACTCACACGTGCGATAGCCGCCCATGCGATAGCCGCCCCTGCGATAACGCTGAGGGATCCCCTGCCCTCTCCTTGAGGCCACCGTCCGCTGCGCGAGCCGACGAGGTCCGGCATCCCGAACCATGCGCCTTCGCCAGCAACGGCGCGGGGACGCAGCGCGACCGTCGCAGGTCCCGCGGAGCGATATCATCCTGCCGCGGTCCGCTTGCCCTGGGGCCGGCGGCGTGGTCTGCCTGCGCGCATGGAAGATGCAGATCGGACGGACGCGCGACCCGCGCTGCCATTGTCGCCCGGACAGGGGCGCCGGTTGCGGGCCGGCTCGCCCTGGGTGTTCAGCAACGAGATCGCCATGCGCCCGGACTACCGGCGCATGGAGCCCGGGACGCTGGTCCGGCTGGAGGGCCATGACGGTGTCCGCTTCGGCACCTTCATGTTCAATCCGCACAGCCTGATCGCCGCGCGCCAGCTCGACCGCGATCCGGCCGCGGCAATCGACCTGGCGTGGATGCGGGACCGGCTGGACTCGGCGATCGCGTTGCGGTCCAGGGTGTGCAACTCGCCCTTCCACCGGCTGGTGCACGCCGAGGCCGACCGTCTGCCCGGCCTGGTGATCGACCGCTACGACGACGTCGCGGTGCTGCAGGCCAACACTGCGGGGATGGAACGGCTGACGCCCCTGGTCGTGCAGGCATTGACCGCGCTGCTGCCGCTGCGTGCCGTGGTGGCGCGCAATGACTCCGCTGCGCGCCGGCTCGAGCGGCTGCCCGAAGCGGTGGGCCTGCTGCACGGCACCGATGCGGCGGCGACGGTGCAGGAAGGTGGGGTACGGTTCCCGATCGATCCGCTGTCGGGCCAGAAGACCGGGTGGTTCTTCGACCAGCGGCCGAACCGCGACCGGGTCGCCGCGCTGGCCAATGGCGCGCGGGTGCTGGACGTGTTCTGCCATGTCGGCGCGTTCGGCCTGCGCTGCGCGGCCGCCGGCGCGGCATCCGTGGTGCTGGTGGATTCCAGCGCCCCTGCCCTGGCCCACGCGCGGGAGGCGGCGGCGCTGAACGGGTTCAACTCGCGCGTGGCCACGACGCGGGCCGATGCGTTCGAGGCTCTGACCGCGCTGGCCGAGGCCGGCGACCGGTTCGACGTGGTGGTGTGCGACCCACCCGCCTTCGCCAAGTCGCGCAAGGACGCCGAGGCCGGGTTGCGGGCCTATGGACGCATGGTGCGGCTCGCGGCGCCGCTGGTCTCGCCGGGCGGTTTCCTGTTCGTCGCGTCGTGCAGCCACCATGCGCCGCTGGACGCCTGGGCGGGCCAGATCGCCTTCGGGCTGCACCGGGCGCGGCGCCAGGGGCGCATCGTGTTCACCGGCGGGGCGGGTCCGGATCACCCGGTGCATCCGCACCTGCCGGAAACGGCGTACCTGAAGGCGCAACTGCTGCAGTTGTTCTGAAGCCATGCGATCGCCCCATCGGCCGCCGCTGGCGCTCCCCCGGCACGCGCCGTCATGGAAGCCCGGCGCGGCACCGCCGGCGTGGTAAACGTCCGCACGAGCGCGAGCGTCGTTTGCGCCAGGGAACGCGAGCGTCGTTTCCGCCAGGAACGTTGCTCACGTCCGGCAAAACGCAATGAGAGCCCCGCCGGATGCCGCCGCTGCAAGGCTGGCGGATTTCCAGCGCCGGCTCGCCCGGACCATGGCGTGCATCGCCGCGAGCGGCCGACGGATTGCCGACTCCCATGACCGGATCGCCGCATCCGGAACACCCCGGACCTGGGTGACCGGCAAGCCCACGCAGGGCCACGGCGCAAAAGGACACGCCCGCATGCAGGACAACACGGACGGCCCGGGGTCCACGCCCCTGCCATCGGGCAGACCACAGGCGAAACATCCCGCCTGGCAGTGGAACTCCGGCGGGAAGACGCTGCCGAGCGGCAGGCCGTCGCCGAGGGCAAGCGTCAGGCCGCGGAACACCGACGCGAACAATCCGCCCGGCAGCAGGCTGCCGCGGAATCCGAGCGTGCGAGCGCCGAGGAACAACGCACCATCGCGAGGAAGCGCGCCACGCCGCGGAGGACATGCGCCACCTGGCCGAGGACATGCGCGCCGCAGCGGAGAAGACACGTGCCAGCCGCGAGGAGATGCGCAAAGCCCGCGGAGAGATGCGCATGCTGGCTGAGCAAATCCGTAAACCGACCGCGTGGAACGGCGTCGAAGCGGAACGCTTCCACGCCGAGGCCGAAGTGCAGCGCGTAACGACCGCGCAGCAGCAGTCGGTTTACGAGGAGATGCTGCGGACCGCGCTCGGCAACAGGCTTTCCGACGGCGCCGGCAAGGCAGGCTGACGGCAGCACGGCCTGCGCGGGCCATCCACGTATTTTCGTTTCTGCAATAAACGAAGATCATGGATGGCCGGCCTTCGCCGATCATGACGGTGGGTTGCCGGCCAACGGTCAAACGATACGCGGCTTGGTCTTACGGATCCGCCTGCCGGATCCGGCTGCCTCTGGCATGATGGACGCCTGGATGGCGCACGATCCCACCTGCTCACCCCACGCGGCAGCATCTCCCCCGTCGCGAAATGGGAGTCCTACGGGACGGCCGAACCGCTTGACCACGCGGCTTCGGATGCGCATCTTCCGCCACTTCGCGAGGATCAAGAGCCATGGCCAAGACCAATACCGTCCAGATCAAACTCGTCTCCAGTGCCGACACCGGGTACTTCTACGTAACCAAGAAGAACGCCCGCACGCAGACCGGCAAGCTGGAGCTGAAGAAGTACGACCCGGTCGCGCGCAAGCACGTCCTGTTCAAGGAAGCGAAGATCAAGTAGCCCCGTTGGCCGGCGGCCCGCCGATCGGACGCCATGCGCGGTGGTCGTGGCGCAGCAACGCCTCGGCCGCATGCGGGCCCTCGGAGCCGGACGCGTAGTTGGGAAAGTGCCGGGCCGGTTCCTCGGCCCAGGCATCCAGGACCGGCTGTACGGCGCGCCAGGTTTCCTCCACCATGTCCGCGCGGTTGAACAGGGTCTGGTCGCCCAGCATCACGTCGTAGATCAGCGTTTCGTAGCCGACATTGGGCTCCCGCGGGAACCAGTCGCGGTACTGGAACGCCATCTGCACAGCCGCCAGGTCCACCACCGGCCCGGGCCGCTTGACTTCGAACTGCAGGGAGATCCCCTCGTCCGGCTGGATCTGCAGCACCAGCCAGTTGGGCGGCAGCGCGGCCACGTCGGTGTTCTCGAACGGGGCATAGGGCGCCGGCTTGAAGCGGATGGCGATCTCCGTATAGCGCCTGGACAGGCGCTTGCCGGTGCGCAGGTAGAAGGGCACCCCGGCCCAGCGCCAGTTCTCGATCGCCAGGCGCATGGCGACGAAGGTCTCGGTCCCGGAATCCGGCGCCACGTCAGGCTCGTGCCGGTAGCCCTGCTGCCTGTGGCCCAGCACGGTGCCCGGGCCGTACTGGCCACGCACCGCGTCCGAAGGCTTCAGGGTGCGCAGCGCGGAGAACACGTCGGCCTTGCGGTTGCGAACGGATTGCGCGTCGAATCCCCCGGGCGGCTCCATCGCCACCATCGCCAGCAACTGGAACACGTGGTTCGGCACCATGTCGCGCAGCGCGCCGGTGCGTTCATAGAAACGGCCGCGGCGTTCCACACCGATCGTCTCGGCGACGGTGATCTGCACGTGGTCGATGCGGTCGCGGTTCCACAGCGGCTCGAACAGCCCGTTGGCGAAGCGGAAGGCCATGATGCTCTGGACCGTTTCCTTCCCCAGGAAGTGATCGATCCGGTAGATCTGCTCCTCCCGCAGTTCGCGGCGGATGCGGGTGTTCAGCGCGCGGGCCGAGGCCAGGTCGTGGCCGAACGGCTTCTCGATCACCACCCGGCGCCAGCGCTGCGGCTCGCCGTCCCGCAGCTCCTCGTCCAGCAGGCCGGCATGGCCCAGTTGCTCGATGGTGGGGCCGAAGAAGCGGTCGCCCACCGCCAGGTAGAACAGCACGTTGCCTTCGGTCTGGCGGTCCCGGGCAATGGCGTGCAGGTGGTCGCGCAGCTTCTCGAAGCTGCGGGCATCGTTCAGGTCGGCCTGCAGATAGGACATGGCGCCGGTCAGGCGCTGCCAGACCGCGTGATCGATCGCCTCGATGCGGCTTTCGCTGGCGGCGTTGCCGACGAAGCTCTGCAGCATGGCGTGCAGGCTGTCGGCCCAGGTGGCGCTGTCCTGCTCCACCATGTCCACGCCGACGATGGCGAAGTGCTCGGGCAGCAGGCCGGTGTTCGCCAGGTTGTACAGCGCCGGCACCAGCAGGCGCTTGGTCAGGTCGCCGCCGGCACCGAAGATCACCATGGCACAGGGTCCGGGCGGCCTGGGCGGGCGCCGCGGCGGGGCGGTGACGTTGACGGGCGTTCTGGTGGTGTTGGTCATGCGATACGAGCTTGTCCCTCAGGCGTGGTCCGACGAGTTGGCACACGCGATGTTGAGCCGGTTCCACGCGACATGTGGCGTCCTCCCACCGGCCGGATCAGACGGCGTCAGCAGTGTGCCCCGCCGGCGGGCGCGCCAGAAGGGCAGCGAGCAAACTCAGGCCGGACAGCAGCGCGAAGCACTGCAGCGACAGGGTATAGCTGCCCGACCAGTCGCGCAGCATGCCGGACAGCAACGGCCCGGAGGCCTGTGCCAGCACCTGCACGGACAGCGCAATGCCGCGGATCGCGCCATAGCTGGTGCGCCCGAAATAGTCGGCCCAGGCGAGCGGCAGCATGGTCAGCAACCCGCCAATTCCCAGCCCGAACACCGAGGCGGCCAGGAACCCGGTCAGCGGCGCATGCACGGCCAGCATGGCCAGCGTGCTGCCGCACAGCAGCCCCCCCACCAGCGCCAGCGCGTACCGCACCGGCAGGCGGCGCGGGTAGAAGCCGAATCCCAGGCTGGACACGCCGGACATCATGGAGAAGGTGCTGACGATGCCGGCCGCGATGGTGGGGCTCAGGCCACGCTCGATCAGGAACGGCGCCTGATGCAGGCTGACCCCGGCCTGCACCGGATAGGCCAGCAGGGTGAACAGCGACAGCAGCCAGAAGGCCGGGGTGCGCAACGCCTGGGCGCGGGTGAAGGCCGGTTCGGTGTGGGCGGTCGCGTGCGTCGCCGGCCGCTGGGACCGGTCCGGGACCAGGCCGACATCCTCCGGCCGGCGCACCATGAACAGCCAGTTCGGAACGAACCCCACCGCCAGCACGGCGACGCCCACCCCCAGCCAGCCGGCGCGCCAGCCGCCACGCTGGATCATGGCCTCGGCGATCAGCGGCAGCGCCACCAGCCCGGCCATCTGGGCGATGGTGGCGATCGAGACCGCCATGGGACGGCGGGCGACGAACCAGTTGTTCACCGCGCCATAGATGCCCAGGTCGAACGGGCCGGCGAAGTTCATCCGGGCGACGCAGAACAGGGCGTAGAACATCGCCAGCGACGTGGTCAGCGACAGGCCCAGATCCGCCGCCCCGGTCAGCAGCACCGCCAACCCCAGCACCAGCCGCGCGCCCTGCCGGTCCAGCAGCCGCCCCAGCAGCGGCGATGCCAGCGCCGCGAGCAGGCCACCCAGGGACACCGCGCCGGAGATCGCGGTGCGGGACCAGCCGAAATGGGTGGTCATCGGCTCCACGAAGATCGACAGCGTGGCCACCGCGCCGCCCTGGCGGGAAAACCCGGCGCAGCACACGCAGCCCAGGATGACCCAGCCGTAGAAGAACGGCAGCCGGCGAATCAGTTCCCGGGGCAGCGCCCGGACGGGCTGGGAGGGGATGGCGGCGGGACGCATGACGGCAACCGCGAGTCGGTGAGAGGAACAGCCATAGCGGCGGCGCCCCTCACCGGGCAAACCTGCCAGCGGACGAAGACCACGAAACCTGGGGACGCGTCGCTTCTGCTATACGTCACGGAACGAAATGCTGAACGGTTTCATCTGGCCGCCAGGAACCGGTGCACGCCCCATAACGCACTTCATGCAGGCACGCCCGGTTGCGCTAGCAGCTTCGCGTCCAGGACTTCGTCCGCCGCAGTGCTTCGGCCGATGTGGCGGTGAGCCGCCACGGGGTATCGCGCTCCGGCGTCACCTGCTGCAGCCGGAGGCAGGCGGGGCAGCGGACCGGTGCGTCGGGACGGGCGGGCTGAATGTAGATGCGTCCACCGCAACAACTGCACAGGCCATGTCGCCGCGGGTCCTGGTGCGATTCACGGATCACTTGCGACAGCAACGGCCCTCTGGTCAGGACCAGCGGTAGATACCTCATCGGTTCCCTCCCTCCGTAGGGCTGTCATACCGCTTCCGCACCCCGATCGGCAATGAGACAGGCTCACGACACGCCGGCCCGATGCAGGCCCCCTGCCCGCCTCGCGACGGACATCGACGTCCCCGGCCCAGCCTCACCCCCAGGGGTGACGACACGATCGGCGTTGGTCCCGCACCCTGACCACTGCTCGTGATCCGCGCAACGGCCGGGGACAGGGGGCAATACCGGTGTGGCGGCGCGTCTTCCCACCGGCCTGTCCGCCCCTCGGCCGCTCGGCCCGGGCACCTGTGCTGGACCGCTCAAGGGTTCCGAATTTACCGTTTCAGGGAGCAGACCCATGCCGCGTACGGCGTTCAAGGTCGATCTGTCCCGGCCGCCCGAGGCTGCCGAGATCAAGACCCACAACCGCTGGCACCCAGACATCCCGATGGTCGAGATGTTCCGGCCCGGTGACGAGTTCCGCGCAGAGTGCTACGACTGGACCGGCGGGCAGATCGACAACGACGACAGCGCGAATGACGTGCGCGACGTTGATCTGACCAAGGTGCACTACCTCAGCGGCCCGTTCGGTGTGGAAGATTCTTTTGTATTCTGAGGAGACGGACCTTCTTAGATCAAAGGAGGCAGGGCATACGTGGCAGGCGGTCAGGCCAGTTCCTTGTAATAGTACGTGGTCGCGCAGGGCCGGCCGTCCGGCCACAGGGCGTAGCCGGGCACAACGCCCACCCTGATCCAGCCGAGGCGCCGGTAAAGCCGTTCGGCATCGCTGCCGGTTGCGGTGTCCAGCACCAGCAGGCTCTTGCCCGCGGCGCGCGCGGCATCTTCGGCCGACCGCATCAGCACGGCGCCGATGCCGCGCCGCCGGGCACAGCGATGAACCAGCATCTTGGCGATATCACCGCGATGCGGCTGGTTCTCCGGCTGGTCCAGCAGCACCTGCACGGTTCCCACCATGCGGCCGGACCCCGGCTCCTGCGCGACCAGCAAGGTGCGCCCGCCGGCGGACACGCCATCGGCCACCGAGTTCCAGAACGCCCGCGCCTTCGCGCGGGACAACGGTGCCATGAAGCTGACCGAGGCGCCGCCGTCCACGCAGTCCAGCAGGATGTCGGCCAGGGCGTCGCTGCTGGCCCGGGCCTCAACCGGCGTCAACGCCCGGATGGTGACAACCATGTTCGTCATGGGAGGATCTCGCGCGCGGCGTGCATGGGTGGCGGGGTGCCCGGGTTCGTTGTCAGCGCCACGAGGTAGCGCGCGGCCTTGTCGTCCCGGTTGCGGAAGGCGGTGGGGGCGTCCAGGCGCATCGCCAGGCAGTCACCCGCGCGGAGGTGGTGGACGGTGGTGCCAACCGACACCTCCACCGCGCCGCTGAGCACCCAGATCTGCTGGTCCACCGCGGCGGCGCGCGCGCCGGTGTCGTAGGCGACCCGGGTTCCCGCAGGCAGTTCGACCTCCACCAGTTCGATGCGGGAGGGGAAGCCGGGCGGGGAGAGGTTGCGCCGCAGATAGCCGGTTTCCGGGTCCGTCCAGGTGGGCTGGCTGTCGCGGCCGGCGACCGGCGCTGCGTCGATCCGCTCCTGCTGGGCGAACAGCGACGCCAGGGTCACGCCCAGGCTGGCGGCGAGCCGGTCCAGCACGCTTGCGGTGGGGCTGCTTTCCGCGCGCTCGATCAGGGAGATCATGGAGCGGCTGACGCCGGAGTGTCGTGCCAGTTGGTCCAGAGTGAGGCCGCGCCTGGTGCGCAGGTCGCGGATGCGGGCGGCGAGGCGGCGGTCGAAGGGCTGTGCGGTGCTTTCCATTATTCCGGAATTTTCGTCCTGAAAAATGGAATGTCAATCCCGTTCGGCCTTGGTGCCGCCGCCCTCCGGCGTGGCGCTTGACGGACGCCGGGCATGACGCTGAATGCGCACCCGTGTGTCAGACCAAATACGCGCTGGTAAAGGCCGGGGACGTTAAAGAGTAGATATCGTGTTATACTGTATATATGCCGTACTATACGGTATATATTCCATACTATACTATGTAGATGCCGTACGCTACGGTGTATGTGGTATGACCGACAGCGTAGAATAGTGTAGGTCGTGTGCCAGACAGTGTAGGAGGAACGTTCTTAAGAAAGTTGTGGGTCCCGTACAATCGCGTCATGGCCGGCCCCCGAGCCGGCCATCTACCCCCGTCAGAACGTATCAATAGCAGCGCGCCCCGATCATTACGGGACCGATGACCGGATGGAAGCCCGACCACCACCCGATCGCACGGGGCTTGCCGCCATTCGCGAAAGCATGATCCACGCGGGCGCGTACGACGCACGCGCGCGTCGCAAAGCTACGAACCGTGCCCCGCCCCCAACAACCGGACCAGCGGCCCAAGCGACTCCATCGCATCCAGCCGCCACACCGCCGCGACGATATCCCCGGTCGAACCACCGAACCCGCCATACGCCGCAAGGTCCGCCAGCTTGGCCGCGATCTCCTGGTTGGACAGCGGACGTTCCAGGCTGCCCTTCGGATGCAGCACCGTGGTCTGCAGCGTGCGCCCCTCCGTGGTGCGCACCATGGCGGTTGCGGCACCCCGTGGACTGTCCGGAGCCAACCGCGCCCGGGTCCGCGCGCGCAACGCGACCACCGCCGGGTCGTGCACCGCCGGTTCATCGAACTCCCGCAGCCCGGCCGCCCCGAACACGAAGGACACGGCGGCGCAGTGATGGATGCTGACGCGTGCGTCGCGTTCGTTGCTCACCGCCCGGTCGCCGCGATCCAGCAACAACTGGTCGCCGGATATGGTGACCTCGGCGATGTCCGCCGGCGTCAGCGCATGATCCTGCCGCAGCGCCAGGCACGCATCGATCACCGCGTGCATCACGATGCCGCACGGGTACGGCTTGTAGGTGTTGCGCAGCACCTCCCACTGCTCGCCCAGGTCATCGGTTGCCTCTGAAACCACTGGCACATCGCCCATCGCGCGCGCCCAGCCCAGGGCACCCTCGATCGCCGCCGGCGCGGCGGTGTAGCCCTGCTCCGCCAGCAGCGCCGCGAACACCCCGTTCCGCGCCGCATTCCCCACACTCACATTCTTCGCCCCGCTCGGCAGGTTCTCCACCAGGCCGGCGGACTGGCTGGCGGCAATGCCCAGCGCGTGCCAGGTCTGCGCGGCATCCAGGCCCAGCAGCTTTGCACTCGCCGCAGCGGCGCCGAACACACCGCAGGTGGAGGTGATGTGCCAGCCCCGCGCGTAGTGCCCGGGCGAGACGGCGTTGCCGATCCGGCATTCGACCTCGGCGCCCAGGATGAACGCATGCAGCGCCGCCGCCCCCGACAGCCCGCGCTGTTCCGCCAGCGCGAAGGCAGCCGGCGCGACCGGTGCAGTGGGATGGATCACGGTGCGCAGATGCGTGTCGTCATAGTCCAGCAGGTTGCCGGCGATCGCATTGAGGAACGCCGCCCCGAGCGGGTCCAGGCGTTCGGTGCGCCCCAACAGCGTGACGCGCTGCGGTCCGGACAAGGGTTCCAGCACACGCAGTGCCATCTCGACCGGCGGCGCATGCGCGACTCCCAGGGCGCAGCCGATGAAATTCAGCAGCGAGCGTTTGCCCTCCTCCCGCAAGGCGTCCGATATTTCGTTCCAGCGTGATGCCGCGACGAAGCGGCCAAGCCGTTCACCCACAAAACGCGTGCTGTCTGATCCGGACACGGCAGGTCTTCTCCAGATACGTTCGGGCTACAGGGACTGGGGCAGCGCGTCCAGGACGAGCTGCCCGAACATGGTCATCTCCGGGCTGGTCTGCGCGTAGCGATCGACGGCGGCCAGCACGCGCCGGGTGGTTGCGTCGTCGGGCCGTGGGCCGTCGGGAAGGCCGGGCAACCGGGCGACGATGTCCGGTGCGGCGTCGCGTGTCGCGGCCTGGAAGCGTGCGCGCTGGGCGTCGGTTTCCGGGGCGTTGAAGCGCGGTGCCAGTTCGTCGGCAATCCAGGCCAGGGCCGCGGGCCAGTGGGCGACCTGGCGGTACAGCGCGGGGATGAACGGCGTGCCCGCCACGTCCGTGGCGAAGCGCATCAGCACCCCGCGTTGCGGCGGCGGCAGCCTGGCCGGATCGACGTTGCCGGGCATCGGCGGCAGCATCGCCGGCGGCGTCCACGTGCCGGAGAAGCCGGACCCGGACGGCGGCGCCCCGGTGAGCAGCCGCTTCAGGCAGGCGCCCGTCACGATGTTCACCGGCGCGACGCGCACGAAATTCGCCGCAATGTTGCGGATGGCGGCCAGCCCGGCCGCATCCACGTTCCAGGCGCGCACGACCTCCGGCGGAACCGGACGCGCGGGCGGCAGCCGGATGTCGCGTGCCAGGCGCCAGCCGGTTTCCGGGATGGTCCCCGATACCATGGCCGGGCGCAGGGCCGACCAAGCCCAGTCCAGCACGCCCGGCAGCGTCGCCAGGTAGCGCTGCAGGGACGACACATAGGGCACGCCGGAGACGGTGCGGATTTCCGCATAGATTTCGGCGATACGGCCGGTCGCTTGCGCTTCCAGCAGTTCAGGCAGCATGGCCTGCGATGCGCTGCTCACGGGTGGCGGTTCCTGCGTGGTTCGGGCCCGGGCACGACGCGGCACGCTGCGCCGCATCGTGCGAGTGCACGGCTCAGGGTTTTGACGGCGACCACTTGTAGATCGTCTGCAGCGCGCCGCCCATCAGCGTGGCGCGGTCGCTGTCGGACAGGCGATCGGTGACGCGGAATGCGTCCACGCCCTGCCGGTAGGTCAGCAACGCCACCGCACGGGTCCAGTCGGTGCCCCACAGGCAGCGGCCCATGCCGAACGCGTCGAAGATGCGGCCCAGCGGGTCCCAGATGTCGTTGTAGGGGAAGGGTTGGTGCGACAAGGTGCAGGCGCCGGAGATCTTGATGGCGACGTTGGGGTGCGTTGCCAGGGCCAGCACTTGTCGGCAGGTCGGCGAAGGGGTCTGCCGGGGCGGGCGGCTCGAACGGCTGTTGCAGGCCCAGGTGGTCGATCACCAGTTGCGTGTCGGGATTGCGGGCAGCCAGTTGCGCGGCCTGGTCCAGCCGTCCCCAGCACAGCAGGTTCACCGGCAGGCCGTGGCGCGCGCCCGCAGCCAGCACGCGGTTCAACCCGGGATCGGCCGGATCTTCCGCCGCGCCGCGGTTGAGCATGATCCGGATGCCGACCGTGCCGTTGGTTGCCGCCCAGTCGGCGATGGTGTCGGCGACGGCGGGATCGGCCGGATCGACCGGCTTGATCAGGCCGAACCGGCCGGGGTGTTTCGCGTGAACCTCCAGCGCGTAGCTGGCGTCGTAGCCATACATGGTGAAGGGCGAGACCAGCAGCGCGCCGTCAACGCCCACCGCGTCCATCGCGGCGACCATGTCGTCGCCGGTGACTTCAGGCGGGCCGTGGAGCACCGCAGCCCATGGACGTTCCGGGCGGTCACGTTCGTAGGCGTGAACCTGGGCATCGATGATCGGCATGATCTGCGGTCCTCCCCGGATGGGCGTCTGTTCTCCGGGCGTTCGGAGGCCGGGAACACGGCGCCATGGCGGCGGCACGTCTGGTGCGCGCCGGATGGCGGGGACTATCGGGGAATGCGGCGGGCTGGGCAACGCTGCGGGGGCGCGTGTCCTCGTGTCGTCCAGCAGGGCTGCTGGACGACCGTGCTCTCGTGATGCGCCGGACGATGCCGGCTCAATCGCGGAGGCGCCTGCGGCGGTTATGCAAGCCATACGGCGCTGGTCGTGCCGCATCGCGGTCAGCACATGATCCGTACCATAACCAACGACACTGCATCGTTGAGTGGTCACCGGCATCGCCTGCCGCGCGATGGTGGAGGTGCAGCCTTATACGCGTTGAAACCGGCGTGCCGACACCACGTCCCTCACGTCATGGCCGGGCTCTGACCCGGCCATCTGCCCCGGCAACGATCGGGCCGGGATGCAACGGAACACGTCTTGTCGGGGGCGGATGGCCGGCTCGGGGCCGGCCATGACGCGGGAGGGTGGTGCTTGTCCGCACTATTGCAGCGCGTTTGCGCTCTGCGCTCTGCGCTCTGCGTTGCTGCGCTCGTGCGCTGCTGCGCTCTGCGTTGTGCGCCCTACGCCCCGCGCTTGCCACGACCTGGTACCGGTCTGCGGACGACTCTAGTAAGGTCGCAGTTTAGTAAGGTCGCACTTTCCGTCCGCGATCGGACCTCCCATCACGCTGATCGACCGACTGTGCACCACCTCTGCGCGGCCAGCTTCATTCCGCGGCGAACAGCGCCTCCACATCCGCCTCGGTCAGCTTCAGCGCGCCGCCGCGTTCGGCTTCCAGCACGCTCGCCACCCGCGCTCGCTTCTTCTGCTTCAGCAGCTCCATCTTCTCCTCGATGGTTCCCAATGTAACCAGCCGGTGCACGAACACGCGCTTGTCCTGGCCGATCCGCTTCGATCGGGAGAGGAACCATGTGGTTCATGGCGCGTGACACTCCGCCACGCGGTCGAGTCGGCGCATGCGGGGTTCAGGGGCCGGCGCGTCCGACCAGAAAACCCTGCGGCCCGAGGGCGCGCACCCGGCCGTCAGCCAGCGTCGCAGCCGGTCCTTCTGCCGTTCCGTGACCAGGCCCAGCAGCAGGACGGTCCCGAGAACGGCGGCGATCAGAACCGGCGTGGGCGGCGCGACAAGGCTGTACAGGTCCAGCAGCGGATAGTGCAGCAGATACAGCGCGAAGGTGAACGAGGCGCACCAGGCGATCGGTCCCGCCAAGCGACCGAACGACAGGTCGGCATGGCGGGCCGCATACAGATTCACCGCCACGATGCTGCCGGTGAGCAGGTCTCCCAGTACGTAGCGGGAGTAGCGGAGATGCGCGACCATCCAGCCTCCGGTCAGGCTGTTGGCCCAGGTGTTGATGGCTGTGTTCGGGTCGGCCACCACCACGATGGCGGCGGCGAGCAGGCTGGCCGCGAACAGCAGCCGTGCCGGTTGCACGCCGGGCCCCGGGCGCTGGTGCAGGCGATAGACCAGGGTGCCCGCGCCCCACAGCGGCGCCAGCAGCCAGATGCGCGGGCCGGTCAGCAGCACCACCGCGACCAGCGCGATGATGCGGGTACGCCCGCGCAGGTAGAACACCGCTGCGAAGCCGGCGTAGTACCAGACCTCGTAGAACAGGGACCAGTACGGGACGTTGCCGAACGCATCCTCGTTGAGGAACCAGGCATCGCCGGTGAAGGTGAGGAACACCGGCAGGTATTTCAGGGGCTGCGTCAGTTGATAGACGGGCGCGGGCTTTCCCAGGTGCCACAGCAGAAGCTGGACCGCGAAACTGATCGCCAGCGCCGGGACCGCGACGGAGTAGATCCGCGCGACCCGGCTGACCACAAAAACGCCCAGCCCACGTTCGCGCTCATGCGCCACGTAGGCAATGACGTAGCCGGACAGCACGAAGAACAGCATGACGGCCTTGTGGCCGAGCACGCTGGGCACCCAGATGGCGCCGCCGGTGAAGGCGCGCAGGGCAGCGTGCGAAAAAAACACGGCCAGGGCCGCGAGCAGTCTCAGCAGGTTGAGGTAGGTCGAGAAGGCGCGCGACACGGTCCGCCACCGGTGGGGAGGAATACAGGGGCAATCGTAGTCCCTGATCGTCTCGCGAGGCTACTGACGGATGCCGGTTCTTCGTTCCTTGGGTGTTAAATCCGTTCCGTGGGCGTTAAATTCGTGCGTTCCAACGCCGCCCTTCCCTGTTGTGGCCGGCCTGACCCGGCCATCGGCCCCCGTTCAGGCGTGTGCTCTTGCAGTCTGGCCCGATCGTTACGGGGCAGATGGCCTGGTCAGTTCCGGCCATGACCAGATCTATCGAGGCCTGCTCGTCCAGTTCAACGCTCATGGCGCCGTCGCCCGCCATGACGTGCCACGATCTGCCGGCGCTCACATTCATCCGGCCATCAGCGGCGTGATGACCGTCGCGGGGTTGAACGCCCCCCGCCCCACCGACGACGCCGACCGGCCGCCCACGACGCCCGGTCCGTCGCCCCGCCGGCCGAACCCGCGCCGAGGCGTGTCACCCGGCGTTGTTGCCGCCCGACTTCCCGGCCGCGAAGCGCACCGCCTCCTCCCCGGCGCGGAACAGCGCCCGCGCCTTCTGGTGGCACTCCTGGTGCTCCGCCTCCGGCACCGAATCGGCCACGATGCCGGCGCCCGCCTGCACGTACATCATCCCGTCCTTCACCAGCGCGGTGCGCAGGCCGATGCAGGTGTCCATCGTGCCGTTGGCGGCGAAGTAGCCGATGCAGCCGGCGTAGATGTTGCGGCGGGTGGGCTCCAGCTCCTCGATGATCTCCATCGCCCGCACCTTCGGCGCGCCGGACAGCGTGCCCGCCGGGAAGCCGGCCACCAGGGCGTCCAGCGCGTCCAGCCCCTCGGCCAGCCGCCCCTCGACGTTGGAGGAGATGTGCATCACGTGGCTGAACCGCTCGATCACGAAGCTCTCGGTCACCTTCACGCTGCCCAGCGCGGACACCCGCCCCACATCGTTCCGCCCCAGGTCCAGCAGCATCAGGTGCTCGGCCCGCTCCTTGGGGTCGGCCAGCAGCTCCGCCTCCAGCGCCTGGTCTTCCTCGTACGTCATGCCGCGCCGGCGCGTGCCGGCCAGCGGGCGGATGGTCACCACCCCGTCGCGCAGCCGCACCAGCACTTCCGGGCTGGACCCCACCACCGAGAATCCGTCGAAGTTCAGGAAGAACAGGAACGGTGCCGGGTTGATCCGCCGCAGCGCGCGGTACAGCGAGAACGGCGGCAGCGCGAACGGCGTGGAGAAGCGCTGGCTGATCACGATCTGGAACGCGTCGCCCGCGGCGATGTACTCCTTGCAGCGGTCCACCGCCCCCAGGAAATCCGCCTTGGAGAAGTTGGACGCCGGCTCCGGCAGGTCCGGCAGCATCACCGGCGGCGCCGGATGTGGCAGCGGACGCTCCAGCGCGTCGTTCGCCTCGGTCAGGCGGGCCTGCGCACCGGCCCAGGCGTCGTCGGCCGGGATGTCCGTCTGCGGATAGACCGGCGCCACCAGGGTGAGTTCGTCGTTGACGTTGTCGAAGATGGCGAACAGCGTCGGGCGGATCAGCAATGCGTCGGGCACGCCGATCTCGTCGCGGTTCTTCGCCGGCAGGTCCTCCATCAGCCGGACCATGTCGTAGCCCAGGTAGCCGACCAGCCCGCCGGACATCGGCGGCAGGTGCGCTGGCACCTCCAGCCGCGTCTCGGCGATCAGCGCCCGCAGGCTTTCCAGCGCCGGGCGCCGCTCCGCCACGAAGGCGTGCGGGGCCGACAGCGCGTGGCGGTTCACCTCGGCCTTGCCGTTGCGGCAGCGCCAGATCAGGTCGGGCTGCATGCCGATGATGGAGTAGCGGCCGCGCGCCGCGCCGCCCTCCACGCTTTCCAGCAGGAAGGCGTTCGGACGCCCCTGCGCCAGCTTCAGGAACGCGGCGACCGGAGTTTCCAGGTCCGCCACGCCGCGTCGCCACACCAGGCTGCCGCGCCCTGCCTCATATGCGGAGCGGAAGGCGGCGTAGCCGGGGGGAAGAGTGGCGTTCATCGGACCTTTCCTGTCACGTGGATCACTGCTGTGGCCGCACGATGCTGTTGTAGTTCGCGTGGTCCACCTGCGGATTGGCGCGCATGCGCAGCGCCTGGGTGAAGCTGCCGGCCAGGTCGCCGGCCATGGAACGCTGCAGCCCCTTCTGCAGCCGCTGGTAATCCGACGGATCGCTCTTCGGATCAGGCTGCACGATCTCGGCCGGCACCGCCACGATGAAGTTGTCGGAGGTTTCCACCATGGTCGGCTCGCCCTTCTTCAGGCCGAACAGCACGTGCTGCAACTGCGGCGGCATGCCCTCGGCCGACTCGTTGCGCGTGACCAGCGGCGTCTGTTCCACCTTAGCCCCGGCCACCGTGGCCGCATCGGCCATCGACTGGCCGCCCTTCAGCGCCTGCAGCATGTGCGCCGCCTTGGTCTCGGCCGCATGTTCGCGCTGGTGGTCGGTCCAGTCGCCCTCCACCTGCTTCTTCACCGAGTCGAACGGCTTCTCCTTGGCCGGGATCACGTCCTCGACGCTCAGCGCGTAATAGGCGGACCCACCGGTGGAGGGCGTATGCACCTCGGTGAGTTCCGGCAGGTCGCCCGGATGCGCCTTGAACGCCGCCTCGATCAGCGCCGATTTCAGGGCCGGCGGGCCGGGGATCGGCGCCGGGGTGCCCTGCATGTCGTCGCCCTGCGCGTCCATCGTCCCGATCACCCCCGCCAGGCCCAACCCGCTCGGCAGCTTGTTCAGCGGCGTGCCGTTGCCCAGCAGGTTGTCCACCTTGTTGGCGCGGTCGTACATCAGGTCGGTCGCCTTGTCGGCCAGGATCCGGTCGCGAAGCTGCTGCTTGACCTGGTCGAAGGTCTTCTTGCTGCCCGGCGTCGCCTGGGTGACCTTCAGCACGTACCACGCCATGGCACCCTTCACCGGCCCCACCACCGTGTCCGGTGCGGCCGAGAACACCGCCGTGGCAAGCGCCGGATCGGGGAACATCTGCCGGGACGCGCTGTCCAGCTCGATCGCCGACCCGCCGGCCTTTTTCGCCGCCGCCTGCATCTTGCTCCAGTCGGTCTTGCCCGACCATTCCGCCGCCAGCGCCTTGGCCTTCGCCTGGTCGGGGACCGTCACCACCCGGGCGGACCGCTGGGCCGGTGTGATGTACTGCGCCCGGTTCTCGTCGTAGGCCGCGTGCAGCTCCTGGTCGGTGATGTCGATCTCGCTGGACAACGTCTGCGGCGACAGCACGATGGCCCGCACCCGGCGGTATTCCGGCGCGCGATAGGTGTCGGGATGGTTTTCGTACCAGCGCTTCAGTTGCGCCTCGGTGGGCGCCGGCGGCGCCGGCTGCGCGGCGATCGGGATCTTCGCCATCGTGGCGGAACGTTTCTCGAACTCCGCCCGGAACAGCGCCTCGGTCTCCACCGCCGGCGGCTGCGCGCCGGCCGCCACCGCCTCCAGCAACTGGCGCTGGGAGATCTGCTGGCGCACCAGTTCCAGGAAATGGTCCTGTGTCAGACCGTTGTTCGCCAGCACCGAGTCGAGCACCTGGCGGCTGAACTTGCCGTCGCTGCCGTGGAATTCCGGCATGGCATAGACCTGCGCGCGCACCGCGGCATCCGGGGTGACGATGCGCATCCGGTTGAGCTGCTGCTGCAGCGCCGCCTCGGCGATCATCCGCTGCAACACCACCTCTCCCACCTGGTCACGCAGCTTGGGCGTGGGTTCCTGTCCGGACGGCAGCTTGCTGGTGGCCTGGTTCATGCTGCGCTGGAATTCGGCCTGGAACTGCGGGCCTTCGATGGTCTGGCCGTCCACCTTGGCCACCCAGGTGGCGGGGCTGAACACATAGCGCAGCACGTCGCCCACGCCCCACAGGACGAAGGCGGCCACCATGACCAGGAAGAAGGCGCGGACGATCCAGGTGTCCAGCGAGCGGCGGAAAGCGGAAATCATCCAGTCGGAGCCCTGTGCGGGAAAACCGCAGCATATACGGGCCTCGCGCCGGCTTTGCCAGCGCCCGACGTTTGCGCTAGCCAACCGGACACACCAGGGGAGCTTGCCAGCATGCGTCAGTTGATCGCCGGGAACTGGAAGATGCACGGGCTGTCCGCCGATGCGGCGGCGCTGGCCCGCGACGTGGCCGCCGGCGCCGGCGGCCTGGCCTGCGACCTGCTGGTCTGCCCCCCTTTCGTGCACATCGCCGCGGTGGCCCAGGCGGTGGCCGGCAGCCAGGTCGCGGTGGGCGGGCAGGACTGCCACCAGGCGAAGCAGGGGGCGCATACCGGTGACATCGCTGCCCCGATGCTGCGCGACCTGGGCGCGGGCTGGGTGATCCTGGGCCACTCCGAGCGCCGGCAGAACCACGCCGAAACCGACGAGCTGATCCGCGAGAAGGTGGTGGCGGCCACCGATGCGGGGCTGACGCCGATCGTCTGCGTGGGAGAGACCGCCGACCAGCGCGCCGGCGGGTCCGAAACCGAGACGGTGGGCTGGCAGCTTGCCGGCAGCCTGCCCAAGCCGTTCTCCGGCGTCGTCGCCTATGAACCGATCTGGGCGATCGGCACCGGCAGGACGGCGACCGAGCAGGACGTCGCCACCATGCACGCCTTCATCCGGGAGGAACTGGTGCGCCAGTTCGGCGACGCCGGGCAGGAGATCCGCATCCTGTACGGCGGTTCGGTCCGCGCGGCGAACGCGGCCGGGTTGCTGGCGGTGCCGCATGTCGGCGGCGCCCTGGTCGGCGGCGCCAGCCTGAAAGCGGACGAATTCCTGGCGATCGCCCGCGCGGCACGCAGGTAGTCGCCGCGGCGACGGAACCGGCGGTGGCCGCTCCCGCCTTTCGTGTCGCTGTTGCTGCGGGCACAGTCGCAACGTCCAGGCCCCGGCAGGTTGCCCGGGTCAAAGGGGGAGGCGGAGACATTTGGCCCAGCAGCCAGACGACCCAACATTCGAAGGCCTGATCCGATACATCCAGGAAAGCCGCGGCGTGGACTTCCGCGGCTACAAGCGGACCAGCCTGCGCCGGCGCGTCACGCTGCGCATGGAACACCTGCATATCGACAACTTCAGCGACTACCACGCCTTCCTGGAGGCGCACCCGCAGGAGTTCGTCGATCTGCTGAACACCGTGCTGATCAACGTCACCTCGTTCTTCCGCGATCCGGATGCCTGGGAGGTGCTGAAGGCCGAGGTGCTGCCGCGGCTGATCGATCCGGCCCGGGGGCGGCGCCAGTTGCGCATCTGGAGCGCGGGCTGCGCCTCCGGCGAGGAGGCGTACTCGCTGGCCATTCTGCTGCACGAAGCCCTGGGTCCGGCCGAGTTCACCCGCCGGGTCAAGATCTATGCCACCGACCTGGACGAAGCGGCGCTGACCGCCGCGCGCCATGCCAGCTATCTGCCCCGCGACGTGGAAGGCGTGCCGCCGGACCTGCTGGAGAAATATTTCGATCGGACCAACAACCACTACGTGGTGGCGCGCGACCTGCGCAAGGCCGTGATCTTCGGCCGGCACAACATCGTGCACGATGCGCCGATCTCGCGCATCGACCTGCTGGTCTGCCGCAACCTGCTGATCTACCTGGAGACCGAGACCCAGAACCAGGTGCTGCCGCGGCTGCACTACGCGCTGGTTGACGACGGCTGCCTGTTCCTGGGCAAGGCGGAAACCCAGCTCGCCCGCTCGAAACTGTTCGAGCCGGTCAACATGAAGCAGCGGCTGTTCCGCAAGGTGCGGCAGGAATGGCGGCGCACGGGAACCGGAGGCATGACCGTGAATATCGATCCGGCGCGCGAGAACGGTGCCGCCGACCAGGCACGGCTGCTGAGCGCCATCGCGGACAACGCCGCCACGGCGTATCTGGCGATCGACAACCGGAACACGCTGATCTTCGCCAGCGCCGCGGCCCGCCGCATGCTGGAGGTCGGCGAGGGCGACCTGGGCCGGCCCTTCCAGGACCTGTCCGTCTCCTACCGCCCCATCGAGCTGCGCGGCCCGATCGGGGAAGCGCGCAAGCAGGGCCGGCCGGTTCGCATCGAGGACCAGCAATACCATCGCCCGCCCGCCGATCCGATTCGCCTGACCATCGAGGTGACACCGCTGTTCGGGCAGGACAACAAGCCTTTCGCCGTGCTGCTCAGCTTCGCCGACGGCACGCGGACCTATGAACTGCGGCAGGAACTCGATGCGGCGCACGAGAGCCTGGAAACCACGGTCGAGGAGCTGCAGTCCGCCAACGAGGAGCTGGAGACCACCAACGAGGAGTTGCAGTCCACCAACGAGGAACTGGAAACCACCAACGAGGAGCTGCAGTCCGCCAACGAGGAGCTGGAGACCACCAACGAGGAACTGCGTTCCGCCAACGAGGAGCTGGAGACGGTGAACGAGGAGCTGCGCCGCCACTCCGACGCATTCAGCGCCTACCGGGCCCATGCGGAAGCCATTCTGCGCGGTATCGACTCAGGCCTGGTGGTTGTGGACCGCCAGCTTTCGGTGCGTAGCTGGAACCGCTGGAGCGAGAACGCCTGGGGCCTGCGCGAGGAGGAGGTGCTCGGCCACCGCTTCGGCGGATTGGATATCGGCCTGCCCGCAAAGCGGCTCGACGACCTGGCGCGTGAGGTGGTGGCGTGCGGAACGCCGACGGAAACCACGCTCGACGCACGCGACCGCCGGGGCCGGGAGCTGGTCTGCCGGGTGCGGATCTCTCCCCTGCTGTACGGGGACCGCTCGATCGATGGCGCGGTGATTCTGATCGAGGAAAAATCGCCCCCGTCCGAGTGACAGCCAGAACCTGGGGTGAAGCAGCCGGGTCGGCGCAACCGCCACGCAAACCGCCGTCGTGTCCGGGTCCTCACGTGGTGTCCGGGTCCTCACGTCATGGCGGGCCTGACCCGGCCATCGACACCGGAACGATCGGGTCGGGATGCAACGGAACACGCCCTGTCGGGCGGTGAATGGCCGACGCAAGTCCGGTCACGACCCGGCAGAGCGGTGTGCATCGCGTGCGGATCGCGCGGCCGGCCGAACCCCGGCCGGACCGGCGCTTTGCGCCCCGCCATCGCGAGGGCTAGCCTCGCCGGTGGCACGTGGCCGCAAGGGAGGGAACACCAATGCTGATGAGCCGCGCTGAGATCCTGAAGGACAAGTGGGTCGATACGGTCACCGACGCGATCCTCGACCGTGACCAGCCGCGTACGGCCGACTCCTTCTTCCGCATGGTGCGGCGGGATGGGCGTTCGGTGGGCGACGCGCTCAGCGTGGTGACGGCGGCCGAGGCGCCGTTCGTGCAGGTACCCAACCACGTCAATATCCGTGACGGGCAGATCACGTTGATCAACAACGACCACACGATCCTGGGCCTGCGCACGTCAGTATCGCTGACGCCCTACCTGCCCGAGTCGCATCGCCTGCTGCCGCTGCTGCAGAACGTCTGGTACATCCCGGCGGGGCTGGATATCTGGAACCAGTTGCTCGGCCGATATCCCGGCCGTTACGCATCCATGAAGGGGATGAACGTGCCGCCGCCGGATTACGGGCCGGTGGTGTGGCAGCAGGACCAGGCGCCGATCGTCGAGCCCGGCACGCTGGAGGACCGGCTGCACGAATACATGATCGCGACCATGAGCGGTGACGTGAAACGGTCCTACGGCCTGTTCCTGGGCCTCGCCGCCGAGGAGGCGGCACGGCCGGCCCTGCGCGATCATCTGCTGTTCCTGGGCCTGATCGATGTGCAGGACACGATCATGGGACGCAAGGCGCGCAACACCGGGCACAAGGCGTTGCGGGCACGCGCGATCGTCGATCTCGCCGACCGTATCGGCTGGGAACGCGCGCATGGCGTGTTCTATACGGGCGTGCCGGACATGGCGATCGGGCCGCTGTACTACTCGGCCTATGACGCCGCCTGCGTGGTGATGATGGAGGCCTTCCCGGACGACGGCGGCAAGTCGCTGAAGCAGACCAACACCAGGGCGCTGTCGCCGGAGCAGGTGGAAGCGATGGTGCGTCTGCTGATGGAAGGCGATCAGCAGACGGTATGGGATACCGTCACCACGCATCTGCGCAACGGCATAGCGCTGCGCAGCCTGGCCGACACGATACAGATTGGTGCGGCCGAGCTGATTTTGCGCACGACGGTGCCGCGGAAGTTCACCAACGGGCAGCATGCGTTCGACTACTGCAACACGGCCAACTACTGGTTCCGCACCAGCGACAATCCGTACCAGCCGCGCGTGCTGTACCTGATGGCCAACTTCGTGAACGACGCGGCGCGGACGGACAAGCTGTACACCTCGGTGCTGGAAGGGGAAGTCGCCGCCTACCAGGGCGCGGGCCGCTCGGCGGAGGCGCTGCTGAAGGAACAGGACGAGGCGATCCTGGCATTCGACTTCGCGCGCAGCACGGCGGTGGCCAACGCCTATCTGCAAAGCAACGCCGACCGGGATGCGCTGCTGGCGACGGTGGCGATCACCGCGTGCAAGTTCCAGGACGATCCGCACAACCAGAAGATCAGCCACTCCACCTTCGAGGAATACACGCACAACTCCACCCATCTGCGCGACCGCCTGTTGCTGGCCACGGTGCGCCTGCTGGCCGGCTGGCCGAAGATGCCGGGCGAGCGGGACTGCTACGCACGATTCGAGCGGGAGTGGATCCGGAACTGACGGCCTCCGGGTACGGCGGCTGCGGGTACGGCGGCTGCGGGTACGGCGGCTGCGGGTACGGCGGCTGATCGCGTGGTGCAGAGGCGTGCCGCGTAATCCAGAGGCGAGGTCCAGACGCGAGGTCCAGGCGCGTTGAACTCGCGCGTCCCAAAGTCGCTCGTCCGCGTCATGGTCGGGCTTGACCCGACCATCCGCCCCCGTCCAGGCGTGTTCCGCTGCACGCGCCGGCCCGGCCGTCCCGGTGTGGATGGCCGGGTCACGCCCGGCCATGACCGCATGTATCGAATCCTGCTCGACTGTCGCAACGCTGATGCGGCGCGGGCGGCCCACTTGCGTCTTTTCGCAGCCGTCCATCAGTGCCGTCGTGAACCGCCCCCCCGCGCCGGCATCCTGTTGCCCCCCGGTCCCAACGCTTGACCCCCCTTCCGGCGGGTGGAATAGAATTTGCGTCAGTGCAGCCGGCTGCATGTCGGGACCGCGTCGCCGGCCGCGTGACCCAGGGAGGAAACAGCAGTGGTTGCAGCCACCGAAAGCGACGCACTGACCCGCGTCGGGCCGGGCACCGTCATGGGCGACCTGATGCGGCAGTACTGGCTGCCCGCGATCGGTTCGGCCGAACTGAAGGCCGGCGGCGAGCCCATGCGGCTGATGCTGCTGGGCGAGAAGCTGATCGCCTTCCGCGACACCAGCGGCCGTGTCGGCGTGTTCGACCACCGCTGCCCGCATCGCTGCGCCTCGCTGTTCTACGGCCGCAACGAGGAAGGTGGTATCCGCTGCATCTATCACGGCTGGAAGTTCGACGCCGACGGCAACTGCCTGGACATGCCGAATGTCGCGCCTCGCCAGCGGTTCGAGGACAAGGTGCACGCCAAGGCGTACCGCGTCACCGAACGGGCCGGCGTGATCTGGGTGTATATGGGCGCGCGTGCCGAACCGCCGCCGATGCCGGCGATCGAGGCAACGATGCTGGATGCGGCCGACGTCACCCTGATGTTCGCGCAGCGGGAGTGCAACTGGCTGCAGGCGCTGGAAGGCGACATCGACACCTCGCACTTCACCTTCCTGCATGTCGGCAGTCTGCAGCGCGAGCAGATCGACGACGACAACATGATGAAATACCAGGTGGCCAACCGGGCGCCGGAGTATCACGTGACCGACACCGACTGGGGCACGATGTACACGGCGTACCGTCCGGCCGAGGCCGACCGCACCTACTGGCGGTTCGCGCATTTCGGCTTTCCGTTCTGGACCTGGGTGCCGCAGGGCGACTTCCTGGACCGCGTCTCGGCGCGCGCCTGGGTGCCGATGGACGACGAGCACACGATGTTCGTGTCGATCACCTGGAACAAGATGTCCCGCCTGCCGCCGCTGAAGGGCGGGCTGCCCATTCCCGGCGCGCGGTCCACGCTGGAATACCTGCCCAACACCACCGACTGGTATGGGCGGTGGCGGCCGAAGGCGAACGCGGACAACGACTACTTCATCGATCGCGAAGCCCAGCGGAACGGCACGATCTTCTCCGGCATCACGCATATCCACATGCAGGACCAGGCGGTGACCGAAAGCATGGGCCCGATCACCGACCATGCGTTCGAGAACCTGGCGCCGAGCGACGTGATGATCGCGCGGACGCGGCGGCGGTTGCTGCAGGCGGCACGGGCGTTGCGGCAGGACGGGACCGCGCCGCCGGGCGTGGACAACCCGGACATCTTCCTGCAGGTGCGCAGCGGCGAGGCGGTGCTGGCCGCGCCGGACTGGAAGCAGGCCTATGCCGACCGGATGAAGGCCGCGCTCCGGCCCACCGGTCACCTGTTGGCGGCGGACTGAACAGGCCGGCTGGATGGACGGTCCCTTCCGGGGCGGGGCGTCGTAGTCGCAGTCAGGCACGCGTCGTCGGCATGCCGGTGGGGAACGTTGCTGCGTGGCTGCGGGACCGTCCCGCGGCCTGTGTCGAACAAAGGAGGCTGTGATGGCCCGGATCGTTCTGGGACTGGCCACGTCACACGGGCCGCTGTTGTCCACGCCGCCCGAGCACTGGGACCAGCGGGCAAAAGCCGACCGCGCGAACAAGGAACTGTGGTTCCGCGGCGAGATCGTGCCGTTCGACCGGCTGGAGGTCATGCGTGCCGACGAGGACCTTCAGCACAAGTCGTCACTGGCCGAGCGGTCGGCGCGCTTCGCCCGTTGCCGCCGGGCGATCGACGCGCTGGCGGCGGCGTTCGAGTCGGCCGCACCGGATGTGGTGGTGATCGTTGGCAACGATCAATTGGAGGCGTTCGGCTTCGGCAACATGCCGGCGTTCGCGATCTACCGCGGCGAGTTGGTGGTGAACCGGCCGCCATCCGCCGAACAGGCGGCGCAGATGCCGCCCGGTGTGGCGGAATCCGTCTTCGCGCATCGCCCGCGGGAAGACACGCGCTATCCCTGCGCGCCGGATCTTGCCGCGCACGTCATCAGCCACGTGACCGCGCGGGAGTTCGACGTCGCCCAGTCGGATGCGTTGCCGCAGGACGGTTCGGACTGGTCGCGCGGCGCGTTGCCGCATGCGTTCGGGTTCGTGCTGCGGCAGATCATGCAGGACCGGCCGGTGCCGCACATCCCGGTGCTGATCAACACGTTCTATCCACCCAACCAGCCGACCGCGCGCCGCTGCCGCCGCTTCGGTGCGGCGCTGGCGGACGCGATCGCCGCGTGGCCGCAGGACCTGCGCGTGGCGGTGATCGCGTCCGGTGGGCTGTCTCACTTCGTGGTGGATGAGGATCTGGACGCACGCTTCCTGGGCGCGCTGGAAAGCGGCAGTGCGGATGCGCTCGACGATCTGCCGGAGTCATTGTTGCAATCCGGCAGTTCGGAAATGAAGAACTGGATCGCCGCGGGCGCCGCGGCCGGGCAGACGGGGCTGAAGATGGAACTGGTGGACTACGTGCCGTGCTACCGCTCCACGGCCGGCACCGGCAATGCGATGGGTTTCGTGCGGTGGCGCTGACCGAGGCGGCCTGATCGTTGCCGGCTATATGCAACGCCCTGGCGGATGCAGCACGCATGGGCGTTGAAATGGCGGACGTCGCCGCAGGCGCCGCGAATCACCTCGTGGTGGCGAAGGCCCGCAACCCGCGACTGCATCATGCAAGGACAAACCGGCCCAACGAGGCGTCCTCCGGGCCGGCTGGGATCATTCCGCTACGAACCGGTACTGCCCGCCACTGCGCTCCACATGGCCAAGCCCGGGCCAGGCGTGGTGGTAGGCGATGACGGCCAGCCTGTCGTGGACCAGCCGGTCCAGCGCGCGGCGGCGGGTTGCGACGCCCTCGGCGCGGTCGGTGTCGAACGCGCTCTCCGCGTCCGGAAAGCGGTAGGACAGCGGATCGTGGAACGCCACGTCGCCGGTCAGGCACCACCCGCCGGTGAACAGATACGCCATGTGGCCGGGCGTATGTCCGGGAGTCAGCCAGGCCTGCACACCGGGCAGGAACGCCTCGCCGTCACGGATCAGGTGCAGGCGCTCGCGCAGCGGCAGCAGGTGCTTGCGGAAGCCTTCCAGCGTGCGGTCGCGCCGGTCGCCCGGCGGGTTGGATGACCAGAAATCCCATTCGGCCTGCGCGACATACAGCGTGGCGTTGGGGAAGTTGGGCGATCCGTCGTCGGCCATCGTGCCCCAGCAATGGTCCGAATGGGCATGGGTCAGCACCAGCGCATCGATCGCGTCCGGCGCGATGCCGGCCTCGGCCAGGCTGGCGTGCAGCCTGCCGCTGTCCGGGCCGAACAGCGTCGCGCTGCCCATGCCGTTGTCGAACAGCACGCGCCTGCCGCCGGTTTCCAGCAGCAGGCAGTTCTGCTCCACGTGGACCTTGTCCGTGGACTGGCCGGTTTCGGTCAGTGCGGCGTTCAGCGCGTCTTCCTCCGGCCCTTTGAAGATGCGCGCCGCGCGCGGCAGGGTCAGCGGTCCGTCGGAGACGATCGTCGCCGCCATGTCGCCGATGCGGAAGCGGTGGAACATCAGCCGATCTCCTTGCATGCATCTTGCAGCCAGGCGCGCACCGGCGGGTCCAGATGCGGCCCCACCTCGGCCAGTACACGGGCATGATACGCGTTCAGCCAGGCCAGTTCGTCGCGGGTCAGCCGGGAGGCATCGATCAGCCGGCGGTCGAAGGGCGCCAGCGTGAGTGTCTCGAAGCACAGGAACGGCCTGGCGGCGGCTTCCAGCTCCGCCGGCTGGACCAGCAGCAGGTTCTCCAGCCGGATGCCGTACGCGTTCGGCAGGTAGAAGCCGGGCTCGTTCGACAGGATCATGCCGGCGGCGATGGGAATGGGGCGGGCCAGCCGGGACAGGCTGACCGGGCCTTCGTGCACCGAAAGGTAGCTGCCGACGCCGTGGCCGGTGCCGTGGTCGTAGTCCAGCCCGGCCTGCCACAGCGCCCGCCGGGCGAACGCGTCCAGGTGCGCGCCGCCGGCGCCCTGCGGAAACACCAGCGTGGCAATGGCGATGTGGCCCTGCAGAACGCGGGTGACCCGGTCGCGCAGCTCGGCGGGCGGATTGTCCGGGCCGGTCCAGACCGTGCGGGTGATGTCGGTGGTGCCGTCGGGGAACTGGGCGCCCGAGTCGATCAGGTACACCTCGTTCGGCCTGATCGGCCGGTTGCTCTCCGGCGTGACGCGGTAGTGGATCACCGCGCCATGCTCGCCGGCGCCGGAGATCGCCGGGAAGCTCTCGCCGCGAAACCCGTCCACCTGGCGGCGCAGGGCCAGCAACTGGTCGGCCGCCGACATCTCCGTCTCCCCGCCGCCTGGCCCAACCTGCGACAGCCAGTGCAGGAAGCGCACCATTGCCACCGCGTCGCGGGCGTGGGCATTGCGTGCGCCCTGCCGTTCCACCTCGTTCTTGCAGGCCTTGGGCAGCAGGCAGGGATCGGGGCCGGCCACCACGGTGGCACCGGCATCCCGCAACGTCTGGGCGAACCACACCGGGGAGCCCGCCGGATCCACCCGCACCCGCTTGCCGGACAGCCGCCTCAGGGCGGGGCCGAGCGCATCGCGGCCGGCGAGGGCGACGGTGTTGCCGAGGAAGGTGCGGGTGGGTTCGGGCAGCTTGGCCGGGTCCATGAACAGCTCGGTGCCGCCATCTGCGTGCACCAGCGCGAAGCCCAGCGCGAAGGGCGTGAACGGCACGTCGTCGCCGCGGATGTTCAGCAGCCAGGCAATGGAGGCCGGATCGCTCAGCACCGCCGCGTCCTGGCTGGCGGTGCGCAGCGCCGCGGCGATCTCCTGCCGCTTTTCCTCGGCGCTGCGGCCGGCATAGGCCAGGTCATGCGGCACCGCCGGCGCGGCGGGGGGCGGCGGCCGGTCGGTCCAGACCGCGTCCACCGGGTTGTGCGCCGCGGGTTGCATGGACAGACCGGCTTCGGTGTAGCGGCCCAGCCCTTCCTGGCTGATCAGCATCGGGTCATAGCCGATCTTCGCGCCTGGTGCGGCATGCGCGGCCAGCCAGCCGGGCGGCGGCTCGTCCGTGATGTGCTTCCGCTCCCACGCCCCCTCATCCGTCTGCTCGGCCAGTTGCAGCACGTAGCGGCCATCGGTGAACACGGCGGCGCGGTCGGGCAGCACCGCCGCCAGCCCCGCACTGCCGGTGAAGCCGGTCAGCCAGGCCAGCCGCTCTGCCGCGGCGGGCACGTACTCGCCCAGATGCTCGTCGGCGCGCGGCACGATGAAGCCGTCCAGGCCCTGGCGCGCCAGTTCCGCGCGCAGCGCGGCAAGCCGGGTGCCGTTCATGCTGATCTCCTTTCAAGGCTGGGTGGCGCTTCGTTCATGACTTGGTGTCAATCCATGCGTCAGGTGCAGAGCAGGCGGGGCGAATTGGCAATTATCGCGACGGCCGCGAAATCATATGTTGCACTGCAGTAAAGCCCGGGAGCGCCGCGCCGCTCTGACGTCGCGCCAGACCCGGGTTGGACCAGGATGGGATGAGAGACCCATGAGTGCCCCGATCGCCAAAGACCAACTTGCGTTCCAACTTCCCAATCTGACCTATGTGGATGCGCATTCCGAGGAGCCGAACCTCGAGCGTTCCACCCTGCCGACCGAACGGCCCGAGCCCGGTTTTGCCCACTGGCTGGCCAACCGGATCGAAGGCTTCCGCGCCTGGCGCGAGAAGCAGACGGCCGTAGCCGAGATGGAGATGCTGTCCGACCGTGAACTGCTGGATATCGGCCTGAACCGCTCCGACCTGTACCGGGTTTTCGAACTCGACGCACAACGCCGACCTGGTTGCCCGCAGCGAGGGCTGAGTTCGGGGCCTCCGCCATCGCAGTGAGCACGAGCGAGCCTCTCAGGCTCGCTCGCCGGCGGCCCGGCGGAGCACCAGCGTTGCCCATGCACCCACGACAATGACGCGGTCCAGCCGCAAGCCCTGACGTCGGTGCGCCGCCAGCACGGCCCGTGCCTGGTTGGTCAGCAACCCCGACAGGATCGCCGTGCCCCCCGGCGCCAGATGCGTGGCAAGATCCCTGGCCATGACGCACAGCGGGCGGGCCAGGATGTTGGCAAACACCAGATCATAGGGACCCGCCGCGCGCACCCGCGCGTCGTGCCAGCCGTCGGCCCGCACCGGCCGCACGCGCTGCGCGACGCCGTTGAGCGCGGCGTTTTCCCGTGCCACGCGCACCGACCATGGCTCGATGTCGGTCGCCAGCACCGGCCGGAGCAACAGCCGGGCGGCGGCGATCGCCAGGATGCCGGAGCCGGTACCCATGTCCAGAAGGCGCCGTGGCCGCCGGTGCGCCACGTGCTCCAGCGCCTGCAGGCAGCCGCTGGTGGACCCGTGCTCGCCGGAACCGAAGGCCAGGCCGGCGTCCAGCAGCAGCGTGATCCGGCCGGGAACGGCGAGCGGCGGCAGATGCGTGCCGCGTATGGCGAACCGGCGGCCGATGCGCTGTTCCGGGAACCCGGCGTAGCTGCGGGCCAGCCAGCCTTCCGCCGGCGTCTCGCTGCGCTCCAGCGGGATGCCGAGGCCGGTCAGGCTCGCCGCCAGGGCGACGGCAGCGGCCAGCTCCGCCTCCCGCGTGCCCACCGGCTTCACGCCTTCCACGCGCCAGTTCCCGGTGGCCTCGTCCCGGAAGAAGCCCACCGTGTCGCAGGCGCTGTCCAGCGCGGCTTCATAGGCTTCCAGCGCCGTTTCCGGGACGGTGACGCTGACGGTTTCCAGACGGGCGATATGGCGGGACGGCATAAGCCAGTGGCATACATGCCGCCGGGACAACGGACCAGCCCGGGATATCCGCGGCGGCGCTGCCGAAGCGAGGCGGCATGCCACAAGCGCCGCGATCGGGCTTGCGTCGCGGTGATCCAGCGTCTAGGAACTGCCGGCCGTTCGGGCCCGCGCGCTGCTGTAGCTCAGTGGTAGAGCACTCCCTTGGTAAGGGAGAGGTCGTCAGTTCAATCCTGACCAGCAGCACCACCAGCACACGTCAAAACGCCACTGACGAACCCACTGACGAACCGTGGAAGCATGTCACCGGTTCGCACCAGCCATGCTGTCCGTACCATGGCAGCCGCCCCTGTCGCGTGATCGTCACGTCAGGCCGCCACCGTGTGTTCCATCACGCCCTTTGCTCAGGCCCGAGAAACGGATTCGGCCCGGGCTTCGCCGCCATGCAGGTACCGGACGGCCACGCCGGGACCGCATCACCCGATCACGCGCCCGGCCGGCATCAGAAGGCCGGCCGGGCCCCCTCCCCGGGTGGCCCGCGTGTCCCGGGCGGCTCAGTATCCCAACGCCAGCCCGTCCTTCCGCGGCTCCGACCCCGCCACCAGGCAGCCGCGCGCCCGGTCGATCCAGATCGCCTGCCCGCCGCCGTGCGGCCGCTCGATCAGTTCCGGCTCGTGGCCCATGCGCGCCAGGCGGTCCACCACGTCGGCGGGGATGCCGCGCTCGATCTGCAGCTTGCCCTTCAGCGGCAGCACGCGCGGCAGGTCGATCGCCTCCTGGATGTCCAGCCCGTATTCCAGCAGGTTGGTCAGCAGCCAGGAGTGCCCCATCGGCTGGTAATGCCCGCCCATCACGCCGAACGGCATCACGGCGTGAGCTCCCCCTGGGCCGTTCTGCGTCAGCATGCCCGGAATGATGGTGTGCATCGGCCGCTTGCGCGGGGCGATGCAGTTCGGGTGCCCGCGCTCCACCCGGAACCCGAACCCCCGGTTCTGCAGCATCACCCCCGACCGCTCGGCCAGGATGCCGGACCCGAACCCCTCGAACAGCGAGTTGATGAAGCTGCACGCATTCCCGTCCTGGTCCACCACGCACAGGTAGATCGTGTCGCGGTGCGGCGGCATCAGCGCCTCGCCGGCCAGAGGCAACTGGCGCATCGCGACGTCGTCGCGGATCAGCGCGCGCAGGTCCGACAGGTACTCGGCCGACAGCAGCTTCTGCACCGGCACGTCCACCTGCGACATGTCGGCCACGAAGGCGTCGCGGTCGCGATAGGCCAGGCGGGCGGCCTCGATATGGCGGTGCAGGCGGGTGACGCCCAGCGGGCCGTCGGGCGCGGTGTCCAGCCCGCCCAGCATGCCCAGGATCATCAGCCCGATGATGCCCTGCCCGTTCGGCGGAATCTGCCACACGTCGTAGCCGCGCCAGTTCAGCGTGATCGGCTCCACGAAGTCGGCGTTGGTCAGCCCGGCGGCGAAGTCCTCCTCGGTCTGCAGGCCGCCGCGGGCGCGCAGGGTGGCAACGATGTCGGCCGCCACGGCGCCTTCGTAGAACGCCTTCGCACCGTTCTTGGCGATCGCGCGCAGCGTCTCGGCCAGCGCCGGCTGCACGAAACGGTCACCGGGCCTGGGCGCGGCGCCGTTGGGCAGGAAGGCGTGGGTGCCGTTCTTGCGCAGCTTCGGCTCCAGCCGCTGCCAGTCCCAGGCCACTTTCGGCGATACCGGGAAGCCTTCGGCGGCGAAACGGATGGCCGGCTGCAGCAGCTCGTCCAGCCCCTTGCGGCCATGCGCCGCCAGCAGCGTCTCCCACGCGTTGATCGCGCCGGGGATGGTCACCGCATGCGCCGAGGTGTTCTCCAGCGCGGTGATCCCCTGCTGCTCATACCAGTCGATCGAGGCGGCGGCGGCGGCGCGGCCCGACCCGTTCAGCGCGATCGGCTTGCCGGACCCGGCCGGCGTGTACAGGCAGAAGCAGTCGCCGCCGATGCCGGTGGATTGCGGCTCGATCACGCACTGCACCGCGCAGGCGGCCACCGCGGCGTCCAGCGCATTGCCGCCGGCCCGCAACACGTCCAGCGCGGTAAGGGTCGCCGCGGGCATGGAGGTGGCAGCCATTCCGTGGGTGGCATAGACCGGGCTGCGGCCGGGGAAATGGTAGTCGCGCATCGGACGGGCTTCCTGGCAGATGACGTTTCCGCGAAGCTGCCGCGTGTGCCCCGGTTTGGCAATGCACGCCGGCATGGCATGATCGGCGGCCGCCGCAAAGGGGACAGCCCAAAGGGGACAGCATGCCGGACACGATCAGCTACGCCGACTTCGAGCGGGTGGACATCCGCGTCGGCACCATCATCGAGGCCCAGGCTTTCCCGGAAGCGCGCAAGCCGGCCATCAAGCTGACGATCGACTTCGGGCCCGAGATCGGAACGAAACGGTCCTCCGCGCAGCTCACCGTGCACTACCGGCCGGATCAGTTGATCGGGCGGCAGGTCTGCGCCGTGGTCAACTTCCCCCCGCGCCAGATCGGCCCGTTCCTCAGCGAGGTGCTCACCCTGGGCATGCCGGACGAGGATGGCGCGGTCGTTCTGATCAAGCCGGACTTCAAAGTGCCCAACGGCGGCCGGCTGTTCTGATCCGCGTCCACGGGATTGGTCGGCGCGCCGGTTCCGCACGATCAACCATACTCCCGTGCAAGTGAAAACCGATGGATCGGGCGTAATGTACGGTCCTGGGCCCGGGCACGTTTGTCGAAAGACATGCGCGTCACAATCAGGGTAGCGGCCTGGACCGTATTGCTTCTGCCATCCTAAGTCATTCTCCGGACCAGGACGACGGCATCGCGCGCCGATGCCGCGGCCGGCACCAACACACCGCAACGGGAGCCCGAAGAATGGATGCAAAGCCCGCGACACCTGTGCGCGCCAGAGCCTGGCGGTTTGCGGCAGCCTGCATCCTGGGTCTCGGCCTGCCGTTGCTGGCCGCCGGACCGGCCGGCGCCCAGGCGGCGCCGTCGTCACATCAGCAGAGCACCGACTGGTCGTACTACGGCAACAACCTGCTCAATCAGCGCTATCAGAACCTCGACCAGATCAACCCGTCCAACGTGTCGCACCTGCAGCCGGCCTGGGTGTTCCACACCGGGCACATCGCGGTGCACGAGTCCTTCGAAGACTCCCCCATCGAGGTGAACGGCACCGTCTATGTCTCCACCGGCACGGACAAGGTGTTCGCGCTGGATGCGGCCAGCGGCAAGCAGAAGTGGGTGTACCGTCCGAGCGACATGCCGCCGCTGAAGAAACTGCCGATCTGTTGCGGCCACGACAACCGCGGCGTGGCTTACGGTGACGGCAAGATCTTCCTGGCACGCCTCGATGGTACGCTGGTGGCGCTGAACGCGCAGACCGGCCAAAAGGAGTGGCAGGCCACGGTGGCGCCCTGGCAAAAGGGCTACAGTGAAACAATGGCGCCGCAATATGCCGATGGCCTGGTGATCGTCGGTGTCTCCGGCGGCGAATACGCGATCCAGGGCCGCGTCACCGCGTACGACGCCAAAACCGGAAAGCAGGTCTGGCGCTTCGATACGATCAAGCCGGACACCTGGGCGGGTAATTCCGGCAAGAACGGCGGTGTCCCGGTCTGGGGCAATCCGTCGGTCGATCCGAAGCTGGGCCTGGTCTATGTCGTCACCGGCAACGCCTCGCCCAACTTCAACGGGTCGCACCGCGCCGGCAGCAACCTGTATGCGGCCTCCGACGTCGCGCTCGACCTGAAGACCGGCAAGATCCGCTGGTATTTCCAGGAAGTGCATCACGACATCTGGGACTACGACGGCCCCAGCCCGGACCTGCTGTTCACCCTGCACCGCGACGGCCACGCCCTGCCCGCGCTCGGCCACTGCGGCAAGGACGGCCAGTACTTCATCCTGAACCGCGAGACCGGCAAGCCGCTGTTCAAGGTGACCGAGAAGAAGATGCCGCAGAAGCCCACCTGGCAGCATCCGTGGCCGACACAGCCGATCTCCTCCGTGCAGCCGCTGACGCCGATCGGCCTGCAGAACCCGCCGAAAGGTTACGGCTACAACTACCAGCCCTACTTCACGCCGCCGACCGAGCCGATGCCCGTCGAGCAGCCGGGAACGGAAGCCGGCTGCGAATGGCCCCCCGCGGCCTTCAGCCCCCGCACCGGCGACATCTATTACGGCGCGCGCTACGAGCCCACGGGCTTCAAGGGCGAGAAGGGCAAGCTGAAGCACCCCGACAACACCAGCAAGAGCCTGGGATCCGCCTTCGTGCGTCCCCTGCCCGGCCTGCATTTCCACGGCTATTTCGGTGCGACCAGCACGCAGACCGGCAAGATCGTGTGGAAAAAGAAGCTCGGCGAAGCGCCGCTGACCGGGCCCGCCGTGGCCGGCGACCTGGTGTTCTATGGCGAAACCGACGGCAAGATTCATGCGGTTGACGCGAAGACCGGCAAGACGCTGTGGAGCTTCAACGTTCCCAAGAAGATCAGGAACGCCGGCGGCGCAGACGGTGCGTTCAGCGTCTATCAGGTGGACGGCCGCGAATACGTCATCAGCGTCTTCGGCGGCAGCGCGATGGAGCGACACCTGAACGAGAAATCACCCGTCGGCGACGCGATCGTCGCCTTCGCCCTGCCCCAGGGCCAGAACCAAAGCCAGGGCCAGGACCAAAGCGAGGGCAGCAGTTCATCCGGCGGACACGGCAACGGCCAGCACGGATGAGCACCGGGCGGTGTCCCGCCGACCCACGCGGGACGCCGCACACCACCCCACCGGTGCCACATGGCACCCGCACTGCAAACCCAGGAGGCAAACTATGCGCTGGACACGTCCCCGCATCCGCGAGATCCGCATCGGCATGGAAATCAACGGCTATCTGCCTGCGGAACTCTGACAGTACGGCAACCGGATCCGACACATGACGCAGGAACCCAACCGACTCCGCGCCATCGTGCTCGGCTCCGGCGCCGGTGGCGGCGTGCCGCAATGGAACTGCGCCTGCCCGGTCTGCGCACGCGCCCGCGCCGGCGATCCAAGCGTGCCGCACCGCACCCAGGCGAGCGTCGCCGTCTCCGCCGATGGCACGCACTGGCTGCTGATCTGCGCCTCTCCGGACCTGCGTCAGCAGATGCAGCAGACACCGACGCTGGCGCCGCACGGCCTGCGTCACTCACCCCTGTTCGGCGTGGTGCTGATCAACGCGGAGATCGATGGCATTGCCGGATTGCTGAGCCTGCGCGAAGGCCATCCCTTCACGCTGTTCGCCCCGCACGCAATCCAGACGGAACTGCGGCAAAACCCGGTGTTCGATGTGCTGACCGCCGATCGCGTGCAACGACGCGACGTCGTGCCCGACAATCCAATGGATTGCGGCTTCGGCCTGACGCTGACCGTGCTGCCCATGCCCGGCAAGCCACCGCTGTACCGCGAAGCGCACGACAGCGAAGCCCCGCCCGGCGAACCGGTCTATGCCGCGCTCGTGGAATCCGCCGGGCACCGCATTCTGGTCGCGCCCGCCTGTGCTTCGGTGGATGCAACGGTCCGCGACCTGGCCGGCCGCTGCGACGTGCTGCTGTTCGACGGCACCGTGTTCACCGACGACGAATTGATCACCGCCGGTGTCGGCCGGAAAACCGGCCGGCGTATGGGTCACGTGCCGTTGTCCGGGCCCGACGGCGCCCTCGCCGCGTTGTCCGGCGTTCCGGCCCGTCGCATCCTGCTCCACGTCAACAACACCAACCCCGTGCTGATCGCCGGATCGCCGGAGCGACGCCATGTGGAGGCCGCCGGATGGGAAGTCGCTTACGACGGAATGGAGGTGACACTGTGACCGAAGCACGCAGCCCGCAGGCGCTGGAGGAAGCGCTGCGCGCCATCGGCCGCGAGCGGTACCACAACCGGCATCCGTTCCATCGCATGCTGCACAGCGGCGCGTGCAGCAAGGAGCAGGTGCAGGCCTGGGCCCTGAACCGCTATTACTACCAGTCAATGATTCCCCTGAAGGATGCCGCGCTGATTGCGCGCTGCGAGGATCGGTCGGTGCGCCGCGAATGGCGCAAGCGGCTGGAGGACCAGGACGACGGCGGCATCGACCGCTGGCTGCAACTGACGGACGGGCTGGGCCTGGCGCGCGATGATGTCGTCTCCACCCGCCTTCTGCTGCCGGCCACACGCTTCGCCGTGCAGGCCTATGTGCGGTTCGTGCGCGAACACACGCTGCTGGAAGCGATCGCTTCGGCCCTGACCGAGATGTTCTCGCCACAGATCATCGCCGAGCGGCTGGAGGGCATGCTGGCGCATTATGAGTACGTCGCCCCGGATATCATGGCCTATTTCCGCATCCGTCCGCCCCAGGCCGAACGCGACGCCAACTTCGCGCTGAACTACGTGAAGCAGCATGCGCGCACCCCGGAACAGCAGGATACCGTGCTGGGCGCACTGATGTTCAAATGCGATGTGCTGTGGGCCATGCTGGACGCCCTGCATCACGCCTACGTCTCGCCCGGCCTGGTGCCGCCGGGTGCCTTCGTGCCGGCGCAGCACGATGTCTGAGTGGACCGGAGACCAGCCGTCCGCGCCTGGCCCCCGGTGTGCGGCTGCATTTCGATGCGCCGCGGGCGCACTGGGTGCTGCTTGCCCCGGAGCGCGTGATCGAAACCGAAGGCCCGGTGCATGAGGTGGTTCGCCGCTGCGACGGCGCGCACACCGTGGACCAGATCGTCAGCGAGCTCGCCGTGATCTACGCAGGCCCGCGCGAAACGATCGCACGGGACGTCGCCGACCTGTTGGACGAACTCGCCACGGCGCGGCTGGTGGTCCTGTGACGCCCCCGCTTCCCGCACCGATCGGCCTGCTGGCCGAATTGACGCATCGTTGCCCGTTGCGGTGCCCCTATTGCTCCAATCCGCTGGCGCTGGACGATCCCGCCGACGAACTGGACCTGGCCACCTGGACGCGCGTATTCGACCAGGCCGCGGCGCTGGGCGTGCTGCAACTGCACCTCTCCGGCGGCGAACCCGCCGCACGACGCGATCTGGAGCAACTGACGGCAGCAGCCGCCCGCGCCGGGCTGTACACCAACCTGATCACCTCCGGCCTCGGCCTGACGCCCGCGCGGGTGACGGCACTACGCGACGCCGGCCTGGACCACGTGCAGTTGTCGCTGCAGGATGCGGCGGCGGACAGCGCCGACCGCATCGCCGGCCGGCAGGGGGCACACGCACGCAAACTGCGCGTTGCAGAAGCGATCGCCGCCTGCGGCCTGCCGCTGACAGTGAATGTCGTGCTGCACCGGGCCAACATCGCCCGCCTGCAGGCGTGCGTCGCCCTCGCGGTCGCCCTCGGCGCGGCGCGGATCGAGCTGGCGCATGCGCAGTATCACGGCTGGGCACTGCACAACCGCGACGCGCTGATGCCCGACGCCGCGCAGGTCGCCGCCGCGCAGGATGCCGTCGCGGCGGCACGCGACCGGTTCGGCGACCGCATCGCGATCGACGCCATCGTGCCCGACTATCACGCACGCCGGCCGAAACCATGCCTGGGCGGATGGGGGCGGCGCTCGCTGAACGTGACGCCGTCCGGCCAGGTGTTACCCTGCCACGCCGCGCAGACGATCCCCGGGCTGCAGTTCTGGTCCGTGCGCGCGCATTCGCTTGCGGAGATCTGGGAATCGTCGCCGGCCTTCGATGCGTTTCGCGGCACCGGCTGGATGCGGGAGCCCTGCGCCTCCTGTCCGCAGCGCGGGCAGGACTTCGGCGGCTGCCGCTGCCAGGCGCTGGCACTGACCGGCGACGCCGCAGCGGCCGACCCGGCCTGTGCCCTGTCGCCGGACCACTGGCGCGTACGTGAAGACGTCCGTCGAGCAGTCACGTCCGGTATGGAGTACCGCTACCGCGCTGCCGCGGGCGATAACGCAGAGCTGACCGCCCCCGCCGTTGGAGGCCGCGGCTCCGCATGGCACTCTGTGCGCGTTTAGCAACGAAGGGAAACCGAATGGCCGGCGAAGTCCTGCATGAAGATCGAAGCGTGCTGAGTCAGGAAACGCTCGACCGGCATCGCGCCATCGCCACGATCATGGAGGAGCTGGAGGCGATCGACTGGTACGACCAGCGCATCGAAGCCGCCGGCAATGCCGAACTCGCGCAGATCCTCACCCACAACCGCGAGGAGGAGAAGGAACACGCCTCCATGCTGCTGGAATGGCTGCGCCGGCACGACCCCGGCTTCGACACCCAGTTGCGGGCGCAGCTTTTCCGCGAGGGACCGATCCGGGAAACCGAGGAGACCGCGGATGAGGGCACAGCACCAGCCGGCGACGGCAGCCTGGGCATTGGCAGCCTGCGGGGGCGCTGAACCATGAACCATCTGCTTCGTGAACTTGCACCGATCTCCACCGCCGCCTGGCAGCAGATCGAGGAAGAGGCCAGCCGCACGCTGAAGACCATGCTGGCCGCCCGCAAACTGGTGAACTTCTCCGGCCCGCGCGGCTGGGACACCTCCTCTGTCGGCCTGGGCCGCAGCGAGCCGATCACGCCTCCGCCGGGCAGCGACGCCGAAGCCCGCGTGCGTCGCGTTTTGCCGCTGGTGGAACTGCGCGTGGCCTTCGACCTGCGCCGGTCGGAGCTGGATGCGGCCGACCGCGGCGCGCAGGACATCGACCTCGGGCCGCTGATCCAGGGGGCACGCCGTATCGCCATCGCCGAGGACCGCGCGATCTTCCACGGCCACACCGCGGCCGGCATCCGCGGCATGTGCGAGACCGGCGCAGGCGCGGCGCTTGCCCTGGGCGGCGACGTCACCGCCTATCCCCGGATGATCGCCACCGCACTCGGCCGGCTGCGTGACCGCGGCATCGGCGGCCCCTACGCCGTTGCCCTCAGCGAGCGGGCCTACACCGAACTGACCGAAGCCACCCAGCACGGCTACCCGGTGCTGCAGCACGTCCGCCGCCTGATGGGCGATGGCCCGCTGATCTGGGCGCCCGGCCTGGACGGGGCCGTGGTCCTGTCGATGCGCGGCGGCGACTTCGAACTGACGGTCGGGCAGGACTTCTCCATCGGCTACGTCTCGCACAGCGCCGACACCGTGCGGTTGTACCTCGAGGAGACGTTCACCTTCTGGAACATCACACCGGAAGCCGCGGAACCGCTCTCACCGGCGGCCTGACGGGCGTTCCGCCGGACGGCAGCGTCGGACCCGGACCGGCGCTGTCGCCGGCGGATCCAGTCGCGCGGTTTGCGGGCCCGCGCTCCGTGCCGGCGTCGGTCCCTCACCGGCGCTGGCGATCCGACGCTGCCGGATTGATCCCACAAGCGAGGCGTACCCGTCGTGGCGGGCGACGGCCCGGCATGCATGACTTTGCCGCACGCACCGAAGAAAAGTCGTGGATGGCCGGCCTGCGCCGGCAATGACGATAGTGGCCCCGCACCGGGCTCCGCCCCTCGGCATCAGCGCACCAGTCCCTCACCGACGCCAGTCTTTCATGTCATGGCCAGGCTTGACCTGGCCATGACACCGGAACGATCGGGTCGGGATGCAACGGCACACGCCTTGTCGGGGGCAGATGGCCGGCTCAAGGCCGGTCATGACGCCGGAGCGCGGGGCTTTCCGCCTGTGAAAGCCATACATCCGCACCTGCGCATTACGTGACATTTGTCAAGCACATATTCGTGATACATGATCCCTTTGATTTGCCTGGGATCACGGCCGGGCATTAGCCTGCACAAGGTCGTTTCAAACGAAACGTGCCAGCTCCCGACAACAAAGCCTGCCTGTCCGTGGGATTGGTCCGGTTCCGCATAACGTGCGGTGCAGCATGAGTGCGGCATTCGAATGCCGCGTCTTCCTGAAAAGCACCGACATAGCGCAACGGAGAACACCATGCCGTACGATCCTACCAATGCAGGTACTGGACGCCGGCGACACCGGCCTTCCTGCCGAGGCTCCCACCACCCCCGAAACACCGACAAACCTTCCCGGCCGCGAACCCACCGCCGGCACAACGGAACAATTGGACCTTGCGCCGGCGCCGCTGCCCGAGCCGCGCATTCCGTTCCCGCTGCCGCTTCGCAATGTCAGCGGCAGCTACAGCGGCATCGTCGGGACGTATGAGCTTGACCTGCGCGTCGATGTTGACGGAACCCGCACCATGCACCGGGTCAGCGGCGACTTCGTCGCGGTGTCCGGGGCAACCCATAGCTATTTCGGTTCCTTCACCGTCGATAGCGTGACGGTCACCAATACCTCGGCCGGGATGGTGATCCGCGGGCTGGGCCGCTTCACCTTCAGTGCCGGCGCGCCGGTGGTGCAGGTGACGATTCCGCGACGCACCCTGTTCCAGCCGGCCGCACCGGCCTCGGTGCGCTTCTACACCACCGCGAATGCGCCGGGCGCACTGTATGTCTGCAGCTACAGGTCGGGCTATTTCCGCACGCTGACACTGCAGACCGAGATCGTCTCCGACGTGCCCGGCCCCGTGTTCAGCAGCTATAACACCGGCGCCCTGCCCTCCGGCGGTCCGGCCCGCAACCTGTCCGTCGTATCAGCCTATGCCGAGGCCGGCATTCAGATGAGCCCGGTTGCAGCCGGGCCGGTGATCAATATCGGCGAGGCCGGCGGGAACCATCTGTGGTCGGATGCCGAACTGCTCGCCTCCATGCAGCGCCACTTCGCGCGCGTCGGCAATACGCCGCACTGGGACATGTGGCAGTGCGTCTGCTGGGAACACGAGATCGGCCCCGGGCTGTACGGCATCATGTTCGACAGCCAGCGCCGGCAGGGCTGCGCCGTATTCTACTACGGCATCGGCGGCACCACGGCGGACAAGCAGCGGCTCCAACTCTACACGCACGTGCATGAACTGGGGCACTGCTTCAACCTGATGCATTCGTGGCAGAAGTCCCTGGCCAGGCCCCCGGGCGTGAATGACCCGGGTGCACGCTCCTGGATGAACTACCCGTGGAACTTCCCGGGTGGCGCGAACGCGTTCTGGAACGCCTTCCCGTTCCAGTACGTGGACGAAGAAATCATCCACATGCGCCACGCGTTCCGCAACAACGTGATCCCCAGCGGAAACCCGTTCACTGTCGGCGCGGAAGAGATCGACCCGGAGGTGATGGCCGACCCGATCCGCGACCTCTCCGGGCTGGAATTCATCATCGCCCCCAGCCAACCCGCACACATGCTTGGTGAACCGGTGGTTCTGAGCCTGCGCCTGCGGTCCTTCGACCGTCGCGGGCAGATCGCACATGCCAATCTGCATCCGAAGACCTCGGGTGTCAGCATCGCTATCGGCCGGCCGGACGGCAGGGTCGTCCGCTTCGACCCGCTGGTCGATCACCTGATGGAATCCGAGCCGCGGCTGCTCACCATCGACGAGCAGTTCACCGAGACGGCCTATATCGGCTACGGCAAGGGCGGATTCTATTTCGACCAGCCCGGGCTCTACAAAGTGCGCGCCATCTATCATGCACCCGACGGGTCGCAGGTCATGTCCAACGTTACCACCGTGCGCGTCCGCTACCCCGTCACCGCCGACGACAACGACCTGGCGGAGCTGATGATCGGCGATCAGCAGGGCGCCCTGCTCGCCCTCATGGGATCGGATGCGGACGACCTGGCCGGCGGGCGCGCCGCGTTCGACACGCTGCTGCACAAGCACGGCAAGAGCCCGATGGCCAGCTATGTGCGGCTGGTCACCGGCGTGAATGCCGCACGCACCTTCAAGACCATCGACAACACGGCGCCCAACCGCGTCCAGGTCCGCCAGCCCGACCTCGCGGCCGCCGCATCGCTGCTGGGTGCCGCGGCCGACAACGCCAGTCGCCTCGACAATCTCTCCAAGGCGCAGGGGCTGGAGCGTCTGGCCCAGGCGCAGGCCGCAATCGGCGACAACACGGCGGCGACGCAGACCAGGCAATCGTCACAGAGCCTGCGGGCAACGCATCTGCGCTGACCGTCGCCGGCGATCGGGACGATGGCCATGTTGCGCCCGCTCGTCATAGCATCGCTCATCGGCAGCCTGGCTCTCACGGGCCAGGCTGCCAGCCCGTTGCAAGGAGCCCGTGTTTTGCACATTGCCCTGCACGACGGTTTCACCGGCCAGACCGTCAGCATCGCCGTGGATGGCCGCGCCGTGTACCGGCGCGACAACGTGCGCACGGATCTGCGGATCTCACGTGCCGACGGCTTCGACGTGGACGTTGCCGGCCCGACGGTCACGCTGAGCGTCACGATCGAGCCGGGCGGGCAGCACGCATCCACCCAGGTGGATGTCGGTGCGACGCCCTATGTCGCGGTGGACCTGCAGGACGGCGGCATCCACTTCAAGCGGTCGGATGAACCCTTCCGTTACCTGTAGGCGGGGAAAGGCCCGTACCTGTAGGCCGGGAAAGGCTGCCCGGCGGTACGGGCGGGCCGCCGCAGGTCCGCTTCACTCCTGATGCGACCCGTGGTCCCGCCGCCGCCGCTTCTGTGCCGGGCCGTGCGAATTCTCCAGGTTCAGCGCGGCATTGACCAGCGCCAGGTGCGAGAATGCCTGGGGGAAATTGCCGAGCAGCGTGCCGGAGACCGGGTCGTATTCCTCGGCGAGCAGCCCGACGTCGTTGCGCAGGGCCAGCAGACGCTTGAACATCGCGCGCGCCTCGTCGCGACGCTCCTGCAGAACCAGGTTGTCAACGAACCAGAAGCTGCACGCCAGGAACACACCTTCGTCGCCGCTCAGCCCGTCCACGCTGTCGCGCGTGTTGTAGCGACGCACCAGGCCGTCCACCATCAGCTCCCGCTGCACCGCCGCGACGGTGCCCTGGATGCGGGGATCCTGCGGCGGCAGGAAACCGACCAGCGGCAGCAGCAGCAGGCTCGCATCCAACTCGTCTGCGCCGTAATACTGCACGAAGCAGCCCTTGCTGCTGTTGAACCCCTGGTCACAGACCTGGGCATGGATATGGTCGCGCAGCTTCTTCCACTGCTCCAGCGGCGCCTCCAGCCCGAACTGCTCGGCGCCGCGGATCGCCCGGTCCAGCGCCACCCAGACCATCGCCTTGGAGAAGGTGAAGTGGCGCGGGCTGCCACGGACCTCCCAGATGCTTTCATCCGGCTGGTCCCAGATCTGCTCCAGGTGGCCGATCAGCGCGGTCTGCAGATCCCAGCTTTCGCCTGGCTTCACCAGGTGGGAATGCATCTCCTGGTACAGGGCGTCCATCAGCTCGCCATACACGTCGAGCTGCAATTGCGTGCTGGCCGCATTGCCGACGCGCACCGGCCTGGCGCCACAATATCCGGGCAGCCACGGCACCTCGTTCTCGGTGATCCATCGCTCGCCCGCCAGGCGGTACAGCGTCTGCACCTGGTCCGGCGTGCCGGCGACGCTGCGACGCAGCCAGGCGCCCCAGGCCTTTGCCTCCTCCCGATAGCCGGCATGCATCAGCGCCAGCAGGGTGAAGGTGGCGTCGCGCAGCCAGCAGAACCGGTAATCCCAGTTGCGCGCCCCGCCCGGCTGCTCCGGCAGGGAGGTGGTCGGCGCCGCCACCAGCCCGCCGGTGGGCGCATAGGTCAGCGCCTTCAGCGTGATCAGCGAGCTGTGCACCGGTTCCTGCCACTCGCCCCGATAGCTGCAGCGACGCGACCAGGCGGTCCACCATGAATCGGTTTGCCGCATCGCCAGTTCGGCCTCCGGCGGGTCCGGCGGGTCCAGATGCGACAGCGTGTGGGTCATGACGAAGCTGATGCGCTGGCCGGACCGCACGGCGAACTCGGCCGTGGTGGTCATGTTCTCGCCGCGCAGTGCCACGTCGCTGTGCACCACCACCTGGTGCCGTCCGGCGATCGCACGCAGCCCCTGGCGGTGCGGCAGCCGCGTCACCCACGGCACGGCGGAGCCGTATTCGAATCGCAGCGCCAGGTCGAACCGCATCGGAACGTGGCCCGAGCGACCCTCGACGATGCGCACCACCGACCGGGCGCCGGGCACCATGAAGTCCAGCAGCGCGACGCTGCCGTGCGGCGTCTTGAATTCGGTCTCCAGGATCAGCGTGCCCGGCCGGTAGCGTCGCTGCACGGAGAAGTCCCCATCGCGTGGCGCAATCCGCCAGCGGCCGTTCTGCGACGTGCCCAGCAGCGCGGCGAAGCAGGCGCCGCTGTCGAACCGCGGCCAGCACAGCCAGTCGATCGATCCGGTGCGGCTGACCAGGGCGGCGGTCTCGCAATCGCCGATCAGCGCATAGTCCTCAATGGGCGGCGGCCGGTCGTAGCCGCCCTGGGACTCGGGCGCTGACCGCGGATTTTCGGCAGAAGGCATACCATCTCCCCGGTGTCTGGAGGCTTGCGCCATCAGTTTGCCCGCCCCCAGACCCGCTGGCCGTTCACTGTGCAGTAGCAGCCGCTGCCCGGTGCGACCGGCCGCTCCATGGGACAGACATACCGGCCGGCGTAGCAGGACTGCCGGTACCGATAAGGCGCATACTGTGGCGGTGGTGGCGCAATCACCACCGGAGGCGGCGGCGGATAGTAAACCGGCGGTGGGTAGTAAACCGGTGGCGGCGGATAGGCCGGCGGACCGTAATACAATGGGAACCCGAAGCCGAAATACACCCGCGCCTGCGCGGCGGTGCCGAGGCCGCCGGCCAGCAGCAGCCCGGCGGCGAGCGCTGCCAGGCGGAACGGACGGAGGCGGCGCTGCGCATGCATCCTGATCATGTCCACCAACTTCTCATGTAACTGTATCAGGTTGATGACAAGATGATATGGGTCCTGAATCGAAGCGGCCCGTTCACGCATCCGCGCGCGCACTTTGCGCCGTTTTCACCGTCGCCAGCGCCTCCAGGGCCCGTTTGCGTCCGGCCCCCAGGTCCACGAGCGGCGCCGGATAATCCCGCCCCAGCCGCACCCCCGCCCGCGCCAGCGCCGCCTCCGACGCCTCCCACGGCGCGTGGATCGCCCGGTCCTCCAGCCGCGCCAGTTCCGGGACGAAGTGTCGCACATAGGCGCCGTCCGGATCGAACTTACGTCCCTGCAGCACCGGGTTGAAGATGCGGAAATACGGCGCGGCATCGGCGCCGCAGCCGGCGACCCACTGCCAACTGGCGGCGTTGTTCGCCAGGTCCGCGTCCACCAGCGTGTCCCAGAACCACGCCTCTCCATCGTGCCACGGCAGCAGCAGGTGCTTCACCAGGAAGCTGGCCACGACCATGCGCACCCGGTTGTGCATCCAGCCGGTCTGCCACAATTGCCGCATGCCGGCATCGACGATCGGGATGCCGGTCTGCCCCCGCTGCCAGGCCCGAAGCCCCGCCGGATCGCTGCGCCACGGCATGGCGGCGAAGGCCCGGTTGAGCGGCTGGTCCGGCAGGTCCGGGTGGTGCCACAGCAGGTGGTAGGAGAACTCCCGCCACAGCACCTCCCGCAGGAAGGACGTGCGGCTGCCCGACGCCGGCATGGCCTGAACCGCATGCCAGACCTGGACCGGTGAGATCTCGCCGAAATGCAGGTGCGGCGACAGCATGGACGTGCCGTCCACACCGGGAACATCGCGTTGCGCGGCGTAGTCCTGCAGCGCGTCCTGCGTGAAGCGACGCAGCCGGGTCTGCGCCCCCGCCTCCCCCGGCGTCCAGGTGGCGCGCAGCCCGCCCGCCCAGTCGGGACGCGTGGGCAGCAGCCGCCAGGAATCCAGCGGCTCGGAGGCCGGCGGGGGCGGACAGGCGATCCGGTCGGGCGCGGGATAGAGCGCTTCGGGCGCGCCCAGTTCCATGCAATGGCGGGCGAAGGGGGAATAGACGCTGAACGGCGTGCCGGATTTCGTCTTCACCGCGTCCGGATGGAACAGCGTGACGGTGCGCATGCGGTGGAACTTCACGTCCTGCCGCGACAGCGTGGCCGCCAATGCCGCGTCCACCTCCCGCGCCCAGGGCTCGTAGGAACCGCCGGTGAACACCGCCGTGGCGCCGGCTTCCTCAACAAGCTGCGGGATGGCCCGTCGCGCCGCCCCCCGGCGCAGCACCAGCGAGGCGCCGCGGGCCTGAAGGTCCCGGGCCAGGCAGGCCAGGCTGTGATGCAGCCACCACCGCGAGGCCCCGCCCGGCGCCCAGCGTCCGGCCGCCGCGTCATCCATCACATACACCGGCAGCACCGGCTGCCCCGTCGTTACGGCCGCGTTCAGGGCGGCGTGGTCCGACAGGCGCAGATCGTTGCGGAACCACAGGATGACCGGCGCACTCATGAGGCGGCTGCTTCACTCCAGGCGGGGCACGCCGCGCCGGGCGGGCAGCGCAACGCATGACAGTTTGTGAAGTGGCACCGGGCGCGGTTTACGCAAGCACACGCGATGCCGGCGTCGCCGGAGAGCGCGCACCCGTTGACGCCCCGCCCGCCCGCCGGGTACTCACCGGTAGCGATCGTGCAGCAAGGGGAAATTCGCCATGGATCTGGCCTTCACCGAGGAAGAACGCGCCTTCCGTGAGGAGGCTCGGCGCTTCTTCCGCACCGAAATCCCGCAGTCCATCCGCGACAAGGTGGCCGAGGGCGAGGGCCTGACGCGCGACGACATGATCACCAGCCAGCGCATCCTGAACGCGCGCGGCTGGGCCACGCCCAACTGGCCGGTGCAGTACGGCGGGCAGGACTGGTCGCCGGTGCAGGTCTATCTGTACCAGGACGAGATGCAGCAGGCGAACGTGCCGCCGCCGATCGGCTTCAACGTCACCATGGTCGGCCCGGTGATCGCGCAGTTCGGCAACGAGCAGCAGAAGCAGCACTTCCTGCCGAAGACCGCCAATGCCGACATCTTCTGGTGCCAGGGCTTCTCCGAGCCCGGCTCCGGGTCCGACCTGGCCAGCCTGCGTACGCGGGCCGAACGGAAGGGGGACAAGTACGTCATCAACGGCCAGAAGATCTGGACCACGCTGGCGCAACATGCCGACTGGATCTTCTGCCTGTGCCGCACCGACCCGGCGGCGAAGAAGCAGGAAGGCATCTCCTTCATCCTGGTCGATATGAAGACGCCCGGCATCACCGTGCGCCCGATCATCACCATCGACGGCGGCCGCGAGGTGAACGAGGTGTTCTTCGACAATGTCGAAGTCCCCGTGGAGAACCTGGTCGGGCAGGAGAACAAGGGCTGGGACTACGCCAAGTTCCTGCTGGGCAATGAGCGCACCGGCATCGCCCGGGTGGGGATGTCCAAGGCCAAGGTGGCGCGGATCAAGGAACTGGCCGGCCAGGAACTGTCCGGCGACCGCCCGCTGATCGAGGACCCGCGCTTCCGCGAAAAGCTGACCGCCATCGAGGTGGAGCTGAAGGCGCTGGAGATGACCCAGCTTCGCGTCGTGTCGGATGAGCGCAAGCGGGAGAAGGGCCGGCAGAACCCGGCGTCGTCGATCCTGAAGCTGAAGGGCTCGGTGATCCAGCAGCAACTCACGGACCTGCTGATGGAGGTGGTCGGCCCCTACGTGATGCCGTTCCAGCGCGAGTTCGACGGCCGCAACGAGCCGGTGATCGGGCCCGAATACGCCACCGAGGCGGCGCCGATGTATTTCAACTACCGCAAGGTATCGATCTACGGCGGCAGCAACGAGATCCAGCGCAACATCGTCGCCAAGGCGATCCTGGGACTCTGAACGCGGTGCCGTGGTCGGCCGCGTGGCCGGCCACGGCCGTTACGTGTCATGGCCGGGTTTGGCCCGGCCATCCACGTCCTGTCCCTGCCCCACCCATCACAGTCGTGGATGGCCGGCCCGCGCCGGCCATGACGGAGAGACCGCAATGGACTTCGACCTGACCGATGACCAACGCCTGCTGAAGGAAAGCGTCGATCGCCTGATCGCCGACCAGTACCAGTTCGAGCAGCGCAAGAAATACATGGCCGAACCCACCGGCTGGAGCCAGGCCATCTGGTCCCAGCTTACCGAGCTCGGCCTGCTCGGCCTCCCCTTCGCCGAAAGCCTGGGCGGATTCGGCGGCGGCGGCGTGGAAACCATGATCGTCATGGAGGCGTTCGGCACCGGCCTGGTGCTGGAGCCGTATTTCCCCACCGTGATCCTGGGCGGCGGCCTGCTGCGCCGCGCCGCCAGTGACGCGCAGCGCGCCGCGCTGGTGCCGCAGGTGGTGGCCGGCAAGATGAAGCTGGCCTTCGCGCATATCGAGCGTCACTCACGCTACGACCTCGGGAACGTCACCACCACCGCCCGCAAGGATGGCGACGGCTACGTGCTGGACGGCGCCAAGAGCGTGGTGCTGCATGGTGACTGCGCCGACCGCATCCTGGTCACCGCCCGCACCGGCGGCAGCCAGCGGGACCGCGGCGGCGTCGGGCTGTTCCTGGTCGATCCATCCACCTCCGGCGTGACCCGCCGCGGCTATCCCACGCAGGACGGGCTGCGCGCGGCGGAACTCACCCTGTCGGGCGTGCGCGTCGGCGCCGACGCGGTGTTCGGCACCGACTGCCTGCCGGCGATCGAGCACGCGGTGGACGAGGCGATCGCCGCGCTGTGCGCCGAGGCGGTGGGCACGATGCAGGCGATGCACGAGACCACGCTGGAATACCTGAAGACCCGCCAGCAGTTCGGCCGGCCGATCGGGTCGTTCCAGGTGTTGCAGCATCGGTCCGTGGACATGCTGGTGGCGCTGGAACAGGCCCGCAGCATGGCGATGTTCGCCGCAGTCACCGCCGAGGAGACGGATGCGACCGAACGCCAGCGGGCGATTTCCGCGGCGAAGATCCAGATAGGCCGGTCCGGCAAGCATATCGGCCAGGAGGCGATCCAGTTGCATGGCGGCATCGGCATGACCATGGAGTACAAGGTCGGCCACCATTTCAAGCGCATGACGATGATCGACCAGATGTATGGCGACGCCGACACGCACAACGCCAGGCTGGCGCGGCTGGGCGGGATCTTCGGAAACACCAAGGCGGCCTGATCCGGCCTCAGTTCTTCAGTCGCTCATGTCATGGCCGGGCCTGACCCGGCCATCGACACCGGAGCGATCGGGTCGGGATGCAGCGGCATACGCCTGAACGGGGGTAGATGGCCGGCTCAAGGCCTGACCATTACCCGCAACCCCGTCTGGACGCAGAGTGCCGCCGCCAGACCATACCGCGTCGTAGCGAGCAATGACCCGCCACGACGTGGTGCGGCGGTCCGTGCTGGCGCCCCGGTCTTTCGGCCAGCTCCAGCGGTCAGCCGACGTGCAGTTCCTCCGCGAGCTTCTCGAAATCCTCGCGCACATCTCCGATCGTCGGCAGGCCAAGATCCTTCAGCGCGCGGTGCACCTTCTGCGCCGGCTCCGAGTGCAGGTCGCGCTTGAAGTTGGTAACCACCTCCTCGGCGGACCCGTAGCCGTGGAAACGGTCGATTTCGGTCTGCGTGCGCCGCTGCACGTCCTTCAGCTTGTCGCGCTTGTTCTCCGGATAGCGGTCCGCCTTCGCGTGCATCACCGGCTGGAACGCCTTCTGCTCCAGCAAGTGCACCAGCCTGTCCTTCGCATTGCTGCTCATCGCTCTACCTCCTGCCATCAGGACCTGTCCCGCGTCAGCTTCATGCGGATCTCGCCACCCGGCGCCAGCAGGTCGCGCCGCCCGCGCTGTTCCACCGGCATGGCGGTCCGGTTGCCCGCATCGGCACGCAGACGAACCTCCGTATCGTTGGCTTCCAGCGCAAAGGCGTCACCGCGGCAACCAAAGGCCAGCCGCACAGGGCCCAACTCTTGCGGCGGCGACGGATGCAGTGCGAGGCCATGCGCGCGGATGCGAAGCCCGAGGTAGTGACGCTGCAACACATCCAGGGTGCCCGCCATCGCACCAAGATGAAGCCCCTCGGTCGAACCGGCCGTCGGTGACGGGGTCAGGTCCAGCACCATCGCTTTCCGGAAGTAGCGCCACGAAGCAGCCGGATCGAGCTGTGCCAGCGCGCCGGCACAGACCACGCGCGACAGGCTCAATTCATGCGATACACGCTGCAGGTAATACGCGGCCGTACGACGCAGATCATCCCGTGTAGGATGGTAGCCCAGCCGGCTGAGAATGTCGGTAAGATCCTCCGGCAGAAGCAGGTGGAACAGCATCAGCACGTCGGCCTGCTTGGTCACCTGCAGCGCGTCAACATTCCCGCCCTCGCGTTCCAGCGCCCAGTTCACCCGCTGGTTCGGATGGTCACGCACGTAACCGGCGACGTCGATCTCGCGCAGCCGCTCGAAACCGGCGAACTGGCTGATGATCCCGTCGCCGTGGAATTCCAGCCGCATGGTGCGACTGATCCTGTCCCACGCGGCAAACTCCTCGTCGGACAGCTCAAGCCGCGCCCGCAGGGCCGCGCGTGACGCCTGCGGCAGATGGTCCAGCACCTCCAGCGCACGGCACAGCGTCCAGACCGCCATGACATTGGTGTAGGCGTTGTTGTCCAGCCCGGGCGCCGCGGCCCCCGGATACGCGTTGTGGTATTCGTCCGGACCGATCACGCCAACGATCACGTGTCGTCCGGTTGCCGGATCGAAGCGCGCCAGGCTTGCCCAGAACCGGGCGACCTCCAGGATCATCTCCGCGCCGTGTGCGGCAAGAAACGCGGTGTCGCCGGTGGCCAGGTAGTACTGCCAGGCGTTGTAGGCGATCGCCGCCCCGATATGGCGTTGCAGACGGGTGTGGTCCGGGCTCCATGTCCCGGTCAGCAGGTTGAGCTGATAGGATGGCGTGGCTTCCTCGCCGGTCCCGGCGCTGCGCCAGGGGAACATTGCGCCGCTCAGGCCGCAACGGCGCGCCGCGCGGCGGGCCTGGTCCAGGCGGTGATAGCGGTACATCAGCAGCGAGCGGGCGAGTTCCGGAAAGCGCAGGTTCAGGAACGGGAAGACGAAGATTTCGTCCCAGAAGATCTGGCCGCGATACGCCTCCTGCCAGCCACGCGCCGGAAAGCCGGTGTCGCGGCCGACCGACAGCGGAGAGATCGTCTGTAACACATGAAACCGGTGCAGGGCCACGGCACGCGCCAGCTCGGGCTGCGCCGCCTCGATGCGTCCGCTCTGCCGGAGTTGCGCCCAGACACGCACGTGTTCGGCTTGCAGCGAGTCAAAGTCCGGTGCTTCCGCAGCTTCGGTCCGGGCAGCCTCACCGGGATCTCCCGTGGCCGGATCGCGCGACGTCGCGATTGCCACGATCTTTTCCACCGCAACCGTCTCGCCACGCCTCAACCTACAGACCCGCCGCTCGGCGACACTCGCATCATCGCACTGCACGCTGCGTGGCTCGCACGCCGCGTTCAGCCGGGTCCGTACCGCAAGGGCGATCTCGGTCCGCGATTGCCGCGTTCGCACCGATACCGTCAGCAGGTCGGGCGGTTCGGCCGCACGGTGCACCAGGTCGAGATGACGGTGTTCGAAGGGGGCGTAGCGCACCACCAGCGTGTTCTGGCTGTCGCAGTTCAGTGCGGAGCGCAGCTCGATCGGCCCGTCCCAGTTTTCCGGCGTCAGTTCCAGTCGCAGTCCGGCCATACCGGACCGCGTCATGCTGACAAGGCGGTGCTCGGAAAGCGTGGTCTCCCGACCGGCCACGTCGCGGAAGCGAACGGTGCGGTACATGATGCCGCAGCGCAGGTTCAATCCGTGGCGGTAGGCGAGAATCTCCACGTCATCCAGGCAGAACCAGGCAGTTTCCCCGACAGGGCGAAATGTCAGTGGCAACCAGTTGGGCAGGTTCACCAGCAACTCGTCATCCACCCGCTCGCCCTGGATGATGCTGGTGGCGCGGTTGTAGCAGCCGGCCCGGTATGTTCCGGGATAATGCGTGGGATCCGCGACCGGCGCATCGGTTGCGCAGGCACGCACGAACAGCATGCCGTTGCCCAGGCCGAGCAGGGATTCGCGCCGCCGCTCGTCGGCGGGATCGTAGGCGTCGAAGACGATGTCCGGACAGCTCGCCACCACGCGGTCACAGCGCCAGAGGCCGGGCGTTGCGCGCCAGCGCCGGCAGCAGCGCCTCCACGTCTTCCCGGGTCGGATAGGATTGCTGGGAGCCGTATGCGGTGACGGCAACATGGGATGCGGCCACGGCGAAGCACGCCGCCTCGAGCGGCGGCCGCCGCTCCAGCAGCGCGACGGCCAGCGCCCCGGCGAAGGCGTCGCCGGCGCCGGTGCGGTCGATCACCGGCACCGGAACCGGTGGGATGTGCGTCAATGTGCCAGCGCAGGAGAAAACGCAGCCGCCCTTCGGCAGCTTCACGCAGGCCATGTGGACGCCCCTTCCCGCCAGTTCGCGCGCGGCCTGGCCGGCGGCTTTCGCGTGGTCGATGCGGATGCCGGTCAGGGCGGCGGTCTCGGCGGGGTTGGGGGTGATCGCGTGGGTCAGCGGGAACACGGCGGGGTCCACCCGGGCCGGCGGCGCCGGATCCAGCACCAGCCTCAGGCCACGCCGGTGCGCCGCTTCGGCGGCTCGCATCGCAGCCTGGGGCGAGACCTCGAAATCCACCACCAGCACCGATCCATCGGGCGCTTCGGCGATGGATGTGGTCAGCGCCTCGAGCATGCGTTCGGTCCAGGCGTCATTGGCGTTGCCGGCGCGGACGATCGTTTCACTGCCGTCGGGCGCGACGGCGATCATCGACACGCCGGTGAAGCAGGCATCGGCGGTGAAGACATGCGACAGGTCGATGCCAGCCTTACGCAACGGATCGAGCGCCTGCTCGCGCAGGTCGTCGCCGCCGACGCATCCGAACAGTTGGGCGGAGATGCCAAAGCGTTGGGCCAGGACGGCGATGTTGGCGGCCTTGCCGCCGCTCAGCCGGACGAAATCATGCGCCGTCAGCGTGCCGCCGGCCGCCAGGGGCCGGTCCACCCGGGCCTGGAAATCCGCGTTGATGCTGCCGACGGCGAGGATTGCGGGATCTTGCGGCATGTCACCTGACTTGCGTTCGCCGCTCTTCCGTGCAGCGCCGCTCTTTCGTGCAGCGCCACTGTTCGGTGCAGCGCCACTGTTCGGTGCAGCGCCACTGTTCGGTGCAGCGCCACTGTTCGGTGCGGTGTCGCTCTTCCGTGCAGTGTCGCTCTTCCGTGTCATGGCCGGGCCTGACCCGGCCATCTGCCCCCGTCCAGGCGAGCTCCCTTGCACCCCGACCAAGGGGTAGATGGCCGGGTCAGGCCCGGCCATGACCAGGTCTATCGGGACCGGCTCGCCTGTTCCGACCCGGACTACCCCGGCCGACGTCAGCCGCCCGGCTTCGCGTCGCGGTCGTGCACCTCGGCCGGCGGCGTCGTCGCCTCCACCGCCGTGAACTCCTCCAGGATGCGGTAGCTGTGCTCCGCGCCCTTCGGCACGATCCAGGACGACCCCGGCTCCAGCCGCACGGTCTGCCCTTCCAGCGTCAGCTCCGCCTTGCCCGCGATCACATAGCCCGCCGTTTCATAGTCCCGCCGGGCTGGCGCCTTGTCCTTCCCCGGCGCCTCCTTGTCCCACAGGCGCATCGACAGCGCGCGGCCGTCCGCCAGGTATTTCTGCCCCTGCGGCCCTTTCGGCGCGTGGGCGGCTTCCACCTTCACCACCGACGTGTCACTCATGGCTTAGCTCCATTTCCAGCCGGTCAGGACCTGAACGGCGCGGAAGCGTCCCGGTTCGGCGGCACGTGTTCGGCGGGGCGTGGCGCCACACGCGCCACTCGGCCATAATCGCGGTCCGGGGGAGTCTGAAACGATCGAGAGGATGCATGATGCTTTGGGACGACGCCCGGGCACGCTCTGCCTTGCGCACGCTGTTCGACACCGCGGTGGCGGCGGCGGACCCGCGCAAGGTGCTGGCACGCCACCTGCCGCCGAAACCGACCGGCCGCTGCGTCGTGGTCGGCGGCGGCAAGTCCGCCGCGGTGATGGCCGCCGCGCTGGAGGATGCCTGGCCCGACGTCCCGATGGAGGGCACCGTCGTCACCCGCTATGGCCACGCCGTGCCGACCCGCCGTATCGAGGTGATGGAAGCCGCCCACCCGGTCCCCGACGCCAACAGTGAACTCGGCGCCCGCCGGCTGCTGGAGCAGGTGCAGGGCCTGGGCCCGGACGACCTCGTGATCGCCTTGATGTCCGGCGGTGCGTCCGCATTGGTAGCGCTACCAGCGCTCGGCCTGACCCTGGCCGACAAGCAGGCGATCAACCGCGCCCTGCTGGCCTGCGGCGCCGACATCACCGAGATGAACGCGGTGCGGAAGCACCTGTCCGCCATCAAGGGCGGCCGGCTCGCCGCCGCGGCGATCCCGGCCCGCGTCGTGACCCTGGCGATCAGCGACGTGCCGGGCGACGACCCGGCAGTGATCGGCTCCGGCCCCACCGTGCCGGACGCCACCACCTTTGCGCCAGGCGCGCGAGATCATCGCCCGCTATGGCGTGGAACCGCCGCCCGCCGCCGCCGCCCGCCTGGCCGCCGGCGACGACGAGACGCCGAAGCCCGGCACCCTGCCCGGCACCGAGTTCCGCATGATCGCCACGCCCATGATGGCGCTGCAATCGGTGGCCGCGGCGGCGCGCGAACTCGGCCTGACCCCGCTGGTCCTGGGCGACGCGCTGGAAGGCGAGGCGCGGGAGATGGGCAAGGTCATGGCCGGCATCGCCCGCAGCGTGCGCGCCCACGGCATCCCCCTGCCCGCCCCCGCCGTGCTGCTGTCCGGCGGCGAGACCACCGTCACGCTCGGTCGCGGACCCGCCGGCCATGGCGGCCGCAACACCGAGTTCCTGCTGGGCCTCGGCGTCGCCCTGGACGGCGCCCCCGGCATCTGGGGCATGGCCGGCGACACCGACGGGATCGACGGCATGGACGAGGTCGCCGGCGCCCTGCTGGCCCCCGACACGCTGGCCCGCGCCCGCGCCCAGGGGCTTGACCCGCGCGGCATGCTGGCAGGACACGACAGCCACAGCCTGTTCGACGCCGTGGGCGACCTGATCCGTACCGGACCGACGCTCACCAACGTCAACGACATCCGCGCCATCCTGATCGGCTGAAGGAATCTGCCCCATGGCAACCCGACCGAAGCTGCGCCGCCGGCGCCGCACGAAGATCATTGCGACCCTCGGTCCGGCCAGCTCCACGCCCGACGTGCTCACGCGGCTGTTCCAGGCCGGCGCCGATGTGTTCCGGCTGAACTTCTCCCACGGCACCCACGCCGACCATGCCGCCCGGTTCAAAATGATCCGCGAGCTGGAGGAGCGGTTCCAGCGCCCCATCGGCATCCTGGCCGACGTGCAGGGCCCGAAACTGCGGGTCGGCAGCTTCTCCGGCGGACGGGTGCACCTGCAGACCGGGCAGGCGTTCCAACTGGACCTGAATCCCACACCCGGCAACGCCACGCGGGTGAACCTGCCGCATCCGGAAATTCTCGAGGCCGCGTCGATCGGCACCACCCTGCTGCTGGACGACGGCAAGCTGCGCCTGCGCGTCGCCCGCAAACGCGCCGATGCGCTGGAGACCGAGGTCGTGGTCGGTGGTCCGCTGTCCGACCACAAGGGCGTCAACGTGCCCGATGTGGCGCTGCCGATCCCCGCCCTGACCGAAAAGGACCGTGAGGACCTGGCCTTCGCGGTGGAGCACGGTGCCAACTACATCGGCCTGTCCTTCGTGCAACGGCCGGAGGATGTGGCGGAGGCGAAGCGCCTGACCGGCGACAAGGCCTGGATCATGGTCAAGCTGGAAAAGCCGCAGGCGCTGGAAAACCTGGACGGCATCCTGGAACTGACCGACGCGGTGATGGTGGCGCGCGGCGACCTGGGCGTGGAACTGCCGCCCGAGGAAGTGCCCCTGGCGCAGAAGCGCATCGTCCGCGCCGCCCGCCAACTGGGCAAGCCGGTGGTGGTGGCGACGCAGATGCTGGAAAGCATGATCAGCGCCCCGGCCCCCACCCGCGCCGAAGCCTCCGACGTCGCCACCGCCGTGTTCGATGGCGCCGACGCGGTGATGCTGTCGGCGGAAACCGCCGCCGGCCAGTACCCGTACGAGGCGGTGAACATGATGGACCGCATCGTGGCCCGGGTGGAGCAGGACAGCGGCTGGCGGTCGATGATCGACGCGTCGCGGCCGGATCCCGAGCATTCCTCGGCCGACGCCATCGCCGCGGCGGCCCGCCAGGTGGCGCATACCATCGGCGCCCAGGTGATCGTCGGCTTCACGGCGCTCGGCGGCACCGCCCTGCGCGTGGCGCGGGAACGGCCGGATGTACCGATCATCGGCCTGACGCCGCACGCGACCACGGCGCGCCGCCTGGCACTGGTGTGGGGTGTGCACGCGGTGGTGCTGGCGGATGTGCACTCGATGGGTGAGGCCGTGACCCGCGCGTCGCGGGTGGCCACCGGCGAGGGGTTCGCCCGGCACGGCGACTCGATCGTGGTGGCCGCGGGCGTGCCGTTCGGGCAGACGGGCAGCACCAACGCGCTGCGCGTGGCGACGGTGCGATAGGCCAAGGTCGCGACCGTCCCAGGCCGACATGCAGGCCGGCGTTCGCCGCGCCGGCGATCGATGCCGGCCGACACGTCCCGACGGCTTCTGCGGAGTGATGCGCCGCCGGAAGTGCGCTTCTGCGGACGGCATCGGCGCCAACCGTCCGGCTGCGAGGCCGCATATTGTGGGTCCGCACATCGCGATTTCGCACATCACGGTTCCGCAGACGTGCTGGTCGTCCTGCTGGCCACCACCCATCCCCGGCCAACCGTCACAGGCCCGCTACGAACCAGGCCGCAGGCCGGTACATGGCCCGGCCGCCGCCGGGTCCGCCGCGAGATCAATTGAGAATGACTCGCATTCTCATTGACTCCCACATCGCGCGCTGCTTAAGTCTTTCGAAACGAAGCGTATGGTTTCATCCGCTCATCCAGGCGGCGCGCAATCCAATGTGCCGTCGATCAGCGGGTGGAGGCGTACATTCAATCAGGAGAATGAGGCATTGGCCGCTTGCACATTATCGGACCGCCTGGTTCGTGGGGTCCGCTGCGCAGTCGCGATGGGTGGGTTCATTTGCATCAGCATTGCTGTCGCGCAGGCGCAGCCGGCATCGGCCCCTGCCCCTACCCCGCCGCAGGGCGGTTTTCTCGCAGACCTGGCCCATCGCGACACGCTGCTGGGCGATGCGGGAGGCATCCGCCCGCAACTCGCACGCCACGGAATCGCACTGGAGCTCAACGACATCGAGGAGTGGCTCGGCAACGTCTCCGGCGGGCTTCGACAGGGCGTCGCCTACGATGCACTCACCACGCTGACCGTTCAGGTGGACACCGAAAAAGCCTTCGGCTGGCGAGGCGGGCTGTTGAACGTCAGCGGGCTGCAGATCCGCGGGCGCAGCCTCAGCCAGTACTACCTCGGCAATCTGCAGACGGTCAGCGGCATCTCGGCCGATCCCACAACCCGGCTGTGGGAAATCTGGTACCAGCAATCGTTTCTCGACAACGCGTTCGACATCAGGCTGGGTCAGCAGAGCATCGACAACGAGTTCATGACCAGCGACGGTTCGGCGCTTTATTTCAACACCATGATGGGCTGGCCGATGATTCCCTCGGCCGATCTCTATGCCGGTGGACCCGCCTATCCGTTGTCCTCTCTTGGCGTTCGCCTGCGCGCCCATTCGGGCCCATTTACCGTGCTTGCCGGGGTGTTCGATGATAATCCGCCCGGCGGACCGTTCTACGACGACAGCCAGTTGCGCGGAACCACGCGCTGGGGCGGCAATTTCAGCCTGCGCACCGGCGCGCTGTTCATCGCCGAAGTACAGGTACGCGCTGGACCAGGCAACGTCCCCGATGGGACTGCCGGGCCTCTACAAGCTGGGCATGTGGTTCGACACGGCATCCTTTCCCGATCAGCAGTTCGACACCAACGGCGTGTCACTCGCCGACCCCGCCAGCAACGGCATTCCGGGCATGATCCGGCACAACTACAGCTTCTACGGCGTTGCCGACCAGGTGATCTGGCGGCCGGATCCGCAGGGGCCGCGCGCACTGTCGGTGTTCGTCAGGGCGATGGGTGCGCCGGGTGACCGCAACCTGATCGACTTCAGCGTCAATGCCGGGGTGAACCTGAAGGCGCCGCTGCCCGGACGCGACAATGACACGTTCGGTATCGGCTTCGGCGTGGCCACGGTCAGCCCCTCGGTCGCCGCACTGGATCGCGCAACCATGCCGGTGCCCGGCAATATTCATCTGGTCCGCTCGACGGAAACCTTCCTCGAGGTCACGTACCAGGCGCAGGTGACGCCGTGGCTGCAGGTGCAGCCGGATTTTCAGTTCATCCACAATCCTGGTGCCGGCATTCCGGATCCCAACAACCCGACGCAGAAGGTCGGTGACGCATTCGTTCTCGGCGGCCGCACGATCGTCACTTTCTGATGTTCCGCCGAGCGGTGATGGGTCTGGCGCAGGGTCGTTCTTCTGATGTCATGGCGGGTCTTCCGTCGTCATGGCCGGGCTCGAACCCGGCCATTCATCCCCGACGGGGCGTGTGCCGTTGCATCCCGACCCGATCGTTGCGGGGTAGATGGCCGGGTCTGGCCCGGGCATGACGCCGGAAGAACGACCATCGTCCGGACTGTATCACGGCCGGCTGGCCTTCGTCGTTTCCGCCAGGAAGTCGTCGGTGTACTCCCCGCGCGACACCTTCACCGGAATGCCCTCGCCGGTCCCGCAGGCCAGAACCTCCGATCCTGCGAGGCGGGACGGGGCGGCCAGGTCCTCCACCCGGTCGGCGAAGGCCGCCGCCTGGGGACCGTCCAGCCGCCACAGATAAGCGCCACCGCTGCCGTCGGCCGGCTCCACGCCCAGCCGGTCCGCCGCTTCCATCAGCGTGATCCGGGTGCGCGCCGCGCAGAACGGCAGCTCGTCCACCTGCACGCGTCCGCCGGCGCGGGCGAACTGGCGCAGCGTGCCGGCCAGCCAGCGCAGGTCTTCCGCCTCACCCAGCATCAGGACCATGGGGTTGAAGTCGCTGGGAAGGAATGCGACGCGCAGCACGTTACAGCGTCTCGACGACGTCGGTGGCGTGGCACAGTTCCTCGCTGCCGGCCGTGGCAGTGGAGCCTTCGGGCACGTCCAACAGGCGCACGCGCAGCCATTCCCCGTCGCCCATGTTCTCCAGCACTTCGGCAACCAGGCCGCCGGCGATGCGCAGCTTCGTCCCGGGGACGATGTCGATGACTTCGATCATGTCAGAACAGAATGCTGAGGTTCTTCGCGAGCAGGACGTTCTGCTCCAGGATCAGCTCGCGCCGGGCGATCTGCCACAACTCGCCGGTGCGGCGCAGCACGTCGGTGCGGCGGCCGATGAAGGTGTAGGTCTCGTATTCCACGCGGTTCTGGTGAACCAGGAAGCGGGAACCAACCGTGACCTCATGCGGCGCTTCCGCCGAGGGCTGCACGTCCAGCAGGCGCACGTTGCTGACCATGTGGGTCACGCGGGACAGCGGTTCTTCGGCGTAGTGCACGCCGGTGAGGATCTGCTCCACCCGCTTGGTCAGGGTCCACTTGTCCTCGTCGAACCAACTGATGCCTTCGCCCTGGCGGGTGTTTTCGCGTTCGGCGTGCTGGCCGAACTTCACGTTGCGGCGGATCGGCATGAAATAGACGAGGTCCTCCGCCAGCAGGTCCAGCCATTCGCGGAAGCAGCGCTGATCCAGCAGGTCGGCCTCGTGATACAGGAAGTCCTCGACCTCCTGCTTCAACTCGTACCAGGCCAGCCCGCGGCGGGCCGGGGCACGCTGCATCACCTCGCTCATCGTTTCGCTCCGCCGTCCTTGGTGCCGGCTTCCACCGGAGGCATCAGCTTGGCACGGGTATGGCGGCTGGGAAATACCATGCCTTTTGCCTGCTTGTGCCAACCATACGAGGCCACCCGATGCAGCGGGAGCGGCGGGCTACGGCAGCGGCCATGGCCCTTCGGGTCCTGTTGCGCACCGCACAGTAAATCTTGAGCATCCGCGGCGGACGTGGTCGGCGCGGATTCTGCATATATGCTCTCCCTCAGCACATGATCGGATTGTCACGCCGCCTCGTCGGCAGGAGACGACTGGCCTAAGCTGAGAACTCCTGCCGCCCACCGGCTGCGGCTCCCGGAGTTCAGACGTCATGCCCGACACGACCTCACCGCACCTGCAGACTGATGCTCCCGGCCAGCCCGGTATCGACCCGAGCTGGACCAGCAGTGACAAGGATGCCGTCGGAGGGACGTTGGGCTCCCCGCGCCTCTGGTTCACGCTCGGACACGGTATCCTCAACGAAATCTATTACCCCCGCATCGATATCCCGCAGATCCGCGATCTCGGCTTCATCGTCGCGGACGGCGCGGGCTTCTGGTCGGAGGTCAAGCGGGTCGCCGACTATACCATCCGGTCCATCGTGCCGGGGGTGCCGGTGTTCGAGATCGTGCACAGGCACGAACGCTACCGTCTCCACCTGCGTATTTCACCCGATCCGCGACGCGAAGTGCTGGTCGTCGAGTTCCACCTGGAAGGCGACGCCGCGTTGCGCCCCTATGTGCTGCTGGCGCCACATCTGGGCGCCACCGGCCACGGCAACCGTGCCGCCGTGGAAGAGCATCATGGCAGGCGTATCCTCGCCGCAACCCAGGGCCCGTTCGCCATGGGGCTTGCCGTGGTCGACCCGATGCAGCGCGACGCGCTCGGCCTGGCCTCTGCCGGTTACGTTGGATCCAGCGATGGATGGCAGGATTTCGCCCGCCACGGCCGTCTCACCGCAAGCTTCGCCAGGGCCGGCGCGGGCAACGTCGCCCTGATCGGCGAACTGCCGCGCGACGGGGCGCTGGGCGTCGGCTTCGCAAGCGGAACCAAGGCCGCGGCAACGCTCGCCATCTCCAGCCTGCTTCAGCCGTTCGAGAACAGCCTGCGCCAGCAGATCGCGGAATGGGAGGGATGGCACGCCCGGCGCAGCGAGCGCTACGCGCCCCCGCTCGACCTTCCGGCGCCGATCGCCGACCAGTTCCTGGTCTCGACCGTGGTGCTGCGCACCCACCTGGACAAGACCTACCCGGGCGCCATGGTGGCGAGCCTGAGCATTCCGTGGGGCGATGCGGGAGAGGAACGCGGCGGCTATCACCTTGTCTGGCCGCGCGATCTGGTTTCCTGCGCCAGCGCCCTTCTCGCCATCGGCGCCGAGGAGGAAACGCGGGACACGCTCCGCTACCTGATCGCGACGCAGCAGGCGGACGGACACTGGAACCAGAATCAGTGGCTCGGGGGAAAGCCGTTCTGGGAGGGACTGCAACTCGACGAAACCGCCTTCCCGATCCTGCTCGCGGCCTCGCTCGCAGAGCGCGGTGCGCTGGGCGGCATCCGCATCGAGCACATGGTGCAACAGGCCCTCGGCTTCATCGCGTGCAACGGCCCGGTCACCGGGCAGGAGCGATGGGAGGAAAACAGCGGCCTGAACGCCTACAGCCTGGCGGTGGCGATCGCCGCGCTGGTGGAAGGGGCGAGGTTCCTGCCGGAGGACGCGCAACGCTGGGCGCTGGACCTTGCGGATTTCTGGAATGCCAGCCTCGAATCCTGGCTGACCGTCTCCGGCACGGACCTGGCCAACCGTCTGGGCGTCGAGAGCTATTACGTGCGGATCGCCCCGCTCTCGGTTCTGGCATCGGGATCGTCCGCGATGCAGGAGCCGGTGTCGCTCCGCAATCGCGAGGGCGCGGTCACGGTGCCGGCCAGCGATCTGGTCAGCACCGATTTCCTCGCACTGGTCAGGCTCGGTCTGCGGCAGGCCGATGATCCCTGCATTCGCGACAGTATCACCGTCACCGACAGCCTGCTGCGCTTCAACTCGCCGAACGGCCCGGCATGGCGACGCTATAACGGCGACGGCTATGGGGAGCACGATGACGGCCGCCCGTATGATGGAACCGGGCGTGGGCGCCCCTGGCCGCTGCTGACCGGCGAACGCGGCCACTATGAGTTGTGTGCCGGCCGGGACCCGCTGCCCTACCTGCAGGCGATCAGCGACATGGCCAGCCCGCTCGGCCTGATCCCGGAGCAGATCTGGGATGGGCCGGATATCCCGGCACGGGGGTTGTTGCTCGGCCGACCCAGCGGTTCGGCGCGCCCCCTGGCCTGGGCCCACGCGGAGTTCGCCAAGCTCGTCATCTCGCGCGAACGTGGCTGGCCGTGTGACCGCCCGTCCAATGTGTGGCACCGCTATCAGGGCCGCCGTCCGGCGATCCGCCGCGCGTTCTGGGCCCCCCACGCCCCGGTCGGTGAAATTCCGTCGGGGCTGCGCCTCGTCGTCGCCCTGCCCCGCCCGGCCACGGTGGCCTGGAGCGGTGACGGCCGCCCGGCCGCCCGGGTGGCCACCGAGGCGTCCGGCCTTGGCTTTCATGCCGCCGAACTCGACACGTCAGGACTGGAGCCTGGCAGCACGTTCAGGTTCGAATGGACGTGGTGCGACGGGTCCGGCACCGCCGAGGCTGGCGTGCGCATCGCCGCAGGAACAGCAAAGGATGGAAATCGCAGATGAGGACCATCATCGAGAATACCTGGTTTCCGGCCAGTACCATGATCCAGATCGGGGAAGGCTCCGACGAACTCGAATTCAGGCGCTGCTCGTTCGAAGGCGGGCAGATCCTGATCGAGCAGCAGGTTCACCGGACCATCTTCCGCGAGTGCGTTTTCCGCGGCACGACCTTCGCCGGACAGTGCCTGTCGGACCGCATCGCCATCGCCTGTCGGCAGGCCCCCGCCGATACCGAGGAGAGCTGGGCACCAGGCCATCCGAGCGGAAGACGGCCGGGACGGTAGCAGCGGCTACCGCCGGCGCTGCGTTCAACGTCGTGGTGGGCGAAGGCCCGTCACCCACGACTTCGTCATGCCGAAGGCAACCCGGTCCACAGGAAGCGGTCTGGTGCAGCGTGTGAGGGAATGCGTTCCGCATGACGAAGTCATGGGTGGCGGGCCTCCGGCGCCACGACGCTGTACGGCTGCCAACGGCCACGTCAGGCCGAGCCAGAGCCGGATTGCTGTCAGCACGCCAGCCGGCCTGCTACGACCTCTCTGGCCAGGCGCTGGTCGGCATTCCATGAAGGCAGAGCCTTCGCGTTCCCGCAGGCGGCGCTTATGTGTGCGGCATGCGGTCGTTCCTGATTACCTTCGGCCTGATCCTGGTTGTCCTGGGACTTGCCTGGCCCTGGCTTGCACGGCTGGGACTCGGCCATTTGCCCGGCGACATCAGCGTGCAGCGTCCGGGTTTCCGCTTCTACGCGCCGCTGGGCAGCAGCCTGGTGATTTCCATCGTGCTGTCGCTGGTGGTGACACTGATCGCGTGGTTCTGGCGCCGCTGATCCGCACCGCAGCGGTCCAGCACGCCCCGCGGATCACCCGGCCAGCAAAGCCAGCCCCTCCGCGGATCACCCGGCGAGCAGAGCCAGCGCGTCCGCGGGTTGCACCCGGCCGTCATAGAGGGCCCGCCCGACGATCACGCCCTCGATCCGGGTGCCCTCGGCGGCGGACTTCAGCGCTTCCAGGTCCCGCAGGCTGCCAACGCCGCCGGACGCAATCACCGGCGTCGTCACCCGCTGTGCCAGCGCCACCGTCTGCTCCAGGTTCAGCCCGGCCAGCATGCCGTCGCGCCCGATATCCGTGTAGATGATCGCGGCCACCCCGGCGTCCTCGAACCGCAGCGCCAGGTCCACCGCCGGAATCGTCGAGCGCTCCGCCCAGCCTTCGGTGGCGACGAACCCGTCACGCGCGTCGATCCCCACGGCGATGCGGCCGGGAAAGCTGCGGCAGGCCTCCATCACCAAGGGCGGGTTCTTCGCCGCGGCACTGCCCAGGATCACGCGCCGCACACCGGCGTCCAACCAGGCGGCGATGCGCGGCAGGTCGCGGATGCCGCCGCCCAGTTGCACCGGCAGGGTCACCGCGCCGAGGATCGCCCGCACAGCCGCCTCGTTCACCGGCCGGCCGGCGAAGGCGCCGTTCAGATCGACCACGTGCAGCCAGGCAAAGCCGGCGTCCTGCCAGGCCCGCGCCTGCGCGGCCGGATCGGCGGAATACACCGTGGCCTGGTCCATCTCGCCGCGCTTCAGGCGGACGCACTGGCCGTCCTTCAGGTCGATGGCGGGATACAGCGTCAGCGGCATCAGTTCTGGTCCTGGTTCTTCCGCGGGCGCAACCGCTTGTAGTAGTAGAAGCCGCGCACGACCTTGCCGCGCACCAGGGCGTATTCCGGGTGCACGCCCCAGCGCGCATAGCCCAGCGACTCGTACAGCCGGATCGCGACTTCCTGCGTCTCGCGCACGTCCAGGTTCAGGACGTGGTAGCCCAGTTCGCGCGCCCGCTCCTCCACCGCCACGGTCAGTGTGCGCGCCAGGCCGTGGCCGCGGGCATAGGGCGCGATGAACGCGTGCATCAGGTGCGCGGCGAACGCCTGCGCCTCATTGTTGCGCGGCGGGCGCACCAGGTGGGCGGAGCCGACGATCCCGCCGTTCAGGCGGGCGACGAACAGCTCCCGTTCCGGCACCAGCAGCACGCCGCGGAAATAGGTTTCCAGCGCCAGGCGGCCGGGCGGGTTGATCCAGCCGAAGCCGCCGCCGTCGATGATGGCGGCGTCGGTGGCTTCGCACAGGGCGTGCATGTCGTCTTCGGTGAACTCGGTCAGGCGCTCGATCAGCACCTCGGGTTCGGGCGGGGAGAGAGTCTCGGACATCGTATCAGGGCTGCCAGCGCAGGAAGTTGGTCAGGATGCGAATCCCCACTTCCTGGCTCTTTTCGACGTGGAACTGAGTGCCGCAGCGGTTGCCGGCGGCGACGAAGGCGACGACCGGGCCGCCGTAATCGGTAGTGGCGATCACCTGCGCCGGGTCGGCCTCCGCCAGCGCATAGCTGTGTACGAAATACACGTGGTCGCCGGGCGCCAGCCCATCCAGCAGCGGATGCGCGCCGGGGCGAAAATCCAGCGCGTTCCAGCCCATCTGCGGCAGGCGCAGGCCGGGGGCGGGCATTTCGGCGACATCGCCTTTGATCCAGCCGAAGCCGGGCATGACTTCATGCTCCAGCCCGCGCTGGGCCATCAGTTGCATGCCGACGCAGATGCCGAAGAACGGGGTGCCGGCATCGGTGGCGCGTTCGATCGCCGCCCGCATGCCGGTGACGGCGGCCAGGCCGCGGGCGCAGTCGGCGAAGGCACCCTGGCCGGGCAGAACGATGCGGTCGGCGGCGGCGACATAGGCGGGGTCGGCGGTGACGGCGACCTCGGCGTCCACGCCGGCGCGTTCCGCCGCCAGGGCCAGCGCGCGGGAGGCGGAGGCCAGGTTGCCGCTGCCGTAGTCCACCACGGCGATCTTCATCATGCGTGCTCCGGCGGCAGGAAGCGGCCCGCCAGGTCGGGGCGGCGGGCGAGGAGGCGGCCGAGCGCCTCGGTCTCGGTGGCGGCGGCGATCACGTGGGTAAGCTGGTAGCCGTGCAGGCGCACCGACCAGCGGCGCAGGTCATGGCCGGACAGGCCGATCAGGATTGCCTGGCCGAGCAGCAGCACGGTGGTGGCGGGTTCGGCGGTCAGCACGCCGATCAGGATGCTGGCGGCGAGGTCCAGCGCGGCGGGAATCCACGCGCGGTGCCAGGCCAGCCAGAGCGGGCCGAACAGCAGCGCGCCCCAGGAAAAGCCCTCCCGCACCAGGACCGGCGCGGCGTTGGCACGCATGTGGATGGTCCAGAAGCGCATCACGCGGGCCGCCCGGTGTGGCCGTCGCGGTGGCCATGGCTGTTACCGAGGTGGCCATGGCTGTTACCGAATCGTGGCGGGCCCTCGGGTCGCGCGGCAGGCGCGCCCAGGGACAGGCCCCGGTGCGCCACCCACGACTTGCCGTAGCGGCATGCGGACCATGTGCAGCTCGCGATTTCGGCCGCAGCGATCACAGCGCGCCCTTGGTGGATGGGATCGCGTCGCCGGCGCGGGGATCCGGCTCGACCGCCATGCGCAGGGCGCGCGCGGTGGCCTTGAAGCAGGACTCCGCCACGTGGTGGGCGTTGTGGCCGGCTCGGCGGGTCAGGTGCAGGGTCAGCAGGCCGGTCATGGCGAAGGCCCGGAAGAACTCCTCGAACAGTTCGGTGTCCATCTCGCCGATCTTGGGGCGCTGGAAGTCCACGTTCCAGGCCAGGAACGGCCGGCCGGACAGGTCCACCGCGGCCTCGGCCAGGGCCTCATCCATCGGGATCAACGCGTGGCCGAAGCGGCGGATGCCGCGCTTGTCACCCAGCGCCTGGGCGAAGGCGCGGCCGAGCACGATGCCGACATCCTCGGTGGTATGGTGGAAGTCGATGTGCAGGTCGCCCTTGGCGTGCACCGTCAGGTCGAACAGGCCGTGCCGCGTCAGCGCGGTCAGCATGTGGTCGAGGAAACCGATGCCGGTGCTGATCTCGGCCTGGCCCGTGCCGTCCAGCGACAGGGTCAGGCTGATATCGGTCTCGGAAGTGGTGCGGGTCAGGGACGCGGTTCGGGCCATGGCGGCGCCAGCACTACTCTCGCGAGTGCCACCGGGTCCAGCGCCGCCGAACCGATCCGGGTTGGCCGCGATGCGCGGGTCGGTTCGCCCGTCGCCGGCAGGGTCATCCGTCGGTGTCACCGGTGTCCTCCAGCAGCACCACGTGCAGCCGGCGCGGGCCGTGGGCGCCCAGTTCCAGCGTCTGTTCGATATCGGCCGAGCGCGACGGCCCCGTCACCAGCATCACGTTCCGCGGCATCCCGCCCCGTTCGGCGCGCAGCAGGTCCCAGGCTTCCTCATAGGCGCCGACCAGGCGGGAGGCGCGCAGCACGACGATGCGTGGTGTCGGCCAGCAGGTTGAGCGTGGTGGGCCGCTCCGGCGCGCTGGGCAGCATCAGCGTGCCGGTCTCGGCGATGGCGGCGAAGGCGTGCTGGACGCTGACCGCGTCGGTGGGTTCCGCTTTGCCCTCGCGGATGGTCAGCAGCGGGCGGGCGGACCAGTCGATCTCCTGCAGCTCCGGGTGCGGGGCCATGACCAGTTGGCTCGGCAGGTTCTGCGCCGAGAGGTAGTCGGTCACGACGCCGGGGATGGAAGCGGTGTCCGGGACACGGACCACCGAGCCGAACTCCTTTTCCACGTTGCGCACGAACAGGTCGATCTGCTCCGGGTGCGGCAGGCGGGACCGGGCGGGAATCAGGTGGCGCGGGTGGGTGGCCAGGCGGCCGCGCAGCATCGCCACCTGGTCGTCGGGGAGCGGACCGCGGCGCAGGCCGCGCCGGATCGCGGTGAGCATGGCGTCCCGGCTCATCGCAGGTCTCCAGGCATTGGCGTGCTGGTGCAATCCGGGGCGGGGCCGGACGGTTGGCCAGGGGTGACGAGCTCGCGCGGAAGGGCAGCAGAACGTCCGGGTTGTGCGGCCCCATCCGGCCGCGCCGCCGAGGGCTTGGCGCGAAGGAACCGGATTGGAGATGCGGCCACGTGCCCCCCCGTCATGGCCGGCGAAGGCCCGCCATCCACGACTTTCTCGCATGCAACCCAGAAAAGCCGTGGGTGGCGGGCCTTCGCCCGCCACGACGCACGTGATGCCTGTGCCGAATGACGCCGCCATTTCTGCTTGGGGCTCGAGAGGTGCCATTACCGCATCCTCCCTGAACGCTGCTCCCGGGCGTAGCGGGAAAAGAAGGTGTCACCCTCCGGCGCCGGCAGGTCGCGGCCTTCGGTCCAGCCGCGCGCCAGGGGCAGGCTGGTGAAGCGCCCGCGCCGCCGTCCGGCCCAGCCCAGGCCGAAGGCCGCCGCACGCGTGGCCCAGCGGTACAGCGACGGGCGCTGGGCCATATAGCTCCACAGGCCGAGATTCCGCCGCGCGGCCCCGGGCGTCAGGTGGCGTTCGAACTCCCGTGTGCGCCAGTTGCGCATCAGCTTGGGCAGCGGGATCTTCACCGGGCAGACGCTCTCGCACTTGCCGCAGAAGGTGGAGGCATTGGGCAGGTGCCCCGCCTGGTCCACGCCCACCAGCGCCGGCGTCAGCACGCTGCCCATCGGGCCGGGATACACCCAGCCATAGGCGTGCCCGCCCACCGCGCCATAGACCGGGCAGTGGTTCATGCAGGCGGCGCAGCGGATGCAGCGCAGCATCTCCTGGAACTCGCTGCCCAGCATGGCGGAGCGGCCGTTGTCCACCAGCACCACGTGGTATTCGTCGGGGCCGTCCAGGTCGCCGGGGCGGCGGGCGCCGGTGGAGAACGTGGTGTACACCGAGAAGTCCTGGCCGGTCGCCGACCGCGCCAGCACCCGCAGCAGGGAGGTGCAGTCCTCCAGCGTGGGGACCATCTTCTCGATGCTGGCCAGCACGATGTGCACGCGCGGCAGGGTCTGGGTCAGGTCGCCGTTGCCCTCGTTGGTGACGATGACGCTGCTGCCGGTCTCGGCGATCAGGAAGTTGGCGCCGGTGATGCCGACATCGGCGGTCAGGAACTTCTGGCGCAGCTTGGTGCGGGCTTCGGTCAGGATGTCGCGGCGTTCGCGGAACTCGCGGTCGGCGGGCAGGTCCGTGTGGGATTTGCGGAAGCTCTCCTCCCAGTCCTCCTTATTCAGGTGGAAGGCGGGGGCGATGATGTGGCTGGGCAGCTCGTGGCGGAGCTGGATGATGTATTCGCCCAGGTCGGTTTCCACCGGGGTGATGCCATGGCGTTCCAGGTGGTGGTTGATGCCCAGCTCCTCGCTGATCATCGACTTGCCCTTGGTCACCGTGCGGGCGCCGGCGTCCTGGCAGATCTTCAGCACCGCGGCCTGGGCTTCCCCGGAGTTGCTGCACCAGTGGAGCTTGCCGCCGGCCTCGGTCAGGCGGGCCTCGTACTCCTCCAGGTAGAAGTCCAGGTGCGCCAGGGTGTGGTTCTTGATGTCGCGCGCGGTGTCGCGCAGCGTCTCGAACTCCGGCAGGGCGTCGCGAGCGGCGCTGCGGCGGGCGATGAAGCTGGGGCCGCTGCGGGCGAGCGCCTTCTGCAACCCCGGGTCGGTGATGGCGCGGTGGGCGTTCTGCTTGAAGGCGGGCGACGTGACCGTGGGCATCCGGACTCCTGTGGGGGCGTGCGGCGGGTGACCGGGGTTATCCCCGTTTGCCGGGGGATGCGGCAAGGGGCGTGCTTCGGGCGGGGGTGTCTGGTGCTGTCCTGGCCGGGTGTGTCTTGTTCTTGTGTCTCAGCCGTGCGGTGCAGTTCAGGTGGGTGCGATGCCCTGTCGCACCGTCGTGTTGACATGCAGCAATAGATTGGACGCCAATGTTGCCGCGCCGCGACCTCGCTGCTTCACCCAGGAGGACTGCCGATGGCGAATGCGGAAATCGACGTCATCCGGGCGGCGCTGGCCGCCAGCGCGCGGCCGAGCGACATGGCGGGGCGACGGGCTCGCCTGAATGCGCTGGGCGCGGGGTATGCGGTGCCCGCCGATGTGCGGGTCGAGCCTGTTCTGGCCAACGGGGTCGCGGCCGAGTGGACCACCACGCCGGACGCCGACCCGGCCCGCGTGCTGATGTTCCTGCATGGCGGCGGCTATGTCTCGGGGTCGCTGAACAGCCACCGTCACATGGTGGCGCAGGCGGGGCGGGAGGCGCGGGCCCGGACCCTGGCGCTGGACTACCGGCTGGCGCCCGAACACCCCTTCCCCGCCGCACTGGACGATGCGCTGGCGGGCTACCGCTTCCTGCTGGCGCAGGGTGTCGCGCCGCAGCGGATTGCGCTGTGCGGCGAGAGTGCCGGCGGCGGCCTGGCGGTGGCGACGATGGTCGCGCTGCGGGATGCCGGGGATCCGTTGCCGGGCTGCGCCTGGCTGAGTTCTCCCTGGACCGACCTGGCGCAGACCGGTGCGACGATCCGGACCAAGGAGGCGGTGGATCCGCTGATCAGCAAGCCGTACCTGGACGAGCTTGCGGCGGCCTATCTGAACGGGACCGACCCTGGGAACCCGCTGGTCTCGCCCATCCACGCCGATCTGCACGGGCTGCCGCCCTGGCTGGTCTTCGTGGGGTCGGCCGAAACGCTGCTGGACGATTCGGTGCGGATCGCCGCGGTCGCCGGCGCGGCGGATGTGCGGGTGACGCTGGAGATCTGGCCGGACATGATCCACGCCTTCACGCTGTTCTACCAGCAGGTTGCGGTTGCGCGTCAGGCGCTGGAACGGATGGGGGCGTTCGTGCAGGCGATGACGAGCGGTGGCTCGTGAGGGGAGCGGCTCGGACTGATTCCAGCCGGCGTTGAGCGCAGCACACCGGGCATCGTGATTGGCCTTCGCCGGCGGTACCACGTCGTGGTGGGCGAAGGCCCGCCACCCATGACTTCGGCATGCCGAAGGCAGCAGGTGTGACGCCAACCTCCGAACGGCATTTGGAAAGAGGCGTTCCACACGACGAATTCGTGGGTGACGGGCCTTCGCCCACCACGACGCTACGGTCTGCCAGTGGTCACTGGCGCAAGGACCGAGGTGAATTCGACGACACCTCCCGGCGGGTAACGATCAGTCCCGCACCGCCGGTTTGCCCGGCGGGTCCGCCGCGCGCGCCCGCTGGGCCGCCTCATGCGCCCGCCACGCCGCCACGTTCCGCTCCTGCTCCGCCAGCGTGCGGGCAAACACATGCCCCCCCTTCCCGTCCGCCACGAAATACAGGTCGTCGCTGTCCATCGGATGCAGCACGGCCCGGATCGAGGCGATGCCCGGCGAGCAGATCGGCCCCGGCGGCAGCCCACGGTGCCGGTACGTGTTGTATGGATCGTCCGAGGCCAGCTCAGACCGGGTCAGCGGGTGGTCCAGCGTGCCGGAGCCCTCGCTCGCCGCATAAACCACCGTGGGATCCGCCTGCAGGCGCATGCCCTTGCGCAGCCGGTTGAGATACACCGCCGCGACATGCGGCCGCTCGGCCGGCAACGCGGTTTCCCGCTCGACGATGCTGGCCAGGATCACCGCCTGCTGCGGGCTGGACAGCGGCAGGTCCGGCGCGCGGTTCGCCCACGCCCTGGCCAGCGCGTGCCGCATGGCGGCCTCGGCCCGGCGGAGAATGCCGGAGCGGGACGCGCCATAGACATAGGCATAGGTCTGCGGCAGCACGCTGCCCTCGGGCGGCGGCCTGACGGTGCCGGTGGCCGCGGCGGCGCCGTTGAGCACGGCGGCGATCTGCTGTCCCGTCAGCCCTTCCGGGATGGTCACCATGTGCTCCACCGGCGACGCGCTGCGCAGCACGGTCAGCACCTGGCGCAGCGAGGCATGGGCCGGAAACGCCAGTTCCGCCGCGTGCAGCGGGCCGTCATGCGCGGTGGTCGCCACCGCCACGCGGAACAGCCGCACCGATTGGATCGCATGGTGGTCCCGCAACACCTGCGCCACCTCGGTGACGCTGCCACGCGGCACCACGATGTCGGCGGCCTCCGGCAACGGGCCGGGCCGGTCCATCACCTGGCGGGCCACCCCGAAGCCGATGACGAAGCAGGCGATCGCCACAGTCCCCGCCAGGGCGAGCCCGGCGAGGACGGAGCGCAAACGGCGGCGTGCAGGTTCAGGCGGCAGCGCGGAAGATCACCGAAGCGTTGGTGCCACCGAAACCGAAGCTGTTGGACAGCGCCATGGTGATCTTCCGCTGCTGCGCCGTCCGCGCAACACGGTCGATCACGCTCTCCTTGCTCGGCTCCTCCAGGTTCAGCGTCGGCGGGGCCACGTTGTCGCGCACCGCCAGGATGGAGAAGATCGCCTCCACCGCGCCCGCGGCGCCCAGCAGGTGGCCGGTGGCCGACTTGGTGGACGACATCGCCAGCCCGTTGGCCGCGGACCCGAACAGGCGCTCCACCGCCTCCAGCTCCAGGTCGTCGCCCAAGGGCGTGGAGGTGCCGTGCGCGTTCACGTACTGGATGTCCGACGGATCGATGCCGCCGTTGCGCAGCGCCGCCTTCATGGAGCGGAAGGCGCCGTCATGCCCCTCGGCCGGCGCGGTGATGTGATAGGCGTCGCCGGACATGCCGTAGCCCGCCACCTCACCATAGATCTTCGCGCCGCGCTTCTTCGCGTGCTCGTACTCTTCCAGCACCAGCACGCCGGCCCCCTCGCCCATCACGAATCCATCACGGCGGCGGTCCCAGGGACGGGATGCGTCGGCGGGGGTGTCGTTGAACCCGGTGGACAACGCGCGGGAGGCGCAGAAGCCGGCGATGCCCAGTTCGCACACCGCGGCCTCGGCCCCGCCGGCGACCATCACATCGGCATCGCCGTACATGATCAGCCGGGCGGCATCACCGATCGCGTGCACGCCGGTGGCGCAGGCGGTCACCACCGAATGGTTCGGACCCTTGAACCCGTATTTGATCGACAGGTGACCCGAGGCCAGGTTGATCAGTGCCGACGGGATGAAGAACGGCGACAGCCGGCGGGCCCGCCCGTCCTTCACCTGGAGCGAGGCTTCGAAAATCGTCTGCAGCCCGCCGATGCCGGACCCGATCATCACACCGGTGACGTCACGATCCTCCTCGGTTTCGGGCTTCCAGCCGGAGTCCTCCACCGCCTCGATGCCGGCGACCAGGGCCAGATGGATGAAGCGGTCCATCTTCTTCTGGTCCTTTACCGGCACCCATTCGGCGATATCCAGCCGGCCGTCGGCCTTGGTTCCCTGCGGGACCTGGCCGGCCACCTTGCATGGCAGGTCCTTCGTATCGAAGGACTGGATGGCCGAGATCCCGGACTCGGACTTGATCAGGCGTTGCCAGACATGCTCGACCCCGATCCCCAGGGGACAGGCAATGCCCATGCCCGTCACCACAACGCGTCGCATCAGCTGCGGTACCTCCCGTGGCCGCCCTCAGGCGGCCTTCTGCTTTTCGATGTAGTCGATGGCGTCCTTCACGGTGCTGATCTTCTCCGCGGCATCCTCGGGGATTTCCACGCTGAAGGCTTCCTCGAAGGCCATGACCAGCTCGACCGTGTCGAGGCTGTCAGCGCCCAGGTCATCGATGAAAGACGCCTCGGGCGTCACCTTGGCCTCTTCGACGCCAAGATGCTCCACCACGATCTTCTTCACTTTATCGGCGATCTCGCTCATCCGCCTTGCACTCCTGGATTGGGGTCCTGCAATCGTTGTTCGCCCGGTTCGATTGGCCGCCGGGCAGGACCCGATCGGTGCCGCCGCACCCGCGCCGGACGAAGTCGCGGGGCGCTTAGCATGGTTTCCCGGGCCGAGGAAGGCCGCGCGGGGTTCAGAGCGACGCGTTGCGTGCCCGTGATCACAGCATCGCCATCCCGCCATTGACGTGCAGCGTGGCGCCGGTGACCCAGGCGGCCTCCTCGGACGCCAGATACGCCACCGCGGCGGCGACATCCTGCGGCTGGCCGAGTCGGCCCAGCGGGATCGCGCCGGACAGCTTTTCCTTCTGCTGCGGCGACAGCTTGTCGGTCATCGGCGTGGTGATGAAACCCGGCGCCACCACGTTCACGGTGATCCCGCGGGAGGCGACTTCCTGCGCCAGGGCCTTGGTCATGCCCACCAGCCCGGCCTTGGCCGCGGCGTAGTTGGCCTGGCCGGCATTGCCGGTGGCGCCGACGATGGACGAGATGTTGATGATCCGCCCCGCCCGCCGGCGCAGCATGCCACGCAGCGCCGCCCGTGCCAGGCGGAACGGCGCCGACAGGTCCACGTCCAGCACCGCCTGCCAGTCCTCGTCGCTCATGCGCAGTGCCAGCATGTCGCGGGTGAAGCCGGCGTTGTTCACCAGGGCGTGCAGCGGGCCGGCGGCTTCCTCGGCCGCGGTCACCAGGGCTTCCGCACTGGCCGGGTCGCTGAGGTCGGCGGGGCAGACATGGGCGCGCTCGCCCAGTTCGTCCGCCAGTGCCTGCAACGCGTCCTGGCGCGTGCCGGAAAGCACCACCGCCGCGCCCTGCCCATGCAGCGCCCGCGCGATCGCCGCGCCGATGCCGCCCGAGGCGCCGGTCACCAGCGCCGTCTTGCCATCGAGCCGGAACATTCTGGCCCCTCCTGTCAGAGGTTCTTCAGCAGCGCCTCGATATCGGCCGGGGTGGCGGCCGAGGCGGCTTTTGCATCGGGGGCGATGCGACGCACCAGCCCGGACAGCACCTTGCCGGCACCGAGCTCCACGAAGCTGTCAACGCCCAGGCCGACCATGGTTTCCACGCATTCGCGCCAGCGCACCGTGGCGGTGACCTGGCGGACCAGCAGGTCGCGGATCTCGTCCGGGTCGGTGGCCTTGGCGGCGGAGACGTTGGCGATCACCGGCACCAGCGGCACGCGCGGCGCGGTCTTCTCCAGCGCCTCGGCCATGGCGTCGGCGGCGGGTGCCATCAGCGCGCAGTGGAACGGGGCGGACACGGGCAGCAGCATGGCGCGGCGGATGCCCTTGCCGGTGGCGATGGGGATGGCGCGTTCCACCGCTTCCCGGTGGCCGGAGATCACCACCTGGCCGGCGCCGTTGTCGTTGGCGGGCTCCACCACCTGGCGGGCGCCGGTTTGCGGCACCGGGGCGGCTTCCTCGCAGACCGCCTGGGCCTGCGCCATGTCGGCGCCCAGCAGGGCGGCCATGGCGCCTTCACCGGGGGGAACGGCTTTCTGCATGGCCTGGCCGCGCAGCTTCAGCAGCCGGGCCGTATCGGCCAGGGTGAACGCACCGGCGGCGGCCAGCGCGCTGTATTCGCCCAGCGAATGACCGGCGACCACCGCGGCCTTCTGCTTCAGGCCGAGATTGCCTTCGCGTTCCAGCACGCGCAGCACCGCGAGCGAGTGGGCCATCAGCGCCGGCTGGGTGTTCTCGGTCAGGGTCAGTTCTTCCGCCGGGCCCTCGAACATCAGCTTCGACAGCTTCTGGCGGAGCGTTTCGTCCACTTCCTCGAATACCTCGCGCGCCACGGAGAAGGCGGCGGCCAGGTCACGGCCCATGCCGACGGCCTGGCTTCCCTGCCCGGGAAAGATGAAGGCGTGGACGGGCATTCGAACTCGGCTCCCAGATGGCCATTCTGTAACAGCGACAGGGCGTAGCCGGGGGGTCACGAGACTGTCAATGTGCGGACGACGGAGCGCGGTCACCCGCGTCTCACGTCGGTCGATCACGGGGCGCCGGCCGGACGGGTGTGATGGCCGTCCGCTTCGGTGGCGGTTCGCTGCGATGGCCGTCCGCTGCGATGGCCGCCGCTGCGTCCGCTGCGATGGCCGTCCGCTGCGATGGCCGCCAGGCAAGCCGATCGTCCCGGTCGGCGTCAAAGCGGATTTCTCGCCGCCGCCACGACGCGAACGGACCGCCGCCGACGAACGCGCCGCGATCAGCACCGACCGATGGTGCATGGCCGCGCCATTCATCGGGACAACCATAGAGGGTGTCTCTGGGCCATTACTCCCGTCTGGGTTGGTGCTGCATACCGATGTGTGATACAACCATAGGTGTTGGTAACCAAAAAGGTGCAACGTGAAGAAGAGTGCCCTCCTCGGCGTCTCGGTGCTGATTTTCGGCGCCACCGTCACCTCGGCCGCCGCGACACCGCTGTTCGATGCAACCGTCGCCGGCACCTATGTCTTCAATGTGCCCAACACGGGCGAGTACATGATCACCGCTTATGGCGCCCGCGGCGGCTCCAGTTCCAACGGCGGCGGCGCCGGCGGTGCGGGCGCGCTGATCGGCGGCGCCTTCAATTTCAGCGCCGGTACAGCGCTTTACATCGGCATCGGCGCCGTCGGGGCCACCAATGTCGGCAGCGGCAATGGCGGCGGGGCCAGTTTCGTCTATCTCTCCCCCGCCGGCAGTCCGCAACCGCTGCTGATCGCCGGTGCCGGCGGCGGTGGCGTGGCGAACCGCTTTGGCGGGGCTGCGGGCGGCGATGGCCAGATCACCCTGTCCGGGGGCGATGGCGGATACCTGCCGGGCGCCGGCGGCACCGCTGGTGGGGACGGCGCAACCGGAGGTAGCAGCACCGGCTATGGCGCGGCCGGCGGCACCGGCTGGCTGACCGCGAGCGCCGGCGGCTCGCCCACCGCCATCAACGGCGGCGGCGGCTTCATCGGTGGCGGCGGTGGCGGCGGCTACAGCGGTGGTGGCGGCGGCGGCGGCAACTACATCACCACCGCAACCTATGCCGGCGGCTACGGCGGTGGCGGCGGATCCTACATCGACCTGGCCTCGGTGGTTGGCACCAGCCAGATCACCATGGCCGGCGGCAATGCCAATCCCTATGGCGAGGTGACCATCGCCGCCGCCGCGCCGAGCCCGGTGTCGGAGCCAGGCACGCTGTCCCTCCTCGGCTTCGGCCTTCTGGGGCTTGCCATGAGCCAGAAGAGCCTCGCACGCCGGCTGAACCAGGGCTGAACCAACGTCCGATCGCGCGTCTTCCGGACCGGCCGGGGGGCGCGATCGGCACCGGCCGTCGCGGCAGGGCCCCATCGCCCCACCGACATCAGGTGATCGCCGCAGGTGGCCGCCGCGATGCGGCCGAACACAGGCCGGGGGTAGTGCGGCGATTCGTCGGGACAGGGCGGCAGAAGTCGAGCCGCGACGCCGACGCCGACGCCGACGCCGCAACCGGCGGCACGCCCATCGGACAGACTGGCCGCACGCACAGGGACTGGCCAGTGGCCGGCACCACTGTGACGGCAGGCGGCGGGTTGATTCCCGCGGCCCGTTCGCGCACACGACGACGGACCGACCGCGAACCAGTGACAGTATCGTGCCCGCGACCCCCGACGACCTGTTCGCCCTGCTGGACCAGTTGGGCATCGAGCACAGCACCATGGCCCACCCGCCCTTCTTCACGGTGGAGGAGGGGCGCCCCTGGCACGACAGGATTCCGGGCCTGCACTGCAAGAACCTGTTCATCAAGGATCGCAGGGGCGGGATCTGGCTGGTGGTGATGCCGGCAGAGAAGCGCGCCAACCTGTCCTGGCTGGAAAAGGCCCTGGCGGCGCCTCGCTTCTCCTTCGCTCGGCCGGACGTGCTGGCGGCGGTGCTGGAACTGACGCCGGGTTCGGTGACGCCGTTCGGGCTGATGAACGATCGCCAGCGACAGGTCACGGTGATTCTGGACCAGGACATGCTGGACGCGGAGTGGGTGAATTTCCATCCGCTGCACAACGCCGCATCCACCACGTTGCGCGCCGCCGACCTGCTGCGATTTGTCCGTGCGCTGGGATACGAGCCGAAGATCCTGCGGCTGGCGGAGCCGGCGGCGCCGGCGGGCTGAACACGCCCGCCCGACTCACGGCGCGGCCGATGCACCATCCGCCAGCGGGCGCCAGGCAAGGTTGATTCCTCGGCAGGTTTCGACGCACGCCGCCGCGAGCGGTCTCAACCATCTGTGAGGCCGCCGGCGCCACCGGCGTTTCTTGTGGCCCTCTCCCTGTCCAGTGGATATCCGGGCAGGCCCCTTCTTCCGGGCACCGGCAATTCCGGCCGGCGTGCATTGCCGCAGACGGCAGGCAGACGTGACGTCCCGAAGCCCGGCCTTGCACACACGACAAAGAACATGTCCGCAGCACAGAGCGTTGCCCGGCCTGTCCTCCAACGAAACACGCTGATCCTGGCGGGCATCATCGCCCTCGGCTTCGCGATACGCCTGTTTCACCTGTCGCATCAGTCGTTGTGGATGGACGAGTTCTTCACGCGGTACTACGCGGCTGTCTTCCCCCAGCAGTTCCTGTGGACCCAGGGGCTGCGAATAGAACCCACGCCACCGCTCTACTACACGCTGGTCGCGGGCTGGATGCACCTGTTCGGAACCAGTGAGGCCGCCTTGCGCTCGCTCTCGGTGCTGGCCTCGGGACTGACCATCCCGTTGGTCTTCCTGCTGGGACGCGAACTCGAGGGGCCGCGAGTCGGGCTGGTGGCGGCACTGCTGTTTGCGCTGTCGCCGATCCAGATCAACTTCGCGCAGGAAGCGCGGTCCTACGCACTGCTGCTGCTTCCGGTCACGCTGGCACTGCTGGGGATTGCGCGGCTGCTGGTCGTGGCCGATCCGGCGGAACCCAACGCCCGTCGTCGGGGCCAGGCCGCCGGTCTGGTGCTGTACGCGGTCGGCGCGGTTCTGGCGATCTGGTGCCATCCGACCCTGGTGTTCTTCGCTGCGGCCTGCGGCCTGGTCGTTGCCGGCGCCCTGCTGGGCCGGAGCGGCCCGCGGCCGTTTCGCCGGGTGCTGCTGTGGATTGGCACGAACGCCCTGGTGCTGGTGGGCGTGCTGCCGATCCTTCTGGCGATGCTGAGCACCGCAGGATCACCCACCGCGATCAGTTGGATGCAGCCGCTGGCGCCGCGCGATGTCGCCGACGCGCTCAGTGGACTGGCCACGGGGATCGAAACGCCGATGAAGATGCCCGGCGTGGAACTCACGCTCGTAGTGTTCCTGCTGCTCGGCGCCGTGTTGCTTCTGCGGTGGCCCGGCCGCCGCACCTGGCTGGTCGTGGTGGCCGTTCCCGGCGTGTCACTGTTGCTGATGCTTGTCGCCAGCCTGGTGCAGCCGGTCCTGGCGCCGCGCACGGTTCTGTGGCTCGGGGTACCGCTTTGCGTGGCGCTGGCCTACGGGCTTGTGCGCCGCACGATGCTGCGCTCCGCGTTGCTGGTGGTGGTTGTCGTCACCTGGGGAGTCGGACTTGGCTACCAGCTCGGGCTCGACAACCAGAAGGAGCCCTGGCGTGACATCGTCCACCGGATCGGGCCCGGCCTGGCCGCCGCGGACGACGTCATCATCGCGCCCTACGCCACGCCGGCTGCGATCCGCTACTACGCGCCGGACGTGCGGCGGATGGAGATGTGGCGCGGGCCACAGCCGCCGAGCCCGGACAACACGCTGCTGCCGGAGCGGTTGGGGGCGAAGATGGTGGATCGCGATACGGTGGCGCGGCAGATTCGCGCCGGAAACCATGTGTGGTTGTTCGCACGCGAACTCGACCTGCCACTTCTGCCGGCCCTGCTCGACCAGGTGCCGCCGCCGCGGCAACGGCTGGTGGGGAAATGTGGGCCGGGGCTCTGCCTGCTCGCGCTGTCCTGGTGAGGTGCGCTGAGAGCAAGGGCAGGCGAACATGGAGACGCGGGCTTATGTCCCTGCGTTCAGCGCACGATGCCGCGTGCGCGCAGTCCGGCAATTTCCTCCGCCGAGTAGCCCTGTGCAGCGAGCACATCGTCGCTGTGCTGGCCGAATGTTGGTGACGCCGTGGGTGCCGGCCCCGGCGTGTCCGCGAACTGGATCGGCTTGGTCATCGTGCGGTAGCGGCCGAGCACCGGGTGATCGAGCGTGGTGACCAGGTTCTGGGCGAGCACCTGTGGATGATCGAACATGTCCTCGATCGGCCGCACCGCCGCGCAGGGTACGCGTTCGCCGAACATCTGCTCCCACTCCAGTGCGGTGCGTTCGGCCAGCGCCGCCCGTATTTCCGGCAGCAGGTCGGCGGCGTGTTCCGCGCGGCTGCGCATCGTTTCGCAGCGCGGGTCGGCGGCCAGGGCCGGACGGCCGATCATCTCGCAGAACGCCGCGAAGAAATGGTTGGAGTGCAGGGAGACGTAGAGCGATCCGCTTTTTGTGGGATGGATGCCGGTCAGCCCGCCGGTGCCGGAATCGCGCACCACGTCCCTGCCCTCGCCCTCGGCCCACACGAAGCGGCCGGCCTGGATGGTGAGCGCACTGCGCAGCAGCGACAGGCTGAGATACTGGCCGGTGCCGCTGCGCTCCCGGTGGTACAGCGCGGCGGTCACGCCATAGGCGAGCAGTGCCGAGGTGAAATAATCGAGCACCGAGCCCAGCACCAGTTGTGCCTTGTCGGTGCCGCCGCCCTGGAACACCGCCATGCCGCTGAGGCATTGCAGCACCTGGTCGAAGCCCCCTTTGTCGCTCAGCGGTCCGTCATCACCGTATCCGGTCAGGCCGGCGTAGATCAGGCGCGGGTTGATCGCCCGCAGCCGCGGGTAGTCGATGCCGAGGCGAGCCGGGACGGATGGGCGGAAGTTCTCCACCAGGACATCGGCGTTCGCCACCATGCGGTGCAGGATGGCCAGGCCTTCCGGTTGTTTCAGATCCAACGCAAGGGCGCGCTTGCCGCGGTTGGTGCCCAGGAAGAACCGGCTGTCGCCTTCCAGGCTGGACGGAAACTGCCGCAGCATGTCGCCCTGCGGCGATTCGATCTTGATGACCTCGGCGCCGAAATCGGCCAGCAGCGTGCAGCCGTACGGTCCGGCCAGGTAGCTGCACAGATCAAGCACCTTGATGCCGTCGAGCGGCCCGCATGGTCTGTCGGTCATCAGCTTGCGTCCCGGGCCCGGATGGTGGCCATTTTCTGCAGCACCCGTTGTGCGCGATAGACGATGGGATAGTCGATGAACTTGCCGTCGAGCTGGATGGCGGCGCTGCCCTCGGCCTCGGCCTGCGCGAAGGCGGCACAGACGCGTTCCGCGAACGCAACCTCCGCGTCGCTCGGCGTGAACACGCGGTTCACGACCGCGATCTGGTCGGGGTGGATGCACATCTTTCCCTGGAAACCACAGGCCAGTGCGGTGCGGGCGGACTGTTCCAGGCCCTGCGCGTCCGGCAGATCGACCCACACCGTGTCGAGCGGGGCGTCGATCCCCGCGGCGCGCGATGCCGTGACGATCACCGCGCGCGCATGGGCCAGTTCGGATTCGCTGCGGCTCCAGGCCATGTTCACGTCCAGCGTGAAATCGCCGGCGCCGAACGCGACGCGGCGGACGCGCGTCCCGGCCGCCAGGATCGCGTCGATCTGTTGCAGGCCACGTGCCGTTTCGACAATCGGGATCAGGTCGATGCGTCCTGCCGGCAGCCCCCGGTCGCGTTCCAGTTGCGCCAGCAACCAGTCGATCGTGGCGATCCCGGCCGCGCTTTCGATCTTCGGCAGGATGATCCCGTCCAGCCCGGGCTGCACCACGGCCAGCACGTCGCCGTAACAGAATTCGGTATCGAAGGCGTTGACCCGAACGTAGAGCGATCCCCGGCGCGGCTTTTCCAGCGCCGCGGCGACCGCCACCCGTGTCGCCGGCTTTTCGGCGATCGCCACGGCGTCCTCCAGGTCGAGGATCACGGCATCGGCCTGCAGCGACAGTGCCTTTTCGACGCGTCGCGCGTGATTCCCCGGCGCGAACAGAAGGCTGCGCAGGGCGTGGGCTGGTTGGTTCATGTCGCGATCCTTGGCATCCGCCGCATCCTGCCCGACGCGTCCGCGCCCGTCATCATCCGCGCCGGCCCCCGCCAGAGCATGGCAACCCGTGCTACGTACGATCCGGCATGCAACCTCATGACCCGCGAGCCGACCGACGGTCGAACGATACACGGGTTGACAGCACACCCGTGATACACACGGCGCAGTCCTGGCACGTCAGCCGAACCGAAGCGGCTGCGGAAGATAAGAATAACCGCTGTCATTTATGATGATCATCAGAATTGATATAATATTATGCTAATGATTGACATATTTGGGTGGCTTGCATGACGCCAAAGAACCGGGTTGGATGGCCTCAATGAGGAGGCGATTCATGCGTATGACGAAAGTTTCACGTAGCCATCTGCGTTCGTTTGCGGTGGCAGGCATTGCAGCCGGGGCTCTGGCGGCCACGTCGCCCGCAATGGCGCAGGATAGCGTAACGGTCGGTATCTCCACGTCGCTCAGCGGTTCGATTGCCGAACTCGGCCAGACCAGCGCGCGCGGCGTGGAAATGGCGATCGATGCCGTCAACGCGTCCGGCGGTCTGCTCGGCAAGAAGATCAAGGTGATTACCGCCGACGACAACCTTTCGCCGGCCACCGGCACCAGCAACGTCCGCCATATGATCCTCAGCGATCATGCGGTGGCGATCTTCGGCCCGGTCAGCAGCGCTGTTTCCGCCGCCGAGGAGACGGTGACGGGACGGTACAAGATCCCGATGATGTCCAGCGCCTCCAACGACGTGAAGATGACCACGTCGAACTACAACAAATATTATTTCCAACTGGATCCGAACACGGTGATGGAGCCGCGCGGCATCGCACGCTACCTTGCGGCGCATGTCGGCGACAAGCCGATCACGATCTCCACCATCACGCCGAACTACAGCTTCGGCCGCGATACCGTCAGCGCATTCCTGAAGGCGCTGAAGGAAGACGGCGTGAAGTACACGGTGAAGGCGCAGGAAACCCCGCAACTGGGTGCGACGCAGTACACCTCCTATATCGCCGCACTGCTGGCCGCGCATGCCGACTACACCTTCATCGGTGAATACGGCGGCGACCTGATCACCCTCACCAAGCAGGCCGAGGGCTTCGGCTATTTCAAGCAGACCAAGGCACTGGCCGGCTACGACCGCGCCGAACTGAAGGCGCTGCCGGGCAAGGTGCCCGCCGGCACCATCGCCTGGGACCGCGCGCCGTTCTGGGCCATGCACGGCCCCGGCATGGAGAAATTCATCAACGACTACCACGCGAAATACCATGAGTGGCCGGCCGCCTGGGCGATCCTGGGCTACACCGCCGGGCAGGCCTGGATCCAGGGCGTGAAGAAGGCGCACAGCTTCGACGGCACCAAGGTCGAGGAGGCATTGAGCGGCGCCACGGTGCAGACCATCCGCGGCCCGATCAAGCTGCGCGCCTGCGATCACCAGGCGGACACCGGCGACTATATCGGCACCGTCGCCGCCAAGATCGATCCGAAATACGGCTACCAGATCTACGACAACACGCAGGAGGTCCCGGCCAGCAAGGTCATGCTGACCTGCAAGGAAGCGACGTCCATGCAGCCGCAATCCTGAGCTGCCACAGCCCGGATAGCAGTACCGGTCCGCGGCGTACCACACGCCGCGGACCTTCTTCTATGACTGACGGATGAGAAACTCATGAGCCCGGAAGTGGTGGCCATCGAAGTCCTGAGTGCGATGACCACGGCCGCCAGCCTGTTCATCATCGCGTCAGGCCTGACATTGATCTTCGGCGCACTGCGCGTGATCAACGTCGCCCACGGCACGTTCTATATGTACGGCGCGTATTTCGTCGCCACCCTGTTCGCCGCACCAAACGGCGGCCCGCTGTTCTGGGCGGGCCTGATCGTCGCCCCCATGATCGTCGCCGCCATCGGCGCGGCCGCCGAGGTGCTGTTGCTGCGGCGCGTCTATGAGCGCGACCACCTGGTGCAACTGCTGGTCACCTACGCGCTGTTCCTGATCCTGGCCGACCTGGCGCTGCGCTTCTGGGGCACCAACAGCCTGTCCGCCTCGCAACCACCCAGCCTGTCCGGCCAGGCGATGATCGGTTCGATCAGCTTCCCCGCCTACGACCTGTTCGTGATCGGCTGCGCCATCGCCGTCGGCCTGACACTGTGGGCACTGCTCAGCCGGACCATGCTGGGCTGGAAAATCCGCGCCGCGGTGGAGGATCCGGAAACCCTCGCCGCCTGCGGCACCAACGTGAAGCTGCTGTTCACCACGGTGTTCGTCATCGGCTCGCTGCTGGCGGGCTTCGGCGGCGCCGTGATCGCACCGCTTGAAGCGGTTGGCCCCGGCATGGGCCAGGCCATCATCGTGTCGGCCTTCATCGTCGCGGTGATCGGCGGCCTGGGATCGATCGCCGGCGCCGCCATCGGTGCCGTCATTATCGGCGCGTTCGAGGCAGCCGGCATCCTCTACGTGCCCACCTGGGCACCGGCCTGCATCTTCGTCGCCATGATCATCGTGCTGGCCCTGCGTCCCGCCGGACTGCTCGGCCAAAGCCTGGAATACTGAGCGTGGAACAACAAACTCCCGCATCGCTGATGGAGCGAACGCCAAACCCGGCGCCGCACCACCGCCCGAACCGCACCCCGGCCATCGTCGCCGGACTCGCCGTGCTTCTGGTCCTGCTGGCGACAGCGCCCGCCTGGCTCAGCGTGCCCAGTCTGCTGGAACTGCAGGACATCCTGGGTCTGTGTGTGTTTGCAGTCGCAACCAACCTGCTGCTCGGCTATGGCGGCCTCGTGTCGTTCGGCCAGGCCGCGTTCTACGGGCTGGGATCCTACACGATCGCCATCACCTGGATGCACTGGCGTGTGCCGTTCTGGGTTTCCTTTATCGGCGCGCCCTTCCTGGCCGCGCTCGCAGCCCTGTTCGTGGGACTGATCGCGCTGCGCGCCCGCAAGTTGTATTTCGCACTGCTGACGCTCGCATTCTCTCAGTTGTTCTACGTGATCGCGCAGCAGCAGTATAATTTCACCGGCGGTGCCAACGGCATCTTCGGCAAAATGATCCCGGCCACCCTGGCGCAGCCGGACGCCGGCTACTGGTTCGTGCTTGGCGTCACCGCCGTCGCGTTGCTGGCATTGTGGAAGGTCACCGTTTCCCCGTTCGGCCTGGTGCTGCGGGCGACACGCGAAAAGCGCAATCGCGCCGAAGCGCTGGGGGTCAACGTGTTCGGCCACCAGTTGCTCGCCTTCGTGATTTCCGGCTTCTTCTGCGGCCTGGCCGGCGCGCTGTATGTCGTGCACAACCAGAACGCCTATCCCGAACTGCTGGACTGGGTGAAGTCGGGCGACCCGGTGATCATGTCGGTCATCGGCGGCATGTACACCTTCCTCGGGCCCGTGCTCGGCACGTTCATCTACGAGATCGCGCAGCAGTACCTCGTGGTCGCAACCCATGACTGGCAGTTGATCCTGGGCCTGGTGCTGCTCGTCATCATCCTGTTCATGCCGGACGGAATCCTGGGCCGGCTGGGCGGTGGCCATTCCCCGCTGCGCCTGTTGAAACGCCGCACGCGGCAGGAGCCATCGGCATGAGCGACATCCTGACAGTGCACAACCTGACCCGCCTGTTCGGCGGTTTCCGCGCCGTGGACGACGTCAGCTTCAACGTGCGCACGGGCAGCATCCATTCGGTGATCGGCCCGAACGGCGCCGGCAAGACCACGCTGTTCCGCCTGCTGACCGGCGTGCTGCGCCCGACTTCAGGGGAGGTTCGCTTCAAAGGCGCCGTCGTCAGCGGACGCAAGCCGCACGTCATCGCACGCCGCGGCCTGGCGCAGGCCTTCCAGATCACCAACATCTTTCCCCGCCTGACCGTGCTGGAATCCGTCCAGACCGCCATCGTGGTACGCCGCAATCGCGAAATGGATTTCGCCAGCTTCTTCCACGGCTCCCCCCCGGTGCGTCGCGAGGCGCTGGACATGCTGGACCAGGTCGGCCTGGCCGACTCTGCCGACGTGGAAGCCGGCACGCTGTCGCACGGCGACCAACGCGCGCTGGAAGTGGCGCTGGCCCTGGCAACCGGCCCGGAACTGCTGCTGCTGGACGAACCCACCGCCGGCATGTCGCCCTGGGAAACCGAGCGGACCGTCGCCATGGTGCAGGACCTGGCACGCAGCGCGTCACTGACCGTGCTGTTCTCCGAACACGACACCGACGTGGTGTTCGGCATTTCCGAACGAATCACCGTGATGCACCGCGGACGCGTCATCGCCGAGGGACCGCCGGAGGAAATCCGCAACAACCCGGAAGTGGGCGACGTCTATCTCGGGACCGAAGCCTGATGCTGACTGTCGAATCGATCCAGACCTATTACGGCCAGAGCCACATCCTGCAGGGCGTATCGCTGGAGGTGGGCACCGGCGAAGCCGTCGCGCTGCTGGGCCGCAACGGCGCCGGCAAGACCACGACCATGCGCAGCATCATGGGGCTGAGCCCGCCGCGCGGCGGTTCGATCCGGCTGGATGGTACGCCGATCAACGGCAAGTCCACCTATGCGATCGCCCGCCTCGGCGTGGGGTACGTTCCCAGCGGCCGGCGCATCTTCAGCGGGCTGACCGTGCGGCAGAACCTGGAACTGGCGGCACGCGAGGGGCGCAAGGTGCCGAACGGCTGGACCGTTGACCGCGTGTTCGAGATGTTTCCCAAGCTGCTGGAACTCGCCGGTCGTGGTGCGGGCTTTCTCAGCGGCGGTGAGCAGCAGATGCTGAAGCTCGGCCGCGCGCTGCTGGGAAATCCGAAACTGCTGCTGCTGGATGAGCCTACGGAAGGGCTGGCGCCGGTGGTGGTGAAGGAACTCGGCCAGTGGATCGAGCGGCTGAAGTCGGAACGGCTGAGCATTCTGCTGAGCGAGCAGAATGCGCCGTTCGCACTGCGTCTTTCCGATCGCGGCTACATTCTGGAGAAGGGCGTGATCCGCCACAGCGCGCCTGCGGCGGAGCTGGCGGAAAGCCACGAGATCCGCGCGTATCTGGGGATTGCATCGAAGCCCGGGGAAGCGGCGTAACGCGAAGGAAACTGGCATCAGCCGGTGCAGAGTCGGACGTGGACCAGCGTAAGGTTGGCCGGCGTATTCACGATTCCGGTGGCATCGACTGCCCTTGTCCCAGTCCGCGCGGAGTTTGGCATTCGGGCCGACCTTCACCCTTATGGCCAGGGAAGCCGTACCTTCCGCGACTTACGCAGTTACCGTCAGCGAAGTCGTGGTGGACGGGCCTGTACTCCATACGCGGTGAATTCGCTCCATGCGCGTTGACACAGTGCGGACAAGCACCGCCCTCCGCGTCATGGCCGGGCTTGACCCGGCCATCCACCCCCGACGTCATGGCCGGGCTTGACCCGGCCATCCACCCCCGACAAGGCGTTTGCCGTTGCATTCCGGCCCGGTCGTTCCGGTGTAGATGGCCGGGTCAAGCCCGGCCATGACATGAAGGGCTGGTGTCGGCGGGGGACTGGCGCCGGTAAGGGACTGGCGCCGGTAGGAGCCGGCGAGGGACTGGAGCCGGCGAGGAACTGGGGCTGAGATGCCTGATCTGACGCGTCCGGACCCACGCCCGGCCCGACGTTCAGGACCGCGACAGAGAGTCAGTGATCGTGCGGGCTGGTATAGGACCGCGCGAACCGCCGCTTCACCCGTTCGCGGATCGTCTGGAACGTGACGTAGAGCATCGGAATCAGGAACACGCCGATCGAACTCGCCGCGATCATGCCGGCGAACACCGACGTCCCGACCGCACGCCGGCTGAGCATGGCCGCGCCTTCCGCCCATACCAGCGGAATCAGCCCGCAGATGAACGCAATCGACGTCATCATCACCGCACGGAACCGCATGCGTGCGCCCAGTGCCGCGGCCTCACGGATCGGCATGCCGCGTTCGCGTTCCTCCTTGGCGAATTCCACGATCAGGATGCCGTTCTTCGCCGCCAGCGCGATCAGCACCACCATGCCGATCTCGCCATACAGGTCCAGCGACAGCCCTGAGATCAGCAGACCGAGGAACGCACCCAGCACCCCGACCGAAACCGACAGCAGCACCGGAACCGGGATCATCCAGCTTTCATACAGCGCCACCAGGAACAGATAGGCGAACAGCACCGCCAGGGCCAAAATCCCCAGCGTCTGTCCTGATGCCTGCACTTCCTGATAGGCGGTGCCGGACCATTCATAGCCATAGCCGTTCGGCAGCGTCCTGGCCGAGATCTCCGCCATCGCCTTCAGCGCATCGCCGGAGGATACACCCGGGGCCGGGCTGCCATGGATACTGACCGCCCGGTAGTTGTTGAACCGGCTGATGACCTGCGGCCCCAGCACGATGCGGGCATCGGCAATGGCACGCAGCGGCACCATCTGACCGCGGTCGTTCCGTACATAAATCTTGTAGATTGCCGATGCATCGCTGCGGTCGGCTTCATTGCCCTGGATGTTCACCTGCCAGGTGCGCCCGTACAGGTTGAAGTCGTTCACGTAGTAGCCGCCCAGCGTGGTCTGCAGGGCGTTGAACACATCCGAGATCGACAGGCCCAGCGCCTGGGCTTTCTCGCGGTCGATGTCCAGCCAGATGGACGGGTTGCTGGCGGTGAACGTGGAGAAGACCCGCGCCAGGCGCTTGTCGCCGTTTGCCGCGGCGATCAGCCCCTGCATCACGCTCTGCATGTCGGCCGGATCGCGGCCTTCCAGGTTCTCCAACTGGTATTCGAATCCGCCGCTGGTGGACAGGCCAATGATCGGCGGCAGGTTGAACGGAAACACGTTGGCCGAGCGGATCTGGTGCGCGAGGCCGAAGACGCGGCCGATGACCGCCTGGGCACGATCGGCGGCGGCCGTGCGTTCGGCGAACGGTTTCAGCTTGATCACCATGAACGCGGCGTTCGGTTCGTTGCCGCCGGCCAGCAGCGAGAACCCGACGATCGACAGCACGCCTTCCACCTGCGGCAGCGGGCGCACCAGGTTCTCCACCCGCTGCACCACCGCCCGTGTGCGCGACACCGACGCGCCATCCGGCAACTGGACGGCGATGAAGAACGCGCCCTGGTCCTCCTCCGGCAGGAAGCTGGTCGGTGTGCGTTCGCTCAGGAACCAGATACCGGCCGCGGCACCGGCCACCAGCACCACCGACAGGACAGACAGACGCAGGATGCGCGCGATCACCTGCGCATAGCCGCGCCGCACGCCATCGATGCCGCGCAGCACATAGCCCATCGGGCCGCGTGGCTTGCCGTGATGGCGCAGGAACACGCCGCACAGCGCCGGTGACAGCGTCAGCGCGGTGATAGCCGAGATCAGCATCGCCACGCTGATCGTCACCGCGAACTGCCGGAACAGCTCGCCCGAAACGCCGGGGATGAACGCCACCGGCACGAACACCGACAGCAGCACCAGCGAAATCGCAATCACCGGGCCGGTGATCTGCCGCATCGCCTTCTTGGTGGCATCCTTGGGGGGAAGGTCGGGTTCCTCCGCCATCACCCGTTCGACGTTTTCCACCACCACGATGGCGTCATCCACCACGACGCCGATGCCCAGCACCATTGCCAGCAGGGAGATGGTGTTGGCGGAGTATCCCGCCGCCAGCAGCACGGCGAAGGTCCCGATCAGGCTGACCGGGACGGCGACGATGGGGATGATCGTGGCCCGCGCGTTACCCAGGAACAGGAACACCACCAGCACGACCAGGCCGAACGCGATCGCCAGCGTCTTCACCACCTCATCGATGGTGGAGGCGACAAAGGCGCTGCTGTCGTAGAACACCCGCGACTTCAGCCCCTCCGGGAACCGCGTGCCAAGCTGCTTCAGCGCTTCCGCCACACGCGCCGAGGTCGCCACCGCGTTGGCGCCGGGCGCCAGATACAGGCCGATGGAGACGGCCGGATTGCCGTTCAGCCGGCTTTCCGTATCCATGCTGGCGGCACCCAGCTCCACCTGCGCCACGTCGCGCAGGCGCAGCACCGAGCCATCCGGATTGGCGCGGATCACGATGTTGCCGAACTGCGCGGGCGTGGTCAGCCGCCCCCGGGTCTGCACGTTCAACTGGAACTGCGTGCTGTTCGGCGTCGGCCGCGCGCCGATGCGGCCGACCGGAGCCTGCACATTCTGCGCCCGGATCGCCTTGATGATATCGGATGGTGCCAGGTGCAGCGCGGTCAGGCGGTTCATGTCGAACCACACGCGCATCGCGTAGTCCATCTTGCCGAACAGGAACGCATCGCCGACGCCGGGCGTGCGCGCCAGCCGGTCCAGCACGTTGATGGTGACGTAGTTGCTGATGAACAGCGGGGTCTGCTTGCCGCCCTCGCTGTAGAACTGCAGGAACTCCAGGATCGCCGCGGACCGCTTGCGCAGGTGAACGCCCGCGCGCTGCACCTCCGGCGGCAGCTTTGTCATCGCCTGCTGCACGCGGTTGTTGACGTTGACCATGTCGGTGTCGGGATCGGTGCCCAGCTCGAAGCTGACGTTCAGGCTGTAGCTGCCGTCATTGCCGCTGTTGGACTTCATGTAGATCATCTTGTCCACGCCGACGACGGCGGCTTCCAGCGGCTGCGCCACGGTGGCCTCCACCACGGCGGCGGACGCACCGGGGAAGTTGGTGGACACGACCACCTGCGGCGGCACGATATCGGGAAACTGCGCCACCGGGATGCGCAGCATGGACAGGGCACCCGCCAGTACGGTCAGGATGGCGAAGACGATCGCCAGGCGCGGGCGATCGACGAAAATCCCGGAGATCATGCGGTCAATGCCCCGCCGCGTTCGCGCTGGGCGTGGCCGGATTGCCGGGCGACGGGCTGGCGGGACCGGGACTGACGGCAATGCCCGGGCGCACGCGCTGGATACCATCCAGCACCACCATCTCGCCCTGCTTCAGTCCGGACGTCACCACCGCGGTGGCCGGCGTGGACTGGCCAAGCTGGATGCGGCGGCGCTCCACATGGTTTTTCGCATTCACGACGTAAACGTAGCTGCCCTGCTGGTCCGACAGCACCGCCGCGCGGGGCACGCCCAGCGCGGTGACCGGTTGGATGCCTTCCACCAGCACGGTGACGAACTCGCCGTCGGTCAGCGGCCGGTCCACCGGCTGGCCAGCCTGCGCCGGCCTGCGGGCCGGGTTGGCGATGCGGGCACGCATGATGATCGTGTCGGTGCTCTGCTGCACGGTGGGCGCGATGTAGTCGATCTTGCCCTCCTGGTCGTACAGCGTGCCGTCGGGCAGCCGCAGCTTCACCACCACCGCGTTCATGCCGCCCTTGCCGGCGTAATGCTTTTCCAGGTCGTTCTCGTCGCGCACCGCGATCGGGAACAGCACGTACATCGGGTTCTGGCTGACGATGGTCGCCAGCGGGCCGGAGCCGGGGGACACCACGTTGCCCACGCTGATCGTGCTGCGGCTGATCTTGCCGCCGACCGGGGCGTGGATTTCCGTGTAGTCCAGGTTGATCTGCGCCTGCTTGAGCTGTGCCTTCGCGGCCATCAATTGCGCCGCCTGCGCCCGCTGGTTGGCCACGGCGTCATCCACGCTGGACCGCTGGCCGGCCGGGGTGTGCAGAAGCTGCTGGGCGCGGGCCAACTGGATGTTGGCGTTGGCCAGTTTGGCGCTTGCCTCGGCCACCGCAGCCTCATGCTGCTCGACAGCCGCCTCGAACGGGGCACGCTCCAGCTTGTACAGCAGTTCGCCCGGCGTTACCTCCGCGCCTTCGGTGAACAGGCGCTTTTCCAGGAACGCCGTCACGCGCGGCACCAGGGTGACGCGGTGGATCGCCTGCACCCGGCCGACATATTCCGACCGTTCGGTGATGGCGGTCTGCTTCACCCGCACCACGCCGACGGCCGGCGGGCCGCCGGGCGCCTGAGCCCAGGACGCGCCACACAGCAACAGCATCAGGGCAAGCATGCCGCCCGGCAGGCGCAACGACATCTCCGGCCTTTCCCCTCCAGCGCCTGTTTCGACGCGTGAACACACGCGTTTGCGACAAGTCGGCGGGGTGGTCAATCGGCTTGCAGGGCAGCCGACGCGGCGCGCCGCCACGGCCGGGGGCCTCAAGCGAGACAACTCTTGACAATTGGTAGATGCGCCCCCGTAAGCTAACGCCGGACGCACGCACGAAAGCATACCAAACAGGGGAGGTTGCGATGCTCCGTCGGGGACTCGCCCGCATGTTGTGCGGGCTGATCGTGGCTGCGCTTGGGCTGGCCGTCGCCACAGGCGCCATTGCCCAGGACAAGAAGATCAAGATCGGCGTGGTTTACGACCTGACCGGCCCGTTCGCCGGCGGAGGGTCGGAACTGCACTATCTCGGCGCCAAGATCATGATCGACTGGTTCAACGCCCACGGCGGCGTGGACGGCTACAAGATCGATGCGATCTATGCCGACGCCCAAAGCAAGCCCGACGTCGCCATCAATGAGGCGGTCCGCCTGATCGAGCAGGAAAAGGTGGACATGCTGCTGGGCTTCTACTCATCCGCCGAATGCGTGCCCACCGCGGCGCGCGTCGAGGAATTCAAGAAGTTCATGTGGATTACCACCTGCATCGCCTCGCCGGTGCTGCGTGACCGCCACCTGCACTACGTGTTCCGCCCGCAGCCCTACGGCACGCAGTGGGGCCTGTCCTCCACCGCCATGGTTGCGGCGTACTCGAAAGCCCAACTCGGCAAGGACCCGAAGAACCTGCGCATCGCCATCATCCACGAAGACGGGCCGTACGGCACCGACGTCGCCAAAGGCAACGCCGAGGGCGCCAGGAAGGCCGGCATGAAGGTCGTGCTGAACGAAGGCTATTCGGTGACCTCGCCCGACCTGTCCTCGCTGGTGACCAAGCTGAAGCGGGCCCGGCCGGACGTGATCTTCCACACCGGATACAACCCCGACATCAGCCTGTTCCTGCGCCAGGCGCGCGAACTGGGGCTGCATTTCTCGGCCCTGGTGGGGCATGGCGCCGGCTACAGCGACTACAACAAGATCAAGCAGTCGGTTGGCAACGATGCCAACTACTTCTTCGACGTCGATCCGATCTCCATCTGGGAGACCAATCCGAAATCGCTGCAGCCGCAACTGCTGCCGCTGATCAAGATGGTCGGCGACCAGTACATGAAGCTGAAGCCGGACACGGTGATCAAGTCGCCGCACCTCGGCATGGCGGCTTCCAACACCTACGTGTTCCTGTCCGACGTGCTGCCGCGCGCGATCAAGAAATATGGCGGCATCACCGCCGACGACCTGCGCAAGGCCGCCATGGACACCGACATCCCGGACGGCGGCACCATGCTGGGCTTCGGCGTGAAGTTCGAGGGCCCGCAGGATGCAATGGCCGGCCAGAACGAGCGGGCCTATCCGGTGGTGATCCAGTACATCGACGACAAGAGCTACGTGGTGTGGCCAAAGGCGCAGCAGCAGCGCGAGCCGGTGCTGAAGCTGCCGTCCAGCTCACCCTACGCCGCGCGGTGATCGTGTTGTGCTGGAGGTTTCCGGCCTGACCAAACGGTTCGGCGGATTCACCGCCGTATCGGATGTGTCGTTCCGGGTCGATCAGGGCGAGATCCTCGGCCTGATCGGCCCCAACGGCTCGGGCAAGAGCACGATCTTCAACATGCTGTCGGGCACGCTGGCGCCCACCGCGGGATCGATCCGCTTCCAGGGACGCGAAATCGGTGGGCTGCCACCACACCGCATCATCAACATGGGCGTGGGACGGACCTTTCAGATCCCCAAGCCGTTCCACCGGCTGACATTGTTCGAGAACGTGGCACTGGCCGGATTCTACGGCCAGGGCCGCCATTCCCGCACGCGTGCGTTCGAGGCGGCGGAACATGCGCTGTCGCTGGTGGGCCTGCCCACCGGCCGCGATGCGTCGGTGGATGGGCTGGGCGCGGCGGGGCTGAAAAAGCTGGAACTGGCGAAGGCGCTCGCCACCGGGCCGAAACTGCTGCTGGCGGACGAAAGCCTGGGCGGGCTGGACGAATCCGAGATGGACCAGGCGGCCGACATGCTGCGGCAAATCCGCAGCGAACTGGGCATCACCATCATCTGGGTGGAACACATCATGGGCGTGCTGATGCGCGTGGTGGACCGGGTGATGGTGCTGGACCATGGCGTGAAGATCGCCGAGGGCCTGCCGGCCGCTGTCTCCGGCGATCCGCGGGTGGTGGAAGTGTACCTGGGCACGGATGCGCTGGAGGTGCAGGAAATGACCGCCGGCCGGGTGGGGGCGTGATGAAGGAGCGGATGGTACGCAACGACACGGCACCGCACGCCAGCGCAGACCGCCGATGAGTACCGATGCTTTCCCTCGACCACGTCGATGCCGGCTACGGCAGCTTCCAGGCATTGTTCGACGTGTCGCTCCAGGTAAACGCCGGGGAAGCGGTCGGCGTGATCGGCCCGAACGGCGCGGGCAAGACCACGCTGATGCGGGTGATCTCCGGCCTGATCCGCCCGCGCCGCGGCACGCTCAGCATGGACGGCACCGACCTGCTGACCACGCCCGCGCATCGCATCCTCGCTTTGGGCATCGCGCATGTGCCGGAAAACCGCCGGTTGTTCCCCCGCATGACGGTGGAGGAAAACCTGCGCATCGGCGCCTTCATCCCCGCCGCCCGCGCGAAGTTCCGCGAGCGGCTGGCCTTCGTGTACGACCTGTTTCCCCGCATGGCCGAACGCCGCCACCAACTGGCCGGCACGATGTCCGGCGGCGAGCAGCAGATGTGCGCGATCGGGCGCGCGCTGATGTCGGAACCGCGCCTGCTGCTGCTGGACGAACCGTCCGCCGGCCTGGCACCGGTGATCGTGCAGCAGGTGTTCGCCCTGGTCGGCCGTATCCGCGCCAGCGGCCTGACCGTGCTGATCGTCGAACAGAACGTGCGCCAGGTGCTGCGCGTCGTGGACCGCGCCTACCTGCTGGAAGCCGGCAGCATCCGCGCCAGCGGCACCGCCGCGGAACTGCTGGAAAGCGAGGCGATCCGCGAATCCTATCTTGGAGTTTGACCCAGCCATGTCCGGCATCTTCGACATTTTCCTGCTCGAAGCCCTGATCAACGGCGTGCTGCTCGGCGGCGTGCTCGCGCTGCTGGCGCTGGGGCTGAACCTGATCTTCGGCGTGATCGACGTGGTGTGGATCTGTTACGCCGAGCTGATCATGCTGGGCATGTATTGCATGTATTATTTGTTCGCGGTGTATCATGTGCCATACCTGATCGCCGCCGTGGTCTCGATTGCCGGAGTTGGCGTGCTGGGCGTGCTGCTGCACGTGCTGGTGATCCAGCCGGTGCTCGGCACCGCGCCGATCAACCAGTTGCTGGCCACCGGCGGCGTGCTGTTCTTCCTGCAAAGCGTCGCCACGGTTTCGTTCGGTATCGACTTCCACAACCTGGGCATCCGCCTGCCGGTGCTGGACGTGGCCGACATGTATATCAGCTATGCGCGGCTTCTGGCCTTCGCCGCGGCCCTGGCGGGGATGGTGGCGCTGTACCTGTTCCTCAGCCGCACCTATATCGGCACCGCGATCCGCGCCATCGCCCAGGACCGGCATATCATGCCGCTGATGGGCGTGGATACACGCCGCGTGTACCTGATCACCTCGGCCATCGGCGGAATGCTGGCGGGTCTCGCCGCCTGCCTGCTGGTGCTGCAATACGATGTGCACCCGTTCATCGGCCTGACCTTCGGCCCGATCACCTTCATGATCTGCGTGCTGGGCGGGCTGGGCAACATGATCGGCGGCTTCGTCGCGGCCTTCGTCTTCGCCGAAATCATATCAGTTGCGGGGCTCTACATGGATCTGGAGTGGGGCTACGTGTTCGCCTTCGTGTTCTTCGTGGTGATGATGTTCGCCCGCCCGCAGGGGCTGATCGCGCGGCGCACATGACAGACTGGAAGCCCTGGGCGATCGCCGGAGTCGCACTGGTCGCGCTGCCGTTCGTGTACAGCGAGCCCTACCCGCTGCACATCGCGGTGATCATCCTGATCTGGTCCTTCGTGTACACATCGTGGTCGGTGATGGGCCGATTCGGCCTGGTATCGCTGGGGCACGGCGCCTTCTTCGGCATCGGCGCCTACGTCACCGCGCTGCTGTGGAACAACTTTCACCTGACACCATGGATCGGCATACCGTTGGCGATGCTGGCCGCCATGCTGGTTGCCGTGCTGATCGCCTACCCCTGCTCACGGTTCCGTATCACCGGCCACTACTTCGCGCTGGTCACACTGGCCCTCAGCGCGATCGTCCTGCAGGTGGTGACCGCCACGCGCGACATCACCGGCGGCTCCCTCGGCTATACGCCGCAACGCTTCCAGGGCGGCAGCTCGATCTACGCGCTGCAGTTCACCGGCAAGCAGACCTGGTACCTGATCGCACTGGCGGTCTGGGCGGCCGGGCTGCTGATCCGCTGGCGGGTGGATCGCAGCATGCTGCGCTACGCCCTGGAAGCCATCGCCGAGGACGAGGCCGCCGCGGGCGCCGCCGGCGTGCACGTCACCGCGGAGAAGCTGAAGATCACCGTGCTGAGTGCGGGCATGACCGCGTTCGCCGGTGCGATCTACTGCCAGTACCAGATGTTCATTTCACCCGACACCGTCAGCGGCGTGGCGTTATCGCTGCAGATGGTGTTCGCCGCGGTGGTCGGCGGGCTGTACGTGCTGCTGGGGCCGACGGTGGGCGCGCTGATCACCATCGTTCTGACCGAGACGCTGCGCATTACCTTCGGCACGGCGGCGGTGGGATGGGACAACCTGGTGTATGGCGCCCTGCTGGTGGTGTTCATCATCTTCCTGCCGCAGGGCCTGGTCGGGTCGCTGCGGCTGCGTCCCCGCACGCCTGCGTCGGGCGCTGGGGTAATGCCGGCTGCATGAATTTTGAGGTCCGTCCAACCGTCTGCGTCCATTGCCGGTTGGGAGACCGCCGGCAAACCGTACGGCGCCACGGCGGACGCATGCCCCGTGAGCGTTGCGTCAGGGGCGGGTCACCCGGGATGCATTCAGTGTCATGGCCCGCGCAGGCGGGCCATCCACGACTTTCCTCCGATGCGAACAGCAAAGTCACGGGTGGCGGACCTTCGCCCGCCACGCGTGGCACGGTCTGCTGACGCACTGTGATGCAACCGGGACTGCATGAACCCGTCTGCACCCGCACCATAACGCCTGGGTGGCCGTCCGGGTCTATGCGAACCGCCACAGCCCGGTTGCCGCTGCGCGCCGCTACAACGGATTCGTCAGTTGCCCCAATTTATCGGTCAACTTCGTATTCTCTGAGTAATCCACCGGGCACGCGATAACCGACACGGCGGTGTCGTCCAGCGCCTTCTGCAGCGTCGGCAGCAGTTGCGACGCCGCGGAGATCAGATAGCCCTTGGCACCGAAACTCTCGGCGTACTTCACGAAGTCCGGATTGGTGAAATCGACATGGACATGGTGGCCGATCTCCAGATCCATCTTCCACTTGATCAGCCCATAGGCGCTATCGACCCAGACGAGCACCACCAGCGGGATCTTCTCCCGGATTGCCGTCTCGATCTCCTGTGAGTTCATCAGGAAGCTGCCATCGCCCATCACGGCCAGGACCTTGCGGTCGGGGCGGGCGAGCTTCGCACCGAGCGCACCGGGCAGCGCGAAGGCCATCGTGGCGAGGCCATTGGAGACAAGGCAGGTCAGCGGCGCATAGGTCGGATACAGCCGGGACATCCACATCTTGATCGCACCGGTGTCGGCAAGGACGATATCTTCGTCACCCATTGCCTTGCGAATATCGCCGACGATCCGTTGCGGCTTCAGCGGGCAACTGTCATCCCCCGCACCCCCTGCCAGTTCGGCGTCCCGAAGCTCCCTGATCCGGGAGTCGGTCCGTGGCACGGACAACGGGCTATCCGCGAGGGCTGTACCCAGTGCCGAAATGGCGTGGCCGATATCGGCCTCGATGCTCGCCGCGACCGGATAGGCGGAATCGGTATCCGCGGCAAAGCGACCGACGTGAACGATCGTCTTGTCCCTGGAAGGATTGACCCGGACCGGGGCGAATTCCTGCAATTCGTAGCCGATGGCGAGGATCAGGTCCGCCTGGTCGAACGCGAAATTCTCGTAGTCGTGGCGCATGAAACCAATGACGCCCAGTGCATTGGGATGCCGGTCGGAGATGACGCCTTTGCCCATGAAGGTCGTTGCGACGGGAACCTGAAGCTGCTCGGACAGCCGTGTCAGCGCCTCGGACTGGCCGGCGCGCGCCACGCCGTGCCCGGCAAGGATGATCGGGTGCTTCGCCTTGCGCAGCAGCGCCACCGCCGCCGCCACCTGTGCCGGGTCGGCGCCGGCGGCATGGTGCGGACGGGCTGCGAGAGGCCGTGCATCCGCGGGAACTTCGGCGCCCTCGAGATCCTCCGGGATGGCGATGTAGGTTGCGCCGGGACGCTCCGCCTGGGCGACATCGAAGGCCTTGCGCACCACTTCCGGTGTCGCGGCCGGCGTCAGCAGCGTGTCGGCCCATTTGGTGACCGGCCTGAACATGGAGACCAGATCGACGATCTGGTGCGACTCCTTGTAGATGCGGTCCAGGCCGACCTGGGCGGTGATGGCGACGAGCGGCGTCGAATCGGTCTGCGCGTCGGCAACGCCCAGCAGCAGGTTGATGGCACCGGGGCCGAGCGTCGCGGTGCACACACCGGCCTTGCCGCTGACACGGCCGTAGATGTCGGCCATGAATGCCGCGGCCTGTTCATGTCGCGCCAGGATGAAACGGATCTTCGAGCCGGCGAGGGCGTCAACCAGGCGGATGTTTTCTTCACCCGGAATTCCGAAGACATGGGCGACGCCTTCAGCCTCGAGGCATGCGACGACAAGATCGGCCACCGTCCTGGGCTGCGCGGTCATGCTGACACTCTCCTTGGTACGCGGTTGGCTTTCAGGCGGTCGGCGGAGCGGTCCCGGAACGGAATGCGTGTCGGGCACACGTGGGAAGGCAACTGGACGAACGTCTTGGTCCGGGCGGTGCCTCTGGCACGAACGATGGCGGGGCGACGGTCGCCCGGCAAAAGTGCCGGCCCGGTCGTACGCTGCACCGTCTCCGGTGCGCAGGCGTGCGGGAGCACAGGGCAAGCCTGCCCGGAGCGTGTGACTGATGTCAAATCATGCCTTTGGCCATGATCGATGGGCGGTTCCCCTGCCCTCTTCATGCCCATGCTTGCCTTCTGCGCACCGCCGCCGCACGCTGCGGGCATGTGGTTCGCCCCCCCGCAAGACCTGACCGCCCGCGTGCTGACCCGCATGCCGGACCGTTTCCGCCGCATGCAGCGCAACGAGTGGGCCGATGCCAACCGTGCCGGCGCGCCGGTGGACAGCTTCCTGGAAGGCCCGTGCTTCGACGCCGCGGGCCGGCTGCATGTGGTCGATATCCCCTATGGCCGCATCTTCCGCATCGACGGCGACGACTGGACGCTGGTCGCGGAATACGAAGGCTGGCCGAACGGATTGCAGGTCTGTCCCGACGGATCGCTGCTGGCGGCCGACTACCGGCGCGGCCTGATGCGCATCGACCCGGGCAGTGGCACCGCCACCCCGGTGCTGCAGACGGTGATGAGCGAGAGCTTCAAGGGGCTGAACGACCTGGTGCTGCACCCGGACGGCTCGGTGCTGTTCACCGACCAGGGGCAGACCGGGTTGCAGGACCCAACCGGCCGGGTCTGGCGCTACCACGCCGATGGGCGGACGGACCGGCTGCTGGGCACCTGCCCCAGCCCGAACGGCATCGCGCTGAATGTCGAGAACACCCACGTCTATGTGGCGATGACGCGGTCCTGCGAGGTGTGGCGCTTCGCCCTGCGCAGCGACGCGGTGGTGGGCAAGGCGCAGTGCTTCGCCCGCGTGCCGCCCGGCACCTCCGGCCCGGACGGCCTGGCGGTGGACGCGCACGACCGGCTGTATATCAGCAATCCCGGCCACGGCTGCGTCTGGGTGGTGGACGCGCACGGCGTCCCGCTCTATCGCATCCCATCCGCTGCGGGGCGGATGACTACCAACTGCGCCGTCACGCCGGACGGGCGCGGCCTGGTGATCACCGAATCCGCCACCGGCAGCATTCTGATCTGCGAGGTTCCTGCCCCATGAGCGAATTCGTATCCATCTGTGAAGTCGGCCCGCGCGACGGGCTGCAGATCGCCAAGACGCGCATGACCACCGACGACAAGGTGCGCTGGATCGCCGCGATCGCCGCGGCCGGCGTGAAGGAGATCGAGGTGGGCAGCTTCGTCCCGCCGCGCGTGATCCCGCAACTGTCCGACACGCCGGAAATCGTCGCCCGGGTGCTGGAGACGGTGCCGGGCCTCACCGTGCAGGCGCTGGCGCCCAACCTGCGCGGCGTGCAGAACGCCTACAACGCCGGCGTGCACAAGATCGCCATTCCGGTGTCGGTCAGCGAGGGCCACAGCAAGGCCAACCTGAACCGCACGCCGGCCCAGTCCATCGAGATGATGAAGGAGATCATGGACTGGCTGAAGGCGCAGCCGCGCAAGGTGCCGGTGGTGGCGGGTGCGTCCACGGCGTTCGGCTGCTCGATCGACGGCGTGGTGACCACGGCGCAGACCGTGGCGCTGGCCAAGGGGCTGGCGGATGCCGGCGTGGACCAACTGATGCTGGCCGACACGGTGGGCTATGCGCATCCGGCGCAGATCAAGGAGGTGGTGCGCGCCACGCGGGAGGCGATCGGCCCGGTGCTGTACGGCCTGCACCTGCACGACACCTGCGGCCTGGGCATCGCCAACGCGCTGGCGGGGCTGGAGGAAGGCATTCGCGCCTTCGACTCCTGCCTGGCCGGCCTGGGCGGCTGCCCCTATGCGCCGGGCGCCTCGGGCAACGTGGTGACCGAGGACCTGGTGTTCATGCTGGAGAGCATGGGCTTCGAGACCGGCATCGACCTGCCGAAGCTGCTGGAGGCCCGCAAGATCCTGCATGAGGCACTGCCGGCGGAGCCGATGCAGGGCCAGATGCCGAAGGCCGGCATTCCGCCGACGTTCCGCAAGGCGGCTTAATTCGGACCGACGCGAAGGTCGGCCCACGATCGGCCGACCCGCGGCATGGTCGGTGGCCCGCGGCATGGCCCGTGCCCCGCGGCATGGCCGGTGGCCCGCGGCATGGTCGGGGCGGGCCGGCCCTCCATGACTTTGCTTCGTTCCAATGTGATAATGTCGTAGGGCTCTGGCTTGTGCCCGTCCGCGTTGGAATAGTGCGGACACGCACCGCTCCCCCGCGTCATGGCCGGCCCCCGAGCCGGCCATCTGCCCCCGACAAGGCGTGTGCCGTTGCATTCCGGCCCGATCGTTCCGGTGTCGATGGCCGGGTCAAGCCCGGCCATGACGTGAAGGACTGGCGCGGGCATGTTGAGGGACTGGCGCCGGCGTGTTGAGGGACTGGCGCCGGCATGTTGAGGGACTGGCGCCGGCGTGTTGAGGGACTGACGCCGGCATGTTGAGGGACCGACGGCGGCGTGTTGAGGGACTGGCGTCGGCGTGTTTCGTTTCACGCGAATAGGACCTCCGCCCGCCACGACCCGGCGACGCCGTCAGTGTGTTCTGACCCATGCCGATGCGTAACACTCAGCGATAGCCTCAGCCACCGGCGCTCTCCCCGAACGTCCGCCGCAGCTCCCGCTTCAGCAGCTTGCCCGCGGTGTTGCGCGGCAGTTCCGGCACGAACGCCACCCGCTTGGGCAGCTTGAACGCCGCGAGGTGCGGCCTGGCGTGGGCCAGCAGTGTCGCCTCATCGACCTCGTGCCCCGGGCGCAGCACCACGAAGGCGGTGACCGCCTCGATCCATTTCGCGTCCGGCAGGCCGACCACCGCGACCTCCGACACCGCGGGATGGGTGAACAGCACCTCCTCCACTTCGCGGCTCGCCACCAGCACGCCGCCGGTGTTGATCACGTCCTTGATGCGATCGACGATGTACAGATAGCCCTGTTCGTCGAAATACCCGACGTCCCCCGAATGGAACCACCCGCCGGCAAACGCCGCCGCGGTTTCGTCCGGCTTGTCCCAGTATCCGGTCAGCAGTTGCGGCGAGCGGTGCACCACCTCGCCATGCGTGCCCGGCGGCACGTCGTTCATGTCCGGATCCACCACGCGGGTTTCCACATTCAGCACCGGACGGCCGCAGGAGGCGGGGCGTTCGTCGTGTTCCTCCGGGCGCAGGATGGTGGCGACCGGGGCGATTTCCGTCTGGCCATAGGCGTTGAACGGGCGCGCCTGCGGCAACCGCTCGCGCAGTTCGTGCAGCACCGGCACCGGCATGATCGAGGCGCCGTAATACACCTTCTCCAGCGAGCGCAGATCGCGCGTGGCGAAATCCGGATGACGCAGCAGGCTGATCCACACGGTGGGCGGGGCGAAGAACGAGGTGATGCGTTCCTGCTCGATCAGTTTCAGCACCAGGTCCGGCACCGGCGCCTCGATCAGGATGGTGCGCGCACCGACCATCAGTTGCGGCATGCTGAAGGCGTGCATCTGTGCCGTGTGGTACAGCGGCAGCGCCGCCAGGGCGCGGTCGCTCGCGGCGTATTCCATATTATGAATACAGGAAAAATACTGCGCCATCATCGCGCGATGCGTCATCATCGCGCCCTTCGGTGCCGCCGTGGTGCCGGAAGTATAGACGATCTGCGCCAGCAACTCGTCCTCCAGCGGCGGATCGATCTCGGGCGGGGTCGTGTCGGCCTGCGCCGCGGCCAGCACGTCCAGCGCACCGCCGCCTGCGAAGCGGCCGCGGATTTCGCTGTGGATGCCCTCCAGGTTCGCCTCCAGCGACGCCGCGGCGATCACCGCCCGGGCGCCGGACTGGCGCACGATATAGGCCAGTTCCTCCCCGGTCAGCGCGTAGTTCACCGGCACATGCACGAACCCGCCGCGGATGCACCCGAGCCAGGCGAGGAAATACGCGTCGGAGTTGCGGCCGTAGCAGGCGATACGATCGCCGGGATGCAGGCCGGCCGCGGCGAATCGCGCCGCCACGCGGTTCGCCGCGCGATCCAGTTCGGCAAAGCTCCATTGCCGGTCGCCGAAGATCAGCGCCGTGCTGTCGCGGTGCACGCGGGCGGCGCGGCGCAGCGCGTCACCCACGGTGTTGCGGCGGGCCCGGTCCATGTCAGGCCGCGGCCTCGGCTTCGATTTCCACCACGTAGCGCGGATCCGCCAGGCCGGAGATGAACAGCAGCGTGGATGCGGGCGCATGATCGCCGAAGAACGTGCCGCGGGCCGAGCGGAAGTCGGTGAGCAGGGCGCGGTCGGTGAGGAAGACGGTGGTCTTGACCACGTTGGCCGCGGCCATTCCATTCGCCTCCAGCACGGCGCGAAGGTTGGCGAAGGCCTGCGCGATCTGTCCTTCGCCGGTGGCCGGCACACTACCGTCGGGTGCCATACCCACCTGGCCCGAAATCACCAGGCGACGTTCAGCGCCCTGCACAATCATGCCGTGTGTATAGCCGCTCGGAGCCCTGACACCGGACGGATTACTGGGTGTGATCACGGCCATGAACGTTCTCCCTGTGGTTGCGGCGACTGTCCCGGCCGGCACTTGTTCAGTCCGGACGGATGACCCGTCCAGTTAGCCTGAAAATGCCGGGTTTTGCGAGACGGCCGCATGGCAGGCTCCCCCCGGGGCTGCGGGCCCGGCGTAGTGCCGTTCCGGCGGCCCGTCCCGGGAAGGCGCACAGCGGGCCGTGTCGTACGCAACGACAATCACCGGCGTCGTTTCGGAACGGCGTCCGCCGCCACACCTGCATCCCGGCCGGACCCGGCCGCCCTTGCGCCCCCCGACCGACGCGACAGACCCACGTGACGCATCTTGCCAGTGCCCGACTGCATCGATGCGCACGAGCACGCGTTTTCACAAAGCCGCGCAACGGATCGGAAGCGCAGCAACCGACATGTGCGTTCCTGAAATAAGCGTAACGTGACCGCTTTGCGTGCTCCGCATATTTGCATTGCCCGACAATCAACGCGATATTGCTTCAACGCGTAGGTTGATGTTAAGCAATTATTCGACTGGGAGAGACGATGACTTTGACAAATGTCATGCGGCATGTCGCGCCAGGCGCCGCCCTGGCAAGTGCCTTGACCCTGTCGGCCGCGCTGACGCCGGCGCACGCCGCCGATAAGGGGCCGATCAAGATCGGCGTCGTCAGCGAGCAATCCGCGATCGTCGGCCAGGCGATCAGCCAGGGTGCGCAACTGGCGGCCGAGGACATCAACAAGAACGGCGGCATCGATGGCCGCAAGATCCAGATCGTCACCTACGACGATCATTCCTCGGCGTCGGATGCCGTGCGTGCCTACCAGCGCGCCGTGCAGCAGGACCACGTGGTTGCCGTGGTAACCACCTTCATCAGCGAAGTGGCCCTGGCCGTGGAGCCGTGGGCCGCGCGCCTGCATATCCCCACCATCACCCCCGGCGCCGCCAGCAACCTGATCAGCAAGCAGGTGCACGACAATTACGCGCGCTACAAGTACATGTTCGAGGGCTGGTTCCCCTCGCCGATCCTGGCCCGCGCGGTGTGCGACGCCTCGCACGACCTGCTGGTCAAGGACCTGCACATGAAAAGCGCGGCGATCATGAGCGAGGACGCCGACTGGACCAAGCCGCTCGACGCCGGCTACGTGAAGTGCCTGCCCAAGGCCGGGCTTAAGGTCGTGGATGAGGTGTCGTTCAACCCCGACACCACCGACTTCACGCCGATCTTCAATGGCATCGAAGCGAAGCACCCGGATGTCATCATCACCGGCATCGCGCATGTCGGCGTGCAGCCGACCGTGCAGTGGCACTCCCAGCAGGTGCCGATCCCGATGGGCGGCATCAGTGCGCAGGCCACCAACCCGACCTTCTGGAAGAGCACCAACGGCGCCACGGAAGGCGTGATCACCCAGGACGCCACCGTGCCCGGCCTGGCGCTGACCCCGACCACCGAGAAGGTCGGCCAGGAGTTCGTGAAGAAGTACGGCCACTTCCCGGCCTTCACCGGCTTCACCGCCTACGACGACGTGCAGGTGATCGCCCAGGCCATCAAGCACGCCAAGTCCACCAACGCCGACAAGATCGTCGCCCAGATGGAAAAGACCGATATGGTCGGCACACTGGGCAACATCGGTTTCTACGGGCGGAAGAGCACGTACACCCACGCGCTGAAGTATGGTCCCAAGCACGTGCAGGGCATCTTCATCCAGTGGCAGAACGGCAAGCAGGTCTGCATCTGGCCGTCCGACAAGTGCCACAACAAGATGGAATTCCCCTCCTTCCTGAAAGTGAAGCAGCAGCAGGCCAAGAAGTAATCCACGCCTGAACGCTGCTGACCGCCGGACCGCAGGACCGCTTCCGGTATCGCCGGAAGCGGTCACGCGTCTCCATTCCACCATCTCGCCGTAACGAGCAGGAACAGCCTTGCGCGGACTACAAATTCTGATCGACGGGTTTGCGATCAGCTCGCTCTACGGCCTTGGTGCCGTTGGCTTCACCCTCATGTTCGGCGTGTGCGGGGTATCGAACCTGGCACACGGCGGAATCATGCTGATCGCCGCCCTGTTCGGCTGGTGGGTCGCCGCCAACTATGGTGCCGGCCCCTATGGCGGTGCGCTGGTCGGACTTGCCGCCGGCCTGATCGCCTCCTTCATCACCTATTTCGTCGTCGTGCGGCCCATCCAGCGCTCGCGTGCCATCCCCAAGGAGGAAGAGGAAATCTTCATCCTCACCGGCACGCTGCTCTGGGGCATCATGATCCAGGTCGGCATGGACTACCTGTTCACCAACAATCCGGTGACCATGAAGCCGCTGGTGCCGGGCATCATCAACCTGGGCGGCGTGCGCACACCCAACAACGAGTTGTTGATCGCCGCGGTCTGCTGGGGCGTGATCGCGCTGCTGTGGCTGCTGGTGAACCGCACCCGCATCGGCAAGCAGCTCCTCGCCGCCTCGATCAATCCACGCGGCCTCACGCTGCTCGGCTTCGACCTGTCGCGCATCTACCTGATCGTCTGGCTGATCTACGGCCTGCTCGCCGGCCTGGCCGGCGTGCTGCTGGCCTCGTTCTTCGGCGTGAGTTCGGATAACGCCGGCAACCTGACGGCCAGCGCCTTCACCATCGTCATCCTGGGTGGGCTGGGCAGCGTGCCCGGGTCTCTGATCGCGGCGTATATCGTCGGCTACGCCGAAACGATTACCGCTTATCTCATCGCACCGACACTACGCCCCATACCGGCGCTGCTGATCCTGGTGCTCGTCCTGTATATCAGGCCGCGCGGCCTGCTCGGCCGACGGTAAGGAGGCCCACGATGTCCATGCTCCGTCGTCCCGGGCCCTGGATTGCCCTGCTGCTGATCATCCTCGGCGCGACCGCGCCGAGGCTGGATGGGGATCTACTACCTGGGCATATTCACCACCGCCTATTATTTCGGCGTGTTCGCCATGTCGTGGGACCTGCTGTTCGGTTTCGCCGGCGAAGTGAATTTCGGCCCCACCTTCATGATCGGTGTCGGCGCCTACACCGCGGGTCTGCTGAACAATGCCGGCTGGGACATCCCGCTGTGCCTGGTCGCCGGCGCCGTCGCCGCGGTGATCGGCGGGTTGATCCTGGCAATCCCGGCATTGCGGCTGCGCGGCCCGTATTTCGGCCTGATCACCCTGGTCGCCGTGCTGCTGCTGCTGGACTTCATCGTCATCTTCGCCGGCTTCACCGGCGGCGAGATCGGCATGATGGTACCGTCGATCCTGTCGATCGACGCGTCGGTGAACTACTATTACGCGTTCGGCTTCCTGGTCGTGTCCGCGCTGATCCTGTACGGCCTGTCGCGCTCCTCGCTGGGCCTGATCCTGCAGGCCACCGGCCAGGACAGCGTCGAGGCCGCGGCGCTGGGCTTCAACGTCACCAAGCACAAGCTGGCGGCGTTCTGCGTCAGCGCGCTGTTCTCCGGCCTGGCCGGTGCGATGCTGGTGTTCTACGAAGGCATCGCCTCGGTCGATACCGTGGTCAGCCTGTCGATCACCATCCAGATCATCATCGCGGTGGTCTTCGGCGGCCGGCGCACCATCGTGGGCGCCATTCTCGGGTCGATCTTCCTGATCCTGTTCGACGAGCTGCTGCGGCCTATCGGACAGCTCAACACCTTCGTGGTCTCCGCCATCGCGCTGGCAGTGATCATCTTCTTCCCTGACGGCGCGCTGGGCTGGGCGTTCCGCCCGCGGGAGCGGAGCTGATGTTGAATACCGCACCATTGCTGGAAGTTTCCGGCCTGACCAAGCGCTTCGGCGGCCTGGTCGCGGTGAAGTCGATCAATTTCGAGATCAGGCCGGGGGAAATCCTCGGCCTGATCGGCCCCAACGGCTCCGGCAAGTCCACCGTGATGAAGCTGGTGATGGGGATCGAGAAGCCGAACGAAGGCAGCATCCGCCTGGAAGGCACCGACATCGCCGGCTGGCCGACCCACCGTATCGCCCGGCACGGCGTGGGCATCGTGTTTCAGCATTCCCGCCCGCTGCACCGCCAGACGGTGCTGGAGAACATCAAGCTGGCGCTGCTGCCGGATTCGCTGTTCCGCCTGGCGGCCGAACCGCATGTCGAGCAGCGCGCCCGCGAAATCGCCGAACGCGTCGGTCTCGGCGCGGTGCTGGACCGCCGCCCCTCCACCCTGCCCTTCGCCGATCTGCGCCGCATGGAGATGGCCAAGGCGCTGGCCCGCGATCCCAAGGTGGTGCTGGTCGATGAGCCGTTCGCCGGCCTGACCGCGGGCGAGGTGGCCGACTTCTCCGCGCTGATCGACGATTTCCGCCGCGACGGTCGGGCTGTGCTGCTGGTGGATCATAATGTGAAGAGCGTGGCGGCGCTGGTGGACCGCGTGAAGGCGATGTACCTCGGCCAGCACATCGCCGAGGGCACCGCCGAGGAAGTGATGGCGGATGAAACCGTTCGCCGCGTTTATCTCGGCGGCAAGATCGAGGCGCATCCGCGCAAGGAACTCGACGTCAAGGGCAAGGAAGCGCTGCTGGAAGTCCGCGACATCGACGTGTTCTACGGCAAGGCGCAGGCGCTGGAAAAAGTTTCGGTGCACGTGAATGCCGGCGAGTTCGTTTCGGTCGTGGGCCTGAACGGCGCCGGCAAGACCACGCTGTTCAACGCGATCTCCGGCCTGGTGCCCTATTCCGGTGATATCCACTGGGAGGGAGCGAGCCTGCGCGGACGCGTGGCGGCGCGCATCGCCCGCGAAGGCATCGTGCAGTGCCCGGAAACCAGGGAGCTGTTCGGCGACCTGAGCGTGCGGGAAAACCTGGACCTGGGCGGCCAGCACCTGGCGCGGGCCGAGCAGCGGGAACAGCTCGACTGGCTGCTGGGCCTGTTTCCCATCCTGCGCGAACGGCAGAACCAGGCGGCGGCCACGCTGTCCGGCGGCGAACAGCAGATGCTGGCGATCGCCCGCGCGCTGATGATGAAGCCGAAGCTGCTGATCCTGGACGAGCCGACGCTGGGCCTGGCGCCGGTGATCCTGGAGCAGTTGTCGAAGGCGCTGGCCCAGCTTCGCGAGACCACGCCGATCACCGTGCTGCTGGGCGAACAGAACGTCACCTTCGCGCTGCCCCATGCCGACCGGGTGTACGTGGTGGAGCATGCGCGGATCACCTGGGAGGGCGATCCGACCCGGTTCGCCGAGGAGATGGGCTCGGGCTTCCTGTAGCCCGCCGCGGCCCCGGCCTGGCGGTCGGGGCGGGCCGCGGCCCGGATGGCGCGGTCGGGGGCGGGCCGCGGCCCGAATGGCGCAATCGGGGACGGGTCGCGGCCCGAATGGCGCTGAAACAACGCGTTCCGACGTCGCTCTTCCACGTCATGGCCGAGCCCGACCCTGAGCCTTACCCACGAGCCTGCATCGGGCAGTCTCCGCCGGCAGTGCCCCCGACCGTCATGGTCGGCGGCGCAGGTTGCGGCAACCCCCGGACATCATGGCCATGACCGTGCAGGCTTTGCCAACTGTCGAGGTCAGCGCCGGCACGCCGATATGGGCGGGACGACCGCCCTGATCGCGGCCGCCGACCGCAACCGCCGGTAGGCTCCTCCCGCCCTCGGGAGGGCGTTACCTGCCAGCGGTTGTACGCATCGGCCTGCTGCGACCGCCCCTCAGGCACGGCGCTCGGTCAGCGCCTCCTGCCCGGGCAGCTTCGCGGCCCGTTCCAGGTTGTACCCCGGCACCGCCGGCGCGGTCTCCGCCTCCAGCCGCCGGCCTTGGGGGGTGTTCCCTCCACAGTGCATCGCCGGCGGGTGAGTGAACAAGGCAAGAACTTAGGAATACGTTCAACAAATTTGCCGTCCCACCATTTTGTCTTCTTGCAATTCCTAGGGTCGAGAGTCTATGCGCAAACGGAAGCACCCTTACCGATACGTGTCGATACTGAAAGGAGTCAGCGAGAATGGCACTCTCCCTACCGGAACTCGTTGGCAGTCCCGATGAATACGCAATCGGAGAAAACGGCTCGCTCACGATCTCCGCCGCGCTCGGACTCCTGGCCAACGATTTCAGCAGCAATGGTTCGCTCTGGGTCGTCAGCTACCACGCACCGTCGCACGGCACGCTCGATGTCCTGACGGACGGCAGCTTCAGCTACAATCCCAACCTTGGCTATGTCGGGCCGGATACCTTCACCTACACGATCAGCAACGGCCTGGTCACCCAGACGGTGACGGACACCATCCAGGTGTATCATGCCGCCCCGGTTGCGGTGCCCGATGTCTATACGGTGCAGGCCGGCCAGACCCTGGACGTCGCCGCCACTGCAGGACTGCTCGGCAACGACATCGACTTCAACGGCGGCACGGTGTACGTCAACAGCTACAGGGCCCCATCCCACGGGACCCTGTCGGTCCTCACCAGCGGCAGTCTGAGTTATGTGCCCGACCCCGGTTTCGTGGGACAGGACGTCGTCACCTACACGCTGAGTGACGGCATTCAGCAGACGATCGGAACCGTCACAATTGTCGTCACCGATCCGCCGCCGATTGCCGACACGGACAACTATGTGATGCGCCCCGGCCAGGCGCTGACCGTGGACGCCGCGTCCGGCCTGCTGGTGAACGATACCGGCTACACCGACAAGCTGTACGTCGTCAGCTACCGGGCGGCAACGCATGGCACGTTGAGTGTTCTGACCTCCGGCGCCCTGACCTATGTCCCCGACCCAAGGTTCAGCGGCGTCGATACCGCGACCTACACGCTATCCGATGGTATCCGGCAAACCATCGGCACGCTGACGGTTCAGGTGGCGGACGACGCACCAGTCGCCCAACCGGATCACTTCATCGCCCGGGCAAACACGACGCTCGATATCGCCGCCGGAAACGGGCTGCTGGCCAACGACTTCGACCCGAACGGCAACTCGATATACGCGCTCAGTTACCACATGCCCGCGCACGGCACGCTGAGCGTCAGCACCAACGGCAGCCTTCACTACACGCCGGACACCAACTACCTCGGCAGCGACACGTTCAGCTACACGATCAGCGACGGCGCATTGCAGGCAACATCGACGGCCACCATCCAGGTTCTCGGCAGCCTGTTCCTGTTCCCCGGCCTGGTGATCGCGAATCCGGACGCATATGCCCTTCGCGAGAACGGCACGCTGGCCGTTTCCGCGGCCAACGGCCTGCTGTCGAACGACTTCAGCAGCAACGGCGCGCTTTCGGTGATCAGCTACACGGCGCCGTCCCATGGCACGCTGGACATCACAACCGGCGGCAGCCTGCACTATGTTCCCGACATCGGCTATACCGGCACCGACAGCTTCAGCTATACGGTCAGCGGCACGTCCATAACGCAGACGGCGACGGACACCATCCAGGTGTATCATGCCGCGCCAGTCGGCGTCGCCGATGTCTATCAGGTGCAGGCCGGCACAACGCTGACCGTGCCCGCCGGCGCCGGCCTGCTTGCCAATGATATCGACTACAATACCGGCACGCTCTATGTGAACAGCTACAGGGCGCCATCGCATGGCACGCTGAGTGTCCTTACATCCGGCAGCCTGACCTATGTCCCCGATCCGGGATTCGTCGGACAGGACATCACCAACTACACACTCAGCGACGGCACCCAGCAGGTGACCGCCGGGCTGACCATCGACGTCACCGATCCCCAGCCCTTCGCCAATACGGACAATTACGTCGTTCGTGCCGGACAGGCACTGAACGTCGATGCGAACGCGGGACTGCTGGCGAACGATACCGGCTATACCGGGACCCTGTACGTGCAGAGCTACCGCGCGCCGGCGCATGGCACGCTGTCGGTGCTGACCTCCGGCTCGCTGACCTACACACCCGATCCCGGGTTCACCGGCACCGACACAACCACCTATACCGGGTCCGACGGCGTGTTGCAGACCATCGGCACGCTGAACGTTCAGGTCGTGGATGATGCGCCGGTCGCGCAGCCGGACTACTACGTCATGGGCGTGAACGGCACGCTGGATGTCTCCCCGACGCTCGGCCTGCTCCGCAATGACTACGACGCGAATGGCGACTCGCTGTATGTCCAGAGTTACAGGCGGCCGTCCCATGGCACGCTGGATGTCCTGACCAACGGCAGCCTGGTGTACACGCCGGATGCCGGCTATGTCGGCACCGACACGTTCAGCTACACCCTCAGCGATGGCGCCCTGCAGGACCAGGCGAACGGCACCATCAACGTGATCTGCTTCTGTCGCGGCACGCGCATCCGCACCCCGTCAGGCCTGGTGCCGGTCGAGCAACTGAACACGGGCGACACCGTGCTGACCTGGTCCGGCGCCCGGCGCACAATCGTCTGGGTTGGCGAGGGCACGGTGCTGGCCGTTCCGGGCCGCCGCTCGGCCGCCACACCCGTCATCATCCGCAAAGGCGCCTTCGCGCCGAACGTGCCCAAGCGCGACCTGCACGTGACGAAGGGCCACGCATTCCTGTTCGATGGCGTGCTGATCCCGATCGAATTCCTGGTCAACCACCGCTCGATCCTGTGGGACGACCGCGCGCAGGAGGTGAACGTCTTCCACATCGAACTGGAGACCCACGACATTCTCGACGCCGAAGGCGCGCCGGGCGAGAGCTATCGCGACGACGGCAACCGCTGGCTGTTCCACAATGCCAACGCCGCATGGGACCTGCCCGCCAAACCGTCCTGCGCGCCCGTGCTGACAGGCGGCCCCATCGTGGATACGGTATGGCGGCGCCTGCTGGACCGGGCCGGCGGCGCCGCCCCCCTGCCCCTGAGCACCGATCCCGACCTGCACCTGCTGGCCGACGGCGTGCGGATCAACGAAGAACGCTGCGACGGGACCCGCCACCTGTTCTTCCTGCCCACGGTGCCCGACGCGCTGCGCATCATGTCCCGCGCAGCCGAACCGGACCGGTTCGGCTACGCGCGCGATCCAAGGATGCTTGGCGTGGCCATCCGCTCGGTGACCGTGTGGGGCACCGCGCAGACCCGAAGGATGCCTGCTGCGGCCGACGACTTCCTTGAGGGATTCCACGCGTTCGAGCACGACAACGACTTCCGCTGGACAGTCGGCGATGCCGCGGTGCCTGCTGCGCTGCTGCACGGACTCTCCGGCCCGGTCTATGTCGCGCTCGACATCGCGATGACCGCGCGTTACCCGGCGTCGCAGGCCATCGCGGCGGCTGCCTGAAGAACGCGAGCAGACATGACGGCGTCGTGGATCGTCCGCGCGGCCCACCGGGTCGTGGATCGTCCGCGGCCCACCTGCCTGCCCCGCCGCCTGCCGTTCGGCTACCGCTGACGCCAGGGCAGCCCCTCGGCCTTCCATCCCGCCTTCACGCCCCGGTGCCCGTGCGCGTCCGGCCCGCCCTCGAACCCGTCCGCGACGTTGTAGACATTGGGAAACCCCTCGGCCTGTGCCGCCTGCGCCGCCGCCATGCTGCGCTGCCCGCTGCGGCACAGGAAGTAGATGTGGTGCTCCGCCGTGAACCCCGCCTGTTTCAGGTGGTCCACGAATTCATGGTTCAGTTGCATGGACGGATACACCTGCCACGGGATCAGCACCGCCTGCTTGCCGGCCTCCGCCAGGTCGGGCACGCCCACGAAATTCCATTCCGCATCCGTGCGCACATCCACCAGTTGCGCCTGCGGATCGGCCTTCAGGGCTTCCCAGGTCTTCCCCGGCGGCACATTCTCGACCATCTGACTCTCTCCCGCTGCATGAGGATGCGATGACCGACTTGTATCACGGCTCCAGCTGGCAGGACGACCTGGGCGCCGCCATCGGCCACACGCCGCTGATCAAACTGCGACGTGCGTCCCAGGCGACCGGCTGCAACATCCTGGGCAAGGCGGAATTCCTCAGCCCGGGCGGCTCGGTGAAGGACCGCACCGGCCTGTTCATCATCGCCGACGCGGAACGGCGCGGCACGCTGAAGCCCGGCGGCAGCATCGTGGAAGGCACCGCCGGCAACACCGGCATCGGCCTGACGCTGGTGGGCAACGCCCGCGGCTACCGCTGCGTGATCGTCATGCCGGAGACGCAGAGCAAGGAGAAGATCGAGTTCCTGCGCATGATCGGCGCCGATCTGCGCCTGGTGCCGGCCAAGCCGTATCGCGATCCCGGCAACTACGTGCACGTCTCCCGCCGCATCGCCGAGGAAACCGGCGCGGTCTGGGCCAACCAGTTCGACAACGTGGCGAACCGCGAGGGCCACCGCGACACCACCGCACAGGAGATCTGGCAACAGACCGACGGCAAGGTGGATGCCTTCACCTGCGCATCCGGCACCGGCGGCACGCTGGCCGGTGTCGCGCTGGGGCTGAAGGCGAAGAACCCGAACGTGCGCATCGTGCTGGCCGATCCGGAAGGCAGCGGCCTCTACGGCTGGGTGAAGAACAACGACCTGTCGATCCAGGGCAGTTCCATCACCGAGGGCATCGGCAACTCCCGCGTCACCGCCAACCTGGACGGTGCGCCGATCGATGATGCCGAAAAGATCCCCGATGCCGAGGCACTGGAGCACATCTACGACGTGCTGATCCATGAGGGCCTGTCGGTCGGCACCTCCTCCGGCATCAACATCGCCGCCGCGGTGCGCGTGGCGAAGGCGCTGGGGCCGGGGCACACGGTGGTGACGATCCTGGCGGACGGCGGATCACGGTATCAGTCGAAACTGTTCAACCTGGAATTCCTGCGGTCGAAAGGGCTCCCCACGCCGGCCTGGATGAGCTGATCCGTTCAGGCGGCCCGATCGGCCGACACCAACCGCTGCGGCGTCCGACCCACAATCGCCTATCCCACGACCCACAGTCGCCTAACGCACGACCCGCAGTCGCCTAACGCACGACCCGCAGTCGCCTGTCGCACGTCCCGCACTCGCCTATCCCACGACCCACAGTCGTGCGTTCAATGGCAACGGTCGCCCGTACATCGTCGTGGTCGGCGAAGGCCGGCCACCCACGACTTCGTCATGCCGAAGGCACACCGGTCAGACCGAACCTACCCGCAGGGGACTCCACGGCCAGGGCAAGGATGCGTTCCGCATGACGCAGTCGTGGGTGGCCGGCCTTCGCCGACCACGACGCTGTACGGCCGGCCGGTGACATCATCCGATGCAGGGCTGGCTCTGCAACTCACGCTCATGCCGCAAGGCACCCCACCGTCCATGATCGGCCGGACACCGCCGGCCACCCAGCCAGCACACCGCCCCCACCCGCCCAGCACACCGCCGCCCGCCCAGCACACCGCCGCCCGCTCGAAACACCGCCGCCCGCTCAGAACACCGTCCGCCCGAACCGCCGCAACCCCGCCCATTGCTGCTGCAGATAACTCCCGGTGTGCAGCGCCTCCTCCCCGGACGGATCCCCGGTCTCCACATACGCCCGGGTGAAATCCGCAGTCCGGAACAGCATGTCCCACCACGGCAGCACCGCGCCGTAGTTGCAACTGCGCTGCCCCGCCGCCAGCACGCCGTGATGCGCCCGGTGAAACCGCGGCGAAATCAGCAGCCGGTCGCCAACAGCCCCGAACGACAGCCGCACATTGGCGTGCGACAGGCTCTCCAGGAACCGCAGCACCAGCACCAGCAGCGGGAACTGCAGCGGCGGCACGCCGATCAGCAGCGCGATCGCGCCGAACCACAACGCCGCCAGCAGGTCGTCCAGCACATGGTTGCGGTCGTCCGACCAGAACGTCATCTGCCGCTGCGCATGGTGCAGCGAGTGCAGCGCCCACCACCAGCGGAACATGTGCGACAGCCGGTGCCGCCAGTAATCGGCGAAATCCAGTACCACCGCGTAGATCAGGAACGTCGCCACCTGGTGGCCCAGCAGGACCGGAAACAGCCCCTCCAGAGTCGGCGGCACCAGCCCGTGATCGGCCAGCCACCCGTTCAGCATCACCTGCGCCTGGTAGAAAAGCACGAAGGTGAACAGCGGCAGCACGCCGACCCGCGAGATCACGGTGTACAGCACGTCCACCAGCACCGCCTTGCTGTCGGGCCAGCGCTCCACCGGGCGCCAGCGCTCCAGCGGCAGGCAGATCGCGAAGGTCAGCACCACCTGGAACGCGCCGTACATCGCGAAGACGGCCCAGCCATAGGACACGTCTTCCCACTCCATCCAGCCGAACCGGTACAGCAGCGGCACCAGCAGGTGCCCCTGCAGCCACCCGGCCGCGAGGTCGAACGGGTCCGGCATCGCCCGCCTACCGCTTCTCCCCCAGCGCCAGCTTCAGGGTGGCCGCGGCACGCTGGTTCAGCCAGATCCCATGCGGCGACCGGCCGACATCGATCGAGCTGTATTCGCCGGTGGCCGGGTCCAGCACCGCCACCTTCTCCGCCCAGCGCCGGGTGATCCACACCTTGCCGTTGGCCGCGAACGCCATGTCGTCCGGCCCCCCGGGGATCCGGTATTTCCGGAGAAGCTTCAGCGAGGCGGCATCCAGCACCGTCGTCGTGCCGGCGACCCGGTTGTCCACCCAGATCGTCTTCCCGTCCGGCGACAGGAACAGGTTGTGCGCCCCCTTGCCGGTGACGATGTGGCGCAGCACGCGGCCATCGGACGGATCGACCTCGGCCAGGTAGTCGGTGCCCATGTCGGCGACCAGCAGCTTGCCATCGTGCCACAGCACGCCCGCCGGCGTACTGCCCACATGCCTGGCCCACAGCAGCTTCATGTGCGTCAGGTCGATCGCCGCCAGCCGGTCGGTGCCCTGCAGCGTCACGAACACCCGGCCCGAATCCGGCGCATACGCCAGGTGGCTGGGCATCGAGCGCAGCGGAAACCGCTTCAGCAGATGCATCGTCGCGGCGTCGTACACATCCACCTGATTGCGCGCCAGGCCGTTCACCACCAGGAACCTGCCGTTCGGGCTGAAGCCCAACTGGTAGGGATCGACGCAGGGCATGCGCTTCTGCACCACCCCGGTGACGGGATCGATGAACAGCATCTGGTTGCCCACGGTGTCGCCCACCAGCAGGCTCTTGCCGTCCGGGCTCAGTGCCACATGGTGCGGCTCCCGCAGCACCGGAATGCGGCGCAGTTCCTTCAGCGTGCTCATGTCGATCACGCTGATCGAGGCGCTGCGGGAATTCATCACGAAAGCCAGCCCCTCGGCCGCAGCCGGCCGGGCGACGAACCCGGCCAGAGGAAGCAACAGCAGCCAGGTCAGAATCGCTCGGCGCAGGCGCATGAGTTGGCTCTCCGGGAGATCGCCGCGCGCTCCTACCGCTCCGCCGCGGCTGACAGCAAGCACGATCTTGACGCGACGCCGCCGATGTGTCCGGCGGGTTCTGTCAGATCCTGTCGGCTGGGCAGCCCGACGCAGGCAGCCAATGGCGTGAACCCTGGCGGAGTTCCGGCGGGTCCACTGCAGCCGGGCCGGACGTGGTAGGAAATATTGCTACCCCGAATTGCCTGTGGCATCATACGAGTATGGCCAACGTTGAAAAACTCAGTATCGCCCTGACCCCGGACATGGTGGCGGAGATGCGCGCGGCCGTGGAAGGTGGCGATTACGCCAGCGTCAGCGAGGTGGTGCGCGATGCCCTGCGCGACTGGCGTCTGCGGCGCAAGATCGAGACGCTGGAGACTGAGGAACTGCGCCGCCTGGCCCAGGAAGGCATCGACAGCGGACCGGGCCTGGAGGCTGACACGGTGTTTGCCCGGCTGCGCGCGCGGTTCGGCCAGCCGCCGGCCAGGTGAGCACACCTCACCGGCTGCTCCTCTCACCGCGCGCCGCGGCCGACCTGGAGGAGATCGCCGATTTCATTGCGCGCGATAACCCGGTCCGCGCCGCCAGCTTCGTCGCCGAGCTGGAGGCGAAGTGTCGGGCGGTTGCCGAAACACCGGAGCTTTACCCCGCTCGCACTGACCTCGGCCAGGGTCTGCGCATGGCCGTGCATGGCCGCTATCTGGTGCTGTATCGCGACCTGCCGGGCGAAAGCACGGTGCGCGTCGAGCGTGTGCTGCACAGCGCCCGCAACCTGCCGCGCCTCTTGTAGCCGCCAATACTGCTTGCCCGGCGCTGTTGTTCCGTCAGATCTCGCGCCTGAACCGACGGACAGCGTGGACGAGAGCCAGGGTCAGGCTGTCTGCAAGATGCTCAGCGCCGTCGCAGGAGACGCAGTTGGGGGTCTGGTTGCGGGGAACGTGCTGCGTGTGGTGGGAATGAAGGCGGTCGCCGGCGTCGCATAACCCTCCGCGCCCGACAAAGCCGTTTCGCACGCAACGGCAACGAACCACGCCGCACGCCGGCCCGCCGCAATCACGCGGATAAGGCCCTGCCACCACGCGCCACGCGGTGCTATGCCGCCCCGACCACACGCCGGGAGAAGTCCGAACCATGAACCTGCACCGCCTCCTGCAGCAGCGCATCGCCGACGGCCGCCCGGTGCGCGTCGGCCTGATCGGCGCGGGAAAATTCGGTTCCATGTTCCTCGCGCAGGTGCCCACCACGCCCGGCATCGAGGTCGCCGCCATCGCCGACCTGGCCCCCGACCGCGCCCGCGACGCCTGCCGCCTGGTCGGCTGGGACGCGGCGCGACTCGACGCCACCCGCTTCACCGATGACGCCATGGCCATGATCGCCCAGCCCGATATCGAGGTGGTGGTGGAAGCCACCGGCCACGCCCCGGCCGGCATCGCCCACGCCCGCCGCGCGATCGCCGAGGGCAAGCACATCGTCATGGTGAACGTCGAGGCCGACGTGCTCGCCGGCCCCGCCCTGGCCCGCGACGCCGCGGTCGCCGGCGTGGTGTATTCCCTGGCCTATGGCGACCAGCCGGCGCTGATCTGCGAGATGGTGGACTGGGCACGGACCTGCGGCTTCAAGGTGATCGCCGCCGGCAAGGGCACGAAATTCCTGCCGGAATACCACGCCTCCACACCGGACACGGTCTGGGGCCATTACGGCCTGACCGAGGAACAGGCCCGCATCGGCCGCATGAACCCGCAGATGTTCAACTCGTTCCTGGACGGCACGAAATCCGGCATCGAAATGGCCGCGGTCGCCAACGCCACCGGCCTGACCCCGCCGCCCGACGGCCTGGCCTTCCCGCCCTGCGGCACGCACGAACTGGCCGAGGTGCTGCGGCCCGGCAACGCCGGTTCCCTGCACCATGCCGGCCAGGTGGAGGTGATCTCCTCCCAGCACCGCGACGGGCGCAACGTGGAGAACGACCTGCGCTGGGGCGTGTACGTCGTGTTCGAGACGCAGAACGAATACACCATGCGCTGCTTCAAGGAATACGGCGTGGTCACCGACACGTCCGGCCGGATTTCCGCGCTGTACCGCCCGTTCCACCTGATCGGGCTGGAGCTGAACGTCTCCGTCCTCTCCGCCGCGCTGCGCCGCGAGTCCACCGGCGGCCCCACCGGCTTCCGCGGCGACGTGGTGGCGACCGCGAAGCGCGCCCTGCGCGCCGGGGAGGTGCTGGACGGCGAAGGCGGCGCCTGCGTCTGGGGCAAGCTGCTGCCCGCCGCGGACAGCCTGCGCATCGGCGGCCTGCCGATCGGCCTGGCCAACCGCGTGAAGCTGCTGCGTGACATCCCGGCCGGCCGGTCGCTGACCTGGGACGACGTCGCCGTGGACACCGGCGATGCCGCCTATCGCTACCGCCGCACCATGGAATCGACCTTTGCCGCTGGAGCCACCTGATGGACTTCGTCTGCTACCGCCATCCCGGCTGGGACCCGCAGATCCGCCCGGCCGAGGCATCCCGTCCCTGGATGGACGCCACGCCGGAAGCCTTCGCCTATCGCTGCCTGCCGCTTAACATCGCCAACGCGCATGGCTGGGAAATCCTGTCCCCCTGCGACGTGCAGGCCTGCTGGACCGGCGGCCCCAACGTGGAGGACGTGCTGGTCCGCACGCCGCCCGATGTCCCGCCGGACCGGCGGCCGGTGTCGCTGTTCGGCCAGGGGACGCTGACCTTCCACATCCAGGGCCTGTTCCGCACCCCGCCGGGCTGGAACCTGTGGGTCAGCGGCTCGCCCAACCGGGCCAAGGACGGCATCGCCCCGCTCACCGGCGTGGTGGAGACGGACTGGTCACCCTACACCTTCACCATGAACTGGCGCTTCACCCGGCGGAACCACTGGGTGCGCTTCACCGCCGGCGAGCCGGTCTGCTTCGTCTTCCCGGTGCAGCGCGCGGCGCTGGAGCAGTTCACCCCCCGCTTCGCCGCGCTGGACAGCGACCCGGAGCTGGACGGGCAGTTCGCCGCCTGGAGCCAGTCGCGCAACGCCTTCCAGGCACAGGTGGCCAAGGCGCCGCCGCCGGCTGCCTCGGGCAAGTGGCAGAAGCGCTACTACCGCGGCCTGGACATGCAGGACCGCACGCCCGCCGGGGACCATCGCAGCAAGCTGCGGGTGAAGCCCTTCGCCGAGGACGGCACGCGCGGTTCGGGGGACTGAACCAACCGCCCGGGCCGCCCGGGCTCCGCCGGGTGTGCGCCAAATGTGCGTCATGTGTGCGCCATGCAGGCGCCGCGGCGCCGGGGCCGGCGCTTGCTGCGGTGCGCAACGTATTTTGTTGCCGCCCGCTTACCTGCGAGTCATGCTTCCCCCGGATAGCCAACCGGGGGATATGCAATGAAGCGTCGTTCACTGCTGCAACTGGCTGCCGCGACCACCGCGACGAGCGCCTTGCCACGCTTCGCCATCGCGCAATCGGCTTCAGCCACGACGCTGAAATTCGTCCCCCAGGCCAACCTGACATCGCTCGACCCGATCTGGACCACCGCATCGGTCACGGAAAACCATGCCTATGCGGTGTACGACACGCTGTTCGCGGTGAACTCGAAGCTGGAACCGAAGCCGCAGATGGCCGAGGGCTACACGGTCTCCGACGACCGCCGCACCTACCTGATCAAGCTGCGCGACGGCCTGAAATTCCACAACGGCGAACCGGTCCGCGCGCAGGACTGCGCCCCCAGCCTGGCGCGCTGGTCGGCGCGCGACACGCTGGGCCAGACGCTGGCGAAATTCGTGGACAGTTGGGGCGTGCAGGACGACCGCACGCTGAAGATCGTGCTGAAATCCCCGTTCCCGCTGCTGATCGACGCCCTGGCCAAGCCGGCGGCGAACGAGCCGTTCATCATGCCGGAACACCTCGCCAAAACCGACCCGATGCACCAGATCAAGGAGACGATCGGCTCCGGCCCGTTCAAGTTCCTGCCCAAGGAATTCGTCCCCGGCAGCAGCGCCGCCTACGAAAAGTTCGACGGCTACGTGCCGCGGCAGGAGCCGCCGGACTGGGCCTCGGGCGGCAAGGTCGCGTATTTCAAGCGCATCGAGTGGAAGATCATCCCCGATTCCGCCACCGCCGCGGCCGCCCTGCAGTCGGGCGAGGTGGACTGGTGGGAGCAGGTGCAGGCCGACCTGGTGCCGCTGCTGAAAAGCAACCCCGACCTGTCGATCGGACCGGCCAACCCCACCGGCTACCTGGGCGTGATGCGCTTCAACCAGCTCTACCCGCCGTTCAACAACGCCGGCATCCGCCGCGCGGTGATGATGGCGGTGAAGCAGGACGACTACATGCGCGCCGTCACCGGCAACGACCCCACCGCATACCGCACCTGCAAGGCGCTGTTCCCCTGCGGCACCCCGTTCGGCACCGAAATCGGCGCGCCGGAGATGAAGGGCGACCTGGACGCCGCGAAACGCATGCTGGAAAAGGCCGGCTACAAGGGTGAAAAGGTGGTGATCATCAACCCCACCGATTTCCCCAGCATCGGCCCGTTCGGCTACGTCACCTACGACCTCCTCAAGAAGCTCGGCATGAACGTGGAGTTGCAGGACACCGACTGGGGCACCGTCGTGCAGCGGCGGGCCAGCAAGAAGCCGATCAACGAGGGCGGCTGGTCGATCTTCCATACCTGGTGGCCCAGCAACTCCATCCTGAACCCGGCGGTCAGCGCCATCGTGCGCGGCCAGGGCGAAAAGGGCTGGTTCGGCTGGTTCACCGACGCGAAGATCGAGGAGCTGACGAACGAATTCCTCCAGGCCCCGGACAACGCCGCCCGCCTGAAGATCACCAACGCCATCCAGCAGGAGGCCTTCCGCCAGGTCCCCACCATCCCGCTCGGCCTGTTCTATATACGTTCGGCCCACCGCTCGAACCTGCAGCACCTGCTGGTGAGCCAGGCCCCGTTCTTCTGGAGCGTGCGACGGGCCTGATCTGGCGCGGCGGCTGCGGGCCGCTTTGCAGGCCGCGTGCCTGCCGGAACCGGGATGTCGGGACCGGGATGTCGGGCCTGGACTGCCTGGACCGCGCTGCCGGGACCGCACTGCCGGGACCGCACTGCCGGGACCGCACTGCCGGGACCGCACTGCCGGGACCGCACTGCCGGGACCGCACCGCCGGGACCGCACTGCCGGGACCGCACTGCCGGGACCGCACTGCCGGGACCGCACTGCCGGGATTGCGCTGCCGGGACCGCACTGCCGGGACCGGGCCGCTCGCTGGATCGAAATCAGCCTCGAAACCGGCTGCCACACAGTCCTGGCTGGGTGGCAGGCCGGGTCTGCTGTCCCAGTCCCGGGAAGGACGAGCGTCTGCTCCGGCCGGGCGCAGGCCGAGCCCGGTCCACCGCATGAAAGATGCCTTCAATTTCCGGCTTGAGCATGGTACGTTTGCTGGCGTTACGAAAAAGAGGCGAACCACTGTGAAGGATTGATTCACCACCGATCCTCACGGTTTCACGCGGAAAACACGGGTCCCCGACAATTGTCGGACAGAAATCGGCTTAACTGAGGTAGCAATTTGATCTGAACCAGGACAGAACAGATGCCATCGACGCGGTCGCAGACGCATGGTCACAGCCTGCCGGACACGCCAGAAACAGACGGACGAACCGATGTAGCGCACAGGATTTGGCCACCGCCGGTACTGACCTGACGATCCATCCGACCTGATATCGTTTCGATCGCCCGCCGCCGCAAGTCGGATCAGGTTTGCCTCGGCAAGGTCATGCGGTATCATTACTCGGCCGTCGGCCCAGGGAAGACAGGGCCGAGGCTCAGGAGGTGAAACAAGCGTCGCGGATGACTGCCCGCATCCTGATCGTTGATGACGTACCGGCCAACACGCGCCTGCTCGAAGCCAAGCTTGCGGCCGAGTATTACCAGGCAGCCAGTGCCCGGAACGGGTTCGAGGCCCTGGAGCTCGCCAGGTCCTGGCAACCCGACCTGATTCTGCTCGACGTCATGATGCCGGAGATGGACGGCTACGTCTGCTGCCACAAGCTGAAGGAAGACCCGGCCACACTGCATATTCCGGTGGTGATGATCACCGCCCTGGGCGACAGCGCCGAGCGGGTGCGCGGGTTGCAGGCGGGTGCCGAGGACTTCCTGACCAAGCCGGTCGAATACGAGACCCTGATGACGCGCATCCGCAGCCTGGTGCGGCTGAAGCGCCTGCTGGATGAGTGGCGTGCCCGGGGCGAAACCGCGCGTGCCCTGGGGCTGAGCCCCGATGCGCGACCCGAGCCGTCGATCGCCGGTGCCCGGGCGCTGGTGATCGATGACTGGGATTCCGGCGCCCAGAGCATACAGGACGCACTGGCCCGCTCCGGCGTGGTCGCCGGCCGCGCCCGCACCCAGGCCGAGGCATTGCGGCTGTCCAACGGCGTTCCCTTCGACCTGATCGTGCTCAGCCTCGATCTGGGGGAGGAAGACCCGCTGAAGCTGGTGTCCAGCCTGCGCGCGGCCGATGCCACGCGTGACGTGCCGATGCTGCTGGTGACCGAGCCCAACGAACGCGCGCGACTGCTGCGGGCGTTCGAACTGGGCGCCAACGACTGGCTGCAGTTGCCGCTGGACGAGCACGAACTGCGGGCGCGGGCGCACAACCAGATCCGGCGCAAGTTCTACCAGGACCGTCTGCGCACGGACCTGGGCACCGCGCTGGAAATGGCGCTGACGGACCCGCTGACCGGGCTGTACAACCAGCGCTACCTGATGCGGCACCTGCGCGGATTGCTGACCGGGCCGCATGTCCAGGACCTGGCGGTGCTGATGATCGACGTCGATCACTTCAAGACGGTGAACGACGAGCATGGCCACCCCACCGGCGACCTCGCCTTGCGCCGCATTGCCGAGACCTTGCGTGCCAACACGCGGGTGTTCGATTCCGTGGCCCGCTATGGCGGCGAGGAATTCGTGGTGGTGATGCCCGGCACGGCGCCCGAGGACGCGATGACCGCGGCGGAGCGGCTGCGCAAGGCGATCGAGGCGCTGCCCTTCACCCCGTCACCGGGCCGGCCCTATCCGCTGACCATCAGCATCGGCGTCGCCTGCTCCAGGCAGCCGCCGCTGGCACCCGAGGCTTTGCTGCAGGCCGGCGACCAGGCGCTGTACGACGCCAAGCGCGGCGGGCGAAACCGGGTCAGCCTCGCCCGGAGCGATTGACGCGCGACCCGGCGGCCGGGACGCAACCCGGTGCGTGGCTGTGCTGTTACCTGGGGATGGCGCATCAACCGAAGACCTACGAACACAGGTCGTCGCGGGTGACCGGCAACGATCCCAGCGACGGCGCGGACCCCGGCGGCACGCACAGCACGCATCCCGGCCAGCCCGACAAGGCTGCACCGAAGGAGACCGCGCCGGACGTGGACCAGCACGTCAGCAGCGGCGACCGCAACCCGACGCGGGAATCCCGCGGCCCCCGGCCGATCCGGCGCCCCTGAGCGCATCGTCGTACCAGGCGCATCGCCGTGGCAGGGGACCGACGCGGGCGCACCGACGTGGCAGGCGCACCAACGTGGCAGGCGCACCAACGCGGCAGGCGCACCAACGCGGCAGGCGCACCAACGCGGCAGGCGCACCAACGTGGCAGGCGCACCAACGCGGCAGGCGCACCAACGTGGCAGGCGCACCAACGTGGCAGGCGCACCGACGCGGCAGGCGCACCGACGCGGCAGACGCACCGACGCGGCAGACGCACCGACGCGGCAGGCGCACCGACGCGGCAGGCGCAGCGACGCGGCAGGCGCACCGACGCGGCAGTCGCACCAACGTGGCAGGCGCGGCCCCTGTGCTAAACTCCACGCTGGCGGATCTGGTGCGTCGCCGGCGTGGCTCCGGCGGCCGGCCATGTTCGTCGCCGGCTCCCGCGGAAACAGTCGCCGATGCCCACCGCCGCCCCATCGCACGATCCCCGACCAACCCCGGATCCCCGTCCCGCCATCCGGCGGCGCGCGCTCGAACTCGGGTTCGACGCGGTCGGCTTCGCCGAGGCTGCCCTCGGGCCGGAAGCGCGCGAGCAACTCGCGACCTTCCTGGCCGCCGGACAGCATGGCGACATGGGTTGGCTGGCGGATCGCGCAGCGCAGCGCGCCCATCCCCAGGCCCTGTGGCCGGACGCCCGCAGCGTGATCGCCCTCGGCGTGTCCTACGCGCCGGACGACGATCCGCTGGCACCGCTGCATCGACCCGACCGCGGCACGATCTCGGTCTATGCCCGCCATCGCGACTACCACGACGTCGTCAAGGGCATGCTGAAGCACCTGGCGCAGTTCGTCGCCTCGCGCTTCGCTGCCGGCGTGAAGGTGTTCGTGGACACCGCCCCGGTGATGGAGAAGCCGCTGGCGACGCAGGCCGGGCTGGGCTGGCAGGGCAAGCACACCAACCTGGTATCGCGGCGGCACGGGTCGTGGCTGTTCCTGGGCGAGATCTACACCACGCTCGCCCTGCCCCCCGATCCGCCCCACGCCGACCGCTGCGGCAGTTGCACACGGTGCCTGGCTGCCTGCCCCACCGATGCCTTTCCGGCGCCGTACCGGCTGGATGCCAGGCGCTGCATCTCCTACCTGACCATCGAGCATCACGGGCCGATCCCGCACGAACTGCGCCCGCTGATGGGCAACCGCATCTACGGCTGCGATGATTGCCTGGCGGTCTGCCCCTGGAACCGCTTCGCCGCCCGCTCCCGCCACGACAAGCTGCGCGCCCGAGACGCGCTGACGGCGCCGCGCCTGGCCGAACTGGCGATGCTGGACGATGCGGCGTTCCGCGCCATGTTCTCCGGCTCACCGATCAAGCGTATCGGCCGCAACCGGTTCGTACGCAACGTAATGATCGCGGTCGGCAATTCCGCCGATCCGGCACTGGCGCCGGTTGCGGCGCGCCTGGCTGGCGACGACGACCCGGTGGTGGCCGAGGCCGCAGCATGGGCCTGCGAGCGGATCGCCGCACAGGCGAGGACTGATACGTATCCGGATTGATACCATTTCGTCTGATATCAGTCCGCGTCAATTCCTGCCCGATGCCGACCCGTGCAGCGCCATGGTCGGCGCGGGCCGGCCGTCCGGGACCTTCCGAAGCCGCCATCAGCAAAAACGTGGGTGGCCGCCCTGCGCGGGCAGAAAAGTGGGTGGCCGCCCTGCGCCGACAGAAAGTGGTGGCCGCCCTGCGCCGGCAGAAAAGTGGGTGACCGCCCTGCGCCGCCCATGACGGTTGGGCATCGTCGCGGAGCATGACGGTGGGGCATCGCCTCGGCTTCATCATCGTCGAGCACGATGGTCGCTCCGGATCGCGCCATCCCACATCACTCACGGTCGCACGATTTGCCCGCCCGGCATGGCGGACGGAACCCCGGTGGTTCCCGGAAAGCTCAGCGGAAGCCCGGCCGCCACCCGCGCGGCCAGGAAGCCGAAGCATTGCGCCTCCAGCGCATCGCCATCCCAGCCCACCGCCTCGACGGGCTCCACCGGCATCGCCAGCCGCTCACGAAGCGCGCCCAGGATTGCCGGGTTGTGCCGACCGCCCCCGGCGACCAGCCAGCGCTGCGGCGGCGCCGGCAGCGGCGCACGGGCCACCGCCTCCGCGGTGAACGCAACCAGCGTGGCCGCGCCATCCGCGGGCGACAGGGCATCCACACCGCTCGCCGCCAGGGACGCAGCGAAATCCAGCCGGTCCAGCGATTTCGGCCCCGGTCGCTGGAAATACGGATGCGCCAGCAGGCGCCCCAGCACCGCACCATCCACGCTGCCCGCACGCGCCAGCGCGCCATCGCGATCGAAGCGGGCGCCGGTGTGGCGCGCGGTCCAGTCATCGAGCGGCCCGTTGCCCGGGCCGGTGTCGAACGCCACCAGGTCGTCATCGGCGCCGATCCAGGTGACATTCGCCACGCCGCCGATATTCAGCACCGCCAGCGGGCGCGGCAGGTCCCGCGCCAGCGCGGCGTGGAACACCGGGGCCAGCGGCGCCCCCTGCCCGCCCGCGGCGACGTCGGCCGAGCGGAAATCGCAGGCCACCGGCACTCCGGTGCGCCAGGCCAGGGAAGCGGCGTCGCCGATCTGCCAGGTCCGCCGCCGGTCCGGCTGGTGCAGGATGGTCTGGCCGTGGAAACCCACCAGGTCGGCCGGCCGGTCCAGCGCGGCCACGGCGCGGATGTGGTATTCGGTGAGCTGCGCCGCCGCGACCTTCAGCCGCCGGTCGTCGGGCCGCAGCGTGGGGGCCAGGTCCAGGATCCGGCGCAGGTCGGCGCGCAGCCGGTCGTCATAGGGCAGCGTCACCGTCGGCCCGACAGCGCCCACCTGCACCCCGTCCGTCTCCAGCCAGGCGGCATCGACGCCGTCCAGCGACGTGCCGCTCATCAGCCCGATCGTGCGCAGCATTTTGCCCATGGTCCGCCTGTGCTAACCCCAGCGAGACCGCAGGTCACCAGAGACCCGGTCGCGTGCCAATCCCTGACCCGTCGGAATCCGGATCCCTGACCATGACCACCAGCGCCTTCCTGGCTGAAGCCACCGACCGCGGCTTTGTCCACCAGTGCACCGACACCGAGGCGCTGAACGCCGCGCTGCTGGCCGGCACGGTGCCGGCCTATATCGGCTTCGACTGCACCGCCGACAGCCTGCACGTGGGCAGCCTGGTGCAGATCATGATCCTGCGCCTGCTGCAGAAGCACGGTCACAAGCCGGTGGTGCTGATGGGCGGCGGCACCACGCGCATCGGCGATCCCTCCGGCAAGGACGAGTCGCGCCAGTTGCTCAGCGACGCGCAGATCGAGGCCAACATGGCCGGCATCCGCCGCTGCTTCACCCCGTTCATCCGCTTCGGCGACGGCCCGTCCGACGCCATCATGGTGAACAACGGCGACTGGCTGAACGCGCTGGGCTATATCCCGCTGCTGCGCGAGGTCGGGCGTGCATTTCACCATCAACCGCATGCTGACCTTCGATTCGGTGCGGCTGCGGCTGGACCGCGAGCAGCCGCTGACCTTCCTGGAATTCAACTACATGATCCTGCAGAGCTACGACTTCCGCGAACTGTCGCGGCGGTTCGGCGTGCAGGTGCAGATCGGCGGGTCCGACCAGTGGGGCAACATCGTCGCGGGCATCGAACTCACCCGGCGCACCGAGGGCAAGCACGTGTTCGGCCTGACCACGCCGCTGATCACCACCGCCTCCGGCGCGAAGATGGGCAAGACGGCGCAGGGCGCGGTGTGGCTGACCGCGGACCGCGTGTCGCCCTACGAGTACTGGCAGTTCTGGCGCAACACCGATGATGCGGATGTCGGCCGCTTCCTGCGCCTGTTCACCGAACTGCCGCTGGACGAGATCGCGCGCCTGGAACGCCTGGGCGGGGCGGAGGTGAACGAGGCGAAGAAGGTGCTCGCCACCGCGGCCACCGCGCTGGCGCACGGTTCGGACGCGGCCGAGGCGGCGGCGGAAACCGCGCGGCAGACCTTCGAGGAAGGCAGGTCCGCCGACACCCTGCCCAGCATCACGGTCGCGCGGCAGGAGCTGGAGTCGGGGATCCCGGCCTTCCGCCTGTTCACCCTGGCAGAGCTGGCGAAGAGCAACGGCGACGCCCGCCGGCTGATCCGCGGCGGCGGCGCGCGCATCAACGATGCGCCGGTGACCGAGGAAGCCCGGGTGGTGTCGCTGGCGGATCTGCAGGACGGCGCGATCAAGCTGTCGGCCGGCCGCAAGCACCATCGCCTGGTGCGCGCGGCATGAAACCAGCAGCCACATAGCCTGTCCCACGACCGGCAACCGCTTGTGCCAACCCGCATATCGTTTGGCCCACGAAGGGCCATTCAGCGTCATGGCCTGCGCCGACCATGACGGTGGGTTGCCGCCCAACGGTCGAACGATACGCGGAATGGTATGATATGCCGCCCTGCTCCGCCGTGATCACTGATCGTCGGCCGCAGCGCCAACTGTCATGGCGGGCGGTTCATGGGCGATAAAACAGTGGGGGCAAAGCCCGCCCTCCCGTGTCATGGCCGGCCTTGAGCCGGCCATCTACCCCCGTCCAGGCGCGTTCCGTTGCATCCCGCCCCGATCGTTCCGTTGCCAACGGCCGAGTCAGGTACGCCCATGACAGAATGGACCGGCGCCAGCATACCTGTTGCCGGGCTTGCTCATGGCATTTTGGCCGCCCAGCCACTGTTGGCCTTCTGCATCAATCGCTGCACATTGGCAACCAGCTCGGTGTAGTCGATCCCTGTGCTGGCCGACACACGTCGCAGATGATCCTCCTGTGCCGGTGTCAGCGGCTTTCCACGCCGAGGGCTCTTGATGCCCATGAATTTCATGAACCCGATCTCGTCCATGATCTTCATGTCCCCCACGTCTCGCCGGGCCTCACTCTCGGTGATCGAAGCTTCGTATCCACCGCCATGGGAGCGGTTGGGCGACGCAGGCACCAGGAACATCCGCAGGAAGCGGAAGTCATAAATCGATGCCCTGGCCTGGTTGTACAGGTGATCCACTTCCAGATCCTTCGGCACAGCGCCTGAATAGCCATGCTCGATCCTGAGGAATTCCTTGTAGTGGTCGCGATAATCGCCATCCGAGGTCGATGCCCAGAACGACTTGTAGCCCAGCCTGGGGCAGTCCAGCACCCAGCCCTTGGCTTCATCCTTGTCCAGGGGCCGGATTGCCGCCGGCGCCGGATACCGGGCGGCGCTGGGGATCCTGCCAAGCTCCAGGATATCGTTGATCGCGACGAGCGGCAGAAGCTTCACCATGCCGATCTCCGCCAGGATCCCCGCCCGCTCGCTTTCAATGATTTCGGCAAGCTGTGCATCCATCGACTGCCTCCTTCCTGCGGATCGGATGGACCAACGCTACCATGTAACGGTCAGTGCATCACGTGATCGAAATCACTCCACAGCGCGGCCTTGGCCGCACGGCCCCACTCCTGCGCAAACGCGGCAACGCTGAGACCGGCGTTGCATGGGTTCGACACTTGGGTGATGCGCGGTCATCATAGGAGCCGCAAAACACGCGAAAGACGCAAAGGCGCCGGTGACTGGCCGGCCGCCTTCACGACTGACCACGCAGGTGAAGGCCGCCGAACCCGCGACGTGCACCGCAATCCGACTTGCGTCCTCTGCCGCCATTGGCACTCCTTTCGTTGAATCCCATGCCAGCCCACGTCGCGTTCGATCGGCGCGCGACCATGCAGCAGGTTCTCCCGCCAACGGGTAAACCATGCGCGGCTTTTGGATCGGCCTTGACTTCCCGCTCGTAGTTAGTTAGATATACAGACAATGCCGACCACGGACCCCACCGCCGGCCTACCTTCCCCGCCCCGTTCCCCAAGGGACCGGCCCGGCAAGCCCGTGCCGCCGAACATTGCCGACCTCCTCGCCATCCTTCACGTGCTGATCGGCTACGGCCTGCACCTGGCGCAGACGCTGGAGCACCGCGCCGTCGCCCGGGGCTTCGCGACCATCGCGCAGTTCTTCGGCACCGCCCGCGTCCCGCCGATCCGCACCCGGCTGGCACGCGGCCTGTTGCGGGCCATCGCACTGGAACGCGTGCTGCTGGCGCGCGCCGCGCGGGGTCGCGATCTCGTCTTCTGCAAGCCCCGCGAGCCCGCGGCAGGCACAACGCCGGCGCAAGCGATCGGCCGTGCCGAATCGCGCCCGGCGCGCCGCGCTCCCGTCCGCAGCCCGGGCCTGGACGAACCGCCCGATCCCGACGCCCTGCCGAGCGTGGAACAACTGGAAGCGGAAATCCGCCGCCGCCCGATCGGCCAGGCAGTGGTCGCCATATGCAGCGACCTGGGCATCTCCCCCAGCCTGTGCCAGGGGCCGTTCTGGTTTGCCCTGTCCTGCGCGATGATGTCGTATCGCGGCAACCTGCCCAGGCTGATGAAGGAGTTCCGGCGCCGCGAGGTCGTCTTCTGCGACACCGAGGCAGACCGAAACCCCGCGCTCGGCTGGCCGGAGAGAACCCGCGACGGCATTCGCCGCATGCTGGGCTTCTTCATCGGGGAGCCGCCGGATACGCCGTTTCCGCAACCGGCGCCGCCGCTCGCGCAGCCGGCCGTCACCCGACCGCCCTGAGCCGTGACGGGCCGGTCAGTACACCGTGGACAGCACGTTCGACAGGCGCTTGCGCTCCTCCAGCGCACGGCCCGTGCCGAGCGCGACGCATTGCAGCGGGTTCTCCGCCACCGCCACGGCCAGGCCGGTGGCGTCGCGCAGCACCTGGTCCAGGCGGTAGAGCAAGGCGCCCCCGCCGGTCAGCACGATGCCGCGGTCCACGATGTCGGCGGCCAGCTCCGGCGGGGTGTTCTCCAGCGCAACCTTCACCGCCTCGACGATGGCGGCGACCGGCTCGCTCAGGCTCTCGGCAACCTGGCGCTGGCTGACCAGCACCTCACGCGGCACGCCGTTCATCAGGTCGCGGCCGCGCACCTCCCGGTACGGGCCGTCCTCGCCCTCCTCCGGGGCGTTGGCGGCGCCGATGTCCATCTTGATGCGTTCCGCGGTGCTCTCGCCGATCAGCAGGTTATGCGTGCGGCGGATGTAGCTGATGATCGCCTCATCCATCTTGTCGCCGCCCACCCGCACGCTGCGCGAATAGACGATGCCGCCCAGCGAGATCACCGCCACCTCGGTGGTGCCGCCGCCGATATCCACCACCATGGAGCCCGAGGGCTCGGTCACCGGCAGCCCGGCGCCGATCGCCGCGGCCATCGGCTCCTCGATCAGGTGCACCCGGCGGGCGCCGGCGCTCTCGGCACTTTCCTGGATGGCGCGCCGCTCCACGGCCGTGGAACCGGAGGGCACGCAGACGATGATCAGCGGCGAGGCGAATCCACGACGGTTGTGCACCTTGCGGATGAAATGCTTGATCATTTCCTCCGCCACCTCGAAATCGGCGATCACACCGTCGCGGAGCGGCCGGCTGGCGGTAATATAGCCGGGAGTGCGACCCAGCATCTGCTTGGCTTCTTCGCCCACCGCAACCACCTGCTTCTTGCCGCGGACATCGGCGATGGCGACCACGCTGGGTTCCGCCAGCACGATCCCGCGGCCCTTGACGTAAACCAGCGTGTTCGCGGTCCCGAGGTCTATGGCCATATCGGCCGACATGAAGCCGAGCACGCGAGAAAACATAGAAAGAGCCTTTGCAAGAGCGGGATAGCAGCCGGCAAGGCGGTGGGATTAGCCCCCGCGCCGGGCGATAACAAGGGGGTGATCGGTGACCACGGCATTGCCGTATTCCGGCCACCGGAAGTCCCCTGCGGGGTGGGAACGCTCGCGAAGCGCAAGCAATGGAGGAGTTCCTGATGAAACGCACAATGGCCTGTGGACTCGCGTTGGCGATGCTGGTCGGCCTGGCGGGCTGTGGCCGGTCCCCGGGCACCCGTGCGGTGACCGGCGGCCTGATTGGTGCAGGCGGCGGCGCCGCGGTTTCGGCGGCAACCGGCGGACGCCCGGCGACCGGGGCCGCGATCGGTGCCGGCGCCGGTGCACTGGGTGGCGCGCTGACGTCGCCGTGAGCCTGACGGCGGCCTGACGCCGGACGAACAGCAGAAGGAGCAGATCGAAGCCCGGCGGACCCGCTATCACCCGTGGTCCCGCCGGGCCCGGGCGGGGCGGCCGTTCGGCTCTCCCGGTTCACCCCTGATCATTGGGCGTGACTGCGGGTCTGCCTGCGGTCTGCTCCCGCCTTCAGGGCCTTCGTGCCTTGGCGGCCGTTTCACCCGGCCCGCATCGACCATCGCCCGACCGGCGCAGGCGGCGTCTGGTCGGGCGATGGTCCTGCCCGCGCCGGCCCCCTGCCCTGTCCATCTCCGCACTGAGGCCCTGATGCCCCGGCCCGGGTCCGCTTGGTGCTGCTGGGCGATGCCGCGCCGCGGCGACAGATGGTGCCGCGCCCCATGCACCTGTCGGACGGGCGGCGATGGGCTATATCGGCCTGGTTGCCGGACCGTTGGCCGTTCGGCGCGGTGGCGGCGGCAGGCCGGTTGCCGACCATGCGCTCCGCCACCGGCTCCCGGTGACCTCGGCGGGCGGCCTGCTCCTGGCCGACGGACGCCGGACGCACCGTTCACCGCGGACCTCCCGTTGGGCGCCGCACGGATCACGGCCGGCACGGGGCGGCGCAGCCTGGCCGGCGCGCAAGGAGGCACGCGTATGAAGCTGCACGCCGTGGAATCGGGACAAGGCGCGCCGGTGGTGCTGCTGCACGGGCTGTTCGGCGCCGCCCGCAACTTCGGCATGGTGCAGCGGGCGCTGGCCCGGCGCCACCGCGTGCTGGCGCTGGACCTGCGCAACCACGGCGCCAGTCCGCACGCCGCGGACATGCGCTACCCCACCATGGCCGCCGACGTGCTGGAAACCCTGGAGGCTCGGCGGGCCCTGCCGGCGGCAGTGATTGGCCACTCGATGGGCGGCAAGACGGCCATGGCCGCGGCGCTGCTGCAACCCGAGGCCGTGGGGCGGCTGCTGGTGGCCGATATCGCCCCCGTCCCCTACCAACACGGCAATACGGCGATCGCGCGGGCGATGCAGGCGATCCCGTTGACCCCCGGACTGACCCGGGCCGCCGCCAACGCCGCGCTGGCCGAGGTGGTGCCTCAGCCCGATGTGCGGAGCTTCCTGTTGCAGAACCTGGCGTTCGGCGAGGCGCCGGCCTGGCGGATCGGCCTGGACGAGATCGCCGGGTCAATTCGCGACCTGGAGGGGTGGGAGGACCTGGCCGGCACCTATCCCGGCCCCACGTTGTTCGTGTCCGGCGCCCGGTCGGACTACGTACGCGCAGAGGACCGGCCGGCGATCCGCGCCCTGTTCCCTGCGGCGCGGTTCGTGGCGCTGAAGAATGCCGGACACTGGCTGCATGCCGATGACCCGGCCGGGTTCATCGCGGTGCTGGAGGCGTTTCTGCAGAACTGGGGGGAGCGGACGTAGGCGACCTTCCCGCATGCGCGGCACGACCTCCCCGCCTGCGCGGCACAGACCGTCCTCCGCCTGCGCGGCAAGGACCTCCCCACCCGCGCGGCACAGACATCCCCGCCTGCACGTGCAGGTGAGCACCGCCCTCCCGGGTCATGGCCGGACCTGTCGCGGCCATATGGCCCGCGACAGGTCGTGGTCCGTCGTATTCGGACCCGATCGTTCCGGTGTCGATGGCCGGGTCGGGCCCGGCCATGACATGAGGGCATGGTGTCGGCGTGCCTATCCTGATACGCGGGTAGAACCTTTCCCTCCCCCTTTGCCAGCCTGGGCCGCGAAAAGGCGGGGATCTTTGGCCTCGGTCAGGCGGCGGCGAACTGGCCGCGGCCGAGCAGCTTGTCCAGTGCCTGGGGTTCCGCCTTGTCGAACTGCGTGGTCCGCGCCCGCACGTCATCGACTGCCGCCAGCGCCCGCCGTACTGCCGGCCGTTCGTCGATCTTGCCGACCCAGCGCATGACGTTGCCGAACTTCTCGCCGGCCTCGGGGCCCAGCAGCGCCGGGATGTTGCGGGCCCAGGGGAAGGTGGCGATGTCGGCCATGCCGTACTCCGCGCCGCTGAGCCAGGGGGATGCGGACAGGCGCTGGTCGATCGCCTCGAAGGCGCGGTGCACCTGGGTGGCGTAGCGGCTGCTTGCGTATTCGTTGCCGGGCGGGGCGAAGCGCTTGAAGTGCACGTGCTGGCCGAACATCGGGCCGACCAGGGTCATCTGCACCATCATCCACTCGATCGCTTCGTACTTCGCCGCCATGTCGGCGGGCAGCAGGCGGCCGGTCTTTTCCGCCAGGTACAGCAGGATCGCGCCCGACTCGAACAGCGTGTACGGCTTGCCGCCGGGGCCCTCGCTGTCCACGATCACCGGCACCTTGGCCAGCGGGTTGAGCCTGAGGAACTCGGCATCGAACTGGTTGCCGGTGAACACATCGACCGGCTGCACCGTGTAGGGCAGGCTCAACTCCTCCAGGGCGATGTAGATCTTCACCACGTTGGGGCTGCCCATGCCGTAGAGCGTGATCATTGGTTGGCCTCCTGTCCCGATTGGTTGTTGGCGGCGACTTTCGCCGGGGGCGGCGGCGGGTTCAAGGGACCGGCATTGCGGTTTCGGGTGCGCCCATGATGGGCCGGCTGTGCGGCACACCACCGCCCGCGGTACGGCCTGCGGCCCTCCGAGGCCCGGGACACGCACAGGCCGTCCAGGCGCTGCTCGACCTGCGCCCCGGCTTCGATGACTACGACGATCGCCGGATCAGCGCCGTCATCGGGCTCACACGGCTGACGCTGTATTATGAGGAATCGGGGTGTCAGCCGAGCGGCACGCGGTGGGGGGACGCCGGCACTGTTCCGGGGGTCAGGACCATCCCGGGCGGGGGGAATTCACGGCGCCCGCCGGCGACGTTGCACGCCCGGATCAGGAGGTGCTGGCACGGTTCCGGCAGACCGGCGACGAACTGCCGCAGGTGCGGTTCCTTGCCTCGGCCCACACGGACGATCTCCGCGCCGAATTCCGCGGGGAAAGTGCAAACCTGCCAGGGCTGTTGCGCGGCGTCGTGGACCGCTATCTGGTAAAGAAGGGCCACCCGCGAAAAGGCAAGATCAACCTTGGTTGGGCGGCGCTCGGCCGTAGGCCAGGCATGGGAAGCATGCGTCCAGTAGTCGGCGGGCCCAGGAGTCGTTGCTCGCCATGAGAGCCGGCGACCATTGCCGGGCCTGATCCGGCCACGGATCTGGGCGGCGGCAACCGATGGCGCGGCGTACGGCGGCAGCGACCTGTCCGGCTTCAATCTCTCACGCGCCGACCTTCGGGGGGCCGACCTTTCGCAGGCACGGGGCGTGGACCGAGCGATGTTCGCTGATGTCATCCAGGATGAAGACACCTGGGTGCCGGAACTGGCCGGGAATGCCCATGAAGTTGCTGAGGTCGAAGTGCCCCAGCCACACCACGTCGATACCGGGGGTGGCGGCGATCGCCTCGACCTCGTTCAGACCTTCCACCGTCTCGATCTGGGCGATCAGCAGCGTGCGCTCGGCCGCGCGGACCATCACTGCGGCCGGGTTGTCGGCCCGGTAGTCGTCATGCGCCACGCCGAAGGCAGCGCCGCGGGCGACCGGCCGGGGGGTAATGCGCCCTGGAAGCCATGTACCAGTTCATCCTGTGGCTGGTCCCGACCGTGGAGAAGTTCCCGCGCAGCCAGAAATTCGTGCTCGGCGACCGCATCCAGGCGGCCGCGCTCGACGTGCTGGACGCGCTGATCGAGGCCACCTACACGCGAAGCCGCGACGCGATGCTGGCCAGGGCCAATCTGGGATCTGAGAACGCCTGCGCTATCTTCTTGCGCCTGTCGCAGGACCTGCATCTGATCGACAGGCGCCGCTACGAGCACGCGGCCGCGCAGCTGGACGAAATCGGGCGGCTGTCGGCGGCTGGAGCAAGGCGCATGCATGCCCGTCGCGCATGACCATCTGTTTGGCGGCATCGCCAATTCGCGGCGATATCACCAGGGCGCGGGCGATGCAAGAGGCAAGCGCCGCAAGCCCGGCGCGCGGCTTACCGCCGGCCTGGAGACGCGACCTGGTGCGCCTGGAACGCGAGTGCGGGCCGGACTGGCAGCCCGGCCGCTATACCGTGATCGAGGTCCGCGACCCGAAGCGCGCGACTGGTCTCGGCGGCGCCGTTCCGCGACCGGGTGGTGCATCACGCGCTGTGCGCCGTGATCGAGCCCGATCTTCGAGCGCGGCTTCATCGACGACAGCTATGCCAACCGGACCGGCAAGGGCACGCACCGGGCGGTCGCCCGCTACGAGCGGTTCCGCGACCGCCATCGCCCACGTCCTGCGCTGCGACATCTACCGCTATTTCCCGGCCATCGACCACGCGATGCTGAAAGCCGACCTGCGGCGGCGGATCGCCTGCCCGCGCACGCTCTGGCTGCTGGACCTATCATCGAGGCTCGAACCCGCAGGAGCCGGTGTACTCTGCATTTCCCCGGCGACGAACTGTGGCGCCGCTCGAGCGGCGCCGCGGCCTGCCGATCGGCAATCTGACCAGCCAGTTCTTCGCCAACCTTATCTCGACCGCCTGGACCATTTCGTCAAGGAGGTGCTGCGCGCGCGGGGCTACGTCCGCTACGTCGACGACTTCGCCCTGTTCCACGACGACCCGGCGGTGCTGGCCGAGTGGCGGGCGCGGATCGCGCGCTTTCTGGCCGGCGCCGGCTGTCGCTGCATCCGCGAGAAGACGTTCGATCGCACGCGACTGGCGAACCCGCGAGCTTTCCTCGGCTTACGAGCTGCTGCCGGCGGCCGGCGGCGCCTGCCCGAGGAGAACGTGCGCCGCTTCCGCAACCGGCTGCGCGGCCTGCGCGACCGCTGGCGCGCCGGCACGGTCGACGCCGGCCGAGGTGCGGCAGCGCGTCGGGGCGTGGATCGCCCACGCCGAGCATGCCGATACGTGGCGCCTGCGCCACGCGATCTTCCGCGGCGGCTGGTTCGATCCCGGCCGCCCGGGAAGCCTGGCCGGCCCCCTGCCGCGCGGGTTCTGCGCGGCGGCTCCTGGAACAACAACCCGAGGAACGTGCGCGCGGCCAACCGCAACAGGAACGACACCAAGCCGCCGATGCGGCGCCGGACCAAGTCGCCCAGAGGCGCGGTCCAGGGGCGCGGCACAGGGGCGCGGCGGCCGGGTGTCACATGGCCGTGTCATCGCGATGCAGGAAGTCCAGCACGCGCTGGATCACCTCTTCCTTCGGGTAGATCGCGTTCAGGATGCGCGCGCGGGTCAGCGGGTCGCTGGCGAAGAAGCGTTCGTACAGCACCTGCCGCGTGCCGAAGGAACTGCACGCCACATCCCACGCCAGGTGGAACAGCCGCACCCGCTCCCGTGCCGGCGTGCTGTCGGTGGCCAGGTACTGCTCGATATCGGCAGCCAGCGGACCATCCATGTCCTTCTCGCTGGGTGTGATCAGGAAGCTCGACGAGCCGATCAGTTGCAGGATTTCCACCATGCGCGGATAGGCGGTCATGAACAGGTTGCGTGTGCACTCGATGGTGGGACTGTGCGGACACATCACGCCCCATTCGTCGAGCTGTGCATCAGCCTCCGCCGCGCGGATACAGGCACGCATCAGCACCGTGTTCAGCGTCAGCTCGGCCAGCTTTTCCTCGACATGCGGCAGTTGGGTGTTGCCGAGGGTCTGGGTGATCAGATGGGCCAGTCCGAGCACAAACTCGCATTTGGCGAGGTTCTTGGTGGCGCCCTGGTGCGCGGTATGGGCGGAGAAGTGGGTGCGGGCCGCGGTGTTGTTCGAGCCGGTCCACCTCGCCCAGCAGGAACACGCGCTCCCACGGGACCAGCACGTCGTCGAAGAAGACGATGCAGTCCATTTCCTCGAAGCGGGAGCCAAGGGGATGGTCGAAGTGGGACCGGCCGGTGTCGAAGCTGTCGCGGCAGAGGAAGCGCAGGCCGGGGGTACCGCAGGGGATGGCGAAGTTCAGCACGAAGGGATCGTGGCCACTCGCGTGCTGTGCGGCGCGCGGCGAATAGACGGCGATTTCGTCGGCGAGCGGGCCGAGCGTGGCGAGTACGCGGGCGCCGCGGACGATGATGCCGGCATCGGTTTCCCGCACCATGCGCAGCGCGGTGCCGTCCTGCAGGTTGAACAGGCCGGATACGGTGCGGCTGCGCTGGAGGTTGATCAGGGAGTGCGTCAGCGTCAGGTCGTTGTCGCGGATATGGCGGTAGTAGTTGCGGATGTTATCGCCAAACGCCGGGCGGCCCTCGGCGAAGTAGTCGGCGGCCGCGGCCCAGGTGGAGAACACCACGTTCATGAAGTCCGGCGAACGGCCCATCATGCCGCAGGTGGAGCGTGCCCAGCGCAGCATCATCTCCCGCCGCCGTTCCAGGTCCTGCAGGGTACGGGGGATGATGAAGGACAGGCCGACCGGATCACCACCTTCCGGCGGCACATAGGTCATGCTGTCGCGCAGGGCCGGGTCGTGCTGCATGTCGTAGAGTCCGGCGACGGCGTGGGCGCCGCCGGATAGCCCGGGCTGGGTGGTGACGTCCCGCACGCGCTCGCCGTTCAGCCAGACCTCGCGCTGCTGCGCGCGGAGGCCATCGAGATACTGCTGTCCCGATCGTGCCGGCATCGTCGTCCCTCCCAGATGATGCGTGGAAGGCTAAGCCAGGGCGCGCATCCGGACCACCCTGCCGTGGTGAGAGACGAAGCCCGCCCATGCCGTGGCGCATGCGCCGGCAGCGGCACCCGAGCAGCGAGCGTGGTCAGAGACGGTACCACGTTGCGCCCGGCCCTGGCCCGCCAGCAAACACTCCACCAGCATCACGGCTGCTGACCGACAGAGAGCGCTGGCGCAATTTGCTGCGACAGTCTATCAAATCCCTTCAAAAGGAGCGGTTTGTCACTTCGGGAGTTGGCTGGCGCGTCAGCCCGTTGCGGAGAGGGCAATTGCGCCAGGGACCAAGTGAATAGGTTATGCATGTTTGGCAAGACGCCGTTCGCTCATAGAACATGGCTTGTTTGGGTGCTATCCTTCGTCGGGTGCGCGGCGGCGCTATCGCCGTTCTTCTGGACAATCTACCGCACTATGATTTTCCAGACGATGCCACGCGACGACTATGCGCCCTTCGTACTCTGGCTGGTCGGACAGCATGGCGGCGCGTTTCCCGAGGCGCCTTATGGTTACCGTCTGCTGTCGGCGGCAGCCGCGCTGCCTTTCTATGAACTGCTGCCAGCCTTCCATTTCAGCAATCTTCCGACATCCGTCACTGCCACGTACATGCGAGCGACGGCGGCGATTGCCGCACTATCCTATTTTTCGGCGCTCGGCGCGGCGTTCCTGTGCGGTCGGATCGCTCTGCGATGTGGCCTGGATTTGGGCCATGCCGTGTTAGCGGGTGCGCTGCTGTTCGTTCTCTGCTGGTACAGCCAGATTTACGGCATTGACCCGCTGGCAATTCTTGGCGTCACCATCATGGTGATGCTCATCGACCGACCGGCAATCTTTGCCTCTGCAATCATTGGGTCGGTCGTTCTCAACGAAAAAATCTGCATGGTTCTTGCCCTTTGGCTCACGATCCGCTGTCTGCTTGTTCCCCGGGACAGAATGCGGTTGCTGGCACCTTGGATCGCGAGCCTCGCCGCGCTGGCGATATACCTGTTGATGGTCAAGCTGGTCGCTCTGCCTGGCAATGCGTACCAGATCCGCCCCGCGGGATATCCACTGCGGATTGCGGCGAATATAGCTGCCTCACTCTCGGCTCGCGGGTTGATCCTGAACCTTTGGCCCACCGTGTTGCTGGCCGGCATAGCCCTTATCGGTTGGCGCGCACCAGACCTTCAGGGAAGGTTCCGGCGTAGCGATCTGCTGCTGGTGGTCGCCTTGGCCGTTCTGGCTTTGACCGTAACCACGGATTTCCAGATTGGCCGCATCGTCATGCACGGTGCGCCGATCTTTGTGGTTCCGGCAGCGGCAGCGATAGGGGCCTTGTTCCCCAAGGGACATGCAGAGCCGGGGCGCGATCCAGGATCGTCATCCGGTCGCGCCGGCATGCCGACCGATGAACCCTCACGAACAGCATCGCGTAGTCCGGACCATCCTTCAGCGTGGGATCAGCGTGGGACGCCTACGCGCTACGTCACATGAGATTCGCAGCTTTGCGAGGCTTCCGGGTCACGGGCAACAGCACGCCAATGCCCACGCGTGAACCGGGGGCTTCAAGGAAAACGCGTGAATGGCCTGCCCGCCTGCGCGGGCCATGACGCGATGCGCATCGCACGCGGCAGGCGCGTACCAACGAACTCCGTTGTACCCGCGCCCGCCACGACTTGGTTGGGTCCATCCGCGAAGCCTGCCCGTCAGGTCCGGAGCGGCACACCCCGAAGGTTCAGTCCAGCACTTCCTTGTTGATCACGTTGTCGCGGTTCGGCTCACCGTCCAAAACGCTGAGGATGTTCTGGGCCGTCGCCAGCGCCATCGCCTGCACCGCCTCCGCCGTTACGCCGGCCATGTGCGGCGAGGCAATCACGTTGTCCAGGTGCAGCAGCTTGTTGTCGCGCGGCGTCGGCTCCTGCTCGAACACGTCCAGCCCGGCGCCGGCAACCTGGCCCGATGTCAGTGCGTCGGCGAGCGCCGGTTCATCGATGATGCCGCCGCGCGCGGTGTTGACGATGAACACGCCGCGCTTCATGCGCGCGAACCGCGCCGCGTTGAACATCCCCACGGTTTCCGGATTCTTCGGGCAGTGGATGCTGATGAAGTCGGCGCGCGGCAGGGCGGCATCCAGGTCCGATACGGGCTCATGCCCCGCTGCCCGGATCTGCGCCGCGTCCGCATAGGGATCGAAGATCAGCACGTTCATGTCGAACGCCTGGCACCGCCGCGCCGACCGTGTGCCGATGCGGCCGAAACCGACGATCAGCACCGTCTTGCCGCTGAGCTCCATCGGCAGCGCGGCATGGCGGTCGGCCCACTTGTCGTCGCGCACCAGCCGGTCCATCGCCGCATGCTTCTTGGCCAGCGAGATCATCAGGTGGAACGCCTGCTCCGCCACGCTGGTGGAGTTGGCGGTGCCGGCCACCATCAGCGGCACGCGACGCGCGGTCAGCGCCGGCACTTCAACCGCGTCGTAGCCGACGCCGATTTGCGCCACCACGGCCATCGCCGGCGAGGCATCCATCTCGGTCTGCTTGTAGGGCGTGCCGGACAGCGCGATGCCGATGCAGTCCTGCAGTTGCGGTAGCAGATCGGCCTGGGAAATCGTGGCGGGATAGATCACCGTCTCGATGTCGTCGCGGGCCTTCAGCAGGTCGATGCCCTGCTTGCCCATGGTGTGCGGCACCATCACCTTGCGGCGGTTCGTAGCCATCGTGGCGTGTATCCTTCAGAGTTTGCGTTGCAGGGCAGCAACGTAGCTGCGGTTGTGGGTGGGCGCGAGCATCACCTCGTTCATCACCACGTGGCGCGGCAGGCAGGCGACATAGCGGATCAGGTCGCCGCAATCCTCGGGCTGCACCATGCGCGCACGCTCCTCCGGCCCTACCGGGTTGGGGCGCTTGTCCAGGATCGGCGTCGCCACCTCGCCCGGCAGGAAGACGGTGGAGCGGATGCCATTGACACACTCCTCCATGTTGATGCTGTGGCTCATCGCCACCACGCCGTGCTTGGCGGCGGTGTAGATCGGGCCGGAAAAGCCGCCGATGAAGCGCCCGGCCATCGAGGCGGTGTGGATCAGCACGCCATCCTTCTGCGCCCGCATGAACGGCAGCGCGACGGTGACGCAATACAGCGCCGAGGACAGGTTGCCGTGCACCAGCTCGTCGATGCCGGCGGGAGTCAGCTTGTCCCAATGGCGATCGGTGATGTTCAGGCCGGCGTTGTTCACCAGGATGTCCAGCCGGCCGAATTTCTGCCGGATGAAGTCCCCCACTTTCTGCACCTGCGCCGAATCCATCAGGTCCGCGGGCTGCGGATACGCGTCGTCGCCGGCATCGCGGATACGGCGGGCGACGTCCTCCAGCGGCGCGGGACGGCGGCCGGTCAGCACGATGGTGGCCCCCTCGCGGGCCAGCGCGAGTGCGGCAGCTTCACCGATCCCGCTGCCTGCCCCGGTGACCCAGGCGACTTTTCCGGAAAGTTGCGGCATCGGCGTGTTTCCCCCTGCGGTTGACTGTGCGGCCGGCATTCAAGGGGCTCGGGCACCGCGGGGCAAGGGGTGGCGCCACGTTCGGTGGCGGCGGTGCGCTACCGATAGTGCGTCAGCAGGTAGTCGATCAGCGGATTGTCCCGCTCGGGGGTCAGCATCCGGGCGAAATGCCGGCTGCGCCGGCCGCGCCTGCGGGCCCGCCAGGCCGCCGGGTCGAAGTCCGGGCCGGGCGAAAGATCATCGCGCATGCCGGCGACCAGGTAATGCGCAAAGGGGTCGCGCCGCGCATGCAGGCGCTGCCGGGCATGGGCCCGGTACCAGTCCGGATCGAACTGCGAGACCGGCGAGAAGGCGCCGCTGTGCCGGTGCGCCAGGTAATGCGCCAGAGCCGATTGGCCCTCGGGCACAGCGTAGGTCCGGCGGTACCAGCCAGGTTCGAAATAGACCACCGGGCGCCGGCCGGCCGCCTCACCCACCAGCAGGTAGTGCACCAGCGGATTCACCCCCAGGCGCTCCACCTCCGGGTTGGTGGCCAGGTACCAGCGCGTATCGAAATAGAAGCTCGGGTTGCGGCCTTCACGCCAGCCGAAGGCGCAATAATGCGCCAGCGGATCGAGATCGGATTCAAAAACATCATTATTGACAATTTGATAATGGTTGGCATCGAACACGCCGGCCGGTACCAGCGCCGCGATATCGGGCGCGGCCTGCCCCAGCGGATCTCCGCGCGCGTCGAGCCAGGCCAGGAACGGATCGCCCGATTCGCGCGCCGGCTGCTGCGCCACCGCCCACAGCCGGCGCAACGGTGCAAAGCCCCCCGTTGTGCGGTGCTGCAGGAAATGTGCGAGCGGCGAGACGTTCGCGGGCAGGCGGTATGCCTGCCGATACCATTGCGGGTCGAAACACGGGCCCGGCGCCAGCCCGGCCGCCTCGCCCCGTTCGGCGTAGTCCAGCAAGGCGTCGGCGTCGGCGGCAAGGCCGGCCAGCCTGCGGTACGCCTTCGGCGCGAAATACGCGTTCGGCGCACGCTGTTCCCGCCGTCCGGGGCCGCAGTAATGGCGCAGAGGATCGAACCCCGCGGCGGCCACATCCGGGTAGCGTTGCAGGTACCACTCGGCATCGAACAAGCCAGTGGCGACGATGCGGGCCGCAAAGCCGGCCCCACGTTGCAGTTCCTGATACTCGGGCGACTGCTGGATCGCGGCGCGTGCGGCGTCGGAATGCAGGCCGTTCAGCAAGGCATCGATCCAACGCTCGTGTTCGGCCGGGCGTGGCGCGCGCTTCAGCAACGTCCGGTAAAGCGCCAGAACCTGGCGCGCGGCGGCGTCGCGTTCCGTGTCGGCCGGGGCCGCGGTGCCAGACGGTGGCAGGTCCATGCGATGCCGTTACTCTACGCGATACGATGCAAACAAGATACGCACCGGCATAGCACCGGAGCGCGCGCATCACATTTAGTGAAAATCGCCGGCCATGGCAACTCGCCTGACCGGCCTCCCTGCAGGCACAAGGCAGGTACCACGCTGATCACGCCGTTGCGAGAAGTCATTCGTATGCGTTATAAGTGCGCGAAGAGACGCAGGCTTTCCGTTTCCAGGACGCCCCGTCCCGTATCAGCAGCAAGGCAGCACGGTTGGATACTGGTCTTCCGGCCAATCTCAGACGGCAGTCGGCGCCGACCGGGAAACGACGCCCGGGCGGCGTACGCCGGACGCATGACCGGCCCCCGTCGGCCGGGACGCCTGAACAAGAAGGACGTGACGTCATGCCGGACAATGCCGGCTCCGCCGAGGCCGACCCGACGATCGAGCCTGTGCCCGAGGACTTCGACGAAGCCGCTTATCTTGCGGCTTTTGCCGACGTATCCGATGCCGTCCGGCGCGGCAAAATCGTCTCGGCGCTGGAGCACTACCGCCTGGCCGGCCAGATGGAACGACGCCTGGAACACCCTGAATACCGTGCGCTAAGCCGGCCGCTGCGAAGCGCCGAACCACGGCCCGGCGCAAAGCCCGGTACGCCTGCGGCCAGCCTGGAAGCGGTTGCCGTGTCAAAGTCCGGTGCAATATTCATCGCCGGCTGGGCGGATGACCGCCTGACCGCGCTGACAGCGATCGAGGCGCAGCTCGACGACCAAAGCTGGTCGTGGTCGCGCTTTCCCCGGGTACGCCGCAGCGATGTCGAGGCGGTGCTTCCCGCTCCGGGCCCCTACCATTACGGTTTCTGGCTGTTCGGTCAGCGTGCGTCGGGCGCGACGCCGGCGGCACAGCCAGGCGTGGAGTGCACGACGACATTACACTTTGCGAATGGCAGCAGCGCCGAACTGCGGCGGGCGCCGATGGTCGCAACCGATGCGGAAGTGCGGGATACGGCAATGGGCTATCTCGCCGGCGGCACGTATCACGGAAATCACGTCGCCGAGACATTCGTCAATCTCGACCGGGATGTCGGCGACGCGCTGATCGGTTTCAGCCGCACCATCTCCCGCAGCATCGTCGCGGGCGCCACGGTGTCGCGCTTCGGACCGCAGCGCCCGCGCTACCGCGCGTCCATCATCGTGCCGCTGTACGGCATCGCCGACTACCTGTTCGTCCAGAACTGCGCCTACGCACAGGGCAACGGCGCCGCGGACCATGAATTCATCTATGTCGTCAACAGTCCCGAACTGGCGGAACAGCTACACCGCGAGGCGCGCATCACCGAGATGATCTACGGCCTGCCGGTCAGCCTGGTGATGCTGCCGGACAACGCCGGATTCGGCATGGCCAACAATGTCGGCGTGCAGTTCGCGCGCAGCGACCGCATCCTTTGCGTCAATCCGGACGTGTTTCCGCGCGATCCCGACTGGGCGCAGCGGCACACCGACTTGCTGGCCGCGCTGCCGGCCGAGCAGACGCGGCTGTTCGGGACGTCGCTGTTCTATGATGATGGGTCACTGATGCATGGTGGGATGTATTTCGAAGCCGACACCGGCATCCTGTCGGATTCGGGCCGCGTCACGCAGCGGGCGTTGCTGCGGGTGGAGCACTACGGCAAGGGTGCGCCGGCTTGGGCCACGCAATACGTCGAGTCCCGCCCGGTGCCCGCGGTGACCGGCGCCTTCATGTCGATCGACCGCGCCTGGTTCGAGAAGCTCGGCGGTTTCACCGAAGACTACGTGTTCGGTCATTACGAAGATGCCGATCTGTGCCTGAAGAGCCTGCGCAACGGCACGCCGGTGTGGCTGCACGACATTCCGATGTGGCACCTGGAAGGCAAAGGCTCGCGCCGCCTGCCGCGGCATGAGGGCGGTTCGCTGATCAACCGTTGGCTGTTCACCCGCACCTGGGAGGCAACGATCATGCCCGACCTGATCGGCCGTACGCCGCGCCTGTCTGCCGCCACCCCGGCCCAGTCCACCGCCGATCCGGTTCGCGCGCCGACCCGCCGCGCCGCGGCAGCGCGCCCCGGTACGCAGGCGCGCGGCACGCGTATTCGCCCGGTCTGACCATGCAACGCAAAGTCCTGCTTATCAGCCTGTTCCATCCCGAGTTGGTGCGCGGTGGTGCGCAGCAGGTCTGCTACGAACTGTTCCAGGCGCTGCGCAGCCGGACCGATCTGCGCTGCTTCCTGCTGGCCTCGGCCGACGCCACCCAGCCGGGCCTGTACAAGTCGGGAGCGCGAATCACCGGCTTCGACGGGCGGGAGGACGAATTCCTGTTCCTCAGCCGCGACTACAATCACTGGTGGCACAAGACCGGCGAGCCGCTGCTGGTCGAGACGTTCATCGAGTTCCTGCAGACCATCCAGCCGGACGTGGTGCATTTCCACCACTTCCTGACCTACGGCATCGATTTCGTCAGCATCGTCCGGCGCGTCCTGCCGGACTGCCGCATCGTGTTCACCTTCCATGAGTTCCTGGCGATCTGCCATGCCGACGGACACATGGTGCGCCGTACCGACCGCTCGCTGTGCGACCATGCGAGCCAGGTGCGTTGCCACCAGTGCTATCCCGATCGCGGACCGGAGGAATTCCTGGTGCGCAAGATGTGGTTCATGCATCACCTGCGGCACGTGGACAGTTTCACCTGCCCCAGCCGCTTCATGATCGATCACTACGCGAAATGGGGGCTGCCGCCGGACAGGCTGTTCCACGTCCCCAATGGACAGCGCCGGTACGGGGCCCCGCCAGCGGTACGGTCCGCGCCGCGCCGGCGCAACCGGTTCGGTTTCTTCGGCCAGATCCACGACGACAAGGGCGTGCACATCCTGCTGCGCGCGGTACGCATCCTGCGCGCCGAGGGCTTCTCCGACTTCCAGGTGGAACTCAACGGCGCCAACATCGAATTTGCCTCCGACTCGGTGCGGGAGGAGATCGAGGTGTTTCTGGCGGAGGAGGCCGCGCTGCCTCTGGCCGAGCGGATCGTTACGCATAACGGGTCGTATCATGTCGAACAGTTGCACACGCGCATGGCGCGGATCGACTGGTGCGTGGTGCCGTCGGTCTGGTGGGAAATCTTCGGCCTGGTGATCTCCGAAGCCTGGATGTTCGGCCGCCCGGTGATCTGCTCCAATGTCGGCGGCATGGCGGAGCGCGTCAGCGACGACGTGAATGGGCTGCACTTCGAAATGGGCGATGCACGGGCACTCGCCGCGGTGATCCGGCGGGCCTGCGAGGAAGACGGGCTGTGGCAGCGCCTGCACAACGCATTGCCCGAGCCGCCGGCGCGCGAGGCAATGGTGGAGGGCTATCTCCGGCTGTATCAGCCCGGGGTGTCGGCGCAAATCGCGGCGGAGTGACAGCAAGCCGCGTTCGGGCTGACGCATCGGCGGGCATTCACCGTCACGACCGACCCGTGCCCCGACGGCGCTGAAGCCCCGGGGCGCTGAATCAGTGCGGACGGAAACCGCTTTTCCTCATCGTGACCGGACTTTTCGTTGTGACCGGACTTGTCGTCGTGACCGGGCTTTTCGTCGTGACCGGGCTTTTCATCGTGACCGGACTTTTCCGTGTCATGGCCGGACTTGATCCGGCCATCTGCCCCCGTCCAGGCGTGTTCCGTTGCATGCCGACCCGATCGTTGCGGGGTAGATGGCCGGGTCGAAGCCCGGCCATGACATGAAGGACGCGGCCGTGGCATGCGGGGCCCAGCCGCGACGTGCGGCACGCCGCCGCGACATGAAGAACCCCGGCCATGACATCTGACGCCAGTCCTTTGTGTCGAATCCGACGCGGGCCGGCAGGACTCCCCGCGCCCTACGCCACAGGCGCAAGTTGCGGCTGCGCCGAATCCAGGCGCGCCCGCAGCGCGGCGGTCAGCAACTCGCGCCGCGCCCACAGCGAGCGGTACCAGGCGATCCGAGAGGCAACCTGGTAGGCCAGCATGCGCTCCTCCGCGACATAGCGGCGGGCAGCCTCACCCAGCTCACGTGCCAGGTCCGGCATCACCACCAGGCGAAGCAGGCGTGCGTGCAGTTCGTCGGCGTTGCGGAACAGCAGGCCCGTGCGGCCGTCGTCGATCGCATCACCGTACACCACGGTGCTGGCCAGCGACGCCACCCCGCAGGCACCAGCCTCGATGAACTTCAGGTCCGACTTGGCGCGATTGAACCCGGTATCCGCCAGGGGCATCAGCGAAATCTCGCAACGGCCGAGCCGGTCGAAATAGGTGGGGTAGTCGCAGGTCTCGGTGAATTCCTTGTGCGGCGTCTGGAGCGCGTCGAAGAATCCGCGGTCGTGCACCACCGAGAAACGCAGGCGGTCGCCCACCTTCTGTGCGACGGCATTCAGCGCCGGGACCAGCGGTGCCCAGTCCTGCTCACGGTTCAACGCGCCGAAGAACACCGTCATCCGGCCCGGATCGGCAAAGTTGTGCCGCTCCGGCAGGCTGGCGATGGCATTGGGGAAGATCGCCACTTCCGGATTGCGCTGGCGCAGCACCTCGGCAAGCGCGGGCGTGCTGGTCTGCACGGCGTGCACGCCGCGGAAGGTGAGGTAGTCCGTGTTGGAAATGTTCTGCAGGAAATCCGGATGGTCGTCGAATTCGGTGACCACCAGCCAGCCTGCATCCATCAGCCGCTCCACCAGGGCACGTCCCTCCGGACCCGACAGAATCGGGCGGTGCAGGATGAAGACGCGCGGCGCGTCATCGCCGATGGTCGGAACGGAAACCTGGCCGGTGATCATGGTCGTGACCACCGGATCGGTTGCCATGGCCGCCAGAGGCTGCACCACCCGCACATCGGACACGCCGCCCACCGGCGGAATCATGCTGGACGCAACAGTCAGGCGCTGCTGCGGCTGCTTGCGCGCGCGCCAGACATATTGCAGCGGCGCGGCCCGCCTGGCGTAGGACTCGACATCGATCCCCAGCGCCTGCAGCGCCGGCGTCATGGCCGCCACGAAAGCGCGCGCCTGTTCGCCGTCGAAGATGCGCGGGTGGACGTCGCACAGGCTCAGCCCGGCCTCCACCAGGCTCTTGCGCATGCTCTCCAGCCCGAACCACCGCAGATGCGTCTCATCCAGCAGCCCGCTCGGCTCATAGTCCCAGTCGCCGCGCAGCACCCGGGCGGTGAAGCTCCAATGTTCCAGGTTGGGAATGCAGATCAGCACCGTTCCGTCCGGCGTCAGCGCCTCGACGTGCCGGCGCAGCACCCGCCACGGGTCGCTCAGGTGTTCCAGGATGTCGCCATAGACAACGCAGTCGATGCCTTCGGGAACGTCGAACGGCAGCGGATCGTCCTCGACGTTCACCGCGGCCACTTCATCCAGGCGGTCGGCGGCCAGCGCGGTCAGGTCGGGGTGGCTGTCGATGCCCAGCAGCCGGGCCCGCGGGTTGCGCAGGCGATAGGCGGCACCCAGCGCGCCGGCGCCACAGCCAACGTCGAGGACCACCTGGGCGCTCAGCGGAATCCGCTCCAGCAGGTCGGGATTGGGACGATCCGGGTAGGAAACCATGAGGGCGGCGTTTGCTCCGGCGACGGCGGCGGTTTCGCGTGCGCCGCATGGGGGCGACGGCGGGCAGACTGCGCGCCGTCGAAGGCGCCGGTGGTGGTAGGCGAAATCCGCAGACCGAAGCAAGCACGATCACCTGATGGCCGCAGTGCGGGGCATCAGGAGCAGCCGGGCGCGGAATGTGCCGGCGGCGTGCTGTTGGTGCTCGCAGCCAGGCGTCGGCGGCTGTCATGCAGTCCTGCCCCGGGGATGGCAAGGCGTGGACCCGGGCGCAACAAACCATGTCGCGGCGAGCGTTCACCCGCCACGACATGGTTCCAGTCGCGCGCCCTCCCGGGGAAGTGCCGCCCCGGAAGGACCAGACACCGACCGACGCGGTTTACTCGGCCGCCGCGCGCCTCGGGTCCGGCACCAGGTGCGCCACCCGCGGGGCGACTTCCTGCTTGAACAGCCGCAGCGAGTTGTACCAGGCCTGCGGGTTGTCCTTGTAGTCGAAGCCGAACACCAGCAGGCCGCCGAAACCGTTGGCCTCGTGGTAGATGCGCTCCAGCTTCTCGGCCACCGTGGCCGGCGAGCCGACCAGCCAGTTGTGCTTCGCACAGTATTCCGGCGTAACGTCGGAGTCGGCCACGTCCGGATCGTGCTTCAGGTAATCCAGGAAGCCGAACTGGCCCAGCAGCGGCAGGAAATACTCGCGCATCATCCGGCCCATCATGCCATCGACGCAGAGCTTCCACGCCTCGGCATCGGTGTCCGCCACGAACACCTCGCGGACCAGGCGCCAGTCCGCGCGGCTGGGCGTGCGGCCGGACCGGGCCGCGCCGATCTCCACCGCTTCCCAATGGCTCGCCACATAGGCCGGGTTGAGGTTCAGCGACAGCGGCAGGAAGCCGCGTTCACCGGCCAGTTTCAGCGTGTCCGACTGCTTCGACAGCCCGGCCACGCCGATCGGCGGATGCGGCTTCTGCAGCGGATAGATGTGCGGCTTCAGGAACTCGAACATCGTCTCCGGCTTCTGGACCTTCCAGAACTTGCCGTCGTAGGTGAAGCTCTTCTCCTCGCTCCACAGGCGCAGGATGATGTCGAGGGCTTCGCGCGTCATGTCGCGGTTGACGCCGGCCATGCCGTCCACCTGGAACAGCGCCCAGTCGCTGGGCAGCCCGGACGCGGCGACGCCGAAATTCAGCCGGCCTTCCGACAGGTGGTCCAGCATGGCCACGCGGTGGGCGAGTTCGGCCGGATGGTGATACGGCAACAGGAAGCCGCCGGGACCGATGCGCAGGCGCTTGGTCTGTTGCAGGGCCTGGGCGATCAGCAGGTCGGGCGCCGGATGCGGCTCCCACGGCGAGGTGTAGTGTTCGCCGATCCACGCTTCGTCGTAGCCCAGCTCATCGAGCCAGCGAAGCGTCTGCAGATCCCAGTCGTGGCCTTCCTTCAAACCCCTTTCCGGGGGGTGTGACGGCATGGCGAAGTAGCCCAGCAACATGGCCGATCCTCCTGCGTGTGCGCCCGTCTGCGGGGCGTGGGGACAGGCTACACCGATGCTGCCGTCGCTTGGCAAGTCTCCCCGGTGCATGGCCGCTCCAGCAGTCGGCAAGGCATGGGGCGGCGGGTGGTCAGCGGCTGCAGGCGGCGCCGCCCAGCACGCAGAATGCGGCGCAGTGCGGGTGGTTCAGTGCCACCGGGCCGGAGGCCTCCTCCAGCGTGCGGCCGAGCTCGAAGCGCGGGTCGTAGGCCAGCAGCGTGCAGGCCAGCACCGCCGGGTGCGGTGCGCCGCTGCGCTTCACGACCATGCGCGAGGACGCACACATCACATCGTCGGGGGATTTGTGCAGGATGCCCCAGCAGGCTTCGGTGATCTCCGGCACGTCGCGCCTTGCGTCCATCTCGGGGAACAGCATCAGTTGCACCGGATCCGATGCGTCCACCGGCACATCCAGTTCCGCGAACAGGCGGGCGTAGCCGGCGCGCAGCGCTTCCGGCGACTCACCGGTGAGCTGACGCCCCGCCACGTTCAATGCGAAGCCATGCCGGGCGAGCCAGACCAGCCCCCCGATGGTTGGCGCCCAGGTGCCCGTTCCACGTTCGGCCTCATGCACCGCCGGCCTGTGGTGGTCGAGCGAGACACGGATGGTCAGCCGGTCCGCGTAGCGCTGGTGCAATGCCAGCAGCGCGGCGCGACGGTTGTGCAGCGGCTTCATCGCATTGGTCAGCACCAGGGCGCGGAAGCCGCGGCCCAGCGCGTCCTCCAGCATGGCGATGATGTCGGGGTTCATGAACGGCTCGCCGCCGGTGAAGCCGATCGTATCGGTGGGCAAGCCGTCGCGGACGATTTCGTCCAGGTAGGCGGCGGCCTCGGCGCGGGTCAGGTAGGCCAGCCGGTCGTTGCGGGGCGAGGATTCGATATAGCAGTGGCTGCAGGTGATGTTGCACAGCGTGCCGGTGTTGAACCACAGCGTCTCCAGCCGGCGCAGCGCGACATGCGCACGCCGCTCGCCACGGGCGGTGTGCACCGGGTCGCGAAACTTCGCCGGGTCGAGCAGGTTGGGCACGATCTGGTCCACATCGCCTCCGTTGGACGTCGCCATGGCCTGTAGTGTGGGGCGGCGATCCGCTGACGCTGTGGAACGCACGACGTTCATAGTGTGGGCCAGGGTTCATAGTGTGGGCCAGGTCCGGGTCCGGCTTCAAGCCGAAGGCGGCGCGGCCGGCGTTGCCCCTGGCAGCGGCACCGTCCCACGCTTACCTGCCCCGCAGCATGGCAGGCGGCAGCGGAGAAGCGCATGACCCGGCAGGACGAGCTGATCGCCCGGATCGAGGACGAGGCACGGTTCACCGCCCGCTGGACCGGACGGACCCATTTCGCCCCGCCCGTGCTGGCGGCGATCCGCAAGGTCCGGCGGGAGGCCTTCGTCAGCCCGGCCGATGAAGACCGCGCCTGGGTGAACGCGCCGCTGCCCATCGGCCATGGCCAGACCATCTCCCAGCCCTTCATCGTCGCGCTGATGACCGATCTGCTGGACCTGAAACGGACCGACCGCGTGCTGGAGGTGGGCACCGGCTCCGGCTACCAGGCGGCGGTCCTGGCCGAGCTGGCGGATTCGGTGGCGTCGGTCGAGGTGATCCCGGAACTGGCGGACCGGGCCCGCGTGGTGCTGCACAGCCAGGGCTACGATCGCATCGCGCTGCACACGGGCGACGGCGGCCAGGGCTGGTCCGAACGGGCGCCGTTCGACGCCATCATCGTGACCGCCGCGGCCCCGTCGGTGCCGCCGGCGCTGCTGCGGCAACTGGCGCCGGGCGGGCGGATGGTGATCCCGGTGGGGCCGCAGGACGGCGAACAGGACCTGCGCCTGATCACCAAGGCCGCGGACGGCAGCATCAGCGACCGCCGCGTTCTGTCGGTGGCTTTCGTGCCGCTGACGGGCCAATCGGGGCGCATCTGACGCCAACGGCCAGCCTGCGATTTGCAAACATGCAGATATCTTTATATACCGCCGCCGCACCCAGCAGGAGCGTATCGACATGGCCGGACCCGCAGCCGCGCAGGACTACAAGGTAAAGGACATCTCCCAGGCCGACTGGGGCCGCAAGGAGATCTCCATGGCCGAGGACGAGATGCCCGGCCTGATGGCCATCCGCGAGGAGTACGGGTCCGCGAAGCCGCTGAAGGGCGCCCGCATCGCCGGCTGCCTGCACATGACGGTGCAGACCGCGGTGCTGATAGAGACCCTCCAGGCGCTGGGCGCGACCGTGCGCTGGTCGTCGTGCAACATCTTCTCCACCCAGGACCACGCCGCCGCCGCGGTCGCCGCCGCCGGCGTGCCGGTGTTCGCCTGGAAGGGCATGAGCGAGGACGAGTTCTGGTGGTGCATCGAGCAGACGGTGCGCGGCCCGGACGGCTGGACGCCGAACATGATCCTGGATGACGGCGGCGACCTGACGCTGCTGATGCACCAGAAGTATCCGGAGCTGCTGAAGGACGTACGCGGCATCTCCGAGGAGACCACCACCGGCGTGCACCGGCTGCGCGACATGGCGCGCGACGGCAAGCTGCTGACGCCGGCGTTCAACGTCAACGACAGCGTCACCAAGAGCAAGTTCGACAACCTGTACGGCTGCCGTGAATCGCTGGTGGACGGCATCCGCCGCGGCACCGACGTGATGATGGCCGGCAAGGTCGCGGTGGTGAACGGCTTCGGCGACGTGGGCAAAGGCTCCGCCGCCAGCCTGCGCAACGCCGGCTGCCGCGTGATGGTGGCCGAGGTGGATCCGATCTGCGCACTGCAGGCGGCGATGGAAGGCTACCAGGTGGTGACCATGGAGGATGCCGCGCCGATCGGCGACATCTTCGTCACCGCCACCGGCAATGTCGATGTGATCACGCTGGACCACATGCGGGCGATGAAGCATCGTGCCGTGGTCTGCAACATCGGCCACTTCGATTCCGAGATCCAGATCGATGCGCTGCGCAACTACAAGTGGGAGAACGTGAAGCCGCAGGTGGACGAAGTGGTGTTCCCCGACGGCAAGCGGCTGATCGTGCTGTCGGAGGGCCGCCTGGTGAACCTGGGCAACGCGACCGGGCATCCCAGCTTCGTGATGAGCGCGAGCTTCAGCAACCAGGTGCTTGCGCAGATCGAACTGTTCAACGCGCCGGCCGGCCAGTACGAGCGCAAGGTCTATACGCTGCCGAAGGCGCTGGACGAGAAAGTGGCGGCCCTGCATCTCGCGAAAGTGGGAGCAAAGCTCACGCGGTTGTCAGACAAACAGGCGGACTATATCGGCGTGTCCGCGAACGGACCGTTCAAGCACGATCTGTACCGCTACTGAGCTTCTCGATTGGCAGATCTTTCACCACACTGTCATCACGACGCAGTGGCGGTGTTAACGCGATATCCCTAATTCGGGCGATGTCACCGTGCCAGCGCGCGGTGGCATCACCGACGGGACAACGCCATGGCCTTCGATACCAACGTGGAAACCTATCCCCGCACCGAGGCGGTGCGTCGGGCGCTGGCAGCGCTGCATGACAGCGGTGCAGCGGCCGATCTGATGTTCCTGGAACACTGGGTGGCACATCCCAACCGTGACCTTGCCGCCACGCTGCGCGCCGGCCAGATCCGCCGCGCCAATCCAAGTCTTGCCGACGCCATTCTGCAGGAGCTGTCGGCGCAGCTTTCGCACAACGGCCGGGCCTAGCCAGTCCGGTTGTGATCGTATGGCCGGGCGGAGATCTGCCCGGCCATTATGTTGTACGCGTTCCCGATGTCCGGCGATCGTCCCGCGCCGCTAAAATCCGGCGGCTGCTAACCTTTGCTTCACCTTTTGCACCTAGCCTTCCGGCATGGATGTCGGGCACGCCAACCTGTTCGATCTTGCCGAACGACGCCTGTCATGGGCGGAACATCGTCAGGCCCTGCTGGCGCAGGATATCGCCAACGCGGACACGCCCGGCTATGTACCCAAGGACGCCGCGCCCTTCGCGCAGGCCCTGGCCCGGGCCAACGTCGGCCAGTTGGCCCGTACCCAGCCCGGCCACCTGGCCGGCACGGTCCCGGCGCCGGCCGTCGTGCAGTCGCAGCCCAGGGAGCGCGCGGCCGACGGCAACGCGGTGGCCCTGGACCAGGAGCTCACCAAGGTGGCCGACACGCAGAGCACCCAGGCGCTGGTGACCGCGATCTACCGCAAATACCTCGCCATGTTCAGCATGGCCCTGGGCCGCACCGGATAGGTGACGCATGAACCTCGACCGCACCCTGCAGATTTCCGCCGCCGGCATGGACGCACAGACCATGCGGCTGCGGGTGATCGCCCAGAACCTGGCCAACCAGGACACCACCGGCTCCACCCCCGGCGCCGACCCGTATCGCCGCAAGACGATCACGTTCGAGGACCGCATGAACCGCAGCCTCGGCGTGGACACCGTCCAGGTGAAACAGATCGGCCACGACCCAAGCCCATTTCCGCTGCGCTACGACCCGGCCAATCCCGCCGCCAACGCCCAGGGCTACGTCAAGCTGCCCAACGTCAACAGCATCATCGAGATCATGGACATGCGCGACGCCGAACGCAGCTACAGCGCCGGTCTCGCCGTGATGCAGGCGACGCGCAACATGCAAAGCCGCACGATCGACCTGCTGAAATGAGCCAGATCCCCACCCTTGTCGTGACCCCGGCCACGGCGGCGAATGCCTATGCCAAGGTGGACCGGGGTGCTGCCGGGTCGGGCGCCGATTTCGGTGCCACGATCGAGCGCGCGCTGCAGGGCGCCGTGCAGTCCGGCCATGCGGCCGAGACCACGGCGAAGCAGGCGATCGCCGGCCAGGGCAACCTGAGCGACGTGGTCACGGCGCTCAGCCAGGCCCAACTCACGTTGCAGACCGCGACGGCGGTGCGGGATCGCGTGGTGCAGGCGTACCAGGACATCATGAAGATGCCGATCTGATGGGGGTGGCCGCTTCCAGGCGGACCGGCGATTCCGGTTTCGCGAGGGTCGTGGCACGCGGCCCGCGGGTCATGGCCGGGCCTGACCCGGCCATCAGCCCCGGAACGACCGGGTCGCGGACGGCATGGCGGATGCCCGATCATTCCGGGTGGATGGCCGGGTCAGGCCCGGCCATGACCCGCGGAAGGTGGCGGTACAGTCTCGATTTTTGGCCATTCCCGTCCTTCCGCGGCCATCGCACCGCCGAAAGTCGAGGATGGCCGGCCTGCGCCGGCCATGACGTGGGGCGGCCAGCCCGCCATCGCGTTCCGACGCTGCCGATCCACGCCCCCGATCACCGCCGCGCCGCCGGTCGCACCCTTGCGCGCGCCGCCGGCCGCTCTTCCGCCGACGCCGGCGGTCACGCCCATCGTCCGAACCCCCTCCCACGCCGCCACCCACGCCCCCGCCGATGAACGAAGGTGACGTCGCCGCCGTCATGCGCGACGGCATGCTGGTCATGCTCAAGCTTGGCGGGCCGCTGCTGACCGTCACCCTGGTGGTCGGCCTGCTGGTCTCGCTGCTGCAGGCGATCACGCAGATCAACGAGGCCACCCTCGTCTTCGTCCCCAAGATCGTCGCCCTCGCCCTCGCCCTCGTTCTGCTCGGCCCGTTCATGTACGGGGCGCTTGCCAGCTACGCGCACCTGCTGTTCGACCGCATGGTGGCGGTCGGCGGATCATGACCGATACGGCAGCGCTGCTCGCCGCGCTGCCGGCGTGGACCTTCGCCTTTATCCTGGTGCTGGCACGCACCGGCGGCGCCATGGCGCTGCTGCCCGGCCTGGGGGACGGCGCCCTGCCGCCCATGGTGCGCGCCGGCCTGGCGCTGACCATCACGATCGTGCTGCTGCCGGTGATCGCACCGCTGGTGCCGCCCGCCCCCGATCCGGGACTGCAGGCGGCCGGCATGATTGCCGCCGAACTGGTCACCGGCATCTGGTTCGGCTGGCTGGCGCGGGTGTTCACCCTCGCCCTGCCGGTGGCCGCGCAGTTCATCGCCTACTTCCTCGGCATCGCCACGGTGCTGCAGCCCAGCGCCGAACTGGGGCCGCAGACCTCGGCGTTGTCGCGGCTGTTTGAAATGGCGGTGCCGCTGCTGGTGCTGTCCACCGGCCTGTACGCACTGCCGCTGACCGCACTGGCCGGCAGCTATCATCTGATCCCGCCCGGCACGTTGCTGCCCGCCGGTGACGGCGCTTCCCTGTCGGTGCGCGCGGTGGGGGACATGTTCGCGCTCGCCCTGCGCCTGGCCGCACCGTTCGTGCTGGCGATGATCGTCTGGCATGTGGCCATCGGACTGCTCGCCCGCCTGGTGCCGCGGATCCAGGTGTACTTCGTTGCCTTGCCGGGACAGATCCTCGGCGGGCTGCTGCTGCTGGCGGCGCTGTCCGCCGTGATCCTGGGCACCTTTCTGGAGGCCACCCGCGACGGGCTGTCCGGCCTGCCCGGGCTGGGCTGATCGGCCATGGCGGAAGAGGCCAGCCAGGAAGACCGCACCCTTCCCGCAACCCAGCGTCGCCTGATGCGTGCGCGCGAGGAAGGCGATGTGCCGATGTCGCGCGAACTGCCGGTGCTGGCCGGGCTGGTCGCGGCGACGCTGGTGCTGGCCGTCAATGGACCGCAGATCGCCCACGACCTGGCACTGCGACTGCGTGTGTTCCTGATGCGGGCGGATGCGCCGGCGCTGGCCGGGGCGGCCGGGCTGCACCGTGCCTTTGCCGCACTGGCCGGCGCCCTCGCGCCGGTGGTGTTGCCCGTGCTGCTGGCCGGCCTTCTCGCGGTGGTGGCCCAGACCGGCTTCCTGCTGCACAGCGGGGCGCTGAAGCCGCAGCCGAACCGGGTGAGTCCCCTGAGCGGCCTGCGCCGGTTGTTCAGCGCCGAAAGCGCAGTGGAGGGCGTGAAGTCCGTCGGCAAGATCGCCATCCTGGGGGGCATGACCTGGCAGGTGATGCGCGGCGATTTCCCCCAGTTGCGCATGGCGTCGCACTGGACGCTGCCCGCCCTGCTGGGGGTGACCACGCGCGCGGTGCTGCACCTGCTGATGGCGATGCTGGCGACCCAGGCGGTGATCGCCGCCGCCGACGTGCTGTGGGTGCGCTTCCGCCACGCCCGCAAACTGCGCATGACGCGCCAGGAGATCCAGGACGAGCAGAAGGAGACCGAAGGCGATCCCAGGATCAAGCTGCGCATCCGCCAGATCCGCCAGCAGCGGGCACGCCGGCGCATGCTGGCCGCGGTGCCGAAAGCAACCGTGGTGATCACCAACCCCACCCACTACGCGGTGGCCCTGGCCTATGAAAGAACACGCAACGCCGCGCCACGCGTGGTGGCGAAGGGCATCGATGCGGTGGCGGCGCGCATCCGCGAGGTGGCGGAGGCGAACGACGTGCCGCTGGTCGCCAATCCGCCGCTGGCCCGCGCGCTGCACCGGGTGGAGCTGGACACCGAGATACCGGCTGAACATTTCCAGGCGGTGGCGGAGATCATCGCCTATGTCTGGCGCCTGCGCGGTCAGGTGCGCCAGGCGGGGACGGGCGGATGAGCGCGACACCGTTCGCGGGAGAATTCGGTCGATGGTTCCTGTATGCCGACTCGGGCCGATCGGGCCATGCTGGGAGCATACGATTGTCCGCCCTGTTCACGAAAAGGTCTTGCCATGCGACCGCCCATGGAACATAAAGCAAACGAAGGCTTAATGCCGCTGTATGCACTCGGAACCGTTATGTTCTCTTGTGTTTCACGCGGTTTTTCGGCACAATCATGACGCGAGTGAACAGCGGCAAGCCTACACGAACGGTTGCAGCCACCCCAGACCCAAGGACCACCCCGATGGAGAAAAGCAAGGCGCTGGATGCCGCAGTGGCGCAGATCGAACGGGCCTTCGGCAAGGGCTCGATCATGCGCATGGGCGCCCGCGGCAGTGACGACCAGATCGCGGTGGTGCCCTCGGGCTCCCTCGGCCTCGACCTCGCCCTGGGCATCGGCGGCCTGCCGCGCGGTCGCATCATCGAGATCTACGGCCCGGAAAGCTCCGGCAAGACCACCCTGGCGCTGCATGTGGTCGCCGAGGCGCAGAAGCGCGGCGGCACCTGCGCCTTCGTCGATGCCGAACACGCGCTGGACCCCGGCTATGCCCGCAAGCTGGGCGTCGATGTGGACAACCTGCTGATCAGCCAGCCCGACGCCGGCGAACAGGCGCTGGAGATCGCCGACACGCTGGTGCGCTCCGGCGCGATCGACGTGCTGGTGGTGGACAGCGTCGCCGCCCTGGTGCCCCGCGCCGAGCTGGAAGGCGAGATGGGCGACAGCCACATGGGCCTGCACGCCAGGCTCATGAGCCAGGCGCTGCGCAAGCTCACCGGCAACATCAGCCGCAGCAACTGCATCCTGATCTTCCTGAACCAGATCCGCATGAAGATCGGCGTGATGTTCGGCAACCCGGAAACCACCACCGGCGGCAACGCGCTGAAGTTCTACGCCTCGGTCCGCATGGAGATCCGCCGCATCGGCCAGATCAAGGAGCGGGATGAGGTCGTGGGCAACCAGACCCGGGTGAAGGTGGTGAAGAACAAGATGGCGCCGCCCTTCCGCCAGGTTGAATTCGACATCATGTACGGCGAGGGAATCAGCAAGGTGGGCGAGCTGATCGACCTCGGCGTGAAAGCGAACGTGGTGGAGAAGTCCGGCGCCTGGTTCAGCTACGACAGCCAGCGTATCGGCCAGGGGCGCGAGAACGCCAAGCAGTTCCTGCGCGACCACAAGGAGATCGCCGCGACGATCGAAGCCAAGGTGCGGGAGCAGTCCGGCCTGGTGGAGAACGCGATGATCGCGACGATGGAAGAAGACGGCGAGGAGGCCGAAGCGGCTGAATGATTCGTTTGCGCGCGGCCTGGACCTGACCCAGGCCGATCACGCGCTGATCGCCGCCGCCAACGACGTGCTGGCGCGGCACTACAAACCATTCTGGCACACCGTGGCCGCGGCGATCCGCGGCAGGGACGGCCGGATCTGGACCGGGCTGCACATCGGCGCCACGGTCGGCCGGCTGTCGGTCTGCGCCGAGGCGGTGGCGTTCGGCCGAGCGGTGCTGGAGGGGGATGGCTGCATCGAAAGCGCGGTCGCGGTGCGGCATCCCAAGCCGGATGAGCTGGATCGCGAGCTGGCCGTGGTGCCGCCCTGCGGCGCCTGCCGCGAGATGATCCTGGACCACTGTCCCGATGCGCTGGTGATCGTGCAGGAGAACGGCGTGCTGCTGAAGCGGCCGATACGGGGGCTGTTGCCCGCGCCGTACCGGAGGTGAAGGCCCGCAACTGGTTGTCCCGTCTGGTTGTCCCGTGCAGCCTCGCAGGCAAGCCGCATCGCAGAAATCCGGCGTGAAAAATCCGGCCCGTGCAAAAATCCGGCCCGCGTTGATACTTGCGTAACCTTTCGCAGCGATGATCGCCCCACGCCGCGCGCATCTGCGTCACGGCGTGATCGCGGCAAAACGCCGCAGCGTCAGCGTAAAGGAGTCCGCGATGAGTTCGATCGGTGCCATCCCCGGCCCAACCAGCCAAATCACCGCCCAGCAGATCAGCCACCAGCCCAAGCCGGTTCAGCAGGACCAGGACGGCGACAATGACGGCTCCGGGGCGCAGCCCGCGCGTGCAAGCGGAGGCGGCCAGAGCCAGCACAAGGTGGACGTTCTCGCCTGACCGGAATCGGTGATGGGCACACGTACCGTGTTCCGGCCCCGAAGGCCGGAACCGGCACCGGCGCCGCGCGTGTCCCCCAGCCGCCCTCGCTGCACCGAAGCGGGCCGATCCGCCGCAACGCCGCCCCGCCGCCCGGAACCAGAGCCCAGAGCCTGGGACCCGCCGCTTGGGACCCGCCGCCCCAAGCCCGCGGCGCGCTAGCCGGCGGCCCGGAGCCAAGGGCTCAGGGCCCAAAGCCCGGCGATATCCGGCGGCCCCCCGGCCATATCCGGCCGGCGGCAACGCGCGGCGATCACCCCTGCGACACTCGCATCGCCCGGTGCATTGCAACCGCCCCGCCCGCTGCGCACAATCGCCTCCCCGCCCGGGACGGAGACGGCCGATGGACTTCACGCTTACCGACGAACAGCAGCAGATCCGCGAGAGCATCACCCGCATCTGCGCCCAGTTCGGCGACGAATACTGGTATCACAAGGACCTGCACCACGAATTCCCGCACGAATTCGCCCGTGCCTTCGCCGCCGCCGGCTGGTTCGGCGCGATCTTCCCGGAAGAGGTGGGCGGCGCCGGACTCGGCCTGACCGAGGCCGCCATCATCATGCACGAAGTCGGCCGGCTGGGGTTCAACGCCTGCTCCACGCTGCACATGAACATGTTCGGCTGCCAGCCGATCGTGAAGTTCGGCTCCGACGAACAGAAGCGCCGCTTGCTGCCCCGCATCATCGACGGCACCGACCGCGCCTGCTTCGGTGTCACCGAACCGGATGCCGGCCTGGACACCACCCACATCCGCACCTTCGCCACGAAGCACAACGATCGCTACGTGGTGCACGGCCGCAAGGTGTGGACCTCCACCGCGCAGGTCGCGAACAAGATCCTGCTGCTGACCCGCACGCAGAAGTTCGAGGACAGCCCCAGGCCCAGCGCCGGCATGACGCTGTTCTACACCGACCTCGACCGCACCCGGGTCGAAGTTCGCCAGATCGAGAAACTCGGCCGCAATGCCGTTCGACTCCAATGCGCTTTTCATCGACGGGCTGGAGATCCCGATCGAGGACCGGATCGGCGAAGAAGGCCGCGGCTTCCAGTACCTGCTGCACGGGCTGAACTCGGAACGCATCATCGTCGCCGCCGGCATCCTGGGCGCCTCGCGCTACGTGCTGGACAAGGCGGTGAACTACGCCCGCGACCGCGTGGTGTTCGGCCGCCCGATCGGCCAGAACCAGGCCATCCAGCACCCGCTGGCGGAATGCTGGATCGAGCAGCAGGCCGCCGAACTGATGCTGTTCAAGGCCGCCGGCCTGTACGACAGCGGCGCCGATTGCGGCCCGCAGGTGAACGCGGCCAAGTACCTCTGCGCCGAGGTGTTCTTCAAATCAGCCACCCGCGCGGTGCGCACCCATGGCGGCATGGGCTACGCCAAGGAATTCCAGGTGGAACGTTACTTCCGCGAGTCCATCCTGCCGCTGATCGCCCCCGTCAGCCAGGAAATGGTCCTCAACTACGTCGCCGAGCGCGCGCTCGGCCTGCCGAAATCCTACTGACCCTCCGCGACTGCGAGACCATCATAGTGCGGACCCAGTTGCAGCGCCTCGGCGCAATCGTCGCGGTGCTGTTGCTGCTGGGCGTGCTACCGGCCTGGGCGGAGTCCGGGACCCCCGATGCGTTCGTCACCTCGATCCCGCAGGTGGTGTCCGACCCGCCGCCGCTCAGCCCGGCCGGAGAAAAGGTGGTGCCCACCGACCCGGCCTTCCGCCGCGCCTGCCTGGAACTGATCCCGGCCTTGCGCAGGAACATCCGCCTGAACCACGAACTGACCACGCGAACCAGGCAGTGGGGCGAGGTGCTGCGTATCGACTTCTCGATGGCGGCGGCCGAGATGCAGACGATCGATGGCCGCATCAATCGCCTGGTGTTCTGGCGAAGCTCCGGCGACACGCCGTTCGTTCTGATCGCGGTGGGCGAGCCGCTGCCGCCGCTGCCGGCGCCACGACAAGCCGCCGCCGGGCAGCCAGAGGGTAACGCGGCGCCGCACTGACTCAGCGGGGCAAGCGCCTTGCTGGCCGCGCGGGTCTTGCCACCGCCCGCCCGCCGATGGATAGCACCGGCAGGGATCCGAAGATGGGAGAAAAACGCGATGTGGCCTATCCGCTCTGCGCTGTTCGTGCCGGCGCACCGCCGCGACTGGGTCGGCAAGGCGCTGCGCGTCTCGCCCGGCGCAGTGGTGCTGGATATCGAGGACTCGGTCCCGCCGGAACACAAGCAAACCGCGATGGGCTACCTGAAGGAGGAAATCGCCGAACTGCGCGCCGCCGGCGTGGGCGCCTTCATCCGCATCAATCCGCTGTCCGACCGCACGCCCGGTGAAGTGGCCGCGGCGGTCACCGAAGGCTGCACCGCGATCGTGCTGCCCAAGACCGCCAGCGTCGAGGAGATCCGCCGCCTGCACGACCTGCTGAGCTATGCCGAGGGCCGCGCCGGCATCGAACATGGCAGCGTCGGCATCCTGCCCCTGCCGGAAACCGCCGAGGGCATGTACGCCGCCCGCGACCTGGCCAAGGCCAGCCCCCGGGTGCGCGGCATTCACGGCGCGCTCAGCGGCCCGGTGTCCGGCGATTTCGCCCGTGCCTTCGGGTTCCGCGCCACCGCGGACGGCACGGAACAGCTCTACCTCGCCTCCAAGCTGGTGCTGGACAGCCGCGCGGGCGGCGCGATGTATCCGATCGCCGGCATCTTCGGCACGCCGCAGACCGACCTCGCCGCGGTGGAACGGCTGATCCGCCGGGCGCGCGACCTGGGCTACACCGGTGTCGCGGTGATGCACCCGACCCATGTGCCGGTCGCCAACGCGGTGTTCCGCCCCACGCCGGAGGAGGTGGCCTATTTCGAGGGCCTGCTCGCCGCCTTCGAAGCCGCGGAAAAGGCCGGCCAGGGCGCCGTCAGCTACCAGGGCGCGATGGTGGACTACGCCATGCTGCCGCTGGCGCAGGAGGTGCTGGCCGAGGCACGCCGCTTCGGCGTCAAGGCCGCCGGCTGACCGCGCAACCGGACGAGTTGACCGGCGCACGGGTTGCGTCACCCGCCACGGCCGGGACTTCGCCGAAAGCGCCGAGCGCGCGGCCAGCCGCATCGCCGGCGGGCTGTTGCAGGTGCTCGCAGCCTATGTGGTCGCCGCGGCGGGCTGGAAGCTGTGGACGCAGACCGGGGCGAGCTTCTCCTGGACTGGCGTTGCGGTCACGGCCCTGGCGATGCCGGTGATGTACCTGCTGGCCCGGCGCAAGCTGGCGGTGGCCGGGGCGTTGGGCAGCCGGGCGATGCGGGCGGATGCGATGGAAAGCGTCACCTGCCTGTGGCTGTCGCTGGTGGTGGTGGTCGGGCTGGTCGTCCAGGCACTTACCGGGCTGTGGTGGGTGGACGCCGTCACCTCGCTGGGCATCGTCTGGTTCCTGGTGAAGGAAGGTCTGGAAGCCTGGCGCGGCGAGGACAGCTGCGGGTGCAGCGACCAGAGGGGTGGTGCCGAGACGCAACACAGCGCCGGGAATCTGCCCTGGTCACTCCAGTCGAGGTCGGCAAGCACCTGATCCTGACGCATTTTTCGCGTTCAACGCTTGACGATCGAAATGTCGCTAACTAGCGTCAATTCATGCAAACGGTCACGCGTGCACATTTGGCCGAGACGATCTACACGCAGGTCGGGCTGTCGCGGAACGAGTTGGCCGACCTGCTGGAGACCGTGTTGGAGCGGATGGCCAGCCGGCTAGAGGAAGGTGAATCCGTTAAAATCAGCGGGTTCGGAACCTTTTCTGTACGCCAGAAGGGCCGCCGCATCGGTCGCAACCCGAAGACCGGGCAGGAGGTGCCGATCCTTCCGCGCCGCGTCCTGGTCTTCCGCCCCAGCCACGTGCTGAAGGCACGGATCAACGGCACCACGCCACGCCCGGGTGATGACGAATGATCGATCCGGCGCAGCACGCCGGACACGACACGCCGACCGGGCGACCACGTCCGAAGAAGGCCCCCAACGCCTTCCGCACGATCAGTGAGGTCGCGGACGAACTGCACATCCCGCAGCATGTGCTGCGCTTCTGGGAAACCAAGTTCCCGCAGGTCAGGCCGCTGAAGCGCGGCGGCGGCCGGCGCTATTACCGCCCCGACGACATCGCCCTGCTGCGGCGGATCTCCGATCTGCTCTACATTCAGGGCTATACGATCAAGGGCGTACAGCGACTGTTGCGGGAAAGCGGCGGCCGGCTGGCCGACGATATACCGCCGCCCAGCCCGGACGAGCGGGAGGAGGCCGCCCGCGAAAGCAGCGCCGTGGAGTCCTACCGCGCGCCGGAACTGCCGATGCCCGGCCTGGCGCCCATCCCGCCCACGACGGCGCCCCGCCTCGCCCGCCCACGCAACGAGACCGAGGCCGACCGCCTGCGCGCCCTGCTGACCGACACCCTGCGCGAACTGGAGGCGCTGCGCGCCCTGCTGCCCTGAACGCGCCTAGCCGATGCCGTCATGCGAGAACGGGCGGTGTCCCCATGGGGACCCGGGCTCGCCCGGCGGGGGTGGCGGCGGGCGCAACAGGCGGCCGGTCATCATCGCAGCCCCGACACCCGCCACGACCGCGGCGGCCAGCCACTTGGTGCCCGGATCGTACCAGTCCGTCTGCACCAGGATCAGGAACAGCACCGAGACCATCATCAGCGTTCCGCCGGAGCGCATGCCGTGGCGTCGCGCCAGCACGGCCAGCGCCACGAACACCACATACAGCGCTATGGCTGCCGCCCGCACCGCATCCAACGCCTTGTAGGCCAGCACGGCCATCAGCCGGTCCAGCCCCAGCCAGAGGTGGACGAAGAACGCCTGGCACGCCGCCAGGAAATGTTGCGGACCAATGGCATAGAGCAGGAGCATCAAGCCCAGCCCGCCCAGCCAGATCAGCCCTATCGTCGTTCGGTTCAACCTGCCTCCGGTGTCCGGCATTCGGCTCGACTGTATGCCGGCGCGAGGATCGCGCCGCGTCCGGCCCTGCCCTCCAGGTCAGGTCGGCACCTGACGGAACGCATCGGCCGGTCCGCCGCTAGGTGGGGATTGCCCTCCCGCACCACCAGTGCGGCAGGCGCCGGTCCCGGCGGGGATCAGGCATTCATCCCGCGTATCGCTTCGCAGACCGCCTGCGTGACATCCCGGGTGGTAGCCGAACCGCCCAGGTCCGGGGTCACGATGCCGGCGGCGCAGACCTGCTCCACCGCACGCATCAGCATGTCGGCTGCCGGCTTCTCGCCCAGGTGCTCCAGCATCATCGCCCCGGTCCAGAAGCTGGCCACCGGGTTGGCGATACCCTTGCCGGTGATGTCGAAGGCCGACCCGTGGATCGGCTCGAACATCGACGGTCCCCGCCGTTCCGGATCGACATTGCCGGTGGGCGCGATGCCCAGGCTGCCGGCCAGCGCCGCCGCCAGGTCGGACAGGATGTCGGCGTGCAGGTTGGTCGCCACCACGGTGTCCAGGCTTTCCGGCTTGCGCACCATGCGCACCGTCATGGCGTCCACCAGTTCCTTGTCCCATTCCACGTCCGGGTAGTCGCGGGAGACGAGGGAGGCGATCTCGTCCCAGAACACCATGCCGTGCCGCTGGGCGTTGGACTTGGTCACCACGGTCAGCTTCCTGCGCGGCCGGGATTGAGCGATTCCAAACGCATAGCGCATGATCCGCTCCACCCCGCGGCGGGTGAAGATGGCGGTTTCCGTGGCCACTTCCTCGGGGAAGCCGCGATGCGCGCGCCCGCCATGGCCGGCGTACTCGCCCTCGCTGTTCTCGCGGATGATCACCCAGTCCAGGTTGCCCGGGCCGGCGTCGCGCAGCGGGCTGGTGACGCCGGGCAGGATGCGGGTGGGGCGCACGTTGGCGTACTGGTCCAGCCCCTGGCAGATCGGCAGTCGCAGGCCCCACAGCGTGACATTGTCGGGGATGTCCGGGTCGCCCACCGCGCCGAAATAGATCGCATCGGCGGTGCGCAGCCAGGCCAGGCCGTCGGCCGGCATGAAGCGGCCGTGCTTGCGGTAGTAGTCCGAGCCCCAGTCGTAGTGGTCCACCACCAGCTTGAAGTCGCCGGTGCGCGCCGCCACCGCCTCCAGCACTTCCAGGCCGGCGCTGATCACCTCGGGACCGATGCCGTCGGCGGGAATGGATGCGATACGGTGCTGGCGCATGGGGCGAATCCTGTGGTTGCGGCGCGACAACTTGCCCAGCGGGCGCTGGCTCGTCCAGCCGCCCGCTTTCGGCCCCGATCAGGATGCGGCGGAAAAGCTGCCGAAAATATCCTCCAATGCGGCGGTCAGCCGTTGCTTGACCATCTGCCAGCTCCCCGGCGCCAGCGTCAGCCAGATGATCGCGCCCACCAGCAGGCCGATCAGGATCGGCAGGCCGCCGGTCAGCTCCAGCGCGATCGCCGCCGCATAGCCCAGATAGCCGCCCGCCAGCGGCATGATCACCTGCCGGACGATCGCGCGCATGTCCATGCCGACAACCTTCTCCCGCACGCGGTCGAACAGGTCGTCATCCGCGCTGCCATGGCCGGCCGCCGCCGAGTGGAACATGGCCTGGAGCGAGGCATTGCCCGACATGAAGCTGCGCAGTTTGAGGTAAGCGTCCATCGCCTGCGCCTCGGCCGCATCGAACAGGGACACGGCGAGGGAAACGAACGCGCGCTCCCCGGTGGTGGTCGTCGTGCCGGATTGCGGACTGGTCGTGCCGGACATGGCGATCTTCCCGAATAATTGCGAATAGGCAATCGCATAGCCGCGCCGGACGGCCCCCGCAAGCGGTCATGTCAGCTTTCGGCGAAGCGGATCGGGGGCCGGTTGCCGGTCGGCTCCACCGCACCGATGATCGCCGCCTGGAGTTCCCTGGCACGCAGGGCAGCCAGGCAGACCTCGGCATGGTCGGCCGGAATCCCGGCCAGCAGTCCGCCGGAGGTCTGCGGATCGACCAGCAACGCGACGCGCGGATCGGCCGGCGGCCGCACCAGTTGGCGGCGATTCTCCACCGCCAGCATGGTCTCCACCCCGCGTGCCGCCAGTTCCAGCGCGCCCGGCAGCGCCGGCACCGCCTCCGGCAACAGCACCGCGGCGGCCCCGGAAGCGCGCAGCATCTCCATCAGGTGCCCAACCAGACCGAAACCGCCGACATCGGTGCAGGCCGTAACACCCTGTGTACGCAGGATATCCACCGCCACGGCGTTCGTAGCCCGCATCGAGTCCAGCGCCGCCACCAACCACGCCGCCTGCGCACGGCCCCGCCGGTGCCCGGCCATCACGATCCCCGTGCCCAGCGGCTTGGTCAGCACCAGCGCGTCGCCGGGCTGCAGGCCCGACTTGCGCAACAGCCGCTTCGGGTCCGCCAGGCCGGTGACGGCAAAGCCCAGTGCCGGTTCGGATCCGGCGCTGCTGTGCCCGCCGACCAGCGTGCAGCCTTCCGCCCGCAGCACCTCGGAGGCCCCCAGCAGCATGGCCGACAGCTCGGCCCGCATCCTGGGGCCGGAGGCAGAGCGCACCGTCGCAACCGCCAGCGCCGACCACGGTCGCGCCCCCATGGCATACAGGTCCGACAAGGCGTGTGCCGCGGCGATCTGGCCGAACAGGAACGGGTCGTCGATGACGGCGCGAAGGGAATCGACGCTCTGCACCACGGCCTGGTCCGGCGGCGGCACCAGCACCGCGGCGTCGTCCGCCGCATCCAGCCCGACCAGCACGTCATGGCCGGACCGGGTCGGCAAGGCCGCCAGCGCGCCCGCCAGCACCTCGGCCCCGAGCTTGGCGCCGCCGCCATCGCTCACCGGCTCGTCTGCCACCATCACCCGCGCCGGCTGTTGGTACCGGCTGATCCAGCGGCGGTCGATGCGGTCCTTCCAGCGCCACACCAGACGGCCGGACACCGACAGTCCGTTGCGCCAGGCGACCGCCCTGCCCTGACCCAGGCCCATGGTGGCCAGCGTTCCGGGCGGCGGCCGCCAGTGGCGGAGCGGCCGCCCGCTGGTCGTACGCCGCAGGTTTTCGGCCAGCACCTGGCCGGCGCGCACCGCCCAGACGCCCGCCCCGGGCAGCGCGCGCCCGTCCAGCACGGCACAGTTGCCGGCGGCGAAGACGCCCGGATGGCTTCGGCTGCGCAGCGTGGCATTCACCACGACACAGCCGGCGGTGTCGCGGTCCAGCCCCGACCGCGCCAGGAGCCCCGGCCCGGCCACGCCGGTGGCCCACAGCGCCTCCGCCACCTCGATGGTGCTGCCGTCGGACAGGGACAAACGACCGGCCGCCAGCCCGGTGGCGCTGACGCCGCTGATCAGTTCCACGCCGGCGTCAACCAACGCCCGCCGCACCATCTGGCGGGTCCGCGGCGGTGCCTGCGCCACCGGTTCTGTGGTTTCGCTGACCAGCGTGACCCGGGCACGCTCGCCGAGGCCGAAGCGCAGGGCCAGCGCCAGTTCGGTGCCCGCCGCACCACCGCCGATCACCGCGATGCGTGCACCCGGCGGCAACTGCGTCCCCAGCGCAACCAGACGGCCCAGGAACCGGCTGCTCGGCTTCACCGGAAGGCCGTCGCTGTTGTCCGGTATCGCGGGTTCGCCGCCGACATCGATCGACAGCACGTCGTAGGGCAGCGGCGGGCGCCCCGCGATGCTGACCTCCCGCCGGTCCGCATCGATGCCGATCGCCTCCGCCACGATCAGCCGCGCACCCGCGCGGGCCGCCAGCGGGGCCAGGTCGATCCGGGTCTGCTCGATGCTGTACTCGGCGCGGATCAGGCCGGGCAGCATGCCGGGCCAGGGCGTCTCCGGCTCGGGGCCGACCAGTGTCAGGCGCACACCGGGCTCCGCACGCATGGCGAACCGGCGCAGTACCTCCAGGTGCGCGAGACCGGCGCCGAGCAGGACGATGTCGGTGTGGACGGGGGCGAGATGCATGGCGTGGAAGGTAGCCGGTCTTGAGGCGAGTTGGTGACGGGGCGAGGATGTTTCGTCATTCCGTGTCATGGCAGCGGTTGCCACGGCCGGCGGGATGGCAGCGGAGGCGGCAGGATGACCTGGTCCATACTGGCACGCGACCCGGCGACCGGCAGCCTGGGAGTCGCAGTGGCAACGCGCTTTTTCGCCGTCGGCGCGCTGGCGACGCATGCCGAGGGCGGTGTCGCGGCGCTGGCCACCCAGGCGCTGATCAACCCGATGTATGCCGTGCATGGCATGCCGCGGCTGCGCGCGGGAGAGGCGCCGGATGCGGTGATTGCCGCGCTGCTGGCCGGCGATGCGGGACGGGACCACCGGCAGATCCACATCCTGGACGCCGGCGGGCGGGCCGCCAGCTTCACCGGCGCGGCGTGCATTCCGTGGTGCGGGGGCGTACGGGACACCGACGTGTCGGTGGCCGGCAACATGCTGGCCGGGCCGGCAGTGGTGGAGCGCACGCTGGCGGCATTTCGGGGTGCGCGGGGCCCGCTGCCGGAACGCCTGCTCACGGCGCTGGAAGCCGGCGAGGCGGCGGGTGGCGATTCGCGGGGGAAACAATCGGCGGCGCTGAAGATCGTCACGCGCGACCCCTACCCCGACCTGGACATCCGCGCCGACGACCACCCGGACCCGCTGCGCGAGCTGCGGCGGCTGTATCAGGTCAGCCGGGAACAATTCGCGGTGTTCCGCCGCTTCCTGCCGGGTACCGACAGTCCGTGCGGGGTGTTCGACCGTGCGGTGATCGGCGCGGCGATCGAACGCGAAGGTGAGGCGCCGTAGCGGGCATCGGAGTGGACCATACGGTCGAATCCCGCCGGCCCCGCGGCTTGTCGCGATCGCCGGCAAAGAGTGGGGAGCATGCCCGTCCGGCCTCCAGGCTGGCGCACCGGGCGTCGAGCAGGCAAACTGTGCGCTGGCGCTTCATCCCGCCTGCGACGAGATTGTCGCCCGCCTGCCACCGGAGGAACCGTGCTGCCGCAAAATGGCATTCAGCCGATCGACTGCGACGTGCATCCCACCGTCCCGGGGATGGCGGCGCTGCTGCCCTACCTGGATCCGGTGTGGCGGGAGACGGTGCAGCGCCGCGGCATCGATGACCTGACCACGATCAGCTATCCCACGCTGAACCCGGTCACCTCGCGCTCCGACTGGCGCGATCCGGCGACGCAGAAGGCCGCGACCAGCGTGGACGTGCTGGCCGAACAGGCGCTGGCACCGTTCAACACGCAACTGGCGATCTGCAACTGCCTGTATGGCGCGCAGGTGCTGTACAGCGAGGACATGGGCGCCGTCTTCTGCCGCGCGCTGAACGACTGGATCGCGCGGGAATGGCTGGACCGCGACAAACGGCTGCGTGCGTCCATCATCGTGCCGATGCAGAACGCCGAACTGGCGGTCGATGAGATTGAACGTTGTGCCGCCGACAGGCGTTTCGTTCAGGTGCTGTTGCTGGTGGGCAGCGAACTGCCGCTGGGCCGCCGGCAGAACTGGCCGATCTATGCCGCGGCGCAGAAGCACGGGCTGCCGGTGGGCATCCATGCCGGCAGCACCTACCGCCACCCGATGACGGCGGTGGGATGGCCCAGTTACTGGACCGAGGACTACGTGAACCAGGCGCCGGGCTTTCAGTCCCAGCTTACCTCGCTGATCGCCGAGGGGGTGTTCACCAAATACCCCGACCTGACCGTGGTGCTGATGGAATCGGGGGTGACCTGGCTGCCGGCGTATCTCTGGCGGCTGACGAAATTCTGGAAGGGGCTGCGCAGCGAGATTCCCTGGGTCGCCGACCCGCCCGGCAGCGTGGTGAAGGAACGGGTGCGCCTGACGCTGCAGCCGTTCGACGGGCCGCCGGACCCGGGCTCGGTGATGCGGGTGATGGAGCATATCGGCTCCGACGAGACGCTGCTGTTCTCCACCGACTACCCGCACTGGCAGTTCGAGGGCACCGCCGCCATCCCCGAGGGGTTGGACGCCGGGCTCGCAAAGAAGATCATGGCGGAAAATCCGCTTCGCACCTATCCTCGGATGAGGGAGACCGTGACATGAACGTGGACGTCCTGAACCGAACCGGCGTGCAGCCGGCTGCCTCCAGCAAGCTGGCGATCGCCGATTGCGACGTGCATCCCCGTCCGGCGGGCGCCGGCATCGGCGGGATCAGCAAGCAACTGTATCCGTATCTGTCCAAGCGCTGGCAGGAACATGTCGAGACCTTCGGCATCCAGTACCGCCAGCCCTGGGAGAAGGGCTCGGCCTATCCCAAGGCCCAGCCGCAGGCCTGCCGCCGCGACGCCTGGCCGGACGGCAAAGCGCCGGGCAGCGACCTGGAATTCATGGCGAAGCAGCACCTGGACCCGAACAACGTGGCGCTGGGCATCCTGAACCCGCTGACCAGCGGCCAGGGCGCAATGAACCCCGAGCTGTCGGCCGCCATCACCCATGCCACCAATGAATGGCAGGTGGCGGAATGGACGTCGCGCGACAGCCGGCTGCGGGGCTCCGTGGTGGTGCCGTATGAGGACCCCGAGGCGTCGGTGAAGGAGCTGGAGCTGCGCGCCGGCGATCCGAACTTCGCCCAGGTGCTGTTGCTGTCCCGCACCGCGGAGCCGATGGGCAGCCGCAAATACTGGCCGATCTACGAAACAGCCGCCGCGGCGCGCCTGCCGATCGGCGTTCATGCGTTCGGCTATGGCGGCTGGCCGATTTCGCCGGGCGGCTGGGGCTCCTACTACCTGGAGGAGATGGTCGGCCACGCGCAGGCGCAGCAGTCGTTGCTGATCAGCCTGATCTTCGAAGGCGTGTTCGAGCGGTTCCCCACCCTGAAGGTGGTGCTGATCGAGGGCGGCCTGGCCTGGGCACCAGCGCTGGCCTGGCGCATGGACCGGCAATGGGCGAAGCTGCGCAAGGAAGTGCCGCACGTGAAGCGCCCGCCGTCCGAGTACATGCGCACCAACGTCTGGTACACCACCCAGCCGATCGAGGAACCCGATCCCCGCACCCAGCTCTCCGACATCTTCGACTGGCTCGGCTGGGACCGCGTGCTATTCGCCACCGACTACCCGCACTGGGATTTCGACGACCCGGCGCACGCTCTGCCGCTGCAGATGACCGAGCAGCAGCGGCGGCAGTTGTTCCTGGAGAACGCGAAGGCGGTGTTCGGGGTGGCGTGAGCGCGTTCTGTCCCTGACTGGCCGCCTGCGCTCCATTTGTCTGTGGCCCCGGAGTGGCAGCGTGTGGCTGCTGCCACCAGGCTCAGCCGCACAGATGCCTCCGGCAGCCAAATGAGACCGGATCTGTCGCGGAACGGGGCAGATCCGCCTCGTTCATGTCAGCAGAGTCGCGGCATCGCCCCCAAGGGCGCTGCGTGACATGGGTGTATCCGTGACGTGATGCGCCAGGTATCACGCAGGCGTTGATGGCAGCCCCGCTCCCGCCGCAATGTGCTTATTTCGTACATTGCGCCGCAGGGCGTCGATCGCCAATGCCCCCTGGGGCGGCTGACCACCAGGAACGATGCTGCCGGAAGGAATTGCCTTGCCTGCTGTCGAGCCCCGCCCCGCACATCCTGGGTTTCTTTCTGGCGGTGGTAAGATGGGTGCGCTGATCCGCGGCCATGACTGGTCTTCCACCCCGCTGGGTTCACCCGAGACGTGGCCACAGTCCTTGCGCTCGGCGCTTTCCATTTGCCTGCACTCCAGCTTCCCCACCGCGATCTACTGGGGCCCGGATCTGCGCCTTTTCTACAACGATGCGTGGGCTCCCATCGCAGCCGAGCGGCACCCCTGGGCGCTCGGACGTCCGGGAGCAGAGGTCTGGGCGGATATCTGGGGCGTGGTCGGGCCACAGTTGGAGCGGGTGCAGGCCACCGGCGAAGGCTTCTCAACGTTCGACCAGATGCTGCCGATGGTACGCGGCGGCCAGACCAGGGAGACCTACTGGAACTACAGCTTCACGCCGATCCAGGGTGAGGACGGCGCGATCGCCGGCATCTTCAACCAGGGGCATGAGACGACCGACCGCGTGTTCGCCGAACGGGAACGGGCGGCGGAGACGGAGCGGCTGCGCCGGATGTTCGATCAGGCACCGGGCTTCATGGCCATGATGCGCGGCCCCGAACACGTCTTCGAGCTGGTCAACACCGCGTATACGCAACTGATCGGCCACCGGGATGTGGTTGGCAAGCCGATCCGGGAGGTTTTGCCCGACATCGAGGGACAGGGCTTCTTCGAGTTGCTGGACAATGTCTTCGCCTCCGGCCAGCCGTTCGTGGGACGCGCCATGGCGGTCAATCTGCAACATGCGCCAGACGCGCCCGTCGAGCGGCGCTTCGTCGATCTGGTCTACCAGCCGATCACGGATCCCGGCGGTGCCGTCTCCGGCATCTTCGTCGAGGGCTCGGACGTCACGGAACGGGTGACCGCCGAATCCGAATTGCGTGCGAGCGAGGCGCGCCTGCGGGCGCTGGTGAATGCCAGCTCGGAGGTGATCTATCGGATGAACGCCGACTGGACCGAGATGCACCAGCTCGACGGCCGAGGCTTCATCGCTGACCAGCGCGAGCCATCAATCCGGTGGCTGCAGGACTATATCCCCCCCGAAGATCGACCCCGCGTCACGGCTGTGATCGACGAAGCGGTGCGAAATCGCAGCGTTTTCGAGCTGGAGCACCGGGTCCGGCGCGTTGACGGGTCAATCGGCTGGACTTTCTCGCGCGCAATCCCGGTCCTGGATGCGCATGGCAATGTCGCCGAATGGTTTGGGATGGCCACCGACGTTACGCCCCGCAAGCAGACCGAGGCCGAGCTGCGGCAAAGCGTAGCGCGGCATCGCGCGTTGTTCGCGGAGGCGGAGCGCCGGGCAGCCGAGCTGCGGGCCGTTCTCGAGAGCATGCCCGACGCGGTCTATATCGGCGGTGTGGGGGGAATCACCCTCGCCAACCAGGCCGCACTCGATCAGCTCGGCTTTGCGACACACCAGGAGCTCAACCGGCACGTCGCCACGCTCGCCGAGGAAATCCAGACGCGGAATGCGGAGACCGGTGAGCTGCTCGGCCTGGAGGACCAGGCCTTTACGCGAGCATTCGGCGGCGAGCGCGTGGTGCAGGATGTCTGCGTGCGTCATCGCCTGACCGGTGAGGAACGGGTCGTGCGCTGCGCGGCGGCACCGGTGGTTGTGGATGGCCAGGTGATCGCCGCGGTGGCCGTCAACACCGACGTGACCGAGCAGCGGCGGGCCGAGGAGCGGCTGCGCGAGCTGAACGCGACGCTCGAGACGCAGGTGGCGGAGCGCACAGCCGAGCTGCGGCTTTTTCGTGACATCATCAAGTCTCACCCGACGCCGATCTGCGCCGTCGGCACGGACATGCGGCTGACGGTTTTCAACAGCGCGCACAGCGACGCGGTTTTCCGGCTGTATGGCTACCGGATGCAACCCGGGAACTGCTTCCTTGACATGTTCCTGCCCGAGCAGTCCCAGTTGATGCGCGGCTTCGTGGAGCGCGCGCTGGCCGGCGAGGCGTTCACGACCACCGGCAAGGTCGGTGACCCGTCCATCGCGACCCGGCACTGGGAGTCGCGGTATGCACCGCTGCGGGACGAGGCCGGGCGGATCATCGGGGCCTTGCACCACGCACTGGACATCACCGACCGCCTTCGGGCGGAAGCCGAGCTGCGGCAGGTGCAGGACGCGCTGCGGCAGTCGCAGAAGATGGAGGCGGTGGGCCAGCTTACGGGCGGGATTGCGCACGATTTCAACAACCTGCTGGGTGCCGTGGTCGGCGGGCTCGACCTGATTCGCCGCAGGCCCGGCGACCCCGAGCGCGTGCGTCGCCTCGCCGAAAACGGACTGGCCGCGGCCGAACGCGGCGCCAAGCTCACCGGCCAGTTGCTGGCATTCTCGCGCGCGCAGCGGATCGAGATGAAGCCGATGCTGATGGCGCAATTGGTTGATGGCATGCGGGACATGCTGGCGCGCACCCTGGGGCCACAGATACGGCTCATTTTCGAGCTGGATACGGCGCGCGTCCCGGTGCGCTCCGACCCGACCCAGTTCGAGATGGCGGTGCTGAACCTGGCCATCAATTCCCGTGACGCGATGCCCGAGGGCGGCGCGCTGACCATTCGAACGACGCCCAGGGAGATCACACGCGATCCGGAACTGCCCCCGGGCACGTATGTCGAGCTTTCTGTCAGCGACACCGGCACGGGCATGCCGCCGGAGGTTGTTGCGCGGGCGTTCGATCCGTTCTTCACCACGAAGGGCGTCGGCAAGGGCACCGGGTTGGGCCTGTCCCAGGTCTATGGCATTGCGCGGCAGGGCGGCGGAACGGTGCGGATCGACAGCCAACCGGGCCAAGGCACGACAGTGCGACTGTTCCTGCCGCGGACCGAGGCCGATCTGCCGATCGCCACGGAGCAAAGCGCGGACTTTGCGACACTGGAGGACACGACAGCCACGGTGCTGGTTATCGACGACGACCACGACATGCGCCGCATGCTCACTGTCTCGCTGGATGCGCTGGGCTATCGCGTCGTCGAAACCGCGGACGGGCCGGCGGGACTTGCCGCGCTTGAGACGCGGACGATCGACGTGGTCCTGGTTGACTTCGCGATGCCGGGCATGAACGGCGCCGAGGTGGCCGAGGTGATCCGGAGCAAGTGGCCTGAATTACCGATCGTCTTTGCCACCGGATACGCGGAAACCGCAGCGATCGAGCGCGCGGCGGGTCCGCATGCGCCGATGTTGCGCAAGCCTTTCCGGATCGACCAGCTTCAGGCGGTGGTGAGTGCGGCACTGACCGATCGCGCATGAGGGCCCGCGGCCGTTGCTGGCTGCGTCGGCCATGAGGGTAGGATGCCGGCCAACGATTGAACCATACGCGGGCTGGTATCAGAGGTAGATCTTCAGCAGTTCCGCATGCGCCCATTTGACTGCTTCTTCCGGCGGCGTTCCCTGCACGGCCTTGGCGTACATATCGACGATGATGAACTTGCTGATGGTCTCGGCTGCCGCACGACCGGAGGGTCCGGCGTAGCCGGCGAAGCGGCCACTTTCCGCGGCGTTGCGAAATGGCGCCATCACCGGGTCAACGTTCCATAGCGGGTTCGTTTCCCACATCCTGGTGACGCCGACAGAGAACCCCTGCTGCGAGGTGAACCATTCGCCGTAGATATCCTTGGAATGGAACCAGCGCAGGAATTCCTTGGCCGCCTCCTGGTTCTTGCCATAGCTTGGGACAAGGTTGGTGAAGGGCACGTGGTAACTGAACTGCCCGGCCGGGCCACGCGGCAGCGGCGCATGAAAGATGTCGTCCTTCAGCGGCCGGTCCGTCTCGGTCATGTAGGTATCGGGCTTGCCGCGTGCGAGCAGGTAGATCGAGGCGCCGTTGCTGGTGGAGCTGATCGTGTTGGCCAGGAAGGCGCGGTTGTTGCCGGCGTCGTCCCACGACATGCCGCCTTCGTCGAACGCGTCCTTCCAGAACGCGACGGCAAACTTCACCGATTCCACCGTCGCCTTGCTGTCGAGCACCACGGTCTTGCCGTCGGCCTCCACCTCCTTGCCGCCCCATGACCAAAGATAGGGGTACCAGAAGGCCGGCCCGTCGCCGAACGCGTGGGCAAGCGTCGTGCCCAGCGGCCGTCCTTTGGCCTTCAGCTTCTTGCCGACGGCGCGATAGGCTTCCCACGTCTTCGGGAAGTTGCCGGGGGTGATGCCTTCCTCGGCGAACCAGGAGGCGCGGTTGGCGAACAGCACGCCCAGGATCGTGAAGGGCATTGCGATCCACTTGCTGCCGTCATTGGCGATGGCGCGCGCGGTGGCGAAGTAGCCGCCCTGTTCGTTGGCGACGGGTTCGGCAATGTCGCTGACATCCACCAGGCTGTCGGCATAGAGCTGGGCCCAGTTGCTGGCCGCCATCATGATGTCGGGGCCGGCCTTGGACTGGATCGCCGAGGTGATGCGCGCCTGCACGCCGTCGCCGTTGATGGTTTCGATCCGCAGCGAAATGCCCAGCGCCTTGCGGCATTCATCGCTGAGCTTGCCGCGCAGCAACTGGTCCGAGACAGGGACGAAATCGACGAATTTGAGCCAGTGCAGCGAGGTTCCCTGCGCGAAGGCTGGGGGCCGGCCCGAGGCGAGGATCCCGGCCAGGCCGCCCCCCGCGGCCAGCGCACTGGCGCCGGTAAGCCGCAACAGCCTGCGTCGACGGATAGGTCGCATCGCCGGTCTCCCCTGTTGTCGCGTTTATCGTTGCGGGTTCCGCTCCTTCCGTGGGGGCCGGTTGCCCGACCCTCGCGTTTGTTCAGGCGCCGTAGATCTTTACCAGTTCGTCGTGCGCGTCCTTCACGGACTGGGCGGGGTCCATGCCCTGGATCGCCTTCGCGTACATGTCCACGATGATGTACTTGGTCTGCACTTCGGCCGCTTTCTGGTTCGGCTTGCCGGCGTATCCGACCAGGCGTCCCATCAGCGGAAGCTGCTTGAACGGGGCAATCACCGGATCAACGTTCCACACCGGATGCTTCTCCCACATCCTGGTCGCGCCGGACGAATAGCCCTGCTGGGACACGAACCACTCGGCATAGATATCCTTCGAGGAGATCCAGCGCAGGAACTGCTTCGCTGCATCCTGGTTCTTCGAGTACTTCATCACCAGGTTGGTGAAGAGGCCGGGCAAGGCGAACTGTCCGGCGGCGCCGGCCGGCATGCTGGCGTGAAGGATGTCGTCCTTCATCGGCGTGCCCTTTTCGGTGACATAGGTGTCGGGCTTCTTCTTTGCCTCCAGATAGATCGATGCACCGTTGTTGGTGGCGCTGACACTGCCGGACAGGAACGCACGGTTGTTGCTGGTGTCGTCCCAGGCTAGCCCGCCTTCGTCCATCGTCTCCTTCCACAGGGCGACGGCGAACTTCACCGACTCCACGGTTTCCTTGCTGTTGAGGGCGACGGTCTTGCCGTCGGCCTCGACCTCCTTGCCGCCCCAGGACCACATGTATGGGTACCACCAGAGCGGCGCGTCACCGAAGGTGTGTCCGGCGGTCTGGCCGTAGGGCCGGCCTGCGCCTTTGAGTTTCTTGCCGATCGTTCGGTATTCATCCCATGTCTTGGGGAACCCGTTGGCGCCGGCTTCGGCGAGCCAGGACTTGCGGTAGGTGATCAGCCCGCCGCCGGTGCTCCAGGGCACGCCGATCCACCGGCCGTCCATCGTACCGACCACCTTGCAGATGTCGTAGAAGCCGCCTTGTGCCTTGCCGAGGTCCTCGGCGACGTCACTGACATCGACGCAGCTCTGACCATAGAGCTGCGGCCAGTTGTTGAGGGTCAGAAAAATGTCGGGGCCCGATCCCGACTGGATCGCGGCGGTGACACGCGCCTGGATGTCGTTGGCATTGATAGTCTCCACCGTGAGCTTCATGCCCAGGTCTTTCGCGCACTGCTTGGTGATCTCCCCTTTCAGCAGCACGTCGGAGGCGGGCACGAAGTCAGCCCAGCGCAGCCAGTGGATTGTCCGCTCCTGCGCATAGGCGGGTGCTCGGCCACTGGCCAGGATTCCGGCCAGTCCGCCGGTGCCAGCGGCGAGTGCGCTGGCGCCGGAAAGCTGCAAAGCCGTGCGGCGACGGATTTGTTTCATTGTTTCCCTCCCTTTGGTGTCGAGCGGCACCGGGCCGCTCGCACAGGCGCGTCAGATCGCGACTTCGCTGACGTTATCGAAGAAGTGCATGCGCTCCGGGTTGATCGCGAGGCGCAGCTTTTCGTGTACCCGCGCGGTTGAGGTGGGATCGACGGAGGCAACCATCTGCGTCGATCCGGCTGCGACGTCGAGCAGGATTTCCGAGCCGAGCCGCTCTACGACCTCGACGACGACGTCGAAGCTTGTGTCTGTGTCTTCACCGTTGCGCGCGATACGCAGATCTTCCGGCCGCACGCCGAGTGTGACTTCGGTGCCGGTATAGCGTTCCATGCGCTGCGCAATCGGTGCAGGCACCTTGATACGGATCGCTTCGCTTTCGGCCCATAGCGCGCCATTCCGGGCGGCGATGCGGACTGTGGCGAAGTTCATTGCCGGCGAGCCGATGAAGCCGGCGACGAAGCGGTTGGTTGGTTCGTTGTAGAGTTCCATCGGATCGCCGACCTGCTGCACCCGGCCGTCGCGCATCACCACGACTCGGTCGCCGAGCGTCATCGCCTCCACCTGGTCGTGCGTGACGTAGATTGCGGTGGTGCCGAGGCGATCGTGCAGTTTCTTCAGTTCGACCCGCATCTGCACGCGCAGTTTCGCGTCGAGGTTCGACAGCGGCTCATCGAACAGGAACACCTGCGGGTGCCGCACGATCGCCCGTCCGAGTGCCACGCGCTGGCGCTGCCCGCCGGAAAGCTGGCGCGGCTTGCGCTTCAGCAACTCCTGGATTCCAAGGATGTCCGCTGCTTCCTTCACACGCTTGGCGATTTCCGGCTTGTCGAACTTCCGCATCTTCAGGCCGAAGGCCATGTTGTCATAGACCGTCATGTGCGGGTACAGCGCGTAGTTCTGGAACACCATGGCGATGTCCCGGTCCATTGGCGGCAACTGGTTGACGACCTTGTCGTCGATCGAGATGTGCCCGCCGGTGATGCTTTCCAGGCCGGCCACCATGCGCAGCGTCGTGGTCTTGCCGCACCCCGACGGGCCGACCAGGACCACGAATTCCTGGTCGCGGATGTCGAGGTTTACGTCGATGACGGCATGGACCTCGTCGTATTTCTTGTTCAAGCCGCGCATTGCAACACGCGCCATGTGCCTATCCTTTCACCGATCCGGTGATGCCTGACACGTAGTATTCGACGAAGAAGGAATAGACGACGGCGACCGGGATCGAGCCTAGCAGGGCTCCGGCCATCAGTTCGCCCCAGTAGAACACGTCGCCGCGCACCAGCTCCGAGGTGACGCCGACCGGCACGGTCTTCTGCTCGGGCGAGGACAGGAAGACCAGGGCGTAGATGAACTCGTTCCACGACAGGGTGAAGGCGAAGATCCCGGCCGACAGGATGCCGGGGATGGCCGCGGGGAAGATGATATAGACCATCGCCTTCCAGCGCGGCGCGCCGTCGATGCGGGCGCATTCCTCCAGCTCCTTCGGGATCGACTTGAAGTAGCCCATCAGCAGCCAGGTGCAGAACGGGATCAGGAAGGTTGGATACGTCAGGATCAGTGCCCAGGGCGTGTCGCCGAGCTTGAAGTTTCGGATGATATCGGCGAGGGGGATGAACAGCAGCGTCTGCGGCACGAGATAGGTGATGAAGATCGCAGTGCCGATCAGGCCGGCATACGGAAACCGCAGACGCGACAGGGCATAGCCGGCGAGCAGTCCGCAGAATAGCGAGATTGCCGTTGCACTCAGCGAAATCAGCATCGTGTTCAGCATCCAGGTGCCGAACAGGGTGTCGTGCAACAGGTTGCGGATGTGCTCCAGCGTTGGGTCGGTGGTCCAGAACGGCGCATAATTGGGCGCGCTCCAGGGACGGTACAGCTCGCGGTCGGGCCGCAAGGTTGTGATGACCATCCAGTAGAACGGGAACAGCAGGCTGACGACGAAGGCGGTCACGGGCACATAGAAGAACACCCAGCGCCGCCAGGAGGCTCCTTCGATCATGGCTCAGAGTGTCTCCGCGCGACGGATGTAGATAAGCTGGACGATCACCACCAGAAGCAGAATCGGGAAGATTGCCAGCGAGATTGCCGCACCCTGGCTCAGCAGTCCGGTGCCGATGCCAAGCTGATAGGCGTAGGTTGCGAAGAGTTGCGTTGCGTTGGCAGGGCCGCCGCCGGTCAGCACATAGACCAGTTGGAAATCGGCGAAGGTCTGGATCACCGAGAACAACACGATCACCAGTGTCACCGGCAGCAGCAGCGGCCATGTCACGTGGCGGAAGCGCGACCAGGCGCGTGCGCCATCGATCGCCGCGGCTTCGTGCAGTTCGGGGCTGATCGTCTGCAGCCCGGCGAGCAGGCTGATCGCGTAGAACGGCACGCCGCGCCAGACGTTGACGATGATCACCGAAACCATCGCCAGGGTCGGGTCGCCGAGCCAGTTGATCCGCGTGCGGATGATGCCGGCGTGGAACAGCATCCAGTTCAGCACGCTGAAGGTCGGGTCGAACATCCATTTCCACGCAAAGGTGGACAGCACCGTCGGGATGATGAACGGCAGCAGGATGAAGGCGCGCATCATCGCCTTGCCGCGGAAATTCCGGTTCAGCAGCAGCGCCAGCCACAGGCCCAGCGCCAGCTTGAAGACGGTGGTGACGAATGTGTAGAGGCAGGTATTCCACACCGCTACGCGGAAGATGTCGTCGTTCCAGATCTTGGTGAAGTTGGCCATGCCGACGAAGTGGCCGGGTACGCCGACCCTGGTGTCGGTCACCGCCAGCATGATTCCCTTGACGAAGGGATAGGCGATGAACAGCCCCAGCAGCACGACCGTCGGCAGCATCAGGCAGAATGCCAGACGGCGCTCGTCTTCCAGCAGACGGGTGATCGGCCCGCGTTTCGCAGCGGGAATGTATTGTTGCCGCAGTGCAACTGCTGCAGCCGGCCCGTCGGACGCCATCAGCATTCCCTCCCGGCCAATTTCCCTGATGACCGCGATGTTAGTCGCGACCCCGGTAATTTTGTATTTGGCAATTAGTATAGGTAACCGCTGGCCGGAGCAAGTGTTTACAACTGCGACATGCAGGGCCTGCGCGACAGCACGCCGGACCGGGGTGGCTGTGCCCATGGTCCGGCCAGGGCGGGCACCGATGGCCCGCAGGACCGACGGGCGCCACGCCCGCTGCTCTGGCCCAGCCGCCGCATTGCCGCTATCCAGGTCATGACACGATTCAGCGACCAGGATCCGCCATGCCCGCTTACCGCTCCCGCACCACCACCCACGGCCGCAACATGGCCGGCGCCCGCAGCCTCTGGCGCGCCACCGGCATGCAGGACGGGGATTTCGGCAAGCCGATCATCGCCGTCGCCAACAGCTTCACCCAGTTCGTCCCGGGCCACGTGCACCTGAAGGACCTGGGTCAGCTCGTGGCGCGGGAGGTCGAAGCCGCCGGCGGCGTCGCCAAGGAGTTCAACACCATCGCGGTGGATGACGGCATAGCCATGGGCCACGGCGGCATGCTGTACAGCCTGCCGTCGCGGGAGCTGATCGCCGACGCCGTGGAATACATGGTCAACGCCCACTGCGCCGACGCGCTGGTCTGCATCAGCAACTGCGACAAGATCACGCCCGGCATGCTGATGGCGGCGATGCGGCTGAACATCCCCACCGTGTTCGTCTCCGGCGGCCCGATGGAGGCCGGCAAGATCGTCAAGGGCGGCCAGACCCAGCGCGCAGACCTGATCTCCGCCATGATCAAGGCTGCCGACCCCACCGTCACCGAGGCGGACGTCGCGGTGCAGGAACGCTCCGCCTGCCCGACCTGCGGGTCCTGCTCGGGCATGTTCACCGCCAACTCGATGAACTGCCTGACCGAGGCGCTGGGCCTCGCCCTGCCCGGCAACGGCACGCTGGTGGCGACCCACGCCGACCGCCGCAAGCTGTTCGTCGAGGCCGGCTGGCTGGTCGTGGACCTGGCCCGCCGCTGGTATGAGCAGGACGACGCCAACGCCCTGCCCCGCACCATCGCCTCCCTGCGCGCCTTCGAGAACGCCATGTCGCTGGACATCGCCATGGGCGGCTCCACCAACACCGTGCTGCACCTGCTGGCCGCGGCGCAGGAGGGCGAGGTGCCGTTCGCCATGGCCGATATCGACCGCCTGTCGCGCCGGGTGCCGAACCTGTGCAAGGTGGCGCCCTCGGTCGCGCATGTGCATGTCGAGGACGTGCACCGCGCCGGTGGCGTGATGGGCATCGTGGCGGAGCTGGACCGCGCCGGCCTGATCCACCGCGACGTCCCCACCATCCACACCGCCACGCTCGGCGAGGCGCTGGCACGCTGGGACGTGCGGGCCGAGGGCCGCACGCCGGACGACACCGCCTCCACCCTGTACCGCGCGGCACCGGGCGGGGTGCGCACCACGCAGGCGTTCAGCCAGGACTGCCGCTATGACGCCCTGGACCTGGACCGCACCGCCGGCGTGACCCGCGACGTGGAGCACGCATTCAGCGCCGATGGCGGCCTCGCGGTGTGCTACGGCAACATCGCGCTGGAAGGGGCGATCGTGAAAACCGCCGGCGTCGATGCGTCGCTGCTGACCTTCAGCGGCCCGGCGCGGATCTTCGAAAGCCAGGAAGCCGCGGTGGACGGCATCCTGGGCGACAAGGTAAAGCCCGGCGACGTGGTGGTGATCCGCTACGAGGGCCCCAAGGGCGGGCCCGGCATGCAGGAAATGCTGTACCCCACCAGCTACCTGAAGTCGAAGCACCTGGGCACGAAGTGCGCCCTGATCACCGACGGGCGCTTCTCCGGCGGCAGCTCCGGCCTGTCACTCGGCCATATCTCGCCGGAGGCGGCGGAAGGCGGCGCGATCGGCCTGGTCGAGGAAGGGGACATGATCGAGATCGACATCCCGGCGCGTTCCCTGCGCCTGGCGGTGTCGGACGAGGAGCTGGCGGCGCGGCGGGCACGCATGGAGGCACGCGGCAAGCAGGCCTGGAAGCCTAACCGTGATCGCGTGGTGTCGCGGGCGCTGCAGGCCTATGGCGCGCTGACCACCAGCGCGTCGCGCGGCGCGGTGCGCGACGTCACGCAGGTGACCCGGGGCTGAGGGCACGGGACGGGGCGCCCCGGCGCTCCGTCAACCACGGGCTTGCGTTGCAGACGCGCCAGCGAGTGGCTGGACCGGCGGGCAGCCACCCGCTGTGGCGGAGGTTGCCGCCGACGCACGCCTACCCGTCGCGGCGGCCTTCCCAACCCGTCGTGGCAGCCTTCCCAACCCGTCGTGGCAGCCTTCCGAATACGCGTCAAAACAGTGCGGAACAGCGCCCCCGCGCCTCGCGAGTCATGGCCGGCCTTGAGCCGGCCATCCACCCCCGACAAGACGTGTGCCGTTATACCAGCCCGCCCAATGTTTGACACACGGTCAGCCGTTCAGCGTCATGGCCCGCGCAGGCGGGCCATCCACGTCTTTTCGTAGCTGCCATCAGACAAAGTCATGGATGGCCGGCCTGCGCCGACCATGACGGTGCGTTGCCGGCTAACGGTCAAACGACACGCGGGCTGGTATTAGATTCCGCCCCGATCGTTCCGGCGCCGATGACCGGGTCGGGCCCGGCCACGACACGAAGCGGCCGTGTCATCCAATAATCCCGCGCCGCTCCAGATCCGCCACCACCTGCTCCGCCAGAGCCTCCGGCGCGGACTCCAGCGTGCGCAGCCGGATCTCCGGATCCAGCGGTTCCTCATACGGCGCGCTCACGCCGGTGAAGTTGCGGATCTGCCCGGCATCCGCCTTCTGGTACAGCCCCTTCGGATCGCGCCGCCGGCACTCGTCCACCGGTGTATCGACGAAGATCTCCAGGAACTCGCCCTCCTCCACGCATTCCCGCGCCAGCATGCGCTCCGCCCGGTAGGGCGAGATGAACGACACCAGCACGATCAGCCCGGCCTCGACGAACAGCTTCGACACCTCGGCGACGCGGCGGATGTTCTCCACCCGGTCGGCTTCGGTGAAGCCCAGGTCGCGGTTCAGCCCGTGCCGCACGTTGTCGCCGTCCAGGATCATGGTGTGCCGACCCATCGCGTGCAGCCGCTTTTCCACCATGTCGGCGATGGTCGATTTGCCGGCGCCGGACAGGCCGGTGAACCACAGCACGGCCGGCTTCTGCCCGTTCAGCCCGGACCGCGCCGCCTTGTCGATTGCCAGGCGGTGCCAGTACAGGTCGGTACGACCGGCCCGCACGCCGGTCACCATGCCGGCGCCGACGGTATTGCGGGTCAGCCGGTCGATCAGGATGAACCCGCCCAGTTCGCGGCTGGTGTCATAGGTTTCGCAGGCGATCGAGTGCGACAGCGAAATCGACACCCGGCCGATCTCGTTCATGTGAAGCTCACGCACCGCGACTTCCTGCAGTGTCGTGATGTCCAGCCGGTTGGTGATGTCCGTCACCGTGCCGTTGACGGTGGCGGTGCCCAGCATGAACTGGTAGGCGCGCCCGCGGAACAGGGGCGTGTCGTCCATCCACACCACCCAGGCATCGATGCGGTCGGCCAGTTGCGGGCCCGGCGCGCCGGCCAGCACGTCGCCGCGCGACACATCGATTTCCCGGTCCAGGACCAGCGTGACGGGGTCACCCGGGCCGGCTTCCTCCAGGTCGCCGTCCATGGAGACCAGGCGGGTCACTGTCGCCTCGGTGCGGGCGGCGGGATTCAGCACCGTCGTGCCAACCTTCACCGTCCCCGTGGCGACGGTGCCGGCATAACCGCGGAACGTATGATCCGGCCGGTTGACGTATTGCACCGGCATGCGGAACGGCTGGGCCGCGCCGTCATGGCCGGGCTCCGCCGCTTCCAGTGCCGTCAGCAGGGTCATGCCCTGGTACCAGCGCATCCGCTCGCTGGGCCGGGTGACGTTGTCGCCGTCGCGGGCGCAGACCGGAATCGCTGTCACCGCCTGCGCTTTCAGGTGGCCGAGCACGGCATGGAAGTCGGCGACGATGCGTTCGAAGACGTCTCGGTCGAAACCGACCAGGTCCATCTTGTTGACCGCCAGCACGATATCGCGAATGCCGAGCATCGAGGCGATGGCGGCGTGCCGGCGTGTCTGGTCCAGCACGCCCTTGCGCGCGTCGATCAGCACGACCGCCAGGTCGGAGTTCGATGCGCCGGTCGCCATGTTGCGGGTGTACTGCTGGTGGCCGGGCGCATCGGCCAGGATGAACCGGCGGCGCGGTGTCTCGAAGAAACGATAGGCCACATCGATGGTGATGCCCTGGTCCCGTTCGGCTGACAGGCCATCGACCAGCAAGGCGTAGTCCAGCCCGCCTTCCACCGTGCCGAAGCGGCGCGAGTCGCGCTCCAGCGCCAGCATGAGGTCATCGGGAATGGTACCGCATTCGAACAGCAGGCGGCCGATCAGCGTGGACTTGCCGTCATCGACGCTGCCGCAGGCCAGGACGCGCAGGAGGGAGTCAGGCATCAGAAGTAACCCTCACGCTTCTTCTTTTCCATCGATGCTTCCTCGTCCTGGTCGATCAGGCGTCCCGCCCGTTCGGACACACGCGTGGTGCGCATCTCGTTGACGATATCCTCGATCGAGGCTGCGTCTGATTCGACGGCGGCGGACAGCGGATAGCAGCCCAGCGAACGGAAACGCACCAGGCGCATTTCCGGCCGCTCCCCCGGCTCGAAACGCATCCGATCGTCGTCCACGACGATCAGCGCGCCATCCCGCACCACGGTGGGGCGTTGTGCGGCGAAATACAGCGGCACCACGTCGATGCCCTCCATCTGGATGTAGGTCCAGACATCGAGTTCGGTCCAGTTGGACAGCGGAAACACCCGCAGGGTTTCTCCGGGTGCGAGGTTCCCGTTGTACAGGTGCCAGAGTTCCGGCCGCTGTCGTTTCGGATCCCAGACATGACCGGGACCACGCACGGAGAACACACGCTCCTTCGCGCGGGAGCGTTCCTCGTCCCGCCGGGCGCCGCCGATGGCGATGTCGTAGCGTCCCTCGGTCAGCGCCTGCTTCAGCGCATCGGTCTTCATGACCTGCGTATAGAAGCTGCTGCCGTAGTCGAACGGGTTGATTCCCTTGGCCAGACCTTCCGGATTCGTGTGCACCCGCAGGTCGATGCCGAAGCGTTCCGCGGTGGTGTCGCGGAAAGCGATCATGTCGCGGAATTTCCACTTCGTATCGATGTGCAGCATCGGGAACGGCAGGCGCGCCGGGAAGAACGCCTTGCGCGCCAGATGCAGCAGCACCGACAAATCCTTGCCGATGGAATACAACAGCACCGGGCGCGCGGCCTGGGCGGCAACCTCGCGCAGAATATAGATGCTTTCTGCCTCGAGAGCCCGCAGATGGGTCGTATGCGCGGTCATGATCGCGATCTCGTCTGGTCAGGGGCCATGCAGGCCTGGGTCGGTCCGTGTCGGGCGCGAGCGTGCGGAATGAGTTTTTCCCCCGGGCGAGGGCCCGTTGAACAGCGCACCCGGGACGGGCCCGCCGGCATGTGGTGGCATCGGATCGAACGGTGTTGGCAACCTTCCGGTCCCGCACAACCGTTCATCACGATCCCTATAGGTGTGACAACGAAAAGGGAAGCGCGATTTGCACCGGAGCGGATCAACCAGTTGGCGACTGCCCTGTTGTGAATCGGACGCTCCCGCGCGTCACGCAGATGGCAGATACCAGTCACGCGGAAATCGCCTTAGGTTGGCGCGATGATAAGCCCGTCGCTGCGGCGACCCGGGCTGGGAGGTGGGCATGGCCATGCTTTCCCGACGCCGAGGCGGCACAACCGACACGGCAGCACCCGCGGCTGGCGGGCGTGCGCCGCGGCGCGGACAGGCGGTCGATGTGGCGCTGGTACTGGCGGTCGATGTTTCCGGCAGCATGACCGACTCCCGCATCCAACTGCAGCTCCAGGGTTATGCCGGCGCGCTGCGCCATCCCGAGTTTCTCGCGGCCGTCAGGGGTGGCCGGCGCGGCCAGATCGCTCTCACCTTCGTCGAATGGTCGGAGGCCGGGCGGCAGATCCAGGCCGTGGACTGGCGCCTGATCCGCAACGCCGCCGACCGCGACGCGTTCGTCGCGTCCATGCTGGCCGCGGAGCGGCCGACGCCGGGCTGGACCTCGATCAGTTCGGCGATCGCGTTCGCGGCAGAGCTGCTGGTCCACAGCGGCGTGGATACCGAACGGCGGGTGATCGACATCTCCGGCGACGGCACCAACAATGACGGACCGCCGGTCACCGCGGCGCGGGATGCCGCGGTGGCGGCCGGCATCACCATCAACGGTCTGCCGATCGTCGAGGCCGACCCGGGACTGGATGCCTATTACCGCAGCAACGTCATCGGCGGCCGCGACAGTTTCCTGGTGGTCGCACGCGACATGGAGGCGTTCGCCGCGGCGATCCTGCGGAAGCTGCTGGTGGAGGTGGCGGGCGACCGACCCGGCGCCGAACCCCGGCTGGCCCGCGATACCGGAGCCAACTGAAGCGGCCCGCCCGGCCCGGCTACCCTCACCCGATGCCGATCGGCCGCGCTGCCGCCTGGTGCGCGCGCCTTCCCGTGTCGGCGCTTGCCGGCCATCCGCCCTGCCCTGCCCGGCTGCCCCTGCCCGGCCCCCGCACTGCCCGGCCCCGCACTGCCCGGCCCCGTCCTGCCCGGCCCCGTCCTGCCCGGCCCCGTCCTGCCCGGCCCCGTCCTGCCCGGCCCCGTCCTGCCCGGCCCCGTCCTGCCCGGCTCCATGTTCCGGCCGGGCAGGCAGGGATTGGCGGCACCGCTACAGCAGTTGCCCGCCGTCCACGGCGATCGTCTGCCCGGTTACCCAGGAGGCCAGTGGCGAGGCCAGGAACAGCACCACGTTCGCCACCTCCTCCGGATGGCCGAGGCGGCCGAAGGGAATTGCACGCAGCACGGCATCGTAGAGTTTCGGCGCCTCGGTCTTGCGGCGGTCCCAGACTCCGCCGGGGAACTCGATGGAGCCGGGGGCGATGCAGTTCACCCGTATGCCGTCCTTCGCGTACATCGCCGCCTGGGTGCCGGTGTAGTGGATCACCGCGGCCTTGATGGCGCCATACGGCGGCTGCCGCGCGGCTGTGTGCATCGCCGCAATCGAGGAGGTGTTCACCACGCTGCCCTTGCTCTCCTTCAGGAACGGCAGGGCGGCCTGGGTGGCGTGCACGATCGCCATCATGTCCACCGCAACGCTGGACATCCACCCCTGCTCGTCATCGCTGGAGCCGAAGGCCGAGGCGTTGTTCACCAGCAGGTCGATGCCGCCCAGCGCCTTCGCCGCATCGGCGATGTAGCCGCGGATCGCCGCGGCGTCGGCCAGGTCGCAGGCGGCGGCATGGGCGGTGTGACCGCACGCGGCGATCTCCTGCCGGGTGCGTTCCAGGGTCTCGGCGCCGCGGGCGCAGATCGATACGGCACCGCCGGCCTGGGCGAAGCCGAGGGCGATGGCGCGTCCGATGCCACGGCTGCCGCCGCAGATCACCGCGCGCTTGCCGGAGAAATCAAAGGTCATGGGCTGCTCTCCCTGTAGGTTCGGGGCGCCACCCCAGCACAGCTTGGCCTCGCTTGGGAGGGACCGCGGCGGCGAATCGATGTCGCGCCCAAACGACAGGCGGTTGCCCGGACCGTCGGCCGGCTTGCCTTGCAGCAACGATGCGTTGTGCGGTCTCGACAAGGTTTCTCACCGAGAACATCAGGAATCCACCGAGCGCGACCAGGGAATTGCCGCGGAGGTAGCAGCTTGGAACCCCACGAAGGTCGGAATCCGCACCGGCGGTAATCTGTCAACTACCAATAGGAAGTCCGGAAATATTCATGGACGAATGCAGAGGTAGATATTCTCTGCGCGGCACCGATGTGCAATGTCATATTTCAATGTTCGTGCATTCTTCGCGCGTTCTGCATTCCAGGCGCACAGGCACGTGCGGTCCAGGCTCACTCATTGCGAGGGTGACCGCTGGCAGATCGTACCACGTCAGCCATGACATGGTACGTCTTGCGGGCGCCAGGCGCGCTCATTCAATCAGCCCAGGCATTACCCAAACGCCGGCTGCGCAGGCACGGCCAGCAGCTGCAGCAGCGCTTCGACCGTATGCCCCACGACGTCTCCCTCGGCCTGCACCGCCGCCGCCGCGCGCTGGCCGATATCAGCGCACAGGCGGGGATCGCCCAGCATCTGCGTGACGAAGCGCGCCAGTGCCGCGGCATCCTCCACCACGGTCAAGGCCCCCGCCCCGCACAGCAGCGCCACATGCTCCGCGAAGTTGCCGGTGTGCGGCCCCACCGCCATGGCGCAGCCCAGCCGCGCGGGCTCCAGCGGGTTCTGGCCGCCACCCGGCGACAACAGGCTGCGCCCGACGAAGGTCAGCGGCGCCAGGCGGTACCACAAGCCAAGTTCCCCCAGCGTATCCGCCACCCAGATGCCACCCGCCGGCGGCGCCTCGCCGCGCGAACGGAGCGCCACCGGCAGTCCCGCGGCCTCCGCCGCGATGTCCGGGCCGCGCTCGGGATGGCGCGGCGCGATGATGGTCAGCAGATCGGGATGGTTCGCCGCCACGGTCCGGTGGACGTCGCAGATCAGCGCCTCCTCGCCGGGATGGGTACTGGCGGCCAGCCAGACCGGCCGGCCGGCAAGCTCCGCACGCACCTGTTCCAGCACCGCCTCGTCCACCGGTAACGGCGGCGCGGCGAGTTTCAGGTCACCCGGCGCGGTGACCGTGGCCGCGCCCAGGGTGCCGAACCGGTCGGCATCCACGCCGCTGCGCGCCTGGACGCAGGTGACATCGCCCAGCAGCGACCCCATCAGCCATGGCAACCGCTGCCACCGCGCGAAGCTGCGGTCGGACATGCGGGCGTTCACCAGCATCAGCGGAATCGCCCGCGCCCGGCAGGCGGCGAGCAGGTTCGGCCACAGCTCGCTTTCCAGGAACGCCGCCGCATCCGGCCGCCAGTGGTCGAGGAACCGTGCGCCCCAGGCCGGCACGTCGAGCGGCACGAACCGGTGGACCACCCTGCCCCGCCGCGCCGGCTCCAGCCGCTGCGCCAGCAACCGGGCCGAGGTCACCGTGCCCGTGGTGAACAGCACGTTCACCTCCGGGCTGGCATCCAGCAGCAACGGGATCAGCGGCAGCACCGAGGCGGTCTCTCCCACGCTGGCGGCGTGCAGCCACAGCAGACGCCCGGGCGGACGCGGGGTGGGATCGATGCCGCGCCGCTCGTCCAGCCGGCCTGGTGCCTCCTTGTCGTGCGCCAGGCGATAGCGCAGCCACAGCCGCAGCCCGGGCGCGGCGGCGGTCGCCAGACCGGCATAGATCCGGCGCACCGTCGGTCCCGACAGGCTCAGGCGGGGCAAAGCCGGTCCGCTTGCTCCGCCGCCGCGGTCAGTGCGGCGGCAATCGCCGGCACCGCATCCTGCCAGGCGGTGCGGGAGACCTGGATGAGCGGCCCGCACACCAGCACCCCGCGGCCGAACGGCTTCGGCACCACCATCCGGTCCCAGGTCGGCAGCACCCAGCGGCGGGAGGTCTGTGCCGCGCACGGCAACACCGGGGCGCCGGACAGCGCCGCCAGTTGCGCCACGCCCGGGGCGGAGCGGCGGGCAGGCCCGCGCGGTCCGTCCGGGGTGATCACGACGAGGTCTCCATTGCCCAGCGTGGCCAGCAGGCTGCGCAGCGCCCGCGCGCCCCCGCGGGAGGAGGAGCCGAACACCACGTCCACATCGAAAGCCCGCATGGTGGCGCCCAGGAAGCGGCCGTCGCGGTGCTGGCTGGCCAGGATGTGCACGCGGGTCGGCTGGGCGTCCGGCAGGCGACGGGCCCGCAGCCACAGGGGGGCCATCAGCGGCAGGCGCTCATGCCAGAAGGCGACCACAGCGGGGGGATGCGCCATCATGGCGCCGAGGTGTTCTCCGCCCTCCAGACGCCAGCGTGTGGTCCACAGGGCGAATTGCAGGTACCGGCCGAGCAGCCAGGCCAGGAGGGCCTGGCTGACGGGGTGGCGGAGCGCACGTTTCATCGGCGCGCGGGTAGCATGCGCGACCGGTCCACGAAAGGGCGGCAGCATTCCCGGGCCCGGCCCGCCGGCGGTCCGGCGAGCCCCGCCCCGGAAACGCGTTCAGCCGTTGGCCTGGCGCATCAGCGCCGCCCACCGGTCGATCACCGGCAGCACCTTGTCCGCCTTCTCCGACTCCAGGTTGAACACCACACGCTTCACGCCGAGGTCCTGGTAGCGCTTCATCAGGTCGGCCTCGGGCTTGGGGAACCACACCGTGACTTCGATGGAATCGGGATCGCGTCCCGCTTCGGTCGCCATCTTGCGGAACTCCGGAATCAGCTCCGCGATCTCGTTGTAGCCGCTGCGCGCTGCCTGCGGGATCCAGCCGTCGCCGTAGCGGATCGCGCGCCGGGCCGAATACGGGAAGGCACCGCCGACGATCACCGGCGGATGCGGCTTCTGCACCGGCTTGGGCCAGGTCATCATCGGGTCGAAGTTGACGAACTGGCCGTGGTACTCGGGCTTGCTCTGGGTCCAGATCGCCTTCATCGCCTCGACACGCTCGCGCGCCACCTTGTGACGGTCCTCGAACCTGATGCCGTGGTTCTCGATCTCGTCGCGGTTCCAGCCATTGCCGATACCGAACAGGAAGCGCCCGCCGGAGACCTGGTCGATCGAGGCCACCAGCTTCGCGGTCTGGATCGGGTCGCGCTGGATCACCAGGCAGATGCCGGTGCCCACCTTCAGCGTTTTGGTCGCCATCGCCGCAGCGGTCAGCGTGACGAACGGATCCATCGCGTCGTAGTAGCGCTTCGGCAGTTCGCCGCCGCCCGGGAAGGGCGTCTTGCGCGTGAGCGGGATGTGCGAGTGCTCCGGCGCCCACACGGACTCGAAGCCGCGCTGTTCCAGGGCCTGGCCGAGTTCGCCGGGGGCCATCGAATAGTCGGTGAAGAACATCGACGCGCCGAATGCGAGCATGGGTTCCTCCGGGGCTGTTGGGCTGTTGGGCTGTTGGGCTGTTGGGCTGTTGGGCTGTTGGCGGGCATCATGCCTGCAAGCGGGGGCGCTGTCATGCGCAGCGCTGCCGCTGGGGCGTTCCGCTGATGGCGCCTGACTGTCTCTGAGAGGCAACATCGAGGACCAAAGCATTCGGCAGGCCGGAATAACCGCGTCTGCGCGCCATAGTACCGTGATCGAGCCCTGGAACCAGATCGCAACCATCGATAAGTCACGTTGCCTCGTGACGTGAGTCACTCTGGCCTTCGTGGAGACAGCCGATGTTGCGCCAATACGACGACGCCGCGCAGCCGGCTGCGTTGCAGCGTTCGGCAAAATCGTGGCAGCCCTCGGACACCGCACGCGTCCTCGGGAATTTCCAGGCGATTTGCGACGCCGTCCCTGTCGGGCTTTGCCTGATCGACCGCGACCTGAGGTTCATCGGACTCAACCGGCGGCTGGCCGAAATGACCGGACGAACTGCCGAAGACAGTATCGGCCGTACACTGGTCGAGGTAACGCCGGGGGTCGCCGCGCAACTCGATCCGGCCCTGCGCCGGGCACTGCGTGGCGAAACGGTGCACGACCTCGAACTGCACGCAACGCTGGTGGGAACGGCGTGCGAGGGCCGGGCGTTCCTGGTTTCGCTCCAGCCGATGCCCGGGCCGGAAGGAAATGTCGCCGCGGCACTTTGTTCCGTTCTCGACATAACGGACCGCAAGCGCGCCGAGGCAGCGCTGGCGAAGAGCGAATCCCGTCTCAGGCGAGCGATCTCCGTCGGACGCATGACGGCCTGGGAATGGGACCTGGCGACCGACGCTCTCTACGCCACCGCCCGGCTGCATGAGCTTTTCGGTCGGCCACCGGCTTCGTTGCGGACGATGGACGCCGCCGTGCGGTGCGTTCATCCCGAGGACCTGCCCCGGGTGACGGCCATCATGCAGAAGACGCTCAGCGGCAACGCCACGGCAGACGACACCGTGGAGTTCCGCGTGGTCTGGCCGGACGGCACCCTGCGCTGGCTGCATTCCCGCGGCAGGGTGGAGGCCAGGAACGGCGACGAACCGCGGCGCGTCGTCGGCATCACCTCCGACATCACCGAGCGGAAAAGAAACGAGGCGCGCATAACCTGGCTGGCGCATTACGACCCGCTGACCCGCCTGGCGAACCGCACCCTGTTCCGCCAGCGGCTGGAGGAGGTCCTCGCCGGCCTGGACCGGCGTGACGATCTGCTTGCGCTGCACTGGATGGATTTCGACCAGTTCAAGTGCATCAACGACACGCTGGGCCACCCTGCCGGCGATTCCCTGTTGCGGGAAGCAGCGGCACGGCTGAAAGCGTGCATACCGCCGGCCAGCATCGCGGCGCGCGTCGGGGGAGACGAGTTTGCCGTGATCCAGACCGGGCTTCGGACGCCGGCCGAGGCCGAAGCACTGGCCGGCCGCATGCTGGAAGCGCTGAGCGATCCGTTCTTCATCGAAGGGCGCCAACTGAGCGGCGGCGCCAGCATCGGCATTGCCATCGCGCCGCAGGACAGTCGCGACGCCGACGAGATCGTCAAGAAAGCGGATATCGCGCTGTACCAGGCCAAGGCCGATGGCGGCGCCTCGGTGCGCCTGTTCGTGCCGGAAATGGACGATGCAGTGCGCCGGCGACAGGAGATGACCGCCCGCCTGCGCCAGGCGCTGGCGCAAAACGAACTGGCGCTGCATTACCAGCCACTGGTCTCGATGCGCTCGGGCGGGATCGCCTGCGTCGAAGCGCTGCTGCGCTGGCCCGATTCCGGCCAGTGCCTGGGCTCTGCACCCGCGTTCATCTCCTCCGCCGAGGAAGCCGGCCTGATCGTGCCGCTCGGCCGCTGGGTGCTGCGTACCGCCTGCATCGAGGCCGCGCGCTGGTCCGATCCCGTGCGTGTCGCGGTCAATCTTTCACCGGTGCAGTTCCGCAACCCCGGCCTGCTGGACGCGGTCACCGGGGCGCTGGCCGATTCCGGCCTGCCCGCCGAACGCCTGGAACTGGAAATCACCGAATCCGTGCTGCTGCACCACACGCCCGCCAACCTGGCCGCCCTGCACGAGTTGCGCGCCCTGGGCGTGCGCATCGCGCTGGACGATTTCGGCACCGGCTACTCCTCCCTCGGCTACCTGCACCGGTTTCCCTTCGACAAGATCAAGATCGACCGGTCCTTCATCAGCGAACTGCCCGGTCAGAGCGCCGCGAAGGCCATCGTGCGCTCGGTGATCGGTCTCGGCCGGACGCTGGGCATGACGATCGCGGCCGAGGGGGTCGAGACAACGGCGCAGCTCGAGTGGCTGCGCAACGAGGCGTGCGATCAGGTGCAGGGCTTCCTGCTCAGCCGCCCCGTGCCGGCACAGCAGATCGCTGCCGCCGTGCAGCAGGCTCGCCAGGCGTTGGCAGCGGCGATCTGATACCAGCCCGCGTAATCACTGACTCCCGACCGCCGGCCCAACGTCGTGGCGGGCGCAGGCCCGCCGCCCACGACTGTGCGGATCGCAGCGGCGAAAGTCTTGGAGGACCGAACTTTCCTCGCCACGACCGCGTGAGTTGGCCGCGACGGTGAGTTGCCGACCAACGGTGAAACCATACCGTGCTGGTATCAGATCCGTGGATGGGGATCGGAACGAGGCCGGATCGTACCCTCGAAGCCCGGCCATCCATGCCGCCGCACGGGCGACTGCCGGCTGTCAGCCCGGCAGCTTCACCAGCAGGTCGTCACCCTCCACCTTCAGCTCGAACACCTGCAGATCGACATCGGCCGGCGCGCACAGCGCCTTGCCGGTGCGCACATCGAAACGGGCGGCATGCAGGGGGCACTCGATGCAGCCATCCTCCAGCCAGCCATCGGACAACTGCGCATATTCATGCGTGCAGATATTGTCGGTGGCCCGGAACTCGCCGCCCGGCAGGTGATAGACGGCCACTTCCCGGTCGCCGAGACGCAGGCCGAGCACCTGGCCCTCCGCGACGTCCGATTTGGCTGCCACGCGCACCCATCCTGCTTCCGCCATCGTCTTCTCCTCAGAGCTTGTTGCGTGCAGCATGCCAGCGGCGGCGGCATCGGCCAATCCCGGTTGCTTCGTCCCGGGCGGGGTTCCATACAGGATGGCGATGAAAGCGTTACCGGGATTGGGAATGCGCGCATTCCGTAAAGTGGCGATCGTTGCGGCGGGGCTGGCCGTGCTGCTGCCGATGTCCGCCGCGCAGGCGCAAATCACGTTCGATGCGCCGGGATTCCTCAAGCAGAAGCCGAAACCGGGTCCGCCGCCGGTGCAGGCCAAGCCACCGCCCTGGCCACGGCTCGACTCCGGCGCAGTGCTGTGCCGGACGCAGGAGGACCTGGCGCGCCTGGCGGCCAACCGCACCGGGGGACCGGGCGGCGGTCCCGCCGACTGCCACGTGATCACCCGCCCGACTCCGATCCAGATCGTGCATCGTGCCGGCCTGGGCCGCACCGAGGTGACGGTCACCAACCCGAATACCGGAAAACCCGAGGAGACCGGCTGGACCGACGCCTGGCTGCCCGCCAAGCCGCCCTCCACGCAATAGCGAGGTCCCCATGAGCGCGACTCACATCATCGTCGGTGCCGGACAGGCGGGCGGCTGGGCCGCCATGGCGATGCGCCAGGCCGGCTTCGGCGGCCGCATCGTGCTGATCGGTGAAGAGGCGTGGCGCCCCTATGAGCGCCCGCCGCTGTCCAAGGCGATGCTGACCGACGAACCGGAACCGGACGTGCTGTACTTCCACGCCGAGTCCCGCTACGCCGAACAGCAGATCGAGTTGCAGCTTGGCACGCCGGTCGCGGCGGTGGAGCCGGACCAGCACCGGATCCGGATGGCCGACGGCCGGGTGCTGGACTACGACAAGCTGCTGCTGACGGTGGGCGGCCAGGCCCGACATCTGCCGGTGCATGGCGGCGACCGGGCCCTGTATCTGCGCACGCTGCAGGACTCGCGGACAATCCGCGCCCGGCTGGGGACAGCGAAGCGCGTGCTGTGCATCGGCGCCGGGGTGATCGGGCTGGAGATCGCGTCGTCCGCCTGCAAGCGCGGCTGCGCGGTCACGGTGCTGGAGGCGCTGCCGCGCGCCATGGGGCGTGCGGTGTCGCCGGAGGGGGCGGCGTTCATCGAATCGCTGCACCGGGCGGCCGGCGTGGACCTGCGCTTCGGGGTGATCGTGGACCGTCTGGAGCCTGCGCCCGACGGCGGCACGCAGGTGGTGTGCCGCGACGGCGAGACCTTCGACGCCGACCTGGTGATCGCGGGCGTTGGCATGCAGCGCAACCTCGCCCTGGCGGAAGCGGCGGGCCTGGCGCTGGAGGGCGGCATCGTGGTGGACGAATTCGGCCGCACCAGCGCACCGGACGTGTATGCCGCCGGCGACGTCACCGCCTTCCACCATCCGCTGTTCGCGCGTCGCCTGCGGCTGGAAACGTGGCGGCACGCGCAGAACCACGGCACCGCGGTGGGCAAGGCGATGTGTGGCGAGGCACCGCCCTATGACGACATCCCGTGGTTCTGGACCGACCAGCATGGCGTGAACCTGCAGGTTGCCGGCCTGCCGGCCGATGCGGCCCGCACGGTGGTGCGCAGCGCGGCGTCGCCCGGTGCGTTCGTGGCGGTACACATGGACGAGGCGGACCGCGTGATCGGCGTGACCGCGGCGAACGCTCCGCGGGAAATCCGCGCCGGGCAGGCGATGATCAAGGCGCGGCAGAAAGTGGATGAGGCCGCACTGGCCGACGGATCGGTGCCGCTGCAGCGGCTGATGGCGCGGTAGGAAGCACCGCAAGCCGGAGTCCTGCGCAACAGCAGGTCGGGGGCCGCACGTTGTGGCGGGCCGGCGCCCTATGACGACGCAAGAAGCCAGGCGGACAGGGAAGGCCGGCCCAGACCGGCCTTCCCGACGCAGGCCCTACCCCTTGCGGCGGTTTTCCAGCGCGTTCTCGGTGTACACGAAGTTCTCGTACGTGTTCTCGCACACGCGGAACCACAGGTATTCCTCCTCACGGAACGCCTTCCACGAGTTGTACACCTTCTTGAACTTCGCATTCTTCGCGGCGATGTCGTCATACACCTTGAACGACGTCTTGTAGGCCGCCTGCATGATCTCCCGCGAGAAGGGACGCAGTTGCGCCCCCTTGGCCACCAGCCGACGCAACGCCAGCGGGTTGTCCGCATCGTATTTCGCCAGCATCCAGGAGTTGGCAGCCGCGGCCGCGGACTCCAGCACCGCCTGGTACGCCTTCGGCAACGCGTGCCACTTGTCCAGGTTGAAATACATCCAGAGCTGCGCGTTGCCTTCCCACCAGCCGGGATAGTAATAATATTTCGCGACTTTGTAGAAGCCCAGCTTCTCGTCGTCGTACGGCCCCACCCATTCGGCCGCGTCGATGGTTCCCTTTTCCAGCGCCGGATAGATGTCGCCACCGCCGATCTGCTGCGGCACACCACCCATTTCCGAGATCACCCGGCCGGCCAGCCCCGCGATGCGGAACTTCAGGCCCTTGATGTCCTCGGGGGTCTTGATCTCCTTGCGGAACCAGCCGCCCATCTGCGCGCCGGTGTTGCCGGCGAAGCGGCCGGTGACGTTGTAGTCCTTCCAGAAGGCGTTCATCAGGTCCAGTGCGCCGCCGTGCAGCATCCACGCCTGTTGCTGGCGCGCATTGAACCCGAACGGCACGGTGGACCCGAAGGCGAAGGTCGGATCCTTGCCGACGTAGTAGTACGATGCGGTCTGGCCCATCTCCACGGTGCCGTTGGACACGGCGTCCAGCACCTGCAGCGGCGGCACGATCTCGCCCGCGGCGAACGGGCGGATCTGGAACCTGTTGTCGGTCATCGCCGCCACCTGCGCGGCGAAATACTCGGCGCCACCCCACAGCGTGTCCAGGCTCTTCGGGAAGCTGGATGCCATGCGCCACTTCAGCTCCGGCATCGTCTGGGCGATGGCGGGCTTCGGCAGCGCCGAGGCAGCCGCCCCCAGCGCGGCGCCGCCCATGGCGGCTGCGGTGACAAACCGGCGTCGTTGCATGTAATGATCTCCTCGCGGGCCGTTCGGATCGCGGCAATGCCGCCTCGGCCGTGACGGGGCGGGTCATAACACAATTCTGTCAAATGCCAAGACCGCCGCAGCGCCTGTGCCCGGTCACGGTGCGGACTCATTACGAAAACATGAGCATTGCGTGAGCTTCCATCGCGCGCTCTTTCCCCCCGGGCGGGGCCGCGTATATGGGCGTACGCCTCCCAGGCAGCGAAAGTCACAGATGGAACCGCGCGAACTGATCGAGACCGGCCAGGAGGAACCCGCAGGCCTGGATCCATCCGACTGGTCGGCGTTGCGCGCGCTGGGCCACCGCATGCTGGACGACATGCTGGACCATCTGAGTGGTGTCGGTCATGGGCCGGTCTGGCAGCGCATGCCGGACGCCCTGCGCGACGAAGTGCAGGAGACGCTGCCCCGCGCGCCGCAGGGCCCCGATGCCGCCTACGAATCCTTCCGCCGCCTGGTCCTGCCCTATGCCACCGGTAACCTGCACCCTCGCTTCATGGGCTGGGTGCATGGCGGCGGCACCGCCGTCGGCGGCCTGGCCGAACTGCTGGCCGGCATGCTGAACGCCAATCTCGGCGGCCGCGACCATGCCCCGATCGAAATCGAGCGCCAGGTGATCCGCTGGGCCGCCACCATGTTGGGCCTGCCGGAGTCCAGTTCCGGGCTGCTGGTGACCGGGACGTCCATCGCCAACCTGATCGGCGTGCTGGTCGCCCGCACCGACGCGCTGGGGCGCGCATCGCGCCGCCACGGGCTGGGTGGGGCCAGGCTGGCCGGCTACACCTCCGCCGCGGCCCATGGGTGCATCACGCGGGCGATGGAGATGGCGGGAATCGGATCCGACAACCTGCGCCTGGTTCCGGTCGATACCAACCACCGCATGGACATCGCAGCACTGGAGCACGCCATCACCGCGGATGCGGCGCAGGGCATCCGCCCGTTCCTGGTGGTCGGCACTGCCGGCACGGTGGACACCGGCGCGGTGGATGATCTGGACCGGATCGCCGCCCTGTGCGCCAGCCGGAACATCTGGTTTCACGTCGATGGCGCCTTCGGTGCCCTGGCCCTGCTGGCGCCCGATCTTGCGCCTGCGTTCCGCGGCATCGAGCGGGCCAATTCGGTGGCGTTCGATTTCCACAAATGGGGCCAGGTCCCCTATGACGCCGGCTGCATCGTGGTGCGCGATCCGGCGAAGCAGATGGCCGCCTTCGCGCAGAATGCCGCCTATCTGCGGCGGGAAATGCGCGGCCTGGCAGGCGGCCATCCCTGGCCGTGCGACCTGGGGCCAGACCTGTCACGCGGGTTTCGGGCGCTGAAGGTGTGGATGACGCTGAAGGCGTACGGCGCGGACGCGATCGGCGCCGCGGTGTCGCGCAGTTGTGCCGTGGCCCGTCACCTCGCCGCGCGGGTGGAACTCCGAACCCACGCTGGAACTGGTGGCGCCGGTGGCACTGAACATCGTCTGCTTCCGGCCGCCCGAGCTCAGCGACCGGGCCATCGCCGACCTGGTGGCCGACCTGCAGGAGGACGGGATCGCCGCGCCGTCCACCACCACCGTCGGGGGACGCCTGGCGATCCGTGCCGCGATCGTCAATCACCGCACGCGGGCGTGCGATGCCGACGCGCTGGTGGACGCCGTGCTGGCGGCGGTGCAGGCGTCGCGGACGATCTGATCGCGGCGGGTCAGTCCCGCCAGCACTGGCACCGCATGCAACGGGACCGTTGCGTCCCCTGCCCTGCTGGTTCCCGACCGCGGGGCTTACGCTCCCTTCGCAATGCCTGTAGCCTTTCGCTCGTAGTCACCCGCGGCGCCAGACCGGCGGACCGGAACGGAGGAACGAAACCAATGAGCGGAAGCAGCGGCGGCCAGAACTGTCTCAACGGCGTCCGCATCCTTGACCTGACGCAGTTCGAGGCCGGCCCATCCTGCACCGAAGCCCTCGCCTGGCTCGGGGCGGAAGTCGTCAAGGTGGAAAACCCGCGGTCCGGTGATCCCGGCCGCCAGTTGGGCGGCAAGCCGGGCGCCGACGACCCGTATTTCATGCTGTTCAACGCGAACAAGAAGTCGATCACCGTCAACCTGAAGGACCCGAAAGGCCTGGAGCTGGTCAAGGACCTGGCGAAAAAGGCCGACGTGTTCGTGGAGAATTTCGCTCCGGGTGCGATCGAACGCCTGGGCCTGGGCGCCGATGTCATCCGCAAGCTGAATCCCGGGATCATCTACTGCCAGGTGAAAGGGTTCGGCGAAGGCAGCCCGTATGAGAAGAACCTGGCGTTCGACATGATCGCCCAGGCCTGTGGCGGCACCATGAGCATCACCGGCGAACGCGATGGCCGCCCGCTGAAGCCCGGTCCCTCGCTGGGCGATACCGGCACCGGCATGCTGCTGGCGATCTCCATCCTGGGCGCGCTGTACCGCCGCAAGGAAACCGGCCAGGGCGACCACCTGCAGGTGGCAATGCAGGACGCGATGCTGCACTACATCCGCATTGCCTTCGCCGCGCAGAACCGCACCGGCAACACGCAGGCGGCCGGCCGTGCGGCCGACAGTTCCGTGTCGGGCGCCAACCCGCCGATGGGCACCTTCCCCTGCAAGGGCGGCGGGCTGAACGATTACGTTTACATCTTTACCAGCCGAGCGAATCCGGAACACTGGCGCAGGCTGCTGGGGGTGATCGGGCGTGAGGACCTGATCGGCGATGAGCGCTACGACAGCCCCGCCGCGCGTGCCGAACGTCCGGATGAAGTCAATGAGATGATTTCCAACTGGACAAAGCAGCACACCAAGAATGAGTGCATGGAAATCATCGGCGCCGCCGGCGTCCCCGCCGGGGCGGTGCTGGATACGCTGGAGCTCTACAACGACAAGACGTTCGAGCAGCGCAACATCATGCAGACCGTGCAGCATCCGGTGAACGGCGCCTTCAAGATGCCCGCCTGGCCGGTGCGCTTCTCCGGCAGCCCGCCGCAGGTACAGCCGTCCCCGCTGCTCGGCGCCAACAACGCCGACGTGCTGAACCACTGGCTGGGGCTCGGCGAGGATGCGGTCGGCACCCTGAAGTCCGGCGGCGTCATCGGGTGATTGCGTTTGCAACGATCGGACAAACGCCGTCGCTGCACGTCATGGCCGGGCCTGACCCGGCCATCCGCCCCCGGCGGGGCGTGCGCGTACGGCAGGGCGACACGATCGTTGCGGGGAAGATGGCCGGGCCAGGCCCGGCCATGACAGCGACTGAGGCCCTGCCATGACGGCAAGTGAAGGCGCCGGCGTAAAGACCGACTGAAGCCGCGGGAATGACACTGACTGAAGCCGCCATGGCAGGGTCTGGACCAGCCATGACACAGAAGCGAAGGAGACGTGGACTATGGCAGAACTGACCGGCTCGGAAATCATCGCACGCTGCCTGAAAAAGGAAGGCATCGACCACGTCTTCTACATCATGGGCGGCCCGATGCTGCTGACCGAGGCCTCCTGCATCAAGGAAGGCATCCGCATGATCGACGTCCGCCACGAGCAGGCGGCCGCGTTCATGGCGCAGGCCTATTCCCGCCTGAAGCAGGTCCCCAGCGTGTGCATGGCCGCCAGCGGCCCGGGTGTCACCAACCTGATCACCGGCGTGGCCAACGCCTTTATCGACTGCTGCCCGGTGGTGTCGCTGGGCGGCTCCAGCCCGCTGAGCCAGTTCGGCCGCCAGGTGTTCCAGGAAATCGACCAGGTCGAGCTGATGCGCGGCTGCAACAAGCACGTCGATCGCCTGATCAACCTGAAGCGTATCCCGCAACAGATCAACTTCGCCCTGCAGAAGTCGATCAGCGGCAAGCCCGGCCCGGTGTATCTCGATTGCCCCGGCGACATGCTGTACCAGAAGATCGACGAGAGCCAGGTCGATTGGAGCTACGCCGGTCGCCCGATCATGGAATCCCGTCCGCTCGGCGACCCGCGCCAGGTCGATGCGCTGGTGAAGGCACTGTCGGAAGCGAAGCAGCCGCTGATCGTCTCGGGCTCCGGCGTGATCTGGTCGCGTGCCTGGGCCGAGATGCAGGCCTTCGTCGAAGCCGCCGGCATCCCGTTCTACACCACCCCGCAAGGCCGCGGCGTGGTGCCGGACGATCATCCGTGCAGCTTCATGTCGATGCGTTCCTCGGCGTTCCGCGAGGCCGACCTGATCGTCGTGCTGGGCACGCGGATGAACTACATCATCGGCCACGCCTCGCCGCCGCGCTTCGGACCCAATGCGAAGATCGCCCGCATCGACATCTCGCCGGAGGAAATTTCCTCCGCCGCGCGCTATGTCGATATCCCCATCGTCGGCGACTGCAAGATGGTGCTGGGCCAACTGATGGACGGCATCAAGGGCAAGGTCACCCCGGACAGCTTCAAGGCCTGGCGCCAGAAGCTGGCCGAGGGCGAGACCGCCAAGCGCGCCAGCGCCGGCGCCAACAAGTATGCCGAGGACGGCGACATCCACCCCGTGCGCATGCTGGAGGAGGTGAAGAACTTCGCCAGGCGTGACGCGATCCTGTCCGTGGACGGGCAGGAGACGCTGAACTATGGCCGCCAGACGATGCCCACATTCTCGCCCGGGCACCGGCTGAACTCCGGCCCGTTCGGCACCATGGGCGTCGGCCTGCCGTTCGGCCTGGGTGCGAAAGTGGCGTGCCCGGACAAGCAGGTGATCGTGGTGCACGGCGACGGCTCGCTGGGCCTGAACGCGATGGAGATCGACACCGCGGTGCGGCACAAGATCCCCGTGCTGATCGTGGTCAGCCTGAACGGCGGCTGGACCGGCGACCCGAACCGGGAGAAGCCCGGCCGCGAGCTTGGTTACACGCGCTACGACAAGATGTGCGAGTCGCTGGGTGGCTACGGCGAGTACGTCACCAAGGCCGAGGACATCCGCCCGGCGCTGGAGCGGGCGCAGGCCAAGGTGGACGAGGGCATTGTGGCGCTGGTGAACGTGCGCACCGACTATCGCGCGCGCTATGCCGGTGCGGCATTCTCGGACTACTCGACCTGAGATTGCGGGACGACGCGCAGGCGTGACGGAGGCCGGGGCAGTTTGCCCCGGCCTTTCGTTTGCCGGGACGCGTTCGGCCGATACGGCCGGGCGACACCGGGTGGGACGGTCGTCAGTACAGAATCGCCGGACTAAGCTGACCGGGCTAAGTCCCTGGAAGAACGCCGACGCGCACGGTGAATATGCACGAGGCGAAAACCCACCTCCCGCTTGGTTGAACAGGCAGCGCAGGGGGAGCCGTTCGTGATCGCTCGCGGCGGCAAGCCGCTGGTGAAGGTGGTCCCGCTGGACACGCCAACCGGCGGCCGGATCCGGCGGATCGGCTTCATGGACCGACAGTTCACTGTCCCCGACGATTTCGACAGCATGGGCAGCGAGAGTATCGAACAACTGTTCGAGGCCGCCGAGCGGTGAGGCTGCCGCTGGATACGCCTATGTTGCTTTGGGTGGCCGGTCAGTCGGCTCGCCTGCCTCATGCCGCCCGTATGCTGCTGGAAGACCCGGATCATCAGTTGGTGTTCAGTGCGGCCAGCATCCGGGAGATCGCCATCAAGCGCAGTCTGGGGCGGGAGGGCCTCACTCCGGAAGCGGGCCCGCTGCGACGCGGCCTGCTGGACAACGGCTATGAGGAACTGCCGATCATCGGTGCCCACGCGATCGCCATCCAGCGCCTGCCGCCGCTCCACAAGGACCCGTTCGACCGCATCCTGGTGGCGCGCTCCCAGGTGGAAGGCATTACCCTGCTGACCGCGGACAGCCGCGTGGCGGCCTATCCGGGGGCTATCCGTCACCTGGGATAAGCGGACAGGTCGCCGGGACGGCGGTCCCCTGCGCCGCCAGATCGCGGCCCAATCGCCTGCTTCGGCGCGCTGGCGGGATGCTTCGAGCAGCGGCACATCATTGTGCAAACTCCGCAGATTGCTCGCACGCCCGTCCCGATTGTGGCAGTATTCGCCTATCACGCCCTTCTGTCGCAAACGGGAGGGGGTCAACGGGGGTTCGGAACGCCGGTTGATTGGGCCGCGGGCAGCGGGGCCGCACAGCGCGGTTTGGCCGTCCGGACACCCGAAAGAGAACACAGATTAAGGAGGCTACGCCTTGAACGCACCTGTGCCGATCGACGCCACCACGGCCGCCGCGACCACGCCGCTGGACCAGATCGACGTCAGCAATCCCCGCCTCTACCAGGAAGACTGCTACTTTCCGTTCTTCGAGCGCCTCCGCCGGGAAGACCCGGTGCACTACCGCAAGGGCGGGATGTACGGGGACTTCTGGTCGGTCACCAAGTTCAAGGACATCATGCATGTCGAGACGCACCCGCAGGTCTTCTCCTCGGAAGCGAAGCGGGGCGGCATCACCATCACCGACCGGCCGATGCAGTACCGGCGGTCCAGCTTCATCTCCATGGACCCGCCGCGGCATGACGAGCAGCGCAAGGTGGTCAGCCCGATCGTCGCGCCGGCCAACCTGAACAACATGTCGTCCATCATCCGCGAGCGTACCGCCCGGGTGCTGGATGGCCTGCCGCGCAACGAGACGTTCGACTGGGTGCAGGAAGTCTCGATCGAGCTGACCACCCTGATGCTGGCGACACTGTTCGACTTCCCGCTGGCCGACCGCAAGAAGCTGACCTGGTGGTCGGACCGCGCCACCGAGGACGTGAACGCCGGCGGCATCGTCAATTCCGAGGAAAAGCGGCTGGAGATCCTGACCGAGGCGATACAGGTGTTCACCGGCCTGTGGCACGAGCGCGCCGCGAAGCCGCCCAGCTATGACCTGATCTCGATGCTGGCGCATGGCGAGGCGACGAAGAACCTGGTCAACGACCCGGCCGAGTTCCTGGGCAATCTGACGCTGCTGATCGTGGGCGGCAACGACACCACGCGCAATTCCATGAGCGGCGGCCTGGCGGCGCTGTGCAAGCATCCGGGCGAATACGACAAGCTGCGTGCCAATCCCGGACTGATCCCCAGCATGGTGCCGGAGATCATCCGCTGGGTGTCGCCGATCATCCACATGCGGCGCACCGCGACGGCCGATCACGAGCTTGGCGGCAAGCAGATCCGCGAAGGCGACAAGGTGGTGATGTGGTACGTCTCGGGCAACCGCGACGAGGATTCCATCGACCACCCGAACGACTTCATCATCGACCGCGCCCGTCCGCGGCATCACCTGTCCTTCGGCTTCGGCGTGCATCGTTGCGTGGGCAACCGCCTGGCGGAGATGCAGTTGAACATCCTGTGGGAGGAGATCATGAAGCGCTTCCCGCGGATCGAGCTGATGGAGGAGCCGAAGCGGCTGTACTCCAACTTCATCCACGGCATCACCGAGATGAAGGTGCGCATTCCGGCCTGACCGTCCAACCGTGGCGTGACCGGCCCCGGGCAGCCCCGGGCCGGTCGTTCACGCTCCGCTATCGGGCCATCCGGGAGATGATCAGTGGTCGCCTTGCGTTTGGCCGACGCGCGACCGCACCGCGTCATGGTCGGTGAAGGCCGGCATCCAGGACTTTCACTGTTGCCACTGAATTACTCGTGGATGGTGGGCACGTGCCCCATACGCGTCCAGATGGGCGGGCAGGTCTCGCTCTATCGTGTCATGGCCGGGCTTGACCCGGCCATCTACCCCGTAACGATCGGGCCAGCGCGCACGGGAATCCGGCTGGACGGGGGCAGATGGCCGGGTCAAGCCCGGCCGTGACACGATAGGGCGAGGTCAGAACGCACCCACCTGCAATCATGCACCCACTTGCAGTCATTCAGCGCCCACGGGTTTGCACCTGCCACGATGGTTGGGACAGCAGCCGAGGGTCAGGTTGGCGTTAGACTCCCTCCCCCGCCGCATGCCCGCTCGCCGTTGCGAACAGCATTTCCTGCGGGGCACGTGCGTCGCCCACCGGGATTACCTCGATCCCGGCCGCCCGCAGCGGCGCGGCCAGCGCGTCGTCGGGCACGCGCGGCGTGGCGTAGGTCAGCAGTGCCAGGTCGTCGATCACCCGCACATCGCGGTTGTAGAGGTTGACCACCTCCAGTCGCCCCTCGGCACAGGCATCGCTCCAGCGAGGCTCCGACAGCGGGATCACTTCAATCCGCTGCTCCGCCATGCGACGCAGAATGCCCTGCCGCGTCACCAGTTGCACATCGGTGGCGATCGTGTCGCGTGGCGTGACGATCACCATCCGATCAAACCGCGCCCGCAGCACTTCCGCGGCGGCGTACGTGCTTTCCGTATGATCCGCATCGAACAACACCGCGACACCCGGCTGCCGACCCGCATGACGCAACACATCCCCGACCGCAGCGCGCAGGTCCGGTACCCATCCTTCGGCCTGCACATCGGCGGGCAGCCAGTCCGGCGGCAGCATCGTCGAACCCGTGGCCAGGATCACGGTATCGGGCCGCAGCGCGATCACTTCCGCGGCCGAAGCACGCCGGCCCAGGCGCAGACGCGCACCGGCGCTTGCCGCCGCAGTGGCCTGGTAGTCGTAGATCGACGATACCGTTTCTCCGCCCGGAAGTTTTTCCCGCAACCACGCCTTGCCGCCGATCGTGTCGGACGCGCCCAGCACCGTGACGTCGTGCCCGCGCGCCGCGGCGACCCAGGCGGCTTCCATGCCGGCGATGCCGGCGCCGACCACCACGACGCGCTTCGGCGCATCGGTGCGCGGTGGATGGTAATCCACCTCATCCGGTCGGCCGACGCGCGGATTGTTCACGCACGCGATCGGCACGTGCATCATCACGATCGCGCCCCAGCAGGTGTTGCAGGACAGGCAGTAACGGATGTCCCACGTGCGTCCCTGCGCCGCCTTGCGCGGCCAGGCCGGATCCGCCACCAGCGGGCGCCCCAGCGCAACCAGGGAGGCCTCGTCGCGCGCCAGGATACCGTCGGCTTCCGCCGGATCGGTGATGCGGCCGAGCGCCATCAGGGGCACGCCGTTCAGCTTGTGGCGGAGTTGGCGGATGAACGGCATGTACGGCATCGGCGGCCCGAAACGGTCCGGCGTGTGCATTTCCAGCGTACGGGCATGCGCGCCGCCGGCGAAGCAGACGTAATCGACATCGCGGCGGCGGGTGAGCAGGTCGCCGATGATGCCGGCCTCGTCCGGGCCGATGCTGCCCGGCATGCCGTCATCGCCCGGCAGTTTCAGGCCGATGATGAAGCCCGTGCCGCAGGCGGTGCGCAACGCGGCCACGATGTCGCGGACGATGCGCGTGCGCCGGTCCCAGTCGCCGCCATAGTCGTCGTCACGCCGGTTCGACCAGGGCGACAGGAACTGGTGAAACAGATGCCCGTGCCCGGCGGAGATTTCCACGCCGGAAAATCCGCACGCCTTCAGGTGGGAGGCGGACTTGGCAATCTGCTCGATCAGCGCATGGATTTCCGCGACGCTCAGCGCATGCGGCACCGTCCAGGACAGGTCGTCCGGCAGCGCCGAGGCGCCGATCGCCTCCGGATTGCGCCCGGGAAAGTGGCGCCCGCGGCCGGCATCCTGGATCTGCCCCAGCAGGCGGCAATCCTGGCTTTCCACGGCATCAGCCAGGCGTTTCAGCCCGTCCGCGTTTTCCCCGTTCCACACCTGCACGCGTGGCAGACCGGCCTGGTGACGCATCATCGCCAGCGGCTCGGTGATCGTCATCGCGGCGCCACCGGCCGCGCGATTGGCGTGATATTGGATGAAACGGTCCGTCACCCGTCCGGCCGGCGTGACCAGCAGGCTCATCGACGCATGCGTGATACGGTTGCGCAGCCGCTTGCCGGCCAGTTCGAACGGCGTGAACAACGCAGCGAAGTCCGCGGTGTCGCGCATGCTGCTGCCTCCCGGTTCTGCTTTCGACGCAGCCTACCCCTTTACCGCACCCGCGGTCAGGCCGCTGACCAGGAAGCGGCGCACCGCCAGGGAGAAGATCAGCACCGGCAGCATCACCATGGTGCCGCCCGCGGCGATGCGCCCCCACTCCCATCCCGCGTAGTTCATGAAGTTCACCACGGCGACCGGCGCCGTCATCGCATTGGTCCGCGTCAGGATCAGCGCGAAGAAGAAGTCGTTCCATGAAAACACGAAACACAGGATCGCCGTGGTGGCGATGCCGGGCGCGGCGGTCGGCAGCACCACGCGCAGCAGCGCCTGCCAGTAGCCGGCCCCGTCGATCCAGGCGGCTTCCTCCAGCGCGCGCGGCGTGTTCTCGAAGAACGACCGCATCAGCCAGATCACCAAGGAGATGTTGAAGGTCAGGTAGATCACCACCAGCCCGATACGCGTATCCAGCAGATGCAGGCTGCGGTAGGCCAGGAAGAACGGGATCGCGAACGCGGTCGGCGGCGCCAGGCGGCTGGCCAGAACCCAGAGGCTGAGCGCATCCGACCGCGACCGCATCCGCGCCAGCGCATACGCCGCCGGCACGCCGACCACCATGGAGATCAGCGTGGACGACACGCTGACGATCGCGCTGTTGGCGAAGGATGCGGGGAAATCGCCCTGCCACAGGGCCACGTAGTTGGACAGTGTCGGCTCGAACCAAAGATGCGGCGGGAAGGCGAAGATCTGCGCGTTGGTCTGGAACGACATGCGCAGCAGCCACAGGAACGGCCCCAGGATCAGCAGCACCAGCACCAGCACAATGCCGTGCAGGATCGCGCGGTTCAGCCTCATTGGTCGGCGCTCCAGCCGGTCATGCGCACCGCCGCCCAGCTCAGCAGCAGCGCTGCCGCCACCAGGACCACGGTGATGGCACTGGAAAATCCCAGGTAGGAGAAGTTGAACGCCTGCTCGAAGGCATAATAGTTGGTTACCTCGGTCACCGAACCCGGGCCGCCATCGGTCAGCAGGTAGATCAGCGGGAATGCCTTGATGCTGTCGATCAGCCGGAACAACGCGGCGACCATCAGCGTGCCGCGGATATAGGGCAGGATCACGTACAGCGTGGCCTGCCAGTGGCGGGCCCCGTCAACCTTCGCGGCGTCCAGCAGCTCCTCCGGGATGGTCTGCAACGCCGCCAGCACCATCAGCATGGTCAGCGGGAACCACTCCCACGTATCCGCCGCGATGATGGCGGGCAACGCCCAGTTCGGATCCGTGATGAAGGTGGGCAGGTGCCAGCCCAGCGCCTTGGCCGTCCAGTACAGCGGGCTGATATCGGGCGTGTACAGCACCTTCCAGATGATCGCCACGACGATCGGCGGCAGCACCATCGGGATCAGGAACAGCGTGCGCAGCGCGCGCAGCATGCCGGACCGCATGTTCAGCAGCAGCGCAAAGGCGATCCCGATCAGCATCTGCAGCGTCACGGTCCAGAACGACAGCTTCGCCTGCACCCACAGCGAGTTTTGAAACCGCGTGTCCGACAGCAGCAGCTTGTAGTTCAGCAGCGGCATGTGAAAGTTCCATGCCGTCGCCGGGTTGGTCAGGTTCAGCGGCGTCAAGCTGGTGGCGATCAGGTAGATCGTGGGCGCCAGCGTCACCACCACCAGCACGGCCAGCGACGGAACCAGGCACCAGGCCAGGAACCAGCGCCGTTGCCGGTCCACGCTGAGCCGCCGAGCGGGCGCGGGACGCCCGACGGCGGTGACGGCGATGCTCACTGGTCGACCTTGTAACCGCCCATTCTGATCGCCTCGATGGATTGCATCTGCGCCTGTTTCAGTGCGGCCTCGGCGCTCATCTGCTTGGTCGCGATCGCCTCGATCGCGCGGTTGATCTTGTCGCCGACCTGCGGGAACACCGGCACCGTGCGGTAGCGCATGTAGCTGCCGTCACCCAGTTGATCCAGCACCTTCGAATACAGCGCGGCGACGTCCTGGCCGTTCAGGGTCAGCGCCTCCTTGAACGGCTCGCTGTTGATCACCGAGCGGCGGCAGACGCTGGGATAGCCGTGCTCCTTCACCAGGCGCGACAGCATTTCCTTGGAAAGCGCCCACTTGATGAATTCCCACGCCGCGCCCTTCTTGCGCGATCCGGCGGGAATACCAAAGCCGTGGCATGCGACACCCGGAAAGTCGCCGGCCGGCCCGCTCGGCACCATGCCGTAGCGCACGGTCTTGCTCACCTTGCTGGCGGGATCCTTGGCCAGCGGCAGGCCCCAGGTGATTGCGTTGGTGCGCATGTTGGCGCGCCCGGACAACTGCGACTGCATCGCCTGGTCGTCGGTGAAGGACAGCACGCCCGGCGGGCCGTATTTGGTCAGCAGGTTGGCGTACCACGCAGCGGACTTGGCCGCTTCCGGCGTGTTCAACGTGGGAGTCAGGTTGGCCGGCGGGTCCTTGAAGATGTGGCCGCCCATCGCCTGCAGGTATGGCGGCCAGTTCCAGTGATGCAACTTGTCCGCGGTCCAGGCCGCCATGCCGTCCTTGCCCTGGATCGCGTCGCAGACCTTGATCACCTCATCCATCGTGGTGGGCAGCGACAGGCCGGCCTTTTCGATCAGGTCGCCGCGCCCGGCCGCCAGGATCATGGCGCCCGCCTCCACGCCGTAGGCGTAGGTGTGTCCCTTGGCGTCGCGCATGGAAGCCTCGACGCCCGGCACGAAATCGGCGGCGTCCCATTCCGGTGGGGTGACGTTCGGGTCGGAGGTGAACTCGTCCAGGTTGCTGACCCAGCCGGCACCGATCCAGCGGTTCTGGTATATGAAGGTAACAATGATCACGTCATAGGCGGATCCGCCGGTGGACAGCTCCAGGTCCATGCGCTGGTTGTAAACCGGGAAGGCCTGGATATCGAAGGAGACCTTGATACCAGTCTTTTCTTCGAACTCCGGGAAATAGGACTTCAGATACTGATGAAATGGAAGGGAGAACGCGCCACCGCGGATCGTGGTGCCGGCGTATTGCGACCGCGCCTTTCCCAGCACAGCCGGTGCGTACAGCGCGACGGTCGTTCCTGCCGCGGCCTGTAGCATGCTGCGCCGCGAAACGGTGGCTGGCTTCATTGTTTCCCCCATTGTGGTTGCCGGAATGCTATGCCGCGATTCACCCGGCGGCAACTGCAATACGACCTGTCACGACACGTGTTCGCGAAGCAGGGGATCGCGCCGATACGCTCCACCGCCCGCACCGATCTGCTCCATCGTCGTAGCGGGTGAAGGCCGGTCGTCACGACTTTTGCTTGATTGCGTGCAGCAAAATGTCGGGCGGCGAGCCTGTGTTCCGCAGGAGTTGGAATGGGCGTGCAGGCCTCGACACGCGTAGTCATGGCCGGGCCTGACCCGGCCATCTACCCCGGAACGATCGGGCCGGCGCGCATGGAATACGCCTGGACGGGGGTGGATGGCCGGCTCAAGGCCGGCCATGACACGGGAGGGCGGCGTTGGAACGTGCCAGTTCAACGTGCCGGTTCAACGTGCCAGTTCAACGTGCCGGTTCAACTCGCCAATTCCACGTGTGTGGAGCCACGCCCACCACCACGCGAAATGCGCGGGCTGAAACCATCCAAGCCGGAGCGTCAGTGCAGCGCCGTGCCGTCCAGCGTGATCCGGTGCATCAGCCGGCGTTCGCCATGGTAGTCGTTCACCGCCAGATGCCAGGTCGCGCGGTTGTCCCAGAACGCGATCGATCCCGGCTGCCAGGCGAAGCGATAGGTGAATTCCGGCCGCGCGGCATGCGCGTAGAGATATTGCAGCAACGGCCGGCTCTCCTCCGCCGTCCAGCCATCGAAGCGCAGCGTGAAGCCGGGATTGACGTACAACGCCGGGCGTCCGCTCTCCGGATGGCGGATCACCACCGGATGCAATGCATCCTGTGTCGCCAGCTCGGGATTCTGCAGCCGCCCCTTCAGGTCGCCGCGCGCCTTCATCGCCTCGGCACCGAAGACGTGGCGGCTGGAATGCCATGCGCGCAGCCGCGACAGCGTCTCCTTCAGCCCGTCCGACAACGCGTCGTACGCTGCATACATGCTGGCGAACAGCGTATCCCCGCCCCGCGCCGGTGTCTCGCGCGCCAGCAGGACGGAGCCGAGCGCGGGGACTTCGTCGTAGCTGTGGTCGGTATGCCAGCCGCCGCCGATGTTGCGCGTCTGGTCGGGCTCCTTGCGCACCTCGGCGATCATCGGATAGCCGGGCACCGACCCGAAGAACCGGTTGACGTTGATCGGGCCGAAGCGGCCGGCGAATTCGACGTGCTGCTCAGGCGTCAGCGTCTGGTCGCGGAAGAACAGCACGCCGTAGTCCCCCAGCGCCTGGCGCAGGCGCGCCACGGACGGATCGTCCAGCGGTTCGGCCAGGTTGATGCCGGAGACCATCCCACCCACCGCGCTGCCCGCGGGATTGATCTCGAAAGTGCTGTTGCGCCGCATGCTCTGCTCCTCCCAGTGGTCCCGGATCGCCGATACGCGCAGCGGCCCACCCGGCAGGCTAGCCGCGCCCCACCACGCCGACAACGGCCCCGGGTTGCGATCCGGCGGCATCGTCCTAAAACGTGGAGCACGCGCCCCGCAGCCACATTCATCGCCACCACGGCACCGGAGAGAACCGCATGCAGTTCACCTTCACCGAAGAGCAGGAAGAATTCAGATCCGTGCTGCGCCGGTTCCTGGAGGAAAAATCGCCCCCCACCGTCGTCCGCAAGCTGATGGAAACCGACACCGGCTGGGACCGCGACACCTGGCGCGACCTCAACCAGCAGCTCGGCCTCACCGCCATCCACATCCCCGAAGCCTATGGCGGCCAGGGCTTCGGCCCCATCGAGCTCGGCATCGTGCTGGAGGAAATGGGCCGCTCCCTGCTCTGCGCCCCGTATTTCTCCTCCACCGTGCTGGCGGCGACCGCGATCATGAACGCCGGCACCGAAGCGCAGAAACGCGAGCTGCTGCCGGCGATCGCCGACGGTTCGACCATCGCCACCTTCGCCTTCACCGAACCGAACGGGCGCTGGGACACCACCGGTATCGAAACCACCGCGACGCAGGCCGGCGGCAAATTCAAGCTGGACGGCGTGAAAAGCTTCGTGGTGGACGGCCACACCGCCGACCAGATCGTGGTGCTGGCGCGGCGCCCGGGCAGCAGCGGCGATGACGGGCTGTCGTTCTTCACCGTTCCCGGCAATGCCGCCGGCCTGTCGCGGCGTGCGCTGAAGGTGATGGACGCAACCCGCAAGCTGGCGCACCTGGAATTCCGCGGCGTGGAAGCCGACCTGCTGGGCGAGGAAGGCGCCGGCGCCGAACCCTTCGCCGCGACGATGCGCCTGGCCGCGATCGCGCTGGCCAACGAAATGGTCGGCGGGGCGGAACAACTGCGGCAGTCGGCGCTGGACTACGCCAACATGCGCGTGCAGTTCGGCCGCACCATCGCCTCCTTCCAGTCGATGAAGCACAAGCAGGCGGACATGCTGGTGGATGTCGAACTGGCCCGCTCCGCCGCGTACTACGCTGCAGCCGCCGCCGCGGAGAACGATCCGGAGCTGCCGGCACTGGCGTCGCTGGCCAAGGCCTCGGCATCCGACGCGTACATGCAGACCGCGATCCACACCATCCAGATCCACGGCGGCATTGGTTTCACCTGGGACAACGACACGCATCTGTGGTTCAAGCGCGCCAAGAGTTCCGAAGTGTTCCTTGGCGATCCGGCGTATCATCGGGAGCTGATGATGCGTGCGTGGAACGTCTGAGCGGAACGGAGAAACATCATGACCGAACTCACCGAAGCCTCCGTCCGCGCCGAAGTGCGCGCCTGGCTGGAAGCCAATTTCGATCCCAACCTCGGCCTGGTGGAGTGGCGCAACAAGCTGATCGATTCCGGCTGGGGCGTGCCGACCTGGCCGAAGCAGTGGTACGGCCGTGAACTGCCCGCCCGGCTGGAATCGGTGGTCGAGGAGGAGATGCAGCGCATCGGCGCCCCCGGCGTCGCCAAGACCGGCATCCGCCGCCTGGCCGCCGCCACCCTGCTGGAGCACGGCACGGACGCGCAGAAGGAGAAATACCTGCGCCGCAGCCTGACCGGCGAGGACACGTGGTGCCAGTTGTTCAGCGAACCCGGCAGCGGATCGGACCTGGCCGGCGCCACCACGCGCGCCGAGTTCAAGGGCAACCGCTGGGTGATCAACGGCCAGAAGGTGTGGACCACCAGCGCGCATCACGCCGAATACGGCCTGCTGCTGGCACGCACCGACGTCAACGTGCCGAAGCACCAGGGGCTGACCTATTTCGTCCTCGACCTGCGCCAGCCCGGCGTGCAGGTGCATCCGCTGCGGCAGATGAACGGGCACGCCAGCTTCAACCAGGTGTTCTTCACCGATGCCGAAGTGCCGCCGGAGAACCTGGTCTCCGAAATCGGCCGCGGCTGGGCGGTGGCCACCACGACGCTGATGCATGAGCGCCGTGGCGCCGACGGCATCAGCCGCTGGGGCCAGGCCTCGGACCGCAAGGGCCGCGTCTATGACGAGGAGCGGGCGGAAATCGCCACCGTCATGGAGCCCTACAAGTGGTATCCGCAGCGCGCCGGCCGGGTGGACCTGATCGTCGAGCGCGCCAAGGCCACCGGCCGCAACACCGATCCCGAGGTGCGGCAGGAAATCGCCAAGCTGCTGACCCTGTCCAAGACGGCGGAGTGGACCGCGCGCCGGGCCCGCGCCGCGCAGATGCAGGGCAAGCCGCAGGGGCCGGAGGGCTCCCTCGGCAAGCTGGTGGGCAGCCACGTGGCACGCGCGGCGGCGCGGGTGCACACGCTGATCAGCGGGGCGGACGCGATGCTGTCGGGTGAGGACGGGCCGATGAACGGGCTGATCGCCGAGATCCTGGTCAGCGTGCCGGCCGGCTCCATCGCCGGCGGGACGGACGAGATCCAGCGGAACATCATCTCCGAACGCGTGCTGGGCATGCCGAAGGAGCCGCGCACGGATAACGACCGGCCGTTCCGGGACGTGCCGAAGAACATCGTGGCCTGACGGGGGCACGACGGCGCTGTTCGGGGTGACCGGTCCTCATGACCGGGCCCCGAACGGTGCCGCCGTGTTCGTCAGAAGCCGGCTACGTGACACCAGCCGGCGTTGAGACTGTCGCACTTTGAGAGTGTCGGATGTTCGGCACCATACGAGTGCCCGTCTCCATGTGGCCGTCATGGACGACAGGCGATTGCCCCATACGCGTGGAATAGTGCGGACAAACGCCGCTCCCCCGCGTCATGGCCGGACTTGATCCGGCCATCTACCCCCGACAAGGCGTGTACCGGTGCAACCCGACCCGATCGTTCCGGTGTCGATGGCCGGGTCAGGCCCGGCCATGACAAGGGGGACTGGTGGGTCGGCGTGACGACTTCAACGCCTGTAGAGGGTTCATCCACCACCACGTAGTTCGCTGAGCCAGCGGTCAGCCGCGGCAACCGTTCTACGGGATCGGATTACCGCCTCCCTCGCACGCCATGACCGCGTGAGAACAATCCACAAGAGATATCCCGCCCGTTGATCCCGCCGAAGCAACGAGCCGGTCAGTGCGCTTCCGCCCAGGTGCGCCCCGTCCCCGTCTCCACCACCAGCGGCACCGCCAGTGTCGCCGCGCTTTCCATCACCTCACGTGCCAGCGCGGCCAGACGGTCCGCCTCCTCCTCCGGCGCCTCGAACAGCAGTTCGTCGTGCACCTGCAGCAGCAACCGGGACCGCAGCCCCGCCGTCTTCATCGCGGCCGGCAGGCGGATCATCGCCCGCTTGATGATGTCCGCCGCACCGCCCTGCAGCGGCGCGTTGATCGCCTGGCGTTCGGCATAGGCCCGCCGTGCGGCGTTCTTGTCGGCGATGCCCGGCACCCAGCAGCGGCGGCCGAACGGCGTCACCACGAAGCCGTTGATGCGGGCGTCCTCTTTCGTGCGCTCCATGTAGGTGCGAATGCCGGGATAGCGCTCGAAATAGCGGTCGATGTAGCCCCGCGCCTCCCCCGGCGTGATCCCCAGTTGGCGGGCCAGGCCGAAGCCGCTGATGCCGTAGATGATGCCGAAGTTGATCGCCTTGGCGCGCCGCCGGGTCATCGGGTCCATGCCCTCCATCGGCAGGCCGAACACCTCGGACGCGGTGCGGGCGTGGATGTCCTCGCCGCGGGCGAAGCTTTCCCGCAGCGCCGGCAGGTCGGCGACATGCGCCAGCAGGCGCAGCTCGATCTGCGAGTAGTCGCAACTGACCAGCAGGTGCCCGGCTTCGGCGATGAAGGCGTGGCGGATGCGGCTGCCTTCCTCGGTGCGGATCGGAATGTTCTGCAGGTTGGGGTCGTTGGACGACAGCCGCCCGGTGGAGGCGATCGCCTGCGCGAAGCTGGTGTGCACCCGGCCGGTGTCGGGATTGATCTCCTGCACCAGCGCGTCGGCATAGGTGGATTTCAGCTTCTGCAACTGCCGCCAGTCCAGGATGCGCGCGGGCAGTTCCTCGCCCTGGTCCGCCAGCGTCTGCAGCACGGACGAATCGGTGCCCCAGGCGCCGGTTTTCATCCGCTTGCCGCCGGTCAGCTTCATCTCGTCGAACAGCACCTCGCCCAGTTGCTTCGGGCTGCCGACATTGAATGCGCGGCCGGCCAGGCGATGGCAGTCCTGCTCGATCACCCCCATGCGCGATTCGAAATCGACCGACATGCGGCGCAGGTCGTCGGCATCCACCTTGATGCCGGTGCGCTCCATATCCATCAGCACGCCAGTCAGGCGGCGTTCGATCTGCTCGTACACCGCCAGCGCGTGATTGAACCGCAGCCGCGGCCGCAGCGCCTGCCACAGCCGCAGCGCCACGTCGGCATCCTCGGCCGCATAGGCGGTGGCGCGGTCGATCGGCACCTGGGCGAAGGGCAGCCGGTTGCGGCCGGTGCCGGTAACCTCGTCATAGGTGATCGGGGTATGGCCCAGGTGCAGGCGCGACAGTTCGTCCAGCCCGTGCGGATGCAGGCCGGCCTCCTGCGCGTAGGAGATCAGCATGGTGTCGTCATACGGCGCCGGCTGGGCGAACCCGGCACGCGTCAGCACCAGCATGTCGAACTTGGCGTGGTGGAAGATTTTCAGCACGCAGGGATCGGTCAGCACCGGATCCAGCGCCGCGATCGCCGCCTCGCGCGGCAACTGCACCCGCAGTTCCTCATGCCGCAGCGGCACATACGCGGCGCGCCCGGCAGCAGTGGCCAGCGAAAACCCCACCAGATCCGGCGCGCATCGGGTCCAGCCCGTCGGTCTCCACGTCCAGCGCCAGGAAGCCGCAGGCCTGCGTTTCGGCCAGCAGGTCGCGCAGCGCCTCCTCGGTGGTGATGGTCTCGTACGGCCCGAACGGTTCCGCCGACGGTTCCACCGCCGGGCGTTCGGCGTCCGGCGTGGGCAGTGCGACCTGGGTCGGGCGGGCGGTGCTCTCCACGCCGCGGGCCGCGGCCGGCGCTTCCTCCAGCCCCAGCCGCGTGGCGATGCTGCGGAAGCCCTGCAGGCGCAGCCAGGCGGCCAGGCGCGGCTTGTCGGGCTCGCAGGCGACCAGCCGGTCGATCGGCAGCGGCATCGGCGCATCCGCCCGCAGCCGCACCAGCTCGTGGGAGATGCGGGCGCGGTCGGCGCATTCGATCAGCGTGTCGCGCTGCTTGGACCGTTTCATCGACGGCGCGGCGGCCAGGACCGATTCCACGTCGCCATACTCGTTGATCAGCAGCGCCGCCCGCTTCGGCCCGATGCCCGGCACGCCCGGCACGTTGTCCACCGGATCGCCGATCAGCGCCTGTACCTCGACCATCTTGTCGGGGGTGACGCCGAACTTCTCCATCACCTCGGCCGGGCCGATCGGCTTCTGCTTGATCGGGTCCAGCATCTCCACGCCGGGCCGGATCAACTGCATCAGGTCCTTGTCGGACGACACGATGGTCACCTGGCCGCCCGCCTGCTCCGCGGCGACGGCGTAGGCGGCGATCAGGTCGTCCGCCTCCCAGTCCTCCTGCTCGATGGCGGGGACGCAGAACGCTTCAGTCGCCTCGCGGATCAGGCTGAACTGCGGGACCAGCTCCTCGGGCGGCGGCGGGCGGTGTGCCTTGTAGTTCTCATACAGCCGGTTGCGGAACGTGATGTGCCCGGCGTCGAAGATCACGGCGATATGGGTGCCGACATGCTCGCGCAGCAGCTTGGCCAGCATATTGGTGAAGCCGAACACCGCGTTCACCGGCGTGCCGTCCGGCCGCGTCATCGGCGGCAGCGCATGGAAGGCACGGAAGATGAACCCCGATCCGTCGATCAGGATCAGGTGCAACGGCCGCTCGGCGGTCGGAGGGGCTTCGACGTCCGGCAGGGTCTCGGTGTCCGCGGGCAGGGCTGGCTCCTGTGCTTGGCGGCGGTCTCGGGCCTTTCAGTGTCCCGGGAGACGCTCCCGGAGCCGGAGACACCGCCGATGATAGCGATGGCGGCCCCGCTTTGAAATGCTCGCCCGGCGGCGGGCGGCATCGGCGCTGCCATCAGGGCAGGTCAGTGCTAGAATGAGGGTTGAGGAAGGCAGCAGTCATGAAATCCGGAACGTGGCCCGAACCGACCCGGCAGGAAATCCTGCGAACTCGCCCGCGCGCATGGTGCCCGCCACGTGCGGGTTTTCGGTTCCGTCGCGCGGGGAGAAGCGGACGCGCAGAGCGACCTGGACTTCCTGGTCGAACTCGAACCCGGCCGATCGCTGCTGGATCTTGGGGGGCTGCAGTTCGAGCTGGAGGTTCTGCTCCGACGTCCCGTGGACGTTGTAACCGAACGCGGCCTCAAAGCGCGAATTCGTGAGCGGGTACTGCGAGAGGCTATCCCGGTGTGAGAGACCCAAAGGAACGGCTGCGGGACATGCTCGAAGCAATCGCGGCCATCGAACGGCATCAGGGTGGCACCCGGGCTGCCTTCGAAGCGGATGAACTGCTTCAGGCCTGGTTTCTCCGACATCTCCAGATCATCGGCGAAGCCGCAAGAGCGCTGCCCAACGACGTGCGCACCAGCGCCTCCGACATTCCGTGGTCGCGGATCATCGGCATGCGCAACGTGCTGGTTCACGGATACTTCGATATTGATACCGAAATCGTCTGGCAGGCCGCTATGCGCGACGTGCCGGCACTGAAACCCGCCATTCTGGCGTTGCTTACCCGCATCGAAACTGAGGACTGAGGCGCCACTGGAGATCCGGGCTGCAGCGTGTCAGGCAAATTCACGATGTCCAGTGTTGCTGTTGGCGTTTCCTGACACTTCCCCTCGTCGCAGGAACCCCCGACACCATCGGACGTAACCGACACCTCTGCGCCGCGCGAAACCGGCCGGCGCATCCCCGGCCATCATGCCGGCGATGCGCTCATCCTCCCGCACGCTCGGTTCGTGCAGCCGGCGCAAACCGCCGGCCCGCCGGCGTCAGTGACCGCCGCCCTGCCCCGCGCCCGGGTTCAGCACGTACAGGCGCGAGCAGTACGGGCACATGACGGACTCCCGCTCGATGTGCAGGAACACACGCGGATGGCCAAGCGCGCCGCTGCCGCCGTCGCAGGCGACGGTGCGGCTGTCCACGTGTAGGATTTCGGTAGGGGTCGGAGCGACCGGAGCCTCGGGCATATGCGGTTCTCTGTGGAACAAGATGCGGCCGGATGATAGCGATGCGCCCGGTGCTTTCAACCTTTGCTGAGTGCGGCCGCGCCTTGCCCAGACACACGCCTCGCCTGACCGCCCTTCTGTTCGGCATGCTGCTGTTGCTGGGCGGGTGCGTCAGCGCTGTCCCGCCCTCGATGATCCGCCATGCCAGGCCTGTGCAGACCGGGGTATTCATCATGCCGGACGGGACGGTCCTGCCCTACCGCGCATGGCTGCCGAAGAACCGCCAAAAGCCCCGGGCCGTGGTGCTGGCGCTGCACGGCATGAACGACAGCCGCGACGCGTGGGAATACCCCGCGCCCGACATGGCCGCGGCCGGCATTGCCGTGTTCTCGCCGGACCAACGCGGCTTCGGCGCCACGGCAACGCGGGGCGACTGGGCCGGCACGAAGACGATGGTGAACGACGTGCGGGCGATGACCCGCGTCCTGCGGCACCGCTATCCGCATACGCGGCTGGTGCTGATGGGCGAAAGCATGGGGGCCGCGGTGCTGATGGTCGCGGCGACACGGCCCGACCCACCGCCGGCGGACGGCTATGTGATCATCTCCCCCGCCGTCTGGAGCCGCTCGGAGATGAACCTCTTCCTGCGCTCCGGCCTGTGGCTGCTGTCCCACGCGGTCCCGGGGATGGAGGTGACCGGCGCCAATTTCGTCCACGTGGAGGCCAGCGACAATCGCCGCGCGATCCGCCGCCTGTCCACCGACCCGCTGACCCTGCATGCCACGCGCTGGTCGGCGGTCGCCGGTCTGGTGAACCTGATGGACTCGGCCCAGGCCTCCGCACCGCATTTCCACGCGCCGGCGCTGTTCATGTATGGCGGCCACGATCAACTGATCCCGCCCCGCGCCACCGCGACGATCTGGCGCGAGCTGCCGCGAAGCGAGCGGGAGGCGTTCTACCCGGACGGCTATCACCTGCTGCTGCGTGACCTGGACCGGATCACCCCGATCGAGGACGTCATTGCCTGGATTTTCCGTCCGAACGCGCCGCTGCCTTCCGGCGCCGACCGCGCGGCGGCAGCCTGGCTGGCGAAGCAGCCGAAGTAACCGGCCGGCCATCGGCCGCGACGGGCGGCGGGCACCCGGACGGGACACGGTCCGGGGCTTTGGCTTTCTACGCGGCCCGTTCGAAGGTGGTCTCGGCGACCGCTTCCAGCCCCAGCGCCTGGGCCAGGCGGTCCAGCCGGCGCACCACGCTTTCGCCGGCGAACACACCACTGTGCTCCTGCAGACGCAGCACCACCTGCCCTCCGCGCAGCATCAGGGCGGTGCCCGCCAGCAGGTCGGGTGTGCCGGCCGACAGCGTGTAGGCCAGGCGCAGCGCCACCCCCAGCGCTTCCGCCCGGCTGAAGCTGGCTGCGTCCAGCAAGGCCCGTGCGGGCGCCAGGAACGCGGCGTCCGACCCGGCCTCGTAGCGCACGGCAATCGCCAGTGCGAGGAAGGCCCGGGCATGGTGGTCCAGTCCGATCCCGGGCTGCCGCAGCACCCGCAGGAAGGTTTGTTCGGCGCGGAATTCCGGGTGGTCGTGGCTGCCGATGTCGGACAGCCAGCAACACGTTTCGCGCATCCGCCGTTCGCCGCGGGTTTCCTGCGGGAACAACGGATCGGTCCACGCCAGCAGCGCCGGCGGCAGCGCGGGGTCGCGCCCGAGCCGGGCAGCCAGTTCGCGGGCGGCGGCGAGCAGCGGGTCCTGGCGGCGCACATCCTCGGGCATGCGCTGCATCAGCCATCCCTCGCGCATGCCGCTGGCGCTGAACACCACCCGCTGGGCCCCGGTCGCCCGCAGCAGCCGGCGCAGTGCCACGGCGGCATAGGGCAGGTCGTCGATCCGGCGGCGCGGCACACCCGGCAGCCGCTCCAGCACGCGTCGGCCGGCCGAGGCGACCAGGGCCGTCAGGTCGCGGACCTCCTCCCGGCCGATGCTGTAGTGGTGCACCATGTGCAGCGGGTAGCCGGTCTGCAGGATGTGGATGCGGGCCAGCGCGCGCCATGCGCCGCCCACCAGGTAAAGGTCGGAGCCGACGCTGTCGCCCAGCCAGGGCACCGTCGCCAGGTCGGCCTCGCAGATCGCGCGGGCCCGCACCGGATCGTTGCCGGACCGTTCGGCCAGGCGGATCACCCCCAGCGGCAGCGTCTGCGACGGGCCGCGCCGGCCGGCCGCCAGCCGCACCATCTCCAGCGAGCCGCCGCCGATATCGGCCAGGATACCCTCGGCATCGGGAATGCCGCACAGCACGCCCTCGGCCGAGTATTCCGCTTCCTCCACTCCGCTGATCAGGCGGATCGGCACGTCCGGCATGCGGGCCTGGAGGCGAGCGATGAAATCCGGCCCGTTGCTCGCATCGCGCACCGCGGCGGTCGCCAGCACTTCGAAGGGGGACGCCCCCATCGCCCGCGCCACCAGGTGGTAGCGGTGCATCACGGTGACGGCCTGCTCCATCGCCTCGGGGTTCAGCCGGCCGGTGCTCTGCAGGCCGCGCCCCAGGCGCAGCACCGCCTTCTCGTTGAAGATGGCGACCGGGTTGCGGCACTTGCCTTCGTAGACCACCAGTCGCACCGAGTTCGAACCAAGGTCCACCACGCCCAGGCGCGGCAATCCGGGTGGCGGAGCAAACGGCATACGGTCAGTCCTGGTTCACCCGGTCCTGTCGCCGGTGGATGCCCAGCGGCGAGGCCACCGCCGGCCCGTGCAGCGCCGATCCACGGCCGGACAGCGAGGGGTTGGTCATGAAATAGTCGTGCGCCGATACCGGTTTCCGACCCGTCGGCACGCGCCGCCAGGAGCCATCCGGCTTCAGTTCCCAGGACTGCATCGAATCCTTCAGGTTCACCACCATGATCTGGTCGAGCACTTGGGCATGCACGGTCGGGTTATGGATCGGCACCAGGCTCTCAACGCGCCAATCCATGTTCCGCTCCATCCAGTCGGCCGAGCTGATATACACTCTGGCGTGGCGGCTGGGCAGGGCGTGGCCGTTGCCGAACACGCAGATCCGGCTGTGTTCCAGGAAACGGCCGACGATCGATTTCACCCGGATGTTATCCGACACCCCCGGCACGCCGGGACGCAGGCAGCAGATGCCGCGGATCACCGCCATGATCTTCACCCCGGCCGACGATGCCTCATACAGCGCGTCGATCAGCTTCCGGTCCACCAGGGAGTTCAGCTTGATCCACATGCCGGCGGGGCGGCCGGCATGGGCGAAGGCGATCTCCCGCTGGATCAACTCCAGCAACGCCGGGCGGGTGGTCAGCGGGCTGAACCCGATCTCTTCCATCTGCGCGGGCCGGGCATAGCCGGTCATGTAGTTGAACAACCGGGCGGCATCGCGCGTCAGGGCGGGATCGGTGGTGAAGAAACTCAGGTCCTGGTAGATGCGCGCGGTGATCGGATGGTAGTTGCCGGTGCCGAAATGCGCGTAGGACCGCACGGCATTGCCCTCGCGCCGCACAACCAGCGACAGCTTCGCATGCGTCTTCAGTTCGGCGAAACCGAACACCACCTGAACGCCGGCCGCCTCCAGGCTGCGCGCCAGGTTGATGTTCATTTCCTCGTCGAACCGGGCGCGCAGCTCCACCACGGCGGTGACGAACTTGCCCGCCTCCGCCGCCTCGATCAGCGCCTTTACGATGGGGCTGTCGCGGCTGGTACGGTACAGAGTCTGCTTCACCGCGATCACCGCCGAATCCTGCGCCGCCTGGCGGAGGAACTGCACCACCACGTCGAAGCTCTCATACGGGTGGTGGACGATGATGTCCTTGGCACGGATCGCCGCGAAGCAGTCGCCGCCGAAGTCGCGGATCCGCTCCGGGAAGCGCGGCGTGTAGGGCGGGAACAGCAGGTCCGGGCGGTCGTCCACGATCAGTTGCCGCAGGTCGGCAACGCCCAGGATGCCGTCGGCCACGTGGATCTCGTCATCGGTGGCGCCCAACTGGTCGGCGACCAGGCTGCGCAGGTCGTCCGGCATGTTGGCGTCCACGCCCAGATGGATCACCACGCCGCGTCGCCGCCGCTTCAGCGCCGATTCGTAGGAGCGGACCAGGTCTTCCGCCTCCTCCTCGAACTCCACGTCGGTGTCGCGGATAAGCCGGAACATGCCCTGGCCGGTGACGCGGAAGCCGGGGAACAGCCGGTCGAGGAAGATCCCGACCAGGTCCTCCAGCATCACGAAGCGAATCGGCCCGTCCGCCCTGGTGGACGGCAGCCGCACGAACCGCTCCACCTGGGCGGGCAGCGGGATCAGCCCGCGCATCCCCTGGGCGTCTTCCTCGCGCAGCAGCAGCAGGGCAATCACCAGGCCCATGTTGGGGATGAAGGGGAACGGGTGCGCCGGGTCGATCGCCAGCGGGGTCAGCACCGGGAACACCCGCTCCATGAACCAGGCGTCCAGCCACGTGTGGTCCTCCGCCGTCAGGTGGGCCGGCTCGCACACCTCGATACCGGCCGCCTGCAGCAGCCCGCGCAGCTCCCGCCACACGCGCTGCTGGCCGGCGAGCAGCGATTCGGCGCGCAGACGGATATCGGCGAGTTGCTGCGCCGGGGTGCGGCCGTCCGGGGATATCGTGGTAAGCCCCGCCTTGGCCTGGCCGACCAGGCCGGCGACGCGCACGGAGTAGAACTCGTCCAGGTTGGACGCGCTGATCGAGACGAAGCGCAGCCGTTCCAGCAGCGGGTGGCGGGCATTATCCGCCTCCTCCACCACGCGGTTGTTGAAGTCCAGCCAGGACAGCTCGCGATTGATGAACCGCTCCGGACTGTCCGGCGTGATGCGCGGCGGGGCGGCCAGGGTTGGTGCCGACCGCTGCTGAGCGGGCGCAACCAGCTCGACCGGGTCCCCGACCGGGACGGCATGGGCGGAGGTCCTGTTCATGCAGCGACTCTATAGGACCGGCGACGTGTGCGGCGAGGGCGTTTACCCCGCGATCGGTGAATTTTCCGCATCGCCGAGCAGATCCGACAGCACATCGGCGGCAAGTGCCCGGCTGATCCGGCGGCCGGACGCCAGGGCGGCCCGGTCCAGCCGCGCGGCCGCCTCGCGTAGCGCGCCGGGGGATCGCGGCAGGCGGCGGAGCAGCCAGGCTTGCACCGGCGGTCCCACATCGAGCTGCCGGTCGGCGAGCAGCCGCATCAGCAGGGCTTCCAGCAGGGAGTCCTCGGGAGGGCCGATCTCCACGGCGGTGATGGCGCGCAACCGGCTGGCCAGGTCGGGCAGACGCACCGGCCAGCGCGCCGGCGGCAGCCGGTCGGCGAGCAACAGCGGTGCCCTGGCCTCCCGCGCGCTGTTCAGCAGGTGCAGCAGGGGCTCTTCCGGGGACTGGCCGGCGTCATCGACCGCGATACCGCGCGCGCCGAGTTCCGGCAGGGCGGCCAGCGTGGCGCCCGAGACCACGGCGGCCCGGGCCTGCGTCGCCCAGATGTGCAGCAGGTGGGTCTTGCCACACCCGGAGTCGCCCCAGACGGCCAGTTGCCCGCCCGGCCAGTCGGCCGCACGGGCGAGCCAGGAGATCGCCGGTTCGTTGGACGGGGCACGCAGGAAGTCTGCCGCGGCATAGCCGGGGCGGTGCGGGAACGGCAGCGGGAGTTGGGGCGAGGTGGGCATGGAGCGGGCAGTGTCGCGCGAGGGGTTGGGTGACCTCAAGGCCGGCGCCTGCACCAGTAGCCTTACCGGCGCTGTCGTCAGGCGAACGCCGCCATCGGCGGGTGGTGCCGCCGCTCGACGATCCGGATGCGATTTGAGGTTGACTTTGGACCGTACAAACATACATCAACAGGAGACATGGGGATCGTTGTCGCAGGAATTGATTGGGACGAGGGGAATCGCGACAAATGCCGGAAGCATGGGGTTTCCTGTGCCGAGATCGAGGCGGTGCTTACGGGAGATCCTCGGTTCGCCCCGGATTTCAATCATTCCCATGCCGAGGATCGGTTTATTGCCGTGGGCAGGGCTGGAGACAACAGGCCGGTCTTCGTCGCTTTCACATTCCGCGTGAAACGTGGTCGCATGTTCATCCGGCCTGTGAGCGCCCGTTACATGCACCGGAAGGAGGCAGAGCGCTATGAACGGTACGAAAAGAAAGGTTCCGCGCCTGAGGACTGATGAGGAAGCCGAAAGCTTCCTTGAACAGGATCTCTCCGATCTGGATTTCTCGCAGTTCAGGTCCGCCCGGTTTGAATTCGAGAACAAGTCCGAGCGCATCAACATGCGCGTTCCCAAATCCTTGCTGGACGCTCTGAAAAAGCGGGCCAGCCACCGGGGCATCCCCTATACGCGGCTGATCCGCGAGTGCATGGAGCGCGAACTCTCCCGGCCGGAGTGATACCGGTCGGACTTTCGCCAACGGCGGGCAGACCGTCCCATTCAGAACCGCACCCGCAGCCCGCCATACGCCGCGATCGGCGCGGCCGGCGCCAGGCTGCGGGTGTTCGTCGCCCCCGGCGCCTTGGCATAGGGCACCAGGTCGGTGGGCGAGAACGTCCCGTAGGTCTCGTAGCGCACGTTGAACAGGTTCTGCACCAGCCCGAACACCTGCACCGCCGGCGTGATCTGGTAGCTGCTGTTGAACGTCACCACCACATACGGATTGGTCTTCGGCGTCAGGTTCGCCTCATCCCCGAACAGGTACTGCCCGCTGCTGACCAGCCCGGAAAACCCCACCGTCCAGGCCTTGGTCACCGTGTAGCTGGCGCCGAACTTGAACCGCTGCGCCGGCACGCCGGGCAGGTGGCTGCCGGGCGCCACATGGATCTGTCCGGCCGCATTCGCCGCCGGATTCAACGGGCTGTTCAGCGTCAGCGGGCTCTGGAACGTGGCGTCCGTGAATGCGTAGTTGGCCCAGGCGTGCAGGCGCGTGCCACGCCACGTGACGCCGGCCTCGATCCCCTGCCGGCGGGTATCCCCGGCATTCTGGAAATACGCCAGGCCCGGCACCGAGCTGGCGACGAAGATGATGTCCTGGGCGCTGTCCGTGCGGAACAGCCCGACCTTCCAGTTCAGCGTGGCGCCGGCAACGGGATGCATCTCGCCGCGCACACCCGCCTCCACCGTGTGGGCGACCACCTGGTTCAGATCCGGGTCGCCGGTGAAGAAATTGGCCAGCGTGCACGGGCTCTGCGGACTGGCGCAGGACAGTTCGGCCGGCGTGGGCGCACGGTTGGCCTCGGAAAAGCTGGCGTACACCGACAGATGCGGCAGCGCCTTCCAGGTCAGACCGATGCCGGGATTGAAATGCGTGTAGCTGTGATTGCCGGTCAGCGCGGTGCCGTTCTGGTCCTGCAGGTCGATCTGCGCCACGTTCAGCCGTCCCGCCACCGACAGGAACAGGTTCGGCGTGATGTCGAACACGTCGGCGAAATAGGCGCCGTAATAGGCGTTGGTGCTGTTCACCCGCACCGGGGTCAGCGGCCCGCCCGGCTGGTCGATGGTGATGCCCGGGCCGATGAACACGCCGTTCACGTCGGTGATGCCGCCCAGCAGGCTGCTGGCGCTGAAGGTGGAAACCCCGCCATCGAAGCTGACGCCGGCCACCAGGTGGTTGCGGCGGTTCAGCACGGTCGAGTCATGACTGACCTGCAGTGACGCCCCGTAGCCGTTGCTGTCCGTCGCCTGCAGGTTCAGTTGCGAATAGGGGCCGCCGTTCAGGTAGTCGGGGATCGGATTGCCGGCGCGGTCCAGCAGCGGGTTGCCGTCCTCGTCGCACAGCGCGGTGCCGCCGGGCACACAGGGCGCGGCCTCGAACGCATTGCCGTTGTCGATCCGCTGGGACAGGTTGGTGTAGTAGATCAGCCCCTGCAGCGTGGTCCGGTCGCTGACGTTCCATGTGCCGGACAGGCTGGTCAGGGCATAGCGATTGGTCGTGCGGTTCGGCGCGGTGAACGTCACGGTGCGGTCCGCCGCCAGGAACTGCACCGGCACGGTGCCGGGTCCGTTCAACTGGTTGTCGGCCAGCATGATGTTCCAGTGCAGTTCGGCCGTGTCGGAGCGCCAGCCGATATCGCCATAGGCCTGGTGCACGTCGGAACTGTTCAACTGCCGCCAGCCGCCGCTGTGGAAGATGTTGCCGGCGACGTAGGTGGACCAGTCGCCACTCTGCCGGCCGTATTCCACCGACCCGTCCACCGTGCCGAACGACCCGCCATACAGCTCGGCCAGTCCGCCCTGCCAGGTGAAGCCGTTCTTCATCTGGATCGACAGCGCGCCCCCCAGCGCGTTGAGGCCGAACACCGGGTTGGAGCCTTCCAGGTTCATCTGGTCCATCGCCAGCGACGGCAGCAGGTCCCAGTTCACCGCGTCGGAGAACGGCGCGTTGAATCGCACGCCGTTGACATAAACCGCCAGCCCCTGCGCATTGCCGTCCAGCGGCGAGGCCGTGAAGCCGCGATACTGCAGGTCGGGCTGGAACGGGTTCCCCTGCGGATCATTCAGCGACACGCCGGGCGTCTGCGAGTCCAGCGCGTGCAGCGCGCTGGGAATGCCGGTCCGCTGGATATCCCGGTCGTTCAGCACGTTCACGCTGTTTGGGGCCTTGCTGCGGTCGATGCCGGACCCCAGCAACGGCGATGCCGCAACGACGGTGACCGGCGGCAGCCGGGTGGTCGGCGCGGCGGCTGCGGCGGCCGGGACAGTCGCCTGCGCCGGTGCGGCAGGTCTGGCTGACGGCGACGCCGCCCCGTTCTGCGCGGGAACGCTAGCCTGCGGCAAGGCTGCGTCCGCGGGGGAAGCTGTCCGCGGCGAGGCTGCGTCCACGGGGACCGTTGTCTGCGGCAAGGCTGCGCCCGCGGGGACCGCTGTCCGCGGCAAGGCTGCGCCCGCGGAGGCCGCTGTCCGCGACGAGGTTGCGTCCGCGGGGGCCGCGGTCCGCGGCGAGGCTGCGTCCATGGGAGCCCTCGCCTGCGTCGGGGCCGTGACCGGTGCGGGACCGGACGCCGGCTGCGCCAGCGCGTGCAGCGCGAGCAATGCCGACAGGGCGACGACGCCCGCCCAGAGCCCGTGCCGAACAGTGTTCTTCATGACGTCTCCCCGTTAGTCGGCCAGGCGGAACTGCACGGGGATCTCGGCAACCGCGACCACCGGGCGGCCGCCCTCGGTCGCCGGGGCGAAACGCCATTGCCTCACCGCGGCAATGGCCGCCCTGTCCAGGACCTTGTGTCCGCTGGTCCGATCGACCGTCACCGCCAGCGGCAGGCCGTTCACCCCGACCCGTACGCGCAGCACGACCCGCCCCTGCTGGCCGCGCCGGCGCGCGATCTCGGGATAGACCGGCGGTCGGTCGCTCGCGACGGCCATGATTGGATGCGGCGGGACAACGGGGGCGTTGCGCGGCGCGGTCGCACGCGCCGCCGAACCGATTGGAGCCGATGCCGGCTGCTGTGACCGCGCGGGCGGGGCTGCGGCCCGGTGCGTCGGAGGCGCGGCCGTGGGCCGGGTCACGGCGACCTGGCGCGGCGGCGGGGATGGCGGCGGCGGGGGCGGCAGGGGCAGCGGCGGTTCGGCCGGCACCGCAGCGGATTGCACAGCAGGCTGGGCCGCAAGGGGGGCAGCCTTCAGGAGGGCAGGCTCCGGGGGGACAGGCTCCGCGGGCGCAGGCTCCGGCGGCGCGGACTGCGGTGGCGGAGCCGGCGGAGGTTCCGCTGCGACGGGCTTCGGTGGCGGGACCGGCGGTGACGGCGGGGCCTTCGCGACAGGGGCGGGCGGTGGCGGTTCGGCCCTGGCGGGTTCAGTGACCGCTGGCGGCCTGGGCGGTGGCGGCTGTTGCGCCATCGGCGGTGGCGGTTCGGCCGGCGTCACGGCAGGTGGCGGCGGCTGCGTCCGGGCGGGCGGTGACGGCTCTGGCCTGACGGGCTTCGGCGCGGATGGCGGTGGTGCGGCGGCGGGTTTGGCGGCCGGAGGCGTCCTGGGCGCGGCCGGCGCAAAGACCAGCGAGAAACTGGAGTCAGGCAGTGCCGGCAGAGGGGCCTGTGTCGCTCCGGTCAGCCAAAGCACGCCGGCCAGCACGACGGCATGCGCAAGCGCGGCCCCGGCGATGCGCGGCGGCCTGGGCGACGTGACGACACCGGAGACAGGCATCCTGTTCGCCGGTGGCATGTCGCCCCGCCCCATGCTGATGGCGCCGGCGTCCCGACCCCAGTGACGGTGCCATAGGTCGCGTGGCGAACGACGGCGGACCGGCAACACTACCTCCCTGCCTGCGTCGCCGCTTCCCCTCTGCGGAGGATGCATTGCACTGACGGCGACCGCCGGAACTGTATGCGCCGCTCGGCGGGAGGGGCAACCCGTTGCGCGTTGGTACAGCCCGGTCCGGCGGCGTCCACGCCCGTGCCACCGCAGCGTGGCGCCGTGCTCGCCCCGGTCAAGGACGCTGCGCGCCGCCTTCGGCGGTGGCCTCCGGCCATCCTTGACCGCGGCTGCGCGCGGCGCCTTGGGAACATGTGGCCGGGACGGAGAAACGGGCGCTGCGGGGCCGAACAAAGAAACGGCGATGGTTTGGCATGCCGCACTGGCGGCGCACTGGCCGTCGATGACGCGATGGCCGGCAACAGATCGGCAAAACCGTTACCCTTGAGCCCGGGCCATCGCGCTGCCAACAAGCCGTCCGGACCCGGACATGACCCGGGAGAGCGGGCCTGTCCGCACTGTTGAAATCGTTCATGGACGCAAGCGGCACAGGGAGCCATGCCACGGCTCCCGGCGCTACCTTTGCGTGGCCGTGGTCCTGCCCGCCGCCGTGCGCGCCATTTCGGCGGGGCGGTACATGTCCTCCACCACCGCTTCGGGCAGCACGAAATGCCCCGGCGTGACCACCCGCACCAGAAACGCCAGGTGGAAGGCGTTCGGCGCCAGATGCGGCTTGCTGTCGTCCTGCTCGCTGAACCAGCGGGTCAGCGCCTCGCCGAGGTCGAAGGCGGCGACGTAGCGGTCGTCCCGCGCCTCGCTCATGCGCAACTGCGACAGGGGCGCCAGGAAGCCGTACGTATCGGCCTTGGCGATCGGCGTCTCGATCTCCCAGCCTGCCGGCAGCATGTTCACCAGGACCGTGCGGTGCGTGCCGGGATCCGTGCTCGAGCCGGTCAGCGACACGATGAACCGGTCGTTCTGCTGCAGCTTCGCCGGATCGATCGGATGGCCCGACAGGTCCAGGAATTCCCGGTGCAGCGTGTAGCCGTGCTCGATCGGCGGCAGCGCGGCAACCGGGGCGCCGGTGACGGTCAGCGTGCGCCACAGCGTCTTGCTCGCCGCGCTGCGCACCGAGAACCCGGCGCGCACCGCATCGGCGCCCGGCGTGAAGGCCGCCGGCAGCGGCATCGCCTCCGGCGCCGCCCCGTTCACCGCGAAGCGCTGCGTCCCCTGCCCCCGGTTCAGCGCATGCGCCGCCGCGAGCAGCCAGGCCTTTTCCTGCGTGTTCAGCCGGTCCACCGGCACGTGCCGCTCCCGCAGGCGCGCCAGCAGCGTGTCGGCCAGCGTGTCGTTGCCGATCTCCGCGGCGATGGCGATCAGCCCGGCGATGTCGCGTTCCGGCGTGTAGTAGAAACGGTCGAACCACCAGGGCGCCGCGGGGCGGATGCCGATATTGGCGATGGCCAGGTTGAACGTATCCAGCGCCCGACCATGGTCGCCCATCAGCCACAGCGCCCCGGCGAGCTGCCCCAGCCCCAACGGCGTGGCGAGCTGCTGCCCGGCGCCCCAGCGCACGCTGGCGGGCACAACGCCGTCCGGGCCGGTGTGCCAGGCCAGCGAGTCGTGCATGCGCCTCAGCGTACCCAGGTCGATCCGGCTGCTGCGCGCCAGCACGTAGGCGGCGTAGGCCTGGGCGACGTCCGCCTCCTCGGGATGAAGCCCGGACCAGGCGCGGCGGGCGTCGCCACGGGCGATCGGCAGCAGCCATTGCTGCGCGGCGCGGATCGCCCGGTCCGGCACGGCGAAACCGGCCGCCTTGGCGTGCAGCAGGAAGTCCAGCGTGTACACGTTCAGCCAGGCGGAGGCGTCGCCGTCCCCCACCCGCCACAGCCCGAACCGGCCGGACAGGTCCTGGCGGTCCAGGACGGTGGCGATCGCCTGCTGCACGCGCTGGTGCACCCCTTCGTCGTGCGGCATGTGGCCCAGCAACGCAGGATCGTCGAAATACAGCAGCGGGAACGCCACCGACACGAGTTGCTCGGTGCACCCGTACGGATAGCGGTACAGCGAGCGCAGCAGTCCGGGCACATCGATCCCCTGATACGCCGCATAGCCCAGGCTGAGGCTGATGCTGCCCGGCACGAACTGGCCCACCAGCGCGGGATCGATGCGGTAGGTCGTATCCGGCGCCTGCGGCTCGGTGCGGCTGAGGGTGATCGGGTAGTGCGGCGCCCGCACCGCGATCTGCCATTCGCGCCGGATATCCAGCCCATCCGGGCCGGTGAGTTCCAGGTGCACGGTGCCGATACCCTGGTCCTGCGCGGTCATGGTCACCGCATCGCCATGCCGCTCCCCCTGCTTCAACTGGTAGTCCAGCGCGTGGCCGGCATGGATCGCGATCGGCCCGTCGGTGGACAGCGCCAGGTGATAGGCGCCGCCGGGCGCGTCCAGGTCGTGCAGCTCCACCGCCAACCGGGCGCTGTCGCCGGGGGCGAGGAAGCGCGGCAAAGCGAGGCTGGCAACCACCGGATCGCGCACCGTCATCGGCGTGTCGGCATGGCCGACCGCGGTGTGGTCGTAGGCGACCGCCATCAGCCGCAGCTCCCCGGCGAAATCCGGGATATCCAGCGGCACCATGGCGACGCCGTCCGGCCCCACCTGCACCGGCGCGTGGAACAGCGACACGATATGCGCGCTGGTCACGGGCAGAGAGGGACCGCCGGCGCCCTCGTCACCGCCCTCTCGGATCGCGCCCGCCGGCGCGCTGCCGTCCAGCAGCCGGCCATAGTCGTCCCGCAGTTCCACCCCCAGGCGCCGCTTGCCCAGGAACCATGCGTTGGGATCGGGGCTGTGGAAGCGGGTGAGCTGCAGGATGCCCTCGTCCACCGCGGCCAGCGTCACCCAGGCGGTCTGGCCCGGCTTCACGCCGGTGACATGCACCGGGATGCGAACCGTCTGCCGCGGGCGGATCTTCTTCGGCGCGTCGATCGACACGCCCAGCGTGCGCGGCGACGGGTCGGTGGCGATCCAGGCCACGCCGACCGCACGCACCGGGTCATGCGCGCGCGCCTTCCTGTCCAGCGGCCGGTACATCGACACCAGCACATAGGCGCCGGTGCCCCAGGCCGGACCGGCGGTGACCGAGAAATCCGCGCCAGCCTCCGGCACGTCCAGGATGCGCGTCTCGATCACCTTCCGGTTGGCGACGGTCACCAGCGCCTTGCCGGCGAACGGTCCCTTCACGTGCAGATGCGCCGTCCCACCCGCCTTCAGCACCGTGGTGTCTGCGGTCAGGTCCAGCTTGTCCGGCGTATCGGGCGATTCCCCGGCGCTCGCCCAGCCCGCCGAGAAGCGCACGCTGCTCGCCACCTGCGTCGCCGGATCGACCACCACCAGCCGGTAGTCGCCCCATTCCACCGGATGCGAGAACGCGGCCGGCCGGTCCGCCGGCACGTCGATCGTGCCGGAATCCACCGGGTCGTCCACCACGTGGTAGTGGAAGCGCCAGCTTCCATCGACCTCATACCAGTCGTAGTGCCGCCGCTCCCGCACCAGCGTCCAGCGCAGCCCCTGGCGGGCCACCGGATGGCCGTCGGCATCGAACACACGCAGGTCGAAGCTGGCGGGCACGCCGGTCCAGTTGGACCCGGCCTGGAGTGGCTTGATGCCGATCAGCACCGGCTTCGACCGCACCGGCAACTCCACCGAATCCTTCACGATCCGTCCGCTCGGCTCGAACAGCCCGGCGGTCAGCACGGCCTTCAGCGGCGAGTCCACGCCCTCCGGCGGGTGGAACACCGCGTCGATGCGGGACTTGCCGGCGTCGTTGGCGTCCGGCAGGTCCAGCGTCTGCTCCTTGCCCGGGATCTTCTCGTCCACCAGGCCGAACTGATAGCCCGGGGCATCAGCCACCGGCGTGGGGTCGCGCACCACGCGCACGCTCGCCTCACCGTGCAGCCCGGCGGCCGGCGCGCCATACAGGAAGCGCCCGTCCAGCGTGGCCTGGATCTTCTGGCCCGGACGCAGCGTCTTCGACGCCGCGATCAACGTGACCTCCAACTGCTGCGGGACGAAGTCCTGCACGTCGAACTGCACGCGGCCGACCGGGGGACTGGCGGGATCGACCAGCGCCTCCACGCTCCAGATGCCGCGCGCGGCGCTGCGGCTGAGCGTGAAGGGCTGGTGGAACCCGGCCTGCGGCGCGGCATTCAGCGTCACCCGGCGCACCTCCATGCCGTCCGGCCGGTGCAGCACCAGGGTCAGCGGCGTGTGGTCCAGCGCGGTGCCGTCCGCCGAGCGGAGCAGCGCCATGAGGTGCAGGGTCTCGCCGGGGCGGTAGATGCCGCGGTCGGTGTAGAGATACGCGTCCACCGGCCCCGGCGCGGGACGCCCCGACACGCCGCGGTCCGACAGGTCGAACGCCGCGCGGGTCAGGCTCAGCACGGCGAACCCGCCGGCCGCCCCATGCGCCGTGACCAGCGCCGGTGCCGCTGCCCCCTGGCCCCGCAGCAGTCCGGGCGGGAACGTCGCCTCCCCCGCTCCATTGGTGGTGGCCTCGCCCAGCTTTTCCTGGCCGGTGGACAGCAGCCGCAGGGCGACGTTCTTCAGCGGTTCGGCGGTGGCCAGCGAGCGGACGAACACGTGCAGCCCGTCCTGGCCCCGCATCGTGGTCAGGCCGATGTCGGACACGATCACCCAGTGCGCGGCGAAGCGGCGCCCGAACACCGGAGACCATTCGAGATCCTTCTTCGGATTCAGCACGCCAGGCGGGATCGGATGGTCCGGGTTCTCCGCCACCACCAGATACGCCCCCGGCTGATTCGGCTGGATCACGCGGGCCAGCGGGAAAGAGGTCGCGACGGTGCGGTTCGGCCGGGAGTCGATGTCCATGCTGCCCGACCACACCGATACCGCGTCCTGCTGCACCAGGGTGCGCAGCGCATAGGCGTCGATCTCCTGCCGGCTGAGGTCGAGGGCGGAATCACCGTGCAACCGGGTGGTGAGCATGCGCTCGCTCATCCGCAGCACATGGATGCGCAGGTGCGACAGGTTGACGGTCTGGATCGTCAGCCCGTTGGCGGTGGCCTGCGGCAGGATCCAGCCGTCGCCGGCGATGGCGACCAGAGGCGTGCGGTCGGCGATGGCGACGTCCACCGTGGTGTCGGCGGCGATGCGCGCGCCGGATTCCGACGGCATGCCCTGGCGCAGCGTCACCTTGTAGTCGGTGCCGTAGGACAGGCCGCCGAGGCAGAGCTGCTTGCCGCTGGCGCGCACCGCCGCCTTCACCGACGGGGTGATGCTGACATAGTCGCCGTAATGCGCTTCGGCCTGCGGTTTGAGCGTGTCGCTGAACTGCAGGCAGGCTTCCGGCAGGCCGCCGGCGGGGTGGACGGTGACGCCCTGGTATTGCAGGGACGGCGGTTTGGAATGCGTCGGCGCGGCTGCCAGAAGGGGGATGGGCAGGCCCGTCCCAAGCGCCAGTGCGACAGCGGCGATCAATGCGGCGACGAGTCGCGCCATGCGAACGATTCCCCCGGCTCAGCGCGCTGCGGCGCTGCGTGTCTCGACGGGGCTGGTGCGATGCGTGCCCCGGCTGGCTTTCATTACAAAAGTTCTGTGCGGACGCCAGCAACGTTTCGTGTGCGTCTGCTCGCGGGCAACCGCCGGCGTGGCGGGTGGAGGTCGCATTGACGTTCCTGTTGGCGGGCTTGTTGGCGTTCCTGCCCGCGTCGGCCGCGAATCAGTGCGGACGAGCACCGCTCTTCCGCGTCTTGGCCGGGCCTGACCCGGCCATCTACCCCCGTCCAGGCGTGTTCCGTTTCACGCCGACCCGATCGTTCCGGTGTCGATGGCCGGGTCGAGCCCGGCCACGACGTGAAGGACTGCCACCGCAGGTGGCCCCCTACCCCGGTTCAGCCTGCGCGCCGCGCACCAGCCGCCCCGGCAGCGCCCCGGTTTCCTCGCCGTCGCGGTACACCGGCACGCCGGATACGATCGTCGCCGTGTAGCCGTCCGCGCGCTGCACCAGCCGGCGTCCGCCGCTGGGCAGGTCGTACACCACCTCCGGTGCGTGCAGCCGCAGCCGGTCGTAGTCGATCACATTGAGATCCGCCTTGTAGCCCGGCGCCACCACGCCGCGGTCCCGCAAGCCGAGCGCGGTTGCCGAGTCCCGCGTCAGGCGGCGGATCGCCCAGGGCAGCGCCAGCTTCTGCCCGCGCGCCCGGTCGCGCGTCCAGTGCGTCAGCATCGTGGTCAGCGCGCTGGAATCGCACAGCACGCCGACATGCGCCCCGCCGTCGCCCAGCCCGACGATCGTCGCGTCGTGCGTCAGCATGTCGCGCACCGTGTCCAGGTTGCCGTAGCTGTAGTTGGACAGCGGCCGGTACAGGATCGCCTTGCCGTCATTCTCCAGCAGCATGTCATAGGCCAGGTCGGCCGGGTCACGCCCCTCGCGCGCCGCCCGCGCGGCCACCGAGTTCTCCGGCGACGGCTCGTAATCCGGTGGGTCGCCCAGGGGAAAGATGCGCTCCCAGCGGCCGACACGCCGCGCCATGCCGTCGCCGCCATGGGTTTCCGCGATCAGCCGGGCCCGGAACGCGGGATCGCGCAGGATCGGCAGCTTCTCCGCCAGCGGCAGCCCCGCGATCTTCTGCCAGCTCGGCTTGGCCACGAACGGGTTCTGCGAAATCTCGAACCCCAGCAGGATGCCGGTCGGCCGCGTCAGCACCTGGCCGAGCATCGGCAGGCCCGCGCCGTGGGCATCGGCGATCCAGCCGGTGATGCGGCGCCATTCCTCCGGCTTGTTGTCGCGCTGCAGGATGGTGATCGCCATCGGCCGGCCGGACGCGGCGACCAGGCGGCGCAGCATGGCGAACTCGTCCTCGGGCTCGTCGAAGTCGGAGATCACCTGCAACCAGCCGGCGTCGATCCCGCGCAGCGCACCGGCGATGGCGGCGAGTTCCTCCTCCTCGGCGTTCAGCGTCGGCGTGTGCCGGCCGTCCAGCGTCTTGTGGTTGATGGTGCGGGAGGTGGAGAAGCCGAGCGCGCCGGCGCGCACGCCGTCCGCGGCGAGTTGGGCCATGGCAGCGCGGTCGGCCGGCGTGGCTGGCTCCCGCTCCACGCCGCGCTTGCCCATCACGAACACCCGCACCGCGGCGTGGGGCACCTGGGTGGCGACGTCCAGGTCGTACTGCCGGCGGCCGAGCGCGTCGAGGTAGTCGGGGAAGCTCTGCCAGTTCCAGGGCAGGCCTTCGGTCAGCACGACCTCGGGGATGTCTTCGACGCCCTCCATCAGCTTCACCAGGTCGTCGCGCTGCTCCGGCCGGCAGGGGGCAAAGCCGACGCCGCAATTGCCGATCAGCGTGGTGGTGACGCCGTGCCAGGAGGACGGGGTGATGCGGCTGCTCCAGGTGGCCTGTGCGTCGTAGTGGGAGTGCGGATCGACGAAGCCGGGGGTGACCAGCTTGCCGCGCGCGTCGATCTCCTCCGCGCCGCGGTCGCGGACCTGTCCGACGGCGGTGATGCGGCCGTTCTGCACCGCGACATCGGCTTCGAAACCGTCCCTGCCGGTGCCATCGAGCACGGTGCCGTTGCGGATGACCAGATCGAGCATGTCCGCTCCTCCCGGGTGATGATTTCGGGTCAGGATGGCATGCGGGGCGCGGCGCGTCACCCGGCTGGCCGGTGGTGCGACCGGACGGGAGGCGGTGACCGGAACGCGCCGGGTGCCGTTGCCGGGATCGAGCGCGCAGATGACAGCCACGGGTCCGGGGAACTGCGGGTGTGACAGCAGCCCGCGTACCTGCGGAGTCTCGCCCGCTGCTCCAACCCGTGATGGGCGCGGGCCCGCCGCCCACGACTTTGGCGATGGCAACAGTGAACGTCGTGGTTGGCCCGCCTTCGCCGGCCATGACGCGGAATGGTGGCCCTTGTGTCAAAACCTACGCGGGTTGGCCTGATGGCGTGGTTTCGACCACGTAACACATGAGCGCTTCACCGATCCCTGGCGGACAATCGCCTGCGGCCCTGCATCGTGCACCCGTTGGATGGGGATTCTTCATCGCATGCGTTTCGCCATTCCGACGGCCATCTGCAGGGTATCCTCGTCCGGCATGGCGACCTGCACGATCACCGGCACCAGTGGCGGCGTGGCGCACACGCCGCTCGACATGCCGCATATCTTCTTCGGCTCGGTACCACCCAGCACGCGCAGGCTCGTCGGCGTTACCATCAGCATGTCGCCCTTGAGCCGGTAATTACCCTTGATCATCATGATCTGGCCGCCGAGCTCTGGATTTTTTGGAAATGATATCAACTGGACATAGTGGTGGGTCTTGGAAAAGTCGATTCCAACGGTCTCGGGTATGTTCTTATCGACGGTGCTGTAGCTCCACCTGCCGACGACGTTGATCGGCGCCGCACCCAACTCCGGCAGCTTCGGAAGCGGAGACGGCGGATGCCCCCATCCCGGCGACTGCGCAAAGGCAGGAACCGCAGCCATCAGAAACATCGTTGCAAGCAGGTACTACTCTCACATCCAACTCCTGTTACCAGTCCGGTGACGACACAGTCGGCAGGCTTGATATCCACGCCGCATCCGCTCCGACGCACGCCCGCGTTATAAATGCTCCAACGCACGTCCGCGTCATAAGTATGGCGTGAAATGATCGATCGTGTGCAGAGTCCGGCGGCGGTTTCCGTTCCATGCCTTTACTTGTGCCGGTCGTGAATACACGTCGGCTGCCGGCATGTGCGGGTCAGGGCCCTGAACGTTCGGCCCGATGCGAAGTCCTGTGCGCGCCAGCATGACTTTTCGTTGACTGCGCCGCCTCTGCTTCGTTGACTGCCGCCCCCTGCGCAGCGCTTCGCCTGCCGCACGGCGGCCGTTCCGGCGCCCGTGGTTCGTTCCTGAAGTCCTGCTATCGGCACGACGACTGCCGGCCCACCGGAAAACGTTTCGGACACCGAAGAACATTCCGAACGAAAGGCGGTCCGGACAGCGGCGCTCGCAGGCACAAAGCACCCGGCCGAAACCGGGAAAACCCGGCCGGCTTCCCGGCGACGAAACCCGTGGCACCGCCCACGGCACGGCCTGGGCGGATCGGCGAGCCGGCGCAGGCGCGGCCGGTGTCGATGGCACGACCGGACCTTGCAGGACGGTCCCCGCATCCCCACCTACGCCTCACGATAACACGATCCGGGCCCCTCTGGCGGGACGTCGGCCCCACGGCCGGCCAACCTTGCGATGTCGGATCACCGCACGTCATGCGGCGATCGATCAGGCCCGTCTCCCAGCCATTCATCGCCGCGCCGTGCGTCAGTTCGATGACACACGTCAGGAGCACGACTCGCGATGGATTCCTACACCAACAACAACACCGGCGGCCGGGTCTATCAGCCCTATGCCGCCGCGCCGGCCATCGATGAGGAACTGCGCAGCTTCATGCTGCGCGTGTTCAACACCATGGCGGGCGAACTCGGCCTGACCGAAATCGTCGCCTACACGGCGGCCTCGTCCGGCCTGTACGCCGCGATCGCCGGCACCCCGCTGCTCTGGGTGGTGATGCTGGCGCCGCTGGGCCTGGCCCTGCTGCTGGGGTTTCGGGTGGGACAGATGAGTCCCGGGGCGGCGCAAGCCGCCTTCTGGGGCTATGCCGCGCTGATGGGCCTGTCGCTGGCCGGGATCTTCCTGGTCTATACCGGCGACAGCATCGCCCGGGTGTTCTTCATCAGCGCCGGCACATTCGCCGCCACCGCGGCCTGGGGCTACACCACGCGCACCGACCTCAGCCGGTTCGGCTCGTTCCTGATCATGGGGCTGATCGGCATCATCCTGGCCAGCCTGGTCAACCTGTTCATCGGTTCCAGCGCGGTGCAGTTCGCCGTGTCGGTGATCGGCGTGGTGGTGTTCACCGGCCTGACCGCCTGGGACACGCAGCGCCTGAAGGGGATGTACCTGGAGAACGGCGGCGCCGGTAACCTGGCGATCCTGGGCGCGCTGATGCTCTACCTGGACTTCGTCAACCTGTTCATTTCCCTGTTGCAGTTGCTGGGCGTCCGGCGCGACTGAGCGGCTGACCGACACACACGGGGACGACATGGACTGGCTGACCGACCCGCAGATCTGGGCCGGTCTCCTGACGCTGACCGCGCTGGAGATCGTGCTGGGGATCGACAACCTGGTGTTCATCGCCGTCCTGGTCGCCCGGGTCCGGCCGGAACACCAGGCGCTGGCCCGCCGCCTGGGCCTCGGCCTGGCGCTCGGCACCAGGCTCGCCCTGCTCGGCGCGATCAGTTGGCTGGCCCGGCTGACCGCGCCGGTGCTGACCGTGGCGGGGCAGGACTTCTCCTGGCGCGACCTGATCCTGATCGCGGGCGGGCTGTTCCTGGTGTACAAGGGCACCACCGAGATCCACACGCGCGTCGAGGGCGAAACCCACAGCGTGGGGACAACGGCGCGGGCAGCGCTGATCGGCGTCGTGGCGCAGATCGCGGTGCTGGACGTGGTGTTCTCGCTGGACAGCGTGATCACCGCGGTCGGCATGGTGAACGAATTGCCGGTGATGATCGCCGCAGTGGTGATCGCGATCGGCGTAATGCTGGTGGCATCCGGCCCGACCACGGTGTTCGTCGAACGCCATCCGACCGTGAAGATGCTGGTGTTCTCCTTCCTGCTGCTGATCGGCATGACGCTGGTGGCCGACGGCTTCGGCATGCATGTGCCACGCGGATACATCTATGCGGCGATCGGCTTCTCCGCGATGGTGGAGGCGCTGAACCAGCTCGCCGGCCGACGCCAGCGCACACGCAGCGCCGATGCCCCTTCCGACGATCGCATGACAGAACGGTCCCGATGAACCCACGCCACCGGACTCACGACCCAAGGCTGCAACGCCTGCTGGATGCGCTGCCGCATCCGGCCCGACAGTCCTACACCTGGCTGGTCCGGCCGGAGGCGAAATGGGTGCGCCTGCCGCTGAGCTGCCTGCTGATCGCCGGCGGCACCCTGGGGTTCCTGCCGGTGCTGGGGTTCTGGATGCTGCCCGTGGGCGCGCTGCTGCTGGGCGAGGACATCCCGCCGGTGCGCCGGTTCACCCTGCGTGGGCTGGGTCGGGCGCAGCGCTGGTGGGATGCACGGCGGGAGCGGCGGCGGAACATCCGGCGTGACGTGAAGAACCGGTCGGCGGAGACCCCTTGACCCGGGCCCGTCACCCGCCCGATCACACGCCCCATGTCGCTCCTGGTCATCTCCGCCGCCACCATCCGCCTCGGCGGCCGCACCCTGCTGGACGGCGCCGACCTCACGGTCGAGCCCGGCCGCCGCATCGGCCTGGTCGGCCGCAACGGCGCCGGCAAGTCCACCCTGCTGCGCGCCATCGCCGGCGACCTGGCGCTGGACGGCGGCAGCATGCGCTTCTCCGCCCGCGCCCGGCTGGCGACCGTGAAGCAGGAAGCCCCCTCCGGCGATGCCAGCCTGCTGGACACGGTGCTCCAGGGTGACCCCGAACGCCTGGCGCTGCTGGCCGAGGCCGACCGCGCCGACCCGATGCGCATGGCGGAAATCCACGAGCGCCTGATCGCCATCGGCGCCGAGGCCGCACCCGCCCGCGCCGCCGCGATCCTCGCCGGCCTGGGCTTCGACGAAGCGGCGCAGGCGCGCCCGGTAAACGAATTCTCCGGCGGCTGGCGCATGCGCGTCGCCCTGGCGACCGCGCTGTTCGCCAACCCCGACCTGCTGCTGCTGGACGAGCCCACCAACCACCTGGACCTGGAAGCCACCATGTGGCTGGAAGGCTGGCTCGCCCGCTTCCCCGGCGCCGCGCTGATCGTCAGCCACGATCGCGGCCTGCTGGACCGCGCGGTGGAGGCGATCGCCCATCTGGACCGCGGCAAGATCACCCTGACGCCCGGCGGCTTCGACGAGTTCGTGCGCATCCGCACGGAACGCGCCATGCAGCAGGCCCGCGCCGCCGAACGCATCGCCGCCGAGCGGGCGCACATCCAGGCCTTCATCGACCGGTTCCGCTACAAGGCCAGCAAGGCCCGCCAGGCGCAGTCCCGCATCAAGGCGCTGGAACGCCTGCCGCAGATCGACACCGTGATCGACGAGGCGCCCACGAAGTTCGATTTCCCCGAACCGGCCCGCATCGCGCCGCCCATCCTGGCGCTGGACCGCGTCAACATCGGCTATGACGGCGTGCCGGTGCTGCGCAACGTCTCCCTCACCGTCGATATGGACGACCGCATCGCCCTGCTCGGCGCCAACGGCAACGGCAAGTCCACCCTGGCGAAGCTGCTGGCCGAACGGCTGGAACCGCTGTCCGGCGAGGTCCGGCGCGGGCCGAAACTGCGCGTCGGCTATTTCGCCCAGCACCAGACCGACGAGCTGATCGCCTCGGAAACGCCGATCGACCACATGACCCGCGCCCTGCCCCGCGCCACCCCGCCGCAGGTGCGTTCGCAGCTTGCGCGGTTCGGCCTGGACGCGGACCGGGCGGAGACGCCGGTGGAGAAGCTGTCGGGCGGCGAGAAGGCGCGCCTGCTGCTGGCGCTGGCCACCCGCGACGCGCCGCAACTGCTGATCCTGGACGAACCGACCAACCACCTGGACATCGACGCCCGCGACGCGCTGGTGAAGGCGCTGGCCGATTTCCAGGGCGCGGTGCTGCTGATCACCCACGACCCGAACCTGGTGGAACTGGTGGCCGACCGCCTGTGGCTGGTCGCCGACGGCACCGCCCGCCGGTTCGACGGCGACCTGGACGACTACCGCGCGCTGCTGACCGAACGGTCCCGCCCGGCGGAGACCAACGGCACCACCGCCCGCCGCGAGGAGCGCCGGGAACGGGCCGAGGCCCGCGCCGCGCTGGCCCCGCTGCGCAAACAGGCGAAGGAGGCGGAGGCCCGGCTGGGCCGCCTGGCCGCCGAACGCACCCGGATCGAAGCGAAGCTGGCCGACCCGGCGCTGTACACTGCGGGCAAGACACAGGAGATCACAGCAGCGAACACCCGCCTGGCCGCGATCGCCCGGGAAGTTGCCGATGCGGAAACCGCCTGGCTGGAGGCTGAGGAGGCGCTTAGCGAGCGTCTTTCCTGAGGGGCGGGCGCGGCAGACCGATGCGCACAACCCGCAAGTCGCGCACAACCCGCAAGTCGCGCACAACCCGCAAGTCGCGCACAACCCGCATAGTCGGGCGCAACCCGCATGTCGGGCGCAACCCGCAAGTAAAGCGCCGCCGAGGGCGCACGACATGGGAGAGGTCTTGGTCGGCGGCTGCGATCGGCGCGGCCGTCCAGCCACGCATTGCCCGGCCGGAACGTCCGGGCATTCGCGCACAACCGGCTGCGCCCGCCACGCCGGGATACGGGTCGGCACGCTGTTTTCATCCGAACAAGCCATGGGCCGGCCACGACGGTGCAAGCAATCCCAGCGCCCGTCACCACGCCCGACGCGTCGCCGCACTGAACGCGTCGCCGCCGGTCGACGCCATCACCAGAGATCGGATCAACCTCCCGCACGGCCGCGACGAACCCGCCCGACCGGCCGTGCCGCCGCATGCCGCGCCGTTTCCAGTCCGGGCACGTCCCCAACCCGCGTCGTTTCCCGGCCGGTCACGTCCCCAACCCGCGCCGGCGCCGCCGCCACCCCGGCCTGCCGCCACGATTCGACCACGGCCAGTTCGCGCTCCGGCCGTTCGGTCACCACCGGCAGCGCGCCGCGATAGACCGCGCCGGTATTGCCATCCAGGCTGAGCGGATCGCCCTCGGCCAGCGTTTCCCCGCCCAGCCGGCAGGTCCGCGCGCCTCGGTCGATTTCCAGCCCCGGGCAGCCCACCAGGCACACCTTGCCCAACTGCCGCGCCACCACCGCGGCGTGGGAGGTACGGCTGCCTGCGGCGGTCAGCACGCCGGCGGACTGGGCAAGACCCTCGATATCCGCGGTCAGCGTCGCCGGCCGCAGCAGGACCGGCGGTGTGCCGGCGGCGGCGAAGCGGGCGGCCGCTGCGGCATCCAGGGCGACCGGCCCCGCCGCGACGCCGCTGCCCGCCACCACCGCCTGCGCCAAAGGCTCCGGCAGCGGCGGGGCGAAGCGTGTGTGCGCCACGGCGTCCGGATCGAGTCCGTCCAACTGCGCCAGGCCCTCGGCCGGAGTCAGCAGCCCCTCCGCCACCAGGTCCACCGCGACACGCAATGCCGCGGCGGGGGTGCGCTTGCCGCGGCGGGTCTGCAGCAGGAACAGGCGGCCTTCCTGCACGGTGAACTCGAAATCCTGCATGTCGCGGAACAGCGTTTCCAGCGTGCCACGCGCCGCCTGGAGATCGGCGGCCACACCCGGCAGCAGCCGCGCCAGGCGCTGCGGATCGGAGATCGTGTGGCGGCCGGCGACGACGTCCTCGCCCTGCGCGTTGAAGCAGAAATCCAGGTACAGCGACGGCGCCCCGGTCGCCGGATCGCGCGTGAACCCGACGCCGGCGCCAGAGGTGCCCCCGGCATTGCCGAACACCATCATCTGCACGGTCACCGCGGTGCCCGCATCGTCCGGCAGCCCGTTCATGCGCCGGTACGACACCGCCTTGGGCGCGTCCCAGGAGCGGAACACCGCCGCCGCCGCCTGCTGCAACTGCGCCATGGGCGACTGCGGGAACGGCACGCCGGCCAGGTCCTCATACCGCGCCAGCATCGCGTGGGTGACATCGCGCAGGGCGCGGTGGTCCAGGTCGCGCTCGCTGTCCAGCCCGGCCGAGGTGACGGCCCTTTTCAGCAACGCCTCGAACGGATGGGTCGGAAGGCCGGCGACCACCTCGGCGAACCCCTGCACGAGTCGACGGTAGCTGTCCCAGGCCAGGCGCGGGTTGCCGGTCAGCCGCATCAGGCCTTCGACGGTGCGCGTGTTCAGGCCGATATCCAGCACCGTCTCCAGCATGCCCGGCATGGACACCGCGGCGCCGGAGCGGACCGAGACCAGCAACGGCCGGCGGACCGAATCGAATTCCAGGCCGCTCGCCGCTTCCAGCCGCGCGATCCCCTGCCCCAGCGCCGCGTCCAGCGCGGCATCGTCCGCCGAACCGGTGCGGCGGGAGCGGCACCAGGCGGTGGGCAGCACGAAGCCCGGCGGCACCGGCAGGCCGGCGGCGGCCAGGCGCATCAGGTTCCAGGCCTTGCCGCCGAACGCCTCGGCACCGCCATCCGGCAGCGGGGTTCGCGGCAGGATGAAGCCCAGGTCGGTGTCAGGCATTGACCACCTCCCCCAGCACGCGCTCGCGCAGGATCAGGCTGGCACGGCGCAGTGCGTCGGCGGATTCCTCCAGCCGGTCGCCCAGCGCGGAATACAAATGGAGCTGGCGGAAGTCGGCGGCGTGGCGCACGGCGGCGGCGGTCAGGGTGCGTTCGGCGTCGTCCACCTGGTGCTCCAGCACGGCGATGCGGTCGATCGCCACCAGGAAGTCGTCGGCATCGCCAGCGCTGCTGTGGTCCTCGACATGCGCGGCGTGCAGCAGCGCCTTCAGCCATTCCTGCGTGGTCTCCACCACCAGCCCGGCCAGCACCTGCAGCGGCTCGCGCACCGGCCCGCCCGGGCCCGTGTCGCCCAGGCCGGCGTCACCCAGCAGGCCCAGCAGGAACACCGCGTCCTCCAGCGCGTCGGCGGTGTCGTCGGCGGCGTGGAGCAGCGGGCCGAAGGCGGCGTGGTCGGGGCGGCGCTTCACCGCCTCGAACGTGTCGGCCACCAGGCGGTCGGCGTCGTGCTCGAAGCCGCGGGCACGGGCGGCCAGCCTGCCGTCGCCGTTCTCCTCCGGCGCCAGCGCGGCGTCGCGGGCCAGGCACGCCAGTTCGAAGGTCAGCGCCGCGTGGTCGGCCGCCACGTGCAGCAGGCGGCGCTCCTCGTTACTGAAGTGGCGGGCAAGTTCGGCGCGGATGCGGTCGTGCAGCAGCGAGGGAGAGCGGCGGGCGGCCAGGCAGTCGGTCGCGGCACGCAGCACGAAGCGCAGGAAGACCTGGGTTTCGGCGAGGCCGAGCACGTCGGAGAGGCGGTCGCCGAAGTGCATGGCGGAGCCGGCGACGGCTTCGATCGCCTGGTTCACCAGCCGGGCGCCGCCGAGTTCCAGGAAGGCGCGGTGACCGACCTCCTGCTCCGCCGCCCAGCGCAGCAGGGCGATCCGGGCGCTGCCGGGCAGGAAGGCGCGCAACTGCTTGCGGGCGCGGTTCCAGTCGATCAGAAACACCAGGCGGGAGGCGAGGAAGCCCAGGTAGTCGCGGCACGCTGCCTCGTCCGCCGCGGTATAGCGGCCCGTGGCGAGCTGGAAGTCGGCGCCGGACAGTTCGCCGGCGCGGGTGCTTTCCCAGTCCGGGGCGTAGCGGGCCAGCAGGTCCTGGAAGAAGCGCAGCCGCTCCGGATGGATGTCCGTGTAGGTGACAGTGACGGTACGATCTTCCACGTGAATAACGATCACATGGGCGTCGGTGGTGCCGATGTCGTTCTGGATCACCAGGCGGTCGCCACTGCGGGTGGCGGTGGTGCCCAGGCCGGGGTGGTCGAATTTCAGCCCGGCGGTGCGGTTCAGGCCCGCCATGAAGGCGGCGACGCGGGGGCGGTCGGCGTCGGCCAGGCCATAGGCGGCGGCGCCATCGATATGCTCCTCGGCCAGCGCCGCCTGCATGGCGTTCAGCGCCTTGTGCAGGTCCATCACCAGCCGGTGCATGCTGTCGGCGCGGTCCGGCGCGGCCTCCGTCAGCGCGGCGAGCTCGGCCGGGCTCAGCCGGTCGTCGGCGGCGGGCGGCATGGCGGCAAGCAGCGCGTCCAGCCGCCCGGCGAATCCAGGCAGGCCCCCATCGATCACCGGTGCGGCCATCACCCGCATGTCGGCGGCGATGCGTTCAAGCAGCCGGGCAGCGCCGGGGATCAGGTAGATCTCGCCCGTGCGTCCGGCCTCCGCGGTCATGCCGTCCAGCGCGGCGTCGTCGATGCCGCAGGCCAGGCGCTCGCGCTTCAGGCTGACCGCCGGCACACCCGGCTGGTCGGCATGGGCCGCCGCCATCTGCAGCAGGCTGAACGCGTATTTCACCCGGTCATTGGCCGCCAGTGCGGCGTTCACGGCCGCGGGCCGCTGCAGGCCGTCCGCACCGATCGCGGTCAGCACTTCGGTCTTCATGCCAGGCTCCGGTGATGTGCCGGGGGATTGAAGCCGGGCCGGGTGGCGCTCCGCCTTGATGTGCGTCAAGCGGCCTGCCCTGCCTCAAGGACGAGCGGTGGGCGACGCACGAAACCGATTCGGCAGGGTGGTGGCGGCCTAAACCAGGCCGGAGACGGCGACCGACGGCGCCGTGCTGACGGACCGCAACTGGCGCACCAGGTCACGGGCGCGATTCGCCTGCTCGATCGCCCGCGTTACCGCCTCGGCCAGTTCGGCCGTATGCGTCGGCGTCGGCGTCGGCTCATCGGCAAGGCGGCGGCTGACCTGCAGGTAGTTCAGGATCGCCGTCAGCGGCTCCGCCAGGTCGTGCGCGAGCCCCTGCACCGCGACAGCGGAGACCGGCGGCATACCCCAGCCGTCCTCGCTGTGGCTCACCACGAGTTGGAACGGCAGTGGCTTGAGGCTGTCCGACGGACGCGCCTGCAGGACCGCCGGCAAATCGCTCTGCGAAAGGCAGCCCACGCCGTAGGAGCCGTCTCCCGACGACCAGTCCAGACCCACCCCGTAAGAGCCGCCCCCGGCCGACCGCTCCGGACCCGCCTCGCCATCGGCGTCCCGCGCGGCTGCAACGGGGGCCGGATCGTTCAGCTCCTGCCAGGACGCAACGCCGCCCGCGTCCCTGCTGCGGGGGGGAATGAAGGCATAGCGTTCGGCGGGCACATGCTCGGGCCATGCGGCAACCGGGATGGCGGAGACGTCCGGCGCCGGCACCAGCCGACGGTTCTGCTGCCAGATCTCCACATCGTGAAATCCGGGGAGCTCCTGCCAGCGTTCCCACGCGGCGGCAAGAACGCCACCCACGTCACTGGCCTCAATCCGAGCTCCAGTGATGATCCGCTCGTCGACTGTCCGGCAGAAGCAACGGTAGGTCGGCATCGGCACCTGACTCACAATTGTGTGTATTGATATTTCAGGCGGTAACGCAAACGACAACTGTCAAAAGTAACGGTCGCCGAAAGGTCCGGCGGGCGAACCCGCTGGCGAACCCGCTGGCGAACCCGCTGGCGAACCCGCGGATCCTGCCGCGGCAGCCATCAGCAGGGCTGCGCCGAACCCGGGCGCCCCCCGGCCCCAAAGCTGCGGCTTGGCGCGACGCGGTGCGTGGTGCCATAAGCCGGGTCAATGCGCTTGTTGTATCACCTGCCGCTGTCGCCCTATGCCCGCAAGGTGCGCCTTGCCCTGGCCGAGAAGCGCCTGCCGTTCGAGTTGCGGACCGAGAAGGCGTGGGAGCGGCGGCCCGAGTATCTGGAGCTGAATCCGGCCGGCACGGTCCCCACCCTGGTGGAGGACAGCGGCCTGGTGATCCCCAACTCCAACGCCATCTGCGAATATCTCGAAGAGGCCTACCCGGACACGAACCTGCTGGGCCACACCCTGGCGGAGCGGGTGGAGGTGCGGCGGCTGGTCGCCTGGTTCGACGGCAAGTTCGCCGCCGAGGTTACCAGCAGCCTGTACGGCGAGAAGTTCATGAAGCGGCTGACCCGGCGCGGCAATCCGGATGCCGGAGCGATGCGCACCGGGTATGTGGCGCTGCGCTACCACATGGAATACCTGGGCTGGCTGGCCGAGACGCGACGCTGGCTGGCCGGTGCCGAACTGTCGCTGGCCGACTTCGCCGCGGCGGCGCACCTGTCGGCGCTGGATTTCATCGGCGACGTGGACTGGACGCTGTCGCCCTCGGCCAAGGACTGGTACGCGCGCATCAAGTCGCGGCCGAGCTTCCGGGGGTTGCTGGCGGACCGGGTGCCGGGCACCACGCCGCCCGAGCATTACGCCGACCTGGATTTCTGAGCCGGCCGACGCCCGGGGGGCCGGCGCCCGGGCCGGCAGGCCGCGTCATGCCGACCCGCCGGTTGCCCTGCCGCGCAAGGAATGCTGACCTGTCGCCCGGGTTGCATTCATCCAGGGTTCCAGCATGACCACACCGGTTGACGTTCTGATCATCGGCGCCGGCGCATCGGGCGCGGCGGTGGCGTGGAGCCTCGCCGACACGCGCATGCGCATCCTGTGCCTGGAACAGGGCGACTGGATGAACTCCGCCACCTATCCCAGCACCGGGCGCGACTGGGAGGCGCGGCAGCTCAACGACTTCAACTACAGTCCGAACCGGCGCGGGCACGCGGTGGACTATCCGGTGAACGACGACAACTCGCCGATCAAGATCGCCAACTTCAACGGCGTCGGCGGCGGCACCGTGCTGTACGCCGGGCACTTTCCGCGCTTCCATCCCTCGGACTTCCGTGTGCGCTCGCTGGACGGCGTGGCCGACGACTGGCCGCTGGACTATGAAACGCTGGCGCCGTTCTACGCGGAGAACGACCGCATGATGGGCGTGTCCGGCCTGGCGGGCGATCCGGCCTATCCGCCGAAGCAGCCGATGATGCCGCCGCTGCCGCTGGGCCGGTCGGGCGCGACGCTGGCGCGCGGGCTGAACGCGAAGGGCTGGCACTGGTGGCCGTCCGACAGCGCCGTGGCGTCCACCGACTATGAGGGCCGGGCGAAGTGCATCAACCTGGGCCACTGCACCGCCGGCTGCGCCCAGGGCGCCAAGGCCAGCACCGACATCACCTACTGGCCCGCCGCCATCCGCGCCGGGGTGGAGCTGCGCACGCGCTGCCGGGTGCGGGAGATCACCACCAACGAACACGGCATGGCCTCCGGCGTGGTGTATTACGACGCCGACGGCGTGGAGCAGTTCCAGCCGGCCGAGGTGGTGATCCTGGCCTGCAACGGCGTGGGCACGCCACGCATCCTGCTGAACTCGGCCTCGGCGCGGTTCCCGCACGGGCTGGCCAATTCCAGCGGCCTGGTGGGGAAGAACCTGATGTTTCATCCCTATGCGCAGGTCTATGGCTATTTCGACGAAGAACTGGACGGCAATCACGGCCCTGGCAACTGCATCTGGAGCCAGGAGTTCTACGAGACCGACCGCGACCGCGGCTTCCTGCGCGGCTACACCTTCGAGTTCACCCGCGGCCAGGGTCCGGTGGTTGCCGCGGTCACCGGTGCGGCGAACGGCCGCCTGCCCTGGGGCGACGACCATCACCGCGCCTATCGCCGCCTGGTGAACCGCCGCACCGGCATGGTGGGGATCTGCGAGGACCTGCCGGAGGCGCACAACACGGTGACGCTGGACCCGGTGCTGACGGATTCCGACGGCATTCCCGCGCCGAAGATCGACTACACGCTGAGCGAGAACAGCCGCCGCATGCTGGACCACGCGGTGGCGCGCGGGTCGGACATCCTGCGGGCCGCGGGCGCGCACGACGTGGGGTCCGAAGCGCCGCTGACGGTCGGTGGCTGGCACCTGATGGGCACCGCGCGGATGGGGCGGGACCCGGAGCGGTCGGTGGTGAACGAATGGGGCCGCAGCCACGACGTGAAGAATCTGTTTATCGTCGATGGCAGCATCTTCGTTACCTCTGCCGGGGTGAACCCGACCTGCACGATCCAGGCGCTGGCGCTTTACGTCGCCGACAGCATGAAGCAGCGGCTGGCCACGCTGTTCGACTGACACCACCCCCCGGTTGATCCGTCGCCCCTTTGGTGCCTGGATAGCGGCACAAGCAACGGGGGAAACGGCATGTCGGTGATCCTGGGATCCGGCGATTTCCGCTACCGGGTGGAAGAAGGCTGGGGCACGCTGCCCGAGGGCTGGTCGTTCCACGAAGTGGGCGCCGTCGGCGTGGACCGCAACGACAACGTCTATGTGTTCAACCGCGGCGAACACCCGATGATCGTGTTCGACCGCGACGGCAATTTCCTCCGCTCCTGGGGCGAGGGCCTGTTCCCCCGCGCGCACGGCGTGCACATGGCGCCGGACGACACGATCTTCTGCACCGACGACGGCGCGCATTGCGTGCGCAAATGCACGCTGGACGGCAAGGTGCTGATGACGCTGGGCATCCCCGGCAAGCCGGCGCCCTTCATGTGCGGCGACCCGTTCTGCCGCTGCACCCACACCGCGCTGTCGCCCAAGGGCGAGATCTACGTCTCCGACGGCTACGGCAACGCCCGCGTGCACAAGTTCAGCCCGGACGGAAAATACCTGTCCTCCTGGGGCCGATGCGGCATCGGCGAAGGCGAGTTCAACCTGCCCCACAACATCCATTGCGACGCCGATGGATGGGTCTATGTCGCCGACCGCGAGAACCACCGCGTGCAGGTCTTCGACGGCAACGGCAAATTCGAGACAGCGTGGAGCAACGTCGTGCACCGCCCCAGCGCGTTGCACATGACGACGGGCGCCAACCCGCTGTGCTTCATCGGCGAGGTCGGCCCGTACCTGAACTCCAACCGCGGCTTTCCCAACCTGGGCCCACGCATCAGCATCCTGACCAACACCGGCAAGCTGCTGGCGCGCCTGGGATCGGAAACCGATCCGCACGGCCAGGCACCCGGACAGTTCATGTCGCCGCATGGCATCACCGTGGATTCGCGCGGCGACATCTATGTGGGCGAGGTGTCGGTCGCTTCCTGGCCGTCGCTGTTCCCGGGACAGCCGCGCCCGGACAACCTGCGCAGCCTGCAGAAGCTGGCGAAGCTGGCCTGACAGGCGCATCGGCACACGCATCAACGAGAGGGATGGAAATGCCTGGAGATTCCAAAGGCGAATACCGCGGACTGTACCACCGCAGCGATACGGACCTGAGAGCCTGGCTGGCGCAGCGCCCGGGCGAGCAGGCGCTGGAACCCGACCTGCCGATCATCGATCCGCACCACCATTTCTGGGAGGCACCGCATCGCGGCCGCTACTTCCTGCCGGAACTGCTGGAGGATATCGGCGGCGGCCACAACATCGTCGCCACCGTCTTCCTGGAATGCCAGGCGATGTACCGCAAGGACGGCCCGCGCGAGATGGCGCCGGTGGGCGAAGTGGAATTCGTCAACGGCATCGCGGCGATGAGCGCATCCGGCGGCTACGGCCCCTGCCGCGTCGCCGAGGGAATCGTCGGCCACGCCGACCTGACCCTGGGCGCCCGCGTGCGCGACGTGCTGGAGGCCGAGATCGCCGTCGGCGGCGGACGCTTCCGCGGCATCCGCTACGGCGTGTCCTGGGACGGCAGCGAGGCGATCAGCAAGTTCGTCTCCCGCCACGTGCCGCCGCACCAGGTGATGGACCCGACCTTCCGCGAAGGCTTCGCGCAACTCGCAAAGCTGGGGCTGAGCTTCGAGTCCTGGCAGTATCATCCGCAACTACCGGACGCGATCGACCTGGCGCGCGCCTTCCCCGACACCACCATCATCCTGAACCATGTCGGCGGCGTGCTGGGCGTCGGCCCCTATCGCGGGCACCGGCAGGAAATCCTGGCCGAGTGGCGCCAGAACATCCGCGAACTCGCCAAATGCCCCAACGTCAACGTAAAGCTCGGCGGCGTCGGCATGACATCGTTCGGCTTCGACTTCCACGAACGCGCCACGCCGCCCTCGTCGGAGGAACTGGCCGCGGCATGGCGGCAGTATATCGAGCCGTGCATCGAGGCGTTCGGCGTTGACCGCTGCATGTTCGAGAGCAACTTCCCGCCGGACAAGCAATCCGGCGGCTATACGGAACTGTGGAACGCGTTCAAGCGCATCACCGCCGGCGCGTCCGCATCCGACAAGAAGGCGCTGTACAGCGGCACCGCGGCACGGGTGTACCGGCTGACGAAACCCTGACCGGCATCGCAGGGCTGTCCCCTCCCGTCGCGGGAGGGGACAGCGTATCACCGCCGGATTTCCGCCCGTGGCCGATCCCGACCACCTGCCCCGAAGCGATCGTCTCGCCAAAGAGCCAGAGAACGCGCTGGCGTCACGGCGGCCAGGTCGGCATGGGCGTCAAATTGGCTGGGATCGTCACAGGCGAAACCAACCACGGTGTGGCGGGCGAAGGCCCGCTATCCACGACTTTGGTTCATGCACCGAAGGAAAGCCGTGGATGGACGGCCCTCGCCGACCATGACGTGGTATGGACCGCAGACGGCAAACGCATCATTTCAACGCGTACGGGGCGCAGGCCCGTCCACCCGCGCCCTCGGCGGCGGCGCTACCGCGACAGCCCGGTCAGCGCCGCGACCGACTGCGTCCACGCGGTTTCCATGTCCGCCGTCCAGGCCGGGCCCAGGATGTCCCTGAAGGTGGCGATCACGGTCCAGTAGAACGTGTCGAAGATGTCGGGATCCACGCCAAGCCCCTCGTGGTTGACCCGCTCGACCTGGACGAGACTGGCGCCATAGGACCGGTCCTCCAGGAAATCCAGCAGGCTTTCGATCGTCACCTGCATCATCTGCCCGCGCACCAGGCCGTTGGTGTCGCGCACGAACAACGCCTCCACATCCGGGTTGGTTTCGAAAAGCCGACGGAATACCAGCGGGGTCGGGTCACCGACAGCGGCGGCAACCTGGTCCAGCGTATCGGCGATGATGGTGGCGTTTCCGCTCATGGACTTCCCTGCGAGGGCTTGGATTATACCGTCCAGCGCAACACAAAAGCCGGGGTGCCTCAAGGCCGGCGCCGCCCGGCATTCCGCGACACGGCGGGCGCCACGGCGCCTGGCCCGTTGGCCCGGAGTTCCCCCGGTTGCCGCCCCATCGCCCCACGCCGCGCGCGCGAACGAACTGGCCGGAAACCTTTGGCGGGAGTAAAGGAATCGACCTGTCACCAGGGCCTGGAAGGAACCCCAATGGCCGGCTTGCGCGTTTTCATTGTCGGACCGGCCCGGTCCGGGACGTCGGCGATGTATTACGCCATGCGCCAGGTGCTGGGCCTTCCCGGCCCCGGTGAGAGCCATGTCATCCCCGCCTTCCAGCGCGTGGTGCACGGATTCTGGATGTATTGCGACTCGTTGCGTAATAACAATGGCGTGCTGGCCCGCCGGCTGGACTTCGGCGATTTCCGGCGCCACACGATCGACTACATCCGCAACTTCTACGCGGCCACCTTCCCGGACGGGTCCTTCGTGGACAAGACCCCCGGCGCCGAGGCGATTGCCGGCGCGCAACTGATCCGCCTGGCCTTCCCCGACGCCCGCATCATCGTCACACGCCGCGCCGGGCCGGAGGTGGTGCAGTCCTACCGCCGCAAGTTCGGCTCCGACTTCACCGACGCCTGCCGAGCCTGGAGCGTGTGCATGACGGCGATCGAGCAGATGCGGCCGCTGGTGCCCGACCTGCTGGAGGTCGAACAGCATGACCTGGCAACCCGGACCGACGCCGTAACCCACCAGATCGCCGCCTATCTGGGCCGGCCGGAGCGTGCCGCGGAGCTTGCGGCGTTCTTCCGCGACAACCGGACCGACCGCCTGTCGGACCATGACTGGAACCACCGGCTGACGCTGGACGCGATGGACTGGACCGAGGAGCAGAAGCAGATCTTCCGCACGACCTGCGGGCCGCAGATGCAGCGCTTCGGCTATCCGATGTAGCGTCCGGTGCCCCGCCGGCGGTTTCCGGCGCAACTACGCGGGCTGGCGCAGGAAATCGAAATCGCGTGACGGGCTCTGCACCAGCATGAAGCGCGCCGGTGCCTCGTCCGACGCGTTGCGGATGGCGTGCACGATGCCGGGCGGCACCAGGTTGATGGCGTGCCGGGTGCAGCGTACCGTGCGCGGCTGTTCACCGTCCGCGATGGTCACCTCGATCGCGCCGTCCAGCACCAGCGCGATGTCCCAGCTTTTGCTGTGGCGGTGCGGCGGGATGTGCCCGCCCGGGTCCAGCCGGTAGATGCCGATCTGCACCTCATCCGTCCGGTGCACCGGTGCGTAGTGTGCGCCGACGTGGCGATCCGTGGTGGGCAGTGACGCCGGATCGGCGATCGTCCTGGCTGTGGCGTTCGGCATGATGGCTGGTCTCCCGCACTGGGCGGCGCTGGCGCATGGATGACGCCATACGTGCCCGTTCGACACCGGGGGCTACGTGACAGTGCCGGTGAGCCGCAAGCGGCTTATCGCGGCCAGGCAGCATCAACTCTGCCACGGCGCAGCCACGAGGAACGTCGATTGCAGAACAGGGCCGGCCCACACTGCCGTTGCCGCCAGCGCTCATTCGTCCTGTTTCTGCGCATCCTGTAAACGGTCAAGCAGCGCCAGGATCGGTGCCAGCAACGCCTGGTCCGGCACGACGTCGCCGGCTTCGCAACGTCGCTGGTATTCATTCACCGCAAACTGCATCAGTGGCGCGAAGGCCTGCGGCAAACGCGTGAATGCGGGCGTCAGCAGCGTGATTGCCTCCACGTTGTTCGCCAGCGCTGCCCCGGGCTGCGCACGGCATCAAGACACTGTGCCTGCACCATCAGCGACCGCGCGAGATCGGGCCGGAACGCGTCGGGGCGCTGCGCCGACAGCGCGCGATACAGATCCGCCGCCTCCCGCGCCGCCGACCGCGCCGCCTCGCGATCCCCCACCTCGCTCAGCATGGTCGCCAGATTGTTCAGCGACCGCGCGAGATCGGGCCGGAACGCGTCGGGGCGCTGCGCCGCCGCCGATCGAAACCGCGGCGCGCGACAGGTGGGGCGCTGCGCGACAGCGCGCGATACGATCCGCCGCCTCGCGCGCCGCCGACAGCGCCGCCTCGCGATCCCCCACCTCGCTCAGCCTGTTCGCCAGTGTTCAGCGACCGGCGAGATCTGGGCCGGAACGCGTCGGGCGCCTCGCGACACCTCGCTCAGATTCGCCGATTGTCAGCGCCGCGCAGATCGGGCCGGAACGCGTCGGGGCGCTGCGCCGACAGCGCGCGATACAGATCCGCCGCCTCCCGCGCCGCCGACAGCGCCGCCTCGCGATCCCCCACCTCGCTCAGCATGGTCGCCAGATTGTTCAGCGACGCGGCCAGATCTGGCCGGAACGCGTCGGGGCGCTGCGCCGACAGCGCGCGACGGATTTCCACCGCCTCCCGCGCCGCCGACAGCGCCGCCTCGCGATCCCCCACCTCGCTCAGCCTGGTCGCCAGATTGTTCAGCGACCCGGCCAGATATGGCCGGAACGCGTCGGGGCGCTGCGCCGACAGCGCGCGATACAGATCCGCCGCCTCCCGCGCCGCCTACAGCGCCGCCTCGCGATCCCCCACGTCGCTCAGCATGGTCGCCAGATTGTTCAGCGACAGCGCGAGATCGGGCCGGAACGCGTCGGGGCGCTGCGCCGACAGCGCGCGATACAGATCCGCCGCCTCCCGCGCCGCCGACAGCGCCGCCTCGCGATCCCCCACGCCGCTCAGCATGGCCGCCAGATTGTTCAGCGACAGCGCGAGATCGGGCCGGAACGCGTCGGGGCGCTGCGCCGACAGCGCGCGATACAGATCCGCCGCCTCCCGCGCCGCCGACAGCGCCGCCTCGCGATCCCCCACGGCGCTCAGCCTGATAGCCTCGTCATTCCGGGCTGCCGCCAGCATCGGCCGAAGCTCGACGTCATCCCGCACTGATCGTTCGGCCAAGCCGCTGGCTATCTTGCCCTGGATCTCGGCCGCCCTCTCCCGCAGCGCCAGGGTCTGCGCGGGAAGCTCCCGCGCGATCTCCATCAGCGCAAACGGATCGTCGGTCAGCCCCGCCAAGCGGTCGAGCCATGCCACGCTGCGATGGTCCGCGTCGCCGTCCGCGTGGTCCTGTGCGGTCCGGATCACCGTCGCGACCACGGGCTGCCCGGCGCGAACGAAAGCCCGCTCGACAATCGCCGCCTGCTCGTCCAGCGACCGACGCTCCCGGGCGAATTCCTGCAGCAGGAACGCCTCGCCGATCAGGTCGGGCCGCACCGCGTCGACGCCGTCACCATCCCGCGGCACCAGTGCATCGGACAGCAGCGCCACCAGCGCGCCGGTCCGGGTGGCCGAGCGATCGCCGAACGCTGCGCGTTCCGCCTCCACCAGTGCGGCGGCATGCTCGGCCCCGCAGCCCCCCTGCACCGTCACGCACGCCGCCAGATACGGCACCAGAGCGTCGTCCGCCCCGATGGCGCGGGCGCGCCGTCCCAGGCGTTCGCGCTCCGCACCGGCAAGCCGGTCCGCCAGGTCCAGACGGCCCATCGCCAACGCCGTCGGTGCATCGCGCTCGACGGCCACCACGCCGGCCATCAGCAGAAACAGCGGCTGGGTCTCGATCGCATCGTCGGCCAGGCGGCTGTCGAACAGCGCGTCCGCACCGGGTTCAGGCAGCGGCGCCGGCGGCTTGCCGAGCAGCGGGCCGGCGATCCGCATCGCCGCCGCCAGCAGCGCCCGCCGGTGTGCGACCGCGCGCAGCGGCCCCAGCCGCAGCGGTGCCGCAGCCTCCACCAGCGCATCCGGCCCATGACCGGACACCCCGCTCGGCTGCCGCAGATCGGCCCACCAGCCGGCATCGGCCGCGGCATGCCGCTCCAGCAGCAGCGCGCGCAGCGGCGGCCGGTCCGGTTCCGGCACGTCGCGCGCCAGCTCGTTCAGCCAGTTCCGCAGCACCCGCACCGAGGCAGCGGCATAATCCACCACCACCAGCGTCGGCCGGTCCCACCGCCACGCCGACGGGGGGTGCTGCGCGTGGAACCGCTCCAACTCCTCCTGCCGAACGAAGCCGGCGGCCCAGCCCTGGGCTTCCGCCCATTCGCACAGCTCGATGGCCAGCCTTGTCTTGCCCCCGCCGGCCGGCCCGGTGACGCAGTGCACGCCGATGTCGCGCCAGGCGGGCCGCAGCCCCAGCCAGAGTTGCAGCCCCGCCAGCTCCTGCTTCCGCCCGACCAGGTCGGTGGCGCGCAGCTCGGCCATCAGCAGTTCGCGCAGCTCCCGCGGCGGTGCCTTCAGGTGATGGCGCGACACCAGGTGCAGGCGCGCCGATTCGGCGTGCAGCGCCGCCTCGATTCGCTGCAGCGCGTCGCCGGCCGCCCGGCTGCGTTCCAGCAGCACCTGGCCGATGGCGAGGTCCATCTCGCGCGCGAAGGACTCGTCGCGTCGGGCGGCGGTCACGGCCCCGATCACCACCACCCGCAGCACCCGCGCCCCGAACAAATCGGGACGGAACTGCTCGTCTGCCTGCGCCGCTTCCGACACCGAGTCGGCGACACGCGCGGCATCCAATGTCGGCGCGGGCCACATCCAGCGTGGTGGGCAGGCACTTGCCCAGCACGTCCGGCAGCGCGGCGAGCACCGCCCTTGCGTCCTGCCCCCCGGCGGCACCGGCACCGAATTCGCCGGCCAGCCAGCCGGCATGCTCGCGTTCGATTTGCGCCGCCAGCCGCGTCGCCGCCTTGTGCAGCACGTCGCGCGGCCGGTCCCGCCGAAGCTCCGCCGCCTCGGCGGTCTGCCCCGCGAGATCGGCCAGGGTGGCGAAGAACTCCGGCCCGCCATCGCGCGCCTTCAGCCCCGCGGCGACCGCGGTGCAGGCCCAGCGCGCCAGTGCTGCAAAGACGACTGCCTCCACGCCCGTTCCACTCCCCCGGGAAACCCGTCAGGTCATAGCAGGACCGACACGTTACCGCGTGTCCCGGCCGGCAGCGCCGCCCTGCGGCCATCGGACCCAAGGCCGGCCGTCACGGCCGAGGCATTCCCTCACTGTCCCGCCACGATAGCCCGCAGCGACCACCCGGACCACAACCCCAAGTTGCCGCGCGACCACCGCTTCTGTTAGAACGTAGCAAGAACCACGCCACGGAAGCCCGCCATGCCCGCCGCCGCCACAGCCGTTCCCGCGTCCCAGTCCTCACCGGCCGCGCCGCCGCGGCTTGTCGCGCCAACCCCGCGCCCCACTCCGCCCCGCGCCACAAGCCGCGTGCTGCGGCACAGCTCCGCCCTGTTCCCGGTCTGCAGCCCCGCCTATTGGCAACGCCGCGTCACCGCCCTGCTGCAAACCGACGCGCCGAAGCAGGCCGCCCGCCCCACCGTCGCGGAACTGCTGCTGCGCGCCCAGGCCCCGCTGCCGCAGGACGCGGCATGCCCCGCACGGCCCGTCATTCTCCGCACGCGGCAGAACCCCATGCACCCAGAGGCGACGTCCCCCACCACAGAGCCGCCGCGGGCCAAGGCGCCCGACCGCCACCAACACCCCATGCACCGTGAAGCCGCGGACGCCAGCGCTGAGGCCGCGAACACCACCGCCCCCATCCGCGTGCCTCCGCGCCCATCCGCCTGCACGGGCGCTGAACCCCGCCAGCCGCGACGCCGCCGCGTCACATCCCCCTGCCCCCGCCAGCCACCCGCCCCGCGCCTCGGCCCCGTCTTCCGGAGCGGCGGCGGAACCCAAAGGCACACAAGACACCGAGCACCCTGAAAGCGTGCCCGAAGCGATGCCCGAACAACGCAGCACCTCCGGCCAATCCACCATCGCCGCCCCCCAACAGACGCACCACACGCAGGACCCGATGCACCGTGAGCCCGCCCGGACCGGCCCGCTGCGCAACGGCAATCCGCGCGGCAACCCCAACGCCGCCCCGCGCTGCGGCGCCCGCACCCGCGCCGGCTGTCCGTGCAAGGCCCCCGCCATCAAGGGAAAGCTTCGCTGCCGCATGCACGGCGGCCGCAGCACCGGCCCCCGCTCGGCCGAGGGGCTGGAACGCCTGCGCGCCGCCCGCACCACGCACGGCCGCTATGCCGCGCCATCCCGCGTCGGCTACCGCTTCCGCCTCATGTTCCTGCGCCGCAGCCGGGTCCATCTCCAGGCCCGCAGGCTCGAAGCCTACCTGCCGGCACCGGCCGCCGCCCGCCTGCGCGCCATGCCGCCGGAACTGGCGATGCCCCCCTACCCGCCCCGCGACCAGCCCCCGCCATCGCGCGCCCGGGAACGCGACATGATCCGGCAGGAGGCAACAGCCCTTGCACCGTGGAAATGCGCCATCGCCCTCGCCCGGATGCAGCGCCAGGCGCTCCCCATCCCCGACGACGCCGCCCGGCAGTTCGCCCGCCTGTTTGCCACGCTGCCGCCGCTGCCCCAGCCGCTGCCCCGGCCGCCGCATCGTGCTATGCCCCCGCGCATGACACCCCACCCCCAGCACAGGCGACCCGCGTGAGCCACAACACCTTCGGCCAGATGTTCCGCGTCACCACCTGGGGCGAGAGCCACGGCCCCGCCATTGGCTGCGTGGTGGACGGCTGCCCGCCCCGCCTGCCGCTGACCGAGGCCGATATCCAGCCCTGGCTCGACCGCCGCCGCCCCGGCCAGTCCCGCTTCACCACCCAGCGGCAGGAGCCGGACGCGGTGCGGATCCTGTCCGGCGTGTTCGACGGCGTCACCACCGGCACGCCGATCGCGCTGCAGATCGACAACGTGGACCAGCGCTCGCGCGACTATTCGCAGATCGCCGCGCAGTTCCGCCCCGGCCACGCCGACCTGACCTATGAGCTGAAATACGGCATCCGCGACTACCGCGGCGGCGGCCGCTCCTCCGCCCGCGAGACCGCCATGCGCGTCGCCGCCGGCGCCGTCGCCCGCCAGGTGCTGGGCCCCCGCGTCCGCATCCGCGGCGCGCTGGTGCAGATCGGGCCGCACCGCATCGACCGCAGCCGCTGGGACTGGGACGAAGTGGACCGCAACGCCTTCTTCTGCCCCGACGCCCAGACCGCCGCGCTGTGGGAGGATTACCTGCTGGGCGTGCGCAAGGCCGGCTCCTCGGCCGGCGCGGTGATCGAGCTGGTGGCGGACGGCGTCCCCCCCGGCCTGGGCGCGCCGATCTACGGCAAGCTGGATGCCGACCTGGCCGCCGCGCTGATGTCGATCAACGCGGTGAAGGGCGTGGAGATCGGCGAGGGCTTCGCCGCCGCCGCCCTGTCCGGCGAGGAGAACGCCGACGAGATGCGCATGCAGGACGGGCTGGTCACCTTCGGCGCCAACCACGCCGGCGGCATCCTGGGCGGCATCTCCACCGGCCAGCCAATCGTCGCGCGGTTCGCGGTGAAGCCCACCAGCTCCATTCTGACGCCGCGCCGCACGGTGGATCGCAGCGGCGCCGAGATCGAGATCAGCACCAGGGGCCGCCACGATCCCTGCGTCGGCATCCGCGCCGTCCCGGTGGGCGAGGCGATGCTGGCCTGCGTCCTGGCCGACCATCTGCTGCGCCACCGGGCGCAGAACCCGGACGCGCCGGAGGCCCCGCGCCTGCCCCGCAACTGATGCTTTTTTGCTGCGGTGCAGCGAAAAAACGCATGGCTGGGATGTGCCGCTTCGCTGGCCAGGAACCGTGCCTGGCAGGGATGTTACCTGATATCAGCGCATTATACTGGATTCTTAAGATCCATCATCCGGCCGGATTACCGGCGGGTCATAATACCCAAGCTTGACGCTCAGGAATTTCGGCGGGTCAATGACCGCCCCGACGGCGTGATCATCCCTGCCATGTCCCATGTAGCCCCGCGTCGTATTCTCGACAGGTTCATCCAGCTCGCCGGCCCGCCCCTGTGGGCCGACCGTCTCGCGGACCTCGGCCGGCAGGGTTCGGCCGGCCCCCGCGCGAGCCAGGCGCTGCGCCAGCGCCACGCGATCGAGCTGACGCTGGAACGGCTGCGCCGCCAGCCCGGCCGGGCGTTGTCCGCCATCGAGCAGCAGGTGGCCGACCTCGCCAGCGAACTCACCCTGCTCGCCGCCAACCTTCCCCCCGCCGCCCGCGACCGCCTGATCGCTCGGCTGCGCCAGTCCCTGACCGGGTCCGAGACGCTGGTCCCGCTGTTCCACCTGCTGCGCACCGCCGCCCTGCAGCGCTCCCGCGGCTTCGCCGTCCACTTCGCCGGGCTGGAGGAGGACGCGCCTTTCGACCTGCTGTTGCGCCGCGACCGGGTGGAGGCCGAGGTCGCCTGCGCGGTGGTCTCGGCCGAGGAAGGCCGCGGCGTGCACCGCGGCGCCTGGTTCCGCCTGGCCGACAAGATCGACCCGGATCTGCAGACCTGGCTGGCGGTGCATCCGGGTCGTTACGTGCTGAAGATGACGCTGCCCAACGGATTGCAGGGCGGGCTGGACGGCCAGGAGGGCGGCGACGCCCTGGCGCAACTGCACCAGCGGATCTGCGGCCTGCTGGAAAGCCAGCGCCGCCACGACCACGACGCCGCGCTGGTGCTGCGCCTCGATCCGCTGCTGCTGGCCGCTGCCCAGGCCGACGAGCTGGGCCTGCTGTCCCGCCTGCGCCGCGAATTCGGTCCGGAAGCGCATCTGTCCGTCACCACCGCGGGCAACGGCGTGTTCGTCATGGCCGCCCGTGCCGGACGGGAGAACGAGATCGCCGCCGCCATCCGCCGGCGCATGGCGGCGATCGCGCCCGAACGCCTGACCGGCACGCGCCCCGGCATTCTGGCCATGTTCGTCGAGGACACCGACCGCGGCGAGTGGCGCGGCCTGCGCGAGCGGCTGGAGCTGGAGGGTGAGGCCCGCCAGTTCCTCGCCAACCCGGCGGCGCGCACGGTGGTGGCGGTAACCTGCGCGTCCCGGCTGGAGCTGTTCGGGCTGAAGGAACCGGACGCCGCCGCCGACGGCGAGCTGCGTTTCCGCAACCCCGGCCACCCCGCCGCGCGCGTCGCCGCGCTGGCTCCGGCGGTGCTGTCGTCAGTGTGATCGCCTAAGCCCGGGTAACCGTTCGTCAATCTCCCTACTTTCAGATAACTGCCCCACCTTCGTCATCGTCGTGCGGAGGATTGGGGGCATCGCCTTGCGACACAGGGAGCGGTCACAATGACTAAGGACGAGTATGCACGGAAGCTGGACCAGTTGGACCGTCTGCTGAACGACCCGGACGTGCCCATGCAACCCGCCCAGATCTGGTCACTGCTCGCCGAGCTGTCGCAACGGGATCTGCAGGGGGGCAGCGGCCCGCGCCGTGCGCCGCCGGCGGGTCCACCGCCGGCCCCGTCGCTGACCCGGACGGTCGAATAGCGGCAAGCTTCCCCGTAAGTCCTGATTTGCGAAGAAGGCCGGCCCGACGCCGGCCTTCTTTGTGTCTGGACGGTCGGATCGGTGTCTGCGCGATCGGATCGGTGTCTGGACGATCGGATCGCCCGCCCGCTGCGCCGCCGCTAGTCGGCTACTCCGCTGTTGCATCGCTCAGCCGCCTGATCTACGGCTCATGGTTCGCCGGGGCCCGAGGGGGAGGGTGCGGAGCGCGGTCAGGCCGGCAACCGAACGCGCCGGATCCATTCGTCACCGGCTACTCCCCGGACAGCTCCCGCCGGCGCCGGTCCAGCTCCTCGGAATAGCGCCGCAACGCATACTGCTCGGTCAGCAGACCGATCACGTGCCGCGTCTCCGGCCCGTCCACCACCGGCAGGGCATCGCTTTCCGAGTTCTCGAACATCGCCACGGCCTCCTTGATGGTCATCTGGGGCAGCAGCACGGTCTCGGCGTAGTGCACCAGGTCGCCCACCTTGTGGTCGTCATCGGCGTCCGCATGCACCTCGGGCGGCAGCACGATGCCGGCGTAGCGGTCGTCGCTGTCCAGCACCACCACGCGCTGGGTCGCGCCCAGCGGGAAGTCGCGCTTGAACGCCGCGATCGGCGTGCCCGCGCGCACCGTCCGCACCTCCCGCCGCATCATCCGGCCGACGGTCAGGTTGCGCATCCAGCCGATGTCCACGGCACTGCGGATCGCCTCGCCGCGCAGGTGGAAGCGCCAGGTGGCGAAGGAGTAGCCGAAGGTCCGCCGCACCGTCAGCGCGGAGATGACGCAGGCCGCCAGCACGGCGATGGTCAGCGGCAGGCTGCCGGTGCTCTCCAGCGTCAGGAATCCCATTGTCAGCGGCCCGCCGATGATGGCGGTGGCCAGCCCGCTCATGCCCACCAGGGCGCAGATCACCGGCGGCACCGCGTGCGCGGTGCTGACCAGTTCCAGCGCGGCGCCGAAGGTGCGGCCGACCAGCGCGCCGAGGAACAGCGAGGCGAAGAACAGCCCGCCGCGGAACCCCGCCCCCAGCGAGATGGCGGACCCGCAGGACTTCAATACGACCAGCAGGGCGAAATACGACAGCGTGTAGTCGGCCGGTACCACGACGCTCAGCGCCCCATGGCCGGACGACAGCACCGCCGGCGTGATCAGTGCCATGCAGCCCAGGACCAGGCCGCCGATCATCGGGCGCAGCCAGTTGGGCACACCGCTGCGGCGGAACAGGTCCTCGGTCAGCGTCACCCCGCGCATGATCGCCACCGCGACCAGCGCGCAGACCATGCCCAGTGCCAGGATCGGGATGTAGTCCAGCGGGTCGATGCGGGTCGGCACCGTGACGCTCAGGTCGAAGATGCCGCCGCCCAGCGCATGGACCACCGAGACCGAGACGATGGCCGACACCGCCACCGGCGCGAACATGCCCAGCGTATAGGTGCCGATGATCAGCTCGAACGCATAGAAGGCGCCGGTCAGCGGCGCGTTGAAGGCACCGGCGATGGCTCCGGCGGCGCCGCAGCCCAGCAGCAGCCGCATGTCACTGCGCCGCACCCGGAAGATCCGCGCCACGCGGGAGCCCATGGCCGACCCGATCTGGGTATAGCCGGCCTCCAGCCCGACCGACGCGCCGGCGCCGTTGGACATGATGGTCTGCAGCACGACCACCAGGCTGTCGCCCACCGACATGCGGCCACCATACAGGGCGTTGGCCTCGATCGGGTCCACGGCGCGGCGGACGCGCATCTTTGTCAGCAGCAGCCCCAGCAGGCCAAGTGCCAGCCCGCCGAGGCACGGCACCAGCACGCTGCGGAACGGGTCCAGGCTCGCCATGGCGCTCAGGCGCTCATCCGGCTTGATCAGGAACACGGCCTGGTGGATGAGCTGGGTGACCTCGTTCATCAGCCAGTCCGCGACCCCTGCGGCGAAGCCGATGAAGGCGGCCAGCACCACCAGCCAGATCTCGTCGGCACGAACCAGGGCGCGCAGGGTCTGCGGCGCGTGAAGCACGGCCTCGCTCAGCGGCCGGCGACGGTGCGGCGCCGCCTCCCGCAGGGTTGGCTTGGGGGCGGACACACTGCTCCCGGCAGTAGGGGCCGAAGAAGCCCCCGCGAAAGGCAATTCGCCGGGAACAGACGACATCGGTGACGTCCAGCCGAAGGGAGGCAGAGGCCCCTTTTATGGAGGGACCGCCCAGGCAATCAACAAGGATGTGAGCGAATTGTCACGCGATGTGGCAAAAAAAGCGCCGCATGACCGGAAACTTACCATTCCGTCATTTCGTGAGCCCCCGTTCTGCCCGGGTCGCCGCCAGGTCGTCGGCGATGAAGGCGCGAATCACGTCGATGACCGGCTCATGCGGGGCGAACCCCAGGGTGTGGGCACGCACCGCGTCGAAGGCCGGCGGCCAGGTGCCGACGATGGCGGCGATCTCCTGGTCCTCCACCCGGCGCACCAGGGCGGAGGCGCCGGGCTGCACCTGGTCCAGCGCCTGCAGCAGATGCGCGATGGTGGTGCTGATACCGGGCGGATTGATCGAGCGGTCGAGGCCGAGCGGGCTTGTGTCCATGGCGGCGGCGTGCAGCAGCCAGTCCACGGCGCGGCGCGGGCTGGCCACCCAGGCGGCGAAGTCGTCCGGCACCGGCAACTCGGTTGGCAGGCCCAGCAGCGGCTCGCGGACGATGGCGGAGAAGAAGGAACTGGCGGCGCGGTTGGGTCGGCCGGGGCGGACGATGATGGTAGGCAGGCGCAGCGACACCGCGTCCAGGAAGCCGCGGCGGGAGGCGTCTGCCATGATCAGTTCCGCCGCGGCCTTCTGGGCGCCATAGCTGTTGCCGGGAATCTGCCGTGCGTCGTCGGGCAGGACGTCGTTCTGCCCGCCGGTGAAGCTGGCGACGCTGCTGGTGAACACCACGCGCGGCGGCCTGCCGCCGGCGGCGACCAGAGCCCGGCAGGCATCCACCACGGCATCGGCGCCGCGCAGGTTGACGCGGCGGCCCAGGTCGTAATCGGCCTCGGCCTGGGCGCTGACCACCGCGGCGAGGTGGAACACCACGTCGGTGTCGGGCGGGATGGCCGCGGCGGCCTGCTCCACGATGTCTCCGGCCAGGGCGGTGACGGGGAACGGCGCGGCGGGTTTCGCCGGTTCGGCAAGGTCGAACAGGGTCAGGCTGCTGACCTGCCGTCCGGCGAGGCTGCCTTCGGCGGCAAGTCGTGCGGCGAGCTTGCGACCGAGGAATCCGCCGCCGCCCAGGATGGTGATGCGCATGGATCGAGTACCTCCGGGTTTGCCCCGGCTGGCCAGGCCGGTCGCGGGCCAAGCTGCCACGACCGACGCCGGTTCCCAAGCCGTCAGGATGCAGGGCCGTGATGGGCCGCCGCCTGCTATGTGTCAGCCTACGACGCGTTGGCGGAGCGCGTTCCGACATCGCTCTTCCGCGTCATGGCCGGCCCCGAGCCGGCCATGTTCCCCCGTTCAGGCGTGTGCCGTTGCATCCCGACCCGATCGTTCCGGTGTCGATGGCCGGGTCAGCGCCCGGCCATGACGTGAGGGATTGGTGTCGGCGTGCCTGGTTCAACCGGCATCGGCCCTGCGCCCGCCACCCAGGATTTCGGCGTGCGGAACGCAGGCTTTCACGCCCCGTGTGCCTCCCCGTGCCTCCCCGTCTTGCCGCGTCCGCCGCGTGCCTCCGGTGCCGTCCCGCGCCGCTACGCCCTCTCCCCCCGCGCCGTCCGCGCCAGCAGGACCAGTTCCCGCCGCACATCGCCGGCGTTGGCCACCGGCGTCGACCAGGGCACGCGTTGGACGCGCTCGCCGGCGGCCAGGTCGCAGCCGTCCACGTCGGCTGCCACCATGGTCCAGCCTTCGCCCCCGCCGCCGATCGCCGCCATCGCATCGGCGTGGTCGGTGTTGCAGTGGGCGATGATGTCCGGTTCGGCCGCCGCGATTGCCGCCACGGCTGCCGGATCCGGCGCCAGATCGCCCGCGCGCAGCCGGGCGGCGCGGGCGAAGCCGCCGACGAAGAGCCCGCCGAGCGGACGGATGCGCCAGAGGGCGAAGTCGCCGAAATCGGCATAGAGCGAGGCATAGGGATGCAGCGCCACATAGCGGGTCTTCAGCGCCGGATCATCGATCCGCTCCGCCAGGCCGGTGATGGTGAACTCGGGGCGCGGTCTGCGGGTTGGCGCCCTCGGCCGCGCCCCAGACAAGCAGGGAGCAGCGGGGCTCGCCACGCAAATGGCGCGTGTGCTCCGACAGGTCGGACAGCAGCAGCAGCAGCGTGAGGTCCGGCGCCGTGGCAGGCGTCACCATCGAGGCGAAGGGCTGACCCTGCATCGCGCTCGCCAGGGACCCGACACGTGCGGCACGCAGCAGCTTGCGGGCGGCCCAGGCAGGGGTTTCGTCGTCGCTCATCACGGGTCCTCCGGTCGATGCAGGATCACGCACACTATCCCCGATGCATGGCACCGGGGAGCGCGGGGCGGTCTCCTCCCTCCACGCCGACAAGGTCTTGCGTTGCGTACGGACGGACAGTGATGTGCCTGTCGCTGGCTGAGACTGAGTGCCGGAGAGCCCCTTTCGGAGCAAGATATGGCCTCGACGGCGCTGCCCAAACGTCGGCCCGCCGGTGAGCGGTGGGGCAGAAGAAGCCGTTACAGCATCCTGTCATCTTGCTGATCCGGACAAATCCTTCGGAACGGGAAGCTGCGATACTTCCGATCGCCGGGAGTGCCGGTTCTCGTCTGACGCTCTCGCTTGTCGTCCCGATCGACCATCCTCACCCTTTACCGTGGCAGGAGGCGCTTTGTGACGCAGGCTTTCCATGTCGAGATGATCAAGCCCTCGCACTATGATGACGAAGGCCATGTCATCCAGTGGTGGAAGGCCTCGATACCGTCCAACTCGCTGGCCAGCCTCCATGCCATCGTGCAGGACGTGGCCGATCGCCGCGTGCTGCGCGCGCATCTCGAAAAGGGCGTCGCGCGGTTCTTCATCACCGACGATGATTTCGCCCGGAACCGCCACTGGCAGGATATTCCCGACCGCATCATCGCGCTGCGCGAGCAGGAGACTATCCCGTTCCGCTTCCTGATCCAGGTGGGCGCGCTCGCCTATCGCATCCCGAACTTCATCGAGAAATGCCGCCGCGCCGGATGTTGCCGTGTCTTGATCAGCCTCGAGACGATCAACCCGGGCAATCTGCCGCATGCCAGGAAGCGCCGGAACAAGATCCGCGAATACCGCCGGATGCCGCAGGCCTGGCGGCAGGTACCTGCAGTCTGGAGCATGTCGAGACGCTGCTGCGGCGCGCCATCGCCGACCGGTTGCCGGCGTGTAATCCCGGGCCAACCGGCGTTCGCAGACCGGATGGGCCACGGACGACGCGTGCCTCGCCGCGGCCGGGTCTGCGCGCTTGCCCCCTGCCCCGCCCTCGGCTAAACCCCCGCCCTGCGCCGGCACCCCTGGAGGCCGGCGTTTGCCATTTGTCAGGAGCGAACCATGGCCAATGTCGTGACGATCGAGGCCGAGGCACGCGCGCGAGCCGGTAAGGGGGCGGCGCGCGCAACTCGGCGGGCGGGCAAGGTGCCCGCGGTGATCTACGGGGGGCATCAGGCCCCGTCCCTTATCGCGCTCGATCCGCGCGACATCGTGCGGGAAATCCACCGCGCGGGCTGGCAGTCCCGTCTGTATGAGATCAAGACCAACGGCGACATGACCCGCGCGCTGATCCGCGACGTGCAGGTCCACCCGGTCAGCGATGCGCCGCAGCATGTCGATTTCCAGCGCCTGGCGCCCGGCGAGCGCATCCGCGTGTCGGTGCCCGTGCACTTCGAGAATGAAGGCATCAGCCCGGGCCTGAAGCGCGGCGGCGTGCTGAACGTGGTGCGCCACGCGGTGGAGGTGTACTGCGACCCGGACCAGATCCCCGAGCAGTTTGTCGCCGACATGGCCGAACTGGACTTCAACGACAACGTGCGCTGGCACGATCTGAAGGGCACGGAAAATGCCCGCGCGGTGATCACCGACCGCGACTTCGTGATCGCCACGGTGGCGCCACCGACCAAGACGCAGGAAACCGCCGAACAAGCCGCCGCCCGGACCGCCTGATCCGGAGACTGAAATCGATGCTGCTCTGGGTCGGACTCGGCAATCCGGAGCCGGGGATGGCCCGGAACCGCCATAACATCGGCTTCATGGCGTTGGATACGATCGCGATCCGCCACGGGTTCTCCCCGTGGCGGCAGCGTTTCAAGGGCCTGGTGTGCGACGGCACCATCGCCGGCCAGAAGATCATCGCCCTGAAGCCGCAGACCTACATGAACAGCTCCGGCGAGTCGGTGCAGGCCGCCGCGGCGTTCTACAAGCTGCCGCTGGAGGCGATCACCGCCTTCCATGACGAGCTGGACCTGGTGCCCGGCAAGGTGCGGGTGAAGCGCGGCGGCGGCGCGGCCGGGCATAACGGGCTGCGCAGCATGGACCGCATGCTGGGCTCGCCGGATTACTGGCGGGTACGGCTGGGCATCGGCCATCCCGGCGACAAGGCAAGGGTGATGGGCCATGTGCTGGGCGATTTCGGCGCCGCGGACCGGGAGTGGCTGCTGCCGGTGCTGGACGCGGTGGCCGATGCGGCGCCGCTGCTGGTGCAGGGCAAGCCGGAGGATTTCATGACGCGCATCGCGTATCTGGTGCAGGGACAGAACTAGCATGGGCTTCAACTGCGGCATCGTCGGGTTGCCGAACGTGGGCAAGTCCACGCTGTTCAACGCGCTGACCGCCACCGCGGCGGCGCAGGCGGCGAACTACCCGTTCTGCACCATCGAGCCGAATGTCGGCCGCGTCGCCGTGCCCGACCGGCGGCTGGACGTGCTGGCCGGGATCGGCAAGTCGGCGAAGATCATCCCCACCTCGCTGGAATTCGTCGATATCGCCGGCCTGGTGCGCGGCGCGTCCAAGGGCGAAGGCCTGGGCAACCAGTTCCTGGCGAACATCCGTGAGGTGGACGCCATCATCCACGTGCTGCGCTGCTTCGAGGATCCCGACGTCACGCATGTGGAGGGGTCGATCGACCCGCTGCGCGATGCCGAGGTGGTGGAAACCGAGCTGATGCTCGCCGACCTGGAGAGCCTGGAGAAGCGCCTGAACACGGCGCAGAAGCGGGCCCGCGGCGGCGACAAGGAGAGCATCGCCGCGGTGGCGCTGATGGAGCCGCTGGTCGCGGCGCTGCAGGACGGCAAGCCCGCACGCGCCGCGATCCCGCCCGGGCAGGAGGAAGCGGTGCGCCGGTTGCAACTGCTGACCTCCAAGCCGGTGCTGTATGTGTGCAATGTCGAGGAAGCCTCGGCCGCCACCGGCAACGCGTATTCCGCGAAGGTGGAGGAACGCGCCAGGGCCGAGGGCGCCCGCACGGTGATCGTCTCGGCGGCGATCGAGGCGGAGGTGGTGCAGCTTCCCGAGGAGGATCGCGGCGAATTCCTCGAAGGGCTCGGGCTGCACGACAGCGGGCTCGATCGCGTGATCCGCGCCGGCTACGACCTGCTGGGCCTGCTCACCTACTTCACCGTCGGTCCGAAGGAGACCCGCGCCTGGACGGTGGTGAAGGGCACGAAAGCGCCGCAGGCCGCGGCGGTGATCCACAAGGATTTCGAGCGCGGTTTCATTGCCTGCGAAACCATCGCCTATGACGACTTCGTTGCCTGCAAGGGCGAGCAGGGCGCGAAGGAAGCCGGCAAGATGCGGGTTGAGGGCAAGGAGTACGTCGTGAAGGACGGCGACGTTCTGCTGTTCCGGTTCAACGTCTAGTCCCGGCCCTGGCGCCGCCGGCACAACCTTCCACGTCGTGGCGGACGAAGGCCCGCTACCAATGATTTTACCACACGCACCGATGAGGACTCGTGGGCGGCCTCCCGGTCGTTCATCCTTTCAGTCCGTGTCTGCGATGGCGCGTCGCAGCGGGAACGCAGATGAAAGGCAGATGAACGCGGATGCTGCGGGGCGGGCCGCGCTGCCGGAGCGGATGACCGCAGCACCTTCGTCGTCGCAACACGCTGGGCCGGCGCCGCAACACGCCGGGCCGCTGGTTTCCGGAGATGGCCTGTAGCAACGCCCTGGTCGTGGAGGTTCGCAAGCCGGCGCGGCGCGTTATCCGGCAGCGAAGATCACGGTCTCCTGTGACGGCGCTGTCCGGGGCCACTGTGCCCGGACCTGCGAGGGCCACACCGCAGCCGCCTTCCACCACGCAGCATCCGTGTCCATCCGCGCAATATCGGCGTTCATCCGCGTTCCCGCCTGCTTCGTTCCGGCCCGCCGCGGTTCCACCGCTCCAGTGTGCGATCTGCGCGACACCCCCGCCACACCGCGGCCGGTGGCTTCAACTACGCGTTGCCATACAGCAACCCCGGCCTTCCACGGGGCGTTGCCCGGACAAGACCCCCGGACAAGACCCATGGAGTGAGCACGATGCAAGCGATAGCCCTGGCGCAGACACTGGCGCGCCACCGAGCAGCCCGAACACCGCCCACGGCCCGAATGGACGAGCGCCCCGCCCCGGCCGCCAGGCACAGCCCGATCCTGATGGCGATCTCCCGCCAGGCTCACCTGAAGCCCCGAACGATGATGGAAATGGCGCGCGACCGCGACGGCATGCGCCGCCCCTGGCAATAGAAGCCATTCCGGCCCCTCCCCTCCCGTGCGGAGGGGAGACATCCGCGCCCTACCCCGCCCGGCTGGTGAGTTCCGTGGCAGCCAGGCGGCGCAGGCGGGCCGGGCTGGCCATCATCCGCTTTTCCTGCCGCCGCATCGCGACCCAGCCGGCCAGCGCCAGCAGCGCGGCGGCGACCCCGATCGCCACGCCGACCGGGCCGGCCAGGTTGTTCATGCTCTTGCCAAGCTGCGACACCGCGATGCCATAGGCGCTCGCCCAGGCCACACTGCCCGCCACGTTCGCCAGCATGAACCGCCAGGACGACATGGCGTTGGCCCCGGCCAGCAGCGCGCCAATGGTGCGCACCACGATGATGAACCGCCCGACGATCACCAGCTTGACCCCATGCCGGCGGAACAGCAGCCGCCCCAGCGCCAGCCGCCGTACGGGGAGGCCGAGCCGGGGGCCGTAGCGGCGGAGAACGCGCGTGCCCAGGCCGCGGCCGATCCAGTAGCCGGCGATCTGCCCGCCGATCGCCCCCAGGGCCGCGGCGACGATCACCATGAACGGGTTCATTTCCTGCGTGGTGCCGGCGAACAGGGCCGCGGCGATCAGCAGCCCCTCCCCGGGCAGCGGAAGACCAAGACTTTCCAGCCCGACCACCACCGCCAGCGCCACGTAGCCATAGGCGTGCAGCAGTTCGATCAGCACCGGTGCGTGCATGGGAGGCGCTCGCTCATCATCTCAGCCTGTATGGGCCGGCAAACCCCGCGGATCAATGAAACGGATCACATTTTACCTGCCGATCCGCCTGAGCACGGGTCGTGCGCCGGATCAGTTCCAGCCCTTGAACGGCAGCTCCAGCTTTTGCACTGCCGAACTGTCCGGCCACACGGGAACGTATTTCTTCCCGTCGAGCTGCACCAGCAGTGTGGACGCCAGGATGTTCTGGCCGTTGTCGTTGTACTTGACGCCCTTGTAGCCGATCATGAGCTGGTCCGGCGTCAGGTGCTGCGTGCGCAGGGCGGCGCGGATCTTGTCCGGCGCGGTGGACCCGGCGCGGTTGATCGCGTCCATCAGCGCCAGGAAGCCCTGCATGCCGCGCGCCGAGGTATCGTCCAGGTCGCGCCCGGTCTTCTTGTGGAACATCTCGTTGACCAGGTACGAGTTGCTGCCCGGCTTGCCGATCCCGAAGCTGCTGCGGTTGATCGCGCCCTGCGCCAGGTCGCTGACCGCGTTGACGAAGGCGGCATCCGAGAAGCCCGAGTCGTCGCCGATCACCACCGGCGGCTTGTAGCCCAGGCTGTGCATCGTCTTGATGAACAGGATGGCGTCGGACGTGTAGCTGATGAAGATCACCGCGTCCGGCTTCGCGTCCTTCAGTTGCAGCACCTGGGAGCTGACGTCGGACGAATTGGCGTTGTAGGGGATGCGCAGCCCCACCTTCATGCCCTTCGCCTTGATCGCCTTGACGATCGCGTCACCGGTGGCGGTGCCGTATTCGGTGTTCTCGTTCACCACGGCGACGTTCTGCACCTTGGTGCCCTTGCTGTTCAGCTCGGTCAGGAAGTCGGCATAGGCGATGCCGAAGTCGGTGCCGATCGGCGTGGTGCGGAAGAACCACTTGAAGCCACGCTCGGTCAGGTGCGGCGAGGCCAATTCCGGCGCCATGAACGGAACCCCGAACCGTTCCGCCACCGCCGAGGCGGTCAGCGTGCAACTGGACTGGTAGCAGCCGGCGACGGCCACGACGTGTTCCTGGTTGATCAGCCGCAGAGTCTCACTCTGCGCGGTGGCGGGGTTGCCCTGGTGGTCGGCGAACAGCACCTCCACCTTGCGGCCGCCCAGGCCCTTCAGCCCGGCATTGGCGGCCAGTGGCAGGGTTTTGAACTCGGGGTGTGCGTTGTTGATGATGTCCACCGCGACCTCGATCGCCGCCTTGCTGGACTGCCCGGCCGAGGCGGCGTTGCCGCTGAGCGGGTATGGGCAGCCGATCCGCACCGGCCCGTCGGCCGCGCCGGCGCTGCGTGGCAGAAGCGTGGCCGCCGGCAGCAGCAGGCCCAGGCGTGTAGCATCGCGGCGTGTGATCGGCATGGTCGCAGTCTCCCCTGTCGTTTCGCAAATCCACCCGATCCGGCGCCCCGGGTCAACGTGCGCGGCCGGTCGCAGGCGTCGTCGCGGCTGCTTATATCAAGTCACGCATGATCCGGCAGAGGAGGCGTTACCGTGCAGGTCGGTGTTCCCAAGGAGATCAAGACCCATGAATACCGCGTCGGGCTGACCCCGGCCGGCGTGCGGGAACTGACCCGGCTCGGCCACCAGGTGGTGGTGGAGCGCGATGCCGCGGCGGGGATCGGCATCGCCGACGATGCCTACCGCGCCGCCGGCGCCCGGGTGCTGGACAGCGCCGATGCGGTGTTCGAGGCCGCCGACCTGGTCGTGAAGGTCAAGGAGCCGCAGCCGGTGGAGATCGCCCGCCTGCGCCGCGGCCAGGTGCTGTTCACCTACCTGCACCTGGCCGCCGACAAGGCGCAGACCGAGGGCCTGCTGCGCTCCGGCGCCACCTGCATCGCCTATGAGACCGTGACCGACCCGCGTGGCCACCTGCCGCTGCTGGCGCCGATGAGCGAGGTCGCCGGCCGCATGTCGGTGCAGGTCGGCGCGCACTGCCTGGAGAAGGAGCAGGGCGGCGCCGGCATCCTGCTGGGCGGCGTGCCCGGCGTGCCGCCGGCGCGGGTGGTGGTGCTGGGCGGCGGCGTGTCCGGCACCAACGCCGCGCGCATGGCCGTGGGGCTGGAGGCGTCGGTGACGATCATCGACCGGTCCCTGCCGCGGCTGAAGGAGCTGGACCTGCAGTTCGGCGCCCAGGCCACCACGCTGTTCGCCACCGAACATTCCATCGAGGAGATGGTGCTCACTGCCGACCTGGTGGTGGGCGCAGTGCTGGTCCCCGGCGCCGCCGCGCCCAAGCTGGTGACGCGGGAGATGGTGCGTCAGATGCGTCCGGGCTCGGTGCTGGTGGACATCGCGATCGACCAGGGCGGCTGCTTCGAGACCAGCCGGCCGACCACGCACTCCAATCCCACCTATGTGGAGGACGGCGTGGTGCACTACTGCGTCACCAACATGCCGGGCGCGGTGGCGCGCACCTCCACCTTCGCTCTGACCAATGCCACGCTGCCCTTCGTGATGGCGCTGGCGGAGAAGGGCTGGCAGCGGGCATTGCTCGACGACGTGCATCTGCGGCACGGGCTGAATGTGCACGATGGCCACGTCACGTACGAAGCCGTGGCGCGTGACCTGTCACTGCCGTTCATGCCGACCGAGGACTGCCTGCCGGCACGATAGGCCGGAGGAGCACCGGCCGTTTCCGTTCGGATCCGGTGCCCTTTGGCCTGGAGAAGTCGGCGGCGGTGCGGCTGTGATGCGACGTCACCCGCACCCGGACGGTCGCTGCCAGCCGGCGCAACGATCGTCCGCGGTCGCCACAATCCCTGGCGGCTCCGGCGGCAGGTCACCACCGCCCAGCACCTGCGTTATGATTTCGCCATCCGCGCTATGTCGGTGAGGTGCGATCGGCCGCTTGCCAGCCGGGACGCCCGGACAGTGGGCCGCGACGGCAGGCGGAATAATCCTGGCGCCTCCACGCTCTGCCGGTACAGCCTGTTGCCGGAGACAACACCTCGACAGTGACTGGCAGATCGCCCACTGCAACGATGTTGTCCGGGAGCGCCTTGCCGGCCACACCGCATACCCGCTCGATGAGGGCAAACCCTCATTCGTTCCCCATGTTTTCTGATTGATAAATAACAATATCTACTGCACGCAGCAGCACTTTTTCTTTCCTTTGTCTCTGCTTCGACACTAAATCGCTCTCGACGTCGTCGCGGCACCAACATATTGTCCGCCCGCTTCCAGGGAAGCGTGCCGGTGACATCCGCGCACAACGAACGAATCGGGCCGTTGCGTGCCCAATGGGAGAGAGAGACGCCGAATGACCACCCGTTTACCCGCTGTGGGCCGCCGCACCCTGATCAAGACCGGTGCCGCCCTCGGCGCGATGCAACTGGCATCGCCTTTCATCATCAAGGCCCGCGGTGAGACCCCGATCAAGATCGGCTTTGTCGATCCGCTGACCGGCAGCCTGTCTGCTCTGGCGCAGAGCGAAGTGGAAAGCGCCAAGTGGACCGTTGCCGAGATGAACAAGAAGAACGGCATTATGGGCCGGCCGGTGCAACTTCTGGTAGAGGACTCGGCCAACGACGTTGGCACCGGCGTCCAGAAGACCCGCAAGCTGATCGACCGCGACCATGTCGATGTCATCCTGGGTGACGTGAACTCCGGCATCGCCTACGCGATCTCGCAGGTTACCAACGAAAAGAAGGTGTTCCACATCGTGCCGGGCGGCCACACCGACCCGATCACCGGCAAGGACTGCAAGTGGAACGTGTTCCGCATCTGCAACACCACCTCGATGGATGCCTCCGCCATCACCGCGGAGCTGGTGAAGCGGTTCGGCAAGCGGTGGTTCTTCATCACGCCGGACTACGCCTATGGGCACACCCTGCAGAATGCATTCGTCAAGCACCTGAAGGCGCTGGGCGGCACCTTCGAAGGCGACATGCTGCCGATCAGCAACACGGAATTCTCCGCCACGCTGATCAAGGCGAAGGCCTACAAGCCCAACGTGCTGCTGAACAACATGGGCGGCCTGGCGCAGATCGACTGCATGAAGCAGTTCGTGCAGTTCGGCATGGACAAGGAGATGGCGCTGGGCGGCGCGCTGTTCGAGCTGGAGAGCATCAAGTCGGTACCGAAGGCCGCGCAGACCGGCTGGTGGGACATGGAGTGGTGGTGGGATCAGCCGAAGGTGCCCGAAGTGGGCAAATTCGTTGGCGATTTCCGCAAGGCGATGAACAAGACGCCGAGCGCCCGCCACTGGTTCGGGTATGTGGCGATCCATTCGGTGCGGCTGGCGGCCGAGAAGGCCAAGTCGCTGGAAGGCCCGAAGCTGGCCGCCGCGATGGAAGACATGGAACTGCCGCCCGACGTCGCGCTGCAGCCCGGCCATGTGCGCTATCGCAAGGGCGACCACGAGCTGATGAGCAACGTGTTCGTCGGCCAGGTGCATCCGCCGCAGGGCAATCCGGACAACGTGTTCAAGACCGAAGTGCTGGTGGCCGGTGACAAGGCCGCCGGCCCGGTTGCGGACACCGGCTGCAAGATGACGCATCCCGCGTAACTTTCGCTCTGCTTCCCCATGCCGTGGCCGGATCCGATCCGTCCATGGATGATCCGGTGACCGGGCCGGCGCCAATGCGCCATGCCCGGTCCCCACGGGAACGCTGGCCGGGCTGCGCCCGGCCGCCACGCTTTGGCGACTCACTCGGCAAGGGCAGCCCATGCTGCAAGTCATTCTATTCAACGTTACCAACGGCCTGATCATCGGCGCCTTCTACGTGCTGATGGCGCTTGGCCTGTCGCTGATCCTGAACCTCAGCAACGTCATCAACTTCGCGCACGGCAACTTCCTGGCGCTGGGCGGCTATTTCGCCTTCATCCTGACGCCGTTCATCGGTTTCTGGGGCGCGTTGATCGTGTCGCCCATCATGACGGCGATCCTGGGCATCATCATCGAGCGTCTGATGATCCGCCAGGTGTACAGCCGCGATCCGGTGTACAGCCTGCTGCTGACCTTCGGCCTGGGCTTCATCATCCAGGATGTGTGCCGCTATATCTGGGGACCGAACGGACTGCCGCTGGGCGTGCCGGACGCCATGGCGGCGCCGCTGTCCCCCGACCTGTTCTTCATCACCTGGTACCGCGTGTTCATGGTGGCGGTGGTGATCGTCGCGGTGGCCGGGCTGTTCGCCTTCCTGCGCTTCACCCGCGTCGGCGTGCGCATCCGTGCCGGCACGCTGGACCTGGAAACCGTCGCCGCGCTGGGCGTGAACGTGCGTATGCTGCGCACCTTCAATTTCGGCCTGGGCTGCATGCTGGCGGGCGTCTCCGGCGTACTGGCCGGCGGGCAGATCGGCCTGAACCCCAACATGGGCGACGACCTGCTGATGCCCAGCTTCATCGCCATCATTGTCGGCGGCGTGGGCAGCCTGACCGGCACGCTGGTCGGCGGCCTGCTGATCGGCGTTGCCGCCGCGCTGACCACCGTGGTGTGGCCGTCCGGCAGTGAGGCTGTCATCTACATCATCATGGCCGTGGTGCTGATCCTGCGTCCGCGCGGCCTGATGGGCGAAGAGGGAATGCTGGTATGAGCGGCGCCACCACCACCCGTCCGGCGATGGCGCCGACGCGGCCACCGCCGGTGGACCGAAGCTGGCTGACCCTGGCCGCGATCTGGCTTGTGCTGCTGACCGCACCGGCCTGGATGCACCTGGTCGGCGGCTACACCGCACTGGCCAGCCGCGTGCTGATCCTCGGCCTGGCCGCCATGTCCTTCAACATCCTGCTCGGCTTCACCGGGATGATGAGCTTCGGTCACGCCGCGTATTTCGGCCTGGGCGCCTACGGGGCCGGGCTGACGCTGAAATATCTCGCGGCCTCCACGCCATTGGCCCTGTTGTTCGGCACGCTGCTGGGCGGCCTGGCGGGCGCCCTGTTCGGCCTGTTCATCGTGCGCCGGCGCGGCGTGTACTTCGCCATGGTCACCGTCGCGTTCGGCCAGATCGCGTTCTATATCGCCTATTCCTGGAACAGCCTGACCGGCGGCTATGACGGCTTGCGCGGGTTCGTCCGCGCACCGCTGCATCTGGGCGTGGCGACCGTGCACATCGGCAGCAGCGGCACGCTGTTCTACTACTTCGTGCTGCTGGTGTTCGGCATCGCGGTCGGTCTGCTGGGCCTGTTGCTCGCCTCACCGATGGGGCGCACCTTCCTGGCCATCCGCGAGAACGAACGCCGCGCCCGCTTCCTGGGTATTCCGGTCGAACGGCATATCTGGCTGTCCTTCACGGTGTCCTGCTTCTTCACCGCACTGGCGGGATCGCTCTACGCCCTGCTGAACAACTTCGCCGACCCGATGGGCCTGCACTACACCCTGTCCGGTGAAATCGTCATCATGACCGTGATGGGCGGCATGCGCTCCTTCTGGGGGCCGCTGATCGGCGCGGCGGTGTTCGTCGTCCTGCAGGACTACATCTCTTCCATGACGGTGAACTGGATGAGCTTCATCGGCCTGATCTTCGTGCTGGTCGTGCTGTTCTTCCCGCGCGGATTGCTGGGTATGCTGCAACGGAGGGAAGTGACATGACCCCGATGCTGGAAGTCCGCGACATCTCCAAGCACTTCGGCAGCCTGCGGGCGGTGCAGAACGTGTCCATGAGCGTCGCCCCCGGCGAGCTGCGCGCCATCATCGGCCCGAACGGCGCCGGCAAGACCACGTTCTTCAACACGATCTCCGGCTTCTTTCCGCCCACCACCGGCGACATCGTGTTCGACGGCGAGGTGGTCACGCGCATGGCCGTGACGGCGCGCGTCGCCCGCGGCATGGCGCGCACGTTCCAGATCACCGAGATCTTTCCGGAACTGACGGTGCGGGAGAACATCCGCATCGGTGCGGAAAGCGCCGCCGGCCTGCGCACGGCACTATGGCTCAGCCGGGCGGACAAGGCCCGCGTGCAATCGGCAGTGGATGAAATGCTGACGCTGACCGGCCTGACCGCGAACGCGGACCGGCTGGTGGGCGAAATGTCGCATGGCGACCAGCGGTCCGCGGAAATCGCCATGGCCCTGACCCTGAAGCCGCGCCTGCTGCTGCTGGACGAGCCCACCGCCGGCATGGGTGAGCAGGAGACGTTCCAGGTGGCGACCCTGATCCGTCGCCTGCACAAGAACAGCAACTACACCATCGTGCTGATCGAGCATGACATGCGCGTGGTGTTCAACCTGGCCGACCGTATCAGCGTGCTGGCCGAGGGCAAGTTGCTGGCCGACGGCACGCCGCAGGAGATCGCCGCCGATCCGCACGTGCAGGCTGCCTATCTGGGGACCTCGGAATGACCTGTCTTCACATGCAACCGGCCACATGGGGAGAAGCGGCATGACCGTCGCATTGCAGGCCGAAAACCTGAACACCTACTATGGCAAAAGCCATATCCTGCACGGCGTCAATCTGACCGTGACCGAGGGCCGCATCACCACGCTGCTGGGCCGTAACGGCGCCGGCAAAACAACGACCTTGCGCAGCCTGGTCGGCCTGACACCACCCCGCACCGGCAAGGTGACCGTATTCGGCCAGGAGGTGACGGGCCAGCCGCCGTTCCGCGTCGCGCAACTGGGCGTCGGCTACGTCCCGGAAGGCCGCAGGATCTTCCCCAACCTGACGGTTGAGGAAAACCTGCTGGTGCCGGCCGGCCGGCCCGGGCCGTGGAGCATCGGTCGCATCTACGAGACGTTCCCCCGCCTGGAGGAACGCAAGACGAATCGCGGCCGGCAGTTGTCGGGCGGCGAACAGGAAATGCTGTCCATCGCGCGCGCGCTGCTGCTGAACCCGCGCCTGCTGATCCTGGACGAACCGTCACAGGGCCTGGCGCCGCTGATCGTGCGTGACGTGTTCCGTATCGTCGCGCAGATGCGCACGGAAGGTATCTCCGTGCTGCTGGTCGAGCAGAATGTGCGCATGAGCCTGGAAGTCGCCGACGACGCGTACGTGCTGGAAAACGGCGAGATCGTTTATCATGGGACCGCCGCGGAACTCGGCGCCGACGAGGAACGTATCCAGGCGCTGGCCGGTGCATCCGCGGACGAGTGGCAACTGGACGAAGTGCTGCCGGGGTAGCGCTTCCGCTGCAACATCAGCGGCGCCTGTCAAACATGCACCGTCGCGGCGGGCAAAGGCCCTATACGCGCCAGGATGGTGCGGATAAGCACCATCCTCCCGTGTCATGGCCGGGGCCGGCATGCCCGATCTGCCGCGTATGGGGCAAAGGCCCGCCACCCATCCACGAATTGCCGCACCACGCAAATCGCCCGATACTCCGCGCCATGCCAAGGATTGCCCCATGACACTGCCGCGGACGCCCTCGCTGCGCCTGGACGGGCGCCGCGCCCTGGTGACCGGCGCCGGACGCGGCATCGGCCTGGCCAGCGCCGCCGCACTCGCCCAGGCCGGCGCGCACGTGGTGCTCGCCGCCCGCACCGCCAAGGAAATCGAAGCTGCCGCAGCCGAAATCCGTGCCGAGGGCGGCAGTGCCGAACCGGTGGTGCTGGACGTCACCGACACCGCCGCCGTCCGCGCTACGCTCACCGCGGCCGAACCGTTCGACGTGCTGGTGAACAACGCCGGCACCAACCGCCCGCGCAGCTTCCTGGAGGTGACCGAGGACGACTTCGACGCCATCACCACGCTGAACCTGCGCGCCGCCTTCTTCGCCGCACAGGCCGTGGCCGCGCGCATGGTGCAGGCGGGCCGGGGCGGCTCGATCATCCACATCTCGTCGCAGATGGGCCATGTCGGCGGCTCCCGGCGCAGCGTGTACTGCATGAGCAAGCACGGCATCGAGGGCCTGACCAAAGCCATGGCGATCGACCTGGCGCCGCACGCCATTCGCGTGAACACGATCGGTCCCACCTTCATCGACACGCCGCTGACGCGACCGTTCTTCCAGGACACCGCCTTCCGCGACGACGTCCTGCGCCGCATCAAGCTCGGCCGCCTCGGCACGGTGGAGGACCTGATGGGCGCGGTGGTCTTCCTCGCCTCCGACGCCGCCGCGCTGGTCACCGGCACGGCACTGGTGGTGGATGGCGGCTGGACGGCGGAGTAGCGGCCCCTTCCCGCGGCGGGCAGGAGGGGCCCGCACGCGTTACAGCGGCGTGTACTGCGTGCGTTCACGCCGGCTGAGCAGGGGCAGCGCCTGCTCCAGGATCAGCGATTTGAAGTGCGGCGTCTGCTGGTGTGCGTCGAACGCGGCCGCATCCTTGAACACCTCGTAGAACAGGAACTGTGACGGATTGGCGGTGTCGCGATTCACCGCCAGCAGGTCCAGCCCCGGTTCCTTGCGTGCCTCCGCCGCGAACCGCGCAATGATATCGGCGGCGGTATCCGCTTCACCGTCCCGCACTTGCCAGAACACGGTGAATGCGAGTTGGCTGCTGCGTGGATTGGTCTGCATCCCGATCTCTCCCGTCGGTTGAACACGACGCGGACGTACAGCGCCCGCATCGGAACCGCACGCACTGACGCTTCGGCGCCGGCCGCAGCGTCGGCACGCGCTTCATTCCCGCGCCCGCCCGCTCTATGGTCCGCGCGAGACAGGCACGCGCCGGAGGAAGACCCACGCCATGATTCGCATCCTGAAACACGGTGCAACCGAGGCAGAGAAGACCGAGGCCGACCGCAAGGTCCGCCAGACGGTGGAAGCCATCCTGGACGACATCGCCGCCCGCGGCGACGCGGCAGTCCGGGAGTTGTCGGCCAAGTTCGACAAGTGGCAGCCGGAGTCGTTCCGCCTGAGCGACAGCCAGATTCAGGCCCTGATCGACAGCCTGCCCGCGCAGGTGATCGACGACATCAGGTTCGCCCAGGCACAGATCCGCGGCTTCGCCGAGGCCCAGCGTTCCGCCCTGCGCGACATCGAAGTGGAAACGCTCCCCGGCGTGAAGCTCGGCCACAAGAACATTCCAGTTTCCAGCGTCGGCTGCTACGTACCCGGCGGCCGTTACCCGATGGTTGCCAGCGCACACATGTCGGTGGTGACAGCAAAGGTCGCCGGCGTGAAGCGCATCGCCGCCTGCACGCCGCCGATGAACGGCCAGCCCCCCGCAGCCACCATCGCCGCCATGGCACTGGGCGGCGCCGACGAAATCTACCTGCTCGGCGGCATCCAGGCCGTTGCCGCGATGGGCCTGGGGACCGCATCGATCGCGCCGGTGGACATGCTGGTTGGCCCGGGCAACGCCTTCGTCGCCGAGGCGAAGCGGCAACTGTTCGGCCGTGTCGGCATCGACCTGCTCGCCGGACCGACCGAAACGCTGATCATTGCCGATGATACGGCTGACGCGGAAATGTGTGCCACCGATCTGCTGGGCCAGGCCGAGCATGGACCGACCTCGCCGGCGATCTTGCTGACCACATCGAAGAAGATCGCCGAGGAGATCCAGCCGGAGATCGACCGCCAGCTTGCCCGCCTGCCCACGGCCGACATCGCCGGCGTCGCCTGGCGCGACCACGGCCAGGTGATCCTGTGCGACACGGATGAGGAGATGGTGTCGGAAGCCGATCGCATCGCGTCGGAACATGTGCAGGTGCTGACCCGCAATCCCCGCTGGTTCCTGGACCGGATGACGAATTACGGGTCGCTGTTCCTTGGCAAGGAAACCAATGTTGCCTACGGCGACAAGGTGATCGGCACCAACCACACGCTGCCGACGAAGCGGGCCGCGCGCTATACCGGCGGTCTGTGGGTGGGCAAATTCCTGAAGACCGTGACGTATCAGGAGGTCAGCCCGGAGGCGACCGCGATGATCGGCGAATACTGCTCGCGCCTGTGCGCGATCGAGAACTTCGCCGGGCACAAGGAACAGGCGGATCTGCGCGTGCGGCGCTACGGCGGCAAGAACGCCTGAGGCGCCTGCGGCCGTCGGCTAGCGGGCCTGCCCGCCGTCGCCGGCCGCAACCGCGACTGTCTCGTTGCCGAATCCGATGGCGAGCCCCACGGCCCCGGATCCATCCATCGCCGGCGCCGCTGCGCGCACAACCGCGCGGTCGGGGACGGTTTTCGGTGCCACGGGTACATGGAAGCAGCGATTCAGGAAGATGGCAATCTGCTGCAACAGCGCCTGACGCGCCCAGTACGCGCTCAGCGTGTGGTCCGCACCATCCATCAGGTGGAATGTCACATTCGGCAAGCGGCGCAACTGCCGCCCCTCACTGCCGAAATACTCCGCGAGTTCATCCAGGCCGGGGTCGTTGCCGCTGAGGACGAACAGCACCTGCACCGACCGGGCCAGCAGGTCGCGCGTCTGGCGGCGGATCCGCCCGACCGGCGTTTCCTTACGCCGAACGACCTGAAAGGCCGGGTCGCACGCTGCCGCCACGCGACGCCCCGCACGCCCCGCCAAGGCCTTCGTGATGCCGGCGACATTGATATCGCCACGCAGCAGTCGTTGCATCGTCGAAGCGCTGGCAATGTTGTTCATGTAGAACCGCGTGGTACGAACCGTCGTGCGCTGCAGAACGGATAGCGACTGTCCTGTCTGCCACACGAACTTCTGCAGGTTCACCAACATGAGCCCGCGGACCCGGCGGTCCTGGTACGCCCCGTGCAGCGCATGGTACGCACCGGAGCACATGCCCAGCACGATCAGGGGGCCGGTGAAGCGCGCGCTGAGAGCATCCAGCCCGGCCCGTAGATCGGCGTCACTCTGCGCCGAATAGGGCTGGCCGCGTTCACCCGTTTCCGGCCGCGAGTCACCAATGCCCGCACCGTCCATGCGCAGCGATGCAACTCCGTGCGACGCCAGCCAGCGTGCGACGAGCACTGCGGCGCGGGAGTTGCCGTAACGCGGATTCGCCCCCGTATTGGCGATCAGCACGACCGGCGCGTCGGGCAGCGGCTGCGCCGGTTCGCATACGATTCCGAACAGCGCGTTCTGCGGACCGAACCAAACGGGCCGTTCAACCCCTGCGGCCACTGTCAGCACCGGGGTCCCCAACCGGTCTTCTTTCGTGAGCCGCACCATGGCAGGTGCCGTGTGTGCGGTGCTGTCCAGGGCGGCGTGCCACGCCACAACCCGTGCGAATGCCTCGTGCGGGACCTCGTTTTCGTGCGCGTCGCGCAGGATTGCGGCCAGGCCCGCAGCCGGAAGATGCGTAACCTCGGTGCCCGACCGCTGCAGCCGCTCGATCAGTGAGTGCGCGGACGCACTGTCCGGCGAATCCACCACCAGGGTTCGACGCGCGGGACAGGACGGCAGCTTGCTGATATCCATCCGTTCCAGCGCATCACGCGCGGCGCGGTCCAGCCGCAACCCGTGCGCCTCGAACCAGGATGCATCCTCCGTGCGTGGGTCCACCTGCCAGATTTCAGCATTGGTGTGTGCCGCCAGAACCAGTTCGCGCAGGAAACGTCGGCCGCTGGTTACGGGCGATACCAGAACCAGTGCGTCCACAGCATCGGCTTCGCAGGCCGCGCGTGCCGCGAGAACCGCGCCGATTCGCACACCAACCAGCGTTACGGTCTCCGCGCCACAGGTTTCACGCAGCCAGCGGATACCGACAGCAATCGAGTCGAGCCAGCGCTGTACCCGGTCCGGCTCGTCATCCTCGCCACCCGAATCGCCAAAGCCATAGTACTCCAGCCGTAATGTCGGGCAGCCTGCGGCGGCGAACTGTTCCGCCAGAAACACCAGCGGGCGATAGGCATTCATTGCTTCGTCGCCGAGCGTGCCCAGCAGAAGCACGCCGCGCCGGCCGTGGGCAGGATGCAGCACGCCGAAGCATCCGGAGATATACACCGGGGTCATGTGCGCCCCGCATAGCGCACGACGCGGTCCGCGTTGATGGCGGTGACCTCGCCGGTTGGGACTGCAGCGGCATTTCCGATGGGACGCAGCCGAATCGTGCGGCTCTGCCCGGGCGGCAGATGCAGCCAGTTGTCATCCGGCCGGAAGTGGTCGTCGTCGATGTGCAGAAACTGTGCGAACTGCCGGCTTCGCACATGCAGCAACCAGTCTGTGTCGTTTCTGCCCACTTCAACCTCCAGACCGATGTCGCGCGTCGGCATGGAATACTGTGCTGACAATCCTGACGGAAAATATACTGTTTCGGCGATAACGCAACTGTTTTCCGGATTTGTGAAAGTTACAGTCGTTACGTCGTGCATGCGCGGCCCGAACCGGTAGGCGTAGGTCATATCGAAAAATCCCGGGAGCAGCGCGGCACTGCTGAACCGCTGCGCCCCGCGTGGCGGCACGGTAACGGCTCGTTCGACGTGTTGCACCGGATGCGATCCGTTCCTGAGTGTTGTCAATTGTAAACACCCGTGCAGCGGTTCATCGGTTTCATTCAGCAGATGCAGGTGCAGCCCGTTCAGCCCCTCATCCGTGACCACCACCTGCCGTGTCCGGAAGGCACGCCGCAGCGCGTACCAGGCCGGCTTGGGACGCCCGTCCGCATCGATGACACCCCAGCCGGCGCCAGCCGCGACATCCTGCAACTGCCAGACCAACCCACCGGCACAGCGCGAGCCCACGCGCCGCCATTCGGCGAACACGCGTTCGATCAGGATGCAACTCACGGCACGCGAAAGATCCAGGTAGCGCGCAAAATCCGCCCAGCGGAGCTGCGTCGGATCGACCCCGAACAGCACCGACAGATAGTGGTCGCGCACATCCTCGAAATCCCACCCGGCGCCGGGGTCGCGCGGTACCCCCCGCTTCCATCGCGGATCCGTGATCGTGCTGCAGCCAAGCGCATCGGTGGTTCGCGCATCCGGCACATTGGCCAGCGCCAGGCATTCCGACGCAAATTTCACATCGGCGCGACGCGCATCGTCCAGCGGACGCAGATACGCACCCACGCCGTAATAGTGCGCAACGCCGGCGTCGGGCTGAAACGGCCAGTCACCGCCACTGGGCGAGTTGGGCACATAGACGATATCCGGCCGCTGATCGCGCACGACGGCAGGAATCACACTATCGTAGAGGCTGGCGTCGATCTTCTCAGCCGGCAGCCCCAGCATTGCCGCCTGCTGCAGCACCTCGCTGCCACCGCACAGCACCACCATGGATGGGTTCGTCTGAGTACGGCCGACAACGTGCCGCAGTTCGGCTGTCAGCAGATCGCGGAACGCCTCTGTGGCGGGGTAGTCGAAATTGGCCAACATCGCGTCCTGCCACACCATCAGGCCGAGCTCGTCGCACAGGGCGAAGAAGGCGTCGTCCTCGTATGTCATCGTGCCGCCGACACGGATCATGTTCATCCCGGCGTCGCGCGCAGCGACAAGACAGGGACGATACGCATCCGCATCGCCGGGCAACGCAACAACATCGGGCGTCGTCCAGCAGGCGCCGCGGCAGAACACCGGTACGCCGTTGACCGCCAGCGCAAGACCATCGTCGTGACCCGACCGCACCTGCACGTCCCGGAAGCCAACCGGACCAAGTTCGCAGGTCGTGCCGCCGAACCGCAGCCGGGCCGGGTACAGCCGCGGTGTTCCGTGCGTATGCGGCCACCAGCGATCGACATCCGGAATGCGCACCGTACCGCTGAACTCGGCGGCGCCGGTCCGTGTCAGCCGCGCGGCGTGCTCGCCGACTTCCACCACCGCGTCGGCATCCGGGGCACGGTCCAGCACGGCACGAACCACCATGCGTCCTTCGCTGTCGAACACTGCGGTGCGCGCATCTACCGCCTCCACCGCGGGTGCGGTGCGCCGTTCGCGAAGGACGGAGCGCCACGGGCCAACAGGATGCACTGTCGGACACCACCCCGGCATGCGGCCAAGCAACGTCGTTCGTGCGAAACGCAGGCCCGGGGGCGACGCGAGCCGCGGCCGCCACCGCGCGCGTCCCCGTTGCGTACGCAGCCAGGCCGCCAAGCTGCGAAAGCAGATATGCAGCTCATTGTCCGCTTCCGTGCGTACGGGCACGTGGCGCGGCAGGAACATGCTTTCGGACTGAAACAACCGCCTGCCGTTCAGCCAGACTTCGGCAATTGTCGCCAAGCCATTGAACCGAAGGATTTCCTCGCAGCCGCCGGCAAAGCGTGTGCGATACCAGACATCCTCGCCGTCCAGCTCCAGCGGCGCCGATCCGTCCCAACGGCCTGCCAGGCGAAGCGCAGTGGCGAACGTCCCGGGCACGACGGCGGGAAACCAGTCCAACCCGGACAACGCCTCCGGTGACGCAGCCGCACCGGCGCGGGTCTGTGCACACTCCCAACGGTCAGTGACGGACTGAACCACGGCCGCGGTGCAGGACTGGATACGCGCCATCTTCCCCCCGCTGACCGGACCGTTCAGCCGAACCGCCGGTCCAGGCCCTGCATGGCCATGTCCCACGTGCGCTCCAACGTGTCGAATGGCGCGTCGCAGGGATCGAACCGGCGTCGGTTGGCGATACGCGCAACCTTGAATTGCATCGCCTTGGCCGTGCCCGACATCGTCGCCGCCGCGTCGATGACCGCGTCCAGCCCATCCACCCCGCCGGCCCGCATCCATTGCAGATGCTGGCCCAGCAACTGCCAGTTGGCGCCGAGCTGACGGTAAACGGCGAAGGCGTATTCGTGGAAAAGGTCCGGATGGGCGATCAGCCAGTCCATATGCCGGGAAAAATCCGCACGATAGGCGCTCACCGGATTGCCGTCGGGACGCCGGCGAAGGTGACGACGAAGCAGGGTCACGGCTGTATCGGTCAGTTCGCGGCCTTGCAGCGGCGACCAGCGCCGCCGCACGAACTCGACGTAGGGCGGCAGCACGTCCACCGCAGCCTGCTGCGATGGCAGCTTGCGGAAGATGCCAGCGTAGTCCTCATCGCCCAGTTCATAATGACCGGCGTTGTGGAAATAGCCCAGCCGCCCCACGGATGGGTCGATCCGGTCCACGCCGATCGTCGTCTTGGTGTGCTGGCTGCGGTAGCTGGTCGCGCGGGTATCGGGCAGGTAATAGCCATCCACCTCCACCAGAACCAGGCGACCCAGGCGCACCTGTTCCCGCGTCTGCTGCTCGACCGTGGTGTAGATGGCCAGCTCGCCAACCTGGATGCCGTACAGCCGTTCCAGGTCCTCATGCAGGTACTTGAAGAAAGTGAACTGGTCGCCTTCGTAATCCTGCGTCACCGTCACGCCCAGCCCGGCCGCCGGGTCCAGCCCCCAACGGCGCAGGATCAGCATCCAGACATCGATATAGCAATTGGTCACCGGCCAGTCACACGTGGGTGCATCGACAGCGGTGATCGCAGCGTCCGCCAGGTCGTTCATGCATCGAGCCGCAAGGCGCTGCGGGTCTTCTGCGGCCAGGTGGCCGGATCCATTCCGTGGTGGCGGAACAGCGCCAGCGCCAGTCGCTCCAACCCGAAGCCGACACAGCCGCTGTAGGCAATATTGCCGGCCGAGGTGCGGATGTTCCACGGCTCCCCGAAGTGGTCCAGATGATAATTGAAGCTCATGCAGGCCGTGGGTTTGTCCTCGTTGGCCACTGTGACCAGCAGTTCGTACTTCAGCTTCTGTTCCCGCTGGCTGTCGGCCATCAGCCGCCCGGCACGACCGAAGAATGGATCGTTGGCAATATCGATCGTGTAAGGCAGCGCCAGGTCGCTGATGAAGCTCTGCGCCCGGTCAATCCAGGCCTGGCGGAATTCCAGCACCTGCTCATTGGTGCCCACACGCACGAATTCCCGCACGCGGAAGCACTGCATGCGCGCCGGATCCGTCGAAGGCTCATGGCGGAAACACCAGGAGCGTACGTTGTACAGCCCCCCCTCGGGCGGCAACGCGCCGCGCCGCGCGACCACCGGATACAGCGGATAGCAGGCGGCGGGGCTCAGCAGCAGTTCGGTCGGGGCCTGCTGTTCAGTCCACGGCTCCCCGGCTTCGACGCAGCGCAACATGCGGCGATGCTCCGCCTCGTTGCCGCAGAAACAGTGTACCGTTCCAAGCAACTGCGGGAAACTCTTGAGGTAGCCACTGCGCACCAACTGATCCCCGACCATGGCTGGCGGGAAGCGGAACACCTCGGCATTGTCGGCCGCACCGGTCCGGCCTGCCATGGCGTCCACCGCCTCCACCACGGCTTCGAAGCGGCCGCTGAGGCCATACACACCGTCCACTCCGGACGATACCAGCAGCCCGTTGGCGATCAGGCGATCAAGCAGCGTCGGCATCGAGTTCCATACTCAGAACACTCCCAGCGCCGGCTTCTGCATCAGCAGCAGGTTGCCGGCGCTTTCCAGCATGCGGTCGTTGTTGATCATCACCGGCGCAGACGTCAGGTCACGCAGGTGGCGTCCCAGGCTGTACGCGGTACCGTTCCGGTAGGCACTGATCCCGCACACCATGAAGGCATGGTGCACGGCCTCCAGGCACATCTCGGAGATGTTCGCCTTCAGGTTGTTCATATCGGCCGTAAAGCCCAGCGGCAGGCTGCGCGGCGGGCCGGCAAACACCGTTTCGTAATCGCGCAGCGATTGCGACAGGCGGGACTGCATCAGTTGCAACAATCCCACTGCCCGGGCCAGCCGGTGCGTCATCGCCGACACGGACGACCGGCCCCGCACCTGTTGGCGCAGATAGGCGCGGGCGCGGTTCACGGCGTCGGTGGCGATGCCAAGCCAGACGCTGGCCCACAGCATATGCGACACCGGAAGCATCGTCTGCCCCGCGATCTCCGCGAACGGCACCGGCAGAATCTGCTCGGCCCGGCCACTGAAGCGGACCCTGAACGCATCGCTGCCGGTACCGCGCATGCCCAGCGCGTCCCAGGTGCCGGTACGCTCCAGCACATAGTCGTCGCGCAGGCCGATTACCATCACCTGGTCGTTCGGTGCCGACTCGACATGGCGACGACAGGTCACCAGCAAAGCATCGGCATGCGCGCCGTATGAAACCGTGGTGGCGTCCTTCTCCACCTGCGCGGTGTCGCCCGCCACCTGGATGGCGCAGACACTGTTCAGGATGTTGCCGCCCGTTCCCACCTCCGACGTGACAGAGCCCAGCAGCAATTGTTCGGCACAGAGACGGCGAAGCAGGGACCGGTGCCAGTCGCTGTGCTGGCCGTGCGCGACAATGCAGGCCACCTGGATCTGGTGCATTGCATAGATCATGCCCGTGGAGCCACAGGACTGCCCAAGCGCGTGACACAGCGCGGCAACTTGCGACAGCGACCGGCCGGGACCACCCGCGGCAACCGGTACCAGGAGACTCAGCAGGCTCTCGCGACGCAGTGCCGCAATCGCCTGTTCCGGCACGCAACTATCCCGATCCACCCGCTCGGCGTGTTCCGCTGCAATCGCAGCCACCGTCAGCGTGGCGGCATCCAGACCGCCGCTCGCATTCATGAGTGCGCGACCTGCCCGGACAGTTCCTCGACGACAGAGCGGATGGTTTCGATGCTCGCGAACGATCGGCGCGACAGTTTGTCGTCCGGAAGCTCGATGTCGAATGTTTCCTCCAGGCTCATCAGAACGTTGACGATTGCCAGTGAATTGAGTCCAGCAGCAAACAGGTCGGACTTGTCGTCCAGCCGGTCCACTGACACGGCAAGTCGGCCGTTCTCGGCGAGAATTCTGCGGATTTCGCTCTGCGTCGTCATCATGCTCATCGCGGTCCCTGGTGCTTGTTTCGCACAGTTGTTCGTTGCGCACGGGTCCGCCTGTCCGCGGGACGATCGGTCGTGCATAGGGTCAATCAGCAATCAGCGTGCCAGTTTCAGCAGAGCAGCCTGGATTCGCGATGAACACGGCGGAGCGTTCCGCAATGAACATCCCATACGTCTCGCCAAGGCCATGAAACGTACATGGACTGTTAAGCGAAAACGTTAAGTCGCGCTACGTAACCGGCGGCCAGGATCACGGCCGGTTTACACCTGTCATCCCGGACAGCACGCCCGGTACAGTCCGGGACGATCCGGCCGAAACGGCTGCCATGCTGGACAATCCCGCACAGGCGCGGCATCGACGCGGCAATCGCCAGCCGACGCCAGGGGTCCCGGCTGGTCCGATCCGCGCCGCACAGGCAGGAAAGTCCGAGGTATGAACTATCGACACATCTTTCACGCCGGCAACTTCGCCGATTGCATGAAGCACGCTCTGCTGTTGTGGCTGTTGCAGGCGCTGCAGCACAAGCCCGCCCCGGTTTTCGTGCTGGACACCCACGCCGGTGCCGGCGCGTACGACCTGGACTCCGGCCCGGCGCAACGCACGGGCGAATGGCGCGCCGGAATCGACCGGTTGCTCGACACGCCGCCCCCGCCGCTTGCCGCCTATGTCCGCCTGGTGCAGCGGCTGGGTCTGTATCCCGGTTCGCCGTCACTGATCCGCGCGATACTGCGTCCGGACGACAGGCTCGCCTGCTGCGAACTGCATCCGGAGGAGTGCTTCGCGCTGCGCCGGCACTTTGCCCGCGACCCCCAGGTTGCGGTGCACCAGCGAGACGCATGGGAAGCCCTGGGCGCATTGCTGCCGCCGAAGCAACGGCGCGGCCTGGTGCTGATCGATCCTCCGTTCGAAGACCCGCAGGAATTCACCCGGTTGGCGCGCGGCCTGGCCGCGGCCCACACGCGCTTCCGCACCGGGGTGTTCGCCGCCTGGTATCCGGTGAAACACCGGGCACCGGTGCGCGGCTTCCATGTCGCGCTGCAACAGGCCGGCATCGCCAATGTCGTCGTCGCCGAACTGTTGCTGCACGCGCCGCTCGATCCGGGTCGCCTGAACGGCTGCGGCCTCGCGGTGATCAATCCGCCGTTCCGGTTCGAAGTGGAGGCACAGCCAATCCTCGCCGCCCTGCTGGAACGCCTGCGCACCAGCCGGCATGAAGGGGAGGCCGCGGTGTGGCGGTTGACCAGCGAAACCGGGTAAAGCCGGGCATGAGATCGACGCGGCCTGGCGACCTCACGAGGACTCGCAACCGCGCGGGCGCATCGCCATGTTTCGTTCACCTCCCGTCCGCAATGCGCCACAATCCGATGCCAGGTTGGGCCCGGTTCCAGATTGCAGAGCGTCGGCTACACCCCGTGATCCGCAAGAGACACACGCCATGAAGCAGACCATCGCCCTGGTTGACGACGACCGGAACATCCTGACCAGCGTCTCGATGACGCTGGAGCAGGAAGGCTTCCAGGTGCGCACCTTCACCGATGGTGAAAGCGCGCTGCAGGGCCTGACCGCCAAGCCGGTGGACCTGGCCGTGCTGGACATCAAGATGCCGCGCATGGACGGCATGGAACTGCTGCAGCGGCTGCGCCAGCGCAGCACCATGCCGGTGATCTTCCTGACCTCCAAGGATGAGGAGGTCGATGAGCTGATGGGCCTGCGCCTGGGCGCGGACGACTACATCACCAAGCCGTTCAGCCAGCGCCTGCTGATCGAGCGCATCCGCGCCCTGCTCCGCCGCAACGAGGCCAGCCGGGCCGAGGGCTCCGGCGCGGCGCCGGGCGGCGTGCTGACCCGCGGCGACCTGGTGCTGGACGAAACCAAGCACCAGTGCACCTGGCGCGGCCAGGACATCCAGCTCACCGTCACCGAATTCCTGCTGGTGAAGGCCCTGGCGGCGCGCCCCGGCATGGTCAAGAGCCGCGACCAACTGATCGACGCGGCCTATGGTGAGAACATCTACGTCGATGACCGCACGATCGACAGCCACATCAAGCGGGTACGCAAGAAGTTCCGCTCGGTGGACGACGACTTCAACCAGATCGAGACGCTGTACGGCATCGGCTACCGCTACAAGGAGCACTGATTGCCCGACGGCAGCCGCATCGAAAAGCTGAACCGGCCGGCGCCGCCGCCGCCCAGGCGCATCCGCCAGCGCTGGGTGTCGCCGCTGATGCGGCGCATCCTGCTGGTGAACGCCCTGCCGCTGGCGCTGCTGGTGGCGGCGCTGCTGTATCTCGATCAGTACCAGAACGGCCTGCTGGAAGCCCAGGTCACGGCGTTGCGCGAACAGGCCAAGGTGTTCGCGGGGGCGCTGGGCGAAAGCGCGGTCAGCCTGAAGAATCCCGATCATCCGAAGCTGCTCACCGACATCGCGCGCCCGTTGCTGCGTCGCCTCACGGAGCCCACGCCGGACGCCGACGCCAAGCTGTATGCGCCGGACGGCACGGTGCTGGCGGATTCCCGCGTGCGCGAAGGGCCTGGCGGGGCGGTGAACACGGAACCGCTGCCGCCGGCGGTGGATCACGGTCCGGTGCTGCGCGCGATCGGCTGGCTCTACGACAGGGCACTTTCGATGCTGCCGCACGACAAGCCGATCACCCTGTCGGAACCGCCCGGTGCCGGGCTGGAATGGCAACCCAACGTCAAGCAGGAAGTGCGCCTGAGCAGTGCCGGCCAAAGCCAGGAGATGCCGCCCTATATCCGCCGCACCAAGGACAACCGGCTGCTGGTGACGGTGGCCGAACCGGTGGAACGCGACCGGCACACCGTGGGCATCATCCTGCTGACCCGTGAAGCGCGGGAGGTGGATGCCAGCCTGTTCGTGGTGCGCATGTCCATCGTCGGGCTGTTCGCCCTGGCCCTGGCCCTGACCGTCCTGCTCTCCTGGTACCTGTCACTGACCATCGCCCGCCCGATCCTGCGGCTGGCGGGTGCGGCGGCACAGATGCGGGAAGGCCAGGGCCGCACCGGCGCGGTCCCGACGCCGCTGCTGAACCGACGCGACGAAATCGGCGCACTGGCGGTCACACTGTCTGATTCCGCACAGGCGCTGTGGACGCGCATGGACGCGATCGAACGCTTCGCCGCGGACGTGGCGCACGAGATCAAGAACCCCCTGTCGTCGATCCGCAGTGCGATCGAGACCCTGCGCCGCATCGAGGACCCGGCACGGCAGAAGCAACTGCTGACCATCATCGCGCAGGACGTGGTGCGGCTGGACCGGCTGATCAGCGATGTCAGCGACGCGTCGCGGCTGGATGCCGAACTGTCGCGCACGCAGACCGAGCCGGTGGATGTCGGGGCGATCCTGCGCACCCTGGCGGAGTTGGACGAAGCCACGCGTGATTCCGACAACGACCCGCGACTGGTGGTCGATGTGCCGGCCGGCGGCGTAAGGGTGAAGGCCGTAGAAGGACGCCTGGTACAAGTATTGCGCAATCTCGTCGGCAATGCGCAAAGTTTCAGTCCCCCGCGCGGTAGAATTCTGGTGCGGGCGCGCGCGACCGGCGCTATGGTGGAAATCAGTGTCGAGGACGAAGGGCCCGGAATACCGGAGGCCAAGCTCGAGCACATTTTCGACCGGTTCTACTCCGAGCGCCCGCACGGCGAGCGGTTTGGCCAGCACTCTGGCCTCGGCCTGTCGATCAGTCGGCAGATTGTCGAGGCACTGCGCGGGCGCATTTCGGCAGAGAACCGGCGGGACGCCGGCGGCAAAGTACTGGGCGCACGCTTCGTCGTCCGTTTGCCGAAGGCGTGATGCGCGGGCTGACTGGCGCCTAAGGTTTCTCCCCCCACATTCGTGTCATCGGCAAACATCCGGCGGCTGTCGCTGTTCTGGAGACAGGTCACTAACTGCGGGAGACTGGTCCAATGCCGTTTGATGGAAGTGAATTTATCGGCACCTCGTTCGATGCCGCAACGCTGGCGCGGCAGCGCACCGGGATCTGGTGGCGGATGCGGCGTGTGGCACGCAATCTGTTGCCTGGCATGCGGACCTCGCCATTCGGCGTTCCGCTTGCCCCTCCGATGTCGCCGGAGCAGACCACCGTGCAGGTGCTGCAACTGGCGCGTACGCTGATCGAGGATGAGCGGCACTGGATTCAGCGCCGTTACGAAACACTGGACGGCCGCCGTTGTGCGGTTGGTGCCCTGCGCAGCGCAGCGCGTCTGCTGGATCTGCGTGGCCAGCCTAACGGGCCGCACAACATGCTGTTGGCGGTAGCGATCGGCCGCGGCTTCACCGACGTGGAAAAGATGAACGATCATTCTTCCCACGGCCAGGTGCTGAGCGCGTTCGATCAGGCGATCACGCGGGCCCGGTCGCAACTGTAGGCCGCTGGCGGGATCAAACGCGCGGCGTATCCCCCCTCTCCCGATGGAGAGGGGGGCGCGCAGTTCGTGCGCAGCCGCGTAGAGGTTGGGGAAAGCCGGCCGGCCGCCTGTGCGGTGTTTGTCCGCACCGGGGAACGTCGTGGGTCACGCGTCTTCGTCCGTTACGACGCAGTAAGCGGTGCCTGCGCCACGTGACTCATGTCTACTTCTTAAGTCCCTGGGTTCGGCGCGGCCGGCCGCAGTTTCGTCCTCAGGCCGGCGGAGCAACGGAGAGGCGGCCGGCGACGCCGTGCTTCTCGATGAAGCTGGCGACCAGTCCGGACTTTTTTGCCTCCTCGACGAACGCGCGCAGGAACGCGGCGGCTTCGGCATTCTTGCGGGAGGTTCCCACTGCCTGTTGCACGGCGGTGAACTGGCCGTCGAGGATGCGCGAACCCGGCAACTTCGCGGCGTCGCCGATCAGGCCGGGCCGCAGCCCCGCCAGCGCATCCAGCTTGTCGCGAACGAACATCTCGGCCGCGCTCGCCAGGCTGTCCGAGCGCACCAGTTGCGCGTGCTTGATGTTGCGCTCCAGCCAGAGGTCATAGGCACTGCGCGCGGTCACCGCGATTCGCACGCCGGGGCGATCCACGTCGGCGATGCTGTTCAGCGGTGAGCCGGCCGGGACCAGATACGTCGCTTCGATTTCGGCATAGGCGGCGGTGAAGGCGATCTTCTCGGCACGCTTCGGTTCGGCGCCGATCAGGCCGATGTCCCACACATCCTTGTCCACTGCGTCCGCCAACTCGCCCGGCTTTGGGAACGGCACGTATTGCACCGGCACGCCGAGCCGGTCGGCGATGGCTTTCGCCATGTTGGGCGAGACACCGTCCGGGTCGCCAGACGGCGTACGCCCGGTGACCAGCAGGAAGTTGCTCATATTGATGCCAGCGCGCAGGACACCGCGCGGCGCGAGTTGGGACACAACGTCCGGGGACATGGCAGTACTCCAGGAACCAAGGCGGTGAGTGTGCGGCGGCGCTCATTCATCGGCAAGCGTCCGCCCGGCATGGATCACAGATACAGTCGCTTGCGCAACCACCCGCGGCGCTGCATCCAGGGCACGCCGCGGCGGAGCAATGGCGAGGCCGCAGACAATGCCGACCGGGTGACGGCGCGCAGCGGCGCCCAGGCCCGCGCGCCGTAACGTGGGGAATAGCCGAGCGCCTGAAGCTGGGGGAACAGGCAGGATTCGATGGCGAAGCATTCCCAGGGGGCAAGGCGCTGTCGCCATATGCCGATCGCCTCCTCCGACAGCGGTTGGTGCAACCGTCCGTGCAGGTGCCGGTCACGCGCCGCGACAAGGCCGGTTCGCCCGGCCCAGTGCAGCATGGCGGGTTCGAATGGCTCGCCGAGGAAGGCGCAGATGCCGCGGAGCGTCTGTTCCGGTTCGCGCACCAGTGCCTCATAGCGGACCTCGCAGACGCGCCGTCCAAGTAACGAATCGTTCCACTTCCGGCGCGCGCGCATCGCCGCGGTCCATTCGAAGTCGCGTTCGTGATAGCGGTTCCAGCCGGCATCGACCCAGGAGATTGCCACGTCGCGCCCGTCGCGGATCAGGTGAATGAAGCCTGCCTGCGGAAAAATGGCCGCGAGTTGCGGGACGATGGCGAAATAATGCGGTGTCTTGTCACCGATCCTGGGTTTGCCGCTGGCCCTGGCCAGGTGATGAAACAGCAGATCGATCAGGTCGCCGAGTCGCGGGGTGTTCAGCGTCCGGACCTGTCGGGCGAATGCATCGGCCGGCAGGCCGATATCCGGCCAGCGTTCGTGGCCGGTCATGATTGCCAGCGCGGTTTCCACCTGGTCCGGACTCAGCGGTTCGGTCAGCGGCAGTTGCGCCACCAACGGGCGGATGAACCAGGTCTCGTCGGGAATGTGCAGGCGCGAATGACCCGACAGCATCAGGCGCAACAACGTGGTGCCGGACCGCCCCGCGCCAACAATGAAGAACGGCGCGTTGCTGCTCACCCCTGCCCCGATACCTGCGCCCAGTAACGAATCGTCCGTATCCGGCCATTGTCTGGCATCACCACAGGCGGTCGGTCCAGAACCCGGTGCATGCGCGTCACGGCGGGAGTGCGCCGGCGGGACCGCCCTTCGGCAAACGATGGATGATCGCGCCGGACGCGGGTCAGTGCCATGACGCGTTCCTTGCGGGACGGTGCGGCTTCCGGGACCGGAGGCCAGGGGGCGGCCTGGCTTGGGGCCTTGCCGCGGTGCGTGATGGTGTTCATACGGAACCCAGCTTGCCCGAAACGCGCGCGGCGGGCGAGACTGTCTGTCATTCCCGCATGTGAGGAGATGTTGCCATGGCCGAGCGGCCGTTCACCCAGGCTGACCTTGATGTTCTGAAGCAGTGGGACACGCCGACCATCTGCAACGGGTTGGAGATCGTGGTGCCGGAGCGGCGCGCCATCGGCTTCACCGTGCAGCCCCTGGTGCCGATCGAGCCGAAGCTGCCGCCGATCGTCGGGCTGGCGCGCGTGGGCATGATCCGCTCCAAGGAGCCGCCGCGCAGCAAGGTCACCGACCGCGGCGACTGGTATGAGTATGTGGAGAAGGTCGATTTCCCGACCATTGCGATCCTGCAGGACGTGGACGATTCGCCGGGCTACGGCGCGTACTGGGGAGAGGTTCAGTCCACCGTACATCGCGCGCTGGGCTGCATCGGTTGCGTCACCAACGGGTCCTATCGCGACCTGGACGCGTGGGCCGAGGGGTTCCAGATCATCGGCGGCTCGGTGTGCCCGAGCCATGCGCATGTGCACATGGTGGATTACGGCAAGCCGGTGAACGTGCACGGGATGAACGTGGCGCATGACGACGTGATCCATGCGGACCGCCATGGCGCGGTGGTGGTTCCCGCGGACGCGGTGAAGAAGCTGCCCGCGGCGATCGACCTGGTGTCGCGGCGGGAGAAGGTGATCCTGGACATGTGCAAGTCGCCGGACTTCAACGCGACGAAGCTGCGGGACGCGCTGAAGCGGGCCGGCGAGATTCACTGAGCGTCGCTCGGCGTCGCGGCCGGACGTGGCGTGCACGCCCGCACGCCGCGTCCGGCCAGCGGGTCTGGGGCTACGGACCATCGTACAACGTCTTGACCGGCGCAGGATTCGGACCCGTCAGGTTTGGGCGAAATTGACGGGTATGGGGCGCAGGCCCGCCCCCCGCGACCTTACCTCCAGCACAACAGAAAAGTCGTGGGTGGCAAGGCCGGTACCATGACCTTCAGCGTCCACGCCGGGACCTTCAGCGTCCACGCCGGTTGCCGTCAGGCAACCGGTGCGGGCGGCTTGTTGTAGTCGACGTCGCTGACGTGTTCGAACCAGGCGGTTCCCTCGCCCTTGTCGTTCTGCTCCGACATGGCGAGGTGGGCGAACAGCCGGTCCGGCGCCGCGCCGTGCCAATGGCGGGTATCCGGCGGAATCGACACGGTGTCACCGGGATGCAGTTCCTGCACCGGCTGACCCTCGAACTGAACCCGGCCGACACCACTCAGGCAGTACAATGTCTGGCCGACCGGATGGCTGTGCCAGGCAGTGCGGGCACCGGGCGTGAACGACACCACCGAGGCGCGCATGCGCGATGGCGGCTTCACACCGACGACCTCGTCCTGGAACACCGTGCCGGTGAAATTGGATGCCGACGCCTGCTTGGTGGCGCGAGCGGAAGCGCGCAGAACGGTCATGCTGTTTCTCTCCCCGTGCGGACTGCGGCGCAGACTCTTGGGGCCGTTGGCGATTGAGTCAAACCGCCGCCGCCGGGCCGGCGTCCGTGGCGCGCCGCACGGTGGTTTCAGTGCCGGATGTGCTCCGGCCGGAAGCCAAGTCCGATCACCCGGGCCGGCAGGCCGCGCAGCCTGGGTGAGCGGCCGAGCAGGCGGAGCGGCAGCGGCGGACGGGGGGTGGCCTGGGCGCGCAGGACCTGGCTGATCACCCGGTTCTGAATCGCGATCTGCACCGCCTGCGTGAGCCGCGTCGGCAGTTCGCGACGCCGTTGCAGTGCGCGCAGATCGGCTTCCTCCACCTTGCCGGCCCGCAGCCGCGGGATCAGCCGGTTGGCCGTGGCCACCGCATCCTGGATGGCCAGGTTGATGCCGACGCCACCGATCGGCGACATGGCATGCGCGGCGTCACCGATGCACAGCAGGCCCGGCAGGTACCAGCGCGGCAGGCGGTTCACTGCGACGGTCAGTAGTTTCACGTCGTCCCATCCGGCAATTTCGTCCACCCGGTCGCGCAGGTGCGGCGCGAGGCGGGCCAGGTTCTCCCGGAACGCCGGCAGTCCGGCGGCCCGCACGGTGTCGAACCCGCCCTTGGCGATGACGAAAGCGCACTGCCAGTAATCGCCACGATCCAGCGTGATGAAGAACCGGCCCGCGTCGATACGGCCGAGGGTCTGCCCCGGATCGCTGTCACGACGGGACAGGTGCAGCCAGAGCACATCCATCGGCGCACCGCGGTCGATCACCGTCAGCCCGGCCGCCTCGCGCAGCGTCGAGTGCCGGCCGTCGCAGGCCACCACCAGTTCGGCGCGGATTTCCAGCGGCCCGTCGGGCGACGTGGCGGTGATGCCGGCAATACGCGGGCCGTCGCGCAGCAGACCGGTGGCCTCGGTGCGCATCAGCAGGCGGAAACGCGGGAGTTTCCGTGCCTCGCCGGCAAGGAAATCGAGGAACTCCCATTGCGGCATGAAGGCGATGAACCGGCACCGGGTGGGCAGGCGGGAGAAGTCGGCGAGCGCAATCGTTTCCTCGCCGATCTGCGCGCCAAGTTGACTCACCTCCTGGTGCGGACGGGCCAGGAAGCGGTCGAGCAGCCCCAGTTCCGCCATCACCTGCAAGGTGGAGGGGTGCACCGTGTCGCCGCGGAAGTCGCGCAGGAAATCGGCGTGCTTTTCCAGAACGACGACATCGATTCCGGCACGGGCGAGCAGCAGGCCCAGCATCATGCCCGCAGGTCCGCCGCCGACGACACAACAACGGGCGGAAAGGTTACCACTAACACTTGTCATGCGTCAGTTTGCTTGTCACAACGGTTGCAGGCAAGTCTCCGCCCACGGCGAGCGGCCTGGCTACAGGTGCCGGGCATACCAAGCCGCGCGCGGCGGCAGGTTCGCCACGACGCGTGGTCGCGATAGAACCGGAAGCTGGTACCAATGCAAACGGAGTGGTGGAGCCGCGCATCCGGGCGACGGCGCCGCACTCGGAGCGACCGGTTTTGGACCTGCACAAAAATTGCAGATAATTTATCGGTACGGACAGGAATTCGAAATGTCCTGGCACGGAGCATCGTCTATACGCCACGAAATACAAGATTTCGTGCGATGAAGGGCTGGTGTAGCCCGCCATAGTCCTCGGTCCATTTTGGTACACGAGGCGGGGCAACCGGCCAAAAAAAAGAGACCCACTTCGGGTGGGCAAGGAACAATCGCCCGTCATCCGGCGGGTGAACTCTATGGGAGGACTTCTGATGGACCGGACCGCCGGCGGGCGTTCCCGCCTTCTCACGCGACGTAACGTTATCGCAACAGGTCTTGGTGTTGGGGCAGCCGGGCTGATAACGCCCCTGTCGGCCCCGCATGTGTGGGCCAAGAGCTACCCCACCATGGGCACCTTCCCGGCGGGCGTGCAGGGCAAGACCGCCTTCGCGGCCGGCATGTTTCCGCTGACCGGCGCCTATGCGGCACTGGGCCAGGACGAGAAGAAGGGCTTCGAGCTCGCCATCGAGCACCTGAACAACGGCAGCAAAGTCACCGAGGCGGTACCGTCGCTGAAGAAGGGCGGCGGCGTCCTTGGCAAGAAGATCGTGTACGGCACCGCCGACAGCCAGACCCACTCCAATCCCGCGGTGCAGGCCGCCAGCCGGTTCATCGCCAGCGACAAGGCGATCGTCATGACCGGCGCGATCAGCAGCGCGATCGCGGTTGCCCTGGAAGAACTGGGGCAGCGCAAGAAGGTGATCTACATGGGGGACGTCACCGCCTCCAACGCGACGACCGGCAAGAACTGCCAGAAGTTCGGATTCCGCTTGATGCCGGACGCCTACATGGCCTGCCAGGCCCTGGCGCCGGTGGTTTCCAAGCAACTCGGCCGCAATCTCAAGGCTGCCTATCTGGTGCCGGATTACACATACGGCACCAGCCTCTATAAGTCCCTGACCGAGGCCTTCGGCAAATTCGGCTGGACGGTCGCAACCAAACAACTGGCGCCGATCGGCACCACGGACTTCACCAGCTACCTGCTGAACATCGCCAACAGCGGGGCGGACGTGATGTTCAACGAGATGGTCGGCGCGGACGAGATCACGTCCACGAAGCAGGCCGTCCAGTTCGGCATCATGAAGAAAATGAAGTTCGTCATTCCGGGAATGAGCCCCTTCATCGAGAAGCCGCTGGGTCCGGAGGTGCTGGGCGGAATGTACGGCGAGGTGCCGTGGTACTGGGGCGTGCAGGAGACCAATCCGCTGGCCAAGGCCTTCGTTGCGGATTTCCACAAGAAGTTTCATTACATACCGCGCTACTGCGCTGCCATGTGCTACAGCAGCATGATCATGTGGGCGGATGGGGTCGAACGCGCCGGCACGTTCTATCCTCCCGAGGTGATCAAGGCGCTGGAATCCGGGCACAAGGTGGACACGATCGCCGGCAAGGTCTGGTTCCGGGGCGCGGACCATCAGGGCGTCAGCCCAGCCTTTATCCTGCAAGGCCACCACAAGTCGGAAATCAAAGGCGAAGCCGACAACTACAGGTTGGTCGAAGTCGTACCTGGCGAAAAGATCATGCAGCCGCTTGAGGAAAACGGCTGTCATATGCCATCGGTGTCACAGGCCTGATCGGCCGCCGCGACTTCGTTCACAACTGATCGGCTAAAGGCCAGGCACATGCCGTCGACGGCGACGATTCTTTCGCAGGCGTTCAGCGGGTTTGCGTTCGGTACCCTGCTGGCGTTGATGAGTAGTGGGTTGACGATCATTTTCGGTACGCTGGGGTTCGTCAACTTCGCGCATGGCGCGATGTTCATGATCGGGGCATACGCGGCATACGTGGTGCTGGCCTATGGTCATTCCTACTTCGTGGCGCTGCTGGCCGGCGCCGCGGTCCTTCTTGTGGTCGCGGTGGTGCTGGAACTCGGGTTGCTGCGCTTCTTCTACGCGCGGCCGCCCGAGGACCAGTTGCTGGTGACGTTCGGGCTGTCGGTCATGCTGATCGAAGGCATACGCTTCCTGTTCGGCAGCGACAGCCAGCGCGTCTCCCCGCCGTCCTGGGGCCAGGGAATCGTCAACTTCTTCGGGTTATTCTACTACCCGCTCTACCGGGTCGAAGTCATCGGCATCGCAGCCGTGTTCCTGCTGGTACTGTACCTGCTGCTGTATCATACGTCGCTGGGGCTGATGGTGCGGGCCGGCATCGAAGACCGGCTGATGGTCGGCCTGCTCGGCATCGATGTCCGTAAGATGTTCCTGCTGGTGTTCGTGCTCGGTGCGATGGCCGCGGGCGTGGCCGGTGTCATCTTCGCACCGCTCTCCGCGGTGATACCCGACATGGGCACGCCGTTCCTGATCCAGGCCTTCGTCGTGGTGGTGATCGGCGGTCTCGGATCCTTCGGCGGCGCCATCGTCGGCGGCCTCGTTGTCGGCGAGCTGCTGAGCCTCACGACGGCGTTCAACCCGGACTATTCCCAGGCGTCGATCTATCTCGCCATGACGCTGGTCCTGGTGTTGCGACCGCGCGGTCTGTTCGGAGCGGTAGGCCGGATATGAGCGCAAGCCTTACCGTACAGCGCGGCGGCCGCTGGGCCCCCGAGATTGTCGTCGCGCTCCTGCTGATCGTGCTGCCGTTCGGGTTTGCCGCGGCATTCTCCTCGGTCGATCTGCTGAGCCGCATCCTGCTGTGGGGGCTGTTCGGCATCGGCTTCGACCTGCTGTTCGGCTACAGCGGACTGTTGTCGTTCGGCCAGGCCGCGTTCTACGGCACCGGCGGCTTCGTGACCGCCTATCTGCTGACCAGCCACATACTGACCAACGTCTGGCTGGGAATTCTTGCCGGGATCCTGGCCGCGGCGCTGTTCAGCCTGTTTGTCGGGTACCTCGCGCTGCGACGCATCGGCCTCTACTTCGCGATGATCACGCTCGCATTCGCGCAACTGTCGTTCTTCGTGGAAAATTCCCCGCTGTCGCATTTCACCGGCGGCGAGAACGGCCTTCCCGGCATCCCGCCCCCTGGAATCTATCTGGGCCCACTGAGGTTCACGTTCGGCGAGGGCTGGCACATCTACGCGCTGATCGCCGCGATGTTCTTCCTGGGCTACGTGGTGGGGCGCTTCATCGTCCGTTCTCCGGTCGGCGCGGTGCTGACCGGCATCCGCCAGAACGCGGACCGCACTGCCGCCCTCGGGCATTCGGTGCCCGGCTACAAGCTCTCGGTCTTCGTGCTGGCTGCCATTTATGCCGGCCTGGCCGGGGCGTTGCTGGGAATCTTCCAAAGCTACATGCCGCCCAGCGCGTTTTCGGTCGATACGTCGGGCCAGCTCGTGTTCCAGACCGTGATCGGCGGGGCCGGAACCTTGCTCGGCCCCACTGTCGGCGCGGCCGTGTGGCTGTTCCTGCGCGATGAGCTGCAGCAGATTCCCGGCGTGGGATCGCTGTGGATGTTCATCCTGGGCGCGATCTTCGTTCTGCTGGTGACCCTTGTGCGCAAAGGGCTCTACGGCACGGCGGCGGCCTGGTGGCAGTCGCGTCTCGCAGTGCCGACACCACAGCCGGTACCGCGCCAGCCAAGAACGCAGTCACGCCAGCACAAATCAGCGTCGACGCCCCCCTCCACGGTTGGTGCCGCGGCGACACCGGTGCTGGAGGCGCAGTCGGTGAGCCGGAATTTCGGCGGTGTCCGCGCCGTATCCAATGTGTCGCTGGCGGTGCCGCCGGGTGAGATCTGTGCCGTGATCGGCCCCAACGGCGCCGGCAAGAGCACGCTGCTGCGTCTGCTGTCCGGCGAGATGCCGCCGAGCGCCGGCCGCGTGCTGCTGCGTGGCCAGGACATCACCGGGCGTGGCGTCACCGCGATCAATCAGGCGGGGATCGCAAAAAGTTACCAGATCAACCAGTTGTTCAACGACCTGACCGCCCGCGAGAACCTGCGCATCGCGGCGCTCGGGCGTCACCGGGGCACGTTGCGCTTCGACATGTTCCGCGCCGCCGACAGCATTCCCGCGGTCGAAGATTCGATTGCCGGGCTGATCGACGAACTCGGGCTGTCGGAAAGCGCCGACCTGCCGGTGGAGACGCTGGCCTACGGCGAGAAGCGCCGCATCGAGCTGGGGCTTGCCCTGGCGACGCTGCCCTCGGTGTTGTTGCTGGACGAGCCACTGGCCGGACTTTCGCCCGGTGAACGGCAGGACGTGATCCGGCTGATCCGGCGCCTCGCCGAGGGCCGCACAATCGTTCTGGTGGAACATGACATGGACGCGGTGTTCGCGCTGGCCGAGCGCATCATGGTGATGCATCTGGGCCAACCGCTCGCCGAGGGAACGCCGGCGGAAATCCGCCGCCACCCGGAGGTACGCCGCGCTTATCTGGGAGGCATGGCCGCGCATGTCCATGCTTGAGGTCGAAGCGATCAACGGCTTCTACGGCGACTCGCATGTGCTGTTCGACATCAGCCTGCAGGTCGAGGAGCACGAGGTGGTGGCGCTGCTCGGGCGCAACGGCGCCGGCAAGACCACGACGCTGAAGACGATCGCCGGGATACTGCCGCCCCGCTCGGGATCGATCCGCCTGGCCGGCGTGCCGATTCACGGGATGACCAGTCACGCGATCGCGCGCCATGGCCTGCAACTGGTGCCGGAGGAGCGGCGCATCTTCACGACACTGACGGTCGAGGAGAATCTCCGGCTCGCGACGCTGCGTGCGCCGAACGCGCGGCCGCTCGACGAGATCTACGACATCTTCCCGCGCCTGCGCGAGCGGCGGCGTGCCATGGGCGGTACGTTGTCCGGCGGCGAGCAGCAGATGCTGGCGATTGCGCGCGCGCTGATCCGCTCACCGCAACTGATGCTGCTTGACGAGCCGTTCGAGGGCCTGGCACCGGTCATCGTCGAGGAACTGGTGGAGCTGTGCGGCCGGCTGGCCGAAGCCGGCGCCACGATCGTTATCGTCGAGCAGGACGTGCGCGCTGCGCTGATGCTGGCGCGCCGTGTGTATGTGCTGAACAACGGTCACATCGTGTTCGAGGGAACGCGCGAGGCACTGATGGCCGATCCGGCAATCACCAGCCGCTATCTGGGCCTCGACCTGGAGGCCGGGGACGCTGTGGAGCCGTAGAACCGGCCGCGGGGTAAGGCGGCCCGCTACGCGCGGTCTGCCGGGCGGAACGCAGCGTCGCGAATGCTGTGTCGGGCGGTTCCGTCCCATCGACTTCCGCCCCATGGTGTGTCTGCGACACCGCTCTCCCGAAGTCATGGCCGGGCCTGACCCGGCCATCTACCCACGACAAGGCGTGTTCCGTCGCACCCCGACCCGATCGTTCCGGTGTCGATGGCCGGGTCAGGCCCGGCCATGACGTGAGGGAATGGTGTCGGCCGGCCACGACGTGAGAGCCCGGTGTTGGCCGGCCACGACGTGAGGGACCGTGTCGGCGTCGCTGTTCTGACGCTCATGGGGCGTTCACCCCCAAGACGACCTGGGCACCGCCGTTGGCTCCATCAGTTCGCACCGAACCATCCGTTCGCACCGGACGATCCGATCGCGTCAGGAACTCAGAACCCGACCCGGTCACCGCCCTTCAGCTTCAGGATCTCCCGTGCCTCGGTCGGCGTGGCGATCTCCAGGCTGAGATCCTCCAGGATCCGCCGGATCTTTGCCACCTGCTCGGCGTTGGACTTCGCGAGCTGGCCCTTGCCGATGTACAGGCTGTCCTCCAGCCCGACACGGACATTACCGCCGTTGATCGCCGCCATCGTGGTGAACGCCATCTGATGCCGGCCGGCTGCCAGGGTGGACCAGACATAGGCGTCGCCGAACAGCTTGTCCGCGGTTTCCTTCATGAACAGCAGGTTGCGCGGATCCGCGCCGATGCCGCCGAGAATGCCGAAGATCGTCTGCACGAACAGCGGCGGCTCGACGATCTTGCGGTCCAGGCAGTAGGCCAGATTGTAGAGGTGGCCCACGTCGTAGCACTCGAACTCGAAGCGGGTGCCGTGCGCCTTGCCCAGGCGCTCAACGATGCCTTCCACGTCCTTGAAGGTGTTGCGGAAAATGAAATTGTCGGTGTTGTCGAGGTACGGCTTCTCCCAGTCGTATTTCCACTGCTTGATACGGTCGCCGGCGCGGGAGATGTTGAAGTTCATGCTGCCCATGTTCAGGCTGCACATCTCCGGCTTGGCGATCAGCGGCGCTTCCAGCCGGTCATCCAGCGTCATGTTCAGTCCGCCGCCGGTGGTGATGTTCACCACGGCATCCGTGCTCTGCTTGATCACCGGAAGGAAGCGCATGAACACCTTCGGGTCCGGCGTGGGGGCGCCGTTCTGCGGATCGCGGGCGTGCAGGTGGATGATGGCCGCACCGGCTTCGGCTGCCTCGATCGAGGAGCGGGCGATCTCCTCCGGCGTGATCGGCAGGTAGTCGGACATGCTGGGGGTGTGGATGGCGCCGGTGACGGCGCAACTGATGATCACCTTGCCGGGCATGGGTGAGGTCTCCGCATCACTACGAGGGTGATGCAGTTTGCACCCGGGTGACCGCGCAGGCCAGAGGCAGGCGGCGCGGTCACGTCATCCGGCGGCGCCAGGTCAGCGGATCGCGGGTCCGCTCAACTGGGGCGGCGATGCCTGGCGCTGGCGCAGCGCCTGCAGGCGATCCGTCAGGCTCGCCGTAGCGGGCAACGCACCGGACACCTTTGCCATTGCCGCCGAGATGTTGGGATCGTCCTTTTCCGGCGACGTCGGCTGCAGCAGCTTCGCCTTGGAAGCCGCGGCCTCGGCAGCCGCCAGGTCGCGCGCTGCGCTGTCCTGCATCGCCTTCAGCGCGACGCTGAGCCCGCTGGTGGCGCCCGACAGGCCGGCTGCCTGACGTGCCGCCTGAGCGCGCTGTTCCGCCATTTCCCGCTGCTGCGCGGCGCGGCCCATGTCGCGGTGTGCGCGGTTGAGGTCGTCGCGCGCCGCCTTCAGCTTCTGGCCGGCCTGATTATAGGTCTGCTCCAGGCTTTCCAGGAAGCTCCTGGCGTCCTCGGCATCCTGTTTCTCGCGATCGATGTCGGCGGCCATCTGCTCGAGCAGGCCGAGCAGCGTGGCGAGGCTGCGTTCCAGGTCGGATTTGCGGGTGGGGTTGGTTTCGCTCTCCACCTGGTGGTTCAACTGTTCCGCGGCCGCCATGCGCTGTTGCGACAGTTGCTGGATGGCGTCGGCTTCCTTCTTCTCCTTGTCGAAGGACATGCGGGCCTGGGCGACTTGGCGGCCGAGCTCGTCGAGGTACTGTTCCATGGTGCGCAGTTCGGCCTCGGTGGCGGATTGCGGATCCCAGCGGACGATCGCCTCGATGGCGCCGTTGACGGCCTGGTCCGTCTTCACGCCGACAAGGTTGCGGATGAAAGAAAGCATGGGGGGTTCCTCCCGGGTTGAACGACGGTGGGTCTAGCCGGCCATCGCGCCGGCGTTGAGCAGCGCCACGGCGAGCTGGATGCCGACCAGCAGCCAGGCGGCGGCGATGTTGCCGGCCTCGATCATGGCGCGCAGGCCGCGGATCAGGGTGGCCGCGACGATGAAGGTCAGAAGCTGGATGACCAGGGCGACCAGGCCCCACAGCAGGATGTCCAGCGTCACCAGGCTGGTGGCGAGCGTGGTGGCCAGGGGGATGGCCAGCGCCACCAGCGTGCCGGCCAGCACGATTCCGGCGGCCGTATTGCCGGCGCGGATCAGCCGCATCTCCTGGAACGGCGTCACCGCGATGTAGCAGGCGCTGCCGACGCCCAGCAGGACCAGGGTGACGCCCAGTTGCGTCAGCAGCACCGGCAGGCCGATCTGCAGCGTGTGGAGTATGGGGTTCATGGCGGCTCCTGCTGGTCAGGCGAGGGAGAGGGCGGCGGGGTTGATGTCGATGCCGGCCCAGATCTCCACCCAGGCCTGCTGGCCGGCGTCGATCGCGGCCACCAGGATGTATTCGGTGTCCGGGGCCGGCGGGGACAGGCCGGTTTGCGCGGCGTACAGCATCGCCTGGCTGGTGCGGCCGTGGCGTCCGTCGGCGGTCTCGATCGTCTCGGTCAGCATGCGCGGCGGGATGCGCGCGGTGCCGGGTGCCCAGGCGCGGGCGTAGATCCTGCCGTCTTTGGTCTGGAATTCGGACCAGCCGATCATGCCCTCGGCGGGGTCCAGCCAGGCGCCCCATTCGGCCGCGTCCGCCGGGGTTACCTGGTCGATCAGGCCGAAATAGCGGCACTCGTCCGGATTGCCGGCGCGGTCCAGGTGCAACTGGAACATGCTGCGCTGGTCCGGCAGATAGAGCCGCACCAGTTCCGCCGCGCCGTCCACCACCCGGCCGACCGCCTGGACGCTGACCAGCAGGTTGGCGCCGCCGGTATCGGGCATCGGCACCTTGGTGGCGCCGGCGGTGAGGACGAACGGTGTCGGATCGCAGGTCAGCGTCATGCCGACGCGAAAGTGCTGCGCCGCATATGTTTCGTTGGAAGCCTTGTGGCGCAGCATCGCGCCGAGGCTTTGCAGCCTGGTGGGTCGGCTGGCCATGGGCGTGCTTGCTGTCGGGGATGGCGGGGGGCGCCTTGCTGCGCCCGACCGGGTGCGTCGCCAGGCCAGGAACGCCAGGGCAGCGGCGCCGAGCAGGATCACCCAGACCACGCCGGAACCGCTGCGCTGCGGTGCGCCGGTGGGCGGGGTGCGACGGTCGGCGGCCGCGATGGCGGCCCCAGGCGGGACGTCCGGCGGCAGGTAACCGGGGTCGCGCGGCCGGCCCTGCTTGTCGGCCACCTGCCGGTCCAGTTGCGCCAGCTTTTGCCGCAGGTCGGCGTCGTCCCGGGCGAGCCGGTCGGCTTCCGCGCGCCACTGCCGGTATCCCGGGTCGTTCTGGTGGTTGTAGAAGAAATCGCCTGATCCGGGCCGCGAGAGGTTGCTCAGCAGGAACCACAGGAACAGGCCGTCCCACGCCCCGAAGCGGCTCGGCCCCATGCGGGCGTAATCCGGCGCGGTCCAGCCGCCTGGCGGATACCAGCCGGAGCCGGCGCGGGTGCGGTCGCTGCCCCGAGAGAACGTGTCTCCTGCGGTCCCCCTGCCCCACCCTGCCCCGGCCGGTGGCTGGGCTGGGCTCGAGCCGGCGCGGAAGGCCCCCAGGGCCTCGGCTGAGCGTTCGCGGGAGAAGGCGCGGTCGCCGGCGCTGCTGCTGACGGAGGGCCGCCGGGTGGAGTACCGACCAGGACGTGCCGGGGCGGCTGTACCCGCCGCTGACCGACGGCGTGCGCGGGGCGGCACCCATGCTGCCAAAGGACGGCGTGCGCGATGCCGAGGCACCCGGGCGGGAATATCCGCCGCTGGAGCGGGCCTGCGCATCCGTCACCGCCAGGCTGACGGCGAGGAACGATGTCAGAGCCGGCGGCAGCGCCTCGGCGCACAGCAGCAGAAGCGCGAGTGCGCAGGCGCGCAGCCGGTGCCGGCCGGGACGACACGACTTCGACGCGGCGCGCCCGGGGCAGGCCGATGGTGCAGCCGACCGCCGGTCGGTGCGCGGGATCCGGCTAGACATGCCTGGCCTTGCGGGCTCGCCGTGGGCCGTTGGCCGCGACGGCGCGTTGGCACGGGAATGAGGCCATCACGACGGGCGTACCCCCTCCGTGCCGAACGCGGGCTTGCAGGCGACACTGCCGCATCGGTCGGCCAGCGTGGCACTGTTGCCAGGCGCACTGGGTCGGTCCATTCGAGCGGCCGTTGACCGGCACCTCAACACCGCAGCCGATACTTGCCAATTTGCCACCGTCGTGGAGCCTTCCGGATGCGAGACTCGGCGCACGCGGCCCTGTGGACATTGATTTATGTCAAGTCATTTACCCTCGGGCTCGAGGTGGGGGATCGGCCGCGGAAGTCAAGCAACGTTCGAACCGGTTTGCGGGAGACGAAGCGGTCACCGGGGATGAAGGGGCATCAGACCCCTCCCATGCGGAACGCGACCGTGGTATGGCTGCGGTGGTGCGGGTCGGACGGTACTTGGGCAGCGAGCGTGCTGCCGGATTGGTGTCCCGGCCATGTTGCATGATTGAGGATAGTGGGTGTGTGTCAGTCCCCGTAGCTCAGCCGGATAGAGCACAGGATTCCTAATCCTGGGGTCGTGAGTTCGAATCTCGCCGGGGACACCATTCCTTCAACGGGTTGCGGCGGTTCTGATCACACTGGCCTGGGACTTGCAAAAAGAACTCTCCGATATCGTGGATCAGTCCGGCCACATTCGCTGCTGTCCGCTAGCGGCTGGTGGCGGCGTCCCAATACATTGATGTTCGGCGATCGACCTGAATGCTCCACCGACACCGCTAACCCTCCAATGCTGGGCGGGTAGCTGCGCGCGCAGCGGAAACGACCGCTGTTCCGCCGACGCCCGCGTCAGCGAAGCGTTGCAGCCCTACCCGGAGCACTGTCGCAGCTTGCCGGCGAATATTCGGCCGGGAAAGGAACGCACCGCCGCCGGCGGGTGACAGAACATCTCGCAGCCGCCCCTCGCAGCCGTAGCGATCGGCGCCGCTGCCCACAGCCAGACTGAGGGCGGCATCCGGCCGCGAGCGGGGCGCCTGCCGCCCTGCTGCCGGTTCATGCCCCCAACCTCCGCACCCAACCCCAAATCAGCTCAGCGCCCCGGTGGATCGCTTCAATGATGCGGGGCGGCGGTGCATCGAGCGCAGTGCAAGGTTCGGCAGCGGCAGGCGGGTCCCCCGTTGAGCCGGATAAGCTCCGCCTCGACTACCGTCGCTTTGCCCAGTGGATGGCCAAACACCAGCGCAGCGAAGTAGTCGACGATCTGGCGGCGTTGCTGCGGGAGGAATTCTCGGTCGACCACGAGGGTGGCGCTGGTCCCAATATGGATCACTGACCGGCGCAGGGGCACCAAGGGCCAGAATGCGATCGCCCTCTTCCCATTTGCGGCCCGAGCGTACAAACTGGTTATGGAACGATACGTTGATAACAGGATTGGCGTGGTGCTGCTGATCGACCGGAGGAGGCAGGTTCAGTCAATTGACCCTCATTGGGTGGCGATCCCGTATGTACGGGAGTGGTTCGGGCATGACGTCGCCAGCGTTCGAATGTTCTTTCAATGGTGCGAACGCGATTTCTTCTTTGAGCAAGCGTTGGCGGAGGAGCTGCGCCATCACCATCACCTGTCGCTGCACGGCGGGGCGTATCCTCAGACACTGATTGAGACGGCCGAGCGCGCGATCGCTCACGACCTGATCGCCGTGGGAACCGAGCTGCCGGGCGGGGTGACACTTCGGTTCGAGAAGGACCAGCCGTCCGGACGGCATATGATGCAGCGTGTGTGGTTTTCCGGCGAAGCAGCCGCAGAGCGGTTCCTGGTTGAGGCGCTGCGGACAAGCGGCAATCAGGAGGCGTGTAGTGCTGCGTTGCAGCATCCCCAGGCGGGTGTGTTCGGCACCAGCGCCCCCTCGCCGCAGCGTGTCGGCGGCGCTTCCGTGCCCGCGGATGACGAGGCCGCGCTGGGCGCCCGGGTCGCGCCGCTGCTGCTGTCGCAGCGGCTTGAGCTGATTGCGACCGATCAGGCCCGACGAACGCTGCGTCTGACCTGGGTTGAACATGGGCCGCCGGTTGGCGTCGCGGTGCGTTCGGCTGCACCGCCGCCTCCGCGTAGGTCGGCGCCGCCCCCTCCGCCGCCGCCGGCCCCGCTGGCTTCGGCCCCGGCCAGCGTGCTGCCCGATCCGCCGCCCTATCTAACCCCGCAAGCGCAGACTCTGATCGCGGCAGCGAAGCACGGCGTGCCCTTCTGCGAGGAATGCGCGCGTCGAGCTGCGGAGCTGGCCGGTGTCTGACGTTGCTGCCCCGCTGACCGCTGCCGAGATCCGCCGTGACCCGGCGGCGAAGCAGCGGGCCATCCGCTGCCTGTGGCAGTTGGACCGCGCGCCCGGCGGGCGCCGGCAGCCGTATCTGTTCGCGATCCTGGATGCGGCGCGGGACGAGCGCATCTATCCGGGGTTGCGGCGTCTGGCGGCAACGGAGCAGATCGTCGGGCTGTACCAGGGGCGGGCGGCGGAGGAGTTGGCGGCGATCGCGCCATACTTGGTTTGCCTTGGAACAACCGATGTGGTGTTCGACTGGATCTGGGAGAATGGCTGGGGAGAAAGTTGGGGCGTTTTCCTATGGTCGCTTGTGTCATCGAGAACTCTTAGGATGCACTTCAGGAGACTAACGGTGGTATGGACCGACGAAGGGCAGCGGCTGCTGTTCCGCTTTTACGATCCACGCGTCCTCGGTGACTTTCTTCAGTCATGCAGCGCAACGCAGGTGGACTTTGTATTAGGTCCAGTATTCAGTAGGACTGAGACAAATAACGGGTGCGCAATAAATAATATCACTTCTAAAGATGGCAAGCTGGACGTTACAACCTTCCAGAGTTGCGGACTAGAGGGAACGCTTAGGTGAACAATGGCAATGAACCCGCAAGTCCGCCACCCTTCAGAGCTCTACGTGTTTCTGAAGTTCAGCTTGACGCGTTGCGTGCCCAGCGGCAGAGCAGATATCAGAACGCTTTGTTGATTGGACTAGACGCTTTCCCGGTATCGCCGGTTTGTTTTCAACAACACAGTTACGTAACGCCCTCGCGGAGGCGGAGGTAGAAGCCCGGCAGAGCGGGATAAATTACGAGTGCGACGCTTCCTGTACACGATCAGCCGCATGCTGATCCCAACGATGGATGCACGCCAATACATCCTCTGCATGGATGTCATATTCGGGCGGGACAGCGAGCCCGACAAGCTCAACGCAATACTGCGTCTCCGAGGCGACGCGGATGCCTGACGGCTCGCTCATCCAGCCTTGCCAGGCCACGGCCTGCCTCCAGGCAAAACAGTATCAAGCAGATCTCCGCAAGGCGCAGTTTGACGCGCAGTTCGCTGATGCTGCCTACACTGACGAGCACCACCGGCCTGATATACCAGGCTATGTCGCGGTAACCGATGCCAAGGGATTAGAAAACATCGGTTTGACAGAGAAATATCTTACTGTACCAAATAGTAATTTTCGTGCTGTAGTCTACCGCAACCTATCTGACAACACCTATGTAATTGCTTTTCAGGGACAACTTTCGTAAAATAAGCGACTTGGAAGCAAATTTCGACCAGGCTTTCATCGCCTCACTCTGACGGTGACCCAACTCCCTACTACGCCCGCGCCGAAAAGATTGCGAAGAGAGTCCAGCACTACCTAGGCCATCGGCCTTCGCCGCCACCGCCGGTGGTTTTGTCGGCCGCTGCTCGTGGTGGGCGGCGAGGGCGGCGGCGAGAACAATAGGAGCTCCTGCAACCACGTTGAACGCCGCCGGTTTGAACACGGAGACGGTCGCCGACCCGATGCAGGGCGGCAACATCATGGCTGTTTCCGTAAAGGGGGAGATTTTGACGTCCGCTCAACGCACCCTGCCACTGCCTAAGGCGGCGGGCGACAAGATCATAATGTTGGATCCACCGCTCAATCTGGCGCGCGATCTCTGCCGGCTGCTTTCATGGGATTTGGGGGAGGCGCCGGCCTTGCTGCCGGTATCCTCGCCAGGTCGATAATGCTTCACAAAATGGGCGCAGTGCATGCTAGCCTGGACCGAGCTATCAAGGAAATTGCAGAGACGGTGAGGGAGAAGTGTGCCGGATGCGAAGAAGAATTGGTTGTTTGATCGTATTGGTTGTGATATCGTTCTGTATCGTGGGGGGCAGAATTATGGCGTCTGCAAGTCCTCGTGAGCCGGCGGGTGGCGACTTGGCCTACGCCGTTGCCGCACGTCGCTACGATGAAACTCGGAGGTTGCTGGAGGCAGGGGCAAATCCCGAGGATCCAGACGATACCGGTGATACGCCTCTGTTGAACGCCACAGCATCGGACCAATTTCGTATGGCTAACCTTCTACTCGATTTCGGTGCCAATCCGTTCGCGACTGATAGCTTAGATTCACCCGGGGATTTATACAACGAAAGTCGCGTGCGATCTGGGACGTCAGAGGGTCAGGCTGCTCTGGCTGATTCAGCGGTTAAGGGCTGCGGGGTATCCATGGCCGCCGCCCAATGCGCCGAAGTGATGCGGCTGCGCGCCGAGGGCGAATGGCCACCGCAGAAATCGCAGAAATCTCCGTTCAGCAATGATGCCGGCAAATAGCGCTCTCGTAATACTACGGAGTACAATGTTAAGGCTGTTGAACACAGGCGGCGATTTCTCTGCCGGGTGATTGGCGGATTTATAGCAAGGGGTTCGGGGCGCGCAACATGACCGTCGTGCGACATTCCGCACTCAACCTCGTGCGCGCCGCCACTCACCGATCGTCTCTCAAGCGACGCCGCAGCGCAGCGCCTGGAGCAGGGGCTAGCTTAAGCCAGTTGCTCGCAGTCCAAATCAGGTGAACTTGGATTGGGAGCCCTGGCAATAGCAGACGGTCTTCACCAGCGGCGTGGTCTGGTCGTAGCGGTCCACGCGCTCCCCGCGCTGTTCCAGGCGGTTCGGGTTCCAGGACAGGTCGTAGTGGATGGCGGCGTTGAACCTGTCTTGCAGGTTGATACGTTCGCTGAGGCAATCGATCGCCACCAGCATGCGCGGCTCCTCAGTGGTGATCTGGTCGAGCTTGGCGCCGCGCACCTCGTCGTCGCCGTCCTGGCTGGTGATCGAGACCACCTGCACGCCACGGAATTTGCGAGGCAGCGTGCCTTGCAGCTCCTTGGCGACGTATTCGGCGGTGGCGATGTAGCGGCACCACAGGATGGGGTGGAAGCCTCGTTCAGCAGTTCCGCCACCAGCGCGGCGCACTTGGCGAGCTTGGCGTCAAGCCCAAGTTCCGCACTTTGGCGAAAAAGGATGCGCAAAATCAGCCAATTGCGCTTTTAGGCACCACAAAAGTTATCCACATGGTGCTAAATTCTTGGGGCAGGAAGTGTAGGAAAACCGCCGGGATTTGGCGTTCCGGTTGACGGCGAGGGTCAAAACCGTCACACGTCAACTCGATCAACGTATGCCAGTTACGCTGTCGAGCGCAAGAGATCCCCATTCTGGCATAAGGCTGAAATTTAGCACCACAGTTGGACCCGTCCTCAAGAAAGCCCCGTGTTTGCGGGGATTTTTCGGGTGCATGCTGGCCAAACTACGGAAGTTGGGTCAAGGCGCGGGGTCTGTAGCGCCTCCGCCATGCGGCGCAGGTCGCCGAGGCGGCGCTTCTCGGGGCCGGCAGCGAGGGTTCGGCTTCCTCGATCGGCGGCGTGGGCTGGTTGTCGTCGGTCTGGTCTTCCGACGCCTCGAAGATGAAGGCGCGGAAGTCGGGATCGTCCTCGGTTTCCTGCGGCAGCGCGGCCTGGCGGTTCCCCAGGGCGGCGACCGCGGCGGCGGGGCTGGACGTCACGCAGCGCAGCAGCGCCAGCGCCGCCCAGTAGCGGACGCGCTGCTGGCGTCTGCCGAGCTGCTGGCCGGCTTCGACGATGTCGCCGCAGAAGCGGTAGGTAGCCGCGAACAGCTCGCGGTAGTCGCGCGAGAGCTTGTAGGTGCGGTCGGACGGGTCGCGCTTGGGGAAGCACTTCTCGCCATCCCAGTCCTGCTCGATGTCGGCGCGGGTGCGCTGGACGAAGTGGCGGGCGAGCAAGTCGCGCTGGTCTTGGGTCAGGGCGGACGTATCCCAGGCGCCGAATTCCGGCCGCAACAGCGCCAGCAGCGAGTGGAACGCGCCTTCCACGCCGCTGTGCGGGGTGGCGGTCAGCAGGAGCAGATGGCGTTTCTCGTCCGCGGCCAGTTCCCGCACCAGGCGGTGGCGCTGCTGGCGGGTGGCGGTCACCTCCGGCGCCTGGGTGGCGCCCTGTGTCTCGTCCACGATGACGAAGTCGGGGCACTCCGTCAGGAGCAGGTGTCGGTTCCGGTCGCTTTTGACGAAGTCGATGCTGGCGACCTGGATGGGGTCGCAGCGGTAGATGCTCTCCGTCTCGGGCTTGTGGCGGCCCAGTTGGCTGATGGTGCCGGTGCGGATGACGACGGCGTCCTGGCTGGCCTTCTGGGCGAGTTCACGCGGTCACTGGTCGCACCGGCAAGGGCGGGCGCAGCATGCAGATGCGCTCGATTTCGCCGCGATCCTGCATCTCGCGGACGATCAGCAGCGCCTCGATGGTCTTGCCGACGCCCACGTCGTCGGCGATCAGCAGCCGGATCGGGTCCAGCCGGAGCGCGATCAGCAGCGGCACGAACTTATAGATGCGCGGCCGGACTGAAATCCGGCCCAGCGAGCGGAAGGGCGTCGCGCCGTCGCGCAGCATCAGGCGGGCGGCCTGCCACAGCAGGTGGGTGCTGGCGGCGTCGGATACGTCGGTGGCTGGCGAGAGCCGGAACCAAACACCGGCGATGATCGATACCTATCACCTCCGCACCGCCCCCCAGTGCCCACCTTCATCGCACCCGGCACACCACAAACCGGCAATCTGTTAAGGCATCACGCCCGGCACCCGTGATGTTCGCCGGAAGCCTGCGCCTCGCCACCTTCACGAGGGCTCCCCGGTCAGCCCCGCTGGCGTTCGTGGCGGGTCATCCCCCAGCCGCGTGACGTATCCCGGCGCAGTCTCTGTGACCGGCGTACCTGCCTCGGACCAGATCAAGCGAGTCCGCCATTTTCTGCGCCGGACCAGTGCCAGCCGCAGTCACCCTCCCCCCGCTGCGGTATACGTTTCCGTTACGAATTGCGCTAAATCTGTACCTGAAACAGATTCGCCCAGTCGTCGCAGCAGGAGAGGGAAATGCCAAAGCCAGTTCGGGCCATGCTCATTGCTGCGGTGTCCGCCGCCGGCGTTGCAGTGGTCATATGGATGGGCGGCTACGGGGCCAACGCGATCTGGGGCGCCTCGACGGTGTCTCTGCTGGTCTCGGTCGGCAACGCAGCCGCCGGTCGCCTCACCTGAAAGCTGTCCACGCCGAACACTGTTCCCCAGCCCACGGCGGGCCTTCGCAGATCCGGCGACCGGCCGCGCCTCTCCACCGGCGGTTCGGCTCGGCCGGTTACCGCGCCCCAACCCCGGACGAACGCCCCGCGCGCAACGCCGCCTGCACAGCCGCATCCAGCGCATTGAGAAAGAGCGCCCGGTCCTGCCGGGTCAGAGGCGGCGGGCCGCCGCCGTCCATCCCCAGTTCCCGCAGATGCCGGGACAATTCCCGCCCCGCCAGCGCATTGCCGATATTGTCCGCGGTCCACACCTTGCCCGCCGGTGCGACGGCACGCGCGCCCGTCTCCAGGCAGCGCGCCGCCAACGGGATGTCCGCCGTGACGCAGACATCCGTCGCAGTGATGTGGCCGGCGATCCAGTCATCCGCCGCATCCGGCGTGGCAGGCACGGTGACAAACTGCACGTTTGCCCGCCCTGTCGGCCGGATCGGCCGGGACCCGTTGGAGACCACATACACCTGCAGTCCCAGCCGATCGGCGACGCGATAGACTTCCTCGCGCACCGGACAGGCGTCGCCGTCCACGTAAAGCGCCGTCATGCCGCGGCGCGCATCCCGCCACGACGGCGACGGCGCGACCTGGCCGGCTTCTGCGCCTTGCGTGCCGGCGCCGCGGATGGCGGCGGACTGCCGCCGGCGACCGGGATCACGGCCCCCGTACAGCGCTCGATGGCCCGCAACGCACCATGCTCCGCCGCGTCGCAGAACGAGATCGCCACCCCGGAGGCCCCTGCCCGCGCCGTGCGACCGATGCGGTGCACATAGCTCTCCGGCTCCACCGGCAGGTCGTAGTTGATCACGTGGGAGATCCCGGACACGTCGATACCGCGGGCAGCGATGTCGGTGGCCACCAGCACGCGGGCGCGCCCGGTGCGGAACCGCGACAGCGCCCTTTCACGCTGCGACTGGCTCTTGTTGCCGTGGATCGTGCTGACGGATTCGCCGGCCTGCTCCAGCCCGTCCGCCACGCGGTCGGCGCCATGCTTGGTCCGGGTGAACACGATGACCCGCTCCATCGCCGGATCGCCGAGCAACTGCTTCAGCAGCGGACGCTTCTCCGGCTGGGCGACGAAATGCACGGACTGGTCGATCTTCGGCCGGGTCGCCGCCACGGGGGCAATCGACACGCGCACCGGGTCGCGCAGCAGCAACTCGGCCAGCGCCGTGACCTCCTGCGGCATGGTGGCGGAGAACAGCGCCGTCTGCCGGGCGGCGGGCAGTGCCGCGGCCACGCGCCGGATGTCGCGGATGAAACCGAGATCCAGCATGCGGTCCGCTTCGTCCAGCACGAACTGCTGTACCGCGTCCAGGCGCAACTCGCGGGTGGCGAGCAGGTCGCACACGCGCCCCGGCGTGCCGACCACGATATCGGCGCCGCGCCGCATCTGCTGCACCTGCCGGAACCGGCTGACGCCGCCCAGGATGGTGACGCGGCTCAGTCGCAGATTGACGGCAAGCCGGCGCAGGCTGTCATCGATCTGCAGCGCGAGTTCGCGGGTGGGGGCCAGGATCAGCGCCCGTGTTGCGAAGGGTGCCGGCCGGACGCGATCGGCGGCCAGGTGCTGCAACAGCGGCAGGCCGAACGCCGCGGTCTTGCCGCTGCCGGTCTGGGCGACGCCCAGCAGGTCGCGGCCAGCAAGCAGGGGCGGCACGGCATCCGTCTGGATCGGTGTTGGTGTGTCGAACTGCTGCGCCGTCAAAGCGCGCAGCAACGGCTCGGCCAGGCCGAGCGAAGCAAAAGTCGGAAGGGTCACGTATTGAAGAACTCCGGCGCCGTCGGCCCGGATGCGATCCGGGCTGCACAGACAGTCACCTGATTGTCCGCCGGCCCGCGCGATGATTGGGGCGAACGCGTTGCGAATTGGTCTTCCGGGAGGGCAGCGCCCGGAGGGGCGCATGCATCACGCAATCACGAAAGCCAAGCTTCATGTGGTCCAGTACCCGCGGAAAAGGCAAGGGTCAACCGAAACGCATGGTCGTGCCCTGCCCGATCGTCCTGGCACGCGCGTGGCCGGCTGCCACGTATTCGCCCCCTTACCGAAGCAGTCCGGGACCGGAAGCGGCTCCCCCCGGCCAGGCGCGCGCATCCGCTATCACTGCAGAGCGACGCCAGACCGCAAGCCCAGGCGATGATGCCGCCGTGGTTCAGAGATCCGGCCGCGGAAAAGGGGCCGGAAGGCGGTCCACCCTCCGGCCCTGAGTCGCGCCCACAGGAGAGCAATCCCGGGCGCGTCCGGCACCTGTCTGGGGCTGCCGGCACCGCATAGTCGCCGATCGCGCCGCCGCATGTATTGATCCAAGTCAACTTTCCTGCTGCGTGATGGTCCGGGACCAGACCGGCGGGCATGCTCGCCGGCTCGACATGGCGGCCGGTCTGGTGCCCGGCGTAACGGCCGTGGGTGGAGCCCGGGTGCAGGCCGCCTCGCCAACGGACCTGCCGCCGGGGACCCGCGGATCAGCCCGCGTGGCGGGTCCGCTGCGTCAGCCGGGCTTACCGGCCACTGTGCGACGGCGTCGTGACCGTTGCCGCGCCCTGAGACGACGGCCCCCCGGGGGCACCGACCTCGTCCCACAAGCGGACAGCCGGCAGTTGCGGTTGGTGCGCCTCGGGGTCCGACGGCGAGACGCCGCGAACCGCCGCATCGGCCGGGTCATCGGCGGCCACCAGCACCCCGCCGGGAAAGGCTGCCCGGTGCATCAGGGCCTCGCCGGCCGGTCCGGCGTGTGACACGCCAGCCGACAATCCCAGCATGGCGATGCCGAGACCGATGCTGCGTACCGCACTGCACCCGTGGCGTGCCGCCGACAGAACCGAAGGATCCAGGCGCCATGCGTGCAAACCCGGTGTCATTCACCCTTGCTCCTTATCGCCTGAACACGTGGTTCCAGCCGGGAGTGTCCGGCTGGGTAGCCCTGGAACGCCTGCTGCATTGTCGTCCGTTCGAGTGCGCAATCGTCCGATCGAGTGCGGAACACAGTCATCAGACACACGGAGTTGCCGAATCAACTGGTTAATTGTCTGGTTCCGGACGAGTTGAATTGCATCTCAGTTGGCCGGACGGGTCGCCGGCCGAGACATGACCGTTGGTTGAAAGCACGACCTCACGGCGGGCGCAGACCTTGTGCGCGTCAGGGCGTCCGGCACGTGAGGTGGAACGTGCGCGTGAGGAGGCCCGTGCCCGCGGGGAGGTCGGCGCGGGTTGAGAAGGCGCACCGGCCGTCAGGATGCCCTTCCGTCATGGCGGGCGCAGGCCGGCCATCCACAACTTTCCTTCACTGCTTCAGGAAAGTTCCGGGGGGTGGACCTGCGCCCCAGCAATTTTGGAACAGTGCGGATCAGGACCGCCCGCGCGGGTCATGGCCGGGCCCAACCGGCTACCCCCGGCAAGGCGTGTTCCATTGCCCCGACCCGATCGTTGTGGTGTCGGTGGGCGGGTCAAGCCCGCTCATGACATGAAGGCGTGGCGTCAGCGTGCCCGCACTAAGCCGTATGGATGCAGGTCCGCGATCACGACTCTGCCGACAGGAACCATGTAGAAACGTGGATGGTCCGCCTGCGCGGGCCATGACGGCGCACGGACGGACGATTACAGATGCAACGGTACACGGGCGGGCACTATACGAATGAACAGTGTACGGTCGAGCACCGGTGAAACCTCACGCAGGCCGGCATGAAACCGGAGGAGACGCGTGCATCGCGCGGCCCTCTACCGCGTCGCGAACTGCGTCTTTCCGAACATCACCTCGCGTTCGGCATCGGTCATCGACCCGCGCCGCTGCTTTTCCATCAGCACCGCAACGCCGCGCTGCACCGCCGGCCGGGCGGCGATCGCGTCGTGCCAGCGTTGCACGTGCGGATAGTCGGCCAGGTCGATCCGGCGACGCTCCGGGTTGCGGATCCAGGGAAAGGTGGTGATGTCCGCCATGCTGTATTCGTCACCGGCCAGCCACCTGGTTTCCGACAGGCGCTTGTCCAGCACGCGGTGCAGCCGCTGTACCTCGTTGGTATAGCGCTCGATCGCGTAGGGAATCTTCTCGACCGCGTAATTGGCGAAGTGATGGTACTGGCCGAACATTGGTCCGACGCCGCCCATCTGGAACATCATCCACTGCAGGCAGGCGTAGCGTCCGGCCGGGTCTCCGGGGATGAGCCTGCCACCGGTCTTCTCCGACAGGTAGATCAGGATCGCCGCCGATTCGAACAGCGTCAGCGGCTTGCCGTCCGGCCCGTCGTGATCGACGATCGCCGGGATCCGGTGATTGGGGGTGATCGCCAGGAAGTCGGACCTGAACTGGTCGCCCCGGCCGATATCGACCGGGACCACGGTGTAGGGCAGCCCGAGTTCCTCCAGCGCGATATGCACCTTGTGGCCATTCGGCGTCGGCCAGGTCCAGACTTCGATCACGGCATGCCTCCTGGCCCTCCGCTTGGTATCGACGGCAATCCGTGCGGCCGGGATTTCCCACCGTGCGGCGGCCGGCCTCCGGCAGCGTCTGTTGGGACTCCAGCAGCGTCCGTTTCATTCTGCCGCATCCGAATAACGGCCGGCAACCGATGCGGCCGCCCGCCGCAACCGTCAGTACCGGCCGCCACCAAGCGACCGGTTCGACGGGTGAGACTCAGCCCTGCTTGTGGCGGCTGGCGTAACTGCCCACCAATTCGGCTTCGGCAATGATATGCGGACCGATCAGGCCCCAGAGATCGGCGACCGACTCTTTCGGAATGCCGACTGCATCGATATCCAGCGCCGCCAGCCGGAAATGGTAGCGGTGCGCATCGTCCTGCTCCGGCGGCATCGGGCCGTCATAACGGGGATGGCCGAAATCGTTGAGACAGACCCCAAGTGGCTCGGTCCTTACCCCGTGGCCGACACCCTCGGGCAGCGCGGTGCGATCGGCGGAGAGGTTATAAAGTCCCCAGTGGTGGAACATGCCCGATGGCGCATCCGGATCCTCCATCAGCAACGCAAAGCTGCGGGTTTGCGGCGGCGCATCGGCCCACTCCAGCGGCGGCGAGACGTTCTCACCTTCGGAAGTATAGCGGCTGGGGATTTCCTCGCCGTGGGAGAAAGCGGGGCTTTTCAGGTGGAATGTCATGCGTCGTTCCTTACAGGAAACGGTCGTGCGGCGGGGCGGACGACGGCCCTGCCGGCCGCGCCACCCACGTTTCCGCAACGCCGGACGCGCAAAGCCGTTGCCGCGGGGACGCGACCCGCGACGACCGTTCGGATGACGCGCTCCGGGGGCGCAGCCCGGCACCGGTGCACACCGCGCCGGGCTGCGTTACCAATGACACATCGCCGGGCGCTTGCCGATCAGCCGTTCCAGCACTGCCGACACCGGCGGCGACGGCGGCTACCGACCCAGCGCCCGCTCCAACTCCGCCTTCCTCATGCGCGAGCGTCCCGGGATCTTCCGCCGCTGCGCTTCGCGATAGAGTTGCGCGCGCGTGCGACCGCCCGAATGCCGCCGCTTCGCCGATGACGAACGCCGGCGCCGCTCGCCGCTGCGATCCATCGCGCGGCGCCCTTCCTTCTCCTGCTGCGCCGTCTCGCCGCGGCGTTCCTTGCGCTTGGTCCGCGCATAGTGGGCGCGGTTCTCCCGCGGTGACTGCTCGTTGGAGGCACCCGCCTCGCTCAGCGCAATCGCAACCGCCTGGCGCGGGCTCTTCACCTTGCCGCCGCGGCCGCGTTCCAGTTCACCGTGCCTGTACTCGTGCATGACGCGGGCGACGGTCTTCTTCTGCTCCGGGCTCTGCTTTGCCATATCGAATCTCCGCTGCGGCGGCCGGGGACCGGTCGTGCCCCGGCCTTGTACGGTTCAGGGGATGATGCAGCGGCGCGTGATTCGCCTCGTCGCTTACCGCCGCCTTCGTCATCTTCGGCAGCGCGTTCAGGATCTGCCGTTCGGCACGACAGACGTCCTGCGTGAACGAGAGCATCAGCCGGTTCACGCCGGTCTGTTCGCCACGGTTATCCTCGTCCGAACTGCGGCCGCCGTGCATCCTCACTTGCCTGCAGCCCGTTTCGCCCCCGACCCGACAGCGCCGGGCGATCCCGTGGGATGTGCCATCGCTGCTCGCCGGCTCCGTGGCGAAAGAGCCGGGGCAGAAACCAAAGCCGGGCGTGACCGTTCACGCGATGCGGCGCAAAAACCCGTGTGGCAGGGCTGATGGCCGCCATGAAAGGACGTGGACGGCCGGCCTGCGTGGACCGTGACGTTGCGTGGCTGGCCCGCGTGTCGGACACGCGTGTCGGACACAAGGCTGGTTGTTATTGCATCAGCGACGAATTGCCGCCGGACGGGTTCGGCGGCCGAGCGTGCCAGAATGCGTGAAGACCGCGGACGCAGGCGGGCAGCACGCTGTCCGCCTGCGTCACCAACTCGTCCAGCACGCTTTCCGGCAGGTCCACCTCCAGTTGAATTTCCGGGTCCGCCATGCCCGCGATGATGCCGATCGGGATCAGCAACATGGCCGAGTCCTCATCTCGCAACACCGGCTTCCATGCTTCGGGCCGCAGTCCAACCGCCTGCATGAATCCCAGCGCCCACTCTTCGGTAATGGTGTTGCCGGTCAGGTCCTCCCAGAATACCGGGAGGTACTTTGCCGGCGCGTTCTCCAGCGCGGCGGCGATCTCGGCATGGCGCGCGAGGATCGTGCCGGTCACCGTGGCGGATTGGTCGGGATCGGCAAAATCCGGGATCTCACCGGCCCAGATCACGGGCAGCGCTTCGTCCCAGGATATCGGCTCGGGCCCGGCCGCCAGGGCGGCCAGGAAGCCGTCGATCTCGGAGAGATCCATGCAGTCCGGCGGCGCCCGGTCCGAGCGCAGGAACCCGTCCAGCCTGTCGAGATCAACCGGCGGCAGCGGAGAGGATGACATGGTGAATGCCTCATGCTTTGCACGAGTGTAACGCGGTTCGGCCCATCCACGAAGCACCCGCCGGACCGGCTTCCGTCGCGGCGGGGGACAGCGCACATTGCGGGCCATGACGGCACACACGGACATTGTTGCGGAAGGCTGGGTCGCCCGGCTGCCCGCCGCCTGGCGGCCCTATCTGCTGCTCGCCCGGCTCGACCGGCCGATCGGGGTCTGGCTGCTGTTCCTGCCCGGGTTGTGGGGCATCCTGCTGGCCGGCCCTCGGCCGGATACGCTGGCGCTGATCGTGCTGTTCGCCGTCGGCAGCCTGGTGATGCGGGCGGCCGGCTGCGTGGTGAACGATCTGTGGGACCGGGACATCGACCGCCGCGTGTCGCGCACCGCCGGGCGGCCGCTGGCCTCCGGTGCGCTGCGGCCGCGGCATGCGCTTGCCTTCCTGGGCGTGCTGCTGGCGATCGGCCTGCTGATCCTGCTGCAGCTCAACCCGCTGGCGCAGGCGCTGGGCGCGGGGTCGCTGGTGCTGGTGGCGCTGTATCCGCTGGCCAAGCGCGTCACCTGGTGGCCGCAACTGATGATGGGCATCACCTTCGGCTTCGGCGCGCCGCTGGGCTATGCCGCCGCGGCCGGTCGGCTGGATGCCGCCTGGGCCGCGCTGTACGCCACCGCCATCCTGTGGGACCTGGGCTTCGACACGATCTACGCCCACCAGGACCGCGAGGACGACGCCCTGGTCGGCGTGAAGTCCACGGCGCGCCTGTTCGGCGAGCATACGCGCCCCTTCCTGGCCGCCTGCTACGCCGGCATGGTGCTGGTACTCGCGCTGGCCGGCTACCTGGCCGGGCTGAGCGCCTGGTTCTACCCCGCGCTGCTGCTGCCAGGCGCGCTGCTCGCTCGGCAGGTGATCCAACTGGACATCGACGATCCCGGCCTGTGCCTGCGCCTGTTCAAGGCCAACCGCGAGACCGGCCTGGCGGTTGGCTTGGCGATCCTGGTGGGCTGGCTGTGAGGACACCGGACGACACGGGGTGCGACGAGGCATTCGTGCGCGACAACACCAGGCCGGACCGGGCCGCGCTGGTGCCGGAGCTGGACCTGTTCCTGGCCAGCGAAATCACCCCGATCTGGCAGGCGACCGAGACCTGGCTGGCGGAGAACAACGTCGATCCGCCATTCTGGGCCTTCGCCTGGGCCGGCGGGCAGGCGCTCGCTCGGCACATCCTGGACCATCCGGACTGTGTTGCCGGCCGGCGGGTGCTGGACTTCGCCGCAGGCGGGGGCATCGCCGCGATCGCCTGCGCCCGCGCCGGGGCCGCGTTCGTCGAGGCAGCGGAGATCGACCCGCTGGCCGCCGCCGCCATCCGGATGAACGCCCGGGTCAACAATGTGGCAGTGTCGGCGATCGCCGGCGACGTGGTGGGGGCGGATTGCCGGTGGGAGATGATCCTGTGCGGCGACGTCTGCTACGAGGCACCGATGACCGGCCACATCATGCCGTGGCTGCGCCGGATGGCCGCGCAGTGCGAGGTGTGGATCGCCGATCCCGGCCGCGCCTACCTGCCGCGCACGGAACTGCGCGCGTTCGCCACGTACCGGGTGCCGACCACGCTGGAACTGGAAGACCGCACCGAGCGCGAGGTCACGCTCTACCGCCTGGCCGGATAGCCGAGCGGTCGGGGATGCTGGTCGGGTGCGTTGGCCTCAGACCCCGGAACGCTTCCAGTCGCGCCACAGACGCAGGCCCTCAAACGCGCTGGCGGCGAGAGCGGCGGTGGCGATGATGCCCATGCTGAGCTCGATCCAGTGCTGCACGTCAGATTTCCTCCAGCTTGTTGCTTTTCCGGGATGTTGCCGTCGGATTTGCCAGGAGGCAAGAATAATCTGCGTCGAAGGCCGCCACGTTCGCGCGAGTTCCTGGTTCTACGGGGCGGTGTGGCAGCCCGGCGGGAAACCGTGCCGCAGCCCGCCAGGATCAGGCGGTGCGCCGGGCACGCAGGGCCGCGGCCAGGGTGCCGTCGTCCAGCGCATCCAGGGCGCCGCCGATCGGCACCCCCTGTCCCAGCCGGCTGATCGTGACGCCCAGCGGCTTCAGCCGGTCCGTCAGCCAGTGGGCGGTGGTGGCGCCGTCCACCGTGGCGGGCAGCGCCAGGATCACCTCGGTGACGCCGCCTTCGGAGACGCGGGTGAGCAGCGGGGCAAGGTTCAGGTCCTCCGGCCCGACGCCGGACAGGGGCGACAGCGTGCCGCCGAGCACGTGGTAGAGGCCGTGGTGCACGGCGGCGCGTTCGAGGGCCCACAGATCGCCCACGCCCTCCACCACGCAGATCACCGCCTGGTCGCGCTGGGGATCGGTGCAGACCGAGCATGGATCCCGGCTGTCCAGGTTGCCGCAGCGGGAGCAGGGCTTCACCGCCTGGGCGGCCTCGGTCAGCGCCGCGGCCAGGGGGATCATGCGGGAGTCCGGCTGCTGCAGCATCTTCAGCGCGGCGCGCCGGGCGCTGCGCGGCCCCATGCCCGGCAGGCGCGCGAGCAGGCCGATCAGCCGGTCGATCTCAGGGCCGCCCATAGGGGAAGGAGCCGGCGGTGGAGGGACCCATAAGAGGCCCCCTCTCCGCGTGGGAAGGAGGCTGAAGGGAGGAGGCGTGCGGCCACGGGCCCACCGTTGCGGGTCTCGGCTGGTGCGATCCCTTCCCCCACCCCCTCGCCGAAAGGGGGCGGGGTGAAGCGAGGCAATGGGGAGGCGTCAGGGCTGCCCCGTTCATCGTCAGAACGGCAGCTTCATCCCGGGGGGCAGTTGCAGGCCGCCGCTGACCTTCTGCATCTCCTCGGCGGTGGCGGCTTCCAGTTTCATCTTGGCGTCGCGGTGGGCGGCGACGATCAGGTCCTCCAGCATCTCCACGTCCGAGGGATCGACCAGCTTGGGGTCGATCTTCACCCGGCGCAGCTCGCTCTTGCCGTTCATGGTGACCTTCACCATGCCGGCGCCGGACTCGCCTTCCAGTTCCATCGCCTCCAGCCGCGTCTGCAGCTCCTGCATCTTCTCCTGCATCTGCTGCGCCTGCTTCATCAGGCCGGCGAGGTTCTTCATTCGTCGAGCTCCATATCTTCGGACGGCTCCGCATCGGGCGGCGCGAAGTCCGGCATATCGGGCGGATCGGCGGCGATGTCGAGCGGCGACTCGGCGGGCAGCCCGTAGGCATCGGCGCGCGAATCGTGCACCGCGTCGATCCGGGCGCCGGGGAACGCGGCCAGAATGGCCTGCACCAGCGGATGATCCGCCGCCGCCGACCGCCGCGCCGCATCCGCCGCATTCCCCTGTTCGGCCAGCGTGGGCTGCCCCTGGGCGGTGGACAGGGCGATGGTCCAGCGGGTGCCGGTGGCCTCGGTCAGCAGCGCCGCCAGGCGGGAGGCGACGTCGCGGGGCGCGGCCGGCTGGGGACGCAACTCGATCACCGGCGGGGCGAAGCGCACCAGGTGCACCGAATGCAGCAGGTGGGCATGCAGCATCGCCTCCCGCCGCTCGGCCACCAGCGCGGCGACGTCGCGGAAGCTCTTCAGGGCCGGGGCGGCCGAGGGGGCATCCAACGGTGCGGCCGAAGGGGCGATCTGGGACGTGGGCGCCGCCTGGGATGTGGGGACCGCCTGCGAAGCGGTCGCGGACAGGGCCCCTGCCCTGCCGCCGGCGGCAACCCGCGCTCCGCCGCCGCCGGTGCTGGCCCCCGGCGCGATGGCCCCGCCGGCCGCGGCCTGCGCACCGCCGCCACCGCCCGGCGGAGGGGCCGCGGCCCCGGACGCGGCAGGGGATGCGGGGTTGGCGGCCAGGCGGCGCACCAGGTCGGCGGGGGACGGCAGGTCGGCGACGTGGCACAGGCGGATCAGCACCATCTCGGCCGCGGCGCGGCGGTCGGGGGCGGTTTCCACCTCGCCGATGCCCTTCAGCAGCATCTGCCAGGCGCGGCCGAGCGCCGGGACGGACAGACGGTCGGCCAGCTCGGCGCCGCGGGTGCGGTCGGCTTCCGGCAGGTCCTCGCTGTCGCGCAGCGTGGGGATGGATTTCAGGCGGGTGACGGTGTGCAGCAGCTCCAGCAGGTCCTGCAGCACCAGGCCCAGGTCGGCGCCGCGTTCATGGGCGCGGTCGGTGAGTTCCAGCGCCTTGCGCGGCTGGCCGGCCATCACCGCTTCCAGCAGGTCGAACACCATGCCGCGGTCGGCCAGGCCCAGCATGTCGGTGACCTCGGCCTCGGTGACGCCGTCCTGCGCCTGGGCGATCGCCTGGTCCAGCAGCGACAGGCCGTCGCGCACGCTGCCGTCGGCGGCGCGGGCGATCAGGTCGATCGCGGCCTTTTCCGCCGGCACGCCTTCCTTTTCGGCGATGCGGGTGAAGTGGGCGGCCAGCTCCCCCATGCGCACGCGGCGCAGGTCGAAGCGCTGGCAGCGGGACAGCACGGTGATCGGCACCTTGCGCAGCTCGGTGGTGGCGAACACGAACTTCACGTGCGGCGGCGGTTCCTCCAGCGTCTTCAGCAGCGCGTTGAAGGCGTTGCGCGACAGCATGTGGACTTCGTCGATGATGAAGACCTTGGCGCGGGCCTGGAGGGGGCGGAAGCGGGTGGCCTCGATGATCTCGCGCACGTCGTCCACGCCGGTGCGGCTGGCGGCGTCCATCTCCACCACGTCGGGGTGGCGGTCGGCGAGGATGGCCTTGCAGTTGTCGCACACGCCGCACGGGTCGGCGGTGGGGCCGCCCTGCCCGTCCGGGCCGGTGCAGTTCAGCGCGCGGGCGATGATGCGGGCGGTGGTGGTCTTGCCCACGCCGCGGACGCCGGTGAGCATGAAGGCGTGGGCGACGCGGCCGAGCGCGAAGGCGTTGCGCAGGATGCGCACCATCGCTTCCTGGCCGATCAGGTCGTCGAAGGTGGTGGGGCGGTATTTGCGGGCCAGCACGCGGTAGGCGGGGGCGTGCTCGCACCGGGTCGGCTGTGGGTTCTGCTGCCGCTGAGGGGGCGCGGCCGGGGCGGCGTCGCCGAACAGGCCGGGGCCTTCCTGGGGCGGCGGTGTGGGCAGGTCCTCGGTGGGGGGCTCGTCCTGGAACAGGCCGGACATGCGGGCGGTACCCTCGACGCCCGCGCCGCCGCTGGGGCAGACGCCGCGGCGTGTTGCGACTGAGTGGGAGGCCGGACAGCGACCCGAGCGGAAACTCGTTGCGGCTGCTTCCTTCCGGACCTGACCGGGTTGGCGAGGCGCCCGTCCGCCGCCGACCTCCCGGGTGGTGCATATCATGCGGAGGGGGGGCTGGGGCAAGGGTGAGGGTGACGGTGGAGGGTGAGCTTCCCACACGGCTGCCAACGCAAAGGCGGCTGGTCCGCCATACTCACCGGCAATCACAGCCGCCACGTGCACTCGGGCTGTTCCGCGGACATTGGCGGATCTCGCTACCATATCGTTCGAGGTCCGAGACTATACGCGGCAATGTTCCATTCGCCCTTCAACCCTGCATTTAGCCTGGGTCAATCAGTTCTCAACCTGTCGCCCCGTCAGTTCGATTACCTATTCGATTATTCCGTTGCGTTTTATATATTGTTTGACGACGCTTCGAAACCTACCAATGCAACGTAAGAAGGTAACTGCTCAACCCGGCTGTAGGGCGCTACCGCCGCCCAACACATTGCGGATGGCCTGATAGGCATCGATGCCGGAGCGGGAGGCTGTGCCGACGACGGATCTGACACCGGCGAAGAAGGCAGCGCCCCAATCGGATCGGAACCCGCCGGTCACCTTGCGATAGGTGGTGGTCGGTCGCAGCTCCCGTTCACTGCCGTTGTTGTCGGGCGGCACCTCGGGATGGTCGAGGAAGGTGAACAGGTGGACGCGCACCTTGTGGTATCGCTTTCGCAGCCGCTTGCCATGCGGATTGTCCGGCGCCAGCGCCATCACCCGGTTCAGCGCATCATTCAGCCGGCGCAGGTGGTAATTGCGCGTGCTCTGCGCCAGCGACTTGCTGCGCCTGCCCAGCACCGCGGCCCGTAGCAGCAGCGCCTTCATGCGTGGTGCGAACACCGTGTCGCCGGCATCAATGGCGAACTGGCAGTCGCGGAGTTGGTGGGCCAGGCAGACCTGCCACAGCTCGGCATGGCCCTGCTGGGCGCCGAACAGGTCGGACACCCACAGCTTCGGCCGGTGCCCGGCCAGCACTTCGCTGACCACGCCGGCGCCGCGGCTGTTGCGGATGACGTGGATCACCACCTGCTCGTTCTGGAACACCCAGTTCCAGTGCGTCACGCCGTCGATGCGCACCGTGGTCTCGTCCGAGCAGACCACCCGGGCGCGGCGCAGCCGGGCCAGAATGGCTGCGAGCTCATTGTCGAAGCAGGGCATGGCGCGGCGGAACATTGCGTCCAGTGCGCCTTCGCTGATCTGCAGCGCGAACAGGTGCAGGAACAGCTGGGTCAGACGCTTGTAGCTGATCGCGTGGGTGAACCGCAGGTAGATCGCCAGAGCCATGACGTTCAGGCTGAACGGCGAACCTTGTTCCAGGCCCTCGGGCACGGGTGCCAGGGTGATGCCGCCACAGCAGCGGCAACGGCCGCTATAGCGTTCCACCCGGGTCATCGGCCCCTGCCGCACCGCTGCCAGGCTCAGATCGCTACGGGGGATGAGCAGTTACCGATGTCGTTTGTTGTCAACCGGGCCTCATAGTGGTATCATGGTATAGAGAGCAGGGCACTAGCCCGTCTTATTCACGTGCATAGCAGGGATTCGCTGGCGGATGTGGTATAAGCCTCTGATATAGCGCAGAGATTCGGGTGTCGAGACCAAAGCCCCCCGGGACGGAGGCTGCCACACCCGCCATGAGCAACGATACCCTGCTGCCATTTGCCTTGCCAGCCGTGTGCCGCAAGAAGGTGACCGCCGCATTCGATGGCGGGCGGCTCAGCTCGGATGGCGGCGTGCTGCTGCTGTCGGGCGCGGACAAGCAGCTTGGCCTGTGCGAGAGGCTGGCCGGCCTGATCCCGGACCATCGGGAGGAAGCACGCATCACGCACCGCCTGGAAGACATCCTGCGCGCCCGTGTCTTCGCCATCGCCTGCGGCTATCCGGACGCCGACGACCTCGATGACCTGCGCAATGACCCGGCGTTCAAACTGGCCTGCGGCCGGCTGCCGGAAAGAGGCGACGATCTCGCCTCGCAGCCGACCATCTCACGTTGGGAGAATGCGCCGGATCTGCGCACGCTGCTGCGGCTGGGCTACGGGATGATCGATCTGTGGTGCCAGAGCTACCGCAAGCCGCCGAAGCGCATCACGCTGGACATCGATGACACGGTCGACGTCGTGCATGGCCACCAGCAGCTGTCGTTGTTCAACGCGCACTATGATGAGCGGTGCTTCCTGCCGATCCATGTTTACCACGCCGAGAGCGGGCATTGCGTCGCGGTGCTGCTGCGCCCCGGCAAGACCCCGTCCGGCAAGGAGGTCCGCGGGCACCTGCGCCGGCTGGTCCGGCGCATCCGCCGGCATTGGCCGCATACCCGGATCACCATTCGCGGTGACAGCCACTACGGCAGGCGGGAGGCAATGGAGTGGTGCGACGCCAACGACGTGCGTTTCATCTTCGGCCTGTCGGGCAATGCTGCGCTGGCGGCGTTGGTCGAGGCCAAGGCGGATGAGGTGCGCACCAAGCGCGCCATCGAGAACCTGGACGTAGTGCGCGACTGGAAAGAGATCCGCTATGCCGCGAAGTCCTGGCCCACCGAATGGCGGGTGGCCGCTCGCATCGAGGCGACACGGCAGGGTCTCGATATCCGCTACGTCATCACCAACATTGGCGGCGGCTCCGCATGGTGGCTGTATGAGAGCCTCTACTGCGCACGCGGCAACGCCGAGAACCTGATCAAGCTGCACAAGACCCAGCTTGCCTCCGACCGCACCAGCTGCCGCTCGCCGCTGGCCAACCAGATGCGGCTTATCCTGCACACCGCTGCCTATTGGCTGGTGCACACGGTGCGCGCCGGCATCCCCGCGACACACAAGCTGGCCAACGCCACCTTCGCCACCATCCGGCTGCGGTTGTTCAAGGTGGCGGCTCGGATCAGCGAGACGACAACCCGGGTGCGCCTGGCATTCGCCGCCGCATGCCCCGAGGCCGCGCTGTTCCGCAGCCTGGCCGCGGCGCTTTGCTGCCGATCGCCATAGGTGAGGGGGCGAGTGCCCCGTTCAACCCGACGATCTGCAACCTCCAACGCCTGCTCACAACCCGAGCCGAAACGCGGTCCAGCCAGCAACGGGGACGCGCGTCTCTACCGCACCACGTTGCCGTAACGTCATGAGACAGCGTCGGCTCGGTGAATAAGATGGGCTAGGAACCTAGTGAGACATCCGGCAATGGATCATCTCAATCTGTCCATGCATGTAGTAGCAACGCACGATATGGATTGAATTTAGAATTCCCGTAGGAAATTATCTAATTCTACGCTTCTGCTATGCAGTGGTTGGGGTTGGGAAAAAGCGCTTTGAATATCATTGCGAGGTGGATATCTCCCCCCTAAGACGGTCCAAAGGGGCCCATTTTTTCGGTATCTAAAAAATTGCGTGGCAGAGGAGGCATGGCATGGCAGCCAAAACGACAACTTTGGTCAGCTTTAACGGCGTCGATGGATCGGCCCCCTGGGGAAGAGGGCTGATTACGGACGCCAACGGGAATCTCTTTGGCACGAGCAGCGGCGGCGGAGCCAACGGCGATGGTACGGTTTTCGAAATCGCAAGACGGCTTCTGGCTACGCCAGCACGCCGGTCACGCTGGCCAGCTTTCACGGCGCTGACGGGTTCGGGCGCTCGTGCGCCTTGATCATGGACGCCATCGGGAATCTTATTGGCACGACGGCGGCGGTGGGGCCAACGGCGATGGGACGGTGTTTGAGGTCGCCAAAACGGCTAACGGCTATGCCAGCGCGCCGATCACACTGGTCAATTTCAGCGGCGCTGACGGGGCGTCTCCCAATGCCCCTCTGATTGCAGACGCGGCCGGGAATCTCCTCGGCACGACGTTGTCGGGTGGCGTTGAAGGCGATGGCACGGTGTTCGAGGTCGCCAAGACCGCCACCGGCTACGCCAGCACCCCGATTACAGTGGCTAGCTTCAACAACTCCGACGGGTCCGTCACCATGGCCGGCGTGGTCACAGACGCGGCCGGGAATCTCTTCGGCACGACTACACCGAAATCCCGCAAATGGAACGACAGGGACTGTCACGGTGTTCGAGGTCCCCAAGGGAGCTAGCGGCTATGCCAGCACGCCAACCACGTTAGCCAGCTTCAATGATGGCGATCCAACCGGCCTATATTCTGAGGGTGGGCTGGTCACAGACCCGCCGGAAATCTCTTCGGCACTACACCTAATGGCGGCGCCGACGGATATGGCAGGGTGTTCGAGATTGCCAAGACCGCCGCAGGCTACGCTACCAGGCCGACCACGCTGGTTGACTTTCGTGGGGATGATGGGGCGAACCCTTATGGTTCTCTCCTGATAGATGCCGCCGGCAATCTCTTCGGCACGACGGTGTCGGGCGGGGGTGCGGCCGACACCTATGGTACGGTATTCAAGATCGCCAAGACCGCTACAGGCTACGGCACTAGTCCGATCACGCTTGCTAGCTTTAACTTTAATGGCGGCAATATAGCATGGCCCAACGGCGGCTTGACCACCGACGCAGGTGGCAATCTCTTCGGCACGACCTTAGCAGGTGGGGCTGCCATGATGGCTCCGTCTTCGAAGTAACTGGCGGCGGTTTCACACTCTCTAATAAAATTATTTCTGATTCCATTACATATGAGGGAAAATCGTGGGGAAATGAGAACTGCACCGGATTTGTTTTTACTGTGTCAGAAGATATTGGATCACCTTTCTTTTGGCTCAGCTCTGTTGACCTAAGTTCGGAGCTAAACCGGACTGGATCTACCTATGAAGGGCACCTGCTAAATGACCTTTCTAATGGACCGAATGTTAATGATCGCGGGTTTGATATGCCGGTCGTTGTCAGCACAGGCGTCGGTACAACCGTTCGGCTCAGATCACCTAAATCACATCGAGGTAACCGCTAGGCCGGACACACCCAACGACAACTGGAGGTTAGTCGATGGTACAACGGACAATTTCTCCGCTGTCGGCACAATCCCTGAGCCCGGTGACATATTTCGTGGAATTGTTCAGGAAGCTAAGGGATTTATAAACCATGCAGGGATAGTGAAGTCTTACGACCCTAGTGCCCATACAGTTACACTTATTGATAATTGGCCCGTGCATGATGGCGACACGACCTCCGAGAAACCAGTTACAATAGGAGAGACGACCTACAATATAGGACCACCCCAAGCGTCGGTGCCGGCTGTGAACATCGTCTATTGTCGAAGGATATTCGACGTTCTACCGCATGAGCACGATTTCGGCCTCGTCGGCTCTGGTAGTCACCGGCGTGCTGCATGGACGGTGCGGCAAGCAGTAGTCCGCAGACGATAAAGATCCTGGGCAAAAACTTTACCAGAGGTGACACGCTTACGTTCAACGACACGAATGGTAAGCCGTACGCCGACCGAGTTCCGACCTACATGACCTCTACGGAGTTGGACTATCAATTCAGGGATGATAACGATGCGGGTAAATGGGCGGTACAGGTCAACACCCCGGATGGCTCACAGCATTCCAGCCCCTACCCATTCATTGTATCGCCATCCTCACCGGACGCGGTTCCCGGGATAGATACGGATAAAGACACAACCCTGGTTGGCCAAGCGTCGACGTTCTATGGCAATGGCGAAAGGTTCTTCGGCGCTTACGTCGGGCCACAGAGGACGTTCAACAGTTCCGAAGCGTCCGATCTGGGATCGGCTCATCTTTCGATAGTATCTATACATGAACGCACCAGTGGAGGTCAGATGTATTCTCAATCTGACGCCGACACGGATGCGCGCGACGCGATGAATTACGCTTACGCCGCAGGGCAGCGGCCGAATTCGTCCCTGCAGCATTCCGCAATATATTTCGCCGTTGAACTCGACAGAGGGAGGACTCCGGTTTCCGACAGTGCCGCTGCACAATATTTCACCCGGCTGAGCGCAGACTTTGCGTCCAGGAGCTTCGTGTCACGTAGTCTCGGGTTTACAGAGGCCGCAAATCCTTACTACATTGGCATTTATGCGAGCAATTCCAATTTGGCAATCGTGCAATCTCTCTCGCTTCCCAACATAAAGTATTATTGGAAGGATACGGGCTTGCCGAATGATCCAGGATCTCCAAATAACACTTTCGATGGCGCTAATATCAGACGCGATAATAACCTAAAAAATTATGACAGGGATACCGCGCTTACGGCGAATGATTACGGCCAGTGGAACGTTCAACCTCCCGGAAGTTGGGCACTCGACACCTCTGGCAGTTTCAGCGACCCCGTAAACTGGGGCGACGGCATAGTGCCTGGTCCGACCTCCAATGTCACAATAGATTATCCGGACAGGCCACAAGTGAGACATGAAACGGGCTCTGACTCTAGTACGGACCCTTACAAACCAATCTGGTGATTTTATCATGTCAGGTGGCACGTTCGGCGCAACATTATTTGAGAATCATTCCGACATTTCTTGGACGGGCGGCAAATTTGATACTGAACGCGAGCGCCAATAACGCGACTCTGGACAACGCAGCGGGCGCCAACCTCACGATCGCTGGCAATAACCAGAAATCTTGGCGTCTCTGCGACCGGAACTGCTAGCGGCACCAGCAAGGGTACCATCAACACACAGGCGGCTGCTGTGGAAATGCGGGCTGGAACCGCCAGCGTCACCAACGGGGGCACCATCACGGTGGACGGCGCCCCTGGCAGCGCCGAACTCGACGCCCCGCTGCTCAACACCGGCACCGTCCTGGTCAACCAAGGCACGCTGGCCCTGAACGCCGGCGGCAGCTCCGCCGGCAGCCTGCTCGCCAGCGCCCGAACCGGCACGCTGTACTTCGGCACCACGCCCAGCAGCACCACCGCCCGAACCTTCAGCATCACCGCCGGCCCCTACGCCGAGTCCAACACCGCGGTGAATGGCAGCACGCTGGACCTGTCCGCCGCCAGCCACGCGACGTTCGAAGACACTCTCCAGGTTGCGTCGGGCAACGTGCAGTTTGGCAGCATCGCGGCCGACGCCTATGGCAACCTGACGCAAACCGGCGGCACCATCGCCGGCGCCGGCACGCTGACGTCCTCCGGCCAAGCCACGCTCACCGATGGCGTGCAAACCGGCAGCGGCACCACCCGGCTCACCGCAATGTCCACGCTGGACGGCACGCAGCAACTCGACGGCGGCCGCACCGTGGAAAACAGCGGCATCCTGAAATGGGGTGCGGGCACCCTCCAGCTCGGCACGGGCGACGCGGGAAGCACGGACCACAGCGCCAGCCTGACCAACACCGGCGTGCTGTCCATCACCACCCCAGGCAGCATTGGCGCACCCGGCAACGGCACCGTGACCAACAGCGGCGTGGTGATCGTGAATACCGGCACCGCCGCCGCGACGATCGATGCGCCGCTGCACAGCCCCGGCGTGATCCAGGTGCGCGGCGGCACGCTCGGCCTGAACGGCGGCGGCGACGCGTGGAGCGTATCGGTCGCCCCCGACGCCACCCTGCACTTCGGAACGCCGGCCGGTGCGGCAACCGGAGGCGCCTTCACGCTGCACAGCGCCGTGCAGAACGCCGGCACGATCGCCGTGTCCGCCGGCACGCTCACGCTGGACCAGGGCGCCAGCGGCGCAGGCACCTTCCTGCTGGACGGCACGGCGACGATGGACTTCGTCAACGGGCCGGGCGACGCATCGGGCCTCACCTTCCTGCAGCCGGGCGGCACGGCGCAGGTAGACCACGCCGCGCCCTTCAACGCGCCGATCACCGGGTTCGGCAGCACGGACGTGCTGGACGTCACGCCGGTGTCCTACGCCACGGCGGTGGCGTCCTACGCGGCCGGAACCCTGACCGTGGGCGACGGCAGCCACAGCGTGGCGTTCCACCTGAATGGCAGCTACGCGCCGGCGGGGTTCCACCTGGCCGCCGACGGGCATGGCGGGACGGCAATCAGCTACGGATGAAGGGCCGCCCAGGGCACTCGTCCCGACACTACGCAATTCGGGCGGCAGACTACGCGTATCTTGTCTGGTCCGCGGCAGCGCAGTAACTTATTCGGTAATTCGATTGCGAGCGCTCGAGATGGATATTACCAAGGACATCCAGCCAATGACCACCTTCCGCAACAACTCGGCGGAGGTCATGCGGCATTTGAAGGAAACCGGGCGGCCGGTCGTGCTCACCGTGAACGGCAAGGCCGCGGCGGTGATCCAGGACGCCGCCGCGTATCAGCATCTGGTGGATCTTGCTGCCCAGGCCGATGCATCCGAAGGCATCCGCCAGGGCCTCGAGGACATCGCCCAGGGTCAGTCCAGGCCGGCGCACGACGTCTTCGAGGACCTCCGCGCCGAACATGACATACCGCGTTGAGCTGACCCGGCGCGCCGAACGCGACTTGCGGCGCTTGTATCAGGTTATCAACGCCAGGCACTCGGGTGAGGCCAGGGATTGGTTCAACGGTTTGGAGCGATTGATCGCCACGCTCGATCAGTTCTCGGAGCGCGGCGGTGTCACCCCGGAAGATCCGCGTCTGAGGCAGGTGCTGCACGGACGCCGCCCTCACGCGTATCGGCTAATCTATGCAATCGACACGGCACAGCGCATGGTCCGCGTGGTGCACATCCGGCATTGGCGCGCGCGATATCATGAGTCGCGGCCGTCAGAACCCAGCGTCAACCTGACCAACGCCGGCGTGCCGGCATTTCGGTGACAGGCACGGGCGAGGCAGACATCGACGTCCCCCGCCCTGCCCCACACCCCTACCCCGCCGGCCGCCGCCGCACCTCCGCCCGCACGTGCCGGAAGTTCAGGATCGCCGGATCGGCCACCACCGGCCCCGGCGCGATCGCCACGATGATCCGCTCCGCCACCGGCCCGAAATCCGCGCGGAAATGCACCGAGGACTTCAGCGCCAGGATCGGGCAGTCCGCCGGCTCCACGCCGAAATGACGGATGATCGCCTGGTCCAGCGCCTGCATCTTGCGGCTGGTCACGACCACCCGCACCCCGTCGATATCGACCAGTGCCGACGGCCCCAGATTGGCCGGATTGCCCGCCCCCATCGGACCGGTCAGCGTGAACGCCCCGTCGGTCAGCGTCACCACCCGTGCCGAACAATCGAACGGCATCCCGTCCGACTTGCCGCCCAGCGACAGAGAAACGGTGGCGCCGGTGCCGGCGGCATGGCAGGCGGCGGCGCTGTCGGCGTCGTTGATCAGGCACACCAGCGCCCCCGTCGCCCCCTGCCCCACCAGCTCGGCCAGCAGCTCCGTGGTGTCGCCATGGCCGCCGCCGCCGGGATTGTCCTGCGTGTCCGCCAGCACCACCGGCTTCCCCGCGCCGGCGGCCAGGCGCTTCGCCTCGGCCACCGCCTCGGCGGACGGCATCGTCTCCTGCACGAACGCGCTCTCCCGCGCCGCGATATGCGCTACCAGGGCGTCGGCGGCGGCATCCGCCTGCGCCTGGGTGTCGGCATAGGCGGCCACAGCCGGGCCGCAATCGGCGAAATCGGCGAACGGGAAGCCGAAGCAGAACGCCAGCTCCGCCACGCCCATGCGCCCGGCCAGCGCCGTCCGCTCGGCCATCACCTCCTGCATGGGCTGCATCAACGTGCACTGGCTGCCCAGGGGGATCCAGAACTCCAACTGGCGGAATGCCCGCGCCCAGGGCGCCCCGCGTTCGATTCGCTGCAGCAGCAACCGCATGGCCTGGGCGCCGGCCGCCTTCATGTCCACATGCGGGTAAGTGCGAAACGGTACCGCCGCATCGACCAAGCGCACCATCTGCGCCGTCAGGTTGCAGTGCGGGTCCAGGCTGATGGTCAGCGGCAGATCCGGTCCGGTGATGGCGCGCACCCGCCGCAGCAACTCGCCCTCCGCATCCGGAAAGCTCTCCACCACGCCGGCGCCGTGCAGGTCCAGATAGACGCCGTCCAGCGGCCCCGAATCCAGCGCATCCGACAGGCGCGAGCAGATCAGCGCCGACAGCCGCTCGAACGCCGAATCCTGCACCGGCCCGGCCGGCGGTGCGAACCCCCAGGCGAGCGGCACCAGTGTCGCCCCCGCTTCCTCGGCCACCGCGATGGCGCCGGCGCTCGGCACCGAGGTGTCGCGCAGCGCCGGGATCAGCGCCGAGTCGCGCTGCACCGGCGGAAACCCGCCGGGGTTCAGGAAATCATCCCAGCCGGTCGGGCGCGGGGCGAAGGAGTGGCTTTCATGCAGAAAGCCGCCGATGGCGAGTCGAAGCGTCATGTCGGGATCCGGGCCGGTTGCGTGGTTCAACCCACACACCGTGCCGGGATCAGGCGCGTCAGGGCAAGCCTTCGCACCCGCCGCCGGTCAGGCGCGGCGCCGGGCCGCCCTGCGCGCGGTATGGCTGCGACCCAGGCCGATCTGCTTCGCCAGTTGGGACCGGGTCGCGGCGTATTCCGGCGCCACCAACGGATAGTCACGCGGCAGGCTGAACCTTTCGCGGGTACTGGTCCACGGACATGTCGTGGTCGCATTCCAGGTGGCGCTTCAGCACGCGGAAGTTCTTGCCGCACTCCAGGCAGACGATGTGATCGTCGAAAACCGATTTCTTGACAGGAACGGCAGGTTCGCGGGTCTGCGGCGGCGTTTCCGGCTGACCGGCCGCGGCCAGCGCGCGATACACATCCTGGATCAGTGCCGGCAACTGATCTGCTTCGACACTGTTGTTCCCGACATGCGCCGAGACAATCCGTGCCGTCAAATCGAGCGCAGTCTCGCTCATTGGGTCCCCCTATAAGAACTGTCGAGGACTAACAGGCCTGCCCAACAGAAGCAATCACCATATCTGATGTGTTCTCTTTGATCAGGCAACCTGCAATTGTGTGACACAGATCGGCGCCAAGTCCCGCACACGCAACCGGCGTGTCCGCCCAGCACAATACATCGGTGTGCTGCACTGGCCACCCGCAGCTCTATGCGACCACACGTCACAAGAGGTCCGTACACTCCCTGACACGCGCCTCGCGCGAGATTTGGCTGCGACTGGAGCGCCCGGAATCCAGCCGACTCGTGACACGAGCCGTCAGATCGTAGTAACAGCACGAAACGATACTGGTGAGTAGCTCCCCGCCGTCCACGTCGCATGCCGCCGGCGTGGCGCCGCGCGGTCCGCTCGTCATGCTGCGTGGGCAGAGACTGGCCGCTGGCCATAAGCGCGTCGGGGACAGAGGTTTCAAACGTTCTCGGCCCGCAGATCAACCTGCGCGCCACCGTCAGCGCGTCGCCGATGATGCGGTCCGCTGGTGCATCCAACGCCGTTGCGTTTGCAGCAGGTGCGTCGCTTTGCGACCGACCGTCGCTCGCGCCGACATTGCTGCGGATGGCTTGGGGTGGGCGGGCTGCTTTTCTCCACACCGAATGATCGCTGCTCGTCGGGCAGAACAGGCGGTGGTGGCACGGTGGGTGGTACCAAGCAGTCGAACTCAAAGGGCGCGAATGGCCGCAAATGCATCGAGGTCGGTCCGGCTGTCCCGGAGCCTGCCATTGGCCTTGAACGGATGTCGTGGCCGCGGCCTTCAGCGAAACGCCGCCGGCGGGGCGCAGGTGCCGCCGCAAAGCCCGGAGCGACAGGTTGCTGCCCGCCTGGCAGGACCCCGAATCGGAAACGGGCGGGCGCGGTGGCAGGCCACGATGCGGCGGTCGAACCCGAACCCTTTGCGCCGTTTGCGTGTGTTTGCGCCCTCTGCATTGAATCTTTCTTCCGCACGGACCGGTTCTGATGCCCGCCACATGAAGGCCGATGCGGCGCGCGTGTCGCCAGGCCCTCCAGGCGGCCCCTCCACGTCTCCGTCGTGCCGCGGCGTCAGCGTGCGCTCGGAACAGCCTCTGCCCGCCGACGTGCTCCCGGGCAGACGTGCTCCCGGGCAACAGTCAACGCTCGACCCGGGCAATGGCACCGGAACGATCGGGGCGGAATGCAACAGCAGGCGCCCTGTCAGGACCTATGGCCGGGTCGGGCCCGCCCCGAAGAACCGGGAACGCCGAGCAGGTAGCAGGTCCGCCGGCTGGCCTCAGCCCGGGCGGTGGCTGCGGCGCAACACGGCCGGCTGCTCCGTGCGGCCGGGGTTGTGGGCGATTGGGGGCAGCAGCGGCTCCGCCCAGTCCCAGTGCGGCGAGGCGAACAGGCGCCGCATCTCGGCCAGGTCGCAATGGAATGGCGGGCCGCCGCCGGTGTGGGTCTGCATGAACAGGATGAACAGCCGGCCGCCCGGCCGCAGCCAGTCATGCAGGCGGGCCGCGTAATCCGGCCAGGTCGTCGGCGGCAGGGCGCACAGGCAGGTCTGGTCGTAGATTGCGTCGAACGGTTCCGGCGGCTGCCATTGCAGCAGGTCGGCCTGTTCCACCCGCGCGGTCACATGCAGCCGCTCCAGCCGAGCCCGCTGGACGGCGACGGCGCTGGGCGCGGCATCCACGACGGTGACGGAGAAGCCGGCCTCGGCCAGCACCAAGGGTTCGGCGCCGCGGCCGGCGCCGGGCACCAGGATGTGGCAGGGCTGCAGGCTACCCAACTCCAGCCAGGCCTGGATCGCCGGATTGGGGCCCGGTCGCTCCCAGCCGGTGGCGCCGTCCCGGTAGCGCGCTTCCCAATCGACGGCCTGGGTTGCCGGTGTACTCATGGCGCATTCCTCCTGCCCCCGTCCCGACTCGCCTGCGGCCGGCAGGGCCGGGGGCCGGCGAGCATGCGCGGTTGCGCTACAGCTCGAAGGCCCGGCTGAACGCCTCGGCCGCACTGCGCACGGGCTCGCCGGGCAGCGGCAGGTCGGGGCTGGCGAAATCGCTCAGCCGCTGCATGTCGTGCAGGATCACCCGGGCGCCGTGCGTCTCCACGCCGAAATCCCGCAGCACTGCGAAGGCCCGGGACAGGTTCTCGTAGCGGCAGCCGAGCCGGGCGGCCAGCAGCCGCTTCTGGTAGGGCAGCCGCAGCGCGACGGGCTCCTCGGCCTCCCCATCGACCAGCGACAGCAGGTAGCAGCCGAGTCGCTGGGCGGAGTTGCGCAGCTTCAGGTCGAGCACCTGGCGGGTCGCAGCCTCGACATCCACCGACAGGCCCTGCAGCATGGTCACCGCCAGCCTGGGCCGGGTGCCGATCATCCGGCGCAGCGGCTCCGCGGGGATCTCCAGCAACCGGGACGGCTTCACCGCCTGGGCGGTCATCATATGCGGCTGGTCGGCCACGACGCTGGCCAGCGCCAGGCTGCTGACCGGATGCACGACGTCGATCACGGCATTGCTGCCGTCCGACGCGGTCTGAGTCAGCGCCACCTGCCCGTCGAGCAGGTATCGCAGCGCCTCGGGCGTGGTACCCTGGCGGCTCAGCACGGCGTTGCTGGCCACCTCGATGACACGGCTGATGCCGGCAAGTTGTGCCGAGAGTTCCTTCTCAAGCGTTTGAAGCCCCGGGCAGGTGCCCAGGACCGATTCGATTGCCAATGCGGACATGATGATGCTCGGTGATGTCGGACCTTAGCTCAGGCGCGTGGTGACAGCCGTAATCCTAGCCCCAATCCCGCCACAATGGCAATCTCCGGGCCGACGCAAATCTTGACGAGCCCTGGTACAATGGTTCGTAGCGCCGATGCGATACCTGTACCTGAAAATGACCGATTTTTCACTCGGCGCACACCGGGGCCGCTAGGCACGCCCCTGCTGCGTATTGCGCGCCCAACGCCCCAGCCGCTGCCGGTTCTTCAGGGCGATTGCGAGGATGATCAACACATAGGCCGCGACGCGGAACAGGTAGATCCAACTGTCCGATTCGTCCGGCAGCTCCAGCAGGATCGCCAGCGAGGGCGGCATCAGCAGCCAGAAGGCGCCAGCGAAGGCCAGGAACAGCCGGTCGTGCGTCCGCATCCACAGGCGCAGGAATGCCAGGCCGGACAGGCCGAACCCCATGGCGACGGCGCCGGCCAGGAAAGGCAGCAGGTTCGGCAACATCATTCGGCTTCCCAGATGAAGCCGAACAGCAGCACGGAGACCGCCGCCAGGTTGCTGGCCTGCCGCAACAGCCGCAGGTCCATCTCCGGCACCAGCGCCACGTTGGTGTAGAGCAAGAGATTGTTCAGGCTGAGGAACACGAAGCACAGCGTGCTCCAGAACAGCAGGGCAATGCCGGTGCGGCGGTAGCCGCGATACAGCAGCACGACGCAGGCCAAGCTGGTGCACAGGCATAGCAGGTGAATGGTGTGGGCAGGAAGGGACATGGCTGATTCACCGCTCCCGGTCAGCAAAGCCTGGTGCGAGGCCGGCGCAGCCGCACCTAAGCAATGGACTGCCTAACAGAAAACCGTGCCGTGTCCCAGATGCCGCCGCGAGTCGCCGTGGCGGAACCGCCGCCGCCGCCCCACCTGCAACCCAGGCCCCCAACCCAGGCCCCATGGCAGCATTGCACCCGCACATGCAGGACAGCCCGCCCGCGGCGGCTCGGCCGCCGATGCTCGACGACGCGCTCGCCCGCCGCGCGGTGGAGGCGGGCATCCGGCGTTACATCGCGTCCCGGCGGGAGCGCGTGGCGCCCTTCGTCGATGCGCATTTCACCCTGACCGGCGCCCTGCGGCTGCACCGGTCCGCGCTGGGCTGGGACATTGCCCGGGCACCGTTGAACCTGACACTGGCCGCGCCGCAGGTGGGGTTGCGCCTGGCCGGGTCCGGCGCCCGGCGGGTGGGCGCGGTGCGGCTGGGCAACCGGCTCGCCCGGGCGCAGTTGCAACGGCAGACAGACGTCGCCCGGGCGCTGGCCTGGCACCTGCACGCCGAGCTGCTGGAGCTGCCGTATGACGACGGCCGCCACGTGGCCACGCGCGACGCCCTGGCCGAGGCCATCCTGGCCGACCCGTCCCTGACCGCCGCGCTGCACGAGCGGTTGGCCGCGATCGCCGCCCGCGGGGGCGACCCGCACTGGCGAACGACGCTGGCCCATGCGATGGCGGAATACACCGGCTCCCGCGCCGCCGCGTCCGAGGTGACCACCGCGCTGGCCAGCCTGGGCAGCGGCGCGATCGCGCTGAACAAGCTGACACCGGGGGCCCTGTCGCTGGGGCCGGCGCTGGCGGCGACGCTGGCGCAACAGGCCGCCGTGTCCTCGTTTCCGCTGGGCGCAGGGCTGGGGGGCTGGTGGTACGGCATGTTCCCGGTCGCCCCGCCCGCCGCGCTGGTCGCGGGTCTGACCGGCGGGCTGATGGCCGGCGCCGTGCTGGTCGCGTCCTTCGCCGGCGTCGTCGCCGATCCGGTGCAGCGCCGGCTGGGGCTGCACCAGCGCCGGCTGAACCGCATGCTGGACGCGATGCAGCGGCAGTTGCTGGAACCGGGCGCGCCCGGGTTCGTCGCGCACGATCATTATGTCGCCCGCCTGCTGGACATGTTCGACCTGGTCGGCGCCGCATACCGCCTGGCGCTGCACTGACCTGGTTTGACGACCGACGCAACGATCCCCGGCGCATGCCGATCGCCTCGATACCGGCGACAGCACCCGCCCATATGTCGGCAGGAACGGCACTGCACCTTGACGCGCCCGGTGTCGGCAAGCAGACCAGCAGTGATATGCCGTTGAGGAAAGCAACCAGCGGCACGGTGCCGTGACAGGAAACCTGCCCGGTCAGCCGCCGAGGAGGCCGCAGCATTGCAACTGCGCCCCCGCGCCCGGGGAGAATCCAGACAGACGGACCGACGCGTTACAAGGATCATCGATCATGGATCACGTCCTCATTGAAAGTTCGGCCACCACGGCGGCCGAGATCTGGCTCGCCAGCTTTGCGGAGGCGCTCGCCTCCGGTCGGGCCGAGCAGATCGCCGCGCTGTTCGCCCCCGAGTGTCACTGGCGCGACATCCTGGCGTTCACCTGGGACCTGCACACCACCTCCGGCGCCGATGCCATCGCACAGCGCATGGCCCCGACCCTGGCGCAGATGGCGCCGCGCAGCCTGGCGCCGGCCGCCGGCCGCACACCGCCGCGGCGCGTGACCCGCGCCGGCGTGGAGGTCGTCGAAGCGATCTTCACCTTCGAAACCACGGTGGGCCCCTGCATCGGCGTGGTGCGCCTGGTGCCGGAGGGCGGCGAACACCGCGCCTGGACCCTGATGACCACGCTGGAGGAAATCCGCGGCCACGAGGACCCGGCCAACGGCCAGCGCTGGCAGAACGTGGACTGGAAGCGCAACTTCGGCGGCGAGAACTGGATGGACCGCCGCAAGCGCGCCATCGCCTACCAGGACCGGGACCCCGCCGTGCTGGTGGTGGGCGCCGCGCAGTCCGGCCTGACCATCGCCGCGCGCCTGAACCTGCTGGGCGTCGATACGCTGGTGGTGGACCGCGAAAAGCGCATCGGCGACAGTTGGCGCCGCCGCTACCACGCGCTGACGCTGCACAACGAAACGCGCGTCAACCACCTGCCCTACATGCCGTTCCCGCGCTCCTGGCCGGTGTTCATCCCCAAGGACATGCTGGCCAACTGGTTCGAGATCTACGCCGAGGCGATGGAGCTGAACGTCTGGACCGAGACCGAGCTGGTGGGCGGCGACTGGGACGAGGACGCGCAGTGCTGGAACGTAATGCTGAAGCGCGGCGGCGGCGAGGAGCGGCGGATGCGCCCGCGGCACATCGTGTTCGCCAACGGCGTCAGCACCACGCCGCTGATGCCGGACCTGCCGGGCCTGAAGGACTTCCAGGGCGTTGTGCGGCATTCCGGCAGTTATGGCAGCGGGCTGGACTGGCAGGGCAAGCGCGCGCTGGTGCTGGGCACCGGCACCTCCGGCCATGACGTGGCACAGGACCTGTCGGTGTCCGGCGCGGCCGAGGTGACGCTGATCCAGCGCAGCCCCACGCTGGTGGTCAGCCTGAAGGAGGCGCAGGCCCCCTACGCGCTGTACGACGAGCCGGTCCCGTTCGAGGACCTGGACCTGCTGGCGATCGCCTCGCCCTATCCGGTGTACCGGCGCGCGCACCAGATGATCACGGCGAAGAACCGGGAGGCCGACAAGGACCTGCTGGATGGGCTGGAGCGGCGCGGCTTCCGCCTGAGCTTCGGCCCGGACGACACCGGCTGGCAGTCGCTGTACCAGAACCGCGGCGGCGGGTATTATTTCGATGCCGGGTGCTCGCAACTGATCGTGGACGGCAAGGTCGGGCTGATCCAGTTCGACGACATCGAGCGCTTCGGGCCCCAGGGCGCGGTGATGAAGGACGGCAGCGTGAAGCCGGCCGACCTGATCGTCCTCGCCACCGGCTATGAAGGCCAGGCCGCCGCCGCTCGGCGGATCCTGGGCGACGCGGTGGGCGACCGGATCGGGCGCGTCTGGGGGTTCGACGAGGAGGGCGAGCTGCACGGCATGTGGCGGCCCACCGGGCAGAAGGGCGTGTGGTTCCACGCCGGCGGGCTGGCACAGTGCCGCATCTTCTCCAAGGTGCTGGCGCTGCAGATCAAGGCACGGGAGCTGGGCCTGGTGGCCTGACGCTTTCGGGACCGCCGTTGGGCGCGCGGCGGCCGGGGTGCCGCGGCACGCCTTGCCGGTGCCGCCTTGCCGGTGCCGCCTTCGTCCAACGGCGGACCTTTCCGAACTGTAAGTCCATTGTCCGCTGTTGGCCGCCATCGGCCGAGAGCGGACTGGCAGCTTTCAGGCGGAAGGCGTAAGAAGCCGACATCAGTGGCAACGTGACAGACAGGCGAATCGTCGTGGCTCGCAACGCGGGTCTCTGAACGGCAGGTCGAAGCAGGCGAAGCCCCCGCGAAACGTTAGGAAAGCATGCACGATGGTAAAGCGACGCAAAGAGGAAGAAATCGTCGGTGTGCTCGAGTTCGCAGGCAGGACCAGCGAGGATCCGGAAGTCATGAGCTGGCTGGCCGAGCACAAGGCGCAGAATGCGGGCAAGATCCGGGTGAGCCGGGGTAGCACGGGCGTCCGGGTGGCCTTCAGCAAGGCCGCGGACATGGCGGCGTGGCAAGCCCGGTCAGAGCGGGAGTCAAAGGGGAAGCGCTCGCCGCGTTCCTGAGGTTCGATCAATCCGCGAAGGATGACGGCTTTGACCAAGGACGAACTGACCGCCTGGGCGTTGGCGCATGGCTGGCGGATCATCGCAGGTCATCCCTGCCTGACAAAGCCAGGTGCGCCGAATGATCCCATCGTGCGCCTTGTGATGAAGGCGACGGTGGTCAACCTGGAGGTGCGCAAGCCAGCCGGCAAATGGGAGAAAGTGGCTGGTGAGAGCTACGCCCGTGTCGTGCAGGGCGCGGAGGACGAGCCGCCACGTGGCCTGGGCTTCGACAAAGTCCCCAGCATCACGTTGCTGATGCAGAAGAACCGCGACGCGATGGTTTTTGGGCGGATGAGCGGCAGCTAGTGCGCTGATCCCGACGGATGGAGCCCGGCGCGTGCCATCATCGTCATGGCCGGCCCATGGGTCGTGGCAAAGGCGCGCCTGAGGCCAGGCTCCGCCCGGTCATCCACGACTTTCCTTCGGTGCGAGCGGCAAAGTCGTGGGGGTGGCGGGCCTGCGCCCGCCACGACCTGGTACGCTCTGCTTGTGGGATCGATCCGGGCTTCCGCCAAGTGAACACGTTCGGCACCCATCACATGCCCACGGTCATGGCCCGCATCATCCGCGGCCTGCCGCACGCCGCCGCGTTGCGGCAGATGCTGCTTGATGCGCCGCGGCCTCCGCCGCCCGTCCTGCCCCGTCCGGCCCGACGCACCGCCCGCGCTGGCGCCACCGCCCCTGCCGTCGCTGGCCGTGCCCAACACCGGCCCGTCCTGAGGCGGCTCGGCGCGCACGCGATGCACGGGACCGCCCCAGGGCCGCCCCGCCGCCGTGAGCCCGCGCCCGGGCCGAACGCGCCGCGGTCAGAACAGCGAGTAGCCGCCGTCGATCACGAAGGTATCGCCGGTGTGGTAGCGTGCCGCGGCGCTCATCAGGTACACCGCGATGCCGCCGAAATCGTCCCCGGTGCCCCAGCGGCGCATGGGAATGCGCGGCATCACCTTCGAACTGAAAGTCTGGTTGGCGATCGTCCGCTCGGTCATGTTGGTCTCGATCCATCCCGGCAGGATGGTGTGGGCGCGGATGCCGTGGCGGGCGAACTCCACCGCCAGGGCGCGTAGCATGGAGATCATGCCGCCCTTGGTGGCCGCATAGTGTTCGCCGCGCGGCGCCGCCTCCACCGCGGCCAGCGACGCGGTGCCGCACAGCAGGCCGCCGCCCCCGCGCTGCACCATGTGCTTCGCCGCGGCGCGGAAGGTGTAGAACGCGCCGTCCAGGTTCACCCGCGTCACGCGGTGCCACTCGGCGTCGGTCATGTCCAGGAAAGACGCCACGCCGCGGCCCGAGACGCCGGCATTGGCGAAGCACCCATCGACCCGGCCGAGCTCGGTCAGCGTGGTGGCGAAGGCCTGCTCCACCGCGGCCTCATCGCCGACATCGCATTCCAGCGCCAGCACGCGGCGGCCGGTTGCGTCCAGTTCGGCCTTGGCCTGCGCGTTCTTGGTCGGGTTGGTGCCCCAGATGGCGATATCCGCCCCGGCCTGCGCCAGCGCCCGGGCCATGCCCAGGCCGATACCGCTGTTGCCGCCGGTCACCAGGGCCACCTGCCCGCTGAGATCGAATGGGCTGTATGCCACCTGTTCTTCTCCGTCTGCCGTGTTCGCGGCGGCACAGTAGCCACTGACCGGCACCGCGCGAAGCCGCCGCCGCGCGGTTGCGGTTCCGGCGGCGCGCGATCCGGCCATGGAGTTCGCATTCGTGCCGGATCGGCGTAAGATCGGCGGCAACACAGGGGACGGGAGCACGGCCATGATCCTCACCGCGGACAGCACGCAGGCCCGGCAGGCCAACCGCCGCAAGACCGGCAATGGCTGGCTGACCACCTTCATCGGCCAGAACCGCAACACGCTGAAGCCGGGCGACACACCGCCGCCGGACGGCGCGCTGTATCCGATGGCGTTCCTGGTGGAGAAAGAGCCCGGCGCCGTGGTGAAGCCGCACTTTCACCAGGCCGACCAGTTCCAGGTGGTCGTCCAGGGCAGCGGCCGACTCGGCGTGCACGACGTGGCCAGCGTCGCGGTGCACTACACCGACCCGTTCTCGGCCTACGGCCCCATCGTCGCCGCCGATGACGGCGTGTCGTGGTTCACCCTGCGCAACAGTTGGGATCCCGGGGCCCAGTACATGCCGCAGGCGCGTGAGCGCCTCCGCGCGGCGCGTGCGCGCTTCCAGCACCGCGAGTCCACCGCCGGCCCCCTGCCCCCCTTGTCCACCGCAGAGCTGGCCGATGTGACCCGCACCACGTGCCTGTCGATTCTTGAGCCCACGGCCGACGGACTTGGCTCCTGGCGTTATCGCATCCCGGCGCTGCAGGCGGTAACCGGGCCGGATCCGGCCCGGGGCGGCGGCCAGTTCTGGCTGGTGCTGGCGGGCAGCGCCACAGCTCCCGGTTCAGCGCCCCTGCCCGAGCAGTCCTGCCTGTTCGTCGGCCCGGAAGACGCGGCCCTGTCGGTCAGCGCCGGTCCATCCGGTGCGGAGCTGCTGTGCCTGCAGTTCCCCCAACTGGCGCGGCAGTAGCGCATGCCGTGGCCGCAAGCCGGACTGCCGTGGGGCGCCTCCCCGTCCGTGAGCGGTACGCATGTTACGGACGGCCCCGCGCGCAGCTGGCCGGCGCTGCGGCAGAGGGTGCCGGCAAACGCAGGATTGGCATGCAAGCGCGCTTCCAGGGTCGTGGCCGTCGCGGACGGCCATGGGCGATGGGGTGCCGCTGCGGGGTCGTGGTCGATGCCGCCCGAGCTGCGGGTCAACAGTCGTGGGCAAGCGAGGCAGCCAGGGCTTCGTGCAGCTCCCAGGTGTCTGGTTCCGTGCCCAGTACCGACTGCGGTGACCGCGAGCAGCAGTTTCGCTTTCGCGCTGCGGCCCTCGGGCGTGGTCGCGGCAATGGAAAGCGCCCGCAGACAGGCCTGGTGCCAGCGCTTGTTGAGCGCGAACAGGTGGGGTTCCGACGGTTCGGCCTCATCCTCCAGAAGCCGGTCCAGGGCGACGTGGATCACCCGGAAGTCGTTACAGGCCCGTAGCAGCGCTGCATCGTCCACGCACCGGGTTGAAGGCACGAGTGCGGAAACAGACTGATGACGATTGTTCAGCGTATGACTATCCGAAAATGGATCGGAATCAGGCATGTCAAACACCTCCTCCCCAAGGCCCCAATTTTTGGAGAATTTTCGCTATTTGGTATCTATCGATTTGCATTCATGCAACATGTAAATGCCATGCCGGAAAAGTTCCCGAGTTTCTTCGTGCCGTCGCTCGAATGTCCGCAGAATTACAATGGCCGATGCAACCGGGAGTGATCAGATCCGACTGATGCCCCGACTGATCGCAAATCTGATGAGCTGGGAATTTGCTTTTATATTGTTGTTTTCCATGATCTTGTACTTGTGGAATGCGACCGTCCGTGGCGTGATGTTCAGTATCCGGCCAACTTCCTTCATCGTCAGCCCGCGAACCAGCAGGCTCAGTACCTGCCGCTCCCGTTGAGACAGAACGGGTGCGGATATCTGCGTCACATCCGTACGCAAGAGGTCTTCGCCATAGTCCGTTCCCTCGGTCAACGGCGGCACGGCACCCGTACAGGCCGCCTGAACGGCATGGACGAATTCGGCGGGGGTGCAGTCGGCCTTGCTGATCCAGCGCAAATCCGGCAACGGCGCCAGTGATTCCGGAAGCAGGCAGACCATCGCGAGGTTTGAACGAAGCCTGATGAGCAGGCGTGCCGTTTCCAGTTCGGCGCCGCCCAGTTCAACATCGATCACCACGACTTTGGGGTCGAAATCCAGGGCGGCCTCTATCGTGGCCTGGCCATCGACCGGCGCCAGACGCACCTCGAACCGCCCGTCGAGCAGCCGGCTCAGGCCCTCCAGCAGCAACCTGGACCGCCCTCCCAGAAGACACCTGGGCTTTCCGTCGGTACGCGCTATCCATACTAGAGTTCATATTCGTACAAATTCCGATGAAACGTTATCTCCAGCAGCCATCGTTCACAAGCGTACAGTCATTACTGTTTTACGATCCTAACATCGTTCTCGCGTCACGCAGCGTTCACGGGTTCTGGGTGTCGCCCTTGTGATGCCTCCGGCCTGGTGTGCCGGCAGCATGGCGGTGCGCCCCCGGGATGGCGGAGAATATGCCCCCGCGGCGAAGCGGTGCGCCTGCCAACGGCGCTTCCAGGTGACCCAGCGCCCGCCGCTCCCGCGGTCCAGAGGCCGGTCCGGCCACGACCATCTGTGGTTCGGCACCGTCGTGTGGCAGGCTGTCGGTACAACAGCAGCGATCCGGAGGTGCGTCATGGTCGAAATCACGCGTCTGATGCTGGAGGACCAACCGGCCCCGGTCAGCCACTACTGCCACGTCACCCGGGCCGGAAACCTGGTCTGGGTATCCGGCACCGTCGGCATGGACGCCGCGGGCAACATCCCGGCCGACGTGGTCGAACAGTTCGACCTGGCCCTGCGCAATCTGGATGCCTGCCTGAGCGCAGCCGGCGCCGGGCCGCAGCACGTGGTGAAGGTGACGGTCTATCTCACCGACATCGACGACCGGGCCCGTATCAACCCGGCCCGTCAACGCTACTTCGGCGATCACCGGCCAGCCTCCACACTGGTGGAGGTTGCAGCCCTGGTCTTGCCGCAACTGAAGGTCGAGATCGAGGCACAGGCGATCGTGGACTGACGCCCGGCATCCGTCCGGCGCGGCACGCCAGGAAGCGCGCGACAGCAGGCCGAGTGGGCCCGCGACGCGGCGCCGGGTCAGCCGGCCGTCCGGCGTTCCCAGGCCTGGCGGGACGCCCGGTGGTGGGCGTGGCAGATCGCCACCGCCAGTGCATCGGCGGCATCTGCCCGGCGGATGCCGGCGCCGGGCAGCAGCCGGCGCACCATCATCTGCACCTGTGCCTTTTCCGCCCCGCCGGTGCCCACCACCGCCATCTTCACCGTCTTGGCGGCATATTCCGTCACCGGCACGCCGGCGAGCGCCGGGGCCAGCAACGCGATGCCGCGGGCATAGCCCAGCTTCAGCGTGGCCGAACCGTTGCGGTTGACGTAGGTCTCCTCGATCGCCGCCTCGTGGGGCCGCAGCTCCGCCAGCAGACCGGCCAGCCCGTCGTGCAGGGCTTTCAGCCGGGCCGGCACCGGCATCTCGCTGTCGGTGGCGATCACGCCATCGCCCAGGTGGCGGAGGCGATAGCCATCCGTCTCGATGAGTTCCCAGCCGGTGAAGCGCAGGCCGGGGTCGATGCCGAGGAGGCGGAGCATGGGCGGGACTCGGGCGGTGATCGGTTGCCGATGCTATACGATCCAGGCGTGCCGAAGGCACGCGCCGCGGCAAGGACCAGACCTCATCCCCGGCGCCGTTGCCCGGCGTTCCCGCCGCCGCCGGCCATGACGGCGTGGGGTCCCCCCGGGCTTCATGCCTTGGCATCCGGAACATGCCCTGGCACCCGGAACATGCTTTGACACCCGGACCGCTATGCCGACAGCTTCTGCATCACCTCGTCCGGAATATCGAAGTTGGCATAGACGTTCTGCACGTCGTCGCTGTCGTCCAGCGCGTCCAGCAGCTTCATCACCGAGGCCGCCTTGTCCTCGTCCAGCGTCACCGAGGTGGTGGGCCGCCAGTCCAGCCGAGCCGTCTCCGGCTCACCGAAGCGGGCCTCCAGCGCGTCGCGGACGGCGAAGAAGTCGTCCACCGCACAGGTGATCTCGTGCGACTCGGCGTCGCTTTCCACGTTCTCGGCGCCGGCCTCGATCGCCGCCTCCAGCATGTCGTCGGCGCTGCCGGCGGCGGCCGGGTAGCGGATCACGCCCATGCGGTTGAACATGAAGCTGACCGAGTTGGTCTCGCCCAGCGCCCCGCCGTACTTGGCGAAGGCGGAGCGCACGTCGGAGGCGGTGCGGTTGCGGTTGTCGGTCAGCGCCTCGACGATCACCGCCACGCCGGAGGGGCCATAGCCCTCGTAGCGGACCTCGGCGTAGTCGTCGCTGCCGCCGGAACCGGTGGCCTTCTTGATCGCGCGGTCCACCGTGTCCTTCGGCATGTTGGCCTGGCGCGCGGCCGCCACCGCGGCGCGCAGCCGCGGGTTGCTGGCGGGGTCGGGCAGGCCCTGGCGGGCGGAGACGGTGATCTCGCGTATCAGCCGGGCGAACAGGCGGCCTCGCCGCGCGTCCTGGGCGCCCTTGCGGTGCATGATGTTCTTGAACTGGGAATGACCGGCCATTGGTCCGTAATCAGTCTTCCGTTGTCGGGTGTGGCACCAGTATAGCCCCGGCCACCACGGGCATGACAGGGCCCGTCCTGCAGGAACCGCCCTGCCGCGGATCAGTGCAGATGTGGCTGGTCCAGCCAGTCCGCGCTCTGCATCTCGTCCAGCCGCGAGGCGGTGCGTTCGAACATTTTGGCGTTCTCCCCCCGGCGATAAAGCTGGTCCGGCATCGCCGCGGCCGAGGCGATCAGGTTCACCCGGTGCTCGTACAGCGTATCGACCAGGGTGATGAAACGGCGTGCCTCGTCGTAGTTGTCGGGCGACAGGCGCGGGATGCCGTCCAGGATCAGCGTGTGGTACTGCGTGGCGACCGCCAGGTAGTCGCCGGCCCCCAGCGCGGTGCCGCACAGCGCGGCGAAGTCGAACCGGGCCACGCCCTCGGCGGCCAGCGGCACGGTCAGCGTGCGACCCATCACCTCCAGCTTTTCCGCCCTGCCCTCCGCGCCGTTGGTCAACTGGGCGAAGGCGGCGTCCAGCGCCCGGTCGGCCATGGCGTCGGCCGGCACGTGCCAGGTGCGCACGCCGCGCATCCGGCGGCGGCGGAAATCCCGCCCGGCGTCCATCTCCAGCACCTCCATGTGCTGCTTGATCAGCGCGATGAAGGGCAGGAAGGCGTCGCGGCCGGGCTGGCCGGCGAACAGGTCGTCCGGCGCGGTGTTGGAGGTGGCGACCACCACCACCCCGCGATCGAACAGCGCCTGGAACAGCCGGCCCAGGATCATCGCATCGGCGATGTCGTGCACCTGGAACTCGTCGAAGCACAGCAGGGCCGCCTCGGTGGCGATGCTGTCGGCCAGCGGCGGGATCGGGTCGTCCACCTGCGGGTGCGCCTGCTTGTAGGCATGCACCCGCCGATGGGCGTTCTGCATGAAGCGGTGGAAGTGGATGCGCTGCTTGCGCGGCACATCGGCGGCGGCGAAGAACAGGTCCATCAGCATGGATTTGCCGCGCCCCACCTCCCCCACCAGGTACAGCCCCTGCGGCGCCGCCTGGGCCGGTTCGGCGCCGCGCCGGCGCAGCAGGCGGGTCAGCAGCCCGGGCGGCGGCGGCCGGGGCGACGGGTCGTAGCCGCGCACCTGCGCCCACAGCGTCTGCAGCCGGTCGGCCGCACGTTCCTGCGCCGCGTCGGGCGCGAGTTGCCCGGCGGCACACATGGCTCGGTACGCGGGCAGCGGGCCCGGCGCGGTGGTGGGGGGCGTGGGAATATCCATGGCGGGAGGGCGCAGATAGCGCAACCGGAGCCCTGCGCCTAGAGTTGCCGCCATCGAGGGCGGCGGCTCCGGCCCCGCCGACCGCCCAGGGAGTGCGTTGCCCGTGTATCCGTCCGCCAGCGACATCCTGCCGGCCGTCATCGCAGCGGCCGAACAGGCCGGTCATCGCCTGGCGGAGGAATTCACCCGCCCCGCCGGCCCGCGCTTCAGCGACCACGTCACCGCCCCGGTCGATCACGAGATCGAGCTGTTCCTGCGCGCCCGCCTGCTGGACCTGCTGCCCGCCCGCTTCGTCGGCGAGGAGGCCGGGGTGCTGGCCGGGTCCGGCAACGCCTGGTGCTGGGTGGTCGATCCGCATGACGGCACCCGCGCCTATCTGGAAGGCCGCCGCGGCAGCGCGGTGTCCATCGCCCTGCTGCGCGCGGGGCAGCCGGTGCTGGGTGTGGTGTTCGCCCCGCTGAGCCCGGACCGCGGCGCCGACATGATCGCCTGGGCCGAGGGCGGGCCGATCACCCGCAACGGCGCGGTGGTGCTCGGCGACCTGCGCCAGCGCGGGTTGGACAGAAACGCGGTGGTGTTCCTCAACCACGGCGCCTGGCAGCGGCCGGTGTGGAACGGCACCGCGGTGGCGCCGGGGCGGTTCATGCCCCTGCCCTCCATCGCCTACCGCCTGGCCCGCGTCGCGGTGGGCGACGGGGTCGGCACGGTGACCCTGCGCCCGGTGAACGCGCTGGACATCGCCGCCGGCCATGCCCTGCTGCTCGCGGCCGGCGGCGTGCTGATCGCCGAGGACGGCACCCCGGTCACCTACACCGAGGATGGCGAAAGCCGCCCCTCCGCCTGCATCGGCGGTGCGCCCGAGGCGGTGCACACCCTGCTGACCCGAAGTTGGCGCGGCAGCACGGAGCCGCGCCGGGCCGTGCGCGTCACCCTGAAATGGCCGCGGACCGTGGGCGAGCCCGCGCTGGACCGCGCCGTGGGCTGCCTGCTGGGCCAGGTCGTAGGCGACAGCCTGGGCAGCCAGGTGGCGTTCCGCGCGGCCCGCGACATCGCCGCCGACTGGCCCGACGGCGTCCGCGACATCCGCGGCGGCGGCACCTGGAACACGCTGGCCGGCCAGCCGACCGGCGCTTCGGAGCTCGCTCTGGCTTTGGCGCGCATGCTGGCCGGACGCACGGATTATGACGCCGGGGCAGCGGCCGATGCCTATGCGCGCTGGTTCGTCTCCGGGCCGTTCGACTGCGGTGCCACGACGCGGCGGGCCTTTTCCGCCGGCGCCGGGGCGGACGGTCATGGCGCGGAGGCGATGCGCGCGGCTGCCGACCGGGACAGCCTGGCCAACGGCTCGCTGATGCGCGTCGCACCGATCGGCATCCGGGCCGGTGATCCGGCGCGGGCGGCGGCGGCCGCCATGCAGGATTCGCTGCTGAGCCATCCGCACCCGGTCTGCGTCACCGCCTGTGGCGCCTATGCTGCCGCGATCGCGGCCGGCATCACCGGGGCGGACCGCGCCGGGATGCTGGCCCAGGCCCGCACCGTGGCGGCGGGCAGCGGGCCGGAGGGCGCCCCGGTGCTGGACGTCCTGCACCGCGCCGAAGCCGGCCAGCCGCCCGGTTCGCCGAACCACGACACGGGCCGGGTGCTGGCGGCGCTGCACAACGCCTTCTTTCACCTGGCCACCGGCCAGCCGGTGGAGACCGCGCTGATCCAAACCGTGAGCGCCGGCGGCCCCACCAACACGACCGCCGCGATCGCCGGCGCCCTGCTGGGCGCGGCCGAGGGGCGGCGCGGCTTTCCCGCCCGCTGGGTGCTGCCGGTGCTGACCTGCCGTGCGGACGCTGGCCTGGACGCACCCCGGCCACGGCCGGACGAGGACCTGGGCCGATGACCTGGTGGACCTGGCCGAGGCCCTGGTCATGCGGGACGCGTCATCCGGGTAGCGCCGGCCGCGGCAACGGGTCACGACAGCGCCCGACGCCCGCATCCGGGCGGTTGGGAAGAACCTGCTGACCGGGAAGACTTTCCGGTCGCGCGGGCGGAACGGGCCAGGGAAACGGCGGCACCGGCGGTTCGCCGATGAAGAAGCCCATCACACGGCGAATGCCGTCGCGCGTCGGCTCCGGCCAGCCCAGGGCGGGGTTGCGGTCCGCCTCGGTGTCGCAGAAGTGCACCTCGCGGCGGCGGAACGCTTTCATGAGCCGGGGCAGGTTGCCGCGATACCACATCAGCCCGCAGGTTATTTCGAACCAGAAATTCCCCTGGCACAGGCTGGGCGAGATGCCCAGATCGCCGCAGACATCGGCCAGTGCCCGCCCGATGGGGCGGCGACGGATTTCCGCTTCGAGCTGCTCCAGGGTCGGCAGCTTGGCCGGATCGGGGGCTTCGTCCGGATCGGGGCGCCGCCCGGGGTGGGGTGCGGCCGGTGGCGGAGCGGCAAGCGTGTGCGCGGCTTGCGCGACAAGTGTGTCCGCGGCTCGCGCGTCGGCCGGTCGGGCGGCGTGCGGCGCTGGTTGGCGGGGCTTGTAGGCGACGAGATCGCGGCCCCGCGCGGCGCGGGCGAGCAGCACCCGTTCCAGCGCCATGGCGCGCAGCAGGCCGCGGCAGAGCCGGGCGTGAATTGTGGCGGTGCGTGCCGTTCCGAAGAACCGCGCGATGGTGGCGAAGCCGCGCGCGGCGGCGCGGTGCTCGAGGGTTTCCGCCAGGTGCAGGCCGTAGCCGATCAGGACGCGGACGATGGCGAGGAGGTGCGCGATATTCTGCGGCATGGGCCTGCCGGGCCGGTCCTTTGGGAGACCGGGCGAGGGAGACAGGCCGGAGGTGGAGACCGCGTCGCTCATAGTTTGTCTTTCTAACTGACGCGCTCGGTTGTGTCAAGAAATGATTCCGGCTGGTCCGCGCCCGGCGGCGGGCGGCGCTGCTCCTCCAAAAGGGTTTCTCTGCGGTGGAGCGAGCCACATTGCGGCTCTTGGGGGAGCTATCGCAGGGCTCGTGTGTGACGGGATCCCGAAAGGGGAACGCGGATCATACGCGGACGAACACGAATGCTGCCGAGTGGATGGCACTGCCGGAACGACCTGTCGCCTGGCCTTTCGCTGTGGCCGAACATGTCGGGGTTTCGGGTTCCAGAGCAGGTCTGTGAACATGCGCCGGCGGTTGCGCTGCGGGAAGACGGGCGTGGGAGCCGCGGATCAATCCAGGACCACCGCCTGGTTTACCACGAGGTTGTTGTGAGACGTGCTGCGACGATCTGCTGAACGGGAGCGCAGTGTTAGCGGATTCAAAGCTGCGCGAGTCCCGGACGGCGCGCATGGCGCGCGACCCTGAATTTCGTAGGTGCCACCACACCGTATTTGAATCCGCATTTGACTTCTCTGGTACATGGGGTGCCTCGCGCCCGGGTATCCGACGCTTCGTCCCGGACCTGTGAGGAACGCACCGCGGCCGCCTCCTGCTCCGCAGCATTCGTGTTCATCTGTGTTCATCTGTGTTCATCCGTGTTCCCGCTTGCTTCGTACCGTCTCGCCCCCGTTACGGGGAGTTGGACGCTTACGACCGTGCCGGATTACATGGTGCGGACAGACACCGCTCATCCGCGTCGTGGCCGGGCTTGAGGCGGCCATCTGTCCCCGGCAAGGCGTGTTCCGTTGCACCCCGACCCGATCGTCTGGGGGTAGATGGCCGGGTCAAGCCCGGCCATGACGAGAGGGACGCGGTCACGACATGACGGCCCCGGTTCCAACATGAAGCAGCCGGTTACAACATGAAGCAGCCGGTTACAACATGAAGCAACCGGTTCCGATATGAAGCACCGGTGGCAGCGTGCCGCTTCCAACGCGCATGGCGCCTTCACCCACCACCATGGCCGGCCGCGCCGGGAGACGTGGCGCTAATACCCAGTTCGCGTGGCGCCAACTACGTAGTTCTTGCGCGGGAACTCCTCCGTATGGCTGCGCAGCGACTTGCCGGTGCGCGCCCCCATGTCGCGATACGGCCGCGCACGCAGCTTCTCGACATCGAGGTCGATGCCGATCCCCGGCGTCGTCGGCAGTTCGACGAACCCGTCCCGCACCGTCAGAGGCTGCACCGCGACCTCATCGCAGGCCGGCTTCAGGTTGATGAAGCATTCAGCGATCCAGAAGTTCGGAATCATCGCCGAAAGCTGCACCGTCGCCGCCAGCCCGACCAGCGTGGAGTTGTAGTTGTGCGGCGCCACCGCCACCGCGTGCGGCTGCGCCATCGCCGCGATGTCCAGCATGGCGCTGATGCCGCCGCAATTGCAGATATCCGGATTGATGATGTCGGCCGCCCGCGCGGCCAGGGCCTGGGTGAAGGCTTCCTTCGAATAGATCGCTTCACCTGTTACGATCGGCACGCCGGGCAGCGCGCGCCGCACTTCGGCGACCAGTTCGATGTTGTCGCACAGACAGGGTTCTTCGTACCAGCCGATGTTGAATTCGCGCAGCCGCTGGCCGATGCGGATGGCGTGGATCGGCGCCAGCCGGCGGTGCACCTCCACCAGCAGCGTGAAGTCGGGGCCGAGCGCTTCGCGCAGCGCGTGGACGTAGCGGACGACGTGGTCTTCGTCCTCGGGGTGGATGAAGCTGCGCCAGGGGCCGGGGAACGGGTCCCATTTCAGGGCGGAGAAGCCCATTTCCTTCACCCGCAGGGCGCGTTCGACGTTCTGCTCGATGGTTTCAGTGCCGCTGGACCAGCCGTTGGCATAGGCCTTCACCCGCTCCCGCGAGGCGCCGCCCAGCATGTTGTACAGCGGCAGGTTGGCGTGTTTGGCGACGATGTCCCACAGCGCGATCTCGATCGCGCTCCAGGCCGACAGCAGGTCCAGCGAGGCGCGGCGCATCGCGTAGTCGTCGAACATCACCTGCGCGGTATGACGGATGCTGAAGGCGCTGCGGCCGATGACATACTGCGACATGGTCTGCAGCAATTGCTGGGTGACCAGTTCCTTGCCCGGGGTCACGTAGGCCTCGCCCCAGCCGTGCAGGCCGGTGTCGGTTTCCACGCGGCAGAACAGCAGGTTCTTCCCGGTGCCGGGGTCGAACAGGAAAGTCTCGATGCGGGCGATCTTCATGGACGCGCTCCGGTCCCCCTTGTGTGGCCGCGACTGTACGCCTCTGATCGTCGGGCGAGCAACCGACCGGAGGAAACGATGGACTTCGAACAGATCCGCTACGAACTGCAGGGCACCACGGCGATCGTCACGCTGAACCGGCCGGAGCGGCGCAACGCGCTCAGCGGCAAGCTGCTGCGCGAGCTGAACGCGGCACTGCTGGAGGCAGACGAGCACAACGCGGTGCACTGCGTGGTGCTGCGCGGCGCCGGCCCGCATTTCTGCGCCGGGGCCGATCTGACGGAATATTCGTCCGGCCGCGGCCCGGAGTATCGCGGGCGGCAGGAGATCGACGACGACATCTGGCGGCTGGAACAGGGCCAGCGGCTGCGCATCGCGCTGTTCGATATCCACAAGCCGGTGATTGCCCAGGTGCACGGCACCTGCATCGGCATCGGCACGGAACTCGCGTGGTTCTGCGACATGGTGATCGTCGCCGACGATGCCCGCATCGGTTTCCCGCCGACGCGCGACCTGGGCACGCCGCCGGGTTCCATGTGGCTGTACCATTGCGGGCCGCAATGGGCGAAGCGGCTGCTGCTGACCGGCGACAGCCTGACCGGCAAGGACGCGGCGGAGATCGGGCTGGCGCTGAAGTCCTATCCGGCCGACCAGTTGCAGACCGAGGTGATGCGCCTGGCCGACCGCATGGGCCTGGTCGATCCGCATTTGCTGTCGGCCAACAAGCGCATCGTCAATCTCGGCCTGGAGCTGATGGGCGCGCGCACGGTGCAGCGCATCGGCGCGGAGATCGACGCGCGCGGCCACCTGGCCCCGAAGGCGCGGGCGTTCCGCGAGACCATGAAGCAGCACGGGGTGAAGCACGCGTTCCAGCAGCGTGATGCCGCGTTCGGCAGCGGCTACGCGTCGGTGCACGGGCGCGATCCGGACTGAGCCTGCGTTCGCGGCGCGGGCGGGGCCGATCGGTGGTCCCGCCCGTGCCGCGCTGCTACCCTCGGCGCAGTTCGCGTGCACAGGAGGCGCCCATGCTCGCGCTGGTCAACACCCCCGACGGCCCGGCCCCGCTGGAACTGCGCGACCAGCCGGAACCGCAGCCCGCGGCGAACCAGGCGCTGGTCGCCGTGCGTGCCTTCTCGCTCAACCGCGGGGAGCTGCGGTCCTTCCGCAACAACCCGGAAGGCTGGGTGCCGGGCCAGGACATCAGCGGCGAGATCCTGCGCCCGGCCGCCGACGGCAGCAGCCCGCCGGCCGGCACCCGCATCGTGGCGCTGACCGACGATGGCGGCTGGGCCGAGCGGATTGCGGTGCCGTCGCACCGGATCGCGGTGCTGCCGCAAAGCGTGAGCACCGCCGCCGCCGCGGTGCTGCCGGTTGCCGGCCTCACCGCTCTCCGCACCCTCCGCCACGGCGCCCCCCTGCTCGGCCGCCGCGTGCTGATCACCGGGGCGGCCGGCGGGGTGGGCCATCTGGCGGTGCAGCTGGCGGCGCGCTCGGGCGCGCTGGTGACCGCCGTGGTCGGCGCGCCGGAGCGGGGCGACGGTCTGCGCGACCTGGGCGCGGCCGAGGTCGTGGTCGGCATCGACTCGGCGCAGGGCCGGTTCGCGCTGATCCTGGAATCGGCCGGCGGTGCGTCGTTGTGTTCGGCGCTGCGCCTGGTGGAACCGAACGGCACCGTCGTGGTGTTCGGCAATTCCTCGGGCGAGACGAGTACGGTCAGCTTCGCCGACTTCCGTGCCGCGCAGAACGCCCGGCTGCAGAGTTTCTTCTATTTCACCAGCGGTCCCGAGGCGCAGTTCGCCCCCGACCTGGCACTGCTGGTCTCGCTGATCGCGGCCGGTTCCCTGCGGCCGCGCATCGGGTCGGAACGCAGTTGGCGTGACATCGCCGCGGTCGCGCCGCTGCTACGGGATCGTAAGATTAACGGTAAGGCCGTGTTCCGCGTCGGCGATTGAGCGCCAGCCGTACTGTACCGCACCGCGTCGTGCCGCGCGGTACCGTTGCGGTCGATCAACTCTGCCCATCGAGGGAGAAAATTCGCCAGAGATTTCCGGGCGTTTCTTGACTATCCGTCACAGACGCGCGATTGTTGCGTAATCCGATAACAGCGCGCAGACGGAACAGAGGCACGGTAGTGGCACCACGGGGGGACGGCCAAGGATCGCGGCGACGTGCGGCGGCGGTTTCGGTCGCGAGACATGCGTTGTTCGCGACCGTCGCGTTATCCGGCATTCTGCTTGCCGGGCCTGTCCTGGCACAGACGGCATCGCCGCCGGCGCGGCCCGCGGGGCGTGTGCCGCAGGGCTCACCGATTCCGCGCATCATGCCCCCCTCGGCGCCATCGGTCGCGCCGGGCACGAAAACGCCTGCCCTGCCGCCGCCCGGCACCGAGGTGCCGAATTGCACGGTTCGCGTCACCAGCGTCGGGGTTGACGGCGTCACCGCGTTCAAGAAGGGCGCCTTCGCCAAGGAGATCGCCGGGCTGACGGGATCGGCGGTGCCGCTGCGTCGCATCGACGCCGCGCGCCAGGCGATTCTGCAGAAATACCGTTCATCCGGGTATGTGCTCAGCACGGTCTCGGCGCATCTGGACGCCGCCGGCAAGCTGCGCTTCATCGTCACCGAGGGTCACATCGCCAGCGTCAAGCTGGACGGCAATATCGGCCCGGCCGGCACCCAGGTGCTGCGCTTCCTGCGCCGGCTGACCGAGCACACGCCGATCGATTCGGCCACGCTGGAACGGTACCTGTTGCTGGCACAGGACGTGCCGGGCGTGACCTTGCATGCGGTGCTGGAACCGTCCGCCGATGAACCGGGTGCGCTGAACCTGATCGCGCGCGTCAAGCGCAAGCCGGTGTCCGGCCTGCTGACGTTCGACAATCGCGCCTTCGACCAGACCGGCCCGATCGAGGGCCTGGGCGTGCTGGACTTCAACAGCTTCACCGAGTTCGGCGAACAGACCCAGGTCTCCTGGTATCATACGTTCCCCAACAGCCAGAACTTCGGTCAGATCTCCGAGCAAATGTTCCTGGGCAGCTCGGGCCTGCAGCTGCGGGTCTATGCCGGCACCGGCCTTGCGATTCCCACCGGCGGCGGCAGCAACGCGCTGTCGCTGCTGGACTACCACGGCCGCACCTCGGTGTTCGGCGGCACGCTGACCTATCCGGTGATCCGGTCGCGCCAGCAGACGCTGGATGTCTATCTGTCCTTCGATGCGATCGAATCGGAAGTCCGCACCGACACCGCCACGGGTACCCTGTCCCGCGCCAACTATGATTCGCTGCGTGTTCTGCGCCTGGGGGAGGACTATGCCCGGTCCGATATCCTGCTGGGTGCCAGCCGGGCGGCGGTCAACGCGGTTTCCTTCCGGGTGTCGCAGGGGCTGAACGCGCTGGGCGCCGAACCCAACGACGTCAACGATTTGCGCCAGGCGCCGCGCGCCAACGAGCAGACCAACTTCACCAAGATCAACTTCGAGGTAAGCCGCACCCAGACCCTGTTCTCTCCCTGGCAGGGGGCGAGCGTGGCGCTGATGGGGCTGGTCACCGGCCAGTGGAGCGGCGACATCCTGCCGCCGGCCGAACAGTTCTATCTCGGCGGTGCGCGCTTCACGCGTGGTTACTATGCCGGACAGGTCGCCGGTGACAAAGCGCTGGCGGCCACGGCCGAACTGCACCTGAACACGGCGTGGGACCTGTCCAAGTGGCATCTGCCGAAGGACATCGCGACACAGTTCTACGTGTTCTACGACTGGGGTGAGACCTGGCAGAACGCCAACGACATCCCGGCCGCCATGATCTCCTCGGCCGGCGGCGGCATGCGTGCCCAGGTCACGAGCCATTTCGAGGTCGATCTCGAGGCGCTGGCGCGCTTCAACAAATACCCGAACGGCGGCCCGCCGAACGTTTCGGCGCTGAACGGGATTGGTTTGTACTGGCGTCTGCTGGGACGCTTCTGACATACGCACTGCGGATGATTGCGTGATCATCACGATCATCCGGACGGCGAGGGAACTGATCGAATGGCCAAGCCGCGACGCAAGGAATCCGTGAAGCTGCTGGGTGTCACGCGGCGGAAGCGTGGCGCGCTGATGATGAGCACGGCGCTGCAGGCCACCGTGGTGGTGGTGCTTGCGGTGCCGGGCCTGTCACAGCCGGCAGCGGCCCAACCGGCGCCGAACGCACGCCCGACGGGTGCCAGGGTGATCGCCGGTTCGGCCAATGTCAGCCAGCAGCCGCACCAGACCACGATCGACCAGGCGAGCAACCGCGCCGCGCTGAGCTTCAAGACCTACAATGTCGGCAGCCAGCAGAGCGTCGTCTATCACCAGCCGTCGGCCAGGTCGGTAACCCTGAACCGGGTGGAAGGGTCCAACCCGTCACAGATCGCCGGGCGCATCCAGGCCAACGGGCGCATCGTGCTGATGAACCAGGCCGGCGTCACCTTCTACAAGGGGGCGCAGGTCAACACCAACGGGCTGATGGTCACCGCGGCCAGCATGTCCGACGGTGCGATGAAGTCCTTCGTCAACACCGGCGTGATGAATTTCGACCGTTCGGCCGATCCGAACGCGCGGGTGGAAAACCGCGGCAACATCACCATCAAGCAGGCCGGACTGGCTGCGCTGGTGGCGCCGTCGGTCGCGAACTCCGGCACCATCACGGCGAAACTTGGTCACGTGGTGCTCGCCGGCGCCAGGAAGACGACGGTGGACATGTACGGCGACGGCCTGGTGTCGCTCGACGTGTCCGGCCAGGTCACGAAAGCGCCGTTGGGGCCGGACGGCAAGCCGGTTACCGCGCTGGTGACCAATACCGGGGTGATCCGCGCCGATGGCGGCACGGTGCAACTGACGGCGCGCCAGGCCGACGGCGTGGTGACGACGCTGGTCGATGCCGGCGGACGGATCAGCGCCAACAGCGTGGCCGGCAGGACCGGCTCCATTGCGCTGAACGGCGTGGGCGGCGGGATCGTCGTGCAGGGGCAGTTGTCCGCGGCCGGACAGGTGGCGGGCAGCAAGGGCGGCGTCATCGCGGTCAACACCGGCGGCAATGTCACCGTCGCGTCCACCGCGCGCATCGACGCGTCCGGCCAGGCCGGCGGCGGTACGGTGGCGCTGGGCACCACCCTGGCGCGCGCCAAGGGCGGGCCGGGTGTCACGCCGACGCTGACGGCGGCACATGTGACGGTGGCAAAGGGTGCGTCCATCCACGCCGACGCCACCGCCAAAGGCGATGGCGGGGATGTCACGGCGCTGTCCACCAGGACCACGACGATGGACGGCGACATCAGCGCCAAGGGCGGCCCGCAGGGCGGCAACGGCGGGAGCGTCGAGGTTTCCGGCAAGACGGTCGGAATCACCGGCTCGATCGACGTGTCGGCCCCACAGGGTGCGACCGGGAGCATCCTGCTCGATCCCGACTACCTGAACATCGTCGCACAGGGCTCCGGCGGCACCGAGGATGGCAACTTCGGGACAAACACGGGCACGGTCGCCGCCGGCGACGGCCTGACCGGTGCGCCGGATACGCTGTCGAACGGCGTTCTCAACGCCTTCAACGGCAATGTGCGGTTGCAGGCGAACAAGACCATTACGGTCGCCGGCGACATAAGCCTGACCAAAGCGCCAAACCTGGATCTCACGCTCGATGCCGGCGGCAGCATCACCGTGAATGCCGGCATCGGCGTCACCGCCTCGGGCAACGTGACGTTTGCCACCGGCGACGCCGCCCCGGGTACCATCACGCCGCAGGCCTCGCCACAGATCTCGCTGCTGGGCTCCGTCACCTCCACCGGCGGCACCGTCAACCTGCTGTCGGGAACCGGCGGGACGATCAGCATTTCCGCGCCGGTCTCCGCTGCGACCACCGCCAACCTGACATCCGGCAGCGGCGGCATCACGCTGAACGGCGGCGGCGCCGTCACCGCGACCACCGTCACGCTGAATGGCGGCACCGGCACCCTGGCGCTCGGGTCGGCCACGATCGGCAAGACCGGCGGCACGCTGGACCTGGCCAGCGGCGCCGCGGTGACCCAGGCCAACACCGGCACGATCGCGGCCACCACGCTGCAAAGCAGCGGCAGCATCGCCCACAATGTGGATCTGGCCGGCACCGCCAACGCGGTCGGCACGATCGCCGACTTCGCGCTGGGCGGCAATTTCACACTGAAGGATTCCAAGGCGCTGGCGGTGAACGGCGCGCTGTCGGCGACGTCCGGCAACGTGCTGCTGCAGACCAGCGACCCGGCCGGCATCACCGTCAATGGCTCCATCGCCGCCCGCGTCGTCGGCGGGTTGGCCTCCTTCCAGGCCGACAAGCTGGCGATCGCGTCCGGCACCGGCACCATCACCGGCGGCACGTTCGAATTCGCCCCGAACAGCGGCGCCATCACCATCGGCGGCAGCGGCAACGCGCTCGCCTCGCTGGCCGGCGTCGCACCGGCACCGTCCGGATTGGCCAGGTCGCCGGCTCCACCACGGCAACCGGCATCACCCTGGGCGGCGCGTTCGACGCCAACGGGCTGCCGCTGGAACTCTATGCGAACGGCGCGATCACGGAAGGCAGCTTCGCGCTGACCAATGTCGCGACGCTGAGCGGCGTCGCCAATTCGGTGACGCTGACCAACACCGGCAACAGCATCACCCAGCTTGGGTCCTTCTCCGCCACCAAGGGCGACTTCCTGCTGAACGACGGCGGCAGCCTGCTGGTGAGCGGCACCATCAGCGGCAGCAACGTCAGCATCGGCGCCGGCACCATCGGCATCGGTGATGGCGCCGCCGCGACCGGCAGCATCATCGCCACCGGCAGCCTCGGCCTGACGACCACCAAGGGCGGCATCACGCTGGACAAGAACGGCGTGCTGAATGGCGGCACCGTCGATCTGGCCTCCGCCGCGGGCGTCAGCGAGGCCAGCAGCGGCACGCTGGTCGCCGGCACGCTGCAAAGCACCGGCGGCGTCACCAACACGGTGTCGCTGACGGGCACCGCCAACAAAATTGCCCAGCTTGGGTCCTTCTCCGCCACCAAGGGCGACTTCCTGCTGAACGACACCGGCAGCCTGCTGGTGAGCGGCGCCGTCAGCGGCAGCAACGTCAGCATCGGCGCCGGCACCATCGGCATCGGTGATGGCGCCGCCGCGACCGGCAGCATCACCACCACCGGCAGCCTCGGCCTGACGACGACCAAGGGCGGCATCACGCTGGACAAGAACGGCGTGCTGAACGGCGGCACCGTCGATCTGTCATCGGCCGCGGGGATCAGCGAGGCCAGCACCGGCACCCTGCTCGCCGACACGCTGCAGAGCACCGGCGGCGCCGCCGGCACGGTGTCGCTGATGAGCAACACCAACACCATCGGCACCATCGGCGCTTTCGCGGTCACCGGCGCCGGCCACTGATTTCGACCTGGCCAATGCCGCCGGCAAGAACCTGGTCATCGCTGCCACGCTGTCGGACCCATCGGGCAATATCTTCCTGCACGCCGGTACGCTCACCTTCACCGACACCGGCACGTTGTCGGTGAACGGTGGCCGGATCGGGCTGCAGACCGACGCACTGAACAACCTCGGCACCGCGGGCGCGGCAGGCGTTGCCAATGCCGGCACCGGCGTGTTCGAACTGGCGCCCCTGACCGCCGGCACCATGACGTTGGGCGCGGCCGGCGGGCTGTCGCTGACCGACCTGACCGGCATCACTGCCGGCACCATCCGCATCGGCGCGGTCACCCAGCCGGGCAGCGCCGCGCCCGGCATCATCGCCAACGCGATCAGCGTTGCCGGTGCCTTCGACCTGGGCGGTGACGCGCTCGACCTGGAGGCGAACGGCCCGGTTTCGCAGAGTGCCGCGCTGACCAAGGTCGGCCTGCTGACCTTCAACGGCGGCAACGTCACCCTGACGAACACGGGCAACAGCATCAGCAAGCTGGGCAGCGGCACCGCCACCAGCCTGGCGCTGACGAATACCGGTTCGCTGGACGTCACCGGCATTCCGTCACGTGCGCCCAACATCACCATCACCTCCGATGCGCATCGGCGTCGCCGGGGTGCTGGACGCCACCAGCAGCGGCACGATCGCGCTGACCGGCACGACGGGCGGGATCACCGAGACCGGCACGATGATCGCCGGCACCCTGACCGGCAGTGCCGGCGCGGCCGCGGCGGACTTCTCCAACGCCGGCGCCGCGGTCAACCAGATCGGCACGCTGGGCGCGTTCACCGCCGACGGATTCAAACTGAATGACGGCCTGGCCCTGACCCAGAGCGGCGTGCTGAACGGCGGCAGCAGCGTGGCGCTGACCAGCAGCGGCCTGCTGAACATCGGCGGCACGGTGACCGCGGCCAGCATCGGCCTGACCGGATCGGCGCTGGCCATTCCCGGCCTGCTGGATGCCGGAAGCACCGGCTCGATCGCGCTGACCGCCACCGGCCCGGGGGCGCAAGGCAAGATCAGCGAAACCGGCACGATGATCGCCGGCACGCTGTCCGGCAGCGCGACCGGCGCGGCGGCGCTGGCCGGCGCCGGCAGCCACGGTCAACCAGATCGGCACGCTGGACGCGTTCACCGCCAATGGCTTCACGCTGAATGACGGCCTGGCACTGACCCAGAGCGGCGTGCTGAACGGCGGCAGCAGCGTGGCGCTGACCGGCAGCGGCCTGCTGAGCATCGGCGGCACGGTCACCGCGGCCAGCATCGGCCTCACCGGATCGGCGCTGGCCATCCCCGGCCTGGTGAATGCCGGCAGCACCGGCGCGATCGCGCTGCACGCCACGGCCGGCACCATCGGCGAAACCGGCACGATGATCGCGGGCACGCTGTCCGGCGGCGCGACCGGCGCGGCGACGCTGGCCGGCGCCACCGGCACGGCGAACCAGATTGGCACGCTCTCTTCGTTCTCCGTTACCAATGGCGACCTAACGTTGAACGACGGCAAGGCGCTGACCGTCGCCGGCACAGTGTCCGCAGGCCCGACGAACGCCGCTACGCCCAATCCGGCCAACGCCAACACACTCACCATCAACGTCTCCGGCAGCACGCTGGCGCTTGGCGTCAGAGTTCCGGCGCAGCCGGCGTGCTGAACGCCGGCACGGTGAGCCTGTCCGCCGATGGCGGGATCAGCCAGCCGAACGGCACCATCATCGCCAACGCCCTCACTGCGACCAGCAGCAAGGGCGGCATCAACCTGGCCAGCACCGCCAACAACGTCACGACGATGACCGGCGCGACCGCCAACGGCGACCTGGTGCTGGTGTTCGACCCCACCACCACGCTGACCGGCACCTACACCAGTCCGAACATCTTCATCGATGTCGCCCATGCGGGTGACGCGCTGCAGCTTGACGCCGCCACACTGAATGCGACGGCGGCGGCGCCGCGGATCTCGCTGATCGCCGACCAGATCACCGAAAGCACCACCCCCAGCACGATCACCGCCAGCAACGGCACGGTGGAGCTCGCGCCGTTCACCACGGGCAGCATCATCACCCTGGGTGCGTCCACCGGCAGCGGCCTGGTCCTGGATCAAACCCTGCTCGGCGACATCAGCACCGGTACCGGAACGGTGATGGTGGGCCGCTTCACGGATGTGGTCCACGGCAGCACGCTCGCCCACACCGGCGGGAACATCGCGGTCGGCACCAGCGGGAACCCCGGCACGGTCGATCTGACCGGCAAGGCACAGGCGCTGCTGCTGGACAGCAGCGGCGCGATCACCGAGCCGAACAACGGCACGATCATCGTCAATACGCTGAGCGGCGTCGCCTCCTCCGTCACGCTTGGCGGCATCGCCAATGCGGTCACCAACCTTGCGTCCTTCGCGGCGACCAACGATTTCGCGCTGACCGACGGGTCCGCGCTGAACGTGGTCGGGTCGGTCTCGGCCGGCACGAATCTCGGCCTGACCGTGCTCAGCGGCGGGTCCCTGGCGATCGGCAACAGCGGCACGACGGGCGTGCTGCAGGCCGGCACCACGGTTGCCCTCAGCACGACCGGCACCATCACCGAAGATCCGACGAACGGCACCATCATCGCCAACACGCTGGTCGGGCCGTCCGGTGCGACCATCGCCTCCGGGGCCAGCCTGTTCAGTGCCGGCAACACCATCGCCAACCTCGGCGACTTCCTCACGAACAAGACGACCGGCGACTTCCTGCTGAAGGACAGCACGGCCACGGCGTACGGGCTGAACGTGCTGGGCACGGTCACCGCCGGCAACACGCTGGCCCTGGTACAGACCGGCAGCGGCACCATCGCGATCGGCAACAGCGGCACGGCCGGCCTGCTCGACGCCGGCACCACCGGCACCGTGACCCTGCAGAGCACCGGCGCGATCTCCGAGGACGCCGGCAAGGGCACCATCATCGCGAAGGTGCTGAACGGCCCCGGCACGGTTCCGACCGCCGCCGCCTCCGCCACGCTGACCGACACCGCCAACCAGGTCGGCACCCTCGGCACCTTCCTGACGGTCAACGACTTCCAGTTCCGCAACAGCATCCCGTTGACCGTTGGCGGAACGGTCCAGGCGACCAGCGGCAATGTCTTCGTTCAGGAGACCGCCGGAAATGGGCTGACGTTCAACGGCGGCTCGGTGATCGTGGCCGGCCAGACGATCGGCCTGGTCACCGACAGCCTCACCTTCAACAGCGGCACGATCGACGCGGGGCTGGCCACGGGCGGCACGGTGGAGATCGCCCCGACCACCACGGGAACCGCCGTCGGCCTGGGTGGCGGCAGCGGACTGGTGCTCAGCAGCGCGGCACTGAACGCGATCACCGCCGATGAGCTGCGGATCGGCGCCTATCATGACCGGCCGAACGCCAACGCCGAGACGATTTCCGCGAGCAGCATCGACATTGCCGGCAATGTCAGCCTGGCGACCTCCGCCGTGCACCGGCTGCGGCTGGACACCAGCGGCGCGGTCACCGAGAGCACGGGCACGCTGGGCGTCGGCACGCTGGTCGGCACCGCCACCAACGGCTTCACGCTGACCGCCGCGTCCAATGCGATCGGCACCATCGGCGCGACCGGCACGACCGGCACGCTGACCGCCACGAGCGGCAACATCGAGCTGGTGAACGGGTCGTCGCTGGACGTGCAGAACACGGTGTCCGCATCCGGCAACGTCTTCCTGCAGGAAGCCGCCGGCCAGACGCTGAGCTTCCTGGCCAACAGCTCGCTCGCCGCTACGAACGGCACGATCGGCCTGGTCACCGACGGCCTGACTGTGGCGTCCGGCACCAGCATCACCGCCGGCAGCGGCACGGTGGAGATTGCGCCGGTAACCTCCGGCACCACGGTGGGCCTGGGCGGCTCCGTGAGCGGCCTGGTGATCGACAGCACCGCACTGGGCGCCGTCCACGCGGCCTGGCTGCGGATCGGCGGCTATCACGACCAGATCAACAGCGGCACCAACGTGGTCACCGCCGGCAGCATCGACCTCGCCGGCGCGGTGAACCTGGGCACCGTTCCCGCACTGCGGCTGGACAGCATCGGGCCGATCTCCGAATCCGGCGGCCCGCTGAACGTCGGCACGCTGAGCATCAGCACCAACGGCATCGTTGCCGGTGTCACGCTCGGCAATACGCTGAACAACGTCGCCACGCTCGGCGACGTGACGGTGGGCGGCGACCTGGTGCTGCAGGACAACGCCAGCACGCTGACCATCCCGACCAACGCCGTCGTGTACGGCAACAACGTCACCATCGGCAACAACGGGTCGGTGCTGGTGCTGGGTGACCTGGGCGCCGCGGCCGGCTCCCTGTCGCTGCATGCAGGCGGCAACATGACCGTCGGCGGCACCGGCAACACGGTGACGCTGATCGGCGCCACCGGCGCCGCGACGCTGACCGCGAACGGTGCATTCGACCAGCTTGGCGGGCTGATCAACGCCGATGGCGTATCCATCACCGCGGGCAGCACGCTGACGCAGGCGGCCGGGACGATCATCAATGTCGGCACAACGGCCGGCGTTGCAGGTCTGGTGATCAACGGCGGCAGCCAGTTCCTGCAAAACAGCGCCGGCACGATCGCATCCAACAACGACGGAACCATCAGCACCTTGGGTGCCGGCAGTATCGTGACCAACGGCACCATGCTCGCCGCCGGCACGCTGACCCTGATCGGCAACACCTTCACGCAGAATGCCGGCACGCTGGCGGCCGGCGGCGACCTGCTGGTGGAGGGCTTCGCGGCCGGGCTGCCGATGAGCGGCAACATCCTGCAGGCCGGCGGCACGCTGGGCGCCGGTGGAACACTGGCGCTGATCGGCAGCTTCACCGGTTCCGACGCGTCGCAGACCGGCGGCGTGCTGGCCGGAACTGCGATCGAGGTTTTCTCCGCCACCGAGGCCACGCCGTTCCAGACCTTCGCCCCTGCCCTTCAGGTGACCGCCGGTGCGAACACCACGGTGGCCTGCATGTGCACCGGGCTGGTCACCGACTACATCAATCCGTCACCGGCCGCCCCGGGCAGCACGCCGTCACTGCCGACGCTGGCGGCCTCGGGCGCGTCCCGCCCGCACCATCTGCTGCTGAATGTCATCGACACCGGGGCACCGGCCAGCGGCACCTATACGCTCAGCCGGCCGATCAGCGCGGACTGGGTGGAGATCCACACCTCCGGCGCGGTCACCGAGGCCGCAGGCGGCACGGTCACCGCCACGCTGCTGTCCGGCACCGCGGGCTATGTCCCCGCCGGCACCGGGCGGGGGGCGACGTTCGCCACGCCGTTCTCGCCCAACGTGGTCAGCGACGCGACCTTCACCAACGCCAACGGCATCACCGACCTGGGGCCGTTCCTGGCCAGCGGCGATGTCCGCCTGAACAACGCGAACAGCCTGACGGTGGTGGGCACCGTCCTGGCCGGCGGCACTATCGGTGGTCACGTGCTGGCCCTGACGGCCCCCGCGCTCACGGTTGATCAGAGCGGCGGTGTAACGACGCCGAACGGCCTGTCGATCACCGCCAACGGCCTGCTGCAGGCTGATGCGACGATCGCCTCCGGGACGGTGACTCCGGGCCAAATCCTGCTGCTGACGGACGGCCTGACACTGACACCGCTCAGCGCCGGCAACACCGTGGTGAATGCACCGGACGGGCTGGTGGCAATCGCCCCGCTGACCAGCGGCAACACGATCGACCTGGATGCCAACGGAGCGGTGTCCTCGGCCGGCACGCTGGTGCTGACGCAGGCGATGCTGGACACGATCAACACGCTGGGCAGTTCCGCGGGCACGGCCGGAACCCAGTCGCTGATCCTGGGCAGCCTGGACGGCAGCACGCTGCGCGCCGGCCAGATCGACATCAACAGCGGCATCGTCCTGTCGGCGATCGCCCGCAACCTGGTGCTCGATGCAAACGGGGCGGTGCAGGAGAACACGGGCGGCAGCCTGTCCGTGGTCTCCCTGGCCGGGACCGCCGGCGCGACGGCGACATCGGCCGCGGGCGGCAGCTTCTCGCTGACGGGCAGCAACATCAGTTTCCGAACTCGGCAACGTGGCCACGCGAACGGTTGGCGGCACGACCTATTCCACCGTGGGGACGCCGGGGGCCGGCCTGAAGAACCTGACGGCCCACGGCGACGTGCGGGTCGCCGACAGCACCGGCAGCCTGGTCGCGGTCGGCACGGTTACCGCGAATGCGGCGGGCACGCTGGCGGCCGGCACCATCGCGCTGACCGCACCGGCGATGGAGATCATCTCGGGCAACACCACGCTGTCCACCGGCGCGATCGACAGCGCGGGCTCGCTGCTCGCGGTCGAAGGTCCGCTGTCATCCGGCACCACCACGCCGAGCCGCATTCTGCTGGCGGCGGATGGGCTGCGGATCATCGGCACGGCGGGGACGCCGATCGTCCGCGCACGGTCCGGCGAGGTGGCGATCGCACCGATGACCGGCGGCCGCACGCTGTCGATCGACGCCGCGGGCTCGCTCGGCCTCAGCACGCTATCGCTGGGCACCACGGACCTGGCGCTGATCGATACCATGTCGGGCTCCCTGTCCGCGGTTACGCCCGGCCCGACCGGCACGCAGACCCTGGCGCTGGGCAGCCTGGACGACGGGGTGACGACCGCCGCCGGCGGCATCCGCATCAACACCCAGGTTACGCTGGGCGGGGCTGCCAACCTCACCGGCAACACGCTGGCGCTGTACAGCACGGGTGACGCGGTGGAGACCCCGATCGGTGCCAGCCCCGGGGCGAGCGTCACGGTAGATACGCTGACCGGGACGGTGACGACCGGCAACATCTACCTGAACGGCCCCAACCACATCGCGCATCTGGGCAACCTGGGCACGCAGGCCGGCTTCACCACGCCCAGCCCGCTGAACGCGGGGGTCACGGCAGCGGCCGGCAACGTGCTGATCCGCAATGACCAGGACCTGAACGTCGTCACCACGGTGCAGGCGGGCAGCGCCTCACCGCAGTTCGCCGAACTGGACGTGCTGGGCGGCGGCAACCTGACGGTGCTGAACGGCGGTCGGGTAACGGCGGGCGACGTGTCACTGCACGCCGGCGACAGCGCGACGTCCGGCAACGTCACGGTGGCGTCGGGCGGCACGGTGTTCGCCAACACCGACGCCGACCTGTCCGCCGGCGTGGGCTACACGGCGGCGACCCCGACCCTGGCGCCGTCGCACAGCTATGCGCGGGGCGTCGCCAGCGCCGGCAGCGTGCAGATCGTCGGCTACGCCCATGCCGGCACGCCCGGCACGCTCGGCCTATACGCGCATGGCAACATCGACGAACCCGGCGTCATTCAGGGCGGCGTGCTGACCGGCTTCGCCGGGGGCCAGGCAAATCTGCCCGGCTTCGGCTCGCCGACCGCCAACCAGATCTCCAACCTTGCCGACTTCACCACCAACACCGGCTTCATCCTGCATGACGGCCAGGCGCTTTCGGTCATCGGCAACGGTGTGACCGACGGCGGCCCCGGCATCACCATCGCCGTGGCCGGTTCCGGTGCGCTCTCGGGCTTCGGTGCCACCGATTTGGCGCTGGCAGCGCCGCTGGTGGCAACCAGTGGCACGGTGAAGCTGGAAGCCACCGGCAATGTGTATGAGACCAACGGCGACATCGGACATGCCGGCACCCTGACCAACGCCGCTGGCGCGTTCACGGTCACCGGCGGCGTCGTGACGGCCGGTACACTGATCAGCCAGTCGGGTGCCATTCCGGATACCGAGACCGGCGGCAACCCCCCCGGCACGATCCCCGGCGTCACGTTCGGCCGGGCCATCGACTGGTTCGGCAACGCCAACAGCGTGGCAACGCTCGGCAATGTCACCGCCACCGGCAACTTCCTGCTGCACAACGTGCAGGATCTGTCGCTGACCGGCACCGTGATGGCCGGAACCGAGCCGTCGGCCACCGGCACCGTGGCGGCGAGCTATGCGGTGATCAACGGTCCCTTCGGCACCGCGCCGACGACAGTTCCCGAACCGTTTGCCGAGATCGACGTCGGCAATGGCGGCAGCCTGACCATTGCGTCCGGCGGCACTCTGCACGTGGGCCGGGACGGGACAACGACCGGCAACGCCGTCCTGCTGGCCGGCGACGACAGCACGGCGGGCAATGTGACCGTCAACGGCGACGTGTTCGCTGCGAACGGCGGCTCGGTGACCATCGGCTCCGGGTTCAACCCGAACACGTCGCACTACTTCTCCACCTGCGGCAGCCTCGCCTGCAGCATCACCATCAACGGCACGGTATGGGGCGACAGCGCGACGCCGTCGGCACTCGCGGGCCATGTGACCCTGAACGCCGCGTCGTCGATCGACGAAACGCTGGCATCCGCCAGGATCGGGGCGACCACGCTGGCCGGCTTCGCGGGCGGGCACGTCAACCTGTCGGAGGCTTCATTCGGAACGCCGGCCACCGCGGTCGCGCTGAACCAGATCGGCACGCTCGGCGCGTTCAGCAGCAACAACTTCACAAACGACCCGCAAGGCTTCCTGCTGCGTGACGGACGGGCGCTGACCGTGACCGGGCCAGTGCACGACCTCGGCACCACGACCAGCAACATTTCGATCGCCGTGATGGCCGGCGCAGGAACTGGCTACTCAGCGGCCAACCTGCTGCTGCAGGGAGACATCACCGCCAATTCGTCCATCGGCGCGGTTACCTTGCAGGCGACAGGGAACATCCTGCAATCGGCCGGTTCCATCACCACCAACAGCTTCTTTGCCGAGGCCGGCGCGATACCGGGCACCGAGGCGACAGGAACCCAGACGGGCACTCTTGCCAGCGCACCGACGCTCCCCAACGTCGGCAGCATCGACCTGCCTGGTCAGAACCAGATCCGCGTCCTTGGCGGCGGCGGCCGTGGCGTCAGCGCCGAGGGCAGCATCGCAATCACCAACGTCCCCTCGCTGACCATCAAGGGCCCGGTGGTGTCGCACGACGGCACGATCACTCTCACGAACACCAACTCCGTTACGAACCAGTCCATCGTCAACGCGATGAGCCAGGACGTCACGATTACGTCCGGTGGGGGGAGCATCATCAACCAGGACACGATCGAGGCACTGAACAACGTGCTCCTCAACGCTGCCCTGGATATCGGCAACGGCCGACTGGTCGCGATGACGGGAGATGCCACGCTGCTTGCGGGCCGCAGCATCACCAACACCGGCCTGGTTCTCGCCGGCAACCACGTTTACGCCAAGAGCGGCATCACCGTGGCGACCGGCTCGATCGACAACCAGGCGACGATCGAGGCCGACGGCCCCGGAACATCCGGCAGCCCCAGCATCAGCCTGATCGCGCTCAACGGCGGCAGCGTTGGACAATCGGCAACCGGCACTACGGTCGCGACCGCCAACACGGCGTTCGTCACCATCGATGCGTCTGCGAACGTCGGGCTGGACGGGGCGGTTCTGGCGACAGCCTCGCATGGCTCGATCGACATCACCGCCGGAAGCACGTTTGATCAGTCGGGCGGTACGATCCAGGCCGGCGGTGCCGGGACATCGGGCGCGCCGAGCATTCTGATCACGGCGAATACGGGGACCATCGGCCAGGCCGCGGGCACCATCATCGCGACAAATCCCGATGGCTACGTGGCGCTCAACGCGACCGCGTCGGACATCAACACCGCCGGCACCATCCAGGCGACCGGCAGCGCCGGCGTGGTGAACCTCACGGCGGGGAATGGGATCACCCAGAGCAGCGGGCTGATCGAGGCCGGAGGCCCGGGAGCGACGACCGCCGGCACGCCGTCCGTAACGCTGGTGGCGCAGTCCGGAACGATCGCGCAGACATCGGCCGGTGTCATCCGGGCGAACAACAGTGCCGGAACCATCGACCTGACCGCGTCGGCATCCGACATCTCCACCGCCGGCACGATCCAATCGACCGGCAGCACCGGCGTGGTGCATCTGACGGCGGGGCAGTCGATTACCCAGAGCGGCGGGCTGATCGAGGCCGGCGGCTCCGGAACGACGGCAGCCGGCACGCCGACCGTCACCCTGCTGGCGCAGACGGGGACCATCGCGCAAACGTCGACCGGCGCAATCATCCGGGCGAACAACAGCGGCGGCAGCATCGGCCTGACCGCAACGAAGTCGGACATCTCCACGTCGGGTAGCGTTCTTGCGGCGGGCACTTCGGCCACGGTCGCGCTGACGGCCGGTGGCTCGGTGACGCAATCGGACGGGACCATCCTGTCCGGTGGCGCCGGCACGGCAGGTACGCCGAGCATCGCCATCACAGCCGATGCGGGCTCTATCGTCCAAAATGCCGGCACGCTGCCGAGCACCATCATCGCGACGAATTCCGACGGCTACATCGCGCTGAACGCGAAGACGCTGGACATCGACACCGCCGGCACCATCCAGGCGACCGGCACCGCCAGCGTGGTGAACTTGACCGCAAAGCGTGCGATCAATCAGACCAATGGCAGGATCGAAGCCGGCACCTCCGGGACGACGACCGCCGGCACGCCGACCGTCACCCTGCTGGCGCAGACCGGAACCATCGCGCAGACATCAGCCGGTGTCATCCAGGCGAACAACAGTGCCGGAACCATCGACCTGACCGCGGCGGCATCCGACATCTCCACCGCCGGCACGATCCAATCGACCGGCAGCACCGGCGTGGTGAACCTGACGGCGGGGCATGCGATCACCCAGACCAACGGGCTGATCGAGGCCGGCAACTCCGGAACGACGGCGGCCGGCACACCGTCCATCACCCTGCTCGCGCAGACCGGGACCATCGCGCAGGCATCAGCCGGTGTCATCCAGGCGAATAACAGTGCCGGCACCATCGGCCTGACCGCCGCCAACGCCGGCATCACAACAGCCGGCACCATCATCGCGCCGGGCAGTTCGGCAATGGTCGGGCTGAACGCCCATACCTCCATCCTGCAAACCGGCGGCACCATCCTGTCGGGTGGCGCGGGAACGATCGCCGCGTCCGGTGCAGCGACGTCGAACCTGACGATGGTCGCGCAGACCGGCTCGATCGTGCAGGACGCCGGCGCACTGATCAAAGCGAGCAACACGTCCGGGGTGATCGGGCTGCACGCCGCCGGCGATATCAACTTCGCGGGCTCCTTGCTGGCGCCCGGAACGCTGGACAACGGAATCGTCCCCGCATCGATGATCACCGCCGGCATCTCGCTGGCGTCCACCGGCGGCGCCGTCTCCGAGGACCCTGCGCACGGCGTTCTGGAGGCCGGGATGCTGGTGGGTTCCGCCGGCAAGTCGGTCGCGCTGACCGGCGCCGACAATCGGGTCGGCAATCTCGGCGCCTTCACCGCCCAGGGCGGCGACTTCGTGATGACCGACGACCAGAGCCTGGCGGTAACCGGAGCGGTCGCGTCCAACACCGGATCCGTCGTGATCACCGGGACGCATCTCGCCGGCGGCGGCGCAAGCAGCCTGACCAACGCCGCCACCGCTGCCATCCAGGGACAGACGGGCGTTACGCTGACCGCGGACTCCGGCCTCACCAACAACGGAAGCGTGGCGTCTTCCACCAACGACGTGGTGACCACCGCGGGCGGGACGCTGACCAACAATGGCCTGATCAGTGCGGCGCACGACGCGTCGCTGACGGCCGGCGGCGCTATCGACAACAGCCAGGCCGGCCGCATCACCGCGGGCCACTTCGCGGTTCTGACTGCCGGCGGGTCGATCAACGACAGCGGCGCCATCGCGGCCGCGGGCGCCGGTTCCTCGGCGGCGCCCAGCCTGGTGATGACAGCGCAGGCCGGCACGATCGCCGAATCGACCACGGGAACGATCCAGGCTACCAACGCGGGCGGCGTGCTGCGCCTGACCGCGGACAACGGATCGATCGTTGCGAACGGTATCGTGCAGACCCCCACGCTGACCGGCTCCGCAGCCAGCGCGGCCACGATCCTGCCCCAGGGTTCCGCAACCAACCAGATCGCGACGCTCGGCAGCTTCCAGGTCAGCGCGGCCGACGGCGCGCTGCGGCTGAACGACGACCGGGACCTGCGGATCGACGGGCCGCTCGCGGCGCACACCATCGCCATCAATGTCGGCTCGCACGCGATCACCCTCAACAGTGGCACTGTCATTCACACCGGGGGCCAGGGGCGGCCATACGGCACGATCCAGGCGACGGCCCTGCCAACCGATCAGTTGCCGGACGGCGGCGCCTACCTCACCGCCGGCAGCTTCCGGCAGTTGGGCGTCAGCACGGTCGGCACGCTGCCCGGCCACGCCGGCAGTATCCTGCGCATCGATGCTGCGGCCGGCCCGATCTCCTTCTCCGGGTCCGACGGCAACGGCCTGAACGGGACCGACACCTGGCTGATCCTCAACACCAGCGGCACCATCACCGGCCGGATCAATGTGAAGTCGCTGGACGTCGCCTACGGCGGCATCACCGGCGGCGCGGAACTCACCGGGCTGGTGAACGGCTTCACCGGCCAGACCGCGGCCGGCCAGGGCAATATCGAGCCGGCCAAGAGCGCGCGCTACCGCATGAATTCCTGCCCGATCCATTCGGTCAGTTGCGTGCTGCTGCCCACCGAGGGCGTGCCCACCGCCAATCCGCTCGACGAGATCTTCCTCGGCTCCTTCTTCAACCCGCAGGACGAGGGCGACCTGTTGCTGCCCATCGTCTCCGACCAGGACTACTGACCATGCGCGCGCTTCCCGCTGCTCTGGTGCTGTCACTGTTCGGCCTTTCGGCGTGCCAGACGCCCCCGGCCAAGGATTACGCCCACGGCGCCGTCGGGGCGACGCAACCCGCCGCCCAGGTGTCCATCGGCAAGAACGCGGTCGGCGAAAGCTGCACGCAGGACGCCGGCACGGGCCAGAAGGCCGACATCTATTGCGGCAGTTGGCAGCAACCCAGCGCGCGCGTGCACGAAGGCGGTCCGGCCACCGCCGGCGACCTGACCAACCTCGCCACCGCCAGCCCGTGGCGCGCCGCGATCGACACGCGCTTCCGCTGCAACGCGCCGGTCAGAACCAACATCCTCAACGGCAGTCCGGCCGAATTGATGCAGTGCACGCGGCTGGTGGGTGGCTGGGCGCACGTGGCGATGGTTGCCGCGGTGAATGGCCGGGCGTGGTATGCCGACGGCGTGCTGCCGGCGGCAAAGGTGATGGAACGCTCGATCGGCGTGCTCGCCGGCGTCATCCAGCCTGGCGCGGCCCCCGTCAATTCGGCGGCGGACGCCCTGCTCGCCAAGCGGCTTGCCGCACGCGCCTTCAGCTCCGGCGATATCGGCCAGTTCAACGGGCTGATGGCCGCCGGCACCCGCGCCAACCTGGCCGACAATCCCGGCGCCGCCGAAAGCGCGTTCCGGGCCGCGCTGGAAATCCAGCAGAAGGCGCTGGGCAAGGACAATCCGAACACCGCCACCGCGACCATGTCGCTGGCGCTGGAACTGTCGGATGAGGGCCGCTTCGCCGACGCGGACAACCTGTTCGCCCGGGCGCAGCAACTGGCCCCCAAATCCGATGATCCGACGGCCGTCGCCCGGCTGCTGCACTATCGCGGGCTGGACGCGCTGAACCAGGACAAGCTGCAGGAGGCGCTGAAGCTGCTGGACCAGGCCGATGCGCGCTATGCCGCGCAGGTGCCGAAGTCCGCGCTGGAGGCGAAGCCCGTCGTCCCGGTCGCCAGCCGGTTCCTGCGCATCCCCGTGCACGCGGGCAACCTGATGCCCAGCCAGGAGCTGCTGACCGACCCCCGCGCCCAGTCCGCCCTGCTCGGCCTGGTGGAAGTGCGACGCTACCGCGGCATCGTGCTGCGCCTGCTGGGGCATCCGAAGAAGGCGGATGCCGAACTGCAATCCGCCACCGATCTGGCGCGCGCCAACGGCCTGGCGCGCCCCCTGCTGAATGCACGCCTCTACCGCACCGCGGCCCTGACGGCCGAGGCGCAGGGCCTCAAGAACGAGGCGCTGGATCAGTTGAGCCTGTCCACCGAGGCGTTCAGCCGCGCCCTGCCCGGCTCCAAGCCGCTGGCGGAAACCTACCTGCTGCACGCGCGCGAGCTGGAGCGCCAGGGATCCAGTGACCAGGCACTGCCGCTGTGCCGCGATGCGGTGCACGCGCTGTCGAACCTGCGAACCGGCACCACGCCACAACTGATGGCGGCCTGCCTCGACGTGTATGCCAAGGCCGCGCAGCAGCAGCCCGACAAGCGTCAGGAACTGCTGGGGGAGATGTTCACCGCGGAACAACTGGCCCAGGGCAGCATCACCAGCCAGCAGATCGCCCAGGCCAGCGCGACGCTGGCGGAGAACTCGCGTGACCCGAAGGTCGGCGCCCTGATCCGCAAGGAGCGTGACCTGAAGGGCAAGCTGGACCTGCTGTACAGCCAGCGCGACGACCTGACCCACGCGCGCCGGCAGGGCGCGCCGGTCACCAAGGCGCAGACCGAGGCGCTCGACAAGAAGATCATGAAGGCGCAGTCGCAGCTCGCCGATGCGGATGCGGCGCTGCAGGCGGCCTCGCCGAACTACGGCCAGCTCGTGCAGGAAGTGGTGCCCGCCTCGGCCGTGTTCGCCGCGCTGCACCCGAAGGAGGCATTCGTTGCCATCAGCCTGGCCGACAAGGATGGCTGGGTGTTCCTGCTGCGCAACAAGACCATCACGGTGTCGAAGATCGATGCCGGGCTGAAGGACATCGCCGGGCTGGTGCACCGCATCCGCGCCGGCATCGAACTCACCACCGCCGGGCTGCCGCCGTTCGACATCGCCGATGCGCAGCGGCTGTACAAGCTGACCCTCGGCGGCGTGGCGAAGTCGCTGAAGGGGGCGAAGGCCGTGACCGTGGCGCCCACCGGGCCGCTGCTGTCCCTGCCCTTCGAGGTTCTGCTGACCGGGCCGGCCCAGCAGGACAACCTGGCCAACGCACCCTGGCTGCTGCGCCAGTTCGCGCTGTCGCACGTGCCGGCACCCAGCAACTTCGTGTCGCTGCGCAAGGTCGCCGGCGACTCGCGGGCGACCAAGCCGTGGTTCGGCTTCGGCGATTTCAGGCCGGTCACCCTGGCCCAGGCCGAGAAGAGCTTCCCCGGCAGCAGTTGCTCGGACAGCGCGCAGTTGCTGGCCGGCCTGCCGCCCCTGCCCTATGCCCGCAAGGAACTGGCGGCGGCGCGGGAACTGCTGGGCGCCAGCCCGGCGGACGAGCTGTTGGGGTCGAACTTCACCGCGGCGCAGGTGATGAAGACGCCGCTGAAGAACTACCGGATCCTGCAGTTTTCCACCCATGCCCTGCTGCCGACCGATCTGCGCTGCCAGAACCAGCCGGCGATCGTGACATCGGCCCCGCCGGGTGCCACCAATGCCGGCGGCGCGCTGCTCACCGCCTCGGACGTGGTGCGGCTGGACCTGGACGCGAACCTGGTCATCCTGTCGGCCTGCAACTCCGGTGGACCCGGCGGCACCACGGCCGGTGAAAGCCTGTCCGGCCTGGCACGCGCGTTCTTCTATGCCGGCGCACGCTCGCTGCTGGTCACGCACTGGTCGGTGAACGACCAGGTCGCCGCCTACCTGGTGGCGGACACACTGCGGCGCATGCGGGCCGACCCTGCGCTTGGCGTGGCGGGCGCATTGCGCAACGCACAACTCGCGATGCTCGCCGACGCCGGCAAGGGACTGCCGCCGGAAATCGCCCACCCGTTCTTCTGGGCACCCTTCGCGGTGATCGGCGAAAGCGGCGAACGGGTGGTCACGGCGCAACAGACTGTTCCAACGCAACGCTTCGCGGGGCTATAGTTCCGCCCCTGACGCGGCGAGCGGACGCATGGAGACGACCGAGACCCTCGGCAAGTACCGAGATCAAACGCACGCTTGGCCGCGGCGCCATGGGTACGGTGTATGAGGGCTGGGATCCGGTCATCGCCCGGCGTGTCGCGATCAAGACGGTCAGGATCACCGACGCCGAGGACGCCGAGACCGAGGAGCAGCTCGCCCGCTTCCGGCGCGAAGCACAGGCGGCCGGGCGGCTGATCCATCCCAACATCGTGGGGGTCTTCGACTACGGCGAAAGCAACGACGTCGCCTACATCGTCATGGAATTCGTCGATGGGCCGTCGGTGAAGTCGTTGCTGGACAAGCAGGAGCGTTTCGCCCTGCCCGATATCCTGCGCATCATGGAGGATCTGCTCACCGGCCTGCAGTTCAGCCATGAGCGCGGCGTGGTGCACCGCGACATCAAGCCGGCCAACCTGATGCTGACCACCGCCGGCCAGGCGAAGATCGCCGATTTCGGCATCGCCCGGATCGAAAGCTCGTCGATGACCCAGGCCGGCACGGTGCTGGGCACCCCGGCCTACATGTCGCCCGAACAGTTCATGGGCGAGGTGGTCGATGCGCGGTCCGACCTCTACTCGTCCGGTGTGGTGCTGTACCAGTTGCTGACCGGCGAGCGTCCGTTCGAAGGCGGCCTGTCCGCCATCATGCACAAGGTGCTGAACACCGAGCCGCCGGCGCCGTCCCTGATCTCCGTCACCTGCCCGGCGGCGTTCGACGCGGTGGTGCGCAAGGCGATGGCCAGGCGCCCCGAGGACCGGTTCCAGTCCGCCACCGAATTCCTGCAGGCGCTGCGCGCCGCGGCGGCCGGCGGACGGGGCGAAGAACCCGCGGACACGGGCGACGAAGCGACCCTGGTGGCCCCTGCGGCGGCGGCACCCGCGTCCAGCCCCCACGCACCCGCCCGCGCCGCCACGGCCGCCGAGACCCCGGCGAAGAAACGGTCCGCCCTGCCGCTGGTCCTTGCGGCGCTTCTGGTCGCGGTGCTGGCCGCCGGCGGCGGCGCCTGGGTTTTCCTGAAGCGCGGGCCTGCGCCAACCCGGACGGCGGCGACCCAGCCGACCACGGCAACGAACCCGGCACCTGCGGCCGTCGGCAATCCGGCACCGGTACCGCCGGGTCACGTCGCGCAGCAACAGGCGAGTACAGCGACGCCCCAGCCGCCCCCGGTGATGTCCCCTGCCCCGCCGGCCGCCGGCACCGGGCAGGCGGCAAACACCGCCACCGCCGGATCGCAGGCGGGCACGCCCACGCCGGCAAGCAGCACGCCGGTCGCGCCGCCACCGTCATCCTCGCGGCAGCAGGCGGAAGCGCAACCGGAATCTGGCCAGCAGCCGGGGCTGGCATCGCACCCGGCGACGCCGCCGCCGTCACGGCAGCAGGCAACCACGCCGCCGGACAACACGACACAGCAGGCGCCGGTCACGCCACCGGCCGAGCGGCCTCCGGCATCGCAGCAGCAGGCGGTCACGACGGCGCCGACGGGCAGCACGGGACAGCAAGCGACGTCCGTGCAGCCCTCCTCGCCGCCACGCCAGCAGGCGCCCGCCACCTCCGCGCCATCCCAGCCGTCGCAGCAGCAGGCGGCAGGCGGGCCGTCCCATTCCGGCCATGCCGCGCCCCCGCCGGGGTCCGCCGGTTCTGCTACCCCCACCGGGACCGGCAACGGCCAGTCGCAGGTCGCGTCAGTGGGACTGGGGGCGGTGCGGCAACAACTCGACCAGGTGATCGCCAGGCAAAACTGTTCGGTGCTGAACGGTACCGTTGAGGCCAGCGGCACCATCGCACTGGGCGGGCTGGCCGGGACCTATGCCGCCGACTCGGTTCGCCAGGCCCTGGCCGGGCGTCCACTCGACTGGCAGGTGACCAGCGTCGATCCGTATTACTGTCCCGCGCTCGATGTGGTGCACCCGATCGCCGCGGGGACCGGCGTGATCGGTTCGCAGCTCGGACTGACCCTGGCCAGCGGCAAGGTGCCGCTGCGGGACGGGCAGCGCATCCTGCCGCAACTGGTGATGCCGGATTTCCGCGGTTACCTGCGCGTGGACTATGTCACGCATGACGGCGCGGTGATGCATCTGTATCCGCAGGTGGCCGATCCGTCGCAACGGATCACCGCCGATCCGCAGCATGCCTTCGCCGCCGGCACGACGGTGAAGCTGGGGCGCCCCAGCCCGGGGCATCCGGAATGGCTGGTGGGCGAACCCTACGGCACCGACATGATCATTGCGGTCGCGTCCAGCCGGCCGCTGTTTTCGCAGTCGCGGCCCAGCAACGTTGAATCGGCCAGCGCGTATCTTGCTGCCTTGCAGAGTGCGGTCGATACGGCACGCCGCAGCGGCGACCGCCTGGCCGGCAGTGCCATCACCGTGGATACGCTGCCGAAAAAATAGCCGGTTCGCGACTACGCCGAGTTGATGGCCGGCCGCATTGCCGGCGCGCCCCGCAGATCCTCAATAAAGCGGCCTGACAACGCTTCGGGCCGCATGTCGCACGTTCACGCCGTTCACCCACCAGCGTCTTCCGCCGCCGGCACCGGTGTCGCAGACCTGAAGGCCGCCGCCAAAGCCGCCAGGCTGCGCTACGTGAGCGACCGTACCCCCGGCCTGCGGCGCGTGCGCAGCGGGTCCGGCTTCAGCTACCGCCATCCCGACGGCAGCACCGTGACGGATGAGGAAACACTGGCCCGCATCCGCAAGCTGGCCATTCCGCCCGCGTATGAAGATGTCTGGATCTGCCGGATTCCCAACGGCCACCTCCAGGCGGTTGGCCGCGACGCCCGCGGGCGCAAGCAGTACCGTTATCACCCCCGTTGGCGCGAGGTGCGCGATACCGCCAAGTTCCACAAGATGCTCAGCTTCGGACGCCTGCTGCCGCAAATCCGCAGGCAGGTGGACCATGATCTGTCCCGGCGGGGCCTGCCGCGGGAGAAGGTGCTGGCCGCCGTGGTGCGGTTGCTGGAGACCACGCTGATGCGCGTCGGCAACGAGGAATACGCCCGCACCAACCACAGCTACGGACTGACCACATTACGTAATCGTCACGTGAAGGTGGAAGGTGGCAGCCGCATCCGCTTCGACTTCCGCGGCAAGCACGGCACCGAACACCACATCGACCTGCGCAGCAAGCGGTTGGCCTCGATCGTGCGACGCTGCCAGGAACTTCCGGGACAGGAACTGTTCCACTACCTGGACGAAAGTGGTGCACCGCGGGAAATCGCGTCGGAGGACGTCAACGACTACCTGCACGCGATCACCGGCGAGGACGTCACCGCCAAGGACTTTCGCACCTGGGCTGCCACGAACCTGGCCGCCCTGGCGCTGCGTGAGCAGGATGCATCCGGCAGCCAGCGCGCCACCAAGCGCGTCATGCTGCGCGCCGTGGAGGCGGTCGCGCGCCTGCTGGGCAATACCCCGGCGATCTGCCGCAAGTGCTATATCCATCCTGCGATTTTCGATGGCTATCTCGACGGGTCCCTCGGCAGCGCGCTGCAGCCCGTAGCGTCTGTCCGGGCGGCCGGGCCGCACGAACTGAAAGCGGAGGAGGTGGCGGTGCTGGAATTCCTCGACCGCCGGTTGCGGCGGGCCGAGGGCCGTACCACCGGCCGGCACAATCCGACGTGATCGGCCGCGGGCTTGACTTGTGGTGGCATGTCATTGCGGACATGCCCCTGGAAGCTGGCGCATCCCGGCCCCATGTGTCACCATTATGGCGTTCGGCGCTAACCCGAAAACCCCGTGGAGCCAATCTTGGTTACCCTGCTTCCAGCACCGCTGGCCTGCTGCCGGTGGGAACTTGAGCGTCGGCACATGACGCCGCCGTCGAATGTGGCATTACGCTTCATCGTCGAGGAGGATCCTCGGTTGGTGCAGGCGCTGAACGAAGCCTATGCCGAAGCGGACGCGGATGGCGGGCTGGACAAGCCCGAACGCGAGGCGCTTCAGGATGTGATCGGCCGACACTTCACCGGGCGGAGCTGGCCGCGCAAGGCGTCGATGGAGGGCACCAAGCGCTTCATGGCCGATCTGCAACGGGCCATGGCTGCGGCGGGCTGGAAAGTGGACATGTTCGCGGTCGCTGCCTGACCTGGCCTGCATGCTCCGCGCCGAAGCAACGGAGCACCCATGACTCACCAACGCCCCCCGGACTTGCCCCCCGGCCCGCAGCCGGATCCCAACCCGGCGCCGCCAGCCCCGATCGAACGGCCGCCCCGGCCTGATCCCGGCCCCGTGCCGCCGACCCCCGTGCCGCTCTGAGCGCCGTGACGCGCGCCGTGTTGCCGGGGACGGCAGTGTGGCGGGCATGCCGTGCTGCCAGGACTACCGCGGTGAAGTACATGCTGCGCCTCCGGGCACGCCGCACCACCGGGCACGCCGCACCACCGGGCACGCCGCACCACCGGGCACGCCGCACCACCGGGTACGGGACGCCATCCGGCTGGCAGCGCCGCCGGGATCGCGTCCGATCACGCCATGTGAACGTAGCTGCCCGGCGCGGCTGCCAGCGGTGGCAGGTCGCGTTCGGGCGCCCCCGTCGCGGGCGGTGCGACCCGCTCGCCGCTGCCGTTGGCGACCAGCCACGCGTGCCAGTCCGGCCACCAGGATCCCGCATGCCGCGGTGCCAGCGCCGCCCACTGGTCCGGCGCCACGTAACGCTCGCCGTGGCGACGCAGCAGGATCTGGTGTTCGCCGCGATTCCGGTCCGGCGGATTGACGATGCCGACATTGTGGCCGCCGCTGGTCAGCGCGAAGGTGACATCGGTGTCGGTGAACAGTGCGATCTTGTACACCGACCGCCACGGCGCGATGTGGTCGCGCGTGGCCCCCAGCGCGAAGATCGGCGCCTTGATGTCGCGCAGGGCGATGACCCGGCCGTCCACGGCGAAACGCCCGGCGGTGAGGCGGTTCTCCAGGAACAACCCGCGCAGGTACTCGCTGTGCATGCGCGCCGGCATGCGGGTCTGGTCGCTGTTCCAGGCCATCAGGTCGCTGACCGGCTCCCGCTCCCCCAGCACATAGTCCCGGATCATGTGTGACCAGATCAGCTCGTTGGAGCGCAGCATCTGGAAGGCACCGGCCATCTGGCGCGTGTCCAGGTAGCCCTGGTCCCACATCAGGTCCTCCAGGAAGCCCAACTGGTGCTCGTCCAGGAACAGCATCAGTTCGCCGGCCTCGACGAAATCGGTCTGCGCGGCGAACAGCGTCAGGCTGGCGAGCCGGTCGTCGCGGTCGCGCGCCATGGCAGCCGCGGCGATGCTGAGGATGGTGCCGCCCAGGCAGTAGCCGCAGGCATGCACCCGGCGCCCCGGCACGATGGCGGACACCGCGTCCAAAGCGGCCATGACCCCAAGCCGCCGGTAATCGTCGAGGCTGAGGTTTCGGTCGCCCGCGCCGGGGTTCTTCCAGGACACGATGAACACGGTGTGGCCCTGTGCGACCAGCCAGCGGACCATCGAGTCTTCGGGTGTCAGGTCGAGGATGTAATATTTCATGATCCAGGCCGGGATGACCAGCACCGGCTCTGCGTGCACCGTCTCCGTTGCCGGTGCGTACTGGATCAGCTCCATCAGCTCGTTACGGTACACCACCTGGCCGGGGGTCACCGCCAGGTCGCGGCCGACCTGGAACGCCTCGGTCCCGGCGGGCGGGCGGCCGGTGACCTGGCGGTCCAGGTCGTCCAGCCAGTTCTGCGCCCCGCGCAGCAGGTTCTGGCCGCCCTCCTGCAGCGTGCGGGCGAGGATCACCGGATTGAGCCAGGGGATGTTGCTGGGCGCGCCCACATCGATCAACTGACGCAGCATGAAGCGCATCTGCTCGGCATGCTGGCGGGTCATGCCGGGGACGTCGCGCGCAGCCTCCAGCCACCAGGCCTCCGCCATCTGGTGGCCGGCGGCGAAGGCGTTGAACGGCCAGCTTGCCCAGGCCGGGTCGGCGAAGCGGCGGTCGGTGCCGGCGACCGGCGGCACGGTTCCCGCCCCGTCATGCGTTGCGCGGGGCAGCCACAGCGCCAGTTGCGCCATGCCCTGCCAGGCGCGCTGCGCCAGTTCCATCTGCTTGCCGGGTGCACGGGACAGGTGCACGGCCCAGTCCATCCAGGCGCCGGCGATCGCGGTGGGAGAGATGCCCTGGGTGACGCGGGCCTGCACCGCCCGGGCCATCCGGTCGAAGGTGTGGAACGTCGGGGCGGTGTCCTCGCTGGCGATCGCGGGTGGCAGGGGCACCGACGCAGGCAGCGCGACGGCATGGTGGTGCGGCTGCGCCGCCGGGTGCCGCCGCCGGCCACGCCGCGCCGGCGGTGCCTTGCCGGTCGCGGCGACGCTTGGCGTCGGCGCGTCGGCCGGGGCAGCCGCCCCCTTGAGACGCGGGGGTGCTGGAGGATGGCCGGAGGAGTGGGACATGACGATCGGGCCGATGCTGCGCCGGGACGGGAGGCATCAAGCGCCAACCGGAGGAAATGCGCCTTGAGGTGGATCAAGCAGCGCGTGTGCCCGGCCCCACCCCGGCCCCACCCCACCCTGGGCACCGTGGAGGCGCCGCCCGGTTTCGCCAGGCCGCACGTCGAGCGCGGGCTACCGGGGCACGTACACGGCGTACCCCCTGGGCGGCGCCCAGAAGTCCGCCCTGCCCTCCGGCCCGGTCCATTTCGACGCTGGTTGTCCCGGGTCATGGCCGCGCCAGGCGACCGGCACGAACCTGGTGTTCCGCCAGGCCGTCTGGACATCCGCCCCGTTCCAGGAGCCGCGGTTGTTGAGCGCAAAGACCAGCCCGGCCTGCGCGCCCCAACCCTTCCGCTGCATGATGTACAGGTCGTCGTCAACGTAGAGCACCTGCATGTCACCGCCGGCGTGCGTCTCGTGCGCCGATACCAGTGCGGCGATTCCGCCGGGCTCGCCGGGTTGGCCCAGTTTCCAGGTGTCGTAGTCCTGCCAGAAGACACAGGGATAACCCTGGTGCGTGAGGATAAAGGCGTAGGCCAACATCTTGTCATTGATGATGGAATCACCGCGCACGACGTCGTGGTTCTCCACGAAGGTGACCGCCGACGCGGGCCGGTCCGTCAGCACGGTGCCCGGCGCCTGAAGCTGCCGCAGGCTGAAGCCGTAGGTCATGCACAGATCCCGCAGCCGATAGCGCAGCGGAAAATCGAACGCCTGCACCGGGTTGTCCGACCAGGCATTGGCCTCGTTCAGCCAGTCCTCGATGCTGCGGCTGCCGTCCCAGCATTCGCCGACGGAGAATGGCTTGAAGGCCTGCTCGCCGTGCAGCCCGCGCAGTTCCTGGATGGCGCGCACCATCCACGGACCGTAGCCTTTCACGAAATCAAAGCGGAAGCCGTCGAAGCCGATGTCGTTGATCATCCACTCGGCGCATTCCAGCAACGCGGTATAGACGCGCGGATTGCGGTGGCAGAGATCGGGCATGCCTTCGAATTCGCCTTCATCCCAGGTCTCATAGCGCGACGGGTGAAAGCAGTCCGCGTCACGCGGAAACCGGCCACTGGCCGGGTTGAACACGGTCCAGCGCTTCCTGCCGTCCACGCTGGTTGCCTGTGCGTCGGCGCCGCTGCAGTGATCGAGAACGAAATCGGCATAGACCTGCATATGCGCCGCGTGGGCAGCCTCGATCAGGGCGAGCAACTCGTCCTTGCGGCCGAACCAGGTGGCGACCGATCCCTTCTGGTCGTACTCGCCAAGATCGAAGTAGTCGTACGGATCGTACCCCATGGACGTGTGGCTGGCCGCCTTGTTTGCCGGCGGCAGCCACAGCGCCGTGAAGCCCACGTCCGCCAGTTTGGGAATCTCGGGGAGCAGGCGTCGCCACCAGCCGCCCGGCACAGCTTCGACCTCGGGGCAGTTCCAGTAGAAGGCCTGCATGATGACACCCACGGCTTGTCCTCCTTCTGGATACCGAAGCGGCCAACCGATCATGGGGGACGTTCGCCGCGGTGGACGGGCTAGTTTGGGGTCGGCGCGACCGAGAGATCGCCGTCCCTGATCGCCCCGGTGCCGTAGGCAATGCGCTGGCCGTTGCCGTTCATGATCAGGAAGCCCACGATATCGGTGTTCCTCGGGATCTTTCCGTTGTCGGCGACGAACAGCCAGTAGCGGCATCCCGACACCTTCTCGGCGCGACACCGTCCGTTCACATAGAGCGTTGGCGTCGCCTTTCCGGTCGAGGTGAGCTGGTCGAAGCTCGTCGCGTCCACCGGCCCGGTGATCTGCGAATCGTTCATGCTGAGCCGCAACCGCAGAGCGCCGGCGGGATAGGCGCCTGGGCGGCAGAACAGTCTCAACTCGATCTGGAAGCTGCCACGACTTGGGATTGTCACGACGGCCCGACCTTCGGCTTGCGTCGTGTTGCATACCTGCAAAGTCGGGATTTGCGGTTGTTGCGCCCTGGCGGGCATGGCTGCCGCGATCGCCAGGAAGCCGCCCAGCGCAACGGACCGCAGGACACACCCGGGCTTCACGGCGATTCTTTCAGGCCTGGTTCCGCGATACCTGGTGTGGGAGACGGTCCCATCCTGATCAGGTGGATGATGGTCCTGGGCAGAAAACGTCTGGAGCGTGCCTGACACGGACATTGCCTCCTCTGAGCCTTTGCGGAGTTACGTCGTATTGTGTCTGGGAACCCGGACCGGTATGAACGAACAGGATTTGAGAGGTCATGAATCTGCTTCGATGCCGGTTCACGAATTCATGCCATGTATTTTCTTGTATATTCCGAACTATGCCACACTATCCAGGATTTTGTCAATTTATAATTGTCATGTCTTTCGCGACATCAATCACGTCCATGTTCGATACTATTGTAAACGCCTCCACCAGACAGGCCGTGCGCGACCGCCTGCCCAGGTCCAGGCCGCGGCGTCCCGCATGCGCATGCCGCGCCTGTTTCCGAAACAGCCGGACCGACTGATTGGTGTGCATCGCGAAAAGCCGGGTCGGTGGTCGCATTGCGCTTTGGCATTGCCCCGGCCGCCCCTATATGACTCGCACCGGCGCCGGGCGGAGCCTCTCCCCCGGCGCCTTGCTGTGAGGCCCGCATGACAGACCCTGCCGCCGAAATCGCCCGCCGCCGCACCTTCGCGATCATCTCGCACCCGGACGCCGGCAAGACCACGCTGACCGAGCACCTGCTGCGCGCCGGCGGCGCCATCCAGCTTGCCGGCAACGTGCGCGCCAAGGGTGAGCGGCGGCGCACCCGGTCCGACTGGATGGGCATCGAGCGCGACCGCGGCATCTCCGTCGTCACCTCGGTGATGACGTTCGAGCACCGCGACTGCGTGTTCAACCTGCTGGACACGCCGGGCCACGAGGATTTCTCGGAAGACACCTATCGCACGCTGACCGCGGTGGATGCCGCGGTGATGGTGATCGACGCCGCCAAGGGGATCGAGGCGCGCACACGGAAATTGTTTGAAATCTGCCGGTTGCGCGATATTCCTATCGTCACCTTCGTCAACAAGATGGACCGCGAAAGCCGCGACCCGATCGAGTTGCTGGACGAAATCGCCGCCACCCTGGCGCTGGACACCACGCCGGCCACCTGGCCGGTCGGCCGCGCGCAGGACTTCGCCGGCACCTATGACCTGCAGCGGCGCGACATGCACCTGGTGACGCCGCTTTCGCAGTCGGACCCGCGGCTGCAGGCGGTTGCCGACGAGGTGGACCTGGTGCGCGCCGCCCTGCCGGAGTTCGACCGCGACAGCTTCCTGGGCGGGCATCTGACGCCGGTGTATTTCGGCAGTGCGATCAAGGGGATCGGCGTCAATGATCTGCTCGACGCGCTGGCCGAGTATGCCCCGCCGCCGCGCGCCCAGCCGGCCGATACCCGCACGGTGGAGGCAACGGAACCAGGCCTGACCGCGCTGGTGTTCAAGATCCAGGCGAACATGGACCCCAACCACCGCGACCGGATCGCCTTCGCCCGGGTGTGCTCCGGCCGGCTGACCCGCGGCATGCGGCTGAAGCAGGTGCGAACCGGCAAGATGATCCCGCTGCACGCGCCGCAGTTCTTCTTCGCCCGCGAGCGCGAGATCGCCGATGAGGCCTTCGCCGGCGACGTGGTGGGCATCCCCAACCACGGCACGCTGCGCATCGGCGACACGTTGACCGAGGGCGAGGACGTCAACTTCGTCGGCGTTCCCTACTTCGCGCCGGAGATCCTGCGCCGGGTACGGCTGGACGACGCGATGAAGGCCAAGAAGCTGCGCCAGGCGCTGCAGGAGCTGGCCGAGGAAGGCGTGGTGCAGCTCTTCCGTCCGCAGGACGGGTCCCCGCCGCTGGTGGGTGTGGTCGGCACGCTGCAGCTCGACGTGCTGCAGTCCCGGCTGCAGGCGGAATACGGCGTGCGGATCGGCTTCGAGGCGTCGCCGTTTGCCCTGGCGCGCTGGGTGTCCACCGCCGACCGCGCCGCGCTGGCGCGCTTCGTGGCGGAGAACCGCAGCAGCATGGCGGATGACGTGGACGGCGACCCGGTGTTCCTGGCGTCCTCGGCCTTCATGATGCGGCGCACCGCCGACCTGGCGCCGGAGCTGACCTTCCGCGACATCAAGGACGTGCGCGCGGCGCAACTGGCGGCCTGAGGCCCACGCCCCCTGCCCTGGCGGTGACCGCCTGGCTGGTGCTAGCAACAAGGTCTTCGGCCCTTCGGAGACCTTGTGCCCCATGCTCGCCCGCCGCCTGCTGCTGACCTTCACGCTGCTCGCCGCCCCCCTGGTCGCCGCCCCCTGGCGCCGTCCCCTGGTCGCCGCCCCTCTGGCCGCGGCGGCACAGAGCCCCGGGCCCACCGGTCCACAGCCCGTGCTGCCCAAGGAAAAGCTGGTGATCATCAGCCGGGACGGCACGAAACACGTGTTCCACGTGGAGGTCGCCAAGACCCCGGAACAGCAGAAGACCGGCGAGATGTTCCGCAAGAGCGTGCCGGAGAACGGCGGCATGCTGTTCGACTGGGGCACGCCGCGCGACTCGGAAATGTGGATGAAGAACACCCTGGTGCCGCTCGACATGGTGTTCATCAAGAAGGACGGCACGATCCGCGCCATCGCCGAGGACACCGTGCCGGAAAGCCTGAAGGTGATCGACAGCCACGGCCCGGTGCTGGCGACGCTGGAGCTCGCCGGCGGGGTTACCGCGAAGCTGAACATCACGGTGGGCGACAAGGTGCTGGGCGGGCCGTTCGGCAAGGCCCCGTGACGCACAAGGCACCGTGACGCTTGCCTCCGGACGCGTGCGCTCATAGGTTGCGCCGCCGGTCCGGGGCGTGGCGCAGCCTGGTTAGCGCGCGTGTTTTGGGTACACGAGGCCGCCGGTTCGAATCCGGCCGCCCCGACCATCAGGAGACGGAGATACATGCGGGCCCGCATCTTTCAGCCACCGAAGAACGCCATGCAGTCGGGCTGGGCGAGCACCCGGCAATGGGTGCTGGAGTTCCTGCCGAATTCGCCGCGCCGGCCCGACCCGCTGATGGGCTGGATCGGCAGCGCCGACACCCAGCCGCAGGTCCACCTGCACTTCGACACGCGGGAGGAGGCGGTGGCCTATGCCGAGAAGCATGGTATCGCCTATGACGTCGAACTGCCGCACGCGCGGAAGTTCCGGCCGAAAGCCTATGCCGACAACTTCCGCTTCGACCGGCGGGAGAACTGGACCCACTGAGTGGTGTCCGGGGTTCCGGGTATGCGCCCTTAGCTCAGCTGGATAGAGCGGCAGCCTTCTAAGCTGCGGGTCGGGGGTTCGAATCCCTCAGGGCGCGCCAGTTCCGGTGGCACTCCTCCAGATTGCCCAGTCGGGCGCAGGATGATCGTTGCCGGCCTGCCGAGCCGGTTCGGCTACGACAATGCGCGAGCGGCAACCGAAAATTCCGGAACGCGCGGTCGCTGTTGTACCGGCCCGCGTAGCCATCGACTCTCGACTGCTGGTCCAACCGTCTGGCGGGTGCAGGCCCGCCAACGACGTTATCGATGGCAACACGTCGTCTTCATCAATATCACTGGAAAACACATCCGCCGAACTTCCATTCGAGGGTCGCTACATTGTGAAGGCACCCGACCGCGGTGCGGGGCTGGAATTGGCATTGACCCGGCTCCCGGATGATTGTCAGATGTTTCTGGTAAGCAAAGCAGAATAATTGGCAAAGAGCAATCCACTGCTGGCTGGCAATATCGAGGGGAAGCACCAATGAAATGGCAGAACATAGGCAGTATAGCTGCGTCCATACTCATGAGCCTGTTTGCCATACCGGCAATGGCTCAGCAGGCGCCGGCGATGCCGCAGCCGGCCCCGACAGGGCAGCCTGCCCGGCAGGGGGCATCGCAGGTGACGATGAAGGACCTGTGCGGCAACTGTGAGGTGCAGAAGTTTGCCCATTGCGGCGACTTCCTGGAAGGCCCCACCTTCGACGACAGGGGCAATCTCTACGTCGTCAGCATCAACAGCGGCTACATCGAGAAGATTACGCCGGACGGCAAGTGTTCCCATTTCGCCAATACGCACGGCCAGCCGCAGGGGCTCAAATTCCACGACGGGCAGATCTATGGCGTTGATCGGAAGATCGGTGTGTTCACTCTCGACCTGAAGAATGCAAAGGTCAGCGAGTACATGCAGTACTTCCACAATCAGAACTTCAAGGGCCCGAACGACCTGATTATCGATCAGGACGGCGGCATCTACTTCACCGACCCCTGGGGCACCAGTCCACTCAACCAGCACGGCGCCGTGTACTACATCTCTCCGCCGCCAAAAAAGACGATCACCCGACTGATCAACAACATGGCGTTCCCCAACGGCATCGCATTGTCCCCGGACAACAAGACGCTGTACATTGATGACTTCAGCAATCAGCGCGTGATTGCGGTGCCGATCCTGTCGCCGGGCGACCTGGAGATCGGCTTCGCCCACGTCATGGCATACGTTGACGGTGGGTGGGGCGTTGACAGCATGTGCGTGGACGCGAAGGGCAATGTGTACTCCGCCCACTACATGGCGGGCGAGGTCACCGTCCTGGACCCGGGCGGCTTCGTCATCGGCGCCATCAAGGTTGCGCCGAAGGGCGGTCTGGAAACCACCAACTGCGCCTTCCACGGCGGCTATCTGTACATCACCGAGGCCGCGCAGAACGATGTCTGGCGGGTGAAGATGAACGTCAAGGGCGCCAAGCTCAACTGAGCGACGCCCTCACCCGGCGCCGGACATGTCTGCCGGCGCCGGGTGGTTCGGTGTAACCACCTGGAAAAGTTCGAGCGGGCCCCGCCGCAGCAGCGGATTTCCGGCGGCGGTGTCGTCGTGCGGCAATGGCACGAGATCCGTGTCCCACCACGCGGCTACGGCCTGGAACAGGCCATCCCGGCGCCAGGCACGGCGCGTCATCCGCTGCATCCCGGTCCGCGACCGGGGAGAACCGGATGACATGACAATAATCATGAACTCCTTGACACCTTTCACGAGCCTGCCTACCGTCCCCCCGCCATAACAGACGGCAGTCGCGACAAGCGACTGACGCAATACCAGGGAGGCTCTATGAAGAACGTCCTTCGCCATTTGGCGGTAGGCGCGTTGTCGGCCGGTATGCTATTGAGCGCCGGCGTGGCGATGGCGCAGAACACGATCAAAGTCGCCTTCATCGGCCCCTTCTCCGGCGCGTTTGCCGCCAATGGAGACGCCTGGCTGAAGATGCTGACCTTCGCCATGAACAACGTCAACGCGCAGGGCGGCGCGCTGGGCAAGAAGTTCGAAATCGTCACCTTCGACGACAAGATCCAGCCGGCCGAGGCGCTGATCCAACTGAAGGCAGCCACCGACCAGAACCTTCCCATCATCATCGGCGGCATCGGCTCCAACGTCGCCGCGGCGATGGAGGAAGGGGTGGACCGCTACAACCGGCGCAATCCCGATCACCGGGTCGTCTATATCAACGTCTCGGCCCTCTCCATGCCGCTGACCGAGGAGAACTGCAGCTTCTGGCACTTCCGCTTCGCGTCCAACGTCACGCAGCGGGTGGCGACCCTGGTGAAGAGCCTGCCGAAAGACCTCAAGACCGTTTACCTGATGAACCAGGACTATCTGTACGGCCAGGGAGTGGAGCAGGACACCAAGAAATTCCTCGCGGAATACCGCCCGGACATAAAGGTCGTCGGCGACGAATTCGTGCCCCTGGGCAAGGTGAAGGACTTCTCCTCCTACATTCCCAAGATCAAGGCGTCTGGCGCACAGGCCCTGATCACCTCCAACTGGGGGCCGGATTTCAATCTGCTGATGAAGGCCGGCAACGAAGGCGGGCTTGACCTGAAATACTACACCTTCTCGGCACACCTGAACGGCGGCCCGACATCGATGGGCGACGGGGGCGGCAACCGCACCATCACGGTGCTGGAAGGCGACGACAATATCGGCGCCGAGACGCACAACGCCGCGGCCGAGGACTTCGTCAAGCGCTGGCGCGCCACCAAGCCCGGCTTCGACTTTGTCTGGGTCAACTTCCAGACCATGTTCAACATGCTGGCCGCCGCCATCGACAAGGCCGGATCCACCGACCCGCTGAAGGTCGCCGTGGCCATGGAAGGCATGCAGGCGAAGGACATCTACGGCAAGGTCAACACCATGCGGAAGGCGGACCACCAGATCCAGATGCCACTGTACACCGCGCTGTTCACCAAGCCGGTGAAATACGACTCGGAAGGCACCGGTTGGGGCTGGAAGACCGAAAGCATGGTCAGCGCCGAGGACCTGACCTTCCCGACCAAGTGCAAGATGAAGCGGCCCAAGGGTTCATAGCCCCGCACCCGTTTCCTTTCCAACCATTGGATGGCTCGGCCTGGCAACAGGCCCTGCCATCCCCGCTTCATCCGTATCTGAATGATCCCGGCATGTATCCCATGAACGTCCGGTTGGGTTGTGCACCATGGAGGTAATCCTCATCTCCCTGCTGAACGGCTTCGTTTACGGCATGCTGCTGTTCATGCTGGCGAGCGGGCTGACCCTGATCTTCTCCATGATGGGCGTGCTGAACTTCGCCCATGCCGGCATCTATATGATCGGCGCCTATCTCGCCTACGAAACCAGCCGGTATGTCGGCTTCTGGGCGGCCCTGATCGTGGCGCCGCTGGTCTGTGCGGCGATCGGCGCGGCCATCGAGGTGTGGGGCCTGCGCCGGACGCACCACAACGGCCATGTCGCCGAACTGCTGTTCACCTTCGGCCTGTTCTTCATCATCGAGCGCGGCGTGCAGATGATCTGGGGCATGCTGCCAGTGCCCTATCGCGTCCCGGCCGGACTCGATTTTGCCCTGTTCAGCCTGTACGGCATCGACTTTCCCGCCTACCGCGCCTTCATGCTGCTGGTTGCCGGCGGCATGCTGCTTGCCATCTGGCTGCTGCTGACGCGCACCCGAATCGGCCTGGTCGTCCAGGCATCACTGACCCATCCGCAGATGGTCAGCTCCCTGGGGCACAACGTCCCGCGCGTCTTCACCATCGTGTTCGCCGGCGGCTGCTATCTCGCCGGCCTCGCCGGCGTGATCGGCGGCAACTACCAGGTGACCGAGCCGGCGATGGCCGCCGCGCTGGGCCCGATCATCTTCGTCGTCGTGGTGTTCGGCGGACTGGGGTCGCTGGCCGGCTGTTTCATTGCATCCATTATCATCGGCCTGGTACAGACCTTCGCCGTGGCCATCGACGGCTCCATCGCCGACCTGCTTGGCCCCGTCATCTCCTGGATCGGCACGGACAATCTGGCCGGCGAAGTCCTCTCGGTGCCGATCTCGCGGATCGGGCCACTGCTGCCATACGCCATGATGGTGCTGATGCTCGTGCTTCGCCCGCGCGGCTTGATGGGGACCCGCGACACATGAGTGATGCCACCGCGACATCATCCCGGCCCGCCGTTGCAGCACCGTCGCGCAGCACGTCCCGCCGGGCGTGGCTGTGGCTGGGCGTGCTTGTGTTCGCGCTGGCCCTGCCGTGGCTGTTCTATGACTGGCATACCGGCCGGCAGTCCGGCTTCGTGCTGACCATGCTGTGCCAGATGGGCATGATGGTCATCTTCGCCCTGTCGTACAACATGCTGATGGGCCAGGCCGGTTTGCTGTCCTTCGGCCATGCCGTGCTGTTCGGCCTCGGCGGCTACTGCACCATCCACTTCCTGAACGCGGCCGGCGCGGGCGAACTTCCGGTCCCGATGGAACTGATGCCGCTGCTGGCAGGCTTCGCGGGCGCCGGCTTCGGCATCATCTATGGCTTCATGGCGGCCAGGCAACGCGCCACCGCCTTCGCCATGATCACCCTGGGCCTGGGTGAACTGACCACGGTGGCGGGCATCATGTTCCACCACTTCTTCGGTGGGGAAGGCGGCATCAGCACCGACCGGGTGATCGACCAGAGCCTCTTCGGCCTGAACTATGCGCACACGATCCAGGTCTATTACCTGATCGTCGCCTGGACGGTGATCGCCGCACTCGGAATGTTGTTCCTGACCAGGACCCCGCTGGGTGCGATGGCCAACGCAACGCGCGACAACTACGAGCGCGCGCAGTTCATGGGCTACGACCCGCGCACCGTGCGCTTCATGCAGTTCGCCCTGTCGGGCTTCTTCGCCGGGATCGGCGGCGGGCTGTATGCGATTACCTACGAAATCGTCACCTACGACGCGGTCGCCACGGCGCTGTCGGCCAATGTCGTGCTGATGACCTTTATCGGCGGGGCGACCTTCTTCTACGGCCCGATCCTGGGCGCGGCGCTGATCACCCTGCTGCAAAGCGGCTTGAGCCTGCTGTCGAACGCCTGGCTGATCTATGTCGGCGTGCTGTTCATCGGAATGGTCACCTTTGCGCCAACCGGTCTCGCCGGCATGATAGAGGCACACGGCCCCATCGCCCGCGCCGGTCGGCTCGGCCGCCTGCTGGTGCCGTATCTTCGCCTGACCGTCCCGGCCTTCGCCACGCTGGTCGGTTTTGCCGGCTTCGTCGAACTCACCTCCTTCCTCACCATCGGCGAATCGCAGGGCAGGCACCTGGTTCTGTTCGGAACGACAATCCACACCCGGACGGTCGCACCCTGGCTGGTGACCGCGGTCCTGCTGATCGCCGGCGGAGCCTGGCTGCGCCAGGAAATCCGCGCCTTTGCCCGCGTGTGGGAAGAGCTGACCGCCGATCTGAAAGAGCGGAGCCTGTGATGGAAACGCCGGCCCTCAGCCTGAAGAATGTCCGCAAAAGCTTCGGTCCGATGGAAATCATCCGTGGCGTGGACCTCGACATCGCCAAGGGCGAGCGTCATGCCATCATCGGCCCGAACGGCGCCGGCAAGACCACGCTGTTCAATCTGATCAGCGGCCGCTTCCCCATCACCTCCGGCAGCATCTGCGTTGAACGGCACACGCATCGACCAGTTGCCACCGCAACGGATCAACCGCCTGGGGCTGTCGCGCAGCTTCCAGATCACCTCGATTTTCCACCGCATGACGGTGTTCGAGAATATCCGCTGTGCGCTGCTCTGGTCGCGGGGCTATCGCTATTCGTTCTGGAGCCCCCTCTGGGCGCAGAAGCAGCTCAACCGCCAGGCCGAACTGTTGCTGGAGGAACTGAACCTGGGCTTGCGGCGCGACCTGCAGGCCGGGTTGCTGTCCTACGCCGAACAGCGGGCGCTGGAGATCGGCATCACCATCGCGGGTGGCGCGACGGTCATCCTGCTGGACGAACCCACCGCCGGCATGAGCCACAGCGAAACCGAATATGCGCAGGCGCTGATCCGGCGCGTCACGGAAGGCAAGACGCTGGTCATGGTGGAGCACGACATGCGCGTCGTGTTCGGCCTTGCCGACACGATCAGCGTGGTTGTGTACGGCCAGGTGATCGCGTCCGGCAAGCCGGAGGACATCCGCGCCAACCGCGCGGTACAGGAAGCCTATCTGGGGGCATTGGCCGCGTAATGGCGAACATGCTGGAAGTGCGGGACCTGCACGCCTACTACGGCAAGAGTCATATCCTGCACGGCGTGAACCTCGACGTGGGCGAGGGCGAGATCGTCAGCCTGCTGGGGCGCAACGGCGTGGGCCGTTCGACCACCTGCAAGGCGATCATGGGGCTCGTGCCGCCGGAGGGCAGCGTCAGCTTCCGTGGCCGGGAACTCGCGGGCCTGCGCACCGACCTGATTTCCCGCGCCGGCATCGGCTACGTTCCGGAAGACCGCCAGATCTTTCCCGGCCTGACCGTGCGGCAGAACCTGGAGCTTGGCCTGCGCCGGTCCGGCGTGTTCGGGCGCTGGAACTTTGAAGACGTGTTCGGGCTTTTTCCGAACCTGGCCGAGCGGCAGCACAATGCGGCGGGGGTGTTGTCGGGTGGCGAGCAGCAGATGCTGACCATGTGCCGCACGATGATGGGCGACCCGGACCTGATCCTGATCGACGAACCGACCGAAGGCCTGGCACCGCGGCTGGTGGAGCAGGTGGGCGTACTGCTGGGGGAGATTGCCAGGCGCGGCATTTCCATCCTGCTCGTCGAGCAGAAACTGACCATCGCGCTGAAGATTTCGCACCGGCTCTACGTGATGGGTCACGGCCAGATCGTCTTCGACGGCACGCCGGCCGATCTGGATACAAACACAACCATCCGGCAGGAGTGGCTGGAGGTGTGAGCCGCGGACATTCGCAGCAATCGCGGCTGAACCCGTCCCGCCGTTACCATTCCGTGAACGGCCAACCCGACCGTTGCACCAAGGTTTCACGTCACCTGCGTTGAGTCCGGCACAGGGCCAGTTGCTCAACCTCATCACCGGCACGGGCGGCGTCGATCCAATCCCGCTCTGGCCACGGTGGGATCGACCGCCGGGAAGCAGGATGGGCCCGGCGCGATGATACGGGTTGAAAAGTTTCGTTGCCAGGATGCTCTGCGACAGGGCAAACTCGTTGCATGTGGGATGCAAAAAGCAATCGCCGCCGATGGGCCGGGCGCAATACCGCATCCGGTCGTCGAATCTCCCGCGGCGGATATCGCCTGATTCTGCTTCTGGCCTGTCTCGTCGTGTTCCTGATGCTTCGGCTGAACCTTCCGCCATCTGTCCCGGACGCGCCGTTGCCGACGGTCTATACGCCAGGGTTTCGCGTGGAGGGCGGTGTACCACGGAACTGCACCGAGGCCCGGGCCAGAGGACTCCAGAACATTCCCAGGGGGTCTCCGTACTACGGCCGTTGGCTGGATGCAGACAACGACGGCTATGCGTGCGAACCATGGTACGGCAGCAGAATTCTAGTGGTGCACGATAGCGCGCCCGTCGGAGGCCCGCCGGTTTACAGAAGACCGATCGCCCAACCCTACGTATGCAACAGCAGCGTATGCGGACCCGGAGGCTCGCCGCCGATCCCCTTCTGCCAGATCTCCACGCCCTGCGCGGTCTGGTAAACCGCGAATGGCTGGGATGATGCCAGCCGGATCTGGTCGATCAGTTGCGAGCCGAAGTCCAGCGACAGCACTCCGTTGCCGTAAGTCGCATCGGTGGCAGCCAGTCCGTGCAACACCACATCGGCATCATTGCCTGACCCGATGCCGAAGCTCGCAAGGTTTATCTGGCCCGTGAACAGCGTGGGCTTTTCCAGATCCAGCTGTCCCCCCTGCGCATTGACGGTTTCGCTGAACAGTCCGTTCACGTCCAGGGTGCCAAGGAACCCCAGCGTCCAGTCGCCGGTACCCAGCGTGTTGGTGTTGAGCTGCACGGTATCGCCAGGTCCCAGGGGCGTGTCTCCCTGGTGCCGGTACACCGACGACGCTCCGTTGATCGTAAAGGAGCCTTCCCGCGGTGAGCCCAGCGTTCCGCTCATCGAATCCCATGGGCCGATATTCACCGCCATCGCCGCGTTCGGGATGTGCTGATGCCCGGCCGTAAGGTCGAGTGTGCTGGCCCCGTAGGCATTGATCGTGCCCCGGCCGCCGCCGATCGTCTGCACGTTCAGGTTCGCGGCGAACAGGTTCAGCGTCGGGCCCGGCGGCGTCCCTGGCGAGGGCGGGTCATTGCCGAAATGCAGCGTGTTCCCGCCGAAATCGGAGGATCGCAGATACCCCGATCCGGACGCCATCTCCGCGAAGTCGCCGGATTGCGGCACACCGGGGGGCGTCCAGTTCTGCGGCGCCATCAGGTCGCCACCATTGCCGTTGAACAGTTTGATCGTCGTGCTCGCCGGCGTGATGCTGACCGGTATCTGCTGCGTCGTGGACAATCCGGCCTGGTCCCAGACATTCACGGCGATGCTGTCGCTGCCGACCCCGTCCGCCACATAGGTGAGTGTCGCCAGCACGGCATTCACCTGCGTGAAGGTGCCCTGATAGTGGATGGCGTGCGTGCCTGAACCGGGCAGCGCGTTGCCGTTCTGGTCGGTCATGCGGAGTGTGCCGCTGACATCGTCAACGTTCAGCGCCATCAGTCCGGGATTGCCCTCGGCAAAGCTGTCGATCACCTGGATGCCGCCGATCGAAACCGTTGTATCGGCGGCCGCCTGCACGCCGGCCGGCACGGTCACCTGCGGACCCGGCAAGGTCTGCGACGGGAACACGAGTTCCGTGATCTGGGTGCGCCACACGTTATTGGCCATCGGCAACTCCTGGATGGTCCAGAAATGCGTCGGATCGGCAGGATCGAAGGTTGTGGTACTGTAATCGCCCCATCGCCCGCTGGTGTTCGGTGCCGAACCGGCCGCCAGCAGCAGGGGCTGCCCGAATGTGATGCCGCCTGGGCCGACCTGGCCCGTCACCGCGTAGGACCCGACATACTGGGACGGGCCGGATGCGGAGTAGCCGACCACGACTTCGCCCAATGGATTGACGGCGATCGACCCGAAACAGGCATCCAGACCCGGTGGGCTGAGGTCGCCGCTGGCGGCAAGGTGCGGTGTGCCGAGCGGATCCGCGATCTCGTACCATCGCAGTACGTCGCGGCCCTCGGAGCCGAGCACCGTCTGCACGGCGAACAGGTTGCCGTCCTGCAGCACGGCGCTGTCGGTCAGCCGCGGGTCCAGCGTGTTGACCGGGACGTCGCTGCCAAGCTGGGGCGCCGGCCGGGGGAACGTCATCGGCGGGACGTAGATCGACCGTCCTGGGGCGGCGTTCAGCGACGGTGTCGTGCCGGTCCAGTCGATGGACGAAATGCGAAGTTCGCCGGTGGCCCAGTTCGCCGCGGACAGGAACGGTTCCGACCCCGCCAGGTTGGGCGCCACCGCCGGCTGGGCAACGAACCCTGGCAATCCCGGTGCGACCGGGTCGGCGATGCTGGTGAACACCCTGACATTGGCGTTCGTGATCTCTGTCCCGAGCAGGTCGCTTTTCGGGACGGCGGCGATGTACCAGTCGTTCGAAGCTTCGAGATACACGCCCTGCTGGTTGACCCCCAGCGCCGTGTAATCGAGGAACTTGTCGGATCCTGGCTGGTGCGCCTCGATGTCGAGTGCTTTCCAGCCTTGTGTCGGATCGGATGTGTTGGACACCGCCAGCAGGAACCCGGTCGGGGTGATGGCGGCGGCGAACCACCGGCCGCTTCCGGGGTCGTACAGAACGCGCGGATCGAAGGGCGCGGCATCCGGCACCAGGCCGGCGCCGGACCAGAACTCTCGTTGCGAGGATTGCTGCAGGACCGCGCCGCTGCGGCTGTAAACGCGGTACACGCCGTTGACGAATTCGACGAAGCCGCCCGGGCCGATGGCACCGTCCGAATCCGGCGGGTAATAGCCCGCGAGATTCATGTCGGAGCCGGGGAAATTCGCACCAATTGTCACCGAACCGGTCTGCACGTCCGCTGTTCCCCCTCGTCGGCGCGTCGAGCGGTCACTCGCCCCACTTGGGCCGAAGTGTTAGCAGCCTGGATTGATACGATCGATCCAATAGATGGCCATGCACACAATTGTGTAGAGTGCGATCAGAGCTATTCCGCCGTCGGGAATTTGATCGTCACAGATCCATGACTTCGGATAACTCGACACGTCCGTGACTGAACTGGTCCACCCAACGACCTTTCCCACGCGATCGTGCGATCACACCAACCCGCGGAACATCTGATACCCACCCTCGTTACATTTGACACGCGATCAGCCAGTCAGCGTCGTGGCCCGCGCAGGCGGGCCATCCACGTCTTTCGTTACTGCCATCAGCAAAGATGGTGGATGGCCGGACGGAGCCAGGCCTCGGGCGCGACCCGTGGGGCCGACCGTGACGGTGAATTGCCGGCCAACGGCCGAACGATACGCGGGCTGGCATGACTCGCGCCCGCGCCCGCCGCGTGATGGCCGCCCGGTATCACCATTCCCGGCGCCCGCACCCTTGCATGGCATCGGATGCTGCGTTGCAAAAAATTGCTTGCATACGAACGACCGAGCGCCTACCTTGTGCTTCGCAGCAATGCGGTCCCTGACCGCGCTGTCTGCTTTCTTGGACGTTTCCTCCCTAAACTTGGCGGTGCCTCGGCACCGCCTTTTTTTTGCCCTGCGCCGGGCGGGCGGGCGCGCCGGCCGAATGGCAGCCGTGCCGCCACAACCACAGCCACCCCGGACCCCGGACGGCTACCGCGGCCGCGATCCTGCCAGCGCCTCGGGGTTCACCACGTTGATCGGCGCCCCGGACGCGAAGGCGTTGATCTGGTCGAAAATGTCGGCGAACTGCAGCTCGTATTCGTCGCGGGTGACGTACCCGATATGCGGCGTGCACAGCGCGTTGTCCAAGCGCAGCAGGGGATGGTCACCGTCCACAACCGGCTCCTGCTCGAACACGTCCACCGCGGCGAAGCCGGGCCGCCCGGCCCGCAACGCCGCCTCCAGCGCACCCGGCACGATCAGTCCGGCCCGGCTGGTGTTCACCAGCAGCGCGGTGGCCTTCATCCGCGCCAGGTCCTCGGCCGTAACAATCCCGCGAGTCGCCGGCACCAGGCGCATGTGCAACGACACCACGTCGCTCTCGGCCAGGAAGCGCGCCTTGTCCGGCGCCACCGCGTAGCCGTCCTGCTGGGCCTGTGCGCGTGTCGCCTCCCGCGCCCATACCCAGACATGCATGCCGAAGGCCCGGCCGTAGTCCGCGACCACGCGCCCGATCCGTCCGAAGCCGTAAATGCCCAGCGTCTTGCCGCGCAGGGTGCTGCCCAGACCCACCTGCCACTGCCCCGCCTTCAGGGCCGCCGCCTGGCGCGGAATGCCGCGCATCGCCGCCAGCACCAGGCCCCAGGTCAGCTCCGCCGTGGCATAGGACGGCGTGCCCGGATGCATGCTGGAGCACACCAGCACGCCGCGCCGGGTGCAGGTATCGACGTCGATATGCGGCCAGACGCTGCGCTGGCTGATCAGCTTCAGCCGGTCCAGCCGCTCCAGCAACGGCGTGCGGATCTGCGTGCGCTCCCGGAACAGCACCAGCGCCTCGGTATCCGCCAGGCGCCGAACCAGAGCGTCGGTGTCCTGCACGTGGTCGGTCCACACCGTTACATCGTGTCCGGCGAGCCTGGCGAAGCAGGGCAGCGTGCGGATGGTGTCCTGCCAGTCGTCGAGGATGGTGACCCGCATGATCAGACACGCTGCTCCAGGAAAGCCCGGCCGGCCTGGGTAATCCCCACCGTCGCGCGCCCGGCGGCGTGGTCGTGCGCAATGAAACCGCGGTCGTTCGCCTCCTCCCACACCGGCAGGCGCGGGCAGGAGGTGCGCCAGGCGTCCATCACCTCGCCGTAGGGCCGCGCCCCGGGGGCGAGCCAGGCCAGCAGATCGCGCAGCAGCGGGTCGAGGATCGTGTCCGGCATGGCACCTCTCCTGGTTGCGGGCATCATCGGGCGACAACGGTCTGCATCAAGTCGGTCCGCAAAAGCCGGCGTCGTTCCACCCGGCGCGGACGCGGCGCCTGCACGCACGCGCGTATGCCCTACGCGGCAAACACATCCTGCAGCACCCCGTCGCGCACCACGACGGTGTCGTCCACCGCGATCGTGGTTCCCATCACCGGAATGTCGAAGTGCCCCGCCGTAAACCGCCCGGCGAATTCGTTCGCGCCGGTGGAGAACAGGAAGTTCCCGGCCACCGCCCGCAATTCGGTGCCGTTGGTGTCGCGCTGGTCGTACATCGCCAGTGCCTCGTAGCGCGCCGCGCGGTTCATGCCGAAGCCGACATGCGACACGGCATACGCCTCCCGCTCGCCCCAGGCTTCCAGGTAGGCGCGCATCATCGCCGCATCCGCCCCCTGCCCGTCCACCGCGGTCACGTAGTCCGCCTCCAGTTTCAGCCGAACCGGCAATTCCAGGTAGCGCTTGAATGTCAGGTTGATGTCGCCGCGGTCCAGCACCAGCGTGCCGTTCACCGTGCCGGCGCGGGGAAAGCTCACCACCAGGCCGCCGGGCCAGTGCGACAGCGTGCCGGGCCGGTCGGTCCAGCCCCACACGCCCACCGTCATCGCCCCGCCCATGTCGATATCCAGCGCGGTCCCGGCCGCCGAGGTCACCCGCATCCGCTTCGCCGCCCGCAGCATCTTCTGCGCCGCGCGCACCTGCGCGCCCAGCGCCTCATCCGGCCGCAGACGTTCCAGCGCTTCGGGATGTTCGTTGCTGACCACCAGGATGCGTGCGCCGGCCTTCAGGATCTGCGGCGTCTCCCGCGCGTGCATCAGCCCCTCGACGGTGCAGTCCACCACGAACCCGGCGGCACCCAGCGCGCCGATCACCGGTTCCAGCCCGCCGATCGCCTGGCTGGCGCCGGTGGAGCGCACCGGCACCGGGTAGGGATTGCGCGGCGTCGGCACCACCACGTGGAACGGCCGAACGCCCAGGCGCTGCAGGGCCAGTTCGGCCAGGTGCACGTTCAGCGCGCGCGACTGGGTTTCCGACAGGATCGCCGCGGTGTCGCCCGCCTTCACCGCGCAACGGGCGAACACCTCGCAGAACGCGTCGATCCACTTGCCTTCGATCCGGTCCGACAGCATGGGGCTCCCTCAGTGACGGAAATGCGGGATGACCTGCTCGCACATCATCTGCAGCGAGTTGGTCACCAGATGGTTGGGAATGCGCATACCGCAGTTCATCTCGGCCAGGATACCGTCCAGCCCGAGTTCCTCCTGAAGCTGCGCCAGCCGGTCGGCCACCATTGTCGGTGTGCCGACGATGATCTTGCTGCGCAGCACCTCCTCATAGGTGATGCTCTGCAGCCGCTGCCCGCGCTCCGCCCGGTTCTCCACCGCGCGCGCCCCCTCCTGCGTGGCGGACTCCTCGATGCGCTCGCCCAGGTAGCGGTAGAAGTGCATCACGCTTTCCTGCGGCTCCTCCAGCGCCTGCTTCTCGGTGGCGGCGACATAGACCGGCACGCGCAGGAAGATCTTGCCGCGTCCGGGATGGCCCGCCGCCGACCAGGCGTCCTGGTAGGCCCGGATGTTGGGACGGAGCTCGCTCAGATCGCCCAGCCGGGTGGCGACGAAAATCGGGTAGCCCTGCGCGCCGATCACCGGATAGGTGTCGGCGCTGGTGGCCGCGACCCGCAGTTCCGGATAGGGCTGGGTGTACGGCTTCGGCACCAGGTACACGTCGTCGAAGTTGTAGAACTTGCCGTGGAACGAAAACCGCTCCTGCGTCCAGGAGCGCTTCAGGATCTCCAGCACCTCGGCAAACCGCTCGCGGCTCTCGGCATAGGAAATGCCATAGGCCTGGTACACCCGGGGAAACCCGCTGCGCCCGACCCCCATGATCAGCCGCCCATGGCTGATGTGATCGACGGTGCAGGCTTCCTCGGCCAGGCGCAGCGGGTGGCACAGCGGCAGCACCTGCACCGCGATCCCCACCTTCATGCGCTTCGTCCGCGCGGCGATGGCGCTGGCGATGGTCAGCGGCGAGGCCAGTACCGACCGCTCCGGCGCGGTATGCAGCTCCGCCAGCCACATCACATCGAGCCCGGCCCGTTCCGCCGCGTCCACCTGCTCGAACGACACGGAAAAGGCCTCGGCCTCGGACTGTCCGGGCATCCGCTGAAATTCGTGAAACATGCCAAATTCCATCGGTGCACCTCCCGGTTTGTTGGCCAGCAGGGTTGATCGGTTTGCACGCCGCCGCAAGAGCCCAGCCCCGCGGCAAACCATGTTTCTTTGTTCGGCTGAAAAGCGCCGTTTCTCCGTCCCGGCCTGACCACCCCAGGACGCCGCGCGCAGCCGCGGTCAAGGCTGGCCGAAGGCCACCGCGCAGCGGCGCGAAGCGGCCTTGACGGCGGCGAGCACGGCGTCACCCTCGGCCCAGACCGGGCGCCGCCATCCCCGCCGGATTCCGCAGCCGCACCAACCAGACTCGACCCGCCCCCCTGGAAACATCGCCGCGTCAAGGGCACTATCTGCCGCAAGGAGTGCCCCCATGCACATCGACAGCGAACCCACCCAGCACCTGCAGCAAGCCGCCCGTGCGGCGCGCGACGCATCGCATGTGCTCGCCCGCAGCAGCACCGCCCAGCGCAACGACGCGCTGCACGCGATGGCCAACGCGTTGCGCCGGGCCGCGCCGCAGATCCTGGAAGCCAATGCCGCCGACGTGGCGCACAGCACCGGCACCGCGGCGTTCCGCGACCGCCTGACGCTGACCGAGGCCCGCGTCGAAGCCATGGCCAAGGGCCTCGACGACGTCGCCGCCCTGCCCGATCCGCTCGGCCGCATCCTCGCCGACTGGACGCGCCCGAACGGGCTGCGCATCCAGCGCGTCGCCACGCCGATCGGCGTCATCGGCATGATCTACGAAAGCCGCCCCAATGTCGGCGCCGACGCCGCCGCGCTGTGCCTGAAATCCGGCAACGCGGTGATCCTGCGCGGCGGATCGGAAAGCCTGCGCAGCGCCCAGGCCATCCACGCCGCCCTGACACAGGGCCTGCGCGAGTCCGGCCTGCCCGAGGCCTGCGTGCAGATTCCGCCCAGCGCCGACCGCGCCTATGTGGCGGCGATGCTGGCAGCCGCCGGCCTGATCGACCTGATCATCCCCCGCGGCGGCAAGTCGCTGGTGGAGCGCGTGCAGCGTGAAGCCCGCGTTCCCGTCCTGGCGCACGCCGAGGGCCTCTGCCACACCTATGTCCACGCCGCCGCCGATCCGGAGATGGCCCGCCGGATCGTCGCCAACGCCAAGATGCGGCGCACCGGCATCTGCGGCGCGACGGAAACGCTGCTGATCGACCGCGCCATCGCCCCGACGCTGCTGCCGCAGATCGTCGCCGATCTGCGCGCCCTGCACTGCGACTTCCGCGCCGATGCCGCCGCCCGCGACATCGTCCCCGACCTGCCGCCCGCCACGGATGCGGACTTCGACACCGAGTGGCTGGACGCCGTTCTGTCGGTGGCCGTCGTGGACGGCGTCGATGCCGCGCTGGCGCATATCGCCCGGCACGGCAGCGAACACACGGACGCCATCGTCACCGAAGACGCCGCGGTGGCCGAGGGCTTCCTCGGCGGCCTCGACAGCGCGGTGGGCGTGTGGAACGCCTCCACCCAGTTCTGCGACGGCGGGGAATTCGGCTTCGGCGCCGAGATCGGCATCGCCACCGGCCGCATCCACGCGCGCGGCCCCGTCGGGCTGGAGCAACTGACCACCTACCGCTATCTGGTGCGCGGCACCGGGCAGGTCCGCCCCTGAACGCGCCGCTGACTTTCGATCCGATCCCCCGCTTCGGCGACCGCCGCCGGACGCGAATCGGCCTGCTCGGCGGTTCCTTCAACCCGGCCCATGCCGGCCACCGGCAGGTCGCGACACTGGCACGCAAGCGCCTGCGCCTGGATCAGGTCTGGCTGCTGGTCTCCCCCGGGAATCCGCTGAAGCCCCGCCACGGCATGGCGCCGCTGCCGCAACGCCTGGCCGGCGCGCGCGCCATCGCCGACGGCCGTCGCATCATCGCCACCGCGATCGAAGCCAAGCTCGGCACAAGCTACACCGCGGATACGCTGCGCCTGCTGCTGCAACGCTTCCCACGCGTCCGCTTCGTCTGGCTGACCGGTGCCGACATCCTGCAGCAGTTGCCGCACTGGCGGCGCTGGCGGCAGATCCTGAACACCATCGCCGTCGCCGTGCTGCCGCGTCCCGGCTACAATCGCGCCGCGCTCGGCAGCCAGGCCGCGCAAGTGATGCGCCACGACCGCAGGCGTGAACGCGCCGCGGCCTGCGTACCGGGCAATCCGCCATCCTGGGTCTTCCTGCACGTGCCGCAGACGGCTATGTCCGCCACTGCGATCCGCGCCTCTCGCAAAGGAACCGTGCCATAGCCAAGACCGCGCCTCCGCCGTCACCCGCCCGGCACAAGCCGGAACCGCGCAAGCGGGTGAAGCCCCCCATGCCGGTGGCCGACAAAACCCCGGGCACACCACGCAAGAAGACGATTGTTGCAGGACCGCAATCTGCGGCGCCGCGGAGTCGCCGCAAGCATGTGGAGCCGTCCTCGCTGGACAAGCTGCAGTCGGTGATCGTTGGCAGCCTGGAAGACGACAAGGCCGAGGACGTCGTCACCCTGGACCTGGAAGGCAAGGCGACATTCTGCGACCGCATGGTGATCGCCACCGGCCTGGCCGACCGGCAGATCGCCGCCATGGCGCAGCACCTCTCCGAAAAGCTGCACGAAGCCGGCTTCAGGCGCGTGCAGGTCGAGGGCACCGGCGGCTCGGAATGGGTGCTGATCGATGCCGGCGACATCGTCGTGCACCTGTTCAAGCCGGAAGCCCGCACGACCTACGGGCTGGAAAAAATGTGGGGTGCCGACCTCGACGAGGCCGGCTGATGACCGACCGCGCCGGTCGCGACCAGGTCGTCGCGGTGTATCGCGCGCTGGCGCAACGCGGGATGAACGCGGCCAGTTCCGGCAATGTCAGCCTCCGCACACCACAGGGCATGCTCATCACCCCCTCCGGCTGCTCGGCGGAAACGCTGGAAGCAGACGCGGTGGTGGCGATGACGCTGGACGGCGCAGTGCACAACGCCGGCACGCCGTCGTCGGAATGGGCGATGCATGCGGCGATCTACCGCGACCATCCGCCGGCCGGCTGCATCGTGCACACCCACGCCGACGCCTGCACCGCGCTGGCCTGCCTGAACCAATCGCTGCCGGCCTTCCACTACATGGTGCTGCGCTTCGGCGGCGAGGACGTCCGCTGTGCCCCCTACGTCACCTTCGGCACGCCGGAACTGGCGCGGCTCGCGGCGCAGGCGCTCACCGGCCGCAGCGCGTGCCTGCTGGCGAACCACGGCATGATCGTGCACGGCCGCGACGCCGAGGACGCACTCGGCGGCGCGGTGCTGCTGGAAACGCTGTGCCGCCAGTACCTGCTGGCCCGCTCCGCCGGCCCGGTACGGCTGCTGACCACCGCGGAGATGCAGGCCGCTCGTGAGCGGTTCAGGACCTATGGAAGTCGGGCTGCCGCGGATCCAGGCTCCGCCCCCGCCCCTTGCAAACTCGGGCGGCAAGGCGGCCCGGGCGGAGGGAGCGACGAGTCCACCCCGCTATCGCAACCGGCCGCACGCCCCCCTTCTCCCGCCCACAAAGGGAGAGCGACGAGTCGGCGCACCAACCGTTCCTGACCTTATCCCCAGCGCTCCCCGGAAAGGCCCACCCGATGCCCCTGCACCCCGACCTGACTGCCCGCGTTGCCCTGGTGACCGGCGGCTCCCGCGGCATCGGCCGGGCGGTGGCGCTGACGCTGGCGGAAGCAGGCGCGGCGGTCGCGGTGAACTACGTCGCCCGCGCCGATGACGCCCAGAACGTCGCAGCCGAGATCACCGCCGCCGGCGGCAAGGCCATCGCCGTGGGCGCCGACGTATCCGACGCCTCCGCCGTCGCCACCATGCTGCAGACCATCGCCGACCAGCTCGGCCCCGTCGATGTGCTGGTGAACAACGCCGGCATCGCCATCCCCCGCGGCGTGGACGACCTGACCGAGGAAGAGTTCGACCGCACCATCGCGGTGAACCTGAAATCCGCCTTCCTGTGCACCCGCGCCGTCGTGCCGCATATGCGCGCGCAGCGCTGGGGCCGCATCGTCAACATCACCTCCGGCGCGGCGCGCGGCGCCGGCGGGGTCGGCGTGCACTACAATGCCTCCAAAGCCGGCATGGAGGGCCTGACCCGCGGCTACGCCGCCCGCCTGGTAAAGGACGGCATCACCGTGAACGCCATCGCGCCCTCGCTGATCGAGACCGACATGCTCACCGGGTGGGCCGGCGACGCCGTGAAGCGCATCCCCATGGGCCGCCTCGGCGCGCCGGAGGAAGTCGGCCAGGCCGTGCTGCTGGTGCTGGGCAACGCCTACATGACCGGCCAGACCGTGATCCTGAACGGCGGGATGAGCTTCCTCTGATCCGCGCCTGCGCATAAACAAACCTTCGCTGGCGCCGGGCTGGCGCGTTGCCCGATTCGCCCGCACCGGCCAGTCTTGTCGCGTGTGAACGCTCCGGAGGAGAGCCCCATGCCGTGGACCTGCGACGCCTCAGCCAGGATGCGGTCCGCCGTGACCGCCGCGCTGCCGAAGCCCTGACATGTGCGACACGATTGTGGCGCTGCCCCCGGCCACCGCCGACGGCAGCGTGCTGTTCGGCAAGAACAGCGACCGCGAGCGCAACGAGGCGCAGGCGGTGGAGTTCGTCCCGCGCGCCCGCCACGCCCCGGATGAACGGCTGCGCTGCACCCATATCAGCATCCCCCAGGTGCGCGAGACGCATGCCGCGCTGCTGTGCCGGCCGTTCTGGATGTGGGGCGCCGAGATGGGCGCCAACGAACACGGCGTGGTCATCGGCAACGAAGCCGTGCACGCCCGCATTCCCGCGCAGCAGGAACCCGCGCTGCTGGGCATGGACCTGCTGCGCCTGGCGCTGCAGCGCGCGGCGACCGCGGCGAAGGCGGTGGAGACCATCATCGAGCTGCTGGAACAGCACGGCCAGGGCGGCAATTGCGGCCACCTGACCCAGCGCTTCTACAACAACAGCTTCCTGGTGGCCGACCCGAAGGAAGCCTTCGTGCTGGAAACCGTCGGCCGCATGTGGGTGGTGCAGCGGGCCCGCGATGTGCGGACGATCTCCAACGCCTACAGCATCGGCAGCGACTACGACCGGATCAGCCCGGCGCTGCTCGACTATGCGTGGGTGGAGGGCTGGCGCACCGGCCTGCGTTTCGACGTCGCCGAATCCCTGACCAACCTGCAGCAGGATGCTGTCAGCAACGGCCGAGCCCGCTGTGCGCGCTCGAGCAGCCTGCTGCAGGCGGCGCACGGGACGCTGGATGTGGCCGCGATGAACGGCGTGCTGCGCGACCACGGCGCCGCGGCGGAAAACGATCCGGACTGGCACCCACAGGACGCGCCGCTGCGCACCATCTGCATGCATGCCGCGGACGGCGAGCGCACCGGGCAATCGGTAAACGCCATGGTGTCGGAACTGCGCGCAGGACAGGCCGTGCACTGGGTTACCGGCACCGCCGCGCCGTGCCTGTCGATCTTCAAGCCGGTGCTGCCAGGCGTGCCGCTGCCGGCGCAGGGCCCGCGGCTGAAGGACCGGTTCGACCCCGCCACGGTGTGGTGGCGCCATGAACAGCTCCACCGGGCCCTGATTCAGGACTTCCCCACGCAGCTCGCCGCGCTGCGCGATGAGCGTGATGCGCTGGAGGCAGGATTCCGCAGCCGTATCGCCGGCGTGCTGGCGGGCGGGTCCGCCGCCGACCGCGCGCGGGAGGTGGCCGCATGCTGGTCCGAGGCAGACGCCGCGGAACGCCGCTGGGCGGCAACGGCCGGGGTGGTCGCCGAAGCAACGCTCCGGCCCGACTATCGCACGGCGTGGACGGAGATGAACCGGCTGGCGGGCGTGCCGCAGTAGCATCCCGCCGCCGCGGGATACGAACCTGCATTGCGTTCGAGCGGCGGCGCGTGCCTGACAGAAGCGTCGCGCCCCTGTCAGGCGCGTGCTGCGGCCAGTTCCCTGATGCCCGGCGCCCGCCAGATCGTCAGGGTCAGCAGCAGCGCGGCGGTCAGCACGCCGAAACCGACGAGGAACACCGCGTTCAGGCTTTCCTCGCTGATGACTCCCGCGATGAAGGAGGCCATGGCGGCGGCGAGCGTGAACAATGCCGTGGACACGCCCATCACCCAGCCCTGCTCGGTCTCCGGGGCAGCCGGCGAGAACAGGTTGAGATAGGTTGGATACGCGATGGCGTGGGCGCCTCCCATAAGTCCTATCATGACGAATGTAAGCATTTCGGAGCCGGCGCCGATGAGGATGATCAGCGCCAGCATTTCCATCGCCGTCATCAGGATCAGCACCTGAAGGCGCGAGGCGTGCTGACTTAACACCGGAAGCGCGACGAGGCTGGCGAACGCGGTGGCGATACCGAGAACCAGCATGCCCAGGCTGGTTCCTCCGGTCCCCAGGCCATAGCGGCTGGACAACAGGTCGTCGAAGAACACATAGAAGATCATGAAGCCCATCATGTACAGCAGGTATGGTGCGGCAATCCGGAGGACGGTTGGCCGGCGCGTGACCTCCCAAAGGAGGGTCACCACCTCGAGCGGCTGAATGCGCAAGGACGTTCGGCGCGCCTCGGGCTCCTTGAAAAACCGGCCGATCAGCAGCATCGCCAGCGCAATCAGGCCGCCGCCCACGTAGAACGGCAGCACGAGCGAGGCGCCGGGAATGAAGTCTGGCGACGCGAAGACCGCCCCAATGATCGGTCCGCCAATCAGGCCGGCGGAAAATCCGGCGACGATCAAGCCCATGTTCCGGACTTTTTCCTTCTCGTCGCGTGACATATCGACCATCGCCGCCTGGGCGATCGGCTGGTTCCCGGAGGTGAAGCCGGTGATCGCTCTGCTCAGCAACAGAAGCCAGAAGCTGTTCCAGATGACGGCGACAACCGTCAGTGCATAGCCCAGCAGTGCACCCGTAAGGCAAATCAGGATGCCGGATTTGCGGCCGATACTGTCGGAAATCCGGGAGATATACACAGCGCCCAGGAACCAGGTCAGAAAGAACACCCCGATCACGACTCCGTAGCCAAGTTGGCGAACCGCCGGCGTTGTATCGGCGGGCAGCAGGCCCGATTGGGGACTGGTCATCAGCGTGTTGAAGATGGGAAAGGCCAGGCCTTGCCCCATCACATCCACCGCCATGACGAACACCAGGGCGAGCTTCGACAACGTCATCCCGCGGTCCACTGGACCCTCCCCGACTTGCGGTGCATCGTTCATCTGTTGTGCACAGGCTGTTCCTACGGTAGATTGTCTCAAATTGCTAATCGTCATTCGGCGGCGGACGCGCAAGCCTGAGACGAGGTGCGATGATGGATCCGGATCCCGCCTCAATCATGAGGGTCGCCAGCGGCTATGGGGTGTCGAAGGCGCTTCTGTCGGCTGTCGGGATCGGGCTTTACACACGGCTCGCGGACCGGCCAATGACACTCGGCGAAACCGTCGCCGCGTTCCACCTTCAGGAACGGCCGGCAATGGACTTTCTCGACCTGCTCGTATCGGTTGATCTGCTGGCGCGCGACGACGCCGGCCCCCATGCCCTTTACAGCAATACGCCGGCAACGGCCCGTTGCCTCGTACGGAACTGGTCAGAATACATCGGCGGCATCATAGAGATCTGGGAGAAGCGCAACGATCGGTTCTGGGCCGACATCACCGAAGCGCTCCACACCGGCAAGCCGCAGAACGAGATGAAGCACGCCGGAACGCCGTTCTTCGAAGCCATGTATGCCGATCCGACTGCGCCTCGAAGCGTTCATGGACGCCATGAACGGCTCGTCGATCCGCAACTTCCAGGCACTCGCGCGCGCGTTTCCATTCGACCGCCTGGCGTGATCTACGGGGCTTTCGTGACTGCTTCAATTCGTCGCTTCAGCGGTGCGGTCAGCCAGTCCAGATTGGTCTGGCTGTCGAGTGCCCAGATCCGATCGATGATCACATTGGCTTCCGAAGGGCTTTCTCCGAAAAAGAAATACTGACGGAACTTGGCCTCGATCTCGACGTCCGAAAGCGGGTCGGCGGGGTCGCCCCTGGGGTAGTCGCGCGATGCCTGCACGGTGGCTCCATCCTCCAGGGTCACCTCGATCGCGCAGCCAGACTTTCCAGGATAGGCCTTGGTCAACGCCGGGTCTTCGGCAACGGTCGTTCTCGCCATCAAGGATGCCAGATCTCGACCCAGCGCATGCGGTTCGTCGAAGTCCTCATAGGTAACGGATGGCTTCAAAAGCGCTGTCGCGACGCAGTAGGGGATCGAGTGGGTTCGCCCGGCACGCGCCGTCGGCTTCCATGCCGCATCGGTTGCACCGTTCCGAACGGCCACTTCGTAGGTTTTGACCGAAACCGACCGAATCGCGCCCGTGTCGGGAATGCGTGCCGCGAGGTCGATCGCGACGTCAATCGGGGTCTGGCAGAAGACCAGCGCCGGCCACCGCTTGAATATGATGCGGTCGAGCGCCGGCGGCGGCTCGAACATGGCATCAGCATGGGGGAAAGAAGCGGTTGATGCCGGCGGAACCTTCATGGATCTCCGACGCCGCCTGAAATCCGGCGTGCGCCAGCCTTGCCGCCTGAAGAACGCGCTCGGCGATCGCTTCCTCCAACGGCATGGCACCTTCCCGCGTTGCTGATATGGATGAACCCGAAGCATGAGGCAGTCCCCGTCCGTTGGACAGCGAGCGGGCTGATCCAGGCGAGACATCGCCCGCCACCCGAACGCCATGCTACAGGCGGGTGCCTCTCCCAGCCACAGGTCCAACGGATCGCGCCACCCCGACGCCCATGGCAAAGCCCAACCGGCGCATCAGCCTTCGCGCCGTGCAGCCGCCCCCCACCGCCCCGGCATCAATCGGCCGCGCCGGCATACGCCTCCTCATGCCGCGTCACCTGGTAGCGATAGTTTTCCCGGTAACGATCGCTCACCGCCTGGTGCACCGCCAGCGCCGCCGCATCGCGTTCCGCCGCCGGCGGATCGATCAGGTCGAAATGCCCGTAGCGGTCCTCGCCCCGCACCAGCATCGCCTTCAGCCGCACCGGACCGTCCACCCGCACATGCGTGGGTATGTAGTTCAGCCCGATCCCCACCCGCCGGTGCGACGCATGGTTGGGCGCCGAGCGGTGCACCGCCAGTTCGTGGTGCAGCGAGAACTCGCCGGCCCGCAGTGCCATCGCCACCGGGGCGGAGTCGTCGAACGGCTCGACGATGGTCTGGCCGGCGCGGTTGATGCTGTGCGCCATGCCCAGCGCGGCGTGGTGCCACTGCCGCGGCTGGCCGTGGAACGACAGTTGCTCCATGCAGCCGGCCTCGGCGCTGGCATCGGTCAGCGCCACCCAGGCGCAGACCTGCTCCTTCGGCTGCAGTCCGAAATAGGTGCCGTCCTGGTGCCACGCGGCGAAGGTGGGGGCGTGCGGCTCCTTGATGAAGAACGTGCTGGTCCACACCAGGATGTCCGGGCCGATCACGTCCTCGATCGCGTCCAGGATGCGCGGGTGGCGGATCAGGTCGTTGAACCAGGGGGAATGCGCATGCCCATGCGACCGCCACTTGATGTCCGCCTCGGCCACCGGACACCCCAGCTCGGCTTCCAGCCGCTGGAGACCGGCGAGGCAGGTGGCGGTCTCCGCCGGCGTCAGCGCCGGAACGGGAAACAGAAAGCCGTTGTAGCGGTAGGAGTTGACCTGCTCCTGGGTCAGCGCCTTCATGGATTACCTCCGTTGCCGTGTCTTGGGCCGAAGCGTCCGGCCAGAGGCGATTTGTAGCGCGTCCGTTCGGCGAATTGTATCCGCCGGGCCGGCACGCCGTGCCCGGCCGCACGCGGCAGGCATCGGCATCCGAGTTGGAATCGGTATCGGCATCGGCATCCGAGTTGGAACCGGCACCGCAATCGGCACTGCACCCGCAGCGACAGACGGATGCGGCGGCCCGCACCAGGTCGTTGCAACCGCAATGACAACAGGAGTCCCGCTACCCTTCCAGCTCTTCCCGCAGCATTTCCAGCGTGAGCCACTGCTCCTCGGCCGCAGCCAGCTCTTCCTGGGCCGCGGTCAGGCCCTGAGTTGCCTTCATGAACCGGTCGGCATCGCGCGCATACAGATCCGGGTCGGCCAGTATCGCTCTGCAGCCGCGCGACCCGCTGCTGCAAGTCCGCGATCCGGCCGGGCAGCGTCTCCAGTGCGTGCCGGTCCTTGAAGCTCATCCGGCGTGAGCGCGCCGGCGCGGGGCGGTCCGCCGCCGGTCGGTCCGCCGCCGGCCGCTCCGCCGCGGGCTGCCGCGTTTTTCCCGTTATCGCGGGCGCGGCGGTTGGCGCCTCCCCCCGCTGGGCCAGCATGTCGGTGTAGCCGCCGGCATACTCGATCCACCGCCCCTCCCCTTCCGCGGCGATCACCGAGGTCACCACCCGGTCCAGGAAGTCGCGGTCGTGGCTGACCAGCAGCACCGTGCCGGGATAGTCGGCCAGCCGTTCCTGCAGCAGGTCCAGCGTTTCCAGGTCCAGATCGTTGGTCGGCTCGTCCAGCACCAGCAGGTTGGACGGGCGCGCGAAGGCGCAGCGCCAGGGTCAGCCGGCCGCGCTCGCCGCCCGACAGCACGCCCACCGGGGTGTTCGCCTGCTCCGGGCCGAACAGGAAGTCCTTCATGTAGCTCATCACGTGGCGGGTCTGGCCGCCCACGGTGACGGTGTCGCCCCGCCCCTCGGTCAGCGTCTGGCGCAGGCGTCTGCGCGGGATCCAGGCTGGCGCGCCGCTGGTCCAGCGTCACCTGCGCCAGGTTGCTGCCCAGCTGCACCGTCGCCGGTATCCGGCGGCAGCGCGCCGGTCAGCATGTTCAGCAGCGTGGTCTTGCCGGCGCCATTGGGGCCGACGATGCCCACCCGGTCGCCGCGCAGGATCCGCGTGGAGAAGTCCGCCACGATCGGCCGCCCGTCAAAGGACTTCGAGACATTCCTCGGCGACGATCACCATGCGGCCCGACAGGTCCGCCGAGGCCACGTCCATCCGCACCGTGCCGGTCGCCGCCCGCTGCTCCTTGCGCCGCTTGCGCAGCGCATGCAGTTCGGCGAGCCGGCTGACGTTGCGCTTGCGCCGGGCGGTGACGCCGTAGCGCAGCCAGTCCTCCTCCATGGCGATCTTGCGGCCCAGCTTGTGCCGCTCGGTTTCCTCCTGCTCCAGCACCGCGTCGCGCCAGGCCTCGAAGCCGGCAAACCCCTGGTCGAGCGTGCGGGTGATGCCGCGATCCAGCCAGACGGTGGTGCGGGAGATGCGTTCCAGCAGCCGCCGGTCGTGGCTGATCAGCACCAGGCCGGAGCGCATGCCGGCCAGTTCGCGCTCCAGCCACTCGATGCCGGGCAGGTCCAGGTGGTTGGTGGGCTCGTCCAGCAGCAGGATGTCGGGCGACGGCGCCAGGGTGCGGGCCAGCGCGGCGCGGCGGGCCTCGCCGCCGGACAGGGTGGACGGGTGTTCGGCGCCGGTCAGGCCGAGCTGTTCGAGCAGGTAGGCGGCGCGGTGGCGGTCGGCGGCGGCATCGTCGCCCAGGCCGGATTCGACATAGGCGAGCGTGGTGGCGAAATCCCCGAAATCCGGTTCCTGCGGCAGGTAGCGGATGGTGGCGCCGGGCTGCAGGAAGCGCCGGCCGGAATCGGCCTGCACCAGGTCGGCGGCGATGCGCAGCAGCGTGGACTTGCCGGAGCCGTTGCGGCCGACCAGGCAGACGCGGTCCCCCTCCCCCACCGCCAGGCCGGCATGGGTAAGCAACGGCGTGGCGCCGAAGGTAAGGTCGATATCCTGGAGCAGAAGCAGCGGTGCCGGCATGGTGTGCGGCATAGAGCGACCGGGCTCGCGGTGGAAGGCCGGGCAGTCACTCCGGCCGTGTCGCACCGCGGCCTGACACTCCGGCCGTGTCGCACCGCGGCCTGAGAACAGGCCCCGCCCCCCGCTTCCCCGCGCTGGTGCCGGGCCGCCCGCTATTTCGGCTGCTTGTGGATCGGATCGACCCAATACACTGCCTCCGGCTTCTCCACCGGCTCGATGTCCAGGTTCACCACCACCGCCTCGTTGTCGCTGCGCACCAGCACGCATTCCAGCGTCTCCTCGGTGCTGGCGTTGATCTCCTGGTGCGGCACATAGGGCGGCACGAAGATGAAATCGCCCGCCTCGGCCTCGGCGACGAATTCCAGGTGTTCGCCCCAGCGCATGCGCGCCTTGCCGCGCACCACGTAGATCACGCTCTCCAGCGCGCCGTGGTGGTGGGCGCCGGTCTTGGCGTTGGCGTGGATGTGCACCGTGCCGGCCCAGATCTTCTGCGCCCCCACGCGGGCGGCATTGATCGCGGCGGCGCGGTTCATGCCCGGCGTCTGCGCCGTGTTGGTGTCGAGCTGGTCGCCCTTGATCACCCGCACGCCATTGTGCCGCCAGTCGATGCTGCCCGGCGCCGGTGCGTGATCGTGCGTTTGGCTCATGTAAACTCCTGTCATCCCCTGATGAGCGAAACCCGCGTTCTCGCGCCGTCCGTCCGGAAAAGGAAGGCGGCCGCGATGCGAAAGTGCCGCAGGCGCCACACAAAATCGCCCCCCCTGTGACCGGGCTCACACCCTGATTCACGCCTGACCGCTAGGCACCCTGACAAGGACCGGGGGACTACCCATGGAAAACGTCGTGAACAGGAACGGCTTGAGCCTGGCTTACATCAATGATCCTGAAGTCATCGACTGTCTCGACCAGGAAGCAATTTTCGAGGATCTGGCAGAAGGCACCAGTAATGCGTTGGTGTTCCGGCCAGAGCGATGGCGGCTCGCCGACCACGACCATGTCGTGCTTGTCCGCGGCCGCCGATCCGGACGCTATCTCGGCCTGCTCGCCGCCTCGGTGGAGCAGTGCGGCGACACCGCGTTCCTGAACATCGACACCTGCTTCATCGTTCCCGCGGCACAAGACCTGGACCTGTTCCAGCGCATGCTGGCCGTGGTGGTGCTGCGCATGGAGGGGCTGGACGCCGCCCCCTCGGTCGTCAGCACCTGCACGGACAATCCGGATTGCCTGGCGGCACTCCGCGGCCTCGCGGCGCGTTTCCCCGGAGCGGTGCTGTTCCCGGAACTGCAGAGCACCGTGGTACGGCTGGAAACGGCCGCCCTGGCCCGCCGGATTGCGCGCCGCATCGCGCCGCGCAGTGAGCTGAACCTGGCCGCGGGCAGCCTGCTGGGCACCCGCAGGCAGGTTCTGGCGGTGCTCGACCTGCGCGCGAGCCCGCCCGCCGGCGTTGTCGAGGCCGCCCGCAGCACCTTCCGGATGCGACCGGGCCGGGCCGCGCGTCGTGCCGCGTTCGGCGAACTGCCCGCAGCCCGGCGGGTGGCGAAGGGCTGAGCCGACGGGCGGCCGGCGCCTCATGCCCGGGGCAGTCCGGATCCCCAGCCCCGCGGCAGGGGCCGACCGCCGGGAAACCGTGGCTTGCCGACCAGCGCCCGACCGGCCCGCAGCGCCGGCGCTTCGACGACCCGGTGCAGCCATGCCGCGGCCAGAATTGGCAGCACCAGCGCCGTCGGCACCCAGAGCGCGGTGAACAGGCGGGCGTCGCCTCCGGCCAGCCATGCCAGGCCGACGCCGAGTGCCTTCTGGATGGGCTCGTTGGCCAGGTAGATGCCGTAGGACCACAGGCCGAGCCGCAGCAGCACCGGGTGGCAGAGCAGGCGCGCCGCCGGTTGCAGCAGCCGCTGTTGCGGACATGCCTGGACCACCAGGCAGGCCGTCCAGACCAGTGGCGGCAGCAGCTTGTCCGGGCGGCCCTCGGCGGCGCACACCAGCAGCGTGGCGGCCAGCACCAGCGCATAGTGCCGCAGCCCCGCCGCGTCGCGGCGCAGCAGGGCGTTGCTGGCGATGCCCAGCGCGAAGAACTGCGCCTTGTTCGGCAGGAATGCTCGGCTGAACTGCCACGCCTCCGGAACGGTGCCGCGCCAGAGCAGCCCCAGGACGGCGAGGGCGAACAGCAGCGCGACCAGCCGGCGTGGCCCCAGCCGCCCGGCGAGCAGCATGGCCACGACGTAGAACTGCCACTCGGTGGACAGACTCCAGGCAGAGCCGAGGAAACCCACCCAGGCCCCGGGCAGCACGCCGTCGGGCAGCAACCCGTGCAGCATCACGAGATGAGCGGCGATTTCCGCCGGCCAGGCGGCGGGCCAGCCGCTGGACCAGATATCGTGCGCGGCACTGTGCGGACCGATCCACGGCATCTGCACGTAGTGCACGGCCAGCGGCTGCACGCACAGCGCGGCGGCGAACAGCACCAGGTACAGCGGATAGATCCGCGCCACGCGGGCGATCAGGAACGGCTTCATGCGGAAGCGCACGCTTTCCAGCGAGCGCAGGATGACCAGGCCGCTGAGCATGAAGAACACGTCCACCGCCGCACCGCCGTGCGACAGGGCATGCGCGACCCAGTGCGGCATGGCGGCGAACGGCGCCATGTGGCCGAGCATCACATAGACCGCGAGCACGCCGCGCAGTCCGTCCAGGCATTCCAGCCGCTTCATGCGGCCAGCATGGCGCCGCGGTGGTTAACAAGGCGCCAATCGCGGGGCCGAATCGGGTTTGCTATCGCGACCGTGGGCGGGCGGTTATGCGGGTTCTCTCGGGGGCCGGGTGTGGGGCGCGCGGCGCGGAAAGAAATCAAGTCATACACAGAGTTGCACAAAGTGCACACAGAGTTTCGCCGAGGAAAATACCTAGCGAACCCGCGATAAACGCCCTGCGTTGGCACAAATATGCAGGATAGTCTATACTTTGTGAAACTCTGTGTGCACTTTGTGCAACTCTGTGTATGACTTGATTTCAATAGGACAATCGACACCATGCCCACCTCGGGAGACTCCCCCCTCCGGTGCAGGCCGGGACCGCCGGGCCCGATTAAGCGATCCACTCTTGCAAACTGCCGCCCAGGCAGCTATTTGTGAACCTCAAATCCTCATCCGCGTAGTACGGGGGGTGGCCTTCACGGGCCGCCTTTTTTGTTTTGGACCAAAGCCAAACCCACCACCCAAGTCTTGAAGCCCGCATCGCCGCCATCATCGAGCCCACGCTGCAACACCTGGGCTACGAGCTGGTGCGCGTCGCGGTCCTCGGCCGCGACCGGCCGACGCTGCAGATCATGGTGGACCACGACGACGGCAGCCTGATCAGCATCGAGGACTGCGAACTGCTGAACCACCAGTTGGGCGCGGTGCTCGACGTGGAAGACCCCATGCCCGGCCCCTGGACGATGGAAATCAGCTCGGCCGGCATCGACCGCCCGCTGACCCGGGTGAAGGACTGGAACCGCTTCGCCGGCCACCAGGCCCGCGCCGAGACCATCGCGCCGGTCAACGGCCGCAAGCGGTTCTCCGGCATCGTGCTGGGCGCCGACGAAACCGCCGCCCGGCTGCGGCTGGACGACGGCACCGAAGTCGCCCTGCCCCTGCATGATCTGCGCCGCGCCAAGCTGGTGCTGACCGACGCTTTGATCGAAGCTACCGCCACACCCCCTCGGACCAACTGACAGAGGCCCGTCATGGACACCGCAGTCGCCCGCCCTGAACTGCTTCTGGTCGCCGATGCCGTCGCGCGGGAGAAGAATATCGACCGCGAGGAAGTGCTGGAGGCCATGGAACAGGCCATCCAGAAGGCCGGCCGCGCCAAGTACGGCCACGAGAAGGACATCCGCGCCACCATCGACCGCAAGACCGGCGATGTGCGCCTGTCCCGCTGGACCGAAATCGTCGAGGCGATCGAGAACGAGGAAACCCAGATCCCCGTCAACATCGCGCTGAAGTTCAAGCCCGACTCGAAAGTGGGTGACTTCATCGTCGATCCGCTGCCGCCGATCGATTTCGGCCGCATCGCCGCGCAGACGGCCAAGCAGGTGATCGTGCAGCGCGTGCGCGAATACGAACGCAAGCGACAGTTCGACGAGTTCAAGGACCGGGTCGGCGAGATCATCAACGGCGTCGTGAAGCGTACCGAGTACGGCAACCTGATGGTGGAACTCGGCCGCGCCGAGGCGCTGCTGCGCCGTGACGAGCTGATCCCGCGCGAGAGCTTCCGCAACGGCGACCGCGTGCGCGCCTATATCTATGATGTGCGCGAGGAACCGCGCGGCCCGCAGATCTTCCTGTCCCGCACGCATCCCGGCTTCCTGGCGAAGCTGTTCGCCCAGGAAGTGCCGGAAATCTACGACGGCATCATCGAGATCAAGGCGGTGGCGCGCGATCCGGGCAGCCGCGCGAAGATGGCGGTGATCAGCCGCGACTAGCTCGATCGATCCGGTCGGCGCCTGCGTCGGCATGCGCGGCAGCCGCGTCCAGGCCGTGGTGCAGGAACTGCAGGGCGAGAAGATCGACATCATCCCCTGGAGCCCGCAGGCCGCCACCTTCGTGGTGAACGCGCTGGCCCCGGCCGAGGTCACCAAGGTGGTGATGGATGAGGAAGCCGGCCGCGTGGAAGTGGTGGTGCCGGACGACCAGTTGTCGCTGGCCATCGGCCGCCGCGGCCAGAATGTGCGCCTGGCGAGCCAGCTCACCCGCTGGGACATCGACATCCTGACCGAGGCCGAGGAAAGCGAGCGCCGGCAGGAGGAGTTCCGTCGCCGCTCCGGCCTGTTCGTCGAAGCGCTGGACGTGGACGACGTGATCGCCGGCCTGCTGGTGACCGAGGGGTTCAACTCGGTGGAGGAACTGGCCTTCACCCCGGTGGACGAACTCGCCGCGATCGAGGGCTTCGACGACGCGGTGGCCGAGGAGCTGATCCGCCGCGCCGAGGAGTTCATCACCCGCCGCGACTCGGAGCTGTCCGACAAGCGCATGGAGCTGGGTGTCAGCGACGAGGTCGCGGCGATCGAGGCGCTGACCCCGGCCATGCTGGTGGCGCTGGGCGAAAAGGGTGTGAAGACGCTGGACGACCTGGCCGACCTGGCGTCCGACGAGCTGATCGAAATCGTCGGCAGCGAGATGGACGAAGCCACCGCGAACGAGATCATCATGGCCGCCCGTGCCCACTGGTTCGACGGCGAGGAGGCGGCGGAACCCGCCACCGAGACGGCGGAACCCGCCACCGAGGAGGCTGGTCACGACTGAGGCTGCGGAACAGCATCAAGGCAGGCAACCGCCAGGCTCCTCCTCCCCGTCCGCGCCGCGGATGGGGGAAGGCGGTGTGCGCGCCGATTCCGAGGCATCGGGTCTTCCCCGCATGCCCCCTTCTCCCGCCCCTCTCCCTCCCGTCCCTCTCCGGCACGCGGAGGGGGAGGAGCAAGTCGGCCTGCCCACGGCCGCCGATGACGAACCGGAAGAGTCCGGCCCGCTCCGCCGCTGCATCCTCACGCGCGAGCGACTGCCGAAGGAGCGGATGATCCGCTTCGTTGTCGGGCCGGACCGGACCATCGTCCACGACCTGAACGCAAAGCTGCCCGGCCGGGGAATCTGGTTGAGTGCGGCCCGGGATGTGGTAGAAACCGCAGGCGCGAAAGGAAATCTGACGCGTGCGTTTGCGCGGGCCGCGCGCGGTCCGGTTGTTGTGCCCCCCGATCTCCTTGTTGTGCTGGAGACAGCCCTGGTCCGGCGGATCGGCGAGTTGCTGGGTCTTTCCCGGCGGGCCGGACAGGCGGTGGCCGGGTTCGACAAGGCGCGCGAGTGGCTGCGCAGCGGCCGCGCCCGTCTGGTGGTGCAGGCCGCCGACGGCAGCGCGGCGGAACGTGCGCGGTTGTTGTCCGGCACGACCCTGCCGGTTTTTTCGCCGTTGCCCGGGGCGGCGCTAGGCAGGGTGTTCGGGCGTGACTATGTGGTGCATGTGGCAATCGCACCCGGGAAGCTGGCCGAGTCGCTGCGCATTGAGGCGGAGCGGCTGGCCGGATTGACAGGAACAGGGCAGAACACTGCCCCACGAAACGAAGCGACGGGTGCCAACGGATAGAGCATGAGCGGAACCAACGATCAGGATACCGGCAAGGGCAGTCGGCTCTCGCTGCGTCCGGCAGGACGGCTGGAGCTGGGGCGTACCGTGGACGCCGGCTCCGTGCGGCAGAGCTTCAGTCATGGACGGTCCAAGGTCGTCCAGGTCGAGGTGCGCAAGAAGCGCGCCCCGGCGCAGACCCCCAACGCACCGGCGCAAGGTGGCGGCGGTGGCCGTGGCCAGGGCGGGCGCGGCCAGCAGGGCCAGACCCGCGGCCTGACCCAGAACGAACTCGCCGCCCGCCAGCGCGCGCTGGTCGAGCAGCAGCGCGAGGCGGCCCGGCGCGAGGCTGAACGACGCGAGCAGGAAAAGATCTCGATCCTCTCGGCAGCGGAAGAAGCCCGCCGCCGCGAGGAGGAAGAGCGCAAGGCCGCCGAAGAGGAGGCCCGGCTCCGGGAAGAGGAAGAGGCCCAGCGCAAGGCCGACGAGGAGGCGCGCCAGGCCGCCGAAGCCGCGGCCGCCGCCGAGGCTGCTGCCGCCAAGACCGCCGCCCCCGCCGCGCGGGCACCCGCTGCGCCGGCCGAACAGCGCCGGGCGCCGGCCCAGCCGCCGCAGCGGCCGGGTGGTGGCGCTACGCCCAGCGAAACGCTGCGACTGCGTCCCGGTGGCGCCCGTGGCCGCGCGGACGAGGACGAATCGCGTCCCGCACGCCGTCCCGGCGCCGGCGCACCGCCGCGCAAGCCGCCCGCAGCCACGCCGAAGAAGGGTGGCGAGGACCGCCGCCGGGCCGGCCGCATCGACGTGCAGGCCGCCATCGAGGGCGAGGACGAGCGTGTGCGCTCACTGGCCTCGGTCCGCCGCCAGCGCGAGCGCGAGCGGCGCCAGGCCGAACTGGAACGCCTGCGTTCTGATCAGGTGAAAGTCGTGCGTGACGTTGTGCTCCCCGACACCATCACCGTGCAGGAACTGGCCAACCGCATGGCCGCCCGTGGCGGTGACGTCATCAAGGCGCTGATGAAGCTGGGCGTGATGGCGACCATCACCCAGACGCTGGATGCCGACACCGCCGAACTGGTGGTGCAGGAATTCGGCCATCGGGCGCGGCGCGTTTCCGAATCCGACGTGGAGCAGGGGCTGGAAGGCGCGCTCGATACCGAGGCCGAACTGCGGCCGCGCCCCCCCGTGGTGACCATCATGGGCCACGTGGACCACGGCAAGACCTCGCTGCTGGACGCGCTCCGCGCCACCGACGTGGCGGCCGGGGAAGCCGGCGGCATCACCCAGCATATCGGCGCCTACCAGGTCACGCTGGAAAGCGGCAGCAAGATCACCTTCATCGACACGCCCGGCCACGAGGCGTTCACCGCCATGCGCGCCCGCGGCGCGTCGGTGACCGATATCGTGGTGCTGGTCGTGGCAGCCGATGACGGCGTGATGCCGCAGACCATCGAGGCGATCCGCCACGCCAAGGCGGCCGAAGCCCCGATCATCGTCGCCATCAACAAGATGGACCGCCCCGACGCCAATCCGAACCGCGTGCGGCAGGAACTGCTGCAGTACGAGGTCGTGGTCGAGGACATGGGCGGCGAGACGCAGGACGTGGAAGTCTCCGCCCTGAAGAAGACCGGGCTCGACAAGCTGCAGGAGGCGATCCTGCTGCAGGCCGAAATCCTGGACCTGAAGGCGAACCCGGAGCGCACGGCCGAAGGCTCGGTGATCGAAGTCGCGGCTGGACCGCGGCCGTGGCCCGGTGGCGACCATTCTGATCCAGAAGGGCACGCTGCATCAGGGCGACACCGTGGTCGCCGGCGCCGAATGGGGCCGCGTGCGCGCCATGCTCGACGACAAGGGCCGCGCCCTGAAGGAAGCCGAACCCTCCACCCCGGTGGAGATCCTGGGCCTGTCCGGCGTGCCCACCGCCGGTGAGCCGTTCGTCGTGGTGGAGAATGAGGGCCGGGCGCGCGAGATCACCGAATTCCGCGCCCGCAAGCTGCGGGAGAAGGCGGCCAGCGCCAGTGCCGGCGCCCGCGGCACGCTGGACCAGATGCTCGCCCGCATCCAGGCCGGCGAGCAGAAGGAAGTCGCGGTGCTGATCAAGGCCGACGTGCAGGGCAGCGCCGAGGCGATCCAGGCCACCGTGCTGAAGCTGGCGCACGAGGAAGTGAAGGTCCGCGTGCTGCTGGCCGGCGTCGGCCAGATCACCGAAAGCGACATCCAGCTCGCCAAGGCGTCCGATGCCGTGGTGGTGGCGTTCAACGTGCGCGCCACCTCCCAGGCCCGCGAAATGGCACAGCGGGAAGGCGTCGATATCCGCTACTTCTCCATCATCTACGAGGTGGCGGACGATATCGAGAAGCTGGTGCAGGGCAAGGTGGCGCCGAAGGAACGCGAGAAGTTCCTGGGCTATGCCGAAATCCGCAAGGTGTTCAGCATCACCAAGGTGGGCAAGGTGGCCGGCTGCATGGTCACCGACGGCCTGGTGAAGCGCGGCGCCGGCGTGCGCCTGCTGCGCGACAACGTGGTGATCCACACCGGCGAACTGTCGCAACTGAAGCGCTTCAAGGACGACGTGCGCGAAGTGGCACGCGGCTACGAATGCGGCCTGTCCTTCGCCAACTTCCACGACCTGCAGGAAGGCGACGTCGTGGAGTGCTTCGAGACGGAGATGGTGCCCGCTTGACCAAGCGTCGCGGCGAAGGCCCGAGCCAGAGGCAGCTACGCGTGGCGGAGGAAATCCGCCACGTGCTGGCCGGCCTGTTCGAACGGCGCGACTTCCGCGATCCGGAACTGGCCGACGCGTCCATCACCGTCACCGAGGTCCGCACCTCTCCCGACCTGAAGCACGCCGTGGTGTTCGTCTCCCGGCTCGGCCGGTCGGACGTGGATGTGTTGCTGCCGGCGTTGAAGCGGGCCAGCGCGTACCTGCGCGGCCAGGTGGCGCATGCGCTGCGCCTGAAGTTCGCGCCCGACCTGTCGTTCCAGCCCGACCACGCGCTGGATTACGCGATGAAGATCGACCGGTTGATGCACCGGCCGGAAGTCGCGCGGGACCTGGACAAGCCGGAGTAACGCCACCCGGCGCGGGCCTGGTGCCTGCAGGCAGCCACTACGCATCGGGGTAAAGCGCGCCCCGCGCCGGACCGTTCACCATCCCGACCGGCAATGACCATCACCATCAACCGCAGAGGCCGGCCAGCCATCATCACTGCCGGCGGACGCTCCCCCCTGATCAGGCCGACAGTCGACGCGCCACATCGCTCTGGCCGACAGTCGACGCGCCACATCGCAAGGCCGACAGTCGACGCGCGAAACCGTCATCGTCGGCCGAGGCCAGCCATGCACGTCTTATACCAATCCGCATTGTGATTGACACACGGCCAGCCATTCAGCGTCATGGCCCGCGCAGGCGGGCCATCCACGACTGTTCATAGACGCCTTCAGCAAAAGTCGTGGATGGCCGGCCTTCGCCGACCATGACGGTGAGTTGCCGGCCAACGGTCAGACGATACGCGGACTGGTATTATCCGCAGACGCCGGCACCGAAGTCGTGAACCGGCACCTCGAACATTAGATCCACAACACTTCTTCGTCAGTTCATCCGACCAGGACATGGAATTGCTATAGTTCAACTTCAGAACCCAAGCGGGAGTCCGCCTCATGCCCACAATCACTGTCCAGGACGGAACCGAGATCTACTACAAGGATTGGGGCACAGGACAGCCGGTGGTATTCAGCCACGGCTGGCCGCTCAGCAGCGACGCGTTCGAGGACCAGATGTTCTTCCTGGCCTCCCACGGCTTCCGTTGCATCGCGCACGATCGGCGTGGACATGGCCGGTCCGGGCAGCCCTGGGGCGGCAATGACCTGAACACCTACGCCGACGATTTGGCGGCCTTGTGTTCGGCGCTCGATCTGTCCGGTGCGGTCCATGTCGGGCACTCGACCGGCGGCGGCGAAGTCGTCCGGTATCTCGGGCGCCACGGCAGCAGCCGCGTCGCCAAAGCGATTCTGATCAGCGCGATCCCGCCGCTGATGCTGAAGACCGAGGCCAATCCCGGCGGAACACCGATCGAAGCGTTCGACCAGATCCGCGCCTCCGTTCTGGCCGACCGCTCGCATTTCTGGAAGGAATTGAGCCTGTCCTTCTACGGCTACAACCGCACCGGGGCGACCGTGTCCGAGGGCGTGCGTGAGGCATTCTGGCTGCAGGGCATCATGGCCGGGCTTCCGGCCTGCTACTTCTGCATCAAGGCCTTCTCGGAAACGGACCTGACCGAAGACCTGAAAAAGATGAACGTGCCCACGCTGATCCTGCACGGCGACGACGACCAGATCGTGCCGATCGCCGCTTCCGCCCTGCTGTCGGCGAAGATCGTTTCAGGCGCAACCTTGAAGGTCTATCCCGGTGCACCGCATGGCATGTGCACGACGCACAAGGATCAGGTGAACGCCGATCTCCTCGCATTCATCCAGGGTTGACGGTCCGCATCCGAACCCGCGTTCTGCGCGTGAAGCCCGGAGCGCGGAGCGCGGGAGCGATACGGCCACCGGCACCGACCAACCGGCGTCAAACCTGTCCGCAGGCCGCCGCCAACCACGCCGCACCGGGCATAGGCGCGCACAACACCTTTGCTGATGGCGGGTACGGTACCTGCGGATGACCGGTGCCGATGGCGGATGCGCCAGACGCGGATGACAGGCCGTCACCATCCCTGACGTTGCCCGGACAACCGCGTGCCCGCCATTGACCGCCCACCTCCCCCAGCCATAGCGTCCAGCCAGGCGCAAGGTGCAGCCTCAATAAGGGAGAGGTCCAATGTCCTGTACCGATCACCCCGCTGACCGAACACACCGGTGCCGAAGTCCGAGGCGTGGACCTGCGCGAACCGCTGGACGCCGGAACCCACGCCGCGCTGAACCGCGCCTTCCTCGACCGCCACGTGCTGGTCATCCGTGACCAGGACCTGACGCCCGGGCAATTCAGGACCGCGGCCCAGGTGTTCGGCGACCTTCAGCCGCACGACAAGAAGCAGCACCACGTCCCCGGCCATCCGGACGTCTATTACGTATCCAACGATGAGTTCCTGAACGGCCGCCGCATCATCCCCGGAGAGACCTTCCACACCGACCATTCCAACCACACCGCGCCACCCAAGGCGACCACGCTGTTCGCGGTGCAACTGCCCTCCCGCGGCGGCGACACGCAATACGTCAACATGCACCGCGCCTATCAAGACCTGCCGGAATCCACCAGGCAGCGCATCGACCCCCTCAAGGCCGTGCATGTCTATCTCAGCAAATACAGCCCCCGGCCGCTCGGCCCCATCGACGAAGCAAGCATTCGCGCGCTCCCGCCACCCGCCGTTCAGCCACTGGTTCACACGCATGTCGAGAACGGCCGAAAGGCGCTCTACCTGAATCCGGTGCGGATCGAATCGATCATCGGCATGGAAGATCGGGACGCGCTGTCGCTTGTTGACGAACTGATGCAGCACGCCACGCAGCCAAAATACGAGTATCGCCACCAGTGGCGCTACGGCGACATGGTGATCTGGGATAACCGCAGCGTGCTGCACCAGGCCAACGCCGACTACGACATGAACGAGCGCCGGTTCCTGTATCGGCTGATGCTGAAGGGCGCACCGCTGGTGTGATACCAGCCCGCATATCGGTTGACCGTTGGTCAGCAAAACACCGTCATGGTCGGCGAAGGCCGGCCATGACGGTGTTTTGCTGATGGCGTCTGTGAAAAGTCACGGATGGCCGGCCTGCGCCGACCATGACGGCGAATGATCGAACGCTACGCGGAATGGTATCGGTTTCTACCCCGGCCGCGCTGAATCATCCGCCGCATCCGCCAGCCCGAACATCCCCACACGCTCCGCCCGCACGGTACGCACATCGCCACGGCGCACCGTCAGACCCGCCGAATCGAAGAACTCCAGCACCTGGATCGCCACCTTGCGCCCGTTGTTCAGACGGTCGCGCATCATGGCCGCGGTCACTTCGCCCGCCGCCCCGGTCGCGGCAAGCTCCACGACGATGCCCGCCATTTCCGCAACCGTGACCGGCAGAAAGAACTGGTCGGGCGCCACCTCCACAAGCCGCCCCATCCGCTGCAGGCGCTTGAGCAGGCGACGCATCGCCACCTCCTGCAGCCCCAGCGCCTGCGCGAGATCACGGGTGCGTGGCGGACGAAAGCGGTCCGCACGGATCAGACGCTCAATCGCAACCCACTGTCGCTCCTCCTGCGGCAGCAGGCGCACCCGGTGCTGCGGCAGCCGCAGCCAGGGACCGTCCTGCTGCACGGCGCCGTCATGCAGCAACCGATCCACAATCGCGCGGAACGCCGAAGGCGGCACGCGCTGCGGCAGGCGCAGGCGCAGCCGCTCCGCCTGCAGGCCGGGCTGATCCGGCGCGTCCGCGTGATGTGCCGCCAGCGCCTGCAGGGCGCCGTCACGCAGCGCGCCCGACACGGCCGGCGCCATCACCACATCGGCAACCGCATCAGCCGGCACCGCATCCAGCACGGCCGCCTGCCGGGACGCCGGAATGTTGCGCGCACGCATGAAACTGCCGCGGTCTGTCCACCCCGGCGGCAGCGCCAGCAATTGGCGCAGCGCGCCGCCCGGATCGGCCGGCTCCAGCGCAGCCAGCACCGCGAGCCGCGCCGGCGTGCGGCGCCCGCGCGTCGGCGGAAACGGATCCACCACCACACCGCCGCCGATGGTCCGCATCGCACCGGCATCGCGCAGCACCACGCGATCGCCGGCCAGCGCGCCGACCGGGCGTTCCAGCGTCAGGCGCAGCAGCCCGTCGCCGCCCGGTTCGATTCGCTCGCGATCCAGCGGCGCGGCGCGGCCCATCGCATGCACGGCGGCCAGGTGCACATGCACCGGCGTGTCGGGCCGCAAGGCACCAGGTTCATCGGGCAGCAGGCGAAAGCGCAGGTCCAGCCGCGCGGTCGGGGCGTGCAGGTCCGGGTGCGTGACCCAGTCGCCGCGCGCCACCGCGTCCTTGGAAAGCCGCGGCCCGGCGATGTTCAGCGCCACGCGCTGGCCGGCCGCCGCCTCGGCGGCCGACCGATTCTGCGCATGCAGGCCGCGCACCCGCAGGTCGAGACCGGATGGCGACAGCACCAGCCGGTCCTCCACGGCGACGCGGCCGGCGATCAGCGTGCCGGTCACCACCAGGCCGGCGCCGGTCAGGGTGAAGGCGCGGTCCACCGCCAGGCGCGGATGCCCACCCAGGTCACGCCGGCGCGGACCGAGGCGTTGCAGCGCCCCGCGCAGCGCATCGACGCCCTGCCCCGTGACGGCGGAGACCGGGACCAGGTCCGCGGCGTGCAACGCGGTCGGCGCCAGCAGCGCGCGCACCTCCGCGCCGACCGGCTGCACACGGTCCGGCGCCAGGTCGCACTTGGTCAGCGCGACCACGCCGCGATCGATGCCGAGCAGATCGAGGATGGCCAGGTGCTCGCGGGTTTGTGGCATGATGCCGTCGTTCACCGCGATCACCAGCAGCGCCGCATCGATCCCGCCGGCGCCGGCCAGCATGGTGTGCACGAAGCGCTCGTGACCGGGCACATCGACGAAGCCGAACCCATCGGTGTAGGCGAAGCCCAGGTCGATGGTGATGCCGCGCCGCTTTTCTTCCGCCAGGCGGTCGGCATCGGTGCCGGTCAGCGCCTTCACCAGCGCGGTCTTGCCGTGGTCGATATGACCGGCAGTGCCGATAATCATGACATGGTGCTTTGGCCGTCACGCGGCACGGGAAAACTCCTGGTGATCCGGGCAGAGCCGAGCGCCCGGGCGGACGAGGCGATCAAGCGTACTCCCGCCGCGCCGGCAGGCACAACCGCATGCCCCGCGGTCGCTGCAACGCAATCGTCGGTGGCAAGCAGCGCCCGGCCGTGCGATGACCGCCCCATGCAGCAGGCGGCGGCAGAACAGGCCGGCTTCGTCAGGGCCGAACTGATCGCGGTGATCGTGGCGGTTACCGACGGGGAGCCGCGTGTGCTGACCATCGAGGACGGCAGCGCCCTGCCCTCGGGTCCGTTCGAGACCTCCTACGGCTCCCTGCAGGCGGCCGCCCGGTCCTGGGTGGAACGGCAAACGCACCAGCCGCTCGGCTACATGGAACAGCTCTATACCTTCGCCGATCACGACCGTTCGGCGCCCGGGCGGCGCATGGTGTCGATCAGCTATCTGGGCCTGACACGCGAAACCGGCACCCGGCAGGAACACGGCGTGGGCTGGCAGGACTGGTACCGCTACTTTCCATGGGAAGACCACCGGGACACCGACGGCACCGCAATGGATCTGGCGACGCCGCTGCTGGCCTGGGCGGACAGCGCGCCGGACGCCATGCTGCGCTGGGAACGCCGCAGCCGCGTGGCGATCAACTTCGGCCTCGAGACCCATGCGTGGAACGAGGAGCTGGTATTGCAGCGCTACGAGACGATGTGGGAAGCCGGTCTGGTTCCCGAGTTCGGGCGGCAACGCCGCGCCGGGCCAGCCGATGGCACATGATCACCGGCGTATTCTCGCCACCGGAGTCGCGCGTCTGCGCGGCAAGATCAAATACCGCCCCGTGGTGTTCGAACTGATGCCGCCGGCCTTCACGCTTGGCCAGTTGCAGCGCGCGGTGGAGGCACTCGCCGGACGCCGGCTGCACAAGCAGAATTTCCGCCGGTTGATGGAACAGCAGGAACTGGTTGAAGAAACCGGCGGCGTGGCGACCGAGACCGGCGGGCGTCCGGCGAAGTTGTTCCGCTTCCGCCGGGCTGTTCTGGCTGAGCGCGCGGTTGCCGGTACGAAGTTGCCACTCGCGCGCTGATCACCGCCCTCGTGATTTCGGACGGGATTGGTGGTATAAAAATGCGCTGAAGCTGCGATGCACACTGGTGTCGCAGCCCCATATACCGGGTTTCCGAAAGAGGTGGACATAGTGGCAAGTGCGACGGCGAGCAGCACGGCGATGACAGACGCTGCACCCAATGACAAGATACCCAAGGCGGCGCCATCTGCCGCGGACCGGTTCCGCAAGGGTGACCTGGTGGTTTACCCGAGCCACGGCGTCGGCCGGATCGACAGTGTCGGCGCGGTGGAAATCGCCGGCCACAAGCTGAACGTCATTCAGATCTCGTTTGCCGAGAACGCGATGGTATTGCGTATTCCGGTGAACAAGGCGGCCGGATCGGGGCTGCGCAAGCTCGCCTCGCCCGAGGAACTGGACAAGGCCCAGGCCATCCTGAAGGGCCGTCCGCGCACCAGCCGGCTGATGTGGGCCAAGCGGGCGCAGGAATACCAGGCCAAGATCAACTCGGGCAGCCTGACGGCGCTTGCCGAGGTGGTGCGCGACCTGCAAGCCTCGGCCGACGGCACCGCGAGCAGCTTCAGCCAGCGCAATCTGTTCGAACTGGCAATGGACCGGCTTGCCGCCGAGTTCGCCGCCGTGGGCAAGGTGGACAAGGCAACTGCCACCCGCCAGTTGCTGGACACGCTGCAGCCGGGCAAGCCGACCGAGGCGGCGCGCAGCGAGCCGTCATCCGTCGAGGCGGCCGACTAGTTCCCACGCTGACGGTCGAGACCCGATATGGTGCTTACGTGGCCATGGTCTGCGGCGGCGGACCATCCACGTCTTCGTCATGCGCCAGTATCACTGCGCGGCCATGAGGAACTGTGAACGTATTGCGGTGCCGTGCCGCAGTTGTGGAAGGCCTTCGCCCCATCGGCGCTGAAACACGCGCGCCGACACCGATTCTTCATGTCGCAGCCGGGCCTTTTGTCTCGCGGCCACATCTTTCGTGTCGCGGCGACGTCGTTCGCGTCACGGCCACGCCTTTCGCGTCACGGCCACGCCTTTCGCGTCACGGCCACGCCTTTCGCGTCACGGCCACGCCTTTCGCGTCACGGCCACGTCTTTCGCGTCACGGCCACGTCGCTTTCGCGTCACGGCCACGCCTTTCGTGTCACGGCCGTGTCCTTCATGTCACGGCCGGGCCTGACCCGGCCATCTACACCGGAACGATCGGGTCGGACTGCAACGGCACACGCCTGGACGGGGGTAGATGGCCCAGGCCCGGCCATGGCCGGGAGAGAGAGGTATTTGTCCGCCCTATTCTGTCGCTCATCGGGCCTTACATGCAGACGGTGTCAGCAAAGTCTCAGCCGAACCGGCATGGCTGCGCTTCGCTGATCGTCACGGCGGCGTGTCGTCCGCGGCCCGGTGATACCGGCCTGCGCCCCATACCGCCGCAGTGCGTCAGTCGAACAGCGCCAGATCGATGATATCACCCATGCGATTGTAGCCGCGATCGCTCGGGTGCAGGTGATCGCCGCAGTCCCAGACTGGCAACATGCTGGTCGGATGCTCGGGATCGCGCAGACCGGCATCGAAGTCGATCACACCATCGAACGCGCCGCCCTGGCGGATCCAGGCATTCACCTCCTGCCGGATCGCCTCGCGCGCCGGGGTCCATGCGCCCGGCAGGAACGTTTCGTTCTCGAACGGCAGCAGCGTGCCGCAGAACAGCTTGATGCCGCGGGCCTGCGCCCGCAGCGCCATCTGCTTCAGGCCGGCGATCATCGCCGGGGCGTTGGCGTCCTCCTCCGGCTTCGCGTAGCGGTTGCGCAGGTCGTTGGTGCCGAGAAGCACGATCGCATGCGTGACCCCGGGTTGCGCCAGAACGTCGCGGTCGAACCGGCGCAGGCCACTGTGGCCGCGCACATCGTGCAGGATACGGTTGCCGCCCAACCCCTGGTTCATCACCCCGAACTTCCGTCCGCCGCGTGCACGCAGCCGGCGGGCGAGCTGGCTGGGCCAGCTTGCATGGGCGTCATGCGTGGAGATGTTGGCATCCGTCAGCGAATTGCCGAGCGCGACGATGCCGCCGGTGCCGGGTTCGGCGGCGACGTCGATGCCGGCGACGAAATACCAGTCGTCGGTGACGCGGCCCACCTGCATCACCTCATCGCCGGCGAAGTTGCCCAGCGGCGAGATGTAGTTGACCTGGCGCGCATAGCGGCCGGTCACGCCGAAGCTGGCCGGCAGGTCCTGCGGCAGGTGCACCGAAATGGCGACGTCGGCCAGGTCCGGGATTTCCAGCTCCACGGGATCGCTGATCAGCAGCGCGCCGGTGGCGATGGTGGCGGACGGCGCACCGCCGAAGCTCAGCTTGCGGTGGCTGCCGGGCACCACCGCGGCGCCGTTGCCGCGCAGGCCGATCCAGGCCTCGCCGATCAGCAACGGCGCGGTGCCGTGCGCGTTGGACAGGCGCACCCGCAACACGCGGCCGCCCAGGCTGACGCGGCCGTTCATGCGGATGGTGATGTTGCTGAAGGTGACACCCTCGGCCGGTGCGGGCGAGACGGTCCAGGTGCCGACCCAGTGCGTGTTCCGGTTCATGCCGTTCCCTCCGTTTGCCGGCAGGGTAAGGCGGTTCGGCGGCGGAGGAAATCGCCGGAGGCGGCGGGTGTGCACACGCCGGCAATGCGGATGCCCTTTGTTGCGTTGTGGCCCATTCCGACGGGCCCGACTGCCGGCCGGCGGTCATGCCAGATCGTTTCTTTCAGAACATGTTCGCAATCCCGACCGCAACACAACGGTCCGACCGGCGAAGCCATTATTGGGTCCGGTATCCCAAGGACGTTCCTGCGTCCGCGCCGATGTGCCAGGACCGCAAGCGCCGTCCCGCAGCGGCCGGGAGTCACGCGGGGCCAACGTCTCCGGCCCCATCTGCGTGCATTGCGCGCATCTGCTGTTGTCTGCGTTGAACAAGCGTTGCCGCCCGCCTCGATCGGGCGCGAAAGCTTCCGCCCGACTGCGACACGCCCGTTCCCGACAAATGCGACACGCCCGTTCCCGACAGAGAAGACAACGCAGACAGCCACCAATGCGCGCAAATGCCCGCAGATGGCTCGTGATGACCCGATCTTCGGCGTGCACCCCATGCGCTTGGGAGTGTTATGGCATGCCACAAGTTTCATAAGATATATGTAATGGAATTTCCAACTCAGCCATTCCCACACCACAACATCCCTGCGCCACCAATGGCCACACAGGACGACTTGGCGGCCACGGCAAGCCACGGGAGCCGGGGACGGCATCACGACGACCAATTCGCCGCCGTCGCCTGCGAACGCCCGGGCGATCCGTCCGCACCAAAGCCGTGGACCACCGCCGTCGGCGGGCGCGGTCGCCCCACCACATACGCCATCCCCGGAACCCCGCGCCCGCGGGACGCCTTCGGCCGCCCCCAGCCGGCGAGAAGCGACGTGCCGGTGAGAGGCAACGTGCCGGTGAGAGGCGACGTGCCGGTGACGGGCAATCGTCGGGCGCGGGGTTGACATCCTTTTGCTCATCGCCAGTATAATACGGACTAATGCTCCGGATGAGCATATAGGAGGCAACAATGTCCGCCACCACCCTCGCCCCCAGCCGCTCGCTGTACGACGGGGTCCGCCACCTGATCCCGCCCATGGAATGGCCCGTGTTCGCCGAGGACATCGACGCCATCATGGCGCTCAAGCGCCAGCGCAACGCGGTGATCCTGGCGCACAACTACATGACGCCGGAGATCTTCCACTGCGTCGCCGACATCACCGGTGACAGCCTGGCCCTGGCCCGCGAGGCCATGAAGGTGGACGCCGACATCATCGTCCTGGCCGGCGTGCACTTCATGGCGGAGACCGCCAAGCTGCTGAACCCGGAAAAGACCGTGCTGATCCCGGATACCCGCGCCGGCTGCTCGCTGGCCTCCTCGATCACCGCGGCCGACGTGCGGCTGATGCGGGAAAAGCACCCCGGCCTGCCGGTGGTGACCTATGTGAACTCCTCGGCCGAGGTGAAGGCCGAATCCGACATCTGCTGCACCTCCGCCAACGCCCGCAAGATCGTCGAATCGCTCGGCACCGACAGCGTGATCATGCTGCCGGACGAATACCTGGCGCAGAACATCGCGGCGCAGACGCATGTGAAGATCATCGCCTGGGCCGGCCACTGCGAGGTGCATGAGCGCTTCACCGGCGCCGAGGTCCGCGCCCTGCGCGACGACCACCCGGGCGTGATCATCCTGGCGCACCCGGAATGCCCGCCGGAGGTGATCGCCGAGGCCGACTACGCCGGCTCCACAGCCGACATGTCCGCCTTCGTCGGCCGGGAGAAACCGGGCCGCGTGGTGCTGCTGACCGAGTGCTCGATGGCCGACAACGTCTCGGTGCACCACCCGGACGTGGAATTCGTGCGCCCCTGCAACCTGTGCCCGCACATGAAGCGCATCACGCTGGGCAACATCCGCAGCGCGCTGGAGGAGATGCGGACAGAGGTCACCATCGACCCCGCCATCGCCACCCGCGCCCGCCAGTCCGTCGAGCGCATGCTGGCGGTGCGGTAGGGCGCACGGCGGAAACACAGCATCTCCCCCGCCCTCACGGGCCTGGGCCGCGACGCGGACCACCCTCGGGGAAAGGGGAACGTGGCACACCCGCGCGGCAGCGGAGTGAGCCACGTCCCCCCGCCCCACGCGTCGTCTGCTCCACGGTTCAACCCCGCAAACGGTTCAACCCCGCAAGGAGAGAGGGGGCATAACGCGTCCCCTCCCCATCGGAGCCAACCAATGGTCCCTCCTCTTCCTTCCGTCATGGTCGAACCCGCGGTGCGCGCCGCGCTGCTGGAGGACCTGGGCCGCGCCGGCGACATCACCACCGACGCCATCGTCCCGGCCGACGCCCGCACCGAGACGGTACTCGCCGCCCGCCAGCCCGGCGTAGTGGCCGGCCTGGATTTCGCGCTGACCGCATTCCGCCTGATCGACCCCGCCATCGACGTCTCGGTGGAGCGCGCAGACGGCACCCGCCTCGCCCCCGGCGACCGCATCGCCACGATCCGCGGGCCGGCGCGCGGCATTCTCACCGCCGAACGGACGGCACTGAACTTCCTCTGCCACCTGTCCGGCGTCGCCTCCGCCACACGCGGCATCGTCGATGCCATCGCCGGCACGCGCGCCCAGGTGGTCTGCACCCGCAAGACCATGCCCGGCCTGCGCACCGCGCAGAAATACGCCATCCGCGTCGGCGGCGGCTCCAACCACCGCTTCGGCCTGGATGACGCCGTGCTGATCAAGGACAACCACGTGGCCATCGCCGGCGGCGTGCGCGCGGCGGTGGAGCGCGCCCGGGCGCATGTCGGCCACATGGTGAAGATCGAGCTGGAAGTGGACACGCTGGCACAGCTCGAGGAAGCGCTCAGCCTGCGCGTCGATGCCGTGCTGCTGGACAACATGGGCCCCGACATGCTGCGCCAGGCCGTGGCGATGGTGGACGGCCGCGCGATCACCGAGGCCTCCGGCCGCATCCGCCCCGACACCGCCCCGGCGATCGCCGCCAGCGGGGTGGACCTGCTGTCGGTGGGTTGGCTGACGCACAGCGCCACGGTGCTGGATATCGGGCTCGACCACCCGGAATAGGCCTCGATCACGCGGGTAAGGCTCGACCGCGCGGGTAGGGATTACCCCGCGGAACAGAGCTCGCCCCACAGAACAGAGCCCGCCCCACGGAACAGGGCTCGCCCCGTGGAATGGGGCCCGCCTCTGCCCCGGCGAGGTGACCGCCGGCAGACCCCACCACGTCGTGGCGGGGCGCAGGCCCGCCACCCACGACGTGCTGGTCAGCCCCGCGCCACCGTCCGCTACCCGGCCGCCGCATACGCCTGCGCGTAGCCACGCACCCGGGTGGCGGCAAGGCTCGCCAGCACGATGAACGCCAGGCACGCATCCGCCTGCGTGGACAGCGACACACCCGCGTCGATCAGATACCCCATCATGCTCGGCGCCACCCCGCTGGCCACCACGTTCGCCGCGGTGACGCTGGCCCGCACCTCGGCCAGCCGCTCCGGCCCGAACAGCTCCACCCACAGCGCGGTCAGCAGCGTCGCACTGACGCCGGAGGAGATCCCCGTCGGCACCAGGTACAGCGGCACGCCCCAGGACTGGTGCACCGCCCCGATCGCCACCATCGACACCGCCAGCGGGGCAAGGAACAGCGGCAGCACCCGCGTGGCGCCGAACCGGTCGATCACCGGGCCGGCCGTCGCCATCGAAACCGCCCGGGCGATCGCGTAGCCCACGAACCAGGACGCCCACCAGTCGAACGCCCAGCCCTTCTCCTGCAACAGCCGGCCCTGGTGGAAGAAGAAACCGGTGACGATGAAGGACGGCGCCAATACCACCGGAATGGTGAACAGGATGCGGGGATCGGTCCACAGCCGCGCCCGCTTCGTCCCCCGCCGCCGGCGGATGCCGAGCGGTGCAGGCTCGGGTCCCGCAGTGCCGCGGCGCCGGCAGGCCAGAGCCAGTATCGTGCCGCCCAGGATCAGGAAGATGCCGGCCACCCAGATCGCCCGCCAGCCGATCACCCCCAGCCCGACGGCCACCGCCAGCGGCAGCACCGCCTCGCCCACCGGCATGCCCAGGTTGCTGATCCCCAGCGCCTGGCCCGCCCGGCGGGGGAAAGCCCGCGCCGTCGCGGTCATGGCCGTGTGCACCATCAGCCCCTGCCCGCCCAGCCGCAGCAGGTAGAACGCCAGCACCAGCAGCACGACGCTGGTGCCCACCGCCATCAGCCCGCAGGCACAGGCCAGCAGCACGGCGACCCCGATGGTGTAGCGCGGCACCGTGGTGGCATCGATCCAGCGGCCCACCCGCGGCAGGGTGAAGGCGCTGGCGAAGGTGGCCACCGCATAGGCGCTGCCCAGCCCGCCGTCCGACAGCCCGTAGGCATGCCGCAGCGGCGCGCCGAACAGCGAGATGAAGAAGGTCTGCCCGAAGCTGGACATCGCCATCAGCAGCACGCCGAACAGCAGATGATTCCAGTTCGCCCGGATGAACCCGATATAGCCGCGGGTCATCGCCCCGCGCCGCCGGCACAGTCCAGGCAGGTGGGCACCGCCGGATCCAGCGCCAGGCGCTTCGGGGCAATCTCCTCGCCGCAGATGACGCACTCGCCATAGGTGCCGGCATCCAGCCGGGCGAGCGCCTGGTCGATGCGGCGCAGCGCGTCGGCCCGGCGCCGCTCGGTCGCCAGGGCCATGGCCTGCACCTGCATCGCGTCCATGCGCGACAGCCGGCCGACCGCGTTCTGGTCCAGCGTGACCGGGGCCCGGTGATCGGCGGCGGCCGCGCTCTCGGCCTCCAGCGCGGCACGCTGCTCCAGCAGGCGGGCGCGGATGAACTCGGGATCCTGGGATGGAGGCTGCATCCGCCTCTCCTTTCGTCAGCGGCGGTACGTCCCGCGGACCGTTGGGTCGGCGGGTCGCCCGTGCGCGGATTGTCGGGACGGCGGGACCGGAGGTGCGCGGCATCGCGCGGGGGACGACCGCCGGCCGTACTGCGTCGGCGGCAGCTTATCAGCCGGGCGCGACGCGGCAAGGCGGCGGTCGGGCTCAGGCCCCCAGGCGCTGCGCCGCCTCCAGCCCGGCGCGGATCTCGCGCACGACGAACTCCATCACCACGCGGGTGCGCGGCGCCAGGTTGCGGCGCGAGGGATACAGGATGTGCAGTGGCGCCGGCTGCGAGCGGTAGTCCGGGAACAGCCGCACCAGGCGCCCGGCCTGCATATCGTCGATCGCGCGGATTTCCGGCAGCAGGGCGACGCCGTGCCCCTGCCGCGCCATCAGCAGCGCCACCTGCTCGTTGTTGCTGCTGAGCGAGCCGGACACCTTCACCTGGACCGGCCCGTCCGGCCCGGCGAAGTGCCACACCGCGCTGCCCGGCTGGTCGGCCAGCACGATGCACACGTGCTGCTGCAGGTCCGCCGGCAAGCCGGGCGTGCCGTGGCGTTCCAGATAATCCGGCGCCGCCACCACCGAGGCACCGAATTCGCCGATGCGCCGCGCCACCACCGCGGTATCCACCACCTGCCCCCGGTGCACCGCCAGGTCCAGCCTGGCTTCCACCAGGTCGGTGACCTGGTCGCGCACAACCACCTCGACCGACAGGCCGGGATGGCGGGCGACCAGGCGCGGCAGGCGCGACGCCAGGAACAGGCCGCCGCCCATGGTCGTGCCGAGTCGCACCAGGCCGACGGGCTGCTGCCGGTGCCGGTCCAGCACGGTTTCCATGGCCTGGGCCTGCTGCAGCAGTTGGCGGGCGTGGCCGACCACGATCTCCCCATCATCCGTCAGGCTCAGACGACGGGTGGTCCGGTGCAGCAGGCGTACGCCGAAATGGTCTTCCAACTGGCCAACCTGGCGGGTCACGGCCGAGTGGCTGGCCCCGGTTTCGCGGACGACTGCAGAGAAGGACCCGGTTTCAACCACCCGGACGAAGACGTGCAGCGCGCCGAGCAGGTCCACGACTTCCTCACTGTGCGCAAAGAATATTTGCCAAGCGCCGATATTATCCTTGCACGAGATGGTCCCACTTCGGCTCCGTCACAAGTTGGCCCATGGTCGAAGGCCGACGTCATCGCGTTGAGCGCCGGGGGGAGTCCCAGGAACAACCCAGGAGAATTTCGATGAAAGTGACTCTTGTTCTTGCATTGGCTGCCTGCCTGACCTTGGGGACTGCGGCTGCGTTCGCCCAGGAAAGCGAGGGAGGCAGCGAGCAGGGTGGGGACTGGACCTCCGATAGCGATCACCAGGTGACGCCAACCCCGCCCTGGCAGCAAAACACTCTGGCACCGCGCGCCCAGGCGCAGCCCCCGGCCAGTGCGACGCAGCAGACCGGCGCCATCAGCCGCGGACCCCAGGGCACCAGGGTGAACTGACCACCGTGTAGCGCGCTGCCCCACATCGTGAAGGGTCGGCCGGTGCGCCGGCCCTTTGCGCTGACGGCCGAACCGCAGAGGGGTGTCCGGTCATTCCAAAGCCGGCGGCGGGGTGTCCGGCCCCGACCCGGTCGCCTCCGGCGGGTTGCCGCTGTAGCCGAATGCCTCCCGCCGCTCCTCCATGGTCATGTCTTCCCACCGGGGCAGCGAATGCCACCGGTCGCGCAGTCGTTGCAGTTGCGGCTGGTCGGCGAAGAGGTCGGGCGGCGGGCCGTGAACAACGGGCCCGGTCCCATCCGGGTCATCGTCGGCATAGCGGGTTTCGTCCCCCGCAGCCGCGGCTACCCCATCCGCTTGGCGGGACGAGGCCGGGGCCGCGGCTTCCTCCGGCTTCCTGCGGCGGGTCGCCGCCGCGCGGGGCACGGCGGTTGAGGGCACGGGCGGCGGGGGTGTGGTCGGCACGGTGGGGCGCGGCAACGGGTCGGCCTCATTCTCCTGCACCGGGCGCGCCTGGCTGACGTGCAGCGCTCGCAGCACGGCGGCCATCGCGCGTTGCAGCGCAATGGCGTCACGGCGCAGGCGGGCGGCTTCCTTGCTGGCGGGATCGTGCCGGGCCGCGGCGCGGAAGCAGGCCATGGCGCCGTGATGCGCCGCCAGCAACTGCGTCGCCAGCATGGTCTCCTCCAGGTCGCGCGGGTGCAGCGCATCGACCTCGCCGACCAGCGTGGCGCCACCGGCGAACGGATCGTCGGCGCCGGGATCACCGGTGCGGGGGACGGCGGCGACCAGATCATCCATGAGGTTGGCTGAAATATCGGGGCTGAGAGCGGGAAAGCCGGTGGCGCGATCGCTGGGCCGGACGGTGTCGGACATGGGGCGGCTCCGAAACAGGTCCGCCGAACATTACATGAACAATAGGACAGAAGTCAAGAATATTTGCACTGCAGCGGAGGGTGGGGCGCCGCGCAGGCACTCAACCGGCCACCCCCGACGGAGCCAAGAGCGCCCCACAGCCCCCGCGTACACCATAAGCGCCCCTGCCCCGAGCGCCGCCGCCCCGATCCTCCCCGCGCGCACCCCTGCGCGGCCCCTGCGCGCGGCGCCCCTGTGCGCCCCGCTGTGCGCCCCCCTGTGCGCCCCCCTGTGCGCCCCGCTGTGCGCCCCCTGTGCGCCCCCTGTGCGCCCCCCCTCTGTTCCCCCCGTGCGCCGCCGGACGCACACCGCCACCCGCGATCTGACAATCCGCCCCGCCGCCGCTATATTCCGCCCCCGAACCTCCCCAACCCATACGGAGCCGCCTTGCCACGCCGCCAGGACCGTCCGCGCCGCGCCCATACGCGCCCGCCCCGCCGCGCCGGCCTGCCGGAGGTGATGGTGCTCCAGGTCACCGGCACCGATCCGGACGGCGACGCCATCGCCCGCCCGGCCACCTGGGACACCGGTGCCGGCCCGCCGCCGGTGATCTACATGGCCCCCGAGCCGCGCGGCCGCCCCGCGCTCGCACCCGGCGAACGCGTGCTCGCCCGCCTGCGCCCCATCCCCGGCGCCGGCGCGCCGCGCTATGAGGGCCGCACCATGCGGCGCCTCACCCAGGGCCCCGCCCGCATCCTGGGCGTGTTCCGCCCGGGCCAGCCGCAGCCCCGCATCGTCCCCACCGACCGCCGCGCCAAGGCGGAATGGACCGTGCCGCCCGGGGAGGACGCGGGCGCCGAACCGGGGGAGATCGTGCTGGCCGAACCCCTGCCCCACCACCAGCGCTACGGCCTGAAGCCGGCCCGCGTGCTGGAACGGCTGGGCAATATGGGCGACGCCCGGTCCGTCAGCCTGATCGCCATCCACACCCACGACATCCCGCAGGAATTCCCCGAACCCGCCCTGGCCGAGGCCAACCGCGCCCGCGCCGTGCGCATCGGCCGCCGCACCGACCTGCGCGACGTTCCGCTGGTGACGATCGACGGCGAGGACGCCCGCGACTTCGACGACGCGGTGTTCGCCGAACCGGACGGCGACGGCTACCGCCTGATCGTCGCCATCGCCGACGTCGCCCACTATGTCCGCCCCGGCTCCGCCCTGGACCACGCCGCCCGCACCCGCGGCAACAGCGTGTATTTTCCGGACCGCGTGGTGCCGATGCTGCCGGAGGCGCTGTCCAACGGCTGGTGCAGCCTGCGCCCGCGGGAGGACCGCGGCTGCCTGTTCGTCGAACTCCAGATCGACGCCGACGGCCGCAAGACGGGGCACAAATTCGGCCGCGGCCTGATGCGCAGCGCCGCCCGCCTGACCTATGAACAGGTGCAGCAGGCGCAGGACGCCGGTAACGACCTCGGCCTGCCCCTGCCCCACCTCTACGCCGCGTTCCGCGCCCTGCTGGCGGCACGCACCCGGCGCGGCACGCTCGACCTGGACCTGCCGGAGCGCAAGGTGATCCTGGACGATACCGGCCGCGTCGCCTCGGTGGCGCCCCGCCCGCGGCTCGACAGCCACCGGCTGATCGAGGAGTTCATGATCCTGGCCAACGTCGCCGCGGCCGAGGAGCTGGAGCACCGCCACCGCCCCTGCATGTACCGGGTCCACGCCCCGCCGTCGGACGACAAACTGGCAACACTGCGTGACTTCCTTGCCACGCTTGGCATCAATCTTCCGCCCGGCGACCAAATTCACCCGCGCGATCTGGACCGCGTGCTGCGACGTGTAGTCGATACGCCCGAAGCACAGCTCGTCAACGAGGTGATGTTGCGCAGCCAGTCGCAAGCCGCGTACAGCCCGGACAATATCGGCCATTTCGGCCTGGCATTGACGCGCTATGCGCATTTCACCAGCCCGATCCGCCGCTACGCCGACCTGCTGGTGCACCGCGCGCTGATCGGTGCGCTGCGGCTCGGTCCCGGCGGGCTGGACAAGGAGGAAGGCGCCCGCTTCCCGGACACCGCGGACCACATCACCGCCACCGAGCGCCGTGCCGCCCTGGCCGAACGGGATGCGGTGGACCGCTATCTGGCGGCGTTCATGGCGGACAAGGTGGGCGCACGCTTTGCCGCGCGTATTTCCGGCGTCACGCGGTTCGGGCTGTTCGTCACCGTGGCGGAAAGCGGCGCCAGCGGGCTGGTTCCGGTCTCCACCCTGCCGGATGATTTCTGGCACCACGACGAGCGCACCCAAAGCCTCACCGGCCGCCGCACCAACCTGGTATTCCGCCTGGCGCAGGATGTGGAAGTGCGCCTGGCCGAGGCCAGCCCGGTGACCGGCGGGCTGGTGTTCCACGTGCTGCAAGGCATGCCACAACCAGGGAAGAAACGGTCCCGCCGCAGGTGATCTGCATCGGCGCCCTGCTGCTGCTTCTGATGATCGCGCCGGCCCGGGCCGAGCCGGTCGGCCAGGGTGTTGCGGGCAAGGCAGGGTTCGATGCGCCGTTGGTCACCGCGGTTTACACCACTGCCTTGACCTTCATGGAGCCGCGCACGCTGGAAGCCGTGCCGGTTCCCGAACTCACGCTGTGGGGCCTGCGTGGGCTGACGGCGCTGGATCCGGACCTGACCACCGACCTCTACCACGGCAAGCTGCGCCTGGTGGATGCCGGCCGGGTGCGGTTCAGCGAACCGCCGCCGCCCCGACCCGAGGCGGCGCAATGGGCGACGGCCGCGGTGCGGCTGTCCCAGGCGGCCGCGGACACCTCGGTTGCGGTGCGCCGCGCGGGAACCACCGGCGTCGTGCAGAGCTTCTTCGACGAGCTGTTCAACCACCTGGACCTCTATTCCCGCTATGTCGGTCCGAAGGACGCCGCGGCCGAACGTGCCGCCCGCGACGGACGCGCCGGGCTGGGCCTCACCCTGCGGCAGCACGGTCCCAGCATCCGGGTGCAGGCGGCCGTGGAGGACGGTCCCGCGGCGCTGGCCGGGATAAGGCCCGGCGATGTGCTGCTGGAGGTGGACGGCGTTCGCCTGCATGGCGTCGGCGCCGCGTACGCCGCGAAGCTGATCGCCGGGCCACTGGGCACCGGCGTGGAGGTGACCTGGCGCGGCCGCAAGGGCCCGTCCCAGACCGCCAAGCTGCGCCGCGCCATGGTGCCGCCGGAGACGGTGTTCTCCGAGCGGCGCCAGGACATGCTGATCCTGCGCATCACCGCGTTCAACCACAGCACCGCTGTCCACTTCATCCGGGCGCTGACCGACGGCATGGCCGGCGCGAATCCGCCGGCGGGCGTGGTGCTGGACCTGCGCAGCAACCGGGGCGGGCTGCTCCGCGCCGCCATCCGGTCCGCCAACCAGCTCCTGCCCGCCGGCGTCATCGCCTACACGCTCGGCCGCGATCCCGCGGCCAACCATGTCTGGCGGTCCGATGCCGCGCAGCAGGCGCGGAACGTGCCGATCGTGGTGCTGGTGGACGGCCGCACCGCCAGCGCGGCCGAGGTTCTGACCGCCGCGCTGGCCGACCGTGGCCGCGCCGTGGTGGTCGGCAGCGCGACCCTGGGGAAAGGCCTGGTGCAGACCATCGCCCCCCTGCCCGACGGCGGCGAGCTGTTCGTCACCTGGAGCCGCATCATCGCCCCGCGCGGCTGGCCGCTGCAGGGGTTGGGCGTGCTGCCGCAGGTCTGCACCAGCCTGGGGGGCGCGGCGCTGCACAGGCAACTCGCCGCGCTGGCACAGGGCAGCCAACCCATGCAGGCCGATATCGACGCCGAACGCGCGGCGCGCGCACCGCTGCCGGCCGCCGTGATGGTGGCGCTGCGCCGCAAGTGCCCGGCTGCGGGCGGCAACGAGAACGACATGAAGGCCGCACAGGTGCTGATCGACAACCCCGCCGCCTACGCCGCGGCACTGCTGCCGCCGCTCGCGGACACCGCGGCGGCGCGATAGCGGGGGGGGTGTTCGCGGGATGGGGGAGGTAGCGCGGGACGGGGGATACCGCCCCGGGCACACCCCCACCACGCGGATCCGACGCCGGCGGCCGAAGCCCGCCACCACGTCGCCCGCCATTAAGCAGACATTCGCAAATCGCGCGCAGAAATGGGTGCTCCGTCCCGGACCCCGCGCCGCCATCGGCGGGGCCATCCCCAGACAAGGGAGCGAACCCGTGTCCACCCTCTGCTCGCCGCTGCCCGACATCGTCGCCCGGCTTCGCCTCGCCCGCGTCGAGGGCGTCGGTCCGATCGCCTACCGCCGCATGCTGCAGCGTTACCGCTCGGCTGCCGCCGCGCTCGACGCCTTGCCCGGCCTGATGCGCAACGGCGGCCGCAGCACGCCGCCCGAAATCCCCACCGTCGCGCAGGCGGAGGACGAGCTGGCCAGGCTCGATCGCCTCGACGCGCACGTGCTCGTCGTGGACCAACCGGACTATCCGCCCCTGCTCGGCCTGATGGAGGACGCGCCCCCCGTGCTGACCGTGCGCGGCGATCCGGAGGTATTGGCGAAGCGCGCGGTGGCCCTGGTCGGCGCCCGCAACGCCTCGGCCAACGGCCAGCGCATCGCCGAACGCCTGGCGGCGGACCTGGCGCCGGGCCTGGTCGTGGTGTCCGGCCTGGCCCGCGGCATCGACGCCGCGGCGCACCAGGGCGCCATGGCGACCGGCCGGACGGTGGCCGTGATCGCCGGCGGGCTCAACATGCCTTACCCGGCCGAGCACGCCCGGTTGCAGCAAAGCATCGCCGAAAACGGCGCCGTGGTGGCCGAAGCCCCGCTGGGCACCGCCCCACAGGCCCGGCACTTTCCGCGACGCAACCGGATCATTGCCGGTCTGTCACTTGGTGTTGTCGTGGTGGAAGCGGCCTTGCGTTCCGGCAGCCTGATCACCACGCGTATTGCCCAGGATCTGGGAAGGGAAGTGTTCGCAGTGCCAGGATCGCCACTGGATCCGCGCTCCCACGGCAGCAACGACCTGCTGCGCCAGGGCGCGGTGCTGACCGAAAGCGCCGCCGATGTGCTGATGCACCTGCCCGACCTGCCCGCCCATTCGCTGTTTTCCCGCCTGCAGGCCCGTGCGCCGGGCCTGGCCGAACCGCCGCCGGCCGCGCTGGAACCCCCGTCGGACGTGACGAATGTCAAAGAGCAACTCATTGATTTGCTTAGCCCCAGTCCCACCGCAGTTGACGATCTTGTGCGACGCTGCCAGTTCTCCTTGGCTGCCGTCATGGCGGCCCTGCTGGAACTGGAACTCGCCGGCCGCGTAGAGACGCTTCCCGGAAACCGGGTTGCACTGCTCGCGGATCAAGCTCACTAGGACATCATGACCGACGTCGTCGTCGTCGAATCCCCTGCCAAGGCCAAGACCATCAACCGCTACCTGGGAACCGGGTACACGGTGCTGGCCAGCTTCGGCCATGTGCGCGACCTGCCGCCCAAGGACGGCAGCGTGCGGCCGGACCAGGACTTCGCCATGGACTGGCAGTCCGACTCCCGTGGCGACCGCCAGGTCAGCGCCATCGCCAAGGCGCTGAAGGGCGCGCGCACCCTGTACCTGGCCACCGACCCGGATCGCGAGGGGGAGGCGATCTCCTGGCACGTCAAGGCGATGCTGGGCGAGAAGAAGGCGCTGAAGGGCATCGACGTCCGCCGCGTCACCTTCAACGAGATCACCCGCAACGCGATCCGCGCCGCCATGGCCGCCCCGCGCGACCTGGACCAGCCGCTGATCGAGGCCTACCTGGCCCGCCGTGCGCTGGACTACCTGGTGGGCTTCACCCTCTCGCCGGTGCTGTGGCGCAAGCTGCCCGGCAGCCGCTCGGCCGGGCGCGTGCAGTCGGTGGCGCTGCGGCTGATCTGCGAGCGGGAAGCCGAGATCGAGGTCTTCCGCCCGCGCGAATACTGGACGGTGGAGGCCGAGTTCCTCACCCCGGCCGGTGCCCCGTTCACCGCGCGGCTGACCCATCTGGACGGCAAGCGGCTGGACCAGTTCGACCTCAACAACGAAACCCTGGCGATGCGCGCCAAGGCGGCGGTCGAGGCCGGCAGCTTCACCGTGGGCTCGGTGGAGCGCAGGCGGGTCAAGCGCAACCCGCCGCCGCCCTTCACCACCTCCACGCTGCAGCAGGAGGCCAGCCGCAAGCTGGGCTTCGGCGCGCAGCAGACCATGCGCATCGCCCAGCAGCTTTACGAGGGCGTGGATATCGACGGCGAGAGCGTCGGCCTGATCACCTATATGCGAACCGACGGCGTGCAGATGGCGCGTGAGGCGGTAGGCGCGATCCGCGACCATGTGGGCGAGGTCTATGGCAGCCCCTACCTGCCGGCCGCGCCCCGCGAGTACCAGAGCAAGATCAAGAACGCCCAGGAGGCGCACGAGGCGATCCGCCCCACCGACGTGACCCGCACGCCGGACTCGGTGGCGCGGGAACTCAGCGCCGACCAGCGCCGGCTGTATGAGCTGGTATGGAAGCGCGCCGTCGCCTCGCAGATGCAGTCGGCGGAGCTGGACCAGGTCACGGTGGAGGTGACCGACGGCAAGGGGCTGAAGCTGCGCGCCACCGGCTCGATCGTCGCGTTCGACGGGTTCCTGAAGCTGTATCGCGAGGACACCGACGACACCGCCGAGGGCGCCGCGGCGGAAGACGACAACCGCATGCTGCCGCCGATGGCCGAACGGGATCCGCTGAAGCGGCGCGGGGTGAATGCGCTGCAGCACTTCACCCAGCCGCCGCCGCGCTACTCTGAGGCGTCGCTGGTGAAGAAGCTGGAAGAACTGGGGATTGGCCGGCCTTCCACCTATGCGTCGATCCTGTCGGTGCTGCAGGACCGGAACTATGTCCGGCTGGAGAAGCGGCGCTTCATCCCGGAGGACCGGGGCCGGCTGGTCACCGCCTTCCTGGTCAGCTTCTTCGAGAACTACGTCGATACCGGCTTTACCGCCTCGCTGGAGGAGAAGCTGGACGACATCTCCGCCGGCCAGTTGGACTGGCGGCAGGTGATGCGCGCCTTCTGGGACGAGTTCTCCAAGGCGGTGGACCAGACCAAGGACCTGAAGATCAGCGACGTGATCGCGGCGCTGGACCAGGAACTCGGCCCGCACTTCTTCCCGTCGCGTGAGGACGGCACCGATCCGCGCGTCTGCCCGGCCTGCGGCAACGGCCGGCTGGGACTGAAGCTGGGGCGCTATGGCAGCTTCATCGGCTGCTCCAACTACCCGGCGTGCCAGTACACCCGCCGCCTGGCGGTGGAGACCGGCGGCGAGTCCGGCGAGACGCTGAAGGAAGGCATGCGGGTGCTGGGCACCCACCCGGACACCGGCGAGGAGATCACCGTCCGCCGCGGCCCCTATGGCCTGTATGTGCAGCAGGGCGAGCCCAGCGAGGACAAGAAGGCGCCCAAGCCGAAGCGCACCTCCCTGGCCCGCGGCATGGACGGCGAGCAGATCACCCTGGAGCAGGCGCTGGGCCTGCTGTCGCTGCCGCGGGTGATCGGGGCTCATCCGGAGACGAAGGAGAACATCGAGGTCGGTATCGGCCGCTTCGGCCCGTATGTGCGCATGGGCGCGGTGTACGGCTCGCTGGAGCGGGACGACGACGTGCTGAGCCTGGGCATGAACCGCGCCATGGACCTGCTGGCGAAGAAGCTGGCCAGCGTGCGGTCTCTGGGGCCGCATCCGGGTGACAAGGAGCCGGTGTCGGTGCGCAAGGGCCGCTTCGGGCCGTATGTGCAGCACGGCAAGACGGTGGCCAACCTGCCGCGCGGCGTGATGATGGACGACGTTACGCTGGAGGAGGCGGTGTCCCTGCTGGCCGAGAAGGGCAAGCCGCTGCGTCCGCGTGGTGCGGCCGCCAAGCGCGGCCGTGCCGCGGCGAAGGCGGCTGCGGGTGCGAAGGCAGGGGCGGACGAGGCTGCGGAGGCTCCGGCGTCCCGCAAGGCGGCGCCGAAAAAAGCCGCTGCCCAGGCACCGGCGAAGCGGAAGGCCCCCGCCAAGCGCGCGGCCGCGAAGACCGCCGCGACCGCAAAGCAGGCCGCACCGGCAAAGAAGGCCGCCAAGGGCAAGACCGCCGCCAGGTCCAAGGGTCGCCAGCACGCGGCGGAGTGATACCAACCCGCGTATCGTTCGACCTTTGGGCGGCAACTCCCCGTGACGGTCGGCGCAGGCCGCGCCATCCACGACTGTTGCTGATGGTAGCTACGGAAAACGGTGGATAGCCCGCCGGCGCACGCCATGACGCTGACAAGCCATGACGCTGAACGGCGGGATGGCCGGCGTTCGCCGACTGACGGTGGGTTGCCGACCAACGGCCAAGCGATACGCGGGCTGGTATGATACGCGACCAATTTCTGGATGCTCCGCCTGCGCTGGCCACGACGCAAAGCGTATCGCGGGTGGGGCGCGTACGGGCTCGACGCGCAGGGGACACGGTCCAAGGGGCCTGCGCCCGCCACGATGCGCCAGGCGTCGTTGAAGAAGCAAAGTCCAGGTGGATCGGCTGGAAGCCGCCATCACATTGCCCAATGACCGACCCGGGTGGAGATGCGCTGGTGAATTGCTGCGATGGATCGCTTTGCATGCAGGCTCACCCGCAGCCCCATCACCCGCGCAACGTGTGCGTCCCCGCGGCATCCAGCGATCCGTCGGCGTTCACCGCCACCTTGTAGAGCGCACGCGCATTCTCCACCGACACGAGCCCATCCCGCACATCGCGCGCCACCAGCATCGGGTCGCGTGCGGTGGGATCGCCCATGCCGCCACCGCCAGGCAGTTCCAGGATCAGCCGGTCGCCGTCCGGGATCGCCTGCAATCCCTTGGTGCGCAGCGTTTTGCCGGATTTCAGCTTCACCACGCCGCGGTCGCCGTCCAGCCCGCCCTCGCGCCCTTTCGGCGCGTTTGCCACGCGGTCGAAGCTGGCGTTCACCGCGAATTCCAGGTCGCCCTTGGTGGCGATCTCCATCACCTGGCCGGTGCCGCCACGGGTGCGGCCGGCTCCACCGGAATCGGGCTTCAGCTCCTTCTTCCAGAAGATCACCGGCGCGACGTTCTCGGTCGCCTCCACCGGCATGGTGCGCACGCCGGAGGGATAGGCGGTGGCGTTCAGCCCGTCCTGCGTCGGCCGAGCGCCTGTGCCGCCGGAATTGAAGGTGATGATCTCGAAGTCGGGGACGACGGGGCGGTTGCCGCGTGCCTGGCCGGACACCGACGATCCGCCGCGCAACGGCGGGTTCCACAGCGCGGAGGAGCCCTCGGCGGTGACGCGTTCCGGCACCGCCTGGTGCAGGCAGCCCATCATCAGGTCGGGCAGCAAATGGCCAATCACGTGGCGCACCGACACCGGATACGGGCGCGGCGCGTTCAGGATGCAGCCCTCGGGGATCTTCATGCGGAACGGCGCCAGGCTGGCCCAGTTGTTGGGGATCTCCGGCGCCACCACGCACTTGATCCCGAAGCATGAATACGCCCGGCAATACGCCGGCGGCACGTTGATGCCGCGGTTGGACAGGCCGGAGGTGCCGGCGAAATCCACCTCGATGCCGTCATCCACCACCGCCATTTCCGCTTTCAGCGTCACCGGCTCCTCATAGCCGTCGGAGTTGATCTCGGCGCGGAACACCCCCTTCGGCAGGCGGGCGATCTCGGCCAGGGTGGCGCGGTGGGAACTGTCGAAGATGAACCGGGCAAGCGGGTCGAGACTGTCCATCTCGAACTCGTCCATCATCTCCACCAGACGGTGTGCGCCGGCATCGTTGCAGGCGCACAGGGAGTAGATGTCGCCTTCCAGTTCCACCGGCAGGCGGGAGCCGGCGCGGATGAAATCGAAGAAGGTCTCGTTCGGCCTGCCCTGGTCGAAGCACTTCACGATCGGGATGTAGAGGCCTTCCTCGAACACCGAGCGCCCTTCCGGGCCCATGCCCAGGCCGCCGATATCGATCACGTGCGCGGTGTTGGCGAACAGGCCGACCATCCTGCCGTTGTGGAACGCCGGGGTGACGACGGTCAGGTCGTGCAGGTGGCCGGTGCCCAGCCACGGGTCGTTGGTGATGTAGTGATCGCCGGGGCGCATGGTGGCGGCGGGGTATTTCTTCAGGAAGTGGCCGACCGATTCCGCCATGGAGTTCACATGGCCGGGCGTGCCGGTGACCGCCTGCGCCATCATGCGGCCGTGCAGGTCGAAGATGCCGGCGGACAGGTCGCCGGCCTCGCGCACCGTGGTGGAGAAGGCGGTGCGGATCATGGTCTGCGCCTGCTCCTCGACGACCGCGATCAGGCGGTTCCACATGATCTGGCGGTGGATCTGCGCGAGGGCGTTGGTTTCGTGGGACATGCGGGACCTGACAACCTGGAACAACATCGAACCCGGGCAGCATAGCGCGATCACGCCACGCATCCAGCGCACCGCCGGGCCTTGCGGGCGAATTCGCGGCCGTATCTGGCGTGGAGGCCGCGTTTACCGTCGCCCGGCGTCCTGGATGAACGCCCAGGACGGAAAGCACGGCGGCAAAGGGATGTGACATCGAACGCCCGGCCCGTTGACCGGACTGCGGCGGTCCGTACATTGTGCCGAACGGTGCGGTTCGACTGGACGGGAACAAGGAGGCCAGCAACCGGCGACCTCAGGGCGGAGGAGTCAGCATGAGCCAGCCGGGACCGTTGCACGGCTACCGGATCGTCGATCTCACTTCGATGATTTCCGGACCGCTCGCCACCATGATCCTGGCCGACCAGGGCGCCGATGTGATCAAGGTGGAGAACCCGCAGGGGGGCGGCGACCACACGCGGGCCGCGGCCAACCGGAGGGGCGGGTTCTCGGCCTCGTTCGTCAACAACAACCGCAACAAGCGTTCCATTGCGCTGGACCTGAAGAATGAGGCGGCGCGCGCGGCGCTGCTGCGGCTGGTTGCCGGGGCCGACGTGTTCGTCCAGAACTTCCGCCCGGGGGTGGTCGAGCGCATGGGGCTGGGCGAGGACGCCATCCGCGCCGTCGCCCCCAGCATCATCTACGTGTCGATCAGCGGCTTCGGCGAGAGCGGCCCCTATTCCCACAAGCCGGTGTATGACCCGATCATCCAGGCGCTGTCCGGGCTGGCCACCGTCCAGGCCGGCTCCGACACCGAACGTCCCCGTCTGGTGCGCACCATCCTGCCGGACAAGCTGACCGCGGTCACCGCATCCCAGGCGATCACCGCCGCGCTGCTGGCGCGCGAACGCACCGGGCAGGGCCAGCACATCAGGCTGTCGATGCTGGACGCGGTGGTGGCGTTCCTGTGGGCGTCCGACATGGGCAGCCAGACCTTCGTGGGCGACGAGCTGCCGCAGCAGGACGCCGCCAGCTTCATCGACCTGATCTACCAGACCGCCGACGGCCATATCAGCGTCGCGGTGCAGACCGACCGGGAGTGGACGGCGCTGACCCGCGCGCTGGACCGGCCGGACTGGCTGGAGGATCCGCGCTTCGCCACCCCCGCGCTGCGCCACAAGCACATCAACACGCGGCTGCAGATGACGCAGGACGTGCTGATGACCCGCACCGCCGGCGAATGGCTGGACCGGCTGACCGCGGCCGGCGTGCCCTGCGCCCCGGTGCTGACACGGACCGAGATGATCCGCCACCCGCAGGTGGTGGAGAACGGCATCGTGGTTCACGCCGAACACCCCGCCGCCGGCACGCTGCGCCAGGCCCGTCCCGGCGGCCCGGTTCTCCGGCACGCCCGCTTGCGTTCGCCAGGGCGCGCCGGCGCTGGGGGAGCACACGGAACAGGTGCTGGCGGAGCTGGGCTACGGGCCGGAGGAGATCGCGGCGCTGCTGCCGCGCCGCCCGCCCGCCGACTGACGCATTGTACCGCGGCGCGGTTTTTTCGGTACGGTTCGCTCATGCCGGACGACCTCTACGACCGTGATGTGCTCGCCTGGTCGGAACATCAGGCCGACCTGCTGCGCCGTCTCGCGCGTGGCGAACGGGTGGACGACCTGGACTGGGAGCATGTCGTCGAGGAGATCGAGCGACGTGGGGCTGTCCGAACTGCACGCGGTTCAGACCGATCTGCACCAGATGCTGGTGCATCTTCTGAAGCTCCAGGGCTGGCCGGAGAGTCCATCCGTCAACCATTGGCGGCAGGAGGTCGTCGCCTTCCAGCAGGACGCCGGCCGCCGGTTCGCCCCTTCCATGCGGCCAGCGGATCGACCTGGGGCGCCTCTACCGCGGTGCGCTGGCGCAGCTTGAGGATGTGGCATACGACGGCATTGCGCCGCTGCCATGGCCGGCGGAATGCCCCTTCTCGGTGGACCAGTTGCTGCGCGAACGGCGCGCCGCGCTGGAACAGCATCTCGGAATGAACAGTCAGGCCTCGGGCTGACCGGCCAATGGGACGCGTGCCGGCGTCCACGCGCCCGACCACGGACGCATGAGCCAGCGCGCCTTGCCGCCCGGCGCGATCCGGCCCAGCCTTGCGGCCGACGCGCTGCCGGGAGAGGACCGCCCCATGATCGACTTCCATTACTGGCCCACGCCGAACGGCTGGAAAGTCTCCATCATGCTGGAGGAGACCGGCCTGCCCTATCGCATGGTCCCGGTGAACATCGGCAAGGGCGACCAGTTCAAGCCCGAGTTCCTGGCCATCAGCCCCAACAACCGCATGCCGGCGATCGTCGATCACGACGATCCGGACGCACCGCTGCCGATCTTCGAATCCGGCCCCATCCTGCTGCACCTGGCGGAAAAGTCCGGCCGCTTCGCCCCCACCGGCCGCCGCGCCCGCAAGGAGATGATGGAGTGGCTGTTCTGGCAGGTCGGCAACCTGGGCCCCATGGCCGGCCAGTTGAGCCATTTCGTCAACTACGCGCAGGGCGAGCACAGCTATTCGCACCAGCGCTACCTCAACGAATACAACCGCTGCCTGGGCGTGCTGGAACACCGCCTGCAGGACCGCGCCTACATCCTGGGCGACGAGTACTCCATCGCCGACATCATCTCCTGGCCCTGGGTGCTGATCGCCAAGCCGCTGGGCCAGGACATCGCCGAGTTCCCCAACGTCGCCCGCTGGCGGGACGCCATCAAGCAGCGGCCCGCGGTGCAGCGTGGCGTCGATCTGGGCAAGGACCTGCGCCGCCGCGCGCCCCCCGGCGAGGAGGAGCGGAAGATCCTGTTCGGCCAGAGGGCGTCCTCCATCCCGAAGGGCAGCGCGGCATGAGTATCGACCTGAAGGGCAAGGCCGCGATCGTCACCGGCAGCGCCGGCGGCATCGGGCTGGGCATCGCGAAGGCGCTGGCCGGCGCCGGCATGAACCTGGTGCTGGCCGACCTGCAGCCAGACAGACTGGACGCCGCCCGCGCCGCCGTCACCGCCATGGGCGTGCGCGCCGTCGCGGTGCCGGTGGATGTGTCCGACCCGGCCTCGGTGGCCGAGGTTGCCCGCGTGGCGGAGGAGACCTTCGGCAAGCTGCATGTCGCGGTGAACAACGCCGGCGTGGCGATGCACGGCACCCCGGTGGAGCAGGTGAAGCCGGAGGAGTGGAACTGGCTGGTCGGCGTCAACGTGATGGGCGTGGTCAACGGCATCCGCAGCTTCGTGCCGCTGATCCGCAGGCACGGCGAGGGCGGGCACGTGGTGAACACCGCCTCCGTCTCCGGCTTCTTCGTGCGCAAGGGCGCCAACCAGGGCGCCTACACGATGAGCAAATACGCCGTGCTGGCGCTGTCGGAAGCGCTGGAGCAGGAGGTGGAGGGCAGCGGCATCGGCGTGTCCGTGCTGTGCCCCGGGCCGGTGCAGACCAACATCTTCGGCTCCGCCGCCACCCGGCCGGACCGCTTCGGCGGCGCCTACCAGCGCCCGTCGCAGGAGGCGATGGCCGGCATGCTGGCCCGCGGCCTGTCGCCGGAGGTGGTGGGCCAGCGCGTGCTGCAGGGCATGCAGGCGGGCGAGTTCTACATCCTGACGCACGCCGCCGAACGCGACGCGATCAAGGCTCGGCATGCGCGGATCGAGGCGGCGTTCGACCGCGCGGCGGCGTGGGAGCGCGACCGCGGGGGGTGACTGCGGCAGCGAGCCTGCCCTGCCGCGGTGTTCCGAGGCTTGTCCAGGCAGCCACAGGTGGCGAACGACAGGGATTTCCGCGCCATGTCCGCGGTACGGTTACAAGGATCGGCCCCGAACTGACCGGCGCAACCTGGTCAGCCCGCGTCACCAACAACATGCAGTTGAATGCCGGCATGTTTTTGCAGGTGGCTGATAACGGTGAACAGGTTGCGCGCCTGCGGATTGCCACGGGGCCCGAACATGCGGATCAGGCTCTTCGGCTGCGCCCCCAACTCTGCCCCGAGTTTCTCAAAGCCGATTGTTGCCTTGATGTAGTCGCGCAGGACCGCCTTGCCGGTCTCCAGATCGCCCGCCAGCATGCACTCGATCGCCTCCCGCAGCAGTTCCTGGCCAAAGCAGGGATCACGCGCGACACGTTGCTGCACCAACTCCCGAAAGCTTCGCGTCAGTGCCATAGCCGCCGCATCCCGCCTTCCCGTGCTCTGCGCTGCTTGTAGTCGGTCCAGAAACGCCTGGCCGCGGCGATGTCCCGCTGTTGCCTCTGCTTGGTGCCGCCCATCAGCAGCACGACCAGCGCCGCCCCGTCTCTCCCGAAATACACCCGGTACCCCGGTCCCCAGTTGATCCGGTATTCCAGAACGCCTTCCCCAACCGGTCTGACATTGGAAACATTACCACGCGACAGGCGCTCAAGTCCCAACACCACTCTTGCCGCCGCAGCCTGATCGAGCGCGTTGAACCAGTCCTCAAACGGGCTGCGGCCTGACCCGCCGACGTAATAGATCAGCTCCAGCGGCTCTGACGGTAACACAAATGCTACTTTGATCAAGGCCCCGAAACATCGGGCCGGTTGGGTCTGGGGCCAATTTTCGGGGGAACGGGTAAACGATGGATGAACCATCGCCCGGTCCTTGCAAGCACGGGCGCGCGCTATGGGGCTGTCCGCCCGGACTGTCCCGCAGCGAGAACGGCGCATTCCGCTGCCCCTCGCTTCTTCGCCCCGCCGCCCTGTGCCATCCTGCCGCGATGGTTCCCGTCTCGATCGTCACCGGCTTCCTGGGCAGCGGCAAGACCACGCTGATCGGCCGCGTCCTGCGCGACCCGGCCTTCGCCCGCACCGCCGTCATCGTCAACGAGTTCGGCGAGATCGGCCTGGACCACGAGCTGATCGCCAGCAGCGACGAGACCCTGATGGCACTGACCACCGGCTGCCTCTGCTGCGCGGTGCGCAGCGACCTGGTCACCACGCTGCTGGACCTGGAGCAGCGCCGCGCCGCCGGTGCCGTCGCCTTCGACCGGGTGCTGATCGAGACGTCCGGCCTGGCCGACCCCGCGCCGATCCTGCAGGCGCTGATGACCGACCCGGACCTGGGCCGCACCCACACGCTCGACACGGTGCTGACCGTGGCCGATGCGCTGCTGGGGGAAGCCACGCTCGACGCTCACCCCGAAGCGCGCCGCCAGGCCGCCTTCGCCGACGCGCTGGCGATCAGCAAGACAGACCTGGCCGGCCCGGCGGACGCGTTGCGCCGGAGGCTGGCCGCGCTGAACCCCGGCGCACGGATGCGGACCACCGATGCGCTGGCCCCGGCCGACCTGTTCGCCGCCGCCGACCCGGCCGCACGCGCGGAACGGGTGAAGCAGGCGGCACCCGGGCAAGCCGCGTCCCCGTTCCTGCGCGCCGAACACAGCGACGGGTTGGAGACCTTCGTCCTCCAGCGCACGCAGCCGGTCCCCGCCCTGGCGCTGACGCTGCTGCTGCAGGCGCTGGTGGAGCATTGCGGCGCGCGGCTGCTGCGGGTGAAGGGCCTGGTCGCCATCGAGGAAATGCCCGGCCAGCCCGCCCTGATCCACGGCGTGCAGCACGTGTTCTCCCCGCCGGACTTCCTGCCGCGGTGGCCGTCCTCCGACCACACCACCCGCCTGGTGTTCATCGCCCGCGGCGTCCCCCGCCACTTCCCCGCCCGGCTGCTGGATGCGATCGAGGAAGAGGTGCGGGAGGAGCAGGCGGCGCCATGAGCCGACGCGCCCCCGGGCAGGACAAGTGAAGTTGCCGCACGGCACCGGTGTACCGTCGTTGGTGGTGATCCGTTAGCCCCCGTTCTGCTCCGGTCAAGTCCAGGGCAGAAACGTCATGGTGCCTGTACCTGTAGCCGACACAAACCAGGACATGCCAGACAGCATACACAGTGCCATCTTTGGAAACGATCATGGTAGCCTTAGCCGAAGTTGGTATTGACCGTTATGGCCCATTCGCCGCAATTCCTCCCTCATACGCGTCCTCGTGCGTTCCCCGTCAGAAACGTAGGAAATCAGTAGGAGAGGCCAATGGCCCGTACGGTGTTGTCAGTATCAATCGCAACTGTCCTGGCGCTTGGAACAGCCATGGCAGCGAACGCCCAACCCACCGTTCTCACCAACCCGCAGTTGGATGCGGTGACTGCCGGGGTTGCTACGCCCCAGTTGCCGCCGCCGCCGTCGCTGCCAAGCTACGATGCGGTCCGGGCGGGCATACAGCAGTTGTCTGCCGATGTCCTCGGCCGGGCATCGCTGACGACGCTGCATATGGACCTTTCGAACATCCAGACCCATCTGACCGCATTGGTGGTGGTCCGCTAATTCCGGTCTTCGTCGTCGCACGCGAAACGGCGGTGGCCCACATCGCTCCGGAGGGCAGGCATGTCGCTCCGGCGCCGGTGCACCGCCGATCTGCCTGACGCAGTTCCCGCCGCACACGGGCGTTGTGCGGTACCGGACGCGCCTCCACGGCCTGGGCAACGGACCCGGATGGTCGGGCCGCCGACGATCGCGGCGTTGAACGGTATGCGTCAACGCCGGTGCGACGCAGACACGTACCCGGCTGCGCAGCGATTGATCCACGGGCGTGCTGTCACAGCTTGACTCCGCGCCGGCATGTAGTCAGTTATACTA
>CAVRHO010000009.1:0-1059582 GCA_963721065.1 uncultured Alphaproteobacteria bacterium
ACAAACGCTGATCTCGCTGAGCACAGATCGAGCCGACATAGCAGGTCAGACCGCGGCTCGGGGAGGGCGGCTTCGCCGAGTAGACTGCCCGCAGAGCGGGGCACGCCCGCCCTTAGGCCTGTAAAAGCAAGAGCTTCTCTTGAATCATGTCATGTTTCTGCATAAGTTTAGAGTCAGGTTTTTGTAGACCAAGGGATGATCATGCCCGGACGGCGGATGACACTGCGGCAGCGGATCGCGGCGCGGATCGCGAAGCGGCGTGACAATGCGTTCCTGACGCGCGAGTTTCTCGATCTTGGCGGCGAGCGCCAGGTGCTGCGCGCGCTCCGGGAGCTGACGGAGGAAGGCAAGCTGATCCGCCTCGGCTATGGCGCCTATGCCCGCGCCGAGATCTCGCCCATCACGCAGCAGCCGATGCTGGCCGGCGACGGCTTCGGTGCAGTGTCACGCGAAGTGCTGAGCAAGCTCAAGGTTCGCTGGGAACCGACCGATGCCGAGCGTGCGTACAATGAAGGCCGGTCGACGCAGGTGCCGATGACGCCGCGCGTGCGCCTGCGCGGCAGCCGCTTCAGCCGCAAGCTTGGTTACAAGGGCATGGAGCTGACGATTGAGCGATGAGCGCCGGACGATCTGAGGGCCGTCGCGGATTTCTTCGGCCTGCCCGGCAGCGGCCCGGTCGCCAAGGATTTCCATGTCGTCCGCGCATCAGGGCGTTGGCCGCGCTCGATACCGCGCCCTTCGATCTGGTGTTCGGCGGCGGCACCGCGCTTGCGCGGGCGCACCGCATCGTCCGGCGCATGTCGGAGGACGTGGATTTCAAGATCGTGCCGCGCTCTGCAGCACCGGTGAGCCGCAGCGCGCTCCGCCGCCAGCTCGAGCGGTTGCGCCCGCAAGTCTCCGCCGCCCTCCAGGCGGCCGGTTCGCCTTCGACCCGGGGAAAGACGATGCCTGGGCGCGCGACGAAGGTCAGTATGCGGTCTGGCTGTTGCCCTAGAGACGCATGGCGAGGCGGGGCAGGGGCTACGGCCCACGATCAAGGTCGAGCTGAATTATGCGCCACTGCGCCGCGACACGGTGACGCTGCCGGTCCGCTCCTTCGTGGCGGAGGCCATGGGTCGGCCGCCTGAAGTACCGGCGCTCGCCTGCGTCAGCATCATGAGACCGCTGCAGAGAAGCTGGTCTCGCTCACCCGCCGGACGGCAATGGAAATGGCGGGCGTCAGCCGCGATCCGGATCCGACGCTCATCCGCCACATCTATGACCTGCATATGATGCGCGCGCCGATCGATCCGGCCATCGTTGCCGACCTGGCGCGCGCATTGCGGTGACTGATGCCGGCAATTCGGCCACCAGTATCCGGCCTATGCCACGGACATCCCGGGGGAAACCGCAAGGCCCTTGATGCCCTTCGCACCGATCCGCTGCACCGCCAGCGCTACACGCAATTCCTGGCGGACATGGTCTATGGCGAGCGCGTGGCGTTCAGCGCGGCCCTGGAAGTCGTCACGGCTTTGGCGGGCCCGATGCTAGTGGCTTCCATCCGCGCAGAGACGCGGCGCTGGCCCGGACTGACCGGCGGCACGCCAGGGCACCGTGTCTGGAGGCGGCCATGACAGACTATTGAAAGGCCGGGGTCTCCGGCGATGTATGAACCTAGAATTGTCGATTTAGTTCACCTCCCGGTGGCTTTCCTGCACCCCAAAACTTCGCGCCTCGGTTGCACCCATCCACAACCTCCGGTTATGTCCGCTAAGTCCCCTTTACGGACGGAATGGGGTGGGACGCGTTCGGAGGCTATTCCAGGCCCCGGCGCAGCCGCTTGCGGCAATGCTTCTGATAGACACGGATCTCGCGCGCCAGCGGCCCACCCGCACGGACCGCCAGATGCGCGATCGCGGTGCAGACCGCCGTCCCCCTTGCCGACCAACCCAGGCGCGAGTCGGCAGATGACGCCACCCTCATCGCCGGCATGGTGGACAGCGGTTACCGTGCATTCTCGCGGCACCGCCGCGTCCGGATGCTGCTTGTGCAGAAGAGCCGCGAGCTCGGGAGAGAGGATCACAGTCAGCGGCAATGGCTCATCAGGACTGCCAAGCAGCGGTTCAACCTGCTCCGGACGATCGGGCATCGTGATCAGTGGGCTTCAGCGCGGTCCCAGCCGGACCACCTTGGAGGCGGTCTGTCCGTCCTCAGTGGGTGCGGCAGAGACCGTCCGGCTCAGCAGTCCGGGAGAAACGTTCCATTGCCGGCCGTCCTCTCCGATGACCGTCACCGTCTTCTTGTTGTAGCGGGTGAGCACGCCCGTCACGTGGCCCCGCCCTGGGGCCGGGAAAGTCACGCGGTCGCCGATGCGGAATTCCAGCATCGTTGAATGCGCGCGAACTTCGTGGAGAAAGCGAAGGCGCGCCACGAGGCTCTGGTGCAAATAGCGTGACGAACGAAAGGTCGTGGTCCGCGAGGTCTGCCGTGATGTCACTTTATTGGGCTGCCAGGACAGCATCCCAGATAGCAGGCGCACGTCGACCCCGAAGGCGCAATCGACCGAGGTTGAACTGGCCCTTGCGGATCCGTCGTAGCAACTCGATGCCCGCTATGGTGATCGCCGCGGCCTTGAACCGTTTGAACCCCAGCATCGGGCCGATCCGCGACTTCACGCCCCGATGGTCCTGCTCAACCAGGTTGTTCAGGTACTTCGATGACCGCAGCTTCGTGTCAGCAGCCAGTTCACCGTCAGCCTTCATCTCGCGCACCGCGCGGTGCGATGCAGCGTAGCCATCCAACGTGACGGTCCGCGGGCCCGTGCCCTGACCCTTGATCGCCTTGCGGAAGAACGCCTTGGCCGCGGCAACGTCCCGCTTGGGGCTGAGACGGAAGTCGACGGTGTTCCCGGCGCGATCGACCGCCCTATAGAGGTAGACCCATTCGCCGCAGACCTTCACGTACGTCTCGTCCACACGCCATGACGCTCCGGCCGGCTGCGCGAAGCGGTTCCAGCGGCGCTCGAACTCCGGCGCATAATGCTGCACCCAACGTATGATCGTGGTGTGGGCCATCGACAGCCCCCGCTCGGCCATCATCTCCACCAGGTCCCGGAAGCTCAGCTTGAAGCGCAGATACCACCGCACGCACAGGATGATCACCTCGCGGTCGAAGTGCCGCCCCTTGAACAGATCCTCCAAGCTCAGGAACTTGGCCATCGCGCCGCCCTCAAAGCCACCAAACCGCCTGCACGATACCGGAGCTCACCGTTTGCACCAGAGCCGCCTCAATTTCAGCGGTATCAACAAACAAGAGCGAAACCTGAAATCCGCCGCTCTGGCGCATGGATTGTTCCAGAACCTTCGGCGTTCTCTCCCCCCATTTCGTCCGCAACCACACAGAGCCATCAATCTCGGACCACGGTGTTGCGACACGCGGCGGCAACGTTGGCCCGAGCGCTCCCGACATAATTCCGTCACGCAGGCGTGCTAAAGGCCGCCCGAAACAGCAGAGAGAATGCTCTTGCCGTCTGATGACGCGCGTCCGTTGGTCCTGGTAGTCGAGGATGATTTTTACGTTGCCGACGTTCTCCACGGGATGTTGGAAGAGGTTTGCATCGTCGAGTGCGTCGGCGACGCTAGGGGCGCTTTGGAGTTCCTGAAGCGGACACGCCCGGGCGCGGTGCTCTCGGACTGCCTTCTGCCCGGTGGAGGCGTGAAGGAGGTGCTCGCAAAGGCGGACGCTATCGGGGTCGAGGTGATTTTGATGTCCGGATCTCCCGAGGCGCTGGCCGAGATGGGAGCCGGCGGTCGATCTTGCCTCCGCAAGCCATTCAGCCTGGCAGAGCTGGAACAGGTGGTCGTTGCCGCGATCGGAAAGCGGGCCTGAACCTACGTAGGACCGGGCTCTGCTCCGGGCTCCTGACCATCCGCGTCCATATCGTCCGCGAGCCTGTCGAGCGCATTGGCCAGTGCCGTCACTCGGCCCCTTGCTGGATCATCCCGGGGAAAAGTCCGAGCGTAGTTCCGATAACGTTCTGCGCGTTCCCTAAGCATCTCGGGTGTTTCATTTGGCAGCAGATGTCGGCGAGGCATGGATTACAAGCCGTTGCTTTGGACGGCCATTCCGCATCCAAAGGGGTGGAGCCTTCAATCCGAATTCTGTCTTCAACGAGAACACGATCGGGCGAGGTAGCTCTGTTGTCGGCCAAATCCCGCAATGTAACGGATGGTTTTAAAAGAGCGGGGCGTGTGTCACGTCGCATAGACGATCGATTGTGCGGTGCCGTTGCATGCCCCTAATCAGCGGTGGCGGGCGGCCACGATAATAGTCCGATATCGTAACTATACTCGGGGTCCCCTGATGGGGTCACCACACGATCTGTTAAAAATTGCACGCTAAGCGCTAAACCCGCCTGCGCGGGATGATCACCAATCGCCTGCGTTGATTTTTCGGATGATGTCGGCGTCCAGGCTCACCAAGGCCTGAGCGAGTTCGATCTGTCCTTTGGATGCTGCCAAAGCGGCAGCAACGGACTGCGCCATATCGCTGCTCCATTGGTCGTCGGCATGAGCAAATGCGCAGTCATGCATCTGACGTAGTGCCAGAACGTATAGGCCTGCGTCGGCGTCAGGAAGTGTGGGGCCACGGCCGGTCATCCGAGCGATCTCTATGCAGGCGGGAAGCAAGAAAAAGTCCAGGGCAATTGGTCCCCTCGCGAGCAGCCCCGCTTCAACAATGCGCGGCACTGCTGCGTAGGACGCGCTGAAGACATCTCCTTGATGGCAAAGCGCTGACCACAGCGTGAACCACGGCTCGTCATTCGGGGCTTTCGGTGTGGGATCTAGCCTCAGACGCTCCAAAAGCGGCGGAATATTCTCAGCTGACCCGTAGGCGTGCTGTAGCTTCGACCAGTCGACTGGATTCAGGCTGCTCAAGGCGCACCTCTATGCTCAGCGACGATTCGCGAGACGGTCGGCTGGCTGACGTTGTAGAGCCTTGCCATGTCCGCTCCCGACTTGCGGCCGGAGACGACGCTTTCGGCGATCTCGCGGCGCTTGGCGGCATCGAGCTTCTTCCGCCGGCCGCCGATCCGTCCCTCGGCCCTGGCGGCCGCGAGACCAGCCGATGTCCGTTCGCGGATCATCGCTCGTTCGAATTCTGCGAAGGCCCCGACCATCTGCATCATCATTCGCCCCGCCGGGGTTGTTGTGTCGATGTTTTCGGTGATTGATCGAAAACTCGCACCGGCCGTTCAGCGATCCGCTCCATGATGTGGAGCACGTCCTTCAGAGACCGCGACAGCCGATCGAGTTTCCACACGACGACGGTGTCTCCCTCGCGCAGATGATCGAGGAGACGATGCAGCTCCGGGACGATCCCAACGCCCGCCGGAGGCAGCTTCCTCGAAAATCCGCCTACAGCCGGCTGCCTTGAGCGCTTTGGTTTGAAGGGTATTGGTCTGGTCGTCGCCCCTTGGAGATGCGGGCATAGCCAAGCAACGCGCTGGCCGCGGACGGCCCGCGAGCCTTTCACAAACGACCGTTTACGAACGGGTTTGGCGGTCACGGAAAATCCTGGAGAAAAGCCTTTCAATACCCTGTTGCAGAATGGCACCGAAAGGCAAGTGGATTATGAACGGCCTTGCCCTTCCGCAACGAGGCCAATTTGTCCGTCCGAGCCCTCCTATCCGCCGAGCAACGCGAGCGGCTGTTCGCCATACCCGTCGATCGCGCCGAGATGGCACGCCATTACGTTCTCGGCCCCGAGGACCTGGCGCTTGTTGCGGCCAAGCGCCGCGCCGCCAACCGGCTCGGCTTTGCCGTCCAGCTCTGCCTGCTGCGTCACCCGGGCCAGGGTCTGGGGCCGGGCGAGCATCCGCCGGCCTCCTTCGTCGCGTTCGTGGCGGATCAGCTCAGGCTGAACCCGGCCTTCTTCGCGGAATACGCGGCACGCGACCAGACACGCCGGGAGCACGCGGTCGAACTGCATGCCCTGCTTGGGCTTCGACGCTTTGGCCTGCCAGCCTGGCGCGCGTGCCTGCAGGTCGGCACGGAGGCGGCCTTGGCCACGGATCGCGGCGAGCCGATCGTGCGCGCGATGCTGGATCATCTGCGGCGCACGAGCACCATGCTCCCGGGCGCTCATGTGCTGGAGCGCATCGGCCTCCATGCGCGTGTGCGCGCCCGGCGCCGGTGCTTCGAGGCGCTCGCCTCTGGGTTGACGGAGGCTGACCGGCAGACCTTGTTCGCTCTGCTGGCCAACGACCCTGCGCTCGGCCGGTCGCGCTTTGCATGGCTGCGGGACTGTCCGGAATCGCCCGCGCCTTCCAACATGATCGAGTTGCTGGACCGGCTGGATTACGTCCGCTCCGTTGGCGTCGATGCCGAGCGGTCGAGGCGCATTCATCCAGCCCGCTTCACCCGCCTGGTCGAGGAAGGCGCGATCATGACGGCGCAGCACATTGCCGACCTCGAACCCGTCAGGCGGACCGCGATCCTGGTGGCCCAGGTCGCGCACCTGGACACCCGGATCGCCGACGCGACACTCGCCATGTTCGAGAAATACATCGGCTCGCTGTTCACCAAGGCGCGCAGCAAGGATGAACGGCGCTTCCAGGCCACCAAGCGCGACGTGGCCAAGACCCTGCTGCTGTTCCGGCGGACCATCGCCGCCCTGAAGCGGGCCAAGGAGGCGGGCGAGGATGGTGTCGCCGCCGTTGAGCGCGAGGTGGGCTTGGCGCAGCTCGATCGCGCCCTGCCCACCATCGAGGCAGTTGCCGACGTGGCCGATCAGGACATCCTGCTCACCGCCGCCGAGAAATATGCTGTTCTGCGGCGCTTTAGCCCGCGCTTCCTGGCCGGCTTCCAGTTCCAGTCCAACGTCCCGCAGGACCCGGTGCTGGCCGCCATCGAGGTCATCAGGGCCGCCGACCAGGCTGGCGTCCGCAGCTTCGCCAAGCGCCCGCCCGCCGCCTTCCTTTCCCCGAAATGGCGCAAGCTGATCTTTGCAGGCGGATCAGCCGAGCGCCGTCTCTATGAGACCGCGGTTCTGGCCGCCTTGCGGGACAAGCTACGCGGCGCCGACATTTGGGTGGCCGGCAGCCGGGATTACCGCGCCTTCGAGGACTATCTCCTGCCGGCGGGCGGTTTGGCGGATGCTAGCGGCATTGGCGGCGAGACGGATCCGGACCGCTACGCCGCCGCGCGTGCCGCCTTGCTGCACGAGCGTCTGACCCATGTTGCCGGCCGGGCCGCCCGCCAGGAGCTGGACGGCGTCGAGATCGAGGACGGCAAGCTCTACATCGCCCGCACCAAGCCGGTGACGCCGGATGCCGCCCGCCTGTTGGCAGCCCGATTGGAAAGCCTCCTGCCGCGGGTGCGAATCACCGAAGTGCTGGCGGACGTGGATCGCTGGACCGGGTTCTCCGACCGGTTCACCCACCTGCGCACGGGCAATCCGGCGACCGACAAGCCCGCCTTGCTCGCCGCCATCCTGGCGGACGGGACCAATCTCGGCCTGTCCCGCATGGCCGACGCGTCCCGTGGCCTGAGCTACCATCACCTGGTCAACGTGGCGCAGTGGCACATCAGCGACGACAACTACGTCGCCGCCCGCGCCGCCATAATCAATGCGCATCACAGGCATCCTTATGCGGCGATCTGGGACGACGGGACGACCTCATCGTCGGACGGCCAGTACTTCCGCACCGGCGGGCGCGCAGCCGGCGCCGGCAACGTCAACGCGAAGTACGGCATCGATCCGGGCGGGGTGATCTACACCCATGTGTCAGGCCGGTTCGAACCGTTCTACACCCGCGTCATCATGGCGACGCAAAGCGAGGCGCCTTACGTTCTCGACGGCCTGCATCACCACGCGCACCAGACCGACCTGCGCATCGCCGAGCATTACACCGACACCGCAGGTGCAACGGATCATGTGTTCGGGCTTTGCCATCTGCTCGGCTATCGCTTTGCGCCGCGCATCAAGGATTTGAAGGATCGCAAGCTCTACACAGTGGAAAAGCCGGGAAGGTATCCGCTGCTGGAGCCGCTGATCGGGGATACGATCGACATGGCGGCCATCATCGGACAATGGCCGGAGCTGGTTCGGCTTAGAGCCACCATCGAGGCCGGTGTCACCATACCCTCCGTGATCCTGCGCAAGCTCGCCGCGGCCGGGCCAGGCAACGCCCTGTCGCGCGCGTTGCGTGCCGTGGGGCGGCTCGAGCGCACGTTGTTCACCTTGCAATGGCTGTCCGATCCCGAGCTGCGCCAGCGCAGCCACGCCGGCCTCAACAAGGGTGAGGCAAGCAATTCGCTCCGGCGTGCGGTGTTCTTCCACAGACAGGGCGAAATCCGCGACCGCACCTTCGAAAACCAGAGCTTCCGGGCGTCGGGGCTGAGCTTGATCACCGCCGCCATCGTGCAGTGGAACACGGTGTATCTGGAGCGGGCCGTCCAGCACATTCGGGCTCAGGGCGGCAATGTGCCGGACGATCTGCTGCCCCATGTGGCGCCGCTCGGTTGGGAGCATATCGCGCTGACCGGCGATTACGTGTGGGCCGAGGCGGAACCGGCCTCAACCTTCCGGCCGCTCAACGACGTTCGCTCTACGTTCGAGCCTCGCGTAGCTTAGCGTGCAGTTTTGGACAAATCGTGCGGCGACCCCAAGTTCCAACTCCGTCGCCGATACGCCACTGGCGGCCAGGTCGGCACGACTGACCGCCCGCCGCGCCGCTTTGCTCTTCTCGTACGCTGCAGCCAGCACCCGCCGCTGCTCCGCGATCGCCGCAAACACAGCGTGCTCGTCGACCTGCCGCCGACCTTCAGCGCGCAGCTTTCGGTGGGCCTCACGATGTTCCCAGAGGGTGATCGCCGGCCGGCTAAAATCCGCATATGGCACTCGGACATCGCCACCCGTCGGCAGTTCGACGAAGACGGCACTGAGATCGCGCGGATCGTACTTGACCCGAAGCTTGGCCGTGGTGCCCACGAGGTGAGCGAGTGCACCGTCCTGATACTGGATGCCAAACAGACGGATGCCGTCCCGGCGTGCCAGGCGTTCTTCGAATGGCAGGAAATCCCGCCGGAGACTATCCGGCTCGGCCGGCCGGCGCAGATCGATCCCAGCCAATCCCTCCGTCCACGCGGCCACCGGCGGTCGCCCCAGCGTCGCGTGCACCTCGTTGTGGTACGGTCCCAGCACCTCCAGCGCGAGGATCCGTTCGAACTCGCGGAAAGTCAGCATCGCCTTGCCTTTACTTTCATAGGCTCCGCGGACAGCCACGCTGGAAAACGTGGTGCCCGGCAGAGCCTGCACGCGGCCCATCAGTGTCCCCATCAGCCGCTCGATGTGGCCGCCGAATCGCGGCGTGGCCGGCGGGCGATACGCGAGCCGAATTCCGTGTTGCTCGCAGCCGCGGGTGAAGGCCCGCGCGTGGAACTCCCGTCCGTTGTCGACGTGGATGAGTTCCGGGATGCCGTGCACCGGCCAGGCGAGCGTCACGCCCCGGTCGGCCAGCCATTTTGATTTCGGTAAGATCGCGTGCGCAACCGCCAGCCCCGTACCGGCAGAACTCGGCGGATCGAGCGACAAATAAAGCCCCGCGACCAGGCGCGTGTGCACGTCGAGCACCAGGGTCAACCATGGACGCCCGATGCAGGCCCGCGTGACATCATCGACCAGCATGATATCGACCTTGGTGTGGTCGATCTGCACGATCTGCAGCAGCCGTTCCGTCCGCAGGCCGCCATGCACCTGGCGAAAGCGGTCGCCCGCCGTGTCGGCGCCGTCACGTGCCGCGGCCCGTTCGCGGAGGCCGCGCGCGGAGACCCGTGCACGCAGCGCCTTGATCGAGGGCGGCCTCAGACCGGCATCGCGACAATCTTGCCGCACCTCGCGCAACGTGCGCCTGAGCGTTGGCCGCTCCGGCTTGAGGTACACCGCCTCGATCGCGGCGTCGATTTTCGCTTCGATCGCCCCTGCGAGCCGACGCGTGCCTTTCGTCGGTCCAGGCTGGGTTGGTAGCAGCGATGCCGTCACCGGCTGCCGGCGGAATACCCGGAGCAAGCCGTAGACACGCGATGCACTCAGCCCGAGAGCACTTGCCGCCACGTCCACCGCCGCCTTGCTCAGCCGGGGCGCCGCCGCAAGCGGGCGGATTACCGCCTCACGGCGGACTGCCTCCGCCCAGGCGTCATCCGAAGCCGCATGCAGCGACTGAGCATTACTCGGATATGTCATGGCTCGCCGTCGATGTTCGCGGCGGATTCTGATCGCGATCTAGGGCACTTTTACTATCATCCAGGGTACATTCTCATGAACCAGGTTACGCGTAGATGCCTGAAAAGATTTGCAAGGGGTGATTACGATCTTGGGCACCTCGACAGCCGGAATTTCCAGCCGAGACCGTCCCAAACATGGGGGCGATCATGCTGCCATGCGAAATGAGCGGCGACGCCGGCTGATGCTGGCGGTGATCCACTTCGAACGTGCCGTTGACGATGGCGGTGCGGACCTGGAGCATCAGATGAGCACCGCGGGGCGACCACCGCATGTGCTGCTGCGCTCCCATCCGGCGGTGCAGCAGCCACTGCACGGCGCCCTCCGTCGGCGACGTGGAGAACGGCTCGTCATCCAGCCGCGCCGACGCATAATCGATGATGAGATCGGCGAGACCGGACACGTAGGTCTCCAGCGCGATCAATGCCTTCGCCAGCTTCGCCGCCGATCTGGCCGCCGCGGTCTTTCCTTCCGCCTTCGCTTTGACGGCCGCCAGGGTGCGCTGGATCAGGCAGAGTGCCCGCCCGGTCTGGCCATGCCAAAGGCGCCAGCGGATGTGTTCGACCGCATCGGCGAACCTGGCCCGGTTCCGGCAGTCGCTGACGGTGTCGGCTGGCCAGCCGCTGGCGCATTGAGCGGCGTGCTGGATGCGCATCGCCAGGTGGAACCAGTCGAGTACATGAAAAACGGTTCCGATGCTCGCGGCCTCTCCCAGCGATCGCGGGCCGTCGGCACCGTCGCTCAGGATCGTCACCTCCGTGTCCGCGGTCATGCCGAGACCGCTCAGCACGCCATTCAACTGCGTGTGCTGCTGGTCGGCCTCACCGGGCACGCCACTGAACAGGACCGGCTTTCCATCGTCATTGCTGACCTGGGCCGCCATCACCTCGAATGTCCTGCCCTGATGACCACGCGCCGTCCGGACATGCCCGGCGTCGATCGACACCGTCATCGTTTCCGCCGGCGGCAGCGGCCCGGTCGCGACATTTCGCCCGCGACAGGCCTTCACGTTCGATACCCGCCCCAACCCGCGCGGTCCGGCGGCGGATCGTCTCGTGCCATGGAAGGTCATCGCCGAGCGGGAAGAACTCGGACAGGAACCGCCGGGCGCAGCGATATGGCAACCAGGCCCCCATCTTCGCCAATGTCCGCTCGTATTCGGGGGTGCAGCGGTCTGGCATGAGCTCCGATGCCGGGCAAAGCGTCGACCGCGTCGCGATCGCGCATCGGCAGGGTTTGAACCGCGGCGCTGGCACCTCGACCGTGCCGAACAGCGAATTCAACCGCCGTGTGCGCGTGTCCTTCAGCGGGCGGAGGCCCCGGCAGTGCGAGCAGCGGCGGCGCAGTGCGCTGTACTCCGCGACCCGGGCCTGAACCAGATGCCGCTGCACGCCCGCCAGCAGGGTCTTGCCATCGTCCAGCGTCAGGCCGAGCGGATCGAGGGTCGAATGGGGGTCGGTGCCGCCACCACGGGCAACTTCGTGGGTCTGCTTCGTCCCGTCGGCGCCGCTCAGCTCGATCGTCACCCGCCATTCCATCCTCGCCCCCGCCGGTCTTCCAGGCGGCGACGTTAGCACCCCCATGTTTGGGACGGTCTCGGGTCCGTAAAGTGCTACCGTGGAACCTCACCACCGCCCGGGTGAGGCTCGATCAGCGCAACGCTGCCTGATCCACATCATGCCCGCCTCTCAGGGGACCAGCCCAGGCGGAGCTGACCGGGCGCTTACCCGGTCCCGGCTGATACAGCTGCTCCAAGGCGTGCGCAGCGGCGGCGCTGCGGTTCAACGCATCGACCACGACCTGGGACTTGGCCCGGTCCGGCGGCAGATCGGAAGCACGCACCAGGACATCGCGTGCCGCGTCGATGATCCTCGCCTGCGTGTCCCATGCTGCGAGCGCCGCCTTCCCTTCGCAGGTTGGTCCAGCATCCTCACCGGTGCCGCCCGGCCCCCAGTGATTGACGCAGCCGGCGATGGAGGAGGCGGGCTTGCGCAGATCGGCCAAGGTTTCGGCATGAGCCACGATTGCGCTCAGCAACAGCGCGAGGACGAGCAGCAGGCGCATGCAGTGATTTTTCCTGGCGTTCAATCAACCGGCGCTGCGAGCCACACCGGCCGCCGCGCGTTGCTCACTCAGCCGCGGTGTCGAGCGCGGTGGCCGGTTCCGAAGGGGCAGGGGAGGCCACCCGGCGCGCCGATCCACCATGCTGCCGGGCGAGCGCGTCCGCGTCGGCGAAACGTGCGAGTCCCTCCCAGTGCCGCAGCACCTTGCTGAAGCGGAAGCCGGCGCCGCGCAAATCAGCGGAGACCTCCTTCGAGAGCGACGCGGGAAAGGTCAGCACGATGGCTTCCTTGCCTTCATCGCGCAGGCGGGCCTCGCGGGCGAAGGTGCGCCCGCCGAGTGCCTCCCACTTGCCGAGCTGGACTTTGTCGCCGGCGCCGTCGCGCAAGGAGAGCAGCGCGCCATAGAGGGTGTTGGATTCGAGATCGAGCAGCCCGGCCTTGTCCACCAGGCCGCCGACTTCGATCAGCCGGCGCGTGCGCGCTTTGCGTTCGGCGGTCTTGAGCTTGGCTTCCTGTTCGGCGAGCCGGGCCTTCTGTTGTTCATGCGCGCGCAGACGCTCCGCCAGTGAACGGGCCATGTCATCTCCTCGATGTCGGAATGAGAATTGTCAGGCCAAGGCAGCCTGCACGGTGAGGGCGTGCCGCACGGTCGATCCAACCGCAGCGCGGCTCAGACCATCCTGGCGTTGCACGATCCAGGCGATGGCGGCGGATTCAGAGGTGAAGGGACCGGCGAGCGGACGGAGACCGTCGTCGTCGATGATGTAGAGTCCGGCGGCGGACACGCCGAACTCAGGTGGTGCAAGATCGAGCAGCTCCATCGTCTCCCCAGGCGTTGTGGTTGCGCGCGACGGTATGCGCGCAAGTACGATGCGAGCCAACGCACGAAGCGGAGATTCCGCAATCGATGCGACGACGGAAGATCGTGACAGCGCCGTGCGGCAATCAAAACAGACGTGTCGGAATAACGCCCACCGAACGCGCACGCCACCACCCCCGCGCAGCGGGTTCTGCACCAGCGACCAAAGGGAGCGAGAAGCGTGCAGACGCAATATGCATTGCACGGCAATGCGACTTGCGGCGCGGACTCGCCCACGGCATACCACCACACCCATGGCGATCCAGTTTGCCCGCGCGCGCTACATCTCCCGCAGTTCGGGCGGCAGCGCGGTGCGCTCGGCGGCCTACAACGCCCGCGACGCCATCACCGCGGAGCGCACAGGCGAGCTGTTCTTCTTCCGCCACCGCGACGCGCCCGAGCACCACGCGGTGCTGCTGCCGGACGGCGCGGCCGAGGGCTTCCGGGAATCCGGTGTGCTGTGGAACGCGGCGGAGGCGGCCGAGCGGCGCAAGGACGCGCAGGTGGCCCGCGAGATCGTGCTGGCGCTGCCGGCGGACGCAGCGATCAGCACCGAGGACCGGATCGAACTGGCGCGCAGCTTCGCGGAGCAGCACTTCGTGGCGAAGGGCCTGGCGGTGCAGCTCGACGTGCACGCGCCGCACGAAGGGGAGTCGGAATCAGAGCGGGCGAACTGGCACGCGCATCTGCTGATCACCACGCGGCGGATCGAGGGGGACAGGTTCAGCGCGAAGAAGGCGCGCGACCTGGACCCGGAGGTGCGGCGCGCCGGCGGACGCGCCGTGGTGGGCGACGCCGAGGCCTGGGGCGTGCTGTGGCGCGACCACCAGAACCGCTACTTCCGCGAGCACGGGCTGGATCTCCAGGTGGACCCGACCGCGACGCATGCGGCCGAGCATATCGGCCCGGTGCGGATGCGCCGGGCGGGATCGGAAATCCTCCAGCGCGCCGAGGCCATCCGGCAGGCGAATGAGGCAGCGGCGCGCGATCCCGACCAGGTGCTGGCGACGCTGACGCGCAACAACGCCACCTTCACCGAGCGCGATCTCGACCGCCACCTGGCCAAGCACATCACCGCACGACGCGGAGCGGGATGCGGTGAAGGCGGCGGTGCTGGAGCACCAGGAACTTGGTCCCGCTGCACGACCGGCGAGACGGGGAAGCGGCGGAGCGCTACACCACGCGGACGGTGCGCCGGCAGGAGCGCGACGCGCTGGCCGAGGCTGCTCGCCTGGCCCGGCAGCGGCGCTCGCGGGTGGACCTGCCGGCGGTGCACTGGGCGCTGAAGGGGCGGACGCTCCGGCCCGATCAGCAGGCGGCGTTCGAGCACGCCAGGGCGGGAACCGGCGCTTGTGCTCATCGAGGGCCGCGCCGGCACCGGCAAGAGCTTTACCCTCGCGGCGGTCCGCGACGCGCACAGCAGCCGGCCGGCGCGGGTGATCGGCCTGGCGCCGACCAATGCCGTCGCCCAGGACCTCAAGGCGGACGGGTTTTCCGAGGCGGGCACGGTGCACGCGGCGCTGTTCGCGCTGAAGAACGGGCGCACCCGTTGGGACCGGCACACCGTGGTCATCGTGGACGAGGCGGCGATGCTCGACACCAGGGTGACCGGCGAGCTGCTGGCCGAAGCCCGGAAGTCGGGGGCAAAACTGATCCTGGCCGGCGACGATCGCCAGCTCGCCAGCATCGAGCGCGGCGGGCTGTTCACCGAACTGCGGCAGCGGCACGGCGCCGCGGAAATCTCCGAGGTCACCCGCCAGCGGTCGGACTGGCAGCGCCAGGCGGCGCGCGACCTGGCCGAGGGGCGGTTTGCCGCGGCGGTGACGGCGTTCGACCAGGCCGGGGCGATCACCTGGACCCAGGACCAGGACGGCGCCCGCAAGGCCCTGGTGGACGGCCTGGAAGCGCGACACGGCGGCCGATCCCGCGGCGACGCGCTTCGTGTTCGCCTACACCAACAAGGACGTGGACGCGCTGAACGCGGAGCTGCGCCAGGTGCGGCGCGACCGCGGCGAACTGGCCGGACCGGATGTCCGGTTCGCGACGAAGCACGGGCCGGCGGATTTTGCGCCGGGCGACCGGGTGCAGTTCACCGACACCGACAAGCGGCTGCACATCTACAACGGCAACACCGGCACCATCACCGGCATCGACGCGCGCACCGGGCAGCTCACCGCGAGGCTCGACGGCGGGCGCGCGGTGTCGTGGTCGGCCGAGGAGTTCGACGGGTTCCGGCACGGCTATGCCGGGACGATCTACAAGGGGCAGGGGAAGACCCTGGACCACACCTACCTCTACCACACGGCGCACTGGCGCTCGGCGCCGAGCTATGTGGCGCTGACCCGGCAGCGGGAATCGGCGCAGGTGTTCGTCGCCCGGGAAACCGCGCGCGACGCATCGCACCTGGCCTGGCAGATGGCACGCTCCGAGGTGAAATCCGCCTCCGTCGCCTGGGCCACGCGCGAGGAGGTGCAGCAGGCGCAGAGGGTGCAGGAGCGCCAGGCCGGGCAGGTCGGAGGCGCAGCCGCCCGGCGCCGGCCCAGGACCAGGCGGCGGACTACTGGCGCGAGCTGGCGGAGGAGGTTTCCAAGCGAGGGCTGTCCGAGGGCGTGCGGGCCAAGGCGCCCAGCATCCAGACGGCGCGGCAGAAGATGGCGGCCCTGGCCGAGCCGATGGATGGCTGGCTGATCCCGCCGTATTTCGGGCCGGAGGGGCGCGACAGTCTCGGCCGCGGGCTGGACCCGGCCAGCGTCGCCGCCGTGGTGGCGAAGGACCGGACGGTGCAGCAGGAGCGGGCGGCGCTGGTGCAGTACCTGCGCGGCGCCTACCGCGATCCGGACGCCGCCAAGGCGCAGCTCGACGAGCTGGTGAAAAGCCAGGGCTGGACCAGCACCGCGGCCCGCATCGCCCCGGACCCGGCGCAGCTCGGCCCGCTGCGCGGCAAGACCGGGTTTTTCGCGGGGGCGCGGGCGAAGGCGGACCGTGTGGCCGCCGAACGCGCCGCCTCGGCCATCGCCCCGCGCCTGGACCGCATCGCCGCGGCGGAGAACCGGGCGGCAGAGACCTACCGCCGCGAGGTGGATGCGCAGCGCGCAGGCCGACGCCGTGGGCGTGCCGAAGCTCGGCCGGCGGGCGGAGGCGGCGATCACCGCGCTTGCCGCGGCGCCGGACGACAAGGCGCGCGCCGCGGCCTGGCGGGGGATTTCCGAGGACCAGGTTGTCGGCGGGGAGGTGGAGCGTTTCCGGGAGGCGGTGCGCCAGCGCTTCGGCGACGACGCCGTGCGCGCCATGATGCGCAGCCATGGCGGGCCGATCGAGGCGGCCTCTGTCCGGCCCGAGCATCGTGCTGCCCTCCGGGCGGTCAGCCGGACCGTGCACGTCCTGGAGGAGGGGGAATTCGCCCGCGAGAAGCAGGTGCGGGCCGAGCGCCTCGCCCAGCGTCAGGCGCTCGGGCTCCGGCGAGGCTTGGGACGATAGGATGGGTCCCGATTGTCGCCGAGGCAGGCCCTCACTAGTACCTCCTGCACGGAGGATCTGACCGATTGCTCGTGAGCGGGTCGGAGGTCTGGCGGGGAGGCTCGTGCGACCAGCAGGTGGATGCTGCGCGCCACCCGCGGCTTGCGGCTAATTAACCCGGCTTTCTCAAGCCCGAGCACCATCTGGTGCACCGCCGGGCCGCTCACTTGAAAGAAGCGCTGCATGTCGGCTTCGGCCGGCGGCTGGCCGATCACCAGCGTGTAGGCGTGAATGAACGCCAGGTATTGCCCCTGCCGCTCCGTAAACCTGGGTCGCGAATTGATCTTACATCCGACTCTTGTCCGTGTCCTCACACGATCGAGGACTCGGCCATGAACTTACGCTATCGGGTAGACCTGAACCAGGACGAGCGCGAGCAAGGAGAGCATCAGGCCCGGCGGTGGCATCGCTCCCGACCAGACACGCTGGATCGCCTGCCCGCGTGGGTTCTTCCTGCCCGTGCGCGTTCTCTCCGAGACGTTCCGCACGCTGTTCCTGCACCACCTGCGCCGTACCGCTGCCGACAGCAAACTTCGCTTCCCCGGCGCTCTCGCCAGCCTGGCCGAGCCCGGCGCCCTTGCTGCCCGCCTCGATGCCTTGGCTGCCATCGACTGGGTGGTCTGCGCCAAGCCACCCTTCGCCGGACCGGAGCGGTTCTCGGCTATCACAGGCCAAAACTCCCCGCGCGCCGCTATCGTCAATAGCCTCTTAAGGGCTGCTTCGACGGCGCGCGGGTCCCCTTCACCTGCAAAGACTACCCCAGGGGGGTCCCTTTTGGACGCCATAGGGGGTTCTTTTTGGACCCTGCCGATTGACAAATTCATCCGCCGCTTCCTTCAGCACACCGTGCCGGATGGCTCCACCTCCGCCACATCGGCTTCCTCGCCAATCGGCACCGCACCGGCAAGCTCGTCCTCTGCCGCAGGCTGCTCGCGGCCTTGCCATCCGAACCGCCCTCGCGACGCCGCTGGCAGGATCGGCTGCGTGAGCTCACCGGCCGGGATATCGAGGTCTGCCCCGATTGCGGTGGACGGATGCTTCCCTGCGGTGTGCTACCGCGCCAGCCGACGTGGCGCGCGTCCATGTGGTGCGACGGTTCATGACCGTGCTTCGCTCGCCAGACAGCCCTGCCAACGCCAGTAACACCGCTCGGCATCATGCCGCGCAGTGCGGATCAGATTGCCGCTGTCTCGTCAGGGCACACTCCGCGGCGACGCCAGGCCTCTCCGGCGCCCCTATCCGGCGGCTGCTCTGCCAACGTGCACCAACCCAATGCGCGGTTTACGACCCGCGCTCGTCCTCGCACACAGCCCAGAGTCGCCAAACAACCGCTCCCGGCCGATTACAATCCCCATAGCCGTAGCCAGGCGGTTCAGTTCAATCCGCTTTCTGTGACGTCGCGCTCCCCAGCCTCCCGCACCTTCGCCTCGCGCGACCTCACAGAAACCTCCAGACTCCGGCGCGGCGCGTTCTTCGATTCCTGGGCGGTCAGCTTTGTGGAGCTGACCAATGCGCCGCTTCGGACTCCGTGATGACCAGTGGGATCGGATCAAGGACCTTCTGCCCGGACGAGAAGGCGCTGTTGGCGTGACCGCCGCCGACAACCGCCTGTTCATCGACGCCGTGCTCTACCGCTACCGGACCGGCATCCCCTGGCGAGACCTGCCGGAACGCTTCGGCGACCCGATCAACGTCCATCGTCGCTTCAGCCGCTGGGCGAAGACGGGCGTATGGCTTCGGGTTTTCGAGCACTCGCAGCCGACGCCGACAACGAATATGCGATGATCGACAGCACGATTGTGCGCGCTCACCAGCACAGTGCAGGCGCCCAAAAAAAGCCGACGAAGACCAGGCGATCGGCCGCTCCCGCGGTGGATTGAGCACCAAGATCCACGCCCTTGTGGATGCCCTCGGCAATCCGGTCGGCTTCCACCTGACCGGAGGCGAGGCACACGACCTGGTCGGCGCCGACCACCTTCTCCCCGAGATGCAGGCCGACATGCTGATCGCCGACAAGGCGTTCGATGCCGACAAACGCGTGATCGAGCCCCTTGAGGCAGCAGGAAAGGCGGCCGTCATCCCGCCGCGGTCCAACCGGACCTCGCCGCGAAGCTTCGACCGGCACATCTACAAGGCACGCCACCTGATCGAGAACTTCTTCGCCCGGATAAAGCAGTTCCGCGCCATCGCCACCCGCTATGACAAGACAGCCCGCAACTTTCTCGCCGCTGTCCACCTTGGAGTGAACCCCTAAACTGAGACACGGAAAAGACGCACACTGTTCTGAAAGGAGAACGGGTGTGCCGAAGAAGGTCAAGAACGAGGCGAAGCCGAAGGGGGGACGCAAGAGGCGCTGGACGCAAGAGTTCAAGCTCTCGGCGATAGGGCGCATGAACGAGGCGGCGAGTGTGCAGGCCCTGGCGGAGGACCTCGGGGTTCGTGCGGAGTTGCTCTACGACTGGCACCGACGCTACCGATCTGGTGGTGCCTCGGCGTTGCGCCCGAGCGGGCGGCCATCCACCAGCGGGGCCGGGTTCGCGCTGTCGTTGGCGCCGCCATTGCCGCCGCCAGCGGGCGCCGAACAGCGGCGGATCGAGGAGCTGGAGCGGAAAATCGGCCAGCAGCAGCTGGACCTGGATTTTTTTCGCGCAGCCTTGCGGCATGTCGGGGAGCAACGCCTGAAGAAGGGCGAGCCTGGCGGGACGGGGTCTTCGCGGTGATCCGCGCGGAGAGCGAGCGGCAAGGCGACCACGGTGGGATCGAACGGATGTGCGCATTGGCCGGCGTCAGCCGGGCCAGCTACTACCGGCACTGGCAGGCTTCGAAGCCGCGCGAAGAGGAGACGGCGCTGCGTGATGAGATCCAGCGCTTGTCATTGGCGCAGCGTGCCAACGGCTATCGTCACGGTTACCGGGTGATCACGATCCAACTGCGGCGCGCGGGTTGGGCGGTGAACCACAAGCGTGTGGCGCGGATCCGCCGGGAGGACAATCTGCTTTGCGTGCCGAAGCAGGCGTTCCGTCCGGCGACGACGAACTCACGGCATGGCTGGCGGGTGTGGCCCAACCTGGCACGTCGTTTGGTGCCAATGGCGGTCAATCAGCTCTGGGTGGCGGACATCACTTATATAAGGCTGCGCGAAGAGTTCGTTTATCTGGCTGTTGTGCTGGATGCATTCAGCCGCCGGGTGGTCGGATGGGCGATAGCGGAGCATCTGCGAGCTGAGCTGGCGCTGTCGGCGTTGGAGATGGCCATTGGCAATCGTTACGTAACGCCGGGTGGATTGGTGCATCACTCCGATCAGGGCGTGCAATACGCCTGTGGCGACTACATTGGCCGGCTTGAGCGGGCGGGCATTCAGCCTTCGATGAGCCGGCCCGGCTGTCCGTGGGACAATGCGATGGCGGAGAGCTTCATGCGGACGTTGAAACGCGAGGAGGTGAACGGTCAGGCGTATCGCGACCGCGCCGAGGCGGAAGCTTCGATCGGCGCGTTCATCGAGACGGTGTACAACCGGCAGCGGCTGCATTCGGCGCTGACTTATCTGACACCGGAGACGTTCGAGACAGTGCAGGTCCCGGTGGCCTGTCCTGGTCCGGTGCCGGCGGTTGCGGCATCGGCGCCGACGCTGGGCGCAACTGCCGCAGCATGAAGCGAGCGATGCAGCACAGGGACGGCAGTTCGCATTGTCTTTTGCGCCGCGGCCGACCTCAAGCCCGGCGTCTTCGACGCCCCGCTGCGCGGCTCCGGGGCTTGACCTCGGCCGCGGCGCAAAAGCGGGGCCTCAATGCCGTCGACGGCTCGAGATGTGCTTTGCCCGCAGGCAGGGAGGCTGGGGGTAGCTAGAGAGACCGTGTTCGCGCTTGCGTCGAGCACGACGTCGGAGGAAGAAGCCAACTGTGCGTCATTAGCGTGTCTCACGCATGGGGTTCGGTCCATGATGGTTAGACGCAAAGATGCTTCGTGCGCCGGGCGCATTTCCTGGCCGGACCGACGTGCCCTAGTACCGGCTTGTTGCAATGAGGGCAGGCTGGCGCTCGGCGTCATGGCTTGAGCAGGCTGCCATCCACGTCAGCCCGTTGTCGCAATGGCAGCCCCCGTGAGCGGCTGGCCCACGGCCAAACTCCAAGCGGGCTGGCATGGGGCGCCCCATCGCTGTGGACCGGGAACAAGCAAGTCCGGTCTTTGGGAGCAGTTATCCGCAAACAGTACCATCACACTCGCGAGATTTCAACAAATCCCCACATACATCCGTTCGGCTGCGTGCAATAACAATGTCGCGTAATGTTCGATGGGGGAAATACATGACAACCCGAACAGAAGTCGACGGTTTCAGCACGATAAACTATGCTTTCGGTTGGGACGTGGGCGGCACGCCACAGAACGGCGATACGTTTGTCGTGCCCACTGGAACAGCGATTATGGTCGGCGGGAACTTCGACCGGTCCGAGGTAGACCTGACCAGACAGTTCAACGCCAGCACCCAGTCCTACGCACCGAATCCCGAACTGTACTTGGTCGGCAACACGAAGCTGGGAAAGATCGACGTCAGCACACTGACACCAGACCAGTCCGGGGCGCATCTTAACGTGATTGGTCACGCAACTGTGGGCGAGACATATCTCGAGAACATCTACCCTTGGGCAAACCTCACAGTGAAGTTGTCTCCCGGTTCGGTGCTTAAGACGCATTTCGTCGGGCACGTGAGGGTCAACAGCGTGACCGTGAATGGCGGCAACTGGTCCGCGCTTATCAACGACGGCGACAGCACCGTCCAGAGTGCAGTTATATCGGCCAACGTGCTGGGCCACGGATCATGGACCCCCGGCTCGTACTTCGGAGGCATAACGTTCGCCGCAGGCGTCGGCGCAGGCCAGACTGTGGATATGAGCGGCGCTTCAACTCTGACGATTGATCACCCGGATATGTTCAAGGCAGCCGTCAATCTCGAGACCGGATGGGTAAGCGACATCATGCTCGAAAGCGTGCATGGTGACGCCTGGACCTACAAGAATGATATGCTGAAGATATCAGAGGCCGGCCATGTCGTTGACAAGCTCAGGCTGACGGAAGCAAGCGGGTCGGCATTCACAGTTACCGATACCACGGCAGGCACCCGGATCAGCGCCTCGGTTCTACCACAGGAGAGTGCTGGCGTAATCCTGCACGTGTCCTGAAACAGGACATGCAATCAGAGCGGAAAGAACTTTCAACCTGGGATCGGCTTGAAAGCACCCCCGAGGCGGCGGAGAGGCGCCGGCTACTTTGGCAGGCGGCGCGTGATTGGTCGGCGAACGGGCCGCTACGCGCGCTCCACGCCGCTGCCGCGGCGGGCGCCAATGCGGGGCTCGGTGCCGGCAATCAGGCGGCGGATGTTGTCGTGATGGCGCATGAACACCAGCACGGCGATCGCCAACGCCAGCGCCACCATTCCCGGGCCGGCGAGCAGCCAGGCCAGCACCGGTGCCAGGGCGAAGGACAGTAGCGCCGCGGCCGAGGAGATGCGCAACAGCCTCGCGGCCACCAGCCAGATCGCACCGGCCGTCACACCCACCGGCCAGGCGGCGGCGAGCAGCACGCCGTAGCCGGTGGCCACGCCCTTGCCGCCGCGGAACGCCAGCCAGACCGGGAACATGTGGCCAAGCACGGCGCCGAGGCCGGCCCAGAGTGCTGCGGCAGGGCCGGCGATTGCGGCCGCGACCAGCACCGCGGCCGCCCCCTTGCCGCCGTCCAGCAGCAGGGTTGCCGCGGCGATCTTCCGGTTGCCGGTGCGCAGCACGTTGGTGGCGCCGATATTGCCGGAGCCGATCGACCGGATGTCGCCCAGGCCGGCCGCGCGCGTCAGCAACAGGCCGAACGGGATGGAGCCCAGCAGGTAGCCGAGGAGGATGAACGGGGGCGCGGGCATTGCAGGGTCAACCGGCGGTGACTGGCACGGAGAGCCGGCCCGGCGGACACGCGATGCTCCCCCTCGCCTTGCGGGCCTGGGCCGTGAAGCGGACCGCGGTTGGGGGGACGGGACCGAGCGCCACCGTCTGTGGTTGCGTCTCCCCCGTTGCCCACCCCCCTGTCGCAAGGAGGGTGGGAGCGCACACGGTGATGGCCGATGCGCGCGCGCTTGCCACCGTCAACTCCGGTAGGACCCGTTGATGTCGATGTAGCCGTGCGTCAGGTCGCAGGTCCATGCGGTGGCCTTGCCATGGCCCAGGCCCAGGTCGATGGTGATCTCCACCTCCCTGCCCTTCATGTGTGCCGCGACCGGCGTTTCGTCGTAGCCCGGCACCACGCCGCCGTCCCTGGCCATCCACACGCCGCCCACCGCGATGGACAGCCTGTCGCGGTCGGCCGGTTCGCCGGCCTTGCCGACGGCCATGACGATGCGGCCCCAGTTGGCGTCCTCACCGGCGATCGCGGTCTTGACCAGCGGGGAGTTCGCCACCGCCATCGCCACCCGCTTGGCCGACCCGTCATCGACGGCGCCGGTGACGTCGATGCGGACGAATTTCTGCGCCCCCTCGCCGTCGCGCACGACCTGCAGCGCCAGGTCCAGCAGCACCTCGTTCAGCGCGCGGGCGAAGTCCTGCAGGACCGGGCCGCCCTGGGCCGGCACCGGCGCGTGCTGCGCCTGGCCGGTGGCGATCAGCAGCACGGTGTCGGAGGTGGAGGTGTCCGAGTCCACCGTGGTGCAGTTGAACGACGCGTCCACGCCCGGCTTCAGCAGCGCCTGCATCGCCGCGGCGGGCAGTTTCGCGTCGGTGAAGATGAAGCACAGCATGGTCGCCATGTCGGGGGCGATCATGCCGCTGCCCTTGGCGATACCGCTGATGCGCACCGGCGTGCCATCGATCGTCGCGGTGCGGGTGGACGCCTTGGGGAAGGTGTCCGTGGTCATGATGGCGCGGGCCGCAGCCTCCCACGCGTCGTCGCGCAGCGAGGCGTGCAGCGCGGGCAGCGCGGCGACCAGCCTGTCGTGCGGCAGCACCTCGCCGATGACGCCGGTGGAGGCGACGAACACCTGCTGCGCCGAACAGCCGAGCAGGTCCGCGGCGGCGGTGGCGGTGGCGGCACAGGCGTCGCGGCCGGCCTTGCCGGTGAACACGTTGGCGTTGCCGGCATTCACCACCACGGCCCGCGCCTCACCGCCCGTCAGCGCCGCCCGGCACCAGTCCACCGGGGCGCCGGGGCACTTGTTGGCGGTGAACACGCCGGCGACGGTGCTGCCGGCCGGCACCTCCACCATCAGCAGGTCGGTGCGGCCCTGGTAGCGGATGCCCGCGGCCGTGGCGCCGAGACGCACGCCCGGCAAAGGCGGCAGGTCCGGCAGGGGAACAGCGAGTGGCGACACGGCAGCGGACATGGTTTCCTTCCCCCTGGTGCGGTCAGGCGACTACTTCGACGACGGCGGCGGTTCGGCGTTGTCCGTGGCGCGCGGCACGGACCCGTCCAGGTTGAACGTCTGCACCTTCACCTGGGACCGGGCCTGCGCCACCGCCTTCTTCACGCCTTCCTGGATCACCTTCTGGCGCAGCTCTGCCTTGGCTTCCTCGAAGCTGGGCGGCGGCGCCTTGCGGTGGCCGAGCACCTTGATGACGTGCCAGCCGAACTGGGTGTGCACCGGGGTCTGGGTGATCTGGCCGTCCTTCAACTTGAAGGCGGCGTCGGCGAAGGCGGGGACCATCTCGGACTTCTTGAACCAGCCCAGGTCGCCACCGTCCTTCGCGGACCCCGGATCCTTGCTGTACTTCTTCGACAGCTCCGCAAAGCTGGCGCCCTTGTCGAGCTCGGCGATGATCTTCTCGGCCGTGGCCTTGTCCTGCACCAGGATATGGCGGGCGTGCACTTCCTCCACCGCCGGCTTGTTGGCGATTTCCTTCTCGTAGCGGGCCTTCAGCGCCTTGTCGGTGATCTCGGGGGCAACAGCCTTGCGCAGCACGGCGCTTTCCAGCACCTGGTCGCGGGCGTCCTGGATCTTGCGCTGGACGACCGGGTCCTTTTCCAGGCCCTCCTTCTGCGCTTCCACCACCAGGGCGCGGGCGTCGATCAACCGCTCCACCAGCAACGGGTAGAGCTGGGTCGGCGACATGGCTTTCGCCGCCTCCGGCATGCTGGCGGCGGCGTCCTTGACGTCGCTGAGGTGGATCGGCTGGCCGTTGACCGTGGCCACGACCGGATCGGCGGTGGCCTGCGATGCCGGCGCCGCGGAGTTTGCCGCCGCGGAATCTGCCAGTGCGGGGCTGGCGGACAGGCCGGCGAGCAGCAGTGCAGCGGCGAGCAGGCGGGGGGAAGCCCCGAAGAAAGACGGCATGCAAACCTCAATATGGGGTTGTGGGTCGATATGACGGAAGGCGCTGCGGGGGGCAAGGCCACCGTCCGGGCGCCCCTGCGGACGCGGTTCAACGTGCAACGTGGGCGGGAGACTACCAGAGGGCGGGGCGGAGTTCCAACGCGGGCCCGCCGGGTGGGTCGGGCGGCGGATGACGGTGCGAGGTGGGATGATGCGGATGCCGAACCCGGGTGATCCGGGGGCGGGATAATGGGGGTGCGGGGTGACGGATCCGGGGCGGCGGGTGCCGATGCGAATGCGGGGCCGGGATGGTGGATGGCCGCTTGACTTCGCCGGGGCGGCTGAGCATTGTCCGGCCGCCGCGAGGGACCGCCCGGTCGCTCGCCCAGCGCGGGATGGGGCTGTAGCTCAGTTGGGAGAGCGCCTCGTTCGCAATGAGGAGGCCAGGGGTTCGAATCCCCTCAGCTCCACCACCGTTCCGCAAATCCAGATGCGCAGTTCGATTTGGCTCCGAGAGAACGCGACCTCCCGGAGATTGCCCCAATCGCGACTATACCTTGGCGAAACAGCCTACCCCTCGGCCGCCACCAGATAATCCACCGACATGTCCCGCCCGGTCCGCCAGCCGCCCCGCAGCGGATCGGGACTCAACCCGGTGACATCCGCCAGCCGCAGCCCGGCCACCCGCAGCATCTCCGCCAGTTCCGCCGGGGTAATGAACCTGCGCCAGTCATGCGTGCCCACCGGCAGCCAACGCAGCAGGTATTCCGCCCCGACCTTGGTCGCCAGGAAGGATCGCCGCGTGCGGTTGGGCGTGGACAGGAACAGCAGCCCGCCCGGCTCCAGCAGGCCCGCCAGCGCGTCCAGGAAGGCGGCGGGGGCGGGCACGTGCTCGATCACTTCCAGCGCGGTGATCACCGGGAAGCGCAGGCCCTCGGCGGCCAGGTCTTCGGCCAGGCCGGTGCGGTAAGCCAGCGGCAGCCCCTGCCCGTCCGCATGGGCCCGCGCCGCCTCGATCGCCTCCCCGGCGGCGTCCAGGCCCAGGACGTCGAAGCCGCGCCGAGCCAGCGCCTCGGCGACGATGCCGGCACCGCAGCCCACGTCCAGCACGCGCAGGCCGGCCGGTTGCGGGAAGCGGCGGGCAATCCGCTCACAGATCCAGCCGATGCGCACCGGGTTCATGCTGTGCAGCGGGCGCATCGGGCCGGTCGGGTCCCACCAGCGCGCCGCCAGCGCATCGAACCGGGCCACCTCCTCCGCCGAGACCGTCGCGCTGTCCATGGCTCTTCCTCCGGGGTTCGCCGCTATGTGCCGCCACCCGGGCACGGGAGGCAACGGGGCGAACGCCGCCGGTGTTGTAACGCCGGCGCGTGTGGTGTGGCCCCCGTGCGGTGTGCAACGACGGTCTGCGGCAGATTGGATCGCTCTGTGGCCCTCCGCGCGCTCCGTGTTGAATGCTTGCGGCAGAACGGACGACGTCGGCCCCACGGTGCATCACACGAAACGTTCGTATTCCAACCCTTCACCCCGCTTCGGCGCCGGGGGCCAGCCAGTCGTCGCCGGTCCAGCCGTTCGCGTCGTAGTCGGCCATGCACTGCTCCACCAATGCCTCCATCGCCGCCATGTCAGGACCGCGCTGCGCCCCGGTCAGCACCTGCGCGCGAATGTCCTCCCACCCGCCGGCATAGTTGCGTTCGTACAGTTCGTGACGCCCGCCGAATTCGGTGCCCATCGCATCCCACAGCAGCTTCATCACCTTGATCCGCTCCTCGTACTCGATGCCGTAGGACCCGCGGACGTATTGCCGCAGATACGGCTCGATCGCCGGATTGGCGAAATCCTTCACCGAGGACGGCAGGTAGATCAGCGCCGAGGTCACCGTGCGTTCCACGATATCCTTGATGCGCGGATAGGCGTCCGGCGCGAACACCCGGTACGACAGCCCGGCGTGCAGTTGCGGCAGCACCGCGTCGCCCTTCCACGGATCCGGGTTATGCGCCATCGCGTTGGACAGCGACCAGAACAGGTTGCGCCAGGCGATCGCCTCACCCAGCAGCACCTGGTTGCCGCGCGCCTCGTCACCGCCGGTGCAGTGAAGCGCCTTGCTCAGCAGCCCGCACAGGAAGTCCAGCTTCACCGCGAACCGGGTGCAGCCCTGGAACAGGAAGCCGTTCATGAAGCCCGAGCGTGGATAGAAACTCAGCACCCGCGCCGGATCGCGATAGATGAACACGTCCTCCCAGGGCACGAACACCTTGTCCAGCACGAAGATCGCGTCGTTCTCGTCGAAGCGCGAGGACAGCGGATAGTCGAACGGCGAGCCGTTCAGCGTCGCCGCCTTCTCGTATGACGTGCGGCAGAACAGCTTCAGGCCCGGCGCGTCGATCGGGACGATGAACATCAGCGACATGTCCAGGTCCTCGGTCGCGGTCTTCGAGCTCTGGCCCATGTAGTTGTAGTGGGTGAACGCGGCCGAGGTCGCCACCACCTTGGCGCCGGACACGATGATGCCGCCGTCCACCTCCTTGTCCACGCTGACGAACACGTCCTTCACCTGTTCGGCCGGCTTGTGCCGGTCGATCGGCGGATTGACGATGGCGTGGTTCATGAACGGCACGGTTTCCTGCGCGCGCTTGTACCAAATGCGGGCGTTGTCGGCGTAGGGACCGTAATAGTCCGGGTTGGCGCCCAGCGTATTGGTATAGGCGGCCTTGTAGTCGGGGGTGCGGCCCATCCAGCCATAGGTCATGCGCGCCCATTCGGCGATGGCACCCTGCGCGGCCACCAGGTCCTCGCGGGAGCGGGCCACGCGGAAGTAGCGGTGCGTGTAGCCGCCCGAGCCGGTGTCGGTGGGGCAGGTCAGCACATCCCGCCGCTTCGGGTCGTGCAGCGCGTCATACAGGCGGGCGATGGAGCGGACGGCATTGCGGAAGGCCGGGTGGGTGGTGACGTCGGCGACCCGTTCGCCGTCGATATAGACCTCGCGGCCGTCGCGCAGGCTCTGCATGTATTCGGCGCCGGTGTACGGACGCCTGGGATCGGCAATCGCCTGTTCTGGCCGCATTCTGTCTCACTCCCTGTGCTGCCCCCTGCCCTGCGGCGGGATCGCGGCGGCTATCCTGCGACGGACCGGGCGGACCTCACAACGCCTTCGTGTCCCGTGCACGGCGCGCCCGCCGCGGGCGGCCCGACGCGAGGCGGGCAGACGTGAGAACCACGAAACTGCTCTCTTCCGGACGCAGGGTCCGCCTTCGATTGGAGAACGAAAGAGGAAATTCGTGAAAAATACGTCACTATTCAGGATGGTTTCAGATGGGCATCGGCTATGCTATCAGCTCCGGCTGCCAGGGGGTCGGCGCAGTGCGACCGATACAGGAAGGGCTGACAGGACACGATGTCGGACTATACGCAAACAACCGTATTCATCTGGAACAACCACATGTACGGGAGCCACCGCTATCCCGGCCATGCATCGATGAGCATCGACGGCCAGTGGCAGGCCGGGGCCAACACCTATGTCAGTTGGTGGCCGGACAGCCAGAAGGACGGATTTCTGGACCTGGCCAGGCCGAAGCTGGAGTTCTTCGCCGACCTGAAGGAGGAAGGCTACGCACCGGACCACATCATCCGCATCGACGGCCTGCGCCTCGATGCCATGACCGCCAAGTGGAACGAGCGGCGGAACAAGCAGAACGCGCATTACCGGTTTCTCAAGAAGAACTGCTCGACCGTGGTCAGTGCGGTGCTGAAGGCCGGCGGCCTGCGCGGCAGCACGATGGCACGCAACAACCTTGTCTGGACGCCGCTGAAGGTCCGCGATCTCGCCATGGACATGGGCGGCCGGACCATAAGCTGGGATGCGCTGCTGGGCGAGTTCGTGCGGGACGGCTACATGAACAACGCCGACCGGGTGGTTCTTACCAACCTGTTCCGCCGCGATGAGAAACACGGCAAGAACTCCAGCGGAAACCAGGCGTATTACGCCAAGGGCCAGAAGATTCATCAGAAATCGCATCTGATGTGGGCTGGCGGCCGGTTCGAACTCGGCGACAAGGGCGACGGCGTGAACTTCTTCTACGCGTCCGAAGGATCGTTGCTGTCGTCGGGACAGATCTCCGACCACAACGGAATGATGAAAAAGATTTTCGACCATAAGGAGGTCAAACTCTAACGCGTGGACCGACACCGGCCCACCACGCAAATTTGGGCACCGCATCAGGCCTGGTTCATCAGAACCGGAACGTTAGATCTCGATAACCCCGTGGTGCCCGGTGATCACCGCGGGATCAATGCAGACGTCGAAGCCCAGCGCACGCAGCCGGTAGCAGGCCCAGTAGTCCTCCGACAGGTACTGTCCCCTGTGCACGCCGGTCCGAAACACATCGTAGTGCAGCGCGGCGGCGTCGTTGGTCGGAACCGGCACATTGGGCGTATAGGTACGGCCCGTCGCAATCGCGTCCTCAACCAGCGCATCGGTCGCGGCGCGGGAGAGCAGCAGCGCCGCAGTGCCGACGGTCTCCACCTTCAGCAGCCGGCCCTGCGACCCGAGACACCGGCCGATATTCCAGATGCGGCTGCCGTCCGGGTGATAGGCCTTCAGCGCCACCGCCGCCCCCAGCACCGGCACGTCGGCATCAAGCATCCGGGCCAGCCCCTCGGCCGGCAATTGCACGTCGGCATCCAGGAACAGCAAATGGGTGAACTCCCGGCGGGTGTGGAAGCCCGCCAGGATCGTATTGCGGGCGCGGGTGATCAGGCTCTCATTGCCGATCGTGGTCAGTTCGAAGGCGATCCCGGCGCGCAGGAAGTCGAACAAGCTGCGCAGATAGCTGGTGTGAACCATGCCGCCATAGGCCGGCGTGCCGACCAGTATTCTGCGGGAGGGCGGCGAATTCATGACAGCGGCTCTTGCGGGCGGTGCATGTCCTGATGGCCGGCGATCTGCCAGGTGATTTCGCAGTGCCGTTTCAGTGCCTCGTCGGACAGCGCCTGCAGGTCCGACAGCAGGGCCAGGTTGCTCTGGTAAAGCGGCGCGGGTCCCCCGCCCGGGCGTGCCCGGCCATGCTCCAGGTGGAATGCCGTTTCGGTCTCCAGCACACGAGCCGGAAGAGCGGCTCGCTGCACCTTGATGCCCATGGCGTCGTCATCGCCGCCCCATCCCAGGAACCGCTCATCCCAGCCGCCGAGCAGGATGAAGATATCCGGGTGGAACAGAACGCAGCCACCGCAGAGCGGCGGATGTTCCCCCTGGGCGGTGCGTGGCACGCCCGCACGCGCCAGCGCCGGATCGCCCAGCCGGGTGAGATCCTGACGCAGCCGCGCGGACGCATCCGGCGGCAGGTCAAGCACGCTGCCGAACGGCCGCACCACCGGCGCCCCGGCCCGGGCGAGATCGATCGCGGCCGGCAGCCCGGGGCAAAGCAGGTCGGCATCGCCAAAGACCAGCAGCGAGCCGCGCGCGGCGCGGACACCAACATTCAGCCCCCATCCCTTATTGAACGGCCCGGGATTGTAAGCGAACAGCACGCGCAGCCCCGGGACCGGCGGCAGGTCGCCGGTTGTGGGCGCAATATCCTGTTCCACCAGGATGATTTCCCTCGGATGCTGCCCAGCGAACCAGGCCAGCACCGCCTGGAGATTGGTTCGGCGGGCTGGATCGCCGCAGGAGCGATACGTCAGGATAATGCTCGTGGCCTGCACGCCGGGTCACTCCGCCAACAATCGAAGGTTTCGCTGATGATCAGTTGCCTTTGTGTCACGCAGCCTGGGCGCCTGTCACTGCTGGCCGACGCGATCGGCGACTTTGCCCGCCAGATCTTTGCGGATCGCGAACTGGTGGTGCTGCATGATGGCGACGCGGCGTTCGACGCCGCCGCACGATCGCTGGCGGACCGTCACGCGGGCAGCGTCATCCGCGTGATACGGGTGTTGCCGGGGCAAAGCCTGGGCCGCTTGCGCAACCAGGCGCTCGACGCCGCGAGCGGGGATTGGGTCTGCCAGTGGGACGATGACGACCGCGCGCATCCGTTGCGGCTGGCGCTGCAATGGAACGCGGCGCAGGAGGAAGCGGCGGCAGTCAGCTACCTGGTGGACCAACTGCACTGGTTCAGCACCGAGGCAATGCTCTACTGGGATGACTGGGACCGCGAGCCTTATCCGATGAACCTGATCCAGGGCACGCTGCTGGCACGCAGGGATATCGTTCCGCCCTATCCCGACGCCGCCCGCGGCGAGGACACCCAGCAGACCCATGCGCTGCTGTGGGCCGCGGCGACTCAGGGATTCCGGATCTCCCGCCTGCGCGACGTCGGCTGGTGCAGCGTTTATCGCCATCACGGGGCGAACGCGTGGGACGCGGCACACCATCAGGCGATCAGCCTGGCCAAGCACCTGCCGGCGGCGCGTCTGCTGCCACGGCTGGCGGAATTGCGCACCCGGTTTGCCGAATACCAGCCGGGTTTGCCGCTTGTCCGAATGCCGGTGGGCACCGACCTCATTACGCTGGGTGAGCGCTGACGGCGCGGCGACGCGTCACGCAGAGTGCTTGCGGCGACGCGTGGCAAGCAGGGCAGCCGCCGCAGGAAGCACCAGCGCCGCCGAGGGGGGCTCGGGCACCGACCAAACGGCCGAAGTGACCGACTGAGACGAGAAAAAACTGTCAGAGACCGTCGTGCTGCCGAAACCTGCACCGAGGCTGGCATAGGTGACCGCAAAGCTTGTGTTGCCAGCCGCGCCGGATGCCGCGTACGGCGTCACGACGTAGCACGAGTTTGCGGCGACGGCACATCCGCCAATGGATTGCGCCGCACCAGAAACATTGAACACGTCGTTGAACAACTGACGGAGCGCCTGACTTGCTGCGAGGGCGCTGGTAGAATTACTGAAGGTGAAATCGCCGGGGTCCGCGCATTCCGCACCGAATACGGTGGCGCAGGCGCCGTGCTGGAAGCTGACGTTATAGGAAACCCCGTTCACCTCAACGCCGCTGGCCCCGGTCAGCGTACTCCCGGACACCTGCGCGATCGGCGTGGCCATGGCGGGGGACGCCGTCAGTGCCAGCGCGGCAGCGGCAAGTGTCTTGTGCAGCGGACGCCTCATACCGGATAACTCCTCTCGCGCATCAACCAGCTCGGCTACAATCCTGGTTCCGCCCTTCAGCCGGTTGCGTACGATGAAGGAGTCGGCCCTCGCCTCATCACAGTATCAGGTAGCCGGCGAGCGGGTGCAACTGATTTCTGTGCCACAACGGATGCACTTGACACAAAACAATACTTCGGATGGCAGAACCCGCGGGCCAGCGCGGCAAAGCTGCGCCAGTCCCTCGTTCGCACTTCCTACGCGATTCACTCGATTGTTTCTCGCCTGCATGGGAGAGAACCAGCGTGCCAGGCGTCAGGCACGCGCTATTCCCTGCCGAGCCAGCGGATGATGCGCCTCCACCAGACGCTGCAGCCGCTCGGCCAGGACATGCGTGTAGATCTGCGTGGTTGCGATATCCGCATGTCCCAGCAGCAGTTGCAGGCTGCGCAGATCGGCCCCGCGCGCCAGCAAATGAGACGCGAAGGAGTGCCGCAGCACGTGCGGCGACACGCGCGCCGGGTCCAGCCCGGCCTCCAGCGCGATCTGTTTCAGCAGCAGGAAGAAGCCCTGCCGCGTCATCGCCCGCCGTGGATCGCGGCCGGGAAACAGGAACCGGCTGCCCTCCCCCGTGACGGCCACCAACGCGGCGGCGGCGTCCCGCGCGGCGTCGGACAGCGGCACCATGCGTTCCTTGCCCCCCTTGCCGCGGATCAGCAGCAGCGCCGCGTCGGCGGTCAGCGCAGCCCGCGGCAGCGACAGCAGCTCCGAAACACGCATGCCCGTGGCGTAGAGGATCTCCAGCGCCGCCCGCGCCACCGCACCGGGGCGGCCCGAATGGCGCCCGGCGGCGGCCAGCAGCGCGTCCACCTCCGATTCGCTCAGGTATTTGGGCAGCGCCTGCGGCAGGCGTGGCGTGTCCAGCAGCGCGGTGGGGTCGTCGGCGCGCACGCCCTCCTGCAGCAGGAAACGATGGAACTGGCGCAGGGCGGACAGGCGGCGTGCCGCGGTGCGGGCGGACAGGCCGGCGGTTTGCAGCCCGGCCATATAGGCCTGCACCAGCTCCGCGTTGGCCTGCGCCGGGGCAGAGCCATGGGTGGCGGCGAAGCCGGAAAAGTCGGTCAGATCCGCGGCGTAGGCCGCCAGCGTGTTGCGCGCCGCCCCACGTTCGGCGACCAGCATTTCCAGGAACGCCTCCACATGGCGGTCCATCAATGCCCCAGCTTGTTCGCCGGCAAGGTTTTTTCCACCGGGTGGATCTGCGGGTTCGGCGGGTATGTTCCGATATAGACCAGGGCGCCCAGGCCCAGCAGAACCCCCAGCATCACGACGATCAGGAATATGCGCAGCATTGCGGTCCGGTGACTCGCTCCAGCGTGGCGGGCCGGCATGCGTGGCTGGCCCCGGGCGGGTGTGCTAGCCTTTCGCGACCATGACACGCAACACCGCGCTTAAGGAAACTGTTTCCCTGCCCGACAGCATGGCCGGCCGCAGCATCGTGCTGGTCGGGCTGATGGGGGCGGGAAAGACCTCAATCGGCCGGCGGATGGCCGCGCAACTCGGCCTGCCGTTCCGCGACGCCGATGCCGAGATCGAACTGGCCGCCGGCTGTTCGATCCCGGAACTGTTCGCCCGCTATGGCGAGAAAGCGTTCCGCGACGGGGAACGGCGGGTGATCCGCCGCCTGCTGTCCGGCGACCCGCTGGTGCTGGCCTTCGGCGGCGGCGCGTTCATCGACCCGGAGACCCGGGCGGTGGCGCGGGACGAAGCGGTGTCGATCTGGCTGCGCTGCAAGCTGCCGACCCTGGTGCGCCGGGTGGCGACTCGGGACAACCGGCCACTGCTGGCGGACGGCAATCCGGCGGAGATCCTGGAACGGCTGATCGCCCAGCGTTACCCGATCTACGCCGAGGCCGACGTTATCGTGGATTGCGGCGACGAAAGCCCGGACGTGACCACCAGCCAGGTGCTGAACGCCCTGCTCGCCTGGCGCCCGCCGCGCCGGCTGACCGTGGCGCTGCCCAGCACGACCTATGACGTGGTGATCGGCGACGGCCTGCTGCGCCGGGCGGGCGCGCTGCTGGCACCGCGCCTGCCGCAGAAACGGGCCATGGTGATCACCGACCGGTCTGTCGCCGACCTGCACCTGTCCACACTGATGGACGGGCTGACCGAGACCGGGGTGAAGGCCGACCCGATCGTGGTGCCGCCGGGCGAGGCATCGAAAAACCTCGATTCCTACATGTCCGTGGTGGACCGCCTGCTGGAAGCACGGGTGGAGCGCCGCACCGCGGTGATCGCCCTGGGGGGCGGCGTGGTGGGCGACCTGGCCGGGTTCGCCGCCGCGACCACACTGCGCGGCCTGCCTTTCGTGCAGATCCCCACCACGCTGCTGTCGCAGGTGGACAGCTCGGTGGGCGGCAAGACCGGGGTGAACACGCCGCGCGGCAAGAACCTGGTGGGCGCCTTCCACCAGCCGCGCATGGTGCTGGCCGACACCGCCACCCTGGCCACCCTGCCCGTCCGCGAACTGCGCGCCGGCTATGCCGAGATCGTCAAGGCCGGGCTGATCGGCGACCCGGCGTTCTTCGCCTGGTGCGAGCAGCACGGCGCCGGCGTGGTCGGCGGCGACCAGGAGGCGCAGGCCGAGGCGATCAAGCGCGCCTGCGCCTTCAAGGCCGCCGTGGTGGGCGACGACGAACGGGAGGAAAAGCCGAACGACGGCCGCGCGCTGCTGAACCTGGGCCACACCTTCGGCCACGCGCTGGAGGCCGAATACGGCTACACAGGCGGCCTGCTGCACGGCGAGGGCGTCGCCGTCGGGCTGGGCCTGGCGTTCAAGCTGTCCGCCCGGCTGGGCCATTGTTCCTCGGCCGATGCCGAGCGGGTGGTGGCGCACGTCGCCGCGTCGGGCCTGCCGGCGGAGCTGTCGATGCTGAACCGCCGGTTCTCGGCCGAGACGCTGATCGGGCACATGCGGCGGGACAAGAAAGTGCGCGACGGGGCGCTGAACTTCGTGCTGGTGCGGGGGATCGGCCAGGCCTTCACCTCGGCCGATGTGCCCAACGAGGCGGTGGTCGATCTGCTGCGGGATGAGGGGTGCGCGGCCTGAGTGCCGCGCGTCCGGTGACGACCGGCTGGGCCTTTCGGTCAGTGCAGCAGAACCGCAAGGCCGGCCAAACCGGCTCCATATGTCGCGACCAGTGCCGCCAGAACACCCCACAAATACGCTTTGCTCGGCTTCTCGGCGAGTTCGGCCTTGGTGGCCAGGTGCTGAATGTCTGTCCGGATGATGGAGACCTCGGTCCGCAGATCGGCAACCTCCGCCTTGGTAGCGAGATGCGGCAGGGTCGCGGCCAGCATGCTGTCGATGCGCACCAGCATCGGCAGCATCTGGCCGAGGGTTGCCTTCACTTCGCTCATCTCGCCTTCCAGGCGGCTGATGCGGACCTCATGGTTGGGATCGTAAGGGGGCGGTTCGGGGCGATCAACGGGCGTGTCGGGCACGGGCGTACTCCCTGCGGGACGTAGGCGAGGACACCCGCATACGCCACCGAGCTTGCCCATTGGTTTACGCCGCCGCCCTGCACCGGCCTATACCAGCCCGCGTTGTGTTTGACACACCGCCAGCCATTCAGCGTCCTGGCCCGCGCAGGCGGGCCATCGACGTCTTCTTGTAGCCGCCATCAGCAAAAGCCGTGGATGGCCGGCCTGCGCCGACCATGACGGTGAGTTGCCGGCCAATGGTCGAACGATACGCGGGCTGGCACTACGCGTTCGGCGCGACGTCCAGGCGCACCACCACGCCCTCCAGTTCCGGCTTCGGCGGCGGATAGCGGCGCATCACCTCCGGGTCGTGGCCCGGCACGATGTGCTGCGGCGTCGGCGCATGCTCGCGCAATATGTCGAACGCCTCCAGCATGTCGCCGATATGGAACGCGGTGGTGAACGGCCGGCCGGTTTCCATGTTCTCGTAGAAATGCGTCACGTCGGAGGCCAGCACCACCACGCCACGCGCGGTGTTCACCGTGACGAACTGCAGCCCCGCCGAGTGACCGCCGGTGGGCACCACGCTGATGCCCGGCACGATCTCGCCCGGCCCGGTGCGGTACACCACGCGACCGTCGAAGTTCAGCCGCACGATGCCGCATACGTCGTCCGGCTCGAACGACTTCGCCAATTGCTTGTGGCGCATGTAGCGGCCGACGGCGTAGTGGATCTCCGGCTCCTGCAGATGGAAGCGGGCGACCGGGAACTTGTGGAAGTTGCCGACATGGTCGTAGTGCATGTGCGTCAGGATCACGTCCTGCACCTGCGCCGCATCCACGCCCACCAGCGCCAGCGAGTCGATCGGGTCGCGCAGCAGAGACCGTCCGCGCTTGCCGCCGCTCTCCGCGGTGAAGCCGATATCGATCACCACCGCACGGTCGGCGTTCTTCGCGACCCAGACGAAGTAGTCCATCGGCATCGGCCCGTCATGCGGATCGCCACCAATGAAATGATCAGACCGGCGCGCGGGGCGCGTGCCGTAGCGGATGGCGAAGACTTCGTATTGCGGTGTCATGCGGTGGCCTCCACGCGGGCTTCGTGCAGATCCGGCATCACCTGCCGGGTGAACAGGTCGATCGAGTGCAGTGCTTCATCCGGCCTGATGTCGCCGAAGGCGAAGCGGCACAGCAGATAGTTCAGGCCGCCGGCGTCGATCTCGCCTTGCAGGAAGCGACGCACCTTCTCCGGCGGGCCGGCGACGGCGCGGCCTTCGGCTTCCGCCTCCTCGAAGGTTTCCGGGAACAGCGCGTTCGGGTTGGGCAACTGCATGTTGTGCTTGCGCCACAGCACCAGGAAGCTGTGCCGCCATTTGTCGTAGCCGCGGCGGGCGACGTCCAGCGCCTCGCGCTCGGTGTCCGCCACGACCACGTGGCGGCCCAGGCCCATCAGCGGCAGCGTGTCGGGCGCGCGGCCCAGCCGGGACCATTCGGCGCGGTAGGCGTCAGTGAGCGGGCGCATTGCCGGGCCGCGCACGTTGCCCACGACGTTGACGCTGTGCTCCGCCGCCCAGGGCACCGCATCCGTGCGGCCGATGCCGTACCACAAGGGTGGATGCGGCTTCTGATACGGCTCCAGTTCCATCGGGACGTCGCGATAGGTGTAGTATTTGCCCTCGAAGGTGAGTTCCTTGCAGGCCATGCCGCGCAGGATCACCTGCAACGCCTCCTGGTACATCGCCGGCGCCTGTGCCGGATCGAGCCCGTAATAGCGCAGCTCGATCGGCGAGATGCCGCGACCGACGCCCAGCAGCAGCCGGCCGCGGCTCATCTGGTCGAGCATGCACAGCTCTTCCAGCAGCTTCAGCGGATGATAGAACGGCAGCAGATACACCAGGGCGCCAAAGCGCAGCCTGGTGGTGCGCTGGGCGATCGCGGCCAGCCACACGCCGGGCGACGGTGCTACGCCCAGCGGCGTCGCGTGGTGTTCGGCGACGTGGTAGCCGTAGAAACCGGCACGGTCATAGGCTTCGATCAACCGCAGCCGGTCCTCGAAGAGCTGGTCCAGCGGCGCCTGGCTGCGGTCCATGTGGTCGAATACGCCGAGTCGCATCATCGTTCCCTGCCCTTCATCCGTCGGCGTCCGCGGTTCTCGCCGCGCCAGACTGGTGCCGGGCATGCTCGCCACAGACGGCGGGAGCGTCAACGGCGGCCGGGGCGGGGTGCAGGGCGGTGCATCAGGGCTGTCCACCGCCATTCCGGCCGCTTCCTGGCGTGGCACCGCTCTCCATGCCTCTGACCGGAGAACAACCCATCTGCGGGCGCGCCGATCGCGGCCGGCTGCGTCCGGGGCGACCGCTCAGTCCTTCTGGAACCAGGCGACATCCGCCGCGGTCAGCAGCAACACCGCGACGGGCAGCGCAAGCGGCACGACTTCCGGGGCGCCGAGCACGATTTCCAGCGCGGCTCCGGCGGCATAGAGCACCCACGACATCAGGGGCAGCCATCCCAGCGTTTCCTGCGCGGGTGAACCGCCGGCTTTGGCCCGGAGGTGACTTGCCGTGGTGTCGGCGAAACGCAACAGGTTGCCCGTCACCACCACGGTCTGCTGCCGGGCGGGCCCGAAGCGGCGCATGGCGGCGCCCTGCACGCCCATCGCGAACGCGAGGAGGAAAAGCTGATGGTGCGCTGCCAGCAGCGCGTCGTTGGCCGGCGCGACGAGACCCGCCGCCAGCAGCAAGCACAGGAAGGGACGGTTGCTGACCTGCCGCACCAGGCTCGACGCGATGCCGCCAGCGAAGAACGCGAGGATGGCAGTGAGATTGATCGCCGCCTGGTCCCAATCGCCCCGGGACAGGCCGGTCGCCAGGCCGGTGCCGAAGAAGACCGTGTTGCCGGTCATGTTGGCGGCGAACACATGCGTGCCGATCCCGAAATAGCCATAGGCATCGACGTAGCCGGCCGTGAAGCACAACGCGCTGGCCGGGCGCGCCGGCGCCCAGGACCCGCGGCCCTTATCTGTCCGCGACCAGGATCGGGTCATCGACCCGGCAGGCGGTCCGGCGCGAAGGACACGCCATGTCCGCTCGCCGCCGCATCACGGACGCGCATCGCACGTCTCTCCGAATTGCTGTTCAAGCTGATCCACCAGGCCGAGCACCGCGTTCGCAGCGCCATAGGCAGCCGTCGCGTCCCGGTTGGCAACCGCCTTGTGCATCTCCGACAATTTCTGACCACGGTCCGCCTTAAAGGGGCGGCTGGCACATGCGGGGCTGGCGGTAGTCGCGATCTGCTGGTTCAGCGTTGCGGGCGAGGCCGTGAACGCGCTTTCGGTGAGCTTCTCGAACGGCTCGCCGGCCGCCAGCAAATCCTGATTTGCCTGGACCCTCGGGTGCATGGCCGCCCGACCGGCGGGGCTGTTGTTCCCGGAGCAGGCAGCGTCGGCGGCCGTCCCTCCGGCGACAACCATGGCAATCGCGCCAGCGGCCGAACAGAAGATGCGTTGGCGTGCGATCATCGGAGGCTTCTCCCGTTGGCTCCTCCGCATGCGAACGTGGCGGTTTCGCCCGGGGTTCGGCACTCCCCCGAACGTCATTCCCGGCCGCAGGGGCTGCCATCCAATGCCGCCCCGATCATCGGAAGGGCCACCGCTGGCGGGCCCCTACCGCGTCGTGACGGGTGACGGCCGGCCACACCAACGATTGACACCGCTGCTTCCAGCCCCGGTAATCGCCCGAAAAGCGTCCGGAGGCACGGCATGAATGTTGTCAGCAGGCTCGACACCAGCTCCCCCGACCCGGTCGCGCGCGCCCGTGCGCTGGGCCCGGCCATCGTCGCCGCGGCGGACGAGATCGAGCGCACCCAATGCATCCCCGAGCCCCTGCTGTCGCAGATCCACGCCGCGCGGCTGTGCCGCATGTTCCTGCCCCGCTCGGTGGACGGCGACCAGGTGGACCCGTGGACCTATCTGCGCGCCGTCGAGGAAATCAGCCGGCACGACGGATCCGTCGGCTGGAACATCTTCGTCGCCAACAGTGCGGCACTGATCGCGCCGTTCCTGGTGCCGGAGACGATGCACGCCATCTTCGGCGACCCGCGCGCGGTGGTGGCCTGGGGACCGCCCAATGCCAGCCAGGCGCATGCGGTGCCCGGCGGCTATCGCGTGTCCGGCGAGTGGCACTTCGCCAGCGGCTGCCGCCAGGCCACCTGGATGGGTGCGCACTGCCAGGTGGTGGAGCCCGATGGCTCGCTGCGGCGCAACGCCGCCGGCCGGCCGATTATCCGCTCCCTGCTGTTCCCGGCGGAGCACGCGACGCATATCGAGGACTGGACCGTCCTGGGCATGCGCGGCACCGCGTCGGAAGGCTACACGCTGACCGACCTGTTCGTGCCGGAGGCGTTCAGCAGCACGCGCGAGGAACCGGAGCAGCGGCGCGAACCCGGCAAACTGTATGCCTTCACCATGCAGGGGCTGTACGCGGTGGGTGTCGCTGCGGTGGGGTTCGGCATTGCCCGCGGCATGCTGGATTCCTTCATCGAACTCGCCCTGAACAAGACGCCACGCGGACTCGGCCGGCTGGCCGACAGCGCCACCGTACAAGCCAACCTCGCTCGGCATGAGGCGGCGCTGGGTGCGGCGCGCGCGTATCTGGTGGAGACGCTGCGCGACGTCTGGGATGGCGCGGATGACGGGTTCGGGGTGATCGACATTCCGACGCGCGCCCGGGTGCGTCTGGCCTGTGCGCATGCGATCCAGGCGGCGATCGCGGCGGCGGACTTCACCTACAAGGCGGCCGGAGTCAGCGCGATCTTCCCCGGAACGCCGTTCGAGCGCCGGTTCCGCGACATGCACACGCTGTCGCAGCAGATCCAGTCACGCGATTCCCACTTCGAGGCGGTCGGCGCGATCATGCTGGGGCGCGTGCCGGAGGTGTTTTACTGACGGAAGAGGATGGCGGGGTTGCCCGCAGGCAGACGATACCGCGGTGGATGGCGGCACCGTCCTGCATCGTGGCCCTGCGCCCTGGACGCGTTGGAATACATGCGTTCCAACGCCGCTCTTCCGCGTCATGGCAGGGCCTGACCCTGCCATCTGCCCCCGTCCAGCCGGGTTCCGACGCACGCCGGCCCGGTCGTTCCGGGGTAGATGGCCGGGTCAGGCCCGGCCATGACGGTGTCTGTGGAATCCTGCACGTCTATTGCGTCGCGCCTGTTCCGGTGCGCCCGCGCCTGCCACGACATGCGGGGATGGCCACGTGCGGGGATGGCCACGTGCGGGGATGGCCACGTGCAGGGATGGCCACGCGCCACGCCATACCGTGGCGCAGCGCGCGGCAGCCGGATCAGCGCGAGTAGAACTCGACCACCAGGTTCGGTTCCATCTGCACCGGATACGGCACGTCCGTCAGCTTCGGCGCCCGTGCGAACCGGCCCTTCATCGCCCGGTGATCGACTTCCAGATACTCCGGCACGTCGCGTTCCGTGCTCTGCGCCGCGTCCAGCACCATCGCCAGTTGCTTGGACTTCTCCTTCACCTCGATCGTGTCGTTGTCCTTCACGAGGTAGGACGGAATGTTCACCCGCTTGCCGTTCACCAGCACATGCCCGTGCGAAACGAACTGCCGGGAGGCGAACGGGGTGATGGCGAACTTCATGCGGTAGATCACCGCGTCCAGCCGGCGCTCCAGCAGTTCGATCAGGTTCTCCGACGTGTCGCCCTTCCGGCGCACCGCCTCGTCGTAATACTTGCGGAACTGCTTCTCGCTGATGTTGCCGTAGTAGCCCTTCAGCTTCTGCTTCGCCATCAACTGCGTGCCGAAGTCGGTCGGCTTGCGGCGGCGCTGGCCGTGCTGGCCCGGGCCGTATTCGCGCTTGTTGATGGGGGACTTCGACCGGCCCCACAGGTTCACGCCCAGGCGGCGGTTGATCTTGTACTTGCTCTCAAGGCGCTTGGTCATGGCGCGCGCTGCTCTTTCTGTCCTGTTGTTGCACCGGTAGGCCGCGCGGCACGCCACGCGACGGGCGCAGGCCCCGAAAGCCTGTCCACGTTCCCGGCCATAGCCGGCCCGGCACGCAGGCGCGCCGAACCGGGGCGGGGCTATACGGGGCCGGGTGGCGGATTGTCAAACCACCGCCGGTCGCCCCCATGACCCACCGCCGGTGGCCCACCGCCCGCCACCCCCGCGGCCCGCCACCGGCGGCGGGCGCGGCCGCCATCGCGCGACACCGGCAGCCGCTGTCCCGCTGCACCGCCGGCCGCGCATCCCGCTGCTACACCGTGAACTGCTCGGCGATGATCCGCTCCGACAGGCCACGGTCCGGGTCGAACAGCACCGTCGCGTGCACCGACCGGTCCTCGCGCACCGATACCGACGCCACGTCCCGCACCTCGGTGAAGTCGGCCACCGCGGCGGTGGGGCGCTTGTCGCTTTCCAGCACCTCGAACAGCACCTCGGCGGAGCTCGGCAGCAGCGCCCCCCGCCAGCGCCGCGGCCGGAACGCCGAGATCGGGGTCAGCGGCAGCAGGTTGGCCGAAAGCGGCACGATCGGCCCGTGCGCCGACAGGTTATAGGCGGTGGACCCGGCCGGCGTGGAGATCAGCACGCCGTCGCAACTCAGCTCCTCCAGCCGCACGCGCCCATCCACGGTGATGCGGATCTTGGCGCTCTGCCGCAGCTCGCGCAGCAGGCTCACCTCGTTGAACGCCAGCGCCTGCACCACCTGGCCGTCCTTGGTCACCGCGCGCATGTGCAGCGGATGCAGCTCCGCCTCCTGCGCGGCGGCCAGGCGGCCGGGCAGGTCGTCCTCACTGAACGTGTTCATCAGGAAGCCGACCGACCCGCAGTTCATCCCGTACACCGGGATGCCCGGCGGCAGCACGCGGTGCAGCAATTCCAGCATGGACCCGTCACCGCCCAGCGCCACCATCACCTTCGCCTGCTCGAACGGACAGTCGCCGTAGCGGGCAACCAGCCGGTCCCGCGCATCCTGCGCAAGGGGAGCGGCCGAGGCACTGAAATGGATGCGCCCCGGCACGAAATGCCGCTGACCCAGGGTCACGGCCTGCTGTGCTTCGTTCAAAGCCGCTTCCGGTGTTCCAGCACCGGCATGTCGCGCCGCACCCGCGCGGTCACCTTCGGATCGATCCGCGCCGTGGCCCAGCCGGTGCCGTCCGACACCTTCGCCACCACATGGCCCCAGGGATCGACCACCAGCGAGTGGCCATAGGTGAAGCGCGCCTCGCCCCGCCCCTCCAGGTGCTTGCCCCAGGTGGCCGGCGCGGCGAACCAGCACTGGGTCTCCACCGCCCGGCCGCGGATCAGCGTCTCCCAGTGGTCCTTGCCGGTCGCCAGGGTGAAGGCGGACGGCAGGAAGATCACCTCGGCCCCACGCTCCCGCAGCGCCCAGAACAGATCAGGAAAGCGGATGTCGTAGCAGATCGCGCAGCCCACCTTGGTGCCGTCCGCCTCATAGGTGACGATCTCGTCGCCGGCGCCGTAGGTGTTGCTCTCGCGGTAGCCGGTGCCGTCCGGCGCGACGATGTCGAACAGGTGCATCTTGCGGTAGCGGGCGATCTCGGTGCCGTCCGGGTTGAACACCACGGTGGTGTTGAACAGCTTCTCCGGCCCCTTCTCGATGATCGAGCCGCCGTGCACGTGCACCTTCGCCGCACGCGCGGTCTCCCGCAGGAACTCGTAGGCCGGCCCGCCCGGTTCGTTGGAGCCCCTGGCCGGCAACAGTTCCGCGTTGGCGTTGCGCACCGAGCGGTCGCCGCCCAGGCTGTCCCACACCTCCGGCAGGCTGACGATGTCGGGACGGTCGGCCGCGACCGCCTCCTCGATCAGGCGGCGCGCCTGGGCGATATTCTCCGCCTTGTCGGCGCCGGGGTTCATCTGCACGACAGAGACACGCATGTGGCGCTCCTGCACGAATGGCACTGTAACGGGCCGTCAGGGAACCGTATCCGCCGGCACGTGGCAACAGCAGCGCGAATGTTGCAATCACGTGTCGGTCAGCGCGTGACCAACGTCAATTGCCGCCCGCGACCGGCCAGTCCGTCCGATCCGGGAAATGTTCCCCTTCCCTGTAACGCCCCGTCCCGCGCCGAGACCCAACCGCAGACCGCTGGCGCATCGGCCGCCAGCCACCACATCCGGTAGCGGGAGAGAGGATCCGATGCGCGTTCCATGGCGAGACCGACGGGGCAGGTTCCTGCCGTTCAAGGCGGCAGTGCTTGCCGCCGTCTGCATCCCCGGCCTGGTGTCGGCCTGGTGGTGGCTGAACGGCGAGCTCGGCGCCCGCCCGGTGAATGAGCTGATCCACAACACCGGCCTGTGGACGGTGCGCTTCCTGCTGATCTCTCTGGCGATCACGCCGCTGCGCGCCGCGCTGGACTGGCCGCGGCTGCTGCTGGTGCGGCGGATGGTGGGTGTCACCGCGATGGTGTACGGCCTGATCCACCTGACGCTGTACACCGCGCAACAGAAATGGTCGGTGCCGTTCGTTGCTTCGGAAATCGTGCACCGCTTCTACCTGACCATCGGTTTCATTGCCCTGTTGGGCCTGATTGCGCTGGGCGTCACCTCCACCGACGCCGCCACGCGCCGCCTGGGCCGCTGGTGGAAACGGCTGCACCGCCTGGCCTATCCCGCGGCGGTGCTGGCCATCCTGCACTACTTCATCCAGTCGAAGGCGAACGTGTCGGAGCCGGTATTCGTCGCGGGCCTGTATGTCTGGTTGATGGCGTGGCGCCTGATGCCGGTGAAATGGCAGCGCCAGGTCGTGGTCTACCCGGCACTCGCCCTGCTGGCCGCCTTCGCCACGGCGTGGATCGAGTTCGCCTGGTACGACATCGCCACCCACCTGCCCGCCTGGCGCGTGCTGGCCGCCAACGAGTCGCTCGCCTTCGGCTACCGCCCCGCACACGTGGTGCTGCTGACCACGCTCGGCCTGTCGGTGATCATCGCCGCCCGTCGCTTCGTGCCGGCACCGCGGACCTGGCTGCGCCTGGTTCCGATACGCAGCGGCTGACGTTTCCCTGGGTGGAGACCGAAGTTGGCCACAAACCGTCGCCTCTCGTGGTCGGCAACTCGCGGCCAGCAACTCACGGTCGGCAACTCACGGTCGGCCACCCACCGTCATGGCCCGCGCAGGCGGGCCATCCACGACTTCTGGCAACTCCCAGCAACAAAATCGTGGGTGGCCGGCCTTCGATCCTTCACCTGACTCTCGCTCTGATCGTGCACGCGGGCAGACTTCACTGGCGAGCGAGTGCAACGAATCATGTGCAAGCACCCGCTGAACAGCCGTTCATTCCGGAACGCCTGGACAGTCTCACGGGCGGCTTCCGGAAGCCGAAAGGCTGTTGCGCGAAGAACGGCTGTTGCTTCCCAACGCTCCGAGCGCCAGAAATGCTGGTGGCCGTGAAAGAAGCAGGAACACAGATAAACACAAATGATACACAGATGAACACGGATGCTGCGTGGTTGTGGGCGGCTGCCGTGTGCTCCTCACAGGTGCGGGACAGCGAATCTCCGGCGCAGGTGCCGAAGTGCGGTAGCAGCCGCAGGCCAGTGACTCGCAGGTCCGCATATTGCGCGCGATGCGCGCTGTCCAATGCCCGCGCAGCCCTGACCTCAGACAGGACGTTGCCGACCGACACGCGCACGCAGCACGCCCAACGGCAACGCCGTGATAGCCAACGGCAATCGCCGCTGCCGCGAAACGCACCCACCTTTCGCGGTTCCAGCACCCACGGATCTTCATCGAACGCTTCCAACAAGGTCCGCAGCCGGACAGGCGCGTGCCGACGGCGCAACGGTCATCCGCTCCGACAGCACCTGCCACGACGCAGCATCCGTGTTCATCCGCGTAACATCGGCGTTCATCCGCGTTGTCCTTTCTGCCGACCGTCACAAACACGAACCGCCAAAGCGTGTCGGGCTGGTACAAGCGCCCCTCGGAACACCGCGCCCGGGCCAAAGACTCACCGGCGTCGCACCAAGCGGAGCTGACCCATGGACCTGCTGACCGGCCTGCCCCGCCCCGAGCCGCCAATCGAGACGCTGGCTCCGGGCGCGATGCTGCTGCGGGACTTCGCCTCCACCCAGGCCGCGCCGCTGCTGGAGGCCATCCGGCAGATCACCGCCGAGGCGCCGTTTCGCCTCATGGTGACCCCGGGCGGCCATCCCATGTCCGTCGCCATGACGAATTGCGGGCAGGCCGGATGGGTTACCGATCGCACCGGCTACCGCTATGACGCGCGGGACCCGGAAACCGGCCGGCCATGGCCGGCCATGCCGTCGGTCTTCCTGCGGCTCGCCGCGGACGCCGCCACCGCGGCAGGATTTCCCGGGATTCGTGCCGGACGCATGCCTCATCAACCGCTACGCCCCCGGCACCCGCCTGTCGCTGCACCAGGACCGCAACGAGCGCGACCGCGACGCACCCATCGTCTCCGTCTCGCTCGGCCTGCCGGCGGTGTTCCTGTTCGGAGGCAACGCACGCAGCGACCGGCCGCGGCGCATCCGGCTGGAGCACGGAGATGTTGCCGTCTGGGGCGGCCCCTCTCGCTTGGCGTTTCATGGCGTGGACACTCTGGCAGACGGCACGCATCCGCTGACCGGCACCTGCCGGTTCAACCTGACGCTGCGCAAGGCCCTGTAGGCGTTGGCATCGTGACCGGCCCCGGACGACGCCAACAACGGCGACGCCAACAACGGCGACGCCAACAACGCCGACGCTGACAGCCGCCCCGGAATGGCCGATACTCCCCCGCAGGCGCGGCGACGGACCGACCGCGCGTGTCGCGGGGAAGCGCCATGAAGATCTCCTACTTCGAGACCGGCCGCTACATCCCACCGCCCGGCCTGCCCCGGGAATGGCCGGTGCCGCCCGCCGCCTATGACCCGGCCACCGGCGCCGCCGGCCTGAACGGCATGGCCGAACGCGTGCAGTTCGTGGAAGAACTCGGCTTCGACTGGGTCAGCGTCTCGGAACACCACTATTCCCCGCGCATCCTGACGCCGAACCCGGTGGTGGCCGCCACCTGGCTCGCCGCCCGCGTCCGCTCCATCAAGATCGCCCTGCTGGGCCCCCTCGTGCCGGTCAACAACCCGATCCGCATCGCCGAGGAACTGGCGATGCTGGACACGCTGGCGCCGGGCCGCATCGTGATTGGCCTGCTGCGCGGCACCACCAACGAATACCTCAGCTACGACCTGAACCCGGCAGAATCCCGCGCCCGCACCGACGAAGGCATGGAGCTGATCCTGCGCGCCTGGGCGGAACCGCAGGCGTTCAGTTGGCAGGGACGGCATTTCCAGTACCGCACCGTGTCGATCTGGCCACGCCTGCAGGACCCGCCGCCGCCCACCTACATCCTGGGCACCAGCGCCGAGGCCGGCGCCTTCGCCGCGCGTCACCGCCTGGGCCTGGGCCTGTCCTACGGCAGCTTCGATTCCATGGCGCAGGCCAGCCGTTACTACCGCGACCAATGCGCCGCATGGGGCTGGGCGCCGGCGCCGGACAGCATCATCTACCGCGCCAACATGATCCTGGGCGAAACCGATGAGGCGGCCGAGGCGGTCCTCGCCCGTCGTGACAAGCAGGCGCCCTTCGCCGTGCGCGCCGGGCTGCGCGACGCGCTGCAACAGTCGGACATCACCCGCAACATCGCCGGCCGCCGCACCACGGCCAGTGTCGGCGGCGGCGTGCTGCCGATCAGCTTCTGCGGCGGCCCCGACCGCGTGGTGGAACAGATCCGCCGCTGCCGGGAGGTTGTGGGCGCCGGCGTGCTGGACATCTCCTTGCAGGACCCCGGCACCGGCGACCTGGACGCGATGATGCAGGCGCTGGACCTGTTCGGCCGCAAGGTCCTGCCGCGCGTGCGCGACATCTGACGGGGGCGCTGCCATGGCATTCCGCGAAAGCCACGTCGAGGCGGACGGGTTCCGTATCCGCACCCTGGAAGCCGGCGAAGGCCCGGCCCTGGTTTACCTGCATGGCGCCGGCGGCCTGCGCATGTCGCGCGCGCACGACCTGCTGAGCACGCGCCACCGCGTGATTGCGTTCGAAATGCCGGGGTTCGGCAACACGCCGGAGAACACCCGCACGGCGACATGTCCGGACATGGCGGCAACCATGGCGGCGGCGGTTTCGGCGCTGGGCATCGAGGCTTTCGACCTGTGGGGCACGTCACTGGGCGCCAAGGTGGCGCTGTGGCTGGCGATCCAGGCGCCGCAGCGTGTCACCGCCCTGGTGCTGGCGGCCCCCGCCGCGATCCGCCCGGCGGACGCGAAAGGCCCGCCCTCCGGCTCGCCGGAGCAGATGGCGCAGATGCTGTACGCGCATCCGGATCGCATGCCTCCACTGACCGCGCCCGATCCGGACGTGGCCGCGCAGACACGCAGGCTGGTGATGCGGCTGGTCGGTCCCAATCGGGACGAGGCGCTGGAAACCCGCATGCGTGCGTTGGAGACACCCACCCTGGCGGTGTTCGGCACCCATGATCGCGTCATCCCGCCGGAGATGGCGCGCTTCTACAGGCAGTTGCTGCCCAACGGCCATGTGGCGTTCCTGTATGACACCGCGCACCGGCTCGATGCGGAACGGCCGGAAGCGTTCGTCGAGATCGTCGACGACTTCCTGGCCCGCCATGAGGCATTCGTCATCCGACGCACGGAATCGGTGCTGCTGCCGTAGCGGTTTTCATCCGGCCCCTGAAACGCCGGGTTGCCCGCCCGGTACAGGCGCGCTAAGGGCTGCAACAGGCTCAACAATAAAAGACACGTGTCCGGATCAAAATACCGGAGAGGAGACGCATGACGATCAACAAGTCCGGCCTGGGCGTCCCGCGCCGCCAGGCCCTGCTCGGCGCCGCCGCCATCGCGGCCGCCCCGCTCGCCAAGCCCTTCATCGCCAATGCCGAAGCCGCCGAATCGATCAAGATCGGCCTGCTGCTGGCCAAGACCGGCGGCATCGCCGCTCAGACCGAATACCTGGCGAACGGCACCTACCTGGCCCTGGAAGAACGCGGCAAGACCATCATGGGCCGGCCGGCCGAGCTGATCTGGCTGGACGAACCGTCGCCGCAGGGCTCGCAGCAGAACATGCGGCGCCTGGTGCAGGAGAACAAGGTGGCCGCCATCCTGGGCGGCTCGCTGAGCTCCAACGGCCTGGCCGAGGAGGCCACGGCCAAGCAGTTGAAGATTCCTTTCGTCTGCAACAATGCGGCGGCGACCGAGATCAGCGGCAAGAATTGCAACCGCTACACATTCCGGCTGAACACGCCGGTGGCCGTGCAGGCGGCGATGTTCGCGCCGTACCTGATGGACTACGGCAAGAAGTGGTATTTCATCACCGCCAACTACGCGTTCGGCCAGGACATCGCCAAGTCGTTCAAGCAGATCCTGCACAAGGCCGGCGGCACCATTGTCGGTGACGACAGCGTGCCGCTGAACACGCCGGACTACAGCTCCTTCATCCTGAAGATCCGCCAGGCCAAGCCCGACATGATCCTGGGCGGCGTGCCGGCGGGCGACCTGTCCACGTTCCTGAAGCAGTGGAACGAGATGGGCATGAAGGGCAAGATTCCGATCTGCGAAATCGCCATCGGCGACACCGACATCTGGGCGGTGGGACCGCAGGCGGCGACCGGGCTGTACACCTCGCTGTGGTGGTATGCCAATCCGAACAACCCGCCGGACGAAAAGGCCATGGCGGCGGCATATCAGAAGAAATACGGCAAGCCCGCCGCGGACAAGGCCTGGATGGGCTGGGTCGCCGCCAAGTCGCTGTTCGACGCGATGGACGCGGTGAAGTCCACCAAGGCGGACGACATCATCCGCGGCCTGGAAGCCTGGAAGGGCGGCACCGCGCAGAACCCGTACTACTGGCGCAAGGGCGACCACCAGATGCTGCTGCGCAACCTGGTGGTGCAGGTGAAGCCGAAGATCACCGACAAGTGGGACTACTTCGACGTAAAGGGCGTGGTGCCGAAGAACCTGGCCGACCTGGACAAGGTGTTCGGTGACCCGGTGGCGAACGGCTGTCACATGGCCTGACGGCCCTTCTTTCGTATGCTCGACCTGATTCTCTCACAGGCGGCCACCGGGCTGGTGCTCGGTGGCCTTTACGTGCTGATCGCCATCGGCCTGTCGATCATCTTCGGCCAGTTGGGCATCGTGAACTTCGCACATGGCGGGTTCTTCGCCCTGGGCGCGTATTTCGCGCTGTCGCTGTACAACCACTTCGGCTGGCCAGCGGTGCTGCTGTCGCCGATCCTGGTGGGCGTCGTCGGCATGCTGGTGGAACGCACGCTGATCCACCGGCTGTACGACAAGGAGCCGCTGATCAGCCTGATCGTCACCTTCGCGCTGGCGCTGATGATCGAGGCGCTGCTGCAGCGCATCTACAGCGGCATCGGCCAGCCGTTCAACCAGCCGGCGTTCCTGAACGGCATCTATCTGTGGGGCCCGCTGCTGATCACCAAGTACCGGCTGACCGTGTTCCTGGTGTGCATGGCGCTGCTGGTCGCGCTGTGGGCCTTCATGCAGTTCACCCCGTTCGGCCGCATCCTGCGCGCCGGCTCGCGCGACCCGGAAATGGTGGGCCTGTTGGGCATCCGCCTGCCGCGTGTTCTCACCGCGGTGTTCGGGCTGGGCTGCGCGCTGGCAGGCGTTGCCGGCGTGCTGGCCGCGCCGTTGTGGACGGTGATCCCGTCGATGTCGGAGAACGCCATCATGCCGGCCTTCGTCGTGGTGGTGATCGGCGGGTTGGGCTCCTTCGCCGGCGCGGTGATCGCCGGGCTTCTGGTGGGCGTGGTCAGCGCGCTGACCATCCAGTTCGAGCCGGAAGCCGCCAATGCGGTGATGTACGTGCTGATGGCCGTGGTGCTGCTGCTGCGTCCGCGCGGCCTGCTGGGCGAGCGGTGGGAACGGTTCGAATGAGTGTCTCGATCGACGGCACCGCCGAAGGCCCACCCCCGTCATCCCCGGCGAAGGCCGGGGATCCACGACTTTCCGGCGCGCCCCGGAGAAAGGTCGTGGATGGCGGGCCTTCGCCCGCCACGACGCTGGTTTCAGCCGGCCCCATCCGCAGTCGTGCGCGCCCCACCCGGAGCCCCGCCGTATGACCGCGCTGCGTCATCCCGCGCTGTGGGTGCTGCTGAGCCTCACCGCACTCACGCTGCTCTGGCACGCGATCGGCGCGCCGATCAGCCTGATCACGCAGATCGCGATCTACACGCTGTACGGTGCCGGCGTGAACCTGCTGGTGGGCTACACCGGCCTGGTTCCGTTCGGTGCGTCGGTGTTCTTCGGGTGCGCCAGTTACGCCGTCGCCATCCCGATGCGCAGTTTCCTGCACAACGAGATCCTGGCGCTGCTGTTCGCCATCGCCTTCTCCCTGGTGCTGGCGGTGCCGATCGCGCTGCTGATCCTGCGCCGGCGCGGACTGTATTTCTCCTTGCTGACACTGGCCTTTTCGCAGATCGCCTTCGAGATCGCCTACAAGTGGACCAGCCTGACCGGCGGCGAGAACGGGCTGCAGAACGTGCCGCGGCCGTGGTTCACGGGCACCTGGTCGTTCCATGCCTTCACCGTCATCACGGTAACACTCGGCATGTGGCTGCTGTGGCGCCTGGCGCACGCACCGTTCGGCCGAGCGCTGCAGGCGATGCGGGACAATGAGCAGCGGGCGCAGAGTTTGGGGTATTCCACCTTCCGCCTGAAGTTCCAGGCCTTCGTCATCATGGGCGGCGTGCTCGGCTATGCCGGCGGGCTGCTGGCGTTCATGCTGCACGGCGCCTATGCCGACAACCTGGGCTGGCAGCATGCCGGCGACGCCCTGCTGATGACGGTGCTGGGCGGGGTGCACCATTTCCTCGGCCCGCTCTGGGGCGCCATCGCCTTCATCCTGCTGGAAGACCGGCTGTCCGCCTTCACCGAAAGCTGGTGGCTGCTGTTCGCGCCGGTCATTATCATCTTCGCGCTGGCCTCGCCGGAAGGCATCCAGGGCATGGTGCTGCGCCTGATGGGCCGCGACGACTGGACGCTGACCCGCCGCGGCATCCCGCCCCGGCCCGCGCGCATCGAGCCGTTTCATCACACCGTCACACGGCTGGACCCGGACAAGCCGATCCTGGATGTGCGCGGGTTGCACAAGCGGTTCGGCTCTCTGGTGGTCGCGTCCGATGTGAACCTGGATGTGCATCCGTACCGCCTGCACACGCTGATCGGCCCCAACGGCGCCGGCAAGACGACGTTCTTCAACATGCTCACCGGCCTGCTGCGCGCGGACGCCGGCGCGATCCTGTTCGACGGCCGCAACATCGCCCGCCTGCCGGTGCATCGCCGCATCCGCCTGGGGTTGAGTCGCTCGTTCCAGATCCTCAGCGTGTTCCGCAACCTGACCGCGTTCGAGAACGTGCGGGTTGCGGTGCAGGCGCAGCACCCGCACGCCCTGGCGCTGTGGCGCGACGCCTATGCGGTCGAGGAAATCAACACCCGCACCTGGTCGCTGCTGGCCGCGGTCGGGCTGGAGGACCGCGCCGCCGAACCCTGCGCCAACCTGTCGCACGGCGAACAACGGTTGCTGGAAATCGCCATCTCGCTCGCCACCGACGCCAAACTGCTGCTGCTGGACGAGCCGCTGGCCGGGCTGGCGGAAGCCGACCGCGAAGTGGTGGGCGCGCTGATCCGCCAGCTTGCGGAAACCCACGCGGTGCTGCTGATCGAGCACGACATCGACCGCGTGCTGGCGCTGTCCGACCGCATCACCGTGCTGCACCAGGGCCGCGTCATCGCCGACGGCAAGCCGGCCGAGGTGGCGGCCAACCCCGAAGTGATCACCGCCTATCTGGGCAGCGAGCGCGTCGTCACGCCGCCCGCACCGTCCGTGGCGGAGGCGCAGGAAGCCGCCGCGCACAAGCCGATCCTGGAACTGCACAAACTGCGCGCGGGCTATGCCGGCAGCGTGGTTCTGGAAGACATCGACCTGGTGGTGCACGAAGGCGAAGCCGTCGCGCTGCTTGGCCGCAACGGCGTCGGCAAGACCACCACCCTGCGCGCGATCACCGGCACGGTGCGCGCCAGCGGCGGCCGCGTCGTGCTGAACGGCGGCGAAATCACCAACGCACGCACCTATGAGATCAATCAGCGCGGCATTTCCCTGGTGCCGGAAGGCCGCCGCCTGTTCCCCAACCTGACCACGCTGGAGAACCTGCGCATCGCCGCGCGTCCGGGTGGCGCGTCGCTGGAGGAAGTGTACGAACTGTTCCCCAAGCTGCGCGTGCTGCAACGATCCAAGGCGGAAAGCCTGTCCGGTGGCGAGCGACAGATGCTGGCGATCGCACGCGCGCTGATGGTGCCGGCCAAGGTGATCCTGCTGGACGAGCCGTTCGAAGGCCTGGCACCGGCGGTGGTCAAGGAGGTGATGGACGCGCTGGTGCGCCTGCGCGGCCGCGTGGCAATGGTGATCGTCGAGCATCACGCCGAAACCGTGCTGCCGATCGTCGATCGTGCCTATGTGCTGGTGAACGGCCAGGTTGCCTATGCCGGCAGCGCCCGCACCCTGGAGGCGGACACCGCGCTGCAGGCGCGTCTGCTGGGCGTGGTGCAGCAGGAAATGGCCACCGCCTGACCCGGCGTGGAACAGGGAGACACTCAGCCATGGCCCGCCCGATCGCGATTGCGCCGATCACCACGCCGGAACTCTCGCCGCCTGATCTGGTGAGTGTGGCGGCTCGCACCGGCTACAGCCATGTCGGCCTGCGGATGCGCCCCAGCACACCGGACGGGTTCGCGTGGCCGCTGGTCGAAGATCGGGGCCTGTTGCGCGAAACACAGGCGCGCTTGCGTGACACGGATGTTGGCGTGCTGGACATCGACATCATCCGCTTGAACGCGGACAGCACGCCGGCCGCGTTCCGGCCGATGCTGGAGACCGGGCAGGCGCTGGGTGCACGCAGCGTGCTTGTGGTTGCCGACGATACGGAATTCGACCGTTTCGCCGCCAACTTCGCCGCGTTGTGCGACCTGGCGGCACCGTGCGGATTGAGCATCGATATCGAGTTCATGCCGTGGACCGAGATCCGTGACCTGCCCACGGCGATCCGGCTGATGCGGGCGGTGGACCGCCCGAACGCCGGCATCCTGGTGGATACGCTGCACGTGGACCGCTGCGACACGCAGGTCGGCGATCTGGCGACTCTGCCGCGCGGATGGCTGCACTACATGCAGATTTGCGACGCCCCCGCAGCAAAGCCGGCAACCATGCAGGAGATGATCCACTGCGCCCGGTCGGAGCGCCTGTTTCCCGGTGAAGGCGCGCTGGACCTGGCCGGCATGATGCGCGCGTTACCGGCGGATCTGCCGGTCAGCGTGGAAGTTCCCAAAGAAACACTCGCCCGCACCGTCGGCGCCGAGCAGCGCGCCCGGATGGCATTGGAGGGCACGCAGGAAGTGTTGGCCGGGCTGGAATAGCGAACCCGCGCTACTGCGGTCGAAACCCGACGGTCTGCCGCATCACGATTGTCCGCCTCGCCGCGGCGAACTCACCGCGCACGCCTAACCATCGCCGCCTTCGTCGATGATGCTTGATCCTGTCCCGCGTTCGATCCGCCCCAGGCCCGCGCGCAGTTTCAACCGGCGCCGCCGCTTGCGGTTGTTGCCGGCGACAGCATCCTCATCAGCGTCCGGCATGGCATGCCAGATCGCCGGCTGCGCCAACCCAAGCAGCCAGCGCCGCACATTCGCCGGCAACGGACCGTCGGCCACATGCGCATACGCGGCCGTTTCATGCGGCAAAGATGCATATGCCGCATGCGCAGCAATACCCAGACGAACCATGATCGGCCGATGATCGGAAGATCCGCGATCCAGCACCCGGGCCGATTGGCAATTCAGGCCGCGGACCATGCAACGGTCCAGACGGAACGGGATCAGCCGGCCCGCGACATGGGTCGGCTCACGCGGCCCGACGTCCTTGAGGCCCGCCAACCGGATCGGGCCAACCGCATTGTAGTCGCCGACAATTGCCGCGGGCCCATGGAGTGACCGCGCCAGGTGCAGCAACTGCCATCGATTCAGGAACTGACCATGCGACAAATGCACATTGGCAAAGCTGATCCCCGCGACCTTGACGATCTGCGCAACCCGCAATGGCACCCGCCCGGGCATGGTGGACACCGGCAACGGCAGGACCTCGGGCGCGACGAGTGGAGAAGCACTCCACACCGCCAGACCATAGATCCGCCCCTCCAACGGCGAGTGCAGGACATGACCGCCGACCATGCCAGGCAACGCGACCAAACTCCGGGCGGCTTCCTGCATCAGCACGAGATCGGGCTGGTACTGCTCTATCAGGGCGGCGATATCGCCTGTGGTCGCACCGGTAAGGCGCCGCAAATTCCAGCTGATGACCCGCAACTTGTTCGTCTCCGGCAGACGTTCCCGGCACACCCGCTCGCGCCGCCGTCCCACTGCGACACCACACCACACAGTCCGCCGGCGCCCGTAATGATTGCGACCGGAAAAACCCCTGATGCCTCGGCCAGCGCTGACACCGCTGCGGGCCGTGGCCACGCGCCCAGAGAGACCACACCGAGTTTCCAGGCAGAGACGTGCAGGTAGGCACCAACTCCCGATGGATCAAGGCCATTTCATCCCGGGTTGGCAGGCATGTCCCCCCATTCCGGGCACCGCCGCCCGGTGCGGGCAAAAGCAGGTTCGGCTGACCCGCTGAAATACGCGCTTGCAAACCCTCGCCGACGTTGCACTTATCCTTATCCGTGAGCGCCCCGGCGCGGGCCATCAGGGACGGGCTTCCGCCGCATGGTCCGGCTCTGTTCCTCCACCCCCGGCGCAGGCGGAAGACAGCCGGCAATGGCGCCATCAGCCAGGCGGAACCCAGGCGGTGCGGCGACGTTCGGGCCGGTTGCCATCCGACAAAAGGCGCCCCATGCGACTGTTCCGATGCCAGGTCTGCAGCCAGCTTCTGTCGTTCGAGAACACGCGATGCGAGCGGTGCGGCCATCGCCTCGGCTACCTGCCCGATCCCGGACTGGTATCGGCGCTGGAGCCGGATGGCGCCCTGTGGCAGCCCCGTCTCGGCCCGGGCCGCCGGTACCGCTTCTGCGCCAACGCGGAGCATGATGCCTGCAACTGGCTGCTGCCCTCGGACTCGCCGGAGGCCTACTGCGCCGCGTGCCGCTGCAACCGGACCATTCCGGACCTTTCGCAGCCGGACAACCTGCTGCACTGGCGCCAGCTGGAGGCAGCCAAGCACCGGCTGTTCTACAGCCTGACCCGGCTCGGACTGGCGACACCGAATCGCACCGACGCCCCGGAGAGCGGCCTCGCCTTCGATTTCCTGGCGGATACCAAGAACCGCGATGCGGCACCGGTGATGACCGGGCACGCGAACGGGGTGATCACGATCGCCCTGCGGGAGGCCGATCCCGTCGAGCGCGAGAAGATGCGGCAGAGCATGGGCGAGTTCTACCGCACCCTGCTGGGCCATTTCCGCCACGAAACCGGGCACTACTTCTGGGACCGGCTGGTACGCGACACCAGCTACCGCGCCGGATACCGCGCGCTGTTCGGCGACGAGCGGCAGGACTATGCCGCATCGCTGCAGGCGCATTTCGCCAACGGCGCGCCGCCGGACTGGCAGGACCATTTCGTCAGCACCTACGCCAGTTCCCACCCGTGGGAGGATTTCGCCGAAACCTGGGCGCACTACCTGCACATCGTCGATACGCTGGAAACCGCCGGCTCCTTCGGCATGGGCATCCACCCGGCGGCCGACCGGGAGGGAATGCTCCACACCGATATCGATTTCGACCCGTACCGCGCCCGCGATATCGGCACGATCATCGAGTCCTGGCTGCCGCTGGTCTTCGCCGTCAACAGCCTGAACCGCAGCATGGGCCAGCCGGACCTCTATCCCTTCGTGCTGTCACCGGAGGTCATCGCGAAGCTGGGCTTCGTGCACCAGCTCGTCCACGCGCAATAGGCGTGCGGCAGCGAGGGGCCTGGCGCGAAAGAACCGGGTTCGCGAAGCCACCGGCTGAACCTGCCAGGTCATGGCGCGTGCAGGCCCAGGGTGTCGAATGCGTGCGTTCCAACGCCGCGCTTTCCTGTCATGGCCGGGCCTGATCCGGCCATCTGTCCCCGTCCAGCCGTGTTCCCTTGCGCGTCCACCCGACCGTTACGGAGCAGATGGCCGGCTCAGGTCCTGAGCGTTATCCACAAGTCCGTCCGGACACAGAGGTGCCACCGGCTGAACCTACCGCGTGGCGGCGGGCGAAGACGCGCTACCCACGACTGCGTCATGCCGAAGGCACCCTCGGCTTTCGGCAAATCGTGCCGGCGCGGTGCCCCGAACTGAAGGGTGCATTCCGCATGACGAAGACGTGGGTGGCGGGTCTGCGCCCACCGCGACATAGTACACGTTCTGCGCTCAAAGACGCGATTATTTCATTGCAAGGTCGAGGCGTTGTTCCCGCGTGTCTGGGGTCGCCGCAGGCCGGTCCTCTCCACGGACAGTCGCGCCACGCAGCCGGACCCGCACCGGGCCGAAACCGGGCGGCCGCCTCTGGCCCGGTTGTTGCTAGAATCGCGCCAAATTGTGTCCCGCGAGGCCCGGCATGACGCTGCACGTTGCGCTCACCCACCGCACGACCTACCGCTATGACCGGCCGATCCGGCTTGGCCCGCAGATCATCCGGCTGCGCCCGGCGCCGCATGCGCGCACGCCCATCCTGGCCTATGCGTTGGACATCAGCCCGGCCGGGCATTTCATCAACTGGCAGCAGGATCCCCAGGGCAACTTCCAGGCCCGCATCGTGTTCCCCGAGCGGGTGACCCACTTCGACATCACGGTGGACCTCGTCGCCGACATGACGACGATCAACCCGTTCGACTTCTTTCTGGAACCGCAGGTCGAGACCTGGCCCTTCACCTACGACCCCGTGCTGGGCGAGGAACTGGCGCCGTTCCGCCGCCTGTTGCCCGCCGGCCCGCTGCTCACCGCGCTGCTCGCCGAGATCCCGCGCACGGAAGGCCAGCGCACGGTTGATATGCTGGTGACCATCAACCGCCAGGTTCAGCAGCGCATCGCCTATATCGTACGCATGGAACCGGGCGTCTGGACGCCGGAGGAAACCCTGGCCCAGGGCCGCGGGTCATGCCGCGATTCCGCCTGGTTGCTGGTGCAACTGCTGCGCCGCCTCGGCTACGCGGCCCGCTTCATCTCCGGCTTCCTGATCCAGCTTGCCCCCGACGTGAAGCCGCTGGAGGGGCCGGAGGGGCCGCAGGCCGACTTCACCGACCTGCATGCCTGGGCCGAGGTCTATCTGCCCGGCGCCGGCTGGGTCGGCCTCGATCCCACCTCCGGCCTGCTCGCGGGCGAAGGGCACGTCCCCCTGGCCGCAACGCCGGAGCCGGCCTCCGCCGCTCCGGTCAGCGGCAACCTGGAGGCCTGCGAAACCGAATTCGGCTTCGAGATGGCGCTGCGCCGCGTCCGCGAGACGCCGCGGGTGACGAAGCCCTATGCCGAACCGGTCTGGCAGGACATCCTCGCCGCCGGGCGGCGCGTCGATGCCGCGCTGTCCGAAGCCGGTGTCCGCCTCACCATGGGTGGCGAGCCGACCTTCATCGCCGCCAATGACATGGATGCGCCGGAATGGAACACCGACGCGCTCGGCCCGACCAAGCGCAACTTCGCCGGCCGCCTGATGCGCCGGCTCGCGGGACGGTGGTCACCAGGGGCCGCGCTGCAGACCGTGCTGGGCAAGCACTACCCGGGCGAGCAACTGCCGCGCTGGGCGCTCTATGCCCACTGGCGGACCGACGGCGAGCCGGTGTGGCGCGATCCGGCCCTGCTGGCCTCCGACGACGACCGCGGCGACGCGACGCACGAGGACGCCGCCCGCTTCGCCAGGCTGCTGGCCGAGCGGCTGCAGGTGGACCCGGGACTGGTCACGCCGGCGTATGAGGATGTGCACTACTACCTGTGGCGGGAACACCGGCTGCCCGCCAACGTGCTGGCGCAGGATGCGAAGTTGCGCGACAGCCAGGAACGCGACCGCCTTGCGCGCGTGTTCGGCCGCGGGCTGGCCACCCCGTCCGGCAGCGTGCTGCCGCTGCGCCGGGTGCTGCGGGACGGCGCGCGGCGCTGGCAGTCCGGCCGCTGGCTCTTCCGCGGCGACACGTTGTTCCTGATCCCCGGTGACGCACCGGTCGGCTTCCGCCTGCCGCTGGAGAGTCTCCCTGGGCCGATCCGGCGAAGATCGAACCCGATATCGAGCCCGACCCGTTCGCGCCACGCCCGCCCCTGCCGCCGCGCCAGGCCTCCCGTCACGGCGCCCCGTCATCGCCCGGTGCCCGTGCCCCGTCGCCGCTGAGTGGCCCGTCCCCGCTGGGAGCCCCGCCGCCGCTCAACGCCCAATTGTCGCCTGGAACCGCATCGCCGCTCGCCGCCGTGTCGTCACCCGGCACCGCATCGCCGCTCGGCCCTCTGTCGTCGCCCGGCACCGCTTCATCGCTTGGCGCCGCTTCATCGCTTGGCGCCGGGGCCGAAGGCTTTCGGCCGGTGCCGCAGGACCTGCCGGTCGCCGGGCGGGCGGAGCCGGACGTCGTCCGCACGGCACTGGCGGTGGAAACCCGCGACGGCATCGTGCATGTCTTCTTCCCGCCGCTCTACGCCGCCGAGGACTGGCTGGACCTGGCCGCGGCGATCGAGGACACCGCGGCGGAAACCGGCCGCACTGTGGTGCTGGAAGGCTACCTGCCGCCGCGCGACCCGCGCCTGCTGCACTTCTCCGTCACGCCGGACCCGGGGGTGATCGAGGTGAACGTCCACCCGGCCGCGAACTGGGCGGAGCTGACGTCGCGCACCCAGGAACTTTACGACGAAGCGCGCCAGCTTGGCCTCGCGGCGGAAAAGTTCATGCTGGACGGCCGCCATGTCGGCACCGGCGGCGGCAACCACGTGGTGATGGGCGCCGCCACGCCCGAGGACAGCCCGTTCCTGCGCCGCCCCGACCTGCTGAAGTCGCTGCTGGGCTTCTGGCACAACCACCCCAGCCTGTCCTACCTGTTCAGCGGCCTGTTCATCGGCCCGACCAGTCAGCATCCGCGCGTCGATGAAGCCCGCCAGGACAGCCTGGCCGAACTGGAGATCGCGTTCAGCCGCATCCGGTCCGGCGAAGAGACACCGCCCTGGCTGGTGGACCGGCTGTTCCGCAACCTGCTGGCGGACATGTCCGGCAACACCCACCGCACCGAGTTCTGCATCGACAAGCTCTATGCCCCCGAAAGCGCGACCGGCCGGCTGGGCCTGGTGGAATTCCGCGCCCTGGAAATGCCGCCGCATGCGCGCATGTCGCTCGCCCAGATGCTGCTGATGCGCAGCGCCGTCGCCGCCTTCTGGCGCAGCCCGTATGAACGCCGCCTGGTCCGCTGGGGCACCAGGCTGCATGACGACTTCATGCTGCCCCACTACGTCGAACAGGACTTCGCCGACGGGCTGGAGGAACTCGCCGCGTTCGGCTACCGGCTGGACCGCGACTGGTTCGCCCCGCACCTGGAATTCCGCTTCCCCCGCATCGGCGCGGTCACCGTCCACGGCGCGACGCTGGAACTGCGCCACGCGCTGGAGCCCTGGCACGTGCTGGGCGAGGAACCCGCGGCCGGCGGCACCGTGCGCTACGTGGACAGCTCCGCAGAACGAATGCAGGCGCACGTCTCCGGCTGGGTGGAGGAACGCTTCGTGCTGGCCTGCAACGGCCACGCCGTGCCACTGACCCGCACCGAGCGGCAGGGCGAGTATGTCGGCGGCATCCGCTTCAAGGCCTGGGCGCCGCCTTTGGCGCTGCACCCGACCGTGCCCGCGCAGTCGCCGCTGGTGTTCGACATCTACGATCGCTGGACCGGGCGGAGCCTGGGCGGGCTGACGCATCACGTCGCCCATCCGGGCGGGCGCAACTACGAAACCCTGCCGGTGAACGCCAACGAAGCCGAGGCGCGCCGGCGCACCCGCTTCCTGCCGTTCGGCCACACCCCCGGCCCGATGGCCGAACCGCTGCCGGTTGTCTCGCCGGAGGCACCGCGAACGCTTGACTTGCGCCGCGCCGCGGGCACCTGAAGGCGGCATGACCGAAGTGACGGCAACCGCCGCGCCCTGGGATGAGATGGTGGCCGGCGGCGGCCGTTTGCGCGGCCGGTGGCATGCCCTGCTCGCCACCATGGCCGGGCTGGGCCACGATACGCTGACGCAGCGCGCCGCCTTCCTCGACCGGCTCTGCGTCGAGGAGGGCGTGGCCGGGCTGCTGCCCGGCGCCCCCGCGGCGTCCTGGCGCGTTGACCCTGTTCCCCTGCTGCTGGGCGTGGCCGAGTTCGCCGCGCTGGAAGCCGGCCTGGCGCAGCGGGCGCGGCTGCTGGAAGCCGTGCTGCAGGACGTCTATGGCCGGCAATCGCTGCTTGCCTCCGGCACGCTGCCGCCGTCCCTGGTCTATGCCAACCCGGCTTTCCTGCGGCCTTGCCGGGTGGGCGGCGACATGGCCGCAGGGCAGCGCCTTCACCTTTATGCCGCGGAATTGCTGCGCGAGCCGGACGGCACCTGGCGGGTGCTGGCCGACCGCACGGCGGACGCGGCGGGGATCGGCTACGCGCTGGCGAACCGCCGGCTGATCGCGCGCGTGATGCCGGAACTGTTCGACGTGGACGCACCGCGCCGGCTGCAGCCCTTTTTCGATGCCTGGCACGACGCGCTGCAAAGCCTGGCGCCGGCAGGCAGCGGCGACACCCCGTTCCTCGCCCTGCTGACCGCCGGCCCGTCCGACAAGCTGTGGTTCGAGCATGTGACCCTGGCCCGGGCGCTGTCCTGCACCCTGGTGGAGGGCGGCGACCTTACGGTGCGCGACGGCACGGTGTTCCTGAAGACATTGCGCGGCCTGCAGCGCGTGGACGTGTTGCTGCGCCGGATGGATGGCCGCGCGCTGGACCCGCTGGAACTGGCACCCGGCCCGATGCAGGGCGTGCTGGGCCTGTTGGATGCCGCCCGGTCCGGCACCGTCCGCATCGTCAACGACCCTGGTGCCGGGTTCGCCGAAGCCCCGGCCCTGACGCCCTTCCTGCCGGACCTCGCCCGCACGCTGCTCGGCGAGGATCTGCGGCTGCCCGCGGCACCATCCTTCTGGCTGGGTGACGCCGGGTCACGCGATGCCGTCCTGGCGGACCTGCCGCGCTGGTGCATCCGTCCCGCGCTGGACGGCACCACGCGGCCCGAGGCGGTTCGCCGCCTGGACGCCGCGGCGCAGGCGCATCTCGCCGCCCGCATCGCGGCCGAGGGAGAGACCTTCGTCGCCTTCCCGCCGCCGCCGTTCTCCGTCGCCCCCTGCCTCGGCAGGGACGGGCTGGAACCGCGGCCTGTGGTGTTGCGCATGTTCCTGGTCTTCGACGGCACCGACTGGCGTGCGTTGCCGGGCGGGCTGGCCCGCGTGGTCGAGGACGACGACCTGATCAGCGGCCGCCTGCCGCTGCACGCCCGGGCCAAGGATGTCTGGGTGGCGGCCGAGGAAGAGGACGCCGTCGGCCTGCCCGTCCAGCCGCGGCTCGCGGTTCTGCCGGTGCGCCGGACATCGGGCGACATGCCCAGCCGAGCGGCGGAGAATTTCTTTTGGTTGGGGCGCTACCTGGAACGGCTGGAAGGCACGGCGCGGCTGCTGCGCATCACCGCCGCCCGCCTGGGCCGCCCGGCGCCGCTGCCGCATGAACGGGCGGAGTTGCACCGTCTCGCCGCCTGCCTTGCCGATGCCGGCCTGCTGGCGCCGGAGGCAGCACAGGGCCTCGCCCCCGGTACCGTCGCCGGGCTGTTGCTCCGCTGCGTGCGGGAGGGCGGGCCGTTCCACCGCCTGCTGGCGGATGCCTCGCGCCTGACCGAAACCTTGCGCGACCGGCTGACCGAGGAGGTCCATGCCATGGTAACGCAGGGGCTGCGCACCCTGCGCGACAGCCTGCGCGTCCTGCCGGCCAAGACCGACGGGGCCCGCGCGGCCGAGGCGCTGCTCGGCCTGACCACGGGATACCTGACATTCTGTGCCGCGGTCGCCGGGCTGGCGGCCGAGAACATGGTGCGCGGCGGCGGCCGGCTGTTCCTCGACCTTGGCAAGCGGGTGGAGCGTGCGGCGGGGACGGCGACAATGCTTGCCTTGGTGCTTGACTCGCCGGGACCTGCCGCCCAGCGCGGGCGGATCGAGCCCGGACGGATCGAACCCGGGCTGCGCCTGGCGCTGGAACTCTGCGATTGCGTCATCACCTACCGCAGCCGCTACCTGAGCGTGCTGCAGCCCGCGCCTGCCCTGGACCTGGTGCTCGCGGATGATCGCAACCCGCGCGGGCTGGCCTGGCAGCTTGGCGCCGCACGCGACCTTCTGGCGGAGTTGTCCGATGCCGCCGACTCGCCACTCGCCACTACCGCCGGGACCCTGCTGGAGCAGGTTCGCCTGATTGCGGCGTCGATTGCCGGGGCGACGGACCAGGCCACCGCTGCCGCCGACGTGCCGCGGGACCTGCGCGCGGTCGCGGCCGGGATCGCGGCACTGTCGGACCAGATCACCGCCCGCTACTTCGCCCTGCTGCCGGCGGCACGGCACTTTGGCGTTGCCGGTGACGCCGGGCAGTTGCGCGGCATGGCATGATCTACCGGGTGCGCCATGTCACGCGGTATGAGTACGGCAGCGCGGTCGATCTGGCCGCGCACCTCGTGCATCTGCAGCCGCGCAGTCTGCCCGGGCAACACGTGATCTCCGGGGACCTGAAGACCGACCCCGCGGCGTCCCGGCGCGTCGAGCGGCGCGATCATTTCGACAACCGCGTCAGTTGGCTGTTCCTCGACCGGCCGCATGACGTTTTCACCGTCACCAGCGAGGCGGTCGTCGATGTCCGCTTCCCCGATCCACCGCACCCCGCGACAACACCGGCCTGGGAGAGGGTGGCCGCAGCCGCGCGGCATGGCGGTCCGGCGGCGTGGCGGGCGGCCGAGTTCTGCTTCGACAGCCCGATGGTGCCCGCCAATGCGGACGCCGCGGGTTTCGCGCGTATGAGTTTTCCGGCCGGGCGGCCTGTTCTTGAAGGACTGCTGGAGCTGAACCACCGCATCCATCGTGACTTCACCTTCCGCGCCGGGGTCACCGACCTGGCGACGCCGGTCGCCGAGGTGCTGCGGCGGCGGGAAGGGGTCTGCCAGGATTTCACGCACCTGATGCTGAGTGCGTTGCGTGGACTGGGACTGCCGGCCCGCTACACCTCGGGCTATATCCGCACGCGCCCGCCACCGGGCCGGGAAAGCCTGCGCGGCGCGGACCAGTCGCATGCCTGGGTCGGCGCCTGGCTGGGGCCGGTGCATGGGTGGGTGGGTCTGGACCCGACCAATGGCATCGTGGTGAGCGACGAACACGTGGTGCTCGCCTGGGGGCGGGACTACAGCGACATCAGCCCGGTACGCGGTGTCATCCTGGGCGGCGGGCTGCATACACCAGATATTTCGGTCGATCTCGAACCGATCGGAGACCGGTAATCACCGCGGCGGGGTGACGCCCAGGAAAATCACCCATCAAGCGGATCCGATCCGCGGGTCGGGGCGGTTCTGTCGGATTTCGCGCCGACATCATCGGTTGCCGTGCCTGAAAGGGCTGCGAGCCCGGATCAGCCCGCATGCAGAAGCGTGTGCCGCATCGCAGGTCGTCGAAGGAGCACAGGCCTGTGGTCGGAACGTCCGCGGACAGCCTGGGCCTGGTCCAGGCATGTGCGTGGCTGTAGGCCGCGCGGGACGACCGCTGGTCCCCGCCGGTGATCCGGACCGGAGCCCCCTTCTTCCCACCCGGCGCAAAATGGCCCTACGCTTCCCCAAACAACGGCCTGGGAGGCAGCGATGCACCTGTTCCAGCAGCACGCAGTGAAGGACTACGCGGCGGCGTCCGCGCAGATCCCGGTGATCGACTACGGCCCATATTTCGCCGGCGAGCCCGGCGCGCTCCAGCACCTGGCGCAGCAGGTCCGCGGCGCCTGCGAGCATGTGGGCTTCTTCTACATCCTGAACCACGGCGTGCCGCAGACGGTGATCGACCGCGGCTTCGCGGCCTCGCGCCGGTTCCATGCGCTGCCGCTGGAGCAGAAGGTCAGGCTCCGGCTGAACGAGAACAATATCGGCTACCTGCCGATGAACGCTTCCGTGCAGGGCGCGTCCACCGTGCACAAGGCGACCAAGCCGAACCAGAACGAAAGCTTCTTCATCAGCCACGACCGCGGCCCCGACCACCCCGATGTCCGCGCCGGCATCCCGCTGCGCGGACGGAACCAATGGCCCGAGGGCATGCCGGATCTGCGCGAAGACATGATGGCGTATTTCCACGCCCTGTCCGCGATGTGCGACCGGATGCTGCCCGCCTTCGCCGTGGCACTGGACATGCCGCCCGACTTCTTCGCCAGGTTCTTCGGCAATGAGGCGCACGCCAACCTGCGCTTCCTGCACTACCCGCCGCAGCAGGACAAAAGCGAGAACACCTTCGGCACCGCGCCGCACACCGACAACAGTTTCATGACCGCGCTGGCCCGCAACGACGTGCCCGGCCTGGCCGTGCGCCTGCCCAGCGGGGAGTGGTTTCCGCCGCCGGTGATTCCCGGAACCTTCCTGATCAACCTCGGCAACATCATGCGGCGCTGGTCGAACAACCGGTTCCTGTCCACGCCGCACGGCGTGATCAACGACTCGGACACCGACCGCTACTCGATCGCCTATTTCCACAGCCCGAACCCGGCCAGCACGATCGAGTGCCTGCCCAGTTGCGTGTCCGCCGACAATCCGGCGCAGTATCCGCCGGCGCTGTACCGTGACCTGGTGCTGGAGTTCTACCGGAAGAACTACTTTCATCAGAAAGGACACGAATCGGACGCGGCAAAAATGGCAGCGGCGGAATAGGCGGGATCGCACTTGGCTTTCCAGGTCAGTGCGTTCCGACGCCACTCTCCCGCGTCATGGCCGGGCCTGACCCGGCCATCTGCTTCCGTCCAGGCGTATTCGCTTGCACGCCGGCTCGACCGTTGCGGGGTAGATGGCCGGGTCAGGCCCGGCCATGACGTGGAAGAGCGGTGTCGGAACGCGCTGACTCACCGCATTTGGGCCCTGAGCCCGTCACGATGTGGTACGATCGGACTGCGCCCCGGCCCGCTCGCGTGACCAGCATCGGCCTCCGTTCACCATCCTCTGAAACCTTCCCTCACGCTTGCATTCCACGCCAGCCCGGGACCACAGCCAACCACCAGGGCTTGACCGGACGCCCCACAGACGAATGATCGAACACACCGGCCCCGGGCCCGCCCGGCCACGACTCAACCCGCAACACCCGACACCGACCACCAGCCGCCCATAGGAGCAGGTCCGCATGAAAGTGCATGAAGCCATCGCCGAGGCACTGATCGCCGAAGCCGGCACCACGATGTTCGGACTGATGGGCGACGGAAACATGTCGCTGTGGGGCGCGCTGGGCCGGCACAAGGACGTCACCATGATTTCCGCCCGCCACGAATCCGCGGCGGTCGCGATGGCGGACGGCTATTCCCGCACCACCGGCAGGGTCGGCGTCGCCATGGTCACCTGCGGCCCCGGCCTGACCCAGTGCGGCACGTCGCTGGTGATCGCCGCGCGCAACCGCTCGCAACTCGTCATGGTGGTGGGCGAAATCCCCGCCGGCGCCAAGAACAAGATGCAGAGCATGGACCAGCGCCGTTTCGCCGAGGCCAGCAGCGCGAAATTCGTCAGCATCACCAGCGCCGACAACATGGCCGAGGAAATCGCCGAAGCCTTCTACGCCGCGCGCGTGCACCGCATCCCGGTGGTGCTGAACCTGCCGATGGACCTGCAGGAGGAATCCTTCGACTGGGACTTCGACTATCGCCCGTCCACCGAGTTCCTCCCGCCCCGCGTGGAGACCCCCAGCCCCGACCTGCTCACGCCGGTGATCGACAGGCTGGCCGCCGCCGAACGCCCGGTGATCATCGCCGGCAAGGGCGCCATCGCCGCGCAGGCGAAGGAGGAGATCGTCCGCCTCGCCGACCGCACCGGCGCGTTGCTGGCAACGTCGCTGCAAGGCAAGGGCTACTTCGCCGGCCACGCGTATGACATCGGCATCGCCGGCGCGTTCGCCTCGGCCCCCGCCGAACGACTGTTGGCCGAAGCCGACTTCGTTCTGGGCGTCGGGGCGGAGCTTGGCTACTACACCACCGAAGGCGGCCTGCTGTTCCCCGCCGCCGAAGTCGCCCGCATCGACATCAAGCCGATGCCGGAGGAAATCGGCGTCATCCCCGGCCTGTACGTGCAGGGCGACGCCCGCAAATCCGTCGCCGCGATCAACGAGGCGCTGGAATCACGCCAGGTGCGCAAGGACGGCTTCCGCACCGCGGAAACGCGCCAGGTCCTGGAAGAAGCGCCGCACACCTTCGACACCCCCGCCGACGGCCTCGATCCCCGCACCCTCGGCAGTCAGCTCGGCCGCGCCCTGCCGAAGAACGTGCTGGTCACCTGCGGCGGCGGGCATTTCTTCTCCTTCCCGGCGATGTACACCGCATTGCCGGAAGGGCGCGGAAATCCAGTTTTCCTACCAGTTCGGCGCCGTGGGCCAGGGCCTGCCGATCGCCATCGGCACCGGTGCGGGCAATCCCGGCCGCCCGCATGTGGTGATCGAGGGCGACGGCAGCATGATGTTCAACCTGCAGGAACTCGACACCGTCTGCCGCTACGGCATGCAGATGGTGCTGATCGTCTGGAACGATGGCGGCTACGGCGCGGAGGTGCACAAGCTGAAGGTGAAGGGCTATGAACCCAGCCTGGCACAGTGGACTTCGCCGGACTTCGTCGCTCTGGCCCGGGCGTTCGGCGGGGATGGCGTGAAGCTGGCGAAGGAATCCGACCTGCCGGGCGCGGTGGCCGAGGGCCTGCGCAAGGGCGGGCTGTATCTGATCGATGCGCGCGTGTCGCCCACCACGGTCAGCGATCCCTACGGCAAGGTGCATTACGGCATCGAGAACCGCGCGCCGCTGCTGCGTCCCGTCGCCTGACCGATGCATTTCGAAGGCGAATTCCGCGTCCCCGGCACGCCCGATGAGGTGATCCACCGCTTCTCCGACGTGCCGCGCATGGCGCGCTGCATGCCGGGTGCGGTGCTGGAGGAGCAGGCCGAGGATGGGTCCTGGCCCGGTGCGATGGTGGTTTCGTTCGGTCCGAAAAAGATAAACTTCAAGGGCCGAGCGACGTGCAACTTCGATTTCGCGGCGCATACCGGGGAGGTGCATGGCCGCGGCACCGCCAACATGCGGGCGGCACGGATCGGCGTGAAAGTCGGCTTCACGCTGCACCCGGACCCGGATGCGGCCACACCGACCACGGTGGTGAAAGTGGTGTCGGATGCGGACCTCGGCGGCGTGCTGGCCGATTTCGCCCGCACCGGCGGCATTCCGGTGGCGAACGCCATCATGGCGGATTTCGCACGCCGTGCGTCCGAGGAGTTCGCCAGGGACGCCGAACCGGCGCAATCCGCAGGGACCGAGGCTGCGGCGCCTGAAAGCCCGGCACCGGAGGCCGAACCAGAGACCCAGCCGCAGGGTCAGGCTGCGAACCGCCGCCCCGCCGCAAGTCGCACCCGCCGTCGCCGCAGCCGCAGGCCACAGCCACAGCCACGGTCGCACCAGCAGCCGCAGCCACGAACCGCAGCCACGGTCTCAACCACAGCCTCAATCGCCAACCGCGGCCACGGACGCGTCCCCAGCCGCAGCCGCAGCCCGCGGTGCCGCTTGCGGCGCACAGCCTGCTCTGGGCCGTGATCAAGGCGCAGTTCGCCCGCCTGGCCCGTTGGCTCGGCCTGCACCGGACGAACCCGTAGGTCCCATCGCACGCACCGAGGCAGCCAATGCAGTACGGCACAACGCTCCCGATCACGGCCTTCGCCGATGTCACCCAGGTCAAGACCTACGCCGACGCACTGGAATCCGCCGGGTTCGACTACCTCGCCACCGCCGGCCACGTGATGGCGCAGCCGGCCGGGACCAATCCGCAACGACCGACCCGCCAGTACGCCGGCCCGTTCTACGATCCGTTCGTCACCTTCGCCTGGCTCGCGGCAAGCACGCAGCGGCTGCGCTTCATGAGTTCGATCCTGATCCTGCCCTCCTGGCCCACCGTGCTGGTGGCGAAGCAGGTGGCGGAACTCGCGCTGTTCAGCGGCGGCCGCTTCGATTTCGGCATCGGTATCAGTTGGAACGAAACGGAATACCGGGCACTGGGGCAGAGCTTCCGCGACCGCGGCCGGCGCATGGAGGAGCAGATCGAAGTGCTCCGCCTGCTGTGGTCGCAGCCCTACGTCACCTTCGACGGTCGCTGGCACACGCTGGACAGGGTCGGGCTGAACCGCGGCCCGCTGCCCCACATCCCGCTGTGGTTCGGCACTGAAACCGGAGAGACCGCCCTCCGCCGCGTCGCCCGCCTCGCGGACGGCTGGATGTCGCTCGGCGATCCGACCGAGGGCCTGCCGCGCCTGCGCCAATACATGCGCGAAGCAGGCCGCGATCCGTCGCACCTGCTGGTGCGCAGCCCGTTGCAGGCCGGCGACGGCGGCAAGGCAGGCTGGATTGCGGCGGGCCGCAGGCTGCAGGACCTGGGCGTGACGCACATCAACGTTACGGCGCCGCTGGATCTCGACCCGATGCAGGGCCTGGATCGCATCATTGAGGCGCGGCAGGCGCTGGCTGGAAGCCCTGACCTGAACGGAGAAGGCAGCGGCGCGACGCGTCAATCTGATGCGCGCTCGTCCAGATGAATGCGCACACGACCGGGCTCGATGATCCACAATTCACCGCCGAGCGGTCGCGTCCGTAGCACGGCGAGAAGTTCGCGCAGGCGGTTCGGAAGACTGTCGCGGGTCACGCGCGGACCCGGCTCCAGGACGACCACGCCCGCCGCGTTCTGCGGGGGGAAGCGCAACACCTGACCGAAGTCGTGATCAAGCGTGATCAAAGCCCGCCCCTCCCGGGCACACAAATCGAACAAGGCATCGTCGGAGATTCCGGACACGCCCTGTTGATTCACCGTCATCACGTCATGCCCGGCGTCTACGAGAAGATCGATGCCACGCCGGCCGATATTCTCGTCCAGCTTGAATTTCATGTCACGGCGTCAGAAGTCACGGGAATGATCTGCTCCCGCGCCGCCTCGGCGCCGTAGGCGATGGCCGCTCTCACATCGTCCGGCGCCAGCACCGGATATTCGGCCAGCAATTCGGCCTCGGTCATGCCATCCGCCAGCAGGTCGAGAATCATGGAGACCCAGATCCGCGTTCCCCTGATGCAGGGCTTACCCCCACAGACCTGCGGGTTGATGGAGACGCGTTCGAGAATGGGATGCATTCCGTCCTCCACGTCAGGTCGGTCACCGCCCCCGACTCTGCCCTATTCCTGCGTCAGCCGGAACTGCGCCGCCGGATAGACGCCCAGCACCCGCACCTCGGACGAGAAGAACGACAGCTCCTCCAGCGCCCGGCGCAGCCCCGGCTGGTCCGGATGCCCGTCCACGTCGCACAGGAACTGCGTGGCGGCGAACTGGCCGTTGATCATGTAGCTTTCCAGCTTGGTCATGTTCACCCCGTTGGTGGCGAACCCGCCCAGCGCCTTGTACAGCGCCGCCGGCACGTTGCGGACACGGAAGACAAACGTCGTCATCAGGTCCGTTCGCCCCGGGTCCTGCGCCTCCGGCCTGGGCGCCATCACGTAGAACCGCGTGGTGTTGTGCGCCGCGTCCTCGACATTGGCGCGCAGGATCTCCAGCCCATAGATCTCCGCCGCCAGGGAGGATGCGATGGCCGCGTCCTCCCGCCGCCCCCACTCCGCCACCAGCTTGGCCGAACCGGCGGTGTCGGCCTCCACCACCGGTGTCAGCCCCAGCTCCCGCAGGATGCGGCGCACCTGGCCCAGCGCCACCGTGTGCGAGTGCGCCCGCTTCAGGTCGGCAATCGCGGCGCCCGGCACCGCCAGCAGGCAGTGCTCGACGCGCTGGAAGTGCTCGCCCACCACGAACAGGCCCGAGTCGGGCAGCAGGTGGTGGATGTCCGGCACGCGGCCGGCCAGGCTGTTCTCGCACGGCAGCATCGCCAGTTGCGCGCGGCCCTCGCGCACCGCTTCCATGGCCGCCTCGAAGGTCTCGCACGGCAGCGTGGTCATCGTCGGGAATGCGACCCGGCAGGCCAGGTCGGAATAGGCACCCGGCATTCCCTGAAAGGCGATGATCCCACTCATTCCGTTGCGGCTCCTTGCGGCTGCAATACGCGACGCGCGCGTTCCAGGTCGTCGGCGGTGTCCACGCCGAACGGGGCGAATTCCACCCGGGCGGCGGCGATACGCATCCCCGCCTCCAGGGCGCGCAGTTGTTCCAGGTGTTCCCGCCGCTCCAGCGGGCTTTCCGGCAGCGCGACGAAGCGGGCCAGCGCGGCGCGGCGATAGGCGTAAACGCCGATATGGTGCCAGCGTGGCCCGTCACCCGCCGGAATCGGCGCGCGCGAGAAATACAGGGCGTTGGACACCGCCCGGCCGCGCTCGAACACGCACGCCGCCTTGACCACGGAGGGCAGGTTGGCCTCCGCCTCCGACTCGATCGGCGCCACCAGGGTGGCGATGTCCACCGCCGGGTCGGCCAGCGGCGTGATCACCGCGCGCAACTGCACCGCCGGAATGGTCGGCAGATCCCCCTGCAGGTTCACCACCACGTCGTGCACGCCCTGCGGGTCCAGCATGGCGAGCGCGGCGTGCACCCGGTCGGAGCCGGAGGGCAGCGACGCATCGGTCAGCACCGCCTGCGCGCCGGCGGCCCGCACCGCGTCGGCGATCTCGGGTTCCGCGCAGGCCACGGCCACGGGGCCGATTCCCGCCTCCACGGCGCGGTCCACGACGTGGACGATCATTGGCTTGCCGTGGATGTCGGCCAGGGGTTTGCCCGGCAGCCGGCTGGAGGCCATCCGGGAAGGAATAACGACGATCGGATTCAACGGATGCGGCTTGCGTGTGGGTTGATGGAATTTCGATGAGTGCCTATGGTGCGGGCACATTATGGACGCGAACGGCCCCATGCAACGGCGGGTCGAAGAGTCCGGCTGCACGCTGAGCGACGGGGAAGTCACGCTGCTATGGATAGCATGGAGGCCAACAAGGTCATTGCCGCCGTTCTGGTCGCCGGCATTGCCTTTTTCGTTACGGGCACAATCGCCGACAACCTGATCGTCGAGCATCATCTGGAAAAGACGGTGCTGAAGATCGAGGGCGCCCCCGCCACCGCGGGCACCAGCGGGCCCAAGAAGGTCGAGCTGCCGCCACTGGCACCGTTGCTGGCCAAGGCCGACGTGCAGGACGGCGAGAAGTACACCCACAAGGTCTGCGTCGCCTGCCATACGTTCAACAAGGGCGGCAAGGCGGGCGTCGGCCCCAACCTCTATGGCATCGTGGGCGCCAAGCACGGGCACATGGCAGGGTTCAACTACTCCAACGCCATCAAGGAGAAGAAGGGCCCGTGGAATTATGCCGAGCTGAACGAGTGGCTGCACAAGCCAAGCTCCTACGCACCCGGCACGCGCATGGGCTTCGCCGGCATCAGCAATGCGCAGACCCGCGCCGACGTGATCGCCTACCTCAAGAGCATTTCGCCGGATGCGCCGCCCTTGCCATCCCCCGAAGCGGCGAAGCCGAAGCCGACCGAGAAGGCCGCACCGGCCGCCGGCAATGGCAAGGCGGTGCCGGAGAAGGCCGCCGCCGGCAGCGGCAAGGCGGAACCCGCCAAGACATCCGGTGCCGCACCGGCCAACGCCTCCGGCGCAGCGCCGGCGAATGCCGGTGGCGGGGCGCCTGCCAAGGCCGGTGGCGAGGCTGCCAAGCCGGCTGCAGGCCAGGCACCTGCCCAGCCCGCCCAGGCAGCGCCGAGCAAGTAAGCCGGTTGGTGGTGGTGGGCCCGCGCGGATTCGTCGTGGGCCCGACCGCTGCTGGACCACCGCTGCGACCTCCGCCGCCTGTGACCTCCGCCATGACCGGCAGAGGTTTTCCGCTTCCATACGACCCTGACGCCGACATTGTGCGCCGGCACCGTCCGACACGTCATGACCGGCACACGCCGGCCATCCGCGTCCCCGCCCGCCAGCGCATCCGGCGTGACCCACGTCCATGACCACGCCCCGCAAATCTCGACGCCCTGGTCGCCGCCGCCGAGGCGGCCGCCGATGTGGCCGGCGCCGTCGTGCGGCCGTTCTTCCGCTCCGGCCTGGGTGCCGACCAGAAGACCGACCGCTCGCCCGTCACCATCGCCGACCGCACCGCCGAACAGGCCATGCGCGCGGTGCTGTCCGAACGCTTTCCGGACCACGGTATCCTGGGCGAGGAGTTCGGTCTGGACCGGCCGCAGTCACCGCTGCGCTGGGTGCTGGACCCGATCGATGGCACGCGTGCCTTCATCACCGGGCGTCCCAGCTTCGGCACGTTGATCGGGCTGCTGGATGGCGAGCGCCCGATCCTCGGGATCATCGACCAGCCCGTCACCGGCGAGCGCTGGATCGGTGCCGCCGGTCGCCCAACCGTGTTCCGCGGCACGTTCGGCGGCAGCGCCGGATGCCGCCCCTGCCCCACCCTCGCCCAGGCCGAACTGTCCTGCACCAGCCCCGAAATGCTCGGCGCCAACGAACCGCGCTGGCGCCGCCTCGCCGGAGCGGTCCGCCGCAACTACTGGGGCGGCGACTGCTACGCCCACGGCCTGCTCGCGCTCGGCCAGATCGACATCGTTGCCGAATGCGACATGAAGCTCTGGGACTGGGCCGCGCTGGTCCCGGTGGTGGAAGGTGCCGGCGGGCGGGTCACCGACTGGTCCGGCCAGCCGCTCCGGCCGGATGGCGACGGCACCGTCCTGTCGGTCGGCGACCCTGCGTTACTGAAGCTGGCGACAGAACGACTGTCCGAGTCGTAAGTTGCCCGCCACATGGCGACCGGTCAGGCTGGCCGCCGCTTCCGGGCTGATCTGAGGTCTGCATCGTGCGCGTTCTTTCAGGTACCTGTTCCTTCTGCTCGCCACTGTCGTAACGGCGCGGGCCGATGACGGCCCGGTGACCCGCAGCAACGCCATCGCGGTGCTGAGCAAGCCGGCGCTGCCGCCCGACTTCCCGTACTTTCCCTACGTCAACCCCCACGCCCCCAAGGGCGGCACCGTGACGCTGGCGGCGATCGGGACCTTCGACAGCTTCAACCCCTTCATCCTGCGCGGCACCGCGGTCGCCGGCATGGTCGGGCCCTGGGTGGTGATGCCAGGCGGCTCCGGCGCCGGGTCCACTGTCGGGCATGTGTGGGAAAGCCTGCTGACCTCCTCCGCCAACGAGGCCGCGGCCGGATACGGCCACCTGGCCCAGACGGTGGAAATGCCGGCCGACAAGATGTGGGTCGCCTTCGACCTGCGGCCGCAGGCGAAGTTCTCCGACGGGACGCCGGTCACCGCCGAGGACGTGGCCTGGACCTTCCGCACCCTGCTCAAGCAGGGCCGGCCCAGCTTCCAGGTGCAGATGGCGGATGTGAAGGACGTGGAAGTCACCGGCCCGCGCCGCGTGGTGTTCCACTTCAAGTCGAACGAGAACCGCGAACTGCCGCTGATTCTGGGCAGCATCCCGGTGCTGCCCAAGCACTGGTTCAAGGGGCGCGACTTCTCCCAGCCGCTGCGCGAGCCGCCGATCGGCTCCGGCCCGTATCGCATCGCGAATTTCGAGATGGGCCGCAGCATCACCTATGAGCGCGACCCGAACTGGTGGGCGAAGGACATGCCCACCGGCATCGGCACCAACAACTTCAACACCGTCCGCATCGAGTATTTCCGCGACTCGACGGTGGCGCTGCAGGCGTTCAAGGCCGGCTCGATCGACGTGCGGGCCGAGAACATTTCGAAGAACTGGGCCACCGCCTATGACTTCCCGGCGGTCAGGAACGGGCTGGTGATCAAGGGCGTGTTCCCGCACCACCTGCCCACCGGCATGCAGGGCTACGCGATGAACACCCGCCGGGCGATCTTCGCCGATCCGCGCGTGCGCAAGGCGATCGGGCTGGTGTTCGACTTCCAGTGGACCAACAAGAACCTGTTCTACGGCGCCTACACCCGCACCCGGAGCTATTTCAGCAACAGCGACCTGGCGTCGTCCGGCGTTCCGAAGGGCGAGGAGCTGAAGCTGCTGGAACCGTATCGCAGCGAACTGCCGCCGGAATTGTTCACCCAGCCGTTCACGCTGCCGGTCACCGACGGCTCCGGCAACAACCGGGCGGAGCTGAAGGCGGCGCTGGGGCTGCTGATGCAGGCCGGGTGGAAGGTGAAGCACCAGCAACTGGTGGACGCCAATGGACGGCAGATGCATTTCACCATCCTGCTGAGCGATCCGTCGCTGGAGCGGGTGGCCCTGCCCTACTCGCGGAACCTGGCGAAGATCGGCATCGACGCGCAGGTCCGCACCGTCGATCCGGCGCAGTACCAGCACCTGACCGACGACTTCGACTTCGACATGACGATGATGATCTACCCGGAGAGCGACGTGCCCGGAAACGAGCTGCGCGCCTACTGGTCCTGCGCGGCGGCCAAGGCGAAGGGCAGCATGAACCTGCCGGGAATCTGCGACCCGGCCATCGATGCGCTGATCCAGAAGGTGATCACGGCGAAGGACCGCGACTCGCTGAAAGTGGCGGCGCACGCGCTGGACCGCATCCTGCTGTGGCGCTGGTACCTGGTGCCGAACTGGGACAGCGAGGAGTTCCACGTCGCCTACTGGAACCGCTTCGGCCGCCCGGACAAGGCGATCCGCGAGGGCTTCAACTTCGACCGCTGGTGGGTGGACCCGGCCAAGGCGAAGGTCACCGACGCGGCGCGGCAGCACTGATGCGGGCGATGCGGACACGGGGCCGGGCAGAACGGCGCGAAGGAAACGCTCCCTTCTCTTGTGAGGAGGCGGTGGGCGAAGGTGTCCTGCGTCCAAGCCGCTCTGCTGCGGTGCATCGCACGCCCGGTCCCCCCAGCCGTTTTCCGCAAGCGAATAGGGAGATTTTTCGCCGACCTCTCAGTGTCAGGCATCGCGACGAAACAACGAAATCACTGAGCGCAGACATCGCGTACGACGTCGTGGCGGGCGAAGGCCCGCCACCCACGGCTTTCGACGGCCGGGTGCGGGAACGTCGTGGATGGCGGGACTGCGCCCGCCATGACGTCGGTTCGCGCGGCGGCTTCACCAACCCGGCGATCTCGCGCCAGGCCCCCAGCCCCTACCCCGGCGCCCCGCTGCGATGACCTCCTACCTGATCCGCCGGCTGCTGCTGGTGATTCCCACGCTGTTCGGCATCATCGCCATCAATTTCGTCGTGGTGCAGTTCGCCCCCGGCGGGCCGGTGGAACAGGCGCTGGCCGAGCTGCGCGGCAAGGGCGCGCTGTCGTCGCGCCTGGGGACGGCAGCGTCGGATATCAGCAGCGGCAGTGCCGGAACGTATCGCGGTGCCAGCGGGCTGGATCCGCACGTGGTGGCGGACATCCGCAAGATGTTCGGCTTCGACAAGCCGCCGCTGACGCGTTTCCTGGACATGGTCGGCGGCTATCTGCGCTTCGATTTCGGCCGCAGCTTCTTCCGTGGCCAGACCGTGCTGCAACTGATCACCGAGAAGATGCCGGTGTCCATCTCCCTCGGGTTATGGTCCACGCTGCTGGTCTACACGATCTCCATACCGCTGGGCATCGCCAAGGCGGTGCGCGACGGCTCCCGCTTCGATGTGGGCACCAGCGCGATGGTGCTGGTGGGCTATGCCGTGCCCAGCTTCCTGTTCGCGATTCTGCTGGTGGTGGTGTTCGCAGGCGGAAGCTACCTGAACTGGTTCCCGTTACGCGGCCTGACCAGCCTGGGATCGCAGCACTGGCCGTGGCCGGAACGGATCGGCGATTACTTCTGGCACCTGGCCCTGCCGATCACCGCGATCGTCGCCGGCGGGTTCGCCAGCCTGACCATGCTGACGAAGAACTGCTTCCTGGAGGAAATCCGCAAGCAGTACACCGTCACCGCAATGGCCAAGGGTGCCACGGAGCGCCGCGTGCTGTACGGTCACGTGTTCCGCAATGCGATGCTGCTGATCGTGGCCGGCTTCCCGCAGGCGTTCATCGGTATCCTGTTCACCTCCGCCCTGCTGGTGGAGATCGTCTTTTCGCTCGACGGTCTCGGCCTGCTGGGCTTCCAGGCGGCGATCCAGCGGGATTACCCGGTGATGTTCGGGACGCTCTACATCTTCACGCTGCTGGGCCTGCTGATGCAGATCGTTGGCGACATGCTGTACACGGTCATCGATCCGCGCATCGACTTCGCCACGCGGGAGTAACGCGGGACCGCCTCCATGCCTCTGGTCTTATACCAACCCGCATTATGTCTGACACACGGTCGGCCGTACAGCGTCATGGCCCGCTCAGGCGGGCCACCCACGTCTTTTCGTAGCTGCCATCAGCGAAAGTCGTGAATGGCCGGCCTGCGCCGACCATGACGGTGGGTTGCCGCCCAACGGTCGAACGATACGCGGTTTGGTAGTAGTTGCCATGGCATGGTCAGCGCAGGCTGCGCCATGCACGACCTATGTTGATGGCAGCCACGAAAAGACGTGGATGGCCCGCGTGCACGGCGCCATGACGTTGCCGCGTGTCGAACCAATGCGGGTTGGTACCAGTCGGGCCGACGAGATTCCCGGAGCCGGCTACCCGGCCCGCCCTGTACAGACGAAATGCGGATTGTCCCAGCCCGGCTTGCCATAGCGCAGCGGCGCGCCATCCAGAGTAAGCACCGCGCCGCCCGCAGCCTCCAGCACCGCCTGCGGGGCACCGGTGTCCCATTCCATGGTGCGGCCAAATCGCGGATACAGGTCGGCCGCCCCCTCGGCCAGCCGGCAGAACTTGAGGCTGGAGCCGAAGTTCAGTGTGCGGGCCACGGTGCGTCCCTGCAGATACGCGTTCAGCTCGGCCACGTCGCCGTGCCGGCGGCTGGCGACCACGGTCAGGCCCTCGGCGGGGGGCACGCGGGCGGTGATCGCCGCCTGGCCGGCTGACGTGCGCTTCCACGCCCCCTGGCCGACGATGCCACCGAACAGTTCACCCAGGGCCGGGACGCCCACCACGCCCAGAACCACGCGGTTGTCGCGCACCAGGCCGATGTTCACCGCGAACTCGTCATTGCCGGAGGTGAATTCGCGCGTGCCGTCCAGCGGATCGACCAGCCAGAAAGCCGGCGTGGCCACGGCGACATGGCCGCCGGCGATCTCCTCCTCCGCCACCACCGGTATGTCGGGCGTCGCGGCCCGCAGCCCCGCGGCGATGAGGACTTCGGAAGCCTGGTCGGCTTCGGTCACCGGAGACGAATCCGCCTTCCGATCCACTGCGAAGCCCCGTGCGCGGATATCCAGGATCACGGTACCGGCGCGTTCGGCCAGGTCCGCGGCCAGTGCCAGCAAAGCGGCGTCGTCCTGACTGGTCATGCTGGCGCTCCCTGCCGGTTGGATCTGAGTCTGGCCCTGGATCGGCCGTTTGGCCTGGGGTGATTACCGCTCTTTGCTTTTGCCGTCACCGGTCCGGCCGCTTTGCCGTTCACCGGCCCAGGCTTTTTCGCGCCCGGCACGCGGCCGGTTCGCGCAGCGGACGGTGCGTCGGTTCCGGATGCGAACCGCGCCCCCATCGGCCGTTCCTGCACCGGCTGCGCCACGGGCGGGGTCAGCGGCCGAGCCAGCAGGGCCTGGGCGGCCTCGTACACCATGGCAGGCTCCAAGTGACGCAGGCAGGAAAGGCCGCGGGGGCAATCATCGGCACGCGCCAGATAGCACGGGCTACAGGCCATGTTGCGCCGCAGCGCCACGACCCGACGCCCGACCGGCCCCCATTCCACCGCATCCACCACACCCGAGTGGATCCCGATCGTCGGCACCCCGGACGCTGCGGCGATATGCTTGGGTCCGCTGTCGTTGCCAATGTACAGCCGACAGCGTACCAACAGGCCCGGGAGATCCGCCAGTGAAAGCGCTCCCGCCACGGACGCGACCCGGTTGGGAAGCAGCACGTTCTGCACGATCGCCTCCGACAGCGCCCGGTCGTCCGGGCCGCCGACCAGCAGCACATTCACCAGGTCGCGTTCCAGCAACAGGTCGATCAGTGCGGTGAAATAATCCTCGGGCCACTGCTTGGTGATGTTCCCCGCCCCGGCATGCACCGCCACGACGGGGCGTTCGAACAACGCCTCGCACCAACTCCGGCAAACCGTGCAACGGAATTGGCGCGGGTGGCACGGCCAGCAGGCTGCGGTCGCTCGTGCTGGCGGTGTTCACCGCTTCCACCAGGGCCAGCAGATCATCCACCACGTGGCTTCGCTTGCGTTGCAGCGTCCTGTCGCCGTCCCACTCCAGCGCGATGTCCAGGAAAGGGAACTGCCCGACATAATCGTAGCCGGCCAGGAACCGTGCCCCGGTATAGCGCAGCACGTCGCGCGTCGAGAGGTGCTTGCGCAGATCGATCGCCAGGTCGAAACGGTGCGGGGCAAGTTGCTCACGCAACGCCTCGAAATCTTCCTTCGCAAGCTCCCGTTCCCCAAGTTGCGAGCGGGCATGGAAGAAGTCGAATTCGATCAGTGTGTCGATCGCCGGTTCCAGCGCCACGATCGACCGTGCGGTGCGGCCGGCCAGCATGCTGATGCTGGCATTCGGAAACAGCGCCTTCAGGCGTCGGATCGCCGGCAACGCGGTGATCACGTCGCCAATATGATCCAGCTTGACCACCAGAATGCGCTGGATCTCCGCCCGTTCGAACAGCGGATGGCCGGGCAGTACCGTCTGCACCGCTTCATCGTCCGGACGGTAATCGTCCGCGTAGCGCGACAGGCGTGGATTGAAATACGGATCGCCGGCAGCGAATACCGTGCGCCAGCGGGAGTCGAACTGCGTCGTATCGAAATCGTCGCCGATGCGCTCTCGACTGGCCAGTTCGTGATGGATCAGCGATGCATGGGGCGTGAACACGGTCAGCTTTCCCGCCTGATGCGCGCGCAGGCAGAAATCGAGATCGTTGTTGATCACCGAATGGGCTTCCTCGAACCCGCCCATTGCCTCGAAAAAGCTGCGCCGCATCAGCATGCAGGCGCCGGTCACCGCGATGACGTTGCGCTGGGTCAGGGCCAGGCCGAAATAGCCGGGTTCGTCGCCGGGAACGAAACGGAACGCATGCCGGCCGATGCCGGCGCCCAGGAACATGCCGGCGTGCTGGACTTTGCCGCCAGGATACAGCAGTTGCGGCCCCACGATGCCGACCTCGGGCCGCTGCGCATGCTCCAGCAGCGCGTCCAGCCAGTCGGGCTGGGTGATCTCGATATCGTCGTTCAGGAACAGCAGGTATTCGCCATCGGTCGCTTCGGCCGCACGGTTGTTGAAATGCGACCAGTTGAACGCCTCCTGTATGTCCACGATCCGGTCGGCGTTTTCCTGCAGCCAGGCCTTCCAGCGCGGCTCACCGGCGGGGATATTGTCGATGCAGACGATTTCGTAATTCCTGTAGGCCGTCGTCTCGCGCAACGTGCGGATGCAGGTCTCGATATGACCGTGCGCCGCACAGGTGGGAATGATGATCGAGACCTTGCCGGCTGCAGGCTGCAGGCGCTGCAGCCGGTAGGTTCCGGGCAGGCATCCGGTCTTCACCGTGGCCGCAAAACCGCGCCGTTCCGCGGCCCGGGCCAACGCCGCGCGACTGGCGGCGTCATCGTCCGGTTCGGCTGGACCGCGCTGGGCGAGCAGCTTGTGAACATGATGGACGGTCTGCGCCTGCTCGGTGCAACGCAGCAGCAGATCGTACTCACCCGCGGCAAAGAGCGACCGTGGAGTCAGCGCGCACTGACGCAGCAATGATCCGGCAGCGAACCATGGCCGGCCGATATAGTTTGTGGACAGCAGCAGGTCCGGGGAGAAATCCGGCTTGAAATAGGGTTCCCGTTCCTTGCTGGCCGGGCTCGGCCGAGCTTCGTCGGCGTAGAGGAAGTCGGGCTGGCGGTGCAGCCCGCCGGACAGGGCGATCTCCCCCAGCGCGTCGCAGCCGAGCAGGTCACCGGGACAAAGCAGGCCGAACAACGTCGCGTCATGGTCGGCGGTTTGCACAAGCTGGTCGTCAAAGGCGGCCTGCGCGCCATCGACCACTGCGACACGTGCCGCAAGGGCCGCTTCCTGTTCGGCCAGCCAACGACGGACGGCGTGGGCGGCATCGGGATCTTCCGCCAGAACGGTCGCCTGCCAAGCGTCGTATCCCTGGGCGTCCAATGAGGCCATCGTGGCGCGCAGCGCGTCCAGCGGAATGCCGGCCCGGTGCCAAAGCACCAAATGGAAGTTCGGCCGATAGCCGAGGCTTTCCAGCAGCTCCGCCTGCAGCGCCGCTTCGGTGCAACTCATGCGGCGGCGGATCGATGCGAGCTGATCGTCCTGCTCGGACTTACTGACATCGATACGAAAGCTGTGGTCCAGCGTCTGGCCGTTTTTCGCCCGCACCGTCAGCTTCACGACATGCTCGCCATCGCGCAGCGCACGCGGGGGGCAATGGAACGCATAGCCGCTGCGCAGCGCATTGTCCCACTCGGGGAATGCGGCACCGACATCCTGGCGGGCCAGGCCGTAGTGGGCTTCGCCCAGGCGCTGGTCGTCGAGATAGACGTGGATGCCGGCCACGCCGGAACGGGCCAGCACCCAGCCTTCGATCGTCAGCCTTCCGGTGACCGGCTCCAGCACACGCCCGTCCAGAACCTGAGGTCCGTCGAGTTCGAAGCGGAACTCAGATCGCGTCTCAGCGGCGGGTTCCGGCGCCGGATCGGCCGGAGCCGGCCGCACGGGTTTGGTTGCGTGCACCCGACGGGTCTCGCTCCGCTCATCGCCATGGGCGTTGCGCACCAGCAGGGACAGTTGGTGTTCGCCCTCGGCGATTTCCGGGAAGACCTGCTCGAACCGGAATCCGGCGAACTTCGCTGCCGGATTGTCCGCAAATTCTTCGCCGACATCGGGCCGGGGTCGTCCCAGTTCCGCCACGCCGACCCGCTGACCATCGAGCGCGACGACGATTTCCGCCAGGCCGGCGGCACAGACTGCCCAGCCGACCACATGCAGGGTTCCGTCCGGTCGGAACAGCGCCTCATCGCAGAAATAGCGGATTTCACGGCGCGGATCGTCGTGCGGTTTCGGTTCCGCGGGCGGTTCGGGCGGGACGGACGTTTCGCCGGCACGATCCGGCATGGGCTGCGCCCCGGTCGCGGAGGCCGGAGCGGCGCCGATCTGCTCCGTCTCACCTTCCCCCAGCGGCTCCGCCTGTTGTCGCGGGGGGTGGATCGACGTCCGCTCCAGCGGAACCAGCACCTCATGCGAGAACCCGTTGCGGCTGATCGCCTGAACGCGCAGGTAACGTGCCGACCCGGCGACGTTGGGACCGAGTTGCGTGGTCAAGGTGAACCCGGACAGCCGCGCGTTCGGAAAGCCCGGGTAGTGTGCGGCAACGTCGTCGCGCATCGCCCCAAGTCTTGCGGCGGGAAGGCGCTGGTCGGCCAGAAACGCCTGCACCGTGACGATCGGGTTCATCGCCAGGGCCCAGCCATGCAACAGCAACTCGCCGTCCGCGTCGATAACGGCACGTTCTGCATAGGCGATGATCGGCGGACGGCTTGCGCCCGGCCCACCCGGCGCGCGTTGCGCACCGCTGACCACCCGCACCGGCTCCGGACCGGTCGGGTCGAGCGTCAGGGCGAATGATTCCTCGTGCACATGGCCGTCCAGGCTCAATGCGCGCAGACGCAGGTTGCAGACGCCTTCCGCCTCGGCCTGCAGCCGCGGCAGGTTGAACTGGAACATGCGCTCCCGTCCCGGCGTGCCATCCGGCAGCGTCGTCGCTGGCGCACGGTGCGGTTGACCGTAGTCGATACGGCTGATTTGCTGTTCGTCGGTGACGAGTTCCAGCGCCTCGATCGGCAGTCCCGCGGCGACACGTCCGCGAAGCTGCACATCGAAACGATCATGGATAAAACCGCCCGTCGGTTCGGTGTCGAGTTCGATCAGGATCGGTGGCGTGTCATCGCGGGCCGGTGCGGTCGTCGGTTCGAGCATCCGGGCGGGCATGGCCGAACCGGCCTCCTGTCCGACGTCGCGTGGCTGGTCGGCCGAACGATCGGCGGCCGCCGGAAGCTCGGGCTGCGGCGCGGCCCCGGACTTCTGCGCGCGCGGCGACGTGGCGAAACGTTTCGCGCCAGCGGAACGAACGACCGTTGCGGAACCCGAATCGGGCCGGGACGTCTTGCGAGCCATGCGGTGGTCTGTCTCACTCGTGGCGACAGGTTACGGGCAACCGCACTTTGGCGGCCATTCTTGCAGCAATCAGGGCGCAATCGACGGGACGGATGCCGGGTCACCCGCTCGCGCATGATCGCCTGATTTCCTGGGGCTTATCCTCCCGCAGCAGCGCGTGCCTATGGCGCAGACGGCACGCCACCACATTTGCCGTCCCCGTATTTCCTGTCCCCGACCGGGCTATACGCCGAACGGCATGCGCCCCTCACGATAGCCGTCCTCCTGGAAATGGGTCTGGCCGGACTCGATGATGCCACGTCGGACGCTTTCCGCAACATCGGGATTTTCCCGAAGGTACCACGTCTCATCCACCTTGATCGGAAACGGCATCCGGCCCTCGAAGTAACCGTCGTCAATGAAGTGCTGCTTGGCCGATTTGACGGTACCCTCGCGTACGGCCCGGGCAATGTCCTCATAGGTCTTCAGGTACCATTCCTCATCGACTTCGATGCCGGCCAACATCGTCTTGAGGAGACTGATGAAATCCTCGTAGGAAACGTTGACGCGGAGTTCCCCTTTTACTGTCGATATTTCCACCGAGCGTCGGATCAGATCAAATGGCGGAACGTACTTCACAACGCCTCCTGCATCGTAACGCCCCCGGACGATCACCCATGGACACACCAATACCTGGATCGGCTTCCGGATGGAACAGCCAGTTGCGGATTTTTCCTGGCCGCGCCGCGGGCTCGGCAAATCGTGCAGCTTGTTGCCGATTTCCTGCGCCGGTTGTGATAAGGAACGCCGAGATCATTCCCGGCGCCACACCATTGGGCCCGCGGCGCCGAAGCGAACGGAAGACATCGATGACGCCCGATCCGATTGAGGTTACCGCTGACAGCGAGCTGGCCGACCGCGTGCGCCGGTTTCCCGACTCATGTGTGCTGGTGCTGGGTGACGTGATGCTCGATCGCTACGTCAGCGGCAGCGCGCACCGACTGTCGCCCGAGGCGCCGATACCGGTGCTGCGCCCATCGGGCAGCCGCGCCACGCTGGGGGGCGCGGCGAATGTCGCCCTGAACGTGGCAGCGCTGGGCGGCAAGGCCGTTCTGGTCGGCGTGGTCGGCGATGATCCGGCGGGAACCGAACTGCGCGTGCTGCTGGGCGGGAGCGGCGCGATCCAGGCCGAACTGGTGACCGCGCCGCGCCGCCCGACCACGGCCAAGACCCGGTTCATGGCCGGCGCACACCAGTTGCTGCGGCTGGACGAGGAGACCACGGAACCGCTCGATGCGGCCACGCGCGACGCGGTGCTGGCGCGCTTCGAGGCCGTGTTGCCGCAGGCGGACATCGTTGTCCTGTCGGATTATGCCAAGGGCGTTCTGTGCGACCCGGTGCTGCGCGGCGCACTGGATCGCGCGGCGGCGCACGGATGCCGGGTCATCGCCGATCCGAAGCGCCCCGACCTCGCCGCCTATCGCGGTGTCACCTTGCTGACCCCGAACGAGCACGAGGTGCGCTTCGCCACCCATATCGACGCCGATCACGACGCCGAAGCCGACCGGGCCGGACGGGCCGCGCTGGCCGTTGCCGAGGCGGAAGCGGTTCTGGTGACGCGTTCCGCCAAGGGCCTGACGCTGGTGCGGCGGGACCGTCCGGCGTTGCACCTGCCGACCCGCGCCCGCGAGGTGGCCGACGTGTCCGGCGCCGGCGATACGCTGGTGGCGGCCCTGGCCATCGCCCTGGCCGCCGGGGCCCCCCTGCCCGAAGCGGCCACGCTGGCCAACGTGACCGCCGGAATTTCGGTGGGCAAGCAGGGCACCGCCACCGTCTCGGCGGACGAACTGCTCGCGGCGCTGCACCTGGAGGACCTGATTGCCACCGACCGCAAGCTGGCCACACCGGAGGAAGCGGCGCGCCGCGTCGCCGCCTGGCACACCCGGCGGCTGCGGGTCGGCTTCGCCAATGGCTGCTTCGACCTGATCCACCCGGGCCATGTGCGCCTGCTGACCGAGGCCCGCGCCGCCTGCGACCGGCTGATCGTGGCGCTCAACACGGATGCTTCGGTGCGGCGGCTGAAGGGTCCGACCCGTCCGGTTCAATCGGAAAGCGCACGGGCCACGGTGATGGCGTCGCTGGCACCCGTCGATCTGGTGACGCTGTTCGACGAGGACACCCCATTGGAACTGATCCGCGCGCTGCGCCCGGACGTGCTGGTGAAAGGGGCCGATTACACGGTAGATCAGGTGGTCGGCGGCGACCTGGTGCGCGGCTGGGGCGGGCGTGTGCTGCTGGTGGACCTGCAGCAGGGCCACAGCACCAGCGGCACGATTCGCCGCATGACCGGACCGGCACTGACCGGATCCGCCGCCTGACCCGGAACGGACGTACATGGACCGCCGCTCGCTCGCTGTCTGCGCTATCTTCAAAAATGAGGCGCCCTATCTGCTGGAATGGATCGCCTACCACCGTGTGATCGGATTCGACCGGTTCGTGCTGTACGACAACGCCAGCACGGACGGCGGCGCGGATCTGGTCCGCCGCTCCCCCCTGACCGACTGCGCCACGGTGATCCACTGGCCGCAGCGCCCGGGCCAGTTGTCCGCCTATCGCCACTTCATCGACATCTTCGCCCCCGCCCACGACTGGGCCGCGTTCATCGACCTGGACGAATTCATCCTGCCGCTGGGCGGCAACAGCCTGGCCGACACGCTGCAGCGCTGCCAGCATGCCGCCGCGGTGCTGGCGAACTGGCGGGTGTTCGGGCCGGCGGGACGTGAGGAACCCGCGCCCGGCCTGGTGACCGAAGCCTATGACCTGCGGGCGGAGGACTCGCTGCCGGTGAACCGGCACGTCAAGTCGATCGTCCGCTGCTCCGAGTTGCTGGACGTCACCGAAAATCCGCACGAATTCCGCGTGAAGGGGCCGGTGTGCAATCCGCTGGGCCAGGAAGTTCCCAATGTCGGGCTGCAACCGGCGGCGTGCCATCAAGGGCTGGTGATCAACCACTACTATACAAGATCCCGGCGTGAGTGGCTGGCCAAGATCCATCGCGGCAGCGCGATGTTCGACTATGCCGAACCGAAATACACCGAGGACGTGTTCGAACACCTGGCGGCGGCGTGCACGGTGAAGGACGACTCGATCAAGGCCTACCTGCCACAAACCAGGGCGCTGATGGGCATCGCGCCGCAAATGGACACGCCGGCGCCCACGCCGGTTTCGGCCGAACCGCCCGGCCCGCCGAACGCCGCTCCCGCCGGCGCCGCGGCCGGGGCCGCGGCTGAAGCACCGCCGATCGGAGCACCGCCGGCCGGTGCGCCGCCTGCATCATCTGCGGTCCAACCAGCGGGCCTGCCCACCGCCACCGCCACCGCCACCGCCGGCGCGCCGGGGAATGGTGCACCGTTCGCACCACCACCGGCCGACAGCATGATGCCGGGCACCATCATCCCGTCGCAGGCCGCCGGCGCGCCTGTGCCCAACCCGGTTCCGCAGCAGACACCGGCGGCTCCGCCCCCGTCCGGCTGGATCGACCGCGGCGCCGATGCCCAGGAACACACACGCGGGCTGGCGCTTGTCTTCCGCGACCGCTCGCGTCCGGGCGCCCCCTGGCTTGCCGCCCTGCGGGGCGATGCGGCGGGACTGATCGATCCGGACTTCCTGCTGGATGATGCGGGACGGTTGCGGGACTTCGCTGACGACGAAGCGGCACGGGCCGCCTGCGAGGCCACGCTTGCCGAGTACCAGCTTGTCTGAACGAACAGTGCGTCGCCGATCGAAGCCTGGAACCAGTCCCGCGGCTGGCAGGTGCGCAGCCGAACCCCACGCTGCGCCGGGCTCGGCGCGGGAAAGGGCGGACCACCGGTCCGACCGACAATGCGCCAGGACCTGACCGGCGCCCGGCTTCGCCTCGAGCTGACTCCGGTCCGCGATCTGGACGCACTGGCGACGCCATGGCGGGCGCTGGAGGCCGAGGCCGCCCCGTCCTTCTTCCAGAGCTGGACCTGGGTCGGCTGCCTGGCGGCGGAACGTTTCGCCGATCCGCTGCTGCTGCGCGTCATGCGCGACGATCGGGTGGTGGGGCTGGCGCTGTTCAACCGTCGGCGTGGCCCCCTGGGGCGCGAGTTGCTGTGGCTGAACCAGAGCGGCGACGAGGCGTTGGACGCGGTTTTCGTCGAGCACAACGGCGTTCTGCTGGCCCGCGACGCCACGGACCTGCTGCCGACATGCCTGCGCCTGCTGCTGTCGGACATCGCGGCCCCGACCCGCCGCCATCGCCGCTGCCGTCGTCCCTGGGGCGTGCGGCTTCGGCTGGGCGGCGTCGATGCGGATCACCTGCTGGCGGCGCAACAGGCCGGCCGCGTGCTGCTGGTGCGGCAGAGCGGCGCCCCCTATGTCGATCTCACCGCGCTGCCGCCCGGGCACGAAGGGTATCTCGCCACCCTGTCGAGCAACACCCGCTACCAGCTTCGCCGCTCCGACCGCTGCTTCTCACGGCTCGGCCCCCTTCGCGTGCAGCAGGCAGACACCGTGGCGGAGGCACTGGAGGCACTGGATGACCTGGTTCGCCTGCACCAGGCGAGCTGGGCGGCGCGCGGCCAGCCGGGGGCCTTCGACAACCCGGCTTTCCTGCACTTCCACCGCAGCCTGGTGGCGCGCGGCGTTCCGCGCCGCGAGGTGGAACTGCTGCGCATCACCGCCGGGTCGCAGGTTCTGGGCTTTCTCTACAATTTCCGGCTGGACGGACGGGTTCTGACGTATCAGTCCGGCTTCGATTACCTGCTGGCACGGCGACTGGCCGGGTCACACGCGAAACCCGGCCTGAGCTGCCATCACGCCGCGATACTGCATGCCCGCGCAACCGGGGCGACCGTGTACGACTTCCTGGCCGGTCCGGACCGGTTCAAGCGCAGCCTGGCCGGGCAGCAACGCCAGCTTTACTGGCTCGACCTTGCTTTGCCGCAATCGGGCGAGGGGCTGGCGATCGGGTTGCACAATCTGGCCCGGACGCCGCGCCTGAACTCGTTTGCGCGGGCAGAGGCACCGCGATGATGGCACCTGTTGAGCCACGACTGCCGACACCGCACGCTGCGTGCGTTCGCGCTGGAGAACCACGGCCGTAGTGCGGCATGGACGCCGAGCGTGACGCGGGCGCGCCACGGAACGCGGGAGTCCTGTTCTGGCTCGTGGAGGCAACCCCACGACGAAGCGGCAGGCTCCGTCGCCTCGTGGCCGGCCTTGGCGCGTCAGGCGGCGAGAGGTTCGGCCGGCTGCCCCGCGGCTGCTTCCACGATGTAGGTGGCGGTGTTGCACACCTGAAGCTCGAGGATCACCGGACCGTGCGCCGCATCCAGCGCGAGTTCTGCGTTGCCATCGGTCCAGCGCCAGGTCGTGGCGCCGTCCGACTCGACCGGGTGCCAGCCGCGCACCAGGTGCGGGTGGTCGGCCGGGATTTCCGCGTGCCCTCCCTCGGCCCGCACGGCGATGCGGGATACCGCGACGCCCAGCGAGCGCCAGTCGTCCCGGTAGGCTTGCAGGTCCGACGGGATGGTGGCGTGCGACACCAGCCGCACCAGGTCGCAGCCGGCCGGCAGGGTGAAGACGTAGCGGCCTGCACGCACCGTTATCGGGCGGACGACCCGGCCGTTGGCGAGCAGGTGCAGACCGGGCTCCCGCGTGGTCTTCGGCTGCGTGGCCGTAAAGCCCAGCGACCCGGCCCGGTCAGCCAGGCGTTGCCAGATCGGCTGCACCGCATCCGGGTGCACGGTCAGCGGTGCGCAGGCGTGGGTTTCCCAGGCCTTCAGGCCGGCGTTCACGGTGAACTCCGGATGCAGCACGAGCGCGGCACCGCAGTTCTGGAAGCAGGCACGATTGCCGGTGTCCAGGTAACTTTCCACCGGCAGCCCCTCGGCGAGCAGCACCGCGTGCGGCTCCACTTCCACGTGGAAGTAGTGCACCGCCGGCACGTCGCGCTCCTGCACGATTGTCATGCCGTTGATCAGGGACTTGGCGGGGATCAGCTTGCCGTCGAGGAACAGGCAGTGGTCGGGCGACAGCACCAGGTCCCGCTCCGGCAGGTTCTCGCCGATTGCGCCGCGCCGGATACGCACCGGTGCGGCGGTCTGCGGCTGCGGGTGGGTGCGCAGGTTGAGGCGACGGTGGCCTGTCCAGATGACCGGAGTATAGGCGATCGCACCGTCGCGCAGCACCGCGACGCGGTCGCCTTCCTTTAGGTGCTCCACCGGCCTGTCGCCGCGCTCGGTGCGGATGCGGCTGCCGGCGGCGAAGCAGGGTGTCACGGTGGTTGTAAAGGACGTCGTACCAGACCCGAGACTGGCTTCGATCGCGCTGGCTTGGTAGGACGCGTCGAAGTTGATCGTCGATGTCCCACCGCCGATGTAGGTCACGACCAAACTCGTCGTCGAACCTGAACTATTGACTGTGTAGCTCCCGACGTTCGCGACGGAGATGGTGTCGCCGCTGGCAAAGTTTTTGATCGTTGCCTGGAAATCGGTCCCGGATGCTATGTCGAGGACGTCGTTGGTGCCAGCGCTCATGTCGATCGTCGCGCCAGGACCGACGGTGCCGGTAAATTCGAGCGTTGCGTTGCTGTCGATTGAGAAATTCAGCGCAGCGTGGGCTGTCGAGCTGTTGGCGACCGCGTTGAAGCTGAGGATCCCCCCGGACGCTATGACACTGCCCGATCCCCTCGAAATCCGCGTCGCCGGTCCCGGTGCTGATCGTACCGTAGCCACTGACCGTCCCATCATTGATGATCCCGCTGGGAACCGACAAGGTTCCGCCTGACAGCACGAACTGACTGTCGACAGGAATTGAGATCGGCGCTCCGGAATTGCTGTCGGTCATGGTTGTGCCGGTACCGGAACATGCAGTACAAAAACCTGGCGCTGAGTCTCCATGGAAGTCCGGGGGCCTCCTGCCGTGGGCAGCCGTGAACTGGTGCGGGACCGAACCCGACCGGCCCCGGTTCCGCGTTAACCAGCAAAGTGCCACGTATCACGTTGCGTTTGCAACCCGTTGACGACTTTCAGCGAATTGCATGTCTCCACGGCTCGGCAGGCCAGACGTGCAGGCGTGCGCACGCAAAAACAGGGCCGGTGAACACCGGCCCTGTTGATCTGTCGCTCTGTTACGTGGGCGTCAGGCGGCGAGGCGGGCGTCCGCCTGCTGCACCGCGGGCGCGACGATGTAGGTGGCGGTGTTGCACACCTGCACTTCGAGGATCGCCGGGCCGTCCACCGCCGGCAGACCGAGTTCCGCGTCGCCGCTGGTCCAGCGCCAGGTCGTCGCGCCGTCGGACTCGACGGGGTGCCAGCCGCGCATCAGGTTCGGATGGTCGGCCGGGATTTCCGCCTGCATGCCCTCGGCCCGCACGGTGATGCGGGACACCGCGACGCCCAGCGAGCGCCAGTCATCCCGGTAGGCGGCCAGGTCGGACGGAATGGTGGCGCGTGACACCAGCCGCACCGAGTCGCAGCCGGCCGGCAGCGCGAACACGGTTCGGCCGCCCCGCACCGTCATCGGGCGGACCACCCGGCCGTTGGCCACCAGATGCAGGTCCGCATCTTCCGTGGTCGCCGGCTGGGGGGCGGTGAAGCCCAGCGACTCGGCCCGGTCCACCAGGCGCTGCCAGATCGGCCGCACCGCATCCGGCTGCACCGTCAGCGGGGCGCAGGCGTGGGTTTCCCAGGTCTTGAGGCCGGCGTTCACGGTGAACTCGGGGTGCAGCACGAGCGCGGCACCGCAGTTCTGGAAATAGGCGCGATTGCCGGTGTCCAGGTAGCTTTCCACCGGCAGCCCTTCGGCGAGCAGCACCGCGTGCGGGTCCACCTCCACGTGGAAGTAGTGCACCGCCGGCACGTCGCGGTCCTGCACGATGGTCATGCCGTTGATCAGCGCCTTCGCAGGGATCAGCTTGCCGTCGAGGAACAGGCAGTGGTCGGGCGAGAGCACCAGGTCCCGCTCCGGCAGGTTCTCGCCGATCGCGCCGCGCAGGATACGCACCGGTGCGGCCGTCTGCGGCTGCGGGTGCGCGGTCAGGTTGATGCGGCGTTCGCCGATCCAGGTGATCGGGGTGTGGTCGATCGCACCATCTCGCAGGACGGCGACGCGCTGGCCTTCGGTCAGTTGCTCCACCGGGACGTCGCCATCCTCGGTGCGGATGCGGCTGCCGGCGGCGAAGCAGACGGTGAAGGTGCTGCCGTTCAGGGTCTCGTTGCTGTGGGGCGACGACGCCCCGAAACTGACAGTTTGGAGGAGGTTGCCCGTTCCGCCTGTGCTGTCATAGGCCTGCAGCGTTGAACCGCTCAGCACGTAAGAAGCGGCCCCGGCGACCTGGATGGTGTCGCCCGCGGCAAATCCGCTCACCGTGCCATGGAAATCGCCGTTGGTGCCCGACGTGAGGCTCAGAACGTCCGCAGTGCCCTTGCTTACGTCGATTGTCGCACCGCTGCCGACGGCACCGCTGAACTGCAGCGTGGAGCTATTCGAGATCGAAAATTGCGGGGTTGAGGGGACCACGCTGGCGTTTGCCGCAGCCCCAAGGCTGAGAAGTCCGCCACTTGCGATGACACTACCGTTGCCTTCGAAATCAAAGCTCCCGGTTTGTGTAATCAGCGTGCCGTAGCCAGTAATGACACCGTTGTTCAATATACCGAGTGCGCCCTTAGCACTCCCGAAATCGATAGTGCCGCCACTGAGATTCACCGCATCGCCGGCACCAATGATCAACTGGCCCGCGGTGCCGGAGAGAGTGCTGGAATTGACCGTAAGCGAGCCAGAATTCTTTGCCAGCGACAACGCCCCGAATGTAGCGGAACCGCCGGCCTCCACGGTCAGAGCATTGCCAGTTCCAGAGACGGTCCCATTCCCACTAACGCTCAGTGCTGCACCGCCACCAGAGACAGAAAGAACTCCACCACCGTTTACATTTAGGTTGTCGGCAATCAGGGTACCGGAACCAGACCCCGTCCCGATGTTCATGGTGGCCGAGGTGAGCGTCGCTCCGTTCGACACGGACACCACACCTGTCGAAACCGCCAGCGTTGAGGCGGTCTGGACCGTCAGCCCCCCTTTGGCGGTCAGACTGGCGCCCGTTGCATCTAAAATGGTCTGGGAGTTGCTGCCGGTCAGCTTGGTCGCATTGTTGACAGTAAGGGAGGTATTCGCGTTGAAGTTTAGAATAACTCCAACGTTCCCCGTGAGAGAGCCGATATACCACGGAGAAGTTTCGTCAAAATTCACAGTATAGGTGGGGGTACCGCCTTTTCCCCCCTTCGCTGCTAAAGCAGCGGAAAGTTGGACGATCGTTGTATCGCCCGAATTGGTGCTGCCCGGCGGGGCACCAGCAACGGGACTCCAGTCGGTGGCTGTTGACCAGTTTCCGCTGCTGCCCGCGGCGTTGTGTGTCCAGGTAAACGTGCCAGCCATTTCGTGCGCTCCGCAAGAACTCGTACCACGAGCTGCCACGCCGCCCCTCGGGACGACGGCCGCTGCCTTAGCCTCATAACCTGCCCGGCAGGTTCATACCCGTCAAACAAAATTTGCATTCCCGTCACGGCTATCCAGGTGATGTACAAGGAAACTGTCACCCAGCAACTCGAAAGCCCACTCGGACCACGCCCTCCTGATCTGACCTCAGGTCGTTTCAGCGGCCCCGTGCACGGAAGATCTCGATGAAGAACGCGGCTTGCAGCCGCCGTCTCAGGCCCCGCGATCGTATGTCGAAAAATTTTACACAGCTTCGAAGATGTCAAATGGCAGCCCGGATAATTTCCTGATTTTTCAGGCTGTCCGGGCTTTGGCATGCCTATTGCTGTGTGCCTCCGTGACATTCGGAAGGGGTCTTCGATCCATGATCACCAAGAAGGTTCTGTGGGCTGCGACTGCTTTGGTGACGCTTGGCGGCACGGCGCATGCGACGGTGTTGTTCAACAGCCTTGGTGATTCGAGCACAGCTACCTATGCCGTTGCGGATACCTCAAACGGCGGCCTCGGGCCGCTGGGGGCGTCGTTCCAGACGCTTGGAACCGGCGTGACCGATATCCAGGTGCAGGTACAGATGGGCCTGACCGCGGCGGCAAATGGCGGCTCATTCATGGTGTTCATCGCCAACGATTTGAATACGGGAGGTTCTCATCCCGACGTCAATTACGGCAATGCAGTCGCAACGCTGGCTTCAAACGTATCGGATTCGCTGCTTTCGACCACTCACCTGACGACACTGAGCTATACCGTGTCACTTACTACTCCTCTTGCCAGCAATACGCGCTATTGGGTCATGCTTGAGCAAGAATCGGGCGGCTCCAATGCCTCGTGGTCGGGGGCGACTGCGGACGCCGGAACCGGTGTATCATCACAGGATTATTACATAACCGGCTATGGTGGTGGCGGGACCGCGTCTGTTGGGCCGAATATGTATGGACCGTTCAATATGGCGGTCAACGATCAGAGCGGCGGCGTTCCGGAACCAGGAAGCCTGTCCGTGCTGGGCATCGCCCTGCTTGGTCTTGGCGCCGTACTACGCCGCCGGACTATGGGTTGAGCTCCCAGCGTCTAGCGGGTTGGCCTCGAGCCAACTCGCTACGCGTCGATATTCTTTACACTCTTGGGTTGAGCCTACCGCTGACGACTCTAGCGGGGTTGGCTGCAGTCGTCGCAGATGCGCCTGCACGATGGCCACCTGGAGACGTTGGCAACAAACATCCGACTGTAGCGGCGCCCAACATCACGCCCGCTTCCGTCCATTCGCCCGTTTGGCCGCCCCCTTCTTCCGCGCAGCCGCCCGCCGCGGCGGCGAGGCGCCCTGTGACGCCCTCTCCCCCCGCCCCAAACTCGCCTTCAACGCCGCCATCAGATCCACCACATTATCCCGCTCCGGCTCGGCCGGCTGCTCCGGCGTAATCCCCTCCCCCTTCAGCTTCGCCGCGATCACCTCCCGCAGCCGCGTCTCGTAGCGGTCCTCGCTGTCCGCCGGCTCGAAGTCCCCCTGCTGCCGCTCGATCAACTGGCTGGCCAGCGTCACCATCTCCCGGTCCGGCGGCGCATCGGGAACCGAATCGAACAGCGGCTTGCTGTCATGCAGGTCGCGCGGCTCGTGCAGCGTGTGGCACACCATGCCCTTGCCCATCGGCAGGATCGCCACCGCCCGCTCCCGCCGAGCGATCACCACGCGGGACAGCGCCGCCCGGCCGGACCGGGCGATCGCCTCGCGCAGCACCACGAACACGTCCTGCCCCGCCTCGCCGTCCGGCGCCAGGTAGTAGCTGGAGTCGAAATAGATCGCCGGGATCGACTCGACCGGCACGAACTTGTCCACCACCAGGGTGGAGGACGCCTCGATCTTCGCCTGCTCGAAATCCTCCTCGTCCAGCAGCACGTAGCGGTCCTTCTCGAACTCGTACCCGCGCACCAGGTCGCGGCGGGACAGTTCCTCGTCGGTCTCGGCGTCCAGCGTCACCATGCGCACGCGGTGGCCGGTATTCGGATTGATGAAGTGGAAGTGCAGGTCGCCGCTGCTGCGGGTCACGCTGTGCAGCGCGATCGGGCAGGACACCAGGGCCAGCCGCAAGTGCCCGCGCCAGATCGGTCGGGTCGCCATCATCGCCTCCGTCGGCATCGGTCCGTATTGGGGACTCACATGGCAAGGCGCCCGCTTCGCCGGACCGCGGCCGATCATCACGTTGCCGTGCGAATCGCCATGCCCCGCCGCGCGCCCGGGCCGTTGTGCCCGCCGTCCGTGCTTCCCCGCTTCACGTCTCCGCGCGGTGGATGCCATCGCGCAACGGCATAGGCGCGCAGGCCGGGTGGCGGTATCCACCGCGATCCCGATCGCAGGCAATGCCGGCGCCCGCGTTCAACAAGGCCTGACCCAGGTCAACCGCCGCCTGCCGCGGCGGTTGCAGATGCCGGCGGTGCAGCCGGGTCCGCGCTTCGACCACGCGGTCCGGTCCCGTACCGCTACGGGGAGGGGTGGGTGGGAAACCGCCCACCCCGAGCCGTGGGCACGGATGCGTCGCCGCCGGCGGCGCGGATTGCGTCACCGCCGGCGGCGCGGATTGCGTCGCCCTGGCAGCCTGTCATAGTGCGGGGGGCCTTCGCCTCCCGCTTTCGCCGTTCTGTAGCCGGAGCCTGCGCATGCATGAGGCTGTCCTCCACCTGCCCGCCACGAGCGGGGAGGCCGCTCTGGCTCGGTATCTGTCGGTACACCGCCATACCGAGTCGCTGGTGGCGGCACTGACCGCCGAGGACCAGTGCGTACAGTCGATGCCGGACGCCAGCCCGGCCAAGTGGCACCGCGCCCACACGACCTGGTTCTTCGAGCAGTTCGTGCTGGTCCCGTTCCTGCCCGGCTACCAGGTGCGCGATCCACGGTTCCGCTACCTGTTCAACTCCTACTATGAAGCAGTCGGCGCGCGTCATCCCCGCCCGTTCCGGGGCCTCCTCACCCGCCCCGGCGCGGCCGACGTCACCGCCTACCGCGCCCATGTCGATGCCGCCATGTCCGACCTGCTCCCACGCGCGCCGGCCCAGGCGCCCGCGCTGGTGGAGCTCGGCCTGCAACACGAACAGCAGCACCAGGAGCTGCTGCTGACCGACATGCTGCACGCCTTCGCGCAGACCCCACTCGCGCCGGCGGTCCTGCCGGACTGGCGGGAGCCGCCCCCGGCCCCGGGCACCGCCCGCTTCATCGAATGCCCCAGTGACGTGACAACCATCGGCCACGCCGGCCCCGGCTTCGCCTTCGACAACGAGACGCCCGCGCACCAGGTGCTGTTGCACCCGTACGCCATCGCCAGCCACCTGGTCCGCAACGGGGACTGGCTCGCCTTCATGCAGGACGGCGGCTACCGCACCCCGACGCTGTGGATGTCGGACGGATGGGCGACGGTGCAGGAACAGGGATGGACCGCCCCGCTCTACTGGCAGCAGCACGATGGCGCCTGGTGGCAGATGGGCCTGGCCGGCCTGGCGCCGCTGGACCCGGACGCGCCGGTCCGCCACATCAGTTGGTATGAGGCCGACGCCTATGCCCGCTGGGCCAACGCCCGCCTGCCCACCGAAGCCGAATGGGAGGCAGCGGCGGGCCGCGGCGATCTGCGGGAAACCTGCTCCCACGTCTGGCAGTGGACCGCCAGCGCCTACAGCCCGTATCCCGGCTATCGGGCGCCCCCCGGCGCCGTCGGCGAATACAACGGCAAGTTCATGGTCAACCAGATGGTGCTGCGCGGCGCCTCCCTGGCGACTCCGCCCGGGCACGCCCGGCTCAGCTACCGCAACTTCTTCCATCCGGACCGGCGCTGGCAGTTCTGCGGCCTTCGGCTGGCACGCGACGTCTGAACAGGAAACCCCGCATCGATGCCGAATGACTCGGGCTCGTTCGCTCCCGCCAGCGTAGCGGCCCTCGCCCTGGCCGGCCTGCGCCATCCGCGGAAGTCGCTGCCGCCGAAGCTGTTCTATGATGAGGAAGGCTGCCGGCTGTTCTACCGGATCACCGAGCTGCCGGAATACTACCTGACCCGCACCGAGCGCGCGGTGCTCACCGACGTGGCGCCCCTGGTGGTGCGCCAGCAGGCGGAGCCGAGCGTGCTGGTGGAGTACGGGGCCAGCGATGAGTCGAAGGCGATGCATCTGCTGCTGCCGGACGCGGCCGAACGGCCCCCGCTGCGCGCCTACGTCCCGGTCGATGTCGCCGCCCCGGAACTGGACGCGATGCGATCCCGCCTGGGACACACGCTGCCGTGGCTCGCGGTGCATCCGGTGGTGGCCGACTTCATGCAGCCGATCACCCTGCCCGGCGCGGTGGCGGACCTGCTCCGGCTGGGCTTCTTCCCCGGTTCGACCATCGGCAACCTCGATCCCGACGCCGCCCAGGCCTTCTTCCGGCTGGCCCGCACCACGCTCGGCCCCCGCTCCCGCTTCCTGGTCGGCGCCGACCTGCGCAAGGACCCGGCGGTTCTGCTGCCGGCCTACGACGACCCGGGCGGCGTCACCGCCGCCTTCAACCTCAACCTGCTGGTCCGGCTGAACCGCGAGGCGGCGGCGAATTTCGACGTCAGCCGCTTCGCGCACCGCGCCATCTGGAACGACAAGGCAAGTCGCATCGAGATGCACCTGGTCAGCCGCTGCGACCAGGTGGTGCAGGTCGCCGGCCAGGCGATCCGCTTCGCCGCGGGCGAGACGATCCACACGGAAAATAGCTACAAGCACACCGCCGAGGCGTTCACCCGCCTGGCGCAGGCGGCCGGATGGACCTGCCGGCAGATGTGGACCGATCCGGCCCGGTGGTTCGCGCTCTACCTGCTGGAACCCATCCAGGCGACGTGATCGCGGCCCCAGCCGCCATCAGCGACCCGCGGACGGACATTCACCGTCATGGGCGACGGAGGCCGGCCATCCGCGACCTCCGCTGTCGCAATCAGGGCAATCGTGAATGGTGGGCCTGCATCCGCCACGACGGCAGGGCCAGCGGCCGCGTGCCAATGATCACGCGGGCCGGGATCACACCCGGTCCGGAAAGCTGAACGCGACCAGCGCGCAGACCATGCCGATCGCCCAGGCCAGGTAGATCGAGATCACCAGGTCCCGAGGCGTGTAGCGCCGCGACAGAATGCGCGCCACAGGCATCGGCAACAGCGGCGCCACCACGGCCTCCACCGCGCCGAAGGTCTCGAACGTATAGATCCCCATGACGAACCCGACGATCGAGGCGACGAACATCGGCGGAATGCAGGCAAGCAGCAGCAGGTCGTGCTTCACCCAGACCGTCGCGAAGATCACGTAGCCGAACAGCGCCAGCGTGACGCCATAGGTCAGCGCCTCCCACATCGAAGCTCTCCCGCCGGCTAGCTGCCCACCTTCAGGGGTGAGACCAGGCCGCGCAGGCAGGCCAGCACCGACAGCGGCGTCAGCCTGCCCGTACGCGGGTTCTCCGCGCTCGGCACGTTCTCGATCGTCATGCTGAAGCGCACCGTTTCCGCCTCCACGCGAATGGTGTGGGTGTTGCGTGTCACGCCGGGGTCCGCCCAGATCTCCACTTGCGTCCGCTCGGGCCCGATCCCGGCCAGCGCCAGGGCGGCGGCGACGTTGACGTTGGCCGGGAATCCGGCGGCGGCGTCCAGCGCATTGCCCCGGAACACGCACAGGGGTTCGGCCAGGCCCTTCACCTGAATCCCGTGTTGCTCCAGATACGGCGCGCCGGACAGGCCGGCCGGCGGTTTCCGCGTCACCATGGTGACGCTGTCCACCACGCCCTCGGCCGCCGCGCGCACCGCGTCCAGGCCCAGCAGGGCGCCGGTCGGCACCACGATGCGTGCGCCGCTCTCCCGCGCCAGCGCCACCAGGTGCATCCGCGGCAGCAGCGCGCCGACCGAGGCCGGCACGAAAATGCGGCCCGCGCCGATCGCCGCCTGCGCGATGGACTCGAACACCGCCGCGGGAGCGGCCTCCACCACGATGTCGGCCTCGGCCAGCGCCGGGATGTCCACCAGCTTCGGCGGCGTGCGGAACCCGGCCAGCGTATGGGCGGCCTTCGCCCGGTCGCGCACGGCGACAGCGCTCAGCGCCAGGCCATCCACGCCGGCATCGAGGGCACGCGCAAGCGGCAGGCCGATGGCGCCGAGACCGGCAATGGCGACTGTCCTGGTCATTCGGCTTCCTCCGCCCCGGCTGTGCCGGCCAGCGCACGTGCTCGCACCAACTCCTCCGGCGTATTGACGTTCAGGAACCGGTCCCACGGACCAGCCGGGAAATCAACCCGCCGGGTGCCGATCGCTCCGGCGAAACGGGCCACGTTGCGTGGCCCCGGTGCGGAAAGCAGCGCCCGCAGTTGCTCGCGCACCGCGACGGGCCACAGCGCCACCAGGTGATGCACCCGCCCGCCGCTGCTGACGCAGGCGGGCGGCGGCGCCAGGAAAGCGGGCAGCCCCGCCGGCACGAAGGGCGTGTCGCCTGGCACGGTGAACAGCGCCTCCGCCCCGGCCGCCGCGGCCCAGTCCAGCCCGGCCAGCACCCCGGCCAGCGGCCCCTCACCGGCAAACCGACCGTCGGGCAGCACCGGCACGCCGTAGTCGGCGAAACGGGACAGATCCCCGTTGGCGCTGATCGCCAGGGCCGCAACATCCTGCCGGAGCGCGGCGATGATCCGCGCCAGCATCGGCACGCCGCCCACCTGCAGCAGCGGTTTGTCGCCGCCGCCCAGCCGACGCGCCGCGCCGCCGGCCAGGATGACGGCCGCGATGCGGTCAGCGCTCATTGGCGGTATCGCCGTGACAATGGAAGAAAGGTGGGGCGAGCAACGGGACTCGAACCCGTGACATCCAGGACCACAACCTGGCGCTCTACCAACTGAGCTATGCCCGCCATCCAGGCGGCGCTATTTGCCTGCTCGACCGGCCATCGTCAATGTCACCGGGGCGACGAAGTGCCGGCGCCGGCGGAAAAGCCGCGCCCGGGCCGCCCCTGGCCGCGATCTGCACAGAAGCCCTGTCCCGTCAGCCCCTGCTCCCTCAGGTGCTTCCCGTCAGGTGCTTCCCATCAGGCGTTGGCCACCACCCCGTCCAGCGCCGGGTCCCACAGCCGGATGCCGCCGGTGATCCCGGCCTGGTTCGGCACCGTGCGCACGTTCGGCGGCAGGTCGCCGGTCAGGCGCTTGGCGTTGCCGCCGCCGATCAGCAGCACATCGTAGTTCACCAGCGTGTCCAGCCAGCCGATCGCCTTGCGCACCCGCTTGTTCCAGCGCTTCGTCCCGACCCGCCGCAGCGCCGCATTGCCCAGCCACTCATCGTAGGTGTGGCCCTTGTGGGACGGATGCTGGCTGAGCTCCAGGTGCGGCGCCGGCCGGCCGTCGTCGAACAGGGCGAAGCCCATGCCGGTGCCCAGCGTGATCACGCATTCCAGGCCGGAGCCGGCGATCACCCCCAGCCCCTGAACCGTGGCATCGTTCAGCATACGCGCCGGCTTGCCCAGGCGCTGGCTCAGCATGACCGCGAGCGAACAGCCCCGCCAGGCCTCGGTGCCCAGGTTCGGCGCGGTCAGCACGTTGCCATGCCGCACCACCCCGGGGAACCCGATCGAGATGCGGTCGAAGGCGCCGAGCTGCGCCACCAGTTGCAACAGGCCGTCGAGGACCAACTCCGGCGTGGCCGGGTCCGGCGTGTCGATGCGCTGCGGCGGTTCGGTCATCACGCCCTGTGTATCCAGCACGCTCGCCTTCAGGCGGGTGCCACCGATATCGATCGCCAGGGTCAGCGGACCGGCGGAGCGGGAAGCATCGTTCATGCGGCAGCGTCCAGTCGGTTCATGAAGTCACGCAGCGCCGGGGCCCATTTCGCGGCATCCGCGCCGGAAGCAAGATGGCCCTGCTCGCTGTCGATCTCGAAATAGGTGGCGTCCACGCCGGCGGCGCGCAGGGCGGCGGTCACCTCCGGCGCCAGGCTGGGCGGGAACAGCGCGTCGGTGCGCGACAGGACATACAGGACCGGGACGCGGATGCGGTCCAGCCGGTCCGTCACATCATAGAACTCCGCCGCCCGGCCCAGAATCAGCATGGAGTTGGCATCGAACGCCCCGGCCCACTGGGCGGCGAGGCGATGAACCGCCTCCTCCCGCGCCGCCTTGTCGGGGATCTTGTCGGCCAGCAATTCCATCATGCCGTAGCGCTTCAGCGTCTCCACGCGCAGCGCGGTCATGCTCGCCGCCATCCCGCCCGTGCCGTAATAGTCGCCGCCGTTCCAGTTGGGATCGCGGGCGAAGCGGGCACGCAGCTCGGTGGTCATGTCCCGCCGGTGCTTCGGCGCCGAGACCACCGGCACGATGCCGTCCATGAAGTCCGGGAAGGTCACCGCCCACTGGAACGCCTGGAACCCGCCATAGGACGGCCCGACCACCGCGCGCAGGTGCTTCACCCCCAAATGCTGCAAGCAGCCGGTGCTGCGCGGTGACGATATCGGTCACGGTGATCTCCGGGAACGAGGACCCGTACGGCTTGCCGGTGCGCGGGTCGATCGAGGCGGCGTTGGTGGACCCGAAGCTGGACCCCAGCATGTTGGACGCGACCACATAATACCGGTCGGTATCGATCGGCGCCCCGGGCCCGACCAGCGTGCTCCACGCGCCTTCCGAGGAGCCGGCGCCCGGCTCGATCATCTGGTGGCCGCTGGTATAGCCATGCGTCACCAGCACGGCGTTCCGCCCGTCCGCCGCCAGTCGGCCGCGGGTGGTATAGGCGATGGTGACCTCCGGCAGGGTTCCGCCGCGCTCCAGCGGGAAGTCGGCGAACGTGTAGCGGTCGCGCACGAGATCGGTCACGGCGACATCCTCCAGCCTGATGCTCGGGCGTCGAGGCCCGGTCCAGACCGTGCCATTCCTGCGCCAGACGCGCCAGAGGGTTGGAGCTTCCGAACGAATCCCCCGGAGCTTCCCTGCCTGCCCCTACTGCACCAGCGCCTGGCTGCGCACCAGGCGCGCGTACAGCCCGTCCTCCGCCATCAGCGCGGCATGCGTTCCCTGCTCGACCGCATGCCCGTCGGACACCACCACCACCAGGTCCGCATCCCGCACCGTGGACAACCGGTGCGCGACCACGATCGTGGTGCGGCCCTTGCGCAGGCGCGCGAGCGCCTCCTGCACCGCCGCTTCGCTTTCCGTATCCAGCGCGCTGGTCGCCTCGTCCAGCAACAGGATGCGCGGATTGCGCAGTAGCGCGCGCGCCAGGGCCACCCGCTGGCGCTGGCCGCCGGACAGGCGCTGGCCGCCGGGACCGACGCGGGTCGCATAGCCTTCCGGCAGTGCCGCGATGAAATCGGCCGCCGCGGCGGCGCGCGCGGCCGCCTCCACCTCGGCCTCACTCGCGTCCAGCCGTCCCATGCGGATGTTCGCCGCCACCGAATCGTCGAACAGCAACGCGTCCTGCCCGACATAGGCGATCGCGTCGCGCAGGCTCGCCAGCGTCACCTGCCGCAGGTCCGCGCCATCCACCCGTACCGCCCCGCCGGTGACGTCATGCAGCCGCGGGATCAGCGCCAGCGCCGTCGATTTCCCGGCGCCCGACGGCCCGACCAGCGCCACCGTCCGGCCGGGCAACGCCTCGAAGCTCAGCCCGCGCAGCGCGCCGCGGCCGTCGGCATAAAAGAAGTGCACGTCGTCGAACACCACATGTCCCGGCCCGGCCGGCAGTTCGATCGCATCCGGGGCGTCGGTGACCTGTGCCCGTTCATCCAGCACGCTGAAAACACGGCTCAGCCCGGCCAACCCCTCCTGCAAGGCCGCGTTCAGCGAGCCCAGCGCACGCAGCGGGCGGGCGGCGATCAGCAGCGCGGCGACGAAACCGGTGAAATTGCCGATCGTCTGGGTGCCCAGGGCGGCGCGCCAGCCGGCGAATCCGATCACCGCCGCAACGGCCGCACCCCCCAGAACCTCCAGCACCGGATCGATACGCGCCCGGCTTTTGCTCATGCGGAACAACGCCCGGTAGAGCTGTGTGAAGGCGTGTTCCGCGCGTTCGGCCTCGCTCGCCTCCAGCCGGTAGGCGCGCACGGTGCGGGCCTGGCCGAAGCTCTCGTTCAACAGCGCCGAGGTCTCGCCCATCCGCTCCTGCATGCCGCCCGAGGCGCTGCGGACGCGGCGGCCGATGCGCTGGATGGGCACGGCGGCCAGCGGATAAACCGCCGCCGCGATCAGCGACAGCAGCCAGTCCAGGTACAGCATCGAAACCGCCAGGCTGAGTGACGGTCACCGCGTCGGCGATGCCGTTCACCGCCCGGGTCAGCGCCTCGCGGATGATCGATGCATCGGTGGTGAACCGCACCGCGAGCTGTGCCGGCGATTCGCGTTCCAGCCGAGCCAGGTCGGACTGGGTGAGGTGGGCGAACATGCGACCCTGCAGGGTGCGGATCACCTGCAGCACCACCTCCTGCACCTGGACGTTCTGGAGATACTGCGCCGCCGCCTTGACGCTGGTGACCACCAGCACCAGCGCCGGGATCTGGTACAGGATGCGCCGGTCCTTGTTGGTGAACATCTGGAACGCGTGATCGATCACCACCGGATACAGCGCCGTGGCACCGGCCATGAGCCCGGTGAGGACCAGGATCAGCAGCAACCGCGCCTTGTAGTGACGGATATGCTCGTTCCACAGCCGCCGCAGTAGCGTCAGCGTGCTGTCGTTGGCATCCGTCAGTGAAGTGACCGTCGTTCTGGCATCCATGCCGCGCCGTCTAACAGGCAGACGCGCATCATGCCAGGGGACAAGGTCTGACGTTTGGATTCCCGGTTCGTTCCAGAAACCCTGTCTGCAGATTTCTGCATGCCGCTAACTTTTGATCAAGAGATGGCTGTCATTGTTCCCGACAATTCGACGCGCGACGGCGAGTTCCCTCGACATCAATGCCGGAGCCGGTCGATTGGGCCACGCAGGGAATACCTCGACATGAGCACACAGACCTATACGGTCGCGCAGGCGCTGCAGACGACGGCCAGCGGCATCACCGTTGTCGATACGCCGATCAATATTGCCGACGCCATTGGCAACAGCGATCTGCTGTCGCGTGTCAGTCTGTTCACCCTGAGTGGTGATGCCGCGGTCGATGCGTACCGCGCCGAGGCACTCTATACGCTCGGCAGCGCGTTCAGCCTTGGCGGCTACAGTTTGACGATTCGCGACACCGTCGGTTCCCTGACGTTTGCCGGCAACGCCCAGGCGCCGCTCGTGGGCACTTCAGTCCAGGTGGTTGACACTGCCGCCGATATCCTGGCGGCGGCCAACAACCCCATCATCCATGGCGCCGACACGATTTCAGTCGTCACCGACTCCACGCTGACCCTGGCCCAACTGCAACTGCTGGAGACGTGGCCCCACTTCACTGCATCCGGCACAATCATCACCCTGGCGGATACGGCGGCAAACCTGCTGGCCGTGACACCCGATATCGCGAAGCCCGCCCTGCAGGTCTACGAAGTCGCGGTCGATTCGACCGTTTCCGCGGCCGATGCCGTCACGCTTTCGGCGCTGCCGGGTTTCACCATCGCGTCGGGCACCACGCTGACAATCTCCGACTCGCTCGCCAGCATGAACAGCTTCAGCCTGTCGCATCTTGCGCTTGCGACGATGCCGGGCGTGGCATTGCAGGTCAGCGACAGCATCGGCAACCTGGTCAACGGCACTGCGACCCTGACCACACTGACCGGTGCGTTCCCCGCCATGTCGGTCGTGCCCGCACCCGGCCAGACCGTGACGGCAAGCCAGCTCGCCGACCTGCAGACGGTACCGAACTTTTCCACGACAGCCGGCCATACGCTGACCGTTGCCGACACCATGGCGAACCTGCTGGCGCTGTCGGCGGCACAGATCGCGCTGGTGCAGGATTCGCATCTGCTTTCCAGTGAAACCGCATCTGTCGCGCAGGTGCAGCAACTGTCCACCCTGCCGGGATTCACGGCCGGCAGCGGCAACCAGCTATCCGTTTCGGATAGTATCGTCCACCTGGCCGAACTGACCCCGGCACAGACGGCGCTGCTGACCAACCTCACGGCCGATGACACGGTGGCAAACCTGGTCGCCGCCCTGGCGACCAATGCGCCGGCCTTCAGTGCAATCACCCATGTCACGGCCGAACTGGACAGCGGCAGCTACACGGTCGCGCAACTGACCCAGCTCGGCCAGTTGGCCAATCTTGGCGAACTGACCCTGGCGCCGACCGCCAATGGCACGTCACTGCACGTGGTGGACACGCTGCAGGACATCGCCGCAGGCGCCAGTACGTTGTCGCTGCTGCAACAGGCCGGCGATGTCACCGTCACCGCGACCAACGACCACAGCATTCTCTCCGCCAGTGACGCGGCTGCGCTGGTCGCCGTGCCGGGCATGAACCCCAGTGACTACACGCTTGCCGTCTCCGATACCGGACCGGCAATCAGTGCGGTTGCGGATTCCATCTTCAATCACGGCTTCCAGTCGATCACCGTCACCTCGGGCACGCTTGCCGTTCCGCTGGCGGACCTGCTGGATCCGACCCTGCACTTCGCGCCGGGCGGCGCCGCGGAAGCGGCGCAACTGAGCAGCAGCGCCACGGTGGACACCGCCACGCTGGCCGAACTCGCGGCCCTGCCGGCATTCGGCGTTGCCGGCGCAGCAACACTGACCGTCCAGGACACCGCGGAAGCACTGGCCGCGCACGAAGCGACAGTGGCGCAGTATGCCGGCGCCGTGCGGATGACCGATTTGCCGAACCTGACGGCGGCCGAGGCGACGCAGCTTGCGGACCTGCGCAGTGCCGTCGGCGCGACACATTTCAGCCTGGGCGGCAACTTCGTCCTGATCGCCAACTCGGCGGCCAACCTGATCAACCCGGCCAACAATGCCGGCGTCACCCTGGCTGCCTCGATCACCCTGGCCGACGACGCGCGCGTCAGCGCCGCCCAGGCAACACAACTCGTCGCGCTTGGCCCGAAATTCTCACCAGGCAGCGCCACGCTGATCCTTTCCGACACCGCAGCGAACCTCACCGGCCTGACCAGCAACCCGACGAACCTGGTGACGCTGAACACCTGGCACAGCCTGGTGCTGCTCAGCGCCGACGCCACGCTGTCGGTCGCCGACGCCACCCTGCTGGCCGCCTTCAGCGGCTTCACGCCCGGGTCGCATCACCTGGTCATCAGCGACACGGCGCAGAACCTGCTGCAGGCCAGCCCCTCGTTGCTGACGATGGCGTACGCGGTCCAACTGTCCCAACCAGCCACGCTGACCGTCGCGGACGCAACCGCGCTGTCCGACCTGCACACGCAGTTCACCGGTACCAACCCGGTTACCGTTGCCGACACCCCGCTGCACCTCGCGGCCATGCCGGCAACCCTGGCCTCCTTCGTTGCGAGCGAAACACTGGCGGCCGAGACGGCAGGCAACGCCAGCCAGTTCGTGATCGACGCCGCCCAACTGGCCACGCTGGCCGCCCTGCCGAATCTCGACGCCAGCGCGTTCGCCAGCCAGATCACCCTGGCCGACACGGCCACCACACTGCTCGCCACCGCGCCCACGCTGCCCAACCTGCCGCTGGGCCTGATCGGCCATATCGTGCCGGAACTGTCGGCGGATGCCACCGTTTCGGCCAGCCAGGCCGAATCCCTGCACGCGCTCAGCGGGTTCGTGCTGAACGGGCACAGCCTGACGATCAGCGACACCGCGCTGCACATCGCCGGCCTGGACGCGGGCACGCGGGCCATGGCGACCGATATCCAGGTCACCAGCGGCGGCAGCGCCCTCTCGGCGGCCGACTACCTGTCGCTGACCCAGCTTCCCAACTTCAGCGGCATCGGCCAGGTCGCCGTCGCCGACACCGCCAGCGCACTGCAGACGCTGGTTCCGCTGACCGCCGATCAGTTGACCCACCTGTCCAGCATCGCGGTTACGCCAGGGTCCACGGTCACCGCGGCGCAGGCGCAGGCGCTGACCACCCTGCCCAACCTGCAGGCCAACGGTAACGTCAGCATCGCCGATACCGCGGCGAACCTGTTGCAGGGCACCGGCGCGCAGCCCGACGACTGGGCGGGCGAACAGCTCGCCAGCCATGTCTCGCTGTCGGCCGACGCCACCATCGACGCCGCGCAGGCGGCGCAACTGGCGCAGCTCGGCTCCCGCTTCGACAACGGCGGCCACACGCTGACGGTACAGGACACGCCCACCGCGCTGCTCGCCGACGCGCAGAACCTGGCGCCGATCGCCAACCAGATCGGCGTCACGGAGCTGGCGGCAAACGCCACCCCCTGGGTCGTATCACTCGCAACCGCCGCGCAGCTCGGCCTGCTGCCCCACTTCACCGCGGGTCCGGCCGGCGCGGTCGTCGCCGACACCGTCGCCAACATCCTGGCACCGTCCAATGCGACGCTGGTCGGCCAGGTGCCGGCCGTCACGCTCAGCGGCGATGACAGCGCCACGGTGGCGCAGGCCCAGGCACTGAATGCGCTTGCCGACTTCAGCCTGGGCACCCACGGCGCCGGGATCGCCAACCAGTTGACGATCACCGACAGCATCGGCCACCTGGCGCAACTGGACGCCGCCACCGCGGCGATGGCCAGCGCCATCGACCTGCAGGGCAGCGGCATCGCCTCCGTCGCGCAGTTCGACGCCATCCGCGCACTGCCGAACTACAGCGACAACGGCAACCTGCTGCTGATCTCCGATACCGCGACCCACCTGCTGGCCCTGGTGGGCAGCGATGTCAGCCTGGCCTCGGCCATCATGCTGACGCCCGATCCGTCCGACTCCAGCCTCAGCGCCATGCAGGCGGAGCAACTGGCCAGCCTGCCCGGGTTCACCCCCGGCATCGCGCAGATCGGCGTGCTGGACACCGCCGCCCACCTGCTGCAGGTCACCGGCGCCGGGCCCATGCCCGACTACTGGAACGGTGAACTCGCCGCCAGCACCGTGACGCTGTCGCAGGACGCCACCGTGTCCGCCACCCAGGCCGCGGAACTCGCCCTGCTCGGCAGCCGCTTCTCGCTGGGCGGTCACACCCTGACCGTAAGCGACGGCGCGGCGGCCCTGACCTCCACGGCCAACGCGTCCGGCCTGGCCATGGCCACGACCATCGCACTGTCCGGCGACCAGACGCTGTCCGCGGCCGACGCCACACGGCTGGCCGGCCTGGGCGGCCTGGACAAGGCGGGCCACACGGTCACCGTCACCGACAGCGCCGCCAACCTGGCCTTTGCCGGCTATGCCGGCGGCCTGGCGCTGGCCGACACCGTGCAGCTCGGGTCCGCCACCAGCCTGGACGTCGGCGCCGCCGAGGCGCTGATCGCCCTGCCCAACTTCGCCCCCAACGCGGCCGCGCCGCTGACCATCGTCGATACGCTGTCCAACCTGCTGGACCTGGGCGCCGCGTCGCTGGCGCACAACAACGCGGTGCTGCAGGCGACCCCGATCGCGCTGTCCGCCGACACGGTCGCCACCGTGGCGCAGATGGCCGCGCTGGCCGCGCTGCCGGAATACGCGCAGTTCAGCCGCAACGGACACACCCTGACCGTCGCCGATACCGGCCAGCACCTGGCCGGCTTCATGCCGGACGCCGTTGCCGTGCCCACGGCCTATGTCATGACCGGCGACGCCACGGTAACCGCGGCGCAGGCCGACACGCTGGCTGCGATGGCCGTGGACCTGAACGGCAACATGCTGACCGTCGCCGATACACCGGCCGCCCTGCTCGACGCCGGCAACGCGTCCGGCGTGGCGCTGGCGAACTCGCTGGCCCTGTCCGGCAATGCCACCGTCGATGCCGCCACCGCCCAGGCGCTGTCCGGGCTGGCGAACTTCAGCACCGGCGGCCACCTGCTTACCGTCAGCGACACCGCCCAGGCGCTGCTCGCCATGAACGCCGGCACCCAGCAGATGGCCAGCATGATGTCGCTGTCCGGCGACGACACGGTGGATGTCGCCGGCCTGCTGGGCCTGACCCTGTTCGGCATCAAGTTCAGCACCGCCGGGCACAACCTGGCGGTCGGTGACACCGCCGCCCATCTCGCGACGCTCAACCCGCTGGAAACGGCACTGACCACCGCTCAGGTGCTGAACACGAACGCCACCATCACCGGCGCCGTCGCCACCCAGCTTGCCGACCTGCCGCACTTCCAGGTGGGCAGCGGCGTGTCGCTGACCGTGCAGGACAGCGTGGCCAACCTGCTGGCCCTGCCGGCCTCCGTGCAGGCGATCGCCACGGCGGAACAGCTCGCCCCCGGCGCCACCGTGACGGTGACCGCGGCGGATGCCGCGGGGCTGGCCGCGCTGCCGCACTTCTCCGCCGCCGGCAGCACGATCACCGTGGACGACACGATCGCCGCGCTGAACAACCCGGCCGACACCGGCTGGCACAGCGTGGCCAGCGGCTACGTGGTGACCAACTCGGTCGCCAACCTGGTGGCGAACGCCAGCACCGTGCTGCTGACCGGCGCGGCCGGGGTGAACCTGCTGGGCGACACCCAGGTGGACGCGGCAACGCTGGCCACCCTGGCGTCGATCCCGCACTTCGAATCCGGCACCGCCACCCTGACCGTGGTGGACGGCCCCGCCGCGATCGCCGCCCAGGCCGCCAATATCGCCGCCTTCGCCACCACCGCGCAGGTGGACGCGTCCACCCCGGTGACCGCCGCGCAGGCCGAACTGCTGGCCGGGCTCGACACCGCGGGCAAGCTCAGCTTCGCCACCGGCGTGCACCTGACCATACAGGACAGCTACGCCAACCTGACCGATGCGGCGAACGCGGACGGCGTGGCCCTGGCCGGCAGCATCACGGTGCTGGACGACGTGTCGCAGGTGCTGGCCGCCACGCAGCACAACTGGGGCAGCCAGAACCCGTTCTATGACCTGAACGCCGACGGCACGGTCACCGGCGCACAGGCCACCACGCTGAATGCGCTGGGCACCCACTTCTCGCTGAACGGCCACATCCTGTCCGTGGCGGACACCGCCGCCGGCACCGCCGCCAACGCCGCCGCCCTGACCGGCCTTGGCCTGAGCGTGACCGTGACCGACACCATCGCCAACGTCGATGCGAATGCCGCCGCCCTGGTGGCACTCGGCAACGCGCTGGTGGCGGTGAACCTGACCGACACCACCGCGGTGACCGCGGCCGATGCGGGCGGGCTGCACGACCTGGCCGCGAAGCTGGGCGGAAACCCTGTGGAGGTGGCCGATACCGCGACCGCGGTGGACACCAGCCTGGCCAACCTGCAGGCGCTGGGCACGCACCTGACCTCCGTCCAGGTCACCGACAGCGCCGCGAACGTCGCAGGGGTGGCCACCGATCTGTCCGGCCTGAGCGCCATACTGGGCGTAACCCTGACCGACACCGCGCCGGTGGATGCCGCCGTGGCCGTCGGCCTGCTGCCGGTCCAGGCAAACCTGGCAGCCGGCACCATGATCGACGTGGCCGACACCGGCGCCGCCCTCGCCGCCTCGGAAGCCGGGCTGGCACAGCTCGGCACGGAGGTCGGCACCATCACGCTGACCGACGGCAACACCACCAACGCCGCCGTCGCCGCCGCGCTGGCGCCGCTCGACGGCCATCTCGGCGCCGCCGTGCAGTTGCAGGTGCAGGACAGCGCCGCCGCGATCGTCGCGGTGGAGACGCAACTCCTCGGCTTGCAGACCGACGGGCGCCTGGCGGGCGTCGTGGCCACCAATGAAACCGCGGCCGATGTGGTGGCGCACAGTGCCGACCTGGCAACCCTGCACGCCACGGCACAGATCATCGACACCGTCGCCGCGGTCAGCGCCAACCTGGACGCCTTGCAGGGCTTCCTCGATGCGGGCGGCAGCCTCAGCACCATCGCGCTGACCGACACCGGCACGCCCAGCGTCATCGTCTCCCTGGCCCAGGTCACCGCAGACGCGGGCGTGCTGGCGGCGCTGCCGTACCCGCTGTCCGTGCAGGACCAGGCCGCGGCGCTGCAGGCCGACCTGACCTCCCCCGCCCCCGTGCTGGTGTTCGACCTGGCCAACATCAGCAGCATCGTCGTCACCGACAGCGGCACGATCACACTGACGGCGCCGCAAATTCTCCAGCCGACGATCGATGACGGCGCTGGCTCGGTCCTGTCGAAGATGTCCGGCGGCAGCATCGCCGTGACCGACGCCGCCGTGGCCGACCTCGACCGCATCGCCACGCTCGGCGTGGTGCCGACCTCGGTCGCGGTGACGACCACAAGCGCCAACCTCCAGGCGGACCTGAGTTCCGGAAGCTCCAGCCTGCTGGCGCATCTGGGCCTGGTCACCACGATCACCGCCGATACCGGCACCGTGACGCTGACCGAAACCCAGGCGCTGGCAACCGGCGTGGATGACGGCGTGGGCTCGGTCTTCGCCAAGCTGAACGGTTCGGCCAGCCTGGCGGTGACGCATGTCCTGGCGGCCGATGCCGCCACGGTGGCCGCGCTGCCGGTCGCGCCCGTCAGCATCGCCATCGACGACACCGCGGCGAACATCCAGGCGGACCTGACATCCGGCAGCTCCGCCCTGCTGGCCGAACGCACGCTGATCAGCGGGATCACGGTCAGTGACAGCGGCCCGATCACGCTGACCGAGGCGCAGGCGACCGCCGCGCACATGGATGACGACGCCACCTCGATCCTTGCGAAGATGCCCGGTGCACAACTGACCGTCACCGGGGTCAGCCTGGCGCAGCTTCCCGCGGTGGACGCGCTGTATGTCGCGCCCGCCCACATGACGATCAGCGACACCGCGGCGAACATCCAGGCGGACCTGACATCCGGCAGCTCCGCCCTGATGACGCATCTTCCGGTGCTTCAGGGGATCGTCGGCGACGGCGGCGTGATCACGCTGACCGAGGCACAGGTGATGGCGCCCAACGTGGACGACGGCCCCGCTTCCGTGCTGGGCCAGTTCTCCAACGGCACGCTTCAGGTAACCGGCGTCGCGGTCGCGGACGTCCCCGCGATCCTGAACCTTGGCTTCGCCCCGTCCAGCATCACCGTCAGCGACACCACTGCGGCGATCCAGAACGACCTGGCGTCGGGCACGGACCTGGTGCCGAACCTGTCGCAGATCACCTGGATCGCCGCCACCAACGGCGGCACGCTGTCGCTGACCGCCACCCAGGTTCTGCAATTGGGCGTGGACGACGGGCCGGGTTCGGCCATCGCGAAGCTGACCGGCGCCAATCTGCAGGTGACCGGTGCGACGATCGGCCAACTGGCCTCGCTGGCGATGCTCAACGTTCCGCCTGGCGAGATCACCGTATCCGACAGCGCAGCCAACCTGCAGGCGGACCTGACCTCGCCGACACCGCAGCTGCTTTTCACCGCCGGGCCGGTGACCAGCATCGCGCTGACCGACCCGATGGTCCCGGTACTCACGCTGACTGTTGCCGAACTGACGCGCGACAGCTCGGTGATGATGCTGATCACCACGCCATATCAGTTGGCGATCTCCGACACCGCCGCCAACCTGCAGGCAGCCCTGCAGGCGGGCGCCCCGACAATGATGATGTTCGGGCCCCAGATCAGCACGATCTCCGTCGGCGGTAGCGGCATCATCACGCTGACCGCCGCCGAGGCGCTGCGCCCGATGATCGACGACGGCCCGGGTTCGATGATGTCGAAAATGACCGGCGAGACGCTGGTCATCACCGATGCCCATGTCATCGATATCCCCATGCTCATGGGCATGTCCGTCATGCCCATGAGCGTGACGGTCAATGATACGGCCGCCGCCATTTCCGCCGACCTCGCGTCCGTGCTTCCGAACCTCGTGATGTGGTCCATGTCCGTCACCGGCATCACGGTCAGCGACGGCGGCACGATCCAGTTGACCGAGGCCCAGATCCAGGCGCCCGGCGTGGATGACAGCCCGACCGCCGTGCTCTCGCTGGTCTCCGGCGGAACGATCCAGGTGACCGGCGTGCTGGCGGCCGACATCAACACGATCGCCAGCCTGCCGATCGCACCGACCAGCATCGTGGTCAGCGACACCGCCGCCGCCATCCAGGCGGACCTGGTTTCGGGCACGTCCGCAATCACGGCGCATCTCGGGCTGATCAGCGGGATCACCGTGAACGGCGGCGGCACCATCACGCTGACCGAAGCGCAGGTGACGGCCCCCGGCGTGGATGACGGCGCGAGTTCCGTGTTCGCGAAGATGACCGGCGGCTCGCTCGCCGTCACCGGCGTGGATGTGGCGCATATCGACACGGTGGCGACGCTGCCGGTGGCGCCCACCAGCATCGCGGTGACCGACACCGCCGCGCTGATCCAGAACGACCTGGCCAGCGGCACGTCGGCCATCGTGAACCACCTGTCGCTGATCGGCGGCATCACCGTCAGCGACAGCGGCACCATCAGCCTGACCGAGGCCCAGGTGCTGGCACCGTCGGTGGATGATGGCGCCGGTTCGGTGTTCGCGAAACTCAGCGGCGGCACCCTGACCGTCACCAATGTGGCGGCGGCCGATGTCGGCACGGTGGGCACCCTGCCCTTCGCACCGTCGCATATCCTGGTGAACGACACCGCGGCCGATATCGCCGCCGACCTGGGGTCCGCCTCCTCGCGGATCGTGGGGAACCTGGCCCTGATCGAACTCGATCACGGTGAACGACGCCGGCACGGTCACGCTGACCGCGGCGCAGATCGAGGCGGCCGGCGTCGATGCGGCCCTGGCCAAGCTGTCCGGCACCGTGGTCGCCAGTGCCGTACCCGTGAACCAGATCGCCACGGTGCTCGGCCTCGGCGTGCCGCCCAGCAGCATCTCGGTCGCGGACACTGCGGCGAATATCGCGGCGGACCTGGCCTCCGGCACGTCGGTGATCATCGCCAACCTGCCGGCGATCACCGCGATCTCGGCCCCGTCCGGCAATATCAGCCTGACCCTGGCACAGGCCACCGCGCCAGGCGTGGATGACAGCGCGACCTCGGCGATGGCCAAGCTCAGCGGCACCACCCTCACCGTAACGGGCGTGGCGCTGGCCGACATCCCGACCGCACTGGCGCTGCAGGTGCCACCGGATCACATCGCGATCAGCGACACGGCGGCAACGATCCAGGCCGACCTGATCTCGGGCACGCCGGCAATCCTGCCGCTGCTGTCCCAGATCAGCGCCATCACCGTCTCCGATGCCGGAACCATCCAGTTGACCGCGACGCAGATCCTGGCCGCCGGCGTGGATGACGGCCCAACCTCGGCGCTGGCAAAGATGAGCGGCGGGACGCTGGCGGTGACCAATGTCGATCTCGCATCGCTCAACACCATCGCCACCCTGGCCGCGGCACCGAACGCGATCGCGGTCAGCGATACGGCGGCCAACATCCAGGCCGACCTGGTCTCGGGTTCCTCGCAACTGGTGGCGCACGACGCCGTGCTGACCGACGTGAATGCCAGCGACGCCGGAACGGTCACCTTGACCGATGCCCAGATCACCGCGCCGGGCGTGGATGACGGCGCGACCTCGGCACTGGCGCATTTCTCCGGCGGCACGCTGGTGGTGACCAATGCGGCGACGGCCGACCTGGCGACGCTGGCCGGGCTGACAACGGCGCCAACCCAGGTGCAGATCAACGACACCGCCGCGAACGTCCAGGCAGACCTGGTCGCCGCCACGTCGCAACTGCTGACCCATGCCGGCATCGTCGGCGGCGTGACGCTGAGTGAACTCGGGCACGATCAGCCTGACCGAGGGCCACGCGTTGCGCGCCGGCGTCGATGACAGTGCCAGCGCCATCATGTTGCATGTGTCCGGCGGATCGTTCCAGGTCACCGGAGTGCCGATCGCCGACATCGGAACGATCCTCGCCCTGACGCGGGTGCCGAACAACATCACCGTGCAGGACACCGCCGCAAATATCGTCGCCGATCTGGCGGGCAGCAACACGATCCAGGCCAACACCCCGTTCATCACCGCGGTCGCGGTGAGCGACGTCGTGCTGGGCGTGACAACGGTCGAGGCGGTGTATGACGGGCTGAACGGCATCGTCAGCTTCAACGAGAGCAACCTGACCATCTCCGACACGGTCGCGAACCTGCTCGCCGCGGAGACGACCCACGCGATGATGCTGTCCGCCGCACAGGCGGTGACGCTGAGTGCCGATGCCACGGGCGTGTCCGCAGCGGATGCCACCACGCTGTTCACGACCCTGAACGCCCAGCTCAACGGCCACCTGGTGGGCGTGACGGACAGCGCGACCAACCTGCTCGATCCGGCGAATTTCGCCGGTGTCAACTTCGCCACCTCGGTGGCGCTGAATGCCCCGGCCACCGTCAACGCGTATGACGCGACGCTGCTGGTCACGCTGCCGCACTTCAATGTCGGCGCACAGCCGATCACCGTGGCGGACTCGCCCACCAACCTGCTGGATGCGGCCAACGCCACCGGCATTGCCGCGGCGACCGCGGTTACGCCGGATGCGAACTACACCGTCTCCGGCGCGACGCTGGGCCTGCTTGCCGCAATCCCCACCTTCGGCGATGGCACGCACACGCTGACGCTGCAGGACACGGTGACCAACGTGCTGGGGCTGAGCGCGCCGGTGCTGGCTCTGGCCACGCAGGTGGACGTCGCCGACAGCGCGGCCAATGTCACGGCGAACCTCGGCGCCCTGCAGACCCTGCAGACCACGCTGTCGGGTCAGAGCCACACACTGGCGCTGTCGGTTGCCGGCGCGGTGGCGAACACGCCGATCATCACGGTCGATGCCGCCACCTATACCGCGGACCAGGGCGCCCTGGACGCGGTGGATACCGCCGGCATCATCAAGGTCGTCGGCAACGCGACCGACCTTGCCGCCCTGGCCACCACCCTGCACAACGACGCAGCGGTGGGCGAGGTGGACGTCACCGACACCGCCAACAACATCCTGCTCAACCTGCCGACGCTGGAAAGCATCGGCGCGAAGTTCCTGGGCGCGACGATATCGGATGCAACCGTCACCGCGGCGATGGTGGCCCAGTTGCTGACCATCCCCAACCTGCAGGCGGGCGGGCTGGTGGTGTCCGACAGCGGGTCACAGATCGCCGCGGCGATCGCGGCCAACGGGCAGGCGGGCCTGGACTTCATGAATGCCCAGACGGTCCAGCTCAACCAGAACTCGGTGGTGACCGCGGGCGACGCACTGACGCTGGAAGGCCTGACCGGCCTGCAGAAGGGCGGCTACCAACTGTCCGTCTGGGACTCCGCCACGCACCTGACCGACAACTACGACGGCTACCTGGCCGCCGTGTCGGCCGGCACCATCGACGCGGTGTACCTGCGCACCCCGGGCGGCACCGCCACGATCACCGCCAGCACGGCATCGGCGCTGTTCTCCATCCCGAACTTCGACAAGAGCAATCCGGACACCACCCCGAACGTGCTGACGGTGCAGGACACCGCCGCGCATATCGACGGTGCCTATACCGATCTCAGCAGCCACCGGGCCCAGATCGACAACCTGGTGGTAAGCGGGTCGGCGACAATCACCGATGCGACACTGGGCCACCTGCTGTCACTGGCGGCAACCGCCGACGTCGGGGTGAACATCACGGTCCGCGATACGGCCGCGAACATCATCGCCAACGCGCCGGCGCAGGTGGGCGGGTCCCCCACCATCATGCCGGTGGCGTGGCTGCTGTCGGGCAGTGCCACGGTGGATGAGGCGGGCGCCGCATTCCTGGGCTCCTTGTCCGGGTTCAGCGCCGGCGCCTACACGCTGACGCTGTCCGCGGACGCCACGATCGGCGTGACGGACGCCAACGCGATCGGGGCCCTGGGCAGTTCCTTCCAACTGGGCGGCTACCACCTGTACCTGCCCGGCACGGTGGCGGACATGTCCACGCTCTCCACCGCAGCCAAGGCGATCGTGGTGCCGCAGATCGCCGACACTTTCGCCAATATCGCCACCCTGCTCCCCGGCTCCGGCGTGCTGGGCGGCACGATCACGGTGTCCGACAGCGAGGCGGTGACGGTCGCCCAGGCGGCGGCCTTCCTGGCCCTGCTGCAGGTCGGCGGCGGCACCGGCATCCCGGCGACGAACGTGCATTTCGGCGGCCATATCGAGGCGGTGACGGATACGCTGGCCAACATCCAGACCCTGACCGGGACGCAGGCGTGGCTGCAGAACACCTCGGTGCAGAGCGACTTCAGCCTGGTGGTGGCGGATACCGTGGCCAACCTGGTCGATCCGGCGAATACCGCCGCGCTCAGCGCCATGGCCGGCACGACGCTGTCCGGCAATCTGACCACGACCGCCGCCGATGCCGAGGCCCTGTTCGCGGTGCAGAACGCCATCCACTTCAGCCTGGACAGCCACACGCTGACCGTACAGGACACCGCGGCGAACCTGCTCGACCCGGTGAACATCGACGGCGTGGGGCTGGCATCGGTGCTGACGCTGACCGGGCCCGACACCGTGTCGGCCGCCGGGGCCGAAACGCTGCTGGCCAACAGCCACTTCCAGCTCGGCAGCACGCTGACCATCAGCGACAGTTCCGGCGCCCTGCTGGATGGCGTGTTGTCGAACGCAATCGCGGGCAGCGCGTATGCGTCCAACATCCACGTGGAGTTGTCGGCCCCCGAAACGCTGGATGCGCAGACCGCGCACCGGCTGGTGAACCTGCCGGGCTTCACCAACAACGGCGACCTGTCGATCCAGGACAGCGCGTCCTACCTGCTGAACGCCAACAACCACGACGCCGAAGTGCTGGCGACCAGCGTGACCCTGGCCGGCAATGAGACGGTGTCCGCCACCACCGCGGTGCACCTGGCGGCGGTGCCGCATTTCAGCCTGGGCAGCGACGTGCTGCACCTGGCCTCGAACGACTACGCCGATGCGGCAACGCTGAAGACGATCGCCGATTTCGGCACCGGCTTCGATCCCAACGGCCACACGCTGACGGTGACGCAGGACACGATCAACCTGACGCCGACCGAATACAACAATCTGCAATCGGACGGGCTGGTGGCGAACGGGCACGCGCTGTCGGCGATCCCCACCGGCCTGACGGCGGTCGAGACCGGCGGCAACGTCACGGTGGACGGCACCGGCGTGAGCGGCGCAACCGTCACCCTGTATGACGCGAGCGGCGGCGTGCTGACCACCGGTGCCGCGGCCCCGGCCTTCACGGTGACGGCCGCCGATGCCGGGGTGAACATGTCGCTGACCGAGACCATCGGTGGCAACGCCGCCACGGGCGAATCGGCCCCGGTGGTGCTGCTGGACCAGGCATCGGTGGAAACCATCGTCACCGGCGACGCGGCGACCTTCGCCACCTCGGGCGCGGTGCACCTGGCGGGGTCGGAGTATCTCGACCTCTACGACGCCGCCTCGGCGCCGGCCAACCCCGCCAACCCGGCGCTGGTCTATGACGCCACGCAGCACACGCTGTCGCTGGATGTCAGCGGCCATGCGCCGGTGGTGCTGGTGACGTTGGGCGGCGCGACCACGGCAGCGCATCTCGACGCGACCGAGATCCTCGTGAAGCACGCGGTCTAAGCGATGATCGCGATGCTCCGCAGTGCACCGGTGCGGCAGACCCTGTCTGCCGTGGCCGGCCCGCTGGGTTGGGTTGCCCTGTTCTCCTGCTCGGTCAACCTGATCTATCTCGCCTCGCCGCTGTACATGATGCAGGTCTACGACCGCGTCATGCACAGCCGCAGCATACCCACGCTGCTGTATCTCACCGTCGCGGTGGGGCTGTGCTACACGGTGTATGCGATCCTCGACGGCGTGCGCGGCCGGGTGCTGGCCGGCGTCAGCGACGTGGTGGAGGACCGGCTCGCCCGCGCCCTGATGACGCATGTCACCACCCCGGCGCGCACCGCGCGGGAGCAGCCGCACGCGGTGCACATCGCGCGGGATCTGGACACGGTGCGGCAGTTCGCCGCCGGGGCCGGCGCCCTGGCGTTCATCGACCTGCCCTGGTCGCCGATCTACCTGGCCGCCATCACCCTGCTGCATCCGCTGCTGGGCGCCTATGCGGTGGGCTCGGCGATCGTGCTGATGACCCTGTCGCTGATCAGCGAACGCTCCGCCCGGCAGCCGATGGAACGCGCCGGCCAGGTGGCGACGCGGGCCTACCAGTTCGGCGAGTCGGTCACCCGCTATGCCGACTGCGCCCGCACCATGGGCCTGGGCACCGCGCTGACCGAGCGCTGGCGGACGCTGCGCCAGGACATGCTGTCGGCGCAGAACCGCGCCAGCCACCGCGCGGTGGTCCTGGGGTCGGCCAGCAAGTGTGCCCGGCTGTTCTTCCAGTCCACCATCCTGGGCGTCGGCGCCTGGCTGGCGATCCACAACGAGGTCAGCGGCGGCGCGATCTTCGCCGGCTCCCTGCTGCTGGGGCGCACGCTGCAGCCGGTGGAGGCGATCATCGGCGCCTGGCGCCCCACCCTGGCGGCGAAGGAAGCCCTGGGCCGCATCAGCGCACTGACCGCGACGGACGGCACGGCAGCCCGGCCGGTGACCCTGCCGGAGGCGCATGGCGACCTGGAGCTGGAGGGCGTTGCCTGGACCCCCGCCGGCATGATGCGCCCGGTGGTGCGCGGCATCACGCTGCGCATCCAGGCCGGCGCGGTGCTCACCATGGTGGGCCCCAGCGCGGCAGGGAAATCGACCGTCGCTCGGCTGATGGCGGGGGCGATCCGGCCGGACCACGGCGCGGTGCGGCTGGACGGCGCCGACCTGGCCACCTGGGATGGCGAGCAACTGGGCGGTGCGATCGGGTACCTGCCGCAGGAGGTGGCGCTGTTCCCCGGCACCATCCGCGACAACATCGCGCGCTTCGGTCCGGCCAGCGACGATGACGTGGTGGCGGCCGCCACCGCCGCCAACGCACACGAGATGATCGTGCGGCTGCCGCACGGCTACCAGACGGTGCTGGACGACATGGCGGCCTCGCTGTCCGGCGGGCAGAAGCAGCGCATCGCCCTGGCACGCGCCCTGCTGGGCAACCCGTCGGTGGTGATCCTGGACGAGCCGAACGCCAACCTGGACTCCGAAGGCGAGGCCGCGCTGCACGAATGCGTGCTGGCGCTGAAGCAGCAGAAGCGGACGGTGGTGATGGTGACCCACCGTGTCGGCCTGGTGCGCATCTCCGACCACGTGGCGACGATGAAGGAAGGACAGATCACCGGCGTGCAGCGCACCGCAGAATTCATGGCGGCGCAGATGCCCACGCCGGTCGCAGCGGCAGGAGGCCGGGCATGATCACGGACATTGCAGGACGACACACCGACTCCCTGCCCCCTTGTGGGCGTGGGCTCGCCGGCGTCGCGGAAACCCCCATGGCGCCAGACTCCCCGCCCGTTTGTGCGGGGGGACCCGGGCGGAGGCATATGCACCCCACCCCGGCACCGGGGTTGCAACCTCTCCCGCGGGAGCTGTCACGATGAAGGGTGCGATCGGCCTGGGGGTGCTGACCCTCGCGGTGTTCTTCGGCGGCATCGGCTCCTGGGCGGCCCTGGCGCCCTTGTCCAGCGCGGTGATCGCCAACGGCATGCTGGTGGTGCACGGCAACCTGAAGACCGTGCAGCACCAGGACGGCGGCATCGTCGATGCGCTGCTGGTGCAGGAAGGCAGCACGGTCCGGCAGGGCCAGGTGCTGATCCGCCTCGACGACACCGAAGCCAGAGCCGCCTTCAACGTGCACAAGTCGCAACTGCTGGCCGATGAGGCGCTGTCCGCGCGGGACCTGGCGGAACTGTCGGGCGCGAAGACCATCGCCTTTCCCGCATCGCTGTCGCCGAAGGACCCGGTTGCCGCCACGGTGATGCAACGGGAACGCGTGGTGTTCCGGGCGCATCGCGATCTGCTGGCGCGACAGGAAGACGTGGTGGACCAGCGGATCGACCAGGCCCACGAAGAGCAGAAGGGTGCGCAGAACCAGTTGCAGTCCGCCCGCCAGCAGCTCCTCCTGGCCCGGAAGGAGCAGCAGGCCATCGCCCAGCTCGCGCGTATCGGCCTGGCCTCGAAGAACCGGCTGCTGGAACTCAGCCGGTCGGTGGAGGCGCTGCGCGGCCAGGTGGGGCAGCTCGCCTCCGACGTTGCCCGCTTCGGATCCCAGGCGGTGGAGCTGAAGGCGGAGAAGCTGCGCCTGGTGCAGACGGCGCAGGCCAATGCCACGCATGAGCTGCGCCAGGCACAGCTTCGCATCAACGACGTGCTGCCGCGCCTCGCCGCGGACCGCGACCGCCTGCGCCGCCTGGACATCCGCGCGCCGATCTCCGGCAAGGTCGTGAACCTGAGCATCTTCACCAAGGGTGGCGTGGTGCAACCCGGCCGGCCGCTGATGGACATCGTGCCCAGTTCGGCCAGGCTCGTCGCCGAGGTGGATGTGCAGCCGCAGGACGTGGAGAACCTGCATGTCGGCCAGGCGGCCGAGATCGTCGCGGTGGGCTTCCCCTCGCACGAGGCACCGCCGATCACGGGCAGGATCCGGCTGATCTCGGCAGACCGCATCACCAACCCGCGCAACGGCCGCAGCTTCTTCAAGACCGACGTCACGTTGGTGAAGGACAAAAAGGACGCATCGTTGCTGGCGAAACTGGTGCCGGGCATGCCGGTGCAGGTCGTGGTGCCGACCAAGGCGCGCACGCCGCTGGACTATCTGGTGGGACCGCTGCGCGACAGCTTCCGCGTGGCCTGGCGGGAGCAGTAGAGGCGGCCTCGCGTTTCAGACACGCTCGCCCGTGCTTCGCCATGGTCGGGTGACGCGAACCGGACTCCAATCCGCCCCGTCATGGCCGGGCCTGACCCGGCCATCCACCCCGTAACGATCGGGTCGGGATGCAACGGAACACGACTGGACGGGGGCAGATGGCCGGCTCAAGGCCGGCCATGAGGCCGATGCGGGATAGGCCGCTGATAGGTAAGCCGATGGCGCGAGGGACCATCCGATGATCGACCGGACCCCGATACGGGATCAGTCGCAAGCCAGAACAAGAAACGCGGCCGCCCGACCGAACACGGCCTGAACGGGCTGCCGCTACACCACCCCGCGTTCGCGCAACTTCGCCAGTTCGTCGGCGGACACGCCGCAGATCTCCGACAGCAGGTCCGCCGTATGCTCCCCCAGCCGTGGCGGACGCTGCACCGAGGCCGGGGAGTCCGACAGTTTGATCGGGCAGCCGACGGTCTGGTAGGTGCCGCGCGTCGGGTAGTCCACGTCCACGATCATGTCGCGCGCCCGCAGATGCGGGTCCGCCAGCACCTCCCCCGTGTCCTGGCACGCGCCGCTCGGCACGCCCGCCTCGCCCAGCATCTGCATCACCTCGTGCTTGGTGTGCTGCCGCGTCCAGTCGGTGACGATGGCGTTCAGCGCGTCGCGGTTCTCCCACCGCGCCTCCGGCGTGGCGAAGCGCGGATCGTCGGCCAGCGCCGGCTGGCCCAGCACGCGCACGAAAGCCGGCCACATCTGCGGCTGGGCGAAGATATAGACGTGGTCGTTCGGCCCGCCCGGCGCGCAGGGATAGGTGCTGCCCGGCACGGTGCGGCCAAGCTGGTTGCCGGTGCGCGGCGGGGGATGGCCGAAGCGCTGGTGGTCGCGCAGGCTGACGCGGATCAGGTTCACCACCGCGTCCTGCATCGACACTTCCACGTGCTGGCCCGTGCCGGTCGCGTGGCGCTGCTGCAGCGCGGCCAGGATGCCGATCGCCATGTGCATGCCGGTGCCGGAATCGCCGATCGCCGGGAACACATAGGTGGGCGGGTTCTCCGGAAAGCCGGTCACCGCCATGGCGCCGCCCATCGCCTGGGCGATCGGCTCGAAGCTCTTGTAGCCGCTGTACGGGCCGTAGGTGCCGAAGCCCTTGATGGTGGCGTAGATCAGCCGCGGGTTGATCTGCTTCAGCGCCTCGTAGCCCAGGCCCAGCCGGTCCAGCGCGCCGGGGCCGAAATTCTCCAGCAGCACGTCGGATTCGGCGATCACGCGGCGGAACAGCGCCTTGCCCTCCTCGGTCTTCAGGTTGAGCGTCAGGCTGCGCTTGTTGGCGTTCAGGATCAGGAAGAACAGGCTGTCGCTGTCCGGCTTGTCGCGCATGTTGGTCCGCGCGATGTCGCCGCCCTTCGGTTCCTCCAGCTTGATCACGTCGGCGCCGAGGAAGCCGAGGATCTGCGCGCAGGCGGGCCCCGCCTGGTTGTGCGTCATGTCGATGACGCGGATGCCGGACAGTGCCTGGGTCATGATGGAGCCTCCCCCGTTCAGTGACACTTGAACGCGTCGAACGGCTCCCGGCAAGTCAGGCAGCGGTGGAGCGACTTGCAGGGGGTGGACCCGAAGGCGCTGAGCAGCTCGGTGTCGCGGCTGCCGCAGTGCGGGCAGGCCGGGCGGTGGGCGGCGGTGACCGCGGCGAGCGCGGCCGCCTCCGTAGTGGCCGGCGAAGGCCGGCCATCCACGCCTTTTCCGCGTCCTCCGCAGCCAGTCGTGGATGGCCGGCCTTCGCCGGCCATGACGGTGGGGGCGCCGACTGTGGGGGCGCCAGCTCCGAGTGTGGAGGCGACCGCGCACGCCCCGCCGCCCACGACCGGGGGTGGGGCAATGCCGTATTCCAGCAGCTTCCGGCGCCCGTCCTCGCTGATCCAGTCGGTGGTCCAGGCGGGCGACAGCGTGGTCCGCACCCTGCAGTGTGGGATGCCCGCACGGGCCAGGGCGGTTTCGACCTCCAGCGCGATCACCGTCATGGCGGGGCAGCCGGTGTAGGTGGGGGTGATCGTCACCTCCACCGTGTCGCCGTCCTGCGTGACGTCGCGCAGCACGCCCAGGTCGGCGATGGTCAGCACCGGGATTTCGGGATCGGTCACCGCCGCGGCGGCGGCGCGGGCGCGGGTCAGCAGATCTACCATGTGGCCCCCGGATAGGCGCGCTGGAGGAACTGCATCTCGGCCAGCAGATAGCCGAGGTGCTCGGTGTGCCGGCCGGCTGCGGCCGCCCGATTGCATCCACCCGTCAGCCGGACGGGTCAGCGCGGCGCGGGAAAGCGTGGCGTTCACCGTCCCGTCCCAGCCGAGCCGCAGTCCGGCCGGATCCGGCAGCGTGCCGTCGGCGACCAGCGCCTGTTCCGTCGCATCCGAGGTGAACAGCTCGCCGGTGTAGGGCCACAGCGTGTCCAGCGCCTGCTGCGCGCGACGCTGCGACTCCGCGGTGCCGTCGCCCAGGCGCACCAGCCATTCGGCGGCGTGGCGCAGGTGGTAGGCGGTCTCCTTCTCCGCCTTGGCGGCAATCGCCGCGAGGCCGGGGTGCGTGCTGGCGCAGGCGGCGCGCCAGAACGGGTCGGTGAAGGCGGACACGAGGAACAGCCGCGCGATGGTGAACGCGAAGTCCCCGTTCGGCAGCTCCATGATCAGGGCGTTGCGCCAGGCCGGGGCATCGCGGAGATAGGCGAGTTGGTCCTCGGTGTGGCCGGTGATCCCGCCGGCCTCGGCGTAGAGCAGGCGCGCCTGGCCGATCAGGTCCAGCGCGATGTTGGCCAGCGCGAGTTCCTCCTCCAGCGTTGGCGCGTGCCCGGTCCATTCGGAGGTGCGGTGGCCCAGGATCAGAGCGTCATCCGCACGGCGGAGCAGCGCCACCAACAGCGGCGTTTCGGCCAGGTGCAGCGTGGTCATGGCGAGAGCAGGCGAGCACGCATCACATGTTCCCGACGTCGTCGGGCACCTCGTAGAAGGTCGGGTGGCGGTAGATCTTCGATCCGGTCGGCTCGAACAGCGCATCCTTGTCCGCCGGGTCGGAGGCGACGATCGCCGCCGAGGGCACCACCCAGAGCGACAGCCCCTCCCCGCGCCGCGTGTACACGTCGCGCGCCGCCTGCAGCGCCATCGTCGCATCCGCCGCGTGCACGGACCCGACATGCTTGTGCGCCAGCCCGTTCCGGCTGCGGATGAACACCTCCCACAGCGGGGTCCCCTGCTCGGCCATCGCGCCTACGCCGCCTGCGCTGCGGGGGCGCGCTGCTTCGCGGCGTGCGCCAGCGCCGCCTCCCGCACCCAGGCACCGTCGTCGTGGGCTTTCTGCCGAGCGGCGAGGCGTTCGCGGTTGCAGGGGCCGTCGCCGGACAGGACGCGGCGGAATTCGGACCAGTCGATCTCACCGAAGCGCCAGTGCCCGGCCTCCGCATCGAAGCGCAGGTCCGGATCGGGGAAGGTCAGGCCCAGGTAGTGGCCCTGCGGCACCGTCGCATCGACGAATTTCTGCCGCAGCGCATCGTTGGTGAAGCGCTTGATCTTCCACCGCATCGACGCGTCGGAGTGCTGCGACTGCCCGTCCGGCGGCCCGAACATCATCAGGCTGGGCCACCACCAGCGGTCCAGCGCATCCTGCGCCATCGCCTTCTGCTCGTCCGTGCCGCGGCACAGCGTCAGCATGATCTCGTAGCCCTGGCGCTGGTGGAAGGATTCCTCCTTGCAGATGCGGATCATCGCCCGCGCATACGGGCCGTAGGAGCAGCGGCACAGCGGGATCTGGTTCATGATCGCCGCGCCGTCCACCAGCCAGCCGATGGCGCCGATATCCGCCCAGCTCAGCGTCGGGTAGTTGAAGATCGAGCTGTATTTCGCCCGCCCGGTCAGCAACTGCTGCACCAGCTCTTCCCGCGACACCCCCAGCGTCTCCGCGGCAGCGTAGAGATACAGCCCGTGCCCGCCTTCATCCTGCACCTTGGCCAGCAGTGCGGCCTTGCGGCGCAAGGACGGGGCGCGGGTGATCCAGTTGCCCTCGGGCAGCATGCCGACGACCTCGGAATGCGCGTGCTGGCTGATCTGGCGGACCAGCGTGCGGCGATACGCCTCCGGCATCCAGTCGTTCGGCTCGATCCGTTCCTCGGCGTCGATGCGGGCCTGGAAGCGGGCCGCCGCCTCGCTGTCATCGTCGAGGGCGGTCGGGGTGTTGAGCGCCTGGCTGTACATACCGGGAATATGGCGCGGCGGGGGCGGCGGCGGAAGGGCATGCAGCCCCATGCGGCCGATTCACCCGGTGTTAATCCACCGTGATGACAGTATGGGCAGTTCAGGAGAGAACGCCATGAGACTGCTCGGACGCTTGCGCCTGCGCACAAAGCTGATCGCGCTGACGATGCTCTCGGCCCTGGCGCTGATCGCCATGACCGGGGTATCCGCCTCGATCATCCACCAGCGCATGATGAACGACCGGATCGACAAGCTTCGGTCACTGGTGCTCACCGCGCGCGGCTTCGCGGATTTCCTGGAACAGCAGGTGAAGGCCGGGACGCTGACGCGTGAACAGGCCATGGCGGAGTTTCGCCGCGAACTCCATCACGTCCGCTACGGCAGCAAAAGCGATTACTTCCTGGCGCAGACGTATGACGGTCTTGTGGTCATGCATGGCGGCGATGCCAGGCGGGAGGGCAAGCCAACCACGGCCCACGACGACCAGGGCCGGTCCAGCGCCCAACTGGCCGCCATCGCCCTGCGTCACGCCGATGGCGGCGTGATCCACTATTCGGTCGCCAAGCCGGGACACGCCCAGAAAGCGCAGAAAATCTCCTACGTCGCCCGCTACGCGCCCTGGAAACTGGACTTCATCACCGGAAGCTGGGTCGGCGACATCGATCACGCCTACAACATGGTCCTGGAGCGCCTGGTCGGCCTGGCCGTCCTGGTGCTGCTGATCGGCGGCCTGGCGGCCTGGCTGATCAACCGTGACATCACCGGTTCGCTCGGCCGGCTGCGTGCGGCAATGGCACAACTGGCGGACGGCGATCCCGACACACCCATTCCCGGCCTGGACCGGCAGGACGAAGTCCACGACATGGCCGGCGCGGTGCAGGTGTTCAAGCACAATGCCCAGGAGATGCGCCGCCTGACGCAGGAACGGGAACAGTCGGAGCAACGCATGCGCGAGGAGAAGCGGCGGGACATGGCGCGCCTCGCGGATACGTTCGAAGCGCAGGCCGGCGCCGCCGTGCAGGAGGTCGCGTCCGCCGCCCGCCGCATGGAGGTGACCGCGGAATCGATGACAAGCTCGGCCGAACGGTCCAACCGGCGGGCAACAGCGGTGGTGGCGGCGTCGGAACAGGCCTCGGCCAACGTCCAGGCCGTCGCCAGTGCCGCAGAACAACTCTCGGGCTCGGTCAGCGAAATCAGCCGCCAGGTGGCCACGTCGTCGGAAATTGCCAGTCAGGCAGCGCGTGACTCTGAACACACCAACATGCTGGTCAACAGCCTGGCCGACGCCGCACGGCAGATCGGCACGGTGACGGAGATGATCAACGAGATCGCCAACAAGACCAACCTTCTGGCGCTGAACGCGACAATCGAGGCAGCCCGCGCCGGCGAGGCGGGCAAGGGCTTCGCCGTGGTCGCGTCGGAGGTGAAGAGCCTGGCCAACCAGACCGCAAAGGCCACGCAGGAGATCACCGGCCAGATCAGCACCATGCAGAACGCCACGGGCCAGACCGTCACGGCCATACAGTCGATCGGCACGACCATCAGCCGGCTCAACGAAATTGCCGCGACGATCGCCTCGGCCGTCGAGCAACAGGGCGCCGCGACGCAGGAGATTGCCCGCAACGTGCAGCAGGCCGCCGCCGGTACCACGGAAGTTTCAGGCAATATCGCCGAGGTTTCGGCGGTGATCGGCGAGACCAGCACGGCGGCAACCCAGGTGGTCGATGCCGCCGGCGCGTTGTCGGGCCAGTCCAAGTTGCTGCGCAGCCAGGTGGACAGCTTCCTGGCCGCGGTCAGGGCGGCCGCCTGAACAGGCAGGGGGTCGAGGGAATCACATCAGCCACTGATGGCAGGCGGAGGCCCGGCATGCGTTGGGATGTCCGGCATTGCCATAGACGAAGCCAACCGGGTCGCGGGGGGCAGAGGCCCGCCACGACTCTTGCCGGCGGCAGTTGTGAAACACGTCGATGGCCCGCCGACACGGGCCATGACGTGAAGCATTTGGCCGAGTGCCAAACGCAACGCGGGCCGGTATTACTTCCCGGATCCGTGCGGGGCCGGGAACCGGGCGATGCGGTCGGCCCGGAAGGTGCTGACCCAGATCTCATTGCCGACCTGAATCGCGCCGGTGCCGGCGCCCATCACGCCGTACACGCCGCTCTTGATCACGGTGGTCAGCTTCATCGTCTTGGGGTCCATGCGGTCGATGCGGAACGGCACGTCACAGTTGATCGCCTGGGAGGAGAAGCAGTCGATCACCTGCTTGACCGAGGCATCCTGTCCACCCACGAAGATGCTGTGCCCATCCGGCGACCAGCGCAGATTGTCGGTCAGGATTCCGGTCGGAACCGACTTCTTCTGCACCGGCTTGGTGCCGCGGCTGATGCGCGCCACCTCTCGCCCGGACCACACGGCGACATACACCTCCCGCCCGTCAGGCGAGACGATCACGCCATTGGGACCGGACATGCCCTGGCTGCCGGGCACCTGCGACCAGCCCTTACCGGGGTGCCACTCATCCAGGGCGCCCACCGGCTTGCCGTTCATCAGCTTGTCCATGCGGTGAGGATCGGTCGGGTCCCACAGGCTGGTGACGATCATGCCGCCGTTGGACAGCGACGCCACCGCATCCGGCCAGAATCCGTGCGGCGCCACCACGCAGCCGGTCCAGGTGAAGTGCGGCCGGGCCTTGGTCAGATCGACGGCGAACACCTCCACCGACTCCCGTCCGCCATGGTTCACCGCGTACAGGGTCCGGTGCGGGCCGGTGCCGCGCGTCAGGTCCAGACCATGCGGGCCGAAGATCTTCATGTCCGGCGGACCGGGGCAGTCCGGATACCGCTTCTTGTCGGGCCGGATGGCGATCTCGGACGGCTCGACGGCCGAGGCATGGCCGTTGCGGGCATCGAACAGATACAGCGTGCCCTGCTTGCCTTCGGCGGCGAGGTCGCTGCCGATGATCCAGTGCGTGCCGGGCACCGGGGCGAAATCCTCAACGTTGGTCACGCCGCAGGTGAACTGGACCCCGTTCACCGGCGCGCAGTCCTCCGCCGTTGCCGCCAGAGCCGGTCCACCGGGCTGCGTGCCGCAGATGAACCCGGCGACAAGGGCCGTGACAGCCGCCACGCCCAGCCGGCGCATGCGCGCCAGATGCTCGCCTGACATCGTTTCCTCCCGTTGTTGTCTGCGATCCGCACAGTCGAGAAGGCGCCGCACACGATCATCGGTACGGAGCCGCCAGGCACGACACGCGAACCATCGATATGCTGCTTGCACGGCACGTTCCGTGTCAAGCAAGGCACCTGCGTGTATTGGTTGTGGCAAGCAGACCCGGCCATACCACGCAAGATGCGTCAATTTCACGCCGGCCCTCTATTGGTGCGCTACTGTATCCGTTCGACCGGATGCGCCGGTGCATTCCACGCCAGGCCGGCCACGGGTGGCCGAATGACCCCGTTGCCGCATGATGACGACACCGCATCGCCGGCACCGGATGCGGGGGCGAGGCTTGACGGGGCTCGCCTTGCAACGGGATACCTGCCGGCAGCCACAGCCCGCCGCCTGGGTATCGGCGCGCCGCCGCCATTCCGGACCACCCGAAGGAGGAGGAGACAAGTCATGAAACTGATGTACTCGCCCGGCGCCTGCTCGATAGGCATCCACGTCCTGCTGGAGGAGATCGGCAAACCCTACGACCTGCAGCAGATCGATCTGCGCGGGGGCGGCCAGTTCAAGCCGGAGTTCACGTCGGTGAACCCGAAGTCGAAGGTGCCGACGCTGCTGCGCGACGACGGCTCGGTGCTGACCGAATTCCCCGCCATCGCCTTCTGGCTCGCCCGCACCAATCCCGACAGCAAGCTGCTGCCGGAGGATGCCGACAGCCAGGCCCGCGCGCTCGAAGCCATGGACTACGTTGTCGCGACGCTGCACATGCAGGGCTTCACCCGCATCTTCCGCCCGGGCAACTTCTCACCCAACGCCGCCGACGAGGAAACGGTGAAGGCCCGCGGCCGGGAGATCTTCGAACGCGGCCTGGGCGTGCTGGACAAGGCCCTTGCCGGCAAGGACTATGTGGCCGGCCAGTTCTCGATCGCCGATGCGGCGCTGTTCTACGTGGAGTTCTGGGCGTCGGCCCGACTGAAGATGGACCTGCCGTCCAACCTGGCGGCACACTACAAGCGAATGCTGGCCCGCCCCGCGGTGCAGCGCACCCTGCAACAGGAAGGGCTCGCAGTCTGAACCGATGACCGACGTTGCCCAAGACGATGCTCCCAGTGGCGCTCCCAACCACGTTGCGTTCTGGTTCCTGCGTCACGGCGAAACCGACTGGAACGCACAGGGCCTGTCGCAGGGCAACGTCGATATCCCGCTGAACGCCACCGGGATCGCCCAGGCGCGTGCCGCCGCCCAGCGGCTGCGCCACCGCGGCATCAGCACCATCGTCGCCTCCCCCCTCTCCCGCGCCCGCGTCACCGCCGAAATCGCCGCCGAGGCGCTCGGCCTGCCCGTAGCGCTCGACGAAGGCCTGCGGGAGGTGCGGTTCGGCGTCCAGGAAGGCCAGCCCATGTCGGACTGGTTCGCCAACTGGGTGGCCGGGCACGTCACGCCCGAGGGCGCGGAGCCCTTCGCCGTGCTGCGCCAGCGGGCGGTGGCGGCACTGAACCGCGCCACGGCCCAGCCGCCTGCGGTGCTGGTGGTCGGGCACGGCGCGCTGTTCCGCGCACTGCGCACGGCGATGGGGATCGAGCCGCTGGTGCGCACGCCCAACGCCGTGCCGATCTGGTGCGAACCGCCCGCCCAGGGCGAGACGAGCTGGCGGCTGCACTACGGCGGGTGAGCGGGGCCGCGGCCCCTGCAGCAGGCCGGTGCAGCAGGCCGGTACGGCGACCCGCAGCCAACCCGACCATCCGCAGCGCCTCGGGGCACACGGTGCGGCTGGCCAGCCTTGGCACGGGAAAACTGGAGGTCCGGGCGGGAATCGAACCCACATACGCGGATTTGCAGTCCGCTGCATCACCACTCTGCCACCGGACCGGCGCAGGAGGGCGCTATATCGTCTCCCTCCCCCATCTGGTCAAGCCCGATCCCCGCGCACGGCGCACGGCGCACGGAGTGGCACATGACACCGGACGCGCCTGCGCCCTATACTCGCGGGTAGCCGCACAGGAGCACCCGCATGGCGATGGAGATCCGCCCCCTGCATCCGGACTTCGTGGGCGAGGTGTCCGGTATCGACCTGACCCGACCGCTGACGCCGGACCAGGTGGCGGCGATCGACGCCGGCATGGACCGCTATGCCGTGCTCGTGTTCCACGACCAGCACTTCGACGACGCCGGCCAGCTTGCCTTCAGCCGGAACTTCGGGGCGCTGGAGGTCTCCTCCGGCGGCGAGATGAGCAGGCCGGAGGAACGCCGGCTGGCGATCGAGCTGGCCGACATCTCCAACCTGGACCGCGACAACCGTGTGCGTGCCGCCGACGACAAGCGGCGGCTGAACGCGCTGGGCAACCGGCTGTGGCACTCGGACGCGTCGTTCCGGGCCGTGCCGGCGAAATACTCGCTGCTGTCGGCGCGGGTGGTGCCGGGGGCCGGCGGCAATACCGAGTTCGCCGATATGCGCGCCGCCTATGACGCACTGGACGCGGCCACCAAGGGCGAGATCGAGGAGCTGGTGACCGAACACTCCAGCGCCTGGTCGCGGGAGCAGATCGGTTTCCCGCCGGTGGATTTCGGCACCGACAACCAGGACAAGCTGCGCCCGGTGCGGCATCGCCTGGTGCGCACGCATCCGCGGACCGGGCGCAAGTCGCTGTACCTGTCGGCGCATATCGGCACGATCCTCGGCTGGCCGGTGCCGGAGGCGCGCGCCTTCATCCGCGACCTGACCGAACACGCCACGCAGCCGCAGTTCGTGCATGTGCATCGCTGGCGGCCATGGGACCTGGTGATGTGGGACAACCGCACCACCATGCACCGCGCCCGGCGCTACGACGACCTGCACAGCGTGCGCGACCTGCGTCGCACCACGATCCGCGGCGACGGGCCCACCGTCGCACAGGTATCGCAAGCAGCATAAGGACAGGAGGAACCGTCCCCATGAGCATCACCATCCGCCCGCTGCACCCGACCTTCGTCGGTGAGGTGTCCGGCGTGGACCTGACCCAGCCGCTGTCGCGCGAGCAGGTGGCGGCGATCGAGGCGGGCATGGACCGATACGCCGTGCTGGTGTTCCACGACCAGCCGATCACCGACGAGCAGCAATGCGACTTCAGCCGCAACTTCGGTGAGCTGGAGGTGACGCTGGCCGGCCAGATGGCGAAGCCCGAGGACCGGCGGTTCGGCGACCGGCTGGAACTGGGCGACATCTCCAACCTCGACGCGCAGAACCGGTTGCGGGCGCGGGAGGACCACCGGCGGATGTACGCCCTGGCCAACCAGCTATGGCATTCCGACGCATCATTCCGTGCGATCGGCGCGGGCTACACGCTGCTGCACGCGCGTGTCGTGCCGGGCAGCGGGGGGAATACCGAGTTCGCCGACATGCGCGCCGCCTACGATGCGCTGGACGATGCGACCAAGGCGGAGATCGAGGACCTGGTCACCGAACATTCGATCACGTTTTCCCGCGAGCAACTGGGCTTCAAGGTCGAGAGTGCCGGCAATGAGGACAAGCTGCGCCCGGTGCGGCACCGGCTGGTGGTGACGCATCCGGTGACCGGGCGGAAGTCGCTGTATCTCTCATCCCATATCGGCGGCATCGTCGGCTGGCCGGTGCCGGAAGCCCGCGCGTTCATCCGCGACCTGGCCGAGCACGCGACCCAGAGGGCGTTCGTGTATTCGCATGCGTGGCGGGTGAACGACCTGGTGATGTGGGACAACCGGCAGGTGATGCACCGCGCCCGCCGGTTCAACGACCTGAAGGAGGTGCGCGACCTGCGGCGCACCTCGATCAAGGGGACCGGGCTGATGGTGGAGGAGCCTGCCGCGGCAGCGTAGAGGTCGTGGTGGGACCTGTCCCTCATGCCCGTTGGGCTGGGGAGGCGGGCGCCATCCCTGCATGCCGCGGCGGGGCTCGATCGGGCTATCGACATTGGAACGATCGGGGCGGGATGCAGCGGCGCACGCCTTGTCGGGGGTAGATGGCCGGCTCAAGGCCGGCCATGACACGGGAGTGTGGCGTCGGACCGTCCCACTGTAGCGCGTATGCGTCATGCAGTGCATCTGCTGCGTCATGTAGCGCGTATGCGTCGGGCCTCGACCGTCAGCCGGACGCTGCCGAGGCGAGCAGATCGTCCATCGCGTCCGCGTTGTTGCAGAACGTGTGGCAGCGGGCGGCGGCGGTGCCGGCGGCCAGTTCGCGCCGGCAACGGCCGGTGGCGGTGCAACGGGTGCAGGCCAGTTCAAGCTCGCGCACCAGCGGAGACAGGCTGCGCCGGACGTCATCCGGGTCCAGCCCGCGGGCGCGCATCATGGAATCCATCAGCAGCGTGTTGTCGGCACCACGCGGCAGAACGTCGCGCAGGTCGGCCTCGGTCATGCCGAGGTCGGTTGCCATCGCGGCGATGTCCTCCCGGGAAAAATGGGCCAGTTCCTCCTGCCGGGCGGCATAGGCCCGGATCCAGTCCAGCACCCGTGTCAGCATGCCGTGTTCGCTGGGGGTGGGAGACGTTTCCATTGGAACCTCCTCTGAACTCGCAGGAAGACTACGCCTTATTCCTGCCGCTTCGCTTTGATCTGGATCAAAGCAAGACCTGAACCAGTGGCGGATGCAGTCGGCGCCCCCGGCGCAACGCGGCCGAACAGGACAGGCCGGCGGGGAAACGGGAACCGGCGATGAAACACTATGTTAAGTGCCTGGCGCGCGCCGGCGCGTAGAATGGGCCGGATGGCCCCGGCAAGCCGGGCCGTAACGAACGACGAAGGGTAACGGATATGCGGCGTGCAACGACGTTGCTGGGCCTGGGCTCGGTGCTGGCGCTGGGCTCGGTGCTGGCGCTGGGGGCCTGTGCCGTCGCGCCACCGACCGGGCCGACGGTGATGGCATTGCCGGGCCAGAACAAGACGTTCCAGGCGTTCCAGCAGGACGACTTCGCCTGCCGGCAATACGCGGCGGGGCAGACCGGCGGCGCCTCTCCGGCACAGGCGGCGACCAACAGCGCGGTGGGCAGCGCGGCGCTTGGCACCGCACTCGGCGCCGCCGCCGGTGCCGCGCTGGGCTCGCTCGGCGGAGCGGTGGGAACCGGGGCGGCCATCGGCGGGACGACCGGGTTGCTGGCCGGCGGCATGATCGGCGCCAACAATGCCCAGGCGGCGGCCGGCAACGTGCAGCAGCGCTATGACGTCGCCTATACCCAGTGCATGTATGCGCGCGGCAATTCCGTGCGGTCGGCGCCGCCACCCAGTTACTACGCGGGCTATCCCGCATACGGCTACCCCGCCCCGTACTACCCGTATGGCCCCGCCTATTACGGGCCGGGCTATTATGCGCCGGGTTATTACTACGGCCCGTCCGTTTCGATCGGGGTCGGCGGCGGCTGGGGGCGTGGCTACTGGCACTGATTCCGGACCAGGCGGATCCGGGACCGCGCCGGCCGGTTCGGCTCAGATTCCGCCCGCCGGCCTGGTTCGGACCGCGCCGGCCGGTTCGGTTCAGGCCGCGCCGAACTCCGCGCGGATCGCGTCCGAATGCGCGCCGATCGCGGGCACCGGGCCCAGGGCGCGCGGCCCCTCGCTGAACAGCACCGGCGGGGCGGCGAGCGACACCGGGCCATTCGGCGTGTCCACCTGTGCCCGGCGCAGCGCCGGGTGGTGGGAGAACGCGGCCACATCGTTCACGAACCCATAGGCCGTGTTGGCGGCGCGCAGTTTGGTCGCCGCCTGGTCCCGCGTCAGCTTGGCGAAAACCGCGCCGATATGTGCGTCCACCGTTGGGCGGTTGGCGACGCGGACGACGTTGGTCTGGAACCCCTCGCGCTGCGGCAGATCGGGTTCTTCCAGGAACTTCGCGCAGAACTCCACCCATTCGCGCTCGTTCTGGATGGCGATCAGCACCAGGGCGCCGTCGCTGGTGGAGAACGCGCCGTACGGGCAGATCGACGGGTGCGCCAGGCCCAGCCGCTGGGGGGCCTTGCCGGTGCCTTCGAAGAACAGCAGCGGGACGTTCATCCAGTCCGCCATGCCGTCGAACAGCGACACTTTCAGGCCCTTGCCCTTGCCGGTGATGCCACGCTCGATCAGCGCCTCCAGCACGCCGGCATGCGCCGCCATGCCGCAGGCGATGTCGCACGCCGACACGCCGACACGGCCAGGACCGGCGGGGTGGCCGGTGATCATCGCCAGGCCGGATTCCGCCTGCACCAGCAGGTCGTAGGCCTTCATGGTGGCGTAGTCGCCGGTGTCGCCGTAGCCGGAGATATCGACGGTGATCAGTCGCGGATACTTCTGCCGCAATGTATCGGAGCCGAAGCCGGACCGTGCGGCAGCGCCCGGCGCCAGGTTCTGGATGAACACGTCGGCACGCGAGAGGATGTTGTGCAGCAGGTCCGCATCCTGCGGCGCCTTGATGTCGGCCACCAGGCTCTGCTTGCCGCGGTTCAGCCAGACGAAATAGCTGGACAGGCCGTTCGCCGCCGTGTCGTAGCCGCGGGCGAAATCGCCGTCCGCGCGTTCGATCTTGATCACCCGCGCGCCGGCGTCGGCGAGGCGGGAACTGCAATACGGGGCGGCAACCGCCTGTTCGAGCGATACCACCAACAGGTTGGAAAGAGGCCGGTTCGACATGCCGGATTGGTGGCATGGACACGATACGAACACAAGCCGCGCACCGGCGCCCGGGGGTCCGGCGACAGCGACGGTGCGCGGTGGCGTGGAGGCACGCGGCGTGACGCCGACACGCGCCGTCCCGGCGATCGCGGCAGCGGACAGCGGGTCGTTCACGTTGGGCGATCGCACGGATGCTGTGCGCTCACATCGGATGTCAGTATGAGTGACACGCCCCTTCTTCGCGTGGCACGCCATGCACGACACTTGTGCGCTCAGGGCGGTTGGGGGGCAGCGGCCGGCAGCCGAACCGGCGCGGAGGGAGGGAAGGGCGTGACAGGTGGTTCCCCGATGAAGAAGCCCAGCATACGGCGGTTGCCGTCGCGCGTTGGTTCCGGCCAGCCCAGGGCGGGGTTGCGGTCCGCCTCGGTGTCGCAGAAGCGGGTCTCGCGGCGACGGAATTCTTTCATCAGTCGCGGCAGATTGCCGCGATACCACATGATTGCGCAGGAAACGGCGAGCCAGAACCTTCCCTGGCACAGGCTGGGGGAGATGCCCAGGTCGCTGCAGATATCGGCAAGCGCTCGGCCGACCGGGCGGCGGCGGATGTCCGCCTGCAACTGCTCCAGTGTTGGCAGGCTGGCGAGGTCGGGCGCTTCGTCGGGATCGGGGCGCGGGACCGGGTGCGGCGGCTGCGTTTCGCCGATGGCGGCTGTTGCTTGCGCGCGGTCCTGTCGTGATGCGCGGGCTGTCGGGGTGCGTGGCTTGTAGAAGACGAGGTCACGGCCGCGGGCGGCGCGCGCGAGCAGCACCTGTTCCAGTGCCATCGCGCGCAACAGGCCGCGCGCGAGCCGAGCGCGGATTGCGGGGACGCGCGCGGTTCCGAAGAACTGCGCGATGACGGCAAAGCCGCGCACGACGGCGCGGTGTTCGAGCGTTTCCGCCAAATGGAGGCCGTAGCCGAGCAGGACGCGAACGATGGCGAGGAGGTCGGCGATGTTCTGCGGCACGGGCTTGGCGGGCCGACCCTGTGAGGGGTTTGGCGGGGGAGGCAGGCCGGCGGTGGCGTCCGCATTGCTCATCGTTTGTATCACTAACACATTGGTGGGATATGGTCAAGAGAATGCGGAACTTCGTCGGCCGTGGAGTGTCGGCGGAAAGCCGGTTGGGCCGGGCCGCGTAAGGTGTGTCGGTCGTGCGCGCGTTCAGCGTCATGGTTGCGTTCTTCATGTCGCGCTCAGGTCCTTGGGGTCGCGCAGGCCACGCGGCTCAGGTCCTTCACGCCAGGCTCAGGTCCTTCACGTCGCGCTCAGGTCCTTCACGTCGCGCAGGTCTCAGGTCCTTCACGTCGCGCTCAGGTCCTTCACGTCATGGCCGGGCTTGATCCGGCCATCCGCCCCGCAACGACCGGATCGGAATGCAACGGAACGCGCCTTGTCGGGGGCGGATGGCCGGATCAAGTCCGGCCATGACGCGGAGGATCCGGCCATGACGCGGAGGACCCGGCCATGACACAGAGGAGCCGGCCATGACGCGGAGGAGCGGCGCTCATCGTACCGCAACACATCGTCAGGCCCGCCGCCAATCGCCTCCAACAATCCGCAGCCGAACGCTACATTCACACCTCACAATCGCAATCAAATCACGCTTCGTGCTGGACGCCGGCAGTACCGCCGGGTCATGATGCGGAAAACAAGCCAGGGAGGCACAAGAACCGTCATGCCGGATGCTGCCCTCTCGCTGCAGGACCTCACCGTTCGCTTCCATCTGAAGCGCGGCGTGCTGACAGCCGTCGATCACGTCTCATTCGACATCGGCCGCGGCGAAACGTTCGGCCTGGTCGGCGAATCAGGCTCCGGCAAGACCGTGACAGCCCGCGCCATCATGCGGCTGGTCGCCACCCCGCCCGGGGAGATCGCATCCGGACGGGTCATGCTGAACGGCAAGAGCATCTACGATCTCGACGATGCGCAGCTTCGCGCGATCCGCGGCCGGGAAATCGCCATGGTGTTCCAGGAACCCATGAGCGCGCTGAACCCGGTCTATACCGTCAGCGCCCAGATCGGCGACGTGTTGCGCAGCAAGCTGCGCATGACCAAGGCACAGGCCCGCGCGCGTACGATCGAGCTGCTGGAACTGGTCGGCATTCCCTCGGCCTCCACACGGCTGGACAGCTATGTGCACGAATTTTCCGGCGGCATGCGGCAACGCGTCATGCTGGCGATGGCGCTGTCATGCAATCCCGGCTTCCTGATTGCCGATGAACCTACCACCGCCCTGGACGTGACCATCCAGGCGACCATCCTGGAGCTGATCAGCTCCCTGATCGAGCGCTTCGGCATGTCGCTGCTGTTCATCACCCACAACCTGGGCGTGGTGGCCCACGCCTGCGACCGCATCGGGGTGATGTACGCATCGCACCTGGTGGAACTGGGCGACAAGCGCGCGATCTTCTCCAGGCCGCAGCATCCCTACACCGTCGGTCTGCTGAACTCGGTTCCGCGCATGGACACGCAGAAGCGGTATCTGACACCCATCCCCGGATCGGTCTGCAACATGCTCGACCCGCCGCTCGGCTGTAAATTCCATCCGCGCTGTCCGCACGCCATGGACATCTGCCGCCGCGAAACACCGTCGATCGCCGAGGTGGCACCCGGCCATTTCGCCGCCTGCCACCTGCACGCAATGGCCACCGTGTGATCGCAACCCGCAGACCGGGAGCCGGCCCATGACTGCTGCCCTGCTGGACGTCAGGCACCTGACCAAGCATTTCACGCTGCGTGGCGACATGATCTCGCGCATCGCCGGCAAGTCCCGGACATTGCGCGCGGTTGACGACATCAGCTTCCACATTCACCCCGGCGAAACACTGGGCCTGGTCGGGGAGAGCGGCTGCGGCAAGTCCACCACCGGCCGGCTGATCACCCGGCTGATCGAGCCGACCAGCGGCGCGATCCGCCTGGACGGGGAGGATCTGCTTGCCTTCAACCGGTCGCGGATGAAGGCGGCGCGCAAACGGATCCAGCTTGTGTTTCAGGATCCGTATTCCTCGCTCAACCCGCGCAAGACGATCATGCAGATTCTCAGCCGGCCACTGGAGATACACGATTTCGGGTCGTCCTGGCGGGAACGGCGCGAACGGGTGCTGGAGCTGCTGAACCTGGTCGGGCTGGGGCGTGAACATATCGACCGTTACCCGCATGAGTTCTCCGGCGGCCAGCGACAGCGCATCGCCATCGCCCGCGCGCTGGCGGTCTATCCCGCGCTGGTGATCGGCGACGAACCCGTGTCGGCGCTGGATGTCTCGGTGCAGGCGCAGATCCTGAACCTGTTCCGCGAGCTGCAGGAAAAGCTGCAGTTGACCTACCTGTTCATCGCGCATGATCTCAGCGTGATCCGCCACATCAGCGGCCGGGTCGCGGTGATGTATGTGGGCAAGATCGTCGAGACCGGGCCGGTGGCGGACATCTTCGCCTCCCCCCAGCATCCGTACACCAACGCGCTGATGGCGGCGGTGCCCGAGGCCGACCCGGACAAGCCAGGCCCGAAGCTGATGCTGAAAGGTGAGGTGGCGACGCCGATCAATCCGCCTCCGGGCTGCCGCCTGTGCCGGCGCTGCCCGATCGCCACGCCCAACTGCGCGACCGATCCCCCACCGCTGCGCGAGGTCGCGCCGGCGCATTTCGTGGCATGTCATAACGTTTGAAACCGGATGGGGTGGCGTTAGACCCTCGGGCGGCGTTCGACTCGTCGGGCGGCGTTCGACTTCCGGGCGGCGTTCAGCTCCCGGGCCGACGGCCCCACCATCATGGTGGGCGGAAGGCGCAGACGCGTGCGTTAGCGCGTTCCAACGCCCCTCCTCCGCGTCGTGGCCGGGCTTGACCCGGCCATCTGCCCCCGTCCGGACGTGTGCCCGTTCACGCCGGCCGGATCGGTCCGGGGTGGATGGCCGGGTCAAGCCCGGCCATGACGCGATCTAGCGAATCATCGACTCCTGCACCGGTTCCCCGGATCGCACCGTCGCCCCCGCCTCAACGTTCCGCCAGGCGCGGATCAAGGATATCGCGCAAACCGTCGCCAAACAGGTTGAACGCAAGCACGCTGAAGCAGATGGCAAGGCCAGGAAACACCGCGATCATCGGGTGCGTTTCCATGTTGTCGCGCGCCGCGCTGAGATCGGCGCCCCAGTCCGGCGTCGGCGGTGCCGTGCCCAGACCCAGGAACGACAGCGCGGCGATAATCAGGATAACGAAGCCAAGCCGCACCGTCGCCATCACGATCAGCGGGGAGATGCAGTTGGGCAGGATCTGCCGCATGGCGATCGACAGATTGCCCTCCCCCATCACGCGTGCCGCCTCGACATATTCCTTCTTCGCCTCCACCAGAGCAGTGCCGCGGGCGAGCCGGGCGACCTGTGGCGCGAAAGCGAACCCCAGGGCAAAGACCAGGATCAGGTCGTTCCACATGCCCTCCAGCTTCCATTCTCGCGCCAGCGTCACGATCAGCAGGTAGAGCAGCAATCCCGGAAACGCCAGCAGACCGTCCACGAACCGCATCACCACCGCATCGACCCGGCGCCCGAACGATCCGGAAAGCACGCCGGCCGGCACGCCCAGCAGCAAGCCGAACGTGACGGCGGCGATGCTGATGGTGATGGTGCGCTGCCCGCCGACCAGGACGCGCGAGTAGATGTCGCGGCCGAATTTGTCCGTGCCGAAATAGTGCTCGGAACTCATCGGCGCCAGGCGTTCGCGGTAGTTCGTCTTGATCGGATTGTGGGTGATCAGCACCGGCGTCAGGATGCACACCGACAGCAGGAACGCGATCATCGCCGCGCCGATCGTGGACGTCCGGCTTTTCAGCAACTCCCCGAATGCGGTGGCCACCGCGGTCCGCACCCGGCGGATACGGACACGGAACGGCGTTTCCGTATCGGCCAGCCGGTCGGTCCGCTGACGGACCTGCAGGGGCTGATCGAGCATTGCCTGTGCACTCCCTTGTCGTCAGCCCAGTTGCACGCGCGGGTTCAGCACGCGGTAGAGCAGATCGACCAGCAGGTTGATGACGACGACCATGATGCCGAGCACGAGAACGCCGGCCTGGATCACCGGATAGTCACGCAGTTGGATGGCCTGGTAGATGGTCAGGCCGATGCCTGGCCAGGCGAAGATGGTTTCCAGCACAACCGTTCCGCCCAGCAGCGCGGCGAGTTGCAGGCCGCTGATCGTGATGGTCGGGATCAGCGCGTTGCGCAGCGTGTATTTGTAGATCACCTTGGATTCCGGCAGCCCCAGGGAGCGCGCCGTGTCCACGTATTCCTTGTTGATCTCGTCCAGCATGCTGGATCGCGTCAGCCGCGTGGTGAACGCCGCCTGGCGGAACCCGACCGAGACCGCCGGCAGGATCAGGAACCAGATGCTCTGCCCCAGATCCTTGGTCGGCGCGACATAGCCCGAGGACGGCAGGATCGGGAAATACAAGGAGAACACCAGCACGCAGATGATCGCAAACCAGAATTCCGGGATGGAGATTCCCAGCAGCGATGTGATCTGTGCGCTGTAGTCGAGTGCGGTGTTTCGTCGGACGGCGGCAATCGTGCCAAGCGGGATGGCGATGATCAGCGACAGCACGATCCCGGTCAGGGCCAGGTAGATGGTTGCCGGGATGCGTTCCAGCAGTTCCACCGTAACCGGGCGCCGGGTCACCAGGGACTTGCCGAAGTCGCCCTGCGCGACTTTTTCCACCCACCGCAGGTATTGCACATAGACCGGCTTGTCGAGCCCGTATTCCTTTTCCAGGGCGGCACGCACCTGCGGGTCCTCGACCAACTCCTGGCCGGCGAGCGAATCGATGATATCCCCCGGCAGCGCCTGGACGAAGCCGAACACGACGACGGTCAGGATGAAAACGACCGGAATAAGCTGAAAAATTCGGTTGATCGTGTAGATGATCATGACAACCCAGGCCTTTCACGCAAGCCCGCGGAACGGGCCGGCTCCCCCCGGCGGTCGTGGTTCCACCCGTGATGCGAAAGCGGGACCACGACGCGGCAGGTTGCCGGCCGAAACAGCCGGGCTGGCGGTCAGGCCGCCGTGCCGTCGAACCAGGCCGTGCGAACCCCGCCCCCCGACCAGGTGAACGGCCCCGCGATCGCCGGTCGATAGCCCTTCAAATTCTTCACGCCGGCCGATGTCAGCGGCACGGCATGACAGTAGATCAGCGCCGCTTCCTCGTTCACGATGCTGTCCACTTCCGTGTACAGCTCCTTGCGCTTGTTCTTGTCGGAGGTGAGGCGCGCTTCCTCGATCAGCTTGTCGGTCTTGGGGTTCTTGAAGCCGACACGCAGCTTTCCCTCGGCGCCGCTGGAATGCAGCCAGCGCGAGTACCATCCGTCCGGATCGAAGCGATAGCTCGACGCGGTGGAATCGATTCCCCAGTCGTTCTTGCGGTACTTATCCCGCAGTACCGGGTTGTCGAATACCTCGTTGGTGGCCTTGAACCCGGCATCCATCAGCATGGCGTGCACCAGCTCACCGGTGTTGCGCATGTACTGGAAGGATTCACGCGCAACCACCGCGATGGGCATGTTCTGCATGTTCAGCTTGCGCAGGATATAGCGGGACTTGTCCGGATCGTAGGCCTGCTCGTTGCTTACACCGGGCATGTACCACGGGCTTTCGGAGCCGTAGATCGACTTCACCGCTTCCCCCAGGCCGTTGAACACGGCCTCATGGATCGCCTCCTTGTCGATCGCGTGGGCGACCGCCTGGCGCAGCATCTTGCCGTTCGGTGCATTCATCGCGAACGGCCCCGATTTGGCGTTGATGTTCAGATGCACCGTGCCGACCTGCGGAACCGCCCAGGTGTCGAACTTGTCGGAATACGACTTCTTGAAATCGGCGACATCGCTGTAGGCCATGTTGTCGATCAGATCGACCTCGCCGCTGCGCAGGGCGGTCAGCCGGACCCTGTCCTCGCGCTTCGGATAGCCTTCGATCGCATCCAGATAGGGCAACGGCTTTCCGTCGGCGCCGGTCTCATAGTAGTTTTCGAAGCGCACGAGTTCGCTTTTCGCATAGCGCTTCCACGAGACGAACTTGAACGGCCCGCAGCCGACCGGGTGCGTGTCCGCGGTGCCCACGCTGTTCGGCGCAATCAAATTGCACGGATAGAACACCACGTTCGCGAGGAACACCGCGCTGGGACGCTTCAGGTAGATGTGCACCACGTATTTGCCGTCGGCTTCGACCTTCTCGACTTCCTCCAGGCTGGCCCGGGCGAACGGATGCCCGACCTTCGGGTCCATGATCCGCTCATAATTCCACTTCACCGCAGCGGCATCGACATCGGCCCCGTTGTGGAACTCCGCCCCCTTCCGCAGTTGGAAGGTGTATTTCATCAGGTCCTTGGAGATGTCCCATTCCTGGGCGATACCCGGCGCGATCTCCATCTTCTGCGTCAGGTCGAGCAGGCCCATCGTGGTGGCCGCCATCGGATCGGAGACGTAATAGACCAGGTTGCGATGGGAATCGAGACCGGAGCCATCCACCCTTGTACCGAACCGCAATGTGCCGCCCCGCTTCGGGGTTGTATCGGCCCGCGCCGGCAGGCCCGATGCCAGCACGCCGGCCGCGGCGCCAGCCAGAAGCCCGCGACGGCCGAGATTGAAAGGACTCCGATCGTCATGCACCCGCATACTGTAACCTCCCTTGCCGCGTGATTTTTGTTTCGCGTCATTCGACGTTCGGTGCGAACACGTGCCCACGACAGCGCAACGACATCAGCACTGTCCCGGCCGTGTCGATCACGGCAATTTTGACCTTTGGCAGGCTAGGGAATCGGAACTGATCAGGGCAACTTAAATCTGAGATTGCCGCGAGCGGGGGGGCATGACTATCGCGCGAGCAATATGCCGCACTACCAACTGGCATCATCCGTACATGCTGGCCGCTCGGCGCAATCATTCTCTGAAGATGACTGTTTCCGACATTTGGCCGCGCGGCATCGGTCCCAGGCCCCGCCGCGGGTACGCTATGCTCAGTCGCGCCGTGGAGCCGATCCCACCCGGCCCTCCGCAGCGCGCGCCCGGCGCTGCTGGCCCTCCAGGGTTTCCTCGGCCGGATGGGTACGATCGGGCGGCGTCGCCACATTTTCGCCGACCGCTGCACCCGGCGCGTTGCCGGTGTCACGCAGCGCGGTCGGCGCGTGGCTTCCCAGGATATCCATGACGCGGTCGCTTTGCGGATGCTCGACGGTCACCGCGACGACGGTTCTGCCGTCGGTGTCGTTCGGCACCACCGGCGTCTGTTCCGATCGCGTCGTTTCGGTGTCCGGCGTGTCCGCATCCCCGCCGGCGTAGCGGCGGATCGCCGTGGAGGGGATGCCGGCCGCTTTCAGATCGGTCACCGCCGCATCCGTCTGGTCTTCGGTGTCGTAGGCAGCAACCAGGACTTTGCGCATAACACGGCTCCCACAGGCGGCAATCGCCTGTACAACGGGAGTCCCGCGGGCGCGGTTGCCGTGGGCAGGGCAGCCGCCGAACGTCGCTCAATCCAGCCCGGCCAGTGCCCGCCACTCCGCTTCGGTCACGGTCCGCACGCCCAGCTCCGTCGCCTTGCGCGCCTTGGACCCGGCATCGGCGCCGACCACCACCAGGTTGGTCTTCTTCGACACGCTGTCGGTCACCTTGGCCCCCAGCGCCTCGGCCCGCGCCTTCGCTTCCGGCCGCGTCATGGTTTCCATCGTGCCGGTGAACACCACCGTCTTCCCGGCGATCTCGCTGTCCGCGGCGGCCGTCTGCTGCACCGGCTGGATCTCCAGCTCGCCCGCCAGTTCGTCCAGCGTCGCCACGTTCCGCGGTTCGCCGAAGAAATCCGCCAGCTCCCCGGCGATCGACGGGCCGATGCCGACGATGCTGCCCAGTTCCTCGCGCGCCTCGGAGCCGATCACCGTGGCGGCGCGCATCTGCTCCCGCCAGTTCTCGAAACTGCCGTAGTGACGCGCCAGCAGCCGGGCGTTGGACTCGCCGATGCGGCGGATTCCCAGGGCGTAGATGAACCGGTCCAGCGGGATGCGGCGCCGCGCCTCGATCGCGCGCACCAGGTTGCGCGCGGAGACGCGGCCCCAACCTTCGCGCTTCGCGATTTCGTCGGCCCGGGCCGGCAGGCGGAACAGGTCGGCGGGGCTGTTCAGCCAGCCCTCGTCGTAGAATTCCTGCACGGTCTTTTCGCCCAGCCCGTCGATGTCGAAGGCGGGGCGGGAGACGAAGTGGATCAGGCGTTCGACGCGTTGCGCCGGGCAGATCAGCCCGCCGGTGCAGCGGCGCACCACTTCCCCGGACGGGCGCACCGCATGGCTGCCGCAGGCGGGACAGGTGTCGGGGAACCGGAACGGCGTGGCGTCCGTCCGGCCGCTTCTCCGGCACGCTGCCCAGGATCTGCGGGATCACGTCGCCGGCGCGCTGCAGCACCACGGTGTCGCCGATGCGCACGTCCTTGCGGGCGATCTCGTCCTCGTTGTGCAGGCTGGCGCGCTGCACCAGCACGCCGCCGACATTCACCGGCTCCAGTTCCGCCACCGGGGTCAGCGCGCCGGTGCGGCCCACCTGGATGCGGATATCCTTCAACACTGTCGTTGCCTGTTCGGCCGGGAACTTCCAGGCGATCGCCCAGCGGGGCGCCCGGCCGACGAAGCCAAGGCGACGCTCCAACGACAGGTCGTCGATCTTGTACACGACGCCGTCGATGTCGTATTCCAGTTCGGCCCGCTGCACCGCGATGTCCGCCTGGAACGCGGCGGCGTCTTCCTGGGTCAGCAACAGGCGGGACAGCGGATTCACCTGGAAACCCCAGGCGCGCAGGCGGTCCAGGTAGTCCCAGTGCGTGTCGGCGACGGGTTCGCTGGCCTCGCCCATGGCATAGGCGAACAGCGACAGCGGCCGCCCGGCGGTGATCTTCGGGTCGAGCTGGCGCAGGCTGCCGGCCGCGGCGTTGCGCGGGTTGGCGAACACCTTGTCGCCGGCCTCGGCCTGCGCCGCGTTCATCGCCAGGAAGTCGGCCTTGGACATGAACACTTCGCCGCGGATCTCGATCAGCGCCGGGGCATGGCCCTTCAGCCGCAACGGCAGGGATTTCAGCGTGCGCAGGTTGGCGGTGACGTCCTCGCCCTCGGTGCCGTCACCGCGGGTGGCGCCGCGGGTGAAGCGACCGTGTTCGTAGGTCAGGTTGATCGACAGGCCGTCGATCTTGGGCTCCCCCACGAAGCGCAGCACGGCGTCGGCAGGCAGGCCCAGGAACCGGCGGGCGCGGGCGCAGAACTCGGAAAATTCGTCGCCGTCCATGGCGTTGTCGAGCGACAGCATCGGCACGCGGTGGCGCAGCTTGGCGAACCCGGTCTCCGGCGCGGCCCCCACCCGGCGCGACGGAGAGTCCGGGCGGATCAGGTGCGGGAAGTGGGCCTCGATCGCGGCGTTGCGGCGGCGCAGGGCGTCGTATTCGGCGTCGGAGACTTCCGGCGCGTCCTGCTGGTAGTAGGCGCGGTCGTGATGCGCGATCTCCCGGGCCAGGCGCTCGAGTTCGGCGGCGGCCTCGGATTCGGAGAGGGAGTCGAGCGCAGGGGCATCGGCCGTCATGATTCGGACTCCTTCCCCTTCGGCTGGGGGGCTGGAGGGAGGAGGACGGGGCGACTTTCGCGGCAACGGGATCTGCGCGTTTCCCCCTGCCGCCGGGATTTGGCGCCTGCCCTTTCCAACTCCCCGGTCACGCCGTCGCCCCCAGCAGGTCGTCGGCCGCGGCGCGGGCGGCTTCGGTGACGATTTCCCCAGCCAGCATGCGTGCGATCTCCTCCCGCCGCGCCGGCGCATCCAGCGGATCCACACGCGTGGCCGCGCGGCCGCGGGCGGCGGACTTCGCCACCAGCAGATGCGCCATGCCGCGCGCCGCCACCTGCGGGCTGTGCGTCACCACCAGCACCTGCAGCCGTTCCGACACCCGCGCCAGCCGGTCGCCCACCGCCGCCGCGGTGGCGCCGCCGACGCCGGAATCCACCTCGTCGAACACCAGGGTCGGCACCGAGGAGCCGGACGACAGCACCACCTTCAGCGCCAGCATCAGCCGCGACAACTCCCCGCCCGAGGCGATCCGCGCCAGCGGGCCCGGCTGCTGCCCCGGATTGGTGGCGATCAGGAAGCGCACTGCATCCATGCCGCCGGCGCCCCAGTCGGCTTCCGACCGGGCCGACACCTCGGCATGGAACCGTGCCTTGTCCAGCCGCAGCGGCGGCAGTTCCTGCGCCACCGCGCGCTCCAGCCGCCCGGCAGCGTCGTGACGGGCCGCGGACAGCGCCTCGGCGGCGGCGATATAGCGTGCGCGCGCCGCGACCGCCGCCTGCTCCAGCGCCACCACCTGCGCTTCGCCGGTCTCCAGCGCCGCCAGCCGCGCCGACAGGGAATCCAGCAGCGCCGGCAGGTCTGCCACGGAAACGGCGTGCTTGCGCGCCGCGCCGCGCAGGGCGAACAGACGCTCCTCCGTCTGTTCCAGCAGGCGCGGATCGGCGTCGGCTTCGGCGGCCAGGCGGGTCAGCAGCGTCTCCGCCTCGGCCAGGGCCTCCTCCGCCCGCTCCAGCGCGGCCAGCGCGCCCGGAGGCCGGGTTCGCCGCGTCCGGCTGGTTCGGCGGCACCAGGCGCTGCAGTGTGCGGGACGCCCCGCGCAACGCGGCGGCCGGTCCCGGGCTGCGGCGGTCGCGCGGGGTCAGTTCGGCCAGCGCGGCGGCAATCGCCTCCGCCCGGCGCTCGCCCTGCTGCAGGCGCTGGCGTTCGGCTGCGAGGGCTTCCTCCTCGTCCTCCTGCGGGGCCAGGGCGGCGAGTTCGTGCACGGCGTGGCGCAGGAATTCCTCATCGCGCTGCGCGGTGGCGATCGCCTCCCGCGCCGCGTCCAGCTCCGCCACCGCGGAACGCCAGTCCCGCCACGCCGTGGTGACCGCCTGCCGCAGCTCGGCGGCGACGCCGAACGCGTCCAGCAGCGCGGCATGGCCGGCGGGATCGGCCAGGCCCATCTGCTCGTGCTGGCCCTGCACCTCCACCAGCAGCCCGCCGACCCGGCGCAGCAGCGTGACGCCCACCGGCTGGTCGTTGAGGAACGCGCGGGACCGGCCGTCCTTCGCCACCACCCGGCGCAGCACGATCTCGTCCTCGGCCGCCAGGCCCTGTTCGGCCAGCAGCGCCAGCACCGGATGGCCGGAAGGCGGCAGGAAGCAGGCCGTCACGCTGGCCTGGGCGGCGCCGGGCCGTACCAGGCCGGCCTCGGCCCGCGCGCCCAGGGCCAGGCCCAGGCTGTCCAGCAGGATGGACTTGCCGGCGCCGGTTTCGCCGGTCAGCACCGTCAGGCCCGGACCGAATGTCAGGTCCAGGCGCTCGATCAGCACCACGTCGCGGATCGACAGCGCGGTAAGCATGCGGCCCGCGCCCGACGGCTCAGAAAATCGTGTGCCAGGCGCGGGAGAAGAAGCCCTGTCCCTCGCCGGTGGGTACAGGCGCGCCAGCCACCAGCCCGTCGCGGGAGAGCTGGTCGTAGGTGTCCGCGTACCAGACGCTGCCGGGGTAGTTGTAGCCCAGCACGGCGGCGGTGCGCTTCGCCTCCTTGGGGAGGCCAAGCGTCAGATACACTTCGGTCAGCCGGGACAGCGCCTCCGGCACGTGGTTGGTGGTCTGGTAGTCGTTCACCACGGCCTGGAAGCGGCCGATCGCTGCCTCATACAGATGCTGTTCCTGGTACCAGCGGCCGATCGCCATTTCCTTGCCGGCCAGGTGGTCGCGGCACAGGTCGATCTTCAGCGACGCATCGCGGGCATAGGGCGTGCCGGGGAAGCGGTTGACCACGTCCTGCAGGGCGTTCATCGCCTGCCGGGTATCCTGCTGGTCACGCTGGATGTCGGAGATCTGCTCGTAATAGCACAGGGCGCGCAGGTAATAGGCATAAGCGATATCGCGTCCCGCCGGATGGAGCTGGATGTAGCGGTCCAGCGTGCCGATCGCGTCGGTGTAGTGGTTCTGCTGATACTGGACATAACCCTGCATCAACTGCGCCTTCACCGCCCAGGGCGAGTACGGATAGTTCTGCTCCAACGTGGTGAACTGGTCGCTCGCACTGTCGTAACGGCCGCTGTTCAGGGCGTCGATGCCGTTGTTGTACAGCGTCTGCACCGGAACGGCGGGCGCCGTGGTGTCGGCGGCGGCCTGCTCGTCACTGCTGGAGCCGCCGCAGCCGGCCAGCAGCGGCAGCAGCGCCACGGCCACGAAGCCGAACCGGCGGAGGGGGGAGCGGTCAGGTCTGCGAATCGGGTCCATTGGTGCGGCTTATACCATGCAGCGGAGCGGCGCGAAGGGCCGGGGCCATGATGGGGCGGTCATGATGGGGCGGTTACGACGGGGCGGTATAGATGTCGGCAAGCTCGATGGCGATGCCCGGCGGATCCAGTTCGATGCTGCCCAGGTTGATCACGCGGGTGACGATCTCGGCCCCCGCCCGCCGGTGGTGGATCACCTCGCGGCGCCTGGCGCGCACGACGAGGCAGTGCTGGATCGAGGGCACCCGGAAGTAGTCGGCCAGCTTGTCGCCCAGGTCGATGGACTGGGTTCCGGGCGAGAGGACTTCGATGACGACGACCGGATTGGTCGCGGCAACCGCGTCGCCCGGCGCCGGCGGGCCGCAATTCAGGATCGCATCGGGCTCGTAGTCGGTCTCGTCATCCACTTCGATGGTGATGCCGTCGGGCAGCGCCTCACAGGGGATGCCGGCGGCCCGGACGGCACTGTCCAGCGCGGCCCAGAGACGGCTCTTCAGGCGGGCGTGGGCAATGCGTTCCGGAGACATCGCCACCGGCTCGCCACCGATCCGCTCATAACGGCCCGGCTGGCCCTCCGCCCAGTGACGGAACTCTTCGCGACTCAAGCGCTGCGGCATGCCTGCACCCTGAACAACGCCGCCATGCTTAGCATGGGCGCGGCCCGGGGCGGAATGCGGCTCAGCCGAGCAGGGTGTAGTACGCGGCCAGGATCACCAGCCCGCTGACCGCCATGGTGGCATGCATCCCGATCACCAGGCTGGGCAGCGGCAGGCGACGCCGGCGCAACCGGGCCGAGGCGGGCAGGAGTCCGGTCAACAGGGCGAACACCAGGAAGGCGGCGGCCACCTTGCCGAACCCGGCGGCCCCCACCGCCACGCCGCGCGGCGGTCCGGCCAGCGCAATCAGCAACAGGACGAACCCGGCGATCGCCAGCGTCGCGTGAAGCACGCCGAACATCCAGTTCGGCACGTGGCGGCCTTCACTTTGCAGGTACCAGACCGCCAGTCCGGTTCCCAGAACGGCGGCAGCGCCCAGCAGGCACAGCGAGTCCAGCAGCATGTTCTACTCCGGCCGGCCGATTACGTCTTCGTCATGGCATGGCCACACGTTTATCAGCCTCTTCTTGTGACGCACGTATTGCTGACGCATGACGAGTGTCGCGGAGGGCGGGTGTTCGGGTCCCACGGTGCCCCCGTCATGGCCGGGCCTGACCCGGCCATCGACACCGGAACGATCGGGTCGGGATGCAACGGGGCGCGCCTGGACGGGGGTGGATGGCCGGCTCAAGGCCGGCCATGACGCGGAAGGGCGGTGGTTGTCCGCACCATCTGAAGAGCGGGTCTTCGTCCCCATTGAAGAGCGGGTCGCGTCCGCACCTTTTCACGTCGAAAAGCGAGACTCGTCCGCACCTTCCCCGTTGAAGAGCGCGCGTCGTCCGCACCTTTTCGCCCTGAAGAGCGAGCCTCATCCGCACGTTTTCGCGGCGAAGAACAGGCGTCGTCCGCACGTTTTCAGAATGACGCGTATCGGACCGCTAGCCGTTCAGGACCTCCCGCATCGTCGAGCCAAGCGCGGCGGGGCTGTCGGCAACGTGGATGCCGGCGGCGCGCATCGCGTCCATTTTCGCCGCGGCGGTGTCGCGGCCGCCACTGATCACCGCGCCGGCATGCCCCATGCGGCGTCCCGGCGGTGCGGCGGCGCCGGCGATGAACCCGACCGTGGGCTTCTTCACCGGGGCGCGGGCCAGGAACTCGGCCGCCTCGATTTCGCTCTGCCCGCCGATCTCGCCGATCATGATGATCTGTTTCGTCTCCTCGTCGGCCAGGAACATGTCCAGCACCTCGATGAAGTCGGTACCCTTCACCGGGTCGCCGCCGATCCCGACGCAACTGCTCTGCCCGAGGCCGACGGCAGTGGTCTGCGCCACCGCCTCATAGGTCAGCGTGCCGGAGCGCGAGACGATTCCGACACTGCCGCGGCGGTGGATGTGGCCAGGCATGATGCCGATCTTGCAGGCGTCGGGGGTGATCACGCCCGGGCAGTTCGGGCCGATCAGCCGGGAGTTCGAGCCGCTCAGCGCCCGCTTCACCCGCACCATGTCCAGCACCGGAATGCCTTCGGTGATGCAGATCACCAGCGGGATCCCGGCGTCGATCGCCTCCAGGATGGCGTCCGCGGCAAACGGCGGCGGGACGTAGATTGCGGTTGCGGTGGCGCCGGTCTTCTCCCGTGCCTCCATCACCGTATCGAACACCGGCAAGTCCAGGTGCTTGCCGCCGCCCTTGCCCGGTGTGACGCCGCCGACGACCTTGGTGCCGTAGGCGATCGCCTGCTCGGTGTGGAAGGTGCCCTGCGATCCGGTGAAGCCCTGGGTGATGACCGTCGTGTTGGCATCGACGAGGATGGACATCAGGCGGCCTCCCGGACGGCGGTGACGATCTTGTTGGCGGCGTCGGCCAGGTTGTCGGCGGAAATGATCGGCAGGTTCGACCTGGCCATGATCTCCTTGCCCAGATCGACGTTGGTGCCCTCCAGCCGCACCACCAGCGGCACCGAAAGCTGCACTTCCCGCGCGGCCGAGACCACGCCTTCGGCGATGACGTCGCAGCGCATGATGCCGCCGAAGATGTTCACCAGGATGCCTTCGACGTTCGGATCGGACAGGATGATCTTGAACGCTGCGGTGACCTTTTCCTTGGTCGCGCCGCCGCCGACATCCAGGAAGTTCGCCGGCGCCATGCCGGACAGCTTGATGATGTCCATGGTGGCCATCGCCAGGCCGGCGCCGTTCACCATGCAGCCGATATTGCCGTCCAGCGCCACGTAGTTCAGGTCGTACTTGGCGGCTTCCAGCTCCTTCGGGTCTTCCTCGGACTCGTCACGCAGCTTCTCCAGCTCATCGTGACGGAACAGCGCGTTGTCGTCGAAGCTGATTTTGGCATCCAGCGCCAGCACGTCGCCCGCACCGGTGACCACCAGCGGATTGATCTCGACGATCGCGCAGTCCAGCGCGGTGAACGCGGCATACATGCTGGCAACGAACCTGCCGAACGCCGCGGCCTGCCGGCCGCGCAGCCCCAACCCGAATGCCAGCCGCCGCGCGTGGAAGCCGGCGATGCCCGAGGCCGGATCGATCGCCACACGCATGATCCGCTCGGGTGTCTTCGCCGCGACGTCCTCGATCTCCATGCCGCCTTCGGACGAGGCCACCAGCGTGATGCGCCCGGTGGCCCGGTCGATCAGCACGGACAGGTACAGTTCGCGGTCGATGTCGCAGCCGGCCTCGACATAGACGCGGCGCACCGTGCGGCCGGCCTCTCCGGTCTGCTTCGTCACCAGGGTGTGGCCGATCATCGCGTCTGCGGCCGCACGCACGTCGTCCAGCGACCGGCAGATCCGCACGCCGCCCTTGCCGTCCGGATCGTCCGGAAACCGGCCGGCGCCGCGGCCGCCGGCGTGGATCTGCGCCTTCACCACATAGACCGGACCAGGAAGCTGCTGCGCCGCCTGGACCGCCTCATCCGGGGTCCAGGCGACATGACCGTCGGGAACCGCCACGCCGAAGCGCTTCAGCAGTTCCTTGGCCTGGTATTCGTGGATATTCATGCGCGACTCAGCCGACGAGCTTCTTGGACGCCTCGATCAGTTCGCGCACGGCAGCGCAGGACTTGTCGAATGCGGCTTTCTCCTGCTCGTTGAGCTGGATCTCCACCACGCGCTCGATGCCGCCGGCGCCGATCACCACCGGCACGCCGACATACATGTCCTTGATGCCGTATTCGCCGTTCAGGTAGGCGGCGCAGGGCAGTACGCGCTTCTTGTCCTTCAGGTAGGCTTCCGCCATGGCGATCGCCGATGCCGCCGGCGCATAGAAGGCGCTGCCGCGCTCCAGCAGCTTGACGATCTCGCCGCCGCCATTGGCGGTGCGCGTGACGATGGCGTCGATCTTTTCCTGCGTGGTCCAGCCCATCTTGATCAGGTCGGGCACCGGGATGCCGGCGACGGTGGAGTAGCGGGTCAGCGGCACCATGCTGTCGCCGTGGCCGCCCAGCACGAAGGCGGTGACGTCTTCCACCGAGACGTTGAATTCATGCGCCAGGAACAGGCGGAAACGGGAGCTGTCCAGCACGCCGGCCATGCCCACCACCTTGTGGGCCGGCAGGCCGGACTTCTGCTGCATCACCCACACCATCGCATCCAGCGGGTTGGTGATGCAGATGACGAACGCGTCGGGGCAATTGTTCTTGATGCCCTCGGCCACCTGGGCGATGACGCCGGCGTTCTTGCCGATCAGGTCGTCGCGCGACATGCCGGGGGTGCGGGGAAAGCCGGCGGTGACGATCACCACGTCGGCGCCCTTGATGGCGCTGTAGTCGGACCCGCCGGTCATCATGGAGTTCGAAGCCTTCGACCGGCCCGGATTGCATAATGTCAAGAGCCTTGCCAGCAGCGACGCCACCGAATAGATCGAACATCACAACGTCGCCGAGATCCTTCAGCCCCGAGAGGTGGGCCAGGGTGCCGCCGATATTGCCGGCACCGATGAGGGCGATCTTGTTGCGGGCCATGTCTGTGTCCCCTTGCCGAATGCGCCGGGCGGATGTCGCGCTGGCGGTGATGATGTGGGTATTGCCCCGGCCGCTGGCAGCGGCGGGGCGAAACGCGTTGGGGTGACTAGCGGATTGACCGCCTAGCGGCAAGCTGGTGCGGTGCAACATGACACAGGCGACATCTTCCAGAGATGTTGCGACGACGTCGCCATGCCGGGTGGCCGCTGCGGGACCTGTCCGGGCCCCCTTCGGCGCCGCGGGCGCCGGGTGTTCGGGCCGGCCAATCAGGGCATACTGCGCAGCGGACGCGAACGGCGCTTCGCGCAACGCCAACCGACCAGGAGACATCCATGCCCGTCCGCATCATCGGCATGATCGGCGTGACGCCGCCGAGCAGCGCGGCCACCGTGCACGTCATCCAGGGCGGCCTGTCGGCCTCATATCTTCGGGACTTCTGCCAGGCGCATGAGGCGGCGGGGTTCGACCTGGTGCTGGTGGGGTACGTGTCGTCCTCGGCCGAGGGTTTCGCGGTTGCCACCTATGCCAGCCAGCACACCAGCCGGCTGGGTTTCCTGATCGCGCACCGGCCCGGACTGGTGGCGCCCACCCTCGCGGCGCGCAAGATCGCCACGCTCGACCTGCTGTCGGAAGGGCGCCTGGCCATTCACGTCATCGCCGGGCTGAGCGACGCGGAACAGCGCAGCGAAGGCGACTTCCTGCCCAAGCCGGAACGATACCGCCGCGCCCGCGAATACCTCGACATCATCCGGCGCGTGTGGCGGGAGGACCGGCCGTTCGACTACGAGGGCCAGTATTACCGTGTGGAAGCGGCGTTCTCCGACATCAAACCTTACCAGAAGCCGCATCCGTTGCTGTTCTTCGGCGGCTCCTCCGAGGAGGCGTACGAAATGGGCGCGGAACAGTGCGACGTGTTCGCGATGTACGGCGAACCGCTGGCCGACACACAGCAGCGCATGGACCATTACCGCAGCCTCGCCGCTCGGCATGGCCGCCCTGCCCGCTTCAACATCTCCTTCCGGCCGATCATCGCGGAGACCGAGGGCAAGGCCTGGGACAAGGCGCGTGCCATCCTGGCGCAGATCGAGGCAGGGCCGCAGGTCGTGCCGGGTTCCGACAGGTCCAGCCAGCGGCTGCGGGACATTGCCGCCCGTGGCGCGGTGCACGATGAGCGGTTGTGGATGCCGATCGCCTCGGCGGCCGGTGCGCGCGGCAACACCACCTGCCTGGTCGGCACGCCGGAGCAGGTGGCGGCCGCCATCGCCCGGTATTACGCGCTTGGCATCGACTCCTTCCTGATCCGCGGCTTCGACCCGCTGAACGATGCGCGGGACTTCGGCCGGGAGCTGATTCCGCGGATCCGGGCCGCAGCGGCGGCGCTCGACGGCCAGGCGGCTGCGTGAGCGGCACCTGCCCGTGCTTGGATGCAACGCCGGCGTCGTAGCGCCGCGCTACGGACTGCTCCAGATCCCTGGCCACAAGCCTTTTAAATCGGTAGAAAAGACATTGTTGTGCCGCGTGCGATGAAACTGGGCACTGGGAGGTCATCCTACCCGTCGGAAGGTCGGAGGCGTCTTTGACGCCTGTCCGATCGGACAGCAAATTGCCTGGTCGCAGACGCCAGGCCATGATGATTGCCGTGGACGCCTGGGGGACGCAGTGGCGGCTGGACGTGGCCCTGACGCGCAATCACAAGAGCTCCGTGGCAAGGAGGGTGTGGTTGGTCCGGATCGGCGATGACCTGCCGCGGTTCGTCACATGCTGGGTGGTGTGATGGAGACGAAAGCCAGGGCACAAAGCGATGCACCGTCGATGCTGGATGCGGTGGCATTGCTGAGCGATCTTCCGTCGCAGGGCTTGGCCCGTGGCCAGGTAGGAACCGTGGTGGAGCAACTGGGCGGCGGGGCGTATCTGGTAGAATTCAGTGACGACCAGGGACGTGCGTACGCCATCGCGCCGTGTCAGGGCGCAGATTTGCTGATTTTGCATTATGTCCGTGAGGCCGCCTGACGCCGAACGAAGAGTGCCGGGCACTCAAGCCAGAACTCCCACCGCAATGCCCTCACGCACGCCTGCGCTTGATTGGCGCCTCGCATGCCGGAATCGCCGAGCTGCTCCACTACTGGGGTGAGCGGTTCGGGCGGAAGCCGGGAGGGGCGGGATCAAGGACATAGCCGCGTCTGACGCACGCGTCGGTGAAAACGTCTCCGGGAGGGGCCCGACCGATAGGTGCAGCGCCCGCAGGTCGGTTCGTGCCCAAGCCATAGGCACTGGTTAAACGACGCGTTAAGGAATGGCGTGCCGGGTGCGATGAAGGTGGGCACTGGGAGGTAGTGCTGCAGCGATGAACGGATTACCGGTCGGCGGTGGTGCTTACTGGGTAGGGCCGTCGTCGCCCGCTCCCGGGTCCGGAGCCAGCGCATGGAGAGCGGCCTGGAGTTCGTCAATCAGCACGAGCGCGGTTTGCAGTTCTGCAAGCGTTGGCTGGGGTTCGGGGCCGGAATCGTCCGGATAGCGGTACGCGACGGCCCAGTGTGTCCATGCGGCCAAGGGCTCGACCAGCGGGTGCACTGCCGGAAATTGTCGGACGACCATATAGCCGAGGTGCTCGAGATCGTGTGTTCGGCCGAAATCGGTATCGGCGCGCACCAGGAAGCCCTTCAGCAGCTTCTCGGCCGCTTGCTGGCAATGATAGGCGGCCCCCTCCCAGGCTGGAGGCGTTGCATCCAGACAGAGCTGAGCGACACGCCGATCGTTCCCGGCAACGCGCAGCCACCCCAGGACTTCCCGCCAGAGTTCCGCAGGATCAGGATCGCTCATAGACCACGACGCCTTCCCGCGCGGCAGCCCGCGACAACGTGCCCGGAATGCGTGCTTTGCGTTGAAACGTCGCCTCGCGCACCGGAATCACATCGACCGGGCTGTGGTAGCCATGTCGCGAGGCCGCGCCTGCGCGCAAAGTGACCTTCTCCGCCGGGGTGTCGTCATCGACAACGACGAGCAGGTCGATGTCGCTATCGGGCCGTGCGTCGCCACGGGCATGCGACCCGAACAGTATCACGCGGCGTGGGTTGAAATACGCCACGACGGGGGCGAGCAGGTCAGGTGGGATGCGCGGGGTGGCGGACATTCGCCCATTATAGCCGAGATCGGCGCCTGGTGCGCTACCGGTGCAGTGCGCATCGCCGTTCTCCAGGCCAGGGTCGAACGCTCATCCAACGTCTGGCACGGAACTCTGGGCAGGTTTTCCAGAAGGTCTCAATCGACCAAACGATCGCACAGGCACCGGCGAGGTCTGCTCAATTTGCAGGCATTGGTAAACAAGCCATTAAGGAATGGCGTCCCCTACGGGATTCGAACCCGTGTTACCAACGTGAAAGGCTGGTGTCCTAGGCCTCTAGACGAAGGGGACCGTGCCGCCCGGTGACGGGCCGCGGAGGGGTAGCGGAGCGTTCCCCCAGGGTCAAGACATCGCGTCAAGCCGGGGCGTCAAGCCGTCGCGTCAGGCCGTCGCGTCAAGCCGTCGCTTCAAGCGGGGGCCGCGTCGTTGATGATGAAGCTGGGGTTCGTCGCCCCGTTCCATGCCTCGGCCCGCAGATGCCCGGCCAGGTGCAGCGGCGCACCGCTGCGGTTCAGCAGCGTTTCGGCCAGTGCGCCGTCCCGCGCCCGGAACAGCATCGCCTTCAACCGCGGCCCGCCGCCTTCGCCCTCGATGAAGCTGCGGATCACCGTGGACTCCCGTCCAACACGGTCGGCGCGCAGCACCCGTGCGCGCTGCAGCACCAGCATCGGCTCCTCGTTGCCCGCACCGAACGGGGCCAGCCGAGCGAGGTGCTGGGCCAGTTCGGTGGTGGCGCCGGGGACGGCCAGGGTGCCCTCCACCATCAGGTCCGCCGCCGTTGGCAGTGCCGCCGCCGCGGCCAGGCGGTCGTCCAGGAAGCGGTGGAACTCCTCCAGCCGCCCTACCTCCAGCGAGAAGCCCGCCGCCATCGGATGCCCGCCGCCGGTCATCAGCAGGCCCGCCTGGCGTGCCGCGATCACCGCCGCCCCCAGGTCCACCCCCGCCACCGAGCGCCCGGACCCTTTCGCCACCCCGCCGGCCGATCCCGCGACGCAGGCGGGCCGGTTGAACCGCTCCTTGATGCGCCCGGCGACGATGCCCACCACGCCCGGGTGCCAGTCCGGGCCACTGACCAGCACGGCGGCGTGGCCGCGCGCGACCTGCGCTTCCGCCGCTTCCAGGGCGGCGCTCAGCATCCCGGCCTCGACCTCCTGCCGTTGGCGGTTCACCTCGTCCAGGCGGTTGGCCAGGGCCATCGCCTCCGACGGGTCCTGCGACAGCAGCAGGCGCAGGCCCAGGTCGGCCTCGCTGATCCGTCCCGCGGCGTTGATCCGCGGCCCCAGGCCGAAGCCGCAGGTGAAGGCGCTGGGCTTGTCGCGGGTCTGCGCCACGTCCAGCAGCGCGGCGATGCCCGGGCGGGCGCGGCGCGCCATCACCTTCAGCCCCTGGCAGACCAGCGCGCGGTTCACCCCGGTCAGCGGCATCACGTCGCACACCGTTGCCAGTGCAACCAAGTCCAGCAGGCCCATCAGGTCGGGTTCGCTGCGCCCGGCGAAGTGCCCGGCCCGGCGCAGCGTGCGCACCGTGGCCACCGCGGTCATGAACGCCACCGCGGCGGCGCACAGGAAGCTCAGGCCAGAGGTGTCGTCCAGCCGGTTGGGATTGACCGTGGCCAGCACCGCCGGCGGCGGGCCTTCCGCCTTGTGGTGGTCCAGCACCACCACATCCGCAACGCCCTCCACCGCCGCCAGGGCCGCGCCGGCCGCGGTGCCGCAATCGACGCAGACGATCAGGCTGCAGCCGCGTTGCGCCAGCATGCGCAGCGCGGTCGGGTTGGGACCGTAGCCCTCGGCCATGCGGTCGGGCACGTGGGTATGCACCGTGCAGCCCAGGTCACGCAGCAGGGTCGCCATCAGCGCCGAACTGCACGCGCCATCCACGTCGTAGTCGCCGAACACCGCCACGGTCTCGCCGCGGCGCACCGCATCGGCCAGCCGCTCCGCCGCCGCATCCATGTCCGCCATCAGCGACGGATCCGGCAGCAGCACGCGCAGCGTCGGTTCCAGGAAGTGGCAGGCGGTGTCGATGTCGATCCCGCGGGCGGCAAGCAGCCGACCGACGATTTCCGGCACGCCGACACGCTGCGCAATGCCAAGGCCGACCCGGTCCTCGCCATTGCGCCAGATCCAGCGCCGGCCGCTCAGGCTGCGGCTGACGCCCAGGACGGGTTCCATCGCCCCCGCCTAGTTGGCGGTCCAGGTCTTGGTGCTGAAGTTGTGGTGCGCCTCGACGAACCGCACCGTGCCCGACTTGCTGCGCATCACCATCGAATGGGTGATCGCCCCGTGGCCGAACCGCTTCACCCCGCGCAGCATCGGCCCGGAGGTGACGCCGGTGGCGGCGAACATCACATCGCCCTTCGCCATCTCGGTCAGCGAGAACTTCCTGTGCGGATCGGCATGGCCCATGTCGCGGGCGCGCGCGATCTGCTCGTCGTTCTCGTAGATCAGGCGCCCCTGCATCTGCCCGCCAATGCAGCGCAGCGCCGCGGCGGCCAGCACGCCCTCCGGCGCACCGCCCCAGCCCATGTAGATGTCGATCTCCGAATCCGGCGTCGCCGTGGCCACCACGCCGTTCACGTCGCCGTCGCTGATCAGCATGATGCGGGCGCCGGCCTCACGCGTCTTGGCGATCAGTTCCTTGTGCCGGTCACGGTCCAGGATGCAGGCGACCAGGTCCGACACCGCGCAGCGCTTGGCCTGGGCCAGGTTGCGCAGGTTCTCCTTCACCGGTGCATCCAGATCCACCACGTCGTCCGGCAGCCCGCCGCCCACCGCGATCTTGTCCATGTAGATATCCGGCGCATGCAGGAAATTTCCCTGCTCGGCCAGCGCCACCACCGCCAGCGCGGACGGCCCGCCCTTCGCGGTCAGGGTGGTGCCTTCCAGCGGATCCACCGCGATGTCCATCTGCGGCCCGCCGGCGCCGACCTTCTCGCCGATATACAGCATCGGCGCCTCGTCCATCTCGCCTTCGCCGATCACCACCGTGCCGCTGATCGCGACGACGTCGAACGCCTTGCGCATCGCCTCCACGGCGGCGCCATCCGCGTCGTTCTTCTTGCCCAGGCCGATCCAGCGGGATGCGGCCAGGGCGGCTGCCTCGGTGACCCGCACCAGCTCCAGGGCGAGGTTGCGGTCGGTGACATAACCGGAATTCGGCGAGGCGGCTGCGTCCATGATACGTTCCTCCGGCGGCTGCGATTCCGCCGGAGGATAGCATGATCCATCTGCCCGGGGCAGCACCGGGGCAGGGCACGGCCGGCAGGACGGGCCGTCACCGCCCCGGCCGCCATCAACCGCCGCGATCAACCGCCGCGATCAACCAATGTGCGGCATCGCGTCGATGAAGCCCGTTACCGCGAGCAGCCGCCCGTCCGGCGCCAGCGTGGCGAAATCGGTCCCGCCGAAATACAGCGGCGCCTGTTCGCCGGCACCGGCCGACCAACTGAACCGCACCCGGTCATGATGCGCCTCGATTCCGCTGCACAGGCGGAAGCGGTAGCCGGGAAAATGCTGCTGCACGGCTGCGATCATCGCGTCGATCCCGGCATGCCCGGCGCCGTCGCGATGGGCATCCAGGTAGCTGCCGTCCTCGGCCCAGGTCTGCGCGATCACCGCTCGGCGGCGGTCGGTGTCGGTTTCGTTCCATGCCGCGATGTAGCCGGCAACGGTTTCATTGATGCTGGTCATGATACGTCTCCTGTCTGGCGGGACACGCTGTCCCGCCCGCAAGAAAACCGTCGCGGCCGGTCCTGCGTCGATTACCTCGCAGGTCATGGAGCACCCGCGGACCGGGCGCTACGATGCCGCCATGTCAGTCACCGCCAACAGCTTCGGTCCGCTGCTGCGCGAATGGCGCCAGCGCCGCCGCATCAGCCAGCTCGACCTCGCGCTGGACGGCAATATCTCCGCGCGGCACCTCAGCTTTCTGGAAACCGGGCGGGCGCGGCCGAGCCGGGAGATGGTGCTGAATCTGGCGGAACAGTTGGGGGTGCCGCTGCGCGACCGGAACGTGCTGCTGGCCGCCGCCGGGTTTGCGCCAGTGTACAGCGAGCGCCGGCTGGACGATCCGGCGATGAGCGTGGCGCGCCAGGCGGTGGAGCTGGTGATCCAGGGGCACCTGCCGTATCCGGCGATTGCGGTGGACCGGCACTGGACGCTGGTTGCGGCGAATGACGCGGTGCCGCCATTGCTGGCCGGCGTGGACGCAGCGCTGCTGCAGCCACCGGTGAACGTGTTGCGCCTGGCGCTGCATCCGTCCGGCCTGGCACCACGCACGGCGAACCTGCCGGAATGGCGGAATCATCTGCTGGAACGGCTGCGCATCCAGATCGAGGCCAGCGGCGATCCGGTTCTGGCCGCCCTGCTGCACGAGCTGCGCGGCTTCCCCGTGCCGCGCACCCCGGGCCCGCCACGCCGGGCGCGTGACTATGCGGGCATGGTGGTGCCGTTCGAACTGGTGACCGAAGCCGGCATCCTGGCGATGTTCAGCACGGTCACCGTGTTCGGCACGCCGGTGGATGTCACGCTGTCGGAACTGGCGCTGGAATGTTTCTACCCGGCAGACGCGGCAACAGCGGCCATCCTGAAACGGTCTGCCGCCGCGCGCCGGGCGCCGCCTCCGGCGGTGTCGTTGCCATAGGCGTGGATTGCGAGCCCGGCGCGTACGGCCCATGCTGCCGGGCAACACGAAGGGGGAGGCGGCCATGGGCATGACCATGACGGAGAAGATACTGGCGCGCGCCAGCGGCAGCAGTGCGGTGAAGCCGGGCGATGTTGCCGTTGTGGATGTCGAGACGGCCGTGCTGATGGACATGACCTTCCTGCCGGAAGGCTGGCGCGAGGTCCTGAAAGTCCACAACCCCAGCAAGATCGCCATCGTGTTCGACCACCTGGTACCGGCGCCCACCATCCAGGCCGCGACCGCGATGCGCACCGGGCGGCAGTTCGCCGCGAAATTCGGGATCGAGCGGTTGCACGACGTGGGATACGACCAGGGCATCGCCCATGCCGTGGTGGCGGACCGCGCCTATGCCGTCCCGGGCACGGTGCTGGTGAACGGCGATTCGCACACCTGCGCCGCCGGCGCCTTCAACTGCGCGGCGCGCGGCGTCGGCGGGCCGGACATGCTGTTCGCGGTGACGACCGGCAAGGCGTGGTTCCGCGTCGGCGAAACCGTGCGCTACGACCTTACCGGCAAGCTGCCCGACGGCGTGTCGGCCAAGGACATCTTCCTGACCATCGCCGGCCAGTACGGCGCGCACGTCAACCAGAACGTCGAATACGGCGGGCCGGGCATGGCCACGCTCAGCATCAACGGCCGGCGCACGCTGGCCACGATGGGCACCGAACTCTCCGCCGAGTTCGTCATCTTCGAGCCGGACGACGCGCTGCTGGACTACGTGCGCGCCCGCAACAAACAGCCGTTCGAACCGGCGGTGCCGGATGCCGACGCGGCGTACGCGGACCGCCGCACCATCGACCTGGGCAGCCTGGAACCGCTGGTGGCGCTGCCGGATGCGGTGGTGAACAACTCGGTGAAGATCAGCCAGGTGGCGGGGCAGAAGATCGACCAGGCGTTCATCGGCTCCTGCGCCAACGGCACGCTGGACGACCTGGAAGTTGCGGCGAAGGTGGTGAAGGGCCGCCGGGTGGCACGCGGCACGCGGCTGATCGTCACCCCCGGCACCGAGGCGATCCACCGCGCCGCGGTCAAGGCCGGCTATGTGGAAACCCTGCTGGACGCCGGCGCCGTCGTTACGCCCGCCACCTGCGGCGCCTGCATCGGCGGACACCTGGGCGCGCTGGGACCCGACGAGGTGTGCATCACCGCCAGCACGCGCAACTTCAAAGGGCGCATGGGCGATCCCTCGGCACAAATCTACATGGGATCGCCGGCGACGGTGGCGGCCTCGGCGCTGGCCGGGGCGATCGCGCATCCAGGCGAATTCTTCCGGGGAGACGCGGCATGAGCGGGTCCAATGCGCTGGCCGGGCGGGTGTGGAAATTCGGCGACAACGTCAACACCGACCTGATGCTGCCCGGCCCGTATCTGTTCCGCAGCGAGGAGGACCAGGCCACGGCGGTGTTCATCAACAACCGCCCGGAATTCCTGCGGGAGATGCACAAGGGCGACGTGATCATCGGCGGCTTCAACTACGGCATGGGATCGTCGCGCCCGGCCGCGCGCAGCCTGCGCAACTGCGGCGTGGGATTCCTGCTGGCGGAAACGATCAACGGCCTGTTCTTCCGCAACGCCGTCAACTTCGGGTTCCGCGCGTTCGAGTGCTCCGGCATCAGCCAAGCGTTCGAGGAGGGCGACACCGCGGAACTGTCGATCGAGGACTGGACCGCCACCAACCGCCGCACCGGGCAGACGCTGAAGGTGACGCCGGTGCCGAAGATGCTGCTGGACCTGATGCTGGGCGGCGGCGTGCTGCCGTCGCTGGAGGCGCAGGGGTTGATCGCGCCGAAACGGGCGGGCTGAAGTTCGAGCGGCGAGGGTGGGGCGTAGCCGGACGAGCGGGGGCAAGCCTCGAGGCTGCGTGGGGCATGCAGGGCAGACAGCAAGTCATACACAGAGTTTCACCAAGTGCACACAGAGTTTCACCGAGAGACACCGTGTCATCGTGAAAGATGGTCGGATCAGGGGATCGGCTGCGAAGCAATAAAATAAAACTCCGTGAAACTCTGTGTGCACTTGGTGAAACTCTGTGTATGACTTGCTTTTGTTGCCCGCCCGACACCAAGCCGCGCGCTGAGTGGCCACCGTGACCGGCCTCCCCCCGCCACAGCACCTGAACGAACAGGAAAGATCGCATGCAAGACACCACCACATGGCGCGCCGATCCGCTCGTCTGGGGCCACGGCCCCCGCGTGTTCGAGATGTTCCTCGAACCCACCTGCCCGTTTTCCGCCAAGGCGTTCGGCAAGCTCGACGACCTGCTCGCCCAGGCGGGCGAAGACCGTGTCACCGTCAGGATCCGTCTGCAGTCGCAGCCCTGGCACATGTATTCCGGCGTGATCACGCGGTGCATCCTGGCCGCCTCCACGCTGCAAGCCGGCAAGGCGGCGGCCAAGACCGTGATGCAAGCGGTCTTCGCGCACCGCGAGGAATTCGAGTTCGAACGTCACTGCCGCGGCCCCAACATGGACGCGACCCCCAACGACATCATCGCCCGGATCGAGCGCTACAGCGGGGTAACGCTCGCCGCAGCGTTCGCGATCCCCGACCTGGACCGGGAGATCAAGTGGCACTGCAAATACGCGCGCCAGAACGGCATCCATGTCTCGCCGACCTTCATGATCGACGGGCTGGTGCAGCCCGATATCGGCAGCGGCGATGCGGTCGCCGACTGGGTGTCACGCCTGGCGGCGGCCTGAACGTTCACGCCCGGATCCCCGGCGCCCCTTTTCCTGACCCGCAAAGCATGTTCTGTTCGTGGCGCCCGCAGCCGCCGGCGTAATTTTTGTGGAGGAGAATGAATGTTCAGCCATGTGATGATCGGAAGCAACGATATTGCCCGGTCCAAGAAGTTCTATGACGCCCTGTTCGCCGCGATGGGCGGCAAGCCCGGCAAGCAGGATCCCAAGGGGCGGCTGCTGTACATGCACAACGGTGGGCTGTTCATGGTGACCAGCCCCATCGACGGCAAGCCCGCCACCCATGGCAATGGCGGCACGATCGGCTTCGCCATGGAGAGCCCCGAGCAGGCGAATGCCTGGCACCAGGCCGGCGTCGCCAACGGCGGCACCGCCATCGAGGATCCGCCGGGCGTGCGTTCGGGTGGGGCCGTTCCGCTGTATCTCGCCTATCTGCGCGATCCCGACGGCAACAAGCTGTGCGGCCTGTATCGCATGCCGGCCTGATCGGTCGCGCCTGGAACATGGCAGGGCCGCCACCCGGCGGCCCGCCTCAGGTGCAGGGGCCGTGATTGGTTCCGCACCAGCAACCCCCGCAGCAGCAACCAAGGAGACGGAACATGCGCGCCGTGTGGTACGACCGCCAGGGTCCAGCCGCCGAGGTGCTGACCGCCGGCGAGCTTCCCGTCCCCGATCCCGCCGCCGGCGAACTGCGCGTGCGGCTGGAGGCATCCGGCGTCAACCCGTCCGACACCTATCGCCGCGGCGGCCTGGTGCCGCCGGAATATCCGCGCGTCATCCCCAACAGCGACGGTGCCGGCGTGGTGGACCGTGTCGGCCCCGGCGTGCCGGACTCCTGGATGGGCAAGCGCGTCTGGCTGTACAACGGCCAGCGCAACGGCCGTTGGATGGGCACCGCGGCGGAGTTCATCACGCTGAACGCCGACCTGGTCACCGAACTGCCCGACCACGTTTCCTTCGCCGAGGGCGCCACGCTGGGCATTCCCTGCATGACCGCGCATCGCTGCGTGTTCGTCGCCGGCCCGGTGCAGGGCCGCGTGGTGCTGGTCACCGGCGGCGCCGGCGCGGTGGGCCATTACGCGGTGCAGCTCGCCGCCTGGGCCGGCGCGACCGTGATCGCCACGGTCAGTTCGGAGGAAAAGGCGGAACGCGCGCGGGCCGGAGGCGCCGCGCTGACCATCAACTACCGCACCGACGACGTTGCCGCCCGCATCCGCAGCTTCGCCGGCGCGGTGGACCACGTGGTGGATGTGGATTTCGGCGGCAACCTGGCCGTGACGCTGGACGTGCTGCGCAACGGCGGCAGCATCGCGTTCTATGCCTCCAACGGCGATCGCGCGCCGCCGGTGCCGGCCCGGGAGGTGATGCAGAAGAACCTGGCGGTGTACGGCATGGTGCTGCCCACCTCGCCGCACGAGTCCCGCAAACGGGCGCAGTCCGACATCGCCCGCTGGGTCGCCGTGCCCGGGCGCATCCTGTCCGTGGCGGACCGGTTCCCCCTGGCACAGACCGCCGCGGCGCATCAGGCCGTGGAGCGGGGCGGGAAGGTCGGCACGGTCGTTGTCGAGACGGCGCGCCATTGATCCGACGCTGGCGGATCGATCCCACAAGCGAAGCGTAACCCGTCGCAGCGGGCGAAGGCCGGAGATTTTCCCCCAGGACTGGAGGGCCGGCCATGACGGGAGGCACCGCGGAGGCTGGCAGCGCTTCGAACCCGTCCGCCCGTTACACCGACGACACTAACGCCCCGGCAACTCCAGCACGTTCTTCGCCAGGATGTTGCGCTGGATCTCGTTCGACCCCGCATAGATCGACGCCGGTCGCGACTGCAGGAACAACCCCGCCGGGTTCAGCTCGCGGTTGCCGTCCAGCGGCCCGAACTGCCCGCCATGTTCGCCCGAGATCTCCAGCATCGTCTCGGTAATCCGCTGGAACAGCTCGGTCTGGTGAACCTTCAGCATCGACACATCCGGGCCCAGCGCCTCGCCACGGCGCACCTTCTCGACGAAGGTCTCGTAGAGATCCTTGTGATCCTCCAGGTCCAGCCGCAGCCGGATATAGCGCTCCTGGAACAGCGGATCCTCCCAGACCCCCATCCGCTCGGCCAGCAGCTTCAGCCGCTTCAACGCATAGGAAGACTGGCGGGGGGAACCGGAGCCGATGCGCTCGAACCCCAGCAGCGCCTTGGCCATGGTCCAGCCCTTGTTGATCTGGCCGACCAGGTTGTCCTTCGGCACGCGCACATTGTCGAAGAACGTCTCACAGAACTCGTCCGCCATGTCGATATTGGTGATCGGGCGGACGGTGATGCCGGGCGAGTCCATCGGCACCAGCAGGAAGCTGATGCCGTCCTGCTTCTTCGCCTGCTTGTCGGTGCGCACCAGCAGGAAGATCCAGTTGGCGTCCATCGCCAGGCTGGTCCAGATCTTCTGCCCGTTCACCACCCAGTGGTCACCGTCCAGCACCGCCTCGGTGCGCAGGCTGGCCAGGTCGGACCCGGCATTCGGCTCGCTGTAGCCCTGGCACCAGATGTGTTCGCCGGCCAGGATCTTCGGCAGGAAGAATTCCTGCTGCTCCTTCGTGCCGAACTTGATCAGCAGCGGGCCGATCATGGTCATGCCCATGTCGTTCAGCCGGGCGCAGCCGTAGCGCTCCTTCTCCTCCAGGAAGATGAGCTGCTTGCTGGCGGAAATCCCCATGCCGCCGAATTCCTTCGGCCAGTTGGGGCACAGCCAGCCCTGCTGCGACAGCTTATGGTACCAGGGCTTGTTGTCCTTGAAGTGCAGGCGCTTCGGAGGGTTGCGGATCTCCGGCGGGTAGTTGGCCTCGATCCAGCGGCGCACGTGCAGGCGGAACTCCTCGTCGGTCAGGGAGTCCAGGTCTTCCGGTTCGGCGATGACATCCATTGTGCGCGTCCTCCTTCTCCACACGGGCGCTGCCCCAGATGGTCCCCGGGCGGGCGGCGACGTCAAGTCCTCCCCCAGGGTCGCCCCAGGGCAATCGCATAAGCGGGCGGTCTGAACAGGCGCGCGCCGAGGCCGCGGCAGCTCAACCCGCATCGCCGGAGCGGTTCGGTCGTCTGTTAAGCATTCAACACGGAGCGCACGAAGGACCACGGAGAGCCACGGAGCGTCTTTCCCTGGCAAGGACCGCTCGTGTATAGGCCCCGGCCGGTAATCAATATCATGCGGTGCGGGTGATAACTGCGCGGCCGCGCAGCGCCGGATCGCTCCGTGGCCCTCCGTGGTCCTCTGTGCGCTCCGTGTTGAATGCTTGCAGCAGAACGAAACGCACCGGCCGCCCGGGGTTCCCGGGTACGGTGCGGCAAATGCGCCTGCACCGCCAGGCGCCACGTGATCGGCTCCGTGGGCCCCGTCATCGCGACGACGATCACCCCGCCAGCTCAACCACCGTATCCAGCAGCACCTGCGCCCCGCGCGCCACATGCTCGGCCGTCGAGTACCTCCTTCGGATTGTGCGTGATCCCATCGACGCTCGGCACGAACAGCATGGCGCTGGGGCACAGCGGCGCGATCAGCACCGAGTTCATGCCCCGCCGCCGCGGTCATGTCGCGCGACGACAACTGCCGCGCCTCCGCCTTGCCGCGCAGCACGTTGCACAGCGTCTGATCGAACGCCACAGGACCGAAGACGGCGTACGGATCCACCGCCACCTTCACCCCCCGGCGCGTCTCGATCTCGGCGATCGCCGCCCGCAGCGCACGTTCCATTTCGATCGCCTCATGCGCATGCTCGTGGCGCACGTCGCAATGCAGGCGGGTGATGTTGGGGACGTTGCCACGCGCGTTCGGGTAGTTCTCGATCCAGCTCGCGGAGGCGCGGCCGAGCGGTTCGGCGGCCAGGGCGATGCGTTCCACGGCCAGGATGATCTCGGCCGTCGCGGCCAGGCTGTCCCGCCGCCGGTCCATCGTCGTCGGCCCCACATGGCTCGGCTCGCCGGTCACCGTCAGTTGGAAATAGCGGGCGTGCATCGTGGTGGTGACGATGCCGATATCGGTGCCGGTCGCCTCCAGCACCGGGCCCTGTTCGTTGTGCCCCTCCAGCCAGCACGCCCAGCCGCGCGGGGACGGCGGCAACGGGCCGGCCTGCCCACTGTCCCGCAGCGCCTGCGCGACGCTGATGCCGTCGTCGTCGGTGATCGCCAGCGCCGCCTCCAGCATCATGTCGCCGGCGTGCACACGGCTGCCCATCATCGCGGGGCGGAAGCGGCTGCCTTCCTCGTTGGTCCAGTTCACCAGTTCCAGCGGCGTGCGGGTGCGCAGGCCGGCGTCGTCCAGCGCGCGCATGATCTCCAGCCCCGCCAGCACACCGAACGGACCGTCGAAGCGCCCGCCGGTGGGGACGGTGTCCAGATGACTGCCGAAGGCGATGGCACCGGCGGTCGGCTGCCTGCCCTCACGGCGGAAGAACATGTTGCCGATGGCGTCCTGTTCCTCGTGCAGGCCCAGCTCCTGGCACCAGCGCCGGAACAGGGCGCGGGCGGCGGCGTCTTCCGGCGACAGGGCCAGGCGGCAGTTGCCGCCTTCCGGCGTGGCGCCGATCTGCGCCATCTCCATCAGCGACTGCCACAGCCGGTCGGCGTTGATCGTCGGGGTCATGGGGCGTTCCTGGATGTGGTGGCAGGTAAGGAAGACATGCCCCACTTCGCGGCCCAGGACGAGTCACCGATGACCACCGGGCAGGGAATCCGGCCGAAGCGGGGCGACGCGAGAAACCGGGGCCGCTCATCGTTGTTTGAGCTGGATGGACCGGTGTGGCGTTCGACACTCGCGGCGCACCCATGGCGGCGCCCCTCATGCGCCGCGGCGCCGATATGTTGGCTGGCGAACGCCGGCCGTCCACCACGGTTGCCCGCATCAAAGACGTTGCCCGCGTCGAAGACGTGGATGGCCGGCCGCCGCCACCCACAACCGGTGGGGCACGCCGCGCGTCAAACGCAATGTGGTGTGTGGAACACAAAGCCGGTCGGCACCACCGCTCGGGAACGGAGAACAACTCATGGCAGCACACGACGCCCCAGGCCGCCCTCATACCGGCGCCGCGACGAACGAAGCCGACACGACGCTTCAGATCCCTGTCGCCGGCTACCCGATCTCGGAAGACGCCGTGGCGGACTGGTTCCAGCGCACCTACCAGCGCCCGCCCACGGACCGTGAACTCGGCGCCATCATCGACGCAATGGCGCAGCGGGAAGCCACGCCACCCCATGTCGGCCCCAACTCCGAACCCGAGGGCTGGACGCTCGGCCCCGTGACCAGCGCGATCGACCGGGGCTGAGTGGGCGTCTCAGGCTGGGGCGTCGCCTCGGCCTGAGGCCCCGGGGTTGGTCCCGCGCCTCAGACCACGGCTTATCCCCGTCTCAGGTCGGCACTGATCCCCGGCCTCAGGCTGGGGTCGGTCCCGCATCTCAGGCCAGCCCGCATCTCAGGCCAGCCCGCATCTCAGGCCGGCGCTGATTCCCTGCCTGGGGCCGGGCCGGGCTCGGGCCCCCAGCCTCGGGGGTGATCCCCCGACGTCAGGCCGCCGGCAGCCAGGGCTCCGGCGCGCGGCAGTCGATATCGGTGGCGACGTCCACCACCACCGTCTCGTCCGAGTCCAGCGCGTCCCGCAAGGCCGTGGCGATCTGCGACGGCTGTTCCACCCGGATGCCGCGCAGGCCGAAGCTGCGGGCGACATCGGCGAAGTTGGTGGGCCCAAAGCGCACCAGTTCCGCCACGTCGCCGGGCTTGTTGCCCTGCTGGCGCTGGATGTTCGGCCAGCCCTGGCCGAAGCCGGAGTTGTTGTTGACCACCAGCACCACCGCGATGCCGCGGCGCCGGGCCGTCTCCAGCTCGGTCAGGTGGTAGTACAGCGCGCCGTCGCCGGACCAGCAGATCACCTTGCGGTTGGGCGCGGCGCATTTCGCGCCCAGCGCGGCGGGGAACGACCAGCCCAGCGAGCCGGCGGCGCGCAGATAGGTCTGCCCGGTGCCGTTCAGCTCGATCAGCGTGCTGGTCCAGATGCCGGAATAGCCGGTGTCGGCGACCAGGATGCCATCTTCCGGCAACGCCCGGGTGATCTCGGCGCACAGCCGGTCCGGGTAGATCGGCAGGGCGTTCTCCGCCAGCAGCGGCGCGCGGGCCTCGCGCCAGGCGGAGACGATGCCGGCGGCGCGGTGGGCGAAGCTGGTATCGCGCTCGGGGTGGCCGAGTGCGGCCAGCAGCTTGGCCAGCGTCGCCTTGGGGTCGCCCATCAGCCCCAGCGTGTTGGGGTAGGTTCGCCCCAGCTCCACCGGGTCGATGTCGATCTGCACGCACTTCCGGTCCAGCGGCGGGATGCGCCAGGTGTGCGTCACCTGGTCGCCGGTGTGGCAGCCGACGAACAGCACCAGGTCGGATTCGTGCACGATCTGGTTGGCCGGCGGCGCGGCGTAGTTGCCGGCGCAGCCGATGGACAGCCGGTGCTGCGTGGGGATGATGCCGCGTGCGCCCAGCGAGGTGGCGATCGGCGCCGCCAGCACCTGGCCCAGCGCCAGCAATTCCGGCCCGGCCTGGGACGCGGTGGCGCCGGCGCCGGCGACGATCACCACGCGGGAGGCCGGCACGCAGGGCCGCGGCGGCGCGTTCGATCTCGTCATCGGCGGGTGTGGGGCGGAACGGCGGCATGCGCAGTTGCAGCGCCGGGTCGGCCACGGCGGGTTCGGCCACCATGCCGGTTTCCACGATCTCGCCCTGCAGGCCGTTGATATCCAGGTGCACCGGGCGAGGGGAGCCGGTCATGCTCTCCCGCCAGGCCTGGCGCAGCAGGCGCGGCAGGTCTGCGGCGGCGTCCACATCCGCGCTGAACTTGGTCACCGCGGAGAACATCGGGCGGTGGGGGATTTCCTGATAGGCGTTGCGGTGCTGGTGCGCCGGCGCCTTGTGGCCGGTGATGGCGATCACCGGGCTGCGGCCCAGCCAGGCGTCCTGCAGGCCGGCGGCCAGGTTGGCGGCGCCGACGGACTGGGCGAAGCACACCGCCGGGCGGCCGGCGATGCGGGCGTAGCCGTCGGCCATGTAGGCCACCGCCTTCTCGCTGTGGCCCAGCACGCGCTGCACGCCCAAAGTGCCCAGCTCGATCAGCGTGCGGCGGATCACCGCGTCGATGAAGAACACGTGGCTGGTGCCGTTGGCGGCCAGGCTGCGGGCCAGCCACTCGGCGCCGGTGATCGAATCCGCTGCGGTCATTCCGGTTTCTCCCCACTCGCGCGGCCCAGCTTACGCTGGCGCTGACGCTCCAGAAACCCGGCCATCATGCGGTGCGGCTCGTCGGTGGCGTAGGCCTGCTCGAACCGGTCGATGCCGCGCTGGATGGCGTCGGGCAACGGCAGGGTTTCCCAGTCGGTGATCAGCGCCTTCTGCAGGCGCACCGCGTGCGGGCCGCTGTCCAGGATGGACTGCGCCAGGCGTTCCACCGTGGCGTCCAGTTGCGCGGCGGGCACGACCTGCTCCACCAGACCCCAGGCGAGTGCCTGCTGCGCGTCGATGTTGTCGCCGGTCAGCAGCAACTGCCGGGTGCGGCCCCAGCCGATCAGGCCGGGCAGCAGCGCGGCCTCCACCACCGATGGCAGGCCGATGCGGACTTCCGGCATGCCGAACACCGCGTCCTGGGCCGCGACGCGGAAATCGCAGGCGGCGGCGACCTCCAGCCCGGCGCCCAGGGTGTAGCCCTGGATGCGGCCGATCACCGGCACCGGCAGGCGGCGGAACACGTCGCAGCTTCGGTGCACCTGGGTGATGAAGGCGCGGGCGCCGGCGGCGTCCAGATTGGCCATGGCGGTGATGTCGGCGCCGCCGATGAAGGCGCGCTCCCCCTCGCCGCGCAGGATCGCCACGCGCAGGGCGGGGTCGCGGCCGAGCGCCTCGACGGCGGAGAAGAGCTCGGTCATCAGGGCGGGGTTGAGCGTGTTCAGCTTGGCGGCGTTGGCGATGGTCACGGTCGCCACGCCGCGGGAGTCCTGGCGGACGTCGATGGTCATGGGGTCGGTATCCTTGTTCCGCACGGTGGCGGGGGCATCCGCCGATCCAGCGCGGCGGTCAACCGTCACACTGTCGCGACCCCGGGTGGCACCCGCAACGAAACGGGGTACAACCGGTGCGGAACAAGGGGCGCACCCCACCCGGGAGGAGGGATGGCCACCACCACAATCGGCGTGGCGCTGGACGACCAGGTGCACGCCCGCCTGAAGGTCGCCGCCGAACGACAGGGCCAGACCACGCACTGGCTGGTGCGGCAGCTCGTCCTGGCCGGCCTGGAACGGCTGGAGCGCGGCGAGCCCCTGCCCGCGCCCGACGCGTCGGCCAACCACGAACCGGCGGAACCGGGTGAGGAACCCGCCACGCCGCTGCCCTTCCTGCACCTCGCCCAGGACGTGCAGCCGCAGACCGTGCTGCGCGCCGCCATCACCGCAACCTATCGCCGGCCGGAGCCCGAGTGCCTGCCTGCCCTGGTCACCCAGGCCACGCTGCCCGCCGCCGCCATGCAGGCCGTGAACCGGCACGCGCAGGACCTGGTGCAGGCGCTGCGGGCCAAGCGCACCCGCGGCCTGGTGGAGACGCTGCTGCAGGAATACGCCCTGTCCAGCCAGGAAGGCGTCGCGCTGATGTGCCTGGCCGAGGCGCTGCTGCGCATCCCCGACACCGCCACCCGCGACGCGCTGATCCGCGACAAGATCGGCCACGCCGACTGGCACAGCCACCTGGGCGGCAGCCGGTCCGTGTTCGTGCACGCCGCCACCTGGGGCCTGCTGCTGACCGGCCGGCTGAGCGCCACCACCAGCGAGGCCAGCCTGTCCTCCGCGCTGACCCGCCTGATCGCCCGCGGCGGCGAGCCGGTGATCCGCCGCGGCCTGAACATCGCCATGCGGCTGATGGGCGAGCAGTTCGTGCTGGGCCAGACCATCGCGGAGGCCCTGGCCAACAGCCGCCGCCTGGAAGCCCGCGGCTTCCGCTACTCCTACGACATGCTGGGCGAGGCCGCGCTGACCGCGTCGGATTCCGCCCGCTACTATCGCGACTACGAGCAGGCGATCCACGCCATCGGCAAGGCGTCGCGCCGGCGGGGCATCTACGAAGGGCCGGGCATCTCCATCAAGCTCTCCGCCCTGCATCCGCGCTATGCCCGGGCGCAGCGGGAGCGGGTGATGCGCGAGCTGCTGCCGCGCCTGGTCTCGCTGGTGCGGCTGGCGCGCGGCTACGACATCGGCATCAACATCGACGCGGAGGAAGCCGACCGGCTGGACCTGTCGCTCGACCTGCTGGAGGCGCTGTGCTTCCAGCCCGAGCTGGAAGGCTGGAACGGCATCGGCTTCGTCGTGCAGGCGTATCAGAAGCGCACGCCCGCGGTGATCGACTTCCTGATCGACCTGGCGCGTCGCAGCCGCCACCGGCTGATGGTGCGGCTGGTGAAGGGCGCCTACTGGGACACCGAGATCAAGCGCGCGCAGGTGGACGGGCTGGAGGGGTTTCCGGTGTTCACCCGCAAGATCCACACCGATGTCTGCTATCTGGCGTGTGCGCGCAAGCTGCTGGGCGCGACAGAAGCGGTGTTCCCGCAATTCGCCACGCATAACGCGCAGACTCTGTCGGCGCTGTACGTGATGGCGGGGGAGAACCATTACGCCGGCCAGTACCGAGTTCCAGTGCCTGCACGGCATGGGCGAGCCGCTGTATGAGGAAGTCGTCGGCCCGCGCAAGCTGAACCGCCCGTGCCGTATCTATGCGCCGGTTGGCTCGCACGAAACGCTGTTGCCGTACCTGGTGCGCCGCCTGCTGGAGAACGGTGCCAACACGTCGTTCGTCAATCAGATCGCCAATCCGCAGATCCCGGTGGAAACGCTGACCGCCGATCCGGTGGCGGAAGCACGCGCCATCCAGCCGGTGGGCGCGCCACATCCGAAGATCAGCGCACCGGCCGACATCCTTGGCGCAGTGCGAAAGAACTCTGCCGGCTTCGACCTGTCGAACGAGCAGCGCCTGGCATCGCTGACTGCCGCCGTGCTGGCCAGCACCGGCATGACATGGCAGGCGGTGCCGATCCTTGCCGACGGTGAGCGCGACGGCGCGGTGCGTGACGTGGTCAACCCGGCGGACCGGCACGACCGCGTCGGCACGGTGGTGGAGGCGACGCCCGATCTGCTGGATGCCGCGTTCACCGGCGCACTGGAAACCGCCCCGGTCTGGCAGGCCACCCCGCCGGAGGATCGCGCCGCCGCCCTGTGCCGCGCCGCCGACCTGCTGGAGGCACGCCTGCCCACGCTGGTGGGCCTGATCGTGCGCGAGGCCGGCAAGACCCTGCCCGCCGCGATCGGCGAGGTGCGGGAGGCGGTTGATTTCCTGCGTTACTACTCCGGCGAGGTCGAGCGCGACTTCGGCAACGACACGCACCGGCCGCTGGGTCCGGTGGTGGCGATCAGCCCGTGGAACTTCCCGCTGTCCATTTTCACCGGCCAGATTGCCGGCGCCCTGGCTTCCGGCAACGTGGTGCTGGCCAAGCCGGCCGAAGAAACGCCGCTGATCGCCGCCGCCGCGGTGCGGCTGCTGCATGAGGCGGGGGTGCCGCGCGGCGCGCTGCAACTGGTGCCCGGCGACGGCAGCATCGGTGCAGCGCTGGTTGCCGATCCTCGTGTGCGCGGCGTGGTGTTCACCGGCTCCACCGAGGCGGCACGCTCCATCCAGCGCAGCTCTGGCCGAGCGGGTGGATCCGCGCTGCGGGGCGGTCCCGCTGATCGCGGAGACGGGCGGGCAGAACGCGATGGTGGTGGATTCCTCGGCGCTGGCCGAGCAGGCGATCGCGGACATCGTGTCGTCGGGATTCGACAGTGCGGGGCAGCGCTGTTCCGCGCTGCGCATCCTGTTGTTGCAGGAGGAAATCGCTGACTCGTTGATCGAGATGCTGCACGGTGCGATGCGGGAACTGCGTGTGGGACGGCCGGATCGGTTGGACACGGATGTGGGTCCGGTGATCACCGCGGAGGCGCGCGATGGCATCCTGCGGCATATCGAGGCGATGCGGGGACGCGGCTTCCGTGTGTTGAGTGCGCCGCTGTCATCCGATTGTGCGGATGGGTACTTTCGTGCCGCCGACGCTGATCGAGATTCCCGACCCGTCGGTGCTGGGGCGCGAGGTGTTCGGGCCGGTCGTGCATGTGGTGCGCTATCGGCGGGATGCGCTCGACGCGATGATCGACCGGGTGAACGCGCTGGGCTACGGACTTACGTTTGGTGTGCACAGCCGCGTGGACGAGACGATCGCGCGGGCGTCGGAGCGGATCAGCGCGGGCAACATCTACGTCAACCGCAACATCATCGGCGCGGTGGTGGGGGTGCAGCCGTTCGGCGGACACGGGCTGTCCGGGACCGGGCCGAAAGCGGGCGGGCCGCTGTATGTGCGTCGCATGCTCGCGGAACGCCCGGCGGCGAGCGGGCTGCCGCGTGGTGCGGCGCCCGAGCCGTTCCGCCGGTTCGTTGCGTTCGCCGAGGAGGAGGGATTCGTCGGGCTGGCAGCGATCGGTGACGTCACACCGCATGGCACGCACCTGGACCTGCCGGGACCGGTGGGAGAGCAGAACACGTACCGCCTGCTGCCGCGCGGGAACGTGCTGTGTGTCGCGGCAACGCGGAGCGGCGCGATGCGACAGATCGCGGCGGCGCTGGCGACCGGCAATCGTGCGCTGGTGTCGTGTGCGGAGGACCTTCCCGTGCTGGATCGCCTGCCTGCCGATTTGCAGGCGCATGTTGTGCGCGGCGATGCTGATGTGCCCGGCCCGCTGGGTGCGGCGTTGTTCCAGGGCGATGCCGCCGACCTGCAGCGCCTGAACGCGCGGCTGGCCGGGCGGGAGGGGCCGATCGTGCCGGTGTTTGCCGCGTTGCGCGACGAAGCGGCCGGAACCGACTATCCTTTCGAATACCTGATGATCGAACGGTCGATCAGCACCAACACCGCTGCAGCCGGGGGAAACGCCAGCCTGATGACGATTGGATGAGCGAGCGTTCGGAGGGACGGCAGCGCCGGCAGACTCCGCCGCCTGTGCGAGGGGGCGGAGTTTGCCGGCCCTGCCGTCGCATTCATCGCCATTCCCTGTCAGGACTGGCGCCGCACCGGCCACCCTCTGTTAGAATTGCCACCGTCCTCACCCTGCACTCACATTTCGAACCACTTGGGAGAAACGCATGATTGCCCGCAGACTTCTTATCGGCGCCGCGGCCGCACTGGCGGTGCTTGGCTCCGTACCCGCCATGGCCGCCCCACCGATCAAGATCGGCGTGCAGGCCCCCATCACCGGCCCCTATGCCGAGGAAGGCCAGGGCATCGACCGCGCCGTGAAACTCCTCGCCGAGGAGCACAACGCCAAGGGCGGCCTGCTCGGCCGGCAGATCGAAGTCACCACCTGCGACGATGAAGGCAAGGCCGCGCAGGCCGCGATCTGCGCGCGCCAGCTCACCAATGACCACGTGATCGCGGTGATCGGCAGCTACACCAGCGGCGCCGCGCTGGCGGCCGAACCGATCTACGCCCGCGCCAACGTGCTGCAATCCTCCGACGGCACCAGCGACAAGCTGCTGGAGCGTGGCTACAAGACCTGGTTCGGCAACGCCCCGCCGAACTCGGCCGAAGCGGAGTTCACCGCGAAATACCTTGTGCAGGTGCGGAACTTCAAGAAGATCGCGATTGTCACCGACCATTCCAGCTTCGCCACCGGCCTGGCCGACGCGGTGGAGAAGGACGTGAAGGCGCTGCACGGCAACGTCGTGGACAAGGTCTTCATCAACGCCGGATCGCAGAACTTCACGCCGGTGCTGACCAAGCTGAAGTCGCAGTCACCGGACGTGATCTATTTCTCAGGCTACTATTCCGACGGCGGGCTGATCCGCGCGCAGATGCAGCAACTGGGCATCAAGGCGGTGTTCGTCGGCGGCGACGCCAACCAGAACGTCGCCTTCGCCAAGATCGCCGGCGCGGCAGCGCCCGGATCGATCATCATCAACGTGCCCGCGCCGCAGAACCTGCCCTATCCCGCGGCGAAGGAGTTCGTGGCGAAATACACCAAGAAGTATGGCTCCGCGCCGCCGTCCGTGTACACGCTGACCAATGCCGACGGCATGCGTGCGGTGTTGCAGGCGATCGAACAGACCAAGAGCACCGACCCGGCGAAGCTGGAAAACTACCTGCACACCCTGAAGGAGTTCCAGGGCCTGACCGGACCGTTCCACTGGAACAAGCGCGGCGAACGCATCGGCAGCCCCTTCGTGGCCTTCGCGGTGCAGGCTGACGGAACCTACAAGATCCTGTATCCGGAACAGAAGGGTAGCTGAACCGGACACCGACCGTCGTGTCGACGGCAGCGACCGTCGCGTCAACGACACTGGCCCTCTCGTCATGGCCGGGCCTGACCCGGCCATCGACACCGCAACGATCGGGTCGCGTGGTGCGGCGCACGCTCTGTCGGGGGTGGATGGCCGGGTCAAGCCCGGCCATGACCGTTTGGCACGGCGCAGGGCGCGGGGCGCGCGGGTGCAGGGAGCGGGCCGTGGGGGATAAAGGGAGCAACCGCCGATGGGTATCTTCGTCCAGCAGGTGTTCAACGGCCTGACCGTCGGCGGCATCTACGCGCTGATCGCGCTGGGCTACACCATGGTCTATGGCGTGATGCGCCTGATCAACTTCGCCCACGGCGACCTGTGCATCCTGGGCGCATTCATCGGACTGACCTTCCTCACCGGCGCCGCCGGCAGCGGCCATCCCGGCGCGGCCCTGCTGCTGCTTGCCTTCGTGGTGTCGATCATCGTCGTGTCCGCCGCCGGGCTCGCGCTGGAGTTCATCGCCTATCGCCCGCTCCGCCGTGCCGACCGGTTGGCCGCGGTGGTCTCCGCACTCGGCGCATCGGTGCTGATCGAGAACGGCATCATGCTGATCTGGGGCGCCAACGTGCACGTGTTCCCCTCCGGGCTGCTGCCCGCCACAAGCTGGCACGTGGCCGGCGCCACCATCACCTTCGTGCAGGTGATGATCATCGTCGTCTCCGTCCTGCTGATGGCGGCGCTGTATCTGTTCGTGAACCACACGCGCTTCGGCACCGCGATCCGCGCCGCCGCGATCGACCAGGACACCGCGCGGCTGATGGGCATCAACGTCAACCGCGTGATCGCCAGCGTGTTCGTCATCGGCCCGGCGCTGGGTGCGATCGGCGGCCTGTTCGTCGGCATCTATTACCGCGAGGCCTATTTCACCATGGGCTGGACCTACGGCCTGTACGCCTTCATCGCCGCCATCCTCGGCGGCATCGGCAACATTCCCGGCGCCATGCTGGGCGGCGTGCTGCTGGGCCTCTTCAACGCCTTCGCCGCCGGTTACGTCTCCAGCTCCTGGCAGGATGCGATCACCTTCGGCCTGCTGATCGCCATCCTGCTGGTGCGCCCCACCGGATTGCTGGGTGAGCGCGTGGCGGAGAAGGTGTGATGAGCGCCGCGATGCATGTATCCCCCACCCGCCGCACCGGCATTCGATCCGGCGAGGCGATCGGCTTTGCCCTGTGGATCATTGGCCTCGGCATCCCGGCCATGCTGGACAGTGCCTGGGTTTCCGTCGCCGCGATCTTCGCGATCTACGCCATCACCGCGCTGTCCGAGGACGTGATCCTCGGCCGCGGCGGCATGTACGACATGGGCCACGCGGTGTACCTGGGCATCGGCGCCTACACCACCGGCATCCTGAACACCGCGTTCGGCTGGCCCATCTTCGCCACCATGCCCGCGGCCATCCTGCTGGCCGCTGCCGTCGGCGCGCTGCTGGCCGGTCCATTGATCCGGTTGCGCGGCGACTACCTGCTGGTCGCCACCATCGGCTTCAACGGGATCTTCGTACTGGCGATGCAGAACAACCTGTTCGGCCTGACCGGAGGGTCCGACGGGCTGTTCGGCCTGGACGTGCCACGCCTGTTCGGCCTGCAACTCGCCAGCCAGTCGGCAATGTTCTGGCTCGACTGGATCGTGCTCGGCGGCGTGCTGCTGCTGATGCGCAACCTGGACCGCTGCGAACTCGGTCGCACGCTGCGCTACCTGAAGCAGGACGAGCTTGCCGCCACCACGATCGGCGTCGATGCGCGCGCGGCGAAGACACTGGCGTTTGCCATCGGCGCGGGACTGGCGGGCCTGGCCGGCACGTTGTTCGCCGTGCAACTGTCCACCGTCGGGCCATCGTCCTTCGTGTTCACCGAATCCGTCACGCTGTTCGCGATCGTCATTGTCGGCGGCCAGGGCTCCATTCCCGGCGTCCTGCTGGGCACCGCGCTGATGTTCGTCGTGCCGCAGATCTTCCGAAATCTCGCGGAATACCGCTACTTCGCCTTTGGGATCGCGATGATCGCGGTGATGGTGCTGCGCCCGCAGGGCCTCTGGCCGCGGCGGAGGCTCGCGACATGACCGCGCTGCTGGAACTGCGCAACATCGGCATGACGTTCGGCGGACTGCGCGCGGTGGACGAGCTGAGCTTCTCCGTGCAGGAAGGCCATATCGTCGGCCTGATCGGCCCGAACGGCGCCGGCAAGACGACGGTGTTCAACATGATCACCGGCGTATACCGCCCGACCGACGGCGACATTCTGTGGCGAGGCAATCCCATCACCGGCACGCCGCCGCATCGCGTCGCACGCCTGGGCATCCGCCGCACCTTCCAGACCATCCGCCTGTTTCCCGACATGACGGTGTTCGAGAACGTGCGTGCCGGCTGCCATCTGCGCGCGCAACAGCACTGGTGGCAGGGACTGCTGGCGCTGCCCGGACAGCGGCGGGAAGAAGCCGCGCTGACCGAACGCACGCACGACATCCTGCGCCGCCTGGACCTGGCGCAGGTGGCCGACGAACCGGCGACATCGCTGCCCTATGGCGTGCAGCGCCGCGTCGAACTCGCGCGCACGCTGGCCGGCGAACCGCGGCTGGTGATCCTGGATGAACCGGCGGCCGGACTGAACGACGCGGAATCCGCCGCGCTGAACGACACCATCTTCGCGATCCGCGATTCCGGCATCACCGTGCTGCTGGTCGAGCACGACATGAACGTGGTGATGAACGTCACCGACCACATCGTGGTGATCAATTTCGGCCGCAAGATCGCCGAGGGTGACGCGGCGGCAATCCGCACCAACCCGGCGGTGATCGAAGCCTACCTCGGCACCGAAGACGAGGAGGCGTCGGCATGAGCCTGCTGCGGATCGAGGACCTGTCCGTCGCCTACGGCCAGATCGAGGCGCTGAAAGGCGTGTCGCTGTCGGTGGAAAAGGGCGAGGTGGTGGCGATCCTGGGCGCCAACGGGGCGGGCAAGACCACGTTGATGCGTGCCATCTCCAGCCTGATCGCCAAGCGCGGCGGCCGCATCCTGTTCGAGGACCAGGACGTCACCCGCGCCCCGGCCGACCGCGTCGTGCGCCTGGGCATCGCACAGTCGCCGGAGGGGCGGCGGGTGTTCGGCACGCTGACGGTGGCGGAGAACCTGGCGCTGGGCGGCTTCACCCGCCCGGCCGGGGAAATCCGCGGCAGCCTGGAGTTCGCCTATCGCATGTTCCCGCGCCTGGCCGAGCGCAAGAGCCAGCTTGCCGGCACGCTGTCGGGCGGCGAGCAGCAGATGCTGGCGATCGCGCGGGCGCTGGTGGCCAAGCCGAAGCTGCTGCTGCTGGATGAGCCGAGCCTGGGGCTGGCGCCGATCATTGTGCAGGGAATTTTCCGGACGTTGCGGCAGATCGCCGATACCGGGGTCACCATCCTGCTGGTGGAGCAGAACGCGCGGTCGGCGCTGAAGCTGGCGGACCGGGGGTATGTGCTGGAGGTGGGGCGCATCGTGCTGCAGGACACCGCGGCCGCGCTGCTGGCGTCGCCGGAGGTGCAGGCGGCTTATCTTGGGAAGGCGGGGTGAGCGGCCGGCGGGCTCATGTCGGGCGCAGGCCTGCCGCGACGTTGAATGCCCGTCCATATGTCGGGAATCGCGCGGGTTTCGTGTGTTCCGACGTGGCTCTTCCGTGTCATGGCCGGGATCTCCCGTTTCAGAGCCGGGATCTTCCTCGGCTGTTCGGAGCCGGGCTCTTTCGTGTCATGGCCGGGCTTGACCCGGCCATCTACGCAAGTCCAGGCGGCGCCCGGTCAGTCCGGCCCGATCGTTACGGGGTAGATGGCCGGGTCAAGCCCGGCCATGACTACATGTTTCGTGTGCGCGGTATTGCGGCTTTTCTGTGCCCAGTACTACAGCTTTCGTACGCCCGCTACTACAGCGCAGCCTTCGCGATCAGCCGCCGCAGGTCCGATTCCGGCCGGGCGCCGTAGTGGCTGATCACCTCCGCCGCGGCGATGCTGCCCATCCGCCCGCAGACCGGCAGTGGCCGACCGGCAGTCAGGCCGGCCAGGAACCCCGCGGCATAGGCGTCGCCGGCACCGGTGGTGTCCACCACGCGGGTGGGTTCCGCGGCGATCTCCACCGTCTCGCCCCCGCGCAGCAGCACGCTGCCGGCTTCCGACCGGGTCAGCGCCGCCAGCGCCACGTCGCGCCGGGCCGCCTCGGCTGCGCCCTCGAAGGTGTTCTCCTCATACAGCGAGGTGATCTCGGTCTCGTTGGCGAACAGGATGTCCACGTGCCCGGCCACCAGCTCCCGGAACGCCGCGCGGTGGCGATCGACGCAGAACGCGTCGGACAGGGACAGCGCCACCTGCCGTCCTGCCGCGTGCGCCGCCGCCGCGGCCTTGCGGAACGCCGCCTGGGCGGCGGGCGGGTCGAACAGGTAGCCTTCCAGGTAGGTGACCTGCGCCTGCGCGACCACCGCCTCGTCCACGTCGGCTTCGTCCAGCGACACGCAGGCGCCCAGGAAGGTGTTCATCGTGCGCTGGCCGTCCGGCGTGACCAGGATCAGGCAGCGCGCGGTGGGCGCACCGCCGGACAGCGGCGCGGACGGGAAGTGCACGCCGATCGCGCGCATGTCGTGGCGGAACACCTCGCCAAGCTGGTCGTCGGCCACCTTGCCGAAATACGCCACCCGGGCGCCCATCGCCGCGGCCACCGCGCAGGTGTTGGCGGCGGACCCGCCGCTGCTTTCCTCGCCCGGCGGCATGGCGGCGTAGATCGCCTGTGCCTGCGCCGCATCCACCAGGATCATCGCGCCCTTGTGCATGTCGTGGCGCGAGAGGAACGTATCCTCCGCCCGCGCCACCACATCGACGATGGCGTTGCCGATACCCAGAACGTCATATTTCGTGTCAGCCAATTCAGCGCCCCTTCACCGGGTGCGCGCGCACCGCGGCCTCATTCACCTCAACACCCCAGCCGGGACCGGTTGGCAGGATCAGTTCCCCGTTGTCAATCGCCGGCGGGTTGACGAACAGCTCATCGCGCCAGGCGACGCTGTCGATATCGATCTCCATCACGCGGAAATTGGGGATCACCGCGCAGAACGCGGCGCTGATGCCGCTGCACAAATGGCCGTAATAGTTGTGCGGGGCGCAGTTCACTTCATAGGCCTCGGCCATCGCGGCGACCTTGATCGACTCCAGGAAGCCGTTCCAGATCACGTCGATGATGGCCACGTCGGCGGCATAGGCGTCGAAGAACGGGCGGAAGGCGCGCCGGCCGCACACCGATTCCAGCGAAGCGATCGGGCATGGCGCCGAACGGCGGATCAGCGCCAGCGACTGCGGGTCCCAGGTGTCGATCTCCAGCCAGGTCATGTCGAACGGCGCCACCGCCTTGGCGACCTGCAGGTAGCCCTCGGTCTTGAAGTGATAGTTGGTGTCCAGGTGCAGGTTCATGTCCGGGCCGGCGCCCTCGCGGAAGGCGCCCAGCGTGTCGCGGACGGCCTGCAGGGTGCTGCGGTCGACGTTGAGTTCCGGCCACCCGGGGGTGCGACCGAAGCCGGGACCGAAGCCCACCAGCTTCTGGCCGTCGAACGGCAGGATGTTGGTTTTCAGGCCCTTGAAGCCGCGGCGTTTCACCTCGGCGCCCAGCGCGGCGAGGTCGTCATAGGTGCGCAGCGGCGGCGCGCCGACCAGGTCGTGGTTGCGCACGCGGTAGGTGCCGCAATGCGACCAGTACACCGGGATGCGGGTGCGCACCGGGCCGCCGAACAGTTCATACACTGGCACGCCGAGCGCCTTGCCCTTGATGTCGAGAAGGGCGTTCTCGATGGCGGCGATGGCGCGCGAGTTGATGCCGCCAGGCGCCTGCACCTGCCGCACCCACAGGTTGGAGCTGATGTGCTGCACCGGGCGCGGGTCCTGGCCGATCAGCGGTTCCGCCAGGCCGTGGATCACGGCGGTCAGGCCGCGGCTGCCGTCGGCCTCGGTGTATTCGGACCAGCCGGTAAGGCCGTCGTCGGTGGTGATCTTCAGGAAGGAGAAGCTACGCCAGCCGGCGTCGCAATGCAGGTCCTCGATGCGGGCGATCTTCATGGCATCTCCTCAATCATTGTTCGACGACAGGAACCCTTGTTCGACGACAGGCCAGCGCCAGTCGGAGCCGCTTCGCCCTGACCTTGCGCTGACACGAGGCCCGACACAACCGTACGACAGATATCGGCCGGCCGAAACGTTAAAGACGGCAATCGACAGTGTCCGGCTCCGCCGCTACATTGCCGCAACCGCGTACACGATGCGCAGCTTGATCATGCTACACTTATTCGCCTGCGGTCGGCTGCTTCTCGGATAACTGATACGGCCCGTTCAAGACGAATCCTGAAACCAAACGAAGCGTGCCTGGACGTGTTCATCGACCCTGATTGCTGCGCCTGCAGCTTTCCGGGTCGCACCATGGGGGGAATGCACGATGACGACCGGCAAGAACGGCGGCACAGAACGGCCGAACATCCTTCTGATCACCTGCGATCAGTATCGCTTCCCGAGGTTCTCCTATGGCCCCGACAGCGGCTTTGCCGAACCGCTCAAGCAGATCCTCGGCTTCCAGGGGACGGTGGATCGGTCCAATAGCTATGCGAAGTATTTCCCGGGCCTGCTGCGCCTGCGTCAGAACGCCGTGGCTCTGCGCAACCACACGATTGGCGCGAGTGCCTGCACGCCAAGCCGTGCAGTCATCTACACGGGCCAGTACGGGACGAAGACCGGCGTCACCCAGACCGACGGCGTCTTCAAGGACGGTGATTCGGCGAATTTCCCCTGGCTCGACATCGGCGGCATCCCGACGCTCGGCACCTGGATGCGTGCCGCCGGTTACAGCACGCACTACTTCGGCAAGTGGCACGTGTCCAACCCGCCCGATCATTCCCTGGAACGCTACGGCTTCGACGACTGGGAGGAATCCTACCCCGAGCCGCACGGCACGCAGACCAACAATCTGGGCATCTATCGCGACGCCGGCTTCACCGACAGTGCTGCCACATTCATTCGCCGTCAGGGGCTGGCGTCGAACTACAACCGGATCTACGCATCGATGTCTGCTGAGGATCCCAACACCAGCGGACCCGATCCGAGTGATCTGCCGCCCTGGTTCGCGGTGGTGTCGTTCACCAATCCCCACGACATCGCGACATATCCCGGCGTCATCGCCCAGGCACTACCGGCCGACCAGCCGCATTCCATCACCATTGGCGGCAAGACCTTTACGCGGCAGACCCAGTCGATTTTCGGTCCACTGACGGTGCCGGCCCAGGGCGACGAGACACCGCCGCCCATCGCCGGCACCATCCGGCTTCCTCTCAACCCCGATGGCTTCCCACAGGCCTGCGCCAGCCCATCGCCCACACAGAATGAAACGCTGGCCGGCAAGCCGGGCTGCCAGCACGAAGCAGCGTACAAGGTTGGGCTGGCGCTGGCCGCGAAGGGCGGGTTCAACATCGTGAATCACCTGGCGGACAGCCGGCCGCCACTCGGCGGTGAGTCCGCGCTGGAGGCGGCGGTCGCCCTGGCGTTCAGGAACTGCATTCCGTTTCAGCTATCCGACGACCCCAACCAGAACTGCGAGCAGTTCCTGCAACTCTATGGCTGGCTGCATTCGGTGGTTGACGTGCATATCAACGCCGTGCTGACCGCGCTCGAGGAATCCGGGCAGGCAGACAATACCATCGTGATTTTCCTGGCCGATCACGGCGAGTATGGCGCCGCACATGGCATGATGCTCGAGAAGTGGTACACGGCCTATCAGGAAGTGGTGCATGTGCCCGTGGTGGTGAAATTTCCCGCGTCCGGTGGCGGAACGCCGGCCGCGCCGGAAAACGCCGTCGCGCCCGAACCCGGGCAGCTCGATGCGCTGACCAGCCATGTCGATATCCTTCCCACCGTGCTGGGCTTCGCCAACGTGCACGCCGAGGAGCGGCGGGAGATCAGCCGGAAGCTGGCCGCAAACCGGCCCGTGCCGCCGCTGCCCGGCGTCGATCTGTCGTTCATCATCCGGCACGCTCTGGCGAAAGATGGCGTTGAGATCCCGATCGTCGAACAGGACGGCGAGGAACGCGAAGGCGTACTGTTCATCACCGATGACGAAATCACGGCGCCGCTACCGCCCTCGCGCTCGGCGGCGGACAAGCGTTCCTATGAGGAATTCGGCGTTTACCAGGCCGTTGTGGAGGCGGTCCGTACAGGAAGACACCACAAGGGGCCGGTAGAGCTCTCGCCGGGCAGCGTCAGGCAGCCTAACCATGTGCGCTGCGTCCGGACCAAGGACCACAAGCTTGCGCGCTATTTCGATCCGTCCGGGCAGGTGCCGGACGAGTGGGAGATGTACGACCTCAACGCGGACCCGAATGAGGCGGTCAATCTGGTGGAGGTGAACGTTTCCCCGCCGCGGGCGCGTCCTGATCTTCCGGATCGGGCGAAGGTACAACAGGTGGCCGACCAGGCGGCGGTGCTGTTGGCGAAATTGGAACGGCTTTACTTGTAGCGGCCGCGGCCGGTCAGCAGTCGAACGATACGCTGGCTGGTATCAGACCAATGCGGCACACACACACACACACACACACACACACACACACTGCTCCCCCGAGTCATGGCCGGGCTTGACCCGGCCATCTACCCCCGACAAGGCGTGCGTCGCTGCATCCCGACCCGATCGTTACGGGGTGGATGGCCGGATCAGGTCCGGCCATGACTCAGAGGAGCGGTGCTTGCGTGCCGAATTCCTGTCAGCCCGCAAATTCGCCAGGCCTCAGCAGCCGCGCCATCCGGTCCAGCACAGCGTTCGCCATGCCGGGTTCCGGACCGCTGAAGAAGCCGCGCGCGACGTCCAGGTATTCGTTGATCACCACCCGGGCCGGCGCGCCTTCCATGGCCAGTTCCGCCCCGCCGGCACGCAGGACCGCACGCAGCACCGGGTCGAGCCGGGCCAGCGGCCAGTCCTCGGGCAGTGCCTCGACCAGCATGTGGTCGATCGTGTCCTGCTGCCGGACGGCCGAGCGCACGATGCGGCCGAACAGCGGGACTTCGGCATCCGGGATACGGCCGTCCTCGAAGCCGCCCAGGCCGGGCAGTTCGCCCAGCCGGTGGCGCACGAACTGGTCGATCACGGTTTCCGGGTTTTCCGGGCCCTGCTCGCTCTGGAACAGCGCCTGCACCGCGGCGACGCGGGACGCCGTGCGCGTGCGCCGGCGTGGTTTCGGCGGCGGTTTGCCCATCAGTCCGCGCCCAGGGTCCGGGCCGCGTTGATCTGCAGCAGCGCCGCGGCGGCGGCTTCGGCGCCCTTGTTGTGGCCGTCGCGGGAGGAGCGGGCTTCGGCCTGCGCCAGCGTGTCGCAGGTCAGCAGACCGGTGCCCAGCGCCAGGCCGAACTGCAGGGCGACCGCCATGATTCCCTCCATCGTCGCTCGGCAGATGAAGTCGTAATGGTCGGTCTCGCCGCGCACCACGCAGCCCAGGGCGATGAACGCGTCGAACCGGTGGCTGCCGCGCATGGCGATGCGGATGGCCTGGGGCAGTTCGAACGCGCCGGCCACATCCAGCACCTCGAAGGTGGCGCCGGCTTCGCGCAGGATGCGGGAGGCGCCATCGGTCAGGCCGTCCACCACCTCACGATAATACGGGGCGCGCACGATCAGCAGGTGCGGCGCGGGGCCGGTAACCTGTGGTGCGGCGGGCAGAGGGGCGTCTTCGGTGCTCATGATGCGGGGTTCGCTATACGCGCGCTTGCGGAAGGAGGCCACGGGAGAAGTCGTGGATGGCCGGGCCGAGCCCGGCCATGACGGTGAGCGGGGCCATGACGGTGAGCGGGGCCATGGCGGTGGTGGGGACCATGACGGCGATGGGCACGGCGACGGGAACAAGGACCCTGGTCGTCAGGTGGACCCGGGCGATGGTGGGGTTCATCCTTCGTAATCCACGCCGACCACGTTCGGGATCGGGCGCTGCTCGACGATGTTCAGGCCATAACCCTCCAGGCCCACGATGGTGCGCCGCCGGTTGGTCAGCAGGACCATGTTTTTCACGCCCAGGTCCAGCAGGATCTGCGCGCCGATGCCGTAGTCGCGCAGCACGCGCTGGGCGCGGGGATTTTCCTTGGACAGCAGGCGCACCCGTTCGGCCAGCGCGGTCTTGCGGTGCTCGCGGATCAGCACCACCACGCCGCGGCCGGCATTGGAGATCATGTGCATCGCGTTGTGCATGGCGATCCAGTGCGGCGAGCCGGTCATGTCGTCCAGCAGATCGACCGCGTGCATGCGCACCATCACCGGTTCCGGCCCGGACAGGTCGCCCTTCACCAGCACCAGGTGTTCCTGGTACTCCACGGTGTTGGCATACACCATGGCGCGCCACTCGCCGCCGGCCGGGTGGTTGTAGGTGCCTTCCTCCACCCGGCGTACCAGGCGTTCCGTGATCCTCCGGTGCGCGATCAGGTCGGCGATGGTGCCGACCTTCAGGTTGTGCCGCTGCGCGAACGTCACCAGCTCCGGCAGCCGGGCCATGGTGCCGTCGTCGTTCATGATCTCGCAGATCACCGAGGACGGGTACAGCCCGGCCTTGCGGGCGATGTCCACGGACGCTTCGGTGTGCCCCGCGCGCACCAGCGTGCCGCCGTCGCGCGCCATCAGCGGGAACACGTGGCCCGGCGTGGTGATGTCGTCGCGTGTGGCTTCCGGGTTGATCGCCACCGCAATGGTATGGGCGCGGTCATGCGCCGAGATGCCGGTGGTGACGCCTTCGCGCGCCTCGATCGACACGGTGAACGCGGTCTGGTGCCGCGTGCCGTTCTGCGCCGCCATCAGCGGCAGGCCGAGCTGTTCGCAGCGCCGGCGGGTCAGGGCCAGGCAGATCAGGCCGCGGGCGTGGCGGGCCATGAAGTTGATCGCGTCCGGGGTGGCGAACTGCGCGGGGACGACCAGGTCGCCCTCGTTCTCCCGGTCCTCGTCATCGACCAGGATGAACATGCGGCCGTTGCGGGCCTCCTCGATCAGTTCGTCGGCGCTCGAGAGGTATTGCGACAGCGCGACGGTCCGGACGTCCTGCATCTTATTTTGTCTCCGCCAGCCGCGCGACGTAGCGGGCCAGCATGTCGATTTCGATATTCACCGCATCTCCTGGGGCGACCGTGCCGAAACGCGTCACGCTTTCGGTATGCGGGATGATGTTCACCCCGAAAGTATCGCCATCGACGGCATTGACCGTCAACGATACTCCATCGACCGCAACACTGCCCTTGGCGGCAATGAAGCGCGCCAGCGCCTGCGGCACGCGAAACGTCCAGCGTGTGGAACCGTTCTCCGGCGTGGCGGAAACCGCGGTGCCGACACCGTCCACATGGCCGGACACGATATGCCCGCCCAGTTCGTCGCCCATGCGCAGCGAGCGCTCCAGGTTGACGCGCGTGCCCGGCTGCCAGGTCCCCAGCGTGGTGCAGGCCAGGGTTTCCGCGGACGCATCGGCCGCGAACCAGTCCGGCCCCAGTTCCGTGGCGGTCAGGCAACAGCCGGAGCAGGCGATGGACGCGCCGACGGCGATGCGCGCGGTGTCCGGCCAGGGCGCGGCGATGACCAGGCGCATGTCCTTGCCGCCGCCGATCGGCGTGATTGTGCGGACGGTGCCCAGTGCGGTGACGATGCCGGTGAACATGAGAGATCCAGGGCGTGCTGTTGCGGGACAGAGCGCAGGCAACCTAGGGGGTCCCTTACCGATCAACAAGCAGAGCCCCGGAGGCCGGTCCGACGACAACACCAGGCGCCGGCCCGCGTCGGTTGCCGATGTGAACCGGGTTGCCCGCCGGTCCGCTTGACCACCGTCACGTCGCAGATAAGTGTGCAGAAGTTGTCGGTTACCTCGCTGTAGTGTTGCCGCGTCTGCTGGTACTGGGAAGGTCGCTTCTGCGTGCAGGCTGCTGGATTTCTGTCATCACGGTGGTGTGAACAGGCTTGTTTCGATCCAACGGGGGCGGCCCGTCGTCACGGATGCTTCCCGACTGCAGCGAGCTGCAATCATGACCGCGCGTGACCGCTTCCATCGTGCGGCACCCGCGCCGGGCAGCCCCGGGGAGACACCCGGTGAGCCGCAGTCCGCGCCAGGCGCTGCGGGCCCGGCGGTCGAAAGCGATGCCTGGTTCCGCGCCCTGGCCGACAACATTCCCCAGCTCGCCTGGATGGCTCGGCCCGATGGCTGGGTCTTCTGGTACAACCGCCGCTGGTTCGACTACACCGGCACGACGCTGGAGGCGATGCAGGGCTGGGGCTGGCGGGCCGTGCACCACCCCGATCATGAAGCGCGTGTCGTCGAGCGGTTCCGGCGTAGCTGGAACACCGGCGCGCCGTGGGAGGACACCTTCCCGCTCCGCAGCCGGGACGGGACCTATCGCTGGTTCCTCTCCCGCGCGGAGCCCATCCGGGATGCCGCCGGACGCATCGCCGTCTGGTTCGGCACCAATACCGACGTCACCGAGCAACGCGCCGCCGAGGCCGCCGCGGCGGAAGGCCAGACGCGGCTGCGGCTTGCCCTGGCGGCCGGACGGATGGGCCTGTTCTCCTGGGACCTCGGGACCGACCGGATGGAGTGGGACGACCGGCAGTTCGAGCTGTTCGGCCTCGATCCGGCACAAGGCCCGCCGACCAGCGCGGCCGTGCTGGCCCGCGTGCATCCCGACGACCGGCCCGGCCTGGAGACCGCCATCGCCGCCGCCCTGGGCCCGGGCGAGGGCGTGCTCGACCATGAGTTCCGGGTCGTGACGTCGGATGGCGACGTGCGCTGGATCGGCGCCTATGCCGGCGTGCGACCGGGCCCGGACGGTCGGGCCATAAGCCTGGTCGGCCTCAACTACGACATCACGGAACGTAAGACGGCCGCGGCAGGACCTGGCGCGTGACAAGGCAGAGCTGGAACACCTGGTGCTGGAGCGTACGCGCGATCTGCAGGAGACCCAGGCGCGTCTGGCGCAGGCCCAGCGCATGGAGGCGTTGGGACAGCTCGCCGGCGGAATCGCGCATGATTTCAACAATGTATTGCAGGCGATCCAGGGCGGCGCGGGACTGATCGAGCGGCGGGCCGGCAATCCCGATGGCGTGCGCCGCCTGGCGCATATGATGCTGGAAGCGACCACCCGCGGCATGGCGATCACCCGCCGCCTGCTGGCGTTTTCCCGGCGCGGCGAGCTGCGCGCCGAACCCGTCGATCCCGCGGACCTGCTGACCGGGCTGCGGGAGATCCTGATCCATACGCTCGGCAGCGGCATCACGGTGCGCATCGGTGTTCCGCCGGATCTGCTGCCGCTGCGGGCGGACAAGGGGCAGCTCGAGACCGTGCTGGTCAACCTCGCGGCGAATGCGCGCGATGCGATGCCCGATGGGGGGGCGCTGACGCTGGCCGCGGCAATCGACGCGGTGCCCGCCGCCGGCCGCCCCGCGAGCACGGCCGATGCCGGGGCACCGCTGCTCGAAGCGGGGCAGTACGTGCGCCTGTCCGTTGCCGATACGGGATCGGGCATGCCGCCGGACGTGCTGGAACGGGCCGCCGAACCATTCTTCACCACCAAGCCGAGCGGCCGGGGCACGGGCCTGGGTCTGGCGATGGCGCGTGGATTTGCCGAACAGAGCGGCGGCGGCCTGCACATCGACAGCGTGCCGGGGCGCGGCACGGTCATAAGCCTCTGGTTTCCGGTGGCCACCGAGACGGATGCCGCGGTCCCGGACCAGGCGGACGCGCAGGACGACGGGGTGTGTGCGCGTCGTGCCCGCATCCTGCTGGTCGATGATGACGCGATCGTTCGCGAGGTCACAAGCGAGCAACTGCAGACCGTGGGTTATGCCGTTCTGGCCGCGGAGTCAGGCCAGGCCGCGCTGGATCTGCTCGACGCGGGAGAGGTGGCGGACCTGCTGATCTCCGACCTGTCCATGGCCGGTATGGACGGCGTTGCGACGATACGGGAGGCGCAGAAGCGGCGGCCGGGGCTGCCGGCAATCCTGCTGACGGGCTTCGTGACGAATGCCGCCGAACTGGCGGTGGGCGGCGCGCTGAGCGGCACCTTCTCCCTGCTTCGCAAGCCGGCCACCGGGCAGCAGCTCGCGGAACGCGTGGCGGTGCTGCTGCAGGCAGCCGGGGCTGACTGAGCGAAGCGATGTCGGCGGAGCGCGCGCACGGACACCGCGTACAGCGTCGCGGTCGCCCAGGGGCCATCGGGGCGAACATGATGCGGACAAGCACCACTGTTCCGGGTCATGACCGGGGCGAGGCTTGAGCGATACTCACAAGTCTGCATCGGACCGCGAAGTGCACTGCTCCATTCCTGCGGCGCTTTGCGTAATATCCCTCCCGCTCACCGCCGTGCCGCCCCAGTCCCGCGGGGCACCGTCACGGACAGCGTTGCGTCTGAAACGGCCCAGCCATTCGCCGCCCCCCGGCGCCCGGGATTTGAAACTTGACTTGGCAATGGCTCATTTGTAAACGAACGATATTCTCGCCTGGGGAGGCAAAGCTGGCATCATATGATGGCCCGCCGCCTCAGTGCGGCGACTTCCTGCTCGAAGACCACGCGGGCTTCCTGCTCCGCCGGGCGCACCAGCGCCACGCGGCGCTGTTCCAGGAAGCAAGTTGCGGTTGCGGCCTGACCCCAACCCAGTTCGCCGCGCTGTGGAAGGTGGTGGAACTCGGCCGGGTCACCCAGAACCTGCTGGGCCGGCTCACCGCGATGGACCCCGCCACCATCCAGGGCGTGGTCCGCCGCCTGACGGAACGCGGCCTGCTGGGGCGCACGCACGACCCGATGGACCGGCGCACCGCGGTCCTGGCGCCAACCGAGGCGGGGATTGCCCTGATCGGCCAGGGCGTGGCATGCGCCCAGAGCAGCCACCGGGCGGTGCTCTCGCCGCTGACCAAGGAAGAGCGTCGCCAGCTCTTGTCACTGCTGCGCAAGATCGGCGACCCGAACGGATAGCAGATGGATGCCGTGATGCCTTCCCAGCCGCCCTCCCTGGGCTTCGGCTTCAGCCACGCCGACCTGGCCACCCGTGATGGGCTGGTCCGGCTGGACCGCGCCTTCCTGGACAAGCTGGCGGCGGATGATGCCGAACTGCACGCCCGTTTGCTGGCCGCACGCGCCGACCCCAACTCCCTGCCCGACAAGGACGCCAGCGCCCTGATCATCGCGCTCGGCCCCCACCTGGACGGGTTCGTCGGCACCCTGTTCGGCATCGAGGCGGAGCTGCTGGCCCTGGCGCAGCAGACCCACGCGCTGGACCCGGTCCACGCCTGCAAGCGCCTGTTCGTGCAGCGCCAGGCGGTGAAGAAGTACCGCGACGCCTCCGACATCGACGGCCCCGCCCTGCGCCGCGAGCTGGAAACCCGCCTGGGCGGGCCGCTCACCGAACTGGCCTTCGCCAACCACGTGACGGACTGGGAAAAGGCCGGCGATGCCGAAGCACTGGACCTGGCGATGCGCTACGCCGCCTGGGCCACGCTGACCGAGGCCGGCCGCGCCGCCCACCGCGGCGACACCCTGTTCGGCACCCCGAACAAGCTGGACTACAACCGCCTGGTCCCGGTGGAGACGATCGAGCGCGACGGCGTCACCATGCTGCGCCTGCCGGAACACGACTGGCGCCAGCGCGAGGGCTTCGCCCTGACCGACCCCGGCATGAACACCCAGCAGGCGCTGGACCAGATCAACTACTGCATCTGGTGCCACACGCAGGGGAAGGATTCCTGCAGCAAGGGCCTGACGGACCGCAAGACCGGCCAGTTCCAGAAGTCGCCCTTCGGCGTGACGCTGGCCGGCTGCCCGCTGGACGAGAAGATCAGCGAGATGCACACCCTGCGCGCCCAGGGCAGCGTGCTGGGCGCCTTCGCCACGGTGGCCATCGACAACCCGATGATGGCGGCCACCGGCCACCGCATCTGCAACGACTGCATGAAGGCCTGCATCTACCAGCGGCAGGACCCGGTGGATATTCCGCAGGCCGAGACCTCCATCCTGAAGGACACGCTGGGCCTGCCCTGGGGCTTCGAGATCTACGCCCTGCTGACCCGCTGGAACCCGCTGGACCTGCGCCGCCCCCTGCCCCGCCCGGACACCGGCCGCAAGGTACTGGTGGTGGGCCTGGGGCCCGCCGGATTCACCCTTGCGCACCATCTGATGAACGACGGTCACACCGTCGTCGCCATCGACGGCCTGAAGATCGAGCCGCTGGGCTTCGACCCCAACGCGCCGGTGCGCGACGTCACCAGCCTGTACGAGAACCTGGATGACCGGGTGATGGCCGGGTTCGGCGGGGTGGCCGAGTACGGCATCACCGTCCGCTGGAACAAGAACTACCTCAAGCTGGTCCGCCTGCTGCTGGAGCGGCGCAGCCAGTTCGCCCATTTCGGCGGCATCCGCTTCGGCGGCACGCTGACCATGGACGATGCCTGGGCCATGGGCTTCGATCACATCGCCCTGTGCATGGGCGCCGGCAAGCCCACCGTGCTGGACATCCCCAACGGCCTGGCCCGCGGCGTGCGGGCAGCGTCGGACTTCCTGATGGCGCTGCAACTGACCGGCGCGGCCAAGCAGTCCTCCATCGCCAACCTGCAACTGCGCCTGCCGGTGGTGGTGATCGGCGGCGGCCTGACCGCGATCGACACCGCGACCGAAAGCCTGGCCTACTATGTCCGCCAGGTGGAGAAGTTCGCCGCGCGCTACCGCGTGCTGGCGGCGGAACGCGGCGAGGAAGCGGTGCGCCAGCGCTGGACCGCCGAAGAGACCACCGTCGCCGACGAATTCCTGGCCCACGCCGCCGCCATCGCCGCCGAACGCCAGGCCGCCGCGGCGGAAAGCCGCGCCCCCCGCATCGCCCAACTCCTGCAATCCTGGGGCGGCGCCACCATCGCCTATCGCCGCCGGCTGATCGACTCGCCCTCCTATACGCTGAACCACGAGGAAGTGGCCAAGGCGATGGAGGAAGCGGTGCATTTCGCCGAAGGCCTGACGCCGCGCGCGGTGGAGGTGGACGGACACGGCCACGCCGCCGGCCTGCGCCTGGGCCGGGCGGACGGGTCGGAGGTGGTGCTGCCGGCCCGCGCCATCCTGGTCGCCGCCGGCACCCAGCCGAACACGGTGCTGGCGCGGGAGGACACCCGCATTCAGCTCGACGGCCGCTACTTCCAGGCGGTGGACGAAACCGGCGCCCCGGTGGCCCCGGTCCGCGGCCTGGCAAAGCCGGACACCACGCATGTGCTGATGCACCGGGCGGAGAACGGCCGCTTCATCAGCTTCTTCGGCGACCTGCACCCCAGCTTCTTCGGCAACGTCGTGAAGGCGATGGGCGGGGCGAAGCGCGGCTACCCGGTGGTGTCCCGCATCCTGGCCGCGCAACCGGCCTCGGCCACCGACGGTGCGGCGCTGATCGCCCGCTGCCGTGACGAGCTGCGCGCCACGGTGCATGCGGTGAACCGCCTGACGCCCACCATCATCGAGGTGGTGGTGCGCGCCCCGGCCGCCGCCCGCGCCTTTCGGCCCGGCCAGTTCTACCGGCTGCAGAACTACGAAATGCAGGCGCCGCGCATCTCCGACCCGGGCTACGGCGACACGGTGCTGGGCATGGAAGGCCTGGCGATGACCGGCGCCTGGACCGATCCCAAGGCCGGCCTGGTGTCGGTGATCGTGCTGGAGATGGGCGGCAGCTCCGACCTCTGCGCCATGCTGAAGCCGGGGGAGCCGGTGGTGCTGATGGGCCCGACCGGCACGCCCACGCATATCCCCGCCAACAGCACCGTCGCCCTGGTGGGCGGCGGGCTGGGCAACGCGGTGCTGTTCTCGATCGGCGCGGCCCTGCGCGCCGCGGGATCGAAGGTGATCTACTTCGCCGGCTACAAGGCGGTGCGCGACCGCTACAAGGTGGAGGAGATCGAGCGCGCCGCCGACGTGATCGTCTGGTGTTGCGACGAGTATCCCGGCTTCCTGCCCAACCCGGACCGCCCGCAGGATCGCAGCATCTCCGGCAACATCGTGCAGGGCATGGCCGCCTATGGCTCCGGCCAGTTGGGCGACCAGGCGGTGCCGCTGAAGGACGCGGAGCACCTGATCGTCATCGGCTCCGACCGCATGATGCAGGCGGTGGGCGTGGCGCGGCAGGGCGTGCTGCAGCCGTACCTGAAGCCGGGGCACACGGCGATCGGGTCGATCAACTCGCCGATGCAGTGCATGATGAAGGAGGTCTGCGCCCAGTGCCTGCAGCCGCACTACGACCCGGTCAGCGGTGAGCGCAGCGTGGTGTTCTCCTGCTTCAACCAGGACCAGGCGCTGGACCGGGTGGACTTCCCGGCCCTGCACGAGCGGCTGCTGCAGAACGCGACGCAGGAGAAGCTGACCGCGCAGTGGATCGACCGCGCGCTCCGCCGGCTGCACGCACGGCCGGCGCTGGCGGCGGAGTAGCCCGCCACACGAGAGGCGCCCGCCAGACGAAAGGCGCCCGCCACACGAGAGGCGCCCGCCACACGAGAGGCGCCCGCCACACGAAAGGCGCCCGCCACACGAGAGGCGCCCGCCACGACGCAGAGGCGCCCGCCACACGAAAGGCGCCCGCCAGACGCGAGGCGCCCGCCAGACGCGAGGCGAAGGTCCCGTACAGAGGTGTCATGGCCGGCCCCCGAGCCGGCCATCCACCCCCCGACGATCGGGTCGCGCGGCCCGCCGCACATCCCGACCGCAACCCCCCGCGCCGAGCAGCCAGCCGCACAGCGCACCGCTTGCATCCACCCCCGCCTCGCGGCAGTTTCACCGGGTTTCCCGGGGGCATTCCATGGCTATCAACAAGATCTATCCGGACGCGACCGCCGCCCTGGCCGGCACGCTCCGCGACGGCATGACCATCATGGCCGGCGGCTTCGGCCTGTGCGGCATTCCCGGCGCGCTGATCGAGGCGATCCGCGACAGCGGCGTGAAGGACCTGACCATCGTCTCCAACAACGCCGGCATCGACGAAGTCGGCCTGGGCCTGCTGCTGCAGACGCGGCAGGTGAAGAAGATGATCAGCTCCTACGTTGGCGAGAACGCCACCTTCGCCCAGCAGTATCTCTCCGGCGAGCTGGAGATCGAGTTCAACCCGCAGGGCACGCTGGCCGAACGCATCCGCGCCGGCGGGGCCGGCATCCCCGGCTTCTACACCGCCACCGGCGCCGGCACGCAGATCGCCGAGGGCAAGGAAACCAAGGTGTTCGACGGCCGCACCTACGTGCTGGAACGCGGCCTGCGCGCCGACCTGGCGATCGTGCACGCCTGGAAGGCGGACCACGAGGGCAACCTGATCTATCGAAAGACCGCGCGGAACTTCAACCCGATCATGGCCACCGCGGCCGAGATGGTTGTGGTGGAAGCCGAGGACATCGTCGCCAACGGCGAGATCGATCCCGGACCACATCGTCACCCCCGGCGTGTTCGTCGATCGCATCATCAAGCTGGCCACGGTGGACAAGCACATCGAGAAGCGCACCGTGCGCAAGCGCTACTGAGGAGGCACCCATGCCCTGGAACCGAGACCAGATGGCGGCACGGGCCGCCCGCGAGCTGCAGGACGGGTTCTATGTGAACCTGGGGATCGGCATCCCCACCCTGGTCGCCAACCACATCCCCGACGGCATGTCGATCCAGCTCCACTCCGAGAACGGCATGCTGGGCATGGGCCCCTTCCCGTTCGAGGGTGACGAAGACCCAGACCTGATCAACGCCGGCAAGCAGACCGTCACCGAGCTGCCTACCACCAGCTTCTTCGACGCCGCCGCCAGCTTCGGCATGGTGCGCGGCGGCCACATCGACATCTCCATCCTGGGCGCGCTGCAGGTGGCCGAGAACGGCGACCTGGCCAACTGGATGATCCCCGGCAAGATGGTGAAGGGGATGGGCGGCGCGATGGACCTGGTGGCCGGGGTGAAGCGCGTGGTGGTGCTGATGGAGCACACCGCGGGCGGCAAGCCCAAGCTGCTGAAGAAGTGCACCCTGCCGCTGACCGGCGCCGGCGTGGTGACCATGGTGATCACCGAGCTGGGCGTGTTCGAGATCGGCCCCAACGGCCTGACCCTGGTCGAAATGGCCCCGGAGGTCACGGTGGAGGAGCTCCGCTCCAAGACCGAGGCCGCGTTCACCGTCGCCCCGGACCTGAAGGCGGCGGCATAGCGCGGCACCGGGGCCGCACGAATAGCGCGCACACACCTGTTCGCTGGGCTGGCACGCCTTGTGGGCTGGCACGCCTTGTGGGCTGGCACGCCTTGTGGGCTGGCACGCCTTGTGGGCTGGGCGGCGGCCATTGGGGTTACTCTGTGAATCTGTTTCCGCCGCAACCAACAAGGCTGCGGCATCACGACAACGACCCACCGTTCAGCTCAACCATAGCGCCATCAGCGCATCGTCATGAAACACGCCGTCCACGCACAACGCATCCGCCTCGACGCCATAGCACCTGAACCCGAGTTGCACGTACAGTCGCCGCGCCGCCTCGTTGGTCGCCGTCACGCCAAGCTGCACGACGCGCAGATCGGCCGCCCGCGCCTCGGCAACTACCCGCTCGCCCAGGGCACGACCGACGCCGGCCCGCCGGAACGGCGCCGCAACATACATGCCCACCAGCAATCCTTTGTGCCGCAGCTTGGCGCGCGACGGCACGACCAGTCCTGCCATGCCGACCAGTCGCTCCTCCCCCACGAACGCACCAAATAATCCGCTCGGCGGCGACGGATTGCGCGCCGCGAAGGCCTCGGTGCTCAACTGCGACTCGTCCGCGAAATCGCTGGCGAAAGCCTCGGGATGCAGCCGCAGCGCCTCCAACCGCAGGGGGCGGTAAAGCGGCGCATCCGCGGGCGTCAGTCGCCGGACCAACACGTCCGGGTGGGAAACAGGCCGGCCCGAGGGCTCAGCGCCCATCGCCGTCGCCCGCCTCCAGCGCGGCGGCGATGCGGTCCGCCAGCCGGCGCGCGACTTCTTCCTTCGCCAGGCGCGGCCATTCCTCGACACCGGACGCGGAGATCAGGTGCACCGCATTCTCCGCCCCGCCCATGATGCCGGTGGCCGGCGAGACGTCGTTCGCCACGATCCAGTCGGCGTTCTTGCGCGTCCGCTTGGCCTGGGCATTGGCCATCAGGTCGTCGGTCTCCGCCGCGAAGCCGATCACCAGGCGCGGCCGTTGCGGCCCGGGCCGGGCGATGGTGGCCAGGATGTCGGGATTCGGCACCAGTTCCAGCGCCGGCGGCGCGGCGCCCGCCACTTTCTTGATCTTCCCCGCGGACGCCGAGGCAACCCGCCAGTCCGCCACCGCCGCCGCGAACACCGCGACGTCCGCCGGCAGCGCCGACTGGCAGGCGTCCAGCATCTGCTGCGCGCTCTCCACCCGCTGCACCGTCACGCCGGGCGGATCGGGCATGGTCACCGGCCCGCTGACCAGCGTCACCCGCGCGCCCAGTGCCGCCAACGCCGCGGCGATCCCGTGCCCCTGCCGGCCGCTGGAGCGGTTGGCGATGTAGCGCACGGGGTCGATCGGCTCATGCGTCGGCCCGCTGGTGACCAGCGCGTGCCGGCCGGCCAGAGGCTTCGGCGCATTCAGCAGCGCCTCGATCGCCGCCAGGATCGCGGGCGGTTCGGCCAGGCGGCCGGGCCCGAACTCGTTGCATGCCATCGCGCCTTCGTCCGGGCCAACCACCTGGATGCCGCGCGCCGCCAGCGTCGCCATGTTGGCCTGCGTCGCCGCGTGCTGCCACATGCGCACGTTCATCGCCGGCGCCACCAGCACCTGCTTGTCGGTCGCCAGCAGCAGCGTGGACGCCAGGTCGTCGGCCAGGCCCGCGGCCATCTTCGCCAGGATGTCGGCCGAGGCCGGCGCCACCACCACCAGGTCCGCGCTGCGCGACAACTGGATGTGGCCCATCTCGCTTTCGTCGGTCAGCGAGAACAGCTCGGTATAGACCTTGGTCTCGCTCAGCGCCTGCAGCGACAGCGGGGTGACGAACTGGGCGGCGTTGCGGGTCAGCACGCAGGTCACGCCGCAGCCGCGCCCGCGCAGCAGGCGGATCAGCTCCAGCGATTTGTAGGCCGCGATGCCGCCGGACACGATCAGCAGCACCCGCCGGCCCTGCAGCCCGGTCACAGCCGCCATCCGCTGTGGATCGCCGCGATGCCGCCCGACAGGTTGCGCACGGTCACCCGGGCGAAGCCGGCGTTGCGCATCATGCCGGCCAGCGTCTCCTGGTCCGGGAAGGTGCGGATGCTTTCGGCGAGGTACTGGTAGCTCTCGGCGTCCTTCGCCACCCAGCGGCCGAGCCGGGGGAGGACCTGGAAGGACCAGGCGTCGTAGAGCGGGATGGCGGCGGCGACCTGCAGGCGGGAGAATTCCAGGCAAAAGAACCGGCCGCCCGGCTTCAGCACGCGCCTTGCCTCGGCCAGCACCGCGTCCTTGTCGGTGCAGTTGCGCAGGCCGAACGCCATGGACACGCGGTCCACCGTGCGGTCCGGCAGCGGCAGGCGTTCGGCGTCGGCGACCAGCAGCGACACCTGGCCGGTGACGGCCTGCTCCAGCGCCCGGTCGCGCGCCACTGCCAGCATGGAGGCGTTGATGTCCGACAGCAGCACCGGCCCGCCGCCACGGTCCAGCCAGCCGAAGCTGATGTCGCCGGTGCCGCCGGCCAGGTCCAGCAACCGGTGCTGCGGGCGCGGGTCCAGCGCGGTGAGGAACACGTGCTTCCAGGCGCGGTGCACGCCCAGCGACATCAGGTCGTTCATCAGGTCGTAGCGCGGCGCCACGCTGTCGAACACCGCGCGCACCATGCCGGACTTCTCGGTGCGCGGCACCTGGCGGAAGCCGAAATCCGTGGTGGAACCGGAGAAGGGCTGGGTCATGCGGGCGTTCTCGCAGGCCACGCGCGCCTTCCCCGTGCGGGTGCGGGCGTGACGCGGCCATCCGCCCGGGATGACGGGGCGCGCGCCGCCGCGGGGCGACCCGGTCGTTGGGGGGCGGATGGCCGGATCAGGCCCGGCCAGGACCGGGGCGGAGAGGCGGCCGTTTCGGGATTGTCGCTCATCGCGTGAGCATATAGCGTGCCGCGCCCATGCCGGAACTCCCCGAGGTCGAGACGGTGATGCGCGGCCTCCAGGTTCGGCTGGAAGGGCGAAGGATCGTGCGCGCCGTGGCGCACCGGCCCGACCTGCGCTGGCAATTGCCCGCCAACCTGGCCCAGCGGCTGACCGGCGCCGTGGTCGCAGGCTTCCGCCGGCGCGGCAAATACATCCTGATGCGGCTGGACGGCGGCGACAGCGTGCTGCTGCACCTGGGCATGTCCGGGCGCATGGTGCTGACACCCGGCATCCCCAACCAGCCGGTGCTGCACGAGCACCTGGTGCTGGAAACCGACGAGGGCTGGCGCGTGGGCTTCGTCGATCCGCGCCGCTTCGGCTCGGTGGACCTGGTGCCCACCGCCGCGGAGGACCGCCACCGGTTGCTGGCCGAGCTGGGGCCGGAGCCGCTGGACGACGATTTCACCCCCGCCCGCCTGTCCGCGGCGCTGCTGGGCAAGCGCACCCCGATCAAGGCGGCGCTGCTGGACCAGAAAGTCGTGGCGGGCCTGGGCAACATCTACGTCTGCGAGGCCCTGTTCCGCGCCCGCCTGTCCCCGTTGCGTTCGGCCCACACCATCCCGGGCGCGCGGGTGGGGCGGCTGGTGCCGGCGATCAAGGAGACGTTGCGGGACGCGATCGCCGCCGGCGGGTCCTCGTTGCGCGACTACGTGCAGCCGGATGGGGAGCTTGGCTACTTCCAGCACGCCTGGAAGGTGTACGCGCGCGAGGGCGAGTCGTGTGAGCGCTGCCCCGGCAAGCCGGCCTGCCCCGGCACGCGGCGCATCACCCAGTCGGGCCGCAGCACCTTCTATTGTCCGCGGACGCAGCGATAGCGGGGCAAGCTGGGGGCGAGGCATCCGGTCGCGGGGATCATCTGCACGACGCCGACCCTGACGGTGAGTTGCCGACCAACGGTCAAACCATACACGGGTTCGCAACGTGGGTTGGTGCAACGCACGAAACGAACATCCACATCAGGCCGTACACACGGGGTGCTGCCGCACCGAAAGCGGCAAGCCCCCTGTGTGCGTAGCGAGCGCCGCCGCTCAGTGCACCGCCGCAACACCGGCCACAGGAACCCCGGAAGCCCCCGGGCGCCGAGCCGCCAGCAACTGCGCGTGCTTCCTCCAGCCGGTTGGCTTCGAGATACGCCTTCAACAACGTAAACTCGATCAGATCATGCTGCGCCCGGCTGCCGCCGATACGCTCGTTCTGCCCGGCCAGCGGCGCCAGTGCCGCGATCGCCGCCGGCATATCCCCACGCTCGAACGCCACCAGGCCGCGCGACAACTCGGGAAGGTAGGAACCGGACGGGTAGCGCCCCGCACGCGCCGCGTCCTCCATCTGGCGGGAACGGGCCTCCAGCCCGGCGTCATCGCCCGCCACGGCCTGCGCCAGAATCACGTGCAGGTCGGCCAACCCGCTGCCCGGCCGCGGCAGTGCCTCCTTGGCATACGCGTGCAAGCCGCGCCAGGCGTCGGCATCGCGCGGATAGCCGGCGAGTTCCGATCGCCACAGGAACGCCGCCCCGTCCGACATCTTCTGCTGCGGACCGCCGCTGTGCCGGTCCACCACGATGGCATCCCGATACAGCCGCAGTGCCGCGTCCCAATTGCCGGCCTGCAGTTCGCACAGCGACAGGTGCCAGCTCAGGTGGCCGTTGAAGAACGCCTCGCGCGGATAGGTGGGCAGCCACGAGGACAGGTAGGCGCGCGCAGTGTCCGGCTCGCCGCTCTCGTAGCAGACATGCGCAAAGCCGTGCGCGCCGTGGGCGTTGTGCGGGTTCGCCGTTACGGACCGCTCGATGATGGGCCGAGCGGCGGAGAACTGGCCATCTTCGGACAGCGCCATGGCGTGGTAGGACAGGAACCAGGGGTCGTCGCCGTATTGCGGCGCCAGGCCATTCATCAGCACCGCCACCTGGTGCTTCTGTCCGATCCGCCCGGAACCGCCGATCAACCCGTTGGGATTCGCGGCCGTCGCGACCACCAGCGCGTCGCGCGGCCACGCCGCCAGGTGTTCGTGCATGGCGGCGATGGCGGCGTCGGTCTGGCCGGAGAACACCAGGTCGAAAAACCCGATGTGACCGGCCTCGCGCGCCGGCAGTCCGGCCGCCAGGTCCTTCGCCGCCCCCAAGGCCGCCCGCGCCGCGGCAACCTGTCCGTAACGCATGTGGACCTGGGCCTTGCCGGCATGGGCCAGGGCGAAGCCGGGATCGGCAGCGATGGCGCGGTCGAACGCCTCCACCGCCCCGGGGTAGAGCGTCAGCGCCAGTTCGGCGCCCTCATTGTAGGCGTCGCGCGCCGCGGCGGACGCGGTGGACAAGGAAAGGCCGTATCTGTCCGCGAGCATGGCGTGTCCTCCTGACCGGGTTTTGGGAAAGTCTATCGCTCTCTCCGGCCACCACAAGAAAGGATGTGTCAGGCGACCCTGGGGCCGGCCACGACGCTGAGGCACCGCATCAGGTTCCAGCCGCCCGCATCCGCCCGCTAGCCTCGCGGCGTAAACCCCATGATCCGCTCGAACCGGGCGCAATAGGCGGGCCACACATCCGGGTTCACCAGGCGCGGCGGGCGCTTGCCGTCCAGGATATCCAGCACCTGTTCGGCGGCGAAGCGCGCCATGTTCTCGCGCGATTCCTCGGTGGCGCCGGCGGTGTGCGGGCTGACCAGCACGTTGTCGAACTTCATCAGCGGATGGTCGTGCGGCGGCGGCTCGTCTTCCCACACATCCAGGCCGGCACCGGCGATGCGCTTGGCCGCCAGCGCCTCGGCCAGGGCCGCCTCATCATGGATGAAGCCGCGGGCGGTGGTGACGAAATACGCCTCGGGCTTCATCAGGCCGAAGGCGCTTGCGTCCATCAGCTTGCGGGAGTCCTTCGTCAGCGGGCAGTGCACCGACACGAAATCCGCCTGGCGCAGCAGCTCGTCCAGCTCCACCTTCTCGGCGCCGCGCGCCTTCACCTGTTCGGCGGTGAGGTACGGGTCGTAGGCCAGCACCCGCATGTTGAACAACCCGCCGCACAGTTGCGCCACGCGGCCGCCGACATTGCCGATGCCGATGATGCCGACGGTGCGGTTCAGCAGCTCGCGGCCGATGAAGGCGTTGCGGGGGATGTCGGGGGCGGCGCGCATGCGGCGGTCGGTCTCGATGATGCGCTTGGACAGCGTCAGCATCATCGCCAGCGCGTGTTCGGCCACGCCTTCCTTGTTGCCGCCCGACTGGTTGACCACGGCGACTCCTTCCGCGGTGCACGCCTCGACATCCACCGTGTCGTAGCCGGCGCCGTTGGACGACACCGCGACCAGGTTCGGCATGCGACCCAGCAGGGCGGGCGTGGCGTGGAAGTGCGGCGCGATCACCTGGCGGGAAGCGCCGATCTGGTACACGTGCGCCGCGGACAGGACCGGCGCCACCACGTCATCCGGGCTCTCGTTCTGCAACTGGTCGAGCTGCACGTCGGGCCGTTGTGCCAGGATCTGCGCGTAGAGCGGCGAGGACAGGTACTTCACATAGAAGACGCGTTTCGTGTTCGGTGCCATCGGGCTTCCCCCCAGCTATGCGCCCGCAGAGTAGAAGCCGGCGCGCCGGCATGCCACCCTGGGGCCATCGCCGCCACCGGAGGAAACCGTCGATGACCTGCACCATCGCACCGCTGTCCGACCACACCGGCGCCGAGATCCGCGGCGTGGACCTGGCGCAACCGGTCGATCCGGCGATCCGCGAGCAGCTCAACCGCGCCTTCGTTGACCGCAGCGTGCTGGTGTTCCGTGACCAGACGCTGGACCCGCCGCAGGTGCTGGCCGCGGTGCAGTTGTTCGGCGAGGTGTTCCCGCAGCACAACACGCGCTTCGCCATCCCGGAATGCCCGCAGATCCACTACATTTCCAACCAGGACAAATTCCCGGACGGCCGCCGCTACATCCCCGGCGAGGGCTGGCATACCGACCATTCCAACGATGCAAGTCCGCCCAAGGCGACGGTGCTGCATGCGGTGCAACTGCCGGATCGTGGCGGCGACACGCAGTTCGCCAACATGCACGCCGCCTGGGCCGCGCTGCCCGAGGCGATGCGGCAGCGCATCGACGGGTTGCAGGCGATCCACGTCTATCAGAGCAGCCACAGCGCGCGGAAACTGATGGGCCTGTCGGAAGCGAACCGCAGGCGCGTGCCCAATGCGGTGATCCATCCGCTGGTGCGCACGCATCCGGAAAGCGGGCGCAAGGCGCTGTACATCAATCCGATCCGCATCGAGGGCATCCTGGGCATGGATCACCGCGAAGCCCTGCCGCTGCTGGAAGACCTGCTGGCGCATGCCACGCAGGAGGCGTTCCAGTATCGCCACCGGTGGCGTCGCGGTGACCTGGTGATGTGGGACAACCGCTGCCTGCTGCACAAGGCCAACGGCGACTACGACATGAACCAGATCCGCTACCTGTACCGGATCATGCTGCAGGGCGACATTCCGGTGTGATTGGTTCGTGATCGTACAGCCGAGATCCCCCCGGAGTCGGCCGGAAATGGACACGGCCGCGTAAGGCCCTCTCTGCCAGTCTGGATGCCATGAAAGCATCGGTGGCAGACAGGCCGCGGATGACGGCCGGTTGGCATACGGATCTTTGGCGGCGGTTTGCGCCTGCCTACATGCTGGATCTTGCCGCCAGCCTGCTGCTGGTGCTGTTCAGCGCCCGATTTCTGGGCGTGGTCGCCACCGATCAGGCGCAAAACCCGTGGCTGCTGGACCTGCACGCGGCTTTCAGCCGGTTCACGCCCGACGGACTTTGGACGACCTACAGCGAGCACGCCCGGACGGCGATCATCAACCTGGGGCATGTCCCGGGCCGTCTTGTGCTGTTGAACGTGCTGTTCGGCCTGCGCCTGTTGTGGTGCGTCCTGCTGGCCGTGCCGGACACGCTGCTGTCAATCTGGGCGCAAACCGAAACCTGGAGCGACTGGGTCACGCTGATCGGCTTTGGCATGATCCTGGCAGCCACCTTCGTGATCCTGGTGGCCGGACGGCGGATGTCGTTGCCGCGTCTGGTGGAGGCGGTCGTGGCCAGTCCGCTTGCGGCGATTGCCGTGTTCTGGGTCGTGCAGCAGACTGTTCTCGATATCCTGTACGGATTTACCTGCTTCACCGCGGTGGCACCGTGGTGCCTGCTGTGTCCGGTCGCCTGCACGCTCTACTGGGTTGCGTTTCCGGAGGCCGAACACGGCGCAACCGTCACCTGCCTGCAGGCTGTAGGCCGTCTGCGCACCGGGGGAAGACGGGGGCCGCGGGTCGGAAAGGCGGCGCACAAGCGGTCCACCACCGGAGCGCCGCGGAAACAGCCGGGGCCGTAACCGGGAAGAAAGCACGCCTTCCCCTGACGCTTTGCCAGGGGAAGGCGCCTGCAACCGGCCGGTCAGGCCGGGGCGAACATCGGCATCGGCGGGCCGCCCTCGGTGGGGACGAACTTCAGCTTCACTTCCTGGCCGATCTTCAGGGTCGCGAAGTCGCAATCGACGATGTTGGTCATCATCTTCGGCCCTTCGGCGAGCTCCACATAGGCGATGGCATAGGGCGGATTGGCCCGCTCCATCACGCTGAACGTGTAGATCTTGCCCTTGCCGGAGACTTCCACCCACTCGACCTCACCGAAGGTGAAGGGCGAGATGCCGCGCGGGTACCAGATGTACTTCCCGGTATCCTTGCAGCGGGGGATCACCAGCTTGCCGGCGGCGCAGCCGTCGAAGAACGGCTTGGTCTCGGGGTTGGTTTCGGGTGTGCCGACAAAGGGCACCTTGCGCTGAACGAATGCCATGTCGGTTTACTCCCGCTCCAGGATCACAGTGCCGGCGCAGTGGCGCGTGCCGAGCGACCCGCCGGTGCCGTGGGCGATGGCGAGATCGCAGTTGGGGACTTGAAGTTTCGGATGCGCCTCACCGCGCAACTGGCGCACCGCCTCGATGATCTTGGTGATGCCGCCGCGGTTGGCCGGGTGGTTGCTGCACAGTCCGCCGCCATCGGTGTTGAACGGCAGCTTGCCGGTGCCGGCGATCAGGTTGCCGTCCTGCACGAACTTGCCGCCCTGGCCCTTTTCGCAGAAGCCCAGGTCTTCCAACTGCATCAGCACGGTGATGGTGAAGCTGTCGTAGATCGAGGCGTATTTGATGTCGGACGGCTTGATGCCGGCCATCTCCCACGCCGGCGGCCCGGACCAGCGGGCGCCGGAATACACCAGGTCCACGTCGCCACCCATCTGGTGCTTCGGCGACTCGCCGACGCCGATCACCTTCACCAGCGGGCGCTTCAGGCTCTTGGCGATCTCCGGCTTGGTCACCACCAGGGCGCCGCCGCCATCGCTGATCACGCAGCAGTCCAGGCGGTGCAGCGGGCTCGCCACCATCGGCGAGTTCACCACGTCCTCCACCGTGACCACCTTGGGCAGCATGGCGTGCGGGTTGTACTGCGCGTGGTGCGAGGCGGCGACCTTGATCCAGGCGAGTTGCTCGCTGGTGGTGCCGTACTCATGCATGTGGCGCATGGCGCACATGGCATACATGTTGGCGGTGGCCGGACCGTACGAATACTCGAACTGCATCTCGGCCTGCGCGGGGTTGCCGGCGCGCGGCGCGGTGCCGGTCGCCTGGCCCTCACTGCGCGGGCGGCCCGCCAGGGTAATCAGCGCCACGTTGCAACGGCCGGCGGCGATCGCCTCCATCGCGTGGCCCACCGCGAGCTGGTAGGAGGAACCGCCGACATCCGTTGAATCGACGTGACGAACCTTCAGGTTCATGTAGTCGACCATGGACATCGGGCCCATGCCCGGCGCGTCACCGGCGCAGAAGTAGCCGTCCACGTCGTCCTTGGTCAGTCCGGCGTCCTCCAGCGCGCCCTTGGCGCATTCGGCGTGCAGCAGGGTGACCGACTTGTCGGTCGCCTTGCGGGTGGGATGTTCCCATGCCCCTACGATGTAGGCTTTGCCCTTCAAACTCATTCCTTGCTCCCCTTACGACCTGAACGGTCCGGCTGATGCGGGGGCGATTATACTGATGAGTAGGCCGAGGGCTAGTCAGGGGCGGCCGGCACACCACGACCGGGGTCGGGCGCACACCGCAACGTCACCGCCTGTCGATTGACGCTGCCCGCGGCTTGGTCCACCCGTACCGGCATGCTCCGACGTCTTGAAGCCCTGCTCCAACCCACCACGCGGACCCCGACGCCGCCGCCCAATGACGGCTTGTCGCGCTTCTACTGGCATTTCATCCGCCAGGAACGCTGGCTGGTTGTCGCCCTGTTCGTGGTCGGCGGCGTGGTGGCGGTGGTTGACCTGGCGATCCCGACCTTCATCGGCCGCGTGGTTACGCTGGTCTCGGCCCACAAGCCGGGCGCGCTGCTGCGCGTGGCGTGGCCGCAACTCGTTGCGATGGCGGCGGTCCTGCTGATCCTGCGGCCGCTGATGTTCCTCGCCGATCGCGTGTTGGTGAACCAGATCGTCAATCCCGGCCTGTCCAACCTGATCCGCTGGCAGAACCACTGGCACGTGGTGCGGCAGAGCTGGACCTTCTTCCAGAACGACTTCGCCGGCCGCATCGCCAACCGGGTGATGCAGACCGGGCCGGCACTGCGCGAAAGCGTGGTGATGGCGTTCGACGCCGTCTGGTACATCATCGTGTACGGCACCAGCGCCACGCTGCTGATGGGCTCCATCGACTGGCGGCTGACCGGGCCGATGCTGGTGTGGTTCGCCGCCTATGCCTTCATGCTGCGCTGGTTCGTGCCGCGCCTGCGCGAACGCTCACGCCGCGTGTCGGAGATGCGGTCGCAACTGACCGGCCGCGTGGTGGACAGCTACACCAACATCCTGACGGTGAAACTGTTCGCCCGTGCCCGCGACGAGGACGCGTTCGTGCGCGATGCGGTGGACGAGCACACCGATGCCTTCCGCGACCAGACGCGGATGATCACCGGCTACACCTTCACGCTGAACCTGATGAACGCGATGCTGATCGTCAGCACCGCGGGCATCGCGATCTGGCTGTGGAGCATCGGGCGCGTCGCGGTCGGCGCGGTGGCGACCGCGATTCCGCTGGCCTGGCAGCTCAGCAACATGGCGGGCTGGGTGGCGCGCAGCGTCACGTCGGTATTCGAGAACATCGGCACGGTGCAGGACGGCATGCGCTCGATCGACGTGCCGCGGCAGATGCCGGACCCGCCGGACGCGCGCGACCTGCAGGTGGAGCGCGGCGAGATCCGGTTCGAGAACGTGCATTTCGACTATGGCCGCACCAGCGCGCGTGACAACGGACGCGTGGGCGTGCTGCACGGCATCGACATGGTGATCCGCCCCGGCGAGCGCGTCGGCCTGGTCGGCCCGTCCGGCGCCGGCAAGTCCACGCTGGTGAACCTGCTGCTGCACTTCTTCGACCCCGAGCAGGGCCGCATCCTGATCGACGGCCAGGACATCGCCGGCGTCACGCAGGAAAGCGTGCGCGCCCAGATCGCCATGGTGACGCAGGATACCTCGCTGCTGCATCGTACCATCCGTGACAACATCCGCTATGGCCGGCCGCAGGCCACCGACGCGATGATCGAGGACGCGGCCCGCCGCGCCGAAGCACACGACTTCATTCTGGGGCTGGAGGACTGGCACGGAAGGCAGGGCTACGACGCGCATGTCGGCGAGCGCGGCGTGAAGCTGTCCGGCGGCCAGCGCCAGCGCATCGCCCTGGCACGGGTCATCCTGAAGGACGCGCCGATCCTGGTGCTGGACGAGGCGACCTCGGCGCTGGACTCCGAGGTGGAAGCGGCGATCCAGGAGCAACTGGACGCGCTGATGGAGGGGCGTACGGTGATCGCGATCGCCCACCGCCTGTCCACCATCGCGCGCATGGACCGGCTGGTGATCCTGGACCACGGACGCATCGTGGAGTCCGGCTCCCACGCCGAGCTGCTGGCTGCGGGCGGCACGTACGCAAGGCTGTGGCAGCGGCAGTCGGGCGGGTTCATGCAGGAGCTGGCACCGGCGAAGTAGCCGGTCGGCCGCACCGCATGCGTGGCGTCCGGGGCCCGCCGGGTCCATGCTGGGGCCGGGACCGGCACCCCGAAACCCAGGACGACTGACCGCGGCACAAGCCGCTTGGCTGGAGGAGAAACGATGGACGCAATGGAACTGCTGCTGAACCGGGAATCCGCGATGAAGCTGGAACCCCCCGGTCCGGACCAGGCCGCGCTGGACGCCATCTTCCGCAGCGCGGTACGCACGCCCGACCATGGCCGGCTGCGCCCCTGGCGCTTCGTGGTGATCCCCGAGGACAAGCGCACCCGCTTCGGCGAGGTCATGGCGGAGTGCGTGCAACGCCGCGAACCGAACGCCTCGGCGGAGATGCTGCAGCGCGAACGCGACAAGGCGCTGCGGGCCCCGATCATCGTCGTGGTCGCCGCGCATCTTCAGCGGGGACACAAGATCCCCGAAGTGGAGCAGATGGCATCCGCCGCCGCGGCGGCCCAGACGGTCATGCTGGCGGCGAACGCGCAGGGCTTTGGCGCCATGTGGAAGACCGGCACCCCGGCCTACGACCCGCAGGTCAAGCAGGCGCTCGGCCTCGATCCGAACGATGAAGTGCTGGGCTTCGTCTATCTCGGCCGTCAGGTCGGCGGCGGATCACCCGCGGCGCGTCCGGCGGCGGAGACGCATGTTTCGGTGTGGCAGGGGTAAGGGCGACCCGTCTGTTGGGTTGGACACACGGGCGGGTGTCCAACGTCATGGTTGGCGAAGGTGCGCCATCCACGATTTTCTGCTGTTGGCAGCAGCAATGTCGTGGGTGGCGGGCCTGCGCTCCGTCGGCGCTGAATCCGTCAGCGTTGGATCCGTCAGCGTTGGATCCGTCAGCGTTGGATCCGTTGCCGTTGGATCCGTTGCCGTTGGAAGAGACATCGGCGCTGGAGAGGAAGCGACCACCACCGCTCTCCCGCGTCATGGCCGGCCTTGAGCCGGCCATCTACCCCCGACACCGCGTGTGCCGCTGCAACCCGACCCGATCGTTCCGGTGTCGATGGCCGGGTCAAGCCCGGCCATGACGTGGAGGAGCGGTGTCGGTCTGCCTGCGCTCCGCGGTCCCGAAGTCGGGCCTGCGGTCAGCTGTTCGGGCCACGCTCCATCGACATCGGCTGCCAGCGCTGCAGCTTGGTGTGGCGCAGCACTTCAGGATTGACGCAGCTCATCGGCCAGCGGTTCTCCAGCACCAGCGCCAGCTCGCGCCCGACATGCCGCTTGCGGGCCGGATCGAACCGGGCAGACGCCGATGCCGTGTGCGCGCTGAGGATCACGTTGTCCATCTTCAGCAGCGGGTTGTTGTTGCCCGGCGGCTCGATCTCCAGCACGTCCAGGCCGGCATAGGCGATCCACTTCTCCTCCAGCGCCTTGATCAGCGCGGCTTCCTGCACCGTCGGGCCGCGGCCGGTGTTGATGAAGATCGCCGTCTTCTTCATCTGGCGGAAGTGCTTCTCGCCCAGCATGCCTTCCACTTCCGGGCGCGCCGGCGCGTGCATGGACACGATGTCCGACTGGCTCAGCACTTCTTCCAGCGTGGCGGGCAGCACGCCGTGCTCCACCATCACCAATTCCTCGATGAACGGGTCGTACGCCATGATACGCAGGCCGAACGGCTTGGCACGCTTCGCCACCGCGCGGGCGACGTGGCCGAAGGAGATCAGGCCCAGCGTCTGGCCCATCAGGCGCGGAATCTGCAGCAACGCCGGGCGGCCTTCGCGCCACTTGCCTTCGCGCACCATCCTGTCCTGCTCGATGGTGCGGCGGAAGCTGGAAAGCAGCAGCATCATCGCGTGGTCGGCGACTTCCTCGATGAAGGTATCGGGGCAGTTGGTCACCGGAATGCCGCGCGCGGTCGCCGCCTTCACATCGACGCTGTCCACGCCGACCGAGCCCAGGATGATGGCGCGCACGCGGTCGGGAATGCCGTCGATGATCTTCTTGGTGAAGCGAATGCCCTTGGCGTAGATCGCGTCGGCGTCCTGGCAGAACTTGATGAAGCCGTCCTCATCGGTAGGGCCTTCGACGATCTCGGCGTCGATGCCTTCCAGCGGTTCCATCTCGTAGTCATAGCCGCCGCCGGCGACCGTGAAGCTCGCCCCCGCGGGCGTCGCGATCTTGAATTTCGCCACTGTCTGTCTCCTTCTTTTCGATTCCCCCTCTCCTTGTGAGAGGGGGCCGGGGGGAGAGGCCGTGCGTGCCATCCGAACTCGGGACCGGTCGCACCAGCCCGCCCTCACCCCTCCCATAACGGAGGGGGATTTCGGTTTGCGTCCGGCTATTTCGGCGGTCGAGCCCGCACCGCCTTTTCGTTCACGTCGATGCCCCAGCCGGGGCCGCCGGGCAGCACGAACTTGCCGTCCTCGATCTGCGGCACCGTCATGTAGAACTCGTCGCGCCACGGCGCGCTGTCGATATCGAGCTCCATCACCCGGAAGTTCGGCACCAGCGCACTGAACGTCGCACTGATCGCGCTGCACAGGTGGCCGTAGAAGTTATGCGGCGCGACGTTGATCTCATACACATCCGCCATCGACGCGATCTTCAGCGATTCGTTCAGCCCGTTCCAGATGACATCGACGATCGCCACGTCGGTGGCGTAGTTGTCGAAGAACGGCTTGAACTCCCGCCGCCCGTGCAGCGTCTCGCACGACGCGATCGGGCAGTGCGCACCGCGCTTGATCTCGGCCAGCGCCGGCGCGTCATGCGTGTCGATTTCCAGCCAGGTCAGGTTCGCCGGCGCCACCGCCTCGGCGATGCGCTTGAACCCTTCGGTCTTGAAGTTGAAGTTGATGTCGAGATGGATCCCCATCTCGGGCCCCACCGCCTCCCGGATCGCCAGCAACTGCTGCGTCACGCCGGCGGTCAGCTTGTTGTCCCAGTTCAGCTCCGGCCAGCCAACGGTGCGGCCGAACCCGGGCACGTAGGAGCTCAGCGTGCCGTCCGCCAGCGGCAGGATGTTGGTCTTCAGCGCACGGAATCCGCGCTGCTTCACTTCCTGCGCATGCTTCGCCAGGTCGTCGTAGCTGCGCAGTTCCGGCACGCCCATCATCGCGGCGCTGCGCACGCGGTAGGTGCCGAAATGCGACCAGTACACCGGAATGCGGTCGCGGATCGGCCCGCCGAACAGCGCATAGACCGGCACGCCGTATGCCTTGCCGGTAACGTCCAGCAGCGCGTTCTCGATCGCCGCGATCGCCTGCTGGTTCAGCCCGCCGCGCGACTGCCGGGTCAGCACGTGCAGATGCTGGGTGATCTGCTCGAACTTGCGCGGGTCCTTGCCGATCAGTACCGGCGACAGGCCGCGGATCACGTCGGACAGCCCGACCGAGCCGAAGCTTTCGTTGAATTCCGACCAGCCGATGATGCCGTCGCTGGTGGTGACCTTGAGGAACGAGAACATCCGCCAGCCGGCATCGGCCTGGAACGTTTCAACCCGCTCGATTTTCATGCGCTTCCCCGCCTGGATGTTCACGCTACCAGGGCACGGTTTGAAGCACGGGTGGCAGTCGGGGGCAACCGGGGGTGGCGGCACCCGACCGTTGCAGGAAGGGCATGTCCGGCATTGCGCGGGACATGCCCTCCAGGAAGGCCGGCGCGGCTGCGGCGGATCAGGTCACCGCACGCAGGGCCGGACGCGCGCGTGCCACCAGGCGGCGGTAGAGCATCACGTAATCCTGAGCCATCCGACGGGCACTGAACCGCTCCTCGAAGCGGGCACGGATCGCCGACGCGCGACAATGTCGGCACGCGCCGCACCGCCTCACAGGCCGCGGCCTCGCTGTCCACGATGAACCCGGTCAGCCCCTCGTCCACCACCTCCGGCACCGAGCCGCAGTTGAAGGCGATCACCGGCGTGCCGCAGGCCATGCTCTCGATCATCGCCAGGCCGAACGGCTCCGGCCAGTCGATCGGCATCAGCATGGCGACCGCGCCGCTGAGAAAGGCCGGCTTCTCGGCGTCGTTGATCTCACCCACATGCTGGATGAAGCGTGCCGTCGATCATCGGGCGGATGACGGTGGCGAAATACTCCTCGTCCACCCGGTCCACCTTCGCGGCGATCTTCAGCGGAATGCCGGTCTCCCGGGCGATCCGGATGGCGCGATCCACCCGCTTCTCCGGGCAGATCCGCCCCAGGAACGCCAGGTAGCTCGGCGTCACCGGCTGCGGCGTCAGCAGCGTGTCCGGCAGGCCGTGATACACCGTGGCAATGAACGGCGCGTTCGGCAGTGGCGCGCGCTGGGAGTCGGAAATCGACACCAGCGGAACGTCGCTGAACGTGTCATACACCGGCGCATGCTCCGGCAGATCGAGCCGGCCGTGCAGCGTGGTGACGAACGGGGTGTCCATCCGGCTGAACAGCGAAAACGACCAGTAGTCGAGATGGCAGTGCAGCACATCGAATTCGTCGATACGGCGGGCGACGGTCTCCAGCATCAGCATGTGCGGCGCGATCGGATCCCGCAGGTTGCGATCAAAGCGCAACGCACAGGGGTGTATCGCTTCCAGCTTGGCGCTGGTGATGGAATCGCCGCTCGCGAACAGCGTGACGTCGTGCCCCATGGCAACGAGTTCTTCGGTCAGGAACGAGACGACCCGCTCCGTGCCGCCATACAGTTTCGGCGGGACGGCTTCGGTCAGTGGTGCGATCTGGGCGATTCGCATGAAGTGGTAGCTCCCCAGTGTGTTTTGACCTGATCAAAAAAGCGCCCGAACTCGGGTTTTTTTGCGGCGCCACGTGACCTTTCCGTGTTTTCTTGCCCGGGATCACCGCCAAGTGAAGTGTCGTTGCGCGACAGGAGCTCGGCTTAGGTGCTTTATGCACCGCCGGGAGGACCTGTGGTGCCACGCCTCGTCGTCGTTTCCAATCGCGTGCCGCTGCCGTCAGAGCGCGGACCGCGGGCGGGTGGCCTGGCGGTTGCCCTCGCAGACGCGTTGCGTCCCGGCACCCTGTGGTTCGGCTGGAGCGGACGGCGCAGCGCAGCGGCCAGCAACAGGCCGCACGTGCAGCAGTCGGACGGCCTCACCTACGCGACCATCGACCTGTCGGAAGCGGATTACCGCTCCTTCTACGTGTCCTTCGCCAACGGCGCACTGTGGCCGCTGCTGCATTTCCGTCTGGGATTGGTGAATTACCACAGTGAAGACTACGAAGGCTATTGCGCCGTCAACCGCGGCTTCGCCAGAACGCTGGCGCCCCTGCTGCGACCCGACGACCTGATCTGGGTGCACGATTACCACCTGATCCCGCTGGCCGAAGCGTTGCGCGCGCTGGGTGTCCGCAACCGGATCGGCTTCTTTCTCCACACGCCCTTCGTCCCGCCCGCCCTGCTTCAGGCCCTGCCGCGCGCCGAGGAATTGCTGGGTGCGATGTGCGCCTACGACCTGGTGGGGTTCCAGACGCCGACCTATCGCGACGCCTTTCTGGACTGCCTGCGGCAGTTTCTCGGCGTACGCGCGGACACCGGCGGACGCGTCCTGTACCGGGGGCTGGCGATGCAGGCGATCGCCAATCCGGTCGGCATCGACGCCGGCCGCTTCGCCATCGATGCGGCAATTTCGGCGCAAGGCATCGAAGCGCGACAGCTCCGCGAGAGCCTGCCCTCCGGCCGCCGCATGGCGATCGGGGCCGAACGGCTCGACTACTCCAAGGGCCTCGCCAACAGGTTCGAGGCATTCGCCCGGCTGCTTTCCAAGTATCCCGAACACCGACACAATGTCAGCTTTTTGCAGATCGCCGCGCGATCACGCGAGGATCTGGGTGATTACCAGCGCCTGAGACGTGAACTGGACCGGATCGTCGGCGACGTGAACGGCCGGTTCTCGGAATTCGACTGGGTGCCGCTGCGCTACATGACCCGCGCGGTGCGCCGGTCCATCCTCGCCGGGTTCTTCCGCGTGGCGCGGCTGGGCGTGGTGACGCCGCTGCGCGACGGCATGAACCTGGTGGCCAAGGAGTATGTGGCGGCGCAGGACCCGGATGATCCCGGCGTGCTGATCCTGTCGCGCTTCGCCGGCGCCGCCGAGGACCTGACCGAAGCGCTGTTGGTCAATCCGTATGACGCGGACGAAATCACCGAAGCCATGCATACCGGGCTGCACATGAGCCTGGGGGAGCGCCGGGACCGCTGGCATGTGTTGCGTGACCGGGTGTGGGCGAACTCGGCCGCCCGCTATTGCCGCGTCTTCCTGGAACAGCTCGCCGACGTCCGGCCGCCGATCAGGGCCGCATCGTAGCGCCTGCCCCCGCGGGCAAGGCGCGACGCGTGGCCATTGCGTCACGGTCGGCGCAGGCCGGCAAGCCAAGACTTATGCTGATGGCAGCTACAAGAAGACGTGAATGGCCCGCCTGCGCCGACCGTGACGCCGAACGGCTGACCGTGTGTCAAACATGCGGCGGGTTGGAATCAGGCGGCACACCCAAGCACCCGGGTCAAGCCAGGGCCGGACGGGCCGCAATGGACGCGGCAGGCGCCGGCGGCGGGCGACGCCGCTGAGCCCGGGCGCCCGGCAGCGCGATCGGCCGTCCATTGGACAACAGCTCGGTGTAGCCCTCGCCCGCCAGGGCCTCGGCGACCTTGCGCCTGGCACTGGCCTCGATCTGGTAAACGCGCTCCGGTGACACATTCAGCCGGACAGCGATGGAGGACAGGTGCTCGGCCTCATCGCTGCTGTTCATGCAGCGGGCGAAGAAGACCGTCCGCTCCCGCTCGCCCAGCGTTTCCCGCGCCAGGCTGATGATGCGTGCCCGCGCCCTGGCGCGGTCCAGCCGCCGGATCACCTGGTCCTCCGAGGCGGCATCGCCGTCCGCCAGCGTCTCCAGCACGGACGCGGAGGACACATCGCCGGTGGGCGACGCATCCAGGCTGACAGTGCCGCCATGCAGCAACTGCAGGCTGCTGGCGACGTCATCGCCACTCAGGCCGACCCGCCGGCCGATCCGGTCACACAGCTCTGCTTCGGTCGCCTCGACACGCTCCCGCTCGCAGCTACGGCGGGCATCGGCGTACAGACGCCCCGCCATGCGCAGCAACTGGCGGTGACCCGCAGAGCCCGGCAGCCGCACCGGGCCCGAATTGCGCTGAAGGTAATCCTGCAGGTACCAGCGGATCCACGGGATGGCGTAGCTCGAGAGCCGGGTGCGGTACCTGTCCGGATCGAAACGGCTGATCGCGGCGTGCAGCCCCAGATGACCGGCACCGATCAGATCCAGCAGGTCCACCTTGGGGTGTCGATGGCGACGCGCAATCGCCACCACCAGCTTGCTGTGGCTTTTCCACAGCTCGTCCAGCGCAGCCTGGCGCAGGGGCTCATCCGGGCTGGACCGCAACGTCTTCAGCAGATCACGCTCCCTGTCAGCGGTCAGGTTGGTGCAGTCGATCTGTCGCCGGATCGCACCGATGGTTTTTCGGTTCACTTGCCGCATCGATCGGTTCCGCTCCTGCGACCTGCCAAGTCGCCTCCCGCTGGCCAGCACAGTTGCCGGCAGAAATTGTGCCCCACGCCAACAATTTCCTGTGAGACCCCGGAACCATAACGATGCCGAGATTTCGCATGCAAGCGTAATTTTCAGTCAATTATCTGTTTATACTGTAGTAAACACATAACAGGTGTTACATCCCCGATGCCACGCCCGACGCCTGCCTCGCGACGGCTGGAAAACCACATCGGTCGTTCGGGAAACCCGGCAGTCTTTCCGCACACCCGCAGGCGTTTCGGGAAGCAGGCCGCGACGGCCACGGACAGCCCCCGCAGCCCCGGGCGCCTCCACGGCACGGCCACCGGGGGCCACATATCGCGCCACGGCGATCGCAGACATGGGTGAATACGGCAATTTAACGGGTGGCTGACGGAATGGCGGACTGGCCGCCGCCGGGTGCGTGTGGTGGACCGGGGATAGCTGGCCGGCACAGACCCGGTGCAGCCGCCGGGTGCGCCGCCCGCCGGCCGGTCCCTGGAACGCCGTTCCAGGGACCGACAGACCGGAGCGGAGGTCGCGTGCCTACTCGGCGGCCTGGCGGGTCTTCTGCCGGTCGATCTCGGCCTGCACGGCGTTGCTGGCCTGGCCGGTGAATTCCGCGTGGTGTGCCTTCGCATAGGCGTAGCTTTCCCGCCGCCACTCGCGGGAACGCTGGAAGTGCGGGTGGACGTAGCGCGCCATCAGCTCGTAATGCCGCTTGGTGGCGTCCCAGTCGGCCCAGTTGTGCGCCAGCTCCATGATCGCGCCGAACCCGCCGGAGCCCTTCTGCAGCCGCTCGATGAAGGCGATGGCATCGTCCGGCGTGCCGATGCAGGCCGACCCGCTTTCGATGAAGTAGGTGTAGGGGTCCTCGATGCCGCCGGGCACGATCGGGAATGTGGCCACATCATCGAAGTAATCGCGGAATTTCGTGATGCCGAATTCCACGTTCTTCTTCGCCTGTTCACGCGTCTCCGCGATGTGCATCAACGTCACCAGCCGCCACTTGGAACGGTCGGGCACCAGGCCGTTGGCCCGCGCCTGCTCCTCATAAAGGCCCCAGTTGTTGGCGTGGTGCTTCATCGCCTCGTCGCTGGTGCCGCCGATCGACAGCATGCCGATGCCGTGCCGCCCGGAGGCCAGCGCGCCGGCCGGAGAGCGGGAGGCGGCCACCGCCATCTCCATCATCGGCTGGGTGTAGCAGGGCACCTGCAGCGCCGCGTCCTGCAGGTCGAACCAGTCGGACTTCCGGGTGATCGTCCGGCCCTGCATCAGCTCGACGATCACGTCGAGGGATTCGTTCATCATCCGGCGCTGGTCGCCCGGGTTGATGCCGATCTTCTTCGCGTCATGCACCAGCGACCCCGGCCCGACACCCAGCATCGCCCGGCCGCGGGTCATGTGGTCCAGTTGCACCATGCGGTCGGCGACCATGAACGGATTGTGATAGGGCAGCGACACCACGCCGGTGCCAAGCCGGATATGCCGGGTGCGTTCGGCGGCGGCCGCAATGAACATCTCCGGGCTGGCGATGATCTCGAACCCGCCGGAGTGGTGCTCGCCGATCCAGGCCTCGTGGTAATTCAGCCGGTCGAGGTGCTCCAGCAGCTCCATGTCGCGCTGCAGGGCCAGGGTGGGGTTCTCTTCCAGCGAATGGAACGGCGCCAGGAAGATGCCGCTGCGCAGATAGGTCATTGGCTCGTCCTCGTCTGATTTGCACGCAGCATAGCCGGTTTGGGAGGCCGTTGGGAGGGTGCGGCCCCGGGTGCGGCCCTGGAGTGCGGCCCTGGGGTGCGGCCCTGGGGTGCGGCCCTGGGGTGCGGCCCCGGGGTGCGGCCCGGCCAGGGGCCGCGCAGCCTTGCAGCGGGTTCATTTCCTGGCGGGCGGGCCGGCGCGCTATATATGCGGCACATGACGGCAACGGTGTTCTTGTCGGCGCGGGGGGAGGCACGGTTTCGCGTCAGCCGGCCGCGTCGGAGACGGGGCTGGGTGCTGGTGCTGTCGGTGGCGCTGCACCTGGCGGTGATCCTGTTGCTGGTGTTCGGCGTCCGGTCCCGGCCAAAGCCGGAGCCGGTGCTCTCGTCCCCGGTGGCGATGATGTTCCTGCCGCCGGAGCACAGCCGGCGGGCAGCACCGAACCCGACGCAACACGGGTCGCTGCCATCGCCGCCGCCGGCGCCCCCCGCTGCACCCCCTCTGCCGCGGCCTCCGCCGGCCCCGCCGAAGGTGGCGCCGCCGCCCAGGCCGGCACCGCAGCCGGCCCCGCCGCAGGTCGCACCGCCGCCCAGGCCGGCACCACAACCGGCCCCACAGGTGGAGCGCGCGCGCCCCGCCCCACCAGTGCCCACAGCGAAACCGCAGCAGCAGGCCGGTACCGGCGCACGCATCCCAGGCCCAGCCCACGGTGCCCGGCAAGCCGGCACCCCAGGCAAAGCCGCAGCAGAACGCTACCCCGACCACACCCGCGTCGCCCGAGCACAAGATGGTTGCGGCGAATGTTCCGCTGCGGGTGCCAAAGCCGGCCCCCAAGGCGCCGCCGCAGCGGCCGGCGCCGCAGCAGCAACACAGCCCCGCGTTTCCTGCCCCGATGGCCTACTCCCTGGGTCGGCCGCTCGACCGGTCACCATCATCCGGGCCGGCCCGGGACGCCAGTTACGGGCCGGCGGCCAAGGGCGCGTTGTCCTATGGCCGCTTCGCCCAGGTGACCAGCGGCCACGTCGATCCAAGCTGGCTGGATTTGCTGCACCACTGGTGGGAACGGCACGCCTATTACCCGCAGGAGGCCATTGCCAACGGCGAGGACGGCACGGTTGGCATCCGCATCGTGGTGAACCGCTACGGCCGCGTGGAAAGCGTCGAGCAGTTGCAACGCTCCGGCTCGAAATGGCTGGACATCGCGGCAGAGGGCGTGTTCCGGGGCGCGCAGGTGCCGCCGCTGCCGCCCGATACGAAGGACAAGACGATCACCATCAATCTGGCCATCACCTATGTCCTGCTCCGGCGATAGCGTTTCGATGCGGACGAAGCGACCCTCGCGACGGACGGGCTGTCGTTGACGCGAACGGGTGCGGAGCTGGAATCTCGGCGTCATACCAACCCGCATTATGTTTGACACACGGTCGGCCGTTCAGCGTCATGGCCCGCACAGGCGGGCCATCCACGTCTTTTCGGAGCTGCCATCAGCGAAAGTCGTGGATGGGCGGCCTGCGCCGACCATGACCGTGGGTTGCCGCCCAACGGTCGAACGATACGGGGCTTGGTATCACACCCGATGGCCGGCGGAGAACGCTGTGGGCCAGCCCTTTCCCGATCGTCATGAGCGTGATTCGCCGGCAGACCGTACCGCATCGTGGAAGGTCCGCGGGCATTGGGATCGCCTGCGTCGCAATGGGCAGAACCAACCACGTCGTTACAGGCCCACGGCGCGCACCCGGGGACATGCTCGGCCTCGCCACCCGCCCCCCATTGCCACTGGGGCTACGTGTTCAGCCCCCGCACCCACTCCAGCAGCGGCCGCCACAGCGCCTGCTCGGCCGACCGGCCGGCCGCCATGCCGATATGGCCGACGGACGGCTCATGCAGCGCCGCGCCCTCGATCAGGCCTGCCAGCGGTCGCGCCGATTCGGGCGGCACCAGGCGGTCGCGGCCCGGCACCACCACGAAGGCCGGCAGCCGCAGCGCCGCGGGATCCACCGGCAGGCCGGCGATCCGCCAGGCGCCACGGGCCGGCGTGTTGTCGCCATACCACCCCGACAGCACCTCCCGCGTCACCGGGGCGGCCAGCGGGATGCCGTCGTTCAGCCAGTCCTCCAGCGCGACGAACAGCCGGGCGCGGTCGCTGTCAGGGTCGAGCCGAGCGAAGCTGCGGTATTTCTCCGCTACGCCGAACGGGTCGAGGAGGGCGAACAGCGTCTGCAGCCCGTCGATCGGCAGGGTGTGGTCGAAGGCCAGCAGCGGCTCCATCAGCGGCAGGCAGCGTGCGGCGGCCAGGGCGCGGTCCGGGTCCGGGGCATGGAAGTCCCATGGCGCCGCCAGCAGCGCCAGGCCGCGCACCAGGTCCGGCCGCCGCTGCGCCGCCGCCACCGTCAGCGTGCCCCCCATGCAGTAGCCCGCCAGCACCACCGGCCGCTCGACCAGCGCCGAGGCCGCGGCCAGGGCGCGTTCCAGCCGGCCGGCGACGTAGTCGGTCAGGGTGAAGCGCCGCTCCTCCGGCCCGGGCCAGCCCCAGTCCAGCAGCAGCGGATGCATCTCCTGCCCCGCCAGCCAGCGCAGCATGGAGTGCTCCGGTGCCAGGTCCAGCACATAGGCGCGGTTCACCAGGCTGGGCACGAACAGCACCGGCGGCCCGACGCCGCCATAATCCAGCAGGCGGCTGCCGCCCTCGGACCAGGGCGCCGGCGGATCGGCCAGTGTCCGCTGCCAGGGATGCCGGCGATAGGCCGCGATGCCCTCAATCAGGGCTGCGTCCTGGCGCAGGGTTTCGGCCAGCACTGCGGCGGGAAACCCCGCGCTTGCGTCCCCGCCCGCCTGTGCCGCCGTTGCCAGGGCCGTCCGGATCGCCGCCCGGATCGCCTCCGCCGCGCTCGAGTTCGGCCAGGCGTGATTCCAGTGCGGCGAGCCGGTCACGGAGCCGGTCGATTTCAGCATCGCGAGGGTCAGGTGCAGCAGCAGCGGGCGCGGCCCGCGGCGCAGCAGCGGCGCCGGTGCGTCCGTCCGGCCGCTCATGCCGGCCGGGCGGGGTGGCACCGGGCGGGGTGGCACCGGGCGGGGTGGCACCGGGCGGGGTGGCACGGGCGGGGTGGCGCGGGCGGGTGGCGCGGGGCACCGCCTGCAGGCAGGAAGCGGCGGCGCCGGCCCACAGCGACAGCAGGGCCTGCCAGCCCTCCTGCGCCTCGCGGTCCACCGCCAGCGCGGCGAGTTCGCTCTGCCACAGCGTGATCCAGTCGCGCGCCAGTTGCTGCAGGTCCGGCGTTTCGTCGCGCTGCCGCTGGTCCGGGCCGGCGGCCTCGGTCATGCGTCATCCACCCTCCTTGCGGCGCGGACCATAGGGGCTGTCCGGGCCGGGCGGAACGGGAAACGTTTTCGCTCCTGCGAATAGGGCTTTCGCAGATGCGGTAGGACCGTCATGCTAGGACAAACGCCGCCCAACGGCAGGCAAGACAGCGAGGGAACGCATGGCCGAACCCGCCCAGACCACATCGGAGGCCAAGGCCGACACCCCGGTCGTCGTCAAGAAATACGCCAACCGGCGGCTGTACAATACGGAAAGCTCCAGCTACATCACCTTGGACAACCTGGCCGAGATGGTCCGGCAGGGCCGCGATTTCGTGGTGTACGACGCCAAGACGGGCGAGGACATCACCCGCGGCGTGCTGACCCAGATCATCGTCGAGGAGGAGAACAAGGGCCGGGCCATGCTGCCCACCGCCTTCCTGCGCCAGTTGATCGGCTTCTACGGCGACCAGATGCAGAGCGTGGTGCCGCGTTATCTGGAGCAGGCGATGACCGCGTTTTCCCAGCAGCAGGAGCAGGTGCGGTCAACCATGCAAAGGACCATGGGGTCGATGGGCACGCTGTTCCCGTTCGGCAACGTGGAGGAGATGAGCCGGCAGAACATGGCCATGATGGAGCGGGCGTTCAGCCTGTTCACCCCGTTCTACCGCCCTGGCGAGACCGGCGGCGCGCAGCAGGGTCCCGGCGAGGCCGGCGGCGCCCCACGCAGCGATGCGGACGAGATCGCCGCCCTGCGCCAGGAGGTGGAGCGGCTGCGCCAGGAACTGGCGGAGAGCAGGAAGAGCAAGGGATAGCGGCGCCGCCACGAACGGCTCCCCACTTCGCTTCCCGCACCAATCGTCGCATCATCGCCGCAGACCCGGCGCCACGGCGTACGGGCACAAACCAAGGAGCAGAGCACCATGATCCACGTCGTCGCCGTCATCACCGCGAAGCCCGGCATGCGGGACCAGATCCTGGAGGCGTTTCGCGCCAACATGCCGGCCGTCCACGCGGAAGCCGGCTGCATCGAATACGGCCCCGTGGTCGATGCCGAGGGGGTGGGCAGCTTCCAGACCAAGTATGGCCCGGAGACCTTCCTGGTGCTGGAGAAGTGGGAGAGCCTGGATCACCTGAAGGCCCACGCCGCCTCACCGCACATGCAGGCCTATGGCGCCAAGACCAAGGACATGATCGCGTCGCGCGTCATTCACGTGATGTCGCCGGCGGCCTGACCCGCCCCCCGCGCCGTCCCGGCCGCCTCGGCCCGGGCCGAAACCGGCCCGGCCGGCGAAGCGGGCGGGCCGCGGCGCGTACGACCCGGCACCGCGCCCTGCCGGACACTTGAACCCCGTCGCGCCGCCTGCAAAAAGGCCGCAGCGAAGGGGACCAAGCGTGAAGACCACCCGAAACCTGACTGAGGGCCAGCGCGCCTATGAGGCGAAACGTGCGGCCAAGGCCGGCATGAGCCTGGAAAAGTGGCTGGAAGCCAAGCAGCGGCAGCAGGAAGCCGAGGCGCGTGCCAAGGAGAAGGCCGCTGCCGCCGCCAAGCCGGGGAAGAAGCCGGGTTTTTTCTCCCGGCTGATCGAGCGGGCGCAGAAGCCGCTGGGCTCCTGACCCGCTCAGCCTTCCTTCCCGACAGGACCGGTCAGCGCTTTCCGTCGTGTTCGCTGCGCACCGGTTCGGTGGGGTCGGTGTGGTTCGGCGCCTTGCCGGCCGCCGGGGACCGTTCGCCCTTCGGCGGGGATTCGGCGTCGCCCGGCACCTGCGCCGGACGGTCCTGCTTCGCCTGATCCGCCGGGTTCGGCTGCTTGTCGGCTGCCATATCCGAATCTCCTGTTTTGATTGGCATTCGATTCGAAAACGACAGGCGTGCCCGTTGGGTTGCATGATGAACCGGACCGCGCGCCGTGCTGGCCTGCAGGGGCGCTCCGTACAGACCTGGATCAGTGGTGCACGTGGTCGCCGAGCATCGCGGCGAGGGTGGGCTCCATGGCCTCGGCGAGCAGGGTCTGGCCGTAGGCGGTCGGGTGCAGCGGGTGCTCGGGCGGGGTCAGCTTGGGATCGTAGAACAGCGCGCGGTCCAGCTTGCCGTGGCGCATGAACACATGCGTCACGTCCAGGAACACCACGTTGCCGGCCGCGCCGGACGGATACTGCTCCGCCAGCATCCGGTTGATCTCCTTCGTCGTCCTCGTCGCCCAGGCGGTCCGGTCGCTCGGCAGCACGCTGAGCAGCAGGACCTTGGTGTGCGGCAGGCGGCGGTGGAGCTGGTGCAGAATGGTCCGGATCCCCAGCACGGTGTCGTGCGCCGACCAGTGCAGGTAGCCCAGGTTGTTGGCGCCGATCAGCACCACCGCGACCTTGGGTGAGATGCCCGCAACCTCTCCATGGTCGATCCGCCACAGCAGGCTGGCGGTGGTATCGCCCATGAAGCCCAGGTTCACCGCGTGGCGGTCGCCGTAGAAGCGCTGCCAGACCGGGGCGAAATCCCGCCAGGCCGGCGGGCCGTGCTTCTCCCAGTTCGCGGTGATCGAGTCGCCCAGGAAGATCAGTTCCGGCGGGTGGGCGCGCATCTCGGCCTGCTTGGCCTCGAACCGGGCGCGCCACCAGTGCAGGTCCATGCGGCTGATCGGGATGGCGGCCAGGATGGTGCGGGCCTGGGCGGCGGGGGCGGCGGCGCCCAACAGGCCGGCGAGAATCAACAGGCGAATCAGCAGGCGCATGGCGGTTCCACGGCAGACGGGGCGCGTTGCATAGCCGATCGCAACGCCCCGCGCCGCCTTACATCCCGTTCATGCGGCTGGTTGACGCCGATCGCGCCGGCGTTACCTTCGATCCCCCTGCCGGACCCCTCCGGCTGCGACCGGAGGCTGGGGCCGTGCCCATCTGGATTCCGATTACCTTCTCCGCGGCGCTGTTCCAGTGCTGGCGAACAGCGCTGCAGCAGAAGCTGCGCAGCCTGCTGTCGGTGAACGGGGCGGCGTTCGTACGCTTCCTCTACGGGGCGCCCACCGCGCTGGTGCTGTTCCTGCTTGCGCTGGGCGGCACAGGCGCGCCGGTGCCCGCGCCAAGCACGGGGTTCCTGCTCGCCTGCCTGGCCGGCGGGCTGTGCCAGATCCTGGCGACCAACCTGCTGATCATGGCCTTCGGCTACCGCAACTTCGCGGTGGGCACCGCCTATTCCAAGACGGAAGCCGTGCAGGCCGCAGTCATCGCACTGGTGCTGCTGCATGAGGTGCTGGTGCCGCTCGCCTGGATCGGCATCGCGGTCAGCCTGGCCGGGGTGATGACGCTGTCGCTGGCCGGGCGCGGCCTGCGCCCGCAGGACCTGGCGGCGGCCACCGTGCAGCCGGCGGCGCTGTGCGGGCTGAGTGCCGGGTTCCTGTTCGCGATGACCGCCGTGTCCATCAAGATCGCCAACCAGGCGCTGACCGGCCCCAGCCTGCTGGTCCGCGCGCTGTTCGCGCTGGTGGTGATGAACGCCATGCAGGTGGTGATGCAGGGCGGCTATCTGGCCTGGCGGGATCCGCGGGAACTGCGCAAGGCGTTCACCACCTGGCGCGTGTCGTGCTGGGCCGGCGCGCTGTCGGCCGCGGGGTCCGCCTGCTGGTTCACCGCCTTCGCCCTGACCGAGGTCGCCCTGGTGCGCTCGGTGGGGCAGATCGAGATCGTGTTCACCCTGCTGTTCAGCCGCTTCTACCTGAAGGAGACGCTGCGGCGGGGCGATGTCGCCGGCCTGCTGCTGGTGGTCGGCGGGGTGCTGCTGATCGTGCTGGCCGGCTGACGTTACCGGAATTTCATCGTTTTTGCTCCCGAAAATGCTGGGCAGGCCGGGGGCAAGCCGCATTACGCTTCGGGTTCTCTCCAAGGCGCGGTCGCGCGCGGAGAGGCAAAAACCCTGGGAGACAATAATGCGACGACGCACCTTTATGGCGGCAAGTGCCGCCTGTCTTGCCATGCCCGCGGTGGGGCGTGCGCAGGAAAAGCGGCTGCTGAAATTCATCCCGCAGTCGGACCTCGCCGTGCTCGATCCGGTGTGGACCACCGCCTACGTCACGCGCAACCACGGTTACATGGTGTTCGACACGTTGTACGGGCAGACCGGGTCGAAGACCAACTTCAAGGTCACGCCGCAGATGGCCGCCGGCCACACCGTGGAGAACGACGGCAAGACCTGGAAGATCAAGCTGCGCGACGGCCTGATGTTCCACGACGGCGAGAAGGTGCTGGCGCGTGACTGTGTCGCCTCGGTCAAGCGCTGGGGCGCGCGGGACGCCTTCGGCCAGGCGCTGATGGCGCGCACCCACGAGATTGCCGCGGCCGACGACAAGACCATCGTGTTTCGTTTGAAACAACCTTTCGCCCTGCTGCCCGACGCGCTGGGCCATGCCGCATCCAACATGTGCGCGATCATGCCGGAGCGCCTGGCCAAGACCGATCCGTACAAGAAGGTGACGGAGATGGTGGGCAGCGGCCCGTTCCGCTTCAACGACAAGGAACGCGTGCAGGGCTCGCTGTTCGTCTATGAGAAGTTCGACAAGTACAAGCCGTGTGACCATGGCGAGCCGGGTTGGACCGCGGGCCCGAAGGTGGTGAAGTTCGACCGTGTCGAGTGGCACGTGACGCCCGACCCCGCCACCGCCGCCGGCGCGCTGCAGGCGGGCGAGATGGACTGGTGGGAAAACCCGACCGCCGACCTGATCCCGCTGCTGAAGCAGGCCAACGTCACCGTTCGCGTCACCGATGAGACGGGTGATGCCATGATGCTGCGGCCCAATCACCTGTACCCGCCGTTCGACAACCCGGAGATCCGGCGGGCCCTGCTGGGGGCGGTGAATCAGGAAGAATACATGATCGCCATGATGGGCACCGATAAGTCCCTGTGGCACGTGCCTGTCGGCTACTTCCCGCCGGCCTCGCCGCTGGCGAACAAGGCGGGCATGAACGCGGTGATGGGCAAGCGCGATCCGAAAGCGGTGGAGAAGGCGCTGAAGGATGCCGGCTACAAGGGCGAGAAGATCGCGCTGATGGTGTCCACCGACTATCCCATCCTGAAGGCCCTGGGCGACGTGGCCAATTCCATGATGAAGCATGTCGGCATGAACGTGGACTACCAGGCGGTGGACTGGGGCACCGTGGTGCAGCGGCGCGCGCTGACCAAGCCGCCGGCGGATGGCGGCTGGAACGCGTTCTGCACCGGTTTCTCCGGCCTGGACTTCTTCACCCCGGCCAGCGACCTGCCGCTGCGCGGCAACGGCAAGGACGCCTGGTTCGGCTGGCCCACCATGCCGAAGATCGAGGATCTGCGCGCCGAATGGTTCAACGCGCCGAACCTTGAAGCCCAGCAGAAGATCGCACGGGAAATCCAGTTGCAGGCCTTCAAGCAGGTGCCCTACTTCCCGCTCGGCCTGGCCTACCTGCCCACCGGCTACCGCAAGGACATCGCCGGTGTGAATGAAGGGTTCCCGACCTTCTGGAACGTTCACCGCACCTGATTCCTCACCCCGACGCCGTTGTCGTGATCTTCGGCGCGGCGGTGCGCCCCGACGGCCAGCCCAGCACCACGCTGCGCTGGCGCGTCGAGGCCGCCGCCGCGTTCGGTGCCCGCTGGTCGGCGCCGCTGTTCGTGCCGACCGGCGGGGTGGGCCGTTTCGGGCCGTCGGAAGCGGCAGTGATGGGCGATCTTCTGCGTACGCTGGGGGTGCCGGCCGAACGGCTGCTGCTGGAGCAGACGGGGACCGATACGCTGTCCTCGGCGCAGGCGGTGGCGCGGTTGCTGCGGGCGCATGACGTTCGGGCGCCGGTGTTCGCGGCCAGCAGCCTGTATCACCTGCCGCGCTGCCTGCTGTTGCTGCGGCTGCTCGGCGTTCCGGCGCGGGCCGCGGCGCCGCCCGTGGTGCCGGCGTCCCGGCGGTGGTGGAAGCGCTGCTACTGGTGGCTGCGGGAGGTGCCCGCGCTGCCATACGACGCGCTGCTGGCCATGGTGGCGCGGATACGAGGGGCGGGGTGATCCGTTCACCGCCATGGCGTGTGCCGGCGGGCAACCACGTGCTTTCGCCGCTGTCATCAGCAGAACCGTTGCTGGCGGGCCGGCGTGCACGCGAACCCGCCTTGTCGGCAAGCGATGGTCGGCTTCCGCCATGACCGGGGAGAACAGTGCCTGTCCGCCCCGGCCGCTTTGCCTCAGTACGCCAGGAATCCACCGTCCACCGGCAGCGTCACGCCGGTGACGTAGCGCGCCAGGTCGGAGGCCAGGAACACCGCCGGGCCGGCAATGTCCTCCGGGGTGCCGATGCGACCCAGCGGAATGCGATTCTGGAAGTTGCTCATGTAGTCGGGGTTTTCGCGCGCGGCGGCGTTCAGCGGGGTAGCGATCAGCCCCGGGCCGATGGCGTTCACGCGGATCCCCAGCGGCGACAACTCGATCGCCAGCGCCTTGGTCAGCGCCCGCACACCGCCCTTCGACGTGGTGTAGGCGGCGGAGTTCGGCAGCGCCACGAAGGACTGGATGGACCCGATGTTGATCACCGCGCCCTTGCTGTCCTTCAGATGGCCGAGGAACGCGGTGGTGACGTTGTACGGCCCGTCCAGATTCACCGCCAGTGTCGCATCCCAGTCGCTGCGTGAGGTTGCCGCGTCCACTTTGCTGCGGCGGATAATGCCGGCGTTGTTCACCAGCGTATCGATCGGCCCGTGTTCGCGCCGGATCGCCGCGGCAAGAGCATCGCAGGTGTCGCGGTCGGTGACGTCCAGCGTGTAGGCCTGGGCATCGCCGCCGATCGCCGCGGCAGCGGAGCGGGCCGCATCGCCATTCACGTCGGCGATCAGAACGCGCGCGCCGGCCTGCGCCATCGCCTGCGCGATCCCGGCCCCGATGCCGGAGCCCGCCCCGGTGATCAGTGCCAGTTTTCCGGTGAGCAGTCCGTCCATGATCGTCCTCCTTGCTGCGCACCGCGCGACGCACAAGACCGCGCGGCCATGGCCATCCTGCCGCCTTCACGCGGACGACAGAAGCCCGCCACGGCCGACCGCAGCCACCGCTGTGGGACCGGCCGCCTACGCCTGGCAGGAACCGCCGGCGAAGCGGGCAGTCCCGCGCATCGCCCCTGCCCCGCTACACGGACAGAGGCGGGGGCCGGAGACGGGGCTGAGCGTCGGGAGTGGGTGACGGGAGGCGGGTGACGGGGCCGGTGTCAGCCCTGTTGCTGTCGCAGGAAGTCGAGCAGCAGGGTGGCAACCCGTTCCGGCTGTTCCTGCTGAACCCAGTGCCCCGCGCCCTCGATCAGGTGACAGCCCTGCAACCGGGTGCAGGCCGATTGCTGCATGCGCTCCACGGCGCCGGGAAGCTGGTACACGCCCCAGTCACTGGCACCGGCAATGAACAGCGACGGCACGTCGATGCTGCGGCCGGAGAACAGTTGCAACTGTGCGGTGTCGATGCCCCCGGTGCGGACACGGTACCACTGCAACCCGCCCTGGAACCCGGTGCGGGAGTATTCGTCGCTGTACACGTGCAGTTCGTCGTCCGGCAGCCACCGGCACGCGGCGATCTGCGCCGGCGACGGCATTTCCCGCGCGACCGTGGCCGCCATGTCCTGGTCGCTGTCCATGATGTAGTAGGTCGGCATCTTCGCCAGTTCCGCGGCCGTCCAGCCCTGCAGCCGGAACGGGCGGTTGCCCGGCCAGTCCGCACTCTTGTGGTGGTAGTAGGCGCGCAGGAAGGCGTGGACGCCCTGCTCGCAGTGCCACATGTCGTCGTTCGCGGGACGGGTCGAGTAATACCACTGGTAGTGCTTGCGCGGCCGCGGCAGCGCCGCCAGCGCGGCGTGGATGTCCGGCGCGGGCGTGGTGTCATGGCCGCCGGACACGGTGTTGAACGGCAGGGCGGGCGGGCCGGCGAAGGGTGCGCTCATCAGCGCGACGGAGCGGAACACGTCGGGCCGCACCAGCGCCGACCAGGCGGCGATCGGGGAGCCGAAATCGTGCCCGACCACCGCCGCGACCGAGCGGTGGCCGAACGCCGAGACCAGGCCCAGCGCATCCCGCACCAGGTTCAGCGCGCCGAACGGCCGCAGGTCGCTGTCGTACGCCGTTTCCCAGCCGGTGGTGCGGCCGTAGCCGCGCTGGTCCGGCGCGATCACGTGATAGCCGGCCTCGGCGAGCGGGGGCAGCAGCTTGCGCCACGACCAGGCCAGTTCGGGGAAGCCATGCAGCAGCAGCACGCAGGGCCGGCCGGGCGTTTCGAACCCGGCCTCCAGCACGTGCATGCGCAGGCCGTTGATCCCGTCCACATGGCGGGCGCGAATACCGGCGGGCAGCAGGGCGGGATCGAGCGGGGGGAGATCGGTCATCTGAGCTTCCGGACGTTGCCGAGGGGAGTGGGAGCCGAGGCGAGTGGGGACTGTACGGCAGATCGGGCTTGCGGTCATGCCGGCGCCCGGCGCCTCCGTCGCAGCCACAGCGGGCGCCATTCCACGACCGCCGGCTTTGGTTGCTGGTTTTGTCGTTTGTCGTTTCGTCGCCAACCGGACTGAGCCCGCAGGTACACGAACCAGGCAGGTACACGAACCAGGCAGGTACACGAACCAGGCAGGGCTCGCCAATGGCCGGGCGATTGTGCAGGATCGGACCGGCTTGTCGAGTGGATCGGCGGGGGCCGGCTGTCGCAGCCGTCGCGCACCACGCATGCGGCGGCACCGGCGCAGGCCGAGGAAAACAAAGAGCTGGGGAGAACGCCAGATGGCCGTGCAGCAGGACGTGATCGAAGCCGACTTCATCGTGGTGGGCGCCGGGTCCGCCGGCTGCGTGATGGCGGCGCGGCTGTCGGAAGATCCGGGGACAAAGGTCGTGTTGCTGGAAGCCGGCGGTGACGACTTCAACCGCTGGATTCATATTCCACTGGGCTTCGGAAAGACGTTCGCCGATCCGTCGGTGAACTGGTGCTATGAAACGGAACCCGATCCCGGCGCCGCCGGCCGCCGCATCTTCTGGCCGCGCGGCAAGGTGCTGGGCGGGTCATCCTCGATCAACGGCATGGTCTATATCCGTGGCCAGCACGAGGATTTCGACCTGTGGCGGCAGATGGGCTGCACCGGCTGGTCGGCGCAGGACGTGCTGCCCTATTTCAAGCGCGCGGAACACCAGGTGCGTGGCCCCGATGACTGGCACGCCACCGGCGGTCCGCTGGTGGTATCCGATGTCGAGGAAGGCCACCCGCTGTGCGAATCCTTCATCAAGGCCTGCAACGAGCTGGGCTTTCCCATCAACCGTGACTTCAACGGCGCGCAGCAGGACGGTGTCGGCTATCACCAGACCACCACGCGCAAGGGCCGGCGCTGCTCCACCGCCGTCGGCTACCTGAAGCCGGCAACCAAACGGCAGAACCTGCGCGTTGTTACCAACGCCCTGGCATCGCGGCTGGTGCTGCAGGGCAAGCGCGTGGTCGGGGTGGAATACCGCCAGGACAACATGTCCTTCACCGCGCGCGCCCGGCGGGAGGTGATCCTGTGCGGCGGCGCGATCAATTCGCCGCAGCTTCTGCTGCTGTCGGGGATCGGCCCGCAGCAGCACCTGACGGATATCGGCGTGCCGGTGCTGCATCACCTGCCGGGCGTCGGCCAGGCGATGCAGGACCACTACTCCGCGCCGATCAAGCTGAAGTGCCGGCTGCCGATCACGGTGAACGACATCATGCTCAGCAAGGCATCGATGTTGCGCACCGGGCTGGACTACTACCTGCGCCGGCGCGGGGCGATGGCGGCGATCTCCGCCCAGGTGGCGCTGTTCGCGCGCACGCGGCCCGAGCTGGCGACGCCCGACATCAAGATGTCGATCTCGATCTTCAGCGCCGACCGGCCACAGGACGGGCTGCACAAATTCTCCGGCTTCACCATCATCGTCTATCAGTTGCGGCCGGAAAGCCGCGGGGAAATCAGGCTGAAATCACCGCGGCCGGAGGATGCGCCGGCGATGATCCCCAACTACCTGGCCACCGAGACGGACCGCCGCACCATCACCGACGGCCTGTTCCTGGCGCGCCGCGTGCTGGCGACGCAGCACATGCAGCCCTACATCGCGGAGGAGTTCATGCCCGGGCCCGGCGGTGCAGACGCCGGAGCAGATGCTGCAGCATGCGCGGGAACGCGGCGGCACGGTGTTCCACCCGACCAGCACGTGCAAGATGGGTGTCGATCCGATGGCGGTCGTCGATCCGGAACTGCGCGTGCACGGGATCGACGGGTTGCGCGTGGTGGATGCGTCGGTGATGCCGACGGTGATATCGGGCAATACCAACGCGGGCACGATCATGATCGCGGAGAAGGCGTCGGACCTGGTGCGTGCGGGGTTGCGTATGGCGGCGTGAGAGACGTGTTCGTGGTGTTCGCAACACGCTTCCCCGTGCAACACGCTTCCCCGTGCAACACGCTTCCCCGTGCAACACGCTTCCCCGTGCAACACCGTCGCGGGCGAAGGCCCGATGCGCGTTGAAATGGGGAATGCTGGCACCAGTCCTTCTCGTCATGGCCGGGCCTGACCCGGCCATCGACACCGCAACGATCGGGCGGGGCTGCACGGGCACACGCCTTGTCGGGGGCAGATGGCCGGCTCACGGTCGGCCATGACGCGGAAGGGCGGGGTCGGAACGCGCTGACCGGACGCATTCAACCCAACGCCTATGGAAGGCGTGCGTGCGCCACGAAGCGCTATGGTCGGTTTACGCCCCCTGCCCGACGCAGACCTTCGATTGTCGGCTGTGCAGACAATATCAGCGTACCGGGCACCGTCCGGGATCGTCGCACCGCGGCACGGCTGCCCGCGTTGCCTGTGACACCACCGCCGATGCCGGACCCGGCTGCGGTGAACCTGATACCCGCACCCGATAGCGATACAGCGTCGCCGCTTGAAGGTTGGAGTCCGCGTAGCTCAGCCCCTCGACGCTGCCGATCTGGTGGAACGCCGCATCTCCCGGATCGGCACGAAACACCTCGTAGCGCTCTGCCCCAGGCACCGCGGACCACACCAGATCGATCGCACTGTCCGATGCGTCCGCCGCGTACACAACCGCCGGCGGCCCGGGTAGCGGCGCAGCGGCAGCAGGTGCGGGCGGCGCCGCGCCGCTGGTCAGCCTGTCGATCATCGCCCTGATGGCCCTGATCTGACGTCCGGATTTCAAGAGGTAGGTCGGCGTGTCCATCGGATCGGCATCGAGATACCCCCACCAGTCCCAGCATCCGTTGGGGTTGCTGCCTCCTGTAACGGTGAAAAGCTCCGCCCGGGTTTGCGGGTACAGCACGATGATATGGTTCGTGTCCGCCCAGGCATTGTAGCCGGCGTGGCGAACGAAGGTCTCGCCGATCCAGGTCGAGGACTGCTTGCAGCCATGCAATGCAACGTGCACGCGGCAGGCTTCCCCCGCGGCGCAGGCCTGCGGCACGTACACGTATCCCGTCGCGGCCATGCTGTCCTGCGCCGGGCTGAATGGCCGCGTATAGTCAGCCTGGCTGAACCGCAGGACGTGTCCGCTCGGCGGCCCGGACTGCGGGGCATGCAATGCACCGTATATGTGCTGAAGGATCACGCCTGCCTGATCGTAGTTGCAGTCGTTGATATGGACGCCTCCGGTTGCTGCACAGGCCTCGCCATAATCCGCGGTTACCTGCGCGTGCCCCGCACCGATCGCGGTCTGATAGAACAGATGTGCGGCCTTGAGGTAATGCGCGTAGAATGCCTGCAGCGTCCCGGTGACACGCCGGGCCACCACGGCGTCGTTGTAGCCGCTGAAGAGATAGACCCGCTGATGCGCGATCCGGCTGGTGGCGTCGATCGCGCCGCTTCGCCCCCACGCATCGGTGCGCCGGAACAGTGCATTCAGGTCGATGTCCGGCGTGCCCAGCATGCAAGTGCTGAGCGCCGTCGCTGCCGAACCCTCGGCACAGCCGTACGGACCGCCGGCCACCGCACCAACACCGACGATGATCGAAGACCAGGCGGTGGCGAACTGGACTGCCATGTAAGCACCGGAGGAGATCCCGGAAATCGAGGTCTGGCCGATCGCCGCATTGTACGCGGGCAGCGGCGGGTCCGCCGCACGCACTGCCCGGACGCAAAACGACAGGGCGAGTACAACGGCGAAGGCAAGCCCGAACGGGCGGGCCGAAGACCGCGGCATCTGCACCTCCCGACATGGCAACCCGGCCGCTTTCCATCCGGATCCTGCCACCGTGCGACCTGGATACAACCATCGACAAGGGAAAAGCGCCGCACGAGTGTCGCGCCGCCACGCAGGGGACGCGCAGCGCTCCCACAACAACAGCCGGCCGATGCCGTGTTGAACAGTGATACAACCCGGGGTGATGACGGCGCTCTTACCTTGTATGAGGCTTCCTGTTGCTCGCTCACAGTCGAAAGGCCAGCCATGCCCTTCGCCATCACGCTGCGAACTCGATGACGCATCCGCCGCCCGCGCAGAGACCGTGTGGACCGCCCTGGCCGAGCGTGGGATTTCCTCCAGTATGCGGCGGCTGGGCTATCCCCCGCATGTAACGCTCGCGATCTGCGAGGACGGCACCGAGCAGGCGACGCTGGTCGAGGCGGTGCGGCGCACGGCGACCGACTGGCCCCGCCTCAATGCCGCGTGTCCCGCGCTGGGTGCGTTTTCCGACCCGCCGATCGCATTGTTCCTGATCGTGACGCCGACCGAGACGCTGCTACGGCAACAGGCTGCGCTGTGCCAGGCTTTGCCGGAGGACCGGCTGCACCCGCACTACCAGCCGGGCATTTGGCTGCCGCACATCACGGCCGCGGACGACCTGCAAACCGCCCGGGTGAGCACGGCCATGGCGGTGGCAGCGGCCAACTTCCAGCCGTTCACCGCGTGCTTCACCCAGCTTGAGGTTGTCCGCTTCCGGCCGGTGAGGGTTCTGTGGAATGCTGCGTTGAAGGCGCCAGCGACACCGGCGTGAGCCTGCCGGCAGACCTGCCGCCCATGGCGGTTGCAGCAGCAACCGACGCGGAGATTGACGCACGGCCACACAATCAGCTTCATGGCCGGGGCCGGCTGACCACCCGCGTATGTTCGTGCCGACGATTGGTATCAGCCCGCGTACGGTTTGGCTGTCGGTCGGCAACTCATCGTCAGAGACGGCGCAGGCCCGCCATGACGTGTGGCGCGCATCCGAGACTCGGACTCTACCCTGATCGCAGAGTTTCCGGGCCTTCCCGGGACTTGCACCGATCCGCGTTCCGTGACCAGATGGCGTATGGCCCGGATCGAGGACATTCCCCAGCCGACGCGCGATGCGGTTCTTGCGGTGCCCTGCCCGCAATACGACGTGACGCCGTTCGTGCAGGGCAAGCCGCTGCGGGAACGCCGCGTTGCGATCCTGTCCAGCGCGGCGCTGATCCGGCGCGGCGACGTGCCCTTTCCGTTCGGCACCGGCGAATGCCGCTTCGTATCGTCCGATACCGATCCCGGCGACCTGCTGGTCAGCCACGTTTCGATCAATTTCGACCGCGCCGGCTTTCAGCGCGACGTCAACGTGGTGTTCCCGATCGACCGGCTGCGCGAACTCGCGGCCCAGGGCGAGATCGGCGGCGTCGCCGACACGCACTACACGGTGATGGGCTCCACCGATCCCACGCAAATGACCGACTCGGTCGCGCAGATCGTCGGACAGTTGCGACAGGAACGCATCGACTCGGTGCTGCTCAGCCCTGTCTGACCGCTCTGCACGCGCGCCGTGTGCGCGCTGGCCCACATGCTGGAACTGGAGGGTTTCTCGACCGTAGCGCTGGTGTCCGTGCGCGCGCAGGCCGAAAAAGTGCGTCCCCCGCGTGCCCTGTGGAATGCCGGCGCGCTTGGTCGCCCGCTGGGCGAACCGGAAGACGCCGCGTTCCAGCACCGCGTGCTGCGCGCCGCGCTCGCGCTGCTGGAGCGAACGGACGGACCGGTGATCCTGGAGGATTTTCCCGAGGACCCGCCCGGCCTGCGTGACACCGCAGGCTGGCAGCCGCCGGCCATCCCGCGCTGGACCGCCCCCAGCACGTCGCAAGGCTGGGCCGCCGCGCTGACCGAGGAACTCGCGGCCATACGACCCGCGTGGGACGCAGCCCGCACACGCCGCGGCCGGACCAGTGTCGGCCTCAGCTTCCAGCCACCCGAAACCTGGCCCGCTTTTCTTGCCGACGCACTGGCCGGCGCGCTGGTGGCGGTGCCGCCGCTCGCCACGCCCGCGCTGGCCCAGCGTCACCTGTGCGACGACATCAAGGCGTACTACGGAGAGGCCGCACAGGCCACCGACCCGGCCCCTTCGGCGCGTCAGGTGGACCACTGGTTCTGGCGCCAGACCGTCGCGGGCGCCCTGCTGGTCGCGCTGCGCGGGGTCGCGATGGAAAGCGACAACAACGCGCTACGCACCGTAGGCGGTCGGTTCTTCGTGCCGGTGCCCTGGTTGCCGGGCTGACACCAACTTTCCTTGCGTACCATCGGCGCGGGCTCACGGGGCAGATGGCCGGCTCAGGGCCGGCTATGACACGGTTGTACCGGACCATCGGCCCCCGGCTGGAAGCTCAGGGGCGTCGGGCCGGAAGTTGAACCCCAACCGGGTCGACCCAACCCTCCGTCGCGCTCCACTGCCAATCCAGCGTCGTGATCCACCACGCTGTAACGTTTGCTGTCCGTCCGCGTCCCACCGCCATGTTGCGAAGGAGCGTGCGGATGAAACGGCGCAGTCTGATGCTTGGGGCCATGGCAGCCGGCCTGCCGCTGACCGGGCAGGCCGGTCCCACATCTGTGGTGCTGGAGTTGTTCACCTCCCAGGGCTGTTCGTCCTGCCCACCGGCCGATGCGCTGCTGGGCCGGCTGGAGCAACAGCCCGGCGTGATCGCCCTGTCCTGGCACGTGGATTACTGGAACGGGCTGGGCTGGCACGATCCGTTCGCCTCCGCGCGCGCCACCAACCGCCAGCGGGCCTATGCCGAGCAGCTCGGGGCCGAGGTCTATACGCCGGCCCTGGTGGTCAACGGCGCCGCGGTGGTGGTGGGGTCGGATCGCCGCGCCATCGAGGCAGCCATGGCGCGGGTGCCGGCGCTGCACGTGCCCGTGTCGCTGCAGGCCGCAAACGGCAAGCTGGTGGCGCGTTTTCCGGCGCTGGCGGAGCCGGCCACGGCCCTGCTGGCGGAATACGATCCGACACGGGAGACCGCGGTCGGCGCGGGCGAGAATGACGGCCGGCGGCTGCGCGAATACCGTATCGTGCGCGCCGCCGCCATGGTGCCGCAGGCCGGGATCGCCGCCGGACAGGCCGAATTTCCGGCGATGGCCGCCGGCCGGGGCGCGACCGTGCTGCTTCAGGATGCCAGGCTGCGGGTGATAGGTGCGGCGGACCTGCCGCCCGGGTGATCCGCGGCCTGGGCCGCAGGCCGAGAGCCGAGCGTCAGAGGCCGAGAGTCAGGGGCCGGGCGTCAGGGGCCGGGCGCCGAGGGCCGCGGCATGCCCCGGCGCGTGGCACCGGGGCATGCACGGAAATGGTCAGACGTTCTTGTGCGAGCCGTCGCAGCGCGGCTTGTTGCCCGACTGCTTGCAGCCGCAGAAGCCCACGGTGGCGTTCTGCTCTGCCTTGAATTCCATCGGGCTGAACCCGGTGCCCTTGTGCGAGCCATCGCAGAACGGCTGCTTGCTGCTCTTGCCGCAGGCGCACCACCAGTACGACTTCCCGGCCTCCACCTCGACCTTATAGGACCCTTTCTGCGCAACCAGCGGCAGTGATTCGGACATGCGTGCTTCTCCCCAACAACGATGGTCAGCCGGCGCCGTAGTCGCGCCGTGCCGCCGCCTGGGTAACGTACCCGTCCAGCAGGTCCTCGGCTAGAGCCGCCCGGTCCCGCCGCGTTGGCGGGCCGTAACCGCCGGAGCCCGGCGCCTCCATCACCACCAGCGATCCGGCGGGGGCGATGAAGCCGCCCTTGCTGGTCAGCTTGCGGGCGTTGCCACGCGGCGGCACCAGGGTCAGCCGCGCCGGAGCGCCAGGCTGCGCCCCGTCCAGCCCAAACGGCGGCGTCACCGTACGCTCGCAGCACACCGAGGCATGGGTGTCGCGCTCCAGCACCCGCCAGGTCCGGCGCACGCCCAGGCCGCCGCGGTACAGGCCGGCGCCGCCGCTGTCGGGAATCAGCGCGTATTCCTCGACCCGCAGGGGGAAGCTCATCTCCAGGATTTCGATCGGCGTGTTGCTCATGTTGGACACGGTGCTGGCGACGGCGTTGATGCCGTCCTTGGTGGGCCGCGCGCCGAACCCGCCCTTGACCAATTCGTAACTGACGAAACGGTCGCCGCTGCGGTAGTCCACCCCGCCGAAGGTGATCACCGCCGACGTGCCCTGGGACCCGGCCATCACCGTGCGCGGCGTGATCGCGAACAGCGCCGCCATCACCATGTCGGCGATGCGGTGCGACATCTCGTGGTTGGCGTACACCACCGGTGACGGATGCTGCGCGTTCACCACCGATCCGGGCGGCGCGGTCACCGTCACCGGCCGCCAGCAGCCGGAATTCGGCGGGATCAGGCTTTTCGGGTCGGCGATCATCTTCAGCGCGCAGAACACGCCGGAGGCGGTCACCGTCAGCGGCGCGTTCATCGGCCCGGCCACCGCGGGGTCGGAGCCGGCGAAATCCGCGGTGATGGTGTCGCCGCGCTTGGCGATGCGCAGTTTGACGGTGAAGGTGGCGTCCTCGGTCTCGCCCTCGGCGATGACGCCGTCGCCGTCGAACACGTCGGTGAACGCCGCCTCGCCGTCCGGCAGGGCGCGCAGCGCGGCGCGCATCATGGTTTCCGAGTAGTCCAGCACTTCCTGCATGATCTGCAGCAGCGTCTCCGTGCCGTATTTCGCCGCCAGCGCGGACAGGCGCTGCGCCGCTCGGCGGTTGGCGGCCACCTGGGCGTGCAGGTCGCCCAGGCGTTCGGCCGGGGTACGGACATTGGCGAAGATGATGGCTTCCACGCCGGGTTCCGGCTTGCCGTCGCGGTAGAGGCGGACGGGCGGCAGGCGCAGGCCCTCGCCGTAGATCTCGGTCACCGCGCCGTAGCTGCCGGGGGAGGCGCTGCCGATATCCGGCCAGTGCGCGCGCACGCAGCCGAAGCCCAGCAGGCGGCCGTCGTGGAAGGCGGGCGCGACGACGTTGACGTCGGGCAGGTGGGAACCGCCCTGGTAGGGGTCGTTGTGGATGAACACGTCACCCGGCGCGACGTCCGGGAAGGCGGTAACCACGGCGCGCACCGCGTCGGGCATGGAGCCGAGGTGGATGGGCAGGTCGGGGCCCTGCGCCACCATGTTGCCCGCGGTATCGAAGATGCCGCAGGAGTAGTCGCCGGCGACCTTCAGCAGCGGGGAATAGGCGGTCTTGGCGAGGACGATCTTCATCTCCTCGGCCGCGGCGTAGAGCGCGTTCTTCACCACCTCGAAGCGGGCTGGATCGGTGCGGAGTTTGGTGCCGGAGGTCATGCAGGGGTCCTGGTTCGGGGAAGCGCGGGTAGCGGTGGGAAGGGACGCCCCCTTGCCGGCGGGGGCGGCGTGTGGGCGGCCTAGCCGGGGCCGTTGCGGCGGATGCGGATGCAGCCCCATTCGTCCACCGTGGCCTGCCAGCCGGGCGGGATGACGGCGGTGGAGTCCAGGGCCTCGATCACGGCGGGGCCCGGCAGCGTCTCGCCGGCGGACAGGCCGCTGCGCCAGTGGACCGGTGTGGCGACGAAGCCGGTGCCGGGGAACCACACGTCGCGTGAGCGCACCCGCGCGCTGTCGGGATCGCCGCGCTGCACCAGCTTCAGCCCGGGCAGCCGGCCCAGCGCGGTGACGCGCAGGTTCACCAGTTGCACCATCTCCGAGCGGTTGGCGTGCCCGTAGGTCTGCGCGTGTTTCGCGTGGAACGCCTCGGCCAGCGCGTCCAGCGTGGCGCGCGTCACCGGGCCGTCCTCGACCGGCACCGTCAGCTCATACGCCTGGCGCCGGTAGCGCACATCGGCGAAGCGTTGCAGCGCGCGTTGTGGCGTTGGGACCTGCGCCGCTTCCAGCATCGCGGCGCCCGCTTCTTCCATGCTGGCCAGTGCCTCGGCGACCCGCCCCGGTTCCACCTGCGCCAGGTCGGCGTACAGCGTGCGGGAGTAGTCGCGCTTCAGGTCGCTCGCCACCAGGCCGAGCGCGGAGAAGGCGCCGGGGGCGGGCGGGATGATGACCTCGGGGATCTGCAGTTCGTCGGCCAGCGCCACCGCGTGCACCGGGCCGGCGCCGCCGAAGGCGATCAGGCTGAATTCCTGCGGGTCGTAGCCGCGCTCCACCGAGACGATGCGCAGCGCCTGGGCCATGTTGCTGTTCACCACCTCGGCGATGCGCGCCGCCGCCTCGGCCACGGTCAGGCCGAGCGGGCGGGCCACGTCGGCGTCGATGGCGCGTTCGGCGGCGGGAAGATCGATGGGCAGGCCGCCGCCCAGCAGCGCCTCGCGGTCCAGGTGGCCCAGCACCACATTGGCATCCGTGACCGTGGGGTGCGTGCCGCCGGCACCGTAGGCGGCCGGGCCGGGATCGGCGCCGGCGCTGTGCGGGCCGACCTTCAGGGCGCCGCCGGGATCGATCCAGGCGATGGAGCCGCCGCCGGCGCTCACCTCCGCCAGGTCGATCACCGGCACGCGGATCGGGTGGCCGGTGCCGTGCATCCAGCGCTTGGCGTTGGCGGCGCCGCCCACCTCGTATTCCGCGGTGACCGCAACCTCCCCGTCCACGATCACGCTGGCCTTCGCGGTGGTGCCGCCCATGTCGAAGGAGATCAGGTTGGGCCGGTCCAGTTGCCTTCCGGCCAGCGCCGCGGCCACCACGCCGGCGGCGGGGCCGGATTCCACCGCGGCGGCGGGCATGCGCAGCGCCTCGGCGATGTCGAACACGCCGCCGGAGGAGCCCATCACCTGCAAGGCGGGCAGGCCGAGCCGGGTGGCGGCCTGCTGCAGGCGTTCCAGATAGGACGCCAGCAGCGGGCCGACATAGGCGCACACCGCGGTGGTGCTGGCGCGCTCGAACTCGCGGATTTCCGGCAGCACCTCGCAGGACAGGAACACGCCGACGCCGGGCAGCGCGGCGCGCAGGATCTGCCCCACGCGGCGTTCGTGCGCGTCGTTCAGGAAGGAGAACAGGAAGGAAACACCGACGGTCTGCAGGCCGGCCTCGCGGATGGTCTCGATCAGCGCGGGCAGTTCGTCCTCGGCCAGGGGCGTGACCACCTGGCCCTGGGCGTCGATGCGTTCGGTGACTTCGAAGCGGTGGCGGCGGGGGACCAGCACGCCGGGGGCGTCCTGGAACAGGTCGTACAGGTCGGGGCGGGAGGAGCGGCGCAGTTCCAGCAGGTCGCGGAAGCCGCGCGTGGCGATGAAGCCGGTGCGGGCGCCCTTCTTCTCCAGCAGGGCGTTGGTGACCACGGTGGTGGCGTGGGCCAGCAGCGCCACCCCGCCCGGGTCGATGCCGTTGGCGTCCAGGCCCTGGCGCAGGCCGTCGATCACGCCCTGGCCGAAATCGCGTGGGGTGGTCAGGACCTTGGCGATTTCGATGCGGCCGGTGTCCTCCTCCACCATGGCCACGTCGGTGAAGGTGCCGCCGATGTCGATGCCGATACGCCAGGCCATGCCGCGTCGTCTCCCGTTGGTTCGGGCGGATGGTTGCCCAGGCTGAGGGCGGGGGCAAGCCGCCCGTTTATCGGGCACTCCAGACACGTTCTGCCTGGATGATCATCCATATGCCCATATTCCGGTCGATATGGCACGATAATAGGCATAACGCCCGATGCGAGTTTGCCGTTTTTCACGGCAGTTCTGTAACCTGCGGCTGGCACGGATGCTGCAATGCAGCATCGCGGGCGGGCCGCCAGCCGGCTGCACGCCCGTCGTCACCGTAGCCGAGGACCCGGTCTTGCGCATCTCCGGCCTGTTCCGCCCACCCGCGTCGCGAACCGTACGCGCCGTGGCGTCCGCCCTGCTTCTGTCCGTCGCCGCCGGCGGCTCCGCCCAGGCCGGCGGCACGCTGGTCGTCGGCATGACCGCCGGCGACATCCCGGTGACCACCGGCAACCCCGACCAGGGGTTCGAGGGCTACCGTTTCGTTGGCTACAACCTGTACGATTCACTGCTGCTGTGGGACCTGTCGAAGTCCGACAAGCCGTCGGAGCTGAAGCCCGGCCTGGCCACCAGGGTCGAAATCGACCCGAACGACCACAAGCGCTGGATCGTGCATCTGCGCCAGGGGGTGAAATGGCACGACGGGTGCCCGTTCACCGCGGACGACGTGGTGTGGAACTTCAAGTTCCGCACCGACCAGAATGCGCCGTCATTCTCCGCCCAGCAGTTCGCCTTCACCCGCAGCTTCCTGACCAACTTCAAGTCGATCAGCAAGATCGACGACCATACCGTCGCGATCGAAACCAATTTCGTCGAGTCGCTGTTCCCCTACAGCCTCAGCTACGTGATGATGATCAGCCCCTGCCGAGCCAAGGCGCTGCACTACGACTGGGGCCAGTATGCGCTGCACCCGTCCGGCACCGGGCCGTACAGGTTCGACCGCTTCGTGCCGCATCAGCGGCTGGAGTTCGTACCGAACAAGGACTACTGGGACAAGTCGCGCATTCCGCAGCAGGACCGGCTGGTGCTGATCCCCATGCCGGAAGCCTCCACCCGCACCGCGGCGCTGCTGTCCGGCCAGGTGAACTGGATCGAGGCGCCATCGCCCGACGCCATCCCGCGGCTGAAGGCGGCGGGGATGAAGATCGTTACCAACGTCTATCCGCATGACTGGCCGTACATGCTGAACTACACGCGCGGCCCGTTCAGGGACCTGCGGGTGCGGCAGGCGGCGAACTACGCGATCAACCGCGCCGACATGGTGACGCTGCTGGATGGCACGGCGATGCCGGAATACGACGTGGTGCCGCCGACCATGCCGTATTACGGCAATCCGCCGAAATACAAGTTCGATCCGAAGAAGGCGCATGCGCTGCTGAAGGAAGCGGGTTGCCTGCCGTGCAAGGTGACGTTCGGCATTTCCACCTCGGGCTCCGGCCAGATGCAGCCGCTGCCGATGAACGAGCTGGTGAAGTCGCAACTGGAGGCTGTCGGGTTCCAGGTGGACATCAAGCCGATGGACTGGAACGCGCTGCTGGACGTGTACCGCGCCGGCGTCGGCAAGTATCCGCAGTATGACGGGATCAACTTCTCACGCGGCCTGCTGGACCCGGTGAATGCGATCATCAAGCTGGTCGGGCGCCAGTACTGGTCGCCGGCGGGATCGAACTGGGGACACTACCAGAACCCCAAGGCCGACGCGCTGATCACGCAGATCTTCCATGAGTTCGATCCGGAAAAGCGCCTGGGCCTGCTGACGCAGTTGCACGAGCTGGAGGGGCGCGACGCGGTGATGATCTACGTCGTGCACGACCTGAACCCGCGCGCCATGTCGCCGAAGGTGCACGGCTTCGTGCAGGCGCAAAGCTGGTTCCAGGATCTGACACCGGTTTCCGTCTCGCCCTGACGCGACGACGGCACAGCGCGCCGCAATGCCGCAGGCGGTGCGCGCACCATAGCGGCAGGGAGACTTAGTTGGGGACTATGATGACGCAGGGTTTGTGGAAATACGCCGCCATGCTGGCGGTTGGCGGCGCGATCGGTCTGGGGGCGGGCAACGCCCAGGCAGGCGGCGTGCTGAAGATCGGCATGACCGCCGGCGATCTGCCGATCACCACCGGCAATCCGGACCAGGGGTTCGAGGGTTACCGTTTCGTTGGCTACAATCTGTACAACTCGCTGGTGCTGTGGGACCTGTCCAGCGCCGACAAGGCATCCGACATCAAGCCGGGCCTGGCCACGTCCTGGCATGTCGATCCGAAGGACCACAAGCGGTGGATCTTCAAGCTGCGCGAGGGCGTGAAGTGGCACGACGGCTGCCCGTTCACCGCCGATGACGTGGTGTGGAACATGCGCCACTCCACCGACCCGAAGGCGCCGGAATTCGATCCCGGCCAGTTCGGGCAGACGCGCACCTATCTGGGCAACTTCGCCGGCATCACCAAGATCGACGACCACACCGTGGCGTTCGAAACCAAGGTGCCGGACTCGCTGTTTCCCTATGAGCTCAGCTACGTGATGCTGATCAGCCCGTGCCGAGCGAAGGAGGTGAAGTACAACTGGACGGAGTATGCGAAGCATCCGTCGGGCACCGGGCCGTACCGGTTCAAGAGCGAGATCCCGCACCAGCGCATGGTGATGGTGCCGAACAAGGAGTACTGGGACAAGAAGCGTATCCCCAAGCAGGATGAGCTGGTGCTGATCCCGATGCCGGAAGCCTCCACCCGCACCGCGGCGCTGCTGTCCGGGCAGGTGAACTGGATCGAGGCGCCGTCGCCCGACGCCATCGCGCGGCTGAAGTCGGCGGGGATGCAGATCATCACCAACCCGTATCCGCACAACTGGACCTATCAGCTCAACTTCGTCAGCGGCCCGTTCAAGGACAAGCGCGTGCGCCAGGCGGCGAACTATGCGCTGAACCGTGACGACATGAAGGACCTGCTGAACGGGATGATGCTGAAGGGCTATTCCACCGTTCCGCCGTCCACGCCGTATTACGGGCATCCCAAGCTGTACAAGCACGATGCGAAGAAGGCGCATGAGCTGCTGAAGGAAGCCGGCTGCCTGCCGTGCAAGGTGACCTTCGCGATCTCCACCTCGGGCTCCGGCCAGATGCAGCCGCTGCCGATGAACGAGCTGGTGAAGTCGGAGATGGAAGCGGTCGGGTTCAAGGTGACGCTGGACACCATGGACTGGAACGCGCTGCTGGATATCGCGCGGGCCGGCGTACGAGAAATATCCCAACATCGACGCGATCAACATCAGCCGACAGACGCAGGACCCGTTCAACGCGCTGATCCGCCATGTGTGGACCAAGCAATGGGCTCCGCACGGCAGCAACTGGGGCCACTACAGCGACCCGGCCACCGACAAGCTGGTGGGTGAGATCTTCCGCGAGTTCGACGCGGAGAAGCGGCTGACGCTGCTGACCGAGCTGAACGAGAAGATGAACGAGGACGCGGTGATGATCTTTGTCGCGCACGACGTGAACCCGCGGGCCCTGTCGCCCAAGGTGCACGGCTTCGTGCAGGCGCAGAGCTGGTTCCAGGACCTGACGCCGGTCACCGTTTCACCGTAACGCCCACGCCTTCCCCCTCCCTTGTTGGCCTGGGCCGCGAAGCGGATCGAGGTCAGGGGGAGGGGAGATACGGGTCACTATCGCAACAAACATGATTGCCCGCCCCCTCCCCCAGTCCCTGGCCCGCTTCGCGGTCCGAGCCCGCAACGGGAGGGGAAACGCCTTCCGCCCGACTGACGCGAAAGCCATGCCATGACCCGCTATATTCTTCGCCGCTTCCTCTACGCCATCCCGATCGCGCTCGGCGTCAGCATCGTGTGCTTCTCGCTGGTGTACATCGCCCCCGGCGATCCGCTGCAGACCGTGCTGCCGCCGGACGCAACGGCGGAAACCATCGCCATCGTCAAGCACGCCTATGGCTTCGACAAGCCGATCCCGATCCAGTACCTGATCTGGCTCGGCAACGTGCTGACCGGCGATTTCGGCATGTCGATCTCCACCCGCCGCCCGGTGATTCTGGAAGTAACCGACGGCACTGTCCAACACCGCGCTGCTGGCGATGTTCGCCGTGCCGCTGTCGTTCTTCATCGGCTATGTCATGGGCGCACTGGCCGGCTGCTTCCCCGGCCGCTGGCTGGACCGCACCGTCACCGGCACCGCCGTGGTCGGCGTCAGCCTGCCCAATTACTGGCTGGGCATCGTGCTGGTGATCTTCTTCGCCGTGCAGTACATGTGGCTGCCCGCCACCGGCATGGGCCCGAACGGGTCCTCCAGCTTCCACCTGCTGCAATGGAGCAACGCGAAGTTCCTGGTGCTGCCGGTGGTCACATTGGCGATGATCCCGATCGGCATCATCGCCCGCACCACCCGCGCCGCGGTGGCCGAAGTGCGCAACCAGGATTTCGTGCAGACACTGCGCGCCAAGGGCCTGTCCGAATGGGCGGTCACGCGGCACGTGCTGAAGAACTCCCTGCCCCAGGTCCTCGCCGTCATGGGCCTGCAGTTCGGCTACCTGCTCGGCGGCTCCATCCTGGTGGAAACCGTGTTCACCTGGCCGGGCAGCGGCTTCCTGCTCAGCAAGGCGATCATCAACCGTGACGTTCCCGTGCTGCAGGGCACCATCCTGGTGCTGGCCCTGATCTTCGTCGCCACCAACCTCGTCGTCGATCTGCTGCAATCGCTGATCGACCCGCGTCTGCGACGCGTCTGATACGGAGCGGACCCTCATGCCCGATTCCATCGTCCTGAACGATCCCGCCACCCTGTTCGAGGAGCAGGCCGCCCCCGCCACCCGCATCCGCAGCTACTGGCAGTCGGTCGGCTACCGGCTGCGCCACGACAAGGTGACGCTGTTCTTCGCGGCCATCGTGCTGCTGATCGTGCTGGCGGCGATCTTCGCGCCGCTGGTCGCGCCGTTCGACCCCTACAAGGAAAGCATCATCGCCCGCCTGAAACCGTTCGGCTGGCGCGGCCACCTGCTGGGCACCGACGAACTCGGCCGCGACATGCTGTCCCGCCTGATCTACGGCGGCCGCGTGTCGCTGCTGATGGGCGTGGTGCCGGTGCTGATCGCCTCGATCATCGGCGGCGCGCTGGGCGTGACGGGCGGCTTCGTCGGCGGACGCACCAACACCGCGATCATGCGCACCATGGACGTGTTCTACGCATTTCCCTCGGTGCTGCTGGCCGTGGCGATCGCCGGCGCAATGGGCGGCGGCATCGTCAACGGCATGCTCGCGCTGACCCTGGTGTTCATCCCGCCGATGTGCCGCATCGCGGAAACCGCAACGACGCAGATGCGCACGCTGGACTTCATCGAGGCCGCACGCGCCACCGGCGCCCGCACCACCACCATCATCCGCTACCACGTGCTGGGCAACGTGCTGGGGCCGGTGTTCATCTACGCCTCCTCACTGGTCAGCGTCAGCATCCTGCTGGCCTCCGGCCTGTCATTCCTGGGCCTGGGCGTGCGCCCGCCGATGCCGGACTGGGGCCTGATGCTCAGCACGCTGCGCCAGTCGATCTACGTCGTGCCCTATGTCTGCGCGCTGCCGGGCGTGGCGATCTTCATCACCTCGATCTGTTTCAACCTGGTCAGCGACGGACTGCGCGCGGCCATGGACGTGCGGATGTGACCATGGACCTGCCGATGCAAGACACAAGCCTGGGCACGGATGCCGCGACGCTGGACCCGCGCGACCGCGGCGGCGCGCAGCAGCCCCTGCTGATCGCGCGTGACCTGCGCAAGCACTTCCCGGTGAAGGGCGTGCGCGACAAATCGGTGCAGGCGGTGGACGGCGTGTCCTTCACCGTGCGCAAGGGCGAAACGCTGGGGATCGTCGGTGAATCCGGCTGCGGCAAATCCACCCTCGCCCGCCTGCTGCTGCACCTGGTGGTGCCCGATGCCGGAGAACTGGTGTTCGACGGCGATCCCGTCGCCGAAACCCGCGGCATCGCGGTGGATGCGCTGCGCCGCCAGGTGCAGATGGTGTTCCAGGACTCCTATTCCTCGCTGAACCCGCGCATGCCGATCCGCGATTCCGTCGCCTTCGGCCCGTTCGTGCAGGGCAGGCGCAAGACCGACGCGCGCGACATCGCCCGCGACATCCTGGGCAAGGTCGGGCTGAACCCGGACCTGTTCGGCCCGCGCTACCCGCACGAACTGTCCGGCGGCCAGAAGCAGCGTGTGAACATCGCCCGCGCGCTGGCCACCAATCCGCGCATGGTGATCCTGGACGAGCCGGTCTCGGCGCTGGACAAGTCGGTGGAAGCGCAGGTGCTGAACCTGCTGCGGGCGCTGAAGCGCGACCTGAACCTGACCTACGTTTTCATCAGCCACGACCTGAACGTGGTGCGCTACATCAGCGACCGCGTGCTGGTGATGTATCTCGGCCGGGTGGTGGAACTCGGGCCGGTGGACGCGATCTTCGAACGTCCGGCGCATCCCTACACGCGTGCGCTGCTGGCCTCCCGCCCGTCGATGGACCCCGCCAACCGCATCGAGGAACCGCCCATCGTCGGCGATCCGCCCAACCCGATCGATCCGCCCTCCGGCTGCCGGTTCCACACGCGCTGCCCGTTCGCGGAGTCCGTGTGCGAAACGAAGGAGCCGGCGCCGGGCGTGTGGGAAGGCCCCGAATCCCACATCGCCGCCTGCCACATGCGCGACCCGCTGTCGGGCCACAGCCGGGTCGGGAGTGCCTGACATGAACGACACCGCCCCACTCGCCGAAGTCCGCGACCTGACCGTGCGCTTCGTCAGCCGGGAAGCCACCACCTATGCGGTGAACGGCGTCAGCTTCAGCGTGAAGCCCGGCGAGGTTCTGTGCATCCTGGGCGAATCCGGCTCCGGCAAGAGCGTGACGATGCGCGCGCTGATGCGCCTGCTGCCGCCCCGCGCGCGGATCGAGGGCCAGGTGCAGGTCGCCGGCCAGGATGTGCTGGCGATGCCGAAGCGTGCGCTGCGCGACCTGCGCGGCGGCCTGGTGTCGATGGTGTTCCAGGAACCGATGACCGCGCTGGACCCGGTCTATACGGTCGGCCAGCAGATCGGCGAGACCGTCCGCCGCCACACCGGCTGCAACCGCAAGGCCGCGCGGGCACGCGCGCTGGAACTGCTGGACCTGGTGCGCGTGCCGTCCGCCGAACGCCGGCTGGACGCGTACCCGCACGAACTGTCCGGCGGCCTGCGCCAGCGCGCGATGATCGCCATGGCGCTGTCGTGCAACCCGCGCCTGCTGCTGGCCGATGAACCCACCACCGCGCTGGACGCCACGGTGCAGGTGCAGGTGCTGATCCTGCTGCGCCGGCTGCAGCGGGAGCTGGGCATGGGGATGATCTTCGTCACGCACGACCTGGGCGTGGCGTCGGAAATCGCCGACACGGTCGCGGTGATGTACGCCGGCCGCATCGTGGAAAGCGGGCCGGTGGCGCAGGTGCTGTCGGCGCCGGAACATCCCTATACCGCGGGCCTGCTCGCCTCCACCGTGCACGGCCAGCCGCGGGACCGCGACATCGACGCGATCCCCGGCAGCCCGCCGGACCTGCGCCGGCTGCCGCTTGGGTGCAGCTTCACGCCGCGCTGCCCGCGCCGCATCGGCGCGTGCCTCGACGCGGTGCCGGCGGAACGCCATCCGGCGCCCGGGCGCATGGCAGCGTGCCTGGCCGTGTCGGATCACTTCGATGCTTCTGTCGCACAGGAAGGAGTCCACGCATGAAACTCACCGGCGCCACCATTCCCGATTCGATCGTGCAGCGCGTGATCGCGCGGCGCGGGTCGGAACACTGCTTCGCCGATCTCGATCCGGCGCGCACCGCGCTGGTGGTGGTGGATCTGCAGCGCGGCTTCATGGATGAGGCGGTCGGCCACGCCGTGGTGCCGGCCGCGCGTGACATCGTGCCGGCGGTGAACCGCCTGGCCGCCGCGGTGCGGCAGGCCGGCGGCGGCGTGTTCTGGATCAAGAACACGCATGACGCGGACTGCCTGACCGCGTGGTCGGTGGCGCAGGACATGGCCACGCCGGAGATGCGGGCGAAACGCGCCGCGTCGATGTCGGAGGGCACGCCGGGCCACGAGCTGTGGCCGACGCTGGATGTGCAGCCTCAGGACGAGGTGGTGCTGAAATACCGCTTCAGCGCCTTCCTGCCCGGCGCATCGAAATTGCCGCACCGGTTGCGGGCACGCGGCTTCGACACGGTGCTGATCACCGGCACCGTCACCAACGTGTGCTGCGAGTCCTCGGCGCGCGACGCGATGATGACGAATTTCCGCGTGGTGATGATCAGCGACGGCAACGCGGCGAACACGCAGGAGGAGCACGACGCGTCACTGGCCGCGTTCTACAACATCTTCGGCGATGTGATGGACACCGACATGGTGGTCGGGCTGCTGCAGGCGGCGGCCACCGCGAAGGCGGCCTGACCCGGCCATGACACCGGAACGATCGGGGCGGAATGCAACGGCAAACGCCCTGTCGGGGGCGGATGGCCGGGTCAAGCCCGGCCATGACGCGGAAGAGCGGCGCTTGCCCGCACCAATTTGACGTCTATGGGCCCGGACGTTCAGCCCTTCCCGGGATGCGTCTTCCGCAGAAACCCCGTCCGCTGCATCGCGCCACCCATCAGGAACGCGGCGTCCTGGCCGGACAGGATGAAGCGCGCGCCCATCTCGATATAACGCGGCATGATCGCCTCGTTGTAGATCCCGGCCATCCCGGGGAACTTGTTGTGCTTGCGGCACGCGGCGATCATCTTCGCATACGCATCGGCCACGCGTTCGTGGCCGAAATCGCCGTGGATGCCCATCTCTGCGCACAGATCGTTGCTGCCGATCAGCAGCACATCCACGCCGGGCACCGCAGCAATCTCCTCGGCATTGGCGATCGCCGTCGGCGTTTCCAGCATCACCACCGTCAGGTTCGAACCGTTCAGCGCCTTCGCCGCATCGCCGGTGCTGGCGCTGCGCAACTGGTAGTGCGGCCCGATGCCGCCCATCGAGCGGTGCCCCACCGGCGGATACTTCAGCTTCGACACCACCTCCCGCGCCTCGGCCGCGGTATCGACATGCGGCATCACGATGCCCAGCGCGCCGTTGTCCAGCGCCCGCGTGGCGATGGAATACGCGCCGTTCGGCACCCGGGCGATCGGCGCAATCCCTGCATCCAGCGCCGCCACCGAGATCTGCGCACACGCCTCCAGCGACATCACGCCGTGTTCCATGTCCAGGAACAGCCAGTCGAACCCGGCCACCGCCATCGCCTTGGCGATCTCCACGCTGCGCGTCATGCGCACGCCAACTCCCAGCGACAGGTGGCCCTGTTCCAGCTTCTCGCGCGCGACGTTTCGTACGGTCATTGGACGTTTCCCCGGTTCAGTCAGAGGCGTTTTCAGTCAGAGACGTTTTCAGCCAAAGCATTCCGCCACAGGCGTGCCGGCAACAGCACTCAGGTCAAAGCGGTGATGGCGGTGGCGATCACCCGGTTCAGCGCGCCGAGGTCCATCCTGTGGTCGGTCTCGTTCGCCACCGCGACGGTCAGCCTGTGCCGGCGCAGAATGAAGATGCGCTGGTCGGACGCGCCGGACGCCCAGGCCGTGTCCTCCGGCAGGTCCGGGAACAGGCGGTCGCTGTTGGTGCGGAAGCACGCCGCGAAATTGGTGCCGGCATGCGTCGGGGCCAGCGCGTACTCCGCCCAGCCCTCCGGCAGCAGCCGCACGCCGTCCCACACCCCGTCCTGCAGGTACAGCACGCCCAGCTTGGCGTAGTCGCGCAGCGTGGCGAAACCCGCGCCGGACGCGATCAGGTTGCCGTTGATATCGGCGGACTGCTGGAAACTGCTCATGCCGATGCGGTCGGCCAGCATGCCGTATACCGTGGCATGATACGGCAGCCCGCGCCGCACGATCTGGTCGCGGATGATCGCCCCCAGCACGTTCACGCCGGTATTGATGTAGCGGAACACCGAGCCCGGCACGGTCGCCACCATGCAGCGCTGCGCCATGTCGAACGCATCGGCGGCGTCCTGGTACACCGCGCTGTTCTCGAACCCCAGGCTGACCCGCCCGTCCGGCAACTGCACCGGAAACCCCAGGCCGGAGCGCATCCGCAGCAGGTGGTCCAGCGTGATCAGGTGATGGGTGTCGCGCGGATCGCGCCACAGCGGTGCCGGCGCCGGGTCATGGACGGAGCAGAGCCAGCCGTCATGGATCATCCGCCCGATCAGCGTACACGTGACCGCCTTGGTCATCGACCAGCTCGGCGTCACCCGCTCCGGCGCGCCGAAGCTGCTGTAGCGTTCCGCCAGCACGCGGTCCGGACTGGCGATCAGGATGCCGTACGCCCCGGAGGACCCGGCGAAGAACGCATCCAGCGCCGCAGCGAGCGCGGGCGGCGCCGGCGGAGGCCGCTCCACCGCCTCGCCGTGCGGCCAGGCGCGGCCCGCACGGTCGGCACGGTGGATCGGCCTGGGGTCGAACATCGGCACCGCGTGGGGGCCGAGCAGAATGGCACCGTAGCCGGGTCGGGCAACGGCAGAGCCGATCACCGGGGCCGCGAAGGACGGGTCGTTCCAGATCACCGTGGCTCGGCGGTCGGCATGGTCCGTCTCGATCCGCAGCCGGCCGGCGCGGTGCGCGTCATCCAGCGCCGCCTGGCTGTTCCCGCCCGGTGCGCGGCGGGACAGGCCGGCCGGCGGGGTGACCACGCGCCAGCGGAAGTGCCGCTCCGCGGTGGCGCGGTCCAGGCCGGTGACGAACATCATGTCGGCGAAACGCTTGGCGGCGAAGTTCACCGTCCGCTGGCGCAGGGCGGCCTCCGACGCGTCGTAGATCACCGGATCGGGCGGGCCGTCACCGAAGGGCTGCGGCGTGCGGTCGAAAATCGCCTCCGCCGTGGGCGGCAGTGCGGGCCGGTCGGTCATTGCGCCGGCTCGGGCTGGCGCACCGCACTCTGCATGTCGAAATAGCGCGAGCGCATGCCCTTCTGGTTCTCATACAGCGACCCCTGCCGCGTCGCGGGCGGCAGCGGCAGGCGCACCGGGACGTGTTCCAGGCGCGGCTCGCAGGGGGACCCGGCGGCCATCAGCGCATTGAACTTTTCGATGCCGGCAGGAAAGCCCAGCAGCGGCCAGGCATCGGCGGTGCGGAACTGGAACAGCAGCAGGCGGCGGTCGCGGTCCGACAGGTTCGGGGCGGACCCGTGCACCGCGCGCACATGATGGATGGTGATCGACCCGGCCTTACCGGTCAGCGGAACCGCCGAGGCGTAGTCCACATCCTGGTTCGACGGGTCCATCGCGCCGCAGAACACCCCGTCGGCATGATGGTCGAAGATCGGGCCGCGATGGCTGCCGGGCACGATCATCAGCGGGCCGTTTTCCATTTCCATGTCGTCGAACATCACGCCGACCGCGGCCAGGTCGTCATTGGTATGGGGGTAGAAGGCCCAGTCCTGGTGCCATTCCACCGGGGCGCCGAAGCCGGCGCACTTCATGTTCAGCTTGGCGGTGTCGAAGCGGATGTTCGGCCCCCACAGATCCTGCAGGGCGGCAATGATTTTCGGATGGCGCACCAGGCGCGCGTATTCCGGGTGGTGCAGATGCGCCGCCTTGATCCGCCGCACGCGCGGGTTATCCGGCGTATGGGAATCCTCGAGGTCGTAGATCTCGTTATGTGCGGTCAGTCCGCGGGCGCGCTCGACGAAGTCATCGGTGACGCGGCGCAGGCGCTGCACTTCATCCTGGGTCAGCACGTCCGGCACGACGATCGCGCCGGTCTCGCGGTATTGGGCGATTTGGGCCTGGGTCAGCATGGGCGTCCTCCGGAAAGCACGGGATGCTATCACCGGTTGGACGCCCCGTCATGGCAGGTGGCAGGGGGAACGCTACAGGAAGGCAGGCGGCGGGGCCGGGTGCGGCGTCGCACGCGGCGGCGTTCAGCTCCGGGCGGCGCGCTTGCGGCCGGCCTTGCGCGCGGCCACTCGTTTCTGGCCCAGGCCGATCTGCTTGGCCAGTTCCGATCGCGTCTGGGCGTAGTCCGGCGCCACCATCGGATAGGACGCCGGCAGTTCCCAGCGCGCCCGATACTGCTCGGGCGTCATCTGATGGTCGGTCATCAGGTGCCGCTTGAGCATCTTCATCTTCTTGCCGTCTTCCAGGCAGACCAGATGATCGTGAAAGACCGATTTGTTCGGCGCCACGGCCGGCTTCGGCTTGGCGGCCGCGGCCGGTTCCTTACCGACATTCGCCAGGCTCTGGTAAACGTCTTTAATGAGATCCGGGAGTTTTCCAGCTTCCACGTCGTTCTTGGCGACATGGGCGCTGACGATCTGGGCAGTCAGACCCAGCACTGTATCGCGCTCGTCGGCCATTTGCATTCCGCCTTTATACCAGTCTCGAATCGCATTGTACATCAAGCGGAGACTGCTTGCTACAGATTTTGCCGCCAAACCAGGCGGCAGCAGAGGATGACGGTGCTCGCGACACCGGCTTTGACGCGATTGTTACAGCGAGGCAATCCGGACCCAGTAAAAAAGGGGCCCCGCAGGGCCCCCTTTCCGTTGCTGGCGGCTGTTCAGGCCGCCTTCAACTGAGCCTCGGCATATTCGTAGTTCGCCAGCTTATCCAGCCAGTTCTGCAGGTAATCCGGGCGACGGTTACGGAAGTCCAGGTAATAGCTGTGCTCCCACACGTCGCAGGCGAGCAGCACCTTGCCTTCACCGGTGGCCAGCGGGTTCACGCCGTTCGGCGTCTTGGTCACCTTCAGCTTGCCGTCGCTGCCGACCACCAGCCAGGCCCAGCCGGAGCCGAACTGGCTGCCGCCCGCCGCCTTGAACGCGTCCTTGAACTTCTGAACGCCGCCAAGGTCTTCGTTGATCTTCTTCTCCAACGCGCCGGGCATGCCGCCGCCGTTCGGGCTCATGCACTGCCAGAAGATGATGTGGTTCCAGTGCTGGCCGGCCTGGTTGAACACGCCCGCCTTGGAGGCGTCGTTGTAGGTGCTCTTGACGATGTCATCGAGCGACTTGCCCTGCAACGACGCGTCCTTTTCGACGAAGCCGTTCAGCGCGGTGACATAGGCCTGATGGTGCTTGCCGTGGTGCAGGTCGAGGGTTTCCTCGCACATGCCCTTCGCCCCGAGGGCGGATTTGGCATAAGGCAGGGTGGGAAGTTCGAAAGCCATGGATCATCCTCCGCGTTGGATTGGCGGTAAAACAGTGATGCAGGAAGGCCGAGGCAAACCTAGCTATGGGCGGGGGCGCGTCAAGGCTGCGCCGCCCGCAGCCCGTGCGACGGAGCCAGGATGAACGAACAGCTTGCCGCGCTGGTGCGGCGTCACGATCCGGACCGCTTCCTGACTGCGTTGTTCGCACCACCGGACAAGCGCGACGACTTGTTGGCATTGTACGCCTTCAATCATGAACTGGCCCGCGCACGCGAAGTTGTCTCCGAACCGCCGCTGGCGCTGATCCGATTGCACTGGTGGCGCGAGGTCGTCGAAGGCGCACGACGCCAGCACGAAACCGCCGCGCCGCTGCGCGATGCGCTGGATCGCGGCGCGTTGTCACCCGCCGACCTGCTGCCGGTGATCGAGGCGCGCGAGGTGGAAGCCGAACCGGCGATCGCCACGCTGGAGGAATGGCGGCACTACGTGCTGGCCGGCGCCGGCGGCCTGGCGGTCAGCGCCGCGCGCCTTCTGGGTGCAGCCGATCCCGAGCAGTTCCGGCCGCTGGGGGCGGCGTATGGCATTGCCGGCGTGGTGCGCAGCGTGCCGCAACTGGCGGCGCATCAGCGCTGCCTGCTGCCGACGGATCTGCTGGCCGAACAGGGCCTGTCGCCGGAAGAAGCGATCGCTGCGCCGGATGCGCCGCCGGTTCGCGCCGTGCAGCAGCGGCTGGTGGCGGAAGGGCGCCGACTGCTGGGCGAGGGGCCGCGGCGGGTGCGGCGCAGCGCGGTCGCCGCGGCACTGCCCGCCGTGCTGGCCCGCCGCGACCTGGCGCGCTGGCCGCGGCCCGCCGCGCCGCGCGGGTTGGGCGACCGCCTGGCCGTGGTTGCGGCAGGCATGACCCGATGGGTGCGGTGATCACCTTTCGGTGACGCCGGCGTGGGGGTTTCCGGCGGCGGCCAGGCTGCGGCACGCGTGCCACGGACGCATCCGTCCCGCCACCGCGCCCGTTTCGTGGCCGCGCCCGTCGTGCCGCGCCCGTCCCGCCACCGCGCCCGTCCCCGCCACTGCGCCCGTCCCGCCACTGCGCCCGTCCCGCCACTGCGCCCGTCCCCGCCACTGCGCCCGTTTCGTTGTCGCGATGACATGCCGGGCAACGTCAGCACATGCAGGTAATGAACTATTGGTCTCCGGCGTCGGAAATACCGCGCCGGGGCGGCCGGAGCGTGCTTCCCGGGCGCACCCGCAGCACGGCCCGAAGGCCAGCAACGACACGACACGACACGACACGACACGACGCGACACGACGCGACGCGACGCGATACGACGCGATACGACGCGATACGATACGCTGTGTCGGTGGGATCGATCCGTTGGCGTCGCAGCGCTACAAGCGCGGCGGATGGTAAGGACCCTGGCAATGCCGGCGACACAACACTCCTCCGCGGCGGAGGGATGACGCGTGAGACGGTCACTGCTTGCCTGGCTGGCCGTGTGCTACGTGTTCCTCTACGCGCCCATCGCGTTCCTGATCGTGTTCAGCTTCAACGGGTCCCGGCTGATCACCACCTGGTCGGGCTTTTCCACAAGCTGGTACGGCACGCTGCTGCACGACCGGCAACTGATCGATGCGGCCCTGCTGTCGCTGCGCATCGCCGCCGTCTCCGCCACGATCGCCCTGGTGATCGGCACGCTGGCCGGTTTCGCCCTCGCCCGGTTCGGCCGCTTCCGCAGCCGCGCCGCCTTCGAGCCGGCGGTGATGGCGCCGCTGGTGATTCCCGACGTCATCATCGGGCTCTCCTTGCTGCTGTTGTTCGTCGCGCTGGAACGGCTGACCGGATGGCCGGCGCAGCGCGGCGCCGCCACGGTGACGCTGGCGCACGCCTCGGTGGCGGTGGCGTATGTCGCCGTGGTGGTGCGCGCGCGCCTGGCGGACGCCGGCACCATGCTGGAGGAGGCGGCGATGGACCTCTACGCGCCCCCCGTCATGGCATTCCTGCGGGTCACCCTGCCGCTGATGGCACCAGCCCTGGTCTCCGGCTGGCTGCTGTCGTTCACCTTGTCACTGGATGACGTGGTGGTGGCGAGCTTCACCTCGGGGCCGGGCGCTTCGACACTGCCGATGGTGGTGTTCTCCACCATGCGCATCGGGCCGACACCTGAGCTGTATGCGCTGGCCACCGTCATTGTCGTCGTGGTGGCGACGATGCTGCTGGGCATCTGGCGCGTGCAGCAACGCAACCAGACGTAGCGCCGCCTCATGCGCCGCGCAGACCATCAGCCCGTGTCGGCCATCGCCAGCAGCCCGTCGGTTTCATCCGCAACACCCTCGGCAAGCCGGGCGGCGGCGATGACAGGCAGCCAGCGCAGAATACGGTCCCGCGTCATGCCCTGGACAGTGGCGCAGGCGTCCAGATAGTCCGACGCGATTGCAGGCGCCGACGGTTTGATCAGCACGTAGGTCCGGCATACATCGGCGGCCGGATCGCCGCGGCTGGCAATCGGCCAGTCTATGACCACCGCGTCACCCGGCCGGCCCAGGATGTTGAAGGGATGGAAATCGCCATGGCACAGCCGGTCGCCGTCCGGCATGCCGGCGAGTCGCTGCAGCAGCGCGGCCTGCCGTGCCCGGCCAAGCGCGCCGGCCTTGCGGATGTCGGCATCGAGACGGACCTTCAACGCCGGCAGGAACTGTCCGGAATGGCTGTGGATCTGCGCCTGCAATGCCGCCATCGCCTGCAGACAGGCCGGCACCCGGTCCGGGTGGCGGCGCATGGTGCAGGCGAAGGATGGTCCCTCGGCCCGGGACATCAGCACGCCCCATCGCCCGTCGATCTGCTGGACTCCCTGCACCTGGGGCACCGGCAGGCCGAGCGATTCCGCCAGGGCGAGGACAGAGGCCTCGCGGAAGACCGCGCGCTTTGGAGCGCCGGACGGGTAGAGCTTCAGGGCCAGCGCACCGCAGGCGAACACCTCGGCCTCCTTGCCGGAGCCGATCAGTTGGTGGGGGGGCGCGATGGACATGCGGGGGCCCGCCTGTGGCGCAGGCATGATGGAGGAGGAGCGTCCCGGGCGGAAGGTCGAGGCTGAAGGGTTCCCTGAGGTTGGGACGGGCTCTCCGGGTGACCAGGCGCCGGCAATCGCGGTGAGGGCAACCGCCGGCGCTGCGTACCACGACGTGGCACGGACGGCCTGCCGCCATTCTTTCCACGACCAAGGCGGGATTGGATGACAGCCCCGAAGGCCGGCCATTCACGACTTTCGTTGTCGGCCGCCGCATGAAAACCGTTGTCGCTTCCGCCCACCTCCCCCTACCCTCCCCCAGTTGATATTACGCAATCCGGATAGCGGCCAGAGCGATATCCGACGCGCAGGAGGAACCATGGGGTTCGGCGAGGCCATCAACACCTGCTTCACGAAATACGCCGTCTTCACCGGCAGGGCGGCGCGGCCGGAATACTGGTTCTGGGTGCTGTTCACCCTGCTGGTCTCGATCGGCTGCGGCCTGCTCCAGGCCGCACTCGGCACCTTCGGCGAAATCGTCGGCGACCTGATCTCCCTGGCGCTGCTGTTGCCCTCCGTGGCGGTCGGCGCCCGCCGGCTGCACGACATCGACCGCACCGCCTGGTGGCTGCTGATCGCGCTGGTGCCGGTGGTGGGGTGGATCGTGCTGGTGGTGTTTGCCTGCCTGCCGGGAACGCCCGGGCCGAACCGCTTCGGCCCACCGCCCGTCCCCGGCCAGTCCGGCTACCGCGACATGCCGGCCTGAACCCGCCGGGTCAGTCGAACAGGTCCGCCGGCGCCGGGGCGGACCGGGAATACCCCATGGTGCAGAAGATGCCGCCCATGTAGCGCTCCTGCACCGGGCTGTCGCTGACCTTGCCGGACAACTGGCCGGCAAACGGATCGGCGCTGTCCTGCGGCGCCCAGCCCAGCGCCTCCCGCGCGTCGTCGCGCCACCAGGTCATGCGGCTGTTGTTCGATGCGCCCCAGACCACGCAGCAGCCCACCTTGTCGCTCATCACGCAGCGGACCATCAGGCGCGACAGGTCCGGATAGGACAGCCAGGTGGCCAGCATGCGGGCATCCACCGGCTCCGGAAAGGCGGAGCCGATGCGGATGAACACGCTCTCCACGCCATGCTTGAACCAGTACAGGCGGCCCATCAGCTCGCCGTACGCCTTGGACAGGCCGTAGAACCCGTCGGGCAGGAACTGGGTGTCGGCAGGCAGCGACTGGCTGCGTTCGTGGAAGCCGATCGAATGGTTGGACGACGCGAAGATCACCCGCGCGCCTTCCCGCCGAGCCGCCTCGTAGATGTGATACAGGCCGCGGATGTTGGGGCCGAGCACCTCCTCGAACGGGCGTTCGACGGAGACGCCGCCCAGGTGGATGATGGCGCCACAGCCTTCCGCCAGGCGCAGCATGGTGACGCCGTCGTTCAGGTCGGCGCGGGTGAAGCTGGCGCCGCCGGGCACCTGGTCCGGAAAGGGCACGATGTCGGTCAGGCGCAGGGTCCAGCCCTCGGCCGACAGCGACCTGGCGAGTACGCGCCCCAGCGCCCCGGACGCGCCGGTGAGCAACACCGGTTTGGCTGGCTTGTCGGTCATGGCATCCTCTCCTGCAACACGTGGAGAGGCATCATGCGTACGATCGAGCAACTCGCCCAGGCCCTGGCCGACGGGCAGACGACCAGCCGAACGTTGGTGGAGGACTGCCTGGCGCGGATCGGGGACCCGGCCGGCGAAGGAGCGCGGGCCTTCACGCGTGTCCATGCCGACTCCGCGCGGGCGATGGCGGACGCGATGGACGGGCTGCGCCGGGCGGGGCGGGCGCCGTCGCGCTGGGCGGGGGTGCCGGTCGGGCTGAAGGACCTGTTCGACGTGGCCGGCGACCCGACTCCGGCCGGGTCGCGCGTGCTGGCCGACGCGCCTCCAGCCGAACGGCATGCACCGGTGGTGCAGCGGATGCTGGGGGCGGGGTTCGTGCCGGTGGGGCGGACCAACATGACGGAGTTCGCCTTCTCCGGGCTGGGCATCAACCCGCATTACGGCACACCGCGCAGCCCGTGGGACCGGGCCGGCGGGCGGATACCGGGCGGCAGTTCGTCCGGCACGGCGGTGGCGGTGGCCGACGGCATGGCGGCGGCGGGGCTGGGCACCGATACCGGCGGGTCGTGCCGCATCCCGGCGGCCTTCTGCGGCATCGTCGGCTACAAGCCGACCGCGCGCCGGGTGCCGATCGACGGCGTGCTGCCGCTGGCGCCCAGCCTGGACTCGGTCGGGCCGCTGGCGCCGTCGGTGGCCTGCTGCGCGGTGATCGACGCGGTGCTGGCCGGGCAGGCACCGGCGCTGCCGCAACCGGCGTCGCTGCGCGGGCTGCGGCTGGCGGTGCCGGAGAACACGGTGCTGGACGGCATGGACGACGCAGTCGCCGCCGGCTTCGAGCGCGCGCTGGCGGCGCTGCGGGCGGCCGGCGCGCAGGTCGAACACATGCGTTTCGCGGCGTTCGACGACCTGCCGGCGGTGAACGCGAAGGGCGGGTTCGCGGCGTCCGAGGCCTATGCCTGGCACCGCGGCCTGCTGGCCCGTGCGGGCGCCGGCTACGATCCGCGCATCCGCCTGCGGATCGAGCGCGGCGCGCAGATGGACGCCGCCGACTACCTGGACCTGGTCGCCGCCCGCGCTCGGCTGGTCACCGCGTTCGACGCGGAAACGCGCGGCTTCGACGCCCTGGTGATGCCGACCGCCCCGATCGTGCCGCCGCGGATCGACGACCTGGAGAACGAGCGCGAATACAACCGCCAGAACCTGCTGATCCTGCGCAACACGGCGTTGGGCAACTTCCTGGACCGCTGCGCCATCAGCCTGCCCTGCCACCGCGCCGGCGACGCCCCGGTGGGGCTGATGCTGATGGGGGAGACGCTGGGCGACGCGCGTCTGTTCAGTATCGCCGCGGCGGTCGAGGCGGTTGTCAGCCCGACGGTGGGCTGAGCGGGAGCCACGCAGGCGGTGGTCTGAAACAGTGCGGACGGGCACCGCGCTCCCGAGTCATGGCCGGGCCTGACGCGGCCATCCCCCGGCAGAGCGTGTTCCGTTGCATCCCGACCCGATCGTTCCGGTGTCGATGGCCGGGTCAGGCCCGGCCATGACTTGAGGGTGCGGGCGCGTTTGCCCCGCCTTGGCGTGGATGCGACCCTGGCGTGGATGCCACCCTGGCGTGGATGCGACCCTGGCGTGGATGCGACCCTGGCGTGGATGCGACTTCCGCCCGCCCCAGCGACCTGGCCGTGCGAAACGCATCTTGGCAACGGTCACGCTGGCAATTTCGTCAGGATCGGATTGCCTGCCACCACGAAGTCGCGGGCGGCGGACCCGCGTGCGCCGGCCACGGCCTGCCACGCCAGGCCGGGATCAGGTCCGGGCGTTGGCCTGGTCCAGAAGCCGCGGCGGCAACCAGACACGGTCCACCTGCCACCCGTTGTCATGCAGGCCCAGTATCAGCCGGATCGGCTGGGCCTCGCCCGGCGCGCTCAGGCTGACCTGGAACTGGGTCGGGCTGTCGAAGAACGCCCAGTTCACCTGCATCGCGTCGTTTGAAGCTTGCGACGAGGCCGGGCCGCGCACCGCGGCCACCAGGCCCTCGGGCGTCACGCGCCGGTCAACCGCATGGGTGGTGATGCCGCGAACGAAGGAGGCGCCGAACCCGGGCAACTGGTCCCGCGTCGCGGCAGTCTGCGAATCGTCGATGTCGTGCTTGATGCCCTGCCGCACCGCGGGCCAGTTCACCAACGTCTTCAGGGTGTGAGCGTCGCCACTGTGTACCGCCTCGCCAAGACGGTAGAGGGTAACATAGGGATAGGCGACATAGCCGAGGGCGACGATGACGCAGGCCGCGAGCAGGGGTCGGGTAACGGGCATCTGACGCTCCGTGGTTCGAAACCGGACACCCCGGATAACGCCGGGGCACTCAACCATTTCCCAGGCGGGCCTGTCACCTATAGCGGAAACCCCTTGACAAAGCCTTAACTTCGCCGTGAGGCGGTGGCACGGCCCGGTGTCTGCTGCACAATCGTATCATAGGTCGCCGGGTCCGTCGCCCCCTCTGTGTTGAACGCCAGAACCCGGCTGTGCGCGTCCAGGCCCAGCGTGGCGCGGGCCGCCGGATCGGCCGCGGCCAGCAGGCAGCCGGCCAGGCCGGCCACGCCGGACTCGCCCGCCACGATCCCCTGCCCCGCCAGCAACTGCATGGCCTCGACCGCCGCCTCATCGGGGATCGCCATGAAGGCGCAGGCCGCCCGCTCCAGTTCCTGCCAGGCCAGCAGGCTTGGTTCGCCGCAGGCCAGGCCCGCCATCATGGTGTCCAGGTCGCCGGGGATGGCGGTGCGCTGCCCCAGTTCCGCGCTGGCCAGCAGGCAGGCGGCGCGGTCGGGTTCCACCACCACCAGAGTCGGCGCGGGTGAGAACCGGGCGCGCGCCTGGATCGACACCGCCGCCGCGACGCCGCCGACGCCGCCCTGGACGAAGACGTGGGTGGGAGTCGGGCCGGTCCACTGGTCCGCCGCCTCATCGGCCATCAGCCGGTAGCCCTGCATGATGTCGCGCGGCACCTCGGTGTAGCCCGGCCAGGACGTGTCGGAGACCACGAACCAGCCGTTCGCGTCGGCCTGGCGGGCCGCCTCGCGCACCGCGTCGTCGTAGGTGCCGGGGACGCGGCGGACCTCGGCGCCGTAGCGGGCGATGGCGTCGATGCGGGGCTGGCTGACCGTGGCATGCACGAAGATCACGCAGCGCGCCCCGAATCGCTGCGCCCCCCAGGCGACCGAACGTCCGTGATTGCCGTCGGTGGCGCAGGTTACGGTGATGGCCTGGGTGGCGGCGCGGTGGGTGCCGGCTGCCAGGTCGGCGGTGGAGGCCGCCGGCGCCACGCCGGACCGGGCCAGCTCGTTCAGCAGCAGCGCCGCCACCGCATAGGCGCCGCCGAGCGCCTTGAAGGAGCCGAGGCCGAAGCGGCCGGCCTCGTCCTTCAGGCGGAGCCCGGCGATATGGGCCTCGGCGGCCAGGTCCGGGAGGTCACGCAGCGGCGTGGGGGCGTAGTCGGGCCAGGCGGTGATCTCGGCCCTGGCGCGACGGAAACCGGCGGCGGACAGCACGGTGATCCCGGGCGAGCCGACACGCGGGTTGGGGAACAGGCTGAACGGGTGCGGGTGCAGCATGGCGCCATTCTACCGGCCCGGCGCGTTGGGCGCGATCCTTGGCGGATCGCTGAACCACGGCCGGCCGGACACGGGCAGCGCGCCGATGGTCAGACCGAACCGACGCCCTCGGCAAAGTCGCCTCGCGTCACCACATCCCAGCCCGTCCGGGATCCCAGGCTGCGCCACCGGCCTGTGAGGCCGCCGCGTACCGACACGCGGCATGAACCCGGCCAGGCGAACGGAACCCGACAACCGACTGCAACAGGGCCCGGCATGACCAAACGACGTCGGCGTCGCCCCGCGATGCCCCTTCCGCTGATGCTGCTGGAGCTGAACCGTGCATCATGGGACGTGATCGCACGGCGCAGCCTGATGATGGCGCGCGGCACGTGTTCCGCCGCCGAATACGCGCGGATGGTGCAGGAGAAGACGACCGCCCTGCGGCAGTCCGCCACGAAACTGGCGCGCTCGCGCAGGGCGCCGTCGGCGACCGATCTGCTCGCCCCCTGGCACGCGAAGGCGACCGCCAACGCCAAACGGTTGCGCCGGAAATAACCGGCACAGTCATGGCCCGGGGCGTGGCGCGAGGCATGGACCGGGCCAATTACCGGCCGGCTGGTGCCGCGGCATGATGTTGCAGTGCGCAAGTCGCGCCGAATGCAGCACGCGGAACGGTCGGCGCCGACCTGTCCTGATCAGCAATAGTTTTGCCGCGCGACTTTATTCTCGACTGGAGGTCGCCTCCGGGAATACCATACGACCGCTACACGAAACCGGGACGGCCCGGTCGTCGGTGGTCGGGTTCGTCCCTCAACAACGGGAGGGATAAGTCATGAGCCGCTTTTTGAGTGATCGTGAAGTCTCGACGCTGGCCCCTGCCGAACAGGTGTTTCGCGCGCCGGTCCCGACGCAGATGGTTTCGAACGGGGAGTTCAATCCCCTGCCGCAGAGCCCGGCGCAGCGTCGGCTCGAATCCCGGATCAATGAACTCGCCGAGGCGAATGGTCGCCGGCTCGGCCTCGATCGCCGCAGCTTCCTGCGTTCCAGCAGCGGCTTCGCCGTCGCGTTCATGGCGATGAACGAGGTGTTCGGCCGGCTCTTCGCGGTGAACGAAGCCGAGGCCGCGCAGCCGGAAGCGGCCGCCGAACGCGACGCGGCACTCAAGGGACAGTTCATTTTCGACGACCAGTTGCACTTCGTGCGCGACGACTATCCGTGGGACGGACTGACCGATCTGGCGAAATACGCCGCGGAACACTGGAACCCGGCGATGAGGTCGGAAAAGATCGGCATGAGCATCGATCGCTACAAGTTCGATAATTTCCTGAAGGAGGTCTATCTCGACAGCGACACCCGCATCGGGCTGCTGAGCGGCGCACCGTTCGACGACCCGAACAAGTGGTTCCTGACCAATGACCAGATCAAACAGGCGGCGATGACCGTCAACAGCATCGCCGGAACGCAGAGGCTGCTGTTCCACTCGGTAATCACGCCCAATCAGAAAGGCTGGATGGAGGAGGTTGACCGCTGCATCAGCGAGGTGAAGCCGACGAGTTGGAAAGGCTACACGATCGGCGATCCGCTCTCACCGGCAACCACGCACTATCCGTGGCGCCTGGACGACGAAAAGCTGATGTACCCGTTCTACGAGAAGGCGGTGAAGGCGGGGATCACCACGGTCTGCGTGCACAAGGGCCTGTTGCCCAAGGACTACGAGACGTCGATCCCGCACGCATGGCGTTACGCCGCCGTGGAGGATGTGCCGAAGGCGGCCAAGGACTGGCCGCAGATCAGTTTCGTGATCTACCACTCGGGACTGCGTGCCTTCCTGGAGAATACCGACGATGAGCTCGCCCGGTTCGAGAAGACCGGCTACATGAAGTGGATCTCCGACCTGGCGGAAATGCCGCAGAAGTATGGCGTGACCAATGTCTATCCCGAGCTTGGTACCGCCTTCGCCATCTCGGCGGTGTCCAATCCGCGCTTCTGCGCGGCCATGCTGGGCACGCTGATCAAGGGCTGCGGTTCGGACCACGTGTTCTGGGGCACGGATTCGGTGTGGTACGGCTCGCCGCAGTGGCAGATCGAGGCCTTCCGGCGCATCGAAATCCCGGAAGACATGCAGAAGAAATACGGCTTCGCCCCGCTTGGCCCGGCGGACGGACCGGTGAAGACGGCAATACTCGGGGGTAACGGGATACGCCATTACAAGCTGGAGCAGCACGCCGAACTGGACCAGGACGGGATTGGCCAAATGAAAACGGCCTACCTGGCCGATGGCCAGAATCGCAGCCTTGCCGCCTACGGGTACGTGGTGCCGCGCGGCTGACGCGCGGGAGGACGCTGCTCGAACGCCCCCATCCGGCGAGCTGCTCTGCCGGAGGGGGCGGCCGACTGCGATTGCTTGCATGCCAACCTGCGCAAGCACCGCTTCAACCGTCATGGCCGGCGCAGGGTCGTCCCCCACGCCCCGGTCGAGGGCAGCGGCGACAATCGTCGATGACGAACGGCCGCCGTGTCGGCGGCGCGCGCCGTTCGTCAACGCCCCGGTGGCATGATCAACGGGACCGAGCCCCGCTACTGCAGCTCGGCCGGAAGGGCGCCAAACAGCAGGTTGCGCACCGTCCCCCCACCCCGCACCGGACCATGATCGGTTTGGGGAACGGGGCTGCGACGGGCAAGTTCGTCGAGGATCTTCGGCAGGTCCATCCGCGGGCCCGGGCTGCGCCTGTTGCTGGACCGGCCATTGGGCAGCATCTCGACCACCATGACCCGCCCTGCCTTCGTGCAGATCGTGTGCGCGATGTAGTTCAGCGGCACGGCCAACATGCGTGAGTCCACCCAGGTACGCCGGAGTTCCGTGACATCCGTCCACTGGCCGCTCAGCCGCTGCGCCGGCCAGAACGGGAAATAGCCCCGATAGCGCGGCAGCCGGACAGAGAATCCATCCGGCCGCAGCTCCACCCGCGTCACGGCTTCGCCCCAGCCGAAGGTCAGGCATGTATAGGCGGCAAACAGGCAGCTCAGCCCGATCGAAACGACCGCAAACCAGCCAAGGAAGAAGCAGCCAACCGATACGGTAAAACAGAGCGCTCCGACGACCCAGATGGGGACCGCGAGCCAGAGACGGCCGTGGTAGATCAGCGTGGAATTGGTCGCGTGCGCGCCCGCAGCCCGTGCCATTGCGTCTTCGTGCCCGTCAGGTCATTGCCGCGGATCCGTAATGAAATCCTTACATGGCGATAGCGGTGACGACAAGCGGGTTTCGCCTGCGCAACCGTTGCGCGGCCCATCGCCGGCGACTTGCGAAATAATAAAATGTCACACGGATCGACGCGTGTCTTCGGCTTCCTCGGCATCACCATGTCGGACCTGGACGCACAGCAGATCGACAGCGAACCGCTCGCCGCGGAAATGAGCCGGCGCAGGATGGTGCGTCATGCCGACCGATGGGAGTTGCGGCTGTCGGGGCGCCGTTTCCAGGTCATCGTCGGCGATGGAGGCCGCCAGCCGATCACCGGTCTGCACCGGACAGGCGACGCCGGCACACCGCGCCGGGTCGTGGCGCGCCCCGAAGGACGCCACGGCGTGGCCAGCTTCGGCCGAGGGCCGAACTCTGTATCGGTCGGTGGAGCAAATCCTGCCCCCATCCCGTCGGTGTATGTATCCCGCCCGTCACCCCGCAGCGCGCCCGCAGGCAGCGCGCCCGCAGGCAGGGACATGCCCTGCCTCTCAGCTTGGCGAGCAGGCCGGTTCTGACACCGGTGCCGCAACGGCTGCGGCTGATTTCAGGGAAGAGATGGCGCGCCCGAGAAGATTCGAACTCCTAACCCCCAGATCCGTAGTCTGGTGCTCTATCCAATTGAGCTACGGGCGCCCCGGAGTTCGGGGGATGTAGCCGAACCCCCGCCCCCCTTCAACCCCCGCCGGACGCGCAGCAGCCTGGAAAATGCGGGGGTTGCGCCACAGGGGCGCCGGTCAGGCGGCCAGCTTGTCCAGCTCCCGCAGCACCGAGTCGCCCATGACGCTGGTGCCCACCTTGGCGGTGCCCGGCGCCATGATGTCGGCGGTGCGCAGGCCGGAGCCCAGCACGTTGGTCACGGCCCGCTCGATCAGCGCCGCGTCCTCGTCCATGTTGAACGAGTAGCGCAGCAGCATGGCGAAGCTGAGCATCTGCGCCAGCGGGTTGGCGATGCCCTTGCCGGCGATATCCGGGGCGCTGCCGTGGATCGGCTCATACAGCGCGTGCCGCTTGCCGGACGGCTGCACCGCGCCCAGCGTGGCCGAGGGCAGCATGCCCAGGCTGCCGGTCAGCATCGAGGCCAGGTCCGACAGCAGGTCGCCGAACACGTTGGAGGTGACGATCACGTCGAACTGCTTCGGCGCCCGCACAAGCTGCATGGCGCAGTTGTCGGCGTACATGTGGCTCAGCTCGACATCCGGGTACTCGCGCTGGTGCAGCGCGGTGACCGTCTGGCGCCAGAACAGGCCGGACTGCATCACGTTGGCCTTTTCAACGCTGGTCAGCCGGTTCTGCCGCTTGCGGGCCAGCTCGAAGGCCACCCGGGCGACGCGCTCGATCTCGCCGGTGGTGTAGGATTCGGTGTCGAAGCCGCGCTGCTCGCCGTTCGGCAGGGTTTCCACCCCGCGCGGCTCGCCGAAATACACGCCGCCGGTGCTCTCGCGCACGATCATCAGATCCAGGCCGCGCACCACGTCCGGCTTCAGGGTGGACGCGTCCACCAGCGGGTCCAGCACGGTGGCCGGCCGCAGGTTGGCGAACAGGTCGAGTTCCTTGCGCAGCCGCAGGATCGCCAGTTCGGGGCGCTTGTCGAAGCCCATCTTGTCCCATTGCGGGCCGCCGACCGAGCCGAACAGCACGGCGTCGGCGTCGCGGGCCTTCTGCATGGTCTCGTCGGTGATCGGGGTGCCGCGGGCGTCGATGGCGGCGCCGCCGACCAGGTCTTCCGCCAGGTCGAAGGTGACCATGCGGCGGCGGTCCATCCAGTCGATGACGCGGCGGACCTCGCGCATCACCTCCGGCCCGATGCCGTCGCCGGGCAGGATCAGCAGGTTCTTGTTGGCGGGCATCGGGGACTCCTGGTGTTGATGGGACTGGCGGTCAGGCATGGGCGGTGCCCGGGGCAGCTTACCGCGCCGCGGTTACCGGAAGGTCGCAGCGCGGCCGGCCGAACCGTCCAATTGGTCCGCCCCGGGCGCATCCGCCGGCATTCCTGGTGCGACGGATTGTCCGGGCGGGCTGCCGCGCTCAGGCGGACAGCGTGGACGGCACCCAGGGCTGTTCGCTGCGGCGCTTCGCCTCATAGGTGTCGATGGCGGTGGCGTGCTGCAGCGTCTGGCCGATGTCGTCCAGGCCGTTCAGCAGCAGGTGCTTGCGGAACGGGTCGATCTCGAAGTGGATCTCCTCGCCGTTCGGCCGCACCACCACCTGGCGCTCCAGATCGACGGTCACGCGGGCATTCCCGCCCAGCTTGGCGTCTTCCATCAGTTGCTCGCAGACGGCGCGCGGCAGGCGGACCGGCAGGATGCCGTTCTTGAAGCTGTTGTTGAAGAAGATGTCGGCGAAGTCCGGCGCGATGATGCAGCGGATGCCGAAGTCCAGCAGCGCCCAGGGCGCGTGCTCGCGGGAGCTGCCGCAGCCGAAGTTCTCGAAGGCGATCAGGATCTGCGCCTTGCGGTAGGGCTCCTGGTTCAGCACGAAGTCCGGGCGTTCCTTGCCGTCCTTGTCGTAGCGCAGCGAGTCGAACAGGTGCACGCCGAGGCCCGAGCGCTTGATGGTCTTCAGGAAGCGGGCCGGGATGACCTTGTCGGTGTCGACGTTCTGCATCGGCATCGGCGCGGCGACGGCGGTCAGCGTGGTGAACGGTTCCATGGTGTGTGTTCCTCAGACCACGAGGTGGCAGGGGGCGGCGACGGGCGGGAGCGACGCGCGGAGGGCCGTGTGTGGTGGGCAGGCGGCGAGGGAAGTGCGAGCGGCGGGCGAGAGGCGGGCGCGTGGAGTGCAGGCAGGGCGTGAACAAGCGCCGGCGGCCCGCATCACGCCGACGATGGCGGCTCCTTGCCCTGTTGACGTTGGATTAGGCGCGAGCACCCCGTACGATCGTGTCATGGCCGGCCTCGGAGCCGGCCATCTGTCCCCGTCAGAGCGTGCATGTTGCAAAGGGACCTGATCGTCGTCGGGTGGATGGCCGACTGGCGGGACCTGTTCGACGACCTGAATCTCTGATCCCGGCTCCGATATGGACAGGGGTCGCGTAAAGTCGTGGGTGGCGGGCCTTCGCCCGCCACGACGCTGGACGGTCAGCCTTCCCAATCCCTCCCGCACTATGACCGCGTGATCCTTCACCCCACCAACTGCCGGACGTCGGCCAGCTTGCCGGTCACCGCGGCGGCGGCGGCCATCGCGGGGGAGACCAGGTGGGTGCGGCCACCCGGGCCCTGGCGCCCCTCGAAGTTGCGGTTGGACGTGCTGGCGCAGCGCTGGCCCGGCGTCAGCTTGTCGGGGTTCATGCCCAGGCACATGGAGCAGCACGGATCGCGCCACTCGAACCCGGCCTCCAGCAGGATGCGGTCCAGGCCTTCCTTCTCCGCCTGCTGCTTCACCAGGCCGGAGCCGGGCACCACCAGCGCCTGCACGCCGTCCGCCACCTTGCGGCCCTTCGCCACCGTGGCGGCGGCACGGATGTCCTCGATGCGGCCGTTGGTGCAACTGCCGATGAACACGACGTCGATCGGCACGTCCTGCATCTTCTGGCCCGGCTGCAGCGCCATGTATTCCAGCATGCGCTGCAACTGCGTGCGGCGGCCTTCCTCCGGCTCGTCGGCCGGGTTCGGCACCACGCCGGTCACCGGCACCACCTGGCCCGGGCGTGGTGCCCCAGGTGACCATCGGCGCGATGTCGGCGGCCTTCAGGAACACCGACTTGTCGTAGTCCGCGCCCGCATCGGTGGGCAGGGTGCGCCAATAGGCCACCGCCTGGTCGAACGCGTCACCCTTCGGGGCGAACTCACGGCCCTTGCACGTACTCGAACGTGGTCTCGTCCGGGCGCGATCAGCCCGGCGCGGGCGCCGGCCTCGATCGACATGTTGGAGATCGTCATCCGCCCGGCCATGTCCAGCGCGCGGATCGTGTCGCCGGCGTATTCGATGACATGGCCCGTGCCGCCGGCCGTGCTGATCTTGCCGATGATCGCCAGCACGATGTCCTTGCCGGAGCAGCCGAAGCCCAGCGTGCCGGCCACGTCGATCCGCATGTTCTTCGCCGGCTTCTGCAGCAGCGTCTGGGTGGCCATCACATGCTCCACCTCCGACGTGCCGATGCCGAAGGCCAGGGCCCCCATCGCGCCGTGGGTGGAGGTGTGGCTGTCGCCGCAGACGATGGTCATGCCGGGCAGGGACAGGCCCAGTTCCGGGCCGATGATGTGCACGATGCCCTGCCGCACATCCAGGATCGGGATGTAGGGAACGCCGAATTCCTGGACGTTCTTCTCCAGGGTCTGCACCTGGATGCGGCTGTCCTCCTCCTTGATGTCGCCCGGAATGCGCGATCCGACCGTGGGAATGTTGTGGTCGGCCACGGCGATGGTGCAGTCCGGCCGGCGCAGCTTGCGGCCGGCGGTGCGCAGGCCTTCGAAGGCCTGCGGGCTGGTCACCTCGTGCACCAGGTGGCGGTCGATGAACAGGATGCAGGTGCCGTCGGGAAGCCGTTCCACGACGTGGCTGTCCCAGATCTTGTCGAACAGCGTGCGCGGCTTGCTGGCAGACATTGGCTCCCCCGGTTCTGGTATGAGGCGGCGGGCCTGCACCCGGGCAGGCCTACACAGTTGGATTTGAACGAAGCCTGCCGATTAGGCAAGTCACCGCGCCCTGCCTTCCGGGAATGCCTCTTGTGACACACGGGCTTGGCGGAGGATGGCCTCCGGCATGTTGCCCGGGACTGTCGCGCATCATCCGGTGGCCGGACCGGAGCAGTTCGTGGGAACCGGCTCCTTCCCGGCTCGGCGCGGGCGGCAGCGAGGCCGGGGATGCCCGATCATTCGGGGCAGAAGGCCGGGTCGGGCCCGGCCGTGACGTTGAGGTACGGCGCCTCGAGGTGAGGTGAGGTACGGCGCCCCGAGGTTAAGTGCAGTACCGTGCCCCGCGGCGACGTGGCTCTGTCTGAGCCAAGGCAGTCTGAACCGAGGCAGCCCCCAGAACCAAGGGGGCGTCGCCGCCCCCCTGCGTCCGTTACTCCGCCGCCGGCGCCGCGGACTCGTTGGCCGCGGTATTGGTCGGGCGGGCCTTCTCCGCGATGCGGGCGGACTTACCGCGGCGGCCGCGCAGGTAGTACAGCTTGGCGCGGCGCACATCGCCACGACGCACCACGTGGATCTCGGCGATGGTCGGCGAATACAGCGGGAAGACGCGCTCCACGCCCTCACCGTAGCTGATCTTGCGCACGGTGAAGTTGCTGTTCAGCCCCTTGTTGGAGCGGGCGATGCACACGCCCTCGAACGCCTGGGTGCGGGTGCGCTCGCCTTCCACCACCTTCACCGAGACCCGCACGGTGTCACCGGGGGCGAACGCCGGCACCGCGCGGCTTTCGGTGAGGCGGGCGATCTGGTCGGCCTCGAATTGCTGGATGATGTTCATGGGAGGTGGTCCTTTCGTCCTGATCCTTAAGGCGCGCCTGCCGGACTGGCAATCGGGCCGTTGTGTTTGGCTGACTGGTACCGCGCCCACAGGTCGGGGCGGCGTTCGCGGGTAATGCGTTCGGCTTCGGCCTGGCGCCAGGCGGCGACCGCGGCGTGGTGGCCGGAGAGCAGCACCTCCGGCACGCGGCGGCCCTGCCAGTCGGCCGGGCGGGTGTAGTGCGGGTATTCCAGCAGGCCGGCCGAGAAGCTTTCCTCGGTCGCGCTCTCGGCCGCGCCCATCACGCCGGGCAGCAGGCGCACCGTGGCGTCCAGCACCACCATGCGCGGCAAGTTCGCCGCCCGACAGCACGAAGTCGCCCAGGGAGAGTTCCTCCAGGCCGCGCGCCTCGATCACCCGCTGGTCCATGCCCTCGTAACGGCCGCACAGCAGCACCAGGCCGGGGGCGGCGGCGTAGCGCTGCGCGTCGGCCTGGGTGAAGCGGCGGCCACGGGGCGTCAGGCAGCACGGCCGGTCGGCCGTCCAGCACCGCGGCCAGGGCGGCGTCCACCACGTCCGGGCGCAGCACCATGCCGGCGCCGCCGCCGAACGGGGTGTCGTCCACCGTGCGGTGGCGGTCGGTGGCGAAATCCCGGATGTTCGTGGCCTGCAGCGACCACACCCCGTTGGCCATCGCCCGGCCCGCGAGGGAGAGGCCGAGCGGCCCGGGGAACATGTCGGGGAAGAGGGTGAGGACGGAGGCGCGCCAGGTCATGCCGGGGCGCTCCGGGGCTCGTCGTTCGACGGATGGGTCCGGCCGTTCGCCCCGCCGCCCCGGCTCTCCCCGGCAAGGGGGGATCGGGTGGGGGGCGGGTTGTCCGCCCCTCCGCCACGCTCGGTCCGCTCCGCAGCCCGCGTCTCCACAAGGGACGAGGTGGCGCCGTGGGCGCCGTCCGGGGCGTTCACTTTCCGAGCCGTCCGGCGCGTTCACTTCCGCCGGGGGCACGACCGTCAGATGGCCGGCGGGCAGGTCGATGTCCGGGACGCAGGCGCGGGTGAACGGCACCAGCAGGGGCGCGGCGCCGTCCCGCGCGATCTCCAGGCTGGCACCGGCGCCGTAGTCGTGCACCTCGGCCACGCGGCCCAGGGGGTTGCCGGCGGCGTCCCGCGCGGCCAGGCCGATCAGGTCGGCGAAGTAGAATTCGTCGTCCTCCGGCTCCGGCAGTTGCGCGCGGTCGATGTAGAGCCGGGTGTTGGTCAGCTTCTCCGCCGCGGTGCGGTCGGCGACCTTCACCGGCGTGTCGCCGGCCAGTTCGGAGAGCTCCGCCAGGCCTTCGCCGCGCCAGCGCAGGACAAAGCGCCGGCCCTGCGCGTCGGTCAGCGGACCGTACGCGGCCAGGTCGGCGGGATCGGCGGTGTAGCTGGTCACACGCACCAGGCCGCGCACGCCGTGCGGCCGGCCGATCACGCCCAACAGGATGCGGCTGCTCCGTCACGAGTCCGCTCAGGCGCTGGCGGCAGCGGCCTTGGCGCGTTCCTGCGCCTTCTTCTTCGGCGCGGACTTCACCGGCTGCTCCCGGTACACCGGCATCGGGCCGAGGCCGGCCTTGCCCAGGAAGCGGGCGACGCGGTCGGTCGGCAGGGCGCCCTGGCTGACCCAGTGGCGGATGCGCTCGTCGAACAGGCGCACGCGCTCCTCATGTTCGGCCGGCAGCATGGGGTTGTAGCTGCCCAGCTTCTCGATGAACCGGCCGTCCCGCGGGCTGCGGCTGTCGGCAACCACGATGTGGTAGTACGGGCGCTTCTTGGCGCCGGCGCGGGCCAGGCGGATTTTCAGGCTCATTCAGGGTGTCTCCTGGTGTGATCGGGTCGAATGATGGGATCGGGTTGGGTGATGGGATCGGGTTGGGTGATGGGATCGGGTGGGGTGATGGGATCGGGTGAGGTGATGGGATCGGGTCGTGCCCCCACCCCGCGTCATGGCCGGGCCTGACCCGGCCATCCACACACCGGCGATCGGGACGCCTGGCGGGCGGGACGCCTGGCGGGCGGGCGACCCGGTCGTTCCGGGGTGGATGGCCGGGTCAGGCCCGGCCATGACGTGAGGGGTACCGGCCATGACGTGAGGGGTACCGGCCATGACGTGATGGGTACCGGTCATGACACGAAGGGTACCGCTCATGACAAGACGGGTATCGGCCACGACGTGAAGGGTGGAGGGGTTGGCGATCATCGGTTGGCTGGCTGGTCAGGCGGTTGTTCCGGGTTGCATCAGAACGGTCGCCGGCCGCCGCCGCCCTGGCCGGCCTGCATGTGCTTGGGCAGCAGCGCGCCGATGCCGTGCCGCATCAGGCCCTTCTTCCCCAGCTTGTTCATCCGCTTCACCATGTGCGTCATGTCGTCGAACTGCTTCAGCAGCTTGTTGATGTCCTGCACCGACGTGCCGGACCCGGCGGCAATGCGCTTCTTGCGGCTGGACTTGATGATGTCGGGCTTCTGCCGCTCCTGCCGGCGTCATCGAGGAGATGATCGCCTGCTGGCGCTTCATGAACGTGGTGTCGAGATTGGCGTCCTCGAGCTGCGCCTTCATCTTCCCCGCGCCGGGCAGCATGCCCATGATGCCGGACAGGCTGCCCATCTTGGTGATCTGGCGAAGCTGGGCGGCGTAGTCCTCCAGGTCGAACTTGCCCTTCGCCATCTTGGCGGCGAGCTGTTCGGCTTCCTCCTGGTCGATCGTCTCGCTGGCCTTCTCCACCAGGCCGACGATGTCGCCCATGCCCAGGATGCGGCCGGCGACGCGTTCGGGGTGGAATTCCTCCAGCGCGTCCTGCTTCTCCCCCACGCCCACCAGCTTGATCGGCGCGCCGGTGACCTGCGCGCATCGACAGTGCCGCACCGCCGCGGGCATCGCCGTCCATGCGGGTCAGCACCACGCCGGTGATCGACAGCGCCTCATTGAAGGCCTGGGCGGTGTTCACCGCGTCCTGGCCGGTCATGGCATCGACCACCAGCAGCGTCTCGGCCGGGTCGGCGACGGCGCGCACGTCGCGCACCTCGTCCATCAGCTCCTGGTTGATCGCCAGGCGGCCGGCGGTGTCCAGGATGACGATGTCGTAGCCCTCGCGCCGCCCGGTATCCATCGCCCGCCTGGCGATCTGCACCGGGGTCTCCCCCGCCACGATCGGCAAACTCGGCACCCCCGCCTGCTCGGCCAGTTGCGCCAGCTGCAACTGCGCGGCCGGGCGCTGGGTGTCCAGGCTGGCCAGCAGCACCTTGCGCTTCTGCCGGTCCTTCAGCCGCAGCGCGATCTTGCCGGAGGTGGTGGTCTTGCCGGAGCCCTGCAGGCCGACCATCAGGATGGGAACCGGCGCCGCGGCGTTGAGGTTCAGCGGAACGGCGCCCTCGCCGCCCAGCGCCTCGATCATCGCGTCGTTGACGATCTTGACGATCTGCTGGCCGGGGGTGACCGAGCCCAGCACCTCGGCGCCGATCGCCCGCTCCCGCACGGTGGCGATGAAGCTGCGCACCACGGGCAGGGCGACGTCGGCGTCCAGCAGGGCGACGCGGACCTCCCGCAGGGCCTCGCCGATATCGGCTTCGGACAGGGCGCCGCGCTTGCGCAGCCGGTCGAAGACCCCACCCAGCTTGTCTGACAGCGCCTCAAACACGATCGCTACACTCCAACGGCAGAAGCGCCGCTGCGCGAACCCTCGCGGAGCGGCGGAGCCCCCACGCGCGGCGGGGACCGGGTGACGGCCTGTGACCCGGAAGCGCGGGTTATGGGGATGCGGCGGGCCGGAGTCAACGCGGATCGCTCGGCCCCGGGCAAAGGTACCTGCCGAACGGTGCCCGGAAACCCCCGGCGGCCCGTGCGGTCCGGTCGGCCGTACCCGGGAACCCCGTCGCCCCTGCAGTCCGGTCGGTTGTACCCGGGTACCTCCCCCGGTCCGTGCGGTCCGGTCGGCTGTCAAGCATTCAACACGGAGAGCGCGGAGACCCAAGGACCGGCTTTCCCGGCGAGGCCGGCCGGTGCACTCGGTCGCCAGATGTGGACAGCCTCTCCGGGAATCTAGACCTTCACGACGGGCGGAGGCGCCCAGGTGCCGTCCAGGATCGAGGGCGGTTTCTGGCTGGGCCAGTAGAGACGCATGGTCATGGCGAAAGGCGCCGCAGGGGCCGGCAGCCAGTTCGCCTCCTTGTCGGTTCCCGGCGATTCATGCTGGAAGTAGAGAGTCAGCGAGCCATCGTCGTTATGGACGAACTTGTTGCGTGTGCTGACGGTCAGCTTGTTGAGCTTGTTGGGATAGAACCACAGCCCGTTGTCGATCTGGTACATGGTGATCGACCAGAACCCGCCCTCGTGGATCGGTGGCATCGCGTCCTTCGGGAAGGTCAGCGTGTAGTTGTTCGTGCCATCGAGCTTGGCGCCGGAACCGTCGACATAGGTCGTTGGATAGACCGAGACGTCGGGCTGTTGCGATGGCCAGCCGTTCGACGCCCAGACGGCGCGCGTCAGGTAGTCGGTTCCGTAGACGGCGCCGGTCGTGGTAACCGACGCTGTGCTTTACGACCATCCACAGGTCGATCAGTTCGAAGTTGAAGAAGCGGTCCGTGATTTCGGGGTGGCTGAAGACCTGCGGCTCCTTCAGATCAAGCCAGGCCATCGAGTAAAGCGTGTCGGCGTTGGTGGCGGAAACGCCGCGATAGGTGGCCGGCGGATAACCCCGGATATTGAAGAAAGTCCCGAGCGGGGCCCGCAGTTCCTCGACTTTGGCCACGTTGCTCATTTGGATGCGGGTGATGTCGGTCGTGACCAGCGAGTAGCCATAGACATACGCGTCGATGGCGGTCCGCCGCGCCTTGTCGACGCTCGAATCCGCGGCCCTGACCGGCATGATGGTCGTCGCGAGTGCGCCGGCCGCGGTCGTGGCCAGGAAAGCGCGCCGGGAGATCGCGCGGTTGAACGCATCCGTTGGAAACGGCGATTTGTTCATGGTGTGATTCCGCATCCGTGGGTACCGGGCTCGTCGTGCCCCGCCGGTTCGATCCGGTGTGGTGCCCCGCTTTCATCGTAATGAACCAGGATGCGATGTCGGACCGGGCCCGGCCTCACGATGGCGGCGCTGATGACTCCCACCCTTCACGAAGTTCAGTACGGTCTCCCGGCCATGTACATCCGGCGGGTCGTGCGGCGCGCGACACCCGCGTAACTGACCGGCGTGGCGGGCCGTCCGATCCACGCAAAGGCGCTGGCAACGAACGAATGCGTCCACATTCGCCCGGGCTGCGTAAATCCGCCCCAAAGGAGCCCCAGCGACAGCGTCGCGACGGCGATCGCCACGCGGGGCACGGTGATCCCCAACCGGTTCATTTGCTGTCTCCTGATTCCGTGCCATGCGGATATTCGTCGAGGTTCGCGAGGTCCGAGACGGTCCCCTTCTTCGCCCCGGACGGCGGCGTGAAGGCGAACGTGCCCGGCTCGATCTTCATGCCGGTCTTCCAGTCCTTCACAACGACGGTGTATTCAGGCGCTGCGGCAAGCGTCTTACTGGTGATTATGAACTTCCGCGGGATGGGATCGTCACCGATCTGAACCCACAACTGCCAGTCGGTTTCCTTGTTGCGGAATGCGACATGATCGCACCTGATGCCGCCAATGATCCCCGTTCCCAGGTACCGGGCCTCCAACACGCCTGCCATCATTGCGTCATAGACGTTGGTCAACAGCAGATCCGCTCCGGGGCCAGCGAAACCATATTTGTGCTCCAGTTCGTCGATCAGTTGATCGACTGAATGCGCCCCGGTGATCTGCGCATAGGTCTTGATGCCCGGGCCATACAGTGTCGCGGTGTTGCCGTCGAAGTAGAGGTCCAGTTCACCGGTTCCGCCCAGCCGGGTTGCCCGCATCTTGTCCGGCCGTTCCAGCACCAAGTGGCCAGAACTCGCGTACTGGATCTTCTGCAGTTCTGGCGTGATCACGTCGATGGACGAGTCGAAGGTGAATTCCAACGCCTTGTGCTTCACCAGGTAGTCTGCCATGGACCTGAACACCGACCGCGCTTCCGCGGCAGTGTCCTCAGCCCTCGCCGTGCCGCCCACCGAGACGACGAAACCGACGACTGCCAGACATCGGACTGCACGCACCAACCAGTTTCGAAGGGCCATTTTCGGGAACTCCTTGCGGCGCTTTCCGCCAGCCAGACGTATGAGATATCCCCGTGCAAAACTCGGGAGGCCGCCCCAATCGAGAGTGGCCTTTGCCCCCGGAGGTCTTCGCTTCAGGACTGAACGACGATGTTGTCCGGCCGCCAGGTCTTCTTGAACCACGGCTCCAATGGTCCGTACAGGCGCAGGATCGTGAACCACGCCTTGCCCGGGATCGTCTGCACCCAGTTGCCCTCCATTCCGGCAGGGGCCTTCGGACCGAAGAACACGTCCACCGAACCGTCGGCGTTCGCCTTGACGCTCTTGTTCTGACTGCTCACGCTCGGGAATTGCTGGTCGGTCTGCAGCATCGAGCGGGTCTGGGTGTCGTAGACGATCACCGACCAGAACGTCTTGACCGGGATATTCGGCGGCAGGTGCAGCTTGTAGGTCTTGCCGCCGTCCAGCGGATTGTCGTCGGCGTCCTCGGCGGTCCAGGGATAGGTGGAGCCTTCGCCGACGATCTGCGTATCCATCGCCGGGGTCACGCCGGTCCCGAGGAAGAAGAACATTGCAGCCGCGCTCAGGTTTGCCACGCCCGGCTGCCACTCGAACTTGTAGCCGCCGATGAACGGACGCTTCCAGTTCCGATCCTCGAAGAAGAAGGCCGCCTTCTCCCTGACCCGGAATCCCAGGGCGCGGGCGGTGGCGTCGCCGGCCGCAGCGGCTTCCGTCAGGATTTTCTTCATCCGCGCGTCCGGCGCGAAGGGCTGGCCCTTCTGAATGCCGATCGACGCCCAGAAGCCGAGCGTCGTCGCATCGACCGCCTCGGTCGGCTCCTCCTGCACGACCTGATCCAGCATCTGCCAGAACCGGAAGCCGGCCGGCCCCACCATGTTGAAGGGCTTGCCCGACATGTCGACGAAGGTGATCTCCGGCGGGTTGGCCGCTTCGGATAATCGGTAGATTTTCGTTGCCTTCTTGACCAGGTCGACGCCGGGCTTCGGGTTTCCGTCCACCAGGAAGCTGCGCCAGGGGATCCAGACGCTGAAGCTGCCTGGCCGCATGACGAAGTAGCCGTCGGGAACCTCGCCCTTGTAGCCGGGTGGCAGGAACAGGAACTTTCCACCCTTCCCCTGGTCTGGCCCGGTGAAGCCGATATCGCCGACCCAGTGGTACCACATGTCATTGGCCAGCCCGAGAACCTTCGGCGGCGCCTCGACCACGATCGGTCCGTCGCGGAGATCGATCCAGAACCACGTGTAGGGCGTGTTGTCGTTGGCGGTCAGTTCGACCGTACGGGAATCGACCAGTTGCTCCCAGATCGGGACGGTCCTGTTCACCGGGCCCATTTTCAGGATGTTGGCGCGGTTCGCCGCCTGGTTCACGACCGGCAGTGCCAGCAGATAGGCCTGCACGGCGCGCTGGAAATCGAGATTGTCGTAGATCCTGGCTGTGCTGGCCTTGTCCGGGACACCGTCGAAGAAATTCAGCGTGCCGAAGCGCGTATGCACCGTGGGCGGGGAGGCGATGCCGGGCGGAATCGGCGTGCTGAACTTGTAGGTCATCGGCGACGCCGCCATGGCCCGGCCTGCCACACCGCTGAAACCAACGACGGCGCCCGTAGCGGCGACGCCCCGGAGAAATTCATGCCGCGTCATCGAGAACGTGGCGCGTCCTGCATCATCATTCGCCGGCATACCGTGCCCCTCCAGCTGCATCGGGGCCCACATGTTCGTACAGCCCATGTGCGAGCCCGGATGATGCGGTAGCCGCAGGTTCGACGACGAAGCTATGCAGTTCTGGCGAACAATCCGGTTGGAAGAGCGGATTGGTATGACACCTGCGACAGCGTCATGCCGAAGGCATCGTCCTGGTCCAAACGGTGCGACAGTCAGGTTTGTACATCGCGGACGACGGAAGCCCGGGTGGCGGACCTACGCGCCATTGGCGGCAAAATGGAGCAGCCAACCACCGCTGTCCCAAGTGCCAACCACCGCTGTCCCAAGTGCCAACCACCGCCGTCCCAAGTCATGGCCGGCGCTCTTCCAAGTCATGGCCGGGCCTGACCCGGCCATCTGCCCCCGACAGGCCGTGTTCCGTTGCTCCCCGACCCGATCGTTGCGGGGTAGATGGCCGGGTCAGGCCCGGCCATGACATGAAGGCCTGGTGTCGCGTGCCTGCTTCAGGTCGCATGGGACCTGTTTTGACGCGCTCGGGGCCTGTCCCCGACTACTCCCCACCGCGCAGCCGCAGCAGCCGCAGTGCGTTCAGCGTGACCAGCACCAGCGCGCCGTTGTCCGCCAGCACCGCGGCCCACAGGCCGGTCATCCCGGCGATGGTGGTCACCAGGAAGATACCCTTCAGCCCCAGTGCCATCACCACGTTCTGGCGGATGTTGGCGAGCGTCGCCCGGGACAGCCGCACCAGCGCCGCCACGTCGGCCACGCGGTCGTGCAGAATCGCGGCATCGCCGGTTTCCAGCGCCACGTCGGTGCCGCCGCCCATGGCGATCCCCACATCTGCGGTCGCCAGCGACGGCGCGTCGTTGATGCCGTCGCCGACCATGACGACCGGCCCGCGCGCCCGCAGTGCGGCGATCTCCCGCACCTTGTCCTGCGGCAGCAATCCGGCGACGGCGTCCAGCCCGACATCGGCGGCAACCGCCTCGGCCGTGCGCCGGTTGTCGCCGGACAGCATCACCGGCTGCACACCCAGCGCGCGCAACTGCCGGACTCCGGCGGCGGCGTCGCGGCGCGGTTCGTCACGCAACGCGATCAGCCCGGCCGGCGTGCCGTCCACCACCACCGTCACCACCGTCTTGCCCTGGCGTTCCCAGGCCGCGACGCGGTCCGCCAGGTTCGCCGCCAGCGGCGCCTGTTCGGCCGCATAGTCCGGCGAGCCGACGCCGACCCGCTTGCCGGTGACCACCGCCTCGGCGGCGCGGCCGGGGATGGCGCGGGCCTGGCGGGCGGGGCGCAGCGGAATGCCGTCCGCCGCGGCGCGGGCCAGGATGGCGCGGGCGACCGGATGGCTGGACCCGTTCTCCACCGCGGCGGCCAGGCCGAGCAGGGCACGGTCGGTGCCGGTGGCGGCGAACAGGTCGGTGACCTGGGGGCGGCCCTCGGTCAGCGTGCCGGTCTTGTCGAAGGCGACCGTGGTGACGCGGGCGATCGCCTCCAGCGCCGCGCCGCCCTTCACCAGCAGGCCGCGCCGCGCCCCGGCCGCCAGGCCCGAGGCGATGGCCGCGGGGGTGGAGATCACCAGGGCGCAGGGACAGGCGATCAGCAGCAGCGCCAGGCTGCGGTAGATCCAGGTTTCCCAGGGCTGCCCGAAGGCGAGCGGCGGCAGCACCGCCACCACCGCCGCGACGCCGACGGCGGCGGGCGTATAGACGCGGCTGAACCGCTCGATGAACCGGGCGATCGGCGCCTTGCTCGCCTGCGCGTCCTCCACCATGCGGATGATGCGGGCGATCGTGTTGTCCTCGGCGGCGTGGGTGACGCGGACCTGGACCGCGCCCGCGGCATTGATGCTGCCGGCGACCACCGGGTCTCCCTCGCGGCGGAGCACCGGGACGGCCTCGCCGGTGATGGTGCTTTCGTCCAGTTCGGACTCGCCGTCCACGATCGTGCCGTCCGCCGGCACCCGGTCGCCGGGGCGCACCAGCACCGTGTCGCCGGGTTGCAGGCTGCCGGCCGGCACCGGGCGGGCGGTGCCGTCGGTGACCAGCAGCGCGGTCCGCGGCAGCAGCGTTTCCAGGGCGGTGATGCCGGCGCGCGCCCGGCTGGCGGCGACGCCCTCCAGCATCTCGCCGATGGTGAACAGGAAGACCACCGCCGCCGCTTCCGTCGTGGCGCCGATCAGGATGGCGCCGAGCGCGGCGATGGACATCAGCATCTCGATGGAGAACGGCGTGCCGGCCCGAGCCAGCGCGACCGCCCGGCGGCCGAAGAACGCCAGGCCGACGACGGCAGCCGGCAGGTAAGCCCAGGCTCCGGCCACCGGCAGGGCCTGCGTGACCGCGAAGCCGGCCACCAGCAGCAGCCCGGTGGCCAGGGCCAGCCGCGCCTTCGGGTTGCGGAGATACGCCTGCCAGGGCAGGCCCGCCCGGGTTTCTCCGGTATCGGATGTGGTCTCCGGCGCGACCGTGCGGACATCGGCCGGGGTGATGCCGAAGCCGAGCGTGCGGATGCTGGCCTCGATCCGGTCGCGCGGCGTGGCGGCTTCGTCAAGGCGCAGGCTGAGCACCTGGGTGTGGAAATTGATCCGGATGTCGTCGGTGCCGTCCAGGCGCCGCAGCGCCGTCTCGATTTTGCCGGCGCAACTGGGGCAGTCCATGCCGGCGACGCGGTAGCGCAACGGCGTGATGGCTGGCGTGTCCGCCTCGAGGACTGCTGCGTCTGGCATGGAGGAACCTCCGTTCAGGCTGCGGGCTTGGCCGGATAAGGGTCCAGATGGGGCCTGTAGTCACTACAGGGTCAAGCGGTGGCCGAATTCCTGGGGCGCGCGTCCGTCGCCGGCCCGTTCATGGCGAGGCCTGTCCCTGACCGTCACGCACGACCGTGTCTTATGGCATCGCCCACACCATCCCTGCCGGCATTGCCCCCACCGTCAATGCCGGCATTGCCCACACCGTCAGGGCCGGCATCGCCCACACCGTCAGGGCCGGCATCGCCCACACCGTCAGGGCCGGCGAAGGCCGGCGCATCCACGGCTGTGTCATGCGGAACGCATCCCATACGAACGGTCGGAGCGTCGGCCGTCGTCGTGTGGGTTCCGGCATTGCCGGTGTGCCTTCGGCATGACAAAGACGTGGATGGCCGGCCTCCGCCGGCCATGACGGTGGGGGGCAATGCCGCCAGGGATGGTGTGGGCAATGCCGGTCATGACGGTGGGGGCGATGCCGCCAGGGACGGTGGGGACGATGCCGCCAGGGACGGTGGGGACGATGCCGCCAGGGACGGTGGGGACGATGCCGCCAGGGACGGTGGGGGCGATGCCAGAGGAGACGGTGGGGGCAATGCCGGCTGAGACTGTCCGATGCAGACTTGAGGGTAACGATCAGGGCCGGTCGGGGCCTGCTCACAGCGTCCAACGCGTATGGCCTTCGCCGGCCGTGGTGGGACAGGTTTCCGCCGTGGGACCGGTCCGTTGGCCTCGGAGCCCTGGTTTGGCCTTGGGCGGCGCACTGCCCTGTCCCCTGCCGGACCAGCCGGCATCCCCCGCCCGCCAGGCGAAAATCCCGGAGTGAGGAGCCTTCCCCTGAGTACGAATGCCAGCACCGCGCCCGTCGCCGCGGATCAGCGGGGCAACGTTCTGCGGCTGTCGATCGCGCAGGCGCTGGCCGGCGCGAATTCGACCGTGGTGTACGCCGCCGGCACGATCGTCGGCCAGACACTCGCGCCCAGCAAGGTGCTGGCGACGTTGCCCGTTTCCGTCTTCGTGGTGGGCATGGCGGTTTGCACGCTGCCCGCCGGCGCCATCGCCCGGCACTACGGCCGGCGCGCGGCGTTCATGGCGGGAACCGGATGCGGCACCGTGGCCGGGCTGCTCGCCGCGGCGGCCATCCTGCTGAGTTCCTTCTGGCTGTTCTGTGCCGCGACGTTCCTGGGCGGTGCCTACGCCGCCGTCGTTCTCTCGTTCCGCTTCGCCGCCGCCGACTGCGTGGCGCCGGAGCGCCGCGCCCGCGCGCTGTCCGCGGTCATGGCAGGCGGGATTTTCGCCGGAGTCATCGGCCCGCAACTCGTCACCTACACGATGGATCTGTGGCAGCCCTTCCTGTTCGCGGCCACCTTCCTGGCGCAGGCCGCCGTGGCGGTCATCGCCGCGCTGATCCTGGCGGGCGTGCGGCTGCCCAGGCCGACCGCGGCGGAAATTGCCGGCGGGCGGCCGCTGGGCGTCATCCTGCGCCAGCCCCTGTTCATCACCGCCGTGATCTGCGGGACCGTGTCCTACCTTCTGATGAACTTCCTGATGACCGCCGCGCCCCTGGCCATGCGGTTGTGCGGCCTGTCACAGTCGGTCTCCAATCTCGGCCTGCAATGGCACGTGATCGCCATGTACGCGCCCAGCTTCTTCACCGGGCGGTTGATCGGCCGCTTCGGCGCACCGCGGATGGTGGCGACCGGACTGGTCCTGTTCGCAGCCGCCGGCGTTGTGGGCCTGACCGGCATGACCGAAACGCATTTCTGGCTGAGCCTGATCCTGCTCGGCCTCGGCTGGAATTTCGGCTGGCTCGGCGCCTCGGCCCTGGTGCTGGAGTGTCACCGTCCCGAGGAACGCACACGCGTGCAGTCGTTCAACGACTTCGTGGTGTTCGGGCTGATGACCCTGGGGTCGTTCTCGGCCGGCGGGCTGCTGATGACCTGGGGCTGGGACACGGTGATCTGGGTGTCGTTCCTTCCCCTTGCCGTGGCGATCGCCGCCCTCGCCTTCAGGGCGTCATCCCGGGCGGATTTCTCCACCGCCTTGTGAAAGACAGCCGCCCCGTACTGGAACCCGGCACGGGAGACCCATTGAGCGAGAGGACGCCGGAACGGATGCAGCGTGGTTCCGACCGGCGTCGCATCTGCCCGCTGCAGCCACCGGTCGGAACCACCGTCTGAAGCGACCTACCGCGCCTCGCCGCTGAACCCGCGCTGCAGCCCGGCCAGGCGTTCCAGCGCCGCCGCCGGCAGCGCGCCCTTCTGCACCGCCGCCAGCGCCTGCTCGAACTGGTCCGGCGTCGCCATGCCCACCAGGATGGTGCCCATCGCGGGGTGGGAGATCGCGAAGCGCACCGCGGCCTCGGCCAGCGAGCCGGCGAACCCCTCGGACACCAGCGGCATCAGCCGGCGTGCGCGGTCCAGGTCGCTGTCATAGCTGGATGCCGAACCGATCGGCTCGGGCGGCGGGCTGGCGATCGGGTGGCGCTCGGCCGTCCCGGACAGCGCGCCGCCGGCCAGCACGCGAATGCCGATCACGCCGACACCGGCCGCCTTCGTGTGGTCGAACAGCCGGCCGTAATCCTGCGCCGGATAGCCGGACGGCAGGTCGGTACCGGCGCTGGGATTCAGCATGTTGTAGCTGACCTGGGCGCTGTCGAAGGCGCGTGAGTCCAGCACCTGGTGCAGCGCCGCGGTCTCCCCCACCGCGGTGATGCCCAGGAAGCGGGTCTTGCCCTGCTTCCGCATGGTCTCGAACGCGGGCACCACCTCCTCCAGCACCTGTTTGGCGCTGAGCGTCTCGCCGCCGCCGTTCGCGGTGATGGGGTTGTGCAGGTGGAAGACGTCGACGCAATTCATGCCGAGCCGCTGGAGGCTGCCTTCCAGGGAGGCGGAGACGGCGGCACCGATGCCGCCGAACTCCGCCGAGGGGATCCGCACCTTGGTCCCCACGATGGCATTGGACGGCTTCAGGTTGGCCAGGGCGCGGCCCAGGTTCTTCTCCGACTCGCCGTTGCCGTACTGCACCGCGGTGTCGAAGTAGTTCACCCCGACGTCCAGCGCGCGGCCGATCGCCCGCTCCTGGTCCGCCGGCGAGCCGCGCACCATCAGTCCGCCCACCGCGCCGCAGCCGAAGCCCAGCAGCGAGACCTGCATGCCGGTCCGCCCGAATGTGCGCATTTCCATCTCGTTCTCCTTCCCCTTCGCGTCGCGCGGATCATTGGGCCTTGGTTGGAGCGCAAGCAAGGTCGGCCGGATCGGCGCCTGCACCCTGTGTGGGCCGCATGCCAGTCCCTGGCCTTCGGGTTGCGAATTGGCGTGGCGGTGCCGGGGCCTGCGCGAATGCGCAGACCGATGCGATACTGCGGGTGCTCCGTGCCGACGCGACACATTTGTGATGTTTACACTGATCCTGGTAACGTTCGCCGTCCCGCCTTACGCATCAGGTCAACACTGAACAGACACAACCGCTGTCTATATCTGCGAACTTCCGAGATGAGCGGTGACGGGCCTTTCCAGAGGCAGGGCGAAGACCGGTTTCGCATGACATCGCGATCACATCACGATAATTGGTTTTTCACCTTGAATATACGCTGAATATTCGCAACATGTTACATTGTATGTTATAAATGACAGGTGATCAAAATCGAATAATTGAGTATTTGACGATCATGGCACCCGATACGACACCGGAAGCCGAATGTCTACTTGGGTTCCTCCGGGACGCCATGACTTCCATAGTACGACTAAGGACGTACGATATGTCCACTCGTCAACTCGCAGCTCTTTTGATCTGCTACGGCGAGGAGGAACCGCAGACGGTGCGGGGGCTGGCAAAGCGGCTGAACGTCAGTCGCCCGGCAATCAGTAAAATGCTGAATGTGCTGGAGGCGTCCGACCTGGTGCGCCGCAAGACCAACCCGCTGGACCGGCGCAGTGTGTTCGTGACGCGAACGCAGGCGGGATGGGACTTTGACCGGACGTTGAAGGGCATCATGGCCCATGCGGCTCCGGAGCAGGTTGCGCCGCCTCAACTCCCCAAATGGATGTTCGACCGTTCCTGAAGCGGTGTGATGACCGCCCCTCGCATTCGGACGCAATCGCGCTCGCGGTTCCCTGGGGTCTGGCACAGAAGCTTAACCCGGAGGATGTGCCGGAGACGTTCGCGGGACGCGGCACGGCGTTCGGTCGGCGATTTCGCCTGCATCGCGTCACTGCGCTCGCGCGTCTCCAACGCAGGTTGATTGTTGTCAAGTTCGCGTGATGTTCCGGTGTTGCACAAGCGCCACAGGCGGTCCTGTGTACAGTTGCTACGCCGGCCGAAGCAACCGCCGACTGACAAAATCGACAGTTGCGAGGATATTTCATATAAAGTACCGCAATTTCTCGGACGCGATTTATATTCGACACGTGATTTATATTCAATTCGAGTCGTCACTATTGATATCTTCTCCTCCAGGAGGTCGGCACAACCGTTACTTGAAACGGGGTGCCAAACGACGATCCATGGCCGGTTGAAAGACCGCCTTCTCACACCTTGGAGCCCCGCATGGGTGATGGAGCTACGGACGGGCAGGCCTTCGGCGCCGATGTCACCTACAAAGTCAACACGCAGCTTGCGGTCCAGGAGCGGATCGGTTCCTACGGCATCGCCCAGCAATTCATCGTCCCCATGCTCCAGCGCCACTTCCCCGAACGGCGACCCGAGACGGTCAGGGTGTTGGATGTCGGTTGCGGGCTGGGTTTCGCCATCATTGGTCTGCGAGAGCTCGGCTACGATGCCTGGGGCCTGGAACCGGGAGGCCGGCAATTCGACGCCGACCCGCGCGCCCTGCCCTACATCCTGCCGCTTTTCACCCACGAGGTGCCGCAAGAACACCCGGACATGGAGAAATTCGACCTCATCATGTCGCATGGCGTGATCGAACATGTCGGTACCAGCGACGGGAACGCCCGGCTCGTCCCGGATTTCCAATCGTACCGTGCCATGTTCATCTGTTCACAAGTCGATCTGCTCCGGCCCCGGGGACTGCTCGTTGTATGCGGCCCCAATCGCCTGTTCCCGTTCGACTTCCAGCATGGCGATCACACCTATGGGTTTCTCGGTCCGTTGAAACAGTCCATACCGCCGTTGAAATACCTGACGCTGCCGTGGCACGAAAAGAACCACCTTGCATCGTTTTCCGACCTGGAGAAAATTGCGCGACGCTGTGGTCTGCCGGTCAGGTTCCTTGACGAGTCGCAGCAGGATTATTCCAGCATGTCGCAGTTGCGGGACCGGCCGTTTGCCGCCGCAAGTTTCCGGGCCTACATCAATGCCGTCTCGCTGCTTCCGCGCAGTTTGCGACGCTTTTTGGAGACGCATACGATCTTCGTCTGCCAGCGCGTTGCGTGAGTTGGGATCGTGGCGGGGTGCGAACCGGCCGCGCTCCCTTCGTGTGCCGTGAAGCCCTGCCGCGCTGACCCGCCACCTTGCAGGCAAAAAGCGTTGTACGGACTTCAGCGCACGAGGTGCCGCGATTTTCCGGCCGGCGAGGGTGTTGCTTCCTGGGGAGCACTGACCCGACTGCGCGCAGGACGCCATCGTTCGGGCTTTTGAAGGCAACGACGCGACAGGTCGGCGTCAACAGCAGGCATCGGCAGGACGGTCCCGCGTCGGCACCGATCGGGACACGTGGGCGCGTGCCTGCGCGGCCGGATACCAATCCGCATTACGTTCGACACGCGGCGAGCCCTTCAGCGTCATGGCCCGCGCAGGCGGGCCATCCACTGTCTTTTCGTTGCTGCCATCAGCAAAGGTCGTGGATGGCCGGCCTTGGCCGATGACGGTCGGTTGCCGACCAACGGTCTAACGATACGCGGGCTGGCATGACAGGGGGCATGGCCGGCTCGGGGGCCGGCTCGGGGGCCGGCCATGACGGGGGGCGGTATCCCGGACCCGCACGCCATCACACGACGCTCCCACGCCGGCACATGGGACCCGCACGCCAGGCGTGGCGCGGGTCGCGTTCAGCGCCCCTTCCACACCGGCTTGCGCTTCTCCAGGAACGCCTGCCGCGCTTCCTGCGCGTCCTCGGTCTTGGACAGCATGACGGTGACGCCCTGCTCGAACCGGTAGCCGTCGCGGGCCGGCATGTGCATCGTGGTGTTCATCGACTGCTTGGCGTAGCGCATGCCGATCGGGCTCTTGGAGGCGATCTCCGCGGCCAGCTTCATCGCCTCCGGCATCAGTTGCTCCAGCGGCACGCAGCATTCCACCACGCCGGTGCGGTACAGCTCCTCGGCCGGCACGCGCCAACCGGTGTAGAACATGCGCCGCGCGCGGGACTTGCCGAACAGCGTCTGCAGCATCGCCGCCCCGCCGGCCAGGCCGACATCGATCTCCGGCATGCCAAGCTGGGCGTTTTCGGAACACAGGATGATGTCGCAGCCGGCGACCAGGCCCAGCCCGGCGCCCAGCGCGGGGCCGTTCACCGCGGCGATCACCGGCTTGGCGCATTCGTGGATGCTGTTGAAGCACTCCCGCGCCAGGCGGTTGAAGTGCCAGTACTCGCCGGGATGGTCGGGGTCCGGCCGCTCCTTCATGTCGGCGCCGGCCGAGAACATCTTCCCGGTGCCGGTCAGGATCACCACGCGCACGTCGTCGCGGTCGGTCATCGCGTCGAAGGTGGATATCAGCTCCTGGCGGAATTCCGCGTTCTGGGCGTTCACCGGCGGGCGGTCCATCACCACGGTGGCGATGTAATCCTGCACGGTAAGCTTGACCGATCCGGCCATGGCGCGATCCCCTTCCAACGCTGCGTCGGGCCGGCTTAGGGGAGCGTCGGTGCTTCGGCAACCCGGCTCACGGCTGCGGCCGCTTGTCCCGCACGCCGGGGATGTCGGAGGCCGCGCGGCCGAACCGTCCCTTCAGCACGTCCACGCCCTCCTGCGCATGGGCGTGTTCGGCCAGCGCCGCACGGGCCTGGCGGCGCTGCTGCGTGCTGACCTGCATCCGCTGGTCGCGCGCCTGCAGCAGGCAGGGATCCGCCTCGCCGTCGCGGTTGAAGGACCAGGCGAGCATCGGTTCGCCCAGCGGCAGCGTGTCGGCCTCGAAGCCCAGGCCGCCGGTGCGCCACAGATGCCAGGTCTTGCCGTAGCTGTTGATCTTGCCCCGCATCAGCGCGGTCTCCGCCATTTCCGGCAGGCCGGGCGCCATCAACTGGCCCGACAGGATTTCGCCGTTGTGCGGATGCCAGTACCTGCCGTTCGGTGTCCGGCAGCGTTTCGAACAGGCGTTCGGAGATGATGTATTCGATCCCGGTCAGGTTCGCGTCGCGCGTGTTGCCGTCGAACAGCACGCACTGCATGAAGTCCTCGTTCACCTGCCTGCAGTAGTGGTGCGCCTCCAACTGGTGGTCCGGCGCGTCCTTCATCGGGTGGAAGCCGACCAGGTACACGTCGAAGGCCTGCAGGGGCGTCATCGGCTGCAGCACCGCGGCGCCGGTCTCCAGCGCCCCCAGCGTGGCGCTTTTCGCATCGCCCGCGGGTGCCAGGCCCGCCTGCACCGGGCGGACGCGCCGGCGCAGCAACAGCGCGGTGGCGGACGCCGCCAGCACGGCGGCGATCGTCGAACCGAAATCGAAAGAGCGGGCCATCGGCACCCCCGGTCATCGCTGGGTCGATAAACCGCGCATGCCGGCCCGGGTTCGCCTGCCTTGCGCGGGTGGATCGAGCCGGGTCGGGCTCGATCGCGGCGGCGTTCCGGCGGATTTCCGCTGATTGGCAATGCGCCGGGGGCTGACTAGGGTGGCGCGGAAGTCCAACCATGCAGGGAACGTCCATGTCGATCTTCGAACAGGACCTGGAACGCCGGCCGGCGAATTACGTGCCGCTGTCGCCGGTCTCCTTCCTGTTGCGGTCCGCGCGCATCTACGGGTCGCGCGTGGCGGTGATCCACGGCGCGCGCCGCTACACCTATGCGCAGTTCCTGGAACGCGTCCGCCGGCTGGCCTCGGCACTGGCGCGGGCGGGCGTGGGCAAGGGCGACACGGTCGCGATCATGGCGCCCAACACCCCGGAAATGCTGGAGGCGCACTACGCCGTGCCGATGCTGGGCGCGGTGCTGTGCTCGATCAACATCCGGCTGGATGCGGCGGCGGTGGCGTTCATCCTGCAGCATTCGGAAGCCAGGGCGGTGCTGGTGGACCGGGAGTTCGGTTCCGTGGTGAAGCGCGCCCTGCCGCAGGTGGGCCGGCGGCTACTGACGGTGGAGATCGACGATCCGGAAGCCGGCGGCATCGGCGAAGCCCTGGGCGGGGCGGAATACGAGGCGTTCCTTGCCAGCGGCGACCCGGCGCATCCGGTGCGGCTGCCGGACGATGAGTGGCAGGCGATCGCGCTGAACTACACCTCCGGCACCACCGGCAATCCGAAGGGCGTGGTGGCGCATCACCGGGGTGCGTATCTCAATGCGTGCGCCAATGCGCTGACCTTCGGGCTGTCGCCACGCAGCGTGTATCTGTGGACGCTGCCGATGTTCCACTGCAACGGCTGGACCTACACCTGGGCGGTGACGCTGGCGGGCGGCACGCATGTCTGCCTGCGCCGGGTCGTGCCGGCCGAGATCTACGCCGCGATCGGCGACCACGCGGTGACGCATATGTGCGGCGCGCCGGTGGTGCTGTCGATGCTGATCCATGCGCCGGAGGATGTGCGCCGTCGCCCCGCGCAGACGGTGCAGATCGCCACCGGCGGCGCGGCCCCGCCCTCCACGGTGATTGCGCAGATGGAGGCGCTGGGTTTCGCCGTCACCCATCTTTACGGCCTGACGGAAACCTACGGCCCGTCCACCGTGTGCCTGTGGCAGCCGGGGCTGGAGGACCTGCCGATCGACCAGAAGGCCGCGTTCATGGCGCGCCAGGGCGTGAACACGCCGATGATCGAGGAAGCCGCGGTGCTGGACCCCGCCACGATGCAGCCGGTGCCGGCCGACGGCGAGACGATCGGCGAGCTGATGCTGCGCGGCAATACGGTGATGAAGGGCTACCTGAAGAACCCCAGCGCCAGCGACGAGGCATTCGCCGGCGGCTGGTTCCACTCCGGCGACCTGGCGGTGATGCATCCGGACGGCTATGCCGAGGTGAAGGACCGCGCCAAGGACATCATCATTTCGGGTGGCGAGAACATCTCGTCGCTGGAGGTGGAGGAGGTGCTGTACAAGCACCCGTCGGTGATGGAAGCCGCGGTGGTGGCGCGGCCGGATGCGAAGTGGGGCGAGACGCCGCAGGCCTTCGTCACGCTGAAGCCGGGGACGGAGGGTGTCAGTGCGGATGACATCATCGCCTGGTGCCGCACGCATCTGGCGCACTACAAGTGCCCGCGGTTCGTCAGCTTCGGGCCGTTGCCGAAGACCTCCACGGGGAAGATCCAGAAGTTCGAGCTGCGGGAGAAGGCGCGCGTCGCGGGGTGAACCGTCCCGGGTTGCCCGATATGCGTGGGATCAGTGCGGACGACACCGCCATCTGGTACCTTTGCGCGGAGGTTCTGACCGGTTGGAGGGTGGGCTGCCCACGACTGCCTGGCCGCCGGGCTAAGGCTCGACGCGGGACAGCCGGTTCCGACCCATAGCGGACCGTCCGGAGCCGGGGGTGCCTCGGTCCGACTGGAGCACTCAAGCGCCCGGTAAACCGGATTATCAGGCGCTAACCCGACGCCTCCGGCGGCGGGGAGTCGGAAGTGGCTATATGGAAAGTCGCCGTCGTTCCCGCGATACGCGGCAAGCTCAATGAGTTGGCTCGGCGGAGCACGGCTACGTTCTCAAGGGTATGTCCGAAAGGCGAGCCTCGACCCCGGCTCTTCAATCGCCCGCGTCTCGCAAAATGCTGAAAAATGCCTCGTATATCGGCATTATAGACAGAGGGCCGATTATCACCCGGTCAATAATATCGTGAATTGACACCCCATGTATCTGCTTTTGCATCGTTTTCGATGGGATTTTGTAAACGGTCTGCGGCACGCCGCCTATGACCTCAACGCTCCGTTCAATGTTACGGATGGCAAGGCATGGGAAAGGTAGATCGCACGCCATTCTTTTTCCTCTCTAATTGCCCTGGTGCTTCAGACAAAGCGCCGCCAGCACAAGCATAAAAAAGGCCATATTGAACACGAGATCGGGTTTGAGCTTCGACAGCACGGCGGCGTTGCCGCGTATGCTCCGCAGGGCGTTCCAAAATTCCTGCTCTATTTCGTCAAACGCGAGATATTCGACGGGACTGAACAGGAGACGAAGACCCGCCGCCTGCCCCGGTACCAACGGTATGCGCAATACCAATGCAGCCTTCGCCGAGGCTCCCCCGTAGGCACGCCACATCGAAAGACGCCCATAAACGTTCTCTGATTGGTAGTGCTCGGAGATTGACTTATGTAGGTGTTGAATTGAATGTGTTCCACCACTCATCGAAATGCTTCAGCACTCTGTTGCCCATATCATCACCGTATGGCGCGAGTGTCTCGATGAATGCTGCTTTTCAGTTGTTGATTTTGAGAAAAGGCGCACAAGCTGCTGATGTCCGAAACTCGCCTCCATGTAATCATTCATGCAGCGCACGTTGCGCATCCAGAACCGGCGAGAGGCTAGGATTTTGACGGCATTGTCGGCAGATGTGCAATGCACAAAGTGGCTGCCTTGTTGCCGCACACTCTCTCGTTTCTGTGGGCCACGGCATGAATATGCGTTCTAGCTCATCGCCGACCGCAATTTCCTCGTCGGTCAATGTCATGCTGCAAGCCTCGAAATCGTGCTGTGGCTGACGTTGTAGCTGCGCGCGATGTCGCGCATCGGCTCGCCAGCATCACGGCGCCGTAGCGCCTCCTTCTTCTGGTGCGGGGTGAGCTTCGGCTTCCGGCCCATGCTTCACGCCCGCGGCCACGGCGCGGGCGCGGCCTTCGCCTGTTCGCGCGCGGATCAGCTCGCGCTCGAACTCCGCCAACCCGCCGAGCACGGTCAGCATCAGCCGCCCGTGCGCGGTCGTGGTGTCGGCCCATGTGTCGCCAAGGGATCGGAACCCGGCCTTGCGGTCGGTGATCGCGGCGAGGGTGTTCAGCAGGTCGCGGGTCGATCGGGCCAGCCGGTCGAGCCGGGTCACCATCAGCACGTCACCGGCGTCGAGCTGGGCGAGCACCTTGCGAAGCTGGGCGCGGTCGGTCTTGGCTCCGCTCGCCGCTTCGCGGAACACCTTCTTGCATCCGGCGCGGTTGAGCTGGGCGACCTGCGCGCGATGCTCTGGCCGTCCGTCGAGACTCGTGCGTAGCCATATTTCATGGCTTAGTTATGCACCTAATTTATGCACCGGAAAAGCCCTATGATTTCAAGGCTCTGGTTTTGGTGCATAATTCTTGACCTTTGCAACGCGGGCCGGTCACCCCCTCCGTGTTCCCCGTGGTCCTCCGCACTTTCTCCGTGCGAAACAAAAAACGACAGCAAACCGCCCGATCCGCACGGCGTGAGCCGACCCGGAAGCGTGCCGCGTCCCCGTGCCCTCCCACCCACGGTTCGCGCGTTAACGGCTTATTTTTTGATTCGCACGGAGAAAGCGCGGAGGACCACGGGGAACACGGAGCAGCACATGCTTCTGTCGGAGACATTGACCGAACAAGTCATCGGCCTGGCAATCGAGGTGCATCGTCACACCGGCCCTGGATTGCTGGAATCCGTCTATGAACAGTGCCTGTGCGTCGAGCTGCGGCGCGCGGGCGTGGCGTTCGAACGACAGGTTCCCATGCCGATGCTCTACAAGGGCGAGCCGGTCGGTGAGGGCTTCAAGGCGGACCTGGTCGTGGCAGGGCAGGTGATACTGGAAATCAAGTCGGTCGCGACAATCCTCAGCGTACACGAACTGCAGTTGCGGACCTATCTGCGCATGAGCGGCATTCGCGTCGGGCTGCTGCTGAATTTCAACGCGCCCCGGCTGATGGATGGTCTCCGTCGCTACGTCGTGTAGGGGTGACGAAGATGTGCCGCGTGGCAGTCACCAAGCCATGTCCGCAATCCACCCAAAGCGGCCGCTCCAGGGGATGCTTACTCGGCGGCCGAGTGCCGCGAGCAGATGGAGCCGCGAAACCGGGGTGTCGCTGCCGCAACCACTCAAAACCACTGTGCCGGGGGTACTGGCGCGTGCGCAAAACACTGCCCTCCAGCGCGTGCGGACAAGCACCGTACCCCCGCGTCGTGGCCGGACTTGATCCGCCCGTCCACCCCCGTCCAGGCGTGTTCCGTTGCAACCCGACCCGATCGGTGCGGGGTAGATGGCCGGGTCGGGCCCGGCCATGACATGGGGGACTGGCGCCGGTGTTCCTCTGCCAACGCCCATGGTGCTTGTGCCAAACGCCCATGGTGCTTGTGCCAACGCCTATGGTGCTTACGCCCGCAGCGCCACCGGCTGGCGCTTGCGTCCCCAGGTGCCCGGCGCCGCCTCGAACACCCCCGCCGCCGCGGTGCCGCACTGCGTGCAGCGCCCCGTCGCGTCCAGCCCCCAGCGGCCGAGCTGATACCAGTCGCGCTCGATCAGCAGGGCGCCGCAGGCATGGCACCAGGTGCTGCCGCCGGCCGGGTCGTGCACGTTGCCCGTATAGACGTACCGCAGCCCGCGCCCCATCGCGATCGACCGGGCGCGCGCCAGCGTCGATGCCGGGGTGGGCGCGTGTTCGCGCATCCGCCAGTCCGGATGAAGGCGCTGAAATGCAGCGGCACGTCGGGGCCCAGCTCCGCGGCGATCCAGGTGGCGAGCGCACGCAACTCCGCGTCGCTGTCGTTCTCGCCGGGGATCAGCAGCGTGGTGATCTCCAGCCACACCTTGGTTTCGTGCCGCAACGATACCAGCGTATCCAGCACATCCTTCAGCGGCCGCCGCACAGGCGATGGTAGAACGGCTCGGTGAACGCCTTCAGGTCCACGTTCGCCGCGTCGATATGTTCGTAGAAGTCGCCGCGTGCCTGCGGGGTGATGTAGCCGGCGGTCACCGCCACCGTCTTCAGCCCCGCGTCATGGCAGGCGCGCGCGGTGTCCACGGCGTATTCCAGGAAGATCACCGGGTCGTTGTAGGTGAAGGCCACGGACCGGCAGCCGAGCTGCTGCGCCACCGCGGCGATCTGCTCCGGCCCGGCGTTCTGGTTCAGCCGGTCCGCCTCGCGCGCCTTGGAGATGTCCCAGTTCTGGCAGAACTTGCAGGTCAGGTTGCAGCCGGCGGTGCCGAACGAAAACACCGGCGTGCCCGGCAGGAAATGGTTGAGCGGCTTCTTCTCGATCGGATCGATGCAGAAGCCGGATGACCGCCCGTAGGTGGTCAGCACCATCGCGTCGCCCTGGCGCGCCCGCACGAAGCACAGGCCGCGCTGTCCCTCGTTCAGCTTGCAGAAGCGCGGGCAGACATCGCACTGGATGCGGCCGTCCGGCAGTGCATGCCAGTGGCGGGCGGGAACCGTGCCAATATCGAGAGTAGTATCCATTTGCATGCTCGGCCTCCAAACAGCGGAGGCAAATTCCTATGTCCCTGGTTGCATCCAATCACGCCCGCGCATCGACTTGCCGAAAGCAGAGGCCATGACAGCCATCCGTTCGCCCGCCGTCGCGGGAACCTTCTATCCGGCCGATCCCGTTGCGCTGCGCCGCCAGGTGGCCGGCTTCCTCGCCGAGGCCGACGACGCCCCGCCGGACGACCGCCTGCCGAAAGCGATCATCGCGCCGCATGCCGGCTACATCTATTCCGGCCCGTGTCGCCGCCCGCGCCTATGCGCGGCTGCTCACGGCGACGCGGCCGGATCCGCCGCGTCGTGCTGATCGGCCCGTCGCACTATGTCGGCTTCCAGGGCCTCGCGGTCGACACCGCCGCGGCCTGGGACATGCCGAATGGCCGCGTCGCGCTGGACACCGAAGCATCGCCCGGCTGCGGCGACTGCCGCATGGTCGGCACGCTCGAAGCCGCCCATACGCGGGAACACGCGCTGGAGGTGCATGTCCCGTTCCTGCAGCAGACGCTCGGCGACTTCCGCCTGGTGCCGATCGTCGCCGGCGAAGCGCCGCCGGATGCGGTCGCCGCGGTGTTCGACGCGCTGTGGGGCGGGCCGGAGACGCTGTTCGTGGTCTCCACCGACCTTTCGCACTATCTGGACTACGCCGCCTGCCAGCGACCGATGCGCAGACCGCCGCCGCGATCGAGCGCCTGGACGTGGACGTGTTCGGTCCGCAGCAGGCCTGCGGCGCGGTGCCGACGCGCGGCATGCTGCTGGCGGCGCGCCGGCACGGGCTGCGGATCGAACGGCTGGACCTGCGCAACTCCGGCGACACCGCCGGCGGGCGCGACCGCGTGGTGGGCTACGGCGCCTGGGCGCTGAACGAACCAGGCGCCGCGCCGGCCGATACGGATGAGGAACGCGCCGCGGTGGAGGCGGTCGGCCCGACGCTGATCCAGGTGGCGCGCGAGTCGATCGCGTTCGGCCTGAACACCGGCAGCGCGCCGGATGTGGTCAGCGATGGCGCGCTGCCGCCTCTGCTGGGCGCGCCGGGTGCGGCGTTCGTCACGCTGCGCCGGCAGGGTGCGCTGCGCGGCTGCATCGGGTCCGCGGTGGCGAGCCGGCCGCTGGTGGTGGACGTGGCCCAGCACGCGTTCAACGCGGCGTTCCGCGACTGGCGGTTTCCCGGGCTGGCGCTGGACGAACTGGCCGGGCTGGCGCTGTCGGTGTCCGTGCTGACGCCGCCGGTTGCGATGGACGTGGCGGACGAGGCGGACCTGCTGGACCAGCTCCGTCCCGGCACCGACGGGCTGATCATTCGCAGCGGCGGCCATGCGGCACTGTTCCTGCCCAGCGTCTGGGAGGATCTGCGGGATCCGGCGGAGTTCCTGGGCGCGCTGAAGCAGAAGGCCGGGATCGCGGGCGACACGCTGCCCCCCGGCTTCGTCGCGCAGCGGTTCCGGTCCATCGAGGTGAAGGGCGCGGTCGAAGCGGAGACGCCCTCCGGCGTGCTGGGGGAGGCCGGGCAGCGGCTGGGCTGGCGGCTGGTGCCGGCCGGCGCGAGCGTAACAGCGACCCGCCTGGCGCGCGGGTGCTCGCCCGCCCAGCGGTGATGGCCGGCCCGGGTCGGGTCGATCCGGTGTGGCAGCGCGCCATGGCTTGCGCGGCCCGCCGCAAGGAAGCGGGAACGCCGATGAACACGGATGCGGCGGGGATGAGGGCGGTTGCGGCGTGGGTGGAGGGCGGCTGCGGCGTGTGCCTCACCGGAGGGCTGGAGGGCGGCTGCGGCGTGTGCCTCACCGGACCACCACAGGAGAAACGCCCTGCAGACCGGTCGTGACGGCCGGCGTCACCACGCCACTCCGAGTTGACGCGACCCCACCGCTGGCGTCCGATGCGCCCAACCAACGGGAGGAGCCCGCATGCGGATCTGCGTCTATGGCGCCGGCGCCATCGGCGGCCACATGGCCGTGCGTCTGGCCCGCGGCGGCGCGACGGTGTCGGTGGTGGCGCGCGGCCCGCATTTGGCGGCGATCCGGCGCGACGGCCTGACCGTGCACGCGGTGGACGGCACCCACCACCTCCGCCCACCCGCCACCGACGACCCCGCCACGCTCGGCCCCCAGGACGCGGTGATCGTCACGGTGAAGGCGCCCGCGCTGCCCCAGGTCGCCGCCGGCATCGGGCCGCTGCTGCAGGCCGACACCGCGGTGGCCTTCGTGATGAACGGCATCCCCTGGTGGTATTTCCACGCCCTGCCCGGCCCGCACGAAGGCAGCCGCCTGTCGCGCATCGACCCGGGCGACGCACTGTGGCGCGCCGTGGGGCCCGAGCGCACCATCGGCGGCGTGGTGTATTCCGCCAGCGCCGTCACCGCGCCGGGCGTCATCGAGGTGGAACAGCCGCGCAGCCGCGTCGTCTTCGGCGAGCCGGACGGCCGCGTCTCCGCGCGCGCCGAGGCGCTGGCGGAATTGCTGCGCGCCGGCGGCATCATCGGCGAGGCCTCACCCGACATCCGCACCGCGCTGTGGAACAAGCTGGTCAACAACCTGGCCGGCGGCACGCTGGCGGTGCTGTCGGGCGCCGCGCCGCAAACCGTGTATGCGGAACCCGCCTGTCGCGCCGCCGCCCTGCTTGTGATGCAGGAAGCCGCCGCGATCGCCGAGGCGCACGGGTCCCGCCCGGAGCGCAATTTCGACCAGCGCGTCGCCAGCACCGCGCGCCTGGACCACAAGCCGAGCATTTTGCAGGACTTGGAGCTGGGGCGGCCGATGGAGATCGATGGGATGTTCGACGCGCCCCTGGTGCTGGCGCAGATGGCCGGGGTTCCGGTGCCGACGCTGGAGCTGCTGGTGGCACTGGCGAAGGTGCGGGCGCGCGGGGCGGGACTGTATGCGCCGTGACGGACTTTATGCGCGGTGACGGCTTCCAGCGCCGTGACGGTCTCCATGCGCGGTGACGGACTCTATGAGCCGTGACGGCCCGACGCGCTGTGGCACCTCCGGCGCAGCCGCGTGCCAGTCCGGTACAACCCCGTCATGGCCGGCCCCCGAGCCGGCCATCTACCCCCGTCAGATCGTGCCGGCACGCGGTCACGCGACCCGATCGGACTTCGGGTGGATGGCCGGCTCGGGGGCCGGCCATGACGCGGTCGCAGAGGGGGCTCGGGGGCCGGCCATGACGCGGTCGCAGAGGGGGCTCGGGGCCCGGCCACGACGCGGTCGTAGAGGGGGGCTCGGGGGCCAGCCATGACGCGGCTGTGGAGGGGCGGTGCGGCTTTCCCAACGCCCGTGCGCTGGCCGCCGCACCCCGTGCGGTGACCACCGGTCCCGCAGTGCCCTGACCGCCCTGCGCCACGCTCGGCGCCATGAGCCGAGCGCCCCGCCCCGTCGCCGAGCGCCCGGCCCCTGCGCCGGACGCCCGCCGGCCGGTCAGTTGAACCGCGGCATCACCTTGGTCCAGAACGTTCGATCGACTTCATCAGCTTCGCGTGCGGGATCAGCCCGTTGTACGTGTAGCAGAACAGCCAGTCGACCTTCTGCCGGCGCATGTTCGCCTCCAGCCCGCGGATCACCGTATCGACCGTCCCCGCTAACATGTAGCCTTCCTTCTCGGCTTCCTCGGGCGTCAGGAACGCCCTGTCTCCGGGTCCTGCAGGCCGCGCGGAAGCCGAACGGCTCGAACCAGGCGGGGCCGGAGAACTGGCCGGAGTCGTGCCAGAGCGCCATCGCCTCCTCGTCGGTGTCGGCGATGATGACGTCGCGCAGCACGCCGGTGCCCTCGCCGGGCGGGCGGCCCGACACCTCGGCATAGACGTCGTACAGCTTGTTCTCGTAAACCGGGAGCATCGGCGGCAGGATCGCCGTCACGCCCTCCTTCGCCGCACCAGCGGATGGAGTCTCCGACGAGGCGAAGGGCTGGAAGATCGGCGGATGCGGCTTCTGCAGCGGCTTCGGCACCACGCCGACCGACTTCACGATGCCGTTCTCGACGCCCTTGCCCCATTTCGTGGTGGCCTCGAGGGTCCACGGCGTCTCGCCCGCCGGCACGCTCCAGTATTTGCCGTCGAAGGTGAGCATTTCCTCGGTCCAGGCGCTTCTTGATGATCTGGAAGCACTCCTCGAACGCGGCGCGGTTGGCGGCGTCGATCGCGTCGTGCTGGTGCGGCTGGGCGCCGTGGATGCCGTGCGTCTGCTGCGCCATGATGTCGACCCAGCGGCGCTGGTAGCCGCGTGCGAAGCCGGCGTTGGCGCGTCCGCCGGTCATGTGGTCGAGCATGGCGATGTCCTCGGCCACCCGGATCGGGTTGGCCGCCGGCAGCACGATGCCGAGCTGGCCGACGCGGATGCGCTTGGTCTGCATGCCGAAGTACAGGTCGAGCAGCACCGGGTTGTTGGAGAGCTCGAAGCCTTCGACGTGGAAATGATGCTCGGTGAAGCTGATCGAGTCGTAGCCGAGCTCGTCGGCCAGCCGCGTCTGCTCGGTCAGCTCGCGCAGCATGCGCTGGTAATAGGCCCGTCATCCCCGCCATGCCGGCTTCGATTTCCGCCCGGCTGCCGATGGAGGGCAGATAGAACAGCGAGGCTTTCACGTTTGTCTCCCTTCGGCACGGAGGGGATGATAGGGCGACGGGCGGGGGTTGTCGCGGTGGGGGATGGGTCAATGAGCAGCGGAATGGTGGGGGGCGGCGACTGAGCAGCAGTATGCCGACACATCGCAGCGTGGGATGGGGCGGTTCTGAGAGGTGCCCGATTGAAGTCTGGGCGTAGTTCTGCGGAATGCTCAATAGGCCGATGCCAAAATCATATTGACCGCCGCATGGTGGCGAAACCGACCCGTCGCCCCTAACCGAATAAATCTGCTCTAGTCGGACAGGCTGCTGGCCCTCCACGATGCTTTGGCAGAATTCTGCGGAAGCATCCGCCGGCCCTCCACGACGCTAAAGGCGCAAGTTGAGCCTTTACATCCGCCATCCCGCAATCACTAGGTTGCGTGACGCCGGCGGGGTGGTGATCTGACCCCCGGAGATCAGGCACTTACAGCACCCGGTGCCGGGGTTTGCGGGATGCCGGGCTGGCCCTCCACGGTGCTGTATGCTGGCCCTCCACCACCTGGGTCACCATCACCACGTCAGACATGCATTTCCCGGCGCTCATTTGCCCCGGAGTCGGCGCGTACGGGCCTCTCGGGCCAATAAGCGGCCGAGGCTGCTAGGCACCGTGTGCGGGCTTCTGAGAGGCTTTTGGGCGAGACGGCGAGGTTGCGTGATCGTCAAACACCCCCTGGGGAGGTGGGTGAAGCGGAATGTACCGCGTTCGCGCCTCGGCCAACCCCGCGCTCAATTCGCACCTCTGTCCAAGTCGCGTCCCCTCCGTAGGACATCCTCAACCGTTATGTTGACTGCGGATTGAACCGCTCTACGATCATGCCCGTTCCGGTGATGCCAGGGGGAGCACAATGGGCGTTGTTTTTTTCATTTTTCTGATCGCTATCCTCGTGGCAATGGCGGTCCAGGCGAACTCGAAAGAGAAGGCCGCTGAAGCTGAGCGACTCGCCAACATTCAGCGCAAATACACAGACCCACAGGTGCGCGGTATGATCGAGTCCAAGCGTATCTGGACGGGTATGACGCGGGAACAGCTATTGGACTCCTGGGGCAAGCCTACCCGCATGTCCGAACGCATACTGAAAACCAAGATCAAAGAGACGTATCGCTACGGCTCCAACAGGGTACCGGCTCCAGCGTGTACCTGGACAACGGCGTCGTCACCGGTTGGAAAGCGCCGAAATAGAGTTTCTATAACTCCTCCAGAGTCAATGAAGCCCATAGAGTGCAGGCTGCTCCCGTACATCTTTCGTACATGCTTCTCCGATAAATGCGATCTTGCTCTCTATGCGAAACATTTGAGAAGTGGTTTGAGAGGCCACTATCAAACATGCCTTTCACGCAAGTCTCAATTGCGGCAGCCACTTCGGACGCACGGTTGCGATCGGATTCTGTGCTGTAGCCACAAAATTGCGGCAGTGTTGCTGGTGAATTTGCAAGGCCGCGTCGCCGACGAACGCGGCTGATCTGGCACGTAGTCCGCCATTGGGAGGATGCCGATCTGTCACCGTCACCCGGACGACGAATGGCGTTGCACCGACATACCCGCCAAACGAATTCTTCGCGTTCACGATGCCGCAGACCCAGCGAACATCGTCGTCTGCATCTCGGAATGTACTCACCTCGCCAAATTCCGCGCTATCCGGGTCTTTAAGTTGGGCCTTGACGGCTCTCTTAGCGAAAATGTCCGCATATGTGCCCCAATCCTCGTTTTGGGAGTTAGTCCCTAGGCTGCCGAGGAGGCCTAAGACAATAATTCCGCCTAAAACGATCACGACCCACTTCATTTCCGTCCCTCTCGGTTCCGGCACTCCGGTACATGAGAACTCAAAACGATCCTCTCTCGGCACGATACGCATGCCGTGGCGCAGTCGCAACTGTCCTAATGTGCTGCACAATGTCGCAAGCCCATTTAGGCTCGTGGGGAATGTCACGGCTCGAGATGCGCTCGGACGCTGAGGGGGCGGATTGACTGAATGAGAAAGTTCTGATCCTGAAGAGATTCAATTGACGGACAGCGGATTCCTCGATGGGCGAGCAAAACATCTACGTCGTTCGTGGCAGGGAGGCGCTACGCTTGGCCGAGTTCAAAGCTGGTAGCCCAGGCCCTCGCCTTACGTGCCGCAGAAGCAAGAGCAATATCCGTTGCCGGCTGGGCCGTTGTTGGAACTCTGGCTGCCCTAACGGTTGTTTTTGGCCGCTATCCAGCAAGGTATCAGCTAGGAGCTATCTCCACAACTTCTGCCCTAACTGTCGCCGCAATCATGGCGCTTCTTGTTCTACGCCCGGCGTCGCTGATGACGGCCGGTTGCCATCCGTCAGAGGTGCTAGACGGACGCCGACACGATGAAGAGGAAGCAGCTTTGCTCTATTCCTTAGCGATCGGCTTGGGTGAGGGAGTCACCGAAAATAGCCACCGGCTCGCAACCGCCGCAGCCCGGCTACGGCTTGCGCTTTACTGGCTGGTGGCTGCCCCCGCGCTCGGTTTGGCCACGATTGTAGCCGCTATCGCGTGTGGGTACTGACGGCTGCCGATGATCCTGTTGCCTGGAGGGCTGGTAGTTACTCTGCTCACGTCCTGGCCGCGTCGGCTTGAAGCCAGTGCTCTCACGAGGGTCTTTTTGGGGGCTGTACCATGCGCTGTTTGTTGCACAATCGGTACTGCGATTCGCAAGCACTCGGGTAGGGGCTGACGTTGCATCCTCCGTCGCCGGACAAAAAACCTAGACGCTGCAACCAGTAACTGTAAGAGGTGGTGGCAGGAGGTGGTGGCAGGAGGCGGGGGCGCCCGCCTGTAACATACTGAAAATACAGATATTCTGCAAGTTGGCGTCCCCTACGGGACGGGACGCCTCGCCGTCGCACACTGGGATCGGCGTACTGGCAAGTTGGCCCCGAAGCGGCGTGGCGGCACACGCAGTGGCACTTGTCCCGAGGCGCATCGACCGAGAGAAATTCCTTGACTTCGCGCCCCGCGTTAGTTATTTATAATGACAATGCCCGCCGCGACCACCACCTCCGGCCTACCTCCCCTCCCCGAACCCCCAAAGGTCCGGCCCGGCAAGCCCATCCCGCCGCGCATCGACGACATGCTCGCCATCGTGCACGTCCTGATCGGCTACGGCCTCCACCTCGCAGAAACCCTGGAACACCGCGCCGTCGCCCGCGGCTTCGCGACCATCGCGCAGTTCTTCGGCACCGCCCGCCTCCAAACGATCCAAACCCGCCTCGCCCGCGGCCTGCTGCGGGCCATGGCGCTGGAACGCGTGCTGCTCGCCCGCGCCGCGCGCGGCCGCGACCTGGTGTGGTTCAAGCCCCGGGACCCCGCGCCGCACCAGGCCCGGCCGCAGGCCCAGCGCGCCCTCGCCGAACCGCCCCCGCCCCGCCGCGCCACGGTCCGCGGCCCCAACCTGGCCGAAACCCCCGACCCCGACGCGCTGCCAACGCTGGACCAGCTCGAAGCGCAAATCCGCCGCCGCCCGGTCGGCCGAGCGATTACGGAGATCTGCAGCGACCTCGGCATCTCCCCCAGCCTGTGCGACGGCAATCTCTGGTTCGCCCTGCATCTGCGCCATGATGCGCTACCGCGGCAACCTGCCCCGCCTGATGAAGGAATTCCGCCGCCGAGAGGTCGTCTTCTGCGACACCGAGGCAGACCGCAACCCCGCGCTCGGCTGGCCCGCGCCAACCCGCGACGGCATCCGCGGCATCCTGGGCTTCTTCATCGGGGAGCCGCCGGCGACGCCCTTCCCCCTGCCCGCGCCGGCCCGGCCGCCGGTGGCTGTGCCCCGGCCGCCCTGATCGTTCCGCGCCCGTTGTGGTGCGTTCCGCATGACACAGTCGTGGGTGGTGGGCCTTCGCCCACCACGACGGGGGGCGGCCATCGCCCTGTCCGGCAGGCCGATCGCCCTGGCCGGCGGCTACGCGGTCGCCGTCAGCGCCTGGTCCAGGTCCGCGATCAGGTCCGCCGCGGTTTCCAGCCCGATCGACAGCCGGATCACGTCCGGCCCCGCGCCCGCGGCCTCCCGCTGCTCATCGGTCAACTGCCGGTGGGTGGTGGAGGCCGGGTGCAGGATCAGGCTGCGCGTGTCGCCGATATTCGCCAGGTGAGAGAACAGCCGCACCGTCTCCACCAGCTTCATCCCGGCCTGATAGCCGCCCTTCACCCCGAAGGTGAACACCGCCCCCGCGCCCTTCGGCAGGTATTTCCGCGCCAGGGCATGGAACGGGCTGGACTCCAGCCCGGCATAGGACACCCAGGATACGGCCGGATGCTGCGCCAGGAACGCCGCCACCGCCTGGGCATTGGCGCAGTGCCGCTCCATCCGCACGTGCAGGGTCTCGATGCCGGTGATGGTCAGGAACGCGTTCATCGGCGCCAGGGTCGGGCCGAAGTCGCGCAGCGCCACCGCGCGCGCCTTGGTGGTGAAGGCGAAGTCGCCGAAATTCTCGTAGAAGCGCAGCCCGTGATACGCCGGCTCCGGCTCGGTCAGCGTCGGGAACTTGCCGCCCTGCGCCCAGTCGAACCGGCCCAACTCCACCACCACGCCGCCCAGGGAGTTGCCGTGCCCGTCCAGGAACTTGGTGGTGGAGTGCGTCACCAGGTCCGCGCCGTATTCGATCGGCCGGCACAGGTATGGCGTGGCCAGGGTGTTATCGACGATCAGCGGAATGCCCGCGTCGTGCGCCACCTTCGCCACCTTCTCCAGGTCCACGATCACGCCGCCGGGGTTGGCCAGGCTCTCCACGAAGATCGCCTTGCATTTCGGCGTCATGGCGCGGCGGAAATTCTCCGGGTCGGTCGGATCGACGAAGTGGCAGGTCCAGCCGAGCTTCTTGAAGGACAGGCCGAACTGGGTGAGGGAGCCGCCGTAGAGGTTGCGGGATGCCAGGAACTCGTCCCCCGGTTCCAGCATGGTGGCGAACACCAGGAACTGCGCCGCATGCCCGCTCGCCGCGGCCACCGCCGCTCGGCCGCCCTCCAGGTTGGCGACCCGCTCCTCCAGCACCGCGACGGTGGGGTTGGTCAGGCGGGTGTAGATGTAGCCGAAGTTGTGCAGGTTGAAGAGAGAGGCGGCGTGGTCGGCGTCGTTGAACACGTAGGACGTGGTCTGGAAGATCGGCGTGGTGCGGGCGCCGGTGGTGGGGTCCGGCGCGGCGCCGGCATGCACCGCGCGGGTCTCGAACCCATAGGTGATGTTCTGCGGCGGCAGCGGGCGGGGCTTGGCGTGGCGCTCGGTGGGGGCTTCCGGCGGGCGGTTGCGGATGATGCCGGAGTTCACGCCGCTCCAGGACAGTTCGCCGCCCAGCCGGCCGAACTCGATCTTGGGGCAGCGGTTCATCACCACCTCGATGCCGGCGGCCTCGGCCCGGGCGGCGGCCTCGTCGTTGCGGATGCCCAGTTGCATCCACACCACCTTGGCGCCGATGGCGATGGCGTCGTCGATGATGGGCGGCACCGAGTCGGAGGGGCGGAACACGTCCACCATGTCCACCGTGTCGGGGATGTCGCGCAGGCTGGCATAAACCCGCTCGCCCTGCAGGTCCTGGCCCGCGGCGGCCGGGTTCACCGGGATCACGCGGTAGCCTTTGTTCTGCAGGTACTTCATCACGAAGTAGCTGGGCCGGTTCCAGTTGGTGGAGGCGCCGACCATGGCGATGGTCCGCACCGAGGCCAGGATCCGGCGCAGCTTCGCATCGGTGTAGGCGATCGGTTCGATGGCGGTCATCGCGTGAACTCCCGGCGGGTTGCGGCTGGGTCGGTGGGATGCCGCGCCCGCCCGGCGCTGGCAAGGGGGCGGGGCAAGGGGCGGGGCAAGGGGGGCGTCGGCCGCGGGCGTGGACCCGGGGCGCGGACCGGGGCGCAGACCAGGGGCGCAGGCAGGGCGGTGCGGGCAAGGGAGGTGGCCAGGGGAGGGCAACGGGGCGCGCGAGACGGCGGACGGTAGGCAAGCCGGGCCGGCGTTCACACATTCCATCCAACAGCCAGGGGAGATCCCGATGTCCGACCACTCCGCCGCCACCGCCGCCGCCCTGTCGCAGGCTCTTTCCGGGGCCGTGGCAAAGGTCGCGCCCAGCCTGGTCTCGATCCGCGCCGGCCGGTTCGGCAGCACGGGGTTCATCTGGCGCGCCGGCCTGATCGTCACCGCCGAGGAGCCGCTGCCGGACGAGGACAGCTTCGCCGTCGTCACCGCCGAGGGCGAGACCATCCCCGCCCAGCGCGTCGGCCGCGATTCCAGCACCGACATCGCCCTGTTGCGGGTGGACCGCACCGACCTGCCCGCGGCGTCGCTGGTGCCGGCACCGGTCGCCACCGGCAGCCTGGCGCTGGTCGCCGGCGCCGAAGACGGCACCCCGACCGCCGCCCTGGGCGTGGTGTCGCGCAGCACCGGCGCCTGGCAGTCGCTGCGTGGCGGCGACATCGACGCCCGGGTGGAGCTGGATGTCCGGCTGCGGCGCAGTGCGGAGGGTGGGCTGGTGCTGGACCCCGCCGGCCAGGCGATCGGCATGGCGGTGTTCGCGCCCCGGCGGCGCACGCTGGTGGTGCCGGCCGCGACGGTCGAGCGCGTGGCCGACACCCTGGCCAGCCACGGCCGGGTGGCGCGCGGTTACCTGGGCCTGGCCATGCAGCCGGTGGCGCTGGACGGCACCAGGCGGTCGGGCGTGATGGTGATGAGCGTCGATTTACAAGGCCCCGGCACGGCGGCCGGCATGCAGCAGGGCGACATCATCCTGTCCTGCAACGGCGAACCGGTCGGGCAGGTGCGAACCCTGGTCCGCAAGCTGGGGCCCCAGACCGTGGGCCAGGGCGTCACGCTGGAAGTCAGCCGCGGCGGCCAGGTGCAGACCGTCCGCATCACCGTGGGCGAGCGGCCGGCCCGCTGACCCGCACCGGCCGCCCGCTCACCGCCATGCTCGGCCACCGTCATGGTCGGGCGCCGTCATGGTCGGGCGCCGTCATGGTCGGGCGCCGTCATGGTCGGCCTCCGTCACGGTCGGCCACCGTCATGGTCGGCGACGGCCGGCCATCCACGACTTCGCTGGTGGCAGCGCAGGTCCGTGCGATGTGGCGTCAGTCCGCCGAGGCCGATCCCATCTTCTGCGCCAGCGCCGGCAGGGTGTGCCGTTTCGGCAGCAACCATTGCTGCAGCCGGTCGAGATACAGGTAGATCACCGGCGTGGTGTACAGGGTCAGCATCTGGCTCAGGATCAACCCGCCCACCATGGCGCCCCCCAGCGGCCGGCGCAGCTCGGATCCGGCCCCGGTGCCCAGCATCAGCGGCAGGCCCGCCAGCAGCGCGGCCATGGTGGTCATCATGATCGGCCGGAAGCGCAGCAGGCAGGCCTGGCGGATCGCCTCGAACGGCGTCAGCCCGTCGCGGCGTTCCGCGGTGATGGCGAAGTCCACCATCATGATGCCGTTCTTCTTCACGATGCCGATCAGCAGGATCACCCCGATCAGCGCGATCACCGACAGGTCGTCGCGCATGACCAGCAGCATCAGCAGCGCCCCCACGCCGGCCGAGGGCAGGGTGGACAGGATGGTCAGCGGCAGGATGTAGCTCTCGTACAGGATGCCCAGGATGATGTACACGGTGATCAGCGCCGCCGCGATCAGGTAGGGCTGCGACGCCAGCGAGCTCTGAAACGCCTGCGCCGTGCCCTGGAACGTGCCGTTCACCGTGATCGGCACCCCCATCTCCCGCACCGCCGCCTGGATCGCGCCGACCGCCTGGCCCAGCGACGCGCCGTGCGCGAGGTTGAAGGAGATGGTGACGGCAGGGAACTGGCTCTGGTGGCTGATCGACAGCGGCTGCACCGGCCGCGTCGTCCACGTCACGAAGGTGGACAGCGGCACCACCTGGCCGGAGCTGGATTTCACGTAGAGCTTGTCCAGCGTTCCCACGTCGGATGCCTGGTGCGGCAGCACTTCCAGGATCACGTGATGGGAGTTCACCTGGGAGAAATACTGGGTCACCTGCCGCTGGCCGAACGCGTCATACAGCGTGTCGTCGATCACCTGCGGCTGCACGCCGAAGCGCGCCGCGGTATCGCGGTCGATCGTCAGCGTGGCGGTCATGCCGCCGGACTGCTGGTCGGTGGTCACGTCGCGCAGCATGGGCAGCGACCGCAGGCGCGCCAGGATCTTCGGGGCCCACTGGTACAGCTCGCCCAGGTCGGCGTCCTGCAGCGTGTACTGGAATTCCGTCTTCGACAGCCGGCCGCCGACGCGAATGTCCTGCGCGGCCTGCATGTAGAAGGCGCCGCCTTCCAGCTTCTGCAGTTTCGGCCGCATGCGGGCGATGAAGTCCTGCGCGGTACCACCGACCCGCTGGTCCCACGGCTTCAGCGCGATGTACATGCGGCCGTTGTTCGGCGTCTGCCCGCCCACGCCGGCACCGATGGTCGCGCCATAGGCCATCACGTCGGGATCCGCCGCCACCAGCGCGTCGATCTGCTGCTGGATGCGCGACATCTGCTTGAACGACACGTTCTGCGCGCCCTCGGTCACGCCGATCACCACGCCGGTGTCCTGCGGCGGGAAGAAGCCCTTCGGGATGTAGATGTACAGGAACACGGTCAGGCTGACCGTCGCCAGGAAGGTCAGCAGCGTGATGAAGGAATGCCGCAGCGCGACGTCCAGCGTGCGGCGGTAGAACGCCAGCATGCCGGTGAATCCGGCCTCGATGATGCGGTACAGCCGCCCGTGCTGCCCGCCCTCATGCCGCAGGAAACGCGAGCACATCATCGGCGTCAGCGTCAGCGACACGAAGGCCGAGAGCAGCACCGCGATCGTCACCGTCATGGCGAATTCGCGGAACAGCCGCCCGACGATGCCACCCATCAGCAGCAGCGGGATGAACACCGCGACCAGCGACAGGCTGATCGACACGATGGTGAAGCCGATCTCGCCGGCGCCTTTCAGTGCCGCGTCCAGCGGCTTCATGCCCGCCTCGATGTAGCGCCAGATGTTCTCCAGCATCACGATGGCATCGTCCACCACGAAGCCGACCGAGATGGTCAGCGCCATCAGCGACAGGTTGTCCAGGCTGTAGCCCAGCAGGAACATCGCCGCGAAGGTGCAGATCAGCGCGACGGGAACGGTGATGGAGGGAATCAGCGTGGCCCACAGGCTGCGCAGGAACAGGAAGATCACCATCACCACCAGGCTGACCGACAGCAGCAGCGTGAACTGCACGTCGTGCACCGAGGCGCGGATGGTTTGCGTGCGGTCCATGATGATGCTGGTGTGGATCGCCGGCGGGATCGCCGCCTCCAGCCGCGGCAGTTCGGCCTTCACCCGCTCCACCGTCTCGATGACGTTGGCGCCGGGCTGCTTGAACACCATCAGGATGATGCCGCGCTTGCCGTTCTGCCACGCCGCAAGCTGCTGGTTCTCCGGCCCGTCGATCGCCTGGCCGATATCGCGCACCCGCACCGGCGCGCCATTCCTGTAGGCCAGGACGACGTTGTTGTACTCCGCCGCGCGGGTGAGCTGGTCGTTGCTGTAGATCGTGTAGGCGCGCCGGTCGCTGTCGATGCTGCCTTTCGGCGCGTTCACCGTGGCATTCACCAGAACGCCGCGTACGTCCTCCAGTGTCATGCCGATCGCGGCCAGCTTCGCGGGATCCACCTGCACCCGCACCGCACGTTTCTGCTCGCCGCCAATCAGCACCTGCGACACGCCGCTGAGCTGCGACAATTGCTGCGCCAGCACGGTATCGGCGTAGTCATCCACCGTGATCAGCGGCACCGCATCGGACTGCACCGCCAGGATCAGGATCGGCGACTCCGATGGGTTCACCTTCCAGAATGTCGGTGCCGAGGGCATGTTCTTCGGCAACTCTCCGCTGGCCGCGTTGATTGCGCGCTGCACGTCGCCGGCCGCCGCGTCGATGTCGCGGTCCAGATCGAACTGCAGCGTGATCGACGACCGGCCCTGCACGCTGACCGACGTCATCTGCGCAATGCTGGAAATCGCGGCGAACCGGCGTTCCAGCGGCTGCGCCACGGTGCTGGCCATGGTCTCCGGGCTGGCACCGGGGAACTTCGCGTTGACGTTGATGGTGGGGAAATCCACGCGGGGCAGCGGGGCCACCGGCAGGAACGGATAGGCGGCGATGCCGACCAGCACCAACGCCGCCATCACCAGCGACGTCGCAACCGGGCGGCGAATGAACGGGGTGGAAATGCTCATGTGCAGCGCCCTGCCCTGCTCAGCCGCCGGATGCCGCCGGCGATCCGGCCTGCGCCGCACTGTGATTTCTCACCGTAACGCGCGCGCCGTCCTGCAGACGGGAATGACCGTTGGTGACCACCGCCTGCCCCTCCTGCAGCCCCTGCGCGATGACGGCCAGCTTGCCGTCATCCCGCTCGATCTCCACCGCCCGGCGCTGGACCGTGGCGTCCGGCCCAACGACATAGACGTACAGGGCCTCTGGACCATGCTGCACGGCGACCGAGGGTACGGTCAGCACGTTCGCCTCCGTTGTCAGCAGCAGGCGGGCGTTGACGAACTGCCCCGGCCAGAGCTGGTTTCGTCTGTTCGGAAACTCCGCCTTCAGGCGGATGGTGCCGGTGGCCGGATCGATCGCATTGTCCGGTGTCAGCAGCGTGCCGCGATCCAGTTCAGTGGCGTCGTCATCGGCGAACGCCACCACCGGCAGCCGGCGCTGCGCCATCGCGGCGTTCACCCGCGGCAGGTCCCGCTGCGGCAGGGTGAAGACCACGCTGATGGGATGGATCTGCGTCAGCGTCATGATGCCGGTGGGATCGCCGGGATGTACCACATTGCCCGCATCCACCTTGCGCAGCCCAACCCGGCCGGCGAACGGCGCGGTGATGTAGCAGTAGCTGAGGTTCAGCCTGGCCGTCTCGACATCGGCATCGTCCGCGGCGGTGACAGCCAGCAGCCGGCGCACCAGGGCCGCCTGGGTATCCACCTGCTGGCGGGAGGCGAAATCCCGCTTGGCCAGTGTGCTGTAGCGCTCGAGATCGGCCTGGGAATTGGCAAGCTGTGCCTGGTCCTGCTGGCGCTTGGCCATGGCGGCGTTCAGCGCGGCCTGGAACGGGCGGGGGTCGATCACCGCGAGCAGGTCGCCCTGCTTCACCTCCTGCCCCTCGGCCACCGGGACCTGCATCAGCGTGCCGTCCACCCGGCTGCGCACGGTCACGGAATTGGCGGCCTGCACGGTGCCCAGGCCACGCAACCACACCGGCACGTCCTGGCGCTGGGCGGTCGCGACACTGACCGGCACCGCCGGGCCCGTCCGCCGTGCACCCGACCCTGGCTGCGCGTGAAGTGGGGGACCAAGCGCCAGGGCGACCAGCATGGCGAACACCGCCGCAAGGCCGCACACGCCGCGCCACGCGGCACGGTCAAACTGCCCGAGCATGCTCCCAACCCGTCCTTCCCGGCTCACAGGTTCGCAGCTTTCGGCCGCGTCGCAGCGTTAGGCCCTCGCCAGCCCGGCGGCAGGCCTGGACACCGGGCAAGCGCGCCGTGTTTTGATATTGTTCATAATCCAGACCTGACGGCCAGCGCTAAAATCGCCACTGCCTGGCGTTGATCAAGAGACTGATACAAGCCGTAACACGACAATGCGTGCGGGGCAGATATAGCGGAGGCGGTAACCCGGTCGATTGGCCGAAGCATGGCGTTGCCGCCCGCCGCCGGTGAAAGAGGGACCGGGCAGACATCTTCTTTCGGGAGTCCTCATGGATACGTGCCGGCGTCGTACCGCCCTGAGCATTCAGGCCAAATTCACAAATCCACGTCGCGTCAACGAGACGCTCACGTCAATGGCCGGCGACTGCCGGTCATCCACGTCTGAACAGAAGGCCCCCGGCACCAACCGCGTGGCGGTCGATTTCATGGATGGCCGGTCTGTATCCCGGCGGGAAACCTTGCTGTTGACGTCTGAGGAAAGTCAGAGGATATCCCGCCTTCGCCGTCAGTCCCGTCGAACGGCGGAGCACGCGACACACGCCATACCAATCCGTATTGAAAAAGACAGCTGTCCCGGATCTCCGCGGCCCGTGACTTTATCGTGATAAAATCGAACAGCGTGGTCGAAACACACTATGATGCCGATGCATCGGCAAATCACCGATGGCAGGGCACAATGACGGAGCGCCCAAGTCTGGCGCTCCGCCTGTTATCGCCGCTGAGACAGGAAAACCGGCCATAGCTCAAATTACGGCCGGTCCAGTGCACCACGAATGCGCAGCGGCCTGAAGCCAACCCGTTCTGCGCACCGCGGGAAAACCGGAGGAATCGGAATACGATCGGACAGATGACCCGCCCGGCGCCCTTTCCCCTTTTCTGTGCAATACAGACCAGGGGAAAAATCCCGCGCCGGACGGCCGCCACCACATGCAAACCGGACGTCCCGGTTCACGCTACGCCAGGACTTCTCTCAGCTCGCCGCAACGCGCTCGCTGCGGCGGCCCTTGCGCGTCGTTGCCGCACCCTTGCGCCCCAACCCGATCTTCCGCGCCAGCGCCGAACGCCGTTCCGCATAGCTCGGCGCCACCATCGGATAATCGTGCGGCAGCGAAAACATCTCGCGATACTCGCTGATCGACAGATTATGGTCGGTCTGCAGGTGGCGCTTCAGGATCTTGAAGTTGTCGCCACAGACCAGGCAGACAATGTGATCCTCGAAGACCGAGCGCTTCACCGGAACGGCCGGTTCCGGCTTCACCGGCTGCGCCGGCTCCTGGCCGACAGTGGACAGCGTTTCGCATATCTGGCGGATCAGCCCCGGCAACTCCTCGCTCGGTACGTTGTTGTTTCCGACATGGGCGCTGACGATCTGCGCGGCCAAGCCAAGTATCCTTTCGTCCATATTTCCTCTTCCCCAACACTGGAATGGGTCAACACTGAATTCGCTTCTTATATCGTTGTTGATTAGCAGGCCAGGGGGCAGATGATGAAAAAGGGCGGCTTGACACCGGAATTTACGAATTTTTCTGTCAGTATGCGTCCCGCCGCACGGTTTCGACGGTTGTGACCGCGTCCCCGGCAGGATGTACGACGATAGTCGGCAGCGAATCGGAGGCCTTGCCGGTCGCGACTGTCCCCGCCGGCGAATCGACTGCGTCAGGAAAGACAATGCTCAGGTTGGTCAACTCCGGCGCCAGCCAGGCCGCGACGCTTCGCTCCAGCTCACGCATCAGCGCACGGTTGAACCGCACCACCTTGGCGGCCGGTGATGCCGCCTTGGCACGCGGCCGTTCCTGCGCCTGCACGGGCGGTGGCAGCGGGGGAGGCGGCGGCAGCCGGACCGGCGCCATCACCGGCTGCGCCGTCCGCAGCCGGTCCGGCGAGGGCACGGTGGCAGTGCACCCGGCCACCAGCACAACGGCGGCCAGCAGAGGAGCAGCCACCTGGGAGGCGGATACCAACCGCCACGCGCACCACGGAACGCCCGGCCGCGGTGCACTGCCGGGATGCCCCGTGGACCGACCAGACAGAGAGATGTGGCTTTCGAGAGTCACCCTGCGGCCCTCGGCCCGATTGCGCCACGACAGCCCCGCCCCCGCCCGCTGTCCGGGTTCGACCTCACCTGAACGCTGCGAAGTGAAACCGGTTGCATCCGCCTGGTTCCCTTGAAGTGCAACGCCTGCGCAACCCGACCGGCGCAATAATCATCCCGCGACAGGACGTAAGCAGAGGCATGGATTCGGAAGCGGCAATCGTGTTTCTTACTTTCCCACCGCGCAGCCTGGGCGATGGTGAACGGGAGACGGTGCGCCGTTGGCTAGCCGGCACCAGTGATATCGCGGCTGCCTATGCCAGCGAACGCCGCGGCGACGATCCCGCCCACTACCGAAGGATCGTCATTGTCGAGGCCGGCAGTCAACGGCCAAACTACCTGGTGCATTGCCCGGACGGCACGAACATGTGGCTGGTGACCACACTGGCCGAGCGCGAGAGCGTACGGGTGTATCAGAGTTTGCAGGCGGCGCTGAACGCTATCCGGCCGGCACTCGAGGGACCGGACGACGAAAAGCGGCGGGAGCCGCCAGACTGGATGGGGCGCGGTTCGTCTGCGCCGGCGCGGACTAACGCCGGGCCAGCACGAACAGCCGCCGGAATGGCAGCAGCGTCGCTCCGTCCGCGCGTCGTGGATAGTGCGGTCGGAGCGCCTCGGCGTAGGCGGCCCTGAACCCGGCCTGCTGATCGGGCGGCAGCCGGTCGAGGAACGGCCGCAGGCTGCTGCCCGAGGCCCACTGCACCACGGCGTCCTCGCCCGACAGCACGTGCAGGTAGGTCGTCTCCCAGATGTCCAGGCTGTCCGCCAGCGGGCGCAGCAGATCGTAATACGCGCCCGGGCTGAGAATATCCCGCGCAAACCCCGCATCCCGCAGCCGCTCGGCCCAGGGCCCGGTCTGCGACACCTCGATCTGCAACCGGCGCAGCGGCGCGTCGTGCATCGCCGGCATCTGCACCGCCAGCACGCCCCCGGACGGCAGCAGCGACATCAGGCGCGGGAACAGCGTCGGGTGATCGCTGACCCAGTGCAGCGCGGCATTGGAATAGATCAGCTCGGGCGCCGGGCCGTCCGGCACCCAGGTGGAAAAGTCAGCCTGCACGAAGCGGCAGTCGGGCGCCGCGTCGCGCGCCTTGGCCAGCATCGCCTCGGACCCGTCCACCCCCAGCACATCGGCCTGCGGGAATCGCTGCTTCAGGATGGTGGTGACGTTACCAGGCCCGCAGCCAAGGTCCACCACGCGGTCGGGCGCCTGCAGCGGGACCTGCGCCAGCAGGTCCAGCGCCGGGCGCAGGCGCTGCCCGGAGAAGCGCAGATACTGGCCCGGGTCCCAACTGGATGCGGCGATGGCCATCTCAGCGCTCGGCGTCCACGCGATCGAAATGCTGCTTGATCTGGACGAACCCGTAGATCATGGCGGCGCCCGCGATGACCAGGCCAATGCCGTAGGCGGCCCCGGCCCGCGGCGCGGAGGCATAGAACAGGCCGCCCAGCCCGACCAGCACCGTCAACAGCAGCGTCAGCCATTCGCGCAACGTCATGGACAGCCCCTCCAACGTGTCTTGTCAGCCCTATAGCGGCGGGCACACGGGGGGCGCAACGCCAAGGGCCGGTGCGATCGGTGCCGCCGTCCCTACAGTCCGCCGCTGCCTTCCATACCCCTGGTGCCGCGTGGATCGACCGGTGGATTGCCGGCCGGCGATCCCAGCGGTGCGGCGCCCTGCCGGTGCCAGGCGTCCAGCGCCCAGCGGACCGAGGGAAAGGCGATGGAATCCCAGGGGATGCTTTCCCAGGGGAACATCCGCACCTCCAGGCTTTCCGGCCCGGGTGCGAAGCGCGGCTGGCCGCCACGGAAGCGGGCACGGTAGATCACCTGCACCTGGCCGATCCGGGCGATGCTGAACACGCCCAGGATGCCGTCGAGCTCGATATCGGCCTGCGCCTCCTCCATGGCTTCGCGGGCGGCGCCTTCCTCGACGGTTTCGCCGAGCTCCAGGTAGCCGGCGGGCAGTGTCCAGTAGCCGTGGCGCGGCGGAATGGCGCGGCGGCACATCAGTACCGCGCCGTCGGCGACAACCACCGAACCGACGACGACCTTGGGGTTCTCATAGGCGATATGCCCGCAATCCGGGCAAATGAGGCGTTCGCGGTTATCGCCTTCCGGGATGCGGCGGACAAAGTCGGGCATGGGCGGCAGGGTGCCGGTTTGTCGGCGCCGCTTCAATCCCCGGCACGGTCATCCCCGGGCACGGTCATCCCCGGGGACGGTCAGACCGAGACATCCACCAGGGACCCGCGCGGCAGGATGCGCGGCCCGCCCGGATCGGGACGCGGCGGCGTCGGGGCGGATGGTGGCGGGATCCGCACCGGCGGCGCGGCGCCTGTCCCCGTCGGGCCCGGAGCGCGGACGGGCATGACCGGACCGTGCGCCGGCGCGGGCGGGATCGACCCGGAAAATGCGCTCAGTGAGGCGATCGACAACATGCCGGCATGATCGCGCGAAACGGTTAAGCTTCGGTCAATGGCGGGCCTGCGCGGGACACGCGCCGAAGCCCGATCCGCGTTGGAGCAGCCCTGTACGCGTTGGCGATGGACATGCAACTCCAGACCTTCATGTCATGGCCGGACCTGGCCATCGACACCCGAACAATCGGGTCGGCGTGCGACGGAACACGCCTTGTCGGGGCTAGATGGCAGGGTCAAGCCCGGACGTGACCCGCTGGGGCGGCGATTGTCCGCACTGTTGTAACGCCCCTGGGGCGAAGGCCCGCGATCCAAATCCTGTCCCGCCATGACCGCGGGCGATTGCGGTACAACGGGTCGAGCCGGGCGAATTCACGCCAGTGTGGTGCTGTTTTTCTTCTACCCCTATGTTCCGCCATGGTAAAAATCCGCGGAACAGCAGCGCGACGATTCTGTGCGACGGAACGAAGGGAAACGTCCATGCAGCATCACGCCCGCCTGTGGCGCTTCCCGGCCGTAGTCCTGGCGACACTGATGGCGCTCACCGCGCCATTGCGCGCGGCAAGCCGCTGCGACGACGCGCAGGCCACCCCGCAGATTCCCACCGACCCCGCACTGTGCGCCCGGCTCGACCCGATCGTGCGCAAGCCGAGTGCCCTGCCGCTGGACAAGTATGAGGAAGCGCTGAACCAGTACGTGTCGGCGATGTGCCATCGCAATGTCGCGGCCGGCTGGAAGATGGACAAGACCGTGCGCGACACCGGTCCGTTCGTCGCCTCGCTGGTCAACGGCAAGTGGACCGGCACCTATTATGGCACCCACGCACCGGTGATCATCTGGTACTCGCCCAGGATGGTCGCCTGGCTGCGCGCCAACCGGCCGGAGGGTCATGCCGCCCCGGCCAAACCCGCGCCGATCCCGGACGGGGCGATGATGGTGAAGGAGATGTACAGCCCGGCACCCGCCGCGGCCTGCCGCATCGACAACCTGCTGCGGCTGCGGCCGGATACGCAGGGCATGGCGGTGATGGTGCGCGACAGCGCCGCCGCGCGGGACGGCTGGTTCTGGGCCGCCGTCGGCTGGAAAGGCTGGCAGCCGGACTGGCCGCCGCCGGCCAGCAACTCCCCGTCGCAGTCCGGGTTCGGCCAGTACTGCACCAACTGCCACGCCTCCGCCACGGACAACCAGACCTTCGCCAGCCTGTCCAACATCAAGGGGGAGCCTGGCACGTTCCTGTCGTTCCTCAGCCAGGACTTCTACCAGTTCCAGTCCGACCAGGTGTTCACCCATTTCAGCCAGATCCTGCCGCACGACCGGCTGCGGATGGAGGCGCGGCGACGCCTTATGGCGGCCCCGCCGCCACGCCCCAATCCCGATTTCCTGCAGGCACTCGGACAGCCGGGCGGGATGCCGGACATCAGCCACCCGGGCCTGACAATGCCGTCGCAGAGCTTCGACCACGTCTGGATCCCGGGCGACGGTCCGAACCCGGCCAGCACCTTCGTCACCTCGGACCAGTGCGTCGGCTGCCACACCGCGGGCGGGACGGGGCTGCAATACGAGATGACCACCCCGGCCCCCGACGGCAGGCTGGCGAACCTGTCGCCCTTCGGCACCTGGCGCACCAGCCCGATGGGACTGGCCGGGCGCGACCCCATCTTCTTCGCCCAGCTTGCCAGCGAGGTGCAGACCTTCCATCCCGACACCTCACCACAGGTGCAGGACACCTGCCTGGGCTGCCACGGCATTCTGGGCCAGCGGCAGCAGGCGATCGACAGCGGCCCGGTGCCCGCGCCGTGCCCGGATTTCCTGCGCCAGACCATGAACGCGGTGCCGTTCCCCGATAACAACCCGACAGCCAGCCGCGCGCCGCTGGGTGCCCTGGCGCGGGACGGCGTCTCCTGCACCGCCTGCCACCGTATGGTGCTGGGCCGCGCGGCGACCGCGAAGTTCCAGGATGCGCCGCAGAACCGCTGCGTTCGGCAGCGGCAGCAGGCGCTGAATCCCGGCACCACCGGCTTCGCCCGCACCTTCACCGGCAGCTTCCTGGTTGGCGCCAGCGACCAGTTGGTGGGTCCCTTCAAGGACCCGAAGCCCAAGCCGATGCAGCACACCCTGGGCATTACGCCCGTCGCCGGCAGCAACATCACCAACTCGGAAGCATGCGGCACCTGCCACACGGTGCACCTGCCGGTGCAGCAGGGCACCAGCACGCCGGCGCATACCTACGAGCAGACCACCTATCCGGAATGGGCATTCAGCGCCTACCGCACCGGCGTAACGCCGGACGGCAAGCTCCCCTTCGGCGCCGGGTCGCGCGCGCAGTCCTGCCAGGCCTGCCACATGCCGAACACCGACAGCTCCGGCGCCCCGTTCCGCAGCAAGATCGCCGGCATCCAGGAGCACAGCAATTTCCCGCAGGTGGAGAACGGCCTGCCCGCCACCGACATCGACCTTCCCGTCCGCACCGGTTTCGCTCGCCATACGCTGGTAGGACTGAACGTCTTCCTGATCGACATGGCGTCCCAGTTCAGCAGCGTGCTGGGCATTGCGACCCAGGACCCGATGCTGGGGTCGATGGGCGTGCCGCCGCTCGACCTCACGCGGGAAGCCATGCTCGACCAGGCCGCGCACCGTTCGGCGGCCATCCGCGTGGGCAATGTGCGTACGGACGACGGATCGCTGAAGGCGACGGTGACGGTGGTGAACAAGTCCGGCCACAAGCTGCCCTCCGGCGTGGGCTTCCGTCGCGCGTTCATCGACTTCCGTGTGCTGGACGCCGGCGGCAGGACACTGTGGGAGTCCGGCCGCACCAACGCCGCCGGTGTCATCGTCGATCAGCGCGGAACACCGATCACCGGTGAGCTGTGGTGGAAGCCGCACTGCGCCGGTCGCCTGAGCCAGCCGCACCAGCCACACTACCAGGAGATCACCCGGCAGGATCAGGCCGAGATCTACCAGGAACTGGTCACCGCGCCCCCGGCGAAAGGGCCCGCGCATTGCGGTCCCGGCGCACCCGCGACCGGTGCGCTGACCACCAGCTTCCTGTCGATCTGCGGCAAGCTGAAGGACAACCGCCTGCTGCCCGATGGCTTCCTGCCGTTGCCGCAGCGGATCGCCATCGCGCGCGCCCTGGGCGCCGGCGCGGACATGGCCGAGGACACCAATGCCGTGGGCGTTGGTAACGATCCGGATTACCGGAGCGGCGGGGGTGATTCATTGCGTTACCGAATTCCGCTGACTGCGTTCAGTGGGCAGCCGGCCTCGGTCGTGGCGACGCTGTACTATCAGGCCACGCCGCCCTTCTACCTCCAGGACCGGTTCTGCACGGCGCACGGTCCCGATCGGGACCGCCTGGCGTGGCTGGCGAGCGCGCTGAAGCTGAAGGACACGCCGGCCGCGGACTGGAAGCTGCGCCTGGTGAGCAGCGGGCCGGTGGAGGTCGGGCGGTAGTCGCAACCCGGGCGGTAGTCGCAACCGGACCGGCGGGAACCTCGTCCGGAACGCCGAGGTGCCGATGCATGGCGGCTCTGAAACCTGGGACTTCACGCCGGCGCGACACACCCGCCAGCACTGACCCGCCGCGACGAACCGGCATACCGCGTGCTAACCTTATCCGCACCATCGCTCCCCGGCCCGCGTTACACCAAAAGCCAGGGGAGAACCGCACCGAAAGGGGGAGCGCCAGGATGATTGGAATCGATTGGGGCACCACCAGCTTCCGGGCCTATCGCATCACGCCGGACGGAGAGATCCGCGACCAGCGCACCAGCCGCCGCGGCATCGTCAACGTGCCGGACGGAAAGTTCGGCGATACGTTGCGCGAGGAGATCGGCCCCTGGCTCGCCGCCGGCGAGGAGAACGTGCTGCTCTCCGGCATGATCGGCAGCCGCCAGGGCTGGAAGGAAGCGCCCTACATCCCCTGCCCCGCGGGCGCGGCGGAAATCGGCGCCGCGCTGGAGGACATTCCCTTCGACTGGGCCAGGGTCAAGCTGGTCCCCGGCCTGTCCGGCACCGACGAGTCCGGCGTTGCCGAGGTGATGCGCGGCGAGGAAACCCAGGTGCTGGGCGCCCTCACCGCGCTGGGCGGCAGCGCGGTGTGCTGCCTGCCCGGCACGCACTCGAAATGGGTGCAGGTCAGCGACGGCCGCATCACCGGCTTCAGCACCCACATGACCGGCGAGGCCTATGGCGCCCTGCGCGGCTACACCATCCTCGGACGCATGATGCGCGACGGCCCGGCCAACGGCGCGCCGTTCGACGCCGGCCTGCGGCGGTCCGCCGATCCGGGCGGCCTGCTGCACCACCTGTTCGGGGTCCGCGCCCTGGCCCTGGCCGGACAACTGGAGGAAACGGACGCGCCGGCCTACCTCTCCGGCATCGTCATCGGCCACGAGGTCCGCGCCGCGCTGGCCGGCACCACCGGCACCGTGGTGCACGTGATCGGCGGCCTGGACCTGACCGCGCTGTACGCCAAGGCGATCTCGGCCTGTGGCGGCTTCCCGGAACGACACGACGGCGAGGCCGCGGCGCGCGGCCTGGCCCTGATCGGAGCACATGCTGCATGGACCTGACCGGCTACCTGGCCCGCTGCCCGCTGATCGCCATCCTGCGCGGGGTGAAGCCCGACGAAGTGGAACCAATCGCCGCGGCGCTGGAATTGCGCGGCATCGCCATCGTCGAGGTGCCGCTGAACTCGCCGCAGCCGATGGACAGCATCGCCCGCCTGGCGCGCGGCTTCGGCGACCGGCTGCTGATCGGCGCCGGCACGGTGATGACCCCGGCGCAGGTGGCGGAGATCGCCGCCGCGGGCGGCCGCCTGATCGTCACGCCGCACGCCGATCCGGGGGTGACGCGTGCGGCGAAGCAGCACGGGCTGCTGGCAGTGCCGGGCTTCTTCACCCCGGCCGAGGCGTTCGCCATGCTCGACGCGGGCGCCGACGCGCTGAAGCTGTTCCCGGCCGAAGGCGCCAGCCCCGCGATGCTGCGGGCGCTGCGGGCGGTGCTGCCGCCCGGCACCGCGGTGATGCCGGTGGGCGGCATCGACGCCGGCAACATGGCGGCATGGCGCGCGGCCGGGGCGGCCGGGTTCGGCATCGGCTCGTCGATCTACAAGCCGGGCGACAGCCCCGAAACGGTGGCCGCCAAGGCGCATGCCCTGGTCGATGCGCTGGCGCCGGTGCCCGGCTGATCCCTGCGCGCCTCCCGCGCCGCCGACTCCACCGATCGCCTCCTGCTGCGTTGTAGCGTCTGATGCCCAACCGGCAGGGTGTCTGACCCAGGAGCCACGAGCCACGGCCGGCCGCCCCTCGTCATGGTCGGCGCAGGCCGGCCATCCACGTCTCCACGCAGCAGCGTCTCCACGCAGCAGCCACCAGCAAAGACGTGGATGGCCGGCCTGCGCCGACCATGACGAGGGGAGGACGACCGGACTCCAGCCGTCGTGAGGGGGACGAGGACCGTCGGCCTCAGCCCATCGTGATGGGGGACGAGGACGATCGGCCTCCGCCCCCAGATGATGGGGGACGAGAACGGTCGGCCGTCGCCCATCGTGACGGGTGAGGAGGACGACCGGCCTCCGCCCATCGTGACGAGGGGCGGCCGGCGTTCGCCGACCATGGCACTCGGACCGCGCCCCGGGAGCCGGACGCCACGCCGGTTGGCAGGAAACGCTTCACCTCACGGCATGGGAGACACGATGCATGGGCCGGCGCGCCGTCGTTTTGCTCACCTGGACCTGGGACCAGTTCGCCGCACCGGATCCCGGCCTGCTGCGGCTTCAGTTCGCCCTGCGCGTGCTGGTGGCGGTCGCCCTGACGCTGTTCCCGCTGATCATCATCGACGCGTTCGTGACCCTGCCCCTGGGCGCCTACGGCCTGGGCTTCCTGGTCGCGCAGTTCACCGCCGTCGCCGTGCGCGACCCAGACCCGTGGCAGCAGACGCTGACCATCCTGCTGGTGCCGGTGCCGGCAATCGCCGCCGTCGCCCTGGCCACCGTGCTGGTCCCGGCGCCGATCGCGGTCGATCTCGGCTTCCTGTTCGTCGTGTTCGTCGCCGTCTATGTCCGCCGCTTCGGGCCGCGCTACACGGCGTTCGGCATGGTGGCGTTCATCGCCTACTACATCGGCCAGATCCTGCACCCGAACCTGTCGATGCTGCCGTTCGGCCTGCTGGCGGTCACCGTCGCCACCGCCGCCAACCTGCTGTCCCGCTTCGTCCTGATGCCGCCGCGCCCCCGCCCGACCCTGCGCCGGGTGGTCGCCGGCATCCGCCAGCGCATCGCCCGCATGCTGGGCGACGTCAGCCGCGTGCTCGGCTCGGACAAGCCCGACCCAGCCGCCTGCGAGGCCCTGCGCCGCCACCTCGCCCGCCTCAAGGAGGCGGTGCTGATGGCCGAGGACCAGATCGCCGCCCTCAACCCCAGCCCCGACCAGTCCGCCGTCGGCAGCCAGCTCGGCCTGCGGCTGTTCGCGCTGGAACTGGCGGCCGAACGCCTGGTGCAGCTCGCCTTCGAGTTGCCGCCGGCCCCGGACCGGCCCGCGCTCGCCCGCATCGCGCGGCTGCAACGGGATCTGCTGGCGCAACAACCGGGCCAGAGCCGGATGCTCGCCCGGCTGCGGGCCCGCTTCCTGTTGCGCCCGCTGCCGCCGCGTCGCCCGTCCGCGCGCCCGACCGATCCACGGATCGCCCAGGCGCTCGACCAGTTGCGGAAGGCGCTGGCAGCCATGCCGCCCGACCTGCAGGCGCCGGAACAGGTCCGGACCGAGGCCTCGGTCTCCCCCGTGAAGCCGGAAACCAGCAAGGGCCCGGAAAGCTGGCTGGGGCCGGAACTGCGCAGCGCCGTCCAGGTGACCGTGGCCAGCGCGGCGGCGATCGCGCTGGGCGAGATGGTGTCGCCGGTACGCTGGTACTGGGGGGTGATCGCCGCCTTCGTGATGTTCACCGGCACCGGCCCGCGCTCGGTGACGGTGACCAAGGCGCTGCAACGGATGGTCGGCACCACGGCCGGGGTCGCGGTGGGCATGCTGGTGGCCGGCTTCGTCTCCGGGCACGCGGTGGTGGCGATCGCCCTGGTGCTGATCTGCGACTTCCTGGCGTTCCACGCGTTCCAGGCCGCCTACGGCGTGATGATCTTCTGGATCACCATCATGCTGTCACTGCTGTACGGCTTCCTGGGCCTGTTCAGCGTGTCGCTGCTGACACTGCGGCTGGAGGAGACCGCCATCGGCCTGGCCGCCGGCATCGTGATCGCACTGCTGCTGCTGCCCACCGGCACACGGGCCACGCTGCGCCAGGCGGCCGGTGACTTCGTCGCCACGCTGGCCGGCGCGCTGGACGCGATCGCCGCGCATCTGCGCCAGCGCGGTGCGGGCGCCCAGCCGGTCGCGCAGGCGCGGGCGCTGGACCGCAGCCTGCAGGCGATGCGCACTGTGGCCGGGCCACTGGCGCGCGGCTGGGTGTTCGCCACGCCGCCCGATATCCTGCGCGTGATGCGTGCGGCGATGGCCTGCACCTATGCGGTGCGCGAACTGGCCGAGGTCGGCCGCATGACGCCGTCGCTGTCGGACGCGGAAGCCGCGTGCGTGGACAGCCACATGACGGCCGTGCGGGCACAGATCGACGCGGCCCGCAACGCCCTGGCGCACGGCACCGAACCGGAGGCCGTGACGGCCCGGGACGGCGCGGCCAACGGATCGGATGCCGTCGCGGCGACCGAGCGGGTCGGCGCCGCGGTTCACATGCTGGCGCGGGCACTGGCGGGCACGTTCCGATAGGCGCGGGCGTTGGCAGGCATGTTCCGATCGGCGCTGACCGAAGCGGCATTGCGCCGGCCCGACCGTGTCATGGCCGGCACCCGAGCCGGCTTGCCCGACACGATCGGGTTGCGGTGCAGCGTGCGCGGTCTGACGGGGGCCGATGGCCGGCTCGGTGGCCGGCCATGACACGGTTGTACCGGACCACCGGCGCGGTGTACGGTGCCGCCGGCTCGGTGTACTGGACCACCGGTGCGATGTACGGTGCCGCTGGCGCGGTGTACGGGGCCACCGGCGTAGGTTCGACCCGCGGTCGTGCGTTCGACCTATGGCCGTGCGCGGAATGCGGGCCGTGACGCGCTGCTTGGGATCAGGCCGTTTCGCCGGCCACCCAGCCTTCGCAGCACGCTTTCGCCAGGGCGCGGACGCGGCCGATATAGCTGGCGCGCTCGGTCACGCTGATCACGCCGCGGGCGTCCAGCAAATTGAACAGGTGGCTGGCCTTGATGCACTGGTCATAGGCGGGCAGGGCCAGTTTCCGTTCCAGCAGCGATGCGCATTCCTTCTCGGCATCGGCGAAGTGGCGCATCAGCATCGCCGTGTCGGCATACTCGAAATTGTGCGCGCTGTACTCGCGTTCCGCCCGCAGGAACACGTCGCCGTAGCTGACGCCGGCGCCGTTGAAGTCCAGGTCGTACACGTTTTCCTTGTTCTGGACGTACATCGCCAGGCGTTCCAGCCCGTAGGTCATCTCGAAGCTGGGCAGCATCACGGGAATGCCGCCGACCTGCTGGAAGTAGGTGAACTGGCCGACCTCCATCCCGTCGCACCAGACTTCCCAGCCCAGGCCCCAGGCGCCCAGGGTGGGGCTTTCCCAGTCATCCTCCACGAAGCGGAAGTCGTGCCGCAGGGGATCCAGGCCGAGCTCCCGGTAGCTGGCCAGCAGCAGCTCCTGCGCGTCGGCCGGGCTGGGTTTCATGATCACCTGGTACTGATAGTAGTGCTGCAGGCGGTTCGGGTTCTCGCCGTAGCGCCCGTCGGTCGGCCGGCGGCTGGGCTGCACATAGGCCGCGCGCCACGGCTTCGGCCCCAGCGCGCGCAGCGTGGTCGCCGGATGGAAGGTGCCGGCGCCCATTTCCACGTCGTACGGCTGCAGCAGCACGCAGCCCTGCCGAGCCCAGAAGCCTTGCAGGCGCAGGATCAGTGCCTGGAAACTCGTGTCGGTCCGCTCCATTGCCGTTCCATGCAACGTTCGTGATGCGGCGCACCATTAAGCGCCCCGGCCGCGTGCGGCAAGGACGGGCGGGTGAGCCAGCCGCCAGGCGTTGTTCGCCTTGGGCCCGCGACAACCGGGGACAAGCGAATCGGCGCCGCAACGTATTCGGCAAGTTCGCCGTGCCAGATCACAAAATCTGCCTGACTTGATCGCGATTTTACGCCTGCACACCGGGAAGGCTTTTATTTCAGAAAAGGAGAGTTACGATGGCGAGCAATTCCCCCCAACTGGTGCTGCCGGGCAACGAGACGGTGACCGCCGGCTCTACGCTGGCGATTGGCGGCATTGCCTACAGCGACAGCTTCGCGTCCGCCAATCCCGGTGCGATGTATCTGCGCATCTGGGACACCGCCGGCCTGTTGAGCGCGACGGATGCCGCGGGCGCGAACGTTGCGGGGTCCGGCACCGACGCGATCACCCTCAGCGCTTCGTATGCCGATGTCACCGCCGTGCTGGCCAGTTTGCGCTATGCCGCGGCGGCCGCGGCGGGGGCCGATCGCATCAACTTCGATGTGTGGGACCAGGCGGGTGTCGAAACCACCGGCAGCATTCCGGTCACCGTGAGCACGGGCAGCGCGGCCAACACGACCACCGATCTGTGGACCGGGGCGGCCAGCAGCGACTGGACCGCGGGGGGCAACTGGTCGGCGGGTGCGGCGCCGGCCAGCGGCGATCAGGCGGACATTCCCGGTGGCACGCCGAACAGCCCCGTTCTGAGCGGCGCGACCCTGACCGGGGACACCATCAGCCTGACCAGTGGCAGTGGCGCCGGCGGTTCGGTGCGCTTCTCCGATGTCACCTTGGGCGCGGGCACCGTGTTGCGCGATGTCTCCGACGCGACGCTGCCGCAGCCGGCGGTGCAGCTTGGCGGCACGGTCACTGTGGCCGCGGGTGCGACGCTGGCCGCCGCCGACAACAGCCTGCTGATCCTGCATTCGGACAGCGCCCCGGCGCCGGCTCGGCTGGTGAACCAGGGCAGTGTCGTGGCCGATGGCGGACACCTGAATATCGATACCGGCGGTACCGTGGTGAACAACGGCGTGCTCATCGCACGCAACTCCGGTGGGATCGGCTTCGATTTCGGCCAGTTCACCACTTCGATGGCACCGGAGACGATCCTGAACGCCGGCACCATCGCGGCGGACAACGCCTCGCTGTTCATCAACGGCACCGTGCATGGGGGTACCCTGGCCTACGGCGGCGCGGGCACGATCGTACTGGAGCAGGCCAATGCCCTGGCGGACGGGGCAACACTATCCGGTTTCGGACCGAACGACACCATTCGCCTGTACCTGATCAACGCCGACAGCCTGTCCTTCGCCAACGGCGTTCTTACGGTGATGAACGGCAGCACGCCGGTCGAGACACTGCCGATGTCCGGCAACTACAGCACGGCAAACTTCCGGTTGACGTACAGTCCGGGGTCGCAGTTCTCGAACCTGATCTCCTACGTGGCGGATCCGGTCGCGACCGGCCCGACGATCACGGCGCCTGGAACGGAATCGATCGCGGCCGGCAGCACGGTGGCCATTGGCGGCGTAAGCGTTGCGGACGGTTTCGCGGCGAGCAATCCGGGATCCATGGCACTCAACGTCACCGACAGCAGCGGCACGTTGCGCATGACCGGTGGAGATGGGGCGGCGCTGCCTGGTTCCGGCACCGGGGCGATCCACTACGCCGGCACGTTCAGCCAGGTGAACGCGGCGCTGGCGACATTGACCTATGCGGCGGGTGCGTCGGGTTCCGACAGCATCAATATCGATGTCTGGGACCAGGCCGGGCAGGAGGGCGGAACGTCGATTGCTGTCTCTGTGGGTTCGGCGTCTGCCGCGCCGCCGGCCAACGATACGGCCATCAACGGAACACAGGGCGACGATACGATCGTTTCCAATCTGAACAACGTCACGATCAATGCCGGCGCCGGCAACGACACGGTGTTCGCCGGCGGCAGCGGCGATACCATCGACGCCGGCCCCGGCGACAACATGGTCCAGGCCTTTGCCGGCAACAACCGGATCACCGCCGGCAGCGGCGCCGATACCATCCGGATCGCCGGGTCGGGCAACACGGTCGATGCCGGCGGCGGCGTCAACCGGATCGAGGACAGCGGCAGCGCCAACACGCTGGTGTTGCCGGCGGCGGGCCAAGGCACGGATGAGGTGTACGGCTACGTGCTGTCGGCGAACGACCTGTTCGACCTGCGCGGCGCGCTGTCGAGCGCAGGGTGGAACGGTGCGTTATCGTCACTGTCGGATTATCTCCGCCTGGGGACGGCCGGTGACGGTGCGGATACGACGGTGTCGATCGTTCCCGGCGGCCGAGGCGCCGGGTCCGTGGTGGCGACCCTGCATGGCAACGGCGCAGTGTCACGCGCGGACTTCATCCAGCATGCGGTGCTGGGTTAGTTTCGCTTGGCGGCCGGGAGCGATGTCTCGGGACTGCTGACACCGTGGATGGCGGCCTTCCGCCCATGCGCGTTCACATAATGCGGCCAGGCACCGCTCTTCCGTGTCAGGGCCTGACCCGGCCATCTGCCCCCGTCACGGCGTCCGTCACGGCGTGTTCCGTTGCACCCCGACCAGATCGTTCGGATGTCGATGGCCGGGTCGGGGCCGGCCAGGACGGGAAGGATACGGCCAGGACGGGAAGGACCCGACCAGGACAGGAAGGACACGGCCAGGACGGGAAGGATACGGTCAAGACGTGGAGGATGCGGCCATGACATGACGGATTGGCGTCGGCGCGCAAACCTGCGTGTTGGGTGCTCGCAGAGCCGAATCGGAGCCGGCAGAGCCGAAGCAAAGAAAGTTCACGTCCGGAACGTTTGTCCCGCTGTGCCGCGTCCGCGCGGAACCTGCAGCCGGGCAAGGCGATTCCGGCAAGCAGGGCACGTGACCTGGTCGGAAGGGTCCCCCCACCCGGAACGAGGGCCTGGTTCCGCGCCGCACAGTGCGATCCTGCACCCGGCCGTGACAGCATGAAAGACCGGCTTCGGCCCCCCGATCCGTGCGCCCCCCGTCTTGCGCACCGCCATGAACTGGCGGCCCATCCGGTCAATCAGCCTGTCATCCATCCGCGCTGCATGCCGCGCGAATTGGTGCTCGTCAAGCCGTTATCATGAGTGACAACGTGAAATCGTGTGGAATGGCGCCCTACCAGCCGCCGAACCAGAGCCCGACCCCGTGCACGACGCCCACCGGAAAGAACAGGCCGCCGGCCACCAGCAGAGGCCACGAGCTGCTTACCGCACAGAACACGATCGAGGTCAGCCACGCGGCATATCCCGCCAGGCCGAGCACGAGCCACAGCAGGGCGGTTGGCAAGTCCATCGGACCATAACTGCGGAACTTCATCGCTTCCCCATTCGATCGAAGGTGCACGGCATCGCGTCGTCGTTGCTGGTCAGCATTGGTGCCCGCATTCTGCGCCATTGGGCGCACCGCTTTCATTAAGATTCCGACAGAGACACGTCGCAACCCGGTGCAGTCACGCGGAGCTGAACCCTACCCCTGGCGCCGGCGCTCCGCCAGACGGACCCCGGCGGGCCATCTCGTTTTGCAAGGGAACCAGACCAGTGCATCCGCACCACGGGTCCGCGCGTCTGCGCGGTGTGACGGTCGATGCCTACAATGCGGAACTGTGCGACAGCGAAGGCTTCGTCGGCGACCGGGCCAGCCGCCGGGCCTTCCGCTCGATCCTGGATCAGTGGCGGGTGCGTGTGCGCGAGCTGGGAGAGAATCCGCTGGGCCCGCGCGCCACCGACGGCACCGCCCGGAACCGCAGGGTCGGCCGCGCTCCTGGCGGCCGATATCGGCGGGTCGAAGATGCGCGTGGGCCTGATCGCGGGCGCCGGCACCGCCGCTCGGGTGCTGGACACGGCGGTCTGGCGCTACGGTGACCACGGCGCCGACCGGTCGGAGGCGGTGCAGCGTCTCGGGGATATGCTGCGGGCGATGACCGGCCGCGCCACCACGCTCGGCTGCGGCCTTGCGCCGTTCGTCGGCATCGCCTGCCCGGGGCGGATCCGCGATGACGGCGCCATCCTGCGGGGCGCGCAGAACCTGCCCGGCGACTGGCAGGCACCGGACTTCAACCTGCCACGGAGGCTCGCCGCGCTGCTGCCCGATATCGGCGGCCGGCGGCCGGTCGTGCGGATGCACAACGATGCCGTGGGCCAGGGGCTCAGCGAACTGCCGTGGATGCACGACGTCCCGCGCTGGGCTGTGCTGACCATCGGCACCGGGCTGGGCAATGCGTGCTTCACCAGCCGGCCGGAGGCGTAGGGCTACGCCGTTTCTGCCGCGTCCGGTTCGGCCAGATCAAGCCGGAGCTGTGCCACGCTGAAGAAAGTCGGCCGGTGGTGGGGCGTCGCGCCCAGGCGGCGGAGCGCTGTGCGGTGGAACGCCGTGGCGTAGCCGGCATTGGTTTCCCACCCATAGCCGGGAAAACGCACCGCCAGCCGAGCCATGGCGCGGTCGCGCACCACCTTGGCGACGATCGAGGCCGCGGCGATCGACAGGCACCGGGCGTCGCCGCCGACCACGCACTGCACCGGGCAGGTGAGTTGCGGTCGCTGGTTGCCATCGACCAGCGCCAGGTCGGGCGGCGCCGGCAGGCGTGCCACGGCGCGGCACATGGCCAGCAGTGCCGCGTGCAGGATGTTCAGCCTGTCGATTTCCGCCACCGACGCGGCGCCGAGTGCGATCTCCGCTCGGCCCGAGGCGCGCAACGCGGTGAAGGCGGCCACGCGCTGTTCGGCTGACAGCTTCTTGGAGTCGTCCAGCATGCCGGCCAGCTTGCGCGGCACGCCGGTGGGAAACACCACGGCGGCGGCCACCACGGGCCCGGCGAGTGGCCCCCGTCCGACCTCGTCCACCCCCGCGACGCGTCCCCCGGCCGCCTTTTCCAACGCGAAATTCGGCATGGGCGGTGGGTTAGCAGGGCCGCGCGAGTCGCGGGAGTGGGTATTTCGTCCAGCGACCGGTATTTCACCCGGCAGTCGGCCTATGCAGTCGGCCTATGAGGTGACACGGCGGCGACCACCCTGTGGCGGGCGAAGGCCCCCCGGGCGGCACCGGGCAAAGTGCGTCGAACCAGATCAGTCCGACGCATGCCGGCGCTGTTCACGCGCGCATCCTGCATCGACCCGAGCAGGCCATTGTCGGTTGGACCCGCGGGCGCATGGGTCGAAGCCGGGTCCTGTCCCGGTAGGTCACCCAGCGTGCGTGCCGCACCAACGATGTGGACTTCGCCCGTGCACTCGCCAGTCGTACGCCGCTATCACGCGCTACGCCGGCCGAGCCCACCGCCCTCCAGGTATGGCGGACACGGGGTGGACCGCCGTCCGCGCCCGTCAGGCGATCAAACGGGAAAATCGCTGCGCTGCTGGCCGATCGCGCCACCGATCAGTTGGCCCAGTTGAAAGGCCAGCGTCCGGTTGTCCGTGCCCTGCATCGTGCATTGCACCGTCGCCACCCAGTTCGGCCGCGCTGCGCCGGTATTGCGCGCCTCGGCGCGCAGCATCAGCACTGCCGACTGCACCGGCTGCCGCGGAGAGAAGACGCTGTAATTGGGGATATCCGGCAGGGCCAGCGTCCGGCCGCCCTGCAGCGACGCCGTACCACCCCCCGACCAACTCGACCATCCCGGCGCCGACCCGCCGCCGGTGCTTGGCCCGCTGCCACCGCTGCGCCCGCCGCCCTGCCGCATGACCTCGTAGCTGAGCCTCAGGTGCACCGTCGGCGTGCCCGTCACGGTCACCCCCGCCGCCTGCATGCCGTTGGTGAAGGCCTGGGCAAGTCGCGCCGGCACGACCGAACTGTCCGCCAGGTCGAGCGCAACAATGGTCGGCGTCGTCAGCGCGTGCAGCAGTGCGGCGGAGTAGGTTCCCGTGCAACTCGACATGGCCTGCGCCCGCACGCTGCCCACCGTCACAAACCCGATGCACGCGAACAGCCCCGCCGTGGCGATACGTGCGGTCACCCGCGCACGGCCGTCACGAGGCGCACGTCTGCGACCAACAGGCCGCGAGCCATCATGCCCTCTGTTCCGATCCAATCCAGTCGGCCCCATTGTTGATCCCCTGCGCTGTGACGCAGACGGAAAACGGGCACCATCCGAGGTGCCAGGCTATGCGGTTTCGGCAAGAACGACGGTGGGGGAGCCAATTCCCGCGCCAACCATCGTGTCACGGCACACGGGCGTGCGCCTTCGTCATCAGTCGCTCGTCCGTTTCAAAGTCAGGCTGTAGGTGCATTGCGACCAGCCGCGTCCGCCCGGCATGGTGAGCTGGCCGTGGAACGTGCTGCCGACGAATTGCCCAAACACCCACGCCTGTCCGAATACCATGCGGAGTCTGTGATCGGGGGCGATCGTGCCGCGGAAGCCGCCCCATCGAACGGCATTGCCGTGTACATTGAAGTCCTGCACCAGCCGGTTCTGCACGCAAACGCCGCCGCCTGTGCTCAGCGGTTCAGCCGTCCCGCTATACGATCCGTCGCGGATCGCAGTCTCGGTCGGCCGGGGAGGTTCGGAGGAAAGATTCGCCGGGGGAGCCGCAAGACTCCCCTGGGCGCCCCCCGCCTGGCCACCACCCTCGATAACCCGAGGCGGCCCGAACGGTGACTGGAGCATGACCGTTGGCGGGCCGCCTTTCTCATAGGTGGCACTGCAGCCACCGATCACGCCAACCATCAATCCAACAGTGGCAATCCTGGTCCATGCCATCACTCCCGATCTCCTGCACACAAGATTTGTCGGAACACCTGGAACGTCAGCCTGGCTGGCTGCGGGAACGACTCATGCGCGCCGGACAGGGTGCATAATGTCGGCCGGCAGGCGGCGCAGGACGCACCGCCTCGGTCTGCTCGGCAAGAGACCCGATCTTAGCGTGCAGCCCGCTCCGTTCACCACTGCAGGGCTTCGGGCACATACCGCAGCCACCGTCAGCGCGCGTTGCCAGCGGCCCCGTCCGGCCAGATCGCCGCGCGCCAGTACACCGCGATCGCCAGCGTCAGCAGCAGCCCGGAAATGCTGTACAGCGTGGCCGTTGCGGTGAACCCGATCCGCTCGATCAGCGTGCCGGACAGCAGCAGCCCGACGGGCAGCCCGTAGATCGCCAGCATCCGCACCCCCATCACCAGTCCCCGCATCCGTTCGGCGGAGGCCCGCAGCAACAGCACCGCCAACGGCACCAGGCTGAGACTCTGCGCACAGCCGGCCAGCACCAGCATCACGCGCCCCATCATCGCGTCATGCATGAACCCGAAAACCAGCAGCATGGTGTACCAGACCAGCGCGAACCCGATCATCATCCGTCCCGGCCGAAGCCAGCGGGCGGTCAGGCTGACCATCACGGAGCCCAGCAGCGCCCCGACGGCGAAGCTCGCCACCAGGCTGCCCAGGCCGGTTTCACCGATGTGGTAGATTTCCCGCGCGACATAGGGCAGCAGCCCGATGGTCAGCGGAAACGCGGTCAGGTTCACCAGGAACGCCAGCCACATGGCCGCCAGGGAGCATGGCGTGTTCCAGACATACACCAGCCCCTCCCGCAACTCCCGCAGCGGCGAACGGTGAATGGTCCCGGCCGGTGGCGGCCCGCGCCGCGTGCCCACGCCCAGCGTCAGCAGAAAGGCAATGGCGTAACAGGCGGCGATCACCGCATAGGCCGGCCCGATGCCGAACGCCACGAACGCGGCGGACCCCACCAGAGGACCCACGATGCGGGCGGAATCCGACGTGGTGCGGGATACGCCCATCGCCCCCATCAACCGGTCCGGCGGCATCGTCTCGGCCACCAGCGCGTTGCGCATCGCCAGGTCGGATGGGCGCACCAGACCCGCCAACGTCACGATGATGAAGACGTACGCCGGCCGCAGCGCCCCGGTGAACGCCAGCGTCATCAGCGAGGTGGCGAGAGTTCGCATAGATCGCCCGCATCGTGCACTGCACGGTGCGCAGCCCCAGCCGGTCCCCCGCGACCCCGATCATCGGCGCGATCAGCGTGCCGAAATACTGCAGGGAGCCGAACACCGTCAGCAGCAGCACCGATCCCGTCTGGACCATGATGTACCAGCCCAGGATCACGTTCTCCATCTCAAAGCCCCAGGAGGTGATCAGGTCGGCGGGGAACTGAAAACGAAAGCTGCGCACCTGGAACGGCGCCAACATCCCGCCCCGACCGCGCCGTCGCGGCACGACGCCCGCGGTGGCAGGGGGAACGGGAGGCGCGACGGCCCCAGCGGCACGCAACAGTGCATCGCCGCTCTCTTGCGAGCGGGCGGTTGCCCGGAACAATGGACGTTTCCTCTCAGCCAGTGGCCGTATCGGCCCTCGGCCGGACGGTAGCGGGTCTGCGTGAAGCCGGGAAGCCGGGCGGCGGGACATGACCGCCGTGGCGGGCGGAGGCCGTGGGCGCGTTGTGTCTCTACCACCTGCAATGCGCGTTGCGTCACGGTCGGCGAAGGTGGGATATCCACATCTCTTCGTCGCCGCCATCAGCAAAAATCGTGGATGGGCGGTCGGTTGAGCGCGTCGCGGAGGCGGTGTTCATCGATGCCGAGATGGCGCGGCAACATCGTCGGCTGTATCGGGCCGGCCGGCATTGCCGGGTTTCAGCAGATCAGGCCGACTTTCAGGTTCCCTTCGCCTGCCCTGCCTTGCGCCAGAACGGCAGCCGGTGCGCGCCCTCGAACAGAACCGGCATCACGAACAGCACCAGCGGCATCTGCACCAGCAGGCCGGAGATGATGGCGATCGCCAGCGGACGCAGCAGCGCCGCCCCCTCGCCGATCCCCAACGCCAGCGGAAACAGTGCCAGGATCGCGGCGATGGTGGTCATGGCGATCGGCCGCAGCCGGTTGACCCCGGCATCGGCGAGCCCGGCGGCGCGGTCCCAGCTTTCCAATTCGCTGAACTCGGAAAAGAAGAAGATGGCGATTTCGGTGACGATGCCGATGATCATCGTCAGCCCCATCATCGCGGTGATGTCGCGCTGCGTGCCGGTCAGCCACAGGCCGATGAACACCGCCAGCACCGCCAGCAACTGCATCGACAGGATCAGCAGCGCGGTCAGGAAACTCTCATACAGGAACAGCATCAGCGCGAACACCAGCAGAAGCGCCGCCAGGAACACCACCGTCAGGTCATAGATCGCGATCTGCTGCTGCGCGTACAGGCCGCCCATTTCGTAGGTGACGCCCTGCGGCAGCAGGTTGCCGCCGTCCAGCACGCGCTTCACCGCCGCGGCTTCCTTGCCCAGGCTGAGCCCGGGTTTCAGCCGGGCGGTCACGCCGATCATCGGCCGCAGGTTTTCGCGCGTGATCTCCGGTTGGCCGGTGGCGATCGACAGTGTCGCGATGCGCGCCAGCGGCACCATGTGCCCGTCCGGCGCGTGCAGCCACATCCGCTTCAGCGCCCCCAGCGTACTGCGGGCCCCGCGCGGCACCCAGACGCGAATGCCGACCATCTTGATCGGCTGCTCCACCTGCGTCGGCACGGCGCCCGACACGTAGTCGTTCAGTTGCGAGGTCACCTCGGCCGGCGTCAGGCCTTCCAACGCCGCCATGGCGCGATTCACCTTGATGTCCACCGCGTCGCCGGCCGGCACGATACCGTCGCGCACGTCGATCACGCCCGGTACCTTGCGGATCGCGGCGGCCACCTTCGGTGCAACCGGCAGCAGTTGGTCGGAGCTCTCGGCGAACAGCTTCACCTCGATCGGCTCGGGCACCGCGGTCAGGTCGCCGATCAGGTCCTCCATCAACTGGGACGTATCCACCTTGATGCCGGGAATGGTGGTCTCGACCTTCGACTGCACGGCCTGCATCACCTGCCAGATCGGCGGGCGCGGTTTGGGCTTGAGCCGGACGAAGAAGTCACCGGTGTAGGCTTCGGTAAGGCCGCCGCCCATCTGCAGCCCGGTGCGCCGCGAATAGGTCCGGACCGACGGCGTGGCCTGCAGCACCGCGCCGATCCTGCGCAGCACGCGATCGGTTTCCCGCAGCGACGTGCCGGGCGGCATCCGGTAATCCAGCACGAACCCGCCCTCGTCCATCGGCGGCAGGAAGCCGGAGCCGACCTGGTTGAACGCCACGTAGCCCACGCCGACCAGCGGCAGGATCGCGACCAGCGCGATCCAGGGGCGGCGAAGCCCCAGGGACAGCACGCGCCGGTAGTAGCGGTTCACCCGCTCCATGATCGGGCCGGTGTCCTTTCGGTCCACGTCGCGCTGGCCGAGCATCCAGCCGGACAGCAGGGGCACGACGAGCCAGGCGATCAGGTAGGAGATGACCAGTGCCCCGGCCATGGTGACCGCCAGGGCGCGGAAGAATGCGCCGGTCATGCCGTTCAGAAAGGCCAGCGGCGTGAAGATGATGATGGTGGACGCCGACGAGCCGGTCAGCGGATGGGCGAACTCCCGGGCGGCGAACAGCACGCGGGTGGACCAGGATTCCGCCCATGGCTCGGTGGCGGCGATGCCGGCGCGCATGCGCCAGATGATGTGTTCGACCATGACGATCGTGTCGTCGATGATCAGGCCCACCGCCGCGGCCGCGCCGCCCAGCGTCATGACGTTCAGGCCCATGCCGGCGATGTAGAGCAGCAGTGCGGTGATCGCCAGGACCGCGGGCACCACCAGGATCGCCACGATGGTGATCTTCCAACTGCGCAGGAAGCCCAGCAGGACCACCGCGGCGAGCAGCACGCCGATGACGATCGCGTCGCGCACGCTGGTTTCGGAGTGCGACACCAGAACGCCCTGGTTGTACCAGGTGTGCACCTGAACGTCGGCCTTGATCTTCTTCAGGTACGCGTGGACCACTTTGGTGGCCTGGCGCGCAATCAGCACGGTGTTGGCGCCCGGCGCCTGGTGCACCGGCAGCAGAACGGCACGCTGGCCGTCGGCCGTGACAGTCTGCCATCGGGGCACGTCGGACAGCCCGACGCTGGCGACGTCTTCCAGTTCCACCACGCCGTCCGGCCCCGTCTTCAGTACCGTGTGGCGGATGTCGCTGAGCGTGCGGATCCGTGTGTCGGAAACGACCAGGAACAGCCGGTCGTATTGCTGCACGCGGCCAACCGCCTTCAGCACGTTGGAATTCTTCAGCGCGCGCGACACGTCGGCATAGGTCAGGCCGTAGGCCAGCAACCGCGTCGGGTCGATGCTGACGCGGTATCCGCCTGCGCGCCGCCTTCCACCCGGACACGGGCGACGCCGGTGATCTGGGTCAGCAGCGGTGCGAGCTGATACCGTGCGAGGTCATGCAGCCGGATCGGGCTGAGCTGTTTCGAGGTCAGGCTGAACGCCACCACCGGGTCGATCTGCGGATCCATCCGGCGTGCCTCCCACTGCGTGCCGGCCGGCAGGTTCGCGGCGATCTGCCCGAGGCGGCCCTCGATGCGCAGCAGCGCGGTGACCATGTTGGTGCCCCAGGCGAAGTCCACCGAGATGTCGGCGGAACCGCGGCTGGTGGTGGAGCGGACATTGACCACGCCCGGTACCGAGCGGATGGCGATGGACACCGGGCGGGTCACCTCGATTTCCATCTGCGGCGCCGGGCGGACGCCGGCGGACAAGGAGACGCGCAGGCGCGGGAAGTTGACCTTCGGGAACAGCGAGACCGGGAGTTTGGTCAGCGAAAAGATGCCGCCGATCAGCAGCAGTACCGCCAGGAACAGGATGGAACGCTGGTGGCGGGCGACGGACTGGGCGAAGTTCATTGCCTGACCACGCGGACCCGCATGCCGTCGGTCAGCTCATAGTTGCCCTGCACCACGACCTTGGCCCCGGGCTTCATGTCGCCGGTGACGCCCACCAGCCGGTTGTTTTCCGCGCCGGTGGTGACCTGCACCCGGTGCGCGGTACCGCTGCGCACGACGAACAGGTACTTCCCCTTGCTGTCCAGCAGAATGGCGTCCGGCGGCACGGCGACCACCTGCGTCCGCCCGAGCGTGATGGTGCCGCGCATGAAGGTGCCAACCGCCGGCGGCGGATCGACCGCAGCGTGTTGCAGCGGGATCGTCACGATGACGTCGCGCAGGCGCGTCTTCGGATCCACCGTGGCACTGACCGACTCGACCGTGCCCTTGCGGGTTTCGGTGGGATCGAGCGCGTCATGAAGCTGCACCGGCATGCCGGGCCGCACGGCGCCCGCGCGCTCGGGCTCTACGCCCAGCCGCACCACCAGCGCGCTTTGCGGCGCGAGGGTCAGGATATTGGCGCCCTCGGCCAGGTGCTGCCCCGCCTGGGCGCTGACCGCCGTAACCGTGCCGGCGGCGGCGGCCGTCAGCACGCTGCGCGCCTTGCCGGCGCCCACACTTTGCAGCGCCTGCAGCTTCGCCCGCGCATCGGCCAGCGCGTTGCGCGCCTGCGCCACCTGCGCGTGCGTCGCCAGGTGCTGCCGCAGCAGGTGCTTCTGCCGGGACAGGTCGCCCTGTGCATAGGTAACGGCTGCCTGTGCCTGCGCATAGGCGGCGGACTGGGCCGGCGTGGTCTGCAGCGTGACGAGCTTCTGCCCCTTGCCGACCGCGTCCCCGGCCCGCACGAACAACTGCCCGACGATGGCGGCGAAGGGGGCGTTGACCGACAGGACCGCATTCGGATCGGACGCGACGGTGCCGATACCCACGGCCTGCCGTTCGATCGTGGTCTTCACCGCGGGCTTCACCACCACGGCGGCGACCACCGCCGGCGCAGCCCCGGTATCGCGCGCCGATGCGGGGCCGCCCAGCACCAGCCCGGTGACCAGAAGGGCGAGAACGCGCAACGGCCGCATCAGGACCCGCTGCGCTGCGGATGCGCCTGCCGTTTCCCGATCGGCTCGCCCAGCACGGTGTCCAGGGCGATGGCTGTTTCGTCGAGGCTGCGTTCGAGGGTGATCGCCTCGATCTGCTTGTTGAGCGCGCCCGTCTGCAGCGTCAGGTAGGTGGCGGCCGGCAGGTTGTGCGCGGCGAAGGCTTCGGCACCCGCCGCGGCGATGCGTTCGATGCGCGGCAGTTCGGTGCGGACGCGATGCAACTGGTCGGTAATTTCGTGCGCCTGCACGCGCAGGCGGTCCGCCATGCCGTAGTCGCTGTCCAGCCGCGCCTGGTATTCCGCCCGCAATTGCGCCCGGGTGGCGCGCTGGACGGCGATGGCGCCGCGGTTGCGGTTGAACAGCGGCAGGCCGATGGTGATGTCGCCGCCCCAGGTATAGACGCCGGACGTGTCACGGCCGTGATTCACACCGATGTCGAGCGCCGGGAACTGCGCCAGCACTGCCTCGCGCAGCTTGGCCTCCTGGCTTTCGTACCCGGCCTTCAGCGCCAGCAGGTCCGGCCGGCGTTTCGGCATCAGCGCCATGGCTTTCCTGATGAAGGCGTCGTCCGGCACCGGCACGTGGACATCGGCCGGGCGGTCGGTCAGCGGCAGCTTGAGCGTCGGCGCCACGCCCAGTTGCGCGCGCAACTGGTGCCGCACTTTGTTGAGCTTCTGGTTAAGTGTGTTGAGCCGCGTATCGGCGTCCAGCAGGCCCACCAGGTCGGTGCCGGTCACGTCCAGCGTGGTGTTGCCCTGACGCAGGGCGCGTTGCGACCGCCGGTACGCGGCGGCATAGAGCGCGCGGTAGCGTTGCAGCAGGGCGCGCTCGCGCCGATCGTACCAGACCCGCACGAAATACAGCCGCGCCTGCTGCGCGACCTGCCATTCCTGCCAGACCACGTCCAGATCGACCGCGCGCACGTGCTGACGCGCCGCGGCCAGGGAGTTGCCGCGGGTGACCAGCGGCTTCAGCGCATAGGACAGCGCCGCACTGAGTGCGGTCATCAGCGGCGGCGGACCCAGGGTCGGCAAGGCGCCGGCCAGATTCAGCGAAGGGTCGGGAAACAGTCCGGCGGCGAAAAGCTGCGCATGCGCCACGCCGGCGCGGGTGCGATAGGCCTTCAGGTCCGGATTGTTGAGCACCGCCAGCATCGCCACCTCGTTCACCCCCAGGCCCTTCGAGGGATTGAACGGCTGGGTGTTCACCCCGGGCAGCGATGGCGTGGCGGGATGGATCGTGACATGCGGCAGTTGGGCGATCAGGTCCGGGCGGTCCGCCAGGGGCGCGGGCCGGTACTGCGCGCAACCGCACAAAGCCGCGGCCACGGCAAGCGAGGCCCACCCGGCGAACCGCTGGCCGGGCCGGGCGCGCGTGCGGCGGTGCGGCGCCGAACCGCCGCAGCGGCGTCGGTCCGATCCGACAGACCCGCCGGCGGGACGGGCGAACGAGACGTTTCGATATACCATCGTCAGGCTTTCCTGCAGCAGATCGGTAGCGGCACGCGCCTTGCGCCTGACTTGGGCCGACATTCGCTTTCGGTAACTTGACGTTTGCCGTTCTCCACTTTGAATCACGTCCAGGAGGTGCGGCGTGCACATTCTTCTGATCGAGGATGAGCCGGAAACCGCCGGCTACATCGTTGCCGGGCTGCAGCAGGCCGGACATGAGGTAGCGGTGGCGGAGGACGGGCGCTCGGGCCTGTTCCGGGCCACCGGAGAGGACTGGAACCTGCTGATCGTCGATCGCATGCTACCGGCGCTGGACGGCCTGGCACTGGTGCGCACGTTGCGCGCCGGCGGAATTGGCACGCCCGTGTTGTTCCTGACCACCCTGGGCGGCGTCGGCGACCGGGTGGCCGGCCTGCGCGCCGGCGGCGACGACTACCTGGTGAAGCCCTTCGCGCTGGATGAACTGGCGGCGCGGGTGGAGGCACTGGGGCGCCGGTCCAGCCAGCTTGGCCCCGACACCGTATTGCGCACCGCGGACCTGGAGATGGACCTGCTGGCCCACACCGTCACGCGCGGCGGCCGCAAGCTGGACCTGCAACGACAGGAGTTCCGGCTGCTGGAATACCTGCTTCGCCATGCGGGCCAGGTCGTCACGCGCACCATGCTGCTGGAGAATGTGTGGGGCTTCCACTTCGATCCGCGTACGAACGTGGTGGACAGCCATATCAGCCGCCTGCGCGGCAAGATCGGCGCCGACCTGATCGAAACGGTGCGCGGTGCCGGCTACTGCATTCGGCCGCCGGACGCGCCAACCGACTCCGGCGTTGCCTGAAGGCCGCGTCCGGCGCGGGGGCTGGCTGTCGCGGCTGGCGCGAACCTCCAGCTTTCGCCTGGTGCTGCTCTACACGGGGCTGTTCACGGCCTCGGTGCTGATCCTGCTGGCGATGATGCTGTGGTGGGGCAGCACCTATGTGACGCAGCAGACCGATCAGGTGGTGACGGACGAGCTGGGCGATGTGCAGGCCGCCGCGCAGAAGCCCGGCTCGGGCGGGTTGCGCGCCGTGGTGGCCGAACTGACGCGTCATGCCGCGCCTGGCAGCCGCTATCTGCTGCAGGATTCCGCCGGCACCGTGCTGGCAGGCAATATGCGTGCGATTCCGCCGGTCCACGGAACGACAACTCTGTATCCGGATGGTGGGTTGTTGCGCTTCTGGCCGCTCGCCAATGGCGTGCGCGGCGCGGGAACGCGGCTGGCGAACGGCGACTATCTCTTTGTCGGCCACAGCAACTTCGCCCTGAACGAAATGCGGGAAATGGTTACCCACGCATTCCTCTGGGTGCTCGGCGCCACCCTGCTGCTGGCGGTCGGCGGCGGTGTGGTGATGAGCCTTGGCTCACTGGGGCGGGTCGAGGCGATCGGCCTGTACCAGCCAGGAAATCGTCGCCGGCGATCTCCGGCGACGCATCGCGGTGCGCGGCACCGATGACGAGTTCGACCGGCTGGCGCTCAGCCTCAATGCCATGCTGGATCGTATCCAGGCCCTGATGGAGGGGCTGAACCAGGTCACCACCGACATCGCGCACGACCTGCGCACGCCGCTGACCCGGCTGCGCCAGCGGCTGGAACTGGCGCACCGTGCCGACGCCAGCGCCGAGTCGATGCGGACTGCGCTGGATGCGGCGACGCACGATGTGGACTTCGATCCTGGAAACCTTCGCCGCCTTGCTGCGCATCGCACAGATCGAATCGCAGGCGCGGGCCGCGGAATTCACCCGCGTCGATCTCAGCACGATGCTGCAGGAGCTGGTCGAATTCTACGCGCCGCTGGCCGAGGAACACGATCACGCCCTGCAGGACTCGATCGCACCGTCGCTGTGCATCAATGGGGATGCGGAACTGCTGACACAGGCATTCTCCAACCTGGTCGAGAACGCGATCCGGCACAGTGACACGGGGACGGTGACGGTTGCGGCCGAGCGCCGGGGGACGGGCGTGGTGGTGGAGGTGCGGGACCCCGGCCCGGGCATTCCGGCGGAATTCCGGGAGAAGGTGTTTCAGCGCTTTTTCCGGTTGGAGCGCAGCCGGACCACGCCGGGCACCGGGCTTGGCCTGAGCCTTGTCGCCGCGATCGCGCAGTTGCACCGGGCCGAGCTGGGGTTTGCCGATCCGGAGGTGGGGTTTGGCATCAGGCTGTGGTTTCCGGGCGGCGGCACGGTTTGATGGCGGTGGTCCGGGCGCGGGACGGTGCGACGGGACAGGTGGTTTCAGGCTGCATCGGAACGATAGCGGCATTACCCGCAATCATACATGCCGGGACCTGCCTGCAACCGGCCATCGGCTAATTCCTCGTGTGCAGCCCGGGCATTTTGTCCGGGACACCTTTCAAAGGAACGCACATGATCAGGAAGCTTTCACTCTACGTGGCTGGTGCGACGCTTTTCGCAGGCGTGGCGGGCCTTGCGCTGTCCGGGCCGGCTTCTGCCTATACCGGGCAGCAGATGTCCGGGTCGGCGAAGGTGAGTATCGCGCAGGCGCGGAAGATCGCCCTGTCCGCCCAGCCGGGCACGATCACCGACCAGGAGCTGGAAAAGGAAGGCGGCGGCAGCGGGCTTCGTTACTCGTTCGACATCAAGGCCGGCGCGACAACGCACGAGGTCGGTGTGGATGCCAGGACGGGCAAGCTGCTGGAGAACTCGGTCGAAGGCCCGAACGCCGACTGAGGCGGACGGACGCCACGCGCGCCGGTTCGTTACCCTCTCCGCGTTCGAGCGGAGGGGGGCGGTCCGGGACGTTGCGTTCCGGAAGCGGGCCCCGACGTAGCTGGGCTGGTACGGTCAAGGCTGCGATTCGCGATGGCGGAGAGAGTGGGATTCGAACCCACGGTACGCTTGCACGTACACACGCTTTCCAAGCGTGCGCCTTAAGCCGCTCGGCCATCTCTCCCGCGCGCCAGCGAGACACATAGCAGCGACCGCACGCCGGGAAAACCCCAACCCGAATGCCACCCTCACCCGGCGAACATCGCCTTCAGCCGCGGCACCAGCTCCCGCGCATAGCGCTCCAGATGCCCGTCCATCTGGTCCGGCCGCAGGCCCGGCGGCACCGCCCAGCACACCACGTCGGTCAGCCCGTATTCCCGGATGAACGCCCCCATCTTCGCCACGCAGGTCTCCAGGTCGCCCACCACCCAGCTCTGCGGGATCCGTTGCTCCTGCGTGATGCCGGACACCCCGCCATGGCCGCCCGAATCCGCCCGGAACTGTTCGTACAGCGCCATCCGACGCCGCTCCGCCGCCCGGATCGGCGGGTAGTCGCGGTCCGGATCGTCGGTGACCAGGCAGGACCGGATGATCCCCACCCGGTGCGCCGCCGGATCGCGCCCCGCCGCGGCCAGCGCCGCGTGCCACGGGTCCAGCGCCCGCGCCCGCGGCCCCTGCGGCAGCAGGTTGGCGCCGAACCGCGCCGCCCGTAACGCACCCGCCTCGGCCAGCGCCGCCACCCACAGCGGCGGCCCGCCCGGCTGCACATAGCCCGGCGTGATGCGCACATCCTGGAAGTCGTAACGCTTGCCGCGGAAGGAGAAGCGCTCGCCGGTGAAGGCGCGGGTCAGCACCTCCAACCCCTCATCCGTGTAGGACAACCGGCGCGACACCGGCAGGCCGAAGCCGCGGAACTCATGCACCGCGTAGCCCAGGCCGACGCCGATCTCCACCCGCCCGCCGCTGATATTGTCCAGCACCGCCAGGTCCTCGGCCAGGCGCAGCGGGTGGTTGAACGGCAGCAGGCAGACATCGCAGGAAAAGCGCACATGCCGGGTGCGCGCCGCCATGGCCGAGGCCAGGGGGATCCACGACGGCAGGTAGCCGTCATCGACGAAGTGGTGCTCGGTGAACCACACCAGGTCCAGGCCCAGGCCGTCCAGCCAGGCCACCTGGTCCAGGATGGCGGCATACAGGTCCTGGGTCCGCATGCCGGATTCGGGCGGGTTTCGGCAATCGTAGATCACCCCCATGCGCAGCTTCTGGGCCATGGCGCGCGCCTCCCCTTGCCTACCCCAGCCGGCCGATGCGCCCGGCGGTCAGCCCGCCGTCGATCACCAGTTCCGAGCCGGTCACGTGGCGCGACGCATCGGACGCCAGGTACAGCACGCCATTGGCGATGTCCTCCGCCTGGCCGGGCACGCCGAGCGGCACGGTGGCCTCGGCGATGCGCCGCGGGTCCATCGGGGCGTTGGCGCCGGGCGGCAGCTTGCCCCAGATCGGCGTGTCGATGATGCCGGGATGCACGGAATTCACCCGGATGCCGTCTTTCGCCTGGGCGCATTCCAGCGCCATCGACTTGGCGAACAGCCGCACCGCGCCCTTGGTTGCGCTGTAGCAGGCCAGCCCGGCGGACCCGCGCAGCCCGGCCACCGACGACATCATGACCACCGACCCACCGCCCGACCGGCGCATTGCCGGGATGCCGTATTTCACCGTCAGGAACACACCATCGACGTTCACCGCCATCTGGCGGCGCCAGTCGGCCAGCGACATGTCGATCGCCGGGCCCATGATGCCGATGCCGGCATTCGCCACCAGGATGTGCAGCCCGCCCAGTTGCTGTTCCGCCGCCGCGATCACGGCCGGCCAGGACGCTTCGTCGGTGACGTCCAGGTGCATGTAGCGGCTGCCGGTTTCCTCGGCCAGGCGCTGGCCGGCGGCGTCATCAAGGTCGGTGAGCAGCAGTTTCGCCCCCTCCCGCGCCAGCACCCGCGCGCAGGCGGCGCCGATGCCGGAGGCTGCGCCGGTGATGATCCCCGCCTTGCCGTCGAGCTGACCCATGGGTGTTTCCCTCCTCGTCTGTGTATGGCCGGTATGAGTCGGCCACGCTTCACCTGCGTCGTACGATGCCCGCCCTGCCCAAGGCCTGGCGGGGAACCGACCGAACAACGCCGCGTCTATGGTGCATGGACTCGTGTCGCCGATCCACTGCAGCCGGACCGCAAGGTTGCACAGCACGGCCGTGAGTGGATGACAGGCCTGCCTCGGCGGCAACCGGGCTACAGGCGTCTTGTCTGCCTCTCAGCCGCCGACAGGTCTTCCGGTTCATCGGTCAACCGGCGGCGGAGCCTGTCCAGCTTCTGAACCGCCGGGTGCGGCGGCATGCTTTCCACCCGGTCCTGCAATCGTTGGAACAGGACTTGCTGACGTTCCTCAGCCGCAATCAGCTCCCGGACGACGTGATCCAGGACGGCAACGGTTGCGATGTTCAAACCGCCGACCACGACCCAGCCGAACGGCATCATGAATTGCGAAGTCGGAATAAACAGGTACAATCCCACGCCAACCGCAAGACACAGCGAGACAATCGCCTGCTGCCAGCCGAAAAACACGGTGGTGAGCAGCAGGGCCGGATAAAACACCAGGGCCGGATTGGCCCCGTGCATCCTTCCAAGCAATAGTCGGCCCAGGAAAGCCGCCAGGAAAAGCAGGAACGCGCATAGCCACCGAATCTCGGCGGGCTGACTCGAACGCCATGCAAAGAACCGCATGAGCCACTGCGGAATCGTCTTCATTCCCCTCCGGTAGCATGGCGCCGCCACCGGATGAAGCGGGAATCACGTCGGTCCGTTCGGAATGATGCCTGGCCTGGACCCAGTCGCACGCCACGACAGTGGCGCGAGGGACCTATGCAGCCGCCATCGCCCGCGTGGCCCTGATCGGAAGTCTCAGAACCTTGCAGAGAGCGGTCAGATTCTCATCACGGGGCCGAACCCGGTCGGTCTCCCAGAAATAGATGCTCGACTGGCTGACGCCGACCTGTTCGGCCACTTCGGCAACAGACAGACCACGTCGAATGCGGGCATCGCGAAGGTGTTTGCTGAAGCTGGGTTTACGAGGCAACGATCCGGTCCCTGTTCCAATGATAAAAACGGCTGGCAATGGGAACGTAGTTTCAACGCAGCGCAGGGACAAGGTCTGACCGGATACACGATCTGGCGCGAGCGTGAGGATTACAGGCATGGCGGCCCACGTCACTTGCTGAAGAGGAAACCCGCTGACATGGACTGCCATCATCACGGAAACGCCAAACGGCAAAGGCAAGCCGCGGCCCTGTACATCAACCCGTGCCGCCGCCCGGCACCGCTTCAATGTCGCGCAGAAGCGCCAGGCCCCTCGGCGAATGCCCTTGCGGCGGCAGATCTTGCGTGGCCTTTAACCGCAGACCTTGCGTGCCTCTGACAGTAATCAACGCAGGCCCGAGTAACGCTATAACCCGCGCAACCGGGCTCATCCTTATCCCTCGGTAACTGCCCTCGACAAAGCCGTGGGTGGCGGGCCGGAGCCGGGCCTTGGGCGGGCCTTCAGGGTGATCCGGGCCGGCAACGACGCGGCCGGCATCGGCCGGTGCCGCCAAAAGCGTTTGCCCATTGGCGTCACTTCAAAAGACGTCCACAATCCAGGCGCGATCGAACGGAGGGGGGCCAGGACAACGCGCCATGCCACCGCAACATACGCTCGACTTCTGGTTTTCCATCGGCAGCACCTACACCTATCTCTCGGTGATGCGGCTCGGAGATATTGAACGCACCCGGGGCGTGCGCTTCACGTGGCGGCCGTTCAACGTGCGGGAGATAATGCTGGAACAGAACAACCGACCGTTCGTCGGCAAGCCGGTCAAGACCGCCTACATGTGGCGCGATATCGAGCGGCGGTCGGAAACTTACCAACTTCCGGTTCGCGTTCCTGCGCCATATCCGATCGCGGAGATGGAGATCGTCAATCGGATCGCCATTGCAGGTGCCGAGGAGGGCTGGTGTGCTCGCTACACGATTGCGACCTACCGGCGGTGGTTCCAGGAAGGGTTGAATCCCGCAGGTGAACCCAACCTGTCCGCAAGCCTTACGGAAGCCGGACAGGACCCGTCACGCGTGCTCGCTTTGGCACACAGCGACCGGGTGGGCCGGCAATTGAGGTCGGCAACCGAGGAAGCGAAATCGCTGGGCGTCTTCGGCTCTCCCACGTTCGTGGTCGGCAAGGAGGTCTTCTGGGGCGATGACCGGTTGGATGATGCGGTGCATTGGCTCAAACACCAAGCGTGACCCAATGACGCCTCGTCCATCGTGAGCATGACCACTGGCAGACCGTACCACGTTTCGGCGGACGTAGCTCCGCCCCTGTTCCACCCGCCGCCAGGCCGCCCGTCCGAAACGCCGGCACCTACTTCCGCGACTCCAAATCCGGTTTCAAATAGCGCTCGGCCAGCAGCTTCACCGCCGGCAGAGTCAGCAGGAATGACAGCGTGGCGGCAATCGCCTTCCCAAGATCCACCACCGCCTGCGGCACGTCATACCGGGTCTCCACACGAACCGGCAGCGCCACCTCGGCTGAGTTCATCGGCGCCGGCGTTCCGTTGACCTCGATGTGGCGCACCTGCACATCCGGGGGCTGCGCCGTCAGCCGCAGCACCAGCGTGTAATCGCCCTCCTGCTTCGAGGACAGCACCCAGATGTGGTTGTCCTGCCCACTTCGGGTAATCCGGGCGGTGTCGAACCGATAGGTATAGGGCTTGGGCTGCACGGTCAGCCGGTTGACCCGAATGGCCACCGCCAATGAAACCGGCCCCTTTGCCGCAGATTTCCACGTATCGGGCTGGGCTTTGTAGAGGACGTCGATCGGCGCGTCCTGGTTCTGCCGAATCGTACGCGGATAGGTGACGCGCAACCAGCCCAGCAACTGCCCCTGCGGCGTCCGCACGGCCAGCGGAGTCGCGACGCTGGGCGCCGCCCCGTGCGTCCTGTCGTATGATCTGGTCCGCACAGCGGCAAGGCGCCCGATCGCCACCGGGCCCAGCACCATTCCCGCGATGCCGATCACCAGAAGCCCCAGGCTGACCCTGGCCGGTACGCGGGGCATGTATCGAACCAGATGCCTCGGAACGTCGAACGCCGACATGATGCACCTCGCACTATGCCGAAGTCGAAAGCACCGGCCGTCTGACTGCGCCACAAACGCGCAGGACAACACCCAACATTATTGATTTCAGTGCCGGAATTGCAACCCGAAACAGGGGCACCGGCAGACCACCGCGGCGCGGTCGCGGCATCCGGTCCGCTGCTGACCGGATGCCGCGCCGGAAGCTACCTCATACCGGCCCGCGCAATCACTGACACTCGACCGCTGGCCCAACCGTCATGACGGGCGCGGGCCCACCACCCACGACTTCTGATGGCAACAGCCAAAGCCGTGGATGGCCGGCCTTCGCCGGCGATGACGCTGAACGCCCACCCGTGTGTCGAACGATGTGCGGGTTGGTATCAGACCGGGTCCCATGCATACACGTCGCGGGTGCGCTCCAGCGGCGTGAACGCCTTCTGCACCGCCGGCAGCCAGTGTTCGGCAAGTGTCTCCGGTGTCCAGCCGTCGGTCCGCGCCATGATGCGGATCGGCCGCGGCTGGTTGTAGAGGTACACCTCATTGCCGCGCACACCGAAGATCTGGCCCGACACCTCGGCCGCCGCATCGGTGCCCAGGAAGGCGATCAGTTGCGCGATGTGGTCCGGCCGGGTCTTGGCCGCACGCGCCTGCAACTGCTCCTCGCTCTGCCCCGGAACCGTCTCGATCATGCGGCTGAACGCATGCGGCCCGATGCAGTTGGACCGGATGTGGTAACGCTGCATGTCCATCGCGATGTTACGCGACAGGCCGGCAATCCCCAGCTTGGCGGCGCCGTAGTTGGTCTGCCCCACGCTGCCGATCAGGCCGGAGGTGGAGGTGATGTGCACGAAGCACCCGCTCTCCTGCTTGCGGAAATGGGCCACCGCGGCGCGGCTGACATAGAACGCACCGTACAGGTGCACCTTGATCACCGCGTCCCACTCTTCCGGCGACATGTAGTGGAACATGCGGTCGCGCAGGATGCCCGCGTTGTTCACCACCATGTCGATGCGGCCGAAATTGTCGATCGCGGTCTGCACGATCTTCTGCGCGTTGTCCCATTCGGCGACGCTGTCGGTGTTGGCCACGGCGCGGCCCTGGCCGTTGGCCTGGGTGATCTCGGCCACCACCTGCTGCGCCGGGCCGACGTCATGTCCCTCGCCGGTAACGGCGGCGCCGACGTCGTTCACCACCACCTTGGCGCCATTGGCGGCCAGGCAGATCGCGGTGGCCCGGCCGATCCCGCGGCCCGCCCCGGTGACGACCGCGACCTTGCCGTCAAGCATTCCAGCCATTCGCATTTCCTCCTCGTTGATCAGGATGCGACCAGAATGCGCCGCCTGGGCCGCCGTGTCATCCTCCCCACCCGCACACGAGCGGCCGCCAGGCTGATCACAACGCCCTCGTCTCGGTAACGGAACCACTCCGGCGGCCCGGTTCTTCGTCGCGCCGGCTGATACCGTGCCAGCCGGTGCGGCGTTCGACAGGCCTGCGCTCCACTGCGGCTCAGCGCGTGTAAACCTGCACGCTGCGCGCCACCTCGTCGGCGATATGCTCCTTGGTGATCACGCCCACCACCTTGTCGGCCCTTGGCCGGCCGCGACCGGTCACCACGATGCCCATTGCCGCGTTGCGCCGCCACAGCCGGGCGATGACGTCGAACACCGCCGACTCGGTACGGACGATCGTGTAGTTTCGCTGTGCCAACTGGCCGAGCGTAACCTGGCCGGGCGTGCCGATCGTCTCACGCAGGCCGGCGTTGACCCGCAACACCCCGACGATCCGGTTGCCCTGGCGCACCACGACGTGAAGCAGGCCGTCACGCTCGCCGTAGTGCTGCATGAAATCACCGAAGCTGGTTGCCCCGCTTTCCAGCAGGAAGGCCCGGTCCATCGCCTCCCGCGCCGGGCGCACCAGGAACAGGTTGGCGTGCAGCGCCTTCGGGATGGAATGGCCGCGGCGGGCGAGTTTCATCGTGTAGATGTTCTCGCGCGACAGCATGCGCCGGATGCCCAGCGCGACGGCGACCGCCAGCACCATCGGCAGCACGATGTCGTAGTCGCGGGTCATTTCGAACACCATGGCCACCGCGGTCATCGCCGCGCCGGTGGCGCTGCCCACCATGCTGCCCATGCCCACCATGGCGAACGCAGGGACGCTGATGGGCAGGCCGGGAAACAGCATGTCGATCAGTCCGCCAAACGCACCGCCCAGCGTCGCACCCATGAACAGCGACGGGGAAAAGATGCCGCCGGAGGACCCCGATCCCAGGCTCGCCGTGGTGGCGAACAGCTTGCAGACGTAAAGCACCAGCAGGAACCAGCCGACATCCAGTTGGTCGGCCAGTGTCGCCTGGATGGTGGCGTAGCCGACGCCCTGCACGTAGTAGTGGCCCGCCCAGTGCATCAGTGCATAGATCAGCACCCCGACCAGCAGCATCCCGGCGGCGTGGCGCAGATAGGAGCCGGGGATGCGGGCGAACTGATCCTCCATCCACTGCAGCCCGCGCACGAACACCGCCGCGGCGACGCCGATCATCAGGCCGAGCACGACGTAGAGCAGCAGGATCGCGGCGCTCTTCGGCTCCGGCGGCAGTGGGGCCAGGTTGCTCGGCACATCGAAGGCCGGCAGCGCGCCGAAGAACAGCCGGCCGATGAAGGTGGCCGTCCCGGTGGCGATCGCCACGGGCATGAAGGTGTTCACACTGATTTCCGGCATCATCAGCTCGGTGGCGAACAGCACCCCGCCGATCGGCGTGTTGAAGGTGGCCGCGATGCCCGCCCCGGCCCCGGCCGCCACCAGGATCACGCGCTGGCCCAGCGCCATCGGCAGCACCTGGCCGAAGGTGGACCCCAGCGCAGAGCCGATCTGGATGATCGGCCCTTCCCGCCCGATCGCCGCACCGCTGCCGATCGCCAGCGCCGATGCCAGCGACTTCGCCACCGCCACGATCGGCCGGATGATGCCGCGCTGGTAGTAGATCGCGTCCATCACCTCCGGCACGCCGTGGCCGCGCGCCTCCGGGGCGAAGGTGTTGACGATGAAGGTCACGCCGATCCCGCCGACCACCGGCACCAGGATCACCAGCGCGCCCCACGGCGATGGCGGCGTGAACAGGCTGGTGTCGTAGTCGAACGAGACCTGCCCGAGGAACATCACGTTGTGCACGAAGCCGATCAGCGCGCGGAACACCACGGCACCCAGCCCGGTGACCACACCGACCGCCAGCGCCAGGAAGCAGACCAGCACCAGTGGCATTGGGCGATGGTCACGCACCGGCGAGGGCGTGGGATTGGCCCTCTGGACGGTTTCGGCTGCCACGAACGCTTCGTTCATCTCCGCTCCAGTCCGGTTCGCTGCTGCCGGTCCGGTGGCGGCCAGGCCGCCGGGCCCGTTCCGGAGGCCGGGTCCGGTCGTGGCGGCGTCCCGGTGCCGGCGCTGCGTGTCGGCTCTCGCGTCACCCCTGGGCCGGGCTGCGGCGGCCGGGGCCCCGACACGGCCGAATGCCGGCGAAGATTACACCACCGTCACGCGGCAGATGAACTCGATGTCATGATGAAGGTCAATGTTTGCAAGAACAAATTGACCCGGCGCGGCCGCGCTACCCCCCGCCGAGCAGCACGGCGACCTGGTAGGTGACGAAGGCAGCCACATAGGCGAGCGCCATCATGTAGCCGAACATGAACAGCGTCCAAGCCCGGCTGTTCGTCTCCCGCCGCACGGTCGCCAGGGTGGAGGCGCATTGCGGGGCAAAGATGTACCAGGCCAGCAGCGCCAGCGCCGTGGCCAGGCTCCACTTGCCCGCCAGCGTGCTGCCCAGGCTGGTGGCCGTCTTCGGCCCGTCCTGGATCGAATAGACCGTGCCCAGCGACGCCACCGCGACTTCCCGCGCCGCCATGCCCGGAACCAGGGCGACGTCGATCTGCCAGTTGAACCCGACCGGCGCCAGGACCGGCTCCATCAGGTGGCCGATGCGGGCGGCGAAGCTGTAGTTGATGGCCGGCTGCGTCGCGTTGGGTGGCGGCAGCGGCACCGAGGCCAGGAACCAGATCACCACCATCATGCTGGCGATCGTCGTGCCGGCGCGGCGCAGGAAGATGCGCGCCCGCTGCAGCAGGCCCAGCGCGATGCTGCGCGGCCGCGGCAGCTTGTAGTCCGGCAGTTCCAGCATGAACGGCTCGGGCGGGGTCTTCCGCCACAGCAGCCGCTTGAACACGAACGACATGCCCAGCGCCGAGACGATGCCGGCTGCATACAGCCCGAACATCACCAGGCCCTGCAGGCTGAGCCCGCCGAACACCGCGCGGGCCGGGATGAAGGCGCCGATGATCAGCGTATAGACCGGGATGCGCGCCGAACACGTCATCAGCGGCGCCACCATGATGGTGGCCAGCCGGTCGCGCTTACTGTCGATCACCCGCGTGGCCATGATCCCCGGGATGGCGCAGGCGAAGCTGGACAGCAGCGGAATGAACGCGCGCCCGTGCAGGCCGGCGCCGCCCATGATCCGGTCCATCAGGAACGCGGCGCGCGCCATGTAGCCGAAGTCTTCCAGCAGCAGGATGAACAGGAACAGGATCAGGATCTGCGGCAGGAACACGATCACGCTGCCCACGCCGCCGATCACGCCGTCGCGGATGAAGCTGCTCAGCAGGCCGGGCGGCAGCCAGGCGGCGGCCAGGTTGCCCAGCACGTCGAACCCGGCAGTGATGGCGTTCATCAGCGGCTGCGCCCAGACGAACACCGCCTGGAACATCAGGAACAGGATCGCCAGCAGCACGACCAGCCCCGCCACCGGATGCAGCAGCACCGCATCGAGCCGAGCGCTGAGCGTGTCCGGGCGGCCGGGCGTGGTGACGGCGGTGGCCAGGATGCGGTCGGCCTCCCGCTGCAGGGCGCGCAGCTCCCCGGCGCTGGGGGCAACCCAGGCGGCGGTGGCCGGCGGCGTGACCGCGGGCTGGTCCAGGCCGGCGTCGATCGCGGCGAGCAGCCTGTCGGTGCCGCCGCGCCGCACCGCCACCGAGGAGACCACCGGCACGCCCACCGCGGCCGAGAGCTGTGCCTCGTCGATGGAGATGCCGCGGTGGCGGGCGATGTCCGCCATGTTCAGCACCAGCAGCATCGGCCGGCCGAGGCGCTTCAGTTCCAGCGCCAGGCGCAGGCCGACCCGCGGGCTGACGGCGCTGACCACGCACAGCAGCAGGTCGGGCGGCGCCTCCCCGGCCAGGCGCCCCATCACGGCGTCGCGGGTGATCACCTCATCAGGGCTGCGGGCACGCAGGGAATAGGTGCCGGGCAGGTCCACCACGCGGGTGAGCCGGCCGGCCGGCGTGGTCAGCGGGCCTTCCTTCCGCTCCACCGTCACGCCCGGATAATTGGCCACCTTCTGCCGCTTGCCGGTCAGCACATTGAACAGTGCCGTCTTGCCGCAGTTGGGATTGCCGACGAGCGCCAGCCGCACGGCGCGCTGGCTGGTCGTGATCTGGTCCACAGGCGATCAGTCGTGGGCGGCGACGAGTATCGCGTGTGCCTCGCGCCGGCGCAGCGCCACCATGGCGCCGTCCACCAGCACGGCGATCGGGTCGGCCCGGAACAGGCCCTGGTGGCGGAGTTCCACCGCGGCGCCTTCGACGAAGCCCATCTCCACCAGGCGCCGCTCCAGCTCCTCGGCACCCAGCGGGCTGTCGGTGTGGGTGGCGGCGAGGGCGACGATGCGGCCGCGGAAGCGTCGGGCGGCGTCACCGAGGCGGCACGGCGGCTTGGTTGCGGTGGACTGCATGGGCAGGGTCTCGCGTGAACGCGGTTGGCACAGGCCAGGCGCTGTGCGTCGGCAGCAGGGAGATACTGCGAATCGCTCGCAATTGCAAGGTGAAGTGCAGGCGCCACCCAGTGGTCGTCCGCGGGTGAGCGGTCAGCCCGGGGGTGGCGGGGACGGGTCGCGCCAGTCCTCCTCCGGCGTCCAGTCCACCAGGATCCAGACCGCCTCGTCGAAATAGGAGCTGCGCAGGTTCACCGTGACGGCGATCGGCACCCCGCGCAGGCGGAAGACATAGCGGAAGGTCACGTCGAACCGGCCGGCTTTGACGCCCTGGAGAAAGCGGCCGAGGAATTCCGGCCGGTTGGTGCACGGGGCGATGTCGCGGAAGAAGTTGCGCCCCACCACGCTGGCCGGGTCGAAGCCGGCCAGGCGGCCCTCGGTGGCGTTGTACAGCAGGATCGTGCCCTTGCGATCGACCTTGATGACGCCGAACGGCAGCCGGTCGATCTCCGCTGCCGGCATGGTGGCGAGCGCGTTGCGGACATCGCGGACGCCGTAGGTATCCGACCACGTGACGGTCGGGGCCGGTGGAGGTGCCGGTGTCTTGTCCTGCATCGCGATCGCCTGCGCTGGTGTGGGGCGATTGGACAGCAGCGACGTTGACACTTGATGAACACCCGTATCGTGGGGCGGCGTCGGGTGCCGGCGAAGGCCGAGGCGTCTTACGATCGGCGACTGTCCGATGCAGACATGTGGATAAGGATCAGGTCGCGCGCGGCCATCGAATGCCCCGGACAAGCTGACAGTTGACCGGCATCAACCCGCTTGTTCATCTCGAACGTCTCGTCAAATGCACGCAGGTTCGAGAGAAACCGATGAGCGAAGAGTCCGGGACCAGGAAGCTCACCACCGAAGAAAGGCGCCTCCACGAGGTCAGGCTCGGCGGCGCTCCGTGGCGGCAGTGGGGCCCGTATCTGAGCGAGCGACAATGGGGAACCGTGCGGGAAGACTACAGCGAGGACGGCAACGCGTGGGACTATTTCAGTCACGACCAATCACGTTCACGTGCCTATCACTGGGGGGAGGACGGCCTGGCCGGAATCAGCGACGAACACCAGCTTCTGTGCTTTGCCGTCGCCTTGTGGAACGGCCGCGATCCGATCCTGAAGGAGCGGCTGTTCGGGCTGACCAACAGAGAGGGAAACCACGGGGAGGACGTCAAGGAATACTATTTCTATCTCGATAACACGCCGACCCATTCCTACATGAAATATCTCTACAAATATCCGCAACGCGCCTACCCCTATGCCGATCTGGTCGAAACGAACCGCCGCCGCGGCCGGACCGAGCCGGAATACGAATTGCTGGACACCGGAATCTTCGAGGGGAAGCGGTATTTCGACGTCTTCGTGGAGTACGCAAAGTCCGGGCCGAGCGATATGCTGGTTGAGATCAGCGTGTGCAATCGGGGGCCGGAGCCCGCATTGTTGCATGTGCTGCCGACCTTGTGGTTCCGCAACACCTGGACCTGGTGGACCGATCCTCCGAAGCCGTCATTGCACGGGTCCGGGACGGCCGGCGATGTCTGTACAATTCAGGTAAACCACCAGGATTTCATGGGCTACCGCTTGCAGTGCGACGGTGACCCGGTGCTGCTGTTCACGGACAACGAAACCAACAACGAACGGCTGTTCGGGACGCCGAACGCCACGCGCTTCGTGAAGGACGGGATCGGCAACCACCTGATCCTCGGTCGAGAGGACGCCGTCAATCCGGACATGACCGGAACAAAGGCCTCGGCGCTTTACCGGCTGGATGTACCGGCCGGAGCGATGCGTGTGATTCGCCTGCGGCTGGGCGATGCGACGGAGGCGCACCCGTTCGACAGGCGTTTCACCGAGATCTTCGCCCGGCGGCGTCGCGAGGCGGACGAATACTATGGCGCCATCACGCCGCCCGGAATCGACGCCGACCGGGCGCGGGTGATGCGTCAGGCGCTGTCCGGGATGCTGTGGAGCAAGCAGTATTTCTTCTATGACACGTTCAAGTGGCTGGAGGAGCATGGCGTCGATCCGCTGGCGCTCGACCGGCACGGGGGGGTTCGTAACCGTGAATGGTGCCACCTGGTGGCCGACAACGTCATCTCGATGCCCGACAAGTGGGAGTATCCGTGGTTCGCGGCCTGGGACCTGGCGTTCCACGCGATCGCCCTGTCAACCGTGGACATCGACTTCGCCAAGGAGCAACTGAACCTGCTGCTGGAACAGTTGTATCTGCACCCGACGGGACAGGTTCCAGCGTATGAGTGGAATTTCAGCGACGTCAATCCGCCCGTCCAGGCCTGGGCGGCCATCTTCCTGTACCGCACCGAGCAGCAACTGCGCGGCAACAGCGACATCGATTTCCTCAAGCGCGCCTTTGGCAAGCTGACTGCGAATTTCGGCTGGTGGGTCAACCGCAAGGACCGGTTCGGACGCAGCCTGTTCGAAGGCGGCTTCCTGGGGATGGACAATATCGGCGTGTTCGACCGGAGTTCCCCATTGCCGACCGGCGGCTACCTGGAGCAGGCCGACGGCACGGGATGGATCGCTCTGTTCTGCCAGAACATGGCCGAGATCGCCTTCGAGCTCGCGGCCTTCGATCCGATCTATGAGGAGCTGGCCAGCACCTATGCCCTGGAATTCCTGCTGATCGCCAGGGCGATCAACACGGTCGGCCCGCAGGGTATGTGGGATGAGGAGGACGGCTTCTACTACGACGTGCTGCGCCTGCCGGACGGCAGTGCACAGCGCCTGAAGGTTCGCTCGATCGTGGGCCTGCTGCCGCTGTGCGCCACGACGGCAATCGAGAAATGGCAGCGTGACCGGACGCCGAAACTGGTGGGACGCTGGCACGACCGGCTGCGGCGCATGCCGGAACTGCGCAACTGGATTCACGAAACCGGGCCCGGGCATCTGGGTGTCGCGGACACCGGCATCATCGCGCTTGTCAATGAACAGCGGTTGCGCCGGATCCTGACACGCATGCTGGACGAGAACGAGTTCCTCAGCCCGTACGGCATCCGCTCGCTGTCCCGTTACCACGCCGACCACCCGTATGTGTTTTCGGTGAACGGGCGGGCGTTCCAGGTGGCCTATCTGCCGGCCGAGTCGGATTCCGGCATGTTCGGCGGCAACTCCAACTGGCGCGGGCCGGTCTGGGCGCCGATCAACGGGCTGATCATTCGCGCGCTGCTGAACTATTACGCCTATTATGGCGACAGTTTCAGGATCGAATGCCCGACCGGGTCTGGCAGGCTGATGACGCTGTTCGAAGTTGCGCGTGAAATCGCCGACCGGCTGATCCGCATCTTCCTCCGCGATGCCGATGGCCGAAGGCCGGTGTTCGGCGGAAGCCATACGTTCCAGACCGATCCTGACTGGCGCGATCACCTGCTGTTCTATGAATACTTCCACGGCAACAACGGTGCCGGAATCGGCGCCAGCCATCAGACCGGGTGGACCGGCGCCATCGCGACTCTCATAGACCTCTTCGCCCGGCTCGATCCGACCCATGTACGCGGCGGCCGGCCGCCACCGGCCGATCTTGGCCGCCGGCGCGCCTGATATCATCGGGCAGAACAGCGGCCGTCGGTCTCACGGACCGCGTCATGGTCGGCGAAGGGCCTGACCATCACCCAAAAGTCTGAACCGGACACCAATCCGGTAATGGCCCCACCGTCATGGCCGTTCCGGGCCCGTCCTCCGGTGCGACCCGTGGGCCGACCATGACGGTGTGGGCAACGCTCCCCACGCCGTCCATCATGCCAAACGCGGACGCTCCGACCCGCTTAACCGTGCCGCCTCACTCGATCGGCACGAAGATCGAGTGCCGCATCTTCCCGCCGAGCGACTGCGACAGGTGCCCCTTGCCGCGAACATCCTCGACCAGGATCACCTCGCCGGCCCCGATCTCGCGTGCTTCGCCATCGCTGGCGGTGATCTTCACGCCACCATCCAGGTTGATGATGTATTGCCGGCGCGGCGCCGGGTGCCAGTCCAGGTCGTATTCCGCGGCGGTCTCGCGGAAGATGATGCCCGTGGCCGGCAGGCGCTTGGACAGCTTGCTGGCGTTGCGGGTTTCCACCCACTCCACGTCGATGTCGCGCCAGTGGGTTTCCCCGGCATCGTCCACGTACAGGTTGTGAATGCGCATGGTCGTCCCCTCCCAGGGTGATTAGCGGTTCTTCCAGTCCGGCTTGCGCTTTTCCGCGAAGGCCCGGGGGCCCTCGATATAGTCCTGGCTGTCGATGTTCTCCTGCTGCGCCGGATAGACCGTGCGCATCGCCCGTTCCAGCGTCGGTTCCCCCAGGCCGCGATAGACCGCCTGCTTCGACGCACGCACCGCCTTGGGCGAGCATTCCAGGACCAGCGCCGCCCAGCGCTTCGCCGCTTCCAGCGCCTGCCCCTGCGGCACCACCTCGGTGACGAAGCCGAGCTCCAATCCCTCGCGGGCGGGAACGCGGCGGCCGGTCAGGATCATGCCCATCGCCTGCTTCATCGGGATCATGCGCGGCAGGCGGTGCACGCCGCCGCCGCCGGCGATCAGACCCACGCGCGGTTCCGGCAGGGCGAACAGCGCGTTCTCCGCGGCGATGATGATGTCGCAGGCCAGCGCCGTTTCGAACCCGCCGCCCATCGCCACCCCGTTCACCGCGGCGATCAGCGGCTTGTCCAGGTCGAAGCGGTGGCACAGACCGGCAAACCCGTTCGGCCCGTTCGGGCGGCGCTTGCCGGCAGCCTGCACCTTCAGGTCGTTGCCGGCGGAGAAGGCGCGTTCCCCGGCGCCGGTGACGATACCCACCCAAAGGTCGTCGCGGGCGGCGAATTCGTCCCATACCGCGGAAAGTTCGTCGTTGGCATCGGCGTGCAGCGCGTTCATCACCTCCGGCCGGTTGAGCGTGACGATACGTACATGGCCCTCGTCCTGGACGGTGCACCACTGGTGATTCATGCCGAACACTCCGCGTTTCCCCAGCCGGCATCTTGCTGCGGCGCGGGGGCGGCGTCCATGCCGGCCCGCCGCCGGCGCTCGCGCGGCGAGGGCCGCGCGGCGGGCGTGTGCTGTGGTGCCTGGTGTCCTGCCCCCCGGCCGCCACTCGCCCGGTTCTGCGCTGACAGCCGGCATTGCCGACCGGGGCGGGCTGTGGTCCCGTTGGCTGTGGTGGACCCCGTGCGCGCGGAGCCGGGTTTCCGTATGCCTGGCGGGCTATCACACGAGGGCAGGAACCTGCGTTTCACACGCAGTACCCCGGAAGAGATGCGGTCACGGCTCCACACAATGTCCGACTTCGCAGTACCTGCCGTCGGCCGATACACCTCCTCGGCCAAGAAGCGATGCATCAGTCGCACAATTGCGACCGATCGGGACTACCGACAAAGAGTGCGCCACGAGGTGCACCATTCGTTGCTACAGAGAGACGCTGAATCACCGCAACGTGGATCCAAGGGAAGGCAAAGCAACCCTCCCACAGGGAAGTACTGTCCATGCTACCGAAACCGCTCTGCCCTGTCATGACCGTACAGCCGGACCATGAACCTTCGATGCGCATGGGACCGGCAAGAGGTAGGGACGAAGGCGCTGGCCACGCCCGGACGCGCAGCGTCGAATGGACTCCCCGGCAATCCGAAGTGACGGCGGTGACCTGATCTTCGAAATCCAGCGGACCAGGGTTCGGCTGGCAATTTGGCTTCAGCTATGGGGAAGTCTTATGTTCTCGCATCGACGCCGGATCGGACATGTTGGGGCGGATCGGCACGACCGGAGCGCACTGGTTCTCGCCGATGGCTGGCGTCTTCAGGTCCCGGGCGCTTCGCTGTGCTGCTGCCTGTTTCCGCCGGGTCTACGTCATGGGGACACCGGCGGCTCGGCTCCTGGCGCAGTCACGACTCTGCACCGGGTTTCTCTCCGTACCCGACGGACTGTCGTTCGAACTCGGCCCTGGTTCCACATGTCAATGGCGTTTTGTCGAGACAACAGATCGACTATGTGCTTCCCAGCGATGCGCCCACGACACAATTCCTGGGGGCACACCAGCAGGATCTCAGCGTACCCTCTTATCCGGTGCCCGCGCCGGAGGTTTTCGACCGGTTGAACAACAAGCATACGTTCCACGATCTTTGCCTGCGATTGGAGGTTCCGGCTCCGGCAAGTCGGCTTGTCGCGGATCGGGACGAACTGATCGGCCTGTTGCAGAGGAGGGAGCTCCCGCTGCCGTTGATTGCAAAGCCTCTGGACATGTGGGGCGGTCGCGGCGTGCAGGCAATCGACGGACCGGATGCCATCAAGACAGCCCGAAGCCTTCGCTACCGCCCAATACTTGTGCAAACATATGTGCCGGGAAGAGACATCAGTGCATTCTTTTTGGCCCGCAATGGCAAATTGGCCGCCAAGATAATGTATCGTCGCACCGCTGGGCGGTTCGTGTTCACCCATAGTCCGGAAATTCAGGCCGCCTGCATGAAGATCGTCAGCCACCTCGCCTTCGACGGCGTCATCGGCTTCGACATCCGTGAAAGCCCGAGTGGCTTCTTCTTCCTGGAATGCAACCCACGCTTCTGGTACAACATGGACATCGCCATGGTCGCGGGGCTCAATCTTGTTTCGATTGGTCTGGAACCGGCCGCAAGCGGTCGTCCGGTCGCCGAGATCGCAGCCTGCTCGATCGCCGCGCCTGCGAGACTTCCGGCGGAACTCCTGCGCTTTAAGCTCACCTCTGCTCCCGATCGCGCGCTGGTGCGGTATCTTGCCGCGGATATCGGCATGGCTGCTTGTACCGCTGCAAGTTTCATATCGCGCATAATGGACAACACGGGTTCCATCTAGCCCGTCTTCTTCGTCGTTTGGCAGGAATTCGCGGCCGTTGGCGGCACACGGCAGCGGGCGGACCCGCGTCGTAGTTGGCCATGGCTTCGCCCACGATGCCTCGCTCCAATTCTGGCGGCGGTATTACCACCAAAGATACACCGCATGCCCCCCGTGGTTCCATGACAACCGCCAGCCCTCCCTTGGCACATTGGTCAAAGCCGTTCGGGCATTTCTCTGTCGCCATGCCGTGGCTCGCACCGACCTTGTGATCCAATGCCGAAGTCTTCGCCGGCGGTCGGAAAGTCGCACACCCGCGTGCTCGGCTGCTGCCGCCTGTCACGGTACAGGCGTGACAGCGGCTCGGCGGCGCCCAACCGGCTGGCGCCCAGCCTTGCGGCGCCCAACCGGCCGGCGCCCGGCCACGCGTCGCCGCGGGTGCGGCTCGGTTCATCGCAGCCGCCGACACTCCGGCGCCATGCACCGGCGGGCATGGTTGGAACGGCTCGGCCAGCGTTGCTACGGACGCGGGCCTTGGATCCTGGGAGTGCCGCGGCTCGGCACCCGATGTTCTTGGCAGTAATCCGAAGGGGTAGTCCGCCCACCAGTGCGGGGCTGCCCATCGGTACAAATGAAATCTTGTCACCTCCGGGATATTCATCGGCGACGAACGCGCGCATGAGGCCAGGACTGCCCAGTGACGGACGTAACCGGTCCGGACAGGCAACCCCGCCCGCAAACTGAGGAGTTCCCCGGCATGCAACCGACAACGGACGTGGCGATCGTTGGCGCCGGCCCCTATGGATTGTCGCTGGCCGCGCATCTGCGCGCCCGCGGGATCGACCACCGGATCTTCGGCAGGCCCATGGAAGCCTGGCAGACGCAGATGCCCGCCGGCATGTTCCTGAAATCCGAAGGATACGCCTCCAACATCGACGACCCGGAGGGCAACTCGACACTTGCCCGGTTCTGCGATGACAACCGGCATTCGTACCGGCAGTACGGCATGCCGATCCCCGTCGAGCGGTTCGTCGCGTACGGACTCGCATTCCAGCGCAAACATGCGCCTGCGCTTCAGCAAACGATGGTGCAGCGCATCCAGCGCCTGGGCGACGGTTTCCTGCTGCATCTCGACGGCGGCGAGGCGGTCACCGCCAGGCGTGTCGTGGTGTCGATCGGGTGCCGTGATTTCCGCTACATTCCCCCGCCGCTTACGCAATTGCCGCGCGACTACCTGTCGCACAGTTCCGACCGCAGCCAGTACCAGCGCTTCGCCGGACAGGAGGTGTGTGTTGTCGGATCGGGCGCGTCGGCCCTGGATGTGGCGGCCGCACTGGCGACGTCCGGTGCCAGCGTTCAGCTTGTTGCGCGCCGTCGCGAATTGCTGTGGACCTCGCAGGCCGTCCATCGCCCACGGTTCGAATGGTGGTACATGCGCAACATGATGCGCGCCGGGCGCTGGGGGCAGGGAAACTTCTATTCCGACGCGCCGATGGTGTTCCGCCACTTTCCCGCACGCGCGCGCCTGAGCATCGTGCGGAGCTTTGTTGGTCCGCGCGGCGGATGGCCGGTAAAGTCATGCGTCGAGCAACTGCCGCAACTGCTCGGATCCAGGCTGACCGCGGCCGAGGTCCAGGACGGGCGGGTCATGCTTGCGTTGACCGACGCCGCGGGTCGGAACCGGCAACTGGTTGTGGACCATGTCTTCGCCGGTACGGGCTTTTCCGTACGCCTGAAAGATTTACCACTTCTGGATGAGACCCTGGGATCCGCGATCCTGGCGCTCGAAGACACACCCGTGCTGTCTGCTCATTTCGAATCATCCGTCCCAGGGCTGTACTTTACCGGCCTGGCCGCCGCGAACACCTTCGGCCCACTGATGCGCTTCGTCGCAGGCACGCGCTTTTCGTCGCGGCGTATCGCTCGGGATCTTGCCCGCAAGACAGCCGACAGTCGCCCGGTCGCGGCAACTCGATAAACCCTGACCCAGCGGACGCCCCGACGAAATGTATTTTTGGCTAAATTTTGGCATAATTCTATCATGACTTTGATCGATAGGGAATTACCCACAAAGATCCCGCTGCGAAGCCGGCGGTCATTGCTAGGGTGGCAAGCATGACGCTCTGCCCCCGGTGTCCGGGACGGCAGGCGCCCCCTTCCAGGAGTCGATATCGCTGATGCTGGCGCGGACGCTGTTCTCCGGCACAACAACTCACCCGGACCGTGATCTGCTGATGCGCATGCGGGCCGGCGAGAGGAGAAGACGAATGCGGTGGCCGTCGCCGGCTTCGCATGCCCGGGCGGACTTCCCCGCGGCCGAAGAGCCGCCGCAGGATCTCTCCTTCGAAATACACCGGACCATCGCTTCCCTGGAAACCGAGTGGCGCACCCTCGACGCGCTCGTGGAGCAGCCACTGTTGTTCCAGAGTTACGACTGGTGCATGTCCTGGGTGTGCGCCTGCCATGCGGCCGGGGTGAACGAGGACGTGCGCATCGTTGTGGGACGCCGCGGCGGGCTGGTCTGTCTGCTCTGGCCACTGGCTGTCCGACGCCTCTTCGGATGCCGGGTGCTGCACAGCCTCGCGGAGCCGGCGACGCAGTGCAGCGACGTGTTGGTCGCGCCAACCGAGCATGGTGCGGATCTCGTCCGGCAGGCCTTGGCATTCGTGACGGCGCTGCCGGACACGCATATCGTGGAACTGCGTCGTGTCCGGGACGGCTCCCACCTCGCCGGCGCACCGATGCTGAGCGGCTATGCCGTTGAGAACACGGAAACGACGGCGCCGGCGCTGGATTTTACCCGCCTGGGGACTGCGGCCGTGGACAGCCATCGGTCGAGCCGCAGTCGCAACGCGCTGCGCCGGCATGCCCGCCAGCTCGGCGCCTTCGGGCCGGTCCGTTACGAGCTGGTCCAAACGCCCGAACAACAGCGGGCCGCACTGTCTTCCGCCCTGGCGTTGAAACATGGCTGGCTGCGCACCAAAGGGATGATCAGCACAGGCTATGCCCATCCGGCAAATGCGGGCTGCCTGTTGGCGCTCGCCGACCAGGGCAAACTGTTGGGCGCAAAACTGCTCGTCGGCGATCAGGTCGCAGCGGTGGAAATCGGCGCGGTGCAGAGAGGCTGCTACTGGTCGCTGGTGCAGAGCTACGACTTCGCATTCGCTCGGCATGCGCCCGGACGCCTGCTGTTTCAGCACCTGCTGGAGCATTGTCCGGCACTGGGGATTTCCATGTTCGACTTCCTCGCGCCGGCCGCGCCGCACAAATGCGAATGGTCGAACGTGGAGGTGCCGGTGCGCGACTTCCTGATGCCGACCTCGATCCTTGGCACCGCCGCACATACCTACCTCACTGACATCAAGCCCCGCCTGCGCGCTTTCGTCCGGCACCTGCCCCAGCCCGTCAGGCAGACCGCCGGGCGGTTCGCGCATGTGCTGAGCTGACCCCGTGCGCACAGGGGCATCGCCATGCACGTCGTCCTGATCTGCAACAACAGCAGGCTCGCGCAAGTGGTGTTGTACGCGCTGCGCGCGAATGGCATCAGGCCGAGCCTGGTCTGCAACCGGCGTACGGCGGGTTCGCTGCGCGCATCCCGCCTAGTGGCAGGCACGCTGTTCCTGGGCGCGCCCGGCGCAGAGCCGGATGTCGTGGCCGGTGCGATCAACCGCGCACACCGGCGCGACCCGGTCGATCTGGTCATGGCCGCCGATGTCGATGGACTTTGCCTGTTGGCGGATATTCGCGCGCAGATCGAGCCGCCCGTGTTCCCGATGGCGCCGCGCCCCGTGCTGGAGCGGCTGAACAACAAGTGGACGTTCCACGGGCTGTGTGACGACCTGAACCTTCGCACGCCGGCAACCCTGTTCATCGGCAAGGGCCAGCGGCTGGACGGCGATCGCATCGCACGGGAGACCGGTTTCCCGGCCGTGATCAAGCCGGTCGGAAAATGGGCCAGCATCGGCATGCAGGTCGTGCGCGCTCGCGCTGCGTTGCAGGACGGCGACGCGTCGGAGAACGTGGTGGTGCAGACCTACGTCCCAGGACGTGACGTCGGGCTGGGCTTGTTCGCGCGGGATGGGCGCTCGCTGGCCGCCTGCACATTCTACTGTGGCGAGCGGGATGCGACCGAGTTTGCGGACATGCCCGACCTTCGCCGAATGGGCGACGCCATCGTCGCCGCAACCGGCTTCAGCGGCGTCGCCAACTTCGACGCCAGGCTGGACGAGGCCGGCCGGTTCTGGCTGTTGGAGTGCAACCCCCGCTTTTTCATGCGCCTGGGCGCCGCGCGGATGTGCGGGCTGGATCTGCTGAAGCTGGGGCTTCCCGGACGACAGGCGATGCAAATTCCCACGGCATCCGGCAGCTACATCCCACGCAGCGATATCCTGTCGCCCAGCGGGCTGTGGCGCGCCGCCACGCAGCGGTCCGCCGCCCGCATTGTCATGCACGGAATCGGCGAGGCAGTCGCCGATCCGGTCCCGCTGCTGTTGCGCCGCCTCGGCTACGACCAGATGTACTGACTACGGCCGACGCGGCCGCAGCGGGACCGCATTGTGCGTCAGCTTTCCGTGGCGAAGATCTCGCCCAGGCGCCGGATCGATGCCAGGACCTTTTCCTGCGGCAGTCCCGGCCATTGCACGCGCATGACGAAGTGGTTCACGCCCAGGCGTTCGCGCCAGCGGGCGATCTCCTCCTTCACCGACACCTTGTCGCCGATGATGAAGCGGTCCTTCGCCATTTCCTCGAAGCTCATATGCGCGGTGGGACTTTCCATGCCCCAGGCGGCGTAGGAGTTGTATTTGTATTCCAGCGCGGCCCGGCATTCCTCCATCGCCGTGCGGTGGTTCGCGCCGACATAGCATTCGCGGGCGATGGGGAATTCCTCCACCTGCTTGCCCAGTTGCTGCAGCGTGTCGCGGTACAGGCGCATCAGCGGTTCGGTGGCGCCCAGCGTGGTGGCGTTGGCGATCAGCCAGGCGTCGCCGATGCGGGCGGCGCGCTTCACCGCGGCATCCACCAGGCCGGCGACCCACACCGGGGGGCCGCCGGCGCGCAGCGGCTTCAGGCTGAGGCCGACATCCTTCACTGGATAGAAGCGGCCCTCATGCGTCACGCGGTCCTCGGTCCACAGGCGGCGCATCAACTGGATGGATTCGGTGAAGCGCGGGGCGCGTTCCTTCAGGGAGATGCCGAAGCTGTCGAATTCCGGCGCGCGGTAGCCGAGGCCGACGCCGAGCACGAAGTTGCCGCCGCTGAGGACGTCGAGGGTGGCGGCTTCCTCGGCCACGTGCACCGGGTTGAGCAGCGGTAGCAGCAGGATGTTGCCGCCGATCGTCATGCCCTTTGCCTCGGGCAGCAGGTAGGCCATCAGCGGGGTGATCTGCAGCATCTGCAGTGGTGCGGTCAGGTAATGATGCGGGAACAGCAGCGAGCGGAAGCCGAACTCGCGGGCGACCCGGACCTGCTCCACCAGTTCCGGCACGCGGGCGGCCAGGGAGTCGCCTTCGGGGAACTGGGTGTTGATGAACATGCCGAGCTTCATGGGCGTCCTCGTTTGTGGGTGGGTGGGCTGTACTCGACGGGGACGGGCTGCTCAACCGTAGGGCTGGACCGTGGTGAGAAGCGCGTCCTGCGTGTTGGTTATTGTGGCGCGCTGCTATGGTGGAGTGCTGTGACAGCATGCCCAATCTGGGTGCAGCCGTGGAGATGTGGCACCGACCGGGCGGCTCGGCGTTGCCGTGGAAAAGAAAGAAAGTCATACACAGAGTTTCACCAAGTGCACAAAAAGTTCCACTGAGATAATTCCGCAATGTGCGATATACTATTCATGGCCCAACGACGTTGAGGTATCAATAATATATCACTCTGTGTAACTCTGTGTGCACTTGGTGAAACTCTGTGTATGACTTGCTTGCTTCCGAAATGCGTCCCAGCCGAAGGGCAACAGCCTGACCTTTCAACCGGACTCGGATTACAGCCCCACAGGCCGCCCATGACGCAGCCAAGGCTGCTACACCGCGTCGCCGCCTCTCCCCTGCACGTTTCGCCGAAGGCGCGGATCGACACGGAAATCGGTTTCCGTCACGCGCCACGACGCGACGGCGGGATGCCTGGGGTTCAGCAGCACGTTGTATTCCTCGGTCGCGATCCCGTCGGGACGAAGGACCGCGGGCACGACGGCCGACGGGACGATGGCCGCCGCAGACCGAAGCGACGCGGCCCAGGAATCGCCAAAGCGGCGGCACGCGACCGGATCGTCCGCGGCGACGCTGGCGGTTTCCACCGCGGCCTTGTCGGGCAGGTCGATGGCAAAGGCACGCAAGGCCACCGGCAGCCGGGCTGGATCCAGATGCACCAGTTGTTCCAGCAGGGCCAATGAAAGATGCGCCGCGGCATAGACCACCGGCGTGCCGGGGCTGTTCCACCGCCCCCCGTAAAGCCGGGCTCCTTCGCCATCCAGCCGGTGGTAGCGCCCCAGGGCGAGACGCCAGACCCGCACTACTCGACGACGCCGTGCGCGATGCGCCCCAGCACCGCCTCGACAATCCGGCCGCCTTCTTCGGTGTCGAGCAGGTCGAGCGGCCGTTCGCCCCCGAGCGCGCCATTGCGATCACGCAGCCAGTCATGCGCGTTGGGCCGGTCGCCCAGCACCTCGTCGGCAACGGCCTGGATGCGCGCCAGTCGCACCACGAAGTCGCTCTGCTCGCGCGACAACGTGCCCTTCTGTCGGCGGGCATACAGTGTGCGGCGCGGGATGAAGTGCGCTTCGAGCTCCGGCTCGCTGATCACGCCATCAACGATCAGGCGCTCCAGCGTCGCCATCGGCAGGCCGTCGCGCACGGCGTCCACCAGGCCGAGTTCGGCTACCTTCCCCTTCCGGACGCCGATCGGGCCGAGCATGTGCTCCACTGCGGCAGTCGCTATCATGACCAGGACCTTAGGGACGATGTGCAATCATGCCCCAATAGATGGGCGTGGCTGCACATGCCGTCAAGCGCTGCTGCAGGGCGACGGGCGTGCCGCGACCAGAGCGGATGCACCACTCTGGTCGCGTCTCCGCCTTACCTGCAGGCCGCCTCGATCGACTCCCCGACGATCTGCACGATCCGGTCCAGCGTGTCCTCCGGCGTCATCAGCGGCGGTGCCAGGCACAGCGAGTCGCCGCTGGCCGGCGGTCCGTCGCTGGCGCCGCGCTGGCGCATGATCAGGCCGCGCTGCATCGCCTCGGCCACCACCTTGGCGCCCAGCCCGGCGGCCGGCTTGCGGCTGGCCTTGTCCTCCACCAGTTCCACCGCGCCCAGCATGCCCAGTCCGCGCACGTCGCCCACCGCCGGCAGGCTGTGGAGCGTCTGCAGCCCGTCCTGCAGGCGCTTGCCCATCACCGCGGCGCGCTCCACCAGACCCTCGCGCTCGATCAGCTCCACATTGGCCAGGCCCACGGCGCAGCAGGCCGGATGGCCGGAATAGGTGGCGGCGTGCATGAAGCGCTCGGGCATCGGCGCGTCCTCGATCACCTCGTGGATGCGCTTGGACACCATCACCCCGCCCAGCGGCAGGTAGCCGGAGGTGACGCCCTTGGCGAAGGACATCAGGTCCGGCTGCACGCCCCAGTGGCCCAGGGCGAACCAGCGACCGGTGCGGCCGAAGCCGGTGATCACCTCGTCCGCGATCAGCAGCACGTTGTGCCGGTCGCAGATTTCCCGCAGCCGGGGGAAGTAGGTGGCGGGCGGCACGATCACCCCGCCGGCGCCCATCACCGGTTCGGCAATCACCGCGGCGACCGTATCGGCGCCCTCGGCCTGGATCATCTCTTCCACCGCGTCGGCGGCGCCGATGCCGGCGTCGCCGTTGCCCGGCCAGCGATACGGATACGGCGGCGCCACCTGCAGGAAGTTGGGCACCAGCGGGCCGAACATCTTGGCATAGCCCGGCAGGCTGGTGGCGCTCATCGCCGCCATGGTGACGCCGTGATAGCCGTAGCGGCGGGAGATGATCTTCACCTTGTCCGGCTTGCCCATCCGCTTCCAGTGGTAGCGGGCGAACTTGAAGGCGCTTTCATTGGATTCCGCGCCGCCGGTGGTGAAATACACCGCCGCCATGTTGTCGTAGCCGATGCCGACCAGCTTTTCCGCCAGCCGGATCGCCGGCTCGTTGGAGAAGCCGGTGTAGGCCGAGGCGTAGGCCAGCTTTTCCATCTGCGCCGCGGCAGCCTGCGCCAGTTCCTTGCGGCCGTGGCCGGCATTGACGTTCCACAGCGCCGACAGCCCGTCGATGTATTCGCGCCCGTCCGAGGTGCGCAGCATGGCGCCGCGGCCCTCCACGAAGATCTGCGCCTTGGCGTGCTCCTTCGGGTGGTGCAGCGGGTGGATCAGGTGGCGCTGGTCGGTGGCGAGCAGCGTGTCGCCGGGGGAAGCTACATCATTCATCGCGGTCGCCCTGCTGAAAGAGGTCGGTTACCTGGGGGCACCGTGCCCCTTTCCGCGCGCGGGTCAAGTACGAAGCGGGCCGGTCCGGTGATTCTGATTTCGGTGGGGGGCTGCGGTGCGGGAAGCCGGGAAAGCCGGCGGCAGCCCTCGCCAGCCAGGTGCTCGCCGGTCAGGATCCCGATAAGGCACGGGCCAACGCGACAACAGGCAAGAAAAAACCCGCCCCGGTCGCCCAGGGCGGGTTCGCCTGACCCCGCCTCAGACCGAAGCGATCGCGGCGTTCAGCGTCGCACTCGGCCGCATCGCCGCCGAGGCCTTCGCCGGATCGGGCAGGTAGTAACCACCGATATCAACCGGCTTGCCCTGCGCGCCGATCAGCTCGGCATTGATCTTGTCCTCGTTGGCCGCCAGCGTCTCGGCCAGCGGCTTGAACCGGGCCTGCAGCGTCGCGCTCTTGTCCTGCGCAGCCAGCGCCTGCGCCCAGTAGAGCGCCAGGTAGAAGTGGCTGCCGCGATTGTCGATCTGGCCGACCTTGCGCGCGGGTGAGCGGTTGAACTCCAGGATCTTGCCGTTCGCGGTATCCAGCGTGTCGGCCAGAACCTGCACGTCGGCGTTCTTGCGGCTCTGCGCCAGATGCTCCAGCGAGGCCCCCAGCGCGAGGAACTCGCCCAGCGAATCCCAGCGCAGATAGCCCTCCTGCTGGAACTGCTCCACGTGCTTGGGCGCCGACCCGCCGGCACCGGTCTCGAACAGTCCGCCGCCCGCCAGCAGCGGAACGATCGACAGCATCTTGGCCGAGGTGCCAAGCTCCATGATCGGGAACAGGTCCGTCAGGTAGTCGCGCAGCACGTTGCCGGTGACCGAGATCGTGTCCTGCCCCTTGCGAATGCGATCCAGCGAGAACTTCATCGCCTCGACCGGCGCCAGGATGCGGATGTCCAGCCCCGACGTGTCCTCGTCCTTCAGGTACTTCTCGACCTTGGCGATCACCTGGGCATCGTGCGCGCGCTTTGCATCCAGCCAGAACACCGCCGGCGTGTTGGTCAGGCGCGCGCGGCGCACCCCCAGCTTCACCCAGTCCTGGATCGGAGCGTCCTTGACCTGGCACATGCGGAAGATGTCGCCGGTCTCCACCGGACGTTCCAGCAGCACCGTGCCGTCGTCGGACACCACGCGCACCGTGCCCCCCGCGGGCATTTCGAACGTCTTGTCGTGCGACCCGTATTCCTCCGCCTGCTGCGCCATCAGTCCCACGTTCGGCACGGTGCCCATCGTGCGGGGGTCGAACGCGCCGTGCGCCTTGCAGTCCTCGATGACCGTCTGGTACATCCGCGCGTAGCAACGATCGGGGATCACCGCCTTCACGTCGTGCAGCTTGCCGTCGGCGCCCCACATCTTGCCCGACTCGCGGATCATCGCCGGCATCGACGCATCCACGATCACGTCGCTCGGCACATGCAGGTTGGTAATCCCGCGGTCCGAATTCACCATGGCGAGCCCGGGCCGCTTCGCATACTCGGCCTTGATATCGGCCTTGATCGCCTCCCGTTCGGCCTCGGGCAGAGTCTCGACCCGTGCCAGCAGATCGCCCATGCCGTTGTTCGGGTTCGCGCCGAGGCGCTTCAGCGTGGCTTCGTGCTTCTTGAAAACGTCGGCGAAGAACTCGGAAACGCAGTGACCGAACAGGATGGGGTCGGAGACCTTCATCATGGTCGCCTTCAGGTGCAGCGAGAACAACACCCCTTCCTTCTTCGCCGCCTCGATCTGCTCGGCCAGGAATGCGTGCAGCGCCTTGCGGCTCATGGTCGCCGCGTCGATGATCTCGCCGGCCTTCAGCGGCGTCTTCTCCTTCAGCACGGTGGTGCCGCCGTCCGCGCCCACCAGTTCGATGCGGGCATTGGTCGGCGCCGCCACGGTGGTGGAAACCTCCGAGCCATAGAAGTCACCGCCCGACATGTGCGCCACATGCGACTTGGAGTCCGGGCTCCACGCGCCCATCCGGTGCGGATTGTTGCGCGCGTACTGCTTCACGGCACCAGCAGCGCGGCGGTCGGAATTGCCCTCACGCAGCACGGGGTTCACGGCGCTGCCCAGCACCTTGGCATAGCGGGTGCGAATGTCCTTCTCGGCATCGGTCGTGGCGCTGTCCGGATAGTCCGGCACGTTATAGCCCTTGCCTTGCAGTTCCCGGATCGCAGCCTTAAGCTGCGGGATCGAGGCCGAGATGTTGGGCAGCTTGATGATGTTGGCCTCGGGCCGCATCGCCAGTTGGCCAAGTTCGGCCAACTCGTCGTTGATCCGCTGCGCCGGCGTCAGTTTCTCGGGAAAATTGGCCAGGATGCGGCCGGTCAGCGAAATGTCCTTCAGCTTCATCGTCACGCCGGCCGTGCCGACGAAGGCTTCGACGATCGGCAGCAGGGAGAACGTCGCGAGCGCCGGCGCTTCATCGACCTTGGTCCAAACGATTTCGAGATCTGACATGCTTGCACCTCCGCGTGCCGGGCTGGTCTCGGCTGAGTTGAACGATCCACGAATTCGGTGCGCCTTGTCGCACCGGCGTGCGGGAAGGGCAAGCGGGGCCGACCGGCGTCAGGCTTGGACACGGGGGCAATCATGGCGAAGATCAGGGTAAAGACCCCGCTGGTTGAGCTGGACGGCGACGAGATGACCCGTGTCATCTGGGGCTTCATCAAAGACAGGCTGATCCTGCCATACCTTGATATCGACCTGAAATACTTCGACCTGGGGATCGAATACCGCGACCGGACCGACGACCAGGTGACGGTGGCCGCCGCGCACGCCATCGCCCGTTACGGCGTGGGCGTGAAGTGCGCCACCATCACCCCGGATGAGGCACGCATGACGGCGTTCGGCCTGAAGCGGATGTACCGCAGCCCGAACGGCACCCTGCGGCACATCCTGGACGGCACGATCTTCCGCGAGCCGATCATCTGCAGGAACGTGCCCCGCCTGGTGCCAGGCTGGACCCGGCCGATCGTCATCGGCCGCCATGCCTACGGCGACCTCTACCGCGCCACCGAGATGACCATCCCCGGCCCCGGCAAGGTGACCCTCACCTACCAGCCGGCGGATGGCAGCCCGGCGCAGACGCTGGACGTGCACGAATTCGGCGCCGGCGGCGGCGCGGCAATGGCGATGCACAACACCCGCCCGTCGATCGAAGGTTTCGCCCGTGCCAGCTTCAACTACGCGCTGGCGCGCGGCTGGCCGCTGTATTTCTCCACCAAGAACACGATCCTGAAATCCTACGACGGCATGTTCAAGGACATCTTCCAGAGGATCTACGAGACGGAGTTCAAGGCCGCATTCGACAGGAAGGGCCTGACCTACGAGCACCGCCTGATCGACGACATGGTGGCCTGCGCCCTGAAGTGGCACGGCGGCTATGTCTGGGCCTGCAAGAACTATGACGGCGACGTGCAGTCCGACATCGTCGCCCAGGGCTTCGGATCGCCCGGCCTGATGACCAGCGTGCTGCTGAGCCCGGACGGCAGGACGGTGGAGACCGAGGCCGCCCACGGCACGGTGACCCGCCATTACCGCCAGCACCAGCAGGGCAAGGAGACCAGCACCAACCCGATCGCCTCGGTCTTCGCCTGGACGCGCGGGCTGATCTACCGCGGCCGGTTCGACGACACGCCGGACGTGGTGCAGTTCGCCCAGGCACTGGAGACGGTATGCGTGGAGACGGTGGAAGCCGGCTTCATGACCCGGGACCTGGCAAGCCTGATCGGCCCGGACCAACCGTGGATGAGCACCCAGGCGTTTCTGGCGAAGCTGGACGAGAACCTGAAGAAAGCAGTGGGGTAGGACCGGCCGACGCGGACGACGGCTTCCGGTGCGCGCCCTCCGCCTGAGTCCCCCTCCGCCTGAGTCCCCCTCCGCCCGAGTCAGGGTCGGCGAAGCGGGATTGGATTGCAGCCCCCTTCGCGCACCCTGACGGTGTACAGGCGAACATCGGCCAAACCCCAGGCCGGCCACCCCGGTATCGCGGACCGGCACCTCCGGCCGGTCCAGCAGCACGCGCCTTCAGCTTTGCGGATGCGCCGCCTGTGCCTTGGCGAAGGCGGCCTTCTGTTCGGCACTCGCCTCCTTCTGGTATTTCGCCTGCCATTCCTTGTACGGCATGCCGTACACGATCTCCCGCGCATCCGGGTCGGCCAGGCCGATCCCCTGGGCCTCCGCCGCTTCGCGGTACCACCGGCTCAGGCAGTTCCGGCAGAATCCGGCCAGGTTCATCATGTCGATGTTCTGCACGTCGGTCCGTTCGCGCAGGTGCTGCACCAGGCGGCGGAACGCCGCGGCCTCCAGTTCGGTGCGGGTCTGGTCGTCAAACGTGGGTGCGGACATTGCGGGCCTCCTCATGTTCGGGCTGATGCAGCAGATAGTGGCAATCGCCGGGGATTGCAGCCAGCCCCCGGGCCAGGCGCTGCCGGACCGGGTCGCACCCGGCGCGCGGTCCGCGCCGGCCGGGCGGACCGTATCGTCGCACCGCCCTGCCCCCTTTCTCGCGCACGGGCCCCGTTGCCCTGCCGATGCAGTTGTCGCAGGGTGCGCCGCCGCCATTCGGCCGCGGCACAGCGACAATCAAGCAAGAGACGCGTGGGAGACGACACGGCATGATAACCAGACGAGCCGCCCTGGCGGGTGGCATTGTGGGCCTGGCGGGGTTGCAGACGCGCGCCCGGGCGGCGACACCCGGTGTGACCGCAACCGAGATCAAGATCGGCAACACCATGCCGTACAGCGGACCCGCATCCTCCTACGCCGCCATCGGCAAGTCGGAGGTCGCATTCTTCAAGATGGTGAACGCCAAGGGCGGCGTGGCCGGCCACAAGATCAACTTCATTTCTCTGGACGACGGCTACCTGCCGCCACGCACGGTGGAAGACGTCCGCCGGCTGATCGAGCAGGAGGGCGTCGATTTCCTGTTCAACACGCTCGGCACGCCCACCAACTCGGCCATCGAGCGCTATGTGAACCACAAAAAGGTGCCGCACCTGTTCCTGGCCACCGGTGCGGACAAGTGGGGCAACTACAAAGAGTACCCGTGGACCATCGGCCTGCAGCCCAGCTATCGCACCGAGGCACAGATCTACGCCAAATACGCGCTGGAGCAGAAGCCGGACGCGAAGATCGCCATCCTCTACCAGAACGACGACTTCGGTAAGGACTATGTCGATGGCGTGCGCGACGTGCTGGGCGCCGACTGGGACAAGCACGTGGTGAAGACCGCGTCCTATGAGGCGACCGACGCGACGATCGATTCACAGATCGTCTCGCTGCAGGGCAGCGGCGCGGACGTGCTGGTGGCGGGCGCCGGGCCGAAGCAGGCGGCGCAGGCCATCCGCAAAGTGGCCGAACTGAACTGGAAGCCGATGTTCTTCATGACCAACGTGTCGATCTCGGCCGGGTCGGTCATGCGGCCCGCGGGGGCGAAGAACGGCATCGGCATCATCACCAGCGGCTGGCTGAAGGACAACACCGATCCGGCCTGGGCGCACGACGCCGGCATGAACGAATGGCGCAGCTTCATGGCCAAGTGGATGCCCAATGCCGACCTGACCGACAACAATTATGTGTATGGATTTACAGCCTGCAGCGTAATGATGCACGTGCTGCACACCTGCAACGGTGATTTCTCACGCAAGAACGTGATGAAACAGGCCACCAGCATCAAGTCGCTGGAGGTGCCGACACTGCTGCCCGGCATCACGGTGTCCACCAGCCCCACCAACTACCACCCGATCCGCGCAATGCAACTGCAGAAGTGGAACGGCGAAACCTGGATCCGGTTCGGCGGCGTCATCGAGGGCGCCAAGGTCTAGCAGCCCCTTCAACCCCGTCGCCGCGAACACGGCGACGGGCCGCTTGCCTGCCCGCTCCGCCCCGCGGCGACCGGTTGCGGACAAGGGATTTCGGCATATCGAGCGATTATGCTGATTGTTCCGCATTCGATCATGTCTTCTCTGTCATATCGGTTGCTATCCGGGCGGCACGCCCTTTGTTTGGCAAACCGGCGCCGTTAAAGGTGCCTTAACAGGAGAAAACCGCCGGAGCACCCAGCTCCGGGGGGATATTTTTGTCTGTAACGTTGTCTACAGCCGGGATTGATCCGTGCCATGAGCTCCTTACTGACCTTCCCCCACCTGCGTCACCGTTCGGTCGGGGAGGGTCTGGTCGCAAGGCAGCGCTGGCAGTGGGGCGTCCTGGGCGTGGTCCTGATCGGTGCGACGATGTCGGCGCTGGACGTCAGCATCGTGAACATCGCCCTGCCGACCATCAAGCGTGAGTTCGACGTTCACCTGTCGCTGATCGAATGGGTGTCGATCGCCTACATGATCGTCCTGGCGATCGCCCTGCCCATTGTGGGCCGCCTGGCCGACATCTTCGGGCGAAGCCTGCTGTACAACATGGGCTTCGGCGTGTTCGTGGTCGGTTCCGCCATCTGCGGCCTGGCCCCCAGCGCTATGGTGCTGATCTTCGCGCGGGCCCTGCAGGCGGTCGGCGCCGGCCTGCTGCAGGCCAATTCCGTGGCGCTGATCACCCAGGTGTTCCGCAGCCGCGAACTGGGCCGCGCTCTGGGGATCCAGGCCGCGACCCAGGCCACAGCCATGGCGCTGGGCCCGTTCGTCGGCGCCGCCCTCGTCGCCTGGGTGGGCTGGAGGGCCATTTTCTACGTCAACGTCCCGATCGGCATCGTGGGCGGGATTGCGGCCCATATCGTTTTGCCTCGGTATCATCCCAGCGTGGAGCAGAAGAAGATCGACTATCCGGGCATCTTCCTGTTCACGCTCGCCTTGATGGGCGTCGCCCTGGCGGTCAACCAGGCCCAGACCAGCGGCTGGGGCGCCCCGGTGGTGCTGGCCGAAATGGCGGTCGGCCTGGTCTGCCTGGCGGCGTTCGTCCTGGTGGAGCGCCGGACCACCAGCCCGACCATCGACATGTCCCTGTTCCGCCACTACCGGCTGATTGCCGGCAACGTCACCGCGTTTCTGGCCTACTACGCGCTGTTCGCGGTGCTCTTCCTGCTGCCGTTCTATTTCGAGCAGGTACTCGGCTACAGCACCCTGTTTTCCGGTGTGATGCTGATGCCCGTGCCTGCGTCGATGGCCGTGCTGGCGCCGTTCGCAGGGTCCGCGGTCAACCGCTTCGGCACCCGCAACCTGACTCTCGCCGGCTCCATCATGCTGACCATCGGCTGTTTCATGCTGATCTTCACCTCGGCGATGCGTGATCCGGCACTGCTGATCACCGCGATGATGATCCTGGGGGCGGGGCTGGGCATCTTCACCCCCGCCAACAACCGCGCCACGATGGCCGCCACCCCGCGCGACAAGCTGGGCGTCATGGGCGGGCTGCTGAACATGATGCGCTCGGTCGGGCTGATCTTCGGCATCGACATCTCCGGCATGCTGTTCATCATGGTTGCGAACACCGACAGCAGCGCCGCCCCACTGCATCACGGCGCCCGCAACGCGCTTGCCTTCCTGGAGAAGCCGGCCTTCATGCAGGGCTTCCATGGCGTGATGATCTCGCTGGCGGCGATTTCGCTGCTCTCCGCCATCCTCTGCTACTTCCGCCGGCACGAAGGTCCGATCGAGCCGGCGCCGGCACAGACCGAGTTGATCGAGCTGGTGTGAGCGTCGCGCCGCGGACTGCGACGATCTGCCGACCCGCATAGGCCCGGTTGCACGCGACGAGAATGTCTGACTAAAGTCAGAGGATGGATTTCCACCAGATCGAACGAGTTCGCCGCTTCAACCGCGCCGTGACCCGACGCGTCGGCGCGCTGGAGGAGAGTTACCTGCACCGCGGCCGACCGCTTGGGGAGGCACGCGTGCTGTTTGAAACCGGCCCCGATGGCACGGACATCCGCACGCTCCGCACCCGCCTCGGCCTCGATTCCGGCTATGTCAGCCGCTTGCTGCGATCGCTGGAGGGGCAGGGCCTGATTACGGTACGCAGGCAGGCCGGTGACGGTCGCCGGCGACATGTCAGCCTGACCGCGCAAGGGCTCGCCGAGCGGGCGACGTATGATTCGCTGTCCGATCGGCTGGCGGAGTCGATGCTGGCGCCGCTGACTGTCAGGCAGCGCGAGCGGCTGCTGCACGCCATGGATGACGTCGAGCGCCTGCTGCGGGCTGCCGCCATCACAACACGGGTGGAGCCCCCGGACAGCGAAGACGCCCGCCGGTGCCTGGATGCGTACGTTCGCGAACTGGCCGAGCGTTTCGAGGCGGGGTTCGATCCGGCACGGAGCAACCCGGCGCCGGAGGCGGACATGGTGCCTCCGGCCGGATGCTTCGTGATCGCAAGACTGGACGGCGCGCCGGTGGGGTGCGGCGCGCTGAAACGGCTGGATGGAGCGACGGCCGAGATCAAACGCATGTGGACGGCGCCCGCAGCCCGCGGTCTGGGGGTGGCTCGCCGCGTTTTGCGCGCGCTGGAGACGGCGGCGCGGGAGTTCGGCGTGCAGGCGCTGCGGCTGGAAACCAACCGGTCGCTGACCGAAGCGCAGGCGCTGTATCTGGGGGAAGGCTATCGGGAAGTTGCGCCATTCAACGATGAACCCTACGCGCACCACTGGTTTCGCAAGGAATTGTAGCCAGCCGGCGGCACGCAGGACGCACGCCCCCGCTCTGCGGCCGATCCGGGATGGGTGTCGATAGGGATGCCCCCCTGGCCTCGCCATGCCGCCGCGTGCATGTTCCGCTCCGTCGCAGATGAGCCGAGGAGAGCCTGCCCATGACCAGCACCAAGTTCGGCGTCGCCCAGCCCGTGCGCCGGGTGGAGGACCCTCGCCTGCTGAAAGGCGCCGGCCGCTACACCGACGATATCGTGCTGCCCGGCATGCTCGCCGGCGTGGTGCTGCGCAGCCCGCATGCCGCCGCCACCCTGGGCACGATCGACACCAGCGCCGCCGGCGCCATGCCCGGCGTGCGCGCCATCTACACCGCGTCCGACCTGAAGGCGGACGGCATCCAGCCGATGCCCTGCGCCGCCCCGGTGCAGAACCGTGACGGCTCCGACATGCCCCTGCCGCCGCACCCCGCCCTGGCCGAGGGCGCGGTCCACCACGTGGGCGACCCGGTCGCCTTTGTCGTCGCCGACACGGTGAAGCAGGCGCGCGACGCGGCCGAGGCGATCATGGTGGACTACGACATCCTGCCCTCCACCACCGACCTGGCCGGCGCGATCGAGCCGGGCGTGCCGCAGGTCTGGCCGCAGGCGAAGAACAACATCGCCTTCGACTGGGAGATCGGCGACAAGGCCGCCACCGACGCCGCCTTCGCCAAGGCCGCGCATGTGACCAAGCTGACGGTGGTGAACAACCGGATCATCGTGTCCTCGATGGAGGCGCGGGTGGCGATCGCCGACTACGACTCCGCGGCGCAGCGCTGGACGCTGTACGCCAACACCCAGGGCGGCTGGCTGGTGAAGGGGCTGATCGCGCCGGTGTTCGGCACCGAGCCCGACAGGTTCCGCGTCGTGACCCCGGATGTGGGCGGCGGGTTCGGCATGAAGCTGTTCCTCTACGCCGAACACGTGCTGACCTGCTACGCGGCGCGGAAGCTGGGCCGGCCGGTGAAGTGGGTGTCGGAGCGCAGCGAGGCGTTCCTGTGCGACACCCAGGGCCGCGACAACGTCACCACCGGCGAGCTGGCGATCGACAAGGACGGCAAATTCCTGGCGCTGCGCACGCGCAACATCGCCAACATGGGCGGCTACCTGTCCAATTTCGGGCCGTTCATTCCCACCATCGCGGGCACCGGCGTGCTGGCCAGCGTGTACGGCTTCCAGGCGGTGTACGCCAATGTGCTGGGCGTGTTCACCAACACCGTCCCGGTGGACGCGTATCGCGGCGCCGGGCGGCCGGAAGCGAACTACCTGGTGGAACGCCTGGTCGATGCCGCCGCGCGCGAACTGAAGATCGACCGCGCCGAGATCCGCCGCCGCAACATGGTCGGGCCGGAATCGATGCCGCACAGCACGCCGATGGGCAAGTCGTACGACAGCGGCGACTTCCGCCGCGTGCTGGACGCCGGCCTGGCACGCATGGACTACGCCGGGTTCGCCGCCCGCAAGGCGGAGGCAGCAAAGCGCGGCAAGCGGCGCGGTTTCGGCCTGTCCTACTACCTGGAAGCCACCGGCGGCGATCCGACCGAGCGCGCCGAGATCCGCTTCGCCGATGACGGGTTCGTCGATGTCTATGTCGGCACCCAGTCCACCGGCCAGGGGCACGAGACCGCCTATGTGCAGCTCACCGCCAACCGCCTGGGCATCGACGGCGAGAAGATCCGCATCCGCCAGGGCGACACCGACACCATCCCGGTGGGCGGCGGCACCGGCGGCGCACGAAGCCTGTATTCCGAGGGCCAGGCGATCTTCGTCACCACCGACACGGTGATCACCAAGGGCAAGCAGGCGGCGGCCGAGGTGCTGGAAGCCGCGGTGGCGGACATCAGCTTCGCCGACGGCCGCTTCTCCATTGTCGGCACGGATCGCGGCATCGACATCCTGACCCTGGCGGAGACGCAGCGGAAGAAGGCCGCGGCCGGCCAGCAGGCGGTGACGCTCGACGCGGCCGAGGTGGCGAACATCGACTTCCACACCTTCCCCAACGGATGCCACATGGCGGAGGTGGAAGTGGATCCCGAGACCGGCGTGGTGCAGGTCGTGCGCTATTCGGTGTGCGACGACGTGGGCAAGGCGGTGAACCCGCTCATCGTGCGCGGCCAGGTGCATGGCGGCGTCGCCCAGGGCACCGGCCAGGCACTGCTGGAGCGCACCAGCTACGATCCGGAGTCCGGCCAGTTGCTGTCCGGCAGCTTCATGGACTACGCCCTGCCGCGGGCCGACGACCTGCCGGACATTGAGGTCGAGTTCGTCGAGGTCCCCTGCGCCACCAATCCGCTCGGCGTCAAAGGCGCTGGCGAGGCGGGCGCGGTCGGCAGCCCGCCGGCACTGATCAACGCGCTGATCGACGCGCTGGCCGAGGACGGGGTCTCCCACATCGACATGCCGGCCACGCCGGAGAAGGTGTGGCGGGCGTTGGCGAAGGCGGCGTAGGACTTGGTGCTCTGCTGCCGGCGCGTGTCCTTTCCGGGCGCGCGCCGGCACCAGTCCTTCACGTCGTGTCTCCTCAATTCTCGTCATGGCCGGGCCCTGACCCGGCCATCTCCCCCGTAACGATCGGGTCGGGATGCAACGGCACACGCCTTGTCGGGGGCAGATGGCCGGCTCAAGGCCGGCCATGACGCGGGAGATCGGTGCTTGTCCGGACTGTTTTACCGGCTACACCAGCGTCACCAGCTCCTTCCGCGCATTCTCGATGTGCTGCCACGGAACCCCGCCCAGCGGGTAGTGTCCGCCGACGATCACGCTCAACACCGCGTTCGCCAGCACCATCCGCTTGCGGTCGTCCTCGCTGCGGCTGTCACGCCATGCCTCGACCAGTTCGTCACGGAATGCCGTGAGGCAGCGCGTCGCCTCGGAAAAGTCGTGGCCGACCTTGTTCGGCCGGTCGGCCAGCAACTTGTCGATCGCGTGCAGCGCCGCGGCGCCGTGCTTGCCGTTACTGGCCATGGCCCACCCCGCCGGCATGCGCCAGGCGTCCCTTGCGGACATTGCAGGTGATCGCCTTGGTCGTGTGGATCGAGGTGTTCGGATCCCCGAAGATCGCCGGCAGCACGTTGGCGATGTCGCCGCGCGCATAGCCTTCCCAGCCGAACACCCAGGGCATGCCCACCTGGTGCACGGTGCGACCATCCACCACGAAGGGACGCATGCGCTGGGTGACCAGCGCCTTGGCCTCGATCTCCCCGCGTGAGGTGCTCAGCACCGCCCAGTCGAGATTCGCAATCCCCAACTCCTGCGCCAGTTCCGGCGAGATCTCCACGAACGCTTCCGGCTGCAGTTCCGCGTTGTGCGGCATCACGCGCGTGGTGATGCCGCCGCAATGCAGCTCGGTCAGGCGGTAGGTGCTGAAGACGTACGGATAATCGGGATCGCCCGGTGCGTGCAGCTCATTGCCCGGCCGCGGCCACAGCTTCGTCGCGGGGTTGTTCTGCTGTCCGTACAGCGGATTCCGCACCGGGCTTTCCACCGGCTCATAGTAGGTCGGCAGAGGCCCGTCCTTCAGGCCGGACGGCACGAACAGCATGCACTTGCCGTCGGCCTCCATGATGAACGGGTCGTCGCCGCCCAGGGCCGCCATCCCCTTCGGATCGTTGTCCCAGTCGGGCCGCATCTCCGGCGCCTTGGTCGGCACGAAGTCCGGGGTGTCGGTGCCGGTCCACTTCTTCTGTTCGGCGTCCCACCAGACCAGTTTCTTCCGTTCCGACCACGGCTTGCCATCAGGATCGGCCGAGGCGCGGTTGTACAGCGTGCGGCGATTATCCGGCCAGGCGAACGCCCAGCCCCGGTGGCTGCCGTCGCCGTTCGGGCCGTCCGGCGTTCGGCTGCGCGACCTGTTGTCGTGCTGCCCGGGGAACACCCCGGTATACAGCCAGCCGCCGCAGGCGGTGCTGCCGTCGTCCTTCAGTTGCTGGAAGCTCTGCAACTGCCGGCGGTCCACCACGGTGTAGCCGTTGATCTCCCGCAGCACCGATGCCGCGTCCGGTTCGGCGATGTCACCGCTGACCGGGTACTCCCACTGCAGCGCCTGTATCGGTGCGTCCTGCGGCTCGCTGCTGTCGGCATAGAGTTCCTTCAGCCGCGCACCCAAATGGTAGATGAACCACAGGTCGGACCGCGAATCACCCGGCGGCTCGCACACCTTGTCGTGCCACTGCACCAGGCGGGAGGTGTTGGTCATGCTGCCTTCCTTCTCCGCCGCCATGGCGGAGGGCAGGTAGAACACCTCGGTCTGGATATCCTCGGGCTTCAGTTCGCCGCGCTGCACCAGGCGGCCTTTCTGCCAGAAGGTCGCGGTTTCCGTCATGGCGAAGTCGCGCACCACCAGCCAGTCCAGCTTGGACAGCCCGCGTTCCACCAGGTCGGAATTCACCGCGCCGACCACCGGATTCTGGCCCAGCACGAACTGGCCCTTCATCACGCCATCGACCATGGCGAGCGTCATCGGCAGTTGCGAGTGATCGCCGGTAAGCTTCGGCACGTAGCTGTAGCAGAAATCGTTGTCCGGCTGGGCCGCCGTGCCGTACCAGGCCTTCAGCAGGCTGACGACGTATTTCGGCAGGTTGTGCCACCAGCCGGTGGGCACGGTTTCCACGTCCAGGAACTGCTTCAGGTCGTGGTGCGGGCTGAACGCGTTGGGCTGCGGCAGGTAGGTCGGCAGCATGTTGTACAGCGTCGGGATGTCCGTGCTGCCCTGGATGCTGCAATGGCCGCGCAACGCCATGATACCGCCGCCCGGCCGGCCGACATTGCCCAACAGACCCTGGATGATCGTGGCGGCACGGATGATCTGCACGCCATAGGAATGGTGTGTCCATCCCACCGCATAGCAGAAGGCGCCGGTACGGTCGCGGCCGGAGTTCTTTGTCAGTTCCTCGCAGACGCGCAGGAACACCGATTGCGGGCAGCCGGTGACGCGCTCCACCATTTCCGGCGTGTAGCGCGCGTAATGGCGCCGCATGATCTGGTACACGCAGTTCGGGTGCTGCAGCGTGGGATCTGTCGGCGGCGGCGACTCCGCCATCTTCTCCTTGCCGCCCTCGGTCGATTCGGTGGTTTGCACGTGGTGCTCGGACAGCGGCGAGGGTACGATGCGGCCCTTGTACTGCCAGCTATCGTGCTTGTAGGCGCCGTTCTTCACGTCGAAGCCGGAGAACACGCCGTCGTTGTCCTCCGCATCGCCATAGCTGTCGTCGATGACCGTCGCGATGTTGGTGTAGGCCATTGCGAAGTCACGGAACCACAGGTCGTTCTCCAGGATATGGCGAATGACACCACCGAGGAACGCGATATCCGTGCCGGCCCGGATGGGCGCATGAATGTTGGCGAGTGCCGAGGTTCGCGTGAACCGCGGATCCACATGGACCAGCGTGCCGCCGCGCTTCTGCGCCTCCACCAGGAAGCGGAAGGCCACCGGATGGTTCTCCGCCATGTTGGAGCCCATCACCACGACACAGTCGGAATTCACCAGGTCCCACAGGGACATGGTGGCTGCACCTCTCCCGAACGACGTCCCCAGACTGGGTACCGACGACGAGTGTCAGATGCGCGCCTGGTTTTCGATGTTGACCATCCCCAGGCCGCCACCGAACAGTTTCTTGATCAGGTAGTTCTCTTCATTATCAAGCGTGGCGCCGCCGAGGGAACCGATGCCGAGCGTGTGATTGACGGGTGTGCCGTCGGGCAGGTTTTCGGTGAAGGTTTCGTCGCGTGTCTGCTTCACCCGCTGCGCGATGCGCTCCATCGCCCAATCGAGTGGTTTCGTTTCCCACTGCGTGGAATGGGGCGCACGGTACAGCACCTGGTTGACCCGGGCCTCCGACAGCAGCATGCCCAGGGTGCCGGCGCCCTTGGGGCACAGCGTGCCCTGGTTGACCGGGCTGCGCGGATCGCCCTCGATGTGGATGGGCTTGCCGTTCTTGGCATAGACCAGTTGCGCGCAACCGACCGCGCAGAACGGGCAGACGCTGGTGCCCACGCGGTCGGCCTGGTCCAGGCGCGGGCGCAATGTGCGCGACTGCGTACTCTCCGCCGCCCGCGACATCACGCTTTCACCGGCAAGCTGGCGTGGGATGGCCCAGTCTGCGGCGAACCCGGCGACGCGGTCACTGAGTCTGCGGCGAAGCTTTTTCATGTGGCGACCCTCTCGGCATCGGAAACGGCACGTGGCAAACGCATTTGTGCCTTGCTGGTTCCAGTGGGGGAACCAAACTTGCTGTCGGTCCTTTAGCAGCATGAGCGAACAGGCGAGGCGTAACATGCAGTCGCTTCAAGGCATCGTGACGATCGTGCAGGAGGGGCGGTTCCAGGTAATGGATGCCCAGGGTGTGGGGCACCAGTTCATGCTGTCGCATCACGCCGCCCTGGAACCCGAGCAGCTTCCCGGACTGCAGCGCGCGCAGGCGCGGGTGCGTGTGTGGTTCAAGCCCGCCGGCGACATCATTGGTCACGTTGCGGAGAGAATCGATCTGCTGGACGGCGACGGCCGCAATGTAACCGGGAATGGAAAGGTGCACTGGTAGCCAATGGAAATGCATCCCCGCGTGCTTGACTATACGCAATCCGATCTCGACCGCGTCATTCCCGACGAAGCCGAACTCACCGCGGGCACGCGGGTCGTTCCGGGCCGATCCTATGGCTTCTTCACCGACACCACCGTCTGCATCGGCTGCAAGGCGTGCGAGGTCGCGTGCAAGGAATGGAACAATCTGCCGGCCGATCACCTGGGCCTGACCGGCGACAGCTACGACAACACCGGCGCGCTGTCGGCCAACACCTGGCGGCATGTGAATTTCATCGAACAGGGCGTGCGCACCGACCTGGAGCAACCGTTCCAGAGCGGCTGGCTGATGATGAGCGACGTGTGCAAGCACTGCCACAACGCACCCTGCCTGGAAGCCTGCCCGACCGGCGCGCTGTTCAGGACCGAGTTCGACACCGTCGTGGTGCAGCAGGACATCTGCAACGGCTGCGGCTATTGCGTGCCCGCCTGCCCGTTCGGCGTGGTGGATGTCAGCGCGCTGGACGGCAAGGCGCACAAATGCACGCTGTGCTACGACCGGCTGAAGGGCGGGCTGGAGCCGGCCTGCGCCAAGGCGTGTCCCACCGATTCAATCCAGTTCGGCGAACTGTCGGACCTGCACGACCGCGCCCGCAAACGCGTGGAGGACCTGCACGAACGCGGCGTCGAGCTCGGCCTATCTCTACGGCACGCCCGGCGGCCCGGGCGCGACCGGCGGGCTGGACCACCTGAACGCGTTCTTCCTGCTCACCGCATCGCCGGAAACCTACAACCTGCCCTCCGCGCCCACCCGCCCGGCCGAACGCGTGCTGCCGAGCCTGGGCGCGGGGTTGGCGGCGGTTGCCGGACTGGCGGTGGCCGCCTTTGCCATCTTCGCTCGACCGCACTGACGGCACCACACGAAAGTCCGCCACCGAACGCCTCCCATGAACGGCCCGCACTGAACGCCCCGCACTAAACGCCCCGCACTAAACGCAAGGAGAATCCCATGCCCGAAGGCATCGATCTGGGCGGCGAGAACGGGCGCTGGACCGGCCGCACCTATTATGACCGGCCGCAGCTCAAGCCGGCGCCGTTCGAGAATTCCGTCGTGGGCAGCTACGTGTTCCTCGCCGGGCTGTCGGGCGGCGCGCAGTTGCTGTCCGGCCTGCTGGACCTGACGCGCGGCGACACGGCCAGGCGCACCGTGCGGCGTGGACGGCTGATGTCGATGCTGGCACCAACCATCGGGTCCGCCCTGCTGATCTTCGACCTGCACACGCCGAAGCGCTTCTACAACATGCTGCGCGTGGCCAAGGGCACCTCGCCGATGTCGATCGGCACCTGGATCCTGATGGCGTTCAGCGGCAGCAGCGGCGTGACCGCCGTGGCGCACACCATCGCCGAGCGGGTGCCGGGCTTCGGCTGGCTGAACCGGCTGGCGCGCGGGGCGCAGATTCCGGCGGTGGCCGCCGGCGCCGGGCTGGCCACCTACACAGCGTCGCTGCTGTCCGCCACCAGCACGCCGCTGTGGGCCGCGGCGCCGAAGGGGATGGCGGTGCGGTTCGGCGCCTCGGCGATTGCCTCGGCCGCCGCGGCGCTGGGACTGGGCGAGCGCCGCAGCAGGATCGGCCGCGACCTGGACAGCATCGCCGTCGCCGCGCTGGCGGTGGAACTGGCGGCGACCCTGTCCTCGGAACAGCGCTACCGGGAAACCGGCGTGGACCGGGCGCTGGACAGCCCTGGCGGCAGGACGGACCAGGGCGTCGGCACCGGGCTTGGGGTGGTGCTGCCGCTGGGGCTGTACATGGCGTCGCTGCTGTTCACCCGCCGGCGGTCGCGCACGCTGACCACGGTGGCGTCCCTGGCGGTGCTGGGCGGCAGCCTGGCGATGCGCATCTCGGTGATGGCGGCCGGCGATGAATCGGCGCGGCGGCCGGACATCAGCATGGGCTTCGCCCAGCCGGAGAACCTGCCGAAAGGCTCCTAGCGGCGCGGGTCGCCTTGCCATCCGGGGCTGCCTGTGACACCCCACCGGCATCAGCCCCAGAGTGAAAGGCCCGCACCATGCAGCGTGACGTTTTTGTCGTCTCCGGCGTGCGCACTGCCGTCGGCGATTTCGGTGGCAGCCTGAAGGACATGCCGCCCACCACACTCGGCTCCCAGGTGGTCCGCGAGGCGCTGTCCCGCGCCGAAGTGGCCGGCGGCGAGGTGGGCCACGTGGTGTTCGGCAATGTCATCCATACGGAGCCGAAGGACATGTACCTGTCCCGTGTCGCCGCCATGGGCGCCGGGATCAGCCAGGACGCCCCTGCCCTCACCCTGAACCGGCTGTGCGGCTCCGGCCTGCAGGCCGTGGTGTCCGCGGCGCAGGCGATCACCCTGGGTGACGCCGATATCGCGGTCGCCGGCGGCGCCGAGAGCATGAGCCGCGCCCCCTACATGACCAGCGGCATGCGCTGGGGCGCGCGGATGGGCGACTCCGCCATGATCGACATGATGCTGGCGGCGCTGCACGACCCGTTCGACAAGATCCACATGGGCGAGACGGCCGAGAACCTGGCGGAAAGCCACCAGATCACCCGCGCCCAGCAGGACGCGCTGGCCGAGGAGTCGCACAAGCGCGCCGCACGGGCGATCAAGGAAGGCCGCTTCAAGGCGCAGATCCTGCCGGTGACGCTGAAGAGCCGGAAGGGCGAAACGGTGTTCGACACCGACGAGCACGTGCGCGCGGATGTCTCGGCGGCCGACCTGGCGAAGCTGCGCCCGGTGTTCCGCAAGGATGGCACGGTGACCCCCGGCAATGCCTCCGGCATCAATGACGGCGCCGCCGCGGTGGTGCTGATGGACGCCGACACCGCGGCCAAGCGCAACGCCAAGCCAATGGGCCGGCTGGTGGCCTATGCGCATGCCGGCGTGGACCCGAAGATCATGGGCATCGGCCCGGTGCCCGCCAGCCGCAAGGCGCTGGAGCGCGCCGGCCTGAGCCTGGCCGACATGGACGTGATCGAGTCGAATGAGGCTTTCGCCGCCCAGGCCTGCGCGGTGGCCAAGGACCTGGGCTTCGACCCGGAAAAGACCAATCCCAACGGCTCCGGCATTTCGCTCGGCCATCCCGTGGGCGCGACCGGCACCATCCTGGCGGTAAAGGCGCTGTACGAACTGGCCCGCATCAACGGCCGCTACGCGCTGGTGACGATGTGCATCGGCGGCGGCCAGGGGATCGCGGCGATCTTCGAGCGGGTGTAAGCCCGGGGCGCTGCTGGCGCGGCCAATCCGTATGGCACGGGCCGTGCGGATTGGCCGGCGTCCAAGCAAGCGCACCAGTCCAGGCAACCTACGAGACCACGCCACTTCCCGAACTCGCTGCGCAGTAGCGCAACCGGCCGAGCGATCGACCTTCGGAGCCCGACACGCCAGTGCACTTGCCGGCCCTACGCCCGCGTCGCCGTCCATAGTCAACGCGACGGGCCTGCCCGATTCACCGGTTCTTAACCGACGGCACGGTAAGCTCCGATCGGTACGGATAGGACGGGCAAGCCATGCTCCGCGTCACGCGCGCCGCCTGCGAACATCACACCTCGAGCCACCCGCCCGGTTCGGCCGCGACCGCGACCGTGAGCACAACGCCGCCATCCGCCCCGCTGCCCACCCGCAGTGCCCGCCCCGCGCACGCCGGACGGCCGCGATGACCGCCGCGCTGACCCCCGAGGACGTTGCGCGCCTGCTGCAGGAACCCTCCGCCACCGTCCGCGCCGAGGTCGCCACCAAGGTCGCCACCCAACTGACCACCGACCAACTGTCGCAGGAGGAGCTGCGGCTGGCGCAGGACATCGCCCGCCTCATGGCCCGCGACGTGGCGCAGGCGGTCCGCCAGACGCTGTCGGAGAGCCTGCGCCGCGCCCGCCACCTGCCGCGCGACGTCGCCGTGCGCCTGGCCGAGGACGTGGACGCCGTGGCGCTGCCGGTCCTGGCGGACTCCCCGGTGCTGACCGACGACGACCTGGTGCAGATCCTGCGCCGGGGCTCCCCCGACAAGCAGCAGACCATCGCCGGCCGCGCCGACCTGGCCGAACCGGTGGCCGACGCCGTCGCCGATTGCGCCGGCGAACCGGCCGTGGCGGCGCTGATGCGCAACCCCACCGCCCGGGTCAGCGACCGCGGCATGCACCGCGCCATCGACCGCTTCGCCGACAGCCAGGCCGTGCAGGAGGGCATGATCCATCGCGCCAGCCTGCCGATCGGCATCGCCGAACGCCTGGTGGCCCATGTCTCGGACCAGATGCGCGACTACCTGGTCAGCCACCACGCGCTGCCGGCCACCACGCTCAGCGATATCGTCCTGCGCGGGCGGGAACGGGCGGTGCTGCAACTGACCCAGGGCTCCGACCAGCAGGAACTGCTGCGCCTGCTGCGCCAGATGCACCGGCATCACCGGCTCACCCCGACCCTGGTGGTGCGCGCGGTGTGCTCCGGCGACCTGGCGTTCTTCACCACCGCGCTTGCGGTGATGGCCGGGGTGCCGCCGGCGAATGCGGAACTGCTGGTGCACGATGCCGGCGGGCGCGGCCTGGTGTCACTTTCCGAGAAGGCAGGGATGCCGGCGAACCTGCTGCCGGTGATGCGGGCGGCGGTGGAGGTGACGCGCGGGACCGAGCTGGACGGCGGGGACCACGACCTGGAACGTTTCCGCGCCCGCGTCATGGGCCGCGTGCTGACCCAGTGCGAGGACCTGGACCCGGAGGACCTGGACTACCTGGTTGACCGGATGCCCACCGCTGCGTCGCTGTAACTCCAACCGGCGTAACGTTTGCCACACGGCCAGCGATTCAGCGTCATGGCCCGCGCAGCATCACACCGCGTGCGCGGGCTCTGAAGCCAGGCCGGCGCCGGGCTCCAGCACCGGGCCGGCGAACCGGCGCAGATCCACGGTGCCGCGGCGCCCCACCGCCTGCAGGTTGTCGCGCAGCCACGCCTCGGCGGTCTCCACGCCTAGCTTGTGCAGCGCGCGCAGGAAGCGCCATGTCGGGTCCATCGCACCGCGGCCCTGCATGTCGCGGAACTCCTGTTCGGCGACGATCATGTGCAGCCGGGCGTCACGCAACCGGACCAGGGCCGGCGACGGATTTGGCACGCCGGCCAGCAGATGCTGCGCCACCGCCAGCGACCGAAGCTCCCCGTGCAGCGCCGCCCCGAAGGCGAGCTCGGTTGTGCGCGTCTGAACCTGTTCGGCACTGCGCGGCACCGCCGGCCGCTCGAGCGGCGTCGTGCGCACCAGGATGACGTCGGACGGCATGCCGGCCTCGATCAGCGGGCGCAGCGGCGGGTTGCCGGAATAGCCCCCGTCCCAGTAGGCCTCGCCATCGATCTCCACCGCCGGGAACAGTTGCGGCAGGCAGGCCGAGGCGAGCAGCGCATCCACCGTCACCGCGCCGTTGCAGAACAGCCGGGCCTCGCCGGTGCGGACCCGGGTGGCGGCAACCACCAGCGTGGGGGCGCCGGGACGAACGAAAGCTGCCGGATCGAGCAGGTCCTGCAGGATGCCGCGCAGCGGGTTCACACCGAACACCACGCCAAGCTGCGGCGGCACCTTGCTGCTTCGCCGCAGCATCTCCAGCGCGCCGGGCAGCGACCACGGCCAGGGGGCGAGGTCCAGGTCCAGCGAGCCACCTGCCGCGGCCACGCGGCGCCAGAACGTGCGCAGCAGATGTTTCGCCATTGCCGGCCCGCCGGTGGCCAGCCCCTGGGCCAGCATGGCCGCGTTCATCGCGCCGGCGCTGACACCGCTGACGGTGACGATGCGCAGCTCCGGCACATCCAGCAACCGGTCGAGCACGCCCCATTCAAAGGCGCCATGTGCGCCGCCGCCCTGCAACGCGATGGTCACCGGGCGGGCGGGTGTCAGCGAACGCGGTGCGTCCTCCGGTTCCAGGGCATTCATGCCGTCCATACGCTGTCTCCATTGCAACGGACAGGACGCGTGCTCCCCTTGGTCCCGGCCGCCCTTGTTCGCAGGCGGGGGTCTGTGGGCGATGTGGGGCGATGCGGACGGCCGCGCCAATCGGCTGTGTGCGACTGACCGTGAAATCGCGGTCACGATCCTGCGGCGCCGTGGCATCTGCCGCATCGATGGAATAGACAGCAGTCCCGATTGGACTGGTCATGGAACTCCGAACCCTGCGCGCCTTTGTCGAAGTCATCCGCCAGGGAGGCTTCTCGCCCGCCGCGAAAGTGATCGCCGCAACGCAATCGACCGTCAGCAAGGCCGTCAAGCAACTGGAAGACGAGGTCGGCGTGCCGCTGCTGGACCGCATCGGCCACCACAGCACGCCAACCGCCGCCGGCAACATCGTGTATCGCCGCGCGCTGAAGATTCTGGCCGAGCGGGATGATCTGATTACGGAGCTGGATGAGCTGCGGGGGCTGAAGCGGGGCCTGTTGCGGCTGGGGCTGCCGCCGGTGGGCAGCAGCACGTTGTTCGCACCGCTGTTCGCCACCTATCGCGGACGCTACCCGGGGATCGAAATCCGCCTGGTGGAACAGGGCAGCGCCCGGCTGGAGGAAATGCTGCTGGCCGGCGATCTCGATCTGGCGGTGTCACTGCTGCCGGTGTCCGATGCGTTCGAGTGGCAGGAGGTTCGGCGTGAACCGCTGGTCGCTCTGGTGCCGGCGGGCGATCCGCTGGCGGACCGCAGCACGATTGCATTCGCCGAACTGAAGGATCACCCGTTCATCCTGTTCGAGAAAGGCTTTGCGCTGAACCGGGTGGTGGTGGAGACCTGCCGGCAGCAGGCCATCGAACCGGCCGTGGCGGCGCGCAGCACGCAGATCGACTTCATGGTGGAGCTTGTCGCCGCACGGCTCGGCATCGCAATTCTGCCGCTGATGATTGCAGAGCAGCAGCGGCAACCGCTGGTGCGCCATGTGGCCGTGACGGAACCGGCGATGGAATGGCACGTGGCGATGATCTGGCGCCACGGCGGTTACCTGTCGCACGCCGCGGAAGCATGGCTGGCGATGCTGTCCGAGTCTCGGACAGGGGCACGAGACCGGGCTTCCATTCCAATTCCGACTGCTCATCAGTCGTAACTTTCATTGTCACTGTCTGACGGCAGGATTGCTTCCGCGGCCGTTACCGTGCGCATGCCGTGGACTCACCGCGCGCCATGGTGTTGGAAGCGCAGACAGTGGCACACGCGCCAACGCGCCCATTCCAATTCCGACTGCTCGTCAGTCGTGAATTTCATTGCCGTCGCCTGGTAGCAGGACTGCATCCGCGACGGTTGCCTCTCACCATACCGGCTCGCCGCTGATCTCTTCGTTGGAACCACAGACAGTGGCGTGAAGTCCGGTTTGCATTCCGGTTTCGACTGGCTCATCAGTCGTAAATTTCATTGTCGTCCTCTATCGGCAAAATTGCCCCCACCGTGCCCGCTTTTTGGCCGCACCGAGCGGCGAATTATTGGCCTCCCACACCCGATCCCGCGCGCATTCACCTGCGAACATTGCGCTGTTGTGCTTGAACTTCCTGTGTGTCAGCCGACATAGCCAAACCGGAACGCAACCCGGTTGCGGCAAACTCCACACACCCGTGCAGGCGCAGAAAATCCCTGTCCGAAGAGACTGGCGCTGATGCGCGGATTGGAGTATCGGGCCCTGAAAAAAGAGCTCCATCGGGAGGATAAAGTCGCGTTCGTCGTCGCCCGAAGGAATGGACTAGAGTTAACGATGCAGAAAAAATGGTGCAAGACGCTTGGGAGATTGTCGGTTCCCGGTCTTGCTCTACTACTATCCGGCTGCAAACTCGGCGTCTTGGACCCTCAGGGGAGCGTCGGCGTTCACGAAAAAATCTGATCCTGATGGCGACGGTCGCTATGCTGATCGTCGTGATCCCAGTGATCGTTCTGACCCTGGTGTTTGCATGGCGCTACCGCGCCTCCAATACCAAGGCGAAATACGCACCGAAATGGTCGCACTCGACCCCGATCGAACTGGTCGTGTGGGGCATTCCCACGATCATCATCGTGTTCCTCGCGGTCCTCACCTGGCGCACGACGCACGAGCTTGATCCGTACAAGCCGCTCGTTTCCGACGCGAAGCCGATGGACGTCGATGTCGTTTCACTCGACTGGAAGTGGCTGTTCATCTACCCGGACCTGGGCATCGCCACGGTGAACCAGCTTGCCATGCCGGTCGGCACGCCGGTGAACTTCCACATCACGTCCGACGCGGTGATGAACTCCTTCTTCATTCCGCAGCTTGGCAGCCAGGTTTACTCGATGGCCGGCATGGTCACGCAGTTGCACCTGGTGGCGGATCATCCCGGCAATTTCCTGGGTGAATCGGCCAACTACAGCGGTGCCGGCTTCTCCGACATGCAGTTCCGCACGCTCGCCATGTCGCCCGCGAAGTTCAAGCAATGGGTGCAGAAGGTGCGCGCGTCGCAGGGCGACCTGAACCAGGCCGAGTACAAGCACCTGGTCAAGCAGAGCATCAAGAACCCGGTGCAGTACCTACGCCCATGTCGATCCGGCGCTCTTCAAGTCGATCGTAATGAAGTACATGGCGCCAACGAAAATGACCAGGACCACACAGCATCCGCACCAGATGACGGCGGAACTGTCAGGCGAGGAGCACTGAGACGATGTCGATGCTGTTTGGCAAACTGACGCTATCGGCCATTCCCTTCGACCAGCCGATCATCATGGGCGCCGGCGCGTTCATGGCGATTGTGGTACTCTCGGTCCTTGGTTCGCTGACTTACTTCCGCCGCTGGAAATGGCTGTGGACCGAATGGCTGACCACCGTCGATCACAAGAAGATCGGCGTGATGTACATCATCGTCGCCCTGGTGATGCTGGTCCGCGGCTTCGCCGACGCGATCATGATGCGCACCCAGTTGGCGATCGCCTACAACAATCCCGGCTACCTGCCGCCGCACCACTACGACCAGGTGTTCAGCGCGCACGGCGTCATCATGATCTTCTTCGTCGCGATGCCGTTCATGGTCGGCCTGATGAACATCGTCGTGCCGCTGCAGATCGGTGCACGCGACGTCGCCTTCCCCTTCCTGAACTCGCTCAGCTTCTGGCTGACCGCGGTCAGCGTGCTGCTGGTCAACGCCTCGCTGGTGATCGGTGAGTTCGCCAAGACCGGCTGGCTGGCCTACCCGCCGCTGTCCGAGCTGCAGTTCAGCCCGGGTGTCGGTGTGGACTACTACATCTGGGCGTTGCAGATATCCGGTGTCGGCACCTTGCTGACAGGCGTGAACTTCTTCACCACCATCGTGAAGATGCGCGCCCCCGGCATGACCTGGATGAAAGTGCCGATGTTCACCTGGACCTGCCTGGCGACCAACGTCCTGATCATGGCCGCCTTCCCGATCCTCACCGTCACCCTCGCCCTGCTCGGCCTCGACCGCTACATGGGCATGCACTTCTTCACCAATGCCGCCGGCGGCAACGTGATGATGTACGTGAACCTGATCTGGGCCTGGGGGCATCCGGAAGTCTACATCCTGATCCTGCCCGCCTTCGGCGTGTTCTCCGAGGTGATCGCCACCTTCGCCGGCAAGCCGCTGTTCGGCTACCGCACCATGGTCTACGCCACAATCGCGATCATGGGCCTGTCGTTCATGGTGTGGCTGCACCACTTCTTCACCATGGGCTCCGGCGCCAACGTGAATGCCTTCTTCGGCATCACCACGATGATCATCGCCATCCCGACCGGCGTGAAGATCTTCAACTGGCTGTTCACCATCTATCGCGGCCGCCTGCGCTTCACCGTTCCGGTGATGTGGACGATCGGCTTCATGGTGACCTTCACCATCGGCGGCATGACCGGCGTCATGCTGGCCATCCCGGGTGCCGACTTCCTGCTGCACAACAGCCTGTTCCTGGTGGCGCACTTCCACAACGTCATCATCGGCGGCGTGCTGTTCGGCATACTTCGCGGGCTACAACTACTGGTTCCCGAAAGTCTTCGGCTTCAAGATGGACGAGAAGTGGGGCAAGCGCGCCTTCTGGCTGTGGCTGGTCGGCTTCTACGTGGCCTTCATGCCGCTCTACGTGCTCGGCTTCCTGGGCATGACCCGGCGCATGAACCACTACAGCAACCCCGCCTGGCATCCCTGGCTGCTGCTTGCCGAGGTGGGCGCGATCCTGATCGCCGCGGGCATCGCCTGCCAGATCGCCCAGATCGTCGTCACCATCCGCGACCGCTCGAAGCTGGAGAACCTGGACCTGACCGGCGACCCGTGGGACGGCCGCACGCTGGAGTGGTCCACGACCTCGCCGCCGCCGTTCTACAACTTCGCCGTCACCCCGCAGGTGCACAGCATCGACGCCTTCGCCGCCATGAAGGAGAACCCGGTTCTGGCGCTGCGGCCGCGGCACTTCGCCGACATCCACATGCCGCACAACACCAGCGTCGGCCTGATCATCGGCGTGCTCAGCTTCGTCCTCGGGTTCGGTCTGATCTGGCACATCTGGTGGATGGCCGCCGCCGCGGCGCTGGCGATCCTGGGCTCGGTGATCGTGCGCAGCTTCGACAACAACACCGACTACATCATCCCGGCCTCCGAGGTCGCGCGGATGGAGGAACACCCCGTTCCTGACATGACCCTGGAGACCGCGAACTGATGCAACCGAATACTGCAACGCCCGACCTGCATCTGGACGACCACGGCGGGCACGACCACGGCGGACCACGGGCACGGCGACGTCAAGCTCTTCGGGTTCTGGCTGTACCTGATGACCGACTGCCTGATCTTCGCGGCGCTGTTCGCCACCTTCGCGGTGATGCGCACCAGCTTCGCGGGCGGCCCGACCGGCAAGCAACTGTTCGACCTGGGCAATGTCGGGGTGGAAACGGGGCTGCTGCTGACCAGCAGCATGACCTACGGCCTGGCCATGCTCGCCGCCTACCGGCAGCGCAGCAGCCAGGTGCTGGGCTGGCTGGCGGTGACCTTCCTGCTGGGCCTGGGCTTCGTCACCCTGGAGGTGCACGAGTTCCTCGGCCTGGTGGCGATCGGCGCCGGCCCGGACCGCAGCGCCTTCCTGTCCAGCTTCTTCACCCTGGTCGCCACGCACGGTCTGCACGTGACCTTCGGCCTGATCTGGATGGCGGTGATGATGCTGCACCTGGTCGGCAAGCGTCACCTGTCGGAGGCGACGATCACCCGGCTGAGCTGCCTGAGCCTGTTCTGGCACTTCCTGGACATCGTCTGGATCTGCGTCTTCTCCTTCGTTTACCTGTCGAGTGTCGTCTGATGGACCATGCAAGCACCAATCCCGGCGGTGAGGGCCACGGCAGCCTGACCGCCTACCTGACCGGCTTCGGCCTGTCGGTCCTGCTGACCGCGGCGGCGTTCGCCCTGGTGATGTCAGGCGTGGTCAGCGGCGCCCGGGCGATCGGCAGTGTCGCGGTTCTGGCGGTGATCCAGATCTTCGTGCACCTGTATTACTTCCTGCACATGAACAGCTCGTCCGAGCAGCGCTGGAACGTGTCGGCCTTCGCCTTCACCGGGGTGATCATCGCCATCGTGGTCGGCGGCACGCTGTGGGTGATGTACAACGCCAACTACCTGATGATGCCGCACAACGGCATGCTGCCGCATTAGGGGCCTGGCGGGAAATCACCGGATGCGTGAAACCGCCGCCCCAACGACCGTGATGGCGGGCGCAGATCCGCCATCCACGACGTCCCGTCGCTGCGTGCGGTAAAGTCGTGGGTGGCGAGCCTTCGCCCGCCACGACGTGGAACGCACGACCCGCGTACAACCACGCGGTTCTCGTGCCTCAAGTCCAGACATGAGGCGGCTTCGCTCCCCCTCCCCTTGCGGGAGGGGGAGTTTTTTTGGGGCTGACCTTCCCTCGGTACCCCGCCCCGGCGCGCCCTTCCGTCTCGTGCGCGGCGAAGTTGCACTCCACCGCAATCCCGTCCGGGTCGTAGTAGAACAACTGCGTCATGTTCAGCCGGGGCAGCACCCGCTCGTCGAACTTGATGCCGTGCCGCTCCAGGTTCGCCTTCATGTCCTTCAGCCCCTCGCAGGCGAAGGCGATGTGGTCCAGCCGCCCGGTCTCGGCCGGCTTGCCCGGCTCATCGTTGATCGCCGTGTCCTCGGCGCGGTGGCCGATCAGGTGCACCGTCGGCACTCCGCCGCAATACAGCCAGTAGCCGGGGAAGTTCAGTGGCGGGCGGTCGCCCACCGTCAGGCCGACGATGTCGCAGTAGAAATCCTTGGTCGCCTCCAGGTCGCGCACCCGGATGGTGTAGTGGTTCAACGACTGTGCAGGCATGGTTTCCCTCCGTCAGAACTGGTTTTCTGGTTCCAGACCGAACAGGATCTGGCCGACCGTCTCATAGTGCAACTGCCGTCCCTGCGACTGCTGCGCCACCGTATGGATGTCGCGCAGCCGCTGCTCGAAGGGCTGTTCCTCGAACACCGCCACCGAGCCGGCGGCATGATACAGCGTGCTGACGATTTCGCGGCACTGCTGAATGGTCCAGGTGGAGGCAAGGCGGATCAGGTTGCGGTCCTCCGGTGTCTGCGCCCCGCTCGCCTCCACGTGGCGCCAGGCCTCGTCCCAGGTGGTGTGCAGGAAGGCGCGGGAAGACCGCCAGCGCGCCTCGCACTGGGCGAACTGCGACTGCACCACGTTGTTCTCCCGCAGCGGGCGGGACGCCCCGCGCGACGTCTTGGTGGCCGGCAGCGCCAGGAAGTCCTGCATGGTGGCCCGCGCGATGCCCAGCGCCACGCCGGCAAAGCCGCAGGAGTAGAGCTGGTTGCTGGTGAACCGGTACAGCAGCCCGTCCTCCCGCCGTTCCGCCGGCGTGTCTCGCTCCATGGAAAAGCGCTGCGGGACGAACAGGTTGTCCACCACGTATTCGTCGCTGCCGGTGCCGCGCAGCCCGATCGTGTGCCAGATGTCGTGCATCGTCACGCTGGATTTCGGGAACAGCATGGTACGCACCTTGCCGCCCGTCCCGGCGATCCGCATGTGCGCGCCCAGCCAGGTGGCATGGTGGCTGCCGCTGGCGAAGCGCCAGGTGCCGCTGATGCGGTAGCCGCCGTCCACCGGCTGCGCCTCATAGGGTGCGCCGGGCGGGCCCCAGGCCAGGATGCCGGTGGGCGGGCCGAAGATCTCGGTGGCGGTCTCGCGGTCCAGATAGGCGGCCGAGGTGGAACAGCCGTTGTTCTGGCACACGCACCAGGCGGTGGACGCGTCGGCCGAGGCAAGCGCCTCGGTCACCTGGGCGTAGATCACCGGGTGCAGCTCCGCGCCGCCCAGGAATTTCGGCTGCAGCATGCGGAAGAAGCCCTGGCCGATCAGCGTGGCGACCACGCGTTCCGGCAGTTCGCGACGGGTCTCGATCTCGTCCGACACTTCGGCGAGCAACGGCGCCAGGCTCCGCGCCTTTTGGATCATGTCAATTTGTTGCGTCACGTTGATTCCTCCGCGGCCGGCATCAGGCTGCCAGCAGCGCGGACCGGCGTGAAGTCCCGGGTGTTCGCGGCCCGGTTGAGCCGCCCGGGCCGGCCGTTCATTCTGCGCAACCCGGCCGGACGCCCTCCGGCCGGACCAGGCTGATGGAGAGAGGACCGGTGCTGGAACTCCGCCCCAACTGCGAATGCTGCGACCGCGACCTGCCGCCCGACAGCGTCGATGCCCGCATCTGCTCCTTCGAGTGCACGTTCTGCGCGGCCTGCGCCGACGGGGTGCTGCACGGACGCTGCCCGAATTGCGGCGGCGAGCTGGTGCGGCGGCCGATCCGCCCGCCCGACCGGCTGGCACGGTTTCCCGCCAGCACCACGCGCCCAGCACCACGCGCAAGATGAAGCAGGGCGGCTGCCTGTCCGTCTCGTAAGGTGGCGGGTGTGACACGCGGGTTGCGGAATCAGCGCAACCGCCTCATGAGGGCATGGTCTTCCATCCCTGCCCATCGAGAGACATGCCCATCGCCCGTGTTGTCCTGATCGCATGCGCCTGCGCCACCCTGTCGGCCTGTGCCACCCCGCCAGCGTCGCGTTCGCAGCCGGCGACTCCGGCCGTCGCCGCCGCCCCGCCGGCGCCGCTGGACGGCGCGTACTGGGGCACCAGCACGCGCTTCCGCGCCGACCGCCGCAACTGCCCGCATCCGGGCCTGGTGAAGTTCGACGTGCAGGACGGCCGGTTCGAGTACCGCTGGAGCTGGGGCACCCCGGTCGAGTCCTACGTGTTGCCGAACGGCGAGGTGCACGGGCAAGGTGAGGGCATCACCCTGGTCGGCCGCCACATCGGCCCGCGGATCGAGGGCGACGTCACCAACGGCCATTGCGGCCTGCACTTCACGGTAAAGCGACGCGCCGTGCAGGCGGACCACACCGCGCCGGCCGGTCAGCCACGGGCCGAAGCCTCTCGCGGCGCAGGCTGACAACCCGTAGTCTGCGCCGCATGCGCTACATCTCCACCCGCGGGCAGGCGCCCGTTCGCGATTTCGCCGGCGTGCTGCTGGCCGGCCTGGCCGAGGATGGCGGGCTGTATGTTCCGGAAACCTGGCCCCGCCTGAGCCCGATCGACTGGCGGGCGATGCGCGGCCTGCCCTACCCCGCTCTGGCCGCCCGCATCCTGCAGCCCTTCGTCGGCGAGGCGATCCCGGCCAAAACGCTGGCCGCCCTCTGCGAGCAGGCCTATGCCGGCTTCGGCCACCCCGCGGTGGTGCCGCTGATCCAGTTGGACACCGGGCTGTTCGTGCAGGAGCTGTTCCACGGCCCCACCCTCGCCTTCAAGGACATGGCGATGCAGGTGCTGGGTCGCCTGTTCGACCACGTGCTGGCGGCGCACGACGCGCAGGTGACGATCATCGGCGCAACCTCCGGCGACACCGGGTCCGCCGCGATCGAGGCCTGCGCCGGGCTGGAACGCGTCAAGGTGGTGATCCTGCACCCGCACAACCGCACCAGCGAGGTGCAGCGCCGGCAGATGACCACGGTGCGCGCGCCCAACATCGGCAACATCGCGGTGGAAGGCACGTTCGACGACTGCCAGGACCTGGTGAAGGCGATGTTCGCCGACACCGCGTTCCGGCAGGAAATGCGGTTGTCGGCGGTGAACTCGATCAACTGGGCGCGCATCGCCGCGCAGGTTCCCTACTACGCCGCGGCGGCGCTGGCGCTGGGCGCTCCGGACCGGGAGGTTGCGTTCAGCGTGCCCACCGGCAATTTCGGCAATGTCCTGGCCGCCTGGGTCGCGCGGCGCATGGGGCTGCCGGTGGCTCGGCTGATCGTCGCGTCGAACCGCAACGACATCCTGACGCGGTTCCTGGCCGCCAACGACATGTCGGTGTCGGAGGTGGAGCCAAGCCTGTCGCCGAGCATGGATATCCAGGTGAGCTCCAATTTCGAGCGGGCGCTGTTCGAGTTGCTGGACCGCGATCCGGTCGCCACGACCGAGACGATGCGGGCCTTCCGCAACACCGGGCGCATGCCGGTGCCGGACCTCGCCTGGCGCCGGGCCCGCGGGCTGTTCCACGGCTTCCGGCTGGACGACGCGGGAACGGCGGCGGAGATCGCGGCGCTGCACCAGGCCACCGGCTATATCGCCGATCCGCACAGCGCCATCGGCATTGCCGCGGCGCGCGCGCTGCCGCCGGCGCAGCCCGTGGCGACGGTGGCGGTGGCGACGGCGCATCCGGCGAAGTTCCCCGATGCGATCGAGCACGCGATCGGCATTCGCCCGCCGCTGCCGCCGCGGCTGGCGGATCTGTATGAGCGGTCGGAACGGTTCCTGGTGCTGCCCAATGAACTGGGCGCCGTGCAGGCGGGGGTGCGTGCGCTGACGCGGCGGAATGTGAGCTGATATCGCTTCGCGCCGCGGCTGATCCCAGGCCCCCGCCGGTCGTGCGCCCTGTCATCGGTCGCGGCGAAGCAATCGAGTTGGACGCAGAGCTGCACCTCGTGCACACCCGAATTTCACCGGAAGCCCCGGTTCCGGAAGTGTAACCGGCCAGATTTTTGGCCTCACAAACAACACCACGTCGGTTGCGACCGACGTGGAACGGTCGTGAACGGACTCCGTCCTCGCGCCGCGTAAGATCCGGCAGGTCGAGAATGCGAGACCGGCAGCGCGGAACGCACGGTGTGCCTGCCGGTCACCATGATGGCACAAGCGTGAACGCCGCTTCCGGACCCCGGCTCTGACCCGACCGCGCAGCCGCGGCAATGCCCCTCCGTGGCCCTGCGGACGCTGACGCACACGGTGAGCCGGCAGCGTTGCGGCCAGCGTCACATGCGGCGATGCTGCACCGGCACAGTCCGGAGTTGCCGCATGACCACCGAAACGCAGATCACCGAATGGCTCGCCACCCAGCAGGACGCGATGGTCGCCCTGCTGCGCGAAATGGTCGATATCGACAGCGGCAGCTACAACAAGCCGGGCATCGACGCGGTCGGCGCCGCGGTGCAGCGTTTCCTGGCCGCGCACGACATTCCGGTGGAAGTCCGCAAGCAGCAGAAGCACGGGGATACGCTACGCGCCGCGGTGCCCTGGGACGGGCCGGCCGGCAATGCCGGCGGCAATGTCGTGCTGATGGGACATCGCGACACGGTCTTTCCCGATGGCGAGGTACAGCGCCGACCGTTCACCATCCGTGACGGCGTCGCCTACGGGCCCGGCGTGGCCGACATGAAGGCCGGGCTGGTGATGAACTGCTTCGTGCTCGCCGCCTTCGCGAAGTTTGGTGGGTCGCCGGCACCGGTGGTCGGCCTGTTCACCGGCGACGAGGAAATCGGCAGCCCCGAAGGCCGCCCGGAGATCGAGGCGGAAGCGCGTCGCGCCCGCGTGGTGTTCAACAGCGAACCCGGGCGCGTGTCGGGCAACGTGGTGACCGGGCGCAAGGGCGGCGTGTTCTCGGTGTTCCGCATCACCGGCAAGGCGGCGCATTCCGGCGGCGCTTTCTCTGAAGGCATCAGCGCGATCGAGGAACTGGCGCGCAAGGTGCAGGCGCTGCATGCGCTGACCGACCTGGACCGCGGCATCACGGTGAATGTCGGCCTGGTCAGCGGCGGCCAATCGGTGAACACGGTGGCGCCCTGGGCCGAGGGGCAGATCGACCTGCGCTATGTCCACCCCGAAGACCGCGACGACGCGATGGCACGCATCGGTGCGATCATCGACCGCAGCTACGTCCCGGGGACCAAAGCGGAGCTGACGATCCGCGGGGAGTTCGTGCCGCTGACGCAAACTCCAACGGCGAAGAAGCTGTTCGAGCTGTACGTGTCGGCCGCCGCCGATACAGGCTTCCGCACCGACGGCGAGTTCACCGGCGGCTGCGCCAATTCCGGCTTCACCGCTGCGGTCGGCGCACCGACCATCTGCGCGGTCGGCCCGGTTGGCGGCAAGGCGCACAGCCCGGATGAATTCCTGCGGGTGGACAGCCTGGTGCCGCGCGCCCAGGCCTGCGCACGTGCCATTCTGCGGTTGGAGAAGGTCGGGCTGTAGCGCGCGCTTTCGCCGGACAGGACGAGCCCGGTTGTGGCGAACGGAGACCCGTACGCGCAAAGGCAGGCACGCTGACATCATGCCGTCATGCCGCGGCTGGATGTCTTCATGTCATGACCGGGCTCGACCCGGGAACGATCGGGTCGCCGTGCAACGCAAAACGGCTGGACGGGGGCAGATGACCGGATCGAGCCCGGCCAGGACGCGGGAGAGCGATGCCTGTCCGCACTCCTGACCACTGCCGGGCGCGGTCAACCTCCACGCCTGTAGGCACGGTGAACCACGCTCGACAGGCACGGTGAACCACGCTCGACAGGCCGGAACCTTCGCCGGTCGGTATGGCTAATTATTCCAGCGCCCGCGATGGCCATGGCCACCGTCGTAATGCCCGCGATGCCCATGCCATCCATTGCGATGATACCCGCCCCGATAGCCGCGATAACCGTGGTACCCGCCGCGGTAGCCGCCACCCCCAAAGCCAAACGACAGATACGTTCCGGTCGGGTAGGCATAGGTCGGATACGCGTAGTACGGTCTCGGCGTGTAACCGTACCCGTAGCTGTAGCTGTAACCGTAATTTCCGGCGTCGGGGTAAGCCACGCAGCCGCCCAGCGTCGCAGCCAGCGCCAACACCGGAAGCAGCCGACCTACAGAGCGGGTACGGAGTGAGCGCACCATCGGTCCCTCTCGTCTCCCAGAAGGACACGGCACATAGGCGCTGTTCCGGGCGTTTTCATGTCCCGCACTTGCGCAAACCGTGGCCGCGCTGCTCTCGCGCGGTTGTTATCCGCCCGCCTGCCGCCTCGCGGCCCGACGTGCGAGGGCGTCAACCCGCCAGGCGGTCCAGCATCGGCTGGGTGATCAGGCACGTGCCGCGCTCGGTGCGCCGGAACCGTTTGGCATCGAGCACCGGGTCTTCCCCCACCACCAGTCCGGGCGGAATCACCACGCCGCGATCGACCACCACATTGCGCAGCCGGGCGGACCGCTCGACGGTGACGTAGGGCAGGATCACTGCACCCTCCACCCGCGCATAGGAATGCACGTGCACGCCGGTGAACAGCAAAGACTGCCGCACCGACGCGCCGGAAATGATGCAGCCACCGGAAACCAGCGAGCTGGTGGCCTGGCCGCGGCGACCGTCGATGTCGTGCACGAACTTGGCCGGCGGCACGACCTCGCCATAGGTCCAGATCGGCCAGTCGCGGTCGAACAGGTCCAGTGCCGGCGTCGGGTGCGTCAGGTCGATATTGGCTTCCCAGTACGCATCGACCGTGCCGACATCGCGCCAGTACGGTTCGCCCTCGGCACTGGACCGGACGCAGGAATCGTTGAACCGGTGCGCCACCGCGTTGCCGTGCTTGACGATGTAGGGGATGATGTCACGGCCGAAATCGTGGTTCGAGTGCGGGTCCTGCGCGTCGCGGCGTAACTGCTCGATCAGGAACTTCGTCTCGAACACATAGATTCCCATGCTGGCCAGGGCCCGGTCGGGCTTGTCCGGCATGCCGGGCGGATCCTTCGGTTTCTCGAGAAACGAGGTGATCCGGTTGCTGCTGTCGATATGCATCACGCCGAATGCCGTCGCGTCCATGCGCGGCACCTCGAAGCAGCCGACCGTGACGTCCGCCCGTTGCTCCACATGCTGCTGCAGCATGTGCTCGTAATCCATCTTGTAGACGTGATCGCCCGCCAGCAGCACAATGTATTGCGGGCCATACCCCTCGATGATGTCGATGTTCTGGAATACCGCATCCGCCGTGCCGGCATACCACTGGGTTTCCGACACGCGCTGGCTGGCGGGCAGGATGTCGAACGTCTCGTTGCGTTCCGGCCGGAAGAAGTTCCAACCCCGCTGCAGATGCCGGATCAGGCTGTGCGCCTTGTATTGCGTCGCCACCCCGATGCGCCGGATGCCCGAGTTCAGCGCGTTCGACAGGGCGAAATCGATGATGCGCGACTTGCCGCCGAAATAGACCGCCGGTTTGGCCCGGATATCGGTCAGTTCCATCAGGCGGCTGCCCCGCCCCCCGGCCAGCACATAGGCCATCGAAGAACGGGCAAGCGGTGCGCTGAGGCTGGAAGCGGCAGACGGCATGATCTCATCCTCTCAGCATTGGTCCAACGAAACGGTGCGTACCGGCCAGCGACAGGCGTCGCGAGGCCGGCCCGGGCCGCCGGGCACGGCACGGCCGCGCGACGATCCGGGCACCACCCACGTATCGCCGCGATGCATCGCAACGGTCCGGGTCGTCGCCGCCCGGTTCCGCCCAGCCGACACTGTGGCCAAAAAGTGGCGACTGTCCACCGTTCGGCCATGACAACAGGCAGGCGCTACCCCCCGGCCTCGACCAACGTCTCGCGCGTGACCACCACCTCGCCCGAGGCCGTCAGCCGGATCAGGTTCACCGACTTCGCCAGGTCCGGGGAGCCGGAGTAATACGCCGGCACGCTGCCGCCGCCGACCTTCGCCGCGCGGTTCCAGTGGCCGAGCGCGATGTAGTCGGCGGCGGTGGCTTCGATTTCGGCGTCGCCGAACAGCCAGGACGGGAACAGCCGCGGCAGGCCGTCCGGTTCGTAATGGCCGTGCGCCATCACGATCTGCCACCGCGTGCGGCGGGCGCGCGGATCCCGCAACGGCGCCATGGTGTCGTAGTCGCGATGCGCGTGGCCCCAGATTTCCAGCGCATGATCGGGGAAGTCCACGTGCTGCGCGTGGGTCAGGCCCAGCACGTGAACATGCGGCAGGGCGGGGATGTCACTGCGGCGATAGACCGAATCCGGGGTCAGCGGGTCGTGGTTGCCGGGCAGGATCAGCACCGGCCGGCCCGCTTCATCCAGCAGGCGGGTGACGCGGTCCAGCATCGCCGCGCTCTGCCGGTTGTTGTCGAACGTGTCGCCGGCCAGCAGCACGAAATCGGCGGCCAGCGCCTCGGCCGCCTGCAGCACCACACGCAGGCCGGCGTCCCCGTCGTGGCCGGACTCGTCGTCCACATGAAGGTCGGAGCTGTGCAGAAGCCGGATCTCGGCCGGCTGGCCGGTGCGGGAGGGCGGATCGATCACGGTATGGTTCCGATGCTGTTGCGTCGATCAGAACCAACGCGGCCGGGCGGCGTCAACCGGTCCGGGATGCGGACAGCCCGCCGCCCTTGCCGCGGACAGGCGAACGACCGACCTTGAACGGCCTGTCGTCAGGAGATCTGCATGCCACAACTGCCCCCGGGTCTGGACACCGACGTCGTGGTGATCGGCGCCGGCCTGGCCGGCCTTGGCGCCGCCACCGTGCTGCGAGAACGCGGCCTGCGCTGCACCGTGCTGGAAGCCTCCGCCCGCGTCGGCGGCCGCGCCTGGACCGCCTACCCCGAGGCGCTGGGCGGCGTCTGGTTCGACATGGGCGCGGTGTGGTTCCACGACGCCGAACACAACCCGCTGGTGCCCATCGCCCAGGCCGCCGGCGACACGCTGCTGCGCTCCGACGAGTTGCGGCGGGAACGCACGATGATCGGCCCGCGGGAGGCCTCGCCGGCGGAATACGCCGACTACGACCAGGCCTGGTCGCGCTACGGCGCCACCGCCGAGCGGCTGCTGGCGGAGCTGGGCGACACGTCCCTGGACCACGTCGCCCGCCATCTGCCCGGCGACCCGTGGGCCCTGACGGTGGAAAGCTTCGAAGGCCCGGTGGTCTGCGCGGTGGCGGCGGACCGGTACAGCCTGCGCGACTGGCGCACCAACGAACTGTCCGGCAGCAACCTGGTGCCGCAGGGCGGCATCGGCGCCTTCGTGCAGCGGCGCCTGCCGGTGGGCCTGGACATCCGCCTGAACACGCCGGTGACCCGCGTGCGCTGGAACGGCCCGGGCGGGCGGGTGACGGTGGACACCGCCTCCGGCGCGCTGACCGCCGGTGCCTGCATTGTAACCGTCTCCACCGGCGTACTGGGCTCCGAGGCGCTGGCCTTCGACCCGGCCCTGCCCGCCAGCACGCAGGACTGCATCGCCCAACTGCCGATGGGCCTGGCGATGAAGGTGGCCCTGCGCGCCACCGCGGCGGACCGGCTGGACCTGCCGCTGCACTGCTCGCTGGATCACCAGGTGGCGCGCAGCGGGGAGCCCTTCATGGTGTTCCAGTGCTGGCCGTTCGGCCGCGACTACGTACAGGGCTGGATCGGCGGCGATCCCGCCTGGGAGCTGGCCCGCGCCGGCGAGGCCGCCGCCGCCGATTTCGCCCTGGGCGAGCTGCGCAGGATGTTCGGCAGCCGGGTGGACCGCGTGTTCGCGGGCGGCGGGCGGCTGGTGACGCACTGGGATGCCGATCCCTGGATCCGCGGCGCCTACTGCTACGCCACGGTCGGCCACGCCGACGCCCGCGCGAAGCTGGGCGAGCCGCTGGCCGACGGGCACCTGCTGCTGGCCGGCGAGGCATGTCACGAAGGGTTTGCCGGGACGCTCGCAGGCGCCTGGATCAGCGGCCAGCGCGCCGCGAAGGCGGCGATTGACGCCGTTCTACCCGGTGGTAGTGTCTGACACGCACCAGTAGGGGGATGCGTGCGATGCTGAAGCCCATGACCATCATCTATCCCGTGATGCCGGCGAAGGACGAAGCCGAACGCGCCGCGCTGCGCCCGATCGGCCGAAACCGGGAGCTGTACCATGCGGCGATTCACGGCGCCTCCGACATCGTGCAGGCCGCCGACGAGATGGGGCTGTGGGGTGTCGGCACCATCGAGCACCACTTCTGGTCCGAAGGCTACGAAGTGGCCCCGGCGCCCTCCGTGGTGCAGGCGTACTGGGCGGCGCTGACCAAGCGGATCAATATCGGCGTGCTGGGCTACGTCATGGCGACGCACAACCCGGTCCGCGTGGCGGAGGAAACCGCGGTGCTGAGCCACCTGGCGCGCGGCCGCACCTTCGTCGGCCTGGCGCGCGGCTACCAGTCGCGCTGGACCAACGTGATCGGCCAGCATTTCGGCACCCGCGCCACCAAGTCGCCCAGCGCCGCGGTGTACAACCCGCAGACCCAGGCGGCCGGGTTCTCCGCCGCCACCACGCTGCAGCGCGACCTGGACGACGACGCGAAGAACCGGCGGATCTTCGAGGACCACGTGGAGATCATGCTGAAGGCGTGGACGCAGGAGAGCTTCGACCACCGCAGCGACAACTGGCAGATCCCCTACCCCTATGACACCGGCGTGGACGACTGGCCGCTGGCGCGGGCCGGCGTGACGCAGAAATTCGGTGCGCCGGGCGAGGTGGACGCGCAGGGCCACACCCGTCGCGTGTCGATGGCGCCGGCGCCGTTTGTGCAGCCGCATCCGCCGGTGTTCGTCTCCGGCAGCGGCAGCCCGGACACCATCGCCTTCTGCGGCAAGCACGGCTTCGTGCCGACCTACTTCACCGGCATCAAGGCCGCCGGGCCGCTGGCCGAACACTACCGGAAGGCGGCAGCGGAACACGGGCGGTCGTTCCGGCCGGGGCAGAACCAGTGCATGGTGCGGTGGATCCAGATCGGCCGGTCGCGGGAGGATGCGCTGGAGCGGATTCGCAACTACGACCTGGATATCTGGAAGAACTTCTACGCCTCGATGGGCCGCCGGGCGGTGGAGAACGACGACTATTTCGGGTCGCTGGTGAACTCCGGCCTGTTCGTGTTCGGCACGGTGGATGAGGTGCGGCGCGAGCTGGTGGAACAGTGGAAGGTCTTCCCGGCGGAATACATCACCCTGATCAACCACTATGCGCAGACCCCGAAGGAGGTGGTGATCGAGACGCTCGACCGCTTCCAGCGGGAGGTGAAGCCCGCCCTGGACGAGGTGATCGACCACGCCCACCGCTCGGCTGGCTGATCAGGAGCACCCGGCCGTCCCGCGGCAAACGCGGCAGGCGGCCGGTCGTGCGGTGGGCCGGTCGTGCGGTGGGCCGGTCGTGCGGTGGGCTGGTCGTGCGGTGGGCGTCGGTCGTGCCGTGGGCTGGTCGTGCCGTGGGCTGGTCGTGCGGTCCGCCGCGCAGGCGGCCTCGCCGGCGCAGGTCGGCATACGATGCGGCAGGCCGGCGCCCATGTGGGGCGCCGTACGGTGCAGGACCGTTGCCGGCCGTCCCAACTGACCCAGTTCCACAAGAGTGGGTAAGTACACCGGACCTCGCTGACTTCCATCAGTGCGGCGGGTCACTCGCTGTTGAAACTAATTTGTTTGGTGGACAGCGACAAATGCCGGTCTCATAGTGATTCGACGAGAACCGAAAAAGACTGCCCTGCTTCCGCCCTGAAGCAAGGAGGGACGTCCCGAAGGATTCTGCTCCAGTCACGCAATTCGAAGCATCGGACCAATTCGCCCGAAGTATTTCCACGGGAACACCGATAGCGTGTTCGCACACCATGCCGTCGGTTTTCCCCGCCCAAACGCCGTTCGCTGACCTGCCGTACCGCGATCAGATGCCCTGACAGGCATGCAGATAAAGCAGGCATGCAGATAAACCGGAGATGCCGACGCCTCTTATGCGGCAGTGCTTCGGACTTTCGCCGAATGGGGGTGACAGCTTCAGCCAGGCAATGGCTGTTGGGGCTCCTCCACCAGACACCAACCGAGCGGAAGGTGGCGCGTATGTCCCCGAACGAGATCGACCCCGATGCGGCGCCGGACAAGGCCGGCATGGAGGGTCTGCAGCCGCGTGGCGCCTATACGCGGGCGCTGATCGGTGAGATTCGCATCCTGGTGCGGTCGATCTCGAACGACCCGGTGAAGCGGTTGTCAAGTATACAACTGTCCTATCGTTCCCCGCGCACCGGCACGGTCGAGGAGCTGTCGGCGGCGTGTATCGTCAGCAGGGTCGCCGAAATCGAGAAAAGTCCGAAGTTGCAGGCGGATATCGGCTCCATCGCATTCCTGCAGCTCGTTCGCGACGCCCTCGTCGCTGTAACCGCTCCTGCCACGGGGCTCACGACTGCATACACGGTACTGGTCGGCGGAGGACGCCGGGGCCGCGAATCCGAATCGTCTTTTGCGCTGGCAGAACAATCTTACGGACAGCTTCGTTCGACCGCCCGGAAACACCGGATATGCATATGGATACTGACGATAGCTGCCTTCTTCGTCACGCTCATGGCGCTGTGGGAGGCAACGCAGACCGCCCTGGCCAAAAATCTTCTGCGTGACCTCGCTCTTCTCCGAGTACAGCGAGATTCAGATTGCAGCAGACAAGGTAAAGCTTGAGAACAGCCTCGATAAGCCAGTGGACGGGCAGTCGCTGCTTGACGCGCTCCGCACCGACCATACGGTCCCGGCCTCGATGGTTCCGATTTGCGATCGCTACCTGCGCTTGCACCAGGCCCTCACCCACCTGTCCGCACAAAATGCCGTCGAAGGCGGCTTCGTACTGCCAAAAGACCGTGATGGAACCCCGATCCGGCTTCAGACAACGCCCGAGGAACGGGATGTGTGTGGCCGGGATCTGGTCCTGGCGCAGAATTTCAAGATCATCCATGGCGAACTGAGTGCCTACCGCAAGGATTGGACGACCCTGGCAGGGCAACCATTCTCCCTGGTCTCCAGAGTACTGGCGGGTCATGGAGGACTGGGGAATCATCCATTATTCCCATCGGCAAAAGCATCGGCCCTTCATCCACCGAAAATGCAGGCCAGCTCTCAGGAGTTCCGGTGCCGGCAACCCCGAGTCCGGAAAAGCACCAAGCGAGGACGATGTGGAGCTTCGCGTGGCCTCAATGCTTGAGGTACGGGCCAACTATATGCTTCCGTTCATATTCGGGGTCACCGGCTCTCTGGTTTACGTGCTGCTCAATCATTACACCAAGTTGCGCACGAGCACCCTGAGCCCGTCGGACTATTCCGTGATGTGGCTCCGCCTGATTCTTGGCCTTGTGATTGCCGCGTGCGTGAGCCTGCTGATCGGGACGTATGCGGGACCGGGCATGGCGGCGCCAAACGCCGCGACGGGCTTCATCCCGGCTGACCGCCTGGTGCCGAGCCTCGGATCATCCGCCTCCGGTCTGGCGTTCCTGGCTGGCTTCGGCGCCGAAGCCGTGTTCACCATGCTGCAGAACCTGGTCGAACGCGTCTTCGTGGCGCAGCGGTAACCGGAAAGCGCCGGGTGTTTTCGCCTGTGATCCGCCAGGGTTCCGGCCTGGCCCGCAAAACCGCAGGCTGACGCCGGGCACGAGCGCGGCGACCGCTGGCGCACCGACACCGCGCCAACGGTGCTGGACAGAAGCGCCCCCGGCAGCATTGGCCTCCAACGGCCGTGCACTCGGTTGACTCTGTCCGACCCGGCTTTCACCATCGGCCAGGCATGATTGAACATCAGACCACGCACGCATCATGAACCCGTCCGACACGACCTGGCAGCAATTCATCGCTGCACTGCACGCATCCGGTCACAAGGCCGCACTGGCGATCACCGGTGGCGGCAGCGGTGCGATCGGCGAACTGCTGCGTGTGCCCGGCGGCTCCCGCCTGCTGGTCGAGGCGCAGGTTCCCTACGACACCCAGGCGCTCGCGACGTTCCTGGGTTTCGCGCCGGCGCAGGCGTGCAGTGCCGATACCGCAATCGCCATGGCGCAAACGGCCCGCGCCCGCGCCGCCGCGGTGGTGCCCGCCGACGCCAACCTGATCGGGCTCGGCGCGACGGCGGCGCTGGTCAGCGACCGGCCGCGCAAGGGCGAGCACCGCTTTCACATCGCGGTCGCCACCGCGACCCGGATCGCGCATTGCACCTGCGTGCTGGCCAAGGGCCGGCGGGATCGCGCGGGCGAGGAGGATCTTGTTTCACGCGCAATCATCCTCTGGCTGGCAAAGGCATGCGGGGTTGCCGCACCATCGCTGCACAGCCTGCTCGATGCGGATGAAACCTTCGCCGAGGCCGATATCGCGGCCACGGACATGATCGACCAGCTTCTGGCCGGCCAGGTCGCGCGCGTCACCGTCCAGCCCGACGGCCAGGTGATGCTGGCGGCGCCGCGATCGTCCGTGCTGATGCCGGGCTCCTTCAACCCGGTGCATGAGGGGCACATGTCCCTGGCGCGCACCGCCGAAACGCTGCGGCAGCAACCGCTGGCATTCGAGATTTCCGTGACCAACGTGGACAAGCCGCCGCTGGCCGGCGAAGCGGTGCGCAGCAGGCTGACGCAGTTCGCCTGGAAAGCGCCGGTCGAGCTCACGCGGGCACCGACCTTCCTGGAGAAATCGCGCCTGTTTCCGCGGGCGACGTTCGTCATCGGCGCGGACACAGCCGAACGGCTGGTAGCGCCGAAATACTACGGTGACGATGAAGATCGTATGCACCTGGCACTGGAGGAAATCGCCGGTGCCGGCAACAGCTTTCTGGTCGCGGTGCGCATCGATGCGGCCGGGCGGCTGCGCGCGCTGACCGACATCCGGGTACCGCGGCGCTATGTCGATCTCTTCACCGAGATCCCCGAGCACCACTTCCGCCTCGACCTGTCGTCGTCGGAGATTCGCGCCCGGGCCCGTGCGCCGGAAAATTCCTGACGGCCCAACGCGAACGGGTCGGTCGCCTCCCGTCGTTCGTGATGAGGCCCTGCGGGCGTCACCCGCCTTGGCAACCGGTGCACAAGACAATCGCCTCCCCGTCCGGATTTGGTATAGTCTGCCGAGCGCGGTGCTGTCTGCCCTGGAAAGGCCCAACGCCGTCCAGTGACGCCAATCCGCAAGAGACTGGCTGCACGTCCGGCCAGGCGAAGTCCGGCCGTCCGCGCGTCGCGGGCCGCGCCGCTGGAGACCGGCAACGGAGACAACCACTCCGTGTGGCCAGCCGACCGACGCCCCTGGAGATTACGGAGGAAACGACATGGACTATCCGTACGATCTCGGCCCCTATTCCCGCACCATCACCACCGGTTCGGCCGACGCCCAGCGCTGGTTCGACCGCGGCCTCAACTGGTGCTTCGGCTACCATCATGAGGAAGCTCTCGCCTGCTTCGAGCAGGCGTTGCAGGCCGACCCGGACTGCGCGATGGCGCACTGGGGCGTCGGCTACGCCGCCGGCCCAAACTATAACTTCCCCTGGGAGCTGATGGACCCCGCCGGCAAGGCCGCCGCACTCGCCCGCGCCTATGACGCGACCCAGGCCGCGCTCGCACGGGCCGACCGCGTCACCGCCCCAGAACGCGCGATGATCGAAGCGCTGCCCGCCCGCTATCCCCAGCGCGAGCCCACAGACGACCAGGCACCCTGGAACGACGCCTTCACCGACGCCATGCGCCGCGCCTACCAGGCGCATCCCAACGACCTCGATGTCCGCGCCATCTTCGTCGAGGCGATCCTCAATCGCACGCCCTGGCGCATGTGGGACCTGCGCACCGGCGAGCCGGCCCCCGGCGCCGGCACGCTGGAAGCACAAGAGGTGCTGGAGTCCGCTTTCCGTGACCTGCCCGGTGCGATGGACCATCCCGGCCTGCTGCACCTGCACGTCCACCTGATGGAGATGTCGCCGCAGCCCGAAGCTGCCCTGGCCACCGGCGACCGCCTGCGCGAACTGACGCCCGACATGGGGCACCTGGTCCACATGCCGACGCATATCGATATCCAGTGCGGCCACTACCGCGACGCCATGCACTGGAACCAGAAGGCCAGCATCGCCGACCGCAAGTTCTACGACCGCGCCGGGCCGATGAACTTCTACTCGGGCTACCGCGTGCACAACTACCATTTCGCCGCCTATGGGGCGATGTTCCTGGGCCAGTACGCCCCCGCGATCGCCGCCGCCGACGAGCTGGTGGAGACCATGCCGGAGGAGATGCTGCGTATCCCCTCGCCGCCCATGGCGGATTTCTTCGAAAGCTACGTGTCGATCCGCCAGCACGTCCTGGTGCGCTTCGGCAAATGGCAGGAGATCATCGCGCAGGATCTGCCGAAAGACCGCGACCTCTACTGCAACACCGTGGCGATGATGCACTACGCCAAGGGCGTCGCCCATGCCGCCCTGGGCGACGTCCCCGCCGCGGAAGCCGAACAGGCGCTGTTCCGCGACGCCGCGCAACGCGTGCCCGAATCCCGCATGCTGCACAACGTGACCTGCCGGCAACTGCTGGGCGTCGCCGAGGAAATGCTGGAAGGCGAGATCGCCTACCGCCGCGGCGAGTACGACGACGCCTTCGCCCATCTGCGTGCTGCCGTCGCCCTGGAGGATGAGCTGCCCTACGACGAGCCCTGGGGCTGGATGCAGCCGGTCCGCCACGCGCTGGGCGCGCTGCTGCTGGAGCAGGGTCGCGCGGAGGAGGCCGAGATGGTGTATCGCGAAGACCTCGGCCTGGGCGGCGACCCGCCCCGCGCGCAGATCCATCCGGACAATTTGTGGGCGCTGCGCGGCCTGCTCGACTGCCTGGACCGCCGCGGCGAAACCGAGGAAGCCGGGATGATCCGACAGCGCCTGCGCTTCGCCGATGCCCGCGCCGACCGCCCGGTGGCGGTGTCCTGCTTCTGCGCCCGCGGCATGGCCGCGTGAGCCGCACCCGGGTCGCGACCGCGTCCCGCCGGCTTTCCCGCACGCCGGGGGATTGATTCGGCGGGATGCGGCGCGACATCTGTTGGCGCTATGAGGACACCACGCAGCAGATCGCCGCGCCGGGCGCGGAAGCAGTTGGATGCCGAACTGGAGCGGCTCACCGTGCCCGTGTCCCGCGCGGAACCGAAACCCGCCGGAGATGCCCGCCGGAAGAGCACGCACCCGGATGGCAAGACGGACCGCGACATCGACGCGGAAGCCGAGGAGATCCGGCAGATGATCGAGGCGTCCTACACGTAGCGCTGCGGTTCCACGTGGCGTTCCGGCGCCGACGGAGCGTTCCCGGCGGCGGACCGCGTCGTGTCGCGGCAGCCTTCCGCCCAGTCACACGGCCGGCATCACACGCGCGCGACGTGCCCGCCAGCGCGCACGCCGGCGCGTCAGTCCGGCAGCGGCGATACCGGCCGCAAGCAGGACCGAAGCTCCCCGGCTCCGGAACCGGCGCCGGTCCGCTGCTTCCGGGCGTGACCGTGACGAGCGCGGTCATCGAATAGGGCGAAGTGCCAAACGAAGACGGCAGGGCGAAGCTGGACGATCCGCTGACCAGATATCCGTAGTCGGTGAATGTCCGGGTCCCCAGCAGGGTGTCCATCCCGTACAGCGCGTTGTCCGCATTGGCATAGACCGACCAGGTGATCTGGGCACCCAGCAGGCCGCTGTTGCTGTCGAATACGGACGCGAACGGGGTGGCGGTGGACAACCCCGTCTGCGTCAGCATGAACGTACTCGTTTGCCCGCCGGCGCCGTTTGCGCTCGCGGCCAGGTCGAGGCTCAGGCCCGGATAGCCGGTTGCGCTCAGGTTGCTGTAGCCCGCACCCGAGGTGGAAAGGCTGAGCGTATTGGCGGCAGCGCTGCCGCTTGCCAGCAGGTTCCCGCCATTCAGCACCTTGAGCGCGATCGCCGGTTGCGTGCTGGTCAGCGTGTTGTTGCTGACGGTGTCGGTTGTGCTGGGGGCGTGGTCGATCTGGCCGGACGTCAGGCCGGTGATCAGATTGCCGCTGACGGTGGCCGGCGTGGTCGAATCGTTGACCACCGCGACGCTGTGATGGCTGGTGTCGTTGTTGACGATGGTGTTGCCGGTCACGGACAGGCTGCCCGTCTGCAGGTTGCCTTCCTCGCCGTTGGAGATGATGGCCGGGTTCTGCGAGGCTGGCCCCTGCTGGATCGTGTTGCCGCTGACCGTCGCGGAGCCGGCGTTCGGCAGGTCGATGCTGTAGCTGGCGGTCCCCGTGGGGCCCTCGGCGACCAGGCTGTTCCGCACTGTGGTGGACAGCGCGCGGCTCTTGATCTCGTGGCCGACATTCGCCTGGGTGATGGCGCTGCCGGTGATGGTCAGGTTCGCCACGTGGTTGACGTACAGATTGTGGGTGCGGCCGTAGCCCTTGGTCAGGGCCGGGTTGCTGACGCCGTTGTTCGTGACGGTGCTGTTCTCGATGGTGATGCTGCCGGTGCCGTTGGTGACCGGCGTCGCCAGCATCCCGTTCTGATTGCCGAACAGCGAATCATTCAACAATGTGAGATTGCCGCTTTCGTAGCGGATGCCGGCGGCATTGGCGCCGTTGTAATTGCTCGTCGTCGCCCCGGTGAACGCGAGATTGGCGAGGGTCACGTCGCCGGGCGCGTGAACCACCAGGATGCCCTTGCCGTTGGGCACCGCCTGGGTGGAGGCGAAGTAGGCCGTGCCACCGATGCCGGTGATGGTAACGTTTTTTGTCACCGTGGCGTACTGGTTGGTGTACACCCCGGCGGGCACCTGAATCGTGTCGCCGTTGCTTGCGGCGGAGAGCGCGGCGGCAAGCGTTGCATAATTGCCGGAACCGCTGCCGACGGTCAGTGTCGCCATTGCTCTGTCTCCTCTCCGCTCAGCAGCTCTGAGGCTGGGTCGTCAGTCGTTGCGACAAAGTTAGCAGCCCCGGTAGCGCATTTATGTATGAAAGATACATCTTTTGATCCGCAGCACGCATCGACCCGCGCGCATGAAGGGCGGACGACGGCACCCGGGCACGGCCCGAAACGGCAGCGGCGACGCGCGACCGGGTGCCTGCCGGTGCGCGGGGCGGAACCGTCGCGCCGCTGGTCCGCGCCAATTCATTGTTCTCTGCCGACGACGGTTGAACCGATCCACATCAGCATTGCGGGACACGGGAACCGAACCCCGGGCATTGCATCCCCTGTGCCAAAACCTTTGCAAACCACCATAGGTATCGATCAACGCGACCATGTCGTTACATGTTATTTATGCAATTTGTTACCAAATCGTTAACCAGGTCACGTTCGGCGCCGGATGATGCCGGCCATACCGCTCATTGCTTCCCCCGGCCGGTGTCGCCCGGAAACGCTGCAGGGTGCCGATGTGCTGGCAACCTCGACTGCGCCGGAGCCCCCGGGCCTGCCTGGGCACGTGGGAAGACCGCTCCCCAGCTGCTCCCGTTCGGTCGAGCCCCTGCCGGATCGTGCGTTCTCCGATCGCCGCCGCACTTGCCGGTACGCCACCAATGACCCCGGCCCCGCAGGGGCGCACCATGGCATTTGCCTCCGACACCCCCGGCATGCGATTTGGTCGCGCACAGGAGGAACGTGAGGACACCCATGGCCCAGGACACCCCGCCCGCCGACAACGCGGTTGACTGGTTCCTCGACCGCCACATCCGCGAGGGTCGCGGTGACTTGCCGGTGTTCCACGATCCGTGGCGCAGCCTGACCTATGCCACGCTCGACCAGGCCACCCGCCGCTTCGCGTCCGCCCTGCGCTCGGCCGGGATCGGGCGGGAACGGCGGATGGTCATGCTGCTGCCGGACACCATCGACTTCCCCATCGCCTTCTGGGGTGCGTTGCGCGCCGGCGTGGTGCCGATCCCGGTCAACACGCTGCTGACGCACGAGACGGTCGGCTACATCCTGGCGGACAGCCGAGCGGAGGCGGTGGTGATCGCTGCGCCGCTGGTCGGGCCGCTGCTGCCGGTGCTGCACAGCGTGCCGGAGTTGCACCGGATCATCGTCTCCCAGCCGGACGGCGGGTCGCCCGCGACGGTGGACGATCCGCGCGCGGTGGCCATGCCGGCGTTCCTGGCGGACGGCGATCCGCAGGCCGGCACAGCGGACGCCTCGCCGGACGAGGTGGCGTTCTGGCTGTATTCCTCGGGCTCCACCGGCGCGCCCAAGGGTGTGCGGCACGTGCATTCCAGCCTGAAATACACCGCCGACACCTATGGCGCGCAGGTGCTGGGCATCCGCCGGGACGACGTGGTGTTTTCCGCCGCGAAGGCGTTCCACGCCTACGGGCTGGGCAACGCCATGACCTTCCCGATGTCGGTCGGCGCCGCCGCGGTGCTGCTGCCGGATCGGCCGACGCCGGACGCGGTGCTGGACACCATGCAGCGCCACCAGCCCAGCATCTTCGGCGGGGTGCCGACGCTGTATGCCTCGCTGCTGGCGCATCCGCGCATCGGCCCGGGCGCCGGGTCCGCCAGGCTGCGCCGCTGCATCTCCGCCGGCGAGGCGCTGCCCGAGGCGGTGGGGACGCGCTGGCACGACATGGTGGGCGTGGACATCCTGGACGGCATCGGCTCCACCGAGATGCTGCACATCTTCGTCTCCAACCGCCCCGACGACGTCCGCTACGGCACCAGCGGCAAGCCGGTGCCCGGCTACGAGGCGGTGATCCTGGACGAGCACGGCCGCCCGGCGGCGAACGGCGAGGCGGGGGAACTGGTGGTGCGCGGCCCCTCGGCGGCCGAGGGCTACTGGAACCAGCGCGACAAGACCCGCAAGACCTTCCGCGGCGAGTGGACCCACACCGGCGACACCTATATCCGCGACGCCGACGGCTACTACCGCTTCTGCGGCCGCACGGATGAGATGCTGAAGGTCAGCGGCGTGTGGGTGTCGCCGTTCGAGGTGGAGGAAGCCCTGATCTCCCACCCCGCGGTGCTGGAGGCGGCGGTGATCGGCGTGCAGGACCGCGACGGGCTGACCAAGCCGAAGGCTTTCGTGGTGCTGCAGGACGCGGCGAAGGACCAGGACCAGGCGACGGTGCAGGAACTGCTGAAGACGCATGTAAAGGAACGGATCGGCGTGTGGAAATACCCGCGCTGGGTGGAGTTCGCGGACAGCCTGCCCAAGACCGCCACCGGCAAGATCCAGCGCTTCCGCCTGCGGGAGGTGTGATCGCCACCCGGGCCGTCACCGCCGTGGCAGCGGCAAACGCCGTTCCCGAGGGTGCGGCCGGCCCGCTGGTTTCATAATCGTTAAATTTGATATACGATACGACCTCTCCAGGAAACACCCCTGAAAGGAGGCCGTGATGCAGAAATATTTCGATTCATACGCAAAATTCGCCATTGGCTTCGCTGCTGTCGGGCTGCTGGCTTCACCCGCCATCGCTGCGCCCACCTATACCGTGATCGAACTCGGCACGCTGGGCGGCATCACCACAGGCTATGCCATCAATGGAAGCGGTCAGGTCGCCGGCTCCTCCGGGACCGGAGGGGGCGCGACCCATGCGTTTCTGTATGACGGCTCGATGCACGACATCGGCACGCTGGGGGGCACGATCAGCGAGGGCTACGGCATCAATGACAGCGGTCAGGTGACTGGCTATGCATCCCTTGGCACCGGTACCCAGCATGCCTTCCGTTATGACGGAACGATGCACGACATCGGCGCACTGGGTGGATCGTCGGTCAACAGTTACGGCTACGACATCAACAACAATGGCGTGATCACCGGGTACTCCTATACAACCGGCAACTCGGCCACCCACGCGTTCACCTATGACGGCACCCTGAACGACATCGGCACGCTGTCGGGGGGACCGACGAGCTACGGCGCGGGCATCAATGGGCTGGGCGCGGTAACCGGCCGCTCCACGGTGCCGGGCGGCGACAGCCGTGTCTTCCTGTATGACGGCACCATGCATGATGTCGGCAGCCTCGGCGGCACCTTTTCGAATATCAGTGGGTCCGACATCAATGACAGTGGAGAAATCGTCGGCTATTCCTGGACGACCGGCAACGCTGCGGTGCATGCCTTGCTTTACGATGGCAGCATGCATGACCTCGGAACCCTGGGCGGCACGACCAGCCTCGGCTATGGCATCAATGCGGCGGGACAGGCGGTCGGATGGTCGTACAATGGTAGCGGTGCAAAGCACGGTTTCCTGTACGACAGCGGCGCGATGTACGACCTCAACGCGCTGATTGCGAACACTGATCCGCTGTATGGCCTCGTCACGCTGACCGAGGCGCGCGGCATCAATGACTCGGGACAAATCGTCGCCAACGGCAACGGGCCGAACGGTGCGCGGACCTTCGTGTTGACGCCCGGCACAGCCTCCATTCCTGAACCGCCGGCCATCGCGTTCGTTCTGGGCGGGCTGCTCGGGTTGCTGGTTGTCCGCCGCCGTGGATGTTCCCCACATGTCGGCAGCGGAACCGGCCAGGGCTGACCGCGGCGCGACGGCCGCGCACCGGACGCGGCCCTTCAAGCGCCGCAGGTCCACGGCGTCGCGCCACCGCGAAGCGACGCGGCTTCCCCTCGGCGCCAGCAGGCCCGTGCTTTCCCGCAGGGCGATCGCAGATGCGGGCGGTCGCAGCGGTTGCGAGCCAACAGGGGCGGCGGCTCTGCTCGCACAGCCTGGGCGGTTCGGCCTGCCGCGAAAGCATTCATCACGGAGAGCCCCGGAGCGTTCGGCCGCTTCGCAGCCGCGTGGCCATCACGCGGACAAGCGGATGTTTCATTGCTGGCCGGAGCCCGGGGACCGGCCAGCCTCGCCGCGACAGACGCTCCGGGGCCCTCCGTGGTTCTCGGTGCGCTCCGTGTTGAATGCTTGACCGCAGGCCGAACCGCACGGACCGCCGAGCCCCCCGGATACGGCTCGGCAAATGCAATTGCCCCGTGCGCCCCTGGATGTGGGTTGGCCGACCCTGTAGATAGACGAAGATCCCACCCATCTTCGTGTCACCAACAGCGCCAGGGAAGCAACACGCGTGACAAGACCCGCTGACACCGGCAACGCCACGGTTGTCCTCCGCGTGGTTGCGGGATAGGCGCCGATGTCCGGTGGTTCGACGGCGGGCATGGCACCTGAAGGCCGTCCCGGCCGCGTAGAATCCGAGCGGAGCCAGCTTGATCCGCGCCGGTTCGCGGTCACGCTCGACGACCGCCACCTGGACGCCGCCTGGTGGGGCCCGCCACCCGACAGCGCGCCCACGCTGGTGCTGCTGCACGAAGGCCTGGGCAGCGTCGGCCTGTGGCGCGACGTCCCGCAGCGCCTGGCCGAGGCCACCGGCTGCGGCGTGTTCGCATACTCCCGGTTCGGCTACGGCCAGTCGGACCCGGCCCCCCTGCCCCGCCCGATGACCTACATGCACGAGGAAGCCCAACAGGTGCTCCCCCGCGTGCTGGACGCCGCCGGCATCCGCCAGGCGATCCTGGTCGGCCATTCCGACGGCGGCTCCATCGCCGCGATCCACGCCGGCGCCACGCAGGACAAGCGCCTGTTCGGCCTGGTGATGATCGCCGCGCATTTCTTCGTGGAAGACCTCAACATCGCTGCCATCCGGCAGATCAAACAGACCTATGAGGAAGGCGACCTGCGCCAGCGCCTCGCCCGCCACCACCGCGACGTCGATACGGCGTTCTACGGCTGGAACGGCGCCTGGCTGGACCCGCGCTTCCGCGCCTTCGACATCACCGAATTCCTGCCCCGCATCCGCGTGCCGATCCTGGGCCTGCAGGGCGCCGACGACCCGTACGGCACCGCCGAACAGCTCCGCGTGCTGGAACGCCATGTCCGCGTGCCGACCGAAACCCGCCTGATCCCCGGCGCGCGCCATTCGCCGCACCTGGAAGCCAAGGACGCGACCCTGGCGCGACCATCACCCGCTTCGTGCAGCAACGCTTGCAGGACCTCGCCGCATGATCGACTTCCAGACCGACCCCGGCCGCTATCGCCACTGGAAGCTGGACTTCGACGGCCCGGTGGCCACCCTGAGCATGGACGTCGATCCCGCCGGCGGCCTGTTCGGCGACTACGAGCTGAAACTGAACTCCTACGACCTGGGCGTGGACATCGAGCTGGCCGACGCCGTGCAGCGCCTGCGCTTCGAACACCCCGAGGTGCGCACCGTCATCTTCCGCTCCGCCAAGCCCAACGTCTTCTGCGCCGGCGCCAATATCCGCATGCTCGGCCAGGCCTCCCACGGCCACAAGGTGAACTTCTGCAAGTTCACCAACGAGACCCGGCTGGCGATCGAGGACGCCAGCGAGCACTCCGGCCAGCGCTACCTGGCCGCGATCCACGCCAGCGCCGCCGGCGGCGGGTATGAGCTGGCGGTCACCGCCGACCACATCATGCTGATCGACGACCGGCGCGCGTCCGTGGCGCTGCCGGAACTGCCGCTGCTGGCGGTGCTGCCCGGCACCGGCGGCCTGACCCGCCTGACCGACAAGCGCAAGGTGCGCCGCGACCTGGCGGACGTGTTCTGCACCACCGAGGAAGGCGTGCGCGGCCGCCGCGCCGTGCAATGGCGTCTGGTGGACGAGGTGGTGCCGCCCTCCGCATGGGACGCGACGCTGCGCGAACGCGCGCTGGAACTGGCCGGCAAGTCCGACCAGCCGCCGCCGCGCGGCATCGCCCTGACACCGCTGGACCGCACGATCAGCGAAGACGGCCTGCGCTATCCGCATGTGCGCGTGGACTTCCACCGCGCGCAACGCCAGGCCGCCGTCACGCTGCTGGGGCCGGCGGACCTGCCCACCGACCTGGCCGGCATCCACAGCGCCGGGGCGGCGTTCTGGCCGCTGGCATCGCGCGCGAACTGGACGACGCCATCCTGCATCTGCGCCTGAACGAACCGGAGCTGGGCCTGCTGGTGGTCCGCTCGGAGGGTGACCCGGCCGCGGTGCTGGCGGCCGACGCGCTGCTGGAAACCCACCGCGACGACTGGCTGGTGCGCGAGATCCGCCTGCTGTGGAAGCGCGTGCTGAAGCGCGTCGATATGACATCGCGCAGCCTGGTGACGCTGATCGAGCCCGGAAGCTGCTTCGCCGGCACGCTGGCGGAACTGGCCTTCGCATCCGACCGCGCGGTGATGTTCTCCGGCACCCGCGGCGGCGACAACCGCGGCCCGGCCGCGCTGCACCTGTCGCCGCTGAATTTCGGCGCCTACCCGATGGGCAACGGCCTGACCCGCCTGGCCACGCGCTTCCTGGGCGAACCGGACAGCGTGGAGGCGGCCCGGGCCTGCATCGGCGAGGCACTGGACGCGGACACCGCGGAAGAACGCGGCCTGGTCACGATCGCTTATGACGAAGTGGACTGGGACGACGAGGTGCGCGTGATGCTGGAGGAACGCGCCTCGTTCTCCCCCGACGCGCTGACCGGCATGGAGGCGAACCTGCGCTTCGCCGGCCCCGAGACGATGGAGACCCGCATCTTCGGCCGCCTGACCGCCTGGCAGAACTGGATATTCCAGCGGCCGAACGCCGTGGGGGAGAACGGGTCCCTGAAACGCTACGGCAGCGGGCTGCGGCCGGAGTATAATGCGGAGCGGGTGTGATGCAGGCGTCTCGCGTCATGACCGGCGCAGGCCGGCCATCCACGTCTTTTCCTGCCATCCGCCATACAGCAAGTCGTGGATGGCCGGCCTGCGCCGGCCATGACGACACGGAGATTGCGCCATGCCTGACGGACTGACAGTCGATTACAACGGCCTGATCCCCAACAATGTGGGCCTCGCCGACGACGCACGCGTGCGCAAGGCGCTGGAAACCTGGCACCCCGGCTACATCGACTGGTGGAAGCACATGGGGCCCGAGGGCTTCCAGGACTCCCTGGTCTATCTCCGTACCGCCGTCGGTGTCGGAGCGGAAGGCTGGGCCAAGTTCGACTATGTGCGCATGCCCGAATACCGCTGGGGCGTGCTGCTCGCCCCGCAGGTGGAAGGCCGCACCATCCCCTTCGGCGCGCACAAGGGGGAACCCGCCTGGCAGGAAGTCCCCGGTGAATACCGCGCCATGCTGCGCCGCCTGCTGGTGATCCAGGGCGACACCGAACCCGCCAGCGTGGAACAGCAGCGCCACCTGGGCGCCACCGCGCCCTCGCTCTACGACCTGCGCAACCTGTTCCAGGTGAACGTGGAGGAAGGCCGCCACCTCTGGGCGATGGTCTATCTGCTGCAGAAATACTTCGGCCGCGACGGGCGCGAGGAAGCCGCCGACCTGCTCCGCCGCCGCTCGGGCGACACCGACTCCCCCCGCATGCTCGGCGCCTTCAATGAGCGCACGCCCGACTGGCTCAGCTTCTTCATGTTTACCTTCTTCACCGACCGCGACGGCAAGATGCAGCTCGCCGCGCTGGCGCAGTCGGGCTTCGATCCGCTGAGCCGCACCTGCCGCTTCATGCTGACCGAAGAAGCCCACCACATGTTCGTCGGCGAAACCGGCGTGCAGCGCATCATCCAGCGCACCTGCCAGGCGATGCGCGAGGCCGGCATCGACGACCCCACCGACATCGAGCGTATCCGCGCCCTGGGCGTGATCGACCTGCCGACCATCCAGAAGAAGGCGAACCTGCACTTCTCCCTGACGCTGGACCTGTTCGGCAACGAGATCAGCACCAACGCCGCCAACGCCTTCAACGCCGGCCTGAAGGGGCGCTACCGCGAGGACAAGCTGACCGACGACCACGTGCTGACCAACGACACCTACCCGGTGCTGCGCCTGAAGGACGGCGCCATCGTGCAGGAGGACGTGCCCGCCCTGTCCTCGCTGAACATGCGCCTGCGCGACGACTTCGTGCAGGATGCCGCGGCCGGTGTCGGCGCGCTGGAACCGAGTGCTGGAACGGGCGGAAATCCCGTTCCGCATCACCCTGCCGCACGTCGCCTTCAACCGTCGCATCGGCGAGTTCGCCGCGGTACGGGCGGATGCCGACGGCCGGCTGCTGGACACGGCGGATTGGGAGCGGCGGCAGACGGAGATGCTGCCGTCCACCGACGACAACCTGTTCGTGCAGAGCCTGATGCGGCCGGTGCGCGAGCGTGGCGCCTTCGCGTCGTGGATCGCGCCGCCGCGTATCGGCATCGACAACATGCCGGGCGACTTCGAGTACGTGAAGCTGGAGAACTGAGCCTGGCGCCTTGGTGGTAACTCAGCGGGCAGGGACCGGGCTCACATGGGCCGGGCCTGGTGTCCGCCCGCAGGACAGCAAGTCCGACACAGAGTTGCACCAAGTGCACACAGTGTTTCACAAAGTAAATCTCCGGCGCGGCGCCTGCGCCATTGGGCCGGCGAGCCCGGGCGGGCAACGGGCTGGCATGGTTCATGGCTCGCCAATCGATGGACGGTCCTTGGCGCTCGCTTCGTGCCCGTCGCGGGTGTGACGTCCTGATCCGCGGTGACCGCGTGTCTGCTGCACGCATTCGCCTATCGAATGCCGATTCTGCATAGCCGTCGCAAAGCCGTGTTCGCTACCGCTGATCCTGGAGTTCAGCGAGAAGGGCGAAACAGTGGCTGGCGATACCGAACGGAACCCGCTCCCCCTCAAGCGGCGCTCGATGCTGCTCGGCAGTACCCTGGCTTCTGGGCGCGACGCCGCTTTTTCCGGCCGCCCACGCACAGCCGTCGCCGCAGGCTGCCGGGCAGCCGGTGCCCGCATCGTCCCGGAAAGGACCGCCCAATATCATCGCCATCTGGGGCGACGATATCGGCCAGTTCAACATCAGTGCCTATAACCGCGGCATGATGGGCTACCGCACGCCCAACATCGACCGCATCGCCGAGGAAGGCGCGCTGTTCACCGACTGGTACGGCCAGCAGAGCTGCACCGCCGGCCGGGCCGCCTTCATCACCGGCCAGTCGCCGATCCGCACCGGCCTGACCAAAGTAGGGCTTCCCGGTGCTCCGGAGGGCATGCAACCCGAAGATCCGACGATCGCCACCCTTCTCAAGCCCCTGGGCTACGCGACCGGGCAGTTCGGCAAGAACCACCTGGGCGACCGGGACGAGATGCTGCCGACCATGCACGGCTTCGACGAGTTCTTCGGCAATCTCTACCACCTCAACGCCGAGGAGGAACCGGAAAACCCCGACTATCCCAAGGACCCGAAGTTCAAGGCGAAGTTCGGGCCGCGAGGCGTGATCCACTCCTTCGCCAACCCGGACGGCACGCAGCGGGTCGAAGACACCGGCCCCCTGACCCGGGAGCGGATGGAAACGATCGACGAGGAAGTCACCAAAGCGGCGCTTGGTTTCATGGACAAGGCGCACCGCGACGGCAAGCCGTTCTTCGTGTGGTGGAACTCCACCCGGATGCACATCTTCACCCATCTGAAGCCGGCGTCCCGCGACAAGACCGGTTACGGCATCTATGCCGACGGCATGGTCGAACACGACGCGATGGTCGGCCAGTTGCTGGACAAGCTGAAGCAGCTTGGCATCGAGGACAACACCATCGTGATGTACTCGACCGACAACGGTGCCGAGACCTTCAGTTGGCCCGACGGCGGCACGACGATGTTCCGCGGCGAGAAGAACACGCAGTGGGAGGGCGGCTATCGCGTGCCGACGCTGATCCGCTGGCCCGGCGTGATCAAGCCCGGCACGGTGGTCAACGACATGGCCGCGCATGAGGACATGCTGCCCACGCTGCTCGCCGCCGCGGGCCAGGCCGACATCGCCGGGACGCTGATGAAGGGCAAGACGATCGGCAACCGCAACTACAAGGTCCACCTGGATGGCCACGACCTGGGCCCGGCGCTGCAGGGAAAGGGAGAATGGCCGCGTCAGTCGTTCATCTACTGGACGGATGACGGCAACGTCGCGGCGCTGCGTTACCGCGACTGGAAAGTGACGTTCCTGAAGCAGAACGCTTTGGGTCTCAAGGTCTGGCAGCAGCCGTTCGAGGAACTGCGGGCGCCGCTGATCACCAACCTGCGGATGGACCCGTTCGAACGCGCCGAGGAAGATGACGCCATGGGATATCAGCGCTGGTACATCGAGCATATGTTCGCGATTGCGCCGGCCGCTGCCTATGTCGGCCGGTGGCTGCAAAGCTTCAAGGAATTCCCGCCACGCCAGAAGCCTGCCAGCTTCAACCTCAGCCGGGTGATGCAGGCAGTGACAGCCGGTTCTTCAGGATTGCAATAGGGGGCTGGGTTTCCGCATGTCGCCCGGCACGGGATGCAGGCGGACGGGACCGTTACGGTATAGGCACACTGACGTTCAGCAATGCGGAACCCGGTCAAAGCGATCCGCATCTTCGAATGGGGTAGACATGCAGCACAGCGCTCGGAGATCTTCACGGCGCCCCGGCTATGCGGTCGCACTGGCCGCCACCGTGCTTCTGGCCGGGGCGGGCAAGGCGTCAGCCGGTGAGGGTGAAGCCAAAGCACTTCTGAAGTCGATGTCCGATTACCTCGCTGCGCAGAAGACGGTGTCACTGACATACGATGCCAGCTTCGAAGTCGTGACCACCGACAGGCAGAAGCTGCAGGTGGCCGCGTCCGGCACGGTGCAGATGTCCCGGCCGGACAAGCTGCGGGTTACCCGTACGGGCGGGTTCGCCAATCTCGAGATGGTCTATGACGGCAAGACGTTCACTGTCTTCGGCAGGAACGCGAACCTGTACGCCCAGGTGGAAATGTCAGGCACGATCGACAAGATGATCGACGAGGTGCGGGACCGCTATCACAGGCCCATCCCAGGCGCCGATCTTCTGGTGGCAAACGTCTATGACGCGCTGATGCAGAACGTCACTGACGTGAAGGACCTGGGCAGTGGTGTCATCGGCGGCCGGGAATGCGATCATCTTGCGTTTCGCACAAAGGAACTCGACTGGCAGATCTGGATTGCGCACGGCGACCGGCCGTACCCCTGTCGCTATGTGATCACCACAACGCAGATCGTCATGGCGCCGCAGTACACGCTGGATATCCGCGACTGGAAGACCGGCGACACGGTCGCTGCGGCCAACTACACGTTCAGCGCGCCTGACGGGGCCAGGAAGCTGACTCCGGAGGAGCTTACAGGTGAAAAGTCCCTGAGTGACATGCCGAGCAACTTCTCGATCGGAGGGAAACAATGAGCCTGGTGAGAAATGCCGTCATCTTTCTGATCGCCGCATTCGGTGTTGTTGCCATCACCGAAACCGGAGCGAACCTGTCGGTGCCCGGTGCGTATCGCCTGGTTTCCAGCGCTGAAGCCATCGTCGGCCGGCCGCTGACGCCCGTCAGCGTGGCCGGCGTCGCACGCCGGACAACGAGACGCTGCGCCGCCGGCGTGTACTATTGCTGAGACCCGCCCGAGGGTGATGGGTTCGACCTGACAGGACGCGTCTGCGACGCGCGCGTACGGGCACTCCACGCTCTCCCAGGCAGCAACTCTGAGGACGGGGGCAACACCTTTCGGCAGCGCACATGCCTCGCGTGACGCCGCCGGGCTGTGGACGGACGGTTCGATGCGTCATGGCGGGTGGCGGCCGCGCAGGCGGCCGCGAACCAGCCGGCAGGAGGACACATGAAGAACCTCACACGCGCGCTGCTCGATGGCGCGCTCGTTGTGCTGCCGATCGGCGCGATCGTCCTGATTGTGCTCGCCATCGTCGAGAAGGTGCAGCACGGGGCGGAACCGCTGGCCGGGCGTTTCGTGCACCCCGCAATCGTCGCCGTCGTGGCATTGCTTCTGTTGTGCATCGTGGTCGGGCTGATGATCCGGTCTGCCGTCGGCCGCCGAACCCGCGACATCCTGGAGGCTCGGCTTTTTGAACAGATCCCCGGCTATCGGCTGGTCAAGGCTTTCGTCGGCAACGGGCCGCTGGTCGAGGACGGCGGCCGCGCCATGCGCCCCGCGCTCGCAGCAGTCGAGGAAGGGCACTGCCCGGCGCTCGTCATGGACGAGCTTCATGACGGACGGCTCGTGGTCTTCATGCCCGATTCGCCAACATCCATGTCAGGGTCGATCCACATCCTCAGCCCGGACAAGATCGTTCTCCTGGATGTTCCGCTGATGCCCTTCATGAAGGCGATTTCGTCCTGGGGCCTTGGCTTTCGGGAGTTGATCGGGACGCGTTAGCGCGATGGCGCGAACGGTCCCAGACACCATGTCGGTGGCGGACCGCGGTTTGATTCAGGTCAATGACCGAAGAGCCGATTGATCTAGTGTTCCGGTGCCGACGGATAAATTCCGATGACGTGCCCACACCGCCATGCCTGCGCAGGCCACGCCATCCCCTTTTCTTCGGTGCGCACGGCAACGCCGTGGGTGACGAGTCGGGGCCTGTCCTTGGGCGCGCGGTCGGCGCGACCCGAGGGTCCACCACGGCGCGATATGCGTTGTCCGTGGGATCGATCCGTCGGCACGGAAGCACTTGCGTCTGCAACGACGTAACCGAAAGCGATCTGCGCGAGGTTTCACAATGACGGCTCCGGTGCAGTCTTCTGCGGTGTCCTGTCCTTCTCCGGCCGCCGGCCCGCCAGGCTTCCACCTGCTGGCCAAGCCAAGCGGTTCCACATGTAACATCGATTGCACCTACTGCTTCTTCCTGTCCAAGGCGGACCTGTATCCGAATGACCGGCACCGCATGTCGGAGGCTACGCTCGAGACCTATATCCGGCAGCTTCTGGAAGCCCACCGCACACCCGAAGTAACCGTCGCGTGGCAGGGCGGCGAGCCCACGCTGATGAAGCTCGCGTTCTTCCAGCGCGCGCTGGACCTCGTGGAACAATACCGCCGCCCCGGCCAGACGGTGACCCATACATTCCAGACCAACGGTATCCTGCTGGACGACGACTGGTGCCGCTTCTTCAGGCAACACAACGTGCTGGTTGGACTGAGCGTCGATGGGCCGCGGGAACTCCACGACGCGTACCGCCGCGACCGCCGGGGCCAGGGCACGTTCGACCTGGTGATGAAGGGCTGGCGCGCTCTGCGGCGGCACGGGGTCGAATTCAACGTGCTGTGCACGGTCAACGCCGCGAATCAGCAGCATGGCCGGACGGTGTATCGTTTCTTCCGTGACGAGCTGGGCGCGAAGTGGGTCCAGTTCATCCCCGTGGTCGAACGTGCGACCGAGCAGACGCTGCCGGTCGCCAACCAGGGCTGGACCGACCGGCCCGGCGGCAAGCGCGTTCTGTACACGCAGACCGGCGACCTGGTGACGGAACGCTCGGTCGGCGCCGAGCAGTATGGGCGGTTTCTGGTGGACGTGTTCGAGGAATGGGTGCGCCACGACGTGGGCCGGGTGTACGTCCAGATGTTCGACGTCACGCTGGAGGCCTATTTCGGTCGCCATCGCCTGTGCATCCACGCCCCCACCTGCGGTTACGGCCCGGCGCTGGAGTACAACGGCGACCTTTACGCGTGCGACCACTTCGTGGAACCGCGCTACCTGCTTGGCAACATCCATGAGACGCACATGGCGACGCTTGTCGCCTCACCGCAGCAGCGCAAGTTCGGGCAGGACAAGCAAGACCTGCTGACCGGACAATGCAGGCGCTGTTCGGTGCGGCCGCTGTGCAACGGCGGCTGTCCGAAGGACCGCTTCGCCCGCTCGCGGGACGACGAGCCGGGCCACAATTACCTATGCCCCGGACTGGAACTCTTCTTCACCCATACCCGCCCGGCGATGCAGACCATGGGCCGGCTGTTGCAGCAGGGGCATGCGCCGGCCGAGGTGATGGGACTGATCGCCGCCGAAGACAAGCGGCGCGGCCCGTATCGGCCCTGTCCCTGCGGCAGCGGCAGGAAGTTCCGGTTCTGTCACGGGAACAGGGCACCGAAGTCGCCGTTCAGCGGGGTGGCGTCTGTGCCGGCCGCGATATCCGGTTCGCCGGACACGCCCGGACACCACGAAATTGTCGCGGTGGATGCGCCGGCCTGATGCCCGCCTGAACGTTGCGTTCGGCCGGTGCGTGCCCGATTGGCGATCTGCCACGTCGTGGCGGTCGGAGGTCCATCAGCGGTGACTCCAGCGGCGGTGGATCCATCGGGGGCGGCTCCATCGGCGGTAGATCCATCGGCGGTGAATGAGTGCGCCCCAACATCGCTCTTCCGTGTCATGGCCGGGCTCGACCCGGCCATCTACCCCCGTCCAGGCGAGCGCCCCTGCAGCCCGGCCCGATCGTTGCGGGGCAGATGGCCGGGTCAAGCCCGGCCACGACTACAGGACTACAGCTTGATTCCGCCGCACCGGCAGGCCACTCGCGGTAGAAGCCACGAAATGCAAAATCCGCAAGCAGATCGGGGCCGGCCGGAGCAGCGGCGTGCCCCCATCACTTCCCGGCCCGCTGGTCCATCCCTCCCCAGCCTCCGTCCCCACCGCCAAGGCCACACCGCCAACGCGCCACGCCGGGCGGTTTCATTGCCACCCCTCCCCACCCGTGTTAGCAGCCCCCAGCCCACAACCTGCGCCCCACCGATGCCCGATCAATTCCCCACCCCACCCTCCGACCGCTGGTTCGAGCACTACCCGCCCGGTGCGGTCTTCGAGTTCGGCTCGGTCACCATCACCGAGCAGGCCATTCTCGACTTCGCCCGGCAGTACGATCCCCAGCAGATGCACGTCGATCCGCAATGGGCCGCCCAGGGCCCGTTCGGCGAGGTGATCGCCAGCGGCTGGCATACGGTCGCGGTGATGATGCGCCTCTTTGTGGACCACTACCTGCCCAGCGGCGGCCTGGCCGCCCCCGGCATCGACGAACTCCGCTGGCCCCGCCCGGTCCGCCCCGGCGACACATTGCGCGTGCGGGTCACGGTGCTGGAGGCACGCCGCTCCCGCTCCAAGCCCGATCGCGGCCTGGTACGCAGCCAGGTGGAGGTGCTGAACCAGCACGACGAACCCGTGCTGACCATGCAGCCGATAAATCTGGTCCGTTGCCGCCCCAAATCACTTGCCCCGGCCGGCTGACCGGCGCCATTCATCCCGCATGCCCGATCATCCCCCGCTGGACTGCGTGAAATGTCCGGCCCTCTGCTGCCGCATGGCCGGCTATGTCCGCGTCAGCCGCGAGGACATCCGCCGCCTCGCCAGACACCTCGGCCTGACCGTGCCGGAGTTCGAGGCGCGCCACATCATCGAAAAGACCCGCAAGGGCGAGAAGCGCATCAAGCAGGGCTTCAAGACCTGCCAGTTCCTGACGGAAGACCGCCTGTGCGGCGTCTATGAGGCCCGCCCGCGGGACTGCCGCGGCTATGTCTGCTGGAACCAGGAGGACGAGACGGTGTACGATTATGCCGTGTTCCTGCAGCAGCCCGTGGCCACTGTGCGCGATCGCGAGAAATCGCTGAAGAAATAGTTGGCCGCTGACCCACCTGCGGCGGCGGGCGAACGTCCATACGCGCTGGGATGGAGCGGATAAACGCCGCTCCCGATACACGCCGCTCCCGATACACGCCGCTCTCCATAAACGCCGCTCTCCCGAGTCATGGCCGGGCCCGACCCGGCCATCTACCCCCGACAGAGCGTGTTCCGTTGCATTCCGACCCGGTCGTTCCGGGGTGGATGGCCAGGTCAAGCCCGGCCATGGCATGCGGGACTGGCACCGGAGGGACTGGCCACCGGAGGGACTGGCACCGGCATGCCTCACCGAAAATCGTGGACGGCCGGTCTTCACCGACCATGATCCAAGTGCCTGCCCGTGTATCGAATGCGACGCTTTGATATCACCCCGGCGGCTTGCGCATCGTGTCCAGCGCCTGCGCGATCAGCGCCGCCGCGTGCTCCGACTCATCGGCCCGCGCACGCCAGTGGGCCGCCACACGGTGCAGCGCCTCGTCTTCCGACTTGCGCTGCATCCGCCGGAACAGCGGCACCCGCTCGCGATGCATCCGCATGGCGCTCTCCAGTGCCCACTCCAGCTCATCGTTCTGCGCCGCCACCAGTCCCTCGGCCGTGAAGGCATGGCCAACCTGGCAGCGGAAGCGGGTGGCCCCCGCCTCGACAATCTCGTTCAGCACGCCACCGCATTGTGGGCAGCTCAACCCGCTGGGCCGTCCCAACTGCGCGTGTTCCGCGGCCATGGCGGTTTCCTGTGCGGCTATGCTGGCTTCCACGATCAGGTTGCGCGGCACCGGCGGCGCCGGTCCGGCCGGCTGCCGCACCAGCCGATTGAGCAACTGAGGCAGCGCCGAGACCGGTTCGCAATAGTCCACCCCATCGCGGCGCAGGGCATTCCGCGGCATTTCCGGCCAGATCGCGTCGTCCGGGTCCTGCACCACGCACAGCCCGCCGCACGCCTTGACCGCCACCAGCCCGGCCGCGCCGTCGTCCAGCAGCCCGCTCAGCACAAGGCCGATCACCCGCGACTGATACGCGACCGCGGCGGAGCGGAACAGCGGATCGATCGCCGGGCGGGTCCGGTTTTCATGCGGCCCCCGACGCAACAGCACCCGCCCCTCCTGCACCAGAAGGTGACGGTCCGGCGGCGCCACGTAGATACGGCCGGGCGTGATCACGTCGCCCTCGCTCGGGTGGGACGCCGGCAGATTGCCCGCCCGCGTCAGCAGTTCGGGCAGGACGCTATGGGAAGTCGCGCTGATGTGGATCACCAGGAACACGGCCGCCGGAAAATCCGCCGGCAGCCCCTGGAACAGCGGCTTCAGCGCTTCCAGCGCCCCGGCCGATCCCCCGATCACCACGATGTCGTGCCCGGGCATGGGCGCCTCCACTTCCTGTGCGGCGCCGGAAGGTCCGAGGCCTGCTGATTGTGGGGCCTGCTGGTTGTGAGGCGGGCGAGACCAAGCCTGCCAGGTCGGTTGCAGCACGGTTCCGATATGGGACACCGGCATCGTCGGTGTAAGCCCTGCCGTGCCGGCCGTCCGGAAAATACTGGCCGGAGCGCGCGACATTGCGGGCCGGCCGGCGCAGCGCGCAGTTGCCCCGGCCGCGCCGAGGGCATACAAGGCCGCGGTCTCGAAGGAGCCCGCGTTGAGCACCGTTCTGCTGATTGTCGAAATGTTCGTGACTCTCGCGCTGATCGGCGTCGTGCTGATCCAGCGCAGTGAGGGCGGCGGGCTGGGGATCGGATCCTCGCAGGGCATGGGCTCCTTCATGTCTGGCCGCGGCACGGCGAACCTGCTGACCCGCACGACGGCGATCCTGGCCGCGCTGTTCATGGCCCTGGCGCTGGCCCTGGCGCTGCTGAACCACGGCACCACGGGCGTGGGCGGCGGCGGGATCCTGGGTCCGGGTCCCGGCCCGTCGGAGCCTGGCCCGGCAATTCCCGCCAGGCCCAATGGCGCTCCCGTGGCGCCGAACGCCCCGGCATCGTCGGGATCCCCCGTGGCGCCGGCACCGTCCGGATCTCCGGCAGCCCCGGCACCCGCGTCCACGGCGCCCACCGCACCAGCGACGCCGGCAGCGCCGGCGCCCGCGGCACCGGCACCGGCCAAGCCGAGCGCTCCGTCCGTTCCGACGAACTGACGAGGCATGACGCATGAGTGACTGCTCGCGCGCGGGCTTTTCCGCCGCCGGTCAGGCTGACTATACTGACGGCCCATGACGCGGTTCGTTTTTATCACCGGCGGCGTGGTCTCCTCCCTGGGCAAGGGCATCGCTTCGGCGGCTCTCGGCGCGCTGTTGCAGGCGCGCGGGTATTCCGTGCGGTTGCGCAAGCTGGATCCGTACCTGAATGTCGATCCGGGGACGATGAGCCCGTACCAGCACGGCGAGGTGTTCGTCACAGACGACGGGGCGGAGACCGATCTCGACCTGGGCCACTATGAGCGCTTCACCGGCGTGCACGCCACGAAGCTGGATAACGCGACCACGGGCCGGATCTATTCCGACGTGATCGCCAAGGAGCGGCGCGGCGACTACCTCGGCGCCACCGTGCAGGTGATCCCGCACATCACCGATGCCATCAAGGAGGTCATTGTCCGGCAGACCGCCGACTTCGACTTCGTCCTGGTGGAGATCGGCGGCACCGTCGGCGACATCGAATCGCTCCCCTTCCTGGAGGCAATCCGCCAGCTCGGCAACGAACTCGGGCGCGAGCGCGCCATGTTCGTTCACCTGACTCTGGTGCCGTTCATCCCCTCGGCCGGGGAGTTGAAGACGAAGCCGACGCAGCACTCGGTGAAGGAGCTGCAGAATGTCGGCATCCAGCCGCACATGCTGCTGTGCCGCTGCGACCGCTCGATTCCGGACAACGAGCGGCGCAAGATCGCACTGTTCTGCAACGTCCGCCCCGAGGCAGTGATCCCGGCGCTGGACGTCGATACCATCTACGCCGTGCCGATGCGCTATCACGACGAAGGCATGGACCGGGAGGTGCTGCGGCACTTCCAGTTGCCGCACGACCGTGAACCCGACGTCTCCCGCTGGCAGACTATCGTGGACACGATCCGCTCGCCCGAAGGCGAGGTGCGCATCGCCGTGGTGGGCAAGTACACCAACCTGCTGGACAGCTACAAGTCGCTGGCCGAGGCGCTGACCCATGGCGGCATCGCCAACCGGGTGCGGGTGCGGCTGGACTGGATGGACAGCGAAGTGTTCGAGCAGCCCGATGCCGTGCACCGCCTGGAAGACGTGCACGGCATCCTGGTGCCCGGCGGCTTCGGCGAACGCGGCACGCCCGGCAAGATCGAGGCGGTGCGCTTCGCCCGGGAACGCAACGTGCCGTTCTTCGGCATCTGCTTCGGCATGCAGATGGCGGTGATCGAGGCGGCGCGGAACCTGGTGGGCCTGGCCGACGCCTCCTCGACCGAGTTCGGCCCGTGCGACACCCCGGTGGTCGGCCTGCTGACCGAATGGGCGCGCGGCAACGAGATCGAACGCCGGATGGAGGGCGGCGCCCTGGGCGGCACCATGCGGCTGGGCGCCTATACGGCGGTGCTGCAGCCGGGGTCGCTGGTCCAACAGCTCTACGGCGGCGCACCCCGCATCGAGGAGCGGCACCGCCACCGGTATGAGGTGAACGTTCACTTCAAGGATCAGTTGGAGGCGACCGGCCTGCGCTTCTCCGGCATGTCCCCCGACGGGGTGCTGCCGGAGATCGTCGAGCTGCCGGACCATCCGTGGTTCGTCGGCGTGCAGTACCATCCGGAGCTGAAGTCGAAGCCGTTCGACCCGCACCCGCTGTTCGCCGCCTTCATCCAGGCGGCGGTGAAGCAGGCTCGGCTGGTCTAGTGCGCTGATGCCGACGGATGGAGCCCGGTGCGTGCCACCATCGTCATGGCCGGCCCAAGGGTCGCGGCAAAGGCGCGCCCGAGGACAGGCTCCGGCCGGCCATCCACGACTTTTCTTCGGTGCGAGCGGCAAGGTCGTAGATGGCGGGCCTTCGCCCGCCACGACGTGGTACGCTTCGCTTGCGGGATCGATCCGTTGGCGTCGGATCTCTGGCGACGCGGTTGCGCGCGATGCCCGCCTCTCGCCGCAAGCGCGCGGCGTGGCCCGCTTCTAGCCGTTCACCGCAACCGCGCTGGCATTTTCCTCCTCGGGTCCGGTCACGGGCAGATAGATGCGGATCGACGTTCCGACGCCGTGGCGGCTCTCGAGGGTCACGTGGCCGCCGCTCTGCCGCGCGAAGCCATACACCTGTGCCAGGCCAAGCCCGACGCCTTCCCCGAGGGGCTTCGTGGTGAAGAACGGATCGAACACCTGCGGCACGTGCTCGGCCGGAATGCCCGTCCCGGTGTCGGTGACCGTGATCGTTACGAAGCGCCCCGCAGCAAGCTGGTAGCCGGCCGCGGCGGCCTCATCCAGGTGTGTACGCGCGGTCCGGATGGTCAGCGTGCCGCCGTCCGGCATCGCGTCGCGTGCATTGACCGCGAGGTTCAGCAGCGCGGTCTCAAGCTCCCGCGTGTCGACACAGGCGACGCAGGGGCCGGGTGTCGGCTCCGGCCGAACGACAATCCGCTCTCCCAGAATGGGCTCCAGGAAGCCGGCGAGGCGTGCCATGACCCGGTTGAGGTCGACCTGGTCGGGTTGCAGCATCTGGCGCTGCGCGTAGGACAGCAGGTGATGGCTCAACTCCGCGGCACGTTCGGCGCCACGAACCGCCGCCAGTGCGATCCGCTGCTCCCGGCGGGTCAACCGCGGCGCAAGGCGGTCGATCTGGCCGATGACGACGGTGAGCAGATTGTTGAACTGATGCGCGATGCCACCCGCAAGCTGGCCGATCGTGTTGAGTTTCTGGGAGTGCAGCAGCGTCTCCTGGGCCTGCTTGAGCCGCGTGACGTCGGTCCAGAGAACCGCGATTCCCCCATTGCGCATGCGACGCTCGTTGACCTGGTAGAACCTTCCGTCCGGAAGTTGTCGAAGCACGGAATATTCCCCGCGAACGCGCCGGCGATAGGCCAGCCATTCGGCCTCGCGCCCGACCGCTTCGGGTATCCGGCCGGCCGCGACGCTCGCCGCCACCAGGTTTTCCCAGGATACGCCCAGCGCGACGCTGCCGCCGATGGCCGAACGCACCTCGGCATAATGACGGTTGAAGCCGATCAGCCGGTCCTGCGGGTCGTATATGCCGACGGCTTCATCGATCGTCTCCAGGGCCGAGGCGAGTATGTCCGCATTCAGTTGTCCTGCCTGGAGTTGGCTGTGAAGCGGCGATTTTGTTTCTTCTTCATCACGGTCGCGCATTATCCGAAAGGCAAAAATGGGTGGCAAAGTACGCTTTTGGTCAAAATGAACAGCGAGGGCAAGGCAAGCCCGCGAAATTGCTCGAAATGTGCGCCGCGTCTCCATCCGCGACCAATTCAATTCCATGGCGGATGGTCGTCAGTGCACCGAACGCCTGCCCGGATCCGCGGTTCCCCTGCCTCTGCATGTTGCTGTCATGGAACGGGGCGGGACGGCGCCGGCGGACCGCCGCGGCGGATGGCATCATCGGCAGCAGGCACCGTGACAACCGCGCCACACTGAATCCGCAACGCGCCACCTGCCGTAGAAAAGACGTATTTTGCCCGTCGCGAAACGCGCTAAGCACTTCCTCATGGAGAATACGGGCATCGACACCCCGGCCGGGTTGCGGGAGCGCGCCGCGAGAGTGCACTGCCACGCCGTGGCGTTCTTGCGGGATGCCGATTTCTCACAGCGGCTGTCGGCCTATGCCGCCGAGCTGGAGCGACGGGCGGTTGCGCTGGAAGCTGGGAAAACCCCACAGCCGGACGGCACCCCGTCGTGATCCCGGCCCTGCCCGGCCGCACCTTGCCGCCCCGCACCTCGGGGCGCGGCCTCCGGCACGTCGCTTCACCGCGCACACCAGCGGTCGCACCGCCGACACCAGCCATCACGCCGCCAACGATCGCGTCGGAGGGGCCACTCCGGTAAGGCTGCCCCGGGTTCGCAGCCGCGCCCGCGGCTGATACAAGCCGCCGCATGAACGCTCCGATCGCCTCGATGACCGGCTTCGCCCATGCCCAGGGCGCGGTTGGCGGGCTCACCTGGACCTGGGAACTGCGCAGCGTGAACGGCCGCGGCCTGGACCTGCGCTTCCGCCTGCCGCCGGGCTGGGACCCGCTGGAACCGGCGCTGCGTGCCGCCGCCGCCAAAGCCCTGAAGCGCGGCAACGTCACCGCCAACCTGAACGTGAAGCGGGAGGAAGCCCGCCTGGCGCCGGACCCCGCCGCGCTGGAGCAGGCGCTGACCCTGGCGATGGACCTGCACGCCCGCATCCCCGGCAGCCCGGTGCCGCGGGCCGAGGCGCTGCTGTCGCTGCCCGGCGTGCTGCGCCCCGCCGCCACCGACCCGAACGAGGAACGCGCCGCCGCCGGCCCCGCGATCCAGGCCGGCTTCGCCGAAGCCCTCGCGGGGCTGGTGGCCGCCCGCCAGGCCGAAGGTGCCCGCCTTGCCTCCACGCTGGACGGGCTGCTGCAGGAGATCGAGGCGCTGCGCGCCCGCGCCGCCGAACAGGCCGCCGACCAGCCGGCCGCGCAGCGTGCCCGGGTGATGGAGAATTTGCGCGCCCTGCTGCAGGAATCCCCGTCCCTGCCGGAGGAGCGCATCGCCCAGGAGGTGGCGCTGCTGGCCGCCCGCTCCGACGTGCGGGAGGAACTGGACCGGCTGCACAGCCACGTCCAGGCGGCGCATGGGCTGATGCGGGAAGCCAGCAATATCGGCCGCCGCTTCGACTTCCTGGTGCAGGAGTTCAACCGCGAGGCCAACACGCTGTGCAGCAAGTCGGCCTCCACCGACCTGACCGCGACCGGCCTGAAGCTGAAGGCGACGATCGAGCAGTTGCGCGAGCAGGTGCAGAACATCGAATGAGCCGGATCACCCGACGCGGATTGTGCCTGGTGCTGTCGGCGCCCTCCGGCGCCGGCAAGACCGCGATCACCGAGGCGCTGCTGGCCGGCGAGCCGGAATTGCGCCGCTCGGTCAGCATGACCACGCGCAAGCCGCGCGCGGGTGAGCAGCACGGCGTGCACTACCATTTCTGCGACCAGCCGAGCTTCGACGCGCATGTCGCCGCGGGCGGCCTGCTGGAATGGGCGCGGGTGCTGGGCCGCGACTGCTACGGCACGCCGCGCGCGCCGGTGGAGCAGGCGCTGGCCGATGGGCAGGACATGATCTTCGACATCGACTGGCAGGGCTATCGCCAGTTGCGCGCCGCCTTGCCCGGCGACGTGGTGGGGGTGTTCATCCTGCCGCCGTCATTGGCGGTGCTGGAGCAGCGGCTGCGCGCCCGCGCCGGCGACGACCCGGCGGAGATCGCCCGCCGCATGGGCCTGGCGCGCGACGAGATCAGCCACTGGCTGGAATTCGACCACGTGGTGGTCAACGACGAACTCCCCCGCGCGATCGCCGAGGTGACCGCCGTCCTGCACGCCGCCCGCCTGGTCACGGCGCGCCAGCCGGGGCTGCCGGCGTTCGTGGAGTCGCTGGAGGCCGGGCGGTAGGCGCCGGTCCGGGTGGGCTGGGGCGGGGGCGTCAGTCCGGGCGGGCTGGGGCGTGGGCGTCAGGCACGGCGGACTGGGTCGCGGGCGTCAGTCCGGGCGCGTTGGGGCGCGGGCGGTCAGGCGGGGCGGGCTGGGTGCGCGGGCCGTCAGGCCGGGCCGCGCTGGGTCGCGCGGGTGTGAGGCCGGGCGGATAGCGAGGACCGACGAGCCGGTGAGGCCACGCGATCGACCGCGCACGCCAAGAGGCGAGGGTCCCGTACAGTCGCGTCATGGCCGGCCACTGAGCCGGCCATCTACCCCCGTCAGAACGTGCACGGAGCGATGCGACCCGATCGTTTCGGGGCAGATGGCCGGCTCAGGGGCCGGCCATGACACCTCTGTACCGGGCGACCGGGCCGGTGCGCCTCCCACGGGGCGGTGGTACTCCGCTGTACCGCGGCGGTGGTCCCCCGCCGTCAGCTCCGTTGTAACGAGGCGGTGGTCCCCCGGCGTCAGCTCCGCGCCGCCTCCGGGCGGAAGCGCACGCCCTTGCGGGCCAGCCCGCCGCCCAGGCCGATCGGCGTGCCGTCCGCGCGCCAGCAGGCCGCGCCGGTCATGGTGCCGTCCGGGTCGAACTGGATGGCGCTCATGCCGCCGCCGACATTGCCCACCGGCGCCACCTCATGCCCGCGGGCGCGCAGCTCCGCGATCACCGGCGCGGGCACCGCGTTTTCCACCTCCACGCCGAAGCCCTGGGTCCACAGCCGCGGCGCCTCCACCGCTTCCTGCACGCTCATGCCGTGGTCGATCAGGTTGGACAGCGCCTGCATCACCGAGGGGAAGATGCGCAGCCCGCCCGGCAGGCCCAGCGCGTAACGCGGCGTGCCGTCGCGCAGCACGATCACCGGCGACATCGAGGAGGTGATCCGCTTGCCCGGCGCCACCGAGTTGGCCTGGCCGGCGTGCGGCGTGAACACGAACATGTAGTTGTTCGGGATCATCCCGGTGCCCGGCACGATGTAGCGGGCACCGAACAGGCTGTTGATGGTCTGCGTGCTGGCGACGACATTGCCCTCGCCGTCGGCCACCGTCAGGTGCGTGGTGTGGGCGCCTTCGCCGGGGGCGACCGCGGCGCTCCACTGCTGGGCACGGTGCAGGTCGATGCGGGACCGGCGCTGCGCGGCGTAGTCCTTGGACAGCAGCTTCTCCACCGGCACCTGCACGAAGGCGGGGTCGGCGGTGGCGGCGGTGCGGTCGGCGAAGGCGATCTTCAGGACCTCGGCCAGCAGGTGCAGCGTGTCGGCGGAGCCGAAGCCCAGGCCGCCGATGTCGTAGCCCTCCAGGATGTTCAGCATCTGGATGATGTGCAGCGGGCCGGAGGAGGGCGGCGGCGGGCCGACGATCTCGTGCCCGCGATAGGTGCCGCGCAGCGCGGTGCGGTCGATGGTGCGGTAGCGGGTCAGGTCCTCCATCGCCAGGTGACCGCCGTGGCGCGCCATGTGGTCGGCGTAGAGCCGGCCAAGCGCGCCGCCGTAGAGCAGGTTTGGGCCTTCCTGGGCGATGCTGCGGAGGGTCTCGGCGTAGTCCGCGGTGACCAGGCGCGTGCCCGGCCGGATCGGCGCGCCATCGGGCAGGTAAAGCCGCGCGATTTCCGCATCCAGCGCCAGGTCGGCGGCGCAGTCGGACACGCACTCATGCAGATAGGGCGTGACGCGGAAGCCGCGGGAGGCGTGGCGGATTGCCGGCTCCATCACGTCGGCCAGGGAGAAGCGACCGTGGCGCTCCAGCGCCTGGCACCAGCCCATCAGGTTGCCCGGCGTGGCCACGGCGGTGGGGCCGAGCGCGTTCCTGCGGCCGATGGCGTCCATGGTGCCGGGGGCGGCGGCCGGGTCGGGCCTGTAGGTGGTGGGGCCGGTGGCCAGCGGCGCCATGCTCTGGCCGTCCAGCACCACGTGGGTGCCGTCGGCCAGGCGGATATGCGCCATGCCGCCGCCCAGGATGCCGACCATCATCGGCTCCACCACGGTCAGGGTGAAGAAGGCGGCGATCGCGGCGTCGATGGCGTTGCCGCCGGCGGCCAGCATCTCGGCCCCGGCGGCGGAGGCGAGCGGATGGTTGGTGACCACCATGCCGCGCCGGCCGGTGGCGGGGTGTTTCTCGCACGCGAAGGTGGTTCCGGCGCGGCTGCGCCAGTCGTTCTTGCGCGAGTCGGTCTGGGGCATCGGGCGTGTCCTGTCGGCGGTCGTGGATGGGCAGCATTGCGCGGGTGGTGCGGATTGCAAAGCGGCACGGCCAAGCAGAGGTCCGGTTCCGCCGGCAACGCCGCCCGGTTGGTTCATTGCCAACGACCAAATGGCTGGCGCAATCCACCGCGGGGACCCGGCGGCGCCTCGGCATTCGCGGGGCGACAGTATCGGGGCGACAGTATTCAGAGGGTCGTGACGTTGAATATCAGTCACGGCCTCTGGATCAGCACCGCTACCTGGTGGATTTGTCAGTGAGGTAATTCGAAGTTCAGAGTACCGGTTTCCGTACTGTCCACTTAAGTCACGCCCTTGTTACCGATGGATACGACTTTCGATATTAGAGTCCTTCTCCTGATGTCGCACACCTCACGGCGGTCACATCAGAATTGTGGAGGGGGAAATGGCAACCAAGACTTTCAATGGAATTGGCACCAGCCTTACCGATGGAATGAACTGGACTCCCGCCGGCGTCCCCGGCCCAGCCGATACGGCGATCATGTCCACCGGTTTCGGCATCCTGGGTGGTTCCAACCTCAACGGCGCCACCCTGTCCTTTGGTGTCGGGTTTCCGTCGCCAACGCCGCCTGAACCCGCCCCCAAGCTGACCTTGTGGGATGCGACGTTGGACATGAAAACGCTGGGGTACGGCGGCGGCACGGTGACTGCCGCCAACAACAGCACCCTGAACATTCTCGACGCCAGCACGTCTCTGGGCACCAGGCTCACGGTGGACATATCGGACTGGAACAAGCTTCACGGCACCTTCGCCGGCGTAACCAAGGCCTCGGTTTCCATCAACGGCCACGCCTCGGTCTATGACCACTCGGGCAGCACGGGTATCGGGCTTGGGGGCAGCGTTGCCCTGAATACCAACGTGCTTGGCACGGGTGAGTGGAACATGGGGTTCCTCGGCGGGTTGAGCATCAACGGCCAGTTCAACGAGACGGTGAACTTCGGCTATGGCGGCTATGTGGATGTGAAAACACCGACGCTGTTCACCGGGCAGATCAACATGAGCGGTAATGAACTCGAAAATCCGGGACAACTGCCCCAGGTGTCTCTCGAGGGGCTGGTTGCGACCGCCGCCACTTATGACGGCAGCACCCTCTCACTGCTTTACGGCAGCACGATCATCGACCAGGTAAAGATCAGCGACCCTGCGCCGTTCAGCGTGTATCAGGCGCCGACAGGCGTCCAGATCTACGCCCACGAGCCTTCGACACCACCGCCCTATCAGTTGTTGCTCCACACCTGACGCACAGGGGGCGCCAGGGGCTTGGCGGGGGCCCCTGGCCGGAGCATCAACGTTCCGGCATTCGCTGCATGCGCCGGTACCGCTCCCGATGCAGTTCATGCTGCAACGGATTTGGCGGCCGGCGCTCGAAGCGAGCGAATATCCGAACTCCTGCTCCTCTCGCCCGGCGCACAAGTCTGCGATAGTCCGGACTCCGGGCGGATCGCCGACAATTCGTTATGGCATCCCGACCCGCCCGGACCCGATTGCCGCGCCGGGTTGATTCCCCCGCCCCCATCGCCCAAGAAAGTGCCCGGTCAGCAACGGGATACACCCATGAGCACCGGCACCTTCTTCGAGGACCTGCAGGTCGGCCAGACCGCCAGCCTCGGCAAGACCATTACCGAGGCGGACATCGTGATGTACGCCGCGGTCAGCCTGGACACCAATCCGGTGCACCTGAACGCCGAAGCCGCACAGCAATCCATGTTCGGCGAACGCATCGCCCACGGCATGCTCTCCGCCGGCCTGATCTCCGCCGTGCTCGGCACCCGGCTCCCCGGCCCCGGCACCATCTACCTGCGCCAGTCGCTGCGCTTCACCGCGCCGGTGAAGATCGGCGACACCGTCACCGCGACGGTGGAGGTGACCGCGCTGCAGCCGGAACGGAAGCGCGCCACGCTGAAAACCACCTGCACCGTGGGCGGCAAGCCGGTGATCGAGGGGGAGGCCACCGTCCAGGTCCCCGCGCGCGGCTGATGCGTATCTTCCGCGACTGGCACGACCTGCCCCGCGACGCGCGCGGCGCCACCGTGGCCCTGGGCAATTTCGACGGTGTTCATCTGGGCCACGCCGCCCTGGTCCGCGCCGCCCACGCCGCCCGGCCGGACGCACCGCGGGCCGTGCTGACCTTCGAGCCGCACCCGCGGGAGATTTTCCGCCCGGACGACCCGCCCTTCCGCCTCACGCTGTCGGCCGAACGCGCCGACGCGCTGGCCGGCCTGGGCGTGGAAGTGCTGTACGAACTGCCGTTCACCCCGGACTTCAGCCTGATGCCGGCGGAAGCCTTCGTCTCCGACGTGCTGCACCAGGCCCTGGGCGCCCGGCACCTGGTCTGCGGCCCGGATTTCGCCTTCGGCCACCGGCGCGGCGGCGACACCGGGTTTCTGTCCGAGCGCGCCGAGGCGCTGGGCATGGGCCTGACCCTGGTGCCGCTGGTGAAGGACTCGCAGGGGCCGCTGTCCTCCTCCCGCATCCGCCGCGCGCTGCAGGACGGCTATCCCGAGCGCGCGACCGCCGAACTCGGCCGCCCATGGGCGATCCGCGGTGAGGTGGCGCATGGCGACAAGCGCGGCCGCACCATCGGCTTCCCCACCGCGAACATCGCGCTGGGCCGGCACCTGGAACCGGCACGGGGCGTGTATGCGGTGACGGTGCGGCTGCCGGACGGTACGGTGCACAAGGGCGCGGCGAATATCGGCCGCCGGCCGACGGTGAACGCCGGGCCGGAAAGCCGGCTGGAGGTCAACGTGTTCGACTTCGACGGCGACCTGTACGGCGCCGAACTGACGGTGGCGCTGCACGCCTATATCCGGGCGGAACAGAAATTCTCCGGCCTGGACGCGCTGAAGGCGCAGATCGCCGCGGACGCGCAGGAGGCGCGCAGGCTGCTGTCGGAGATAGGCTGAGCCGGCAGGCAGGTGGCCTGCTGAGTCGGCGGGACACCTGGCCGGCCGAGCCGGCAAGACGCCCAGCCGAGGTCGGGCGCTTGAGCGTCATGGCCCGCGCAGGCGGCTCATCCACGTCTTTTCGCGGCCGCGATCAGCGAGCGTTGTGGTCGGGCGGCCCGCGCCGACCATGCCGGTGCGTTGCCAGCCAACGGTCGAACGATAGCCTCGAGCCGGAAATTTGCGCGGCAACGATCGGGGCGCATCGTTGTATGCATGTTGTGACGGGGGCGACGGCCGGCTCGGGAGCCAGGGCAGCCACCGACGCGGGCGGTTGAAACATTTGCTGGCCGAGCGGAGCGGCGGCTGCTCTCGCATGGCCTGAGCGGTTCGGCCTGCTCTTACGCATTCAACACGGAGCGCAGGAAGAACCACGGAGGGCCACGGAGCGGCTTTCCCGGCCAGGGGGGCAGGCGCACAGGCACGGTCGGCAATGAAACACACCGGGCCGACCGTGTGATGGCTGCGCGGCTGCGCAGTGGCAGATCGCTCCGTGGCCCTCCGTGGTTCCTGGTGTGCTCCGTGTTGAATGCTTGGCAGCAGGCCGAACCACACCGGCCGCCGGGGGTTCCCCGGGTCCGGTGCGGCGGATGCGATTGTCCCGCCCAGGGGCCGAACCATTGGTTGGTTGCACAGGACTCCCACGACAAGTCCGACGCCCATGCGGCCCGCGCCACCCCGACGCGTGGGAGCCGTTCCGAACGTCGCCCGCCGGGATCAGCTCATGCCGCCGCGCGCGGCCACCGGCCACAGGCACTCCACCCGGCCGTTGCGCACGCCGACATACCAGTCATAGCGGTCCACCGTCGGGTCGCAGTGGCCCGGCACCAGGCGCAGCTTTTCGCCCAGCTTCGGGGCGGCGGTTTCCGACCCCACCTCCAGCTTGCCGTGCTCGTCGGAGGCGCTGGTGAAGCGCAGGTCCGGGCGCTGCCAGACCGTGGGCAACCCCGAGTCCACCGCCACCGCCTTGTGCCCGGCATCCAGCACGGCGATGCCCGGGCGGGATGCGCTCATCACCGTGGACAGCACGAACAGCGAATGGCGGAAGGTGGCGACCGGCGTGCCGCCCTCGCCCAGGTTGCGGGCGTAGTCGGCGTCCATGAACACGTAGCTGCCGGCCTGGATTTCGTTATAGACGCCGGAGGCCATTTCGAACTCGAACGTGCCGGTGCCGCCGCCGCCGACGATCGGGCATTCCAGCCCCTGCTGGCGCAACTGCTCCACCGTCCGGCGGGAGCCCTCCACCGCCGTGGCGATCAGCGTGCGGCGTTCGGCCGGGGTGCGCTTGTGCTGGGCGCTGCCCTGGTAGGCCTGCAATCCACCGAAGATCAGGTGCTTCGAGCCGGCGATGCGCTGGGCCAGCGCCACCGCGTCCGGCCCGGGCGCCACGCCGCAGCGGCTGGCGCCGATATCGATCTCCACCAGCACCGACAGGCGGATGCCGGCATCCGCCGCCGCTGCCTCACACGCCGCCACCTGCGCGGCGTCATCGACGCAAACGGCCACCTTGGCGATCTTCGCCAGCGCGCACAGGCGGGCGAGCTTGGCCGCGCCCACCACCTCATTGCTGACCAGGATGTCGGGGATGCCGCCCCAGGCCAGCACCTCGGCCTCGGCCACTTTCTGCACGCATTGCCCAACGGCGCCGCGGGCCATCTGCAGCTTCGCGATCACCGGCGACTTGTGGGTCTTGGCATGCGCCCGCAGCTTCGCGCCCGTGGGCGCCAGAAGCGCCGCCATGCGGTCGAGATTGTACTCGAACGCGTCCAGATCGACGACCAGGGCCGGCGTGTCGATGTCCTGCTCCCGCATTCCGGGCTGGGCGGGCGGTGCTTGCAGCATGACGGTCCTTCCTTGCAGCGTGCCGGAGTCGTCCGGCGTCGCGCGGCACTGTCGCCCCGCACCGCCGCTGCGACAACCCGGTCCGTTTGGGCATCACGTCGGATCGGTTGCCCGCCGGATTGCGCCGACCCGCCGTGAGGGGAAGGCGCCCGTCGCGAGCCCGGCGGCTCGCAGGGAACGGCACTTTCCGCGGACCGGTTGGACGGTGGACTGTCCAATACTGCCCGCCCGCCGGGTTGGGGCTTAATGCGGGACAGCCGGTTCCGACCCATAGCGGACATTCCGAAAGGGCTGAGGCGAATCTGCCGGCGACAATCAGATTCGACCGCACGCGTCGCCGCTTGTAATCATTCCTAATAACGTAACTACCTGGCGCGGCGTGCTTCAAGTCATCTCTATGCGCGCACGCGCCGATGCCGATAACCGTCGTACACCGAACCTGCGCGCGACCTCGACAGCGTCAGCACCCCTGGCGGCGACCCGAAGTTCGATCAGCGCGATCTCCTCAATCTGGCGGATATCGCTTTCGCTAGCCGGAAACCTCGCCCAGCACCACGTTGATGGCGCGACAGCATCGATCCAGACGAAACGTCCTCCACCTGGTTCTTCCTCAACGTGATGCAGGCGCTCAGCGAGCGTCATGATGCGGTCGCGAATTACACGCCCTGCGCGCTGGAAGCCATGCGCACGGGCAATTCGTTGCACCAACAGCGTCTCCGTAATGGGGGCCTCGGCGGCAAGAACATGAGCAATGAGCTTAGATAATGTAGCCTCATAGCCAGGATCATAAAATCGCCCCGGGTCGATAACAGGCGCAAACGACGTCAGGTCGGATACGCGATAAACGCCTTCGCCAGTCGGCGCAGCCATCATTTCGGCTACGTGCTCCGGCACCCGCGCATATGCAGGCTCGGGCCGCTCGACGTCCATCTTCTCCGCTGCAACCGCGAGAGTCGGTGCGGAGGGCTCCTCGGCTTGGTCCGCCTCGATCGGATCCGCCACGGGACGGACAATCTGCGGCGAAACGCTGGCCGCAGCCGCCCGCTCTTCCGCCGAACGACGGCTCTGCGCAAGACACTCCTCAATAAGGGCGTGCAGTCCATTGGCCGCGCGTTGCTTATCGATCCACCAGTCAGTGGACCAGACACGGAACAGTTTCCAGCCCAGGCTTTCGAGAATAGCAGCACGAATTTTGTCGCGATCCCTCGCGGTTGCGGCACTATGATACGTCGCTCCGTCGCATTCGACCCCGAGCAGATAATCGCCCGGGTGGTCCGGATGTACAATGCCAAGATCAATTCGAAATTTGGAGACACCGACCTGCGGCACGACGGTCCAACCCCGCCGGCGCAACTCCAAAGCCACCGCCTCCTCAAATGGCAAATCGGCCCCGCCCATCGACCCCTTTACCGCTTCTGCTATCGCGCGCGGTCCATGGTCTGCGAATTCGATGAAATGCTTGAGGTCGGCGATTGCCTGCTGGCTTGTGCGGGTCAGATCGATCATCCCGGGGTCGAATGATGTAAAGACCTTCATTTCCCTGCGCGCGCGCGTCACCGCGACATTGAGGCGGCGCCAGCCACCGTCGCGATTGAGCTTTCCGAAGGCCATCGACATCGTCTTGCCGCCTGGTTCCGTCGGGCCGAAGCCGATGCCCAGCAGGATCAAATCGCGCTCATCGCCCTGTGCGGTCTCCAGGTTGCGCACGCAAACGGGCTCAAGCAGCGTCTCCGCATCGAAATGGGCCTCAATCTCGGGATGCGCGCGCCGCGCCTTGTCGAGCAAATCCTCGACAAGCTTCATCTGCTCCGCGTTCATGGTGATAATGCCGAGCGACAGCGGGTCGCCTTGCTCGTTGACGAAGGCCGGGTCGCGCAACCGCGCGACCGCCTCGTCAACGATTGCCTGCGCCTCGATCGGGTTGATACGGCCGGCGCCTCGCGCATAGACACCATCGACCCTGTGCCACGATACCGCGCTCGCGCGCGTCACCGGCGGCGGAAAGGTCACCAGTTTGCCGTCGTAGTAGCGCACGTTCGAGAAAGTGATCAGAACTCTCGTGACGGCTGCGATAATGCCAATCAAGGCTATGTTGCGGCACACCAGCGGCAAGGCACTCGTCCAGAATGCTTTCCATATCTGCCTCGGTGTCATCGTCGTCACTTCCTGCACCCGTCGCCCGCGCGAAATCGTTGCTCGGCGGCATTTGGCGAGGATCGCCTGCAATGATGACCTGCTTTCCACGCGCCATCGCGCCGATCGCGTCCCACGGCGTGATCTGCGAGGCCTCATCGAAGATCACCAGGTCGAACAGCGCTTGGTCGGGCGGCAGATATTGTGCAATCGACAATGAACTCATCAGCATGCAAGGCGCCAGTCGCGTGAAGGCGTCGCCCATTTGGGCGGCAAGCTTGCAAATCGGCATGCTCGGCCGCTGCAGCTGGAGCTGATACTTGAGCGTGCCGTAACCGTCTCTCTTGCTGACTTAGAGTCTTGTCCAGAATCAGCCCGCAGAGCCTGGCACGGATATAGCGAGACGTGAGTTTACCAACGCGATCATCGAGCGCACGAAAACGCGCAATCCGATCCTCCTGCTCGCTACCGATGAAAGCCCTGATCAGCGGCTCCTCGTCCATGCGCGTGAAGGCGAACCAGTATGCATAGCCAGTTTCAAATGCATCAAGCGAGGCCGCAGGCGCAACGCTCCGCCGCTCCAAAGCCTCAACGAGGGGGGCGAGACCAACTTCCACGGCCTCGTCCCGAAGGCGACGCCAGTTCGTCCAGTCGCGCAGGCGGCGGCCATGTTGCGCAACCACATGAGCGCGGGTTCGCAAAGCAGCGTAATCCGCGCCGGCTGGCGCGCCGGCCAAAGAGTCGAAACGGGTCACACCCTGGCTCAACTCATCCAACGCATGGCGCAATCGACCGGCGGCAATTGCGATCGCTCCGTCGTTCGCCAGCATTTCGTTGGCATCGACAACCAGGCCAGACGTCACGCGGCGCAGCTCAATGAGCATATCCGGCCCGTTGGCCTCGGCGGCAATTGCGGCGCGCAACCGATCAGCGCGCGCAATTGCGTCATCGAGAGCCACCGCATCCGTCGCCGCTCCCATCCAGCCGGGGAGACCCGCGGCACGAGGCGCCAGGGCATCGATCTGCACGAGAAGGTCGTTCATTGCAGCCAACCTTGGCAGATCTGTGCCGGGGTCAACTGTCCCCGAGGCACCACCGACCTGAGCGAGTGCCTGAGCAACTTTGCGCTTGGCTGGCCCTGCGAGTGGCCACATCTTGGCGCAGGCGTGCGTCCAGGCAGACCGCAACTCACTGAGATCAACTCGCCGCGCTGCCTCCGGCGCATAAGTCGCGCTTAGTGCCGTCTCCTCTGCGCGATAGCGCTCGATCAATGCCATCGCCTGACGTGCAGCGGCAACGCGATCGGCAACATCTGGCGCGAAGGCGAAGCGTAGATCATAGCCGTGTGTCGACAGGCACACCTCGGCGAAGTTGAGCAGCCGGCTCAATTGCGCCTGCTCCTTGCCTAGCAGAGGCAGCCGGCTCGCCGCCAACAGCGCGGCCTGGGCTTGCTCCACCTCATCGAGCAGGCTGGGGATCCCCACCGCCAAAGCGACGATCTCCTCCTGCCATCCATTCGACCAATCGGTATGCCAGACGCCGTCGAGTCCGGTGGGCAGGTCCACGACCGCCTCGGCCGCCAATCCAAGCCGGCGTGCTACATCGCGGAAGCGCGCCATGTCGGCCGCGTTGTGCTGTGCGCGTGCCGGAAAGACGAACTTCGGCGTGGTTTCGGTGGCATCGCGCACGGTCCGGCCTATTGCGCGGTGGATGGTCCAGCCGTTCGGTTCGCGACGATGGAGCAGCGCCACAATCGCGTTGGTCTCGTCGCGAAGGCGCTGGGCTTCGTTTGCCTCCTGCGCCCATTGCTCTTCGCTGAGCGCATCACGCGTCGTCCAGGCGTGGTCGAGTTGCTTCAGCACCGCCGATTTGGTCGCCTTCGCGGAATGCAGTTCCAGGCAGAAGGGTGCGAGCCCCTTGTCCGCGAGCCGCCGCTGCACGACCTCCAGTGCCGCGCGCTTCTCTGCGACGAACAACACGCGTCGGCCGAGCGCCAGATTGTGGGCGATGATGTTTGCGATAGTCTGGGACTTGCCGGTTCCGGGCGGCCCATCGAGCACGAAGTGCCGCCCCTCGCCCGACGCCACCACGGCGACAAGCTGCGAGCTGTCTGCCGGCAGCGGTGTGAACAATGCCCCCGGCTTTATGGTCGCATCGAGTTCTTCCGCGCGCGGAAAGCCGCCGCCATCGACAGCTACCGCCCCATCTCGATCGATCAAATGCCGCACCAGTGCGCTTTCCTTCAGCCTGTCGGCCCGATCGACCAGGTCCTTCCACATCAAATACTTGGCAAAGGAGAACGTGCCCAGCGCGACGTCCGGCACGACCTCGAATCCGGCCATGTCACGCACTGCGGAGCGCACCGTGCGCCAAATTGCAGCGACGTCGATGCCTCGTTGGTCCTTCGGAAGCTCTCCATCGAGGCCGGGGATAGTCAACTCGAAATCCTGGCGCAGCAGTTCGAGCAGCGTCATGTTGAAGCGCGGCTCATCCTCATGCGCGATCATCGTTACGCCCGAGAGTGCGCTCTTGCGCTCCAGTCGAACGGGCAGGAGAATCAGCGGCGCCCGATAGATCTTTTGCTCGTTCGGCGACTTCTTCCATTTGAGGAAGCCCAGCGCGAGATAGAGGGTGTTCGCTCCGCCCTCCTCCAGATCGCCTCGTGCCTTGCGATAGAGCTCGACCAGCACAGCGTCGAGCTTGTCCTTTGGCAGTTGCGATAGCGCCTCGCCGCGCCTCATCGCCGCCTCGGCTATCTCAGCGCGGAGGCTTGCCTGCGTCTGCTGCTCGTAGAGCTTTTCGTCGCGTCCTCCGATGTCGAGATCAGGCATGGACGCGATGCGCACCCTTTTGCCGCTGGCCAGAAGGTCCTCGAGCGCGCCCGGGTCAGGGCAGAGCAGCCGCACCGCGCTTGCGGCGTCGGGTAAATGGAGCAGACGGTTGCTGGTCGTCAAATTCAGCAGCTTTCGTTGCCACTGACGGATGCGCCCGACCGGCGTCGGTTCCTCCTCGCGCCCCTCCACTTCAAAGGCCGGAAGCGTGGGCGCTGGCTCCAACGCCTCGGCGGCGGGCGGCACGCCTTCCTCGGTCGCCGCCGACGTTGCGGCGACGCCGAGAGGTCGTACCTTCTGCATGCGCGCACGCCGTACATCGATCACCATCTGGAAGCTTGCTTCGGCGTCCTCGGCAATTTGCCGGCGCGCCGCCGCTATCGCGTGACTGAACGGGGCCGGCGGGTCCTGGCTCGCGAGCGTCGTTTCGAAAACGAGAATATCATCGAGGTCGAGGCGGCGTCGTAGAGCCGCCGCCTCATTCGTCACGAGATGGGCGAATTCCACCGGCTGCAGCCAAACTCCGGTGAAGGCATGCCCCTCCGTTAGCACTATCAATGAATTAAGGTTCGCTTGCTCAAGCGCGGCGGCGAAGAGCAATGCGGTGTCGAGGCAGGTCGCAATGCGCCCGTCCAGGATCTGTGAAGGCGTGCGCACCTTCTGTCCAGCCTGCTCGAAGTTGGCGGGTGGCAGCGCGTAGGACAGGCGCAGTCCTGCGACCGCAGACCAGATCGCGGACGCCAACTCCCATACGCGCTCGCGCCTGCCAGAGCTGTAGCCGTCCAGCGCATCCGGTTTGCTCGCGCGCCGCAGCACGTCGGACGAAGCCTTGAGCACCCGGTCGACCGCAGGATCGTTGGGCATTACGAACGCTGGCAGCAGTTCGGCCATCGCGCCGATGCCGCCCCATTGGTTATGGGCCAGCAATTCGACGGGCTGCGAAAGCTCGGCCAGTGCGGTGCCCTCACCATCGGTAAGGAGGAATTTCAGCTTTCCAGACAGGCTTTCGGTCAGGTCATGAAGCAGCGTGGCGTTAAGGGCAGTGTCACGGTCGGCGATACGGAGCGTATCACCGGAGCCCATCGCATCGATTCTCCAGCCTTTAGGCTGCACGAACGGCGGATCAGCGAGCAGCGACAGCTTCAGGCCACCTAAATCCTGCTGCGATATCGACGAGACGCTGAGTTCACGGATAAGCGGAATTGCGTTCTGGTGTGAAGCGAAACCAATCTTTGCGGCGCAAGTCGCATTTATTCCCAGCCCACGTATCCCCCAAAACCGCTATCCCTTCAACAGGAAAGGAGCGTAAGCGGCTTTCGCTGAACTTACCAGCGAGGGGGGGCTGCTCATGAGTCGCCTAGAAACGGAGGCTGATCCTCAGTGCCGCCTCTGGCAACTCATTGTGCCAGTGTCCGCTCTCCACCCGAAGCAGCCGCTCCAGCGAAAGCCGGCCCGCCGGCCGAACGCTCCAGCCACATGCAGCCGCACCCCCAGGCTAACTAGCGCTGACCATCCGCCCCGCCGCCGCCGGGGTTGTCCGCGCCCGCCGGCGGGATCAGCGGAACGCCGTTGACACTCACCCCGCCGTCCCGGGCGACGATGTTCCACACCAGGTGGTCGCCTTCCGGCTTGGCATAGCCGCGCAGCATGCCCAGCACCGGGATGCCCTGCTGCAGGGTCGGATCCTTGCGGGCCTGCTGCATCAGCGCATCGAACCCGGTCGCGGTCAGGTGGGCCTTGCCGACATACTGGTTGGGCCCGACCACCATGACACGGCCGCTGCCCTGGACCGTGGCCGGGCCCAGGTCGAAGCCCAGCTTCTCCAGCGCCACGGTGGCGCCCTTCTTCATCAGCGACATCGCCTCCATGGTGAGCTGCGACTGGTCGGCCCCGGGCCTTGTGGCCTCCAGCAGCAGCTTCAGCAATGCCTCGGTCGGGATGCCGCTGAAGCTGGGGCGCAGGGACACGTGGCGCGGCAGCAGGGTGGCGATCTCGGGCGGCAGGTCGGGCAGCGACAGCCCGTCGAAGGCAAGCTCGATATAGGTGTGCAGCAGCCCGTCAGGGGCGGTGCCGCCGAAGCCCAGGCGGGCGTGCTTCACCGAGCCCTCGCCCACCCCGGCCACGGCGACGTGCAGGCCGTCGATGTCCTCCTCGGCATGGATGCTGCTGGCGATGCCGCGCAGGCTCTCGACCAGTTGGCGCAGGGCGGTGCGCCCTTCCGGCGTCAGCTTCGGCTGCTTTCCGTGCCCCACGGTTCCGGGCGGCAGCGTGGCGAGGAAGCCGGAGGTGGCAGACAGCAGCGTCTGCGCCTGCTCTCGGTTCAGCCCGGTGATGCGCCCGGTCGCGTGCATCCGGTCTGCACCGAAGGAGACGTCGGGCTCGCCCTTGATCTGCGCCTTGTTGGACCAGGCGGTGATCGTGGCCGTCTGATCGAAGTCGAGCAGGCCGTTCGCGGTGGGCTGCAGGCTGGCGTCGATCTTATACTCGCCGATCCGCTGCTCCTGCCGACCCTGCGGTCCGTCGCTGCGCAGGCTGACGCCCTGCAGGTCGATGGCCAGTTCCGAGCGGCTGTTCAGCGCCGGGTCGAACACCGCATGCATGTCCTGGCTGCCCAGCGTTGCGGTGAACGCGGTCATCGCCTTCGGCTTTCCGCCCGGTTCGGGCAGGCGGAGGTTGAAGTGCATGCTGGGCGGGAATTCGACCTTCTGCAGGCTCCAGCGGCCGTTCTCCAGCGGCCGCAGGCGGGCCGAGACGGTTTCGTCACCGACCAGGCCGGGAATGGCCAGGGTCAGATTGTAATGGTCGTCCTCGGCGACGATTTTCGGCGTCAGCAGGGCCGGGTCCATGCCGGCGCCGATGATGCCGGCGATCCAGGTGCGCACCTGGTTCTGGAGCGATTGCGCGGTCTGGGCCGTGACCTCCTGGGCGCGGCCGCTGAACGGCAGCAGCAGGACCAGGCCGAATGCAAGTCGAGGTGCGAGGCGCATGCGAGCTTTCCCAAAGGACGGGCAAGCCTAGACGCTGCGACGGGGCGGTTCCAACCATTCGCCAGCGGCAACCAGCGGGCCGGCCTCTTCCTCGCCTTGACCGTCAACCGACGCGCAGGTGTTACCGCCGCATCGGCGTCCCGGCGTCCCGGCGCATCCGGGTGGTGCGGCCGGGCACCGCTCTCCCCCGTCATGGCCGGCCCCCGAGCCGGCCATCTGCCCCCGTCCAGGCGTGCTTCGTTGCATCCCAACCCGATCGTTCCGGCGTCAACACCCGGATCAGACCCGGCCATCACGCGGAAGGACTGGTGCCGACGTGCCTGCTTCAACCCGTTCGCAACCTCCGCCAACCATGAGGGTCTGGCCGTCGATCACGCTTCACGCAGGCTGGCCCTACCTCCATGCCGGCCGGACTACGCCTGCATCAGCGTCAGCAATCCGCGCAGCAACTGCGTGGGCGTGGGCGGGCAGCCGCGGATCACCAGGTCCACCGGCACGGTGGTGCCGACCCCGCCGGCCACCGCGTAGCTGCCGGCGAACACGTGCCCGTCCGCGGCGCAGTCTCCGGCGGCGACCACCCATTTCGGGTCCGGCGTGGCGCGCCAGGTACGCAACAGCGCCTCCTGCATGTTCTTCGTCACCGGGCCGGTGACCAGCAGCACGTCGGCATGCCGCGGCGAGGCGACGAAGCGCAGGCCGAACCTCTCCAGGTCATAGAAGGCGTTGTTCAGCGCGTGGATCTCCAGCTCGCAGCCGTTGCAGGACCCGGCATCCACTTCGCGGATCGCCAGGCCGCGGCCGAGCCGGCGGCGGGCGGCGGAGTCGAGCGTGGCGGCGAGGGCGGCAAGCTCCGGATCGGGATCGGGCCGGGGCTCGGTCAGCGGCGGGCGCAGGCCCTGGAGAAGGGTTTTCAGCATCGGCACCTCCGCCCCATGCGCCCTTGTGCGGAAGGGCTGGGGTGGGGGCGCGTGCGTGCCCCATGTTGGTGCGCATGTCCCTCGTCGCGCCGGGCGTCATGCGGTGCCCGGAACAGAGGGGTGGGGCGCACCACCCGCCTCCGCGCCCCCTCCCCAACCAGGGGGACGGGTGTCGATTGTTGCGTCATCACAAGTCGTGTCCCGAATAGGAACAGTTGAAACTTTTGTTGCACAGCGGGAAGTCGGCGACGATGTTGCCCTCGATCACCGCTTCCAGCAGCGGCCACTGGAACCAGGACGCATCACGCAGGTGGCACCGCTCCACCCGGCCGCCCGCGATCCGCAGCCATACCAGCACGTCGCCGCGGAAGGCTTCCACCAGCGCCACGCCTTCCCCGGAGTCCAGCGGCGCCGCTTCCAGGGATGCGGATACGGGGCCGTCAGGCAGGTCGTCCAGCAACTGGTCCAGCATCGACAGGCTCTGCTCGATCTCCCGGGCGCGGATCCAGGCGCGGGCATTGACGTCGCCTTCCTGCAGCACGGGAACCTGGAAGCGCAGCCGGTCGTAGGGCGCGTAACCGGGGCGGCGGCGTGCGTCGAAATCGCGGCCGGAGGCGCGGCCGACGTAGCCGCCGGCACCGAAACGACGCGCCAGTTCCGGGCGCAGGATGCCGGTGCCCACGGTGCGGTCCTGCAGCGACGCGGTGTCCTCGAACAGCCGCAGCAGCGGCGGGAAGCGACGGCGCAGGTCGGCCACCAGGTCGCGGATGCGCGCCACACCGTCGCCGCTCAGATTCGTCGCGACGCCGCCGGGAACGATGCGGTCCATCATCAGCCGGTGGCCGAAGCACGCGGCGGCGGTGCGCAGCACCTGCTCGCGCAGCACGCCGCAATGCGCCAGCATCAGGCTGAACGCGGCATCGTTGCAGATGGCACCAAAATCGCCGAGGTGGTTGGCGATCCGCTCCAGCTCCGCCATCACCCCGCGCAACGCCACCGCCCGCGCCGGCACATCGACACCCAACGCCGCCTCCACCGCTCGGCTGAACGCAAACGCATAGGCGACGGTGGAGTCGCCGGAGGTGCGGCCGGCGATGCGCAATGCCTGCGGGACGGGCACACCCTGCAGCAGCGAATCGATGCCCTTGTGCACGTAGCCCAGGCGTTCCTCCAGCCGCACCACGGTTTCACCATCGGCGGTGAAGCGGAAGTGGCCGGGTTCGATGATGCCGGCATGCACCGGACCGACCGGGATCTGGTGCAGGCTGTGGCCTTCCACCGGCAGGAACGCGTAGTCCGGCGGGGACTCCTCGCCCCAGCGCCCGTGGTCCAGCCAGGGACGCGTATCCGGCAGCCCGACCGGCTCCAGCCCGAACAGGTCGCGTATGGCGCGCTCCAGCCGGATCGCCGGCGCATGCACACGGCCCACGGACGGAAACCGTCCCTCCGCACAATCCAGGCTGAGCACGGTCACCGGCGGATCGTCCGCCCGCAGCACCGCCATGTGCGCCCGCCCGGTCTCGCCCCACAGGCTGAGCAGAGTCAGCTCTCCGGCCGCCAGCAGATCGGCGGCCTGCTGCCAGCCGGCCTCGTCCACCACGAAGCAGGGCCAGGGGCGGTGCCCGTCCACCGGCACGCCGCGGGCCAGAATGTCGTCCAGCGTCATCGCCATCACCCCAGCATCGCCGCGACATGCTGGAACCAGGCGACCAGCGGCGGCGGCAGCCAGATGCCGGCGACCAGCACCAGCGCCAGGTGCGCGAACATCGGCAGGTAGGACGCCTTCGCCCGGTTGCTCTCGCCGCGCGGTTCGCCGAACGCCACCGACGTCAGGTGCAGGATCAGCGCACCGAACGCCACCAGCAGGCCGAAAATCAACAACACCGCCAGCACCGGCTGGCGCGCGAATGTGGAGCTGACAACAAGGAACTCGCTGGTGAACACCCCGAACGGCGGCAGCCCCGCGATCGCCACCACGCCGGCAACCAGGCCCCAGCCCAGGATCGGGTGTGTCTCGGTCAGCCCGCCCATCTCCGCGACGCGCTGCGTGCCCTTCACCTGCGACACGTGGCCGACCGAGAAGAAGATCGCAGATTTGGTCAGGCTGTGCATGACCATCTGCAGCAGCCCGGCGAAGTTGCCCAGCGGTCCGGCCATGCCGAAGGCGAACACGATGATGCCCATGTGCTCGATCGACGAGTAGGCGAACAGGCGTTTGATGTCACGGCGGCGGTACAGCATGAACGCGGCGAAGATCAGCGTCGCCAGGCCCAGCGCGATCATCAGCGGGCCGGGCGACATCGCGGCGGGATTGGCGGCGATCAGCAGCTTGAAGCGCAGCAGCGCGTACAGCGCGACGTTCAGCAGCAGGCCGGACAGCACGGCGGAGATGGGCGTGGGGCCCTCGGCATGCGCGTCCGGCAGCCAGGCGTGCATCGGCACCAGGCCGACCTTGGTGCCGTAGCCCAGCAGCAGGAAGATGAAGGCGATGTTGAGCAGCGCAGGATCGAAATGCGCCGCGCGGGTCAGCAGGATGGTCCAGGTCATCGCATCCATGCCCTCCCCCAGCACCGGGCGGGCAGCGAGATAGACCAGGATGGTGCCGAACAGCGCCAGCGCGATGCCGACGCTGCCCAGGATGAAGTATTTCCAGGCGGCTTCCAGCGCTTCGTGCGTGCGGTAGATGCCCACCATCAGCACGGTGGTCAGCGTGGCGAACTCCACCGCCACCCACATCAGGCCGATATTGTTGGCCAGCAGCGCCAGGTTCATGCCGAACAGCATCAACTGGAACATGGCGTGGTAGAAGCGCAGGTAGCGCGGCGTGAGGCGGCCGGTTTCCAGTTCGTGTCCGATGTAACTGGCGCTGAACGCGCTGGTGGTGAAGCCGACGAAGGTGTTGAGCAGGATGAAGACGACGTTCAGGTCGTCCACCAGCAGATACGAACCGGCCGGCGGGCGGACGAACACCAGGCCGGCGGCGAACAGGAACGCACCCAGGCTGGCGAGTACGTTCAGCGTCGCGGACAGCCGGTAGGACGGGATCAACGCCAGGACCGCCGCGGCGAACAGCGGGATCAGCAGGACGGCGAGTTCGGTCATCGGCAGTCCCTTGGAGAGCGCTGGCCGTGGTTCCAGGTTGGGGTGGGGGAAGGGCCGCTGGCGTTCGGACAGGGCCGCATCGGTCCGGTACGGCGAGGCGCCCGCGGACGGAGTGTCAGCCCCGGACGGAGCTTCACCCCCGTACAGAGCATCGGTCCCGTACAATCCCGTCATGGCCGGCCCCCGAGCCGGCCATCCACCCGGGGACGATCGGGTCGGGCGCGCGGCAACGTGCACGCTCTGACGGGGGCGGATGGCCGGCTCGGGGGCCGGCCATGACGGGATTGTACGGGACCCGTGCGCCGCACCTGAAACCCCCGAAAAACCTGAAGACGATACAGCCCGCACCATCACCGCCGCTCCCCCCGGAACAGGTCCAGCGCCTGCACATCGACCGTGTCGAAGCGCTCGCGGATGCGGAACAGGAAGATGCCGATCACGATGAACGCGATCAGGATGGAGAACGCGACGCTGATCTCCACCACCAGCGGCATGCCGCGCGCACCGGCGGCGGCGAGGATGATGCCGTTCTCCATCGACATGAACCCCACCACCTGGCTGACCGCGTTGCGCCGCGTCACCATCATCAGCAGCCCGATCAGCACCACCGACAACGCCAGCGCGATGTCCTCGCGCGCGACCGGATCGACATGCGCGGTGACCGGCAGCATCACCTGCAGCGACAGTGCCACCAGGCCGATGCCGGCCAGCATGGTCAGGCCGATGCCGCCGACGGTTTCGATCTCGCGGTGAATGCCCAGCCGGACGATGATGCGCTGCAGCGCCACCGGAATGAAGATCGCCTTGAAGCCCAGCGCGATCAGCGCGGTGACGTAGAGGTGCGGCGCGGCCTGCATGTGTGCCTGCCAGGCCACCGCCAGCGCCAGCACCCCGGCGTGCAGCGCCAGCACGTTCAGCAACGCGGTCAGCCGGTCCTGGTACAGCATCATGAAACTGACCAGCACCAGGCCGCCGGCCAGCATGTGTGCAATGTCGAAGGACAAACCGTGCATCGCGCTACATGCCCTGAGAAACGAACAGCAGCAGCACGCCGAGCAGACCCAGCATCAGCGCGGCGCCAAGGAAATTGGGCACGCGGAACACGCGCATCTTGGCAATGGAGGTTTCGAACGTACCCAGCATCACGCCCGCCACCGCCAGCTTCGCCAGGTAGGTGACCAGGCCCAGGCCGAACCCATCCGCCAGCCCGAACGGGAGGAAGATGCAGCCGATGGCGGAGATGTACAGCAGCAGCTTCAGCGACGCCGCCAGTTCGATCATCGCCAGGTGGCGGCCGGAATATTCCAGCACCATCGCCTCATGCACCATGGTCAGTTCCAGGTGCGTCGCGGGATTGTCCACCGGGATGCGCGCGTTCTCCGCCAGCGCGACGATAACGAACGCAACCAGTGCCAGGGCCAGCGACACCCGCAGGCCGGCGGCCGAGGACGCCATGAAGGCGGAAATCGTGGAAAGCTGGGTGGACCCGGCGATGATCGCCAGCGACAGCACGATCATCATCATCGCCGGTTCGGCGATCGACGCGATCATCACCTCACGCGAGGAACCGATGCCGCCGAAGCTGGTGCCGATGTCCATGCCGGCCAGCGCCAGCATGAACCGCGCGGAGCCGAGCAACGCGATGATGACGATCAGGTCGCCGGACCAGGAGAAGATCAGCCCGGTGGCGAAGGTGGGCACCAGCGCCGCGGCGACCCAGGTCAGCGCGAACACCATGTACGGCGCGACGCGGAACAGCCAGGAGGCGTTCTCGGCCAGCACCACCTCCTTGCCGAGCAGACGGCGCAGGTCGCGGTAGGGCTGGAACACGGATGGCCCGCGCCGGCGCTGCAACCGCGCCTTCACCTTGCGCACCACGCCGGTGAGCAGCGGCGCCAGCAGCAGCACCAGCGCCATCTGCACGCCCTGGATCAGCAGCGCGCCGATCATGGCAACACCCGGGGGAGCACGGCCAAACCCCGCCCTCCCCTTATTTCGACGCCCGCCATCGCGCCCCTCACTGCCATAGCGCCAGCGCCAGCAGCAGCAGGACCAGGGTGCCGAACACCCACGCCAGATACCGGCGGATGGTCAGGAACTGCAGCCGGTTCAGCACCTCCGCCGCGCGCGCCACACCAAGGCTGACCGGGGCATACAGCGTGTCCCACACCGGATCGCGCAGCACATGCGTGATCCGCGCCGGCGCCAGATCGCCGGGCGGCGGCATCACCACCGTGTCCCGCGCCTGGAACACCACCCGCCCGAACACCCGGCGGATCGGCTGCGCGAAACTCCCCGCCGTGTATTGCGTCGCCGGATCAGCCCCCGGGAACCCGCAGTCCCACGCCGGCCCCCGCCGCAACGCACGCGAGCCCAACCGGTGCACCGCCCACGCCGTCAGCGACGCCGACGCCGCGATGAACACGAACAACAGCAGCCCGTTGTACGAACTGCGGCTCGCCGCCACCGGCACCACCGACAGCCACGCCAGCCCCATCTGCGACGGCATGCGCGCCCCGGTCAGCAGGTGCGCCACCGGCGCCAGCCCGTCGATCACCAGCCCCGGCAGCACCCCCGCCAGCAGGCACAGCCCCGCCAGCACGGACATCGCCGACACCGAGAACCCGTCCACCTCCCGCGCCTGCGCCGCCGCGTCACTGCGCGGGCGGCCCAGGAAGCTCACCCCGAACGCCTTGACGAAGCACGCCGCCGCCAGCGCCGCGGACAAGGCCAGCAGCGCGCCATCCGCCGGGATCGCCACTTTCAGCCCCCATTGCGGCAGGTTCGGATGCAGCAGGATCGCCTGGAAGGTCAGCCATTCCGACACGAACCCGTTCAGCGGCGGCAGCGCGGAGATCGCCGCACACCCCACCAGGAACAGGAAGGCGGTGCGCGGCATGCGGTGGATCAGCCCGCCCAGCTTCTCCATGTCGCGCTCGCCGGTGGCGTTCAGCACCGCGCCGGAGCCGAAGAACAGCAGGCTCTTGAACAGCGAGTGGTTGAACACATGAAACAGCGCCGCGGTCAGCGCCAGCGCGGCCGCGACCTCCAGCCCGTTGGCGCGGAACGCCATCGCCAGACCCAGGCCGATGAAGATGATGCCGATGTTCTCGACCGTGTGGTACGCCAGCAGGCGCTTCAGGTCGTGCTCCATCAGCGCGTACAGCACGCCCAGCACCGCGGTGATGCCGCCCAGCACCAGCACCAGCACGGCGGCCCACCACGCCGGCACGCCCAACAGGTCGAAGACGATGCGGATGAAGCCGTACACCGCCACCTTCGTCATCACCCCGCTCATCAGCGCCGACACCTGGCTCGGCGCCGCCGGATGCGCCAGCGGCAGCCAGGTGTGCAGCGGCACCAGCCCGGCCTTCGACCCCGCGCCGAGCAGCGCCAGGACCAGCACAACGGCGGCAACGCCGGCGCCGGGGTGGGCCGCACGCATCGCATCGAAGCTGTAGCCGCCGCCGGCCCCGGCCAGCACGCCGAACCCCAGCAGCAGCGTCAGCCCGGACAGGCACGCCATCACCAGGTACACGGTGCCGGCCCGCGCCGTCTCGCGCTCCCGGTGGTGCGCCATCACCAGCGCCCAGGAGGCCAAGGACATCAGCTCCCACGCGAACAGGAACAGGAAGGCGTCGTCCGCCACCACCACCAGGGTCAGCGCGGCGAGGAACAGCGGATAGAACGGCAGCACGCGCTGCGGCTGATCCTCATGCCGGCCGTAGCCCAGCGCGAACAGGCTCGCCGCGGCGCCGCCCAGCCCGACCACGCCCAGGAAGAACCCGGAGAGTGCATCCAGCCGGATATGCGCGCCGGTCCAGGGCAGGCCGATCGGCAGCACCAGGTGCTGCACCCCGGCCGGAATGGCGGCGAAGCCGGTGCACAGGATCAGCGCCGAGCACAGCAGGCTGCCGCCATACACCACCGCCCCGCCGATCCGCGCGCGGGCGAGCAGCCCGCCCAGGGGGCTCAGGAGCAGCAGCCCCAGGATGCCCAGCAGAACCAGATGGATCATTTGCCGTCCTGGCTGCGGTCACCGGGCGGGTCAGCCGGAGTCATCAGGCGCACGCCGCGCCCGCCGACGGCGCTGCTGGCGCGCTCGCCGATCAGCTCGATCCCGGCGGCGTTCAGTGCCGTGACCAGCTTCATCAGGGAGTCGACATTGCCGCGCACCACGCCGCCGCTCGCCTCCATCCGCTGGATGGTGGGCAGCGACAGGCCGCACAACTCGGCCAACTGACGCTGGTCGATACCCAGCAGCGCCCTTGCGGCGCGCATCTGGCCCGACGTTATCATGGTTGAAACATGAGCGATCCGCCCTCATGCGGCACTCCTCATGTCTAATACATCTATATGAAGGCTTCAAGCGGCATGTACGCCGGCCTGCCCGCGTCAACCTTTGGCTAGCAATTGCGGCCTATCCTGGCGGCCTGCGCAGGAGACATGCCTCATGACGCTGCCCGCCCCGCTGCTCCGGTGGCGCATCTTCCGCAGCACCGGTGCGGCGCTGGCGGTCTGCGGCGCGGTGACGCTGGGGCTGATGCTGCTGGCCGCCGGGGTGATGCTGCTGGCCCGCCGGGATGCGACGCGCGACGCCGATCGGGACGCGATGAACATCGCGCGCGCCGCGGGACAGGACATCGCCCGCACCCTGGGGCTGTACGACCTGGCGCTGCGCACGGTGGCGCGACAGGTGCAGCAGCCCGCGGTGCGCGCCCTGCCGCCCGATTTGCGCCAGGCGCTGCTGTTCGACGGCGCGGCGCGGGATGCCGATTTCGGCTTCATCAACGTGCTGGATGCGCATGGCGACGTGATCGCGGATTCCACCTCCGCCACGCCGCGGCGCGGCAACTTCCGCGGGCGCGACTACTTCCTGGCGCAGCGGCACGGCAGCACGGACCGGCTGTTCATCGGCGAACCGTTCGACCGGATCCACGGCAGGTGGACCCTGATCGCGCTCAGCCGGCGGCTGTCGAACCAGGATGGCAGCTTCGCCGGCGTGGTGATGGGAACGGTGCGCCTGGCCTACTTCGCCAGGCTGTTCGCCGCGTTCGCCATCGGCCCGCATGGCACCATCACCCTGCTGCACGACAGCGGCGCCATCCTGCAGCGCCGCCCCGCCGCACCGGAGGAGATCGGCCATGTCGCGGCAACCACGCTGTTGCAGACCGTGCATCCCTTGCTGCCGACCGATGCGGCGGACCCGGTGGACCGGGACCTGCGCCACTTCGTGCTGTACCGCGTGCCCGGCCAGCCGCTGACCGTCGCCGTGGGTCTGGCGCCGCAGGACATCTACGCCGCATGGCGCAGGCGCGCCGCCGTCACGCTGCTGTCGGTGCTGGCGCTGGGGCTGCTGAATGCCGCGCTGCTGCTGTTCCTGCGTCACGCGATGCACACCCGGCGGGCGAGCGAAGCCACGCTGCGCGAGAAGGAGCAGGAACTGTCGGAATCAACCCAGCAGCGCACTGCCGCATTGGCGGCGGAGAAACAGGCGCATGACCGGCGCGCCAGGCGGCTGTCCGATGTCAGCCACGACATGCGCACGCTGCTGCACGGGATCCTTGGCAACGCCGACCTGCTTCGCAGCAAGGGAGCGCTGAACCCGGACCAGTCGCGCTGCCTGGTCGCGCTACGGTCCGCCGCCGAGCACCTGCGGGAGACGGCCAATCGCTTCCTGCGCGATGCGGATCGGGATGACGATGGCGTCCGCCCCAACCTGAAGCCTACCGACATTCGTGCACTGCTGGAGCTGTGCCGCGCCCTGTTCGAACTGAAGGCCAGGGAAAAGGGGCTTCAACTTTCGTTTGAAACCGATCCCCGCCTGCCGGACCTCGTCGTTACAGACGGCATGTGGCTCGGCGGGATCCTGGGCAACCTGCTGGATAATGCGATCAAATGCACCGATCGCGGCTCGGTCACGCTGCACGCCGCGCCAGAGGCAAAGGGGGTCGAGTTCGTTATCGCCGATACGGGGCGCGGCATGCCGGAAGCGCAACGCCGCAGGCTGCACGACGAACCGACCACCGGGGATCCGCCGACCGGCCTCTCCGGCCATGGCCTGTCGATCATCCGGCGCCGCACCACGGATCTTGGCGGCAGGATCCGGTGCATGCCCAATCCGGGCGGCGGCACCATTATCTGCCTGACCCTGACCGCCCAGCCGGTGCCGGCGGTTCCACCCGGCCGGCGTGATACATCGTCGGCAGGCGACGCGGCGCATGTCCTTGTGGTGGACGATTCCGAAATCAGCCGGGACGTCACGGCGGGGTTGCTGCGGGCGGCCGGGCTTCAGGTCAGCGAGGCCAATTCCGGCGAGGCTGCCGTGGAATGCGCCCGCGAAGGGAGTTTCGACGCGGTCATCATGGATCTGCGCATGGCCGGGATCAGCGGCCTGGACGCCGCGCGCCAGATCCGTGCCCTGCCCGGCCGGCCGGCCAGGACGCCCATCGTCCTGCTGTCGGCGAAACTGCCGGAGGATGCGCACACGGCCTGGCAGACAGCGGGCATCGACACCTGCCTGGAAAAGCCCTGCGATCAGCGTCGCCTGCTGCAGGCCATCCGCCGGGTCACCGGACGCACCGCCGCGGGCGAGACACCGCGCCACCCGTCCGGCGAACACGGTCTCGCGCCGCATCACTTCCAGATGCTGGACGATGAGGTAACGACATTGCTGGCGATGCTGGAGGATGAGGATCGAGAACTGGACGACGAAGAGCTCGGCGATCAGGTCCACCGCGTGGCGGGCGATGCCGCGGAACTGCGGTTTACCGCTCTGGCGCAGGCCTGCCGGGATTTCGAGCGGGCGGCACGGGCGGGTGACAACCGCGCGCAAACGGCCCGGGCGGTGCGCGCGGCGGCGCAGGACGCGGTGCGCAGCCTGAGTCAGCGCCTCCAGCCACCCAAAAAGGGCGTGGCGCGCTCGGCCAGCCCGGTGTAGCGGCGCTTGGCGTTTTCGGTTTCCGCCTCGATCCGCCGGCGCTGGTTCAGCAGCGCCCGCCCGCGCGTGAGTTCGTCACCGCCAGGCACCGCCTCGAGATGCGCCTTCAGGAAGGGCGCCAGCTTCTCCATCAGGTGCTCATAGATCACCGGCTTGGGGAACACGAAGGTCACGCCGGCGCGTTCGGCCTCCCGCCGCAGGCGGTCATCGTCGTAGGCGGTCAGCAGCACGACGGGCACGTTCGTATAGTCCGGTAACTGGCGGATTTCCTCGCACGCTTCGATCCCGTTCAGCCGCTTCATGCGGTAGTCCAGGATGACCACGGCGGCCCGCAGCGCCCGCGCGGCCTCCACTGCCTCCAACCCGTCGGTGGCGAGGTGAACGTGGCCGAAGCTCTGCGCCAGGTTGAACCGCAGGACGTCCCGGATCAGGGAGCTGTCGTCGGCGACGATGGCGCTGCATGCGCTGGTATCGGGATGCATCGTGACGGGGTTCCCTTGCTGGCTGGGGTCAGGATGCCCGAGGCCGGATAAGGAATGGTGAACGCGCGCAGGCCGAACCTGTGGCGGGGCCGGTCAGGCCGAGCCCGGCGGCGGGAGCGGCGGGGCCGGGCCGCGGCAGGCGGGGCCAGGCTGCGGCAGGCGGGGCCAGGCTGCGGCAGGCGGGGCCGGGCTGCGGCAGGCGGGGCCGGTCAGGCCAAGCCCGTGACGGGAGCTTCGGGCTTCGGGCCCCGGCGGGGTTGGTCAGGCCGCGGCGCCCTGGCCGGGGTCCAGGGACGGCGACTGCGCCGCCAAGCGGGCCGCGCGCATCAGCCGGCGGCATTCCTTGTCGCACCAGGTGTTCACCGCGTTGCGCGGCGTGACGGTGCCCTTGTGACCGCCGACATGGCGGAATTCCACCACCACCCGGGCGGTCTCCACCCGGCGGCGATAGGCCTCCACGACGGCGGCGTACTGCGCGATGGTGCGGGCGTTCCTGAAGCGCCCGGTCAGCGCCTCGATGGCGGTCAGGCAGTCGGTCTGGGCGATGATCCGGGCGTTTGGCGGCGGGGCCATGCCGGCGATCGCCACGTGGATGCCGTTCACCAGCGCCATGGTTTCGGCCAGCGAGGAATTGGCCGCGGGCTCCTTCAGCACGCCGGCTCGGCGCAGGGTGCGGCCGTCGGTCTTCGCCCACGCCGCGTAGGCGCCGATGCGGGTGCGGCTGCAATAGGACGCGTCGGTGAACAGCGTGATCAGCATGAGGCCGCCGGACCGGGCGAATCGCGGATGGGTGTCCCAAGCATGGCCGACCCGTCCAACAGTGCCAAGCGGATTGCGTCGCGGGCTGCCGCGCTCAGCGGATCACCGGCAGGTCCGGCAGCGCGCCGGCGATCCAGGCCGCCACCGCGGGCGGGTCGTTCAGCGGCAGCAGCGCGCGGCCCGCCACGTCCGGCGCGGCGTCGGAGGCCACGGCCACCACCTCGGTTTCCTGCGGCCAGATCGGCGGCTTGCCCAGCGCGGGGCGGTGCACCTCCAGCTTGGCGAAGGGATGCGTCTTGAAACCCTCCACCAGCACCAGATCGACGGGCGCCAGCCGGGTCAGCAACTCCGGCAGGGTCGGCTCGGGGCCGGTGACCTCGTGCAGCAACGCCCAGCGGGCGCCGGTGGCGACCAGCACTTCCTGTGCGCCGGCGGCGCGGTGGCGGAAACTGTCCTTGCCCGGCCGGTCCATGTCGAAGCCGTGATGGGCGTGCTTGATGGTGGAGACAGCCAGGCCGCGCACCCGCAGCAGCGGCAGGATCGCCTCCAGCAGGGTGGTCTTGCCGCTGCCGGACCAGCCGATGACGCCCAGGACCTTCACGGCTGTTTCGCTGCCACCCCGTGCTGTGAGGATGGTCCGGTGGCGTGCCGCACACCGGCGGTCAGGTAGTCCCAGCCGGTGACCAGGGTCAGCGCGGCGGCGACCCACAGCATCGCCTCGCCGATCGAGGAGACCGGCACGAACGCGATATGCAGCAGCCGGGCGGAGCTGTCGCCGGCCAGCAGCGTGCCCAGCGCGCCCATCTGGAAGGTGGTCTTCCATTTGGCGAGGCGGGTCACCGGCAGGCCGATGCGGATGCCGGCCAGGTATTCGCGCAGGCCGCTGACCAGGATTTCCCGCAGCATGATGACGATGGCGGGATACAGCCCCCAGTCGGACAGCCGCCCCTTCCCCACCAGCATCATCAGCGCGGCGGCGACCAGCAGCTTGTCGGCGATCGGGTCCAGCATGCGGCCCAGGTCGGATTGCTGCCGCCAGGAGCGGGCGAGCTTGCCGTCGAAATAGTCGGTGATCGCGGCGATGCTGAACACGATGCACGCGGCCAGGTCGGTGGCCGGATGGGCGAGCGCAACCAGCACCACCAGCAGCGGGATCGCCGCGATGCGCGAAAGCGTCAGCAGGTTCGGCAGGTCCGTCAGCATTTCTGCCAGTCTATCCTGTCCTGCCGGGTTTCGGGAGGGCCGGCATTCACGGAATTTCGTCGCCGCCGTCCTGGTGCGGCCTGACCATTCCGGTCACGGGGCACCGCGCCGATCCGGGCGGCGCAGCGTCGCGCCTCGCAGTCCCGCCGAGGCGGCGGGTCCCCGGCGGCCGGAACGGACGCCGGCCGGTTCCCGGCGAGGGCGGCCGGCACCAGCCAGGTACCGGCAGGCCAGGCCCATGCCGGTCGGTCGGCGGCGAGAACGACCGACACCAACCGGATACCGGCGGGCACGGCCGATGCCGGCCGGTCGTCGGCGGGGACGACCGACACCAACCGGATACCGGCGGGCACGGCCGATGCCGGCCGGTCGTCGGCGGGAACGACCGACACCGGTCCGTCTGCGGCGAGAGCGACCGGCACCGGCTGGCCGCCGGCGAAAGCGACCGATGCCGGCCGGTCCCCACCAACAAAAGCCCGCGGTCCAACACGAGGCCGGCCCGTGCGGCCTGCCGGCGGGGCGGCTATGCCTCCACCACGCGCTGCTGCTGCACGCCCAGGCCTTCCACCGACAGGCGCATCACGTCGCCCACCTTCAGGTACACCGGTTCCGGCTTAACGCCCGAGCCGACGCCCGGTGGCGTGCCGGTGGCGATCACGTCGCCGGGGTGCAGCGTGATGAAGTGGCTGACATAGCTGACCAGCTTGCGCACGCCGAAGATCATCGTCTTGGTGGTGCCGTTCTGGAAGCGCTTGCCGTTCACCTCGGTCCACAGGGGCAGGTTCTGCGGGTCGGGCACTTCGTCCTTCGTCACCACCCAGGGGCCGGTGGGGCCGAACGTGTCGCAGCCCTTGCCCTTGTCCCAGGTGCCGGCGCGCTCCAACTGGAATTCCCGCTCGCTGACGTCGTTGCAGACGCAGTAGCCGGCGACGTAGTCCATCGACTCGTTTTCCGGCACGTAACGGGCGGTCTTGCCGATGACGATGCCCAGCTCGACCTCCCAGTCCAGCTTCTTCGACCCGCGGGGCATCTTCACGTCGTCATTCGGGCCGGACAGCGCGCCCAGGGACTTGAGGAAGATGATGGGCTCCTTGGGCAGGGGCATGCCGGCCTCGGCGGCGTGGTCGGCGTAGTTCAGGCCGATGCACAGGTAGTTGGTGGGCCGCGCCACGCAGGACCCCAGGCGGGTGGCTGGATCGACCTTGGGCAGGGTGTTCGGGTCCAGGCCGGCCAGCATCTTCAGCGCCGCGTCGGACAGGGCGAAGCCGTCGATGTCGCGGATCACCGAGGACAGGCAGCGGATGGTGCCGTCCTTGTCCAGCATGGCAGGCTTCTCGGCGCCCGCGGGGCCGTAACGCAGCAGCTTCATGGTGCTTTCCTTGGCTCTAGAGTGTCAGCCCGCCGTCGATCACGACGGCCTGGCCGGTGATGAACTGCGCCGAATCGCCGGCGAGATAAACCGCCAGGTCGGCGATTTCCTCCGCCGTGCCGAGCCGGCCCATGGGCTGGCGGGCGACGAAGGCGGCCATGGCGGCGTCGGCCGATCCGGCCGCGGCGGCGTTGGCGGCGATGCGGTCGTCCAGGCTGGGCGTGTGCACCGTGCCGGGGCAGAGGCAGTTGCAGCGGATGCCGCGCGTCACGTAGTCGGTGGCGACCGAGCGCGTCATGCCGATCACCGCCGCCTTGGTGGCGCTGTAGATGAAGCGGTTGGGCACGCCCTTCAGGCTGGACGCGACGGAGGCCATGTTGATGATCGCGCCGCCGCCGCGCTGCAGCATGCCGGGCAGGAAGGCCTGCATGGTGCGGAACATGGAGCGCACGTTGAGGTCGAAGGCGAAGCTCCATTCGTCCTCGGTGGCGTCCATCAGCGTGCCCTGGTGCACGAAGCCGGCGCAGTTGAACAGGATGTCCACCGGGCCGGCGTCGCGCGCCGCCTGGGCGATGGCGTCGGGCTGCAGCACGTCCAGCTTCGCGGTGCGAATGCGGTCCGACGCGATCTGCTGCACCAGCGTTTCGTTCACATCCGTCGCGATCACCCGCGCCCCCGCCGCGGCAAAGGCTAGCGCCGTCGCCCGGCCCATGCCCTGGCCGGCGGCGGTGACGAAGGCGGTCTTGTTGGCGAGGCGGTCGGTCATGCGGTGTGTCCCAGGCTTTGCCGGGATTATGCCGGATGGCCGGAGCGGCTGAAAGGCGGGCCCGGCGGGGGGTGGCGTGGCGGTGAGGGGCGGACTTGGCCTTCTTGGGACCGAGGACAACGACAAACGGGCCAAGACGGCGGCGTCACCGGTCTCGCCCGAGCGGGCTCGTCCCTTCGAGCAAGACCTTGATGCGGGCGGCAAGGTCGTGCTCGGCGATGGGCTTGCGCAGCAATGAAAACATGCCGCCGACAGCGCCGCTGACCGCGATCTCCGCTGCGTTCGTGGCGAGTCCCGTCAGGAGAATTGCCGGTATCCCGGGCCTCAGGCGATTGACCTCCTGCACGAGCGCGACGCCGTCCACCCCTGGCATCGACAGGTCGGAAATCAGCAGGTCGATCAACTCACCGCTGTGGAGCAGGGACAGTGCGTCCGAAGCACTCTCAACAGCCGTGACATTGTAGCCAATGGAGCGCAGCTGCTCTTCAATGACGTCCCGGACGATCGCATCGTCATCCACAAGCAAAACGTGTCGCGCCAAACTTTCCGTCTCGACATGCACAGCACGTTTTGAATCATCCCGCTGCTCGTCGGTAGCCGATGGCAGCCACAGATGAACGACGGTGCCGCGCCCGAACTTGCTTTCGATCGCGATGGCGCCGCCGCTCTGCTCGATGAAGCCACGCGCCATCGCCAGCCCCAGTCCGGTTCCCTGGCCCTTTGGCTTTGTCGTGAAAAATGGCTCGGTCACCCGCGCAAGGACCTCGGGCGGCATGCCGGAACCGTTGTCGGCGACGGAGAACCGGACGTATTCGCCGCTCGGAAGATCGCGCGAGAGCGACATGCCGGTCCGGCGGCCGGGCTGGCTCTCTGGGCGCACGCCCAATGTCAGGACGCCCTTTCCCGCCATTGCGTCACGCGCATTCGTCGCAAGGTTGATCAGCACGGTCTCAAGCTGCCCCTTATCGGCCAGAACCATCGGCGTGTCCTGCGCCGCCTCCACCCGGACCGCGATGCCGGAGCCGAGCGTATGGGTCAGGACTTCGCGGACGTCTTCGACAAGCGTCACCGGATTGAACGTTTCCAGACGGAGGTCGCCGCGGCGGGAGAAGGCCAACAGGCGTTGGGTTATGGAGGCGCCGCGGCGCGCTGCGTCGATCACCATCCGGGCGAGCCGGAGCACCTGTCCGGCGTCGCCTGGTCTTTTCTCGATGAGACTTGCGCCACCCTGGACGGCTTGCAGAATATTGTTGAAGTCGTGGGCGATACCGCCCGCGAGTTGGCCCAGCGCCTCCATGCGCTGAAGGTGCGCCAGGCGTTCCTGGGCTTGTCGCAGCTCCCGGGTCCGGCTCTCCACGAGGTGTTCAAGTTCAGCTCTACTGCGCGCCAGAAACTCGCGCGCCCTGACGATTTCCTCGACATCGGTCGAGGTACCGAACCATTGCACCCCAGCCCCATCGGCCCCGCACAAGGCGACCGCGCGCTCTTTGAACCACCTGAACGTGCCGTCGGCGCCCCGCAGGCGGGCTTCGACGTCGAAATCCGGGCCACCGGCTATCGTCGCCTGCCATGCCTGCCAAACACAGTCCCGGTCGTCAGGGTGAATGGCATCGAGCCACCCATCACCGAGATGTTGCTCGACCGAGGCGCCTGTGTAGGCCAGCCACTGCTGGTTCAAATGCGTGCAGCGGCCGGATGCGTCACAGGTCCACACGAGCTGCGGTATGACCTCGGTTATGGCCCGGAAACGCGCTTCGCTTTGCCTCAGCGCCGCCTCGGCCGCCTGCCCCTCGGTGACGTCAACACATGTGCCGATCCATTCCAGAACCTTGCCGGCCTCGTCCCGCACAGGCGCGCCCCGGGCGGCGACGCGTCGCCAGACCCCATCCCGGCGGCGCAGGCGGTATTCGACTTCGTAGATGTCCTCGCGCGCCACCGCGCCTTGCCAGGCATCCAGAACGGCAGCGTGGTCGTCCGGATGGATTGCTTCGAGAAATCCAAGTCCGCGCGCCTCTTCCCAGCTCTGTCCGGTCCACGCCTGCCAGGATGGACTCGGCTCACCGACCACCCCGTCGGCCGTCATCGTCCAGATCACCTGGTTGGATGCTTCGACAAAGGTGCGGAACCGGGTTTCGCTCAGCCGCAGTCTCGCCTCGGCTTCCTTGCGGTCGGTCACGTCGCGCCAGAACACGCCGAGCATGCCGTTTGGCGTTGGATAGGCCCGCATGTCGAGCCACCGGGCGCGGCCGTCCGGCCATGCGTAGCGATGCTCCAGAAAGGCCGGCTGTCGCTCTGCCATGGCGCGCTTCAACAGGCGGCCAAGCGCGGAGTGCTCGCTGCCGGGGTAGGCCTCCCAGTGCGAGCGCCCGACGATCTCCTCGCGGCTGCGCCCGTCGATGCGCAGGGCTTCAAGGTTGTGCTCGAGGATGGTGAAGTCGGGCGCCAGCAGGCCGAAACCCTCGGCCATGCCGTCGAGCACGCCGTGCAGACGCTCCTCGCGTTCGCGCAGGGCCGCCCTGGCGGCTACGCTCGTGGTCACGTCGCGCACCACCACCATGATGCGCTGGCATTCCGGTGCGTCCACCCGGGCGACGTACATCTGCAGGACCATGCCCTGCGACACAGCCGCGCGCTCGAACCGGCTTACCGCGCCGGCCTCCAGCGCACGGTCATAGATGTCGTACCAGCCCTCGTCGTTGTCCGGGAAGTTGTCGCGCAGCGACTGTCCGGTGAGATCACCGGTGCCGAACATGGTTTGCGATGTCGGGTTCATCGCCACGTAGCGCCAGTCGCGCAGCCCGTCGGCACGCAGCGGCAGGCGCTCGAGGATCATCACGCCCTCGTCCATGGCCAGGAACAACGTGCGATAGCGGTTCTCGCTCGCCGCCAGCGCCGCCTCGTTCCGATGCCGTTCGGTGACATCGACCGCCGCGCAGATGACGCCGATGATCGCGCCGGCAGCGTCGCGCAGCGGCTCGACCGACAGGTCGTAGTGGCGGTGGACGCCCTGATCGCGCACGCCGACCTGCTCTTGCAGCCCGGTGCCGGTGGCGATCACCCGGCGCTTCAGCGCGGTCAGGCGTGCGGCGTCTGCCGCGTCCTCGAACAGGTCGAAGTCGGTGCGGCCGATGACCTCCTGCGCTTGATAGCCGAGCGCCGGATTGTCGATCCAAGTGTAGCGCAGATCGAGATCCTGCTCGAAGACGACGATGGCCGGCCCGCGCAGCGCCGCCCGGTAGCGCTGCTCGCTGAGGCGAAGGGCCTCGGCCGCGGGGTTGGGCCAAGCCGCCTGCGGAACCGCGTCGCGCGCCGGAACCGCGTCGCGCGCCGGCACCGCGTCCTGGGGCGCTGTGCGTGCCGAAATATCGTGATCCACGCCGATCACGCGCAGGGGCAGGCCCGTCGCGTCGCGCTGCACGATGCCACGCGTGGCGGTGCGTCGCCACGTGCCATCGCCGCGGCGCATGCGAAACTCGACGACGTATTCGCTGTCGGCGCCGGACAGCGCACGCGCCAGCGCCGCCTCCACACCGGGACGGTCGTCGGGGTGAACCAGGGCACGGAAGGCTTCGACGGTGCCGCCAAAGCCGCCGGGTGGCAGGCGCAGGGCGGTCTCCCCCGCCGCCGACCACTCGACCCGGCCGGTTGAAACATCCCAGTCCCAGGCGAAGATGCCCGCGGCGGCGAACGCCATGCGCAAGCGCTGGTCGCGTTCCCGCGCGGCCTCGCTCGCCAGCCTTTCCGTCGTGATGTCCCGATTGATCCCGATGAGCAACGGGCCGGACGGGCGATCCAACCGCGCTGCCTTGGAATGAATCCAGCGCAGTTCGCCCGTATCCACCCGCCGGATCCGGAACGCCTCGTCCAGGCATCCGGTGCACAGCATGGCGAGCCGCGCGACGCGCATGCGCTCCCGGTCCTCGGGATGCAGGGCCGCCAGCCACTGGTCCATGTCGAACGTCTTGGCGCGCGCCGGGGAAACGCCGTAGAGCCGCAGATATCCCGGGCTGAACCAGTGGGCGCCTGTTTGCGGCTGATGCTCCCAGACGCCGATGCCGGCTGCCTCCTGCGCCAGGCGCAGCCGTTCCTCGGCTGCGCGCAGCCGGGCGTTCTCGGCCACACGCTCGCTGATGTCGCGTCCTTCGGTGACGATGAATATCACCGCGCCGGACGTGTTGTCGCATATCGGCCGCAGCGAGAAGTCGATAAACGCCGTGCGCGCACCGGCACCGCGCACTTCGACCTCGTAACGGACAAACGCGCCGGAAGCGGCACGGGCAACCGCGGAACGGAGCCGGGCGGGCGTTTCAGGGTCTGGCGCGTCCGCCCACCAGCGCGCCTCCCAGAACGGACGGCCGACGACGTCCGCGGCGCTGAGTTCCCCGAATTCCAGCGCGGTCCTGTTTGCTTCCAGCACGGTTCCATCCGGCGCAAGCAGGCCGATAAACTGGAACGTGCTGTCGAAAATGCCTCGGAACCGCACCTCGCCGCGGGCCAGTGCCGCTTCGGCATGTCGAAGGTCACCGCCGTCGGGCGTGACGCCAGGCATGGTGGAGGCGGCCGCCGGCGGGTCCGACGCCGGATCCTGCTGCGACATTCGTGTCTCCCATGCTCCACTCCGCGCGTCGAAGCTGCGCGGCCCACACTTTCCTGGCAAGTCAAATGCGTGGTCTGTCCGCCCGAAGACTTCGCGGCGGCGGTGGAACGTCGGGGCTGCCGGTCGGGAGCGCTTTCCGTGGCGAGACCGCCCCAACCGGCGTTCCAAAGCGGCCAGCCAAACGCCCAGGCTGGAACGTTACGGTGTCTCGCCATCAGCATCCACGAACAGAGCCGCATCGCTGTGCGCCACCGACGCCAGGATTGGCCGCGGGCCCCGGGGTTGACGACAAGAGCCAGAGTCAGGCCCGCATCTGATCCGCGCGTTCTACGTTTACGAAATTAAACCTTGCCAACAAGGAATTTATGCGGATAATCCCCGCCCAATGCGTCGCGCACCCCACCCCGCCGGCCTTCCTTCCCAACCCCACCACGGGATTGGTGCGCGCCTCATCCACCGCGTCGGCCGCGCCATGCGCACCGCCATCACCGGCATAGCCCGCGCCGGCACCCACCGAAGCCCGACCGCCCCTCGGCCGCCCGCGGCCCAAAACGCAGCCTCCTCCGCGCAGCCCCGCCCCCACCGCCGGCCGCACGCCGAGCGGCCAGCCCCGCCATCGCGCCCCGGCCGGATCGCGCGTCTCTGGTTCGGCCGCACCCGGCGCCGGCCCGCATCGCCGGGCCGCCCGCCGCGCCCCGCCGACGACACCGCCCCGTTCACCCCCGAAACACACCCCGAACTCAGCCCGGAGGCCTGCGCGCTTCTCAACACACCGGTCGAGGACTGCGATCCCGAGTTCCTGCGCCTGCTGCTCTCCGCGCTCGCCCGGCACATCGCCGACAACCTGCCGCCCGAACCGGGCATGACCGACCCCCAGGCCCTGTTCGCCACCCTATGGGCCCGCCTGGCCGACCCGCTCGGCGACGCCCCGCCGGATGCCGCACCGGACAGTCCGCCCCCCGACGCCCCCGCCCGGCCAACAGCCACCGCACCGACCGGATCGCGCCCCGCGCCGGACACGCCCGCCACCGCACCCGCCGCATTCCAGCCCGCAGGCGCCGCAACCACCGTCGCCGCCGCACCGCCCCCCACGCCGGATGCAGTCGCGCTGCCCAGGCCGGCCTCCCGCCGCCGCCAACCACGTCGCCCGGATCGCCGCACCCGGTCGCGCCCACGGGCGCACCGGCCCGCCCAGCACCCGCGCCCCCGGCAGCAACTCCGGCCGCAGCACCGCCACCGCATCGCCACCGGCGCCGGCCCACCCTGACCCGCCGCGCGCCGCCCCCGGCGCACCACACGCACAAGACCATGCACGGGGCCACCGCGTGGCGGTCCCGCCATACCGATTCCCGCCGAGCGGACCATCGCTGCGGTTGAACGGCGCGACCCAGGCCAGCCCGGGCCGCGAACGCGCTCGGCCCCCCGCACGCGCCAACACACCGGTTCGGCTTGTGCCGCCGGGCGAAGCGGCCGGCTGGCGCATCGCCATGCCCCCGTCCGGCTGCGGGTGGAGCGGCGCGTGCTGCCGGGGTCAGCCCAGGGCGCGCAGGATGCGGCCCCAGTCCTCGATCGCGTGCTCCTGCCCGGGCGGGATGGACAGCACCGCCTGGTGGAAGCCGGAGTCCCGCAGGATCTCGAAGCGCGGCATCAGCTCCCGGATCGTGCCGATGAAGCTGGTGTTGCGCAGCATCTCCGCGGTGATGAACGGCCGCTCATCCGGGCGGACGAACATCAGGTGGCCGCGGTGGTTCTGCAGGTAGTAGGCGTTCTGCGGCGAGAAGCTGCGGGCGTGTTCGACATAGGCCTCCACCTGGGCGGCGAATTCCGGCCGCATCGACAGCGGCGCGGGATGGCTGGCCAGGGCGGTGTCCGCGGCCCGGTGCAGCAGCGTCGCGGCGCGCGGGCCGGCCAGCGCCATGCCGCGGGGGCCGTCCACCGGCTCCCCTTCCTCCAGCACCGCGCCGCTCAGCCAGGCCACCGCGGTCAGCGTCTCCGGCGGGTTGCCGGCCTCGGCCCAGGCGGCGCGCATCTGCTGCAACGTGGGCGCGCCGCGCTGGGCGTCCGCCAGGTTGTCGATCCAGCCGGCGCCCAGCTTCGCGGTCAGCGCCCGGGCCCGCGGGCCGGAGGCGGCGATGAACAGCGGGATCGGATCGGTGGTGTTCACCAGGCCCAGGTCGGGGTTCAGCAGGCGGATCGGGCGGGTCTTGCCCTCCATGGTGAAGTCCACCGTCTCCCCGCGCCACAGCGCCTGGATCACGCGGATGTAGTCCTCCATGTCGGCCAGCTTCACCGCGCCGTGGCCCATGGTGCGCCGGCCGGTGAAGCCGGTGCTGACGCCGAAGATGATGCGCCCGGGCGCCAGTTGGTTCAGCGAGGCCAGGGCGTTGGCGGCCACCGGCGCGATGCGGTTGGACGGGATCAGCACGCCGGTGCCCAGCTTGATGCGGGTGGTCTTCATGGCGGCGGCGGCCATGGCGACGAACGGGTCGGCGCTGAGCATCTGGGTGTCGAAGAACCAGGCGTGGGTGAAGCCCAGTTCCTCGGCCCGCTGGACCAGGCGCCAGGAGTTCGAGGCGGTGGGGATGGCGATGCCGAAGTCCATGCGTGATCTCCGCGTCCCGTTATTCGGCCCAGCTCGAGCGGCCCTGGATCGCCCAGCGCCCGTCCTTCAGCGTAACGATATACAGCGACCGGTAGCTGCCCAGCGTACTGCCGTCGGCGCGGTATCGGGTGAACTGCACCCGGAAGTGCACCTTTTCCGGCCCGGCATCGATCACGTCCACATGATCCCAGGCCGAGCGTCCCCAGCCGCGGGACTGGGTTTGGCTGTCCCACACCAGGTTGTGGTAGTCGGCCGGGGTCTGCATCACGGTGACGGTGCCGCTGTGGAACCGCGCATGCGGGAAGTGGAACCAGCGGGACCGGATGGCCTCGGCATCGCGCGCGTTGAAGGCGGTCATGAACCCGTCCATCGCGGCGCGGGCGTCCTGCACGGCCTGGTGGGTCAGCATTTCCTCGGCGAGCGACTGCCACTCCTGTTCCAGCGGCCCGGTCGGCGGCTGCCGCCCCGCTCGGCTGTACCATCCGCCGGCGTTGCGCAGGTCGCCTTCCTTGCGATGCAGGTAGGCGTGGACGGCGGATCCGGTCTGGCCTTCGTCCTGTTGCGCGCAGGCATGGGCGCGGTTCCAGTCGCCCTTGGCATCCCACCACAGGGTCTGCAGCGCCAGGCTGATCCGATCCGGCGGCGCGTCCTGCGCCACGGTGTCTTGGAACTGCGTCAGGTTCACGACGTCCTCCCCGGGTGTGCGAACAGCCTTGTGTCCGGCGCGGCAGCGGGTTCGCGCCATGCGCGGCCCAGCGCTGATTCGTCGGACATTTCGCGCCAGGCGGCAAGAAGGCGGCTGCAGGACCGGTCAGCGGAAAGCCCGGGGCGCAACACCAGACGTTGCTTCAGCGTTGCAGCATGCAGGTGCCCGGCCGGGTGCGGCGTGGTGCCCACCCGGCCGGCAGGGGGTGACTCAGTGGTTGTTCCGGCTCTCCCCGCGGGTCTCGATGATGTTGAGATACAGCGTTGCCGGCTCCAGGCAGGCGCCGGTGCCCATCTGGCCGACCATGGAGCGGTAGATCTCCTCCCACGGTGTCTTGTGTTCCAGCTTGGGCGGTGTCCAGGCCTGGCGGCGCGCCTCCAGTTCGCCCTCCGGCAGCAGCACGTCCACCTTGCGGGTGTTCAGGTCGATGCGGATGCGGTCACCGGTCTGCAGCAGCGCCAGGCCACCGCCGACCGCGGCTTCGGGCGACACGTTCAGGATGGACGGCGAACCGGAGGTGCCGGACTGGCGGCCATCGCCCATGGTGGGCAGCGCCATGATGCCGCGCTTCAGCATCTCGGCCGGCGGCTGCATGTTCACCACTTCCGCGCTGCCGGGATAGCCGACCGGGCCACAGTTGCGGATGATCAGCACCGACTGGTCTTCCACGCCCAGGTCGGGATCCTCGATGCGGTGGTGGTAGTCCTCCGGGCCTTCGAACACGATGGCCTTGCCCTCGAACACGTTCGGGCGGTCCGGGTTGGACAGGAAGCGCTTGCGGAAATCCTGGTCGATGACGCTGATCTTCATCACCGCGCTGTCGAACAGGTTGCCCGACATCACCACGTAGCCCGCAGCTTCCTTCAGCGGCTTGTCGTAGCTGCGGATCACCTCGCGGTCGGGTTCCCGCACGGCCTCCAGGTTCTGCGCCAGGGTCTTGCCGGTGACGGTCATCACGTCGCCATGCAGCTTGCCCTTGTCCAGCAGTTCCTTCAGCACCGCGGGCACGCCGCCGGCACGGTGGAACTTCTCGCCCAGGAAACGACCGGCCGGCTGCAGGTCCACCAGCAGCGGGATGTCGGGACCCAGCCGCTGCCAGTCGTCCAGCGTGTGTTCGATGCCCATGTGGCGGGCGATCGCCACCATGTGGATCGGACAGTTGCTGGACGCGCCGAGGGCGGCGGCGGCGACCACCGCGTTCTCGAACGCCTGCCTGGTCATGATGTCGGACGGGCGCAGATTCTCCTGCACCATGCCGACGATGCGCTTGCCGGTTTCATACGCCATCCACCCGCGCTCCCGGTACGGAGCCGGAATGGCGGCGCAGCCGGGCAGCGACATGCCCAGCGCCTCGGCCAGCGAGTTCATGGATGTCGCGGTGCCCATGGTGTTGCAGTGGCCCACCGACGGAGCCGACGAAGACACCATGTCCATGAACTGCTCGTAGTCGATCTTGCCCTCGGCGAAGAGCTTGCGGCCCTCCCACACAATGGTGCCAGAGCCGGACAGACGGTTTTGCCACCAGCCGTCCAGCATCGGCCCGCCGGACAGCACGATCGACGGGATGTTCACCGTGGCCGCGCCCATCAGGCAGGCGGGCGTGGTCTTGTCGCAGCCGGTGGTCAGCACCACGCCGTCGATCGGGTAGCCGTGCAGCACTTCCACCAGAGTCAGGTAGGCCAGGTTGCGGTCCAGGGCCGCGGTCGGGCGCTTGCCGGTCTCCTGAATCGGGTGGATGGGAAATTCCAGCGGCACACCGCCCGCAGCGATGATGCCGTCGCGCACCCGCTTGGCCAGGTCGATATGGTGACGATTGCACGGCGAGAGGTCGGACCCGGTCTGCGCAATGCCGATAATCGGCTTGCCACCGCGCAGTTCCTCCGGCGTAATGCCGTAGTTCATGTAGCGCTCGAGATACAGCGCGGTCATTGCCGGGTCGGCGGGTTCGTCGAACCAGCGCCGGGAGCGCAGACGCCTGCTTCCGTTGTCCTTTGCCATGATGAATCCTCCTGCCGGCAAGTGCGGCGCACACTGTGCGGCAGGCCCGGGGGTGTCAACGGCGGGTTGCCCAGCCTACCCTTTCACGCCGCCCATGGTCAGGCCGGCCACCATGTATCCGCGCAACAGGTAGTAGATCGCGATCGGCGGTATCGAATACACGATGGCAACCGCCATCATGTAGTTCCACGGCGCCTCGTCACTGTCGAAGAACTGGTCGATCGCCACTGCAACCGTCATGCTGTGTGGCGAGGACAACAGCAGGAACTGGTACAGATATTCGTTCCATGCCAGCAGCAGCGCGTAGGTGGCGACCGCCGCCAGCGCCGGTGCCATCAGGGGCAGGTAAATCCGCCAGTACACCTGCGACGGGGTGGCACCATCCACCCGCGCCGCCTCATCCAGTTCCAGCGGGATCAGCTTGCCGTACTGGTGGAAGATCAGGATCGCATAGGGCGTGGCGAACGCTACCTCGGCCGCGATCACGGACAGCAGGTTATCGTCCAGGCCGTAACTGTGCATGATCCGAGTGAAGGGGATCACCAGGAACGATGCGGGGATCACGTAGGTCAGCATCGACACGTTGCCAACGATCCAGGCCTTGCGCAGTCGCATGCGCCCCATCGCAAAGCTGGTCATGGAGCCGATCAGCACCGTCAGCACCATCGTCGCCAGCCCGATATAGGTGCTGTTGCCGAACTGGTGCCAGAAGTTTTCCAGGTACCAGTAGCCCTCCGTCCAGATCACGTGGAAGCTCTCGAAGGACGGGTGGCTGGGCCAGATCGCGCCGGTAAACTCGTCACCATCCTCGCTCAGCGCGATCAGCAGCATGTTCCAGACGGGGATCAGTGTCCAAAGCGCCACCACCACGCCCAGCACGATCATGCCGGCCCTGGTGAACAGCCGTCGGGACCGGCGGCGCGTTCGGTATGCCGGCCGGAAAAGCGCCAGGCTGGCGCTCACAGTTGCATCTCCGCCATGTGCAACCGACGCATCAGCAGGATGGTCGCCGGGATCAGCAGCGGCAGCGCCGACATCACCGCCGCCACGCCGAGCTGCGGATGGCCGTGATCGAACGCCATGCGGAAGCCGTAGGTGGCCAGCACTTCGGAGAACAGCGCCGGCGCACCGCTGGACACGAAATACGATGTCGAGAAATCACCGATGGTCCACAACGTGGAAAGCAGGACAGAGACCAGGTACAGGTTGGACAGGATCGGGAATGTCACGAAGGTGAAGCGGCGCAGTCCGGTAGCGCCGTCCACCGCCGCCGCTTCATACACGTCGGTTGGAATCGCCATTCGCCCGGCCAGGAACACCAGCGTCCAGAACGGCATCCACTTCCAGATATAGGCGCCGATGTTGATCGTCATCGCCAGCCAGTAGGAGCTGAACCAGGTCGGCCCGTGAACGCCGAACAGCTTCTCCAGCGCGCTGTTCATGAAGCCGCCATAGCCGATGAACATCCAGTGCAACGACAGGAAGGACGGCAGCATCGGCAGTGCCCAGGGCAGCATGTACAGCACCAGCAGCGCCCGCACCCAGCGGCTGCGGCTCATGAAGAAGCCCGACAGCAGAAACGCCAGGAACATCTTCAGGTTCACGCCGACGCCGACCAGCAGCAGTGTATTCGCCACCGTCACCGGGTAGTGCGGATCCCCAAGCAGCTCGATGTACAGCGCCGGATTGCTGCCCAGCCACAGGCCGTACAGGATCGGATAGACCACAAAGGCCAGGAAGACTGCGATGTAGGGAATGAAAAACGCTATGGCCCAGGCAAGTTCCGAGCCGTTCGGTCCGTTGCGCCATGGTGGTCGCCACGGCCGGCTTTCCGTTGCCGGCCGGGCGACCCCAAGAGCCTGCAGCGTACTGCTCATGCAAGTACCACGGGCAGTACCGACCACCGCGGGCCTACCCCTTGACGCCGCCCATGGTCAGGCCGGACGCCATGTAGCGGCGGAACGCGTAATACATCACGATCGGCGGGATCGCGTAGATGACGGCGGTGGCCATCATGTAGTTCCACGGTGACTCGTCGCTGTTGAGGAACTGCGCCAGCGCCACCGGCACCGTCATGCTGTCGGGGGACGACAGCAGCAGGAACTGATAGAGGTACTCGTTCCATGCCAGCAGCAGCGCGTAGGTGCCCACCGCCACCAGGGCCGGCGCCATCAGCGGCAGGTAGATGCGGACATACACCTGCAACGGGGTGGCGCCGTCGATACGGGCCAATTCATCAAGCTCCATCGGGATCGACTTGCCGTATTGCGAGAAGATGAAGATCGCATAGGGCGTGGCGAAGGTGACTTCCGCCGCGATCACCGCCCAGATGTTATCGCTTAGCCCATAGATCTGCATGATCCGATAGAACGGAATGGCCAGGAAGGATGCCGGGATCACGTAGGTCAGCAGCGCCGCATTGGTCAGCATCCAGCCCTGCTTGATGCGCATCCGACCGATGGTGAAGCTGGTCAGCGAACCGATCAGCAGGGTCAGGAACATGGTCATCAGTCCGACATAGAAGCTGTTGCCGAATTGGTGCCAGAAATGCGCCAGGTACCAGAAGCCCTGGGTCAGCACGATATAGAAGCTCTCCAGCGTCGGGTTCACCGGATAGATGTTGCCGCTGAAGATGTCGCTGTGCCCGGAAAGCGCGATCATGATCATGTTGTAGATCGGCATGATCGACCAGATCACCAGGACGATGCCGAGCATGATGCAAAGCAGCTCGACCAGGACCCGGCGCAACCGGTAGTGCGGTTTGTTGCGCCAGCCGGCGCTCAGGCTCGCACTCATAGCTGCACCTCCGACATGCGCAGCTTGCGCATCAGCAGGAAGACCAGCGGCAACAGGATCGGCAGCGCCGACATGACCGCTGCGACGCCAAGTCGTGGTTCAGCGATGGTGAACGCATACTGAATGCCTAGCGTAGCAAGCACCTGGGTGGACATGGCCGGCCCGCCGCCCGACACGAAGTACACGGTGGAGAAGTCTCCCAGGGTCCAGATCGTGGAAAGCAGAGTGCAGACGAAATAAAGATTCGCCAGCAGCGGGAACGTCACGTGCGCAAACCGACGCAGACCGGTCGCGCCGTCCATCTCGGCGGCTTCATAGAGTTCATGCGGGATCGCCATGCGTCCGGCCAGGAAGATCACCGTCCAGAAGGGCATCCACTTCCAGATATACGCCGCAATGTTGGCCCCCATGCCGGTGGCCTGGGAGTTCAGCCAGATCGGCCCGTTGATGCCGAACAGTTCGTACAACAGGCTGTTGAACAGGCCCCAACTGCCGTTCAGGAACCAATGGATGGACATGAACGCCGGCAGCGCCGGCGTTGCCCAGGGCAGGATGTAGATGACCAGCAGCGCCTTCACCCACCAGCTCTTGCGCATGAAGAAGCCCGACAGCAGAAACGCCAGGAACATCTTCAAGTTCACCCCGACGCCGACGAACAGCAGCGTATTCAGTGCTGCCGTCAGGAAGCGCGGGTCCTGCACCAGCTCGGCGTACAGCGCCGGTTTGCTGCCCATCCAAAGACCGAAGGCAACGGGATAGACGACGAAGGCGAAGAACACGGCGATATACGGAATCGCGAAGGCAATCGCCCACACAAGTTCCGATCCTCGCAATCCCCCATGCCAAGCCTTCCGGCCCAGCCGGGCGGCCGATGCTGGCCGCCCTACCGAGAGAACCTGCTGTGTACTGCTCATGCTGGCCTCACAGGTTTTCAGCCGAATGTGTACTTGGTCCAGATCGCCTCGGCTCGCTTGAAGGCCTTATCCACCGCGTCTTCGACCTTCATGTTGTTCTTCGCTACATCAGCGACGGTCTGCATCCACAACTGCTCGGCCTGAACCTGACCCCAGGCCGGATTGTAGCCGTTGTAGCTGGGGATGGTCGGACCGAGCACCGCCTCGGTCACATAAGGCTTCAGATGTGGATCGGTCTTGTTCTCCAGCCAGAAGGGATCCTGCTTCACGATCTCCGGGATCGCCGGCACCCAGCGCCCGAGACCGCCCTTCAGGTTCTTGTTCATCACCTCGGGCGTCATGAAGTAGGTCATGAAATCTTCGGAAACCTCGACGTTCTTGGCCCCTTTCGGGATGAAGCCGCCACCGGCGCCGATCTGTGCGGGCATCGGCTTGCCGTCGTTGCCGTTCGGCAGGCCCATGGTGACAGCGGCAAGGAACTCCTTCTTATGCTTGATCATCGCCAGTTCGGTGGACAGCGTGCCGTCGAAGTCAACGATGAACAGCTTCTCGTGGAAGGCGTTGTTGTCGTCAGCGTCGTTCCAGCTCAGCGCCTCCGGCGGAATGTAGCCTTCCTTGTACGCCTTCGACAGATAGTTGGTCGCGTGAATCGCCGCATCCCGGATCTGCTTGTCGTCCGTGTGCAGCTTGCCATCCTCGGTGACGATGTTCTGACCACCATTGGCGCTCATGAACCCGACATAGGTGTTGTTCGGATCATTCGGCCCAACCGTAGTCACCTGCAGGCCCAGAGCATGGATCCGGCGCATGCCCTTGGCGCGCAGTTCCTTCTGCATAGGCTTGAAGAAGTCCCAGAACGCATCCCAGGTATTGGGTGCATCGGACATCTTGTAGCCGGCCTTTTCCACCAGGTCGCCCCAGATGTGGAATGGCACGCAGGCCTGCTTGACCGGACACAGATAGAAACTGCGTTCCTTCGTCGCCTTGTTGTAGAAGCTGGAGCACTTCAGCGCCGTGGCGCTCAGCTTGTCCTTCTGCTTGTCCACAATGTGGCTGACGTCGCGCAACCGGTCGTTCCACGCATTCTGCGGCAGGATGGTGGCCGGGGCGTCGTGGAAGATCAGATCCGGCACGTTGCCGCTGGTCAGGGCGGAAATGGCCTTCTGATTCAGGGCCATGAACGGCATGATGCTGTATTCTATCTTGTTGCCGCTCTTCTTCTCATAATCGGCAACCGTCGCACGGAAAGCCTCGTCTTCCTGGTGCACGAAGCCTTGGACCTGCCACACCGTCGCAGTCTTGGCTGCCGCGTTGGAAATGTACGGACGCGCCAGCGCCCCCGCCGCCGCCAGTCCCAAGGACCCGCGGATAACCGTACGTCGGCTCATTTGCGTCATGGCCGCTCACCTCCCTGAACTTGCCGGGCACTTTGTCCCGTGTCACTTATGTTAGCTCGTGCCTGTTATGAATTTGGCGGTTCAAGGCTGCGCCGGGCCGGGGCGGCAAGTCAACCCCCCTAATTGCGGTGCACCACGGGGTCCGTGACCGAGGTGCGCCGGAAAAGCGTCAGGATTATTGACGCAAGTCGTCCTCTGACTTTCTGCGATTGCGGGCACATTTCTCTTCGTACGAAGTTCAGCGCCGCATTATCGCGTTCCAGCGTGGGGCACGCCCGCCCCGCGCCGGCATCAACCCTTCACGCCGCCCATCGTCAGCCCGGATGTCATGTGACGGCGGAAGGCGTAGTAGGCCGCGATCGGCGGTATCGAGTAGATGATGGCCGCAGCCATCATGTAGTTCCACGGAGCCTCATCGCTGTTGAGGAACTGCGCCAGCGCCACCGCCACCGTCATGTTCTTCTTCGTGGACAGCAGCAAGAACTGGTACAGGTAGTCATTCCAGGCCAGAAGCAGCGCGAACGTGCCCACCGCCACCAGCGCCGGCGCCATCAGCGGCAGATAGAGCCGCAGGTAGATCTGCCAGGGGCTGGCACCGTCGATCCGTGCCGACTCATCGATCTCGATGGGGATGGACACGGAATACTGCTGGAAGACGAAGATCGCGTAGGGCGTTGCAAATGTAACGTAAGCGGCAATGCAGGCCCACAGGCTGTTGTTCCAGCCATAGTACTGCATCACCAGGTAAAACGGGATCGCCAGAAAGGAAGCCGGGATCACGTAGGTGATCAGCGCCAGATTACTCACGATCCAGCCGCCGCGGATGCGCATGCGGCCGATCACGAAGCTGGTCAGCGAGCCGATGAACAGCGTGAAGAACGTCGTGCCAAGGCCCACCCACGCGCTGTTGGCGAACTGGTGCCAGAAATAGGCCAGATACCAGTAGCCTTCGGTCACCACGATCCAGAAGCTGTGTGCCGTCGGCGAAGGTGGAAAAACATGCGTGCTGAACACATCATCATGCGCGTCCAGCGCCACCATCAGCATGTTGTAGACCGGGCCCACCGACCAGAGCACCAGCACCAGGCCCAGCACGATCGACAGGGCTTCGACGATGAAGCGTCGCAGGCGGTACCGCGGCCGACGCCGCCGCTGCCCGCTGCTGCGCAGCGGAGGGATGCCCAGGGTGTCTTCCGTGGTCACGCTCATCGTTCCACCGCCGCGACGCGTACCCGCCGCATCAGAATCACCACCAAAGGTACCAGAATTGGAATGGCCGACATCACGGCTGCGACGCCAAGCCGCGGCGCCGACATCACATAGGCATCCCGAACACCGAGGGTCGCCAACACCTGAGTGGAATTCGCCGGCCCGCCGCCGGACACGAAGTACACCGTGGAAAAGTCACCCATGGTGAACAGCATGCCCAGCAGCGTGCACACCAGATACAGATTGGCGAGCAGCGGGAAAGTCACGTGCATGAAGCGACGCAGGCCGGTGGCGCCGTCGACATCCGCCGCCTCATACAGTTCCTGCGGGATGGCCATGCGGCCGGCCAGCAGGATCACCGTCCAGAAAGGCAGCCACTTCCAGACATAGGCGACGATATCGGAACCCAGCGCCAGCCAGCGATGGTCCAGCCAGGACGGCGCGTTAATGCCTGTCACGTCCCAGATCAGGTTGTTGATCAGGCCCCAGTTACCGTTCAGCATCCAGTGAATGGACAGGAAGGTCGGCAACGCCGGGATTGCCCAGGGCAGGATGAAGACGATCAGCAGCGCCTTGATCCACCAGCGTTTGCGCATGAAGAAGCCCGACAGCAGCAGCGCCAGGAACATGCGCAGATTTACCCCGACCATCACGTAGATAAAGGTGTTCAGCGCGGTTTCCTGATAGATCGGGTCGCTGAACAGCTGCGTGTACAGGTCCGCCCGGCCACCCATCCAGATCCCGTAGGCAATCGGATAGATCACGAACAACAGGAACGTCAGGAAATAAGGGACCAGAAAGGCAAGCGCCCAGATCGCGTCTGCCCGGGTCAGCCCGGCCCACTGGGCATAGCGGGCTCTTGGTCGTACCGGGACCGTACGGCCGACGCTGACGACCTGGGCGCTGGTGCCATCCATGCTGCATCATCCTTGTCGGTCAGACCATGGGATAGCGTGCGAAGATCTGCTCGATCCGCTTGAATGCCTTTTCGGTCGCCGCCTCCGGCGTCATCCCGTCCTTATAGACGTCGGCATAAGTCTGGCCCCAGACCTGCTCCGCCTCGACATCGGCATATGCCGGATTATACGCCAGGAAGTCGGGAATCGCCGGCCCCAGCACCGTTTCCTGAATGTACGGCGCACGGTGCGGATCCTTGGAGTGCATCCAGAACGGGTCGTTGCGTACCGTTTCGGGGAACACAGGGGCCCAGCGGCCCAGCCCGGCTTTCAAATAGTCGTTATCGACCTTCGGCTGGATCAGGTACCGCATGAAATCCTTGGCGACGTCCACGTTCTTCGCCGCCTTGGGAATGAACCCGCCGATCACGCCCACCGCGGCCGGCATCGGCTTGCCGTCATTGCCGTTCGGCAGACCCATGGTCACCGCAGCGTTGTACTCCTTCGGATGGTGAATCATGGCAAGCTCGGTGGAAAGCGTGCCATCCACGTCCATGACGAACAGCTTGGAGTGGAACCCGTTGTTGTCGTCCGCGTCGTTCCAACTGATGCTTCCGGACGGGGTGTAGTGGTCCTTGTAGGCGTCGGTGAAATACCGCACCACCTTCACGACGGCTTCCTTGACCTTCGGATCGTCCAGATGGATCTTCCCGTCCGGCGTAACCAGGCCCTGCCCCCCGTTGGCAAACAGGAAATAGTGGAAAATATTGTTCCCGTCGCTCGGCCCGTTCGTCGTCATCTGCAACCCGAACGCATAGACACGGCGCATGCCCTTGCTGCGCAGCTTGGCCTGCATCGGCTTGAACCAGTTCCAGCGGGCATCCCAGGTGTCCGGGATATCGGACAGCTTGTAGCCGGCCTTCTCGACCAGATCGCTCCAGATGTGGAAAGGCGCCGACGCGCACTTGTACGGAACGGCATAATAGGCGCGGTGATTCGCCACCTTGTTGTAGAGCTTGGTGGACAAATGAGCCACCTCGCTGAGCTTCTTCTGCTGCGTGGCCACGACATCGCTGACATCGACCAGTTTGTCGTGCCAGGCGTTCATCACCAGCGTGGTCTGAATGCCGTCATACGACATCAGATCAGGCGTGTTTCCCGTCTGCAGCGCTGAGATCATCTTCTGACCCAGGGCGACGAACGGCAGGATGCTGTAGTTTATCTTGTTACCACTGGCTTTTTCGTAATCCGCGACCACCCGGCGGAAGGACGCGTCCTCCTCCGGGATGAAGCCCTGGGTCCACCAGACTTCAGCGGTCTTTGCCGCTGCATTGGCGATATAGGGCCGCGCCAGAACGCCGGCTGCAACTGTCCCCATCGACGCACGGATCACCGCACGCCGGCTCACGTTGGTCATGGCCGATCTTACCTCCCAGTTACCGGATATTTATCGGTCTTCTTTAGTAACTGTAGAAAGCTGGTCTCGACTCGACTTGGAGTTAATCCCCTTTGTTCAGACAGAGTTCGGTGGATTTTTATCCACATATCCACTTTTCAAATGATAAAACAGCACCCGGCATTTTTTGACTTTGGCGAAATAGCCCTGCGGCAAAATACCGGCATGCCCGCCGGGGCTTCACTCGGCCGGCGCAGGAGACGCAATCGGCTTGCGCCGGCCAGCCAGCCGCTCCAGCGCCAGGTACACCACCGGCGTGGTATAAAGTGTCAGTATCTGCGACACGATCAGCCCGCCGACGATGGCGATCCCCAGCGGCCGCCGCAGTTCGGCGCCGGTGCCGAAAGCCAGGGCCAGCGGCAACGCGCCCAGAATCGCAGCCAGCGTCGTCATGATGATCGGGCGAAACCGCTCGACGCAGGCTTCACGAATCGCCTCCGCCGGGGCCATACCGTGCTGGCGCTCCGCCTCCAGCGCGAAGTCCACCAGCATGATGCCGTTCTTCTTCACGATGCCCATCAGCAGCACGATGCCGATCAGGCTCATGACCGACAGGTCAGTACCGGTGACCAGCAGCGCCAGCAACGCGCCCAGGCCGGCCGAGGGCAGCGTGGAGATGATGGTCAGCGGGTGCAGCAGGCTTTCGTACAGCACGCCCAGCACAATGTAGATCGCCAGGAACGCCGCGCCGATCAGCCAGGGTTGGGACTGCACCGATTCCCGCAGCCAGCGCGCGTTGCCGGCGAATTCCGTGTGTACGTCGGCCGGCATGCGCAAATCGCGCGCCGCCTGCTGCACTGCCTGCTCCGCGCCGCTCAGCGCGACGCCAGGCAGCAGGTTGAAGCTGAGCGTGGCCGCGGGGAACTGGCCCTGGTGGCGTACCGCCAATGGTGCGGTCCCGCGCTGGAAATGCGCCACCGCGGACAGTGGCACCTGTCGCCCGCCGGCCGCCGGCACATACAGCCGGTCCAACAGGGACGGATCGGTCTGCAGCCGCGGATCGATCTCCAGCACCACCTTATACTGGTTGCGCTGCGTATAGATGGTGGAGATCTGCCGCTGCGAATACGCGTTGTTCAGGGCGTTATCGATATCGGTGACCTTCACGCCAAGCCGCGCCGCCGCATCGCGGTCAATGACGACGTCCACCTGCGGACCGGCGCGATCCTGGTCTGACGCAACATCGGCGATCCCGGGTGTGTGCCGCAGCTTTTCCTCCAGCAGCAGCGCCCAGTGCCGCATTTCCTCGACGTCCGGTGCGATCAGCACGAACTGGAATTGCGATCCCCCCTGCCGTCCCCCGCCACGCAGATCCTGCGCCGAGAACAGGAACACCTGTATCCCGCCGATCCGCGACAGCGGGCCGCGAAGGCGGGCGATCACAGACTCGGAGGAGCCGTGACGCTCCGATTCAGGTTTCAGTGTGATGGTCAGCCGGCCGCGGTTCATCGTGCTCCAGCCGCTGGACACGCCGATGGTGGAACTCACGGTCTCCACCGCCGGATCGGCCATCACCACGTTCACGACGTCCCGTTGCAGCCGCTCCATCGTCTTGAACGACACGTCGGGCGACGCCAGCGTGGACCCCATCAGCATGCCGGTGTCCTGGATCGGCATGAAGCCCTTGGGCACCACGGTGTACAGCCGCACCGTCAGCACGATGGTGAACAGCATTACCAGCAGCATGAAGATGCGGTGCCGCAGCGCCCAGTCCAGCGTCACCATGTAGAAGCGCTGGCTCGCGTGGAACATGCGATCCAGTGCCCGCCAGGCGCGCCCGTGCGTCTCCGCCTGCGGTTCGACGCGCATCCATCGGCCGCAGATCATCGGCGTCAGGGTCAGTGACACCGCGGCGGAGATCAGGATCGCCAGGGTCAGCGTCATGGAGAATTCGTGGAACAGCCGGCCCAGGATGCCGCCCATGAACAGCAGCGGGATGAACACCGCCACCAGGGACAGGCTGATCGACAGCACGGTAAAGCCGATCTGCCGAGCGCCGACACGGGCGGCCTGCAGGGGGGGCATGCCGCGTTCCATGTGGCGGACGATGTTTTCGATCATTACGATCGCATCGTCCACCACGAAACCAACCGAGATGGTCAGCGCCATCAGCGAGAAGTTGTCGATGGTGAAGCCCAGGAACCACATCCCGGCCAGCGTGCCGCAGATGGAAAGCGGCACGGTTACGCCGGCGGCCACGGTGGGCACCAGGCGGCGCATGAACATCACCACCACCATCAGCACCAGGGCGATGGTGATCAACAGCGTGTACTGCACGTCCGCCACGCTGGCGCGGATCGTGGCGGTGCGGTCCGACACGACCGTTACCCTGATGTCGGGTGGCATCCACGCCTTCAACTGCGGCAGCAGTTCGCGGATGCGGTCCACCGTCTCGATCACGTTGGCGCCGGACTGCTTGGTGATCCGCAGCAGGATCGCCGGCTGCTTGCCATCCCAGGCGGCCAGCCGCGTGTTCGCCGTGTCGTTGATGACTGTGGCAACGTCGGACAGCCGCAGCACGGTGCCCTTTCCGGCCTTCAACACCAGCCGGGCATACTGGTCGGCCTGCGACAACTGCCCGTTCAGCCCGATGGTTTCCGCGCGCCGCGCCCCCTCGAACCCGCCGGTCGGGCCGATCACGTTGGCGTTGCGGATCGTGGTCAGCACGTTCTGCGCAGAAAGTCCGGCCGCGGCCAGGCGCACCGGGTCCAGTTGCACCCGCACCGCCGGCTTCTCGGCGCCGTTTTCCGCGACCTGGCCGACACCTTCCACCTGCGACAGCCGCTGCGCCAGCACCGTGTCCGCGGCATCATAAACCTGTGCGATGTCCAGCGTGTCGGAGGACAGTGCAATGGTCATGATCGGCGCGTCAGCCGGGTTGAACTTCCGATAGTACGGCCGGTTCGGCAAATCGCTCGGCAGATCGACCTGCGCCGCGTTGATCGCCGCCTGCACGTCATGCGCCGCACTGTTGATGTCGCGATCGATGTCGAACTGCACCACGATCGAGGTGTTGCCGGTCGAGGAGGTGGAGGTGATCTCGCTGACCCCGGGAATCTCTCCCAGCCGCCGCTCCAGCGGCGCGGCAACCGAGCTGGCCATGGTCTCCGGGCCGGCGCCGGGGCGCGCGGCCATCACCACGATGGTGGGAATATCAACCGACGGCAGCGCGGCGACCGGCAGGAAGCGGTAGGCGATCACGCCGGACAGCAGCAGCCCGATGGCCAGCAGGATGGTCGCGACCGGCCGGGCGATGAATGGGGCGGAGAAGTTCATCCCGCGCGCCTGCTTCGCGAGGCGGCCTGCGGCTCTCGCCAACCACGTCGTGGCGGGCAAGGTTCTCAAGGCCATCGGAAGGCCGGGCATGGTCGCCAACGGATCCAACCACGTCGTGGCGGGCGAAGGCCCGCCACCCACGACTATACCGCATGCACTGAAGGAAAGTCGTGGATGGCCGGCCTTCGCCGGCCATGACGAGGTGTGCGGCGCCACGCCCATCACTCTGCCGCCGCCATCATTCCGCCGCCGCCGGCTCCGGCGCATCAGGCCGGCCGAAGCGCAGACGCAGGCGCTCGAACGCCAGGTAGATCGCCGGCGTGGTGTATAGCGTCAGGAACTGCGACAGCAGCAGCCCGCCGATAATGGTGATGCCCAGCGGCCCGCGCAGCTCCGACCCCGCGCCGCGTTCCAGCACCAGCGGCAAGGCGCCCAGCAGCGCCGCCATCGTGGTCATCATGATCGGGCGGAACCGCAGCAGGCAGGCCTCCCACATCGCCGCCTCGGGTGTGGCGGCGCCGCCGCGTTCCGCCTCGATCGCGAAGTCCACCATCATGATGGCGTTCTTCTTCACGATGCCCATCAGCAGCACGATGCCGACCAGCGCCACCAGCGACAGGTCCAGCCCGCACACCATCAGCGCCAGCAGCGCGCCGATGCCGGCGGACGGCAGCGTGGACAGGATGGTGATCGGGTGGATCCAGCTCTCGTACAGCACGCCCAGCACGATGTAGATCACCACCACCGCGGCCCCGATCAGCCACGGCTCCGCGGCCAGCGACTTCTGGAACTCCGCCGCATCACCCGACCAACTGCCGCTGATCGAGCCCGGCATGCCGATCGCCTGTTCCGCGTCGGCGACCGCGTTCACCGCCTCCCCCAGCGAATAGCCCGGCGCCAGGTTGAAGCTCAGCGTCACCGACGGGAACTGCATCTGGTGCGTCACCACCAGCGGTGCCACGGTCTGGCGGATGGTGGCGATCTGCGACAGCGGCACCTGCGCGCCGTTGCTGCCGGGCACATGCAGCAGCGCCAGCGAGCGCGGATTGGCCTGCCAGGACGGATCCGCCTCCAGCACCACGCGATACTGGTTGGCCTGGCCGAAGATCGTGGAGATCTGCCGCTGGCCGAACGCGTCGTACAGCGTGTCCTGCACCGCCTGCATCGACACGCCCAGCCGCATCGCGGCACTGCGGTCCACCGTGACCATCAGGCGCAGGCCATTGTCCTGCTGGTCGCTGGTCACATCGGTCAGGCCGGGTGTGCGGGACAACTGCTTTTCCAGCCGCGGCGCCCAGGTCGCCAGCTCATCGGGATCGGTGTCCATCAGCGTGTACCTGGTACTGCGTGCGGCTGACGCGGGTGCCGATCTGGATGTCCTGCACCGGCTGGAACCAGGCGGTGATGCCGGGGATGCCGGCGATATCACGCTGCATGCGCGCGATGACTTCCGGTGCCGGGTCGCGCTGGCCGATCGGTTTCAGCGCAATGGTCAGTCGCCCGGTGTTCGGCGTGGCATTGATCGTGCCGGCGCCGACGAAGGACACGATGCCGGTCACCGCCGGATCGCGCCGCAGCCGGTCCGCGACCTGGGTCTGCAAGTCCAGCAGGCGGGGGATGGACGCGCTCTGCGCGGCTTCGGTCACCGCGACGATCACGCCGGTGTCCTGCTGCGGCAGGAAACCCTTGGGCACGACCACGTACAGCCCGACCGTGCCGACCAGGGTTGCCGCCGCAACCATCAGCGTGAAGCGCTGATGCCGGAACGTCCACGCCAGGCTGTGGCGGTAGCCGGCCAGCATCCAGTCGAACACCGCCTCACTGGCGCGGGCGATGCGGCCCGGGTGCTCCTGTTCGGCCGGGCGCAGCAGGCGGCCGCAAAGCATCGGCGTCAGCGTCAGCGACACGACGGCGGAGACCACCACCGCCACCGCCAGCGTGACCGAGAACTCCTCGAACAGCCGCCCCACCACGCCGGTCATGAACAGCAGCGGGATGAACACCGCGATCAGCGACACGGTCAGCGACACGATGGTGAAGCCGATCTGCTTCGCGCCGCGGAATGCCGCGTCCAGCGGGCGCACGCCCTGCTCGATGAAGCGCACGACGTTCTCGATCATCACGATCGCGTCGTCCACCACGAAGCCGGTGGCGATGGTCAGCGCCATCAGCGACAGGTTGTCCAGGCCGTAGCCCAGCTCCGCCATGATGCCGAACGTGCCGATCAGCGACAGCGGCAGGGCGATGGCGGGAATAAAGGTGGCACGGGCGGACCGCAGGAACAGGAAGATCACCAGCACGACCAGCACCACCGACATCATCAGCGTGTACTGCACATCGCGCACCGAGGCGCGGATGGTCTCGGTCCGATCGGTGACGAAGCTCAGGCGAATGCCGGCGGGGATGGCGGATTGCAGCCGCGGCAGCGCCTGCCGGATGGCGTCCACGGTCTGCACGATATTGGCGCCCGGCTGGCGCTGCACGTCCAGCACCACGGCCGGCTTGCCGTCATAGCGCGCGGCCACGCGGTCGTTCTCCACGCCGCTGACCACGTTGCCCACGGCGGACAGCCGCACCGGCGCGTTGTTGCGCCAGGCGATGATCAGATTTTTGTACGCGTCGGCATCCACGAGCTGGTCGTTGGCGCCCAGCGCGAAGGCCAGGCGCGGGCCGTCGAACCCGCCCTTCGCGCCGTTGGCATTGGCGTTGCTGACGGCGGTGCGCACGTCCTCCATCGACAGGCCGTAGGCGGCCAGGCGCGCGGGATCGACGCGCACGCGCACGGCCGGGCGCATGTTGCCCTGCACGGTCACGCGGCCGACGCCGGCGATCTGCGACAGTTTCGGCTGCAACAGCGTGTCGGCGACGTCGCTGACCTTCTCGATCGGCAGCGTGTCGGAGGTCAGCGCCAGGGTCAGGATCGGCGCGTCGGCCGGGTTCACCTTGGCATAGGTGGGTGGATACGGAAGGTTGTTGGGCAGCGTGCCAGCCGCCGCATTGATCGCCGCCTGCACGTCCTGGGCGGCGGTGTCCATCGACTCATCCAGGCCGAACTGCAGCGTGATCTGGCTGGTGCCCTGGCTGCTGGACGAGGTCATCAACTGCAGGCCCTGGATCTTGCCAAGCTGGGTTTCCAGGGACGCGGTGATCAGGGTTTCCACGGTTTCCGGGCTGGCCCCGGGCAGTTGCGTGGTCACCTGGATGGTGGGGAAGTCCACCTCCGGCAATGCGGAAACCGGCAGCGAGCGGTAACCCAGGGCCCCCACCAGCAGGATGGCGATCGCCAGCAGCCAGGTGGCGATCGGGCGCGCGATGAAGGGGGCGGAGATGTTCATGCGTCAGGCCGCGGCGGCACGGAGCGGCGTCTGCCCGGCCTCTGGACCACGCCCCGCATCACCCGGCCCCGCCGCCGCGGTGCGGCCGCGTGCCGGGCGCGCTGGTGCGCTCCTCCGCCGGCTGCACACCGGCCGGGGCCGGCTGCACCAGGCGCACCTTGCTGCCGTCCGACAGGCGTGACGCGCCGTCCACCACGACCCGCTCACCAACGGTCAGCCCCTTGGTAATGATCGAGTCCTGCGCGTCCTCGTGCCCCACCGTCACCGCCACCCGCTGCACGCCCTCGCCGCGCACCACGAAGACGTAGGCGCCGTTCGGCCCGCGCTGCACCGCGGCCGGCGGCACCACCACCGCGTTCTGCGCGGTGCGCACCAGCAGCCGCACGCCGACAAAGGCGCCGGGCCACAGCCTCTCGCCCGGATTGGGGAAGGTCGCCTTCAGCTTGATCGTGCCGGTGGTGGGATCGACCTGGTTGTCCAGCACACTCAAAGTGCCGGTATCCAGCACCTCCGACCGGCTGCCGCCGGCCCCTTCCGCATAGGCCAGCACGGTCGGCGCGCCCTGCCGCATGGCCGCCGTCACCGCGCCCAGCGACTGCTGCGGCAGGGTGAACAGCACGGAGATCGGATGGAGCTGGGTGATCACCACCAGCCCGGTGGAATCCGATGGATGCACGATATTGCCCGGATCCACCTGGCGAATGCCGGTACGTCCGTCGATCGGTGCGGTGATGGTGGTGTAGCTCAGGTTGGTGCGCGCGGTTTCGATCGCGGCGTCATCCTGCTGCACCTGCGCCTGGTACTGCGCCACCTGGGTCTTGGCGGTGTCCGCCTGCTGCACCGAGGTGTACTTCTTCTCCACCAGCTTCTGGTAACGCGCATAATCAAGCTTCGCGTTGGCCAGCAGCGCCTCGTCGGCGGCCTTCTTCGCCAGCGCCTGGTCAAGCGCCGCCTGGTATGGGCGCGGGTCGATCCGGGCCAGCACGTCGCCCTTGTGGACCTCCTGGCCCTCCTTGAAATTCACCGAGATCAGCGGGCCGTCCACCATCGGCTTGATCGTCACCGTGTTGAACGCCTGCACGGTGCCCAGCCCGTCCAGGTAGATCGGCACGTCCTTGCGCGTGACCGGCGCCGCCACGATCGGCACCGCGGGTTCGGCGCGGTGATGCGCCGCCTTTTGCGTCCCGCCCGGATGCCACACCCAGATCGTGGCGCCGATCGCGGCCAGCACGACGAGGCCGGCGAGCAGCATCGGCCATCGTCGCCGCGTGCGGGTGTGGGTCTGCAGTTCGGGTGGTTCTCGGGTCAGCGCGTCCATGCGGTGTCTCGGCTCAACGGATCGCGATATCGGGATGCGGAGGGGGAAAGCCAATGTGCGCGTCCCGCCTCCGGGCCACGGTGCCCTGGCCGGCGGTGGCATGTCCCACTTCCGGCCTGCACAGGCAGCGCATCCGCGCTTTCCTGGCGGCAGCGGCCAACGTCATGGCCAGCCTTCGCCGGCCATGACGTTGGGGGTGCCGGGCGTGGCGTTTGGGGGCGCGGGCCGTGACAGCAGCGGACTGCAGGTGCGCCGGATCGCGTGCGGGCTGCCCTCACTGCACGTTCCCCCCGACCGGCAGCGCCACCGCGCCGGGGACCAGGCCCGGCGTCAGTCCGGGGAACTGCCGCAGCAGCTTGCCCTTCGGCTCCACCCAGCCGCCACCCAACGCCTTGTAGAGATCCACCAGCGCCTGCACGCGGGCCAGCCGCACCTGCACCAGCGTGTCCTCATCGTTCAGCAGTGTGGTCTCCACCTGCAGCACCGTGGTGATATCCACGGTACCCGCCTGCAACTGCGCCCGGGCGATGTCCAGCGCCCGTCGCGCCGTCTCCACCGCTCGGCGCTGCAACGCCTCCTGCTCGCTGGTGTAGCGCCAGGCGGTCAGCGCGTTGTCCACGTCGGTGAAGGCCTGCACCACCGCCTTGCGATAGTCGGCCAGCAGCTCCGCCTGGCGCCCCTTGGCCTGCTCCAACTGGCCGCGCAACGTGCCCCCGTCGATCAGCGGCTGCGCGATCCCCGCCGCCAGCGAGGCCAGGAATCCCCCCGGCCCGAACAGCGTGGACAGCGCCGCGTTCTGGAAACCGGCCGACCCGGTGAGCTGGATCGTGGGGAAGAACGCGGCCCGCGCCGCCTTCACGTCGAAATCCGCCGCCTGCAATTGCGCCTCCGCCGCGGCGATGTCGGGCCGGCGCTCCAGCAGGGCAGAGGGCAGGCCAGGCGCCACCGGCGGCAGCGCCAGCGCAGTGAGCGTGCCGGGCCGCACGGTGATCGATTCCGGCGTCTGGCCGGTCAGGATCCCCAGGCCGATCAACTGCTGCTCCATCTGGCTGCGCAAATTCGGGATCAGCGCCCGCTCGCCGGCCACCAGCGCCTCCTGCTGCGCCACCTCCAGCGCCGAGGCGGTGCCGGCCGCCATCCGCCCGCGGATCACCGCCAGCACCTGTTCGGCGTCCGCCAGGTTGCGCTGGGCCACCGCCACCCGGTCGGCATAGGCCAGGGCGGCGAACCAGGTCAGCGCGACATTGCTCTCCACGCTGAGCGCGATCGTCTGCGCGTCGAACCGGCTGTACATGGCGCTGGCGACCGCCGCGTTCCGGCCGGCGCGGATCTGGCCCCAGAAATCCGCCTCATAGGCGACATTCAGGCCCAGGCTGTAGGTGTGCGTTTCATACGGTGCGACGTTCAGCCCGCGACCGCCGCCGCCCGACGCGAAGCTGGCCCGCCGCCAGGAGGCGTTGCCGTTGGTGTTCAGGCTGGGCAGCAGGCTGGCGCCGGCAATGCGCACCTGCGCGTCGGCCTGGCGTATCCGGGCGATCGCGGCGGCAATGTCGAAATTCTGCGTGCGTGCCTGCCGGATCAGCGAGTCCAGCTCCGGAGAGCGGAAGCCACGCCACCAGCCTTGCTGCGGCCAGTCCGGAGCCGATCCGGCGGCGGCACGGAAGCTGGGCGGCAGGTTCATCGCCGGTCGGCCGGGGGTGGGCCCCAGACTGCAGCCGGCCAGCAGCAGCGCGGCGGTACCGGCCAGAAGAACGGGACGGCGTATCAGAACCCTGTCGGGCAAAATCGAAACCTCCTGCCGGTTCGTTCCGGGGATACCGCCGGAACGCGGCACAATCATGCTACTGCCAGGGTTTTGTAACCGGCGTATGTCCGTCACGGGGCGGTGGCGTCGTCGCAGTCCGGCCTTGCCTGAACCGTCACGCCCACCGGAGCATCTTTCGCCCGCGAGCACAGCCCTGAACCCGCCGCCCAGGCACATGACGGTCACGGAGTTCCTCGACTGGGAAGCCGCCGAGCCCAGTGGTGCCGCATGGCAGCTACGCGACGGGGAGCCGGAGATGATGGCTCCCGGATCCGACGCACACGGCTCGATCCAGGGCGAACTGCACCGGTTGGTCGAGAACCACCTCCTCGCCTGCGGCGGAAGCTGCCGTTCGGTGATCGCACCCGGCGTCATTCCTCGCCTGCGATCCGACCGAAATATGCTGGTGCCCGACCTCGGCATCACCTGTACGCCGCCGGCAGGCGCGCGGGCCATTCCCGCTCCGGTTGTGCGCGTCGAGGTCATATCACCCTCGAACGAAGCGCAGACCCGCGCCAATATCTGGGTCTAAACGACAATCCCATCGGTTTTGGAGATCCTGATCGTCAGCAGCACGACGATTGGCGCAGAAGTGTTGCACCGCCGGCCGGACGGGAATTGGCCGGAGCAGCCGGACATCGTCAGCCCGGCTGACGATCTGCGCATCGCGGCCGTGGATTTCCCGGTTCCGCTCAAAGCCGTGTACCGCACGTCCGGGCTGGCCTGACCGCTACGCCGCCGGCCCAGGCGGGACCTACAAACGGATTGCCGCTGGACCGGACAGGCCATTGCAGTGCCGGATCTTGCAGCCCGCATGCATGCGTAATGCAGGGTTCACTCAATCTTGCGCCTCACCTGACAATGTGCAATTAGCGCGCCCCATCGGGGCCAACACAGAGATCAGGAGATGTCCGGGGGTGACAGACACCATCCTGGAAACCGACGAGCTTACGCGCGAATTCGGCGGATTCACCGCCGTTGATGGCGTGTCCTTGCGCGTGCGCAAGGGCAGCATTCATGCACTGATCGGGCCCAACGGCGCCGGCAAGACGACGTGCTTCAACCTGCTCACTGCCTTCCTGCCGCCCACGCGGGGCCGGATCCGCTTCAAGGGGCGCGACATTACCGGCATGAAGCCGGCGATGGTGGCGCGCCTTGGCCTGGTGCGCAGCTTCCAGATCTCCGCCGTGTTCCCGCACATGAACGCGCTGGAGAACGTGCGCCTGGCGTTGCAGCGTGCCCGCGGCAACAGCTTCGATTTCTGGCGCTCCCAACTGGTGCTGGACGAATACAACGCGCGGGTGGAACAGTTGCTGGCCGATGTTGGCCTTTCCGGCCTCGCCGACGTGCCTGTGGTCGAACTGCCCTACGGCCAGAAGCGCGCTCTGGAGATCGCCACCACGCTGGCGCTCGACCCGGAAATGATGCTGCTGGACGAACCCACCGCCGGCATGGGCCATGATGACGTGGACCGGATCGTGCAACTGGTGCGGCGGGTGCGCGAAGGCCGCACCATCCTGATGGTGGAACACAATCTTTCGGTGGTGGAAGGCCTGTGCGACACCATCACCGTGCTGACCCGCGGCCGCGTCCTGACCGAGGGCGATTATGCCACCGTGTCGAAAGACCCCGAGGTGATCGCCGCCTATCTGGGAACCACCGATGCTTGACGTGAAGGGCCTGAACGCCTGGTACGGCGAAAGCCACATCCTGCACGGCATGGAATTCAACGTGCAGGAAGGCGAGGTGGTGACGCTGCTTGGCCGCAACGGTGCCGGCAAGACCACCACCATGAAGTCCATCATGGGCCTGGTGCCGCGCCGCGAGGGCAGCATCCGCTTCCGCGACCGCGAGACGGTGAGGCTGATGCCGAACCACATCGCCAAGGCCGGCATCGCCCTGTGTCCGGAGGAGCGCGGCATCTTCGGCTCGCTCTCGGTCACCGAGAACCTGATGCTGCCGCCCATCGTCGCGCCCGGCGGGCTGGATGTGGACACGATCTACCAGTTGTTTCCCAACCTGCAGGAACGCGCCCGCACCGCCAATGCCACGCGCCTGTCGGGCGGCGAACAGCAGATGCTGGCGATCGCCCGCATCCTGCGCACCGGTGCCAAGTTGCTGCTGCTGGACGAGCCCACGGAAGGCCTGGCTCCGGTGATCGTGCAGCAGATCGGCCGCACCATCCGCGAGATCAAGCAGCGCGGGTTCACCGTGTTGCTGGTCGAGCAGAACTTTCGCTTCGCCGCGACCGTCGCCGATCGGCACTACGTGGTGGAACACGGCAAGGTTGTGGACATGATCCCCAACGATCAGCTTGAGGCCAATATGGACAAGCTGCACGACTACCTGGGGGTCTGACCTGCCGGTGGATTTCCGCGCTCCACGACAGTGACAGCGCCGACAACAAGAACAGTACCTGAGGAAAGCCAGGAAAGCCCAACGATACCTGGAAGGATTCACAGATGAGCATTACCCGTCGCACGCTGCTTGCGACATCGGCCGCCGCCGCGGCCGCCGCGCCGCTGGTGCGCGCCCGGGCGGCTGAAGGCCCGACCCTGAAGATCGGCGTGTTGAACGATCTTTCGGGTCCCTACATGAACACCGGCGGCAAGACCTCGGTGATCTGCGCGCAGCAGGCGGTGCAGGACTATGCCGCGGCGAACGGCCTGAATGTCGAGATCATCTCCGCCGACCACCAGAACAAGCCGGACCTTGCGGTGTCGATCGCCCGCCAGTGGTTCGACCGCGATGGCGTGGACGTGCTGCTGGACGTGCCGACCTCCTCGGTGGCGCTGGCCGTGCAGTCGGTGGTAAAGGAGAAGAACAAGGTGTTCCTGGCGGTCGGCCCGGCTTCGGTGGCGCTGACCACCAGCCAGTGCTCGCCCAACATGATCACCTGGGTGTACGACACCTACATGCTGGCGAAGTCCACCGGTGGCGCCATGGTGAAGGCCGGCGGCGATTCCTGGTACTTCCTCACTGCCGACTACGCGTTCGGCAAGCAACTCCAGCATGACACCACCGGCTTCGTCAAAGCCGCCGGCGGCAAGGTGCTGGGCGCATCGCCGTATCCGTTCCCGGGCACCACGGACTTCTCGTCCTTCCTGCTGCAGGCGCAGGCCAGCGGCGCGAAGGTGCTGGGCCTGTGCAACGCCGGCGCCGACACGGTGAACTCGATCAAGCAGGCCAACGAGTTCGGCCTGAACAAGTCGATGCACCTGGCTGCCATGCTGATGTTCATCACCGACGTTCATGCGCTGGGGCTGGACGTGGCCAAGGGCCTGGTGCTGACCGAGAGCTTCTACTGGGACCTGAACGATTCGACCCGGGCCTGGACCAAGAAGATCGTGCAGAAGTCGCCCGACAACTGGCCGAACATGATCCACGCCGGCTGCTACTCCGCCGCACTGCACTACATGAAAGTGGCGAAGGAGATGGGCGCGGCGGAAGCCAAGAAGAGCGGCCTGGCGACCATCAACCAAATGAAGAAGACGCCGGTCGAGGATCCCTGCTTCGGCAAGACCACGATCCGCGAGGACGGCCGCCACATGGTGCCGGCCTACCTGTTCGAGGTAAAGCAGCCGAGCGAGAGCAAGGGCCCGTGGGATTATTACAAGCTGCGGGTGACCACGCCGGCCAAGGACGCGGCGCTGCCGCTGTCTGAGGGCCACTGCTCATTCATCAAGGCCTGACGCGGATGGCGGCGGGCCGGGGAATCAACCGGGGAGCAGACACATGATCATGATTTTCGGCATCCCCGCCCCGCTGCTGTTCGGGCAGCTGTTGCTGGGGCTGATCAACGGCGCATTCTACGCGATGCTGTCACTGGGCCTGTCGGTGATTTTCGGCATGCTCAACATCATCAACTTCGCGCACGGCGCGTTGTTCATGATGGGCGCCTTCGCATCCTGGATGCTGCTGAACTACCTGGGGATCGGCTACTTTCCGGCGCTGATCCTGGCGCCGCTGATCGTCGGCGCCATCGGCGTGGTGCTGGAGCGCACGCTGATCAAGCACATGTACAAGCTGGACCACCTGTACGGCCTGCTGCTGACCTTCGGCATGGCGCTGGTGATCGAAGGCCTGTTCCGCAACTACTACGGCAGCTCCGGCATGCCCTACCGCATTCCGGCCGTGCTGCAGGGCGCCACCAACCTGGGCTTCATGTACCTGCCGATCTATCGCGGCTGGGTGGTGATCGCCGCGCTGGTGGTGTGCATCGCCACCTGGGCGATCATCGAGAAGACCTCGCTGGGCGCCACGCTGCGCGCCGCGACCGAGAATGCCCCATTGGTGCAGGCCTTCGGCGTGGACGTGCCGCGGGTGATCACCCTGACCTTCGGCGGCGGTGTTGCTCTGGCGGCCTTCGCCGGCGTGCTGGCGGCGCCGATCTACTCGGTGAACCCCAACATGGGCGACAACTTCATCAACACCGTGTTCGCCGTAGTGGTCATCGGCGGCATGGGCTCGATCCTGGGGTCGATCGTCACCGGCTTCGGCCTGGGCGTCATCGAGGGGCTGACCAAGGTATTCTACCCGCAGGCCTCCAACACCGTCGTGTTCCTGGTGATGGTGATCGTGCTGCTGGCACTGCCGCACGGCCTGTTCGGCAAGAGGGCCTGAGATGTTCGGATTTTCCAAGCCACAGTGGTTCGCCTTCCTGATCATGGTGGCGCTGATCATCGCCTGCCCGTACGTGCTGTACCCGGTGTTCCTGATGCGGGTGCTGTGCATCGCGCTGTTCGCCTGCGCCTTCAACCTGATGATCGGCTATGTCGGGCTGCTGTCGTTCGGGCACGCGGCATTCTTTGGCATGGGTGCCTACATCGCCGCCTGGACGATGAAGTTCTGGCACGTCGATGCGGTGATCGCGATCCTGCTGGGCGGCGCGGCCGGCGCGGTGCTGGGCCTGTGCCTGGGCTACCTGGCGATCCGCCGGTCCGGCATCTACTTCGCCATGATCACCCTGGCGCTGGCGCAGATGGTGTATTTCTTCTGCGTCGAGGCTCCCTTCACCGGCGGTGAGGACGGCATCCAGCGCGTGCCGCGCGGCCATCTGTTCGGCGTGCTGAACCTGAACAACGACATGACGATGTACTGGGTCGTGGCGGTGATCTTCCTGGCCGGCTTCCTGCTGATCCACCGCATCATCCACTCGCCGTTCGGCCAGGTGCTGAAGGCAATCCGCGAGAACGAGCCGCGCGCCATCTCGCTGGGCTACCAGACCAACCACTACAAGCTGATCGCCTTCATCCTGTCCTGCACGCTCTCGGGCGTAGCCGGCGGCACCAAGGCGCTGGTGTTCGGTATCGCGACGCTGACGGACGTGCACTACTCCACCTCGGGCGAGGTGGTGCTGACGACGCTGGTCGGCGGGTTGGGCACGATCTTCGGTCCGGTGATGGGTGCCGCGGTGGTGACAGCAATGGAGAACTACCTGGCGGAGTTCGGCGCCTGGGTGACGGTGACCCAGGGGGCGATCTTCATGCTCTGCGTGCTGGCGTTCCGCCGCGGCATCATCGGCGAGCTGGGGGCCAAGCTGCGCTGGTCGCTGTAGCGGCTTCGATGTCGCCGGGCTGACCGCGAATGGCGTTGTGGCGGGCATAGGCCCGTCTGCGCTGCAACGATTGCGCCGACCCCAGCCCTTCCTGTCCTGGCCGCGTCCTTCATGTCGCGGCCCGGTCCTTCCTGTCCTGGCCGGTCCGAACCCACCTTCGGCACCGGAACGATCGGGTCGGGGTGCAACGGAACACGACGGGTCGGGGGCAGATGGCTGGTTGATGGCCGACCGTGACGCGGGAGAGCGGTGTTTCTGCACACCCGTTTTGCGCCTATCGGGCAAAAGTCTGGCATCCACGCCGTCCCTGCACGCAACGAAAAAATGAAAGCGCGACCTTCGCGTCCCTGACGGCGACCGGACCTGCTAAACCCCAGGCATGGAATCGGCCCACGCTCCGTCCTTCTACAAGGAAGCCCTGATCGTCCTCGGCGCAGCAGGCGTTGTCATACCGCTTGTGCAACGCCTGCGGTTCAGCCCGGTGCTGGGCTACATGCTGGTCGGCATCGCCGTCGGCCCGTTCGGCCTGGGTGCGCTGACCGGGCACTTTCCGTGGCTGTCCGCCGTCACCCTCACCGACCGCGCCGCCATCGAGCCGATCGCCGAACTCGGCGTGGTGCTGCTGCTGTTCATGATCGGCCTGGAGCTCTCCTTCGAGCGCCTGTGGCTGATGCGACGCCTGGTGTTCGGCCTGGGCGCGGCGCAGGTCACGTTGTGCGCTGTCGCCCTGGCCGGCATCGCCATTGCCATCGGCCGGCCGACCGGCGAAGCCGCAGTGGTCGGCATCGCCCTGGCCATGTCCTCCACCGCGGTGGTGCTGCAGGTGCTGTCGGACGAGAAGCGGATCAATACGCCGACCGGCAGGGCCAGCTTCGCGGTGCTGCTGTTTCAGGACCTGTCGGTGGTACCGGTGCTGTTCGCCCTGGGCGCGCTCGCCCCGGACAGCCATTCCGGGGGCGCGGCCGGGTTCGCCCTGGCGATCGGCCAGGCCCTGCTGGCGGTCGCCGCCATCGTCGGGCTCGGCCGCCTTGTGCTGCGCCCGCTGTTCCGCAGCGTCGCCCGCACCCGCAGCGCCGAGTTCTTCATCGCCGCCTGCCTGCTGGTGGTGATCGCCAGCGGCGTGGCCACCGAAGCCGCCGGCCTGTCCATGCCGCTGGGCGCGCTGATCGGCGGGCTGTTGCTGGCCGGCACCGAATACCGCCGCCAGGTGGAAGTCACCATCGAACCGTTCAAGGGCCTGCTGGTCGGCGTGTTCCTGATCTCCATCGGTATGAGCCTGGACCTGGACACGCTGGCCGCCCATCCGGTGATGCTGCTGAGCGCGGCGGTCGGGCTGGCGGTGGTGAAGGGCGTGCTGATCATTCCGCTGACCCGCGCCTTCGGCCTGTCCTGGGCGCGGGGCCTGCAAGCCGGCCTGCTGCTGGGTCCGGGCGGGGAGTTCGGTTTCGTCATCATCGCCCTGGCCACGGGAGAGCGCCTGCTCAGCGGCGAGGTCGGCGGCGACGTGCTGCTGATCACCGCGCTGACCATGGCGGCGATCCCGCTGTTGTCGGCGCTGGGCGGCCGGCTGTCACCACGCGCCGCCCCTGCTCCGATCGATCCGGCACTGCTGCTGCCCGAGGCGCCGGGCGACACGCCGCGCGTGATCATCGCCGGGTTCGGCCGTGTCGGCCAGATGGTGGCGGGCATGCTGGAGGACCACCGCATTCCCTATGTCGCCATCGACCACGACCCCGACCGGGTGGCGCGCGAACGGCGGGAGGGGCGGCCGGTGTACTATGGCGACGTGACGCAGATCGAGCTGTTGCGCCACCTGCACCTGCAGGACGCAAGGGCGCTGGTGGTGACGCTGGATGAGCCGGCGGTCACGGATGGACTGGTCGCGGCGGCCCGGGCGGAACGGTCGGATCTGCTGATCGTGGTGCGGGCGCGGGACGCCCGGCATGCGGCACATCTGTACCGGACCGGCGCCTCCGACGCGGTGCCGGAGACCATCGAAGCCAGCCTGCAACTGTCCGAGGCCGTGCTGGTGGACCTGGGCATCCCGATGGGGCCCGTGCTGGTGTCGATCCACGAGAAGCGGGCGGCGCTGCAGGAGGGCATCAAGGCGATGGCCCCGCAGGCGGAGGTCCGCAGCTACGGCGGCCGGCGACTGCGCGATGCGAAGCCGGGGTAGGGTCGGCCCCCTGTCCCTTGCTGGGCGAGTACCGGCCGACCTTGGACCGGCGGGATTTCGGGCCTCGCTCTCCCTCGCTGCGATCACCGCGGGACCAGGCGGAAGCCCGACGAACGGGATGGTAACGCCCCCTCCCCTCACCCCTGCCGCGAGGGGAGGAGAGCGCGTGAGCCGTCCCGGCTTCCGGACTACGCCATGTCGTAAACCGCCTTCTCGAAGGCCTCGAACAGTGCGACCAACTCCGCATCGAAGAACGGCAGCAGTTGGGTGGCGTACACACCCGCGACGCGCTTCTTCGGATCGATCCAGTAGTACCGAGTTCGCCAGACCCGCCCAGGCCAGTGAGCCGGCCGAACGGCCGGTGGGCAGCGGCTCGGGGTTGATCAGGAAGCTCAGCCCCCACTGCCAGCCGGCCAGGAAATCCACATCATTCGTCAGCGGCGGCATTGCGGTCTTCATCGCTCGGCAGCGCAGGTCGCCCATGGCGTTGGCGCCCATCGTGGCCACCGTCTGCTCCGACAGCACCCGCGCACCATCCAGCGCGCCGCCGCCCAGGATCATGCGGGCGAAACGCAGGTAGTCGCCGACGGTGGAGTACAATCCACCGCCGCCCATCTCGAATTCCGGCTCCTGCGGCATCATGAAATCGGTGGCCTCCACACCCTTGTCCGAGCGGGTGTGCACCTTCGCCAGGCGGGCACGCTGGTCGTCGCGGATGCGGAAAACGGTGTCCTTCATGCCGAGCGGCTGGAGGATATGGGCGTCGAGATACTCGCCGAGGCGCATGCCGCTGATCGCTTCCACGGCCTTGCCGGCCCAGTCGATACCGATGCCGTAGTCCCAGGCGGCGCCGGGATCGAATACCAGTGGCACGTCCAGCGCCGCATTCTCGCAGGAGGTGATGCCGGGCGTGCCGCTCACCTCCAGGTAGCGCCGCATGTCGTCGTTCCACATGTTGTAAACGAAGCCGGAACTATGGGTCAGCAGATGCCGCAGCGTCACCGCGCCGCGGGCCGGCCGCAGCCTGGGCTTGCCGGCGGCGTCGAAGCCTTCCAGCACCTGCAGCTTCGCCAGCGCCGGCAGCACCGATGCGATGGGTTTGTCGAGCGACAATTTGCCCTGCTCCACCAACTGCATGGCGGCCGCGGCGGTGATCGCCTTGGTCATCGAGGCGATCCACACCAGGCTGTCGGGCTCCATCGGCAGGCCGCTGCTGGCATCGCGTGTCCCGGCCGCCGCGGTTACGACGTCCCCGTCCGGCAGCACGGCGGCCACCGAGACCCCCGGGACCTTGCCCGCCTTCGTCGCCTGCGACAGCAAGGCGCTGATTCGATCCGCACGAGCCGCCATTGTTTCCTCCTTTGTCCCGTCGCGCGCAGGTACGTGTGCCTGCACACGCGCATTTAGCACAAATCGATGCCAGGCCACGCGCGCCACCGCGGCGCCCGTGCTGTCTCAGCGAACGTAGGGATGAACCGCGTCGAGCAACTGTTCTGTCGGCGCCAGACGCGGCCCGTCGCCGGTATCGACGGGCGGCACGATGGTTACCCCCCATTCGGGAAGTCGGCGCAATGACGCCTGGGCAACCGGGTGCTCCAGCAGCGGGGCGTTCAGCGACGGGCCCACGATGACCGGGGTGGCGCGCCCGATCGCCTCGGCCGCAACCGACAGGGTCAGGGTGTCGGCGATCCCCTGCGCCAGCTTGTTCAGCGAATTGAAGCTGCACGGCGCGAACAGGACCACGCCGCGCGGCGGCCGCGGGCGGATGGCCTGGTCGAAATACGATTCCACCAGGCACGCACCGGGAACATCGGCCAGGTCGCGCGGTGCGATCACGCGCGACGCGTTCGGCGTGGGGATGGCGATGACGGTGGCAAAGCCGAGCGACAGCAGGCCGCGCAGAAGGTCCGGACCGCGGGCCGAGGTGGTTGTGCCGCTCAGCAGCAGGTAGGCCACGTCGAAGCGTTCGTCAGGCGCCATCAGATTCTCTCCATGCCGCGCTCTGGCATTCAGTTCGGATAGACGATGGTGCGCAGCATGACGCGACGTTCCTCGGGGCGGGAGTCACCGGCGCCGCGGTGCATCGTTGCCCGTTCATCCCACATCACCAGGTCGCCGACCCGCCACTGGTGGTAATAGGTGAAACGATCCTGGGTTGCGTGTTGCGCCAGTTCCTCGATCAGCGGCCAGGACTCCTCGCGCGTCATGCCGGCGAAGCCGTGCGTGTGCATCGGATTGACGAACAGGATGGGCCGTTCGGTCACCGGATGCGGCAGCACGGCCGGCCAGGGGACTTCCACGTATTGTTTCTCCGTCACACCTTTGAAGTCGCCGTATAGTTTCTTGCCGGCCGGTCCGGTGTGGCGGCCGTGCAGCCCGGTCAGTTCGGCGAGTTGTCGCTTGCGGATTTCGGGCAGTGCCTCCCAGGCGGCGCGCATATCCGCGAACATTGTGCCGCCGCGTTCGGCGGGCACTTCCTTCGCGTGCAGCATTGCCAGCAGCGGCAGTTCGTCCTCATAAGTTGAATCCGTGTGCCAGTCGGTGGCGCGCTTCACGCCGTACCAGTCCACGTTGCCGTCCGCATCGACGTTGGTGAGCCAGGAAACGTCGGGATGTTCGGCGTGGCGGTATTTGATCAGCGCGTGTTTGCGCGGGGCGCCGAAGCGGCGGCCGAAGGCGGCGAGGTCCCCGGCGCCCAGGTCCTGGTTGCGAAACACCAGCACCGGGTGGTCGGCGAAGGCCCGGGCGATCCAGGCAAACGTTGTGTCGTCCATTGGTTTTGCCAGATCGACGCCGAGCACTTCGGTGCCGAGCGCGTCGTTTAGTGGGCGCAGGTGTGGCGTGCTTGTCATGGGTGGTCCTCCCCGTCTTGTCGCCAGCCGGCGGATGATGAGCCGAACCGGGGGGCGGCGGCAAATCGCGGGAATGCGGGCACGGCATGACCGGCGCCGCGGCGACGTGCTGGACCGCCCGCGGTGAAAGCTGCCGCGAGGTTGAGCAGACGCGGTGGCGCGGCGTAGGGTTCCATCGCAACTCAAGGCCAGGCCGCAAACCTGACGACGCCGGCCCCAAGCATCCACGATTGCCGGAGTGCCGCCCATGCCCGCCAGCTTGTCATCCGAACAGGTCGCGCAGTACCGGCGTGACGGCTTCCTCTTCCCGGTGGACTGCCTGACACCGGAGGAGGTCCGCGGCTTCCGCGGCCATCTGGAGGCGTTCGAACGGGAACAGGGCGACACGTTCGGCAAACTGCCCGGCCTGGTGCGGTCCAAGTCGCACCTGCTGTTCACCTGGATGGATGCGCTGGTGCGCCACCCGAAGGTGCTGGACGCGGTGGAGAGCCTGATCGGCCCGAACATCCTGATCTACCACCTGACCTCCTGGCTGAAGGAGCCGCACGAGCCGTCACACGTCTCCTGGCACCAGGACGGCACGTATTTCGGGCTGGAGCCGGCGGAGCAGGTGACCGCATGGATCGCGCTGACCGATGCCACGCCGGAGATGGGCTGCATCAAGGTAATTCCGGGCAGCCAGGTCATCGGCCAGAGGCCGCACAAGGACACCGCCGTGCCGGGCAACCTGCTGTCGCGCGGGCAGACCATCGCGCACAGGCTGGACTACACGAACTACGTGATGATGCCGCTGAAGGCCGGACAGATCTCGCTGCACCACACGCACATCGTGCATTCATCCGAGCCGAACCGCACCGGCCAGCGTCGCATCGGCATCGGCGTCAGCTACATCCCGACGCATTGCCGCCTGGTCAACGACGTGCGCGTGACTGCGGCGCTGGTGCGTGGGCACGATGCGCACCGGCATTTCGATCCGGAACCGCCGCCGACCGGCGACTTCGATGCCGGGTCGCGCGCGGTGCATGCGGCGGCGGTGGAGCGGTTCTTCGAGTCGAACCGGTTGCTGGCGGCGCGCCGCAGGTCGGGGAATGTCGGGATTTGAGGGACGACTGGCTGGCGGTTGCCCCCCGTCGCCCCGATCGTTCCGGCGTCGATGGCCGGGTCAAGCCCGGTCATGACGCACGATGCCGAGGGTTGGTGCCGGCGTGCCGATTGCGGCGCCGATGGACCCGTCACCGGTCGCAACGCGGAACGCATGCGCCTGTGTCGGACTCTACAGCAGCCGGCATGAAGGCAGCCTGGCGTCAGGCCGCCCTCCGCCCGGCCACGCTACATCTGCACGACAGATGACAGCGTGAAGGTCTGGCCCTTCGGGTTCTCGCCGATCCGCACCGTCTTCTCGGTGGGGAAGTGGTACGGCGGCACCGGCAGGTTGTACGGCGCCGGCACGCCGGAATAGACCCGCCCGGCCAGGTCGTATTTCGAACCATGGCAGGGACAGAAATATCCGCCCGGCCAGTTCGGCGCCGGCGTGGTCGCGTCCGGCTTCGGCATGTAGGACGGCAGGCACCCCAGATGCGTGCAGATCCCTACCAGCACCAGCAGGTCCGGCCGGACCGAGCGGTGCCAGTTCTGCGCATAGGGTGGCTGCTGATGCACCGAGGAGTCCGGATCGCTCAGGATATTGACCAGCGACGGCTTCTGCAGCGTCTTCATCGCCTCCGGCGTGCGGTTCACCACCAGGATCGGCTTGCCGCGCCAGCGGATGATCACCTGCTGTCCAGGCTGGATGGAGGTGATGTCCAGGTCGATCGGCGCGCCCGCGGCGATCACGTCCTTCGCGGGCTCCATGGAATCGATCAACGTCCAGGCGATCGCCGCGGTGCCGATGGCGGCGCCGGCGCCGGTAACCAACTTGAGGAAATCTCGCCGGGGCGGACCCTCGGCAGCAACTGCATGGGATGACATAACCGCCTCTTGGAAGCCCCGAACTGACGTGTCTATTGCCTGTACATGTTTTCTAGGACATGCACCCCGGCCTTGCAATGGTCCGGTCCGCTACCCCAGCGGCAATCGCATATGCGGGCGGTCGCATCAGCCGAAGGAGCGGCGGCACATCCCCATAGGCTGAGCGGTTCGGTCCGCTGTCAAGCATGCAACCGGGAGCACGATCCAATCATGCGCCCCTGCCGTCGCAGTGCCAGCACCCGGCGACGCTGCCACATACACTCGCGGAACAGCCTCGCACGCCGCCCCTCGTCCGCATGACAACGCGCCTCCTCCCACCTGTGCTATGCACGCCCGTAGGGAGGGAACACATGCCAAGCGCCCGCGCCGCCGTGCTGCGTCAGACCGGCACGCCCATGACCATCGAAACACTGGATGTCGGCCCGCTCGCACCCGGTGACGTGCTGGTGCGCATCCGCGCCGCCAGCCTGTGCCACACCGATCTGGAAGCGATCGAAGGCGCCCTCGCCGTGCCCCTCCCCGCGGTGCTGGGCCACGAAGCCGCCGGGGAGGTCGCGGACCTCGGCGCCGACGTCACCGGCCTGTCGGTGGGCGACCGCGTCATCCTGTCGTGGAACCCGCATTGCGGAAGCTGTTTCTACTGCGAGCGCGCCCAGCCGATCCTGTGCACCACCTACCTGGCCAACGGGCCGCGCGCCTTCCACTTCGACGGCACGCCGCGGCTGCGCTGCGACACGGTGCCGGTGCACCAACTGATGTATCTCGGTGGCTTCGCGGATTACTGCGTCCTGCCGGCGCAAAGCGCGGTGCGCGTCCCCCGGGCCATGCCGTTCGACCGCGCCGCGCTGATCGGCTGCGGCGTGATGACCGGTGTGGGTGCCGCCACGCGTGTTGCCGCGCTCCGCTGGGGTGACGCCGCGATGGTGATCGGCTGCGGCGCGGTGGGCCTGTCCGCCGTGCAGGGCTGCGTGCTGGCCGGCGCCGGCACCATCATCGCGGTCGATCCCAACCCCGCCCGCCGCCAGCTCGCCCAGTCGCTCGGCGCCACCCACGCGGTGGAACCGGGGGAAGCCGCGGACATCGCCCGCCGCCTTACCGATGACCGCGGCGCCGACGTGGTGATCGAGGCCGCCGGCGTGCCCGCCGGCTTCCGCCTGTCGGTGGAAGCGGTGCGCCCCGGCGGCCAGGTGATCTGGCTGGGCAAGGTCGCAGTGAACCAGGAGGTTGCATTCCGCTGGGGCAGCCTGATGCAGGAAAAGCGTATCACCCGCAGCTCCTACGGCGGCACCCGTCCGCAGCAGGATTTCCCGCTGCTGGCGCGCGCGTATCTGGAGGGGCGATTGAAGCTGGACGAAATGATCTCGGCGCGCATCGCGTTGCAGGACATCAACGACGGCTTTGCGGCATTGAAACGTGGCGAAACGGTGCGCAGCGTCATCATGTTCGACGCATAGGCGCGGGAGGGCAGGCATGAAGATGTATGAGGGCGGCCGCAGTCTGGATGGCGCGGTGGTAACGGTGGATGGCAAACCGCTGAACCCGCGCTTCGATATCCGCCGATTCAGTCCAACCGGTTTCGAATGGACCTATGAGGGTGACGGCCCGCGCCAGCTCGCGCTGGCATTGCTGGCGGACCATTTCGGCGATCCGCAGCGCGCGCTGGAACTGACCGAGCGCTTCATGCGCGAGGTGGTCGCGAACCTGGACAACGCCTGGGAGCTGACCAGCGAGGATATCGACTGCGCGTTGGACGGATGATCCGACTTCACAGCTCCCCCGACCGCGAGCGGACAAGGGGAGCGACGGCGCTCTTTCTACCGTCCCTGCCAGACCGGAGGCCGCTTGTTGAGGAACGCCTCCATGCCCTCGCGGAAATCGGCGCTGGTGTAGCACAGCCGGATCAGGTCCTCGTCCGGCGGCAGATTCTCGCGCAGGCGGCGCAGCGCTTCCTTGGTGGCGCGCAAGGTCAGCGGCGCGTTGCCGGCGACCAGTTGCGCCAGGGCCGCGGCACGCTCCAGCAGCGCCGGGTGGTCGGGCAGCACCTCGCTGACCAGGCCGGCGGCGTGCGCTTCCTCGGCGTTCAGCAGGCGGGCGGTGAAGATGATCTCCGTCACCCGTGCCGGCCCGATCAGCGCAGCCAGGCGGGCGACGTTCGCCATGGACAGGCAGTTGCCCAGCGTGCGCGCGATGGGGAAGCCGAAGCGCGCATTGGCGGCGGCGATGCGCAGGTCGCAGGCCGCGGCGATGCCCGCGCCGCCGCCCGTGCACGCGCCGGCAATGGCGGCGATGGTCGGCACCTTGCAGCGTTCCAGCGCGCCCAGCACGCGGTCCAGCCGAGCCTCATAGGCGATGGCGTCGTCGGCGCTGGAGAAGGCGCGGAACTGGCCGATATCGGTGCCGGCGGCGAAGGCCTTTTCGCCGGCGCCGGTGATCACCAGGGCGCGCAGGCTGCCAGGATCGGTCGCGACGCGGGCCAGTTCCTCGTACATCGCGAAGGTCAGGGCGTTGCGCGCCTGCGGGCGGTTGAATGTCAGCCAGCCGATGCCGCCTTCTTCGCGGTACTGCACGTCGTCCGTCACAGCCTGTATCCTTTTCGGCGGTTATTGCGTCACGATGGCGCGGATCAGCCGGTTCACCTCGGCCGATTTTTCCATGTGCGGCAGATGGCCGGCGCGGTCCAGGATGTGCACCGGCACGCGGTCACCCAGCGCGTTTGCCTGCGCCACCGGGATCACCTGGTCGTCGCGGCCCCAGATCACCTGCATCGGCGCGGTCAGCCCGGCCAGTTCGGCCGCAACGGCGCACGCCTGGCGGCCGCCCGGGAACCAGGCACCGGCGATCGTTTCCAGCGCCGCGGTGACGCCGTCCAGGCGTTTGTAGCGCAGCACGTCCTCCACCATCGTGCGGCTGACCAGCGAGGGGTCGTGCACCAGCAGCCGCAGCACCTCGGTTGCGTCACGGCGGCGGGACGCGCGCACGAAGCCGTCGATGAAGCCGCCGTTGATTGCCTCACCGAAGCCCGCGGGTGCGATCAGCGTCAGGCTGGCGACGCAGCCGGGCCGGCGGGTCGCCACCCGGGCTGCCACCGCCCCGCCCATGGAGTGCCCCACCAGGTGCAGCCGAGCGATGCCCAGCGCATCCAGCGCCGCCTCCACCGCCGCCGCCAGGGCATCCGGGTCGCCGGCGCCCACCGTCTTCTCCGACCCGCCATGACCGGGCAGGTCCAGCGCGACGGTCGCCTGGGCCTCGGCCAGTGCCGGCTGGTTGAACATCCAGGTGTTCAGGTCGGCGCCGAACCCGTGCAGCAGCACCACCGGTGTGCCGCCGCTGCCCAGTTGCAGGTAGCGCAGCCGGTGTCCACCGGCCTCCAGCATCTGCGGCGTGGGCGCTTCGGTTTCGGATGCCTCGGTGTCGGTGGGTTCGACCACCGCGAATCCCGCGACGAATGCGTCGATTTCCGCCGCAGCCGTGTTCGCGGGCGCGACCACGGCCAGCAGCGCGCCGATCGGCAGCGTGGTGCCTTCCGGCGCGACGACGCGGGCCAGCACGCCTTCGGCCTCGGCCTCCACCACGTTGGTGATCTTGGAGGTCTCGATCTCCAGCAGGTCCTCGCCCGGGGCGAAGGCGGTGCCTTCCGGCTTGAGCCATTGCACCACCTTGCCCTCGGTCATCGTCAGGCCCCATTTCGGCATGGTGATCGCGGTGATGGATGCGGTCATGCGACGTCTCCCCGGGCCGTGTCTGCCGCGGCCGATGCTAACCGCCGTGCAGCGAACAATCGAATCAGTGGGTGACCTGGCCGACGCGCGTGCCGGCAAAGACCGGCAGCACCTCGGCCTCCAGCATGTGCTTCGCCGCGGCGGCGTGGGTTGGGTCGGTGCCGCGCATGCCGCCGGAGATCGCCACCTTGTCCAGCCCCAGCCCGGCCAGCGCCTGCAGCCGGTCGATGCACAGCGACGGCGGGCCGGCGATGGCGAAGCGATCGACGAACGCGTCGGTCAGCGTGCCCGCCTGGCGGGAGTCGCCGCGGGTGTGCGCCCGCATGTCGTAGGAATTGCGCAGCGCCTGGAGCACCGCCTGGTCCTGCCCTTGCAGCGGCCCGGCCGCCTTGCCGTGCATCACCGAGAACCGCGCAAACGTGGTCAGCCCGCCGCGTACCACTGCCCGGGCAATGTCCGTGTCCCTGTGGCAGGCGGCGTTCACGTAGGCGCCGAAGGCGATACCGTCCGGGTCCAGCCCGGCCTGCCGCCGGACCTGACGCGCCAGGTCGATGCCCCAGGCCAGGCGGTCCGGGTCGGCGCCCAGAGTGAACATGATCCGGTCGGCATAGAGCGCCGCCAGCGCGATCACCTTGGGCCCGCTGGCGGCCACCTCCACAGGCACCTTGGGGCTGCCGCGGATCCAGTCGATGCGGCTGAACGGCGGCGCGTCCGCCAGTTCCAGTTCCGACATCGGCGGGGCGACGTCGGGGGGAATGTCGATGTCGTCGAACGCCACCGCCTCGCCGGCGAGATAGGTCTGCAACTGGCGCAGATAGCGCTCGAACTGGCGCAGGCGGGCCGGTGCTCGGCCGAGATGCGCCAGGGCGGAATCGCCGCGGCCGATGCCCAGCACCGCGCGCCCGTTGGAGATGCGGTTGACGCTGACGATCGCCGCGGCGGTGGCGGCGGCATGGCGGGTGACGGAATTGGTGACGCCGGTGCCCAGGCCGATGCGACTGGTCGTGGTGGCGGCCATGGCCAGCGCGACATAGGGATCGCCGGACAGGTTCTGTGAATCCACCACAAGGAATCCGTCCCAGCCGGCTTCCTCATGCTCCCGCGCGGTGCGGGCGCTGGCACGTGGGGACGCGACGCCGGTGATCCACAGTTCCATGTTGCACGTTCCCTTCCTGCTGGCTGGGGGCGATCGCCCCTGCCCACGATTAACAGCCGGGCCACAGCCTGATGCAACCGCGGGCGCCTGGTGCGGCACACCCGGGAACACCGCCGCGGCTGGTGTCCTGCCCGGATCGCCGCACCGGGTTGCGTCGCTTCCGTCAGCCCGGGTCGTTTGGGCACCGGGCCACCTGTGTCGTGCCTCGGCCTGTGCCGGCACCTGGCGCCGGAACGACGACGTCAGACGCATTAACCCCCTGGTGACCTCTTGGCGTCATACACGGTCGAGTTGAAAGAGGTGGCACCGATGTCCGTGCGTACGAAGATCCTCATTGGGCTTGGCGTTCTGCTGGCGCTGGTTGCCGGACTGGTGATCGGCGCCGACCGCATGGCCACCTACCAGGAGGAAACCGCAAGCCGCGTGAACCGGACCCTGACCACGCAGATGGCTCCGGCGCGAGACCTGTCGGGCCTGGCCAAGGACATTCGCTACCATGTGATTCAGGTGCAGCAGTTCCTGACCGACGCTTCGGCGACAAGGCAGTTGAGCGAGGACGAAGCCGCCGCGAAACAACAGGCCACGGCCTTCACCGGTGCTGTGCAGCAGGCGGAAACGGCGGCACGGAAGCTTGGCAACGACGCCGCGCTACGACTGATCACGCAGGTGAAGGAGGCATTCCCGGGCTATTACCAGACCGGCCTGGCGATGGCGCACGCCTATGTGGACAACGGGCTGGATGCTGGCAACAAGGTCATGACCCGGTTTGATCCCCAGGCGACCATGCTGGCTGACCTGACGGGGAAACTGGATCGGCTCGCGTCGCAGGCCGCGAACCAGGGCGCCGCTGTCGTCCAGGCGCAGGCCTCGGACCAGCTCACCTCGGCCCAGCACGCGCTGCGCATCGCGCTCATTGCCGGTCTGGTGTTTGCCCTGGTCGGTATCGCCGCGGGCGCAGCCCTGGTTTACGGCGTGATCCGCCCACTGTCGGCGCTCGCGCATGTGACCGGCCGGATCAGCGCCGGCGACACGTCCGGCACCATTCCCTTCGCCAGCCGCCGGGACGAACTCGGCGCCATGGCCGGGGCCCTGGCCCAGTGGCAGGAGGCGACCGCACAGGCCGCCGAAATCAAGGCACGGAGCGAAGTCGAACGGGCCGAGGCGGAGGCGCAGAAGCGCGCCGCCCTGGTCGGCATGGCACAGACGATCGAAAGCGACACCGGCAGTGCCGTGGAGGGAATCCGCCGACGCACGATGTCCATGACCGAAGCGGCCGACGAGATGAACGCCTCCGCCTCACGCACCGGCGTTTCCGCCGAGTCCGCGGCGGCCGCGGCGGCGCAGGCACTGGCCAATGCGCAGAGCGTCGCCAGTGCCGCCGAACAGTTGACCGCCTCGATCCGGGAGATCGGCGGCCAGGTGAACCAGTCCACGAACGTGGTCAATCGAGCCGTCAGTGTAGGTAACCAGACGCGGACGTCCATCGAGATGCTCAACCAGCAGGTGGAGCAGATCGGCACCGTCGCCGGCATCATTGGCGACATTGCCGCCAGGACCAACCTGCTGGCGCTGAACGCCACCATCGAGGCGGCACGGGCCGGCGATGCCGGCAAGGGGTTTGCCGTGGTAGCAAGCGAGGTCAAGCAATTGGCCACGCAGACCGCGCGCTCGACCGAGGATATTGCTCGCCATATCGACCAGGTGCGCGCCGCCACCCGGGAGTCCGTCGCGGCGGTGTCGCAGATCGAACAGACCATCACCGAGATCAACGCCATCGCCGGCTCGATTGCCGCGGCGGTGGAACAGCAGGACGCATCGACCGCCGAGATCGCGCGCAATGTCGCCGAGACCGCCAACGCCGCGAATGAGATGACGGTGCGCATCAACGAGGTGTCGAGCGAAGCCGGAGACACCGGCCGGCATGCGCTGGCGGTGCGGGAGAATGCGTCCGCGCTGGGCAGCGCGATGGAGCATCTGCGCGAGTCGCTGATCCGCGTCGTGCGCACCGCCACGCCGGAGGTGGACCGGCGCGCCGAGGTCCGTCACGAGGTGGATCTGCCATGCCGCGTGACCGTGAACGGACAGACTTCTGATGGGCGCGTGTGTGATCTTTCGGATGGCGGTGCGCACGTGGTTGGGGCACCTGCGCTGGCGGTTGGCAGCCGCGGCACGCTGCACATCAATGCGGTGGGTTTTCCGCTGCCGTTTACCGTGCGCGTTGGCGACAGCGACGCGCTGCATCTGTCCTTCGACCTGGACGAAGCGGCGGCCGCCCGCTTTCGTGGGGTCGCCGAGCGCCTGACGCATGGGCGTGCGGCTTAAGGACGGGTGGGATGTTGGGCTGGTTGACGGCGGACCGGCGGAAGCGCCCGGGAGGGGGGAGGGTGCTGACCGCCGTCTTGGCCTCGGCTGCTACCGTGCAAGCTGACGCGGAGGTTTCGATGCACGGATCCTCCGATCAACGCCGTCACCCGCACTTTTGGGAGGGATGCGTGCAGCCTTGGGGGTGGAGGATCTGCGTCGGTTAACGTCAAATGTTTTCGTCGATTGGGTCGTTCTCGTCGAATCTATCCAGGTCGAGATTGGTGGGGTTGCCTTCGAAGTTATTCATCTCATTCACCAGATCCTGGGATGCGCCGGTTCGGATGTGATTGATGATTGTTGCCAGCGTACGGAACGCCAGCCGTCTGTTTGAATTGGTGGAGAATTTTCGCAGGCTGCCCGTGGCGACCATGCCGGCGGAGCACACAAAAACAAAAGCGCCCTGCTCTGTTGGGGTCTTCTTGGCAAGGAATGACTTATAATGTCCCGTCATGATCGCAACATTCTCCTTGCAGAAGAATTCAGCGTTGCTGTTGGATAGTTCTTCTTCCAGAGCTTTCAACGAAAGTTCGCACAGAAAGGCGCCGGCAATGTTCAGGTCGAGTACACCGACACGCTTGTCCCGCACTGAAATCAATAGCTCATTGACGCTCAACTCGTCGAAATCGTCCATCACGCTAATTGGATGGCTCCGCTTGGCATAAGCCCGTGCGTTGCCTGCGGTGATGGGCTTGTAACGAAGCTCGTTGGGTGTCGCCGTGCCGACTTGCCGGGAGGGCATTTTCCTGCCTGGCCGGTAGAGGTGAAGCGTCATCGCAGCCCTCGATGCCTCTTTCGTTTATGTTTCGTTATTATATGGTGAAAATCAGCGGGTCAACGGATTTCGTTCGCGCATGGCCGCGGCACCGGCGCGGCCGGCCGATCCGGCGGATCGTTCGCGCATTTCGGAAGTGCGATGGGCGTGGCGGGGCTCTCGAAGCTGGCCGTGCCGGGCGCGGTCGGGGGGACACCAACCCGGGTAACGTGTCGCCCATGGGTGCCGGTTCGTCGTCACGGACGCCCATTCACGTCTTTCCCCAATTGACTTCAACCAAGACGTAGGCGGTTGGTACTTGGCGCCCTGCGCGCCAACAGGAACCCAGGCTGCGTTCGGTACAGGGTCAGCCATTCAGCGCTATGGCCCGCGCGGGCGGGCTGTCTTCCAATCCCGCTCTGGTCAAGGCAGGAACGGTTGCCGGCGCAACGTTCCACGTCGTGGCCGGCGCAGGCCCGCCACCCACGGCTGCGTCATGCCGAAGGCAACACGCGTCGCGTGAGCTTGCCGGTACGGTCTGTAGTGCCAACCCGCGTATCGTTCGACCGTTGGGCGGCCACTCACCGTCAAGGTCGGCGAAGGCCGGCTATCCACGAGTTTCGCTGATGGCAGCTACGAAAAGACGTGGATGGCCCGCCTGCGCGGGCCATGACGCTGAACGGCCGACCGTGTGTCAAACATAATGTGGGTTGGTATTACGGCCGCATGGTGAACCGCGACTCCCCGGGGGTGCGCAGGGGCGCCGCCATGTTGGCGAACTCGCACAGCAGCCGCCGGGAGTCGCGCGGGTCGATGATCTCGTCCACCCAGAACGGCTCCGCGGTGCGGAACGGCGAGCGCAGCCGGTTCAGCCGCGCCTCGATTTCCTCCAGCTTGGCGGCCGGATCATCGGCGGCTTCGATCTCGGCGCGGTAGGCGGCCTCGATGCCGCCTTCCAGCGGCAGCGACCCCCAACTGGCCGAGGGCCAGGCGTAGCGCACGCAGTAGTGGCTCACCGGCTGGTGGCCCAGACCGCCCACGCCGTAGCAGTTGCGCACGACGATGCTGCACCAGGGCACGGTGGTCTGGTTGATCGCCGACAGCGCGCGCACGCCCCAGCGGATCACCGCGCTGCTTTCCGCCGCCAGGCCGACCTGGAAGCCCGGGCAGTCCACCAGGTGCACGATCGGCAGGTGGAAGGTCTGCGCGGTATCGACGAAGCGGATGATCTTGTTGCAGGCATCCGCCGTCCAGGCGCCGCCATAGTACAGCGGGTCGCCAGCCATCAGCGCCACCGGCCAGCCGTCCAGCCGGGCAAACCCGGTGATGATGGAACGGCCGAACAGCCGGCCCATTTCGAAGAAGCTGCCCTTGTCCACCAGCGCCTCGATGATGCGGCGCATGTGGTAGGCCTGCTTCTTCTCGCGCGGGATCGCCGAGATCAGCGAATCCTCGCGCCGCTCCGGGTCGTCCCAGTTCCGCACCCGCGGCGGCACGTCGTGGATCGAGCTGGGCAGGTAGGACAGGAAGCGGCGGGCGGCCTCGAAGGCTTCGTCCTCGGTGTCCACCGCGTGGTCCACGGCGCCGCAGCCCAACTGGATTTCCCAGCCGCCCAGTTCCTGCTTGCTGCGCGGTTCGCCCAGGCGTTCCACCACCGGCGGGCCGGCGACGAACACCGCCGACATTTCCTTCACCATCACCGAGTAGTGGCTGGCCGCCAGCCGCGCCGCCCCCAGCCCGGCGACCGAGCCCAGGCCCAGCGCCACCACCGGCACGACGCCCATCTGGTTGGCGACCAGGTCGAAGGAAGTCGTCTCGGTCAGTCCGCCCGGCAGGTTGGCGCGGCCGGTGGTCTCGATGGTCTTCACCGACCCGCCGCCGCCCGAGCCCTCGATCAGCCGGATGATCGGCAGGCGATAGGTGGTGGCCATCTCCTCCGACATTTTCGGCTTGCCCTTGATGGAGGCATCCGCCGAGCCGCCGCGCAGGGTGAAGTCGTCGCCGGCCACCACCACCGGCCGGCCGTCCACCGTGCCGCGGCCGAACACGCAGTTGGCCGGGGTGAAGGACAGGATGTGGCGGCTGGCGGCGTCGTAGGTCGCCTTGCCGGCGATGGCGCCGATCTCGTGGAAGCTCTCCGGGTCCAGCATGCGGTCGATGCGCTCCCGCACCGTCAGCCGGCCGCCCTTGTGCTGGCGCTCGACGCGCTCCTTGCCGCCAAGTTCCCTGGCGAGCGCGATGCGTTCCCGGAGTTCGGCGAGTTCCGGCTCCCACCCCACGGGCTGGGTCTCGGTGGTCTGGCCGGCCGCCGAGGGGCGCGGCGGTGGCGTCTGGTCATTCATGCCGTGCAGGTTCCCTGAACGTCGTGTCGTACCCGACGCTAGGGAGGATTTGCAGGCCACGCAACGGTGCGTTCCGGTCGGCAGGCGCACCGGCCGCGTCAGGCCGGCCACGGCTCGGCCCCGCGTTGCCGGGCCTCACTCCGCAATCTTGTGCAAACCGGGTTCTCCGATGCGACGGGCGCCAGGACGTCCCGGGTGCTGCGCGAGCCCGGGGCGGGGGCGTCAGATGCGCGTCGTGAGGCGGGTCAGCCATGCGGGCGTGATCTGCAGCAGGGCGGTTTCCACCTGCCGGTCGAGGCCGGTCAGCATCAGCGTGCCCAGCACCAGCAGCAGAACGCCCAGCAGCACATGGCCGGCGTGACCGAAGTCGCCCATGCGGCGGCGCCAGCCCACCAGCGTCTCGCGCGACAGGACGCCGATGAAGGCCAGCGGGGCGGCGGCGCCGAGGCCGAACAGCAGCATGACCAGCCCGGCCTGGAACAGGTCCTGGCGCTGCATCGCCAGTGTCAGCGCGGCGCCGAGCAGCGGGCCGGCGCAGGGGCTCCAGACGGCGCCGAGCAGCAGGCCGATGACGAACTGGCCCCAAAGTCCGGCGGGCGTGGCATGGCCGATCAGCCGGTCCCCCAGCGCTTGCAGCGGTGCGGCAAGCTGGGCGAAGCGGGCCTCCAGCGGGCGGCTGACCAGCACCAGGCCGAACACCACCATCAGCGCCGCGGCGGCGGTGCGGAGGACGTTGCGCTCCAGGCCGAGGCCGAAGCCGATGGTGGTAACGAACAGGCCGACGGCGACGAAGGACACCGCCAGCCCGGCGGCCAGCGCAACCGGGCCGAAGCGGTGGGACGTCGCGGCGCCGGCGATCACGATGGGGACCAGCGGCAGGACGCAGGGGGAGAGGATCGACAAGGTCCCTGCGAGCACGGCCAGAAGGTAGCTTGCCGCCGAGAACGCGCTGACCTCGACGTAGCGGGACGGTGCCTGTTCAAGGAACGCCTCGATCGCCTGCGGATCGGTTTCGCCGGTCAGCCGCGCGACCTCGGTCTTGCCGCGGAACAGGATCAGGGTGCTCTGGACGGATACCTTCAAGGCGTTCAACGCGTCGGTGTCACGGTCGAAATCGACTGTGAAGACCAGCAGGTCGCGAAGTTCCGGCCGCTCGTCGAGCCGGTCGATGATCGGGCGCTGGATGGTGCAGGTGGAGCACCAGGCCGCCTCGACGTCCACCAGGATCCGCTTGCCCTGTTCCTGCGCCGCAGCGAAGGCGGCCGGGGAGTACGGCTGTTCGGTGGCGGCCCGCGCACGCAGCGCCGGCAAGATCACCAGCGCAACAAGCAGCAGCGCGCAGGCCAGCAGGACGGGTTTCAGGGCAGCGATCCGGTCCGGCGTTCGGCGCGTGCGTTCCGACATCGGCGTGTGACCGTTGTGTGACGGTCGGAAGATTAGGCGGGAGACGCGCCGCCCCCTTGACCTACATCAAACGCGAGCATGCCCAACCCTGTCCGGTTACTCCGTCGGTTCCTCCAGCACCTCGTTCTCCAACTCCAGCAACTGCTCGGCCTGTGCGGTTTCCACCGCCTCCACCCCGCGCAGCTTGCGGCCCACGGCGCGGGTGCGGCGGCGGGCCTGGTCGATCGTGTTGCTGAACGTGCCGGCCTGGCGGGCGAGTTTCGCCAGCACGTCGTCCATCTTCACCATCTCGGTGCGGGTGGCGCCCAGCAGGTCGCGGATCTGGTCGGCCTTCTGCTCCAGCGCCAGGGTGACGAAGCCCAGGTGGATGGTGCGCAGCAGCGCCGGGAACAGGCTGGGCCCCAGCACCACGACGCGGCATTCGCGGCCGATCTGGTCGATCAGGCCGGGGATGCGCGCCACCTCGGCATACAGCGCGTCGGTGGGCAGGTACATCACGGCGAATTCCACCGTGGCCGGCGGGGCGATGTATTTGCTGGCGATCTTGCGCGCCTGCTCGCGGACGGCGCGTTCCAGCCGGCGGGTGGCGGTGCGTTCGCCCTCGGCGTCGCCGGCTTCCGAGGCGGCGAGCAGGCGTTCGTAGTCCTCCACCGGGAATTTCGCGTCGATCGGCAGCAGCGGCTTGTCCGGGCCGTGCGCCGGCATCAGCACCACGAATTCCACCGCGTCGTCGCTGTCGGGGCGGACCTTGCGGTTCGTTTCATAGGCGCCGGGGGGCAGGATGTCGTCCAGCATGGCGCGCACCTGGGCCTCCCCCCAGCCGCCGCGGGTCTTCACGTTGGCGAACAGGCGCTTGATGTCGCCGATCTGCGCGGTGACGGCCTGGACGTCGCTCATGGCCTTCTGCACCGCGGTGAACTGGTCGATGACGCGGGCGAAGCTGTCGTTCATCTGCTTTTCCACCGCGGCGTGCAGTTGTTCGTTCACCGTCTTCTGGATGGCCGCCAGCTTCGTTTCGTTGCCCTCGCGCAGTTCGCGCAGCTTGGCCTCCATCATGGTGCGGGTGGTTTCGAACTGGGCACCGATGCGGTCGGCGGTCTTCTGCTGGCCCTCGGCCAGGGCCAGGCGCAGGTCCCCCTGTTCGCGCGACAGCACGGTGCGGATCTGCTCGATCCCGGTTTGCTGCGCGGCCCGCAGCGTCGCCAGGCGTTCGGCCGTGGCAGTGTCGGCGGCGCGCAGGGCGGCGCGGGTGGTTTCCGCCTCGGCGTGGGCGCCGGCCAGGACCTGCTCGTTCTGCAGGCGCAGCGTGGCGAGGGCGCGGCCCTGGCGGGCGACCACCAGCAGGGCGGCGAGCGCGGCCAGGGCGGCGATGGCGGACAGGACAGGCGCGATGAAGGCGGCAGGCATGCGGCAGGAATCCCCGAGTCGTTGCGGGGATTATGCCCTGTCCGGCGTCCCGGATGCCTACACCACCAGGCCGCTGGCCTGCACCGCCAGCGCGGTGAGGCTCGGGCCCTTGTTGGGATTGGACTGGGCCTGCTGCTGCATCTTCAGCAGATACTGGTCGGTGATGCTGGTGACGAATTTCTGGTCCTGGAACTTCTTCACGTCCAGGCGTGACGACAGCGCCTTCTCCTGCGCCCGCAGCGGCTGGAAGGCGATCTGCTGCGGGATGCCCAGGGCCGTCAGCACCACGTTGCGGTTGACCGCATTGCCGAGGATGTCGTCCACGGTTGAAATCGCGCTGGCCTGGCTCAGGAACGCCAGCGCGTTGGACAGGCCGGGCGTCGCCTTGTCGAGCGACTGGCGCCACAGCACCTCGGCATAGCCGTTGGTCAGGCTGGCGATCACCTGTGGGTTCTGCAGCGCGGACAGGCCGTTCTTGGCGAAATCGAACGACTTGGTGGTGTTCAGCAGCGCCGTGTCGTTGAGCTGGTTGACCAGGGCATTGCTCTGGCTGGGGTCGGACAGCAGCGCCTTCTGCGCCAGCGCCGGATACTTGATGTAGCTGGCCAGGTTGTTGGCGGTCAGCAGCACCTTCATCACGTCGGGATTGGTCAGGGCGGTCTTGATGTCCTTGGCGTTGGCGACCGCGGTTTTGAACGCCGCGATGTCGCGCGCCACCTGCGGCATCTTCGCTTCCCTGGCGACGTCCGTCGTCTGGTTCGCCTGGGCGAGTTTCAGGTCGGTCAGCGGGTTGCCGGTGGACACCGCGGTGGACGCAGCCGCGGTTCCGTCGCTGTAGAGCGTGGTCAGCATCTGGCTGGCGATGTTGGTCGTGGCCGACGGCCCGCCGAAGAGCAGGCTGTAGTTGATGCCGCTGACGATGCCACTCATGGGTGTGTGGCCCCCTTGTCCGGACTTGTGGCGCGTGGCCGGACAGCATGCGGGGGAAGGGTTAATCAACCGTTTCCGCGTCATGGGCGCGGCGGGCCGCGCAAGTGGCGATGCGCGTGTCCGGCGGCTGTGGGGGGGGGCGAGCCTCGTGTACCGAAGGCTATGCGGGTGGCAAGCCACGAGGGGCGTGCGGGTGGCGAGGTGTTGCGGGCGCAGCGGTGCGTGCGTGCAGCAGGGGGTGCGCGGGCCGCCTGTGGCCGGCCGTTCGTCGACCGAACCGCGGCCGGCCGCCGGGCACGCTCCGGTCAGGCGGCGCTCATCGCACGGTCGCGCAGGCGGTTGCCGGTGCTTTCGGCGAAGAAGATGTCCGGCGTGAGTTCGTCCACCGAACGGCACCCGGTATAGGCCATCGTCTTGTCGAGCTCGTTGCGCAGGATGTTCACCGCCTTCACCGCGCCTGCCTCGCCGCCAGCCGCCGTCCCATACAGCGTCGCCCGTCCCGTCAGCACCGCCTTGGCGCCCAGCGCCAGGGCCTTGGCGATGTCGGAGCCGCGGCGGACGCCGGAATCCAGGATGACTGTGGCGCGGTTACCCACCGCTTCGGCGATGTCCGGCAGCACGTCCAGCGTCGCGGCGGAGCTGTCCATGTTGCGGCCGCCGTGGTTGGACACGACGATGCCGTCCACGCCGTATTCGATCGCCTTCACCGCGTCGTCCGGCCGCTGCACGCCTTTCAGCATCAGCACGCCGGGCCAAATGTCGCGGAATTTGGCGATATCCTCCCAGGCCAGCGAATCCGCGCGCATTCCGTCGCGGGCGCCGGAGCCGCTGAGGATGGAACGCTGGTATTCCTCCGGGTAGTTCTCGTGCCGCGGAAAGCCGCCGCCGGTGAAGTATTTCAGCAGAACGCTTTGCGCCCAGAGCGGATGCAGCGCCACATCCGCCGCGAAGCGCGGGGTCAGCTTGAACGGCAGGGCGAAGCCGTTGTGCGTGTTGTATTCGCGGTTGGGGGAGACGGGGGAGTCGACGGTGACGATCAGCGCCTCGAACCCGTTGCGGTGGGCGCGGCGGATCAGCTCGTGCGACAATTCGCGCTGCTTCCAGACATAGAGCTGGAACCACAGCCGCCCGCCTTTGTCCGGCCCGCCGGCCGCGGCGATCTTCTCCATCGCGGTCATCGACGCGGTGGACAGGGTCAGCGGGATCTTCGCGGCGGCGGCGGCCTTGGCGAGCTCCAGCTCCCCCTGGTGCCAGCACAGGCCGGCGGCGCCGGTGGGGGCGATGGCCATGGGCAGGCTGGCGGGCTTGCCGAACAGCGTGGTGGCGACGCTGCGGCCGGAGACATCGACCAGGGCGCGATGGCGCAGCTTGATGCGCTCGAACGCGGCGCGGTTGTTGGCGACCGAGATGTGGTCCTCGGTGGCGCGATCGACGAAATCGAACACGCCTTTGGGCAGGCGACGGCGGGCGGCGTCGCGGAGATCCCAGATGTTCAGGCAGCGATCGAGGTTTGGCATGGGGAATCGGTAAGGGGGATTAATGGCGGGGTCAATTGCGGGGCAGGTCCAGGGATGCATCGCCATCGCCAACGTCTGCGCATCGGGACGGCGGCCGCCGCGACAAGGGTGGGCCGCTCATGCCGCGACAAGGGTGGGCCGCTCGCCGAGACCTGGAAGTCCGGACGCTGCATCCGTGGGCCTGGAAGCGCCGCAGCCCGGCCACAATTCCACGCCAGGGATCGCGTCATGCGCTTACCACTCGCCAGCATGGTGTTGCTCGCCGCGGGAACTGCCGCGAATGCGCAGTATGTCGGGCCCTTCGTTACGTACCCGCCCGGTTACCAGCCCCGGCAGCCGATCTACATCCCGGAACCGGGCCATCCCGCCGACGAGGTGCCCGGTGCGGTTCAGGGCCATGCACCGTCCGACGCCGATCGTGGCTATCCGGCACCGACGCAACCATATGGCGGGCCGCAAACTTCGTTGCCGGCTTATCCCGCGATGCGTCCCGCCCAACATGACGACGCGTCGCCACGGACTTCGCCCGCATGGCCGGCGCACCAGTTGCTGGCACTGCAGAATACGGTTCGCGCCACTGTCGGCGAGCCGCCTCTACGATGGTCGAACCGGCTTGCGGCGATCGCTCAGAGCTGGGCCCACCATCTTGTCGTTACAGGAACTTTCGAGCACCGGCTCGGCGATCGTTACGGCGAAAACCTGTACGAGATGACCGGCGGCACCGCCACACCGCACCAGGTGGTAGCGGCGTGGGCCGATGAGGCGCGCGAGTACGATCATGGCACGAATTCATGTTCGGGTGTCTGCGGCCACTATACCCAGATCGTCTGGCGGACGACGCGCGCTGTGGGGTGTGCCGTCGGCAGTGACGCACATCGTCAGGTCTGGGTCTGCGAGTACGAGCCGGCGGGAAACTGGGTGGGATACCGGCCGTACTGATCGCCGTGCGCGGCGTCAGCGATCCTGGGTAACGCGTCTTCTGCGGACGAGTCGCTGGGGAAACGCGGCCCTGGGCAGTGGCGTGCCGACCGGGGCGATGCACGACAGCGATGCCAATCATCGCAGTCAGCGCCTGCGAATTTACTTGCCATCCGTCAAGTCCTCTGCCTGGCGTTCCGCGGCTGGAAATCCCAGCGCCGAAGATTGGTAGCGTGCCGCTTGATGAACTCGAACAGAGAAAGGGTACGCCGATGCTCTTCTGTTTGACGGCCGACTACACTCCCCAGGCGCTCAATGCGATGCGGGAAATCCCGAGACCAACCGCCAGGCCGCTGTGCAGCAACTGCTGGAAGCAGCCGGTGGCAAAATGGTTGCCATCTATGGCAAGGCCAGCAACGGTCCGGGTATTATGGTGATCTTCGACGTGAACGATCCGGATATGGCACCTGCTGTCGCGGGCACCGCCATATCCGCCGGCGCCGTTCAGAACCTGCAACTGACGCGGCTGTTCACGATGGATGAAATTGCCGGGATTCGACAGAAAGCCCGGCAAATCCGCGGGGCCTATAAGCCGCCAGGCCAGGCATAAGGCGGAATGGGGCGGCGCTCTGCTGCCCCGCTCCTCACGATTCCACATCGGACCAGTGAAATCACCGGCCGGTTTTCCGGTGCGCCGATCCGCAAAATCGGAAATGACGTTCGCGCGTGAGCGGGGCCGGACTGACCGGGTATCCGCGCCGCACCGCAAGAGCTACATTCCGGTCATCATGATTCTGCAGTTGCCACTGCAAACTGGAGCGGATGCATGTCCGAACGGATTGCCTACAAGGTCATGACCGGCGACGAGTTCGCGTGTATGCGGCGTGAGCGGGTGTTCCATGGCTCGGCCGTGGATCTTACCGACGGCTTCATCCATCTTTCGACGGCCGGGCAGCTTTCGGTGACGGTGGACAAGCATTTTCACGGGCAGACGAACCTTGTGGTGGCTGCGGTCGATCTGTCGCAGGTCGGTGACACGCTGCGATGGGAGCCGTCCCGTGGCGGAGACCTGTTCCCGCATATTTATGGAGCGCTGCCAATAGCGGCCGTGATCGCGCACGGCCCTCTCGAGCGCCGGTCGGACGGCTCGGTGAAGCTGCCGGGATGAGGTGGCGGGCACTTCCATCCGGCTGCACCGCGGCATCACGGCCAACTGACCTGACGCGAAATGGCGAACGCTACGGAACGGGCGTTCGCGCGATCCAGCAAGATAGGCGTCAACGCAGGCAGAGAGCGTCGCTCGGACGACGTCCGTGAGTGCGCTGCGGAAGCCCGAGCACCCTTTACGGCTTTCCCGACGGTAGCAACGAACCGACGCGGACGGGCGGCCGTCGCCGGCCATGACGGCGAACGCGCGCCCGCGGGTCACTTTTCACGCCGGCGGTATTACGCGAGTCGGTATCCCGCGCATTGCCATACGCAGGTCGCTACCGCACGGATCGGCGTCACACGGTATCCATCACCATATCGCGCAGGCGGTTACTCTGCCGGTCGCTGCCGAAGAAGATGTCGGGCGTGATCTCGTCAACGCTGCGGCAACCGGTATAGGCCATGGTCTTGTCCAGCTCGTTGCGGATCAGGTTGACCGCCTTGAACGCCCCGGCCTGGCCGCCCACCGCGGTGCCGTACAGCGTGGCCCGCCCGGTCAGCACGGCCTTGGCCCCAAGCGCCAGCGCCTTGGCGATATCGGAGCCGCGCCGAACGCCGGAATCCAGGATCACCGTGCCACGGTCGCCCACCGCCTCGGCGATATCGGGCAGCACGTCGATGCTGGCCACCACGCTGTCCATGTTGCGGCCGCCGTGGTTGGATACGACGATGCCGTCCACGCCGTATTCCATCGCCTTTACCGCGTCGTCCGGCCGGTTGATGCCCTTGACCATCAGGATGCCCGGCCACTTCTCCCGGAAGATCTTGATATCCTCCCACGACAGCGAGTCCTGCCGCATGATCTCGGCCGTGGCCTTGTCGCTGCGATGGGTGCGGCGGAACTCGTCCGGATAGTTCTCGTTGCGCGGCATGCCGATAGTGGTGAAGTACTTCATCAGCACGTTGGTGAACCAGGCCGGGTGCCGCATGATGTCCAGCGTGAACCGCACGTTCGGGTGGAACGGCAGCAGAAACCCGTTATGCGTGTTGTACTCGCGGTTCGGCGGCACGATGGTGTCCACCGTAACGATCAGCGCCTCGAACCCGGCGCGGTGCGCCCGCTCGATCAACTGATAGCTGAATTCCCGCCGGTTCCACACATACAACTGGAACCACAGCCGGCCGCCTACCCCCGGGCCCGCCTGTTCGGCGATCTTCTCCATGGAGGTCATGGCGCCGGTGGCCAGCGTGAAGGGGATCTTCGCCTGGGCGGCGGCTTTGGCAAGCTCCAGCTCGCCCTCGTGCCAGCACAGGCCGGCGGCGCCGGTGGGCGCAATGGCCATCGGCATGGACACCGGCTTGCCGAACAGCGTGGTGTTCATGGTGCGGCCGGAAACGTCCACCAGGGCGCGGTGCCGCAGCTTGAGGCGTTCGAATGCGGCGCGGTTGTTGGCGACGGCGATGCCGTCTTCGCTGCCGCGATCGACGAATTCGAACACGCCCTTGGGCAGGCGTCGCTTCGCCGCGGCGCGCAGGTCATAAACGTTCAGGCAACGATCAAGGCTGGCCATGGAAATCTCCCCCACTCATGCGATGATGAAGCGGGGGTGCGGGATGTCAAGTTGATGACCCGGCGCGATGCCCGGGTCGGGCGCGCACAGACGGGCGTTGTCCGGGATTTCCTCCGTGGAGCGAGGGCTAGCCGACTTCCCTCAGCACCTCGGTTTTCACCGGCAGCACCTCGCCCATCCATACCGCATGCAGCGTATGGTCATCGCGCGGGCGGCCGGATTCCGGGTGCAGCAGGATCGTCAACCCCATGCGGTTCAGCATCAGGAAGGGTGCGAGGCTGGGCAGCAGGTCGGGCTTGAACGCGATCTGGTACATCGCCTGCACGTGGGGGCCCACCGGCTCATCGTGCCAGCGCCCCATGCGCATCTGGCCGGCGAACCGTTGCTCCACCCACTGGCGCAGCAGGGCGGCGCGGTCCTTGCTGGCCGGGTCGTAGTAGACGTGGGCGTGGTAGTCCTCGATCGAGGCGGGGTCCTTCGGGGTTTCGGCCATCCTATGTGGTCTCCTGCTGCAAGCGGGCTTTGACGTCGCGCTTGGTGACCTTGCCGTAGCCGGATTTCGGCAGTTCCGGCCAAGTGACGAACCGGGCCGGCCACTTGTACTTCGCCAGCCTGCCGTCCAGGTGGGCGAAGAGGGCGGCCTCGTCCAGTTCAGCGCCTTCCGCCGGCACAAGCACCGCCACGCCGCTTTCGCCCCATTTCGCATCCGGCATGCCCACAACGCAGGCTTCGGCCACCGCGGGGTGGGTCAGCAGCACCTCCTCGATTTCCCGCGGATACACGTTCGACCCGCCGGAAATGTACATGTCCGACGCTCGGCCCGTGATATAGACGAAGCCATCGGCGTCCATGTGGCCGACATCGCCGGTGTGGAACCAGCCGAAGCGGGTGGCCTGGGCGGTGGCGTCGGGGTTGTTGTGGTAGCCGGCGAACACGCCGGGGCCGCGAACGCAGATCTCGCCGGTGGTGTCGGGCGGCAGCCTGGTTCCGGCCTCGTCCAGGATCGCCACCTGCATGCCGGTGCGCGGGATGCCGCAACTGCCCACCCTCATCGCCGCGTCGTCGGTGCTGTGCAGGTCCCGCGGCAGCACGGTGATGTTGCCGGTGACCTCTCCCATGCCGAAATACTGCACCAGGACCGGGCCGAGCTTGTGGAGGGCGTGGCGTTGGTCGGCGCGGTACATGGGGGCGCCGGCGTAGATCACGTAGCGAAGGGAGCTGTGGTCGTAGCGGTCCACCGCATCGTGCCGGGTCAGCATCGTCACGATCGTTGGCACGGTGAACATGTTGGTGACGCGGTGCTGTTCCACCAGCCGCCAGGCTTCCTCGCAGTCCAGCCGTTCGCCGGACAGCAGCACGGTGGCGGCGCCGCGGGCCACCTGGGGCAGGGCGTGCACGCCGGCGCCGTGCGACAGCGGGGCGACCACCAGGGAGACGTCCTGCTCGGTGGTGGCGGGCATCAGGTCGCACAGGTGGTTGCAGACCACGTAGTCCATCTGCCCGTGCGTCAGGATGCCGGCCTTGGGGCGACCGGTGCTGCCGGAGGTGTAGAAGAACCAGGCCGGGTGGTCGTGGGTGACGTCTGCTTCCTGGGTGCGCCTGGCCTCGCCGGTAGCGAGCGAGTCCCATTGCAGGGGGCCGGGGCCGATGGCGATTTCCAGGCGGCAGGCGGGGTTTTGCGCCTTGGCGGCGGCGGCGTGGTCGGGGAAGGCGGCGTCGAAGATGTGCACCGCGGCGCCGGAGGACTGCGCCAGGTAGGCCACTTCCGGCGGGGTGAGGCGGAAGTTGGTGGGCACCCAGACCGCGCCGAGCATCCAGGAGGCGAACATGGTCTCCAGCACGGCGTTGGAGTTGCGGGCGTGCAGCAGCACGCGGTCGCCGTGTTGGACGCCGCGTTGTTCCAGGGCGGCGGCGGCGGATTGCACGCGGGCGGCGAACTCGGCCCAGGTCCAGGTGCGGTCGCGCCAGATGATGGCGGGCCGGTTGGGGAAGCGGCGGGCGGTCTGCAGCAGCAGGTTGGCCAGGTTGGCGGTGGGGATCACGCAGCACCATGTTCGGATTGGATCAACGTATGCAGTTCGGGCACCGAGCTAACCGGCATGCGATCAGCTCGTTGGCCACGATCAGCAGACCACGGACTTGGCCGGCCGGGCAACACGAGGCAACTCAACAACCGCTGTGATGACATGAGCGATGGTTCTTGCCGTTGCATAGATCTGATGACTTGCAAACCCGCGTTCCCACGCCTAAGAGGCGGGCAGGATGATGCTCGAAACCACAAGATGTGGCGGCACCTCAGAGGCACTGGGGAAGCCCACGGTAGTCAGCTCCACATGACCACTTCCGTTTATGTGCTTAACCTGGCGTCCGACGGTGAGCGATTTCAGGCAATAGAGGCACGTTTTGGCAACTACCCGTTCCTAAAGCCGATCCGTGTTCCAGGAATTGACGGTCGATTGATCCCAAGTGCAGCATGCATCCCTTTGACGAAAAATAAATGGTCAGTTAATCACAAGGGAACCTTGGCCTGTTTCCTGGGCCATGCGAAAGCATGGGAACTTGTTGCTGCCTCTGAAGAGGCGTTCAGCCTCCTCATCGAAGACGATGTAGAACTGCATAACCTTGGGTTGCTCGAAGGCCTGCGCCTTCCCTCCGCCGTTGATCTTGTGTTCTGCAATGACAGAACCTGCTACACCTCTTGTTCAGCGTCGTCTCCGGAGCTTCTTCGGATAGAACCTGCATTGGAATACATAGCAGGTCATGGACAGGCGATTGGTGGCGACGGCTATCTGCTCACACCGCGCGGCGCCCGTAAATTACTCTCTTTCTTGCAGGTAGACAGTTTTTTCTCCCATGTCGACCTTCGTCTATTTGCATATGGGCTTAGGCAAGGTTCGGTGTTTGGGATCAGCACATCGTCTCGCAGCATCGTCCAGAACGTGGCAGCCATGCGCCAGACGTACAACGCCGAGCATTACATTGAGGCGCGGATCCTCGCGCCTTTCATCGTCAAGCATCTGGGCGGCAAAGGGAGTTGACGTGCGGCCGCAGATGTCCAAGTCTTTTTCGGAGACTAGGGGTACGCTCAGTGATCTATCTGAATATGATTGAGGGATTTGACTCGGGATTCGGCCTATAGCCCCGACTTCTGCCAATCTGCGCGTAGTGGTAGAAGGGATTCCTGTAATCGCCCTGGCCAATCTCGATTGCGGCTGGCACGTACGTCGCGCAATACCAGGACACATCCATGAGAAATGGTACTCGTCCTTCCCGCTCGCCGGCGAACCAGAAATGACTGAGCGCAGAGCGAAAGCGGCCGGTCCGAACCGCTTCTGCCACATCAGGATAGAGACGGAGGTAGAGCTGCTCGTCGAATAACTCAGCTAGCATTTCGCGATCGGCCGGAATACGAGGCGCGTCACGCTTCATCGCGTCCAACGTCGCCCGCGCCATCTTTCTCCACAGTCCATCAAGGTTCGACAGCCTGTTGGGAGACTCTGAGAAAGGAAAGCCGTAGTTGGCCGGGAACAGGTAGAAGCTGTAGCGAGGGTCGGTCAGGGGTAACAGGTCGATTGTCGTGGCCTGAAAGGGATTGAGTAACCCGTTGACAGGCAGGAATATGTTTGTGGCGTCCGACAGCCATGCTGCCAACCAGGAAAAGCTGCTGACACTGGGCACAATGTTCTTCGAATGCCGGATGGTCTCGAAATCAGCTACAGCCCCCCGGCTCTGAACGAATTCCGCGCTCGGGAAACGATCCCGTAGCACGGTGACATACGCACTCTGATCGATTTGACCCATGAAGACTGGGCGCAATCCGGTAAATTCGAGCAGGTGTTCATAGAAAGACGGTGGGATGAGCACATAGTCCGGGTGTATCCCGTTGGCGATCTCGCCTGCTCTTACGTTTATCAGTAGAGCGTCACTGCCAAAGCCAAGTTCCGGGTGTTGCGCAGGGAATGCCGCCCTCGCTCTCCATACGGAGGGCAGGCTATCGAGATGCTGGGCGTAGAGGCCGAATTCCACCCGACTGAACTCGCCGCATCGCAAGGAGTTCGGCAATTTCTGCGACATCAATTCGCATTCGTTTCGGATGCCACGGCAGATGAAGCACCGGGCCATCTTCCATTCCCGGTATTTCAGGATGTCGGATCCCCCAGTCCGGAATGTCCACGTTCGAGATCCGGCATCCCGGAACGCGATCGGCGATTGCCAGCGCAGACAGGTATTGAACCATCCTGTTGCCCAGTCGTCCATGGACTGGAAGGATGTGGATTACCGGGAACACGGATCTGCGCTGCCCACTTTAATGCTGCCAGCGTTCTCGCAGCGCATCGGACGAGCTTGTATTGCGTCATGCCTCCAGGGCGCCGATGCAACCGTGCATCGACGCCAACTGGCAGTGCGATCAGCGCAGCGGCTCCAGGATCGACACGTAGTTCGCCACCGCGGCGCCACCCATATTGAACACCGCACCGCGATCCGCCTTCGGCAGTTGCATGCCCTCCGGCGCCTGGCCGGTGAGCTGCATCGCGGTGATCGCGTGCATCGACACGCCCGTGGCGCCGATCGGGTGCCCCTTCGCCTTCAGCCCGCCAGACGGGTTGATCGGCAGCCGCCCGTCCTTCGCCGTCCAGCCCTCCAGCACCGCCCGCGCGCCCTGGCCGGGCGCGGTCAGCCCCATCGCCTCGTATTCCAGCAGTTCGGCGATGGTGAAGCAGTCGTGCGATTCCACGAAGGACAGGTCGTCCAGCTTCATGTCCGCCGCGGCCAGCGCGCGGGCCCAGGCCTGCGCCGCGCCCTCGAACCGCGTGATGTCGCGCTTGCTGATCGGCAGGAAGTCGTTCACCTGCACCGCGGCGCGGAACCGCACCGCCTTGCCCAGGCTGCGCGCCGTTTCCTCATCGGTCACCACCAGCGCCGCGGCGCCGTCGGACACCAGCGAGCAGTCGGTGCGCTTCAGCGGCGGCGCCACATACGGGTTCTTGTCGGACACCGTGCGGCAGAAATCGTAGCCCAGGTCGCGCCGCATCTGCGCGAACGGGTTGTCCACGCCGTTCCTGTGGTTCTTCGCCGCGATCGCCGCCAGGGCGTCGGACTGGTCGCCGTAGCGCTGGAAATACTTCTCGGCGATGCGACCGAACACGCCGGCGAACCCGGCGGGTATGTCGGCCTCTTCCTTCTTGTAGCTGGCCTTCAGCAGGATATCGCCGACCTGCTTGCCCGGGGTCGCGGTCATCTTCTCCACGCCGATCACCAGCGCGAACCGCCCGCGGCCGGCGCCGATGAAGTCCCGCGCGCTGTGCACCGCGGCGGAACCCGAGGCGCAGGCATTCTCCAGCCGCGTGATCGGCTTGAACCGCAGGTCCGGCAGGTGCTGCAGCACCAGGGACGCCGGGAAGTCCTGGTCGGAGAACCCGTTGTTGAACAGGCTGACGAAGGAGGCGTCGATGTCCGTGGTCGCGACCCCCGCATCCTCGATCGCCGCGCCGGCCACGCGGCCGATCAGCGATTCGATATCGGGATCGTCCAGCTTGCCGAAGGGCGAGTGTGCCCAGCCGACGATGCATGCCTCGGTCATGCGGGAACCTCCTTGTCCTGGGGCGCCGAACCTAGCCGATCCTGCCGCGGAACGCGACCTCCCGGCGGAGGCCGGGGCCAGGCCGGCAGGATTGCCTCCGGCGGCCGTTTCCGCCATCTACCAAGGAGTACGGATCGAGGACGCCATGCCCTTCCTGACCGAACCCGAGCCTGAGCGCGACGTCGTCCAGCCCATCACGCCGGGCATCAGCCGCATCGTCGCCAACAATCCGGGCCCGATGACCTATTACGGCACCAACACCTACCTGATCGACACGCCCGAGGGCGTGGTGGTGCTGGATCCCGGCCCGGAAAACCACCCGGAGCATGTCCACGCGATCATCCGCGCCACCGGCGGCACGGTGGCGCTGATCCTGGTCAGCCACACCCATCACGACCATGTCGGCGCGGTGCCGGCGCTGCAGGAGGCGACGGGCGCCCCCACCGTCGGCTTCCGCGAGAGCGCGCTGGACAGCTTCGATCCCGACATCAAGCTGGCCGATGGCGACACCATTGCCGGCCTGCAGGCGATGCACACGCCGGGGCACGCGTCCGATCACCTGTGCTTCTCGACGCCGGCGCGCGACGGCAAGGCCGTGTTGTTCAGCGCCGACCACGTGATGTCGTGGTCCACCAGCGTGGTCAGCCCGCCGGGTGGCGACATGGCGGCATATTTCGCCAGCCTCCGGCTGCTGCTGGACCGCACCGACGACATGTACCTGCCCGGCCACGGCCCGCCGCTGTCCGAGCCGCGCGAACTGGTGCGGGAGATGCTGCACCACCGCATGGCGCGCGAGCGGGCGATCGCCGACAAGCTGCGGGAAGGTCCGGCTGACACCTACGTGCTGATGAACACGCTGTATTCCCAGGTGAACCCCCGCCTGCGCCGCGCGGCCGAGCGCAACGTGCTGGCGCACCTGCTGAAGATGGAACTGGAGGGCAAGGTGGTGCGCGACGGGGAGCAGTGGCGGGTCGCCTGAGAGCCACCGTGGGGTTGGCGGGGTTTTGCTCTCCTGGGGGGCGGCGATCGGTCTTGGGGGGCGATCGGTGTTGGCGTCGAGTTCATGGCCGGATCTCTGTTGTCACGGCTGGGTCTGCCGTAGTAGCGGCCGGTGTCTGTCGTAGTCGTGACCGGGTCTATCGTAGTGGCGGTCGGTGTCTATCGTAGTCCTGCCGCCTCCATCGTCGTCATGGCCGGGCTTGACCCGGCCATCTACCCCGCATGATCGGGCACCATCCGGCCCCGTCACTGTCGTGACCCGGTCGTTCCGGGGTGGATGGCCGGGTCAGGCCCGGCCATGACTTAGAAAAAAAACCAACAGGGAGACGCCCATGGCCATCACGGAACTCGACATCGACCCGTTCAGCCGCGCGTTCTTCGACGACCCGTTCCCCGTGCACGCCGCACTGCGCGACGCCGGCCCAGTGGTGTACCTGCCGCGCTACGACATCCACGCCGTCGCCCGCTACGAGCATGTCCGCGCGATGCTGCAGGACTGGAACAGCTACTCCAGCGCCCGTGGCGTCGGCCTGAGCGACTTCGCGAAGGAAAAGCCCTGGCGCCTGCCCAGCCTGCTGCTGGAAACCGACCCGCCACTGCACGACCGCACCCGCAAGCTGATGGACCGGGTCCTGTCGCCGGCCGCCATGCGGGCCCTGCGCGCCGCTTTCGCCGCCGCCGCGGACGATCTGATCGACACCCTGCTGGCCCGCGGCAGCTTCGACGCCGTGCGCGACCTGGCCGAGGCCTATCCGCTGACCGTCTTCCCGGACGCCGTCGGCATGCCGCGCGAAAACCGCCGCTTCCTGCTGCCCTACGGCAACATGGTGTTCAACAGCTTCGGCCCGCGCAACGACTTCTTCCAGGCCGCGGTGCAGGACGCCGCCCCCGTGCTGGACTGGGTCCAGGCCCAGTCCCGCCGGGAGGCTCTGGCCCCCACCGGCTTCGGCGCCGTCATCCACGCCGCGGTGGACACCGGCGAGATCACCGCCGAGGAAGCGCCCATCCTGGTTCGCTCTCTGCTGACCGCCGGCGTGGACACCACGGTCAACGGGCTCGGCGCCGCGATGTACTGCCTGGCGCGCTTCCCCGACCAGTTCGCCCGGTTGCGCGCCGATCCGTCCCTGGCGCGCGGCGCCTTCGAGGAAGCGGTTCGTCTGGAAAGCCCGGTACAGACCTTCTTCCGCACCACGACGCGTCCGGTGAACATCGGCGGCGAGCAGATCGGGGAGGGCCGCAAGGTGCTGATGTTCCTCGGTGCCGCCAACCGCGATCCGCGGCAGTGGGAGCAGCCGGATACCTATGACATCAACCGCCGCAACGCGGCGCATGTCGGCTTCGGCGCCGGCATCCATGGCTGCGTCGGCGCGGTGCTGGCGCGGCTGGAAGGCGAGGTGGTGCTGAACGCGCTGGCCCGCAAAGTCACATCGCTGGAGATCAGCGGCGAACCAGTGCGCCGCTACAACAACACATTGCGCGGCCTGTCGCAGCTACCGGTGGCAATGCACTGAAACGACGCGGCGGCGCTCGCAGAAGCGGATGTCGGCATCGCCATGGGCACCGGCACCGAAGTGGCGATCCAGAGTGCCGGTGTGACGGTGGTGAAGGGCGATCGGGCCGGCATCGCCCGCGCCGCATATTGAGCCGAGCGACGATGCGCAACATTCGCCGGACTTTGGTGCTGGCGTTCGTGGACAACGCCGCCGGGATCCCGATCTCGGCCGGCGTGTTGTACCCGTTCTTCGGCATCCTGCTCAGCCCGGTGATTGCCGCGCTGGCACTGTCGCTCAGCTCCGTTGCGGTGATCGCAATGCGCTGCGGCTGCAAGCGGGCAGGCTGTGAACGCAGTAGCCTGCCGGCCGGCGGAACGCCGCCGGTCGGCCGCCGTTGCGTCCTCAAGAGCAGGCGGCGGACGAACCCCGCCTACCGGACAACAGGAGATTTCTGCCATGGCGTACCACTTTTCGACCACGCTGAACCTGCCGTTCGCGGAAGCCGTCGCCCGAACGACGGAGGTCCTCCAGCGGCACGGTTTCGGCGTCCTGACGGAGATCGATGTGCAGGCCACGCTCAGGAACAAGCTCGGGGCCGATTTCCGCCCATATCGCATTCTCGGTGCCTGCAACCCGCAGATGGCGTACCGCGCGTTGCAGGCCGAGGACAAGATCGGCACGATGCTGCCGTGCAACGTCGTGGTGCAGCAGCGGGACGACGGCGCGGTCGAAGTGTCGGCCGTTGATCCGGTCGCCTCCATGCAGGCGATCGACAACCCGAAGCTCGCGGAAACGGCGCAATCCGTGCAGCGGATGCTGAAGGAAGCCGTCCAGGAGATAGGCCAGCCCTGAGGCCTGAGCCCTGACGCCTGCAGGCCGCTTCGGGCCGGCTCACGTGGGGGCTTTACCTCCAGTAGGTGGAGCCCCTACTTCACCGGGCAGGTGAAGACTGGCGGTGTAGGGAGTGTGTACAACGCATGGAGCCAGTCACGGTCAGCCTCTGCACCGATTGCGGACACTGCCCCGAGGTAGCCATTCGGCGTGACTGTGTGACGATCGGTGAGAACGACAACCTTGTTCGTCTCAGCCATGCCGAGTGGAACAGGTTGGTTGCCCTGGTGCAGAGCGGTAAGCAGGCGCCGGTAAAGTAGGCGCCGGCAGGCTGCCGGCACAGGCCTTCAGGCCGCCGATGAACCCAGACCGCGATGGCTGGCTGCAAGCCCACGCCTGGTGTGCTATTGGCGACCTGATCGCGCCGGCAGAACGCCGGCCGTGGTCCCTGTGTGCGGTGGCTCGCGTCCCCCACACTGAAACTGCGGGTCGACCGGGATTAGCCTCGGGCAATGTCCCGCCTGCGAATTACATCAGCGCCGGTCGGGCAAGCTCGGCGGGTTACGAGCGGATCCACACCGGGTATGTCTTCGATAAGCGCGGTCAGCCAACGTACCGAAACATCGGCCGGATCAACATGCCGGGCCGGCCGTCCCCGGACGATCACGCGTAAGGTGATGGCGTTCGCTTGCACCCGGGCGAGGCGCTGCCCAACCCCGAAGGAGCCACCGGCTGGTGCCCCATCGCGCGCCGCGAGCGGACGCCGCGCCGGCGCGCTCCGGCATCTGCTAGCGTCCGGCCTCGCACTCCTGCTGCTTGCGGGAGAAGCGGCGGCCCCTGCGGCCGCCCCTTTCGTGGCAAGCAGCGTCATCGCCACGGAAGCGCAGGCGCGGTCGAGCGGCGGGTATTTCCGCCCGCACTTCTCCGGACGCTCCTTCGGCGGATTCCACGTCAGGTCGCGCACGCCCTCCTTCAGCGGCGGCTACCGACGGCCCAGCGGTTCGGGGTTGTCCACCAGCCGTCGTCCCTCCTTCGGCGGCGGGGCCGGGGACCGTGCGTTCTCCCGCCAACGCTCCGGCGAGGCCCTGCGCAGCTACCGCAATCGCAGCAGCACATCCTCACGTCCGGTCGGCAACAGCGGCGGGTGGGGCACTGCCCGGAACAGCTATCGTACCAGCACGGCAGGGCGATGGTATGCCAATCGCGGCTGGAACATTCCCCACTACGCCTGGTCCGGCCCCCGGCATTTCGGCCTCTGGAACGGCCTGTTCCTGTGGTTCCTGCTCAGCCACCTCTCCCGTCCGGGATCGGCCGCCTTCTTCTACAACCACCAGAACGATCCGGGATACCAGCAGTGGCGGGCAGAGGCCGAGAGCAAGGCGCAGGACGATCCGGCGGTGCGCCAGCAACTGAACCAGTTGGACCAGAAGCTGGCCGACAAGCAGGGGCAGCCGCGCGATCCCAACTATCTGCCGCCGGGCGTGCCGCACGCGGTGGCCACAGGAGATGGCACCGATGCCCGCACGCCGGGCGTCGGGCCGGGAACGGGCGGCGGGTCCGGCGTGATCTGGGTGGTGCTGCTGGGCGGCGGCGCGTTTGCCTTCCTGGCCTGGCGGCGGGCACACCCATCCCTTGCCGGCCGCGCGCCGGCGCAGCCAACAGCGAGCAGACCCATGGGCAGTAAACCAGGCCGGCTGGGGAGTCTCGGCGCCATGTTGCGCCACAAGCTCTCCGGCGACGACTACACGCCGCAGCACTTCCGGGTAGGCATGACGGTGACCTGCGATCCGACGCCCTTCCTGCTCGCCGCCGGTGCCACCAAGGTGCCGAAGCCCGACACCGGTGGCGGCAACCTGCTGACCAACGTCCAGGGGCTCGGCCGGGCCGGAGAGGGGGCGGCGCAGTTGCTGCGGCTGTACCTGCCGGGCTGGCGCAGCATGTTCCAGCTCCACCTGGACCGGGCGGGCAACCCGGACGAATGCCGGTATTTCGGCCTGATCGACGAGGTGATGCCGGCCGACGCCTCGGAATGGGGCGCCTGGCTGGACCCCGCCGAGGGCATGATCGGCTGGCCCGAATTCCAGACCAAGGACGGCAAGATCTACGGCCGAGCCTGGGCACCCGGTCCCAGCCGTATCCCGCCCGGCGTGCTGCCGGAGACGATCGAGACCACGGATGGCACCCAGGCCCGCACCAGCCAGGCCATGCTCTACGCCGCGCCCACCGGCCTGGCGCAGCCCGCGCCGCAGACCGAATACATCCTGGTGGCCGCGGTGGAGGCCGGGCAGCAGGCCTGGGTGCAGATCTGGGCCGGCATCGATATCAACCCCGCGACACTCTCGCTCGCCTGACGTCCAATTCGGCAGGGACCGCCATGAACAGCATCTTCCACACCCTTGCCATCGGCCTGCCGGTGCTGCTGAGCCAGTTGGGCGTGACCCTCGCGCTGCTTGGCCTGGGCAGCGCCTGCTACATGGCGATTACCCCGTTCCAGGAGCTGAAGCTGATCCGCGCCGGCAATACCGCCGCCGGCGTGGTGCTGGCCGGCACGCTGGTGGCGCTGGCGATCCCGCTGGCAACCACGCTGGCCACCAGCCTGGTGACGCTCGATATCCTGCTGTGGGGACTGGTTGCGCTGGTCATCCAGCTCCTCACCTTCGTGATCGCCGCGGCGTTGCTGCGCGACCTGCGCCGCATGATCGAAGGCGGCAACGTCGCCGCCGCCTGGCTGCTGGTCGGCATCCAGCTCGCGGTGGCACTGCTCAATGCCGGCGCGATGGCCGGCTGACCCGCGTCCGTTTCACCCAGGAAGGAACCCCGCATGTTTGCCTTCATCCGCAATCTTATCGGCGTGAAAACCGACCAGGCCGTGAACGGCGCCATCGAGTCGATCGTCCGCTGGGACCCGAAATCCGCCACCGAGGCGGAGCTGCGCACGATGGAACAGCACCTGGACGAGCTGGGCCGCCAGGTGGCCCAGGCGCGCATGTCGTTCGACAAGGAGAAGCGCGAGGCGGATGAGATCCAGGCGCTGTCGCACCAGCGCATGGCGGCGGCGGAACAGCTCAACCAGCAGATGGAAGGCGAAACCAACGCGAACCGCAAAGCCGAACTGGAACGCAGCCTGGGCACGCTGCTGGGCCTGCTGGAGCAGATGGCGCCGGATATCGAGCGCGAAAAGAAGGACGCCGAAGACGCCAAGAGCTTCCTGGAAAGCCTGGAGCAGACCTACGCCCAGGCCGGCCGCAAGCTGAAGACCGCGCGCGACGAGCTGAACCGCGCCCAGCGTGACATGGGCCGCGCCGCGCAACAGCGCGAGATGGCGGAACAGCGCGCCGAGGCGGCCCGTCAGGCAGCCGGCCTGTCCGGCGCCACCAGCGGGCTGAGCGTCGCGCTGAAGGCAATGCAGGACAATGCGTCCCGCGACCTGGCGGCGGCCGAGGCGGCGGCGGCCAAGGCGAAAATGCTGCAGCCGACGCGGCCCGAAAAGGACGATCCGAACATTGCGGCGGCCATGGCGCAGGTGTCCGGCGGCGGCTCGGTGCCGCACAGCCTGTCGGACCGGCTGCAAGCCCTGCGGCAGCGCCAGGCGGTGCCGCGGCAACTGAACGGGCCGGCGGGGCAGTAATCCACGTTCGTAACCACCGTCATGCTCGGCGTCGGGGTAATTCAACTCCGCCCTGACCGTCGTTGGGGTGACTGCCGACAGTCCGTACCGCGTCGTGGCGGCCGGCCGGCTGTCGGCCGTTCTCTGCGCCGGCTGGCGTCACCGCCCGCGTGCGCCTAGCCGGCGCATCTGCTCCAACCACCCGTGCCGCCTGCTCTCGCTGGCGGTGCCGAGCATGCCGAACAGGGTGGTGCGCACCGGGCGGATGCCGACGAAGTGCAGGATGTTGCGCTCCAGCCCTTTCAGCCCGTGCCCGAGGAACCACCACCGGTAGGCCAGCACCGGCATGCCCATGGTCACCACCACCCGGGCGGAGCGGCCGGCCAGCTTCCTCTTCGGCCAGCCGCTCTGCTGGTAGTCGAACGCCACGCTTGGCCGCAGGACCTGTTCCAGGAACGCCTTGACCAGCGCTGGCATGGTGCCGAGCCAGAGGGGGAACACCAGCACGATGTGCTCTGCCGCGAGGAGTGCGTCCTGCGCGGACTGCAGGCTGGGCGGCACTGGACCATGCTCGAAATCCTCGGCCGACCGCAGCAGCGGCACGTCCAGTTGCGCGAGATCGATGCGGGTGACCGTGTGGCCGGCCCGGCCCGCGCCGTCGGCATACGCGTCGGCCAGCGCGCGGCACAGGCGGTGCGGGCTGGGGTCAGGGTGGCCCTGGATGATCAGGATGCTTCGGGACATACGTCACTGTGGCATGAGTTCTGCAACAAACAACGTCGTGGGTTACTCGGGATAACGAATTCCGTCGCCGTTTCGGTCCCCAGTTGCGCCCACGCCAGGACATGTCTCCACTTCCCGCTGGTTACGAAGCAAACCGTCGACACGTATGTCAACGTGCCTTGGAAGCATTTCTTGCGGGATTGGCATTCGCTGGGAGATCATAATGAAGTCCTGCTGAAGAGGGCTGAGACGGTACCCGTCGAGATGGACAGCGTGGAAAGTACGGCGGCAGTCCCATCCGTTGACGGGAATTATGACAAGATGACCGGCGGCTACCTCCGCCACGACGCTTAGCTTGGACGCGAACCCCCAACCGATACCCGCAGCGACATGCCGCTTAACCGCCGCGGGGCTGCCTACGATCATGGCCGTTTGCACATTCAGCGCATTTTTCTGCAGGCATGCTTCAACGTGTCGTTGGGTCGCCGAACCCGCTTCCCGCATGACGAATGGCTGTGATTCCAGGTGATGCATGGCAACAGGACGGCGACCTGTCGCAACCGGTGAGGGCCGCGCGATGATGACGATTTCGTCTTCCCAGCATCGAATCGAGGTGAAGCCGGCATTGAAACTGCCCGCTCCGACGAAACCGAAATCAATCTCACCGCAAGCGATCCTGTGCAGGATCGTGGCACTGTTATCGAGCCGAAGGTTCACCTGGATGCCCGGTCGCTGATCTCTGAAAATCGCAGAAATGATGGGCAGAAAGCACTCTCCTGCTGTCAGGCTTCCGCCGATCGTCATCGTTTCGCCATGCATGCGGGACAGATCCCGCAGCACCGATTGGAGCCGTTCGGCGTGGTCAAAGATTTTCTCAGCATGTCCCAGCACGACGAGACCGGTATCCGTCAGAGTCACGCCGCGCGGCACTCGATGGAACAGGTCAAGCTCGTATCGCTGTTCAAACTCCCGCACTTGCGCGGAAACCGCTGGTTGCGAGATGCGCAGCTCCGCGGCGGCGCGTGAGAAGCTTCCCAGGCGCGCTACCGTATAGAACAGGCTCAGCTGGTGAAGGTTCAGGTTCATGACCATAACCCACGTCTTATAGTAGCCATATTGAATTAGTATACATAAATCTTCCCCCGGCCAGCTAGAGTTGAATGACCGGCATTCATCTCTGCATGGAGGGAGAGCGAAAAATGCAATCCAAATCTTGGCAAAGCACCTCAGGAGCGTGGCTTGCGAGGTTTTCCTTGTTGCTGGTTCTTGGCCTGTCGGCCTCATTGCCGGCAGAGGGGCAGGGAAAAATCTCCACGGGCCCAAACATTTTCCAGGCGACATTGCAGGAGGCCGGACAGAAGGCGCCCGAGATATCAACCGAGGCGTTACGGCAAGTCCTGTTGCAGGGTCACGCGGTGGTAATCGACGCCAGACCGCACCAGGAGTATGCCATCGGCCACCTCCCTGGCGCATTGAATGTTTCTGCCAAGCCCGGTGTACCGGTATCGCAGTATGTGTCGGATGTGGCTGAGATCGGGCGGCTGCTCAATCACGATAAGACCAGCTCGATCGTGCTGTACTGCAACGGTCCGTTTTGCGGCAAGAGCAAACGGCTCAGCGCGGAGCTTGTTAAGGCAGGTTACACACACGTACAACGATACCAGCTCGGCATGCCTGTCTGGCGTGCGCTGGGGGGTGTCATGCAGATCGAGTTCGACGGACTGCTCCACGTCTTGAAGGGGGACCAGACCGCCGTCTTCATTGATGTGCGTGAACGGGCGGACTTTGAGACGTGGACCGTTCCAGGCGCGCGCAACCTGCCGGCATCCGGCATGAAGAACGCGGCAATGGCCAAGGCGCTGGAGACTGCAAAAAATGACGGACGCCTGCCGATGCAGGATCACAATACCCGTATCATCGTGCTCGGGCAGGACAGGCAACAGGCGCAAGTGGTCGCAGAAGCTCTGGCCCACCAGGCATTCGACAATGTTGCCTTCTTCGGTGGGACATCAGCTGAATTGCACCGGGCGCTGGCCGACTTGAGAGGAAAGTCGGCTTTGCGGAAATAATTTTCGCGTGCGGAGGATCAGACCCCAACAATCGGCGGATGTCTGATACCGACCCGCATAAACTCTGACCCCTCAACCGACGCCGACCTCGGCGTGGCGGGCGCAGGCCCGCCACGCACGACTTTGTTGATGGAAGCTACAGAAAAAGCCGTGGATGGCCGGGCCTCCGCGGTCCATGACGGATCGGCCTGCACGACCGAACGGCATCACGCCGCCCGTCGCGTCGGCATCGTCCGCGCATCCTCCTGGATCATGTCAGACGCCTTCTCCGCAATCATGATCGTCGGCGCATTCGTGTTCCCCGCGATGATGCTCGGCATCACCGACGCATCCACGACGCGCAGCCGCTCGACCCCGTGCACGCGCAGCCGCGGATCGACCACCGCCATCGGCCCGTGTCCCATGCCGCAACTGCCCACCGGATGCAGGTTGGACACGCCGCGCTGGCGCACATCCTCCCGCAACTGCTCCTCGCTCTGCACGTGCTCGCCCGGCAGGGTCTCCTCCATCACCAGACCCTTCAGCGCCGGCTGCCGGGCGATGGTGCGGGCGATGCGCATGCCCTCGACCACCGCCTGGTAGTCGGTCCTCGCTCCGCAGGAAGTTGAAGCGGATTTCCGGCGGTGCCAGCGGATCGGACGATTTCAGCCGCACCGTGCCGCGCCCCTCCGGACGCAGATGCACCGGGCTGATGGCGAACCCCGGATGCGGATGCGACACGATGCCGTCGCGCGTGCGTTCGATCGTGCTCCAGGCGGAGATGTTCAACTGCAGGTCCGGCCGCTCCAGCCGTTTGTCGCTGCGCACGAAGGCGCCGACATACAGCCCGTTCCCCGACATCGGCCCGCCGCGGTACATCGCGTATTTGAAACCGGCCACCAACTGCCGCGGAATGCTGTGGTGCAGCTCGTTCAGCGAGATGTAGCGGGAGATCCGCCAGGAGCAGAACGTGTTGAAGTGGTCATGCAGATTGTAGCCCACGCCCGGCAGTTCGTGGTTCACCGTGATGCCCATATCCTGCAGATGCTCGCCGGGCCCGATGCCCGACAGCAGCAGCAGTTGCGGCGACCCGTAGGCGCCGCCGGAGACAATCACCTCCCCGGTCGCCAACGCCCTTTCCAGCCCGCCGGGGGAGCGGAACTCCACCCCCACGGCGCGCCCGTTCTCCAGCAGCACGCGCGTGGCATGCGCATTGGTGCGCACCACCAGGTTCTGCCGGTTGCGCGCCGGGCGCAGATAGCCCACCGCGGTGCTCCAGCGGCGGGCGTCCTTCGTCGTGGTCTGGTACCAGCCGCAGCCTTCCTGCTGCGCGCCATTGAAATCGGGATTGAACGGAATGCCGGCCTGCTGGCAGGCGTCCACCAGCACCTTGCCGATCTCCCACTCATAGGGCTGGTTGGCGACGTGCAGCGGTCCGCCGGCGCCATGGAATTCGCTGGCACCGCGCTGGTTGTCCTCGGCCCGCCGGAAATACGGCAGCACCGATTCCCAGTCCCAGCCTTCACAGCCGCGCTGCCGCCACTCGTCGTAGTCGGCGTGGTTGCCGCGGATATAGATCATGCCGTTGATCGAGCTGGTCCCACCCAGCACCTTGCCGCGCGGCTGGTACATGGTGCGATTGTTGAGGTTGGATTCCGGCTCGCTCTCGAACATCCAGTTGACCCGCGGATTCACGAAGGTCTTGGCATAGCCCAGGGGAATGTGGATCCACGGGTTGGTGTCCTTGCCGCCGGCTTCCAGCAGCAGCACGCGGTAGCGGCCGGACTCGCTCAGGCGGTTGGCCAGGACGCACCCGGCAGATCCGGCGCCGGTGACGATGTAGTCGTAGGTTTCCGTTGCGGCAGCCATTGGTCTCCCCCCGTTTGGTTGAGGGAGGATTGACGAGCTTGCCCGCGCTGGCAATCGGTCCTGTGCACGCCGTCGCCGCGCCGCCCGTGCCGCGGTACACTCCTGGCCGAACCGCCAAAGGAGTCCGCCCGATGCTGCCCTCGCAACGCGCGCTGTTCGATATCCCGCGGGAGGTCTGCTATCTCAACGCGGCCTCCTGGGGGCCGCTGCCGCGGGCGGTGATGGAGGCCGGGCGAGCGGGCGTGGCGCGCAAGGGCCAGCCCTGGACCCAGCCGCCCGGCGCCGCGCAGGCGCAGCACGAACGTGCCCGCACCGCCGCCGCCCGGCTGATCAACGCCGCTCCGGACGACGTGGCGCTGATTTCCTCGGTCAGTTACGGCGTCGCCACCGCGGCGAAGGTGTTACCGGTGCCGGCCGGGACACGCGTGCTGGTGCTGCAGGACGACCACACCTCTCCGGTGCTGGAATGGCACAGCCGCGCGGCCGGGCAGGGGTTCATTGTGGAGACGATCGCCCGCCCGGATGACGGTGACTGGACCGCGGCGGTGCTGGCCGCCATCGAACGGCCCGGGGCGCCCCCGGTGGCGGTGGCGTCGATCTCCTCCGTGCACTGGTCGGACGGCGGCATGATCGACCTGGCGCCGGTGGCGGCGGCGTTGCGCCGGCAGGGGGCGGCGCTGGTGGTGGACGCCACCCACGGCGCCGGCATCACGCCCATCGACGTCCGCAGCCTGGACCCCGATTTCCTCGTCTTTCCCACCTACAAGTGGGTGCTGGGCCCCTACGGCCGGGCCTTTCTGTACGTGGCCAGGCGCCACCAGGACGGCGTGCCGCTGGAACAGACCGCCGCCGGCCGCCGGGCGATCAATTCCGAGCGAGTGCCTTACCTGCAGGACACCGCTTACGTTCCCGACGCCCGCCGCTTCGACATGGGGGAGCGGGACCATTTCATCTCGCTGGAAATGGCCGCGATCGGCATGGAAATGGTCGCCGCCTGGGGCCGCGCCGCCATCCTGGAGCGGCTGCGTCATCTCACCGACGCCCTGGCCGAAGGCCTGCGCGGCACCGGGGTGACCGTGCCGGAACCACGGGTGCGCGCACCGCACGTCCTCAGCCTGGGCTTCCCGTCCGGCATGCCCGACGGGCTGGTGGAGCGGCTGGCGGCCCGCCAGGTCCATGCCGCGCGACGCCTGGGCCGGCTGCGGATCAGCCCGCACGTGTACAATGACGATGCGGATGTGGACCGCTTCCTGTCCGTGTTCCGGCATGCAATCGCCTGAAATTACCCGAAATTTTTGTAAGCAGGCACAGGGCGATTGCCGTTTGCTCGCGACGCCGCCATATCTGCGCTCTGGTTTCGTCACGCAGCGATCGGGGACGCCATGAAGTATCGCACCAGCCTGCTGGTCGCCACTGCCTTCATTGCCGGTATCGGCATCGCCGGGCCAGGTTCGGGCCTGCTCAGCCGGTTCGGCGTCGTCCCCAGTTTCGCCCAGGGCTCCTCCGACAGCCGCACGCACCAGTTGGCGCTGTTCGGTGAGGTGCTGGAACGGGTGCAGAGCGACTATGTGGAGCCCGTCACCACCAAAAAGCTGATCCAGAACGCCTTGTCCGGGATGCTGGCGGGCCTGGACCCGCACAGCTCCTACATGGACCCGAAACAGTGGCATGAGATGCAGACCGAGACCCGCGGCCGGTTCGGCGGGCTGGGCATGGAGGTCACCGAATCCGGCGGGCTGGTGAAGGTGATCGCGCCGCTCGACGGAACGCCTGCGGCACGGGCCGGCATCAAGGCCGGCGACCTGATCACCGCGGCCGACGGCAAGACCCTGATGGGCCTGACACTGACCGAGGCGGTGGACAAGCTGCGCGGCCCGCCCCACACCAAGGTGACGCTGACGGTGAAGCGGAGCGGCGACGAAAAGCCGCTCGAGGTCACCATGACCCGCGAGATCATCCACATGCAGGTGGCCAAGAGCCACCTCTACAACGACATCGGCTACGTCCGCCTGACGATGTTCAACGACGACACCGACAAGGCCCTGCGCGAAGCCGTGACCAAGTTCCGCAAGGAGCGCGGCAAGAAGCTGCGCGGCATCGTGCTGGATCTGCGCAACAATCCGGGTGGGCTGCTGGACCAGGCGGTGGATGTCGCGGACGACTTCCTCAACAAGGGCACCATCGTGTCCACCCATGGCCGCCACAGCGTGGACGACCATAAGTGGACGGCAAGCTCTGGCGACATCCTGCATGGGCTGCCAGTGGTGGTGCTGATCAACAACGGCTCCGCCTCGGCCAGCGAGATCGTCACCGGCGCCTTGCAGGACAACGGCCGGGCGGTGGTGATGGGCACGCGCAGCTTCGGCAAGGGGTCGGTGCAGACGCTGTTCCCGCTGCGTGGCGCCGGCGCGATCCGGCTGACCACCGCGCGCTACTACACGCCGGACGGACGCTCGATTCAGGGCCAGGGCATCACCCCCGACGTGGTGGTGCATGAGAGCGACAAGCCCGAGGCCACCTTCGGGCCGGAGCACGAATCCGACCTGAACCACACGCTGAAGAACGGCGAGAAGCCGGCGCCGCCGCGTCCGACGGTGCCGCTGGCGGCCGGCATCCCCAGCAAGCCGCCGAAGGACTGGCCGAAATACGACCCGACCAAACCGGCCACCGACTTCCAGTTGCAGCAGGCGCTGAAGCTGGTGACGGCAATGGCGAATGCCGGCAAGGCCGGCACCATGGTCGCCCCCGACACCACCACCGGTCACCGCCCCATCTGAGGGCGGGCGGGCCGGCCGGCAGCGTGCCGTGCCGTGCTGCGCAAAGGTGCCATGGCGGTAGGACTGGAGCCGCTGCTGCAGGTGCCGCCAACCATTTCGTGGCGGACAAGGGCCCGCCGCGCAACGCTTCGTCATGCCGCCGACACCAGTCCTCCATGTCATGGCCGGGCGCGACCCGGGGCGCGACCCGGCCATCGACATGGAACGATCGTGCCGCGATGCAACGGAACACGCTCCGTCGGGGGTAGATCGCCGGCTCAAGGCCGGCCAAGACCCGGAAGGGCGTTGGTTGCCTGCACTCATCCGACGCATATGCGGCAAAGGTCCGCACGACCGGGTTGGGCCCTGCGCATCGCCTCGCCGGCGTTTCCAACGCCCTTCCAGGCCATTGACCTTTCGCCCGTCACCCAGCGGCCGAGCAGGCTCCACCTCAACAAGCACCACGAAACGCGCGCGCCGCCGGTGGCACCCCCGCGCCATCCCGCGTATCCTGTCGGCCTTGCCGCTACGAGGATTGCAGCCATGCCGACCTACGAATTCGTCACCGTGGACGTCTTCACCGAACAGCGGTTCGGCGGCAACCCGCTGGCGGTGTTCCCCGATGCCCGCGGCCTGCGCGACGACGACATGCAGGCCATCGCCGCCGAATTCAACCTGTCGGAGACCACCTTCGTCCTGCCGCCCGAGAACCCGCAGCACCACGCCCGGGTGCGCATCTTCACCCCCCGGGCCGAACTGCCCTTCGCCGGCCACCCCAATGTCGGCACCGGCTACGTGCTCGCCCAGCGCGACGACAACCCGCCCGAGCACTACGTGTTCGAGGAACCCGCCGGCCTGGTGCGCGTGCACGTGCTGCGTGGTCCCGGCAAGGCGATCACCGGCACCCGCATCTCGGCGCCGCGATCACTGTCGATCGACATCGGCATCCCCGATGACGTGATCGCCCGCTGCGTGGGCCTGGACGTATCGGACGTTTTGACCACCGCGCACACGCCGCTGGTCGCCTCGGTCGGCACCCCGTTCGTCATCGCCGAACTGCGCAGTGTGGAGGCGCTGTCCGCCGCCAGCCCGGACCTGGCGGCGTTCCGCGAGGCGGCAGAGCGCTTCTCCGACGCCGGAACACGTTTCTCCCTGCACGTTTACGCCCGGGTCAACGGCCAAGCCACCCACCTGCGCGCCCGCATGTTCGCCCCGCTCGGCGGCATCCTGGAGGACCCGGCCACCGGCAGCGCCAATGCCGCACTGGCCGCGCTGCTCACCTCCCTGGCGCCGGGCAGTGACGTCGATCTCACCTACGAGATCGAGCAGGGCGTGGAGATGCGCCGGCCAAGCCGGATCATTGCCACCGCGCGCAAGACGCCCGAGGGGCCGGTGCTGGCCACCGTGTCGGGCAATTGCGTCCCGGTGCTGCAGGGCTCCCTGACCATCTGACCCGGGCCGGCAGCGGCGCCCGGAGGACAGCCCGGGACCGCGGGCGCGGCGACCTGCCCGCGCCCGAACAGCAATAGGCTGCGCCGGGCGAAACGGCGCGAGGAGGATTGATGTCGTTGCCGCTGGGCCCGCTGCCGGATACCCGCTACCCCGATCCGCATATCGAGTCGCTCGACAAACGCTTCGTCTATCGCCAGGGCAACGCCGCAGTGGAGCGCATCGCCAGCGGTTTCCGCTGGGCCGAGGGGCCGGTCTATTTCGGCGACGGCGGCTATCTGCTGTTCAGCGACATTCCCAACAACCGCATGATGCGCTGGCTGGAGGAAGACGGACACGTCTCGGTGTTCCGCGCGCCGTCCAACTACGCCAATGGCAATACCCGCGACCGCGAGGGCCGGCTGGTTACCTGCGAACACGATACCCGCCGCGTGACCCGCACCGAATTGGACGGCCGCATCACGGTGCTGATCGACTCGTTTCAGGGCAAGCCGCTGAACGCGCCCAACGACGTGGTGGTGGCGCGCGACGGCGCCGTCTGGTTCACCGACCCCGGCTATGGTATCGACGGGCCGTACGAAGGCCACAAGGCGACGGCAGAACTGCCGCGCAACGTCTATCGCCTCGATCCGCACACCGGGGCCGCCGCAGTTGTTGCGGACGATTTCGTGCGCCCCAACGGCCTGTGCTTCTCGCCGGACGAGCGGCTGCTCTACGTGGTGGACAGTGGCATCTCGCATGGCGGGCCCGCGCATATCCGGGTCTTCACGGTTGACGGCGCTCGGCTGGCCGACGGCCGGGTATTCGCCGCCGACTTCGCCCCGGGCATGACCGACGGCCTGCGCACCGACATCGACGGGAATGTCTGGTGCAGCATGGGCTGGAGCGCGCCCGAACACGACGGCGTGCGTTGCTACGCGCCGGACGGCGACCTGATCGGCCGGATCCACCTGCCGGAAGGCTGTGCCAATCTCTGTTTCGGCGGCCGGAAGAAAGACCGGCTGTTCATGTGCGCCAGCACATCGGTTTACGCACTGTACCTCAACAATTGCGGCGCACTTGTGCCCTGAGGCGGCAATGCCAACCTGTCCCGCCGGAGGCCGGGAGCCGAGACGGAAAGGCCGCGGCCCGTCGTGGAATGTCGAAACCAGCAAACGAAATGCTGGATACAGGGCGGGACCAAAGGATTCACTGTATCGCCGCCAGTGCAATCCCCATTGCATCAAAACTGCCGGCGCATGACGAGAGTTTAACTGAGATGAAGCTGGTTTAATCGCTGTATTGGGGGAACGGTCATCCTGGCATCCACATGTTCAGGGCGCATTGGGGCGCGCCAACCCTGGCGCCCGTTGCAGCGTTCGTGCGCGCGACGACCCACCGACAGATCCAAGGAGGATGCATGACCACCCAGTCCGAAACACCGCGCCAAGGCAGGTCCTGGCGCCGGACCGCCCTCGCTGCCGTGTTGCTGGCCGGCACGACGCTGGGCGGATACGCCGCCGGCCATGTCACGTTCGCGGACGCGGCAACGCAGTCCAACAACAGCAGCACCAACAACAGCAGCAGCGCGGAACGCACGGGCACGCCGGTCAACCCGACCGGGCAGAACCTTTCCGGCCAGGAACTGCCGAACTTCGTCCCGCTGGTCGAGAAGGTGAAGCCGGCCGTGGTGTCCATCACCACCAAGCTGACCCGGGAAGCCGGGCAGCAGGAGGCTGACCAAAGCCAGGGACAGATGCAGCAACTGCCCTTCCCGTTCAGCCAGATGTTCCCGCAGCACCCGCAGGCGCGGGCGGTGGAGGCGCGTGGCTCCGGATTCATCATCGATGCCAACGGCACCATCGTCACCAATAACCATGTGGTGAAGGGGGAGAAGAGCGTCACGGTCACGCTGGACAACGGCAAGACCTATCCGGCGCACATCGTCGGCCGTGATCCCCGCACCGATATCGCCGTGCTGCGCATCGACGTCGGCCACAAGCTGCCCTACATCGAGCTGGGCAACTCCAGCAACGTGAAGCCGGGCCAGTGGGTGGTTGCGATGGGCAATCCGTTCGGCCTCAGCAGCACCGTGACGCACGGCATCGTTTCCGCCGTCAGCCGTAACATCGGCGAGGGCCCGTACGACCAGTTCATCCAGGTCGATGCCCCGATCAACCGCGGCAACTCCGGCGGGCCGCTGTTCACCCAGCACGGCAAGGTGATCGGCATGAACACCGCGATCCTGTCGCCGTCCGGCGGCTCGATCGGCATCGGGTTCGCCATCCCGTCCAACCTGATCCGCAACGTCGTGGACCAGTTGGAGGCGCACGGCCACGTGGTGCGCGGCTTCATCGGCGTGGAGGCGCAGTCGCTGACCGGCGCCACCGCCCGCGCACTGGGGCTGGAACCGAATTCCGGTGCCCTGCTGGCGGGGGTCCAGCCGAACACCCCGGCATCCAAGGCCGGCCTGCAGCCGGGCGATGTGATCCGGGACGTCAATGGCAACAAGATCTCCGATCCGCATGACCTGGCGATCGCCGTTGCCGCCATTCCGCCGGGCCACGAGGCGCACCTGAAGATCCTGCGCAACGGCAACGACAAGCAGATCACACTGCACGTGACGCAGATGCCCAGCAACATGAGCGCCAGCAACGAGCAGAATGGTGGTGAAAGCCATCAGGAGCAGGTCGGGCTCGCCCTGGCGCCGCTGACGCCGGGTCTGCGCAATCAGTTGGATGTGCCCGACGGCACCAACGGCGCGGTGGTTCGCGGCGTGCAGCCTGGTTCGCCGGCGGCAATGGCCGGGCTGCAGCCTGGTGACGTGATTGTCGGGGTCAACACCCGTCCGGTGCACTCCGCGTCCCAGGCGGCGAACGAGATCCGCTCGTCCATCGAGAGCAAGGACCATGCGGTGGCGCTGCGCGTCATCCGCAACGGCCAGGCGATGTTCGTCGGCATCAATGCCGGCGGCCAGAACCAGGGCTGACCCGTGCGCCCCCTCCCGTCGTGGGAGGGGGCGTATGCTCGTCGTTTCGGAGGCGCTGGACTGCCAGCGGCCGTAGCTGGTCTTCCGGGAACCAGGTTCGGCAGGCTGCGGCAGTCGTGGCGCCTACACCGGCACCGTCAGCGCATCGTACTCATACAGCCAGTCGTAACGCTGCCTGATCTTGTCCGGTGCGAACTCCCGGTTGATATACGCTTCCGCCCCGACCGGGTCCGCCAGCGCCGGGTTGTGGAAGCGCTTGGTATTGTCCGCCGCCCCCCGCACGATCGCCGCGGTGCGATCGAGCCGGGCGGCCTCGAACCGGCGCAGCGCGTCCTGCACCGGAAACGCATCCAGGCAGCGCGCCACGATCACCGCGTCCTCCAGTGCCATGTTCGCGCCCTGCGCCAGGAACGGCAGCGTCGGATGCGCCGCGTCACCCAGCAGGCAGACCCGGCCCTGCGCGAAATGCGGCAGCGGATCGCGGCCAAGCAGCGCCCATTTGTACGGCGTTTCGATGTTGCGGATGATGGTCTGCACGTCTTCGTGCCAGCGGCCCAGGTCACGCGTGCATTCCTCCCGTGAGCCGGCAATGGTCCACGATTCCACCTGCCAGTCGCTGCGCTCCACCGCGCCGACGAAGTTCAGGATCTCGCCGCGGCGCAGCGGGTAGGTCACGACATGCCCGCCATGGCCGATCCAGTTGGTGCCGACCAGGCGGCGCATATGGGGCGGCAGGCGTTCCATCGGCACCAGGCCGCGCCAGGCGATGATGCCGGTGAACTGCGCGCCTCCTTCGCCGAACATCTGCCGGCGGATCGGCGAGTGAACCCCATCCGCCGCCAGCAGAACGTCGCCGGTGACGCGCTCGCCCAATTCCAGGTGCAGCGTGACGTCGGTATCGGACTGTTCGAAGCCGACGCACGCGGCGCCGGTACGGATGGCGTCCGGCGCCGCGGCGCGCACCGCCGCCAGCAGCACGGCGTGGAAGTCACCCCGATGCACCATCCAGTACGGCGCACCGTAACGCTGCTCGGATTCGGTGCCCAGGTCGAACACCGGCCAGCTCTGCCCGGTGGTCCACAGCCGCATCTCCTTGCCTTCCGGCTCGCAGACGATGCGGCGCATCGCGTCGTCCAGCCCCAGCGAAGTCAGCACCCGCGTGCCGTTGGCGCCGAGCTGCACGCCGGCGCCGACTTCGCGCAGGTCCGTGGCCTGTTCGAACAGCCGCACCGTGTAGCCGCGTTCCAGCAGTGCCAGGGCCGTGGTCAGGCCGCACAGCCCGGCGCCGGCGATCAGTATCTCACGCATGGCCGCGCTCTTCCCGCCACAGTCCCAGCACGTCCTGCACCGGACGATCGGAGAAGCTGAACAGCACCGCTTCCTGCGATGCACGATGCGTCTGCCAGGCCCAGGGCGGCACCACGAAGATGTCTCGTGGTTTCCAGTGCAACGTGGTGTCGCCGACCACTGTCTCGCCTTCGCCTTCCACCACCGAAAACACCGTCCCATCGGTGCAACGATAGGGCGCGCTGGCGAATCCCCGGGGCAGCAACTGCATGCAGGCGCCGATCGTCGGCATCGGGGAGCCGCCGGTCGCCGGATTCACATAGCGCAGCTTATGGCCGTGGCAGGCATCCGGCGCCCCGTTGCGTGCAAGCGTCGCCAGGGCCTCGCGGGACCGGTCATATGGGTAGTTGAACACCGGCGACGCCCTGCCCGGCTGGTAGTCCACCGGCAGCATGTTGGCGCCGTAACGCGCGTACGAATCACCCGGCGGACGCGATACCGACTGGCTGTCGGCATTGGCCGGTTCGGCGAAGCTGGCGTCCAGCAGCCGCACGATCGGCACGTCCAGCCCGTCCAGCCACACCATCGGCTGATCCGTCTCATTACCATGGTCATGCCATGTCCAGCTCGGCGTCAGCACGAAATCGCCAGGCTGCATCAGCGTGCGTTCCCCTTCCACAGCGGTGTAGGCACCGTGTCCCTCGATGATGAAGCGCAGTGCCGACTGGGCATGGCGATGCGCCGGCGCGACTTCGCCCGGCATGATCAGTTGCAGCCCGGCGAACAGCGAATGGGTGATGCTGGTCTGTCCCTGCAGGCCGGGATTTTCCAGGATCAGCACGCGCCGTTCGGCTTCCCTTGCGGTAATCAGGCTGGCCGCACGCATCAGGTGCGGCCGCACCTCATCGTCGTAGTGCCAGATCGTCGGCTGCACCGGTGTGCTTGGCGAGCGGGTCACCAGCGAATGCAGCCGTTCCCACAGCGGCGCGAGGTTGTGCGGAGCGATGCGGTCATAGAACGCCTGCCGGTCGGACCTGCCGGCACTCTGCGCCGTGTCATTCATTGGGACGCCGCCTCATCATTGGGACCAGAGAAAAAGCCTAGCGCAGTTCCGCCGTGCCCGGAACCGAGCGGCCAGGTCGCCACGCGAAGGGGTTGCCCCACCGGCGGGTCCATATCGCCTTCCATTCACAAAAATGTGAACATCTCTTGTTCCACGCATCACCGCAAATCGTGTTGAACGCGGCGCTTTATGCCTCCTGGCAGGGCAACCGCGGCGCGCAGGCGCAAAGCCGGCTGTCGGGTGGGGAAGAGGATCGGAGTGGATCGGAGCAAAGCAACGGGAGCCGGGGCGGCGGCGTGCCCGATCGCCGCCATGGCCGTGCCGGATTCTGCTGCTTGCGTTGCGGTCCACCATGCCGAGCGTCCGCCGCAGACGCGGCCGGTATGCGGCGTGTGCCGCTCAAAGGCCGGTTCTGCGCGATTGGACCGCCAGGGTGGCCGCCTTTCCGGCCTCCGCTGCAGGCGGCGGTTGCATGCCGGACTCGACCTGATGCACAACGATTTCCCCTGCAATCGGGGAGTGGTGGTTATCTCGCACGTCGTCCCGACCTGTCCTGGCTCCCGTTCATCGCTCCCGCCTGGCTACCCGACGGATCTGCCCCCTTCAGTCACGCCTGGTGCCGTGGCCCTCTGCGCCCCGGTCGCGGCGGGCCGCGGTAACGGCTACCGGCGAGGCGCCTGAACGTGCGGCTGATCCGGCCAGGACCGGGCCGAAGACGGGCCCTTGCCTCGATGCTGGCAGTGTGGGTGCCGCTGCTGACGGCAACCCGGGTGCGGGCCGAGGCCAGGCCGCCGTCACTGGAATACGCCGTGAAGGCGACGTACCTGCTCAAGTTCCCCGCCTTCGTCACCTGGCACGATCCGCTGCCCGCCGATGTCTTCAACATCTGCGTGGTCGGCCACAATCCGTTCTCCGGCCTGCTGCGACAGGCGGCGGCGGGCCAGACGGTCGAACGGCGGCGCGTTGCGGTGCGCCTGCTTTCCTTCGCCAGCCGGTCATCCGACTGCCAGATGATGTACGTGGCCGGATCCCGGGCGCAGCCCGTCGCGTCCGCGCTGGCGACCGTGCGCGGGGCGCATATTCTGACCGTGACGGACGGGCAGCGGGACCCGGCGTCAAAGGGCATCATCAACTTCGTTGTCGCACAGGATCGCGTGCGGTTTGAGATCGACCCTGCCGCGGCGCGCGCCAACGGGCTTGATGTCAGCTCGAAGCTGTTGACCCTTGCGCTCAACCTTCGCAGCAAGTCGGGCCAGTAGGCGGAGAGGTGGGGATGTCGCGTCTGTGGAGGTTCACGCCCGCGATTGCCGCCACCACCGCCGTGGTGCTGCTGGCCGCGGGCCTGTTCCTGGGGCTCTACATCGACAACGCCAACGAGGCGCAGAAGGTAAGGGAGGCCACCATGCAGGCCCACATCCTCGCCTCGACCGCCTCCGCCGCACTGGCCTTCAACGACCATCAGGCGGCCGCTGAATATCTCGCCGCGATCCGCGCCAATCCCGAGGTGGAATGGGTCGCCATCTATGGACCGCATGGCGGGCTGTTCGCCAGCTTCTCCCGCACGAAGGGCAAGCCACCGGCGGTTGTGCCGCCTTTGCGCCCGCCCTTCATCGCCAACGGCCACGTCAACGTGCTGATCCCCGTCGTGCAAAAGGGCACCCGGCTCGGCACGGTCTATCTGCACACGCCGACCGAGCCCTGGCTCCGCCGGATCGAGCGCTACGCCATCATTGGTCTGCTTGCCAGTATGGCCTCCCTGGTGGTGGTCGTGCTGGGCATCGCGCAGGGCACCCTGACGCGCGCCAACCGCGAACTGGAAGCAAGGGCCAGCGAACTGGCGGTTGCCAACCAGAGCCTGCACGAGCAGATCGAACAGCGGGAGCAGGCTGAGGAAGCCCTGCGCCAGGCGCAGAAAATGGAGGCGATCGGCCAGCTCACCGGTGGTGTGGCGCACGACTTCAACAATCTGCTTCAGGTCATCCTGGGCAATCTCGAGCGGCTGCGCCGACGGGTGGAGGGGCAGCCCGACGTCCATCGCCTGATCGACGCTGCGTTGCGCGGGGCGGAACGGGCCGCCACCCTGACCCAGCGGCTGCTTGCTTTCTCCCGCCGCCAGCCGCTGGCGCCGAAGCCGATCGAGGTCAACAAGCTGGTCACCGGCATGTCCGATCTGCTGGCGCGCACCCTGGGCGAGAATATCCGTGTCGAGACGCTGCTGGCGAAGGGGTTGTGGCGGGTCTCGGCCGACGACAATCAGCTTGAGAGCGCCCTGCTGAACCTGGCGGTGAACGCGCGCGATGCGATGGAGAGTGTCGGCACACTCACGATCGAGACCGTCAATACCGTCCTCAACGAGACCTATGTGCGTGGCGAGGAGGACGTGAAGACCGGCCAGTACGTGCTGATTGCGGTATCCGACACCGGCAGCGGCATGGACAAGAACGTGCTGGACCGGGTGTTCGAACCGTTCTTCACCACCAAGGGAATCGGCCAGGGAACCGGCCTGGGCCTCTCCATGGTGTACGGCTTCGTCAAGCAGTCCGGCGGGCACGTGAAGATCCACAGCCAGCCCGGCGCGGGCACGTCGGTGAAGCTGTACCTGCCGCGGCTCCTGGACGGTGTGGCGCATGCCCCGGCCCGGGAGACCGTCGGCGAGTTGCCGCATGGCGACGGCAGCGAGCTGGTGCTGGTCGTTGAAGACGAGAACGACGTGCGAACGCTGACCGTGGGGACGCTGCGCGAACTGGGCTACGCGGTGCTGGAGGCGCCTGATGGCAGCAGCGCGTTGCACATGATCGACAACGAGCCGGGCATCCGTCTGCTGTTCACCGACGTGGGCCTGCCCGGCGGTGTGAACGGTCGCGAACTGGCCGATGCGGCGCGCCGCCTGCGGCCGGAGCTGAAGGTGCTGTTCACCACCGGCTATGCACGGGATGCCATCGTTCATCACGGTCGGCTCGATCCCGGGGTGCAGCTTATCGGCAAGCCCTTCTCCGGCGCCGATCTGGCGCTGAAGGTCCGGCAGATGCTGGACCAGGCCGTGGCATAGACGCAGGCGGTCGTCCGCTGCCGAGTTGCGTTTGGTACAGTCCGCGCAGGTTTCTCACGCAAATGCGTGCAGCCACGCCCCACGCTCCGATGCGATGGTGATTGCCCCGCGCTGTATCAGGAATTCCCGGTGACCGTCGCTTCTCGCCCGTTTGTTGCTGCCTTTCGCCTGTGCCTGTCGCTTCCGGCGGCGCTTGCCGTCGGCCTGCTGATCACGGCCACAGCGCCTCCTGCGCGGGGCCAGGCCGCAGGTGGTACCGCCGTTCCGGCCACGCGGGCGCAGGACCTGCTGAACGGGTTCGGCATCAACACCCACCTCGATGGATGCTGCAACGGGTCCGGGGGCAACTACAACGACACGGCCGCGGTGATCGGTGCCATCCGCTATATCGGCGGACTGAAACTGCTGCGCGACTTCTGCCAGAGCGAGAAGATCCTGCCCATTGCCGCACGGGTGACGGAGGCGACGGGCGCACATTTCTGGTGTGCGATCGGCGAGAACCGCCCGGAGGGTTTTCCCAAGGAACTCGCCCTGATGCGCCGCGGCCACCGCACCCCGCCGCACTGGGTGGTCGCCTATGAAGGCCCCAACGAGCCGGATGCGCCGTATTCGATCAGTTTGGGCGGGCCGTTCCTGCGCCAGGCGGCGGCGTTCATGCCGACCCTGTACCGCGCCGCACAGGAAGATGGCGTGCCGGCGATACAGACCAGTTTCGGCGTGGTCTGGCCACGCAGCCACTACGGCACGACCGGCGACCTCGCGGCCTATGCCGACTACGGCAACGCCCATGTTTACCCGCAGGCCTGCCCGAGCTGCCTGGGCCTGTACGGCACCGGCGTGATCGACTGGATGAACCGGGAGGCGCGCAAGACCACGCCAGGCAAGCCGGTGGCCATCAGCGAATGGGGCTACACCACGCCGGCGCGCCGCGGCTATGGCGCAGTGAGCGAGGCGACGCAGGCAGCCTATGTGCTGGAATTCATTCTCGATGCCCACAATGCCGGCAACCCGTACTATTTCTATTACGGCCTGCTGAACGACGGCGCCGGCAATTTCGGCCTGTTCCACAACGACTTCACGCCAAAGAAGGCCGCGGTGGCGCTGCGCAACCTGTTCGCGCTGCTGCACGACCCTTCGCCCGCGGCCACCAGCTTTACGCCGGGCCAACTGGCGGTGCAGATCAAGGGGCTGCCGTCCAAGGGCGAGGGTAACACTGGCGGCCGCTACGCGCTGTTCGAGAAGGCGGACGGTTCGTTCTGGCTGGCGCTGTGGAACGAACAGGTGCTGAATGATTACAACGGAAACAATCACGATCTGCACGTGTCGCCGGTGCCCGTTACCGTGACGTTCAAGGCGGCGCCGAAAGCCATTACCGAATATGACCCGGTGCAGCACGGCGTCAGACCGGTCGCGACCGGCAAGGGCAGCAGCTTCACGCTGCAACTCCCGGCCCACCCCGTGCTGCTGCACATCGTCCCGAACCACTAGTGCGCTGATGCCGACGGATGGAGCCCGGTGCGTGCCACCATCGTCATGGTCGGCGCAGGCCGGCCATCCACGACTTTTCTTCGGCGCGAGCGGCAAAGTCGTGGATGGCGGGCCTTCGCCCGCCACGACGTGGTACGCTATGCTTGTGGGAGCGATCCGTTGGCGTCGGATCACTAGCGCTGCACTTCTGACCTCCGGTCACCCCGTGGTCCACCTACGCGGTGTCGGCAGCGCAGGTGGTAGCGCCGAATACCGGCGCGGCGTGATCCGGTGCTGCATCGCATGATTCCGTCCTCTGGTTTGCAACTGCGATAGCGTTGCGACGGGTCGGATAGCGCCGACTGGCGGAATGCCATGATGCGAGGCCATGCGCCGGCAGAATCGCGCGTGTGGCATTTCGTTTCTATATCGATCCTGATTGGGCGTTCAGACCCTCCGCCTTGCTGCCTGATGCGCGCGTTGATGGCGACCGCGGATCAACCGGGGCTTGCCTCGGCCGATGGGGCCAGTCTATTTCTGCATTGCACCGAGGCTACGTAACGTGCCGGACAAAGCGTCGTGGGTCCGCCCACGCCTTTGAGACATCGACGACTGGCTTCGTCGATCGTCCGGCCGATGAACGCTCATCCAGGTTGAAGGATTCGAAACATGGCATATTCGATGCCACGATGCATCGCATTGATCGGTCTCGTTCTTGCTCTGGCAGGATGTTCGACAGTGGTTGAATCGAACCCGTCCAGCACCGCGATGGAGCAGTTGCTGATCTCGACGGCAGCCAACCGCGCTGCCAGGCGGCTGGATTTTCATATTCCCAAAGGCGCGGCGGTATTCGTCGATACCTCGGGCATCAGCGGTAACGATGCCAATTTCGCCGACGCCGCAATTCGCGATAGTTTGCTGCGCCAGGGCGCGCGGCTGGTGGGTAACAGGAAAGACGCGTCCATGATCGTCAGCGTGCGAAACGGCGCGTTATCGACCGACCGCAAGGACATGCTGGTCGGCGTGCCGAGTTTCTCCGTACCGATACCCTTCTCCTCCGCACCGCTGGTCGCGCCGAAGCTGGCCCTGTATCAGGACGCGGATCAGGAGGGTGTCGCCAAATTCTCGGCCACGGTTTACGACGCCAAGACTGGCCGCCTGGTATCTTCGACCAGGCCGGCATTCGGATTTTCCCACAACCGCAAACATACCGTCATGCTGTTCATTTCGTGGCGCGACAACGACGTCTTGCCGCGCAATCAGCAGGGCGGCGCGAAACCGCAGCGCGGGAGAGCAAATCCGCCTGCGTCGTCACGATCCTGACAAGGGCGTCTAATCCAACCCTCCTCGAGTCATGGCCGGGCCTTACCCAGCAACCATCTACGCCGGAACGACCGGGTCGCCCGAGAACCACAGGTTGCCCGATCCTCACGGGTTGATGCAGTCCGGCCATGACCCGCCCCGTCATGACGCACCCACCCTTGGCAGCGCGGCGCGATCCGGCGCATGAACCGCCAATGCCCGACCCGACCCGAGAAGCCGCCTTCGACCTGCTGACCGCCGTTCTGGACCGCCGCCATGCGCTGGAGGACGCGCTGGACGCACTTCCCGCCATCCCGCAGCGCGACCGCGCCGCCGCCCACCGGCTGGCTGCCGCCGTCCTGCGCCGGCTGGGCACGCTGGACGCGGTGCTGGAACCGCTGCTGCGTCGCCAGCCGCCGGATCCGGTCCGCCACGTGCTGCGCCTGGGTGCCGCCGGGCTGCTGCTGCTGGACACGCCGCGTCACGCCGCAGTCGGCACCGCGGTCGGCCTGGCCCGTGCCCGCGGGCTGGCACCCTTCGCTGGCTTGGTGAACGCGGTGCTGCGGCGGGTCGCCGACAGCGGACCGGCGGCGCTGGAGGCATTGAACGCGCCCCGGCTGGACACCCCCGCCTGGCTCTGGGCGTCCTGGGGGCGGGACGCGCGCGCCATCGCCCTGGCGCACCAGCAGGAGGCGCCGCTCGACCTGACTCTGCGGCCTGGCGCCGAACCACCGCCGGACGGTGCGGTGCTGCCAACCGGATCGGTGCGTTTCCCGCCCGGCACGCGCGTGGCGGACATCCCCGGATTTGCCACCGGCGACTGCTGGGTCCAGGACGCCGCCGCCGCGCTGCCCGCTCGGCTGCTGGCCGCCCAGCCGGGGGAGGCGGTGGCCGATCTGTGCGCCGCTCCCGGCGGCAAGACCGCGCAACTGGCCGCGACCGGCGCCACGGTCACTGCCGTGGAACGCGATCCCGGCCGCATACAGCGTCTTCAGGACAATCTGCGCCGGTGGCGGCTGTCCGCCACCGCGGTAACCGCCGATGCCACGAAGTGGCGGCCTCCGGCGCCGTGCGACGCGGTGCTGCTCGACGCGCCGTGCAGCGCCACCGGCACGATCCGCCGCCATCCGGACGTGCTGCGCATCAAGCGACCGCAGGACGTGCGCGCGCTGACCCAGGCGCAGGACCGGCTGCTGGCCGCGGCCGTCGGCATGCTGCGCCCGGGCGGGCGCCTGATCTACAGCGTGTGCTCGCTGCAGCCGGAGGAAGGCGCCCAGCGCATTGCCGACGCGCTCGAACGCGGCGGCGTGCGGCTCGAGCCCTTCGCCGCGAGCGACCTGCCCGCCCTTCCCGAGGCGATCACCCCGGACGGGTTCCTGCGAACGCATCCCGGGATGTGGGCCGAGCGGGGCGGGATGGACGGGTTTTTCGCCGCCAGGCTGGTTCGCGCGTGAGGGGCGGGTCGCCACCTCCGCCGGAAGCGGGTTTTCGCGCCCCGGCGTCCTGGCTGCGCCTCACCCGTCACCCCACCTGTTCCCCTGGGCCGGCCGACCGGCGGTAAACTGGCGCCGAACGCTTGTTTCCGCGCCGTTCCCGGCGCTACCCAGACGTGGATATGTGAGCACAGAGGAACCAAGGCATGACGCAGTCGATTCGGCCGGTGATGCTGGTCATCCTGGATGGCTTCGGCTGGCGGGAGGACTCCGCTGACAACGCGGTCCGGCAGGCCCGCACGCCGACCTTCGACCGGCTCTGGCAATCCTGCCCGCACGCCCTGCTGCACACCTCCGGCCGCGATGTCGGCCTGCCGCCGGGCCAGATGGGCAACTCCGAGGTGGGCCACCTGAACATCGGCGCCGGCCGCGTGGTGCGGCAGGAACTGGTGCGGATCGGCGACGCCATCGAGGACGGCAGCCTGGCCCGCGCCGCGGCCCTGACGGACCTGATCGCGAAGCTGAAGCAGTCGGGCGGCACCTGCCACCTGATGGGGCTGGTGTCGCCGGGCGGCGTGCATTCCCACCAGGACCATGCGGCTGCCCTGGCGCGCATCCTGGATCAGGCCGGCGTGCCCACCGTGGTGCATGCCTTCACCGACGGCCGCGACACCCCGCCGCAATCGGCCGGCGACGACCTGGACCGGCTGGCCGCCGCGCTGCCGGCGAAGGCGAAGGTCGGCACGGTGATCGGCCGCTACTTCGCCATGGACCGCGACAAGCGCTGGGACCGCGTCGGCAAGGCCTATGCCGCCGTCGCCGAGGCCGATGCCGCGCGTTTCGACACCCCCGCCCAGGCGATCCAGGACGCCTACGCGCAGGAGAAGTTCGACGAGTTCGTGCCGCCCGCGGTGATCGGCGACTACAAGGGCATGAAGGACGGCGACGGCATCCTGTGCTTCAACTTCCGTGCCGACCGCGTGCGGGAAATCCTGGGCGCGCTGCTGGAACCCAAATTCGACGGCTTCCCCCGCAAGCGCGTGATCCGCTTCGCCGCCGCCGCCGGCATGACCCGCTACAGCGACGAACTGGCGCCGTACCTGGGCGTGCTGTTCCCCGGCGAGAAGCTGGCCAACATCCTGGGCGCCGTGGCCGCCGCCGCCGGCCGCACCCAGTTGCGCGCCGCGGAGACCGAGAAGTATCCCCACGTCACCTATTTCCTGAACGGCGGGCAGGAGGCCACCTTCCCCGGAGAGGACCGCATCCTGGTACCCTCCCCCAAGGTCGCCACCTATGACCTGCAGCCGGAAATGTCCGCCCCCGAACTGACCGACAAGGTCGCCGCGGCGATCGATTCCGGAAAATACGACCTGATCGTGCTGAACTTCGCCAATCCCGACATGGTGGGCCACACCGGCAGCCTGCCCGCCGCGATCAAGGCGGTGGAGACCGTCGATACCGGCCTCGGCCGCATCGCCGAGGCGGTGCAACGCCAGGGCGGCGCCATGCTGGTCACCGCCGACCACGGCAACTGCGAGCTGATGAAGGATCCCGCAACCGGCGGCCCGCACACCGCGCACACCACCAATCCGGTGCCGGTGCTGCTGATGGGCGGCCATGTGCAGGCGATCCAGGACGGCAAGCTGGCCGATCTCGCGCCGACCCTGCTGGAGCTGATGGACCTGCCGCAGCCGAAGGAAATGACCGGGCGTACCCTGATCCGTCATGATGCGGCGCGCGCTGCGGAGTAGCCTGCTTCTCGCCGCGCTGCTGGCGGCGTCGCCGGTGCACGCGGCGTCGCCGTCGTCCAAGGAAGCCGCGACACGGCAGCAGTTGCAGCAGGCCGAGCAGGCGCGGGCTGCGGCGGTTGCGGCCCGGAAGGAGGCGGAGGCACGGGCGGCGGCGGCGGCCACACAAAGCAAGCGCCTCGCCATCCAGCGCGACGCGGCCCTGGCGCGGCTGCACGCCGCCGAGGCCGCCACCACGATCGCCGCCGACCGGATGGGCCAGTTGCAGGACCAGCGCAAAGCGGCGGCTGCCCGGCTCGCCAAGCGGGCCGAGGCCATCCGTCCGCTGCTGCCGCTGATTGAGCGGCTGTCGCTGTATCCGGCCGAAACCCTGCTGGCGGTGCCCGCCGCCGCCGAGGACCGGCTGCGCGGCGTGCTGGTGCTACAGGGCCTGACCCGCCAGCTTCAGCAGGAGGCCGCGGCCCTGCGGCACGACCAGACGGCACTGCGGAAGGCCAGCGAAGCCGTCCAGGCGCAATTGCCCAAGCTGGATGCAGCGCGTGCGGCGCAGCAGGAGGCGGCCAGGCAGTTGGATGCGCAGCTCGCCGAATCCGAGGCCGCTCGGCAGCAGGCCGCGGACGAGGCTGCCGCCGCGGCCAAGCGCGCCGCCGACCTGGCCGGCAAGGCCGAAAATTTGCGTGCCATGCTGAAGACGCTGGAGGCGCAGCGCCGCGCCGCGGAGGCCAAGGCGCGGGAGGAAGCGGCGCGCGCCGAACGCCACAAGCAGGCCGCCGCCGCGGAAGCCGCGCGCAAGCGGGAAGCCGCCCTGGCGCATCCCACCGGGCCTGGCACGCTGGCCGGCGCGAAGCACGGCAAGGGGCAGTTGGTCGCGCCGGTCGCGGGGAAGGTGGTGCGCGCCTGGGGCGAACTCGACCGAGGCCGGGCCGGCGATCGGCATTTCCTACAACGCGGCGCCGAAGGCGCGGGTGGTGTCGCCCTGCAGCGGGCGGGTGGATTTCGCCGATCCGTTCCGCAGCTACGGATTGCTGATGATCGTCGATTGCGGCGGCGGCTACCACGCCGTGCTGGCGGGGTTCGCGCGCCTGAGTACCCAGGCGGGGCAGGCGGTGAAGGCCGGTCAGCCGGTTGGGGTGATGCCGGACTGGGACCCCGGCACCAAGCACCGGCCGGCGCTGTATGTGGAGCTGCGACATGACGGCAAGCCGGTGAACCCGGCGCCCTGGTTGAAAGCCTCCGGATAGCGGCTGGGCGATTGTACGTGCCGCACGATATCCGGGGCCCCCGGCGGCCCGTGCGGTTCGGTTTGCTGCAGGTATTCAACGCGGAGCGCACGGGAAAGCACGGTGCCATTGCGGAGCGCATCGAGAAGCACGGGACCGTTCCGAGGCGACTTCGTGCGATTTTGTGTTTAGACGCTCAAGGTCGCCGGTCTTTCAGCGCCGTGGCGCGACACGCACTGCCTGATGCCACCATATAGACGTGCGCCGACCGGCATGATCGACCGAGGGCGACGCAAAACCGTCATGGCCGGCTATCCACGCCCTCGCGTGGCCACCCCGGCAAAAGCGCAGTGGTGATCCCGTGTCTGTCACTACGTGAATGGTGTGGCTGCCGCTCAGCGCACGGTGCCGCCGAGGGCGGAGCGTACCCGCTCGAAGCGACTGGCGTCCGCGGCCGTAAGCACCAGGACGGCGCTGGCACCGTCGAGGGTCGCCGCCACCGCGGCGGCGGCGTCGGGACTCTCCATCTCGCGGCGTGCAAGGCGATCCAGCACCGCGGCGAACTCGCTCCCCAGTGGCGGTTCGTTCCACGGTGAAGACATGCAGCGTCCATCCCTCAACGCGCGGAACGGCGGCCAGCGCCGCCCGCTTCAGCGCGGCGCGCATATCCGCATTGGCGGGCAGGCGGAAGACTCGACGCGCGTCGTACACGCGGTCCCGGTAGCAACGGACACGAATGGAGCGGGACGCGGCGGCATCGGTCATCCCGTCAGCATGCCACGGGAGGGCCATCGATGCGAACCCTGACCATGCGAACCCTGGCGATGCGAACCCTGGCGATGCGAACCCTGACCCGACCGCGTACATCCCGCAGCCTCCGGCCCACCCGCCGCCCCCCGGCCCGGCCCGGCAGCGGCGTGCCGCTACCCCAGCGGCACCACCAGCCCGTCACGCAGCGTGACAGTGCGGTCCATCCGCGCCGCCAGCTCGGGATTGTGCGTGGCGATCAGGGCCGCGACACCCTCCCGCCGGACCGTCGCAAGCAGTTCCTCGAACACAATGTCGGCCGTGTGCACATCCAGGTTGCCGGTCGGCTCGTCGGCCAGCAGCACCTTGGGCGCGTTGGACAGCGCCCGGGCGATCGCCACGCGCTGCTGCTCGCCGCCCGACAGCTTGCCGGGCAGGTGATCCGCGCGCCGCCGCAGGCCGAAGGAAGAGAGCAGCGCCATCGCCCGCTCGCTCGCCTGGCGCCGCGGCACACCGGCGATCATCTGCGGCAGCACCACGTTCTCCAGCGCCGAGAACTCCGCCAGCAGATGGTGAAACTGATAGACGAAGCCGATCGTGTCGCGGCGGATCGCCGTGCGTGCGGCGTCCGGCAACGTGCCGGCGTCGCGCCCGTCCACCAGCACCGCGCCACCATCCGGCCGTTCCAGCAGCCCCGCCAGGTGCAGCAGCGTGGACTTGCCGGCCCCCGAGGGGGCGGCCATGGCAACGATCTCGCCGGCATGCAGCGTCAGGTTGACGCCACGCAGCACCGGCAGCTCGCCACCCTCGGTGCGATAGATCCGCCGTACGTCGCGCAGTTCCAGCGGCACCGCGCTACTCATTGCGCAGCGCCTCCACCGGGTCGGTCTGGGCGGCCCGCCAACTGGGATACAGCGTGGCCAGCAGCGACAGCGCCAGGGCCATCAGCACCACCTGCAGCACTTCATGCCAGTCCAGTTTCGCCGGCAAATGGGTCAGATAATACACTTCCGGATTGAACACCTGCGTGCCGGTGATCGCCTCCACCCAGTTCTGGATGCGGTGGATGTTCCAGCAGAACACCACGCCCAGCACGGTGCCGACCGCCGTGCCGGTCAGCCCCACCGAGGCGCCGCACATCAGGAAGATCCGCATCACCGCGCCGCGTCCGGCGCCCAGCGTGCGCAGCACCGCGATGTCGCGCGTCTTGTCCTTCACCATCATGATCAGGCTGGAGATCACGTTGAACGCGGCGACCAGGATGATCAGCGTCAGGATCAGGAACATGACGTTCTGCTCCACCTGCACCGCGTCGAAGAAGCTGTTGTTGTTCTGCTGCCAGTCGATGATGTTCACCGGCACGTCGCCCAGCGCCCGGCGGATCTCCTGGCTGACCGCATCCACGCGGTTGGGGTCGCGCACGCGCACCTCGATCTGGCTCACCGCGTCGGGCTTCTGGAAGAAGATCTGCGCGGCGTGCAGCGGCAGAAACACGTACAGCGTGTCGTACTGGCTCATCCCCACGTTGAAGATCGCCTCCACCGTGTAGGCGCGCACGCGCGGGATGGTGCCGAACGCGGTCGCCGCGCCCTGAGGGGAGACCAGGGTGAGCTGGCTGCCGATGGTCAGGCCGAATTTGCTCGCCAGTCCCGTGCCGATGGCGATCGCGTTGTCGCCCTGGAACTTGTCCAGCGACCCCTCGACGATATGGCTGCTGACCAGGGGCAGCGTGCGCAGCCCCGCCTGGCTGATGCCGCGCACGTACCCGCCGGACGAATAGCCGCGCGCGCCGGTCAGCAGCACCTGCCCGTCCAGCACCGGGATCGCCGAGGTCACGTCCGGCAACTTGCGGATGCGCGCGGCGATGTCGTCGTAGTGTTCCAGCCGGCCGCCAACGCCGTACACCCCCAGGTGCCCGTTGAAGCCCAGGATGCGGTTCAGCAGGTCCACCTTGAACCCGCCCATGACGCTCATGACGATGATCAACGTCGCGACGCCCAGGGCGATGCCGACCAGCGAGAAAATGGCGATGATGGAAACGAACCGCTCGCCGCGGCGCGCACGCAGATAGCGGCCGGCGACGGCGCGCTCGAAGGGGCCGAACATCGGGGGGCTACACCTGTGTCATGGTAGTGGCGTGTGGCGGGACCGCCTGGCCGGGCAGGTTCACGACGCCCCGGCCGGGGGTGCCGCATTCCGTCGGGCGGATGCGCCGTCGGGCCGTTCCAACTGGGTGTGGCAGGCCGCCATGGCAGCGCTCGCACTCTCCGGTCTGGCAAAGTCGCGGCCTATGTACGGCTCGCTCCCCGGTTCATCAAGGCCGGGCGGCAGGATCGCTTGACACCCCTGGCCGCGGCCCGCAAGCACCGGGCATGCGCACCGCCGGACTTTTCGATCTGCAGGTCAACGGGTTCGCCGGGGTGGATTTCAACGACCCCGCGCTGGATGCCACCGCCCTGGATCACGCGTTGCAGGCCATGCTGCGCACCGGGGTCACCACCTGCCTCCCCACCCTGATCACCGCCCCCGAACCCGATCTCGCCGCTCGGCTGCACGCGCTGGACCGCGCCGTCGCCACCAGCCGGCTGGGGCCGCTGATGGTGCCTGGCTTCCATCTGGAGGGCCCGTTTCTCAATCCCGCCGCAGGCTATGCCGGCTGCCACCCGGCGCAGGCCATGCCGGCACCCGATCCCGGGCTGCTGCGGCGCCTGGTGGCGGGGCTGCGGCGCCCTGTGCTGCTGCTGACCCTGGCGCCGGAGCGCGCCGGGGCGGCGGCGGTGATCGCCTGGGCCCGTGCGCAGGGCATGGTTGTCGCCATGGGGCATACGGCCGCGGATGCCGCCGCAGTGGAAGATGCCGCCGAACGCGGCGTGACCCTCAGCACGCACCTGGGCAACGCGCTGCCGCCGATGCAGCCGAAATTCCTCAGCCCGCTGATGGCGCAGCTCGCGGAGGACCGGCTCTGTGCCAGCTTCATCGCCGACGGCATTCACATCCCGCCGGCCGCGCTGCGTGTGCTGCTGCGCGCCAAGGGGATGGACCGAACGGTGCTGGTCACCGACGCCACCGCCGCCGCAGCGGCCCCGCCCGGGCTGTACCGCTTCGCCGGCATGACGATCGAGCGCACCGCCGATGGCTCGGTGCGGCAGCCGGGGGCGCCGATGCTGGCCGGATCCAGCCTGTGCCTGGACCAGGCGGTGCGCAACGTGGTGTCCTGGGGGCTGGCGGAGCCGGAGGCGGCGGTGCGGCTGGCCTCGGCCAACCCGGCGCGGCTGCTGGCCCCAGTGCTCGCCGCGCACGGGCTGCACATCCCGGACACAGACGTGGCCTGGTCGGACGAATTGCGGCCGATGAGCGTTCGTTGCGGCGATTGCGAAATCAGCGTCGCCTGAACGACAGTCGCAAACACTTTCGTTGCCGTTCGCCTTGATGCCGTGCGGGCAAAGATCGCGTCTGCCCCGGTGCGTAAGGGTCCTCGGTTGGCTTCCGACCGGCCGGCGCTGCGTCAGGTTTGCCTGTCGCGCAGCCGGCTGGGCCGATGCGGAACCGCTACGCGCCTTCCGGCAGAAGCCAGCGAAATGCCTGGCGCAGCCTGATCGTGCCGTCGTGCCTGAACCAGGCGCCATGGGCGAAGATGACGCGCTCCGGCTGCAGGTCCAGCAGCCGCGCGATGGCCCGCCTGGCCGAACGGCGTTGCAGGCGCAGCAGGGCACGCAGGTAAACCGGCGGTTTGCCACCACTTTCGACCAGGCCAATCGGGCGGGCAACAGGCCGGATTGCAGGAGGAAGCTGGCTGGCGTGCAGGTTCAGCACGGTGTCCGTCAGAATCAGCGTGCGTGTCGGCTGGTGAAACAGCGCGGCTTCGCGGAAGCCCAACGCGCCCGAAACAATGACCAGCACCAGGCCCGGCCAGTCGGGCGGCGTCTGTTCGCCCAAATCATGGTCGAGACGGATGCCGCTGCGGCGCACCGGTCGGCGCGCGCGCAGGCCTGGTGCGGCCCAGGTGATGGCGTCGGGATACGCCGCCTGCCATCGGCCGAGGTAGGTCCAGTGAACGCTGTCGGGCGCGACCAGGTGGCTGATGCGCCCCATGCGCTCCAATCTCCGCCGCAGGTCCGGCGTCAGGCGTGTTGGCGAGTGCAGCAGCAGGTTTCCGCCGGGAAGACGGACGATGGTCATGCGCACGGGCAAGAGCAGGCCGAGCGGGCCGCGGAGCACGCTGTCCACGATGAAGAGGTCGGACGCGACCGGCTTCGGGGTGTCGAGCGGCGGCTCGCCCACGCGGCTTTCCGGCAAGCGCCAGGTTCCTGCGGGGGGATCGGCTGCTGTCCCGGTGCCGCGCCTTCGGGCACTGGTGGCGTACGCCAGAATGGCCAGCCCCGCGGCTCCGGCGCCAAGCAGCAACGCGATTTGGGGGGACGGCTTGCGCATCACGTGGCTGGAGGTGCGCAGTGCGCGGATAGCGGTTTCAATCGCGCCGACATGGCGACGAACCGCCATTTGTGCGATGCGGTCGCATGGAGACGGCCCCCGGCTTGTCCGCAGCCCCAGGCGACGGTGATGGCCGGATGGGCCGTGCTGCGCGGCCCTCCTGATGTCATCGGACGACGCGCCTCGATCACGACGGGTCAGCATGGCAGCCCAGCACCGCACCGACTCCGGTTGCGGCGAGTGGTGCCCGCTCGCCTGAGCTTTGACCGTGCTTGGAGGCGCTGCGTTCGGCGGCCAAGGTGTCCTGCAGCGCATCAGCATGGCGCGTGATCAGCGCGACACGCGTGCCGGCGCGGGTGAAGGCGAGCGCGGCGGCGTAGCCGATGCTGCTGGAGGCGCCCGTGATCACGACGGTGGTATCCGACAGGTTGCGCATGCACTGCATATCTCTGTTCACCCGGCCAAGTCCCGAACGCCGCTGAAGGTTGCATGACCCGTTTTTGACCTGCGGTTCCACGGCCGGCGCAGCGGCCCTGCCCTGCCCTGCCCTGCCTCAGCGCGGCGAGGGTCTCCAGCGGCTACAGAATATCCAGCGACTTCTTGCGCCGCGGCGGTGGGTGCTGGGCGTCGATCTCCGCCAGGTCCTGCTCGGTGAGCGCGATGTCGCCGGCGACGGCATTCTCCCGCACATGCGCCGGGGTGGATGCCTTGGGAATGGAGATCACCGTGCCGTGCCGCATGCCCCAGGCAATGGCGATCTGCGCCGGCGTCGCGTTGTGCCGCTTCGCCACCGCCGCCAGCGCGGGGGAGCGCAGCAGCCGACCGGCCTGGCCCACCGGCGAGTAGGCCATGATCGGAATGCGATGCTGCGTGCACCAGGGCAGCAGATCGAACTCGATGCCGCGGCTGTCGGGATGGTACAGCACCTGGTTGACCGCGCAGTTGCCGCCGTTCGGCACGTTCAGACAGTTCCTGCATGTCGTCGGTGTCCAGGTTCGACACGCCCCAACGGCGAATCTTTCCCTCCGCCTTGAGTTTCTCGAACGCTTCCACCGTCTCGGCCAGCGGATGGCCGCCGCGCCAGTGCAGCAGGTACAGGTCGATGCGGTCGGTGCGCAGGCGCTTCAGGCTGCGCTCACAGGCGGCCGGCACGCCGCTGCGGGAGGCGTTGTGCGGATACACCTTGCTGACGATGAACAGCTTGTCGCGCTGGCCGGCGCTGGCCTCGCCCACCAGTTCTTCCGCCGCGCCGCTGCCGTACATCTCCGCGGTGTCGATCAGCGTCACCCCGAGGTCGATACCAAGCTTCAGGGCGGCGACCTCGTCCTTGGCACTGCGGCGGTTCTCGCCCATGTGCCAGGTGCCCTGGCCGAGGGCGGGAACATCGGTGCCGTCGGGCAGGCGAACGGTGCGTGGCATGGCGGTCTCCTTCTAGTCCGCGGCTTCCTCCGCGGTGCGCAACAGGCGCAGGAAGTTTCCGCCCCATAGCAGCGCCAGCGCGTCCCGGTCATAGCCGCGGCGCATCAATTCCGCCGTGATGTTGGCGCTCTGGGAGGTGTCGATCCAGCCGGAGAACCCGCCGCCGCCGTCAAAATCCGAGGAGATGCCGACATGCTGGATGCCGATGCGGCGCACCGCGTAGTCCACATGGTCGGCGAAATCGGCGGGCGTCACCTGGTCCGGCTTGGCCTCGCGCTTCAGGAAGGCGGAGACGGCGGTGATCTGGATGACGCCGCCGACCGCGCGCAACGCATCGAGCTGGGCATCGTCCATGTTGCGCGGATGGTCGCACAGCGCGCGGACGCAGGAATGGGTGGAAAGCACCGGTGTGCGGGATGCCTCCGCCGCCTGCAGCATGGTGTCGCGGGAGACATGGGCGACATCGACCAGCATGCCCAGCCGGTTGAGTTCGGCGATGGCGCTGCGGCCCAGGACGGAGAGCCCGCCATGTTCGGCCTGCGCGTCCTGGAGGTCGGAGCGCGGGTTGCAGGAGTCCGCCAGCGCGTTGTGGCCGTTGTGGGTCAGCGTCAGGTAGCGCGCGCCGCGGGCGCGGAACTGCGCCAGGCGGGACAGGTCGCGGCCCATGGCGAAGCCGTTCTCCACCACCGGGATGACGGCGAGCACGCCGTCGTGGTGGGCGGCCTCGATCTGCGCCGCGGTGGTGGCGACGCGGGCGGTGATGCCGGCCTGGGTGCGGCCCATGGCATTGATGGTGTCCAGCATGCCGAGGGCGCGTTCATAGGCCGCCTGCTCGTTGGCCGGCGTGCGGGCGGCCTGCGGCACATAGGCGACGAAGCAGCCGGCCGACATGCCGCCGCGCTGCATCTTGGGCAGATCGACGCGGCGCTTGCCATCCTGGAACGGATCGGGGCCGGTGGGCCACGGGATGTCGATGTGTGTGTCGAGGGTGAGCAGCGCGCGGTGCAGCGCGACCGCTTCCGGGGGCGGGGTGTCCTGCATGGCGGGGAGGCTGGCAGATATCGGGGTGGGGCGGAAGGGGCGGTGGCTGCTCAGCCGGGAAGCGCCGCGTCAATATCGGTCTGCGCGAAATCCTGGCCACGAAACAGCAGAGGCAAGCCACGCTGTTTCGCAAGTGCATAGGCAAAGCAGTCACCGAAGTTCAGGGCCGCGGGATGGCGTCCCTTGCCGAACCGCCGCCATGCTGCACGCGCGGCTTCCGCCTGGTCATGATCGACCGCGACCACCTCCACCCCTGTACGATACACCAGAAGATCAAGTTCCAGACCGCCGGTTTCGCCCTTGCGGCTTTCGATGACGATTGATGCCTCGAGCAATGTGGCGGCGGAGAGTAGACGTGGCGATGCCGCATCAATCACGGCAGCGATCCGCGACGCATCGGCTTCCTGCAACAGCACGGCCATCAGTGCCGACGTGTCGATGACCATCAGGACGGAAGGCCGTGTTCATCGTAGCCGAGGATATCATCCGGCTGGCGGGTATCCTGGTCTGGCAGCGCGGCGCAGCGGCGGCCGATCTCCATGATCTCCTCGGCGAGACGCCCGGGACGGCGACCGCGGCGCACCTGACGCAGGCGCTCTTCTGCGGCACGACGCACCGCAAGTGTAACGGTCTCTCCCGTGAGGGCGGCAAGTTCGCGGACGGCATCCTCGGTCGCCTTGTCCTTGATGTTCAGTGGCATCGGCGTCCATCCAGGCAGAAAATATCTGCCCAGGAAGATAAGGGCCTACCGATCCGTCGGCAACCGCGACGCTGGTCTACCCCGACGCCGCGTTTGCCCCCCGGGTGAAACATCCTACACTCCCGCCAGAGGAAGCGCCCCAGGAGGCCCGAATGGATTTCGGCATTGGCATCGCCACGTCCAGCGACTCATGGAAGCTCGCACAGCGCGCCGAGGAGCTGGGGTTCACCCACGCCTGGTTCTACGACACCCAGATGATCACCGCGGACTGCTTCGTCGCCATGGGAGCGGCGGCGATGAAGACGTCGCGCATCCGCCTGGGAACCGGGGTGCTGGTGCCGTCCAACCGCATCGCCGCGGTCACCGCCAATTCCCTGGCGACACTGAACGGCATGGCGCCGGGCCGCATCGACCTGGGCATCGGCACCGGCTTTTCCGCCCGCCGCGCCATGGGGCTGGGGGCAATGAAGCTGGCGGACATGGAAGAATACATCCGTGTCGTCTATGGCCTGCTGAACAATGAGACGCTGGAAACCACGATCGAGGGCAAGCGGAAGAAGATCCGCTTCCTCAATCCGGATTTCGGGCTGATCAACACGAAGGACCCCGTGAAGCTGCACGTTTCGGCCTACGGTCCGAAGTCGCAGGCACTGACCGCGAAGCTGAACGCCGCCTGGAAATGCTTCGTGTCCGACACGTCCGATGCGCTGAAGGCGCTGGAGACGATGCAGGCCAGTTGGACGCAGGCGGGCCGGGCGGCCGGCGACCTGTATGCCACCGCCTGGGCCTGTGGCTGCGTGCTGGCCGACGGTGAAACCGCCGACAGCCCGCGCGCCCTGGCACAGGCCGGGCCGCGTGCCGCGGTGATGCTGCACCGCGCGGCGGACATGGATATGGAGGGCTGGCAGAACACCTCGCCGCCGCCGCCCTCGGTGGCGGACAGCATCAATGGCTACCTGCAGGTGGCGCGCGCCTTCGAACCGCCGGATGCGCGCTACCTGATGAACCACCGCGGCCACTTCCTGTTCGTGAAGCCGGAGGAGCGGCGCTTCGTCACCGCGGAACTGATTCGCCGCACCACCTTCACCGCGACGGAGTTGGAGCTGAAGCAGCGGATCGAGGCGATGCGCAGCGCCGGCTGGAACCAGTTCGTCATCCCCATCACGCCGGGCCAGGAGCACATGATCGAGGACTGGGCACGCATCAAGCGGGCGTTCGACTGATGCCGGCGATGTCCGCCAGCCGCAAGACCGAGATCAAGGCGCTGGGGCTGATCTGCAGCGCGCACCTGGTCAGCCACTTCTACTACCTGGTGCTGGTGCCGCTGTTCCCCCTGCTGAAGCACCGCCTCGGCGTCGGCTTCGTCGAGCTTGGCCTGGCGATCACGGTGTTCAACGTCGTCAGCGCGCTGATGCAGACGCCGATGGGCGTGCTGGCGGACCGGTTCGGGCCGCGGCGCGTGCTGATCGGCGGGCTGCTGATCGGCGGCACCGCCTATGTCAGCTTCGGCCTGGCGCCGAGCTATCCGGTGATGCTGGGGGCGGCGGTGCTGCTGGGGATCGGCAACGGGGTGTACCACCCGTCCGACTACGCCATCCTGGGCTCGGTGATCGAGCCGTCCCGGGTGGGGCGGGCGTTCTCCTGGCACACCTTCGCGGGGTTCCTGGGCGGGGCGCTGGCGCCGATGCTGATGCTGGGGATGACCCGCTGGTGGGGCATGCAGGCGGCCATCGTCGCCGCCGGCCTGCTGGCCTGGGTGGTGGCGCTGCCGCTGCTGTTCGCCGGCTGGCTGGACCGCGCGGCCGAGGCGCAGGCCCCAGCGTCCGCCCGGGCGCAGATCCCGCTACGCAGCCTGCTGACCCCGGCGGTGCTGGGGCTGGTGATGTTCTTCGTGCTGCTGAGCCTGTCCACCGGGATGATCAACAACTTCTCGGTGGTGGCGCTGGGGGCGCTGTACGGCACGTCGCTGTCGGTGGCGAACGTGGCGCTGACCGGTTTCCTGCTGGCCACCGCGGTCGGCGTGCTGGCCGGCGGCTATATCGCCGACGCCACGCGGCGGCATGGCGAGGTGGCGGCGGCCGGGTTCGCTGGCGCCGCGGTGATGGTGTTCATGGTGGGGACGGTGGCGTTGCACACGGTGCTGCTGGTAGGCGCCCTGGCGGTGGCCGGGTTCCTGGCGGGCATGATCGCGCCGTCGCGGGACATGCTGGTGCGGGCGTCCGCGCCGCCCGGGGCGTCCGGGCGGGTGTTCGGCATCGTTACCACCGGGTTCAACATCGGCGGGACGATCGGCCCGATCCTGGGCGGCTGGATCATGGATCACGGCATCCCGCGCTGGGTGTTCTATGGCTCGGTGCTGTTCATGGTAGCGACCGTCGCGATGGCGCTGGCGGAGGAACGGTGGTCACGCCGGCGGCGGGTGGTGGCGGCGCCGGCGGAGTGATCCGGGGACGGCGTTCGGGCTTGACCCTTGCCGGGCCTGCGCCTAACCACCGGGTCTGACCGGTGGGCCTGTAGCTCAGTTGGTAGAGCACGAGACTTTTAATCTTGTGGTCCTGGGTTCGAGTCCCAGCGGGCCCACCAATGAGATCATAGCCTTACGCGATGTTCGAGCGGCGAGGCTGGCCCCTCTTGCCGGACGTTGCCCCGGAAGATCAGCAGAAGCATGGCTCACGTTCGGTGGGCTTCGGGATCCGGAGCCCCCGGCCGTTCACACCGGGGTGATATATTGGCCTTCCGTGAGCACCTGCGCGCCATAGGTTGCGCACAGATCGCGCACAGCAGCAAAAGCAGTAGAGCGGCGGTCGGAGATAACGCCTGGCACCCCGTGCCGGTGCCGCCTCGCTTCGGGACGGGGCGAGTCGGAAAAGCAGCATCGGCGCGAAATCCGTCGCCGCACCGGGAATTGTGCGAGTCGAATCTCGCTTCGCTTTGGCACAAGCTTTTCGGGTCATCCAGGAAGGAAGCGTACCAACCGGCGAAGCCCCCGTCCATCGCATCGTCGGCTGAGCAGGCAGACGACCTACGCCGTCTGGTAGGGGCACATTCCACCCCGCAGAAGGTGGTGGAGCGCGCGCGGCTTATGCTGCACGGTGCTGGCGGCGAGAGGATCGACGAAAGCGTCGCCGCGCTGGGCATCTGACGCAAGACGGAGCGCCGCTGGCGGCTGCGCTGGGAGGCGGCGGAAGCGTCGGGGGTTTGGCCGAGCGGTTGAGCGATGCGCCACGCTCCGGGTCGTCGGCGACGTACACGCCCGAACAGACCTGCCAGATCGTGGCGCTGGCCTGCGATGACCCCGAGCGCCTGATGGTGCCGATCAGCCATTGGTCGCAGAGCGAACTGGCCCGGCAGGCGGTCAGCCGCGGTATTGTGGCACGCATCTTGCGCGGCTCGGTCGGGCGCTCTTTTAGAAATCAGCCGCGCTCAAACCGCACGGCAGCCGGCACTGGCTGACGCCGAAGCCATCCCGACTTCGAGGCGAAGTGTGCGGAGATCTGCGTGGACTACCAGGCGATGCCGACCGCTGCGGAGCCAGGCGCGCAGACCGTCTCGATAGGCGGGATGACCAGCATCCAGGCACTGGAGCGGGCTGCGCCGAGCCTGCCGATGAAGCCCGGCCACGTCGAGAGGCGTGAGTTCGGGTATGTCCGGCATGGCACGCAGGCACTGATCGCGGCCTTCAATGTCGCCACCGGCAGCATCCGGACAAAGCACGCTCGCGGATGCACGATGGTCGGTCTTTGCCGGCCATAACTTTGGGAGACGGCGCCCGCCCGACGTTCATGACTTCGTCATTCAAATCACATCTTTACGAAGACTGTACAGAAATTCTCCGCCGCACCCGAATATCTTCGCCATGACGACGTTATCGATGGCGGGCCTTCGCCCACCACGACCGACTGCGTTTCGCAGAGAGTCATTCACGGCAGGCCGGCAGTGGACAACGGATTACAAATCCGCCCGCTCGCGGCAGCATGATCGAACTCTCGCGCCAACCGGGTTGAGTGGCTCCGCCGCCCTGCCCAAACTGCGCCCGCCGCCATTGCCGGGTGCAGCGCATGATTTCCGATACGCCTTTGCTGGACGCTTACACTGCCGCCCCGGAACTTCTGACCCCCGAGGAAATGGGCCGGGCCGACGCTGCTTCGCCCGGTCTCGGCGTTCCCGGCCCGTTGCTGATGGCGAATGCCGGCCGGGCGGTGGCGCGGGCAGTGCAACGGCGGTTCAGGCCGTGCCGGACGCTTGTGCTGTGCGGGCCCGGCAACAACGGCGGCGACGGCTATGTCGTGGCGCGGTTGCTGGCGCAGGAGGGGTGGCCCGTTACGGTTGCCGCCCTGGCCCCGCCACGGGCCGAATCAGATGCGGCCGGCGAGGCCGCACGCTGGCGCGGCATGGTCACCGACTTCACCCCGGCCGCCGCGGCACGCGCCGACCTCGTGATCGACGCGGTGTTCGGTGCCGGACTGGCGCGCGACCTGCATGGCGTGGTGGCCGACACGCTGCGCGCGGCGCGACGCGTGGTGGCGGTCGATGTGCCCAGCGGGCTGGATGGCGCCACCGGCAAGGTGCGCGGCTACGCGCCGCAGGCAGAAATGACGGTGACCTTCTTCCGCCTGAAACCCGGACATCTGCTGCTGCCCGGCCGGGATCTCTGCGGCACGCTGGTCCTGGCGGATATCGGCCTGCCGCATGCCGCGCTGGAGCAGGTGCGGCCGAACACCTTCGCCAACAGCCCCGCGCTGTGGCGCCTGCCCGCCATCGCCACCGCGGCCCACAAATATGCCCGTGGCCACGTCACCGTGCTGGGCGGGCCGGCGATGACCGGCGCGGCGCGGATGGCGGCGGATGCGGCACGAAGGGCCGGCGCGGGAATGGTTACAATTGCAGCCTCCGGCAACGCCGACGTCTATCGCACTGGCTCGCCCGGACTGATCGTCAACGAGGCGCCGCTGTCGGAGCTGTTGCAGGACGAGCGCCGCCAGGTCTGGGTCTGCGGCCCCGGGCTGGGCGTTGAGGGCGTGCGCGATGCACTGCCCGCTCTGCTGGCAGCAAAACGCCGGGTGGTGGCGGATGCCGACGTGTTCTCGGCGTTTGCCGGCAAGCCGGATGCGCTGCACGGTGCATCAGTGCTGACCCCGCATGCCGGCGAGTTCTTCCGCGCGTTCGGCTCGCCCGGCGACGACCGCCTGGCAGCGGCACGCGCTGCCGCCGCACGCACCGATGCGGTGGTACTCCTGAAGGGTGCCGATACCATCATCGCCGCACCGGACGGGCGGACCGCGGTGAATGCCTCCGCGCCGCCCTGGCTGGCCACCGCGGGTGCGGGAGACGTGCTGGCGGGGATGATCGCGGGCCTGCTGGCGCAGGGCATGCCGGCCTGGGACGCCGCCGCGGCGGCTGCCTTCCTGCACGGCCGAGCGGCGGCCCGGGTCGGTCGCGGATTGATTGCCGAGGATTTGTTGCCGGCGCTCACGGCTGCGTTCGAAGCCACAACAAACCCTGCCAACTTGCAGCGCGGCGCCATATGATGCGGGCGATCCCAGGAGACTTCGCCCCCCATGAGTGACGCCGCTGCTACCACCACGACCACCAGCCTGCTCGACCGGGCCATCCGCCGAATCACCACCGTGTGGCGCGACATGGCGTCCAGCGTGGCGGGTGAGGAGGACGAAAGCCTCGAAGCCCAGATGCGCGCCTGCCTGGCCGGGCGTGGCGGCGAGGTCAGCGCCCGCAACCGTGCCGCCAAGCTGGCGCAGGCCTACCAGGTGCTGGACGAGGACGGGCGCAAGCACTTCCTGCAGGTCCTCGCCAGCTTCGATTCCGATCCCGACGCGGTGGCACGTGCCTATGAGTCGGTGCAGCACGCCGGCGACATTGCCGAACGCGCGACTGCCAAGGCGGCGCTGCGCAAGGCGCTGGAACCGCCGCGGCTGAAGCTGTTGACACAGTTCGCCAGCATTCCCGAAGGCTGCAAGTTCCTGGTCAACATGCGCGCGTTCCTGCTGAGCGTGCGCGGTGATGACAAATTGCTGACAGCGCTGGAAGCCGATTTGCGCGGCCTGCTTGCCGCCTGGTTCGACATCGGCTTCCTGGAACTGGCACGCATCGACTGGAACAGCCCCGCGGCGCTGCTGGAAAAGCTCGTTGATTATGAGGCGGTGCATGCCATCCGCTCCTGGCGCGACCTGAAGAACCGGCTGGATTCCGACCGCCGCTGCTACGCGTTCTTCCATCCGCGCATGCCGGGGGAACCGCTGATCTTCGTCGAGGTGGCGCTGGTGAAGGGCCTCGCCGGCAGCGTGCAGGGGCTGCTGGACGAGAAGGCGCCGGTGCTGGACCCGCGGCAGGCCGATACCGCCATCTTCTATTCGATCAGCAACTGCCAGCGCGGCCTGGCGGGCATCAGCTTCGGGAATTTCCTGATCAAGCGCGTGGTGGAGGAACTGTCGAACGAGTTCCGCAACCTGAAGACCTTCGCCACCCTGTCGCCGCTGCCCGGGTTCCGCAGTTGGCTGGACAAGGCGCTGTCGGCCGACGAGCCGAACCTGCTGTCGGACGAGGAGGCGGCAAGCCTGACATCCGCAATGCCGGCCGAAACCGGTTCGGCGTCGCTCGCCGCAATCCTGGCGAAGCGCCACTGGTGGCGGGACGCCGGCCTGCGCAAGACCGCGGAGCCGGTGCTGATGCGCCTGGGCGCTCGCTACCTGCTGATCGAGAACGGACGCGGCAACAAGCGGGCGCGCGACCCGGTGGCGCATTTCCACCTGTCCAACGGTGCACGGGTGGAACGCCTGAACCTGCTGGGCGACACCTCGGACAAGGGCGCGAAGGAAAGTGCCACGCTGATGGTGAACTACCTGTACGACCCGGGGAAGATCGAGGACTGGCACGAGGACTACGCCGGCGAGGGCAAGCGCAACGCCTCCACGACGGTGCGAAAGCTGGCGCGCGGATGGAGCTGACACCGGCGCGGTGACGCTGCTGCCACTACCTGACGGCCGGCGCACGAGACTGTCACCAATCCCACTTCGGTTCCGGCGAGAGGCCGCCGCTGCTCCATCCCACCACGCCGTGGTGGGCGGAGGCTCGCTACCCACGGCTCCGTCATGTGGACAACATCAAACGTCTTCGCGGCACCGCGGGACAATTGTGTCCGGCCGACGCGTACTCCGGCTGTCATGGTGCATCACCCGTCATCCCCGCTGATCCGCCCCTCGGTGGCCCTCGGTGGATGCTTGGTGGTCTCGGTGAGAAACCTTCACAGGCACCGCAGACCACCCCTTCGCTGCAGGGGCGGAAGTCCTGTCCGGGGGCCACACCATGGCCGAGGTCTGAGTGCGGCTTCCCAAGGTTTCACACCGAGCACACCGAGTTCGCACCGAGAACCACCGAGCGGTGGATCGGCAATTCCACCTTCCACGCATCGGCGGTCAGTGGACTTCGGGCCGCGCTCACAGGCTTCGCCACCCGGCACGCACCCAGGGTGACGCAATGCGATCCACATGCCACGCTGCATCCTTCGCCAGATCAACCCGCCCGACGAAAATCACGCTCTCGCAGACAGCGACCGGGCAGGAAAAGAACAGAGGGAACCACCCCATGCCCATCAGCATCCGCCCGCTGACCCCGGTTTTCGCCGGTGAGGTGACCGGTGTGGACACCACCGTCCCCGTCACCCGCGACACGGTCGCCGCGATCGAGGCCGGCATGGACCGCTACGCCGTTCTGGTGTTCCGCGACCAGAACCTCACCGACGACCAGCAACGCGCCTTCACCCGAAACTTCGGCACGCTGGAACAGGCAACCGGCGGCCATGTCACAAAGGCAAACGAACGGCGCCTGCCGCTGGACATGCAGGACGCGTCCAACCTCGACAAGGACCAGAAGCCGTTCACGCGTGACGACCGGCGACGCATGTTCAACCTCGGCAACCGGCTGTGGCATTCCGACAGTTCCTACCGCCCCATCCCGGCGAAATACTCCCTGCTGTCCGGCCGCATCGTCGTGCAGCAGGGCGGCCGCACCGAATTCGCCGACATGCGCGCCGCCTATGACGCACTGGACGACACCACGAAAGCCGAAGTCGAAGACCTGGTCTGCGAGCACTCGCTGATCTTCTCCCGCGGCGAACTCGGCTTCACCGAAGTCAGCGACGCCGAACGCGCCATGTTCCGCCCGGTGCGCCAGCGCCTGGTGCGCACGCATCCGGTGACCGGCCGCAAATCGCTGTTCCTGTCCGCCCATGCCGGCACCATCCTCGGCTGGCCGGTGCCCGAAGCCCGCGCCTTCCTGCGCGACCTGACCGAACACGCCACGCAGCGCCAGTTCGTCTATTCCCACCAATGGCGGCAGTACGACCTGGTGATATGGGACAACCGCCAGGTGATGCACCGTGTGACCCGCTTCGACGAAACGCAGATCCGTGACATGCGCCGCACGACGGTTGCCGGCGATACCGCGACGGTGCAACAAGCCGCGTAACGCAGCGGTCAAGGAAGGCAACGCACATGGCAGAAAACCCGCGCTGGAGCCGTCGTCCGGAAGGCTCCACCTGGGGCGACTGGGGCCCCGACGACCAGCTCGGCCGTCTCAACCTGGTAACACCGGAGAAGGTGCTGGAGGGCATCGCCGAGGTGAAAACCGGCAAGACGTTCTGCCTGTCGCTGCCGCTCGACTATCCCGGCGGCAGCATCATCAACCCGCGCCGCCGGCCGCCGGAGCTGAAGCCGACCGACCGCAACGGCAAGCCCAACATGAACTACCCGCTGCGCTGCGACGACCCCACCGCGCTGGACGTGGTGTGCGACGATCAGGTTCTGCTGACGCTGCAATACTCCACGCAGTGGGACAGCTTGGCGCATGTCGGCCAGATGTTCGACATCGACGGCGACGGCCAGCCGGAGGACGTATTCTACAACGGCTACCGCGCCGGCCAGGATATCATCGGCCCGGTGCTGTACGACGCCAAGGGCAACCAGACCCCGACCAACCAGCAGCCCGGCGCCCGCCGCCTGGGCGTGGAGAACATGGCGGCGGCCTGCGTGCAGGGCCGGGCGGTGATGATCGACCTGAAGGCGCATTTCGGCAACAGCGGCAAGGTGGTCGGCTACGACGACCTGATGCGCGTGCTGGAACAGGACAACGTCGTGGTGGAACCAGGCGACTTCGTCTGCATCCGCACCGGCTTCGCCCAGTTGCTGCTGGAAATGAACAAGCAGCCGGACCCGAAAGTGCTGTTCTCCACCACCTCGGCGCTGGACGGCCGCGACGACCGGTTGCTGCAGTGGATCACGGATTCCGGCGCGGTGGCGCTGCTGGCGGACAACTACGCGGTGGAAGCCGCACCCGCCCGCCCCTGCGCCGACGCGTTCTGCGCCACCCTCCCCCTGCACGCCCACTGCCTGTTCAAGCTGGGCTGCTATCTGGGAGAGATGTGGCACCTGGGCGAACTGGCCGATTGGCTCCGCTCCAACCAGCGCAACCGCTTCCTGCTGACCGCGCCGCCGCTACGCCTGCCGGGCGCGGTCGGCTCGCCGGCAACGCCGGTGGCGACCGTCTGAAACCCGGCTGCCGGGAACGCGTTCCGCCTTGGGCCTGGGCATCCCAGCAGCGTCGTGCAACGATCCCGGCCGTTCGCCCGGGTATAGGACCGGTGAGAGGCGTCCATACGCCGGCTCGCAGCGTAATGGCGGGTCGGTCCCTGCAAGGGGCGGCAGGGTTTTTTGTCGCAGTGCACGCACCCATGTTCGGGTGCTGCAAGGAGACCGTGGCTTGCCGATCCAGACCGTCATGCTGCAACTGGCTGACTCACTGGCCGATCAGACCGGCTGGTTGCACCAGCCGTTCGATGCTCACGAACTGATTCGCACCGCTCGACGTCGGACGGGGCTGCGCGACTTCGGCGACGTCGAACTCGACACGCCGCTGCGGCAGTTCCTGGGGCCGTGCGTCGCCGAGGCCGAGCTGAGCGTCGTCGGCCGAATGGCCACGCGCTGGGATGTCATCCGCTTCCTGTCGAACCTGCTGCAGATGCGTGAGGCAGAACGGCGCACGCCCGCGATCCTTGAACAGCGGATCGCACCGCCGGTCTTCATTACCGGCCTGCCGCGCAGCGGCACCACCTTCCTGCACCGGATGCTGATGCAGGATCCGGCCAACCGCGCCCCCATGGTGTGGCAGGCCATACACCCCTATCCACCGCAGCATGGAAAGGATCGCCGGCAGGAAATCGTGGCGCGGCAGTTGCGCGCCTTCGAATGGCTGGCCCCGGAGTTCCGCGCACTCCATCCGTTGCAGGCCGACTCGCCGCAGGAGTGCAGCGAGATCACAGCTCATGTGTTCCGCAGCCTCCGCTTCGACACCACCTACAACATCCCCAGCTATCGCGCCTGGCTGGACACCGACATCGTCGGCCACCTGCCCGCCTACCGTTTCCACCGGCGTTTCCTGCAGCATCTGCAGCACCAGGACCGCACATGGTCGGCGGAGAGGCGTTGGGTGCTGAAATGCCCCGATCACCTGTTCGCGCTGGAGGCATTGCGTGCCGTGTATCCGGACGCCCGCCTGGTGTTCGTGCACCGCGATCCGGTGAAAGTGCTGTTGTCGGTCGCAAAACTCACAGAGGTGTTACGGCGCCCGTTCACCCGTCGGTTGGACCCGCTGGCGATCGGCCGGCAGGAGAGCGCCCGCTGGTTCGACGGCACGCGTCGCATGATGCACACAAGCGACGATGCAACCGGATTGAGCGGGATCTGCCACGTGCACTACCTGGACTTGGTATCGGACCCGGTCAGCACAGTGGAACAAGTGTACCAGCATTTCGGGATGGAGCTTTCCCAGGTCGCCGCCGAGGCCATGGGCCGTTTCGTCGCCGCCCGCCCCAATGGCGGTTACGGCCGACACGACTACCGCTTCGAGGACCACGGCCTGGACCCCGACACCGAGCGGGCGAAGTTCCGGCCGTACATGCTGCATTTTGGCATCGAGCCCGAGGCCGCATCGGGCGCTCGGCGTCCGATTGGCGCCCGCGGCGCGGTGCAGGCCCATGGAGCGCTGCCCTCGGGTGGCAGGTAGTCTTCTGAACGGGCCGCCCTGAGCGTGCCGCATCATCGCCAATTTACGATCGCTTCGGCCATCGCGGGAGCCGGTCGCCGACAGACTGTATCCCGTCGTGGCGCGCGGGGGACCGCCACCCAGGACTTCCCAGGGCGTCATCGCACGCGCCGAAGGAAAGGCGTGGACGGCCCGCCTGCGCCCGACCCGACGCTTCGCGCATCGCGGGTGGCAAGCACACGAACACAGCGCGTATAGGGTCCGCCCAGCCACGACTTGGTGAACGCTCGCCAGACGGGTTGCCGTCAGGCCGCAGCCTCCGGCGCTACATCCTCATGGAACCGGTTGCCCGCGGTCGTCGCGCGCACAGCGCCCGTCCGGATCACGAAATCCGCGAACCGCTCCCCGCTGCGCCGACCGGCCGCGTAGGCACCGAACAGAGGAACAAGCGCCGCAACGATCTCCGCCTCCCCGACATTCCTGCGGTACAGCTTGGAAAGCCGCGACCCGTCGAACGCGCCACCGAGATACAGGTTGTAGCGACCAGGCCCCGTGCCCACCAGGCCGATCTCCGCCAGGTACGGCCGCGCGCAGCCGTTCGGGCAGCCGGTCATGCGGATCATGATCTCGTCCTGGCCCAGGCCGACGCGCTGCACCGCGTCCTCCAGCGTGCTGATCAGTCCCGGCAGGAAGCGTTCGCTTTCCGCCAGCGCCAGGCCGCAGGTTGGCAGCGCCACACACGCCATTGCATTACGACGCAGCGCGCTCGGCACACCCAGGCCGGCGCGCTCCAGCACCTCCGCGATGGCCGCTTTCCGGTCGGCGGGCACGTCGGCGATCACCAGATTCTGGTTCGGCGTCAGGATGAAACGGCCGGTGTGCCCGGTCGCGATCACCCGCAGCGCATCCAGCATTGCGCCGCCCACGCGGCCGTTCTCCACGAACAGGAAGTGGTGCCACAACCCGTCGGCGCCCTCGACCCAGCCATTGGCATCGCCCGTCCGTTCGAACCGGTACGGCCGCGCGGGTTCCAGTGCGAAGCCAAGCCGGTTGTGCAGCTCTGCGACGAAGCGATCCAGGCCGACACGCTCGATGGTGTATTTCAGTCGGGCATGCTTGCGGTCGGAACGGTTCCCCCAGTCGCGCTGGATGGTGACGATCTGCTCGCAGACCCGCACCACCTGGCCCGGCGTGCAGAAGCCGATCAGGTCGCCGGTGCGCGGGAAGGTATCGGGCTCGCCATGCGTCATCCCCATGCCGCCGCCGACCACAACATTGTAACCGACGATACGATCCTGCTCGACAATGGCGATCAGGCCGACTTCGTGGGCGAAGGCATCCGTGTCGTTGTACGGCGGCACCGCAATGGCGATCTTGAATTTTCGCGGCAGGTAGGTGCGGCCCAGGATCGGCTCGTCTTCCTCGGCGCCGGCCACTTGTTCGCCGTCGATCCACAGCTCGTGCCAGGCATGGCTCTTCGGCAGCAGGTGTTCGCTGATCGTGCGCGCCGTCTCCATGACCGCCGCGTGCAGCGCCGGGTGCTGCGGCACCACCGAGGCGATCACGTTTCGGTTGACATCACCGCAGGCCGCGATGGTGTCCAGCATGGCGGCGTGGATGTCCTGGATCGCCGGGCGCAGGTTGCTCTTGATGACACCGTGGAACTGGATGGTCTGCCGCGTGGTCAGGCGCAGCGTGCCGTTGCCGCGCGCCACGGCCAGGTCGTGCATCGCCACCCACTGGTCCGCCGTCAGCACGCCGCCCGGCAGGCGCAGGCGCGCCATGAACATGAAGGCCTTTTCCAGCTTCTTCCTGGCACGCTCGCCACGCAGGTCGCGGTCGTCCTGCTGATAGATGCCGTGGAACTTGGTCAGTTGCTGGTCGTCTTCCGACAATCCGCCGGTGACCGCGTCGCGCAGCCCCTCGGCGATGGTGCCGCGCAGGAAGCGGCTGTTCTCCTTGATCGTCTCGTTGCGGGACAACTGGGTCATGCGCGTTGGCTCCCGGCATGGGCGGTTTGCAGGCTGCGGTGGATACCGCATTCGGTTTTCTCGGTGCCGGCCCAGCGGCCGGCGCGTGGCGCATCATCGGACCCGACCGGCCGCGTGCAGGGCGCACAGCCAACCGAGCGGTAGCCCTGTGCCAGCAGGGGATGCCGCGGCAGGTCGTGCGCCGCGAAGTAGCGGGCGATATCGTCGCTGCCCCAGGCGGCGAGCGGATTCACCTTGATCCGCCCGTCCTGCCCGGCATCCACCATGTCCAGCGCGCTACGCGTGCCGCCGTGCATCCGCTTGCGCCCGGTGATCCAGGCGGCGAAGCCGGACAGCGCGACGTCCAGCGGTTCCACCTTGCGCTGCCAGCAGCACTGGTCGGGCTCGCTGGCCCACAGCGATCCGTCGGCATCCATGCGCGCCAGGCGCACCGGATCGGGGTGCGCCACGCGCACATCGGTCAGGCCAAGGTGCCGCGCCAGCGTGTCGCGATAATGCAGGGTTTCCGGGAACAGCTTGCCGGTATCCAGGAAGATCACCGGCGTGGCCGGATCGATCCGCGCCAGCAGATGCAGTAGTACGGCGCTTTCCGTGCCGAACGACGACACCGCGGCGATGCGGCCGGGAAACACCATCAGCATGGTGCGCAGCAGCGAGTCCGCCGCCCGCACCGGATCCGGATGATGCTGCATCAGTAAACATCCCGCCGGTAGCGGCCTTCCTGCTGCATACGCCGCAGATAGGCCGTTGCGCCATCCGCATCGTGGCCGCCCTGGTCGGCGATCACGCGCAACAGCGTCGCGTGCACGTCCTTCGCCATCGCCTTGGCGTCGCCGCATACGTAGAGGTGCGCGCCATCCTGCAGCCAGGCGAACAGGTCCCGCCGCGCCTCCCACATGCGGTGCTGCACGTAGATCTTGTTGGCCTGGTCGCGGGAGAACGCCAGCTCGATCCGCTGCAGCACGCCGGAGGCGAGCCAGTCCTGCCATTCCAGTTGGTACAGGAAGTCGTGCGTGAAGCGGCGGGCGCCGAAGAACAGCCAGTTGCGGCCGGATGCGCCGGTGGCCTCGCGCTGTTGCAGGAAGGCGCGGAACGGGGCGACGCCGGTGCCGGGGCCGATCATGATCACCGGGGCGCTCTCGTCGGCCGGCAGGCGGAAATGCGGGTTGCGCTTCACATGGACCGGCAGCGAGGCGCCGACGCCCAGGCGGTCGGCCACCTGGTTGGACGCGACGCCGCGGCGCGTGCGGCCGTGGCTTTCCCATGTCACGCGGGCGACCAGCAGATGGGCTTCCTCACCCACCGCGGCTTGGCTGGAGGCGATGGAATACAGCCGCGGCGGCAGGGGGCGCAGCAGTGACACCAACTGGTCGGGCTCCAGGCGCTGCGGCGCGGTTTCCAGCAGGTCGATGAACTGCCTATCGCGCAGGAAGTCGGTGGCGCGTGCGGGATCGTCCGCCAGGGCACGCAGCGCGGGATCGCCGGTCAGCGTGGCGTACTGGCCGATCTGCGCGCGGGTCAGGGTGGTGATGTCCAGGCGGTGGGCCAGGGCCTCGGCCAGGGGCGCGTCGCCCTGCACGCCGGCGGCGCGCATCACGTCCTCCACCAGGGCGGGGTCGTTCTCCGGGACGAAGCCGATGGAGTCGCCGGGCTCGTAGGACAGGGCCGAACCTTCCAGGGACAGTTCGACATGGAAGGTTTCCACGTCCGAGCGGCTGGAGTTCAGGTTGACCTGCGCGGTGACCTCGGCCGCGGCGGTGCGCGGTTCGTCGTCGAGGTCGGCGTCCAGCTCCGCGTCCTCGTTGCGGGAGAAATCGACGCGGATGACGCCGGCGGGGGGGCGGCCGGTGACGTCCTGTTCTTCCGGCGCGGGCGAAAGTCGTGGATGGCCCGCCTTCGCCGGCCATGACGGTGGAGGGGTGTTCGACGAAGTGGCGCTGTTCGACCCAGTCCCGATGTTCGCCGGTGCGGCCGTGTTCGACCGTTTGGCGGTATCAGACGGGGTTTCTGGCTGAGCCTGTTCCGCCAGGGTGCGCAGTGCGGTTTCCGTCCAGGCCTTCGCCGGCTGCTTGTAGTCCAGGTCGCACTCCACCCGTTCGGCGATGCGCCGTCCGCCCAACGCGGCGAGACGTTCATCGAACTGGCGGCCGGTTTCGCAGAACTGCGCATAGGCGCGGTCGCCCAGGGCCAGGACGGCGTAGTTGACCGTGCCGAAGCGCGGCGCGTCATCGGCCATCAGCGCGGCGTGGAAGGCTTCGGCGCGCTGCGGCGGATCGCCCTCCCCCCAGGTGGCGGCGATCAGCAGCAGGTTCGGCGCCTTGGCGATGTCGGCCGGTGTCGTGTCCGCCATGTCCAGCACGCGCGCGGCGAACCCCATGCGCGCGGCCGCCTTGCGGGCGGCGCCGGCCAGCGCCTCGGCGTTGCCGGACTCGCTGGCATACAGGATGGTCAGCGGCAGCTTCGGCGCAGCCGCCGGTGCAGCGGGCGCCGGCTGAGGCGCTACGGCATAGGCCGGGACAGCAGGCACGGCCTGCGGCTGCGCCGCCGCGCTGAACCCCGCGATATACCCGGCGAGCCAGTTCCGCTGTTCGGGCGTCGCCTCCGACAGCAGGCGGCGCAACTGGGCGAGTTGGTCCTCCGCGAAGGGCGGGGCGGCCAGGGATGTGCTCATCGGGAGGCTCCTGCGGCTTGGGGGGTGGGCACCGGGCGCACCGTCATCGGCGCGGCGTGCTGCATGGGGGCGATCAGGCGGCGCAGCGCCAGCACCGGGCCGACCACGATCAGGGTCGGCGCGCCACGGTCCAGCGTCGCGGCAACATCGGCGGCGGTGGCCAGGGAGGCTTCGTGCACGCGCTGCCGGTCGGTGGTGGCCTCGGCAATGAAAGCCACCGCCTCATCCGGCGCGCGGCCGGCGGCGATCAGCCCGCCGGCGATGGAGCGGAACTGGCGCAGCGCCATGTAGAACACCAGCACATCCGCGCCCCGCGACAGCGCCTCCAGATCCAGCCCGTTCGGCAGATCGCCGCGCAGGTCATGGCCGGTGGCGAATGCCGCACTGCGCGCCAGGCTGCGGTGGGTCAGCGGAATGCCGGCCGCCGCCAGACCGCCGACGCCGGCGCTGATTCCGGGCACGATCCGGAACGGAATACCCGCCGCCGCGAGCGCCAGCGCTTCCTCGCCGCCACGCCCGAACACCAGCGGATCGCCGCCCTTCAGGCGCAGCACCCGCAGGCCCTGCCGAGCGAGGGCGATCATCCGTTGATTGATGCGGAGTTGGTGGGTGCGGAGGCCGCCGGCGCGCTTGCCCACCGGCTCCAGATGCACGGTCGCGGCCAAATCCAGGATCGCCGGCGGCACCAGCGCGTCGTGCAGCACCACATCCGCGGTGGCCAGCGCGTGCCCGGCGTGCAGCGTCAGCAGTCCCGGATCGCCGGGGCCGGCACCGGCCAGCCACACCGAGCCGGGGGCGAAGTCGGCCGGGGCGAGCCGCTGTACCAATGCAGCCAGGGCGGCGCTCATTGCAGCCACCCCTTGCTGTGCGCCAGCTCGTCCAGCAGCGCGCGCACGGCGGGCATGTCCAGCCCGGCCTCCCGCCACTGCCGGCGCTGGTCGGCGGCGGTGCGAAGCCGCTCCACCCATTCCGGGCCGAACTGCCGGTCCAGCGCCTGGCGGATGGCGGCGGCCAGGCCCGGGCTGCGGCCGCCGGTGGAGATTGTGATCAGCAGGTCGCCGCGCCGCACCTCGGCGACGTTGTGGAAGTCGCACAGGTCCGGCGCGTCCTCGACATTCACCGGCACGCGCCGGGCGCGGGCGATCCGCGCCAGTTCGGCGGCTTCGGCGCGGGGAATGCCGGCGACCCACAGCACGTGCAGCCCGGCGATCTCGTCCGCATCGGGCAAATGAGGGATGGCCGGGGACAGCGCCCTGTCGGGCTGGTCGGTGAACACGGCGATGTCCGTCGCGCCGCCGGCCTGCAGCAGGCCCAGGCGGCGCCGTCCGGGGGCACCCCTGGCGGCAAGGCCGACACGCAGTCGCGACGGATCGATGGCGAGGGGGATCATGGGCACTCCAGCGCGTTCTGGAGGCATCAGAAGATGATTTTTCCCCGAATGGTCAAGAATGCCGGGAAAGAAAGATTTTTTATCTATCCGACCTGCCATGATACGGGGCCGGCATTCCAAATCCGGCGCAGTCCAGGGTAGGACGTGCGGGGCTCGGCCCGCCCGTCGGGCAGGCCGGCATGTCCCCGGAACAGGCGGGTACGGTTTCTGGCTGTCCGGAGGCGCGTCGGCCCTCGCCGTATGCCGGCGGCGTGCCGCGCGATCACGTCGTCGCGACACACCGCGGCGTGATGCCCGGATCGAAATATTCTTCAGTCATGATTGCATGTCGCGCCATTCCCCATGGCACGACATCCAGAACCTCATGATCCGGCGGCGCTTCCTAGCCAGTGGCGCCGCCGTCCTTTTGCCCGCGTGCCGCGGTCCTCTTGCGCGCGGGCGTCGCCGTCCGTTCGCGCAGGCGCCGCCGTTCTTATCGCAGGGCGCCGCCGTCAGGCATGCAGCGTGCGCACCTCGATGCGGGGTTCTGTGGCCTGGACCGAGACTTCGAAGTGGCCGGCCTGGGTCACCTCGACGATCATGCGGGGACGGAACGCCACCACGCTCTGGCCGCCGGCGCAACGCACGCTGTCGTACAGGATGCCCGGTCCGCCGGACGCCCGGACACGCTCGCCGAAGGCCTGGGACGCGGCGTAGCTTGCCGGGTGATACAGCGTGGCTCGTGCGGATCGTTCGTCGCGGATGTCCAGGTATTCGCCTTCCAGCGCCGCCCGGTATTCGCGGTAGCACCGCCGAGCCTGGCGCAGGCCGCGGGCCGCAGTTTCTCGGCGCAGGTGGTGAGCGACTTCCGCCACCGCGGTGACCAGCCCGTCCGCCGCGTACCACGCCCCCAGCTCGGCGGTGGTGAAGCGCGTGCCGCCCGGTGCGACATGCAGGAAGGCCGCCATGACGATGCTGGCGTTCGGGCGCCCGTACACCCATTCCTCCCGCGGCAGCCGGTTGATGCGGTCCGCCACCAGGCGGTCGTTGGTCCATCCGGCCAGCTCCATCACCGCTTCCAGGTCGGCCGCGGTGGCGACCGTGTCGAACAGGCCGATCGGCGGGAACTGTGACGGGATCAGCCGGTGGGTCGGGTTCGGCGCCGGGGCATGCCGGTCGGTCACGTGAACACGATGTCCGCGTCGGTATAGGGGTGGAAATCCGCATCGATCTCGTTCGGCGGCATGTACAGCCCGCCGCGCGCGGCATCGAGAAAGCGCCGCACCGTCAGCAATCCGTCCTGCGTGCCGCTGGTGACCAGCTCCAGCGGCGGCCGGCCGCCGAACACGGTGGCCCCGTGCGGTCCGCGCAGCCAGGCGATGCCATCGCGCTCGCTGCCGAACAGCACGCCCAGCGCCTGGTGAATGCCCAGCACGGCGGAGATGCGGGTCAGCACGTCCAGGTCCAGCGTGAGGTCACGGTGCTCCCGCACCATGCGGACCCAGTTCTGGTAGGTCGAGCGTGGCGGCAGGCCCAGGATCAGGCGGCGCTGTTCCTCGGTCAGGCCCCACAGATCGGCGATGGCGAGAAAGGTGCGCAGGCCCGGCGCGCTGAGGCGGCGGCGGTTGGCCGGGGAAAAGCGGGCGGGATCCAGCCGCGGCGGGCCGGGTTCGATCGGCGGTTGGGGTGACGGCGCGATCGCCATGTCGTCGGGTTTCCTTGTCCAGATCAGGACATGGTCCGAAATCGGTCACGATCAAGCTGTTCATCGCGTGCGATCGCCACCACCGCCACCGCCACCGCCTTGCGCCCGCGGCCGGCAGCGGGACCGCCACCACCAACGTCCACCTCCTTGCGCCCGCCACCGGTAGCGGGACCGGCCGCCCCGCCAGGCCGCCGCTCGGGCCGGCCAGGCGCATTCGTTCCGCCACCGCACACGCCTCCTGCTTCGTGTCGGCAGCACGCATGCAGCGTGATTGGCAACGACACGTCATGCCGCTGTCACCATCGGTCGCCGTGGCCGCCTCATATGAGATTCGCATTGAGCTTTCGGGGGCCGCGGACTAACAACAGCCCGCCTCCGGCCCCGCCGGGGGTGACGATCGAAGGAAGCGATATGAGCCGAATCTGCCTCGTTGGAGCGGGGTATATTTCCCAGGTCCATGGCGAGGCTATTGCGGTCACGCCCGATTGCCACGTCACCGCCATCGTCGACCCCCGGCAGGACGCCGCCGCGGCGCGGGCCAAGGCGTTGCGCGTCGGCAGCGTCTTCGCCTCCACCGAGCAGGCCCTGAAGGCGCACGCCTTCGACCGCGCGCATGTGCTGGTGCCGCCCGATCTGCACGCGTCCGCCACGCTGCCACTGCTGGAAGCGGGCGTCCCGGTGCTGCTGGAGAAAGCCGCTCGCCGTCAGCCGCGCACAGTGCGACACGTTGCTTGCGGCAGCGGACCGGTACGGCACGCCGCTCGGCGTCAACCAGAACTTCGTCCATCACCCCGCCTTCGTCCGCCTGCGCGCCCTGCTCGACGCCAGGGCGCTCGGCCGCCCCAACTTCGTCGATTGCCTCTACAATGTTCCGTTGCGGCAAATGGCGGCGCGACAGTTCGGCCACTGGATGTTCCGCGAACCCGGCAACATTCTGCTGGAACAGGCGGTGCATCCGCTGTCCCAGATCGTCACGCTGACCGGCCACATCCACGACGTGCGTGCGATCGCCGGGCCGGCGATGGAGCTGGCTCCGGGCGTGCCGTTCCATACGTCACTGACCGCCACACTCGCCGGCGCAGACCTGCCCGCGCAGCTTCGTTTCGCTGTGGGACAATCGTTTCCGTTCTGGCAGATTCGCGTGGTGTGCGACGACGGTGTCGCCGTCGCCGACATCCTGGCGAACCGCGTGTTCACCCACGGCCGCACACGATGGATGGAGGCAGTGGACGGCGCGGCCGCCGGCACACGCACCGGCGCCGCGATCGCGCGCGACAGCGTGCGCAACCTGTCCGACTACGCCCTGTCCATGCTGCACCTGAAAAGCCGCAGCGATCCGTTCTTCCGCAGCATGCGCGGCAGCATCGGCGCCTTCCATGCGGCGCTGGACGCAAGCCGGCCGCCGCCGCTGGACGGGACGTTCGGCGCCGGCCTGGTATCGCTGTGCGAAACCATGGCGCAGCAGGTGTTCGCCAGGCCCCAGCCGCGCGCAACGGTGACCCGAGAGGATCCCGCGCCCAGCTGCGATGTTGCCATCCTGGGCGGCACCGGCTTTATCGGCGTGCACACGGTGCGGCGCTTCCTCGACGCCGGCATGCGCGTGTCGGTGATGGCACGTTCGATCGACAACCTGCCCGCGTTGTTCTCCGACAGCCGCGTGGTGCTGCACCGCGGCGATATTCGCGATGCCGATGCCGTGGCGCGCGCGATCGGCAACGCGCCGGTGGTGGTGAACCTGGCGCATGGCGGCGGCGGCGCGGACTGGGAGGCGATCCGTGCGGCCATGGTCGGTGGTGCCGAAACCGTGGCACGCGCCTGCCAGAAGCTGGGCGTGCGGCGGCTGGTGCATGTCGGTTCGATCGCGTCGCTGTATCTCGGCCCGCAACGCGACAGGGTGACCGGCGCGACCCCGCCGGATCCGCAGGAAGCCAAGCGCGGCGACTACGCCCGCGCCAAGGTGCTGTGCGACCGCATGCTGATGCAGATGCACGCGCGGGAGAAACTGCCCGTCTGCATCCTGCGTCCGGGGGTGGTGGTCGGCGAGGGCACGTCCCCGTTCCACAGCGGGCTGGGCCTGTTCAACAACGAACAGCACTGCATCGGCTGGAACGCCGGCCGCAACCCGCTGCCCTTCGTGCTGGCCGAGGACGTGGCCGACGCCATCTTCCGCGCCACCCAGGCCGAGGGCGTGGAGGGCAAGTGCTACAACCTGGTGGGCGACGTGCAGCTTTCCGCCCGCGAATACATGACCGAGCTGGCGTCCGCTCTGGGTCGCCCGTTGCGGTTCCATCCGCAAGTTGCCTCCAAGATCTGGCTCGACGACCTGGGCAAATGGGTGGTGAAGCGCGCCACCGGCCGGGCCGTGCCGCGCCCGGACCGGCGGGATTTTCTGTCCCGCGGCATGCTCGCCCAGTTCGACTGCTCGGACGCGAAGCGCGACCTCAACTGGCAGCCCACGGCCGACCGGCGCCGCTTCGTGGAGCGCGCGATCCTGCTGCATGCCGCCTGACCCGGTACGCGGCGCGGGCACCCGGCGGCAGCCGCGGGTGCTGCACGTCTTCTCCACCTTCGCCGTCGGCGGGCCGCAGATCCGGTTCGTCTGCCATTGCCAATCGCTTCGGCCCGGCCTGGCACCATGCCGTCATCGCGATGGACGGCACCTACACCGCGCGCGACCGGCTGGACCGGCGGTGGAGGCAAGCTTTCCCACGGTGGAAATCCGCAAGGGCCGCACCATCGCCAACCTGCGCAGCTTCCGCCGGGCCTTGCGGCAACTGCGGCCGGATACGCTGGTCACCTACAACTGGGGCGCCACCGAATGGGCGCTGGCCAACACCCCGTCCCTGGTGCGGCATGTCCATATCGAGGACGGGTTCGGCCCGGAGGAACAGGCCACGCAGATCCCGCGCCGGGTCTGGATGCGGCGGCTTTTCCTGCGCCGAGCCACGGTGATGGTGCCGTCGCGCACGCTGGAACGTATCGCGACCGAGGTGTGGCGGCTGCCGCGGCAGCGCGTGCTGTATGTGCCGAACGGCATCGATCTGGCCCGGTATGGCGCCACCGGCGACGGGCCCGCGCCCGCCTGGCCCGGGCAGGGCCCGGTGATCGGCACGGTGGCGACGCTGCGCCCGGAGAAGAACCTGGCGCGCCTGGTCCGTGCCGTGCGCCTGCTGACCGAGCGGATGCCGGTACGGCTGGTGATCGTGGGGGATGGACCGGAGCGGAGGCCGTTGCAGGCGCTCGCCACGACTCTGGGCATCGCCGACTGCGTGTATTTCACCGGCTACTGCGCCACGCCCCAGGACATGTATCGCGGCTTCGACGTGTTCGCGCTGTCATCGGACACCGAACAGATGCCGCTGTCGGTGCTGGAGGCGATGGCCTCCGGACTGCCGGTGGCGGCGACCGGTGTCGGCGATGTGCGCAGCATGGTGGCGGCGCCGAACCTGCCCTTCGTGGTGCCCCGGGACGACGCGGCGCTGGCCGACGCCATCGAACGCCTGCTGCGGCAGCCGGATCTGCGCCGAGAGATCGGTGCGGCCAACCGCACAAAGGCGGAACAGGAATTCGACGAGGACCGCATGTTCCGGGCGCACGCCGCGCTATTGGATGGTGCGCCGCTGCCCGGTCAACGGCGGCCGTAACCGCGGGCGGTGCGTATCCGGCCCGTCGTGGCGCTGCGGGCGCATGACGGCGACGGAACTGCCCGCGGCGCGTGTCGACTGCGTCGTGGTGCCGCTGAAGCGTGACGGCGCCGGATGGTGGCAGGCCGGGCGCACCATCCCCAAGTCGTTGTTCCAGGACAAACAGCGACGAGAAAGTTTCGGGGCGATACGGATGGAGTGCGGCTGCTTTCAGTGTCTCAGTGTGTTTCCCGCCGCCGAGGTGGTGGACTGGATCGACGACGGCAACACGCCGCTGTGCCCGTATTGCGAATCGGATGCCCTGGCCGTCGGCGTCACCGACCTGATGGAGCTCTGGCGCCTGCACCGGGTCCGCTTCGGGGGTAATCCGCCGTTGCCAACGCGTGGGGAGCGCTGACCACACGCGGTTCTCATGCGCCCAGGGAAGGACGCATCTCCGCCCTTCGCAGGGCTTCACAAGGCCAGGGGAGCCCGGCCGCACACCTGGACAGCGATGCATGCACCCACCGACCCTCGGCAAGGCCGTGCGTCACGAATGGCCGCTGGACTGGCGCTTTCTCAGCGTCAATCACGGTTCTTTCGGTGCCGCGCCGCGCGTGGTGCTGGCGGCGCAGCAGGCGTGGCGACAGCGCATGGAAGCGCAACCCGGGCGCTTCTTCACCCAGGTCCTGCCCGACGCATTGCGCCATGCCGCCGACCGCCTGGGTGCATTTATCGGCGCGGATGGCCAGAACATCGCATTTGTCGATAATGCCACCACCGGCTGCAACGCCGTCCTGCGCAGCCTGACCCTGCGGCCTGGCGATGAAGTGGTGGTGTTGACACACGGCTACGGCGCGGTGCGCAACACGGTCCGGTTCGTAACGCAACGTGCCCGCGCCCGCATGGTCGATGCTGAAATCCCATTTCCGCGGCCCGACGCGGATGCCATCGTCGCGAACCTGCAGGCGGCACTGAGCCCGCACACCCGGCTGGCGGTGCTGGACCACGTTACCTCGGCCAGCGCACTGGTGCTGCCGGTGAAACGCATGGTCGCAGCCTGCCACGCAGCCGGCGTTCCGGTGCTGGTGGACGGGGCACATGCACCGGCGCAGGTTGCCTTGGACCTGCGCATAATCGGTGCCGACTGGTACGCCGGCAATTGTCACAAGTGGCTCTGCGCACCGAAAGGGTCCGCCTTTCTGTGGGCCGCGCCGGAGATGCAGCAGGAGCTGCACCCGGTGACGATCTCCCACGGGTTCGGTGGCGGTTTCCTGCACGAGTTCGACTGGACCGGCACGCGCGACCCCAGCCCGTATCTCAGCGTCGATACTGCGATCGACTTTCATACACGCCTGGGTGACGCCACCCTGCGCGCTCGCAATATTGCCCTGGCCGCCGAGGCATCTGCCTTGCTGGCCCGGCGGCTGAACACCGAGACCGGAAGCGACGGCGTACTGGCTGGAGCAATGGGCATTGTGCGACTGCCGGTAGGCGTCGACCCGACCACCGCCCGGGTAGCGGCGCTGCGTGAGCGGCTGATGGATGCGGGAACGGATGCACCGGTGCACGCACTGGCTGGCACCATGTGGCTGCGAATTTCGGCATTCGCATATAACGAAATAGAGGACTACGAGCGGCTAGCGAATTTGGTTCTCCGCGTACTGCATAGTTAAGGCCCGAGACCGCGACGACGTTGCACGGGCGAGCGTCGGTCCGGCACTGCGCATGGTCGGAATGAGGTCAGGACCGGCCGGCTGATGACCCGACCATGACGCGCGAGAACCGCCTATCGACCTCCGATCGCCCGGGAGAGCGCAAGATGGTGCGTGGGGTGGTGCGCGCCACGCCACGATATGCAGGTTCAAAGGTATCGCTGGTCCCGCGCACGGCGCGCATTCACTGTCTGCACCAGTCCCGCCAGGCATGCCGCAACGCCGAGCCCAGGCTGCGCCCGAAGCGCGGCGCATCGCATAGCGGGCTTGCCTTTACCCGCGCCCGCAACCCGGCCCGCAAGGCTGTCAGCGCATCCAGGTCTGCCGCCTTCGCCGCGGCCAACGCGATGTAGGACGCCACATCGTGCGCAACCCAGTCGGTCAGCCCGACATTGCTCATGTGGCTCAACGAGTGCCGGGACGCGAAGAAATTCCCGGGCAGCGTGACCGTCGGGACGCCCATCCATAGTGCCTCACACGTGGTCAGCCCGCCGGAATAAGGGAACGGGTCCAACACCATGTCGATGTCGTTGTACTCGCCCAGGAACGCGCGATGACGCGATGCGCCGCGCAGCTCGATCCGGGCGGGGTCGATCCCCTGTGCCAGAAACCGCGCTCGCACGCGGTCACAGGTGGGAGCATCGGAGAACTGATGCGTCTTCAGCACCAGGCGCGATCCCGGCACGGTATGCAGCACCTCCGCCCAGGTCGCGATGACATGCGCGGTGATTTTCGCCAGGTTGTTGAAGCACCCGAAGGTCACATGCCCGCTCGCCAGCGCCGGCAGCGGCGCAACATCGGGCGCATAGGGCGGCGGACTGTAGCAGATGTAGCCATCGGCCAGGCGCAGCATGCGCTCTGAGTACAGGCCCTCCAGGGACGGCGGTGTTTCCCACCGATCCGTAATCAGCCAGTCCATTTCCGGCATGCCGGTGCTGTGGTTCTGCATGCCGACCCACTTCACCTGCACCGGTGCCAGACGATGCCGGCACGCCGGCATGCGCCCGGCCTCGCCATAGCCGCCGAGATCGATCAGCACGTCGATTCCGGCCTCGCGTGCAGCCGTTGCCAGTGCGACATCGTCCATCATGTCGGTCTCGATCCAGTCGCGTGCGATGGCCTGGTAACGGCGTGCGATCACGTCGGTCGGCACAGCGCCCTGCACCATACAGACAAGGTTGAATTGTGCCGGATCGAGCGTTTCGCAGCCCGCGACCGTCAGCCAGCCAACCGGATGGGTCTTCAGCGTGCCCGATAACAGGCCAATCGTCAGCGGCCGGTCCGGATCGCGCGAAGTGGCAATGTCGGGCAGGGATCGACGCGGCAAACGATCCGCACACGCACGCTGTGCGGCCAGCAACTCCGCACCGGTGGCGCCATCGCAATAGGGCAGCGTGTTGCACAAGGTCCGGCGCGGCAGCACTCCGTCCGGATCGAGCGCGATGGCGCGCTGCACGGCTGCAAGGGCCGCATCATGCAGGCCGAGACATACCGAGGCATTCGCCAGGTTGCACAAAACCGGAACCTGATCGTGATGACCCTTTGCTGCCTGCAGCAGCAGCCCGTGCGCTTCGGCATGCCGTTGCATGCGCAGCAGCACCACCCCGCGCGCATTGAGCAGTTGCACGTTGTCCGGATCGAGTTCTGCCGCCCGCTGCAAGGCGGCGTTGGCCTCGGCGTGGCGGTTCGACCGCGCCAGCACGTCGCCCAGCAGGCTGGCGGCCAGCGACGAGCCGGGCGCCAGAGCCGTGGCCGCCTCCAGGGCGTCAATGGCGGCGGCGCGATCGCCGGTGAGCTCCAGCAGGACGCCGCGTGCCAGCAGCCAGACAGGGTTCAGCGGATCGGCAGCAGCAGCCGCTTCCAGTCGCACCAGCTCGGTTTCGGCAGCACCGGCAGCCCGGGCAGCCTCAATGCCCTTCAGCGCGTGGTCCGGCACGTCAGGCTCCAGGCGCTGCGCCTCGATAAAGGCGGTATGCGCCAGCGCAATGTCGCCGGTTGCGGTCAGCGCGAGCCCGAGCACATGCCAGACGTCCGCGTGGCCGGGGTTGATGCCGCAGCAGCGCAGCAGGAGTTCGCGCGCCTCGGTCGCCGCACCGCGCGCCAGCAGCAGACCGGCCAGCGCCAGCAAGGCCTCCTCACGCCGGGGATTGATTGCCAGAACGTGCTGGTAGGCGGCTTCGGCGTCAGCGTTGAGGCCGGCGGCGCGCAGGCTTTCGGCCAGTCGCAGCGGCGGTTCGTCCCAGTCGGGCAATCGGTCCCGCAGCGCGTGCATCAGGCAACGGGCGCGATCGGAATCGCCGGCCCGGTCCTCGGCCAGCGCCAGGTTCAACAGGGTTGCCGGATCGGGATCGCCCAATGCAGCGGCCGTGCGCAGAGCGGCCAGTGCATCGGCCGGGCGGTCGGCAGCCAGCAACGCCATGCCGCGGGCCGCATGGTGCGCGGCATCGTCGCCCAGCGCCAACTCCGACTCCAGCAGGGCGAGGGCGATCTCAGGCCGGCCGGCCTGCAGTTCGGCACGTGCCGCCTCAGCCGTCATGACGCACGCGTTCCAGCACGGTCACCACGCCGGGCACTGGCGCGTCCGCTTCATAGCGCAAGGTCTGCCGTTCCATCCGACGCACGACGAATCCGGCGCCCTCCGCCGTGGCCCGAAGATAATCGACCCCATGCACGTAGCGGCCCTGGCGTTGCAGCGCCCACGCACCGTTGCCGGGCAGAACACCGTCGAGATCGGGCAGCAGTTCCTCGGTTGAGCAGACGAACCATCCGCCGGGCTCCAGTCGCGCGTGCGCGGCGCACAGTAGCGGTTGCAGATCGCCGAAGTAGCACAGCACATCGCCCGCCATCATCAGCGGCCAGTGTTGCCGGCCGGCGTGCTCGGCGCCCGGCAGGACCCCGGCGCCGCCCGAAGACTCATCCGACAGCACCGCCAACACGTCCGCTTCGTGGAGTTCGGCGTAGAGCCGCTTGGCGGCCGCGTGCGCCAACATGCGAGGAGAAATGTCCACCCCGACCAAAGGTCCGACCGGCAGGTCGCCAATCGCGAGCCCGATCAGTCCGGTACCGCAGCCCAGATCCAGCACCGGCCCGACGGTCTCACCCCGCGCGATCCGCGGATGCGTCCGCAACAAATCGCGGAACAGGCCGGGCACGCGATAGCCCAGGGACACCAGGTGCAGCTCGAATCGTTCGGCATAACCATCGAAGACCGTGCGCAGGTATTCGGGCGGCGCCCGCCAGGCGCTGGGCAGAATACCGGAGGCGGCCACCAAGTGCCGTACATAAGGATCCTCGGGCCCCAGTTTCAGCGCCTCGGCATAAGCGTCGGCAGCCTCCCCATGCCGGCCCAGGCTCGACAGGGCGTGGCCCTTCAGGCCGTACAGGCAGGCGTCCGCTATACCCGTTGCGCAGGCATCGTCGGCAACGTGCACGGCGCGGCTGAAATCCCTCCGGCGGATACACAACAGGACGGCGGCGTTGCGCGGCTCCACCCGGCCGGGAGACGCCGCAATGGCGGCAAGCAGGGTGTCGAGTGCCGCTTCGGGGTCGCCGGTGGCTTCCAGCGCCGCGGCATGGGCTTCACGGAATGCCGGATTGGCGGGCATAGCGGCAACCGCTTCACCCAGGCAGGCCAGGGCGTCCGCGGCGCGGCCCAGCTCCAGCATAAGCACGCCGAGCAGTGCCTTGGCGACCGGGTCATGGCGATCGAGGATGACCGCCTCGGCGGCGTCGCGCGCCGCCCCTTCCAGGTCCCCCAGGTGGTGACGCAGCTCCGCACGGCACTTGCGCAGGCCGGCATGGTCCGGACTGGCCGAGAGGCTGGCATCCAGCTCCTGTTGCGCCTCCTCCAGCCCGCCCTCCTGCAACGCAAGCCGGGCCGCGAGTTCGGCCAGGTTTGTTGCGGTCGGGGCCAGCCGGCGGGCGGCGGCGAGCAATGGCCGGGCGGCACCGGTGCGGCCGGCCTCGAGCAGTTCGGTCACACGCTGGGTCAGTGCGTCGGTGTCGGCGGTGGCGTGCAGGACGGTCATGCGGCGCTCCTTTTGAGCTGGGCGAGGATGTCGCGCTCGGGGTCGGGACGGAGTGTGTCGCGTCGGCGGAGCGGAGGGCGTGGAGGGTATGTGGATGGCGGCCTCCATCCGGTCCTTATCCGCGAATCTCTCGGACCAGTGGCCGCGGACCATGCGCTACACGTTGTGGTTGGTGCAGGCCGGCCACCCACGGCTTCGTCATGCGGAACGCATTGCCGGGAGAGCTGCACCGGCAGGCGCAACCCGGCCGGGGCGCCTCTGGCATGGCGAAGTCGTGGGTGGCCGGTCTGCACCCGCCGTGACGCGGCGCGGGCGGCCGGTGACACTGTTCGCAGGCGCACTGGCGGGCAGCGGTCAGGCCAGCGCCGGCTGTGACGATGGATGAACGCGGTGCGACCCGGCGTTCGGACGCTGTGCGGCGGGCGCGGAACGGTGTGGAGCGACATGGCTCAAACCGCGCCGTCCAGACCTGCCGCAAGATCCTCGTTCACGGCGATCAGAAAGCCAAAATCCGGCGACTCCTGGTCCATTTCCCTCTGCACCGCCAGGCCGACCGACATGATCGAGGCCCGCAACTCCACCGGCAGCGCGTTGTCCGGATCGCGCATAAGATCGGTGACAGCCATCCAGAGGCGCCGGTTGTCCGCCAACGCGCGAACCCGCTTGATCGCATCTCCCTCGCGCGCTGCCTTCAACGCACCAATGGCCCGGCGGAACACGTCGGCCTCCTGCTGCCGCTGGCTGCGATGGTTGACCGCGGCGCTGTACGCGTTCACGGCCTGGTTTATGGTCGGCATGATTGTCTCTGCTCCCTTTCTGGCGAGAGTCGGCCACTCCCGGGCGCGGTCTGGTTGCGGCCAAGAACCGAGTCCTCATGGGCGATGATGCGACGCGCGAGTTTCAGCGCCCGGTAGCAATCGTCCGCTTCGGCGGCGGCCAGCGCGTTGTCCAGTATCTCCCGCGCCAGGTCCGAGGTCGTGGCCTCCTTGAAGGCGGCGATGAACTCCCGAGCGGCGGCCAGCCCGTTCGACCGTTCGTCGTCGGAGCCGATATAGGCGGACTGCAAGGCGAAATAGATCCGGCGCGCCGGGCTGTCGGCCTGGTCGGGCGGCATGATCTGCTTGCCGAACAGAAAACGTGCCTTCGCTGTCAGCTCGATGCGGGACTTGGTCCGGAAGCGGATGGGTGCGCCGTTCACGATCATGACTTCGCCCTGGCGCAGCTCCAGAACCAGATTCGACATGCGGCCCCCTTGCTGGGCCGCCTGGTCCGGCAAGGCCCTGCCAAAGCACGATTTTCATCTGCCGACCTTCTGTCGGCCCAGGATTTCGGCAGGGCCGGGAACGGACGTTCTGTCCGCCCCTGGCGCTTTGCCTTACTTGAACAGGCTCAACAGGGTCTGCGGCGCCTGGTTGGCCAGCGACAGTGCCTGCGTGCCCAGTTGTTGGCGTATCTGCAGGGACTGAAGCTTGGCCAACTCCTTGGCCAGATCGGCATCAACCAATGCGCCAAGACCCGAGTTCAAAGCATCGATCTTGTCGTGGTTGTACGTGATCTGGTTGGCAACGTAATTGACAGACGCACCAATCGTGTTCAGCGCCTTGCCGACGTTGTTCATCATCTTGATGAACGTGCCGGATGCCGTGATCAGCGCGGCCACGGTTGACGCACCGCCCAGGGTTGCGCTGCCCGCGGTACCGAAGTTGATCGAGCCGTACAACGCCGAACCACCGAACGTCGCGATGCCGTAGGTGGATCCTGCCTCGTTACGCGCCACGGCGACACGTGCGAAGGTGCCGTTGCTGCCGGTGAGATCGCCGATCAGCGTCTTGCCGTTGTATGTGGCGTCCTGGATGAACGTCTTCACGTTGGACAGGTACGAATTGTACTGCTGGATGTAGTTGGTACGGTCGTTGCCCTGTACGTTGCCGTCCGACAGTTTCACCAGCACGTCCCGCATACTTGCCATCGTATTCTGGATGTCGGTCAGGCCGGACTGCGTGGTGTTCAGCAGGCCCTGCACGTTGCCGAGCTGCTGGTTGGCGCTGGTGAGGGCGCCCACTGTGGATCGCACCGACTGGGCAACGGCGAAGGCCGCGCCATCGTCGGTGGCGTCGGCCACGCGGAAGCCCGTCGAAACCTGCTTCTGCGTTTCCGCGAGCGACTTGTTCGTCTTGTTGAGCGACTGCAGCGCGATCATCGCGCCGATATTGGTGTTCACCGAGTTCAGGGACATGGTATCTTACCCTTTATGTCCGAGTGTTTGTGCATGCCCCCGCCTTTTGCGGGCATGACCGCCATCGTGGCGGATCCAGGTTAACGGCCGGTGAAGGTCCGATCATTTGAATCACCCGCCGGGAAGGAATTTCGCCAGGGTCAGGCCGCTCAGACTGGCGATCAGCTTGTAGGAAGACTGCAGCTGTGTTTGCACCTGGGACAGGTTCGAAAGGGTCGTGGCCATGTCCGCGTCCTCGGCTGAAGACACCTGCGTATTCAGTGCGGTTGCAACGGCATCGAGCTGCGAGCGCCTTGCCGTCAGGCTGGCTTGCACGTTGCCCAGCGTGCCGGCATCGGTGGCCATGGCGTCGATCGCACCGCTCAGGCTGATGCGAGTATCCTGGATCAGCGCGCCGAAGCCCGCATCGTTCACCTGCGTGCTGCTCAGGGAGCCGATCGTCGCCAGCGCGCGCATCAGATCACGTGTGGCGGAGCCGGTGGTGGAGCTGCCGGTGGACGTTCCCGTGAGATTGGCGCTGGCGACCAGCCCGATGGCCTGCGAGCGGTTGGTGCCGATCTGCACCACGGGCACACTGATACTGGCGGCGGGCTGCGACAGGTAGGTGGAGAACGGCGAGGTTCCGGCCGCGTTGGATGACGCGATGCTGAGCGTGTTGGCTGTGGTTGTTGCGGCGCCGTTGGTTGCAAGCCCGCTGACCGCGCTGGCGATTTGCGTGTAAAAGCCAGAGCTGGTGATGGCATCGGGGTTCGGCACCGGCGGGTTGGCGGTGTCCTGGCCGGAGAACACGTAAACCCCGCCGTCCTTCGTATCCAGCAGTCCGGCCACCTGCGCCAGCGCGCTGCGCGCCGAGGCGGCGACCACGTCCACGTTCTGGGGGCTCAGCCCGTTGAGGTTGTTGAGCTGCGCGCGGAAAGTCGGATGCGATCTTCTGCAGCCGCGTCATCGCCGTCTGCATCACCTGCATGCGTCCGGATGCAGCATCGATGTTGCCCTGCCACGTCTGGACGGCGGCGAGCTGCGGATGCAAGTCGAGCGGGATATGCGCCGCAGCACCGAGGCCGGCATAGGTGTCGGCCTTCAGGCCGGAGCTCGCCCGCTGGGTGAGCTGATCGAGCTTGCGATGCACATTGGCGCTGTCACTGATCAACTGCGCCAGCGTGCCATAGGGCTGGAGGTTTGCGACGGTCATGTCATGCAAACCGGCATTGAGGGTGACACGCAGTCGGTCGCCCGAGGCCACGATCGGCGAAGCCTGGCCAGCCACAACTCTTCACGGCCGCCACCAACGAAGGCGTGGATGCACGATCTGTACCGGCCGCAACGATCGGGCTGAGGCCGTGAGAGCCGAACCTGGGGCCAGCCGGGATCAATGCACCGCTCCCAGCAGTTGCGACCACATCGTCTGCACGCTGGAGATCACGCGTGCGCTGACGGCGTAGCTGTTCTGAAGCTGCAGCATCGTGGACATCTCGGTGTCCATGTTCACCGCGCTGCCGGCGGCAAGTTTGCCGGCCAGGGCGGTCTGCAGCGTCTTCTCGGTGTTCAGTTGATCGGTGACGTTTGCACTGATTTGTGCCTGGGCCGACACCATCGTACTCGCCAGATCGCTCAGGGTCCCCGGTGCGGCATAGGGCGCACGCAATGTTCCGGATGGGCCGAGGCCGGTTGTGTTGAACGCCGGCTGCGGCACGCCCGCCGACTGCTCGGTGCCGAAAGTGTAGTCCAGCACGTCCTGGACCACTCCGGTGGCGCCGGCGAGCCCCGTCGGCGCCGCCGCCGTCCCGTCGCGCACCAGCGAAGGCGATGCGGCGACCGACGGATTGACCTGGATGGTATTGGCGAACCCCACATAGGGCCCCTGTACCGGCGGCGTTACACTGGCCGTCGGCATGCTGCCCGTCGGATCGGTGAACAGCGTCAGCCCCTGCGCATCGAACCGGCCCGCCAGGTTCTGCGCAAATTCGTCCAGTTCAGCCTGGAAGGTCGGCAACGTGCTGTCGCGCAAGGTCAGGTCGGCGCCGAGACGCCCGCCGGTGAGTTGCCTCGTGATGTCGGCACTGCCCATCATGACGGCCGGAGCACCGCCGCCGGGGTAGTAGGTTCCTGGCGGCACGGCGGCCGCGCTGACCTGCAACGGGGAATCGCCTGCCCTGGTGGGCAGGGCCACGCCGCCGGTGGTGGTCACCAGCATGTCGCCGCTGGGCTGCACCAGCGTCTTCACCTGGACAAGTTGCGACAGGCTCTGCACGGCGGCGTCGCGCTGGTTTTCCAAGTCGGCCGTGCTCTGGCGCCCGGCCTGCAGGGCAACGATCCGGTTGCTGAGATGGCCGATCGTCTGCAACGTGCTGTTTACCGTGCTGATCGCACTGACCAGATCGTTCTGTGCGGCCTGGCGTTGCTTCGCGTAGCTGTCGGCCAGTGCATTGATGCCGCGTGCCAACGTGTCTGCGGCCGATACCACTTGGCTTTGCTGCGGCTGACTGTCGGGGCTGTTCAGCAGCGTGGAGAACTGGTTCTGCAAATTGCCCAGCAGGCTTGCCAGGTCGCTGCCGTCGCCGGGCGTGCCCTGCACCGCGTCGATCGCCGCCAGCGCGGACGACTGGGTCTCCAGGTCGGTTACGGTCGCGTTCTGCTGCTGCACGCGGCCCTGCAGCGCGGTGTCGATGGTGCGGATGGTCGGCCCGCTGTGCACGCCAAGGCCGACGCCGTCGGCCGTAAGGCTTTGCTGCGACGCTTTCTCGGCCACGTAACCAGGCGTGTTGGCGTTGGCGATATTCTGCGACACCACCGAGAACTGGCGATTGACGTTCGCCAGGCTGCCATTGGCGATCGAGAGGGCTCCGACCAGGCTCATCGGATCACTGCTTCATGTTGATTGTGGTTTGCAGCATCGCCTGCGCCGTGGTCACCATCTTGGCGCTGGCGGTATAGGCCTGCTGCGCGACGATCAGCTTGCTGAACTCGGTGGCGATATCGACGTTGGAGCCTTCCACCGATCCGGTGACCAGGTTCCCGGCACCGTTGGTGCTGGCGGCCTCGGCAAGGGGCGTGCCCGAGTCCAGCGTGGCGGTAAAGGACTGGCCGTTCTGCCGCTGCAAGCCGTTCGGGTTGTTGAAGGTAATCAGCGGCACCTGCGCGATCGTGCGGGTCTGGCCGTTGTCGTAGTTCACGATGATGTTGCCATTGGCCTCCGTGGTAACACCCGCGAAGCTGCCGGGCGGCACGCCGTTCTGCGTCAGGCCGCGCAAGTTGTAGTCGGTGCCGGCGTATTGTGTAACGCCATCGGTCTGTCCGTAGGTGCCAATGTTCAGTCGGATGGCCTGTGCACCGGATCCGAAATCGGTGGTGAAGCTCAGTGTCGCGGCATTGCCGGCGGAATAACCCGTGCTGGTAACGCTGCCGGTTGTGCCGGCGATATCGCCGACCGTGCCTTCGGGGACCGGATTGCCGCTGTGGGCACCGAAGGTCACATTGGCCGAACCCCGGTTCGCCGTGCTGATATCGTCCGGCACATTCACCGAGACGGTCCAGTCATCCTGGGCATTCTGTACCCAGTTGAGCGTAACGGGATGAACCGTGCCCAGCGCGTCATAGACGTCGATAACCGAGGAGATCGGCGATGCGGCGGTAGCAGTGCCCGTGGCCGGGGTCGCGGGAAGATTGGCGGCCAGGGTCACGTCGCTGGTGGCGACCGGGTTGTACACCGTCTGGGTCACCTGGATCGGCGCCAGCGTGTTGGTATTGACCACTCCGGTGGACGCATTCACCGACCAGCCGTTGAGGAACTGGCCGGCACTGTTGACCAGATATCCGGTCTTGTTGAGCTGGAAGTCACCGGCGCGGGTATAGAACTGCTGGGGGTTGAAGGTCGGTACATTGTTCACGTCGCCGGTCTGCTGAGACACGGCGAAGAACCCCTGGCCGGCGATTGCGAGACCGAGGGGATTGTCGGTCTGCGTGATCGCCCCCTGAATGTTGTTGATATAGCTGGGCCGGGCGACCACCGCGCCGGGGGCATTGGTGGTCTTGTTGCTGGTGGTCAGGTAATCGACAAAATTCGTATCAGTGCGCTTGAAGCCGACAGTTTGACTGTTGGCGACGTTGTCGCTGATGTTGCCGAACGCGTTGGATTGCGCGTTCAGCCCGCTGATTGCGGAGTTCATCGCGCCGAACAGGGACATTGGGGCGGCTCCTTGCGGCCTGGTCGCAGGCTGCCCTGGCAGGAAGCGTGCCAGACCGAAGGACGGCGAATTCCGGCGCTGTGGCGCGGCGGGCGGAACGGGGGATGTGGTACCGTGGGCAGCAATGACCCGGCAGGGATTGCCGGGTGCGCGCCGGTTTCCGGCGTGGGCGGGGCGTCCGACGGAAGCGGTCTGCACCAGTTGGCATGCAATCCGCGTGCGGCGGCACCACCGCAAACCCCATGAACGCCATGGACCGGCGGTGGGAGCCGGCCCGTTGGAATCGGATCAGCCCTGACGGCCCGGCCCAAACGATACCTCGATGGCCCGCGGCTTGCTGACGGTGACGCATGACCTGCGTTCCCCCCGCCGCCACCGGCAGTCCGCCGGCGGCTCCATCGGCCGCCAGTGGTGCGGCTCAGTCATCCGACGCCTTGGGCCGGGATGGCGCGTTCGGTCGCGTGCTCGGACCGGTCCTGTCCGGCAACACATCCGGCAGACCCCAGGCTGCCGGGACAGCCGCGAACGATGTACCTGCCGGGGCTCCGACCGGGATCGGAGGGCCGGGACACAGGGTGTCTCGCTCCGCATCAATCAGCAAGCCGGGGAAGAAGGCCGATACCAGGGACTCCACGTCAGGGAGGAAGGCGGAGGCAGCCCGGGACATTCCGGCACCGGGTGCACTTCCTGGCGCAGCGGTCCCGCCAAATCCGTCGGTGACGGCATCCGCGGGGCCGAACGACCCGGCTGCCCCCCCTTCGCCGGCAGCGGCGTCCGAGAGCCAGACGGCCGTTGAGGCGCGAAAAGGTGCGGCAACAGAGGGTTCATGGGCCGGCGACCTACGGCCGCATTCATCCGCGATCTCGCGGCACCGTGCCGCCAGCGCACAAGATGCGGTCGGGAACGGAACCACACCGGCGACAGCACCACAGCCCGTACCCACTGCGGTTTTGCTGCCGACTGCAGCGGGCCCGCCGCATGCAACAGATCAACAGCGACCGAAGGCGGAACCATCGCCACGGGCAGCACAGCCGGCACATTCCGTCCCGACCGGGGGCGTATCGAGCATTGGCGACGGCCATCGGCATGAGGCGGCCACGGTACCGCCGCAGCCGAAAACGCCGCTGCCCCCGGCCGAGGTGTCGGTGCCGCTGCCGCATCACAAGCCGACCCACGCTGCGGCGAAACCAACCTCCGACGCCGCGTCGCAGACGGCAAGCACGCCATCGGCGCGCGACGCCACCGCAGTGCCTGGCCTTGGAACGCAGGCGCCCGCACCAGCGCCGACATCCCACGCCGGCGCCCCCGCGGCGTCGCCACCCACACCCGTGCCCGCCGCGCAACTGGCACCGGCACTCGTGTCCCTGGTGCACGCGGCACACGGCACGCAGCACCTGACGGTGCGGCTGGAACCCGCCGAACTCGGCCACGTCGAAGTGCGGGTGAATCGCTCGGCTCATGCTCCGGTGCGGGTGGACGTAACCGTGCAGCGACCGGAAACGCTGGCCCTGTTGGTGCGCGACCAGGCGCACCTGCAGCACGCCCTGGACAAAGCCGGATTGCCGTCGGATGGCCGCAACCTGGTGTTCCACATTGCGCCGCCGCCCCCGCCACCACCTTCGCCGGCACCTGTCACGGCCCCGCACGCGGCCACCACCGCCAATCCCGGCGGCGACGGCTCCGGCGGCCCTGGCGGTGGCGGGGCATCGCACCCCGACTTCAACGGCCAGCACACCGCCCCGCCCGGTTGGATGCCGCTTTCGGACGAAGACAGCACCGGCATGCTGGCCACGTCCCCTGCGGCGCGTTGGTTGCGTGCCGGACTCGATATTACCGCCTGATCAGGAGCACCGCCCCATGAGTTCTTGCATCCGTCGCCGCCCAGCAGAGCAGCAGCACGGGCGCCACCGGTGCCAGTGCCAGTGCCAGCACCAGCGCCGGCAACGCCGCCCTGTCGAAGCTTTCCGGGAACTTCAGCAACTTCCTCAACCTGCTGATGACGCAGTTGAAGAACCAGGATCCGACCAGCCCGCTGGACACCAACAAGTTCACCTCGGAACTGGTACAGTTCTCCTCGGTGGAACAGCAGATCAAGACCAACACCAGCCTGACGCAGTTGATTCAGCTCACCCAGGCCGGCGAACTCATGCAGTCCTCCGCCATGCTCGGCCGCCAGGTCACCGTGCAATCCGACCACGTGCCGCTTCAGAACGGAAAGGGCAAGGTGGCATTTACCGCACCGGCGTCGGAGCCGGTACCTGATCGGGGTCTATACCGATTCCGGTGTGAAGATCCGCGACGCGTCGGTGATGGCGGCCAAGGGCAGCAACAGCTGGACCTGGGACGGCACCGACAACTACGGCAGTACAGTGCCGGATGGGTCCTACAAGGTCGCTGTGGAGGGCGTGGGCACCGGCGGCAAGACCAGCGCGCTGCCCTTCACCGTGACCGGCACGGCCACTGGCGTGACCAACCAGAACAACGGCGTGCAACTCCAGTTGGGGGCGCTGAACGTGGGCTTCGACAAGGTACAGGCGGTGGGAAACTGAGTCGCGCCCGACCCGGTCTTGTCGCCCCTTCCTCCGCGCCGCATGCTGTGCGGTCGTGAGCCGGGCGCCGCATTGCCCGGAGTTCCGCAGCACCGCGTCCGCGGTGTATGGGTAAAGGGCAACGCAAGGGACACGGGACGGAATGGCCAAGCATGTCGTCGCGACAGTGAGCGAGATCCCGCCGGGCCAGCGGAAGCTGGTGACGGTGCGCGGTCGGCAGATCGCGGTATTCAACCTGGAAGGCGAGTTCTACGGCCTTTTCAACCGCTGCCCGCACCAGGGCGGCCCGATGTGCGAGGGCATCCTGACCGGCCTGATCGAGTCCCACGAGCCGGGCCACTACGAATATTCGCGCAAAGGCGAGATCATCCGCTGCCCCTGGCACGGCTGGGAGTTCGACGTGCGCACCGGACAGAGCTTCTGCGACCCGTCGAAGATCACGGTGCGCAGCTACCCGATGGAGGTTACGCCGGGACAGAGCGTGGTGAAGGGCCCGTACGTCGCGGAAACCATTCCCGTAACCGTGGAAGAGCAGTACGTCGTCGTGGAGATGTAGTGGTCCGGCTGCGCGGCTGGTCTGATCCGCACGCAACGGCCCCTGTCGGCCGTTACCCCTGTCGGCCGTCATCCCCGGAGCAAGCCCCGGGGATGACAGGAGGATCCTACTTCGCTTCCTTCGCGGCGGTCTTTATGAACGCCGGGAACTTCAGGTGGTTCGGGCATTGGTCTTTCGGCCAGATGCAGACCTGCTTGCCATCCTGCCACTGCAGCATCACGCCCCGGACCCAGTTCTTCCCGTAACGCAGCGAGTGGGTGAACTCATCCTTGCGCCCGTAGAATCCGTAAGTACCCAGCGTGCCCAACATATGAGTCTTTTCCATCTGGGCAACGATCGCGTCGGGCTTGGTGGAATGGGCACGCTGCATCGCCTGCGCCAGCGCCCAGACCTCATCATAGGCCGTGAACCCGTCATAAGCCGGAAGGTGGTGGTATTTCGCCATGAACTCGTGCGCCACCGGCAGGGTGCGTGACGTCACGGCAAGACCGGGCACCGTTCCGGACTGCGTCACGACGCCGTTGGCGGCGCCGTTGGTGTCCTTCCCGAACGCGGGGTTGGTGGCCTGCGCGCTGACGCCGGCCATCGGCAACGGCACCTGCTGGGCATGCCACTGCACCGTCGGCTGCACGCCGACATGGCCGATGCCGGTTATGATGATGTCGGGATGCGTCGCCTCGAGCTTGTTGAAGATCGGCGTGAAGTCGGTGGTGTCCGGGTTGAACCGGATCATCTTGGTGATGCGCAGCCCGGCCTTCGGCAGGCACTTCTGATAACCGGTATCGAGCGGCTTGGTCCACTTCGCGTCCTCGCTCATGACCGCCGCGCTCTTCATGTGCAACCCCTGCACGAACAGCTCGTGCGCGGAATCGCAGACCGACTCGGCCAGCATCTGCGAGTTCAACCAGCCATCGAACATGTACTTGTAGCGGGCGTAGTTGTTGTGCACCTGATCGGAAATCAGGTTCGATGCCGCCCCCGGCGTGATTGTCGGCATGTGCAGCCGTGCTGCCCAGGGCTCGATAGCCAGCGCGACCTCGCTCAGGAAGGTTACGACGACCGCTTTCACATGGTCCTGCTCGACGGCACGCTGATATGCGCGCACGGCTTCCGAGGCAGAGGAATGGTCGTCATACAGAACCATCTCCAGCTTGCGCCCGTTGATCCCGCCCTTCGCGTTGATGTCGCGAATGGCGAGTGTCGCACCTTCGCTGATCGACTGGCCGACAATCGCCGATTGCTCGCTGATGACGCCGATCTTGATCGGTCCTGTGTCGTCCGCGCGGGCCGGAGCAGCCGAACTGCCCAGTACAAACGCCAACGCCAGTGACGCAGCCAAACCGGCGCGCCCCAGCCATCTTCTGAGTGCCATCCTGCGTTCTCCCAATTTCGTCTCTCTGCGGGCTGGTTTTGATTTTTGTAATAACTTGCCCCAGCCGGCGTTAAGCTGGACCGGAACGGAGGCTACGGTCAATGCCGGTTCATCCGCATTCCGACTGGAAGCGGCGCCCTCGCGCGGTCAGTCCGTTGGCGTCAGATGCGGAAGGTCTCGTGTGTGGAGGGGTGAAACAGGTCCTCGGGCGACAGCACGCGCGGCGAGAGACCCTCGGCATGGTGACGACGCAGGAACACCTCCAGCACGTGGCGGTTCGGTTCCAGACCGTAAGCCCAGAAATCCTCACCCATCAACGCCCGGGCGGCTCGGACCTGTTCCTCGACGAACGGCAGCGTCACCTTCGTCGCCGCGGTGTCGCCCAGCTTCAGCAGCGCGCGTGCCTTTGCCTGCCCGAAGCCCTTCATTACCGCCGCCGGTAGCCACGGATGCCGCTCGGCCAGGGTGCGGCGGATGCCCAGCACGTGCATGATCGGGAAAATGCGCGTCTTGCGGTACCACGTCATGGCGGCCGCCGTCGGATCCGCATACAGCCAACGCACCTGCGGATGACCGCGGTCGAAGCAGGAGGGCGCGCGCGGGCCGATTACCGCATCGAGGTCTCCGTCGGAGAGCATGTCGGAAATTGTGCGGTCGGGCGGCGCGTCCTCGATCCGCACATCGGGCGGCAGGTTCAGGGCGATCTTCTCCACCCGGCCCGGATGCTCATAGCCACCGCGCACCCAGGTGACGTCGGATGGTTTCACCCCGTGTTCCTCTTCCAGAAACAGACGCACCCAGACATTCGCGGTAACCTGATATTCCGGCACGCCGATGTGGCGGCCCTTCAGGTCTTCCGGGTGTTCGATGCCGTGGTCTGTGCGGATGTAGATCGCGTTATGGCGGAACGCGCGTGATGGAAACACCGGCACCGCGACGTAGGGACATTCGTCGCGGGCGGTCTTTACCGTGAAGCTGCTCATCGACAGCTCACAGATGTCGAAGTCTTCGTGTCGGAACGCCCGAAAGAAGATCTCCTCCGGCTCCAGCAGCATGAACACCGGGTCGACGCCGTCGATCTGCACGGCCCCGTCAACCAGTGGACGGACCCGATCGTAGTCGCCGACTGCTATGGAGAGGTTGAGCTTGTTCATTCTGCTGGTTGCCTCCCTGAGCCCGGACGGCCGTTACCGCCGGGTTTGACGCAGCGTCGTTCGTCACGACGAGCGGATCGCGCACCCCCGTAGGGGTGTGGATGGCCGGGTCGACCCGGCCATGACCACGTATCCGGGTCGGCGGCTACTTGATCCGGCCCATCTCCCGCAGCTTCTGCTCCACGTTGCCCATCAGCCCGGTGTACGGCTTGGCGTGCGACATGTCGCGGATCGGGCCGAGCGCGTCACGCACCATCTCGATGCTGACCGGTTCGGCCGGATCGAACTGCGCGCCCTCGCTGATGAAATACTGCACGCGGGCGTACCCGCCGGCCGTGGCGGCGATGATCTCGCCGTTCTGGTCGCACTCCTCGCTGCACATCCAGGCCACCGCGGGCGAGACCAACTCCGGCTTCATCCACGGCCCGACATCCGGCGGCAGCAGCAATTCCGTCATGCGGGTCAGCGCCGATGGAGAAATCGCGTTGATGCGGATGCCGTATTTCGCCCCCTCATGCCGCAGCACGTTGATCAGACCAACCACCGCCATCTTCGCCGCGCCATAGTTGGCCTGGCCGAAATTGCCCACCGTGCCGGACCCCGACGTGGTTACCACGATGCGCCCGTACTTCTGTGCGCGCATGATCGGCCAGGCCGCCTTGGTACAGTACGCAGTGCCGAAATGGTGCACCTGGTTGACGAACTCGTAATCCTCCACGGACATGTTGTTGAAGCTCTTGTCGCGCAGGATGCCGGCGTTGTTCACCAGGATGTCCAGCCGGCCCCAGGTGTTCATCGCGGTGTCGATGATACGCTGGGCGGCTTTCTCCTCGGCGACGGAGTCGTAGTTCGCCACCGCCTCACCGCCGGCCGCCTTGATCTCGGCCACCACCTTGTCGGCCACCGATGCGGCCGTGCCGGTGCCGTCCACCGAGCCGCCCGGGTCGTTCACCACCACCTTGGCGCCACGCGAGGCCAGCAGCATCGCATGCGAACGGCCCAGCCCAACGCCGGCACCGGTAACGATGGCGACGCGATTGTCGAAACGAACGTCCATTCCCGAATTATCCCTTTGTAGTGTTACGCACGAAGGCCCCGCCCGCCTCGATCGCTCGGCGGCCGGCGCTCAACATGGGGTGGAACAGGTGCCAGACATGGATCATCTCCGGCCACACCTGCAGCGTGACGGGCACGTCCGCGACACCGGCGACGCGGGCCAGGCGCAGCGAGTCGTCCAGCAGCGTCTCGGCTGCGCCAACCTGGATCAGCAGCGGCGGCAGGCCGCGCAGGTCACCGTAGATCGGCGCCGCGTGCGGCGAGCGGGGGTCGGCACCACCCAGGTAGAGCCCCGCCATCTCCAGGATCGTTTCCTTCTGTACGATCGGATCGGTACCGGCGAGGTCGGTGAACGACGCGCCGGTGCCTTCCATGTCCACCCAGGGCGAGATGCACCAGCCGCAGCCGGGCAGCGGCAACCCGGCCTCCCGGATTGCGAGCATTGCACCGACCACCAGCCCACCGCCGGCGCTGTCCCCCGCGATGGTGATGCGCCCTGGCGTGATGCCAGATGACAACAGGAAGCGATAGCCGGCCACAGTGTCCTGCACCGGCGCGGGAAACGGATGCTCCGGTGACAGGCGGTAATCCAGCGCCAGCACCCGGCATCCTGCGGCCCGGCCAATCTCGGATACCATGTGACGGTGACTGTCCAGCGAGCCGAGTACATAGCCGCCGCCATGCACGTAAAGAACCGCGCCGGCGGCATCCGCGTCGGGGGTGGCGGTCCATTCGGCCGGCACGCCGTTGGCGCTGACCGTCTCCACCGTCACATCCGCAGCAATGCCGAACTGCTTCGCGCGGGTGTCCATGTCGCGGCGGCGCTGGGCCAGTTCCGTTGCGCGAGGCCGGCTGGCAATCGCTTCTCGGATTTTGGCGATTTCCGGATCGCTCATGCAGTTCTCCTCCTGGTTGTGGGTGGCGACAGGTGCCGTTCGCTTATTCCAACCAGAAACCCGCGCGATTGCCAACGCGGCGACCGCGTTGCTGCCATCCGGCGGAGCAAGGAGGTTGCAGAGTCCATGCCACTCGGAGCACTGCGTAAGCGAAGTCTTCACGTCAGGCCACGGCCTTTTCCTGGCTTGTACGGGATCAGTGATCGCATTCCGGAGATGGCGGGCAATCCAGGCCTCATGCGTCGTGATCCGGCAAGATCATCGGCTTGTGATCGCGGTTTCGCTTCCGGCTTGAATAGGAAGGTGGCCATGAAATACTGGCCAACTCAGGCGTTGCTGGTTCCGCTGATGCTGCCGCTGACTGGCTGCGGCTCTCACATCCTGGAACCGGCCCGAGCCGTGCGCACGCCGGCGGCGGCAACAGCGCCGGCCAACATTGCGCCACAGCCGCCGCCGCCGGCGCATGCGGAGCTCGTTCCGCCACCGCCACGGGGGAGGCCGGAGGTATGGCAGCCGGGGCATTGGCGATACACTGGCGGTCCGGCGAATGCGTGGGCCTGGCACAGCGGTCGCTATGTGACACCACCGCCCGGGAAGAGCACGTGGGTGTCCGGCCACTGGGCCGAACAGTCGGGCGGCCGCTGGCAGTGGGTTGAGGGGCACTGGGCGTAGCACCGGAACCACGAAGGTTCGCGTTGATGTCCCGCACCGGAAGACCGGGGCTGGCGCCGCCTCATCGAAGGTCCAGCTCGGCCCAGATGGCGGCGTGGTCGGATGCCGCCTCCTCCTCCTTGGTGATCTCCGGCAGATGTGGGAACAGAGTGCCGTTCTTGCCGCCCCAGACGCCGCGCCGCTCGACGCCCGCCTCGGTCACCCGCTCCCACAGCGCGGGCGACAGGATGATGTAGTCCAGCTTGTTGGCCTTGGTGCCGTTGCGCCAAGTGCCCGGCCGACCATCGCTGTTGAACCGTGGATGCTGAGAGATATCACGCAACATGCCGTCGCCCAGCAGTGGCTCCAGCGGCTTGCTGCCAGGTGTGTCGTTCAGGTCGCCCAGGATCACGACCAGTTCCGCGCCGGCGGTGACGCGCGCCTCATACAGCGCGCGCACCCGGGCGGCCTGGGCCCGGCGGCGGGCGTCGCTTTCCGCCGCACGGCCGTACCCCTGGCTTTTGAAATGGTTCACCAGGATCCAGAGGGATCCCCCGTCCGGCAATGCGATTTCGTATTCGGGGCAGTCGCGGCTGAACAGGCGGTTGCCGGCATCGTTCCGGTCGTCCACATGGCTGATGATGGAGCGGATAGGCCAGCCCTCCCGCGCCAGTAGCCCGACATCGATGCCACGCGTGTCATTGCCATCGACCAGCATGATGTGGGTGTAGGGATCGGGAACGAATTGATGCAACACCTGTTCGGAAAAACGCAGCAGCGACGGGCGGCTTTCGGCCTCGATCACCGCCAGGATGTCGGCGCCGAGCAGGCCAATGATGCGGGCGGTGTTGGCGATCGCGACGTCGTTCACCGCTTCGGTCTTCAGATCCACCCAGCCCACCCAGTCGTCGCGACCACCGGCGACGATGGTCAGCCTGCCGCCGCGACGGCCGCGGAACCGGCCACGGTTCTGCCGCAGGTAGGCGAGCCTGGATTCATCGCTTCGAGCCAGGCCAAGCTGGTCGAGCAGCGCCAGCATGCGCTTGTGGTCGGCCGCGCTGTAGGTGGGTTTGGCAAATATGGCGTTCAGCTCCGACCACGCCGCCAACGCGTCACGTCCGGCGGCCCAGTCGGTATCGTTCATGGGAATGACACGTTCGAACAGGTTCTCGATATTGTAACTCGCAAGCCGCATGTTCGGCGCCCCCTGGTTTGACTTGGGCGTTATCAGACCGTATCGCTCGAAGCGAGTATAATCGCGCCCGGTCCGGCCGCTTGACGAACCCACCGGGTCGCGGCCCATACTTGCGGGTAAACACAGCGTCCAGGAGCCGTCATCATGAAGCTGCTCTGGTTCCACCTGATGCCTTACACCGAGCTGCCGGATGATTTCCGTGACAAGCATCACTCGGTGTGGGTCGATATTCACTCGTCGCTGTTCGACCCGAAACGCGCCCACCTGATGTACAACGACTTCATGGATGAAATGGAGTTCGCGGCGGAATGCGGTTTCGATGCCGTGTGCTGCAACGAGCACCATTCCAACGGCTATGGGCTGATGCCATCGCCGAACCTGATCGCCTCGGCGCTGTCACGCCGCACGCGTGATACGGCGATCTGCGTCATGGGGAATTCGCTGGCGCTGTATAACCCGCCGACACGGGTGGCGGAGGAATTCGCCATGATCGACTGTATCTCCGGCGGGCGGCTGATTGCCGGCTTTCCGGTCGGCACGCCGATGGACACCTGCTACGCCTACGGCCAGAACCCTTCGCTGCTGCGTGAGCGCTATCTGGAAGCGCATGACCTGGTCATGCGCGCCTGGCAGGATTCCGAGACCTTCGCCTTCAATGGCCGGTTCAACCAGCAGCGCTACGTCAACATCTGGCCGCGCCCGATCCAGCGGCCGCATCCGCCGGTGTGGATCCCGGGCGGTGGCTCGGTCGAGACGTGGCAGTGGTGCGCGAAGATGGACTACGTGTACGCCTACCTGTCCTATTTCGGCTACAAGGACGGCAAGGCGACCATGGACGGGTTCTGGAACGAGATGAGTCGTCTCGGCAAGGACCGGAACCCGTATCGCGCCGGCTTCCTGCAGTTCGTCGGCGTGGCCGAGACGCGGGAGAAGGCGTGGGAGCTGTATCGCGAGCCCGCCGAGTATTTCTACGGCCGCTGCCTGCACACCGACCCGATGTGGGCGACGCCGCCCGGCTATATCACCGAGGCCACGCAGCGCGCCGGCATCCAGAGCCAGGTTGGCCGCGCCGCCAGCGCCTCGGCCCGGTCGCGGCAACGGGCGACGGAAATGCAGGATATCGTGGACCTGGGCTACGTGATCATCGGCTCGCCGGATGAGGTGGTGGAGCAACTGACCCAGGTTGCGACGGAACTGAACGTCGGCCACCTGATGCTGTTGCTGCAGTTCGGTTGCATGGGCAAAGACCTGGCGAAATTCAACACGAAGCTGTTCGCCGAGCAGGTGATGCCGAAACTGAAAGGGCTGTTCGGGGAATGGGAGGATCGGTGGTGGCCGGCGCCGATGGCGGGTGGCGAACGCGCCGAAGTGCCGGCGTTCCTGCCGAAGGTTGCCGCCGAATAGGCTGTGCCAGCAGTTCCCCGCCGCTGCGCGGACGTTAGGGAGGGGCGGCCCCGTTGCGTCGCCTCTGCCCTGGTTTTGCGCCGTCTCTCCCCGCCCCCGCTTTTCGGCGCCTACTACGGGCCGGGCGAGGTGACGATCGGCGGCCGGTTATTCAGCCGGTCCTTGTCGAATCCGGCGATGCGCTTGTAACCGGCCGCGGCTTCCTCGAGTTCACCGGGGGACAGAACGTCCTCGATCCGCGCGAACCCATCCGGCGCGCGCTGTTCCACCAGTTGCATCACCTGCTCGGGGCCGTTCTTGCGGTTGGCCAGGACGATCTGTGACGTGGCCGGGCGACGCTCTGCCTCATAGGCCTGCAGCGCCGCCTGGGTGGAGCCCTGTGCAGCAATCTCGCGCGCCAGGACGCGGGCATCGAGAATCGCTTGCGATGCACCGTTGGACCCGATCGGGTACATCGGATGGGCGGCGTCGCCCAACAATGTGACCGGGCCGAAGGTCCACTGTTCCAGCGGGTCGCGATCCACCATCGGGTATTCGTAGCAGCGGTCCGCGTCGCGGATCAGGGCCGGCACGTCCAGCCAGGGGAAGCGCCAGGACTCGAACCAGGGCAGGAACTCCTCCAGGCGGCCGGGGCGGTTCCAGTCCTCGCGCCGCCAGGCATGGTCCGGGCGGAACTTGCGTTCGGCGATCCAGTTCAGCACCGCCTCGCCGCGGTCCAGGGCAACGCGGGAGATCGGGTAGCAGACGAATTTCTGGAACTCGTGCCCGGCCATGATCATCGAACGGCCGGTGAGGAACGGCTTGCCGCGGGTGACGCCGCGCCAGAGGATGGCGCCGTTCCAGATTGGCGCGCCCTCCTGTGGATACAGCCGGCCACGCACCGCGGAATGGATGCCGTCTGCCCCGATCAGCAGGGCGCCGTCCACGTTGCCGCGCGCCACTCCGGTGCGGCGATCGATGAAGTAGGCGCGGACGCCCGCGGCGGTGGCCTCCCAAGCGGCCAGGTGATAGCCGGTGATAACGCGGTCCGGGCCCAGCCGCTCCCGCACGGCGTCAAGCAGGATCATCTGCAACTCGCCGCGGTGGATGGAGAACTGCGGCCAATTATAGCCGGCGGCCAGGCCGCGCCCTTCCGACCAGATCTGCTTGCCGTGCTTGGAGTAGTAGGCCAGTTCGGCAGTGGGAACCGCCGTGGCGGCGAGGCGGTCGGCCAGGCCCAGCTCGGTAAGTTCGCGCACGGCGTGCGGCAGCGTATTGATGCCGACGCCGAGCGGCTCGAGCTCGGTCACGGACTCGAACACGCGACAGGGAACACCGACCTGATGCAGGCTCAGCGCCGCGGTCAGACCGGCGATACCACAGCCAATAATCAGAACATCCATGCCACCGTGCCTTCTTTCACCCGATTGCCCGGGTGTATCACGACAGCATGGCCTGCCAAGCCAACGGGTAGCCGGATCAGTCGCTGCCCGGCCCGTGGTGCCCTTTATAGCCGGTCTGTTTCGCCTTCCCCATGCCCTGCCGGATAACCGCCTTCGCGGTCTGGATGTCGTCCGGCAACAGCTTCGGCGGTGACTGGCGGGACGCCGCTTGGGGATCGCGGCAGAGCACCGCCAGATAGGGCTTGTGGTCCGAGCCGAAGGCCGGCAACACCTTCAATGATACCAGGGTGAAGCCCGGGCCGGGCAGGATCTGGTCCAGGGGCCAGCGGAGGATCGGGCTGTTGGCATTCCAGGTGATGAAAAGGCCGCGGCCAACGCGCGGGTCCATAAAGCGGCCGACACGCTCGGTGTGGCGGATGATGCCCTCCCAGGGCACCGAATTCATGTCACCGGCAACGACGTGCGGCTCGGTGTCATCTCGCGCCGCCAAGGCCGTCAGCATCAGTTGGGCATTGCGCTCCGCTACGCTCTGGCCCTTCTGCGGTGGGCGAGGATGGATCGCGTACAGCTTCACCGTGCTGCCGGAGGGCAACTGCACGCCGGTGAAGATTGACGGATTGGCCGAGTTGGTCAGGTGGTGCACCTGCGGGTCCACCAGCTTCAGCCGCGAATACAGGTCCACGCCGAAATAGTTGGGGCGCGCGGCGGCGACATGATAGGGCATCGTCTCAGACAGCGATGAAAGCTTGTGCTTCCACCAGGTGTTGGTCTCCTGAAACCAGGCGACGTCGGGGTGGACCTCGCGGACGATATCCAGCAGGCGGTCATCGTGCCGGTTGGTCATCTGCACATTCACCTCCAGCAACCGAAGCGTGTTGCCGGCGGGGCACGATTTGGCCGCGATCTCCTGCGTGCCCGCGATGGTGGTATAGGGGAACAGGACGTAGATGTTGTAGGCGCAGGCTGCGGCCATACCCAGCATCGCCAGCATGCCCAGGCGGCTACGCGGCAGCAGGGCCAGGCACATCCACACCAGCAGCATGCCGATCAGCGCTTCCAGGCGGGGATAGTCCAGGTAGCGGACCCACCAGGTCATGCTGCCGAGGATGCCGGGGATGGCGGTTACAATGACGCCCGCCAGTGCCATCAGCAGCAGCAGCCAACGCGCAATCCTGATTGGCCAGGACCACTGCATCAGCGCACCCGGCAGAAGCAGGGGAGCCGGGCGCAGCGGCTATCCGCGGCCAAACGCGCTATCACCGGTTGGAAACTCTGCTGTCGTCATGGAGGCAGCAACGACTGCAGCCTTGCGCGGTTCCGTCGTGACGACCCGCACTCATGCGGGAGAGTCGCGCGATGCCGGTCGACCAGGGCAACACCCGCGGTCAGGGCACGATCCCGTACGGGTCGCACCCTGCCCGGTTCGGGCCTGCCAGCAAAGGCGTGCTGCTAGCCTTCCGCCTGCAACTGCGCGACCTGCCGGTGCATCGCGCTGATCAGCGCGTCGATGCTCTCCCCATTATGAGAGAGGTACGACGCGTAGTCGCTGCGCTGGGTCAGACGCAGCGACGTTCCCTCGGCAACCACGTCAACAATCTTCGGGTTGCTGGCCGGGTCCTTGATCACCCACTGCACATTGGTCGGTGGGTTGTTCGGCCGGTTCACCACGGTCGCGACCTTCACATTGTCGCCATCCGGCACCGCTCGACCGACCGTGAAGCTGACACCCTGGTACTCGCCCAGCTTCGAGGTAATGTTGGTGACCAGGACCTGATGGAACAGTTGGATGTAGCGCTTCTTCTGCTGGGCAGAGGCGCGGTGCCAGTAGCGGCCCAGGCAGAAGCGGGCGATGCCGTCCACATCCACCGTCTGGTCCACCACCTGGGTCATCTCCTGGCGCTTTTGCTGCGCCGATCCGGCACCATTGATCACCTTGACCAGCCTGGAGCCGGTCCGCTGCACAAACGTGACAGCGTCGCTGGTCGCCGATTGCGCCCAGGCGCCGCCTGAAGGCGCCAGGGCGGCGGCAGCGGCCAGTCCGGTGGTGAAGGTCAGCAAATGGCGGCGATGAAGCATGCTGGTTTCCGTTGCTGCGGTCACTTGATGCCGAAGGACGTGCCTTCGGCCGTGCCCAGGTTGCCGACCGGTCCGGCCCGATCCGGCCACCAGACCGGGATGGTATGACGGTCGTCGTTCTCCATGGTCTCGATCTGCGAATGCCGGTGCTGGCGATAGAGGCTCCGGAACGTGGCATACGGATCAAGCGCGGTCTTCTTGATCTGGTCAATGTCACCCAGCACGCGCGACCGCTGGTCCACGGCGGTGAGGCCGAAACGCGTCCAGCGGGCGGCGGTTACGGCGGCGCCCTGGCCGAACCAGCCGAAGGGGTCGGCTGTCATGTCCACGCCGAAACCGGCCGCATCACGCGGGTCGGTGGGGCCCAGCACGGGGAGGAACAGGAACGGCCCCTCGGGCACGCCCCAACTTGCCAGCGTCATGCCGAAATCCGCGTCATGCGGAGGATAGCCCCAATGCTTGGCCACGTCGAAGAAGCCGAGCAGACCCACCGTGCTGTTGATCAGGAAACGCATGGTGGTATCCCCGGCTCGGCGGGGCTTGCCCTCCAGCATGTCGTTGCCGAGCTGCACCGGGGTGGTCAGGTTGCTCAGCATGTTATGGATCCCGGTGCGCAGCGGATCCGGCACGACAAAGGCGTACGCCTGGGCCGCGGGACGCAGCACCACGGTGTCCAGTCCCTCATTGACCTTGTAGAAGACCCGATTGGTGGGCTCCAGCGGGTCATTGGTCTGCTTGTACTCGGCCAGGGCATCGGGCTCGCTGGCCGGCGGCCGCGTGGCGCAACCGGCGAGCGCTGCCAGCATCAGGCTGGCGGCCAGCAGCACAGGTCTGGAGAGGGAGGCGCGCATTCGGGGTGTCCTCGGGCAGGCGCTTGGGGCCACGTTCATTGCCCCGAAGCAGGTCGCGGGACAGGAGATGGCGGCCCGCTGGCCGATTGGAACGGGGAGCGGGTGAGGTTTCCGTGAGCAACCTTAGCACGCGGAAAGGGGGGATGGAACGTTGACACAACGGGACGTGAGCGGTCCGTTGCGGGGGCCGCGGTACGCAAATTCTTGCAATCGCTGACCCGTTCGGGCGATGGAGTCCGGCATGAACATTGCCCCGCCGCCCGACCGCGCCCGGCCCACGCTGGAGCGCTGGATGACCGGCCCCCGGTTCAGCGCCCTGCCGGCGCGTGACGCCGGGCATCCGCCGCCACTGCTGTCATTCGAGTTCTTCCCGCCGCGCACCGAGGCGCTGGAGCAACAGTTGTGGACCTGCATCCGCCGGCTGGAGCCTCTGGCGCCGCGTTTCGTGTCCGTCACCTACGGCGCCGGCGGCACCACCCAGGCGCGCACCCATGCCACGGTGGCTCGGCTGGTGCGGGAGACCAGCCTGGTGCCGGCGGCCCACCTGACCTGCGTCGGCGCGACGCGGGAGGAGGTGGACGCGGTGGCCCGCCAGTACCTGGGCGGCCGGGGTACGCCACGTGGTGGCGCTGCGGGGCGATGCGCCGCCGGGGGCTGCGTATGAGCCGCACCCGGGCGGGTATCCGTTCGCCGCCGACCTGGTGGCGGGGCTACGGCGGGTGGGAGATTTCGAGATCTCGGTGGCGGCGTATCCCGAGACCCATCCGACGGCGCTGAGCGCGGATGCCGACCTGGACAATCTGAAGCGCAAGCTGGACGCGGGGGCGACGCGGGCGATCACCCAGTTCTTCTTCGACGCCGAGGTGTTCCTGCGCTTCCTGGACCGCTGCCTGGCGGCGGGGATCACCGCGCCGATCGTGCCGGGGATCATGCCGGTCACCAACCTGGCGGGGCTGCGGCGAATGGCGGGAATGTGCGGGGCGGCGGTGCCGGACTGGCTGATCCACATGTTCGACGGGACGGAGAACGACCCGGAGATCCGGCGCATGGTGGCGGCCGTGGTGACGGCCGAGCAGGTGCGGGTGCTGCAGGCGAACGGGGTGGACGAGTTCCACTTCTATACGCTGAACCGGCCGGAGCTGACGTATGCGATCGCGCATATTCTGGGGGTGAGGCCGGGGGAAGCGTAATAATGATTTCCCACTTCAAACGGGTCCTGGAACGGCGGTAACTTGGCCTTGAACGCCGCCTTGTGCCGCGTCCCTCGCGCGGTAATTCACACCAAATCCATAAATTTCAGAGCATTCACTCTATTTCACCTCTGCCTCGAGTTGGCCTCTGTGATGAACGCAGGACGTCTGGAGCTATACATTGCGGTCGGCAAGCCCGCACTTCCAGCCTGACCCGGGTACTTCCTGATCCTCCCCGACAAGTCTCCATCGGACAGAATCGGGCTGACATCTGTCCGCATCGTCATGGCCCGCCGTGCGCGGGCCATGACGATGCATGTCCGGCCGACAACAACTCTGTCCTCGGACGCGCTTGCGGGTGATGACCAGAGATGCGGCGGCCGATCTGCCGCAGTTCCGGTGGTCGGTGGCGTCCGCCCTTCAGGTCGCTTCGTCCGCCACTGAAGGATTGGAAAGAAAGATGCCTCCCACAGCACCCGTGATCTGGCGATGTACGCAACGCCCCCTGGCAAGAGCTTGCTCGACGTTGGGATTCCACGCAATAATCGAAGCAGCCTCGGGCGGTTCTGCCATTCTGGCCGCTGACGTCGATGCCTTGTCTGTCATTGCCCGTTGAGACAAACGCACCATGGATCTGATCTGTTATCTGCGCTCGCATTGGTCGCCGGCGATTGGCCGGCGGAGCCAGCCCGTGAGTGGATGGACAAAACCGCCCAGTCCTATGCTTACCGGTGCCTCCCACTTAGCATTGCTAATGCGCACGGCTGGGAGATCCTGAGCCCGATCTCGTTCGATGCGGTATGGAATGGAGGCCCCCGCCGGCAGGACGTGATCTTGGATCTGCCGCCGAACGTCTCGAAAGATGACGTGCCGGTTTCTATTTTTGGTGAAGCGGTCCTGACGTTTCACATCAATGCTCTCTTCCGCACACCGCCAGGCTGGAATTTTCGGGTCGGAGGATCTCCGAACCGCCCCAAGGACGGAATTGTATCCGCTCACTGGCGTGATTGAGACCGACTGGTCGCCGTACACCTTCACCATGAATTGGCGGTTCACTCGGCGCAACCATCGAGTGCACTTTGAGGAAGGGGAACCGATCTGCTTCATATTCCCTGTGCAACGGGCAGTACTTGGCACCGTCCGGCCGCGCTTCCTGCCGATCGAGGCGGAGCCGCAATTGGCTGCGCACCACGCAGCGTGGGCGGTATCTCGGGACGCGTTTAACAAGAAGCTTGAGGAGACAAAAGTATCGCTTCCAGCGGCCGAACAGTGGCAACGACGCTATTTCCGCGGTATCGATATGACTGAACAGGCGGTCATCCCGGATCATTTGTCGAAATTGCGTGAGCGCCCTTCCGGATGCATGTTCCCGGTGATTCGACCGATCCCGACCTAAATGCGCCAGTTAACCTGGAGACGGATACCGTTGCTTTGGGAAGGGTTATAGGCCGGACGGCTCGCGCCCTCAAACTCGGCACCGTTGACGCCGAAGCAGAACGCGCCGCATTGGCCAAGGAACTGATGGCGCTGGGCCTGGGCGAGTCCCGAGGCGATGGAGATTTCTGTGGGCCGCTATCGAACAAGATTGACGATCCCCTCAGCCACCTAGCTGGCGCGCAATCACCCCTCAGGCTCAGAAACAAATGGATAAAGAGCGACGCTCTGTCCGAGCGCCGCTCTTCAATAGTGCGCTACGCTACAACTGACCTTACTACTTACGTCGGCGGCGGAGCGTGCTCAGGCCAATAAGACCAGTCCCCAACAGTGCCAACGACGCGGGTTCCGGGACGCTTGGCGGCGGCGAGGGCGGCGGCGGGACGGGCGCCGGCGGGTTGGACAGTGTGAACTGCGCGATCCAGGGGTTTTTACTCACCGGTCGATAATTTAGGCTACATTTTGGTTGACATGTGGTTTCGTCCCCGGGCACGATTCGGCATGCAGCGAGATGGACGCAGCTTCGACCACGGCACGCTGGAAGCCATTCGGTTGATGGCAATTGAGCGGGTACGCGAAGGTGAGCGTCCCTCGGCCGTGATCGCCTGGTACGGGTTCTGTCGCACCACCATCTACAAGTGGATGCGGGCGGTGCAGCGTCCGGGAGTTGGCTCGCGGGCACTGCGCTCGACGCGCGGGACCGGTCGGCCGCGCAGCCTGACGTCGCGGCAGGAACAGCAGGTCTTCCGTTGGGTGAACGGCAGGGATCCGCGCCAGTACGGGCTGGATTTCGGTCTCTGGACACGCACGGTTGTGGCCGGTCTGATTGAGCGGAAGTTTGGCATCCAGCTGGGCCAAACCGCCGTGGGGGCGCTGCTTGCCCGGCTCGGTCTGACCCCGCAGAAGCCGTTGCAGCGCGCGTATCAGCGGGACCCGCAGGCTATCGAAGCTTGGCAGCGAGAGCGTTATCCGGCAATTGCCCGACAGGCGAAGGCGGACGGAGGCGAGGTCTTCTTCTGGGATGAGTCGGGGTTCCGAGCAGACGCCGTACATGGCCGGACCTGGGGGAAGAAGGGCCAGACGCCGGTCGTGGAACGCCCAGGTCAACGCCAGTCGATCAGCGCAGCCTCGGCGGTGAACGCCAAGGGTGGGTTCTGGTACTGCACCTATGAGGGTGGCCTGACCGCCGAATTGTTCGTGCAGCTATTGCGTCAACTGATGCGCTATCGCGTGCGTCCGGTGCATCTGGTCGTCGATGGCCTGCCTGCCCACAAGACGCGGTTGGTGAAGGACTACGTCGCCTCGACCGAGGGGCGTCTGACGCTACATTTCCTCCCCGGCTATGCCCCGGAACTGAACCCGGACGAGTTGGTCTGGAGCCACATCAAGCGTACCGGAGTGGCCAGGAAGCCGCTACGCAAAGGCGAGAGGCTGCGCGAAAAGATCGACGCCCAACTCGCCGCAATCAAGCGGGCACCCGCCCTCGTCCGCTCATTCTTCCTGGCTCCCAGTGTAGCCTATATTACCGACCGGTGAGTAAACGCCATTGGTCAAGCCCGTGTAATTCCCGGTTAGCGAGAGACTGGTTTGAGGATTCGGTGTGTAGGTAGTGCTGCCCATGTCCCCCAATACTTACAGGGAGAAACTGCCGCTGGTGCCGGTGTCCTGATAACCTACGGTGGTTACCTTCGTTACCTTGAACGATAGCGTTCCGTAGGCTCCATCGTTTGATACCACTTAGCAATGTGTACGGCGATGATGGGGTCAAGGTGGCTCCAGAATGGCACCGAAGCTTATCATGCCATTGATGGTCCCGCTCGCCGTCCCGAACGGGCTGACGGCAATACCCGCGAACGCATTACTCGCCGAGGTCCAGCCGATTTGATAGTTGGAAAAAGTCATCGAGCTGCTGCTTACTGTCGGGTTTCCGCCAACATTCGCGCCAGCGCCGCTCGAGGTGAAGCCCGAGCCGAATGCTGTTGCGTGAGCGGACGACAGGCTGGCCATAGCCAATGCCGTGATACTTCCCAGCGGCCGAGAGCGAATTTTGCAGAATAATGCACGCGTGATGCTCCTTCCGATATGCCTTGCAGCCGCCACACCATGACCCGCCACGCGAGCCCGGAGCGGTGATCAGGTATTGTCCTAGCAATGGCCGTGCCATTTTAGTTTTCGCAACTAATTCATAAACTTACCCCATAGCCACGGAAGCGTCCTCCGAGGTCTGTAAAGGAATCCGACGCGCTGCACGCCGCCTCAGAAGCCGAGATGCGTTTGATCGCCAAAAATGCAAAAATTGCACGTCCCATTCATTCTCGACGAGCCACAGTTGGCACTGCGCCAAGGCTCGTGTCGGCTGGTTCTACAACGCCGCTCCAACGGTTCCACGAGCGAACCGCCGAACCCCTTCCCCCCACTCCCCACAGGCGCGAAACTCCCACCATGCCGCCCTCCCGCGCCGAGCAGCCGCCCGTGATTCGGGCGCAAAAACCCAGCCTCGCGACCAGCCCCGCACCCGCCTCACCGCGGTCATCGTGGCCTGCGCGCTGCTGATGCAGAATCTCGACTCCACCATCATCGCCACCGCCCTGCCCACCATGGCGCATGCCTTCGGCATCGAGCCGGTGCGCATGAACGTGGCACTCACCTCCTACCTGCTCAGCCTGGCGGTGTTCATCCCCGCCAGCGGCTGGATGGCCGACCGCTTCGGCACCCGCACCGTGTTCCGCGCCGCCATCGCGGTGTTCACCATCGGTTCGGTGCTGTGCGGCCGGGCGGACAGCCTGCCCTTCCTGGTCGCCGCCCGCATCCTGCAGGGCATCGGCGGCGCCATGATGGTGCCGGTCGGCCGCCTGGTGATGCTGCGCACCACCCCGCGGTCGGAGCTGGTGGCCGCCATGGCCTGGCTCACCACCCCCGCCCTGATCGGCCCGGTGCTCGGCCCGCCGGTCGGCGGCTTCATCGTCACCTATTTCAACTGGCGCTGGATCTTCGATATCAACGTGCCCATCGGCATCGTCGGCATCGTGCTGGTCACCCTGTTCGTGGAGGAAGTGCGCGAACCCACACGCGGCAAGTTCGACGGCATGGGCCTGCTGCTGTGCGGCCTGTCCCTGTCCGGCCTGATGTTCGGGCTGGAAACCACCGGCCGCAGCGTCGTCCCGCCGCTGGTCACCGCCAGCCTGCTGGGCGTCGGCGTGCTCGGCGGCCTGGGCTACGCGCTGCACGCCCGCCGCCGCACCGCGCCGCTGCTGGATTTCACCCTGCTGCGCCTGCCCTGCTTCGGCCTCGCCTTCGCCGCGCATGATGCTGTTCCGCACCGGCATCGGCGCCGTCCCGTTCCTGCTGCCGATGATGCTGCAGATCGGCTTCGGTGAATCGGCCGTGAAAAGCGGCCTGATCACCTTCGCCTCCTCGGCCGGCGCGCTGGTCATGAAGCCTGTGGCGCAGCGCGCGTTGCGCGCCTTCGGCTTCCGCGACACTCTATTATGGAACGGCCTGCTTTCCGGCGTGATGCTTGGCCTGTGCGCCGCCTTCCGCCCCACCTGGCCGGCGGCGGCGATCTACGCCGTGCTGCTGGTGGGCGGCTTCTTCCGCTCCCTGCAGTTCACCGCCTACAACACGCTGGCCTACGGCGACGTGCCACGCGACCGCATGAGCAGTGCCACCAGCCTGTACACCGCCGGCCAGCAACTCGCCGCGACCATCGGCGTTTCCGCCGGCGCGGTGTCGCTGGAGCTGGCCATGACGATGTCCGGTCACCACCCCGGCCGCCCCGCCGACTTCAGCGTGGCGTTCCTGGTGATCGCCTGCCTGCCCTTGCTGGCCGCGCCTGTGGCATTGTTGATGCCGCGCACCGCGGGCGACGACCTCGCCGGGCGGCGACAGCCAGCCGAGTGACCTGCATGACCCAGCCCGCCGCGCCCCAGGCCGAAACGATCGCGCTGCTGCGCCGCCTGTCCGGCGCCGACCCGGTGGAGACCCACATCTCGCTGGTGTTCGTCGGCCGCGACACGGTGTGGAAGCTGAAAAAGGCGGTGCGGCTGCCGTTCCTGGACTTCACCAGCCTGGAGGCACGCCGCCACTTCACCCAGCGGGAGCTGGAGCTGAACCGACCCGCCGCACCCGGCCTGTATCGCGACGTCGTCCCGGTGGTGCGCCGCCCCGACGGCAGGCTGGCACTGGCCGAGGCGAAAGGCGCGCAGCCGGTGCTGGACTGGGTGCTGCGCATGGCGCCGGTGCCGCCGGCCGACTTCCTGGACGCAATAGCTGAGTCGGGAAATTTTACACCGGATTCACAGGACGCCGTCGCCGATGCCGTTGCCGCCTATCATACGGCGCTCCTCCCGTTACCGGACGTCACCCCGCCGATGCGGCAGATCGCGATCGGCAACGTGCCCTCGGCCTTGCAGGCCGGCCTCGACCCCGCCGCGGTGCACGCTTGGCGCGACGCCGAGCTGGCAGCGCTGGATGCGCTGGCGCCGTGGCTGCGGCAGCGCGCCCAGGCCGGGTACGTCCGCCGCGCGCATGGCGACCTGCATCTGGGCAACCTGTGCCTGTGGCAGGGCCGCCCGGTGCCGTTCGACGCGCTGGAGTTCGACGAGACCCTGGCCACCATCGACCTGGCCTATGACCTGGCCTTCCTGCTGATGGACCTCGACCACCGGGTCTCGCGCGCCGCCGCCAACCGGGTGATGAACCGCTACATCGCCCGCACCGGCGACGCCGATCTGGTACGCGGACTACCCGCCTTCCTGTCCATGCGCGCGATGGTCCGGGCCCATGTCGAGGCCCGCAGTGGCCACACCGACCGGTCCGGGCCATATATGAACGCGGCGCTGGCCTACCTGCGGCCCATGCCGCCGGTGGTGGTGGCGGTCGGCGGCCTGCCCGGCACAGGCAAGTCCACCCTGGCCCGCGCGCTCGCCCCCCGGCTCGGCCGCGCCCCCGGCGCGCTGGTGTTGCGCAGCGACGAAATCCGCAAGCGCCAGCACGATGTGCCCCCCGAGCATCGCCTCCCGCCCGAAGCGTACACCGAAGCTGCGTCCAAGACGGTGTTCACCACTCTGGCCGAGGACACCCGGCGTGCGGCGGCCGGCGGACATTGTGTGGTTGCGGACGCCACATTTCTCGACCCCGCGCATCGCCGGGCGGTGGAAAACGCAGCATGCGATGCCGGCGTGCCCTTCATCGGCCTCTGGCTGCAGGCGCCAATACAGGACCTGGAACGCCGGGTGATCGCCCGAAGCGGCGATGCGTCCGACGCAACGCTGGCGGTGCTGCGCCAGGCCGCGCAGCACGACGTCGGCGCGGGAAACTGGCATCCGATCGATGCCGCGTCCGCGGATAAGGCGTTGGCCGTGGCACAAACAGCCCTACGCGCCCATATCGTGGCGTGCTAGCAATGCAGGTCTGACCTGCGTAGGGAGGGGATTCGTATCCCCAGGGAGTTCGCCATGGCGATCCGCAAAGTCCTGCTCCCCCTGACCGGCACCGCGGCCGGCGAGGCGGCGCTGTCCACCGCACTGATGATTGCCAGGGCGTGGAACGCGCACGTCACCTGCCTGCATGTCCGCGTGGACAGCCGCGACGTCGCGCCTCTGGCCGGCGAGGGGCTGTCCGGTGCGATGATTGAGGAAATGATGACTGCGACGGAGAAGGAGAGCAGCGAGCGCGCCCACGCCGTGCGCGGCATGTTCGAACGCTTCGTGGCCCGTCACGACGTCAGCGTGGCACAATCCCCCGCCGCCGCCGACCATCCCACGGCCAGCTTCGCCGCGGTGACCGGACGCGAGGAAGATCTGGTCGCGCAACAGGCTCGGCTGGCCGATCTGACGGTGGTGCCGCACCCCGATGCCGGCGAGGATGTCTCATCCTCCGACGCGCTGCACGCAGTACCTCTTTGATTCCGGCCGGCCGGTGCTGATTTCCCCCCAGGTGGCGCCCACCACGATCGGCACCCGCGTCTGCGTCGCATGGAACGGCACGGCGGAATTGGCCGCCTCCGTCCTGGCGGCCTTGCCGTGGATGAAGCGCGCCGAGGCCGTGCGCGTCCTGTCGGCCGAGGGCTATCAGCGCCGCGGTCCGGGCGCCCCGGACCTCACGGCCTATCTGGCCATGCATGGTGTTGATGCGGATATCGTGATGTTCCAGCCGGTCAGCGGCTCGGTCGGGGCGGGGCTGCTGGCGGCAGCCGCGCAGTTCGACTGCGACCTGCTGTCGATGGGCGCCTACTCGCATTCGCGCCTGCGCCAACTGATTCTCGGCGGAGTCACGCGGCATGTGCTGCAATATGCCAACCTGCCGGTGATGATGAGCCGTTGAGGGTCGGGCCGGACGCCTCCCCGTCCGAGCCCCACAGGCGAAGGGCACCCGCGTTCCCGCAGGCGTCCTTGGGCGACCGACATCACGCCACATCGCCCCGACACATGAGCCAACGCCGGCTCGGAGGGCCCGATCCGGTCCGATTGCTGCGCATTGCCGCCGCTGGCAGGGCCTGGGGTATATGGCCGTCCAGTCCCCGGTCTGTACTGCGCTTGAAATGCCGGCCGGTGCAGCGCATCTCGTCCGGTAGCCTCCTACCGCTCCGCCCCGACCGTCTTGGATCAGCGCCGCGAGCACGGGCTCCGGCGCTTTGCGTGTGACAGCCGTGCGGCATGCGGTAAGAGCAACCCAGTGCGTGCCTGGGCGCGGTTTCCGCGACCGGGTTCGTGCGCCTATTCACCGCCGCCGCTTCACACGAGGAATCCTAGCGCATGGCTGGCGTCGATATCCTGGCTTCCGCCTTCAGCGGAGCCAACGCCGCGTTCCTGGCAGAACAATATGCCCGCTGGGCCACCGACCCCAGCTCGATCGATCCCAGTTTCGCCGAGCTCTTCGGCGCGCTGAACGACGAGGCCCGGTCGGTGCTCGAGGAAGCCACCGGCGCGAGTTGGGCCCCGCGTGGCGCCGTCACCGAAGCGGAAAGCGCGGCGCCGCGCGTTCCCGGCGCTCCGGCCACCATCGCCCTGTCCGGCGAGCAGGTCCGCGCCGCCACCATCGCCAGCCTGCGCGCGCTGATGCTGATCCGCTCCTACCGCGTGCGCGGCCATCTCGAAGCCCGCCTCGATCCGCTCGGCCTTGTCGTGCCGTCGCCGCACCCCGAGCTGGACTACCGGTCCTATGGTTTCACCGACGCCGATCTCGACAAGCCGATCTTCATCGACAACGTGCTGGGGCGGGAAACCGCCACGCTGCGCGAGATCATGCAGATCCTGCGCGAGACGTACTGCGGCGCGATCGGCGTCGAATTCATGCACATCCAGGATCCGGAACAGAAGTCCTGGATCCAGCGCAAGGTGGAAGGCGCACCCTGGCACCGCGCCTTCGACAAAAACACCAAGCGTCAAATCCTGCAGCAGTTGACCGAAGCGGAAGGCTTCGAGGTGTTCTGCCAGAAGCGCTACGTCACGACGAAGCGCTTCGGTCTGGAAGGCGGCGAGATCACCATCCCCGCGCTCCACGCCATCATCCAGACGGTGGCGCAGTCCGGCGTGCAGGAAGTCGCCATCGGCATGCCGCATCGCGGCCGGCTGAACACGCTGGTGAACATCGTGAAGAAGCCGTTTACCGCCGTCTTCAGCGAGTTCGAAGGCGGCAGCTTCAAGCCGGACGACGTGCAGGGGTCCGGCGACGTGAAATACCACCTCGGCACCTCCACCGACCTGGAGATCGCCGGGCATTCGGTTCACCTGTCGCTGCAACCCAACCCTTCTCACCTGGAAGCCGTGGACCCGGTGGTGGTGGGCAAGGTGCGGGCGCGCCAGGACCAGGCGGGGGATACGCAGCGCCGCAGCTCGGTAATGGCGATCCTGATGCACGGCGACGCGGCCTTCGCCGGCCAGGGCCTGGTGTATGAGACGCTGGCGATGAGCCAGTTGATCGGCTATCGCACCGGCGGCACGGTGCACGTGGTGGTGAACAACCAGATCGGGTTCACCACCGTTCCGGCACACGCCTATTCCGGCCTTTACTGCACGGACGTGGCCAAATCGATCCAGGCGCCGATCCTGCATGTGAACGGCGACAATCCGGAAGCGGTGATCTTCTGTGCCCGCATGGCGGCCGAGTTCCGCATGCGCTTCGCCACGGACATCGTGCTGGACATCGTCTGCTACCGCCGGCACGGCCACAACGAGAGCGATGAGCCGGCCTTCACCCAGCCCGTGATGTACCGCGCCATCGGCCAGACCAAGACCACGCGCACGCTGTACTCGGAACGCCTGACGGCCGAGGGCGTGGTGACGGCGGACGACTCCAAGACGATGTGGGACGATTTCACCCGCACGCTGGATGATGCCTACAAGGCGGCGCAGTCCTACAAGCCGAACAAGGCCGAATGGCTGGAAGGCCACTGGACAGGCTTCCATCCCGCCGACTCGGAATTCGAGCGGCAGGAGGAAGACACAGCGGTTTCCGAAGCGAAGCTGCAGCAGGTCGGCCAGGCGCTGACGCGCGTTCCCGCCGGATTCGACGTCAATCCGAAGATCGTCCGTCAGCTCGAAGCCAAGCAGGCAATGCTGAAGAGCGGGCAAGGCATTGACTGGGCCACCGGCGAGGCACTGGCCTTCGGCACACTGCTGCTGGAAGGTACCCGCGTCCGCCTGTCCGGTGAGGACACCCAGCGCGGCACGTTCAGCCAGCGCCACGCGGTTCTGATCGACCAGACCAACCAGCATGAATACGTCCCGCTGAACAACGTCTGCCCCGACCAGGCGAAGATCGAAATCTACAACTCCCTGCTGTCGGAAGCCGGCGTACTGGGCTTCGAGTACGGCTACGCGCTGGCCGACCCTCGCACCCTGGTGCTGTGGGAGGCGCAGTTCGGCGACTTCGCCAACGGCGCGCAGATGATCATCGACCAGTTCATCGCCTCGGGCGAAACCAAGTGGCTGCGCATGTGCGGCCTGGTAATGCTGCTGCCGCACGGATACGAAGGTCAGGGACCGGAACACTCCTCAGCCCGCATCGAGCGGTATCTGCAGCTCTGCGCCGAACGCAATCTTTGGGTGTGCAACCTCACCACGCCAGCCAACTACTTCCATGCGTTGCGCCGGCAGTTGCACCGCAATTTCCGCAAGCCGCTGATCCTGTTCACGCCGAAATCGCTGTTGCGCCACAAGCTGGCGGTCTCGCCGTTGCAGGACATGGCGGACGGCAGCCGGTTCCGCTTTGTCATTCCGGAAATCGACGACATCGCTCCTCCGGATCAGGTGAAGCGTGTCGTGCTGTGCAGTGGCAAGGTCTATTACGACCTGCTGACGGAGCGGCGCGCAAAGGGCATCAAGGACGTGGCGATCCTGCGCCTGGAGCAATTGGCACCGACGCCGGAGAACACACTGACCCGTGAGCTGACACCCTATCGCAACGCCGACGTTGTCTGGTGTCAGGAAGAGCCAGAGAACATGGGGGCCTGGAACTTCCTCGACCGTCGCCTGGAACGGGTGCTCGGGCGCGTAGGCGGCAAGGCGACCCGTCCTATCTATGCCGGGCGCGCCGCGGCGGCGAGCCCCGCCACTGGCCTGGCACGCACGCATACCGCCGAGCAGAAGGCGCTGGTGGCCGAAGCGCTGGGCATCGACTGAGCAGGAGCTGGAAAGAACCTTATGGCGACCGAGATCAAGGTGCCCTCGCTGGGCGAGAGCGTCACCACCGCGACGATCGCACGCTGGATGAAGCACGAGGGTGACTCCGTCGCCGCGGACGAGCCGCTCGTGGAGCTGGAGACCGACAAGGTAACGGTGGAGGTGAATGCGCCTTCCGACGGCGTGCTGACCTCCATCAGCTCCCAGGAAGGCGCCGAGGTCGAGGTCGGGGCGATCCTTGGCCTGCTGGAGGCGGGTGCCCGCGCTGCCGCTCCGGCGACCCCGCCGGCCCGTCCCGCCGCACCGCCGCCAAAGCCGGCGCCGGCACCCGAACCTGCCCCGGAATTTGCCGCTGCGTCCGAATCGCAGCCACAGGCCGAGCCGGCCCGTCCCGCTGCGAACCCGCCGGCCGGCGTAAACCCGCCGCCGCGTCCGCTGGGCCCGGTTTCCCGGCCGGCATCGCCGGGCACGTCCACTGCCATGCCCGCCGCCGCCAAGCTGATGGAGGAGAACCGGCTTGCCACCGAGCAGCTCGGTCCCGGCACCGGCAAGGACGGACGCATCACCAAGGGCGACGTCCTGGCATTCCTGAACCGCCCGGCCCCGGCGCCGGCCCCGGTGACGGAGAAGCCGCCGCGGGCCGAACAACCGGGCGAGCAGCGGGTGCGCATGACCCGCCTGCGCCGCACCATCGCCGCGCGGCTGAAGGAAGCGCAGAACACCGCCGCCATGCTGACCACCTTCAACGAGGTGGACATGTCCGCGGTGATGGCACTGCGCAAGGAGTATCGCGACATCTTCGAGAAGAAGCACAAGGGCGTGCGCCTTGGCTTCATGTCGTTCTTCGTGCGTGCCTGCTGCGCCGCGCTGAAGGAACTCCCCGCCGTGAACGCGGAGATCGACGGCGACGACATCGTTTACAAGAACTTCGTCCACATGGGCATTGCCGTGGGCGGCCCGTCCGGCCTGGTGGTTCCGGTGATGCGCGACGCCGACGCCATGAGCTTCGCTCAGGTGGAAGCCAGCATCGCCGACTTCGGCCGCCGCGCCCGCGATGGCGCACTGAAGCTGGAGGAACTGACCGGCGGCACGTTCAGCATCACCAACGGCGGCATCTATGGCTCGCTGATGAGCACGCCGATCCTCAACCCGCCGCAGTCGGCAATCCTGGGCATGCACAAGATCCAGGAGCGGCCGATGGTGGTTGACGGGAAGATCGAGATCCGGCCGATGATGTATCTCGCCCTGTCATACGATCATCGCATCGTTGACGGGAAGGAGGCGGTGTCCTTCCTGGTGCGGGTGAAGGAGGGCGTGGAGGATCCGCGGCGGCTGTTATTGGATGTTTGACCCGGGCACCGCACTGCCGCGCATGCTGATGGCATCGCGGCAGTGCGGTGGAGACGACGATGAGCGGCACGACCCGACCCGAGGTGGACGCAAGACTGGCACGGATCGCGCGCGATCTCGCCGAGGCGCCCAAGTTGCGCGCCGAACGTGAGAAGTTCATCGCCGGCAACGCAAGCCGATTGCCCAATCCCAGAAGCTTGACCGTGAACGTGGCCTCCTGCCCTGGCAGATCTTGGTCACCGCCCCGGGGGTGGGCCCATACTGGTTCCTGCCGGCGGCACCTTCTTCAAGCTGCTGGGCGTCTGACAGGGTGCGATCCGTGGGCCGCGCGTGACGCTGATTTGCCGGCCAACGGCCCAACTCTATACGGGGTGGGATGAGGCACTTGGTGTATGCAGTCTGCGATTCCGCAGCGTCCGTTCTGAAAGTGGTTGAATGAGCGACTCCTACGATGTGATTGTGATCGGCGCCGGCCCCGGTGGTTACGTGTGCGCCATTCGTGCCGCGCAACTCGGCCTGAAGACCGCATGCGTCGAAAAGCGTGCCACGCTCGGCGGCACCTGCCTGAACGTGGGCTGCATCCCCTCTAAGGCGCTGCTGCAATCCTCCGAGGAATTCGACCACACCGCGCACGCCCTGGCCGATCATGGCGTGCTCGTGGACGGCGTGAAGCTCGACCTGGCGCGCATGCAGGCCCGCAAAGGGGAGGTGGTCGGCGCCAACGTGAAGGGCGTCGAGTTCCTGTTCCGCAAGAACAAGGTCACCTGGCTGAAGGGCACCGGCCGTATCGCAGCCCCCGGCAAGGTGGACGTCGACGGCGCCAGCTACAGCGCAAAACACATCGTCATCGCCACCGGCAGCGAGAGCACGCCCCTGCCCGGCGTGGACGTGGACGAGAAGCAGGTCGTCACCTCCACTGGCGGGCTGGAGCTGGACAAGGTGCCCGGCCACCTGGTGGTGATCGGCGGCGGCTATATCGGCCTGGAGCTTGGCAGCGTGTGGCGCCGGCTGGGCGCGCAGGTAACGGTGGTGGAGTTCCTCGACCGCATCGTGCCCACGATGGACGGCGAAGTGGCCCGCAACTTCCAGCGCGTTTTGGGCAAGCAGGGGCTGAAGTTCCGCCTGGGCACCAAGGTTACCGGCGCACGCAAGGGCAATGACGGCGTGACCCTGACGCTGGAACCCGCCAAGGGCGGCGAAGCCGAGGAGCTCAAGGCCGACGTCGTGCTGCTGTCGATCGGCCGCCGGCCCTACACCGAAGGTCTGGGCCTGGCCGAGGTCGGCGTGGAGCTGGACGAGCGCAACCGCGTGAAGACCGACGTGCACTTTGCCACCAATGTTCCGGGTATATACGCGATCGGCGACGCGATCAGTGGCCCGATGCTGGCCCACAAGGCCGAGGACGAAGGCGTGGCGCTGGCCGAGCTCCTGGCAGGCCAGGCCGGCCACGTGAACTACGGCGTGATTCCCGGCATCGTGTACACGTGGCCGGAAGTCGCCAGCGTCGGCCAGACCGAGGAAGAACTGAAAGCGGCCGGCATCGCCTACAACGTCGGCAAGTTCCCGTTCACCGCCAATGGCCGCGCCCGCGCGATGGGTGACACGGAAGGTTTTGTGAAGCTGCTGGCCGACAAGGCGACCGATCGGCTGCTGGGCGCCCACATCCTTGGCCCCGATGCCGGAACGCTGATCGCCGAAGTCGCAACGGCAATGGAATTCGGCGCCTCGGCCGAGGACGTGGCGCGCACCTGTCACGCTCACCCGACACTGAGCGAAGCGGTGAAGGAAGCGGCGCTGGCGGTTGAGGGCCGGGCGCTGCACATCTGAGTATCATTCGGTGCTGTGAGCGGCGTGCCGCGCGATCCGGCCGCCACCCGGCTCCCGCTGATACGCTACGCTGACATCGGCCCTCTGCATTGCCATCACGGCCTCGTAGCGGCGAGGCACAGCGGCTCTGGCCCCACACGGCACAGCGTTCCCCGCCGGGTGTGGCGCAGCGCTCCCCGCCCGGCGCGGCAATGTGTCCGCCCGCCACACCCGGTCGCACCCCATTTGCCGTGCCGGGGCGGCAGGGCTAGCGTGCGCCCCAACGATCCCGGAGGTCCCTCGTGCTGAAGCTCGGATACAAAGCATCCGCCGAACAGTTCGACCCGAAGCGCCTGCTCGCTTTTTCCTGTGCCGCCGAGCAGGCGGGGTTCGACTCGGTTTTCGTCAGTGATCATTTCCAGCCCTGGAAGCACACCGACGGCCATGCCCCGTCGGCGCTCGCCTGGCTCGGCGCGCTGGGTGCCAGCACCGATCGCATCGTGATGGGCACCAGCGTCCTGACGCCGACCTTCCGCTATCATCCCTCGGTGGTGGCGCAGGTGTTTGGCACGTTGGGCGCGATGTTCCCGGGCCGCGTCGTGCTGGGCCTGGGCACCGGCGAGGGCCTGAACGAAGTGCCCGCCATCGGCGTGAAATGGCCCGAGATGAAGGAGCGCTTCGCCCGCATGCGTGAGGCGATCGCGCTGATCCGCAAGCTGTGGACCGACGAGCGGGTCTCCCACGAAGGCGACTATTACCGCACCGACAACGCAACCATCTACGACAAGCCGAACGACCCGGTGCCGATCTATGTCGCGGGTGCCGGCCCCATGGTGGCAAAGTACGCGGGGCGCAGCGGCGACGGCTTCATCTGCACCAGCGGCAAGAAGTGGGACCTCTACACCGAAACGCTGCTGCCGAACGTCGCGGAGGGGATCAAGGCGTCCAACAAGCCCAAGCCCGACTACGACCGGATGATCGAAATGAAGGTGTCGTTCGACACCGATCCTGAACGCGCGCTGCACGACACTCGGCACTGGGCGGCCCTGGCGCTGACGCCGGAGGAGAAGATGTCGGTGGACGATCCGACGGAAATGGAGCGCCTGGCCGACGCGCTGCCGGTGGAACGCGCCGCCAGCCGCTGGATCGTGTCCAGCGATCCCGAGGAGCATGTGGAACGCATCCGGCCCTACGTGGAACTCGGCTTCAACCACCTGGTCTTCCACGCCCCGGGCCCGGATCAGGAGCGCTTCCTGAAACTGTATGGCGAGCAGGTGCTGCCCCTGCTGCGCCGGCGCTTCGGATGAAATGACCCCGCGTCTTGAGCTGTTTGCCGTACCGGGCCTGCCGATGGTGCAGGCCGGCGACGATATTCCTGCGCTGATCCTGGCCGGCCTGGACCGGCTGGGCCTGCCCCTGCGTGACCGCGACGTGGTGGTGGTGGCGCAGAAGATCGTTTCCAAGGCCGAAGGGCGCACCGTTGATCTTGCCTCGGTAACGGCATCGCCGCGCGCGATCGCGCTGGCGGAAGAGGTGGGCAAGGATCCGCGGCTGGTCGAGGTGATCCTGTCAGAATCCACGCGGGTGGTGCGGTCCCGCCCCAACCTGCTGATTATGCAGCACCGGCTGGGCTTCGTTATGGCAAATGCGGGCATCGACCAGTCGAACGTGGCGCCGCAGGACGGGGCGCATCGGGTCCTGCTTCTGCCGCGTGACCCGGACGCCTCGGCGGACGCGATCCGCCGTACGCTTGCGGCGCAATCCGGGGTCTCACCTGGTGTGATCATCAGCGACAGCTTCGGCCGCCCCTGGCGTCGCGGCACGGCCGGGGTGGCGATCGGCGCGTCCGGCCTGCCGAGCCTGATCGACCTGCGCGGGTCGCCCGATCTGTTCGGACGCACGCTGGAGGTCAGCATCATCGGCTATGCCGACGAGATTGCGGCTGCGGCCTCACTGTTGCAGGGGCAGGCGGCCGAGGCCAGTCCGGTGGCGGTGGTGCGCGGCCTGCACTGGTCGGCGCCGGAGGCGAATGCGGCCGAACTGGTGCGGCCGGCACAGGAGGATTTGTTCCAGTGATCGTGGCGCTCTCAGGCGGCGTCGGCGGCGCCAAGCTGGTGCTGGGCCTGTCCCGGATTCTGCCGCCGGAAGACCTGCTGGTGGTGTGCAACACCGGTGACGACTTCGAACATCTCGGCCTGTCGATCTCGCCCGACCTGGATACCGTGATGTACACACTGGCCGGGCTGGCCAATCCGGACCTGGGCTGGGGACGCCGGGACGAGACCTGGTCCTTCATGGAAACCACTGAGACGCTGGGCGGCGAAGTCTGGTTTCGCCTGGGCGACCGCGACCTGGCGGTGCATGTGGAGCGAACACGGCGGCTGCGCGGTGGTGAAACGCTGACGTCGGTCACCGCCGATCTGTGCCGCCGCCTGGGCGTCGCGCCGCGTGTGGTGCCGATGAGCGACGATCCGGTGCGGACCCGGCTGCTGACCGAGGCCGGCTGGATCGATTTCCAGGACTACTTCGTCCGCCAGCGCTGCGAGCCAGGCGTGCAGGCGCTGGAATTCCACGGAGCGGCGGAAGCGCGGCCGCAGCCGGACTTCATGGCGGCGCTGGCCGATCCGCGGCTGCAGGCGGTGGTGGTCTGCCCGTCCAACCCGTTCATCAGCGTGGAACCGATCCTGGCGTTGCCGGGCGTGCGCAGGGCACTGGCAGATTGTCCCGCCCCGGTGGTGGCCGTGTCGCCCATTATCGGCGGCAAGGCGGTGAAGGGACCAACGGCAAAGATGATGACCGAACTCGGCCTGAATCCCAGTGCCGAGGCGGTAGCCCAGCGCTACGGCGACCTGCTGGACGGCTATGTGGTGGACCTGGCCGATACCAGCGAGGTCCTGGGAATCCAGGCGAAGGTGACGCTGGCGCAGACCCTGATGCGAACGCTGGAAGATCGCGAGGCGGTGGCACGTGCCGTGCTGAGCACCGCCGCGAAGCTGCGACGCCGGTCGTGACTGACATCTGGGCGGCCATCCCGGTGAAGGGATTCACCGGTGCCAAGCAGCGTCTCTCGTCCCTACTCAGCCCCAGCCAGCGGGAAGCGTTGGCCGCGGCGATGCTGGAGGATGTGCTGGAAGCCGTCGCGGGGTCCCGCGTAGCCGGCATCCTGGTGAATACGGCGGACGAGCCTTCGGCAGCCCTGGCGCGACGCTGGGGCGCGCGGATCGTGACGGAGGATGCCTGCAACGGCCACACCGCCGCAGTTGCGGGCATGAGCCGGTTGCTGGCACGGGAAAAGCGGGGCGGGATGGTGGCCATGCCGGGCGATATTCCCCGGGTGACCGCGCCGGAACTGAACGCGGTGCTGGCGGCGGCAGAAGACGCGCCCGGTTTCGTTATCGCGCCGGCGCATGATGAGCTTGGGTCGAACGCGGTTCTATGCAGCCCGCCCGACTCAGTGCCGCTGCGCTTCGGCGACGACAGCTACTTTCCGCACCTGCAGGCCGCGCGGCGACAGGGGCTGGAACCCTCGATCGTGCGCATGCCAGGAATCGGGCTGGACATCGACCACCCGATCGATCTGCGCGCCCTGCTGACAGCCCGGCCACGCCAGCCCATACGGACAGTCACCCTGCTGGAAGAAATGGGGATATGAAAGGCGTGCGAGTCATACTCTCGAGGCCGCCGTCATAGGGAATTCTGCGGAGGGGAGTTCGCACTGCCGGGCCCTGTGTCGTCCAGGACATGGATTGTTGGGCTGGCATGTACTGCCGCTCTGCTGGCGGTCCTGGGGTGGAGCGCGCACTATCTGAGCAGGCTACGGCCGCCCGGTTGCACCGACCCACGCACCTTGGCGTTGGTCCGGGAAGCGCTCCAACGTCGCCTGGCACCGGCACACGTGCCAGAACTTGTGCAGATCAGGACTGTGGCCGGCAGCGAACTCGCGGTTCGCTACGTCTGCACGGCCGAGTTTGCCCACCCGGACCGGATCCGTCTGCCCAGCGGCGTTCTGGTCGAATCCATACGCTACACCAGCGTTCTCGGCGGGCAGTATCGGGCTCAACGGGTCCGGGTCCGGTTGGAACCGGTCCTCAAATGGCAACAGGTCCAGTAGAGGTCCTCAGGCACCCGCGCATGGTCGGCAGCACGACTCCGAGGGCAAGCGCCACGGCCGCCTGGCAGGGCTCGATCACCGGAACACCGGCGGCATCCTCGACGGCCCGGCAGTGATGGGCCATGCCGGTACATCCCAGGATCAGGGTCTCCGCTCCCTGGTCCACCAAGGCACGCGCGGCATTCTGGAGCGCAGAGCGGGCGGCGTCGGGCGACAGCAGCGCTTCCATGCTCGTGTTCAGCGCCACCTCGCCGGCCAAGCGGGCCTCCAGCCCCATTGCGCGCAACGCCGCCATATGTCGCGCCTTCGACGCTTCGACGATCGCCACCACCCCGAACCGCTCGGCCCGCGCCGCAGCGGCGGCGACGGCCGAACGGAACACGCCAAGAACGGGGCGATTGGTGCTGGCACGTGCGGCCTCGATCCCGGGATCAGAGGCGCAGGCTACCACATACACGTCCGCAGGTTCCCGCTGGATCATGGCGCAGAGCGGATCCACCACGCTGTGCCAGTCGCGCCAGGTGTAGATGGCGGGCGGACCTTCGGTGAGGGTCGCCACGTCTATGGCCGGACCGTTGGGCAGGCGAAACCCAGCCAGCGCCGAGGCGATGCCGGCCGAGCAGTCGGTGGACGAATTGGGATTGATGACCAGGATGCGCGTCATATCTGCACTGTTGCGTGCAGTCCGCTCATGCGCAACCGCGCAATAGCTTGGGTGTGGCCAGCGACGCTGTCGATACGCTATCCGGGGGCAGATCCCGGAGTTGCCGTAAAGGACCCGCTGTATGGCCCCGACCCGCTGGCAGTCGGATGCTGCTCCTCAACCGCCGCCGTGGCCCTTGCCATCGCTTGGGGTCGGAATGCGGCGTGGGGTGCATGGCCGGTGCCCTGCCTGCGGGCATACCAGCCTGTTCCAAGGATACCTGCGCGTGGCCCCGGGATGCGGTGACTGTGGCGCGCCGACTCATCTGGCCCGCGCCGATGACGCTCCGGCCTATTTCACCCTGCTGCTCGTAGCCCACATCGTCGTGCCATCGATGCTGTTGCTGCAGCGGGCCGAAGCGCCGTCCACATGGGTGATGTCGGCCATCTTCGTTCCTCTGGCGCTCGTCCTGGCGGTCAGCCTGCTGCGCCCCGTCAAAGGTGCAACCATCGGTGCCATCGTCGCGCTGAACATGCTGCCCCACCCAGCAGACGAGGCATGACCGCCGAAGCCCGCCTGTTGCGCGTTGTGTTGGACGGGGACCTGCCACCGCACCTTCCGGCATTCATCGAAGCGGACCGCGACCAGGCCGTGGCCGACCTCGCCTCGGTTACCCACTTCACGCCGCTGACCTTGAAGCCCGGGCAACCGGCGCTGACGGCGTACGCCCTTCACCTGTCCATTCGGGACGGGCGACTGGTCTTCGACATCCGCGACGAGACCGACACGCCGGTAACCGCAGTTGCCCTGGCGCTCGGCCCGTTTCGTCGCCTGATCAAGGACTACCAGTTGTTGGTGGACAGCCACATCAAGGCCGTCGACGAGGGGCGCGAGGCGCGCATCCAGGCGATCGACATGGGCCGCCGCGGCCTGCACAACGAAGGTGCATCACTGATGATGCAGCGGTTACACGGCAAGATCGCAATCGATTTCGAAACCGCCCGGCGCCTGTTCACGCTTGTTTGCATCATGCATCAAAGGATTTCCGCGCGATGAAGGTCGATGGTGTTGCCTATCGCAGTATCTGGGTCGATCCGCAGGACGGCTGGTCGGTGCATATCATCGACCAGACGAAACTGCCCTGGTCGTTCCAGGTGCTGCGTCTGACCGAAATGGAACATGTCGCCCACGCCATTCGCACCATGCAGGTGCGCGGAGCGCCCTTGATCGGCGCCACGGCGGCCTACGGGCTGTGCCTGTCGCTGCGGCAGGATGCATCGTCCGACGCCATGGAACAGGCGGCGGCGGTCCTGCGGCGAACCCGGCCGACTGCGGTGAACCTCGCCTGGGCGCTGGACCGCATGCTGACCCGCCTGCGCAACACGCCCCAGGCCGAGCGCGGGCCGGTGGCCTACCGGGAGGCCGCAGCGATCGCGGATGAAGATGCCGACGCAGAATGAGGCGATCGGCCGGAACGGACTGCCGGTGATTCAGCAGGCAGCGGAGCGCAAGCCCAGCGGGCGCGTCAACGTGCTGACGCACTGCAACGCCGGTTGGCTGGCAACGGTGGATTGGGGAACCGCCCTGGCGCCGATCTACATGGCGCATGATGCCGGTATCGACATCCATGTCTGGGTCGATGAGACCCGGCCGCGCAATCAGGGGGCGAGCCTGACGGCGTGGGAACTGGGCAAGCATGGCGTTGCCCACACGGTGATCGCCGACAATGCCGGCGGCCACCTGATGCAGCATGGTGACGTGGATCTGGCGATCGTCGGAACGGACCGCGTGACACGCCAGGGCGACGTTGCCAACAAAATCGGAACGTATCTGAAGGCGCTGGCTGCGCGAGACAACGGCGTGCCGTTCTGGGTGGCGCTGCCTTCCTCCACAATCGACTGGGCGGCAGGCGTCGGGCTGGCCGAGATTCCGATCGAGGAACGTGCATCGACCGAAGTCACCGACATGACCGGCCGGACTGCGGACGGCAGCATCGTTACGATACGCGTGGTAGCGGGTGGCAGCGCAGCGGCCAATCCCGCCTTCGACGTCACGCCGGCCCGGTTGGTGAGCGGTCTGATAACCGAGCGCGGGTGTTGCGATGCCAGTGCGAACGGGCTGTTGTCGCTGTTTCCGGAACGGCGGGGCTAGGTAGCGCCTGGCGTCGCCGGTGGCCACATTTCCGCCAACACGCGCAGCAAATCACAGCGCACCAGGAGCGGTACGGTCATTTGTGCTCTCGGCCCGAACCGGACTCGCTTGGCGCCGAGACTATTGCAAAGAGTTGCTCAAAGCGATCGGGCTGGATGTTGCGGCAAGTGGGAAGTCCAGTGCCCACGCCGTTCCGAGGTCGGCGGCGATATCCCAGCCAGGCGGCTTCGTCAGATCGCCGTAGTTGTCGGTGACTGCGTTGCCGCGGCCGATGCTGTTCGACCCGTACGGGTAATACAGGTGGCAGCTTGCCGAACCGTTGGTAAGCGGCTGAGACAGCGTGAGCTGCAGATGGGTTGCGTCCACGCGCGTACAGGCTGTTGCCGTTACGACCGCGCCTGGAGCCTCCGCCGAACCGCCGTCCATCACGGCGAAGCCGCTGCCCGATGCGGCGCCAGGCGGAACCTTCAGGTCCGTCCCAGCGTCATGGATGACGGTCAGAACGATCGATGTCGCACTCGCACGATAGGCATGCACGATTGCCGGACCTCCCTTCTGCGGAAGGCCTGGTGGTATCTGTGACACCGTGTCGGCGCGGCCCGCGGCAATGATGGCACGGCCCACGATCGGCGACGCCAGGCGGGCGAAGCGCTGATTGTCGAGCGCGGCGCGATGCGGTGTGTTCCCAGGCCGGCCTTCACTGTCGCTCGTCTGCGGATTGCCGATCCATACATTCTGCGCCGGATCTGCCGCGAGTGCTGCCACGACTTCCCTGTGCATCTGCATGCCTTCGGGAATCCCGTAGGGAATCGCATTCCACCAGATCAGCGGAAGCTGATCCGCGGTCGCACCGAACATCGCACGTTCAAGGGCGAGGAACCGGGTGGCGGCCGCGCTGAAGGTGGCCTTCTCGTGGTAGAAGCGCAGGCTGTCGGTCTCGCTCCAGGGCCAGACCAGGGCGCATACATCCTCACGGTCCTCGGTGGTGAGAGCCGCGATAGCCTGGCCAACCGCATGGCCGTCCTGGCCGACGTTCCAGGTCGCAGGTTCCGACCCATCGCCCGGATCCTGCAGGAAGCTCCCGGGGTAGCCGCCATTTGCGACGTCGTAGATGCCGTGCCCGCTCTGCATCGTGTAGCTGGTCTGGCCGCCAGTCGTTGCAATGACATTGTAGGCCAGAGCACCGGTATGCCAAGCCGTCCCCTGCGCCAACAATTGCGCGGCACCGTCCTGCAAGGCGTAGTTCACTGCATTCGACTGGCCGTTTATCAGCAGCAGAACGCCGCGCCGCGGTCCCCGGGTCCAGCGCGACGCATAGGTCAGCAGCATCGCAATGTCGGTGGCGCCCAGAGCGGCCGACCAACCAGCGGCTTCATGGAACCAGCACTGGGCGGCACCCTGGAGTGTCCCGTCGTGCAGCAACAACGTATTGCCGCCTTGCATGGCCGGAGGCTGCGCGGGGATGGAGGTGGCGACCTGGCTGTTGTCCAGCCAAGCGTCGAAACCCTGCGGTGCGGTGTAACGCAGAACAACCGAATGCGTGTGTCGCCGGGACAGCGTCGTGCTGAGCACGACATCCTGGGAGCCGGGAAACAGGACGAGACGGTTCTGCCCGCCCTGGCTGTCCGCCTGCAGAATGGGCACGCCGCGAATTGTCAGCAAGGTTATCGGCTGGCCATCCTTGCCGGAGTTCTGTCGCCGGTTTGGCCGCGACCATACCAGATAGAACGTCCAGCTTTGACTCGCCGCGAAGATATCGCGCTGAAAGCTGTAGCCCAGATCGGGATCGAGATCCGGGGCAAGCGTTCCGCTCGCAAGCGCCGGTCGCCCCACTCCGCCGAGGAACCCGTTGAGGCGTGGCGCGATCAGCGGCGCGTTCGGCGTCCCGGCGGCAAACGGCAACAGCCCCGACGCATTGGACGATCTGTCCGTCACGCTGGCAACGGCCACGTTCCAGGATGCCGGACACGCACCGTTGCTGCCCAAAACCCCATACAGGCCGCTCGCATCCCACCAACCGGCGAGCGCATCGGCCGCGGGAAGCGCGGCTGACGCTGGTTGACCGCCAGGTTGTGCAGCAGTTTTCGCTAACGGCCCCCAGAGCGCGACCCTTCCCGCTCCAATTCCCATCGGGCGGTTGGGGCCGATCAATGCAATGCCCATTCAGGTCACCGTGAAGCTGGTCGGATACACGGTCGGACAGCTGCCATCAGTTCCGCACGCCCAGACATACCAGGTGCCGGTCGCCGAAGGTGTTGAGAGATAGGCGCCCCACAGATCGGTATTCACATAACTGCCAGCCACCCAGGACGTCGGCATGACGGATGCGGCGTTCGACAGGCCGAACTGCACCGCGGCCGTGCCCGGGTTCACATGGACATTGACCGCAATCGATCCGACGCCATGCGTGTAGCTCGACGCCGGGACGACGTTCCAGGTGATCGCCGTTACACTGCCGGTGGACTGACCCGTGGTGGCGGTAATGGTGCCAGAGGCAGCGCCGGTTCCGGCAGCATTGGTGGCGCTGACCTGGAAATCGTACGCCGTGGCGGGCACCAGGCCCGTGACCGAGTATTGCGTGCCGCTGATTGCTGATCCCGCTACAGTCCAACTTCCCGTCGGGGATGTACGGGTACCTGCACCTCGTAGCCGGCAACTGTGCCACCCGTTGCAGGGGCCGACCAGGTCAGAGCGACTGAGTTCGCCGTGACCGTCCCCGCCGCCAGCCCGGTCACCTGACCGGGTACGGCCAACGGCGCTGCAGTGGTCGCCGTGGTTGTCGTGATAGTCGCACTGCTACCGGCACTGTTGATGGCCAGCACACCGAATTCATATGATGTATTCGTAAGCAGGTTGCCGACGGTATAGCTCGTCCCGGCGAGGCCCGAGCCGGCGACGATCCAGTCCGGATTTCCGGTAATACGGTATTCGACCACGTAGCTGGACGCACCGGCCACGGGAACCCAGGCCAGGGAGACGGAATCCTGTGTCGTAGCGGTTGGTGAAAACCCACTTACCGCAGCTGGCGGCGACGAGGCTGCGGCCGAACCGCTGAGCGCCGCGTAGACGACCGTCCCTCCCGAGTACGCGACGCACTGAATGGTCGCTGTCTGACCGGCCGGAATCGCGGCACCGCCGGACGATGTCACAACGGCGCCGGACAGGGTGACCGCCCCGCTGCTCATGTTGACGACGTCGCAGACAAATCCGCTCCCCATATTGAGCTCGGCCGCTGTCAGGGTTACCGGCTGGCTGCATATCAGGATGCGCCCGTTGTGAACTGTCGTGTCCAGCGTCGTATTCACCGTCAATTCCACGACCGGCCGCTTCACGCTCGGCAACCTGGACACGATCCATGCCCAAAGCGTGCTCAGGTCCTGGCGGAGCATGGTGCTGCTGCCCTGCGCCACCCAGAACGTGTCGCTGTCCTGTGCCGGTGCCGCCGCCTGCGCCATGTCGATGGTCTGGCCATCAATCAGCGTCGAATACGTAATCGCGTGGTCGGTGCCGGCCTGGCTGATGCCGACCAGATCACCCGCCGACGGAGGCGCCCCCGCCGGCAACGCCCCGATACTGGTCGCCTGTCCGCCAGCGGTTGCGGAAATCTCCCCGGCGGTGCTGATGCTGACATTGCTGCCGGCGGAAAAGAGGTCCCGCAGCAAAGAGACCTGCAACAACTTCGGCTGCCCGCCGCTGTTGAGCACCACCTGATCGGATGGCACGAGGCTTGTTTGCGGCGCAAAGCTGGCATGGTCGGTGCCTGTCGCAACCAGAGTGGCATTGGTGAGCGTCAGACCCGTCCCGACGGTTACCGGTTCGGGTCCACCCGCTCCAAGAACTCGTCCGGCCCAGCAGTGTGCCGGTTTCGACCAGAATGGCCGGCTGCGTGCCCGAAAGCAGAGCGCCCACGCTGACAGCGCGTGTGAAACCAGTCTGGCTGAGCGGCACCTGATCAGCGGCAGCCACCTGCTTCACGGAAGGAAGCTGAGATATCGTTGGCATTGAAGATTCCAGTGACTGGAGGCGATGGCTCTGTTGCTACAAGGCGCGGTCAGGCCTGCACCTGGGCCCCGCTGCAGGCTGATATCCAACGTGAGCCGTCGTGATACACCTGGACGCCGGACCCGGCCCCGGCCCCTTCTCCGGGCTTGCGACCGTTGGTGGCGAAAGCCAGCGCGCCCACACCTTGTGAACCTGGCAGGTTCGCAACCGTATAGGACGGCAGGCTTGGCGGGCCTTCAAACTTGGGGTTTATGGCGTTCGTTCGGAAGATTTCACGCCAGGAACCGCTGCCGTCAGACACGACGTGAAGTCTGTCGTGGAGGCGCAGGTTGACCGGTCCGTTGTCGATGGCATCGCTGCCTGAAGGCGCAATCGTTGCCACGCCGTTTCCCAGAGCAGAGAAGGTGAAGCCTGTTCCGACCGGAACCGTGCTGGCCGGCGGCAGGGTTATGGTGTAGCTGCCACCCCCGACGAGGAAAATGATGTTGCCGCTCAGGTACCCAGAGAATCGTCGCATTGCTGCCGTAGACCCCTTGGAAGCCGACGGTAATTCCCTTGCCGACCGGGAAGGTCAAACCACCCTGGGTCCATTTCAACGTTCCGGTGCCGCCGTCGTACCAGAGCTTGTAGTTGCCGGTTGGCTCGAAAGCGATCGCGTGGCCGGCCGCCAGGCGGATCGCAGTCGCACCAGACAGCTGCTTGGCGCTGCTTGTGTCCAGCACCGCTCTGGAAAAGGGAATGCAGGCGTTGAACACGGTGCCCACACTGCCCGCATGTCCGCCGGCCAGGTAGACGCCGATGACGCTGCTGACCTCGACCGGAGCCCCGTTGAGATCATTCTGCCCGACCACCACCGACTGGACCTGCCGATTGGCAGCGTCATCGGCACCATTGCCGAACCAGTCCATTTCGACCGTCAGCGACGCGTTCGACTTGCTGGACGCCTGCCCGGTCGTGTCCCGGTATTCAAGGCATGCGGCCCAGATCTGAGGCTGCGGGAGAGATTTGCCGGTTAAATCGCTTCCGATCGTCGCGCGAATAGCCTGCGCATAGCGCGCGACATGCTGCGCGGCCGTCGCCGCGTTTGGGGTCTGCTTGCCGGACCAGATCAGCCGGTCCAGGCCGGCCCAGATGTAGTTGTTGGGGCTATTGTATATGATAACGTCGTTTCGGGTGGCCGTACTGACGTCGCCGCTCGATCCGCCATCGTGGTTTACGATGTAGGACGTATGGAGAATCGCAAAATCGTTGGGTTGCGATGCACCTTGCGAGATTTCCGTACTCATACCGCTGTTGCCGGAAACCATCCCGGGAAGCACAAGGCTGGATGGGCTTGTTCCGTTCGGCACCAAGTCCGCCAGGGAACTACCGTTTGCAAGGGTCGTCCCATCGACGATCCACTTAACTCGCTTGGTAAGCGGAATGCCCCAGCTATTCGGGTTTTGAAGATTGGTAATTCCGTTTCGGTACGTATATGACCGAACCTGCCGGCGCCGCCTGATATGCAGCCTTGAACGCCGCCGTGTCATCGGTACTGCCGTCCAGCTTCGCTCCATAGGGAGGCAGTTTGACATTGATGACACCGGTGGAAATCCGGCCGCGAGTCAGCATATCGTTTCGTGACAGCGTGAAGATCGGCCGTTGGATCGGCGGCAAGAGTCAGGGCGCCGGTCAGAGTACTCGCCGGTGATCGGCAAAGCACCGGAAAACTGCGTATCGACGTATTGCTTTGTCGCGGCCTGCATGCCGGAGGTAGGGGCGCTGGAAAGCGTAACAGGCCCGGTCATGAGGCCACCGCTCAGCGGCAGTGCGCTGGCGGTCTGGGCGTCAACGTAGTGCTTGGACGCCACCTGAAATGGGGAACTCGGGTCACCGCCGACGTAGAGCGGCCCGCTCAGCGTTCCTCCGGACTTGGGCAACGCCGTCGCGACCTGTCCGTCCACATATTGCTTGGTCGCGGCTTGGAGGGATGCTGTAGGATTGCCCGACAGCGTGAGCGCACCGGTCATCGTATCGCCCGAACGGGATAGCCGCGCGTCCACATATTGCTTGGTTGCCGCCTGTAGCGGCGCGTCCGGATCTCCAGGCAACGCCAGCGGGCCGCTCAGCGTGCCGCCCGTTATCGGTAATGCAGTCGAAAGCGATGTGTCCACGTAATTTTTCGTGGCTGCTTCCATAGGAAACGTCGGATCGCCGACCAGCGTCAGCGTGCTTGTCAGCGTGCCACCGCTTACTAACGTCCCGCCAGTGGCGGCGGTGCCGCTGCCGATATGGCCGTCAACATAGGCCTTGGTCGCCGCTTCCAGCGGCGAGGTCGGATTGCCCGCCAGCGTCAGCGGGCCGGCCAACGTGCCGCCGCTGAGCGGCAACGTCCCGGCCGCAAAGTCTGCAAGGGTCACCGCGGATGCCGAGCCCGACGGCGTCAGCATCAGCCGTGATCCGTCAACGTTGGTGACGCCGGACAAGCCACTGACGAACTGGCCGTAAGTCACCGCGGTCTCGCTGCCCGCCTGGCTGATTGCGACCAGATCACCGTTTGCCGGCACAGTGCCTGTCTGCAAGTCCGCAACATTGAAGGGCTTCGCATCGGCGGACAGGGTGCCATTGCTGAGCGCAAGATTGGCCCCGATCGTGATCGGCTCCGGCGTGCCGGTTCCGCTTGTGCTTCGACCCAGAAGATGCCCGCCAGCCAGCGCCAATGCCGGCTGGACGCCAGCCAGAACCTGCACCCGCGTAATCTTTCGGGTAATACCGGCCTGGCTCACCAACAGCTCATCGTCGTCCGATGCAGCAGTGGCCGGAGCGAGTTGGTCGATTGTCGGCATGCTTAAATCAACTCCAACGACGAAAGCCTGCCAAGCGCGGCAGGCAAGACAAAGAATGCAGTGGCGTACTGCGTGAACTTATGGCCGCATTCGCAGCCATAACGTGGCGCTAGCTGATAACCACCGGATTGCCGTTCTGATCGGTGATCATCACGCCGGAGTTCGTCACGATGGCAGTGGAGATGGCCGTTTGTGTGGACAGCGAAAGAACCGGCAGCAGAATGCTGCGCTGAATGGTCCGCCCACTGCTGGTGGTTATCAGCACCGTGATGGTATACACCGTTCCGGCTTGGCCGCCGGAAAACCAGAGAACGGCACATGGCCCGTCCGTATGGGCACTCTCCATGACCAGATCGCCCGGGCTGTTCGGCGAAATGCTCACGTCCAGCGTGGCAATCAAGTCACCATCATTGCCGATCAATGCGGGCGTTATATCCAGCTGGTAGTCCAGCACATCCTTGGGATCCTTGGACGGCCAGTTCAGCGGAGGCGGAGCAACGGCAGTCGCCCCTCGGGGGGTGGGCACGAATGCGTCCAGTTGGATGACGCGCGCGCTGCTTGGTTTCCAGATGGGATTGGCGGGCGTTGACATGGATACTTCTCAAATCGGTAGTGAACTATGAGGTGACGGAGCTCAGGCAGGGTCGCCGAATGATGCGATCTGATTGCTGAGCTGTGTCAGACGCTCCTGCAGTTCGGCGAGTGAGGGTTTTGGGGGCTTCGCAAGCACGGTTCTCGGTCGCGAACAGCGCGCTCCGTCGTACCTCCCAGCCGACCGCGACACCCGGCATCGAGGACACGTCCACCCAGTGGAGCGACGGATGATACATGGTCGAGATGTCCGTCGCGGTCGTCAGAAGCTCTGCCACGCGTCCGTCCAGAATTCGAGCATAGGTTTTCATCCGATCACCACCTGACCACTACAAGACCATTCCCACCCGCGGCCCCATTGAATGAGGTCGTGCCGTTCGCCCCTGTACCCGCCCCTGCTGCGCCGCCGCCCGGGGAGTTGCCGGCAACCCCGGAGGTTCCGCTGTTCTGTGCGCCGCCCATCGGAGCGCCGCCACCCAATCCACCCTGGTTCAACGCCCCTGCCTGGCCGCACGAACCGGAAAGATTCACGTCGCCGCCGACCCCCACGCCCCCTGGAGTGGCGCCGTTCTGCGGTTCGGCGACGGTGGCGAGATAATTGACGCTGCCCCCAGTGGCGCTGACATAGGTTCCGAAGCTCGAGGTGCCGCCCGGACCGGCTCCCGCACCGCCGGACGATCCACCACTGCCACCCAAGCCAACGGTCACGGCAATGGTCTGGCCGGGTGAGAGGCCGGTGATACGCTTGCGGGCATAGCCACCGCCCGAGCCACCGCCGCTGGCGCCGTTGGCAACCGAGGCATAGCTGCCCGACCCGCCGCCCCAGAGCTCGACTTCCACTTGGGTCACGCCGTTTGGGACGGTGAACGTGCCGGAACTGGTAAAGCTCTGCACGCCCGATCCGAAGCCTGGACGCAGCGACGGCAGCTTCCAGGTGATGAAGGGCGCAGTTGGCAGCGTTACGATATTGCCGGTGGCAATTGCGGTCTGACCATAAGTGACCGTAATGACGTAGAGGCCGACCCACCCATTATCCACCGGTGGCGTTGCTTGCGTACCGGTTGCCGCGGGTGCCCCGGCCTTCAGCTGAAGCTGAACCCGTTGTGTGCGCAGCGTGTGTTGAGCCGCACCACTGTTATCCGGCCCGGTGTAGGGCTGGGACGGGTTGGCTGCATTGTAGTAGGGCAGCACGATCGGGTCGGTGTCGCTCTCCTGGAATGCCGCCTGGATCAAATAGTTCACCGATTGCCCGGACGTCGTCGGCGCCGCCAACGTGAAGCTTGTGGATGTCAGATTGACACCCATCTTCACCAGCGGATCACTCGTATCCGCCGGAAGCGATCCGAATGCCAGCGTATCAACCACCGAGAGTTGCGTGATGCTGCCGGGGCCCACCGTAACGGTCAGTGATGCGGGAACTGTCGGACTGCAGGTGAGACCATCGACTGCGGTGCCGCCGCCCAAAACGGCTTGCACCAGGTAACCGATGGCGACCATCGTGTTGCGGTTCAGGCTGAGAAGGTCGCTATCCAGCGGGATGCTTCCCGGATAGACCAGATTTCTGTCCATGAAGTCCTCTTGATGCGCGAAGTCCGGGTCAGCTGGAAATGCGCGTCCAGCTGATGGCGGCCGCGGGAGTCACACTGGCGGTGGCGCGCCTGATGTCGTCGTCCGTAACCTGCCCGACGATCATGTCGAGCGACGCGTATTCGATCGCCCCCCGACCGTAGCCGCCTGCGGCACGGCCCCATCCAGTGATCGTGGCAATGCCGGAACCGGTTGGCCGGTAAGCCGTCACGAAGGCCTGGAAAGGCAAGGCAAGGCTGCCCCACCCACCAGCAGTGCCATAGGCAAGACCGCTGGCCGTCGTTGCGGACGTGCAGTACCCTCCGGTATCGGCCGGGTTCGCCGGTTCGAATATCGTGGGCGTTCGCCCGGTCAGGTCCTCCAAGACACTTCGGAGCGCATGTCGTGTTCCGCGCTCTCGGAGCAAGTCACGGCGGATGCGCTGGCGGTATGTGTCGTCATCCTGACCATTGCGCTGGCATTCGGAGGGGCCGAAGTAATCGCGTGCAATGGCATCAAGCCAAACGTCACTCGCCGAACTGATTCGAGCCTGCGCCTTGACATAGGCAAGGAAGTCGTAACTCCACGCCCAGCACCAGGCGAGTCCGTTGAGGACCGTGTCGAGGACGGGAGCATCATCCGGGAACCAGCGTGTCGGCAGCACGGAACGCATGCGCGAGACGAAATCCTGTGCATCGCCCGTCATGTCAGCTTACCACCACGCCGGAGACCTTGATCACGTCGGACGGCGAGGCCGTTACATCGTTGTTCAGGCCATTCAGCAGAACCTGGCCCACACCGGCTACGGACGGATTGACATCATAGGCGATCTGGGCGAGGCGCGTTGCCGGCAGAGATGTGCCCACCGGTAGTTCGTCGATGTAGCGCGAGATCGCATCGACGACCTGTGCGATGACGGCGTTGCGGTCTGCGCCGGTCACCAGCGTCAGGGAGATCGAGACAGAGACATACTGCACATGCGGCGGCTGAAGATGAAAGGTGGACCCCAACGGCCGGACCCGCTCGATCGCGTCATATACCGCCGAAAGCAGGCCTTGTGAGGGCGTGCCGGACCCGTCATCCACCGTGACCACGAAGTTGCCTGTCCTGGCGGCACCCGAGGAATCGACGTTCTCGAGGATGGTGTAGGTGAGTCCCTGCTGAATGCTTGTAATGGCATATCCGACTGCGGATTTCGTGGCCCGCGAGCGGCTCGCCAGGTAAGCCTGGAAACGTGCGCGCAGCGCCGCATCGGACTCCGCGTCCATGCCATTGGCAAACGGGGCCGAATTGATCACCGCATCCACGCCGGGCAACGCCGAAGCCAGCAACGACACGGTCCCCGCCTGAACATTGCCCGAGATTCCTGCAGTCTCGGCCACAACCGGGAGATCGGCGGACGCGGTGCCAGCGGGAAGGACATATCCGCCTTGGCCGGAATCCCACAGCGGATGGGCAAAATCGCCGGCCACCGCAAACGTCTCCGCCGCATCACTGGTCCGTACCAGTGCTCCGGGCTGGATCAACGCCGGCAGAGTTGGTGTCAGGCGGGAGAACGTCACCGTTCCAGTGGCAAATGTTGCCGGAAGCCGCGCCAGCGAGAAATCCGCAACCCAACTGTCTAGATCCGCACCGGTGCTCGTCGCCGCCCGGGTCATTTGCAGGACCTGCAGGATCAACCATTGCATCCACAAACCTACGGACGCATTGGCTTCCAGCACGGCACGCAGTGTGGAGCCGACCGAAAGATCCAGCATCTGCCGGGATGCAGACTGCGTGGCGGCCGCCATCTCCTGAACGAGGCTGGAAAAGGTCTGGAGTGACAGCTTCATGTCACGGGCCACCCACCGGCAATTGCAGCGACTGGGTCTGCCCTGACTGGCTGTCGCAGTAGCGCAGGTGCAAATAGACACTGGCGTCACCGCCGGCCGGCAGCGGATCGAGGTCTATCGAGGGTTCGGGCGCTCTGGCGACCGCCGCCTCCTTGAAAACCTGGCTCCGCACGACCGCACGGATGTGCAGCGGACTGGCAGGGCTTCCCACGAACTGGCCGAGGCCGGCACCGTAGCTCAACTGCCACATGTAGTCGCCCGGGTTGGTGAGCAGCCGACGCAGAAGCCGCTGCTGGCCGAGCAGCGTTCCCGAAACCAGCGCCAGGTCGCCGGTTGGCCCCAGTGTCAGGTCGGAGCCCCACTGATGGAAAAGATCCGTCACTTGAAATCAGTCCTGTTGGTCGGGCGGTGATGTACGTCCGCCGCGCGAATCGATGTGAGTGTGGGCGTCATAGCTGGTCCGCAGTCGCGACAGCGGGCCATGGGCATCGTACACATCACCCGTGACATGAAGGTCGCCGACGATCTGCACCACACCGTCATTGGTCAGTTTGAGACAGGTGCCCTTGGCGTGGACCAGCCAGAGCTCACCTGCCGGCGCCGGCGGCGGCTGACGCTTGTTGGAATACGCACCACCAACGACAACCCCATTGTCGGAGTCGCCTTCCTGTCCGATCACCAGCACCTGGTCGCCCGGCTGCGGCAGACAGATCATGCCCCAGCCCGATCCAGTCCATGCCGAGAGGACCGGCAGCCAGCCAGTCAGCACGTTTTCCGGTTGCAACATCACGCGTGCTGTTGCGGTCTTGGCATCCACCGAGGCGACTGTCGCAAACCGTGGCTGACTCTGCGTCTGGTCAAGCGTTTGCGCCTGCAATTTGAGTGCATTGAGGAAGCGTTCCAACTGCGCGAACTCCAGGCGGTTGGGCAGGGGATCAGATTACAGGCGTCTGGTCCGCGAGGCTGCTGGCCCGCACGCGCTGAACGAAACCCGTCCTGGTGGAAAAATGCCGGTCGATCATTTCGATACGATAGGCCTGGTCGAAACTGGTACCTGTGCCGCTGAGAGCGAACGTCGCCCGGGGCGCCAGGGTCAACTCCCCCGGCATGACCAGATCGACCGAGCGGCCGTGCGCACAGAGTTCAGCCAGCTTTGCTTGCGCCAGTTCCATCGCGGCATCTGACGTCAGGTTGGGACGAACCAGAATATAGCGTCTCGGTTCTCCCTTGGAGGCAGTCTGAGCGGCGGCGCCTGTGCTGCGCGTTGCCCGGGCTGTCTGTACCTCTGCGGCATGCTGGCGGGAATTCCAGGTCTTCACGATGACTTCGACATCGCCTGCCAAGGCCAGTGTCCGTTCCAGGTGCAACTGCATCACGGCGTCCGGGCGGATTATACTGGACGTGGAAGCGATGTTGGCTCCTGGGACAAAATGCAGTGCGGTACCGCTCACGTACACGTCGAAGCCTTCCCGTTGCGCGAGATAGGACAGCAGATCCCACTCCGATGCCCGCCCACAGAAGCTGTCCAGCGAAACGGAATCGTGTTCGTCCTGATAGTAGCGGCCAATCACAGACCGCGTTGGTGTGATGACAGGCCGCAGCCCATGACGTTGGCCGAGCAGCGTGGCGATCTCGCTTGCCGTGCGGTTGGTGAAGGTCCCACTGATGACGGAATCGATCAGCAGGGCTGAGTAGTCACGTCCTTCAACCTCAACGGTCCGCCGGATCGGATCGAACCGCACTGAAGTTGGCGCGCCCTTGAGGTACACTGACGAAGCGTGAGAGGACCTTATCACGAAATTGGATATCGATATCGATGGCGGGCTCGTTCGCCCAGAAGGTAGCGTCCGTTGTCAGCGCGATCTTCAAATCGAAGCAGTCTGCGCTGAAGTAGTTGTTGGATCGCACCTTGACGGCGGTCACGCCGGCAACAGGCTGTCCATTGGCCAGGACCTGAATGCCGGGCACCCGATAGGCATCGATCGGCTCATTGAGCAGCAACACCGCCTCCCGCATGCGGGTTTCGGTCGGGGATCAGCAGATATGTGACACCGATCAGGACCGGATCGCTGATCCTGTTCAGTTGCGCGATGCGAATCCACTGTGTGGCATCGCCCAGTTCGTCGGCGGCGATCCGGAACAGGTTGCCACCTACCACGGTGATGGACTTCATGATCAACCGCCCTGACCCGACAGGGTCACCATCGCTCGCCCGACATAAGCCTTCGCCCTTGACGACCAGGCGAGTTGCTGCGCCGCGTCGGTTCCGGAGGACAGGTTAGCCAATGCCAATTCGGGAGAGCCGGCAGGAAGGCTGAGCTTCGAGAGCTGACGTTCCGCAGACGCTAACTTGCCGCCGATCGCCGTGGCACTGGCCGTGAGGCTATCCTGTGCGTTCTGGAAGTTCGCCGTTCCATACGTAGTAGCTCCAGCAGCCAGAACGGCGGAGGAAGCTGTATCGAATCCGACGCTGAAACCGATCCTGTCCGCGGCCGCGGCCGAGATATCAGCCAGAAGCCCTTCTGCCACCGATACGGTTGCCTGAACCGCATCGGAGGTCTCGTCACGCAGCACGGCGCAAGTCAACGTATAGGGGATCCAGGTGTCATTGCGATAAATTGCCGTAAACTCGCGGATCACGACGGTATAGAAGAAGACGTCCCAGGTCAGTGGCACGGCGAGGCCGCTGACGCGGAGCTCGTTCAGTGCGCGCGCCCGGATCGTCGCATCCGATCCGGCGAAGACGCCGGAGAAGCTTACGTCGCTATCGTCCCGGCCCAGGCAATCTATGACCTTCCGTCCATTCGCCAGGTGATGGACGGCCAACTGCTGTCTTCCGCCAAACGCGATCGACGGCGGCAACTCGAAATCGCGAAAAATCACCGGCCCGAGAGCCAGAAGCACCTTTGGCATCGCCACCACACGAATGATTTCAGTTGGATGCGTCGTCAGCAGCCTTTGCCACCCGGGCCGTGTCGGCTCGGCGCGTCTTCGACTGTCAAAAAGGCATGACTTTGGGATCCACCCCCGTCATGCCCCGACGGGGACGCAACATCTGGCGCTCGAGATAGTCCAGCATCTGCTGTCCAAGATCGGCCTCCTCCAAGTCCGGCTGCCCGGTATGCGGGCTGCGCGGCGGATCGGCGGCTGGCCGGTCGCTGGCGTACGACGATTGCCGGGCTTGGGAATGCCACGCTACCCGGTGCGGCCATGTTCGGGTCGGAGCATCGAGCTTTTCATCCTGCAGCGTCGATATTGGCACAACTGGGCGCCGCGGCGCGGCCATTGGCATCGACCTTGGCATCGTTTCCGCCGCGCTGGATAGCACCGCCAGATGCCGGGGTCGTGTTCCGGCATTGCGAAGGGCCAGACGAAACCACGGCCGCAGAACACTGCTGGTCACGCGCTTCACCTCTTGCAGTTTGCGCACGTAGGATGGCGCCAAAGTCGGCGATGGTCGCCCCGTCTCCAATGGTTGCCCTTGCCGTACCCAATAGGGTTTGACGATCCGGTGCCTCGGTGAGAGAAGTGGACTTGCCCCCGTAGTGTTTGATACTGACGCCTTATTTGTCAGGTTCCGCAAGTTGGTCGGGAGTGACGACCCAGACACGCGCCCCGGCACGGATCGCCGCATCCACGCCTTGCCCGTCGTCGCGCCAACGTTGGCTTCATCCGGCGCGGCTGCGCTGCGCCCGATACCAGCGGTCGAGCGCGGCCGCACCGTCAATCTCATCCAGGACGCCGGCTCGGCGATCCGTGTCCGTCGAGGCCGTTGGCGAGTTACTGCAAGCGAATGACGGTACGCGCCCGCTGCCGCATTCGCCAGCTCACGAACACGCAAAAACGTGTTGCTCCGACGCTGCAGGGCCGTGGCACTCAGCGGGCCCATCATGAGGCTGAGTTTGCGGTTCGCAGGGTATCCGCCCGTCAACCAATTGTCGCAACGCTCCGCCCCAACCGGCACTATGCCTCCGGTTTCCACTGCAGCCGCTCCCAATCAAATTCGCGCCCATCCAATGTTCCCAGCGCGACAATCCAGGCAATGCGCTCATCCAAAGCCAGGGTGAAAGCCACGTCGAACGGCACCCCGTTCCTGACCAGGTAGAGGCATTCGATCAGGTCGGGGTGCCGCAGGAGTTTCCCGCATTGGCCGCCGCCTCCTGCAGCGTCATCTCATTGCCGGCATCCAGCGCATCGGACACGGCCGTCAGCCCGGCATCGCCGAGCCGGCCGACGAGGCTTTCGACCTGCAACTCGCTTGCCGGCGGCGGCACCGGAATGTCGTCCATCGCCACGACCGAGCTGGCCAGCATCGCCATTCCGAGCCACGGCGGATTTTCGGCCAGCTCGGGTCCCGCAGCCTTGAACAGCCGGAGCTTGTCCAAAGCATTCAACTGCCGCAGCGTCAGACGTCGCCCCAGACTGTCAACAACCGTCCAGGTTCGGGCCGCGCCGTCGGTGATTTTCGAAGTGGGTGTCATCAGATCCGGCGCCGCCGTGTTGCGTAAAACTCGAGTTTCTGGTTGACGCTGCTGTCGCCGCGCCACGTCCCCGCGCTCGTCAGGCGAAAGCTCACACCGTCATATTGATAGGTGGACGTCGATCCGTCCGTTTCCGTGACGTACTGGTACATCGTCCCCAGGCTGGCCGGACCGCCGCTGTAATACTGTTGCTCCGAGGCGGCAATGAAATCTTCCAGTGCCGAATTGCCGCGTTCGACCTCGAAGCTTCCCTCCCAGCCCATGGGCAGGTCGGTGCCAAGATGCGTACCGTCGATCCGGCTGACGCGCACGGGCTGGGTAAGCTGATGGCTTTCGAATGCGGTCACATGTGTCAGGTCGATCCGCCCGGACGGTCCCATGACGACCAACTGGGTATCGCGCCCGACAGAAAATGCAGTAAGCGACACAGGCCTAACTCCTTACGCCGTCTGACCACTGGGAAGCGTCTGCCGCGAAACCTGCACGGTCTGCCCGCCTTCCAGATTGATGATGAACTTCTCGTTGATACCCTGATACTGAACCTGTGTGTCGGCCTGGACGTATCCCAGGCCCGTACGCGTTGCCGGGTTGTTGGATGCGTCGCAGATCACGTTAAATGGCAGGTTGCCATCGGTGCTGCCCAGCAGACCCTGGTTGAGCATGTTCTGCAAAAATGACAGCAGTGTCGCACGAATGCGGCGGAACAGGTCATTGTTGATTACCTGACCGACGTAGCGGCCCATGCCCGCAGCAAGAGTGGCCGCAATGTAGTTCGTCAGTCTTGTATAGTTGTCGCCGTTGGTCGCCGGATCGGACGAGGAGTTGTGTCCACCACGAACACCCCAGAATGAACCGCCAGGTTGCGGATTGCTGATGACATCGATTCCCGCACCCAGCAATACGGTCAGATCTGCCGCTGAATACGATGTGGTCTGGCCGGAACCAGGGGCACCAGATTTTTGGCTCGCGATGATTCCGTATAGCTGCTTATTCAGGCTGGACTGCTCGGGTGACAGATTTGCGAGTCGACCAGCGGTGAACCCCTGCGGTGACACCAGGCGCACGGTGCCGTTCACCTGGTCGGACCACCACAGCCAGTCACCGAACATCAGCTTGGCCGCCCAACTGTCCAGGCCGACCTGCTGCTTCACCTGGACGGCATTTTGGACAGTGTCGCCGGCCGGGCCAGCCAGGATCATGTAGGCGCCTTCCTGCTGGCCAAATGCCGCCTGCACGGACCAGTGCTGCGAGTTCGTCGGAGTCCGCCAGCAGTGCGATCCCGCAGCCCTGGCCGCGCAACGCATACATGCCGCTGCGGGGAATCGTATCGATTCCGACCAGTTGCGCACTGGTGACGGAAGCCGCACCATCCGAACCGGCGACGGTGGATCCCAAAGTCAGCGAGGTCGCAACCGGCGTGGCCGTCGCCCCGCCGGGATCGACGGTCACGAACTGCGACGCCCGACGCTGCGGCCCCTGCCCCTGATTTACGGCATCGGCCAGCGCCTGCCAGAACCCGGCGCCGGCACCGGTGATGCCGTCGTACACCTCGGGCTGCAGGCCCGGAAGTGCAACGGTCAGGCGCCAAGTGTTCGGCTTCGAGCCGGGTTGCAGGTCCAGGGTCACCTTGTTGCCGAGTGACCCGGTGTAACGCGCTGTGAAGCTGACGGTGGTGCCGGAGACAATGGCCTGGGCGGCAACATCGGTACCGTCGGTGACACGCACGCAGCGGAAGTTCTGCGCGCCCTGCTGAACCGCGGTGGCAACCTGGGTGGCCATGTCGGTACTTGCGCGCAACGACAGGGCCGAAGGCCCGGGCGTAGTCGGCCATGGTAGCGACGATGACCGGTTGCCCGACAGGGCCCCACGACGCGGTTCCGACCACGCCGATAACGTTGGTCGGGACGCCGTTCAGCACCAGGTTCTGGGGGGGGACAATCTGGACATAGAGATCCGGCACAACGAGTGCCGTGGTATTGATGCTACCCTGTTGGACAATTGGCATTCGTTGAGACATCCCTTCTCATATCACTCAGGGCAGCCGCCATCAGTCTGGCCGGTGCGCCACTGCGTGATCGAGTTTTGTGAAGTTGTTCGTTGCGGCGTTGCCGAGCGACGAACGCCGCTGTCGGCGCGATCAGGCGAAGAAGTGCCCCGCGTTCAACGCCAGGTCGCCAATCAGCATTGACGGCTGGATCTCGGTGACGATGGTCGGGTATTCGACCCGGTAAAGAAGATCGCGTCGGTACAGCAACGCATCCTGTGACTGGTCGAACACCGCCGTTCCGTCATAGATGATCCTCGCACGGGTGGAGTCAGGCATAGCAATAAAGGTCAGACCCGCAAGCGCCTGGTCGATCGCCGTTGCCGTCACATCTCGGCTCGCCGGTGTAGGGCACCAGCAGGTAATGCAGAATCCCTGTTGCTGGCGACGGACTTCCTTGATTACGGATACGTCCGCCACCACCCGCGCGACAATGCGGGCAGGTCCATGCAGGGTGATCGCCGTTCCGGCAAGGTTCACCACCCAGTCGGCCCGTGCCTGGCTTGCCAGGTTCGCGGCGACCAGTGCGGGCGTGTCACCAGGCTGCGTGCGATACACGTACGCATGCTCGTCTGCCAGGATACCGCCGACCTGCCCGGGATCCGCCGATCCGCTCAGCGTGACCGTATTACCCTGCGTCGCTATCACCAGACCAGGATCGCTCGGCTGCCCCAGCCATTGCTCGGCAAACCGCGTTGTGAGCTGTGACGGATCGCTGGTCGGAAAGACCGTGACGTTGATCCGACCCGCGCTCAGGTCGCTATCCAGGGCGGCGGCGTTTGGCCAGCCTCGATATACGCGACAGTCCGAACCGGGAACACTTGCCTGGTCCGGGCCATTCGGATACAGCGCGGCCGCCGCCAGCGTCACCAGAGCCGTTTCCACATCCGCCTGATCTGCCATTAGGTGGTGGCCTGCCTTACGGTCAGTCTCCAGCCCAAAGCGCTCAGTTCGGCGGAGGAGACCACCGCCGAATGCCCGAAGTCGTCGGACATAAGATCGGCAACCCGCAGCGTGACCCCTGCGACGGCCGGAAGCAGCACCGTGGACCCACCCACCGAGGCGTCACCAGGCAAATTCGCGCTTGGCCGGCCCGCCCCGGATGCGGTGATCACGCAGGCAGGCCAACGCTCCAACAGAGGAACGAGGTTCTTTGCCGTGACGCCGCCGTACCCGTTGATGCCGGTGCTGCTGTGTGCCGCGGGGCGGCTGAACGTCACCTGGTGATTGGTCCGAACGCACAACACCGGCAGAAGCGGCTGTTGCGAGGCAATGAACCAGGTCCCATCACGTCGCACCAGGTAGTCACCGGGCTGGGTGTACGCCGCGTCGAAGATCCCGTGCCACAAAGCACACCCGTAGCCAGGCGCACTCCTGAGGCGACCGTCAACGCCGCTGAAGGTCGCCTTCAGGCGCAGGTATCGGTTTTGCGACGACAGCGGATCGGACGCTGTGCGCGGCCGGAACGCTTCGGCCCAAACACCTGTCGAGCGTGCCGCCAGGTTCAGGCCCCAATGGATCCGATCCTGCAGGATTGCTGCGTCCATGATCATACAACCAGCTTGAGCCCTGGGGCGTCCAGGCCTGGTCCGGCCGGAACCCCAAGGAATGCGCATAGCCGCCGCCGCCAATCATCGAACAGCCTGGTTCGATCACGGACCTCATCGCGGTTCCGCGTCCAGACGGCGGCCTGATCGGTGTCCAGGTTAGCCGCGGCCTGCGGCACGGCCAGTTCCAGACCCGCCAGCGTCACAAGATGCCGGCGGGTGACGATCAGTTCGGCGTCGGACAGGTTCCTCATGCGAAATTCAAGCAAGCCGTACGCCTGGAAGAATCGCCAGGTCTGCATGCCGCTGGCTCCCGTGCCGTACGCCGGATATCCGCAATACCGACGAACATCGGTCATTTCAGTATCCGTGAGTGCCATCAGAGGAACGAGCCGTCACCGCGCGTGAAGAGCAAACTGCCGCTGCCGGTGGTCAGAATGCCGGCGGCGTAGCCAACAAGCTGATTGATTCCCAGCATCACCCGCGAATTCGGCAGCACCGGCATATCCACCGAGGAAGCACCGACCGAAGCATCGGCGCCGAAACGAACATAGGCGAGTGATCCGGATGTATTGGTGACAACGACCGAGTTCGCCGCCACCGACCAGACACACGCTGCCGGAACTGGTTCCGGCGTTCAGGGCAATCGTGCCCGTCGGCCGAAATGCGCTGACTGCGCCAACCGCCATTGTGGTACCTCCGTCAGCCGACGTGCTCGACGATGACCGCGCGCTTGAAGGCCGCGTTCGATGCCGTCGGCACGGTCAGTGGGTTGGTGGTCGTATCCGACGGCGCGCAGAACCCGCCGATCCAGTACCAGGACTGGGCGATGATCTGCTGCAGCCGGTCGATCGGTTCGCGGGTGACCATTGCCACGCCGTTGACGATGGAAACGATCGAGTCTGCCGGCGCGATGTCGGACGCGCCCATCCCCGCAAAGTCGCCCTCGACCAGTGCCCCCTGGCCGCAGATGACCGGTCGGCGAACCATCAGGCCGGCCAGACTGGGGTGCGGCTGCACGAAGGTCTCGGTGGTCGGCACGAAGCGCAGGCCCAGGAAGTCGTTCGTCATGCCCTGGCGAAACACCTGGTTGGCCGAGGTTGCGCCCTGGAACAGCTGCTTGAAATCGGGATCGGCGAACAACTGCCGCGCGGAGACCGGGTCCAGATAGCAGTTGTAAACGCCATCGATCTCCGGCACCGCATTGATACGAAGCTTGGCCACCGCGTCCAGCAGGCAGGACATCGTCAACATGTCCCCGGCGACCAGTTGCGACGTGTTGGCGCGTTGCGCCGGTCGCACCATCATCGAAGCATTGGCGGCGATGACGCTGTTGCCGGCCGTACCGTCGGCCACGCTGACAGTGCCCGAGAATGTAAGAACGCCCGACATCCCGTTTGGCGCGGTGGACACGTTGGTTGCGTCCGCCGCCACGCCGACCAGCGTATAGGCGTTTGACCCCACCGTTACGGTCAGTGGATTGCTGCTACCAACCGCTTGCTGCACGCCGTTGACGAAGGCATTCTGAAAACCGCGGATGTCGTCCACGGCAACCGAAGGACCCGGCGATCCCAGCGTGGTGCGCACGCGGGTATTCCCACCGAGATAGGCATTGAACAGGGCGTTCCGCGCCAGTTCGTCCAGACTACGGGCGGCCTGCTCGCCATTGACATAAGCGTTCTGCAGAAACTGCGACGCGATCCCCACCCGGCTTGTGACCATGTTCAGGTCGGTGGTGGCCGCATAGTGATTGATGCTGATGGTGTACTGCTCGACACCCCACGACCCGGGAGTGAGACCGTTGTCCAGATTGGCGTTGGTGCTGGGGGCGACCGGCGTGGTTACGCTCGGGCGCAGCCCGGCGCGGGTCTTGGTCAGCGTTTCGCCAATCCCGACGGCGATTTCCTCGCGGTCTGCGCAGGCGCGATAGCCGAGCCGGGAGCGCATGGCCTGGTCGAATTCGCGATCCAGGAAGCCCTGCTGGATGATCGGCTGAAGGGCCGCGGGAAAGTTCTGGATGCCCATTGAGATGTCCTTGCAGATGAAACGAAAAAAGGCAAAGCCGTAAGATAGTTGTGCTTATGCTTGCCGACGCAGCAGCGCGGCGCGTGCGTCGCGGTACTCCTCGTCAGTCATTTCGGTTGCGCGCTTCTGCCGCGGCGGTTGCGCCGATGGCGCGTTCGCGGAACTGGACGTCGAACCACCACCGAACATCCACGGCTTCGTCCGCTTCATATGGCGCATCAGATCAGCAGCGCCATCGAGCTCACCATGATCATTGAGGCGCAGCGACTGCCGGTCGATCAGCTTCAGGCCATCCAGATCGATCATACCGGCTCGGATGGCTTCAACCTTCAACTCGGCCGTGATGACGCGTGCTTCCATTTCCTTCTGGAGGTCGGACAGGCGATGCTCCAATCCTTCCGCACGGACCTGAAGCTCGGACAATGACTCGGCGTCACCCGCGGAAGGCAGCTCTGTTTCGGACATTATGGATTCCCGGAAGATTGCTCGGCGGCAATACGTGCCAGTTCAGCAGGAATATCCTCGATATCGTAAGTATCGGCGATTGTCTTGACCGCTGTTTCGCGACTTAATTGTCCAGAGGACACCAACGTTGACAGGGTCAGGGCATCCTTCTGCCGGTCGTCGGCAGTGGGCGGATACCATCGCGGCCAGGTCAGCGAGAGTGGTACGCAGGGATCGAGTGGTTCAACCACCTCGCCCATTACCTTGAGGGGATAGACCTGCGACGCACGCAGAATCATCCGCGCCAGATGCAACAGGGCCAATTCGCCGTAGGTTATGCGGAGGTTGTCGGCGAGCCACAGCAGGCCCTGGCTCATTAGCTCCAGCGCCCGCCCGGACTGTGCCGCTGTCAACCGATCAGCACTTGCGCGGCTGCCATGCATGCTTTCCAGCGCATACTCGCGCAAGGCGCGGACGTACTCCATGACAGCGGCTGATGCGGTTCCGCCGATTTCCAGCAGACGCGCATCACCTTTCTCGCTGACCACAAGAGCGTTGCCGGCGCCTTTAACGATCTCACCGTCGCTCGTTGCCGGTTCCTTGATAAGCAGGGTGGGATCGCTGCTGTATTTCAGCCCGCGACCAGCCTGGCTGAGCTGGTACTCGATCTCGATTTGTGTTTCGATGGCCGCCTTGAAGGTGCAGGCCCCGTCTGCGGGATCGCCTGTGGAGGAAATGCCCGGCAGGTTTCGTATCCAGACAATTGGAACGAAGCCCAGGCCGTGGCGTACGCTTCGTTCCAGATCGATTTCCGGCCGGCCCTGCGCGCCAATCGGCTGCGGCATGTACCAGGTTTCGAACTCGACATCCCATTCGCGCTGGAACCAGTACACGCCTGCCGCATCAGAAACCTGATAGCCGTAGGTCTTAAGCTGGGCCCCGCTGACCTTGTAGCGCTCGGTAACACGGGACAGCTTGTCGGGTTGTTCGGAATCCCATTTTGGGGTCAGGTACGCAGTGCCCAGCACCTGGACGAACACACGCCCTTTCAAGACGCGCAGGAGCAGGGCGACCGATCCGACGGCGCCCCGAATGGCAGCCTCGGTCATGACCAGATTGAGATGAGTTTCCTTGACGATATTCGCCAAGACGGCCCGCACGCGACGATCCGGACAGTCGATGGTTGGAAAGTGGCCCTCGCTGAACAGCAGCGCCACACTGTCTTCCGTCACGATACGGCATAGATGTACCGGACACTCGGCCGCCTCTGGCGCAGTGGAATGTACTCGCCGCCGAGCGAACGCTCCTCATGAAATTCGTAGGGCAAAGCGTCGTACAGGCGACCCTCCAGCACCCTGTTCAGGATATCCAGTGTTCGTGTGCGGTCGCAAAAATCGGTGTCCTGTGGTATGAGGTCGGATATCGTTCCAAACATGCCTGATCTCGTCGGGAAAAGCCGTTCCCGAAAATTGGATCGCCCCAGAGCAGCCGCGCTCGCAGAGGTCGGTTTATCGTGCAATCAGTGAAATCGTGGTGCGTCGAGCCGGCGGAGGCGCTTCGAGAATGGCTCGGAACGCCCGTGAAAGCGCATCAACCTGGTCATCTTTTCGCCCGAAAGGAAATTCACCTAATTCATTGATGAAGGCTTGGTTCCAGGGGGCACGCAGCAACGAGAAATTCCCGCCCTCCACCTGGGATGCGATCGGAGATGCCCGAGTCTCCTTGGATCCTGTCTCGCGCGACGACTTTACTGTGTACCCGGCGAGAGACCGCTTGTAATATTGCACCTGTCCTTTTCCGGCCTGCCCGGGATCTTCCGGAAGGTCGATGTGTACAGCCGGCCCGTCCCGGCGGGCCGTCTCCACCAGCAGATCCTCGACTTCGCGCGGGGTGCCCCGCACCCGCACGACATCGGCAACAATGAACCGTCCCGACGGGTCGCGCAGCAATTTCAGGCCGACGGTCCAGTCAGGATCCCTGGCCTCCACCTCGGATGTGGAGGCGAAATCCCAGGCGTGTACGGCTTGCGAAACGCCGGCCGGCACTTCATCACGGAATTCGATGTGCGCGACCCGGAACAGGGCTCCGGTCTTCTGTGTCGGTGATTGCTGAAACATCGCCGACCATGCCCTTTCGCCAAGGGTCGCGCGTCGGCGCAGCAAGGCGGTCTGATTTTCCCAGTCCGGCCACAACGGCGTTTCGGGCAAGCGACCCAGCGGATCGGTCGAACCGGCCAGCGCCGGAAGGCTCAGGCATCGCCACTCATCGGTATTTTCGGCGAGGAGCCTTCCGGCGAGGTCGTCTTCATGCCAGCGCGTCATGATCAGGATCACGCGTGCATGCGGCTTCAATCGCGTCGTCAGATCAAATCGGTACCAGTTCCAAATTGAGTTGCGGAGTTTCGAACTGTCTGCCTCCGCTTGGCTCTTGATCGGGTCGTCTATAATCGCCAGGTCGGCTCTGCGTCCCATGATCGGGCCGCGGACGCCGGATGAAAAATACTCGCCCCCTGTCGAGGTTCGCCACTCTGCGGCCGCCCGCGACCCGGCTTCCAACCCGTAGCCAAGCCGGCCGCCACAGCGGGCGACCACCTGTCTCGCCTGGCGAGCGAAATGTCTCGCCAAGCTTGCCGTATGGCAGGTGGCAATCACCGAGCTCGATGGATGTTGCCCAAACCACCAGGCCGGAAACAGGATCGACGCGTAGGTCGATTTTGCCGATCCCGGCGGCATCAACACCATCAGGCGGTCGAATTCACCGCGGCTGATCGCTTCCAGTTCCCATAGCAACAACCGGTGGTGCGCTGCCGGGACCTGCCCCTGTTCCCGGACCACCTGGCTGGCCCATTCCAGCAGGCTCCAGTCGCTGAGCTCCGGGCATGGCGGGGCAGGCGGGGCCCCCGAACCGTCTTCGGGTTTTCGCCTCATCGCGCGTCGAACGTGCTCGCTTTGTCGGGTAGTGACACAGGCCGACACGCACCTCGGATTGAAATCCGAGGACGGCAGCCAAGCTACTGATCATACAAGGGGAAGACGGCCTGTCCGCTCAATCGGCGCCATCATATCCAATCTTATAGCGAATTCTGGGGCGTCTGGTCAAGGAATTTTTCCGGAGGTCGGCATTTTTTCTCCCGACCTCTCGGCTGCCAGCGTCCGCCCCCCGACATTCGACCGCACCATCCGGCCCAATGCTGCGTCGGAATCCTTCCGGCACGGCTTGAAGACACGGCCACGCCGAGCCGGGTGCTCCGCGAAGTCCGGCTACGGCTGCGACGACGGCACGGGAGCCTTTCCGCGACGGAGGCGCTGCACACTGGCTGACAGAACATCGATCCCCTGGTCGCCAACGATCAGCTGATTGGACCGGCAGTCGTTCAGATGCGCGGCCTTCAGGGTCCGGCCGTTATTCAGTTGCACGGACACTGAAGACAGGCAGTCCTTGCGCGGAACCACCACTTCTCGGGCTTCGCCCGGCTCGATCGGGGAATAGGTCAGGGCGCGGCTCTTCCCATTGGTCATGTAGGCCCGCGCAAAGACGATGGCCTGGTGGCTCATGTTCCGAAGAGAAAACGACCTGGACTGCTCGCCCGAAGGGCCGAGCGGCGCAGCGGGATGTTGCTGAGCCATGGCGGGGCTGGCGGCGAGCAGCAAAGCGGCCAGAAGCAGCGGTCGCGACATATCGAACACCCTTATGCTGACACATGCGCAACGCTTCATGCCCGCTTCGGTTGCCCGGACCGTCCAGGCCGGGCCGGGCGTCGGGTGCCCGCCCCGCCCGGTTGTCCGGCGGCGCCGCCTACGGCAGCAGCACGGTGCTGCCGGTCGTCTTCCGTGCCTCCAGCGCGATATGGGCCTCGGCCGCGTCCTTCAGCGGATAGGTCTGGTTCACCTCGATCTTGACGGCCCCCTTCAGCACCACGTCGAACAGATCGTTCGCCGTTTTCTCCAGATCCGCCCGCTTTGCGGCATAAGTCGCCAGGCTCGGCCGCGTCAGGAACAGGCTGCCCTTGGCGGCCAGGATGCCGATATCAACCGGCGGAACCGGCCCGGACGCATTGCCATAGCTCACCATCAACCCCAGCGGTGCCAGGCAATCCAGGCTGGTGGTGAACGTGTCCTTGCCGATGCTGTCATACACCACGGGGACCATGGCGCCGCCGGTAATGCGCTTCACTTCCGACACAAGGTCGCCGTAGCCGATTACGGTGTGGGCCGCACCGTGCGACCGCGCCAGCGCGGCCTTTTCCTCGGTGGACACCACGCCAATGACGGTTGCGCCCAGGTGCTTCGCCCACTGGCACATGATCAGACCCACGCCGCCGGCCGCCGCGTGCACCACGACGGTATCACCGGCTTTCACCGTGTAGGTCCGCCGCAGCAGATACTGCGCGGTCATACCCTGCAGCATCATCGCCGCAGCGGTCTTGAAGTCGATCCCGTCCGGCACCTTCACCAGCCGGTCCGCCTGAATCGTGCGCTCGGTGGCGTAGCCGCCAATCGCGCCGGCATAGGCAACCCGGTCGCCCGGCTTCACCAGTGACACGTTCGGGCCGACCGACACGACCGTTCCGGCGCCTTCCTGGCCGATCACCAGCGGCATCGATGGCGCCTTGTAGAGGCCGGTACGGAAATACACATCGATGTAGTTCAGGCCGACCGCTTCCTGCTTGATCAGCGCTTCACCCGGCCCGGGCTCGGGTGTGGGTACGTCTTCCCACTTCATTACCTCCGGGCCACCATTGGTGTGGATGCGGATAGCCTTGGTCATGGTCTTCTCCGTGGATCAGGGGCGGCACAAGGTCAAAGCAGTGGGCCGCGTGTTTCCAGCGCCAGCAGATAGCGCTTGGTCGTAATGCCCTCGCCGCCCGAGTAGCCGCCCAGATGGCCGGCGGCAACCACGCGGTGGCAGGGGATGATGATGGGGATCGGATTACAGCCATTGGCCTGCCCGACAGAGCGGGCGCTGCCGCCGGCCACCCGCGCGAGCTCGGCATAGGACCGCGTCGCGCCATAGGGGATCTCCCGCAGCGCCTGCCAGACCCGCTGTCGATAGGCCGTGCCTGCCGGCGCCAGTGGCAGGTTGAACATCGTCAGCTCACCATCGAAGTAGGCATGCAACTGCTCGCGGGCACGCACCAGCAGGGGCGTCTCCATCTGGTCACGGCCCCATCCCCAGTCGAGCGCAACGATCGCCCCATCCTCCTCGGATACGGTCACATCGCCGATCTGGGTGTGGAGCGACAGTTGAGGCACAGGCTGTTCCGCTTCCGCGCGCACGGCAGGATGGCAGACCGGCCACCGGGCCATGTCAAGAGCAGGGCCGCAGCCACCACCTACTGGACATAAGCATATCTTTATGTCACGGTGCTCCTATGGATCGCCTGCTCACCAGCCTGCGCGCCGCGGCAGAACCGACCCGCCTTCGCCTTCTGGCGTTGGCGGCTCGCGGCGCGTTCTGCGTGACGGAATTCACCGAAATCCTCGGCCAATCACAGCCGCGACTGTCCCGGCATCTCAGGTTGCTATGTAAGTCCGGGCTGCTGGAGCGCGTTCGCGAAGGGGCAAATGTCTGGTTCGCCCTGCCACCCAATCAGGACGGCAGCCTGGCCCGGGAGTTGGTCGCGCGGCTCCCTTCGGACGATCCGGTGCTGGAAACCGACCGCCGCCAGGCGGCCCGGGTGCTGGCCGAACGCGCCCGGGTGGCTTCGGAGAAGTTCCGACGTGACGGCGCCGACTGGGACGAAATGCGGGCGCTGGACCTGCCGGCGGCGGATGTCGAAGCGGCGCTGACGGCACTCGTTCCCGAAGACCCTGGGCAGCGCCTGCTGGACATCGGTACCGGAACCGGCCGCGTCCTGGAACTGTTGTCCCCGGTGATATCGCAAGGCCTGGGCGTCGATGCGTCGAAGGGCATGCTGGCTCTGGCACGCGCCCGATTGGGCCGGGCGGGTCTGTCTCACTGCTCGGTGCGGCTGGCCGACATGTATCGCCTGCCACTGGCGGATGCCGCATTCGACACCGCCGTGCTGCAAATGGTGTTGCACTATGCCGAAGACCCGGCAGGCGCGATGCGGGAAGCGACCCGCGTGCTGCGTCCCGGCGGATCATTGATCGTCATCGACCTCGCGGCCCATACGCGTGACGACGTGGTGGCCAGGCTCGCCCACCGTTGGGCGGGCTTTTCCGACCAGGTCATGCACGAACTGTTCGCCGCGGCCGGGATGACCGCCGGCAATCCGGTGACGATCCCCGGCCCCCTGCAGGTGCGGCTGTGGCCCGCAGTGCGGCCGGCGACCGTGGAAGCTGCCGACCCTCGTGAACTGGTTGTCTGAAAGTCCGAACGCATGATCCGTCCCCATCTGCTGGATGCGCTGCGCGATTCCGTATTGCTGTGTGACGGCGGAATGGGCAGCCGCGTCCAGGCCATGACGCTGGACGTGGAACGGGATTTCTGGGGCCGGGAGAACTGCACCGACGTGCTGACCCTCTCCCGCCCGGACCTGGTACGCGACATCCACCGCAGCTACTTCGCGGCCGGCGCCGACATGGTGGAGACAAATACCTTCGGCGGCTCTCCCGTCACGCTGGGCGAGTTCGACCTGGCCGAGCGCGCGTTCGAGATCAACCGCCGCGGCGCGGAACTGGCGCGTGAGGCGGCCGAGACATTCGCCGATGGCCGGCACCGCTATGTGATCGGCAGCGTCGGACCCGGTACCAAGCTGCCCAGCCTGGGCAATATAGCCTATGACGCTCTGGAGTCGGCGCTCGCGGAACAGTGCCGCGGCCTGGTGGCCGGCGATGTCGATGCGATCCTGATCGAGACCTGCCAGGACACGCTGCAGATCAAGGCAGCGGTAAACGGCGCCCGGATCGCGCGCGCCGAGGCCAGTGCCGATACCCCGATCTTCGTGCAGGTGACGGTGGAAACCACCGGCACGCTGCTGGTCGGCCCGGACATCGCCGCCGCGTCCACCGTGGTGCACGCGCTCGATGTGCCGCTGCTCGGGCTGAACTGCGCCACGGGGCCACACGAGATGGCCGAACACGTGCGCTGGCTGGCGACCAACTGGCCGGGACTGCTGTCGGTGCAGCCGAATGCCGGCCTGCCGGAACTGGTGGACGGGCACACGCACTACCCACTCAGCCCCTCAGAGCTGGCGACCTGGCTGCAACGATTCGTCGAGGAAGATGGTGTCAACCTGATCGGCGGTTGCTGCGGCACCGGTATCCCGCACATCGAGGCGCTGGACGCCATGCTGCGCCAGCGTGGCAGCTTCCGACCTGCGCCGGTGCCACGCAAGCCGGTCTGGGTGCCGGGCGTGGCCAGCCTGTACAACGCCGTGCCGTTGCGGCAGGAGAACGCGATCTTCGCCATCGGCGAGCGTTGCAATGCCAACGGCTCGAAGAAGTGGCGAGAGCTGCAGGCAAAGCACGACTGGGATGGCTGCGTCAGCATGGGTCGCGACCAGATCGGCGAGGGGTCGCACGCGCTGGATGTCTGCACCGCGTTTGTCGGCCGCGATGAGATGCACGAGATGACCGAGGTGGTGCGCCGCTTCACCGGCTCGGTGAACGCACCGCTCGTGATCGACAGCACCGAAACGCCGGTGATCGCGGCGGCGCTGAAGTTGCATGGCGGCAAGCCAATCATCAACTCGATCAACTTCGAGGACGGCGAGCAACACGCCGCGGACCGCCTGGCCCTGGCGCGTCGCTTCGGCGCGGCGGTGGTCGCGCTGACCATCGACGAGACCGGGATGGCGAAGACCGCCGAGGACAAGCTGCGTATCGCCCGTCGCCTGGTCGATTTCGCTTGCAACCGCCACGGCCTGCCGCAGGCCGATCTGCTGATCGACCCGCTGACCTTCACCATCGCCACCGGCAACGAGGACGATCGCAAGCTGGCGCAGTGGACGCTGGAGGGCATTGCTGCAATCCGGGCCGAGTTCCCCGACATCCAGGTCATCCTCGGCCTGTCGAACGTGAGCTTCGGCCTGAACCCCGCGGCGCGCGCCGTGCTGAACTCGGTATTCCTGGAACACGCGATGCGCGCCGGCATGACCGGCGCGATCGTGCATGTCTCCAAAATCCGCCCGCTGCATTTGCTGGCGCCGGAGGAGGTGAAGGTCGCCGAAGACCTGATCTTCGATCGTCGTGCGGACGGTTACGACCCATTGCAGCGCATGCTGGAGCTGTTCGCCGACCGCAAAGCCTCGGACGCCACGCAGCGCAAGCGGGCCGAGACGGTGGAGGAGCGGCTGAAGGACCGCGTCGTCAATGGCGACCGCAAGGGACTGACGGCTGATCTGGATGAAGCGATGGCGAAACTGCCACCGCTGGACATCATCAACACCGTGCTGCTGGACGGCATGAAGGTGGTGGGTGACCTGTTCGGTGCAGGCAAGATGCAGTTGCCGTTCGTGCTGCAAAGCGCCGAGACGATGAAAGCCTCCGTTGCCTATCTGGAACCATTCATGGAACGCGTGGAGGGCCAGGAGAAGGGCACGATCGTGCTGGCCACGGTGAAGGGTGACGTGCACGATATCGGCAAGAACCTGGTCGATATCATCCTGACCAACAACGGCTACCGCGTGGTGAACCTCGGCATCAAGGTGCCGCTGGCTGAGATGCTGCACGCGGCGAGGGAAAATCGCGCCCATGCCATCGGCATGTCCGGCCTTCTGGTGAAGTCCACCGTGGTGATGCGCGAAAATCTCGAGGAAATGTCCCGTCAAGGTGTGGACATTCCCGTCTTGCTCGGGGGCGCCGCGCTGACGCGGGGCTATGTGGAGGATGATTGCGTCCGTTCCTATGCCTGCGGCCGGGTCGCCTACGCCCGCGATGCATTCGACGGGCTGAGCCTGATGGACAAAGTCACCGGCAACGGGTTCGACGATTACCTCGCTGCGTTACAGGCACGACGGGCAGGCAAGGCCCGCAACACATCCCGCACGCTCGGCCAGGCCAGCGCACGTGCCTTTCAGCCGGTGGATGTGGCCAAGGTGCAGGAGAGGCGTCGGCGGTTGACGCGGGACGTACCGGTGCCGACTCCGCCGTTCTGGGGCTCACGCGTGATAGAGGCGGCACCGAAAGCCGTGGTGCCGTTCATCAACGAACGCAGCCTGTACCAGTTCCAATGGGGATTCCGGAAGCAAGGACGCTCGCTTGAGGACTTCCTGGGCTGGGCCAGACAGGAATTGCGGCCGGTGACCCGTCGCATGCTGGCCCTCTGCGAGGAGCAGGACATCCTGAAACCGCAGGCGTGCTACGGCTACTGGCTTGCGGCCGGGCAGGGCAACGATCTGATCATCTTTGACCAGGATGGCACCACGGAACGCGCACGGTTCACGCTGCCGCGTCAGTCACGTGAGGATGGCGAATGCATCGCGGATTTCTTCCGTGACGTGGACGACGCACAACGCGACGTGATCGCGCTGCAGGTCGTCACGGTGGGACAGCGGGCGTCGGAGGTGGCGCGCCAGTGGTTCGAGGAGAACCGCTACCAGGATTACCTGTATCTGCACGGCCTGTCAGTGGAAATGGCCGAAGCGATGGCAGAATACGTGCACAAGCGCATCCGCGCCGACCTGGGCTACGCCGCGGAGGATGATCGCGACATGGAGCGCATGCTGTCTCAGGGATATCGCGGGTCGCGCTATTCGTTCGGGTATCCGGCCTGCCCGAACCTTGAGGACCAGGTGCCGATCCTGGGGTTGCTGCAAGCCGAACGCGTTGGGGTCAGCCTTTCCGACGAATTTCAATTACACCCGGAACAGTCCACCAGCGCTCTTGTCGTGCTGAACCCCCACGCAAAGTATTTCTCGACATAGAGCCGGACCGTCGGCCCTAGGTTCAAGGCCGGCGACCGTGCCGCGGGTGCCCCGGCACGGTCGAATGCGTGACGAAGCCAGCTAGGCAGGCGGGATATTGGAGTTGACCCGGAACAGATTGGCCGGGTCGTACACCGCCTTGACCTCCCGCAGGCGCTGGTAGTTTTGCCCGAAGGAGGCGCGCACCTTCTCGGGCCGGTCATCTGCTGCGATATGGTTGACATAGGCCGAACCCTGTAGGTGCGGCTCCAACTGACCCCAGATATCCCGAACCCAGCCGATGTGCTTCGGGCTCTCCGCCCCATCCTGCCATTGCCCGATGGCATCGAAGTCCCATTGCGTGCGCCGCGCCCCGAACGCCGTGGCGTCGCCCGGCACCCGGGTGACCGCACCGTGGACGTGGAACAGGAACAGCGCGCTCAACGGCGAGCTGAACCGCGCGGCCCCTTCTACCAAAATGCCGATCAGATCGTCCGATAGTTGCTCGGTGAAGGCGGACCGCCAGTAACGGTGCAGCCCGTGTTCGGCGTTCGGCGTATCCAGCATCGTCTGGCGCGTGGAATACGGCATCGGTGCAACCAGATCGGCTGCCGGCTGTCCGAACCGACGGGCCGGCGCCAGAACGCGTTCGCCTTCCTCGATCGGACCATTGTAGCCCAGCACCATCGCCACCATCGGTGCGCCCTCAGGCGAGGTCACCAGTGCGGCATAGGCCTCGGCCTCATCCGGAAGGGTGGCGCAGAAGTCCCGATAGAAGCGCAGGACGTCCGTGGCCTTGTCCAGCGTGTGCAGCACCATGCCGCCCAACACCTGGGTCACCGGGTGCAGTCGATACTCCAGCGCCGTGACGACGCCGAAATTACCGCCGCCGCCGCGCAACGCCCAGAAGAGATCCGGATGTTCGGTCGCACTCGCGCGGCGGAGTTCACCATCGGCGGTGACGACCTCCGCAGCAATCAGGTTGTCCACGGTCGCGCCGTGCTTTCCCATCAGCCAACCCAGGCCGCCGCCGAGCGTGAGGCCGGCAATCCCGGTGTTGGAGACGGTGCCGCCCGTGGTGGCCAGGCCGTGCATCTGGGTCGCGGCATCGAATTCGCGCCACAGCACGCCGCCTTCAGCAACGGCGGTGCGCTTGGCCTGCTCGACGCTGATCGACTTCATCGGCGTCAGGTCGATCACCATGCCGCCGTCATTGGTGCCGTAGCCGGGTGCGCTGTGGCCCCCGCCGCGCACCGAAACCAACAGGCCACGCCTGGCAGCGAAGCCGACCGCATGCCGCACGTCGTCGGGGTTGACGCAGCGTGCGATCAGCGCCGGCCGGCGATTGACGTTGCCGTTCCATACCCTGCGGGCCTCGTCATATCCGGCCTCCCCCGCGAGCACGACATCGCCACGGAGATTACCGCGCAATGCCGAGGTGTCGCGCGCATCCAAATCGATGTGCGAACCATCGAGGGCAATGACCTCGACCATCTTAACCCTCCCCTATCGGATTGTATTTCAGGTTCTTGATCAGGTTTCGTGTCGCCACACCATTTTGTAGAGATCTACCCGCTCAGAGACAACTTGGATTTCTTCTGTCAGGAAAACTACCGGCCGGATCTGTGTCCGCTGTGGTATCTGATTGTCGAACACCGCCCACCTCGCCGTGTTGCCGGATTTCCGCGTATAGACCCTGGGCGATGCCCGACCTGCCCGACCTCCCCGTTACCGAAGCCCTGCCACGGCTGGCCGCCACTCTCGCGTCCGGCCGCAACGCCGTCCTGGTGGCGCCGCCCGGCGCCGGCAAGACCACGCTGGTGCCGCTCGCCCTGCTGGACGAACCGTGGGTCGCGGGCGGCCGTATCGTGATGCTGGAGCCCCGCCGCCTGGCCACCCGCGCCGCCGCCACCCGCATGGCCGCGCTACTGGGCGAGCCAGTCGGCCACACCGTCGGCTACCGCACCCGCCTGGAGTCCGCCGTGTCCGCCGCCACCCGCATCGAGGTGGTCACCGAGGGCCTGCTGGTCCGTCGCCTGCAATCCGACCCCGGCCTGGATGGCGTTGCCGCGGTGATCCTGGACGAGGTGCACGAACGTTCTCTGGAATCCGACCTGGCGCTGGCCTTCACCCTGGACCTGCAGGCGGCGCTTCGGCCCGAGCTGCGGCTGCTGGCGATGTCCGCCACCGCCGATGGTGCCCGCCTCGCCCCGCTGATGCAGGCCGAGCTGGTGGAGAGTGAAGGCCAGATGTTCCCGGTAGAGGTCCATCATGCGGCGCGCGACCTGAAAACCGCGCGCGACCTGCCGGAAGCCATGGCCCGCGCCGTCCGCGCCGCGCTGGCGCAGCATCAGGGGGACATCCTGGCCTTCCTGCCCGGCATGGGCGAAATCCGCCGCACCCAGGCCGCGTTGGACCGCTCCGGCGCCCTGGTGCTGCCGCTGCATGGTGAGCTCCCGCCCGCCGAACAGGACCGGGCACTGCGGCCGGCGGACACGCGGCGGGTGGTGCTGGCGACCTCGATCGCGGAAACCTCGCTGACCGTGCCCGGCGTGCGCATCGTCATCGACGGCGGCTGGCGCCGGGCGCCGCGGCTGGATGCGGGCAGCGGCCTGACCCGGCTGACCACGCTGCGCATCTCCCGCGCCGCCGCCGACCAGCGGGCCGGCCGGTCCGGGCGCGAGGCCCCCGGCGTCGCCATCCGCCTGTGGACCGCCGCACTGCACCGCGGCCTGCCGCCGTTCGACCGGCCGGAAATCCTGGAAGCCGAACTCGCCTCCCTGGCGCTGGACTGCGCCGCCTGGGGCGCCGCGCCAGACGCCCTACCGTTCCAGGACCAGCCGCCGGCCGGTGCGCTGGCGGCGGCGCAGGCGCTGCTGCGGGAACTGGGCGCCCTGGATGAGGCCGGCCGCATCACCAACTCCGGCCGCCGCATGGCGCAGCTCGGCGCCCATCCGCGGCTGGCCGCCATGCTGCTGGAGGCGGAAACGCCCGGCCAGCGCGCCCTGGCCGCCGACCTGGCCGCGCTGCTGGAGGAACGCGATCCGCTGCGCGCGCCCGACGCACCCGCCGATATCGCCGACCGCCTCACCGCGCTGGCGTTCGGCGACCCCGCGGCCGACCGCGGCGCCCTCTCCCGCATCCGCCGCGCCGCCGGCCAGTATCGCCGCCGACTGGGCCTGCGCGGCGACACCGCGCCGGGCGGCGAGCCCGGCCCGCTGCTCGCCGCCGCCTTCCCGGACCGCATTGCCCAGCGCCGCGGCGAACCCGGGTCCTTCCGCCTGTCCGGCGGCGGCGGCGCGCGGCTGCCGCGCACCGACAAGCTGGCCAACGCCCGCCTGCTGGTCGCCGCCGGGCTGGAGCTGAAGGCCGCCGCCCGCATCCGCCTGGCCGCGCCGCTGGAACCCGATGCGCTGCCCGCGGTGCTGGCCGCCCGCGTCACCGAGACTGTGGAGGCCGGCTTCGACCCCGTCGCCGGCGCTGTCCTCGCACGCCGGCGACGGCGCCTGGGCACGCTGATCCTCAGCGACCGCACTGAACCCGCCGACCCGCAGACCATGGCGGACACCCTGGCCGACACGGTCGCCGCCGACGGCCTGCGCAACCTGCCGTGGACGGACTCCGTCCGCCAGTTCCAGGCGCGTGTGGCGCTGATGCGGCAATTGGAACCGGAGTCCGGCTGGCCGGACCTGTCCGATACTGCCCTGGCAGCAGAGGCGCGTGGGTGGCTCGCCCCGCACTTGCTCGGGTTCAAGCGGCTGTCGGACCTGGACCGGCTCGACCTGATGGGAATCCTGCGCGGACGTTTGCCGTGGGAACTTGCCAGCCGGCTGGACCGCGCCCTGCCCGTGCAGCTCTCTCTGCCTGGCGGACGGGCCCCGATCGACTACACCGCACCGGTGCCGGTCGCTTCGGCGCGGGCGCAGGCATTCTACGGGCTGGGCCAGACACCCCGCCTCGCTGACGGACGCGCACCGTTGCAACTGGCCCTGCTCTCGCCGGCGGGCCGGCCGGTCGCGGTTACCGCCGATCTGGCGAGTTTCTGGCGGGGAGGCTGGGCCGACGTCCGCCGCGAAATGCGCGGCCGCTACCCGAAACATGCGTGGCCGGAGAACCCCACAACCCGAAACGAGTGATCCCAACCCTTCGCCACACGCTCGACATCAGCGACGGTCGTGAGTGTGAGGCCGGCGCTCGCCACGGGCTGCAAGCGGCATTCTATTGGCTGGGCCGGTGCTGCAATGGACGTCCGCCCGGGCGAGAGAGACCGGAGGGACGCGTACAGGACTGGCGGCGCCCGCCGGTGACAGCGCATAATGATCGCCGGCGTTGGCACCGGGTGCAGACTGATCCATGTCAAGGCGGCTGATGCCGCGCCATCTAGATTGTTCGCCACAACCCCATGAGTGGAGGCAGGCCGTGGCTTTCAAGGACATTCTGGTGCACCTGGACAATGGTGCGCGGTGCAGTACCCGCGTGACGGCGGCCCTCAGCCTGGCTCGGCGGTTCAAGGCGCACCTGACCGGCACGTACATTCTCGACATCCCCGCGCCGGAATTCTTCTACGGTGCGGCAATGCCCTTTATGGGCGCCGGCCCCGAGCAGGTGGTGGAACGCATGCGTGCCGAGGCGGTGAATACGGCCGCTCCGGTGGAGACCGCATTCCGCGATGCGCTACGCCGCGAGGATGTGGAAGGCGATTGGCGTCTGGTCGAGGGCAGCCTTCCGGCCACCCTGGCCTTGCATGCGCGCTATGCCGATCTCGCCGTTGTCGGGCAGCCAAACCCCTATGAGCCCAATGACGGCACGCAGCGCGACGTTGCCGTGACCACGGTGATGACGTCGGGCCGTCCGGTGCTGGTGGTCCCGTTCGCCGGCGAGTTCCCCGTGATCGGCGAACGTGTCCTGGTGGCGTGGAACGCGACACGGGAGGCCGCGCGCGCGGTGAATGATGCTCTGCCACTCCTGGCCGGCGCCAAGCTGGTGACGATACTGGCCGTGAATCCCCGTCACGGTATCGGTGGGCATGGCGACGTTCCCGCGGCGGATATCGCGCTGCACCTGGCACGTCACGGCGTGAAGGCCGAGGCTGCCCATACCGTGGCGAAGGATATTCCGGACGGAGAGGCGTTGCTGTCCTACGCCGCAGATATCGGCGTGGACCTGCTGGTCGCCGGCGCCTATGGCCATTCGCGAGCCCGGGAGATGGTCTTTGGCGGCGTGACCCGTACCTTGCTGCACGAAATGACGGTGCCGGTGTTCCTGTCGCACTGATTGCCAGGCCGGCCCTCCACGCCTGCGCTTGCCGGATTTCCCGTTGTGGCGGTTGTTCGCCGTCCGCCACAACGGGTTGATCTACCTACGTGCCGGAAGCCCGACGAGCCGTCGCTTACAGGTTGAACTGCTTCCCAACCGCCGACGGCACCACCACCTTCTCGCCATACGCCCGTTCCAGCGCGTTGACCGCGCGCCATCCGGTGCAGTGGGCCGGGATGATCAGGTCCAGGCCGAACTCGCCCAGCTCTCGCACGGTTTCGGGGATGATAGCCTCGGTCGGTCCCGACAGGTGGAAGCCGCCCATCACCGCATGTAGCTTCATGTCGGGGAAGCTTTCGCGGGCGTGGTGCATGACATTGACGATGCCTGCATGAGAGCAGGCGCTGAACACCACGAGGCCTTTGCCGCGCACGTGCACCGCGAGGAAACGTTCGTCCATCAGCAACGGGTCCGGCGTCCAGTCCGCACCGTCTGTGGCACGGCACACCTGGGAGGCCAGGCCCGTCTCGTACGGTGTGATCCGCGGGATCTCACCGCTGACGAAGAACGTGCCATCCAGACAGGTCTGCGCAGTGTCAGTGACCACCGGTTCGGCACCGAGCAGGGACCAGTCTTCGGGCGTGGGAATCGGATCCATGGGCAACACGCCGCCGTCCGGCTGGCGCTGTCCGCGCGGACGGAACATGCCGGGATGCAGGAACAGAGGCACACCACGGCCGCCGTTGGCCTGCATGATCATGCTGATGGCGCGCGGCAGGCCGCCGGCATGATCCCAGTGGCCGTGCGACAGCATCACCGCGCCGACGCTGGCGAAATCGATGCCGAGGCGAACGCCGTTGCGCTCCACCGCGTAATCCACAGGTCCGCCGTCGAACAGGAGCGTGCGCGGGCCGTTCGGACCGTGCGCGGTTATCACCAGTGACAGGCCATGATTGGCACAGCACATCGCGGCACCGGACATTATGCGCATGCCCTGGCGGCGCAGCGTCACGGATTCACGGGTCACGAAGGACGGCAGGGAGGACAGCGTGTCGGTGACGTTGTCCACCAGCACCTGCACCTCCAGGCGGTCCACGGCGTTGAGCGTGGGCATTACGCCGGCTCCGCGTCAGCGAGGTCACGCACCGGGCGCAGGAAGTCGGGATCGAACACCTTGGTTGCCATCACCTGGCAGCGCCGCATCAGGCGAATCTCTTCGGGGCCGTAGTCTGCGATCGCACGGTGAATCGTGCCCAGGTGGTCCCACACCAGAAGGTCGTTCTCGGTCCAGGTGTGGGCGTAGCGAAACTGCGGCTGGAGCTGATGGTCGAACAGATAGTCAAGCATCGCCGTGCTTTCCTGTTCGGGCAGTTCGTTGATGCGGGTCGCGTAGCCCGGGTTGCAGTAGAGCACCTTCCGGCCGGTGATCGGGTGGATCAGGAACAGCGGGTGCACCACGGGCGGGCGCCGGCGGCGCTGTTCCGCAGTCATCGGCGGGCGGGTGGAAGCCTTGTCGCGGCGCATGTGTTCCCAGAACTTCTCGAAGTCATGCGTCACCGTGGCGTTGGCCAGCCGCGTGCGGATATCCTGGGGCAGCGCGTCGTATGCGGCGTGCATGTTGGCGAACTCCGTTCCGCCGAGCGGCTTGCCGTCGCGGCGGGGAATGCGGATGCCGTAGAGCACGTTCACGAAGCCCATGACGTCGCGATAGGACATGTCGGTGTGCCAGTCCTGGCCTGCGTCGGGCAGGCCGATGTACTTGCCGCCTTCCTTCAGGTTCGACAGCGTGCCGACATGTGCGTAGTTGTCCTTGGCCACGTCGGGGGCGGCGCTGGGGCCCTGGATCTCGCCGAAGCGTTCGGAGAAGCGGCGCAGGTCGCCCAGGTCGATATGCTGGTCCGGGAAACGCAATACACCGTAGCGGCCCAGGGCGCGCAGTATTCGGGCGAAGGTGGTGCCGTCGATCGGTTGGGCGACGTCGATCCCCCGGATGGTCGCGCCGAGCACGGCGCCGGTTGGTTCTATGCGCAGCATCGGTTTCTCTCCCTGGGTCATCGCGTGGGGCTCAGTGTAGAGCGGATAAGCGATGACGGGAACCTGCCGGAGGGGGGGAGAACCGGAGGTCATCGCCTGATGGCCGTCGGTGTGTCATTGGTGGTCCGGGCCTGAAACCGATCGCTCTTGATGACCGGCGGAGGCCGGCTACGACGCCTTGAGGTGGTCCAGCACTCATGAACAGAACAGGCTACTGTCGTTTGCAACAGTACCCGCGAGGCGTGACCGGTCGCGCGCCACATGCCTGCAGGAAGTTGGCAATGCAATCGAACTCTGCCGGTGCACGGGTTGCATCGTCCGGACTGCCGGTCGGAACCCAGATCATCGTTTCGTATCGCGCACGTGTGAGCAGAACGCGATAGGTGTTCACCTGATAGGCAATGGCGGCCTCCCCTCGCATCTCCAGCCAGCGCGATCCACGCAGGCTACGCCCCACCCATGCGTCCTGGCGCTCCCGCCGAATGAGATCGTTGCCCCAGCAAACGCCGACATAGTCGAGTTCCAGCCCCTGACAGGCGAATTGTGTCGCCGGAACCTCCAACGCGTCGGAGGCGCGAATATCCGGCCAGCGCCGCAGGAACCAGTCTGCCACCACGTCGTGCTGCAGATGCGGGAACTCCGGCCACACGCCGTCGGCACGCAAGCGTTTCGCTCCGGCGCTGCATACAAGCCCGGCGCGTCGCTCGCCACGGGCGAGCCGGCGCAGCACCGCCCGCATGTCGGCCAAGGAGCGGGTCAACAGAAACGGCACCTCCCCCGCTGCCTCGACGATGGCACGTGCCCTATCAGCATCGCCTGCCAGCACGGCATCAACCCAAGGCGCGGCCGCGGCGGAACGGATCGACCGCACCGGCACATCCAGGTGCAGAGAGGCATCGACGGTCAGGATAGGGGGCGCGGCCTGGAACAGGCGCTGCCGCGCATCGGGGCCGCTCAGCACCATCGGCGGTGCACGCACGCGCCAATCACCCGACGCCAGCAGAGCCTGCCCCCAGGCTTCCAGGCCAGCTTCACCGGTGTTGATTTCCTGGCCATTGCCGACCAGGGCAACGATCACCGCCCATCCCGTATGACGCCGCATGATATCGAGGAACAGCGCCGCTTCGCTGTTGGCTCGCTGGAACTTGCGTCGCCCATAATCCGCGTCCCAGGCGCGCTGTGCCTCGTCAAACACGATGACGCGCTCATGCGGCGCTTCGGAGCGATCGAGGTTGTCTCGCAGGAAACCGATCAGAGGCTGGATGGCACTTTCAGTCCTCTGTTGTGCTGCCTGCCGGCTTTGGCCTTGCGCACGCGCGTCATCCTCCAGCGCACGGCGCATGACGTACACCAGGGGTAGATTGCCAGTCAGGAAGGCAGCACCACTATCAGTGCCGAAGACGACGTTCAGACCGCACAGTGTTTTTCCTGCTCCCGGAATGCCCGTGAGAAACACCACGGTATGTTCACCATGGGCTTGCGCGTCGCGGATTGCCGTGGTGATCGCGCGTGTGGCGTGAGTCAGATTGCCGACCTCAGCACGAGCCGTGGCGATCTCGGCCACACCATGCCGCGCGTAAAGCAGGCGGGCTGCGTCCACGATGGTAGGGACCGGGCGGTAGGGCGCTGCCTCCCAGTTCGCCATGTCCAGCGGATGGTCCGGTTCCGGCACGCGCGCGACAATGCCGTGCAATACGCTCGAAAGTGACGCCGCGCTGGCCTGCAGGACCGGCGTGGCACCAAACCAGATCAGCGGCCACTGACCCGCCGGATCGGCCGCCTCGGTTGCGACCAGGACAGGCACCACGGGGTGCATCCGGCTGCCCGCATGAAAATCCACCAGGTCGAGCGCGTAGTCTTCCGCCTGCCGTCGGTCGGCATTTGCAAACAATGACCGCCCCACCTTGAACTCCAGCACGATGACGGCGCGATCGATCAGCAGGTACGGCATCGATGCGACGACCAAGCCGAAGCAGAGGGTATTCCAGCAGCAGGCGCCAGTGGCCGGGCAGCCCGGCCACGGCACGTTGAAGCAGTGGGATCTGCACGCGCCAGGCATCGAGTTGAGTGGCACGGTTGAGGTAGTGCGCCTCGACCAGCCGAACCGACAAGATGCCGATGATATCGCTGGCCTCACTCTGCTGCAGCGTTTCCAGATCGGCAGACCACCAGGCGCGCATGCAGGCCAGGTTAGCGCCTCGCTGCGTCGCTGCAAGCACCAGCGTGCCGTGCCTGGCGTGGAGCGGTTACGTCAGCAGGGCTGCCCATTTGATCCTGATCAAAGCCAAGTCTTCGCCGAGTCGTGCAGCCTCAACTGCGTAACCCGACCCAGGAGGAGGTCCGAATGAGCTCAACCCATCCCGACAGCGGCATTTTCGAAACCGGCACCAACAATATGAGGCCGCTCCTCACCGCAGTGGGAATTTTCGTCGCGGTGGTGTTGGTATCGCTAATCTTTACCGGTCTGCCATAAGCGGAACCCGCTGCGGCCGGTGCCCAGGCCGCGCCGGCCGTGGCACCGGAACCGCACGCGGCGCGTCAGTCGGTCAGCGCCGCATACACCAGGTCGCGGAACAGCACCCGGTAGTGTTCACGCTGCGCCGGCGCCTGGATCATCAGCACGGCGGTCAGCCGCTCGACCGGATCGACCCAGAATGTGGTGCCCGCAGCGCCGCCCCAATAGTACGTGCCCACTGAACCAGGGAACGGCGCCAGCCCCGCATGCGTCCGCACGGCGAAGCCTAGCCCGAACCCGTGGCCAGGCGGCACCAGGTCGGGCGCGCTGGGAATGCTGCCGAGGTGGTCGGCCGTCATCAGTTCCACCGTCTTGCGGCCGAGCAGGCGGACGGTGCCCAGGCGGCCGCCACCCAGCAGCATCTGCATGAAGCGCGCATAGTCCATGGCGGTGGCGACCATGCCGCCACCGCCGGATTCGAAGATTGCGGTGCGGCGAACGTCCAGCAGGTTCACCTCCGTGCCGCCTTCGGGATCGCGACGAAACGGTTCGGCGATGCGACCCTGGTGCGCGTCCGGCACCCAGAATGCGGCATCCGCCATGCCCAACGGGCCGGTGATACGCTCCTGCAGGAACATACCCAGGCTCTGGCCGGAGATAACCTCCACCAGGCGGCCGAGCACGTCGGTGGAACGGCTGTATTCCCAGTGCGTGCCCGGCTGGTGCAGCAGCGGCAAGGCCGCCAGGGCAGCGGACTGCTCGGCGTTCGTCTGCCGCAGCCGCGCCACCCTGGCCTCCATGTAGGCCTTGTGCACCGCGGTGTTGCCGCGGAACTCATAGCTCAGGCCGGAGGTGTGGCGCATCAGGTCCTGCACGGTTATCGGCCGCTGCGCGGGCTCGGTCTGCATGGCGCCGTCGCGGAACATTGCGACCTTCGGGGCAGCGAATTCCGGGAGGTACTGGCTGATTGGATCGCTCAGCAGCAGGCGCCCCTCCTCCCACAGCATCATCACCGCCACCGACACCAGGGGCTTGGTCATCGAGTAGATGCGGAAGATCGCGTCGGACTGCATCGGCGCGCCGCTGTCCGGGTCGCGCACGCCAAACGCCTGGTGGAATGCCACCTTGCCGTGCCGGGCAACCAGCGCCACGGCACCGGGAATGTGGCCGCTGTCCACCCGGTTCTGCAGGGCGTCGCCAAGGCGGCGCAGGGCCTCGGGGGCGAGCCCGACATTTTCGGGCTGAGCGGGAGGCAAATGAGTGCTCATGGGTGCAGATCCTGAACTCGGGTCGATTGAAGACGGATCATGCCACGCTGCGCCCTGGGCGTTGAGAGGTCACGATGCCTTGCCTGGGCGATCGCTCGCTTGATGTCTGCATCACAGACATCTGCATGCACACGACATGCCACATAGAATGGTATGCCAATAATTCCCGCACTTTTTTCCCCGCGTGAAAACCTTCTCTTAATGTCGTTGTGGTGCTCTGAGCGGGTTCTGTTGAATGGGGGCGGCCGTGGTGGGCAGTCGTCTGGTGAATCGCAACATTGTTGCCGAACGCGGCCGTACCAGCATGCGGCTGGAGCCGGAGTTATGGGACGCATTGCTGGAGATCTGTGACCGTGAAGACCAGGATCTGAACACCATTGTACGTCGGGTGGAGGCGACGGGCCACCAGGGCGGCCGGACCAGTGCGGTGCGGGTGTTCCTGCTGACGTATTACCGGGCCGCCGCCACCGAGTTGGGGCACATGAACGCGGGGCACGGGCCTCATACAAGACGACAGTTCAATTCGTCAGCGAAGAATGCTGCGTGAGGCGGCGCGTCCGGCTACCTACGCAACCAGCGGCTGTACGCGCGCCTTGATCTCCGCGCCGTGCTCAGCCTGGGCCGTCGCCAGGTCGTAGGCTGTCTGCAGGGACAGCCAGAATTGCGGGCTTGTTCGGAAGCAGCGGGCAAGGCGCAAGGCAAGGTCCGACGTGATCGCGGTGTCGCTGGCGATCAGTGCGGCGATGCAGCGGGGTTGCACGTCCAGTGCACGGGCCAGCCCGACGGAATCGAGCCGTAGAGGCTCCATATATTCTTCGCGCAGTACGCGTCCGGGATGAAGACGGGCCATGACTGCCGCCTGCTGGATTGACACATTGGACTGAAGCACCGGAACAGTGGCAGCACCAAGGCGATGAGCCAAAAAACGCTCGGCTCATCTGCCGGCCTTCGAGCCCCCCTCGGCAACACGCCCTTGCGGCAGCGTGCTGCCACAGAAGACGGTCAGATATCGGTCGCGATCAGAACGACGAGGTTACCCATAGTGCCCGTGGATAGCGTCGATGGCCGACCGTCAAAGCCGGCCATCTCACACGCGCCACTCCTGTTACGCCGTCAATTCGGCCTGCGGCCCGCGCACCAACCGACCAGGCAGGTGGCCGGTGGCCTCCCCTTCCCGGAACGTGATCTGGCCGGACACGATCGTCGCCTCATAGCCGTGCACCTTCTGCAGCAGGCGCCTACCGCCGGCCGGCAGATCGTGCGCGACAAAGGGTTTGTCGCACCCCAGCCGGTCCCAATCGATCACGTTCACATCCGCCTTGCGGCCCGCCGCCAGCACACCACGGTCGAACAGCCCGGCCGCCTGCGCGGTATCCGATGTCAGGCGGCGGACCAGTTCCGGCATGCTCCAGCGCTTCTTCTGCCGGCCCCAGTGCGTCAGCAGCCAGGTCTGGTAGCCGGCATCCAGGATAAACGCGACATGTGCCCCGCCATCGCCCAACCCCATGATGGCGTTGCGGTCATCCAGCGTCGTTTCGCTGACGCTCAGGTCATAGGACGCGTAGTTGCCCAGTGGCGTATAGATGAACGCGTTGCCGTCATCCTCCAGCAGCGCGTCATAGGCGACTTCCTGCGGGGTGCGGCCTTCGCGCGCGGCGATGGCGGCGAGTGAATCCTCGCGCCGCGGTTCGTAGTTTGGCGGGTTGCCGAAGCGGAACATGTGCTCGAACTGCAGCCGGTGGAACAGCGGGAAGGTGCTGCCCTTCCTGGGATCCTCGCTCAGCATCTGCGCACGGACCGCCGGGTCGCGCATGCGGCGGACGCGTTCCGCCAGCGGCAGGTGCGCGATCGCCTTGTACGACGGCGTGCCAGAGAACGGGTTCTGGCTGCCGGTCAGCCCCAGCAGCACGCCGATCGCGCGCGGCGCCACCACCGGACGCAGCGGCACGCCGTCGCGCGCGGCCTCATCCGCGTGGCGCAGCAGATCGCGCCAGACCTCCGGCCGGGAGTGACGCTGCGTCAGGGTGAACACCGCCGGGCGGCCGCAAGCTTCCACCACGCGGCGGATCATGGCGAACTCCGCATGGTGATCCGGCGCCCACTCGCTGACGATCTCCAACATGCCAGAGCCGGCGTCACGCATGCCCATGGCGATGCCGGTCAGTTCGTCTTCCTGCGCACGCAGCGTCGGGGTGGGATCGCCCTTCAGCGTCTTGTGGCTGAGGCTGCGCGAGGTGGAGAAACCGAATGCGCCGGCGGCCATGGCCTCGCGGGCGATCTCCCGCATCTGCGCGATGTCGCCCTGGTTGGCATTCTCCAGCGCGATGGCACGTTCGCCCATGACGAACACGCGCACCGCGGCATGCGGCAGCAAGGCGCACACGTCGATGTCACGCGACCGGCGATCCAGCGCGTCCAGGTATTCGCCGAAGGATTCCCATTCCCAGCGCAGGCCTTCGTGCATCACCGCGCCGGGGATGTCCTCCACGCCTTCCATCAGTTCGATCAGCTTCTCGCGGTCGGCCGGCTTGCAGGGTGCGAAGCCGACGCCGCAATTGCCCATCACCGCGGTGGTGACGCCGTGCCACGACGATGGCGCCAGGTGGGAGTCCCACACGGCCTGGGCGTCGTAGTGCGTGTGGATATCGACGAAGCCCGGCGTGACCAGCTTGCCCCGCGCGTCGATCTCCTCGGCGCCCTTGCCGGAGATGTCGCCGACCGCCGCGATGCGGTTGCCGCTGATCGCGACATCGGCCTCGATCGGCTCGCGCCCCGTGCCATCGACCACGGTGCCGCCGCGGATGACCAGATCATACTCCGCTTGCATGGGCTCCTCCTGGGGACCTTGTTGTGATTGATCCTGTTCCAGGGCCGACGGTGGCGCAAGCTGTCCCACCGGGAGTGGCCGACCCCGCGAACAGGACCGGCCCGTCTCCTATCGTTTCACAATGAGCTTGATCTTGACGATCAGGATCACCCTTATTCGCGGCAGGAGACATTCGATGCTTGCTCATCGAATGTCTCCCGTTGGAACATGCCGGCCGGGCCCATCCCGGCCGGCGCTTCGCATTTCAGGGCATAATCGCTAAGAAATTCGTGCCACGGCCAGTCGTGTTCAGGCCGGCTCGACTTCGTCCGGCTCCCCTGCACCCGCTGCGTCCCCGAACAGCCGTTCGGTGACATTGTTGCGCCAGAGTTCGGCCGGCCGCAGATAGCCCAGCGCCACATCCGTCGAGCGATGACGGGTCTGCCGCATCAGCTCGGCCAGGCCGGCGCCCGCGTCGGCGGCCGCTGTGGCAAGTCCCGCGCGCAGCGAGTGGCCGGAATACAGCGTCGGATCCAGCCCGGCCTCCGTCGCGGCCTGTTTCACCAGGCGCGCCACCGCTTTGTCGGAAAGCTTTTCGCCGGTCAGCCGACCGGATTTGGTCAGCCCGCAGAATAGCGGCCGTTCGCCATCCGACGCCGCGCCGGCAACGTCCGGTCCCTGCCGCCGGTGCGCCAGCCAGGCATGCAGCGCGGCCGCCGGGCAAAAGCCCGGCTCCTGCGGATTGGCCCAGACCGCCACCTGATCGCCCCGGCCCTGCTGGTCTGTCTTCGACCGCCGAATGGTCAGCATCAGGCCCCGCCCGGACACCGGCGCGACATCGCCGATCATCAGGCCGACGAGTTCCGACCGGCGCAGCGCCGCCCCGAACCCCAGCAACAGCATCGCGCGGTCCCGCGCACCCAGCGGTGTGTCGGCCGGCGGCCGAGCCGCGAGCAGCAGCCGCAGCACATTCGGCACTGCCGGTGCCGCCTGCCGCTTCGGGCGCACGCCCTTCGTGCGGGTGATGCCGTCCAACACCATGGCAAGGCGCGGATGACGCAGATCGAGCGACAGGCCGGCCAGAAGGTGCGCCGTCTTGATCGCCGCCAGGGCCACGCGCAGCGAACTGACCGTCAGCCCCTCATCGGCGCGGCGCACAACGTACATGGCGAGCGTGTCCGGATCGGCTGGCAACGGCGCTCGCCCGAGGCTTTCGCACCAGGTGGAGAAGTGGTGCCATGCGGACCGGTAGGTGCGGCGTGTGCCGTCGCCGCGGGCGCGTGTGGCGTAGAGGGCCGCCCGCCGGGAAAGGTCTTCCAGATCGTCGGCACGGGCGATCCCGTCCGGCACCGTAAGCGGACCCAGCAGGCTGGTCTGCAACACAACTGGCCCCGACATGGCTGCGTTGCGATGCGGGTTTCCGGTGTCGCTCACAGGGGATGTCGCTCGCTCGGGGAAAGCCAGAAATGCTCGAGAGGCGCTCGCTTGCCTCCGTGAAGTGGACCCAACCCCACGTCAGTCATCCCCTCACCAGAGCCGGCGCGGAATCCCTCGGGCGCGCGATGCCAGGCGGCAGGCCGGCTGTCTTGTCCAACAGGTCCAGGGCGGCCGCCAGCACACGGGAGACCGGCAGCGTGTCCATGCCGTCGCCATCCGCCAGCACCGGCCGGGCGCGGCTGCCGGCCGGACCATACTGGGAGGCGTCGGTAGGGCCGAACAGGCCCAGCGTCGGTGCACCGGCCGCGGCGGCCATGTGCATCAGGCCCGAGTCATTGCCCACGAACAACGTCGCCCGACGCAGCACGGCCGAGACTTCCGGCAGGCTGAGCCGGCCGGTCAGGTCGATCGCGTCCGGCAAGGCTTCGAGCAGTGGCGCGGCCATCTGGCGCTCCACCTCCCCCGGGCCGGCCAGCACCATCGGCACCGGGTCGCCGGGCCATTCGGTGCGCAGCGCCGCGAACAACTCGGCAAAGCGGTCGGCCGGCCAGACCTTGGGGCCCCAGTTGGCAGTCGGTGCCAGCGCAACCAGCGGCCGACCGGGGGGTAGCAGCGCGGTGGCGCGGGCGTCGTCCTCCGGAGCGGTCCACGCCACCGGGAGCGGCGACGGGTCCAGGCCCAGGTACCTGCAGCGAGCTGCACGGTCTTGTGCCCGGGTACTGCGCCGCATCACCGCGCGGCGACGCGCCGGTACAAGCCAGGCGAGGGCAGAGCCGCGGATATCCACCACGAGGTCCCAGCGCCGGGTGACCGTTGCAGCCCAGAGCGGCAGCCAGTGGCGGCCATACGGCTTTTTCCGCAGTACGATGGTGCGCTCGCGACGCGGCATGCGCGCGAAGACACCCTCGGCCACCGGACCGCAGGCCACAGTGAAGCGGGCCTTGGGGTAGGCGTGCAGCAGATGGTCCAGCAGCCCGGTGGACAGCACCGCATCGCCCAGCCGGTTGGAGGTGACGAACAGAACGCGCATTGCCACGCCCCCATACCAGCCTTGCGCTTTCCGCGCGAGGCAGTGGTTTGACGCACCCGGCGCCGTTGGGCAGCGTGCCCGCCATTGAGCATGAAGGAAGCACATTATGTCGGATGCAACCATGGTTGCGGTGGGTGAGGACTTCCCGGAGCTGCGGGAGTCGGTGCGGCGGATCTGCGCCAAATACCCCGGCAGCTACTGGAACGACCTGGAGGACAAGGAGGCCTATCCTACCGCGTTCGTCAACGAACTCACCGAGGCCGGCTTCCTTGCCGCGCTGATCCCCGAGGAATACGGCGGCTCCGGCCTGCCGCTGCGCGCCGCGGCGGTGGTCCTGGAGGAGATCAACGCCTCGGGCTGCGTCGCCAGCCAGGGCCACGCGCAGATGTACATCATGGGCACGCTGCTGCGGCATGGCAGCGAAGAGCAGAAGCGGAAATACCTGCCGGAGATCGCCGCCGGCCGGCTGCGGCTGCAAGCGTTCGGCGTTACGGAACCGACCACCGGATCCGATACCACACAGCTCAAGACACGCGCGGTCCGTGACGGCGACCACTACGTGGTGACCGGGCAGAAGGTGTGGACCTCCCGCGCGCTGTATTCCGACATGATGCTGCTGCTGGCACGCACCACGCCGGTGGACCAGGTGAAGCGGCGCAGCGACGGGTTGTCCGTGTTCCTGGTCGATCTGCGGGAGAAGAACACCGGCAAGGGGCTGGAGATTCGCCCGATCAAGGCGATGATCAACCACAACACCACCGAGGTGTTCTTCGACAACTTCCGTGTCCCCGCCGAAAACCTGATCGGCGAGGAGGGCCGGGGCTTCCGCTACATCCTGGACGGCATGAACGCCGAACGCGTGCTGGTGGCCAGCGAGGCGGTGGGCGACGGCAAGTGGTTCGTGAAGAAGGCCACGCAGTACGCCAACGACCGCGTGGTGTTCGGATCACCCATCGGCAAGAACCAGGCGGTGCAGTTCCCCATCGCCCGCTCCTGGGCGGAGCTGGAGGCCGCCGACATGATCTGCCGCCGCGCCGCCGCGCTGTTCGACGACGGCAAGGACTGCGGCGCCGACGCCAACATCGCCAAGTTGCTGGCCAGCGAGGCGTGCTGGAAGGCGGCGGAGACCTGCATGCAGACCTATGGCGGGTTCTCCTACGCGCGGGAATACGAGATCGAACGGAAGTGGCGGGAGACGCGGCTGTACCAGATCGCGCCGATCTCCACGAACCTGATCCTGGGCTATGTCGGCCAGCACGTGCTGGGGATGCCGCGGTCCTACTGAGCGGATTCGGCCCACGGCCTCTACGCGTCCGAGGTTGGCGTGGGACCGGTGAGCCACTGCATCTAAGTCATGGCCGGGCCCTGACCAGGCCTGACCCGGCCATCTGCCCGTGATGACCGGGCAAGCGCCAGACCTGTGCCGACCCGGTCGTTCCGGGGTAGACGGCCGGGTCCGGCCGGCCTGACCCGGTCATGACTGCGGCGGAGCGGAGCGGCCTGATTGTCCGCCTGCCTGCAATTGAAGTTGGGCAGCACGACAGTCCACCTGCCTGCACCGAACTCGGCACCGACACCGGAGGCGGAATCGGCACGAGGAATACCCGTCACCCCCCGCCCAGCGCGCCTTCGGCCAGCCGCACGGCTTCCATCGCCGCCGCGGCCCGGCCGACCACCTTGCCGCCGATGCAGGCCAGCCACGCTGCGCCGTCCGGCGGTTCCGCGGGGCGGAGCTCGATCACGCGGGCTTCGGCGTCGAGCGCCACCGCCCGAAACCGGCGCCACTCGCTACTGACCGGCCCCAGAACGCGAACGACGCGGGCGATGGCCTCGCCCGCGTCGTCGCATCCGACCCATTCCAGGGTGCGGGGGGAAATCCCGACACCCTTCTCCTGCCGGCCCCGCGTCCAATGGAGGCGGGGCTGCATGCTAATCGCACTCCATCAGTCGACCCGCGGCCAGCGCGGCGATGGCCAGGCGGCGCCCGGCCACAGCACGCGGCAACGGTGGCCGCCTGAGATCATGCGCTCTTGGCCATGATCTCGTCCGCGATGTTCCGCGGCACCGGATCGTAGTGGTGGAACTGCATCGTGAAGGACGCGCGCCCCTTGCTCATGCTCCGCAGGTCGGAAATGTATCCGAACATTTCCTTCAGGGGAACATGGGCCCGCACGATGACGGTGGAACCCGAGCTCTCCTGGTTCTGGATCATGCCGCGGCGGCGGTTCAGGTCGCCCACCACGTCACCTACGTGATCCTGCGGCGTGGTGATCTCCACGTCCATGATCGGCTCCAGGATGATCGGGTTGGCCTTCTTCATGCCGTCGCGGAAGCAGGCCTTGGCGGCGATTTCGAAGGCCAGGGCCGAAGAGTCGACGTCGTGATACTTGCCGTCCACCAGAGTGGCCTTGAAGTCCACCGTCGGGAAGCCGGCCAGTACGCCCGTATCCGCCTGATTCTTGAGGCCCTTTTCAACCGCCGGGATGTATTCCCGCGGCACCGATCCGCCGACCACCGCGTTCTCGAACACGAACCCGCCGTTCCGGTCGAGCGGCTCGAACACGATCTTCACCTCGGCGAACTGGCCGGAACCACCCGTCTGCTTCTTGTGGGTGTAGGTCTCGGTGTGCGGGCGGGAGATGGTCTCGCGGTAGGCCACCTGCGGTGCGCCCACATTGGCGTCCACGCCGTATTCGCGCCGCAGACGGTCAATGATGATCTCCAGGTGCAGCTCGCCCATGCCGGACAGGATGGTCTGGCCGGTTTCCTGGTCGGTGCGCAGGCGCAGGCTGGGATCCTCGCCGGCCAGCTTCTGCAGGCCGATCGTCATCTTCTCGACCGCCTCCTTGGTGCGCGGCTCCACCGAGATGTCGATCACCGGCACCGGGAAGGCCATCCGCTCCAGCACCACCGGGTCCTGCTGGGACGCCAGCGTGTCACCCGTGCCGGTATCCTTCAGCCCGACGAAGGCGGCGATGTCGCCGGCGGCGACTTCCTTCACCTCCACGCGCTTGTCGGCGTGCATCTGGAACATCCGCCCGATGCGCTCACGCTGGCCCTTGGTGGTGTTCATCACCATGTCGCCCGACTTCAGCGTGCCGGAATAGATGCGGACGAAGGTCAGCGTGCCGTACTTGTCGTTGATGATCTTGAACGCCAGCCCGGCGAACGAGCCTTCGGGATCGATCGGAATTCGGCGACGCTCGGTCTGCGTCTCGGCCGCGGCTTCCTCCTGGCCTTCCTCAGGGGCGACAAGGATGCCGGGGACGTCGGACGGGGCCGGCAGGTAGTCGATCACCGCGTCCAGCAGCGGCTGCACGCCCTTGTTCTTGAACGCCGTGCCGCACAGCACCGGGCGGAAGTCGCCGGCGACGGTGCCCTTCTTGATGCAGCGCTTCAGCGTCTCGATCGAGACGTCACCCTTGTCGAAATACTCCTCCATCGCCGCGTCATCGACCGACAGGGCGGTGTCCAGCAGCAACTGGCGGTATTCCTTGGCCTGCTCTTCCAGGTCGGCCGGAATGGGCTCGGTGTGGAAGCTGGCGCCCAGCTCGCTGCCGTCCCAGATCACCGCGTGCATTTCCACCAGGTCGACCACGCCGAGGAACTTGTCCTCGATCCCGATCGGCAGTTGCAGCGGCAGGGCGACAATATCCAGCTTGTCCTTCAGGGTATCGAAGGCCCGGAAGAAGTCGGCGCCGGTGCGGTCCAGCTTGTTGATGAAGATGATGCGCGGGACGTTGTAGCGGTCGGCCAGGCGCCAGTTGGTCTCGGACTGCGGCTGCACGCCGGCGACGCCCTCGATGATGAAGACCGCGCCGTCCAGCACGCGCAGCGACCGGTTGACCTCGATGTTGAAGTCGATGTGGCCGGGCGTGTCGATGATGTTGATGCGGTAGTCTTTCCACTCGCACGTCACCGCGGCGGAGGTGATGGTGATGCCCCGCTCACGCTCCTGGTCCATGTAGTCGGTCGTGGTGTTGCCGTCGTGCACCTCGCCGATCTTGTGCGACATGCCAGTGTAATACAGGATGCGCTCGGTCGTCGTGGTCTTGCCCGCGTCGATATGCGCGGTGATGCCGATATTGCGGATCCGTTCGAGCGGCGTGACGGGCACGAGTGATACCTCCAATGAAGCAACGGGGCGCGTGATCCGGTTCGGATCCGGGGAGGCCCTCCCCGCGCGCCCGCGTCTGTACCGGCCGGCTAGCGGCCGGCTATATCCGGAGCGTGAGATGCGTCAGCGGCCGGCGTTTTGCAAGTGCGGAATGCACGGCCCTGTCTTCTTATTGGCGCAAGAGGGACAAGGCGGCCCTGCTTTCCGGGCATTGCTGGTGGCGCAACCCACTCTATTCGGCCATACCAGGGCCGACATTCGCCGGTCCGGCGGGCGCTTTGCCGCCCTCAGCGTAGCGAGTTGATGATCTGCCGGTAGGCTTCCTCCGGGAAGGCCTTCAGCGAAGAGGTCCGCACGTTGCCAAGCTTGCCCAGCAGCAGGGTGAAACGGGCAGCGACCGCGTCGTCCGGCGCGTCGTAGGTGATCACCAGGTCGTAGGTTCCCATGGTCATGTGCACCGACAGGAAGCGGCCGCCCATCTCCTCCAGGGCTTTCCGGGCGGAGTTGATGCGCTTCGGGCTCTCCTCGATGGAGCGCAGCCCCTGTTCGGTCCAATTGGCAAGCATGACATAGGTCGGCATGGCCAGCTCCCTTCGTGCCGGGTGGCGCCGGAACGGTGAAGCTGACGCTCAAATTTGCCGGAGGGCAAGTCGTGGCTGGCCTGGGCGGCAGCGTGTTTTAGGGTTTGCAGCCAATCCCGTGCGGGTTTGGGGTCCTTCGCTGGAGAGGAATGCAAGTTGCTGCACAATATTGCACAGAATGTAAATAGAGTTTCACTGAATTGACATACATCGGAGCACGCCTGCAACGAAGCTCAGCTCGCAGAGCGAAGCAGAACATCTATGCTTTGTGGAACTTTGTGTGCATTTCTTGCAACTCCGTGTATGGCTTGCTTTCTTCACTGCCGCAGCGCGACACCGCGGAGGCGAACGCGGACCTTTTTGCCAGCGTGCAAGTCCATGACATCCACAAGCTGGGCTGAGTCTGACCGTCGGCCAACCCGCCATCCGCGACGTTTCCCATGGTGGCGGCGAAAAAGACATGGATGGCCGGCCTTCGCCGATCAGTACGCGGCACGGATTGGTGTTACTCCGCCGTCCAGACCGGCTCCTTCAGCCGCTCCACGAAGGCTGCATGCGCTGTCAGCTCCGCCTCGGTCGGCACGATCGGGCGCGGGGTGCGCGGGCCGGCGTGGGAATAAGTGACGATCGGCGCCGCCTCGACCTCGGCCGAGAGCGACAGGCCACGTTGGCGGCCGCCGGTGAGCTCGACATACACCTCGGCCAGCAGCTTGCAGTCCAGCAGCGCGTTGTGGGTGGTGCGCGCCGAAAGATCGATGCTGAAGCGCCGGCACAGCGCATCCAGGCTGTTCGGCATGCCGGGAAAGCGGCTCTTGGCCAGCACCAGCGTGCAGACCATCCGCTCCCGCTCCAGCTTCTGGCGGCCGGCCCGCGCGAGTTCCGCGTCGAGGAAGTTGAAGTCGAACGGGGCGTTGTGCGCGATCAGCCTGCCGTCGCCGAAGAACGCCAGCATCTCGTCCACGATCTCGGCGAAGCGCGGCTTGCCGGCCAGATGGGCGTTGGTGAAGCCGTGAATGCGCGTGGCATCGTCCGGGACGTCGCGCTCGGGGTCGATCAGCGTGTGGAAGTGGCGACCGGTGGGAAGATCGTTGATCAGCTCCAGCGCCGCGATTTCGATGACACGGTGGCCCTGTTGCGGTTCCAGGCCGGTGGTCTCGGTATCGAACAGCACCGCGCGGTCCCCGGCGCTCTGCCGGGGATGCATTCCGGCCGGTGCTTCCGCAACGTCATTCATACCGCACAGTCCTTTCGTCAGCGCATGCACCCTGATCGGCAATATACTAGCAGCGCAACCCCAATTCGCGACACGGGATCCGGCGCGGTGTTGCATCACACCCTTGACCATTTCGCAGGCATATGGCGCGCAACCGGGCAGACCCGCGCCCGTCCGGGCCCGGATGCGTACGCCTTGCATGCGGCATGGGGTTTGCTAAACCCCTTCACCCGGCGAGCCGCTTCGTCGCCGTTGCATAGGAGTACCGACACCGCATGCTGCGATTCCTGCTACGATCGCTGCTGCTGGGTGCGCTTGTCTGTCTGACCGTACTTATCGCCAGCTTCATTCTCAGCCGCGCCTCGGGGAACCTCGCGATCAATATCGCGGGGCCGGATGCCAGTGCTGCCGCCATTGCCAGGATCCAGCATCAACTCGGGCTGGACCGGCCGCTGCCGGTGCAGTTCTTCGACTGGGCCAACAGCGCCGCGCACGGCAATTTGGGCACCTCGTTCCTGTTCCACGAGAAAGTGTCCAGCCTGATCGCCACGCATTTCCCGATCACCTTCCGCCTGGGCATCCTGGCCATCGCCATCGCCACTGTCGTTGCGCTGCCCCTGGGCATTACCGCGGCTTTGTGGGAAGGCACCGCGCTGGACATCGCCATCGGTTCGGTCGCATTGCTGGGGCAGGCGGTCCCCGGGTTCTGGCTTGGGCTGCTCCTGATCATCTGGTTCGGGATCGACCTGCACTGGCTGCCCATTGCCGGCGTCGCGACATGGCAGGGCTACATCCTGCCCGCCATTGTGCTGTCCTTCGTTGCCATCCCGGTGATGCTGCGCCTCACCCGCAGTGGCATGGTGGACGCGATGCGCGCCGACTACGTGCGTACTGCGCGCGCCAAGGGCCTGAGCCGAGCCTCAATCGTGCTGAAACACGCCTTCCGCAACGCCGCGATGCCTGTGGTTGCCGTGTCCGCCGTGCAGTTGGGATTCATTCTCGGCGGCTCGGTGGTTGTGGAGGTCGTGTTCAATATCCACGGCATTGGCTATCTCGCCTGGGAGTCCATCGGAAAAGGTGATTTCCCGGTGGTACAGGCGGTCGTCCTGCTGTTCGCTCTGATTTTCGTTGGACTTACCATGCTGTCTGAAATGATGGGGGCGCTGCTCGACCCGCGGGTGCGCGGACATTGAGCTGGACCCGTCGCCTGCCGCTGCTGATCGGCGGCGTTATCGTCACCCTCGCGGTGCTGATTGCGATCTTCGGCCCGTTTTTCGCGCCGCATGATCCATTCGCCCAGAACCTCAGCCACCGCTTCATTCCACCGGCCTGGCTGCCCGGCGGTTCTTCCGCCCACCTGTTCGGCACCGACCAGCTCGGCCGCGACTATCTGTCGCGCCTGTTGCTGGGTGTCCGCATCTCGCTGGAGATCGGCATCACCACCGTGATCCTCTCCGGCCTGATCGGCACCGCGCTGGGCGTCGTCGGCGGGTATTTCGGCGGGTGGATCGATTCCATTGTGCTGTTCATCATCTCCTGCCGCCTGGCGATCCCGCTGATCCTGGTGGCGCTGACCGTGGTGTTCCTGGTCGGCAGCTCTCTCACCGTGGTGATGCTCACCATCGGGCTGCTGCTGTGGGAGCGCTTCGCGGTGGTGGCCCGCTCTGCCACGCGGCAGGTGATCACCCTGGACTACGTCTCGGCCGCCTGGTGCGCCGGCTGTTCCCGCCTGCGTGTCGTGCTGGGGGAGGTGCTGCCGAATATCGTGCACCACCTGATCGTCGTCGCCACCGTCGATATGGCGATCGCCATCCTGCTGGCCGCCGCGCTGTCCTTCCTGGGCCTTGGCGTGCCGCCGCCGCTGCCGTCGCTGGGGCTGATGATCGCCGAAGCCAAGGACTACATGTTCTTCACCCCCTGGGTGATCCAGATCCCCGGCATCGTGCTGTGCGTGCTGGCATTCGGCATCAACCTGTTCGGCGACGGGTTGCGGGACGCCCTGGGCGCGGATCGCGGCCGATGAGCGCGGTGCTGGAGGTGAAACAACTGCACGTGTCGTTCGGCCGCATGCACGCGGTCCGCGGCATCGACCTGGAGATCGCCCGCGGCGAGACGCACTGCCTGGTGGGCGAATCCGGCTGCGGCAAGTCGGTCAGCGCACTTGGCGTGATGCGCCTGCTGCCACGCAGCGCCCGCCAGCGCGCCGACTTCATCCGGTTCGACAACCAGGACATCGCCACCATCCCGGAACGCCAGATGCAGAAGCTGCGCGGCAACCGAATGGCGATGATCTTCCAGGAGCCGATGACCAGCCTGAACCCCGCCTACACGATCGGCTCGCAGATGACGGAGGTGCTGCGCCGGCATCGCGGCATGGGCCGGTCCGCGGCGACGGAACGTGCCGAGGCGATGCTGGCGCGTGTCGGCGTATCCGCGCCCGGCATGCGGCTGGGCCAGTATCCGCACCAATTGTCCGGCGGGCTGCGGCAGCGCGTGATGATCGCGACGGCGCTGCTGTGCGACCCGGAGCTGCTGATCGCCGACGAACCCACCACCGCGCTGGATGTCACGGTGCAGGCCGGCATCCTGCGCCTGCTGAACGACCTGAAGCGGGATCTGGGCCTGGCGGTGCTGCTGATCACCCACGACCTGGGCGTGGTGGCGCGCATCGCCGATACGGTGTCGGTGATGTATGCGGGCGAGATCGTCGAGCGCGGCCCGGTCGCATCCGTCTTTGCCGCGCCGAACCATCCCTACACGCGCGGCCTGCTGCGGGCGATCCCGGTCCCGGGCAAGGTGAAGCGCGGGGAAATGCTGGCCTCGATCCCCGGCGTGGTGCCGCGCATCGAGGCCGGTTTCCAGGGCTGCCCGTTCCGAGACCGCTGCACCTATGCCGTGGCGGACTGCGCCCACCCGGTGCCGTTGCAACAGGACGGCGCGCATAGCTGGCGCTGCCGCCTGGCCGCCGACTGGAAGGACGCGGCATGAGCGCGGCGGTTGAAGCCAACGGCCTGTCGGTCGTGTTCGACCAGCGGGCCGGCACGTTTGGCGTCCACCGGCGGGTGGTCGCGGTGGACGACGTGTCGCTGACCGTGCCGGAAGGCACCGCGATCGGCATCGTCGGCGAGTCCGGGTGCGGCAAGTCCACGCTCGCACGCGTGTTGCTGGGGTTGCAGCCGGCGACCGGCGGTAACGTGCTGATCGCCGGGCAGAACCTGCGCGCCATGGACCGGCGGGAGCGCGCCAGGCTGATCCAGCCGGTGTTTCAGGACCCGGCGAGCTCGCTGAACCCGCGCCGCAGGATTGGCGACGCGATCGCCCTGCCGCTGCGTGCGGTCGGCGGCTTCGGCAAGGCAGACCGGCAGGATCGTGTCATGTCCATGCTCCGCCGTGTGGGACTCGCGCCGGAGATTGCCGAGCGGTATCCGGCACAACTGTCGGGGGGACAGCGGCAGCGCGTGGCGATCGCCCGTGCGCTGGTGCTGGAGCCGCGCATCCTGGTGTGCGACGAACCGACCTCGGCGCTGGACGTGTCGGTGCAGGCGCAGATCCTCAATCTGCTGGCGGAGCTGCGGGCCAGCTTCAACCTGACGCTGGTCTTCATCAGCCACAATCTGGCGGTGGTGGAGCATATCGCCGACCAGTTGGCGGTGATGTATCTCGGTCGTATCGTGGAACGAGGCCCGGCGGACCGCGTGTTCCGCACGCCGCAGCACCCCTATACGCGCGCGTTGCTGGCCTCGGTGCTGACGCCGGAGCCGGGTCTTGGCCTGCCGGAGATTCCGTTGGGCGAGGGCTATCCCGACCCGGCCAACATTCCGCCCGGTTGCCGCTTCCATCCGCGCTGTCCGGTTGCCATCCCGCGGTGCCGCAGCGAACCACCCGTCCCCGGCGACGTCGAATGCCACCTGGCCGACGCCAGCCGTTGACGCCTTGACGCAGAAGGAGACTCACATGAAGCGCCGGACATTCCTCGGCTCCGCCGCAGCGGCAGCGACGCTGCCTGCACTGGACGGCACCGCGTTCGCGCAGAAGGCCAACGACACGCTGCGGGTTACGTGGCGCGACGCGATCCCCGATGTCGATCCCTATCGCAACAGCCTGCGGTCCGGGCTGATCGTCGCGCATCATGCATGGGATACGCTGACCTATCGCGACCCGCATACCTTCAAGAACGTGCCGTTGCTGGCGACCGAGTGGAAGCTGACCAGCCCGACGACGCTGCAGTTCACGCTGCGCGAGGGCGTGAAGTTCCACAATGGCGATTCGTTCGGCGCCGATGACGTGGTGTACACCTTCGACACCATTCTGCATGATCCGAAGGTTTCGGTGCCGAGTAACTTCTCCTTTATTAAATCGACGAAGAAGCTCAATGATCATCAGGTCGAAATCGAGCTGAACAGCGTGTTTCCGGCGGCCATCGAGTATTTCTCCATGGTGTTGCCGATCTATCCGAAGATGTATCGGGAGAAGGTCGGTCCCGCCGAATACTCGAAGAAGCCGGTTGGTGCCGGTCCGTACCGCATCACCCGCGTGGACGGCAGCAGCGCGATCGACATGGAGCGGTTCGACGGGTACTACGCCGCCAGCCCGAAGGGGCGTCCGGCGATCAAGTACCTCAAGATCAATGAAGTGCTGGATGCCGCCGGCGAACTCACCGCGTTCATCAGCGGGCAGGCGGACTGGATCTGGCAGTACAACCCGGACCAGTTCAAGAACCTGAAAGCGCTGCCGGGCCGTACCGCGGAGCGGTCACCGTCGATGCGCATCGGCTTCATGTCGATCGACGCGGCCGGGCGCTCCGGCAAGGACAATCCGCTGACCAAGCCCAAGGTGCGCCAGGCGATCTGCTACGCGGTGGACCGCGCGGCGATGGCGAAGGACCTGGTGCAGGGCGGCTCCCAGCCGATCGACGCGCCGTGCTATCCGCATCAGTTCGGCTGCGTTGAGTTGGCGGCAATGAAATACCCGTACGATCCCGACAAGGCGAAGAAGCTCCTGACGGAGGCCGGGTATCCTCATGGTTTCTCCACCACGCTGGTCAGCTATCTGCTGCCGTCGTGGAATGCGGCGATCCAGAACTACCTGAAGGCTGTGGGTATCAACGCGCAGATCCAGCAGCTTCAGGTTGGCGCCGCGGTGCAGAAACGGAACTCCGGCCAGGCGCCGCTGGATGGCGGTAGCTGGGGCAGCTATTCGATCAACGACGTCTCGGCGATCCTGCCGTACTTCTTCGGCGGCGGTGCGGCCGACTACGCGCGCGACCCGGTGGTGGAGAAGCTGCTGAAGGAAGGCGGGTCGGTGAACGATCCGAAGCAGCGGCTGAAGTACTACGGCGAGGCGATCCACCGGATCACCACGCAGGCGTACTGGCTGCCGTTGTTCACCTACGTGGACTACTACGCCTTCGCCTCGGACCTGAAGTTCCAGCCTTGGCCGGACGAGCTGCCGCGGTTCTTCCTGTCGAGCTGGGCCTGATCCATACGAACGAGCGGGTAGCCACGCAACGAAAGGGCGGGCACCCGCGCCGGTGGTATTGATTTGGGTCGCGTCGCCTCCGTTACAGGGTACCGCCCCCCTTTACAGGGGTCGATGGCCGCCCCCCGAGCCGGCCATCGACCCGACGACGATCGGGTCACGCCGCAACGTGCACGCTCTGACGGGGGCAGATGGCCGGCTCCGGGAGGCGGCCATGACGCGACTGTACGGGGGCCGGCCGTGCTGCGGTTGTTCGAGCGGCGGCCGTGAGGCGCTTGGCCGCGAGCGGGTCGGGATGCGGGTGTGCGGACGTCGCACGCCAGACCCGACGCCGACATGCCGCCGACCCGCCACCGCCCACTACTGATCCCGCAGTTCCCGGATGAAACGACGCAGGTGACGCAGCGTGTGGTGACGCGACAGGCCCGTGCGCACCACGACATCAGCGCGGCGGCGCTTCTCGGCATCCGGCATCTGCCGCGCGATCATCGCGGCGATATCGGCGGCGCTCATGCGGCGGCGCAGGCGGACGCGGTGGAGTTGCACGCTGGGCGGGGCGGAGACCACCACCACCTGGTCCACGCGCTTGTCGCCGCCGACTTCGAACATCAGCGGGATGTCCAGGACGACGATGCGCCTGCCCTGCCGTCGGGCGCGCTGAACGAACTCCCGTTCCTCCTGCTCCACCATGGGATGCAGGATGCCCTCCAGCTTCTTCATCGCGTCGGGGTTGCCGATCACCGCCTGACGCAGCGCAGTGCGATCCACCGCGCCGTCACGCACGGCGCCCGGAAACGCCGAACCGATCGCCTTCACCGCCCGGCCGCCACGCGCCTGCATCCGGTGCACCGCCCGGTCCGCGTCGAATACCGGGATATGCGCCCGGCGGAACACCGCCGCGGCGGTGGACTTGCCCATGCCGATGCCGCCGGTGAGGCCGATGATCTTCATTGCGCCAGGCCGGCCTCCACGAAGCGTCGCAGTTCCTCGTCCACGGTGGGCTGCACGCCGAACCAGGCGGCGAAGCCGGCGCGGGCCTGGTACAGCAGCATGCCCAGCCCCTCCACCGCGCGCAGGCCGCGGACGCGGGCGGCGGCAAGCAGCGGAGTCTCCAGCGGGATATAGACGATGTCGGCCACGGCCACCGTGTTCGGCGCGCGGTCCAGGTCCAGCGGCAGCGGCTCGTGCCCGGCCATGCCCAGCGACGTGGTGTTCACCACCAGCGCCTGATCGGGCAGCGCGTCGTTGCGCTGCTCCCAGGGCACCACGCGCAGGCCGGGCAGGTCGCGCGCCAGGGCCTCGGCACGGGCGGGGGTGCGGTTGGCGACCGTCACCGTGGCGCCGGCATCCTGCAGCGCCGCGGCCACCGCGCGGGCACCGCCCCCGGCGCCCAGCAGCAGGGCCGGGCCGGCGGCGGGATCGACGCCGTGGGCGCGCAGGTTGTCGATGAAGCCGGTGCCGTCGGTGTTGGCGCCGGTGATCGTGCCGTCGCGGAACATCAGCGTGTTCACCGCACCGGCGCGACGGGCGCTGTCCTCCACGCGGTCACAGATCTCGAACGCGGCAAGCTTGTGCGGGATGGTGACGTTCGCCCCGGCCAGACCGGCCGCCACCAGGCCGCGGACGGCCGTGGTGAACTGCTCCGGGCGGATCGGCAGCGGGATGTAGGCGCCGTCGATCTTGTGCCGCTCCAGCCAGAACCCGTGCAGGCGGGGGGAGCGGGAGTGGGAGACGGGCCAGCCGATGATGCCGGCAACCCGGGCGTTTCCAGTGAGGATGGGCATAAAGGAACCATTGCCGACCCGGGGGGAAAGTCAACTGCCGTCGCGTTGCAGACACCAAATGTTCCGAGTGGCGAACCGGTCGGAGAACTCAGCCCGTATCCACCCAACCGTCAGAACACGATCAGCTTATCGATGTCCTTGCCCCGCTCGGCCGGCGCATCCAGGTCGAGCACCGGGCCAAGCGGTACGATACCGCTCGGATTGATGCTCTTGTGGCTCTGGTAATAGTGCCGCTTGATGTGCAGGAAATTCACCGTCTCGGCGATACCCGGAATCTGGTAGATGTCGCGGGTGTACGCCCACAGGGCGCGGTAGTCCACCAGCCGCCGCAGGTTGCACTTGAAGTGGCCGTGATACACCGGATCGAAGCGGATCAGCGTGGTGAACAGCCGGATGTCCGCCTCGGTCAGCGTGTCGCCGCACAGGAAGCGCGCACGGCTGAGGCGATCCTCCAGCCAGTCCAGCGTATCGAACAGCGGCGTAACGGCATCCTCATACGCAGCCTGGGTGGTGGCAAAACCTGACTTGTACACGCCATTGTTCAAGGTGTCGTAAATTCGAGCGTTCACCGCATCGATGTCGGCCCGCTCGTCAGCCGCGTAATAATCGCCTGACCGTGCCCCGACCTTGTCGAAGGCGCTGTTGAACATGCGGATGATTTCGGACGACTCGTTGTTGACGATCGTCTGGGTATGCTGGTCCCACAGGTACCGGCACGCTGGCCCGGCCGGTGTAGCTCGGGTCGGCACGGGCATACAACTCATGCATGTAGCGGCTGTTGAACAGCGGGTCGGGCACCACGCCTTCACCGGGCGCGAAGGTCCAGCCCTGCTCGCCCATCAGCCAGTGCGTCACCGATACCGGAATGATCTGCTGCAGCCCCTTCAGCACACGCATGATCAGCGTGCGATGCGCCCACGGACAGGCGAGCGAGACATAGAGGTGGTACCGCCCCGGTGCGGCAGCGAAACCGTCGTGCCCGGTGGGGCCGGGACGCCCGTCCGGCGTAACCCAGTTGCGAAAAGCAGCTTCCTTGCGCACGAAGCGCCCGCTGTTGGCGTTCGCCTCTTTGGCGCGATCACCCTCATTGGCGTGCCAGACGCCGTCGATCAGCATCCCCATTGTACAGACTCGTCCCCAGTTTCGATGGCCGGCGCCGGATGGCGGGCGTTCTACGGCGCTGCGGCGTAGCGCAGCGCGTGCCTCTGCCCCGCGATCTCGGTCACCAGTTTGCGTGTCATGGCCTCGCCGAAGTTTTGGAAATCGTGCACCTCCAGCACGAACGCACCAGGCCCGCCGATGACGTGATCCCGGTACCATTTAACCAACCCGCCGGGCGGCTGCACATGGGCCAGAGTCCAGGGCACGGGATGGTCATTGCTGATCGCCAGTCCGTTGATAACCACCCCCGCCTTCACCGCATCGTCCCGGGCCTCCTCGATCGATCGCCCGGCGTTGCTGGTCCCGTCACCGCAGACGTCGATCACCCGGCGAGGGGCATTGACGCCGCTTTCCGCCAGCGAGGCAACCCCGCGATCGATCCCGCTGCTGATCGCCGTGCGGCCGGAGAAAGCACGAGGCGCCGCCTTCAGCCGGTTGGCAAACGCCGCAGCCGAGGCGGTGTCGCGGATCACGGTCCAGTCCACGACGGTGCTCACCTGATCGTGGCTGGCGAACTCCACGTAGGTCACCGCGATGGCACCGACGACGCCACCGCGGATCGCCGCAATCACCCGCTGGTCGGTGAATGCGGCAGCGTAACCGTCCTTCTCCAGTCTGAATTCGCTATCGTCGATGCTGCGCGAAACATCGGTCAGCAACACCAGGGCGAGGTCCGCCTGCTCGGCCGCCCGCGCAGCGGGGCCGGCAACGCTCAAGGTCAGCAGCAGCAGGATCACGCCACGCATCATCGCCGCCTCCGGTTCACCGGTATTGCGATTCAGCATGCACCTGCGAGCGGGTCGTGCGTCAAAGGAAATCCGAGTGTCGGACAGCCACTCCCGGGTCAGCGCCACGCCCGGCACCGCACGACGCGGTGGCTACTGGCTGGCCCAGATGATCCGGTGCACCCAGGCGACCTCCGGCAACTCGAAACTGTAGTCCGGGTGCTCCGGGTTGAGGCTTTTCAGCTCCACGCGTCGGGCCGAGCGACGGGCGAGTTGCTTGGCCATGACTTCACCGGCGTGGGTGCGTACCACGACGCGGTCGCCGCGACGGATCGGCGCCGAGGGCGAGACGATCACCATATCGCCGTCGCGAAACACCGGCTCCATCGAATCGCCGCTGATTTCCAGGGCATAGGCATTCGGGTCGCCAATCTCCGGGAGGCTGACCTCGTCCCAGCCGCCACCGACCGGGTAGCCGCCGTCGTCGAAGTAACCGTCACCCCCCGCCTGCGCCAAGCCGATCAGCGGCACGCGCCGGGTGGCGTTGCGGCTGCCGGATGAGCTGGACAGCGCGCGGGCGCCGGAGACCAGGGCGGTGAACGCCTCCAGGCTCGCCCCCGTCGCATCCAGCACCTTGGCGATGCTCTCCGTGCTCGGCCAGCGAGCCCGCCCGTCCGGCATGCGCCGCTTGGACGGATTGAAGGTTGTCGGATCCAGCCCCGACCGCTTGGCCAGGCCGGAAGCCGACAGGCCGTACTCCGCGGCGAGCGTATCGAGCGCCCGCCAGATATCCTCGTGCTTCATCGCACCCTCATCGTGCGGCGCGCGCCGGCGGCACGCGCCGGGAAAATCCCCGTTGGAATGGTTGGCAGCCGGCGCGGTCTGCCCCGGCGAATCGGACTGCGCGGCGCACTATAGGACTTTGCGCCGAATTTCATAGGAAAAAAGCGCGCAACCCCCTTGCCAATTTCCACAACCTATGGTTTTATGTTCCTGTTCCGTTCGCCAAGGTCGCGTTCCAAAAAGGAGATGCCCCATGCCTCTCGCAGCCACATCCGGCCCGCCGGCCGCGGCAGGACAGTTGCAGCGCAAACGCCCGGTGGAACCGTTCCGGAGCGCCGAGGAAGCGTGGTTCTGGACTATGACCGCCCTGGCCGCCCGGCGCGACGGCGCGGCGCGGCGCATCCCCGATCAGGGTGGGGTCAGGCGGCCCTGCGAGCCGGATGAGGTCGTGAAATGCCTCGACACGCTCTACCGCCGCCGCCGGATCGACCTGGTGCACGCCCGCATTCTGCGCATCTGGGGTGAGCGGCAGACAGAGCCCAATCCGGCCAACCCGAGGGAGCGTTGCGACTGGAGGTTGTGGCGCGAAGCCATCGAACGGCTGGAATGGCTTCTGCGCATGAAGGGTATCATCACCTGAAAGCCTGCCCACGGAATTGAGTCCTTGACCTCATTTCCGGCCCGGTCTGTCCCGACACTGCCGACGGGAATCGGGTCCGGTGCTTACCCCCGGCAAATCCCGGCGTCGCCCCGTCCCGGGCGCGCCGCCTGCTGTCCCCAAGGAGAAACGCCCATGGCCTTCGCCATCCGCAACCTTTCCGTCCTCGCCTACGCCAACGGTTTCACGCTGTGGCACTACAAGTCGGGGGCCGACCCGCTGGCGCAGGTCACGACACAGGACTACTTCGAGGATGCCGCCGACATGCTGACCGATGGCGACATCATGATGCTGAGCGCGACCGACGGCGCGCGCATCGTTTGCGTGACACCCGCGGGGAATGGCAGCGTGCGGACCGCCCCGCTGACCTGACTCCGGCCGCGCGCGATCCGGGGTGGCCTGACCGCATGCTGCCCCGGTTCGCCGCAGCAAACCGATCCCAGGCAATCCGCCCGGCATACCACGTCGACACCGGCATACCACGTCGACACCGGCATACCACGTCGACACCGGCATACCACGTCGACACCGGCATCCACGTCGCACCGGTACCACGTCGACAACCGGCCCGGCCTACCACGTCAACAACCGGCCCGGCATACCGCGTCATGGTCGGCGAAGGCCGGCCATCCATGTCTTCGTCATGCCGAAGGCATTCCTGCTCCCCGTGGCGGGGTCGCGGTCCGAGCCGGCCGCATTCGGCATGACGCAGTCGTGGAGCCAGTCTTCACCGGATCGTTTCCGGGCAGATGACGCGATGTACCAAAGCACCATGTGCGAGGGTTCTGTGCGGGCTGCCTAAGCCGACGCGCTCAGGTCAGCGCCGGTGAGCCGCTGGATGTAGTACTTCCTGTGCATGGCGGCCCCGGCCCTCCGGAGTGATTTCGAACCGGCCATCGTGCCGTTTCCGCACCAACCCCATGCCGCTGAGCCGCTGAAGGCATGGCCCGTCCTTCATGCCGGGCGGACGGCCGACGCTGCCGGACAGGTACAGCCGGTGCAGCGCCGAGCGGCAACAGGTTTCCAGGTAAGGCTCATGCCACATCGGACGCATCATTCGATGCCGGAGCCCTGCCGGCAAGCCACAGCGGACCACCCGCGGCGGCCGCAGTCCGATCCATCCACGGCCCGGCGGATTCGCAGCATGCCGGGCGCCGGCAGTGTCCGGGCCGGGGCGGACGACCATTGTCCCAAGGGGTCCGCTTTGCACCACGGCGCGTTGCGGGCATAAGCCGCCATCCTATGACCCCGGCCATTGCCTCCGCCCTGCTGCCGTTGCTGCGCCGGATGGATCCCGAGCGCGCGCACCAGCTTGCCCTGGTCGCCCTGCACTGGGGCCTTGCCGGACGTGATGACCGGCCCGATCCTCCATCGCTCGGCGTGACCGTCTTCGGCCGCCGGTTCCGTAACCCGATCGGACTGGCCGCCGGCTTCGACAAGGATGCCGTCGCCGTCGCCGGTCTTCGCCGGCTCGGCTTCGGCTTTGTGGAAACCGGCACCGTCACCCCACTTCCGCAATCCGGCAATCCCCGCCCGCGCCTGTTCCGGCTGGACCCGGACCGCGCGGTGATCAACCGCATGGGGTTCAACAACGGCGGGTTGGACGTGTATCTCCGCCGACTGGCCGCGGTGCCGCGCGGCGACGTTTTGGTCGGCGCCAATGTCGGCATCAACAAGGAAGGCGCAGACCCGCCGCGCGACTATCCCGCCCTGATCGCCGCAGTGGCCCCCTATGCCGATTACGCGGTGATCAACGTCTCGTCCCCCAACACACCCGGGCTGCGCGATCTGCAGGGTGAGCAGCAATTGCGCACGATCCTTCGCGCCGTGAGCGCGGTGCAAGACCGTCCGCCCCTGCTGGTGAAGATCGCCCCCGATCTGGCCGAACCGGCGCTGGAGATCATCGTCGAGACCTGCGTCAACGAAGGCGTGCAGGGGCTGATCGTGTCGAACACGACGATTTCCCGTCCAGACGGCCTTGGTTCACCCCTGGCGCGCGAAACCGGTGGCCTGTCGGGCGTGCCGCTGTTTCCGCTGTCCACCGCGGTGCTCGCCCGGGCGTTTCTGCTGGCGCGCGGACGGCTGGTGCTGATCGGGGCCGGCGGGGTGTTCTCCGGCCGCGACGCGCTGGCCAAAATCCAGGCCGGCGCGTCCCTGGTGCAGCTTTACACCGGGTTTGCCTGGCACGGCCCCGCGCTGATCCCGCGCCTGAAGCAGGAGCTGGCGCAGGCTCTGGCCGAAGCGGGCTTCGCTCGGGTAGAGGATGCCATCGGCACCCAGGCATCACACTTCGCAGGACGGGACTGAATGGAACATCTGCCCGGTTTCGCATCGCTGGCGGACCGCTACGACGGGTTCGTGCTCGACCTGTGGGGCGTGATCCATGACGGGGTCAACGCCTTCCCGCACGCGGTGGACTCCCTGCGTCGCCTGCGCGAAGCCGGAAAGCGCACGCTGCTGCTGTCCAACGTGCCGCGGCCAAACCAGGCGGTGCAGACGATGATGCGCGGCATGGGCATCGAGGACACGCTCTATACCGACATTCTGACCAGCGGCGAGGCGGTACGCCGCGCCCTGCAGAGCCCGCCAAGCCTGTGGTGGGCCGAGCTGGGACGGCGGGTGTTCCACCTGGGGCCGGTGCGCGACCTGCCGGTGCTGGAGGGCCTGCCGCTGGAGCGCGTGGCCGATCCCGCCGATGCCGATTTCGTGCTGAACACCGGGCCGGACGACCACCGCAACCCCACCGACATGAACGAGTTCGAGCCGGTGCTGCGGGCTTGCCTCAACCGCCGGCTGCCGATGATCTGCGCCAACCCGGACCTGGAGGTGATCCGCGGCGGCGTGCGCGTGCTGTGCGCCGGTGCGCTGGCGATGCGCTACCGGGCGCTCGGCGGCGACGTGCAGTCGCTCGGCAAACCGGATCCGGCGATCTACCAGCCGGTGCTGCAGCAACTGAACCTGCCCGCGGATCGCGTGCTGGCGGTGGGGGACTCATTGCGTACCGACATCGCCGGTGCGGTTGCCGTGGACCTGCCGGTATGCTGGGTGCTGGACGGCATCCATGGCGCGGATCTGCGCGATGGCACGGGTGGGTTCGACACCGCCCGGGCGGAGCAGATGGCCACGGCGGCCGGCTTGGCGCCGGTGGCGACGATCCCGCGTTTTTCCTGGTGACGCCTGCGTCGGACGGCGCGGGGCGACCCTGCGCCATCCGCGTTGAGTCCGACCGACGCGTACCACACCGTCATGGTCGGCGCAGGCCGGCCATCCACGTCCTTCCACAGCTTTCAGCGGAAGAGTTCCCCATCGGATTGCCGACCGGCGGTCCATGAAGGCCGTCGTGACGCGGCTGGCGACGGCACTTCGGGCAGCGCTTTCTACCAGGTCATGAGTTTCACCAATCATGACATCTGCAACATTTCCCCAAGAGCCGAACGCCCCGCAGAAATCCTGTCATGATACCGTTATATCACGTCCGGACCACAGTAACGTTTCTCTCTGTAGGCAGGACCGACCGACCTCGAAAGTGCTGCGGCATCATGAGGGCGGGATGTCGCCCAACTGTCATCCTCGAACGGCAGCATCTGAACCCGGCTCCGACAATTGCGACCGCCCCGGCCGCCGCCTACCATCCGGGCAAATCTTCTGGAGACGCCTGCATGTCCGATCACCTGGTGGTCACACGCACCGACCACGTGCTGGAGCTCTGTCTCAACCGGCCGGAAAAGAAGAACGCGCTGACCCGCGCGATGTACAACGGTATGGCGGATGCCTTCGAGACCGCGGACCGCGATCCCACCATCCGCGTAGTGCTGCTGACCGGCGCCGGCGACACCTTCACGTCGGGCAACGACATCAAGGACTTCCAGGCCCGCGCCGCCGGCGGGGCCGAGGGTGCCGGCTCGCGCTTCCTGCCCACCATCTCTACCATGCAGACGCCGCTGATCGGCGCAGTGAACGGCGCCGCGGTGGGCGTCGGCACCACCATGCTGGCGCACTGCGACCTGATCGTCGCCGCGCAATCCGCCCGCTTCGTCATGCCCTTCACCCGGCTGGGCCTGGTGCCGGAGGCGGGCAGCTCCCTGCTGTTCCCCCAACTGCTCGGCCCGCAGCGCGCCAGCGCATTGCTGCTGCTGGGCGAACCCATGGATGCCGCAACGGCGCTGCAGTGGGGCTTTGTCAACCGCGTGGTGGACGATGCCGCGCTGATGGGCACGGCGCGGGAGCTGGCGAACCGCCTGGCGGCGCTGCCGCCCGAGGCCGTGCGACTGACCAAGCGCCTGATCAAGCAGGGCAAACCCGACCTGGCCGGCCGTATCACCGAGGAGCTCGCATTGTTCTCGGAACGCCTGACCTCGCCCGAGGCCAGGGAGGCTTTCGCCGCTTTCATGGAAAAGCGCGCCCCGGACTTCTCCCGCATCGGCTGACACTGGGGATGCTCGATCTCGACGCCTACTTCGCGCGGATCGGCTATGCCGGGCCGCGCACCGCCACGCTGGAAACCCTGCGCGCGCTGCATGCCCTGCACCCGGCCGCGATCCCGTTCGAGAACTTCGACCCGCTGCTCGGCCGCCCCGTGTCGCTGGATACGCCAGCGCTGCAGGACAAACTTGTACATCGCCGGCGCGGCGGCTACTGCTTCGAGCACAACACGCTGTTCCGGGCGGCACTGGAAAGCCTGGGGTTCACCGTAAGCGGCCTGGCCGGCCGCGTGCTGGGACGCACCCCGCCCCACCGCCCCCGGCCGCGCACCCACATGGCGCTGGGCGTCGCGATCGGCGGCGAAACATACCTCGTGGACGTTGGTTTTGGCGGACGCCTGATGACAGCGCCGTTGCGCCTCGTATCAGGGCTGGCACAGCCGATGCGGGATGGCGAGATGCGGCTGCTGGAGGCACAGGGAACCTACACGGTGCAGGCCGCCGAAGCCGGCGGATGGCAGAATCTGTACGGTTTCACACTGGAGCCGCAGCTCCCGGTTGACCACGAGGTGGCCAACTGGTTCACGGCGACGCATCCCGGTTCGCTGTTCCGCAACAACCTGCTGATGGAGCGCCTGACGCCCACGATGCGCATCAGCCTGTTCAACCGCAAGGTGACCCGCCGTTACACAGACGGACGGCGCAGCGAGACCCACCTGGCGGACGTTGCCGCATTGCGGCAACTCCTGACCGGGGAATTCGACCTCGAACCGCCGTCCGGGCTGGACGCCGTGTTCGAGCGCCTGCCTGGGTTCGACCGTCTGCCCGCGCCCGGCAAATGATCTCCGCCCCCCAAGCCGCCGCCAGCGCCCGCCGCATCTGGGGCCTGATGTACCGCCACCTGGCGCTGTACCGCCGTTCCTGGCCCCGGTTGCTGGAACTGGCCTACTGGCCGGTGCTGCAGATGTTGATCTGGGGCTTCACCGCCAGCTTCCTCACCAGCCGCATGGGCAGCGGCGCCGCGCTCGCCGGCGCGACACTGCTGGGCGGCGTCCTGTTGTGGGAGGTGGCGCTGCGCAGCCAGATGGGCGTGGCGATCAGCTTCATGGAGGAGATGTGGTCGCGCAACCTCGGCCACGTCTTCGTCAGCCCGCTGCGACCATGGGAACTGGTGGCCGCGCTGTTGGGAATCTCCCTGGTGCGCGTGGCGGCAGGCGTGTTGCCGGCGATCCTGCTCGCCTGGGCCCTGTACGCCTTCAACCTGTTCACCCTCGGACCTGTTCTGATTCTGTTCTTCGCCAATCTGATGGTCATGGGATGGGCGGTGTCGCTGGGCGTGGTCTCGCTGATCCTGCGCCACGGCGCCGGGGCCGAGGCGCTGGCCTGGTCGGTGCTGTTCGGCATCACCCCGTTTGCCGCGGTGTTCTATCCGGTCTCGGTATTGCCGGCGGCGGTCCGGCCGATCGCCTGGGTGATCCCGGCGGCGCATGTGTTCGAGGGCATGCGCGGCATTCTGCTGGATGGCATCGTCCCCTGGGGCCACCTGGCGGCAGCGGTCGGGCTGAACGTGATCTGGATCGCCGCCGCGGCCGCCCTGTTCGCCCGCCAGTTCCACCAGGCCAGGGTTCGCGGCGCCCTGCTGAATATCGGCGAATAATCACCAACCCTGCGAGCGACCCGGGCAGCAGGCGTCACAACGGGGCAACCGGTTCGCATCGTTGCAAACGATGCTATAGGCTCATGCCTGCATCCAGCTTGCACGCGATCCGGGTCCACGACCTTGACTCGGCGGCGTCGTTGCCCGTTAGACGGTGTCCGTCTATTTACCTTCCCATCACCCCCTCCCCCGGAGCCCGACTTGAATGGCGGCGTTGAAGCGTAATTTGATATTTGTATTCGCCGCCGTTATTACAGGTTTGATCTCTATCATCTTCGGCATCGGCGTTGTCCGCGCCAACGCCCTGTTTGCGCACGTCACCGCCCACCGGCACTGGATCGTGTTCCTGCTGTGCCCGTTCGGCCTGGCGCTTATCGTATTCCTGACCCGCAAGGTGTTCCCCGGCGCGCAGGGGTCCGGCATCCCCCAGGCAATGGCGGGACTGGACATGCACGATGCGGCCGACGTCGACTCGGTACTGTCGCTGCGCATCGCGATCGGCAAGTTCCTGCTGACCCTGCTCGGCTTTTCGGTGGGCGCCTCGATCGGCAAGGAAGGCCCGACCGTGCAGATCGGCTGCGCCGCGATGAACATCTGCGGACGCTTGGGCTTGCAGCGAAGCCATGCGCTGCAGCGGCTGCTCATCCTGGCCGGCGGCGCCGCAGGCATCACCTGCGCGTTCAACGCACCCATCGCCGGCATCATTTTCGCCATCGAGGAAATGGCGGCCAGCTTCGATGCCGAACAGGCGCGCTCGATCATCCTCGCGGCATTTGCCAGCGGTGTCACCCTGCTGACGGTTCTGGGCTATGAGCCCTATTTCGGCGTTGCGCATTCCTATTTGCCCATCGGCCTCATCTGGCTGCTGATCCCGGTCTGCGCGGTGATCGGCGGTCTTGCCGGCGGCCTGTTCGCACAGATCCTGGTCACCCCGACGCGTTTCATGCCGGGGCCGGTGAACCGGCTGGCGCAGCGCCAGCCGGTGCTGTTTGCAGGCGGATGCGGCCTGTTGCTGGCCATTATCGGCTACGTGTCCAACGGTCAGGTGTTCGACGCCAGCTATGCCGAGGCGCAGGCCGCGCTGCTGCACGGCACGCCGCCGAATATTGGCTTCGCCCCGTTGAAGTGGCTGGCCACGCTGGTGTCCTACCTGTCGGGCATCCCCGGCGGCATCTTTGCGCCATCCCTGGCCGCCGGCGTTGGCGTGGGAACCGACTTCGCCCAGCTCATCCCCGGCCTGCCGATGGCGGGCTTTGCGATGGTCGGCATGGCCGGCTATTTCGCCGGCGTGGTGCAATCCCCGCTGACGGCCACCGCGATCGTCATCGAGATGACCAGCAATCCGTCGATGACCGTCCCGGTCGGTGTGGCCGCGATCCTCGGCACGCTCGCCTCCCGCCTGGTCTGCAAGGAGCCGGTTTACCACGCGATGGCACACCAGTTCCTGCGCGTGGTGGAGCATAAGCCGGTGCCGGTGCCCAACACGGTCGGCCCCAGCCCGGAGCCGGCAGACGAGCCTGATCACCAGCCGGAGCGTGACCCGGTTGACCATCGGTAGCCTGCGCGGGTGCCTCCAGGCATCGACCGGGGCTATACAGGACCAATGGCAAATCCCGACCTATCCCGTTCGGAGGGCCCGACGGCCTTCTGGCTGATCCGACACGCCCTGGTGGAGGAGAACGCCCGTGCCATCCTCTATGGGGTGATGGACGTCGAACTGTGTGAGACCACACTGCTGGAACAGGGGCCGATGTACCGCTCCCTGGCCCAGCGCCTGCCGCGACCGGCGCGATGGAAGGTCTCTCCGCTGCTGCGCACCCGCCGCACGGCCGAGGCGATCTTCGCCGCCGGCTATCCCGGGACCGACCTGCAGGAAGAACCGGACCTGACGGAGCAGGCGCTGGGCGACTGGCAGGGCCTGCCCCACGCCGAACTGCCCGCCCGCCTGACCCTGCCCAAACACGCCTTCTGGCCGCTCGGCGGCCACGAACGCCCGCCCGGCGGCGAAAGCATGCAGGAGGTGATCGCCCGCGTCGGCCCGGTGCTGGAACGCCTGGCCCGAACCCACGCCGGTGACGACGTGGTGGCGGTCAGCCACGGCGGCACCATCCGCGCCGCGGTGGCGCATGCGCTGGGCATCGGGCCAGACAATGCGCTGCACCTGGCGATCCAGAACCTGTCGCTCACCCGGCTGGAGCGGCATCCGGAAGGCTGGCGCGTGGTCTGCGTCAACGAACTCCCGGGTTATTGACCGGAAATCCGCCCCAATGTTCCGGCGAATCGGGGTCGTCGCGCTATGCAGGCGCAATCTCGGAGGAGGACCGCCCATGCGCCGATTCCTGCTGGCCGTCGCCGTACTGCTGCTCGCCGCCCCGGGCCTGGCCCGCGCGCAGAGCGACCAACAGGTCGCGGTCGATCGCGCCACGCTGACCGTTCAGGAAATGATGAGCCAGAGCATGGGGAGGGACGCGCGCAACGTGCTGCGTCGTGCCCGCGCCGTGATGATCTGTCCACGGATTTTCAAGGCCGGCTTCTTCTTCGGCGGTTCGGGCGGCAACTGCGTACTGCTGGCGCGCGCCGGCAACGACACGTGGTCATACCCCTCGTTCTATGCCATCGGCAGCGGCAGCTTCGGCCTGCAGGCCGGTATCGAGGACAGCTCGGTGGTCATGATGATCATGACGAATCGCGGGCTGAATGCGGTGATGGACAGCCAGTTCAAGCTGGGCGCCGGCGCCGGAATCGCCATTGCAACGATCGGTGCGGGCGTTCAGGGCTCCACCACCGCCGCCGTCGGGGCCGATATCGTCGCGTTCTCGCAGAGCCGCGGGCTGTTCGGGGGCATCTCGCTGGAAGGCAGCATCATGTCGCTGCGCAGCAACTGGAACCGGGCCTATTACGGCCAGCCCTATTCGTCCCGGCAGATCGTCATCCAGATGGTCGGGGTGAACCACGGCGCCGACCCGCTGCGCGAGGTGCTGACGCGCTACGGCAGCGGCCCGATCTCGACCGCCGCGTCGCCGTCCCAGCAACCGTCGGTACTCGTATGAGAGGCAGCCGTCCTATGGCGAGGCTCCGGCGGGAACCCAGCCCGGTGGCTATGCTCCGGCCTATCCGCCGGTGAACCAGCCGCCGTCCGGCCAGGCGCCGGTGCAGTTGCACGCCCCGGTCCAGCAGCAGAACCTGCCGCCGCCGCGGTAACGGCGGCGGCGGCAGGCCACAGGCTGGTCAGGCGGCGACCTTGCCCGCACGGGCGTAGCCGTGCACGTCGCGCACTGCGGCGGCGATACGGTCCGGGTCCGGGATGTAGAGCTTCTCCAGAGATGGCGCGAACGGCACAGGTGTGTGCGGAGCCGTGACGCGGCGCACCGGCGCCTTCAGCGAGTCGAACGCCTTGTCCACGACCAGCGCGGCAATATCGGTCGCCATGCTGCAGCGCGGGGTGGCTTCGTCCACCACCACCAGACGGCCGGTGCGCGCCACGCTCTCCAGAATGGTGTCCTCGTCCAGCGGCGACGTGGTACGCGGGTCGATCAGTTCGCAGTCGATGCCCTCGGCCGCCAGGGTTTCCGCAGCCTCGGCAGCATAGTGCACCATGCGGGACAAGGCGACGATGGTGACGTCGTCGCCGTCGCGCACGATGTTCGCTTCGCCGAACGGGATCGTATAGGGCTCGTCCGGCACTTCGGTGCGCAGGTCGTACATCAGCTTGTGCTCGCAGAAGATCACCGGATCGTCGTCGCGGATCGCCTGGATCAGCAGCCCCTTCGCGTCATACGCGTTCGACGGCACCACCACTTTCAGCCCGGGCACGCTGGTGAAAACGTGGTACGGGCTCTGTGAGTGCTGTGCGGCGGCGCTGCGGCCGGCACCGACCATGGTACGGATCACCAGCGGCGTGCGTGCCTTGCCGCCGAACATGTACCGGAACTTTGCCGCCTGGTTGTAGATCTGGTCGAAGCAGACACCGAAGAAATCGGAGAACATCAGCTCCGCGACCGGCCGCAACCCGGTGGCCGCAGCACCGGCGGCGGCGCCCATGATGGCGGACTCGGTGATCGGCGTGTCGATGATGCGGTGCTCGCCGAACTCCTTGATCAGGCCCTTGGTGACGCCCAGCACGCCGCCGGCGGCATCGCGGCCGCCCTCGGTGCCGGCACCGCCGGAGACGTCCTCTCCGATGATCACCACGCGCGGGTCACGCCGCATCTCCTGGATCAGCGCTTCGCTGAGGGCCTGGCGGATGGTTTTCATGCTCATGGCGCGGGCTCCTCAGTAGGACACGTACACGTCGGTCAGCAGCACGGATGAGTCCGGCGGCGGCGCCGCGCGGGCCGTCGCCACCGCGGTGTCGATCAGTTCGGCGACCTCCCGCTCCACCGCGTCGAGGTCCGCCGCGTCCAGCAGCGCCGCCTCGGTGACGCGGGCGCGGAAATGCTTCAGGCAGTCGCGTTCCTCGCGCAGCCGTTTCACCTCGTCCTTGCCGCGATAGAGCTGCGCGTCGCCGCTGTGGTGGCCATAGAAACGGCACGTATCCACCTCGATCGCGCTGGGCCCGCCGCCGGCGCGGGCGCGTTCGATCGCTTCGCGGGCGGCTTCGTGCACGGCGAAGAAGTCGTCGCCGTTCACCTTCACCGCGGGCATCCCGAACCCGGCGGCGCGCCCGGCGATATCGCGGCTGCCGACGGCGTATTTCGCACCGGTATATTCGCCGTAGCCGTTGTTCTCGAACACGAACACCGCGGGGAGTTGCAGCACCACGGCCATGTTCAGCGCCTCGAACGTGGTGCCCTGGTTGGACCCGCCGTCGCCGGTGAAGCACACCGCGACATTGCCGGTGTTCAGCGTCTTGGCGGTCAGCGCGGCGCCGACCACCAGCGGCGGGCCGCCGCCGACGATGCCGTTGGCGCCGAGCATGCCCTGGTGGAGGTCGGCGATGTGCATGGAGCCGCCCTTGCCGCCGCACAGCCCGCCCTGCCTGCCGAACAGTTCCAGCATCATGCCGGTGACGTCGCAGCCCTTGGCCAGGCTGTGGCCGTGGCCGCGATGCGTGCTGGCGATCACATCCGCGGCGGTCAGGTGGGAGCAGACACCGACGGCGGACGCTTCCTCACCGGCGTAGAGGTGGACGAAACCGGGGATACCGCCCTTGGAAAACTCCTCCTGCACCCGTTCCTCGAAACGGCGGATGGTGACCATGGAACGGTAGGCCTTCAGCAGGTCGGCGTGGCTTAGCTGCATGGCGTTTCCCTCCTGTTTTTGCTTGGCGGGGCCTGGCAGAACCCGGCCGGCGGCAGATTAGCGCAGATCCGGCATCGCGTCGCGCGTCCGGACCGGCCGGCCGGCCGGTCGGACGATAGCGTGCGCGCCGTTCACGTCCCGGGGGCATCATCTTCCGCATGCTGTGTTGCTGACCATCTGCGCAGGAACGTGGCGGCGCTGGCCAGCCGGAGCGCCGGCGCCCGGCAGAACCCGGAGTACCGCGATGCGCACCGACACCGCCTTCCTGTTCGACCTCGACGGCACGCTGGTGGACAGCGTCTATCAGCACGTCCTCGCCTGGAAGGAGGCGCTGGACGAGGACGGCATCGAGCTGTCCGTCTGGCGCATCCACCGCAAGATCGGCATGAGCGGCGGCCTGTTCACCAACCAGTTGCTGCGCGAGACCGGGCTGGAGATCACCGCCGAACGGGTGGACCGGCTGCGCCGGCTCCATGCGGCGGCGTATCAACGTCGGTCCGGCGCGATTCGGCCGCTGCCGGGGGCGCGGGACTTGCTGGACGCGCTGGATGGAATTCCGTGGGCCGTGGCGACCAGCAGCCGGATGGAAACCTGCCGGCCGACTCTCGCGGCGCTGGGAATCGATCCCTCGGTGACGCCGGTGGTGACGCGGGACCAGGTGAAATATGCCAAGCCGGACCCCGACCTGTTCATTGCGGCCGCCGAACGCCTGGGGGTCGGCACCGAATCCGCGGTGATCGTCGGCGACAGCGTCTGGGACATGCTGGCGGCGCGTCGATGCCGGGGGCTGGGGGTCGGCGTGCTGTCAGGCGGGTATGGCGCCGATGAGCTGGAGCGGGCGGGCGCGGTACGTGTGTACGAAGACCCCGCCGACCTGCTGAAGCATCTGGATGAGGTCGGCGGGCGGCGATAGCGCTTCGTCGTCGTTGGATCGGTCCTGGTTCGGATCGGACTTGGTTCGGATCGGACTTGGTTCGGATCGGACTTCAGGTGATCCATCGTATCTCGTCGTGGCGGGCGAACGTCCATGCGCGTCAGGAGCCCGGGTTTGGCCGCACGCGGCGCCGGCTGAACACACCTTCACTGGTGGTCAAGGGACAATGCGACTACCTGGGCTGGTCAACCGCGATCGACTGTCGCGACACCCTGCCGGACGCTCGGATGATCCATATCCAGAATGCGGGGCACCGGATCTATGCGGAACGCCCGCGCGTGTTCTTCGCCGCGATCGATGCTTCCTTCGACCGCCGCTCTTTGTCCCTAACGCCGGTGACGGGGGCGGATCCGCCGCCCGACTAGCAAAAACCCGGCACGCATCGCCGGCGAGTTGCGGATGCTGCGGGCTGACTCAACCACCGGGCTTTCGGTCGGGGCGGCATGATCGGTTTGGCCAGTCCTACCCGCACGGACCTCACGACAGCTCCATCCGCCCAGGAAGGACCCCGTCCGTGCGAACACCTCCACCACGCCGGCGCACGTTGCAAGCTGCCCGATACCCTACCCGGCGTGCTTTCGTCCGGCCGCCGACTGTGCTCCATGACACCATGCCTCGATTTCCTGTCGTCCCCCCGAATCCGGCCACCCGCGGCGCACTGACGTGAGAGGCCTGAACCACACCCTACCGGCTCACTCCGTCGCGACGACCCGTAGCCTGCACTCCACCGAATCCGGCGTCGGGCGACAGCTTCTGCTGCTGATCGTCGGGACCACCCTGCTTCGCGTGCTTTTCGCGGCCACCACGGGGCTGGGAGTGGACGAAAGCTACATGGTCTCGGCCGGCCGGGTGCTGTCGCTGGGATATTTCGACCACCCACCCGCCGCGTGGTGGCTGTCCTGGGCGGCGGCACACCTGGCCGGCACCGAGGCGCCGGTGGTGGTCCGCCTGCCGTTCATCGCCCTGTTCGCGCTGTCCACCTGGCTGATGGCACGCCTGGGCAGTGCGGTCGCCGGACCGCGCGCCGGGCTGTGGGCGGCGGTGCTGCTGAATCTGTCGCCGGTCTTCGGCATCACCACCGGCACCTGGGTGCTGCCAGATGGCCCGCTGGATTGCGCGCTGCTGGGTTCGGCGCTGTGCCTGGTGCACGCGCTGCCGGCACGCGACCGTGCCGCCTGGGGCTGGTGGGGCGCGGCCGGGCTGTGTGCCGGGCTGGCGCTGTTCTCCAAGTACTCCGCCGGACTGGTTATCCTGGGGGCGTTCCTCTACCTGCTGGCGAGCCGCCCGCACCGGGCCTGGCTGATCCGGCCGCAACCCTACGCCGCCGCGGTGCTGGCGCTGCTCGTGTTCTCGCCTGTACCTGGTGTGGAACGCCACCCACCACTGGGCGTCCTTCGCCTTCCAGGGCGGCCGCGCGGAGGGCCTGCGGTTCCATCCATTCGCCCCGATCGGCGTTCTGGCCGGCGAGGCGCTGTTCGTGCTGCCGTGGATCTGGGTGCCGATGATGGCGGTGTGGATCGCCACCCTGCGGCGCGGGCCGTCGGACTGGCGACGCTGGTTGCTGTGCTGGCTCGGCGCGCCACCCATCGTGCTGTTCGCCGCGGTGGCACTCTGGTCGAACCAGCGCATCCTGTTCCACTGGGCGGCACCCGGCTACCTGATGCTGTTCCCGCTGCTGGGCGAGGCTCTGGCCCGGCGGCTGCCCAACCCGGCGTTGCGCCGGGTGCTGATCGCCACGGCGGCGCTGGCGATCGGCGCGGTGGCGGTCATCAGTTCCCAACTCACCTTCGGCTGGCTGGAGCCGGTCATCCAGGCCTTCGCACGCAGGGACCCGACGATCGAGGGGATCGACTGGACTTCGGTCCGCACGGATCTGGTCAAGCGCGGGCTGCTGCATCCGGGGAGCGTGGTCGGCGTGCCGAACTGGCGGGATGCCGGCAAGATTGCCTACGCGCTCGGGCCGCAGGTGACGGTGACCTGCCTGAACCGGGATGCGCGGCAGTTCGGCTTCGCCCACCCGGCGACGCACTTCATCGGACGCGACATGCTGGTGCTGGCGCCGGAACACCGGGAACGCGTGCCAGCCGAGCTTGGCGGCAACTTCGGGTCACTGCACCGGCTGCCGGATTCTCCGATCATGCATGATGGCGACCTGCTGCAATGGGTCGGGGTGTATCAGGGCAAGGACCTGCGCGCGGCGCCCTGACAGGGGCGGGCGTTCCACCGGGTATCCGTCCTGACCCTGGCGTTCAGGCGGCGGACCCGAGGGGAAGTGGGTGTTTTCGAGCGGGCAACGACGGGCGGCGCCGACGTCGGATCGCCGTCGGGTCTCGCCTACTCGCCGGGACCCTCGCCGACCGTGTCGGCGGCGTAGGCACCGCGGGTACCCATCGGTTGCGGTGTGCCCTGCGTGGTGTCGCGCCGGGTCTGACGCTCGGACTGCGCGTTCACGGCCGCACCCAGCAGCACGACGAAGGCCGAGAGATACAGCCAGGTCATCAGCACCACGGCGCCGCCCAGCGAACCGTACGTCGCGTTGTAGCTGCCGAAATTGCTGACATAGACGCTGAAGGCGATCGACCCCAGCAGCCACAGCACCGTCGCAACGATGGCGCCAGGCGACACCCAGCGCCACTGCGGGTCATCCCGGTTCGGCGCGTAGCGATACAGCACCGCCAGGCCGGCCATCATCACCACCATCAGCAGCGGCCATTCCACGATCAGCATCAGCCAGTTCAAAAAGCCGCCGAAGCCGACGGCCTGCACCACGGCCGGCAGCCCCGCCACCAGGGCGATGACGATCAGCCCGCCGATGATCGCCCCCGCCGTCAACTCCAGCGCAAGCAGGTTGAACCGGATGAAGCTGCGTGTCTCACGCTCGCCATAGGCCAGGGTCAACGCGGTGATCATTCCGCTCATGCCGCGCGAGGCGCTCCAGATCGCCACCAGCAGGCCGGCGATGAGGCCGAAGCCCAGGGCGCCGGAAGAGCTGGAAACCAGGTGGTTCAGCTCGGTGGAAATCATGCTCTGCGTCTGCGACGGCAGGACGCCGGACAGTTGATTGATCTGCTGCTGCACCTGATGCGGATCCAGCACCAGGCCATAGACCGACACCAGTGCGGCCAGGCCGGGGAACAGTGCAAGCAGCACGGCGTATGTCACCCCGCCGGCGGCCAGGAACAGGTTCTTGTCCGTCACCTCGCCCCAGGCGCGCTTCGCCACGTCCATCCAACCGGCACGCGGGATGTCCTGCGGCCGGCTGGCCTCACGGCCGCGTGTTGTCTCTGGGGCGGGTCGCTGGTCGTCAGGCATTGGGCGGCTCACAACGCTTCAGTGACATGGCTGTAACCGTCGAGAACGCCATCGGTTGCGGTCGGCGGCCATGGCATGGCCCGTGACTGGTACGACCGCCACCTCGGTGGCCCCGGCAGCGCCGCTATCGTTCACGACAAATCCGGTTGGGAACTGACGGTTGCCGCCCAATGGTTTCGTGCCTCCGGCTGCTCTGGCCTATGGCGCATCGTGGGCACCCTGCCGCCACTCACCCGGCCTGCTGCCCAGACCTGCTGCCCCTCGGAAGAAGCTGCCGAGCGAGACCTGACAGAGCCTATTCCACGGGGTAGGAAGAGCCAATGGTGGCAACAATCATCGACGGCAAGGAGGTCGCGCAGAGCCTGCGCGGCCAGATCCGCGCCCGCGCCCGGGTGCTGGCCGATCAGGGCGTCACACCCAGCCTGGCTGTCATACTGGTTGGCGACAATCCGGCGTCCGCGCTGTATGTCCGCAACAAGGTGCGCGCCTGCGCCAGCACCGGCATCAGTTCGCAGGAAATCCGGCTGCCCGCGACGGTTCGGGCGGACGAGGTACTGCGGCGGATCCAGGTTCTCAATGAGGATCCGCTGGTGCACGGCATCCTCGTCCAGTTGCCGCTGCCGCCGCACATCCCGATACGCCCCATGCTGGAAGCGATCGCCGCGGAGAAGGATGTGGACGGGTTCAATCTCTACAATGCGGGCGGGCTGGTGATCGGTGAAACGGTCTTCCCGCCATGCACCCCGTATGGCGTGCTCAAGCTGCTGGCCCATGCGGACATTCCGCTGCGCGGCCGCAATGCTGTGGTGGTTGGCGCCAGCAATATCGTCGGCAAGCCGATGGCGCTGATGCTGCTGGCGCAGGAAGCCACGGTCACGATCTGCCACATCGCCACACGCGATCTGACCGAGCATACGCGGCTTGCCGATATCCTGATCGTTGCGGCCGGCAGGCCCAAGCTCATCCGCGCCGGGATGGTGCGTCCCGGCGCTGTCGTCATCGATGTCGGAATCACGCGCACTGAAACCGGTTTCGTCGGCGATGTCGATTTCGACCCGGTGCGGCAGGTCGCGTCCTACATCACCCCGGTGCCCGGGGGCGTCGGGCCAATGACCGTCACCATGCTGCTCGAGAACACCGTTCTGTCCGCTGAACGCGCGACAACCGGCCGCACCGCGCCGATTTCGTCACGCACGATCCCACCGTGGCCTGGGAAGAGCGCCGATCCAGCGTGATCCGGCGGGTTTTCGACTCCGCCGGGAACGCGTTCGATGGCCCCCAAAGCCCAGGTCAAAGCGCGGTCCGGCCAGTGATTGGCGAGCGGTTCCCGATCGCACCATTGCGCGTTTCAGGGTGATGCACCGGCTGATGCACAGGACGGGCTAGCCGGGCGCCAGGGCTCGTTTCCAGAACACCACTGCCTCGGCGGGGCTGCCGTCCGGGGTCAGCGTGAAGCCGGGGATGCGTCCCGCCTCCTGCCATCCGATGGTACGAAACAACGCCTCGGCGGATTGCCCGGCCCGGGTGTTCAGCACCAGGAGAGACCGACCGGCCGCGGCAACTTCCTGTTCCGCACATCGCATCAAGGCTCGGCCGAGCCCGCGCCGGCGGGCCGTTGGGTGCACCATCAGGGTTTCCACCCCGGCGCGATGGGACTCGTTCTGTCCTTGCGCGAAGGCCAGCGTTACCGAGCCGGCCAGCACCCCGCCCGCCCAGGCGGCGAGCAGGCAGCAAGTGCCCGCGGCCACCTGTTTGGCGATGGATTGCCAGAACGCACGCGCGGTTTCGGGCGCGAGCGGCGGCAGGAAGGGCAGGTCGGCGCCCTCCGCGACGCAGGCGGTCAGAATCCCGGTCAGCCGCGGGATGGCCGAGGCGGCCGCGGCGGCATCGAGCCGTTCGATGCCGTTCACCGGCTTGGCGTAGGAGAACTCCAAGGAGTTGGAGATGTCGTCCAGCACCCGGATCGGTCCGCTACGGATGTAGGAGCGCTTCTCATAGAAACGATGCGCGCGGTCGAAGCGGGTGTCGCTCCACAGCACCAGGCGTTGCGCGCCGGCTGCGCGGGCATAGGCTTCCGCGGTGTCGAGCAGGCGGTAGCCGAGCCCGCTGCCGTGGAGGTTCGGGAGGACATAGACGCGGCAGATTTCCCACGCGCCGTTCTCGAGCGGGCGGGTGGCGATCATGCCGACCACCCGGCCCTCCTGTTCGGCGGTCCAGAGGGCGCCGCCACTGCTGGCGTAGTAGGTGGCGGGGGCGTGGAGTTCCGGCATCTCGCCGTCCACGTCGAGGAGGATGCCGGGGTATTGCGACCAGCAGGCGTCTATGAGGGCTATGAGGCCGTGGGAGTCGGAGTCCTGGGCGGGGCGGATGCGGGGCTCGGGCAAGGCTTGCCTGTCGGGTTGGGAGAGGGGTAACTCGTTTCGGTTTCCTGACTGGGGGCTGGGATTTAACCACAGAGTCTCACGAAGTTTGGCACAGATGGAGGGGGCGTTACTGGACCTCTATCTGTGAAACTCTGTGCCAAACTTCGTGAGACTCTGTGGTTAAACAACGGAAGGTGCACGCAACCACCAGTCCCAGCAGGAGAAGCCTCCTACCGCAGGAGCCCAACCAACTCCCCTACCGCAACGAAGCGCAGAACGCCTGGATCCGCCGGCACCCCTCCGCCAGCGACTCATCGTCGGTGGCGGTGCTGATCCGGAGATACGGGCTCATGTGGTAGGCCGCGCCGTGCACGGTCGCCACGAACTTCTCCTCCAGCAACGCAAGGCACACGTCCTCATCGGTCTCCAGCCGACGCCCTCCCGCGCTGGTCTTGCCCAGCAGGCCGGCGACGTTGGGGAAGACGTAGAACGCTCCCTCCGGCTTGTGACAACTGATGCCCGGGGCGGCGTTCAGCATCTCCACCGCGATGTCGCGGCGGCGCTGGTAGGCGATGTTCTGCTCCCGCACCCCGTCCTGCGGCCCGTCCAGAGCTGCGGCAGCGGCGGCCTGGCCGACAGTGGACACGCCGGCCGTGGCCTGGCCCTGCATGTTCACCATCGCCTTGATCAGCGCCTTCGGCCCGCCGGCGAAGCCGATGCGCCAGCCGGTCATGGCATAGGTCTTCGACACGCCGGACACCGTCAGCGTGCGGTCCTTCAGGTCCGGCGCCACCTGCACGATGGTGGCGTGCGGGAATTCGCCGAACAGCAGGTGTTCGTACATGTCGTCGGACAGGATCCAGACATGCGGATGCTTGCGCATCACCGCGGCGATCGCAGCAATCTCCTCGGCCGAACAGCAGGCACCGGTGGGGTTGTTCGGGTTGTTGAGGATCAGCCACTTGGTCTTCGGCGTGATCGCCGCGTCGATATCCTCGGCCCGCGGCTTGAAGCCGTTGTTCTGCGGGCAGTTGACGAACACCGGCGTGCCTTCGCAGAGCTGGGTCATCTGCGCGTAGGCGATCCAGGACGGCACCGGGATCACCACCTCATCGCCCGGATCGACCGTGGCCATGATGGCGTTGAACAGGCACTGCTTGCCGCCGTTGCCGATGCAGATCTCGTCCAGCGCGTAGTCGATGCCGCTGTCACGCTTGAACTTCCGCTGGATCGCCTGCTTCAGCTCGCGCGTGCCATCCTGCGGCGGATACTTGGTATCGCCGTGCAGCGCGGCCTGGTGCGCCGCCTCGATCGCCTGGGGCGGGCTGTCGAAGTTCGGCTCGCCGGTGGTGAGCGTAACGACGTCCTTGCCGGCCGCGCGCAGCTCGCGCGCCCGGATGGTCATCTTCACGCTGGCAGCGACCTCGACGCGGCCGAGCCGCTGGGAGAAGGCGGGCATCAGTGGAGGCCTTCGCAGAAGTGCTGGATGCGACGGCAGGCGTCGGTCAGCTCCTCGGTGGAGTTGGCGTAGGCCATGCGGAAATGGCCGGGGAAGCAGAAGGCTGCGCCGTGCACCGCGGCGACGCCTTCCTCCTCCAGCAGCGCCAGCACGAAGGACTCGTCGTCCTTGATCTCCTTGCCGGTGCGGCTGGTCTTGCCGATGCAGCCATGCACGCTGGGATACACGTAGAACGCGCCTTCCGGCTTGTGGCAGTACAGGCCAGGCGCCTTGTTCAGCTCGTTCACCACCAGGTCGCGGCGCTGCTCGAAGACCTTGCGCATCGCCTCGATCGACTCCTGCGGGCCTTCCAGCGCTTCCACCGCGGCCGCCTGGGCGATCGAGTTGGGGTTGGAGGTGGACTGGCTCTGCAGCTTGTCCATCGCCTTGATCAACTGCACCGGGGCACCGGCGAAGCCGATGCGCCAGCCGGTCATGGCATAGGCCTTGGAGCAGCCGTTCATGGTCAGCGTGCGCTCCTTCAGCCGCGGCTCCACCTCGACGATGGTGGCGGGCTTGAAGCCGTCATAGGCCAGCTTCTCGTAGATGTCGTCGGTGAACACCCAGATGTTCGGGTGGCGCATCAGCACGTCGCAGATGGGCTTCAGCTCCTCGGCGTTGTAGGCCGCGCCCGTCGGGTTGCAGGGGTTGTTCAGCATGAACCACTTGGTCTTCGGCGTGATCGCCGCTTCCAGGTCCTCGGCGCGCAGCTTGAAGCCGTTGTTCTGGCCGCAGGGCACGAACACGGGCTTGCCTTCGGCCAGGCTGACGATATCCGGGTAGCTCACCCAGCAGGGGCTGGGGATGATCACCTCGTCGCCCGGGTTGATGGTGGCGAGCATGGCGTTGAAGATCACCTGCTTGCCGCCGGTGGAGACGATGACTTCCTCGGGCTTGTAGTCCAGGCCGTTGTCCCGCTTGAACTTGTCCGCCACCGCCTTGCGCAGCGCCGGGATGCCCGACACGTCCGTATATTTCGTCTGCCCGGACTCGATGGCGCGGATCGCAGCGTCCTTGACGTTGCGCGGCGTATCGAAGTCCGGCTCGCCCTGGGACAGGGAGATGACGTTCTTGCCTTCGGCCTGCAAACGCCGGGCCTTGGTCGCGATGGCGATGGTCAGGCTTGGCTGGATGCGGTCGAGGCGGTCGGCGATGAACGGCATTGCTGGTTTCCCGGGTCAAAAAAAGCGGCGGCGGAACCTAGAGGAGGCAGGGCCTGGGGGCAACCGGCGGCCGCAATTGGTCTGACGATGGATGCCAGGAGCCGCCCCGGCCCGTCTGCGGAGGCGTTCGCCGCGGGGCAAACACACAGCGCTGGCTCCGGCGATCGGGACGGCAACCTACAGACACCGGACGGGTTTGCCAAACCTCCGCGGTCGCGGCCGTCGCGCCGGCGGGCTGATGGCGGATCAGGAACAAGAACATCCCACGCCAGGACGCCCGCGCGGGGCCGCGCATGACTGCGTCGGGAGAGTCCATGACGACCGTCAACCGCGTCCCGGAGTTCGGAACGGAGCGCCTCCAGTCAACACGACACGCCGACAACAACGATGGCGACCAATCGGCGACCCCTCGGCACCGCGAGCGTCGGTACCGGTACGTTGTCGCGGGAGCGTTCCGCCTATTCGCCTTCCTCATGGTTGTCGGTGACTCGCTCGTCCAGCCGCCAGGCGAACCCACGGGGCGAAAGCGGAAGTGGATCGCCGCGCCGGGCCCTGACCCTGCGCCCGGTCGCCGATCCGAAGACATTGACCTCGTGATACTCTCCGGGCTCCGACGCAGGCTCGCCAGGATTGTGCTCAAGTCCTCGTGTCATGCCATCCTCCCGCCCGGGTCGTCTACGTCGATTGGCCCGTTGCGCCACTGATCTACATCAAGACGATCAGGATTTCCCTTCGCGGTATTCTTCTTAGAGACATCGAGACCCGGCGCCCGTGAAACATCGTCGAGGCTCTGAGCTTGCGATTTCGTGACAACGCATCAACGTGAACTCTGCGAACCAAGCGCCAGAACGGAACGATATAGATCGGCAATGGCAACCCGCCGTGTCCCGAGTTCATGATCACGACAGGACATATCATGAAATGGCCGATCGAGGCGCAGCACGATCCCCCAACACGGCGCCCGGACCGGCGCGACATCGCTGGTGCTGATCGCCATGGTTCTGTTCACGCCACGCGCCCGGGCGCAAACGCCGTCACTGCTACTGGAATGGCAGTATTCCAGCACCATCGTGCTGCGGCAGATGTTCGAGCCACACGTGCCGACGTGGCGAGTGCTGCTCGGCGTCTCCGGCTCGGTGGCGCCGTTGTTTGCGGGCGCGGCGTCGTAGCACCTGCGGCCGGGCCCGGCGATCGATGTTCGCTACAAGAACCTGGCGTTCTTCTCCATGGGTGCGGGCCTGGGGGTGAATGGGCTGCGCGGCGACAACTACCGCGCCGGCATCGCCATCGCCTATGACCTGGGGCGCCAGGTATCCGCGTATCCCAGCCGCCTGCACGGACTGGGCGACATCAGCCCGGCGCCGGTGGTCAAGCTGTTCGCCGCCTATGCCATCTCCAGGTCCTTCCCGCCGATGATCCGGGCCGACGTGCGGCGGATCATCGGCGGCGCCGACGGATGGTTGGGCGACCTGGGCCTGTACATGCCGCTGCCCGGCAGTTCGAAACGGTTCATGATGTTTGCCGGCCCGTCGGTGATCCTGGCCAGCGGCAGCTACATGCAGACCGTGTTCGGCGTCAGCGCGTCGCAGGCCGCCGCATCCGGCTATCCCCGCTACACGGCGCATGGCGGGCTTAAAGCGGTCGGGTTCGGCTTCAGCGCCACCTGGTTCATCACCCAGCACTGGCAGCTGAACGCCGACACCGCGGTCTCCCGCCTGCTGAGCGACGCGGCCGACAGCCCGATCACCCAGAATCCGACCCGGGGCACGCTCGACCTGACCGTCGCCTACGTGTTCTGATCCGGGTTCCGCGCGCGGGCGGGTCGGCGTACAGGATCAGCCCGCCCGCGCAACTGAAGGACAGAGCCCGATGCCCGCACCGTCCCCGCAGACCGTTTCCGCCGTGCTGCAACAGGCCGACGCCGCGTTCGACCAGTCGCGGGAGAACCTGTTCGCCCTGCTGCGCATTCCGTCGATCAGCGCCCAGCCGGACCACAAGCCGGATATCCAGCGGGCGGCGGAATGGTGGCGCGACCAGTTGGCCGGCCTGGGCTTCCGGGCGGAAATCCGCCCCACGGCCGGACACCCGGTGGTGGTGGGCCATTTCGACGGGCCGGCCGGCTACACCGGTCCGCATGTGCTGTTCTACGGCCATTACGACGTGCAGCCGGTCGATCCGGTGGAACTGTGGCACAGCCCGCCCTTCGAGCCGCAACTGGTCGACGGCCCGCACGGCAAGCGCTTCGTCGCGCGCGGCGCGGTGGACGACAAGGGCCAGACCATGATGTTCCTGGAGGCCCTGCGCGCCTGGCACGCCGCCGGCGGCGGCATCCCGGCGCGGCTGACCGTGCTGATCGAGGGCGAGGAGGAAGTCGGCAGTCCCAACCTGGAACCGTTCCTGGAACAGCACCGTGACGACCTGAAGTCAGACCTGGCGCTGATCAGCGACACCGGCATGTGGGACATCGATACGCCGGCGATCACCACCCGCCTGCGCGGCATGGCCTATTGCGAGGTGACACTGAAGGCAGCCAGCCGCGACCTGCATTCCGGGCTGTATGGCGGCTCCGCGCTGAATCCTATCAATGCGCTGACCCGCATCCTGGGCGATCTGCAGGACGAGAACGGCCGCATCCAGTTGTCGGGGTTCTACGACCGGGTAAAGCCGGTGACCAACGCGCAGCGGACGCAGTGGGACGCGCTGGGCTTCGATGAGGCGGCGTTCCTGGGCAAGATCGGCCTGACCGCTCCGTCGGGCGAGCGTGGCCTGTCGGCGCTGGAACGGCTGTGGGCGCGGCCGACGGCGGACATCAACGGCATCTGGGGCGGCTACACCGGCGCGGGCAGCAAGACGGTGATCGCGGCGGAGGCCTCGGCCAAGGTGTCGTTCCGCCTGGTGCCGGACCAGGATCCGGACCAGGTGTTCGCCGCGTTCCGGCAGTTCGTGAACGAGCGGCTGCCGGCGGGCGCAAAGGCGGAGTTCCAGATGTTTTCCGGCTCGCCGGGGATCGAGATGAACCTGGATACGCCCTGGGTGCGCGCGGCGCAGGCGGTGCTGTCGGACGAATACGGCAAGCCGGCGGTGCTGATGGGCAGCGGCGGGTCGATCCCGGTGGTGATGTCGCTGAAGCAGGTGCTGGGGATCGACAGCCTGCTGATGGGCTTCGGGCTGGACGACGACCAGGTGCACAGCCCGAACGAGAAGTTCGAGCAGCGGTGCTTCCACCACGGTATCCGCTCGCATGTGCGGCTGCTGGCGAAGTTCGCCGGGGGGTGAGCGGGGGCGATCGTCGTGGCATCGCGGCTGGCGGAGGCGTGAGTCGGCGTTGGCTGCGCTGCGCATCTCGAATTCAGCGCGTCGGCATCGACGCTGTTCACCTCGTTCGGTGATGGCCGCGATAAAGCAAGCAAGTCATACACAGAGTTACACAAAGTGCACACAGAGTTTCACTAAGCATAATACCCTATGCAGCATTGCAGGGGACGAATCTGCACATCAGCAGCGGAGCATCAATAAATTTCACTTGGTGAAACTCTGTGTGCACTTTGTGCAACTCTGTGTATGACTTGCTTTCTTCCTGCATCCCACCCACACCGCTGCACCGCGATTAACCTCGCATAAACCGTCCGCCCCGATGATGCCCGCCAAACACCCAAGGCCGTGGCATGAGCAGTCCCGCCTCCGAAAGCCTCACCCACCGCATCATCGGCCTCGCGATGCGCGTGCATACACGTCTCGGCCCAGGCCTGCTCGAAAGCGCCTACGAGCGCTGCCTGTGTCGCGAGTTCGATCATCACGCGATCGTCTATGCAAGACAGGTAGATCTCCCCCTGCTGTATGACGGTGTTGCGCTCGATTGCGGCTACCGGGCAGACGTCATCGTCAGCGATGAAGTGCTTCTCGAACTCAAATCCATCGAGAAAATCCTGCCGCTCCATGAAGCACAGCTCCTCACATACCTGCGTCTCAGCCGATGCCGCATCGGCCTCCTGCTGAACTTCAATACGGTTTCGCTGAAACACGGCATCCGCCGCCGCGTTCTCTGATCTTTCCCCTCACGCACGCGGACAACGTGCGGTCACCTGGCGAGAGATGCCTGTCGAAGCCCCCCCTACAGGCGCGACATCGCCACCGGGCGCGTGTGGCAGACCGTGACCGTCAGCCTGCCACCGTTGCGCGTCATGGTTGCGCAGAAACTGGACACGCCATAGCGCGGCAGAGCACGCGCGCCTATGGCAAAGCTTAGCCCTCTTACGTCCGGAAGCCCTTGAACCCGCTCGGGATACGCTGCACCGCCGCCACCACGTCCCGCCGTGTGGAGGCCGGCGTGCCGGGGGCGAACTCCAGGCTGACGCTGTCCACCACGCCGCCGAAGCGCTTCTCGATCGCCTCCGCGATCCCCTCGTACGGCGCCCGGGCGACGAACAGGTCCAGCACCTCGTCCGACACCTCCGCGGCCATCCGGTCCCACGCGCCCTGCTTCGACAGGCCGGTCAGCCGCGCGCCCAGTTCCCCCAGCCCGTGCAGGTCGAACACCGGGCGATACGCAGGCGTGGAGCCGTAGAACGCCACCCGGTAGCGCACCTTCTCGGCCGCTGCCCGCACCGCCGCCTCGTCCGGGCCGGTGGCGACGAAGCCGCCGCCGGTGATCTCGAAATTCTCGAAGGACTTGCCGGCACGCGCGAGTTCCTCGGCCAGCAGCGGGCGCACCACCTGCTCCAGGTAGGCGCGGGTGGCGAAGCTGTGCAGGCGCACGCTGTCGGCGACGCGGGCGGCGGTCTTCAGCATCAGCGGCCCCACCGCCGCCATCGCCACCGGCGGCAGCGGCAGCCCCACCGGGCCAGGCGAGAACTCCGGCGTCATCAGCGTGAAGTTGTAGTGCTGGCCGCGGAAGTTCAGCTTCTCTCCGTGCTCCCAGCAGCGGAAGATCGCCCGCAGTGCCTGCACATACTCGCCCAGCCGGGCGGCGGGGGCGATCCAGGGCACGCTGAAGCGGCGCTCGTTGTGGGCCTTCACCTGGCTGCCCAGCCCCACCACGAACCGGCCGCGCGAGTGGCGGTGCAGGTCCCAGGCCTGGTTGGCGACGATCATCGGGCTGCGCGGGAAGGCGATCGCCACTGAGGTGACCAGGTCCACCCGCTCGGTCGCCAGGGCCGCGAAGGCGAGCGGGGCGAACGGGTCGTGCTTCAGCTCGTTGCTCTGCACGCTGTCGAAGCCGTCTTCCTCCGCCTGGCGCGCCGCCGGCCCGCATTCCCGCCAGTCGGCCACCGGCAGCACCGTCGATACCCGCATCGTCCCTCTCCCCTGTCGCGTCAGGCGCCTATTTGCGGTCGCCCCGTGCCTCCCGTAAAGCGCAGGGGCAGCGGAACAGGGAGAAGCGCGCATGGCCGACCTGAACGGGAAGGTGGTTCTGATCACCGGCGCAAGCCGCGGCATCGGCGAGGCAGCCGCCCTGGCGCTCGGCCGCGCCGGCGCGTCTGTGATGCTGCTGGCACGGGACGGCGCCCGCGCCGGGCAGGTGGCGCAGCAGGTGACCGAAGCCGGCGGCAAGGCGGCGGCGCTGGCCTGCGACGTGTCGGACTACGCCGCGATGCAGCGCGCGGTGGCGGAAACCCGCAGCCGCTTCGGCCGGCTGGACGTGCTGGTGAACAACGCCGGCGTCATCGAGCCGATCGCCAGCGTGGCGGACAGCGACCCGGCGGAGTGGGCGCGCAACATCCAGATCAACCTGGTGGGCGCCTACCACGCCCTTCGCGCCGTGTTGCCTGAGATGATCGCGGCGGGCGGGGGCACCATCATCAACGTGTCCTCCGGCGCGGCGATGCGCCCGCTGGAAGGCTGGAGCGCCTACTGCACCGGCAAGGCCGGCCTGGCGATGCTGACCCGCTCGATCGCGCTGGAGCATGCCGGCCAGGGCATCCGCGTGTTCGGCTTCCAGCCCGGCACCACGGACACCGACATGCAGGTGATCATCCGCGCCTCCGGCGTGAACCAGATCAGCCAGATCCCGCGGGAGAAGCTGACCCCGGTGGCGCACCCGGCGGCGGCCATCGTGTATCTGTGCACACCGGCCGCGGACGACCTGGCGGGCCAGGAGTTCAGCCTGGGCAACGAGGCGTTCCGCAGCCGCCTGAACCTGGGTTGAGGAGGCGCGCATGACCGCTCGTATCGGCATCGCCGGCATCACCGGCCGCATGGGGCGCCTGCTGGCCGAGGAGGTGCAGGCCGCCGGCGCCACGCTCAGCGGCGGCATCGGCCGCCCGGGCAGCGACGCCGCGCCACCGGAGGGGGCTCAGCGACTGGCCGATATCGGTGCGCTGGCCGCGGCCTCGGACGTGGTGGTGGACTTCACCAACGCGGCCACCGCGCAGGCGCATGCCGCCGCGCTGGCGTCGGCCGGCAAGGCGTGGGTGCTGGGCACGTCGGGGCTGTCCGCCGCGGACGAGGCGGCGGTGGCCGCGGCGGCGCAGCGCATACCCGTGGTGTACGCGGCCAATTTCTCAGCCGGCGTGAACCTGGTGCTGGCGCTGGCGGAACGCATGGCGGCGGCGCTGCCGGCGGAGCAGTACGACGCCGAGATCGTGGAGATGCACCACCGGCAGAAGGTCGATGCGCCCTCCGGCACCGCGGTCGGCATGGGGCGGGCGGTGGCGAAAGGACGCGGCACGACGCTGGACGACCTGATGGAGAGCGGCCGCCACGGCCACACCGGCCCGCGCAAGACCGGGGCGATCGGCTTCGCGGCACTGCGCGGGGGGCAGGTGGTGGGCGAGCACACGCTGATCTTCGCTGCCGGCACCGAGCACATCGCCCTGACCCACCGCGCCTTCGACCGCCGTGCCTTCGCCACCGGTGCGGTGCGGGCCGCGCTGTGGGTGCAGGGGAAAGCGCCGGGGTTGTATTCGATGATGGACGTGCTGGGGATGAAGTAGCTCGGCCCCGGCGACCAACCTCCGTCATGGCCGGCCCCCGAGCCGGCCATCTACCCCGGGACGATCGGGTCGCGTTGCAGCCCTGCGCGCACGGTCTGACGGGGGTAGATGGCCGGCTCGGGGGCCGGCCATGACGCGGACGTATCGGACCCGCGCACTCGGTTGTACCGGTCCGTGGCGCGTGGCGTTCGTACCTGCCTTCGACTCGTCGGCGACACACGTCACCGTTCGCGTCAGGCAGGAACCTGTTCGGCCGTCATCCCGGTGCCCGCCACGGTGGTGCGGCGCATGTCGCGCGGCCTGGTGTGATCGTAGCGGCGGGCGCGGTGCATCGTGACGCGGTTGTCCCACATCACCAGGTCGAACGGCTGCCATTTGTGCGCATAGACGAATTGCCGCTGCGTCGCGTGTTCCATCAGGTCGAGGATGAACGCGCGCGCTTCCGGCATCGGCCAGCCGATGATGGTGCCGATATGCGATGCCAGGTACAGCGACTTCCGCCCGGTCGCCGGATGTGTGCGCACCAGCCGCTGGCGCACGGGACGCATGGTGGCGCGCTCCGCCTCGGTCAGGTCGGTGAAGCCGAGCGTGGCGCGCGAGTAGATCAGGGAGTGCTCGCAGACCAGGTCTTCGATGCGCGCCCTGGTGTCGGCATCCAGCGCATCATACGCCGCGCGCATATCCGCGAATTCCGTTTCGCCGCCACGCTCGGCGACCACACGGCCGGACAGGATGGAATACTTCGCCGGCACCGCCTTGAAGCTGCTGTCGGAGTGCCACAGCATGTTGCCAAGGCTGTACAACCGCCGGCGGTTGTCGCGCTCCAGCACGCGCTCGCCCTTCTCCAGGTTCGACACGTCGGCGAAGGCAGGATGCAGGCGCTGCTCGCCGGGCCTGGAGATTCCGGTACCGCCGGTGATCTCCAGCTCACCGAAGCTCTGGCTGAAGGCCAGTTGCTGCTCGTCGGTCAGCCGCTGGTCGCGGAACACCAGCACGCCGTAGCGGTCCATCGCCGCCTCGATCTCAGCGACCTGCCCGTCCGTCAGCGGACGGGTCAGGTCGATGCCGCCGGCTTCAGCGACGAACAGCGGGTGCAAGGGACGCAGGGTGATGCTCATGCCGGGAGCTTAGGGGCGGATACCGGGCGTGTCATCGGGGGCTGGGAACGGGCGCTGGGAGCGCGGGCCGGAAACGGGGACTGGAAACGCGGGCCGGGAACAGGCCTTCCAGCAACGCGCCACCAAAATCCCCGCACGCAAGGCGCACCGCCAGTCAGATGCGGACCTCAGTGCGGATCTACCGCGATATAGCGCGATGGGCGCTGCTCGCAGCGATAGGGATGCAGCCGCGCCAGGGTGGCGCGGTCTTCATCCGACAGGCGGGCCACCTCCCGCAGATGGTCGGTCCAGCTCTCGACCGACCAGACCTCCATCCATCCTTCGGGATGCGCGACATCGTCATAGAGCTGCCAGAAGGTCGCGCCGGCGCGGCGCCGCACCGGCCGCACCTCGGCCATCAGCGACAGGAACTCCGCGCGACGGGACGGATCGACCCGGTAATGCATGGTTTGCATGATCCGGCCGCGGGCCCGGCGCAACAGAGGCACCAGCTCAGGCGCCGGCGCCTCGGGCGCGCTGGGCGGCACCGCCGGGGCGTCGGCGACAAAGGCAGCGGGCCGGCCCTCGTCCACGCTGAACCCGCGCACAACGAGGGCCAGCACCAGGCCGATGCCGGCGGCGCTCAGCAGGGTCGCGGGCAGGCCGACCTGCCCGCCCAGCCAGCCCCAGGCGAAGGAGCCCAGGGTCAGCGCCCCGTTCTGTGCCAGTTGGTAGATCGCCAGTGCCCGTGCGCGCACCCATGGCGGGCAGACCAGTTGCGCCGCCGCCTGCATGGTGGCGTAGGCCGACGTCCAGCCCAGCCCGAACAGCAGCATGCCCAGCGCGGCAAGCGACCAATGCTGCGACAGTCCCACCAGCGTCATGCCTGCGCAGGACGACAGCGTGCATAACACCACGGTGGTGCCGCGGCTGATGCGTGTGCGCACCATCGGCAGCAACATGCCGGAGGTGACGCCGCCCACGCCCATGCACCCCAGGATCACGCCATACATGCCGGCGCCAAGCCCGAGGCGTTCATGCACGAACAGCGGCAGCAGGGCCCAGGGCGCGGCAGAGGGGATGGAATAGGCGAAGGTCCGCACCATCGCCGCCTGGATCGCCGGCGTATGGCGCACGAAGCGCACGCCGGCGCGCATGGCGGAGATCAGGTGCTCGCGCGGCATGCCGGTGAACCGGCGCCCACGCTTCCACAGCACCAGCGCCACGATCACCGCCACGATAGAGCCGGCATACAGGCTGAACGCCAGGCTCGTGCCACCCAGCAGGATCAGGAAGCCGGCCAGCGCGGGACCGATGGCACGGGTCAGGTTGAAGCCGATGCCATTCAGCGCGATCGCCTGGATCAGGTCTTCACGCGGCACCAGCTCCGGGACGATCGCGCTCCACGCTGGCGCAGTCAGTGCGGAGCCGATGCCGATGGCGAAGGTCAGTATCAGCAGTGCCGGCGCCGTCATGCCGCCCGCCAGTGTCAGCGCGGCAAGCACCGTGGCGGCCAGGATCGCCCAGGTCTGGGTGCCGATCAGGAACACGCGCCGATCCACGATGTCGGCCAGCGCACCGCCGGGCAGGGCCAGCAGGAACACCGGCATGATGGTGGCGGCCTGCACCATGGCCACGATCAGCGGATCGGGTGCCAGGATCGTCATCAGCCAGCCGGCACCGGTGTTCTGCAGCCAGGTGCCCAGCCAGGCGATGACGCTGGCGAACCAAAGGCGGCGGAAGGTGGAATGGCGAAGCGGCAGAAGAGCGGGGGGCAGACGCATGGCAGGATCCGCCGCTATGCGTGAAGGTCAGGCCGGCCGTTTGGCCAGCCACATCGATTCTTCGGCGAACCGGTAGAGGCTTTCCCAGTCCTCGCCATCCTGGGGGTAGATAGCGGCGCCCAGGCTTGCCGAGACGTGAATCTCCCGCGGCGGTGTTCCGGCGGTGAACGGCGCCTCCAACGCTTCGGCGACCTTGTGCGCGGCGGTGGTCACGCTGGCCTCCCCGGCCAGTCCGGTCAGCAGGACCACGAAGGTGTCGCTGTCGAGTTGCCCCACCGTATCCTCCCGCCGCATCACCGCGGACAGGCGCTGGCCGATCTGGCGCAGCACCTCATCGCCGGCATCATGGCCCACGCTGTCGTTGACTTCCTTGAACCGCGTAAGATCCAGCAGAAGCAGAGCGACCCGCTTGTCGCTGCGGCGCGCCTGCGCCACCACCTGGCTGAACCGGTCGATCACCATGCGCCGCGACGGCAGGTCGGTGACACGATCGTAGTAAGCGCGCAAACGCTCGGCGTCCTGCGCAGCCGCCAGGCGGCGGTGGGAGCCCTGCAGCAGCGTGCGGGTGCCACTGAGTTCACGTTCCAGGCGGCCGATCGAGGCGCGCAGCCAACCGGTGATTGCTGCGGTGCCCAGAGTGACCACGGCCAGCAGGGGCAGCCACACCAGGTCTCCGTGCAGCCCGCCGGTGGCGAACAGTTTCAGATAGAACAACAGGAAAAGACCCGCCGCGACCAGCCCGGCATAGACACCGGCCCCGGCCGCCGCGGCGGTAACCGCGAGCAGATTGAGCGGCATCAGACGCCACAGCGCACCCGCCGGCCAACTGGGAACGCGCACGGCAACCAGGGCGAGGACCGCCGCCAGCAGGCCGATACCGATCTGCCACGCCACGGGAACAGCGCGATGCAGCACGGTGGGCAGGCCGTCGATGTCAATCCTGTCGGTCGCTTGTTCCATGTACTCGCCTCGCGCGTCGCGTGTGTTCGCAACGTTGTTGCACTTAGCGGAATGAGGGCCGGCTGCGCCACTCCCGAATAGCGTCATGCGTGCTACGGTTGCCAGTAGGCAGCCCACCCCGCCGGTTATCGGCTGGTCGGCGTGGTGCCGGAATCGGTCTGTGCCGCGATCAGGAACTCCTTGTTCCCTTCCGGCCCGGTGACCGGGCTTTCCGCGAGTCCCAGCACCCGCCAGCCCGGGCGCGACTGCCACCAGTCGCGGATCCGATCGCACACCGCCTGGTGCACTGCCGGGTCGCGCACCACGCCCTTGCTGCCGACCAGGCGCGGCCCGGCCTCGAACTGCGGCTTGATCAGAGCCACCGCCCAGGCGCCTGGGACGCACAGGTCCAGCGGCGCGGGCAGCAGGGTCTGCAGGCCGATGAAACTGGCGTCGCACACCAGCACCTGCACCGGATCGCCGATCACCGCGGCATCAAGGTAACGGGCGTTGGTGCGCTCGTGCACCACCACCCGTGGATCGTTGCGCAGCTTCCAGGCGAGCTGGCCGTGGCCGACATCCACCGCGTGCACCCTGGCCGCGCCGTGCGCCAGCAGCACGTCGGTGAAGCCGCCGGTGGAGGCACCGATGTCCAGGCACACGCGCCCCTCGGGCGACAGGCCGAAATGCTCCAGCGCATGCGCCAGCTTCAGGCCGCCGCGGGACACCCAGGGGTGGTCCTGGCCGCGCACCTCCAGCGGCGTGTCGGCCGGCAGCGGGGTGCCGGGCTTGTCCACCCGGCGCTCGCCGCTGAACACCTTGCCGCCCATGATCAGCGCCTGGGCGCGCGACCGCGACTCCGCCAGGCCGCGGTCCACCAGCATCTGGTCGGCGCGCTGCCTGCGCTCAGCCGGCACGGGCAGCCCGGATGGCGCGCCAGACGCGTTCGGACGTCAGCGGCATCTCGATATGGGTCACGCCGAACGGCGACAGCGCATCGACCACCGCGTTCACCATGACGCCCAGCGCCGGGGTGGTGCCGCCTTCGCCGGCCGGGCGGATGCCGAGGGGATGCGTGGTGGAGGGAACTTCGGACAGTTCGGTGGTGAAGAAAGGCAGCGTGTCGGCACGGGGCATCGCGTAGTCCATGAAGGAGCCGGACAGAAGTTGTCCGCTGTCGGGATCATACACGCATTGCTCGCTCATGGCCTGGCCGACGCCCTGCACGATGCCGCCATGGATCTGGCCGTGCACGATCATCGGGTTCACCGCTCGGCCGACATCGTCAACCGCGGTGTAGCGAATGATCTGCGTCACGCCGGTGTCGGGATCGACCTCCACCTCGCAGACATGGCAGCCATAGGGGAAGCTGGCGTCGGGGATGGTCTCGTCGCTGACCGCGTCCAGCGTGCCGTGCAGGTCCTCCGGCAGGTCGGTGCGTTCCAGGGCGACGCGGGCGATCTCGAACAGGCCCAGCGAGCGGTCGGTGCCGGCGACGGTGAAGCGGCCGTCGGCGAAGGCCAGGTCGGACGGGGCGACCTCCAGCACGTGGCTGGCGATGCGCTGCGCCTTGTCGATGATCAGGCGCGACGCGTTCAGCATGACGATGCTGCCCAGCCGCAACGCCCGGCCGGAATGCGAGCCGCCGCCGACCGAGACACGCGCCGTGTCGCCGGTGACCAGCCGCACGCTGTCCAGCGGGACGCCGAGCCACTCGACCATGAGCTGGGCGAAGCTGGTTTCGTGGCCCTGGCCCTGGGAGACGGTGCCGATGACGACTTCAACCACGCCTTCGGGCTGCACCGTGACCTCGGCGCGTTCGCGCGGGACGCCGGTGGCGGTATCGACGTAGTTGGCGATGCCGATGCCGCGGCAGCGGCCGCGGGCGGCGGCCTCGGCGCGGCGGGCGGGGAAGCCGGACCAGTCGGCCAGGTCCAGCGTGCGTTCCATCACCGTGTGGTAGGCGCCGCTGTCGTACACCATGCCCATCGGGTTGCGGTACGGCATGGCGGATTCGGGGATCAGGTTGCGGCGGCGCAGGTCGATGCGGTCGATACCGCTGGTGCGGGCGGCGAGGTCGATCAGGCGCTCCATCACGTACATCACCTCCGGCCGGCCACTGCTGCGATAGGGGCGGGTCGGTGCGGTGTTGGTCAGGGCGGAGCGGGCGCGGAACAGCACGGCGGGGACGTGATAGATGCTGGAGACGATCTCCATGCCCTTCTGCAACGGGCCGAAGGCGATGGGGTGGGCGCCGTTGTTCACCACCGCGGAGCCGCGGATCGCCAGGAAGGTGCCGTCGGCGTCCAGCGCCAGTTCTGCCGTCACCGCCAGGTCGCGCGCCTGGTAGTCGCAGGTGAAGTATTCGCTGCGCTCGCAGGTCCATTTCACCGGGCGGCCGACGCGGCGGGCGGCCCACAGCACCAGGGCGAATTCCGGGTTGGTGGCGCCGCGGGTGCCGAAATTGCCGCCGACCTCGTGCATCACCAGGCGCAGCTTGTCGGCGGGGACGCCAAGCACGGTGAGCAGGTCGGCTTTCGGGCGGGGGGCGCCGCCGGCGCCGGCGTGCAGGGTGTAGTGGCCGGTGGCGGGGTCGTATTCGCCCAGCGCGGCGCGGGGCTCCATCGGCACGCCGGCGACGCGCTGGATCCAGGTGGTGAGGTGCGCGGTGTGGGCGGCGCGGGCGAAGGCGGCCTCGGTGGCGGCGGCGTCGCCCAGCAGGCTGTCCACGCCGACGTTGGAGTTGGTGTCGCGGCGGGCCAGCGGGCGCGTCCGGCTGCACCGCGGTCAGGGCGTGGGTGACGACGGGCAGGGGGCGGTAGTCCACGGCAACGCGTTCGGCGGCGTCCTTCGCGGCGGCCGGCGTGGTGGCGATGACCACGGCGACGATCTCCCCGACGTGGCGCACCTCGTCGGTGGCCATGCAGAAGTGCGGGGGGATGGGGGCCTGGGAGCCGTCGGTGTTGGGCAGGTCCAGTTCCGCCGGGTGGCGGGACCACACCGCGTGCGGGATCGGCGCCAGGCCGTCGGCCTGCATGTCGGCGCCGGTCAGCACCGCCAGCGTGCCGGGCAGCGCCAGGGCGGCGCCGGTGTCGATGCCGGCGATCGTGGCGTGCGCGTGCGGGGAGCGGAGCATCACCGCGTAGGCCTGGCCAGGGAGGTTGGCGTCGTCGCTGTAACGGCCGCGGCCGGAGAGGAGGCGCAGGTCCTCACGACGACGGATCGGCTGGCCGATCCCGGTGCTGCCGGTTGGGGCTTGCATGCGACGTCCTCCCGCGGTTGTGGCGTTTCCGCTAGTGCGGCTGGGACTATACGCGGATCGGTGGGGGCGGACAGAACCGCCCGGTCCGGATTTCCCCGCCGCCGTATTTCGGCTACGAAATCCGCGGTGTCGTATGCCCCGTCGGCGCCCACCGTCATGCGCTTGTGTCTCTGTGGTTGCGCCCATTCCGGGGGTGTGGTGCTGGTCTGGCCCTCACCGAGATCGCGGCCCGCAGGAGCCGATAAAGCTGTAAGTCATGTGCGACGAAAACACTCATGCTGCCGGTGATTCCATGACACCCGTGGCCGGGTGGCTGGTCGGCGTCCGGCGTTGGACGTCGTGAAGCTGACGGCGAAGGACGGCTGCCGAGGTCACCCACAGGTCGGGTGCAACGTCTGCATTCCCCCAATCGCCATGTGCCGGGCAGACGCGCTGCCATTGCTGCGTCTGCGCCAGCAGTACTCCAAACTGTTGAGGAGAAAGTATCCAAACATATTATATCGCACCGAGGAGGACCAACGCTACGGTTCCGACTCCGGAACGCTCAGAGGAGGAGGACATAGTGCGCATTCTCTTGTTGTCAGCTTGCGCCTTTTCGCTAATGGCCGGATCGGCGTTCGCTGCGGATCACCAATTGACGGACAATCAACTCGATATTGTTGTGGCTGGGTGCACGGCTGCCGGGGGCTGTTGCAGCGGTGGCGGCGGTGGTGGTTTGTGTGCGCCCGAGCGCAGTCCTCGGACGGACCTGCTCATGGCTATTGGCAACGCGTCTGCCTTCACCGCACAGTACGGGAATACTCCCGCCCAGTGGATCGCTCACGCCGTCGCTCAGATACAGTCGATCGCGATTTCGTGCCAGACAGGTAGTGGCTGCACGGCAGTTCCCTACTCGGTGCCGACTCTCCCTTGACGCCGGCGTATCGCGGCGTTCATCTCCGGTGATCGGCATCTTCCAAGCCGGGTGCTCCGCCCTGAGTTGCAGAGCGGCGCCGTTTCCAACGCAGCGTCTTGCACGTGGCACCCCGGCCGGACAGCCGGAGTCCGCGCGGCCCGGCGTCAGTGAACGGCGTCGCCGCAGATCTGCGTGCGCCTCATGATCCGGCGGAACGGGCCCGCATCATGCACCGCCAGGTGCTTGGTGCAGCGGTTGTCCCAGAACGCGATGGATCCGTTCGCCCATCGGAAGCGGCAGGTGAACTCCGGCCGGTGCCCATGTTCCAGCAGATACTCCAGCAGCGGCCTGCTCTCGGCCTCCGTCCATCCTTCAAAGCCCACCGTGTAGGAGCGGTTGACGAACAGCAGCTTGCGGCCGGTTTCCGGATGCGTGCGCACCACGGGATGGACACTGACCGTTTCGCGCCAGTTGGCATCCTCGCGCACCTTGGTGGACCGGTGCGCGTTCATCCCGGCCTGCGGGCCAGCCACCATGCGGTCCGTGTGCACCGCCCGCAGGCCATCGACCGTGCGCTTCAATCCGGGGGACAGGCTTTCATAGGCAAGATACTGGTTGGCGAACAGCGTGTCCCCGCCGTAGGGCGGCACTTCGATGGCGTAGAGGATGGCGCCCATCGGCGGTTCCGCCACCATCGTCGTATCGGTGTGCCAGTCCTCGCCGACGATCTTCCTGTCGCCGGGCTGCCGCCGGATATCCACGATCTCCGGGTCGGCGCTGACGCCGTTGTAGTTCGGGTGAATGAAGATTTCGCCGAACCGCCGGGTGAAGGCCTTGTGCCGGTCGATATCCAGCGTCTGGTCACGAAAGAAGATCACGCCGTGGTCGAGAAGCGCCTGGCGGATCTCGCCGATCACGGCATCGTCCAGGTCCTGTGCGACATCGACGCCACCGATCTCGGCGCCCAGCGCGCCGGCAATCGGCGAGATCTCGATGTGTCTGTTTCGCATGCGCGGTTCCTCCTGCGATGGACGTTGGCCGCCGGGGAATCGCCGGTCAAGCCGATCGGCACGCCGGACCGTGCCCGGCCGCACAACCGGGTGGACGCCACCTACTGATCAGTAGATACTTGTCGCCAATCGTATAGGCCTCAGGCAGGCCCGTGGCGTGGCGCCCCGACGGGCCCGCCCGGCCGAGACAGGAGGCCGGCCGATACAGGAGGAAGGATGAACGACGCGGTGAATCTCCGACCCGGCGAACCCGTCGCAACGCCGGAGCTCGACGCGGTGGTGATCGGCGCCGGCTTCAGCGGGCTCTACCAGCTACTCTGCCTGCGCGACCGGCTCGGCCTTTCCGTGAAGGTGCTGGAGGCGGCCGACGGGGTCGGCGGCACCTGGTACTGGAACCGCTATCCCGGCGCGCGCTGCGATTCCGAAAGCCACGTCTATTGGTACACGTTTTCGCCGGAGCTGATGCAGGAATGGGAATGGTCCGAGCGCTATCCCGGACAGGCGGAAATCCTGCGCTACCTGAACTTCGTCGCCGACCGCTTCGACCTGAAGCGCGACATCCGGTTCAACACCCGCGTCACCGCCGCGGAATACGATGAGGCCGCCAATCGCTGGCGTGTGCACACCGAGGCGGGCGAGACTTTCGTCACGAAGTTCCTGATCACCGCCGTCGGCTGCCTGTCCACCGCGAATGTTCCCAACATTCCGGGACTGCAGGACTTCAAGGGCAACTGGTACCACACCGGTCAGTGGCCGCATGAGGGCGTCGATTTCACCGGCAAGCGCGTCGGCATGATCGGCACCGGCTCGACCGGCATCCAGGCCGCCCCGGTGATCGCCAGCCAGGCAAAGCACCTGACGGTGTTCCAGCGCACCGCCAACTACTCGGTTCCCGCGCGCAACGTGCCGCTGACGCCGGAGTTCAAGCAGTGGGTGAAGCAGAACAACCGCCAGATCCGCGAGACGACGCACAAGAACTACAACGGCATGGGCTTCATGGTGGACGAGCGCAAGGCGGTGGAGACGCCGGCCGAGGAGCGCGAGACGATCTATGAAGCCGCCTGGGAGCGGGGCGGCCTGCAGTTCCGCGCCTCGTTCCAGGACATGCTGGTCAGCAAGGAGGCGAACGACACCGCGGCCGACTTCATCAAGCGCAAGATCCGCGCGATCGTGAAGGATCCCAGGACCGCCGCCATCCTGTCGAACATCGACCACCCCTATGCCGCCAAGCGGCCCCCGATCGATACGGACTATTTCGAGACCTACAACCGACCCAATGTCTCGCTGGTGGACGTGCGGGCGACGCCGATCGAACGGATCTCCGAGGCGGGCATCTGCACGAGCGAAGGCGAATACCCGGTGGATGTGATCGTCTTCGCCACCGGCTTCGACGCGATGACGGGGCCGTTGCTGCGCCTGAACCTGCGCGGGCGGGACGGCGTCGCGCTGAAAGACGTGTGGGAAGCGGGGCCCCGTAACTATCTGGGCCTGCAGGTCGCGGGCTTCCCCAACCTGTTCACCATCACCGGCCCCGGCAGCCCGTCGGTCCTGTGCAACATGCCGGTGGCGATCGAACAGCACGCCGAGTGGATCGCCAACTGCATCCAGTACATGCGCGAAAAAGGTCTGGAACGGATCGAGCCGCGACCCGAGGCGGTGGAGGGCTGGGTGGCCGAGGTGAACGACGTCGCCAGCCGCACGCTGCTGCCGCTGGCGAGACATTCCTGGTATCTCGGGGCAAACATCCCGGGCAAGCCGCGCGTGTTCATGCCCTATGCCGGCGGCATGCTCCGCTATCGCGAGAAATGCCAGGACGTGGTCGCCAAAGACTACGAAGGCTTCGCCCTGGCGTAAGACCAGCCGCGCGAATCCGGGGATCACAACGGCACGCGACGCGTCATGATCGATCGGGGCCGCGGCAGCCCTGCAGCGCACAGGGCTGCCGCCCCGTCATGGATGCGTGACGACGGGAGGCCGGCCGTCGTGCCAGGCGACACGTTCAATCGCGTCCCTGGTGACCCCGCATATCAGCCGGCCACGCCGGAAAGCAGCAGGACCCGCACGTCCGCGTCGCGGGCACGCTGCCAGTGCAACGGCTTCATGGCGTCGGTTCACTTCGCGGCCTCGTCGCGGCCGTCGAACTCAAGGATCATCACCAGACGCGGTTCCCCGCTGCCGGCCAGAGGCTTCGGATCGCCTCGTTGCACGATGAAGCGTCCGCCATAGGCAGCTATGGTGTCCGGGGCCTCGGCGCGCGAATGCTCGTATTCATCGGGATTGGTGATCTCGATCTCGGTGTAGATGTACCCGCGGACAGTCATGGATGCCCCTGCTCCAACATCGGCCTGTTATCTCGCCGGAACCGATGGCCGATCGCTAACTCCGCTCACCGCGTGATCACCATGGCGAGGGCGACCACCAATACCGGTCCGACGCAAGCCCGGAGCACGCCCATCGCGGCCCGTGCTGTGCGGTGCCATTCCGACTGTGCTCGCCTTCCTTCGGAACGCGTGTCCCGTCGCCCCAGCGTTCCCCGAAGCCGCGGCGGAGCGAGCGTTTCGTCGGCGGGCAAAGTGTCGGCGGCCCCCTGTTACGTCATCGCGCTCAAGCGGATATCCCGTGCGGTGCGGCCCCCGAGTTGCACGCCCCGGCCCGCAGCGGCCAAGCTGAGACGCACGAACAAGCCGCGCCCCCGCCGCCGGGGCGCAGAACAGGAGAAGGCCAGGATGCTGCAGAACACATGGCGCTTCACGCAGATGGACCGCGTGACCTACGGCCAGCCCTACGCGGCCGCGCTGGCCGAGCAGGTGCAGCGGTTGGGCGCGCAGGCGGTGTTCGTGCTGGCCAGCGGCACCCTCGCCCGGGAAACCGACGCCGTGGACCAGTTGCGCCAGGTCCTGGGCAACCGTCTCGCCGGCGTCTGCGCGAAGATCGGCGCGCACACCCCGCGTTCCGACGTGGTGGCCGCCGCGAACGCCGCGCGGGAGGTGAAGGCCGACCTGCTGGTCACCATCGGCGGCGGCTCGGTCACCGATGCGGCGAAGATGGTGGGGCTGTGCCTGGGCAACGACGTCACCGAGCCGGCGCAGCTCGACGCCTTTGCCGCCCGCACCACGCCGGACGGACGCACCGTGCGACCGGACAGCAAGCCGCCGGCGCTGCGCGCGATCGACATCCCCACCACGCTGTCCGCCGGCGAGTTCAACCCGTTCGCCGGCTGCACCGACACGATCCGCAAGGCGAAGCAGAGCTATGGCCATCCGCTGATGGTGCCGCTTGCGGTGATCCTCGACCCGGCGATCACGGTGCACACACCGGAATGGCTGTTCCTGTCCACCGGCATTCGCGCCGTGGATCATGCGGTGGAGGGCCTCTGCTCGGTGCACGCCCAGCCCCTCGCCGACGCCACCTGCCTCCAGGCGCTCCGCCTGCTCGGCCCGGGCCTGCGGGCGGTGAAGGCGAGCCCCGGCAACCTGGACGCGCGGCTGGACTGCCAGTTGGGCGCGTGGATGTCCGTGTTCGGCAGCCAGGGCGGAGTCAGCATGGGGGCCAGCCACGGCATCGGCCACGTGCTGGGCGGCACCGCGGGCGTGCCGCACGGCTATACCTCCTGCATCATGCTGCCCCATGTGCTGCGCTTCAACGCATCGGTGAATGCCGATCGCCAGGCCCTGGTGAGCCAGGCGCTGGGACGGCCCGGCGAGGCGGCGGCCGATGTGGTGGCAGAGCTGGTTGCGGGCCTGGGTCTGCCTGGTCGGCTGCGCGATGCCGGGGTGACGCAGGACCAACTGGACCAAATCGCAGCCGAGTCGATGCACGACCGTTGGGTGCACACAAACCCCAAGCCGATCGACGGTCCGCCGGCAGTGCGGAAACTGCTGGAGGCGGCCTGGTGACTAGCCGGTGGCGGTGGCCTGCTGCAGCGCCGCCACCAGCTCGTCCCGGCGGAACGGTTTCTTCAGGACGCTGACCTGATCGCTCTCATGGAACTGGGCGACACCCTGCGCCAGACGCAGATAGGCGTCGCTGTAGCCCGAGGTCAGGATGATCCGGGTGGGGATGCCGGTCAGCAGCACCTCATTCAGAACGTCGATGCCGTCCTTTTCCGGCATGATCATGTCGATGATCAGAACGTCCGGCCGGTACTCGATGAATTCCTCGGTGGCGTTCGCCGAACTGTTCAGCGCCCTGCATTCCATCCCGAGCTGACCCGCGATCAGACCAATTACCTTGGTCATACCGACCTGGTCGTCAACGATCAGAAGTCGTTTTGCCATGGCGACGCCACCCTTGGGGGCGCTTGATACACGAGCACCCTGTGAACCGAACCTGGTGCATAGTTGCACTAAAATCGGACCCGTGACAATCCCCGGGCGATCAAATTATGACACAAGGAAGCCTACACCGGACGGCAAGCCCGGAGTCAAAAGGCCGTCGCGGCTTGCAGGGCATCTAAGAGCGACTCGCGGCACACCATGTCCCGGACGGCTTTCCCGGTACCGCGACTGCATGAACCGGTATTCACGCGGCAAAAGGAGATCGATTCGCGAGGTCAGTACACTCCAGGGTCGATCCGGGTACGTGGCACCGTTATCCCGACATCATACGAGCGTTTTAATACCGCTGCCTGTCGGCCCGGCTGCTTGCAGGAATACGGCGGGTCGCCACATTGCCCGGATTGCTACGGATCAGGAGGCAGATCATGGCTGACGTCGGCGTGCACATCCTCGGAATTGCCGGAAGCCTGCGGCGCGGTTCCTTCAACGCAGCAACTCTACGCGCGGCGCAGGAGCTGGCGCCGGACGGCATGCGGATCGAAACCTTCGATATCGCGCCAGTCCCGATGTACAACGAGGACGTTCGCGAGCAGGGCTACCCGGCCCCGGTCGAAGCGCTGCGCGCGAAAATCAAGGCGGCGGACGGGGTGCTGGTGGTCACGCCGGAGTACAACTACTCGATCCCGGGGGTGCTGAAGAACGCCATCGACTGGGCCTCACGCCCGCCCGAGCAACCCTTCGACGGCAAGCCGATCGGCATCATGGGCGCCAGCGGCGGAGTGCTGGGCACGGCGCGGGCGCAGTACCATCTGCGGCAGTCGTTCGTGTTTCTCAACGGGCTGGTGATGAACCGGCCGGAAGTGATGATCCCCCAGGCGCAAAACAAGTTCGATGCCGATGGCAAGCTGACCGACGCGCAGACCCGCGACTTCATCAAGGCGCACCTGGTCGCGTTCAACGCCTGGGTTCTGCGGCTTCGATAGCGGCCGACCGCCGGACCGACCGCAGGGGCCGGCGGTGCCGGACCGACCGCAGGGGCCCGGCGGCGGCCGCTCCGCCGCTCGCCGCACAGGGCCGGAATGACGGACCAGGGCGCGGGGGCGCCCCGCGCAGCCTCTCGGGCAGCCAACTTCCCGCCGAGAGCAGCCGCAGCCCCGCGGTTGAGACCGCGGCCGACGAGTCGGCCGCGGTCTTCTCACGGGCTGCTGGGCACCGGCACGTTCTGCAGGTAGTGCAGGTAGTCGTTGTCCGGTGTCAGCACCAGCCGCGCGTTGCCGTTGTCGAATGCGGCCCTGTAGCCCTGCAACGTGCGCCAGACGGAGAAGAAATGCGGATCGCGGTTGAACGCCTTGGCGTAGATGCCGGTTGCCGCCGCTTCGCCTTCACCGCGCAGCTTGTCGGACTTCGCCTGCGCTTCGGCCAGCAGCACGGTGCGATCCCGATCCGCCTCGGCGCGGATCTTCTGCGACGTCTCGGCGCCCTCGGCGCGGATCTTCGCCGCCACGCGCTGGCGCTCGGACTGCATGCGCTTCAGGATCGCCTGGGTGTTCTCCGGCGGCAGGTCGGCACGACGGATGCGCACATCCTCGACCGACACGCCGAATCCGCCCATCTCGTGGTTCACCTCATCGCGTATGTGCCGCATGATCCGGTCGCGGTCGGCGGACAGCACGTCCAGCAGCTTGTTGTTGCCCAGCACCCGCCGCAGGCTGCCGCTGACGATGGAGTTCAGGCGGCCACGGATCGCGGTTGGGATCGGGCCGACCGCCTGGTAGTACAGCAACGGATTGATGATCCGGTACACCGCAAAGCTGTCCACGATCAGCCGGCGCTGGTCACCCAGGATCACCTCCTCGCCCGGCATCTCCACGGCCAGCAGGCGGCGGTCGAACGGGATCACCGACTGCACGAACGGGGTCTTCACATGCAGCCCGGGCTTTTGCACCACACGCACAACGCGCCCGAACTGGGTCACCAACGCCTGCTGCTTCTGGTTCACGGTGAACAGGCTGGCATTGGCCAGAACCAGCAGAACGATGACTGCGGCGATCGCCGCGATCAGGGTGCGGCTCATTGCCCGTCTCCCGTCAACTGCATGAGCTGCGCGGAGGATTGCTGCGACGATTGCAGCCCCGGGTGCGACGTGGTCGCCGGCTTGGATGGCGCAGGCTGCTTGGTCGTGGCCGGCGCCAACTCCGGCCCCGGCGCGTTCAGCGGCAGGAACGGCACCAGGCCCTTCAGCTTGTCGTCCACCACCAGCGTGTGCGCGTGCGTCAGGATGTCGCGCATGGTGTCCACGTACATCCGCTTCAGCGTCACGTCCTTGGCCGCCTGATAGGCCTTCAGCACGGCGTCGAAGCGCTGCGCCTCACCGGTGGCCTGCGCGACGGAGGCCTGCTTGGCGCCCTGTGCCTCGGCAACGATCTGGGAAGCCTTGCCGCGGGCGCGGGGGACGATGTCGTTGCGATAGGCCTCGGCCTCGTTCTGCATGCGTTCGGCGTCGGTGTTGGCGCGCTGCACGTCCCGGAAGCTTTCCACCACGGCAGCGGGCGGATCCACCTTCTGCAACTGCACCTGGGTGATCTCGATGCCGGCCTGGTAGCGCTTCATGATCTCCTGGGTCTGGCGCATCACGTCGCCCTCGATCTTAGCCCGCGCGGTCGTCAGCGCCGGCTGGATCGGCGTGCGGCCGATCACCTCGCGCAGCGAACTCTCCGCCACTGCCTTCACCAGCATGTCGGGGTTGCGCACGTTGAACAGGTAGTTCACCGCGTTGCTGATCTTCCAGAAGATCGCGACGTTGATGTCGATGATGTTCTCGTCGCCGGTCAGCATCAGGCTTTCCGCCGGCACGTCCCGCGGGCCGTTGCTGCCGCTGGTGCTGCGGTAGCCGATTTCGGTGCGGTTGATGCGGGTGACCGCCGGCAGATCGACCGTTTCGATCGGCCAGGGCAGGTGCCAGTTGAGACCGGGCTGGGTGCGGTAGGCATAGGCGCCGAAACGCAGCACCACGCCCAACTGGTCCGGCTGCACGCGGTACAGGCCGCTGGCCAGCCACAGCGCGATGGCGCCGATGCCCAGCAGTGCCAGGCCGCGCCCGCCGGTGAAGCGGCCACCCGGGCCGCCGCCGCCGCCGCCGCCGCCCATGAACCGGCGCACCGCCGCCTGCAGGCGGGCGATCAACTGATCCAGGTCGGGGAAGGAGCCTGGTCCGCCAGGCCGCCCGGGGCCCCCGCCGCCGGGCCGCTGCGGACCGCCACCGCCGCCCCACGGCCCGCCGCCACCCGGCGGGCGCTGGCCGCCGTGACCCGAGCCGCCGGGCGAACCCCACGGGTTGGGGTTGTCACCAGGACCGGCGCTATTCCAAGACATAGTTAAAAGAACCACCCTCCTGGGGAGGCCACGCGGCCCCGGGCCGCTGGCACATACATTGCCCGGCGCCATATCTTCGGGACTGGCTGCTGTGGGCGCTGTGCTTATCGGCTGGCGGGCGGCGGTTTGCAACAAGAAGGTGTGAGGACGGATGAGCGCAACTCAGGACACGCTGCGCGCGGCGCTGCGGGATATCAGGGATCCGGCCTCGGGGCGCGACATCGTCACCGCCGGGTTGGTGGAGTCGATTCAGGTCAAGGACGGGCTGGTGCAGGTGGCGCTGCTGACCGATCGCGCGCATGCCCAGGCGATGGAGCCGGTGCGTCTTGCCGCCGAACAGGCGCTGACGCGGGTGCCGGGGATCACCAACGCCACGGCGGTGCTGACCGCCCACAAGACGCAGGCGGCCCCGCCGCCGTCGCGCGGGCCGGCACAGGGGCCGCAGCGCGGTGCGCCACAGGGACAGCCGCGGGGCGGGCAGGCACCGGCGCTGCTGCTGCCCGAGGTGAAGGCCATCGTCGCGGTGGCGTCCGGCAAGGGCGGCGTGGGCAAGTCCACCGTCGCGGTGAACCTGGCCGTGTCGCTGGCCCGCGCCGGCCACCGGACGGGCCTGCTGGATGCCGATATCTACGGGCCGAGCCTGCCGCGCATGCTGGGGCTGAACCGCAAGCCGGAGGTGAAGGACGAGAAGATGCTGCCCCTGCACGTCTGGGGCCTGTCCTGCATGTCGATCGGCTTCCTGGTGGATGAGGAGACACCGATGATCTGGCGCGGCCCCATGGTGATGGGCGCGCTGGAGCAGATGATGGGCCAGGTCGCCTGGGGGCCGCTGGACGTGCTGGTGGTGGATATGCCGCCGGGGACCGGCGACGCTCAACTGACCATGGCGCAGCGGGTGCGGCTGACCGGCGCGGTGATCGTGTCCACGCCGCAGGACATCGCGCTGATCGATGCGCGCCGCGGCGTGCGGATGTTCGAGAAGACGCAGGTGCCGGTGCTGGGCCTGGTGGAAAACATGAGCTTCTTCTGCTGCCCGAATTGCGGCCACCGGTCGGATATTTTCGGCCATGGCGGCGCGCGGATGGAAGCCGAGCGGCTGGGCACCGAGTTCCTGGGGGAGATCCCGCTGCTGCTGGATATCCGCACCGCCTCCGACGCGGGCACGCCGGTCGCCGCGGCGGCGCCGGACAGTGAGGGCGCGAAGGCCTATGCCGCCCTGGCTGAACGCGTGTGGTCGAAGATCAGCGGTGCCGGGGCGGCGCGCGGGCCGCGCATCGTTGTGGAGTAGGAGACCGGGGTGGGGGGGCGGACTCGTCCCCCCTGCGCACGATGCCGGCCAGGTGCCTTGGCCCATTTACCTCATTCGCCGTTCCAATCTCAGGTGGATAGACAAGATGCCCGGACGCGGCCGGGCGGAGCAGGTGGTCACATCGGTTTCGCTTGTCTCGAATTTACAGGCACGGGATTGAGTCACACCCGATGCACGGGCCATGCGCTCTACAGCGGCGTTCGGCCCAACACCATTGGCCAGATCTCAGACAACGATCGTCTGTTTCGGGTGCAGTGCCGACATCAGGTACGCATCCACCAGCCGCGCCCGCATCACATCGCCGTCCCCTGCCCGAACCGCATCCTCCACCGATGGATTCAGCAACACCCGCCCGCTGGTGAACCCCGCCAGGCTCGGCACGGACAGAAACGTCGCCACCTCCGCATCGACGAGTCCGCCGATCACCTCCATCACCCTGGGCGACAGCAGCCGGTCGCAGCCACCCAGCACATCGACCACGACGCCGATGCCCGACACGTACCCCTCTGGCACATCGTCGTCCGTGGCGCGCAGCAGCAACCCGCTGCGGTCCGGCCGCCACGAGTTGTCGAGCCACGCATAGCGCCGCCACTGGCAGAACCAGTCGCGGCATACCTCGGGTCGCGTCGCGTGGATGCGACAGCCTTTCCCCGGCACGCAGTGCGAACACAACACGCCCTGAACCTTGCGCAGTTCGACGCTTTCGATCGTCAGTTCCCGGCAGCACGCCGTGCACGCGCCGCATTCGCGGCCCGGAACCAGAGCGGGATTCGGGTCAGTCACGACGACAATCTCCAGCACGGTGTATGGTTGGCCCGGCGGGTTGGCCTGGCACAAGTGGCAACCCGAGTTTCCCAGTCGCCACCAACCTGTTGTAGAGTTACCTTGGATCGACCGAAACACGGGGAGGACGGCAATGTCTAACCACGTTTACAAGGTTGTTGAACTCGTCGGCTCTTCCGAGGAAAGCGTCACCAAGGCGATCGACACCGCCATCGCCAAGGCGGCGGGGTCATTGCGGCATCTCGGATGGTTCGAAGTTGTCCAGGTGCGCGGCCACATTGAGAACGGCAAGGTTGCGCAGTACCAGGTCACGATCAAAGCGGGGTTCAGACTGGAAGACGAGAGCGCCGCATAACACCAGCCCGCATCGACTTCGACGTTCAAGGCGCTGCCCAGCCGTTACTGGCGACGAAAGCCGGCCATCCACGTCTTCGTTGCTGCAGACCGCGCAACGACGTGAATGGCCGGCACCGGTCGGCCGGAAACGGCCCCGAAGTCGAATGCCAGGCCAGGACCGCCTGCGCTACGCGGCCGGCGTTTCCACCGGCAGCACATCCGCCCCTGCGGCCGGCTCCAGCTCGCAGGCGTTCACCGTCATCGCCAGCATGCTGTAGTAGCCGATGGCGCCGGTCAGTTGGATGAAGCCGTCGTCCCCGAAGCGCCCGCGCAGCGCCTGCGCGGTGGCATCGTCCAGCCGGTGGCGGCGCAGCAGTTGCCGGGTTGCCGTGATGATCTCGGCATCCTCCGGCGGAACCCCGCGCGTGTGGTTGTCGCGGATCGCCGCGATGGTGGACTCCGGCACGCCCAGGCGTCGCGCACCGCCGGTCTGCGCGCCCCAGACGTACAGCGCATCGAATTCCCGCGCGACCGTCATCGCGGCCAGCACGCGCACCCGCTTGTCGAGCGACCCCTCGAACCGCACGAAGGCACCCAGATGCGCCAGCCGGCCGGCCAGGTCCGGGCAGTGCAGGAACATGGTGAACGGCCCCTGCACCGCGCCGCGGCTGGCAACGATGGCATCGAAGGTCGCGTGATCCTGCGGCGCGATCTGCTGCTTGTCGGTGATGGACGGCAGCCTGGCCATGCCGGTTCCTCCGCTGGGCTACTTCGCCCGCACGTAACGACGGGCAGGAATCCGCACGTGGTTGCGGAAATGCGGGCGCAGCTTGTCGGTCCAGGCCGAACTGGCGGCCTGCTTCCAGGCGTCGGTAGCCTGCACCTCGGGGGTCTGCAGGTGGTACAGCGCCAGGTAGCGGTGCGAGCCGCTGGTATCGCGGAACCGGCGGGCGCACAGCACGCCAGGCACCTTGGACAGCGCCGGGATGTGCTCGTGATCGTACCACTCGTTGAATTCGGCGTCGTGTTCGGGATCGACGTTCATCGCATTCACCAGCAGGCCGCCGGCCCCGGCAGGCGCGGCCTGGTCGCCGGGCAGCGTCTGCTCGCCGTCGAAGCGCAGCAGGCGCGTGCACATGGCGGTGACGCGCTTGGACCAGACGGACAGGTTGTCGCCGGCGATGGCGCGGTACGCAGGGCTGTGCAGCACATCCAGGCTGTCCAGCTCATAGCTGGCGACGGCCTGTTTCGGGTTGCTGATGCTGATCCAGCGGTCGCAGGCGCCGAAGCCGGGGACGCGCTCGCGCTCGGGCACGTGCTCCAGGTCGTACCAGTCGTGGAATTCGTCCTCGTGCGCGTTGGTGAAATCGAATGCGACGAGCAGGATGCCCTTGGCCATGTCTGCCTCCGTTGGAGTTTGCCGCAGCATCGCGCAACTCGGGCCGCGGCGCCAGCAGGCGCCCATCGTGAATGCTGGCGACGCTCGCCGCGCTACGCCGACTTACCGGCAAACCACAGCTTCGGATCAGCCGAGCGGATGCGCACTTCCGGAAGGCCTAGCTCCCGCCGGACGATGTTGGTGCCTTCCACCATGGAGACGCATTTGTAGTGGGCGATCCGCCGGCTCAGCCCCTCACGGCCGAAACCGCAATCCGTGGTGATCACCAGGCGTTCCGGCGGAATGAACTCCAGCGCGCGACGGATCAGGTCGGCCACCAGCGTTGGCGGCTCCACCACCGTGGTGCAGTGGTTCACCACCCCGATGCCGATCTTCTTGTCGGTCTTGTACTTGCCGAACAGGTGCAGGTCCCGCCCATTGCTGCTGGCACACTCGAACGTAATCACATCCGCATCCAGTTGCAGAAGATACGGCATCGCCCGCTCATAGCTCGGCGTCTCCCAGTACAACCGCTGCTGGTTCGGGTTTCCCCAGCACGTGTGCACCCAGATCTCCGCATCCACGCCCACCAACTGGCGGTTGAAGGCCTCCGTCAGGAACTGCAACTCCTCCTCGGTGCAGTCCGCCCGCAAGGAGCGGCCGTGGTGCGGCGGTTCCTCCACCTGGATCAGCGGACATCCCGCCGCCGCCATCTCCCGCAGTTCCGCGTTCATGATGTCGCACAGGTCCAGGATCATCGCCCGGTTGTCGGGATAGAACTCGTTCCACAACATGCTGGCGAGCGCCGGCGCACAGATCGCGCCGAACTTCACAGGCTTTTCGGTCAGCCGCTGCGCCACCTGCCACAGCGCGGTGTATTCCCACGGCCCGCGGGTCAGCTTCTGCTTCACGATGGACGGCTGATAGGCTTCCTGCACCTCCCACAGGATATGGCCCGGCCGCAGATTGTGCCGGCCCATCCAGCCCTGCGAGGTATCGCGATGGCCGTCGATGCCGCCCAGCCGCTCGATCGGATAGAAGAACCAGGACTTGCCGCCCACCGCCAGGTCGAACCGGCTGTCACCGTCGGTAACGATGTCCAGCCCTGCGGCCTCCTGCGCGTTGATCACCGCCGTGACCGCGTCGATGTATTGCTCGCGGAACAGCGATTCCCCCAGGGCCGACTTGAAGGATTGGCCGTTCAGGTTCATGTCGAACCACAGCGGCCGCGGATACGATCCGGTGATCGCCGTCGGCAGCATCATGTCACGCGTGACGGTCAGCATCTTTCTTCCTCCCTGCCCCGGCCTTTTGCGGCCGGGCTTTGCACAACGGCCGCCCGGTCAGTCGAACATCAGCACCGTGCGCGCAACCTCGCCCGCCTTCATCGCGCGGAACGCTTCATTGACACCGTCCAGCGGCGCCCGGCGGCTGATCATGTCATCAAGGTTCAGCCGGCCCTGGCGATAGAATTCCAGGTAGTGCGGAATGTCGCTGCGGAACTGGTTGGACCCCATGCGCGAGGTCTGCACCTTGCATTCCGGACGGATCGCCATCCAGGGAAATTCGATGGTGGCGTCCGGCGGCAACACGCCAACAATGGTGGCGGTGCCGCGGATCGCCAGGCTCTCGATCGCCTGGCGGCAGAGCGTGCTGACGCCCACCGCCTCGAACGCATGGTCCACACCCAGCCCGCCGGTCAGCGCGCGCACCGCCTTCACCGGATCGTCCTGCGTGCTGTTGACGAAATGCGTGGCGCCGAAATGCTTCGCCATGTCGCGCTTGGAGTCGAACCTATCGACAGCAATGATCTGCCGCGCACCGCCGATGCGCGCACCCTGCACGATGGAAAGCCCGACGCCGCCACAGCCGAACACCGCGACGGTCTGGCCGGCCTGCAGCCCCGACGACTTCAGCGCCGCGCCCACGCCGGTGATCACACCGCAGCCCACCAGGCAGGCGCGGTCCAGCGGCAGGTCGGGGTCGATACGCACCAGGGAGTTCTCGTGCAGCAACATGCGGTCCGCATAGCTGCCGATCGCGGCGAAGGTGCGGAACGGTTGGCCGCCCTGGGACACACGTGGCGTGTCACTATCCGCCCGGGCCACCAGGCCGCCGGTGCACAGGTTGGGATGGCCGCTCAGGCATTGCGGGCAGGTGCCGCAGAAGCCCGACAGGCAGGCGACGACATGGTCACCGACCCGCATGGTGGTGACATCCTCGCCCACCGCCTCCACCACGCCGGCCCCTTCGTGGCCCAGCACGAAGGGGCGGTCGAGCGGGAAACGTCCGTTGCCGTCCACCACATGCAGGTCACTGTGGCACACGCCGGTGGCGACGGTCCGCACCAGAACCTCGCGGCGCCGGGGCTTGTCGATGTCCACCGTCTCGATGGTCAGCGGTTCATGGACCTTGCGGAAAACCGCGGCGTTCGTCTGCATGGCGGCGCGCCCCCATTTTGCGTGCGGAGGCCAGCCTAGCCGGTCCCGGGCGTCACACCAAACGCGGGGCGGCGTGGATGCGTCAGCCGTGCATGGCCAGCGGGACGCCCGGCGGTTGGTTGCCGATGTCATGCAGCATGGCCGTGCTGGATGATATTGTTTGCGGGTTGTCCGGAATCGTCGCCACCCGTCGGCCTGCCGCGGGTGTCGCGAAATCGTTGAGCATGGTGCCGGCAGCGTGTGCCGTTGCAGCAGCAACGTTGGCCGAATCAATGGTGACCGTCGTGGACGCGGTGGTTTCCATGCCGGCCTGGTTCCACACGTCGAAGCGGATCGTATCCGACCCTGCGCTGTTTCCCGCCGTGTAGTGCAGATTCGACAGGATGGCATTGACATCGACGTAGTCGGCGCTCACCGCAATATGGTTGCTGCCGGATCCGGCCACGGCATGGCCTGATGCATCGGTGGAGGACAGCGTGCCGCTGCTGTCGCTGATGCCCAGGTAAAGCTGCCCCGGATTGCCTTGGGCGAAGCTGTCGCTGTAACTGCCGCCGACAGACGTTGTGCCGTACGCTGCCAGGGTTTCGCCCGCGGGTACGTTCAGTGCCGGACCCGATCCGCCGCCGGATCCGATGGTGATCGGGATCATCCTCGTAACGCTGACTGGCCCGGACGGACGCACCATAATCGATACCGTGTCGCTGGTGCTGCCCGTGGCAGGCACATAGGTCAGGCTGGCCAGATCCGCATTCAACTGAGAGACCGGGGTCGGACCAAGGCTGAGACTGCTGGTGCCGGACCCGCTGGCCCCGTTCATGTACAACGTACCGGAACCGGCATCGATACCCACGCTCAGACTGCCGGATGTGCTGGTGTCGCCGAGCTGAACGGCGACCATGCCGAGTGCCAGCGTTCCACCCTGAGCCACGGTGTCATCGGCCGGTGCCGCTATGTCCGGGTTGATCGTTCCGCTGCCTGCCCCATCCGCTGCATACGCGATAGTGGATGGTGTGTCCCGCCCGCCGATCTGTTCGTTTTCGAAGTTCCCCAGCGTGTAGCTGCCGGTCAAGGGAATGCTTTCGATACCTCCACCCGCGTTGACCTGAAGCGAGCCATTGTTGAACCCCGTCAGGGGTCCGCGCGCCGACCCGTAGAGATCGATACGATCGCCCTGACCGAACCCTTTGACCGACGCTCCGCCTGCCAAAGGTTGCGCCGCTTTCAACTCCAGCTTGCCGGGGCCACTGAACGCGACCTGGCCGCCATCGAGCGTGCCTTTCAGCGACAGATCGCCCCCATTGGCTATCCCGACGCTCCCGGTATTCCGGACATTCCATCCCACCGGAGAACTGTCCGGCGGACCGGCGGAGTCCACGCCGACAGCGCCACCGTCGGCAACGATACTGCCGTTGTTCACAAATGTTGCCGCGGCCGTCGCGGACCGTGCGTTGTAGATGAGCAGTCCGGCGGCTCCCTGGCTTCGCAGCAGGCCATTGTTGACGATCGTCTCGGCCGTGCCCGTGACGGTCAGGGCCGCGTTCGCATCCGCCAGCACTGTCCCCTGTGTGCCGATTGTGAACGTGCCGTTGATCTCGACATTTCCCGAGCCGGTGGACTGCAGGACCGAGTCCAGGGTCACATCGCTGAAATCGACCGTCGGCGCCAGGCTGCCGTTCTGCTGCAGCGTGATCGTCTCGCCGGTCAGCGTGGCGTTGGCCAGGCTGGCGTCGTGCGGCGTGCCGCCGGCAATCAGCACGGTATCTCCGGTTGTGGGCACCGCGCCGCCGGACCAGTTGCCCGCATTGTTCCAGTCACTGCTGACCGCTCCGGTCCAGCTCTCGGTGCCGGGGGCGGCCTTTTCGATCGTGACGGGGACGCTGCCGGTCGTCTCCACACCCGCTTGGTTCCACACGTCGAACCGGATCGTGTCCGATCCAACGCTGTTGCCCGCGGTGTAGTGCAGGTTCGACAGGATGGCGTTGAGATCCGCGTAGTCGGTACTCAACGCGATCCGGTTACTGCCGGAACCGGTAACGACATTGCCCGATCCATCGGTGGAGGACAGTATGCCGCTGCCGTCGCTGATGCCCAGGTAGAGCTGGCCTGGATTGCCCTGGGCAAAGCTGTCGCTATAGCTGCCACTGACGCCCGTTGTGCCGTTTGCCGTCAGGGTCTCGCCTGCGGGTTCGCTCAGTGCCGGACCGGAACCGCCGCCCGCGCCGGCGCCGATGCTGATCGGGATGGCCCGCGTGACTTCGAGTATTCCGGATGGAACGGCGGTGATCGACAGAGTGTCGCTGCTGCTGCCTGCCGCCGGCACGTACGCCAGACTGGCCAGATCCACGTTCACCTGCGAAACCGGAGTCAGGCCAAGGCTGAGATGGCTGGTCCCGGAGCCGCTGGCCCCATTCATGTACAACGTGCCGGACCCGGCATCGATGCCCACTGTGAGCTCACTGGAACTGCCGGTCGTGGGGAAGTTGATGCTGACGTTATCAACGGCCAGCGTTCCACCCTGCGTTACGGTGTCACTGGCCGGCGCGATGATATCCGGACTGATCACCCCGCTACCTGCTCCGTCCGGCGCGTAGGCGATGATTGAAGGATTGTATGGGCCGCCAATCTGCTCATTCTCGAAATTGCCGAGCGTGTAGCTGCCGGTCATGGGGATGGTTTCGATGCTGCCGCCGGAACCGACCGCCAGCGTACCGTTGCTGAACGCCGAGGGTTCACCGACGGCAAGACCGTACAGCGAGATCAGATCGCCCTGCCCGAACCCGGCCAAAGCCGCGCCGCCGGTCAGCGCATTCTTCTGTAGCAGCCCCAGGTTTCCGGAACCGTCGAACCTCACCACACCGCCATAAAGCGTGCCGTTCAGCGTCAGATTGCCGCCATTGGCGATGCTGACGCTGCCGGCATTCAGCACCTCCCATTCCGATGGCGCGCTCGGCAACGTCGCCGTGGAGATGGCGCTGATGCCGCCGCCATCGGCGACAATGCTGCCGTTGTTCACAAGCGTTGCCGCGGCAGAGGTTGACTTGCTGTTATGGAAGACCAGGGCGCCACCCGACTGGCTGCGCAGCAGTCCGTTGTTGACGATCGTCTCTGCCGTGCCGGCGAGTGACAGGGCTGCATTCGGTGCGGCATCCGCCAGCACTGTACCCTGCGCACCGATCGTCAGCGTGCCAGCAATCTCGACATTTCCCGAGCCGGTGGATTGCAGGAGCGAGTTCAGGGTTACGTTGCTGAAGTTCACTGTGGGAAGCAGGCTGCCGCTCTGCTGCAACGTGATGGTCTCGCCGGTAAGCGTTGCATTGGACAGGCTGGCGTCGTGTGGCGTGCCGCCGGCGATCAGCACCGTGTCGCCACTGGTCGGCACCGCGCCGCCGGACCAGTTCGCCGCATCGTTCCAGTCGCTGCTCGCCACACCGGTCCATGTCTCGGTCGTGGCTCCACCGCCGGTAATCGTCACCGGCACGCTGCCGGTCGTCTCCACGCCTGCCTGGTTCCACACGTCCAAGCGGATGCTGTCGGATCCGGCCGTGCCTGCGGCGACATAATGCAGATTGGCAAGGATTGCGTTCAGATCGGCGTAATCCGTGCTCAGCGCGATCCGATTGCTGCCGGAACCGGCAACGACAGCGCCGGATGTGTCGGTCGAACGCAGCAATCCGTCGGCATCGCTGATGCTCAGGTACAGTTGTCCCGGGTTGCCTTGTGCGAAGGTGTCGGAGTAGCTGCCGGCGACCGCGATGCTGCCGTTCGCCTGCACGGTTTCGTTCAACGGCTCATTCAGATTCGGGTCGCCGTCGGATGCAGCCGTCGCAGTTGTGTCACTGACATTCGCGGAATTGCTCAATGGCGTATCCTCCCTGCACGGCGCAGTGGCAAACCTGCGCCGACCGGAAGTCCGCGTGCGCCATCGGAGGCTGCCGAAGCAAATCGATTGCGCGTGGTGGGATATCCGACACGGAGAATGATCTTTTTGCCGGACGGGAAACCGTTTCCATCGATGAACAACCCCGGTTCCGCACCGACCGGTACCAGCTCCTTACCGGCTGCCACACCCGGTAACGCTCCTGCGAGCCGGTTGCGTGATCCTTGTTGTTGGCAAGACCGCTTGCATGGCAAGAATCGGTGCCCAGGCATCAACCGGGGGCTCTGCCCATGGACGCCATCACCGCCAACCTTCTGGTTCCGCCACGGCCGCCACTCGCGCCGCGCGAACCCGGCCTGCCGGGATTCCTGCACGCAGTGCGTCACAACGCGCTGACCCTGTGGTCGGAACGCGCCTACCAGGAGCCGATCCTGGCGAACCGCCTGCTGATCCGCACCAACGTGCTGGTGAACGACCCGGACGCGATCCACCGCGTGCTGGTGGACAACCACACGAACTACCGGCGCTCCCCCGCGTCGATCCGCATCCTGCGCCCGATCGCCGGCGAGGGCCTGCTGCTGAGCGAGGGCGACGCCTGGCGTCACCAGCGCCGCACGATCGCCCCCGCACTGGCCCCGCGCGTGCTGCCCATCCTGGCGCACCACATCGTCACCACGGTGGAGGAGGCACTGGACGCGCTCGCCACACAGGCCGACCAGCCCGTGAACCTGCTGGCGGCGATGCAGATGCTGGCGCTGGAGATCGCCGGCCGCAGCATGCTGTCGCAGGAGATGCGGCAGTTCGGCGCACCGATGCGAACGCTGCTGACCGAATATGCCCGGCAGTTGTCCCGGCCCAACCTGTTCGACATGCTGCTGCCCCCGTCGGTGCCGACACTGCGCGACCTGCGCCGGCGGCGCTTCCAGGCCCGCTGGATGGCCCTGGTCGAGACGATCATGCACGAGCGCATGCGCGCGCCCGAACCCGAGACACCGCGCGACCTGTTCGACCTGCTGCGCGCGGCACGCGATCCCGAGACGGGCGCGTCGTTCCCCCCGGTGCAACTGCGCGACCAGCTCGCGACCATGATCCTCGCCGGTCACGAAACCACCGCGGTGACGCTGTTCTGGGCGCTGTCGCTGCTGGCGCAGGATCCGGACGAGCAGCAACGGGTCGCCGCCGAAGCCGGCGCCGTGCCGATCGAGCCGGACTCGGCCATGGCCGCGATGCCGCGGCTGGCGCGCACCCGGGCGGTGATCAACGAAACGCTGCGGCTGTACCCGCCGGCCTTCGCCATCGTGCGGGAGGCGATCGGCCCCGACCGGCTGGGCTCGCTTGAAGTGCCGAAAGCCAGCGTGGTGATGATCGCACCCTGGGTTCTGCACCGGCATCAGCGGTTGTGGCGCGATCCGGACGCCTTCGATCCGTCACGCTTCATGCCGGATGTCCCGGCACCGCCGCGCTTCGCCTACCTGCCGTTCGGCGCGGGACCACGGGTGTGCGTGGGTGCGCAGTTCGCACTGGCCGAAGCGACCCTGGCGCTGGCGATGCTGCTGCGGCGCTTCCGCGTGTCGCTGGAGGAGGCACCGCCGGTGCCCGCAGCGGTGGTCACCACCCAACCGGAACGCCCGGTTCCCTTCCGGTTGACCCCGCGGTGAGGCTGATGATGTAGCGCGGCCGGCCGTATCACGTCGTGGCACGCGAGTCTTGGGCGCGGCCCAGGGCCCGCCACGGCGCGGCGCGCTCTGCCGAAGGTCACCGGCGTGATGGCCGAGCAACGAGTGCGAGCAAGGAGTGAGTCACGCCCCCTGCATCGCGGCCATGAGGTTCGGGCGCCGACGCAACAACCGAACGCTGTGCGGTCGGGATTATCCCGCCACCCGCTTCAGCCACGCCCCCGCATGCGCCACGGCGGCCCGCGCCTTGCCGACCGTCCCGGTCGCGCGCAGGAACCCGTGCAGCACGCCGGCATAGGTCTCGGTCTCCACATCCACCCCGGCGGCGCGCAATTTCGCCACCAGTGCCTCCCCCTCCGAGCGCAGCACGTCGAGCTCCGCCAAATGCACCAGCACCGGCGGGAAGCCGGTGAAGTCCGCCCGCAGCGGCGCGGCCAGCGGATGCAGGCGGTCGGCGGCGTGCGGGACATAGACACTCCAGTAGAACGCCATCCGCTCCCGCGTCAGGCCGTAGCCGCCGTCGCCGAACGCGCGATAGCTGGGCGTGTCCAGCACGCTGTCGGACACCGGATAGCCCGCCAGCACGCCGCCCAGCGCCGGCCCGCCGGTGTCGCGCAGCAGCAGCGCGGTGGCCAGGGCCAGGTTGCCGCCGGCGGAGTCGCCGCCCACCAGCAGCCGCGACCCGTCCAGCCCCCAGTCCGCGGCATGGGCCGCCAGGTGACGTACCACGGCGGCGCATTCCTCCAGCGCCTGGGGGAACTGAGCCTCGGGCGACAGCGCGTAATCGACCGACACCACGGCGACTTCGCCCGCCGCGGCGTATTCGCGCACCAGCCGGTCATGCGTGTCCACCGATGCCCAGACCCAGCCGCCGCCGTGGAAATACACCAGTGTCGGCAGCGCTCGGTCGGTGCGGGGACGGTACACCCGGCAGAAGATCCGCCGGCCACGCGCCGCCACCCAGCGGTCGGTGGTCTCGGCCATCTGCGGCCCGCCCTTGGTGTGGACCAGGCCCAGCGCGTCGTTCACCGCGCGGTGCGGATCCAGCGGGAGTTCCACCCGGACCGGAGGGTATTTGGCTGCCTCCGCCTCACCGGCCTCGGTGAAGGCCCGCATCTCCGGATCCCAGTTCGACCGGTCCACCATGGTCTGTCCCCCGCTGCTTCCGGCAGACATGCAAGCGGCTTCCCCGGTGGATTGCAATGAGCGGGCGGACGGATTGCCCCTCCTGATCCGGGGTCCACCGCCCTATGATACGGGCCGTCATGACCGTTCCACGCCCCGCCACCAGCAGCCGCTTCAACCTGGAATGCCTGTACCGGCCGCAATCGGTCGCGGTGGTCGGCGCCGGCACCGAGACTGGCGCCCAGATCACGGCCAACATCGCCCTGGGCGGGTTCCGCGGCCGGGTCCAGGCGGTGGAGGCGGTCGGCCGGCTGGAACCCGGCATCGACGTCGCGGTGCTGGCCATGCCGCAGGACGCGATCCCCGCGGCGGTGGAGGCGCTGCCCGCCAAGGGCTGTTTCGCCGCCATCATCCCCGGCCCGGCCGATGGCCTGGCCGCCCTCGCCCGCCGCACCGGCGTCCGCCTGCTGGGCCCGCACTCCTTCGGCCTGGCGATCACCGGCCTGGGGCTGAACGCCACCCGCGCCCACATGCTGCCGCCGTCCGGGCGGGTGGCGCTGGTGTCGCAGTCGGCGTCGCTGTGCCGGGCGGTAATCGACTGGGCGGGGCCGAACGGCGTGGGGTTCAGCCACATCATCGGCATCGGCGGCAATCACGACCTGGGGTTCGGCCCGGCGCTGGACTGGCTGTCGCGTGACCCCGGCACCGGCGCCATCCTGCTGGACATCCGCCGCCTGAAGGATCGCCGCCGCTTCATCTCCGCGGCCAAGGCGGCGGCTCGGCTGCGTCCGGTGGTGGCGATGCATGCCGGCGTGCGGCTGCTGGACCCCACCGGCGGGCCGGAAATGGTGTTCGAGGCTGCGCTGCGCCGCGCCGGCGTGCTGAGCGTCGGCGGCCTGGACGACCTGCTCGCCGCCGCCGAGACACTGTCCCGCGCCCGCCCGGCCCGCGGCGAGACGCTGGCCATCGTCACCAACGCCATCGGCGCCGGCCGCCTGGCCGCCGACGCGGCGCTGCGCCGGGGATTGCCGCTGGCCGGGGAAGGCGTGGTGAATGTCGGCGTGGCCGGCGGCGACCGTATGGCGGCGGAGGCGGTGCGCCTGGCAGAGGACCGGTCGGTGGGTGGCGTGCTGGTGGTGCACGCCCCGTCCGGCGCGGGCGATGACGCCGCCATCGCCGCCCTGCAATCCGCCGCCCGCGGCATCCGCGCGCCGCTGCTGGTCTGCGCCATGGGGGAAAGTTCCGGCGCGCTGCACCGGCGCACGCTGGTGCAGGCCGGGCTGGCGGTGTTCGCCACCCCCGACCAGGCGGTGCAGGGGTTCCATCACCTGGTGCAGGACCGCCGCAACCGTGCCGCCGCGCGTGAACTGCCGGCCAGCACTGTGTTGTCCCTGGCCCCCGACCGCGCCGTGGTGCGGCGCATGTTCACCCGGGTGCGGCTGGCTGGCCGGCTGGCACTGTACCAGGACGAGGCGCTGGAAGTGCTGGCGGCCTACGGTGTTCCGGTGGCGCCCAGCCGCCACGTCGCAACCCCGGAGGATGCGGCGGCCGCGGCCAACCTGCTTGGCTTCCCCGCGGTGGTGAAGCTGCGCCAGAACGTGCCTCCAGCCGAACGCACGCGGGGCGGCCTGGCTTTGGACCTGCACGATGCGGCCGAGATCCGCGCCAACGCACGGTTGATGCTTGCCCGCGCCCAACGCCGCGGCACCGACAACAGCGGGCTGCTGGTGCAGCGGCAGGCGGGACGGGCCCGCGAGTTGTCGGTGCGGGTGACCGATGACGCCAGCTTTGGGCCGGTGATCGCCTTCGGTCCCGGCGGCACCGCGGCAGACCGGGCCGACGCCTGCGCGCTGGACCTGCCACCGCTGAACCTGCCGCTGGCACACGGGCTGATCGCGCGCAGCCCGGTCGGTGCCCGGCTGACCCAGGCATTGCGCGGCCTGCCGGCGGCGCACGAACCATCGGTGGCCGAGGCGCTGGTCTGCGTCAGCCAATTGCTGGTGGATTTCCCGGAGATCGCCGCGCTGGACCTGACCGCGCTGTTCGCCGACGAGGCCGGCGTGCTGGCTGCCGACGCCTGGCTGCGGTTGCGCGCCGCGGATGAACCCCCGGCCATGCTGGCGATCGCGCCGTACCCGATCGAACTGGTGGGCCATCTGTCGGCCGGCGGCGAGCGTTTCACCATCCGGCCGATCCGCCCGGAGGACGCCGAACAGCACGCGGCCTTCTTCTCCCGCCTGGCGCCGGTGGACATCCGCTACCGCTTCTTCACCACGGTGCGTGAGCTGTCGGCCGAACAGATGGCTCGGCTGACGCAGGTGGATTACGACCGCGAGATGGCGTTCGTCGCGGTGCGCGAGGCGACCGGCGATACCGTGGGCGTGGTGCGGCTGGTCTGCGAACCGGACGGTGCCTCGGGTGAGTTCGCGGTGATCGTGCAGCCGGACGTGAAGGGCAAGGGGCTCGCGTCGCACCTGATGCAGCGGGTCATCGACTGGGGCCGGCAGCGCGGGCTGCGTACGGTGATCGGGCAGGTGTTGGCGGAGAACGCGCCGATGCTCGCCTTTGTCCGGCACCTGGGGTTCACCCTGCGGCGACTTCCCGAGGAACCGGACGTCATCGAGGCTCGGCTGGAACTCGACCAGGCCGCGTAACGGATCCCCACGCGGCGTTGGACGGACCAGGATTGTGCGACAGGGCGGGTCTTGCGCCGATCCCACAGCACACGCGTGTCGAAAGCGCCGGCGGTTCGCAGGGCATCGCCCGCAGCGACGTGTCATACCGGCCCGCGTAATCACTGACTTTCGGCCGCCGCCCCAACCGTCGTGGCGGGCGCAGGCCCACCATCCACGACTTTGTTGATGGCAGCAGCGGCAATCGTGGATGGCCGGCCTCCGCCGACCATGACGGTGCGTCACCGGAAAACGGTCGAACAGTACGCGGGTTGGTATCAAACACAGCACGGGTCGGCATCAGGACGCCCTGATACCGCGAAGGAACTCGGCAACGGTGCCGTTCAACTCCTCGGACTGGTGCATAACGCCCTCGGCCGCAGTAAGAACCTCGCCCGCACCGTGACCTGTCGCCGCGGCGTTGCGGGTGACCTCTCCGATGTTCTGGGTTACGGCGCTGGTGCCACTCGCGGCATGTTGCACGTTGCGCGCGATCTCCTGTGTGGCCGACCCCTGTTCTTCCACCGCAGCGGCAATGGCGTTGGCGATCCCGCTGACTTCGGTGATGGTGCTGCCGATGCGCTTGATCGCCTGCACGGCCTCGCGGGTCGATGCCTGAACCTGCGCCACCTGACCGGCAATATCGTCGGTCGCCTTCGCTGTCTGGTTGGCAAGCGCCTTGACCTCGTTCGCCACCACGGCGAACCCCTTGCCGGCTTCCCCGGCACGCGCCGCCTCGATGGTGGCATTCAAGGCAAGCAGGTTGGTCTGCCCGGCAATACTGCTGATCAGGCTGACAACCTCATCGATTCTCTGCGCGCCGTCAGCAAGCGCCTGCACCGTCGCGTCCGTTCGCTCGGCCTCATCGGCAGCGCGCTTCGCCACGGTGGCAGACTGGGTGACCTGGCGTGAGATTTCCGCGACGGACGCGACCAACTCCTCTGCCGCGGCGGCGGCCGCCTGCACATTCGCACTGGCCTCCTCGGAAGCGGAAGTCGCCATGCTCGCCCGCGCGGAGGTCTGTTCGGCGCCGGAAGACATGGTCTGTGCCGTGCCGTTGAGCTGCCTGGCGGCGACAGAGAGCGTGTCCACCATGTTCCGTACCTTGTCTTCGAACTGGACCGTCAGCGTCGCAAGCGCCTGTGCTCTTGCATCCTTTTGCGCCTGCTCCGCCTGTTGTTCGGCAGCCAGGGAGTCCGCGCGAATGATGCTGTCCTTGAACACCTGAACCGACCGGACCAGGTCGCCGATTTCGTCCTGCCGCTCGGTGCCACCCACTTCAACCGCCATATCCTTGCGGGCGAGCCGTCCAACGGCCTCACTCACCTGCGCGAGCGGCGTCGCGACGCGACGGCCGAACATGAAATAGAGCATGCAAACGGTACCGATCGCGGTCAGCAGTATCAGCGCGGCGGCGACAACCATCATGCGATCGGCCTGGCTGCGTGCCACCGCCGTTTCCTGCGCCGCGCGGGCGTTCATCGCGGTCTGGAATTTCCGCAACGGCTTCATGATAACGGCTTTGTCGCGGTCGTACTGGGGGCCGAACATAAGGCTTCGTGCCTTGTCGAAGTCCTTCGCCGCCACAGCCTTCATCGCCGCGGCCTCCGTGCGGATCAGCGCGTCCGAATTGGCCTTGGCCTGTTCGATCAACTTCAGCTCGGATGCTGGCGCGCCAAGCTGCTTGAGCCGCGCGACGACGTGGTCCCTGGTCTTCGTCTCCTTCACCTCGCGCCAGTAGTTGTCGTAGTGCGCACGATCACCGGTCACGGCATAGAGGCGTGCCTGGTTGGTGAGGTAGTCAGATGCATCTGCCAGTTCGAGGCCGAGCTGGTGGAACTCCATCTGCCGGGCAACGGCACTTCGCTCTGTGCGAATATCGGCACTGGCGAACCAGAGCGCGCCGATGATCAGGACGGAAAGCCCGATCATGGCGGCGCAGCAGACCTTCGCAATCGTGGTAATTCTCATCCGCATCGTCCCTTCACCGGCACCGACACCACCCACCTACGCTACAGGTTGTTAATGCTCCGTTGCCGGCGTAGCGGCGGGCCCCTTTTTCGGCGTTTGGGATCATGCGTTTTTCCATGGCGCTTGCGTCTCCGCGCCTGCCCCGACGCGGATCGAATCTTTGTGGCGGATTTGCGAACCTGGCGCCGAACGACACCAGCCCCGTGCAACTGCATTCCATTCCCGCTCCGGCCGGCCGGCGGAGACGCGTGCTTCCCTCTCGCGCGGACAGAAAACGCGCATGGCGGATGAAACACCGAGCGGGCCGGCAGATACGCTTCGTTAATATCTGCGTGCAACAACGGTCTCACCCGAACCCCAATCCGACGCGGGGCAACGGCGCAGGAGACTCTGATGTCCCAGGCACAGGAGACGGTTACGCGGGTCAGCTTCGCGGGGACGGTGGGCATTCGCACGATCCATACGGTGCGTGCCGACCTGCTTGCGGCCCTGTCGCAGCAGCCCGCCATACAGGTGGACTGCACCGCGGTCGAAGCCGTCGATGTCAGCTTCATTCAGTTGCTGCTTGCCGCGCGCCGCAGCGCACGGACCGCGGACAAGGACTTCCGCCTCGACCCGCCGGCCGACGGCGCGCTGCGCGACGCCCTGCTGCGCGGCGGGTTCCTGCACATGGGGCAGGATGGTCCGGGGAATGGCGACACTCTCTGGTCGGGTGGCTGATGCCCAGGACAATTCTCAGCGTCGATGATTCCGCCAGCGTCCTGCAGATGGTGAAGCTGACGCTTACCGGCGGCGGCTATCAGGTGGTGCAGGCGAACAACGGCGCCGAAGGCCTGGCGAAGGCGCGGGCCGGCGGCATCGACATGGTGCTGACCGACCTGAACATGCCGGTCATGAACGGCATCGCGATGATCCGCGAACTGCGCAGGCTGCCGCAGTGCACCGGCATACCGATCGTGTTCCTGACAACGGAATCCGCGGCGAACATGAAGCAGGAGGCGAAAGCCGCCGGCGCCACGGGCTGGATCACCAAGCCGTTTCAGCAGGACCAGTTGCTCGCCGTGGTGCGCAAGGTGCTGGGCGCGTGAGCAGCCCCGATCCCGCCCAGATCTTCCGCCAGGAAGCCGCGGAGTTGCTGGAGCAACTGGAACAGGCCCTGCTGGACCTGGACCGCACGCCGGACGACGCGGACCTGGTCAACACCGCCTTCCGCGCCCTGCACACGATCAAGGGCTCGGGCGCGATGTTCGGCTTCGACCGCGTCGCCGACTTCACCCACCACGTGGAAACCGCGTTCGACCAGGTGCGCAACGGCGACGCGGCCGATCAGCGCGGCCCTGGTCCAGGTCGCCCTGGCGGCGAAGGACCACATCCGCAGCCTGATCGAGCAGCCGCAGCACGCCGACGAAGTCCAGGGCGCCGCCGTGCTGGCGCGTCTGCACGCGGTGCTGGCCGACGTCCCGTCCGAACCGTCATCGCCTGCGCCACGCGGTGCCATCTGGCGCCTGCGCATCCGCCTGCCGCGGGACGCCATGGCGATGGGCACCAATCCGCTGCTGCTGCTCGATGAGCTGCGGGACCTCGGTCCCTGCACGGTCGTCGCGGATACCGCTGCGGTGCCGCCGCTGGAGGCGCTGGACCCCACCGACTGCCATATCGCGTGGGAGGTGCGGCTGACGACCGATGCGTCGCGCAGTGCGATCGAGCAGGTGTTCCTGTTCGTGCTCGACGACATGCAACTGGAGCTGGAGGAGCTGCACGACACCTCCCCGCAGCAGCCGAATGACACGTCCGCGCAGCCAGCCGCACGACACGTCCGCGCAACAGCCGCAGGACGCCGAGCCGCGGGAGCCGCATGACGCCACGCCGCAGCAGCCGCGCGGCGCCGGGTCGCAGGAGCCGCGCGGTGCCACGTCGCACCGGCCGGCCGACGCCGCCCCTTCGCCGCCACGGCCGGAGCCGCCGCGCGCCCCCGCCCGGGCGCCGCCCGCCCCACGCGCAGGAACGCCCGCGCCACGCAGCGCAGACACCCCCGCGCCACGCAGCGCGCGACACCCCCGCGCCACGCAGCGGCGACAGCATTCGCGTGCCGGCCGAACGGCTGGATGCGCTGATGGACCAGGTCGGCGAGCTGGTGATCGCCCAGTCGCGCCTGAAGCAGGTCGCCGCCGGCAGCCGCGACATCCAGGTGAAGGCGATCGCCGAGGAAATCGAACGCCTCGCCCTGGAACTGCGCGACACCACGATGGGTGCCCGCCTGGTGCCGATCGGCCAGTTGTTCGGCCGCTTCCGCCGCCTGGTGCACGACCTGTCGCACGAACTCGGCAAGCAGGTGTCGCTGGTGCTGGCCGGGGAGGATACCGAGCTCGACAAGACGCTGATCGAACGGCTGTCGGACCCGCTGATCCACATGATCCGCAATGCCGTGGACCACGGTGTCGAACGCCCCGACCAGCGCATCGCCGCCGGCAAGCCGCCGCAGGGCCGGCTGGTGCTGTCCGCGCGCCATCTCGGGCACGAGGTGCTGATCAGCATCACCGACGACGGTCCCGGGCTGGACCGCGCACGCATCCAGCAGCGCGGCGAGGAACAGGGGTTGATCCCGCCCGGCGCGCACCTGCCCGACAGCGAGTTGTTCCAACTGATCTTCCATCCCGGGTTTTCCACCGCGCGCGAGATCACCAGCGTCTCCGGCCGCGGCGTCGGCATGGACGTGGTGCGGCGGGTGATCGAAAGCCTGCGCGGCAGCATCGACATCACCAGCCAGCCCGGCCGCGGCTCGGAAATCACGCTGCGCCTGCCGCTGACGCTGGCGATCATCGACGGCCTGCTGGTCCGCGTCGGCCAGGGCCGCTACGTGATCCCGCTGTCGGCGATCGAGGAATGCGTCGAGCTCAGCGCCGCGGATGACACCCGCTCACGCGGCCACACCTTCCTGAACATCCGCGGCAGCCTGGTGCCGTTCCTGCGCCTGCGGGAGATATTCGGGTCCACGGTCGAACCCGACCGCTTCCAGAAGGTGGTCATCGTCTCCGCCGGCGAGCTGCGCGATGGGCCTGGTGGTGGACCAGGTGATCGGCGACCACCAGACCGTCATCAAGTCGCTGTCGAAACTGCATGCCGGAGTCGCCGCCTTTTCCGGCGCAACGATCCTGGGCGACGGCACGGTCGCGCTGATCCTGGAAGTCTCTCACCTGGTGGAGCACGGCCAGCCGCCGGCCGAACACCTGCAGGCGGCGGAGTGACGCCGATGGTGCAGCAACCGCTCGTCGTGCTCAGCCTGGAACTGCAGGGCGAGGCCTTCGCCATCGAAGCCGGCCTGGTGCGCGAAATACTCGATCCGGTCCCGGTCACGCTGGTGCCCGGGGCGGACCCCGCGGTGGACGGGCTGATCAACGTGCGCGGCCGCGTCGTGCCGCTGGCGGACCTGCGGCTGGTCTTCGGCATGCCGCAATGCGCGCCCGGCGCGGATGCCCGCATCGTGGTGGTCGAGGTGGAGATCGAAGGCGATCCGGTCACCGTCGGCATTCGCGCCGACAAGGTGAACGAGGTCACCGAACTTGCCGAGGCATCGCTGGAGACCACGCCGCGCATCGGCCTGCGCTGGGATCCGGCGTTCATCCGCTGCATCGGCAAGCGCAACGGCGCGTTCGTCGCCGTGCTCGACATGGCGCGCACCTTCTGTCGGCTGATGCGCCATGCCCAGGCGACCCTCCCCAATCAGGCGCCGAACGCGGCGTAGCAGGAAATCCCCATGCAAATGTCAGTCAAAGCCAAGCTCGGCGTCACCTTCGGGGCGGTCATCCTCATTTCCACCCTCGTCGGCGTGCTCGCGATCCGCGACATGGCGCTGTTCAACACCGCGATCACCGACCTGATCAACGGGCCCTCGCAACGCCTGCAACTCGGCCTCCGCCTGCAGACGGCCTTTTCGGACCTGGCAAAGGCCGAGAAGGACCTGATCCTTTCCAGCAACGCGAAGCTGACCGAGCAGTATGACGCGGAAATCCTTGCGGCGCGGCGCAAGCTCACGACGCTGGAGGGCCGGCTGCGCACCCTGTCCGACGCGAGCGGGCAGCAGCACCTCGACGCGTTCAAACAGTCCATGGCGTCATACTTCACCTTGCAGGACAAGATCCGGAAGCTGGCCGCCGAGAACACGGAAGCCAAGGCCAGGGAGCTGTCGCAGACCAGGGCGCAACAGGCGATGGGGGCGCTGGAACCGGCCTTGCAGGGCCTGGCCAATCGCCTGTCCGCCACGGGAAATGCACCGGACGTGATCCAGGCAGCGTTGCTCGCCGAGGATTTGCTGGGCGTCGCGGAGCGGATCCAAAAGCTGGAAAAGGACATCCTCCTCGCACCGGCCGACCGGGAGTCGCAGTACGTGCAGCGACTGCCGCCGGCCAAGGCGCAGTTCCAGAAGCTGGGCGAGCAACTGGACAACGCGGCGCCGGCAACGGAACGCGCCGCGCTGCGGGACATCATGGGCAAGGCCGACGCCTGGCTGAAGCTCGAGGACCAGGTCATCGCGCTGGGCACGCAGAACAGTCGTGGGAAGGCGTTCGCGCTGTCCTCCGGCAAGGGGCGCCAGTTGCTGGATGCAGCGAATGCCCAGTTGGAGCCTCTGCTGCAGGCGAACGCCACGGCCATGACGAACCAGCGGCACGGCATGGCGTCCCTGTACGCAACCGGCCGCAACGTGGTGGCGATCGCGTTGCTCGCCTCGCTGCTGGTCGGCATCGGCGCGGCGGTGTGGCTGGCCCGCTCGATCGGCCGCGTGCTGCGTGAGTCGATGTCGGCCGCCGACAATGTCGCCGCCGGCAGCCAGCAACTGTCCGCCGCGGCGGAGCAACTGTCGCAGGGTGCGACCGAGCAGGCCTCGGCCGGCGAGGAAGCGGCGGCCTCGATGGAGCAGATGTCGGCCAACGTGAAGCGCAATGCCGAAAACGCGTCGGAGACCGAGCGCATCGCCCACCAGTCGGCCAAGGATGCGCAGGCCAGCGGCACCGCGGTGACCAGCGCCGTCAGTGCGATGCAGACGATCGCGGAAAAGATCACCGTGGTGCAGGAGATCGCCCGACAGACCGACCTGCTGGCGCTGAACGCCGCGGTCGAGGCGGCACGCGCCGGCGAGCACGGCCGCGGCTTCGCCGTCGTGGCGTCCGAGGTGCGCAAGCTGGCGGAACGCAGCCAGGCCGCGGCGGCGGAAATCGGCACCGTGTCCGCCGAAACCCTGAAGGCGGCGCACACCGCCGGCGAGATGCTGGCGCGGCTGGTGCCCGATATCAGCAAGACGGCGGAACTGGTCGCCGAGATCAGCGCCGCCTGCCGCGAGCAGGATATCGGCGCCGAACAGATCAACCAGGCGATCCAGCAACTGGACAAGGTGACGCAGCAGAATGCCAGCGCGTCCGAGGAGATGTCGGCGACCAGCGAGGAACTGGCGGCGCAGGCCGAGCAGCTTCAGTCCTCGATCGCCTACCTGCAGACCGGCCAGCGCCTGGTGGCGGCAAGGCCATCGATGACACCGGCGAAGCGCAAGCCCGCAGCGGAACATGCCGCGCAGGGAACACAAGTTCCACATGCAACCATCCACCTGGGCGGCCAGGCGGGCAAGCGCCGCAAGCCGAACGGCCATGCAGGCGCATCCGGCATGAACGGTATCGAGCTGCAACTCCACGGAGATGCGGACAGCCAGGACCACGAATTCGTCCGCTACTGACGCGTTCCGACCGGGGCGGAGGCCGGCCAGGACACGAGCGGACGGGGGCAATGCCGTCCGCCACCCCGCGGCCGCGTCACGCAGACACGCACGCAGCACTGAGGAATACCGACCATGAGCGGCCATCACGACTCCGACCAGTTCGTGACCCTTGGCCTGGACACCGAGGTTTTCGCGGTGCCGGTCGCACTGGTGCGCGAGATCCTGGACATGCAGCAGCCCTTCCGCATCCCCGAGGCGCCGCCGCATCTCGCCGGCCTGATCGATGTGCGCGGACAGGCCGTGCCGGTAATCGACCTGCGGCTGAAGCTGGGCCTGGTGCCGCATGCCGCCACCGCCGATACCCGCATCCTGGTGCTGGATGTGCCGATCGACGACCGCAGCCTCTCGCTCGGCCTGATCGCCGACCGGGTGTTCGAAGTCACCGCGCTGGACAGCGGCAGCCTGGCGCCGCCGCCGGAGATCGGCACGCGCTGGTCCAGCGGCCACATCCAGGGCATCGGCCGGCGCGGCGACAGCTTCGTGGTGATCTTCGACATGCCAAGGCTGTTGTCCGGCGATTCCATGACACTGATGCAGGCTTCTGCCGCCTCCTCTCCGGCCCGTGAGGAGGAGCCTTCGTGCGCGTGACCGTCGAACCCAAACCCGATGCTTGAGCACACACCTGGCGGCGTGGACAGGCTGCGGCAGTCGGATTTCCGCCGGTTGGCAGCGTTCATCCAGGACTACAGCGGCATCAAGATGCCGCCCAGCAAGATCACCATGCTGGAGGGCCGGCTACGGCAGAGGGTGCGCGCCACCGGCACCGGCTCCCTGGCCGGCTACTGCGCGCTGCTGTTCGACAAGGACGGCCTGCGCAGCGAGGCGGTGCACCTGATCGACGTCGTCACCACGAACAAGACCGACTTCTTCCGCGAACCCGAGCACTTCCGCATCCTGGCGCAGCAGGTCCTGCCGACGCTGATGGCCGAAGGCCGAGCCGGCGCGCGGACGCAGCTCAAGCTGTGGAGCGCCGCCTGCTCCACCGGCGCCGAACCCTATACGCTCGCCATGGTGGTGGCCGAATGGATACAGCAGCGGCGCGACCTGCGCGTGTCGATCCTGGCGACCGACCTGTCCACCCAGGTGCTGACCGTCGCGCACCGTGCCGTCTATCCCGAAGCCATGGTGGCCGTGGTGCCGCCGGAGCTGCGCCGCCGCTACCTGATGCGCAGCCGCAACCGTTCCCGCGCGCTGGTGCGCATCGTGCCGGAGCTGCGCGCCTGGATGCGCTTCGCCCGCATGAACCTGATGGACGACGACTATCCCGCGGACCGCGACATGGACGTGATCTTCTGCCGCAACGTGCTGATCTATTTCGACAAGCCGACACAGCACGCGGTGCTGTCGCGGCTGTGCACCCATCTGCGCCCGGGCGGCTTCCTGTTCCTGGGGCATTCCGAATCCCTGGCCGGGCTGGACCTGCCGCTGCGCAGCGTCGCCAGCACCGTATTCCGACGGGCGTGATGTCATGAAGCGGCCGATCAAGGTGCTGATCGTGGATGATTCGGCGGTGGTGCGTCAGACGATGGCCGACGTGCTGCAAAGCGACCCCGGCATCACGGTGATGGCCACCGCGAGCGATCCGTTCGTCGCGGCCAGGCACCTCCAGGCGGAGGTGCCCGACGTGATCACGCTGGATGTCGAGATGCCGCGCATGGACGGCATCACCTTCCTGCGCAAGCTGATGTCGCAGCGGCCGATCCCGGTGGTGATGTGCTCCTCGCTGACCGAGCAGGGCAGCGAGACGCTGATGCAGGCGCTGGAAGCCGGCGCGGTGGACGTGATCCTGAAACCGCGCCTGGGTGCGGCGCAGTTCCTGAAGGAATCCCGGATGCGCGTCTGCGAGGCGGTGAAGGCGGCCGCGCAGGCCCGCCTGCACCGGCTGCCGCCGGCCCGCGCCCCGCGTCCGCCACCGGCCCGCAAGCTCAGCGCCGACGTGATGCTGCCGCCGCCCGGTCCCGGCCATGCGATGGCGCGCACCACCGAGCGGGTGATCTGCATCGGCGCCTCCACCGGCGGCACGGAATCCCTGCGCGTGGTGCTGGAGGCGCTGCCCGCCGCCAGCCCCGGCATCGTCATCGTGCAGCACATGCCGGAGAAGTTCACCGAAGCCTTCGCCCGCCGCCTGGACGGGCTGTGCGAGCTGGAGGTGAAGGAAGCCGCCGACGGCGACGCGGTGCTGCGCGGCCGGGCGCTGATCGCGCCGGGCAACCGCCACATGCTGCTGCAGCGCAGCGGCGCGCGCTATTTCGTGGCGGTGAAGGACGGACCGCTGGTGTCGCGTCACCGCCCCTCGGTGGATGTGCTGTTCCGCTCCGCCGCGCACAGCGTCGGGCGGAACGGCGTGGGCATCATCATGACCGGCATGGGCGACGACGGCGCCCACGGACTGCTGGAGATGAAGCAGGCCGGTGCCATGACCGTCGCCCAGGACGAGGCGAGTTCCGTGGTGTTCGGCATGCCGAAGGAGGCGATCGCGCTGGGCGCGGCGGACAAGGTGCTGCCGCTGGACCGGCTGGCGGCGGAGATCGTGCGGGCCGGACGGTGAGCGTTCCGGTCTTCCTGTCGCCGGGCGCCATCCACGTCGCGCACGAACCCACGGTGATCAGCACCGTGCTGGGCTCCTGCGTCGCCGTCTGCCTGTGGGACCGGCGGCGGGCGGCCGGCGGGATGAACCACTTCCTGTTGCCGCGCTGCCTCGGCGGATCGCCCAGCCCGCGCTATGGCGACATTGCCATCGACGCGCTGGTGGACGGCATGGCGGCGCTGGGCTGCCGGATCCCCGACCTGCGCGCCAAGGTGTTCGGCGGCGCCGCGGTGCTGCCGTTCGGCGCCCATGCCGACACGGTGGGGGCACAGAATGTCGGCGTGGCGCTTGCCATGCTGCGCCAGCGCGGGATTCCGGTGATCGCCCGGCGCACCGGCGGGCTGCGCGGACTGCTCATCCGGTTCCACACCGTTCCCGGCGGCGTGATGGTCCGCGAGCTGGCCCCCGGCCCGGGCTCGCAAGGGCTGGGGCCACAAGGCCCGGGATCACAGGGACGGGGTTCGCAAGGTTGGGGACCGCAAGGCCCGGGATCACAGGGACGGGGCCTGAGGTCGGGACCGCAAGCCCGACACAGGGTTGGGGCCCGCGGGACCGCAAGGCCCGGGACCAGGCGGAGGTTCGGGACCGCAAGCCCCCGGATCACAGGGTGGGGCCCGCAAGGTTCGGGACCGCAAGGCCCGGGACCGCAGGGACGGGGCTCGCAAGGTTCGGGACCGCAAGCCCCCGGATCACAGGGTTGGGGCTCGCAAGGTTCGGGACCGCAAGGCCCGGGATCACAGGGGTGGGGTTCGCAAGATTCGGGACCACAAGGTCCGGGATCACAGGGGCGGGGCTCGCAAGGTGCGGGAGCACAAAGACGGGGCTCACAGCAGGAACTCGTCCGCGCCTGAGGCCTCACCCACGGCCGCCAGCGCCGGCAGGGGCGCCAGCGCAGCGTGCACCTCCCGTTCGCGGGCCATGGTGTAGGTGGCGGCGATCTGCTCCAGCGCCTCCCAGGCCCTGCTTTCCGACACCTCAGTCGCCGCCTTTCCGGGTGCCACGTCCCCAGTCGCGACGTCCCCAGTCGCCACGTCCCCAGTCGCCACGTCCCCAATCGCCACGTCCCCGGGCGGCGCCGACAGCGCATCCGCCGCCTGCCGGATCTGCGTCGCCACCTCCCGGCAAACGGCGAACCGGTCCAGCGCGGCCTGCACCAGGTCGCCGACCTCTGCGGCATCGGCCTGGAGCTGTACCAGCCCCTCCCGCAGCCCGCATTCCAGCCGCTGCAGGTCGTGCACGGCCGACAGCATGCCCTCGGCCGCCTCGGCCAGCCCGCTGTGCCGCGCCGCACGCGCCGGATCCAGCAACCCGCCCGCCTGCGACCGCAGCCGGCCCAGCTCGGCCAGCACCGCCGCCGCTTCCCCGGCGAACCGGCCGCCGCAGGCGCGCAATTCCTGCGCCACGACCGCCAGCGCGCGCCCACCCGTCCCCAGGCGCCCGCATTTCAGCGCCGCGTTCAGGCCGATGATGCGGATGTCCTGCTCCACCGATTGCACGTCGGCCAGCCGGCCGGCCAGGTCCGTCGCGGCCTCGAGCACCGAGCGCATCCGCTGCTCGGTTGCCGCATCGGCCGCCCGCAATTCGGCGAACAGGGTCGCGGTCTGCCGCAGATCCGCCTCCAGCGTGGCGACGAAGCTGTCATCCCCGCCTTCGCCCTCCGCGCGTACCGCGGCGCCCAGGGCGCCGATCGCCCGCGCATTGTTGGAGAGCTGGGCCAGGCCGTGTTCGATCTGTCCGCCCTCGGCCTGCAATTGGTCGGCGGAATCCCGCAGTTGTGCCACCAGGACCCGACTGACCAGATCACAGGGGCCCGGCATCGCCGCCAGCAGCCGTGCCCCGAACGCAACGTGTTCCAGCCGCTGGCGGGTCGCATCGCCGAGTTGCAGCGCCACGATCTGTTCGGCGACACGGCGGCCGACGCTTTCGGCCCGCTCGCGCGCGATGGCCGCGGCATCGCCGGCCAGGTGCCGGCGCTTCGCCAGCGTCTCCTGGTTCGCGGCCAGCCGCCCCGGAATGGTGCGGATTGCCAGGCCATGCCGGTCCCACAGGGTTGCCGCGCCCTGGCGCGCGGCGTCCAGGTCCTCATCGGCCCGGCGGATGTCCTGCCGCACGTGGTCGAGGCTGCCGCGGGCGCCGTCCACCGCGCGCCGGATACTGGCGGTGAAGCTGAAGAAGTCGCTGCCGGCATCGCCCATGCCGCCGGCGACGATGCGCGCGCTTCCGGCCAGCGTCTCGATCTCCCGAGTGATCGGCTGCAGCGCGGTGACACGGTGCGAAATGGCGGCGACAATCTGCCCCAGCACCTGCAGCGCTGCCGTATCGGCATCGTGGGCCTGGGCAAGCTGCGCCACCTGCCGGCTGGCGGCGGCCAGCCCGTCCCCGGCAAACCCCAGCCTGTCGTCGGTCAGTTCCGCGACATAGGTGGCAAACCGGCCGTTCAGCCGCTCCAGGATGGCGACGGCGGCCTCCAGGCTGTGGCCGACGCCGAGGAAGCACTGTTCCGTGCTTTCGGCCGAGGCAGCGAGCGTGGCAACAGCCCGTTCAGGCGCGCTGGGGGACATGCGACCTCCCTTTTCACCACCAGAGTAGCGCCGGCGGCTTAAGAGGTGGTGAAGCTGCCGGCAGGTTCCGTGGGTCGCACACGTCCGGCGCCGGCAGCGTCCATCAGAACGCAGTCGCGCTGGGCACCGGTTTGCGGCTTTCATGATGCCCCGGGGCTACCAAGTGGTGGAGGCCGCTATGCTGACGCAGGTGTATGAGGTCGCGACCGCGGACGAGGCGCGGGCCATTTCGGCCATGGGCGTGGACCATATCGGGGTGCTGGTTGGCGACGGTCGGTTCCCGCGTGAGCTGGCCATTGCCGACGCCGCGCGGGTTGCCGCCGCCATTGCGCGCCCGTCGCGGTTCTGTGCGCTGTTCCTCAGCCCGGACCTGCCGTTCATCGAACAGTGGGCACGCGAACTGCAGCCCAACATTTTGCACCTTGGTGCCGCAGCGGAACTGCTGTTGCCGCAGGACTGCGCGGATCTGAAACGCCGGCTGCCGGGTCCCGCGCTGATGCGCAGTATCCCGGTGACCGGTGAGGACAGCGTGTCCATTGCGCAAAGCTACGATGGAATCGTGGACTTTCTGCTGCTGGACAGCCATCGCGCGGAGGACCGGCAGATTGGGGCGCTGGGCATCACGCATGACTGGCGCATCAGCCGGCGCATCGTGGAGCGCCTGCGCACGCCGGTGATCCTGGCCGGCGGCATCGGACCGGACAACGTCGCAGAGGCGATCCGCGTGGTGCGGCCGGCCGGGGTGGATTCCAAGACGAAGACAGACCGGGACGGCATGCACGCCAAGGACATCGGGCGCGTGCGACGGTTCCATCTGGCCGCCCGGGCGGCTGGATCGCAGTAGCGGAACAAGGTCTGCCGACAAGCCCCGCTCCCCCGTGTCATGGCCGGTCCCCCGAGCCGGCCATCTGCCCCCGACAAGGCGTGTTCCGTTGCGCCCCGACCCGATCGTTCCGGTGTCGATGGCCGGGTCAGGGCCCGGCCATGACGTGAGGGGCTGAGGCGGCATGTCGATCGCGGCGCGCATGGGACCTGCGCCCGCCACAATTGTTGGGGTTCGCCGCTACCGGCTGGGGAGTGAACGCGGCGTGGCGCGTTGCCGTACGACCGGCATTCCTCCCGTAGAGCGCGGTTTTCCGAGGCTTCTCCACCTGATGCCCTCCGGCCCGTCGCCCCTCGGCCCGGGCCTCGTCGCCCCGTGCGCCTTTCCCGTCGCCCAGTGGCCGTCGCCCAGTGGCCCGTCGCCCAGTGGCCCATCGCCCAGGGGCCCATCGCCCAGGGGCCCATCGCCTCGTGCCCTGCGCCTCGCTTTACGCAATCCACTTCAGCGCGGCGTCCAGGCGCGCAACTTCGGCCTCGGCCGCGGTCAGGCGTTCGCGCTGTTCCTCCACCACCTCCTCCGGCGCTCGGCTCACGAAGTTGGCGTTCGCCAGCTTCTGCTGGATCTTGCGCACCTCGCCGGCCGCCTTGTCGCGCTCCTTCGACAGCCGGGTGTGTTCGGCCGAGACGTCGATCAGGTCGGCCAGAGGCAGCACCAGCGTTGCCTCGTCCAGCACCGCCTGCGCCGATCCTTTCGGCGTGTCGCCGGACAGCGGTGCCAGGTCGGAGATGCGGGCCAGGCGGCGGATCGCCTCCATCCAGCGGTCGGCGCGTTCCAGGGTCGCGGGGGCGGCGTCCCGCAGGCGCACCGGGATCTGGGTGCCGGGGGCGACATGCACCTCGGTGCGCACCGAGCGCACGGCGGAGATCAGCCGCACCACCCAGTCCAGCTCGTCGCGCGCGGCCTCCGCGCCCGGCACGGACACGGGTTCCGGCCAGGGGGCGCGGATCAGGGTGAACGGTGCGCCATAGCCGAAACGGTCCCACAGTTCCTCGGTGACGAAGGGCATGGCCGGGTGCAGCAGGCGCAGGATCAGGCCCAGCACGTGGGCGGCGGTGGCACGCACTTCCGCAGCCTCTGGCGTGTCGCCGGCGGCCAGGGCCGGCTTGGCGAATTCCAGGAACCAGTCGCAGAAGCTGTTCCAGGTGAAACGGTAGAGCGCGGCGGCGTATTCGTCGAAACGATAGGCTTCCAGCGCCGCCGTCGCCTCAGCTGATGGCGCGGTTGGCGGCATCCAGGATCCAGCGGTTCAGCGGCAACTGCACGGAAGCCGCATCGTAGGATGCACCCGGCTTGATGCCGTTCATTTCGCAGAACCGGGCGGCATTCCACAGCTTGGTGACGAAGCTGCGATAGTCCTGCACGCGGGACGCGCCCAGCTTCACGTCGCGGCCGGGGCCGGTCAGGGCGCAGATGGTGAAGCGCAGGGCATCGGCGCCGAACTGGTCGATCAGTTCCAGCGGATCAATGATGTTGCCCTTGGACTTCGACATCTTCTGGCCGCGCTCGTCGCGCACCAGGCCATGGATGTACACGTCGCGGAACGGCACCTCGCCCATGAAGTGGATGCCCTGCATCATCATCCGGGCGACCCAGAAGAAGATGATGTCGAACCCGGTCACCAGCACGTCGCCGGGGTAATAGCGCGCCACTTCCGGCGTCTCGTCCGGCCAGCCCAGGGTGGAGAACGGCCACAACCCGCTGCTGAACCAGGTGTCCAGCACGTCCTCGTCCTGGACCAGCTCTTCGTCCCGGCCGTATTTCGCGCGGGCTTCGGCCTTCGCCTCCGTCCTCGGTGTGCGCCACGAACACCGTGCCGTCCGGGCCGTACCAGGCGGGGATGCGGTGGCCCCACCAGAGCTGGCGGGAGATGCACCAGGGCTGGATCTCGCGCATCCAGGCGAAGAAGGTGTTCTCCCACTGTCTGGGCACGAACACGGTCTTGCCGGTCTCCACCGCCTCGATCGCCGGCTTGGCCAATTCGGCGGCGTTGGCATACCACTGGGTGGTCAGCAGCGGCTCGATCGGCACGCCGCCACGGTCGCCAAAGGGCACCTGGTGGGTGTGCGGCTCGATCTTCTCCAGCAGCTCCAGCCGTTCCAGTTCGGCCACGATCTGCTTCCGGGCCTCCTCGCGGCTCTTGCCCTCCAGGGCGCGCACGACAGCCCGGATCGGCGACGCCTTCCACCAGCGCCAGCACGTCGGCGATCTCGGCCAGCGTCACGCGGGCGGCGCGGTCCAGCACGGATGGCATCGGCAGGTCGTGCCGGCGGCCCACCTCGAAGTCGTTGAAGTCGTGCGCGGGGGTGATCTTCACCGCGCCGGTGCCCTTCTCCGGGTCGGAGTATTCGTCCGCCACGATGGGCAACCGCCGGCCCACCAGCGGCAGGATGGCGTGCTTGCCGACCAGGTCGCGGTAGCGGTCGTCCTCCGGATGCACCGCCACGGCGGTATCGCCCAGCATGGTCTCCGGGCGGGTGGTGGCGACCACGATCCAGCGCCCGGGCTCACCCTCGATCGGGTAGCGGAGGTGCCAAAGATGTCCCTTGGTCTCCCGGTTCTCCACCTCCAGGTCGGAGATCGCGGTGTGCAGCCTGGGGTCCCAGTTCACCAGGCGGCGATCGCGGTAGATCAGCCCCTGGCGATACAGGGTGACGAACACCTCGCGTACGGCGCGGGACAGGCCCTCGTCCATGGTGAAGCGCTCGCGCGGCCAGTCCAGGCTGGCACCCAGGCGGCGGAGCTGCCTTGTGATGGTGCCGCCGGATTCCGCCTTCCACTGCCAGACCCGCTCAATGAACGCCTCGCGCCCCATCGTGCGCCGGTCCGGACCGCCCTGCTCGGCCAGCAGCCGTTCCACCACCATCTGGGTGGCGATGCCGGCATGGTCGGTGCCCGGCTGCCACAGCACGTCGCGGCCCTGCATGCGGCGCCAGCGGATCAGCGTGTCCTGCACCGTGAAGGTCAGGGCGTGGCCCATGTGCAGGCTGCCGGTGACGTTCGGCGGCGGGATCATGATGCAGTACGGCTTCGCCGACGACGACGGGTCGCAGGCAAAGGCGCCGCTCTCCTCCCACCCCGCGTACAGGCGAGGCTCGATCTCCTGCGGCGAAAACGTCTTGTCCAGCATCCTCGGCTTCTCCTGCGGCCCCTCCGGGGGACCGTCAGGTGCCGCAGGAAGCCGTCAATGGCAATGGGTCAGGGGATAACGCGGCCGACGACACGCTCGATCTCGGCCTTCACCAGGCGCTCCACCAGCGGCGGCAGGTGCGTGTCCAGCCATTCCTTCAGCAGCGGCCGCAACTCCTCCCGCACCAGGTCCTCGATGGTGGGGCCGGCGCTGCGCACCAGCGTGCCGCGTTCGGCGGACAGGCGCTGCACCAGGCTGGTCACCGCGGTAGCGGCCGCCTGCATCACCTCCGGCGCCACGAGGGAGTCGTCACCGGCCGCGCGCATCTGGGGTTTCTCCGGCTCCGGCTCCGGTCGCGGCTGCGGTGCCGCGGACTCCGGTTCGGCGGGGGCCTGGTGCGGCTGTTCCGGCGGGGGCGCCTGCTCCGCCGACGGTTCGGCCGCGGCCGCCTCCTCGGGTTGCGGTTCAGGCACCATCATCGACTGGTCCAGCAACAGAACATCGGAAGGGGCATCCTCCGCCTTGTGCGGCTCCTCGGCGGCGGCGGGCTGCGGCGCGTCCTCGCTCAGGATCCGTCGGATCGAGGCGAGGATGTCCTCCATCGAAGGATCGGCGCCGGGCTGGCCGCTTCCGCCCCCTCCGGGCGGTGATTGTGATCCACTCATGCTGCTACTCCGCCGATTATCGGTTCGGCTGGTCGGTGGCGTAGTCGCCCAGGCCGACCCAGCGGTTCTTCACCGCCTTGTAGTAAGCCGTCTCATCGTACAGCGGCACCTTCAGGTGCAGGTCGCGCGCCGTCAGCCGGCCGATCGCACCGGCAACCTGGTATGAGTATTTGACCAGGTTGCCCAGGTTCTGCACCAGCGTGGTGCGTGACTGCAGCAGCGCCTGCTGGGCGTTCAGCACGTCCAGGGTGGTGCGGCTGCCGACGATCGCCTCCCGCTCAACGCCCTGCAGGGCGATTTCGTTCGCCCGGATGGCCGCCCGCGTGCTGACGGCGGCGGCCTTGGCTGCGACGTACTTGTCCCAGGCATCGACCGCGGCCTGCACCGCGGAGCGCTTCTGGGAATCGACCGTCCGCCGTGTCTGCTGCTGGGTCTGCTTCGCCTGGCGGACCGCGGCGTACTCGGTGCCGCCCTGGTACAGCGGCACCGAGACCTGCGCCAATACCTGGTAGCCGTTCGACTCCGTGCTGCGTCCCCCGGTATTCTCCTGCTGGAACACCTGGCCCTGCAGGCTGACCTGCGGCAGGAGCTGCGAGAACGCGACGTTCACCGCATCCTTGGCAGCGGCATCGTTGAATTCCGCAGCCACGACCTGGGGGTTGTTGGCCGCCGCGACAGCCGCGGCCTGCCGCTCACTGTTCACCGGCAGGTCCAGCGGCTGCGGCTCCACCAGGTTCGGCGGCGGCATGAAGCCGATGGTCTGCTGGAACGTGCCGCGCGCGCTCTGCAACGACCCCTGGTCGCTTTCCAGGGTGGCCTGTGCCTCGGACAGGGCCGCTTCGGCCTGGGCGACGTCGGTGCGGGTGATTTCGCCGACGCGGAACCGGTCGCGGGTCGCCTGCAACTGCCGGGTGAGCACCTGGACGTTGTTCTTGTCCAGCTCGACGATCTGCTGCGCCTCGATCACGCCGACATAGGCGTTCACGGCGTTCTGAAAGCTGGTCTGCTCCTGCGCGATCAGGTTGGCGCGTTCGGCCATCACCTGGTTGTTGGCCCGGTTGACGTTCGCCTGGGTGCGGCCGCCGTTGTAGATCGGCTGGGTGATGGTCGCCTGGGCGGAAGCGATGTCGCGCGGGGAGGGCGTCTTCAGATAGTAGCCGAAGGTCCGCGTGTAGCTGCGCGTCAGGCCGTCGCCGTAGCCGGCGGTACCGGCCACCACCACGGTCGGGCGCCACCCGGCCAGCGCGGCCGGCACGTTCTCGTCCGTGGCCCGCAGCTTGGCGCGTTCGGCCAGCAGGTTCGGCTCATTGGAATAGGTCGCGGCCAGCGCTTCCGGAAGCGTGCGCGGCACAAGGGACGCGTCGTGCTGCGCCGCACGGCTTGGCGGCGGCTTCGGTGGCGCGTGGCTGGTCCGTTTCGGCTGCGCATAAGCCGGCCCGGCCAGAGCGGTGGCCAGGGCAAGACTGAACAGCAAATGATGACGCGGTATCATGCGATCCCTCATGCCTTCAGCCCCCTGGTGTGCCACACCGCGCGCCGCCTCGCCAGACTCTTGCCCGGCGGGTGGCCGAATCGCGGGCAAAACCGTGACGGGCGTGGCATGCCCGTCACGGTGTGCAGCGTAACGCCGCCCGGTTAACCGAAGATTACGACTTCACCAGCGGGCAGCCGCCTTCGCTGAGCGGGCGCCAGGCCTGGTCCGGCGAGATTGTCGCCAGGTGCTTGCAGAAGTCGGTACTTGTACTTCGCCTCGGACGCAGGCTTGACCTGCCAGAGATACATCGCGTGCATCACCCGGCCGTCTTCGCGGATCTTTACATCCTTGTTGTAGAAATCGTTGACCGGGAGTCTCCTTCATCTTCGCCACCACCGCATCGGCGTCCGTCGTGCCGGCGGCCTTCACCGATTTCAGCCAGTGGTTGGCGGCACAATAGTTGCCGGCGTGCAGCAGGCCCGGGACCATGCCGCCGAAATGGCTGCCCCAGCGCTTGGCGAAGTCGCGCGTTCCCGGCGTCATGTCCCAGTAGAAGGAGTCGCTGTACACCAGGCCCTCACAGGTCTTCTGGCCCAGTGAATTGACGTCGTTGATCGCCATCAGCAGCGTGGCCATGCGGATGCCGCTCTGGCTGATGCCGAATTCCGCCGACTGCTTGATGCAGTTCTGCAGGTCGGTGCCCGCGTTGGCGAAGCCGAACACCTTGGCGCCGGAGGCCTGGGCCTGCAGCAGGTAGCTGGAGAAGTCGGCGGTGCCCAGGGGCGCGCGCACATTGCCGACGATCTTGCCGCCGGAGGCCTTCACCGCGGCCATGGTGTCACGCTCCAGCGCGTAGCCGAAGGCGTAGTCCGCGGTGATGAAGAACCAGGTGTCCCCACCCGCCTTGGTCAGCGCGCCGCCCACATTGTGGGCCAGGGCGTAGGTGTCGTAGCAGAACTGGATTCCGTACGGCGAGCACTGCTTGCCGGTGAAGTCCGAGGAGGCCGGGCCGGTGATCAGGTAGATGCGCTTCTTCTGCCGCGCGACCTGCTGCACGGCGAGGCCGGAGGAGGACGCGGCGCCGTCCATCAGCACATCGACGCCCTGGTCGTCGATCCACTGGCGGGCGAGCGAGGACGCAACGTCCGGCTTGTCCTGGTCGTCGCCCTGCAGCACCTCGATGGGGCGGCCGAGCACCGAGCCGCCGAAATCCTGGACGGCCATTTCAACGGCGACGCGATTGCCGGGGCCGCCGACATCGCGGTACGGGCCCGCCATATCGCTGCACAGGCCCATGCGGATGGGTTTGGACGAACTTTGGGCACGGATGATACCGGGCGTGGCGAGCGGTGCGGCGGCCAGGCTGCCCAGCAGCAGGCGACGTGAAAGCGTCGGCATTATTGGTGTAGCTCCCTGCATTTTGTCTTTGGGTGGTTGTCTCCCGAAGCGAGTTTGCCTTTTTTCAACAGTCCGTGGCAAGCGGTGCGGCACCCCGGGCGTCATGGCCGATGGGGACGCCCGGTGCGCAGCGAAGCGTCGGCGATCCCGTTGCGCCGGGTTTCGGCCGGCCACCGAGCGGCCCCCTGGCAGGGCGGACCGGCTGCACCGCGACCCGGTCTTTTCGCGCGGACGGCCTGCCCGGGCGGCCTGCCAGGCTGGCGGCGGCACCTTCGCAGAGGGTGATGCGGCCCAGGGCAGGCTGCGGACCCGCGCCGGACATGATGCCGCATTGCGCCGGTGAGGCCCGAACGGTGTCTCCGGGGGTGGTTCCCCGGACACGGTCCGGGGAACCACGGGATGGTTAGGCCTTGACGAAGGGGCAGCCGCCCTTGTCCAGCGGACGCCAGGCGTCCTGCGGCGCGATCGTCGCCAGGTGCTTGCAGAAGTCGTACTTGTATTTCGCTTCCGACGCCGGCTTGACCTGCCACAGATACATGACGTGCATCACCCGGCCGTCTTCCCGGATCTTCACGTTGTCATTGTAGAAGTCGTTCACCGGCATCGCCTTCATTTTGGCGACCACCGCGTCGGCATCCGTCGTGCCGGCGGCCTTCACCGCCTTCAGCCAGTGATAGGCGGCGCAGTAGCTGCCGGCATGCAGCAGGCCGGGCACCATGCCGCCCATTTTGGCGCTCCAGCGCTTCGACCAGGCGCGCGTCTTGTCGGTCATGTCCCAGTAGAAGGAGTCGGTGTACACCAGCCCTTCGCAGGTCTTCTGGCCGATCGAGTTGACGTCGCTGATCTGCATCAGCAGCGTCGCCTCCTTCACGCCACTGGCGGCGATGCCGAACTCGGCCGCCTGCTTGATGCAGTTCTGCAGGTCGGTGCCGGCGTTGGCGAAGCCGATCACCTCGGCACCCGAGGCCTGCGCCTGAAGCAGGTAGCTGGAGAAGTCCGGTGTGGAGAGCGGCGCGCGCACCTTGCCCAGCACCTTGCCGCCCGCGGCCTCGACCGCGGCGATGGTGTCGCGTTCCAGCGCGTAGCCGAAGGCGTAGTCGGCGGTGACGAAGAACCAGGTCTTGCCACCGGCCTTGGTCAGCGAGCCGCCGGTGCCGTGGGCCAGGGCGTAGGTGTCGTAGGAGAAGTGCACGCTGTAGGGCGAGCACTGCTTGCCGGTGAAATCCGACGAGGCCGGGCCGGTGACCAGGTAGATCTTCTTCTTTTCGCGGGCGATCTGCTGGATGGCCAGGCCGGAGGAGGATGCGGCGCCGTCGGCCAGCACATCGACACCCTCATCGCTCCACTGGCGGGCGAGGGATGCGGCGACGTCCGGCTTGTCCTGGTCATCGGCCTGCAGCACTTCGATGGGGCGGCCGAGCACGGAGCCGCCGAAATCCTGGATGGCGAGTTCGGTGGCGACACGGTTGCCCGGGCCGCCGACGTCGCGGTACGGGCCGCTCATGTCGCTGAGCAGGCCGATGCGCACCGGCTTGGAGGTGGTCTGCGCGCGAATGATGCCGGGGGCGGCGAGCGGTGTGGCGGCGAGGCTTCCCAGCAGCACACGGCGTGAAATGGTCGGCATAGGTAAGGCGTCTCCTTGGGTCGTTTCCGGCACGGGGTCGCGCCGACCGGGCGTCTCTAGCGGCGTGATTGATCTATGAAAAGCGCCGGGAGGTTGCATCGCCGCGGTGCAGCAAGGCCTGGCGCGCCGGGCCGGCGGCTTTGGTTTGCTGTCCGGCGCCGGGCCGGTGAGGTCGGGGACGGCTGCGAATTTGCTCGCCGCCGCCGGGCGGGCGGGGTCGGGGGCGGCTGCCGGGGGGCAGGGGCGGGCCGGGTGTGTCCCGCGATACGCCGGGCAGGGGCGAATGCGGACGGCGGGGCCGGCCGGTTCCGGCCCCGTTGCGACCCAGGCGGTAACGGAGGATGCGCAGTCAGGGCGGACCGGTGGCGGCCGCGTTCAGCAGGGCCGGCGCGGCGGGCGCGGGGAAAGGCATGACCGGCGGCTGGCCTATGAAGAAGCCCAGCACGCGGCGATTGCCCTCGCGGGTGCGCTCCGGCCAGCCGAGCGCGGGGTTACGGTCCGCCTCGGTATCGCAGAACGTGACCTCGCGGCGGCGCAGCTCCTTCATGAGGCTGGGCAGGTTGCCGCGATACCACATCAGCGTGCAGGAGATCGCCAGCCACACCCGCCCCTCACACAGGCTCGGCGAAACACCGAAGTCGCGGCAGATATCGGCGACCGCCCGGCCGATGGGGCGACGACGGATCTCCGCTTCGAGCTGCTCCAGCGTAGGCAGGGCGTCGGGATCGGGGGCGCGGGGCGCATCGGCGCAGCGGGCCGGGGGCGGTTGCGGGATGGCTTCCGCCGGGGTGGCGCCGGCAGGCTGCGCCGCGCGCGGCGCATAGGTCCGCGGCTTCAACGGAACAAGGTCGCGCCCGCGGGCGGCGCGTGCCAGCAGCACGCGCTGCAATGCCTGGGCCCGGAGAAGGCCGCGCGCGAGGCGGGCACGGATCGTGGGGAGGCGCGCCGTGCCGAAGAACTGGGCGATGACGGCGAAGCATGGTCCCGCGGCCCGGTGTTCGAGGGTAGCCGCCAGGTGGCGGCCATAGGCGAGCAGGATCTGGACGATCGCGAGGACCTCGGCGATGCCCTCGGGCACGGGCCTGCCGGGCCGAACCTGAGGGGGATCGGGCGGGGGAGGTAGGCCGGCGGTGGTGTCCGGGTCGCGCATCGTCAGTGTGACTAACGGATTTTCGGTGCGGAGGCAAGGAAAAAATGCCGCGCCGTTCCGGTGCAGACTTGTCGGTCACTTCGCTGGGGCGGGTCGGAAGAGGGTGCGGCGGGGCATGCCAGCCCGCGTAATCACGGACTCTCGACCGCTGGCCCAACCATCGTGGCGGGCACAGGCCGGCCGCGCACGACGTTACCGATGGCAGCCGCGAAAGCCGTCGATCGTCAGCCTTCGCCAGCCATGACGCTGAAGGCCCGCCCGCGTGTCGAACGATGTGCGGGTTGGTGTCATTCGAGACGATTCGCCGTTCGTCCACGTCTTTTCACGGCCCGCAACGAGAGATCTCGCAAATCCGAGCCTGGGCACGCAGCCCGAACCACCATGGGGACGGGATCGGAATTTGTCAGATAGCAATTATCGGCGCCCCGGCGGCGATCTGCCCGACCCGTCCCGCCGGGCGCCGCGGCACTGCCCTGGTCGAAGGGCGTGAACATCGTGTTGACGACGGTGCCGCAGCGCCCGAACTTCTGCGCGATCGCGTTGACGACGACGAGGCCTGCCGCCTCGGTCCCGACGTGGGCCTGCGCAGGACATCGCCGAAAGGGCTGGAACAGACATGGCGCCACATCCTCAACGACTGACAGTCACCCGCCGGGCGTGGCCGCTCGCGCGGCCGCTGATGATCGGGGGCGAGATGCGAACCGCGGTGGACGTCGTTGTCGCCGACATCTCCGACGCCGATTCACGCGGCCGCGGCGAAGGCGTGCCGCTGCGGCGCTTCGGCGAGGACATCGACGCGGTCGTCGCCACGCTGGAGAGGATGAAGGGCGCGATCACCTCGGGGCTCGACCGCGACACACTGCAGGACGCGCTGCCGCCGGGTGCGGCGCGCAACGCGCTGGACTGCGCGTTCTGGGACATGGACGCGAAGCGCGCGTATCGCAGCGTCGCGGACCTGGCCGGACTTGGCGCGGTGGCGCCGGTGGAGACGGCCATGACGATCGCCTTCGATACGCCGGAGAAGATGGCGGAGATGGCGGCCGCGCATTGCACCCGGCCGCTGCTGCGCCTGGAACTGGGAGGCGACGGCGATGTCGAACGGGTGCAGGCGGTGCGGCAGGCGGCGCCGGCGGCGCGCCTGATCGTCGATGCGGCCGAGCGTTGGGAGGCGGGGCAGCTTGGCGACTTCATGCCGGCGCTGGTTGATTGCCGGGTGCAACTGATCGAGCAGCCGCTGCCGGACGGTGCGGATGACGCGCTGGCGGGGGCGGGGCTGCCGATTCCGGTCTGCGCCGATGAATCGTGCCGGACGGTGGCCGATCTCGACCGGCTGGACGGGAAATACCAGGCCGTCACGATCAAGCTGGACAAGGTGGGTGGGCTCACCGAGGCGCTGGCACTGGCGGCCGCGGCGAGCCGGCGTGGCTTGCGGATCATGGTCGGGGGTTCGGTGGGCACGTCGCTTGGGGTCGCGCCGGCGCTGCTGGTGGCGCAGCAGGCCGAGATGGTGGATCTGGATGGGCCGCTGTTCCTGGCGTCCGATCGCTTTCCGGGGCTGCGGTATGAGGGCAGCACGATCCATCCGGGAGAGCCGAATTTGTGGGGCGGGGCTGGGTGAGTGGGAGCCTGCCCAGTCTGGCGGTTGGAGCTCCCTCGATGATGTGCAGGCGAAGCGGCTGCTCACTGGATGTTTGAAATGACATGGCGGTGAAGCTCACGACGTGCGACCCGGCTGAGGACCTGACCTCGGACGCGGCCATTGCGACCTTCATGGCGGAGGCGTTCGCAACGGAGGACCCGGGTCATATCGCGCATGCGCTTGGGGTCGTGGCGCGCGCGAAGGGTATGGCGCAGATCGCCGAACAGGCCGGACTTTCGCGCGAACAGCTCTATCGGTCAGCGAACAGGGCAATCCGACGTTGAAGACGACGATCGCGGCGATGAAGGCGCCGGGAGTCGAATTGACGGCGCAGATTCCGGCGTAAAGGCCGAGACCTTCATACGAAACGCCGTTGGAAGCGGCCATTCGGCTCAGGGCACGATCTGACCGACAGCGGCTGGAACTCAGTCGGCGCATCGCCAGAGGCCACGGACGGGATCGCCGCGACGTCCGCCTCGGTCCAGCCCGGGCGCTTCTCGCATGATAACGTCAAGACGCAGCAGAACCTGCGTGGCAGCAGGTCGCCGGCGAGGAGCGACACGGTCCGGCGCTGGCCGAGGCCGGCCATTCCGACGAAGAGCGCCCAGTGCGCGTGCAACCAATCAGTTCAACGCAGATGCGTGCGGAACCACTCTGCCGCGGGTCCGGCGGACTGCTCGAACATTCCCACATAGGCGTCGAAATGCCCGCCCGGCAGCAGCACCAGCTTTTTCGGCTCGAGCGCCCGTTCATAGGCCGCGATCGCCAGGTCCGGCACAGTCAGGTGGTCCTGCACGCCGACGATCAGCAGCAGCGGCGTCGGCGAGATCAGCCCGATATACGCGCCGGGTTCGTAGCCGAAGCCGTACTCGATGGTGCGCAGCGTCACCTCGTTGCGCCAGGACGGCGCGCGGTCGGCGGCTGTCGCGGTGAACCATTTGTAGGAATCGGCCGTGGGGAGGGCGGATGGCGCCAGCGGATCCTCGGCCACGACAGGCAACATGCCGGGTGCGCCGCCGGCCGCGCGGCTGTCCCGGTCGGCGTGCAACGCCGCCTGGAGCGGCGCCAGGAAATCCGCCCGGACCAGGCGCCGGAAGCCATGCCAGCCGCTGATCATCGGCACCTGGGAGACGACGCACCGCACCCGGCGATCGATGGCGCCCACGACCAGGACATGCCCGCCGCTGTAGCTGCTGCCCCAGATGCCGATCCTGTCGCGATCGGTCCGGTCCAGGCTGCAGGCATGGGTGATGGCGTCCGAATAGTCCCGGACCTGCTGCCAGGGGTCGATTTCCTGGCGTGGCTCGCCGTCGCTGGCGCCGAAGCCGCGGTTGTCGAACACGATGCAGGCCAGGCCCGCCTGGGTGAAGAACTCCGCGTATTTGTCGAGGTACATCTCCTTCACGGCGGAGAACCCGTGCGCCATGACGATGGTGGGGTGCCGCCCTGTCCCGTCGGGCAGGTAGTGCCAGCCGCGCAGGGTGGTGCCGTCGGTGGTCTGGAACGAGATGTCGTTTCGCATGTTACCTCCCGGTTTGTGTGACTTTTGGTTTTTGGTGGGTCGGCCCACGTCAGGTCGGGAAGCGGGAGGGCCAGACCCGGACGGCGGCTTGGGGTGTGCTCCGGGCCGCGACAGCTCGCCGCTGGGGACGGCGGGAGCAGTTTGAGTGTAGGGGCGGCGCTGGCGGCCCGTCCATCCGTATCCGCGATGGCGGCATCGGTCGGGTGCGGCGGCGTAGCGGGCGTGCGCGGATGGACGCATCGGCGTGTCGGCACGAACAGCGCTCGACTTGCGGCCGAGCGGAGTGGGAGCCAGCGCGGCGTGGGCGTGCGGCGGCGGCATGGTATGGATCGGGATGGATGCGCTGCACGAACGGGTCGCCGCGAAGACGGCCAAACTCAGCCGGTTGCGCCTCCGGGCGCCCGGCAGGCTGGCGAACCTGGAGCATGTGCACGACCTGGAGCTGACCGCCCCCTCCAACGCAATCGAGGGGAACCCGCTGATTGCGGTGTGACATTGAATCGACCGCCCGACAGCCAAATGATGGCGTATGTTGAAGGCGCCGGTGACGGCATATATGCTGTCACATGACTCCGCTGGTGATCGACACCAATGTCTTTGTCGCTGGCCTGCGCTCCGGGGGCGGCACGTCGCGCCGGGTGCTGCGCCGAGCACTGGAAGGGGCCTATGTGCCGCTGTTCTCCAACGCACTGTGGCTGGAATACGAAGACGTGCTCGGGCGGCCGATCTGGACGGCCGAAACCTCGGACGGGGAGCGCGTGCAGGTGTTGGCCGCGCTTGCCGCCGCGGGGCGGTGGGTGAAGATCTACTACGGGTGGCGGCCGAACCTGCGGGATGCGGGGGACGATCATCTGGTTGAACTCGCCGTGGCCGGTGGCGCACGGGCGATTGTCACGCACAATGTGCGCGACCTGCGGCACGCCGAGTTGCAATGGACCGGCTTTGAGATCCTGACGCCCGCCCAATGCCTGGAGAGGTTCACATGACGACGGTGACGTTGCGATTGCCCGACGATACCTGCCAGCGGCTGAAGCAGTTGGCAGCGTCGCGCGGGATCAGCCTGAACAAGCTGCTGGAGGAACTCGGCACGGCGGCGCTCGCCGCGCACGATGCGGAAACGCGGTTCCGTGCCATGGCCGGCGGGGCCGATCGGCAGCGGGCGCTGGCGGTGCTGGATCGGCTTGACGCGCTGGATCGCGAGCGGGCTTCGTAAGGCGGGGTGGTCAGCATCGGGGATGGACGCGCTGCACGAACAGGTCGCCGCGAAGAAGGCCGAACTCGACCGGCTGCGCGCCCGGGCGCCCGGCGGGCTGGCCAACCTGGAGCATGTGCACGACCTGGAGCTGACCTACACCTCCAACGCGATCGAGGGGAACACGCTGACCGCGGCGGAGACCATGCTGGTGATCGAGCAGGGGATCACGGTGGGCGGCAAGCCGCTGAAGGACCACCTGGAGGCGATCGACCACCATGAGGCGCTGCTGTACGTCCGGGCGCTGGCGCGGCAGCATACGACGCTGACCGAACGGGATGTGCGCAGCCTGCACAGCCTGGTGGTGAAGCGCTCCAGTCCGGACATCGCCGGGCGGTATGCCGACCAGGGGCGGTTCGTGCTGACGGAGGCAGGACGGCACGCGTTTCCCTCACCGGCGGAGGTTCCGGCGCTGATGGGGGCGTTTTCCAAGTGGCTGGCGGCGGCGGCCGACACGCCGGATGTGGCGTTCGCCGCGCACCGGCGGTTGGTGGACATTCACCCGTTCAACGACGGCAACGGCCGGACTGCTCGGCTGCTGATGAACCTGTTGCTGATCCGGGGCGGCTATCCGCCGGTGGCAGTGCGGCCGGAGGACCGGCTGGCGTATGTCCAGGCGTTGCAGACGGCGCCGTCGGGCCAGGGGGATGACGCGTTTGACCGGCTGATGTTTGCGCGGCTGGATGCGACGCTGGACGACTACCTGCGCGCCGCGCGGGAGGCAGTGGCCGCGCCGGGGCGACGCTCACTGCGAGGTTCGGAAGATCCGGCACCATGATTGCCTTGTCGCAGAACTGGATGGTGAGCCGCCCGGTAGGTGGCGGCGGCGCGACGGCTGGAAGTCACGCAGCCGCGGCTGAACGCTCTGCTGCGCGACCGCATCAGCAATTTCAGCCTGGACGCACTGACCGTGCTCGCCGCGCGTGCCAGGCTGGAGGTTCGGATACGGATTGAGCGGACGGCAGCGTAGGCACGGGACTGCGATCGGCGGCATCGGCACCGCGGCATTCACGCAGTCGTATGCCATCCTGTCGCCCACGCCATAGGCGCACCAGCCCAGCACTTCCCTTACGATCTTCCCCAATGCTTCTGTAACAGCAGCGCAACTACAAAGACGGTGGCATCAGGCGTGCCCTGAACGGCCGACCAGTCGGCGAAGGCCTGACGAGCCGTCTGAACGTGGTTCAACACGTCCAGGCGGTTCCATTGTTTTGTGACGTTGTAATCAGCATCGTGCCGCGCCTCCTGAAGATCGACAAACGCCTGGGCCACAGCAAACAAGCGGGGATCAAGGGGAAGTGTGATCAGCGCCCGGGTGGCACGTGAGGGGTTACCCGCCTGATGGTTTCTGAGTGCAGCTTTGTGACCCTCGGCAAAGCCCCGGCAAACGGCCCGCATATCGCCGTGGTCGAACGCGCGCTGGATAAGGGGGCGGAGTTCGGCCGGGTTTGTGGGAGCAACGCGCCTCGCCCCGTCGGCCACAAGAAGATGGAAAACGGCGTAATAGGCCGCCGAAACGGCGCGACGAAGACTTGCCTGCCTGGGCTTCTTGGGTTCGCGCGTTGCCAGATGGTCTGCCTGCTCGAGCAGGTCGTGATGTAGCGCCAACGCGGACTACTCAGTCGCGATCTCGACGTATGGCCACCGCTCGGTCTCGCTGCGAATCACCTGAGCACGCACATCGTTGATGAAACGATGCAGCGCCGCAATTTTTTCTTTCGAGGGCTTGAGGTCATCGGCGGCGACGAAGGTGATCCACACAGCGGGCGCTCCCTCGGAATCTTCCCCGAAGTGGAACTCTACCCGCCGAACGCCCTCGGGCAAGCGGCCGACCTGGCCCACGATCTCGTTGAGCCGGCGAGCCTCATCGCCCGTGACGGCGCCCGGTGCGGCCGGCTCATGCGAGCGTGTATCCGGAGCATCAACCATGGCACGGACTTCTAGCCCATCAGCAGAGCGGGCGAAATGCCGACTGGACGGCGGTCTACTACCCCTCCTCCTCCACCCCCCGCTCCAACTCCTCCAGCCAGGCCCGCGCATTCCCGTCCGACGGCGCCCGCCAGTCCCCCCGAGGCGACAGTGACCCGCCCGCGCTCACCTTCGGCCCGTTCGGCATCGCGCTCCGCTTGAACTGGCTGAACGCGAAGAACCGCCGCAGGAACACCACCATCCACCGCCGGATCGTCGCCAGATCGTACGCCACCCGCCGCTCGTCCGGGAAATGCGGCGGCCAGTCCCCCCGCCCCGCATCCTCCCAAGCCTGCAACGCCAGGAACGCGATCTTGCTCGGCGGATACCCGTGCCGCAGCGTGTAGTACAGCGTGAAATCCTGCAGCGCATACGGCCCGATGCTCGCCTCGGTGCTCTGCGGCGCCGCGTCCGCCCCGGCCGGGATCAGCTCGGGTGAGATCTCGGTGTCCAGGATCGCCCCCAGCGTCTCCGACGCCTCCGCCGGGAACAGGCGCGCGCTGATCACCCAGCGGATCAGGTGCTGGATCAGAGTCTTCGGCACCCCGGCATTCACGTTGTAATGCGCCATCTGGTCGCCCACGCCATAGGTGCACCAGCCCAGCGCAAGCTCCGACAGATCGCCGGTGCCGATCACGATACCGCTGTGGTGGTTCGCCAGCCGGAACAGGTAGTCGGTGCGCAGCCCGGCCTGCACGTTCTCGAACGTCAGGTCGTACACCGGCTCCCCCCCGGCATAGGGGTGGCCGATATCCGCCAGCATCCGCTCCGCCGCCGGCCGGATGTCCAGCTCCTGCGCCGTTACCCCCAGCGCCCGCATCAGCCGCCAGGCGTTGGTCTTCGTGGTGTCGCTGGTGCCGAAGCCCGGCAGCGTGAACGCCAGGATGTCGCGCCGCGGCAGCCCCAGCAGGTCGAACGCCCGGGCGCAGACGATCAGCGCATGCGTGGAATCCAGCCCGCCGGACACGCCGATCACCACGCGCCGAATGCCCGCCGCCTGCAGCCGCTGCGCCAGGCCGGACACCTGGATGGAGTAGGCCTCGTAGCAATCCTGCTCCAGCCGGTCGCGGTCGGCCGGCACGAAGGGGAAGCGCTCCACCCGCCGGCGGAAGCCCACATCCGCGTCCGGCGGCGCCAGGCGGAACCCCACGGTGCGGAACGGGCGCCCGAACCGCCGGCGGCTGGTGTCGAAGCTGCCCATCTGCATGCGTTCCTGCCGCAGCAGGTCCAGGTCGATATCCGCCACCGCCATCTGGTCGCCGGCGGGAAAGCGCTCGGTCTCGGCCAGCGTGGCGCCGTTCTCGAAGATCGAGGCCTGGCCGTCCCACGCCAGGTCCGTGGTGGATTCCCCTGCCCCGGCCGCCGCATACAGATACGCCGCGACGCAGCGGGCGGACTGGGACCGGCACAGCAGCCGCCGCGTCTCCGCCTTCCCGATGGTGATGTTGCTGGCCGACAAATTCGCCAGCACCGTCGCCCCCGCCAGCGCCGCCTCGCTGCTCGGCGGCACCGGGATCCACATGTCCTCGCAGATCTCCGCGTGCACCACGAAGCCCGGCCGGTCCTCGGCGGCGAACAGCAGGTCGGGGCCGAACGGCACGCGATGGCCGGCGACGGTGATCTCGTCCCCGTCGGTGCCGTCGCCGGACACGAAGTGGCGCGGCTCGTAGAACTCCCGGTAGTTCGGCAGGTGCACCTTCGGCGCCACGCCCAGCAGCCGGCCACGGTGGATCGCCAGCGCGCAGTTGTACAGCGCGCCCTTGTGGCGCAGCGGCGCACCCACCAGCAGCAGCGGCATCAGTGACGCCGAACCGGCAATGACGGTGTCGATCGCGCGCTCCACGCCGTCCAGCAGGGTAAGCTGGTGCAGCAGGTCACCGATCGCGTAGCTGGACAGGCCCAGCTCCGGGAACACCGCCAGCGCCACCGCCTGGGCGTCGCACTCGCGCGCCACCTTCAGGATGCTCTGCGCATTGGCGGCCGGATCGGCCAGCGACGTGCGGGTGGAGCACGCGGCGACCCGCGCGAAGCCGTGACGGTACAGGCTGCGGAAACTCATGGGCGGAAACCGGACTGGCTGTGACCCGGAACATATGAGGCCATCGGCCGCCCCACGCCATCTCCCCGGCCGAACACCGCGCGCCGCACGCCGATGCGTGATCGCCGCACCGGTTCCCCCGCGACGACACCGCACCCGCCACGCCGGTCCGGCACCGCCGCGCCCAGGGCGGGCACCGGGGCGTCCACGGGCGGGCACCGCCGCACCCAGGGCGGGCACCGGGGCGCCCAGGGCGGGCACCGGCGCACGCCCCGCCGGCCCCGCCATAGCCGTCCGCCCGTCGCTGCGCTATCGATTCCCACCGAACAGCACCGGGAGGGGACCATGAAGCTGGCATTCTTCGATGACTTCAAGCTGGGCGTGGTGAAAGGCGACGCGATCGTCGATGTCTCGTCCGTCGTGCGCGACGTGCCGCACACCGGCCCCGGCGACCTGATCAGCGGGCTGATCGCGCGCTTCGCCGACTACCGCAAGCGGCTGGAAGATGCCGCCGCCGGCTCACAGGGCGTGCCGCTGTCCGGCGTGCGCATCCGTCCGCCGCTGCCGAAGCCGGGCAACATCGTCTGCATGGCGGTGAACTACATGGAGAACGGCACGCTGGCGAAGCCCGCGCCGATCAACGCCTTCCACAAGGCCCCCACCGCGATCATCGGCCCCGGCGACACCATGGTGCTGCCCGACGTCCCCGCCACCATCTTCGAAGGCGAGGCGGAAATGGCCGTGGTGATCGGCAAGCGCGCCACCAGGGTCTCCGCCGCCGACGCGATGGACTACGTGTTCGGCTACATCAACTTCATCGACGGCTCCGCCCGCGGCCTGCCGCCGCCCGGCAACGTGTTCTTCCAGATGAAGTCGCGCGACACCTTCGCCCCGATCGGCCCGTACCTGGTCACCAAGGACGAGATCGCCGACCCGCACGAGGTGCCCATCAAGCTGTCGGTGAACGGCGAGGTGAAGCAGGACTTCAACACCAACGACATGGCGCACAAGATCCCGCGCTGCATCGAGTGGGTGACCAGCATCCACACGCTGGAGCCGGGCGACATCCTGGCCACCGGCACCAACCACCGCGGCCTGTCGTCCTTCATGGACGGCGACACGGTGGAGCTGGAATGCGCCGGCCTCGGCCGCCTCAGCTTCAACATCCGCGACGACCTGAAGCGCAAGTGGTCGCGGGAAACGCGGCTGGACCGGCAGAAGGCGGGCAAGGACGGCCCGACGCCGCAGATCTCCGGCAAGTACGCGCCGGACGCCTGATGGCCTCGGCTCTGTTCGTCGTGCGCGCGGTCGTGCCCCAGGCCGACCGCGCCGCCTTCGACCGGTGGTATGCGCAGGAGCATCTGCCGGACGCCATGCGCGCCTTCGGCGTGCACCGCGCCTGGCGTGCGTGGAGCCGCATCGATCCGTCGGTGCACACCGCGTTCTACCAGTTCGACAGCGTGGCGGCAGCGGAAGCGGCCACCACGCCCGATCGGCTGAAGCCGCTGATCGACGAATTCGACCGCTGCTGGGGCGATCGCGTGACACGTGCGCGCGATATCCTGGACGTGGTCGATGAGCAGCAGCGCGCGCCATAGCCGCGGGCGCGTTCAGGAAAAACCTTCAGCCTCGTGCCCCGTGCGGACGCTTTCCGCGCGGGGCGCATCGTTGCGCACGAAGGGGCGACGTGCAGCGGCATTCAGCCCGGCCGATGATTTCAAAGCATGGGCGCGCCGCACGACCGCCCAGAGAAGGGCGGTCAGCACCAATGGTGCGACGGGCAGGCCGGTCCCCATCGCCAGCGGTCGCGCGGCCAGCGGCAGCAGGAAGGCGAAGGCGACCGTGATTTTCTCCCACGGCAGGTAACCGCCGTGTTCGGCCTCCGCGACGAGCCAGGCCAGCGGGATGCCCAGCAGCATCAGGTCGTAATCCAGCAGGAACGGAGTCGCCAGGCATGTGGCGACAATCAGCGTCGCCCCCTCGGCGCGCGCGCCGGGCCGGCAACGCGCGACCGCCAGCACCGCCGCAAGCGCCGCGAGAGACAGGCAGCCCTGGGCGATCCAGGCACCGGCAACATCGGCGCCGAGCAGACGCGCGGCTGCGAAGGTGCTGACCATCTTGGCGAAACCGACCCAGCCGAGTTCCAAGGTTGCTGTCGCCAGGTGGGAGTCGGCGAAGAACCCCCGCCAGGCCGGAACCCCCAGGACCAGCCACGAACCGGCGCACAGAACGCCGCCGGTCATCACCGCCCAGGCCAGCGGTCGCCAGCGCCGCGCCGCGATCAGCGCCGGAACCACCAGCAGCGCAAGCTGCGGCTTGTAGCAGAGCGCGCCCAGGCAGATGCCTGCCAGGCGCGGGCGTTCGTCCAGCCCAAGCGCCGCGCCGCCCAGCAACGCCGTGGACAGCGCTCCGTTCTGCCCGTGCCCGGCATTCACCAGCGTCCCGGGAAACGCGAGAAACAGAAGCAGCGCGGGCCATCGCCGCGGCAACCAGGCCCGCAGCACCAGGAAGGCCGCTGTTCCCGTGCCGGCGAGCCAGACCGCCAAAGCCGCCCCAAACGGCAGCAGCGCCAGAGGCAGGCAGATCAGCAGGAACGGTGGCGGATAGAAGAACGCATAATCCGCCTTGAGGAACCCCGCACCCGGCGGAAACTGCATCCGCTCGGCTGCCGCATGCGCCGCAGGATCCCAGGCCGCCGCGGACGATCCGCCCAGGGTCTGTTTGGCTGCGGTCCAGAAGCTGACGAAATCCGTCCCCAGCGGGTGCCCGAACGGATCGGGCCTGGTCCCGAACTGCGTGGCGACGACCAACGCCAGCACCGCGGCAACCGAAAGCACCGCCAGCACCCGCACCCATGCCACTGCGCGATCCGCGCTGAGCCAGGCGGCATCGCGCAACGCAAACACGAGTTTTGCCATGAATGGATGTGCCCACGACGACGAGGTTTGCCGCCATGCTACCGGCGGAGAGATTGCAGACCGTTTTCAGGCGAGATTGCCCAGGTTGGCGACAATCGGTAGCTCGGTCGGCAGGGCATTTCAGGTCGTGTCACACAGCCCGGCAATTCCAGCCGGCCCACGACGACAATGGCGGATCAAACGCGCCACTCGGGTCAAAGCAAAGTTCGGGACTCTCCAGCCATTCTGGCATTCAATTCAGTACCACCATGACAAACGTCTTCTTTACTAACCGGCTCACTGACCGTGCACAGGCGCCGCCGGACAGGTTGTCTGCGTTGGCCGCCATGATCGTGTCCTGTTGGGATCCGATTAGATCGGCCTAGATGGGACTTGCCCTATGCGTGAAAAAGATGTAAATATCGAGCTGCAGTAATGAGTGTTGGCTTCCAGGGAGCTATTCGCATGCGTATCTCTAAGTTTCGTGCGGTACTGGGGGCTGCAATAGCATTTTGGACTGTAAGCTCAGCCTTTGTAGCCCGCGCCACGACATACGATATCGGTGCCGATTTTTCCCTGGCATCTAATCCAAACGGCGTGTGGACCTATGGATACGAGAGCTCGTTGGGCTCAACTCTTATCCTGTATCAATCCTCAAGCAACTCAAGCGAACTCGAGGCATGGGGAGTTGCTCCTGCCGACTGGTACAATTCGACGAGCAATCCGATTGGGACAAGCGGCACTGTTATAACCCCGCCTCATACTGCCGCGTTTCATCCTGGATCCGCGGGGCAATATAGCGTTTACCGCTTCACTGCCCCGACATCGGAAATTTATCAGTTGTCCTCTAGTTTCTTCTCAATCGACACAGTTCCAGGAGGGACTGATGTCCATGTGTTGGACAATGGTACACAGCTCTTCGGAGCCAATGTGAGCAGCTCAAGCGCAACGAATTTCGACACCTACTTGATTCTCTCCGCCGGAGAGATGGTTGACTTCGCGGTAGGTTACGGGATTGACGGAAATTTCTACAACAATTCGACGGGCATCGTCGCCACGCTGACCAGCGGCGTGACCCCGGCTCCCGAGCCCTCAACCTTCGCCCTTGTCGCCATGGCGTGCGCGGCCTTCGCGTTGATCAAAAGAGCCAAAACAACGCTCACCTGAAGCCGTCCGATACCATTAGCGGCTGCGGCAGCCCCTGCGAACTCGAACAGCCACACCTGCGTAATCGGATAGGAGGGCGCGTTCGCCGCATGACCGCGGCGCGGCGAACGGGAACTATAAGCTGGTCGCACCCGGCGGATCGAGATCAGATCGTTTTCCGATTCGATCCAATCGCCAGTCAGGCCTGCTAGACGTAGCACGTGCCGGCTCCACGTCAGCTTGCCGGGAAAATGCGATAGCAGACACTACCCAGTCCTGCTTCTCCAAACGCGCCATGCCGCTGCGACATTTTTGACTCAGCCAAGTGCAAAGTCACTGCTGCCCAGTCGGACCGACCCAAGCAGTTCCACCTTCATGTCGGCACCCGCCAGCGTCTGGGAACCGCTGGAGGCGTTCACGTAAACGAACGTGTTCCCCCCGCTCGTTTGCCAGCCAACCGAACCCGCGCCCAACGTGCCGCCCCGAATCATGCCGACATCGCGGAGCGACTGCCCCAGCCCGGTAAGGTCGATCGTATCCATCGACGCGTTGAAGTTCGTGATCACATCCATGGCTGCCGGCGTCGACTCGGCCGTCCCGGCATAGAGATAGTGGTTGGCACCGCTGCCGCCGGTCATCGTGTCCGCACCGGTTCCCCCGGTCAGCCACAAACTCCCGGACATGCCCCGCCCATCGATCGTATCCGCCCCACCCAGCCCATACACCAGGCTCGGCGTCTCCGTCCCCAGGCCGCCGCTCAGTGCCGCGACACTCACGGTATCGGCGGCGTCCGACCCGACGATCACCTGCAGCGGGCTTGCCGGTGCGCTGTCACCGCGTGTCGTGTCCGTAGCGGTGACCGCCAGTGCGTAGGCCCGCCCATCGATCGCCCCAGCCAGCCCACCGGCACCAACGGCAAGCATCCCGGCGCCGCCGGTCGAGGACAGGGTGAAGGACGCCGCATCCGTCCCGCCCAGCGCGTAGGAATAGCTGTCGCCCGCGCTGCCCCCGATCTGCTCCACCGGGGCAATGACGGCACCCGCCGCCAGGCCGCTGGCCGCCTGCGCGCCCGACAACGCTGTCGTGGCCGGGGCGAAGACCACACCCGCCGGCGTCGCCACGGTCGCGCGAGTTCCAGCCGATGGCATCGACCGCGCGCAGGTCATTGGTGGTGACCGGATTGGCGACGCCGGACGGGGTGAACGCATCGAACGCATCAGCCCCCATCGACGACGCCCAGTCGCCCGCATCACCGCCCGAAATCGTATTGAACGTGCCGAGGTTGCTGTTGCCGGCATCCACGGAAAGATAGCCCGGCGTGCCGGCGTTGAAGTCGCGCACCCCGGGTGACGCATAATGCAGCAGGTCGAGCAGGTCGTAGCTGTTGGGCGTGCTGCCGATGGTGGCGCCCGTCAGCAGCATGCGCCCCATCACCTCGGTCATCTCATGCAACACGACACCGTTGAAGTCGTAGGTGCCGGGCGCGACGCCACCGCTGTTGTCGTAGGTGAAAGGCAACGTCCTGGAAAAGCCGACGAACCCGTCCGTCGCCGTCCCGTCCGCCGCGGCAAGGCCAAGCGCCTTTGCCTGCGCGGTGGTTGCCCAGTAGGTGCCGGCAATTGGGCTGGTCCCCGGCAGCGACGCCACGGCCGAGGCGTCGTCCGCCGACGTCGCGTCGGCGGACAGGGCGTTCTTCAACGTCGCATAGCTGTACCGGCTGAGATAGCTCTGGCTTGCGCCCAGCGCGCCGTTGCCCAGCGCCGAGCCGTTCACCTCGCCATAACCGACCGAAATGTTGACGGTCACCGGGTCGGCGAGATGTGCTTCCAGGTAGCGGGCCGCAGACATCACCGCGGCGGTGAAGCCGCTTGGTGCGGACTGCACGCTGGCATCCCAGGCAATGTTGATCCGAAGCGATGATGGTGCCGTGGACGCGGCACCGCCACCCGCCCCGCCACTCCCGGCGGCGCCGGGCTGCGCCGCACTGCCGGCCCCGCCATCGGGGGCGTAAAGCACGGTCTGCGTGCCGGCGGCTTCGGGCAACGCCGGACTGTGGAACGCGGCTTCCGCAGCAAACCAGTTCGCCACCAGGTTCGGCAGATCCGGCAGGTGATAGGGGCCTGTCAGGTCGAAAGGATTGATCTGCCCGAACGTATGCTTCAACAATTTCGAGTCCCAGAGCACGAACAACTCCTTCCGGAAACGCCATGTATTCATCTAATCCGAGGAACAACAGCGCGTATCAGACGGATTCCCGCCCGAACAATTCACGGGTTCGAGCGCACCCGGGTCTTCGACACCCTGCATGTCGCATGCGCCATCATTTGCGATCCATTTCCCATCGGGGGCCTGAGGCTTGGGGGGCCTGAGGCTTGGCGCCGTTCGCTAAAAGTTCCAGACGCGTTTACCGCCTCTTAACCCACCCCCGCTATGTTCCGCACCGGACGCAACGAACGCGGAACGCTCATGCAAGGGCCGCTGATTTCCACCCGGAGGCGGCGGTGAATCCTGTCGTCCTCGGACGCATGGCCACGCAGCCCTGCACGCGCTGCCACACCTGCCGCACAGGAAACCAGGTTCCGCGGCGATGTCCGGCTGCAGACCGCCGCCACCCTGCACCCGCGCGACGCGGTCGAGGCACAGACCTCCATCCTCGTCCCGATCCGCGAGACGCTGCACGTCGTCCACGCCCGCCGCCGACTGGCTCGCCGCCCACAACGCGGCGATGGACACCTTCCGCTACGCCGCCGGACCAACTGCGGCAGGATCCGCCACCCGCCTTTGCGGCAAGGTTGTCGTACCGGTCACGCCTGACGGACCAGGCTTGGCGCAATGCACCAGCTCCAGCCGCCGCCGCAGAACCCGCCGGCCAGCCCACCAATGCCGGGGGCACGTGTCAGCGGCGCCACCCGGTCAACCGCCCCTGTGCCTTACCCCCAGCGGCCGATCTCGGACCATCCGGCCCGGCGCACCACAACGCGCAGCCAGACCAACTGCGGCCCGAGAATTGCCAGCGGCACATACGGTTTCAGGGCAGAGGGTGCGGCGATGAAGGCCAGGCAGCACAACCCGCCAAACACGGCGAAGCCCCAGTGAACCAGCGCGACCGTCATGGCGGGAATGCCCGTACGCTGCGCCACCTGGTACAGGTGGCCGCGATGCGGCGTGGTCAGGCGCTCCCCGGCGTGCCAGCGGCGCAACAGGGTGAACGCCACGTCGAACAGCACGCCAGACAGCAGCATCGGCACCAGCAGGAAGGACAGTTCCACGCCTTCGAAGCGGCTGGCCACCACCGCCAGCACCGCCAGCATGAAGCCGCAGAACTGGCTGCCCACATCGCCCATGAAGATGCGCGCCCGGGGGAAGTTGAACGGCAGGAACCCGGCCACGCCGCCGATCAGCAGCAGGCTGGCGCCATAGGCGAACCAGCCGCCGTGGGCGTAGCTCAACCCGGCCAGGAACAGCGCCGCAATCAGGGTCACCCCACCGGCCAGGCCGTTCAGCCCGTCGATGAAGTTCATCGCGTTGGTGGCGAACAGAATCCAGAAGACGGTCAGCGGCGGCCCAAGCCAGACCAGATCGACGTTGTACACATACGGAAACCGATAATCGTGCACGTACAGCCCGCTGGCGACCGCCACCAGGGCGGCCAGCACCTGGGCGCCGAGCTTCACGGTGAACGGCCAGTTGAACAGGTCGTCGAGGAAGGCAACCACGGCGATCGCCACCGAGGCCCCGATCACCCCCAGGAAGTAGGGTTCGGCCAACCGCGCGAAGTCCGCGAACCGGTACAGCACGCCGATGCCCACCAGGAACGCCACCACGATGCCCACCCCGCCGCCCTTCGGCGTTGGCTGCTGGTGTATTTTGCGGTGAGCGTCCGGATGATCCAGCAGGCGGGCCGTGATCATCAGCCGCACCATGGCGGCGGACAGCAGCGCCAGGCCGACCACGAAGGCCAGGTGCTGCAGAAAGGCGGTCAGGGTCATCGCGGCAGTCAGTCTCCGAAACGGGAGACCAGTATCACGTTCCGCCGCGGCCTGAACCTGTCAGTCAGAACACATTGCCACGCCCGGCCAGGCCGCGTCCGCCCATGGCGTTGACCAGGGACTGCAGGTCCGCCTCGCGCAGGATCAGGTCGGCGGATTGCCCGCAGGTGTTCGCGCCCTGTGCGGTACGGGACCCGGCCCAGTGCACCCGGTAGTCCTGCGCCGGCTTGGACCGGCTTTCCACCACCAGGCTGCCGCCGCCCTGTTGCATCACGGCCGGGTCCAGGGTGCAGGTGGACTCCTGCGTTCCGACATGGCGCGCGGTGACCGTGAACGACTGCGCGACGCGGGCGCCCGGCCTGAACACCACCAGGTCGCCGACCCGCGGCGGGGCGAACGCGGTGGCCACCAGCATGACCAGGGTCGCCACGCTGGCGATCATCATCACCACGGCGGCGGCCGTCAGCCAGCTTTCGACAGTCTGGGAAATGCGGCCCTCGCCTCGGGGGCCGTTCTGTCTCGGACCGTTCATCGTCAGTCTCCACGTCTCTGGACCGCCGCGCCTCCGGGGCGCCGACGGGTGTCATGGGTCAGATCCGGAGTGAGATCCGCATAGCCGCCGCGTAGCCCGAATGGGGCGGCGCGCCGGGCTGCACGCGCGGTGCAACGGTCGCGCCCCGGACGAGCCGGTGAGGGGCTGGAACCGGGCCCGGGCAGCCCGGCGGACGAATGGACCATGGCGGAGCCTCGTTCCGTTGTTCAGGCTCTGCCCCTTGGACGCGGCGCCACGGCGTGCGGCGCTCCGTTCTTGTCTCCCAACAGTATTGGCAGACTCTTCGCACATGCAGCATCACGAACCCGTGAGCATTCTCAAGGGCAGCAATGCGCCATACGCATCGCCCGCGCGGCTTTTCGCCTGCATGCGGACATGTTTCCGCCATCAGTGTGGCGCACCTCGTTGCGGCTTCCCAACTGCGCCCTGGCGCGCCTGAAAGAACCCCCTCAAATGAACCGGACTTCGGTCCTGCCTGACCCGCTGCGTGGCATCGCACTGTCGCTCGGCGCCACCGTGCTGTTCGCCACCTCCGACATCACCGCCAAGTTCCTCACCGCGCATCTGCCGGTGATCGAGATCGCCTGGATCCGCTACGTCGTATTCGTCGCGATCGCCGGCTGGCTCGCCACCCGCGCCGCGCCGCAAGGCGTGTGGCCGCGCAGCCTGCCATTGCAGGTTGCGCGGGGGATCTGCCTGGTGGGATCGGCTGTGCTGTTCGTGTTCGGCCTGCGCTACCTCAAGATAGCCGAGGCAACGACGATCAGCTTCGTTTCCCCCCTGCTGATCACTGTGCTGTCCATCCCGCTGCTGGGGGAGCAGGTGGGCATCCGCCGCTGGGGCGCGGTGATCGCCGGCATGATCGGCGTCATTACCGTAATGCGCCCGGGCCTGGGCGGGTTCCATCCGGCCGCCCTGTACGCGCTGGGGTCCGCCGCCTGCTGGGCCACGGCGCTGGTCATCACCCGGCGCATGGCGGGCACCGAACGTCCGGCCACCACGCTGCTGTGGTCCGCCGCGTCCGGCCTGCTGGTGCTGACGCTGCTGCTGCCACTGGGGATCACGCTGCCCACCGGGCGGCAACTTGCGCTGGCGGTGGGGCTGGGTGTGCTGGCATCCTGCGGCCAGTGGATGGTGGTGCTGGCGCATCGCCACGCCCCGGCCTCGGTCCTGGCGCCGTTCTCCTACGCGCAACTGATCTGGGCGACGTTCTACGGCTGGCTGGTATTCAACGCGCTGCCCGACCGGTGGACCCTGGCCGGCGGCGCGATCATCATCGCGAGCGGCCTCTACACCGCGCATCGCGAGCGGTTGCTGGCACGCGCCGAACGGCGGGGCCGCCGGCTGGGTGGCGCGGCGGCGGTGCCGGCCGCGGCCTATTCACTCCCCGGTTCGGGCCAGTCGCTCGTGGTAGCTGCGCGCGCGCGCCATCCCCTGCAGGATCGCCTGCACGTCGGAATGAATCTGGCGCGCGTCCGGTTCCCGCGACGAAATCAGCGCACGTTCCGCCGGTGAGGGCTGCGTGGCACACGCGGCGAGGAGAGTCAGAAGCCCCAGAGCCAGAACAAATCGCATCGAAGTCGCTACCTTGTGAGCCTGCCCGGGTTCTACGCAAGCTTGCCGGCGCGGGCCAGCATGATGTTGCGTTTGTGCCCCAGCCGGACCATCACAGGGCCAACCCGCACCGGCCGCCCGGCCGGTGCGATGCCGCCATTTTGCCTGGAGCCGAGGACATGGCCACGACCGACGCAGCACCGACCGAGGCAGGCCGCGACTTCATCCGCGACATCATCCAGGAGGACCTTGACGCGGGTCGGGTCGCCCAGGTGGTCACGCGCTTCCCGCCGGAGCCCAACGGCTATCTGCATATCGGCCACGCCAAGTCGATCTGCCTCAATTTCGGCGTGGCGGGGGAGTTCGGCGGCCGCTGTCACCTGCGCTTCGACGACACCAACCCGGCGAAGGAGGAACAGGAGTTCCTGGATTCCATTCAGCGGGATGTCCGGTGGCTGGGCTTCGACTGGGGTGAACACCTGTACCACGCGTCGGACTATTTCGAGCAACTGTATGAATGGGCGGAACATCTGATCCGCGCCGGCAAGGCGTTCGTGGATGACTCGCCGCCGGACGAGATGCGCCGCCTGCGCGGCACGCTGACCGAGCCCGGCCAGAACAGCCGCTTCCGCACCCGGTCGGTCGAGGAGAACCTGGACCTGTTCCGCCGCATGCGCGCCGGCGAGTTCCCCAACGGCGCGCGGGTGCTGCGGGCGAAGATCGACATGGCGTCCGGCAACATGAACCTGCGTGACCCGGTGCTGTACCGCATTCTGCATGCCGACCACCCGCGCACCGGCAAGCAGTGGTGCATCTATCCCACCTATGACTTCGCCCACGGCCAGTCGGATGCGATCGAGGGCATCACCCACTCGATCTGCACACTGGAGTTCGAGGATCACCGGCCGCTGTACGACTGGTTGATCGAAAACCTGCCGGTGCCGTCGCGCCCGCACCAGTATGAGTTCGCCCGGCTGAACCTGGCCTACACCGTGCTGTCGAAGCGGGTGCTGACCAGGCTGGTGCAGGAAGGCCACGTCTCCGGCTGGGAAGATCCGCGCATGCCCACCATCGCCGGACTCCGCCGCCGCGGCGTGCCGCCCGAGGCGCTGCGCGAGTTCGTCCGCCGGGTCGGCGTGGCACGGGCCTACAGCACGGTGGACTACGCGCTGTACGAACACTCGGTGCGCGACGTGCTGAACCGGACGGCGCTGCGCCGGATGGCGGTGCTGCGCCCGCTGAAGCTGGTGATCGAGAACTACCCCGAGGGCCAGACCGAATCCCTGGACGCCACCAACAATCCGGAGGATCCCGCCGCCGGCACCCGCCAGGTGACGTTCGGGCGGGAGCTGTATGTCGAGCGCGACGACTTCATGGAGAACCCGCCGCGCAAGTTCTATCGCCTGTCGCCGGGCCGGGAGGTGCGCCTGCGCTACGGGTATTTCGTCACCTGCCGCGAGGTGGTGAAGGACGCGGCCGGCGAGGTGGTGGAACTGCGCTGCACCTACGATCCCGCCACCCGCGGCGGCAACGCCCCGGACGGGCGCAAGGTGCAGGCGACGCTGCACTGGGTGGCGGCGGCGGACGCGGTGCCGGCCGAGGTGCGGCTGTACAGCCACCTGTTCAACCGACCGGACCCGGGTGCGGAAGGCGATGTCATGGCCGACCTGAACCCGGATTCGCTGGAAGTGCTGACCGGCTGCCTGGTGGAGCCGACACTGTTGCAGGCGTCCGTCGGCGAGGCGGTGCAGTTCGAACGGCAGGGCTATTTCTGCCCCGACCGGGACAGCGCGCCCGGCCGGCTGGTGTTCAACCGCACGGTCGGCCTGCGCGACACCTGGGCCAAGGTGCAGGCCAGCGGCAATCGCCGGAAGTAGCGGGCGGCTTCCTGCGTGACGGACGCCGTCCACCGCAGCGGGCAGCGACCAACGTGGCGGACGCCGATCACCGTGGCGGGCAGCGACCAACGTGGCGGATGCCGACCACCGTAGCGGGCAGCGACCAACGTGGCGGATGCCGACCACCGTAGCGGGCAGCGACCAACGTGGCGGACGCCGATCACCAAGGCGGGCAGCGTCAAACGCGGCGGACAGAGACAGACGTGGAGGACGCCGACCAACGTAGTGGGCGCCCAAACGTGGCGGACGCCAAAAGACGTAGCGGACGCCGACAAAAGTCGTCATGGCCGGGCCCGACCCGGCCATCCGCCCCGGAACGATCGGGTCGGCCCGCAACGGAACACGCCTTGTCGGGGGTAGATGGCCGGATCAGGTCCGGCCATGACACGCAGCTTCGGCCGTGACCGGACAGAGCGATAGCTGGACGCCGCCGCAACGCCGCGGCACGGCCCGCGCTCAACCGTACCTCCCGCGCACCAACCGCCAGACAACCCGCTTCCCAAACCGCACCGCATTGTCCACACTGCTTGCGGGAAACGTCGAACAAGCAAGCATAATGGACCTGTCGTTCAACCTGCTCGGCAACGCCCTGATCTCCGGGTTGCTGCTGGGCGGCTTCTACTCGGGCGTGACGATCGGCGTGTCGATCTCGTTCGGCATGCTCGACATCGTCAACATCGCCCATCCCGCCTTCATCATCCTGGGTTCCTACATCGCCTTCCTGGCCAATTCGCAACTGGGCATGGACCCGGTCCTCGCCAGCATCATCGCCGCGCCCGCCTTCTACCTGCTCGGCGTCGCGGTCTATGCCATCTACGACGTTGCCTTCGAGCGTCGCGGTCAGGACACCGCCCTGCGCGGCCTGGCCTTCTTCTTCGGCCTGCTGTTCATCACCGAAGTGACACTGGTGCTGGTATTCGGCGTGGACTACCGGCTGGTGCAGACACCGTATCTCGGCTCCAGCCTCCATCTGGGCGTGATCGAGCTGCCCTATCGCCTGCTGGTGCCCTGCCTGGTGTCGCTGGCGATGCTGGTCGCGCTGCAACTCTACCTGTCGCGCACCTTCATCGGCCGCGCGGTGCAGGCTGTGGCGCAGGACCCGCTGGCGCTGCGGCTGATGGCCGCCAATCCCAGCCGCATCAAGCGCATCGCCTTCGGGCTGTCGATCGCCACCGCCTCGGTCGCCGGCGCCATCCTGATCATCATCCAGCCGGTCGAACCGTCCATTGGCCGCGACTATATCGGCCGCGTGTTCGCGATCTGCGTGCTGGGCGGCCTGGGCAGCATCCCAGGCACGCTGCTGGCCGCGATCACACTGGGCGTGGTGGAGAGCCTGACGGCCACGTTCTACGGCCCGTCCTGGTCGCCGGCGGTTGCGTTCGGCGTGTTGCTGCTGACGCTCGCGGTGCGGCCGAGCGGCATGTTCGGGCGTAGCTGATGCGGAACGGCATGTTCGTCCTGTGGGCGTCGGTGGTTGCGGCGGCGGTGTTCGCCGTCGCCATGAAAATCGGCAACCCCTACGTGTTCTTCGCCGGCTACGTGGTGCTGCAGTACATCGTGCTGTCCACCGGATGGAACATCCTGGGCGGCTACACCGGCTACGTGAATTTCGGCACCGCGGCCTTCTTCGCGATCGGCGCCTACAGCACGGTGGTGCTGCACAAGCTGGGCGGGACGCCGCTGCCGGTGATGATCCTGGTTGGCGGCGTGGTCTCGGGGCTGGTCGGGCTGGGCACCGGTTATCTCACGCTGCGGCTGCGCGGCGTGTATTTCTCCATCGCCACGCTGGCGATGGCCGTGGTGGTGCAGACGCTGGTCACCAACTGGGATTACGTCGGCGGCTCCCGCGGCGCCTATGTCATCCGGCCGGAGCACGCACCGTATTTGCCGCTGACCTACATCCAGTACCTGTTCCTGCTGATGCTGGCGTTGAGCGTGATCGCCGTGGCGACCGCCCGCATGATCGAGCGTTCCCGCATCGGCGCCGGTTTCGCCACGATCCGCGATGACGAGATGGCGGCCGAGGCCTCCGGCGTTCCCACGCTGCGGTTGAAACTGATCGCCACCGCGCTGTCCGGCGCGTTCATGGGCATGGCCGGCGCACCGCTGCCGTACTACGTGACATACCTTGACCCGGCATCCGGGTTTTCGCTGACCTACGCGGTGAACAGCATCGCCATGCCGCTGATCGGCGGCACCTCGATGTGGCTGGGTCCGGTGATCGGCGCGGTGCTGCTGGGCACGCTGCAACAGCTTGCAACCGTCACGATCTCCTCCGCCCTGAGCCTGCTGATCGTCGGCCTGATGCTGGTCGGGTTCGTCGTGGCGGCACCGCAGGGCATCGTCGGCTGGTTCCCGCGCCGGAGGAACCGGCGATGAGCGACACCACGCTGCTGCAGGTCTCCGGCCTGTCCAAGCGCTTCGGCGGATTTGTGGCGCTGGCCGATATCGAACTGAACGTGCGGGACGGCGAACGTGTCGGGCTGATCGGTCCCAACGGATCCGGCAAGAGCACGCTGGTGAACTGCATCTGCGGCACGCTGCGCCACGAGCAGGGCAGCGTGCACTTCAACGGCCAGCGCCTGAACGGCCTTGTCGCCCACGAACGCACGCGGCTCGGCCTGGCCCGCAGCTTCCAGTTGCCGCGACCGTTCACCAGCATGACGCTGGTGGAGAACCTTCGCGTGCCGATCATGTACGCGGTGAACGTGCGCAGCGGGCGTACGGTGTCGGATATCGACGCCCGCTGCGTGGACCTGCTGCATCAGGTCGGACTGGCGGAGAAGGCGCACAACCTGCCGCACGACCTGACGCAGATCGAGATGCGCAAGCTGGAACTCGCCCGCGCCATGGCGGCGGAACCGCGGCTGCTGATCGCCGACGAAGCCATGGCCGGCCTGTCGCATACCGAGGTGGACGAAATCCTGGCGCTGCTGATGCAGCTCAACGAACAAGGCGTCACCATCATCATGATCGAGCACATCATGCGTGCCGTGCTGGCATTCTCGCAGCGCCTGGTGGTGCTGGTGGCCGGCCGCAAGATCGCCGACGGCGACCCGCAGGCCGTGGTGCGCCAGCAAGATGTCGTGCAGGCGTATCTTGGCAGCTAGTCTCAGCATCTCCGGCCTGGATGCCGGCTACGGCGCGGTGCGCGTGCTGCACGACGTGTCGCTGAGCGTTGGCGAAGGCGAGACGGTCGCGCTGCTCGGCACCAACGGCAACGGCAAGAGCACGCTGATGAAATGCGTGCTGGGCATGGTGCGACCTTCGGGCGGATCAATCACTGCGGAGATCGACGGGACGCGGCATGAGCTGGTGGGCCTGTCCACGGAAGCGATCATCGATCTGGGCATCGGCGTGGTGCCGGAAGGGCGGCGACTGTTCCCGCGGCTGACCGTGACGGAGAACCTGCTGATGGGGGCGTTCCGTCGCGCCGCGCGGGCCGATATCGCGCGCAACCTGGCGTTCTGTTTCGAGGCGTTTCCGCGCCTGGCGGAACGGCGCAAGCAGCTCGCCGGCAGCATGAGCGGTGGCGAGCAGCAGATGCTGGCACTGGGCCGTGCCCTGATGAGCGCGCCCCGGCTGTTGCTGATCGACGAGCCGAGCGTGGGGCTGGCGCCGCTGCTGGTGAGCCGGACGATCGACAAGATCAAGGAGCTGAAGGAGAGCTACCAACTGACGGTGCTGATGGCGGAGCAGAACTTCACCCAGGCGATCCGGATTGCCGACCGCGGGTATGTGATCGTGCACGGACGGATCGAGTTTGCCGGCGAGTCCGCGGCAGAACTGAACGACAACGAGCTGATCCGGCAGTTCTATCTGGGGGCTTGATACCGGCCCGCGCATGATTTGACATGGTGTTCGGCAACCCACCGTCATGGTCGGCGAAGGCCGGCTATCGACGACTTTTGCCGATGGAGACTACGGAAAAACGTGGATGGCCGGCCTTCGCCGACCATGACGGTGTATGGCTGGCCGTGTGTCAAACACAACGCGGGCCAGCATAACACAACACGGATAGCATAAGGAGTCGCAACAAAGGAAACGACTCCCCCTCCCACAAGGGAAGGGGAAGCCATCAGCGCCGCAGCTTCAGTGCGCCTTCGTGTAGGGATACTCCACCGTCCCCGACTTCATCTCCGGTGGCCACAGCACCACCTCGGTCTTCGGGTCCTTGAACTGGTCCAGCCCGTGCCCCTTGATGCCACGGAACTGCACCTCCAGCACCCGCGCCTGCGACCACTCGCCGTCCGGCCCGAACTTCACCGGCCCGACGACCGTGTCGAAGGTGTGCGAGCGCAGGTACTCGGCCAGCTTCGCGTCATCCAGGCTCTTGGTGCCTTCGACCGCCTGCTGCAGCACCTGCAGGTAACCATAGGCAAACGGCGGCAGGTAATAGCCCAGCCCGTCCACGCCGGCGGACGGCGCCTTGGCCTGGTATTCCTTCAGGAACGCCATCGCCGCCTTGTTCTCCGGCCCGGCCCACGGCACCCAGAAATCGTAGTCGGCAATGCCGTTCAGCAACGGCCCAAGCTGTTCCTTGATGGAAGTGCTCTGCAGCCCGACCATGCCGCCGCCGAACATCTTGGTTTTCAGCCCGACCTCGTGCGCGGCGCGCACCATGCCGACGCTGTCCGGCGGATAGGAGAACACCAGCACCAGGTCAGGATTGGTCGCCTGGATCGCACGGATGATCGGCGTGTAGTCGGCGGTGGAAGGCGGATACGTGCGGTCATACACGACCTTCAGGCCGTACTGCTTCACCCAGGCCCGTGCGCCATCCAGACCGTTCCGCGGGAACTCGGCATCCGCACCGACCAGGGCAATGGTCTTCGGCTTCGGATTCTGCGCCATGGCGACTTCGAAGAAGCCTTTGGTGAAGCTCTGCTTCGGATGCGGTCCGCCGGTCGGAACGAAGGAGAAGTAACGGTCGTAATGGAACTGGCTGTTCACCGCGAGTCCGAACAGGCTGATGAAGGTGCGGTGATGCTGCATCACGATCGGCATGGCCGGCGCGATCATGTTCGTCGCATAGCCACTGACCACCAGGTCCACGTGGTCCACATCCAGCAGCTTGGTATAGATCCCGGGCACCGTCGCCGGATTCGACTGGTCATCGTAGTAGATCAACTTGACCGGCCGGCCCAGCAGGCCACCCTTGGCGTTGACGTTTTCGGCCCACATCTGCATGGCGAGCAGCGCCGCCTTGCCGTTGGGCGCCAGGCCGCCGGTCAGCGCCATGCCGAAGCCGATGGTGATGGGTTTGGCGTTCTCCGCCCGGGCCGGCACCAGGCCGGCGAGCACAAGAAAGGCGGCAAGTAACACGCCGCCAAGGCGCCTGATCGACATCCGCATTCCCCCCTTTATGGTTGGTTCATTGCATCCTATGGCGCAGAACAGCACGGTGCCAAGCCTCGCCACCACAGGCCCGGCTGGCCTATGCTGGTTGCCTCAGGTCCAGGAGAGCGTGCGATGCGAGACCTCGACGAACACACCGTCACCCAGGCAGCGCTGGAGCAGATGGCGGGCACCGATGATCCGCGCCTGAAGCAGATCATGGAGGCCGCCGTGCGGCACCTGCACGCGTTCGTTCGCGAGGTGGAACTGACTCCGGCCGAATGGCTCACCGGCATCGGCTTCCTCACCGCGGTCGGCCAGGCCTGCACACCGATCCGGCAGGAGTTCATCCTGCTGTCGGACATCCTGGGCGTCAGCGCCGCGGTCAACGCCGTGCACGACCGCAAGGCCCGAGAACTCGGCTCCCAAAGCAGCCTGCTCGGCCCGTTCTACCGGGAAGGCGCGCCGGACCTGAAGCTGGGCGACTGCATCGTGCAGCAGCCGTCGGTGGAGGAGATCGTGCTGTACGGCCGCGTCACCGACAACAGCGGCAAGCCGTTGCCGAACGCGCTGATCCAGGTGTGGCAGACCAGCGAACACGGCCTCTACGACCTGCAGGTGGAAGGCGGTGCCGAGATGGACATGCGCGCCAACTTCCGCACCGACGCCGATGGCCGCTACTGGTTCCGCACCGTGCGTCCGCTCGGCTACTCCATCCCGATGGACGGGCCGGTGGGCGACCTGGTGCAGCGGCAGAAGCGCCACGGCTTCCGCCCGTCGCACATCCACTTCCTGATCGGCGCCCCGGGGCACCGCGAACTGGTCACCGCGCTGTATTTCGGCGACGACGAACACATCGACTCCGATACGGTGTTCGGCGTGTCGGGGTCGCTGGTGGTGCAGGCGAAGGACGATCCGGACTCCCCCATGCCAGGACTGCGCGCCGTGCACTACGACTTCCGCCTGGCCCGCGCCGAAGCCGGCGAGACCGGGCGCGTCGGGTCCGATCCGTCCCGTTTGACACCCGCCGCGGAGTAACCGCCATGCCCCGTCGCCTGATCGATATCTCCTCGCCGCTGCGTGCCGGCATCAAGAGCGATCCGCCGCACATGCTGCCGCAGATCGAATACATGGACCACCACGCCACCGCGCCCGCCATGGCCGAATACATGGGCGTCAGCGTGGACCAGTTGCCCAACGGCGAATACGCCGCCGTGGAACGCGTCACCATCAGCACGCACAACGGCACGCACCTGGACGCGCCGTATCACTTCTTCTCCACGATGAACCACGCGCTGAAGCCGGGCGGCGAACCGTCCTGGCGGATCGACGAGGTGCCGCTGGAGTGGTGCTTCCAGCCGGGCGTCAAACTGGACTTTCGTCACTTCGAGGACGGCTACGTGGTGACGCCCAACGACGTGGAAGCGGAACTGAAGCGCATCGGCCACACGCTGCGCCCGCTGGAGATCGTGGTGGTGAACACCAGCGCCGGGGCGAAATACGGGGAGGACGACTATGTCGACTCCGGCTGCGGCGTCGGCAAGGCGGCCACGATGTGGCTGTTGGAACGCGGCGTCCGCGTCACCGGCACCGACGGCTGGAGCTGGGACGCCCCGTTCAGCCACACGCGCCGGAAGATCGCGGAAACCGGGGATGCCGGGCTGATCTGGGAAGGCCATCGCGCCGGGCGGGAGATCGGCTACTCGCACCTGGAGAAGCTGCACAACCTGGAACAACTGCCGCCCGACGGATTCGAGATCGCGTGCTTCCCGGTGAAGGTGCATCAAGCGTCGGCCGGCTGGACGCGTGCGGTTGCGATCGTGTCGGACTGAGCTGCGGATGCCCGAATAACGCCCCCTTCCCCGTGTGGTAGGGCCCAGCGGAGAGGGGGTCACGCGGGTGAGTCTCCTACACGCGCCCCTCCCCGCAGCCCTCCCACAAGCGGAGGGGGAGTCATCCAATACCATCGAACACACGCCCCGTTCCTCCACCCCGGTGCCCTCATGATCGCCAACATCCTCAGCATTGCCGGCTCCGATCCCAGCGGCGGGGCCGGCATCCAGGCGGACCTGAAGACCTTCGCCGCCCTCGGCACCTACGGCATGGCGGCGATCACCGCGCTGACCGCGCAGAACACCCAGGGCGTGCGCGGCTTCGTCGCCATGGAGCCGGACTTCGTCGCCGCCCAGATCGACGCCGTGTTCGATGACGTCCGCGTGGATGCGGTGAAGATCGGCATGGTCGCCACCGCCCCGATCGCCCGCGCCATCGCCGAGGTGCTGCGCCGCCGGCGACCCAACAACATCGTGCTGGACCCGGTGATGGTCGCCACCAGCGGCGACCGCCTGCTGCAGGACGACGCCATCGCCGCCATTCGCGACGAACTGGTCCCGCTCGCCCGCGTCATCACACCGAACATGCCGGAGGCCGCGGTGCTGACTGACGCCGCCGTCCCCGACACGGTGGACGCCATGCGCGCCATGCTCCCCGCCCTGCACCAGCTCGGCCCCCAGTGGGTGCTGCTGAAAGGCGGCCATCTGCACAGCGACGACCGCACCGACCTGCTGTTCGACGGCACCACCATCACGGAACTGCCCGGCCAGCGCATCGACACACGCAACACGCACGGCACCGGCTGCACCCTGTCCTCGGCCATCGCCGCGCTGCTGCCGCGCCTGCCGGTGCCGGACGCCGCACGCCAGGCGAAGGCCTGGCTCACCGGCGCCCTGGCGGCGAGCCACGAATTGTCGGTGGGCAGCGGCCACGGGCCGGTGCACCACTTCCACGCTCTCTGGCCGAAGGAGACCGCACCATGACAGGCTTCTGCGACTCCGCCTGGCAGCGCGTCGCCCCGCTGCGCGCTGCGATCCACGACCTGCCGTTCAACACGGAACTGGCCGCCGGCACGCTCAGCCGCCCGTGCTTCCAGGGCTACATCATCCAGGACGCGCTGTACCTCACGCAGTATTCGCGCGCCCTGGCGCTGGCCGCCGCCCGTTCCCCCGACGCCGCGGCGCTGCACGCCTTCGCGTCCTCGGCGCTGGAGGCGGTAGCCGTCGAGCAGGCGCTGCACGAGCGCTACCTGTCGGAATTCGGCGTCGATCCGGCCCGCCTGGCGACGGCCGAACCGTCCCCCGACTGCCTGGGCTACACCAGCTTCCTGCTGGCCACCGCGTATCACGAGCCGTGGGAAATGCTGCTGGCCGCGCTGCTGCCGTGCTTCTGGGTCTATTGGGACGTCGGCACCGCGATCGCCCGCAAGGCCGCGGCGGACAACCCCTATCGCGCCTGGATCGACACCTACGCGGATGAGGCGTTCGGCGAAGCGGTGCGCACGGTGATCGGCATCACCGACCGCGCCGCCGCCGCGACCACCCAGGCGGGACGCGAGCGGATGATGACCGCGTTCATCCGCTCCACGCAGTTCGAATGGCTGTTCTGGGACGGCGCGCACCAGCAGCGCGGCTGGCCGGTGGCGCTGGAGTAGGGGACTCCGCCCAGGGGGTCCGGCCTCTGGGGCGGACGCCGTTCGGGGCGGCTCACCCCAACAGCGCATCCCTGGCGCGGTGCCAGCTCGCTTCGTCCGGGGCACAGATAAGACCACCGGTCAGGTGCGTCGGCTTGTAGGGCGAGCCGTCGAAATGGGCACTGTAACCGCCCGCCTCCCGGTGGAGCAGCCAACCCGCCGCATGATCCCAGGGCATCAGCTTGTTGTAGAGAAGCACGTGGGCCTGCCCCGCGGCGGCCATGCGGTATTCGTGCGCGGCACAGCGCAGCCAGTAGCTCATCGCCAGCCGGGAGAGGTTGCCGTTGACGGTGGTCCGGCGCGGCTCGGGCAGGAAGTTCGTCCCGATGATCCCGTCCATCTGCTGCACCGGCACAGCGTCAGCAACATGCAGGTCGATGCGCGCGCCGCCCTCTCCCTGCATCCAGGCTCCCTCGCCTCTCAGCGCAAAGGCCGTGTCACGGGAAACCGGATCGTGGATCGCGGCGAGAACGATCTCACCCCGGACCGTCGCGGCGAGCATGACGCCGAACAGGGGCAGCCCGGACGCGAAGTTCCTGGTGCCGTCCAGTGGATCGAGCACAAACGCCAGATCCGCGGTACCGATGCCTTCAAGCAGCTCCGGAGTCCGGCCCGCTGCCTCCTCGCCAACGATCGCCGCCCCGGAATAGGCACGCGCGAGTGCGGCCGTGACGGCCTGTTCGGTCGCCTCGTCGGCCGCCGTCACGACATCGAAGCGGGACGACTTCTCCCGCACCTCGCCGGCCGTGAGCCGGCCAAATCGCGGCATGATCTCGGTCCTGGCAGCCTCGGCGAGGAATTCACCCACACGAAGGGCATCGTCGATCGTCAACCGCATCGCTGCTCCTGATCCGTGCCCGCGTCACCCGGCGCGACGGCTGACGGTGGTGAGCCGGGCCACCGCGAAGCGCGTCAGCCGCCCTGCCCCAGCCGCAGCGCCACGCTCCGCGCATGGGCCTGCAATCCCTCCGCTTCCGCCAGCGCAACCGCCGCCGGCCCGACGCGCTGCAGCGCCGCGGCGTCCGCCCCGACGAAGGTGGTGCGCTTGAGGAAGTCGAACACCGACAGGCCGGAGGCGAACCGCGCCGTCCGCCCGGTCGGCAGCACATGGTTGGGACCGGCGACGTAATCGCCCACCGCCTCCGGGCAGAAGCCGCCCAGGAACACCGCGCCGGCATGCCGCACCTGGGCGAATACCGGTTCCGGATCGGCCAGCATCAGCTCCAGATGCTCGGGGGCCAGCCGGTTCACCAGCTCCGCGGCCTCGGTCCAGTCGCGCACCAGGATGATGGCGCCGTGCGCCCGCCAACTGGCGCCGGCGATGGCGGCACGCGGCAGGCTGGGCAGTTCCGCCTCCACCGCGGCGGCGACGGCATCCGCGAACGCCGCATCGTCCGTGATCAGGATGGACTGCGCCGCCTCATCGTGTTCGGCCTGCGCCATCAGGTCCACGGCGATGCGGCGGGGATCGTTCGCCGCGTCGGCCAGGATCACCACCTCCGACGGGCCGGCGATGCTGTCGATGCCGACATGGCCGAACACCTGCCGCTTGGCCTCCGCCACATAGGCGTTGCCCGGGCCGACGATACGGTCCACCGGCGCCACCGACGCGGTGCCATAGGCCAGCGCCGCCACGGCCTGCGCCCCACCCACACGGTAGATCTCCGTCACCCCGGCCCGGCGGGCGGCGGCGAGCACCAGCGGGTTCAGCACCCCGTCCGGCGTCGGCACGCACATGGCGATGCGCCCCACCCCGGCGACCCGCGCCGGCAGCGCGTTCATCAGCACCGAGGACGGATACGCCGCCTTGCCCCCCGGCACATACAGCCCCACCGCATCCAGCGGGGTCCAGCGCATGCCCAGCGTCAGGCCGGCCTCGTCGGTGTAGCGCAGATCGCGGGGAGCTGGGCGCGGTGGAACGCCTCGATGCGCGTGGCGGCGAGGTCCAGCGCGTCGGCCAGTTCCGGACGGATGCCGGCAGTGGCGGCGTCGATCTCTTCGGAAGCGATGCGGAGGCGATCGGCGGTCAGCGTCTGGCGGTCGAAGCGCGCGGTGTAGTCGATCAGGGCGGCGTCACCGCGGGCGCGTACCTCGGCGATGATCGCGGCCACGGCGGAGTCCACGGTTTCGGTGGTCTCGCGCGCCTGGGCCAGCAGCGCCGCGAAGGAGTCCGCGAAATCCGGGGCGGTGGTGGACAGCCGGATCATGCCCGATCCCCCCGCTCCGCCCGCATCTCCGGGCCCGGTGCCGCCAGGCGCATCACGCCCCCGACCGGTTCATCCCGCATCATCAGGTGGAGCGGCCACGCCCGCCACCGGCGAGGGGCCACGGCCCCGGGCAGGTCCACGCGCCCCACGGCAGCCGGTTCAACCCGCATCACTGCCCCAGCGCCGCCCGAAACCGCGCGATCCAGCCGCCGATCAGCTCCGGCCGGGTCTTGAGGGCGGTGCGGTTGACGATCAGGCGGCTGGTGACGTCGGCGATGACCTCGGTCTCCACCAGCCCGTTCGCCTTCAGCGTGGAGCCGGTCTGCACCAGATCGACGATCAGCCGCGCCAGACCCAGGCCCGGGGCCAGTTCCATCGCGCCGTTCAGGTGCACCACCTCGGCGTGCACGCCGCGGCTGGCGAAGTGGCGGCGGGCGATGTTGGGGTATTTCGAGGCGACCCGCACCTGCGACCACCGCGTGGGATCGTCGCTGCCCGCGGTCGCGGCGGGTTCGGCCACCGACACCCGGCACTTGCCGATGCCCAGGTCCAGCGGGGCGTACACCTCGGGGTAGTCGAACTCCATCAGCACGTCGGCGCCGCAGATGCCGATCTGCGCCGCGCCGAACGCAACGAAGGTGGCGACGTCGAACGGCCGCACGCGCACCACATCCAGCATCGGGTCGTCGGTGGGGAAGCGCAGGCGGCGGCTGTCCTCGTCGGCGTAGTCGGGCGACGGGTTCACGCCGGCGCGCGCCAGCACCTGGCCGGCCTCGGCCAGGATGCGGCCCTTCGGCAAGGCCAGGATCAGCGGCGCGTCGGCCTCGGCTTCGGTGTCCAGGGCGGGCGCCAGCGCGGCGGCTTGGAACGGCGCGGTCATGCGGTCTCCGGTCGCAACGGTGCCCGGCGTTTACACCGGCCGCGGCGTCGTCGGAACCCCCGGCGCCTCAACCCAGCAGCGCAAGATTGCGGGCGACCGAGCGCGTGGTGCTGTGTTCCGGCCCCAGCACCGCGTTGTACACCCGCAGCGACCACTGCAGTGCGGCCTTCGCCGAGTACAGATCCCCCTGGTCGCGCAGCACGCCGGCCAGGTTGTTGGCATCGCGCGCCACGTTGCGGTGCTCCGAGCCGAGCGCCTTTTCGTCGATGGCGAGGGCGCGTTCCAGGACCAGTTGGGCTTCGTTCAGCTCCCCCAGGTCGTGGTACACCAGGCCGAGGTGATTGAGGTCGGTGGCCACGTTCGGGTCCTCCGACCCGTGCGCCGCGGTGTGCAGCGCGCAGGCGCGTTGCAGCAGCGCCATCGCGTCCATGTGGTCGTTCAGCTCATGGGCCAGGCGCCCCAGCTCCCGCAGGTCGTCCGCCAGGTCGGGGTGTTCGGGGCCAAGCTCGCGCTGGCGGGTCTCGATCGTCTGTTCCAGGTTGGACCGCTCGGCGCGGAGTTCATCCATCGAGGCAGCCATGCGTCCTCCTACTTCTTCGCCACCATGTCCCGCAGGCCGCGCAGCGCCAGGTAGTAGCCGGCGACGCCGAAGCCGGTGACCGAGCCCAGGCTGACCGGCAGCGTGTCGGAAACGGGGCCGCGCCGCACCGGGTTCGAAATGTGGACCTCGATCGTCGGGAACTTCACCTGGCCGATCGCCGCGTTCAGCGCGGGGTATCCGCGGGAGAACCCGGCCGGGTTGAAGATGGCGGCGTCGAAGCCCTGGTCGTTGGCCTGGTAGATGCGGTTGATCACCTCGCCTTCGACGTTGGAGTGGAAGATCTCGATGTCCACCCCGAGTTCCGCCGCGTAGCCGCGGATGTGCTCGTCATACTGGGCCATGGTCATCGGGCCGAAGATCTCGACCTGGACCTTGCCGCGCATGTTCATGCCGGCGCCGTGGATCACGAGGATTTTTGCCATCTCGGACTGCCCCCTTGGGTTTGGTGCATCAGTGTCATGGCCGGCAGTTTCGTCATGGCCGGGCCTGACCCGGCCATCCACCCCGGAACGATCGGGTCGGGATGCGACGGCGCACGCCCTGTCGGGGGTAGATGGCCGGGTCAGGCCCGGCCATGACGTCCGAAGGGATACTCGGGCGGCCGGCCCTCTCCTCCGCCTCGTTCCCTGCGAACGGCGACGATCGCCCCCGCAGGCAACGCCCTAGTTCAGCAGCCCGACTTCCCGCATCGCATCGCGCACCTTGGTGCGGGTGCCGTCCATCAGCGGGGCCAGCGGCAGGCGGCAGTGCTCGGAGGACTTCCCCAGCAGGGAAGCGGCGAACTTCACCGGCCCCGGGCTGGTCTCGGTGAACAGCGCGTCGTGCAGCGGCAGCAGGCGGTTCTGGATTTCCATCGCCTGCGCGGTGCGGCCTTCCAGCCAGGCGGTCTGCATGTCGCTGCACAGCCGCGGCGCCACGTTGGCGGTCACGCTGATGCAGCCCACGCCGCCGGCGGCATTGAAGGACAGCGCGGTGGCGTCCTCGCCGGACAGTTGGCAGAAATCGGCGCCGCAGTGACGGCGCTGGTGCAGCGGGCGCGCCAGGTCGGCGGTGGCGTCCTTCACGCCGATGATGTTCTTCAGCTTCGCCAGCCGAGCCATCGTGTCCACTTTCATGTCCACCACGCTGCGGGGCGGAATGTTGTAGATGATGATGGGCAGGTCCACGGCGTCGGCGATCGCCTTGAAGTGCAGGTACATGCCTTCCTGCGTCGGCTTGTTGTAGTACGGCGTGACGATCAGCGCGGCGTCGGCCCCGGCCTCCTTGGCGTGGCGGGTCAGGTCGATCGCCTCGTCGGTGCTGTTGGAGCCGGTGCCGGCGATCACCGGGACGCGGCCCTTGGCGACCTCGATGCAGAGTTCCACCACACGCTTGTGCTCGTCATGGCTGAGCGTCGGGCTCTCGCCGGTGGTGCCGACGGGCACCAGGCCGTGCGTGCCTTCCTTGATCTGCCACTCCACCAGTTCGGCGTACGCCTTCTCATCGATCGCCCCGTCCGCGGTCATCGGGGTGATCAGAGCGACGAGCGATCCCTTGAACATAGTCCTCTCCGGGGTGGGGGGGTCTGCATTGAATAACGGGGCACGCTAGGCGCGCGCCGGGCAACTCGCAAGACCGTGTGGTTCCAGTTCCGGCTTGCCCTGCGACGGCTGGAACGGAGTGCCATCCCGGCCGGTCCGGGTCGGAAATGAACGCAGGCAAGCCGCGCCGGTGCGGCGGGCCGACGCCGTTGCCTTGCGGCAGGCGGGAACTCTTGGCGGTCCGTGCGGTTCGTTCTGCTGTCAAGCATTCAACACGGAGAACACGAAGGGCCACGGAGAACCACGGAGCGGCTTTCCCGGCAACGATCGCTGGTGCACAGGCCCCGGCCAGCAATCAATATCCTTTTTGCATGTGATGATCCTGCCTTGCGGATGATGGCTGCGCGGCCGCGCAGCGGCAGGTCGCTCCGTGGCCCTCCGTGGCTCTTCGTGTTCTCCGTGTTGAAAGCTTGACGTCAGAACGAACCGCTCCGGCCATGGGAGCAGAGCCGCCGAACCCCTTCACCCGCGGCTGTCCAGGCCGCCCGCACATGCGCCTCCCTGACCGCTTCGGCGCCGCCGATGGACTCCCCCGACCCCCATCGACAGAATGCGCGCCCTTTGCAGACCCGGAGCCCACCCCGCATGCCCGACCAGACCACCAAGCGCGACGCACTGCACGCCTTGTTCCACCCGCGCGCGGTGGCGGTGATCGGCGCCTCCGACGACACCACCAAGCACGGCTACATCGTGCTGAACAACGTCCGCGACACCGGCTTTCCCGGCGGGGTGTACGGCATCAGCCGCCGCCTGACCGAGGTGAACGGCATTCCCTGCTTCCCCGACCTCGCCTCGGCTCCGGAACAGATCGACGCCGCCTTCCTCGCCATCCCCGCGCAGGCCGCGGTCCAGGCGGTGCGCGACTGCGCCCGCGCCGGGTTGAAAGCGGTCATCGTCGGGTCCGCCGGTTATGCCGAAAGCCTGGACGCCGGCGGCGCGGAACGCCAGGCGGAACTGGCGCGCATCGCCCGCGAGGAAGGCATCCGCATCGTCGGCCCCAACTGCAACGGCATCTACAACGCGCACCATCCGCTCTCGATCGGCTTCAACACCTCGCACGCGAAGAAGCAGACGCCGGGCGGGATCTCGATCTTCTCCCATTCCGGCGCGCTGTTCGACGCCATGGCCGGCCGGCTGCGCATGCTGGGCGCGGGACTGTCGCTGTTCGCATCCGCCGGCAACGAGGCCGACCTGTCGGTGCTGGACTACATGGAATACGGCATCGAGCACGCGCCCACCCGTGTGATCGCCCTGCTGATCGACAGCCTGGAGGACGGCCCGCGCTTCCGCCGCCTGGCACTGGCCGCGCACGCCGCGGGCAAGCACGTGGTGGCGCTGAAGATCGGCACGTCGGATGCCGGCGCGCAGGCCGCGGTGGCGCACTCGTCGCGCATGGCCGGCGACACGGCGGCCTATGCCGCGCTGCTGGACTCCTGCGGCGTGTCGCGCGTCGCCACGCTGGAGGGGCTGATGACCGCCTGCGCGCTGCTCGACCGCTACGGCCGGCATCGCGGCGGGCTGGGGGCGATGTCCACCTCCGGCGCCGGCGCGTCGCTGATCGCGGACCGGGCCGCGGCCCTGGGCATACCGCTGGCGACGTTCTCCGAGGAGACGCACCGGCAGATCGACGCGCAGAAGGTCTTCTCCCGCATCGGCAATCCGCTGGACCTGGGCATCTTCGGCGGCATGCGGAAGTCGGGGTCGGTGCCGTCGCTGCTGGCCGGCGATCCCGGTGTGGGTGCGGTGCTGGCGCTGGTGCATTCGATGAACCCGTGGCAGGGCGACCCGTACCGCGCCGCCATGGCCACGGCGCGCGAGACCTCCGGCAAGCCGCTGCTGATCGTTACGCCCGGCGGACTGCCGGAGCATGAACGCGCCTGGTACGAAACGCACGGCATGGATGTGTTCACCGACACCGACATCGTGCTGGAGGGTCTCAGCGCCCTGCTGACCCCGCCGCCGGACGCGGTGGTGGCACCATCCCCCGCCCCGGCTCCGGCCTTGCCCGCGCGTCCGCTGACCGAACCGGAGAGCCTGGCCCTGCTGGATGGCTTCGGCGTCCGTGTCGTGCCGACCACCGAATGCTCCAGCGCGGCCGAGGCCTGCGCCGCCGCGGAAAAGGCGGGGTGGCCGGTGGTGCTGAAGGGCGTCGCGGAGGGCGTGGCACACAAGAGCGACCTGGGCCTGGTCCGCACCAATCTGCGCGACACGGCCACCCTGGAAGCGGCCTATGCCGCGCTCGGCTGCACGCGCGTGATCGTGCAGCCGATGGTGCCCGGCGCAATGGAGGCGATCGCCGGCGTCAGCCGCTCGCCGGGTGTCGGCCTGGTGCTGCTGGCTGGGCTGGGCGGCATCTACGCGGAGGCGTTGCGCGACGTGTGCATCTGGCCGCTGCCGGTGTCGCGCGCGGCGATCGAGCGCAAGCTGGCATACAGCAGCCTGGGCCGCGTGCTGCACAGCCCGCGGTGGAAGCATCCCGATGCGGCAGGGGCGTTCGTGGACCTGCTGGTCAAGCTACAGGACGCCGCGCTGGCCCTGGGCGACCGGCTGGAAGCGATCGACATCAACCCGGTCATGCTCGGCGCCTCCGGCGCAGTGGCCGTGGACGCGCTGGTGATACCGCGGGGATGAAGGCGGTATGGCATCAGTGGGCCTCTGAGGTCCGGTGCAGCCGTGTCCCATATAGCCGCGTCCCGCGTACCCGCGTCGCGTGCAGCGGTGCCCACTACAGGCGCATCCCGCGTTCCCCCTTTCCGTGCAGCGGTGCCCCCTACAGGCCGCGTCACGCGTTCCCCCTTTCCGTGCAGCGGTGCCCCCTACAGGCGCGTCCCGCGTTCCCCCTTTCCCTGCATCGGTGCCCCGTACAGGCGCGTCACGCGTTCCCCCTTCCCCTGCATCGGTGATCCGTACAGACGCGTCATGGCCGGCCCCCGAGCCGGCCATCTACCCCCGTCAGAGCGTGCGCGTTGCAGTGCGAGCCGATCGGTGAGGGGCGGATGGCCGGCTCAGGGGCCGGCCATGACGCGTCTGTACGGGGGCGATGCGGCTTATCCGAACGCCGATAGTCCGCTCCCGGCCATGCCGTTGGGAGCACGGCCTGCGTCCCGGACAAACCGGACGAACCGGACAAACCGGACGAGCCACTCCCCGGCAGCCCAGGCGCCGCGCCCGAAATCCCAGCCGACACCAGAACAGATGGTGTCGTCAGAACAGATGGTGTCATTCCTTTGACGCAACGCCTGTCCGTCACCTACCTCGTACGCGGCGATGCCGCCTCGATCGCCGCGCGCGCCCAGGCGATCGCCATCGAGCAGAGCGTGGAAATGCCGCTGGAGGCGATCGACGAACCGGCGGTGCTGCGCGACATCGTCGGCCAGGTGGAGGACATCACCGACCGCGGCGACGGACGCTTCGCCGTGCGGATCGGCCTGGCGCTGGCCACCATCGGCAACGATGCCGGGCAGTTGCTGAACATGCTGTTCGGCAACACCTCCCTGCATGACGACGTGGTGCTGCACGACATTGCGCTGCCAGCGGGGCTGCTGACCACCTTCCGCGGCCCCAGCGCCGGCATCGCCGGCCTGCGCGCCCGCGTGGGGGCAACCGGCCGCGCCCTCACCTGCTCCGCGCTGAAGCCGCAGGGCCTGGCGCCCGACCGGCTCGCCCAACTCGCGGAACGCTTCGCCCGCGGCGGGGTGGACTACATCAAGGACGACCACGGCCTGGCCGACCAGGACTACAGCCGCTTCGCCGGGCGGGTGCCCGCGATCGCGGCGGCGGTGGCCCGGGCTGCGGAGGAGACCGGGCATCCCACCCGCTATGTCCCCAGCCTGTCCGGCCACATCGAGCAGATGCGCCGGCAGATCCGCTGCGCCCGCGACGCCGGTCTCGATACCGTGATGCTGGCGCCGATGGTCGCCGGCTTCGCCACCGCCCGAGCGCTGATCGCGGACTATCCCGACATGGCGTTCTTCGCCCATCCCAGCCTGGGCGGCGCTGCCCGCATCGCGCCGCCGCTGCTGATCGGCACGCTGTTCCGCCTGGTCGGCGCCGACGCGGTGATCTTCCCGAATTACGGCGGCCGCTTCGGCTACTCGGCGGAGACCTGCCGCGCGCTCGCCGACAACGCCCGCACGCCGCAGCCCGGGGTGCTGCCCAGCCTGCCGGTGCCGGCCGGCGGCATGACCCTGGCGCGGGTGCCGGAGCTGCTTGACTTCTACGGGCCGGACGCAATGTTGCTGATTGGTGGCAGCCTGCTGATGGCCCGCGAGAATCTCACACCGGAGACCTCCGCCTTTACCCGCGCCGTCGCCGATCACCCGTATCGCCAGGGACCGCATGGACACTGAACAAACGCCGCTGCTGCGCAGCTTCCAGAAGGACTACCGGTGGGACGGTGTCGCGCACCAACCGTACAAGCAGGACGGCAGCGCGCCGTTCAGGGACATCTCGCGCCAGGTACTGTTCCACGAGGCCGACCTGGGCTGCGAGCTGCGCTATTTCGAGATGGACGCCGGCGGCTACTCCACCCTGGAGCGGCATGAGCACGCCCATGCGGTGATGATCCTGCGCGGCCACGGCACCTGCCTGCTGGGCGATGCGGTGCAGCCGGTGAAGCCGTTCGACCTGGTCAGCATCCCGTCCTGGACCTGGCACCAGTTCCGCGCCAGCGCCGGGGAGCCGCTGGGCTTCCTGTGCATGGTCAACCAGACCCGCGACCGGCCGCAGCTTCCCTCCGCGCAGGACCTGGAACAACTCCGCCGCATCCCGGCCGTCGCCCGCTTCCTGGAGGGTTGATACCGGCTCTCAATGCATCCGGCCGTCGCGCGACCGTGCACCGGCATGGCCCGCGCAGGCTGCGCAGGTCGGACACGACAGCGAATGGCGGGCCATAGGCCAGGTACTACGTCGCCTCGCATGAGCGCTACGGTCGGTGACGGTCCGGTTCGTCGCCGGTCCACTCCCGCCACAGCGAGATCAGCGCCGCCATGATGGCGGGTCCCAGGAACAGGCCCAGCAGGCCCCAGGTGGCGACTCCGCCCAGGATACCCAGCAGCACCCACAGGAACGGCAACTGCGTGGCGCCGCCGATCAGTGCCGGGCGGACGAAGTGGTCGGCCACGAAGGTGACGAACAGGCCGAAGGCGAACACCACGATGGCGCCGACGGCCGACCCCTTCACCAGCAGCAGCAGCGCGGCGATGGTGAACAGCAGCGGCGCGCCGAATGGGATCGTCGCCGCCACCGCCGTGAATGTGCCCAGCATCACCGGATGCGGCACGCCGAACACGGCGTAGGAAACGCCCAGGACGGCACCCTCGGCGAGGCCGACCAGGACGAGGCCGTCCACCGTGCCGTGGACCGAGGCGACGATCTGCTCGCCCAGATGCTCTCCACGCGGGCCGAAGGCGCGGTGACTGGCTCGGCGCATCTGCGCGGTCAGCCGGTCGCCGTCGCGGAACAGGAAGAACAGCGTCAGCAGCGTGAAGACGAACAGCAGCAGCCGGTGCAGCAACTGCGAGCCATAGTGACGCGTGGTGGCGAACACGTCGCCGTTGCCGATGCGGGACAGCAGGTCGGCGGCCCCCTCGGGCGTGGCGAGGTTGTCCTTCCACCACCCGGTGGCGTGGCTGCTGCCGAACGGCAGGGACGCGAGCCAGCCCGGCGGCGGGATGCCGTGCCTGCGAGCCTCATCCACCCAGATCAGGGCGGTGTGCACCTCATGCGCGAGCTGGACGCCGGCAAAGGCGAGCGGCACCAGGAACAGCAGGGCGACGGCGATCGTGCCGAGGGTGGGCAGCACGATATTGTGCCGGTCGGCGGGGAAGCGGTTGCGGGCGCGGCGATAGAGCGGCCAGACGGCGATGGCGAAGATGCAGGCCCAGACCAGGGCCGGCAGGAATTCCCGCAGTGTCCAGACACCCAGGAACACCAGCGCCAGCGTCAGCGCGGCCCGGGCGACCGTCTGGCTGCGCGCCGTTTCCTGGGAGCGTGATGGGGGGCGGTGTATGCCTGTCATTCCGCTGTGCCGTGGCGTGGCGCAAACCCGTCTGGCCGACGGCCTGCGCCGTGCGGAGAGACCGACCACGCCCCCGCAGCCTGGAGCGCGTTCATCAGGGAAAGGCTAACACGCGGCGGGTCCTGTGTCCCACACAAGCTGCCGGGTTTTGAGGCGCGTCGTGACGGAAGCAGCCGAACCATCGCGGGCGCGGGCCTGCACGGATGCATTCAGTGTCGGGCACCGGTCGCCTGGTGCCGGCCGCTGCAAAGCAAGCAAGTCATACCCGGAGTTTCACCAATGCACTCGGAGTTCCACGCACCGCGGCATGGCCGCAAGCAAAAGGAGCGCGGCGCTCCACTCTTCTGCCGCCAGGCTGGTTTGTCTTCTGCCGCCAGATTGGTTTGCGACAGGCCACACCAGGACAGCCGGAGGGCAACGCCGAGCAGCCGTTGACAGCGAAGCACGCCGCGCAAGTCGGTGGTTTCCGGCAGGCTTCGACCGGCTGGTGACCGTCCGCATTCCGGAGAACAAGCCGGATGCGCCGATGCTCATCGTGCAGCGCCGGTGAAATCCGTCACGCCGCCAGGCGCCTGGGATCCGCACCGAACAGGAATTCGATATCCTCGCTGTCCATCGCCGACAGGCCCGCGCTGTCCTCGCTGAAAGCGATACTGGCCAGCGCCGCCTTGCGCTCCTGCAGCTCCAGGATGCGCTCCTCCACCGTGTCGGCGGCGATCAGCTTGTACACGAACACCGACTTCGTCTGCCCGATGCGATGCGCGCGGTCAGAGGCCTGTTCCTCCACCGCCGGGTTCCACCACGGGTCGTAGTGGATCACGGTGTCGGCCGAGGTCAGGTTCAGCCCGCGCCCGCCCGCCTTCAGGCTGATCAGGAACAGCGGCACCTCCCCCGCCTCGAAGCGCTGCACCGGCGTCGCGCGGTCCGCGGTGTCGCCGCGCAGTTCCACGAACCGGATGCCGGCGGCGTCCAGCGCCGGCTTCATCAGGTCCAGCATCGAGGTGAACTGCGAGAACAGCAGAATACGCCGCCCCTCGGAGACCATCTCCTCGACCATCTCCAGCAGGTCGTCCAGCTTGCTCGACTTGTCGATCGACCGGGCGGACCGCAGCTTCACCAGGCGCGGGTCGCAGCACACCTGGCGCAGCTTCAGCAGCGCGTCCAGCACCACCACCTGGCTGCGGCCCAGGCCGCGGTCGGCGATCTCCTGCGTCACCTTCTCCTGCAGCGTGGCGCGGATGGTTTCGTACAGCTCCCGCTGCTCCGGCGCCAGCGTGACGCGGCGCAGGATGGTGTGCTTCGGCGGCAGTTCGGTCGCCACCGCGGCCTTGGTGCGGCGCAGGATGAACGGGCGGATGCGGGTGGCGAGCTGGCGGCGGCGGACCGGGTCGTTCTCCTTCTCGATCGGCGTGCGGAAGCGGCGGGAGAAGGTCTTCCGCGGCCCCAGCACGCCGGGCATCAGGAAGGCGAACTGCGACCACAGCTCGCCCAGGTTGTTCTCGATCGGCGTGCCGGACAGGCACAGCCGGTGGCGGGCGTCGAGCCGGCAGACCGCGTGGGTCGCCTTGGCGGTCGGGCTCTTGATCGCCTGCGCCTCGTCCAGCACCACCAGGTGCCACGGGATCTGCGCCATCTCCTCGATGTCGCGCGCCAGCACGGTGTAGGTGGTGATCACCACGTGCACGCCGTCCAGGTTTTCCCGCTTCTGGTGCCGGTCGCCGCCGTGCAGCACCGCCACCCGCAGCCCCGGGGCGAAGCGGGCGAGTTCCGCGGTCCAGTTCGGCACCAGGCTGGTGGGCACCACCACCAGCGCCGGGCGGTCCAGCCGGCCCGTTTCCTGCTCGATCACGATATGGGCGATGGTCTGCGCGGTCTTGCCCAGGCCCATGTCGTCGGCCAGCAGCCCGTTCAGTTCGTTCTCCCGCAGGTGCTGCAGCCAGTTCACCCCCTGCTGCTGGTAGGGGCGCAGCGTGGCGGTGAAGCCGGCCGGCACCGGCACTTCCGGAATGTCGGTAACGCCGCGGAAGCGCGACACGTAGTCGGCAATCGCCGCGCCGTCCTGCCAGCGCGTGAGGACCAGTTCCTCCAGGTCCAGCACGCCCGGGGCCTCGCCGGCCTCCAGTTCCAGGGTCTCGCCGGTGGACCGGGTGGCCGCCTCGATCAGGTCGTCCATCACCGCCAGCAGGCGGGCAACCCGTTCGGCCGGAAGCTTCAGGATGCGGCCGTCGTCCAGGCTGGTGATCACCTGGCCGTCGATGATGCGCGCCGACCCCATGCCGCCGCGGTCGCGCAGGCGCTGCAGGATCGGCAGCAGCGGCTGGCGGGCGCCGTCGATCTCGATGCCCAGGTCCAGCGAGAAGCGCCCGCCGGACGTGTCCGCCACGCGCAGGTCGCACTCGCCCACGGACTCGACCAGGCGCGGGCCGAACTCCTGGTCGATGCGGTTCTGCCAGCCGAGTTCCTGCAGCACCGGCAGGCGTTCGGCGACGAAGGCCTGCCAGGCTTCGGCGGCGTCGCGGCCGCGGAACACGAACACCATGCGGCCCTTGGCCGACTGGCTGGTGGCCATGCGCATCTGCACCAGGCCGTCGCGGTGGATGGTGTCAACCACCGCCGCCTCGCCCGCCTTGTCGCGGCGCACGAACACCGGGCCGCCCGGCCCATTGTCGCGCACGAACTGCCGGTCGTCGTCGAACGCCACCGGCGCGCCGCCGTAGTCGAAAGACAGCAGCAGCGCGTCCATCGTCTGGATGCGGCCGAAGCCGTCGGGGCAGGGGAAGCGGGTCAGTTCCAGCACCGGCGTGAACGACCGCTCGATGATCATCGGTTCGGCGTCGGCCGCCGGTGCGGATCGCCGCCGCGGTTCGGCCGGCGGCGGGGTATGGGACCGGGATGCCGGCCCAGGCGGCCGGATGCGGATCGGCGCGACCGCCCCGGTGACGGCATCGACGTACCACGGCCCGCTGGTGCCCACGATCACGCCGGACCGTGGCGGCAGCGCGGTTGCGGCGGCGGTGGCGACGATCCGCGTCTCGCCCTGGATCAGCCGCCGCCCGCCGGCATGCCATTGCGCGTGGCGGCTGCGCACCAGCGCGGGCAGCACGTCCGCGACCTGCACCGCGGCAATCCCGGTGCGATCGTGGTGGCCGGCACCCAGTGCGCGGGCAGCCTCGCGTATCTCCGGTGGGGCCTGGGAGTCGGCGGCGATTTCCGCCGGCGTCAGCGGCGTGATCGTGCCGGACCGTTCACCGACCCGGCGGGTGGACACGACGCAGGCATGGGGCGACTCGGCCGGTGCCAGCTCGAACACGATGCGCTGGGTTTCCGGTGCGGGCTCCGGCGTGGTGACCAGCGTGTCCAGGAAGGTCTGCTGCTCGGGTCGGCGCAGCTCGGGGAAACGGTCGAGCGCCGCGAAGGCCGCCGCCGCCAGGTGCGCGCAGGCACGGGTGCCGCAGGAGCAGTGGTGGTCGAACACCACCCGCCGCCCCATGCGGGCGGGGGTGATGCGCACCCGGTACCTGCGCCGCACGGTCCTGCACCACGCCCGTGATGGTCTCGTCGTCGAGCTGCACCGTGACCCCGCCGGCCAGCCCCAGGCTGCGGCCGCGGGTCAGGGCGCGGCCGTCGAAGATGCGTCCGAGGTCCTGGGAAGAGAACTGTGTCGGCATGCGGCGGGCAGCGGGTCCGGCAGCTTGGAAGGGGCGACTCGGCGATCGGGGGGCGCCCAACATGGCGGGGTGCGGCCGGCGCCGCAACCGGACAATGCATGGGTTGGGGCAATCGGGCCGGGGCGACCGCATAGGCGAGCGGTCACAACGGGCGCGGGCCGATCGGGCGGCGGCTCTGCCCGCACATCCTGCGCGGCCCGGCCTGCTGTAAAGCTTTCAACACGGAGAACGCGGAGAGCCACGGAGGGCCACGGAGCCAGCGGCCACTGCGCGCGGTCGCGCAGCCGTCACGCAGATGGCAGGATGTCCCATTGCTGGCCGGGGCCTGTGCACCGCCGGCCTCGCCGGGAAAGCCGCTCCGTGGCCCTCCGTGGGTCTCCGCGTTCTCCGTGTTGAAAGCTTGACAGCAGACCGGACCGCACGGGCCGCCGGAGGGTCTCGGCTACCGGGCGGCCAATGCACTTGCCCCGTACATGGGCCGAGGGGCATCGGGACCGGCGGGCGCGCGGTCGTCACGCAGATGACACATCTCCCCGGCGTGACAGCGCAATCTCCCGCGGGCTAACAGGGCGCGTTCGCAGCAATGCCAGGCCGTATGCCCGCCACGATCCAGTCCCCGCTGGCGACCGCCAGACGCACGCCCAACCTGTGGGACCTGGCCGCCATGCTGAGCGTGTTCGGCGTGCTCGCCGCCGTGGCGCACGTGGCGCAGGGCACGCTGGTGCCGATCAGTGCGCCGGGCGCCACCCGGATCAGCCTGGATCCCTGGAACCTGCCGGACTACGCAGTGCGCACCACGCTGCGCATGTTCGCCGCGCTGGCGGCGTCCCTGCTGTTCACCTTCGCCTACGGCACCGCCGCGGCGAAGAGCCGGCGGGCCGGCCTGGTGCTGGTGCCGCTGCTGGACATCCTTCAGGCGGTGCCGATCCTGGGCTTCCTCAGCTTCACCGTCGTGTTCTTCATGGGGCTGTTCCCCGGCCAGGTGTTCGGCCTGGAGCTGGCGGCGATCTTCGCGATCTTCACCAGCCAGGCCTGGAACATGGCGTTCAGCCTGTACCAGTCGCTGCTGACCGTCCCGCGCGACCTGACCGAGGCCAGCCGCAGCTTCCACCTGACCGCCTGGCAGCGCTTCTGGCGGCTGGAGGTGCCGTTCGCCATCCCCGGCCTGGTGTGGAACACCATGATCTCGATGTCCGGCGGCTGGTTCTTCGTGGTCGCCTCGGAAGCGGTGTCGGTGGGCAACCACAGTTGGAAACTGCCCGGCATCGGCTCCTACGTGGCCGTCGCGCTGGAGCGGCGGGACATCGCCGCGGTCGGCTGGGCGATCTTCGCCATGCTGGTGGTGATCCTGCTGTACGACCAGTTGCTGTTCCGCCCGCTGGTCGCCTGGTCGGCCAAGTTCCGCTTCGAGACCACCGCCGGCGCCACCGCCGAGGACCCGTGGATGCTGCGCCTGCTGCGCCGCACCCACTGGATCGCCGTCATGGGCCACCGCATCGGCGATGCCATCGCCGCGCTGGGCACGCTGCGCCTGTCCTTCGGCCGCCCCGCCCGGTCCGGCACCGCCCGGGCGCCGTCACGCCTGCTGGATGTGCTGTTGCTGGCCGCGCTGTTCCTGGTCCTGATGCGGGCGGGGGACGGCTCAGCGCGTTCATTGCCGGCGAGCTGACCTGGGGCGACCTGGGCCAGGCGCTGCTGTTCGGCCTCTACACGCTGATCCGCGTGCTGGTGCTGGTGGCGCTGGCGACCGCTGTGTGGGTGCCGGTGGGCGTGTGGATCGGCCTGCGTCCGGTCTGGGCACGCCGGGCTCAGCCCATCGCCCAGTTCCTCGCCGCCTTCCCGGCCAACCTGCTGTTCCCGCCCTTCGTTCTGTTCATCGTCCACTTCGACCTGAGCCCGGACATCTGGCTGACCCCGCTGATGATCCTGGGCACCCAGTGGTACATCCTGTTCAACGTGGTCGCCGCCGCCGCGTCCTTTCCCGGCGACCTGCGCGAGGCCGCCGACAATTTCGGTGTCCGCGGCCTGCTGTGGTGGCGCAAGGTGATCATCCCCGGCATCCTGGGCAGCTATGTCACCGGGGCGATCGCCGCGGCCGGCGGGTCGTGGAACGCCTCGATCGTCGCGGAAGCCGCCTCCTGGGGGAACACAACGCTGTATGCGCACGGCCTGGGGGCCTACATCGCCCAGGCGACCCTGCGCGGCGACATGCCGCGCGTGATACTGGGCGTCGCGGTGATGGCGGCCTTCGTCGTCACCCTGAACCGGGTGCTGTGGCGCCCGCTCTACGCCTATTCGCAGCGCCGCCTGACCCTGAGCTGACCGCGCCGGGAGACCGCATGGACATCGCCGTCACCAACGCACCCACCCTGCTGGAGGTGCAGAACATCCGGCAGTCCTACCACAAGGAGGCCAGTGCCGACCTGGTGGTGCTGGACGGCGTCGATCTCACCCTCCACGAACGCGAAATGGTCGCCCTGCTCGGCCGCTCCGGCTCGGGCAAGTCCACGCTGCTGCGGATCGTCTCCGGCCTGCTGCCGCCGACCCGCGGCGACGTGCTGTGGCGCGGCCGGAAGCTGCAGGGCCCGGCCGAGGGCGTGGCCATGGTGTTCCAGAGCTTCGCCCTGTTCCCCTGGCTGACCGTGCAGGAAAACGTGGAACTGGGCCTGGAAGCCCGCGGCGTGCCCCGCGACGAGCGCGAACGGCGCGCCGAGAACGCGATCGACCTGATCGGCCTGGGCGGATTCGAGAGCGCCTATCCCAAGGAACTGTCCGGCGGCATGCGCCAGCGCGTCGGCCTGGCGCGCGCGCTGGTGGTGCATCCCGACCTGCTGCTGATGGACGAGCCGTTCAGCGCGCTGGACGTGCTGACCGCCGAGACGCTGCGCACCGACCTGATCGACCTGTGGTCGGAAGGCCGGCTGCCGGTGAAGTCGGTGCTGATGGTGACGCACAGCATCGAGGAGGCGGTGCTGATGTGCGACCGCATCCTGGTGTTCTCCTCCAACCCCGGACGGATCGCCAACGAGATCCGGGTGACCTTCCCGCATCCGCGCAACCGCCTGGACCCGGCGTTCCGCCAGATGGTGGACGACATCTACGGCCTGATGACCCGCCGGGCGCCACCGACGCGCACCCCGGCCGGGCTGGCGCCGCCCGACCTGGCGATGCCGCTGCAGCGGGTCGGGCACCAACCAGATGGCCGGCCTGATGGAGGCGCTGGCCGGCCCGCCCTACAACGGCCGGGCGGACCTGCCGGCCCTGGCCGCCGCGCTGCAGTATGAGGTGGACGACCTGCTGCCGCTGGGCGAGACCCTGCAGATGCTGCATTTCGCGGTGCTGGAGGAAGGCGACATCGTGCTGAGCGACGACGGCCGTCGCTTCGCCCTGGCGGATACCGACGACCGCAAGGAGATCTTCGCCGAGGCGCTGCGCAAGCACGTGCGCCTGGCCGGCATGATCCGCCAGGTGCTGGAGCAGCGCTGGAACCACCGTGCCTCGGCCGAGCGCTTCCGGGACGAGCTGGAGGACCACATGTCGCCCGACTACGCCGAGGACACGCTGCGCGCGATGATCGGCTGGGGACGCTACGCCGAACTGTTCAGCTACGACGAGGAAGCGGGGCAGTTCAGCCTGGAGACGGAGGAGTAGGGGGCGGAAACGCGAAACGGCTCCCCCTCCCGGAAGGGGAAGGGAAGCCGCCGCTTTGTCCCTTCGCCGCCAGAGCCTTCTCGCCGGCAGCCTTCTCGCCGCCTTGCCAGCCCTCTCGCCGTTCTCCGGCCGCGTTAGCCCCGGTGCTCGGGTGTGGTGAACAGCAGCGGGAAGGCGCTGTGCACGTGCGGGGCTGCGACCGACGGGGCGCCCATGTGCAGGAAGGACGGGTTCAGCTCCGCCAGGCTGCGCGCCCCGCCCAGCGCCATGGCGACGCCGAGTTCGTGCTCGAGCAGTTCGAGCATCTTGAGAACGCCGGCCGCGCCGTCGGCGGCCAGGGCATAGCAGTACATCCGCCCCATCGCGATCGCATCGGCCCCCAGCGCGATGGCCTTCACGATGTCCGTGCCGCGGCAGAAGCTGCCGTCCACCATCACCTTTGCCCGCCCGCGCACCGCGGCCAGCACCTCCGGCAGGACGTCCATCGCGCCGCGGCCGTGGTCCAACTGCCGGCCGCCGTGGTTGGAGACGTACACGCAGTCCACGCCGTGTTCGCAGGCGATCGCCGCGTCCTCGGCGGTGGCGATGCCCTTCAGGATCAGCGGGATGCTGTGCGTGTCCTTGAAGTGCTTGACGTTGTCCCAGGAAAAGCCGGCCTGGAACTCATGCCCGGTCGCCGCGCTGCGCCACGGCTTGACGAAGCGCCCGGCGATGTCGCGCTCCCGCCGGCTGTAGGCGGCGGTATCGACGGTGATGGCGAAGGCGTCGTAGCCCGCGCCCACCGCGCGCCGCACCACGTCATCCACCCAGGCGTTGTCGCCGCGCACATACAACTGGAACACCTTCGGGCCGGGCGCCGCCGCGGCGGCTTCCTCCAGCCCCGGCTTGGTGACCGAGCTGACGATGATCGGCACGCCGAATTCCGACGCCGCCTGTCCGGCCGTCGCCGCGCCACCGGGATCGAACAATTCCAGCGAGCCGACCGGCGCCAGCATCACCGGCATGCGCAGCTTGCGGCCGAACAGCGTGGTGCCGGTGTCGATCTTCGACACGTCGCGGCAGACGCGCGGGCGCAGCGCGATCGCGTCCAGCGCCATGCGGTTGCGCCGCATGGTGGTCTCGGTCTCGGTGGCGCCGACCAGATATCCCCAGATGTGGTCGCTGAGCTTGGTGCGGGCGGCCGGGATGAATTCGTGCAGGCACTGGAAGTCGCCGCCGGGCTCATGCAGGTGCGACGCGGTGTCGGACATGGGTATGGACTCTCCCGATGGTTCGCCTGCGCATCAGGCGCCAGGAGCCGCGGGACTGCAAGTGCCGGCGGCGGTCGCGGGCGGGTGCGGCAACGCCCACAGGCGTGGTGGGGAGCGGCGCCGCGTGCCGGTGCTGCGCATGACGCTCCATCCTGGGGACCGTTGGGCAGTGGCCGCATGCCAGCCGAGCGGCCGGTGTGTCACCGTTGCGCGCCGACCGCGCCCCGCGCAGATTGACATTTATGCTCTGGTTGGCGCTCGGCGCTCTCGCCCTGTTCGCATTCCTCGGCGGCTTGCGGGCCTTCGAGAGTGCCTCTGTTTCCAACGTCAAGTCGCTGTTCGCCTGGATCCTGGCGCTCGGCGGCCTGGCCCTGGGCCTGCTGCTGGTGCTGACCGGGCGCGAGGGTATCGCGTTTGGCGCGCTGATGCTGTTCGGTCCCCTGATCTGGAACTACTGGAAGGACGCCCACCCGACGCTGGGCCCCGGTCAGGGCACCGGTGCTGGCCAGGGCTCCGGCGCCGGCCCGGGACCGCGCCCCGGCGCCCGCCCCGGCCCGGGCGCCGGGGCACCGCCGCCACGCTCCGGCGGAGGGCCGATGACGCGCGAGGAGGCGTACCAGGTGCTGGGCCTGCCCCCCGGCGCCGGCGAGGCGGACATCCGTGCCGCCCATCGCCGCCTGATGCGCGCCGCCCATCCGGATCGGGGCGGGTCCGACTGGCTCGCCGCGCGCATCAACCAGGCCCGTGACGTGCTTCTGGGCGGGCGCCGCCGGACATGACGCCGCGCGGGCTCGTGACTAAACTCGTGACCACGTGTGCCGGGAACGCCGCGCACGCGGCCCGATTCCAGTCTATCCGCACTGATTTGCCGACCAGGGAGTTCTGTCTGTGATCAAGCCGCTGCGCAAAGCCGTCCTGCCCGTCGCGGGCCTCGGCACCCGCTTCCTGCCCGCGACCAAGGCTACCGCCAAGGAAATGCTGCCGGTGGTGGACAAGCCGCTGATCCAGTACGCGATCGAGGAAGCCCGCGCCGCCGGCATCGAGCAGTTCTGCATGGTCACCGGCCGCGGCAAGACCGCGCTGGTGGAACACTTCGACGTCGCCTTCGAGCTGGAACACACGCTGCAGCAGCGCAACAAGGCCGAGGCGCTGGCCCTGCTGGAGGGCACCCAGGTGGAGCCCGGCTCCATCGTCACCGTCCGCCAGCAGGTGCCGCTGGGCCTGGGCCACGCCATCTGGTGCGCCCGCGCCTTCGTCGGCGACGATCCGTTCGCCATCATCCTGCCGGACGACCTGGTGCTGTCCGACACGCCGTGCCTGAAGCAACTGACCGATACCTACAAGCAGACCGGCGGCAATGTCGTCGCGGTGACCGAGGTGCCGCGTGAGCAGACCAACCGCTATGGCATCCTGAAAACCGGCAAGGACGACGGTCGCCTGGTGGAGGTGCAGGGCCTGGTGGAAAAGCCGGCGCCGCAGGATGCGCCGTCCAACCTGTCGATCATCGGCCGCTACGTGCTGATGCCGGAGGTGATCGGTCACCTGGCCCGCATGGAACGTGGCGCCGGCGGCGAGGTGCAACTGACCGACGGCATGGCGAAACTGATCGGCAACCAGCCTTTCCACGGCCTACGCTACCAGGGCCGCCGGTTCGACTGCGGCGACAAGCTGGGCTTCCTGGAGGCGCAGATCGCCTACGCCCTGAAACACCCGGAGCTCGCGGCGGGGGTCCGCGCTTTCCTGAAACACTACGCCTGAGGGGGACGCGCGGATGACATTCACGCACCGGTTCGATCCCACCACGCTGCGCGAATACGATATCCGCGGCATCGTCGGGCGCACCCTGACCGAAATGGACGCCTTCGCCATCGGCCGCTGTTTCGGCACCATGCTGGCGCGCAACGGCGGCAGGACCTGTCGCCGTCGGCGTATGACGGCCGGCTGTCCAGCCCGGCGCTGGAGCAGGCGCTGGTCAAGGGGCTTGACGTGCCAGCGGCATCGAAGCGCTGCGCATCGGCTGCGGCCCGACGCCGATGCTGTATTTCGCCGCCACCACGCTGGAGACCGACGGCGCGGTGATGGTCACCGGCAGCCACAATCCGCCCGACTACAACGGCTTCAAGATGATGATCGGCCGCAAGCCGTTCTTCGGCGACGACATCAAGCGGCTGGGCGCCATGGCGCTGGCCGGCGATGTCGATGAGGAGCAGGCGGCGCCCGAACGCAACCCCGACGTCAGTGCGACGATTATGTCGCGCCGGCTGCTGTCCGACTGGGATGGCGGCGACCGCATGCTGAAGGTGGTGTGGGACAACGGCAACGGCGCCGCCGGCGAGGTGCTGCAGCGGCTGGTCGCGTCCCTGCCGGGCGAGCACATCGTGCTGAACGGCGCGATCGACGGCACACTTCCCGGCGCATCACCCGGATCCGACCGTGCCGAAGAACCTGGAGCAGCTGATCGCCGCGGTGAAGCAGCACGAAGGCTCGATATCGGCATCGCCTTCGACGGCGACGCCGACCGCATCGGCGTCGTCGACGACACCGGGCAGATCATGTTCGGCGACCAGCTGATGGTGCTGCTGGCGCGCGACGTGCTGCAGCCGCACCGGGCGCGACGATCATCGCCGACGTGAAGGCCAGCCAGGTGCTGTTCGACGAGATCGCGAAGGCCGGCGGCAAGCCGCTGATGTGGCGCACCGGGCATTCGCTGATCAAGGCGAAGATGGCGGAGATCGGCTCGCCGCTGGCCGGCGAGATGTGCGGCCACATCTTCTTCGCCGACCGACTAGTACGGCTTCGACGACGCGCTCTATGCCGCGGTGCGCACTGCTGGGTATCGTCGCGCGGCTGGACGAGCGGTTGTCCGTGGTGCGCGAAGCGCTGCCGCAGGTGATGAACACGCCGGAAGTCCGCTTCGACTGCGACGACACGCGCAAGTTCGCGGTGGTCGAGGAGGTCGCGCGAACGCCTGCGCGCCGAGGGCGCCAGGGTGTCGGACGATCGACGGCGTGCGGGTGACGACGACGGACGGCTGGTGGCTGCTGCGCGCGTCCAACACCCAGGCCGTGCTGGTGGCGCGGGCCGAGGCGAAGACGGCGGAGGGGCTGGAGCGGCTGAAGGCGACGGTCGTGCAGCAGCTTGAGGCGTCCGGCCTGCCCGCCCCGGATTTCTCCGGCAGCCACGCGGGACACTGAACGCGGACTCTGCGGCGCGGGGGCCACGACGGCCCCTGCGGCCGGACAGCCGGGCTTCCGCGTCCTGCATGCGGCAGGATCGACCGGCCGGCCGCACTTCCCGCGGTCCGGATGCGGTGAGGCCTTCCCGGCGGCCGCGACTCCGGCGCCCGGCATGCGGTACTACCGGCTCGCGTATGGTTTGACCGGTGGTCGGCAACTCACCGTCATGGTCGGCGCAGGGCAACTCACCGTCATGGTCGGCGCAGGTCGGCCATCCATGACTTTTTGCTGAAGGCAGCAACGAACAGACGTGGATGGCCCGCCTGCGCAGATCATGGCGCTGAATGGCTGATCATGTGTCGAACATGGCGCGGGTTGGTATAAGCTCTGGCAGTCGGCGGGTCCGGGCATTTCCGCCTTCGTCCCCTGGCGAAAGGACCACCGCAATGCAGGTCGGCATTCAGTTCTTTCCCGATGTCGGGCCGGCGGAAAAATCCGCGCGGGACTACTGGCAGGAGGCCCTGCACCTGGTCGGACTGTGCGACCATTACGGCTACACGCATGTCCGCACGGTGGAGCACTACTTCCATCCCTATGGCGGCTACAGTCCCAACCCCATCGTATTCCTCTCCGCGGCGGCGCAGATCACCCGAAAGGCTCGGCTGGTCACCGGCGCGGTGCTGCCGGCCTTCGGGCATCCGCTGAAGATTGCAGCCGAACTGGCGATGCTGGACGCGCTGTGCGACGGGCGCCTGGATGCCGGCTTCGCCCGTGCGTTCCTGCCGCACGAGTTCTCCCGCTTCGGCGTCGCGCTGGATGAAAGCCGAGCGCGCTTCGATGAGGGTGTGGAACAGGTGCGCCTGCTGCTGGAGCAGGAGACTGTCAGCCACGCCGGCCGCTTCCACAGTTTCCGCAACGTCACCTCCCTGCCCCGCCCGACGCAGCAGCCGCGCCCGCCGTTCTTTGTCGCCGCGCTGGGCACCAGGGACTCGTTCGAGCGCGCCGGTACTGCCGGCCATGGAATCATGGCCATCCCGATGGCCGGCGGGGCGATGGCGGAACTGCTCGACGCCTACCGCACCGCGTGGGCCCGTGCCGGGCATGCGGGACGGGGAACCGTGATGCTGGCGTTCCACATGCTGTGTCACCAGGATCAGCAGCAGGCCGAACACATCGCGCGGGAGCCGCTGAACCGCTATCTGCGGTCATTGGTGGCGGCCGCGTCGGACTGGGTGTCCGGCGCGCGTTCGGCCGATTATCCCGGCTACGACAAAATCATCGCCGGGCTGGCGGCCGAGGACTTCGATACGCAAGTGGCCAAATGCGCCGCCTGGGTTGGCACGCCGGAGCGAATTCTCGATGCCGCGGCGACTTACCGCCGGCAGGTCGGTGATTTCGAGATCGCATCACTGCAGGTGAACTTCAACGATATCCCGCTGCCGGCGGCGGAGGCATCGATGCGACTGTTCGGGGAACGGGTGCTGCCGCGGCTGTAGTCGCATACCACCCCGCATTGCGCTTGCGCGACGAACGGCCGTACCGCCTCGACGCGGGCTGCGGTTAAATGGGTGTGCTGTTTCGATACAGCCCGGTTGAGCAAGGCCAGGACGCGCGCGTCGCAGCGGTTTCCAGGCGATGGGCAAGCGGGAACACCCCGCGCCCACGGATCACCCGGTACTCCTGTCGGTCGCCGCGGGACGCGCGCGTCCCCTCTCGTGTGCCTATCGATAGGCGCGCCAGCCCTCGCCGTATTGAGTGGTATTGTTCTTGCTGAAGGCTGGAAGGTTTTTGATCTGATCCTTTGTCAGATCCACCTTGGCCTTGTTGCCGGCCATTTGAAGCTTGTCGATCGGCACGACGTTCTGGTTGGCGCCGATACCGAAGATGCTGCCGCCCCATTCGATCACAGCGGCCTGCACGTCGCCGGAAGGGCCGATCAGAAGGTTCTTTATCTCTCCGGCGTTCTGACCGTTGGTCGTCTCCACGTCGGTACCGATCAGCTTCTTCGCCGTCACCAGCGGCATGCCCTGTTTTGCCGCCTGCTGTTGCCCGCTCGGCGGCGTTTCATTCTGGCTCTTTTGCTGGTCGCCTTGTTCCTGCTGATTCGGCTGTTGTTGTGAGTGCTGAGTGTCGCCCTTCACCTTCACGTCGGTCTGGCCCGTGCGGTTCACGTCCACATTGGCCTGGCCCTGCTGCTTCACTTTCACGTCGGGCTGCGCCTGCTGGACGGTCACGTCCGGCTTGGGCTGCTGAACCGTCACCTTCGGTTGCGGCTGCTGGACCGAAACGTCGGGCTTCGGCTGGGTCACCTTCACGTTCGGCTCGGGCTGTTTGACGACCACATCCGGCTTGGGCTGTTGCACCGTCACGTTTGGCGCCGGCTGGTGCACCGTGACGTTCGGGGCCGGCTCCTTCACATTGATATCAGCTCCGGCGCCAGCGTTCGGCTGCTGGTTTTGCGCTTGTGCATGCGCCATACCATTGGTGCCCAGGGTCAACAGGGCGACCAAAGCAGATGTTCCCAACAAGCTCTTCATGCGATAGCTCCTCGCTTCCTGCCACACGGGGTGTGAATGGCTAGGCGGAATTACGCGCGAGAACATCGCCGGTTTGCTTGAGGTCAAAAAACAAATCTTGATGGTCCCGTTGGGCCAACGATGGCAGTCGAACTGCCCGCGGCCGGTGAGCAGCCTGCCACGTTACGCAGTGGTGACGGACGGCGCTGCGCGCCCCGCCGTTCTGGTATGCCCTCGGCCTTAAGCGGGCTGCAAAGCACCGCCCCAGCTCCACCAGCCGGGGCGCACCAGGCGTTGCGCGCCGGCACGGGCCGAGGCGACATCCGGAAACAGTCCAAAGCAGGTGGCGCCGGATCCGCTCATGCGGGCCAGCAGGCAGTCCGGCTGCTCGGCGATCGCGGCGAGAACGTCATCGATGACAGGACACAAACGGCGGGCCGGCGCTTCCAGGTCGTTGCTGCACCGCCGCAGGGTCGCGGCCAGCTCCGCGGCGTCCGCCCAGCCGGCCGGAAGAGTCGCGGGCGTGGAGAACGCCCCTGTGCGCGCCCGGAATATGTCGCGGGTGGCGACGGCGACGCCGGGATTGACCAGCAGCAGGCCGCAACACGGTAAAGCCGGCAGCGGTCGCAGTTGTTCGCCGATGCCGCCCATCCGCACCGGCTGCCCGCGCAGGCACACCGGCACATCGGCGCCGAGTTGCAGAGCGACCCGCTGCAAGACCTCGGTCGGCAGCGTGCACCGCCACAGGCGCTGCAACAGCCGCAGGGTCGCCGCCGCGTCGGCAGAGCCGCCGCCGATGCCGGAGGCGACCGGCAGGTGCTTCTCCAGCGTCAGCCGGCCGCGTGGCGACACGCCGGCCGCTTCGGCCAGGGCGCGGGCGGCACGCAGAACAAGGTTGTCGGGTTCCGCCTGCAGTGCCGAACCGAACGGGCCGGTGACGGCAAGGCTCAACGCGCCGGCTTCGGTGGCCTGCACCACGTCGCCGGCCACCGCGAAAACCACCATGCTGTCCAGCAGGTGGTAGCCGTCATCGCGTCGGCCGGTGATGTGCAGGTAGAGGTTGATCTTCGCGGGGGCGGTTTCGGTGTTCATGGCCGCGGGACATCAGCGCGGCAGCGGCGCCAGGGCAAGCCACCCTGCGCCGCGCCGGCGCCCGTCGGGTCACACCCCGGCGGATATCCCCGGTCCGGGGCCGACCGTCTGCCGCCTATTGTCCGCCGATCACCGCTTCCTTCGCCGGCTGGTGCAGCCTGGCCGCCAGCCGGGCGGCGTCATCCGGCGACGGGTTCAGCGTCAGCGCGCGGTGCCACTGATACTCCGCCTCCAGCTTGCGGCCGGCCGCCCAGTAGGCGTCGCCCAGGTGGCCGTTGATCGTCGAATCCTCGGGGTCGAGTTCCACGGCGCGCTGCAGCATCTTCACGGCGCTGGCGGTGTCCCCCTGGCGCAGCATCACCCAGCCGAGGCTGTCTGTGATCGCGCCGCTGTTCGGCTCCTGCTGCAACGCCGTTTCGATCATCGACCGGGCCCGCCCCAGATTCGTGTTCCGGTCGGCCCAGGAGTAGCCGAGGTAGTTCAGCACCGACGGCTGGTTCGGCGACAGGTGCAGGGCCTGTTCAAAGTCGGCCTCGGCCTTGGCCCAGTCGTGCGCCTGGTCGAAGGCGATGCCGCGACTGTAGAACACGCCCCAGTCGTGCTGGTCCGGATGGCCGATCAGGGCGATCGCGTGCGTGTATACCGTGATGGCCTGGTTGAACTCCTTCCTGCCCCGCAGGATGTCGCCCTGGACGATCAGCGGCATCGGATTGTCGGGATTGCTCGCGGCAACCTGCCGCAGCGTCCGCATGGCCTGGTCGATATGGCCCAGTCGCTCATTCAGCACCGCGCGGCGCAGCGAAACCAGCGGCGCCAGCGGGTCACTGTCCGGGATGGACGCAAGCATCTGCAGTGCCGCGGCGTCCTGGTTCCGGCCCGCCAGGAACTCGGCGGCCACCAGGCGGGCCGAGGTCAGGTCTGGGCGCATATCCAGGGCCAGGCGCAACAGCAGCGTGCCGAACTGGTCGGCGTTCTGCGTCGGAAGCGCGCCGGCGAGGGCGAGGTATGCCTCGGCGATACCGTCCGTCGCGCTCTGTACCGGACGATGGGCGTCGGTGGCGATCAGTCCGGGCACGACGATGGACAGTTCCCGCGCGTTCTGGGCCAGGCTGCCCAGCAGGTGTCTTGCCGCATCGCGGTTGCCGGACCGCGCTTCCCAACTGGCGAGGATCTGAGCCAGCCTCAGGTTCAGGTTGGGCGAATTCTCCTGCGCGACCTGATACAGCCGGGCGGCGGCCTGAACCTGACCGCCGAGATCGGCGATCATCGCGGCATGCAGGGCGAAAACGCCGCGGAAGCGGTGGCCCTGGATGTAGGGACGCAGGCTGTCGAGCGCCTGCCGGGTATGGCCGGCGCCCTGCTGCGCCCACGCGACCAGCAGCGGCTGCAGCAGTTGCGTCAGCCCTTGCTGCGGCAGGGACTGGAAGCGCTGCTCCGCCTCCTGCCAGTGACCGGTGCGGGCCGCCTGGTCACCCAGCACCAGTTGCGCGACCTGGTTGTTGGGCAACTGGCGCGCGAGCTGCACCGCCTCCGGCCGGCCGCACATTGCCGTGGCAATGAATGCCTGGCGCAGCAGCGTATGGTCGCCGGGCCGGGCCGCGAGCGCCTTCAGGAACTCGTCGGCGGCAGTGCCCGGCCGGGATTGTGACAAGGCGAACTGGCCCGCGAGGTAGTGGCCGAATACACCGGACGGTGCGGCGGCAACGGCGGGGACACCGGCATTGGCGTTGGCGGGGCGGTCGGCCATCACGCAGGCGGACAGCACGGAGGCGGCGAGGAGCGAGACGCGTCCCAGGCTTTTGAAATGCTGCATGGCAGGAAGCCTAGCGGGTGGCACCTCCGCTTGTCATGCAGATTTGATCGAGCCTGGGTGAAAAGTTGACAAGCTCGGGGTTGAATTCGATGTCACGCCGATCTTGTCCTGTCCAGGAAACGAACGGGTACGACTTGGTCGATCTCGACGCATGATCTGCAGGAGGCTGTGATCCAATCCGGCCGTTACCCTGTGCGGCGAGGCCCGATAGGCCGCCATGGAGCAGCAGAATCGGGACGTGGTGGTTCTCCCAGGTGAGCAACCAGAGGTTGACGTCTGGGCAGCGACGGCACACGCGTTCGCCGGCCGGGTTCACGTTGACGGCCCACTCTGCTGCACGGCGATGCCGGCTTGCGCATCGAGCCGGTGATGGCCGGGCGGAACAGCGCGGGTTCGACTACCTGTTCCGGCTGCGCATGACCAAGCGGGTGCAGCGGCGATGGGACACGCGATGCGCGAACTGGAAACCTGCTCGGCCGACGCGGCCTGCCGGATCTGGGATGATCCAATCCGGCTTCCCGGATCGCGAGGGCTGGAAAACCCTGCCACGCCGCGGCGGATCTTCCCCCCTGGGCACGAAAAATGGGCCCGCCGGCACCAGTCCCTGATGTCACGGACGGACTCGACCCGGAGCGTTACCGAGAGGTCCGTCCGGACACAGGGTACCGCCGGCAGACCAGACCTCGGCGTGGCGGACGAAGGCCCGCTCCCCGCGACTCTGTCGTGCGGAACGCACCCTTTCCGAATGCCGGGATCGTTCGAGTTTGCTTGACTTGCTTCACCGGCGGGTCGCCGACCTGGACGCACTGCGGCCGCCCGAAGAACGGCCGCCGCAAATCAGAACAGGCCGTCGAGCCATCCCTTCTTGCTCGGCTGGATGATCGGTGTGTCACCGGCCTCGGGGCTTTGTCCGAGCGCCGCGTTCTCGCGCAGGCGCTGGGCTTCGCGCTTGGGATCAACGACGATGCCGGGTGGCTCCGGCTTGCGCCAGAACAGCAGCTTGTCCACGAAGCTCTGGCTCTGAGCCTGCTGCTTCTGCGCGTCGGACCGCACCTCCTGCCGGATGTTGGCGGGTGCCGGCGGTCCGGCATCCCGAACCAGCGCTTGCTGGCCGGCGCTCAGGCCAGCCTCCGGCGACGACGTGCCGGCCAGCGCGGTTTGCGGTACCAGCGCCGCCTGCGCCTGGCGCGCCTCGGACTGTTCCTGCGGACGCGGCTCGCCCGGATTCGGTGGGCGCAGGTCGTAGTTCGGCGGCATCGAGAGCGGGGCGCGCGTGGTAACGGTAAATTCGTCCGGAGACGCGCGGGTAAATCCGAAGGTGCGCGAGAGCCCCTGGGAATCGCAGCCCGACAGCAGCGCGGCCGCGCCGGTCAACACCAGGGCGGCAGTCAGCCGTCCACAGAACATGTGTATCCGCATAGGCGGCTTCCTACAGTTGGATCGGCCCGCGCCGCAAGCACCCGTTGATTGCCTACCGCGCACCGGACTACCGGGCGCCACGTCCGTGGGCAAGAGGACCTGCGGCGGAGCCTGCCCCCGGTAGCGGCGGGCTTTCGCGCCGCAGTCGCCCACGTAACGCGCTTGCCACCCGCGACTCCTGTTGCGTTATGGCCCGTGCAGGCAGCCAAATCTGCCGTATCCCAATCGGTCGCGGCGATCGCGGGAGCGACCGATGACAGACGGCAACGCGCCGTGGCGGGCGGCGGGAGGTTTGCCATCCACGACTTGCTCGTGCGGAACGCATCTTTTCCAGGTGCTGCGGGGTTGTCTTACCCGGATCGGGTTGCCGCCGGCGTGCCGAGTTGTGGATGACAGGGCTTCGCCCGCCACGACCCGGTTTGCTTGTGCCCGTGTTTATGTCCGTGACGATGGACGAAGATCGCACCAGGGGCAGCCTCGCTCTCGCCAAGCCCCCGCCGCGGCCGAACCTGCTCGGCACTTCATGGCATCGGACGCAAGTCACCGATGCCGCACAGGACCACGGCCAGCCGCCCATCACCTGCACCGACGAGAGGCGCCGGACACTGGCCAGACACACCGGAAGCGCGCCAGCCTTCAGCGTGCGGCGCCTGCACCGGCGAATACGAACGCGGCTCTCCCGTTGCCGGGGGAGCCGCACGCATGGGTCAACGCGGACTCAGCACCATGACCATCTGGCGATTTTCCAGCTTGGGCATCTGCTCCACCTTGCTGGTGTTCTCCATCTCGTTGCGGATGCGCTCCAGCACTTTCACGCCGATGTCCTGGTGGGCCATTTCGCGGCCACGAAAGCGCAGCGTCACCTTGACCTTGTCCCCCTCACCGATGAACGACTTCATGGCGCGCAATTTCACCTGATAGTCGTTTTCATCGATATTCGGTCGGACTTTGACCTCTTTGATCTCGATGACCTTCTGCTTCTTCTTGGCTTCGTTCTTCTTCTTTTGTTGTTCGTATTTGAACTTGCCGTAGTCGAGAATCTTGACCACCGGCGGGTCGGCGTTGGGGCTGATCTCCACCAGATCCAGTCCCACCGAAAATGCGCGGTTCTGCGCATCCCGGACGTTCATGACGCCCTGCATGTCGCCGTCCTGGTCGATCAGCCGCACCTGCGCGGATCGGATCTCCTCATTCACGCGTGGCCCGTCGCGGGTCGGCGCTGCGGGCATGGGTCCTCGGGCTATGGGTCTCTCCTGTCGTCGTTACGGATGTTCTGCTCGGTTGCGGGACCAACCGCCAGCATAGCATGACCGATTTTTCACCGGACTTTCAAGCTGCCACGCGCCGGGTTTCCGCTTCCTTAAGATCGGGCGGGGTGGCTTCGGCTGCAAGCCGGGCCACCGCTTCGTCCAGCGGTACAACCTCCTGTGATGAGCCGCCGAGCCGGCGGAGCGCCACGGTGCGGTTTTCAGCCTCCTTGCGGCCGACCACGACCAGGACCGGGACATGCGCCAGGCTGTGCTCTCGCACCTTGGCGTTGATCTTCTGGTTGGTCAGGTCGGCGTCCACCTGCAGCCCGGCGCGGGTCAGCGCGGCGGCGACCTCCCGTGCATAGTCGTCGGCGTCGGAGACGATGGTGGCGACCACCGCCTGCACCGGGGCGAGCCACAGCGGGAAGCGGCCGGCGTACTGCTCGATCAGGATGCCCAGGAAGCGTTCGAAGCTGCCGAGGATGGCGCGGTGCAGCATTACCGGGCGGCGGCGGCTGCCGTCCTCGGCGACGTATTCCGCGTCCAGCCGCTCCGGCATGTTGAAGTCCACCTGCAGCGTGCCGCACTGCCAGTCGCGGCCAATGGCGTCGCGCAGGACGAACTCCAGCTTGGGGCCGTAGAAGGCGCCCTCCCCCGGGTTCATCTCGTATTCAACGCCGGCGGTGTCGCAGGCCTCCTTCAGCGCCGCTTCGGCGTGGTCCCAGACTGCGTCGCTGCCCACCCGCTTGTCCGGCCGGTCGGAGAACTTCACCCGGAACTCGGGAAAGCCGAAGTCGCGGTAAACCGAGCCGAGCAGTTCGACGAAGCGGACGGTCTCCGGCGCGATCTGGTCCTCGGTGCAGAAGATGTGGGCGTCGTCCTGGGTGAAGGCGCGCACCCGCATGATGCCGTGCAGCGCGCCGGACGGCTCATAGCGATGGCAGGAGCCGAACTCGGCCAGGCGCAGCGGCAGTTCGCGGTAGCTGCGGATGCCCTGGCGGAAGATCTGCACGTGGCACGGGCAGTTCATCGGCTTCACCGCCAGGATCTTGTCCTCTTCCTCGACGGTGGCGATGAACATGTTCTGGCGGAAGGTGTCCCAGTGGCCGGAGGCCTGCCACAGCGCGCGGTCCACCAGTTGCGGGGTCTTCACCTCCTGGTAGCCGGCGGCATCGAGGCGGCGGCGCATATAGGCCTCGGCCGCGCGATAGAGGCGCCAGCCCTTGGGGTGCCAGAAGATCGAGCCGGTGGCTTCCTCCTGCAGATGGAACAGGTCCATCTCTTTCGCGATACGGCGGTGATCGCGGCGTTCCGCTTCCTCCAGCCGGTGCAGGTAGGCGTCCAGCTCCTTCTGGTCGCGCCAGGCGGTGCCGTAGATGCGGGACAGCATGGCGTTGCGGTGGTCGCCCCGCCAGTAGGCGCCGGCCACCTTCATCAGCTTGAACGCGCCGCCGACATCGGCGGTGGAGCGCATGTGCGGGCCGCGGCACAGATCCACCCAGTCGCCCTGGCGGTACAGGGAGATGGTCTCGGTCGGCGGCAGGTCCTGGATGATCTCGGCCTTGTACTTCTCGCCCTTGTCGCGGAAGAACTGGATGGCCTGCTCGCGGTCGATCTCCTCGCGCCGGAATTTTTCGCCGCGGGCGACGATCTCCCGCATCTTCGCCTCGATCGGGGCGAAGTCCTCCGGGGTGAAGGGCTCGTTGCGGGCGAAGTCGTAATAGAAGCCGTCGGCGATCGCCGGGCCGATGGTCACCTGGGTGCCGGGGTACAGCTCCTGCACCGCCTCGGCCAGCACATGCGCGGCGTCGTGGCGGATCAGCTCCAGCGCGTCCGCATCACGGCGGGTGACGAACACCACGCTGGCGTCGCGGTCGATTTCGGTGGCCAGGTCCACCAGCTTGCCGTCCAGCTTCATGGCGATGGCGGCACGGGCGAGGCCGGGCCCGATCGCCTCGGCCACCGTCGTGCCCGTCACCGGCGCATCGAAGCGGCGCACGGAACCGTCGGGCAGGGTGATCGCGGGCATGGGGCAGCAGCCTCTCTGACAGTGGTGGATCAACCGCGTTGTATGGCGATGCGAGCCGGCCGGAGCAAGCGCGTACCGCTTGGGGCTGGCCTGTTCGCGCCGCTGTGCCCGCCGGCCCCCTTCAGCGCCGCCGCGGTTGCACTATGCTGCGGCCGGGGAACACCCAGAGAGGGAGACACGGCATGGCGAACATCACCATCCAGGCCAGCGACGGGTCCGGCAGCTTCGCGGCCTACCTGCAGGAGCCGAAGGCGAAACCCGCCGGCGTGGTCGTGCTGATCCAGGAGATCTTCGGCGTGAACCAGGCGATGCGCGACACCGCCGCCTGGGTGGCCGACATGGGGTTCATCGCCGTGTGCCCGGACCTGTTCTGGCGGCTGGAGCCCGGCGTGGACATCACCGACAAGACCGAGGCCGAGTGGAAGAAGGCCTTCGACCTCTTCAACAAATTCGACCAGGCAAAGGGGATCGAGGACCTGAAGGCCACGGTCGATGCGGCCCGCAAGCTGCCGGGCAGCAACGGCAAGGTGGCGACGATGGGCTACTGCCTGGGCGGCCGGCTGGCCTTCATGATGGCCGAGCAGTCGGATGCCGACGTGAACATCTCCTATTACGGGGTCGGGCTGGACGGGCTGCTGGGTGAGCTGGACAAGATCCGCAAGCCGCTGCTGGTGCACATCGCCGATGAAGACGAGTTCTTCCCGGCGGAGGGCCGCGCCAAGGTGGTGGAGGCGACCAAGGGCAAGGCCAACGTCCACACTCATGTCTATCCCAAAGCCAACCACGCCTTCGCCCGGGTGAACGGGGTGCACTGGGACGGCCGCTCCGCCGCCATCGCCAACGGGCGCAGCGCCGAGGCGCTGGTGCAGGCGCTGGGCTAGCCTTTTCCGGATCGGCGGCGCGGCGGTCGCCTGCGCCATTGACTTGTCGCGCCGCCGCCTCCCACGCTGCCCGCCGCAGCGCAGGAGGATCGCAGATGGACGGCACGCTCGCCACTTCCCAGGATCGCGCCTTCCACAGTCGCGCCCAGCGGCACATGCTGAAATACGGCGGCGATTTCGTGCCCTTCGTGGCCGCGCGGGCCGAGGGCAGCTTCGTGTTCGATGCCGCCGGCCGCCGCGTGCTGGATTTCACCTCCGGCCAGATGAGCGCGATTCTGGGCCACTGCCATCCCGAGATCGTCGCCACGGTGCGTGATGCGATCGGCCGGCTGGATCACCTGTTCTCCTCCATGCTCTGCGCGCCGGTGGTCGATCTGGCCGAGGCACTGGCCGGGCTGATGCCGGCGCTGCCCAAGGTGATGCTGCTGTCCACCGGCGGCGAGGCGAACGAGGCGGCGATCAAGATCGCCAAGCTGGTGACCGGCGGCTGGGAAGTGGTGGGCTTCGCCCAGTCCTGGCACGGCATGACCGGCGGGGCAGCCGCCGCGACCTACAAGGCGGGCCGCCGCGGCTACGGACCGGCCGCCGCCGGGTCCTTCGCCATTCCGGCGCCCAACCCGTTCCGCCCGCGCTTCCCGGGCGTGACCTGGCAGCAGGAACTGGACGACGCCTTCGCTTTGGTGGACCGGCAAAGCACCGGCAACCTCGCCGCCTTCATCGCCGAACCGATCCTGTCCAGCGGCGGCATCATCGAACTGCCGGACGGCTATCTGCGCGCGCTGAAGGCGAAGTGCGACCAGCGCGGCATGAAGCTGATCATCGATGAGGCGCAGACCGGCCTGGGCCGCACCGGCCTGATGTTCGCCTGCGAGCGCGACGGCGTGGTGCCCGACCTGCTGGTGCTGTCCAAGACGCTGGGTGCCGGCCTGCCGCTGTCCGCGGTGATGACGTCGGAGGCGATCAGCGACGCCTGCGATGCGCGCGACTTCCTGTTCTACACCACGCATGTCAACGATCCGCTGCCCGCCGCGGTGGGGCTGAAGGTGCTGGAGATCGTGCAGCGCGACCGCCTGGCCGACCGGGCCGCGGCGCTGGGCGACCGTCTGAAGCAGGGACTGCGCGACCTGCAGACCCGCTACCCCTGGGTCGGCGACGTCCGTGGCCGCGGCCTGTTGCTCGGCGTGGAATTCGTGGACGAAGACGCGGGCCGACGCCGCCCCGCCACCGAACTGTCGGACGCGGTGACCGACCGCGCGCTGGCGCTTGGGCTGAGTGCCAATATCGTGCGGGCCGGCGCCTCGGGCGGGGTGATGCGGATCGCGCCGCCGCTGACCGTCAGCGCGGAGGAAATCGATCTTGGGTTGGAGATGCTGGGCGGCGCGATGCGCGACGTGGCTTGAGTTCTGCGAGCGCCAGAACTCGTGTTTGCGCGCTCAAACAGCCCATGCCGTTGGGCGACAATCCGCCGCCTCTCGTCGCGGCATCGCGATGGCCTTGAGATCTCTCGGGCAGCGCACCTCCATCGCTTCTTCATCCCAGCAGGAAGTGCCTGAAGTCCCACTCTGACAACTCCCCCTGCGGACCGGGTTGCGGAGCCCGAGTGGATCATGCCGACTTCGATGTGGCATACTGGTAGCGTCCGTCGAAGGAGCCAGCGAGCGCATGCTTGTTCAGCGACTTATTTTGAAGAACTGGAAGAATTTCCGGCAAGTAGATATTCGGTTTCGGGATGTCTCTTACGTCGTTGGCGCTAACGCGTCCGGAAAGTCAAACCTTTTGGATGTGTTCCGATTTCTGCGGGACATCTGCAAGGCTCAGGGTGGTGGCCTGCAGAAGGCTGTCTCCGATCGTGGCGGCATTCCCAAGCTTCGTTGCCTCCATGCCCGTAGGGATCCGGAAGTGCGCATCGAGGTTCATTTGGCCGATGACGAGGATGATCCGGAACCTCAGTGGCGCTATGAACTCGGCTTCAAGCCCGAGGGAAAGGGGGCCCAGAAAATCCTGGTCACGCACGAGCGGGTCTGGAAACTTGGGCAAGAACGGGCCCTGCTGGATCGACCAGGGGACGACGACCGGGAGGATCGTGCTCGTCTGACGCAAACCCACCTGGAGCAGATTCAGACGAACGCCGGCTTCAGACCCATAGCGGAATTTTTCAGCGATGTGCTTTACCTGCATGTTGTACCGCAACTGCTCAAGTTTGGCGATCAGATTGGTGGACAGAGATTAGAAAATGACCCATTCGGTCAGGGACTATTGGAACAGGTTGCCCGCACACCTGAGAAGACCAGAACCTCACGACTGAAGCGGATCGAGAATGCACTCCAGTTAGCTATCCCACAATTTAGTGAATTGAAATTTGTTCGTGACGCCGTTTCGGGACGTCCACACTTGGAAGTACGGTACAAACATTATCGCCCAAATGCAGGGTGGCAAAAAGAAGACCAATGGTCGGACGGGACGTTGAGGCTTTTTGGACTGCTTTGGTCTTTACTCGATGCAAATTCTCTCTTGTTGCTAGAAGAGCCAGAGCTGTCACTGAATACCGAGATCGTCAAGCAAATCCCCTTGATGCTGCACCGACTACAAAGAGACAGCAAGCGCCGCCGCCAGGTTATTCTTACCACGCACAGTGAGGCCCTGCTCGGAAATCCGGGGATCGATGCGCGCGCAGGTACTCCGCCTGCTGCCGGGGGCTGAAGGATCGAAGGTAGTCCCGCCTGATGAGGCGGAGCAAACCGCGCTCAGGGCAGGGCTATCCGTGGCGGAGGTCGTGCTGCCGCGAATACGGCCCGAAGGAGCAAACGAGCTTCGTTTGTTCTGATGCTTCAGGTTAACCTGGCTACCGAAGACGAGCTAAGCGAAGCAGTGGGCATCCGTCTGCTGACGGAAGTGACGGCGCACTGACCGCGCTGCACCTGGCTACTGCAAGGCCGCGCCGTTCAGCACGAAGCGGGCGAGCACAGAGCCGAGGCAGGTGTTGAGTTTCGCGATGGCCTTCTGCCGGTCGGCGCGGCGGGTTCTCTCCAGGTCGATGCGTCCCTCGTGCGCCCAGTCGCTCATCAGGTCGAAACGGTGGAACAGCACCACGCCCGGGATCGTGGCGACCTGCTGCAGCACCGCCTGGTACGGGTCGAGATCGGCATTGGCGCGCAGGAAGCGGCTGAACTGCGAGTCGATCAGGACCAGATCGGCGCCGGCCCGCTGGGCCAGGTCGATGCCCTCCTCCAGCGCCGCCTGCATTTCATCCGGACGCAGGCCACGCACCGCCTCCACCGTGCCGGTCTGCCACAGCACAAGCTGGTATTTCTGCGCCTTCAGTGCGCGATGCAGCAGCGGCAGCATCGCTTCGGCCGTCATGCCGCGCCCGCCCCCCACCGTCAGGTGCACCACAAGCCCCGGCCGGGCCGCATGCAGCGCGTCGGCCATTTCATAGGGATAGGACCGGCCCGGCGCCGTGGCGCCCGTGCTTGCCGTCGCGATGCCCACGGTGGACGCGGAGCCGATGGCGAGCACGTTGAGCGGCCCGCCCGCGGCAATCGCCGCCGCCACGTGGTCCAGGGGCTCGTCCGGCGTGGTGTAGTCCGCCGCCGCAACACAGGCCCGCGACCCGGCGGCGGCCCGCGCCTGCGCAAGGGCGCCCAGCGTCGCGAGCAAGGCAAGCAACACAGCCCATGGCACGGGGCGCAATATTGGTTTCAACTGACATCAGCCCTGACAGTGGCCGGCAGGACCGCCGGGACACGGGATGGAACGGCGCGACCCTTGCCGCGGTACCACGCCGTAACGGCCGCAACGATCAGCATCGCGATGGCACCAAACAGGTTGACTGCAAGCTGCATCGCCGGGCCGTCGCTGTATTCCAGGCCAAGCCGGGCGATGAAGCCGAAGAATATCCCGGAACAGAAGACCGGCAAGGAGTTCTGCCCGGCAAGCACCAGCAGCCCCGCACCACGCGACCGCAGCCAGGCCGCCTGCATCGGCACCAGCCGGATCACCGCCCATGTCAGGCTCAGCACCGACAGCAGCCGGAACGGGTGCAGGCCGGTCTTGTCATCCGTGATGATGAAACGGATCACCGGATCGGGCAGCGACGCCAGGAATGGCGGATGCGTTATGATCATCCACATCACCACGAACCCGGCCAGAAGCACCAGGCCCGCGATCACGTCCAGCGGCCAGCGCCGTTGCGGCATGCGCGGCGGCGCATAGGCGAGCACGGCACCGATCATGAACAGGAACTGCCAGGCGAACGGATCGAAATACCAGTCATGCCCGGTCCAGCCGACCATGTTCAGGCCGGTGACGCGCACGACCAGATAGACCGCGAAGGAAATCCCCAGCAGCCACCGGGGCCAGCGCAGCAGCCACAGCGTCAGCGCGAAGAACAGCAGCAGCATCACGTAGAGCGGCAGGATGTTCAGCAGGCTGGGCTGGAACCGCAGCAGCAGCGCCTCCAGCATCGCGCGGTAGGGTGCGTTCGCCAGCACATCCAGCCGGGCTTCGTCCAGGTAGTAGGTGCGGTCCAGCAGCGTGGCCGAATACGCGACCTGTGCCGTGAACACCACGAACAGGAAGATGTGGGCGATGTACAGCGTCCAGGCACGTTTCACGGTATCCGCTGCGGCATACAGGTAGCCCTGGCGGTTCAGCGTGCCGCCATAGGCCAGGCCGGCGCCGTAGCCGGCCAGCAGCACGAAGATCTCGGCCGCGTCGCTGCGCGCGAAATTGTGCAGGCTGTAGTCCGCCATCACATTGCCGGGGATATGGTCCGTGTAGATCCACCACAGGGCCAGCCCGCGGAAGAAGTCCACACGCAGGTCGCGCCTGCTACCGAGACGGATAAGGTCCATGACAGGCGGCGTCATGCACGCCAATTGCGGCGGCGCCGCGGCAGGAAAACGCCTGTCGCTTTACGGAAAGTTACAGCAGGCCGCGGGCAATCTGCTCCACGTCCTCGGCTGCCGGGCAGCCCGGGTAACGGGTGAGCAACAGCGCCTGGCGGCGGATGGCATCGCGCACCCGGTTGTCGCGCCGGACAATTCCCGCCAGCGGCGGGTCGCGGTGCAGGAACGTCGCGCAGGCGCGGTGCAGGGTCGTGTAGGTGCGCTCCCCCGCGTTCGCCGTCGTCGCCTGGTTGACGACGATGCGGGCGTCGCCGTCGGCCCGGTCGGCGGCGTGCAGTTTCAGGGCCGCATAGGCATCGGTCAGGCTGGTGGGTTCCTCGGTCGCGACCACCAGCAGCAGGTCGGCGAAGGCGGCCATGCGCCGGACCGGGCGTTCCACCCCGGCGCCCAGGTCCAGCAGCGCCGCATCATAGACCGACGACGCCTGGCGCAACCCGGCCAGCGCCCGTTCCAGTGCCGATGGGTCCAGGCCGGCCAGGGCGCCGCTGCCGGACCGGCCGGCCAGGATGTCGAACCCGCCGTCCGGGTGATGCAGCACCGCCTGCGCCAGGGTCACCGACCCGGCGATCACCATGGACAGGTCGTGCTGCGGCGTCAGGCCAAGCTGCACGTCCACATTGGCCAGCCCAAGGTCGGCGTCGAACAGCAGGACCCGCCGGCCCTGCCGGGCCAGCGCGTGGGCCAGGGTGATGGCCAGCCAGGTCTTGCCGACGCCCCCCTTGCCGGATGCCACGGCAATGACGCGAGACGGGGCGGCATTCATACGCGATTACTCCGGGTTTTCATCAGGCGCTGCGCCAGGCTGGCGGGGGTCAGCGGCACCAGGCCGTCGGCCGCACCGGGGCCGATACCGGCTTCGGTCAGGGCCAGGCGGCCGGTGACCGCGGCGGCCAGGATCCCGCCCAGGCGCGGCGACAGATCGAGGCGGGTGGCGACCAGCAGCGTGGCGGCGGGTTCGGCATAGGCGCGCGCCAGGTCCGCCGCCTCGGCCGGGTCCAGACCGGCGGGCAGCACCAGTGCGGTCACGGCGTCGGCGGTGGCGGCCAGGGCGGCGATCTCCTCGGTCTGGGTCGGATCGAACGGGTCGGTGCCGGGGGAGTCGATCAGCACCGGCGCGGCGTCCTGCCGGCGGGTCAGCGCGCGGCCGACCGCCAGCGGGTGGCTGGCGACGATCAGGTTGATGCCCAGCAGCTTGGTGAAGGCGGCGAGTTGCTCGATGGCGCCGGCACGCTTGCCGTCGGCGGTGATCACCATGGGCGCCAGCCCGGCCAGCACCAGGCGGGTGGCGAGGCGTGCGACCGTCAGCGTCTTGCCGGCGCCGGGCGGCCCGACCAGCAGCAGCGGCGGGTCGCTGCGGGCGAGCGGCAGCGGCTCGAAGCGAAGGATCTGCAGCAGCGCGGCATCGAGCGGGCCGGTCCGCAAGGCCGCGTGCAGCCCGTCCGGGACGGCGTGGAACTGCAGCGCGGCCAGCCGGCCGGGATCGGGCTCCAGCGGCGGCGGGTCCGGGTCGGGCGCCGGCTCGATGGCGGCGGTCACTTCCACCCCGCCCGCCACGCGCCTGGTCGCCAGGATCAGCGCGTCGCTTCCCAGCTCGGCGCGAAGCTGCGCCATGGCTTCCGCCATCCCCGCGGCGCGGTAGAGCTTCAGCCGCATCGGGTGCGCGCCTTTGCAAGGGAGGCCGGGTCAGGACTCCGCCGCCTCTTCGTGTGGGCGGGCCTTTCCCCAATGTGGGCGGGGGATGAGGGCAGGCGTCGCGCGCGCAGCCGCAGCCTGCTGAGCGGCTGTACGGATTGAACGCACGAACCCTGCCCCCATTCGCCTCCAACACGGGAAGGGAAAGCCGTCGGCACGGCCGCCGCGGGTGCCGGGCCCAGGCTCATATCGTGCCCATCGTGCGAATCCGGGCGCGGGGGAAAATTTCTGCCTGGGCGAGTACCGGCGTGCTGGGCCGGATGCGCTCCACGATCGCCCGCACGTGGAAGCGGATACCGCCGCTGGTCAGCAGCACCGGCGTGTCGCCCTGCGCCGCCGCCGCATCGAACGTGTCCCGCAGACGCTGCATGAACTCCTGCAGTTGGCTCGGCGCCATCGCCAACTGGCGGTCCTCCGGCGGGCCGACCAGCGATTCCGCGAAAGCGGCCTCCCATTCCGGCGACAGCGTCACCAGCGGGATGTAGCCGCCCGGCCCGGTGTGACTGTCGCTGATCTGTCGCGCCAGGCGCGCCCGCACATGAGCGACGATCGCGGGTATGCCGCGCAACGTGCCGCCGCAGGCTTCGTGAATGCCTTCCAGAATGGTCGGCAGGTCGCGCACCGACACGCGTTCCGACAGCAGCGACTGCAACACCCGCTGAATGCCGCCGACGGTGATCAGCCCCGGCACCAGGTCGGACACCAGCTTGTGCTGCTCACGCGGCAGGTCATCCAGCAGCTTCTGCGTTTCGGCATAGGACAGCAGCTCCGCCACGTTTTCCCGTACCAGCTCGGTCAGGTGCGTGGTGAGCACCGACGGCGGATCGACCACGGTGCAGTTGCGGAACAGCGCCTCATCCTTCAGCGCGGGATCGATCCAGCGCGCGGGCAGGCCGAAGGCGGGCTCCTGGGTTTCCTCGCCGGGCAGGTCGGGCAGGCCACCGGCCGGGTTCATCGCCAGCAGTGCCATCGGGCGCAGTTCGCCGTGCCCGGCTTCGATTTCCTTGATCCGGATACTGTAGGCATCGGCCGGCAGTTGCATGTTGTCCTGGATGCGCACCGGCGGCAGCACGAAGCCCATTTCACTGGCGATGGCGCGGCGCAGGCTCTTGATCTGCTCGGTCAACCGGGGCGCGTCGCCGCCGGCGAGGGTCAGCAGGCCATAGCCCAGTTCCAGCCGGATCAGGTCGATGCGCAGCGCATCGGCGATCGGCGGTTCGGTGGCGGGCACTTCCACCGGCTCGGGCTCCGCACCGCTGTCGGGGTGCTTATAGCGCAGCCAGGCGCCGCCGCCGGCCAGCCCGGCCAGGCCCAGGAACGGCAGCAGCGGCAGGCCCGGCAGCAGCGCCAGGATTCCCGCGGCGCCGGCGGCCATCATCAGCGGCTTCGGACTGCCGCCCAACTGGCGCACCAGGGCCGCGTCGGCGCTGCCCTCGGTGCCGCCCTTGGTCACCACGATACCGGCGGCGGTGGACACCAGCAGCGCGGGGATCTGCGTCACCAGCCCGTCGCCGGCGGTCAGCGTGGTGTAGGTGTGGATGGCGTCCGAGAACGGCATGCCGTGCTGGATCACGCCGATCGCCAGGCCGCCCAGGATGTTGATCACGGTGATCAGCAGGCCGGCGATCGCGTCGCCGCGGACGAACTTCGCCGCACCGTCCATGGCGCCGTAGAAACCGCTTTCCTCCTCCAGCTCCTTGCGGCGCTGGCGTGCGGTGCGTTCGTCCACCAACCCGGCGGACAGGTCGGCATCGATCGCCATCTGCTTGCCGGGCATGGCGTCCAGGCTGAACCGGGCGGCGACCTCGGCGATGCGGCCGGAGCCCTTGGAGATGACGACGAAGTTCACCACCAGCAGGATGCTGAACACGATCAGCCCGATCACCACGTCGCCGCCCATCAGGAAGCCGCCGAACGCCGCCACCACGTGGCCGGCGGCGAGCGGGCCGTCGCTGCCGTGCGACAGGATCAGGCGCGTGGTGGCGACGTTCAGCGACAGTCGCAGCAGGGTGGTGAGCAGAAGCAGCGTGGGGAAGCTGCTGAAGTCGAGCGGGCGCTGAAGGAACAGCGCCACCATCAGCACCAGCACCGCCGCGGTGATCGACACGGACAGGCCGATGTCGAGCAGGAAGGTGGGCAGCGGCAGGATCAGCACCGACAGCAGCGCGACCATGCCCAGCGCCAGGCCGATATCGCTGCCGGGGGCGAAGCGACGCAGCTTCGCCGAAAGCATGGGGAGCATGTCGCCGAGGGCGGAGGCCTGGGCCATGGCGGGTCAGGTCCGGTCCGTGTGACGTACGCGCCGGCTGCCAGCACTTCCCCGCCCCGGAGGTGGTGGGAGGCTTCGTGCGTTCTTCCGCAGCGGTTTGGCTTGAACGCACGCCTTCTCCCCCCAACGCTGTGCCACTCGGGGAGGCGGAGGAACTCGCCGCGCTCATCGACGCCCTCACGCGGCCACACCGGCGTTGGGGGGCGGCACCGGGACGCCCTGGGCGGCGTAGTCGCGCAGCTTGTTGCGCAGCGCCCGGATCGAAATGCCCAGGATGGTCGCGGCATGCGTGCGGTTGCCCAGGGTGTGGCCGAGCGTCTCGATGATCAGGTCGCGCTCTACTTCCTCCATGGTGCGGCCGACCAGGCCCGCGACGCCGCCGGGGGCGGCCGGCGCAGAGGGGGTCAGGCCCGGCGGGCCCAGCTCGATCGCTTCGGCGCCGATGCTGGCGCCCTCGGCCAGCAGCACCGCGCGGTGGATCGTATTCTCCAGCTCGCGCACGTTGCCCTGCCAGGCGTGGGTCATCAGCCGCAGCACGGCATTCTGCGACAGCGGGCGGGCGGGCAGCCCGTTCACCTCGGCGTATTTGCGCGCGAAGTGTTCGGCGAGCGGCACGATGTCGCCCTGCCGTTCCCGCAGCCCCGGGATGCGCAGCGCGACGACGTTCAGGCGGAAATACAGGTCCTCGCGGAAGCGGCCGGCACGCACCTCGGCGATCAGGTCCCGGTTGGTGGTGGCGAGGATGCGCACGTTCACCTTCACCGGTGCGTTGCCGCCCAGCCGGTCGATCTCGCGTTCCTGCAGGGCGCGCAGCAGCTTGGCCTGCAGGCGCACGTCCATCTCGCTGATTTCGTCGAGCAGCAGGGTGCCGCCGTCGGCCGCTTCGAACTTGCCGGTGCGCCGGGCCAGGGCACCGGAGAACGCGCCCTTTTCATGGCCGAACAGTTCCGATTCCAGCAGGTTCTCGGGGATTGCCGCGCAGTTCAGCGCCACGAACGGGCCGGATGACCGGCGGGACCGGCGGTGGATGTGGCGGGCCAGCACTTCCTTGCCGGTGCCGGACTCGCCACAGATCAGCACCGACGCCTCGGACCGCGCCACCTGTTCGGCCCGGCGTACCGCGGCCAGCATGGCGGGGTCGCGCGCGATCAGCGCGTGCAATTCGCCCGCGGCGGCTTCCAGGATCGCGGCGATCAGCTCCGGGTCGGGCGGCAGCGGCAGGAACTCGCGGGCACCTGCGTGGATGGCGCGGACCGCGGCGTCCGGGTCGGTGCCGGTGCCGCAGGCGACGACCGGGACGGCCATGCGTTCGTCGGCGATCGCGCGCACCAGGGCGCCGATGTCGTGCGCGATGTCGCACAGCACCAGGTCCGTACGGGCATCGGCGCGCAGCCGGGTCATGGCGGCGTCCGGCGTGTCGGCCTGGTCCAGCGTGGCGCCGCGGGTCATGGCCATGCGCGCCGCCTGCCCGAGTTCGCCGGCGAGCGAACCAACGATCAGGACGCGCATGGTGGAGGGCCTGATGCGCGCCGGTCGTTGCAAACGTTCCTTTGCCTCATGGCGCGCGGTCCGCCTTGACGATTTCCGTCATCGTCACGCCCAGGCGGCTGTCATCGACCATGACGACCTCGCCGCGTGCGACCAGGCGGTTGTTGACGTAGATGTCGATCGCCTCGCCGAGCTTGCGGTCGAGCTCTACCACGGCGCCGCGGCCGAGCTTCAGAAGCTGGCTGACCTGCATGGTGGTTTTGCCCAGCACGGCGCTGACGGTTACCGGGATGTCGTACACCGCCTCCAGTTCCCGCACCGCACGTGGCGCAGCCTGCTCACCGGCTTCGTTGAGTTCTGTGAGTTCCATGTCATCCGACATGCTCGGTCTCCCTGGTTTCGGCGTGGTCGAGTAGTCCGGCTGGAGCGAGGATTTCGACCACCTGCGCCCATAGCGCGGCGGTGTCGCGCACCGCCTGGCCGGCACGCCAGCTCACCCGGATGTCGCCGGGCGCTATGGTATCGGATGCAACGAACTGCAGCCGGGCGGCCAGGTCGGGATCGATGCGCTCTATCTCCTGTGTCACGGCCGTCGTGTTGGCGGGGTTCAGCCGGATGGTGACGGCGGGTTCCTGGGTCAGGATGGGCAGCAGGGTGTGGACGAGACTGCGGAGCTCCGCTTCGCCGTAGTGCGCGCACAGTGACGGCAGTGCGGCGCCGAAGCTGCTCAGCAGCAGTCGGGCGATTTCCTCGGCGGCCTGCTGTGCCACGTGGGACATCTGCGCGGCGGCGTCCGCCAGGTTGGTCGCAATCGCGCCGACGCTATCGCGTACCGCCGCACCGTTGGCCTGCTCTGCTGCTTCGGCGGCGGCGTCGTGACCGGCCTGCCATGCCTTCCGTCGCGCGTCTTCCAGGTCGGCCGCGGTGAACGTGGGTTCGATGATTTCGGGCTCCGGCACGGTCTCGTTGGCGCGTGGCGGGGCGTCGAAGTCTTCGGCAAAAAGCACGATGCCGGGGGGGCGGTCGGTCAGCGCGTCCATCAGTGGGGCGCTCCAGCCATCACTGTGGCGGTGGCGGCTGCCTGACAGGGAGTGCTCAATAGATCATCTCCTCGTCCTTGCTGACGTTGATGTCGATCTGCCCCTGGGCGGCGAGCTCCTTGGCAAGCTGCACGACCTCGGCCTGCGCCTCGTCCACGTCGCGCACGCGGACCGGGCCGAGCGCCTCGATATCGTCGCGCAGCATCTTGGCGGCGCGGTCCGACATGTTTTTCAGGAACAGCTCCCTGATCTTTTCCGACCCGCCCTTGATCGCCAGCGGCAGCTTGTCCTTCTCGATCATGCGCAGCAGCGTCTGCACCGCGGGCGGCGTCAGGCGTGCCAGGTCCTCGAAGGTGAACATCAGCGACTTGATGCGTTCCGCGGCGTCGCGGTTGCGCTCCTCCAGGGCGGAGATGAAGCGCGTCTCCGCCTGGCGATCGAGGTTGTTGAAGATGTCGGCCATCAGCTCGTGCGCATCGCGCCGCGTGCTGCGCGCAAGGTTGGACATGAATTCGGCGCGCAGCGTGCGCTCGACGCCATCCAGCACGTCCTTCTGCACGCTTTCCATGCGCAGCATGCGCATCACGACTTCCATCGCGAAGGAATCCGGCAGCAGCGACAGCACGCGGGCCGCATGCTCCGACTTGATCTTCGACAGCACCACCGCGACGGTCTGCGGGTATTCGTTCTTCAGGTAGTTCGCCAGCACGCTTTCGTTGACGTTGCCCAGCTTGTCCCACATCGTGCGCCCGGCCGGGCCGCGGATTTCCTCCATGATCTGGACGGCGCGTTCGCGCGGCAGCGATTTCTGCAGCAGGCGTTCGGTGCTTTCGTAACTGCCGATCAGGTTGCCGGCGCTGCCCATGCGATCGACGAAATCGACGCACAGGCGCTCGACGATGTCCGAACGGATCGAGCCGAGCTGAGCCATCGCCGCGGAGATGTCGCGGATTTCATCCTCATGCATCATGCTGAACAGGCGGGAGCACTGCTCCTCACCCAGCGCGAGCATCAGGATCGCGGCCTTCTGCGTGCCATTGAGCGAGCGATAGTCCTCCGGACGCGACAGATCAGCCATTGCTTTCCTGCATCATCCAGCCACGCATGATGACCAGCGTCTCATCCGGGTGTTTCTCCACGAGTTCGGCAATCCGCCGCAATGAAGAGGCGCGCATCTGACCTTCGATCTGGGCGATGTTGACCATGCTTTCGTCTTCCAGCAGCGGCGTTGCGGACATGCCGGGCAATGCCCCGGCGCCGACCCCTTCCACGCCAAGGGCCGCGGCAGCCTGCGGCCCACCCAGCGCGGCGGCCTGTGGCCCTTCCAGCCCGGGCGCCGCACCAGGCGGCAGCGCACCGACGCCCGGCGCTTCCGGCGCCAGCGTGGTGAGGCGGATCACCATCGGACGCAGCACGAACAGCATGGCGAACAAGGCGACCAGGCCGAACAGCGCGGTCTGCGCCAGGTGCATGATGTCGGCCTTTTCCAGCCGGAACCCCAGAAAACCGGGCGGCGGCGGTGGCGGCGGCGCCTCGCTGCGGAAGCGCATGCTGACCACCTCGACCTGGTCGCCGCGCTTTGCGTCGAAACCGATCGCGCTTTTCACCAGTGTGGTGATTCGCTTCAGCTCTTCCGGAGACCTGGGCTTCCAGACCGGCTTGCCGTCCTTGCCGGGGGTTTCCGTGCCATCCACCATCACCGCCAGGCTGATGCGGGCGATCTGCGGCTGGTCGCGGATCAGCGTTCGGACAGTGCGGCTGATCTCGTAGTTCGTGGTGTCTTCCTGCCGCGATTCCTCCGATCCCGCGCCGGTGTTGCCGGCGTTGGCGTTCGGCAGGTTGTTCTTCACGGTGACGGTGCTGTTCGCCTCGGTGTTCTTGCTCTTCTGGGTGACGCTTTGCTCGCTGCGTGCCACCTTTCCGTCCGGATTGAAGCGCTCGTCCTTTTCGTTGATCCGGTCGAAGTTCATGCGCACCGACGCTTCGGCGCGCACGTGCCCTTGCCCCAGCGTACGACCCAGCATCTGCTCCACAGCCCGGGACAGGCGCAGTGCGACAGCCTGCTGCAAAGCTTCGCTGGTGGCGGCCTGCCCCAGGGGACCGACCGGCTGGCCGGCACGCGCCAGCAGATCGCCGCGTGTATCGACGATAGCGATATTGTGCGCGCGCAGGCCCGGCACCGCGGCGGCGACGAGGTTCAGGATTGCCTGCACACCCTCCCGGTCCAGCCCCGCGGCACCCGCCATGTCGATCAGCACGCTGGCCTGGGCTTCCTGCTGCTGGCTGGAAAACGGCTCGCGATGCGGCAGCACCAGGTGGACCCGCACCGTGCGCACGCCGTGGATGGCACGAATGGTGCGGTCGAGTTCGCCCTCCAGCGCCCGTGTCTCGTTGATGCGCTGCTGGAAGTCGGTGGCGGCGAAGCTGTCGCTGCGGTCGAACAGCTCGTAGCCGACGGACCCGCCGGAGGGCAGCCCGTTGCGCGCCAGTGCGACCCGCGCGGCCGGCACCTGGCTGGCGGGGACCAGAATGCGCGCGCCACCGGCCTCCAGCCGGAAGGGGATGTGCTGGCTCTTGAGCTGTTGCACCATCCGGCCGGAATCCTGCAGGTCCAGGTCGCCGTAGAGCAGCGCCATCCGGCCTGCGTCGTTGCGCAGCGCCAGCAGCGACAGCATCACCATCATGCCGATGGTCACCGCGCCCATCGCGGCGAGCCGCATCGGCCCGAGGGCTTTCAGCCCGTCCAGCAAGGGCTTCATCGACCGCCTCGCTGTGCCTGCTCTGACCCGTGCATAACCACCGATGCGTTGCGTCCGGCGTCCTGCCGTGCCGGGAGACTGACTCGGCGGCCTTACCCGAGGGTTAACGGCTGGGCAGTTTGTGCCGGGGCAGACGATTTCGATTGGCGCGCTCGCCCAATCGGGGCCCCTGACGGGATCACCCGGGCGAAGCCCTTGCCGTTCTTGCGGGGTCGCTCCGCCCCAATCGGGCATGAGCAGTCTGTCCCGCCTTGCGCCGGATCGGTGGCGGAAAAAATTTGCAGATCGGAGTCCGCCAGCAACGAAATTTTCACTTTCGGCAACGAACCGGACCCGGTAGCATGACCGTCACGTGAAGTGAAAGCCTGAGGGGCGGAGCGTCAATGCCGTCCCTGTCGAAAGACGCCCGCCACCGGTTCGGCGCGTTGCCTTCTCTGCCGCCGCCCGAATTTGTCTTCCACGCCGTGGATTACTTGTTGGGCGATCAACAATGGATCTGTCCTGTTCCGTCGCCGCCAAGCGGCGTCGTCATGCCGGAGAAGCACGGATGTTCGCTCGCAAAGCCTTATACCAGAAGACTGGGATAATACTGGCTGTGATCGCAGGCGTGACGCTGGGATTTCGACAAATTGCCAGCGCAGATACGATCACCAACATCGACCTGTCCAGCCAGATCAACGGGAATTGGACCACGGAACCTTACGCCAATACCCACGGCTCGCTCATAGCCGCGGCACCCACGGCAGGTAATACCGGAAGCGGCCTGACGTTCGCGAATTATAACGGCGCCTATATCGCCATCGGCCCCGATGAGACGCAGGCGAGTCCGCTGACCATTACATTCGGCACGCCAGTCCTGTTAAGCGGCAACACTGCCGTCAATACCCTGATGAACACCTTCTATGGCGTCAACGGGACGGTGAACGGAACCATTACCTTCACCAATAGTAATTCGGACACCGCAGCATTTTCTTTGGTTGGCGGGCAGACCATTCGCGATTTCAACAACTATACCTATGCGAATGATCTTGTCGGTCATAATAGCAACAGCTCGTACGGCGCCGTGACCGCCGTCAACTGGTGGAACGACAGCAGCCAGGGATACGGCCAGAGACTTGATGCACAAACCTTTGTGCTCCCGTCCTCCTGGGATGGAACCACTCTCGTCAGCATGCAGGTCGCCAACCCATACACGACGACTGCGACCAATGACCTCGTCCTGTCGGCCGTTCAGGTCAACGCCCGCACGCCGGTGCCGGAACCGGGGTCACTCGCACTCCTGGGCGTTTCCCTGATTGGCCTGACGGCGGCACGCCGGCGCGGGCGAACGCCGAGTCTGCGGATAATCTTCTCTTCTGGCGGCGATCTCGGCTATATTCCTCTCTCAATCATCGGCGGGAGGATAAGCCCATGTTCGACCTCGATCGCTTCGTCGCCGCCTGCCAGGACGCGCTGGCCTCCGGCGGCAGTTCCGCCGCCGTGCGGGAAGTCATGGCGGAGACGGTGCGCGACCCGTCATCCGTGCTGGCCGGGCTGGGAGAGCCGCAGAAGGCCGGCATCAACGTGCTGTTCCGGTCGGACACGCTGACGGTGCTGAACCTGGTGTGGGGTCCGCATATGACGATCATGCCGCACAACCACAACATGTGGGCGGTGATCGGCCTGTACGGCGGGCGGGAGGACAACATCTTCTGGCGCCGCCTGCCCGAGGACGCGCGTTGGCCGATCGAGGCCGCGGGGGCGCGCTCCCTGATGCCCGGCGATGCCTGCCCGCTGGGGCCCGACATCATCCACTCGGTCAACAACCCTGTCGCGAAGCTGACCGGCGCTCTGCACGTGTATGGCGGCGACTTCCTGGTACACCCGCGGCGGGAGTGGGACTGCGACACGCTGCACGAACAGCCCTACGACGTGGACCGGGCGCGGCAGTTGTTCGAGGACTCCAACCGGCTGATGCAGCAGCACATGCACTGAGCCCGGACCGTCCGGTCGTGGCCAGGCGGGCCGCGACCGGACGGCCGGTGCGTCAGCGCCCGCGGAAGTTCGGCTTGCGCTTCTCCTTGTGGGCGCGAATGCCTTCCTGCAGGTCCTCGCTGTTGCGGACCTGCGCCAGCGTCTGGCTGACCGCGACCATGTGCTCCACCGGGCCGGTCGGCATCACCTCGGCGCTCAGCCGCTTCAGCGCCCCGACCACCAGCGGCGCCGACTCCAGAATCTGCTCGGCCATTGCCAGCGCCTCGGCCTCGTGCTGGCCGTTTGGCACGACGCGGTTGACGAACCCCACCTCATAGGCGCGGCTGGCGGGGATCTTGCTGCACAACAGCATCATCTCCATCGCCAGCTTGTGCGGCATGCGCGACACCAGAGAGCTGATCATGCCGCCGGTGACGCCCAGCTTCGCCTCCGGGTAGTAGAACACGGTGCTCTCGGTGGAGACCATCAGGTCGCACATCATCACCAGCACGATGCCGCCGCCGACCACCCAGCCCGAGGTCGCGGCGATGATCGGCTTGTCGGTGCGGAAGCCGACGCCGGGAATGGCGCGCCACAGTTCCGGCAGGTCGCTGACATCGGCGCCGGAGGTGAAGGACCGCTCGCCCACCGCGGACAGGATGGCGACGCGCTGGTCGGAGGCGTCGAACGCCTGGAAGGCCTGCTGCAGCTCCACGGCGACGGCGCTGCTGATCGCGTTCAGCCGTTCCGGGCGGTTGATGCGGATGATGGAAACCGCGCCGCGCTGTTCGGTGGTGACGACACTCATGGTTCTGTTCGCTCCCTTTGGGGGTGTGGCTGGCCGCCAGCGACCGGACGCCGCTGGCGGCAGCGGTCATGATGCGGACCGCGTGAAGGCCCCCGTTCTGCGGGAGCCGTCGCGCTGGAACGGTGCACCGCCGGCGTGACGTCGTAAATGCTTGCGGGCCGCGCCGGGGGGCCGGTTGTTGCGCCATGCCGGCCGCGGTGATTGTGCCGGAGGACGATCCTGTCAGAGGGCGATTGTGCCCGAGGACGATCCTGTCAGAGGGCAATTGTGCCGAGGACCGGCCGGAACCCGGCAGCGGGGGCACCGACGGCCGGACCGGATGACCCGGGGCCCTGGTCCGAAGCCCCTCCGGGACAGCAAAGCCTCTTGCGGGACCGCCACGGGCATCGCCCGCGCCGGTCGCAGCCGTCGTCGCTCATCCGCCAACAGTGCTAACGTGGCGGCCAACAACAGGGCGGGAGGAACGCATGACGGAGAACCAGGCGCCGCCAATCGGGGCGGGGTTGCCATACGCCGAGCGGGTGCGTGTGGTGACGACAGACCAGCCGTTCCGCTGGCTGGTGGCGGGGTGGCAGGATTTTCGCGCGGCGATGGGCGTGAGTGTCGCCTATGGCATGATCGTCGTGGTGGCGGGGCTGGTGCTGACGTTGCTGCTGGTCGGCGCGGGATTGCTGTACCTGGTGCTGCCGCTGATCGTCGGCTTCATGCTGGTCGGGCCCGCGTTGACCGTGGGGTACTACGAGATCAGCCGGACCCTGGAAGCCGGACGGCCCGCGAACTTCGTGGCCGCGATCATGGCGTGGCGCGCGAACCCGGGGCCGTTGCTGGGGTTCGGGCTGGCACTGGTCTGCTTCCTGGTGGTGTGGATGCGGTTCGCGGCGCTGGTGTTCGCGATCTGCTTTCCGTACTCGATGCTGGACGTGCAGGCGATGATGAACGCAACGCTGTTCACCAGGGCCGGGCTGGTCTTTCTGGCAGTCGGGACGGGGGTGGGCGGCGTAATGGCCGGCATCGCGTTCGCCTTGGGGGCGTTCTCATTGCCCATGCTGCTGGACCGGAAGGTCGGCGTGCTGGAGGCGCTGGTGACCAGTGTGGTGGCGGTGGTGCTGAACGGCCCGGCCATGGCGGTGTGGGCGGCGCTGGTGGTGCTGTTCGCGGCGGCGGGTCTGATGCTGGGCTATGTCGGCCTGGCCGTGACGCTGCCGTTGCTGGGGCACGCGACCTGGCACGCGTATCGCGCGGTGATCCGCTGGTAGCGGCCGCGGGCGACGCCGGTGACGCCCGCTGCGTGACCGCTGGCGGGTTTACGAGGCGGTGGGCTGCGCTTCGCCGGGCAACCCACCTTCGGCCATCCGGCGCACATCCGCCGGGCTGTGGCCGGCCGCGCGCAGGTCGCGCAGCGTCGCCGCGCGGTCGCGCTTGGCCAGGCGCCGGCCGGCCGCATCGGTCAGCAGCCCGTGATGCCGGTAGCGCGGCGTGGGCCAGCCCAGCAGGGCCTGCAACAGGCGATGCAGGTGGGTGGCGGGCTTCAGGTCCTCCGCCCGGGTCACCAGCGTCACCCCCTGCACCGCGTCGTCGTGGGTGACGCACAGATGGTAGCTGGCCGGCGCATCCTTGCGCGCGAGCACCACGTCGCCGAACTGCTCCGGCCGGCAGGTCACCATGCCCTCGCCGGTCTCCTCGAAGCACAGCGGACCCGACACCGCAGTCAGTGCGCGTGCCATGTCCAGGCGTAGGGCATGGCGCTCGCCGGCGGCGATCCGTGCGGCGCGCTGCGGTTCGGGCAGGGCGCGGCAAGTGCCGGGATAGAGCGGGCTGCCGTCGGGCGCATGTGGGGCACTGGCCGACTGCGCCACCTCCCGCTGGATGTCGGCCCGGGTGCAGAAGCAGGGATACACCAGGCCGCGCGCCGACAGCCCGTCCAGGACCGTCCGGTATTCGGCCAGGTGCTGCGACTGCACGCGCACCGGCCCGTCCCAGTCCAGGCCAAGCCAGGCCAGGTCCTGCTGGATGGCCGCGGCGTACTCCGGGCGGCAGCGGGCCGGGTCGATGTCCTCCAGGCGCAGCAGGAAGCGACCGCCGGCCTCCCGCGCCCGGTGCCAGGCGAACAGCGCCGCATAGGCGTGGCCCAGATGCAGGTAGCCCGTCGGGCTGGGGGCGAAGCGGGTGACGACACTCATATTGGTGGGGCAGACTATCGCAGCATCAGCGGAGAGCAGAATGCCGCATATCGACGCGCTCTACTGGGGGCCGGCATCCAAGGGCCAGCCGAAGCAGCTCGTGGTGCTGTGCCACGGCATCGGCGCCGACGCGCACGACCTGTTCGACCTGGCGCCCGCCTGGGGGCCGGCGGTGCCGGATGCGCTGTTCGCGTCGGTCAACGCACCGGAAGTGCACTACTCCGGCTTCGGCCGCCAGTGGTGGGAGGTGGGCGACCGCCGCCCGGAAGTGATGGAAGCCGGCGTGCGCCGCGCCGCCGTCGCCCTGAACGACTTCCTGGATGCAGAGCTGGCGCGGCTGGGCCTGCCGACGGATGCCTACGCGCTGATGGGGTTCAGCCAGGGGGCGATGACCGTGCTGTTCACCGGCCTGCGGCGCCCGGTCGCGCCGCGCGCCATCCTGGCGTTCTCCGGCGCCCTGCTGGTGCCGGACGCGCTGGCCGCGGAGATGCGCAACAAGGCGCCGGTGCTGCTGGTGCATGGCGAGGCGGACGGCGTGGTGCCGGCCTTCCGTTCCCGCGATGCCGAACAGGCACTGCGGGCCGCCGGGGTGCCGGTGGAGAGCAGCTACGTCCCCGGCCTGGGCCACGGCATCGATGAGTCGGGCCTGGCGATGGGGACGGTGGCCCTGCAACGGGCCTTCACCGGCATTGCATGACAGGAGAGTGAATCCGTGCGCGAAGCGGTTGCGGTGCCCGATTGGCTCTGTCATAAACAATTGGGTTCTCGACGGCGCACAATATCTGGCGGGCCGGTGAACAGTGCTCCACCAGAGCTTGCGCGTCGGTCGCGAGGGAGCGCTACGTGCCTGACGGTGGCCAACATTTTCCGGCTCTTGTCCTGAACGCGGATTTCCGCCCGCTGTCTTATTTTCCGCTGTCGCTGTGGTCCTGGCAGGACGCCGTGAAGGCAGTGTTTCTCGACCGGGTGTCCGTGCTGAGCGAGTACGACACCGAGGTCCGCTCGCCCAGCCTGAGAATGCGGTTGCCCAGCGTGATCGCGCTGAAGGACTACATCCCCTCGGCGCGGCGGCCGGCCTTCACCCGGTTCAACGTGTTCCTGCGGGACGCCTTCCACTGCCAGGTACTGCGGGGAGCGGTTCCCGGCGCCGGACCTGACCTTCGATCACGTGATCCCACGCAGCCGCGGCGGCCGTACGACGTGGGAAAACGTCGTGACCGCTTGCGGTAGCTGCAATCTGCGCAAGGGCTCGCGCCTGCCGCGGGAATGCCACATGTTCCCGCGTCTGAGCCCGCGCCAGCCGACGACATGGGAATTGCAGGACAACGGGCGGGCATTCCCGCCCAACTACCTGCACCAGAGTTGGCGTGACTATCTGTACTGGGACACCGAGCTGGAGAGCTGAGCGCCCGCCCGGTCAGCTCCGCAGGCCGGGTGCGGCAGCCATCTGGCTTTCCTGCACGACGCGCTCGTGGCCGTCCTGCGTATGCTTCACCCGGTACTGGCAGATATTGGCTTCCACCGGAAGGCGGCGGGAAATCGTGTAAACGCCGGGCGGAACATCGCCGGCGTATTTGTCAACGATCAGGTGGACGCGGTCACCGACCGCGAACTTGTGCGCAATCATCCTGTCCTCCGGCCTGCGGCGCCCGGCGCCGCACAATGCGACGCCGGGATGGTCCGGTCTGGGTTCAGGCCTGGAGATTGACCGCGGAGGTCTTCCCCTCACGCCCGCGCTCGAGGTCATAGCTGACCTTCTGACCCTCATTCAGGCCGCGCAGGCCAGCCCGCTCCACCGCCGAGATGTGCACGAAGACATCCTTCGAGCCATCGTCCGGCTGGATGAAGCCATAGCCCTTCTGGCCGTTGAACCACTTGACAGTACCTGTCGACATCACGTCACTCCGGTCGGTCGGCGACCCGCACGGCGCGGGTCGTAATACTTTTCAAAGGGGAACTGCCGGATGCGACGGGGTCGCGGCTCTGGGCATGTATGACCCGGGGCGAAAAGTGCCGAAGGCCGGAATATGGGACGCCACGTCCGGATTTCCAACGGCGGGGTGAAGCGCTTTCCTGCTTGTGATTTCGCACGGAGCTGTGACCGGCAGCGCGGATCCCGTGTCGCTATCATACGGATCGACCAGACTTGAGGGGACCGTCGTGCTGCAATTTCGCTACTATTGCCTGAATGCGGATGATCGCATCGTGCTGGGAGATCATCTGGCCGCATCCGACCTGGACGCCGCAATTCGCGCGGCATACGAGGCCTGCCGCGATCACCCGCACTTCCCCTCCAGCCGGATCGAGATCTGGCAGGGCGCGCGCCGGCTTTATACCAGCGGGCACGCGTGTGCCGCGTAACCGGAACACGCACGCCGCCATTGGTCCGCACGTTGCCACGCGGCGCTCGTGTCCTGCGTGTCATTGCCGGGCGAGACCCGGTTGCCCACACCGGAACGATGGGGTCGCGCTACAACGGAACGCGCCCTGTCGGGGGTAGATGGCCGGGTCGAGTCCGGCCATGACCCGGAAGAGCGGCGTTTGCCCGTGTTACTCCGCCGTCCGGTAAGGCCTGCGCCTGCTCCAACATTCGATGAGGCCAGCGGCTGCCACGATGTTTCCGACCGGCAGCACGTTGCGGTGGTTCACCGGCGCCGGGCAGAAAGACCGACCGCGCCGGCACCGGACACAAGGGCCAACAACACCGGCGCACCGCGGCCCGTCAGAACGGCATCAGGATGTCCATCAGTTGCTGGCCCCAACGCGGCGATTGCACATCGGTCAGTTCCCCGCGCCCGCCATAGGCAATGCGCGCTTCCGCCATGCGATCGGCCTTCACGGTGTTGTCGGAGGCGATGTCCTGCGGCCGAATGACACCCGTGACATGCAGCACACGCAGCTCGCCGTTCACGCGGACCTCCTGCCGCGCATCCACCACCAGGTTGCCGTTCGCCAGCACCTGGGTGACCACGCCGGCCAGGCGCAGTGTGACGGTCTCGTTCCGCTTGATCTGGCCGTTGCCGTCATTGGTGTTGCCACTGCTGAGCGACAGCAGCTTGGACGGATCGACGATCGTTTTCGGCAACAGTTGCTCCATGCCGAAGAAGTTCGGCATGCCGGCGGATTCCGAGCTGTTCCGTGTGGCCGTCGTCACGTTCTTCAGATCCGCGGAGTCATTCATGTCAACCAGCACGGTGACGATATCGCCGACCTCCGATGCGCGCTGGTCCTTGAAGAACGCCCGCGATCCGTTGCGCCACAGTGCATTCGGCTCGGTCGGGGTCGGCTCTCGGGCGGGCATTGGCATGGAAACCGGGCGCCAGGTCGGCGCCTTGGTCGGGTCGGAGGTCGGCGTCATCGGCGGCGGGCGGCCGACCTCGGACAGGCGGGTGAGCGAACCGCAGCCGGCGAGCAGCACACACGCCGCCAGGGTCACGGCCAGGCCTGCGCCACCGCTGGCAATCGCGGGGCGCGTTGCGCGGGTTTCGCGGCGGATCATCGCGTCATCCCCCGGTACGGATTGGTTGCGAACGACAGCGGCATGCTGTTGGGCTGCGCCCGGACGGTGTTGGGACCACTGACCACCGCCTCGATGATGGCGCCGGATCCCGTGTTCATTACCCGGATCCGTTCGCCGATCGCGCCGGATTGGCGGGCGACGCCCTGCGCCGCAACGCTCAGGCCGCCGGCGTGCAACTCGATGCGGACCGCCGATCCACGCCGCACCAGGGCGGGCCGCATCAACGCGGCGCGCGGCAGCGGCCGGCCCGGCGAAACTGCACGGCGCAGTTGCATGCCGACCGCATCCGCCAGCGCATGCACGACTTCGCGATGCACCGAGGAGACCAGCACACGGGCCATGTGCACATCGGCCTCGGTGAGGACCCGGCCCACAGGCAGGCGCGCCGTGGCGACCGGCAATTCTTCCGTGTCCTCGGCGCGGCCGGCGATGCGCAGGTTGATCGGGTCCATCTTCGCTGCCGTGACCGACAGGATGGCGGTGAAGCGGCCGGACTGCTGGTCGTACACGAGCTGTGTCACATCCAGATGCGGCTCGACATCCACCGGCACCACCGGCGGCGAAAAGGCGGGCAGTTCCACCTCGCAGTGATCGGACGCGCCGGCGGCCTGCAACGCGGTCTTCACCGCTGCAAGCACCTTGTCGCGGGGCAGGCTGCGCCCGGGGCGTTCGAGGATCGCCCGGTCGCCGGAGGACGCCGGCTGCCAGTCCACGCCGAACTGTCTGGCGATGGCGCCAAGCTGCGCGGCCTCCACCACGATGCGGCCGCCGGCGGGCGGTGACGGGCCGAGCCGGCGGTCGGCGTTGGGGCCGGCGTCCTTGAACAGGTCGGACAGGCGGATGTCGGGGCCGCGCAGCAGTGTGTGGGTACGCAGCGTCGCGGCCTGCACGCCGGTGGGAAAGGCGACCAGCAGCAGCGCGAGCAACAGACGGAACATGGCGGTCACCGCAGGTTGGTGAGGGTGGACATCATCTGGTCGGCCGCGGTGATCACCCGGCTGTTCATCTCGTAGGCGCGCTGCGCGGTGATCAGGTTGGTGATCTCGGAGACCACGTTGACGTTGGACGTTTCGATGAAGCCCTGCATCACCGAACCGAATCCCGGCGAGGCGGGATTGCCGGTGACCGGTGCGCCGGATGCGGCGGTCTGCAGGTAGAGGTTCTCGCCCTGTGCCGCGAGACCGGCGTCGTTGGGGAACACCGCCAGTTGCAACTGGCCGAGGGTCTGCGGCGCGGTCTGGCCGGAGAGGGTCACCTGCACCTGCCCGTTGGAATTCACCGTTACGCCGGTGGCGTTGGACGGGATCTGGATGCCGGGCTGCACGACATAGCCGTCGGCGGTGACGATGGTGCCGTCCGGCGCCAGGCTGAATGTGCCGTCGCGCGTGTACGCGGTCTCGCCGGACGGCAGGGTCACCTGGAAGAACCCGTTGCCCTGAATCGCCATGTCCAGCGTGTTGGAGGTCTGCTGCAGGTTGCCCTGCTCATCGATCCGGTAGATCGCCGCGGTCTTCACGCCCAGCCCGACCTGCGCGCCGGACGGCACGATGGTGCCGGTGTCGGAACTGTTGGACCCGACGCGGCGAAGATTCTGGTAGATCAGGTCCTGGAACTCGGCCCGCCGGCGTTTGAATCCGGTGGTGGTCATGTTGGCGAGGTTGTTGGAGATCACCTCGACGTTCGTCTGTTGGGCCTGCATGCCGGTGCCGGCGATATCGAGCGCGCGCATGGGCTTGATGCTTTCGTTTGTAACGGTCGATCAGTATGGGCCGGGCAGCAGCTTGTCGATGACGCGCTGCTGCCGGTCGTCCTCGGCCTGCATGAACTGGGACAGCGCCTGGAACTGCCGCAGCCCCGTCATCATGCGGGTGGTTTCCAGCACCGGTTGCACGTTGGACCCCTCGATCGCGCCCTGCACGACCTTCGGCGTTGCAACCGGCACGGTGGGGGTGTTGGCGCGCATCAGCGTGTTGCCCTCGGCGGTCAGCCGCATCGGGTCGGTCGGCCGAACGACGGCGATCCTGCCGATCGTGCCGTTCTCGCTGGACACCGTGCCGTCGCCGGCGATGGTGATGTGCGTGTCGCTGGGCGCGAGCTGGATGGGCTGGCCGGCGGTGTTCAGCACCGGGTCGCCGGCGCTGTCGGCCAGCGTGCCGTTGGGCATCAGGCCGAACCGCCCGTCGCGGGTCAGGCGCGTGCCGCGCGGGGTCCGGACGGTGAAGTAGCCGCTGCCGGCGATCGCCACGTCCAGCGGGTTGCCGGTGCGGCTGAGCGCGCCGGCCCGCTGCTCCCGCCAGGTGGCACGGTCCTGGGCGTAGGCGATGACACGGCCACCCGGCGGCGCCTTCGTGTCGGTCTGCCGGCTCAGCCAGTCGCTGAACAGCACCCGCTCGGCCCGGTAGCCGGGGGTGTTCGCGTTGGCCAGGTTGTTGGCGATGACGGCCAGCACGCGCTGCTGTGCCACGGCGCGGGAGGCGGCGATGTTGGTGATCAGGTCCATGACCGGGGATCAGCAACGCGCGTGCCATGACCCGCGGCGTATCGACAGACCCCTCCTTCTTCCCTTGCGGCGGCAGGTTGGGAAAGGAAGACATGACGGGCTTCCGGGTCTGGCGCCTCTAACGCCCGCCCCCTGCCGTGCGGGGAGGAGGCGTGCGGCGGCTTCCACGGCCCGGCAGAACCTGCCGCCCGGCGGGTCCGGACCCGGCAGCAAGAGTTCCTTAACCTCGCCGTGCCACCGTTCAGCCCTGCTTGACCAGGAGCCGACATGGCCAGTGCCGCGTCAGCCGCACAGGACACCGACGCCGACGCTTCCGCCACCGACGCGGGGAAGAAATCCGGCGGATCCCGCCGCATGCTGTTGCTTGCGGTGCCGCTGCTGCTCGCCGCAGCGCTGGCCGGCCTCTGGTTCACCGGGATCCTTCCCGGGATGCTGGGCCTCGGGCACGCAAAACCCGAGAAGACCGCCGCCGACGCCGTGCCGATCTATGTCGATCTTCCGGTCATCGTCGCCAACCTGAACAACGACAGCGGCCAGCCAAGCTACGTGAAGCTGAACGCCCGCCTGGAGGTCAGCCGGCAGGAGGATGCCGCCCGCGCGCATGAGGTGATGCCGCGCATCCAGGACCTGTTCCAGACCTACCTGCGGGAGATGCACCCCGAGGAACTGCGTGGCTCTGCCGGCATCTACCGGCTGCGGCAGGAATTGCTGTCCCGCGCCAACATCGCGGTGGCGCCGGCGCACATCAACAACATCCTCTTCACGCAATTGCTGATCCAATGAGCGGCTCGGACCCCGAACAATCCGACGAGGACCTTGCCGCGGCCTGGGCGGCAGAGGGTGAAGGCGCCGAGGAGGACGCCGCCCAGCCGGCGCGCGTGCTCAACCAGGCGGAGATCGACAGCCTTCTGGGTTTCGACGACGGCCCCGCGGGCGGCGAAAACCGCACCGGGATGCAGAAGATCATCAGCAGCGGCCTCGTGTCCTACGAGCGCCTGCCGATGCTGGAGATCGTGTTCGACCGGCTGGTGCGCATCATGTCCACCAGCCTGCGCAACTTCACGTCCGACAACGTGGAAGTCGGCATCGACAACATCCTGAGCCTGCGTTTCGGCGACTACCTGAACTCCATTCCGCTGCCGGCGATGCTGGCGGTGTTCAAGGCCGAGGAATGGGACAATTACGGCCTGATGGTGGTGGACAGCGCGATGATCTACTCGATCGTCGATGTGCTGCTGGGCGGACGCCGCGGCACCGCGGCGATGCGGATCGAGGGCCGCCCCTACACCACGATCGAACGCACGCTGGTGGAACGGCTGATCCACGTGGTGCTGGCGGACCTGTCGGCAAGCTTCGACCCGCTGTGCCCGGTGACGTTCCGCTTCGAGCGGCTGGAGGTGAACCCGCGCTTCGCCACGATCAGCCGCCTGTCCAACGCCGCGGTGCTGGCCCGCCTGCGCATCGACATGGAGGACCGCGGCGGCCGCATGGAACTGCTGCTGCCCTACGCCACGCTGGAGCCGGTGCGCGAACTGCTGCTGCAGCAGTTCATGGGGGAGAAGTTCGGGCGGGATTCCATCTGGGAAACCCACCTGGCCGAGGAGTTGTGGAACACCGAGGTCGAGCTGGATGTCGTGCTGGACGAGCAGACGATGCGGCTGGCGGACGTGATGGCGCTGGAGCCCGGGCATCGCGTGGTGCTGAACACCGGGCCGGGCGCATCGGTGCTGATCCGCTGCGGCGCGGTGCCGCTGTTCGAGGGCCGGGTCGGGCGGCGGAAAAGCCGCGTGGCCGTGCGGATCGAACGGGAGATATCGCGGGTGCAGACGAGTGGTGAGAGATAGTCGGCGCCCGGGTGCATACCGCCTCGCTACCGTCGGGCTCGGGCTCTTGCCAGGCTGACTCCGGGTCGGCCGCAGTCGGTCGCTGTCATGGCCGGGCCTGACCCGGCCATCTACCCGTGATCATCGGGCATCGTCCGCACGCGTGGCGTCCCGATCGTTCCGGGGTAGATGGCCGGGTCAGGCCCGGCCATCACTCATTGGCTAATCGAGCTCCGCGTCTCGGATGAACCCGGTTTCGCGAGAGCCCGGCGTCCCCGCCTACGCGAAGCGCGACGCGTCGAATCCGTCCGGCAGCACGCCGGTCGGCTGGATCAGCGGATACGGCGCCCGTGCGAGGAACCGGCCGGTGCCGGGCTCCGCCTGCACCTTGCCGTCGCGCATCGCCACGCGCCCGCCCTTCACCGTCGCCACCGGCCAGCCGGTGACCTGCAGGCCCTCATATGGCGTGTAGTCGATCACGTGCTGCATCAGCTCGTTGGTGATGGTCACGCGCTTCGCCGGGTCCCACAGCACCAGGTCGGCATCGGAGCCGGGCGCGATGGTGCCCTTGCGCGGATACAGTCCGAACAGCTTCGCCGGATTGGTCGCGGTCAGCCGGACGAAGTGGTTGGCGTCGATCCGCCCGCTCGCCACGCCCTCGCTGAACACGATCGGCAGGCGGGAGGTCAGGCCCGGCACGCCGTTGGGAATGTCCGGGAACGGCGCGTTGTTGCCGTGGATGCGCTTGCCCTGCTCGCCTTCGTAGCTGGACCCGCTGTGATCGGATGAAACGATGTCCAGCGTGCCGCGGTGCACGTCGCCCCACAGCGCCTCACTGGTGGCGCGGTCGCGCGGGCTGGGGCTGCACATGAACTTCGCGCCCTCGAACCCCGGACGGTCCATGTCGGAAGCGCCGAGCACGAAGTATTGCGGGCAGGTCTCTCCCCAGACTTTCAGGCCGCGGGCCTGGGCGCGGGCGATCTCCTCGGCCACCTCGCTGCAGGACACGTGGAAGACCTGGATCGGCTGGTCCACCAGTTCGGCCAGGGAGATGGCACGGTGCACCGCCTCGCGCTCCACCACCTTGGGGCGTGACCAGGAATGGTATTTCGGCGCGCTGCGGCCGTCGGCCATCAGCGCCTCGGTGCGCCAGCGGATCGCCTCGTAGTTCTCGCAGTGCACCGTCACCAGCGCGCCGTTGCGCCGGGCGGCGGACAGCACGCGCAGGAACTGGCGGTCGTCCAGGTGCGACGGCTCATAGGTCAGGAACACCTTCAGGCTGCGCACGCCGGAGGCGACGGCTTCCGGGATTTCCTCCCACACCACGCTGTCGGTGGGGTCGGTGATGATCTGGTGGAAGGTGTAGTCCACCATCGCCTTCTCCGCGCGACGGCGATACTCGGCCAGCGGCTCGCGGATGCCGTGGCCTTTGAACTGCGCGCTGAAGGTGATCACCGTGGTGGTGCCGCCGGCCAGGCAGGCGGTGCTGCCGGTGACGAAGCTCTCCTCGTCGGTGCCGCCGTTGGGGCGGAGCTGCTCGATATGGCAGTGGCTGTCCACGCCGCCCGGCAGCACCATCAGCCCGTCGGCATCCAGCTTCTGCGCGCCGTCCAGGTTTTCGCCGATCGTGGCGATACGGCCGTCGCGGATGCCGATATCGGCGCGATACGTGTCGGCCGCGGTCACCACGGTGCCGCCGCGCACCACCAGGTCGAACTCTGCCATGCCGGTCTCCGTCCGTTGCGTGAGCTGGGACGATAGACTGACGCAGCCGGCGCCGCACAGGAATACCCGGCCCCGCGTTGGCCGCCCCGCCGGGGCTGTGGCAGGCTGGGCCGGTTGCACAGGATCGATGCCATGCTGCCAGCCAAAGACCAGCTTTCCATCTGCTTCGCCCACGCCGCCTACCAGATGCAGGCCTGCTTCCAGGCCCGCGACACCGGGATCCGCAGCTTCGAGGTGCGCGACCGGGCGGAGCTGGACCGGCGGATCGGCGAGGCCGACGTGCTGGTGGTATCCGGCATGTGGCACAACGAACTGATCGCCACCGCGGCGAAGCTGCGCTTCATCCAGTCGATCAGCTCCGGCACCGACCAGTACGACAAGAAGGCGCTGGCGGATCGCGGCATCCGGCTGGCCAGCGCCCAGGGCGTGAACGCCCGCGCCGTGGCAGAGCACGCGCTGGCGTTGATCCTGGCGATGGCCCGGCGCCTGCCGGAGGCGCGCGACAACCAGAAGCAGCGCGTCTGGCGCGGCATGATCGGCGACCTCACCCAGCGCGAGGACGAGCTCGGCGGCAAGACGCTGCTGGTGATAGGGCTGGGCCGCATCGGCGGGCGCCTGGCGCAACTGGCCAAGGCGTTCGACATGCGGGTGGTGGGCTTCCGGCGCGATCCTTCGGCCGGCGCCGGCGCGGCGGACTCGGTGCACACGCTGGCGGACCTGCCGCGCTTCCTGCCGCAGGCGGATTTCGTCGCACTGACCTGCGCGCTGACCGACGAAACCCGCGGCGTGATCGGCGCCCAGGCCCTGGCCGCGCTGCCGTCATCCGCGTTTCTGGTGAACTGCGCCCGCGGCGGCTGCGTGGATCGAGGCGGCGCTGGTGGGCGCGCTGCAGGCGGGACGCATCGCCGGCGCGGCGCTGGACGTGACCGAGCCCGAGCCCCTGGCGGCGGACTCGCCGCTGTGGGCCATGCCGAACGTGCTGGTCACGCCCCACACCGCCGGTGAGACGCGGAAATACGAGGCGAACGTGATCGAGATCCTGCTGGAGAACCTGGACCGGCTGTGGCGCGGCGAGACAGCGCTGCGGAACCAGGTGGTCTGAGGCCCGCGCTGCCGTCATGGCAATTTCCCCCGGGTCATCTCGGGGCCGTTCGACGCCCCTCGGTGCGCCTCGGTGCCCCTCGGTGCGCCGCGGTGCCCCTCGGTGCCCCGGAGTCATGGCCGGGCTTGACCCGGCCATCTACCCCGGTCCAGGCGAGTTCCGTTGCAGGCCGACCCGATCGTTCCGGGGTGGATGGCCGGGTCAGGCCCGGCCATGACTCGAATGGAGGAGACTGGATCGCACCCTGGCAGGCACGCCAATACGCCAAAGACCGAGAGGCAAGCCCTGCACAGGCACGTTCGAAACGCGTCGCTGCTCAGGCCGGTATGCAACCCACCGCTGCCCGTCGCACCGCGGACAGCTCGTGAACGGGGGAAACGCCAATGAAGATCACGCAGATCGAAGCCTTCCAGATTGCCTGGACTCCAAACGACACCCCGGCGCAGCGCAGCGCCTTCGTGCGCGTGCACACGGATGCCGGGATCAGCGGCCTGGGCGAGGCGTCCCCCATGCAGGGCGGCCGAGCGTCTTTGGGCATCATCGCGCATGATGTTGCGCCGCTGCTGGTCGGACAGGATCCGCTGGACCACGCGGTCTTGCTGGACCAGGCCATGCACACGCTGGTGAAGCTGGGGCCGGAAGGCGCGTTGACCGGGGCACTGGCGGCGCTCGACATCGCGCTGTGGGACATCAAGGGCAAGCTCACAAACCTGCCGATCTACAAGCTGCTCGGCGGCGCCTGGCGCACCGCGCTGCCGTTCTACGCTTCGATCGGCGGCAACGGCGTGCGCAGCGTGGACGAGGTGCTGCGCGCGGTGGAGCAGCGGCTGAAGCACCAGCCCGCGGCGGTGAAGATCCGTTTCGACAACAGCCGCACCACGCTGGACGCCGACATTCCCGGCGATATCGCCAAGGCGCGCGCCGTCCGCAAACTGGTCGGCGACGACTTCCCTTTGGCCTTCGACGCCAACAACAGCTACACGACCGGCGGCGCCATCCGCGTGGGCCGCGCGCTGGAGGAGCTCGGCTACTGGTGGTTCGAGGAGCCGGTGCAGCACTACCACATCAAAGCGATGGGTGAGGTGGCGCGCGTGCTGGACATCACCGTTTCCGCCGGTGAGCAGACCTACACGCTGCCGGCACTGGCCGACCTGATCGACGCCGGCGTGCGCATGGTGCAGCCCGATATCGTGAAGATGGGCGGCATCACGGGCTTGGTGCGCTGCGCCGCGCTGTGCCACGCGCACGGCGTGGAGCTGGTGTCGCACCAGACGCAACCGACGATCGGCCACACCGCGAACCTGCATGTGATCGCCGCGCAGTTGCACGCCACCAAGCCGGCGGAATGGAACGATCCGTCGTCGCGTACGCATGCCGTGTTCCAGAACCCGCCGGTTCCGCGCGACGGGCTGTTCCATCTGCCGGACGCGCCCGGGTTGGGCCTGGTGCTGAACGAGGCGGAACTGGCGCAGCGCCGCGTGGATCTGTAACTGCCATCGACCGGACCGGGGTCATCCGGCCCATCGGGCACGGCGGCGCTCACGCGTGACGGCGGGCGATGGACGACAGGCGGTGATCAGCTACGCCGCACTATCCCCGTACAGACGCGGCATGGCCGGCCCTGGGCCAGCCATCTGCCCCGGAACAATCGGGTCGCGGGGCAGCGTGCACGCTCTGATGGGGGTAGATGGCCGGCTCAAGGCCGGCCATGACGCGTTTGTACCGGACCATCGCGTTTGTACCGGACCATCGCGTTTGCACCGGACCATCAGCGCTGGACTGAGCGCTCAAGCGCCATGGCCATGACGCCGAAGCCCGATGTCACTCCGCACTCACCAGCTCCGGCGTTTCCGCCTTCGTGTGGTCGGTGCCCAGCACCATGTACACTGCAGGAACCACGAACAGCGTGAACAGCGTTCCCACCGCCAGGCCGCTGGCGATGACCAGGCCCATGTCGAAGCGGGAGGCCGCGCCGGCGCCGCTCGCGATGATCAGCGGGATCACGCCCAGCACCATCGCCGCCGTCGTCATCAGGATCGGGCGCAACCGGATGCCGGCGGCCATTTCGATCGCCTCACGCTTGTGGTGACCGTCACGCTGCAGGCGGTTGGCGACTTCCACGATCAGGATGCCGTGCTTGCTGATCAGGCCCATCAGCGTCACCAGCCCCACCTCGGTGTAGATGTTCAGCGTTGCCCCACCCAATCCGAGGCCAACGAAGAACAGCGCACCGGCGATCGACATCGGCACCGAGATCAGGATGATGAGCGGGTCACGGAAGCTCTCGAACAGCGCGGCGAGGGACAGATAGATGATGATCAGCGCGAAGCCGAAGGTCAGCAGGAACCCGCCGGATTCCTGCACGTACTGGCGCGACAGCCCGCCGTAATCCACCGAATACCCAACCGGCAGGTCCTTCTTCGCCAGGTTGTTCAGGTAGTCGATCGCCGTGCCCTGCGTAACGCCCGGTGCCGGCACACCCTGGATCGTCGCGGCATTCAGTTGCTGGAAGTGGTTGAGCGATTCCGGTTCGGTCTTCGTCTGGATGGTGGCGATGGTGGACAGCGGCACCGTTCTGCCATCCGACGCACGCACGTAGTAGTTCAGCAACTGGTCGGGGTTCAGCCTGAACCGCTGCTGCACCTGCGGGATCACTTTGTAGGACCGGCCGGCCATGCCGAAATAGTTGACGTAGCCGCCACCCAGCATGGAACTCAGGGCCGCGCCGACATCGCTCATGTTCAGGCCCAGCAGGGCGGCCTTGTTGCGATCGATGTGCACGGTGACCTGCGGGTTGTCGATGCGCAGGTCGCTGTCGAGGAAGATGAACAGCCCGCTGGCCCGCGCGTCCTTCAGGAATTTCGCCGAGACATCGTTGAGCTGCGCAAACGGCTCGGTGGTGCCGATCACGAACTGGATCGGCAGGCCACTGGTGCCGGGCAGCGGTGAGGGCTGGAAGGCGACGACACGCGAACCCGCGATGCCCGCCACCTGCTTCTGCACCAGCGGCTGCAGGGTGTGCGCGGTACGGGCCCGCTGGTCCCACGGCTTCAGCACCATGCCGGCGATGTCGATCCCGGGCACGTCAAGCTGGAAGACGTGGTCCGTCTCGGGGAAGGTCTTCATCACATCATAGACCTGCTGATCGTACAGCAGGCGCTGTTGCAGCGTCGAATTGGGCGCGTTGGTGGAGGAGGTCAGGATGACGCCCTGATCCTCCTGTGGAGCCAGCTCGCTGGTCGCACTGCTGTACAGGAACCAGATGCTGCCCAGAATGATCAGGGCGAACACGACGGTCACCGGCAGCGTGTTCAGGCTGCCGTGCAGCATGCGGACATAGCGCCGGTGGATCACCGAGAAGCTGCGGTCGATGAAGCCGATCACCCGGGTTTCCCAGTCCTTCGCACCCGGTGTGTGATGCCGCAGCAGGCGGGAACACATCATCGGTGACAGGGTCAGCGCGATCACCGCCGACATGGTCACCGCGCCCACCAGGGTGAAGGCGAATTCGGTGAACAGCGCGCCGGTCAGGCCGCCCTGGAAACCGATCGGCACATAGACCGCGACCAGCACCACCGTCATGGCCAGGATCGGCCCGCCCAGTTCCCGCGCCGCCTGTATGGCGGCGGGCACCGGTTTCATTCCGTCCTCAAGGTGGCGGTTGACGTTCTCCACCACGATGATCGCGTCATCCACCACCAGCCCGATCGCCAGCACCAGCGCGAGCAGCGTCAGCAGATTGATGGAGAAGCCGAAGATCAGCATCATGGTGAACGTGCCGATCAGCGACAGCGGGATCGCGATGATCGGAATCATCACCGAGCGTGGGGAGCCCAGGAACAGGAACACCACCGCGGTGACGATCAGCACCGCTTCCATCAGGGAGCGAATCACCTCGTGGATCGAGCTGTTCACGAACTTGGTCGAGTCATAGACGATGGCGCCGTGCAGCCCCTGCGGCAGTTGCTGCTGGATAGCGGGGAATACGCTGCGCACGCCCTGGATCACTGTCAGCAGGTTGGCCGCGGGTGCCACCTGGATGCCGACATAGACCGCACGCTTGCCGTCGAAGCGGACTTCCGAATCATAGTCGTCGTCGCCCAGCGTCACCTTCGCCACGTCCTGCAGCCGAACGATGGCGTTGCCGGACCGCTTCACCACCAGGTTGCGGAACTCGTCGAGCGAGTGCAGGTCGGTGGAGGCGTTCAGGTTCACCTCCACCATCTGTCCCTTGGTGGAGCCGAGGCCGGCGATGTAGTCGTTCGCCTTCAGCGCCTGCGCGACATCCGTCGCGGTCAGCCCGTAGGCCGCCATCTTCTGCGGGTTCAGCCAGGCGCGCAGTGCGAAGGACCGGCCGCCCAGGATCTCGGCGGTCTGCACGCCAGGCACCGCCTGCAGCTTCGGCTGCACGACGCGGGTGATGTAGTCGGTGATCTGGTTCGGCTTCAGCACGTCGCTGCTGAAGCCGAGGTACATTGCGTCGATGGTCTGCCCGACCTTCACCGTCAGCACCGGCGTCTGCGTGCCCGGCGGCAACTGGTTGGTGACCGAGCTGATCTTGCTGCTGATCTGCGTCAGCGCCTTGCTGGCGTCGTAGTTCAGCCGCAGGTTGACGGTGATGGTGCTGACGCCCGGCGTGCTGGTCGAGCTCATGTAGTCGATGCCGTCCGCCTGGGCGATGGCGTTCTCCAGCGGCGTGGTGATGAACCCGGCGATGGTGGCAGGATCGGCGCCGTAATACGTGGTGGTCACGGTGACCACCGCGTTCTCGGTCTTCGGGTACTGCAGCACCTGCAGGGTGAACATCGCGCGCAGGCCCAGCACCAGAATCAGCAGGCTGAGCACGGTCGCGAGGACCGGCCGGCGGATGAAGATGTCGGTGAATCGCATGCGCGTAACCGCCCGTCAGTCTTCTACAGGAGTCGGATGTGCCGCGTCGCTGGGCTGCACCGAGTTGTTGATCTTCACCGGCGTGCCGTTATGCAGCTTGATCTGCCCGGCGGTGACGACCACCTCGCCCGCCTTCACACCGGACAGCACGGCAACCTGGTCGCCGCGCGTCGCGCCGGTGGTGACGAAGGTCTGCTTCACGCTCGACCCCTTGCCGCCCTGTTCCACCAGAAACACGGTGCTTCCGTATGGATTGTAGCTGATCGCGGTTTGCGGCAGCGTCACGTAGTGGTGGACGGCGCCCGTATCGATGTCCAGCGTGGCGAACATGCCAGGCAGCAGCTTGTGGTCCGGATTGCCGAGCACTGCCCGCACCTGCACGTTGCGGGAGTTGGGATCCACCTGCGGATTGATCGCCAGGATCTTGCCGGCGAAGGTCTGCTTGGGGAACGTGTCCACATGCGCCACCACCGACTGGCCGACGCGAATATCAGCCAGCGCCTGCTGCGGCAGGTAGAAGTCCAGGTAGATCGGATCCAGCGACTGCAGTGTCACCACGGGCGTGCCGGCGTTGAGGAACTGCCCGACATCCACCTGCCGGATGCCCAGATGGCCGGCGAAGGGCGCACGCAGCACCTTCTTGGCGATCGCCGCTTTCTGCTGTTCCACCTGCGCCTGTGCGTTCTTCAGGGTGGCGCGGTCGGAATCCAGCGTCGCCTGGCTGATGGTCTGCGCCTTCAACTGCTTCAGGTCGCGATCATAGGTGATCTGCGCCAGGTGTTGCGTCGCAAGCAGGGCCTGCAGCTTCGCTTCGTCGTCATCGGTCCGCAGACGCAGCAGATCCACACCGGACTTCACGTCTTCGCCGGACTTGAAATTGATCCGGTCCACAATGCCGGACACTTCCAGCGACAGTTCGGCGCCCTTCTCGGCGCGCAACGTGCCGACGGCATGGATCTGCGGCTGCCAGGGCTGCGTCGCCGCCTTGGTGGTGGACACGGTCTGCGGCGGATTGGCGAGCGATGCCATCACCTTGTGGATCATCTTCGCCTTGAAGGCCTGGAAGCCGAAGAAGCCGCCGAGCACGACCCCCACCAGCACCAGCATGATGATCATGCGCTTGATCATGAGACGGTTCCCGTCAGTTCCGCGCGGCGGATAGAAGTGGTGGTGTCAGGTGGTCCGGTCCTGGTCCCGGCTTGACGTCATTGCGGTGCCACCAGCCGCCGCCCAGCGCCTGGAACAAGGCGGCGGTATCGGCATAGCGGTTGGCCTGTGCCTGTACCAGGCGTACGCGTGCGTCGTCCCAGGTGCGTTCCGCATTCAGCAGGGTCAGGTAGTCGATCGCGCCCAGCTTGAACTGCCGTTGTGCCAGGTCGAAGCTGGCATACGCGGCGCGTTCAGCGGCGGCCTGTGCGCGCAGGGCTTCGGCATCCGACTGCAGGGCGCGCAGTGCGTCCGCGACATTCTGGAAGGCTGTCAGGACAGTGCCGCGATACTGCGCGGCCGCCCTGTCCAGCGCGGCCACGGCCGCGCGCTTCTTGTGCGCCAGCGTGCCCGCATCGAACAATTTCTGGCTGATACCGCCAACCGCGCTCCAGATCAGGCTGCCGGGCTGGAACAGTCCCGCGAACCCGCCGGCCTCCCCGCCCAGCGCCGCGGTGATGGTGAACTGCGGCAACTGGTTGGCGATCGCCACGCCCACATCGGCGCTGGCCGCATGCAATTGCGCCTCCGCCGCGCGCACATCGGGGCGCTGGCGCACGAGGGTGGACGGCAGGCTGACCGGCAGGTCCCCGGGTAGTTTCAAACTGGCCAGAGTGAATGTCGCGCCGATCGGCTTGCTCGGCGACTGGCCGATCAGGCGGGCAAGCTGGTCCCGCGTCTGCCCCAGCCGCTTCTGCAGCGGCGGCAGGTTGGCGCGGGTCTGCGCCAGCGTGGCCTGTTGCTGCAGCACGTCGGACTTGGGCACGGCGCCGAACTGGAACTGCTGCTGGACAAGCTGCAAGGCCTGGGACTGCACCTTGATGGTCTGCTCGGTCCGCTCGATCTGCCCGCGCAGCGACGCTTCCTGCACGGCGGTCGCAACGACGTTGGAGGTGAGCGTCAGGTACGTCGCCTCCAACTGGAAGAGCTGGTAGCCGGTCTGCGCCGCCAGGGATTCGATCTGCCGCCGCGTGCCGCCGAACACGTCGGGCACGTAGCCGACGCTCAGCTCCGCCGTGGTCAGGTTCAGGGTGAAGTTCTTGCCGGGCTGGCCGAGCGCTGCGCCGGACACCGCCTCCCGTTCGGCCTGAACACGGGCATCCACGCTGGGAAACAATGCGCCCTCGCCGGCGTACATGTTCTCCCGGGCCTCGCGCAGCGCCGCCTGTGCGGCGTCGATGTCCGGGTTGGCCCGCAGCGCCTGGGTGACCAGGTGGTTCAGCGGTTTCGAGTGAAACAGCGTCCACCACTCGCCGGGGATGTCCATCGCCTGCACGAAGCGCTGCGCCTTGCCGCCCGGCACCGGGGTGGAGACGGTCTGCACCGGCAGCTTCTCCGGCAGGTAACCGGTCTCCGACGGCGCCGGCGGCGTGTGGAAATCGGGCCCGACCTTGCAGCCGGCCAGCATCAGCAACGGAAGCAACGGGAGATAACGGTAGGTCACCGGCCGGCCTCGGGGCTGTGGAAGATTGCAGCAGCGTGGGCGCGCAGCAGTTGCTGCACGGCGTGGACGCGTGTGGGGTCGGCTTCCCGCCAGCCCAGCACGCGATCGCTGCCCCAGCAGCCGAAGGCTTTCGCCTCGCCCAGCAGCGCGACGACGCGCATGCGCACCTGCTCGTCGTCCGGCGGGCGGTGCATCAGGTGGCCGACCAGCCCGGCAAGGGGCGCGAGGATGTGCCGGGTGACGCAGGCGTGCAGGGATTCGATGGCCGGGTTCTGCTCGATCTCGATACGGGCGAAGAAGCGGCGGCAACTGTCGCGGTCGGCCAGCGTCTCCTCCAGGATCAGCGCCACCATCACGTCGGTCATGTCGAACAGCAGCGCCAGCAGCTCGGGCCGCGACGGCTGGCCGGCCAGGGCCGCGGTGATGCGGGCGCCGACCGGTCCGGCATGGGTCTCGATGCGCTCGACGATCTGCTGGATGACGGCGCGGTACAGGCCTTCCTTGCTGCCGAAATAATACTGGATCGCAGGCAGGTTCACCCCGGCGCGTTCGGCGAGGGCGCGCGTGCTGGTCGCCTCGAAGCCCAGGGAGCCGAACAGGTCCAGCGCGGCATTCAGCAGGCGCCGCCTGGTATCCTCGCCGCGGGCGCTGCCGCCGGGGCGGACGCGATCTGCCAAGTCGGCCATGTGCCGCCCTCTTCCGTGTCGGGCGGGAATCTTATCGTTCGATCGACTTTGTCAAGTGATAGAGTTCAGGCGGCCCGGACCAGCGGAACGTCGGAGGGGTGGCATGGGCAGCCGGACAGGCCCCTCCCCGCCGCCTCACGGGAGGCGTACAGGCATGCAAGTTGGTTGGAAGCGGGCGCGCGCAAGCCCAGAGGAACACACGCCCGCTTTCGGGGCGTGTTCCCCTCGCCCCGCCCCCTTCCCGCAGGGGAAGGGGCAGGGGTCCGACATTTTCTCCCGTTTATGCGCTACCGCGCTGAGGCGCGCACCAGCTTGCCGGGCGTCGCCCCGGTGTACTCGCCGCGCTCGAACACTGGCGTGCCGGCGACGAAGGTGGCGCGGTAGCCGTCCACCCGCTGCAGCAGCCGGCGCCCGCCGGCGGGCAGGTCGTAGCGCACCTCCGGCTTGTGCAGGCGCAGCCCGGCGAAGTCGATGACGTTGACGTCCGCCCGCAGCCCCGGCGCCAGCCGCCCGCGGTCCGCCAGGCCGAAGAAGTCCGCCGTCTCACTGGTCTGCCGCTTCACCAGCGTCTCCAGCGGCAGCCCCGGCCCGCGCTTCCGGTCCCGCCCCCAGTGGATCAGCATCCAGCTCGGCACGCTGGCATCGGTGATGGACGAGCAGTGCGCCCCGCCGTCCGACAACCCCAGCAGCGTCGCCGGATCGGTCAGCATCGAACGGATGTTGTCGTGGTTGTCCTGCGTGTAGCCGACGATCGGGAAGAACAGGAACCGGTCCAGCCCGCCCGCCAGGTAGTCATACGCCACCTCGTCCGGCGTGTGGTTGCTGCGCCTGGCGATGGAGGCGATGGAGCTGCTTTCCTCCGGCTCGTAATCCGGCGGATCGCCCATGACGAACATGCGGTCCCAGCGGGTGGTGATCTGCTGGCGGAACTGCGACAGCCGGTTCACCAGTTCGGGCGGACGGCGCCTCGCTGAGGATCCGCGCCCGCATCGCCGGGTCCTGCAGCCGCTTCAACCGCTCGCTCGCCGGCAGCTTCAGCAGCTCGCTGTAGCTCGGCCGGATGGAGAACGGGTTCAGCGCCGTGTCGATCCCGAGCAGCACGCCCACCGGGCGGCCGGCGACCTGCGCGGTGACCATCGCCCCCTGCGCGCGGGCCGCATGCACGCCATCCAGCAGCCGGCGCCAGCGCGGCGGGTCGTTGGCGCGGTCGGTCAGCAGGAACCACACCGGGCGGCCGGTGTCCTTCGACAGGCGGGTCATCCACGCGAGTTCCGTCGCCTCGTCGTCGAAGTCGCTGTTCACGCCGAACGCGCCGTAGCCGAGGCCCTTCAGGGCGGAGCCGATGCCGACCAGTTCCTGCACTTCGGAGTAGCGGCCGGGCACCATCTCGCCGGTGGGCGTCTTGTGGGAATTGGTGCGGGAGGTGGTGAAGCCGAACGCACCGGCCTCCAGCGCCTGGCGGGTCAGGCGCTGCATCTCGGCGATGTCGTCGCCGGTCGCGGCCTCCCGGTTGATCGCGCGGTCCCCCATGACGAAGACGCGCAGCGGGTGGTGCGGCACCTGGGCGCCGAAATCGATGGCGTGCGGGATGCGCTCCAGCGCGTCGAGGTATTCGGGGAAGCTCTGCCAGTCCCATTTCAGGCCCTCGGCCAGGGCGATGCCGGGGATTTCCTCCACCGCCTCCATCAGGCCGATCAGCGAGTCATGGTGCTCGCGCCGCACCGGGGCGAAGCCGACGCCGCAATTGCCGAACAGGATGGTGGTGACGCCGTGCCAGGACGACGGCGCGAATTGCTGGTCCCAGGTCGCCTGCCCGTCATAGTGGGTGTGCGCATCGACCCAGCCGGGGGTGACCAGCAGGCCATTGGCGTCGATCTCCCGCTTGCCGGGGCCGGCCTTGCCGCCAACCTGGGCGATGCGGTCGCCGTCGATCGCCACGTCGCCGGTGAAGCCGGGGGTGCCGGTGCCGTCCAGGATGGTTCCGCCGCGAATGACCGTGTCGTGCATTGGCGCTCGCTCCCGTGGGTTCTTGTTGAGGGGATGGGACGCCGGAATGCGGGGAGGGTCAAGTTTTGGGCAAAGCCGATTGGAGGACGGCGTGGATCAAATGCCGCCTCTGTTGGCCTCACATTGCGGGGGAAAAGACGCGCACGTTCGGAGAGAACGTGCGCGCACCGCGCCACTCGGTACGCAGCTTGCCGACCGGCGCGGTGCGGCGGATCCGGTTACGCCGGGCGGCTCGCCTGATCGATCTGCGTGATCGCGTCCTGGTCCAGTGACAGCTCCGCCGACTGCATCAGCTCCTGCAACTGATCCAGATTGGTCGCGCTGGCGATCGGCGCGGTGATGCTCGGCCGGGCCATCATCCAGGCCAGCGCCACCTGTGCCGGCCTGGCATTGTAGCGCTTGCCCACCGCGTCCAGCGCATCGAGCACGCGGAAGCCCGCGTCGTTCATGTATTTCTCCACGCGTGATCCGCGTGCACGCCCGGACGTATCGGACTGGGAGCGGTATTTGCCGCTGAGAAAGCCGCTGGCCAGGGAGTAATACGGAATGACGCCGATCTTCTCCTTCAGGCACAGTTCCTCCAGCGGACCCTCGAAGTCGGTACGCTCCACCAGGCTGTACAGCGGCTGCAGCGACTGGTACCGCGGCAGCCCCTGTGCCGCGCTGATGCGCAGCGAGTTCCGCCAGCCGGTCGGCCGTGAAGTTGGAGGCGCCGATCTCCCGCACTTTGCCCTGCCTGATCAGCTCCTGGTAGGCGGACAGCGTCTCCTCGATCGGCGTGTCGGGGTCGTCGCGATGCGACTGGTACAGGTCGATGTAGTCGGTCTGCAGCCGCCGCAGCGAGTCTTCCACCGCCTGCATCATGTAGGCGCGTGACAGGCCTTTCTTGCCTGGGGCCATTTCGATGCCGAGCTTGGTGGCGATGATCACCTTGTCGCGGTTGCCGCGGGCCTTCAGCCACTTGCCGAGGATGGTTTCGGATTCGCCGCCGCTGTTGCCGGGATGCCAGCGCGAATAGACGTCGGCGCTGTCGATGAAGTTGAAGCCGGCGGCAACGAAGGCGTCGAGCAGGGCGAAGGATGTTTTCTCATCCGCTGTCCAGCCGAACACATTGCCGCCGAAGGCGAGCGGGGCGATTTCCAGGCTGGACTGGCCGAGCCGGCGCTTCTGCATGAGGGGTTCTCCCGGGATTGCGCGATGTTCAGAGGCCAGAATGGGACCGATTGGCGAAGCTGCCAACCGGCGGTGGGCAGAAACATGGCGAAGCACAACGGTCCTGGCTCCGGCACCTGCCGCGCCTGCGGTGGGTGGCCGCAGGGCGATTGGACCGACGCCGGTCCCGTGCAATGAGACTTGCCGGTGCCACGCCGGACCGCTGTCATCCGTGCCCGCACTTCCATCCTGCCGGGCGTGGCCCATGAACAGCCTGCTTCTCTCCATGATCGGCTTCGCCGTGGCGATGTACATCACGCCCGGCCCGAACAACGTGATGCTCGCGAGTTCCGGTGCTGCTTACGGTGTACGGGCGACGGTGCCGCACATGCTTGGCATCGCGGTCGGGTTCACCCTGATGCTTATGGTGGTCACCGCGGGCCTTGGTTCACTGCTGCTGGTCTGGCCGCCGCTGTTCCTGGCAATGCGCTGGGCCGGCGCCGCATGGATGCTCTGGCTGGCCTGGAGGATTGCTGCGGCACCGCCACCCGGCGCGGGGGACCAGCGCCGGATCCTGGGCACCATCGGTGCGGCCGGCTTCCAGTGGATCAACCCCAAGGCATGGATGATCGCCGTGGGGGCCAGCAGCGTCTTCGTGAGCGGCGACCACGCGCTGTGGCTGCAGGTGGGCCGCATCGGCCTGGTCTTCGCCGCGGTCGCCTTTCCGTGCATGCTGCCATGGGTGCTGCTGGGAAAAGCCGCCCGGCGGGTGATGCGTTCCCCCTGGCAGTTCCGCGCCTTCAACATCGGCATGGCGCTGCTGCTTGTGGCGTGCCTGCTTCCAATATTGATAAAAGTCTGATCCAACCGGAAATTCGATTGTGGGTGAACCCGGCGGCCTGTCATAATTGCTTCATGCGACAAGCGGAAGGTTTGCCCATAAATCGCGCCGGGGAAATCAGTATGTGGGAATACTCATGAAGCGCCGCACTGCTCTTCTGTCTTCGCTCACCGGCCTTCTCGCAGCCGGCCTGCTGGTCTCGGGCGCAGGTGTGGCATCCGCCGCAAGCGCAGGTGCGGTGGCGCCGGCCAGTCTTTCGGGTCCGCAACCCCAGGACGCCGCGAAGACCGCCACGCCGATCAAGCACCTGGTGGTCATCTTCAACGAGAACGTCTCGTTCGACCATTATTTCGCGACCTACCCGAAGGCGGCCAATCCTTCGGGCGAGCCCCATTTCAGTGCGGCGAAGGACACGCCGGAGGTCAACAACCTGGCCACGGCCGACCTGCTGAAGCACAACCCGAACACCAATCCGGCCAACGGCAAGGGCGCGGCGCTGCCGTTCCGGCTGGACCGCACGCAGGCCAACACCGCCGACCAGAACCACGCCTACACGGCGGAGCAGCAGGCGTACAATGGCGGCAAGGCCGACCTGTTTCCGAAATACACCGGTCGCGGCACGGCCGGCGGCGCCGGAACGTTCGGCACGCCGGGCCAGGTGCTGGGCTACTTCGACGGCAACACCGTCACCGCGCTGTGGAACTATGCCCAGCATTTCGCGATGAGCGACAACGCCTACACCGACACCTACGGCCCCTCGACCCCCGGCGCGCTGGAGGTTGTGTCCGGCCAGACCGACGGCATGAAGATCGTCAAGACAACGAAGCAGCCCTCCACGCTGAAGCATGTGTCGTACTACATCTCGGACGGCCAGGGCGGCTGGACGATGATCAACGATGTCGATCCGGGCTACGATGTCTGCTCCAAGCCGAAGGACCAGGCGATGATGACCGGCAAGAACATCGGCGACCTGCTGAACGCCGGCGGCATCACCTGGGGTGGCTTCATGGGCGGCTTCAACCTGGCGGCGCACAATCCGAACGGCAGCACCGGCTGCAAGCGCAGCACGCAGTCGGACGTGGTGGGCAAGAAGGTCACCGACTACATCCCGCACCACAACTGGTTTCAGTACTACGCCTCCACCGCCAATCCGAAGCATGCGCGGCCCAGCTCGCTGACGACGATCGGCTACAGCCTGGAACACGACGGCGACACACCCGATCCGGCCAACCACGAATACGGGCTGCAGGACTTCTATGCGGCGGTGAAGGCCGGCAACTTCCCCGCGGTGTCCTTCGTGAAGCTGCCGGCCTATCAGGACGGCCACGCCGGCTATTCCGATCCGCTGGATGAGCAGGACGGCACGGTGAAGCTGATCAACTTCATCGAGCAGCAGCCGGACTGGAAGAACACCGCCATCGTCGTGACCTGGGACGACTCGGACGGCTGGTATGACCACGCCTTCACCAAGCCGGTGCACGCCTCGTTCGACCAGGAAGCCGACCAGCTCGACGGTGCGGGGAAGTGCGGCAAGGCCGTGCCGCCCGCCGGTATCGACGGCAAGCCGGTGAACGGCCGCTGCGGTCCGGGCACGCGCATCCCGTTCCTGGTGGTCTCCCCCTGGGCGCCCGCCAATCACGTGGACCATGCGCAGATCTCCCAGGCCTCCGTGGTGCGCTTCATCGAGGACAACTGGCTGAAGGGCGAGCGCCTGGGCGGCGGTTCGTTCGATGCCACCGCCGGGTCGCTGGCCGGGCTGTTCGACTTCAAGTCGGGCGGGCACACCGCGCCGGTGTTCCTGAACCCGAAGACCGGTGAGGTGCTGAAGGCTCCGCCCGCGGAGGCCCACTGAGCGCCGAACCGTTCCGCCCGCCGCCCGCACCGGGCAGCGGGCATCGCCCTGATGCTCGCCGTCGCCGCGATCCCGGCGGCGGCGCGTTCGTCCCGGCCTGATGCGGCGCCGCACGCGCTGCTGCCCGGGGAGAATCCGCATCCCGTGCACCTGGTGCGCCCACCCGTGGCACCGCTGTCGGCGATGGCGCAACTGGGCAAGCGGATCTTCTACGACACGAGCCTGTCCGCGTCCGGCCGGCTGGCCTGCGCATCGTGCCACGACCCGGCGCATCACTACGGCCCGCCGAACACCGGGCCGGTGATGCTGGGCGGTCCCGGCCTGAACCTGCAGGGAAACCGGGCGGTGCCGACCCTGACCTATCTGGAACGGGCGCCGGGATTCAGCATCGGACCGGAGAGCGACGATAACGAGACGGCACCGCTGCCTCAGGTCGTTGCTCTGTCCGCGCCCGGGACGCATGCCCCGAAGATCGCCGGCGACAGTGCCGCCGCGGCGGCGGCGATGGTGCCCCAAGGCGGGCTGTTCTGGGACGGCCGGGTGAACACGCTGCAGGAGCAGGCGCTGGGCCCGCTGCTGGACCCGGTGGAGATGGCCAATCCCAGCGCCGCGGCGGTGGCGCGGAAACTACGGCACGCGCCCTATGCGAAGGACTTCATCGCGCTGTTCGGCCCGGGGATCCTGCAGCAGCCGCGGCTGCTGCTGTCCGAAGCGCTGTTCGCCGTTGCGCGCTACCAGATCGAGGCGCCGGATTTCCATCCCTACACCAGCAAGTACGATGAATGGCTGGAGGGAAAAGCCCGCCTCACACCGGCGGAACTGCGTGGCTACACGCTGTTCAACAATCCGGCCAAGGCGAACTGCGGCGGCTGCCACCTGGACCGGCCGCGCGCCGACGGAACCCCGCCTCGCTTCACCGACGCGCAGTACGAAGCGCTTGGCGTTCCCCGCAATCCGGCCCTGCTGGCCAACCGCGACAAGCACCACTTCGACCTGGGGCTGTGCGGTCCGTTCCGCCACGACCTGCATGCCGCCACGCAATACTGCGGCATGTTCCTGACCCCGACGCTGCGCAATGTGGCCACCCGGCATGCATTCTTTCACAACGGGGTGTTCCACACGCTGAAGCAGGTGCTGGACTTCTACGCCTTTCGTGATGTCGATCCGGCCAAGGTGTACCCCACCGGGCCGGATGGGCACGTGCAGAAGTTCAACGATCTGCCCCCGCGCTACCGGACGAATGTCGATGTCACCGACCCGCCGTTCAATCGCCACCTGGGCGAGACGCCTGCGATCAGCGAACAGGACGAACGCGACATCATCGCGTTTCTGCGCACGCTGACCGACGGGTACAAGCCGGGGCGCTAAATCCGCGACAGGTTGTGCAAGAGCGGCCGCCCGCCCCGGGACCCCCGTCCCGGATACGGGCGGCATGCCGCCGTTGTGCAGCAGAATGCTGCCCGGACTTCCGCCGCACCGCGGCGTCGTCACCCCCAGGTCAGATTGGGGTCGGGGTTCGCGCAGCGCGGAACCCGCCGGCAAATGAACGCCAGGATCGCGATCTGGTCGTGTGGCGCTTCGGGTTTTGGTGGTGGTGGTGGTGGCGGCTGCGTGTGCACAGGCGGCGGCGGTGGAGAAACCGGAGGCGGACGTGACACACCGGTCGGTCTCGGTGGCCGCACCACGAAGCCCGGTCGCTTGAGCAGAACCCGGTTGATGTTCAGTTGCGGGCGCAGCATCGCGGTTGCCGGTGTTTGCGGCGTCGCCGGGTGCGCCATCGCCATCCGCGCCATCATCGGCGCCGCCGCCGCGTGGGTTGCGGGCGATGCCGCCACCGGCGCAGCAACACGCAACTGCCGGACCGAAGCGACGGTGTTCGCGCTGGGTGGGCTTGCGACCTTCGCCAGCTTCAGTTGCGCGGAGTCCGCCCGCACGACCGCGGGCGACAGGTGGAGCAGCACACCGGGCGCAACGTGCGGCGGCGGCGCCCCACCCGATGCCCGCCTGTGATGCACCTCCACATTCCGTGCGAACACCAGCGCCGTGATGTAGGACGGGCACCGCCCGTGCGGGGGCGTCGCACCGTCCGACAGGTCGCCGGGATTGCCCATGCGCCAGAACCGCTCCTGAAACAGTCGCTTGGGAAACCACGGCCGGGTCAGCGCAACCGACCTGTACTCGAAAGACACGCTTTCGATATCGCCGGCCGCGGCACCGGACCCGAAGATATCCAGCAGCTCGGGCGGTGCATCCGCCACCAGCCGCTGCATTTCCGTCGCCGTCAACGTGAACCGCGGCCACGAATCGTCGAACACATCGCTCGGCGTATAGACCGTCGTTGCAAAGCAAATCTGGTCGGTGTCGGTCGCGAGGTCGATGTCACTGAGCAGACTGGTCTTCCACTCCGCCCAGGTAAGCGTCGGCTGGCGGGCGGCGCAGATCTGCTCGATCTGCAGCGCTTCCTCGACCTGCGCTTTCTGCCCGTGCGTACGCCAGGCGTCCTCGGCCGCGGCAACGGCCTGCCGCAGACGTGGTTCGTCCTGCGTCATCCAGCGCGTCTTTACGGCGGGGTCGGTCGCGGACTCGGCCGTAAACTGCTGGTTCCGATATTCCTCTTCCGCGGTAATCTGCGCGTCGCGGCAGGCCTTGTAGGCCACCAGGGTCGGGCTGTCCTGGCGGAATCCACCCTCCCCGGGCGTGTAGAGCAAGGCCAGCGCCGCATCCAGGCGAGCCTGGTCGCCAGCGCTCAACGCGCCGCTCGCCGGCTCTCCCATGGCCAGGACTTCGCTGCATATGTCCCAGAGGTATTCGCTTTCCTCCACCGGTGCGACCGTACCGCGCGGGATCTGATTGGTGATCCGTGCGAACTCGGAAATCCGCGACAGGTCTTCCGCGCTGGCGATGCCCGATTGCGAGAAATCCAGATCCTCCGGCGCATAGTTCAGCGGCGAGAGGGCGGGAAAGCTGAGGAACGTGTCCGGGGACTCGAACACGCGTTTCGCCTTGGCCATCAGGGCGAGTTGAACGAAGGCATCCATCGGCGTCTCCTCTCCACCCGGGTTGGGTTCCGCGGGCGTGCGCGTGGCGCGCCCGGCCGGATGCAGGTGTGGGGTTCGCGACCGGGCCGGCCTGGTTCCACGCTCCTTCCGGAGACACATGGCCAGGTCGGCCGCGGCCGGCGTTTCAGAGCAACGGCCCCGCGCCGCGATCCGCCCGCCTGCAGACGTCAGGCTGCGGCCGGGACGGCGCGGGTGTTCGCGCGGCGCGGACCCGCCCTAGATCCACTTCTGGATGTTCGGCAGCGGATCCGGCCTCTTCGGCAGGACGTGGCATTTGAAACCGATCACCTGCATGCCGGGCACGTGCATGCCCTGGTTGTCCCAACTGAACCCGCGGCTGCTCTGGGTCGCGCCGTGCGCCGAGGTCCGGCTGTAGCTTCCGCCCAGGTGGACAGGCCCGAAATTCACGTAGCCGCCGCCGCTGGCCGAAGAACTCGTGTGCTGCGTCATGAAGTTCTGGAATCCCTCGTCGTGCCCGAGGGACAGGTGCAGGTTGCGGATGAAAATGATCGCCGTCGGGTAGGCCGGCAACATGCCCTTGGGCGGCGTGCCGCCGTCGCTCAGCATTTCGCTCTTCGTCTCGGGATTATTCTGGTCGAACCGCCAGCACTTGCTGTTGAGGAACGACGGCTTGAACCACGGCCGGTTGATGATCGCCTGGCCGATCTCGAACGACAGGCTGAACGTGTCCAGCTTGAAGTGGGACTTGTACTCGCTACGGCTTTCGCTGTGGCTGGCGCCGCCGGCACCGCCGAAGATGCCGAACCAGCCTCCGCCGCCTTGGGCCTTCCATCGGCTGCTGCTGTAGTCGGCGTTCGCATAGCGCTGGAAATCGCCGCTGGAGAAGGTGAACTGGGTCCAGCCGCTTGCTGTCGCGAAGCTTGCCGGCAGCAGCGATGTGTAGAAAAAGTCGCTGCCGGACGCGAGGCCGGTGACCCGGGCATTCTGCAGTTCGTCGCGGTACTGCTGCTTCAGCAGCGACATGTCGCGCTGCATCACCTGGTCGATGAACGCCGAAATCGCCTCGTAGTCGTCCTTGTAGCCGTTGCTCACCCAGTCCATCAGAGCGGCCTGCACCTTGTGGCGCAGCACATTGGCGTTCAGCGCCCAGTAGTGCACGGCGGACGGCGTGGCGGCGGTCAGGGCATCCACGCGGCGGGCATTGTAGGCCAGCGCGGCGTCCTCATAAGCCGCCATCTTCTCGAAATACGCATTGGTGAGCGGGCTCGGCTCGGTCACCACGGTTTCCGAGTCGTCGATCAGGTTCTTCTTCGTCTTCTTGACCGTGAGCAGGTTGCGGAACTTCTCGATCTTCTGCTTCGTCTCCTCGGGCAGTTCCGTCTCCATCACCTGGCTCATGCGAAGCACGTGCTGGTAAACGTCGGACAGCGAGCCTTCGTTGTTCAGGATGCTCAGTTTCGCGACCTGGCCGTTGTTGGCCTTGGTGACATCGACAACCAGATCAACCAGACGAGCCAGCGCCTCGGCCTGTGTATAAAGACGGGCGGTGTCGCTTGCCCGCAACTGGTCCAGAAGCGCCGGCGTCAGTTCCGGCGTCGCGGGGGGCGGCGAAGCCGGGGCGCCAGCGCCCGCCGGGGCGGCCGGGGTCGTCATCTCCGCGAGGTCCCGCTTCTTCACGACGCCCGTAAGGCCCTGCTTGAGGAACTCGAAATCCTCGGCGTCCACCGGCAGGCCGGGGGTGCACCAACTGAAGAAGTTGTCCTCGGACTTCGGCACGGTATCGTCGCCGTTGGCGAGGATGTCGTACAGCTTTCCCATCACGGAATTGACGAGTTGATTTGGCAGGACGTCGGCCATGCTTTCCTCCTGTTGCGTGGTGAAGCCTTGCCGCACGGCATCTGGGGGCGGCTGCCGGTATTTACCGGCGCTGACAATTCGCCGGGTGTGAGAAGCTTCACGCGGAGCGGCATATATAATTGCACGTGAAACCGGATCGACGGAATGGAAATCGCGCGCCTTGCCAGCCCACACATCCGCGCCGCCCGAAAGTCCCGCGGTTCCGTTCAGCGGTTCGTGCATGTGCGCCGGCGACCGCATGCGAAAGGTGTCATGCGCGATGTCGTCTTCCGCCAGCGCCTGCGGAGCCCGGGCGAACATGCCGGGCCGAAGCGGCAATCAGGCGCAAATATCCCGGTGGAAAGTGAACGCGGTCACACACGGAACCTGCGGGACTGATGCATGGATCGCGTGTTGCTTTCAACTACAAATCTGTACACGCTCATTCATAATAAATCCTGCCTGCAGAATATCGCGGGTCAAAAGGGGGAAACCATGCCGGTAACGCCGGACCTGATCGTATTCGGTGTACAATCTGTCATAAAGCTCGGCCTGGCTGCGGAAGCGGCATACGAGCAATACGTGAGAGACCGGAACGCCTCTCTCCCGCTTCTTCCGGCAACCGAAGACGAAGGGCTGCTTGCACAGCAGTTCTTCAAGCAACGGGAGATGCGACACTGGGTCGAACAAGGCGGCCCGCTCGCGGCACACTGGAACCAGGCCGACGATCTGCCGCAGCAGGGACCGGATCATCTGGCAGCGGTGATCGCCCAATGGCATGCACTTCTGCCACAAAGCCCGATGTCCCTCCCGCGCGCCGCCGCACTGGCCGGTGTGCTGCAGGTTCGGCAGTGGGACGATTCCGATCCGGACCGGCCGCCATCCCCGCAGCTCCGCATCATCCTGGCGCTCGCGGATACCGCGCTGGATTTCGCCAGGTCGTCTCCCACGCTGTTCGCAGCGACCGGGGCCAGCCAACCGCTGCTGCGCGCGATCGCGGCACTGGCTGTCGAGACCAGGGGTGTCATCCCGCCGCTGGATGAGCCCGATGCGTGGAAGGACGAGAAGTGGCTGGGTGCCAACTTCGGCCAGTCCCTGCTGCTGACGACCTTCCGGGCAGGCCTGGCGACCTTGGCCAGGCACCCTGATCTGGTGGTCAACGAAAAGCATGTACAGCGGCTCGTGGCTGCGACGATCCTGCCGTTGAAGCAGGGGTTCGACAGCGAGGCAAACCGGCCCGGCGCCACATCCGCCGATGTCTTCAGTGCCCTGACCAGATGGGAAACGCTGCGGGACCAGCTTCTCCCCGGGATGGCAGCCGCGGCCCTGCGGTCGGTTGCGGCCGATCGCAACGCATTCCTGGGCAACCTGGTGCATGCCGGCGATGGCGACCAGCTCACCACCGTGGTCGCCGCGCTGTCCGGCGGCGTTCTGGACCAGGCGGCCAGCCTGACAGGGGACGATCTTCTGCAGCGCCAGACCTGGCTGGGGTTCTGGCGTGCCGGGGTGACGGTCATTGCCTCTCGCCCGGAACTGCTCGTCTCCGGAACGACCGCGGACGAAAAGACCAAGGCTCTCCGGCAGCTTGTCGCGGCTGTGGCCGGCAAGGTGGGCGAGGACGCCCAGGTTGGACGACTTGGGCAGGTCATGTTGCTGGACGTTGCCACCGCGACGCTTGATTCGGTGCGCACCGCCCTGCCGATGCTGCTCGGGTCCGGCGGCACGTGGGACGGCATTGCGGCAGAACTGATCGCCAGCGCCATCGATGGGATCCGCCCCGCCCTTGCCGGTGACAGTCCCGCGCTGCTGCGCCGGCTGGCCAGCCGCGACCAGATCGCGGCGTTCACCGGCATCGTACTGAGCGAAATCGCTGCCACGCCGCGGCTCGTTACCGGGGGACATGCCGGCACGGAGGCTCAGGCGGTGATTTCGGCCGTAACCAGTGCCATGGCGGAGAAAGGCGCGGATCTTTTGAGCCCCCAGGGCTGGCTTGCCGTGGCGGCCGCGGCGGCCAAAGCCGCGGCGGCGAACCCGGGCCGGCTGTTTGGCATGACCACGGCCGGCGATGCCCGTATTGGCACACAACTGATACAGCTCGCTCTGAGCCAGGCCAGCGACGCCTTCGATCGCGCCGCATCGGGCGGCCAACCGCCAGTCCTGACCGGTCCGTCGCTTCAGCAGATCATCGTTACCCTGCTCCAACGCGCGGCAAGCCGACCGATCGGAGGCGCAAAAGTGGCGATGATCGGCACTCTGCTGGCCACGCTGGTTGCCGAGGCGCAAGGGGCCAATGGGCAGGGGGCCGAGGCGCGTGTCATGCCTTCGCAAGTCGAGGTCCTGTTCGCGCTATCCGTCACGGCCCTTCTCGATGGCAGGATCACGGCCGATGCGCCGATCGGGCAGTTGCTCCGGCTGGCGGACGCCCGGAACGGATGAGAGGCCGGTCATGAAGTATCTTGTTGTCCTCGCACTGGTCGCCGGGGCGCTTGCCGGTTGCGGCGCGCGGACGCTGGACGATCTCTCGTCTTCCTATGAGCGACTGGCCAGCCAGGCCAATGCGCCGCAGCAGGCGGAGCCGCGTTCCCCGTCGGCCGCCGGAACCCGCCTGGTAGCACCGCCATCGGGCAATCTTGGCAGCAGTTTCCTGGTGGTCGGCCGCGACGCCCTGGATGCCGCGGACAGCCGGGGGGCCGACGGTCCGACCCGGATCGCGCTGTACCGGATTGCCGCATCCTCCGCGCATTTCGTCCTGCTGGAGGAAGTCGCCACGGGCCGCAACATCGGAATCGTCAGCCCGTCGAAAGGCCAGGATGCTGGGATGTCCGCCGATCCCGGTGTAAGCGGTGCGGCTGTCATGCGTCGGGCGGTGTCCGAGGGAACCGCGCTTTGCAACACGGTGCAGCCGCGTCCGCCCCGCGATTGCGCCTACCTCGTCATGGCGGAGCCCCTTGCGGAGCTTGCCATTGTCTCCGAACCCTGGCTGCACCTGCCCAGCATCACGCGTCCCGGCCAGACCGATGCGGTGGCGCTGCTGGTTGACGGCCTGGGACGCGCCCCGGACCGCGTGTTCAATCCGGCCGTCGCCGGCTACAAGGCCGCCAGCGATCGGGCCCTCGCACAGTTGGGTGGCAGCGCGGATGCGCCCGGCGGCGTCGTTCGGCCCAACAGTCCGCGAGACTATGTCCGGACCAACGATATTCTGGCCTACTGCATTGTCGCCGCGCGCGCGCTGAAGACACGGTCGCTCCCGACCGACGTGACGGTCACGGGGATCGATCGCAATGCCCTGGCCGCCGGGCAGAACGACATGGAGCGGTGGGTAACCCAGCGCCACGGCATCCCTGCACCAAAATGTCAAAGCTGATTCCGGTCAGGTATGGTCTGATATGAAACGACCCTGCCCCTACTCCGCCGCCATCCGCGGCTGATCCGCCATCGCCGTCGCCCGGTCCAGGTCCACCGACAGCAGGCGCGATACGCCACGCTCCTGCATCGTGACACCGTACAGCCGGTCCATGCGCGCCATCGTCAGCGGGTGGTGGGTGACCACCATGAAGCGGGTCTGCGTCTCGCGCACCATGTCCTCCAGCAGCGTGCAGAAACGCTCCACATTGGCGTCGTCCAGCGGGGCATCCACCTCGTCCAGCACGCAGATCGGCGCGGGATTGCAGCGGAACACCGCGAAGATCAGCGACAGCGCGGTCAGTGCCTGTTCGCCGCCGGACAGCAGCGACAGCGTGGCCAGCTTCTTGCCCGGCGGCTGGGCGTAGATCTCCAGCCCCGCCTGCAGCACGTCGTCCGAGCCGACCAGCGCCAGGTGCGCCCGGCCGCCACCGAACATGCGGGCGAACAGCGCCTGGAAATGCCGGTCCACTTCCTGGAACACCGCAGTCAGTCGCTCCCGCCCCTCGCGGTTCAGATGGCCGATGGACCCGCGCAGCTTGGCAATGGCGGTGGTGAGTTCCTCGCGCTCGGTATCGATCGCGGCGATGCGCTGTTCCACCTCGTTCACCTCGACCTCGGCGCGGAGGTTCACCGGGCCCATGTCCTCGCGCTCCTTGATCAGGCGCTCGTGGCGGCGGCGGGCCTTGGTCTCGGTTTCCTCCGACAGGTCGTCGGGCGGATCGGGCAACTCGGCATCGACGCCCAGCCGCTCCAGGATGCGTTCGGCGATGGTGCCCCAGGCGTGGTCGGCCTGTTGCGCGTTGGCCTCGGCCCGCACCGCCTGCTCCCGCGCACTGGCCAGTGCGGCCTCGGCGGCACGGGCCGCGCGGTCGGCCTCGCCCGAGCGCTTCACTTCCGCCGCCAGTTCGTTGGCGGCACGCCGGTGTGCGGCTTCGGCGGCTCTGCAGGATTTCCTGCGCCTCCGCGCGGCGGGCGGCGATTTCGGCGGGCGCGGCTTCCAGGCCGGCGAATTCGGCCTGTGCCGCGTCGCGCCGGCTGGCCAGTTCCGTCACCCGGCCCGCGGCATCGCTGGCGCGGGCCTGCCAGTCGCCGCGTTCGGTGGCGATGCGCTGACGGCGGGCGACGCGGGCGGCATGCTCGCGCGCCAGCGTGTCGCGTTCGGTGCGGGCAGCGGTTTCCCGGTTGCGCGCGGCACTCAACGCGGCCCGAGCCTGGTCCACCCCGCCGCGCAGCGCAGTGAGGTCGGGCAGCGCGCCTTGCGCCTCCCGTGCCCGCGCCAGTGCCGCCTCGGCTTCCTGCCGTTCCCCGGTGTGGTGCTCGATCTGCTGGTCCACCGCGGCCAGTCGGGCATTGGCCGTGGCCGCCTGCTGGCGGAGCGCGGTCAGCGCGGAGCGGGCGCGCTCCAGCCGCTGTTCCGCCTCCCGCCGCGCGGATCGGGCGCGCTGTTCGTCCGCGGTCGCGGCCTGGGCCGCCTGGTCCGCCTGTTGCCGAGCAGCATGCGCCGTCTGGGCCGCCTGCTCGGCCTGCTGCAGGTCGGCGCGCAGGCGGGCCAGCCGGTTGCGCTGCTGCAGCCGCACCGCGGCGGCGGTCGGCGTGCCCGCGTGAATGGTATAGCCATCCCACCGCCAGATCGCGCCGTCGCGTGAGACCAATACCTGGCCAGGTGCCAAAGCGGACTGCTGCGCCTCGCCGGTTGTTCCGTCTTCAACCAGGCCAATCTGCGACAGCACGCGGGCGAGTGCCGGCGGCCCCTGCACCACTTCGGCCAGCGGCGTGATGCCGCCGGGCAGCGCCGGCACCGGGTCGAACGGCGGCAGTTCACGCCAGTGACGCGCTGCCTCGGGGTTCAGCGCGGAGGTCAGTTCCTCGCCCAGCGCGGCCCCTAGCGCGGTTTCCAGGCCGGCCGGCACCGTCAGGGCATCGACCATCGGCGGCCAGCGCTCGCCGTCGCGCACCGCCAGCACTTCCGACAAGGCGCGGGCCTCGGCGGCGACCTTGGCGCGGGCGGAATCGGCGCCCGACTGCGCTTCCCGTGCGGTGGTCAGCGCGGCGGCGGTGGAGGCGCGCGCCTGTTCCGCCGCGTCCAGCGCGGTGCGGGCAGCGGTCAGGGCCGCCTCGGCCTGCTGTTGTTCGGTATCCGCGGACGCGACCCGCTCGGGATCCACCTGCTGGCCGGCCAGCCGGTCGCGTTCCCCCTGCAACCGCGCAAACTGCTCCTCCGCCCGGCGCGCCCGCTGCTCGGCCTGGGCCAGCATCTGGGTGGCGGCCTGGTGGCGGGCATTCGCCTCGGCCGCGGCCTCGGTGGCGCGATGGGCGGCGGCCTCCGCCTCGCGCACGGCGTCCGCCGCTTCGGTGGCCTCGGCACCGGCCGCTTCGGCCCGTTGCTCGTGGCCGGCATCGGCTTCGGCCAGTGACGCATCCTCGCCCGCCAGCCGCTGTTCCGCCGCCGCGGCATCCCGGCTGAGCTGTTCGGCGTGCGCCAGGTCGCGGCCGAGCTGTTCCAGGCGACGTTGGGCGTCGGCCAGGGCGGTGCGGGCACGCTGCTCCTCGGCGGCGATCTGCTCCTGCTCGACGCGGTGGCGTTCCAACTGGGTGCGGGTTTCCGCCTCGGTGTTGCGCAGGGCGGGCAGGCCCGCAGCGGCCTGGGTGGCCTGTTCGCCGGCCGTGCCGGACGCTTCGGCGGCGGCGGAGACCGCCACGCGCGCTTCGTGCAGCGCGGCCCCCGCGGCATCCCGGGCGGCCACCGCGCGGGCGCGCAGGATCGACAGCAGCTCCGCCTCGGCGGACCGGATGTTGCCGGACAGGTTGCGATACCGGGTGGCCTGGCGGGCCTGGCGCTTCAGGCCGGCCAGTTGCGATTCCAACTGCCCGCGCAGGTCCTCGGCGCGGGCCAGGTTCGCCTCGGCGGCGCGCAGCTTCAGTTCCGCTTCGTGGCGGCGGGCGTGCAGGCCGGTGATGCCGGCGGCTTCCTCCAGCACCATCCGCCGCTCTTCCGGCCGGGCGCCGACCAGCATGCCGACGCGCCCCTGGCTGACCATGGCCGAAGCGCGGGCGCCGGACGCCATGTCGGCGAACAGCGTCTGCACGTCCCGGGCACGCACTTCCTTGCCGTTCACCCGGTACTTGCTGCCGCTGCCACGCTCGATCTGGCGGCTGACCTGCAGTTCCGGCTCATCATGGAACGGCGGCGGGGCAACGCCGACCGTCTCGTCCAGGAACACCGTGACCTCGGCCAGGGCGCGCGACGGACGGGCGGAGGTGCCGGCGAAGATCACGTCGTCCATCTCGCCGCCGCGCATGGCACGGGCGTTGTTCTCGCCCATGGCCCAGCGCAGGGCCTCCACCACGTTCGACTTGCCGCAGCCGTTCGGCCCGACGACACCCGTCAGTCCCGGCATGATCTCGACGCTCACCGGTTCGGCGAAGCTCTTGAACCCGGCGATGCGGAGGCGACGGAAACTGACGGGCAAGCGCGGCTCCTGCGGTTACGCCCCGGGAATCAGCTTGCGGAACGCGTCGTAGCTCATTTCCCCGGCGTATTTCTGGCCATTGATGATGAAGCTGGGGGTCGAGTTCACGCCCCAGCGCTTCTGCGCCATGTTCTGCTGCTTCAGGATCCAGTCGCGCAGCTTGGTGTCGTGGATCGCCTTGTCGAAGGTCGGCTTCGACATGCCGGCCAGCGCCGCCATCTTCCACAGCTCGTCGGTGGTGTTGATGCCGCGGGCAAAGGCCCAGCGGTCCTGGCTGGCGAACAGCGCCATGATGAACGGTTCATACCGGTCCGGCGGCAGGTAGTGCGCCACCATGGAGGCGGTCAGCGCCACCTGGTCCAGCGGGAAGTCGCGGAACACCCAGCGGATCTTGCCGGTGTCGATCATGTTCTTCTGGATCTTCGGGAAAGTTTCCTGGGCGAACCGGGCGCAGTGGGTGCAGGTGAGGGAGAACCATTCCTCGACCGTGGTCCCGGCGTCCGGCTGGCCGACGGCACGATCCGACTCCGGATTCAGCGCGGCAGCATGCGCGGCGGTGCCGGCGCCGACAGCGGCGGATGCGGCAACAACGGATAGTAGGATTCGGCGGGTCAGGGGCATCGGAACCTCTATATGTAGTGTTGACTACGGCTGGGACGGCGGTCAAGTCGAACTTTTCAGGCGCGTGGCGGCATCCAGCATCGTGGCGCCGAGCGCGATGAGTGCGGCGCGGAGGTCGCCTTCGGGGAGGTCGGCCACGGCCTGTTCCGCCTGGCGTCGCATGGCCTCGGACGGCGGGGCCGGGGGATCGGCGGACGGCGGTGGCGCCGGGGCGCGGGTCTGCACGAAGCGCAGGCGCTTCACCGCCTGCTTGCCCAGGTAGGTGTTGATGCGGCCGACCAGCTCATCGGCCAGATGCTGCAGTTCCATGGCGATCGGCCCGGAGCAGGCGATGGTGAGCTGGCCTGCGGTGAGGCGCTGCGGCCGCGTAACCCCGGCCAGGGCCGGCCCGACGATGGCTGTCCAGTCGGCCATCACCTGCGCGGTGGCCGGGCTGGTCCGCCGGAAGGCCGGGCGCGTGACCTGCGGCAGCAGCGTGCCGATCGGCCGTGGGCCATAGACGTAACGGGGCGCGCTTGCGATACCGGGCTTCGTGTCTTGTGTCACCGTCGCTCCTGCCGACTCGCTTCTCCACTGGTACGACCAGCACCGGCGCCGTCTGCCGTGGCGGAGCGAGCCGGGACGGCAGGCAGATCCGTACCGCGTCTGGCTGAGCGAAATCATGCTACAGCAGACCACGGTTGCCGCCGTAATACCCTACTTTAACAAGTTCGTAAGTCGCTTTCCTACAGTCGAGGCACTGGCCGCGGCGCCGCTGGAGTCGGTGCTGGCGGCCTGGGCGGGGCTTGGTTACTACGCACGCGCCCGCAACCTGCACGCCTGCGCCCGGGCGGTGTCCGCGGCCGGCGGCTTCCCGCGCGACCTGGCCGGGCTGCGCGCGCTGCCGGGCATCGGCGAATACACCGCGGCGGCCGTGGGGGCGATCGCGTTCGGCGTGCCGGTGGTGCCGGTGGACGGCAATGTGGAGCGGGTGGTGTCGCGGCTGTTCGCGGTGACGGATCCGCTGCCCGGCGCGAAGCCGACCCTGCGGCGCCTGGCCCAGCAGATCGGCGCCGACCCGGCCGCGGCGGCTCGGCCGAGCGACTTCGCCCAGGCGCTGTTCGATCTGGGGGCGACGGTGTGCACGCCGGCGGCGCCGGCCTGCGTACTGTGCCCGTGGATGCGCGGGTGCGCGGCGCGGCGGGCGGGCATCGCCGACACCCTGCCGCGCAAGATGCCGAAGCCGGAACGGCCGCTGCGGCGCGGCGTGCATTTCTGGCTGGAGGACGACGCCGGGCACGTGCTGCTGCGGCGCCGCGCGCCCGAAGGCCTGCTGGGCGGCATGACCGAACTGCCCGGCACGCCGTGGCGGGAGGCGGCGTGGAGCCAGGCGGAAGCGCTGGCGCACGCGCCGATGCCGGCGGACTGGCGGCCCGCCGGGGAGGTGCGGCACGGGTTCACGCATTTCGCGCTGACGATCGACCTGCTGGCCGCGCGGGTGCCGCGCATCGAGGCGGACGGCTTCCTGCGCCCCGTCACGGCACTGGCCGAGGAGGCGCTGCCGTCGGTGATGCGCAAATGCGTGCGGATGAGCCTGCGGTCGTAGCCTCGGTCTCGGCCGGGATGTCTGGGGGGCGGGCCGGGACAGGCGGCATGGTGCAGGCGCCGCGGCGGCGGGGCTTGCGGTGTGCCGTGTGGCGCGCGTGGGATCAGGAGGCGGCGGCCTTCGCCACGGGGCGGTCCGGTGCGGGAAACCGGCGGGTTCGGCGGCGTCGCCGGATCCGGCGTGGTTTTCGCGCTGGGGACGGTCGGGATTTGCGGCACGCGTGCCGGTGCTGCTTCGGGCAGCGTGGCTGGTGATACCGGCGGCGCGGCTGCTACCGGCGGCCCGACCGGGCCGGCCTGCATTGGACCAGGGGCTGCCGCGTCCGGCTGCGGTTCCGGCGCGACCTCGCCGGGCGGCGTGCCCAGTCGGGCGCAGAGTGTGGCGAAGAGGGCGTTGGCATCCGTCATGCCCAGCGCGGGCGTCGCCGCCAGGTGGCTGGCGAGCGCGGACAGCACAACGCGCAGGATATCGGGGTCGCAGTCCTCGACCGGCGTGTTGAGGATCGCACAGGCTTCCGCGGTTAGCCCGGGACAGGCCTCCGGCGTGAACGGGGCATCGCCGGTGTCGGGAAGAGGTGCGGCGTTGGGGGGTGCGGGCCGGCGCTGCCTGAAGCCGAACCAGCGAGCGATCCGGCCAGGCCGGGATGGCGTGGGCGACGGGGCGGTGCGTGGCCGTCGTGGGGCACGCGTTGGCGTGGGTGATGCCGGGTTGCGGGTCGCTTCCGGCGCCGGCACGGACGGCCGTCGCCGGCGGCGGCCGGCGCGGGCGATGCCGGCGATGGCGTCATTTACCGCGCGGCGGCACCGGGAGAGAAAGCGCGCACCCCTCCTGCGAGGAGGTTGGGAAGGAAGGCCGGCAGTGTGGGGCGCGGCTGGCATTGGGTGATCAGTATATGGGCGGGCCATCCTATGTCAAGTCTTAATTCCTATGATCGGCTTGTTTTCTTGGTGTCGAGGACTCCCCCATCCGGCAAGGCTGTGCCGGGCTCACGCACATTACGAAATCGGCTCGGCCTTCCGCTTGCCGCGTAACGACCGCCGACCCATTGCGGAGCTTTTCTGCCTCGGTCACCAGTCCTAACATCCCCGGCATGGACCATGGCATCCGAATTGCTGCGCCCGGGGACCGCGCCGCGGTGGAAGCAATCGTCGCGGCTGCCTACGCTCGCCATGTCCCGCGGATCGGGCGCGAGCCAGGCCCGATGAGCGACGACTACGCGGCGCTCATTCTGGCGCAACGTGTCCATGTCATGGACTGCGAAGGCACCGTGCTGGGACTTCTTGTTCTTGTTCCGGAAGACGATGCCATGCTGTTGGACAACGTCGCCGTTGATCCAGCAAGGCAAGGCTGCGGTATTGGCCGAAAGTTACTGGAGTTCGCGGAACAGGCTGCGCTCAAGGCAGGATTTCGTGCCATCCGGCTCTATACGCACCAGGCCATGACAGAAAACATCGCCCTCTACGCCCGCATTGGTTACGTCGAGACGCACCGGGGAGAGGAGAAGGGATTGCATCGCGTGTACATGACGAAGCGGCTTGCCTGAGCGTAGGGGGCCACGCGAAGGGCACTGGGCGATGAGCCGCCGCGGGAGCGGGAACAACGGCGGTGGGTGCTCCGGCTGCACAGCCCGCGCCCCAGACACCGCCGCGCCCCAGACACGGCCGCGCCTGCGATCGGCCGTTCCTGCAAAGCTGACCGTGCCGTCGTCGCCCGACAACCGGCACGGCGGGTGACCAGGAGGCTGCCGGCGACCGGGCAACGGAACCGGCCAGCCTCTGGCCGCGGTTCCTACGCCGCCGCGCTGGGCCGAGCCTTCATGCGGTCGAACCAGGCGGCGATGTTGCGGTTCTCGGGGTTCAGCGGCTGGCCCACTGTTGCGCCGAACTCCAGGAACGGGAACAGCAGGATGTCGGCCATGCTCAGCCGGTCGCCGCAGATGAACTGCTTCCCGGCCATCAGCCCGTCCAGCCAGGTCAGCCTTTCCTGCGCGATCTGCTTCAGGTCGTCGGCCGCCGCCGGAATGCAGTGCACACGGTTCTGGAACAGCTTCAGGCCCTCGGCGAAGCGGAACCCGTTGGCCAGCGGCTCCACGATGTTCAGGTCGATCCGCCGGGTCCACATGCGGGTTTCCGCCCGCTCCTGCGGCGTGCTGCCGATCAGGGAGGTGCCGGGCGTGGTCTCGTCCAGGTACTCGCAGATCGCGGTGATCTCGGCCAGGATCGTGCCGTCGTCCAGTTCCAGGGCCGGGCACTGGCCGGAGGGGTTCTTCGCCATATAGGCCTCGCGCCGGTTCTCGCCGCCACGCAGGTCCACCTCCTCCCGCGGCAGGTCGATGCCCCGTTCGGCCATGAACATCCGTACCATGCGCGGATTGGGGCCGACGGAATTGTAGAACTTCATGGCGCTCCTCCTTCTGCTGCGCAGGCACCGTATCATGCGCCCCGGTCGACTTAAGTTGCGCCGGAGCGGCCGGCCTGGGCGGCTGTCCCGCGACCGTCACTTGCGCCGGCGGCACGGTTCCGCCATATGCCGCTCGCCGGACGGTCGCAGGACCGCGCGGCGAATTCACACGCGGGGCGCCTTTCCCGGTTCACGCCGGGTTCCGGTGTCGCCTGACATGCCCCGCGGAGGCTCAACCGGACGTGCGAAAGGAACCGTCGCCATGGCGATGCCCGACTTTACCCTCCGCCAGTTGCTGGAAGCCGGTGTGCATTTCGGCCACCACACCCGCCGCTGGAACCCGCGTATGGCGCCGTACCTGTTCGGCGTGCGCAACCAGGTCCACATCATCGACCTGCAGCAGACCGTGCCGATGCTGGACCGCGCCCTGCGCGCGGTGCGCGACGTGGTCGCCGGCGGGGGGCGCGTGCTGTTCGTCGGCACCAAGCGCGCCGCCGCCGAACACGTGGCCGACGCCGCCAAGCGTTGCGGCCAGTACTACGTCAACCATCGCTGGCTCGGCGGCACGCTGACCAACTGGAAGACCATCACCGGTTCGATCAAGCGCCTGCGCCAGATCGAGGAGCTGCTGTCCGGTGACACCGCCGGCCTGACCAAGAAAGAGGTGCTGGAGATCACCCGCGACCGCGACAAGCTGGAGCGTGCGCTGGGCGGCATCAAGGAAATGGGCGGCCTGCCCGACATCCTGTTCATCATCGACACCAACAAGGAAAAGCTGGCGGTCGAGGAGGCCAACAAGCTGCACATCCCGGTGGTGGCGGTGCTGGACAGCAACTCCGACCCGTCCGGCGTCAGCTACCCGATCCCGGGCAACGACGACGCGATCCGCGCCATTACGATGTACTGCGACCTGGTGTCCGGCGCGGTGCTGGACGGCATCAGCGCCGAACTGGCGGCCAGCGGCGCGGATATCGGCGCCGTGGAGGAACTGCCCCCCGAGGCGGTGCCGGAAACCGAAGCCCCCGCCGAACAGGCCAACGCCTGATCTTTCGGCCTCGTGTCCGGGGGCAACCGGACGGGTTCGGGGATTATTGCTGGAGATTTGAATATGGCTGAGATCACGGCCGGTCTGGTGAAGGAACTCCGCGAGAAGACCGGCGCGGGAATGATGGACTGCAAGCGCGCGCTGACCGAGACCGGCGGCGCGCTGGAAGACGCGGTGGACTGGCTGCGCAAGAAGGGCCTGTCCGCGGCCGCCAAGAAGTCCGGCCGCGTGGCGGCCGAAGGGCTGATCGGCGTGGCGTCGGCACCGCACAAGGCGGCGATGGTGGAAGTCAACGCCGAGACCGATTTCGTCGGCCGCAACGAGACCTTCCAGGAGTTCGTGGAAACGGTCGCGAAGGTGGCGCTGGAAGTCGGCGAGGATGTCGAGAAGCTGAAGGCGGCGGCCTATCCCGGCGGCGGCACGGTGGCCGACAAGCTGACCAACCTGGTGGCGACGATCGGCGAGAACATGACCCTTCGTCGCGCCAGGGTGCTGAGCGTGACAGACGGCGTGGTCGCCACATACGTGCACAACACGGTGCGCCCCGGCCTGGGCAAGATCGGCGTGCTGGTCGCGGTCGAAGGCCCCGGCGAGCTGGAAACGCTGGAAACGCTCGGCCGCCAGGTGGGCATGCATGTCGCGGCCAGCCGCCCGGAAGCGCTGGACATCAGCGCGGTGGACCCCGCCTCGCTGGAGCGCGAGAAGAACGTGCTGATGGAGCAGGCCCGCGCCTCCGGCCGCCCGGAGAACATCATCGAGAAGATGGTCGAGGGCCGGATCCGCAAATACTACGAGGAAACCGTCCTGCTGGAGCAGGTCTGGGTGCATGACGGCGAGAGCCGCGTGAAGGCGGTGGTGCAGAAGGCCGGCGTCAGCCTGGCCGGCTTTGCCCGCTTCCAGCTCGGCGAGGGCGTGGACAAGCCAGAGGGCCCGGATTTCGCCAGCGAAGTCGCGGCAGCCGCCCGCAACTGAGACAGCGTCGCGGCGCGGCCCTCGGGTCGCGCCGCGGTTGCGGCCTGGACAGGCTCCTGCGCACCCTGGACAGGCTCCTGCGCACCCTGGACAGGCTCCTGCGCACCCTGGACAGGCTCCTGCGCACAGGGGCCGGAACGGAGCGCGCCGACACCACCAGCCCTGCCTGTCGTCGCCGGGGCTGGCAGTCACGGCCAGATCGCTCACCCTCGGCGCTGGTCATTTACGCCGTGATCGGCCCGCCGCGGCCGGGCCTCACCCAGCCATGGACGCCGAACCGATCGTGTTGCCGTGCGGAACGTTCGGCCGGTTGCCGGCGGGCGCGCGTTCGATCGGTCGGTTGCCGCCAGGTGCGCGTTCAGCGCGCGCGGTGCTATTCCGCCGCCTTAAGATGCTCCTGCAGGCGCGGCATCAGCTCCACCAGGTTGCAGGGGCGGTGGCGGTTGTCGAGCTGGGCCACCAGGATGTCGTCCCACGCATCCTTCACCGCGCCGGTGCTGCCGGGCAGCGCGAACAGGTAGGTGCCGTGCGCCACCCCGCCCAGCGCCCGGGACTGCATCGTGGAGGTGCCGATCTTCTGGTAGCTGAGCATACGGAACAGCTCCCCGAAGCCTTCGATCTTCTTTTCCAGCACCCGCTCGAACGCCTCCGGCGTCACGTCGCGGCCGGTGATGCCGGTGCCGCCGGTGGTGATCACCACATCGACCTGCGGGTCGGCGATCCAGCGGCGGAGCAGGGTCTCGATCGCGCCGGCGTCGTCCTTCTCGATCGCTCGGGCCACCACCGCGTGCTTCGCCTGGGTGATGCGGTCGGCCAGCGTGTCGCCGGAGGTGTCGTTGGCCGCCGTGCGGGTGTCCGACACGGTCAGCACCGCGATGTTCACCGGGATGAACGGGCGGCTTTCATCAATGCGTGCCATGCTGCGCCTCCTGCCGTTTGGGGGCAGGCCGTCAATCAGCCTGCGCCAGGGCGGGGCGCAGTTTGCCCTCGGCGGCCAGCGGCGTGAAGCGGGGGAACTCGCCGGCGGCCAGAGCATCCAGGCTGGGTGCCGGAACGTGCAGGCGGGCGGCATAGCGCCAGGTGAAGGTCAGGACCGCGCTGACGAAGGCGCGGGTCTCGTCCACCGGGATGGCTTCCAGAAACAGCAGCGGATCGTCCTGATCGCGCATGGTGCGCAGCCAACTGGTCAGGTTGCCCACACCGGCATTGTAGCTTGCCAGCAGGTAAAGCAGGTTGTTGTCCACCACGCCCTGTTGGGACAGCCAGGTGATGTAGCGCTGGCCCAGCGCCAGGTTCAGCCCCGGGTCATGCAGGCTGGCGGGGGTCAGCGAGGTGTCGCCGGTCACATAGCGGGCGGTCACCGGCATGATCTGCATCAGCCCGCGTGCCCCGGCGGGGCTCACCGCATCCGCATTGAAGTTCAATTCAAGCCGGGTCAGCGCATAGACCAGCGCGGGATCCACCTTGAACCCGTGCGCCGGCCGCAGCCGGGGCAGCTTTTGGGACGGGTCGAAGGGCTGCGCGCCGTCGGCCTCGGCTTCCAGCGTGGCGAAACGGGCGGCCAGGTCGCGCATCCCCTCGGCCGAGGCCAGCAGCAGCACCGAGCGCCGCAGCCCCGGATCGTTCTTCACCGCCTGCCAGACATGGCGCAGCTCCGCCGCCGCGCGCTGCTTCTGCCCCACCTGCAGCAGCGCCAGGGCACGTTCCCCGGCCGGGATCGCGTCCACGGCATCCACGTCCGCCTGGCTGAGCAGGCTGCCACTGGGGATGATCCCGGTGTGCAGTCCCAGCACGCGGCGGGCGACCATGCCGTGCAAGGTGCGGCGTTCGGCGGCGGCCTTGCGCATCCAGTGCCACGCGGCCTTGTGCGCATTCAGGTGCAGATTGGCGCGTGCCGCCCAGAACGCGGCGGCGGCGCGGATCCGGGCGGTGGTAATCGCGGCATGGGCCCCGGCCTCGAACAGCGTGCGCGCCTGCTCGACATGGCCCATCCGCCAGGCCGCCAGCCCGGCGACGTACCAGGCCCGGCCCAGCCGCGCCTGGACCGGCGCGTCGTGGACCGCGGAGAGTGCGACGCGCAGCGCCTCGGCATCGTGGTTGGTGGTGAACAGGGCGCGGGCCACCTCGGCACGAAGCAGCACGCGGTAGGCGGGCTTCAGGTGCTTCCAGCGGGCGATCAGGTGCAGGGCCTGGTCCGGCTTGTCCTTCTGCAGCCGCGCCGCCACCGCCCGGTCCAGCATGGCGTTGCGGGTGATGCCGGGGGCGGGGTCCGGATCGGCCGCGGGATCGGCCCCAGGATCGGCCGACGGGCTCTGCGGCAGCGCCAGGTCCGGGGCCGGCGGCGCGGCGGGGGCCGTGGCGCCCGGAGCCATGCGGCGCAGCAGCAGAGCGTGGATGGCGACGGCACCCGGCTGGTCGCCGTAATGCGCCAGCCAGTCCCGCAGTTCAGCCGCGGTGGAATGGTGATAGGGACCCAGATAGCGGTCGGCCAGGATCGCGCCGAGCAGCAGCTTGCTGCGCAGGTCGGGGATCAGCTTGTCGGCGGCCGCCAGCTTGCCCTGGTGCTGCAACGCGAAAATCCGGCGCACCCGCGCCGCGTCGCTGGGATCCAGCGGCTGCGGCATCGCGACCTCGGAGTCCGCATGCAGCAGCACCCGCGGAAACGCGAACGCCGTTTGTTCGTCTGCCCCATTCCCGGATGCGGGCGATTTTGCCTGCGCTGCCGTAACGAGTAGTCCGGCAAGAAAAGCGGCCGGCAGAACGCCCTTGGCCGCGGTGGGAATGCGGGAGAGTGTATGAAGCACCCCTCGCATCCGGCATCCGCTACCGGGCAAAACCTGGGAAGGCAATCCCCTGAAACTGGGTTTCGAACCGGTTTCATGTCGGTTGGATTGCGAATCAGTGGCTTGCCGGCCGTTCTTGCGTCACGAATTTGTGAGCGCCTCCCCCAGCGCGTGCCGCAGCCGACGCAGGTCCGCCCAGGTGTCGCGCCGGAGCTTGGGGGTGCTGCGCAGCATCGCCAGGCTGGGCAGGGCCAGCGCCGGGACGGGCGCCGACAGGCCGGGGACCTGGAGATCCACCCAGCCGGTGCCGGGACGACGGCGCTTGCCATCCAGCAGCGTGCGCACCGCCAGGGGCCCGAACAGCACCACGTGGCGCGGTTCGGCCAGCACCATCAGGCGGTGAAGGAAGGGAACGCAGACCGTGAGTTCCGCCGGGGTGGGCGGGCGGCCGCCGGGTGGGCGCCAGGGGATCAGCGGTGCCAGCAGCACGCCGGCGCGGGACAGGCCGATGCTGGCAAGGATGCGGTCCAGCAGCGCGCCGTCCTGGCCGGCGAAGGGGGCACCGGCGCGATCCTCGTCGGCGCCAGGTGCCTCGCCGATCAGCAGCAGGCCGGCGGTGGGGTCGCCTTCCGGCAGCACCGGCTTGGTCGCGGTATCGCGCAGGGCGCAACCGTCGAACCCGGCGATCGCGGTGGCGAGCGCGGCGAGGCTGTCGGCCGCGCCGGCAGCGGCGAGGGCCCGCTGCGCCGCGGTGCCCTGCGGTGCAGCCGGTTGGGCGGATGGTTGACCGCGCGGGAGAGGCGGTGGGGTAGCGGTCGCGCCGGGGGGCGGAGGGGCGGCTGCCGGACGCGGCGGCGCGCCGGTGGGCGGCGTGGCGGTGGGCGGCGTGGCGGTGGGCGGCGTGGCGGTGGGCGGCGAGGCCGGCGCGGCGGTGGGTGGCGGCGGGGCCGGCGCGTGCAGCCGGTCCACCGGGGCTTCGTCCAGCGCCTCGTCGGCGCCCCACTCGATCTGCAGCCGCAGCAGCGCCAGTGCGTCCATGGCTGTGTCCTATACCGGATGCGGCGGGGTGCAACCGTGATTCTGCCGGGGTGGCGGGGTTCACCAGCAAACGCCTTGTCGCTCCGCACAGGCGTTCTGACCGGGTGGACGGTGGGCTACCCACGACTGGCGGTCCGCCGGGTCAGGGCTCGACGCGAGACCGCCCGTTCCGACCCGGAGCGGACGTTCCATCCGGTCGGCACCACGGCTCGGCCGGTATCGGGACCGAGGCCGCATGCCGCACCCGCGTCAACGCTGCCGCGCAGACGTGTCGGGCACCCCGGTATCTGCGCCGGCAATGCCGGCATCCGCAGATACGGGCATCTTCGCCGGCAATGCCGGCATCCGCGAATACGACAAGGTCAACGCGGGATGGAATTGGCCGGGTTTTCGGATCTCCCCGTGAAACCCCGCCGGGCAAGCCGGTAGGTCCGGGTCGGTGGCAGGCGATGCTCCGGCGGTGGCTCGAACTGCCTCTCCTTGCGGACGCTCTGGAGCTTCAGCCAGATCTCATCGTCGCGGTGGTAGAAATCCGGGCGAAACTGCAGGCTGCCCTGACGATCCACGAACGCGGTCTGATAGACCACGAACACCGGCATCGGGGTCGGGAGCGCGTGTCGCGTGGTGCCGCCCATCGCGATCCCTTGCCTGATCGCGGCGGTCGGTTCCCGCATGAGCAACGCCGCCAGTTCGAGCGGATCCTGCACCCGGATGCAGCCATGGCTGATGCGCCGGTTGTCGAGGCTGAAGACAGCTTTCTTCGGCGTGTCATGCAGGTAAACGTCGAACCGGTTCGGCATGTCGAACATGAGCAGCCCGAGGCCTGCGTCGGGTCCCGGCCGCTGCTCCACCTCGCCAGTCGCCAGCCGAACCATCCCGTTCCGTACCAGATAATCCGGGTCCCGGCTGATCCTCGGCAGGATTTCCGCCGTGACGATGTCGGCCGGGATGACCCAGGGCGGGTTGAAGAACATCGCATCGATGGTGGCGCGAAACTCGGGGCTCTGATGGTCCGCGACGTCCTGGCCGACCACGACCCGCGTGGAGAACACCGGCCGGCCGGCGCGATACAGGACCAGCCGTTCGTCGGCCACGTTGACCCAGACGCGGTCCGCCGGCAGTGGCCGCGGCAACCAGCGCTGGCGTTCAAGGTTGACCTCGATCGTGCGCAAGAGCTCCGTCGCGGCGGTCCCGCCCGCGGGGGCACCCGCGCGATATTGCCGCAAGGCCCGGCGCAGCGCCCGGTAGGTGGGCGTCGCCGGTGCCAGCGCCTCGATCACGGCCGCCGGATCGGCGCTGCCGGCCGCGGTATCGAGCACAGCCGCCACATCGACCGGCCCGGGCGTGAGGACCTCGTCGTCGCTTCGCTGCCCAAGCGGCACGGCGCCGCGGGCCAGCGCGTCGGCGTAGGTCAGGACGGCGTCCGACAGTACCAACTCGCGGTCGAGCGGCGGGAGTGTCGCCCTGCGCCGCAGGAGGTCGGCGTGAAACAGCGCGGGATCGAGCCCCTGGTCGCCGGCGCGCAACACCGCGTTCACCAGTGAGGCTGCCTGTGCTGGCCGGGTTGTCCAGACCGGCTCGAAACCACGGCGCACGTAGAAGCGCCGCAGCAACGCCACGTTCAGCGGTTCACCGGCGACGGCCAGTGCGGCCGCGCCGTCGATCCGGTCGCGGAGTTCAGGGTCGGGTTGCGGCGCCTGCACGGCAACCGGTTCGGGCTTCGGGGACGCGCCACACGCAGCCAGTGCGCAGGCCGCGGCGAGAGCGGTCGCGCTGCGTGCAATCGTGGTTCGTCGGGACATGGGGGCCCGAACGAAAGCCAATGGCCCCTGGGATCCAGAGCCGTCGTTGCACCCCGGCCTGCGCACTTGTTCCACTCTCCGGTCTTTGCCGACCCGCATAAATAATATTCTGAACCTGGGCCAGAATCTACAATGTGACTCTTCACCAACAGTTGTGAAGCGCATTTGTCGCTTTATCATCTATAATGCATCCAGCCTACGAGTAACACAATGCAGGAGGGGAAAATGGTTGATGCTTCCGAAACAATCCGTCGCGGTTTGCTTCGTGGTGCCGTGACGATTGCCGTCGTCGTTCCCATGGCGCTTCTCGCGGCGTGCAGTAAGAAGCCGCCGCCGCCCGCACCGGTCGAACCGGCTCCGCCGCCGGCCGCTGCTCCGGCGCCGGCGCCAGCCCCGGCTCCGGTCCCGCCGGCGCGGGGCTGAACGCGCAACCGCGGCGGCGCGGCCGAATAACCAGACCGTGGTCAAAGGCGCGCTCCGGATGCCGCAATCCGGGGCGCGTCAGTCTGATGTACCGGCCCGATATGGCGACAAGTGGGCGATCGTCCATGCGCGGGTTCGGTGGTGAGCGAGAGTCTAGGGGTGGCTGGCGGTAGTCTGCCGGGACCTTTGCGTTTGAATCCTTCCTGCCACCCAACGTGCCACCATTACCTGCCCCCGCCCGACAAGCAGCGACTATTCGGTCCAGGGGAAAACCAGCCCGCCACGTCAATCCATCCGCAACCGTTTCGGCGCAAAACACGGCCACCCGCGAAGATCGCAAAGACACGGGAGTGGCCGCGAACGCACCGGCGTTGAACGAACTGTCCAATCGCATCCTCGGCTGCGCGCTGACGGGCGCGCGCACGCTGGGCTGCGGGCGGCTCGCGAGGGTCCATCAAAACGCCCTGGCGCACGAACTGCACAAGGCCGGACTCGCGGTCACACGACATCCCAGCCTGACCGTTCGGTATGACGGTGTGATCGTCGGTGAATACGTCGCCGACCTGCTTGTGCGGGACGCCATCCTGGTTGAGCTGATGACGGCCCGCGCCCTCAATGACACCCATCGCGCGCAGTGCCTCACCGATCTGCGCGCCACCGGGCTGCACCTTCGCCTGCTGCTCGACTGCGGCGCTCCGCGCCTGGAAATCCGCCGCGTCGTCCGGGACCTGCAGGCGGACCTGTCATGCTGCGTGTTCCTCCGGTCCATCGCCCCGCACGCGAAAGAGCCATGATTCCAGCGGGACGCGCCGGACCTGCCTCGATCGTCCTTCGCGGACGGCCTCCGTGGTTCGCGGCTATCCCCGCCGGTCCCGCCGCGTCGGCACACCCTGCATGCCGACCGCCGGCGCCCCGGCGCCACCATTCCCTACGACAATGGTCAGATTTCCCGTGGACACCGCGCCACCCGCATCCTCCGCCACGGCATGCAGCGTCAGGCGCCCGCTCAGGGGCACGGATGTCGGGTAGGCCGGCTCCGCGGGATCCGGACACAGGTTCAGCCAACTGAACGTGAACTTCGAAAGATCCCAGTCCTGGACCATGGCATCGGGGCTGACGGTGGGCAGCACGATGGTCTTGGTCCGATAGGCGTCCGGAACCGGCCGCCCGTGGCACGTCGGCACGTCCGCCAGCGTCGTTACGTGCAGGACGCGCACCGACGGGTTGGTGGGCCGCACCCGCACGCGGACGTCGAACCCCGGCGGCACCGCGATCACCCCGCCCGGCCGCGGCGGCAACACCGGCCCCGGCGGCTCCACCTGGGTCACGTCGAAGGCCACCAGATCGGTCGCCGCAGCCGGCGCCCGTTGTGCGCTGCATCCGCCGAGCACAAGGCTCCCCAGCGCCAGCGGCAGCAGCGCCACCAGGGGTCGCGCCGCGCCCGCACCCGCTGGCCGGCCTGCCACGCCGGGATCGCGGGGCTCCTTGTTGCTCCTGGTCCGCTCGTCCATTCACCGGTCCTCCGACCCGAACACGACAGCCTGCGTTGACCGGTCCCGCTGCCGGCCCCGGGCCGGACCCCGCCTCAGGTGGCCGGCCCCGAGGCCGGTCCGTTGCGGTGCGCGGCCTGACGCGGGGAGACGCCTGGTCCATCCCGACGCCGGCCCGCGGCGCGCAACCGGAATGGTCCGTCCGCTCCGGCGTGCGAACGCGACGGCCGGCCGGCTCGCCCCACCGGTCTGCGCGCTTACGCCGCGCCGGGAGGGGTGACTATGCAGATCCGGCGCCGGAATGTCGGGCACCCGTCGCCCGGACGGGCCGGGAGGGCCGCCATTTGTTGTCACCCCCGATGTGACAGCCCCGCCGTTCCTGCCTAGTTTGCGCCCCGACAGATTTGGAGGACACCCGATATGGCGGAGGACTTGCCCCCGCGCGAGGCAATGGAATTCGACGTGGTGATCGTGGGCGGCGGCCCGTCCGGCCTGGCCGCCGCGATCCGGCTGAAGCAGCTCGCCCCGGAGGCGGCGGTTTGCCTGGTGGAGAAAGGCAGCGAGATCGGCGCCCACATCCTGTCCGGCGCGGTGCTGGAACCGCGCGCGCTGAACGCGCTGATCCCGGACTGGAAGGACCAGGGCGCGCCGCTGGACACGCCCGCGACCGACGACCGCTTCCTGTTCCTGACCGCCACCAAGGCCTATCGCCTGCCCACCCCGCCGCAGATGCACAATCACGGCAACTACATCGTTTCGCTGGGCAATGTGTGCCGCTGGCTGGGCCAGCAGGCGGAAGCGCTGGGCGTGGAGATCTATCCCGGCTTCGCCGCCGCCGAAGTGCTGGAGGAGGACGGCCGCGTGGTGGGCGTCGCCACCGGTGACATGGGCATCGGCAAGGACGGCGAACCCGGCCCCAACTACCAGCGCGGCATGGAGCTGCGCGCCCGCTACACGCTGTTCGCCGAGGGCTGCCGCGGATCGCTGTCCAAGCGGCTGATCGACCGCTTCAACCTGCGCCGGGGCCACCAGCCGCAGACCTACGCGATCGGCATCAAGGAACTGTGGGAAATCCCCGAGGCGAACCACAAGCCGGGCCTGGTGGAACACACCGTCGGCTGGCCGCTGGACAGCAGGACCTATGGCGGATCCTTCCTGTATCACTTCGGGCCCAACCTGATCTCCTATGGCTTCGTCATCGGACTGGACTACAGCAACCCCTGGCTGTCGCCGTTCGACGAGATGCAGCGGTTCAAGACTCACCCGGAGGTGCGCAAGCATTTCGAGGGCGGGCGACGCATCAGCTACGGTGCCCGCGCGCTGAACGAGGGCGGCTGGCAGTCCATCCCCGACCTGGTGTTCCCCGGCGGCCTGCTGGTGGGCGATGCGGCCGGGTTCGTGAACGTGCCGAAGATCAAGGGCACGCACACCTCGATGATGTCCGGCATGCTGGCGGCCGAGGCGGTGGCCGAGGCGCTGGCCGGCGACAAGCCCGCCGAACTGTCGGCCTATCCGCAGAAGCTGCAATCAAGCTGGGTGTGGGAGGAGTTGCACGGCGTGCGCAACATCCGCCCGTCCTTCGCGAAGTTCGGGCTGTGGGGCGGGCTGGCCTATTCCGCGCTGGACACCTACGTGCTGCGCGGCAAGGCGCCCTGGACGATGCAGCACCCGCATCCCGACAACGAGACACTGGCCCCGGCCCAGCAGGCCCAGCGCATCGAATACCCGAAGGCGGACGGGACGCTGACCTTCGACAAGCTGTCCTCGGTGTTCATCAGCAACACCAACCACGAAGAGGACCAGCCCGCCCACCTGAAGCTCGGCGACCCGGACGTGGCGATCACCACCAACTGGGAGCAGTACCGCAGCCCGGAGACGCGCTATTGCCCGGCCGGCGTGTACGAGATCGTCGGTGCGGACGAAGGCAAGCCGCAACTGCAGATCAACGCGCAGAACTGCGTGCACTGCAAAACCTGCGACATCAAGGATCCGAAGCAGAACATCAACTGGGTCACGCCCGAGGGCGGCGGCGGGCCGAACTACCCCGGCGGGATGTGATACCAACCGGCATTACGTTTGACCTACGGCCAGCCCTTCAGCGTCATGGCCCGCGCAGGTGGGCCATCCACGTCTTTCCGTTGCTGCCATCAGCAAAAGTCGTGGACGACCGGCCTTCGCCGGCCAGGACGGTGAGTTGCCGGCCAGGACGGTGAGTTGCCGGCCAGGACTGTGAGTTGCCGACCATGACGGTGGGTTGCCGGCCAGGACGGTGAGTTGCCGACCAACGGCCAAACGATTTGCGGCTGGTATGATGCCGGTCCGCAGGCCGAGCAATCGACGCGGGCGCAGACACCGCGATGCCGGGGTTCGCGTCGGTTGCAGCCGCCCGCTCAACATGCCGCGTCGGGGCGGGCGAAGGCGCGGCACACACATCTTCGTCATGCGGAACGCGCTCTTCGGTTCAATGCACCGCTCCGGCACAATTCGCCGAACGCCTCCGGCAGGATTTGCCGAACGCTGCGGATGTGTCCGGCATGACGCAATCGTGTGGGTCAGGACCAGACAGCAGATCGCGGCCCCGGACCATCCACAGAAGGCCACGGCGGGCGCCCGCGCGGCGGCGGTCGGCCCCCTTCCGGCCGCGGCCGGCAAGGCTCGCCGGCGCCGCTCCGCAAGGAACGGGGGCCGGCTACGCCGCCTTGCTGTCGCGCGACCAGCGGCGGGCGACGTCGTCCAGGCAGGCAGCCATGGCGCGAGGCAGCCGGGCGATCACGGTATCCAGGCGCTCGACCAGCCCCTCGGCCGCTTCACGATCGTCGCGGCTGACCGCGTCGGCGATCTCCTCCAGCAGTTCGCCCAGGGCCAGTGCGCCGCAGGTTTCCGCCATACCGCTGATCTCCTCGCAGCTCCGGAGAATGGCGCCGACCTCCCAGCCCGGCAGCAATTCGCCCAGGTGGCGGCAGCGGGTCGTGGCGCCGGCGATGAACTCCGCGACGCAGGCCCGGGCCCGTTCCAGGCCGACAACCGCGACCATCTCCTCCAGGAACGCCACCGACACGTCGGCGACGTAGTCCATCGGCTCCGGTTCCAACGGATGGGCGGGCATCGAGTCGCCCACCCAGCGGCGCAGGCAGTTGGTCAGCCGCTCCATGTTCACCGGCTTTTCCAGCACGGCGCTGAAGCCGGCCTCGGTGCAGCGTTGCCGCAGCCGCATGCCCTGCAGCGCGGTCAGCGCGGCGATCGGCACGCCCGCCGCCTGGCCGGACAGGGCGCGGATGCGACGGGTCGCCTCGAACCCGTCCAGCCCGGGCATCTGCAGATCCATCAGGATCGCGTCGAAGGTGTTGCGGCCGGCCATGCGCACCGCTTCCTCGCCATTGCCGGCAGTGAACACGGCAAAGCCGCGACGGGACAGGGCGGCGGCCAGCAGCGCCTGGTTCGCCTTGTCGTCCTCCACCAGCAGCACGCGGCCACCGCGGGGCACCGAAGCGTTCGGTTCCAGCGCATCCAGCGACGGTCGTTCGGCCAGCAACTGCCGGGCGACCGTGGCGACCTGGTACGGATCGGGCGGTGCAGGCAGGGTGGCATCCACCGCAACGTCGTCGGCGCCGTTGCCGACCCACAGCAACACGGCACGACGGCCGAACGGGGTGCTGCGCAGGCGGCGGACGAACACCTCGCCGGGCATGCCGGGCAGGCTGCTCTGCAGCACCACCAGGTCCACCGCGCCCCGCTGCGCCTCCAGCCGCTCGGCCAGCGCCAGGCCGAGATAGCCGTCCGGCGCGGTTTCCACCATCAGCCCCAGCTCGCCCAACTGGCCGGCAAGCGCGCGGATGGCGGGCACGTCGTCCGCCACGATCAGCGCGGTGCGGCCGGCGAAAGGCAGGTGGCGGTCCTGTTCCGGTACCCGCTCCGCCGGGCACTCGAAGGTGAACTCGCTGCCCACGCCCAGCGCACTCTCCAGGGTGATGCTGCCGCCCATCAGGGCAGCGTTGTCGCGGCACAGGGCCAGGCCAAGGCCCAGGCCGCCGGCTCCACTGGCCTCCTGCGCACGGCCGCGGCGGAAGCGTTCGAAGATGTGCTCCCGCTCGCCCGGGTCGATGCCGGGGCCGGTGTCGGAGACGGCGATGCGCAAGCGGTTCTGCCCGTCGGCATCGATGGCGGAGGCGCGGATCTCCACCCGGCCGCTGCCGGTGAACTTCACCGCGTTGCTGGCCAGGTTGAACACGACCTGGCGCAGCCGGCCGGGGTCCAGCAGCCACTGGCCGCGCAGCAGATCGTCGCAGCGGATGCGCAGGTCCAGGCCCTTGTCGCGCGCCTGCGGGCGCAGGACGTCGGCGACCTCCTGCACCAGGGCGGTCACCTCCACCGGCTCGCGCAGCAGCGTGCCGCGGCCGACCTCGTCGCCGGCGACTTCCAGCAACCCGTTCAGCATGCCCAGCAGGGCGCCGCAACTGCTGTGCATGCGCTCCAGCCAGGTGCGCTGTTCTTCTTCCAGGTCGCCGTCGAGCAGCAACTCGCAGGTGCCCATGATGGTCGTCATGGGCGTGCGGAAGTCGTGTCCAAGGGAGGTGAGCAGGCGGTCCTGGTCGCGGCGGGCAGCGGCGGCGGCGGTCTCGGCCGCATTGCGCGCCTCACCGGCGGCCGCCTCGGCGGTGACGTCCCGGCCCCGGCAGACGAAACCGCCGGCCTGGTCGGGTGCCAGCAAAAGCTGCCAGGTCTGTCCGTCCAGATCGACGCGCACCTGCGTCGCGTCCCGTTGCTCCAGGGCGTTGGCGATCTGTCGGGCGGCGGCAGCGTCGGGGGACAGGCCCAGTGCGGTTTCCAGCCGTTCGCTTTTGGCCGCGGCGAGGGCCGGCGGAACCCGGCCATACACCTGGTGGATCCGTCCCTCGGCATCCAGGTCGCACTGCCAGTCGCTGCCGAAGCCTTGGGGCGTCGGTTCCGCGACCGCGGTCCGTCGCCGGTTGATCATGACCACGCCAAGCAGCCACACCAGCAGCAGGGCGGCGCCCAATGCCAGGATCGGCCGGCCGAGCGTGGCGGGCGGCAGCGCGGCGGCGGGGGCCACGGTGGCGATCACGATGCCGTCGAAGGCGTGCAGCGGCAATGCCGCGGCCCAGTCGGCGGGCGCCCCGATCCGGCGCAGCGCCGCCTGCATCAGGCGCGTGAGCCGTGGCTCCGCTGCGGTCGCGCGGATGTCCGGCGAGCCCAGCAGGACCGGTGTGGTGGACTCCGGCAAGCACGACGGCGGTGATCCCGGACGGTACCCAGGCGGGACGGCCCAGCGGCTCCAGGGCAGACCGCGGCAGCACCGCGCCGATGATCCCGACCGGCATGCCGGACGCATCCGTGACCGCGCGGCTGAGGACGATGCCTGACTTGATGCCGAACCAGGGATGGCCGAGCGTCTGCGCGCCGGCGGTTGTGGTCGGGACCGCGAGGGCATGGCCGAACCAGGGCTTGTAGCCCACATCGGCATCGGCCGGCAGGAACGGCGCCGAGGCGGCCCGAAGATGTCCGTCGGGACCCAGCATGAACGTGGCGCTGCCCCGCGGCAGCAGGGTCTGCAGTCGCAGCAGTTCCGCCGTCTGCGCCACGCGGTCGGCGGGGGCGAAGTCACCGGGACGGACCGACTGGATCTGCTCGGTGAAGCGCGCCAGCGTGGCATCGATCTGGCCGGCGATGGCCTGGGCGGTCAGGGCGGTCTGCTGGCTGGCATGGCGGCTGGCGCGGATCAGTTGCTGTCCGGCCAGGCCGGCCCAGACGGCAAGCAGCAACAGCCCGAAACCGAGGGTCGCGAGCGGCCCCAGGACCTTGCGTCTGGTCTGCCTGCGAACGGAGACCGCCGACGTCACCGCCATTGACCCTCCCTGGAATCCTGCATGGTTAGCCGACTCGTGGTTGCAGGGGCTTTCTCGAAACCGCGGGTCCGCTGTGCCGGCATTTCACAATCAGATAACGATCTTGCGGGCACAGGCGAACCATTGCTGGCCCTCGGCGCCGGACGCGGAGAGGTTGAAGATTGGCAGATCTTTCTTGGGCGAGTCGATATCCATTACGCCGCCGCTGAGTAACATCAGGACGCGGCTGAGCGAATCCATGCCGCGCCCGAGCGTGAACACCACTTCGCGCTTGCCCGCATGCCAGCCCGGAACGGTCCAGGCCCCGGCCGGTCCGTTGAAGTGTGCATTAATTTTGCCTTCGGCATTTGTCGGAAATGTGACACGCAGCCGGATCGGCTGCTTGCGCCTGACGGCCACCACCAGCCTGGAGCTTCCGGCTGCCGCCGTGGCCAGGCACGCGTCCGGCTTGGTTTCGAACGACCAGGACGCGTGCAGTGTCGGCCGGGAGGCCTTGGGCGGCGGCGGCGGCGGTTCGACCGGCGGCTTGGGCACCGGTTTGCTGGCGCAGGAGGCGAGCAACAGGGTGCCCAGCAAGACGGAGACCGGCCGGCTCCAGCGCGTGCCCAACCGGTGGCGATGAGCGTGCTTGTGCATTCCGCCGCCGTTCATAGCACACACAAATGGATGCAGTCCGCTATTGCAGCAACGAACAGCCGTGATCCTGCAAACTTTCACCGTGGCCCGGGTTGCCCGCGGCCAGGTCGGCGCGATCGTCCAGCAGTACGAAACCGGGCCGAGTTCCGAAGGTGACCGCCACGACCACCAGCGTGTGCCAGCGCATCTGCCCGGACGGCACCGAACGGGCGAGCAGGCGGAACGGATCGACCCCCACAAGATCGGCCTGGGCGATGCGCATGGCCCGGTAGTGACGGCCGGCCAGCGGCTCTGGGAACGGCGCCCAGTGTGGTCCGACCGCGTCCAGGTGCCGGCGCAGGGTGGCGCGCACGTCCGGCCGGATGCAGTCCACATGGATGTGCAACTGATCCTGTGACCGTCCGGCAGCGGAATTGATCGCCAGGGTCAGGACGTCGCGCGGCACCGGCCGGCCGGCGCGCTGTTCCAGAAAGCGGCGTGCCTTCCAGGCGTCCTGCCAGTAATTCGGCGCATCAGGCGCAAGGATCGCCGGGTCGCCGATGCCGCTGACCCGGGCGGTGGGTATCAGCAGGAACTGGTAGGCGCCACGGATGTCCTTCAGCACGGCGTAGCCCTGGTCCAGGGCGACCGCGGCGCAGGGCGCCGGATCGTGCTTGCGTTGCTGGTCGGGCACGCACTGGCCGTGGACGATATGCCACAGCGCCGACGGGTCGGCGATGGCGCGGGCCACCAGCCCGCCGGTCAGCACCACGACGAAGCAGGCCGCCAGCAGCCAGCCGGCGTTGCGCAGCCGGCGTGCCGTCACTGGCAGGGGAACCGGTCATGCAGGAAGCGCACCAGCCCCCCAGCGGCAGCCATCCGCCCGCGCTCGGCCTTGTCCTGCACCCACTTCACGAATTCTTGAAGCGTGGTGGAGCGTTTCGGTGCCGGGTCGGGCAGGCAGAACACCTTGTGGTCCCGGGTGTAGTGCAGCGCGGTGTCCACCACGCCCTGGGCGAAGCCGTGACAGTAGTTGATCTTCGCGTCCCCGCTCGCCTCCCGCGGACTGGCGGCGCAGAGTTTCGCCAGGTCCCCCGCGGTACGGGCATGCAGGTCGATCGCGCGCGGGGCGGCCTGGGCTGCCAGCGGCAATCCGGCCAGCGCGATCACGGCGAGCAAGGGCAGTCGCGGCATCCGGCGTCTCCTGTCAGGGGGGGCGGCATTCAAGCCGAACCGGGCATCGCCCGCCAGCGCGCCCAGCCGGCGGCGCGGAGTTCGCAGGCCGGGCAGTCGCCACAGCCGTAGCCCCAGTCGTGCAGGCTGGTGTGGTCGCCCAGGTAGCAACTGTGGGTGCCGGTGCGGACCAGCTCCACCAGGCCCTCGCCGCCCAGCGCCTGGGCCAGGGCCCAGGTGGCGGCCTTGTCGCGCCACATCAGCGGCGTCTCCAGCACGAAGCGGCGCTGCAGGCCCAGGTTCAGGGCGAGCTGCATGGCCTTGATGGTGTCGTCCCGGCAGTCCGGGTAGCCGGAGTAGTCGGTCTCACACATCCCGGCGACGATGCGGCGCAGGCCGCGGCGCCAGGCCACGGCGGCGGCGCAGGTCAGGAACAGCAGGTTGCGGCCGGGCACGAAGGTGTTGGGCAGGCCCTCGTCGGTCATCGCGATCCGGGTTTCGGAGGTCAGGGCCGTGTCGCCCAGGTCGGCGAGCGTGGCGCGGAGATCCACCATGTGGTCCGGCCCCAGCCGCGGCCCCGCCAGCGCCGTGCGCAGCGGCGCCCGGCAGTCGAGCTCCACCGCGTGGCGCTGGCCATACTGGAAGCCGATCGTTTCCACGTGCGGGTAGCGGTCCAGCGCCCAGGCGAGGCAGGTGGTGGAATCCTGCCCGCCCGAGAACAGGACCAGGGCGTGGTCATCAGGTGTCGTGCGGGTCATGCCGATCGGCTGCCAGAGGTCAGTGTTGTGCGTCCTGATAGGGGATAGTGCAGTTGGCCGGATTTCAAGGAGGGCGGCCACAGCACGACCTCGGGACGCACCATGGGCGTGAGCGGCTTGCGCAAAGCAGTTCCCTTCGGGGCTGTCACGTGTTTAGCATGGTGCGACGCACAATGGAGCCTTGGATGGCAGAACGTGCCGGGACCGCCACCAGTCGCAGTCGCAGTCGCAGTCGCAGTCGCAAGTGCGACACACGGCCCCAGCCGCACGGCTTGCTGCACGGCTATGACCCGGGCCGGTTGTTCTGCGAGATGCTTCGGCCCGGCCAGCCGCCGCATGCGTCGCTGGCGCTGTTGCTGTCCCGGCTGTCCGGGACCCCGGTCGAGGCGCTGCGCGGACGGGCCGCCGACGCGGAACGCGACCTGCTGGAACGCGGCATCACCTTCACCGTGTATTCCGACGCAACCGCGATCGATCGCATCCTGCCGTTCGACCTGATCCCGCGCGTGATCACCGGGACCGAGTGGCGCCAGATCGAGACCGGCGTGGTGCAGCGCGTGCAGGCGCTGAACCTGTTCCTGCACGACATCTACCATCGCCAGCGGATCCTGTCGGACGGCGTGGTGCCCCGCGACCTGGTGATGGGCAATGCCGCGTTCTGTCCGGCGATGCGCGATTTCAGCGTGCCGCTGGGAACCTACGTGCATGTCTGCGGCACCGATATCGTCCGGGACGACGCAGGTCGCTTCATGGTGCTGGAGGACAATGCCCGCACCCCGTCCGGCGTCGCCTATGTGGTGGAGAACCGTCACATGACCCACCGGATCATGTCGGACATGATGGCCGGTCTGCGTGTGCGGGGCGTGGACGAGTACGGGCTGCGGCTGCACCATGCCCTGGCGGAAATCGCCCCGCCCACCGTGACCGACCCGCAGGTGGTGGTGCTGTCGCCGGGCATTTTCAATTCCGCCTATTTCGAGCACGTGTTCCTGGCCCGGGAGATGGGCGTGCCCCTGGTGGAGGGGCGGGACCTGACGGTGGAGAACGGCAAGGTCTGGATGCGCACCACGGCCGGCCTGGCGCCGGTGCACGCCATCTACCGCCGGCTGAACGACGATTTCCTGGACCCGGAAGTCTTCCGCCCCGACAGCCAGCTTGGCGTTCCCGGGCTGGTGGAAGCCTGGCGCCGCGGGTCGGTGGGGATCGCGAACGCGGTTGGGACCGGCGTCGCCGACGACAAGGCGATCTATGCCTACATGCCGCGCATCATCCGCTACTACCTGTCGGAGGATCCGATCCTGCCGAACGTGGAAACCCGCATCTGCGCGGAACCGGATGCGCTGGCCTACACGCTGGATCACCTGTCCGAACTGGTGGTGAAGCCGGTCGCGGAATCCGGCGGTTATGGCCTGCTGATCGGGCCGCATGCCTCGCGCGCCGAACTGGATGCCTTCCGTGTTCGGCTGAAGGCCGATCCGGCCAACTACATCAGCCAGCCCACGCTGAAGCTGTCGGTCTCGCCGACGCTCTGCGAGGACGGTATTGCGCCACGCCATGTCGATCTGCGGCCTTTCGCCATCACCGGCCGTGACACCTGGGTGCTGCCGGGCGGATTGACGCGCGTCGCCATGCGCGCCGGCACGCTGGTGGTGAATTCGTCCCAGGGCGGCGGCTCGAAAGACACCTGGGTGCTGCATGAGTGAAACCGTCCTGCGCGGCCCCGCGCCGCTGATCGCACGCCATGCCCTCGGCCTGATGTGGCTGGCGCGCTACATCGAGCGGGTCGAGAACCTGGCCCGGTTGCTCGATGTCACCCGGACGTTTGCCTACGACGACAGCGACTGGATGACGATGCTGCGGATCAACGGCGACGAGGCAAGTTTTTTCGAGCGCTATCCCGAGGCGTCGCAGGCGACCGTCTCGCGCTTCTATCTGCTGGATGCCGACAATCCCGCCTCGGTGCAGGCGGCCATCACATGGGCGCGGGAGAATGCGCGCACGTTGCGGGCGCTGATCTCCACCGAGATGTGGCTGCATCTGAACGTGCTGCATGGCCGGATCCGTGCGTTGCGCGAAGCCGACCTGGCGCCCGAACGCCTGTCCGCGCTGTGCGGCATGCTGAAGGAGGGGGCGCAGGCGCACATCGGCATCACCGAGGGCACGTTCTACCGCGACCAGTGCTGGCATTTCTACATGATCGGCCGCTATGTGGAGCGTGCCGACCAGACGACGCGCCTGCTGGACACGCGTTTCCATGCACTGGCGCCGCATGTGATGTCGGGGGATGCGGCGATCGACGACGGCTACTGGAATGCGCTGCTGCGTGCCGCAGCCGGTTACCATGCCTACCGGCGCGAGTACCCGACCGGATACCGTCCGGTGCAGGTGGCCAGCTTTCTTCTGGCCAACACCGCCTTCCCGCGGTCCGTCGCCCTGAACCTGTCACAACTGGAGTGGCATTTGTCGCGGCTTCGCCTGCGCTATCAGTTGCGCGGCGGCAGCGCGGCCCTTGAACGTCTGGACCATCTCTGCGGTGTGCTGACCAACCAGACGGTGGCCGACCTGGTGCCGCGCGGCCTGTCGCCGTTCCTGGACTGGACGCAGCGGGAGATCGGCACGCTGTTCGATGAGATCGCCAAGGGGTTCTGTGGCGTCAGTTGATATCGGCGCAGGTGGCAGGTGGTGCAAAGTGCGGCAGGCCCAGGCGGACGGACGTCATCCCAGTTGCGCGACCGGTCGCCCAACCATTCGCACAAGCTTGCCCGGCAAGCGCAGGAATGGCCTGGGTCAGGCTGCGTCCGGCTCCGCCGTGACCTGGACGCGCACCTCCATTCCCAGGTCGTCCTCCGGTGCGCCGAAATAGGTTCCGCTCAGTGGCAGGGCCTGTGATGGATCGCGCGTGACCGCCACACGGATCAGGTTGCGCCCGGCAACCAGCGCGTTGGTCGGATCGAACTCCACCCAGCCGGCGCCGGGGAGATAGACCTGCAGCCAAGCGTGCGTCTCGCCACCGCCAACCAGGTCGGTTTCGCCGCCGACCAGGTTTTCGTCATACAGGTAGCCGGTCACGAACCGGGCCGCGAGCCCCAGGCTTCGCACCGCTTCCATCATCAGCAGCGCATAGTCGCGGCAGGTCCCCGAGCGCAGTTCCAACGTGCGCAACGGATGCCGCGTACCGGGGGCGCCGCGTCGCGTGTACGTGAAATCCTGGCGGATGCACTGCGTCATCGCGATCAGCAATTGCATCGTGTCGGCGCGGCCGGATGCGTCCAGGAACTGCCGGGCCCAGGTGTCGATCTGCCGGTTGGGATCGGCGTAGTGCCGTTCCACGCATTGCGCCAGGTCTGAATCTCATCGGCGGAATACTGGAACGGGTACTGCCTGGCATCCGGTTCCAGTTCGATCGCCCCGGTCTCGATCGGATAGTGGCGGACACGAAAGGTGGACTCGAATACGAGCTCGTCGGCCGGTGCCAACAACCGGGCGATCGCCACCGAATTGCCGAACACGTCATGCAGCCAGCGGACGGTCGCCCCCGGACGGATCAGCAGTGACGTGTCCAGCAGACGCAGGTCGTGGCTGTCACGCGGCCGGAACATCAGGCGATGCTCCCCGAACGTCACCGGCCGGCGATAGTGGTAGGTGGTACAGTGCCTCACCGTCAGGACCGTGATGCGGTCCAGTCCCGGTTGCGCCGGGCCACGCGGCCTGACCAGGTGACCGGTTTCGATCGTCGCCGCCTTCCACGCTGCTTTCCACGCCAGTTTACCGGACCTGCGGCAGTGCAGCAATTGACTTGTTACGACCAGCGTGCGCCGCCACAGCAGCGCCGCGCCGACCGTTCAGGCGATGACGCTCAGCCGAGGATGCCCGCCGGCACGCATTATCCCGCGCTGTTGACCGCCGGGAACACATCCTCGGCCAGCCGTTGCATCGTCTCCAGTGCCAGGCTGTGCGGCATGCCCACCCAGTGGATGCCGAAGATCAGCGTGGTGACGCCGAAGCGGCGCTTGAGCTCCAGGACCTGTTCCGTCACCTCGGCCGGCGAGCCGAACAGGAACCGGTCCTCCATCAGTTCGGCGAAATCCAGGTCGAAATGGTCGCTGGACGGCATCACCTTGTCCTGGCCCCAGTCGCGGTAGGCCTTGTATTTGGCTTCCAGCGACGGACGCGCCAGGCGGATCGCCTCCTCCCGCGAGGACGCGACGAAGACTTCGCGCAGCATGGGCAGCTCCGCCGGGAACGGCTTGCCGGCGTCATCCAGCGCGCGCTTGTACACCTCCATCTGCTGCGCCGTGGTGTCCAGCTTGTTGTGCGGGTTGATCAGCCAGGCATCGGCCATGCGGGCCGCGCGGCGGATGCCGACATTGGCGTTGGCGCCGATCCACACCGGCGGCATCGGCTTCTGCAACGGCATCGTGGTGCAGTTGGCGCCTTCCAGGGAGAAGTAGGACGCCTGCATGGTGACGAATTCTTCCGACCACAGGCGCTTCACCGCGGTCAGGCATTCCTCGAAGCGCTTGCCGGCCTGTTTCAGCGTGGTGCCGAAGGCGCGGAACTCCACCTCGCGATAGCCGATGCCGGCGCCGAAGATCATCTTGCCGTTGCTCATCACGTCGAGGCAGGCGAGTTCCTCGGCCACGTGCAGGGGGCTGTGCAGCGGCAGCAGCACCACGCCGGGCAGCAGGCGCAGCTTCGGCGCCACCATGGCGACCTGGCTGAGATAGGGGATCTGCTGGATGTACTGGAACGGATGCGAGCTGTAGTGCGAGCCCTTCGCCACGATGTCGTAGCCGAGTTCCTCGGCCCGCTTCGCGGTCTGCAGGTCTTCCTGCAGGCGCACGCGCATGTCGTCGCCCTGCGGGTACTGGCCGCGGATGATCAGGCCGTAGCGCATCGCTCCCTCCTCCTCTGCGTCGTGGCGGAGCTTAGGCGGGTGGCCGTCGCGTGTCATGGCGGGGCGGTTCTCGGCGCCGCGGGTTGTTGCGGGGGCATGCGGAGTCGGGGTGGACGCGCACGGAGTCGGAGTGGACGCATGCGGGCAGCCATATCGGGGGCCCGTAGAGCATATCGAGGCCGCACAGAGCGTCGAAGTGAAAACCTGCAGGCAGCCGCATCGCCCCTCTACGATCCCGTCATGGCCGGCCCCCGAGCCGGCCATCTACGCGACGTCGATCGGGTCGCGTTGCTGCGTGCCTGCACGATTTGACGGGGGCAGATGGCCGGCTCGGGGGCCGGCCATGACGGGATTGTACGGGCCTCGCACGGACACGACGCCCACGATCGTCCACGACTGTCCACCACGACGCACGACTATACCCGACTATACAGACCTCAAATGGCGAGCCCGCACGTTCGGTCAACGATGCTTGACCAGCACCGGATCGCAGGCCACGGCGATACCCTCCCCCGTGACACGACGTGGCGACCGGAGCCCCCTATCGTTGCCACTTCTTCGGACGACGTGGCGGATGCGCGCGGATCACCTCCTCGTTCACCTCCGCGCCCCAGCCGGCGCCGGTGGGAATCAGCAGTTCGCCGTTTTCGATGCGCGGTGGTGTGGTGACCAGGTCGTCCTTCCAGGGCACGTCCTCGATATCGATTTCCATCACCCGGAAGTTCGGGATCGCCGCGCACATATGCGCGCTCATCAATGATCCGATATGACCGTTGAAGTTGTGCGGGGCGACGTTGATTTCATATGCATCGGCCATCGCCGCGATTTTCATCGACTCCAGGATGCCGTTCCATGCCACGTCGATGATCGCCACATCCACCGCCTGCTGCTCGAAGTACGGGCGGAACTGCCGGCGGCCATAGAGCGATTCCAGCGATGCGACACGCGTACGCGCACTGCGCCGGATGGTGGCCAGCGCCGCGGGATCGTAGCTGTCGATCTCCAGCCACACCAGGTCGAACGGCTCCAGCGCCTGCGCCAGGCGGATGTAGCCTTCGGTCTTGAAGTTGAAGTTCAGATCGACGTGCAGCCCCACGCGTGGACCGGCGCCGGCGCGGAACGCCGCCATCTGCGCCACCAGCCCGTCCACCAGTGCGGAGTCGATATTCAGCGCCGGCCAGCCGGGCCCGTTGAACCCCGGCATGTGCACCGTCGGCGGATCGGTGTCGAAACGGAAGATGTTGGTCTTCAGTCCCTTGAAGCCGCGACGCGCCACCTCGGCGCCGGCGCGTTCGACATCCGCCAGCGAGCGGATCGGGTCGAACCCGGTCCATTCCTTGATCGTGTCGGCGAAGCTCACCCGCCACGTCCCGCAGTGCGACCAGTAGAGCTGCAGCCGGTCGCGGATCGGGCCGCCGAGCAGTTCATAGACGGGGATGTTGAGTGATTTGGCCTTGAGATCGACCAGCGCGTTCTCGATCGCGGCGATCGCCTGCTGATTGATGCCGTAGGGCGCCTGCCGCGTCAGCCCGTGCAGGTAGGCGGTGATCTTTTCCACCGCGCGCGGGTCCATGCCGATGAGGTGCTCGCCCAGACGCCCGATCACGGTGCTGAGTCCCTCGGCGCCGAAGTTTTCCATGAACTCCGACCAGCCGACGGTCCCGTCGTCGCTGGTGATCTTCAGGAAGGAGAAGTCCCGCCAGCCGGCGTTGCAGTGCAGGTCCTCGATCTTGGCGATGCGCATGGCGTTTCCTCGGATGACTGGCGTGAGGTTAGGCCGGTTCGGCCACCCGCGGAAACCCGGAGACCCGGCGGACCATCAATCCGACACATTGGCACGCTGGCGTCGCGGCAGTGGCAGCATCCGTGGAGAACGGTGGAATCCCGTCTTTCCCGCTATGGTCTGAACTGGCTGAACTTCCTGCTCGCCGCGGTGCAGACCGGGTTCGGCGCGTTCGTCTCGGTGTACCTGACGCAGCTTCAGTGGACGCAGACCGATATCGGCCTGGTGCTGAGCGTCGGCACGGGCGTGGCGCTGCTGGCGCAGTTGCCGGCCGGCGCGCTGGTCGATGTCATTCACAGCAAGCGTCACGTCACCGCAGCTTCCCTGGCGGTACTGGCCGCCAGCGCCATGATGCTGGCGGCGCAGCCCGGCTGGGCATCGATCCGCAACGCACAGATCCTGCATGCGGTGGCAAGCTGCGTCCTGACACCGGCAATCGCGGCGCTGACCCTGTCGCTGTGCGGGCACGAGGCCTACAGCGCGCGCCTGGGAATCAATGCGCGCTACGCCTCCCTGGGCAATGCCGCGTCGGCCGTTCTGCTTGGTGCGTGCGCCTACTATCTGAGCGAGCGCGCGGTGTTCGTTCTGACCGCGGCGCTGACGCTGCCCGCGATCGCCGCGGTGTACGCGATCCGGCCGGCCGATCGCGTGACCTCGCCGGAGGAGCACCCGGCCACCTGGCATCCGAAGGACCGCCGGGAGCGCGACCGCCGGATGTGGCAGGCGGCGGCAGAGCCGGCGCTGCATCTGTTCGCGGCCTGCACGGCGCTGTTCTTCCTGGGCAACGCCGCGATGCTGCCGCTGGCGCTGAACATGCTGTCGGAGCATGTGCCGGAAACCGGCTTCGTCATCACGGCCGCGATTCTGCTGCCGCAGCTGATCATCGCCGCGTGCTCGCCGTGGGTCGGTTCCCTGGCGCAACGCATCGGCCGCCGGCCGGTGTTGCTGGCCGGCTTCCTGGCGGTGCCGATGCGCGGCGTGCTGCTGGCGCTGCTGTTCCTGGACCGGCCGGGAGCGGTCGCGGTGGTGTTGCTGCAGGCGCTGGATGCGGTCAGCGGCATGGTGTTCGGGCTGATGCTGCCGCTGATCGCGGCGGACGTGACGCGCAAGACCGGGTTTCTCAACCTGGCGATCGGTTGGTTCAACCTGGCCGCGGGCCTTGGCGCAATGCTGAGCACCACGCTGGCCGGATGGATGGCGGATGCTTTCGGCGCGACGGGTGCCTTTCTCGGGCTGTCGGGGGCGGGCGGGCTTGCGCTGCTGCTGCTGGCCTTCGGCATGCCGGAGACGCGGCCGCTGCCGGCTGGTCGGGAGAATGCGGCGACGGTGGCCTGATGCCGGGCCGCGGGCGATGACGTCACCGGAACAGGGTTCCCGCGCCTTGCCACGACAGGCCTGCATCTGAGCGCAGCAATGGATCGTTTCCTATGGAACGACGAAGCCGGGCGTGACGGTATATGGACGCACGGGCGGCGCGAAGCCCCAACAATATCTGCTCCGCGAAACGCTGTGTGCACCTGGTGAAACTCTGTGGATGACCTGCTTCCTTTCGGCGCCGCGCCCACCCGCGGCACCGGGACCACGCCCCGCGCGCGTCCGCTCAGCGCGCCCGTTCCTGCGCGTCCAGGAACCGTCGCGCCAGTGCGCTGTACACCGGCCGGCGGCACACCAGGCGCGACACGCCGAACGACAGGAAGGCGGTGGCCATCAGCGGCACCGTGACGTTCTGGTTGTCCGTCATCTCCATCACGATGATGGTCGAGGTGATCGGCGCCTGCACCACGCCGGAGAAATACGCCACCATGCCCAGCAACACGATCGCCCCCTGCGGTGCGGACGGCATGAAGTGTGCGATCCACGCCCCCAACGCGGCGCCGATCGACAGCGACGGCGCGAACAGCCCGCCGGGAATGCCACTGATATAGGAGATCACCGTCGCCAGAAACTTCAGCACGATATAGGACGACGGCAGGAAGCTGGTCGCCTCCACCATGCCGCGGGCCTGGGCGTAGCCCGTGCCATAGGTCTGGCCATCCGACGCCACGCCGATCGCCGCTATGCCCACGCCGCACAGGCCGGCAAAGATCACCGGATGGCGCATCAGCAGCAGGCCGGCCCGCCCCGGCAAGCCGCGGGCGGCGCGCACCAGCGCGGTGCTGAACAGCCCACCCGACAGCCCGCCGATCACGCTGCACAGGATCACGGCAAGCCAGGCCGGCCCGAAATCCAGCACCGCGGAGGTGTGGCCGAAATAGGTGTAGTTGCCGACCAGCGCGATCGTCGTCATGCCGCCAATGATCACCGCCGTCATCACCGTGCCGGAAGTGCGGGATTCGAAGGAGTGGCTGAGTTCCTCGATCGCGAACACCACGCCGGCCAGCGGCGTGTTGAATGCGGCGGCGATCCCGGCGGCGCCACCGGCCAGCACCAGCGCACGCTCCAGCTCCAGCCGCGGCAGGTGCAGCATGCGGCTGAACGCATGCATGATGGAGGCGCCGACCTGCACCGTGGGTCCTTCGCGACCGATCGAGGCGCCGCACATCAGGCCGAACAGCGTCAGCAGGATCTTGCCCACGGCGATCCGCGGCGACAGCACGCGCGCGATGGTTTCGCGGTCCTGCATGTGGCCCGCGGCGATCACCTGCGGAATGCCGCTGCCCTGGGCGCCGGGAAAGACGTGCCGCGTCAGCAGGAAGGAAATGATCAGCCCGGCCGGACAGACGATGAAGGCGATCCACGGCCGCGGCGCCTGCGCCTGAACGAAGAAGTCGCTGGCGTTGTCCGCCAGCCAGGCGAACACCACCGCGACGACGGACACCAGGATCGCGCCGGTCCAGAAAACGACCCGGCGAAACCATTGGCGCGGCGAGATAAGCGGAAGGCGCTTCAGGCGGCGCATCCGCGCGCGGAGGGCGATACTCTGTGACATGCGGCCCCCGAAACTACGCGAATTCTGCGCCGTGTCCATACAATGTCAATTTTGACTCAGGGCGCGCCGCGATCCGACCGGGCCGGCCGGGAGCGTCCGGCCGCGCTGCACGACGGTGGGGAATCCCCCCGATAGCCGCCGCAGGTGAGCGTGGAAGCCGTCGCGGGACGGCATCACTGCGGCTCGCTCGCATCGCGGTCGGACGACCCATAGGATGGGCCCATAAAGGGGAGGACGAGCCATGCTGCAATCCGGCCGTGTCGTGTTCAGCCAGATGGAGGACGTGCTGTTCGGCGTGCCCGCCGCGGAAGCGGTCGCGGAACAGGCACGCCGGCGCGATGCACACCGCGTGTTCCTGATGGTCAGCGGCACACTGAACCGCACCACCGCCGAGATCGACAAGCTTCGCCAGGCGCTGGGCAACCGCTGCGCCGGCGTGTTCGACCGCATGCCCGCGCACTCGCCCCGCGGCGCGGTGATCGCCGCCGCCGCGCAGGCGCGCGAGGCCGGCGCCGACCTGATCGTTACACTGGGCGGCGGGTCCATCACCGACGCCGCCAAGGCGGTGCAACTCTGCCTGGCCAACGACATCAGCACCCCCGAAGCCCTGGACGCACTGCGCCCCGTCGCCGGACCGGACGGAACGCTGGGACCGCCGCCCTGCACTCCGCCGACGATCCGCCAGGTCAGCGTGCCCACCACACTCTCGGCCGGCGAGTTCAGCGCCATCGCCGGCGTGACGGATGAGCGGAGCCACGTGAAGGAGCTGTTCCGCCATCCGCGCATCATTCCCGCGACGGTCATTCTCGACCCGGCGGTGACGGTGCACACGCCGGAATGGCTGTTCCTGTCCACCGGCATCCGCGCCGTCGATCACTGCGTGGAGGGCATCTGCTCGGCCGAGGCCCACCCCTATGCCGATGCCCAGGCACTGCGCGGCCTGGCGCTGCTGACGCAGGGGCTGCCGCGGGTGAAGGCGGACCCGACCGACCTCGCGGCGCGGCAGGACTGCCAACTGGGGGCCTGGCTGTCGATGGGGCCGCTGTCCACCGGCGTGCCGATGGGGGCCAGTCACGGCATCGGCTACGTGCTGGGCGCCGTGTTCGACATTCCGCACGGGCATACGTCCTGCCTCATGCTGCCGGCGGTGATGCGGTGGAACAGGCCGGCGAACGGCGCGCGCCAGGCCATGGTCGCCGCCGCAATGGGGCATCCGGGCGAGGACGCGGCCGACGTGCTGGACGCCTTCATCGCCGGGCTGGGCATGCCACGCAGTCTGCGGACGGTGAAGGTGGGGCCGGAGTCATTCGACCGGATCGCCGAGGGCGCGATGCACACGCCCTGGGTGCCGCGCAACCCCCGCCGGATCGACGGGCCCGCGCAGGTGCGGGAGATTCTGGAACTGGCGGCGTAACAGGCGGCGAGGCGGTGGGCCGACGTTCGGCCGTTCAACGTCGTGGGGCGCCTCGGGCGGCTGCAGATCCGAGCCCTGCTCAAGCATCGTGAGGGTGACCGCTGGCGGACCGTACCACGTCGTGGCGGGCGAAGGCCCGTCACCCACGACTTTGTCGCGTCGCCCACGACTTTTTCCCGTCACCCACGACTTTTTCCCGTCACTGACTGTGTCGAGCGGAACGCACCGTTCCGAATGCTGTGCCGGAGGTTTCTCTCGGATCGGGTGCCTTTGGCATGACGACGTCGTGGATGGCCGGGCTTCGCCGACCATGACGGGGCAGGCCACGCCGCGCCGGTCAGATCACCCCGTCGCGCCGCAATGCCTCCACGCCGTCGGCGCCGAGGCCGAGCCAGTCGCCGAAGACGGCGTCGTTGTGCTGGCCCAGGCCGGGGCTGGGCACCGGGGCGACGCCCTCCGCGCCGTGCAGGCGCAGCGGGGTGTTCGGCACGACGATTTCGCCCAGCGACGGATGCTCGATCCGCTGCAGCATGCCGCGTTCATGCATGTGGGCGTCGCTCATCACCTCCACCGGGTTGCGCACCGGGGCGCAGGGGATCCGGTAGCGTTTCGCTGCCGCGGCGACCTCGGCCTTGCCCTGGCGGCGGGTCCAGTCGGAAACCAGCGCCTCGGTTTCCGCCATGTGGGCGGTGCGGTCGGGGTTGGTGCGGAAGCGCGGGTCGTCGGCCAGGTCCTCGCGGCCCATGGCCTTCAGCAGGTTCTGCCAGTGCTGTTCCGTCACCACGTGGATCGCCACCCAGCCATCGGCGGTGGGGAAGGCGTTGTAGGGTGCGCTGTTCAGCCCGGCCTGGCGGTTGCCGGCGCGCGGCGGGATCTGGCCGGTGCGCAGATGGTAGTCGTAGCTGGACGCGAGCGTCGGGTACACCGCCTCCTGCATCGCCACCTCGACCAGTTGGCCCTCGCCGGTATGTTCCCGCTGGTAGAGCGCGGTGACCACGGCGGCGTAGAGGTGGATGCCGCCCATGAAGTCCACCAGCGTGGGCCCGGCCTTCATCGGCGGCCCGTCCGGATCGCCGGTGACGCTCATGATCCCGGACGCCGCCTGGATGGTGAAATCCATCGCCAGGTTGTCGCGGTCCGGGCCGCTGATGCCGAACCCGGTGCCGGAGGCATAGACCAGCCGCCTGTTGTGCGTCCGCAGCACCTCGTAGCCCACGCCCAGGCCGTCCATCGTGCCGGGTGAGAAGTTCTCCAGCAGCACGTCGGCCCGGCGCACCAGTTCGAACAGCAGGTCGCGTCCGCGCGGGGCCTTCAGGTTCAGCGTGATCGCGCGCTTGTTGGCGTTCAGCATCGCCATCGGCAGCGTGGTGTCGCCCTCGCCCGTGGCAAGCACCCGGCGCCGCAGCGGCTCGCCGCCCGGCGGCTCGATCTTGATCACGTTGGCGCCGGCCTTCGCCATCAGGAAGGTGGCGTAGGGGCCTTGGTAGATCTGGCCGAAATCCAGCACGGTGACGCCGGCAAGGGGCGTGGGCATGGGCGTACTCCTGAACGCGCGCGGCAGGGCGGGCGGCCAGGATAGGCGGATGTCGGTCACCGTGTCATGGCCGGGGCCGGCCGTATCGCTGCCCGGTTGCGCTCATCCTGCCGCACGCACGTGGTTGCCGGTACGCACGTGGTTGCCGCACGCACGGCGCTGCCGTGCCGCCGGCGGCCGCGGGCCGGCTGTCCAGCCCCGCCGAAAACGCTGCGAACGCGCGGTTCGCCCAGGCCGCTACCCCCACGCCGCCAGGATCGTCTCCGCCGGCGCCGTCTCGATCTGCTGGCCGAAGCGCTCGTGGTACAGCGTCATCAGCGCGTCGTGCGTCCGGTCGGACACGCTGCACAGCGCGTCGGCGGCCAGCACCACCCGGTAGCCCAGGTCCACCGCCGCCAGCACGGTGGCCAGCACGCAGACATCGGTCTCGGCCCCCGTGATCACCAGCGCGTCGATCCCGCGCTCACGCAGCAGGCGGGGCAGCGCCGGCTCGGTGAACGGGGAGTAATGATGCTTGTCCAGGACGGCAGCGGGCGGCACCAGCGAAGCCAGCGGCGGGACCAGTTCGATCAGCCCGGGGTCCAGCCGGTCCCGCGTCATCAGGCGCCAGCGCTGGTAGTAGCGGCGCCAGCTCCCCGGCAACTGGTCCGGATTGTCCGGCGGCACGAAGCGGGTGAACACGGTTTGTTGCGGCCTGGCCTGCGCCAGGCGCAGCACCGTCGGCAGCACGCGTTGCATCCACGGCACTCGCCAGGCGGTGCGCTCGGCGAACATCGTCTGCATGTCCACGCACAAATGCAGCGTGCCGGGACCCAGAGGGCCATGAGGAAGGGCGGGCGGAGCCATGGGGAGGGAAACGGCGACGGGCGTGCTTTGTTCCCGTCATCTCATAAGCCATTTGGCTGGTTTCGCGCACCTGATCGTTGTCGTCGTTGACCGTCGCGCGCCTGCCTCCTATCTGATGGCTGCCCGCCCGGCCCGGCCGTGGCCGGGTCCCCCCGTGCTGTCCGACTCGCGGGCCGGGCGGACCTGACCGGCGTGGGGCTGCGCCGTCTGGAAGGTTTGCATGTTCGCCTCGATCGCCCGTGCCGTTTTCGGCTCCGCCAACGACCGTTCGCTCAAGGCCTATCAGCGCCGCGTGCCACAGATCAACGCGCTGGAGCCGGCGATCTCCGCCCTGTCGGATGAGGCGCTGCGCGCCAAGACCGACGAATTCCGCCAGCGCCTGGCCGATGGCGCCGCGCTGGATTCCCTGATCCCCGAGGCTTTCGCCGTGGTGCGCGAAGCCAGCAAGCGCGTGCTGGGCCAGCGGCACTTCGACGTGCAGTTGATCGGCGGCATGGTGCTGCACCACGGCAAGATCGCCGAGATGAAGACCGGTGAGGGCAAGACCCTGGTCGCCACCCTGCCGGTCTATCTCAACGCGCTCCCCGGCAAGGGCGTCCACGTGGTCACCGTGAACGACTACCTGGCCAGCCGCGACGCCGACTGGATGGGGCAGATCTACCGGTTCCTGGGCATGAAGGTGGGCGTGATCGTCCACGGCCTGGACGACGAGCAGCGGCGGGAGCAGTACGCCGCCGACATCACCTATGGCACCAACAACGAGTTCGGCTTCGACTACCTGCGCGACAACATGAAGTACCGGCTGGAGGACATGGTCCAGCGCGACTTCAACTTCGCGATCGTGGACGAGGTGGACTCCATCCTGATCGACGAGGCCCGCACCCCGCTGATCATCTCCGGCCCGGCCGAGGACAGTTCCGAACTGTACCGCAGCGTCGATGCGGTGGTGAAGGAGCTGGTGAAGGACGAGGAGACCTACGAGAAGGACGAGAAATTCCGCACCGTGTCGCTGACCGAGCCGGGCAGCGAGCGTGTCGAGGACATGCTGCGGGAAGCCGGCATCATCACCGAAGGCAATATGTACGACATATTCAATGTCTCGGTGGTGCACCACGTGCAGCAGAGCCTGCGCGCCCACACCCTGTTCGCCCGCGACGTGGACTACATCGTGCGGGACGACCAGGTGATCATCATCGACGAGTTCACCGGCCGCATGATGCAGGGCCGGCGCTACTCGGACGGGCTGCACCAGGCGCTGGAGGCGAAGGAACACGTCACCGTCCAGGCCGAGAACCAGACGCTGGCGTCCATCACCTTCCAGAACTACTTCCGCCTGTATCCCAAGCTGGCCGGCATGACCGGCACCGCCATCACCGAGGCGGACGAGTTCATGGAGATCTACAACCTGGACGTGCTGGAGATCCCCACCAACGTCCCGGTCGCCCGCAAGGACGAGGACGACGAGGTCTATCGCAGCGCGGACGAGAAGTACGAGGCGATCGCCAGGCTGATCGAGGACGCCCGCAAGACCGGCCAGCCGATGCTGGTGGGCACCACCTCGATCGAGAAGAGCGAGGTGCTCAGCAACCACCTGAAGAAGAAGAAGATCCCGCACTCGGTGCTGAACGCCCGCTTCCACGACAAGGAAGCCGAGATCGTCGCCGAGGCCGGCGCCCCCGGCGCGGTGACCATCGCCACCAACATGGCCGGCCGCGGCACCGACATCAAACTGGGCGGCAACCTGGAGATGCGCCTGAAGATCGCGCTGGAGGGCATCGAGGACGAGGGCCTGCGCGCGACCCGCGAAGCCGAGATCCGCGACGAGATCGCCGCCGCGCATGAAAAGGTGAAAGAGGCCGGCGGCCTGTTCGTGATCGGCACCGAGCGCCACGAGAGCCGCCGCATCGACAACCAGTTGCGCGGCCGCTCCGGCCGCCAGGGCGACCCGGGCCGGTCGCGCTTCTTCCTGTCGCTGGACGACGACCTGATGCGCATCTTCGGCTCCGACCGCATGGGCGGGATGCTGCAGAAGATGGGGCTGAAGGAGGGGGAGGCGATCGTCCACCCCTGGATCAACAAGGCCCTGGAGAAGGCACAGACCAAGGTCGAGGCACGCAACTTCGACACCCGCAAGAACGTGCTGAAATACGACGACGTCATGAACGACCAGCGCAAGGAGGTGTACGCCCAGCGCAAGGAGTTCATGAAGGCGACCGACGTGTCCGAGACCGTCACCGAGATGCGCAGCGAGATCATCGCCACCATGGTGGCCATGCGCATCCCGGAAAAGGCGTTCCACGAACAGTGGGAGCTGGCGGAACTGGCCGAGGACGTGCGCAACACGCTGAACCTGGACCTGCCGCTCGAGGAATGGGGCGCCGAGGAAGGCATCGACGAAACCCATCTGCGCGAGCGCATCGAGCAGGCCGCCGAACAGGCGATGGCGGCGAAGGCGGCCAATATGGGCCCCGAGCTGATGCGCTTCATCGAGAAGTCGCTGCTGCTGCAGGTGCTGGACGCCGTGTGGAAGGAGCACCTCTACGCGCTGGATCACCTGCGCCAGGGCATCGGCCTGCGTGCCTATGGCCAGAAGGACCCGCTGAACGAGTACAAGAGCGAAGCCTTCGCCTTGTTCAACGCCATGCTGGACGAGCTGAAGCACCGCGTGACGATGATGCTGGCGCGCGTCGAGGTCGCCCCCGACCAGCCGATGCCACTTCCGCCCGAGCAGCAGTCGTTCATGGAGATCCATCCGGAGCCCGAGGGCGGGTTCGGCGGCGAGCCGGAGATGGCACTGGAGATGGCGGGCGCCGGCCCGTCCAACATGGCCGTCGCCACCCAGCCCATGCACACCGCCGAAGTGGACCCGAACGACCCCGACACCTGGCGCAGCGTCGGCCGCAATGCGCCCTGCCCCTGCGGCTCCGGGCGAAAGTACAAGCACTGCCACGGCCGGCTGGGATGAGCGTGGGCGTGGTGGCGGGAAGATCAAGCCAGTCGGGGCAGTGACCATGAAGCCGCTTCTCGACGCCATCCGCACCGTGGTCGGCGACCGCGGCCTGCTGACCGATGCCACCGACACCGCGCCGTTCAGCGAAGACTGGCGGCACCTCTACCAGGGCCGCACCGAAGCGGTGGTGCGCCCGGCCAGCACGCAGGAACTCGCCGAGGTGGTCCGCCTGTGCGCCGAAGCCGGCACCGCGATCGTGCCCCAGGGCGGCAACACCTCCATGGTGGGCGGCGCCGTCCCGGCCGAGGACGGCTCCCAGCTCGTGCTCAGCACCGCTCGGCTCAACCGTATCCGCGACCTCGACCCGGTGGACCTGACCATGACCATCGAGTCCGGCGTCACCCTGAAAGCCGCACAGACCGCGGCGGCCGAGGCCGGGTGCCTGCTGCCGCTGTCCATCTCCTCGGAAGGCACCGCCCAGATCGGTGGCGTGCTGGCGGTGAACGCCGGCGGCAACAACACCGTGCGCTACGGCAACGCCCGCGACCTGACGCTGGGCCTGGAGGTGGTGCTGCCCGACGGCACCATCTGGAACGGCCTGCGCCGGCTGCGCAAGGACAACACCGGCTACTGCCTGCGCCAGTTGTTCGTCGGCTCCGAGGGCACGCTGGGCATCATCACCGCCGCGGTGCTGAAACTGGTGCCGCAGCCGCGGGAGGTGGCGGTCGCGCTGTGCACGGTCCCCTCCGCCGAGGCCGCGCTGGACCTGTTCACCCGGTTCCAGGCGCACGATCCCGCGGCGATCAGCGCCTTCGAGCTGATGTCCGGCCTGGGCATCCAGTTCGTGCAGCGCCACATCCCCGGCGCCAGCGTGCCGTTCTCCGACCCCGCGCCATTCTACGTGCTGGTGGAACTCGCCACGCCGCGCCCCGACGGCGGCATCCGCGCCGCACTGGAAACCGTGCTGGCCGGCGCCCTGGAAGATGGCGTGGTGCAGGACGCCGCGATGTCCGAAAGCGAGGCGCAGCGCGCGGCCCTGTGGCGGCTGCGGGAGGAGCATTCGGAAGCGCAGAAGCGCGAAGGCGCCAGCGTGAAGAACGACGTCTCGGTGCCGGTGTCCAAGGTGCCGGCCTTCATCGTCGAGGCCACCGCCGCCTGCGAAGCGCTGATCCCCGGCGTCCGCGTCGTGCCGTTCGGCCACATGGGCGACGGCAACATCCACTTCAACCTGGAGCAGCCGGTCGGCGCCGACCCCGCCGAGTTCCTGGCGCAGGACCACGCGATCATGGACGCGGTGAACGAGGTGGTGCGCAAGTACGACGGCAGCTTCTCGGCCGAACACGGCATCGGCAAGCTGAAGCCATACATGATGCCGGACTGGCGCGGCGGTGCGGAACTGGCGCTGATGCAGCGCATCAAGGCGGCGCTGGACCCGCGCGGCATCATGAACCCCGGCAAGGTGCTGCCGTGATCGCGGCGCCCGGTCCCTGCCGCCACGGCCAGGCCTGACCCGGACTCCGGTCGATGTCGGGCAGGGGCTTCCGAATCCCACGCCGCGGTGGCAGTTTGCCGCGGTTGGCTTCCCACCCGCTCCGGGCACGCCGGGAGCAGGCCGCCTGCCGCCCGACCCGTGGCGGCCAGCGGCAGGCAGAGGGCACGGACGCACGATGAAACATTGGCGGATCGAGGAAATTGCCTGGGACCGCTTCGACCCCAGCAAGGTCGATCCGGGCGTGGTGTCCCTGGTCAAGGCCGCCGCCATGGTGGAGCGCAACGGCCGCGACTACGCCCGCTACCTGCACCGCGTGTTCCGCGACGACCCGGATTTCCAGCACGCCGCCGACTACTGGGCCGAAGAGGAAGTGCAGCACGGTGACGCGCTGGGCCGCTGGGCGAGCCTGGCCGACCCGGGCTGGGACTACGAAGCGGCGTTCGACCGGTACCGCGCCGGCTATCAGTTGCCGTTGGATGCCGAAGCCTCGGTGCGTGGGTCCCGCACCGGGGAGCTGATCGCCCGCTGCATGGTGGAAACCGGCACATCGTCGTACTACACCGCCCTGGCCGACAACACGGCGGAGCCGGTGCTGAAGCAGATCTGCCGCCACATCGCCGCCGACGAGTTCCGCCACTTCAAGCTTTTCTACGACCACATGAAGCGCTACCTGGCGCGCGAGAACATCGGCCTGCTGCGCCGCCTGCGCATCGCGCTGGGCCGCATCGGCGAAAGCGAGGACGACGAACTGGCCTATGCCTGGTACTGCGGCAACGGGTCCGGGTCGGAGGCCTTCCAGCAAAAGCGCTGCACCGCCGCCTACATGTCGCGCGCGATGGCGTTCTACCGCTTCCGCCACATCCAGCGCGGCATGGGCATGATCTTCAAGGCGGTCGGCCTGCCGCCCCGCGGCCGCCTGTCCGACTTTTCCGCCCGCGCGGCCTGGCGCCTGATGCGCTGGCGCCAGCGCCGCCTGGCACGCCTGGCTGCCTGACCCGGCCCACACGCGCTGAAGTAAGGGGCCGGGCACCAATATCCGTCGTCATGGCCGGCCCCCGAGCCGGCCATCTACCCGGCAACGATCGGGTCGGACTGCAAGGGAACACGCCTCAACTCGGGTAGATGGCCGGGTCTGACCAAGTCAGGACCGGCCATGATGAACGGGCCCGGCCATGACCGAGGGGCGAGGATTTGGCCGCAACGACCTGGTAGATTTCTACAGCGATAGCACCAGCATCTACAGCGGCAGCACCAGCATGATGTCGATCCGCGGTGAGTCCAGCACCACCCGGCGCGATGCGAACCGCAGTGCGTCGCCCTCGCGCACCACCTGGTCCAGGTAGCGCCCGGTGGCGAACACCACCGTCGCGCCGTCCTGGCCGATCCGGTGCACGCAGAACGCGGTGCGCACGTCCCACCCGCCCTCCGCGGCGCTGATGCGCGGGCGGCCGAGCAGGTGGCGGTAGGCGTGGGGCTCGTAGATGTTGGCGGTGCGCAGGGCGTTGACGCGGTCCTGCATCATGCCGCGGCCCTCGCACAGCATCACGCCGATCGTCTGGCCGGCGTCGTAGGCCTGGCGGGGGATGATCTGGTACAGCGCCGCCTCGGTGAAGAAGCCGGGCCAGTCCTCCAGCCGGTCGTCGTCGATCGCGTCGGCGTAGTCCCACAGCAGGTCGGCGATCGCCTCGCGCTGCGCCGGGTCGGTGACGGGCATCGTGCTCACAGCCCCATCAGCGTGCGGTAGCCCTGCCAGAAGCCGCGGATCGCGGTTTCCGTCGCGCGCGACCCGTCGGACGACGCCACGTCGCGCCCGCCCATTTCCAGCACCGCGGTGTGGTCCTCGCTGCCGCGGGTGCCGCGCTGGACGAATTCGTTGATGCAGCCGTCCTCCAGCGACACCAGGCCGGCGGACCCGGTCAGGTTGGCCTGGCGGGTGCGCATGCGGGTCTTTTCCGCGTCGTCATCCGCGTAGCCGAGGTACATCCAGAACAGCTCGGTCTTGTCCACGCCGCGCGGGGTGAAGAAGCGCACCGCCAGGGAGTTCAGCGTGTTCTGCACCGCCAGCGTCGGGAAGATTGTCTGGATGCAGTGGGTGATGCCGTCGTCGAACTCGGTGAAGGAGTCCAGCAGATGCGGGCCCTGCAGCGCCGATCCGTACTGCGCCGAGTGGACGGTGTTGTATTCCTCCGCCGCCTGCAGCGTGGCGCGCTTGGCATAGCTGATGCTGTGCCAGCCGTTGTCGGACAGCAGCATGCCGCCGTCCATGTCCAGCCGGTTCACCTTGAAGGTGGTGTAGAAGGTGTGCAGCAGCGTGGCGTGATACGAATCCCGCACGTTCTCGGCGTACAGCTTCCAGTTGTTGTGGATCATCTGGCTGTGCACGCCCAGCACCCGGTAGGGGCGGCCCAGGTTGCGGCGGACCATGCGGGCCATGGTCTCGCCCAGATAGTCCTCCACCGGCGGGGTCGCTTCGGAGAACGTGCCGAACACCAGGCCGCAGAACGTCTCCACCCGCAGCTTTTCCATGCGGTGCTGCCGGACGTCGAAATCCTCCGGCATGCCGCCCTTGCCGCGCAGCCCGTGGCGGAACGCCACGCTCTGCAACTGGCCGGACAGGTCGTAGCTCCAGGAGTGATACACGCAGGTCAGCGCCTTGGCGTTGCCGCGCTGCTGCAGGCAGACCAGGGCGCCCTTGTGCGCGCAGCGGTTCACCAGCGCGTGGATCTCGCCGTTCTCGTCCCGCGTGACCACCACCGGGATCTCGCCCACCACGGCCAGGCGCCAGTCGCCGGGGTTGGGGATTTCCACCTCCAGGCACAGGAAGTTCCAGATCGGGCCGCGGAAGAAGCGCTTCTGTTCCTCGGCGTAGATCGCGGGGTCGGAGAACAGGCGGAACGGCACGCGGGAAACGCCGGCGTCCGGCCAGGTCAGCGGGGCCGGTGCGGGGCTGACGGGCATGTCCATTGGTTGGTTCCTCCCTGCGGCCGCCGTCACCAACGGGACAGGCGCACTGCTTGCTTGTCGGTCCTCGCTTTACGCTTTGCCAAAGCGGCGCGGGAGCCTGTGGCCGCGACGCTAAACCCCGGCCGGGCGCGGCGCAACGACCGCCACGGCGCCCGCCGTTGCGACGCGTCGCGGCGCAACATCACCCGTCCGGCCGCCCCGTCCGATGATACGGGTGCCCCGCCGCGATGGCCCGCGCCCGGTACAACTGCTCGGCCAGCATCACCCGTGCCAGCATGTGCGGCCAGGTCATCGGCCCGAACGACAGCACGTGGTCCGCCCGCGCCACCATGTCGCCATCCAGCCCCTCGGCGCCGCCAATGACGAAGCAGAGCGGCCGCCCGAGCCCGAGCCAGCGTTCCAGCAACGCCGCCAGCCGCGAACTGTCCGGCGCGTCGCCGCCCTGGTCGAGCGCCACGACGAACGCCTGGGCCGGCATCGCCGCACGCAAGGCAGCCGATTCCCGCCGCTTTGCTTCGGCCGCTGCGCCGCGGGCCTCGGCGATCTCGGTCACGGCCAGCTTCGGCCGCAGTCGCGCGTTGTAGCGCGTGAACAATGCGGCTTCCGGACCGTCGCGCAGCCGCCCCACCGCCACAAGATGCATGACCATCCGCCGAGTATCGCATACCGCACGCGTCCTCCATCGCCGGCCGAGCGGCCGGACCCGGCAGGCGGCTCGACGGAATGATCGCGCGCCGTGATTGCCAAGGGGGCTACTGATGTGTGATACATCACTCGTAAGTGTGAGCGACGTGTGGACTCAAGTTGCCCCGGGTGCGTTATGGCGGCGCCTGTCGATAGGAGCGGTGTGCCGCAGATGTCGGGTGGATTCAGGCAATGACGTCAGACAAGAACCACCTGCCCGACCAGGCCAGACTGGCAGCGATAGTCGAATCCTCGAGCGACGCGATTGTCGCGAAGGACCTCCACGGCATGGTGCTGGCCTGGAACCAGGCCGCCGAACGCCTGTTCGGCTATACCGCAGAGGAGATGATCGGGCAGCCGATTACCCTGATTTTTCCCACCGACCGGATGACGGAGGAAGCCGGCATCCTGGAGAAAGTCGGCCGCGGCGAGCGCATCGATCACTACGTCACCGAACGGCGCCGCAAGGACGCGCAGGTCCTTCGGGTTTCGGTGACGGTATCGCCGCTGCGGGACAGCGCGGGCCGGATCGTCGGTGCGTCCACGATCGTGCGCGACCTGACCGAGCAGGACGCGCATGAGCAACGCATCCGCGAACTGCAGGCGGAGCTGGCGCATGTCCAGCGCCTGAGCGAAATGGGGCATTTCATCTCGTCCTTGGTGCATGAGGTGAACCAGCCGCTGACCGCGATCACCAACTATCTCGGCGCCTGTCGCCGGCTGCTCGCGTCCGGCAACCAGGACGGGCTGGAACAGGCGCTGGACCGGATCGACGGCCAGACGCAGCGTACGCGCGACGTCGTGCAGCGCATCCGGGATTTCGTGCGCAAGCGGCAGGTGGCGCTGCGACCGGAGAACCTGGCGCAGGTCGTGGATGAAGCCATTGCACTGGCCCGCGTGAGTGCGCCGGATGAAGGGCTGAAACTGTCGGTTGCGGTCCCGCCCGACGCGTCGGTCCACATCGACCGCATCCAGGTGCAGCAGGTCCTGTTCAACCTGCTGCGCAACGGCATCGAGGCGATGCAGGGCCAGGCGAGCCGCGAGATCATCGTGGCGGCCAGCCCGGACGATGCGGGCATGATCGAGATCAGCGTTACCGACACCGGCCCGGGCCTGTCTCCGGGGATGCGGGAGAGGCTGTTTCAGCCCTTCGCCACGACCAAGGCCGAGGGGATGGGCATGGGACTGTCGGTTTGCCGCACCATTGTCGAGGCGCATTCCGGCCGGCTGTGGGCGGATCCCGACCTTCCCGGCGGCGCGGTGTTTCGCTTCACCTTGCGTGCGGCGGCGTAGTGTTGCGGTGCCTCCGGGCGGCGCCTGAAGCAGATGCGTGGGCCGGGATCGGAGCGTCACCGGGCGGGACGATGCGGCGCGCGGCGTACGGGGAACCGGTCCGGTGGCACCAAGGCAGGGGGTCGATGTCCCTGCGTACGGCATATCCCGGATTCAGTTCGTCGCTGATCGGTAGCAAATAGGCGAGATCCCGGTCCGCCGCCGGCAAGGGCGGCTCCGGTCGCAGTCTGTAATCGAGAGCGTGATGCACAAATCCTTGCGGCGTGTCGCCGTCGTCGATGACGATGTGGCCGTGCTGGAATCCACCCGGTTCCTGCTGGAGATCGCGGGTCATCCGGCCGAGGTGTTCGCCTCGCCGAGCGATTTTCTGGCGGAGACCGAGCGCCGGGCGTTCGACCGCCTGATCATCGACCAGCACATGCCGATCCTGACCGGCCTGGAGGTGGTGGACCGCCTGCGGGCACGCGGCGTCAACATCCCGGTCATGCTGATCACCGGCGCATTGACCCCGGAGATCGCCACCCGTGCGGGCCGGATGCAGCTTGAGAAGGTCGTGGAGAAGCCTGCCTCCGCGGAGGACGTGATGACATTCGTCGCCTGATCCGGTGAGCGCGGGCGCGAGCGGCCTTGGGAAAGCCCCCGGACTGTTCTGTGCCCGCATCACCCGCGATACGGGGCTTCGGTGGCCCTGCCCGTCCGCGTGACGATGTACTCTGGCCATCGCCATTCCGGCCTGACAGGCTGGGACACAACCGGAGGAAACCGCCATGAGCCAGAGCAGCCCACTGCCACTCCCATCCGCACTCAGCATGCAGGGCCGCCGCGTCCTGGTCACCGGCGCCGCCAGCGGCATCGGCAAGGCGACCGCCCTGATCCTGGCGCAGCTCGGCGCCGACCTGCTGCTGGCGGATCGCGCGCCGCTGGCCGCCACGCAGGCCGAGGTGACGGCCGCCGGAGGGCGCTGCACCACGGCCGAGGGCGACCTGGCCTCCGACGCGTTCCTGGCGGAGCTGTTCGCCGGCGACCGGCTGCACGCGGTGGCGCACTGCGCCGCCATCCTGGACGGGCGGAACTGGCGGGAGGACCCGGCCTGGAACGAGCGGTTCCACCGGGTGATGGACATCAACGTACGGGTGCCGCTGCAGCTTACCATGGCGGCGATCGACCATATGGGCGCGCAGGGCGGCGGCAATGTCGTGCTGGTGGGGTCGGTGGCGGGGCGCACCGGCGGCACCTCGGCCTCCACCCCGCCGGACTACTCGGCGTCGAAAGGCGCGGTGCATGCGCTGGTGAAGTGGCTTTCGCGCAACGCCGTGGCGCACGGGGTGCTGGTGAACGCGGTGGCGCCCGGGCCGGTGGAGACGCCGATGACCCGTGGCTTCAACCTGGTGCCGCAACTGCCGATGAAGCGGATGGGCCGGCCGGAGGAACTGGGCTGGCCGATCGCCTTCCTGTGCACCTCGGCCGCGAGCTACTTCTCGGGCGCGGTGCTGGACGTGAACGGCGGAACCTTCGTGGGGTGATGCGGAAGTGGGGGGCTTCTGTTGCCCGGTGCCCCCCGAACCGCGCCTATCGCTTACGCAGCGACGGCGAGCGCCTCATTGTCATTGGCACTTGTAAAACGGCCCGATAACGGCGGAACCATGCCGAGCGAAAAGTGCGTCTTTACCACGCGTGTCGAGCCTGTTTCGCCCCCATAGATGGTGGAGGCGCCGGGCACTGCCCCCGGGTCCACAACGCTTATTTCACGCCCCGTTTATCGCCATAGCCGGCGAACCAGCGATTGGTCATATAGGGTGCCGGGCGGATGAAGGAAAGGCCCGTGGGGGAAAGGCCCGCGGGAAAAGGCCCGCGGGAAAAGGCCGGTGGGAAAAGGCCGATGGGAAAAGGCCCGCGGGTGCTGCGGCAGCGGCCCGGCTTGTGTATATGGTCCCGGCCATGCCCCTGACCGAACAGCAGAAAGCCGAGGTCGCCACCCAGCGCGCCCAGTCGGCCGAGACCCGGCGCCCCACCGTCCCGGCGCTGGAGGAGATGTTGTACCAGCCGCTGCCGGTGCTGGACCACGGTTTCGTCCGGGTGATCGACTACATGGGCGACGACGGCGCCATCGTGCAGGCGGCGCGGGTGTCCTACGGCCGCGGCACCCGCCGGGTGTCGGAGGATGCCGGGCTGATCCGCTACCTGATGCGGCACCGGCACTCCACGCCGTTCGAGATGTGCGAAATCAAGTACCATGTGAAACTGCCGATCTTCGTCGCCCGGCAATGGATCCGCCATCGCACCGCCAACGTGAACGAATATTCGGCCCGCTATTCCATTCTGGATCGCGAGTTCTACCTGCCCGCGCCGGAGCACCTGGCCGCACAGTCCGCCACCAACCGGCAGGGCCGCGGCGCGGTGCTGGCCGGCGAGGAGGCCGCGCAGGTGCTGGACCTGCTGCGCCAGGACGCCGCGCGCTGCTACGACCACTACGCCGAGATGCTGAACGAGGACGAGACCGGCGCGCCGCGGGATCCGTCGCGCCAGGGGCTGGCGCGCGAACTGGCGCGGATGAACCTGACGCTGAACACCTACACACAGTGGTACTGGAAAATCGATCTGCACAACCTGCTGCACTTCCTGTCTCTGCGTGCGGACCCCCACGCACAGTATGAGATTCGCGCCTATGCCGAGGTGATGTTGCGCAGCGTGGAAGCCTGGGTGCCGCTGGCCTGCCAGGCGTTCCGCGACTACCGGCTGGGCGCGGTGACGCTGTCGGCCGGGATGCTGGCCGTGGTGCGGCGCATGCTGTCGGGTGACGTGATTACGCAGGAAACCAGCGGCCTCAATCGGCGGGAATGGGCCGAGCTGATGGCGGCGCTGGAGCGAAACTGAGCCCCGCCGGGGCCTTTCTCGCCAACCCCGAGGGGCGCGGTGCGGCCAGGGCACCGGATGGGGGCAATTCTGTCGCGATCCCTCGCCGGACAATCGGCCGCCGGACAATCCGGACCGCCGGACAATCGACCGCCGGACAATCGGCCGCCGGACAATCGGTGCCCTGCGCGTTTCGTGAAACCACCGTGTTGGCAGATGCTCAGTCAGGCAAAGGACTTTGCGCCGGCGTCAGGAATGCGAACATCCGTCGGGGACGAAGGCCGGAAATGTTTTGGATAGACTTGAACGCGTTCCAAACAAAACGTATTCCAGCCGCAATCCGCACGAAATCCGATTTCGGGTAGTCGCGGGAATTTCACGGGTCGAGCGGGTAATACGTGCCACAACATGTCCGGGGGCAGAGTACTCGGCGGTCTGACCTGCTTCTTGCGGTTGAAGCGCGCCATGTTTGCTCTTGCCGACGGACGGGTACCCGCGCCACATTGCGGCCCGACGTTCGATGGGGAGTCGGTCAGGCCCGGCATCATTCCCAACGCCAGGCATCCTGAACCGTTCCATATGAGACTATCCACCCGTCTGTTGCTTCTGATCCTTGTGTGCCTCGTCCCAATCCTCGGCGCACAGTTCTATGGCCAGTACGGGCTGCATCAGCAGCAGCGGAAGGAACTCGCCAACCTTGCCCTGCGGCAGGCCGAACTGGCGAACGGCGATCTCGTCAGTATCGCCGTCGGGCTGAATCAACTGGCCGCGGCGGTGTCCGAGTTTCCCGCGGTGAAGGCCGCGGGTCAGGGTTGCGACCAGCAGCTTGCCGCGATCAAGCGCCGAACGCCCTCGGTTCTGTTCTTTGCGGCGTTGGACCGGTCGGGCCGCCAGCTCTGCAGTTCGCTGCCGGGAACGGCGACGCCGGACGGGCAGCCAGCCAAGTGGGTCGCTGACTTGCTCGCCCATCCCGACGCGACGATCGGCCGCTACAGCAGCCTGCCGGGAGGTGCCGCTTTCCTGCCGTTCATCGTGCGTGCAAACCATCCCGGCAGTCCGGTGGCGTTCGTTGTGGCGGGACTCGATCTCGTCTGGCTGTCCGACCATCTCCAGAAAATACATCTCGGCCCTGCCGAGAGGGCCCGCAACAGCGTGCTCTACGTCGCGGATCGCAGTGGCATGGTCGTCGGACGCTCGCCCGCGTCGCCGGATGGTCTCGGCCACAAATTGCCGGCCGACTTGCTGAATGTGATCGACACACACCGGCCCGGCGCGGTGGAAATCAACGATACCGATGGCAGCAAGCGCCTGGTTGCCAGCATCCCGGTCGCCTTGCCGCCGACCGGATTGGTGGCCGTTGAATCCCTGGCGCTGCGCGACATGCTTCCCGACCTGCTGCTGGCGTCCTGGCGCCAGACGCTGCCGACGCTGCTGGCCAGCCTTCTGGCGCTCGGCCTGGCCTGGCTGACCGGGCGCCACTTCATCGGCCGGCCGACGCAAAAGCTTCTGTCGGCAGCGCGACGCTGGCGTGACGGCGATCTGGGCGCGCGGGCCGAACCGCCCCGCGGCCGATCGGAGTTCACCACGCTGGCGCAGTCGTTCAATGCCATGGCGACCAGCCTGCAGGCGCGGGAACTGGAACGACGGCTGCATGCGGAACTGCTGGAAACGCAGGTGGCGGAGCGCACGCGCGCCCTGTCGGACAGCAACAATCGGCTGCAGGTGGAGATCGCCGAACGCGAGAAGACCGAGGCCGCCCTGCACCAGGCCCAGAAGTTGCAGGCCGTGGGCCAGTTGGCCGGCGGCATCGCGCATGATTTCAACAATATGCTCGCCACCGTGCTGGGCAGCCTGGAGCTGATGGAACGGCGCGTGGCGCAGTCCGCCGAACGCTGGAGCGCAGCGGACGCCCAACGCCTGGCCCGGCTGATCGAGCGCGCCACCGGCGCGGTGCTCCGCGGATCGCAGTTGACCTCCCGCCTGTTGACCTTCTCGCGCCGGCAACGGCTGGCGGCTCGGCCGACCGATCTGAACCAACTGGTCTCCGACCTGGTCACCCTGGCGGTTCCCACGCTGGGACGCCGGATCCACATGACAACCGAATTGACGGACGGGTTGTGGCCGGCACTGGTGGATCCCAGCCAGGTGGAGGCCGCGATCCTGAACTGCTGCCTGAACGCGCGGGACGCCATGCCCGAGGGCGGCCAGCTCACCATCCGAACCGCCAATCGCGTCGTGACACCCGGCGTGCCACCGAACGATCCGGCGCCCGGCGACTACGTCGCGGTGAGCATCAGCGACACCGGTCGGGGCATGTCGCCCGACGTGCTGCGGCGGGCATTCGATCCGTTCTTCACCACCAAGGGCCCGAGCGGCTCGGGACTCGGCCTGAGCCAGGTTTACGGCATGACCCGGCAGGCCGGCGGCACGGCACACCTGTCCAGCAAGCCGGGCGAGGGCACCGAAGTCACGCTGCTGCTGCCCCGCGCCGACTCCTATGGGGAAACACCGGCGGCGGATGCGCCCGCGGCGGCGGAACACGACGCGCTGCGCTGCCTGGTGCTGTTGGTGGACGATGACCATGCGGTGCGCCAGGTCGCGACGGAAATGCTGAAGGACCTGGGCTGCGAGGTGATCCAGGCAGCAAACGGGCCCGAGGCCCTGGACCTGTTGGAGACGGCCGGACAGGTGCCGGACCTGATCCTGGTCGATTACGCCATGCCGGGCATGAACGGCGTGGAACTGGCCCGGACATTGCGCCAGCGGGAGTTGCGCGTGCCGATCGGCATGGTGACCGGCTATGCGGAACTCGCCGACCGGGAAGCCGAAGACTCGCCGCTGGACGCTTTGCTGCGCAAACCCTTCACCATTCGCGAACTCGAACTCGTTTCTGAGGCGGCTGCGGCTACGCGGCCTGGCCGGGCAAAGTGCCGAGGGCGTGGTATAGCCTCAAGCGGTGGAGGGTGGTCAGGTCCGTTGGGCGCTCTGCACGCGGGGCGGCGCAGTACAATCCCACCCCACTTGTCGCGAGGGGGACTGCCGCGCCGGGGGGACTGCCGCGACCGGGGGGACTGCCGCGGAGCGCGACTGCCGCGCCGCCACCGGAGGTGCATGTCATGGCGGGCCTGAGCCGGCCATCGGCACCGGAACGATCGGGTCGGGAGGCAACGGAACACGCCTTGTCGGGGTGGATCGCGGGGTCAGGCCCGGCCATGACTCGGGGGAGCGGTGCGTGTCCGCACTGGTTTCACTTGTCATGGCCTTCGCCCGCCTGCACGCGGTAGTCTCGACAGTTACGCTCGCAACGACCGCAGCGGGATCGGATTGTACCAACCCGCGATACGTTTGACACACGGCCGGCCGTTCATCGTCATCGGCCGCCGGCCGGCCATCCGCCTCCGTTCGTTGCCGCCATCGACAGAAGTCGTGGATGGGGGCCTTCGCCGACCATGACGGTAGATTGCCGACCAACGGCCGAACGATGCGCGGACTGGTGTTACTTCCCCTGCGCAGCCCGTTCGAATCAACTGCCGGTCCCGGATTCGCCATCCGGCAGGAACAGGTCCTTCCACGACGCCGGTAGATGCTGCAGCCGCCCCACTTTATGCATGAAGGTGACGAACGCCATCGACCGCTGCGGAACCGTGGTCCAGACGATGTCGGGATCGGCGACCATCTGCGTCATGTCCGACAGCTTGCGGGAATCCTGCGTGAAGGAGAGATAGATCCTGGCGGCCTCCTTCGGGTGTGCCTTGATCAGCGCATTGGCCTCCCGCTGGGCCGCAAGCACGGCCCGGGTGATCATCGGATTGGCCGGCTGGAAATAGGGCGCCACCACCAGTGCGCCGTTCACATGCCGGCCGCCAATCGCATCATTCGATTTCAGCACCAGGTGCACGCCGGAGGCTACGAGTTCGTCGTAGTAGTACGGTGATATGGAAAAGTGGGTGTCCACCGGCGGGCGGGTCGCGATCACGCAGTCGGCCGCATCGGCATTGGTCATGGCGGCGGTCAGCGGATCGAGCCGGGTATATTGGTCCAGCCCCCAGTGCCGCGCCGCGGCCATTTCGAGACAGACCGCCTCCGGCGAGATCCGCACCGTCCGCACGGCGATACGGTCCTGGTCCTGGAAGTCGCCCAGCGTCTTCACCGCCGGGTTGTTGGTGACCAGCATGAAGGGTTGCAGCGTGACAGCGCTGAGCGCCCGCATCTCGCCCGGCGTGCCGACGGTCCGGTCCCACAGCAGGGCCAGCTCGGGAATCCCCAGGACGCCGAAATCGACCTGGCCGGTCAGCAGGTTCTCGATCGTTTCACCACAGTTCCGGTAGATCGGCCAGATCGCCTGCAGGTTCGGCAGCCCCAGCTTCTCGGCGTGCTGCTCCACAAGTCGCCTGTGCTGCATCACCATCAGCGGCAGGTGCGCCAGGTTGTTCTGTCGCGCGATGCGAACCGTTCCCGACTCGGTCGCCCGCGCCGCGTGCGCCAGGGCTGGAATGGCGAGAAGCCCGATCCCCAACTCGCGCCGTCTCATCCGACGGTCTCCCCGGAATTATGTCGGGGCGTTATTTACACGAGATTCGGGCGACAGGTCACGCGGAGCGAGCGGTGGCACCCCGCCGGCGGCGCGTGCCACGCTGTGGCCCGGCGGCCGGCAGAGCCACGGTCGCGGCGGTGGCGGGCCACACCGCCCGGTTGCCGTCGCGCGCCGGAACCAGCAGCTCGGCGGTCACCACGGCAAGGACTGGCACGGACTGCACCAGAAGCATCAGACACCACAGCCCTCCGCCCGAAAGTGCCAGGCCGTGCGTGAAACCAACCCCGGCGGCCGCGGTCCAGGTCAGCAGCAGCAGCGCCAGGTCCTGCCGGACCGGTGCATCCCGCAGCAGGTCCGGTGCCGCCGGATCCTGCGACGCACGCCCCCACAGCCCGTCCCACACGGCCCGCCCGCCGGCAGGAACCAGCGCCAGTTCGGCCAGGGCGACGCCGACGCGGCACCCGCGCGTGCGGGCGCGGCACTGCGCCACAAGCTGCGCGACCCGGAGGCCGAGCAGCACGATCGGCAGCAGCATCAGCGGGATCGCCGGGACCCCGGCCCCGCGCGCATCCAGGATCAGTCCCACGGACCAGGCCAGGCTGCCGACCAGCAAGGCCATGCCCAACGCGTCGCCGAACCAGGGCAGCCAGTGCGCCAACAGCGCCCAGCGCTGGCGCAGCGGCAGCGTGTGATCGAACGGCGACAGCAGAGTTGCCCAATGCATCCGGCAGATCTGTGCCGCGCCAAAGGCATGCCGGATGCGTTCGCGGCGCGCCGCCGCGAAGTCCGCGGGACGGACGCGGTCTCCGCAGCCGCTCGCGGACCCGATTGCGAGCCAGCCAGCCCCGGCAAGGCGCAAGCCGAGCTCCGCCTCCGCGGCAACCGTCCCGGCCGCCCAGCCGCCGGCCTGCTCGATCGCGGCGCGGCGAACCAGCGTGATGCCTGGATGCAGCAGGCCCGCCCGATCATCGCCGTCGCACCGGACCAGCCCCACCGATGCGTCGGCGACATGCGGTGCGATGCTGCGCAGCCAGTCGGGGTGGACCAGGCAGCCATTGTCCAGAACCGCGATCCACGCGGCGTCCGAGGCGATCTCGCCCAGGGCGAAGCTCAGAGCGCCGGCCCGGCCGCCCGGCCAGGCGCCCAGCAGGAAGAAACGAAACCGGGCGCCGAGCCGGGCGCAGTGTTCCGCCACCGGTTCCCACAAGGCGGGGTCGGAGGTGTTGCTGTCGATGACGAGAACTTCGAAGTCCGGGTAGTCGAGGCGCGACAACGCATCCAGCGTCCGCCGCACCAGCGCCGGCGGCTCGTTGCAGACCGGCAGGTGGATCGACACTTTCGGCAGCGTCCGCGCCGCCGCGGGTGCGGTTTCCGGCGCGTGCAGCGCCCGCATTGTCGCAGGTGCGGTTTCTGGCGCGGGCGCCTGCCAGGTTCGTTCCCACGGCACGGCCGACGGCGGGAAACGATCGGCGGTCGGCACGACGGCGTGCCGGTGGAAGAATGTCGCTGGCATTGTGGTATGTTCGGGCCTTCTTTGTCGGCTGCGTCCAGCAGCCCTGGCTGACCGTGGTATCGCTGCTCACTGCGGCACGGCGTCGGCCGGTTTGTGGCTGAACGGCGGCGCGTGGCGGCATGCGTTGCCGCGCGCTACCGTGTCGCGACGGTTCCGGGTGGCCGCCCCTGGGTTGCCTTCGGGGCCGCACCCGGTTCGCCTGGAATGGGACACGAATGAATCTCGGTCTGGAAGCGCTGTTTATTCTGCTGTTGATCCTGCTCAACGGCATCTTTTCGCTGAGCGAACTGGCGCTGGTGTCCGCGCGCCGCGCCCGCCTGGCGGTGCTGGAGCGCAAGGGCGTCGCCGGCGCCGCCGCCGCGCGTGGGCTGGCGGAAGACCCGCAGCAGTTCCTGCCCACCGTGCAGGTCGGCATCACCCTGGTCAGCGTGCTGACCGGCGTGTTCGGCGGCGCCCGCATCGCGTCCCACCTGCAGGTGTGGCTGGAGCGCTTTCCCTCGGTCGCCGGCGTGGCCGAGACGCTGTCGCTGGTGATCGTCGTGGTGGTGACCACCTACCTGACGCTGGTGCTGGGCGAGCTGGTGCCCAAGCAGCTCGCCCTGCGCCGCCCCGAGCAGATGGCCGCCCTGGTCGCCCGCCCCATGATCTGGCTGGCCCGGGCGGGCGGCCCCGCCGTGTGGCTGCTGCAGGTGTCCACCACGGCGGTGCTGACGCTGTTCGGCCTGCACCGCGCCGCCCGCCCGCTGGTCACGGAGGAGGAACTGCGGGCGCTGCTGGCCGAGGGCGCCCAGGCCGGCGTGCTGGAACATGAGGAGCGCGACATGATCGAGCGCGTGCTGCGCCTGGCCGACAAGCCGGTGCGCGCCATCATGACGCCGCGCACCGAACTGGCCTGGATCGACCGCACCGATCCGCCGGCGGAAATCGCGGCGGCGCTGAAGTCCGCGCCGCATTCGCGCTTCCTGGTGTGCGACGGCTCGATCGACAACGTGGTGGGGCTGGTGCAGGCCAAGGACGTGCTGGACCGCATCCTGGACGGCGGCGAACTGTCGGTCGGCGGCGCGCTGCTGCGCCAGCCGATCATCGTGCCGGACACGGTGACCGCGCTGGATGCGCTGGAGCGGCTGAAGCCCGACCCGCTGGGCCTGGCGCTGGTGCTGGACGAGTACGGCAGCTTCGAAGGCGTGGTGACGGCGGCCGATGTGCTGGAGGCGATCGTGGGCGAACCGACCGACGTGACGCTGGGCGGCGCGGCCGGCTCGGGGGAACCGGAGGGGTCCATGCTGCTGGACGGCTCGATGCCGGTGGATGAGGCGAAGGCGCGGCTGAACCTGCCGGACCTGCCGGCCGAGGGCAGCTATCACACCCTCGCCGGCCTGTTGCTGGCGCTGCTGCGGCGGGTGCCGCGGGTGGGCGACCGGATCGTGTTCGCCGGCTGGCGCTTCGAGGTGCTGGCGATGGACGGTCGCCGGGTGGACAAGATCCACGCGCACCGCGAACCGGCGGTGGAGGCGTGAGCGACCGGGTGCTGGCGGGCCCTGACTGGCGGCCCGCTGACTCGGTGGCCCGTGATCGGTGGCCCGTGATCGGTGGCCCGTGATCGGTGGCCCGTGATCGGTGGCCCGTGATCGGTGGCCCGTGATCGGTGGCCCGTGATCGGTGGCCCGTGATCGGTGGCCCGGCCGCCGCCGGCCCCTGTGACCGGCGGCGGCCGGGCTGGCCCCGAGGCATTGCCGCAGGGCGCCGTGGGGGCCATGTTCCCCGGCAGACCTGGAAGAGGACAGGGCCATGGACGACCGTATTCCCGAGGCTGCCGTGTGCGGCGTTGACGGTTGCGAGGACACCGCCACTGCCGAAGGCGCGTCGCTGCACAGGGAAGCCGCCGTCGGCACCCGCATCGACATCGTCTCCGACGCGATCTGCCCCTGGTGCTTCATCGGCAAGCGTCAGTTGGAACGGGCGTTGTCCACGCTGGAAGGCGAGGGATTGCGGTTTTCCGTCCACTGGAATCCGTTCCAGTTGAACCCCGACATGCCGAAGGAAGGCCGTGAGCGCGCCGCCTACCGCGCCTGGAAGTTCGGCGGGGCGGAGCGGGCGCAGGCCGCCGACGCGCGGGTCGCGGAGGCAGCCGAACGGGTGGGCCTGCCATTCCGCATGGACCTGCAGCAGCGCACGCCGAACACGCTGGACGCGCACCGGCTGATCTGGTTCGCCGGCGAGAAGCAGGCGCAGGACGCGGTGATGGAGGCGGTGTTCACCGCGTATTTCCTGCAGGGCCGTGACATCGGCGACCGTGCGGTGCTGGCGGACTGCGCCGGGCAGGCAGGGCTGGACCGCGAGGAAGCGGCGCAGTTCCTCGCCGGCGACCTGGCCGCGCGGGAGATGCTGGCGGCGGACCAGGCGGCGCGGGAGGCCGGGGTGAGCGGCGTGCCGTCGTTCTTCCTGGACGGCTACGGGTTGTTCTCCGGCGCGATGCCAGCCGAGCAGATCATGGAAGCGCTGCGCAAGGGGAACGCGATCCTGCGGGAGCGGGCGGCGGCGTAGGGTCGTCCCTTACGCCCGTGGCGGGTGACGTGACGTGCGAGCCAGCCGCCCAAGGTGCCGTCTTGGCCGGGCCTGACCCGGCCATCTACCCGGGATGACCGGGCAACCCCCGCACCTGTCGCGACCCGATCGTTCCGGGGTGGATGGCCGGGTCAGGCCCGGCCATGACGGCGACGTAGGTGGCTGACCCGGCCGTGACTCGGGCTTACGGGGCTTCGAACATCTCCCGCCAACGCCTTCCTCAGGCACCTCAGGCAGGCACCATGACGGGCCGCCGGTTCACACCGGCTTCCAGTTGCGGTCCACCTCCACGTCGATCAGCGTCGGCCCCTCGGCCCGCAGCCCCTGTTCCAGCAGCTCCGTCACCTCGGACAGCCGCGTCGCCCGGTGCGTCTTCAGCCCGAAGCCCTGCGCCACGGCGCAGAAATCCACCCGCGGATTGTCCAGGTCCATGCCGACATAGCGGTCCGTCTGCGCCGCCAGCGCCTTCATCGCGTTGGTCCGCTGCTTCAGAATCCGGTAGCTGCTGTTGTTGATCACCACGAACACCATCGACAGCTTCTCATGCGCCGCCGTCCACAGCCCCTGGATGGTGTACAGCGCGGACCCGTCGCCGATCAGCGCCACCACCGGCCGGTCCGGCAGCGCCAGCTTCGCCCCGATCGCCGCCGGCAGGCCCCAGCCGATGCCGCCGCCGCGCAGGCCGAAGAAGCTGCGCGCATCGTCGCTCTTCAGGAACCGTCGCAGGCCGGCGCCGGAGGACACCGTCTCGTCGATCACCACCGCCTCGGGCGGCAGCACCTTGCCGATCGCCTGCATCAGCGACAGCGGGTGGATGGGCGTGCGGTCGGCCGAGGCCTCGGCCAGCGAATGCAGCTTGTTCAGGCTGGCCAGGCCCTCGGCCTTCACGTGCTCCAGCCGGGCGGTCGCCTTGCGGGTTTCGCCGGTGGTGTAGGCCTGCCGGACCGCGGCGGTCAGCTCCGGCAGGGTCGCCTTCGGGTTGCCCAGGATCGCCACCTGCGCGGGGTAGTTCTTGCCCAGCTCCCACGGGTCGGTGTCCAGGTGCACCACCGGCATGCCCTCGGGCAGGGCTTCCACGTCGCCCGGCAGCGACAGGGTGAACAGGTCGGCGCCGACCGACAGCAGCAGGTCGTGCTGCGACAGCATGCCGCGCAGCGTCGCCGGCAGCCGCGGCAACGACCCGCGGTACAGCGGATGGGAGGACGGGAACATCGCCCGGCTGGCCATCGTCTCATCGTACACCGGCGCGCCCAGCGCCTCGGCCAAAGCCACCAGCTCGGCCAGCGCGTCGGAGTCGGGCACGCAGTCGCCGGCCATGATCACCGGGCTTTCCGCCCGCGCCAGCGCCGCCGCCGCCGCCGCGATCGCCGCCGCATCGCCACGCAGGTTGGACGCCACCCGCGTCGGCGCGCCCAGGTCCAGCTCGGCGCTGTCCAGCAGGATGTCGCCGGGCAGCGACAGGAACACCGGCCCGGTCGGCGGCGCCAGCGCGGTCTTGGCGGCGCGGTGGATGGCGCGGGGCAGGTCCTCCACCCGGCGCACCTCGGCCGACCACTTCACGAACGGCCGGGCGATGGTGGGCAGGTCGGCCCACAGCAGCGGCTCGGTGAAGTTGAAGCGCTGCTCGTGCTGGCCGGCGGTGACGATGATGGGGGACCCGGCCTTCTGCGCGTCGTACAGCATGCCCATCGCGTTCCCCAGCCCGGGCGCGACGTGCAGGTTGACCACCGCCAGCCCGCCGGAGGCCTGGGCGTAGCCGTCGGCCATGCCCATCGCCGGCGCCTCCTGCAGCGCCAGGACGTAGCGCAGCTCCTGTTCGGCGGCGAAGGCGTCCATCAGCGGCAGCTCGGTGGTGCCGGGGTTGCCGAACATCACGCGCACGCCCTCCTGCTTCAGCAGTTCGAGCAGCGCGGTCTTTCCCGGCATGACGGGCATGGGTCGTTCCTCCTGCGTGGCGGCGTAGGGTTCCTTAGCGCAAGCGCCGGGGGGCCGGAAGCAGGGGGCGTGGCTGGCGGCGCGTCCGGGGTGGAGGTCGCGGCTGCGGGTAGTGCGATTTTCCGTGCAAGCTGACTGCTGCAGGTCAGTTTGACCACGGAACGTGCGCGATTTCGGAGTTCTTCCGCGGCCTGTTAAGCTCCGACACCCGGGCTGGGCCGGCGCGGCGGCGCCCGTCGGGTGAATGCGGCGTATCGTAAATGCGCGTTTCGCAACGCAAGGAATGGGGGCGGAAATGGGAAGGCTGGACGGCAAGGTGGCAGCGGTAACCGGCGGGGCGTCGGGCATCGGGGAGGCGACGGTCCGGCGGTTCGTCGCCGAGGGCGCGCGCGTGGCGTTCTGCGACCGGGACGGCGAGCGCGGCCAGCGCGTGGCAGCCGAGCTGGAGGCGGCCGGCGGGAAGGTGGCGTTCACGCAGGCCGATGTGGGGACCGAGGCGGCCTGCCTCGGCTTCGTCACCGGGGCGGCGGAGAAATTCGGGCGCCTGGACATCCTGGTGAACAACGCCGGCATCCGCAAATACGAGAAGATCGACGAGGCGAGCGCGGCGAGCTGGAACGAAATCCTCAACATCAACCTGATGAGCTACGCCTTCTGCGCCAAGGCGGCGGTGCCGCTGATGCGGCGCGGGACGGGGGGCGCGATCGTCAATGTCGCCTCGGTGCGGTCCGTCGTCGCGGGCGGCGGCAACCTGCAATACGACACCACCAAGGCGGCGATCGCGGGCCTGACGCGGGGGCTGGCGGCCGACCACTCGGCGGAGGGGATTCGGGTGAACGCGGTCGGGCCCGGGCCGATCTTCACGCCGTTCCACGCCCGGCGGATCGCCGCGGCGGGCGAGACGGTCGAGCAGTACAACGCCAAGGCGGCGCAGGGCACCATGATGAAGCGCCCGGGCCGGGCCGAGGAGGTCGCCGCGGCGATCCTGTTCCTGGCGTCGGACGATGCGTCCTATGTCACCGGCGCGCTGCTGTTCGTGGATGGCGGCATGACCGCGATGTGAGGGATTTTGGGGCGGCGGTCCGGGTCCATGTCGTCCCGGCCGCTGCCGTCCCGATCCGCCGGACCCGAACCCGATGGACACCGTCTGAAACTATCTGCTCGGCAACAAACCCGGCCGCAGGGTGGGGCATGCCGACGAGGCGATGGTCGGCGCATGCGGTGACGCAACGCGCGTCCTGCTCACTGATCCCCATCACATCATACCAGCCGGCGTATCGTTCGACCGTTGGTCGGCAATTCCCCGTCATGGTCGGCGAAGGCTGACCATCCACGACTTTTGTTGATGACAGCCACGAAAAGAGGTGGATGGCCCGCCTGCGCGGGCCATGACGCTGAAGGGCTCGCCGTGTGTCAAACACCCCGCCGTCTCTCAAACGTCGCGGCATGTGTCAAAGGTCATGCGGGTTGGTGTCAGGCCGATCGCCTCTCGCGCCTGCGCGTGTGCGAAACGTGAGGCGGGCCGGTATCAGCCCGGCCCGCGGAACCGTGTCCGCAGCGCGTCCCACTCGCGCGCGCCCACCCGGTCGAAGGCCTGACGCACCGTCATGTCCGACGGCGGCGACGGATGCGTGTGCGTGTCGCGCAGCGTCGCCAGCGCGGTATCGCAGGCGCCGATCACCGCCTTCAGCAACAGCCCCGGCACGATCGCCAGGCGGTAGCCCATCTCCTGTGCCTGGCGCAGGTCCAGGTTGGGGGTCTTGCCGCCCCAGACCACGTTCAGCAGGCAGGGGCCGTGCACCAGCCGGGGAACGGCCGCCACTTCCTCCATCGTCTGCGGCGCCTCGACGAAGGCCATGTCCGCACCCGCCGCAAGCGCGTCGTTGGCGCGGGCGATCGCCTCATCGAACCCGACCACCGCGCGGGAGTCCGTGCGGGCGATCACCAGGAAATCGGCGTCGCCACGCGCGGCGGCGGCGGCGCGGATCTTGGCCAGCCAGTCCTCGCGCGGGACGATTTCCTTGTCGTCCAGGTGGCCGCAGCGCTTGGGGGACACCTGGTCCTCGATATGGATCCCGGCGACGCCGGCACGCCCGTAGTCCTGCACCGTGCGTACGACGTTCAGTTCGTTGCCGTAGCCGGTATCGGCATCGGCCACCAGCGGGATATCCACGGCACGCGCCATGCGGGCGGCATTGGCGACCATCTCGGTTTCCGTCAGCAGGCCGAAATCCGGATAGCCGGCCGAGACCGAGGTTCCGGCGCCGGTCATGTACACCGCGGGAAACCCCGCCTGCGCCACCAGCATCGCGGTCAGCCCGTCATAGGCGCCGGGCGCCACCACCATGTCGGGCCCGCGCAGCAGGGCACGCAACTTGCCGGCCTGGGTCATCGTCACCTCCTCCCTGTTCTGTCTTCCGCCGGCGTGAGGTGCGATCCGCGGCCGGGCAGCGTCGCGGCCGGCGGAGGCCGGTCGTGACGTCTTGCGGTGCGTCCGGGCGACCACACTTCGGGCCAGCTTGTCTCAGCGCAGGAGCGTAAGCAGCCGACACGCATTGGTCCAGGCGCGACGGAGCGTTCGCCCGCCGGTGGCTCAGGAGTCCGCCTGCTCCGGCACCTCGGTCTGACGCCGCTGGCGCAGCGCCGCGCGCAGCGTCTCCGCCAGGCGGGATGTGACGAACGGCTTGGTGAGGACCCAGCGCTCGCCACTGACCCGCAGGTCATCCGCGTAGCCCGTCACCAGCACCACGGGCATGGCCGGGCAGCGCGAGCGCACCGCCTCGGCCAGTTGCACGCCGTTCATGCCGGGCATGACCAGGTCGCTCAGCAACAGGTCGAAGCACTGTCCGGAATCCATCAGGTGCAGCGCAGCCGCGCCATCCTCGGCGACCAGCGGGGTGAAGCCGATCGCGGCCAGCATGCCGGCGACGGTTTCCCGCACGTTCGGATCGTCCTCCACCAGCAGCACCGTTCCCTGGAAGCGCGGCAGCGCGCCCGATCGCGCCGGCTGTGTCTCGATGCCCGGCGACGCAGCGGAAGCGCGCGGCAGATACACGGTGACGGTGGTGCCCCGCCCGACCGTGCTGTCGATCCGGACACCGCCGCCGGACTGCCTGGCCACCCCATACACCTGGCTCAGCCCGAGTCCGGAGCCACGGCCGGGCGGCTTGGTGGTGAAGAACGGTTCCAGCGCCTGCTGCTGCACCGCCGGCGTCATGCCGGTGCCGGTATCGCTGACCGAGACCGCGACATACGCCCCGGGCGCCAGCCCCGCCGCATGCAGCGGCTGCTCCAGCATCACGTCCGCGGAGGCGACGGTCAGCGTGCCGCCGTCGGGCATGGCGTCGCGCGCGTTGATCGCCAGGTTGAGGATCACGTGCTCGATCTGCACCGGGTCGGCCCAGGCCGGCCAGCGCGCACCCAGCCGCGTTTCGACCTTCACCACGCCACCCAGGGTGGTGCGCAGCAGATCGCTCATGCCACGCACCACGTTGTTCAGTTCCACCGCGACCGGATCGAGCGGTTGCCGGCGCGAGAAGGCGAGAAGCTGGCGCACCAGGTCGGCCCCGCGCTGCGCCGCGTGCAGGATCACCGCGATCCGCGTGCGATGCGCCGGGTCCCCGCGCAGCCGGCGCTCCAGCAGTTCCGCGCTGCCGATGATCGATGCCAGCACGTTGTTGAAATCATGCGCCACGCCGGCGGTGAGCCGTCCGACCGCCGCCATCTTCTGGGCGTCGCGCATGCCGGCCTCGGCGGCATGCCGGGCGGTGACGTCGGAGTACAGCGTCACGAACCCGCCGCCGGACAGGGGATTGCGGCGCAGTTCGATGGTCTGGCCGTTCGGCCGCTGCCGCGTCAGCATGCCGACGGTATTGGTGCCGAGCATCAGTTCGATGCGCCGCGCGACTTCCGCCTCGACATTGACGGGGCCGAACTCCCCGGCGCGGGCCTGGGCGCGCAGCATGTCCTGCATCGGGCGTCCGACCTGCAGCAGGTCGCGCGGCACGCCGGTGAAGTCGGAGAACCGGTCGTTCCAGGCCAGCAGGCGCAGGTCGGCATCGACCATCATGATGCCGTCGCTCATTCCGGCCAGGGTGGCTTCCAACTGCCGGGTTTTTTCCGCCAGCATGGCGCGGTCGCTGGCGAGTGCGGCCTCACGGCGCCGCCCGGCGCGGATGGATTGCCCCAGCAGCGCGGCCAGCAGCAGGACAAGCACGGTGAAGGCGGCGCCGAACCCCTGGGCCGCGCGATCCCAGGACCGGCTCTGCCGCAGCATCGCCGCGCTGTCGGCGGTTACCACCACGGCCAGGTCACGTCCGGCCACGCGGCGAAATGCCCGCATGCGCTCGCCGTCGTTGAACGGCGACAGCCCGGTCCATATCCCGTCCTCGGCATTCTGCATGGCTTCGAACAGCGAGGAGCCGGAAATGTTTTCCACTGATACGGTGTCGTCGCCATGGGTCAGCGGCTGCACCGCGCCGCTTCTGAGATCGATCAGCGCAACCAGGCTGGGCGGCGTGACATCGACCGTGGTGGGCAGTTGCACCAGCCGCTGTGGGTTGCAGGACGCCGCGATCAGTCCGGCGAACCTGCCCTGCGCATCGAACACCGGGCGCGCCAGGGCGATCTCCCCGAAGCGGTCCGCTGGTGTATGCAGCCGCATGTCGAGCACGATGGCCTCGGCGGTCGGCGACAACACACGGGCGCGCTGCAGTTCCTGCGGGCTGGTCACGGTTCGGCCGACCAGCCCGGACCGGGTGCTGTCGCGAACCACGCCGTTTCCGTCGGTGAGAAACAGGGGCAGGGCGGACTCGGCGGATACCGCCAGCGGCGAACCCGGGCGTGTCAGGCGGAATTTCTGCGGCGAATCCTCAGCTGCTGTTTGAACAACGCGCAGCGTCTGATCAATAGTGTACAGATTGAAGCGGACCTGCGCCGCAATGGCGAGTGCGGTGCTGGATACCCGGGCTTCCAGCCGAGCCAGGGTCTCGGTCCGGTGCATCCGGATCGCATCCGATACGCCAAGCCAGATCAGAGTGATCAGCACGCAGCTCGCAACGGTGATCGCTACCAGACTGTAGTCCTGGAAGTATCGCCGGCCTTTGAAAGGACTCCTGTTTGCGCCGGAGTTGGCGGCATCCGTCATGCTCAGGCCTCTCATTCCGGGCGGCATGTCACCGCGCGAAACATGCGAACTCACTCCCGAGCATGTGATCGAGTTGTTTAGTCTGCGTCAATCGAATTACGCAAAGCTGTGCACAAGCCCAACAACTTTTCCGCTGACGCATGTCGGCGCGGGCATTCCACGTGGCATTCGCGTAAGAGGAATGAAATTATCCGGAATTCTTTGCGGCCGTTTGGCGCACTGGTCACTGCGCCATAACGACTGGTCGGCCAGGTGCCGGATTGTTGCAGGATGCAACGGGTTCGGCTCTCGGGGTGCGCCCCTGCTGGCGTCATGGTCGGCGCAGGCCGGGTATCCAGGCCTTCGTTATGCCGCCGGTATTCCTTCGTTCCGTAACGTACGATACAACGGCGTCCGCCCAGGTGTGTGACTGCGGTCCTCGGGCGTGGCTGGCCGGCCTGTCTCACATGCGCATCGAAGGTGCGGCAGGCACCGTTCCCGCCGGTCATGACCGGGCCTGACCAGGCCATCAAACCAAGTCCAGGCGTGTTCCGCTGTATTCCGACCCGGTCGTTCCGGAGTCGATGGCCGGGTCAGGCCCGGCCATGACATGAAGGTTGGATGTCGATGCGGGACCGGCACCCGCGTGGACCGGCGTTCGCGTGGGCCGGCGCCCGCGCGGGGTGGCACCGGCGCGAGAGACCGGTGCCGGCGCCCGACCGTTCCTTGCACAGCGCCTGCGGGCCAATGGAGGCCGGGGCGGGCATTCAGTCCCGTGGCGCGCTGATCACCTTCTTCTCCAGCAGGCGGCCGATCTCCGCCTCGCTGAAACCGTGCTCGCGCAGCACCTCCACGGAGTGTTCGCCCAGCCGCGGGGCGTGCGCGCGTTTGCTGCCTTCCTGGAACGGCGGCAGGCCCGGAATGTTCGGCATCGGGATCTTTTCCGGCAGTCCGGGCTGGGTGAGCCAGGAGATGATGCCGGTGGCGTCCACCTGCGGTTCCTTCAGGAACTCCTCATAGGTGTTGACCCGGCCGTTCATGATGTTGCGCTCGGTCAGCCGTTGCGCCAGCCACGCGGTCTGCATGCCGGCGATGATCGGGCGCAGCACCTCGTACAGCTCGTCCAGGTTGTCGCCGCGCGCCTGGGGCGTTGCGTAATGCGGATGTTCGGCCAGCGCCGGATGGCCGATCGCGTCGCAGAACGGCACCCAGTCGGTGGGCCGCACCATGGTAACGTTCAACTGGCCGTCCGCCGTGTTGAACACGCCGTTCGGCATGCTGGTGCGCTGCGTCGTGCCACGTTCCAGATAGTTGGCAATCAGCCGGATCACCGACAGCATGGCGCCGCCCTGCATCAGGCTCGCCTCGATGAAGCGGCCGCGCTTCTCCGCCTGGTCGCGCATCGTGTACAGCGCGGTGGTGATCGCCTGGAAGCCCAGCAGGCCGGTGAACATGTCGATCAGCGAGATGGCGATGCGGTGCGGGTGGTTGTCGTGGTCGCCGCGGTTCTCGTTGACGATGCCGGTCATCGCCTGCAGCACCGGGTCCATCGCCGGGCGGGCCGCCATCGGCCCGGTCTGGCCGAAGCCGGAAATCGAGTAGTAGATGATCTGCGGCTCGCGCGCCCGCACGTCCTCATAGCCGAAGCCGTAGCGCTGGATGGTGCCGGGGCGGAACCCTTCCATGAACACGTCGGCGCCGCGCAGCAGCCGCCACAGGATCTCCTTCGATTCGGGCGTCTTCAGGTCCAGCGCCAGGCTGCGCTTGCCCAGCGTGCCATAGATCGAGAATGCGGAATGATCCTGGTAGCGCCGGCCGAGGATGCGCGACCAGTCGCCGCCATTGTGCGGTGTTTCCACTTTGATGACGTCGGCACCGTGCTGCGCGAACATCATGGCGCAGGACGGGCCGGCCACGCCGCCGGTCAGGTCGATGACTTTGAGGCCGGCGAAGGCGCCTTGATGGTCCATGGTGTCTCCATCCCTGGGTTTGTCCAATGGATGTTAAGGCGGGGCGCGCCCGGGTGGCTATCCCCGGGCTGGCGATCCGCGGCGTCCGGGGCTGGCGATCCGCGGCGTCCGGTGCGCGCTGCGTCCCGAACGATCGTCCGGCACGACGTGATGGTTCCGCACAACGCGATGGTCCCGCACCCACCCGCACAACGCGATGGTCCCGCACACGCGATCGCCCAGTAACAACGAGGATCCGGTACAGGGGAGTCATGGCCGCCCCCCAATGCCGGCCATCTGCCCCGGAACGATCGGGTCGCGCCGACGCCTGTCCGCCCTGACGGGGGCAGATGGCCGGCTCGGGGGCCGGCCACAACGCGGTTGAACCGGCCCATGACACGGCTGTACCGAAGGCAATGATACCGGCGCCGGTGCCGCCGGTCCTCGCGCGCGCCGTCCATCACGACCAGCGCAATTTCGGAAGACCCAAAATTGCTGCTTGCCATAACCGCCGAACGCGGCTTCCTTCCGCCCCGCCGCTCGGCGGCACAGTGTCGTCTCCAGGCGGTAATACAATGGCAACTGGCGTGTGGCTCGACGCAACCCTGCTCGGCTTCGTCGAAGGCCTGACCGAGTTCATCCCGGTGTCCTCCACCGGACACCTGCTGCTGCTGGGCCACGCCCTGGGCTTCCACTCCCCCAGCAACACCTTCGAGGTGCTGATCCAGTTGGGCGCCATCCTGGCCGTGGTGCTGGTGTACGCCCACCGGCTGATCGGGATCGCCCGCGCCCTGCCGTATGACCCGCAGGCCAGGCAGTTCGTGGCCGGGGTGGTGATCGCCTTCCTGCCGGCGGCAGTGGTCGGCGTGCTGGCGCACGACTTCATCAAGTCGGTGCTGTTCGAAACCCCCGCACTGGTCTGCACCACGCTGATCCTGGGCGGGATCGTGCTGCTGCTGGTGGACCGTCACGACATCAAGCCGCGCTATCACGACGCCACGCGCCTGTCGCTGTCGATGTATCTCACCATCGGCGTGTTCCAGACGCTGGCGCTGATTCCCGGCGTGTCGCGCTCGGGCTCCACCATCGTCGGCGCCATGCTGTGCGGCGTGGACAAGCGCGCGGCGGCCGAGTTCTCGTTCTTCCTGGCGATGCCCACCATGGCGGGCGCGTTCACCTACGACCTGTACAAGAACCGGGCGCTGCTGTCGTTCGACGACGCCGCGGTCATCGCCGTGGGGTTCGTGGTGGCGTTCCTCGCCGCACTGCTGGTGGTGCGCAGCCTGCTGTCCTTCGTCGGCCGCCACGGCTACGGCGTGTTCGCCTGGTGGCGCATCGTGGTGGGCCTGGCCGGCTTCGCCTGGCTGGCCCTGGTGGGATAGTGCGTGGATCAGCGCGTGGGATAGTGCGCGGGCAGTGCGTGGACCAACGCGTGGGATAGTGCGCGGGGTAGTGCCCGGGAGAGTGCGCGAGCTGGCGCGCGGGCAGTGCGTGGGGTGGCGCGTGGGGTAGTGCCCGGGAGAGTGCGCCGGCAGGGCGCGGGATAGCGCGCGGGGTAGTGCCCCCGCCCGCCACGGGTGTACTACGCCGGCCGGAACCGCCACCGGCCGACACGGTGGCCTCACACCGGGAAGGACGCAGGCCATGAACGACCAGCCGATGCCAGCCACCGACCTGCTGCTGCGCCGCGACCAGGACGGCGTGGCCTGGCTGACGCTGAACCGCCCGGCGGCGCGCAACGCGCTGTCGATGGCGCTGATGCGCGCGTTGGAGGCCGAACTGGCCGCGATCGCCGATGACACGACGGTGCGCGTGGTGGTGATCGGCGGCGCCGGCCCCGCCTTCTGCGCCGGCCACGACCTGCGGGAACTGCGCGCCGAACCGCAGCGCCCGGCGTATGAGGCGCTGTTCGCCCAGTGCTCGCAACTGATGCTGCGCATCGTGCGGCTGCCCAAGCCGGTGATCGCCCGGGTGCACGGCATCGCCACCGCGGCCGGCTGCCAGCTCGTCGCCACCTGCGACCTGGCGGTGGCCGCCGACACCGCGCGCTTCGCCACGCCGGGGGTGAATATCGGCCTGTTCTGCTCCACCCCGATGGTCGCCCTGTCCCGCGCCGTCGGGCGCAAGCAGGCGATGGAGATGCTGCTGACCGGCGACCTTGTCGATGCCGCCACCGCCCGCGGCTTCGGCCTGCTGAACCGCGTGGTGCCGGAGGCGGAGCTGGACGCCGCCGTCACCGCCCTGGCCGCGCAGATCGCCGGCAAGAGCCCGCTGACCCTGGCGATCGGCAAGGAGGCGTTCTACCGCCAGGCCGAACTCGGGCTGGAGGATGCCTACGCCTATGCGTCCCAGGTGATGGTCCGCAACATGCTGGCACGCGATGCCGAGGAAGGGGTGGACGCCTTCCTGCAGAAGCGCGCCCCGGTGTGGAGCGGCACTTGATACAGGCGCTCCCGGTTCTTTCATTAAGGCAAAACCGGAACCCGCAGACCTGAATGAAAGATCCGTATGAGTTGCTGGGCGTGCAGAAGACCGACAGCGAGTTGGCCATCCGCACCGCTTACCGCAAGCTGGCCAAGCGCCACCATCCCGACCTGAACCCCGGCAAGCCCGAAGCCGCCGACCGGTTCAAGGAGATCAGTGTCGCGTACGACATCCTGTCGGACGCGGACAAGCGCGCGCGCTACGACCGCGGCGAGATCGACGCCGCCGGCAACGAGGTGCCGCCGCAGCGGCCGTTCTACCGCGACACCGCCGGCCGGGAGAAATACCAGGCCGATATCGACCCGGAAGACCTGGACAGCATCTTCGCCCATGCATTCGGCGATGGCGGGTTCTTCCGCGCCGGACCGCGCGGCCAGCAGTTCCGCGCGCGCGGCTCGGACGCGCATTACACGCTGACGGTCAGCTTCCTGGATGCCGCCACCGGGTCCACCCGCCGCATCACCCTGCCCGAGGGCCGCACCCTGGACGTGCGCATCCCCGCCGGCGTGCATGACGGCCACATGCTGCGGCTGAAGGGCCAGGGCATGCCCGGCCTGGGCGGCGGCCCGGCCGGCGACGCGCTTGTGGAGATCGCCGTGGCCCCGCACCCGCTGTTCCGCCGTGAAGGCGACGACATCATCATCGAACTGCCCATCACCGTGCAGGAGGCGGTGCTGGGCGCGTCACTGGAGGTGCCGACCATCAAGGGCAAGGTGCGCCTGAACGTCCCGCCGAACTCCGGCACCGGAACCCGCCTGCGCCTGCGTGGCCGCGGCATCCGCGAGGGCCACCAGTTCGTCCAGTTGCACGTCGTCCTGCCGCCGACCGAGGAGCCCGAGCTGGCTGAATTCCTGAAGACCTGGAAACCGCGCCATGCGTTCAACCCAAGGGCCGGGTTGGAGGACGTCTGATGCAGATCACCGCCGTCATCGCGCTGTTTCGCGACCTGGGCGAGCCGGAGCTGGTGGCCTGGGTGGAACGCGGCTGGGTCCTGCCGGAACAGACGGAAGCCGGCTGGGTGTTCCACGACATCGACGTCGCGCGGGTGCGCCTGATCCACGACCTGCAGCGCCAGATGGCGGTGGGCGAGGACAGCATGTCGCTGGTGCTGTCGCTGCTGGACCAGGTGTACGAGACCCGCGGCCGGCTGCACGCCGTGCTGCGCGCGGTGGAAGCCCAGCCCGAGGACGTGCGCGCCGCGATCCTCGAGGCGCTGCGGGACTGATCCCGACCACCGGCGTCCCGGCCGGTGCCATGATTCGGTGCCATGGAAGGACTTGATGGTATTTCGGCGCTCACCGGGCCGCGTAGGATGCGGGATACGCTGCGGATACGGTTCCGAATGCCCATCTGGGTGAAGGATCGGCAACCAAAGGATCGGCTCGGATGCCAAAGATTGCTCTCGATGTGGAGGCTGGCCAGGTGTCCACGGAACTCCTGCGCCGGGGTATCGCGTCACATCGGCGCGTGCACGCTGTCGTTGACCTGGCGGATGAGGAAGCGTTGCCGATGGCCGCACTGGCCCAGGCAGGCGGTGCGTACGACTGGCTCGCGGATGAGCCGGAGCTCTACTCGGATGCCGATCTGGTCGAACCGTCGAAATAGATGTTTCCCTTTGGCACGATCGTCCTCGTGCGCTTTCCGTTCACCGATCTCTCCGGTGACAAACGGCGTCCCGCACTGGTGGTGTCACGCGACAATGACCGCCGCACCGATCTGATCGTTTGCTTCATCACCTCGGTACCGCGTTCCGGCCCCGACATGGCGGCGATAGAGGCAACCCCGGAGTCCGGGCTGAAAGTTTCCTCCGTCGTGCGGTTCGACAAGATCGCCACGCTGGATGCATCGGTTGTCAGCGGCAAGCTTGGCGAGGCGCCCGCCGAATGGCTGATGGCGCACGCAGGCACGTTCGCGGGTGTTTTCGGGTTCCGACATCCGACATAGCCACGACCCGCGTCGGGCGACCGGGGGGCGGGATCCGATCACCCCGTACCGGGGGGCCTCGCTCAGGCGGTCTCCTGCCCGGGCAGTTCGCCCTGCAGTGCCTCCTCCAGGCTGAAGGGCGGATCGGCCGGCAGGGACAGCAGGCCGGTTTCCGTCTCCGCCCATCGCCGCCCCTTGGCGTAGGCCGGCCCGAACATCTCCGGCAGCCTGCCCCGCAGCGAGGGGTTCTCCGCGAGCAGGTCCCAGATCTCGTCGCGCTGTTCCACGATGGTCAGCCGCCAACTGCGGCTGCGCAGCTCTGGCTGGTAGTGCCACTTCAGCAGGTGCTGCAGCAGACGCGCCAGGCGGGTCCGCAGCTCACGGCGCGTGTTGGCCCCCACGGCCTCGATTTCCTCCGCGATGTTCAGCCAGTCCAGCTCTTCCTCGTTCACCAGATCACCGGCGGCGCGACGGCGCAGCAACGCGGCCTGGTGTTCGGTCCAGAGATTGAAGTCGGCTTCGTACATGTCGCTCATGCGACAGACCTCCGTCTGGACAAGCGGTCTCTCGGACCCGCTGGAGCGGACCGTGTCCGCGGCGGCGTCCTCCCGCCACCCGCGACGGGTTGGCGTGCCGGGATTTCTGGCAGCCAAATCTCCAATCCGGCTGATTAGGCTATCCTCAAGGTCTGGCGCAACTCTGTCCGGTCAACCGCCGCACACGCGGTTCGGCATAAATTCCTTGACACGGCACGCGTCTCTCACCTATGTTAGTTAGTATGTCTGATGCAGACGCCACCGCCGGTCTCTCTCCTCCACCCGGTTCCCACCAGAACCGGCCGGCGAAGCCCATGCCACAGAACATCGCCGACATGCTCGCGCTGCTGCAGATCCTTCTCACCTACGGCCGCCATCTGACCGCAACGCTCGAACACCGCGCGGCCGCGCGCGGCTTCACCGTCATCGCGCAGTTCTTCGGCACCGCGTCCGTCTTCGCCATCCGGGCCCGCCTGTCACGCGGCCTGCTGCGTGCGACGGCCCTGCAGCGCGTGCTGCTCGCGCGCGCCGCCCGGGGCCGCGATCTCGTCTTCTACCAGCCGCGCCCGCGCGTGCCCCATCCGGACCAGTCCCACGCGGCGCAGCCCCGCGAGGCCCAGTCCTACGAGGCGCAGTCCCACGAGGCGCAGTCCCGACCCGGCGCAGCCCGCCCCCGCGCCGGCCGACCGCCACGCCGCCCGCGCCAGGTCCGGTCCGCCGCGCCCACCGGGACGCACCCCCCGACCCCGCCAATCCGCCAACCCTGGCGCAGCTCGAGGCGGAAATCCGCCGCCGCCCCATCGGCCAAACCATCGCCGATATCTGCCGCGACCTCGGGGTGTCGCCGAGCCTGTGTGAGGGCGGTGTGTGGAATGCGCTGTTCTGTGCGATCACCTGGTATCGCGGCAACCTGCCGCGCCTGGTGCAGGATTTCCGTCGCCGCGAGATCGCCTTCGAGCCGGAATGGGACCGCGACCCCAACCTCGGCGTGCCGGAACGAACCCGCGACGGCATCCGCCGGATGCTCGGCTTTTTCATCGGGGAGCCGCCGGCAACGCCGCCCTGGGTGCCGGCCCCGCCCGCCGCAGCGGCAACGGCCTCCACCGGCCCGCCCTGACCGCGCCACCCGTCGCACAGGTCACCACCGGGGCCGGACCACGGCCGGCCGCGCCGTACGCATTTGCGGCGCCCGAGGCGATTCAGCCTCCGGGCGCCGCACCTGTCTGTTCCGCCGCCGAACACGCCCCGGCGACACCGCCCCAATGCCGGCGATCAGAGGCCGGCGATCAGGGCCCGGCGATCGGGCCCGACCGAGGCCGTTACTTACACCGGCAGCAGGCTGGTCCCCATCAGGAACTGGTCCACCGCCCGCGCGCACTGGCGGCCCTCACGGATCGCCCACACCACCAGCGACTGGCCGCGCCGCATGTCACCCGCGGCGAACACCTTGGACACCGAGCTCTGGTAGTCCACCGTGTTCGCCAGCACGTTGCCGCGCGCGTCCATCGCCAGCCCGGCCTGCTCCAGCAGGCCACGGCGCGGCCCCAGGAAGCCCATCGCCAGCAGCACCAGGTCGGCCTTCAGCTCGAACCGGCTGTCGGGCATTTCCTGCATGGCGAAGCGGCCGTCGGCGCCCTTCGCCCATTCCACCCGCACGCATTCCAGCGCCTCGACCCGGTTCACCCCGACGGCGCGCTTGGTCAGCACCGCCCAGTCGCGTTCGGCGCCTTCCTCATGCGCCGGCGAGGTGCGCAGCTTCAGCGGCCAGTCCGGCCAGGTCAGCGCCTTGTCCTCCTTCTCCGGAGGCTTCGGCAGGATCTCCAGTTGCAGGACGGACGCGGCGCCCTGGCGTGTCGCCGTGCCGATGCAGTCGGCGCCGGTGTCGCCGCCGCCGATCACGATCACATGCTTGTCCTTGGCGCTGATCGTGCCGTTCGGCGCGGCGGTCGCTTCGTCGTCGCCGGCGCCGCGCTTGTTCTGCTGCACCAGGTAGTCCATCGCGAAATGGATGCCGGGCAGCTCACGCCCGGGCACTTCCAGGTCGCGCGGCCACTCGGCGCCGCCGGTCAGCGCGATCGCGTCGAACTCGTTCTGCAGGAAGTCCATATCGACGGTGACGCCCACCTCGACGCCGGTGCGGAAGGTGACGCCCTCCGCCTCCATCTGCGCCATGCGGCGGTCGATGTGGTGCTTCTCCATCTTGAAGTCGGGAATGCCGTAGCGCAGCAGGCCGCCGATGCGGTCCGACTTCTCGAACAGCGTCACGTCATGCCCGGCGCGGGCGAGCTGCTGCGCGCAGGCCATGCCGGCGGGGCCGGAGCCCACCACCGCGACCTTCTTGCCGGTCTTGCGGGCCGGCGGCAGCGGCGTGATCCAGCCTTCCGCCCAGCCGCGATCGACGATGCTGCACTCGATGGTTTTGATCGTAACCGGATTGTCGTCGATGTTCAGCGTGCAGGACGCCTCGCACGGGGCGGGGCAGATGCGGCCGGTGAACTCCGGGAAGTTGTTGGTGGAGTGCAGCACGGTCAGCGCGTTCCGCCACTGGTCGCGATACACCAGGTTGTTCCAGTCCGGGATCATGTTGTTGACCGGACAGCCCTGGTGGCAGAACGGGATGCCGCAATCCATGCAGCGCGCGGCCTGGCGCGACACCGCGTCGGACGGCAGCGGCTTGACGAACTCTTTCCAGTTCGTGCGACGGACCTCCGGCTTGTCGTAGCCGCGGTCCTGGCGTTCGATTTCGAGAAATCCGGTGGGCTTGCCCATCGTTCGTTGGTCCTCTCACCTGCGACTGGCGCCGGCCGGTCGCCCGGACGCCGCCGCATTCCCGTCATGGCCGGGCCTGACCCGGCCATCTACCCCCGACAGTGCGTGCGCCGAGCGCGTCCCGACCCGGTCGGCCCGGGCGGAAGGCCGGGTCGGGCCCGGCCATGACGACGCTACGGCGACGCCCGGTCCACCTACTCCGCCGCTGTCCGCGCCACAGTCTGCTCGGCCTGCAGATCCCGCAGCGCCCGACGGTAATCCCGCGGCATTACTTTGACGAACCGCGACAGCGCATTGTCCCAGTCGTCCAGCAGGTCCCGGGCCCGCGCGCTGCCGGTGTACAGCAGGTGCCGCTCGACCAGGATCCGCAACCGCTCCGCATCGAAGCGCAGAGGATCCCCCATGCCGCTGTCATCCACGCTGACCGCGCGCTGACGCGGCCGGCCGGGGCCGTCCACCAGGCCGATCTCCGGCGGGGCGATCGGCTCCAGGTCCACGCCGGCCAGGTTGCAGAGCTTCTTGAACCGCGCCTGCTCGTCATAGACGTAGGCGATGCCGCCGGACATGCCGGCCGCGAAGTTGCGTCCGGTCGGGCCCAGCACCAGCACCACGCCGCCGGTCATGTATTCGCAGCCGTGGTCGCCGCAGCCTTCCACCACCGCGATGGCACCGGAGTTGCGCACCGCGAAGCGTTCGCCGGCAACGCCCTGGAAATACGCCTCGCCGGAGATCGCGCCATACAGCACGGTGTTGCCGACGATGATGTTCTCCATCGGGTTGCGCCGGACGCTCTCCGGCTGGCGCACCACCACGCGGCCACCCGACAGGCCCTTGCCGACATAGTCGTTGGCATCGCCTTCCAGGTTCAGCGTGACGCCGCGCGCCAGGAAGGCGCCGAAGCTGCCGCCCGCGGTGCCATGCAGCGCGATGCTGATCGTGTCGTCCGGCAGGCCCTCATGCCCGTAGCGCAGAGCCACCTCACCCGACAGCATGGCGCCGACGGTGCGGTTGACGTTGCGGATCTCCCGCTGGATGCGCACCGGCGCGCCGGCCTCCAGCGCGGGACGGGCCTCGGCGATCAGCTCGTTGTCGAGCGCCTTCTCCAGGTGGTGTTCCTGCTTCTCGCAGTTGTAGATCGCCGGAGACGGGCTGGACGCGAACTGGTTCGGCTGCGGGATCGCCCCGTGCAGGATGCGCGACAGATCGACACCCTTCGCCTTCCAGTGTTCCACCGCCGGCCGCATGTCCAGGCTGTCCACCCGGCCGATCATCTCATTGAAGGTGCGGAAGCCAAGCTGCGCCATCAGTTCGCGCACTTCTTCGGCGATGAAGAAGAAGTAGTTGATGACGTGCTCCGGCGTGCCGGTGAAGCGCTTGCGCAGCACCGGGTCCTGCGTGGCGATGCCCACCGGGCAGGTGTTCAGGTGGCACTTGCGCATCATGATGCAGCCGGCGGCGATCAGCGGCGCGGTGGAGAAGCCGAACTCGTCGGCCCCCAGCAGCGCGCCGATCACCACGTCACGCCCGGTGCGCAGCCCGCCATCGACCTGCACGGCGATCCGGCCGCGCAGCCCGTTCAGCACCAGCGTCTGCTGCGTCTCGGCCAGGCCGATTTCCCACGGCGAACCGGCATGGGTCAGCGAGGTCAGCGGCGATGCGCCCGTGCCGCCCTCGAAGCCGGAGATGGTCACGTGGTCGGCGCGTGCCTTCGACACGCCCGCGGCCACCGTGCCCACGCCCACTTCGGAGACCAGCTTCACCGACACCCGCGCCCGCGGATTGGCGTTCTTCAGGTCGTAGATGAGCTGCGCCAGATCCTCGATCGAGTAGATGTCGTGGTGCGGCGGCGGCGAGATCAGCCCCACGCCCGGCGTGGAATGCCGCACGCGGGCGATGTTCTTGTCCACCTTGTGGCCGGGCAACTGCCCGCCTTCACCCGGCTTCGCGCCCTGCGCCATCTTGATCTGCAGGTCGTCGGCATTGACCAGGTATTCGGCGGTGACGCCGAACCGGCCGGACGCCACCTGCTTGATCGCCGAGCGCATGGAGTCGCCGTTGGGCAGCGGCTTGAAGCGGTCGGGCTCCTCGCCGCCTTCGCCGGTGTTGGACTTGCCGCCGATGCGGTTCATCGCGATCGCCAGCGTGGTGTGCGCCTCGCGGGAGATCGAGCCGAAACTCATCGCGCCGGTGGCGAACCGCTTGACGATTTCCGCCGCGGGCTCGACCTCCTCCAGCGGTACCGGCTTGGCGGCCGGCTTCAGTTCCATCAGGCCGCGGATGGTCAGCAGCCGCTTGCTCTGGTCGTTGATGGTCTGGGTGAATTCCTTGAAGGTCGCCGGCGAATTGCCGCGCACCGCATGCTGCAGCTTGGACACCGACTCCGGCGTCCAGGCATGCGTTTCGCCGCGCAGGCGGAAGGCGTAGTCGCCGCCCACGTCCAGCATGTCACGGTACAGCGGGCTGTCGCCGTAGGCATTGCGGTGGCGGGAGACGGTCTCCTGCGCGATCTCGCTGAAGCCGATGCCCTCGATCGTGGTGGCGGTGCGGGTGAAGCACTTTTCCACGAAGTCGCTGGACAGGCCGATCGCGTCGAAGATCTGCGCGCCGCAATAGGACTGGTAGGTGGAGATGCCCATCTTGGACATCACCTTCATGATGCCCTTGCCCACCGCCTTCAGGTAGTTCTTCTGAACCTCATACGGCTTCAGCGCCAGCTCGTTGCGGACGCGGATCTGCTCCAGCGTCTCGAACGCCACGTAGGGGTTGATCGCCTCGGCGCCGTAGCCGGCCAGTACGCAGAAATGGTGCACCTCGCGCGCCTCGCCGGTCTCCACCACCAGGCCGACCTGGTCGCGCAGGCCCTGGCGGATCAGGTGGTGGTGGGTGGCGGCGGTGGCCAGCAGCGCCGGGATCGGGATGCGGTCGGGGCCGACGGCGCGGTCCGACAGGATCAGGATGTTGTAGTCATCCAGCGTGGCGTCCGTCGCCTCGCGGCAGATCCGTTCCACCGCGCGCTGCATCCCCTCGGCGCCTTCCGACGCCGGCCAGGTGGTGTCGATCGTCCTGGTGCGGAACGCGCCGCCCGCGAGCGTCTCGATCGCGCGCACCTTCTCCAGGTCGGTGTTGGTCAGGATCGGGTGCGACACTTCCAGCCGGTAGTGCGTGCCGGCGTGGTGGCCCAGCAGGTTGGGGCGCGGGCCGATCATGGACACCAGCGACATCACCAGTTCTTCGCGGATCGGGTCGATCGGCGGGTTGGTGACCTGGGCGAAGTTCTGCTTGAAGTAGTTGTACAGCAGCTTCGGCTTGTCGGAGAGCACGGCGATCGGCGTGTCGGTGCCCATCGATCCCACCGGATCGTCACCGGCGGTCGCCATCGGCTCCAGGAAGAACTGGATGTCCTCCTGCGTGTAGCCGAACGCCTGCTGGTGGCGCAGCAGCGTCTCCGGATCGTTCGGGCGCGGCGGCGCGTTGTCCTCCGGGCTTTCCGGCAGTTCCTCCAACTGGAACTGGGTTTCCTTCAGCCAGTCGGCATAGGGATGTTCGGCGGCGAGCTTCTTCTTGATTTCCTCGTCGTCGATGATGCGGCCTTCGGCGAAGTCGATCAGCAGCATCTTGCCGGGCTGCAGCCGCCACTTGCGGACGATCTTCTCCTCCGGCACCGGCAGCACGCCGGCTTCCGAGGCCAGGATCACATGGTCATCGTTGGTGACGACATAGCGCGCGGGACGCAGGCCGTTGCGGTCCAGCGTGGCGCCGATCTGGCGGCCGTCGGTGAAGGCGATGGCGGCCGGGCCGTCCCACGGCTCCATCAGCGCGGCGTAGTATTCGTAGAAGGCGCGCCGTTCCGGATCCATCAGCGGATTGCCCGCCCAGGCCTCCGGGATCAGCATCATCATCGCATGCGACAGCGAGTAGCCGCCGGCGACCAGGATCTCCAGCGCATTGTCGATGCAGGCGGTGTCCGACTGGCCGTGCGGAATCAGCGGCCACATCTTGGCCAGGTCCGGGCCGATCAGGTCGGATGCCATCGAGCGCCGGCGGGCATACATCCAGTTGACGTTGCCGCGGACGGTGTTGATTTCGCCGTTATGCGCGAGGAAGCGGTACGGGTGCGCCAGCTTCCAGGACGGGAACGTATTGGTGGAGAAACGCTGGTGCACCAGCGCCAGCGCCGACTGGGTCAGCGGATTGCTCAGGTCCTGGTAGAAGCTTCCCACCTGCGACGCCAGCAGCAGGCCCTTGTACACCAGTGTCCGCGTGGAAAAGGACGGCATGTACAGCTCGCCCAGACCGGGCAGATGCTGCTTCTCGCCGATGTCGCGGATCTTATTGAGGATCTGCTTGCGGATCGCGAGGATCTTCCGCTCGAACGCGTCCTGGTCCTTGATCTTCGGGCTGGCGGCGACGATGGCCTGGCGGATCACCGGCATCGTTTCGATGACGCGCGCGCCGAGGCCGGTCAGGTCGGTCGGTACGTCGCGCCAGCCGACCATGGACTGGCCTTCCTTGGCCACCACGCGCTCGAAATGCTGCATGGCATAGTCGCAGGCGCGCTGGTCCTGCGGCAGGAAGCACATCGCGACCGCGTAACGGCCTTCCGGCGGCAGAGTCCTGGCGTGCGCCTTGGCCCAGTCGCGCAGCAGCACGTCGGGCATCTGGATCAGGCAGCCGGCGCCGTCGCCGACCAGCGGATCCGCGCCGACCGCGCCGCGGTGATCGAGATTCACCAGGATTTTCAGGCCCTGGCGGATGATGTCGTGCGACTTTCGGCCCTTGATATTCGCGACGAAGCCGACGCCGCAGGCGTCGTGCTCGTTCTGTGGATCGGTACAGGCCTTGTCTCACAACCTCTTGCATTGCCGGTGTCTTTCCTGGATCGGCGTAAAAGTTTCGGGCGCCGGGGGGAGGCTTATGCCCGCGCAGGCGAAAAAAGGGCAACACTCCTGCCGCACTGCAACGTAAGCGATCGACAGGCTGCGGGCAAGCGGCATGACACTGGGAGACTGTGCGCAGGCGCCGAAGCCTGCCCATGCTCCCGCTCCGCGTTCGGTGGAACGCGGGACGTCGCCACTCCGTCCCCGGTGGGATAACACCCGGGCTCGCGGCAACAGACCACAAAATGCGGTGGATGGCGAGCCTCTTTCGTCACCGCGCCGCGCGGGATCAGCAGATGCGCGGCAGGGGGTCGTCCTCGAGTTCCTCGATCAGCCGTTCGCCGCCCAGTTCGGTGTCCAGGACCACCTGGGGGGTGCCGGGCTCGATCCGGCCGATCGCCTGCGCGTCGCGCCCCTGCGGCAGGGCCCGCCAGGCGGCCAGTGCCCGGTCGGCGTCATGCGGTGCCAGCACGGCCACCACCCGGCCTTCGCAGGCCAGGAACAGCGGGTCGTAGCCGAGCATCTCGCATACGGCGCGGACCGGGTCGCGCAGCGGGATGGCGGTTTCGGTCAGGCGCACGGCGGTGCCGGTGGCGTGGGCGATCTCGTGCATGACGGTGGCCAGCCCGCCGCGTGTCGGGTCGCGCATGAAGCGCAGGCCGGGCAGGTCCAGCAGCGCGGTGGTCAGGGGCAGCACGCTGGCGGCGTCCGAGGCAAGGTCGCCGCGCAGGCCGAATTCCTCGCGCGCCAGCAGCACGGCGGTGCCGTGGTCGCCGACCGGGCCGCTGACCAGCACCATGTCGCCCGGCTGCACGCGGTCGAGGCCGAGCCGCAGGCCGGGGCGCCGGACGCCGATGCCGGTGGTGGCGAGGTAGAGGCCGCCGCCCTCGCCGCGCCGCAGCACCTTCACGTCGCCGGCGGCCACGCGCACGCCGGCCGTGCGGGCTGCTTCGGCCAGGCTGGCGGTGATGCGGTCCAGCGTGGCGCGTTCGAAGCCTTCCTCGACGAAGACGTTGAGGGTGAGGAACGCGGGGGTGGCGCCGGATACGGCGAGATCGTTCACCGTGCCATGCACCGCGAGGGAGCCGATGGTGCCGCCGGGGAACTCCAGGGGCTGCACGGTGAAGCCGTCGGTGGTGACCAGCACGTCACCGGGCGGGAGGTGCAGGCTGGCGGCGTCGGCGTGGATGTCGAGCGCCGGGTTGGCGAGGTGGCGGGCGAACACGTCCTCGATCAGGGCGCGCATCAGGCGGCCGCCGTTGCCGTGCGCCAGGGTGATGAAGCGGTCGTCGGGGAGGGGCGTGGGGTGGTGCGTCATGGCTGGCCGCGCCTCTGGCCGCGCCTTGTGCGCGTACCCTCGGGCGCCCCGGTTCCCCCGGGTGTCCCTGTCCCCCCGGGTGCCCCTCTTCCCCCGGGCGCCCCTGTCCGGACGGGTACCCCTGTCCCCCCGAGTGTGCCTGTCCCCCCGGGCGTGCCTGTCCGACCGGGTGCCCCTTCCCCCCGGGTCATGGCCGGCCCCCGAGCCGGCCATCTACCCCGGAACGATCGTGTCGCGCTGCAACGTGGACGTTCTGACGGGGGTGGATGGCCGGCTCAAGACCGGCCATGACGCGGCTGCCCGGGCCTCCGCCACGCCTGCCCGGGCCTCCGCCACGGCAGTGCGGGCACCCGACACGGCTGTGCGGGACCTTCGGGCGTATCTCAAAGCCGGTATATCCGTGCCGGCCATGGCGGCCAGGGGCGGGCCGAGCGTGCGGCTGAGCGTACCGCCGAACGTGCGGCTGAGCGTATGGCCGAGCGTGACGGTCGCCTTGGTGCATCATTCCGATCGGGTTCCAAGTCTGCATTGCGACGTGTCCGAACCGGTCAGCCTGCACGACTGCATGCAGGCGGCCTCGATCAGTTGGCCGAAGCTCAAACCGGCATCGTTGCATGGCAGTTTCCGCGGCAGGTCCACGGTGAACCCGTCGGCCTCGGCCAGGTGCGCAAGCGCTTCGGTCAGCCGCCGGTTCTGGAACACGCCGCCGGTCAGGCCGATCCGGGTGATGCCGGTTTCGGCGCGGATGGCGCGGGCCTGCGCCAGCGCGGCCTGCGCCAGCGTGGCGTGGAACAGCGCGGCCCGTTCACCGGGCGCGCGTTGCGTGTCCAGCAGCGGCTCCAGCAGTGGTTCCCAGTCGGTGCGCCAGACCCCGGCGTCGTCCCGGGTGAGCGGCAGTGACACGGGGCGCGCATCGGTCGCCGCCGCTTCCAGCCACATCGGTGCCTGGCCCTCGAAGCTGACCTCGGTGGCGAGGCCCACCAGCGCAGCCGCCGCATCGAACAGGCGGCCGGCCGAACTGGTGCGGGGGCAGTTCAGGCCACGCTGCCAGGCACCGCGCAGCAGGCCGGTGTCGGCGGCCGGGACGGGCCAGTCGCGCCCGGTTTCCCAGCACAGCGCCAGGGCGGAGCGCCACGGCTGCCGGGCCGCCCGGTCGCCACCGGGCAGCGAGAACGGGCGCAGGCTGGCGGCACGGCGCCAGGTGCCGGGGCGACCCACCAGGGCCTCGCCGCCCCAGATCGAGCCGTCCGGGCCCAGGCCGGTGCCGTCCCAGGTGAAGACGATCCGATCCACCGACGGGTCGCACTCGGCGGCCAGGGCAGAGGCGTGGGCGAAGTGGTGCCAGGCGCAGACCACCGGAAGCCCCATGCGCCGGGCCAGGCGAGTGCTGGCGTAGCCGGGGTGCGCGTCGCAGGCGATGCGTGCGGCGGTGACGCCGAACAGCGATTGCAGGTCGCGGGCCACGTCCTGCAGCAAGGCCACGCTGCGGGGTGAGTCCATGTCGCCGAGATGCGGGGAAACCACGGCGCGGTCGCCCCAGCCGAGCGCCAGGGTGGCTTTCATCTGGCCGCCGAATGCGAGGGTGGGGCGGTCGAGCGGGATGGGCAGGGCGACCTCCAGCGGGGCGTTGCCGCGCCCCAGGCGGATGGGTCGGGGCGCGCCGGCGATCAGCCGGAACACGGGGTCGTCGGCGGGGCGGGCGATCGGGCGGTCGTGGTGCAGGAAGGCGTCGGCGATGTGGCTCAGGCGGGTGGCGGCCTCGGCGTTGTCGGTCAGCACCGGTTCGCCGCTGGGATTGGCGGAGGTGGCGACCAGCGGGCCGCCGTGGGCTGCCAGCAGCAGGTGGTGCAGCGGGCTGTAGGGCAGCAGAACGCCGATCTCGGTGCAGCCGGGGGCCAGGGCATCGGGCAGGTCGCAGGTGGGATCCCGCCGGAGCAGCACCACCGGGCGCATCGGGTCTTGCAGCAGGGCCCGCTCGGCGGCCGTGGGGGTGGCGAGGCCGGCCAGCGCGTCCGGGCTGGCGACCATGATGGCGAGGGGCTTATGCGGCCGGTGCTTGCGGTCCCGCAGGGTGGCGATGGCCGTGGCGTTCTGCGCGTCGCAGACCAGGTGGTAGCCGCCGACACCCTTCACCGCGACGATCCGGCCGGCGCGGATGGCGGCCACCGTCGCGGCCAGCGGGTCGGTCGCCGGGGTGCCGCTGTGGTCCACGAAGCTGAGTCGTGGGCCGCACACCGGGCAGGCGACCGGTTCGGCGTGGAAGCGGCGGCTGAGCGGGTCGCGATATTCGGCCTGGCAGGCGGGGCAGAGCGGGAACCCGGCCATGGTGGTGTTCGGCCGGTCGTAGGGCAGGCAGGTGATCAGCGTGTAGCGAGGGCCGCACTGGGTGCAGTTGATGAACGGGTAGGCGAAGCGGCGGTCGTGCGGGTCCGACAGTTCCGCCAGGCAGTCGTCGCAGGTGAACTGGTCGGGCGGCACATGGATGCGCGCCGGGCCGGAGGAGTCGCTGTCCAGGATGCGGAAGTCGGGGCAGGCCGTGGCGGGTGCCGCCTCGGCGGCGACAAGGCGGGGGCGTGCAAGCGGCGGAGCGTCCTCCGCCAGCGCGGAGGTGAAGCGGTCCAGCGCCGCGGCAGGGCCCTGGGCGAGGATTTCCACCTGGCCGGCACGGTTGCGGACCCAGCCGGAAAGGCCGTGGCGATGGGCGAGGCGATACACGAATGGGCGGAAGCCGACGCCCTGCACGCGGCCGGCCAGGAGGATGCGGCGGGTGACCGCGAGCGCCGCGGGAGCCCGGGCAAGATGTTCGTCAGACGCTGCTGGCGTGGCGTCCGTGCTTGCGTGCCTGGGTTCGTGCGGGGTCACCGCTTCACCCCGCGCTCCGGGGCTGGCGGGTGCCGCCGGCCCACCAGATGCGGCAGGCGCCCTCGTCCGACACCATGCACGGCCCGACCGGCGCCCGCGGGGTGCAGGCGCGGCCGTACAGCACGCACTGGTCCGGGTAGATCTTCCCCAGCACCACGTCGGCACAGGCACAACCGGGCGGCATCTGGCCGGCCCGCCTGCGGCCAGGCGGAGTCTCGTCCGGGAAGCGCTGGGCGGCGTCGTGCACCGCGAACTCCTCGCGGATGGCAAAGCCCGAGGCCGGGATCACGCCAATGCCGCGCCAGGGGGCATCCACCACCCGCATCACCTCGGACAGGCGCGCCCGCGCCTCCGGGTTGCCGCCGGGGCGCACCAGTTCGGGATAGCAGTTGTCCAGGAAGCTGTGGCCCTCGATCCGCTGGCGCAGCACGGACCAGGTGGCGGCCAGCAGGCTCTCCGGGGTGAAGCCCGCCACCGCGGCCGGCATGCCGTAGCGGTGCGGCACCGCGCCCCATTCCTCGGCGCCCATCACGGTGGCGACGTGGCCGGGCGCGATCAGCGCGTCGAACCGGGCCTGGCCGGACTCCAGCAGCATCGCCACCGCCGGCCAGGTAAGCCTTCCCGCCAGCAGCACCGACAGGTTGTCCGGCACCCCTTCCGCCAGCATGGCAGCGACCGGCGCGGTGGTGGTCTCGAAGCCGGCGGCGAAGAACACCACGTCGCGCCGGGTTTCGCGGGCGATACGCACTGCCTCCAGCGGTGAGGCGATCGGCCGCACATCGGCCCCCGCCGCACGGGCCTGCTCCAGCGAGCGGGGTTCGCCGCGCGGCACGTTCACCGGGACCCGCAGCATGTCGCCAAAGCAGACCAGGGTGACCGGGCGGGTCAGCGCCAGGTGCATGGCGTGGTGGATGGTCTCCTCCGGGCAGACGCAGACCGGGCAGCCTGGGCCCGGGATGATCTCCAGCCCCTCCGGCAGTGCCCGGCGCAGCCCGGCCATGGTGATGGATCGTTCATGCCCGCCGCAGACATTCATCACCCGGAAGCGTGGCGGGCGGTCCAGGGCGCGGATCCGGGCGAGCCATTCCGCCGCGGTGGTCATGGCGCCGCTGCCATCCTCAGGGACGCGCGCGGGCGCGATGGCCTGCCGCCGCTGCCATTCCGAGGCGGGCGCGCAGGCACGGTGGTAGCGCCGCTTCCAGCCCCAGGCGGGTGCTCAGGCGCAGTGGCCATGCCACCGTTGCCATTCCGCTGGCGCGGGCAGCTGCGCGGCAGGCGGGTGCTCATGCGCAGTGGCCATGCCCCTTGCGGCGGGCACTCGGGCGCGGTGGTCATGCCGCCGCGGCCATACCCAGCCGGGCGCGCAGGGCGGTGAGTTCGGACCGCAGCCAGTCGGCCCAGGACGCCAGGCCGGTGTGCCGGCGGGCCGACAGGGTGAACACCGGCGCCGCATTGGCCAGGCGGCGGATCGCCGCTTCCGCCTGCGCCGGGTCGAAATCGTCCATGTGCGGCAGCAGGTCCGCCTTGGTGATCAGCGCCAGGTCCGAGGCGCGGAACATCACCGGGTATTTCGCCGGCTTGTCGTCGCCCTCGGTCACCGACAGCAGCGTGACATTGCGGTGCTGGCCCAGGGCAAAGGCGGCCGGGCAGACCAGGTTGCCGACATTCTCGATGAACAGGATATCGAGCCGGTCCAGCGGCATGTCGTGCAGCGCCGCGTGCACCATTTCGGCGTCCAGGTGGCAGGCGGTGCCGGTGTTGATCTGCACCGCCGGCACGTTGTGGCGGCGGATGCGGGCGGCGTCGTTCTCGGTTTCCAGGTCGCCCTCGATCACGCCGATGCGGAACTCGCGGTGCAGCGCCTCGATGGTGGCTTCCAGCAGCGCGGTTTTGCCGGCGCCGGGGGAGGACATCAGGTTCACCGCGAGCACGCCGTGCGCCTCGATGTGTTCGCGGTTATGCGCCGCGGTGGCGTCGTTGTCCGCCAGCAGGCGGGTCAGCACCGCCGCGTCGCCGGGCTGCGGCACCACACGGTGCCCGCCGACCACGATTTCCGTGCCGCCGGCGGCACATCCGCATGATTCACACATGGGCGTTCACTTCCAACGGTTGCAGTTCCACCCGCAGCAGATCCAGCTCGTTGCCGCCGAGTAGCTGGGTGCGGGTTGCGCCACAGGCGGCGCAGTCCAGGCGGTTGACGGTGGCGTCGGTCTCGGCACCGCAGGACAGGCAGCGTACCCGTATCGCACAGGGTTGCAGGTCCAGCGTTGCCCCGTCCGCGCAGGTACCGGCGGCGGCCTGGGGGAAGGCGCGCCGCAGCAGATCGGGATCGGCGCCGGACAGCGGCCCGATGCGCAGCACCACGCGAGTCACCGGTGCGCCGCCGTGCCGGTCCGCGATCGGTTGCACCAGCTTCAGCAACGCCCGGCAGAGCGAGAGTTCATGCACCCTCGTCCTCCAGGGCGATCATGCGATCCAGCACTTCCCAGGCCGAGCGGGCGTCGGCGGGCTGCATCTTCTGGATGGCGTAGCCGACATGGACCAGGACGTGGTCGCCGGGCTGTAGCGCCTGGTCCTGCAACAGGAACAGGCTGACGTCGCGCTGCACGCCTTTTGCCTCACAGCGCGCGGTCGTGCCGTCGATCGCAACGATCTGCATGGGAACGCCGAGGCACATCACTGCCGGTCCTGCACTGCTGTCGTCTGCCGCCGCCGAGCGACGGGGCGGAGATGCATTCTACGGCGTTGCATCGAGGGCGAGTTGATCTGCGTCAAGCCGGTGCCGCGGGTCGCACGGGCAACGGCGTGGATGGGCGGCGGCGGCGGTCAGCCTCCGGTCACGCGACCGGCTGTGCGTGTGCGTGCGGCTGGCCGGTCGGGGATGTCCGGCGCAGTTCCTCGGCCAGGCGGGCGACCTGGTCCTCGAGGTCCTCGATCTTGGCTGCGGCGAGTTGCACGGTGCGGCGGATCTGCAGCGTGTTGTCGCTGCCGACGCGCAAGGTGCGAAGCTGGTTCGGCAGCGAGGCGGATTGGATCGAGGCGCTCATGTGATGGCTCCAGTCCCGGATGACTCACGCCGGGTGCAGGAGAGTGTCGCCCGGCAACGAGCGCTCTATGCCAGAGGCCGATCGCCGAAGGGTTAATGTCGCACGCTATAGTCTTCAGGTCTGGACAGGGAAGTTCTCATACGCGTCGCCTGCAGCGGGGTTACGCCCGCATGCATGCCCGTGCCCCGAGATGGCAGGGCGGTCGTGGGGGCGTGGGCGTGCGGGCCCCGCACATGACGGGGCCCGCGGCGGCACATCAGGCGCGACCGCTATCCCCGCAGCTCGGGGATCACCCACAGCGGCTTTTCGCCGCGCGCCACGCGCTGCACGTTGTCGAACGCGTTGCGGAAGCGGGCATACTGGTTGTCCCAGGTCGGGCCGGCAAAGTGCGCGGTCAGGATCACGTTCTGCATCCCGAACAGCCGGTTGTCCGACGGCGGCGGTTCCTGGTCGAACACGTCCAGCCCGGCGCCTGCGATCGTATTGTTGGACAGCGCCTCGATCAGCGCCGGCTCGTCCACCACCGGGCCGCGGCAGGTGTTGATCAGGTAGGCGGTCGGCTTCATCAGCCGCAACTGCGCGGCGCCGATCATGTGGCGGGTCAGCGGCGTCAGCGGCACGTGCAGGGACACGATGTCGGAGGTCCGCAGGATCTCGTCCATCAGGCGGAAACGGACGCCCAGAGAGTCGGCCTGGTCCTCGGTGAGGCGGGTGATGTCGTAGTATTCCACGTCCATGCCGAACGCCTGGCCCAGCCGCGCCACCTTCTTGCCGATGGTGCCCAGGCCGATGATGCCCAGCTTGCGGCCGTAGAGTTCGTAGAGTTTCACCTCGGCCCAGTTGTTGCCGCGCCAGCGGCCGGCGGCCACGTTTTCGTGCTGCCACACCAGGCGGCGGCTGACCGCCAGCATCAGCAGCAGCGCGTGTTCGGCCACCGCAACCGCGTTGGCGCCGCCGTTGTTGCAGATCGGCACGCCGGCGCGGCGGGCGGCCTCGATGTCGCAACGGTCATAGCCGGCGGACAGAAGCTGCACCAGCTTCACCTTGGATGCGTTTTTGTAGAACGCGTCGTCCATCGTATTGTCGCCGAACCCGACGATATACTCGGCGTCGGCCAGCGCGGCGGTGAACTCCGGTGAGCCGGGACGGGCGATGGTCGTTTCGAACCCGGCCGGCGCCAGTTCGCGCGCGATATCGTTATCGTTCAGTGGATTGTCGGCGACGAGAATTCTGGGCGCCATGGCGCGTTCCCCTCCTGCATATGCGGGCAGGAGAATAGCCGCATGTCAGCGGTGAGCCCAGAGCCCCGCCCGCGGCAGGCTGCCCGGAGCGGGTTTTCCCCCGGTGCCCGAGTTGATAGGTTGGCGGAACCAGGGGACTTCATCACGCCCATTGGGAGGCGAAAAACAATGACAACGTTGACCCGCCGCGCCGCGCTTGGCGCGCTCGCGGCTGCTCCGCTTGCGCGCCCTGGTATCCTGCGCGCGCAAACCTCGTCGAAGCCGGTGAAGATCGGCCTGCTGAGTGACATGAGCGGTCCGTACCGCGCCAATGGCGGCCCCGGCAACAAAGTCGCCGCGGATCTGGCTGTCGCGGATTTCGGCGGCTCGGTGCTGGGCCGTCCGATCGAAGTGCTGCAATCCGACGACCAGGACAAGCCGGATGTTGCATCCTCCATCGCTCGGCAATGGATCGATGACAATGGTGTGGATGCGGTGGCCGACGGCGCCGCCTCGTCCTCGGGCCTGGCAATCCAGCAGATCGCGCACCAGAAGAAGCGCATTTACCTGGCGTTCGATCCCGCGGCGACCGATTTCATCGGCAAGCAGTGCTCGCCCTACGGATTCCAGTTCGTTTACGACACCTACGCCCTCGCGAAAGGAACCGGCGAGGGGCTGACCCGGGCCGGTGGCGATACCTGGTTCTTCATCACCGCGGATTACGAGTTCGGCTATTCGCTGCAGAAGAACACGTCGCAGTTCGTCAAGGAGGCCGGCGGCAAGGTGCTGGGCAGCGTGAGGGCGCCCCTGGGTACCAGCGATTTCTCCAGCTACCTGCTGCGCGCGAAGGCGTCGGGCGCGAAGGTGATCGGCTTCGCCAATGCGGGAACCGATCTGCAGAACTGCCTGAAGCAGGCTGCCGAATTCGGTATCGCACAGGGCGGCCAGCGGCTCGCCACGCTGCTGATGGCGATCACCGACGTCACGGCGCTGGGAACGCAGATCTGCCAGGGACTGGTGCTGACCAACTCCTTCTACTGGGACATGACGCCGAAGACGCGCGACTGGACGGCGCGGTTCTCCAAGAAGATCACGTCGCATCCGCCGACCATGCAGCAGGCCGGGTCCTATGCCGCGGTCATGCATTACCTGAAGGCGGTGAAGGCGGCCGGCACCGTGGATACCGCGGCTGTCGCGGAGAAAATGCACAGCATGCCGGTGAACGACTTCTACAACAGCAACGTGCAGATCGATGCGAACGGCTGCGTGCGGCACAAGATGCACATCTGGCAGGTGAAGACCCCGGCCGAGTCGAAGCACAAGTGGGACTTCTACAAGGCGGTCGGCACCATGAGCGGCAAGGAGGCTTTCCCGCCGCCGGCGATGTTCGGCTGTCCGCTGGTCAAGTCCTGAGCATCACCGGGCCGGGTCGCTGATAGGCAACCGCCGATCCAACCGTCGTGGCGGGCGCAGGCCCGCCGCGCATGGCTTTGTTGATGGCAACAGCGAAAGTCGTGGATGGCCGGCCTTCGCCGGCCATGACGCTGGAGGGCCGTTCGTGTGCCAAACGATACGCGGGTTGGTGTGATGCCATCCTGCGTAATCATCAACCCTCGGCGGCTAATCCAACCGTCGTGGCGGGCGCAGACCTGCCGCCCATGGCTTTGCTGATGGCAACAGCGGAAGTCGTGGATGGAGGGCCGTCGCCGGCCATGACGTGAAACGCTCTGTCCGTGGGATCGAGGCGCGGCGTTCGGGACGCTACCGCAGCCGTTCGCCCTCATACCGCCGCCACGCGCTCATCTGGATCGCGGAGGTCAGGCAGTGCACCACCACCGGCTTTGTCTTCACCGCGAACGCCTTCGCGATGCCGTCGGCGATCTCGCTTTCGTCACGGATGGTGATGCCCTCGGCCCCGAACGAGCGGCCCCAGGCAGCGAAGTCCGGATTGGTCAGGCGGGTCGCGTCGTAGAACTTGCGCTCCGGATAGCGCACGTAGCTGTGCATGCCGATCGTGCCGTACATGCTGTTGTCGGAGATGATCAGGATCGGGTTGCCGCCATACTGGCAGGCGGTGGCCAGCTCATTGCCCATCATCAGCGCACCGCCGTCGCCGACGAACGCCACCACCTGCCGCCCCGGCCGGCGCAGGGAGCCCGCCACCGCCATCGGCATGCCGGACCCCATCGCACCCACCACCGACGACAGGAACTCCTGCCCCGGGCGGAAATGGATGTAGCGGTGGATGTAGGACCCGAAATTGCCGGCATCCGAAGTCACCACCGCGTCGTCCGCCAAATGCTTGTCCACCTCGCAGACAATGGCGGCGAAGTTGATGCCGTCGGTGGTCGGCTCCCAGGTCTTTTCCAGCAGCTTGCGGTGAATGGTGTGCAGGCCGCTGATCCAGCCCGCCCGCTTCGACGCGCCGGCCGGGGCGCCCCGTGCGACGAGCCCCTTCAGCACCTCATACGGATCGGCGGGGATGCCCAGGTCGGGGCGCCAGACGCGGCCCACTTCGTTGGGGTCCGGCCAGACATGCACCAGCGGAAGCTGTGGCTGCGGTGCCGAGGGGAAGCTGTAGGACTGGCTGACCGTGTCGGTCAGGCGCTCGCCCAGCGCCACCATCAGGTCGGCGCGTTTCATTTCATCGATCAGCTCGCGCGGCACGCGGATACCCATGTAGCCGCCGTAGTTCGGGTGGCGGGCGTCGAACAGTTGCGGGCGGCGGTGGGTGGGGCAGATCGGCAGCACCCATTCCTCGGCGAAGCGGCGCAGGTCGGCGTACACCGCCTGGTCATGCAGGCTGTCGGCCAGCAGCGCGCCGCCCACCAGAATCAGCGGCCGCTCGGCCTGGGCCAGCATCTCCGCCAGGCGGTCCAGGTCGGCGGGACGGGCGCCGGGCACCACGCGCGGGCGGGGCTGGTCGAGTTCGGCGTCGGTGGCCTCGTCGAAGATGTCCTCCGGCAGGATCACCGCCACCGGGCCGGGGGTGCCGCTTTCCGCCAGGTGAAAGGCGCGGGCGATGGATTCGGACGCCTGCTCCGGCTCGTTCACCTCGATCACCTGCTTGGTGACGTCGCCGAGCAGCTTGGAGTAGTTCTGCTCCTGCAGGGCGAGGCGGCCGAAGTCGCGGCGTTCCACCTGGCCCACCAGCATCACCATCGGCGTTGCGTCGTGATAGGCCGAGTGCAGCGACACCATGGCGTTGGACAGGCCAGGGCCGCGCGAGACGATCGCCACCCCGGCGCGGTTGCGCAGGCGGCCGTCGGCCACCGCCATGAAGCCGGCCCCACCCTCATGCCGGCAGACGATCATGCGGATGGAGTTGCGCTCTGCCAGGACGCTGGTCAGGCCGACATAGCTTTCGCCGGGCACGCAGAAGATCTGGTCCACGTCGTGGGCTTCAAGGCTTTCCGCCAGCAGACGGGCAACAGTGCGGGGCATGGGGATCGTCTCCTCAGGTCTTGTGCTCTAGCGGGACTGGCAGCGCTTCAGGGAATAGGAAAAGGCCGGGCAGTCGGCGAAGCGGATCTCGTTCTTGCCCCGGCGTTGCACCTGCAGCGCGTTGGGATCGCGGCAGCCGAAGGGAATATCGCCGGCGCGCTGGGGCGCCAGGTTGAACAGGCCGGATGCGGTGGCCGGCGGGGCGGGGGTGGTTACGAAGCGAAACGCGGTGCCGTCGCGGGTGGCGCGTACCGTCTCGATCAGCCGTTGCGCATAGGTCGGGTCCGCGAGCGACATCCGCAGCGCCGCGTCCCGGGTGAGGATGATGGTGGGCTGGGCCAGGCACTCCTGCGCGCTGAGCCTCTGTGGCGGCGGGTACAGCCCGCCCGCCCAGGCACCGAACCGCCAGGCATGTGGCGGCGCGGCGCGCTGCTGGGCACACGCCGGCAGCGCAAGGGCCAGCAACAGGAGGAGCCATGCGATCAGGCGCATGCGCCACACGATACGGCCCTGTTTTGGCAGTGACCAGCCTGGACCCTCTCTGCTAGGAGACCGGCATGCTGCGCACCCTGTACGACCGGACCCTGTTGCTGGCTGCGGCGCCCCGGGCGCCGTGGTGGCTGGCCGCCATCTCCTTCGCCGAAAGCAGCTTCTTTCCGGTCCCGCCGGACGTGCTGCTGCTGATGATGGGCCTGGCGCGTCCGCGCCGTGCCTGGGAGTACGCGGCGATCTGCACCATCGCCAGCGTCGTCGGCGGCGCGCTGGGCTATGCGATCGGCTACTTCGTGTTCGACCAGTTGATGCAGACCGGCATCGCCCACGTCCTGTTCGGCGCCGATCCGCTGGGCGCGTTCCAGGCGTGGTACGCCCGGTGGGGGTTGTGGGTGATCCTGATCAAGGGGCTGACGCCGATCCCCTACAAGCTGGTCACCATCGCCTCGGGCGCGGCGCATTTCGATTTCTGGCTGTTCATGGGGGCCAGCTTCGTGATTCGCGGCGCCCGCTTCTTCCTGGTGGCGGCGCTGCTGCGATTCTTCGGTGTCGCCGCGCGGGACTTCATCGAGCGGTGGCTGACGCTGGTCACCAGCGCGGTGGCAGCCGGCGTGGTGGGCGGGGTCCTGCTGCTGAAGTTCCTGTAGCCGGCGGGCGAGCGCCTTTCGGGCGCCCGCCCACGATGCTGATGGGACGCGCTGCCGCTGCCGGTTTGCGGCCACGCCATCAGGCCGTGCGGTACACTTCCCGCTCGAACGCATCCAGCAGCCGCAGCACCACCGGATCGGCGAACGGCAGGATCTGCGTCATCAGGAGGCCGGCGATGCGTTTGACCGGGTCCACCCAGAAATACGTGTTGTTCAGGCCCGCCCAGGCCAGGCTTCCGGCCGACCGTCCGCCGGGCACCGCCTCGGTGTTGATCAGGAAGCTCAGGCCCCATTTCTTCACCATGCCGGGGAAGAACTCCGCGTCGTTGGAGAAGCGCGGATTGTAGGTCTTCAGCAGTTGCACGTTCAGGTCGCCGATGTGGTTCTGCGCCATCAGCGCCACCGTCTCCGGCTTCAGCACCCGCGCGCCGTCCAGGTCTCCGCCGCGCGCCAGCATGCGTTCGAAGCGAAGGTAGTCATGCGCGGTGGAGAACAACCCGCCGCCGCCCGGATAGAACTCCCGACCGCCCGACGGGATCGGCGAATCGACCGGATGCAGCGACCCATCCGCTTCCCGCGCGTGGACCTGCACCAGGCGGTCCCCCCAGTCCGGCCGGGCGTCGAACGTGGTGTCGCGCATGCCCAGCGGGCCCAGGATATGCTTCTGCATATACTGTTCGAGGTTCAGGCCGCTGACTGCTTCCGTCATGCGTCCGGCCCAGTCGATGCCGATGCCGTACTCCCAGCGGTCGCCCTGCTCGAAGCCGAGCGGCGCGTTCAGCGCGGCGAGCTTGCCGGTGCGGGCGGCGGGCAGGCCGGTCTGTGTGGCGTAGCGGTTCAGGTTTTCGTTCCAGGTGTCATAGACGAACCCGGACGTGTGGGTCAGCAAGCCGCGCAGCGTCACCGGCCGCCGGGCGGGGCGGAGCTGCGGCGTGCCGTCGGCGGCGAAGCCTTCCAGCACCTGGAGGTTCGCGAGTTCCGGCACCACCGCGCTGGCGGGCTGGTCCAGCGACAGCTTTTCCTGCTCCACCATCTGCATCGCCGCGACGGTGGTCACCGCCTTTGTCATCGATGCGATGCGGAAGATGCTGTCCATCGACATCGCCGCGTTTCCGGCCAGGCTACGGCGGCCGAAGGCGCCTTCATAGAGTATGCCGTCCGCATTGCCGGCGGCAGCGACCACGCCCGGCACATCTCCTGCCTTCACGGCCTCCTGCAAAACGCGATCGATTCCGGCCGTGTCTGGCATGGTGCTTCCTCCCGGTTGCATGGCGCACAGTTCGCGCGCGAAAATACGAGTCAACCGAGCTTGCCAGAACCCGAGGGAGGGGTCGAGATGATCGAACAGCAGGTCACCGTCACCACGAAGCACGGCCTTATGCCCTGCTTCGCCGCCTGTCCCGACGGCCCGGGGCCGTTCCCGCCGGTCATCTTCTACATGGACGCGCCCGGCACCCGGGAGGAGCTGCGCAACATGGCGCGGCGCATCGCGACATACGGCTATTTCTGCCTGCTGCCCGACATGTACTATCGGCTCGGGTACGGTACGCTTCGACATTCCGCGCCGCGACGATGCCATGTCGGCGGTGATCCGCGCATCGATGCTCAGCCTGACCAACGCACTGGTTACCGATGATACCGCCGCGATGATCGCCTGGTTCGATGCGCAGGACAAAGCCCGGCCCGGACCGCTGGGCTGCGTCGGGCATTGCATGAGCGGGCAGTACATCACCACGGTGTCGGCGCGGTTTCCGCACCGCATGGTGGCGGCGGCGTCGCTGTACGGCGTGGGGATCGTCACCGAAAAGGAAGACTCGCCGCACCGGCTGCTCGACCAGATCAAGGGCGAGCTGTACTACGCGTTTGCCGAACACGACCAATCCGTACCGGCCGAGGTGATCCCGGCGCTGAAGGATGCGCTGGCGCGCACCGACGTGAAGAACACCGTGAAGGTGTTCCCCGGCACGCATCACGGCTTCTGCTTCCCGGAGCGCCCGTCCTACAACACGCTTGCCGCGGAACAGACCTGGACCGATATCGTCGCTATGTGGGACCGCCACCTGAAGTAGCCGTCGGCGCAAGCGGCCGGATGGGTCCCCCGCTGTTCCGCTGATCTGCTGTTCCTCTCGGGGCGGCGGCGCGGTGGCCGTGCCTGCGTCCCTGGGGTGCCGCCTGCTCTGCTGACGGCAGGATGGCATGTCCGGAAGCGTGCGGATGACGCAAGAATGTGTTTGACGGCGCTGTGGAACCTCTGTAGAACACGCTCGGTTGCCGGTTTGTTCCGTGGCGATTCGCCGCGGCCCGGCTTCGGAACAGGGACATACACCCGCCATGCTCACCCGCAAGCAGCATGAGCTGCTCGTCTTCATCGACCGGCATCTGAAGCAGACCGGCTTTTCCCCCAGCTTCGAGGAGATGAAGGAGGGACTGAACCTCAAGTCGAAGTCCGGCATCCACCGGCTGATCTCGGCGCTGGAGGAGCGTGGCTTTCTCGCCCGCCGTCATCACCGGGCCCGCGCGCTGGAAGTGCTGAAGCTGCCGGAGAACCTGCGGGAGTTGCCGCCGGGTGAGGCAGAGGCCGCCGGCGCGGGCTTCTCCCCCAACGTGATTCGCGGCGATTTCTCGTCCCGCATTGCCGGCGTGCGCGCCGCCAACGATGCGGCGGCGATCCAGTTGCCGTTGTACGGCCGCATCGCCGCGGGCCTGCCGATCGAGGCACTGCGCGACACCAGCCAGCATATCGACGTGCCGATGGCCCTGCTCAACGGCGGCGAGCACTACGCGCTGGAGGTTGCCGGCGATTCGATGGTGGAAGCGGGCATACTGGACGGCGACACGGTCATTATCCGCAAGGATGACACGGCGGAAAACGGCCAGATCGTGGTCGCGCTGGTGGACGAGAACGAGGTCACGCTGAAGCGCCTGCGCCGCCGTGGCAACTCGATCGCGCTGGAGCCGTGCAACGTGCGGCATGAAACGCGCATCTTCCCGGCGGACCGGGTGAAGGTGCAGGGCAAGCTGGTCGGCCTGCTGCGGCGGTACTGAGCTGCTGCTGCGGCACTGACTTTCTGCGGCGGATACGGCGTTTCTGCGTCGGTGCTGCAGGGCGTGGACTGCATTTTTCTCTACCGGGGAATTGGTGATGCGCGCCTGACACCAATCCCGCTGCGTCCGTGACCAGTGGTCGCCACCGGCGAGGCGTACATAAGCGGCAGCCACCGGCGCAGCGTACAAAGTCGTGGTGGGCGAAGGCCCGCTACCCACGACTTTGTCATGCGGAACGCGTTTACCCGAATGCCGTGCCGGAGGTTTCTCTCGCATCGAGTGCCTCCGGCATGACGAAGTCTTGGGTGGCGGGCCTTCGCCTGCCACGACGTGGTACGGGCTGCCGTCAGTCAGTCCCCGTGATGATCGTGGCGAGGGTCGAGTGCAGCCCCCTCCGCCGACCATGACGTTGCGTGCCCGTCCGGGTGACACATAGTGCGCGTTCGGTTCAACTTCGTGCCACCCGATTTACGCGCCTGCAGCCGTGCCCACAGCCCGCTCGCCCGCCTGCACGCGCTTCTTGCCCTAAAGCCATGCCGGCATGCACTGCCCCCCTACAGCGGGATCGCCAGCAGCGTATCGAACCGCTGGCTGTCGCACACCACCACCCGCTCGGCGAAGCGCAATGCACCCCCGTCATCCTGCACGATACGGTCCAGGTATGCGCCCGTGGCGAACAGATCCATCCGGCCGTCGCGCATCGTGCGCACCACCAGGAATGACGTTTCCGCCGCAACCACCCCGCCGCCGGCGTCGCGCAGTTCCGGCAGCCCGACAATGTGGCGGTAGCGCTGCCGCTCATAGATGTTTGCCCGCCGCAGGGACGTGACCCGGTCATGCAGCATGGCCCGTGAGTCGGCATACACCAGCCCCGCCGCCAGCCCGCGCCGGTGGTTGTCCGCCGTGGTGATCTTGTAGAGGCACGCCTCCGGGAAAAAGTCCGGCCAGGCCTCCAGCCGGTCGCTGTCGATGCAGGTGGCATAGGCGGTGTTCAGCGCCGCCACGCGCAGCAGCATGTCGGAGTCCGGCATGGTCACACCCCCATCAGCCCGCGCCACACCTTCCAGAAGCCGCGGATCGCGGTTTCCGTCGCCCGCGTGGTCTGCGTCTCGAAGCCGGAGCCGCCCATCATCACCACGCCACCCTGGTCTTCGGCCGCATCCGTGCCGCGCTGCACGAATCCGCCGACGCAGCCATCTTCCATCGAGACGTAACCCGCCGGCCCGACCAGGTTGGACTGTTTCAGCCGCAACGTCCGCATCTCCGGCGTGTCGTCGGCGTAGCCCAGATAGGTCCAGTGCAGGTCCATCGCATCGACCCCACGCGGCACCACCTGGCGCACCGCCAGGCAGTTGTGGATCTGCTGCACGATCAGCGTGGGAAACACTGCGACCATCTGCAGCCGGATGCGATCGTCCCATTCGTCCCGCACCGCCAGCATGCTGGTGTCGGTCAGCCGGACCTGGTCGCTGTCCGACCGCAGGCCGGCATCGCGGTACGCGGTGTCCACGTCCTGGTTCGGCGCCATGGTGGCGGAGGCATGGTGTCCCCCGTCCTCGCTCACCGTCGTGCCGCCGCCCTGGGTCAGGCGGGTGATGCGGAAGGTGGTGAAGAACAGGTGCAGCAGGCTGGCGTGATAGGTGTCCTTCACGTTCTCGACGTAGAGCTTCCAGTTGTTGGGCAGCGGCTGGGTGAACCGGCCGATCACCTCCACCGGCTTGTGCAGCACACGGCGGATGCGCGGGCCGATGGCGCCCAGGAAGTCCTCGATCGGCGGCGTGTCATCCGACAGCGTGCCGAACACCAGGCCGCAGAACGTCGCCACCCGCAGCTTGCGCGGCCCGATGGAGGCCATGTCGAAATCGTCCGGCATGCCGCCCTCGCCGTTGACCCCGCGGCGGAACGCCACGGATTGCAGGTTGCCCTGCAGGTCGTAGCGCCAGGCGTGATAGACGCAGGTGAAGTCCTGCGCGGAGCCGTCGTTTTCCAGGCAGATCAGCGCACCGCGATGGGCACAGCGGTTCTCGAAGGCGTGGATCGCGCCGCCATCCCCGCGCACCACCACCACCGGCATGCTGCCCACGAAGGTGGTGCGGTAGTCGCCCCTGTTGGGAATCTCCACATCCAGGCACAGGAAATTCCAGACCGGCCCCTGGAAGATCCGCTCCTGCTCGGCCCGGGCGACCTCTGGGTCGTGATACACCCAGTAAGGCACGCGGGTGAGCCCGTCCGCCCATGTATGGGCGAAACCGGCGGGCACGGATTGCACGGGACCGACGTCCATCGCTGCCTCCCTGGACTGGTTGGCGCGAGCCTATCGCCTTTCCGTCACGGTCGGAACCGGCGTCACCGGGCCGGGCCGCCATGCGCGTGGGTGGTCGGCCCGCAATTGGCGTGCGCTGCCGGCCCGACAACCGGCGTGCGGTGTCACCCCGACAACGGGCGTCGCGGGGTCGGGCCGCAATCGGGGCTGCGGGACCAGGCCGGAACTGGCGCCGCGCGATCAGGCCTGGACTGGCGCCGCGCGATCAGGCCTCGCCGGGCGGCGGCGGCAGGCCCAGCAGCATGCGGCCGTAGGGCACCATGGTGACGGACGGGTGGAAGATATGGTGCGTGGCGATGGTCAGCACATCGCGCAGCAGCGGTTGCATCGGGTCCGCGTCATAGACCGTGCGCGCCCCGCTCAGTTCCGCCAGCGCCTGCACGGCATCACGGATCTGCCGCACGGCAAACGCGATGTCACGCCGGTTCCGAGCCCCCTCGGCCGCCGTGATCGCTCGGCCGGCCAGCAGGGCCGCATCGCTTTCGTCGCGCCGGACCGACAGGACCAGGCAGGCGGTCTCGATCGCCGCCGCCGCTTCGGCCAGCCGGACCTGCACCAGCTCCAATTCAGCGGTGCGCGTCACCCCGCGCGACATCCGCCCGGCCAGCGCCGCCGCCGTTTCCGCCAGCGCCCGGCGGCCGAGCGAGAAGACGACCGGCGGCAGGGAGAACGGCACCAGCGCCCCGCGCGGGGCACGCAGCAGCGGGTAGTCGGGATGCACGGCGACGCCGGGCGGCGTTCCGTCCATCAGGTCTCGCAGCAGCACCGTGCGGTGGTCCGGCACGAACACGTCGCGCAGCAGCAGCGTGCGGCTGCCGGTGCCGCGCAGGCCCAGGACGTGCCAGTCGTCCAGGATCTCGACCTCGGCCATGGGCACCAGCAGGTAGCGCGTGGCCATCCCGCCGGCGCCGTTGTCGCACCGCGCGCCGATGATCGCCCATTGCGCATGCGACGACCCGCTGGAGAACGGGAACCGCCCCGACAGCCGCCATCCGCCATCGGTGCGCCGGGCGACCTCCCGCGGGGCAAGCGAGGAGGACGCGACCGCATCGGGATCGTTCCCCCAGACGTCGATCTGCGCCTGTTCCGGATAGCAGCCGATGATCCACTGGTGCTCGCCCAACACCGCGTAGATCCAGCCGGTGGAGGCGCAGCCTTCCGCCAGGGTTTCCACGATGCGGGAAAACGTGCCGAACGGTGCCTGCCGCCCGCCGAACCGTTTGGGTTGCAGCGCCCGCAGAAGCCCGGCCTGGCGGATGGCCGCCACGGACTCGCGCGGCACGTCCCGGTTGGCTTCGGTCGCGGCGGCGCGCTGCCCCAGCACCGGCACCAGGGCGCGCGCCTGGGCCAGCAGCGGTTCGGCGTCGGGCGCCATGGTGGACATGGTCAGTCCAGATCGACAGCGTGGCGCTTGAGGTCGTCCAGCGAGCACCACGCCAGTGCGCCTTCATGCGTGGCCCGCAATACGACGCGCGGAGCGGCCTGCGCCTCCAGCGCCTGTTGCCAGCGCGGCGCGCACAGGCACCAGCGGTCGCCCGGCTGCAGCCCGTCGAAGCCGAATTCCGGGCGAGGCGTGGACAGGTCGTTGCCGGCGGCCTGGCTGTATTCCAGGAATGCGGCCGTCATCACCGCGCAGACCGTGTGGCTGCCGACGTCCTCGGGGCCGGTGTTGCAGCAGCCGTCGCGGTAGAACCCGGTGACCGGACGCAGGGAGCAACTGTCCAGCGTGCCGCCCAGCACGTTGCGCGCGGGGCGGCGGGACGGACGACCTCCGGCTTCATCGAAGGGCATGGCTTCCTCCGTGTCTTTGCGGGCAATTGATACATCCGCCCCCGGTGGCGTGGCCAGCGGGACGGCACTCTTGTCGTCATGGTCTGCAAAGACCCAAGCCATACCCGCAACTCTGCATCGGCATGGCCTGCAGCGTCATTGTCGGCGATGGCCGGCCACCCACGTCGTGCGCCAGGCATGGCGCTGATCCAGGAGGTGCAAGACCTCTACGGGCCGGAAGGCCGGAACCGTCAGCCGATGGCAACTGCGTCACCGCAAGGTGGGGTGGCGAGGAAGCCTTGAGGCTAACCTCGGTAGTGACGAACAGGAACCGGATACAAGGCCGGTGCGATGGGGTGACCCGGCGACTGGCGCCTGACGGCCACCGGGCAGGCTCAGCGAGCCACGTCGAAGGACTGGTTCGAGGCGATTGGGCTGGTCTCGGCGGCGAAACAGCATGCCGCGTTGAACGCTGTCGGAAACCGCCGCGGCAGGTGATCCGTACGCCCGGTGGTGTGAGAGAGGCGCCGCGAGGCGTCTCCCTGCTTGATGGCGTCATGCCGAAGGCACCGCAACACACGACGGCGTATGGTCCGACCGCCCGGTATGCTGCGTTCCGCATGACGAAGTCGCGGATGGCGGGTCTCCGCCCGCCACGACGTGGTACGTTGCGTCGGCGGCTGCCGCTCTCCGCGGGCGAAGCTTCCGCGGACGAAGCTTGTCGCGGACGAAGCTTTTCGCGGACGAAGCGCGATTGGAGACAGCCCCCCTCGGCAGACCGTCCATGTCGTTCTGTCGCCGCATGAGCCGGTCATCTGCCGGCGAATGCCGAAACCCGCCGCATGCATCGGTGCGGACATGGTGTGGTTCGTGCTATGAGGCAGGCCGGCACCATCAATTCATCCGACCCCGATGCCAACCCACGCCGCGGCCTCCTCCCACCGCGCAACGCGAGTGATTGCCGGCGGCATCTCATGAGTCGGTAGCGCGGGTACTGGTTCGATGCTTCGACTGCTGGAGATTCTGCTCTTTCTCACCCCCTTCGTCGCCTTCGGCCTGTGGCGGCTGGTTGCACCGGCGGGTGTGCCATCGCCGCGGGCGGTCGCGGCAACGGCCGCAATGCTGCTGCTGCTGGGCGCGGCGCTGCTGTGGTTCAGCCGGCAGGACGTGCTGCCGCCACATTCCGTCTATGCCCCGGCGCAGTTCCACGACGGCCGCGTGGTACCGGGGCATGGCATGACGCCATGATGGACACGCCCGCCCTGCGCATTGCCCCGCCGGACTGGGTGACGCAGCCGCCGCTGGCAGCGGTGCTCGCGGCCCTGCCGGAGGCCCGGGTCGCCGGCGGCGCGGTGCGGGACACGTTGGCAGGCCGGCCGGTGGCCGATATCGACCTGGCCACCCCGCGTCCGCCCGACCAGGTGATGGCAGCGCTCGACGCGGCGGGCATCCGGACCGTGCCCACCGGCTTGGCGCACGGCACCGTCACCGCCGTGGCGGGCGGGCGTGGCTTCGAGATCACCACACTGCGCCGCGACGTGGAGACCGATGGCCGGCACGCGGTGGTCGCGTTCACCGATGACTGGCGGGAGGACGCGGCCCGGCGGGACTTCACGCTGAATGCCCTGTCGATGACGCCGGACGGCGCGGTGTACGACTACTTCGGTGGCATCGCGGATCTGCGCGCCGGGGTCGTGCGTTTCGTCGGCGATCCGGCGCAGCGCATCGCCGAGGACTACCTGCGTATCCTGCGCTTCTTCCGCTTCTTTGCCCGTTACGCCTCCGGCCCGCCCGACCCCGCGGCGGTGGCGGCGATCCGCGACGGCGTGCCGGGTCTCGCGGGCCTGTCGGCCGAACGGGTGTGGAGCGAACTGCGGCGCATTCTTGCCACCCCGGATCCGTGCGGCGCCGTGGCGCTGATGGCGGATTTGGGCGTGCTGGCGGCGGTGCTGCCGGAAGGGACCGACCCCGCCGGGCTCGCGCGGCTGGTGGCGCGCGGCGCGCCGGCGGACCCGCTGCTGCGGCTGGCGGCGCTATTGACCGGTGATACGCTGGCCGTGGCGGAGCGGCTGCGCCTGTCCAACGCCGATCGTGACCGGCTGCTGGCGGTGCGGGCCGCGCCGCTGGCCCAGCCGTCGGATGACGACGCGGCATTGCGGCGGTTGCTGGCCGACACGCCGAATGACGTGCTGATCGACCGCACCTGGTTGGACGGCGGTGCGGAGCCGGCGTGGGACCGGCTGCGGGACCGGCTGGCCGCAATGCCGCGGCCGGTGTTCCCGCTGGTGGGACGCGATGTCGTTGCCTGCGGGGTGGCGCCCGGGCCGCGGGTGGGGGAGTTGTTGCGCGATCTGCGGCGCTGGTGGCTGGACGGCGGCTGCACCGCGGACCGGGCCGTCTGCCGTGCCGAACTGGCGCGACGCAGCGCGGCTCGGGAGCCGTAGCGGGAAGCCCCGCGGAGGGGTTCCGCTCGGCGGAACCGTGGCTGATCGGCCAGCGCCTTGCGCGGAAACGGGCGAACTGGCCTGTGGCCATGGCCGGGAAATTCGATCATGGCTGAACCTGACCAGACTCGACCCGGCCCTCTGCCGCGGACCGATCAGATTGGCTTGCGAGGGAACGCGTCTGGACGGGGGCAGATGGCCGGGTCAGCCCGGCCATGACGCGGAAGGGCGGGTTCGGGACGCGTAGGAGAAGCGAGATCGGAGCGCGCCAATCGGGCGCGCATGGAGCCTGCGCCACCACGACAAGCTTGCCCCGCCTCCATAAGCCTGCCCGCCACCACAAGCTTGCGCCGCCACGAGAAGCCTGCACCGCCACGACGTGGTCAGCGGCGCTGCGAGTCCCACCCGACGCTGGCTGGTCTTATACCAACCCGCATTATGTTTGACACACGGTCGGCCGTTCAGCGTCATGGCCCGCGCAGGCGGGCCATCCACGTCTTTTCGTAGCTGCCATCAGCAAAAGTCGTGGATGGCCGGCCTGCGCCGACCATGACGGTGGGTTGCCGCCCAACGGTCGAACGATACAGGTCTTGGTATTATTCCGCAGCCTGTGCCGTTGCCGAACCCACCGCAGCCAGCGCCTGCGCGAGGTCGTCGCGCAGGTCGGCGGAATCCTCCAGCCCCACGGACAGGCGGATCACCCCGTCCGTGATGCCGAGCCGGGCGCGTTCGTCGGCGCCGATGCGCATGTGGGTGGTGGTGGCCGGGTGAGTGGCGAGCGACTTCGAGTCGCCCAGGTTGTTGGATACCGCGACCAGGCGGAACGCGTTCATCACCTGGAAAGCGGCGTCCTTGCCGCCGGCGACCTCGAAGGTGACGACGGTGCCGCCGGCCTGCATCTGCGTCGCCGCCAGGTCCCGCTGCGGATGATCGGCGCGGGTAGGATACCAGACCCGGGTTACGGCTGGCTGTTCGGCCAGGAAGTCCGCGAGGGTGGCGGCGCTGCGACAGCTTGCCTCGACGCGCAGGGGCAGGGTTTCCAGCCCCTTCAGCAGCAGCCAGGCATTGAACGGCGACATGGCCGGGCCGGTGTTGCGGATGAAGGGCTGCAGCGTGTCATTGATCCACTTGCGGTTGGACAGCACTGCGCCACCCAGCACGCGGCCCTGGCCGTCGATGTGCTTGGTGCAGGAATACACCACGACGTCGGCGCCCAGTTGCAGCGGCTGCTGCAGCAACGGCGTGGCGAAGACGTTGTCCACCACCACGATCGCGCCGGCGGCGTGCGCCAGCTCCGCCACCGCCCGCAGATCGACGATCTCCAGCATCGGGTTGGACGGCGTTTCCAGCAGCACCAGTTGCGCCGGCCTGCTGAGCGCCGCGCGCCACTGGTCCAGGTCGAAGCCATCGACGAACTCGCTGGCGATGCCGAATTTCGGCAGCAGGGTGGAGACGATCCAGTGGCAGGAGCCGAACAGTGCGCGTGACGCCACCACGCGGTCACCGGCCTTCAGGTGGGCCAGCAGCGCCGCGTTCACCGCGGCCATGCCGGTGGCGGTGGTGCGGCAGGCCTCGGCGCCTTCGATCAGGCACAGCCGCTCCTCCAGCATGCTGATGGTGGGGTTGGCGAAGCGGGAATACTGATAGTGCTCGACCGTGCCGGCGAAGGTGGCCTCGGCCTGTTCCGCGTTGTCGTACACGTAGCCGGAGGTGAGGAACAGCGCCTCGGCAGTTTCGCCATGCTGGGTGCGCTGGACGCCGCCGTGTACCAGGCGGGTCGCGGGGCGGTACTGGGTGGATTGGGTCATGTGTCTGGGCCCTTGCTCGCGAAGATGGCCCGACCGATGGAGCAGCCTTGGCCCGGAACGGGGCGTGCGGCTGGCCTCTTTAGCGCGCTTGTTTCACCTCGCCGCAATCCGGCCGGACAAATCACGAGGTCCGACCCCGCGGGACCTTTTCCCGCGCCAGGCCGGCTCGGCTAAGTAGGTCCAAGCGGATTGCAGCGTCAAGGCGGATTGCGTATCATGCGAGCCGCCCGGCGCGGGTGTAGTTCAATGGTAGAACAGCAGCTTCCCAAGCTGCATACGAGGGTTCGATTCCCTTCACCCGCTCCAGCATCCCCGCAGTCATCCGTTTGGCGTGGAGGCTGAGATTCGGCGCAGAGCCCGGCTCGACGCAGAGGGCGGCCGTTCGCAGTCCTGACCATTCGCGGTCCTGGCCGGCGGTGGAACTATGCCGCCAGGGCAACGTCCTCCAGCATGTCAACGCCGCCCTGCTCATCCACCGCGAGCCGCACGGCGTACACGCAATCCTCGATCCTCATGTGGGCGTCCACCACAAAACGACCGTCCAGGTCCCGGCCGCGGTAGGTGGGCGGGTCGATGCCATCCTCCTCAAGCAGCGTGAACCACCCGCTCTCGGCGCGCAGGAAGCGGCAGAAGAACCTGGCGTATTCCACGACCGTCCACGGCGTAACCGTCAGGGCCTGCATCGCATTGAGTGCGTGGATGTCTTCGGCTTCTCCGGTCAGCCAGACCGCGCCTTCCATGCAGGCCGCGCCGTACAGGCTTGACCCGTCGCCGTCGTATCGGAACAGCAGGGCGCTGTTGTAGAAGCGCAGCGGGCGCACAAAGCACCGGATCAGCTTCTGCCGGGCGCCAAAGCGCTTGATGACCGCCCGAACCTCGATCGGACCGCTATCCAGTTCGACTTCGGTCCAGTCGTCCCCACGAATCGCCATGGGCGTCATGGTAGCGGCGATGGAGCGCTTTCTCCAGCGTTCAAACAGGAACCTTTCAGCGAGCGGGCCGGAAATGCGGCTGCACCCCTTGTAACACCCGGCGCGCGCCGGCAGCACTGCCAGCCGCCCCGGCGCCTACCCCTGGCGCTCATCCCGCGCTGGCGCGCGACGCCGGCTGTTGTTCCTGGTCGCGGCCAAGGAGCGCGTCCCAGTCGTCGCCGCGGAGATAGGAGCGATAGACGCGGTAGTAGTTGCGCGGCGTCTGGTCGGTCATCTGCGTCGCGACGCTGCCGGGAACCGGGTCGTTGGCCTTGTACTTGCCCATCGACATCTGATAGTTGAACGGATAGCGGCGCGCGATGGTGCCCTTGCTGGCGGCGGTGGCGTAGAGCCAGTTCTCCATGTCGTCCTGCTCGGTCATGCCGGCCGGGCCCGAGTAGCGCATGTAGAAGCGGCGCAGCACGTCCTTCACTTCGGCCGGCGCGTCGGCATCGACCAGGAAGAAGCGCCAGGCTTCCGTTTCGGTGGGGCTGTGCGGGTGCCAGACGCACAGGCCGCGCGGCTGGCGGCCGTGATAGGACACGTTGGGAAACAGGTTGCCGGTGAACGGCATCAGTCGCGCCTTGTCGCCCTGGCGGCGTTTGCGCTCATGGAAACAGTGGCGGAAGTATTCGTCCACGATCGGATACTGCTGGTAGGAGGATTCGGTACTCCATTTCCGGCGGCATCAGCACGCTGTGCAGGCCGTGGCCCTGGGGGAAGTTCACCCAGACGTGCTGGCCCTTGTTGTATTCGTTGTCGCGCCGCCCCTTCACGCCGCGCTGGCCGCTGGGGCCGATGCCGATCATGTCCACCGAGCGGTGCGACGGATTGTGGTAGGTGTCGCCCAGGAAGTTCTCGGCCGCGAACTTCCAGTTGGCGGGGAAGATCCACTTGTGCACGCCGATCACCTCCGACCCGCCGGGCCGGCCGTCGCGGCAGTCCAGCACCTGGTCCAGGTGATCCACCGCGCCGCCGAGGTAGTCCATGAAGTCCGGCGCCTGCGGGTCCCAGCTTGCCCACACCGTGCCCTTGTACTGCGCCATGCGGGGGACTTCGATCAGCGACCAGTCCTCGCGGTTCAGCGTGCCCTCGTACATCACGCGGTACAGCGGCACGCCCTGCAGCTTGCCGTCGGTGGTGTAGCTCCAGGAATGGTACGGGCAGACGAACAGCGAGGTGTTGCCCTGCTCATAGCGGCATACCTTCATGCCGCGGTGGCGGCAGGAGTTGAGGAACACGTGCACCTGGCCCTGCGTGTCGCGGCACAGGATCACGGATTCCTCGGCCATGCGGGAGACATAGAAGTCGCCCGGGTTGGGGATCTGGCTTTCGTGGCCGACGAACAGCCAGGCGCGGGTGAACAGCTTTTCCAGTTCGGCGCGGTAGAAGTCGGGAGAGACGAAGATTTCGCGGCTGATCAGGCCGTTCTCGGGGTCGATCGCCTGATCGAGAGGCAGTTGGGACGTCATTGGCCGCGTTCTCCCTGGCACGGTTGGTGTGCGCATTGGTCGGGGCATTGTGCCCACCCACGCGACGGTGGCGTCAAGCCCGGGGGCGGCGGCGTCGCGCGGGGGGCTGGAACTTCGGGTGACGGCCTCGATGACAGGGACATAACGGGGGTAGATGCAGGTAGAACCAACCATGTCTTGGCGGGGTATGCGCCCCATACGCGTCGAACTGGGGCGTTCCGGCGCCGCTTTTGCGTGTCATTGGCGAAAGCGCCCCGCCGTGACGAAGGGCCCCCCGTGACCACGGGGCCTGGTCATGGCCGGGGGTGGCGGTTGCCCCCGGCCCTGAAATCGCTTGCCGCCGCCTCGCCCAAACGCCATGTTGCAGGCGGAGAACTCGCCATGATCCAGTTGCCGGAACCCAAGAAGGACGTGCTCGCCCGCCGCGACGCCATCATCGCCGGGCTGCGCCCCCTGCTCGCCGATGACGCGGTCATCGCCGAACCGATCCGCCTGCGGCCGTACGAAACCGATGGCCTGTCCGCCTACCGCCAGGTACCGCTCGCGGTGGTGCTGCCGGAGACCACCGAACAGGTGGCCGCCGTCATGCGCTACTGCCACGCCAACGGCGTGCGGGTGGTGCCGCGCGGCGCCGGCACCTCGCTGTCCGGCGGGGCGCTGCCGCTGGCGGACGCGGTGGTGGTCGGCCTTATGCGCATGAACCGCATCGTGGACATCGACTACGCCGACCGTTGCGCCACCGTGCAGGCCGGCGTCACCAATATCGGCATCACCAACGCCGTCGCCCATCGCGGCTTCTTCTACGCCCCCGATCCGTCCAGCCAGCTCGCCTGCATGATCGGCGGCAACGTCAACATGAACTCCGGCGGCGCCCACTGCCTGAAATACGGCGTCACCGCCAACAACCTGCTCGGCCTGAAGATCGTCACGGTGGAAGGCGACATCCTGACCATCGGCGGCGCGCACCTGGACGCGGCCGGCTACGACTGGCTGGGCCTGCTCACCGGCAGCGAGGGCCAGCTCGCGCTGATCACCGAGGTCACCGTCCGCATCCTGCGCGCCCCCGAAGGCGCCCGCGCCATGCTGGCGGCGTTCCGCTCCAACGAGGTGGCCGGCGCCTGCGTCGATTCCATCATCTCCTCCGGCATCATCCCGGTGGCGCTGGAGTTCATGGACCGCCCGGCGATCCACGCCTGCGAGCAGTTCGCCCACGCCGGCTACCCGCTGGACGCCGAGGCGATGCTGATCATCGAGGTGGAAGGCAGCCCGCAGGAACAGGACGACCTGCTGGCGCAGATCAGCGAGATCTGCAACCGGCACGACCCGATCAGCCTGAAGGTCTCGCAGTCGGCCGAGGAATCCCTCGCCATCTGGAAGGGCCGCAAGGGCGCGTTCGGCGCCATCGGCCGGATCAGCCCCGACTACCTGTGCATGGACGGCACCATCCCCACCAGCCAGTTGCCGCACGTGCTGCGGCGGATCGGCGAGATGTCGGACAGCTACGGCCTGAAGGTCGCCAACATCTTCCACGCCGGCGACGGCAACCTGCACCCGCTGATCATGTTCGACGCCAACGACCCGGCCAGCTTCCACAGCGCCGAACAGTTCGGCGCCGACATCCTGAAGCTGTGCGTCGAGGTCGGTGGCTGCCTGACCGGCGAACACGGCGTCGGCGTGGAAAAGCGCGACCTGATGCCGACCCAGTTCGCCGCGCATGAGCTGGAGCAGCAGCGCCGCATCAAGGCCGCGTTCGACCCCGCCTGGCTGCTGAACCCGCACAAGGTGTTCCCGCTGCCCGCCGAACCGCCCGCGCCGTCCGCCACGCGGGAGGCCGCGTGAGCGGCGAGGCGCAAACCGCGGACGCAGGCCACTCACCCAACGCCTCGCCGGTCCACGCGGGGGAGGCCGCCATTGCCGCCTCCATCGCCGAGGCTGGGGCGGCGGGCGAACCGCTGCTGATCTGCGGCAACGGCACCAAGCAGGCCATGCTGCGCCCGGTGCAGGCCGGCCGCAGCCTGTCCACCCGGAACCATACCGGGATCACGCTGTACGCGCCGAAGGAGCTGATCATCTCCGCCCGCGCCGGCACCCCGCTGCCGGAGATCGAGGCGGCACTTGCCGAACAGGGCCAGCACCTGATCGCCGAACCGCCCGACTATGCCGCGCTGCTCGGCAGCCCGGACCGTCCGCAGACCATCGGCGGCGTGGTCGCCACCAACCTGTCCGGTCCCCGGCGCGTCGCCTGGGGCGCGATGCGCGACCACCTGATGGGCGTGCGCGCCGTCACCGGCTGGGGGGAGGTGGTGCATTCCGGCGGTCGCGTGCTGAAGAATGTCACCGGCCTGGACCTGTGCAAGCTGATGGCCGGCAGCCACGGCACGCTGGGGGTGATCACCGAGGTGACCCTGAAGGTGCTGCCCGCACCCCAGGCAGTGGGCACGATCGTCCTGCCCGGCCTGGACGCCGCCGCCGGCACCGCCGCGCTGTCCGCCGCGCTGGGCTCGCCCTACAGCGTATCCGGCGCCGCCTGGCTGCCGGCCGAGGGCGCCGCCCGGATCCCCGCCCTCGCGGCGGCCGACCGGTCCGTGGCGCTGATCCGCATCGAGGATTTCGCCCGGTCGGTCACCTACCGCACGGAAAAGCTGCGCCGGGAGCTGGGGTTCAACCCCGCGGACATTCTGGACGACGAAACATCCCGGCAGGTGTGGCGCGCGGTGCGCGATGCCGAACCGCTGCCGGTGCAGCCGGATCAGGCCGTGTGGCGCGTGTCGGTGCGACCGTCATCCGGGCCGGAAGTGCTGCATGCGGCAGCGCGGTCCGGCGCCCGCGGCTTCCTGGACTGGGGCGGCGGCCTGGTGTGGCTGGCCGGCCCGGCTACCGCCGCAACCCACGACGCCATCGCAACGGCGGTGCGCGGGGCCGGGGGAACCTGGACCCTGCTGCGCGGCCCGGAGACGCTGCGCACCGCGGTGGCGGTCGTGCCACCCGAGCCCGAACCGCTGGCACGCATCACGCGGCGGGTGAAGGCGGCGCTGGACCCGCGCGGCCTGCTCAACCCCGGCCGGATCTACGCGGGGCTGTGATGGTAATCCCGACCGTCATCATCATGCTGCTGTTCTTCGCGGGTTTCGTGATGACCTGCTACCAGTACCTACAATGTCGATCCGAGGCACCGCATCCTGAACCTGCGTTTCGCCATCATGTTCGTCACCACGGTCGGCGCCATCAGCTACCCGCTTGTTCACAATTTCTACGGCCAGTCGCCGCAACTGCCGTCGCTGTCGCAGGCATACCTGGGAACGGCTGTACTCTGCCTGGTCTTTTCCGCGATCCTGCTGCGCCGCATGCCGCCGGCGGAACATTACTGACGATGCAGACCACCTTCACGCCCGAGCAGCTTCGCGATCCGGACACCGCCGCGTCCAACCAGGTGCTGCGCACCTGCGTCCATTGCGGCTTCTGCACCGCGACCTGCCCCACTTTCGTCCTGCTCGGCGACGAGTTGGACAGCCCGCGCGGCCGCATCTACCTGATCAAGGACATGCTGGAATCCGGCCGGCCCGCGACGCAGGACGTGGTGCGCCACGTCGATCGCTGCCTGTCCTGCCTGTCCTGCATGACCACCTGCCCGTCCGGCGTGAACTACATGCACCTGGTGGATCACGCCCGGACCTATATCGAGCGCACCTACCAGCGTCCCTGGCATGAGCGCCTGCTGCGCCGCACCCTGGGCACGCTGCTGCCGCGCCCCGGCCTGTTCCGCATGGCGCTGCTGGGCGCGCGCTTCGGGCGACCGCTCTCCGGCATGCTGCCGGGCTCGGGGCCGCTGGCGCGCCGGATGCGGGCGATGCTGACACTGGCGCCGCGGCGCCTGCCGGCCCCCGGGAGCGCGGAGCGGCCCATGGTGCATCCGGCGCAGGGCGAACGCCGGGCGCGGGTTGCGTTGCTGGCCGGGTGTGCCCAGCAGGTGCTGGCACCGGAAATCAACGACGCCACCATCCGCCTGCTGACGCGCCTGGGCGTGGAAGTGGTGGTTGCGCCCGGATCGGGCTGCTGCGGCGCGCTGAACCACCACATGGGCCAGCATGCCGCGGCCATGGACCGCGCCCGCGCCAATATCGCCGCCTGGAGCCGGGAGATCGACGGCGAGGGCCTGGATGCGATCGTCATCAACGCCTCAGGCTGCGGCACCACGGTGAAGGACTACGGCTTCATGTTCCGTGCCGAACCGGACGCCTGGCCGGCTCGGGCGGATGGGGTGGCGGACCGCACGCTCGACATTACCGAGTTCCTCACCCGCATCGGCTACACGCCGACCCGCGAGCCGCCCGGGCTGAAAGTGGCGTACCATGCCGCCTGCAGCCTGCAACACGGCCAGCGTGTCACCGGCGAACCCAAGACGCTGCTGGCCCGTGCCGGCTTTACCGTGGTCGAGCCGGCCGAGGCGCATCTGTGCTGCGGGTCGGCCGGCACCTACAACCTGCTGCAGCCGGAGATCGCCACCAGGCTGCGCACCCGCAAGCTGGACAGCCTGCACGTGCTGCAGCCCGACCTGATCGCCGCGGGCAATATCGGCTGCATGACACAACTCGCCGGCGACGGGCTGCCGGTGGTGCACACGGTGGCGCTGCTGGACTGGATGGCCGGCGGTCCCGAACCGGCGGCCCTGGCCCCGCTGCTGCGTGCGCGGGAGGCGGTGGGATGAAACGCGCGGCGGCCGTGCTGCTGGCGGCGGCGGTCTGTCTCAGCCCGGTTGCCCCGCGCGCCGCTCCGCCGGACAGGCCGCAGACCACCGACACGCTGCTGGACGCGCTGAAGCATGCCCCGAATGAGGGTGCGGCGGCCGCGGTGGAACAGCAACTGCGGCACATGTGGCTGAACGCCGGCTCGCCCGCGGTCACGCTGCTGATGAGCCGCGGTCTGCGCGAGATGAAGGCGGGGGAGACGCAGCAGGCGATCGAGGACTTCGGTGACGCCATCGTGCTGGATCCGAAGCTGGCCGAGGCTTACCACCAGCGGGCCATCGCGCGGTTCCAGGCCGGCGACACCGCCGGCGCGATCGCCGACATCCAGGCCACATTGCACCTGGAACCGCGCAACTTCGCCGCGCTTCAGACATTATCCCGGATCGCCGAGGCCGGCGACAACTGGAAGGGCGCCTATGAGGCGTGGCGGAAGGTGCTGGAACTCGACCCGATGACGCCGGGCGGGAAGGATCGGCTGAAGGAACTCAAGGTGAAGGCGTTCGGTGAGCAAACATGATGAGTACCTGTGCTACCGCCGAGCGCCCGATGGTGGAGGCGGCGATGGCTGCTCCGGAAGACCCGATTGCACAGGCCCAACGTCATGTGCGTGAAGCCGAGGCGCATATCGCACGGCAATCCAAGCTGATCGAGGAACTGGAGCGGGACGGCCATACGCGCATGGCGGAGCAGGCGCGAACGGTCCTGAACACGATCCGGCACACGCTGGAACTGGCGCGGCAACACCTGCGCCTGGAGCAGAAGCACCACGGCACAGCCTCATCGCACGAACCGTGACCTGCTTCGGACACCGCGAGGCGCCGGTAGCCGCGGCCAGTCGGACACACCGGGCGCTTGCCGGGGCCTGGCCGGCGGTGCCATCCTTTGCCCAACCAGTATCGCCGCGGAGACCATGGATGCCCACCTACGATTACAATTGTGAGCGCTGCGGCCCGTTCAGCGAATCCCGCCCGATGGCGGAGTTCGCCGCGCCTCAGCCCTGTCCGGAATGCGGCGATCCCGCGCCACGCGCATTCCTGAGCGCCCCGGCCCTCGGCGGTGGTGCCAGCCCGGAGCCGACCGGCGCTGCCCCGCAGCGCATGCATCCCGGCGGCTGCAGTTGCTGCGCTGCCCCGCGCCGGTTTTCCGCCGAGGCGGTGTAGCCCGCCGCTCCCGGCGTCCAGGGGGGCCGGGGTCCGTGCGGCCCCCCCTCGTCGGGTCAACGCGACACGAACATCCTGCGTAATGCCAGCCCGCATCGCCACAAGCCCGCATCGCCACAAGCCCGCATCGCCACTGACTCTAGACCATGGCGGTGAAGCCGGCGGGGGCCGCAACACTGCGCCACCGCCGCAATGCCAGGATCAGGCGGCCTGCTTGCCGGGCGGCGCCGCCAGCAGCTCATCCGCCGGGCCGAAGAACTCGTAGCGCACCCGTTCGGCCGGAATCCCCAGCCTGACCAGCCCGCCCGCCAGGCTGCGCAGGAACGGCCTGGGGCCGCAGAGATAGTAGGTCGTCTCGCCGGCCGGTGTGTTCTGCACCAACCAGTCGGCGGAAATCAGCCCCCTGGTGTCGTAATCCACCCCGGCGCGGTCCCCCGCCAGCGGCTCGGCGTAGAACGTGGCCAGGCTCAGACCCGGCGCCTGCCCCGCCAGCGTCCGCACATGCTCGCGCATCGCGTGCACCCGGCCGTTCAGCGCACCATGCACCCAGAAGGTCCGCCGCCCGGGCTGCGTCGCGGCGATCGTCTCCGCCATGCTGAGCATCGGGGTCAGTCCCACGCCCCCGCTGACCAGCGCAACGGGTGTCGTGGCATCGGTATCGAGGAAGAAATCCCCCGCCGGCGCCGCCGCCTGCAGGACCGTTCCCGGCAATGCGTGGTCGTGCAGCCAGTTCGAAGCCTGGCCCGCCGGGACCCCAGGCGCCGACTCACGTTTGACCGAAATCCGGTACTGGCGGTCGTTCGGCGCGCAGGAGATCGAGTAGTTGCGCCGCAGCTTGCCGATTCCCGGCAGGTCCAGCGCGAAGCCGAGATACTGGCCCGGCTTGTGCCGCACAACCTGGCCGCCATCGGCCGGCGTCAGGATGAACGAGCGGATGACGCTGCTCTCGTCCCGCACGCTGTCCACCACGAAGTCGCGCCAGCCGTTCCAGCCGCCCGGCTGCGCGGCCAGCTCGCGATAGATGGTCGCCTCGCGCCCGATCAGCAGTTCGGCAAGGAACCAGTATGCCTCGCCCCAGGCCGCCAGAATGTCGTCGGTGGCCGCGTCGCCCAGCACGTCCCCGATGGCGCCAAGCAGTGATTCGGCAACATAGGGATAGTGCTCGGGCAGAATGTTCAGCGCCACATGCTTCTGCGCGATGCGCTCCACGGCGTCGCCGAGCACGCCGAGATTGTCGATGTTGCGCGCATAGGCCAGTACCGCAGAGGCCAGCGCCTTGGGCTGGGAGCCGGTCTCGCCGTGATGGGACTGGTTGAACAGGTCGCGGATCGCGGCGTTGCGGAACATGCGTTCATACATGCGCCGGGTGATGGCGACCCCGTGCTCTTCCAGGGCGGGAACAGTGGCCTTGACCAGGGTGATCGTGTTTTCGGACAGGGAAGCGGGCATCGTCGTCTTTCTCGTTTCGGCGTCGGCGTTGGTCCCCAGGCCGGCATGAGTTGCCTGTTCACCGCACGGACTTTGTCCGGGGCAGTTCAACCGGGAACCGGCACTGGTTGCATGTGAAACGCGGCGGCATGGCCGCGATCGCCCCAAAAATTGGCATCGGCGATGCCATATTTCTGGACCGGATAATCCACATTGTCAATGCGGATTTTCTCGAACGGATTGCGCCGCCTGTCGGCAACGAAGACCGACAGGGCATGGCCGTCCGATCACAGAAAACGTGACAGGCGGGCCGGTGGATCGGCTGCCGCGCGGCGCACCAGGCTCGGCATGGGCGCCGGCCCTGTCCCCGCGCCGGAGGCGGGTCAGGACAGCAGCGCGGTCCATGCCGCGCCCGGCGGCGCGTAGTCGCAGCGGCCCCGGGTCCGGTGCGAGCGCGGTGCGCCACCCGCTTGCCTCGGCCGCGCACCCGGGGCAAGCATGCCGCACCGCGCCAACACCGCAGGAGCCCCGCCGATGCCTGAATATGAGAACATCCTGGTCGAAACGCATGGCCGGGTCGGCCTGATCCGAACTCAACCGCCCCAAGGCGCTGAACGCGCTGTGCGATGCGCTGATGCAGGAACTCGGCGACCAGTTGCGCGCCTTCGACGCCGACCCGGCGATCGGCGCCATCGTGCTGACCGGCAACGAGCGTGCCTTCGCCGCTGGCGCCGACATCAAGGAAATGCGGTCCCGCACCCACCCGGACGCGATCGTGCAGGACTTCATCGGCCAGCGCTGGGAGACGGTGCTGCAGGTGAAGAAGCCGGTCATCGCGGCGGTCGCCGGCTTCGCCCTGGGCGGCGGCTGTGAACTGGCCATGATGTGCGACTTCATCCTCGCCGCCGACACCGCGAAGTTCGGCCAGCCGGAGATCAACCTGGGCGTGCTGCCCGGCGCCGGCGGCACCCAGCGGCTGACCCGCGCCGTGGGCAAGTCCAAGGCGATGGACATGGTCCTGACCGCCCGGATGATGGACGCGGCCGAGGCCGAACGCGCCAACCTGGTCTCGCGCATCTTCCCCGCCGACCAGTTGCTGCCGGAAGCACTGAAGATCGCCGAACAGCTCGCGAACCTGTCGCCGGTTTCCGTGCAACTGGCCAAGCAGGCAGTGAACCGGGCGTTCGAGACGACGTTGACCGAAGGTGTACGGTACGAACGTGCGGTGTTCCTGTCCCTGTTCGGCACCCCCGATCAGCAGGAGGGCATGGCGGCCTTCGTCGAGAAGCGGAAGCCGAATTTCCGCCTCGGCTGACCGGCCGGCCTGATGACGGTTGAAAAGGAGCCAGGAACCGGCGAAGTTACCGGGTTGAAACCATGATTGACGGCAATGATGGACTTTGACCGTTCCGGAAGGGCCGGCGGGCCCGGCCATGCAGAACCCCGCTGGTCTTGAGAAGTTCACGGACGGGGCCGCCGGTGCCTCGCCGCGACTGCTGCTGATCACCGGCAGCCGCCGGTGGACCGACGCGGTGCGTGCCGCGGCAGCGGATATCGGCGGCATCCGCGTTGCCGTCTGCCCGGCGCGGGAGGCGGTGATTCGCCTGGCCGGCGCCGCGGAGCAGTATTCCCATGTCCTGCTCCAGCCCGGCAGCGCCGACGGCTGGCTGGCGGAGTTGCTGGACCTGACAGCGGCGGCCGGAAGCTCATCGACGGAAATGTTCCTGCTCGCCCCGCCTGAACCGCCGCCGCCGCGCGTCGGCGTGATCCGTTCGGCAAGCCGGCGTTCCGTGCGCAAGGCGCTCAGCCCGTCCACCGCGCCGCCCGCCCCCGAGGAGCCGGATATACAGCCGGGCGAACTGCACGATGCGCTCGTCAGCGCGATGATCGACACGCGCTACCAGCCGATCGTGCGCATCTCCGACCGGAAGCCGGTCGCGCTGGAGGCGTTGGCGCGGCTCAACCACCCGACCCGCGGCACCGTGCTGCCCGACAATTTCATCCCGCAGATCGAGGATGCCGGCCTGGCGGCTCAACTCACCGATCTCGTCGGCTCCCGCGCCTTCACCGACATGAAGGGGCCGGTGGGGGCGCTGGGGCTGTTGCTGACGCTCAATTTCCCACTCGACGTTCTGCTGGTGCCCGAAGCGCTGGCCAGGCTGGATACGCGCCGGCAGGAAGCCGGGATCGCGGCCGACCGAATTGCGATCGAACTGACCGAGAGCCGGCCGGTGGATGATATCGCCGCCCTCGGCCGCGCGGTGGAACAGGTGCGAAACCGCGGCTACCGGGTCTCGATCGACGACATCGGCCCCGCGGTGCCGCGGGTGCGGGAGCTGCTCGAACTTCCCTTCACCAGCGTGAAGCTCGACAAGCAGGTGGTGCAGCAATCACACCAGCCGGACGCGAAGCACTTCGCCGAGGCTGCGGTGCAGGCGGCCCGGCAGCGCGGCATGACGGTGATCGCCGAGGGGGTGGAGGACGTGGCCACCTGGCAGCGCGTCCAGGCGCTGGGCGCGGACTGTGCCCAGGGCTTCCTGGTCGCCCGCCCCCTGTCGGCCGCCGCCGTCCCCATCTGGTTCGAAGCCTGGGTCAACCGCTCGGCCCTGAGTTCCGGCTCGGGCGAAGCCGACCCGTCGGCAGGCTGAGCCGACAGGCGCCGCCCCGCCAAACCTTCCGAACGCGAAGATCGGCCTACCGCGCCAGCAGCAGCGCGGCGCTGACCAGGCCGGCGGCAATGCAGTAATAGGCGAACGGGTTCAGCGCCCAGCGGTCATGCTGGCGGAAATACCGCATCAGGAACGCCGTGCTGGCCAGCGCCGTAAGACCCGCCACGACGGCGGCGAGCGCCGCGGTCTGGAACACACCCGGCGGCATCCCGGCACGCAGCAGCTTCGGCACCTCCAGCACCGTCGCCCCCAGAATGATCGGCGTCGCGATCAGGAACGAGAAATGCGCCGATCCCTCATGGTCGATGCCGCGCATCAGTCCGCCGACGATGGTGGCGCCGGAGCGGGAGATCCCCGGGATCAGCGCGCCACACTGGCACAGGCCGATCACCAGCGAGTCGAGTACGGTCAGGCTGGACAAAGGCCGGTTCCCCTGGCCACGCAGGTGCTCACCCACCAGCAGCACGCCGCCGTTGACCATCAGGAAGGCCGCCGCCACCAGCGGCGTGCCGAACAGCGAGCGGAAGAAATGCTCCAGCAGGAAGCCCAGGATCACCGCCGGGATTGTCGCGATGACGATCAGCATGAACACGCGGCGGCTTTCGTTGACCTGGTGCGTCGATCCCAGCCCCAGAACGCCGGTCGCCAGCGCCCACCAGTCGCGCCAGAAATAGCCCAGCAGCGCCGCGGCGGTGCCGACATGCAGCATCACCAGGAACGGCAGGAAATCCGGCGCGTGCTCGTCCAGCGGCCAGTGCAGGAGGGCAGGCAGTACGACGGCGTGACCCAGGCTGCTGACCGGGAACAACTCGGTCGCACCCTGCAGAAGAGCGATGACGATCGCGTGCAGCGTGTTCATGGGCGGTTGGTGGCTGAGTCCGGAGGATTCCGCAACGGAGAACCGATCAGTCGTTGGCCGGATATTGCGCCATCAGGCGTTTCTGCGTGCGCCAGTAGCGCCATAGGGTGCGAAGTCCTGCCGAGCTGTGTCCGCGGGCGCGGTTGACCGCGCCTATACGGAATGCCTCGCCGTAGTGGAAGAACTGTGCCCGCCACGCTTCCGCGAGGCGCGTCGAGGCATCCCACACATGCGTTGCCTCGGAACCGGCGCCGTTGATTTCCATCACCCGGAACCCCTCGCCCCGGGCCAGCGCCGGCAACGAATCGAACCGCACATCGATGCGGCCGAAATGAAATCCGGGCAGTGCCTGCGCCAGGCGATCGATCCGTTCCGTCAGCGCCGGGTTCACCAGGCTGGTGCCATCGCGGAAGATCGAGCCTTTGCAGTGGTTGCCAACGAAAACCAGGCGGACACGCTCGCCCTGCTTCGGCACCTCATGCAGCCGGTTGCCGAGGCGCGGCAGATAGATGTGCGGCACGCGGCCGGCGCGCGGGTCGGCCAGCACCAGGTCCCGCAGGGTGGACCGGCCGTTGCCGATCACGAAGGGCGAATATTTCAGCGTCACCGAGGTGATCCGGCCCTGCGGCGCATCCGGCGGGCGGATGTAGAACAGGCCGGCCTCGTTTTCCTGCGGCAGGTATTCCTGCAGCAGCACGCCGGCCTGGCGGGGAAATTCGGCCAGGTAGCGAAACAGGTCGCCCGCATCATCCACCAGCCGCACGCCGGCGCCGTTGCAGCCGATATCCGGTTTGGCCACCAGCGGCCAGGTCAGCCCCTCGGCCGCGATCGCCTCTTCCGCCGCGGCCAGGTCCCGCTTCGGGTCCCAGCGATGGGTGGTGATCCCGGTGCTGCGCGCCAGCAGCGCGCGCGCCTCGCCGCGGACCTGGCGCATGATTGCCAGTTTCGAACTCGCCGCACAGGCCGCCGGCCTCGATGTGCGGGTTGGCGGCCGTGGGCAGGGTGAAGTCGCCGTAGCGCAGCCCCAGGGCGATCCAGTGCGCGACCACCGGGCCGTAGAACAGCCAGGACGGCCAGAACTCGAAGAACGAGACGGGGGGCGGGTCCGGCCTGGCGAACCGCGGCAAGGCGGTCCGCAGTGCGGTGTCCAGCCTCACTGCCGGGCACCCTGCAGCCGCGTGGCGGCCAGACGGCCGGCGACGATGATGAACACCACGAATCCGGCGGCCCCCGCCCAGCGCCAGGCGCCAAAATGGTTCATCAGAAACTGTCCCATCACCAGCGAGGCGGCGAACAGCAGGCTGGTCCAGCAGATGGTGGCCACGATCGCCGCCAGGGTGAACTGCTTCAGGTCCGCCCCGACAAACCCGCAGGTGGTGTAGGTGGGAAGCCGCAGGCCCGGCAGGAACCGGCTGGCGAACACCACCTTGAACACACGGCCGCTGAGCCAGCCGCGAATCGCCGCCTGCCGGCGGGGCGGCAGGAAGCGGGACAGCCAGGGCAGCCGCGCGGACAGCCAGCCCAGCCCGTACAGCCCCAGGTCGCCCAGTACGATACCGGCGAACAACGACAGCAATGCCAGCGTGACCGATAATTTATGATCGCCCGCCTGCATGGCTGCGATCACGGTTGCCGCGTCCTCCAGAATGAACGTGCCGCACATGATGGCGCCGGCCTGCAGAAGTGGCTGGCGCCCCGCCATGATCAGAAGGGAGGCGATCGAACTGGTCAGCATCGTGCGTCGCCTGCAAACCTCTGATAAGCGCCCGTTTCGAAGCACATGGCGCGGGGTGGGCGATGCGCCGCATCACCCTGTCGTGACCCGCGCGCGCTTGTAGCCCATCGTGGCATAGTGAACACCTTATGCATTCGTCACATCACCACCACGCCCACCACCACCACATCATCATCATCATCACGTGCCGCCGGCGAGGCCCGATCGGGCGTTCGCAATCGGCGCGGCGGTGAACACGGCGTTCGTTCTCGCCGAAGTTGCGTTCGGCCTGCTGGCCAACTCGATGGCGCTGCTGGCGGACGCAGCCCATAACCTTGGGGACGTGCTGTCGTTGCTGCTGGCCTGGGGGGCGGTCTGGCTGACCCGACGCCCCCCGACGCCCCGCCGCACGTATGGTTGGGGCCGCAGTTCCATCCTGGCCGCGCTGATCAACGCCATGGTCCTGCTGATCGGGGTCGGTGCGATCGGCGTGGAGGCGGTACAGCGGCTACTGGCGCCCCAGCCGGTGGCCGAGACCACGGTCATCATCGTGGCGGCGGTGGGAATTGCCGTTAACGCGGGCAGCGCCCTGCTGTTCCTGCGCGACCGGGCGCATGACCTGAATATTCGCGCGCAGTTCATCCACCTGGCCGGCGATGCGCTGGTCTCGGTCGGCGTGGTGGTTGCGGCGATCCTGATCGGCGTGACCGGCTGGCTATGGCTGGACCCCGTGGCGAGCCTCGCCATCGGCGTGGTGATCGTGATCGGTACCTGGAGCGTCCTGCAGGAATTGGTGAACCTGGCGATGGACGCGGTGCCCGGCGGCGTGCCGCATGACGAGGTGGAGGCCTTTCTTGCCGGAGTCCCGGGCGTGACCGAAGTGCACGACCTGCATATCTGGGGCCTCAGTACCACTGAAACCGCGCTGACCGCGCACCTGGTCTATGCCGGGGAATCGAACGATCGCCGGTTGCACGACGTGACGCATGCCCTGCAGCACCGTTTCGGCATCGGCCACGCGACGTTGCAGATCGAGAGCGATGCCGATGCCGCGGCGTGCCACCTGCGTCCCAGCGACGTGGTCTGAGGCGCCGGACCGACGCTGCCTTGGGGTCCTCGTCACGCCAGCCGAAGAAGCGCCAGGCTGCCGCAGCGAAACCGCGGGCAGGCCGCCTGCGCCGCGCCGCACGGTGGGTCGTGTTGGCGGTGCTGCTGGGACCGCCGTTGCTGATCCTGCTGTTCCGCTTCGTTCCGGTGCCGCTGACGCCGCTGATGCTGATCCGCGCGGCCGAAGGCTATGGCATGCGGCACCAGTGGGTGAGCTACGACCGGATCACGCCGGACCTGCCGCGCAGCCTGATCGCTTCGGAGGACAATCTGTTCTGCCGGGAAGCGCTGGGTTTCGACACCGCGGCGCTGGCGGACCAGGTCGATGTGTGGTGGCACGGCGGACGGCCGCGCGGGGCCAGCACCATCACCATGCAGGTCGCGCGCAATCTGTTGCTCTGGCAGGGGCGCGACTGGCTGCGCAAGCTGCTGGAAGCCTGGCTGACGCCCCAGGTGGCGTTGCTGTGGCCGAAGCAGCGGGTGCTGGAAGTGTACCTGAACATCGTCGAATTCGGCCCCGGCGTGTTCGGCGTCCAGGCCGCGGCGCAGCGTTTCTTCCACCGATCGGCGGCGCACCTGACCGAGGCCGAGGCGGCGCGGCTGATCGCGGTGCTGCCGGCGCCGCTGGAATGGTCGGCCGCGCATCCCAGTCGTCACGTGCTGTGGCGGCAGCACCTGATCCGCCGCCGCGTCTCTCAACTCGGACCGCTGCTGGACTGCGCCCGGCGCTAGGACGTAGGGTCGAGACGGTCGCCACCCCCCGCTCCCGGTTTTGCTGCGGGCGCGAAGGTTGCGTTCCGGGCCGGGGCGACCATAATCCCGCCCCAATGTCCGCCCGGCTCAGGCCGACGGAGTGAGATCAGAAGAAGCATCCCAAACTGCGGCGTAGACCGCCCCTGCAACGAGGATTTGCGCATGAGCGCCACTGACAAACGGTCCGTTACCGTCACTCTTGACGGCACCAACAAGTCCACCAGCCTGCCGCTGATCTCCGGCACGGCGGGTGCAGACGTGTTCGACATCCGACGCCTGCACAACGATCTGGGCGTGTTCACCTACGATCCGGGCTACGGCGCCACCGCATCCTGCGAGAGCAAGATCACCTACATCGACGGCGATGCCGGCGTGCTGATGTACCGCGGCTACCCGATCGAGCAACTTGCCGAGAATTCGCATTTCCTCGAGGTCTGCTACCTGCTGCTGAACGGCGAGCTGCCGAACGCCAGCCAGGCGCAGGAGTTTGAGACCGGCGTGCTGCGGCACACCATGCTGCATGAGCAGATCCGCAGCTTCTTCAACGGCTTCCGCCGTGACGCGCACCCGATGGCGGTGATGTGCGGCGTGGTCGGCGCGCTGTCGGCATTCTATCATGACAGCCTGGACATCTACGATCCGGAGAGCCGGCGGATCAGCGCGTTCCGCCTGATCGCCAAGGTGCCGACGATTGCGGCCTGGGCGCACAAATACACCTGCGGCCAGCCGTTCATGTATCCGCGCAACGATCTCGGTTACGCGGAAAACTTCCTGTACATGTTCCACGCGGTTCCGACCGAAACGTGGAAGGCGAATCCGATCCTGTCGCGTGCGATGGACCTGATCATGATCCTGCACGCGGATCATGAGCAGAATGCCTCGACCAGCACCGTGCGCCTGGCCGGTTCCACCGGCGCCAATCCGTTCGCCTGCATCGCCGCCGGCATCGCCAGCCTGTGGGGCCCCGCGCATGGCGGCGCCAACGAGGCGGTGCTGAAGATGCTGGCCGAGATCGGCCATGTCCGGAACATTCCGGAGTTCCTGTCCGAGGTGAAGGACAAGGGCAGCCACACCAAGCTGATGGGCTTCGGCCATCGCGTGTACAAGAACTACGACCCGCGCGCGAAGATCATCCAGAAGGCATGCCATGATGTGCTGGCCGAGCTGGGGATCAAGGACGACCCGCTGCTGGACCTGGCGATGGAGCTGGAGAAGATTGCGCTGAACGACAAGTATTTCGTCGATCGCAAGCTGTATCCGAACGTCGATTTCTATTCCGGCATCATCCTGAAGGCGATGGGCTTCCCCACCAGCATGTTCACCGCGCTGTTCGCGCTGTCGCGCACGGTCGGCTGGATCAGCCAGTGGCAGGAGCTGATGCAGGATCCCGAGCAGCGCATCGGCCGTCCGCGGCAGATCTACACCGGCCCGGCGCAGCGCGACTACGTACCGGTGGCCAGGCGCGGCTGAACCGCGCCCACGCTGAGAGGCCCCCTCCCCTTGCGGGAGGGGGCGCACGCACGAGGCTTGCCCCCGCAAATCACCCGCAACGCCTTCGCGTGGAGGGGAGCCGATGACTGCCCGGGCACGGACTACCCGGGCACGAACTACCCGGGCAGAGAGTACCGGGGCAGGGACTACCCGGGCAGGGCGATCCGCCGCCCGGCGCCTTTCGGCAGTTCCGTCGGTGCATACTCTCGAACCGCCGCCTGCAATGCCTGCAGCCGATCGTCGGGGAACGGTGCGACCCGCCGGATGCCCATGTCGATGTGCAGGGCCAGCAGTTCCTGTGCCGCCGTGCGCTCGCCGGTTTCACCGTGGAACATCTCGTGGAAATAATGCAGCCGCTTGCTGTCCACCCCCAGCAGCAGCGTGCGCACGCGCAGGGGCTCGCCCAGCAGCATCTCGCGCTCATACAGCGTGTGGGTTTCCGCGGTGAAGCAGGAGTTGCCGGTCGCGGTGCGATAGGCGGTGCCGATGCCCAGCGCGTCGTACAGCCGGTCGGTTGCCAGATCGAACGCCACCACGTAGCAGGCAAGGTTCATGTGGCCGTTGGAGTCGATCCACTCCGGCCGGACACTGTCTTCGTGTTCCACGACATATCTGTTCATGATTCAGCATCCTTGTTGCCGGCACGCGGCCCGGTCAAGCTGCAACGGTGCGAGACGACGGCATGACGAAAGGCGGCGCGATGGACGGTAACGAAGCGCTGCCGACCCGCACCCGCCTGGCGGCCGACCATGCCGACGGGCTGCCGCCCCAGGCGCGCCTGCTGGCCATGCTGGCGGTGGGCATCGCCGTGTGCCTGTCCGTGCTCGATTCCTCGATCGCCAACATCGCCCTGCCGACCATCGCGCAGGAAATGCACACCACGCCGGCGGAATTGATCTGGGTGGTGAACGCCTACCAGTTGGCGGTGACGGTTTCGCTGCTGCCCTTCGCGTCTCTGGGCGACGTGTATGGCCACCGCCGCGTGTACTGCTGGGGGCTGGGCCTGTATTCGCTCGCCACCATCGGTTGCGCACTGGCGCCGAACATGGAGGTGCTGATCCTGGCGCGCGTGCTGCAGGGGTTCGGCGGCGCGGGTGTCATGAGCGTCAACGGCGCGCTGATCCGCTTCATCTTTCCCCGGTCCGCGCTGGGACGGGGGATCGGCTACAACGTGCTGATCGTTTCCAGCTCCTCGGCGGCGGGGCCATCCGTCGCGGCGGCGATCCTGGCGGTGGCGCCGTGGCCGTGGCTGTTCGCCATGCAGATGCCGTTCGCGCTGATCGCGATGGTGCTGGGGCTGCGCTTCCTGCCGTATTCGCCGCTGTCCACGCATCCCTTCGACCCGCGCAGCGCCGTATTGAACGCGATCACGCTGGGCCTGTTCATTCTGGGGCTGGACGGTATCGGCCACGGCCAGAGCACGCCCGTCGTCGCGGTGCAACTGGTGCTGTGTGTCGTGGTTGGCGTGGTGTTCGTGCGACGCCAGTTGCGGCTGCGCGCGCCGATGCTGCCGGTGGATCTGTTCCGCCGGCCGGTGTTCTCGCTGTCGGTCGGGACCGCGATCTGCGCGCATGGTGCGCAGATGATCGCGATGGTGACGCTGCCGTTCTACTTTCAGTATGTCGGCGGCCTGACACCGGTGGAGATCGGCGCGCTGATCACGCCGTGGCCGGCGGTGCTGGTGGTGATCGGCCCGATCGCCGGCCGCCTGGCAGACCGCTACCCGGCCGGCCTGCTGGGCGGCGGGGGGCTCGCGGTGATGACGGTGGGGCTGTTGCTGGTGCTGTCCATGCCGGCGACCGCGACGCATCTGGATGTGGCCTGGCGGCTTGCGCTGTGCGGGCTGGGCTTCGGCTTCTTCCAGTCGCCCAACAACCGGCTGCTGATCGGCAGCGCGCCACCGGACCGCGCCGGGGCCGGCAGCGGCATGCTGTCCACCTCGCGCCTGGTCGGGCAGACCACCGGCAGCGCGCTGGTGGCGCTGGTGTTCGGCGTCACGCATGGCAGTGCGGATGCGGTCGCCACCGGCGCGCATGTGTGTTTCTCGATCGCCGCCGGCGCGGCGGGGCTGGCGACGGTGGTCAGCGCGTTGCGGCTGCTGCAGCCGCAACGGCGCGGGGAGCCGCGATGAAACGCGTGCTCTTCTCCGCCGACGATTTCGGTCTGTCGGAGGCGGTGAACGAGGCGGTGGAGCGCGCACATCGCGACGGCATCCTGGAGGCGGCCAGCCTGATGGTCGCGGGCCCCGCCGCGGCGGATGCGGTGCGGCGCGCGCAGGCGATGCCGGGGCTGCGCGTGGGGCTGCACCTGGTGGTGATCGAGGGGCCGGCGGTGTTGCCGCCAGGTGAGATCCCGGCGCTGGTGGATGCGGCGGGGCAGTTTCCGTCGGATCAGTTCCGCCTGGGCGTGAACTACTTCTTTCGCCCGCGTGTGCGGCGCCAGCTTGCGGCGGAGATCCGCGCGCAGTTCGCCGCGTTCGCCGCCACCGGGCTGACGCTGGACCACGCCAATGCGCACAAGCACATGCATCTGCATCCGACGGTGGGTGGTCTGATGCTGCGGATCGGGCGGGACTTCGGGTTGCGGCGGGTGCGCGTTCCCAGCGAACCGCCGGCGGTGCTGGCGCGATGCGGCACGCATGTGGGGGTGGGTGGGCAGGCGCTGTACCGCTGGACCGGCCTGTTGCGGCGGCGGGCGGCCGCGGCGGGCATGCAGGTCAACGACCACTGTTTCGGCATCGCGTGGAGCGGGCACATGACCGCCGAGCGCATGCGTCGGTTGCTGCCGGTGCTACCGGAGGGGGAGAGCGAAATCTATTTCCATCCGGCAGTGGCGCAGGACGCGCTGTTGCGACGGCTCATGCCGGAGTACGAACCGGCGGCGGAGCTGGATGCGCTGCTGGACCGCGGGTTGCGCGACCTGGTTCCGAATGGTGTTGTGGGTATTCAGGCCGGCCGTTCGACCCCGCGTCTCGGATGAGGGCGGCAACCAAGCGACGTTCGGTTATCAAGCGGGCCGCACTTACTGAGACAGTGCCGCCCACAGGTATGGACAGTGCCTCCCGCACCGTCATGGTCGGCGAAGGCCGGCCATCCACGTCTGTGTCATGCCGTCGGCACCCCTCGACCGTTGGCCGGCGACTAACCGTCATGGTCGGCGCAGGCCGGCCATCCATGACTTTTGCTGATGGCAGCTACGAAAAGACGTGGATGGCCGGCCTTCGCCGACCATGACGCTGAATGGCTGGCCGCGCGTCCAACGTAACGCGGATTGGCATTACCCGGAAAAGAACCGGTTCTCCGGCCGCGGCAGCCCCAGGTTCTCGCGCAGGGTCGCCCCTTCGTACTCCCGCCGGAACAGGCCGCGCCGCTGCAGCTCCGGCACCACCCGATCGACGAAGTCGTCCAGCCCGCCCGGCAGATACGGAAACATGATGTTGAACCCGTCGCTGGCGCGGGTGACCAGCCACGCCTCCATCTGGTCGGCGATCATCTGCGGCGTGCCCACGAATCCCGGCCCGGCATAACCGCCCAGCCGCTGCGCCAGTTGCCGCACGGTCAGCTTTTCCCGCTGCGCCAGCGCGATGGCGCGGGCACGCCCGCTCTGGCTGGCGTTGCTTTCCGGGATGTCCGGCAGCGGCGCATCCGGATCGAAGCGGGACGCGTCATGCCCCAACGCGATCGACAGCGACGCGATGGCACTGTCGTAGTGCACCAGGCTGTCCAGCCGCGCCCGCTTCTCCTGCGCCTCCTCCAGCGAATCCCCCACCACGACGAACGCGCCCGGCAGGATCTTCAGGTGGTCCGGATTGCGTCCGACGCGTTCCATGCGCGACTTGATGTCGCGGTAGAACGCGCGCGCATCGTCGATGGTGCCGGCGCCGGCGAAGATCACCTCCGACACCTCGGCCGCGAACTGCCGCCCGGCGTCGGACGCGCCCGCCTGCACGATCACCGGCCAGCCCTGCACCGGGCGCCCGATGTTCAGCGGCCCACGCACGGAATAGTACGGGCCCTTGTGGTTCAGCACGTGCATCCGCGACGGATCGAAGTATTCGCCGCTCTGCTGGTTGCGGATGAAAGCGTCCTCCGCCCAGGAATCCCATAGCCCGGTGACCACATCATAGAACTCGCGCGCGCGGCGGTAGCGCTCGTCGTGTTCCATGTGTTCGTCCAGCCCGAAATTCAGCGCGGCGTCGGGGTTGGAGGTGGTGACGATGTTCCATCCCGCGCGACCCTCGCTGAGATGGTCCAGCGAGGCGAACCGCCGCGCCACGTGGTACGGCAGGTCGAAGGTGGTGGAGCCGGTGGCGATCAGCCCCAGCCGCTCGGTGCACATCGCCAGCGCGGACAGCAGCGTGAGCGGCTCGAACGACGTCACCGTGGCGCTGCGCTTCAGCGCGTCCATCGGCATGTTCAGCACGGCCAGGTGGTCCGCCATGAAGAACGCGTCGAACTTGCCGCGCTCCAGCGTGCGGGCAAAGCGCTTGATGTGGGACAGGTTGAAGTTGGCATCCGGATAGGCGCCCGGATAGCGCCAGGCGGCGGTGTGGATGCTGATCGGGCGCATGAAGGCGCCCAGGTGGAGCCGGCGAGGGGTGGACATGGCAGTGTTTCCCGATGCGGGGCGTGTTGTCCGATACGATGGGCCCGCGGCGCGAATTGTCGAGACTCATGCTGACATCGCCGCCCGCCCGTGATGCAATGCTGCGCTGCAACACAGGAGAGGCCAGCCCATGCCCCAGGTCCAGATCGATCCCGCCCGCCTGCTCGGCGACCTGCATGCCCTGCGCAGCATCGGTGCCTACAGGACCGGCGCGCACCGCCCGACCTACTCGCCGCAGGACATGGAGTCGCGCCACTGGCTGGTCTCCCGCCTGACCGAGGCCGGCCTGGCCGCCGAGATCGACGGCATCGGCAACGTCCTGGGCCACGCTGCCGGCCCCGGCCCGCATCTGCTGATCGGCTCCCATATCGAGACCCAGAACCATGCCGGCTGGCTGGATGGCGCCCTCGGCGTGATCTACGGCCTGGAAGTCGCCCGCGCGCTCGGCCGCAACATCGACGTCGCCGCCTGGGCGGATGAGGAAGGGCATTTCGACAATTTCGTCGGCAGCCGCTCCTTCGTCGGCCGCTTCACCGACGCGGACATCGACAAGGCCCGCAACCGCTACGACGCCACCCCATTGCGCGACGCGCTGCAGGCCGCCGGCCTGGCCGGCCGCTCCCGCACGCAGGTCGATCCGTCACGCTATCGCGGCTACCTGGAGGCGCATATCGAGCAGGGCGACGAACTCGACAGCAGCGGCAAGAAGATCGGTGTCGTCACCAGCATTGTCGCGATCTGGCAGTACCGCATCGTGTTCCAGGGCGTGCAGAACCATGCCGGCACCACCCGTATGGCGATCCGCAAGGATGCCGGCCTGGCCGCGGTGCGGCTGGCGGCGGCGATCGATCAGCGCTTTCCCGAGGTCGCAGGGCCGCGCTCGGTCTGGACGGTCGGGCGGATCACGCTGGAGCCGGGCGCCCCCAGCATCGTCCCCGGCCGGGCGGAAATGCTGTTCCAGTTCCGCGATGCCGACCCGCAGCGTCTTCTGGCGATGCAGGACGCGTTGAAGCAACTGGTGGATCAGGCGAATGCCGGTCCGTGCACCGTGGAATTGCAGACCATGTCGCAGTCCACGCCGCAGGTTATGGACGCCGGGTTCCAGGACGCGCTGGCTGCTGCGGCGGAGGCGCGCTGCTCCGGTGACTGGGTGCGCATGCCCAGCGGCGCCGGCCACGACGCACAGGTGCTGGCGGAGAAGATGCCGGCCGGCATGCTGTTCGTGCCGAGCATCGGCGGTATCAGCCATCATTGGTCGGAGGATACGAAGGAGGAGGACATCGTGCTGGGCTGCCAGGTCCTGGCCGATGCCGCGGCCGCGATCCTCGCTGGATAATCGCTGGCCGATACGGCGTTTGGCTAATGTTCGTCGTATAGCGTCATGGCTCGCGCGGGCGGGCCATCGATGTCGTTCCGTTTTCATCGCCAACAAAGGACGTGCATGGTTGCCTTCGCCGCCCATGACGGTGAACGGACAACCATGGGCGGAATGCCGCGTCGGCCAGGATGAGACCGGAGAGGCGCTCTGACGCGAGCGCGCCTCTTCCCGCGGCGGGACAGGACATTCTACCATCCGGCCAGCAACCCCGGAGGCCGCCGCCATGACCCACGTCGCCCCGAATTCCGTGCAGGCGCGCGATATCGCCAGCATCGTGCATCCGCAGACCAACCTGGTGCAGCACCTGGAGCAGGGCCCGATGGTGATCGAGCGCGGCCAGGGCTGCTACGTGTACGACGACAACGGCACCCAGTTCCTCGACGCCGCCGCCGGACTGTGGTGCGCATCGCTCGGCTACGCGTCCGAACGCCTCGCCCGCGTCGCCTATGAGCAGATGCGCCGGCTCGGCTACTACCACCTGTACCGCGGCACCACGAACGAAGCCGGCGTGGACCTGGCGGAAAAGCTGCTGCAGATCGCACCGGTGCCGATGAGCAAGGTGCTGTTCCAGTGCTCCGGTTCCGAAGCCAACGATACCGCGCTCAAGCTCGCCTGGTACTACCACGCGGCGATCGGCAAGCCGGAGAAGCGCAAGATCATCGGCCGAAGGATGGCGTATCACGGCAGCACCTCGGCCTCGATCAGCGCGTCCGGCAAGGCGGACATGCACGCCGATTTCGGACTGCCCTTCCCCGGCTTCCTGCACACCGAATATCCGCACTACTACCGCCATCACCACGACGGCGAGACCGAGGAACAGTTCGCCTCCCGCATGGCCGAGGCCCTGGAGTCTCTGATCCTGCGCGAAGGCCCCGAAACCTGCGCCGCCTTCATCGCCGAACCGGTGATGGGCGCCGGCGGCGGCCTGACTCCGCCCCGCAGCTACTGGGAGAAGATGCAGGCGGTGATCCGCAAATACGACATGCTGTTCATCGCCGACGAGGTGATCTGCGGCTTCGGCCGCACCGGCAACATGTGGGGCAGCCAGACCTACGACCTGCGTCCCGACATGATCTCCTGCGCGAAGGCGCTGTCGGCGGGGATGCAGCCGATCTCCGCACTGCTGGTCAACCAGCGCGTGTTCGACGCGATGCTGGATGAAAGCCGCAAGCTGGGGAACTTCGCCCACGGCTTCACCTATGCGGGCCATCCGGTGACCACCGCGGTGGCGATGGAGACGCTGCGCATCTATGAGGAAATGGACATGGTCGGCCATGTCCAGCGTGTCGGGCCATACATGCAGCAGGCGCTGGCACGCTTCGCGGATCACCCTCTGGTGGGGGAGGTGCGCGGCGTCGGGCTGCTGACCGGCATCGAGATGGTGCAGGACAAGGCGACGCGCCGATTGTTCGATCCCGGGCGGAAGGTGGGCGCAACGGTGGATCGGCACGCGCGGGCGAACGGGCTGATCACGCGGTTCATCGGGGATCGCATTGCGTTCTCACCGCCGCTGATCGTGAGTGAGGCGGAGATCGACGATATCGCGGCGCGGCTGGGGCGCGCGCTGGATGAGGCGTGGTCGGAGATCTCCGCGGGGTGAGGGGGTCGCGGACCTTGTCGGGGGCGTATTCCGATCTTCGGAGGGGGATGCGGCATCGGGGCTAAGGATTTCAACACAGAGGGCGCGAAGTTCCACACAGAGTTTCACAGATGGAAGAATATTGCGCTTCGCGCGGTGACTGATCGGCGGGCTTCAGGCTCAGGCGCGAAGCGCTATTGAATCCATCTGTGGAACTCTGTGTGGAACTTCGCGCCCTCTGTGGTGAAATACCGAACGCCGCCGGGCGCCAAGCCAATCCAAAAGTTCCCCCGACCGGACCGCCCCGGGCGGCCTACCCTGCCTCCAACACCAGGTCGAACGTGATGCAGACCGCGTTTTCCCCACGCGCCAGCACGCCCTCGTGGACCCGACCCTCCATGTCCACCACCAGCATCTCCAACGCAGCGCGCCCGTCGCGCACACTCCCTGCGCGGATCAGCACCTCGGTCGCGTGATCCTCCACCACCCGGCCGTCGACAAACCGCGCGCCCACCAAGCTCCCCAGGCTGCCGCGCACGGTCGCGTTGCGCAGACCATGCCGGCGCGCGACCTCCTCCACCGCGAGCGTGATATCCTCGTTCGGCCGCACCCGCGCCACCACGCCACGCGCGCCGTCCACGGACTCCCCGCTCAACTGCAACAGGGTGAAATTGGTTTCCGCGTCCTCCGCCATGGCGATGTCCGCCGCGGCAAAGCCCCAGGCCTGCGCCGACATGGGGCGCACCACGACGCACTCCGGCGGCAGCATGTGGCCGCCGCGGCGGGAGCCATCGGGTTCAATCCACGCACCGTGCACATGCACGACCGGAGCCCCGCCGTTCCACCCGAATGTCGCATTCGCCCGCTCGATGCGTGTCTCGCCGGCGGGTTCGTGTGCCGCACTGAAATACGCGACATGGGCCTCGCTGTCGGGCGGGCCCGGCATCACGTAGCGGAATGGCGACAGTGCACCACCGCCGAAGGCAATCGTGCCGCTCCGCAAGCCGGCCTTCACCAGCGGCGCGGTCAGTGCGTCGGCCAACGGCAGGCCGGGTTGCAACGCGAACTCCAGGAACCGTGGTTCGTCCTGGACCGTTTCGATCCGCTGTGGATGCACCGGTCCGGGGTGTTGCAGCGTCCGCATGGTCGGCTCTCTCCTAGCCGCGCATTGCGCGCGACTTCTTGCGTTAGTCACGCATTGCGCGCGAGTCCTGGCGTTGCGTCGGACGCAGGCTAACGGCAGGGTGCGCCGCGTCAATGCAAGGGACGGAACATGCTGGTGCTTGTCGTGGGGCCGAGCGGCGCGGGGAAGGACACGCTGCTGGATGCGGCGCGGCAGGCATTGGCGGGTGAGGCGGGCGTGCGGTTCGTCCGTCGGGTGATCACCCGCGCGGCGCAGGCCGGCGGCGAGGATCATGAAGCCGTATCCGAGGCCGCGTTCCTGGCCCGCCGCTTCGCCCTGCAGTGGCAGGCGCATGGTCTGCGCTACGGCATCCCGCTCGATGTTGCGGACGATATTGCGCGCGGCATCGTGGTGGTGGCCAACGTGTCGCGCACGGTGATCGCCGAGGCGGCGGAACGTTTCCCGGTGCGGGTCATCGAGGTCACCGCACCCGCGGCGGTTCTGGCGCATCGCCTGGCGGCGCGCGGCCGGGAGGGCCAGGCGGATGCGGCGGCGCGCCTGTCGCGCAGCGTGGCGCTGCCGGCGGATGTCGCAGTGACCACGGTGGCGAACGACGGAACGGTGCAGCAGGGCGCGGCGCGTTTCACCGCCGCCCTGCGCAGCATCATCCTGTCAGCGGCAGCCGTTCCTTGATGACGAAGGGCGCGCCGGGCGTTGGCTGCACGAACACGCAGATATCCGCGACGCGGCGGGGCAGCAGCAGCGGGCGGGTGAAGTAACGCTCCGCGGCCGGCTGGAACACCGCCTTTTCGGACGTGGTCAGGCGGCGCGTCAGGGTCATGTGGAAGAACCAGTCCTCGAACACGTAGGGATAACCCCAGCGCACCAGAAGTGCGTCCTGTTGCGGGGTCAGGGCGTGACGGCGCCGGCGCGCCAGCTCCGCCTCGGTCGGCGGGGCGCGGAACGCATCCAGCTCCCGCACGCACGCATCCGCCAGGCCCTGCAATGCCGCACTCGGCTCGGTTTCCCGCAACGCCAGGAAGCCGTGCACGTCCGACACCGCCATCGGTGGCAGATCGAACGGCGCGATCCGCTGGGCGAGGGTCCGGGTTGCGTCCAGCAACTCGTCCCAGGACCGCCCCTCGGCCAGCCGCATGGGTGGTTTCAGCGTGGCATGGAAGCCGTACAGCCGCGGTTCGGCGGTCACCTCGGCGATCTGCGGCAGGTCTGGTTGCGGCGCCGGCGCGTCGCTGACCGGATCGCGGCCGAGCCAGGCCGCCGCGGCGGCGAACAGCGGATCGTCGGGGTGCGGGCAGTAGTAGATCGCGACACGGGAAGCCGGTTGCATCAGATCACTCGCTCGCCGGCACGCCAGACCTGCCGCACCACCGGGAGGTGTTCATGCAAGCGGACGCGTGCGAGATCGGCGCGTTGCCCGGGTTCCAGCCGGCCCCGATCGGCCAGCCCCGCCATGCGGGCCGGATGGTCCGAGATCATGGCGACCGCCGCGTGCAGCGGCAGGCCGTCGCGGGCGCAGCGGAAGGCCGCCTCCACCAGGCTGTTCGGCACGTAGTCTGACGCGAACGCGTCCACCGCCTCGGCGGCAAGCAGGTCGGCGGCCGAGACGTTGCCGGAATGCGACCCGCCCCGCACGATGTTGGGCGCGCCGGCGATCACCCGCATGCCGGCCTGTTTCGCCGCGGTGGCGGCTTCCAGCGTGACGGGAAATTCGCTGATGGTGATGCCGTCGGCGGCGTTCGCGGCGATTTCCTGCTCGGTGCGGTCGTCGTGGCTGGCCAGGGCGATGGTGCGGCCGGCGACGCGCTCCAGCAGCGCGCGGCGGTTCGGGCCGTGGTGCTGCGCGCGCTGGTCCTGCAACTCGCGGATGCGGCGCTCGATGGTGGTTTCATCCGTACCGTCGCGGCGGCGCAGCTTCCGGTAGAAATCGATGTCGGCGTACTGGCCGACGCCGGGGCTGTGGTCCATCAGGCTGATCATGCGCACCAGCCCATGGTCCGCCACGGTGTCGAACAGGCCCAGCATGTCCAGCGCCGGGACCTCGCAGCGCAGGTGCAGAAAGTGGTCGGATTTCAGCAGGCCGGCCGCCGTCAGGGCGTCCAGATCGACCACGCCATCCTGGAATGTGCGGATGCGGTCCTTCTCGAACCCCAGGTCGCCCAGGCACAGCGCGTCGAAGACGGTGGTCACGCCGGCGGCAGCGCATTGCGCGTCGTGCGCCACCATGGCTGATCGCGACGGCCAGCGCGCGAGGGAGCGTGGCTGCACCTGGCGTTCCAGGTTGTCGGTGTGCAGGTCCACCACGCCGGGGATTACGGTGTCGCCGTCCAGATCCAGCGCCGCCGGTGTGCTGGTTCGGCCGGGCTGTATGTCGGCGATGTCGCCGCCGCGGATCACCAGCGTGCCGAACACCGTGTCGTCGGGCAGGACCAGGCGCGCGTTGGTCAGGATTATGTCTGGGGTCATGCGGCGTCTTGTACCGGAGCAAGGGGGAACAGGCGATCAGCGATTGCGTCGCGCACCTCGGTGTCGTGGCAGATCGCCACGATGGCGGTGCCGTCTGCCTTGGCCTGCCGGATCATATCCGTGACCACGGCGCGGTTGGCGGCGTCCAGCGACGCGGTGGGCTCGTCCAGCAGCAGCACCGGGTGTGCGGCGATGAAGCCGCGGGCCAGGTTCACGCGCTGCTGCTCGCCGCCGGAGAAGGTGGCGGGCGGGATGCCGTGCAGGCGACGGGGGATGTTCAGTCGCAGCAGCAGTGCGGTGGCGGCGGCGCGGGCCTGGTCCGTGCCGGTGCCGCGTTCCACCAGCACCTCGGCCACCACGTCCAGCGCCGGGACGCGCGGCACGACGCGCAGGAACTGGCTGACATAGCCCAGCGTCTCCTGCCGCACCGCGAGCACGGTACGCGGGTCGGCGGCTGCGATGTCCAGCAGTTCGCCGCGGTGCCGGACCAGGATGCGGCCGCCGCCGGCGCGGTAGTTGCCGTACAGGCTGCGCATCAGCGTGGACTTGCCGGCGCCGGACGGGCCGGACAGCACCACGCATTCGCCGGCGCGGACCTCCAGGTTCACACCGGCCAGCACCGGCAGGTGAACGCCGTCGCGCAGGTGCAGGGTGAAGCTCTTGGCGAGGGATTCGGTGCGCAGCATGACCGGGGGCATTCAGCGGCTCCTGTGCGCGGGTGAGGAAAGTCGTGAATGACGCGGCTGCGGTTCACCCGCGGCAAAATATGCACGCGGGCACCAGTGCCTCACGTCATGGCCGGGCCTGACCCGGCCATCCACCCCGGAACGATCGGGTCGGGCTGCAACGGAACACGCCTGGACGGGGGCAGATGGCCGGGTCAGGCCCGGCCATGACGCGGAAGAGCGGGTGTCTGTCAGCACTGCTTCAGCTTCTCCGGGGCCTGCACCCGCCGTGACGGGGGCGTCGCCGGTGTGCCCCTGCGCTGCCGCCTTCGCATTCAGTGCCGAGCCCCTGCGTTGCCGCCTTCGCATTCACCACCGAGCCCTTGCGTTGCCGCCTACGCATTCAGCACCGAACTGACCAGAAGCTGCGTGTAGGGATGCTGCGGATCGTCCAGCACCTGGTCGGTCAGCCCCGTCTCCACCACTTCCCCGCGCTGCATCACGGCGATGCGGTGCGCCAGCAGGCGGGCCACCGCGATATCGTGCGTCACCAGCACCACGGCGATGCGCAGCCGCGCCACCAGGGAGCGGATCAGGTCCAGCAGCCGAGCCTGCACCGACACATCCAGCCCGCCGGTGGGTTCGTCCATGAACACCAGGCGCGGGTGGGTCACCAGCGTGCGCGCGATCTGCAGGCGTTGCAGCATGCCGCCGGAGAAGGTGCGCGGCAGGTCGTCGATGCGGCTGGCGTCGATCTCCACCTGGGCCAGCCAGTCCAGCGCCTGGGCGCGGATGTCGCCGTAGTGACGGGCGCCCTGCGCCATCAGGCGCTCGCCGACATTGCCGCCGGCCGTGACGGCCATGCGCAGGTTCTGCCGCGGGTCCTGGTGCACGAACCCCCAGTCGGACCGGTGCAGCCGGCGCAGGTCCGGCGCCGGCATGGCGTGCACGTCGTGCAGGCGGCCGTCCGGGGCGCGATACCACACCGCGCCGGCGTCGGGCCGCAGAGTGCCGGAGAGCACGTTCAGCAGCGTGGTCTTGCCGGACCCGGACTCGCCCACGATGGCCAGCATTTCCCCGGGCCAGAGGTCGATGTCCACGCCGCACAGGGCGGGAATGGTCCCGAAGGACAGGTGCAGGTCGCGGGCGGACAGGAGGGTGTCTGAGGCGGTCATCACGACAAACTCCCTCTTCCCTTGCGGGAGGGGGACGGGGCGAGGGCGTGTGCGGTCGGATCCCGCACGTCCGACCCCTCGCCCCAGCCGGGGTCCGCTTTGCGGCTCAAATCCACAAGGGGAGGGGAAGAAGTCTGATCGGCCGCCTCGGCCCCCCTGTGCCCCTCCGCACGGCGCGCGGCGCAGTGATCCGTGTCGGAGCACACGAACAGCCGGCCGCCGCGATTGTCGATCACCACCTCGTCCAGATAGGAGTCCGTCGCCCCGCACAGCCCGCACGCCTGCGACGCGCGGATCGCACGGAACGGGTGATCGTCGAAATCCAGCGACTGCACCTGCGTGTAGGGCGGCACCGCGTAGATCCGCTTTTCCCGCCCGGCGCCGAACAACTGCAGCGCCGGCATCATGTGCAGCTTGGGATTGTCGAACGCCGGGATCGGGCTGGGCGCCATCAGGTAGCGTCCGTTCACCATCACCGGATAGTCGTAGCTGATCGACACCTGGCCGAAGCGGGCGATGTCCTCATACAGCTTCACGTGCATCAGCGCCGTAATCCGCCAGCGCGTGCATCCGCCGCGTTTCCGGTCGGCTGGGTTCCAGGCGGTACAGCGGCTCCGGCTGCGGCACCTGATAGACGATGATCTGGTCGTCGCGCAGCCTCGTCTCCGGAATGCGGTGACGGGTCTGGATCAGCGTCGCCTCGGCGGTGTGCGTGGTGGTGCGCACGCCGGCGGTGCGGGCGAAGAAGCGGCGGATGGACACGGCGTTGGTGGTGTCGTCCGCCCCCTGGTCGATCACCTTCAGCACGTCGTCGGGGCCGAGCACCGAGGCCGTCACCTGGATTCCGCCGGTGCCCCAGCCGTAGGGCAGCGGCATCTCGCGCGATCCGAACGGCACCTGGTGGCCGGGGATCGCCACCGCCTTCAGCAGCGCGCGCCGGATCATGCGCTTGGTCTGCTCGTCCAGGTAGGCGAAGTTGTAGCCCTTCATCGTGGTTCACCTGATGCGCCCGTTGCCTCCGCGCGCGGCGGGCTTTCCGGCTCCATCCGGTCGGACGCCCGCGCTGCCTCGCGGCGCATGCGGCGCACGTTTTCCAGCTCGCTCTGGAAATCGACGTAGTGCGGCAGCTTCAGGTGTTCGACGAAGCCCGTCGCCTCGATGTTGTCGGCGTGGTACACCACGAACTCGACATTCTGCGCCGGCGCGGTGACGTCCTCGCCCAGTTCCTCGGCGCGCATGGCGCGATCGACCAGGGCCATCGCCATCGCCTTGCGCTCGCTGAAGCCGAACACCAGGCCGTAGCCGCGGGTGAACTGCGGCGGCACCGTTTTCGAGCCCTTGAACTGGTTCACCATCTGGCACTCGGTCAGTTCGATGTCGCCGATATCGATGGCGAAGCCCAGCTCCGGCGGTTCGATCTCCACCGACACCGTGCCGTTGCGGATCTCCCCGGCGAACGGGTGCGACCCGCCATAACCGCGCTGGGTGGAGTAGCCCATCGCCAGCAGGAAGCCCTCGTCGCCACGCGACAGCGCCTGCAGCCGGACGTCGCGCGGGGCGGGAAAGCTCAGCGGTTCACGGGTCAGGTCGCCGGGATCGCGGTCGCCGGGGTTGCGGTCGTCCGTGCCGTCCGGTTCGATCAGGCCCTCGCCGCCCAGGATGTCGGGCACGCGCGGCATGACCACGTCGTCCTCCACCGCAGGCTCCTGTGCGGCAGGTGCGGCCTCGCCGCGCGCCGCCAGGGCGAAATCCAGCAGGCGATGCGTGTAGTCGTAGGTCGGGCCCAGCACCTGGCCGCCCGGCAGATCCTTGAACACCGCGGAAATCCGCCGCCGGATCTGCATCGAAGCGGTTTCCACCGGCCGGGAATGGGCGAAGCGCGGCAGCGTGGTGCGAAAGGCGCGCAGCAGGAACGCCGCCTCGATCAGGTCGCCCTGCGCCTGCTTCACCGCCAGCGCCGCAAGCTCCCGGTCGTACAGCGAGCCTTCGCCCATCACCCGGTCCACCGCGCGGCCGAGCTGTTCGCTGATCTGCGGCAGGGAGAGTTCGGGGACGGACGGGTCGCCGCGGCGGGCCTCCGCCAGCCAGGTGTGCGCGTTGTCGATCGCCCGCTCGCCGCCTTTGACTGCCACATAGGCCATTGGCTCAGGCCTCCGTCACGGTGACGCTGCGCGGCAGGGCCGTCAGGTGTGGGCCGGCGCACAGCACCAGATCGATGCCGCAGGGAAAGCAGGCGTGATTGCGCGCCCAGTCCGTGGCGAACTCGGCGGGCAGGCCGTCCACGTCCAGCGGCGTCGGCTCGCGCAGGCCGGGCCCGGACAGGCGATAGCGCCGGCCCTGTCCGATGCCGCGCACCTGCAGGATCAGCGTGGCGGAGCGTTCCGGCATCTCATGCGTGCCCGCCGGAAGCTGGTCGAATACCGGCATGCCAAGCGAAACGGCAAAGGCGCAGGCGGACGGTTCGGCGACAAGTGGGGCGCCGCAGTGGAACGTGACCCAGGGATGCGCCGTCATGGCGTCGGCGTCCAGCCACAGCGGTGTTTCCTGATCCACCAGCGTCAGCAGCACCGCGGCCGTGGCTGGCGCCAGCGGGGCGGGCGGTTCGAAGGACGGTGCAATCGTGTGCACCCGGCCCGGACGCGCCATCGCGTCCAGCACGGCCCGGAAGCAGGCCTGGGCCTCCAGCACCGGGTCGGCGAAGGCGCCCTGCATGGTCATGCGCCGGGCCCGCCGCGCCAGGTTTCCATGGCGAAGAACTGCACCCGCGTCGCCGCGGCCTTCGCCGCCACGGCATCGCGGTGCGCCTGCTGGTCGGCGTGCAGCCGTTCCACCGCCGCATGCAGCGGGTCCGCTCTCCGCCGCCCGCTGCAACAGGGCGTCGCACAAGGCCGCCAGCTCCGCCTGGCGCTCGTCGCGGCCGGCGACATAGGCGTGTCCCACCGTGCCGTCCGCCAGGCGGACCGAGCAGCGCGTGACCGTCATCTCGCCCAGGTTGAATGCCCCGCCGCCGCCGCCGATCCGGCCGCGCACCATCACCAGGCCCGCTTCCGGCCGGCGCAGATGGCTGTGCTCGGGCAGCGGTCCGCAGGTGGCCAGGGCCGCCGACAGCTCCCTGGCGCTGGCCCGTGCCAGCACGCCCATCCAGTGGCGCCGAGCGGCGGTCGGGTCAGGGATCGGGTGGGGCATCGGCGCTCCGGGATTTGTTTAGACGTCTAGACAGGTATCGGTCGCCCGGGCTACCGTCAATGCCGAACTTGCCCTGCCGACGGCCGGTGTGGATGAAAAAACCATGAAGCTGACAGGCGATACGGACGAATCGCCCACCCATCCGGTACTGCGCCGCGACGGTGTCGCCCTGTGGCGGCAGATCGCCGGCCACCTGCAACGCGACATCGACAGCGGCGCCCTGCCACCCGGCGCCCGCCTGCCCACCGAGGGCCAGCTCTCCCGCCAGTTCGGCGTCAACCGCCACACCGTGCGCCGCGCGCTGGAGGAACTGTCGCGCGGCGGCGTGGTGCGGGTGGAGCAGGGCCGCGGGTCCTTCGTCGCCGAGGACGTGCTGGACTACGCGGTGGAGCCGCGTACCCGCTTCTCGGAATGGATCCGCCGGCACAACAAGGAGCCGTCCGGCCGCGTGCTGGACCTGCGCGACACCACGGCGGACGCCCGCGTCGCCGCCGGCCTCGGCCTGCGTCCCGGTGCCCGCGTGGTTCTGTTGCAGCGGCTTGGCCTGGCCGATGATCGGCCGGTGAGCCTGACCAACCACTGGTTCCCCGCCGCGCGCCTGCCCGGCCTGCTGGAAGCGTTGCGCGAGTTCCCGCGCATCACCGACGCACTGCGGTCGGTCGGCGTCGCGGACTACCTGCGCCAGGTCACCCGCGTCACCGCCCGACTGCCCGGCCCGGAGGAGGCGGACCTGTTGCGCACCGGCCGCAACCGGCCGCTGCTGGTGGCGGAGAACGTCAATGTGGACCGCGCCGGCGCCGTGGTGGAATTCGCCGTCGGGCTGTACCCGACGCCGCGCGTGCAGATCGTCTTCGAACCATAGGACCAGGCAGAATGGACAGGCTGCGCATCATCGGCGGACGCGTGCTGCTGCCCGGCGGTGAGGCCGCCGCCGACATCACGCTGGAGGACGGCCGCATCGCCGCGCTGGACGGGGGCGGGCGCGGCCCGGCGTTGGATGCGCGCGGCCTGCTGGTGCTGCCCGGCATCGTCGATATCCACGGCGACGCGTTCGAGCGGCAGATGCAGCCGCGGCCGGGCGTGGATTTCCCGGCCGACATCGCCCTGGCGGATACCGAGGCGCAGCTTCTGGCCAACGGCATCACCACCGCGTTCCACGGCGTGACGCTGTCCTGGGAGCCGGGCCTGCGCAGCCTGGATGCCTGGCGCGCCCTGCTGGATGCGCTGGAGGCGCGACGCTGGACCTGCGACATGCGCGTGCACCTGCGCTGGGAAGCCTACAACCTGGATGCGCTGGACACGGCGCTGGCCGATATCGCCGCCGGCCGCGTGCACCTGCTGGCGTTCAACGACCACACCCCGGCGATCGTGAAGAAGGTGGCGGACCCGGTCGCCGGCGCGAAATACAGCGACCGCGCCGGCATGACGCTGGACGCCTTCCGCGCGCTGGTGGACCGCATTGCCGCCCGCGCCGCGGATACCGGTCCGGCCCAGGCGCGCATCGCCGCCGCCGCCCGCGCGGCCGGGCTGCCGCTGGCCAGTCACGACGATGCCGCGGTGGCCACCCGCGCCCACTTCCGCGACCTGGGCGCGCACATCTGCGAGTTCCCCATGGCCGAGGAGGTCGGCGAAGCGGCGCGCGCCGCCGGCGACTGGGTGGTGATGGGCAGCCCCAACGTGGTGCGCGGGCGATCCCACCTCGGCTGGGCGTCCGCGGCGCGGCTGGCCGAGGCCGGCATCTGCAACGTGCTGTCGTCCGACTACTTCTACCCGGCGATGCACCGGGCGGCGCTGATTCTGGCCGGGCGCGGCGTGCTGGACCTGCCGACCGCGTGGGCGTTGATCTCGGCCAATCCGGCGGCGGCGGCGGGTCTGACGGACCGGGGAAGGATTGCGCCGGGGCTGCGGGGCGACCTGGTTCTGGTCGATCCCGGTGCCGCGCGCATTGTTGCGACGGTAGCGGCGGGGCGCGTTGCCTGGCTCAGCGCCGGCGGGGCAGTGCGCCTAATCGCGACGATTTGACGTACGCTTTACACTGATTCAACCACTGTGACACGGAACGCGGAATGAAAACGCGTGCGCATCCCATGGAATTCGTCTAAATTATCGAAACAAGCTCGATCTGGCACCGATCGTCGGTGCCCGCCCTGGAGATCAAAAATCATGAAGGTCCGGATGCGCCTGCTCCTGCCCGTGCTGCTCGCCCTTTCCGCCTGTGCCACGACCCCCGCCCCCGTGGCGGACAACACCGGACCCGCGGTCCAGACCAGCGCGGCGCCGCCGCAGCGGGTGGACGCGGCGTCGAATGCGCTCGGTCAGCGCCTCGACACCATGATGGCGAACCGGCACACGACGCCAACGACGCTGACCCGGTAACAGCCGTTCCATGGCGGGATGAAGAAAAGGGCCAGGGTGCAGACCCTGGCCCTTTCTCATTGGCTCCCGGAGCAGGACTCGAACCTGCGACCCAGCGGTTAACAGCCGCTTGCTCTACCAACTGAGCTATCCGGGATCAGCGGGGGCCGTTCCTATAGCGAAGCCGACTGCGGGACGCAAACCCCGTCGGGCACGAATTCACCCAACAAAATCGTGGCCGGATGGGTCAGTGTACCGTAACGGACCGCCGCGCACGTGGCCGGCTGCCGGGTGTCAGCCTCGCCTGCTCGGCCTGGAACGCACGGATCGCCTTGCGCAGCGCCGTGTAGGTACGGGAAAGCCGCAGATGATCCGCTTCCTCGGCAAGCATGTGGAGACCCTGCAAGATGCCAATGGCGGTCTCATGGCAGTCCGTCGCGGACGGTTCGTCATCGTCGGTCATCTGTCGATATGATCCCTTTTGGCATTGATCTCACGGGATCGTGAGTAAACGCGCCTTTTATGTCGCACGGGCGACTAGTCCGCAATGAGTGAATCTCGCATGTCCACTATAGTAACAGAAATTGCGACAAAAAAGCCACGTACCCTGGGGATACTGGCAGGCGGCGGACACCTTCCGGCCCGGGTCGCCACTGCGGCGCGGGCGGCCGGGCGCGGCGTGTTCATCGTCGGGCTCGAGGGATTTGCCGAGCCGGCGGTGCTGGCGGGATGGCCACACCGCATCATACGGATGGGGGCGGCCGGACGCATCCTGTCTGCATTGCGGGCGCATGGCTGCCAGGACCTGGTGCTGATCGGGCCGGTGCGCCGCCCGTCCCTGCTGGACCTGCGTCCGGATGCCGAGGGCGCCCGTATCCTGGCCCGCATCGGCCGCGCCGCCTTCGCCGGCGACGACGGGCTGTTGGCCGCGGTGATCAAGGTGCTGGGCGAGGAGGGGTTCTCCGTGCTCGGCGCCCACGAGGTGCTGCGCGCCCCGCTCGGCCCCACCGGCGTGCTGACCCGCGTGACGCCCGACGCCCAGGCGATGGACGATATCCGCCGCGGCGTGGCGGTGGTGCGGGCGCTGGGCCGGGTGGATGTGGGCCAGGGTTGCGTGGTACAGCAGGGCCTCGTGCTGGCGGTGGAGGCGGTGGAAGGCACCGACGCCATGCTGGCCCGCGCCGCCGGCCTGCGGCGCGACGGGCCCGGCGGGGTGCTGGTGAAGCTGGTCAAGCCCGGCCAGGACCGGCGCGCCGACCTGCCGACGATGGGCACCGAAACCATCCGCGGCGCGTCCGCCGCCGGGCTGCGCGGGGTTGCCTTCGAGGCCGGCGGCACCATTCTGGCGGACGTCGAGGCCACGGTGGCCGCGGCCAATGCGGCGGGGATGTTTCTGATCGGTCTCGATCCCGGGACCATTCCAGAGGGGAGTGAAGGCTCATGAGCCGGTTTCTGCACACGATGCTGCGCGTCGGCGACCTGGAGCGCAGCGTCGATTTCTACACCAGGCTGCTCGGCATGAAGGAACTGCGCCGGCGCGACGTGCCGGACGGCAAGTACACCCTGGCCTTCGTCGGCTACGGCGACGAGGACAGCAACTCGGTGATCGAGCTGACCTACAACTACGGGACCGAGAAATACGAGCTGGGCAACGCCTTCGGCCACCTGGCGATCGGCGTGCCGGACGTGGCGGCGACCTGCGAGAAGGTGCGCGCCGGCGGCGGCACGGTGACGCGGGAGGCAGGGCCGGTGAAGTTCGGCACCACCATTATCGCCTTCATCAAGGACCCGGACGGCTACTCGATCGAACTGATCCAGCGCGCCTGATCCGCGGTCCGGCGCGGCATCGCGCCGCGCCTCGGATAGGTCCTGGCCGGCGTCGCGCCGCACTTGTCCGTCGCAACGGATCATGCGGATGCGGGGCCGGTCACGACTGTACGGTGGACTGCCGCAGCGGGGTTCTGCTCTGCGGCCCGGTGCATTGCCGGACCGGCCAATGCCGCGCATGGTCGGCGCCGCATTATGACCACCAGGATGTTCGCCATGACGCAGACCTACCAGACCCTCAAGATCGAACGCCCGCAGGAGCACACCGTGCTGGTCACGCTGAACCGGCCGGAGGTCGCGAACGCGATGAACACCCAGATGGGCCTGGACCTGCTGGCCGCCTTCGAGCCGTTCCACGCCGCCCCCAACGCGCAGCGCTGCATCGTCATCACCGGCAACGGCGCGCGCGCCTTCTGCGCCGGCGGCGACCTGAAGGAACGCAACGGCATGACGGACCAGCAGTGGCAGGATCAGCACCTGATCTTCGAGCGTGCCATCCGCCACATCATCCAGTGCCCGGTGCCGGTGATCGCCGCGGTGAACGGCGCCGCCTATGCCGGCGGCATGGAGATCGCGCTGTGCGCCGACTTCATCTACGCCGCGGAGAACGCCCGCTTCGCGCTGACTGAAGTGACGCTGGGCATCATGCCCGGCGCCGGCGGCACGCAGAACCTGCCGCGTGCCGTGGGCGGCCGGCGGGCGAAGGAGATCCTGCTGACCGGCAAGCCGTTCACCGTGCAGCAGGCGTTCGAGTGGGGCATGGTGAACCGCATCTGCAAGGCGGACACGCTGCTGTCCGAGGCGCTGGAGACGGCCGCCACCATCGGCAGCAACGCGCCGATCTCCACACGGCAGATCAAGCAGTCCGTGGACTACGGGCTGAACATGGACCGCGCCAGTGGCATGATGTTCGAGATCGAGGCCTATAACCGCATGGTGCCGACCGAGGACCGCCGCGAGGGCATCCGCGCGTTCAACGAGAAGCGCAAGCCGGTGTACCAGGGGCGCTGACCACAGGGCGACCCTATCCGGCGCGGTAGAATTGTGGAGGCGGGCCTGCGCCCCATGGAAGTGGAAAATGGCCGAGCCGGCACTTGCTTTTCCACGTCCATGGCCGGCTTTTCCGAGCCATGACCGGCCCTTCCGAATCATGGCCGGCCCTTCCGAATCATGGCCGGCCCTTCCGAATCATGGCCGGCCCTTCCAAATCATGGCCGGCCCTTCCCAATCATGTCCGGCTCTTCCGCGCCATGGCCGGTTTTTCCGAGCCATGACCGGCTCTTCCGGGTCATGGCCGGACCTGATCCGGCCATCCACCCCCGACAGGGCGTGCTCCGTCGCAGCCCGACCCGATCGTTCCGGTGTCGATGGCCGGGTCAGGCCCGGCCATGACATGAAGGACTGGCGTCAGCCTGCATTTCCAACGCACACGGACCGCGCCGCATCCGCATTACGGCGCGCTCCCTTTTCCTTCAGGCAGCCGCCGCCGCGCCCGGGAACAGCCACGCGCCGCTGCTCCGCGACGGGTGTGCTACTGGCGGGTGCTTCGGACGACGCCCTGCGCCATGCTGGGCATCGGGATCCAGGCGTTGGCCTGGATCAGCGGTGTGATCAGGTTGCCCGCCAGCGCCGCCGTGTTGGCCGGCCCGGTGTAGCCGTTGTTGACCAGGTACTGGCGCGGGCGGAAGTCACCGCCGTTGAAGACATCGTTGCCGTTGAAGCGTCGGTTGACCAGCACGGCGCCGATGATGTCGTGCGGGTCGATGCTGTTGACCGCACGCTCCTGTCCGAACATCGGCCACAGTGCGCCGGCGTTTCCGGTCTGGCCGACCGAGCTGACATGCGCATACTGCGACTGCTGGGTGTTCGTCATGTCGGCGGTGTCCAGGTCCAGAACATAGACCCAGGAATCCGTCTGCAGATCACCCACCGGGAACAGCGGTGCCGCCTCGAAATGGCGGGTCACGCAGACCGCCGATTCCGGGACGATGTCTGGCGCGCTCTGGCGTCCGGCCGGAAAGCGGAACACCGGGTCATTGATGTTCACATCGCGCTTGTAGAAGCCGTTGGCGAACATGTGGTCCGTGTTGGGATCACGGGTATCGCTGCGATAGAATACACCCCGCATTCGTAGGTCTCTCCGATCCGGGTTTGCCGAAGCAAAGCCGCTTGGTGATCAGTCCACGATCGACGGCCAGTTTGCCCCGCGAACGTTTCCGCGTCGTGCGTCACAGCATGATTGCAGCAACAATTGCGCGTGCCCGCTCCGGCGGATGGCGCGGCCTGGTCCGACTCTTGCGTCCCCGCGGTGCATGTTCCGTCAGGTTCTTCCATGAGTGCCCCGGTCAGCGCCGCCGGCCATCCGGCCGTCGCCCAGCCGGCCGCCACGTCGCCGCATGCCGGGCAGCACCTCTCATTCGGCGACGTCCTGTCGGTGCTCAACCCGCTGCAATACGTGCCGGTGGTGGGCACAATCTACCGGGCGATCACCGGCGACACGATCCCGGAGCCGATCCGTCAGTTCGGCTCGATCATCGTCAGCGGCCTGATGGGCGGCCCGGTCGGCATCGCCATCAGCGTGCTGACCACCGCCGCCGAGGAGGTCACCGGCATCGACCCGGACCGCATCGGACAGGCCCTGCTGCACGGAAAATCGCTCGGCGCTGCGATCGCGGGACCGGCGGGACCGGCCACGCCGCAGTCCCCGTCGCCTCGCAATCAGGTGCCAGCGACCGCGCAGGCCAGCCCCTCTCCGCGGCGCGTCACGCAAGGCAACCGCGGGGCGACTGAAGCGCGGGCGTCGCCAATCACCTGGACGGCGGCGAAGCTGGCGGCGGACGGCACTCGCGCCGATGCGGCCGGAACAATGCACAAGGGGGCTTTTCACGGCCCCGATGCGCTCAACGCGCCGGAGCTGGCGCAACTGTACGCCGCCCAGGCGGCCTATGCGCGCACCGCGTCGCTGACGCGCTGACGCGCCGAGGCCGGCGTCCGGCGATGGCCGAGCCGCGCGTTCTGTGACAGGGTTCCGCCAGGCCACGGCTTGCAGGAGACCGTCACGATGAACGCCATCACCGATATCCAGGCGCAAGGCCTGACCCGCACCCTGGCAGCGCAGGCACAGGCGTTGCGCTTTGCCGACATCCCCGAGGACGTGCGTGCCTGGGCGCAGCAATGCGTGCTGGACTACCTGGCCTGCACCGTCGCCGGCGCGAAGGAGGATCTCACCGCCCTGCTGCTGGCGGAGATGTCCGAAATGGGTGGCGACCCGGCAGCAACCGTGGTGGCGCACAGTGCGCGGCTGCCGGCCCTGTCGGCGGCGATCGTCAACGGCGCCGCATCGCATGCGCTGGACTTCGACGACGTGAACATGGCGATGCCCGGCCATCCCTCCGTGGCGATCCTGCCCGGGCTGCTGGCGCTGGCCGAGCAGCGGGGGAGCAGTGGGAAGGATGTGCTGACGGCGTTCGTGGCGGGATATGAGCTGCAGTGCCGCATCGGCCGCTCCATCGCGCCCGGCCATTACGACGTGCTGGGCTTCCACGCCACCGCCACCGTCGGCAGCTTCGGCGCCGCCGCGGCCTGTGCCCACCTGCTGGGGCTGGATGCGGAGACATTCACCCTGGCGCTGGGCATCGCCGGCACGCAGGCGGCGGGCCTGAAGTCGATGTTCGGCACCATGTGCAAGCCGCTGCATGCGGGGAAGGCGTCGTATCACGGGCTGCTCGCGGCCCGGCTCGCGGCGCGCGGCTTCACCAGCCGGCCGGACGTGGTGGAATGCCCGCAGGGCTTCGCCCGCACGCACAGCCCGGACTTCCACCCCGAGCGCGCGCTGGAGGCGCCGGAGGGCGGCTGGCACATCCGCCACAACCTCTTCAAATACCATGCCGCCTGCTACCTGACCCACGCGCCGATCGAGGCCGCCCGCAAGCTGCGCGAACAGCACGGCCTGACGCCGGACCGGATCGAGCGGATCAACCTGCAGCTCGACGAGGCCTGCGACCGGGTGTGCAACATCCCCGCGCCGCGCACCGGGCTGGAGGCGAAGTTCTCGCTGCGCCTGACCACGGCGATGGGGCTGGCGGGCGTGGATACCGGGCGGCTGTCCACCTACTCGGAAACCACCACCGCCGATCCGGCGCTGGTGTCGTTGCGCGACAAGGTGGACTTCAAGTTCCGCCAGGGCACGCCGCATACCCAGGCCCGGCTGGAGTTGCTGCTGACCGACGGCACGCGCCTGACCGCGGATCATGATGCCGGGGTGCCGGCGGCGGATGTAAACGAGCAGGGGCGCCGGCTGGAGGCGAAGTTCGCGTCCCTGGTCGAGCCGGTGCTCGGCGCCGAACGCAGCCGGAGCATCGTGCAGCAGGTCGGCGCGCTGCAGTCCCTGGCGGATGTTCGCGATCTGATGCGGCTCTGCGCCGGAGCCTGACAGGGAACGCGCAGGCCACGGGGCGGCGCGGGCAGCCCCCGGCCGTTGAGCGGCCGGCACGGCAGCGTTCGGTGGCAGCCCGCGCGACCTTCGAGACGCGGACGACGCCAACGGCGCGAAGTCCCCGGCCCCGGGGTCGCGCAAAGATGCGCGCGGGGACAGGCTGTCCGGCCGGCCATGCACGACGCCGTCTTGCGGCAGGCAGCCCGACGGACGGCTTGTGCCGGCAGGCGCGCTGATGATTGCAGTCCGCAGTCACCCGGTCGTGGGTGGTCAGGGCGGTTGGGCGACGGCCGCTTGCCGCCGAGGCACGTCAGGCAGGGGGAATGGGGTGACCGGCGGCTCCCCGATGAAGAAGCCCAGGCTGCGGCGGATGCCGGCGCGGGTGGGTTCCGGCCAGCCGAGGGCGGGATTGCGGTCCGCCTCCGTGTCGCAGAAATGGATCTCGCGACGGCGGAACCCCTTCATGAGTTTGGGCAGGTTGCCGCGATACCACATGATCCCGCAGGTTATTTCGAACCAGAAATTCCCCTGGCACAGGCTGGGCGAGATGCCGAGGTCGGCGCAGATATCGGCGAGCGCCCGGCCGATCGGGCGGCGGCGGATTTCCGCCACGAACTGCTCCACGGTTGGCAGGTTGGCAGGATCGGGCTCCTCGTCCGGGTCGGGGTTTCGGGCCGGACGGCGACGCGGCGGCTGTGATTCGGCTGTCGCAGCCGCTGGCTGAACGGCGGCCGGCTGCGCTGCGCGGGGTGCCGGTTCGCGGCGCCTGCTGATGACGAGGTCGCGCCCCCGCGCTGCGCGCGCGAGCAGCACCTGTTCCAACGCCATGGCGCGCAGGAGGCCGCGACAGAGGCGTGCCCGGATCGTGGCAACGCGTGCGGTGCCGAAGAACTGCGCGATGACCGAGAAGCCGCGTGCGACCGCTCGGTGCTCGAGCGTTTGCGCGAGGTGGAGCCCGTAGCCGAGCAGGACGTGGATAATGGCGAGGAGGTGGGCGATGTTTTCGGGCACGGGCTTGCCGGGCCGGTCCTGTGGGGGATCGGGCGGGGAGGGAAGGCCGGCGGTGGTGTCCGCGTCGCACATGGGTAGTATGAATAACTAACATGAAGCGCGATGTCAAGAGATGAATTCATCGCCTGGGTCGTGGCTTCATCCACCTGCGGCATTCAGGCGCCGAGTAGGCTTTCCCTGACATGGCTGCAGTTCTGCCTGTCGGCTTTCAGGCGGGTCCGGTCCGAAGCGGACATTCGTGCCGCGGCGGCCATTGGCCATGAAAGGAAGGTCGGCTCTGGACGCCGTCACCACATACCTGGACAGTCTTAGAGAAGGAGCCTCGAGCGGAAGCGACGCTTCCCATCGCATGTATTTTGCTGTTTATGAAGACGGGGCACGGATCAGACCCCGAGTTCTATGACTGCCGCCAGCGCCTCGAATGGGAATGTGCTCAGGCCAGAAACAGGGGCTTTTCATGCGCTTCCACTGCTTTCTGCTGTCAACGATGTTGATGTTACTCGTTTACCCTGGCTTGGCTTGGTCTGAGCCGCCCAAGCTCGGCCACGATCATGAACTGAGGCAGGATTTACAGGCCGTGGCAAACGCTTATTTGAAGGAGCGTGGCGCGGCCGAACATATCAGCGGCGTTGCACTGCGGGTCGACACCGGCAACGGCATGCCGGTCGAGGTGTATTCTGGCACCTTCGGCCGGAGCCAAGCGCAAATTAATAAGCATACACTGTTTCAGGTCGGTAGTAACACTAAGCACTTTACCGCTGCACTTATCCTCAAGCTTGAGGCTCTGGGAAAACTGAGCATCCACGATACTGTCGGGAAATGGTTGCCCCAGTACCCGGAATGGAGCCATTGGACGATCCGGCAGCTGCTGAACATGACAACGACAATTCCGAACTATTCCGAGACGGTGCAGATAGGAGAGATCGAAGCGAAGCAGCCAGATCATCAGTTCACGCCGCAAGATCTGCTCGATGCAGCACGGAATCCCATCTTACCAAAGCCCGATTCCGGCTGGTTCTACTCGAATACCAATAGTATCCTTGCGGGCCTGATCATCGAGAAAGCGGCGCACATGAGCTACGCCCAGGCGCTACGCACTTATATTCTTGCCCCCCTGCGACTGCGCAATACCTTCTACAGCGATGGCCCCTACCCGCTTTCGGGTACTGCGCCGCCTGCCGCAGGGCATCTACGACAACCCCGAGTGCCTGTTGTACCAGCCGCAGCCCTGCTCCATAAGCACGCTGGCGCCGCTCATCGGCCGCGATATGAGCCGACAAAACCTGTCCTGGGCGGGACCGGCAGGCGCTCTCATCTCCAATCCCGCCGATCTCGACACCTGGATCCGTGATCTATTCGGCCTCAAGCTGTTTCCACAGAAGCAGCTCGACGAGATGACTGAAATCGTCTCGCAGAAATCGGGTAAGCCGATCCCGGATGTCAGCGCTGACGATCCGATAGGCTTTGCCCTCGACCTGGGTCGTGCCTACAAGCCGGAGCTGGGAGGCAAATTGTGGTTCTACCAGGGAACAACCCTTGGCTTCCGTGCCGTTTTTGCATATTGGCCGCAGGACAACCTGGTGATCACCGCAGCCACAAACAGCCAGCCCCCCAGCAATCAGGATCAGTTCATTTCGCTTGTTGTTGGCCGCGCGTACAAAGCCGCTATGACGGCGGCGAAGCGGTAGCATCATGGAGCCCCCCTTCCGCGTTCCAAAGTGCACGTATTTCGGCGATAGCCGGCTGGTAACCTCCTTGCCAGCTCAATGGCTCCCCCCACGTCCGTTGGATAACATGTCCGGTTTCGAGGAACAGCGGGACCCGCTCCAACGACGGCTTTGG
>CAVRHO010000010.1:0-11863 GCA_963721065.1 uncultured Alphaproteobacteria bacterium
CGGTGAGTCTGCGACGCCGACGGTCGGGGCCCGATGCGGTTCCGGCCGCCGGGTCGCGGCGGGCCCGGGCCCCTTGGCGTTGATACGGTCGCACCAGCACCGGTACTTCCGGTTAGGGCCGGATGCTCTATGTCATCGCCGGACGCGTCATGTCATCGCCGGGCCCGACCCGGCCGTCGACACGGGAACGATCCGGTCGCAAAGCTACGGAACACGCCGGGTCAGGATAGATGGCCGGCCATGACGGTGGAAGAACGAGCCGAGGCCTGAACGATACTTGAGAGTCAAACACCAACAGCATCGGCCTGGTCTGCCGGCCGGAGCGACGCGAGCGCACCGATCGTAACGGGCCTGGTGGGAAAGCGCAGCCGGTACGGCGCGACATCGCGCAGCGGAACGCCGCGTGCCTCGGCAAGAACCGACGCGGCGACGCTGCCGCACATCCGGCCCTGACACGGCCCCATGCCGCAGCGCGTGAAAGCCTTCAGTTGATTGAGCCCGATGCAGCCCTGCCGAACGGCTTCGCGCACCTGGCCTGCGGTGACTTCCTCACACCGGCAGACAATGGTTGCGTCGTCGAGGTTCGGCTTCAGCGGCGCATACAGCGCATCGATCAGGGGACGCACGGCGCGCCGACGCGCTCGCGCCGCCCGCAACGGCGCCGCGGCGGAATCCCGCGTTGGCTGATCGATCCGGCCGCATGCATGTGCGACGTGAAGCGCGGCGAGGCGGCCGGACAGCGCCGCCGCCGGCGCACCGCCGATCCCCGCGCCATCACCCGCGATCAGCACGTTGGGCAGGCTGCTGACGCCCCACGAATCGGTCACCGGCGCCCAGCACTGCTGCGCCGGGTCCCAGTCATGCGTGCAGCCGAGGGCGCGGGTGAGGTGGACCGACGGGATGACGCCGTCATGCAGCATCAGCAGGTCGGCCTGTTCGCTGCGCACGCGTCCCCCGGCGCGGAAGGTGACGCGGCAGAGTGTGCCGTCGCCTTCGGCCCGCAGGTCGGTGGCGCTGATCCAGGGCACGCCGGCCTGGGCGATTGCCCGCCGCCAGGCGAGCCCCTGGAGGATATCGCCTCCGCTGCGGAGCGCAGTCGGCAGGTGGCGCAGGGCGCGGACTGGAGCCAGGCCGTCGGACAGGTCGAGAATGCCGGCGATGCGGCCGCCGGCGCGCAGTGCCTGTTCGGCATAGCGCAGCAGCAGCGGCCCCTGCCCTGCCAGCCACGTATCGCCCGCGGGGACCAGGCCGGCGGTCTTCAGTGCGATCTGCGCCGCACCGACCGTCATCACGCCCGGCAACGTCCAGCCGGGGATTGGCAGGGGCCGTTCGGTGGTGCCGGTGGCGAGCAGGACGTGACTGGCGGTTGCGGTGTGTGTGGTTTGGCGGACAGTAATCGACCGCGCCTCGTTTAGGCTGGTGGGCGATTGCGGGGTGTCGGCGTTGGAAGCCAGAGCGGGTTCGTCCTGGGTCCAGAACACGGTGCCGTCGGGTTCGATCGCCCATACCGCCGCACGCCAGCTTGCATCGGCGCCACAGCCGCGGAAGGCGCGGAGCGTGTCGAGCGCGGCGGCTTCGTCGGCATCGCCCGCGCCGCGTGATTCGAGCGCCTGCCAGATACGGCCGCCCGGTGCTGCGTTTTCGTCCAGCAGCAGCACGGAGAGACCGTGCGTGCGGGCCTCGATGGCGGCGGAGACGCCGGCCGGCCCGGCGCCGATGATGATCAGGTCGGGCATTATGTCGGGTCGGGACGGCACGCAGGCGGCATGTCGTTGTGGGTGACGGTTACTGGCGCGCGACCTCGCCATCCCTGGCGACAGGGAACCGTCGGTCGCGCACGCCTGGTCATGCGGGCTCCGCCGCGGGCAGACCGAGATCGCGCGCCCCATCCTGGCACGCGATGCGCATGCCCTCCCGCACCGGCTCCAGGCAGGTCTGCACGTTCGGCGCACCGTCCACCACCGCCAGGCACTCGAAGCACGCGCCCATCATGCAGAACGGGCCGCGCGGCGCGCCGGACACCGCAGTGCTGCGGGTGGTGCGGATATCGTGTGCCAGCAGCACGGTGGCGACGCTGTCGCCCGGACGGGCACGCAGCGGGCGGCCTTCGAAGAACACCGTCAGCGTGCCGTCGTCCGGGCGGGTGAACATCGCCGCGGTCAGCCGGACTTCGCCAGCTTGCGCTCGGTGAGGCGGGCGTACAGCGCCACACCGAACGGAATCGCCGCGTCATTGAAGTTGTAGGCGGGGTTGTGCACCGGCGCGCTGTCCTCGCCGTTGCCGATGTTGATGTAGGCGCCGGGGACTTTCTCCATCATGAAGCTGAAATCCTCGGACGCCATCGCCGGCGGCTTGTTGCGGTCCACCTTGTCGTTGCCAACGAGATCGGCCGCGGCATCGGCGATTGCCTGCACCTGCTGCGCATCGTTCACCAGAGGAGCGAAGATCAGGCGGTAATCCACGCTGGCCTCGGCACCGAAGCCGGCAGCGATGCTGGTGGCCAGGCGCTTCATGTTGGTTTCCACCAACGCCAGGTTTTCGCGCTGCATGCTGCGCACCGTGCCGGCCAGCGTGGCGGTCTGCGGGATCACGTTGTAGGCCTCGCCCGCCTGGATGCGGGTGATGCTGACGATCGCGGTGCTGGACGGGCGCACGTTACGTGACACGATCGACTGCAGCGCAGCACCGATATGGCAGGCGACCAGCACGGGGTCGATGCTTTCCTCGGGGCGCGCGCCGTGGGCGCCCTTGCCGGTGATGTTGATATCGAAGAAGGCGCCGCCGGCCATGCCGACACCGGGGCAGATGGCATACTGGCCGACCGGCATGCCGGGGCGGTTGTGCATGCCGAAGATCGCCTCGCACGGGAAGCGCTCGAACAGCTTGTCTTCCAGCATGGCGAGCGCGCCGCCGATGCCTTCCTCGCCGGGCTGGAAGATGAAGTTCACCGTGCCGTTGAAGTTGCGGGTCTCGGACAGGTATTTCGCCGCGCCCAGCAGCATCGTGGTGTGGCCGTCATGACCGCAGGCGTGCATCCGGCCGGCGTTGCGGCTGCTGTAGGGGAGGTTCGTCTCCTCATCCATCGGCAGCGCGTCCATGTCGGCGCGCAGGCCGATCGCCGGGCCGCTGCCGTTGCGCAGCACGCCGACGACGCCGGTCTTGCCGACGCCGCGATGCACCTCGATGCCCCACTCCTCCAGCTTGCGCGCGACCAGGTCCGCGGTGCGGTGTTCTTCCAGGCCGAGTTCGGGGTTGGCGTGGATGTCGTGCCGGATGGTCGCGAGTTCGTCGAGGTAGAGGCGGGCGCGGTCGAGGACGGGATCAGCCATGTCGTAACTCCAGGGGCGTAAGGATTTCGTCGTTGTGCTGGCCGAGCTTGGGCGAGTCGGTGCGGGGGTGGGGGCGCTGGCGGTCGAAGGAAAGCGGCAGGCCGACCACGTCGATGCCGCTGCCCGGCAGTGTGCGCAGCATGTCCATCGCCTGAAGCTGCTCGCTTTCGGCGAGTTCGGCGATGTTGTTCACCGGGGCGCAGGGGACGCCGGCCTCACCGATGATGCCGAGCCAGTCCTGGCGCGGACGGGTCAGCAGGACGGGCTGCATGACCGCGACCAGCGCTTCGCGGTTGGCGGCACGCTTGCGGCCGTCGGAGAAACGCGGGTCGGTGGTCCACTCCGCGTGGCCCATCGCCTGGGCCAGCTTGACGAACAGGCGGTCGTTGCCGGCGGCGATGCACAGCGGGCGGTCGGCGGTTTCGAAGATCTGGTACGGGGCGAGCGTCGCGCTGGCGGCGCCGTGGCGCTGCGGCAGCGTGTTGGTGACGTTGTAGTTGTTCAGCGGCCCCTGCACCCAGGCGACGGCGCTTTCGAACAGCGAGGTATCGACGATGCAGCCCTGGCCCGTGCGCTCCCGCTGCTTCAGCGCGGCCAGGGCGCCGATGACGCACCACATGCCGGTGGCGGTGTCGTTGATCGCGGGGGCGCAGAAGGTGGGCGGGTCGTCCGGGCGGCCGGTGAGCGTGACAACCGCGCCGAAGCACTGCAGCAGCGGGTCGAAGCCGGGCGCCTGGCGCAGCGGGCCCTGGTGGCCGAACGCCCAGATCGAGCAGTAGATCAGCCGCGGGTTCAGGGCGCGCAGCGTGTCGGCGCCGATGCCGCAGGTATCCACCACGCCGGGGCGGAGATTCTGGATCAGAATGTCGGCGTCCGCCACCAGCGCCTTCAGCCGGGCGATGTCGGCCGGGCTCTTCAGGTCCAGCGTGACGGAGCGCTTGCTGCGGTTGTTGCTGTGGAACGACACCGAGTCGCCATCGACGAAGGGCGGGCCCCAGAGGCGCGCGTCATCGCCGCCCTCGGGCTTTTCCACCTTGATCACGTCGGCGCCGAGGTCGGCAAGGATGACCCCGGCGAGCGGGCCGGCAAGGGCCTGGCCAACCTCGATCACCGTGACGCCGGTGAGCGGTCCGGCGGTCATCGGGTGATGAGGGCTGCGAAAGACCGGGAGGTGTGATGCCGCATTCCTGTTCTCCTGTCCCCTGGCGCGTTCATGGCGGCGGGCCGCCGTTTCGCGCGTGCGGCAGGAAGCTTAGCAACGGGGATGCGCGGCTGCCACATGGGGTCACGGCGGACAGGCGCCTGCCGCCGCACAGATCTCCCCGCGGCCGAAGCCTACAGAGCCACCTCGCCCTCGATCGCGGCGTCGGAGGCGATCGCCAGCCGACGGGTCGCGACCCTCACGGGTGCCAGAAGGTCCGGCCTCCGCGGCGTGATCCGTTCAGGATGCGCCTCAAGGTCATGCTCCAGCAGATACAGGAACGGCCTCAGCACGGGACCTTCATGTGCCACGGTGCTCCTGGCGAATCAGATGCCCCTCCGCTCAGCCGCGCCCGCCGTCGAAGAAGGCCGCGACCTTGGCGAAGAAGCCCTCGTGTTCCGGGCTGCCCTTCTGGTGCTTGGCGCCTTCTTCCTCGAACTCCTCCAGCAGCTCGCGCTGCCGCTTGGTGAGGTTCTGCGGGGTCTCCACCGCGACCTGGATGTACATGTCGCCGCGGGCCGCGCTGCGCAGCACCGAGAAGCCCTTGCCGCGCAGGCGGAACTGGTCGGCCGTCTGGGTGCCGGGCGGGATCTTCACCTTCGCACGGGAGCCGTCGATCACCGGCACCTCCACCTCGCCGCCGAGCGCCGCCTGGGTCATGCGGAGGGGGACGCGCATGAAGATGTTGGCGCTGTCGCGCTGGAAGAATTCGTGCGGGTGGATCGAGACATGCACATACAGGTCGCCGTTTGGCGCGCCCTGGCCGCCGGCCTCGCCCTCGCCGGCCAAGCGGATGCGGGTGCCGTCCTCGACGCCGGCGGGGATGGCCACCTGCAGGCTGCGCTCGCGCTGCACCGTGCCGGCGCCGTGGCAGATGCGGCAGGGGTTCTTGATCACCCGGCCCTGGCCGCCGCAGGTGGGGCAGGTCCGCTCGATCAGGAAAAAGCCCTGCTGGGCGCGCACCTTGCCGGCGCCGTGGCAGGTCGGGCAGGTGTCGGAGCCGCGGCTCTTGTCCTCCGACCCGGTGCCGTTACAGGCCTCGCAGGTCACGCGGGTGGGGACGCGCAGGCTCACCTTGGTGCCGGCGAAGGCCTCCTCCAGGCTGATGTCCACTGCCTGGCGGATATCGGCGCCGCTGCGGGTGCGCCCGCCGCCGCCCGGGCGACGGCCCAGGAAGTCGCCGAACATCTGGTCGAAGATGTCGTTCAGCCCGCCCTCGGCGGCGAAGCCGAAGCCCTGGTTGAAGCCGCCGGGTCCGCCGCCCTGCTCGAAGGCCGCATGGCCGTAGCGGTCGTAGGCGGCGCGCTTCTGCTCGTCCTTCAGAACGTCGTAGGCTTCGTTGATCTCCTTGAACCGCGTCTCGGCCGCCTTGTCGCCGGGGTTGCGATCCGGGTGGAACTGCATGGCTAGCTTGCGGTACGACTTCTTGATGGCGTCAGCGCCCGCGTCCCGCGCCACACCCAGGGTGGCGTAATAATCCTGTTTGGCCATCTCAGCCCTTTATCGCTCGCCACTGGCGCCGTCCTGTGGCGGCCGGGCCAGTGTTAAATCGCTGGAGATAAATCGCCCCCAGCCAGACGTGCGGCAGGGGCGGCGGATGAGGCCCGCCGGAAATGGGGGCAATGGTGGCTACATTGTCACAGGAGGCTGTGGCTGACCACCCGCACCCTTGGCGAGGGCGGCGGTCACCGCACGCCGTGGACGGCCAGCCGGAACGCATCCTCCGGCGTGGCTTCGTCGCGACCCTTGTGGCGTCCATGACGGTGGCGAGGTCGCAAATGGCGCCTGCCGCCCAAGGTTCGCAAACAGGCGCGCAACCGACACCGGCTTCACACCAGATGCCACGGTCCGGAAAGAGATCGCGGTCGCAACAAGCCCCGCCGCATCCCTGGGCGGAATCTGATGCCTGGTCTGCGATCGCCCCATCCCAACGGGCAAGGCCCGCGCCACCAAAGACGCGGGCCCGCCTCCACTCGCTGCTCGGCGCGTCACGCACCGCGCGGCCGGGCGGTCACGCAGACCGCTTCTTCTTCTCGTCGACCTCCTCGAACTCGGCGTCGACGACCTTCTCGTCCGGGTTCGCGCCCTGCGGGCCCGCACCCTGACCGGCGGCGCCGGCCTCGGCGGTGGCACCGGCCGCCTGGGCGCCGGCATCCGCCTTGTACATCGCCTCGCCGATCTTCATCGCCGCCTGGCTCAGACGCTCGGTCGCCTGCTTCAGCGCCTCCACGTCGTTGCCTTCCATGGCAGACTTGGCGGCGGACAGGGCCAACTCGGCCTCGCCCTTCTCCTGGGCGCCCAGCTTGTCGCCGTGCTCCTTCAGGTTCTTGTCCACCTGATGGATCAGGCCCTCGGCGTGGTTGCGGACCTCGACCTGCTCACGGCGCTGCTTGTCGGCTTCGGCATTCGCCTCGGCCTCCTTGACCATGCGCTGGATGTCGGTCTCGGACAGGCCGCCGCTGGCCTGGATGCGGATCTGCTGCTCCTTGCCGGTGGCCTTGTCGCGCGCCTGCACCGAGACGATGCCATTGGCGTCGATGTCGAACGTCACCTCGATCTGCGGCACGCCACGCGGTGCGGGCGGGATGCCGGTCAGGTCGAAGTTGCCCAGCAGCTTGTTGTCGGCGGCCATCTCCCGCTCGCCCTGGTAGACCTTGATGGTCACCGCCTGCTGGTTATCGTCGGCCGTGGAGAAGATCTGGCTCTTCTTGGTCGGGATCGTGGTGTTGCGCTCGATCAGCCGGGTGAACACGCCGCCCAGGGTCTCGATGCCCAGCGACAGCGGGGTCACGTCCAGCAGCAGCACGTCCTTGACGTCGCCCTTCAGCACGGCGCCCTGCACCGCGGCACCGATCGCCACAACCTCGTCCGGGTTGACGTTGCGGGCCGGCTCCCGGCCGAAGAACTGCTTCACCGTGTCGATGACCTTGGGCATGCGGGTCATGCCGCCGACCAGGATCACCTCGCTGATCTCACCCGCGGTCACCCCGGCGTCCTTCAGCGCGGCACGGCAGGGATCCAGCGTCTTGGTGATCAGGTCATCGACCAGCAACTCGAGCTTCGCCCGCGACAGCTTCATCACCAGGTGCTTCGGGCCGGACTGGTCCGCGGTGATGAAGGGCAGGTTGATCTCGGTCTCCTTGGAGGAGGACAGCTCGATCTTCGCCTTCTCGGCGGCTTCCTTCAGCCGCTGCAGCGCCAGCTTGTCCTTGCGCAGGTCGATGCCCTGCTCCTTGCGGAACTCCTCGGCCAGGTAGTCGATCACGCGGGCGTCGAAGTCCTCACCGCCCAGGAAGGTGTCGCCGTTGGTGGACTTCACCTCGAACACGCCGTCGCCGATCTCCAGCACGGAGATGTCGAAGGTGCCGCCGCCCAGATCGTATACCGCGATGGTGCCGCTGGTCTTCTTGTCCATGCCGTAGGCGAGCGCCGCGGCCGTGGGCTCGTTGATGATGCGCAGCACTTCCAGGCCGGCGATGCGGCCGGCGTCCTTGGTGGCCTGGCGCTGGCTGTCGTTGAAGTAGGCCGGGACGGTGATCACCGCCTGGCTGACCAACTCACCGAGATAAGCCTCGGCGGTCTCCTTCATCTTGCCCAGGATGTAGGCGCTGATCTGCGACGGGGAGTGCTTGTCCCCCTTCACGTCCACCCAGGCGTCGCCGTTGTCGCCGCGGACGATCTTGTATGGAACCAGACCCATGTCCTTCTGGGCCATGGGATCATCAAAGCGGCGGCCGATCAGGCGCTTGATCGCGTAGAGGGTATTGGACGGGTTGGTGACGGCCTGGCGCTTGGCGGACTGGCCGACCAGGCGTTCCCCGCTGTCGGTGAAGGCGACCATGCTGGGGGTGGTGCGGGCACCTTCGGCGTTCTCGATGACCCGAACGTCCTTGCCTTCCATGATGGCGACACAGGAGTTCGTGGTGCCCAGGTCGATACCGATGACTTTGGACATGATGGGAGGCTCCTTTCAGCGGACGCGCGCGACCCGAAGCACCGCGAGCGCCCCTCGGTGGGAATGGGCTTGATGTATGGACCGGCGACCCGCCGGGCAAGGGTCAAGGCCGGGTTTTTCATACAGGATCGGCACGATTTCAGGCGGTTGTGTCAACCTTGGCGCCGGACGGATTGCCGGCGAGTTCGGCGGGCGGCGCTTTGGCGACCACCACCATGGCGGGCCGGATCAGGCGGCCGTTCAGCAGCCAGGCCGGGGTCCAGGCGTGCATCACCGTGCCGGGCTGGTGCGCCTCGCTTTCCTGCTCCGCCATCGCCTGGTGGCGGTTGGGGTCGAAGGGCTGGCCGGAGGGGTCCTCCTTCTGGATGCCGTTGCGCTCCAGAACATTGAGGAAGTTGCGTTCGATGCCTTCCAGGCCTTCGCGCAGCTTGGTGACGATCTCCGGCTGGTCCTCGGCCGAGGGCAGGCTGTCCAGGCCCCGGCGCAGGTTCTCCGCCGTCTCGACCACGTCGGTGGCGAATTTCTGCACCGCGTACTGCCGGGTCTCGTCCACCTCGCGGCGGGACCGGGCGCGCACGTTGGCGATCTCGGCCTCGGAACGCATCCAGCGGTCCTTCAGCTCCGCCACCTCGGCCTCGAGTTCCGCGATGCGGGCCGTGGCGGCCTGCATCACCTCCTCGGAGCCAAGCTGGGCGTTCTGGTTGGCGGCGGCCTCGGCCGGCGGATCGGGCTGAGGCGGCGCGGCTTCCCGGGGGTTTGGGGTGTTGTCGGTTTCGTTGCTCATGGGGCGATCAGTTAGGGCGATCAGGTAGCCGGAACAAGCGGGCCATGTGCCAGGACGTGGCCAGAGAAGTGTAGAAGACACACGTAAAGTTTCGATTTACGCCTGTCACGCCGGGGCGGGCCGCGGCCTATCCCAGCAGGCGGCCGATCACCTGGGCGGTGTAGTCCACCACCGGGATGATACGGCCGTAGTTGATGCGGGTGGGGCCGATCACGCCGATGGCGCCGACGATGCGTCCGCTTTCGCTGCGCGCCGGCGCGACCACCATCGACACGCCGGAGGTGTCGAACAGCCCGCTCTCGGCGCCGATGAAGATGCGCACGCCTTCCGAATGTTCGGCCAGTTCCAGCAGGCGCAGCATGGTCTCCTGGTTTTCCAGGCGCTCGAAGAGGGTCTGGATGGTAGCCAGGCGCTCGATCTGGGTGACGTCGGCCAGCAGGCGGGCCTGGCCACGCACGATCAGGCTGCCCGACCGGCCTTCGCCGGTCCACGTGGCGAGGCCGGCTTCCACCACCCCGGCGGCGAGTTCGTCGAGCTGGCTGCGGTTGGCGGCCATCTCCGCGGCGACGATGCGGCGCAGGTCGCCCAACGGGCGGCCGGACAGCCGGGCGTTGAGGAAATTGCCGGCCTGCTGCAGGGCCGACGGCGGCAGGCCGGGCGGGGTTTCGATCACCCGGTTCTCCACCTGGCCCTCGGCGTTCACCAGCACCACCAGGGCGCGGCCGGAGCCGAGGGGGACGAACTCGATATGCCGCAGCGGGCCTTCCGACTTGGGCGCGAGCACGAGGCCGGCGGCGGAGGACAGGCCGGCCAGCATGGAACTGGCCTCGGCCAGCGTGTCCTCCAGGCTGCGGCCGGCGGTGGCCAGGGCGGCGGCGATGTTCTCCCGTTCCTCCTCGGCGAGTTCGCCGAAGTTCAGCAGGCCGTCCACGAACAGGCGCAGGCCCTCGTCGGTTGGCAGGCGGCCGGCGGAGGTGTGCGGGGCGAACAGCAGGCCGGATTCGGTGAGGTCGGCCATGACGTTGCGGATCGTGGCCGGCGACAGGTTCATCGGCAGGCGGCGCGACAGGGTGCGGCTGCCGACCGGCTCGCCGGTTTCCACGTACTGCTCGACGATCTCCCGCAGCACGGAGGCGGAGCGAGGGTCGAGCACCGGGGGCAGAACGGTGCCGGCGGCCGACAGGCGACCCGCGAGGCGGGCGGCGGCGCCGGACGGGGGGACTGGCTTGTTCATGCTATGGTCTCCGACGGAAGAAGGTAGTGAGCCGGAGGGGTGGGGTCAATCATTGCGTGAGGGGGGGGCGGGTGGGGAACAAGCGTTGCATCAGGGCGCGCGCATGTACGGGCGATCCGACGGTATACGGGGCATGTGGGGCGGGAGCACCTGGTGTGCGACGGGCGGCAGCACTGTGGCGATCGGCGATGCTTTGCGTTCTGCCCTCCACCGACGTCGGTGCTGGCGCGTTTCGATCGCCTGGCGTGCAAATCAGGTGTTTGGCGGTATGACTGGTTCGGGTATTCTGCACCGCCAATTGCGCAGGTCACCTCGTGAACGATCCGAACTATTCGACTGACGCCAGGCTCCGCCGCCGGCGTCGCGCCGGGGATGGCTTGCTGTTTCGTTCCTACCGCCGGTTGGCCGCGGACGCCGGGTGTCTCGTCCGACGCGGGACGGACGCTTCCGACCGGGCCGGGTGGTGCGGCCGTCGTCCGTGTTTCCGGCAACCGGCCGTTCCGGGACGTTCGTGCGCATGGCGAACAGGCCCGGAGTTGGGGCGCCGGGACCGACACGATCGTTCCGGTACAGCCAGGTACCTGGAGCAGACCCATCGCGATACACGCCGCGAGAAAGAACAACCCGTCTATCAAAACACGCTCTCCACCAACCCCCGCCTTTCGGCAAGAGACAACCAGTCCCTACAGCTTCGGTCAAGTCTGAACGTGCGCGACATTGTTCTGTTCCTCGGCATGATGTTCTACGTGCCGGTATCTTACGTCTCCCCCGCCGCCGGCCTGCTGGGCTGGGAGTGGATTTCATTGATGGCACCGCAACGGCTGGTGTACGGCTTCACCCGGGGCCTTCCACTGGCCGGCGTCGTCGCCGCCGTGACTTTGCTGGGCTGGCTGATGTCGCGGGAACGCAAGCGTTTCCCCTCGGACGCGCTGCCATGGCTATTGCTGGTATTTTTCCTGTGGACCACGTTCAACCTGCTGTTTGTTCCGTTTCCCGACCGTGCCTGGCATTACTGGGACCGGTTCATGCGGACCTTCGTAGAAGTATTTGTAGCGTTCACACTTCTGAACAACCGGACCAGAATCCATGCGATGGTATGGGTGCTGGCAATCTCCGTGGGATTTTTCAGCATCAAGGGCGGGCTGTTTACGATTGTAACCGGGGGGCATAACCACGTTCTCGGTGCGCCGGACACGCCCCTGAGAGATAACAATCAGCTTGCTCTTGCCGAGGTCCTGGTCCTTCCTCTTCTCTACTATCTCTCACGCCACTCACAATTCCGGTTCCTCCGGATCGGCCTTCTCGCGGCGATGGTCCTGCAGTCGCTTGCCATCTTCGGATCTTATTCGCGCGGCGGAAT